>CCNA01000001.1 GCA_000824805.1 Mesorhizobium sp. SOD10
TTTCCGTCCGGAATTGCGCCGCTACAAAAGCGCTTAGAAAGCCTTGCCGATGCGCGCGTCGACCGAGTGGCGGTTGCCGCCGCGGATCACGAAAAAGGCGAGGATCGCAGTCCAAAGCAGCGACTTTTCCGCGCCCGAAAAACCCTGGCCCATGGTCACCCAATGGAACCACACGGTGACCAGAAGCACGATCAGGCCGGCGAAGGCGGCAGGGCGGGTGAAAAGGCCAAGCGCGATCAGGATGCCGCCTAAGAACTCGGTGCAGGCAAGCAGCGGCGACCAGAAGACGCCGGGATAGAAGCCGAGCCCCTCGACCATTTCCGTGGCGCCGAACGGATTGACGATCTTTTGCGAGCCATGGATGGCCAGGAAGCCGCCGGCGACAGCGCGCAGCAGGGTTTCGCCGGCATCATGCAATGCCGAATAGAGGCGGCCAAGCGCTGGAATGATCAGCTTTGCGCGGGGGGCGTGGGTGGTCGCGGACATCGTAGCTCCTGTTTGTGGCAATACCCGCAGACGCCCGACGGTTCCGGGCAAGTCAAGTTAACAAAAGTTAACTTTTGCGTTCATGTTTGTGGCGAAACGATGCGAAACGCAGAAAACCCCGCCGAAGCGGGGTTTTCCGGGCAGCGTCCAGCCGAAACAGGGTCCAACGAGGCGGCCTGACCTGAGACGGTATCAAGGTGGGGTGAAGCAAGCACGCCCGCCCCCGCCCTGAACGTCCGGCGAACCGCGAGCCGGACGAAGCACCAAAGCGGCTCGCGGCGTGGGGTGCCGGATATGGGTGGCGTCAGGCGGGGAAAAGGTTCAACAGCGCGGCAAACTCAGGCCGAATAACGCTCGGCGAATTCCGAAATGCGCTGCACGACCGCCCTGGACGTGGTGATGCCGCGCGCCTTGGCCTTCTCCGCGGCCTCGGCGCGGGAGCGGCCGGGAATATGCACGCCATAGCGCCGCCGCAGCCGGTCGAGCTGCTCCTTCATGCGCTGCTCGAAATCCGGGTCGAGCAGTTTTGGCTCGATGGCCAGAACGAAAAGGCCGGTGCCGGGGCTATCCGGCCCGCCGGTGAACCAGGGCGCGTCGAGCGACCAGTTGGCACCGGAAATGCCTGCGGCCAGCACCTCGACCATCAACGCGACATTGGCGCCGCGCTGGCCGCCGAAGGCAAGCATCGCGCCCTTCATGGCCGCCGCCGGGTCGGTCGTGGGATTGCCGCTGGCATCCAGCGCCCATCCTTCAGGTATCTTCCTGCCTTCCTCGGCCGCCTTGCGGATGTTGACGAAGGCAGTGGCGCTCGACGATTGGTCGATGACCAGCGGCGGTCCGTCGGCGGCGGGCGAGGCGAAGGACATCGGATTGGTGCAATAGACCGGCTTGATCGACCCTGAGCCGGCCAGCACCGCCGGCCCGTTGGTGGCGGCGAAGGAGACCAGCCCCTGTTCCGCCAGCCGGCCGGTGAAATAGCCGAGCGCGCCGCATGTATAGGCGTTCTTCTGCGAGAAGATCGAGACGCCGAACAGCTTCGCCGCCTTGACGAGGTCGTCGATCGTGCGGTCGAAGCCCGTATGGGCAAGCCCGCCGCGCGCGTCGGAGAGATAGACGGCGAGCGCCGGCCGGGTGATTGCCGGCTCTGCATTGCCGTCGATGCGGCCGGCTTCGAGCGCCTCCAGATAATCGATGAAATGCGACAGCCCGACCGTCGACAGGCCTTCGGCCTCGGCGGCGATGATCGAGGCGGTCAGCGACTGCGCCGCCTCCTCATTAGCGCCGGCGCCGAGCGCCGCCATCCGGCATAGGCCTGTTGCCTGGTCGAGGGTGAGTTGCATGGTCGCTGTCCTAAGGGAGCAGGGGAGTAGGGGGAAATTGTGGAGCGAATAGCGGCTGGGGATGGAAATGTGAATGCGGATCGTGGCTGAACACTCCCCTACTCCCTACTACCCGATCTTGACCGGAATCCGCGCCTCGATCCGGCTGAAGACGAAGACCAGGATACCGGTGATCGTCATATAGATCAGCGCCAGAAGCAGCAAAGGTTCATAGGTCAGGTAGGTGTCCTGGCGCACCTTGGAGGAGACGGCGAAGATGTCGATGACACTGATCGTCGCCACCAGCGGCGTCGATTTCAGCTGCAGCACCGTCTCGCCTGTCAGCGTCGGCAGCGCCCGGTAGAAGGCTTGCGGCAGCCAGATGCGGCGGAAGATTTTCCAGCGACTCATGCCGAAGGCGCGGGCAGCCTCGAGTTGGCCTCTCGGCACACCGGCAAAGGCGCCGCGCATCACCTCGCCCTCATAGCCTGCGAAGGAAAAGGTCAGCGCCACCACGGCATAGGGCCAGGCCTGCCTGAGATACGGCCACAGCCAGGATTCGCGGATCCATGGATATTGCGGGAAGACCGAGCCGAGCCCGTAATAGAGCAGCCAGAGTTGCAACAGCAGCGGCGTTCCGCGGATGATGGTGCAGAAGGCTTTTGCCGGCGCCGAGAACCAGATCGGCCCGCTGGCCTGCGCGAGCCCGAGCGGCACGGCGAGCGCAAAGCCCAGCGCGCATGTGACGGCGAGGATCCAGAGCGTCCGCCATATGCCCATCAGGCCCATTTGCCAATATTGCGGCAGCCATTCCCAGCGCATGAAAAAGGCTGCGCAGAGCACCAGCGCCAGCGCGATCAGGATGAGCACGATGCGGTGCGGTTTCAGCCAGATCGAGGCCCGAGCCGCCATGTTGATCGCGGTGGCTTCGGCCGACATCAGCGCGCCTCCTTGACGGAGGGCATGCCGCGCCGCGACCAGACCTCGACGCGGCCGATGATCAGGTTGGAGAACAGCGTGAGCGCCAGATAAAGCGCGCCGGCGGCGAGATAGAAGAGCAGGTAGGCCTTGGTGACGCCGGCCGCCTGGCGCGTCGCCAGCGTCAGTTCGAAGAAGCCGACGACTGCAAGCAGCGCGGTGTCCTTGGTGGCGATCAGCCAAAGATTGGCCAGGCCGGGGATGGCGAAGGGCAGCATGGCCGGCAGCGTGATGCGTCGCAGCATCAGGCCGGGCGGCATGCCGTAGGCACGGGCTGCCTCGATCTGGCCCTGCGGGATGGCGAGGATGGCGCCTCGGATGACTTCGGTCGAATAGGCGCCTTGGACGAAGCCCAGCACGAAAATGCCGGCCGCGAGCCCGCTGATGTCGACACGGCTGTAGCCCATTGCCGTCAGCACCTGGTTGATGAGGTCGGTGCCGGCATAATAGAGCAGCAGGATCAGCACCAGTTCCGGCACCGCTCGCACGATGGTCGTATAGACCGCGAGCAGGTCGCGCGTCACCGGGCCGCCATAGAGCTTGCCGAAGGCGCCGGCGGTGCCGATCATGAGGCCGAGGCAGGTGGCGCCCACGGCGATCTCGATCGAATGCAGCAAGCCGACCAGCAGCGTGCCGCCCCAGCCGGGCGCCACGGGCGACAGGAGTTCCATGATGCCGGCCGCGGAGGCCGGAAGAAAGGCGTCGATCAGCTTCGCCCCCGGATAGCTGGCAAGCCGCCGATCATCGGGTCAGCGGCTGCATGCGTGGCAAGGTTGGGCATGGCGTTGGCGCCATGCCCACACTCATTCGCGAGAGGGCTCAGTTCGACTGCGTGGCGCCGCCATAGATGTCGAAGTCGAAATACTTCTTCGAGATCTCGTCATATTTGCCGTTGGCGCGGATCGCCTTGATGCCGGCGTTGAACTTTTCCTTGAGCGCGGTGTCTTCCTTGCGGATGCCGGCGCCGACGCCCGGTCCAAGCACCTCGTCGTCCGGGGCCACCATGCCCTTCAGGTCGCAGCAGGCCTTGCCTTGGTCGGTCTTGAGGAATTCGCCGAGCGCGATCGAATCGGCCTGCACCGCGTCGATGCGGCCGGCGGCCAGATCGTTGTTGGCTTCGTCCTGCGTCTGGTATTCCTTGATTTCCTGGGCGCCGGTGAAGTGCTTCTTCGCATAGACCGCATGCACCGTGGACACCTGGACGCCGATAACCTTGCCCTTGAGGTCGTCCGGCGTGGCGCCGAACTTCTGGTCCTTCGGCCCGATGATCGCGGTCGGGGTGTTATAGTACTTGTCCGAGAAGTCGATCGTCTTCTTGCGCTCGTCGGTGATCGACATCGAAGAGACGATGGCGTCGATCTTCTTGGTGGTCAGCGCCGGGATGATGCCATCCCAGGCAACCGGCGTGATGACGCAGTCGAGCTTCTCCTCGGCGCAGACGGCGTTGACGAAGTCGATCTCCCAGCCCACCCATTTGCCGGTGGCGTCGGGCGAGGTGAAGGGCGGATAGGGCTCGGCGGCGACGCCGATCTTCACCTGCTCGGCCTTGGCCACGCCACCCATCGCCGCGACGCCGAGAAGCAGCGCGGCGGCGAAGGTCTTGAGAACAGTCTTCATTTCAGGACTCCCAGTTTGTTGTTGTTCCCGGTTTTCGCTCCGCTTGATGCCGGCTCCTAGCCGACATTGCGAAGGAATTGCTTGAGCCTTTCGGATTTAGGCGCGCCGAACAATTGTTCCGGCGGACCTTCCTCCTCGACCAACCCGTTGTAGAGATAAACGACATGCGTCGCGACCTCGCGGGCGAACTTCATTTCATGCGTCACCAGCACCATGGTGCGCCCCTCGCGCGCCAGGTCGCCGATCACCTTCAGCACCTCCCCGACCAGCTCGGGATCGAGCGCGGAGGTCGGCTCGTCGAACAGCATGACGCGCGGATTGATCGCCAGCGCCCGGGCGATCGCCGCGCGCTGCTGCTGCCCGCCGGACAGGAAGGCCGGATAGACATCGCGTTTCTCCGCCAGCCCTACGCGGGCAAGCAGCTTCTCGGCCTGGACAATCGCCTCGTCGCGCTTGACGCCCAGCACATGCACCGGAACCTCGATGACGTTCTCGATCAAGGTCATGTGGCTCCAGAGATTGAAATTCTGGAACACCATACCGAGCCTCGAGCGGATCCGCTCGATTTGCCTGCGGTCCGCCGGAACGGTGTGGCCGTGGCTGTCGGCCTTGAGCTTGATCTCCTCGCCATTGACGCGGATGATGCCGCTGGTCGGGTTTTCCAGGCAGTTGATGCAGCGCAGCAGCGTCGATTTGCCGGAGCCGGAGCCGCCGATGATGGCGACCACTTCGCCGTCGCGCGCCGACAGCGAAACGCCCTTCAGCACATGCAACTGGCCGAATTTCTTATGCAGGTTCTCGACATGGATGGCTTCGGCGGCGCTGCTTTGCGCCTTGCCGGATTGGACTGCGGCAGTATCCGCCACGCTCACCGGGCGACCTCTATACGGTCGAAGGCAGGTCGTCGAACGTCCATCCGGCTAATCAACATACGCTGTACTGCCCGCTCCAGACTTCAGCATGGACCCGACAGCGCGAGCCCGTCAATCCCGATCATTACGGCACTTGCGGCGTTGTTGTGCAAGTGTATAAATAGCCTCTCATGAAATTTTTTCGATTTTTTTCAGCATAAAGGGCATCGATGAGCGCTTTCGGATCACAGTCCATGGCGGCGCCGCTGCGGCGTGTGCTGATGCGTTCGGCGGCCAACGCCATGCGCGATGCCGACAGGGCTGCCTGGCACTATGGCCCCGGGTTTAACCCGGCGAAAGCAGCCGCGCAGCACGCGGCCCTTGCCGAGCTGGTGGCGGCTTCCGGTGCCGAGATCGAATGGATCGAGGACAAGGCCGACGGGCTTTCGGATTCGGTGTTCACGCATGACCCATCGCTGATGACCGACCGCGGCGCGCTGATCCTGTCCATGGGTAAGCCGTTGCGCGCCAAGGAGCCTTCGCTGCATGAAGAGACCTACAAAAGGCTGGGCATTCCGATCCTCGGCCGCGTCGAGGCGCCAGGCCAGGTCGAAGGCGGCGACTGTGTATGGCTGGATGCCCGGACGCTGGCGATCGGGCGCGGCGTGCGCACCAACCAGGAAGGCATCCAGCAGGTAGCCAACCTGCTGACGCCGCATGGCATTTCGGTCTACGGCTTCGACCTGCCGCTGTGGCAGGGCGAAGAGGCTTGCCTGCATCTGATGTCGGTGATCAGCCCGTTGGCCGACGACCTCGCGCTGGTCTATTCGCCGCTTCTGCCGGCGCCGTTCTACCAGATGCTGAAGGCGCGCGGCATCCGCCTGGTCGAAGGCGACGGCGAAGAGTTCGCCGCGTCGAACGGCCTTAGCCTGAACGTGCTGCCGACCAGCCCGTTGAAGGTCATTGCCGTGGCCGGCTTTCCCAAGACCAAAGCCGCGATGGAAGCCGCCGGCTGCATGGTCGAAATCTTCGAGGCGGACGCGCTCTGCATCGCCTGCGAAGGCGGGCCGACATGCCTGACGCGGCCGATCCTGCGCCGATGAATGCGCGCCGCAAGTTCCGCCGCGAGGGCGAGGAGCGGCGGCGGCAGGATCTGATCGACGCCACCCTGGACAGCGTGGCCGAACATGGCCTCGAGGGCGCCACCGTGCGCACCATCGCCTTGCGCGCCGGCGTCACCGCCGGGCTGATCCGGCACTATTTCCCCGGCAAGGAAGATTTGCTGCAGGAAGCCTATGCGGCACTGATGGGCCGCATGACCGAGCAGGCGAAAGCGGCTTTGGTCATGGAAGATGCCTCGCCGCGCCAACGCCTTGCGGCTTTCGTCACCGCCAACCTCAACGCGCCGATCATCGACCAGCGGGTGTTCTCGCTCTGGGCGACCTTCATCGGCCGCGCCGGCGCGGATCCGACGCTCGCCCGTGCGCACCGCGAAGGCTATCTCGGTTTTCGCAACGAGGTGGAAGCCGTCGTGGCCGAAGTTCTCGCCGCCGAACGGCGCAAGCCGGACGCGGCCGAGCTGCGCCACCATGCCATCGCCATTAACGCAATCATCGACGGGCTCTGGATCGAAGGCTGCCTGGCCGGCGAGATGTTCTCGCCTGGCGAATTGGCGGCGATCGGCATCAAAGCCATAGAGGCCGAGCTCGGCCTTGCGCCGGAACAGGGAGGAAATCAATGACCACCGTTGGCGAAGCGCTGATCACGCTGCTCGAGGCGCATGGCGTCGACACCGTCTTCGGCATTCCGGGCGTCCACACGGTCGAGCTCTATCGCGGCCTGGCGCGCTCGAAGATCCGCCATGTCACGCCGCGCCACGAGCAAGGCGCCGGCTTCATGGCCGATGGCTATGCGCGCGCCGGCGGCCGTCCGGGCGTCGCTTTCGTGATCACCGGACCGGGGCTGACCAATACCATCACCGCCATGGGCCAGGCGCGCGCCGATTCGGTGCCGATGCTGGTCATTTCCGGCGTCAATGCCACCGATACGCTGGGCAAGGGCCTCGGCTTCCTGCATGAACTCCCAGATCAGCGCGGCATGATGGAAAAGGTTGCGCTGTTTTCCGAGCGCATCACCGAGGCCGGGCAGTTGCCGGGCGCGCTCGCCCGCGCCTTCGCGCTGTTTTCGTCGGCGCGGCCGGGCCCGGTGCATATCGAGATTCCCACCGACGTCATGGTTAAGCCCGCCGACGGCATCGCGGCAGCGCTGAGCAACGCCGCGCCGCCGTCGCCGACCGCCGCGGCGGTCGCCGAGGCGGCGACGTTGATCAAGGCCGCCAGCCGTCCGCTGATTCTGTCGGGCGGCGGCGCCAGGAAAGCCGACGCGGCGCTGCGGCGCCTGGCCGAGATGCTTGGCGCGCCGGTCGTCGAGACCGCCAATGCGCGCGGCCTGCTGCATGGCCATCCGCTCTGCGTGCCGGCCAGTCCCAGTCTGAAGGCCGTGCGCGCGCTGATGGCGGAGGCCGATCTGGTGATCGCGGCCGGCACCGAATTCGGACCGACCGACTATGACGGCTATGGCGACGGCGGCTTCGTGCTGCCCAAGAACCTGATCCGCATCGATATTGGGGCCGACCAGATCGCGCGCCGGCCGGTGACGGTCGGCATCCAGGCGGATTGCGCCGAGGGGATCGAGGTTTTGCTGTCGGCAATTGGGCCGGGTCATCCCGCCGCCAAGGACGGCGAAGCCCGCGCGGCCGCCGCACGGAACGCCGCGCTGGCCGAGCTGAGGCCCGAATACCTGGCGCAGGTTCGCGCGGTGGAGATGATCCGCGACGCGCTGCCGGGCGCCATCATCGTCGGCGATTCGACCCAACCGATCTATGCCGCCAACCTCTATTACGACCACGACCGTCCCGGCGGCTGGTTCAACGCCGCGACCGGCTTCGGCGCGCTGGGCTATGGTCCGCCGGCGGCGATCGGCGCGGCGCTCGCCGTTCCGCAAGCGCCGGTGGTGTGCCTCACCGGCGATGGTGGCTTCCAGTTCACCTTGCCGGAGATCGGCGCCGCGCTCGATGCCGGGGCGCCGGTGATCTTCGTCGTCTGGAACAATCGCGGCTATCGCGAGATCGAGACCTCGATGCTCGATGTCGGCGTCGAGCCGGTCGGCGTGTCGCCGGCGCCGCCGGATTTCTGCAAGCTCGCCGAGGCCTATGGCCTCGAGGCCGAGCGCTTGACCGGCGTCGGCGGTCTCACCGAGGCGCTGAAGCGCGCGCGGGCGGCGGCCAGGCCGCGCGTCATCGAAATCACCGTTGACTGAAAGCTGCTGCGACCGTTGCTCGGTCCCTGCCGGTACACCGGCAGTTCGCGCCGCTCCGACGGGGGGCCGACGCATGCAAAGACGCTGCGCCAGCCATGTCGATATTTCAATTGAGTGACAGCGCGAAAGGCGCGACGATTCACAATCGGGGCGGCATAACCACAAGAAGCATAATCATAAAAAACGACAGGAGCGGTCTAAGTATGACGGAAACGCTGAATGGCAGGCATGTCGTGGTGACGGGCGGCACTGGGGCGCTCGGCGGCGCGGTTGTCGGCAGGCTGCTTGAACAAGGCGCGATCTGCCACGTGCCCAACGCCCACGCGGCGGCCCCGCCGCATTTTCCTTTCGCGGCCCATGCCAGCGTGCATCTGGCGCATAATGTCGATCTGTCGGATTCGGCCAAGGTCGAAGCTTTCTACCATCAGGTGCCCGCGCTCTGGGCCTCGATCCACCTTGCCGGCGGCTTCACCATGGCGCCGGTCGAGAAGATCGAGTCGGCCTCCTTCGCCGAGATGATGGACACCAACGCCCGCACAGCCTTCCTGTGCAGCCGCGCCGCGGTGCGCTCGATGCTGGCGTCGGGCACCGCGGGGCGCATCGTCAACGTCAGCGCGCGCGCCGGGCTTGATCCCAGGCGCGGCGCCGGAATGGTCGCCTATGCCGCGAGCAAGGCGGCGGTCGCGGCCATCACGGTGGCGATGGCCGAGGAGCTGAAGCACAAGGGCATCCTGGTCAATGCTGTAGCCCCCTCGACGCTCGACACGCCCGCCACCCGCGCCGACATGCCGGACGCCGATTTCACCAAATGGGTCAGCCTCGAAGCCGCCGCCGAAGCGATCGCCTATCTCGCCTCGCCCGCCAACCAGGCCATGAGCGGCACGCTGGTTCCGCTCTATGGGCGAGCCTGACCTCATAGATCAAAGTGCAATGAAAAAAACCCGCCGGATCGCTCCGGCGGGGTTTTTGCTTTCGGTAAAGGAAAGAGCTTAGTTGCCCTGCTTTTTCAGCGCCGCGCCCAGGATGTCGCCGAGCGACGCGCCGGAGTCGGTCGAGCCGTACTGGGCGACCGCTTCCTTCTCCTCGGCGATTTCCAGCGCCTTGATCGAGACCTGCAGCTTGCGGGTCTTCTTGTCGAAGGCGATGACGCGGGCATCGACCTTCTGGCCGACGGTGAAGCGCTCGGGGCGCTGCTCGTCGCGATCGCGCGAAAGGTCGGAGCGCTTGATGAAGGTCTCGAGGCCGCTGTCGACCAGCCGCACATCCAGACCGCCATCCTTCACGCCGATGACCTCGCAGGTGACGACGGCGTTCTTGCGCAGCTCGCCGCTGCTGGCCGCTTCGCCGACCGTGTCACGGGCCAGCTGCTTGATGCCGAGCGAGATGCGCTCCTTCTCGATGTCGACGTCGAGCACCTGCGCCTTGACCATGTCGCCGCGATTGTACTCTTCAATGACCTGCTCGCCCGGACGGGTCCAGTCGAGGTCGGAGAGGTGCACCATGCCGTCCACGTCGCCTTCCAGGCCGATGAACAGGCCGAACTCGGTCTTGTTCTTGACCTCGCCCTCTACCTGGCTGCCGACCGGATGGTTGCGCGCGAAGGCCTCCCACGGGTTCTCCAGCGTCTGCTTGAGACCGAGCGAGATGCGGCGCTTGGCCGGATCGACCTCGAGCACGACCACGTCGACTTCCTGCGTCGTCGACAGGATCTTGCCGGGGTGCACGTTCTTCTTCGTCCACGACATTTCCGAAACGTGGATGAGGCCCTCGATGCCCGGCTCCAGCTCGACGAACGCGCCGTAGTCGGTGATGTTGGTGACGGTGCCCTTGATCTTCTTGCCGATCGGGAACTTGGTGCCGATATCCGACCACGGATCCGACTCGAGCTGCTTCATGCCGAGCGAGATGCGGTGGGTTTCCTGGTTGATGCGGATGATCTGCACCTTGACCGTCTGGCCGATGTTGAGGATCTCGGTCGGATGGTTGACGCGGCGCCATGCCATGTCGGTGACATGCAGCAGGCCGTCGATGCCGCCGAGGTCGACGAACGCACCGTAATCGGTGATGTTCTTGACCACGCCTTCGACCACCTGGCCTTCCTCGAGGTTCTGCACGATCTCCGAACGCTGTTCGGCGCGGCTCTCCTCGAGCACGGTGCGGCGCGACACCACGATGTTGCCGCGGCGGCGATCCATCTTGAGGATCTCGAAAGGCTGCGGGTTGTGCATCAGCGGGGTGACGTCGCGGATCGGGCGGATATCGACCTGGCTGCGCGGCAGGAACGCCACGGCGCCGTCGAGGTCGACGGTGAAGCCGCCCTTGACCTGGTTGAAGATGACGCCTTCGACGCGCTCGCCCTTGGTGAACTTCTCTTCGAGACGCACCCAGCTCTCCTCGCGGCGAGCCTTCTCGCGCGACAGCATGGCTTCGCCAAGCGCGTTCTCGATGCGCTCGACATAGACCTCGACGGTGTCGCCGACCTTGAGGGAGGAGTCCTTGCCCTTGGCGCCGAATTCCTTCAGCGGCACGCGGCCTTCGACCTTGAGGCCGACATCGATGATGGCCATGTCCTTTTCGATCGCGGTGATCGTGCCCCGGACAACCTGGCCCTCGCCGGAATGGCCGGCGGTGAATGATTCTTCGAGCATGCTCGCGAAATCGTCGCGAGACGGATTAGCAGCTGACATTGTTTCTCCTGGAATGCTCCGCGCTGGCGGAGCGGGCGCCGTGGGTTAGCGTTGCGTGAGCCTGCCGGCGTTCCGGGCTGAAGAGCCCTTGGCCGCTTTTCGAGCGGCAAGTCCGGCGCATGAAGAATGCTGGCAGGCTGGTTCGTGCCCGATATGGGTATTTTCGCCGCCTGAGGCAACCGAAAAAGCCCGATCAGGCCTTGTTTCTCTTGGCAAGGACGTCGTCAACGATCGCCATCGCCGCCAGAAACGCGGCCTCTATAGCCATTTCGCTGGTATCAAGCAAGTGCGCGTCCGCCGCCGGCTTCAAGGGCGAGTCGGCGCGGCCCATGTCGCGCTCGTCCCGGCGCTCGATGTCGGCGAGGATGGTGGCGAAATCGGCGCTGCCGCCCATGCTCTCGATCTCGGCCAGCCGCCGCCTGGCACGCACCTCGGCGCTTGCCGTGACGTAGAGCTTAATGTCGGCATCGGGGCACACCACGGTGCCGATGTCGCGGCCGTCGAGCACAGCACCCGGCGGTGCCTTGGCGAAGTCGCGCTGCTTCTCGACCAGGATGCGCCGGACACTGGGGATGACCGCCACCTTCGAGGCGGCCTCGCCGACCGCATGCGCCGACAGCACGGTGCGGTCGAGGTTCGAGAGCTCGACCTGCCGCGCCGCGGTTTCGGCCGCCGAGACATTGTCGAGCGGCAGGCCGAGCTCCAGCAGCTTGTGGGCCACCGCGCGGTAGGTGAGGCCGGTGTCGAGCAGGTTCAGCCGGTAATGGTCGGAAAGCCGGCGGGCAAGGGTGCCCTTGCCGGCGCCGGCGGGTCCGTCGATGGCGATCGTGAAGGTGTGGGTCTGTCCCGCCAGCGTTTCTGTTCGGCTCCAGCCCACAGTCACTCAATCTCCGCGCCCAGCCCCTTCATCAGTCCCATGAATTCCGGAAAGCTCGTCGCGATCATATTGGCGTCGTCGATGGTCACCGGCTTCTCCGTCGCCAGTCCCATGACGAGGAAGCTCATGGCGATGCGGTGGTCGAGATGCGTCTTCACCACCGTGTCCTGTCCGTTCGGATGAGCGCCCAGACCCTTGCCGCCCGGCTTGCCTCGCACCGCGAGCGAAGCCTCGCCCTCGGTGCAGTCGACGCCGTTGAGCTTCAGCCCATTGGCGACCGCCGACAGCCGGTCGGATTCCTTGACGCGCAATTCCTCCAGGCCCTGCATCAGCGTCTCGCCCTCGGCGAAGCTCGCCGCGACCGCCAGCACTGGATATTCGTCGATCATCGATGGCGCGCGTTCGGCCGGCACCACCACGCCTTTCAATTCCGAATACCGCACGCGCAGGTCCGCCACATCCTCGCCGCCCGCATTGCGCGGATTGAGGATGTCGATCTTGCCGCCCATCTCCTGCAGGGTCAGGAGCAGCCCGGTGCGGGTCGGGTTCATCAGCACGTTCTCGATGATGATGTCCGAGTCCGGCACGATCAGCGCCGCGACCAGCGGGAAGCCGGCGGAGGAGGGGTCGCCTGGCACGGCGATCGTCTGCCCGGTGAGCTTGCCCTGGCCCTCGATGAAGATGTGGCGCACGCCGCGCTCGTCGGTCTCGACCGTCAGGTTGGCGCCGAAGCCTTTCAGCATCTTCTCGGTATGGTCGCGTGTCATCACCGGCTCGATCACCGTGGTGATGCCCGGCGTGTTCAAGCCGGCAAGCAGCACCGCCGACTTCACCTGGGCCGACGCCATCGGCACGCGATAGGTGATGGGTGCTGCATGTTTCGGGCCGCGCAACGTGATCGGCATGCGGTCGCCGGGCGCTGCCTTCAGCACCTGCACGCCCATCTGGCGCAGCGGGTCGAGCACGCGGCCCATCGGCCGGCCGGAGAGCGAGGCGTCGCCGATGAAGGTGGTCTCCATGTCATAGGTGCCGACAAGGCCCATGGTGAGGCGCGAGCCGGTGCCGGCATTGCCGAAATCGAGCGGGCCTTCCGGTTGCAGCAATGCGCCGTTGCCGGTGCCGCGGATCACCCATTCGGCGCCCTTCTTTTCGATATGCGCGCCCATCGCCTTCATGGCCGCGCCCGTGCGCATCACGTCCTCGCCCTCGAGCAGGCCGGTGATGCGGGTCTCGCCGGAGGCAAGGCCGCCGAACATGAAGGAGCGGTGCGAGATCGACTTGTCGCCCGGCACGCGGGCTGTGCCGGCAAGGGCAGGGGATTTGCGGGCCGTGGCTGGTTTAGCGGCGGCGGAATGAGACATTTTGTCGTCCAAATGAAATGCCGGCTGACCGGCCCGGTTCGTCATGATGCGGCGGTCTCGTATCACGGCGCGCGGCAATGGTCATCCCCTTGGCGCAAGCCTTTGAAAAGCGGGTTTTGAGGTCATGTCTTTTGGCTTTGACAGCGCGGAAAACTGCGGTTAAGGGGACCATTCTTTTTTTGACGAGGCCTGACGTGGCAAAAGCTGAACTTGGCACCAAGCGTATCGACCCCGAAACGGGGCGGAAATTCTACGATCTGAACAAGGACCCGATCGTCTCGCCCTATACCGGCAAGAGCTATCCGCGTTCCTATTTCGAGGAAGGCAAGATTTCCGCCCTCGAGGAGGATGAGGATGTCGCCGACAAGGAAATCGACGCCGAGGAAGAAGAGGGCGCCGAACTCGTTTCGTTGGAAGATGCCGACGAGGAGACCAAGGGCGGCGGCGACGATCTTCCCGATCTCGGCGACGACGAGGACGTGGATCTCGGCGACGATGACGACGACACCTTCCTTGCCGACGAAGAGGAAGAGGACGACGACGTCTCCGATATGATCGGTGTCGGCGACGACGAGGACGAGGTCTGATTCTGATTGTTTGCCGGCCATTTTCGCCTGTGACGAAAAAGCGGTCTTTCAAGGCTTGATCTTGACCGAAGGCGGCGCTAGAAGCCGCCAGCACTAAACGACGGCGCGGTCCCAACCGCGCCGGATCTCTTCGCCGGAAACGGCGCCGGCTGACTGCCGGGAGTGGGGCCATAGCTCAGTTGGGAGAGCGCTTGAATGGCATTCAAGAGGTCGTCGGTTCGATTCCGATTGGCTCCACCAAACAGTCCTTCCTGCTCGAAGTTTTTTTCAGATGGCCGACGTCACCGCTTGGCTGCGGCGCCCGAGCCCCGCATGACGGGCCTGGAGGCGAAGGCATCTGGCGACCGGCATGGAGCCTGAGGGAACCCGGTCAAACGGTCCGCTCCTTGTCGTGCAGCTGCGGCTAACCGCGCTCGGCGCGGGTTCTCGCTGCCTTGCGCGCTGCCGCCGATCGTCCGGCGGCGCCTTTGGTCTGTGCGGCTTTCCTGGCCGCCGCCGACCGCTCCGCGGCAGTGCGGCCGGACGCGGCGCTTTTGGCCTGCCGTGACAGGGCCTCGTGGGAGGCGGTGCTTTTCGGCTCGCCCTCGAGCACCTTCGACACTGCCTTCGAGACTTTCGGCTGGCGCTTCGGCTTCCGTTCGCCCTGGCCCGCCTCGTAAGCGTATTTGGCGCTCTTGCGCGTGGTCTCCTTCACGTCGCCTTTCTTGGGGGGCGGCAGGTCGACGCCCGCGCGACGCGCCTCCGAAAGGCCGATGGCGATCGCCTGCTTGGTGGAGCGGGCGCCATGTTTGCCGCGGCGGATTTTGTCGATTTCCGCATGAACGAATTCACCGGCCTGCGTGCTTGCCGACTTGCCCTCGCGCTTGTCCTTGCGCGCCTTTTCGATGGTTTTCTTGTCCGGCATTGTTTTCTCCTTATTCGAACGGGCATAAACGAACGCCGAGAGTCCGCTTCAGTCTCGCCCGGCGGCGATGTCATAGACGGCCCAATGGCGAAACATGCCGCGCGTCGCGTCGGAATCCTCGACGACGAGCAGGAAGCTTCTGGTCCCGGCCGGCGCGTTCTTCCATTGCAGGGGAGGTGACAGATTGCCGCCGTTGCGGACATAGGGTTCGGGAATGACCTGCCCGTTTTCAAAGGCTGGACTCTCACGCGTGAAAGCCATGGCTGGTACTCCGTGCCCTTATCGCATTCGTATCGAGGAAATTCACGAGCGATGGTTGCTCGGATCGGCAGAGCGCACTCGGATCAGTGGAGCGCAATCGCTGCTGGTTTTCTTGGCAACGCGAGGCATCGGCGGGAGTTCCAGTACCATGCCTCGCGATGGAGCCCCGAGGGATGCTCGCAAGTGGAGCCATCGTCCCTGGAAAACTGCCCGGACGGAGTGACGCCGGTCGCATCCGGCGAAAGATACCGGCAGGTCGGCATGAGAGCGTCGACGCGCAGCCGGTGGTCTCGAAGATTTCGCCGGTCGCATTTTCGGTATACTGAATCGAGAAGATGCCGGGACAACAGGAACAACATCATGCGCGTTCTGGTCCGGATTGCGGTGATTGTCGCGATATTGTTGGCGTTGCTCTATCTGGGATTGTGGTACTCGACCGGCGAACAGGGCTTTCTGCTGATCCCGGGCGGCACGCCGGCTCAATAGACAGAGTATCCGTCTCGGAAGAAGCGGATCGCGCAGACTGGACGTGGCCGGGAGACGGCACTTTGCGATACGGGACCGCGCCCGAGGAAATCCCTATGCCGGCGGCGGCAACTAGGCTAAGGGCTTCCTGTCAGAGGGATGCTCATGAATATTCCGGTTTTGGGTGGGAAACTGGCGCAGGCACGGGTTCGATCCGGACTACTTGCGCGACCAGGCAGTCTCTTGCCGATGTTTTGCATTGCGGCCGCGCTTGTCGCTTGCCAGTCCGCTCCCGAGGAGCCGCCTCCACCTCAACCTGCCCCGGCCGCTGTTGCTGCTCCCGCTCCGGCCTCGCCGAATTCGGCTGTGCTGGATCAGACGGTCGCGGTCGTCCCGCCCGGTAAGGGCGTTCCGGCGAGATACGCCGCATTCTCCGGCATATGGGCGGGGCAGCTCAACGGCATGTATGATGGCAAGCTCGCGGTCCTGACCGTGTCTTCGGGCGGGCAGGTGACGGTGAGCTACGCATGGGGCGACCTGGCCGACAACAAGCCGGGTGTCGCGGACGGCTCCGGCAGGATCGTAGGCAACACTTTGAAGCTCGGGCGCCTGCCGAACGGCGCGGACATCACCGCCACGATGCCCTCGCCGGGAACACTCAACGTCACCTACGCGCTTGCCGGCCAGACCTATACCGGCTCGTTCGCCCGGGTCAGCCAGTAAGCAACGCCGGCCGCTAGGATCCAAGCGGGTCGCGCGTGATCCGCACGCACATCGGCGTTCCGATTTCGATGGCATGGCCGGTGGCGGTCAGCCGGCCGCTTGCCTCATCGCGGGCGAAGATCGAGATGCGGTCGGCGTTCTGGTTGGCCGAAAACAGATGCCTGCCCGATGGCGTCAGCGCGAGGTTGCGCGGCGTCGCGCCGCCGCAAGGCGTGAAGTCGACCGGATCGAGCTTTCCCGACTGCTGATCGACAGCAAAAATGGCGACGCTGTCATGGCCTCTGTTGGAGCCGTAGAGGAAGCGTCCGTCGGGCGAGATCTGGATGTCGGCGCAGTGATTGTGCGCGCGAGCCTCTCCGGGCACCGCCGGCTTGGTGTCGATGAGTTCAAGCCTGCCTGAAGACGGCTCAAGCGCCAGCGACACCACCGTCGAGTCCAGCTCGTTCATGACGAAGACGAAGCGGCCGTTCGGATGCAGCGCGACGTGACGCGGCCCGGCGCCGGGCGCCAGCGCCGACGAAGCGAGCTTCGCCAGCGTGCCGTCCGGCTCGATGCGGTAGGAGACCAATTGATCGATGCCGAGGTCGGCGACGATGGCGACGCCGCCCTGGATGGTTTCGGTGACGCTGTGCGCATGCGACCGCTCCTGCCGTTCGGCGTTGGGGCCTGTGCCGGAATGGGCGACGCTCGCCAGCGGCGCCGTCAGGCCGCCATCGGCCGCAAAGCCGAACACGGCGACCGCCTTGTCGGGCCCGCCGCTGCCCATGCCGTAATTCGCGACCAGCAGCTTGCCGCCGTCGCGGGTGATCGTGTTGTGCGCGGTGATGCTGCCGAGCGAGGGCTGCTTGTTGATATAGTCGAGCGAATTGGTGGCGCGCTCGAAGCGATAGGCCGTGACCGTTCCCTCGCGCCAGGCGAAGACTTCCGAATTGGCATAGATGCGCGTCCCGTCCGGCGTTACCGACAGGAAGGTCGGATTGTCGATTTCGTCGGTCTCGGCAAGTTTCTGCACTGCAAGCGTCGTCTCGTCGAAAGCATAGACGCCGAGGCCGACGCCGCGCGCGCCCTGGAAATAGGGCGCCTCGCGGTTGAGGCTGCCGACAAACACAAGACAGGCGCTTTCCATCGATCTTTCTCCCATGGCCGACGACCCTTCGGCCTGTGCGGCTTTCCAAAAATTTCGCCGATCATCGCTTGCAAGGCAATCCCATATGTGAAAATATTATTCACAAAAGAAAATTGACGGGAGGAAAGCGATTATGCGTCTCGCCATCCGGAATCGCGCCCGGAACCGCTTTGCAGGCCGCGCCGGAAGCTTCCGGAGAGGATCATGAGCGCATTCTCGCCGACCGTCGGTGTCGCCTCCACACATCCGTCGGACATGCCTGAGGCGCATGCCGACATTCCCGTCTGGAATTCGGAAAACTGGTTCTACGAGGACTGGCAGGTCGGCCACAAAATCCGCTCGCTCCGCCGCACCATCTCCGAAGGCGAAAGCCATATGTTCAATGCGCTGGTGCTGGACATCCACCCTTACGTGCAGGACCAGATGTTCGCCGAGAAGGAAGGCATTTTCGGCCGGCGGCTGGTCGCCGGCGCCTTCGTGTTTTCGGCCGGGCTCGGCCTGGTCGCCACCAATTGCCTCAACGCCTTTTCCTATGGCTACGACAAGTTGCGCTTCATCAAGCCGGTTTTCATCGGCGACACCATCTATTCGATCCGCACCAACCTCGACAAAAAGCCGCGCTACCAGGACATGGGCCTGATCCGCGCCAGCTATGAAGTCTTCAAGGGTGAAGGAGAGCTGGTGCTCTACTGCGAGCACCTGCAGACGGTGAAATACAAGAACCCGGCCGATTTCGCCGGCAAGACAGAGAAGTGAATCGTGGCCGCTGAAAACGATCTTCCGCTGACCGGCCTCGTCGTCATCGACATGAGCCAGTTCCTGTCGGGACCCTACTGCTCGCTGCGCCTGCTCGACCTCGGCGCGCGCGTCATCAAGATCGAGCGGCCCGACGGCGGCGACCTGTCGCGCCGGCTCTATCTCAGCGACACCGAGATCGGCGGCGACTCCACCATTTTCCACGCCATCAACCGCGGCAAGGAGAGCCTCGCCGTCGACCTCAAGAACGAGGCCGATCTCGCCATGCTGCGCGCGCTCATCGCCAAGGCCGACGTGCTCATCCAGAACTTCAGGCCGGGCGTCATCGAGCGGCTCGGCCTCGATTATGAGCATGTCAGCACGATCAACCCCCGCCTGGTCTATGCCTCGATCAGCGGTTATGGCGAGGACGGTCCCTGGGTGAAGCGTCCGGGGCAGGACCTGCTCGCCCAGGCTCGTTCCGGCGTCATGTGGTTGAACGGCGACGAGGAGCAGGGGCCGGTGCCATTCGGGCTGGCGATAGCCGACATGCTGGCGGGCGCCGCCTGCGCCCAAGGCATCCTCGCCAAGCTGGTGCGGCGCGGCATCACGGGCGAGGGCGGCCATGTCGAAACCAGCCTGCTGGAAGCGCTGATCGATTTCCAGTTCGAGGTGCTGACCACGCATCTCAATGACGGTCGACGCCTGCCGAAGCGCTCGTCCTTCCGCAGCGCGCATGCCTATCTCTCGGCGCCTTACGGCGTCTATCCGGCGAAGGACGGCCATCTGGCGATCGCTATGACGCCGATCCCGAAGATTGCCGATCTGCTTGAATTGCCTGAGCTCGACCCGTTCCGCGACAAGCCGGCGACCTGGTTCACCGCGCGCGACGAGATCAAGGCGATCATCGCCAGGCGCATCGCGGAAAAGACCATCGACGAGTGGCTGGCCATCCTCGAGCCCGCCGACGTCTGGTGCGCCAAGGTGCTGAACTGGCCGGAGCTGATGGAGAGCGACGGCTTCAAGACGCTCGACATGCTGCAGACCGTGACGCGTGAGGACAATGTCTCGATCCTCACCACGCGTTCGCCGCTGCGCGTCGACGGCGCGCGCGCCAAGGTGGATCGCGCCGCCCCGCGCATCGGCGAGCACAGCGACAAGATTCGCGCGGAGTTCGGCTTGTGAGCGGCGTTTCCTTGAAAGGCATGACCTGGAGCCATCCACGCGGCTACGACCCGATGGTGGCGTGCTCGGCGATTTGGAAGGAAAGGACCGGCGTTTCGATCGAATGGGAAAAGCGCTCGCTGCAGGACTTCGAGTCCTTCCCGGTGGAAGAGCTTGCCCGCGCCTATGATTTGATCGTCATCGACCACCCGCATGTCGGCCAGATCACCGCCGAGAGATGCCTGGCGCCGCTCGATGTGCCGGGACGCGAGGCGGAACGAGAGGCGCTGGCCAAGGGAAGCGTCGGCAAATCCTATCCGAGCTACACATGGCAGGGCCGGCAATGGGGTTTCCCGATCGACGCCGCGACCCAGGTGCAGGCCTGGCGGCCGGATCTGATCGACGCCGCGCCGGCGATCTGGACCGAAGTGCTGGCGCTTGCCGAGCAGGGCCGCGTGCTCCTGCCGCTCCGGCCGCCGCATTCGCTGATGTGCTTCTACACTTTGGCCGCCGATCTCGGCCGGCCATGCACGGTCGACGGTTCGGCCGACCTTGTCGACGGCGAGACCGGCGAAACCGCCTTCGAGATGCTGCGCGAGATCGCGGCACTTGTCGATCCGGCATGCCTGACGATGGATCCGATTGCCGTCTTCGAGAAGATGGCCGAGCCCGGCTCGCGCATCGCCTGCGCGCCGCTGATCTATGGCTATGTTCCCTATGCGGTGTCGGGCTTCCGGCCGCACCGCCTTGCTTTTGCCGACATGCCGGTCGCCGGCGGCAATGGCCCGGTCGGCTCGGCTCTTGGCGGAACCGGCATTGCCGTTTCGGCCTTTTCCGCTGCGTGCGAGGCGGCGATCGACTTCGCCTACTGGATCGCCAGCGGCGACGTGCAGCGCGGGCCTTACGCCGCTGCCGGCGGCCAGCCCGGCCATGCCGCGGCCTGGGAGGATGACGCCGTCAACGCCGCGACCGGCGACTTCTATCGCGCCACGCGCGCGACGCTTGAAGGCGCCTGGGTCCGCCCGCGCCATGACGGCTACATGGCGTTCCAGCAGCAGGCCTCCGATCGCATCAACGAGGGCCTTGCCGGCAGGCAGGACGCCCGCCGCGTCGTCGCCGATATCAATCGCCTGTTCCGGGAGAGTTTCGCGTCGGCCACCGCCGGCTAGTTCCATTGCACCAAGGGAGGAAAAAATGACCAGCTTGATACGCGGCCTGCTCGCCGCAACCGCTATAGCCTCGATACCCTTCGCCGCTCATGCCGCCGATGTGAAGTCGGTGATTGACGGCCTGCCCGCCGATCTCAAGGCGCAATATGACGGGGCGCCGCAGAAGGTGCTGCCCTCGGCCTGGGACAATTTCAGGCCGCCGCCCAAGCCATGGAAGTGGTGCCACTCGGAGAGCTATCAGGGCAATCCGTGGCGCGTGTCGGTCACCAAGGAGCTGAAGCGGCTGGTCGACGGCCTCATCGCCGACGGCACGGTGTCGAGCTTCGAAGTGTCGGATTCGAACAACGACCCGAGCCAGCAGATCAATCAGATCCGCGCCTTCATCGACAAGAAGTGCTCGATCATCACCTCGATCCCGGGATCGGCGACGGCGCTTGACGACGCCGTGGATGCCGCTGCCAAGGCGGGCATTCCCTTCGTCACCGCGGCCGGCTCCGTCACCAGCCCCAACGCCATCAATGTCGATTCCAACTATTCCCGCTGGGGCTATGACATGATGATGGCGATCGGCAAGGCAAAGCCTGACGCCAGCGTGCTGGTCGTCGAAGGCATCGCCGGACATCCGATCGTGGTCCAGGAGAAGCAGGGCGCCGACAAGGCGCTGGCCGAGAACAAGGGCCTGAAGGTCGCGCGCACCGTCAACGGCAACTGGACGGCCAACGTCACCAAGACGGTCGTGCTGCAGGCGATCGCCACCAATCCGGCGCCGATCGACGCGGTGTGGACGACCGGCAGCGAAAGCCGCGTCGTCGCCGAGGCCTTCGCCGAAGCCGGCCGCCCGGCGCCGCTGATCACCGGCTCGATCACCGGCGATGCGCTCGGCTACTGGAAAGCCAATCCCGACAAATACCGTTTCGAGGGCCACGCCGTGCTGCCTGGCTGGACGGCGCAGACGCTGTTTCGCGTCGGCGAGCGCATGCTCGACGGCCAGAAGCCGAAGCTCAACACGCTGCTGATCCCGATCCCGCCGGTGCATGCCGCGGAGCTCGACAAGTGGTACAAGGACTGCATGACGCCGGACGCCGTTTCGGTGTTCCCGGTGCCGCCGACCGACCCGATGCCCGAGGACGTGCTCGACGCCTATTTCACCAATCCCGCGCCGACCAAGGGCTGGGATTATTCCAAGGTGCCGGACGCCTGCGCCAAGTGATGTTTTGCGAAGCCGGTTCTCAGTGAAGAGCCGGCTCTCCGTTCCGGGAAGAAAAATGCTCGAAGTCCAAGGCGTTTCCAAACGCTACGGCGAAACCGTCGCGCTGGCCGAGGCGTCGATCGCCTTCCGTGCCGGCACGATCCATACGATCCTGGGCGAGAACGGCTCAGGCAAGAGCACGCTGGTGAAGCTGTTGTCCGGCATCGTCCAGCCGGATGGCGGCGCGATCCTGCTCGACGGCAAGGCGTTTTCCGGCACGCAGCCCGCCGCCTTCCAGGCTGCCGGCTTCGCCACCGTTTTCCAGGAGGTGCTGGTCGCGCCCGACCGTTCGGTGACCGACAACATTCTGCTTGGCCTCGACAGCCTGTGGCGACGAGGCGTGCCGCGCGGCGAGCGCCGCGCCCGGGCGCAGGCGGCACTCGGCCGATTCGCGGTGACGCCGATCGATCTTGACCGGCCATGCGGCGAGCTGCCGCTTGCCGCGCGCCAGCTGGTTGTGCTCGCCCGCGCCGTCATCCGCAACCCGCGTGTCCTGATCCTCGACGAGGTGACGGCCGCGCTCGACTTCGCCGACCGCGAGTCGGTCTTCGCGCTGATGCGCGCCATGGCCGGCGCCGGCACGCTGATCCTGTTCATCACGCACCACATGGACGAGGTGATGGCATTGTCCGACCGCATATCGATCCTGCGTGGCGGCCGCGTGGTGAAGACCGAGGAGCGCGGCGCCTCGACCCCGGCCGAGCTTTTGGCGGCGATGGCGCCGCAAACGGCCGCGGAGCTGGCGCATGGCTGAGGCAAATTCTCTTCGTGTGCGTGAGCTTGTCATCGCGCCCGCTGTCGATCCGATCAGCCAGGCCATCGCGCCGGGCGAGATCGTCGGTCTTGCTGGCCTCGACGGCCACGGCCAGGAACGCTTTCTGCGCGCGCTGGCCGGAATCGAGCGGCCGGTCGCGGGCGAGATCGCCGTCGACGGCAAGGCAGGATCGATCACCAGCTTCCGCAAGGCCGTCGCAGCCGGCATCGCCTATCTGCCGCGCGATCGCCGTTCGACCGGCATTTTCCCGACCCAGTCGGTGCTCGACAATTTTGCGATTTCCACGGTGTCGAACGACCGCCGCTTCGGCCTTCTCTCCTTCGCGGCACGGCGCCGGCGCTACGAGGCTTACAAACAAAGGCTCAGCATCGTTGCACCCAGGCCCGATGCAGCCATTACAACGCTGTCCGGTGGCAACCAGCAGAAAGTGCTGCTCGCACGGGCCCTCGCGCTGGAGCCGAACTTCCTCCTGCTCAACGATCCGACGCGCGGAGTCGACGTGGCGACCCGGCACGTGCTCTACGACGTCTTCCGCGGTCTTGCCGCCGAGGGCGTGGCACTGGTGATCCTGTCCAGCGAGATCGAGGAGATATTGCTTCTCTGCCAGCGTGTGCTGGTGTTCCGCGAGCAGCGCGTGTCGGCCGAGTTCTCGGGCCCGGAAATGACCACCGATGCGGTGATCGCCGCCATGTTCGGACGCGCTGCATGAGCCCGGTCCTTCGCAAACTCCGTGGCGCCGGCTTTGCCGTGGTGATGCTCGCCGTCCTGCTCGTGCTCAACGTCGCGCTCAATCCGGCGCGCTTTCAGCCGTCGTCCTGGGGCACGCTGCTCGGCCTTGCTGCACCTCTGATCGGCGCGGCCGTGGCCTCGGCGCCGGTCATCCTGGCGGGTCGCGGCGGCATCGATATCTCCGTCGGCCCGCTGATGGGTTTCGTCAACGCCCTGGTCATCCAGGTGCTGTTCCTCAATCTCGGCATTTCGTCGCCGTGGATCATCGTTCCGGCCGCGCTGCTGGTCGGGGCGGGGGTCGGCGCCGCGAACGGCGTTCTCGCCACGATCGTCCGCATCCAGCCGATCGTTGCGACGCTCGGCACCTATCTCATTCTCACCGGCATCACGCTCACCATCCTGCCGGCGCCGATCGGTCCGGCGCCGGACTGGCTGAAGGCGATGGCGGGGCCGTTCTCGATCGTGCCGCTGGCGCTGATCGGCCTCTGCTGGCTGCTCGTTCGCCGAACGCCCTATCACGACCTGCTGATGGCTGTCGGCAGCGACGACCGCGCCGCCTACACCGCCGGCGTGCCGGTGACCAAGGTGCGGCTCGTCGCCTATGTCCTGACCGGGATCTTCGCCGCCGCCGCGGGGCTGATGCTCACCTCGCTGATCGGCTCGGCCGACCCCAATATCGGCCCGACCTACACGCTGATTGCGATTGCCGCCGTGGCGCTTGGCGGCGTCAGCCTCGCCGGCGGGCGCGGCGGGCTCGGCGGCGCCGCGATCGGTGCGGTCGATATCTTCCTGCTGCAGAGCCTGCTCACCACCTTCAACGTCTCGACCTATGTGCTGCAGATCGCCTATGGCCTGATCCTGGTCGTCGCCGTGGTGCTGACGGCGGTGCAGGAACGGCTGTCGAGGCGGAAAGGCTGACCGGGATGCCAAGCAACTGGTTCCAGTCCACCAACGCCCGCATCTCCGGCGCCTTCATGATGGCGCTGCTGCTTCAGGTCATCGGCACGCTGCTTATTCCCGGCTATTCGGCGCCCTTCGCCATCCGCGCGCTGCTGGTCATCGCCTCGCTGCTGGCGGTGGCCTCGATCGGCCAGACGCTGGTCGTCATTCTCGGCGGCATCGATCTCTCCATTCCCTTCATCATCGGCTTTGCCAATGTCGTGGCGGCGCAGCTTTATGGCCAGGGCTGGAACTTCGCCCTGGTCTGCCTTCTCGTCGGCGTCCTTGCCATCGCGATCGGCGCGCTCAACGGCCTGATCTCGCGCGGTCTGAACATCCACCCGCTGATCGTCACGCTCGGCATCGGCATGATCGTCCAGGGCGCCGTGCTGTTGTGGACCGGGGGCTTCCCCTCCGGCTCAGCGCCCGAGGCGGTCTCCAGCTTCGTCTCGATCGGCGGCTCGGTGGGCCCGTTGCCGGTGCCCTTGCTGGTGCCATGCCTCGTGGTGCTGACGGCGCTGATCGTGCTGGTGCTCGCCCGCACGCCCTATGGGCGCCGCCTCTATGCGGTCGGCAGCAATCCGGAGGCAGCGCCCCTGGCGCTGATCGATCCGCTGCGCATGTGGATCGTCACCTATGCGGCAAGCGCCTTCTTCGCGGCTGTCGCCGGCGTGCTGTTGCTCGGCTTCACCGGCTCGGCCTATGGCGATGTCGGCCAGCCCTATCTCTTCCAGACGATCGCCGCCGTCGTGGTCGGCGGCGCAGCACTAGTCGGCGGCCGCGGCAGCTATCTCGGCACCATCGCTGGGGTCCTGGTGCTGACTGAAATCAACACGCTGCTGATCGGCCTCGGCTTTCGGCCGTCGACCGTGCAGGCCGCGCTCGGCCTGGTGATCCTGTTGCTGGTCTCGCTCTACGGCCGCGAGCGCCACGTTCGGGCGACGATCTAGGATCGAGCTGCTAGCTGTTCAATCCTCGCCCCGGTAATGTCGCACTCGCGCGGCCCCGAGGACGACACCTTGCGTTACAGAGGTTCCAGCTAACTCTGATCGCGGAGATGCGCCGTTCTGGAATTGTCAAGCCTGATGCGCTATATGACCATCTACATGGTCAGGAAGCATGGCATGAATGAGATCAATTTGGTGGATGCCAAGGCCCACCTCAGCGAACTGGTCGATCGGGTCGAGGCTGGCGATTCGATCGACATCACTCGCCGCGGCAAGCCGGTCGCGCGGCTCACTGCCGTGGCCAAGCCACGCAAGCCGATCGATGTCGCGCTGCTTCGATCGCTGACGGCGGTGATGCCGGCCCAGTCCGAGAGCGCGGCCGATCTCGTCCGGTCCATGCGGGATAGCGATCGCTACTGATGCTCTATCTCGACACGTCGCTGATCGTCGCGGCGCTGACCAATGAAGCGATGACGCCGCGTGTGCAGGCTTGGCTGGCGGAACAGGACCCGGTGCAGTTTCTCATTAGCGACTGGACAGTCACCGAGATGTCGTCCGCCATGGCAATCAAGCTACGCACCGGACAAATCAGCCTTGAACAGCGTGCCTCGGTGCTCGCCATGTTCAATAGGCTGGTCGCCGAGAGCTTTACTGTCCTGGGCGTGACGGGTGGGCAGTTCCGGGCGGCAGCGAAGTTTGCCGATCGGCACGATCTCGGGCTTCGTGCGGGGGATGCGCTGCATCTCGCCATCGCATCGGAGCACGGCGCCACGATATATACGCTTGATCAGCGGCTCGCCGACGCGGGACCGGAACTCGGTGTCCCGGCACAAATGCTCGCTGACAGCGACTAGTTTGCAGGCGAGTTCCTTATAAGCTATCCAAGTCGCCATAGCCTGCGCGCATTGCCCGAGAGGAGCCGGCTCCGCTCCGACTCGCTTGTTCCAGCCAGCAGCGCATGCGTCGCGGCAATCCAGGTCGTCAGCCCGCCGCCCAGCGTGCAGACCGGCCAGTCGCTGCCCCAGATCACCCGGTCCCATCCGAAGCTGCTGATCGTGTGCTCGACATAGGGCCGGAGCGTCTCGACCGTCCAGGTTGCCGGATCGGCATAGGCGACGACGCCGGAGATCTTGCCGACGACGTTGGGCCGCTTGGCGATCGCTTCCATATGCTCGCGCCAGGGATGCTCGGCATTACCCTTGATGTCGGGCACGCCGCAATGGTCGAGGACGAACTGGACATCGGGCGCGAGATCGGCAAGCGCCATCGCCTTCGGGATCTGATGCGGCAGCACCACCAGATCGAAGGTCAAGCCGGTGCCGGCCAGCCGCTTGAGGTTCTGGCGAAACAGCGCCCCTTCAGACAAGTCGTCTGGCACGACATGCAGCACGCGGCGGAAACCCTTGATGAACGGGTCGGCCTTGACCGTTTCCAGATAGGCCTCGAAACCAGCCTCCTCCGGCCGGCAGGCGGCGATCGCTCCGCGAAGCAGGCTCCCGGCCCGGCGGGCGATCGACTTCACATAAGCGGTCTCGGCGGCGATGTCGGCCGGGTCGACGTCGACCTCCATATGCAGGACGCCTTCGATGCCTGAGCGCCGCGCATCGGCGGCATATTCCTCATAGGAGAAATCACGGTTCAGCGCCGGCACACCGGCCAGCCACGGATAGCGAAGCGCGCTCTGGTCGATGAGATGCAGATGCGTATCGATGATCATGGTGGCCTGTCCTCCGTGGGCTCCGGCACTATCCCGCCGAAAAATCCATTATTCAAATAAGAAATTATAACGATTGCTGCACGTCGGATCCGGCAAGCTGCGAGAGCCTGGCCGCGGCGCCTTGCAGATGCCGAATCGTCAGCGTGATGTCCGGCGCCGCGGGGGCGTTGACGAGCGTGATGTAGGGGATGGTCAGCGCTGCGATGGCTCTGCCGTCCGGGCCTAGCACCGGCGTCGAAAGATTGTAGACGCCGGCGGTCTGCAGCGACGCCATCATCTCGTAACCGCGGTCGCGCACTTGGTCGAGGCGGGCGAAGAACTCCGGCGTCAGATTGAGCTGTTCGGTGCTCTGCAGGTGCTCGGCGATCATCATCTTGCGCTCTTCCGGGGAGCGAAAGGCGAGCAGCACATGGCCGGAGCCGGTGTCGAAAAGGCTAATATGGGAGCCGACGCGGATCGAGATGCCCCAGTAGCGCGGCGCTTCCTGCTGCGCGATGACCACGGCGGCGCCGCGGTCGAACACGACCAATTGATTGGCCTGCCATGAGGTTTCGGCGAGCTCGCGCATGATCGGCGTCGCGTAGGACACCAGCCGCCGCACCGGCGCATGCAATTGCGCCAGCCCGAAAAGCTTGAGCGTCAGCGAATAGCGGTCGCCGTCGATCTTGGTGACATAGCCGCGCCTCACCAGGCGGTCGAGCATGCGGTAGAACTCATTCGGGCTGCGGTCGAGCCGCTTGGCAATCTCCGCCTGCGTCAGTCCACCGTCTACGCTGGACAGCAGCTCGAGAATGTCCAGCCCCTTGTCCAGCGCCGGCGCGCGGTAGCGGTCCCCATCTTCTTCCTCGGCCACGAGCCCCTCCAGTGAATTTCGATCTGCATATATGCATGAACTTCACTCGGCTGGAAGCATAATCGCCTTGACCCGGCAATGAAAATGCTATTTGCATATGAATGAAACTTAAGCGCTCGGTCGCGCGCTCGGCGGGTCGTCGCTGCGAGTCCATGGGAGGAGAACATGACGAGACTGGTTTTACGCATTTCCGCCGGCCTGGCTGGCCTGCTGCTGAGCGGCACCGCGTTTTCGGCCGATCTGCCTGGCAAATTTCCGGGCGTGACGATTGACGTGAAGCTGATCGGGGGTCAGCAATATGAAAAGCTCTACGAGCGCATCCCCGAATGGGAGAAGGCGACCGGGGCCAAGGTCAACATCCTGACCAAGAAGAACGGCTTCGACATCGACAAGGAACTGAAGTCCGACATCGCATCGGGCAGCACCAACTGGTGCGTCGGCTGGAACCATTCGTCCTTCGCGCCGCAATATACGAGCCTTTACACCGATCTCAGCAAGCTCTTGCCGAAGGAAGAGATCGACGCGTTCGTGCCCTCGACGATCAAGGCGGCAACCATCGACGGCAAGCTCGAGATGCTGCCGCGCGCGCAGTTCGACGTCTCAGCGCTCTACTACCAGAAGAGCCTCTACGAGAACGCCGACAACAAGACCAAGTTCAAGGCCAAATACGGCTATGACCTTGCGCCGCCGGACACCTGGAAGGAAGTGACCGACCAGGCCGAGTTCTTCGCCAACCCGCCGAATTTCTACGGCACGCAATTCGCCGGCAAGGAAGAGGCGATCAACGGCCGCTTCTACGAGATGGTGGTCGCCGAGGGCGGCGAATATCTCGACAAGGACGGCAAGCCCGTCTTCAACTCCGAGGCTGGCATCCGGGCGCTCGACTGGTTCGTCAACCTCTACAAGGCCAAGGCCGTGCCGGCCGGCACCACCAACTACCTGTGGGACGATCTTGGCCAGGGCTTTGCCTCCGGCACCGTGGCGATCAACCTCGATTGGCCGGGCTGGGCCGGGTTCTTCAACGACCCGAAGTCCTCGAAGGTCGCCGGCAATGTCGGCGTGAAGGTCGCGCCCAAGGGCTCCTCCGGCAAACGCACCGGCTGGTCGGGCTTTCACGGCTTCTCGGTGACCGAGAACTGCCCGAACAAGGAAGCGGCGGCCTCGCTCGTCTGGTGGCTGACCAACGAGGACAGCCAGAAGCTGGAAGCCGCCGCCGGCCCGCTGCCGACCCGCACCGCGGTCTGGGACTGGGACCTGAAGCAGGCCGAGAACGATCCTTACAAAAAGGAGGTTCTGGCCGCCTTCCAGGAGGAAGCCAAGCACGCCTTCGCCGTGCCGCAGACGCCTGAGTGGATCGAGATCTCGAACGCCGTCTACCCCGAGCTGCAAGCGGCGATCCTCGGCGACAAGACGTCCAAGCAGGCGCTCGATGACGCCGCCGCCAAGGCGACGCAGATCCTCCAGGACGCCGGCAAGCTCTGACGATAGCTCTCAACGCCGCCTCCCCCGTCGCGAATGGGGGAGGCGACTTGCCGCTACGGGCCTTCCGTTTCGGCCGGGACCTTGCCCATGGCGGCCCGAATTGAATGCAAAACCTCACAGGATCCCGATGAAGGGCTTCAAGCCATCCGCGCCATTCCTGCTGCTGCTCCCGGCGATTATCGTGCTGGCGGCGGTCGTGGTGCTGCCGTTGGTCCTGTCGCTCTATTCCAGCTTCACGCCCTTCCGCCTGACGCGGCCGGAGTCCTTCTTCGTCTTCGTCGGCTTCAGGAATTATCTGTCGATCCTGTCCAATGCCGATTTCTGGTGGGCTTTCGGCCGCACCGTTCTGTTGCTCACCATCGCGCTCAACCTCGAAATGCTGCTCGGCCTCGGCCTGGCCATGCTGGTCGAGAAAGCGACGCGCGGCCAGCGCATCCTGCGCACGCTGATGATGTTCCCGATGATGTTCTCGCCGATCCTCGTCGGCTTCCAGTTCAAGTTCATGTTCAACGACAATATCGGCCTGGTGAACAACGCGCTGCAGTCGTTGGGCATCACTGAGGACGCCATCCCATGGCTGATCGAAGGTCATCTCGCCTTCATCGCCATCGCGATCGCGGAGATCTGGTCGTCGACCTCAATCTTCGCCATCCTGATCCTGGCCGGCCTGCTCGCCATGCCCAAGGAGCCGATCGAGGCCGCGCGCGTCGACGGCTGCACGCCCTGGCAGACCTTCCGCTATGTCACCTGGCCCTTCCTCATGCCCTTCGCCTATATCGCCATGACGATCCGCTCGCTCGACGTCGCGCGCGCCTATGACATCGTCAAGATCATGACTGACGGCGGACCTGCCGGCCGCACGGAGCTGTTGTGGACGCTGGTCGGACGCACCGCCTACAGCGACGCCCGCATGGGGCTCGCCAACGCGATGGCCTATTTCTCGATACTGCTGTCGATCGCCTTCACCGTCTATTTCTACAACAAGCTCGCCGCGGCGCGCGCGCAGATCGGCGCGGAGTGGTGAGAATGGACGAGAACGCCTCCGCCCGCCTCGCGCGCCGCGCGCTGACAGTCGCGCATCGTGTCGGCCTCTTCCTCGCCATGCTGGTCATCTGCCTGCCAGGCATCTGGATCGTGCTGTCGTCGCTCAGGCCCACGGTCGAGATCATGGCCAAGCCGCCGGTCTGGATCCCGCAGCAGCTCTCCTTCGACGCTTATGTTGCGATGTTCAGCGGCATCGGCAAAGGCGGCATCCCGGTGCTCGACTATTTCCGCAACTCGCTGATCATCTCGATCACCTCGACCGTGATCGCGGTGGCGATCGGCATGGCCGGCGGCTACGCCTTCGCGCGCTACCGATTCCGCGGCAAGTCAGGCATGTTCCTCGGCCTGATGCTGACGCGCACCGTGCCCGGCATCGCGCTGTCGCTGCCCTTGTTCTTCCTCTATGTGCGGCTGGGCATTATCGACACCCATATCGGCATGATCCTGGCCTATGTCGCGCTCAACGTGCCCTTCACCATTTGGCTGATCGACGGCTTCTTCCGCCAGGTGCCGAAGGACCTTGCCGAGGCCGCGCAGATCGACGGCTGCACGCGCTGGCAGGCCTTTTGGCAGGTCGAATTCCCGCTGGCGCGTCCCGGCGTCGCCTCGGCCGCGATCTTCGCCTTCCTCACCTGCTGGAACGAGTTCGCGCTGGCGTCGCAGCTTACCCGTTCCGTCAGTTCCAAGACGCTGCCCGTCGGACTGCTCGACTATACGGCCGAGTTCACCATCGACTGGCGCGGCATGTGCGCGCTGGCCGTGGTGATGATCATCCCGGCGCTGACCCTCACTTACGTCGTCCAGAAACACCTCGTCGGCGGCCTCACCTCCGGCGCCGTGAAAGGTTGAACTGCATGGCAACGGTTTCGCTGAACAAGCTCACCAAGCGCTACGGCAATATCGAGATCGTGCACGGCATCGATCTCGAGATCGCCGACCGCGAGTTCATCGCCTTGGTCGGCCCGTCGGGCTGCGGCAAGTCGACGACGTTGCGCATGATCGCCGGCCTCGAGGATATCAGTGGCGGCGCGATCGATATCGGCGGCCGCGTGGTCAACGACCTGCCGCCGCGCTCACGCAACATCTCCATGGTGTTCCAGTCCTACGCGCTCTACCCGCATATGACGGTGCGCGAGAATCTCGGCTTCTCGCTCAAGATCGCGGGAGCGACCAAGGACGACATGGACCGGCGCGTCGCCGAGGCTTCCGCCATCCTCGGCCTCGACGAACTGCTGGAACGCCGTCCCTCGCAGCTTTCCGGCGGCCAGCGCCAGCGCGTCGCCATGGGCCGTGCCATCGTGCGCGACCCGGACGTCTTCCTGTTCGACGAGCCGCTCTCTAACCTGGACGCCAAGCTGCGCACGCAGATGCGCACCGAGATCAAGAAGCTGCACGCCAAGGTGAAGTCGACGGTCATCTACGTCACCCACGACCAGGTCGAGGCGATGACGCTGGCCGACCGCATCGTCATCATGCGCTCAGGCCACATCGAGCAGGTCGGCACGCCGGACGAGGTGTTCAGCCGTCCCGCCACCCGCTTCGTCGCCGGCTTCATCGGCTCGCCGCCGATGAATCTGCATGAGGCGACGGTGAGCGACGGCAAGCTTATGTTTGGCGGCGGCGACAGCCTGCCTCTGCCCGGACAATTCAAGTCGAAGACGGCGGCCGGCGACAAGGTCGTATTCGGCATCCGCCCGGATGATTTCTATCCCACGGGCCACGGGCTAAGCTCCGGCAGCGAGACAGAAGTCCACCGCGTCGATCTGCCGGTCAGCATCACCGAGCCGCTCGGCAACGAAACGCTGGTCTTCGCCGAGTTCAACGGCACCGACTGGGTGTCGCGCATGCTCAATCCGAAGCCGCTGAAAGCCGGCGACAGGATCGGCATGAGCTTCGACCTGAGCCGCGCGCATCTGTTCTCCGCCGAAACCGGCAAGTCGCTGAGGAGCTGACATGGCGAAAATCGAGAAGATCGAACTGCGCATGGTTGACCTCGTGCCGAAGGTCAAGCGCACGGACGCCATCCAGAGTTTCGTCAGCCAGGAGACGCCGATCGTCACCGTCACCGATTCCGACGGCGCATCGGGCACCGGCTACAGCTACACGATCGGCACCGGCGGTTCCTCGGTGATGCGGCTTCTGGCCGACCATCTCGCGCCGCGCCTGATCGGTTGCGACCCCGACCAGATCGAGGCGATTTGGCACGAGCTCGAATTCGCTACCCACGCCACCACCATCGGCGCCATCACGGCGATCGCGCTGGCCGCGATCGACACCGCCCTTTGGGATCTGCGGGCGAGGAAACAGAACCTGCCGCTCTGGAAGCTCGCCGGCGGCGCAAAGGACCGTTGTCCGCTCTACACGACAGAGGGCGGCTGGCTGCATATCGAGACGGCCGCACTTGTCGACGACGCGCTGGAAGCGAAGGCCAAGGGCTTTACCGGCTCGAAGGTCAAGATCGGCAAACCGCATGGATCGGAGGATTTTTCGCGGCTGTCGGCGGTGCGCAAGGCGGTCGGCGACGGCTATGAGATAATGACCGACTGCAACCAGGGTTTTTCCGTCGACGAAGCGATCCGACGCGCCGAGCGGCTGCGCGATCTCGATCTCGCCTGGATCGAGGAACCGCTGCCGGCCGACGACATCGACGGCCATGTGCGGCTGTCGAACTCGACCGCGACGCCGATCGCGGTCGGCGAGTCGCTCTATTCGATAAGGCATTTTCGCGAGTACATGCAGAAAGGCGGCTGCAACATCGTCCAGGTCGATGTCGGCCGCATCGGCGGCATCACGCCCTGGCTGAAAGTCGCCCATGCGGCGGAAGCCTTCGACATGCCGGTCTGTCCGCATTTCCTGATGGAGTTGCATGTCAGCTTGGTCTGCGCCATCCAGAACGGCAAATATGTCGAATATATTCCGCAGCTCGACGAGTTGACGGGTGACAAAATGCGCATCGAGAATGGTCATGCGCTGGCGCCCAGCGAGCCGGGCATCGGCATCGACTGGGACTGGGACGCGGTCAAGGCGAGAAGCATCGCCGAGTTCACCACGGCGATCGTGAAATAGGGAGGCGAATGATGCAGCGCATGGGAATGGTGCTGGGCCTGAAGCCCGAGAAGGTCGAGGAATATGTCCGCCTCCACGCCGCCGTCTGGCCGGACGTGCTGACCATGATCTCGGCCTGCAACATCAAGAACTATTCAATCTACCTGAAGCGGCCGGAGAACCTCCTGTTCTCCTATTTCGAATATCACGGCACAGACTTCGCCGCCGACATGGCCAAGATGGCCGCCGACCCGAAGACGCAGGAATGGTGGTCGGTCTGCATGCCCTGCCAGGAGCCGCTGGAAACGCGCAAGGAAGGCGAGTGGTGGGCAACGATGGACGAGGTCTTCCACCATGACTGACGTCTTCGATCAGGCATCGCTGGCGCAGTCCTGGCCGAAGCCCTCGAAGCCGCGCCCGATCGTCACCTTCGGCGCCGGCTCGATCGTCGGCGACGCGCACTTTCCCGCTTACAGCAAGGCCGGGTTCCCGATTTCCGGCCTCTACGATCCGGATCAGGCCAAGGCGCAAAAGCTCGCCGGCAAATGGGGCGTGACGGCGTTCGGCTCGGTAGAGGAGGCGGCAGCCGTCAAGGACGCAATCTTCGATCTGGCGACGCCGCCGGGCCGTCATGCCGAGGTGCTGAAGGGGCTGCCCGATGGCGCCGTAGCGCTGATCCAGAAGCCGATGGGTAACTATCTCGGCGAGGCAACGGAAATCCTGGAAATCTGCCGCGCCAAGCAACTTAAGGCGGCGGTCAATTTCCAGCTTCGCTTCGCGCCGATGATGCTGGCGCTGAAGGATGCCATCGCCAAGGGCTGGCTGGGCGAGGTCGTGGATTTCGACGCGCTTCTGGCGCTCGACACGCCCTGGCAGCTCTGGGAATTCCTGCTCAAGGCGCCGCGCGTCGAGATCGCCATGCATTCGATCCATTATCTCGACCTGATCCGCCAGCTTCTCGGCAATCCGCTTGGGGTGCATGCCAAGACGCTTGGCCATCCCAACCACCAGGTCGCGCAGACCCGCACCAGCGCCATCCTCGACTATGGCGACACGGTGCGATGCGCGCTCTCGATCAACCACGACCATAAATTCGGGCGCCGCCACCAGGCCTGCGAGTTCCGCATCTGCGGCACCGAGGGCGCGGCCTATGTCAAGCTCGGCCTTAACCTCGACTATCCGCGCGGCGAGCCGGATACTCTGGAAATCTATCCGAAAGGCGGGTCGGAATGGGTCACCGTCCCGCTGGCCGGCGAATGGTTCCCCGATGCCTTTGTCGGCCGCATGGCCAATGTCCAGCGCTTCGCGTCCGGCGAGGACGCCGAGCTGGTGAGCTCCGTCGAGGACGCCTGGCACACCATGGCCCTGGTCGAGGCCGCCTATAAATCGAGCGCCGCGCCGGCAACGCCGCTGGCCGCAAAGCCGTAAGGCGGGACATGGAACAGACTACCTACTTCGAAGACTATGAAATCGGCTCGTCGCGCCTTACCAGCGGCCGCACCATCACCGAGACGGACTTCGTCGTCCATGCCGGCCATACCGGCGATTTCTTCCCGCATCACATGGATGCCGAGTTCATGAAGACCACGCCCTTCGGCCAGCGCATCGCGCATGGCACGCTGGTTTTCTCGGTCGGTGTCGGCCTGACGGCGAGCGTCATCAACCCGGTCGCCTTCTCCTATGGGTATGACCGGCTGCGCTTCATCAAGCCGGTCTTCATTGGCGACACGATCCGCACGCGCACCACCATCGCGGCCAAGGAAGACGATCCGAAACGGCCAAACGCCGGACGCGTCATCGAACGCGTCGAGGTTTTGAACCAGCGTGACGAGGTCGTGCTGGCGGCGGATCACATTTACATCGTCGAGCGACGGCCCGGCTAAAAGACGGAGACAAGGAACATGGCTGACATCACAGGCAACGTCGTGGTCGTCACGGCGGCCGCGCAGGGCATCGGACGGGCAAGCGCGCTGGCTTTCGCCAAGGCCGGCGCCATTGTGCACGCCACCGACATCAACGAGATGGCCCTTGCCGAAGTTGGCAAGACACCCGGCATCACGACGCGCAAGCTTGATGTGCTGGACGACGAGGCGGTGAAATCCACCTTCGCCGAGATCGGCCGCGTCGACGTGCTGTTCAACTGCGCCGGCTTCGTCCATGCCGGCTCGATCCTGGAGATGAAGGACGAGGATCTCGACTTTGCCTTCAACCTCAATGTGCGCGCCATGATCCGCACCATCCGCGCCGTGTTGCCCGGCATGCTGGAGCGCAGCGACGGATCGATCATCAACATGGCCTCCGTCGCCGGCGCCCCGAAGGGCGTGCCGAACCGCTTCGCCTATGGCATGACCAAGGCGGCCGTGGTCGGTCTGACCAAGTCGATTGCCGCCGATTATGTCGCCAAGGGAATACGCTGCAACGCCATCTGCCCGGGCACTGTCGAGAGCCCCTCGCTTCAGGGTCGCATGCAGGCGCAGGGCGACTATGAGGCGGCGCGCGCGGCTTTCATCGCCCGCCAGCCGATGGGCAGGATCGGCACGCCGGAAGAGATCGCCGACCTCGCCGTCTATCTCGCAGGCGCGACTTATACGACCGGGCAGGCCTATAATATCGACGGCGGCTGGTCGATCTGAGGCTGTTCCGGTAGGCAGTCGAGCGGCGGCGACCCAATGACGAGGCGGGCCAGTACGAGGCAGCAATGACGAAAATCACGGACCTCAGAACCTTCGACCTGCGCTTCCCGACATCGCAAAGCCTCGACGGCTCCGACGCGATGAATCCCGACCCGGACTATTCGGCCGCCTATGTCATCCTCGACACCGATGTTGCGTCGCTGAAGGGCCATGGGCTCACCTTCACCATCGGCCGCGGCAACGAGATATGCTGCGCGGCGATAGAGGCGCTGCGCCATCTCGTCGTCGGGCTTGATCTCGACTGGGTGAAGGAGGACCCCGGCCGCTTCTGGCATCATATGACGGGCGACAGCCAGCTGCGCTGGATCGGCCCTGACAAGGGCGCCATGCATTTCGCGGTCGGCGCGGTGGTCAACGCGGTGTGGGACCTGTGGGCCAAGGAAGCCGGCAAGCCGGTCTGGCGCCTGGTCGCCGAGATGAGCCCGGAAGAGATCGTGCGCATCGTCGACTTCCGCTACCTCACCGACGCGATCACACCGGCCGAAGCGCTGGCGATCCTGAAGAAGGCCGAGGCCGGTAAGGCCGAACGCATCGCCACGCTCGAGCGCGAAGGCTATGCCTGCTACACCACCTCGGCCGGCTGGCTCGGCTATCCCGACGACAAGCTCCGGCGTCTCTGCCAGGAAGCGGTTGACGATGGGTTCAACCACATCAAGCTGAAAGTCGGCCGCGACCGCGCCGACGACATCCGTCGCTTACGGATCGCCCGCGAGGTCATCGGTCCCGACCGCTACCTGATGATCGACGCCAACCAGGTCTGGGAGGTCGACCAGGCGATCGACTGGCTGAAGGACCTTGCCTTCGCCAAGCCCTTCTTCATCGAGGAGCCGACCAGCCCCGACGATGTCGCCGGCCACGCCAGGATCCGCAAGGCTGTCGCGCCGATCAAGGTCGCGACCGGCGAGATGTGCCAGAACCGCATCATGTTCAAGCAGTTCATCGTCGGCGGCGCGATCGACGTGGTGCAGATCGATTCCTGCCGCATGGGCGGTCTCAACGAAGTGCTGGCGGTGCTTCTGATCGCCGCCAAATTCGGCCTGCCGGTCTGGCCGCATGCCGGCGGCGTGGGCTTGTGCGAATATGTCCAGCATCTGTCGATGATCGACTATGTCGCTGTGTCGGGCAGCAAGGACGGTCGGGTGATCGAATATGTCGACCACCTGCACGAGCATTTCCTGGAACCCTGCGTGATCCGCGATGCCGCCTATATGCCGCCCCAGGCGCCCGGCTTCTCGATCGAGATGAAGGCGCAGTCGATCGAGAATTACCTGCACCGGCCCTGAAAGCTGTCGCTGCAAACCGGACCGCGGCCCGCGGTGCCGCACCGCCGCGAATCGGCTATGCCTGTCGCATGCAGGAGACTTCCCTCTACGAGCCGGTGAAGCGGTTCCTCGAGAGCATGGATTTCGCCGTCAAGGGCGAGATCGGGGGCTGCGATGTGGTTGGCGTGCGCGCCGGCGAGCCGCCGGTTGTCGTTATCTGCGAGCTGAAGCTGCAGTTCAACCTCGAGCTCGTCCTGCAAGCCGTCGACCGCGCGTCCGCATGCGACGAGGTCTGGCTGGCTGCTCTGATGTCCGCGCGCGGCAAGGGCCGCGAGCACGACCGCCGTTTTCGCGCGCTCTGCCGCCGTCTCGGCTTCGGCCTGTTGGGCGTCGGCAAGAAGGGCGAGGTGGAGCTGCTGCTCAGTCCAGCCGCCTTGCCGCCGCGCCGTGATCCCAGGCGGCGCTCGCGCCTGGTCGAAGAGCATCACCGCCGCAAAGGCGATCCGTCCATCGGCGGCAGCACGCACAAGAAGCCGATCATGACCGCCTACCGGCAGGAAGCGCTGGCCTGCGCCGCCGCCATGGCCGACGGTCCGAAGCGGCCGCGCGATCTCAAGGCCCTTTCGCCGCGCGCGGCGAGCATCTTGCAGCATAATTATTACGGCTGGTTCGCTCGGGCCGAGCGCGGCATCTACGCGCTGACCGAAGCCGGCCTCGCAGCGATTGGGCCGCTTCCGGCAGCGCTATAAGCCATCGCGCCCGCGGAATCCTCACCGGCTTACCACACAGCGCCGGTTACCACTCGGCGACCTAACCGTCCTTGTGGCGCCAGACCGGTCGCGCCAGCGATGACAAGAATGTCTCGCAATATATCAATGACTTCCGCATTGTCTAAGCCTGCCGGCTGCGCAGGGAATCGACATGTCGCTGACGGCGGCGATGCGAATCCGGCGCCCAGACGAATCGAATTTCCGCGAGTTCCGCCGCGTCACAGCGCTCACCCCCGCTGCCCGGCGCGGACAATCGCGATCAGAATCGCTCGCGGTAGTCGCGCGGGTTGGTGCCGAGCACCCGTAGGAAGCCGCGCCGCATCGTTTCCTCCGAGCCGAAGCCGCAGCGCCGCGCTGTTTGGCTGACCGTTTGCCCCCGCTCCAGCATCCGCCGCGCCGCTTCGATGCGGATCTCCTCGACGGCACGGGCGGGTGTCCGCCCCGTCGCTTCCTGGTAGCGCCGTGAGAAACTGCGCCGGCTCATATTGGCGTGCTCGGCCAACTGTTCCAGCGAAAGGTCGCCGCTCAGATTGTCCAGGATCCAGCCATGCAGCCGGTCGAAGCGCCCGTCGCCCTCTTGCAGCTTGAGGGTCTGGCTGAACTGCGCCTGGCCGCCGGGACGTTTCAAGAAGACGACCAGCTCGCGCGCCACGGCGAGCGCCATGCGCCGGCCAAGGTCGGCCTCGACGAAAGACAGCGCAAGGTCGATGCCCGCCGTCACGCCGGCGGAGGTCCACACATTGCCGTCGCGAATGAAAATCGGGTCGGGTTCGAGCCTAACCGCCGGAAAACGCCGGGCGAACTCCTCGCAACGGCCCCAGTGGGTAACCGCGCGGCGACCGTCGAGCAGGCCTGCCTGCGCCAGCAGCATGGCGCCGCTGCAGACGGAGGCGGTTCGAGTGGCATCGCGCGAGCGGCCGATGATCCACTGGACCAGCTCGGGATCCTCGCAGGCCGCATTGACGCCCCAGCCGCCCGGCACGATCAGCGTGTCGATCTCGCTCGCCTGCGCCGGCAGCGCCGCTGCCTCCAGCACCAGGCCGGACGATGTCCTGATCCGCGGCGAGGCGGCGACGACGATGACCTCATAGGCGGCCGCTTCGCCGGCCTGCATCCTGAAGTCATTGGCACTGGCGAAAACCTGCAGAGGTCCGCTGACATCGAGGAGCTGGATGTCGGGATAGGCGAGGATTTCGATTCGGCGCATGGCTTTGGCCTGAAACGAGGGGTGAATGGCAATCGTGCCAAAGCATGATGCCTTAGATTGCCGGATGTCAATCTCAAGGAGATTTCCATGAGCCTTCGTTTCGGCATTCTCGTATTCCCCAACGTCCAGCAGCTCGACCTCACCGGGCCTTACGAGGTCATGGCGACCGTCAAAGGCGCGGAGGTGGAACTGATCTGGAAGGATCCCAATCCGGTGACGTCCTCGACGCGCCTTTCTCTCACGCCGACCGCGACCTTCGACGACTGCCCGCCTCTCGACGTGCTGTGCATTCCGGGTGGTGGCGGCGTCAACGCGCTGCTCGAGGACAAGGCCGTTCTCGACTTCGTCTGGGAGCGCGCCGCGCAGGCGCGCTACATCACCTCGGTCTGCAGCGGCGCCCTGGTGCTTGGCGCGGCCGGGCTGCTCAAGGGCAAGCGCGCCACCACCCATTGGTATGCGCATGATTTTCTTGAGGAGTTCGGCGCGATCCCTATCGATGCACGGATCGTCGAGGACGGCAAGCTGATCACCGCCGGCGGCGTCACCTCCGGCATCGATTTCGGTTTGGCACTGGTCGCAAGGCTGCTCGGCCAGGCCGAAGCGGAAATCGTGCAGCTCTCGCTCGAATATGCGCCGGCGCCTCCTTTCCGGTCAGGCACGCCCGCCGAAGCTTCGCCAGCCGTCCTGGCGGAGGCGAAGGAGCGGCTTTCGGGTTCGCGGCGGGCCCGCGAGGAAATGTTCGCGCGCTGGCGCCACGAGCGTGCGGCCGTACCGGCGCGCATCCGCGCCTGAAACGCCGGGCTGGATGGCGCATATCCGCGCTGTTCAGCCAGCCCATTTCGGCTGTTGACTCACCTTTCCGCCTGTGCAGAGATTGGTTGGACCATTGAACCACTTTAGGCTCGGCCGGCGTGACCGATTTCCTGCCCCCCATCCAGACGACAGCCCGCGACGACGCGGTGCTGAAGGCTTTGGCGGGATTCGTGCGGCAGGAGGCTCTTGGCCCAGGCGAAAAACTGCCGACCGAACGCATCCTCGCCGAACGTCTCAAGGTCAGCCGCAACACGGTGCGCGAGGCCCTGACCCGCTGGGAGGGCCTCGGCCTCGTTGAACGGCGGCAGGGCTCGGGCACCTATCTCAAGGCCGTAGTCTCGCCCGACATGCTGCACATGCCGCTGACACTCTCCGGCGGCAACGATTTCGCCGGCCTGATGCGGACGCTGGAGATCCGCAGGGCGCTGGAGGCGGAAGCCGCCGCCCTTTGCGCCATCCGCGCCGGCAAGGCCGAGATCGCCGAGATCGAGCGCAAGCTCGACATCATGGAAGATGCTTTCAAGACCCGCGCCGGCATGTCCTCGGAAGAGGACTGGGAATTCCATCAGGCGGTCTATCGCGCCTCCGGCAATCCGCTGTTCGAGCAGATCATCAGCGCCATGCATGAGCTCTTCCATCGCTTCTGGGAGCATCCGCTCGGCGTGCGCGACTTCGGCCATGCCAGCTTCCCCTATCACCGCACCATCTTCGACCGCATCGCCGCGCATGACCCGGAAGGCGCCCGCGCCGAAGCGCTGAAGCTCATCGCCACCGTCGAGGACGATCTGAAGCGCGGCGCCGCCAACCTCAAGCTTTTGGACCGCAGATGAACGAGCAGCCCAACACTTTCGATCCGGCCTCTTTGGCCAGCGATTATCTCGGCGAGGCGGCGACGCTTCTGGCGCATGACGATCCGTTCCCGGGCGGCGCGGTGGTGCCGCCGATCTACCAGACGTCACTCTTCACCTTCGCCAATTATGCCGACATGGCCGACACCTTTGCCGGCCGGAGAAAGCAGCCGATCTACTCGCGTGGCGACAATCCGACGGTGATGGAGTTCGAGGCGCGCGTGGCGGCGCTCGAAGGTGCTGAAGCTGCGCGCGGCTTCTCGAGCGGCATGGCTGCGATCAGCGCGACCGTGCTCGCCTTCGTCGGCGCCGGCGAGCGCATGGTTGCCGTGCGCAATTGCTATGGCGACGCCTATCGGCTGTTCGAGCGGCTGTTCCCGCGCCTTCACATCAAGGTCGACTATGTCGACGGCTCCGATCCCGAAGCGGTTGCGGCGGCCCTTCCCGGCGCCAAGCTGCTCTACCTCGAAAGCCCGACCTCGATGATGTTCGAGCTGCAGGATCTGGAGCATCTGACACGGCTGACGAAGGAGCAGGGCATCGTCACCACCATCGACAATTCCTGGGCCACCCCCGTCTTCCAGAAGCCGATCTCGCATGGCGTCGACCTGGTGCTGCATTCGGCCTCGAAATATCTGAGCGGCCACAGCGACACCGTTGCCGGCGTGGTGGCGGGCTCGGCCGCCCACATCAAGCACATCAACGAGCAGACCTATTCGCAGCTTGGCGGCAAGCTGTCGCCCTTCGAAGGCTGGCTGCTGTTGCGCGGCCTGCGCACGCTCCCGCTGCGCCTTCCGCATCACATGAAGAGCGGGCTCGTCCTGGCCGAGCGGCTGAAGGCCCACGGCCAGGTCGAGCGGGTCAACCATCCCGCCTACTCCAACCATCCCGGCAAGAAGACCTTAGCCGGCTATGCCGGCCTGTTCTCCTTCGAGGTCACGGAAGATGTCGACATCCCGGCCTTCATCGATGCGCTGAAATTCTTCCGCATCGGCGTCAGCTGGGGCGGCCATGAAAGCCTGGTCGTGCCGGCAAAAGCTTCGCTCGAGCAGACGCCGGGCATCAATTCGATGGCGCGCTTCGGCGTCAGCCCCCGAACCATCCGCTTCAATGTCGGATTGGAAAATGTCGAGGACCTCTGGGCCGACATCGCCCAGGCCTTCGATAGGTCAAAAAAATAAACGGATCAAAATGGGAGTCCTGAAGATGAAAAAACTGACCTTCATGTTTGCCGCCGTCGCCGGCCTGGCGATTTCCGCCAGCGGCGCGCTGGCCGACACCACCATCAAGCTGGTCGAAGTCATCACCAGCCCGCCGCGCACCGAATTCCTGAAGAAGCAGATCGCCGAATTCGAAAGCGCCAATCCGGGCATCAAGGTCGAGGTGGTTTCGCTGCCCTGGGGCCAGGCCTTCGAAAAATTTCTGACTATGGTGCAGGCCGGCGACACGCCCGATGTGGTCGAAATGCCGGAACGCTGGATGGGCCTCTACGCCAATAACGGCCAGCTCGAGGACCTCGGCCCCTATATGGCCAAGTGGCCCGACGCCAAGACGCTGGGTGACCGCGCCAAGCAGTTCGGCTCGACCGTCAACAACACGCAGTTCATGATCCCTTACGGCTATTATGTGAACGCGCTGTTCTGGAACAAGAAACTGTTCAAGGAAGCCGGCCTCGATCGGCCGCCGGAAAACCTCGACGAGTTCGTCTCCTTCTCCAAGAAGATCTCCGCCATCCCCGGTAAATACGGCTACTGCCTGCGCGGCGGCCCGGGCGCCTTCAACGGCATGCACATGTTCATGAACATCGCCGACGGCAAAGGCGGCTATTTCACCGACGACGGTGTCTCGACCATCAATGACGAGGGCTCGGTGAAGGGTCTGCAGATGCTGGCCGACATGTACAAGAACGGCCTGGCGCCGAAAGATTCCGTGAGCTGGGGCTTCAACGAGACGGTGACCGGCTTCTATTCCGGCACCTGCGCCATGCTCAACCAGGATCCGGACGCGCTGCTTGGCATTGCCGACAAGATGAGTGCCGACGACTTCGCCGTCGCGCCGCTTCCTGTGGGGCCGAGCGGCAAGTCCTATCCGACGCTGGGCTATGCCGGCTGGGCGATGTTCGCCAACTCCCAGCACAAGGACGAAGCATGGAAGCTGATGTCGACGCTTTTGTCGCCCAAGGACAATCTGGAATGGGCGAAGGAAGTAGGCGTGGTCCCGATCCACAACGGCGCCGATCAGGACGCCCACTTCAAGACCGAGCAGTTCAAGGGCTGGTTCACCGAGCTTAACGACAGTTCCAAATATGAAATGGTAACGCCGCCGACGCATCTGGAGAACCTCGGCAACTTCGTCGACCAGGTGGCGATCAAGAACTTCCAGGAGGTGCTGCTCGGCCAGAAGCAGGCCAAGGAAGTGGCCGACGAATGGGCCAAGTTCCTGACCAAGGAGCAGCAGGACTGGCTGGCGAAAAACAAGAAGTAGGCGCAGGCCCTTCCTTCTCCCCGTTCACGGGGAGAAGGTGGCACGCGATGCATGTCGCCCAAAAGTGCGAAGCGGTTTTGGGGTAACGACATGCACAAAAATGCCCGGATGAGGGGCGGCGCCGAGTTCGGATAGGCTGGCTCCGCCCCTCATTTGCCTGCCCTCCTTCGCAGCTGCTGCACCGCTGCTACGGAGGGCGAACCGGCATCCTCTCCCCGTGAATGGGAGAAGGACGCTGTTGCCGTCCCGGGCATCCACCCATCACCCGTAGAGCCAAAACTTATGACCTACGCCGTGTCCGAAATCCGATCCGCCGCCCGGCCGCGCAGGAAGCGGCTGAGCAAGGCCGCGATCGAGCCGTGGCTCTATCTTTCGCCGGCCATCGTCCTTCTGGTCCTCGTGCTTCTGGTGCCGCTGATCATCGGCATCAGCTATTCCTTCCGCAAATTCTCGGCCTTCAAATCGGAATATGTCGGCCTCGCGCAATATCAGGCGATGCTCTCCGATCAGGTGCTCGGCCAGGCGCTGATCAACACGCTCTGGTGGACGGTCGCCAGCCTGTTCTTCCAGTTCTTCCTTGGACTGGGCTTCGCGCTGCTGCTCGACAAGCCGTTCTACGGCCGCAGGATCGTGCAGGCGGTGGTGTTCCTGCCCTGGGCGGTGCCGTCTTTTCTTTCCGGCCTCACCTGGGCCTGGCTGTTCAACCCGATCATCGGTCCGCTGCCGCACTGGCTCTTCGCGCTCGGGCTGAAGGCCGAGCCGACCAATGTGCTCTCCGATCCCGCCACCGCCATGTGGGGGCCGATCGTCGCCAACATCTGGTTCGGCATTCCCTTCTTCGCCATCACGCTGCTGGCGGCGCTGAAGTCGATCCCGTCCGAACTCCATGAGGCGGCGGCAATCGACGGCGCCTCACCCTGGCAGCGCTTCACCAAAGTGACGCTTCCCTTCCTGGCGCCGACCATCGTCATCACCGTCATGCTGCGCACCATCTGGATCGCCACTTTCGCCGACCTGATTTTCGTCATGACCGAGGGCGGACCGGCCGGCTCGACCAGCACGGTGCCGGTCTACATCTATGTCAGCGCCTTCAAGTCGCTCGACAAGGGCTACGCTTCGGCGGTGGCGGTGCTGCTTCTGGTGCTGCTGATCGCCTACGCCATCGGCCTGATCGCCATCCGCCGCACGCTGGTGAGGCACGTCTGATGATCGCCGGTCGCTCCACCTCCTCGCGTATCTTCGGCGGCATCGGCCTCTATGCAGCCATCGCGGCCTACGTGATCTTCGCGCTGTTCCCGATCTTCTGGACGCTGAAGATCTCGGTGACGCCCGAGCGCCTGCTCTATTCCGAAGGCATCACCTTCTGGCCGTCCGAGATGACGCTCAAGAACTTCGACACCGTGCTCGAAGCCTCCGATTTCCCGCGTTATTTTCTCAACAGTGTCATCGTCTCGGTGTCGACCGCCGCGTTTGTCACCGTCATCGCCACGCTGGCCGGCTATGCCATGTCGCGCTTCACCTTCCGCGGCAAGGCGACTTTGGCGATCCTGCTGCTGCTCACCCAGACCTTCCCGCTGGTCATGGTCATTCCGCCGATCTACCGCATCATGGGCGATCTGGGTCTCACCAACAGCCTGATCGGCCTGATCATCATCTACACGGCCTTCAACACCGCCTTCGCCACTTTCCTCATGCAGTCCTTCTTCGACGGCATCCCGAAGGACCTGGAGGAAGCGGCGATGATCGACGGCTGCACCCGCGCTCAGGCGATGCGCCGGGTGATCGTGCCGCTGACCTTGCCCGGTATGGGCGCGACGCTCGGCTTCGTCTTCACCGCCGCCTGGAGCGAATTGCTGTTTGCGCTGATGCTGATCTCCAGCGACGAGCAGAAGACCTTCGCCGTCGGCCTGCTCACCTTCATCGGCAAGTTCGCCGTCGACTGGGGGCAGATGATGGCGGCGTCCATCCTGGCGCTCATCCCGGTCTGCGTCTTTTTCGCCTTCCTGCAACGCTATCTTGTCACCGGCCTCACCGCCGGCGCGGTCAAAGGATAAACGATGGCTTCCGTCACGCTGCAAAATGTCGAGAAGGATTATGGCGCGCTGCGCATCCTGCACGGCGTCGATCTCGAGATTGCCGACGGCGAGTTCGTCGTGCTGGTCGGCCCGTCGGGCTGCGGCAAGTCCACGCTTTTGCGCATGATCGCCGGCCTGGAAGAGGTCACCGGTGGCGAGATCCGTATCGGCGAGCGCCTGGTCAACGACATCGCGCCCAAGGACCGCGACATCGCCATGGTGTTCCAATCCTACGCGCTCTATCCGCATATGGATGTCTCCTCGAACATGGGCTTCAGCCTGATGCTGAAGAAGGCCGAGAAGACGACGATCGACGGACGCGTGGGCGCCGCCGCCAAGCGGCTCGGCCTCGACTCCTATCTCGGCCGCCTGCCGCGCCAGCTTTCCGGCGGCCAGCGCCAGCGCGTCGCCATGGGCCGCGCCATCGTGCGCGACCCGAAAGTGTTCCTGTTCGACGAGCCGCTCTCCAACCTCGACGCCAAATTGCGCGTCCATATGCGCGCCGAGATCAAGGCGCTGCACCAGCAGCTCAAGACCACGTCGGTCTATGTCACCCACGACCAGGTCGAGGCCATGACCATGGCCGACCGCATCGTCGTCATGCATGACGGCTATGTCCAGCAGGTCGGCCGTCCGCTCGAGCTTTACGATCGTCCAGCCAACACCTTCGTCGCCGGCTTCATCGGCTCGCCCGGCATGAATTTCTTGCCGGCTAAGGTCGTCAAGGGCGGCAAGGTCGATGCCGTGCTCGCCGACGGCCAGAAGCTCAGATTGCCCGACGGCCTGCCGCTCGGCGACGGTGATAACCTCACCATCGGACTGCGGCCCGAGCACATCAAGCCGGTCGACGATGGCGCGCTGAAGGCCGAGGTCGAGGTGGTCGAGCCGCTCGGCCTGTCGACGCAGTTCTATGTCAGGCTGGCCAACCAGCAGATCTGCGTCTTCGTCATGGGCCGCAGCGACGTGAAGCCTGGCGACACCATCCGCCTTGCCGCCGATCCGGCGGCGCTGCATCTGTTCGATCCGGCGAGCGGAAACCGGATCGGCTAGACGTCGATGCAGGTCGGAAGACCGTAGGCTAGAATCGTTTCCGTTGATTCGCCTCGACAGGAAACGGCATGAGCAAGGCCCTCGGCACATTCGCACTGATCACCGTTCTGAGTGCCCTGCTGATGGCGCTGTCATTGGCCGTGGCGAAGCACGGCTATCCTTACGGCGCGTTCGGCGTGAAGCGCCTCGACGGCATTGCCGACGCCGGCTCCTTCCTTGCGATTGCCGCCGTCTATTTCTTCGGCGCGATGCTGATGATGATCCTGCCGATCCGCGCCGCCGGCATCGTGCTGACCCATGCCGCCGACGCGATCTTCTGGGCGACGATCATGCTGTTCGCAACGATTGCCGGCTCGCTGCTCGCCAGATGGGCCTTCGGCCAGCATGAGGTGCTTTGGGCGCTCTTCAACTGGCGTTTCTTGTTCGTGGCAGTGATCGTGGCCGCGCACCTCGCCATGAACGAGCTCCGCCGCAACATCCTGCTCAGAAGCCTGTTCTTCGTCGCCTTCGGTGCGGTGACGCTCGCCTGCCTGTTCTGGTCGTTCTCGACCTGACGTGATGCGGCTTCAGAGCAAGTCTAGGAAAATGTGAGCGGTTTTCCGTCCGGAATTGCGTCAAACAAGGGGCTAGAGCGGTTCGCCGTTTCCCTGAACAGTGAACGCTCTAGGTTTAAGATCGCGGGTAGACCTCCTGCGGGACAATGACTATACCATTTGTCTGACAATTGACCCGGCCGAAGGCCGCCGCGACCAAAACCCAAGGAAAACAAGATGACCGTGCTGCGCAAGAATCTGATCGATGGCGAGTGGCTTGGCGAAGCCGGCTCGCGCAACATCAATCCCTCGAACACCAACGATGTCGTCGGCGAATACGCTTCGGCCGGGCCGGAGGAGGCAAAGCAGGCCATCGCGGCCGCCAAGGCCGCTTTTCCGGCCTGGTCGCGCTCCGGCCCGCTGGCCCGCCACGCCGTGCTGAAGAAGACCTCTGACGAGATCATGGCGCGCAAGGACGAGATCGGCCGGTCGCTTGCGCGTGAAGAAGGCAAGACCTTGGCCGAGGGCATTGGCGAGACGATCCGTGCGGCGCAGATCTTCGATTTCTTCGCCGGCGAGACGCTGCGTCTGTCGGGCGAGATGGTGCCGAGCGTCAGGCCGGGCGTCGGAGTCGAGATGACCCGCGAAGGCGTCGGCGTGGTTGGCATCATCACGCCGTGGAATTTCCCCATCGCCATTCCCGCCTGGAAGATCGCCCCGGCGCTGGCTTACGGCAACACGATCGTCTTCAAGCCGGCCGAGCTGGTGCCCGAAAGCGCCTGGACCATCGTCGATATCCTGCACCGCGCCGGCCTGCCCAAAGGCGTGCTCAACCTTGTCATGGGCAAGGGCTCGGTGGTCGGCCAGGCGATGCTCGACAGCCCCGACATCAACGCCATCTCCTTCACCGGCTCCGTCGGCACCGGCAAGCGCGTCGCCGCGGCGAGCGTCGAGCATATGCGCAAGTTCCAGCTGGAGATGGGCGGCAAGAACCCGCTCGTCGTGCTCGACGACGCCGATCTCGCGGTGGCCGTCGATTGCGCCATCAACGGCGCCTACTTCTCGACCGGACAGCGCTGCACGGCCTCCTCGCGCCTGATCGTCACCGAACGCATCCACGACCGTTTCGTCGATGCGGTGAAAGAGAGGCTCGACAAGCTCGTCATCGGCGACGCGCTCGATGCCAAGACCCAGATCGGCCCGGTCGTCGACCAGACGCAGCTCAAGCAGGACGAGGACTATATCGCCATCGGCCGCCAGGAAGGCGCCGAGCTCGCCTTCGGCGGTGAGCGGCTGGAGCGCGAGACGCCTGGATTTTACCTGCGGCCGGCGCTGTTCCTCGGTGCCACCAACGAAATGCGCATCTCGCGCGAAGAGATCTTCGGGCCGGTCGCCAACGTCATCCGCGTCAAGGACTATGACGAGGCGCTCGCTGTCGCCAACGACACGCCGTTCGGCCTCACCTCCGGCATCTGCTCCACCAGCCTCAAGCATGCGACGCATTTCAAGCGCAATTCCGAAGCCGGCATGGTGATGGTCAACCTGCCGACCGCGGGCGTCGATTTCCACGTGCCGTTCGGTGGCCGCAAGGGCTCTAGCTACGGTCCGCGCGAGCAGGGCCGTTACGCGATGGAGTTCTACACCACGGTGAAGACCGCCTATACATTCGCCGGCTGATCCGATTCGGGAGGAGATCGATGAGCATGGCCGACATGACATGGCTCAACCCGCCGCCGCACCACACGGTCGGCGACGGCACGCTCACCGTCCGAACCGGCAAGGACACCGACTTCTGGCGCGAGACCTTCTATGGCTTCTGGCGCGACAACGGGCATTTCCTCTACCATTCCGTCGAAGGTGACTTCAGTGCGGAGGTCACCGTCAAGGGCGATTACAGGGTGCTCTACGATCAGGCTGGCCTGATGCTGCGCCTCAGCGAAACGCACTGGATCAAGGCCGGCATCGAATACACCGACGGGCTGGCTTACTTCTCCGTCGTGGTCACCAACGACACCTCCGACTGGTCGCTGGTCGCCATAGCCGCCGGCAAGGACGGCGTCAGGATCCGCCTGACCCGCCACGCCGAGGCGATCCGCATCCAATATCTGGACGCCTCGGATGGCCATTGGAAGCCGGTGCGGCTGGCCTATTTCCCGATCTCGAAAAAGGTCGATGTCGGCATGATGTGCTGCTCGCCGCAGCGCGAAGGTTTCGAGGCGACCTTTTCCGGCTTCACCATCGGGCCGCCGATTTCAAGGGACCTGCACGACTGACGCTGCTAGCTCTCCATCCGGTGCTGGAAGAACTGCAGGAACAATTCGCGCTCGGTGGTGATGTCGAGCTTTTCATAGATGCGGCGGCGGTGGTTCTTCACCGTGCCGACGGTGATACCGAGCCGCTCGGCGATATTGGCGGTCGGATGGCCGGCGAGGATCAGCTCCACCAGCTCGCGCTCGCGCGATGAAAGCTCCGGCCACAGGCTTTCCGGAATTCTGGGCTTTTGCTGCGGCGAGGCGCCGGGGCCGCTCGGCGTCGAGGTGCGCAAAAAGTCTGAGCCGCGTGCCTTGATGTCCAGCGCATGCAGCGCCTCGAACACCGGCAGCCGCTCGGTCAGCAGCGCGATCTCGCTGTCCTTGAACGACACGGTCGAGCGGTCGAGGAAGATGCCGAGGCACCAGTCGCCGCCATCCGCCAGCATGATGCCGACCTCGTCGCAGATTCCGACTGCGCCAGGAAGCCGGCTATGTACTGGCCGCGCTTGGCCTCCTCGTCGGCCAGACCTTTCAGCGGCATGACGCCGAGCCGGCGCTGGCTGCGCCACGAGGCATAAAAGGGGTCGAAGACGTAGTAATTGTCGAGATAGCGCCGCACCATCTCGTCGGACAAGCGCCGGTGCTTGACGAATTCCGGCGTCCTGGTCGCCGAATAACGCGTCACCGTCACCAGGTCATGCGCGATGTCCGCGCCGATCAAGTCAATCAGGCAGTCGACATGCCTCTCCGTGCCGGCGGCGCCGATGCAGACCTTGCTGCAGGCCAAGCTGCCGCTGGCTTTGCCGGTCGTCATGCTCGGTCTCAACCAGACCATCATGGCGGCGCTGTCGATGCTGGCCATCGCCGCCCTTGTCGGCACGCGCGATCTTGGCCAGGCGGTCTATGTCGCGCTCGGCAAGGCCGATGCCGGCATGGGCCTCATCGCCGGCCTGTCGATCGCCTTCCTGGCGATCCTCGCCGACCGGCTCATCCAGGCCGCTGTCGCGCGATCGGCGGCTGCTGCCTCGCTCTGATCAGACCGGTGCCGGCATGCGGCCATTGGCAGGTCTTTCGTCCTCGGCTGGAACGGCCGTCCTGCGGCGCCGGAAAGCCGGCAGCGGGGTCAGCGTGAACAGGCCGTAATAGACGATGAAGGACGCCATGAAGTAGGGGCCGAGCATCTCGACCTCGAAGAAGGAGCGGATCAACATCAGTCCGATAGCACCGGCGAGCACCACCGAATCGGCGTTCCACTCGCCGAACACCACTTTCGATACGTGCCCGTAGAATGAGCGCAGGATGACCAGCGCCAACAGGGTCACGCCGATGAAGCCGATTTCGACCAGCGTCTCGACATAGGTGTTGTGGAAGTGAAAGCCGGAGCGGGTCGAGATGTAGAATTCAGCCCACAGCCGTTCCGGATCGGCAAAGCCCTGCACCCAATAGGCGGCGTAGCCGTAGCCGAGCAGCGGGTGCTGCTGCGCCGCCTCCCAGCCCTGCTCCCAGAGATAGGTGCGGCCGGTGAGCGTCGAATCCTTGCCGAAGATGCCGAGCACGACATCCAGCAGGCCGAGATTGAGCGCCGCCACGACGCCCGTCACCAGCGCGCCGGCGCCGACGATGAACAGCACGCGGCGATAGCGCAGCGACAGCACCTTGGTCATGGTGAGCAGCATCACGATGCCGATCACCGCAGGCAGCGAGGCCACCGACGTCGCCGAATGGGCGATGGCCAGCATGTAGACCGACAGAAGCATGATCGGCGCGGTCCAGAGAAAGCCCAGCCAGTTCCGCCGGTAGAAGACCAGGAAGGCAAGGCAGAAGAAGATGCCGAGCGAGGAGAAGAAGCCGATCTGGTTCTTGGAGCCGAAGGCGCCGACGAAATTGACCGTGCCGTCGATCGTGTCGAGCGCGTAGGCGCCGACTTTCAGGGAATAGAGCAGAACGACGAAGATTCCGATCAGCGAGCCCACCACCAGCGTGCGCACGCTGATGGTTCGCGCTGCGACATAGGCGCAGACGATATGCGAGGCATATTGCACGGCCGCCCGCGCGCTGATGCCCGCCGCCTGGGACCAGAACACCGAGAACAACACATAAGTCGCAAGCAGTATGGGCAGCCAGGCGCCGGACAGTTTCCAGGTGAAGCGCCGGTAATCGACGAAGAGCAGCGGCAGCCAGACGGCGTAGTAGGCCAGGATCAGGATCTGGCCGAAATTGGGCGAGTAGGCGAAAGCGATCATGGAAACCGCGACGGCGAAGGCGCCGTAGGTCTCGTTGCGGTTTGGATCGATCAGGATGGATTTGGGAATCTTCATGCCGGATTTTGTCCGTTCAGCCCTTTTTCAGTGTGCGCCGGACTAAGCCACAGCTCGCGCGCGCTGCATCTGCCGCTGCAGGAAGCGCCGCACCGGCTCGTCATAGACGCGCGTGGCGACGTCGGCGATGACGACAACCGAGACCGCCATCACGATGCCGAACCAGGGATGGTGCGCGAACGGATCGATCGAGAAGGCCTTGCCGGCTCCGGCGATGATCATCAGCATCGGCGTGTGGATGATGTAGATCGGATAGGAAATCCGCCCGAGCCAGCCATAGAAGCCGGACAGAAGCGGCGCGGTCGGCGCCACCGCGCCGGTCATCACCATGATCGGGAAGACGATGACGATCGCGGCGAGGTCGTAGGCGACGCGCGCGCCGCCGCTAGGTGCGATGGCGAAGACGGCAAGGGTGAGCAGGATCGCGCCCTCCACCCAGAGCCCGCGCCGCAGGAAGCCGAGGCCGCCCTGCCAGCGCGCGATCGACCGGCAGAGCAGCACGCCGAGGAAGAAGGAGAATGTCACGCGCGGCAGGCCGCTGAGGATGGTGTTGCCGGTCATGCCGAAATCCAGCGTGCCGGCGAGGATTGAGGCGACGACGAGCAGCACCAGGCTGACGGCGACGATCCCCGTCAGCACGCGCCGCGACAGAAGCACGAAGACCGCGACATAGGCGAAGTTGACGATGAGCTCGAAAAACAGCGACCACGAGGCCGGATTGAGCGGAAAAATCGTGTGATAGGCATCGCTGACCAGCGGGACGAAGAGCATACCGGTCGTCAGCTGCATGCCGATCTCGGACAACGGCATGTATTCGGCCGGCATCAGCCTGTTCTTGACCAGAAGGTAGAAGAAGCCGAGCAGCGTGCCGGCGAGGTAGAGCGGATAGAGCCGGATCAGGCGGATCGCCACGAAGGAGCCGAAGCCCATGCCGTTCTCGATCTTGCGGTCATAGGCATGCGCGATGACGAAGCCGCTGAGCAGGAAGAACAGATCGACCGCAAGATAGCTCGACGGCAGCACCTTGCCGTCGGCCAGGAACGGCGAGAAGTGGTAGAGCATGACGCTGATCGCTGCCACGCCGCGGATGGCGTCGAGATTGAGATACACATGACGCGGGGCTGCGGGCTGCATGTTGTGCCTTCAAGCGGTCCAAACAGATAGCCCGGCCGCGCCTGGAGCATGATGCCGAAAAGTGTGAAGCGGGTTTTCGGATGACATCATGCTCTATCTCTTTGAGTTAGAGCCGGATGATTTCAGGTAATCGACCTGAAATCATCCGGCTCGACGCGAACGAGCCTGGCTTGTCCCTTCCGCCTCCGTTCCCAAGTTTGCGTTGAACAAGCCCGGGCGGCGGCGCTACTGGCTGGCCGTCGGTGCCAGCTTGACCTTGATCACATCGCCCGGCAGGACCGGTGTGTCTTCCTTGGCCTCGACTTCGCTTGTCTTGCCGTTGGCCACACGCACGAGCGAATAGAGCAGGGCAGGCTCCTGGTCGCCGGTCATGCTGGCCGCCGTCGCGGGGTCCGACGCCTGCGCGATCAGCCCCTTCTGCATGCCGGCCTTCAATGTCGCCTCGTTCAGGTCGGCCTCAGCCTGCTGACGGTTGGCGGTAAGGGTGGAGTTGAGCGAGTTCCGCGCGTCGATGGCGTCCTGCTCGGCCTTGCTGATCGACTGCTTGGCGGTGAGGATGGCCGTCTCATAGTCGAGGATTTTGCCCTGCAGGTCGGTGACCGACTGCTGCGAGGAGAGCAGCCGCGCATTGGCGACCAGGCCTTTCTGCGCCAGCGGACCGATGCTCTCGGCTTGCTTCTCGGCCAGGTCGACCTGCTTCTGCTGGTTGGTGATCTTCTTCTGCAACGATTCGATTTCCGCCTGAAGCACGCCCTTCAAATCGTCGAGCGCATCGAGCTTCAGCTTCAGCGATTTCTGGTCGGAGACCAGGATCGCCATTTCGTCGGCGACGATGGGCGGCAGTCTCGGATCGCCCTCGATCTCCTTCGGCACCTCGAAACTCGTCTTCCCGGCAAGGTCGGCATCGATCCTAGCCCGCTTGACGAGCAGGCGGATACGCTGGTCGTCATAGATGTCATAGCTGCCTTTGGCGGTGACCAGATCCTTGCCGAGCTGGGGACCGTAGTCGGCATTGCGCCTTATGCCGCCGGCAATGCTGATTGCTTTGAGCACGGTCAGATCGGGCACGAAGGGAAACTGGCCGGGGTTCTGAACCTCGCCCGAAATGTAGAACGGCCGGAACTGCGCCATCTCGACGGAGGCTTCCGGCTTGTCGGGAAGCGCCAGCTTACGCTGCAGCGCGAGCCCGATCGCCGAAGCGACTTCCGCCGTCGTCTTGCCGGCGGCCTGCATGTCGCCGACGAACGGCACCGAGAGCGTCCCGCCCGGGCCGATCGAATACTCGCCGTTGATGGCCGACCAGTCGCGGAACGTGCCGTCGACCGTCTGCCATTCGGCGACGCGGATGTTGAGCTTGTCCAGAGGACCAAGCTGATAATCGCCGGCGGCAGCCAATTGCGGCATGGCCAGCGACGCCGCAAGCAAGAAGCCCGCGACGCGGGCTGGTGTCCGGGATACGAGACTGCAGGCGAGAGACAGTCCGAAGAGGTTTTTTGTCAAATGAACGTTTCCGATTCGCTTTGGCCCCATCCGCCCGATGAGATCATTTTCGGATGCCTGCCCCGAGTTCGGCGGGGCAGGCCCGTCGGTCAATAGCTGCCGCGCGACATCCACACGGCAGGAACCGTCTTGAAGATGATGCGAATGTCTTCGAACAACGACCAGTTCTCGACATAGTGACGATCGAAGGCGACGCGCGTGTCGTAGGATACGTCGTTGCGGCCGCTCACCTGCCACAGCCCGGTGAGACCCGGGCGCGACTTCAGGTAATAGACCGCGGCGCTGCCGTAGATTTCCAATTCGTCGCGCACGACCGGGCGCGGGCCGACAAGGCTCATGTCGCCCTGCAGGATGTTGAGGATTTGCGGCAGCTCGTCGAGGCTGAGCTTGCGAAGCACCGCGCCGACGCGGGTGACGCGCGGATCGTTCTTCAGCTTGCGCGTCGCGATCCACTCGGCGTTGGCTTCCGGATTGGCCGCCAGATAGGCGGCGAGCACGCGCTCGCCGTCCGGAACCATGGTGCGGAATTTGAGGCAGGAGAAAATCCTGCCGCCGCGGCCGATCCGCTTATGGCCATAAAAGATCGGACCGTTGTCCGAAAGCTTGACCAGCAGGGCCACCATCAGGAAAAGCGGGCTGAGCAGAACCAGCCCTGCCAAGGAACCGACGATGTCGAAGCTGCGTTTGATTAGACCGCCGATGGGGGGTGGAAAATCAACGCCGACCTGCGCAAAACCCGCATTAGCCGACTTGGCGACGTCCCTCATGCAGAAGCTCCATACGTTGAACGGATGGTTTACGGCAAGATATCAAAAAAATGCTGCAGCGCAACACACAATTTCCCATACCGGTGAAACGTTCACGTCATGAATTGACTAAATAATAAACCTGACCTGCCCAAATTTTCACCTTTGTGGCACGTTTATGACAAGGTGGCAGAAAGCCAGGAAAATCTAGTCTGCCTTTTGGGCCATTTTTGGACAGTTCATTCTTTGCTGCAGCAGAAACACGGTTGCACGCCGCCGAAAGCACTCGCCAAGGTAAGTTATTCAGATAAAATACTAATTAAAGTGGCTGGTTTTACTGAAGCGAAAGACGGGCCATTGAAATAGCTGTCGGGGCCATAGTGTGCGACGCACCATGGCAGAGTCGATCTCGTAAAATCCTTGGAAACCATACCTGTCGGGCCTTGCTCCAATCGGCCTGCCTTAATAGAGTCGCAAATTGTTCCTGTCATTGTCGGCATGGGTAAGGAAGGCCGGAAGCAACCGGCCGGATTGGGCAGCCAGAAAGAGTTCTTTGGCGCAACGGGGAGTTACGCGGGTGGGTAAGTCGCAGCTTCTGCATGCTCGTCTCGGTTGAAGGCCGGCGAACATGTCTCTGCCAAAATTCATCATCGGCATGATGTTCGCGCTCGCGATCGTCATCGGCTGGTCCTATTTCGATGGTGCGTCGGCGGGCACCATCCTCTTACGTGCTATCGTCTGCGCCGTGATCATCCAGGCAGGCTATTTCCTTCTGGTCTTCGCCATGATCGGCAGAGCCACACCGACATCGGCAGGCAAGGTCCGTGAAGCCGACCGCGGCACGATCCTCGACAAGGTCGCCGAAAGCGAAAAGCTAAGCGCCAGGCGCAGCCTCCGTTGATCGCTCGACCGACGCCGGGACCAGTCCGACCTCGACCGCGGACGTGGTTTCGCGCTCGGCCTGCTCGCCCGACAGCATCCTCGCAAGATGGCTGCCGGCTCGTGCTTTCAGCCGCCGATATTGTCCGACCTCCACGATGCGCCCATTCTCGATGGCCACGACCCAGTCGGCGAAGGCAATCATCGATGGCCGGTGCGCGATGGTCAGAATCGTCATTTGGCCGCGCAGCGCCTCGATCGATTGCGCGATCAGCGACTGGTTCTGCCAGTCGAGCGCGCTCGTCGCCTCGTCGAGGATAAGCAGCGAGGGCTTGCGCAGCAGCGCCCGCGCCAGGGCGATGCGCTGCCGCTCGCCGCCGGAGAGCCGCACACCGCGGTCGCCCACCACCGTCTCGAGCCGCAATGCCAGCCGCTCGACAAAATCCGCCGCATGGGCGTTGCGCAGTGCCGCCCAGAGCTCGTCGTCGCTCGCCTCAGGCGCGGCAAGCCGCAGATTGGCGGCGATCGTGTCGTGCAGCAGGAACACGTCCTGCGGCACATAGGCGACCTGATCGCGCCAAGCCCTGCGGTTCTGGGCGGTGATCTCCACGCCGTCGGCCAGGATCCGGCCGCTGGTTGGTTCGAGCAGGCCGAGCAGCATGTCGGCGATCGTGCTCTTGCCGGAGCCGGAAGGGCCGATCAGCGCCGTCACCTTGCCGGCCGGCAGGCCGAAGCTGATATCGCTGACCACCGGTTTCCCGTCGCCTTCGCCATAGGCGAAAGAAACATCGCGGATGTTGAGGCCCGTATCGAGCGTGAGTTTCGCGCCCTGTTCGCCCGCGTTCTCTTCCGGCTCGCGCTCGGCGTCGAAACGGGCCTGAAGGCTTTGCATCGAAGCACAGGCCGGCAGGTTGATCAGCACCTGCTGCGTCTGAAGCTGCATGTCCATGAAGCGCGGCGCCACGCGCATGAAGACCAGGAGCAGCACGACGATCTCGGCAAGCGACAAATGGAAGCCGACCAGCGCTATGTAGATGAAGAGGCTGAGCCCGATCACGCTGGTAACCTGGAACAGCGCGGTGCCGAGCGAGGAGTTGCGGACGAAGGCGATGTTGTCGGCCTTCATCCTGTCCAGCGTCGCGCCGAGCTGGGCAAAATAGCCCGCCTCGACATTCAGGCTTTTGGCCACCTTGATGCCGCCGAGAAACTCGGAGACCGTGCGGTACTGCTCCTGGCGATTGCCGGTCAGTGTGCGGCCATAGGCACTGGCGCGCGCCCTGAACGGTCGCAGGGCGATCAGCAGCACCAGGCCGATGAAAATGGCGAAACATGTCATCACCGGCGAGATGAAGAGCGAGACCACGAGATAGCCGGTGAGAAGCAGCGTCGCCTGGGTGAGCATGAGCAGCGAGAAGGCCGCCACCTGCACCCGGTCGACATCGCCGTTCAGCGCGTGGTCGAGATCGGAGCTGCGGATGCGGGTGAAGACGCCCCATCGCGCCTTGCCGACGCTCTCGAACAGGTTCATGCGGACGCGGTTGACGAAGTCGTAGAGCAGCCGCGCCATGTAGACGGACTTGAAGCGGTTGAAAATCGCTTGCAGCGCCACCAGCGCGACGAGCAGCGTGAGCACGGTGGCAAGCGACAGCGTTCCGCCGGGCACCAGCCAACGCAGAGCCTCCGGCACCCGCACCGCATAATCCTGCTCGGCCTTGCCGATCAGGCGCAGCAGCGGCACCAGCAGCAGGATCGAGATGCCTTCGGTGAGACTCCCCAGGATCAGGAAAGCAAGCGCCGTCGCCGTGCGTCGCCCGCCGACATGCGCCATCATGGTGCCGAACCCGGCGACATCCCGGAAAAACGACAAGCGAAGCTTGGAGGACCAGCCCATGCCTTGGCTCACCTTGTCCCGCCCGCCAGGTCGGTTTCGATCGCGGCGACCGCCTCATCGATCCGGGCAAGCCCGGCCGGCACCTCGAGGCGGCTGACGCCCACCCGTCCGGCGACCTGTGCGCATTGGCCGAGATGCACCGAGGCGGAATCACCCGGCAGTGCCTGCCGGCCGAACCGCGTGACATAGGAGAATTTGATGATCGCCGGCAGCGCGGCGGCCCCGGCCAGCGGCGAAATCGCCGCCCGCCCGCCGCGCTCAAGCACATAAATGCGCGATACCGGCAGTGCTTCACCGGCAAATGCGTCGTGCAGTCGGTGCTGCGCCTTGTCGATTTGCGGATGCACCTGCGGACGCACCTCCGCCTGGTGGAGGCGAATGGCACCCGCCGCGTCCGCGGCGAGCTTGAGCTGCGGAAATCCGGGCAGGATCATCGGCCGGCCCGGGTCGGACAAGTCCAGTGCCACGACATCGTCGGTGAGCAGCCGATGGCCGGCGCGGATCATCGCGCCAGCCGTCGTCGACTTGCCGGCGCCCTTGTCGCCCATGAAGATCACGCTCTTGCCGCCGACGGCAATGGCGCTGGCATGCAGCACGAGCAGCCCGCGCTGGTGAAGAGCGAGCGCCATCACCGGCCCGAGCAGCGGAAAGGCAAGCAGCGGATCGTCGATCCCCGGCGCCGGATCGACGTCGATTCGCTTGCCGCCGCTGATCATGAACGTGCCGACCGTCTGCCATGAGAGATATTGGCGCGTCGGCTCAAAGCGGAACGCCGTGGCGCCCGGCGATGCGCCGTCTGGAATATCGACCGGCCCGACCGCGATCTCCAGGTCCGGCGTCGCCGGCGCCGTCGGTTCCAGTTCCGGTAAGCTCACTTCCGAGCGCACGATCAGCCCGTAGGCCTTGTAGAAATGACGGATCCGTCCGCCCGGCGCCGGCGTCTCGGTGGCGGATTGGGGCCGCGCAAGGGAAGCGATCGGAAGGTTCATGCCGGGCTTCCTTGGACTTGCCGCAGCCACAGCGACAGCGACACCGAGCGCCAGACATGCTGGACGTCCGGCAGCGTCGCCTGCTCGGGCTGGCTGAGCAGGCGCGCATAGACCGCGTTCACTTCGGGCAAGTTGACATAGGGCGCGATCCGCTCGCTGTCCGAAATCAGCAGCCTGTCCAGAAGCTCGCGATGGTTGCCGAGCATGCCTTTGACCAGATTGGCGGTGAAATCGATCTTGTCTCGCCGCCACTGCACCGCCGGCGGCAGGACGCCTTGCATGGCCCGGCGCAGCACATGGCGGCCGAAGCCGTCCCTGAGCTTTTCCTCGCCGGGCAGCGCCAGGCAGAATTCGACGAGCGGCTTGTCCCAGAACGGATAGCGGGGCTCGACGCCGAAACTAGCGGCGGCCTTGTCGAGCACCTCAAAGGCGTGCGGCACCAGCCCGTTGGACAAAAGCCAGCGATGCGTCAGCGCTTCGCTGGCGGTAACGGCTGCTGGCATGTAGCCGCTGCGGTGGAAACGCTCGGCAAGATCGGTGCGCCTGGCAAGCTCCGGGTTGACCAGGCCCGCCCAGGCGGCGCGTGCCGCTGGCGCCGGCCTGCCCCGAACCTTGCCGACAAAACGTCTGGCCATCGACCTCATCCTGGCGATCCGCCAGGCCGGCCCGTAGATGGTCAAGAACTTGAAGTAGAGGGAGAGCATCCCCTCGCCATAGGTGTCGGCGGCGCTGCGCAATTCGCGCCACAGCTCCAGCCACCTGCCAGCATTGGCGAGTTCGTGAAGGTGCCCATGGCCCTGCGAGACGACCTCGTCGCCGCCATGCCCGTCGAGAAGCACTTTGACGCCCTTGGCGCCGGCGGTGCGGTAAAGGTCGCGCGTCAGTGACAGGCCGGGCGCCAGGAACGTGCCTTCCTGCTCCTCCAGCATGCGCTCGAATTCGGCGAAAGGCGCGTAGTTGCCGACCGCGATCAGCGTGGCGTCGAGCGGATTGTCGGCGACGACCGCATCGATGAACGGCTTCTCGTCCATGGACGAGCCCTTATCGAACACCAACGAGAAGGTCTTGAGCTTCGGGTTGCGTTTCGCCGCCGCCCTGAGGCCCGCGAGACAGGCGATCGAGGAGGAATCGAGCCCGCCGCTCAGCATGGCGCCCACGGCCGGCGTGCCGCGCATGCGGTTCTCCACCGATTGCGCGAAGAGATGCCTGAATTCCTCGGCCGCGTCCGATCGCGGCGGCCGCTGCGACGGCTCGATCTGCCAGTAGCGCCGCAGCATTACCTGGCGGTCCGCGACCATCATGCTGTGCCGTGCCGGTAGGCGGAAGATCTCGGCATAGGGCGTGGCCTGCGGATCGTCCGGCAGGCCGGCGAGGAAACCGGAGATCTGGTGTTCGCTGAGCCGCCTGCCGACGCCGTCCAGCGCCAGGATCGGGCCGATCTCCGAGGCGAACGCAAAGCGCCTGCCGGTCGAATGATAGTAGAAAGGTTTGACGCCGAAATGATCGCGCGCGCAAAACAGCGCCTGCCTCTCGCCATCCCATATCGCGAAGGCGAAATCGCCCTGCAGATAGGTCGGGCAGGCCTCGCCCCATTTGAGGTAGGCTCGCATGATGAGCACCGCGTCGGCCATCGCCCGATCGCGCAGGCCGAGCCGCGCCAGAAGCTCGTCGCGATTGTCCAGCCGGCAGTCGGCGGTGATGGCGAGCTTGCCGCCGGCCATCGTCAGCGGACCGGGGCCGTCCTCACCGGTCGTGTCGAGCCAGGCGTGGCCGAGCGCCACGCTGCCCTCCGTCCACCAGGAACTGCCGTCGCGGGCGCGGTGGCGCATGCGCGAAAGCATCTCCTGGACATCGCCGGCCCCGGCGGGCCGGCCATTGTCGCCATGCACGATTCCGGCGACGCCGCTCATCGCTCACGATCCATGATCGACCAGATGGGCAAATCCATTGATCGAGCCGCCGAGCACGATGTGGTTGCCGCTCATCAGCCAGGCATGCGCCTTGAGCTCGCTGCCCGTTCCTTTTTCGATGCCGATGCTGATCTTCGAGGCATTGCCCTGGCGGGCGAGCAGATACTGCCCGGCCAGCGCCTGGGTGAGGCAAGTGGCGCCCGGCACGAGCCGCGCCGCGGCGGCAACGCCCCAGGCAACCCGCCGCAGGTCGCCGATGCCGGCGTCACGCCTGGCATCCAGTCGTGTGACCATGCCGCGGACGCGATTGTAGGAGGACAGCGTCAGCGCAAGCCGCACCGCGCCCACCACTATCAGGCAGCGCGCCAGAAACAGTATCTCGCGGCCGCTCAGCGAGCGGAGCCTAGACCAGTTCCTCACGGTGGAGCCTCGCAAGCCCTGCTTCAGTGAGCCCCTTGAGCAAGCCCTCGACATCGGCCTTGCAGCGCTCGGCATCTACATTGTAGCGCGCGAGCACGGCGCTGCGGATATCGAGGATCGATCGCGGCTCCTGAATCTGCTCCCAGATGAACGCGCCGACGCCGTTCAGGCTGTAATAGACGTTGGATTTGAGGTGAAGCAGCGCCAGTCCGGCGCCGAATTCACATGCGACCGCCTCGCCGGTCGCGACCACGCGGTCATGGTCCGAGGGGTTCCAGTCCATCCTAAAACCTCGTTGCTGGCCACCGCGCCCTTGGGCCTTTTCGCCGTGGATCGGTTGCCGGCGATCCTCGGCAGGAAGCCGGGGGACAAAGCCCCCCGGCTCACCTGATGGAGAGCATCCGGAGCCCCAACCTAGACACCCGGATGCCTGTAAGCTTTAAGAGAAAGTCAGCTCGCCGACCGGCGTGTGCGCGGGAAAGCTCGCGTCAAGCGCCGTCGTGCCAGCACCGCCCTGCGTGATGGATTCAATCGAACCGTGAACCGTCAGGCTGGGGGTCTCGTACTCATGCTTTTCAACATTCTGTTCCATTCTACTCTCCAATTAAGGACTGGAAGCGGCTGCAGAATGCCGCCAGCATATGGCTATGCTGCAATGCGATTGCTGCACGGCAACATCTATGAGTCAAGCCTGATTTACCGAGCATTAATCAATTCTCGGTTGCGCTCGCCTTCGTTAATGATCAAGCCCTGGACGCCATTATCGTGAACCTCGCCCGCCCCAGGATTCAACCGCAGGTCTTTGCCGTTTACATAAGAAGTTGATTTATTTGTGGTAATTTTCGCGACGCGGAATCCGTTTCGCTGATGCGAAGAAATTGCTGCAAAAAAATGCCCACTTTTCGGCCACGACCGGGTGTCCCTGCGTTGTCTTTAAAAGTGATCAAACGTTTAGCCACTTTAGCGCTTGGGTTGCAGCGATGAAACGGCTCCAGCCGGGCTGCGGGGCAATCGCGTTAATTTTCCCGGTGCTTTTCTTCGCAGTTGCGGTATAAACCGCCCGGGCGGTATTTTGCGGAGAACGACATCGGCATGGCGGTGCAGGATGGCTCGTACGAAAGGTTGCGCGCCGCCGGCTGCGCCGACGAAGTCGCCTATGTGCAGGCCTGCCTGAGGCTGTTTTTCGCGCCGCGAGCCAACATTACGGACGGCCGGGCCGATGTCCCAGCGCCGACGGTCTCGGCGGCGACTCCAATCACGGTGACCCCAATCTCAGCGACCCCAATCTCAGCGACAAAGGTCGCCGACATCGCCAGGCTGAACAAGGTCGCCGTGTTCCTGCTCAAGGCGCTCAAGCATGCTCCCGCAGGTGCCGCGCCCGCGGAATTGCCTGGATGGCTCGATGGCTATCGTCGGCGCACGATGTCGATGAACGCCGCCTGCATCGGCGACTCGATAGCCATCGATCGCGCGCTGCGCGAGAGGCAGGTCGATTTCGTCTTCCTCAAGGGGCCGCTCCAGCAGCATCTGCTCTATGGCGACCATTTCATGAAGCCTTCCGGCGATGTCGACATACTGGTTTCGCCGGCGCGCTTTGGCCAAGCGCGCGAGGCGTTGCGGGCGATCGGCTACGAGGTCGCCGGCAAATCCCGCTCCGTCTGGTGGGTTCGCTTCCTTGGCGAGCAGCACATGGTTCGCGAAGATGGCGCGAGGACTTCGACGGTCGACCTCCATCACCGGCTGCAGCAGCCGGGATCGCCGAGCCCGCGCGACGTCGACGGCTTCCTGCGCCGCAAGCGCGAAGTCGAGGTGGCCGGAGCCGTCATGCCGGTGATCTCGGCGGCCGACACGCTGCTTTTGTCCTCGATCAGCGTCGCCAAGGCCTTTTTCAACCGCGAGCCCTGCGCCGGCTATGTCTGCGACGTCAGGGCCAGCGCCAGCCGCCTGAACGAAGCGGAGCAGCAGAGGGTGCTGGATCACGCCGCCCAACAGGGCCTGGCGGACACGCTGCTCCTCGGCCTGCGCGCGGCCGACGTGCTGCTCGGCGCCACAGGCACCCTGCTTTCGGATCGCGCCACCCGCATTCTGGCCCGCATCGGGAATGCCGATCTCTTCCACATGGTCATGGCGCCGTGGCTCGCGTCGCTCCGCTGGCCGCAGCGCCGCCATGTGCTTTGGGAACTCTGCGGCCGCGAGCCGGTCCGTTACCTTGCTGAAGCCGGCTGGGCGGCCTCCGCCGACCTCAGCCGGCGCATCTTCGAGCGCCCGGCCACGGTCCAGCCGCCGCCGAGCGAAATGATCAAAATCGTGGGCGGGGCGGCCAATCATGCAAGCGAAAGGTAAGTCCATGCCCTTGACGACGCCCATCACGACCCCCGTGACGGCCTTGGGGGTCTGCGTCATCATCGCCGCGCGCAATGCGGCACGCACCATTCCCGGCGCCATCGCTTCGGCGCTGCGCGAGGCCGAAGTGGCTGAGGTGATCGTGGTCGACGACGCCTCCACCGACGACACCCGGGATGTGGCCTTGGCCGCAGACGACGGCAGCGGCCGGCTTGCCGTCATCCGCTTCGACGTCAATCGCGGTCCGTCCGCAGCGCGCAACGCTGCCATCCAGGCCTCCGGATCGCCCTTCATCAGCATTCTCGATGCCGACGATTTCTTCCTCGAAGGCCGTTTTCGCCGGCTTTTCGCCAGCGCCGACTGGGATTTCGCCGCCGACAACATCATGCTGATCCGCGACGATGCCGCGACCGACCTCGCCAAAGTCGCCGCGCCGCCTTTCGCGGCTGATCCGGAATTTCTCGACTTCGAGCGCTTCATCGAGGGCAACATCTCGCGCCGCCGTGTGCGGCGCGGCGAGCTCGGCTTCCTCAAGCCGGTGATCAGCCGGGCTTTCCTCGAGCGGCATGGGCTGAGCTATGACGAGAACCTCAGGCTTGGCGAGGACTACGAGCTTTACGCGCGCGCTGTCGCGTGCGGCGCTCGGTTCAAGGTCATCAAGTCCTGCGGCTATGGCGCGATCGTGCGCGCCGATTCGCTCAGCGGCCGCCACAGGACGCAGGATTTGGAGCGCCTTGCCGATGCCGATCTGGCGCTGCTCCAGATCGACAACCTTCCGGAGCGCTCGAAGGCCGCGTTGCGGCGCCATGAGCGCCATGTCCGCGACAAATACCGTCTGCGCAACTTTCTTGACGTGAAAGCCGAGCGCGGCTTGGCATCGGCCGCGGCCTATGCCTTCGCAAGCCAGTCGAATCTGATCCCGATCGTCTGCGGCGTCGCCACCGACAAGCTCGACGCGCTGTTCCGCCGCACCGGGATTGCTGCGCGGCAGCAAATACCGCCGATGCGCTTCCTGATGGCGGCAACCAGCACCGCGAGCGAGTGATCCCGCATTGCCCCGGAAGCTGCCGCCCCTCAAAAAATCCGCATTCCGAAAACTATGATGTTGCCTAGTCGCTGCCGGAATGGCAGTCTATGTTGCAATGCAGCAATTTCGAAAGGCCGACAGGATGGCTTCGATTTTTGGCTTCAGATCCCGAGATCCGGCGCGCGACCGGCAGACCGATCTTCAGCGTTTCGACCGGCTGGCGAAGCTGTTCGACCAGATCGCGGCGGAGATCGAGGCGGAGAAAACCGGGCTGGAGAACCGCTACAAGTCGACGGCCGCCAACGCGGCCTTTCTGGTCGAGGCGATGGAGAACGGATCGGCGTCGGCCAGCAAGGGATCGGACGTAAGTGCGATGACCAGCTCGATCCTGAATTGCGAGCGGAGAATTGCTGAGCTCGCTCGCCAAAAAAGTTTGATGAAGGAATTGCGTCATTCGCTCGACGCGATGGTCGAGGATGGTTCCGACCGGCCTGCTTCGCAGGCGGCGGCAAGAGGCTGATGGCGCGTCAGGCGCCGTCATCGGTACGAGACATTAGAGGAGTTCAAAGGGCGGAGGATCAGAAGCGGCTCGCTCATGCGAACCGAGGATGACTTGGGTTGGGCGGACAACACAAGGTGAGTTTGTTATGAACGCAGATCCGGACAAAACCTCCACCGTGGCGGCTTGCGCGATGTCGCATGCGCCAGGGAGATTAACCAGCCTGCGGCTCGGCGTGGCCGGCGCCCTGTTTGCGGTTGCAGCGGCCCTTGCGGCGGGTCTGCATCCCGCGCATGCGCAAGAGGCGCAGCAAGAGCCGCAAAGCGCGCCGTCCTTCGTCGACAATTTCTCAAATTTCAATCAGTCCCGCTGGTTCGTCTCGGATGGCTGGACCAATGGCGCCCATCAGAACTGCACCTGGTCGAAGGATCTCGTGCGGCTTTCCGACGGCGTGCTGTCGCTGGGCTTCGAAAAACGTAAACTGAAGGACCGCGAGTTCGCCTGCGCCGAGATCCAGACCAAGCAGCGCTACGGCTACGGCGTCTACGAGGCGCGCATGAAGACCGGTACCGGCTCCGGCCTCAACGCGGCCTTCTTCTCCTATATCGGCCCGCAGGACAAACAGCCCTGGGACGAGATCGACTTCGAGGTCCTCACCAAGGATCCGTCGAAAGTGCAGGTCAACAGCTACATCCAGGGCAAGCCGAAGAACGGCAAGCTGGTCGCTGTCGAGGGCGGCGCCGACAAGGGCTTCAACGATTACGGCTTCGTCTGGGAGAAGGACCGGCTGCGCTGGTACATCAACGGCAAGCTCGTCCATGAGGTGACCAACCCGGACGAGCTGCCGACCCATTCGCAGAAAATCTTCTTCAGCCTCTGGGGCAGCGACAAGCTGACCAACTGGATGGGCGCCTTCACCGATCCCGGCAGCAAGGTGACCATGCAGGTCAAGCGCGTCGCTTTCACCGCTTTGGGCCAGCCATGCCAGTTTCCGGAATCGCTGGCATGCAGCATAAGTAATTCCAATTAGGCATGGTCCCCAAAAGTGGGGAACCGGTTTTGGGGTAAGATCATGCCGAACCAGCTAGGCCGTTGGGCCTGGGGGACATCTGAACCGGCCGGACCGCTTTTGTGGCCCGGCCTTTGACAGGAATAGAACCAAATGAATTTGACGGTGTTTGGGATTGGCTATGTCGGTCTCGTCCAGGCCGCAGTGCTTGCCGAGGTCGGCCATGAGGTGGTGTGCGTCGATGTCGACGAGAAGAAGGTGGAGCGGCTCAACCAGGGTTTGATACCGATTTTCGAACCGGGCCTCGAAAACCTCGTCAAGGAAAACCATGCTGCGGGGCGCATCCGCTTCACCACGGACGCGGCAGCGGCGGTCAGGCATGGCCAGATCCAGATGATCGCGGTTGGCACGCCGCCCGGCGAGGACGGCTCCGCCGACCTGAAATATGTGCTGACTGTCGCCGAGACCATCGGCCGGGAGATGGACGCGCCCAAGATCGTCGTCGGCAAGTCGACCGTGCCGGTCGGTACTTGCGAAAAGGTGAAGGCCAGGATCGCCGAGACGCTGAAGAAGCGCGGCCGCGAGGATCTGAGCTTCGACGTCGCGTCGAACCCCGAATTCCTCAAGGAGGGCTCGGCGGTCGCCGATTGCATGAAGCCGGACCGCATCATCGTCGGCACCTCCAGCGAGGACACCGAGATGGTGATGCGCGAGCTCTACGCGCCGTTCAACCGCAACCACGAGAAGATGATCGTGATGGACGTGCGCAGCGCCGAATTCACCAAATACGCCGCCAATTGCATGCTGGCGACCAAGATCAGCTTCATGAACGAGATGGCCAATCTCGCCGAGCAATTAGGCGCCGACATCGAGGAGGTGCGCAAGGGCATCGGCTCGGATCCGCGTATCGGCTACCACTTCATCTATCCCGGCCTCGGCTATGGCGGTTCTTGCTTCCCGAAGGATGTTCGCGCGCTGATCAAGACCGCCGAGGGCGTCAAGTTCGACCCCAAATTGCTGCGCGCCGTCGAGGAGCGCAACAATGCGCAAAAGTCGGTCCTGTTCGACAAGGTCAACCACTATTTCAAGGGCGCGCTCAGGGGCAGGACCTTTGCCGTCTGGGGGCTGGCCTTCAAGCCTAACACCGACGACATGCGCGAGGCGCCGTCGCGCACGCTGATGGAGGCGCTGTGGGCGGCCGGCGCCAAGGTGCAGGCCTACGATCCCGAGGCGATGCAGGAGTGCCAGTCGATCTACGGCCTGCGCGAGGATCTGCTTTTGTGCGGCACCAAGGAAGCGGCGCTGCGCGGCTCCGACGCGCTGTTGATCTGCACCGAATGGAAGAGCTTCCGCGCGCCGTCCTTCGACGCGCTCAAGGATGCGCTGACGACGCCGGTCATCTTCGACGGCCGCAATCTCTACGATCCCAAGGTGATTGCGCGCTACGGCATCGAATATTTCTCGATCGGCAGGATGGCCGCATGACGATGGCTGCTTGCCTCAAGAACAACGATGGCCGCGAACGGCAACGGGGCCGACAATGACCATGCGCGTGAAGCAGGAGGGTTCGATCTGATGGTGCTCGACGTTCGGCCCGAACAAATCGCCAACGAGCATTTCGATCTCGTCGTCATTGGATCCGGCTTCGGGTCGTCCTTCTTCCTGCACGAGTTCCTGAAGCGGCGCAAAGCCCGCGTCCTGGTGCTGGAATGGGGTCGCCACAACACGCATGAGTGGCAGCTCAGCCAGAACGCCAACACCGACATAGACGACGAGAGCACCTACAAGACCGACAACGCCGACAAGCCGTGGAATTATACGATTGGTCTTGGCGGCGGCACCAATTGCTGGTTCGCGCAGACGCCGCGTTTCCATCCCAACGACTTCAAGCTGAAGAGCACCTACGGCGTCGGCAACGACTGGCCGATCAGCTATGACGAGCTCGAGCCGTTCTATGGCGACGCCGAGGAGATCATGTCGATCTCGGGCGATCCCGACATGGCGCGGATGTTGCCGCGCTCGCGGCCGTTTCCGCAGCCGCCGCATCGCATGTCGACGCCCGACCGCATGATGAAAGCGGCGCAGCCGGACCAGCACTTCGTCATGCCGACCGCGCGGGCGCGCGTGGCGACGTCGCAGCGCTCCTCCTGCTGCGCCAATCTGAGATGCTGGCTGTGTCCGGCGGACGCCAAGTTCACGGTCAACAACGGCCTGATGCATGTATTCCAGCATCCGGACGTCTCGGTTTGCCTGGGAGCCGAGGTGCGCCGGTTCGACCATGCACGCGCCGCGGTCCGCTCCGTCGCATTCGTGCGGGACGATAAGCAATATTCAGTCAGCGGCGATCTCTTCGTCCTTGGCGCCAACGCCATACAGAGCCCGGCGATAATGCTGCGCTCCGGACTTGGCGGCGAGTTCGTCGGCTTGGGCCTGCACGAATCCTATGGCTGGAACTACGAGGCCTATCTCGGCGGCGTCGACAATTTCGACGGCTCCACCATCACCACCGGCCTGAATTTCGGCCTCTACGACGGGCCGCACCGGGCCGAGCATGCGGCGGCGCTCGTCTATTTCGAGAATCGCTGGCAGCATGGCATGCGCGCCGAGAAGGGCAGGTTGCGGCAGGTGCTGCCGCTGGTCATCGTCACCGAGAACCTGCTCGACCCTGAAAACCGCGTCGTCCTCGACAAGGACGAGAACGCCTTCGTGAGCTTCAAGGGCGCGTCGGACTATGCCACCAAGGGCATGGCGAAAGCGCTGGAAAGGCTGCCGGAGCTGCTCAAGCCGTTGCCGGTCGAGCAGATCTTCGATCGCGGCATAAGGCCGACCGAGTCGCATGTGCAGGGCACGCTGCGCATGGGCACAGGCCCGGCCGACTCCGTGGTCGATCGCGACATGATCCACCACCAGCTCAGGAACCTCGTGGTCGTCGGCACCAGCACCTATCCGAGCTGTTCCTGCGCCAATCCAAGCCTGACGGCGGCTGCCTTGTCCTTGCGGGCGGCGGGGAAGCTGGCGGCATGAGGGAGGGCTCGATGAAGATCACGCGCCGCACCGCGCTGGCCATCGTCGCCGGCGGGGTCGCCTCGACGGGCATCGCCGCTGCCGCCGTCTCGTCCTTCTCGGACGAGGATCTGGTTCGCGTGACGCTCGAAAAATATTTCGGTCCACTTAACATGCGCGTCGAGCACCTGCAGCAATTCGTGCTCGAATTCCGGAACCGCAACCCCTGGATATTCCCGAGCGCCAAGCTGGCGGACGCGGTGACGCTGGCCGAAACGGTGAAGCTCGGCAAGGCGCGCGAGCTGCTGCCTCAGGACAAGCGACGCGATCTGCGTCACTTCGACCGCTGGGTCGTCGCCGAGTTCCACATGCTGACCGATTATGCCTGGCGCAGCTCGCCCGATGATCCGATCCGCTTCACCGGCTGGCATCCATGCACCAATCCCTTCGCCAATCTGGAGCCGCAGAATGCGTAAGGCAGGCGGAACAGAAGCTCTTTGTTTTCACGCAATTCCGGACGGAAAGCCGTCTCACGCTTTTCCTGGAGTTGCTTCAGCATGAGGTCGCCAATGGCTGCGCAGCGCAAACCGACGGTCACCGTCATCGTCCCCACCTTCAACCGCGAAAAATTCCTGCCCGAAGCCATCGACAGTTTGCTCCGGCAGACCGTGGCGCCGGATCAGATCCTGATCGTTGACGACGGCTCGACCGACAACACCGGCGCGGTGGCGGCCTCGTTCCCGGCGCCGGTGGAATATTACCGCAAGGAGAATGGCGGCAAGTCGACGGCGCTGAATTTCGCCCTGAAGCACTGCACGGGGGACTTCGTCTGGATATTCGACGACGACGACGTCGCGCACCCGACGGCGCTGGAACGGTTTCTTGCTGCCTTCGAGCGGCAACCGGAGGCCGATTTCGCCTTCGGCGAATATGCGCGGTTCCAGCGCTCGGCCCAGATCGAGGAGCAGGATTACGAGATCGTCGCCTTCGGCCACGTCACCCAGGACAATTTCTTCCCGTCCCATCTCGAATATTGCCACGTCCACCAGCCGGGCCTGCTGGTGCGCCGCAAATGTTATGAGGAGGTTGGGGGCTTCAACGAGACCCTGGTCCGTTCGCAGGACTATGAGATGATGCTGAGGCTCGCGCGCCGGTTCAAGGCGATCCGGGTCGACGGCCTGATGTTCTTCCAGCGCCAGCACGACATGGTTCGCGGCAGCACCAAGGTCGTGATTTCCTATACCGACCGGATAAAGGCCTGGGGCTCCTATGACCGCGTGATCATGGAAGAGATCTACAAGTCGGTCGATCTCCACGAATATCTCGATCGCTCGGAACAGGTCTTGCCGAAGACGGCCGATCTCGAGATGCAGGCGCTGCTGCAGCGCTCGAGCATCATGGCAAGGAAAGGCCTATGGCACCATGCGGCTGCGGACATCCGCCGCTACGCCCAGCTTGCCGAACGAGCCGGAAAGACGTCGCTCAGCGACAAGGAACGCGCCATCGTGCGGCGCACCTTCGAAGCCTATGACACGGGCCTGGCATCCGCCCCCGCCGATGAATTCGTCTCGGCGGTGAAGGGATGGAAGGCGGGTCCGTTGAAGGCCGATATCGTCAGGGAGTACATGCACTCCTTCCCGCATCATCTGGTCAGGGACCTGAAGGCGGGAAAGGTGATCCCGGCATCGAAATTATGGCGGGAGTATTCCACGCTGTCGCTTTCCGCCTCGCTCGGCCGGTTGTGCCGGGCGATGACGTCGAAGCTTCCATTGGCGCGCGGCGCAAGCTGACGAGCCGGGGGTTGCGGATGGTCGCCCGGGCCGAATTAGGAGCCGAACGATGAAAGTGCTTTTTGCAAGCGGCAACGGATATATTCCCGAGTTCACCGGCGGTGTGCAATCCAACACCCATCATCTGGTCGAACAGCTGATCGAGCACGGCCACCAGGCGTCGGTCCTTGCCTCGCTGTTCGGCGACGGCATGTTCGGCTTCAAGTCGCGCGCCAAGATGAAGCTGCTGCGGCAGCCGGCGGTGGTCGACAACTTTCCCGGTTACCCGGTGATGCGCGCCTGGTTCCCCTGGGAGGCGGCGGGCTTCGCCGTCAGGAAAACCAGGCCCGACGTCGCCGTCGTGCAATGCCACAAATCCGTTCTGCTGGGAAAGGCGCTCCTTGCCGAAGGTGTGCCGCTGGTCGTCTATCTGCACAATGTCGAATTCCATGAGCTTGCGGGCGACCCGCGCGAACTCGGCTCGGCTTTGTACATCGCCAATTCGGAATTCACCGCGCGCACCTACAGGGAAAAATTCGGCATCGAATCCATCGTGCTTCCCCCGACCATCAACGACGCCCTCTATTGCACGCAGACGACCGGCGAATTCGTCACCATGATCAATCCCTATGAGGAGAAGGGTTTCGATCTGGCGGTCAAGATCGCGGCCGCTTGCCCCGAGATCCCGTTCCTGTTCGTGGAAAGCTGGAAGCTCGACGACGACCATCGCGCCCGCGTCGAGAAGACCATCGCGCCGTACTCGAACATCAAGCTCGAAAACCGCACCAACGACATGAAGACGGTTTATGGCCGCACCAAGATCCTGCTTGCGCCGAGCAAATGGGAGGAAGCCTGGGGTCGCGTGGCGTCCGAGGCGCATTGCAGCGGCATCCCGGTCGTCGGCTCGAGGCGCGGCGGCCTGCCCGAAGCCATCGGTCCCGGCGGCGTGGTGCTCGACTACGATGCTCCGCTTGCCGACTGGGCCTCGGCGGTGAAGCGCCTGTGGAACGATCGCCAGGACTACGAACGGCTTTCGGCGGCGGCTCTCGCCTTCTCCAAGCGCCCGGAGCTCGATCCCGCGCGGCAATTGGTGGTGTTTCTCGATCTTCTCGAAAGGGCGGCCCGGCAGGGCGTCCGGCGTGCGGCGTAGACTGGTATCTGCATCTGCATAAGCCGGATGCAGAACGCGTCCAGCTTATGCCTGCCTTACGAGTTGAGGTCGGTGCGCTTATAGCCGTGTATCGTCATGACAAGCTTTTCGTTGGGCGCCATCGGCTCCCATTGGCCGGCCCAGCGCGGGTCCATCACGGTTCCCGCCGCGACCCACAGGTCGAAATAGGGCCTCATGGGGTTGTTCGGAAAGGCGCCGCCGGCCGTATCGGCGGGCGTCACGACGGCGGCTTCTTTCCCGTTGATCAGGAAAGTCACGCGCTTGCCCGCTTCGTATTCGATGCCGAGCCGGTAGCGCTTGCCGGAGAGGTCTCCGAGCTCGATCCATTTGACCCAGACGCTCTTATGCTGGTTGTTCACGCTCGCCCAGACGGTAAGCTGCAGCCCCTTCGTGCCGACGATTTCGAAGTCGATTTCTTCGTGGGCCTTGTCGTTGAATGTCCAGAGCGGCGCGGCGATGAGCCCTGGCCTCATCTTCGGCAACGTGACGTCCACTTCCCAACGCGCCGATGAGGCGTCCGACTTGCCACCGGTGATGACCTGCGCCGAGGCCTTCTCGCTGACGGTCAACTGAAGCTCACCGTTGACGATCTTGACGTTCTCGCCTTTCCAGCCGTAGCCGCCAAGCTTGGGTTCGTTCCATTGCGAGGGAACGAACGGATTGCCGTATTTCCAGAGCTGGAGCTTGACCTTCGACCAGTCGGGAAGCGGGTCGAGGGCAGGCTTCGCCCCTTGCTCGGCAACGGTTTGGGCCAAGGCGCGGCCCGCGAGTAACGGCATTGCCACGAAAGCGCAAAGCGGTGGCAGGAACTTTCTGCGTGTGATGTCCATAAGCCGATCTCCTCTAGCGGCACCCCGATGGCGGTGGGCTTCTCAGGGAGCGTTCATTTTTCGATGGTCTGAACTTTGCATCGCAATGGGCGTCAGGATTTGCTCCAATTGGCAGCCATCAGGCCGGCCGCTTGACCCGGTTCTTCACCGATTCATAGCCGCGCTCGCCAAGCAGCAGCCGTGCCATTTTCTTCGCGACAGCCTTACGTCCGCCGGGTGAATTGACCTGCCGCAGCCGGGTCGGAAGGTTGCGGGCAGCCTGCTCGAGCGCCGGCAGCGATAGCGCGTTGGGGTAGCTCACGACGTTGGTTTCGACGCACAGCACCGGCTTGCCCGACAGTTCGGCGATCCTCAGTGCCTGCTGGTGTTCGCTCTCGATGAACAGGATGGCGTCCGACTTGCGGTAGAACTCGGCCTTGAAGCTGCCATGCGCGCCTAGCCGCTGCCGTTCGGCCTTGTTGGGCAGGTCGAGCATGACGAGACGGTCGTATCTGATGTCGTGGGCGGCAAGCCAGGCCTCGGTCAGCTTGCGGTACTTTTCCAGACGGCTCGTCACCAGCCAGCCGATCTTGCGGGTTGGCCCGAGCAGGGGCCGCGCCTGGGCGAGGAATTTCTCATAGGCCGGGCCATCGTCGTTTTCCTCCTCGGTCGGATCGAGGCAAAGCACGCCGTCAATGTCGACGCAGCATTGCTCGAGGAAGACGTGATGCATGAAATTCCACTGGAACATCCTCGGATGCGGCACGGCCTCGAAGACCATGTCGGTTTCCTCATGCTGCAGTGTCAGCCCGAACACGGCGGCGAAGATGAAATCGCCCTCGATTCCGCTGGCCACGACCTTTTCGCGCGCATCGCGCATGGCGGTGCCGCCGATGATGCTGTCGTCGATCACCAGGATCTTGCGCATGTCGGAGGCCTGCCGGTCCAGGCCCGCCCAGCGCTTCGTGATACCAGACGTATAGATCCGGCCAGCCAGGAAACTGTCGAGATCGGTCATCGGGATGTTCGCCGTCAGGCTGACCAGCGTCGCGGCGAGGATGCCGCTTCTCGGCACGCCGACGACCAGGTCGATGTCGCGCGGCAACCGGTGCAGGTTGCGCACGATCGCATCGTTCATGTCTGAAATCGATCGATAGTTCATGCGGTTATCCTGTCCTGAGATCAGCGTGTCGCGCGGGCTCATTTCGCCCCGCTCGGCGCGGCGAGAAGCCCCCGTGCCGGGACCAGGCGCAACGCCTCGCGAAGCGCTTCTCGCCCCGCGCCGAAGGCAAGCGCGACCATGATCGTGACGGCATAGGAGAGCGCCGCGCCGCCAGCCAGCGCGACGACGGGTGGCGCCTGCAGCAACGGTTTGGCAAGCCAGACCGCGCCGAAGGCCAGATGCGCGCCCAGTACGAAAGGCAGTGCCGCGTGAAGCACATGGCTGGCCTTGAGCGGTCCGTGCCTGCCGACATAGAGCCACAGGAAGGGCGTGCGCATATATTCGCTGACCGCGTAGGCGACGGCGACGCCGAGCGCGCCGTAAGGAAGGCCGATGGCGAAGGCCAGTACCGAGGTCACTGCGGTGACGATACCCCAGCGCATGAAGTCGCCAGAACGGCCCTGGCTGACGAACAGCCATCCCGCGGGGTTGTTGAGCGGCTGCAGCAGTCCGGCAAAGCCCAGCGCCAGGAAGATCGGCGCGCTTCCCCGCCACTGCTCGCCGAGCACGAAGGGGATGAGGATGTCCGACATCGCGGCGGCGAAGGCGACGCCCGGAAGCGCCACCAGAAGGATCAGCGGCATGACGCGCAGATAAGCGCTGCGGTAGCGGTCCGGCTCGTCCTTCAGCCGCGAGAGCGCCGGCACCATCACCTTCGCCAGCGGGTTGGTGATCTGGCTGAGCGGGAAAAGCAGCAGCTTGTAGGCGCGGTCATAAAGGCCGAGCTGCGCCTCGCCCCAGTATTTGCCGATCAGCACATTGTCGAGGTTGCGGGCGAAGAAATTGGCGAAGTTGAAGCCGGTGATGCCGGCGCCGAAATTGATCAGCGCGCCGATGCCCTCGACCTTGCGTGGCAAGCCGGGACGCCAGCGCGAGGAAGCCCAGTAGCACAGCGTCGGCAGCACGGCGCTCGCCAGCGTGCCGGCGAAAAGCGCCCAATAGGAACGGTCGATGAAGGTCCAAGCGATCGAGACGGCGACGCCGATAACAGCGCTGGCGATGTCGATGATGGCCAGCCGCGTGAACTCCATGCGGCGCGTCAACAGCGCCACATGCTGGGCGCCCAGGCCATAGGCTATGATCTGCAGGCCGAAGGCGGCGACGAGGCCCGTCACGCGCGGCTCGCCATAGAAGGCGGCGACCAGGGGCGCCGAACCTGCAAGCACGCAGGCTAGCAGCGTGCTCACAGCCACGTTGATCCAGAACAGGTAATTGACTTCCTCGTGGCGAATGCCGGTCTTCTGGATCGTCGCCTGGGTCAGGCCGAAATCCTGAAACAGCGCGATGAAGGCAAGCACCGGCGCGCACATGGCCACAACGCCGAAATCCTGGGGCGACAGCAGACGGGAAAGCACGATCACAGAGATCATCTGCGTCGCCACCCGCACTCCCTGCGCCACGGCCGTTACGACGGCGCCGCGCCCGACCGATTTTCGAAGAGAGCCTTCTGGCGGATCGAATGCACTGGCTTGCAAATTCAGGATTCCTGACTTTCGCTCAATCCCGGCCCGTGTATCGGACCGTCATTGAGCGCCGAAATGCCCCGTCCGCCCTCAATCATGAAGCAAGGATATGGCAATTTTTGCGACGCCGCATCAAAATTGTTGCAATGCAGCAAATTTTCCCGGTCGCAGAAGGACAGCGAACAACGACATGCGTCAAGCAGAGGTTCAAAGCGCGCCGGCTGTTCCGTTTCAGCACGGCACTTCAGGCGCTCAAGCGGCCGAGGGGATTGGGGCGGAGGTGGTTTGCGAGAGGCCCGCAGCTAGCGGCGACTGCGGAGAAGATAGATCGAGCGCTGGATCGAGCCGTGCGGGTTCCCCGCTGCGCTCGAATGCCACGCGCTCGTAGAGCGCGTCGAGAAATTCGGCAGCTGGCCCCGACGCGAACAGGGTCTCCGCCGTTCGGCGGGCCCCGCGGCGAAGCGGCGTCATCAGATTTGGCTGCCCTATATAGACGGTCAGTCGGTCGACGGCCTCGGTGGCGAGGCGCTCGACCTCATCGCGGAAATATCGCGCGTACCCGGCATCGCCACGCAAATCATACCCCGGATTCCACCAGTCACCGTCTTCCGTGAGCTTCACCGGCAACGAAATCCCGTTGACGCCGTCCACCAGGAATTCCGGCAAAGCGCACACCCTGGTTCCAAGCACCGGCGTGTGCTGCGACATCGATTCGATGGCCGAGTAGCCGAACGTGTCGCCGAAGGTTGCAAGGATTGCGAAATGCGAATTGCCCAGCAGCCGCAGCACCGCGTCGTTGGGCAGCGCGCCATGGTGCTGGACGTTTTTCAAGCTGAGCAGCTTGGTATAGGGGTCGAAGAAGCCGGGGCTGGTCGGGTCGGTCCACACATGGCCGCCAACAAGCAGGCTGGAGACGATATTCACCCGGATCGGCAGGTTCCGCTCGATCGCTTTTTCAGCGATCTTGACCGCCACGCACCCGCCCTTGCGGCCGAAATGCGCGCCGACGAAAGTCAACACGAGCTCTGCGGCGCCGTCGCCCGCCATGGCGTCCTCGACGGCGGGAATGACGATGTTGGGATGGCGCACGATAAGCTTATCCGAAAGCAAGCCGGCATCCGGGTTGTCGGCGTGCTGGCTCAGGAAACATCTGCGGGCAAAATGCGACAGCGCGATGATGCGGCGGCAGCCGTGGCCGGCAATCCGCGATCGCATGTAGGTCGCTATCCGACCCTCTTTGCGCAGGGCGAACTGACGCGGCAAATGGGATTCAAATGAAATGATGAACTTGGAGGAATTGAGCGGTATGCGATTGAAGGCATGCACGAGATCCACAGAGCGGTCGGGCTCGATCAGTGTGACGCCCTCCAGTTTTGTCGAGATCAGGTTGAACGGCAGGAAACGCTTGCGCAACATCGTATGTCTGGATGAGCGCGGCGTTACGAAACTTGTCGGATACCGGTCGTTGTAGACGGCAACACGAAGAGATCTGCCCATGTCACGTCTCCTCCGTGCAAACCATCGGCATGGGGAGTCGTCGTAAAATTTGCCAGCGGCGCCAAGTCATCACAACCATGCACTTCCACGCCGCAACAAAGTGCAGGTGGCAGTCCCCAACGTTCAGTTCTGACGGCCTACTTTACGTTTACGAATTTAAAACCATTTCTTATTGCGCTGCAACATAATAATTGAGCGACTGCTTATGGTTCGGCGCGATCACTTCGAATCGCGCGCGACGCACCGGGCCGATGCGAAGGTAGCCGGCGATCTACTGAAGAATTGTGCAGCGCAGCGTGAATGGTCGCGCATTTGCTACGGCGCACCAAAATTGTTGCGATGCAGCAAAAGCTGTACTAGCATCCCGACGGGTGGGCCAACAGCGGTCGAGTTACATGCTGCATGTCTTGTACCTTGTGCATGACGTATCCGATCCGGCGGTGCGCCGGAGGGTGCAGATGCTCAAGGCAGGCGGCGCCGGGGTCACCCTGGCGGGCTTCCGCCGCACCACCAGCCCGGTCGCCGAGATCGAGGGTATCGAGCCCATCGACCTCGGCGCGACGCGCGACGGCCGATTCGCGCAACGACTGGGCGCGGTCGCCAAGGCCGCCATGTCGATCGGCGCGAAGCTGGGCGCCATGCCGACGCCCGATCTCATCATCGCGCGTAACCTCGAAATGCTGGCGCTGGCCCGCCGCGCCAATGCCGCGCTCGGGGCAAACGTGCCTATTGTCTATGAATGCCTGGATATCCATCGCCTGGTGTTGCGCGACGATTTCCTCGGCAGGACGTTGCGCGGCGCCGAACGTCATCTCGCCCGCGACGTGAAGCTTCTGGTGACGAGCTCGCCGGCCTTCATCGCCAATTATTTCAAGCCTTTCGGGCAGATCGTCGCACCCGTCGAGCTGATCGAGAACAAATATTTCGAGGCGGCATCCGTTGTCGCCGCGCATTCCTTGGGGGACGACAGCCCGGCGACGCCGCCCTGGCGCATCGGCTGGTTCGGCGCGCTGCGCTGCCGCCGCTCGCTGGAGCTGCTGGCCGATTTCACCCGCCGTCAGGCAGGGCGTTTCGAGGTCGTGCTCAGGGGTCGCCCGGCGCTGTCCGAATTCCCGGACTTTCACGGTTTCGTCGAGGCCGAGCCCTGGCTTTCGTTCGGCGGGCCTTACCGCAACCCGGAGGATATGGCGGCCATCTACGGGCAAGTGCATTTCTCCTGGGCGATCGATTTCTTCGAAGCCGGCCAGAATTCCGAATGGCTGCTTCCCAACCGTCTTTATGAAGGCTGCCGCTTCGGCGCCGTGCCGATCTCGATGGCGGGCACCGAAACCGGCCGATTCCTGAAGCGGCAGGATATCGGCGTGCTTCTGTCCGAAGCGACGCCCGAGGGCATCGAAGCGATGCTCGGCGGGATGGATCAGGATCAATATCGCGGCCTGAAGTCGCGGGTGCTGGCGCGCAATCCTCGGACCTGGAGCTACGACCGCAGCGACTGCGCGGCTTTCGTTGCAAAGCTGAGCGGCCTCGCCGCCATGCCTTCAACCTTTGTGACGGAGGCGGCGGCGTGATGGGAGGTGACGTGCAAGAACCGGTGACGCAGGCTGCCCCGTCGATCCTGATCGCCGTTCCCTGCCTCAACGAGGCGACCCATATCGGCGGCCTGCTCGACCGATTGCGGCCCGCGGCGGCACGGCTCGGCGGCCGCATCGTCGTCGCCGACGGCGGCAGCACCGACGGCACGCAAGCCATCGTCGAAAACGTCGTGGCGAAGGATCCCCGGGTGATCCTGCTCGCCAATCCGAAGCGCCTGCAGAGCGCCGCCGTCAATCTCGCGGTGGCGACCCTCGGCGAAGGCGTCGACTACCTCATTCGCATCGACGCGCATGGCGGCTATCCGGGCGACTACTGCGACCGGCTGGTCGAGGAAGCTCTTGCCACCGGCGCCGATTCGGTCGTCGTTTCGATGCTGACCGCCGGCACCGGCGCGGTGCAGAAAGCGGTCGCGGCGGCGCAGAATTCCAAGCTCGGGACCGGCGGCTCGAAGCACCGGCATATGTCCGAGGGCGAGTGGGTCGACCATGGCCACCACGCGCTGATGCGCATCGCCGCCTTCCGGCATGTCGGCGGCTATGACGAGAGCTTCAGCCACAACGAGGACGCCGAGCTCGATTACCGCCTGCGCCAGGCCGGCTGCCGCATCTGGATGAGCGGCAGGACGCAGATGGTCTATTATCCGCGCTCCACGCTGAAGAGCCTCTATTTCCAATATCTCGGCTATGGCCGCGGCCGCGCCAGGAACGTGCTGAAGCACCGCATGGTGCCAAAGGTCCGGCAGATGATTCCGTTGCTGGTTGCGCCCGTGGTGCTACTCGCCCTGTTCTCCTTCGTCCACTGGCTGGCGGCAGTGCCGTTCCTTTTGTGGGCGGCTGTGTGCCTCGGCTACGGCCTGGTGACCGCGATACGCCAGCGCAATGCCGGCATAGCGCTCGCCGGCGTCTCGGCCATGGTCATGCATTTCGGCTGGTCCGTCGGGTTCTGGCAGCAGCTTTTGACTTCCCGCTTGCAGCGCAAGGTGGCGTGATGGCCGGACGCTCGATCGACATCTGCATCTGCACCTTCCGCCGGCCGGAGCTGGCCGACACGCTGCGCTCCATCGCCGCGCTGGAGAAGCCTAAGGGGTTGGAGATAGGCATCGTCATTGCCGACAATGATGATGAACCCAGCGCGCAGAAGCTGGTGAAGGCCTTGGGCGAAGAGCTGAAGCTGCCGATCCGCTACCGCCACGCGCCGGCGCGGAACATCTCGATCGCCCGCAACGCCTGCCTCGACGCCAGCGTTTCGGACTTCGTCGCCTTCATCGACGATGACGAGACGGCGTCGCCCTCCTGGCTGATCGAGTTGATGACGACGGCCGACGCCACGGGCGCCGCGGCGGTGCTCGGTCCGGTGCGGGCGCATTACCGCCAGGACGCACCGGACTGGATGCGGAAGGGCGACTTCCATTCCACCTTGCCGGTCTGGGTGCGCGGCGAGATCCGCACCGGTTACACCTGCAACGTCCTGCTCAGAACGGCCGATGCGAGCCTGCGCGGCCGGCGCTTCAGTCTGGCGCGCGGCCAGACCGGCGGCGAGGACACCGAATTCTTCGACGCGATGGTCAAGGCCGGCGGACGCATCGCCTTTGCGCCTGATGCCTTCGTCGACGAGGTCGTGCCGCGCGCCAGGGCCGCGTTCGACTGGCTGCGCCGCCGCCGCTTCCGCTTCGGCCAGACGCATGGCCACCTGATCGGGCGCGGCGCCGGCGGCATGCGCCGTGCCGGCCAGGTCGGGCTTGCTTCCGCCAAGGCCGCCTACTGTTTCGGCATGGCGATTTTGACCGCGATCAGTCCGGTGCGACGGAACCGCAGCGTGTTGCGTGGCATTATGCACGTTGGCGTCGTCAGCGGTTTGGTAGGTGTCCGTGAAATCCGCCAATACGGCCTCACGTCGCCAGAACAAGGGAACAAGCGTGCAGCCTGACGTCAGCTTCGTCATCGCCGCCTACAATGCGGAGGCCACTCTCGACCGCGCCATCGCCGGCGCGATCGCCCAACTTGGCGTGACCGTCGAGGTCATCGTCGTCGACGACCAGTCGCGCGACGGCACGCTGGATGTGGCGCGCGCCTATCCGCAAGATATCGTCAGGGTGGTGGCGCTGCCCGCCAATCGCGGCCCGGGCGGCGCCCGCAATGCCGGCCTCGACCTTGCGCGTGGCCGCTGGGTGGCGGTGCTCGATTCCGACGATGCGGTTCTTCCCGACCGCCTGGCCACGATGATCTCCCGCGCCGAAGCGGCGGTCGCCCAGATTGCGGTCGACAATGTGCAGGTCGTGCGCGAGGACGGCACCCCCGACGACACCATGTTCCCGGCCGGCTATCTCGAAGGCCTGCGCGAAATCTCGCTGGCCGACTATATCGACGGCAATCTGGTCTTCGAATCGCGCTTCAATCTCGGCTATCTCAAGCCGATCTTCCAGCGCCGCTTCCTCGACGACAATAGGCTGCGCTACGACGAGAAGCTGCGCATCGGCGAGGACTACATTCTCCTGGCCAGCGCGCTGGCCAGCGGCGGCCGCTGCGTCGTCGAGCCGACCGTCGGCTATGTCTATCACATCCGCACCGGCTCGATCTCACGGGTGCTCGAATTACATCACGTCGAGGCGATGACGCGCGCCGACGCCGCCTTCGCGGCGGCATATCCCATGGACAGCAGCGCAAAGGCGGCCTTCGCCAGGCGTGGCCGCAGCCTGCGCAAGGCGGCGTCGTTCCTGTCCCTGGTTCAGCACATCAAGGCGCGCGCGCCGCTCAAGGCGATCGGCGCGGCGCTCAGGGATCCGGCCGCGATCGGGCATATGAGCATGCCCATCGCGATCCGGCTGAGAAGGGTTGCGGCGCAGTTTCGCCGTGGGGGCGGGGAGATGAAGCATGCGGGCGATTTGATAGCCGGCGACAGATAGAAATTTTTTTCTCGCAGAAGGAAGACCAGATGCAGAAAGTCAGGAAGGCAGTCATCCCGGTGGCGGGGCTCGGAACGCGGTTTCTGCCGGCGACCAAGTCGATGCCGAAGGAAATGCTGCCCGTCGTCGACAAGCCTGTCGTGCAATATGCCGTTGACGAGGCGTTTGAGGCCGGCATCGAGCACATCGTCTTCGTCACCGGCCGCAACAAGGCGGTCATCGAAGACTATTTCGACCTGCACCCTGAACTGATCGGCACGCTGGAGCAGACCGGCAAGAAGGCGCAGCTCGAATCGCTGGAAAGCCTGCTGCCCGTCGCCGGCGCCACCTCCTTCATTCGCCAGCAGTCGCCGCAGGGCCTCGGCCACGCCGTCTGGTGCGCGCGCGACGTGATCGGCAATGAGCCCTTCGCACTGCTGCTTCCCGACATGGTGTCCTTCGGCGCGCGCGGCTGCCTTGCCGAGACGGTCGATCTCTATAAGCGTACAGGCGGCAATGTGATCGCCGTCGAGCGCTGCGACCCCTCCGAAACCAGCAAATACGGAATTGTCGGCCGCGGCGCCGAGGTGGCATCTGGCTTCGAAGTGACGGCGATGGTCGAAAAGCCGGCGCCCGCCAACGCGCCGTCGAATTTCTACATCAACGGCCGCTACGTCCTGCAGCCGGAGATCTTTGCGCTGCTCGGCAACCAGCAGCGCGGCGCCGGCAACGAGATCCAGCTCACCGACGCCATGGTGCGCCTGGCTCAGAGCCAGCCTTTCTATGCCCAGCCTTTCGATGGCCGCATGTTCGACTGCGGCTCCAAGGAGGGCTTCATCGAGGCGACCATCGCCTTCGCGCTCTCGCGCGACGACATGAAGGGCCCTGTCTTCGAGATGCTGCAGCAATTTGTCCGGTCGCATGAGCGCCGGGAAGTAGCCGCATAATGCCCATCTTTCGGGTGCATATGCGGTTTCGCGATGGCGCGACAGCCACTCAAGCGCCCGGGCCTGCCGGCCCGGCGCATCCTGGCAACAACGTTGCGCGGTCTTTTCTGGTCACGACGCCGATCTACCAAGGCCGATAGCGCCTGCAACCTGGAATTGGACCGAATATGAACTATGCCAACTTTCCTCTCGACAAGAGGATGCCGTTGCCCAGCACCGATCAGGAAAAGGGTGAAGACTTCATCGATGTCGAGCGTCTGCTTGGCATGGCCGCCCGACAGGCCAAGGTCGTGGCGGTCTGCGCCGTCATCGGCTTGTTCCTAGGCGTGATCTATCTGCAGACCACGCCCAAGCAATATATGTCCGTGGCGAGCGTGCTGATCGACGAGGGCCTGAACAAGGTCGTCGACGACATTTCGGCGGCGTCGCAAACCGTTCAGACTGACGCTTCCTTTCTCAGCCAGGTCGAGATTCTCACCTCCGCACGCCTGGCATCGGTGGTGGTCGACAAGCTGAAGCTCGATCAGAACGACGCTTTCATGAACCCGCCCCAATCGGCGCTGGCCAAGGGCATCGGCTTCCTGCGTGGTGTGGTCGGCTATTTCCGCGGCAGCTCGGCCGATGACATCCCCGGCATGCAGAATGTCGACGAGGCGACGCGGCAGGCCATGATCAAGACGGCGCGCCACGACTATGCCGTGCTGAAGCTGCAGAGCGAGGTGCTGGCGCAGCGCAACGGCCGCAGCTACGTGCTCTCCATCGGCTACCAGGCGCCGGATCCCGCTCTCGCCACGGCCATCACCAAGGCCTATGCCGACGCCTATCTGGCGGACCAGCTCAACGCCAGCTTCGACGCCACCGAGCGCGCGGCCTTGTGGCTGCAGGGCCGGCTCACCGAGTTGCGCGAAAGCTCGCAGCAAGCCGCGATGGCGGTCGAGAAATTCAGGGCCGAACATGGGCTCTCCGCCAACAGCGACGGTCAGTTGCTGAGCGACAAGCAACTCGCCGACCTCAACGCGCAGCTCATCGTCGCCCAGGCCGATACGGCCAGGGCCAGCGCCCGCTACCAGCAATACAAGGCGATCGTCGACAGCGGCTCCGAAAGCGCCTTCAACGATTCGGCCATCGGCGCCGACCAGCCGAGCAGCTCGGTCATCATCGCGCTCAAGACCCGCTATCTGGCCATTGCCAAGCGCCTGCAGGACGTCGAGACCAATTTCGGCAAGGATCATCCGCAGGCGGTCGCGCTGACCAAGGAAAAGGCCGACGTCTCGGCGCAGATCTTCGGGCAGTTGAAGCAGCTCACCGAAAGCTACCGCAACGACTTCCAAGTGGCGCAGGCGCGCGAGCAGGCGCTGCGCGACAAGATCTCCACCGCCGCCGGCAAGAGCTCGATCGACAACCAGTCGCAGGTGAAGCTCAAGGAGCTCGACCAGCAGGCGCAGGCGCTGACGACGCTCTACCAGACCTTCCTCAGCCGTTACGAGGAAGCATCGCAGCAGCAGTCCTTCCCGGTCGGTAAGGTTCGCATCATATCCGACGCGACGATGCCGCTCGCGGCCTCCAGCCCCCGCACCTTGCGCGTGCTGGCGCTGTCGCTCGTGCTTGGCCTGATGCTTGGAGCCGGCTTCGGCGGCCTCAACGAGTTCAACGAGCGCTTCTTCAGGACGGGCGAGGACGTTCGTGACCGGGTCGGTCTGAAATTCCTCGGCTATCTGCCGACGATCGGCGGCGGCAAGGCCAAGGATTCCAAGCCCGACGACCTGCCGGCCGACGGCAAGGTGGCGAGCCTTTCCGCGGCGGAGAGACGGGCGCGCATGCGTGTCAGCATCGACGCCCCGGCATCGATGTTCGCCGAGACGCTGCGCAACGCCAAGATCGCCTTCGATGTCGTGATGGAAGACCGCGGCAGCCGCGTGATCGGCGTCATTTCGGTGCTGCCCGGGGAGGGCAAATCGACGGTGGCCGCGAATCTCGCCGGCCTGCTCGCCGCCAACGGCGCCAAGACCTTGCTCATTGACGGCGACCTGCGCAATCCGGGCTTGAGCCGCAGTCTCGGCATGGAGACCGAGCAGGGTCTGATGGAAGCGGTGGTCAACGGCCAGACCTGGCAGTCGGTCGGCAAGGTCGACCGTCAGACGAAGCTGGCGATCATCCCCGCCGTGCTGCGCGGCCAGTTCTCGCACACCAGCGAGCTTCTGGGCTCGGCCGGCATGCGCCGCTTCATCGAGAACGCCAAGGAGACGTTCGAATACATCATCGTCGACTTGCCGCCGCTCGGCCCCGTCGTCGACGCCAAGGCCTTCGCGCCGCTGGTCGATGGCTTCGTGCTGGTCACCGAATGGGGCCGCACGCCGCGCAACATGGTGCGCTCGATGCTGGAATCCGAGCCATATATCGCCAACAAGGTGATCGGCGCGGTGCTCAACAAGGTCGATCTGAAGAAGCTGGCCAAATACGGCTCGCTCGGCGGTTCGGAAAGGTTCTTCGACCGCTACTCGACCTACTATCTGGAAAAATCCGAGCAGCGCCCCAAGCAGGCAGCCTGAAGCGGGTTTCGGTCATATGAAAGGCGAACTGCTCCGCATCTTGATGCCGTAGACATCCCTTAGCCGTCTGCAGGCGCTTGCGGACCTTTGTGGTTAGCCGGAAGGCCCATCCCTTCGTCATCCTCGGGCTTGACCCGAGGATCCATGCCGTGACCGTCGCCGTAGAGTGCGAGGGTCCAGAATTCTGCGCCGCTGGCGCCGCCTCGGCGTAACGGCATGGATTCCAGGGTCTGCGCGCGTCGCTTCGCTCCTTGCTCCGCCCTGGAATGACGATCGGAGGGAAGCTGCAGCCAATCTCCAAGGCTGGCGCTTGCCTTCGTAATGACGACGTCGGCAAGGCTTAGGGCCACTCTCCAGGGTTGGCAATAGTCGGCTCAGACGATAGGTGTCGCCCTGTCGCCATGTCTCCGACCCGCCAAGTCTTGCCGAACCGCCCTAATCTTGTGAGGACAGCAACCGGCCGTATTTGCCGACGATCCTGAGAGCGGTCAGCCGTCCGGTTTGAAAGGCGCCGGTGTCGATGTCGAGCCGACGTCCGTCGAGCGTCGGAACGTCAACGATCGTGTGCCCGTGCACCACCCAGCGGTCGAGGCGATGCGCAGCCTGGAAGAATTCCTCGCGGATGTTGAGCAGGTCGCCCTCGTCCTGCGCCTCGAGCGCGATGCCGGGCCGGATGCCGGCATGCACGAAGACGAATTGGTCGGAGCAGATCATCGCCGGCAGCGTGCGCAGGAAGTCGACATGGCCGGCTGGGATGGCCTCGCGTATGCGTGCATCCGCCTCCTCGCTCGAACCGTAGAGGGTTATCAGGCGGTCAGGGTCGACGCCGTAGGAGAACAGGGTCTCGCGGCCGCCATAGCCGAGCCAGGTTTCGCGCGAGAGATGACCGTCCAGATAGAGCAGCAGCGCGACCTCATGGTTCCCCGCGAGGCAGATGCGTTGGAAGCCCTTCGGCGGCGGCGCCATGAGATGGTCGATCACGCGCCGCGAATGCGGCCCGCGGTCGATATAGTCGCCCAGCATGATGATGATCTTGCGGCCGCGGAACCGTTGCGCATCGCGCTGGATTTTTCCTTCCAGCGCGCGCAGCTCCTCATGGCAGCCATGCACGTCGCCGATCGCGTAGACGACGGTGTCGCGCATGTCCATGACAAGGCGCTCGCGCGGCGCGGGTCGAGGGCGTCTCGATCTTTGGAAAAGGTTCACGAATTGAGGCTCGGCGGCTTGCAATGATCTGCGCCTCGATATCATGCCGAATGCAAACAATTCCACACCGGCGCGCGATCGGCAGTCGCGTCGTCAGGCGGCCTTCAACCGATAACGGAACAGCGTGTGGTCGAAGAGCAGCCGGATGCGCGGCTCGGCCTCCGCCGCAATTAGCCAACTCACCGCGATCATGGCGGCGCCGACAATGGGAATAGCGGCCAGATAGGCCATACCGGCGCGCATCAGGGCGCCGAGCATCGCCGCGCCGACGACATCGTGGATCAGATAGAGCGGATAGGTCATCAGCCCGATCCGCCGCCAGCCGCCCCAGGAAAGGTCGAGCTGCAGCGACCATGCCATCAGCGCGACAGCCGCCAGGAAAACGGCGATCGGCGTTGCGTAAGGCATGGCGGCTCCGACCTTGATGGCGTGCACGTCGACCGAGCTCGCGATCTGCAGCGCGCCCGCGAACAGGAACAGGGCCGTGAAGGCGAGGCGAGGCATGGTCAGCGCCTTGAAGCGCATCAGCCACAAAAGCACGCCGACGGCGAAGAATGCGCCGTGATGCACCAGTGTTAGCTGCAGCCAGCGGATCTCGGCGAGATCGGTCCAGCCGAAGGCGAAATAGGCGCACCAGAACAGCGTGCTGACCAGGCCGATGACGATGGCGACCGGTTCCATCAGGTCGAAGCGGCCGAGCCGCAGCAGGACCCAGACGATGGCATAGAAGGCGATCTCGATGCCGAGCGTCCAGTAGACGCTGTCCACCCATGGCTCGAAGGGCACGAACATCCCGGTGCGCACGAGACGGATCACGGCATCCGTCGGCCAGGAGAGGCCGACCATGAACAGGACGATCGCGGAGATCGGCGCGCAGATCCAGACCGCCGGCACCAGCCGCCGGAAGCGCGCTTCGAAGAATTTCAGCGGCGTCGCGTTCTCGGCGCTGAAGGCGATGACGAAGCCGCTGATGACGAAGAACACCTGCACGCCGACCCAGCCGGAGCCGGCAAAGGCCATCGCAGGATGCGGCGGGATGCCGCCGGTGGCGCGTGCCGAAATGCCGTCGGGGAAAGCCCAGACCCAGAAGCCATAGTGATAGAACATCACCATGACGGCAGCCAGGAAACGCAGGATGTCGATGCCGCCGAATGTCGTCTTTTGCTGAGCCATGCCGTGCTTCGGTATGGCCCCCCATGCAAACTTTAAAGTCTGTTGCTGCATTGCACAACAAACGATTGCGGTGCGGGACAAATTAGTGAATCCGTCCTTAACGCGGCCGTCTGCCGGGCAGCTACAACCCGATGCCGCGTCCCTTCAGCGCCGCCACGATCTCGTCGAGGATCACGGGATCGTCGATGGTCGCCGGCATCGTCCATTCCTCCTTGTCGGCGATCTTTTGCATCGTGCCGCGCAGGATCTTGCCGGAACGGGTCTTGGGCAGCCGCTTGATCGTCACCACAGTCTTGAACGCGGCGACCGGGCCGATCCGCTCGCGCACCAGCCCCACCACCTCGCTTTCGATCGCACCGCTATCGCGCGACACGCCGGCATTGAGCACGACGAAGCCGAGCGGCACCTGGCCTTTCATGGGATCGGCAATGCCGACGACCGCGCATTCGGCGACGTCGGGGTGGGCCGCCAGCACCTCTTCCATGGCGCCGGTCGAGAGCCGGTGGCCGGCGACGTTGATGATATCGTCGGTGCGGGCCATCACATAGAGATAGCCATCCTCGTCCATCATGCCGGCGTCGGCTGTCTTGTAGTAGCCCGGGAACTCTTCCAGATAGGCCTGGCGGAAGCGGGCATCGGCATTCCACAGCGTCGGCAGGCATCCGGCCGGCAGCGGCAGCTTCACCACGACATTGCCGAGCGTGCCGCGCGCCACCTCTTGCCCGGCATCGTCGAGGATGCGAATGTCGTAGCCCGGCATCGGCACGCCGGGCGAGCCGTATTTCACCGGCAAAAGACCCAGTCCCGCCGGGTTGATCGTCATCGGCGAGCCGGTCTCGGTCTGCCACCAATGGTCGACGACCGGACGGTCGAGCTTCTGCTCCGCCCATTTGATGGTTTCGGGATCGGCGCGCTCGCCGGCGAGGAACAAAGTGCGGAATTTCGACAAATCGTATTTCGGCACGAACTCGCCCTTGGGATCCTGGCCCTTGATGGCGCGGAAGGCAGTCGGCGCGGTGAACAGCGCCACGACGCCATGCTGCGAGATCACCCGCCAGTAGGTGCCGGCATCCGGCGTGCCGATCGGCTTGCCTTCGAAGAGCACGCTCGTGCAGCCATGCAAAAGCGGTCCGTAGACGATGTAGGAATGGCCGACCACCCAGCCGACATCGGAAGCCGCCCAGAACACTTCGCCGGGCTTCACGCCGAACTCGTTGTCCATGGTCCATTTCAACGCGACCATATGGCCGCCATTGTCGCGCACGATGCCCTTCGGCTGGCCGGTCGTGCCGGAGGTGTAGATGATGTAAAGCGGGTCGGTGGCGAGCACCGGCACGCAATCGACATTGGCGCCGGCAGCCCGCTCGCGGGCAACTGCATCCGCATAGTCGAAGTCGTAATTGTCCTTCATGTCGCAGCGCAGCTGCTCGCGTTGCAGGATCAGGCAGGTGTCGGGCTTGTGCTTCGACATCTCGATCGCCTTGTCGAGCAGCGGCTTGTAGGCGACCACGCGTCCAGGCTCCAGACCGCAGGATGCGGAGATGATCAGCTTCGGCTTGGCATCGTCGATGCGGGTGGCAAGCTCATGCGAGGCGAAGCCGCCAAACACCACCGAATGCACGGCGCCCAGCCTCGCCGAGGCGAGCATGGCGATGGCCGCTTCCGCCACCATCGGCATATAGATGATGACGCGGTCGCCCTTGCCGACGCCGCGATGCCTCATCACCGAAGCCAGCGCGACGACCTCGCGCTTCAATTCGGCATAGGTGAATGTCCGGATCGTGCCGGTGATCGCGCTGTCATGGATCAGGGCCAGCTGGTCGGCGCGGCCGCCGGCGACATGGCGGTCGATTGCGTTGTAGCAGGTGTTGCAGGAGGCGCCGACGAACCAGCGGCCATAGACGCCCTGCGTCGGGTCGAAGACCTTGTCGGCCGGCCTGTACCAGTCGATCGCCTTGGCCGCCTCGGCCCAGAACCCTATGGGGTCGCGTTTCCAGTCCTCATAGACTTCGTGATAGCGTGAGGCCATGTAGTCTTCCTCCCCAGGAACGTTTTGCCGCCCTGCCATAGACTAAGCCGCCCGTAGCGGCCATGTCTTCCTGCATTTTGGTCGACATGCCGGCAAACGTTTCTGTTCGGCGCCTCCGGTGGAGACGTCGCTGTCACTGTCCGTGATCTAGCCGGCTTAAAGCGGCAGCGCGGCCAGCATCAGCCCGACGCCGCCGGCGATCAGGATGGCCGCCGCAAGCGCCTTCCGATGGCGCTCGAACGCCGTCGGAGCCCGTTCCCAATTGTAACGCATACAGATCACTCCCCAAAACCCGGCGGACTCTTAGCTTACCCAAGGGCAAGAAGGCAAGGCTTCGCTAATATTCGCCTCGTGGCGGGCAGGCCTGCAGGGTCGATCGGCCCCTTCGCCATCCATGCCGATGGACAGCCTCGCGGCGCCGCGCTAATTGCTCTTCGGCGAAGGGAGCGGGCAGATGGCTGAAATCGGCTCTGAAACGGTGCTTCGGATGGCGGACGATGCGTCCGTGCAGCATGTCGGCGATGGCGCCGTCGTGCTTTTGGCGCGCAGCGGCCAGCTTTACACCTGCAACGACACGACCGAGGCCTTTCTCGACAAGGTGAACGGCGCGCGCAACCTCAACCAGATCGTCAACCTGCTGTCGGACGAATTCGAGGTCGACAAGGCAACGCTCGACCAGGATATGGCCGAACTGGCCGCCGAGCTGGTGGCTGAAGGCATCCTCGCCGACCCGGGCGCGTGATGACCGACGGACCGGTCCTGCGCGTCCTGTTCCGCGTCCATTTGTGGCTCAGCGCGCGGCTGATGCCGGTGCTGGTCGGCCGGCGCGATTTCGAAAGCGTGTTGAAGCTGGCGCCGCTGCAGTCGCCTGCGCCCTATCGCGACTTGCCGTGGACCTACATCGTCCACCGCGTCAAACGAACGGTGCGGCGTCCCTGGCTGATGCGCGACCGCAGATGCCTTCGCGAAGGTCTGCTCGGCTTTCGTTTTCTGCGCATGGCCGGTCTCGACCCGGAACTGCATTTCGGCGTCGACGCCAAGTCGATGCACGAGCCTCGCCTGTCAGCGCATTGCTGGGTCTGCCTCGACGGCAAGCCGGTGGTCAGCGACAGCCAGCCCGGCATGGTGGAGATCTACCGCCACCCGGCCAGGATGAAGGCGCCAGCCGCTTGAGCGACCAGACTTTCCGCTACGACCTTGACGGCCAGGTCATAGGCATAACCGCCGCGCGCGCCGATCTCTGGCCAAGCTTCGACCTGATGCTCGGCGCCCTGCGTGTGAACGAGCCTGTCCCGCCCGGTTTCCGCGTCGAGATCGTCGAAACGCTTGAGTTGCAGGAGAACCCCGAAGGAAATCTGGCTTTCGACGGCGACGTGCCGCTGGATGGCCATTGCCGCATGATCGACGCCGGAAGCGTCTTCCATCTCGTCTTTCCGGGCCAGCAGACGCTGTCGATCCGCGACGGCGAGCGCCGGGCCGAAATCCGTCTTCATCCCGACAGCAAGATCAAGTGGACCTTGCTGATGATGGTGCTGGATGCGGCGCTCGATGCGGACGGCCAGCACATGCTGCACACTGCGGGTCTCACTCTGCCCGGAAAGGACGGCCTGATTCTTATCCATGCGCCAAGCGGCACGGGCAAGTCGACGACGTCGCTGGCGCTTGCGTCGCAGGGTTTCGGCCTCTGCTCGGACGACGTGATGATCCTCAACGCAAAGGCGCAGAACATTACGGCCTGGGGTATGCCGCGCAAAGTGAAGGTCCACCGCAACACGGCGGCGATGCTGCCCTTCGTCGCGCCTTGCCTGGGCGAGACCTGGGACGCCGAGGGCGAGCAGTCCGTTTCGCTGGATTGCCTCGGCCAAATCATTCGCGTCGAGGATGTGCGCGCCAGGCCCGTCGCCGTGCTCCTGCATCTCGCGCGCTCGGCCGACGCCCAGACCCGGCTGCTGCCCATGGCCAGGACCGACGCCATGGTGGCCTTGGCCACCGACAATGTGCGGACCGGCATGACCGGCCTGCTGTCGCTGCAGAAAAGGCGCATGGCGGTGATCGCGGCCCTGGTGAAGGCGGTGCCGACCTTCACGCTGGAGGTCGGAGCAAGGCCGGATGAGGCGGCGGAGTTGATCCACGCCACGGTGGGTGTCTAGACGGAGGTCAGCTTCCCGCGATCAGGCTGGATAAGGTCGCGGTCGTGCCAGCCTCTGTACCCAGCGGAAGGCGTCGCGGCTGAGGCGCGAACGCAGCTTTTCGCGGGAATTGACGCGAAGCAGCATGTTGCCGGTGATCAGCCATTTCGCCAGCCGTATCGACAGATCCGGCTTGATGCGGTCGGCGAGCTCGATAGCGCGCGGCGCGGCGAACAGGCGTCCGGTGACGTTGAGCACCGTCGCCAGCTCGAGCTCGATGCCGGTCATGCGGGCGGCCTCGAGCAGGCGCGCTTCATCTTCCGGCGATTTCAGCGCCCGCACGCCTTGCAGCACGTCGACGCAGAGCTGCAGCCGGTGGAATTTGTGGCCGCCTGCGGCATGGACGATGGCAATGGTGAGCAGCGCCGCCGGCGTGTCGGTCTCGCCCTTGTCGATCGCCTGCAGCTCACGAAAGCCGAGCGACAGGCGTCTGCGCATGCCGGTGTCGTGCACCAGATTGCCGTGCAATTCGATCAGCAGGCTGGAGTTCTCTTTCTCCAACCATTTGAATTCCTGCAGCTCATGCGACTCGGCTTCGCCGCTGCCGAGCTCGAAACCGCATTCGGCGATCGTCCGGTTGGCCGCCTCGACGCTGGCGGGGTCGACGAGGATGTCGATATCGGTGAACGGCCGGTCGGCAAGCTGGCGATAGAGCCTGCACGCGAACACCGGCCCCTTGACGATCCGGGCTGGGATGCCTTTTGCCGCCAGCGCCTTCATGATGCGGTCGCCGTGATATTGCAGCAGCATCGACTGGCCGGTCGCCGTCGTCATCTGGTCGCGCAGCCCGGCAAGCTTTTGCAGCAGGCCCGCGTCTTTCGGCAGATCGGCCTCGCCGCGTTCCCGTAGCTTGCGCAGCACGATCGGCAGCACGCCGTGGAACTCGGCATTGGCCAGCAGCGCCAGCAGGCCGCCCGCCGAAACCCCCTTGTCCCAATCGGCGGGTGCCTCGGGGTCCGCAAGGTTGATCAGCAGTTTTTCCTGGGCAGGCGAAAGCTCGGGCAGCATCATTCAGGCAACAGCGGCAGGTTCCACGCATGCTTGCCAGAAAAGCACTAGCGATGCCAGCGACGCCTAGAGCGGTTCACCGTTTCACGGAAACGGCGAGCCACTCTACCTTTTTTGTTTTTCGCAATTCCGACCGGAAAACCGCTTCACACTTTTCCTGGAATTGCTCTACATCCCCCAGCGCAGCGCTGCGGTGTGCACGGGAGCGTCCCACAGCGCCGCCATGTCGTCGTCGAGCAGGGTGAGTGTGATCGAGCATCCGGCCATGTCGAGCGAGGTCACATAGGAGCCGACGAGCGAGCGGATCACCCTCACGCCCCGTTTCTCGAATATTTTGCGGGCGCTGTTATACATCAGATAGAGCTCCATCGACGGCGTGCCGCCGAAGCCGTTGACGAACAGCAGCGCCGGACCTTTGACGCGGCCGCCGAAGTCGCCGGCAATTGCCGCGCAGACCTCCTCGGCAATGGCGTCGGCGCTCTTCAGCGCGTCGCGCCGCCGGCCGGGCTCGCCGTGGATGCCGACGCCGAACTCCATCTCCCCGTCGCCGATCTCGAAGGTCGGCTTGCCGGCGGCGGGCACCGTGCCGCTGGTCAGCGCCACGCCCATCGAGCGCGTCGCGGCGTTGACGCGCTCGCCCAGCGCCTTGAGCGCGGGCAATGCCATGCCTTGCTCGGCCGCGGCGCCGACGATCTTTTCCACCACCAGCGTGCCGGCCACGCCGCGCCGCCCCGTCGTGTAGGATGAATTCTCGACCGCGACGTCGTCATTGGTCACCACCTGCAGAACGCCGTCCGCCATCTCGGCGGCCATATCGAAATTCATCACATCGCCTTCGTAATTCTTGACGATGAACAGGCAGCCCGCGCCGGTGTCGACGGCCTCGACGGCGGCGAGCATCTGGTCGGGCGTCGGCGACGTGAACACCTGGCCGGGGCAGGCGGCGTCAAGCATGCCGTGGCCGACCAGCCCGCCATGCAGCGGCTCGTGGCCCGAGCCGCCCCCCGAGATCAGCGCCACCTTGCCGGGCTTCAGCTCTCTGCGGCGGATGAATTTGTGGTCCTCGCCGAGCACGAGGATGTCGGCATGAGCCGCCGCAAAACCATCGAGGCTTTCGGCCAGCACCGTGTCCACCGAATTGATGAATTTCTTCATGGCAGTCCTCCCATGCTCCCGCGCTAGCCGCTGCCCTTGCCGGCGATGCTGGTTATTTTCTGGATGAACTCGTTGATCGCCCGGTCCAGCGCGGCGTTCTGCCTGTCGTCGCCGAAATCCGGCACGATGAGCGAGACATGGCGTGTCTTGCGCTGGCCCGAAGCCGCCGGCGGCTTGCCGGGATGGGCCTGGTGATAGGCGGCCATGAACTGGTCGCGCTCGGCCTGGCTGAAGTGGCAGACCGAGAAGATGGACGGCAGATGCTTTGACGGGATCGGGATCGAATAGGCCGGGCTGGAAATCTGCGTGACGAAGCTGCGGTGCTTGCCGAGCGCGTCGGCAAGGCGCTGGCGCATGCCCGACGGGCGCTGGTCGATCACTTGCGACAGGATCGTCTTATAGGCGCGGATCGCCTCTTCCGATCCAACTTCCTGTATCTTGGCAGTCTTGGCCATACCGCGCTTAGACCGAAACGTCCGCAATGGCCGCCTTGGCCATGGCGAGTTGCGCAGGAGCGACCGACAGGTCGCGCAGGCCCGCTTCGAGCAGCGCCGGGATCGCTGACGGATCGCCGCCAGCGTCGCCGCAGAGGCTCACGGGAATATGTCTTTCCCGCCCGAAGGCCGCGATCGCAGCGATCAGCCGCAGGACGGCCGGGTGGCGGACGGTGTTGAGATGCGCCACGGCTGCGTTGTCCCGCGCGGCCGCCATCACATATTGCGCCAGGTCGTTGGAGCCGATCGAGAAGAAGGCGACATCAGCGAAGGCTTCCGGCGCCAGAGCGACGGACGGCACCTCGACCATGATGCCGAGCGGCGGAAGCCTGTGAGCCACGCCCTGCGCTGCAAGCGCGACTCCTTCTTCGGCGAACAGCGCTGCGGCTTGGGCGTACTCGTCAGGCATGGCGATCATCGGGAACATCACCTTCAGATTGCCGTGGATGGCGGCGCGCAGCAATGCCCGTATCTGCACGCGAAAAATATCGCGCCGCGCCAGTGAGAGTCTTATGCCGCGCAGACCGAGAAAGGGATTGGTTTCCTCGACGGTGAAACCCGGCACCGGCTTGTCGCCGCCGGCATCGACGGTGCGGATGGTCACCGGCTTGTCGCCGGCCCATTCCAGCACCTTACGATAGGCGCGGTATTGCGTCTCCTCGTCCGGCAGCGTCTTGCCGAACAGGAATTCCGTGCGCATCAGCCCGACGCCGTCGCAGGTCGCGATATCGATGCCGTCGACATCGGAAGGGTAGGCGATATTGACCTGCACGCGCACGGCGGTGCCGGCCTTGGTCACCGCCGGTTCTGCCAGGAATGTCTTCGCCGCGCCCCGGCGGTCGGCGAAGGAAGAGGCTGACTGCCGGAAGGCTTCGATCTCGGCGGGCGAGGGCGAAAAGATGAGCCCGCCGCGTTCGGCATCGAGCAGCGCGACACCGGTGAGCGTTTGAGCCTCGTCGCCGAGACCGACGACCATCGGCACGCCGCGCGAGCGCGCCAGCATCGCGACATGGCTGGCGGTGCTGCCCCGCTTGAGCGCGATGCCGCCGCCCTCGCTCCAATCGGTCTCCAGGAAGCGCGTCGGCGCGATGTCCTCGCCATAGAGGATCGCGCCGGGGGGCCCCGCAGCTTCGCCGGCTTCGCTCAGCGCCCGCAGCACCTGGTCGCGAATGTCGCGCAGGTCGGCGGCGCGGGCGCGGAAATAGTCCTGGTCCGACGCTTCATAGCCGGCGATCTCGCCGTCCAGCGCTGCCCGCCAGGCGGCGTCCGCCGGCTGCCCGGAGCCGATCGCCGCCAAGGCCGGGCCGCTCAATGCGTCGTCCTCCAGCATGGCGATGTGGAATTCGAGGATGCCGGCGGCGTCGCCATCGGCGCTTTCGACCAGTGCGGCCAGCCGGTCGACGGCTTTGCCGATTGCGCTTACCAGTGCGACTTTTTCTTCCTCGGCGCTCGCCCTGGCCTTGTAGCTGGTTGGAGGCTGCTCGAGGTCGAACAGCGGGCCTTCGGCGTAACCGGGGGAGGCGGGGATACCCTCAACCCGCATGGCTCGCATTCCTTGCGCGCCTGCCGTCATGCAAATCGGTCTCAAGCCGACCGGGCATGATCCGCATCCTCGTCGAAGTCGCGCTGCACCAGGTCGACCAGCGCTTTCACCGCCTGGGCGGCGCCGTCGCCCTTGGCGCGGATATGCAGCATGGTCCCTTTCGGCGCTTTCGCCGCCATCACCTTGACGATGCTTTTGGCATCGAACCAGGGGCCGTTGGCGGCCACCGCCACCTCCACCTCGGCCGCGAAGGACTTGGCAAGCTTGGTGAACTTCACCGAAGGGCGCGCATGCAGCCCGACCGCGTGGGTGATCAGGACCGTTGCTTCGGCGGATGCGGACATTCAGTCGATTCCCGTTCGTTCACGACGGCGACAATTCGTGCGCCGTCGCCACCACTTCCTTGAGCGAGGCGCCGCCGGAAGATTCGGTCGCCGCCATCACCGCGCCTTCGACGATCGGCGCGTTGCAGACGACTATTTTGTGCGAGCGCGGCTCGCCGATCATCTCGACCGCCATCTCGCTGTTGGTCTCGGCGCCGCCGAGATCGACCAGGATGGCGACGCCTGCGTCCGACCAGGCTTTGTCGATCGCGCCCATGATCGCCTCGACGCTGGTGCCGAGCCCGCCATGGCCGTTTCCGCCGCACCATGCAAGCGGCACTTCGTCGCCCACCATCTGGCGCACCATGTCGGCCGTGCCTTCGGCAACCAAAGGCGAATGCGACACGATGACGATACCGACATTGCTCATCGATTGCCCTCTATGGCTTCCGCGACTGCGCGCACCAGAAGTGCGGTGGAGCGCGCTCCGGCGTCCATATGCCCGATCGAGCGCTCCCCCAGGAAGGAAGCGCGCCCGCGCAGGGCCTTCATCGGCACCGTGGCCTCTGCCGCTTTGTCGGCGGCATCGGCGATTTCGCGTGCCGTCTTGCCTTGCGCCAATGCCTCATACACCGGCTGCAGCACGTCGAGCATGGTTTTTTGTCCCGGCTGCGATTTGCCGCGCGCCGCGACCGCTTCGATCGCCTTGCCCAATGCCGCCGCCAGCGCAGCGCGATCCGGGACAGCGGGCAGCTCTTTGCCGAGCGCCATGAACAACGTGCCGAACAAGGGACCGGAAGCGCCGCCCACGGTCATCACCAGCTTGGTGCCGACAGCCTTCAGCGCATCGGGCAGCGGCTTCGCTGAAAAGGCGTCGGCCTCGGCGCGCACGGCCTCGAAGCCGCGCTTCATGTTGAGCCCGTGGTCGCCATCGCCGATCGCTTGGTCGAGCGCGGTCAATTCCTCGGCATGCGCCGCGATCGTGTCCGCCGCTGCTGCGATCAGCTTTGAGAAATCGGATGCGGCCATTCTTGGTCCTTTATGCCGGAGCGAACAGCGCCGCCACGGCAGCGAAGACCTCGGCGACGGCGAAGGCGCCGGGATCCGCTACGTCAAGCTGCCTGCCGATATAGGCGGAACGGCCGGCCTTGGCCTTCCGCATCGCGGCGGTTGCCTCGGCGCCTTGCCGCGCCGCCTTGGCGGCTGCTTCCAGCCCGCTTGCGTCGAATGCCTTCAGCGCCGGCTCCAGCGCATCGACCATGGTGCGGTCGCCGATCCTGGCACCGCCATAAAATGACATCCGTCCGAGGCCGGCAAGCAGCGCCTTGGGCAGAGTTGCGCCAAAACCCAAAGTCTGCGAGGCGGCGGTGAAGAAGATCGACAGAAGCACGCCGCTGGAACCGCCCATCGAAGTGCCAAGCGCATCGCCGATCGCGGCAAGCGTGGCCGCGCGATCGGCAAGCGGCAGGGTGTCGATGCGCTCGAGCACGCTGCGCGCCCCGGTTGCCATGGTCGAGCCGGTATCGCCGTCGCCTGCCTTGGCGTCGAGCGCGTTGAGGGGCTCTTCGAGCGCGATCAGCCTTTGGCAGACGGCCCTGATCAGCCGCTCGGCGGCCGCATCGCGGCTGGCTGGCTTTGCGGCTGTGCCGGTGGCAGGCTCGGCCATCGCGACAACGATCGGCTGACGAACCGGTTTTGCCGGTGGCCAGGCATGCGGGCCGACAGGCGCAAGCAGCGCCGCCTCGCGCGCCGGGTTCAGCTTGAGCAGCGACAGCGAGAAACCGTTCATGTTGAGCGCCGTCATCAGATGCCCGGGACCGATCGTCAGCGTCACGGCCTTGGCGAGCGGCGAGGACAAAACGGCGTTGGCGATGAGCGACATTTCGAGCGGCGGCACCGAGCCAAGATTGTTGATCAGCAAGCCATAGTGATCGCCGGGATCGAGCCGCGCGGCGAGGCGCTCCGCCATGATGGCGACCAATGCGCCCGCGCTTTGCAGCGGGATACGCTCGACGCCCGGCTCGCCATGGATGCCGAGGCCAAGCTCGCCATCATCAGCGCCGAAGCGCTCCTCATGCGCCTGCCCGGGGATCGAACAGGAGGAGAGCGATATGCCGAGCGAAACGATGTCCTTAGCCGCCGCGCGGGCCGCCGCGGCTACCGATGCCAAGTCATGCCCGGATTCCGACAGGTGCCCGGCGATCTTGTGCACGAACAGCGTGCCGGCGACGCCACGCGGCTGAGCGATGTCCGGCAGCGCTATGTCGTCGGCAACAATCACCATCTCGACCGCGAAACCTTCGGCGCGCGCCTTCTCGGCCGCCAAGCCGAAATTGAGCCGGTCGCCGGTGTAGTTCTTGACCACCAGCAGACAGCCGGCCGGCCCTGTCGTCGCGCGGATCGCCGCCAGCACCGCCTCGACGCTGGGCGAGGCGAAGATCTCGCCGGAGACGGCCGCCGTCAGCATGCCGGCCCCGACGAAGCCGGCATGCGAGGGCTCATGCCCGGCGCCGCCGCCCGAAACCACGGCCACCTTCGCCTTGTCCCAGTCGGCGCGCAGCACGACCTTGATCTCGGGATAGCCATCGAGGCGGGCGAGCGTGCCCGATCCCGCCGTGGCGAGGAAACCGTCAAGCGCCTCGGTGACGATCGTGTCCTTGCGGTTGAAAAAGTGCTTCATGGATTTCGTCCAGTCCGTATCTGCGGTCGTCATTCGGTGCCAATATCTGAGGCGTCGCGGCTACATCAGTCTTTGCCCGTCCGAGCCGAAATAGAGCGGGGCGATGTAGCGGATCGTCACTCTGTCCCCCTTTGCGAGCGGCGTGTCGGGATCGGTCAGCGTCACCAGCTTCTTCGCCCCCACCGTCACATGCAGGTGGTTCTGGTCGCCAAGATGCTCGACCCAGTCGACGAGGCCGTCGGCATGGCCGTTCATCGCCTTTTCGATCGCGAGATGTTCGGTGCGGGCGCCGATCGTCGTCGTTCCGGCCGGCGCGCCGCCGTCGGGCAGCAGCCCGGCCGGCAAAAGGTTGATCGCCGGCTGGCCGAGACGGGCGGCGACATGAAGGTTCGCCGGCTCGGAATAGATCGCGCGCGGCGTGCCGATCTGCACCAGCACGCCGTCGGCAAGGATGCCGATGCGGTCGGCCATGGTCATCGCCTCGATCTGGTCGTGCGTGACATAGAGCATGGTGGCGCCCAGCTCGGACTGGATGCGCTTCAGCTCCAGCCTGAGATCGGCGCGCAGCTTGGCGTCGAGGGAGGAGAGCGGCTCGTCCATCAGGTAGATCGCGGGCTTGCGCACCAGCGCGCGGCCGATGGCGACACGCTGCATCTCGCCGCCCGACAATCTTGTCGAGCGGTTGTCGAGCTTGTGGTCGATGCGCACCATGCGCGCCACTTCCTCGACCCGGCGCCGCACAGCGTCCTCCGGAAAACGCCGTGCCGGCGAGCGCAGCGGGAAGGCCAGATTGTCGAACACCGAAAGATGCGGGTAGAGCGAATATTGCTGGAAGACGAAGGCGGTGTCGCGTTCGGCCGGCGACAGCGCCGTCGCGTCATGGCCGCCGATGTGGATCGTGCCGCTGTCTGGCCGCTCCAGCCCCGCGATCAGCCTCAGCGTCGTCGTCTTGCCGGCGCCGGTCGGCCCAAGCAGCACGACGAATTCGCCGTCCTTGATCGCGAGGTCGAGATTGCTGACCGCGACGGTGTCGCCGAAGCTCTTGGTTACGCCCTGGATATGGACATCAGCCATGGCGTGCCTCCGCTGCCTGATCATGCATGGCGGTCCTGACCGCGCGTCCGGAGCCCTTTTCGAACAGCGAGAGCCGCGCGCTGCTCAGCGTCAGCCCGACCTGTTCGCCGGGGCTGAGATGGATGCCGGCCGGCACGCGGGCCTTGATGATGCCGTCGACCGTCTCCACCGCGACGATCTGCGTGGTGCCGAGATATTCGGTGCCGTAGATCGCGCCGCGCAGCTTCGAGCCGTCGTCGAAGCGGATGTGCTCGGGCCGGATGCCGAGCGCCATCTCGGCGGGTGCCACGTCCTCACGCACCTCCGGCACAGGCACTTTCGCGCCCTGAACGACGATCTCCTTCGCGCCCTTGGCCAAGCCGCCGCCGAAGCCCAGAAAATTCATCGGCGGCGAGCCGATGAAATCGGCGACGAACATGGTCGCCGGCCGGTCGTAGATCTCGCGCGGCGTGCCGAACTGCTCGATGACGCCGTGGTTCATCACCGCTATTTTGTCGGCCATCGACATCGCTTCCATCTGGTCATGCGTGACATAGACGGTCGTGGCATGGATGCGGTTGTGCAGCTCGCGCAGCTCATGCACCATCAGGTCGCGGAACTCGGTATCCAAAGTGCCGAGCGGCTCGTCCATGAGAAAACATTTCGGACGTCGCACGATGGCGCGGCCGAGTGCGACGCGCTGGCGGTCGCCGCCGGCAAGGCCGGAAACGGATTTGTCGAGCAGATGGTCGATGCGCAGCAGCTTCGCCGTCTCCTCGACGCGGCCGCGGATCTCGGCCGAAGGCATGCCCTGCGCCAGCAGTGGGAAGCCGATGTTCTTGCGCACATTCATATGCGGATAGAGCGCGAAGAGCTGGAAGACGAAGGCGATGTCGCGCTCGCGCGCCCTGCGCATGGTGACGTCCTCGCCTCCGAGCAGGATCTGACCGCCAGTCGGCAGTTCGAGGCCGGCGATCATGCGAAGCGTCGTCGTCTTGCCGCAGCCGGAAGGCCCCAGCATGACGAAGAACTCGCCATCCTCGACGACGAAATTGGAGTCCTGCACGGCGACGAAAGCGCCGAAGGCCTTCCTCAGGTTCTGAACACGGATCTCGGCCATCTCTATTCCGGGAATTTCGAGACAATGATGAACATCACCGTGCCGGCAAGCATGGTGATGAAGGAATAGGTGTAGAGCGCCAGCGCGAAGGGCTGGAACAGCATCAGGAAACCGATCGCGATGATCGCGGTCGCGATGTTTTCCATCAGGCCGCGCCTTGCCCAGCGGGGCCAGGAGGAGGTTTGGGGACAGCTCGACGGAGTGGGGGTCGACTTATTCCCACATCAATCATTTGCGCACCGCGCCGAAGGTGATGCCGCGCAGCAATTGCTTGCGTAGCAGGATGGTGAAGACGAGGATCGGCACCAGGAAGATGGTCGTGCCCGCCGCCACCGCAGGCCAGTCCTGGCCGCCCTCGCCGATGATGGTCGGGATGAAGGGCGGCGCGGTCTGCGCTGTGCCTGAGGTGAGCAGCGCGGCGAATGCATATTCGTTCCAGGCGAAGATCAGGCAGAAGATGGCAGTCGCCGCGATGCCGGTCGTCGCCTGCGGCAGCACGGTGCGCCAGAAGGCCTGCAGCCGCGTGTAGCCGTCGATCATCGCGGCCTCTTCATATTCGCGCGGGATCTCGTCGATGAAGCCCTTGAGCAGCCAGACCGCCAGCGAGACGTTGACCGCGGTGTAGAGCAGGATCATGCCGAGCGCGGTGTCGGAGAGGCCAAGTTCGCGGTACATCAGGTAGATCGGGATCGCCACCGCGATCGGCGGCATGAAGCGCGTCGACAGGATGAAGAACAGAAGGTCGTCGGCCAAAGGCACCTTGAAGCGCGAGAAGCCATAGGCCGAGAGCGTGCCCAGGAACACCGCGCAGAACGTCGAGCCGAAGGCGATGATCAGCGAGTTGACGAAGCGCGGCAGGAAGTTCGACGGGCCGGCGATGACCATGTTGCGCTTGCGCACGGTCTCGTCGCAGAAGCCGGTCGCCGGCCCCAGCGCGTTGATATATTCCGGCGTCTGGCGGGTCCGGGTGGTGAACAGGTTGCAATAGCCCTCGATGCTCGGCTGGAAGACGACCTTCGGCGGATAGGCGATCGAATCCGGCGGCGTCTTGAAACTGGTGGCGAAGATCCAGAGCAGCGGCACGATCGAGATCAGCGCATAGGCTATGATGATCGTGCCGGCGATCAGCTTCGCGTTCGACGACGGCGCGACGACGGAATGGGCGGTGGTCAGGCTCATCTCTGCTTCACCTTGTTGAGCGCCTTGACGTAGATGTTGGCCAGCCCGAACACGGCGACGAACAGGATGATGGCGAAGGCCGAGGAATAACCGGTGCGCCAGCTTTCGAAAGCCTGCCGCTTCAGCGTGATCGAGGCGACCTCGGTGGTCGAGCCGGGTCCTCCGCCGGTGAGCAGGTTGACCATATCGAACATCTTGAAGTTCTCGATGCCGCGGAACAGCACCGCCAGCATGATGAAGGGCAGCGCCATAGGCAGCGTGATCGACCAGAACTGACGCCAGTTGGAGGCGCGGTCGACCTCGGCCGCTTCGTAGATGTATTCGGGAATCGAGCGCAGCCCGGCGAGGCAGATCAGCATCACGTAAGGCGTCCACATCCAGGTGTCCACGATGATGATCGCCCACGGCGCGAGTTCGACATTGGACAGCATCTGCACATTCGTCGGAGGAATGCCGGTGACGAAGGAGACGACGTAGGAAAACAGGCCGATCTGCGGCTCGTAGAGAAAGCGCCAGAAATTGCCGACCACCGCCGGCGACAGCATCATCGGCACCAGGATGATGGTGGTCCAGAAAGCGTGGCCGCGGAATTTGCGGTCGATGAGCCAGGCCAGCGTGAAGCCGATCACCGTCTGCAGGAGGATCGTCCAGAAGACGAAATGAGCCGTGGTCTGCATGGCGATCCAGATATCCTGGTCGCCGAGGATGCGCCGGTAGTTGGCGAGCCCCAGATTCTTCACCACCTCGTTGGGGCGGTTGGCCCGGTAATTGGTGAAGGAGAGATAGATCGCCCAGAACAGCGGGAAGATGTTGATGGCCAAAAGCAAAAGGATCGTCGGCGAGATGAACAGCCAGGCGAGGCCCTTGTCGCTGATGCCCCGGATCTTCTTGGCCAACGGCTCCGGTGTGGCCCGAGCAACGTTGTCCGCAGTCCGATCGAGCATGGTTAATCCTGCTTCGGTCACGTCAAATCTCGACAATGGAATTTATCTGAACTGCGTCCCGTGCCAAGGCGGCACGGGACGCTGCGATCAAGCTCGGGAGGAGCTTTACATCTTGCCCCGACTACATCTTGCCATCGTCCTGGAAGATCTGCGTCCAGTCCTTGACGAGGCCGTCCAGCGCATCCTTGGCCGAGCCCTGGCCGGCGACGACATAGTCGTGGAAGCGCTTCTGCGAGGCCTGCAGCAGCGGCGCGTAGCTCGGTTCCGCCCAGAAGTCCTTCACGATGGCCATGGAGTCGAGGAAGGCCTGCGCGTAAGGCTGGCTGGACGGGAATTTCGGGTCCTTGACCACCGAGTTCAGGCAGGAATAGCCGCCGAGCGACCACCACTTGGCCTGCACGTCCTTGTTGGCGAACCACTTGATGTATTTCAGCGCCGATTCCTGCTTGTCGGAATAGGAGACCACCGAGATGCCCTGGCCGCCGAGCTGCGCGAACTGGTCGCCGTCGGGGCCTTTCGGATTAACGAAGTAGCCTATTCTGTCGCCACCGACATTCTCGTCCTTCTGCAGGCCGGGCCAGGTGAAGGCGAAGTTCATGTGCATCGCCACCTGCCCGGATTTGAAGGCGTCGACGCCTTCGCCCATGTAGCTGTTGGAGGCGCCGGGCGGCGTGCAGCAATCATAGAGCGCCTTGTAGAACTCGAGACCCTTCACCGATTTCTCGGAGTTGACGAAGCCTTCCATTTCGTAGGGCTTCTTGGGGTTCTCATATTGGAAGCCGTAGCTGTAGAGCACGTCCATGGCGCCCATGGTGATGCCTTCCGAGCCGCGCTCGGTATAGATCGAGGCACCATAGACGGTCTTGCCGTCGATCTGCCGCTTCTGGAAGAATTCGGCGATCTGCTTCAGCTGGTCGAAGGTGGTCGGCGGGGCGAGGTCCCAGCCATATTTCTCCTTGAATTCCTTCTGCAGCTCGGGCCGCGAGAACCAGTCCTTGCGATAGGTCCAGCCGACGACGTCGCCCATGGCCGGCAGCGCCCAGTAGTTCGGCGTGTTCTTCGGCCATTCCGAATAGCCGACCACGGTCGCCGGCACGAAGTCGTCCATGCTGATCTTCTCCTTGTCGAAGAAGTCGTTCAGCTTGACGTAATGGCCGTTCTCGGCGGCGCCGCCGATCCACTGGCTGTCGCCGATGATCAGGTCGCAGAGCTTGCCGTGCGAGTTGAGCTCGTTGAGGAATCGGTCGGCGTAATTGGTCCACGGCACGAACTCGAACTTCATGCCGATGCCGGTTTCCTTGGTGAAGTCCTTGGACAGTTCCACGAGCGCGTTGGCCGGATCCCAGGCCGCCCAGCACAGCGTCAGGTCTTCCGCATGCGCGACGTCCGAGACGGCTGTCGACGCAAAGATCGCCGAGGACAGTCCCAACGCCAGTTTCAAGGTCGATTTCATGCCTTACCTCCCATTTGCGAAACGCGTCCGGATGACGGTTTCAAGAGCCCTCGACCCTCGCTCCTCCGAGGGCCTAAACAAGGCACGCTATGCGCTGCCGATGTTTAGTAATTTGTTTAGTGATGCTCTTTTTACTAAACAACGCAAGCGAATTCGTTGCTGCGCCGCAGCATGGTGAGCCGCGTCATTGAAATCGTTGGGAAATGATCGCCGAAGGTTTCCGTCCTGCTGTCGTCAGCTGGGCGGGTCGGCGGGGCCTGGGCTTGTCGTCACCGGCCGGATCGCCGGTGCCGGCGGCAGCAATGCGCGGATGTCGGCGAAGGGAAAGATCGGCTCGAAGCGGAAGGCCTCCGCCAGCGCGCCGGAGGCGCCATTGCACTGGCCGGCGCGAAACTCGTTCTGAAGGCGCGCCCTGTGTACATAGTGCTCCGGACCTTGCGACTGGTGCGCCCGGATCGCTTCAGCCTTGACGTCCCAATGCTGCGAAATCTCGACATAGTGCGTCGGCGAAAAACCGGTGCCGCCGAGCGTGTCGGCATGCAGCACCGGGACCGCGAAGGATGCGGCGATGCGCACGCCGTCGGACAGGGCGCGGTGGTCGCCATGATAATCGTAGGGCGCATGGGTGATGGCGAGATCGGGCTTCACCTCGCCGATCAGCGCCTTTAGCGCCGCAATGAACGCGGCGTCGGCGACGAGCTCGCCGTCGGGAAAGTCGAGGAAGCGCGGCTCGACGCCGAGCAGGCCTGCCGCCTTGGCCGCTTCCTCGCGCCGCAACCGGGCAAGCGCCTTGCCGTCGCCCATTCCGCCTCTGGCACCATCGGTGGCTATTGCGAAAGTCAGTTCTGCGCCTTGCGCGGCACAGGCGGCCAGCGTACCGAACATGAATATCTCGATGTCGTCGGGATGCGCCCCCAGCGCCAGTATCTTCATGTCTTCTCTCCCGGAAATGGTATCGTGCCGAACGGAATCCTGCTCGCTCTGGTCGCTTATGCAAGCTATTCGTTCAGCGACGCCGTCATCAAGAGTCTGGGCGGGCAGTTCACTGTGTTCGAGATCGGCTTCTTCTCGACCTTGTTTGCCGGCTGTTTCCTCTTCTTCACTCGGCCGAAGGAGGAACGCTGGCGCGATTTCTGGCGCACCAGGCGGCCGTGGGCCGTTCAGGCGCGCGCCTTGGCCGGCATCATGTCTGGCGTGCTCAGCGTCTATGCCTTCACCACCATTCCGCTGGCGGAGGTCTACGCCCTGCTGTTTCTTGCCCCGTTGCTCGTCACCGTGCTTTCGACCGTCATCCTCAAGGAAAAGGTCGGTCCCTGGCGGTGGCTGGCCGTGGTTGTAGGCTTTGTCGGCGTCATGCTGGTGGTGCGGCCAGGCTTTCGCGAATTGCATCTCGGCCATCTCGCCGCCTTTGCCAACGCCTTCGTCGCGGCAGCCATCGTCATCCTGATGCGCTCTCTCGCCCAGCAAGAAAAGCGCACCACCATGTTGGGCACGCTGATCGGCTACGGCCTGCTGTTCAACGGCGCCGGAGCCGCGGCGACCTCGTTTTCGCTTCCCAATCTGTGGCAACTGGGCTGGCTGGTCCTGGGCGGTCTGTTTACCGCCGGCGGCCAATTGCTGCATCTCCTGGCGGCCAAATATGCACCCGCCAATCGCATAGCGCCGACGCATTATTCGCAGATCGTCTGGGCGGTCATCCTCGGTGCTATGTTCTTCAACGAACATCCCGACGCGATGACGCTGGTCGGCCTTGCAGTCGTCGGCGCCTCTGGCCTCCTGACCATGGTGCGCGAGGAAGTACGGCTTGGCACCGTGCGCTGGAACCCGTTTACGCGCGCTCGGCTTTGAGTTGCGCAGCGATCGCGACCGCTGATATGCGGGCGACATGACGACGAAACCCTTGCCGGAGCTTCCGGTCACCGCTGTGCTGCCGGCACTTGGCGAAGCGCTCTCGGGCCGCAACAGCGCCGTGCTGGTGGCGCCGCCAGGCGCCGGCAAGACGACGCTGGTGCCGCTGGCGCTGCTCGACGCGTCTTGGCTAGGGCAGGGCCGGATCGTGCTCCTCGAACCGCGGCGGCTCGCCGCCCGCGCCGCCGCGCGCCGCATGGCCGAGTTGCTGGGCGAAGAGCCCGGCGGCACGGTGGGTTACGCCATGCGCATGGAGAACCGGACCTCGGCGCGGACAAAGATCCTGGTCGTCACCGAAGGCGTGCTCTCGCGCATGATCCTCGACGATCCGGAGCTGCCGGGCGTCTCGGCGGTTATCTTCGACGAGTTCCACGAGCGTTCGCTGGACGGCGATTTCGGCCTGGCGCTGGCGCTTGACGTGCAGGGCGCGCTGCGGCCGGACCTGCGCCTGCTGGTCATGTCGGCGACGCTCGACGGCGCGCGCGTTGCGAGGCTTTTGTCCGACGCGCCGGTGATCGAAAGCGAGGGCCGCGCCTTTCCGGTTGAGATCCGCTACGAAGAGCGGCCGGCCGGCACGGCGATCGAGGATGCCATGACTAAGGCCGTGCGCGCCGCCTTGGCCGGCGAGCAAGGCAGCGTGCTCGCCTTCCTGCCCGGACAGCGCGAGATCGAGCGCACCGCCGAGCGGCTCTCGGGCAATGTCGCGGCCGATACCGACGTCGTTCCGCTCTACGGCCAGCTCGACAACAAGGCGCAGGATCAGGCGATCAGGCCGGCGCCGGCCGGCCGCCGCAAGGTGGTGCTGGCGACCTCGATCGCCGAGACCTCGATCACCATCGACGGCGTGCGCGTCGTCATCGATTCCGGCCTGTCGCGGCTGCCGCGCTACGAGCCGGCAAGCGGCCTGACCAGGCTCGAGACGGTGCGCGTCAGCAGGGCTTCGGCCGACCAGCGCGCCGGCCGCGCCGGCCGCACGCAAGCCGGCGTGGCGGTGCGCCTGTGGCGCGCGGAGCAGACCGCGTCGCTTCCCGCCTTCACGCCGCCGGAAATCCTCGAGGCCGATCTGTCCGGCCTGCTGCTCGACTGCGCCGCCTTCGGCGTCGCCGACCCGTCGAGCCTTTCCTTCCTCGATCCGCCGCCGGCCCCGGCGCTCAACGAGGCGAGGGTTCTGCTCAAGGCGCTGCACGCCATCGATGACGCCGGTCGGCTGACCGAGGCGGGCGCCGCCATGCGCAAGCTGGCGTTGCCGGTGCGGCTGGCGCACATGGTGGCCGAAGCGGCGAAGACCGGCCATACGCTGGAAGCGGCGACGCTTGCCGTGCTCTTGACCGAGCGCGGGCTGGGCGGCGACAGCGCCGATCTGGAGCGGCGTCTGATCCGCTTTCGCGGCGAGAAATCCCCTCGCGCCAATGCCGCCAGGCAGCTCGCCGAGCGTTTGGCCAGGCAGGCCGGTGACGGGCAGGGCGGCGAGGCGGCCTCCGCCGGCGCCCTCCTCATCCACGCCTGGCCGGATCGCGTGGCAAGGGCGCGCGGCGAGCGAGGCCGCTTGGTGCTTGCCAACGGCTCGGGCGCAATGGTCGACGCCGCCGATCCGCTCGCCAATGAAACCTGGCTCGTCGTCGCCGACCTCCAGGGCAAGGCGCAGAACGCCCGCATCACCGCCGCCGCCCCTGTTGAAGAAGCGGATATCCGCGCCGCCCTCGCCGACCGCATCGAGACCAAGCGCGAGGCGAGCTTCGACCGCGGGCGCCGTGCCGTGCGCATGCGCGAGATTGCCAGGCTCGGCGCTATCACGCTTTCCGAGCGCATGCTGCCGGCGCCGTCCGGCGCGGATGCCGACCGCGCCATTCTCGATGCTTTGCGCGAGCATGGCCTGTCGCTGCTCGACTGGGGCAAGGAGGCGGAGACGCTCCGTCAGCGGCTTGGCTGGCTGCATCGCGGCCTCGGCGCGCCCTGGCCGGACGTTTCCGATGCCGCGCTTCTGGACCGGCTCGACGACTGGCTCCTGCCGTTTCTCGCCGGCGACGCCTCCTTCGCAGCAATCAAGCCGGCGACTTTGTCTTCGGCGCTCATGGCGCTGGTCCCGCACGACCTGCAGCGCAAGGTCGACGCGCTGGCGCCGACCCATTTCGACGCGCCGTCCGGCAGCCACGTGCCGATCCGCTATGACGGCGAATGGCCGGTGCTTTCGGTCCGTGTGCAGGAGCTGTTCGGCCTTGACCGTCATCCGGCGATCGCCAACGGCACCGTGCCGCTGACGCTGGAATTGCTGTCGCCGGCGCACCGGCCGATCCAGACGACGCGCGACCTCCCCGGCTTCTGGCGCGGCTCCTGGGCCGATGTGCGCACCGACATGCGCGGCCGCTATCCAAAGCATGTCTGGCCGGAAAACCCGCTTCTGGCCGCCGCCACCAGCCGCGCCAAGCCACGCGGGACTTGACGAAGCTCTATCGTTTTCGCTCCTGCGGCTGTAATCCTTGACCATGATCAACATCCTGCGCGCGCCCGATTCCCAGCAGAGCCAGCGGCTGCGGCTCAACACGCTGATCCGTCTGCGCTGGCTCGCCATCGTCGGCCAGAGCATTGCGGTGCTCGTCGTCGCCTATGGACTGAAGTTCCCGCTGCCGGTGTCGATGTGCTTCGCGCTGATCGCCTGCTCGGCCTGGATGAACCTCTGGCTGACCTTCCGCTATCCGGCGGCGCATCGGCTCACCCCGTTTTCGGCCTTCGCCATCCTCACCTTCGACGGCATCCAGCTCACCGGCCTGCTTTACATGACCGGCGGCCTGACCAATCCATTTTGCGTGCTGCTTTCGGTGCCGGTCGTCATCTCGGCCGCGTCGCTGCCGCTGCGCTTCACCGCGACCCTCGGCGCGCTGGTCATAGTGGCTGCAACTCTTCTGGTGTTCTTCCACCTGCCGCTGCCCTGGTACGAGGGATCGCCGCTGCCGATGCCCTTCATCTATGTCGCCGGCATATGGATGGCGGTCTTCGCATCGATAGCCTTCACCGCCATCTATGCCTTCCGCGTTGCGGCGGAAGCGCGCCTGCTCGCCAATGCGCTTGCCGCCACCGAGCTGGTGCTGCAGCGCGAGCAGCATCTGTCGGCGCTGGACGGGCTGGCCGCCGCCGCCGCGCATGAGCTCGGCACGCCGCTGGCCACCATCACCGTCGTGGCCAAGGAGATGGAAAAGGCGCTCGGCAAGGACCCGAAATATGGCGAGGACGTCAAGCTGCTGCGCTCGCAGAGCGAACGTTGCCGCGAGATCCTGAAGCGGCTGACCAGCCTTTCCTCGGAGGGCGAAGCGCATCTGTCGCGCATGCCGCTCACCTCGCTGATCGAGGAGGTGACGGCGCCGCATCGCGATTTCGGCATCTCGATCAAGCTGCGGCCCGGCGAGCGCATCGGCCCCGAGCCGGTCGGCCAGCGCAACCCCGGCGTCATCTACGGGCTCGGCAACCTGGTCGAGAACGCGGTCGATTTCGCCCGCAGCTCCGTCACCGTCAGCTGGAGCTGGGACAATGAGGCGGTCACCTTCTCCATCATTGATGACGGGCCGGGATTCCCGGCCGAGATCATCGACCGCATCGGCGAGCCCTATATGTCGACGCGCCAGGGCACGGAGGCCGGCGGCGGCCTGGGGCTTGGGCTGTTCATCGCCAAGACCTTGCTGGAGCGTTCCGGCGCCACCATCGATTTCCGCAATTCGAGCGGGCTCGGCGAAGGCGCGGTGGTGCAGATATCCTGGCCGCGCGGCCTCTTCCTCAACCAGGAACAGGCCTCGGCCACCATGTTCGACAATGCCTAAACCTCGGTTGGATAGCGCGTAACCTTGCAATTGCCGCATGGCAGCTCTGTTGCCGGCTCTAAAAATTGGACATTGCCCTTGCGGGACTGTATCTGCGTAAAAGTGAGGCATGTCGCCTAAAACCGTGCAGCGGCTTGGGGAAGGCGACATGCCCGGAAACAAGGATCGGAAGGGTCTTCGCCAGAATAGGTTCTGCGCGGCGCGCTTCAGGTCAGTAGGATGCCGATAAGATGAGCGGAGACGAAACGACTGGCGCAATGGTCGAGGGCGAGGACACCTCGCTGCTCATCGTCGAGGATGACAAGCCTTTCCTCACCCGGCTTGCCCGGGCCATGGAGACAAGGGGCTTCGTGGTCGAGACGGCGGAGAGCGTGGAAGAGGCGGTCGCCAAGGCGCGCGCCCATCCGCCGGCTTATGCGGTGGTCGACATGCGGCTCGGCGACGGCAACGGCCTCGATGTCGTGGCGGCCATCCGCGAGAAGCGCGACGACGCTCGCGCCATCATCCTGACCGGCTACGGCAACATCGCCACCGCGGTGACGGCGGTGAAGCTCGGCGCCGTCGACTATCTTTCCAAGCCCGCCGATGCCGACGATGTCTTCGCCGCGCTCACCCGCACCTCAGGCGAGCGCGCGGCGCCCCCGGAAAATCCGATGTCGGCCGACCGCGTGCGCTGGGAGCATATCCAGCGCGTTTACGAAATGTGCGACCGCAACGTTTCCGAAACGGCCCGCCGCCTGAACATGCACCGCCGCACGCTGCAGCGGATTCTCGCAAAGCGGGCGCCTCGGTAGGTGTTGCTGAGCGCGCAGTATTATGCGCCTGAGGCCGGCCTCAGTCCGGCTTGTATTGAAACGCCAACCCACCAAATTCAGCGCTGCCCTTCATCGCCCTGCCGGGCACTTCTCCCCGTATAGTGACGGGGAGAAGGGGCTGCCCGCAACCTTGGCGCCCTTCTTGCAACGCTTGTGATTGGCGAAACCGCCGGCGACAGCGCCCTTCTCCCCGTTCACGGGGAGAAGATGCCGGCAGGCAGATGAGGGGCAGCGCCAGCGCTCGGAACTGGAGGATAGGGCAGCGACGATTGCCTTCGATGCTTGCCCGGCCGTTGAAGTTTGAGCATCATCGCGCCGCCGAAAGGGAAGCGAGGAGGCGGAATGCAAGACGAACGGCCGAAATCGATCCTGCGCGAGTTCCTCGACGGCGAGGCCGCAGGCGGCATCGTCCTGATGGTGGCCGCGGCCCTTGCGCTGATCGTCGCCAATTCGCCTTTGGCCGAAACCTATTTCGCCGTCCTGCACGCCTATCTCGGGCCGCTCAGCGTCTCGCACTGGATCAATGACGGGCTGATGGCGGTGTTCTTCCTGCTGGTCGGACTGGAGATCAAACGCGAGATGCTGGACGGACAGCTCTCGACCTGGCCGCGCCGCGTGCTGCCCGGCATAGCCGCCGCCGGCGGCATGGCGGTGCCGGCGCTGGTCTATGTCCTGATCAACCGCGACAATCAGGCGGCGCTTTCCGGCTGGGCGGTCCCCACCGCCACCGACATCGCCTTTGCGCTCGGCGTGCTTTCGCTGCTCGGCAGCCGCGTGCCCGCCTCGCTGAAGGTCTTCCTCACCGCTCTGGCCATCATCGACGATCTCGGCGCCGTCGTCATCATCGCGCTGTTCTACACCAGCGGCCTGTCGCTCGCCTATCTGGCCCCCGCCTTCGTCGTCATCGCCTTGCTCCTCCTGCTCAATCGCATGCGGGCCATGAAACTCTGGCCGTATCTCCTGCTTGGCGTCGTCTTGTGGGTGCTGGTGCTGAAGTCGGGCGTGCATGCCACGCTGGCCGGCGTCGCGCTGGCGCTCACCATCCCGCTGGAGCGTTCTCCCGGCATCAGCCAGGATCTCGAACAGTCGCCGCTGCACCGGCTGGAGCACGGCCTGCATAGGCTCGTGCCCTTCCTCGTCATCCCGATCTTCGGCTTCGCCAATGCCGGCGTCTCGCTCGGCGGTCTGAGCCTTGCAGCCCTTGTCGAGCCGCTGACGCTGGGCGTCGCCGCCGGCCTGGTCCTCGGCAAGCTGGTCGGTGTTTTCGGCTCCTCGGCTTTGGCCATCCGGCTCGGCCTCGCCGACCTGCCTGCCAATGCCGGCTGGCTGCATATGCTGGGCATTTCGCTTCTTTGCGGCATCGGCTTCACCATGAGCCTGTTCATCGGCCTGCTCGCCTTCGCCTCCGACCCGGCGCTTCAGGACGCGGTGAAGGTCGGCATCCTTGCAGGCTCGCTGCTTGCCGCGCTGCTGGGCGCCGCCGTGCTGCTGACGGCGCCTGCGGCCGGCGGGGCCGATGAGGACGTGGAGTAGGGCGCGCGGCGACGCCCATTTCCTCGTTCCCGCGAAGGCGGCCCACTTCGTGGGGCGGGGAACCGGACTACTCGCTCTCGCCATCCAGCGCCGGCACGGCGACGCCGGCAAGCTCGGCTGCCAGGAGCCGCGCGGCGCCCGCGCGGGCGATCCGCAGCATCAGCGCCTTGCGTGTTGCCGCCGCCATGCGGTGTTCCGGCGCATCGCGCAGGATCTCCGCGCCATAGCCGTCCGAGAGGATGAAGCCGCATTCCTCGGGAAAGATGTCAGCCGGAACGCCGGGATGGGTGGCGAAGAAGAAGCGGTCGGAATGCAGCCGGTAGTCCGGCCATTTGCGGTCGACGCGAAAATCCTCGATCGAGGATTTGATCTCGATGATCCAGATGTCGCCCTGCCTGGTCAGCGCGACGAGGTCGGCGCGTCGCCCCGTGGCCAGGGACAGCTCCGGCAGCACATGCGCGCCCATTTCGCTGAGCAGCCGCTGCACGCCGCGCCGCACCAGCATGGCGCGTTCCGACTGGCGGCCGTCGATCAAGGGGTTGAGGGGAATCGGGGAAACGAGTGGCATGGGAGGCACCATGCCAGATTCTGTTCACGGTTTGAACCCCTGCCAGGCAGGCGATTATCTGGTTGACAAACCACAGGTGGCAAATGCCTTAGTCGTCGGCGAGTTCCAATCGAACTCGCTGCCATTCTTCCCAGCAATTTTCTGGATCAATATCGAGATAACCTCGTGACTCATCTACCCGTCTAGCGTCCTCCCGGGTGAGCGCAATCGCCGGACAACTGTCGCGGATTTGGATTACCTCCTCCTCCGTTAAAGGGCTTCCCTTGGCTCTCTCCCGATTGAGCAAAGTCGCGACAAGGCTGGGGGTGATGTAGATAATAAGTTTGCCGTCATCACTCACCGTCCGTCCTCTTTGCCTTCGCGCTTGCGCCGCGCCAGTTCCTTTATCTGCTCATTGGTGAGCTTGGGCGCGTGCGCAATCTTGTCAAGAGCGGACTCAAAGGCTTAGTCGGACTGATCCGTTTCTAATTTGCGCGCCGCTTCGCGGAACTTGTCGATTTGCCTATTAGGCGTCGTCGTCGGTTTCTTCGTCATCGCCCATAGATAGCATGGATTCGAACATACGAAGCTGCTTTCGCAGCTTACGCAGCCCTTTCAGATCCACGTCTGCTGAAATGATCAACCGATCACCGACCATGCGCACGTCAGGCATGTTCTGCTGCGGCGGATCGTTCGGCAATTCACGCATTGGAGGCAACTTAGCGGTGGTAGGCGCGGCCTGCGCTACGACTTGTTCCATCTTGACCGCTGCTTTCTCCCCCTTCACGAATACCCATTGCTCGCCTTCATGCTCCCGAAGCGCGGCATGAAGGGCGTTTACCAGCATTGCGCCGAACACCATCTGCACCGCTATCTGGCGGAATTTGACTTCCGCTACAGCAACCGCGTTGCCATGGGCATCGACGACAACGTTCGGTCGCTCATTGCCTTGAAGGGTGCCAAGGGGAAGCGTCTCACGTACCGGCAACCTGCTTGACGCCAGGAAGGACCACTGCCGCAAGCCGGTGCAGCTAAAGCTCCCATTTTGGAAAGGCGAACCGTTTCGGAGACGATACAAGCGGTGATGACGAGGCTCTGAAAGAAAAATTGGAAATTTATGAAGGTAAAATCACCGACACGGATTCGAAGAAGAAGTAAAAAGCCACAATATCGATTACGTTAAAAGTGTGTTAACCATGGGGTTCGAGCCAATTAAAGGCAGCGACTTTGACCGGTGCAAGACTCAGATGAAGCTAAACTTCGAAGGCACTGAGATATCGTTCTATCCTGATGTGCTTGTGGCTCGCACGAACAAGAAGAATAGCCGGAAGATTGGGGCGCTCAATCTGCGCTACAGCAAATCCGCAAAGCTCCCGGAGGCCACCGCGCGCTATCAGTCGGCGTTAATGTTTGGGGTGCTGCGCGATCATCCATTCGAGCCGGAGGCGACACCAGAGCAGGCTCTTTGCCAAACGCTTGATGGCTTCAACGGCAAGGTCTACTGCGCGCCCACGAACTCGATCTATCTCTATAACGAGATGCAGGCCGCGTGCGCTGGCATCGCGTTGCAATGGGCAAACATTAGGGGGGCAATCCTCTAATAGCACCGCATTCATCCGCTGGTTTGGGGCTGGTTTGCGGTAGCCGTTGCCTTACTAAAATGGATGACCATCTGGAATTCCAACGAAAGTGTTGCCAGAACGAGCAGAACAAACAAGCGAATGACGAGTAGCGGCCTGTACCTGTATTATTGATATAAGAGAACGCATATGATTGTTGCGATACCCACCGCACCGTCAGCATTAGACTGAACTGCATATCCCTCGAAAACATAGTTCCCCTCCCAAGCACGAACTAAGTCATAACGCGAATGGCCCACCTTTTGGAAGGGCGGCCCGTGACAAGAAGGTCCATGAGCGGTCAAGCAGGCGGAGACTGCGCTCGCCAATGGGTCTGTCAAATCTATAATCGCCGCCAGGCATCGCCAAGGAAAGCCTGCTTATGGCCGACGAGAGCGGCACCTATCGCCGCGCCCACCATGATTTCGCCTTGCATGAATTCGGGACGCATCTCCCGTCTTCTGATACCGTGAAAGACCCCGTAGGGCGACGGCGCTGCGGCAAGCGACTCGTCGCAGATGTTCAAGTTGAACAGCCTGCCGAAAAGCCGCCGCCTCCCAATAAGGAAGGCTTACTGAGGGAAGGCGAGCGCGAATTAACCACTGGCATTCTGTCGAAAGGCGCGACATTCCGTGTCATAGTCAGCGGGCATACAGGCGATAAGGAAATTGACCGGCTCATCCGAAAGCTAGATTGGACAAGGAAATTCTGGTGGAGCCCGACGACGCGGACGGAGACGATGTTTTGGCCAAGACGGTAGAACCCAAGAGGGCACAGAAGTTCCGCGAAGCCGCCCGCGAGCGCGAAACGGACGACGGTGAAGAGAACTTCAACGCGCGCCTAAAGCACGTCGTCAAAGGAGCCCAGCCCAGGGAAGAGGCTCCGCCCTCGCCTGACAAGAAAGTCGCAAAGTCGCCGGCGCCGAAAGAAGACAAGAAGTCAAAGAAATGAAGGCTGGCTTTGATGCCCTGATGCACGACGTCTGCGTGCGGTGGGGTTGGTGCGGTGCGGTCAAGGACGGCAAGTCGCTTCACGTTACAGACTTCATTCCCAAAAGTGGCTTAGTAACGGCTGACCAGTTCGTTGACTGGGTTTTCCTAGGCGACGGCATGGACCCCTGTACGAATCCCAATAAATGGCAAAAACAAAAAAACGCCATTAGAGCAGCTTTTATCAAGCACATGGGCGCTGAGGCCGTAGACGCGGCCCGTCTCCAGTGGGTTTCGGAATAGCGGCGATGTCAAATATATAATCGCCGCAGGTCGGGCGATTATATATTTGAAGAGGCTCCTCGCACGCCCGGGCGGAAGCCAGCAAAATCGAAGAGCGAGTAGGCCGCATTCATCCGCCGGGTTGGAGCCGGTTCATCGACTCGATCTCAGCGGGGACCGTGCATTGCACCCTGATTTGCAAAAGCTGTCTGCCGGTGATGTCGCGGACTGTGCAAACGATATCGCTGGTCTTTGCGTTTAGCAGCATTCGGCGGGCGATTTCGAAGGCTCGTTCCTTGGCCTCCTTCAGCCCCCTCAGTTCTTTCCCTCGGGCGTCGTGGTAGACATCCCCGCTATGAGAGAGCTCAAAGAAATATCTGGCCATGACGGATAACAAACGGCGCCGCCGGGAGAAAAAGTCCGGCCTTTTTAGATGGTGGCCTGGTATTGCGTATGGGAGCGGGGCAAGCGATCGAGAGGCAGGTCTGTCAAATCTATAATCGCCACAGGTCGGAGATTGTCGGCCGGTTCCTCCGGTCGGTGGGCGCAAAGCGAAAAGGCAGCGGTTGAAGCATATGTCTACGGCGACACCCGCTACGGCGAGTCTCCCGCTCGAAAATCATCCGCCAGAAGCCTGGCCAGGTGGTCGCGGCTCAGGCTCAATGTCTCTTTCAGGAACCACAGGAAGTTGCTCGGGCCGTCCGTTGCCAGGCCGTTTTCTTTTGCCTGGGAGATGACCGCGCGCTGGCGCTCGATCCGCTCTTCGATCTCGCGGATGTGCTGCTCGACCCGTTCGATGTCTTCCTGGAGACCCATGGCCGGCAATCTCATTTTGCGCGATCGTCAAAATAGCACCAAACCGGAAATGCGTGGAGCGTAAAGGATGCTTGAGCTGCGGTTCAGAGAAGATTAGGTCTTGCTAATAATATCCCTCGGCAGCAATCTCGCCGTGAGAGGATTTCACCATGACCCGCGATCAGATGCTTGCCCACCTTCGGTCCGCCGGCGCCGTCGCGCGCGAGGCGGCGGCGCATGGGCATCATCCGTTCGGCTGCGTGCTGGTCGGGCCCGACGATCGCGTTTTGATGCGGCAGGGCAATCTCGACACGGTGCGCCATGCCGAGACCGAACTGGCCCGCCGCGCCGCGGACGCCTATGAGCCGGAGTTCCTGTGGCAATGCACGCTGGTCTCTACCTTCGAACCATGCGCGATGTGCAGCGGGACGATGTACTGGGCGAATATCGGGCGCCTGGTCTACGGGGTCGAGGAAACCAGCCTCCTGGCGCTCACCGGCGATCACGAGGAGAATCCGACGATGAATCTCGCCTCGCGCACCGTCTTCGCTTCCGGCCAGAAGAAGATCGAGGTCTTCGGGCCGTTCCCCGAAATCGCCGACGAGTTGCTCGCCCCGCACCGCGATTTCTGGAAGCGCTGATCGAATTCCGACCTCAGGCCGCCCCCGCCATATCGTCCAAAATCGGGCAGTCCGGCCGGTCGTCGCCATGGCAGGCGTGGATCAGCTTTTGCAGCGTCGAGCGCATCGACTGCAATTCGCGCACCTTTTCCTCGATCGCCCTGACATGGGCGGCGGCGATCTCGCGCACGTCGTGGCTGGCGCGGCTGCGATCCTGATAGAGCGCCATAAGCTGCCTGCAATCGTCGATTGAGAAGCCGAGATTGCGCGCGCGGCGCAGGAAGGCCAGCCGGTGGATGTCCTCGCCGGAGTAGTCGCGATAGCCATTCTCGGCCCGCGCCGGGCGAATCAGGCCGATCTCCTCATAGTAGCGGATGGTCTTGGCCGGCAGGCCGGAACGTTCGGCGGCATCACCGACATTCATGGCGCTCTCCTCGAATTCCAGGCGGCCCATGAGCCGCCTCATTGATTTTGTTTCACAATCCAGTGAGGCCTGTTGCGGAAATGCCGCAGCTCGGCACTTACCGGCGCGTAAGGCCTTGCATATAGGCAGTGCGCGCTTGGCAAGCAAAAGAAATGCCAGCATGAATGATGGCAACAAAGCGGCCGACTCGTGCCGCTGCCATCGAGACGGGGCGTCGGACCTATTCATGCGCTTGAAGTCATTTGCAATCCTCGCCGCTCTTGCGCTGTCGACCGCCATCAGCGGGTGCAGCACCATCGGCGGGCAAATGTTCACCAACAACTATGGCGCGATGACGGATGCCGGCTACCAGCTGCCGCGCATCCCGATCGAGAAGGTGCCCGCCAAATATCATCGGCAGGAAGTGCGCTATGACACTTCGGAGAAGCCGGGCACCATCATCGTCGATACCCAGAACAAGTTCCTCTACTTCATCGAGGGCGACGGCATGGCGATGCGCTACGGCATTGGCGTCGGCCGCGAAGGTTTTGAATGGCACGGCACCGCCCATATCGCGCTGAAGCGCGAATGGCCGACCTGGACGCCGCCGGCGCCGATGATCAAGCGCCAGCCCGAGCTCGCCAAATTCGCCGGCGGCATGGAGCCGGGCCTGAAGAACCCACTTGGCGCGCGCGCCATGTATCTCTTCAACAAGGGCGGCGACATGGGCTACCGCCTGCATGGCAGCCCGGAATGGTTCTCGATCGGCAAGGCGATGTCGTCGGGCTGCATCCGGCTGATGAACCAGGACATTATCGACCTCTACGACCGCACGTCGGTCGGCGCCAAGGTCATCGTAATGTAGGCACGAAAAGTTTCGCAAGCGGACCGTCTAGGCAACAACAAGACGTCCTGAAAACAAAAAACCGGGCTGTTGGGGCCCGGTTTTTTGTTTTTTGCGTTGGGGAAATTCGCTCCGCTGAGTCGAATGGTGTGGTTTTCCAGAACCGGAGCGGAGCGCACTACAGTACGTGAGCAACGCATGACCCCGAAAATCGGCCCGATTTTCGGAAAGGATCATGCGCCAGCTAAAGTGTCACAGCATCCTTTGCGCCTCTAGAAAGACGCGCGACGCTGTGAGAAGCGCAGAAAACCGCAGCAGGCGGCCGGCGGAGTAGAATTCTCAGGCGACCTGCTCGACCTGCTGGACTTCCGGAACAAAGTGGCGAAGCAGGTTCTGGATGCCGTGCTTCAGCGTCGCCGTCGACGACGGGCAACCGGCGCAGGCGCCCTTCATATGCAGGAACACCGTGCCGTTCTCGAAACCGCGGAAAGTGATGTCGCCGCCGTCTTGGGCGACGGCCGGGCGCACGCGCGTGTCGAGCAGCTCCTTGATGGTCAGCACCAGCTCTTCGTCGGCCTTGTCGTAGAACTCGCCGGTGCCGCCTGCTTCGCTCGCCGGAGCGGCCGACGCCATGACCGGCGCGCCGGACATGAAGTGCTCCATGATGGCGCCGAGGATCGCCGGCTTCAGGTGCTGCCAATCCGGGCCGTCCTTGGTCACGGTGATGAAATCATAGCCGAAGAAAACCCCGGTGACGCCCGGGATCTCGAACAATCGGCCGGCCAACGGCGACGCCTCCGCCGCGGCTTCGGCGTTGCGGAAATCGGCTGTGCCTTCGCGCAGCACTTCCTTGCCCGGCAGGAATTTCAGCGTCGCCGGGTTCGGCGTCGATTCGGTCTGGATGAACATGGGTATCTCCAGGCCCATGGTGGGCCGATAGTTTGGAATAGTTCTAAATAGGCTCTATCGGCTGGACATTCAAGCGAAACGCGTCGCTGGGAACGGCTGGCCGGCGGAATGTTTTTGGCTTCCAAGGGCGTCGAGCAGGCCGGCCTCACCTGAATATCGATGCACCTCAAGCGAGGCTGTCGATCTCTTCGTCGGACAGGTTCTGCGGCACCACCGTGACCGGGATGGGGAAGGCCGCGCCGCGGCCGGCAACCGCGCTGACCAGCGGTCCGGGACCTTCCTTGCCGGCGCCGGCAGCCAGCACCAGTATGGCTATGTCCTGGTCTTCCTCGATCAGCTTGTGGATCTCTTCGGTCGGCTTGCCTTCGCGAACCACCAGCTCCGGCTCGATGCCGACGCTTTGGCGCACCTTGTTGGCGTAGCCGTCGAGTGCTCCGCGCGCCGTCGCGTTCGCTTCCTCGCGCATGATCTTTTCCACGCCCAGCCAGTGCTGGAAATCGTCCGGTTCGATGACATAGAGCAGCACCAGCACGCCGCTTGTGTGCTGCGCCCGCTTCGAGGCGTAGGCGACGGCCCGCTCGCATTCCGGCGTATCGTCGATAATCGCCAGGAATTTTCTGCGATGGCCGGCTTCGCGGCTGAGGCGTTTGGAGACCATGTCTATCTGCTCGGTATGGTTTCAGCCGCAATCTGCCACCGCCACGGACCGGCGGCAAGCCGCCGGTCGGCATGGCGTGGTTCAGCAAGATCGCTCGATCAGTCCTGCAGCAGGCCGATAATGTCGCGAACCGTCTTCATCGTGCCCTCGGCGATCGCGCGGGCCCGGTCGCCGCCATCCTTGAGCACGGCGTCGACATAGGCGCGGTCGCCCTCGATGCGGCGCATTTCCGAAGCGATCGGCGCCAGCTTCTCCACGGCAAGGTCGGCAAGCGCCGGCTTGAACACGGAAAACTGCTGGCCGCCATATTCCTTCAGCACGTCTTCCTTCGAGATCTCCGCGAGGCCGGCATAGATGCCGACGAGGTTTTCCGCCTCGGGCCGGCTTTCCAGCCCTTCGATCTCGCTCGGCAAGGCCTCCGGATCGGTCTTGGCCTTGCGGATCTTCTTCGAGATCGTGTCGGCGTCGTCCGTCAGGTTGATGCGCGAGAGGTCCGACGGGTCCGACTTCGACATTTTCTTGGAGCCGTCGCGCAGGCTCATGATGCGCGCCGCAGGGCCGCCGATGACCGGTTCGGTGATCGGGAAATAGCCGTTCACCGTCTCTTCGCCGACCTGCATCTCGACGCCGACGCCGAGCGCGGCGATCCTCTCGGAGAAGTCGTTGTTGAACTTCTGCGCGATGTCGCGGGTCAGCTCCAGATGCTGCTTCTGGTCCTCTCCCACCGGCACGTGGGTGGCCCGGTAGAGCAGGATATCTGCCGCCATCAGACTCGGATAGGCGAGCAGGCCGAGCGAGGCGTTCTCGCGGTCCTTGCCGGCTTTGTCCTTGAACTGCGTCATCCGGTACATCCAGCCGATGCGCGCCACGCAATTGAAGATCCAGGCCAGCTCGGCATGCTGGATGACCCGCGACTGATTGAAGACGATGTGCTTCTTGGGGTCGATGCCGGAGGCGAGGAACGCCGCGGTGATCGAGCGGGTCTGGTCGCCGAGGTCCTGGTGCACGAGCTGCGCCGTCAGCGAATGCAGGTCGACGACGCAATAGATGCAGTCGGACTGTTCCTGGAGGGCGACGAATTTCTTGATGGCGCCGAGATAGTTGCCGAGATGCAGATTGCCGGTCGGCTGGACGCCCGAAAAGACGAGTGGCTTGAAGGCGGACATGAGTTCCTCAGGGCTTGTGGAGGGCCGTCTAAGCATGATTCCAAAAAGTTGCAGACTTTTTGGAGCCAATCATGCGGCTGGAAACCGCGCGCGGCGAAAGTCTTGCGACGGCGCGCTTATGGACCAACCCGAAGGCGGGAGCAAGTGCAACGATAGGGAGGCTGTTGGGCTGACTATTCGTCGAGGGTTGGTGTCGGAGCCGCCGCGTTCTTACCCGACCCGCGTTTCACGTTCCTGCGGATCATGCCGAAATCGGCGCCGCCGGTGCCGAAAGCGGCGATGAAATAGAGCGCCGCTCCCCCGCCGACCAGCGCGAACAGCGTCGTCGCCTTCACTACCAGGGGCGAGCCGGGCCCGAGCCGCGCGGCGAAATAGTGCTCGGCGAAGTAAAGCGCCACGGCCATGATCACCGCCGACAGCACCAGTCGCGGAATGCGCTTCAGCAAAGGGATGTCGCGGCCCCAATGGCCGCGCCTGATCAGCATGCCGAGCAGCATCAGCGCGTTGACCCAGCCGGCGACGGCCGAAGCGACGGCTATGCCCGGCGCGCCCATCGACGGGAACAGGGTCAGCGCCGTGGCGACATTCACGCCGACCGAGACGGCTGCGAAGATCATCGGCGTGCGCGTGTCCTCGCGCGCGAAATAACCCGGCGTGAAAGCCTTGATCAGCACGAAGGCCGGCAGGCCGAGGCCGAAGATCGCCAGGATCGAGGCGACGATCGGTGTCGAGTGGTTGGCGGCGAAGGCGCCGCGCTCATAGACCAGCCGTACGATCGGCTCCGACATCACCCAGAGCGCCGCCGCCGCCGGCAAGGTCATGAACAAGGTGAACTCGACCGAGCGGTTCTGCAGATTGGCGGCCTCGATGAGGTTGCCCGATTTCAGTGCCCGCGACAGTTCCGGCAACAGAACGATGGCGACGGCCACGCCGACAACGCCGAGCGGCAGCTGGTAGATGCGGTCGGCATAGGCGAGCGAGGACACGGCGCTGTTCTGCCCCGAGGCGATCGCCGTGCCGATAAGCTGGTTGATCTGGGTGATGCCGCCGGTGATCGCCGCCGGCAGCGCCAGGATCAGCAGCCGCTTGACATTGGGCGTCATCTTCGGCCGGCGGAAGCCGATCGAGATGCTGGCGTGGCGCACCGCCACCCAGACGATGGCGAGCTGCACGATGCCCGCCGCCAGAACGCCCCAGGAAAGGCCGAAGCCGACATCATGCGCGTCGAGCCCGTGGTACCAGGCATAGGCGAGCACGCTGATCAGGATGATGTTGAGGAAGGCGGGCGCGATCGCCGCCGCGAAATAGCGGCGCAGCGAGTTCAGCATGCCCGCCATCATGGCGCCGAGCGACATGCAGATCAGGTAGGGAAACATGATCGTCGCGAGCGTGACGGTCGTCTCGAACTTGCCTGGAGTGTCGGCAAAGCCCGGCGCCACCAGGTAGCGCACGATAAGCGGCATCGCGAGTTCCATGGCGATCGTCAGCGCCAAAAGCGCCGAAAACAGCACGCCGAACACTTCCTCCGAGAAGCGCTTGGCGCCATCGGTGCCATGCTGCTCGATCTCCTTGGCGAAGAGCGGCACGAAAGCGGCGTTGAAGGCGCCTTCGGCGAACAGCCGGCGGAAGGTGTTGGGGAACTGGAAGGCAGCGTTGAAGGCGTCGGCGACCGGCCCGGTGCCGAGCGCTGCCGCCATCAGCATCTCGCGGCCGAAGCCCAGCGCGCGGCTCATCAGCGTGCCGGAGGCGACGGTGGCGAATTTCTTGACGAGGCTCATCTTGGGAACGACTGCCAGAAAAATTGCGTCAAATGCATGGTCACTCGGCCGCCGCCTTGGCTTTGCCGTTGCGTTCCGACGAATTGCCTTCCAGCGTATCGATCAGCCGCTTGTGGATGGCGGCGGTGCGCGTCGGGCTGTCGATCTTCTGTCCAGTCAGGTCGGTGACATAGAACGTGTCGATGACCTTCTCGCCGAAGGTGGTGATATGCGCCGAGGCGATGTCGAGCGAAAGGTCCGACAGCGTTCCGGTAATCTCGGAGAGCAGTCCCGGCCGGTCCAGCCCCTCGACTTCGATCACCGAGAAGCGGTTGGACAGCGTGTTGCGGATCTCGGCGCGCGGCGGGATGCGGAACGCCTTGGCGCCGCGCTTCGGCTTGGTGCGCTTCTCGATCATCTCGGGAAGCCAGCTCTTGCCCGAAAGCACGTCCTCGATCAGCCGGCCGACGCGTTCGGCGCGGCGGCGCTCGTCCTCGTCGAGGTCGAACTCCCGGGAGATCAGGATGGTGTCCAGCGCGCGCCCGTCCGACGTCGTGAAGATCTGCGCGTCGACGATGTTGCCGCCGGCCGCGGCACAGGCTCCGGCGATGATCGACAGCAGGCGCGGATGGTCGGGCGCCAGAACGGTGATCTCGGTCACCGCTTCGAATTCATGCGTCTTGACCATGGTGGCGAGCTTCTTGCCCGCCGCATCCGCCTCGCGGACGAATTCGGCATGGCGCAACTGATCGGGCAGGTCGACGGTCAAGAGGTAGTTCTCGTAGTGCAGGGCGACGTAGCGTTTGCGCTCCTTCGCCGGCCAGGCCGACAGCGCTTCGGCCAGATGCTCGCGCGCGGCGGAGGTGCGCTCGGCGCGCGACACTTCCGAGAAGCCGCCGGTCAACAGCAGCTCGGTCTCGAAATAAAGCGTGCGCAGCAATTGCCCCTTCCAGCCGTTCCAAACACCCGGCCCGACGCCGCGGATGTCGCAGACGGTGAGGATCAAAAGCAGCTTCAGTCGCTCGACCGACTGCACGATCGAGGCGAAATCTTCGATTGTCTTGCGGTCGTTGAGGTCGCGCGTCTGCGCCGTCATCGACATCACCAGGTGGTTCTCGACCAGCCAGGCCACGGTCTCTGTGTCGGCCGCCGACAGCCCCATATGCGGGCAGATGCGCCGGGCAATTCGGGCGCCGGCCTCCGAATGGTCCTCAGGCCGGCCCTTGGCGATGTCGTGCAGCAGCACGGCGACATAGAGCGCCTCGCGGCTCTTCTTCAGTCCCGGCATCAGCGAATGCGACAGCGGATGCACCTTGGCGCCGTCGCCGCGCTCGATCTCGGCCAGCACGCCGATGCAGCGGATCAGATGCTCGTCCACCGTATAGTGGTGGTACATCGAGAACTGCATCATGGCGACGATCTTGCCGAAGTCGGGGATCAGCTTGCCGAGAAGCCCGGCCTCGTTCATGCGCCGCAGGTTGAGCTCGGCGTTGCGGTCCGAGGTCAATATGTCGAGGAACAGCCGGTTGGCTTCCTCGTCGCGCCGGAGCGACTTGTTGACCAGACCGAGCGAACGGGTGAGCAGCTTCAGCGCATCGGGGTGGAACTCCAGCCCGTGCTTGTCGGCGAACCAGAACAGCCGCAAGAGATTGACCGGGTCGCGCTCGAACACGCTGTCGTCGGCGATGTTGATGCGGTGATTGTCGACGATGAAGTCGGAGGTGCCGGCAAGCTTGCGCTTGCGCCGCTGGAAGGTGAGAAAGATGCGGTTGAAGCCCGGCACATGCTTGGCCTGCTCTTCCTCGAGCGCCGCGCAGAAGATGCGGGTGAGGTCGCCGACATCCTTGGCGACGAGGAAATAGTGCTTCATGAAGCGCTCGACGGCCGACAGGCCGGGATGCGTCGTGTAGCCCAGCCGCTCGGCGATCTCGCGCTGGATATCGAAATGCAGCCGCTCTTCCGCCTTGCCGGTGAGGAAATGCATGTGGCAGCGCACCGCCCAGAGAAAATCCTCGGCCTTCTGGAACTCGCGGTACTCGGCCTCGGTGAAGACGCCTTTCTCGACCAACTCCTCGCCGGTGCGCACGCGATAGAAATATTTGCCGATCCAGAACAGCGTCTGCAGGTCGCGCAACCCGCCCTTGCCGTCCTTGACGTTGGGCTCGACCAGGTATCGGCTTTCGCCGGCCTTGGCGTGGCGCTCGTCGCGCTCGGCAAGCTTGGCCTGGACATATTCCGGCCCGGTCGTGCGCACCACTTCATGGTCGAAGCGGGTGAGCAACTCGTCATAGAGCTTGCGTTCGCCCCACAGGAAGCGCGCTTCCAGGATCGATGTGCGGATGGTGATGTCGCTGCGCGAGAGTCTCAGGCACTCCTCGATGTTGCGGGTGGCATGGCCGACCTTCAGCCCCATGTCCCACAGCATATAGAGCATGTATTCGACGATCTGCTCGCCCCACGGCGTCTGCTTGTAGGGCAAGAGGAAAAGCAGATCGATGTCGGAGCCCGGCGCCAGCGTGCCGCGGCCATAGCCGCCGACGGCCACGACCGCCATGCGCTCGGCCGCGGACCGGTTCTTGACCCGGTAGACATGGGTGGCGGCGAAATCATAGAGCGCCCGGATCAGCTCATCCATCAGATGCGAGAGCCGCTCGGCGCAGGCATTGCCGCCGCCATCCTGCTTGAGCATGGCCTCGGCGATCCTGCGGCCCTCCGCCAGCCTGCTCTTGAGCAACTGGAGGACGGCGGTGCGAACCGCCGGGCTCGAACCGTCGCCGGCGCTCGCCGCCGTCAGCGCCGTCAGGTCGCGGCGCAAGGCATCGCCATCGATGATTTCGTCGAGTTTCAGGGAGATCTTTGCCATTCGGCGGCGTCTATAGCCTGTTTTCGCGGCGCTGTGTATGGGGGCCGGCGGCGCCGATTGTCATCGCGCAGCGAAGCCTCCGATTGACAATCGCACGGCCGATTTTCGCAAAAGGCGAAACCGGCCCTTGACCTTCCAGTTACTGGAAGGACTACCTCCGCCTCAATTCGAAAATTCCGAGGCATTGCTGATGACCCATTCCGACCACCACCACCACCATCATGCGCATGGCGGCACCTGCTGCTCCGGCAAGAACAGCAAGGCCGCCGACGCGGTGATTCGCGACCCTGTCTGCGGCATGGCCGTCGATCCGGCGGCCGGCAAGCCGGCGGTCGAGCATGGCGGCCGGACGTTGCATTTCTGCAGCGAGCGCTGCCGCACGAAATTCCAGGCCGAGCCTGAGAGCTACCTGACGGCCACCGATCCCGTCTGCGGCATGAGCGTCGATCGGGCGAGCGCCAAGCATTTCGTCCGTCATGAAGGGCAGGGGTTTTATTTCTGCTCCGCCGGTTGCCAGGACCGGTTCGAGGCGGAGCCGGCAAAATATCTTGCCGGCCGGCCCGAGCCGCAGCCGATGCCGAAGGGCACGCAATACACCTGCCCGATGCATCCCGAGATCGTTCGCGACAAGCCCGGCTCTTGCCCGATCTGCGGCATGGCGCTGGAGCCGATGGGTGTGCCGACAGGCGACGAAGGCCCGAACCCCGAACTGATCGATTTCACGCGCCGATTCTGGGTCAGCGCGGTGCTTTCCGTGCCGCTCCTGATCGTTGCCATGGCGCCGATGCTGGGCTTCAGCTTCGAGAACCTCATCGACGGCCGCACGAAGACTTGGGGCGAGCTGGCGCTGGCGAGTCCCGTGGTGTTGTGGGCGGCGTTCCCGTTCTTCCATCGCGGCTGGGAATCGATCCTCAACCGCAGCCCGAATATGTGGACGCTGATCTCGCTGGGTGTAGGTGCTGCCTATTTCTTCAGCGTCGTAGCGACGCTGTTCCCGGACGTCTTCCCGCATCAGTTCCGTGGCCATGACGGAGCGGTTCCGGTCTATTTCGAGGCCGCCGCCGTCATCGTCGCGCTAGTCTTTCTCGGCCAGGTGCTGGAGCTGCGCGCCCGCGAACGCACCGGCTCGGCCATTCGCGCCCTGCTCGACCTTGCGCCGAAGACGGCGCGGCTGATCGGCGCCGACGGCTCCGAGAAGGACGTGCCGCTCGACAGCGTCAAGACCGGAGATCGGCTTCGCATCCGCCCCGGCGACGCGGTGCCAGTCGACGGCATTGTGCTGGAGGGGCGCTCGGCGATCGACGAATCCATGATCACCGGCGAACCGCTGCCGGTCGAAAAGACTGAGGGCGACAATCTTACCGGCGGCACGCTGAACAAGAACGGCTCGCTGGTGATGCGCGCCGAGAAGGTCGGCGCCGAAACCACGCTGTCGCGCATCGTCGAACTGGTCGCCAAGGCGCAGCGCTCGCGCGCGCCCATCCAGGGCCTGGCCGACCGCGTGTCCTTCTATTTCGTCCCGGCCGTCGTGCTGGTGGCCGTCATTGCCTTCATCGCCTGGGCCTTCGTCGGTCCCGAGCCCAGCCTGATCTTCGCCATAGTCTCGGCGGTGTCGGTGCTGATCATCGCCTGCCCTTGCGCGCTTGGCCTTGCCACACCGATGTCGATCATGACCGCGACCGGGCGCGGCGCGCATGCCGGCGTGCTGATCAAGGAAGCCGCGGCGCTCGAGCGCTTCGCCGCCGTCGACACGCTGATCGTCGATAAGACCGGAACGCTGACTGAGGGCAGGCCGCGGCTGACCGACGTCGTTGCGGCCGGGGAGATTGAGGAGAACGAACTGCTGGGCCTCGCCGCCGCGCTCGAAAAGGGTTCGGAGCATCCGCTGGCCGAGGCGATCGTCGAGGGCGCCACCGCGCGCGGCCTGAAGCTGGCCGACGCGACCGATTTCGAAGCCGTCACCGGCAAGGGCGTTTCGGGCACGGTGTCGGGCCGGAAGGTCGCGCTCGGCAATGCGGCGATGATGACGGATCTCGGCGTCGGAACGCCGGCGGCCAATGCCGAGGCGTTGCAGGCCGACGGCAAGACGGCCATGTTCGTGGCCGTCGATGGCAGCTTCGCCGGCATCGTCGCCGCCGCCGATCCCGTAAAGGCAACGACGGCCGAGGCGATCAAGGCGCTGCATGACAAGGGCCTGAGGATCATCATGGCCACTGGCGACAATGAGCGCACGGCGAAAGCCATCGCCGGGAGACTCGGCATCGACGATATCCGTGCCGGCCTGCTGCCGGACGGCAAGGGCGCGCTGGTGGAAGAGTTGCGCGGCAAAGGCGCTGCCGTCGCCATGGCCGGTGACGGCGTCAACGATGCGCCGGCGCTGGCCGCCGCCGATGTCGGCATCGCCATGGGCACCGGCGCCGACGTCGCGGTCGAAAGCGCCGGCATCACGCTGGTCAAGGGCGACTTGAACGGCATCGTCAGGGCGCGCACGCTGGCTCAGGCGACGATCCGCAACATCCGCCAGAACCTGTTCTTCGCCTTCCTCTACAACGTGCTCGGCGTGCCGGTCGCCGCCGGCGTGCTCTATCCGCTCACCGGCACGTTGCTGTCGCCGATGATTGCCGCGGCGGCGATGAGTCTCTCATCGGTCTCGGTGATCGGCAACGCGTTGCGGCTGAGGACGTTGAAACTTTGAGCAAAGCCCCCAGATACGAACCTCAATCACAAGGAGACCTGAATGACCCTGGCCAAGAAAATCGTGCTGCTTTTGATGGCGGCCGGAATGCTGCTTGCCGTCTTCCTCGAAAGCGTGCCGGCCTCGTCCGAGGAGATGAAGCACGACATGTCCAAGATGGCGATGGGCGCCCAGAGCCCGGCCACTACGGGCTATGAGGCGGCGGTGAAGAAGATGCACAAGGACATGGCGATCAAATACACCGGCAATGCCGATGTCGACTTCGTCCGCGGCATGATCCCGCATCATCAGGGCGCCATCGACATGGCCAAGGTGGTGATCGCCAACGGCAAGGACCCCGAAATCCGCAAGCTCGCCGAAGGCGTGGTCACCGCCCAGGAGGCCGAGATCAAGCAGATGAAAGACTGGCTCGCCAAGCATCCCGTGAACTAGCCATTCCAGGAAATCCGGGGCAGCACGAGCTTCAGTCTGGATTTCCGGCCACGGCTGTGCTGCGATCCGTCCTCACGCGGAGAAAAGCCATGCCCTCGTCGATCAGAACTCTGAAGCTGCCGTCCGGCGAAGCCGTTCCGGTGCTGGGCCAAGGCACTTGGAAGCTGGGCGAGGACCGGCGCCGCCGCGCCGATGAGGTCGCGGCGCTGAAGCTCGGGCTCGATCTCGGCATCACGTTGATCGACACCGCCGAAATGTATGCCAGCGGGGGCGCCGAGGAAGTTGTGGCGGAAGCCATAGCCGGGCGGCGCGACGAGACCTTCCTGGTCTCCAAGGTGCTGCCCTCCAACGCCTCGCGCGCCGGCGTGAAACGCGCCTGTGAGGCCAGCCTGAAGCGGCTCGCCACCGACCGCATCGATCTCTATCTGCTGCACTGGCCGGGCAGCGTGCCGCTGTCCGAAACCGTTGAAGCCTTCGAGGCCCTGAAGGCCGAAGGCAAGGTCCGCCACTGGGGCGTCAGCAATTTTGACACGGATGAGATGGAGGACCTCGTCGGTCTGCCGTCCGGCGGCAATGTCCAGACCAATCAGGTGCTCTACAACCTTTCCCGGCGCGGCCCCGAATTCGATCTGGCCCCGTGGTGCGCGGAGCGCGGCATACCGCTGATGGCCTATTCGCCGGTGGAGCAGGGCGCGCTGGCGCGCAATGCCCGGCTGGAGGCCGTCGCTGCTCGCCACAACGCCACGGCCGCGCAGGTCGCGCTCGCCTGGGCGATGGCGCAGCCGGGCGTCATCGCCATTCCCAAAGCCGGCCGCCAGGAGCACGTCCGCCAGAACGCCGCCGCGCTCGACATCGCTCTGACGGCGGAAGATTTCGCCGATCTCGACCGCGCCTTCCCGCCGCCGACACGCAAGCGCGGATTGGAAATAATCTAGCCGCTTACCGGCACGCCCACCCGCTTGCGGATCCTTCGCAAGGCGCGGGAAAACAGATCGGTATCATTGGCGGCGCGGGCAAGCGTGAGTGCGCCCTGTATAGCGGCGACGGCCTCCTCGGCGAGTGCGCTGGCTTCGCCCGGTGGATGCCCGGATCGCTCCAGCGTATCGGCGAGATGCGTGACCCAGCGGCCGAAATAGCTTCTGATCTGGTCGGCGAAGAGGTCGCGCGATTCGTCCAGCGCGAAGGCGCCGATGAGGCAAACGCGCCGTCCCGAGCGGAAATAGCTGTCTGTCGCCGCGAGCATCTGCTCGATCCCGGCCAACGGATCGGCGCTGTCGCGCAACGGTGCGAAGACATTGTCCTCGAACCAGCCGTTGATGTGGGCAATGACGGCTCCCGCCATCTCTTCCTTGCCGCCGGGAAAGAAATGGTAGAGGCTTCCTTTGCCGAGCCCCGTCGCCTCGCCGATCAGGGACAAGCTGGCACCCTCATAGCCATGCTCGCGGAAAACCTCGGCAACGATCCCCAGCAACCGGTCGCGATCCGGAGCGATCCGTCGCATGCTGGCTCAGCCTTCTTGTTTAATCATGATCTTTTCCGAACCGAAGGTCAGCGAAGCAAAAAACCGCTTCACACTTTTCGGGATCATGCTTTAGAGCCCGAGCTCCGAAAGACCGGGATGATCATCCGGCCGGCGGCCGAGCGGCCAATAATATTTGCGCTCGCTCTCGGCGATCGGCAGGTCGTTGATGCTCGCCACGCGCCGGCGCATCAGTCCGGCCTCGTCGAACTCCCAGTTCTCGTTGCCGTAGGAGCGGAACCAATGGCCGCTGTCGTCGCGCCATTCATAGGCAAAGCGCACCGCGATGCGGTTGTCGTTCCAGGTCCACACCTCCTTGATCAGGCGATAGTCCAGCTCGCGCGCCCATTTGCGCTTGAGAAAGCCGACGATCTCGCCGCGGCCTGAGATGAATTCGGCCCGGTTCCGCCAGATGCTGTCCTCGGTATAGGCAAGCGAAACCCGCTCCGGGTCGCGGCTGTTCCAGGCATCCTCTGCAAGGCGCGCCTTTTGCGCCGCCGTTTCGGCCGTGAAGGGCGGCAATGGCGGACGGCTCATGAGATCTCCTGTCGGTTTCGGTTATCGATAACCGACATTGTACCGACTGGTACAATGAGTCAATGGTAGGTCCGATGCTACTGCTTAGTCGCCAACCCCTTCAGCCTGTACAGCGCTTCCAGCGCCTCCCTTGGCGTCATCTCGTCGGGATTGATGACGCCGAGCGCTTCGCCCAGCGCGTCGCTCTTGACCGGCTTCGGCGCTTCGCGCTTTACCGCCACCGAAAACAGCGGCAAATCATCGACCAGCCGGTTGGTCTTGCCCGAAACCTCGCCTTCCTCGAGCTGATGCAGCACCTCCTTGGCGCGGGCGACGACGGCTTCGGGCAGGCCGGCGAGCCGCGCCACTTGCACGCCGTAGGACCGGTCGGCCGCACCCTTGCCGACCTCGTGCAGGAAGACGACGTCGCCTTCCCATTCCTTGACCCGCATGGTGACGTTGTGAAGCCGGGGGAGCTTGCCCGCCAATGCCGTCATCTCGTGGAAATGCGTGGCGAAGATTGCGCGGCAGCGGTTCTTCTCATGCAGATATTCCACTGCCGCCCAAGCGATCGACAACCCGTCGAAGGTCGCGGTGCCGCGGCCGATCTCGTCGAGAATGACCAGCGCCCGCTCGCCGGCCTGGTTGAGGATCACTGCGGTTTCGACCATCTCGACCATGAAGGTCGAGCGTCCCCGTGCCAGGTCGTCCGAGGCGCCAACGCGCGAGAACAGTCGGTCGACGACGCCAATATGGGCGCTTTTAGCCGGCACGAAGGAGCCGGTCTGGGCAAGGATGGCGATCAGCGCGTTCTGCCTGAGGAAGGTCGACTTACCGCCCATATTGGGGCCGGTGAGCAGCCAGATCGCGCCGGCCTTGGCGCCGTCTTCCGGTGACAGGTCGCAATCATTGGCGACGAACGGCCCTTCGCCGGAACGCCTGAGCGCCTGTTCGACCACCGGGTGACGCCCGCCGGCAATGTCGAAGGCGAGGCTCGAATCCACCAGCGGCCGGCACCAGCCCTCGCTTTCGGACAAGAGCGCCAATGCCGCGGACACATCCAGCACCGCAAGCGCGTCGGCACCGGCGCGGATCCGTTCGGCCTCGCCCACCACTTCCGCCGTCAGCCGGTCGAAGGCGGCGAGCTCGATGCTGAGCGCCCGGTCGGCGGCATTGGCGATCTTCGATTCCAGTTCCGCCAGCTCCGTCGTGGTGAAGCGCATGGCGTTGGCCATGGTCTGGCGATGGATGAAGCGCGCCTTGGCGGCGTCGCTTCCGGTCATGATCGAGTGGTGGTTGGCGGTGACCTCGATGTAATAGCCGAGCACATTGTTGTGCCGGATCTTCAGTGAGCGGATGCCGGTCTCCTCGATCAGCGAGCGCTCCAGCCCGGCGATCACTTTTCGGGATTCGTCGCGCAGCGCCCGCATCTCGTCGAGCTCGGCATGATAGCCGGTGCGAACGAAGCCGCCGTCGCGCTTGATCAGCGGCAGTTCGTCGTCGAGCGCTTCGCTGAGATGGCGGGCCAGCGCCTCGGGCAAGGCGTTGATTGCGGCCAGTGCCGCGGCAAGTTCGGCGGGCAGGTTGGCCGCCGCGAACAATTCGGCGATCGCGCCCGCCGCCTCGAAGCCGGCGCGCAGCGCTCCAAGATCGCGCGGGCCGCCGCGGTTGAGCGCCAGCCTGGACAGCGCGCGCGGCATGTCGGCGACGCTTTTGAGGCTCGCCCGCAGACCCTGGCAAAGCCGCGTCTCGGAGCGGAAGAAGGAGACCGAATCCAGTCGCGCCGCGATTGCCGCCGGATCGGTCAGCGGCGCCATCAGCCGGTCGGCGAGCAAGCGCGCGCCGCCGCCCGTCACCGTGCGGTCGATCGCCTTGAACAGTGAGCCGTCGCGGCTGCCGGAGAGTGTCCGCAGCAGTTCCAGATTGGCGCGCGTCGCCGGATCGATGAACAGCGTTGAGCCCTGCTCCTCGCGCTCCGGCCGCGACATCGGTGGCCGCTCCGCCTTCTGTGTCTTTTCGACATAGGCGATGGCGCCCGAGATCGCCGACAGCTCGGCGCGCGAGAAGGTACCGAAACTGTCCGGCGTCGCGACCTCGAAGAAGCGCGCGATGCGTCCCGTGGCGGAAGCCGAATCGAACAACGACGGCGGCTGCGGATTGGCGACGCGGCCGAGAACGTCGAAGACCGGCCGCAAGTCCGGGTCGTGGAAAACCGGCTCGGCGACGATCAGCTCGCGCGGGTCGACGCGAAAGATATCGGCAAGCAGCCGCTCGGCGCTCGTTTCGGCAACGCGGAACGCGCCGGTCGAAATGTCGATCCAGGCCAGCGCAAAGCCGGCCTGGATGGCCGCGCCGGCGCCCTTCACCCGGCCGAGCGCCATCAGGAAGCTCGATTCCGAGGGCGCGAGCAGTTTGTCCTCGGTGATGGTGCCGGGCGTGACCAGCCGCACCACGTCGCGGCGCACCACCGATTTGGAGCCGCGTTTCTTGGCTTCGGCCGGATCCTCGATCTGCTCGCAAACAGCGACGCGGAAGCCTTGCGCGATCAGCTTCTGCAGATAATCGTCCGCGGCGTGAACCGGCACGCCGCACATCGGGATGTCGTGGCCCTGATGCTTGCCGCGCCTGGTCAGAACGATGCCGAGGGCCTGGCTCGCCTTCTCCGCATCGTCGAAGAACAGTTCGTAGAAATCGCCCATGCGGTAGAAGAGCAGCGAATCCGGGTTCGCCGCCTTGATCTCGATATATTGCTCCATCATCGGCGTGACGCCGCCGGTGGCTGGCGCAGGTGTCGTCGTCTCCCGGGCGTCGGTGTCTGTCGGCATATGCATGTTCATGCCCGGACGCTAGCAGAAGTGGCAGCCCGGTTTAATGCGGATGGTGCGAAAAGCAGGGGAAAGCGGGCAATGGTGCGCGAGCAGGCCCGCGAGATTGCCCGGTCCAGGACGGCGGATCATCGTCACTGACGGCACTGACCATGTTGAAGCGGCTTTGCCGCGCTTGCCGGTTTACAGCCGTCGCCTGTGGCCTTAGTCCTGGAATTCCAAAGGAAAGCACCCGCCCCAAGCGGTGCCGCACAGGTGAGGAAACCAAAAGCATTATGGCCAGGAAAACCGAAAGCAGCGGCCCCTCCGTCAGTCCCGAGGAGGCGCTGGAATTCCACGCCATGGGACGGCCCGGCAAGCTGGAGATCGTTGCCACCAAGCCGATGGCGACGCAACGTGATCTGAGCCTCGCCTATTCGCCCGGCGTCGCCGTTCCTGTGCGCGCCATCGCCGAGGATCCGAGCCGTGCTTTCGACTATACGACGCGCGGCAACATGGTCGCCGTCATCTCCAACGGCACCGCCATTCTCGGCCTCGGCAATCTCGGCGCGCTGGCGTCCAAGCCGGTGATGGAGGGCAAGGCGGTGCTGTTCAAGCGCTTCGCCGATGTCGATTCCATCGACCTCGAAGTGGCGACCGAGGACGCCGACGAGTTCATCAATTGCGTGCGCTTCCTCGGGCCCTCCTTCGGCGGCATCAATCTCGAGGACATCAAGGCGCCGGAATGCTTCATCATCGAGCAGCGGCTGCGCGAGCTGATGGACATTCCCGTCTTCCATGACGACCAGCACGGTACGGCGATCATCTCGGCCGCCGGGCTGATCAACGCGCTGGAGATCACCGGCCGCGACATGAAGACCACGAAGATGGTCTGCAACGGCGCGGGCGCCGCCGGCATCGCCTGCATCGAGTTGATGAAGGCGATGGGCTTTCCGCCCGAAAACGTCATCCTGTGCGACACCAAGGGCGTGGTCTTCCAGGGCCGCACCGAAGGCATGAACCAGTGGAAGTCGGCACATGCGGTCAAGACCGATTTGCGCAGTCTCGCCGAAGCACTGGATGGCGCCGACGTCTTCCTCGGCCTTTCCGCCAAAGGCATGCTCACTCCCGCCATGGTGCAGTCCATGGCGAAGAATCCGATCATCTTCGCCATGGCCAATCCCGATCCGGAGATCACGCCGGAGGAAGTGGCCGAGATCCGCACCGACGCCATCATGGCCACCGGCCGTTCGGACTATCCGAACCAGGTCAACAACGTGCTTGGCTTCCCCTATATCTTCCGCGGCGCGCTGGATGTGCGCGCCACCACCATCAATGACGAGATGAAGATCGCCGCGGCACGCGCGCTGGCCGAGCTGGCGCGCCAGGACGTGCCGGACGATGTCGCCGCCGCCTATCAGGGCAACCGGCCGAAATTCGGCCCCAACTACATCATCCCGGTGCCGTTCGATCCGCGACTGATCTCGGCGATCCCGCTGGCGGTGGCGAAGGCGGCGATGGAATCCGGCGTTGCCCGCAAGCCGATCCTCGACCTCGACCGCTACGCGCAGGAACTGTCCGCCCGCCGCGACCCGATCGCTTCCACCTTGCAGCGCATCTACGACCGCGTGCGTCGCCAGCCCAAGCGCATCGTCTTCGCCGAGGGCGAGGAGGAGCAGGTGATGCGCGCCGCCATCTCCTACGTGAACCAGAAGCTTGGCACCGCGATTCTGCTCGGCCGTGACGACGTCATCAAGGACAATGCCCGCAACGCCGGCATCGACTTGAACAAGCCAGGCCTCGAGATCATCAATGCCAGGCTGTCGCGCCGCAACGGCATCTACACCGACTATCTTTACGAGCGCATGCAGCGGAAGGGTTTTCTGTTCCGCGACTGTCAGCGCCTGATCAATAACGACCGCAACCACTTCGCCGCCTGCATGGTGGCGCTGGGCGATGCCGACGGAATCGTCACCGGCGTCACCCGCAATTATTCTACCGCGCTCGACGACGTGCGCCGCGTCATCGACGCCAAGCCCGGCCACCGCGTCATCGGTGTGTCGATCGTGCTCGCGCGCGGCAGGACGGTTCTCGTCGCCGACACCGCCGTGCACGATATGCCGAACGCCGAACAGATAGCCGACATCGCCGAGGAGGCCGCGGGCTTCGCCCGCCGCATGGGTTACGAGCCGAGGATCGCCATGCTTGCCTATTCCACCTTCGGCCATCCGCAGGGCGAGCGTTCCGAGCGGGTCCAGGAAGCGGTGCGCATCCTCGACAAGCGCCGCGTCGATTTTGAGTATGACGGCGAGATGGCGGCCGACGTGGCGCTGAATCCGCGCGCCATGGCGCAGTATCCGTTCATCCGCCTGACCGGCCCCGCCAATGTGCTGATCATGCCGGCATTTCACTCGGCTTCGATCTCGACCAAGATGCTGCAGGAGCTCGGCGGCTCGACCGTCATCGGCCCGCTGCTCGTCGGCCTCAACAAGCCGGTCCAGATCGTCTCGCTCAACGCCAAGGACTCGGATATCGTCAACATGGCGGCCATCGCGGCCTACACTGCTGGGAATTGACGCACGTGCGGTGCGCCGGTTTCTTCACTTGAACCAATGCAAAAGGCCCGCGGCATCGCCGCGGGCCTTCTGCTTGATCGGCAGCTTCGATTAGAAGTTGCGCTGGAAGCGCACGATGCCACCCCAGCTATTCTTCTTGTCGGCCCTGGTCCAGTTGAAATCATCGACGTCGCCGAACTTGCCGTCGTGAACATAGTCGACTTCGGTCGTGATCGTGAAGCCAGGAACGATCGTATAAGCTACGTTTGCAGCAACGGCGGCGTTCTTGTCGTCATCAGCCGAAACCTGGAGGTTGAACGCGGTCTTTTCGTTGAACTTGTAGGTGCCGCCACCCCAGACCGCCCAGTTGCCGCCCCAAGGCTTATAGAAGCCGCGGCCATGCGCGGGGAGAGCCAAACTGGCATCGTTGAAGTTGTCATCGGTGCCGTAGCCGCCCATGACGAACAACGACAGTTCCTTGGTGACGTTCACGTCGAGGCGAACCTTGCCGGCAACTTCCTCATAGGAGCTGTCATAAGCGACGACCCCGGTGATCGCGCCCCAGTCGCCCTTGTACTTCAAGCCACCGACGACGTTGGGAACGTAGCTGTCAATGGTGCCATGAATTGCGGTTGCACCGGTGGTGTCGGAGCCTTCTTCGAGCGAGATCACGCCCGAGAACCCGCTGCCGGCGTCGAAATAGTAGCTGACGACATTGGTGTCCTTGATGCCGTAGGGGATGATCGTATCCTGCACGACGTTACCGGCGTAACCGATGAACTGATCGTAAGGCGTCTCATCTTTACCGACACGCAGGCCGCCGAGCTGGATCCAAGCGAAGTTCAGCGTAACAGACTTGTTGACGGCCGGATTGTCGACGGCGTCACCAGCCCCATTCACGCCGGCGCCATTGCCGAAGTTGAAGCGGGTCTCGGTGTAGGTCTTCAATGTGCCGAGTTCGGTCTCCTGGCCGGTCCAGGTCTTCAGGTTGAAACGGGTGTTTTTCCTCCAGGTCTTGTTATCGCCGCCGTCTTGTCGATCGATGTCATTAGCGCCGTCGAATGTGCCGACGTCGCCGAAGCCAGCGTCATAGCGGATATAACCGCCGATGCGGAGGCAGGTCTCGGTGCCGGGAATGTAGAAGTAGCCGGCGCCGTAGACGTCGCAGATCTTGACGTATTCGGCCGGTTCCGGCTCGGCGACGGTCACCGCGTCGGCGGCGCGCGCGCCCGAAACTGCGATCAGGGCCGCAGCGGAGCCGAGAAGAAGGCTCTTGATGTTCATTTTCTTGAATCTCCAGTCAAAGGTTCAAGACAGGCCTGACATGCCGTTCGGCTTTTGCCACCCCCGTCCCCATCGTTGAAAAAGTCGCGCACCGGCGCCGCTTCTTCGCCTTGGACATGGCTTAATCGGCCGTCACGTACAACAGAGATTGTGCCTGAAAGGCGGCTTTTTGAATCTTACGAAGGTCTTGTTGCCCAAATATCACGTCATATATTTGTAAAAGTGGCACAAATTGCACAATCTATACAATCGAAACACGTAAAGGCGCGAAACGTATCAGATGTGCCAATTATTACAGATTTATGACAATGAGTTTGCCAGCTATTTATAAGCCTGGATGAGGAGAGAGACGAATCCGGGGGAAAGGTCAGGACAGGGTGCGGGCGGCGCGGACCACGTCCTCAACCATATCTTCCCTCAGCATCTCGATCGGGACGCGGCCGTCGAGCTCGGGCGAAGGCCGGCTCAACCAAAACCAGGCGAGCCTCGGATTGGCGATCGCCGAAAGCACGTCGCTGATCCCCGGAACCGGCCTGCCGTCGACGAACTGCGCCAAGGGGAAGACATGCTTGCGGCCGCCCTTGCGCAGGGCAACCACCTCGCCGCGCCTTTGCCAGCGATGCAGCGTGGAGCGCGGGATGCGGAGCTTCTCCTCCAGATAGGTCGAGCCGGCGACCTCGCCGGCCCAATCCTCGATCAGCATCGACTGGAGTTCCGCGGCTCGCTCGGTGATCGGCCTTCCCGTTTCCGGCTTTGGCAACACGCGCTCAAGGGCGGGAACGGATATGGACGAGCCGCCGCTCGCGATCTTCTCTGCCATTATGCGGAAAAAATCGGAGGCAAGGCCGCTCCACTCGCCCTTGAAGGAACCGACCGCGAGGCGCTGTCCTTGTGGCAGGAAGGGAAGGGCCGCAGCCACATGGCCGGCGACCTTGCTGGCCGACACCAGCGCCTCGGCGTCCAGCAGGACACCATACTGCATCAGCGCCTGTTGCACGGCTTCGGCCACCAGGCCTGCCAAGGCCTCTTGTGAAATCCCTTCAGACGGGCTCTGGAATCTGGTCATGCATCTATCTTGTGGCCCGCGCTCCTCCCCAAGCGCTGGCGGTTGCTGAAAATCTATAGCGGAAAGCAAAAATCGCGACGACAACAGGCACCGCGGCCCGGCTGCTTGCTGGCTTGCATCTTTACACCCCTGATTGGGCGCGCCGAAATGTCAGTCACGGAACGCCTCATTTTGCGTTCTAGAAGCCGAACGTGACAGGTCCGCGACAGCCGGCTTTGTTGAAAGGCTGTTGATGGTGACGCAACGGCACGTCTTTCCGCGGGATTCCGAAGCCAGAATCGTCTTTGCCTGCTCGGTAATTCTAAAGCAGCCCGGCCCGCTCGGCCTCGCGGCGCAGGTTCTGGCGCGGGCGCGGGCCGATCTGCTGGATCACCAGCCCGGCGGCCAGCGAACCGAGATCGCCGCAATCCTTCAGGCTGCGCCCGCTCGTATAGCCGTATAGGAAGCCGGCGGCATAGAGGTCGCCGGCGCCGGTCGTGTCGACAAGTTCCTTGATCCTCGTCGCCTCGATGGTGACGGTTTCGTCGCCGCGCACGATCACCGAGCCTTTTTCGGAACGTGTGACGGCGGCTATTTTGCAATCCTTGCGAATGGCGGCGAGCGCCTCTTCGAAGGAGGCGGTCTGGTAGAGCGATTTGATCTCGTGACTGTTGGCAAAGACGATGTCGACGGTGCCCGACCGCATCAGCTCGAGGAACTCGTCGCGGTAGCGGTCGACGCAGAAGGAATCCGACAGCGTCATCGAAACCTCGCGGCCTGCCGCATGCGCCAGCCTGGCGGTCTGCCGGATCGCTTCCTTGGCGCGCGGCGGATCCCACAGATAGCCTTCGAAATAGGTCACCTTGGCGCCGGCGGCCTTGTCGGCCTCGACATCCTCGGGGCCAAGTTCGACGCAGGCGCCGAGATAGGTGTTCATCGAACGCTCGCCGTCGGGAGTGACAAAGATCATCGAGCGCGCGGTCGGCGGTTCGCCCGCGAGCGGCTTGGTGTCGAACGCAACGCCCTGGGCGTGAATGTCATGGGTGTAGATGTCGCCCAGTGCGTCGTTCGACACCTTGCCGAAGAAGGCTGCCCGCCCGCCGAGACTGGCGACGCCGGCCGCCGTGTTGCCGGCGCTGCCGCCGGAAGCCTCGATCGCCGGCCCCATGCGGCTGTAAAGCAATTCGGCGCGCCTGGCGTCGATGAGGTTCATCGCCCCCTTGATGATGCCGTTGGTCTCGAGAAAGGCTTCGTCGCACTGCGCGATGATGTCGACAATGGCATTGCCGATGCAAAGCACGTCATATTCCGGCATCAAAATCTCCGCCAAGGACTGCCCCGGCTATCTGGCATGCCGGCCGGGCGCGGGTCTAGCGACTTGGCGCTGCTTTGCCTACCCTGAAAATCGTCATCGCCTTCCGTGACGCCGACCTCGGCGCCGATCATTCGCCGGCTGCGGCAGCGTTCGCATCGAACTGGCCTATATCGACCGTAGCTTTCCCCGCTATGGTTTCGCGGCGATCGAAACATTTCCGCGCCGCCATGGGCTAGAAGCAATTCCAGGAAAAATGCGTGGCGGTTAGGTTCGGCGACCCGCCGTCGCCTTCCGTCCGGAATTGCGCAAAAACAAAGCGGAGCGTTCCCCGCAACGGAAGGCAGAAATGTCCGAAAAGACCGAAATGTCCACCGACCTCGCGCTGCTCGGCGTCCTGGCGGTGCTATGGGGCGCTTCCTATACCTTCATCAAGATCGGCGTCGAGACGATCCCGCCGGTGACCTTCATCGCCGCCCGGACGCTGATCGCCGGGGCTATTCTCCTCGCTGTCATCCGCTGGCGCGGCCTTGCCATGCCTGGGGATGCGGTGTCATGGCGTCGGTTCACCTTCCAGGCCTGTCTCAACAGCGTCGTGCCGTTCACGCTGATCGCCGCCGCCGAGCGCTCGGTCGATGCCGGCCTCGCCACCATCCTCAATTCGACGTCGCCGATCTTTACCTTCTTGTTGACGGCATTGATCACGCGCCATGAGCCGGTCACGACGCGCAAGCTCGTCGGCGTCGGCGCCGGCATCGTCGGCATCTGCCTCATCGTCGGCACGCAGGCACTTGGCGGGCTTGGCCATCAATTGTGGGCGCAGCTTGCGATCGTCATCGCGACGGTCTCCTATGCGGGAGCGGCGATCTTCGGCCGCGGCTTCAAGGGCCTCGATCCGATGATACCCGCCGCGGGTTCGATGCTTTGCGGCGCGGTGATGCTTGTGCCGCTCAGCCTGATCGTCGACCGGCCCTGGACGCTTGCGCCCTCGGACGCATCGATCCTGGCCCTGCTCGGCCTGTCGGTCTTCTCGACGGCGCTGGCCTTCGTCATCTATTTTCGCCTGATCCACACGCTGGGATCGGTCGGCACCACCTCGCAGGCCTATCTGCGAGTGCCGATCGGCGTCGGTATCGGCGCCGTCTTCCTCGGCGAAAGCCTGGGACCGACGGCCTGGGCCGGCATGGCCTTCGTCGTCGCCGGCGTCGCGGCGATGACCATTCCGGCACGGCAGGTCAAGCTTGCGCGATAATGCATGTCGCCCCGCGTGTGACGCGGTTTTGGGATAACCGACATGCATCGAGACAAAGCCAAAGCGCGTCGACGCGACGCGCTTGGTTGCGTCCGGGAAGAAGCCCGCCTATCTCGGGGACGTGGTTTCTCGATAAGGGCTTGGACCTGCCGTGATCCTAGACGCCGCCCGCGCCGCCGCCAGCCGCCTGTTCTCGCCTGAATTCCGCGTCGTCTTCCTGAAGACGCTGGGGCTGACGCTGCTCGCTCTGCTGGCGGTTTGGCTCGGCCTGGAGAGCCTGCTCGAATGGCTGGCCTGGCCCTGGCTGCAAACGCTGCTGCCTGGTCTGCCGTCCTGGGCCGGATGGCTGGGCGGCATCATTGCCGGCATCGTTCTGGCTATGGGATTGGCCTTGCTCGTCGCGCCGGTGACGGCGATCGTCGCCGGCCTGTTCCTCGACGATATTGCCGAAGTGGTCGAGCGCACCGACTATCGCAACGACCCGCCCGGCCGCGCCGTGCCGGCGCTGCAGTCGCTTGTGCTGGCGGTCAAATTCTTCGGCGTGGTGGTCCTCGGCAATATCGTCGCGCTGCTCTTGCTTCTGCTGCCGGGCATCAACATTGCCGCTTTCTTCATCGTCAACGGCTATCTGCTCGGCCGGGAGTTCTTCGAGTTCGCCGCCATGCGCTTCCGCCCCGAGGCAGAGGCCAAGGCGCTGCGCCGCAAATATGCCGGCACGGTGTTCCTGGCCGGGCTGGTCATTGCCCTGTTCCTGGCCGTGCCGCTGCTCAACCTTCTGACGCCGCTTTTCGCGGCCGCCATGATGGTCCATCTGCACAAGGCGGTTTCGGCGCGGCTGCCGGTTTAATCGATGTCGCCGCTGCGAAACAGTGCCTGCAGCTTGCCGAACGGCATCGCCGCCCGGGTGAAGCCGAAAGTGCCGTCCTGCTGGATTTCGCGCGCCGCCGTCTCCAGCATGCCATAGGCGAAATTGGTCAGCCATGGTCCGAGCGAAATGCGTTTGACGCCGGCCGTGGCAAGGTCGCCGATGGTGAAGCCTGGCCGGGCCATCACATTGACCGGTCGGCTCACCGACGAGCAGATCGTGCGGACCATTTCGACGTCGCCGATGCCGGGAGCGTAAAGCACGTCGGCACCGGCCTTCTCGAAGGCCTGCAGCCGCTTGATCGTGTCGTCGAGATCGGTCTTGCCCCACAGGAAGTTTTCGGCCCGCGCGGTGAAGACGAAATCGTGCTTGAGCGCCCGGGCAGCCTCGACCGCGGCCGCGACGCGTTCGGTCGCCAGCGAGAAATCGTAGATCGGGTTGGCGGGGTCGCCGGTGTGGTCCTCGATCGAGCAGCCGGCAAGGCCGGCGGCTTCGGCCGCGAAAATGGTCTCGGCGGCCTGTTCCGGACTGTCGCCCTTGCCGCGCTCCAGATCGGCCGAAACCGGCAGGTCGGTCGCCGCCGTCACCTCGCGGCAATGATGGATCATGGCCTCGAACGTCACGGCGCCGTCCGGCAGGCCGCGCGAGAAGGCGAAGCCGGCGCTGGTCGTCGCCAGCGCCTTAAAACCGAACGAAGCAAGAAGCTTCGTCGTGCCTACGTCCCAGGGATTGGGCATGACGAAGGTGGAGGAATGCAGATCGCGAAAAATCTTGCCCTTGTCCATGGCGGATCCTCAATCGTGATCGGGGTTGTGAGGGAAATCTATCGCGGTCGCTCGAACCGGGCAAACGAATGCGTCTGGCTCAGAAGCGTTTGGCGTTCTCTGCTGCCAATTTCTCGAAGGCGTCGGAATCCGGCACGTAACGCGACCTTGCCTCCTCCCAGTGATAGGTGACGGTAACGTCATGCGAAGCAGCCTTCGGCGCCGCCTCGTCGCAGCTTTCACCGCTCGGCTTGGTGACGTCGCTCACCGTCGCCTTGATCGCCGCATAAGGTCTTTCGCTGCCGGGCGTCTGGAACGACAGGTCCTGTGTGCGTTTGTAGGCGCAGACATTCTCGTCGAACGTATTGATCTGATCGATAGGCTCGAAGCGGTCGTCGCGAACGAGGATAAGAATGGTGCTGACATAGCCCTGGTTCGAATTGAAATGCATGCTCATGGTGATGAGGGCATCGTCATCCGGACCGATTGCGATCTTGCTAGGATCGCGAAAATAGCTGTTCTGGTCGGTTCCGACATTGACGGCATCGAGCAGCTTCGGCTTGCCCGAAAGATCGTAAAGCGCCAGCACCGCAAACCCTTCGGCGCTGTCTTGCGCCTGGCCAAGGTCGAAAAGCATCGTCAGCCGGTCCTTGCCACCGGCCTTGATCGCAAGCACCGCCGCGTTCGGCAGGCTGATGGTCTCGGGCGGCGAGCCGCCTTGATCGCCGCCAAGGATGTGGCGCACCTCGATGGGCGCGCTTCCCTTGTAAAAACCGTCATCCCCGGCGGCGAGATCGGGGACGACCATTTTCGCGAGGTCGAGATAGGTGACGGCCTGATGACCGGGAATGGCGCTGTTCAGCTCCGGAAAGCTGACGGCCTGGGCTTGCGCCGCGGACCAGGCACAGGGCAGCAGCAGGCACGCGAGCAGGAGTCTCGATAAAATGGAAATCACTACAAGCACCCCCCGGAAAAAAGCACGATAGCACGGACGCTTAAGGTGCGCAGCCGGTGCTTTCAGCGGATCGGCACGAGGCTCGCGAGTTCGCGCATGTCGTCGAACAGGATGCCGCCGGCCGCCGCCAGGCCGTCACGGTCGGAGAGCGGATCGGCGTGGTAGGAGAACACCCGCATGCCGGCGGCGATGCCCGCCTCGGTTCCCGCGACGCTGTCCTCGATGACGATGCAGTCGGCCGGCGCGAAGCCCATCGTCCTTGCCGCATGCAGGAAGAGGTCCGGAAACGGCTTGCCGCGGGAAACCATGGTGGACGAGAACATCGCATGCTCGAACAGCGGCAGGAGCCCAGTCTGGCCGAGCGTGATGTGCATCTTCGACACCCGCGCCGAGGAGGCGACGCAATAGGCGATGCCGGCGGCTCGCACCTTCTCGATGAAGTCGCCCACATAGGGGATTGCCTCGACGCCGTGCGAAAAAAGATCCGGCAGACCGGCGTTCCAGCGCTCGACGAAGTCGGCGCCAAGCCTGATCTCGGTCGTCTCTTCGACCTCTTTCTGCACCGAGGCCATGCTGCGGCCGGAAAAATGCCTGCGGCAATATTCGAATGTGCTCATGAAACCGGCGGCTGTGAGCCATTCGGCGAGACGTCTGTTGGCAAGGTTTTCTGTGTCGACCAGAACCCCGTCGCAGTCGAAGATGACCAGTTTCGGAACTTGCATTAAGCGGTGCCGGTCGATCCGAACCCGCCGGTACCTCGTGTCGTGCCGCCCGCCAGCGCCCGCTCCTCGACCGTGATTTGCGTCACGGCAGCGAAGACGATCTGGGCGATGCGCATGCCGCGCGTCACCGCGAAATCCTCGTCGCCGAGGTTGACGAGCAGGACTTTCACCTCGCCGCGATAGTCGCTGTCGACGGTGCCGGGCGAGTTGAGGACGGTGAGCCCATGCTTGAAGGCAAGGCCCGAGCGCGGCCGCACCTGGCCTTCCATGCCTTCCGGGATTTCCAGCACAAGCCCGGTCGGCACCAGCGCGCGTTTCCCCGGCAGGATGAGCAACGGCCGGTCTTCCGGCACCGCGGCGCGCAAATCCATGCCGGCGGCGCCCGCGCTCTCATAGGCCGGCAGAGGCAGGCCTTCGCCATGCGGAAGCCTGACGAAACCGACGGTGGGGCCGATGACGGAGGAAGGATGGACAGCCGTGCGCATGAGCCTACTCCTATCGGGGCGAATGCCGATTCGGTCAACTCGGCCGTGACGCTATCCAAGGCTTTCTTTGGGGCGTCACGATGACCTGAAGTGTGTTGAGATTCGGGTCAGGCCTCACCTAAAACTGAGCATGCCTCAGCGCAGTTCCACCGGCACCACGGTCGTTTCCTTGATCTCCTCCATGACGAAGGAGGCCGAGACATCCGACAGCGGCACCCTGGCGATCAGCCGCTGGTAGAGACGGTCATAGGCTTTCACGTCGGCGACACGGGCCCTCAGCACATAATCGAGGTCGCCCGACATGCGGTAGACGCCGGTGATCTCGGCAAAGCCGGTCACCGCCGCGCGAAATTTCTGCAGCCAGTCCGGATCGTGATTGGACGTACGGATTAGGACAAAAACGGAGAGGCCGACCCCTAGCTTGTCGGCATCGACCAGCGCGACGCGGCCGGTGATGACGCCATCCTCCTCCAGCCGCTTGACGCGCCGCCAGCAGGCGTTGCGCGACAGCGCCACGCGCTCCGACAACTGGTCGACCGAAAGCGTGCCGTCGCGCTGCAGCTCGGCCAGCAATCTTCGATCGATCTCATCGATTTCCGTCGGCATGTTGGGATGAATGTCCCACAAAATGGCAAAAGGCAAGGACGATTTGGGACCGATGAACCAAAGCCGTGTGGCACGATACTCATCATCGGGACTCATCCCGGCAGGAGGGATCACCATGACGACACGGTTTACGGCACTGTTCACGGCTCACCCGGAGAAGGTCGGCGAGACTTATTTCGGCCACATGGCCTTTGCCGCCTGGTTCTGTTCGCGCCTGTCGATGGCGGCGGGCGCCGCGCTCGTTCACGCTTTCTTGCCATTTCTGTTCGAAACTACGGCCAGCCGAATCGTTCGCGAGCTCTATGAGCGCACGCATAACAGGGGTTCGCATGCGGTGAAGGAGCCGAAGGCTCTCTTGGACCGCGCCTGATAGATGGTGAAATGCGATGTGCCGGTGGGCGGCCTATCTTGGTGAAGCGGTCTTCCTCGAAGACATCATCACCGCGCCCTGCCATTCGCTGATCGCCCAGAGCCACTGTGCTCAGGAGGCCAAGTCGCCGACCAATGGCGACGGCTTCGGCCTCGCCTGGTACGGCGACCGGCCCGAACCCGGGCTCTACCGCGACATCCTGCCGGCCTGGTCGGACCCCAACCTGAAAAGCCTCTGCCGGCAGATCAAGTCCGGCCTGTTCCTCGCCCATGTGCGCGCCTCCACCGGCGGCGCCACCAGCCGCATGAATTGCCATCCCTTTGTCTCGGGCCGCTGGTCGTTCATGCATAATGGCCAGATCGGCGGCTTCGAAAAGATCCGCCGCGCGTTGGAGAATTCGCTCTCCGACGAGGTGTTCGACCAGCGCGAGGGCACCACCGATTCCGAGCTCTTCTTTCTCCTGATGATCGACCAGGGTCTGGCAACCGACCCGCAGGGTGCGGTGTCGCGAGCAACCGGTCGCGTCATCGAAACATCCCGCCGGGCTGGCATCGAGCCGGCGCTGAAGCTGACGGCCGCCTTTTCGGATGGCGAGGCGCTGTACGCTGTTCGCTACGCCACCGACGGCCACGCGCCGACGCTCTATACCGGCGCCTTCGCGAAACGCGCCGGCCATTGCATCGTCTCGGAACCCTTCGACCGCAACGGTGGCGAGTGGCAGGCGATACCTCCGGCAAGCTTCGTCACCATGACCAGGGACGGCACGGGCATCCGCCCGTTTGCGCCGGCAGCGAACAAGCTGGCGCTGGTCGTCGGCTGACGCAAATCCCGAGCTGCCGCGTTCAGGCAGAGATCAGCAAAACGTAAGCGCGGCGTAAGGACGCCCAAGCTCCCTCCTGTCATCTGTGGCGCTCGACGGGCGGCGAATTCATTCGCGCTCAAAAACGCATCGACACAGGATCACAGGACAATGTGCAGATGGGCTGCCTATCTCGGCGACGCGATCTTCCTGGAAGACGTCATCGCCGCACCCTCCCATTCCCTGATCGTTCAGAGCCGCCAGGCGCGGGAGGCAAGATCGCCGACCAATGCCGACGGCTTCGGCGTGGCCTGGTATGGCGACCGGCCGGAACCGGGCCTTTACCGCGATGTTCTGCCGGCCTGGTCCGATACCAATCTCAGAAGTCTTGGACGCCAGATAAAATCCGGCCTGTTCCTGGCCCATGTGCGCGCCTCGACAGGCGGCCTCACCAGCCGCGTGAACTGCCATCCCTTCGTCTCTGGCCGCTGGTCCTTCATGCACAACGGCCAGATCGGCGGCTTCGGGAAGATCCGCCGGGCGCTGGAGAATTCGCTCTCCGATACGTTGTTCGACCAGCTCGAAGGCACCATGGATTCCGAACTGTTCTTCAGGCTTATGATCGGCGAGGGGCTTTCGGACGATCCCTATGGCGCCGTGTCGCGCGCCACCAACCGCGTGATCGAGGCTGCGCGCCGCGCCGCCATCGACCCGTCCCTGAAGCTGACGGCCGCCTTCAGCGATGGTAAGGCGCTTCACGCCGTCCGCTACGCCACCGACGATAACGCGCCGACACTCTACACCGCCGCCTTCGCCAAGGGCGTCGGTCGCTGCATCGTCTCCGAGCCGTTCGATCGCGACGGCCGGACCTGGCATGAGATTCCGCAGTCGAGCTTCGTGACGATGACCCGCGACAACACCAGCATCCGGCGGTTCGCGCCGGCAGTCGCACGTTTGGCGATGGCGGGTTAGGGCATCGGTCCTTGCTGATCCCGGGACGGCTTTCGCCGTCCTTCGGGCTACCGGGCGAAACGCGAGAGAGCGTAAGGCCTGAGTAACGCATCGCGCTCGCCGTCGAGGATTTCGCGCGTCGCAAACAATCCCACGGCCGGTGCCAGTGTGATGCCGGAATGCGTGACGGCAATGTAGACACCGCTGACGCCTTCCGAGCGGCTGACGATCGGGAAACCATCGACCGGCGTCGGACGGTAGCCCACCGTGTGGAAATCGAGCTCCAGCCCCTCCGAACCGCGCAGCATCGCTTTCGTCGCTTCGAAAAGCTCGCGAGCGGTGGCCTGGGGGTCCTCGCCCGGATCGCCGCCGCCGAAATCCGAGCCGGCAATGATGCGGCCCTCGGCCGTCTGGCGCATATGCAGCCTGTCGGCCATGACCAGGCCGTTGAGGAGCTTCTTGTAAGGGCGCGAATGCACGATCAGGCCGGGCGGCGTTTCGATCGGCAGCCTGATCCCAGCCGTCGCGGCGATCGCCGGGGCGCCGGCGCCCGATGCAATCACCACCTCGTCGGCGGCGATGATATCGCCTGAAACAACGACGCCCGTGACCTTGCCGTCGACCAGCGCCAGCCTGTCGACGGTACCCGTGGCGATCCGCGCGCCGCGCCGTTCGGCATCGGCCAGCAGCGCCTTCGCGGTCGCCACAGGCTCGGCCACGCCTTCCTGCGCGACGTAAAGCGCAAAATCGGGAAGCACCGCCAGGTTGGGCTCGATGCGCGCCGCTTGTTCGCGCCCGACCCGCTCTATGCCATAGCCCCAGGACGAATGCTCGGCCGCATAGGCTTCGAGCTTGTCCGCGGGCAGGTCCCAGCACAGACCGCCGCACCAGGCGAGCGGCAGGCCCGGCAGGTCGTTGGCCAGCCGTTTCCATTCGGCCATGGCGCGGATGCGCAGCCGGAAATAGGTTTCCGGATTGCCCCAGCTAGCATTGATCCAGGCAAAGGAATTCGGCGTGGCGACACCGCCGGCGCCGCTTTCTGAAATGACCGTCACCTGTGCGCCGGCTTTCGTAAGATGCCAGGCAGTCGACGCGCCGATAACGCCGGCTCCAATGACGATGACTTGCTTTGCGCTGCTCATACCGGACCCTTGAGAGAGATTTCTCCCCTCATGCCACCGCGCCGGCTGGACCTCAAGTGAGAGTCGGCTATGCGCCGCCCGCCGCTACCGCAGGCGCCCCGGCAATCAGGGCCTTCAGTTCGTCGCAGCGCCGCTTGAGCCGTGAAGAGTCGACCTTCTTCGCAACCGCCAGCGCGGTGCCGAGCTCCAGCTCGGCGCCGGCTCGATCGCCGATCTTGATGAGCAGCGCCGTAAGCGACAGTCTGGCGTCGGCGGCATTGATCGGCGAACCGATCTCGTTCCAGCGCGAGCATGCGATCTGCAGCTCCCGGGCAGCCTCGGCGAGGCGTTCTTCCTGCATGAAAAGCTCCGCCTTGGCTTCCGCGGTCAGCGCTTTGATGGAGGCCATCGGCCAGCGTTGCGGCTGGGTCTCCAGTTCGGCGATCACCTCTTTCGCCCTGTCGCGCCGATCGGTCCGCGCCGCCACCTTGGCCAGAGTGGCAAGGACCATGCCTCGCCGCTGCAGGGTCGGCCAGCCATTGCCCACCAGGGAACGTTCGAGGGCGCTGAAAGCGGCCTCCGCCTGCCCTTGCTCGAGCTGCAGCAGCGCAAGTCCGGGCTGCGGATCCCACCCCGCTGCATGCGATGCGCGGTAGGCCGTTTCGGCCTCCGTGAGTTCTCCGGCCGCGAGGTGGATGTCGCCCAGCACGCGCAAGGCATCGCCGGTCGCCCAGGGCGCGTCGAGGGCAAGCTGGTCGAGTGCCGCACGCACAAGCGCTTCCGCCTCCTTCAGCGTGCCGTGAACGCCGAGCACTTCGGCGCGATGCAGCCGGCACGAGCCCGAAAGGTCCTCCAGGCCATGTCCCCTGCACCAATCTTCGTAGCCGAGGGTCCACTGGTTGGCGCGCGACCAGTCGCCGAAATTCCGGCAGGCCCAAAGGATGTTGCAGTAGAGGATTCCGCCGACGACCGGGTCGACGTCGCTGGACAGGCCGAGCGCGGCGGCAAGGTCCTGATCCTCCTGTCCGGCTTTGGTTTCACCGAGGCAGAGCTTGAAGAAGCCGCGATAGATAAGGCCGAGCGACTCCACGACCGGATCGTCGAGATGCCTGCCGACCGCGAAGGCCTGCTCGGCGAGCGCAAGCGCCTGTTCCGGCTCGGCTTCCGCGCCCATGATGCGCGCGCCCATCCAGCACCAGAGACCGTGCTCCCTGCTGTCGGTAGCGGTATCGATCAACTGCCCGGCTCGCTTGTGCCAACCCTTGGCGACGGCAAGCTCGCCTCTCTCGAGATGGATCCTGGCAAGGGTGATTGCCGGGGAAGCCGCGCGCAAGCGCTCGCCGGCCATGCCGTAGGCCGTCACCGCGCGTGCCAGAAGCGGAATGGCTTCGGCCGGCCGGCCCATGCATTCCAGGGCCAATGCCCATTCCTCGAGATCGGCCGTCAGCAGCTCGTCGGCGGCGTCCGCTTTCGTGAAAGAGGCCGCGGCCTCATGCCATTTTCTGCCCGCAACGGCCGCGCGCGCCGACAGGATGGGTGAACCGGGGCTCGAAGGCTTCCCGCTCGCATCGGCCGGCGCTGGCCTGGTTTCCGAGGCGGCTGGCTGATCGAGGCAAATCCGGTAGCCGAAGCGGGGCAGGTTGCGCAGCGTCGTCTCCATGCCGCCCTGGCGAAGAATGCCGCGGGCAAGGCTCGCCACGCGTTGTAGCGAAGCCTCGGTCACCGTCACGCCGGGCCACAGCGTCTCAAGCAATTCGTCCTTGCTCAAGGCGCGCTCCTGGTGGCGCAGCAGGACGGCGAGGAAATCGAAGACGAGGGGCTGCACTTCGATCTCGCTTCCGGCGAGACGAAGGGCGCGCGAGTCCTCATTGAGCTCGAAGTCGCCGAAGCAATAAACTCCCATCGGCAGCAATCCCTGTAACGGCAATAGGCAAAGGATCAGAATAAGATAAGGGCGGCGTAAGGACTGTTGGCCGCCTCTTTCGTAATTCTCCGTCTGCCTGGCGGGCCAAGCTGAGAGTTTAGCTCAGCCGCCCCCAGGATGTCACCGGCACCGACAAGGTCGGACGCCCGGAGGCATTTGCACCCAGATCAAGGAGATTGTCACATGCAGAAATACATCATCGAACGCGAGATCCCGAAGGTCGGCACCTTCGAGCGCGAGCAGCTTCGCGACGCGTCCAAGGCCTCGAACGCAGTCCTGGCCGAGCTTGGCCCGGACATCCAGTGGGTCGAATCCTTCGTGGCGGATAACAAGACCTTTTGCGTCTATCTCGCCAAGGACGAGGCGATCATCCAGCGTCATGCCAAGATGAGCGGCTTCCCGGCGACCAAGATCACGCAGATCAAGCGCCTGTTCGATCCGACGACGGCTTACGCCGCCGCCTGACGGGAAGGGATCGATCGTGAAGCGCATTGCGGAAATCGTCCTTGCCGTCGGCGCCTCGGCGCTGCTTTGCGGTGGCGCGGTCGCCCATGACATGCCCGATCCGGTGCTCAACCGGTCCCGGGAAATGGCGGCCAAGTATCTCGATATCGAGGTCGCCAAGACCGAAGGCTACAAGCAGCTGTTCGAATGCACGACGCATGACGAGCACGGCACGATGGGCGTCCATTTCATCCATCCCGGCCGCGCCGGCGACGGCAAGCTCGTGCTCGGCGAGCCGGACGTGCTGACCTATGAGCCGGAGGCCGATGGCTCGATGCAACTCGTCGGCATGGAATACATCGTCTTCGAAAAGGACTGGAAGGGTAAAGGCGTGCGCGAATTCCTCGGCCGCACCCTGCAGCGCAAGACGACGGTGGGCGTTCATCCGGTGGACCCGTATTACGAGCTCCATGTCTGGCACTGGCGGCACAACCCGGCCGGCATGTTCGCGGACTGGAATCCTTATGTGAGCTGCGAGCACGCCCGGTCCTGACGGGCGTGACGGGCGGCGTCCTCGGGAGGGCCATTCATGGCCCTCCCGATCCCTTCGTTCAGACAAAGGAAAGACGATCATGTCAACTCTTCGCATGGGAATGAAGTCTGTGGCCGGCCCGTCCGTTGGCGGGCGTTTCTTCGCGACAGCCGTCGAAACATGCCGCTCCGGCCTGCGCGTGCTTGCGCGGCTGGTCCGCATCCGCAGCGACCGCGTCTGGTTGGACGAGTTGCCGGATTATCTGTTGCGCGACATCGGTATCAAACGTTCGGAAATCTCGTCGGTGACCTGGTACGGCGTCAGCCAGGACGACGATGCGCGAATTTGAGGGCTGGTTTCGGCGCGACTTATCCATGGTGTGCGCTTCAGCCGGAGCCGATGAGGTCGGCCCGGCGGCACGCATCGCTCGCACAGTTTGGGTCTTGCCAGTCCAAATTCGTGCTTGACCTCAATACGTACGTACGTATTATTTGGCAATGGCCAGGCAATCACTCCGTGAAAACCTCCTAGACGCCGGGTTCCAGACGATCTGGAATTCCGGCTATACCGCGGCCGGCGTCCGCGACATCGTTGCCGCCGCAGGCGCCCGCCCGGGCTCATTCACCAATCATTTTGCCTCCAAGGAAGATTTCGCCGGCGAGGTGCTGGAACGCTACTTCGCCTATGTCAGCGACCTGGTGGAAAATGCGCTGGCGCGTGACGGCACGCCGCCCGTCGGCAGGCTCCGCCGCTATCTCGACGTCATCACGTCGAAGCTCGAGGCGCATGACTGGGCGCGCGGCTGCATGATCGGCAATCTCAGCCTGGAGACGGCCGTCCACAGCGAGCCGCTCCGGCTCAGGCTGGTCGACATCTTCGAGCGCTGGCGCCGACCATTCGCGGCCTGCATCGCCGAGGGGCAGGCGGCGGGCGAGATCACAAAAACCTTCGATGCCGAGGACCTTGCCGATTTTCTGCTGTCGTCCTGGCAGGGCGCCATGCTGCGCATGAAGGTCGAGCGCAGTCCGGAGCCGCTCGAACGGTTCAAGAAAATCATCTTCAGCACTGTATTTGGGAAGGAGACAGCGCGATGAGTTCGAAGACCGGTAGACAAGAAGCCGCGCTGCGGCGTTTGCGAGTGGATGTGCTGGACTCCAGCATGTCCTACCTGGAGGCCGGATCGGCCGGCCCGACCGTGCTGTTCCTGCACGGCAATCCGACTTCGTCCTACATATGGCGGAACATCATCCCGCATGTCGCGCCGTTCGGTCGCTGCATTGCGCCTGACCTGATCGGCTACGGCCAGTCGGGCAAGCCGGACATCGACTATCGCTTCTTCGATCAGGTCCGCTATCTCGACGCCTTCATCGAAGCGCTCGATCTCAAGGACATGGTGATCGTCGCCCAGGATTGGGGTACGGCGCTGGCGTTCCATTTCGCCGCGCGGCGGCCGCGGCGTGTTCTCGGCCTCGCCTTCATGGAGTTCATCCGGCCCTTCGAGCGCTGGGAGGATTTCCACCAGCGCCCGCAGGCGCGCGAATTGTTCAAGGCGCTGCGCACGCCTGGCGCCGGCGAGAAGCTGGTGCTGGAGGAGAATGTCTTCGTCGAAAAGATCCTGCCTGCTTCCATCCTGCGCAAGATGAGCGCGGAGGAGATGGACGCTTATCGTGCGCCGTTCCCGACGCCGCAGTCGCGCAAGCCGGCGCTGCGCCTGCCGCGCGAACTGCCGATCGAGAACCAGCCGGCCGATGTCGCGGCGATCAGCGAGCACGATCACCGTGCGCTGCGGCTTTCCTCCTATCCGAAGCTGCTGTTCGCCGGCGACCCAGGCGCCCTCATTTCGGCGCAGGCGGCAAAGGAGTTCGCGGCCGGGCTGAAGAACTGCCGCTTCATCGATCTGGGCCCTGGCGCCCACTATCTGCAGGAAGACCACCCCGACACGATCGGCGAGGCCATCGCCGGCTGGCTGCCGGATGTCGCCCGGGCGGAAAGCGCGGCCGAGCCGGCTTGAGCCGGAGCGTCAGGTACGCGGCGTGCCCACCCATGTCGACAGGCCGGCGCTGCGCTGATAGAAGCGCCGCCTGTCACACGGAACGCCTTAAACGATATGCCCGAAACGATACCTGAAGAGGTCGCGCGCCGCCGCACTTTTGCGATCATCGCGCACCCCGACGCCGGCAAGACCACGCTCACCGAAAAGCTGCTTCTGTTCGGCGGCGCCATCCAGCTTGCCGGCGAGGTCAAGGCCAAGAAGGACCGCATCCAGACGCGGTCCGACTGGATGAAGATCGAGCGCGAGCGCGGCATCTCGGTCGTCACCTCGGTGATGACCTTCGAATATGACGACAACGTCTTCAACCTGCTCGACACGCCTGGCCACGAAGACTTCGCCGACGATACCTATCGCACGCTCTCGGCGGTGGATTCCGCCGTCATGGTCATCGACGCCGCCAAGGGCATCGAGCCGCGCACGCTGAAGCTGTTCGAGGTCTGCCGGCTGCGCGACATTCCTATCATCACTTTCGTCAACAAGATGGACCGCGAGAGCCGCGACCCGTTCGAGATCCTTGACGAGATCGAGCAGAAGCTCGCGCTGGACACCGCTCCCGTCACCTGGCCGATCGGCCGCGGCAAGACCTTTTCAGGCACCTACCACCTGGCGCAGAATGCGGTGCGCCGCAGCGACGACGAGAAGGAGCGCACGCCGGTCAACGGCCCGGATTCAAACCGCGTCGCCGGGCTTTTGCCGGACAATGAGCGCAACGACTTCATCGAGGAGCTGGAGCTGGCGCGCGAAGCCTGCCGTCCGCTCGATGTCGACGCCTTCCGCGAAGGCCACCTGACGCCGGTCTATTTCGGCTCGGCGCTCCGCAATTACGGCGTGCGCGACCTGATCGAAGCGCTTGGCGCCTATGGCCCGCCGCCGCGCGCCCAGGAAGCCGACGAGCGTCTGGTCGAGGCGACCGAGGAGAAGATGACCTCCTTCGTCTTCAAGATTCAGGCCAACATGGATCCCAACCACCGCGACCGCATCGCCTTCGTGCGCGTCTGCTCGGGCAAGCTGGAGCGTGGCATGAAGGCCAAGCTGGTGCGCACCGGCAAGCCGATGAGCCTGTCTGCGCCGCAGTTCTTCTTCGCCCGCACCCGCGTCACCGCCGACGAGGCCTTCGCCGGCGACGTCGTCGGCATCCCCAACCACGGCACGCTGCGCATTGGCGACACGTTGACCGAGGGCGAGGAGATCCTGTTCCGCGGCGTACCGAACTTCGCGCCCGAAATCCTGCGCCGCGTGCGCCTCGGCGACGCGATGAAGGCCAAGAAGCTGAAGGAAGCGCTGCACCAGATGGCCGAGGAAGGCGTGGTGCAGCTGTTCTCCCCGGAGGACGGCTCGCCGGCCATCGTCGGCGTCGTCGGCGCGCTGCAGCTCGACGTGTTGAAGGAACGGCTGAACATCGAATACTCGCTGCCGGTGGATTTCGAGATGTCGCGCTTCTCGGTCTGCCGCTGGATCTCGGCCGACGACAAGGCGGAGGTGCAGCGTTTCATCGAATGGCACCGCGGCGACATCGCCCGCGACCTCGACAACGATCCGGTCTTCCTCGCCCAGCACGCCTTCTCGCTGAACTACGAAGCCGAGCGCTGGAAAGCGATCCGCTTTGCTGCGGTGAAGGATTATCAGGTGCGTGATAAGGCGGCGTGATTCTGGTGAATGGTGAATAGTGAGCAGTAGTAGTGGTCGGGAAGAGCGGCTGCTAATCCTCACCATTCCCCATTCCCCATTCCCCATTCCCTACTCCCTACTCCCTAACTCTCACCCCTTCGCCGCTTCCTCGATCTTGGCGATGTCGATCTTACCCATCTGCATCATCGCGCTCATGACGCGGCCGGCCTTCTCCCGGTCGGGATCCTGAAGCAGGCGCGGCAGCTGTTCCGGCACGACCTGCCAGGAAACGCCGAACTTGTCCTTCAGCCAGCCGCAGGGGCCGGGCTGCCCGCCGCCTTCGGTGAGCTTCGTCCAGAAGTGATCGACTTCTTCTTGCGTCTTGCAGTCGATCGACAGCGACATAGCTTCGGTGAAATTGAATTCCGGTCCACCATTCAGCGCCTGGAACGGCACCCCGTCCAGCTCGAAGCTGGTCACCAGCACCTTGCCCTCATCACGATGACCTTTGGGCCAGCGCATGACGCTCAGCACCTTCGAATTCTTGAAGATGGATGTGTAATGGTTCATCGCCTCTTCGGCCTGGCCGTCGAACCACAAGCAGGTTGTGATCTTTTGCATGCGTCTTCCTCCGAATGCTTCTATGCGGATACGGTCAACGGCTGAGTGCTGAATGGTGCCGTTCCGTCTGCCCAAGGACGGCTGTGCGGCCCGTGATCCGACACAGGCCTGCGGTTTTTCCGGAAGAATCTGGCGCAGTGCAAAATGGTGGTCATGCCTGGCCGTGATCGCTATAACCGCTGCCGACCAAAATTCGAGCGCCGCCCGCCGCGCATCGGCGCGGCCAGCCAGCAAGGACAATCCAATGCCTGCCTATCGTTCCCGCACCACCACCCATGGCCGCAACATGGCCGGTGCCCGCGGCCTGTGGCGCGCCACGGGCATGAAAGACAGTGATTTCGGCAAGCCGATCATCGCGGTGGTCAATTCCTTCACCCAGTTCGTGCCGGGCCATGTCCATCTGAAGGATCTCGGCCAGCTTGTCGCGCGCGAGATCGAGAAGGCCGGCGGCGTCGCCAAGGAATTCAACACCATCGCCGTCGACGACGGCATCGCCATGGGCCATGACGGCATGCTCTATTCGCTGCCGTCGCGCGAGCTGATCGCCGATTCCGTCGAATACATGGTCAACGCGCATTGCGCCGACGCCATGGTCTGTATCTCCAATTGCGACAAGATCACGCCCGGCATGCTGATGGCGTCGCTCCGCCTCAACATCCCGACCGTCTTTGTCTCGGGCGGACCGATGGAAGCCGGCAAGGTGGTGCTGGCCGGCAAGGCGCAGGCGCTCGACCTGGTCGACGCCATGGTCGCCGCCGCCGACGACAGGATCTCCGACGAGGACGTCAAGGTCATCGAGCGCTCGGCCTGCCCGACCTGCGGCTCGTGCTCCGGCATGTTCACGGCGAACTCGATGAATTGCCTGACCGAGGCGCTCGGCCTGTCGCTGCCTGGCAACGGATCGACGCTTGCGACCCATGCCGACCGCAAGCGGCTGTTCGTCGAGGCCGGCCACCTCATTGTCGATCTCGCCCAGCGCTATTACGAGCAGGAAGACGAGAGCGCGCTGCCGCGCAGCATAGCCTCCAAGGGCGCCTTCGAGAATGCCATGGCGCTCGACATCGCCATGGGCGGCTCGACCAACACCGTGCTGCACATCCTCGCGGCGGCTCACGAAGGCGAGGTCGACTTCACCATGGAAGATATCGACCGGCTGTCGCGCAAGGTACCGGTGCTTTGCAAAGTGGCGCCGGCCAAGTCCGACGTGCATATGGAGGACGTCCACCGTGCCGGCGGCATCATGGCCATCCTCGGCCAGCTTGACCGGGCGGGCCTGATCAACCGCGACCTGCCGACGGTGCATACCGCCACGCTCGGCGAGGCGCTCGACCATTGGGACATCGCTCGCACTTCCGCCGAAAACGTGCGCGAGTTCTTCCGCGCCGCGCCCGGCGGCGTGCCGACGCAAGTCGCCTTCAGCCAGGATCGCCGCTGGGACGAGCTTGATCTCGATCGGGAGACGGGTGTGATCCGGTCGGCAAAGACTCCGTTCTCGAAAGATGGCGGCCTTGCAGTGTTGAAGGGCAATCTGGCGCTGGACGGCTGCATCGTGAAGACCGCCGGCGTCGACGAGTCGATCCTGAAGTTCACCGGTCCGGCCCGCGTCTTCGAAAGCCAGGACGCGTCCGTCAAGGCGATCCTCGGCAACGAGATCAAGGCCGGCGACATCGTCGTCATCCGCTATGAGGGACCGCGCGGCGGCCCCGGCATGCAGGAGATGCTCTACCCGACCAGCTATCTGAAGTCGAAGGGCCTCGGCAAAGCCTGCGCGCTGATCACCGACGGCCGCTTCTCCGGCGGCACGTCAGGCCTGTCGATCGGCCACGTCTCGCCCGAAGCCGCCGAAGGCGGCGCGATCGGCCTGGTCCAGGAAGGCGACACGATCGAGATCGACATCCCCAACCGCACCATCCGGCTCGCCGTCAGCGATGCCGAGCTCGAAGCGCGGCGGGCGGCGATGAACGCCAAGGGCGCCGACGCCTGGAAGCCGGCCGAAAAGCGCAAGCGCAAGGTGACGACGGCGCTGCGCGCCTACGCCGCCTTCGCCACCAGCGCCGACAAGGGCGCGGTGCGGAAAGTGCCGGAGTGAGCTAGGTTCCCCCTTCTCCCACAAGGGGAGAAGGAAAAGCCTTACGGCATCAGCTGATATTCATAAAGCTTCTGGTAAAGCCCGCCCTGCTTGAGCAGGGTCTTGTGCGAGCCGCTTTCCAGCACCTTGCCCTTTTCCAGCACCACGATCGTGTCGGCCTGGTGCACGGTGGACAGCCGGTGCGCGATGACGATCGTCGTGCGTCCGACGGTCAGCTGCTGCAGCGCATCGCGGAACAGCGCTTCCGACTCGGCATCGAGCGCGCTGGTCGCCTCGTCGAGCAGCAGGATCTCGGCGTTGCGCAGCATGGCGCGCGCGATCGAGATGCGCTGGCGCTGGCCGCCGGAGAGCAGCGACCCGTTCTCGCCGACTTCCGTCTCGTAGCCCTTGGCCATGGCACTGATGAACTCATGCGCGTTGGCGGCCTTGGCGGCCGCGACCACCTCCTCGTCGGTCGCGCCCTCGCGGCCGAGCCGGATATTGTGCATGATGGTGCCGGCAAACAGGAAAGTGTCCTGGCTGACATAGGCGATCTTCTGCCTGAGCGAATCGAGCGTCGCGAAGGAGATATCCTGGTCGTCGAACATCACTTTGCCGGTCTGCGGGTCGTACATGCGCATGATCAGGTTCAGGATCGTCGACTTGCCGCTGCCCGAGGGCCCGACCAGCGCCGTCATCTTGCCGGCGGCGAGCGTCAGGTTCAGACCTTCGAAAACCGGCGGGCTTTCCGGATAGGCGAAGCTGACATTCTCGAAGCGGATTTCGCCTGGACCGGGTTGCAGCGGTGTGGCGCCGGGTTTCTCGGCGAGCGTCAGCGGCCGGTCGGCGAGCTGGAACATCATGCGCACGCCGACGATGCCGGTCTCGAGCGAGATGCGCACGCGCGCCAGCCGCTTTGCCGGCTCATAAGCCAAGAGCAGCGCTGCGATGAAGGCCATGATGTTGCCCGGCATCTGGCCGCCCTGCAGCACCAGCAGGCCGCTGACAAAGACGGCGCCGGCGATCGCCAGACCGGCCAGCGTTTCCATCACCGGGCTGGTGGCTGCCTCGAGCGTCGCGATGTTGTTGGCGCGGTTCTCGACGTCGGAAACTGCCTTGTACATGCGCTTGCGCATCGCTCCTTCGAGATTGAAGGATTTGACGACGCGCACACCGATCGCCGTTTCCTGCATGACATGCACGATCTGTCCGAGCGAGCGAAATTCCATCTTGGCGATCTGACGGACGCGCTTCAGGATGCGGTTGACGCCGTAGATCGCCACCGGCCCCATGACGAAGCAGATCACAGACAGCGCCGGCTGCTTCCAGACCATGACCCCAACCAGGACGATCAGCGTCACCAGGTCGCGCACATAGGAGGTGACGACGAGGTCGAGCACACTGCGCGCGGCCTGCGCGTTGTTGGTCATGCGCGTGATCAGGTCGGACGACGAGGTCGCATGATAGAACTCGATGCCTTGCGCCAGGATACGGTCGTAGATCCGGCGTTGCCGGTCGGCGATGATGGCGTTGCCGACCCGGCTCATGAAATAGGCCTGGACGAAGTTAGCGATGCCCTTGGCGATAAAGATCGCGGCGACCGCCAAGGCAATCCAGTTAACGCGCTCGACCCTTTTATAGATCACGAACTCATTGGTAATTACGCTCAGGATCCAGGCGCTGGCGCCGGTCGTGGCAGCCACCACCAACATTGATAGGATGGCGGCGCCATAGCCGAACTTATGCTCGTGGAAGGATTCCCTCACCAGCCTCGCGATGAGGCGTTGGTTTTCCGTCGAACGGAAGAAGCGAAACAACGGCCGATCCTGTGTCTGGCTTGCAAAGAATTTCGGATTCGCCACAAGGGCGAGAGGCGGCTTATAGAGCGAGTTGCGGCGCGATGGAACCTTTCGGCTGCACGCGAAAGAAAAGGCTGCGCCGGGCTGTCTTTTCCGACACGATGAATGCCGATTCTTGGGAAAGGGGTGACGACAGATGGATTTCGACCTCATCGTGCGCGGCGGCACGCTGCCGGACGGCAGGATTGCCGATATCGGCATTGCCGGCGAAACCATCAGGGCGGTCGAGCAGAAACTGCCGGGCTCCGCGCCGACCGAGATCGACGCGCGCGGCAATCTGGTCTCCCCGCCCTTCGTCGACCCGCATTTCCATATGGATGCGACGCTCTCCTACGGCATTCCGCGCATCAATGCTTCCGGCACGCTGCTCGAGGGCATCGCGCTCTGGGGCGAGCTGAAGCCGCTTCTGACGCATGAAGCCGTGCGTGAGCGTGCGCTCGCCTATTGCGACTGGGCCGTGTCGATGGGCCTGCTCGCCATCCGCAGCCATGTCGATGTCTGCGACGACCGGCTGCTTGCGGTGGAAGCGCTGCTCGACGTGAAGAAAACGGTCGCGCCCTATATCGACCTGCAGCTCGTCGCGTTTCCGCAGGACGGTCTCTACCGCTCGCCGACGGCGCTGAAGAACACCATCCGCGCGCTAGACATGGGCGTCGACATCGTCGGCGGCATTCCGCATTTCGAGCGCACCATGGCCGACGGCACGCGCTCGGTGACCGAGCTTTGCGAGATCGCGGCGAAGCGCGGCCTGATGGTCGACATGCATTGCGATGAGACCGACGATCCGCTGTCGCGCCATATCGAGCAACTGGCCTTCGAGACGCAACGGCTCGGCCTGCAGGGCAGGGTGGCCGGCTCGCACCTGACCTCCATGCATTCGATGGACAATTACTACGTCTCGAAGCTTTTGCCGCTGATCGCCGAGGCCGGCGTTTCGGCAATCCCCAATCCGCTGATCAACATCATGCTGCAGGGGCGCCACGACACCTTCCCGAAGCGGCGCGGCCTGACCCGGGTCAAGGAGATGCAGGCGCTCGGCATCCGCGTCGGCTGGGGCCAGGATTGCGTGCTCGACCCCTGGTATTCGCTGGGCACCGCCGACATGCTCGACGTCGCCTTCATGGGCCTGCATGTCGCGCAGATGTCGAGCCCGGCCGATATGGCGCGCTGCTTCGACATGGTCACCAACGTCAACGCCGCCATCATGGGGCTCGACCATCTGGGGCTTGCCGTCGGCAAGCGCGCAAGCCTCGTCGTGCTCGACGCCGGCAACGCGATCGAAGCCGTGCGCCTGCGTCCCGAACGCCTCTGCGTCATCGCCAGGGGCAAGGTGGTGGCTGAGCGGACGAAGCAGGAAACCCGGCTGTCGATCGCGGGGCGGCCTGCGCAGGTGAATCGGCGGCACAGGGCTGGCTAGAACCAGCCGATTTCCGCCGCTGGTCTTACCGATTGCCCGATTTTCCCTCGTCAAACCGGCCGCTTGCAGCTAGGGAGCGGCATGGCTCCGCTCGCCCGCAATTTCACGATCAGGAACATGTTGCTCGCCGGCATCCTGTTGATGCTGGCCGGCGACTTCATGTTCGCGCTGAACGACGCGATGGGCAAATGGCTGGTCGCGAGCTTCTCCGTCGGGCAGGTGGTGCTGATCCGCTCGATCGGCGCTTTCATCGTGCTCGGCCCGATGATCGCCAACCAGGGCACCGGCAAGCTGTTTCACATGGACCGGCCGCTCCTGCAGTTCCTGCGCGTCGTGGCCACCACCACCGATACGGGGCTTTTCTATGCCGCCGTCGTCTACTTGCCGCTGGCCGACGTAATGAGCTTCTACATGGCCGGGCCGATCTATGTCGCGGCGCTGTCGCACCTCCTGCTCGGCGAAAAGGTGGGCTGGCGCCGTTGGCTGGCGATCCTGGTCGGCTTCTGCGGCGTGCTGATCATCCTGAAGCCCTCCTCGGCGGCCTTCTCCCTGTCTTCGGCCTTCGCGCTGGTCGGCAGCATCGCCTTCGGCTTCGCCATCATCCTTGGCCGCCTGCTGCGCGGCACCAGCGACACGACTTTGGTCACCTGGCAGACCATCGGCACGCTGATCGTCGGCGGCCTGCTCACCATCGGCGCCTGGCGCACGCCGTCGGCGCTCGATTTTGGCGCCATGCTGTTGCTGGGCGTCGTCTCCTGCGCCGCGCATCTGATGATCACAAGGGCGCTGAAGCTGGCGCCCGCCTCTACGCTGGCGCCGCTGCATTACACGCTGCTCCTATGGGCTGTGGTCTTCGGTCTCGTGTTCTTCGGCGATGTCCCGGGGCCGCGTATATTGATCGGCGCTGGCATCGTCGTGCTTGCCGGCCTGTTCATCTTCCATCGCCAGAAGGTGGTGGAGACCGAGGTGCCGCCCGAGAACGTGCCGAAGGGCGTGAACTAGGATCCAGACCTGGACTCATCCCTCTCGCACAGCCGCCAGATGCCGTGAAAATTCCGCGGTCTCCATCAGCGCCTTGCAGCGGGCGAAGCGGCCGTCGGCATAGGCGCGGAAATCGTCTGCCGGATTGTCGTTGGCGAGCTGGATCAGGCCCCACAGTGTCCAGAGCAGGTCGCACATCGCCTTGTAGATAACGACGCGGCCGCGCTCGGCCGGCCTCGCCTCGCCGCCGAAATAGGCGCGCATCAGTTCTTCGTCCTGGCCCGCGTCGAATCTGCCCTCGACCGAGAGGTCGCCGAGATCCCAAAGCGGATCGTTCATGCCGGAGTATTCCCAGTCGACGATCCACATGCGATCGCCCGTATCGAGGAAGTTCTCGCAGAGCGGATCGCAATGGCAGGCGGCGAGCTGGATCGGATGGGCGGCGAGCGCCTCCCGCACGCTGCCTGCCTCGCGCACCACGTCGTGATAGCCCGAAGGCAGCGCGACATCCTTAGTCGAGAGCACCCTTAGATAGTCGTCGATCATGGCAAACAGCTCGAAGCGGAAAGGAAAGACGGCGCCCGATGAATGCAGCTTGCGGAAGGCCTGGCCAGCCCGCGCGGGGCTGCCCGGCCGCGCCTTGAACTTCTCCGGCGACATCGTCTCGGCGGCGGCGATGAAACGCGTCGCCATCAGGCCGGATGCCGGATCGGCATAAAGCACCTCGGGGCTGACGCCGGCCTTGGCCGCCTCGCGCGCCGCCACCGCCTCGTTGGCGCGGTTGATGTATTCTTCCGTACCTTTGCCGGGAATGCGCAGACACGCTTCGCCGGCCCTGTAGACCCTGTTGGTCAGGCCGCCCAAACGCTCCAGCGGTCCGTCATAGCCTGCCAGGGCCGGAATGGCCGCCAGCGCCGCGCGTATGTCGTCCATCGGCTTTCCCCTCTTTTTTAACCTTCCCGTCATGTTTATGGCCGGACGGTTCCACAGTTTTCGCCGCTTGGCTATCATGGATGAACAAAGATTCGGCGGGAGCAGCAATGACGGACGGCAAGCACAGCGGCTCGCTAAGCGCGGCCTATGCCGCTACCCGGCCGGACGAAGTCGCCGCGGTCTATGACAGTTGGGCCGAGACCTACGACGCCGACATGTCGGCTGCCGGTTATCGCCATCCGACGATCTGCCTGGCGCTGCTTGCCCGCCATCTGCCGCGCGGCGCCGAACCCTTGCTCGACGCCGGCGCCGGCACCGGCCTGATCGGCGAATGGCTCGCGATCACCGGCTATCCGAGGGTCGAGGCGCTCGACATCTCGCAAGGCATGCTGGACAAGGCCGGCGCCAAGGGCGTCTACACGGCGCTGCACCGCCTGGCGATGGGCGATGCTCTGCCCTTCGCCGACGGCGCTTATGCCGGCATCGTCTCGGCCGGCGTCTTCACTTCGGGCCATGTCGGGGCCGAGGGCCTGGACGAGTTGATCCGCATCTGCCGCCGAGGCGGCGTCATCGTGCTGACGGTGAAGAACACGCTGTGGGACACCGGTTTCGCGGAGCGGATCGCCGAACTGGAAGCCCGCGGCGCGATAAGCCGCCTCGAAGAGACACGGCCTTACGCCTCGATGCCCAGCGAGGGCGATACTGTGCCGAGCCGTTGTCTGGCGCTGCGCGTCGGCTGACCCGCACTGCGCGGATCAGGCCTTTATCTTCGTCCCGGCCGGATCGTACATCGCCTCGAGATGGATCTTTGCCGGCGTGCGTTCCATCGCCACCACCAGCTCGTAGTCGCCCGATGCGAGGAACCCGTCGCTCACACCGTCGGCATGGCGCACATAGCCGTAGCCGATGTTCTTCTCGACCGTATAGCCGTAGCCGCCGCTGGTGAGATAGCCGACCGGTTCGCCATTGCGCAGGATCGTCTCGCGCCCAACCAGCACGATCTCCGGATCGTCCACCGTGAAGCCGGCAAAGCGTTTCGCCGGTGGCTTGCCGGCTGCTTTCTCCAACGCTCTTCGCCCGACGAAATCGGTGTTCTTGCGAAGCTTCACCGCCCAGCCGAGCCCCGCTTCCAGCGGCGTGTCATTCGGGGTGATGTCGGAGCCCCAGGCGCGATAACCCTTTTCCAGCCTGAGCGACTCCAGCGCCCGGTAGCCGACCGGGCGAATGCCATGCGCCTCGCCCGCCGCCATCAGCGCATCGAAAACCTCGCCGGTAGCCGCAATCGGCACATGCAGCTCCCAGCCGAGCTCACCGACATAGGTGACGCGCAGCGCCTTCACGCTATGGCCGGCAATCTGGATTTCGCGGGCATGGCCGAAGGGGAAGGCGGGGGTCGTGACATCGGCCGCCGTCACCGCCTGCAGCACGTCGCGGGTGCGCGGTCCCATCAGCGACAGCGTGCCGTACTCCTCGGTGACGTCGGTCAACCTGGCGTCGAGGCCGGAGCCGATATGATCGCTTATCCAGGACAGGTCATGCGTGCGGAAGCCCGTGCCGGTGACGATGTAGAACCGGTCCTCGCCGAGCCGTGACACGGTGAGGTCGGCCTCGATGCCGCCGCGCGTGTTGAGAAGCTGCGTGTAGGTCAGCCGGCCGACCGGCTTGTTGATGTCGTTGGCGCAGATCCAGTCGAGTGCCTTCAGCGCGTCGGCGCCCGTCAGCTCGTATTTGGCGAAAGAGGATTGGTCGAAGATGCCGACCTTCTCGCGCACGTGCCGGTGCTCCTCGCCGACCGGGCCGAACCAGTTCTGGCGGCCCATTGAATAGACGTCCTCGGCGGCTGCGCCATCCGGCGCGAACCAGTTCGGCCGCTCCCAGCCGAGCTTGGAGCCGAATACCGCGCGATGCGCCTTCAGCCGCTCATAGAGCGGCGAGACGATGCGCGGTCGCCCGGATAGATATTCCTCGTGAGGGAAGCCGATCGTGTAATGCTTGCCATAGGCTTCCAGCGTGCGATCGCGGACCCAGTCGCGGTCGCGATGCAGGCCGGAGAAGCGCCTGATGTCGACCACCCAGAGGTCGAGCGGCGCTTCGCCTTCGGCCACCCATTGCGCCAGCACCCAGCCGGCGCCGCCGCCCGACGCGATGCCGAAGGCGTTGAAGCCGGCGCCGACGAACATGTTCGCGCATTCCGGCGCGACGCCCAGGATGAAATTGCCGTCCGGCGTGAAGCTTTCGGGCCCGTTGATCATCTGCTTGACGCCGGCGGTTTCCAATGCGGGAACTCGCGCGATCGCCTGGGCCATATGCTGCTCGAAATGATCGTAGTCGTCGTCGAACAGACGGAATTCCCAGTCGTTCGGAACGTCGCCGTCGGGAATTCCGGTTGCCCAGGCCAGCGGGTTGGGCTCATAGCCGCCCATCACCAGTCCGCCGACCTCCTCCTTGAAATAGGTGCGGCGGTCGGGATCGCGGATCGTCGGCGCGTCGGCGGCTAGTCCTTCGATCTTCTCGGTGATGATGTATTGGTGCTTGACTGGCTGCAGCGGCACGTTGATGCCGGCCATCGCGCCGACCTGCCTTGCCCACTGCCCGGCGCAGTTCACCACCTTGTCGCAGGCGATCTCGCCCTTTGACGTCTCCACCGCCGTGATGCGGCCTCCCTTCATCGCAAAGCCGGTGACGCGCACGTCTTCGAACAGTTTTGCGCCATGCATGCGCGCGCCCTTGGCGAGCGATTGCGTGATGTCGGAGGGACTTGCCTGGCCGTCGGTCGGCAGCCAGGAGGCGCCGACCAGGTCGCCGGTTTCCATCAGCGGCCACATGCGCTTCACCTCCGCCGGCGACAGAAGCTGCATGTCCATACCGAAGCTTTTTGCCGTGGTGGCCAGTCGCTTGAACTCGGTCCAGCGGTCGGCGTTCGTCGCCAGCCGGAGGCACCCGGTCATCTTCCAGCCGGTCGCCAGACCGGTCTCTGCTTCAAGGCCCTTGTAGAGCTCGACCGAATATTTGAGCACGCGCGTGATCGAGGCCGACGAGCGCAACTGCCCGACCAGACCGGCGGCGTGCCAGGTCGAACCCGAGGTCAGCTTGCCCTGTTCGAGCAGCACCACATCGGCCTTGTGGTCGCGCGCCAGATGATAGGCGGTGGAACAGCCGATGATGCCGCCGCCGATGACGACGATTTCGGCATGGCTGGGCAAGGTCATGACTTGGTCCCGTATTTCGTCCGGTAGTTCTCCAGCGCCGCATCGAGCCGGACGAGGTTTTCCTCGGTATAGGCGACATAGTCGATGCCGGGCGCGTCGAGATAGAGCTCGGAGACCATGCTCCACATCGCCTCGCGCAGCAGCGAGGCGCATTGCATGGCGGCGTGCGAGCGGCGGATTTCGCTGTCCGGCTCCTTCATGAAATAGGCGGTCAGGAAGGCGAAGGATTCCTCATCGCTCAGGCCGGCATTGGAGGCCGCGCCGGCAAGATCGAACATCGCCGTGTTGAAGCCGGCATATTCGAAATCGATCAGCCACAGCCGCCTGCCATCGTCGAGAATATTGGCCGGCAAAAGATCGTTGTGGCCGAAGACGATCGGCAACAGCTTCTGCGCCCGCTCGAGCTCGTCGGCGAGCGAAAGATAGCGCGGCAACTGATCCTTCTTGCGGCTGCCGCCTTCGTCCAGCGTGCGCGCATAGTCGCGGATGACGTGGAACACCCAGAACATGAAGCCGGCGCCGGAGACATGGTTCGGCATCTCGCGATGGAAGCCGCGCAGCAGTCCGGCAATACGGTCAAGGTTGGCCCGCACGTCTTCGGCGACGAAGGTCTTGGCGCCGAGGAATTCCGTCACCAGTATGCCGGGCTCGGCATAATGCACGGCGGGCGCGAAGCCGGCCGCATGCGCCGCCCGCGCCGTCATCACCTCGCGCTCGCGAAAAACATGGTGGAACGGGAAGTCCTGGCCGAAGCGCACGACATGCCGCCCGGCCGCATCGGTGACGACAAAATTGGCGTTGCTGAGGCCACCCGGCAGCGGCTCGACCTCAATGCTGCCGTTCCAGCACGGCAGGGCCCGGATGCGGTCTTCGGCACTCAAGGCTTCGTTCCGGCCTCAGCCGGTCTCGCGGAAAACGACGATGGGACAAAATAAAAAAGCCTCGTCGGTGCGAGACGCCAGGATCGGTATCCCGCACCGCACCGACGAGCCCCTTGGCCAGGTATGGTATCCCGGCATCCGCCCCCGCGGATTCGATAAAAGCTCGCGCCTGGCTGGTTCCAGACGATCTGGTCACTAGGTTGCGGCTCTGCCATCACCTTCCCGTGGCAGCTCCGAGCCTGTCACAATGTCAGTCTCATGCCGGGAAGGCAGCGCTGTCAATCAAAAGCTGTGACCTTTTTTGGGTGTTTTGCCCGAAAATATGAGCGACTCCTTTCAAAGCATTGCCAAAGCCTTAAATTCGGTCAAAATTCCGGGCCCCCGATGATCCATTCGAAACGGCATGGCGAAATCCTGCGCCTCCTCAGCGAGGAGGGCACGATCACCATAGCCAGCCTTGCCGAACGTCTTGGCGTCTCGCTGGAAACGGTGCGGCGCGACGTCAAGCCGCTCGCCGATGACGGGTCGGTGCTGAAGATGCATGGCGCCGTGGGTCTTGCGTCAATCGTGGGCGAGGCGCCATTCGAGCGGCGCATGCGCGAGAATGCGGAAGCCAAGCGCCTGATCGCCAGGACGGTCGCGGCCACGATCCGCGATGGCGAGGCCATTATGCTCGATACCGGCACGACCACATCCTTCCTCGCGCGGGAGCTGCTCGGCCATCGCCGGCTGACGGTGGTCACCAACTCCTCCGACATCGCCCGTACGCTGGCGACGGTGAACGGCAACAAGGTCTATATGGCCGGCGGCGAGCTGCGCAGCGATTCGGGCGCAGCTTTCGGCGTTTCGGCGATCGAGTTCGTCAGCCGCTTTTCGGTCGATCATGCGGTGATCTCGATCGGCGCGGTCGATGCCGCTGCCGGCCTGACCGACTACGAACTGGAGGAGGCGGAGTTCGCCCGCATGGTGCTGTCGCGCGGCCAGCGCTCGCTGGTCGTCACCGACCATACCAAGTTCGGCCGCCAGGGCCTGGTCAGGGTCTGCGGCTTCGACGGCTTTTCCGAGCTCGCCACCGACCAGCCGCCGCCATCCGACATAGCCGCCGCGCTGACCCATGCCGGAGCGCGCCTGACCATCGCGACGGCCTAGCGCCGGAGCCGCCAGTACCTTTCCTTCCGTGCCGCGCCGGTGTTTAGTCCGGCCATGGCCTTCACCATTCGCCAATTGCAGTTCTTCGTCGCCGTCGCCGAGCAGGGCACCGTCTCGGGCGCCGCGCAGAATCTGTCGATTTCCCAGTCCTCGGTCACCGAAGCGATCAAGGAATTGGAGAGCGACCTCGGCGTCGAGCTGTTCGAGCGCCATCCGCGCGGCTTGAACATCACCCACAAAGGTCACCAGTTCCTGCGCCACGCGACCAAGATCCTGGCCGATGTCTCCGATGCGCGCCGCTCTTTCTCCAGCGAGCAGGCTGCCACGGGCGGGCGCCTGCAACTCGGCGTCACCTCTTTAGTCGCCGGCTATGTGCTCTCCGACCTGCTCGCCCGCTACCGCCGCGCCTATCCTGGTGTCGAGGTCTCCGCCATCGAGGATAATGGCGACTATCTCGAGCACCTTCTGGTCGGCGGCAAGCTCGATATCGCCGTGATGGTGACGTCCAACCTGCGCGACCGCACGGCATTGCAGTCGGAAATCCTGGAAGTCTCGGCCTACCGGCTGTGGATCCCGCTCAGCCACCGGCTCGCCAGCGCCGATATCATCTCGATCGGCGATATCGCGTCCGAGCCGCTGATCATGCTCACCGTAGACGAGATCGAGGAGAACACCGGCAAGCTGCTTTCGGCGATCGGCGCCCGTCCGCATGTCGCTTTCCGTACGCGCTCGGTCGAGGCCGTGCGCAGCCTGGTCGCCACCGGCGCCGGCGTGGCATTGTTGCCGGACCTAGTCTACCGCCCCTGGTCCTTGGAAGGCGACCGCATCGAATCGCGCGATATTTCCGGCTCGCTGCCGGTGGTCCAGGTCGGCACCGTCTGGCGCCGCGGCTCCGGCCTGCCGCAGGCCGCGCGCGACTTCATCGGCCTTGCGCAGTCGCAGCGCATGGCTCGCCAACGGCTCTGATCAGAGCAATTCCAGGAAAAGCGTGAAGCGGTTGGGTTTGGGGACTTCGCCATAGCCCTCCGCCCGGAATGCGTCAAATAAAGTATCGGGAAAACCGATATCGGCTTTCTGATAAATGAATTTGCGAAACCGGATTTTTCACAGCACCTTCCGCTTAGGGAACAAAGCCGCGCCCTGAGAGCGCTGCCCCTAGCAATGGGAGATCGATGATGAATGCATTCCTGAAGTCGTGCACGGCGCTGACTGTCGCGCTGACTTTTTCCGGTCAGGCCATCGCCCAGGTCAAGGAGCTCGGTAAGGGCGAGGGCGAGCTCAACATCGTTGCCTGGCCGGGCTATATCGAGCGCGGCGAGACCGACAAGAATTACGACTGGGTGACGGCTTTCGAGAAGGAAAGCGGCTGCAAGGTCAACGTCAAGACCGCCAACACCTCGGATGAGATGGTCTCGCTGATGAACGAGGGTGGCTTCGACCTTGTCACCGCTTCGGGCGATGCTTCGCTGCGTCTCGTTGCCGGCAAGCGCGTGCAGCCGATCAACACCGATCTGATCCCGAGCTGGAAGACTGTCGACGACCGGCTGAAGGATGCGCCCTGGTTCACGGTCAACAAGGTGCATTACGGCGTTCCCTACCAGTGGGGCCCGAACATCCTGATGTACAACACCGACGTGTTCAAGGAAGCGCCCAAGAGCTGGAACGTCGTCTTCGAGGAGATGAAACTGCCCGACGGCAAGTCGAACAAGGGCCGCGTCCAGGCCTATGACGGCCCGATCCATATCGCGGATGCCGCCAATTACCTGATGTTCCACAAGCCGGAGCTCGGCATCAAGGATCCCTATGAACTGAATGAGGACCAGTACAAGGCGGCGCTGGATCTTTTGCGCACGCAACGCACGCTGGTCGGCCGCTACTGGCACGATGCCGCGATCCAGGTCGATGACTTCCAGAACGAGGGCGTGGTCGCTTCCGGCTCCTGGCCCTATCAGGTCAACACGCTGGTGGCCGCCAAGAAGCCGATCGCGTCCACCGTGCCGGAAGAGGGCGTCACCGGCTGGGCCGACACCACCATGATGGAGGCCGACGCCGCCCATCCGAATTGCGCCTATATGTGGCTCGAGCATTCCCTGTCGCCGAAAGTGCAGGGCGACGTCTCGGCCTGGTTCGGCTCGCTGCCGGTCGTGCCCGCCGCCTGCAAGGGCAACGAACTGCTTACCGACGAAGGCTGCAAGACCAACGGCTACGAGAATTTCGAGAAGATCAAGTTCTGGAAGACGCCGGTGTCGAAATGCGCCAGCCAGAACGACCAGTGCGTACCCTATTACCGCTGGGTGTCGGATTATATCGGCGTCATCGGCGGACGGTAACGCCATCACCCTCCCACAAAGGAGGGTCGACGCGCAACGTCGGGAGGGTCTTCGAAGTGCCCCCACCCGGCTTCGCCGCGACCTCCCTCTCGAGGGGGAGGTCGGGCGTCGTGCGAGCTCGCACTCGTTTAACCGGCAACTGAACTGACAGGGCCCATGACCTCTGCCGTTTCCTTCAAACAAGTCTCGCGCCATTTCGGCAGCGTGCGCGCCGTCGACGCGGTGGATCTGGAGATCGCGCCGGGCGAGTTCTTCGCCATGCTTGGCCCGTCCGGCTCCGGCAAGACGACCTGTCTGCGTCTGATCGCCGGCTTCGAGCAGCCGACGGCAGGCTCGATCTCCATCTTCGGCGATCGCGCCGAAGGCGTTCCGCCCTATCGCCGCAACGTCAACACCGTCTTCCAGGACTATGCGCTGTTCCCGCATCTCAACGTGCTCGACAATGTCGCCTACGGGCTGATGGTCAAGGGCGTCGGCAAGGCCGAGCGGCTGAAGGCGGCGGAAGAGGCGCTGTCGCTGGTTCGCCTGCCGGGCTATGGCGCGCGCCGCCCCGGCCAGCTCTCCGGCGGCCAGCGCCAGCGCGTGGCGCTCGCCCGCGCGCTGGTCAACCAGCCCAAGGTGCTCCTGCTCGACGAGCCGCTCGGCGCGCTCGACCTCAAGCTGCGCGAGAACATGCAGGAGGAATTGAAGTCGCTGCAGAAGGTGCTCGGCATCACCTTCGTCTTCGTCACCCACGACCAGGGCGAGGCGCTTTCCATGGCCGACCGCGTCGCCGTCTTCAACGACGGCAGGATCATGCAGGTCGGCACGCCGGAGGATATCTACCAGCGCCCGAACACGCGCTTCGTCGCCGATTTCGTCGGCTCGTCCAACGTGCTGCCGCCGGATTTCGTCCAGCGCTATTCCGGCCAGCGTCGCTGGGGAAGTCTCCGGCCAGAATCGATCCGCGTTTCAAGCGCGACCAGCGGTGACGGTGTCGCCGCGCGCCTCGTCGGCACGAATTATCTCGGCGCCACCACAAGGCTGGCGCTCGATGCCGACGGGTTGAGGCTGCATGCAGTCGTGCCGGCGGGCACGGCGTTGCCGGCGGAGGGTGAGGCCGTGATGCTCACCTTCAATCGCGACAGCCTGCATCTGATGGATGAGCCGGCATGATGAAGGTTTGCGCGAAGCACCCCCCTCTGTCCTGCCGGACATCTCCCCCGCAAGGGGGAAGATTGGCCGTCGCCACGGGCTTCGCCAATTTTCGACGTTGCAGAACCGGCGGGGCAGACAAGCTGCTGATCTCCCCCCTTGCGGGGGAGATGTCCGGCAGGACAGAGGGGGGTGTGAAGGAACGCGACCTTTCCGCCATTGATCCAGCAGGCATGTCATGACCATCGCCGCTGTTCAATCCAATCCCACCCCCGCTATCCTTCCCGGCAGCGGCGGTCTGCGCGGCGCGCTCTCCGACCTCTTCTGGCGGCGGCCGAAATTCCTGCTCACCCTGATGCTGCTGCCGCCGCTTCTATGGCTGGGCATCGTCTATATAGGCTCACTCTTTGCCTTGCTGGCACAGAGCTTCTTCTCGATCGACGAGTTCTCCGGCCTCATCAACCGCGAGTTCACGCTGAAGACCTATAGCGACCTGCTCCAGGCCGCCAATCTCGACATCATCCTGCGCACGGTGACGATGGCGGCGCTCGTCACGCTTGCTTCGGCGGTCATTGCCTTCCCGATCGCCTACTACGCGGCGCGCTATGCGCGCGGCCGCTGGAAGGCGCTGTTCTATCTCGGCGTCATGCTGCCGCTGTGGTCGAGCTATCTGGTCAAGATCTACGCCTGGAAGCTGATCCTCGCCAAGGAAGGCATCCTCACCTGGCTGCTCGCCAAACTGAACCTTTTGTGGCTGCTCGATGCGTGGCTGTCGCTGCCCATCGTCGGCGGCAACTCGCTGTCGGTGTCCTTCACCGGCACCTTCATCGTCTTCGTCTATGTCTGGCTGCCCTTCATGATCCTGCCGGTTCAGGCGGCGCTCGAGCGCGTGCCCGGCAACCTGGTCGAGGCCTCGTCCGATCTCGGCGCCTCGCCCGGGCAGACTTTTCGCAACGTGCTGTTTCCTCTGGCGCTTCCCGGCATCGTCGCTGGCTCGATCTTCACCTTCTCGCTGACATTGGGCGACTACATCATCCCGCAGATCATCGGCACGTCCCGGCTGTTCATCGGCCAGGCCGTCTATTCGCAGCAGGGCACCGCCGGCAACATCCCTTTGGCCGCCGCCTTTACCGTGGTGCCGATCGTCATCATGGGCTTCTACCTCTGGGGCGCCAAGCGCATGGGGGCTTTCGATGCGCTCTGACCGTGGTCAACGTGCTCCGCTCGGCCTGAAGATCGCCGCCGCCTGCGGCCTGCTCTTCCTGCATCTGCCGATCCTGCTGATCTTCATCTATGCCTTCACGACGGAGGAGAAGAGTTTTGTGTGGCCGCCGCCGGGGCTCACCACGCAATGGTTCGCCGTCACCTGGAACCGGCCGGATGTCTGGGATGCGCTGTCGCTGTCGGTCCGCGTCGCCGCCATCTCGACGGCAATCGCGCTGGTGCTCGGCACGCTTTGCGCCGCCGCCGTCTCGCAGACGCGCTTTTTCGGCCGCGAGACCATCTCGCTCCTGGTCATCCTGCCGATCGCGCTGCCCGGCATCATCACCGGCATCGCCCTGCGCTCGGCCTTTGCGCTGGCCGACATTCCCTTCTCGTTCTGGACGATCGTGCTCGGTCACGCCACCTTCTGCGTGGTCGTCGTCTACAACAACGCCGTCGCCCGTTTCCGCCGCACCTCGGGCTCGATGATCGAGGCCTCGATGGACCTCGGCGCCGATAGTTTTCAGACCTTCCGGCATGTCGTGCTGCCGAACATCGCCACCGCATTGCTTGCCGGCGGCATGCTCGCCTTCGCGCTGTCCTTCGACGAGGTCATCGTCACCACCTTCACCGCCGGCCAGCAGCAGACCGTGCCGATCTGGATGCTGGAAGAGCTGATCCGGCCGCGCCAGCGCCCGGTCACCAATGTCGTGGCGATGGTCGTCGTGCTGGTGACGCTGCTGCCGATCCTCTTGGCCTATTACCTGACCCGCGACGGCGACCAGATCGCGGGGAGCGGAAAATGAAAACAGCGAATAGGGAGTAGCGCATAGCGAATAGGGAAAGCCGGCAGCCAAACCCCATTCGCTATTCGCTACTCCTTACTCGCTCCTGAATAGGAGAAACCCCATGGACACCCAGATGCTGATCGGCTCGAAATTCGAGAAGGGCACCGAAACCGAGGAGCCGATCCTCAATCCGAAGACCGGCGCGACCATTCTCAATTTGCCCGAAGCGAGCCCGGCGCAGATCGACGCGGCCGTCAGTGCCGCCGAACAAGCATTCGTCAGTTGGTCGCGCACGACGCCGGCGCAGCGCTCGGGCTACCTGCTCAAGATCGCCGATCGCATCGAGGCGGAAGCGAAAGAATTCGCGGCGCTCGAAGCGCTGAATTGCGGCAAGCCGATCAACGCCGTGCTCAATGACGAGATCCCGGCGATCGTCGACTGCTACCGCTTCTTCGCCGGGGCGGTGCGTTCGATGCCCGGCCAGGTCGCCGGCGAATACCTGCCCGGCCACACCTCGATGGTGCGACGCGACCCGGTCGGCATCGTCGCTTCGATCGCGCCTTGGAACTATCCGCTGATGATGATGGCGTGGAAGCTGGCGCCGGCGATCGGCGGCGGCAACACGGTCGTCTTCAAGCCTTCCGAGCAGACGCCGCTCACGGCGCTGAAGCTGGCGAAGATCCTCGCCGAGATCCTGCCCGAGGGCGTCGTCAACGTTGTGCTCGGTCGCGGCGACAGCGTCGGCAACACGCTGATCAATCATCCCAAGGTCAACATGATCTCGATCACCGGCGATGTCGCCACCGGCAAGAAGGTGCTGCAGGCGGCCGCCAAGTCGGTCAAGCGCACGCATCTCGAGCTCGGCGGCAAGGCGCCGGTCATCGTCTTCGACGACGCCGATCTCGGCGCCGTGATCAACGGTCTGCGCGTCTTCGGCTATTACAATGCCGGCCAGGACTGCACCGCCGCCTGTCGCATCTATGCCGGCAAGAAGATCTACGACAAGCTGGTTGCCGATCTGTCATCGGCCGTATCGACCATCAGATACAACCAGCCCGACGACACCGAAAACGAGATCGGTCCGTTGATCTCGCGCCGCCAGCGTGACCGCGTGTCGAGCTTCGTCGAGCGCGCCTCGGAGCTGAAGCACATCGAGATCACCACCGGCGGCAAGCCGGGCGTAGGCTCCGGCTTCTACTACCAGCCGACGGTCGTCGCCGGCGCGCTGCAGGAAGACGAGATCGTGCGCCGCGAAGTGTTCGGTCCGGTCGTTTCGGTCACCCGCTTCGCGGATGTCGACGAGGCGGTGAACTGGGCGAATGACAGCGACTACGGCCTTGCCTCGTCGGTATGGACCAAAGACATTTCGCGCGCCATGGCGACCGCGGCCCGCCTGCAATATGGCTGCACCTGGATCAACACCCACTTCATGCTGACCAACGAAATGCCGCATGGCGGATTGAAGCAGTCCGGCTACGGCAAGGACATGTCGCTCTACGCGCTGGAGGACTACACCGCCGTGCGCCACGTGATGGTGGCGCACGGGTAGCGCCATGTGCCTCTCCCTTGTCGGAGAGGATAGATCGCCCCGCTGCGGCGTGGCCGAAGCGCCGGGCGATCTTGGTGAGGCGTAGCTGGTATCCGGCTGGCCAAGCCGGCTACCAGCCGATTTGCCCAAGGGGCGGCAATCCGACCGAAGCGGCGCGGCTGATTTAAGCGGCCGTCCTGCCCTCCGCCGCCGAAGTCGCGGGCTTGATGTTCTGGTTGACCCGGAAGACGTTGAACGGGTCATAGATGCGCTTCACCTGGCTCAGCCGCTCGTAATTTGCGCCATAGCTCGCCTGCACGCGCGCTTCTCCTTCGTCGTCCATCATGAAATTCACGTAGCCGCCTTCGCCGTTGTGTGGATGGATGCTCGCCCAGTAATTCTTGGCCCACTTGGTGAGGTCGGCGGCCTTGCCTGGATCGGGATCGATGCCGGCGATGACCATTGACCAGGTTGCGTCGCGCGCATTCCATGCCGTCTCATCCTTGCCGACGCGGCGGACGGCGCCGTCGATCGGGTAAAGATGCATGAGCGACAATTCGCTCGGCGCCTCGGCGGCCTGCGCGATATGGGTCGCGATGGCTTCGTCCGGAAGCGACCTGACGAAATCGCCCTTCCAATACCATTGCAGGCCTTTCGGAAGCAGCGGATCGAACATTGCCTGCAAGGCCGGGAACGGCATCATGCCCATCCAGTTGAAGATCGGCGGCGGCAGATTGTCGAGCAGCGGCGCCATGGCCTTGCGGCCATCCTCCTCGCTGCCGTTGTAGCAGGAAATGATGGCACAGGCGCGCTTGCCCCAATATTCGCGCGGGAAGGGATCGGTCGACGGAACGGTTTTCAGGCCGACAAAAGCGCCGAGATCTTCCGGCGCCTCCGGCAGGTAGTCGCGATAGGTCCGCATGACGGCCGGGGCATCCTTGGCCTCCCAGAACACCGGGCCGCCGAAGACCATGTTCACAGGATGGGCCTGGAACAGGAAGCTCGTCACGACGCCGAAATTGCCGCCGCCGCCGCGGAGCGCCCAGAACAGGTCCGGGTTCTCGGCTTTGCTGGCTGTCACTACGCTGCCGTCGGCCAGCACCAGATCGGCTTCGACCAGATTGTCGATGGTGAGGCCGTATCTGCGCGTGAGATAGCCCGTCCCTCCGCCGAGAGTTAGCCCGGCAACGCCGGTGGTCGAGACGATGCCGGCCGGAACAGCCAGCCCGAAAGGATGGGTGGCATGGTCCACGTCCCCCGAAGTGCAGCCGGGGCCGACCCTCACGGTGCGCGTTTTCGGATCGACATGGACCCCCTTCATCATCGACAGGTCGATGACAAGGCCGCCGTCGCAGATCCCCAGCCCGGCGCCATTGTGCCCTCCGCCGCGCACGGCGATCAGCAGATCGTTGTCGCGCGCGTATTTCACGGCGGTGATCACGTCGGCGACATCGGCGCAGCGGGCAATCAGCAACGGGCGCTTTTCGATCATCCCGTTATAGACCTTGCGGGCCTCGTCATAGCCGGCATCGTCACGCAGGATCACCTCTCCGCGCAGGCTTTCACGCAGTTTTGCATGGGTTTCGTCGGTCATCGATTTGCTCCCTTGATTGCGCCAAACGCCATGCGGCGTCGGCGCCACGCATTTGTTGCTTCGTTATGCCGCCTCGACGGGCGGGTGCGTTGGATGGTGCAGGAAGAGCACAGTGCACCAATCCGGTGCCCGCCGCTTCGCCCGAAAGGACCAGCGGGGCATGGCCCGGGAGAGCCATGACACGGCAACCGACGCAGCCGCCGGGGCTCGTCGCACCGGGAGTTCAGTCCCCGGTCTTGTCGATCTGACGATGACGAGCGGCCGCCCACGTCGCGGCCACTCGTACCACGCTCCTCGCCGGCGGCCCTCAGCTCCGGCTCGTCGACGATGGGGCTATTCCACGATCCGGAAGATCTGCCACTGGCTGGTGCCCGACACCACATAGGGCTCCAATTCCTTGCCCCATTTGGCATGCGCATCGATCTTGGCGATCTTGGCGAAGAACGCTTCCAGCTGAGCCAGACTCTCGACCTCATGATGGGACTCGATCGTCGCCTCTCGCGCGCCGATCGATCCCGTCATGAGCCGGAAATTCAAATCGGCGAGCCCGACCTGCGAGCCGATCTCGCGCTCCCATTTGCGCATCAACTCGAGTGCGGTCTGCTTATGTCCGAACTTGGCATCGATCTGCCATCTGGCGCTGAACATGTTTGCTCTCCCTCATGATTGCGCTGTTGATTGTCCGCTGTTGATTGTCCGTGGGTTGATTATTCGTCCCAGGCCTGCACGACGGTCTGCCGCGCGATCCGCCCGTTCTTCAGCTCCACCATCGCTGCGCAGTACACCTTTGTGCCGTCCGGATAGGCGCAAGCCTGGGTGAAGGCGAGGCTGTCGCCCTCGGCGATGGTGGTGTCGACCTTGTGGGTCATGGCCCGGCTGCAGATATCGTCCCAGAAGGTGCTGATCGCCGCGCGGCCGCGGATCTCGCGCGGCTTGCTCGGCGGATTGTTGCGGTCGATCACCCGCACCAGCGCATCGTCGGTGTAGAAGCTCGACAGCAACTTGCCGTCACGGCCCTCGATCGCCTTCTTGATCGCGGCGCCATCCACGTTTCCTGTCTTGGTCAGCATGTCATCCTCCATATGCCCGTCTTCGATCGGGCGGTTGACGAGGGAACCACCCGGCATTCGTCGCCGGGCAGGATTTCGTTCACTGCGACTTGGCCTTGACGGCGGCGAACAGGTCGTCGGTCTGTTTCTTGAAGGCGGCGAGATCGACTTGGCTGCCGTTGAGCATGGTCGACCAGTGGCGTACGATCGCCGCCATCGCCACCGCCTCCTTGATCTCCTCGTCGCTCGCGCCGTTCGCCTTGGCCGCTAGCGTGTGGAAGTAGATGCAGTACTGGCAGGGTATCTGCGAGGCGACCGCCAGCCCCATCAGCTCCTTGGTCTTGCCGCTGAGGGCGGTGTTGGGGTTGAGCTGAACACCCTTGATCTCGGCCCAGGCGCCGGCGACCGCCACATCGGGCAACGTCTTGAACATGTCCGGCACCGTGCCGAGCGTGGCCTGGATGTCCTTGTAGGCGGCGGTGGCCGAAGCGTCTTCGGCATGCGCCGGGGTGATGGCCAGCAAAGCACCCGCGGCAAATGCCAGCAGTCCGATCTTGCGACTGAGTTTCAGCATGTCATCCTCCATTTCGCAGGGCATTTCGGCGACATCGCCCGGCCCGCATAGGGAGAATTGGTATCGCTTACAGTGCCCCCAGCGCTTCCCCCGAAAGCGCCATGGCTCTCATGGCCCGTCCGGGCCAGCATGCCTCGCCGAAAAAGCCGCCGCCGCCGCGCGCGACGGCAGGTCGAGCTTGAGCAGGATGTTGGCGACGTGCCGCTTGACCGTATGCTCGCTGAGGCTGAGCTCGGCGGCGATCGCCGCGTTGCTCTTGCCGTCGGCGATCAGGTTCACCACCTCGCTCTCGCGCGCCGTCAGCGCGGCCGGATCGGCAGACTTTGCTTTGGGCCGGCAGGCCGGTTCCAGATGCTGCTCCGACGTCGCCAGAACCACCGGTACAGGCTCATCCAGCTCATCAAGGCTGACGCGTCCGGCGTCGATGAAATGCAGGCCGGAGCCAACCGCGAGATCGGCGACCAGCCGCGAGGCCAGGATGTCGCCGCGCCCGGCATAGGCGGCGAGCTGCATCGTCACCCGCGCCGTCAGCCCGACCGGTTGGCCGCGCATTTCGATCTCGCCGACATGCACGCCCTGCGCGCTCGCCACGCCGATCTGCTGTGCCGCCTCGCGCAGTGCCGCCGCGCAGCGTATGGCGCGCGCCGGCCCATCGAAGCGCGAGATCATCAATTCGGCATGTGTTCCGGCCGTGCGTCCGCCATGGCGCCCGACCAAAAGCCGCCAGGTTTCCTGGAAGTGCTGGCTGCGCTCGCTCCACATACGATCGCCGAGCTTGGCCGTGTCGTAGATGCGCGTGACCAGCAACGCAGCGAGCACGCGTTCTACATCGGCCACTGCCGGTTCCCCGGTCAGGAATTCCTCGATCAGGTCGGCCACTCGGTCGACGTCGCCGGTCCAGATCGGGTGGTCGCGCCCCGAGATTTCGACCAGACGGGCGTCGGGGATCTTCCTGGCCAGGAAGCGGCTGGCGTCGGGGTCGACGCGGGCGTCGTTACGGCGATGGATAAGGAATGTCGGCACACGGATCGTCCCGAGCATGTCGCGCACGTCGATATCGGCGTTCATGCGGGCAAGCGCTGCCGCGGCGGTCGGGCTGGCCGACAGACGCTCGAACCGGGCCCACCATTGGGCAAAATGCGCGTCGTCTACCCGGCCAGGCGCGAAATTGGGCAGTGTCGCGCCGGTGCCCCAGGACGTTTCCGCCGTCTCGATAAAGGCCTCCAGCCGCTCCCGCGGCATCACCCATTTATGGAAATGCGCATAGCCGCCATAAAGCACCAGCGCACGCGTCCGCTGCGGATAGGTGGCGGCGAACAGCATCGCCATCGGCGCCCCTTCCGACGCGCCGAGGATCGCCGCACGGCCGCTGCCGGCGGCATCCATCACCGCGCGCACGTCGTCCATGCGTGTTTCGAGGCTGGGAAGGTGTCGGCTGTCGACGCGGTCGGAAAGCCCGGTGCCGCGCTTGTCGAACAGGATCAGCCGCGAGAAGGCCGAGAGCCGCTTCAACAGGCGGCTGTAGCCCTCGTCTTCCCAATGCAAATCCAGATTGGAGATGAAGCCTGGCACGAAGACCAGATCGAACGAGCCCTGGCCGACCACCTGATAGGCGATCCGCACCTCTCCGCTGCGCGCATATCTGGTCTCGATCGGCCTCACGAGTTTTCCGCCTGGCCTGACGATTTCCGGTCGCCGACCTTAGCAGAAATGGGCCGTCTAAGGCAGAAGAACTTTAGAAAGCGGGAATATAAGACATTCGGCGACCGAGAGTTGTCCTGCCTATTTCCGGGACGTGGCGCCCACGGCCTCGGCAGGCCTGACATAGCCCAGGCTCGCGTCGGCCTGCTGTGGCGTCTGCGGCCGCTTGATCTTGGGTGAGGCGGCTATCACCAACTCGTCGAAATCCTCCGCGTCGCCGTCGAGCAGTTCAAAGAACTGCCGCCGCATCCTGGGCTCCCAGAATTTGTTGATGTGCTCGGCGACGCCGGCGATGCCTTCCTCGCGCGGCTTCGAATGGAAGAAGGTGGCGATCTGGTTGGCCATGCGCACCAGCTTTTCCTTGGTGCTGGCGATGTGGTCTTCGTCATGCGACATGCTTGGCAACTCCGGAAGCCACCCGTTCGGGGTGGGTGAAAATATCGAAATCGTCCCCGCGCACCAGCGCCACAAGCGTCATGCCGGCGGCTTCGGCGGTGCGGATAGCGAGTGCTGTGGGTGCAGAGACAGCCATGATGATCGGGGCGCCGATGGCGGCCGTCTTCTGCACCATCTCGACCGAGACGCGCGAGGTCACCACGACGGCGCCGCTCGCGCCGTCGATTCCGGCCTTGGCCAGCGCGCCGGCGAGCTTGTCGAGTGCGTTGTGGCGGCCGACATCCTCGCGCGCCATCACGATGCCTTTCCCGGGAACGTAGAAGCCGGCAGCGTGAACCGCCCCGGTTTCAATGTGCAGCGGCTGCTGCTTCGACAGCAGCTTCACCGAACGGGTGACATCCCCTGCGTCAAGCGTAAGCTTCGACGAACCCACGGCGTCGACCGAGCGCATCGCTTCCTCGATGGATTCGATGCCGCATAAGCCGCAGCCGACCGGCCCTGCAAGCCGGCGCCGCCGCGCCTGGAAGCGCGTGTTGGCCTTGTCCTTCAGCCTGATCTGGATGTCGATGCCGGCACCGAGATCCTCGACTTCGATCGCCTCGATCTCTTTTCGGTCGGCGACGATGCCTTCGGTCAGCGAGAAGCCGAGCGCGAAATCCTCGAAATCGGCGGGGCTCGCCATCATCACCGCATGCGTGGTGCCGGCATAGGAGAACGCCACCGGAGTCTCTTCGGGCACCATGCGGTTCGCGGCCGCAGTGCCGCCGGCGCGATGCGCGAGGCGAGAGATTTGAGTGACCGGACGGCGTTCGTTCGTCATGAGGCGCGCCCCTCTATACCGCCTGTCCTTCGCAGTAGCTGTGGGCGTTCGCGCCTTTCCTCTCCCCCGTCGATCGGGGGAGAGGTGTCAAGCGAAGCTCGACGGAGTGAGGGTCGGTCAGCAGTCAAGATTGAAGCTCTTGCCTCTACTCCGCCGCTTCCAGCGGAGCGATACGGCGGCTCTGCCGAGCCTGCTCGTTATAGTCCTTCTGCCAGTCGGTCGGGCCGTTGGACGGCGCCACCTGCACGGCGGTGACCTTGTATTCCGGACAGTTGGTCGCCCAGTCCGAGAAGTCGGTCGTGATCACATTGGCCTGCGTGTCGGGGTGGTGGAAGGTCGTGTAGACGACACCGGGCGAGACGCGGTCGGTGATCAGCGCGCGCAGCGTCGTCTCGCCGGAGCGGCTCGCGAGCCGCACCCAGTCGCCATCGCGCACGCCGCGGACTTCGGCGTCATGCGGATGGATCTCCAGCCGGTCCTCGGCATGCCAAACAATGTTTCCGGTGCGCCTCGTCTGCGCGCCGACATTGTACTGCGACAGGATACGTCCGGTGGTGAGCAGCAGCGGATAGCGCGGGCCGGTCCGCTCGTCCGTCGCCACATATTCGGTACGGATGAATTTGCCCTTGCCGCGCACGAAGCCGTCGACATGCATGACCGGCGTGCCGAGCGGTGCCTTTTCGTTGCAGGGCCACTGCACCGAGCCGACGCGGTCGATCAGATCGAAGGAGACGCCGGCGAAACTCGGCGTGGTCTTGGCGATCTCGTCCATGATCTCGGACGGATGCGTATAGTTCCAGTCGAGCCCGATGGCGCGGGCGAGTTCCTGCGTCGCTTCCCAGTCAGCGTAGCGCGCCTTCGGCTCCAGCACCTTGCGCACCATGTTGATGCGGCGCTCGGCATTGGTGAAGGTGCCGTCCTTCTCGAGGAAGGTCGAGCCCGGCAGGAAGACATGCGCGTAGTTCGCCGTCTCGTTGAGGAAGAGGTCGTGCACGACCACGCATTCCATCGCGGCGAGACCGCCGGCGACATGCTTGGTGTCGGGATCGGACTGCAGGATGTCCTCGCCCTGGATGTAGATGCCCTTGAACGAGCCGTCGACGGCGGCGTCCAGCATGTTGGGGATGCGAAGGCCCGGCTCGTCGTCCAGCTTCACGCCCCACAGGCTCTCGTAGATATCGCGCACTGCGTCGCCCGAGATATGGCGGTAACCCGGCAGCTCATGTGGGAAGGAGCCCATATCGCATGAGCCCTGCACGTTGTTCTGGCCGCGCAGCGGGTTCACGCCGACACCCGGACGGCCGATATTGCCGGTGGCCATGGCGAGGTTGGCGATGGCGATCACAGTGGTCGAGCCCTGGCTGTGCTCGGTGACGCCGAGGCCGTAATAGATCGCGCCATTGCCGCCCTTGGCATAGAGCCGCGCAGCACCCCGGATGGCCTCCGGGTCGACCCCGGACAGCTTGCCGACAGTCTCGGGGCTGTTCTCCGGCAGGGCGACGAAGGAAGCCCAGTCCTCGAATTCGGCCCAGTCGCAGCGCTCGCGGATGAAAGCCTCGTCGAACAGGCCTTCGGTGACGATGACATGCGCCAGCGCCGTCAGCACCGCCACATTGGTGCCGGGCTTCAAAGGCAGGTGGTAGTCTGCCTCGACATGGGCCGATCTCACCATCTCGGTGCGGCGCGGATCGATGACGATCAGCTTGGCGCCCTGGCGCAGCCGCTTCTTCAGCCGCGAGGCGAACACGGGGTGCGCGGAAGCCGGATTGGCGCCGATGATCACCGCGACATCGGTGTATTCGACGGAATCGAAATCCTGCGTGCCGGCCGAGGTGCCGTAGGTCTGGCCGAGACCGTAGCCGGTCGGTGAATGGCAGACGCGCGCGCAAGTGTCGACATTATTGTTACGGAAGCCCTGCCGCACCAGCTTCTGGACGAGATAGGTTTCCTCATTCGTGCAGCGCGAAGAGGTGATGCCGCCGATGGCGCCGCGTCCGTATTGATACTGGATGCGGCGGAATTCCTTGGCCGTGTGGGCGATAGCCTCTTCCCAGCTCACCTCGCGCCAGGGATCGGTGATCTTCTCGCGGATCATCGGCGACAGGATGCGGTCCTTATGCGTTGCGTAGCCATAGGCGAAACGGCCTTTCACGCAGGAATGGCCATGGTTGGCCTTGCCGTCCTTGTAAGGCATCATGCGGATGACCTCGTCATCCTTCACCTCGGCCTTGAACGAGCAGCCGACGCCGCAATAGGCGCAGGTGGTGACGGCCGAGCGCTCCGGCATGCCCTTTTCAAGCACAGTCTTCTCGCGCAATGCGTCCGTCGGGCAGGCCTGCACGCAGGCGCCGCAGGAGACGCATTCGGAAGCGATGAAATCCTCATGCATGCCGGCGACCATGCGTGACTCGAAACCGCGGCCCTCGATGGTCAGCGCGAAGGTGCCCTGCACTTCCTCGCAGGCGCGCACGCAGCGCGAGCAGACGATGCACTGTGCCGGGTCGTAGGTGAAATAAGGATTGGATTCGTCGCGTGCGATATAGTCGACAGCCAGGGAGCCGTGGCCGGGCGCGACCCCGTTCTCCTGCTTGACGTGGTTGCGGCCTTCGACGCCGTAACGGTTTTCGGTGAGCCCCACCGACTTCGCCACCGCGTCGAACTCGCTGGCGCCGGTTCCGGCCTTCTCGTTCCAGCCGGTCGGATGGTCGGAGACATAGAGCTCCATGACGCCGCGCCGGATCGCGTCGAGCCGGTCCGATTGCGTGCGCACCACGATACCCTCGGCAACGGGCGTCGTGCAGGAGGCGGGCGTGCCGCCGCGTCCTTCGATCTCGACCAGGCAGACGCGGCAGGAGCCGAAGGAGTCGAGCATGTCGGTGGCGCAGAGCTTCGGGATCTCGACGCCACCCTCCATGGCCGCGCGCATGATCGAGGTGCCTTCCGGCACGGTGATGCTTTGCCCGTCGACGGTCAGCGTGACCTGCTTGGTCGCTTTCGACTCCGGCGTTCCGTAGTCGATCTCCTGGATGAGTGTCGGGAAGTCGGCCTTGATGTTCATCTGCCAGCTCCTATTCAGCCGCCACGCGCGCCGGCGCAGGCTTGAAATCTTCGGGGAAATGCGTGATCGAGCTCATCACCGGATAGGGCGTGAAGCCGCCCAGCGCGCAGAGCGATCCGAACTTCATTGTGTTGCAGAGGTCGGTGACCAGCGCGAGGTTCTTCTCCGCCTCGATCCCGGCAGCCACCTTGTCGAGAACCTCCATGCCGCGCGTCGAGCCGATGCGGCAGGGCGTGCACTTGCCGCAGCTCTCGATAGCGCAGAACTCCATGGCGAAGCGCGCCTGCTTCATCATGTCGGCGCTGTCGTCGAACACGGTTATGCCGGCATGGCCGATCAGTCCGTCGCGCTTGGCGAATTCCTCGTAGTCGAAGGGCGTGTCGAAGAGCGCGCGCGGGAAATAGGCGCCGAGCGGCCCGCCGACCTGCACCGCCTTCACCGGGCGTCCCGAAGCCGTGCCGCCGCCGATCTCGTCGACGATTTCGCCGAGCGTCAGACCGAAGGCCGTCTCGAACAGGCCGCCATGCTTGACGTTGCCGGCGATCTGTATCGGGATCGTGCCGCGCGAGCGGCCCATGCCGAAATCCTTGTAGTAGGCGGCGCCCTTGTCCATGATGACAGGCACGGAGGCCAGGCTGATCACATTGTTGATCACCGTCGGCTTGCCGAACAACCCTTGAATGGCCGGCAGGGGCGGCTTGGCGCGCACCACGCCGCGTTTACCTTCGAGGCTGTTGAGCAAGGAGGTTTCCTCGCCGCAGACATAGGCGCCGGCGCCGACGCGGATTTCCATGTCGAAGGCGTTGGGGGAGCCCAGCACATTGGGGCCGAGCACGCCCGCCCTGCGCGCGATCGCGACGGCCTTGTTCATCGTCGCCACCGCATGCGGATATTCCGAGCGGATATAGACGAAGCCCTTGGTCGCGCCTGTGGCGATGCCGGCGATCGCCATGCCTTCGATCAGCACGAAGGGATCGCCTTCCATGATCATGCGGTCGGCGAAAGTGGCGCTGTCGCCCTCGTCGGCGTTGCAGACGATGTATTTCTGCGAGCCCGCCGTATCCAGCACCGTCTTCCACTTGATGCCCGTCGGGAAGCCGGCGCCGCCGCGGCCGCGCAGGCCGGATTCGGTCACCTGCTTCACGATATCCGCGGGCGCCATCGCCACTGCATTCTGCAGGCCGTTCAGGCCGCCATGCGATTTGTAGCTGTCAAGCGACAGCGGATCGATGACGCCGCAGCGCGCGAAGGTCAGCCGCGTCTGCTTGGCGAAGAAGGGGATCTTGTCGGGCGAGCCCAGCCAGCGCTTGTGGTGGCCGCCGGTAAGGAAGCCGCTGTCGAACAGGCTCTTGACGTCGGACGGCTTTACCGGCCCGTAGGCGATGCGGCCCATGTCGGTAGCCACTTCCACCATCGGCTCCAGGAAGTAAGCGCCACGCGAACCGTTGCGCACGATCTTGGCTTCGACGCCGCGCTCCCTGAGCTCCTTCTCGATCGCTTTGGCGACCTTTTCGGCGCCGAGCGCCAGCGCGCCGGAATCTGCCGGGATATAGATGCGCGGGATCATGAACGCACCTCCGCGACGATCTCTTCGATCTTCTCGTCATCGAGCCGGCCGATGACTTCGCCGTCGAGCATTGCCGACGGCGAGCAGGCGCAAAGCCCGAGGCAATAGACCGGCTCCAGTGTAACCGATCCGTCGCGCGCGGTCTCGTGGAAATCGATGCCGAGCAACTGCTTGACCTTGGCGGCGACCGCCTCCGAGCCCATCGACTGGCAGGCTTCCGCCTGGCAGAGCTTCAGCACATGCCGTCCTGCGGGCTGCGCGCGGAAATCGTGATAGAAGCTGACCACGCCGTGCACTTCGGCACGGGAGAGGTTCAGCCCGTCGGCGATCACCGGCAGAGCGTCCTTCGGAACGTGCCCGAACTCTTCCTGTATGCTGTGCAGGATCGGCAGCAGCGGGCCCTCGAGGCCCTTCATCTCGTCAATGATCGCCGCCGTGCGCGACGCTATCTCGGTACTTGCGGCCTGCATGGTCACGCAGCGCCCTCCCTGGGTCGTGGCATCCAACCATATGTCGCCCAAACGCTTAGCGATTTTGAGGCGACGACATGCGTAGACGCAATATCGCTAAGTCCTTACGAAATCAGAGGAAACCCCCGAGATCAATAAAGCGCTCCCGTTGCTCGATAGAAATTTTCTATCAAGAGCCGGCGGCCCGCATTATCTAACCTAGCGGTGGGCGCGGAAATCGTCCGCCAGCGCCATCGCCTCGTCCAGAAGCGCCTGCACCAGCGGCGTGTGCGGCTCGCGCCGCGCCGCCACCAGCCCGACCGTGTGGCTGGCATCCGGCTCGACGATCGGTATCGCCCTGATCGGTTCGGAAAAGCCAAATGTTTCCGCAAGGTTGAGCGGCATGATCGACGACCATTTGCCGGTCCTGATATGCGAGAATAGCACGATCATCGAATTGGATTCCAGCGTCGGCCGTACCTGCACGCCGGCTTCCGCAAGGTGTTGGTCGATGATGCGGCGGTTCTGCATATCCGGCGTGAGAAGACAGAGCGGCAGCTGGCTGATCTCGGACCAAGTCACTTTGTCGCGGTCGGAATAGGGGTTCCCGACCGCGGTGATGAGCTGGTAGCGCTCGTCATAGAGCGGCACGCTGGTCACGCGTCCGAGCGGCTCGTTATCGAGATAGGTGATGCCGGCATCGACATCGAAATTGCCGAGCAGCGACAGCACTTCGATCGAGGTGCGCGACAGCACCGAGAAGGTGACGCCCGGATGCTTTTCCCGGAACGGCGTGGTCAGCCGCGCCACCATGGCAAGCGCCGTCGGGATTGCCGCGATGCGGATGCGTCCGGACAGACCGTGACGCGCCGCCCGCATCTCCTCGCGCATGGTCCTTGTATCGCCCACGATGCGGCGCGCCCAGCCCAGCACTTGTTTGCCTTCCGGCGTCAGGCCCTGGAAGCGGGAACCGCGCAGCACCAGCATGACGCCGAGCTGCTCTTCGAGCTGCTTGATGCCGGCCGATAGAGTCGGCTGCGTGACGCCGCACACTTCCGCGGCCCGGCCGAAATGCTCCTCCTTGGCCAAAGCGATGAAGAATTCCAGCTTGTCGATCATGCCATCCGATCCGCAGCGTTCGGCCCAAGGTCGGGGAAATCGCATCGCTCCGCAAGACGCACGCGCAATCGGACCTCGTCCACACTTTTGAGCCGGCTATCTGTTTTCCCGCGCCGCGCGGGGCGCTATGTGGGGTAGGGCGCGGATTGAGGAGGACGACATGCTGGGCTGGTTTCGCAAGCTGTTGCCGCGCGAGGATCGCTTCTTCGATCTGTTCGAGCGGCATTCGCGCACCGTGGTCGGTGGCGCCGAGGCTCTCGAGCAGCTTTTGCAGGGCAAGGACATCGACCGCTGGTGCCAGAAGATCGTCGATCTCGAAAACGAGGCCGACGGCATCACAGCCGAGGTCCTGCTTGCCGTCAGGCGCTCCTTCATCACCCCCTTCGACCGCGGCGACATCAAGGATCTGATCCAGTCGATGGATGATGCCATCGATATGATGCACAAGACCGTCAAGACGGTGAAATTATTCGAGGTCAAGGACTTCGACCCGTTGATGCGGGAAATGGGCGGCGTCATCGTCCAGGCTGCCCGATTGGTCGCGGAGGCGATCCCGCTGTTGGGCAAAGTCGGCGCCAACGCAGCGCGCCTCAATGCCATCGCCGAGGAGGTGATGCGCGTCGAGGGTCGTGCCGACGACCTGCACGAGCAAGGCCTGAAGGATCTGTTCAGGCGTCACGGCCGCGGCGACGCCATGGCTTATCTGATCGGCTCGGAGATTTATGGCCAGTTGGAGAAGGTGGTCGACCGCTTCGAAGATGTCGCCAACGAGATCAGCGGCATCGTCATCGAGAACGTTTAGGCGATGGAAGCCGCGATCGCTTTTCCCCTGCTGGTCGGCCTCGTCGCCGTGGCACTGTTCTTCGATTTCCTCAACGGCCTGCACGATGCCGCCAACTCGATCGCGACCATTGTCTCCACCCGTGTGCTCAGGCCGCATTACGCTGTGTTCTGGGCGGCTTTCTTCAATTTCATTGCCTTCCTGTTCTTCGGCCTGCATGTCGCCGAGACGGTGGGAAAAGGCATCGTCGACGCCAGCATCGTCACACCGGCGGTGATCTTTGCCGCGCTCGTCGGGGCCATCGTCTGGAACATCGTCACCTGGGTCGCCGGCATTCCGTCGAGCAGCTCGCACGCGCTGATCGGCGGGTTGGTCGGCGCGGGCGTCGCCAAGGCCGGAACCGGCGCCATCGTCTGGTCTGGGCTCGGCAAGACGGTCGCGGCCATCGTGCTCTCGCCGGCGACCGGGTTCGTGCTGGCGCTCGTCCTTGTGGCCATCGTCTCCTGGCTGTTCGTGCGCCAGACGCCGTTCGCGGTCGACAATACGTTTCGTCTCCTGCAGTTCTTTTCCGCCTCGCTCTATTCGCTTGGGCATGGCGGCAACGACGCGCAGAAAACCATGGGCATAATCGCCGTGCTGCTCTATTCGCAAGGTGTGCTCGGCCCGACTTTCCACGTGCCGCTATGGGTGGTCCTCACCTGTCAGTCGGCGCTGGCTCTGGGCACGCTGTTCGGCGGCTGGCGCATCGTCCACACCATGGGATCGAAGATCACGCGGCTGAACCCCATGCAGGGTTTCTGCGCCGAGACCGGCGGTGCCATCACGCTGTTCGCCGCCACCTGGCTCGGTGTCCCGGTCTCGACGACGCACACCATCACCGGCGCCATCATCGGCGTCGGCGCCGCTCGTCGCGTCTCCGCCGTGCGCTGGGGTATCGCCGGCAACATCGTCGTCGCTTGGGTGATCACCTTGCCGGCGACGGCGGCAATTTCGGCATTGACCTATGTCGCGACGCGACTGGCCGCATGAGGCGGCCCGGGTCGCCGCCGCGTCCTATTCGCCCACCAGGTTCAGGATATTGCCGTCCGGATCCTTGAACCAGGCGACCTTCATGCCGTAACCGACATGGAGGTCGCCCTCGAGCGACAGCCCGGGCATGTCGTAATGCTCGAAAGTGACGCCCTTCGACTTCAACGATTTGACGATCGCGCCGATCTGGTCGCCGACCGCCCAGGTCACCGCCGTCGCCTTGTTGGTGCCGGCGAATTGCGAATGGTAGACGTTGATGAGCGTGTCGCCGCTCTTATACACGATCAGTTCGCCGCCCATGTCGTCTACTTGGCTGAGACCCAGCGTTCCAGCATAGAAAGCTTTGGCCTTCTCCAAGTCCTTGACCGCGAGATTGGCAGTGGCGTTGCTGTTTGCGAGCATGAGTTTCTCCTTTCTCTCTCGGCTGCTCCATTTTCGCCGCACCGCTGGAAAACCGGAAAATAGGATTGCGTCGTCTTCCGGCGACCGCAGCCTGGATGCTTCTGTCTGGAAGACGAAAGGCGCCCGCGAAAACCGACACGCGCGTGCAAGTTTTTGAAGGCATGTCGCCGCACATGTCGTTCCGAAGCTTGGTTCTCTCCGGGAACTGCATTATCTGACCCGGCAAACGCTTGGGAAAAAGCTCATGTCCATCACCAAGGAATCCGTCGTCGAGCGCCTGAAGACGGTGAACGGGCCGGACTTCACCGGCAACATCGTCGATCTCGGCATGGTCTCGGAGATTTTTATCGCCGATTCCAAGGTCTTCTTCTCGATCACCGTTCCCGCCGCGCGCGCCCAGGAGCTGGAGCCGCTGCGCGCCGCCGCCGAGCGCGCGGTGAAGGCTATCCCCGGCGTCGCCAGCGCCGTCGTCGCTCTGACCGCGGAGAAGAAGGGCGGCGGCATGGAAGCGCCGGTACCGCCGCGCCCGGCTGCCCCGCGGCCCGCCGCTCCGCAGCCGGCGCCGCAGCGCCCCGCGCCGCACGCGCCCGCATCGCAGAGCCACGGCAAGCGCGGCGTGCCAGGCATCGACGCCATCATCGCTGTCGCCTCCGGCAAGGGCGGCGTCGGCAAGTCGACCACCGCGGTCAACCTGGCGCTCGGCCTTGCCGCCAACGGGCTGAAGGTCGGCGTGCTCGATGCCGACATCTACGGCCCGTCCATGCCCAGGCTGCTCAACATCCACGGCCGGCCGCAGACCGTCGACGGCAAGATCCTCAAGCCGATGCAGAATTACGGCCTCAAGGTGATGTCGATGGGCTTCCTCGTCGATGAGGAGACGCCGATGATCTGGCGGGGCCCGATGGTGATGTCGGCGCTGACGCAGATGCTACGCGAGGTCGAGTGGGGTCCGCTCGACGTGCTGGTGGTCGACATGCCGCCCGGCACCGGCGACGCCCAGCTCACCATGGCCCAGCAGGTGCCGCTTGCGGGCGCCGTCATCGTCTCCACGCCGCAGGACTTGGCGCTGATCGATGCGCGCAAGGGCCTCAACATGTTCAAGAAGGTGGACGTGCCGCTGCTCGGCATCGTCGAGAACATGAGCTATTTCCTCGCGCCCGACACTGGCAAGCGCTACGACATTTTCGGCCATGGCGGCGCGCGTCGCGAGGCCGAACGCCTCGGCGTCACCTTCCTCGGCGAGGTGCCGCTGGAAATGGGCATTCGCGAAAGCTCGGATACCGGCGCGCCGGTCGTCGCCTCCAAGCCGGAGGGTGCGGAGGCGAAAATCTACCGCGACATCGCCTCGAAGGTCTGGGATCGGGTCCAGGAAGAGCGCGGCGCGGCCGAAGCCGCGGTGCCGAGCATCGTGTTCGAGTGATCCCTCCCGTCCACGGGAAGGGTCAGGCGCCCACCTTTTCGCCGAAGGTGGAGAAGAATTGCCCGGTAAGCTTTTTCGACGTCGATTCGATCAGGCGGCTGCCGAGTTGCGCGATCTTGCCGCCGACCTCGGCTTTTGCGGCGTATTTGAGGACCGTCCCGTCCGTCCCGTCGGCGGTCAGCGTCACGTCGGCGCCACCCTTGGCAAAGCCGGCAATGCCGCCCTTGCCTTCGCCCTGGATGGTATAGGAATGCGGCGGCTTGAGGTTCTTCAGCGTCACCGCTCCGTTGAAGGTCGCCTTGATCGGCCCGATCTTGAGCACCACGGTCGCCGCCATCTCGGTGTCCGAATTCTTCTCGAGGCTCTGGCAGCCGGGAATGGCTTCTTTCAGGATCTCCGGGTCGTTGAGGGCGTCCCACACTTTTTCCACGGGTGCGGCGATCCGCTCCTCGCCTTCGATCACCAAAGCCATCAAGACCTCCCCGATTTTGCCGGTGCCGATTGGTCGTAGCGCGCGGGCCGAATCAAGTCTATCGCACCAAAGTCCGGGTTCCGGCAGCGCCTGCCTCTTGCTTGCGCTCGCGCGTTGTCATATCGATTTGTCATACAAATACGGAGACCACCATGGCAGGCGCCCCCACCAAGAAGAAGAAATTTCGCTCCCAGGAGTGGTTCGATAATCCCGACAATCCGGGCATGACGGCGCTCTATCTCGAGCGCTACCTAAACTACGGACTGACGCGCGCCGAGCTGATGTCGGGCAAGCCGCTGATCGGCATCGCCCAGACCGGCTCCGACCTCTCCCCCTGCAACCGGCATCACATCGAGCTCGCCAAGCGCGTGCGCGAGGGCATCGTCTCGATGGGCGGCATTCCCTTCGAGTTCCCGTGTCATCCCATCCAGGAGACCGGCAAGCGCCCGACCGCGGCGCTCGACCGCAACCTGGCCTATCTCAGCCTGGTCGAGGTACTTTACGGCTATCCCCTCGACGGCGTCGTGCTGACCATCGGCTGCGACAAGACCACGCCCGCGTTGCTGATGGCGGCGGCCACCGTCAACATTCCGGCCATCGCGCTGTCGGTCGGCCCGATGCTCAATGGCTGGCACCACGGCAAGCGCACCGGCTCCGGCACCATCGTCTGGGAATCGCGCCAGCGCCTGTCGGCCGGCGAGATCGACTATGACGAGTTCATGGACATCGTCGCCTCCTCGGCGCCGTCGACCGGCTATTGCAACACCATGGGCACCGCCACGACGATGAACTCGCTGGCCGAGGCGCTGGGCATGCAACTGCCCGGCTCAGCCGCGATTCCCGCGCCCTATCGCGAGCGCGGCCAGATCGCCTACGAGACCGGCAAGCGCATCGTCCACATGGTGCATGACGACCTGAAGCCGTCCGACATCATGACGCGTCAGGCCTTCGAGAACGCCATCGTCGTCAACTCGGCCATCGGCGGCTCGACCAACGCGCCGATCCACCTCAATGCGATCGCCCGCCATCTTGGCGTGCCGCTCGACAATGACGACTGGCAGAAGATCGGCCTCAACGTGCCGTTGCTCGTCAACCTGCAGCCGACGGGCGAATATCTCGGCGAGGATTATCACCATGCCGGCGGCGTGCCGGCGGTCGTCGCCGAATTGATGAAGGCCGGGCTGTTGCCGCATCCCGATGCGATCACCGCCAATGGCAAGTCGATCGGCGACAACTGCCGTGACGCGGTCAACGAGAATCACGACGTTATTCGCAGCGCCGACAAGCCGCTCAAGGCCAATGCCGGCTTTATTAATCTCAAGGGCAATCTGTTCGATTCCGCTATTATGAAGACCAGCGGCATCTCGCCGGAATTCCGCGAGCGCTATCTCTCCAATCCGAACGATCCGGAGGCCTTCGAAGGCAACGCCATGGTTTTCGATGGGCCGGAGGATTACCACGCCCGCATCGACGATCCGGCGCAGGGCATCGACGAGCACACCATCCTGTTCATGCGCGGCGCCGGTCCAGTCGGCTATCCGGGCGGCGCGGAGGTGGTCAACATGCAGCCGCCGGCCTACCTCATCAAGAAGGGCATCCATTCGTTGGCCTGCATCGGCGACGGCCGCCAGTCCGGCACCTCCGGGTCGCCGTCGATCCTCAACGCCTCGCCGGAAGCCGCGATCGGCGGCGGCCTGGCGCTGCTGAAGACCGGCGACCGCGTCCGTATCGACCTGAAGAAGGGCACCGCCAATATCCTCGTCAGCGACGAGGAGATCGCCAGGCGGCGCGCCGCGCTGCAGGGCAATGGCGGCTATCACTATCCCAAGCATCAGACGCCGTGGCAGGAGATCCAGCGCGGCATGGTCGACCAGTTTTCGGCCGGCATGGTGCTGAAGCCGGCGGTGAAGTACCAGGACGTCGCCCATACAAACGGCGTTCCGCGCGACAATCACTGAACTTGTTCGGCTCGATCAAAGGGCGGCTTGCGGACAGCGGGCCGCCCTTACTCATGCCCTTGTTTCGGCTCCGAGCGCCCACAGATAAGCCTGGTCTCAGCGCTTCACGAAGAAAGAGACCACCATGGCGAAACGGCGTTCTTCCCTCGGCTTTCTCGGCATGTTCGGCCGCTCGGGCGACTTGCGCCAGCTCGACCAGGCATTGCGTGCGGCCGACCTGCACCCGGCCCTGGTGCCGGAGGGCGTGAAGCTCACCATCGTCAATCTGATGAAGGACCGCTGGCCGGATGAGCCGCCGGCGGGCGCCTATCGATCCGTTGCGCAGCTTTGCGGCTATTGCGTCGCCGGCCCACAGGTGTTTGAGCAGGCTAATGGCCGCGAGCCGACCTTGGAGGTCGAGCGCCGCATCGAGGCGGCGCTGGAGGCAGGCGACAGTTTCGACGCGCAGATCGTACTGATGACACTGCACGCCAAGCTGATCAATCCAGAAGTGGTCGAGCACTACGGACTGAGCGCCGAGTGACTTGAGCAGAACGGTGAGGCCGGCCTCACCGAAATATCAAGGTGTCCTAGCCGCCCATCTTGCTGCGCGGCAATTTGATCATCTCGCCGAAGCGGGCGCGCAATTTGTCGTCGAGAATGCGCGAGACATGGCGCGGGAAATGCTCGGCAAGCACACGCTTCTTCTCCGCGATAGCCCGCGACAGGATGTCGGGCCGGCCCTTTTCGTTCCATTCCTTGGGCGAGAAACGGTCGCCGACGGCGGGATAGAAATACTCGGTCTGCATCAGCTTCAGCGTCTGATCGTTGCCGAGATAGTGTCCGGGACCCTTGAGGCAGACATCGGCGATGGTGTCGATCGACAGCGCGTCGTCGGTCACCTCGACGCCGCGCACGCAGCGCAGGCAGTGGCCGAGCATGTCGTTGTCGATGATCAGGCTTTCGAGGCAGAAGCCGAGCAGCGAGGCATGCATGCCGGCCGATTCATAGACCAGGTTCAAGCCGGACAAGCCCGCCATGACATTGGTGATGCCCTTCTCGTAGCCGGCCTGGATGTCGGGCAGCTTCGAGTCCGACATGCCGGCGGCCGAGCCGCCGGGCAGGTCGTAATATTGCGCCATCTGCGCGCAGGCCGCCGTCAGCACCGCCTGCTCGGCCGAGCCGCCGGACATGGCGCCGGTTCTGAGGTCCGAGACGAAGGGCCAGGTGCCGAAGATCGCCGGATGTCCGGGCTTGATAGCGTTGACATAGACCAAGCCCATCAGCACTTCGGCCACCGCCTGCACGACGGCGCCGGCGATCGCTGCGGGTGCCGTGGCGCCCGCCTGGCCGGCCGACAAAAGCAGGATCGGAATGCCGCCTTCGACGCAGGCCTCCAGCACGCCGCAGGCATCCTCGGCGAACTTCATCGGCGGCACGACGAAGCAGTTCGAGTTCGACACGAAGGGCCGCGCCCGGAAATTCTCCTCGCCGCCGGCGATCGCATAGAGCATTTCCAGCGCCGGCTTGACGTTCTCGCGCACGGTGAACGAGGTGCCGACATGCTTGGACGTCCCCATCACGCAGGCATAGAGCGTGTTGAAATCCATATCGAGCGGGTCGGGAATATCGCGCGGCACCATGGTGCGCTGGAAGAAATGGATGTTGTCCAGCCCGTCGACTAGACGGGCGGCGTCGTAGAGATCCTGCAGCAGCGATTCGCGATATTCGCGCTTCTCGACATCGACCAGATGCACCGCCGCGCCCGCCGTGCCGAAATGCACGCGTTTGCCTTGGATCAGCATGTCGTGCTTCGGATCCTGGCCGTAGAGGGTGAAGTTGCGGGCTGCCTTTTTGATGGTGTCGAGCACCAAGGCGCGCGGCAGCCGGATGCGGCCGTCGTCGCCATAGGTGGCGCCGACCCGGGTCAGTGCTTCGACGCAGGACGGAATGGCGTTGGCGAAGCCGACCGTCTCCAGGAGCGTCAGCACCGCTTCGTGGATGCGTTCCTGGTCGTTCTGGCTCAATGGGCCATAGCTGCCGCCTTCAAGCCCCGCCCGCACCGGACGGATGTCGTCGGCCAAGGGCGCCGCCCGCATCGCGCGGCGCGCTTCGCGCCCGCCGGACCGCCGCGAACGCTGGTCCGACGACGATTCCTGCTTCTCGAGAGCCACTGACATGGAAGCACTCCACCTTTGTCTTATCTGCGAGGCGACCCGCGGCGGTTGGTCCACCATCGGCTGTCTCGTCCCCTTCTGGCCCCGACTATGCCGCCGGCATTGGTGCAGCCTATGGGCCAGTCATTTCCGTCGAATATGCCAGGGTCCTAAAGCAACAGGAGTGCGTCAAAACGAAAAGAGCCGGCCCAGGGCCGGCTCTTTTTTCAGGACTTCTGTGGCGATCACGCAGCCGCGGGCCTGCGTCCGGCGGCGGTGGCGAGTTCGCGGATACCCGGCTCGATATGCTGCAGCGAGATCGAGGAGATGCCCAAGCGCATGAAACGAGAGGGCTTTTCGCTGCGGTCGAAGAACCGGTCGCCGGGTTCGATGATGACGCTGCGCGAAGCGGCGGCTTCCGCCAGGCCGCGTGAATCAGTGCCGCGCGGCCCTTCCAGCCAGAGCGATGTGCCACCCGCCGAGTCGGTCGAGCGCCACTCTGGCAGGAAAGCGGAAATCGCATGGACCAGACGCTTGCGCCGCTCGTCGAACGCGGCGGAAAGCCTGCGCACCAGCGCCTCGTGATGGCCGAGCGACAAAAACAGGGCCACCGCGCGCTGGTTGTTCGCCGGCGGGTGCCTCAGCATGAAGCGGCGCAGCGCGCGAAGCTCGGCGATCAGCCCGGCCGAGGCGACGATGTAGCCAAGCCTGAGACCCGGAGCCAACGTTTTCGACATCGAGCCGACATAGATGACGCGGCCCGAGCGGTCGAGGCTCTTCAGCGCCTGCTGCGGCGCCTCGTCGAGGAGTTGGCTATCATAGCCGTCCTCGATGATGATCTGGTTGTTGCGGTTGGCACGCGCCAGAAGATCCTGCCGCCGCTCCGCCGACAAAGGCACCATGGTCGGGCAGTGGTGGCTGGGCGTGACGAAGACGAAGCCGGAATCGCTGGGGATCGCCGAGGTGACGATGCCCGACTGGTCGACCGGAACCGGCTGGATATCGGCGCCGGCCAGCCGAAAGATCGAGCGGGCGTCCGGATAGCCGGGGTCTTCCATCGCCACCTTCGAGCCCTTGGTCATCAAAAGCGAAGCCAGCATATAGAGCGCGTTCTGCGCGCCCAGCGTCACGATGATCTCGTCCGGATTGGCGAAGATGCCGCGGCGCGGCAGAAGCCTGGCCTGGATTTGCTCGATCAGCAGCGGATCGTCGCGATCCACCATGTCGGACGCCCAGTTGCGGATCTCGAGCACGGCGAGCGCCATGCGGTTGCATTCGCGCCATTCGGCGGTCGGGAACAGCGCCGGGTCAAACTGGCCGTAGACGAACGGGTAGGAGGACTTGATCCAGTTGTCGTGCTTGGCCGGCGGCGGCATGTCGCTGGCGGCGATCTGCCGGCGCGCCTTCCAGTCGATCTCGTTCTGCTGGTCCGGCGCCTTCTGGTGCGGCTTGGCGGGAGTGGCCAGCACGTCCGGATTGACGAAATGGCCGCGCCGCTCGCGCGCCACCAGGAAGCCCTGGTCGACCAACTGCTGGAAGGCGAGCACCACCGTGCCGCGGGCAACCCCAAGTTTTTCCGCAAGAATTCGGCACGACGGCAGCGGCATCGAGGCGGCGATCTGCCGGTCGAGAATGGCCGCGACGATCGCCTGGCGGATCTGCGCCTGGAGGGTTTGGCCGGATTCAGCCGAAATCCGGAACAGGCCGGACCATATGGCCGTGTCATTGCGCTGTGGCATGGGAGTTCTTCCTCGGATGGCCAGCTGTTTTCACTTGGCTGGACCAGTGGAGTGTATGGGTGGCATAAGGGGTTGCGCCAATCAATTTTTCTGATCGCTGGGATTTATGCCAGTGATCTATCAAGGCGCGATGCGAAGCATCGTCGCCCGCGTCTAAGCGATGCGAAGCATCGTCGCGGCACCATCCAAGCGCGACGCGAAGCGTCGTCGCGGCGCGACGCGCAGCTCCGTCGCCCATCGCGCTCCCCAACCCTCGCGGTGAAAAATTCCCGCACCCTCACCGTCCAATACCGCCCCTCATCAAAGCGTGATGCAGTGCGGCAAAGCCGCGCTTGAACGAAATGGAAATCGGCTCAATAGAATGACGCGCCGACATGCGCCGGAAACATCCGGCCTGTTAAAATGGTCTAAAAACCCGCCAGGAGCCCGCCAGTGGACCAGCCATCCTTCGACAAGCAACTTGCCGCCTTGCGCGACCAGCGCGCGGCGGCCAAGGGCTCGATGCGCGAGGCCTTCGCCGCCGATCCCAAGCGCTTCGAGACATTCTCCGCCACCGATGGCGATCTTCTGCTCGACTGGTCGAAATGCGCCGTCGACGCGAACACGATGACGATGCTGGAGAAGCTCGCGGATGCCGCCGATCTCGCGGGACGCCGCGCCGCCATGTTCGAAGGCAAGAAGATCAACATCACCGAGAACCGCGCCGTGCTGCACACCGCGCTGCGCAACCTGACCGGCAAGAGCGTGATCGTGGACGGCCAGGACACCAAGGCCGATGTGATCGCCGTGCTCGACGCCATGGGCGCCTTCGCCGACGCCATCCGCTCCGGCAAGGCAGCCGGCGCCACCGGCAAGAAGATCACTGACATCGTCAACATCGGCATCGGCGGCTCCGACCTCGGCCCGGCGATGGTAACACTGGCGCTAGCGCCCTATCATGACGGGCCGCGCGCGCATTACGTCTCCAACGTCGACGGCGCCCATATCCATGACACGCTGAAGGGCCTGTCGGCGGAAACGACCTTGTTCATCATCGCTTCCAAGACCTTCACCACGGTCGAGACGATGACGAATGCCGAGACCGCGCGCGACTGGGTTCAGAAGGCGCTGGGCAAGGCGGCGGTCGGCAAGCACTTCGCCGCCGTCTCGACCGCGCTCGACCTTGTTGCGAAATTCGGCATCGAACAGGACCGCGTCTTCGGCTTCTGGGACTGGGTCGGCGGCCGCTATTCGGTCTGGAGCGCCATCGGCCTGCCGGTGATGATTTCCGTCGGTCCGCGCAACTTCCGCGCCTTCCTCGACGGCGCGCATGAGATGGACGAGCATTTCCGCTCGGCGCCGATGCAAAAGAACCTTCCGGTACTGTTGGGTCTGATCGGTTGGTGGCATCGCGTCGTCTGCAAATATCCGGCCCGCGCCGTCATCCCTTACGACCAGCGCCTGTCGCGCCTGCCCGCTTATCTGCAGCAGCTCGACATGGAATCGAACGGCAAGAGCGTCACGCTGGACGGCACCGCGGCCGCCACGCCGACCGGCCCGCTGGTCTGGGGCGAGCCCGGCACCAACGGCCAGCATGCCTTCTTCCAGCTCTTGCATCAGGGCACCGACTTCATCCCCGTCGAGTTCCTCGCCGCGGCGATAGGTCACGAGCCCGAACTGAAGCACCAGCATGATCTCTTGCTCGCCAACTGCCTGGCGCAGTCGGAGGCCTTCATGAAGGGCCGCACGTTGGAAGAGGCGCGCGCGCAGTTGCTGGCCAAGGGCATGAAGCCGGCCGATGTCGACCGCATCGCGCCGCACCGCGTCTTCTCAGGCAACCGCCCGTCGCTCACCATCCTCTACCGTAAGCTCGATCCGCGCACATTGGGCCGAATCATCGCGCTCTATGAGCATCGCGTCTTCGTCGAAGGCACGCTGTTCAACATCAATTCCTTCGACCAATGGGGCGTCGAACTCGGCAAGGAACTGGCGACGGGTCTGCTGCCTGTCGTAGAAGGCAAGGAGACTGCCGCAAAACGCGACGCCTCGACTGCCGGACTGGTGGCTCATATCCACCAATTGCGTGGCGTGGAGTAAAAGGATTGGCGGATATCAAGGGGATATTGTTCGACAAGGACGGCACGCTTGTCGACTTCAACGCAACCTGGCTCGGAATAGCCGACTTCATGGCGATGGACGCCGCCGAGGGCGACCGCTGGAAAGCCGACCGGCTGCTCGCCGCCGCCGGCTTCGACTTCGCCACCAAGCGCTTCAAGCCCGATTCGATCTTCGCCTCCGGCTCGAACATGGATGTCGTCGAGCTCTGGTTCCCGCGCCTGTCCAACGAGGACCAGCTACTGGCCGTCTCCCGCTTCAACGAGATCACTTCGGCGCAAGGGTCGGCCATGGCCGTGGCGCTGCCGGGCATCGTGGAGTCGCTTCGGACCTTGCACAGCCGCTCCTATCGGATGGGCGTTGCCACCAACGATTCGACCAGCGGCGCCGAAAAGACGCTCGCCACGCTCGGCATCGCGCAGCTTTTCGATGCCGCTTTCGGCTACGACGCCGTGGCGAACTCCAAACCGGCGCCCGACACGGTCGTCGCCTTCTGCGACCTGACTGGGTTGAAGCCGGGCGAGATCGCCATGGTCGGCGACAATCGCCATGACCTGGAGATGGCGCGCGCCGGCGGCTGCGGCCTGGCGGTGGGCGTGCTCTCCGGCACCGGCACGCGCGACTCGCTGGCGCCGATGGCGGACGTCGTTCTGGATTCGGTCGCCGACCTGCCGGATTTCCTTGCCGCGCGGGTGAACGTGCCGGCGGGCTAGAGCTGAGACGCGGTTTTCGTCCGGAATTGCCTAAGAGACAAGAAGATTGAGCGGTTCACCGTCTCGGTGAAACGCCTAGATCCGGCATTGTCAGATGCGACTGCTTCTTGGCCCGATTGCCGCAACTGTTCATGTCGCACCAGCGTCGCGAACCGTTTTTCGTGCGATCTATGAAAAGCCAGCGGCAATCATCCGGCGGGCATTGTTTGAGGCGCGATAGTTCGTCGCCGCGAAGCAAATCGAGGGCCGCCCATGCGATTGCGCCGGTAATGCGGTTGGCGCCTCGGAAATGCAACGATACCGGCGACCCGGCGAGCGCGGCGGTCCTAAGTGCCTCGGCCGCATATTTTCGGATTGTGTCGAGCGCAGCAGCCGGAGGTTCGCCGCCGTGAGCGATTGCCGAGCCGGCGTCGTTTATAGCGCTGCGAAGGGTGAGAACGTCGTTGACCAAAGCCTTGTGGTCGGTCGAATGAAGAGCGAAATCATCGTCGATCAGCCCGGTTTGCCTCGACCACGCCAGGATGTCCGCCGCCGTCGCGAAATGGTCGACTTCCCGGTCCGTGCCTCGCCGACTGACGGTGTTAGCGAAGTCAAGGGCCAGGTTGCCGGCGATACGATGGGGAAATGACATTGGCGACGGCCTTCAATTCTTCGCTGGGTCGGCGCGGTCGCGTCTAAAAAGCGCTAATCCTGCTGCTACCAACAACAGCACGGCGCCGCCGATCTCGGCCGCTCCGACCCTTTCGCCGAAGAGCCAAACGCCTACGGCCAGTGCAACGATGGGCGAGATAAAGGCGTAGAGCCCGGCACGTGCGGTGCCCCATTTTTTAAGCAGGCGCAGATAGATCGTATAGGCTACGATGGTTCCGAGGAGGGAGAGGAACAACAGGCTGGCCGCAGCCGGAACGACATCGATCGTCGCTGCTGGCGTCGCCGAAACCTCGCCCAAAAGGAACGAGACGATGATCAGCGCCGCGCCACCGAGAAGGGCATGGATCGCCGTGAGCGTCAGAGGTTTGATCGGGCCAATCAGCGGCCGTGCGACGACACTCCCCACGCAGTAGCACGCCGTGCCCGCCACGATCGCGGCAAGCCCCAGCCCGTTTCCGGATTCCTGCTCGGCAAGACGCGTCCAGAACAGGCCAAAGAGGCCTGTGCAGCCGAGCGCAAGCGCCAGGCCGTGCCGCCAGGTAGGCCACTCTTCTCCGAGCACGACTGCCAAGCCAAACAGAAGCACCGGAACCAGTGCGAGATTGACCAGGCCGGACAGGCCGGACGGGACCGTTTGCATGCCCCAGAACAACAGTCCATAGGTTCCGGCATTCGTCAGCAGGGCCGACACGATGACTCGTGCCGCCCGGCCTTCCGTGAAGGCTGAAAACGCTCCATGTGTCCAAAATGCGAGGATTCCCGCAGTCAGCAGATAGCGCAGTCCCGCCAGAAGAATTGGGGGGACGCCCGCCTCCAGGCCAATCTTGATGGCGGCCCAGGTCAGCCCCCAGATCAGCGCCATAAGGCCGAACAGCGCGAAATTGCTCATAGGGCGATCTCAGCGCAGATCCTGATCGTCGACGAGGATGCGGTGGATCTCGATGCGCTCGGGCAACTCGATCAGAAATTCGGCGTCGCGGTCGAGATGATGGACTTTGATCGGGTCGCCCTTGGTGAAAGCGGTCATCGCCTCGATGTCAGGCCAGTAGGAGATGGTCGTGAACCAGGTCTCCTCTTCCCGGTCCTCCCGAAAGAGTTGGACGCCGAGCGCCACCTGCTGAAGCGGAGGAATGCCCTCTGCCTTCAGATACGGTTCGTAGCTGTTCGCGACGTCGCGACGGGTTCGGCCGCGCCAGATGCGTGCGATGGTTGGCTTTGTGGCCATGTTCGTCTCCTGGGTTCTAGATTTCGCAGGGAGCCGTCTTACGGCAGCGTTCGCGAGAGGAAGTCGCGCACGAGCCGCAAAGCTTCCTCGAAATGTGTTTCCAACAGCCAATGGCCGGCATCATCGAGGATGTGGAGTTCCGCATCCGGGAGATCGCGCCGATAGGCGAGCGCCGACTGTTCGGGCATGTAGCCATCCTGCGGCCCCCACACGATCAGCGTCGGCGGTCGGTGCTCGCGCAGATAGGATTGGTATCGCGGGAACCATTCGATATTCTGTTCAAGCTTTTCCATCAGCCGGACCGACACCGCTTTCCGGACACTCGTGTTCATCAGCGGCCAATGCAGCTTCCACAGATCGGGAGGAACGCGGCTGGCGACTTCCTCGGAGATCTCGCCGATGAACTCCTTGCGGAATCCCTCCTCGCTTACCGCCTCCTCGAGCGGACGGTGCCTCTCTATCGATTTGTCCGCCCACCAGGCTTTGATCGTGTCGTATTTCGGCCCGAGCACGTCCTCGTAAATGTCGCCGTTCTGGATAACCAGCGCCGCTATCCTATCCGGATGCGCTATCGCGTGACGGAGGCTGATCTGAGAACCGTAGTCGTGGAGCCATAGCGCATAGCGATCCAAATGCAGCGCATCGGCAAGGTCAGCGAGAACACCGGCATAGGCGTTGAAATCATAGTCGAACTCCGCGGGATCCGGCGTGTCACTGTAGCCGAATCCAGGCCAATCGAATGCTACTGTCCGCCAGCGATCGGCCAGGCCCGGCATCAGGCGCCTGAACTGGTAAGACGAGCACGGGTAGCCATGGGGCAAAAGAAGGACCGGAGCATCGGGAGGTCCTGCTTCCCGCAGGAATATTGTGTGGCCGCCGATTTTCAATCGACGGTGGCTTGTGTCGTGGATTTCCATGACCGCTCCGTCTTTTCGCTCTATCTGTTAGAACTGGCGAAACGGGTTTAGCTGGTTCTTGTTCCGAACTTCGCCCCGCGGAACCAAGGAAGGAAGCGCTGCATGATCTTTCGCGCCCCGATGTGAGGCGAGGGGCGATTGCTGGACTTTTTAGCCGCCCTTTATCGGAACAAAGGCGAACACCGCGCTGGGCCTGGGCTCGCTGCCACCGTTTCCGCCGACATCCGGCACGTGGTATTCGCCGAGCAGGCAGAGCCGCGACCGGGGCAGCCAGGCGCGACCGGGATCGCCGACCAGCACATCGATCCCGGCGGCAAGGCATCGGTCGAGGAACGGTGCCATTCGCTGTCCGACATCCTGCGCGTAGAAAACGTCGCCCGCCAGCACAAGGTCGGCCGCCGGCGGCGGACCGGCGGTGACGTCCTCCTCGCGTATCTGGATGGCGACGCCGTTGGCTTCCGCATTGAGGCGGAGCGCCACCACGCCGTTGCGGTCGATCTCCGCCGAGATCACCATGCGCGCCCCCGCTTTTGCCGCCGCGATCCCGACCAGTCCCGAGCCAGCGCCGAGATCGAGCACCCGCTTGCCGGCGACGATCGAAGGGCGGTCCAGGATGTAGCGGGCCAGCACGGCGCCGCCGGCCCAGGCATAGGCCCAGTAAGGCGGCTGTGGCTCGGCCTCAATTCCGTCGCTGTCGTCGTCGGGTTCGAGCAGCCGCCGCAGTCCGCTGCCGGGATGCGCCTGATAGAGCTGGACCTCCGGCACTGACGGCACCGGCGCCAGCCGCATGTTCGTCTTGATGAAGTCCGCCGGATCGAGCCGCCTGCTGCGTGACCATGTCTTGCCGGCGGAGTGATCGCTCAAGCCTGGTCCCGCAACGCCCGCCGCAGGATCTTGCCGACCGGGGTCTTCGGCAGCTCGGTGCGGAACTCGATATATCGCGGCCGCTTGTAGCCGGTCAGGTGCTCGCGGCAGTAGGCCATCAGGACTTCGACGGTGAGCGCCGCGTCCTTCTTGACCACAAACAATTTAGGCACTTCGCCGGAATGCTCGTCCGGCACGCCGATGGCCGCCACTTCCAGCACGCCCGGGTGATGCGCCACCACCTCTTCCAGTTCGTTCGGATAGACGTTGAAGCCGGAGACCAGGATCATGTCCTTCTTGCGGTCGACGATCTTGGTGTAGCCGCGCTCGTCCATGAAGCCCATGTCGCCGGATTTGAAGAAGCCGTCCTTGGTCATCGCATTGGCGGTCTCGTCGGGCCGGTTCCAATAGCCGGCCATCACCTGCGGGCCGCGGATGCAGATCTCGCCCACTTCGCCGAGCGGCACGTTGTTGCCGTCGTCGTCGCGGATGGCGATTTCGGTCGAAGGCAGCGGCAGGCCGATCGTGCCGGTGAAATCGGCCGAACTGAACTTGTTGGCAGTCGCCACCGGCGAGGTTTCGGACAGTCCGTAGCCTTCGCTCACCGGGCAACCGGTCAGCGCCTTCCAGCGCTCGGCCACGCCCTTCTGCACCGCCATGCCGCCGCCCAGCGTCAGGACCAGCGGTTTGAAATCCAGCTTGCGGAACTCCTCATTGTTGAGCAGCGCGTTGAACAGCGTGTTGAGGCCGGGAAAGATGTGCATCGGGTATTTCGCCAGTTCCTTGACGAAGCCCGGGATGTCGCGCGGGTTGGGGATCAACACGTTCTGCGCGCCCTGCTGCATGCCCATCAGCGCGTTCACCGTCAGCGCGAAAATGTGATAGAGCGGCAGCGCGCAGATGAAGTTGAGATGCGCCGGCTTGGGCTTCACCGTATAGGCGTCCTCCACCCACAGCGAGTTCTGCGCAACGTTCGAAAGCACGTTGCGATGCAGCAGCACAGCGCCCTTCGAGACGCCGGTGGTGCCGCCCGTATATTGCAGGAAGGCGATGTCGTCGCCGGAGACCGTGGGCGGCTTGAAGGCGATGGTCGCGCCGGTCTTGAGCACGGCGTTGAACTTGACGTGGCCGGGCAGCGACCATGCCGGAACCATCTTCTTCACCCGCCGCACGACGAGGTTGACGATGGCGCCCTTGAGGCCGCCCAGCATGTCGCCCATGGCGGCGACGATGACATGCTTGACCGGCGTCCTGGCAATCACCGCCTGCAGCGTGCCGGCGAAGTTCTCGAGAATGACGATCGCCTGCGCGCCGGAATCCTTCAGCTGGTGTTCCAGTTCGCGCGGCGTGTAGAGCGGGTTGACGTTCACCACCGTGTAGCCGGCGCGCAGTATGCCCATCATCGCCACCGGATATTGCAGCACGTTCGGCATCATCAGCGCCACGCGCGCGCCCTTCTCCAGGCCTCTCGCTTGCAGGTACGCGCCGAACGCGGCCGACAGCCGCTCGAGCTCGGCATAGGTGATCGACTCGCCCATGCACACGAAGGCCGGCTGCCCGGCGAATTGCTTGCAGGCGCCGACAAGGAACTCACCGATGGACCTGTAGGGCAGGGCGCCGATCTCGGCCGGCATGTTCTTCGGATAGCTTTTCAGCCATGGCTTTTCCGGCAGGCCGACGGTGAGCTCGGTGATCTCCTTCGGCAGGCTCTTCGAGGCGGGCCTGGTTGCGGCCGGCTTGGCGGTCTCCGCTTTTGCGGGTTCCGGCTTGCCCACTTTCGCGGTTGCGGCCCTGGTCTTTGCCGCCGCGGGGTTGGCAGTGGCCGGCTTTGCGGCTGCCTTGGCAGGCGCTGCTTTTGCGGCCGCCTTCGTCTTCGGCGCGGCGGCCGCCTTCGCAGCCTCGGGCGCATCGCCTTCGGCGGCGGCCTTGGCCTTTGCTTTCGCCGGGGCTGTCGTCTTGGCTGCTTTTGCCACCTGTCTCTCCCTGTCGCCTTCGATCTGGGCGCCGCCTCTGAAAGAAGCGTCCTCCACGCCGGTCCGGATTTTCCGGGAAATCCCGCCCATGACCTATGTATTGCCTCTATCTGCGACCGTGCAAGTCTTGCCCCAGCGGCAATGCGGGGAAAGATCTGCCGTCGAAATCCCGTACTTCGGTCGCCTCCCGCATCATGGCTGGGCGGCGGGGCGATCCGGGGCAGGCATGTCGCGCTTCGCCATTTCGACAGGCAGCCGATCAATAAAAAATTGCCGTCGTTAACAATGTCGTGAGCGGAAAAAACTACTCGTTTTTTCCACGATTTGAGCAAAGGATAGATTCTTTTCCTGCTTCCCGTAGGGTACGCAAACGAGGTGTTCCAAAGGCGAAGAAACGGTGCTTATATGCGCCCTTCGCGAGCCTGATAGAGGGGCTTGGGAGAACATCAGGGAGTGCTCAATGAAAAAGACAATGGCTTTTGCAGCCGCGTTGCTGGCTGCAAGCGTCCTCAGCGGCATGGCCAGCGCCAAGACGCTCGTTTATTGCTCGGAAGCGTCGCCGGCTAATTTCGATCCCGGCACGACGACCGGCGGCAACGACTTCGACGCATCTTCGCGCACCGTCTATTCGCGATTGGTCGAATTCAAGCACGGTGGCACAGAGATCGAGCCTGGTCTCGCCGACAAATGGGAAATTTCAGACGATGGCCTGGTCTATACTTTCCATCTGCATCCGGGCGTGAAGTTCCAGACCACCGACTATTTCAAGCCGACGCGCGACCTCAACGCCGATGACGTCGTCTTCTCCTTCGATCGCCAGTTCAACAAGCAGAATCCGTGGAATGGCGACAAGTATCTGCCGAACCTGACCTGGGACTATTACACCGGCATGGACATGCCGAAATATGTCGCCAAGTGGGAGAAGGTCGACGACCTCACCGTCAAGCTGACGCTGACCGAGCCGAATGCGCCGATGCTGGCCAATCTCGGCATGGACTTCGCCTCGATCGTGTCGAAGGAATATGCCGACCAGCTCGAGAAGGAAGGCAAGATGGCCGACTTCTCGACCAAGCCGATCGGTACCGGTCCGTTCCAGTTCGTCGACTATCAGCTGGATTCGGTCATCCGCTATGCGGCGAACCCCGACTACTTCAAGGGCAAGGAAAAGATCGACGATCTCGTCTTCGCCATCACGCCTGACGCGACCGCCCGCATCCAGAAGGTGCTGGCCGGCGAATGCGACATCGCGCCCTATCCGAACCCGGCCGACATCGCCACCATCAAGGCCAACAAGGACGTCACCCTGCTCGACCAGGCCGGCCTCAATATCGGCTATATGAGCTACAACACCACGATCCCGCCGCTCGACAAGCCCGAGGTTCGCCATGCGCTCAACCAGGCGATCGACCGGGAAGCCCTGATCAAGTCGCTGTTCCAGGACGCCGGCGCCACGCCGGCCGAAAACCTGATCCCGCCGACCATGTGGTCGTGGAACAAGGACGTGAAGACCGACACCTACAACCCGGAAGCGGCCAAGAAGGTGCTGGCCGATGCCGGGCTGAAGGAGATCCAGCTCTGGGCCGCGGACCGCGTGCGTCCCTACAACCCGAACTTCCAGCGCGCCGCCGAGCTGATCCAGGCTGACTGGGCCAAGGTCGGCGTCAAGGCCAACATCGTCAATTACGAGTGGACGAAGTATCGCGAGGAAGGCAAGAAGAAGGACCGTCCGGGCGCCTTCCAGATCGGCTGGACCGGCGACAATGGCGATCCGGACAATTTCTTCGCCACCCTCTTCGCCTGCTCCGCCATCGGCGTCTCGAATTATTCGAGCTGGTGCGACAAGGACTTCGAGGACCTGATCCAGAAGGCCAAGAAGACCAGCGACCAGGCCGAGCGCACCAAGCTCTATGAGCAGGCGCAGGTGATCTTCGCGAAGGAAGCGCCCGCCTTCCTGCTGGCTCACAGCCAGGTCTACGCGGTCGTTCGCAACAACGTCACCGGCTTCAAGATGGACCCGCTCGGCATTCACCGTTTCGACGGTGTTGACAAGTCCGAGTAATATTTGCGAACGGGGCGACGCAAGTTTGCGCCGCCCCGTTTCCATTTGACGATGCTCCGATATCTTCTCAACAAAATCGCACTTCTGATCCCGACCCTGGTCGGCATCACCATCTGCGCCTTCGCCTTTGTCCGGCTGCTGCCTGGCGATCCGATCCTCGCCATGGCCGGCGAGCATGGCGTCGCCCCCGCCCGCTACGAAGAGCTCAAGGAACAGTTCGGCTACAACCTGCCGATCTGGGAGCAATACGCGCGCTATGTCCGTGAGGTGGCCACCGGCGACTTCGGCGTTTCCATCTCGTCCAAGCGGCCGGTCCTGGAGGAGTTCAAGACGCTCTTCCCGGCGACGCTGGAACTGTCCTTCTTCGCCATGATCTTCGCCATGGTGATCGGCATTCCCGCCGGCATCTTCGCCGCCGTCAAGCGCGGCTCATGGTTCGACCAGTCGCTGATGGGTACCGCACTTGTCGGCTATTCGATGCCGATCTTCTGGTGGGGCCTGCTGCTCATCATCTTCTTTTCCGGCTATCTCGGCTGGACGCCGGTGTCGGGCCGCATCGGCCTGCAGTTCTTCCTCAAGCCGATCACCGGCTTCATGACCATTGACAGCCTGCTTTATGGCAAATGGGATGCGTTCCGCTCCGCGCTCAGCCACCTTGTGCTGCCCTCGATCGTGCTCGGCACCATTCCGCTGGCGGTGATCGCTCGCCAGACGCGCTCGGCCATGCTCGAGGTGCTGGGCGAGGACTATGTCCGCACAGCCCGCGCCAAGGGCCTTTCGGCGGCCCGCGTCATCGGCGTGCACGCGCTGCGCAACGCGCTGATCCCGGTCGTCACCACGATCGGCCTGCAAGTCGGAACGCTGCTCGCGGGCGCCATCCTCACCGAGACTATCTTCGCCTGGCCGGGCATCGGCAAATGGATGGTCGATTCCATCTTCAAGCGCGACTATGTCGTCGTGCAGTCGGGTCTGCTTTTGATCGCGCTCATCGTCATGGCGGTGAACCTCATCGTCGATGTGCTCTATGCCGTCATCAACCCGCGCATCAGGGCAGCGTAAATGAGCCAGTCAACAGAAATCGCCCCGATGGCTGCCGGCAGCCCGGATCGTCTGACCGGCTTCAAGACCTTCTGGCATTATTTCTCCGTGAACCGCGGCGCCGTCATCGGCCTGGTCGTGTTCATCCTTCTGGTGCTCGCAGCACTTTTCGCGCCGCTGCTCGCGCCTTACGCGCCCGACATTCAGGACAAGGCCGCGTTCCTCAGGCCGCCGGCTTGGCAGGAAGGAGGCTCGACGCAATATCTGCTGGGCACGGACCCTGTCGGCCGCGACATCCTTTCGCGCCTGCTTTATGGCGCCCGCTTCTCGTTGCTGATCGGCGCGGTGGTGGTCACGCTGGCGCTCACCGGCGGCATCACGCTCGGCCTCTTGGCAGGCTATTTCCGCGGCTGGGTCGACGTTGCGATCATGCGTGTCATGGACCTGATCCTGGCCTTCCCGTCGCTGCTGCTTGCGCTGGTCCTTGTCACCATCCTCGGCCCCGGCCTGTTCAACGCCATGTTGGCGATCGCGCTGGTGCTGCAGCCGCATTTCGCCCGCCTGGTGCGCGCCGCCGTGATGGCCGAGAAGAGCCGCGAATATGTCGTGGCGGCAAAGGTCGCTGGGGCCGGACACCTCAGACTCATGCTCCGCACCATCCTGCCCAACTGCCTGGCGCCGCTGATCGTGCAGGGCACGCTGTCCTTCTCCAACGCCATCCTCGAAGCTGCCGCGCTCGGCTTCCTCGGCCTCGGCGCGCAGCCGCCGACGCCGGAATGGGGCACAATGCTTGCCTCGGCGCGCGAATTCATCCTGCGTGCCTGGTGGGTGGTGACCTTCCCCGGTCTCGCCATCCTCATCACCGTGCTTGCCATCAACCTGATTGGGGATGGCCTGCGCGACGCCCTCGATCCCAAGCTCAGGAGGTCGTGATGGCGCTGCTCGACATCCAGAATCTCGTCGTCGAATTCCAGACCGCGTCGGGCCCGTTCCGCGCCGTCGACGGCGTCTCGCTCCATGTCGACGAGCGTGAGGTGCTTGCCATCGTCGGCGAATCCGGCTCCGGCAAGTCAGTGTCGATGCTGGCCGTGATGGGCTTGCTGCCGTGGACTGCCACCGTCACCGCCGACCGCATGACCTTCAACGGCCGCGACCTTTTGAAGATCAGCCCGGCCGACCGCCGCAAGATCATCGGCAAGGACATCGCCGTGATCTTCCAGGAGCCGATCGCCAGCCTCAATCCCTGCTTCACCGTCGGCTTCCAAATCGAGGAAGTGCTGCGCTTCCACATGGGCATGGACAAGGCCCAGCGCCGGGCGCGCGCCATCGAGCTTTTCAAGCAGGTCGGCATTCCGGAACCGGCGGAGCGGCTCAACTCCTTCCCGCACCAGATGTCCGGCGGCCAGTGCCAGCGCGTCATGATCGCCATGGCGATCGCCTGCAACCCGAAGCTCCTGATCGCCGACGAGCCGACCACCGCGCTCGACGTCACCATCCAGAAGCAGATCCTCGACCTCCTGGTCTCGTTGCAGGCCAAATACGGCATGGGCCTGATCATGATCACCCACAATATGGGCGTGGTGGCCGAGACCGCCGACCGCGTCATCGTCCAGTACAAGGGCCGCAAGATGGAAGAGGCCGACGTGCTGTCGCTCTTTGAATCGCCGAAGAGCAACTACACGCGCGCGCTGCTCTCGGCGCTGCCGGAGAACGCCGTCGGCGACCGGCTGCCGACCGTCTCCGACATGCTGTTCGAGCCCGCACCCTCGGGAGCCGGCGCATGACCAAAGTTGTCGAAGGCAAGGACATTAAGCGCGACTACCATGTCGGTGGCGGCCTGCTCCGCGGCGCGCGCACCGTGCATGCGGTGAAGGGCGTCTCCTTCAGCGTCGAGAAGGGCAAGACGCTGGCGATCGTCGGCGAGTCCGGCTGCGGCAAGTCCACGCTCGCCCGCATCATCACGCTGATTGATCCGGCCACCTCCGGCGAGCTCTTCATCGACGGCAACAAGGTCGATATCGCCCGGGACGGGCTCAACAAGGAAATGCGCCGCAAGGTGCAGATCGTGTTCCAGAACCCTTATGGCTCGCTCAATCCGCGCCAGAAGATCGGCGACGTGCTCGGCGAGCCGCTCCTGATCAACACCGACAGGCCGGCCGAGGAGCGGCGCGACCTCGCGATGAAGATGCTGAGAAAGGTCGGCCTCGGACCGGAGCACTACAACCGCTATCCGCACATGTTCTCTGGCGGCCAGCGCCAGCGCATCGCCATTGCCCGCGCGCTGATGCTGAACCCGAGCCTGCTGGTGCTGGACGAGCCGGTATCGGCGCTCGACCTCTCCGTGCAGGCGCAGGTGCTGAACCTGCTCGCCGACCTGCAGGACGAATTCCAGCTGACTTATGTCTTCATCAGCCACGACCTGTCGGTGGTGCGCTACATCGCCGACGATGTGATGGTGATGTATTTCGGCGAAGCCGTCGAATATGGCCCGCGCGACGAGGTCTTCTCCGACCCCAAGCACGCCTACACCAAGACGCTGTTCGCCGCGACGCCGCGCGCCGACATCGCCAGCATCAAGGCGAGGCTGGCGAAGAAGGCGGCCTGACGTCTGCTTCGTCCTCGTAAAGGGCGCTAGCCCAGAGGTCGTCATTCTAGGGCGGAGCGCCGCGAAGCGGCGCGAAGACCCTAGAATCCATGCCGTTACCTCACTCGAAAGGCGCAGCGGAGCAGAATTCTGCACGGTGAGCGGCGCTCGGATGTCACGGCATGGATCCCCGGGTCTGCGCCCGCGTCGCTTCGCTCCTTGGTCCGCCCGTGGATAACGACGCTGAGTCCAGTGCGCCCCTGCCTACGACAACTTCGCAATGACGGCCCGCAGCGCCTCCCCAAACCGGCGCACCTCCTCGACCGTGTTGTAATGCACCAGCGAGGCGCGGATGGCGCCGCTGTCCATTGAGAGATTTAGCCGCTTCATCAGGCGCGGCGCATACATGTGGCCGTCGCGGATGCCGATCTGCATGGCCGCCATCTCCTCAACGATCCGTTGCGGCGAGAGCTTACCGATATTGAAGCAGAAGGTCGGCACGCGCTCATAGATACGCGCCTCATCGGCGATGCCGTAGATGGTGGCGCCACAATCCTTAAGCACCTCCAGCATCTCGCGCGCCAGCATCAGCTCGTAGTCGCGGATGGCGTTCATGCCGGCGACGATATTGTCGCGGCGTGAGCGGTTGTTTTGGGCTAAGAAGTTGCGGCCGACCGATTCCAGATAGCGCACCGCCGCGTCCATGCCGGAGACGTTTTCGTAGATGAAAGTGCCGGCCTCGACTTTGTAGGGTGGCTCGTCCGGAATGAAATCCTCGCGGAAGGTCGGCAGCCGCTTCAGCGTTTCGAAGCGGCCCCACAGAAAACCCATATGCGGCGAGAAGTTCTTGTAGCCGGAGCAGACGAGATAATCGCAGTCCCAAGCCTGCACGTCGATTAAGCCGTGCGGTCCATAATGCACGCAGTCGAGGAAAACCTCGGCGCCCACCGCATGTGCGACCTTGGCGACCGAAGCGACATCGACGATCGAGCCGATCGAATGCGCCGTCACTGTGCAGGCGACGAGCCGGGTGCGTTCGGAAACCAGCGGCTTGAGATCATCGACATGCAGATTCCCGTCCTCGCGCATGCGCCACCATTTGAACTTCGCGCCGGCCTGTTCCAGCGCCAGCCAGGTGGCGATGTTGGCGTCATGGTCCATGTCGGTGACGACGATCTCGTCACGATCCGAAAGCATCTGGCCGATGCCTAGGCTGACTAGGCGGATGAACGAGGTTGCGTTCATGCCGAAGCAGATTTCGGACGGGCGGTAGGCGTTAATGAGAAGCGCGACGCTCTCGCGTGCGTCCGCTACCGACTGGTCGACGCTAACACTGCGGCCATAGCGGCCGCCGCGCTGCACATTGTGCCCGACCAGATGGTTGGTCACCGCGTCGAGCACGCTTTGCGGGATCTGCGCGCCGGCGGCATTGTCCATGAAGATGAAATCGCCGGCTTGGCTAAGCGCCGGGAACATGGCGCGGATTTTTTCGACCGGAAACGAGGCGGCGCCCTCCTGCGCTTTCGAAACATGGTGCTGGTTCACGAGGCGTCTCCTTCAGGTCATCGATGCAAAAATGGGTTCAGTGCGCGGACCGGGCCTTACCGCGCTCTTCGAGGTAGCCGACCAGTCTCACCAGCGGCCACAGGAAAGCGAGATAGATGATCGCGGCGCCGATCAGCGGCGTCGGGTTGGCCATCAGCGCCTGCGCGTCGGTCGCCTGCTTCAGAAGGTCGGGCATCGCCACGACGGAGGCCAGCGCGGTGTCCTTGAATACCGAGACGCAATTGCTGGTGAGCGGCGGGATGACGACGCGGATCGCCTGCGGCAGCACCACCTTGCGCATGGCCACCCAGAAGGGCAGGCCGAGCGCGGCCGCCGCCTCGAACTGGCCTTTCGGGATGTTCTGGATGCCGGCGCGGCAGACTTCCGCGGTGAAAGCCGCAAGCACCAGCGACAGCGCGAGTGCGGCCGACACGAAGGACGACAGGCGGATGCCGATAAAGGGCAGGGCGTAATAGATCAGGATCAGCACCACCAGAATCGGCAGCGCACGGAAGACGTCGATATAGAGCGTCGCCAGCCGCCTCAACGGCTTCGGCGCATAGAGCCGCACCAGGCAGATCGCCAATCCGGCAATGGTGCCGAAGACGATGGCCGCCAAGCCGAGCAGGATAGTGTTGCCCAGCCCGCGGATCAAGATCGGAAACGATCGGACCAGGATGCCCCAGTTGAAGAAGGTGTCGATCAGTTCCATCGGCTCACCATGAAGGCAATGCCAAGCCCACCGCCTTCGCGGGCCTGAAGGGTGGAGGCGGGAGCGCCGGCCTGGCCGGCACTCCCGCGGCGATATTTCGCCGGACTATTGGGGGATCGGACCGGGCGTCACGGTGCTGGTGCCGGCTTCCGGATCGAGGCCGAACCACTTCTTGTGGATTGCCGCCATCGTGCCGTCCTTCTTCATGGCGGTGATCGCGTCGTTAACCTTCTCGAGCAGCGGATGACCCTTCTTGGTCATCATGGCGAAGCGCTCGCCGGTCGGGATGCGCACCAGGATCTTCAGCGCCGGCATCTGCTTGATGGCGAACAGGAAGCCGGCGAGCTCGCCGGCGCCGCCGTCGATGCGCCCGTTCTGCACGTCGAGCAAAAGGTCCTGCTGGGCGTTGTAGCTCTTGGTCTCGGCGACGCCGAGCTTGGCGGCGTTCTCCTTCATATAGGCTTCGCCGGTCGAGCCTGCGATGACGCCGATGGTCTTGCCCTTGAGGTCGTCGAGCGACTTGATGGCCGAATCCGCCTTGCCGACGATCGTGCCGTCGCTGTCGTAATAGGGTTGCGTGAAGCCCTGGTTCTGCAGCCGCTCCTTGGTGACCGAGATCGAGGATACGGCGAAATCGATGCGGCCGGAAGCAGTCGCCGCGAACAGCGCCTGGAAACCGAGGTCCTGGAATTCGGCATCGGCGCCGATGCGCTTGGCGACATCGTTCGCGACGTCGATCTCAAAACCCTCGAAGCCGCCGGAATCGGTCTTGTATTCCCATGGCGGGTTGGCCGGATAGGCGCCTACCATGATCTTGTCGGCAAAGGCGGGCGCCGCGAAAGCCACACCCGCGCCAACGATCACCCCAATCAGTCCTAGACGTTTCAACATTGTGCTTCCCTCTGGTTCGGCCACGTCAAAGTGACTCATTTCCTTTTCCGCTTCTTCCGGCGCCAGCTCCCAGGCGCCGCAGGCGAGACGGTGCCTGCAATCAGGATGCGCGGCGATGCCGCGAACCGATATGTTCCTCAAGCTTGGCGATCAGCGCTTCGACCGCCGCTTCCGTGGTGACCATGCCGGGCGACAGCCTGAGCGTCGTGCCGCGCGCATCGCAGTAGAGGCGCTCGTTGCGCAGCGAAGCGATAATCCTCGCCGCCTCGCCGCCTTGCGGCAGGCCGAGCATGACGCTGCCGCCGCGCTCTCTGGCATCGAGCGGCGAACGCAGTGTCCAGCCATTGTCGAGCGCCGCGCTGATGATGCGTTCGACCAGCGTGGCGTTCTGCGCGCGGATGGCGTCGATGCCGGTCTTTTCCACCCATTCCAGCCCGGGCAACGAGGCGAGGCTGGCCAGGATCGCCGGCGTGCCATGGTCGAAGCGGCGCGCATCGTCGGCATAGGCGAAGGCGTCGAGATCCCAGGAGAACGGGTTCGGCTGGCTGAACCAGCCGCGCAGCTCCGGCCGGCAGGTCGCAAGCAATTCCGGCGCGACCTGCAATATGCCGGCGCCGGAGGAACCACACAGCCATTTCAGCGAGGTCGAGACGACGAAATCGAGCGGCGTCGCGGCAACGGAAAACGGCGCCACGCCGATCCCTTGCGTGACATCGACGCCGACAATGCTGCCCATGGCGCGGCCGTGCGCCGCGAGCCGTTCGACGCCGCAGCGATGCGAGGCCGTCGAGGTGACGAAGGTGATGAGCGCGAGTCCGACATCCTCTTGCCAGCGGGCGATGAAATCCTCATCGCGCACCCAGCTCTCGCCCGGTCGCAGCGGCACGGTGTCTAGCATAAAGCCGAAACGCTCGGCCAAGCCCGCGAGCAGGAAATGCAGGCTCGGAAAACAGTCGGCTGCGACAAGCAGCCGTTTGCCCGCCAGGCGCTCGGCCGGCAGGCCGCCGATCAGGCTATAGAGCGCGGAGGTGACATTCTCGGCCGTGGTCAATGTGCCCCGCGGCGCTTCGATCAGCCGCGTCCAGGCCTCGATGAAGCGTTGGCGGGCAGCCAGCGCGGCCGGCCATTGGCCGTCATCTTCTGCTGACCAGACACTGGAAAATTCCGCCAGCGCGGCGGCCATGTGCTTGGCCTTGCCGGGGAAAGTGCCGATCGAATGATAGAGAAAATAGCCGGACATTTGCTGTCTCTCGCTCCCTTGTGATCATGTGATCACAAAACCGGGCGGCGATCAATCCTTTAAGGCTAAAGAAAGCCAGCGGGGGACGATCAAAAAGCGATTACTTGGGCCAGCGCGGCTGCGGCCGGACCGTTTCCGGACTTCGGTCACCGACGTTGAGAAAATCAGGACGCTTTGCCGAAACCGGCGAAATCGACCGCCTTGGGCTCAGGCACCTCGGGACAGATCGTGCGCAAGGTCGCTTGAGTCGCTGTGATGTCGGCCACCACCTCGTCGCGGGCGCGCGGAAAATCCTTGTCCTTGATGGCTGCGATGATCGCGGCGTGACGCCCCGAGGGCTCCATGGTGCCGGCGCGCATCAGCGGCGCGACATGGTTGGACAAGAGCCGCATGTAGGGGCCGAAGCGCAGCCACAGGGTTTCGATCAGCTGGAACAGCACGTCCGAGCCGGAGGCGCGGTAGATGGTGAAGTGGAACTGCTGGTTTTTGGCAATCAGCTCGTAGATGCTGCCGTCGCGGCCGATCGCCTGCTGGTCGTCGGTGACCCTCTGCAAGCTGGCGATGTCGGCAGCGGTCAGGCGCGGCGCGCCGAGCTCGGCCGCCAGCCCTTCGACGGCGAGCCGAGCGCGGCAGAGATCGTCGAGCCTGGCCCGCGTCACCACCGGCACGCAGGCCGAGCCATTCTGCGAAATCTCCAGCGCGTTCTCCGCCGCCAGCCGGCGCAGAGCTTCGCGCACCGGCATGTTCGAGGTGCCGAAGGCCTCGGCCAGCGAGGCGATGGTCAGCACCTGCCCGGGATCGAAACTGCCGACCATCAAGGCGTGGCGAAGCTGTTGGTAAACGCCATCCTGGACGGTGATGCGTCCCGATACAGGTTCGAAGCCCAGAGCCACGCTTTTGCTTTCCTTGGGTGCCGGCAAAGTCTATGTGCGATGACATACCCGCCAAAGCGGGCGTGATCATCTGATCATAGATTGTCGCGGCAGCCAAGCGGCTGTGAGAACTCGCCCGTCTGGCCACCACCGCCGGTGCTGCCCCTCATCCGCCTGCGGCACGCCGTAAACGGGGAGAAGAGGCGGCAGCCAGATGAGGGGCGGCGGCGGACGTTGAAGTTTTTGATCATCTTCGCTTGGCATCAGGCCGATTGCCCGCCGTTGCGAAACAGAAGCCGGTAGCGCCTCAGCTCACTCCGGAATAACCGCCATCGCCTGGATCTCCACCTTCGCCCGGTCCTCGACCAGCGCCACCACCTGCATGGCGGCCATCGCCGGGAAATGCCGGCCGATGACAGTGCGGTAGGCCTCGCCTATTCCCTTAAGATTGGCGAGATACTCGGCCTTGTCGGTGAAATACCACGTCATGGAAGTGATATGCTGAGGCTCGCCGCCGGCTTCAGCGAGCACCGCGGCGACATTGGCAAGCGTCTGACGCACCTGGCCGACGAAATCGTCGGTCTCGAACTTGCATTCGGCGTTCCAGCCGACCTGGCCGCCGATGAAGACAAGCCGGCCACGCGCGGCCACGCCATTGGCGTAGCCGATCGGCTTGGCCCAGCCCTCCGGCTGCAGAATGGTGTGCATGTCCAGTTCCCCCTGGTTCAACTCTGTTCTCACGTCCCGCCCATCACCTGTCTCGCGATGACCACCTTCTGCACGTCGGACGCGCCCTCATAGATGCGCAGCGCCCGGATCTCGCGATAGAGGCTCTCGACGATATGGCCCTTGCGCACGCCGTCGCCGCCATGCAGCTGCACGGCCTTGTCGATCACCTCCTGCGCCTTGTCGGTGGCGAAGAGCTTGGCCATCGCCGCCTCGCGCGTCACCCGCGCGGCGCCCATGTCCTTGGTCCAGGCGGCGCGGTAGATGAGGAGCGCCGCGGCGTCGACATCCAGCGCCATGTCGGCGATATGGCCCTGCACCATCTGCAGCTCGGCCATCGGCGCGCCGAACAATTTGCGCTCCGCGGCGCGTTTGACGCTCTCGTCCAGCGCACGCCGCGCGAAGCCGAGCGCCGCCGCGCCCACCGTGGAGCGGAAGACGTCGAGCACCGACATGGCGATCCGGAAACCATCGCCGGGCTTGCCGATCAGCGCTGAGGCCGGAACGCGTACATTGTCGAAGGACAACCTGGCCAGCGGATGCGGAGCGATCACCTCGATCCGCTCGGCTATGCCCAGTCCCTTGGTGTCGCCGGACACGATGAATGCGGAAATCCCCTTGGCGCCCGGCGCCTCGCCCGTGCGGGCGAAGACGACATAGAGGTCTGCGATGCCACCATTGGAGATCCAGGTCTTTTCGCCGGAAAGCACATAGTCGCCGCCGTCACGGATAGCAGTCATCTCCATGTTAGCGACATCGGACCCGGAGCGCGGCTCCGACAGCGCAAAGGCGGAAATCGCCTGGCCGGCTCGTGTCTTCTCCAGCCAGCGCTGCTGGTCCGGCGTGCCGAACAGCGAGATCGCGCCGGTGCCAAGACCCTGCATGGCGAAGGCGAAGTCGGCGAGGCCATCATGGCGGGCCAGCGTCTCGCGCGTGATGCAGAGCGCGCGCACGTCCAGCGGCGCGGGATTGGCCGGGTCGAGCGCCGTCGGCTCCAGCCAGCCGTCACGGCCGAGCTTCGCCACCAGCGCGCGACAGGCGGCGTCGACATCGTGGTGGTCGACGGGGAGGTTTTTCGCGCACCAGGCGTCGAGGGTTTCGGCGAGTTGGCGGTGGCGGTCTTCGAAGAACGGCCAGGAGAGGAAGGAGCGGTCAGGCATGGAGAGAACCTCCTGCGTAGCGTTCCTTCTCACCCCCCTCTGTCCTGCCGGACATCTCCCCCGCAAGGGGGGAGATTGGCAGCTTCGGTCTCGTCGCCCATCCTGCAACTTCGGTGATTGGCGAAACCGGTTGCGACATCTGATCTCCTCCCTTGCGCGGGAGATGGCCGGCAGGCCAGAGGGGGGTGCCTGGGCGAAAACCGTCCATCGTTAGTTCCCCTCGAACACCGGCTTTTCCTTCGCCACGAACGCTTTGTACGCCCGTTCGAAATCGCCGGTCTGCATGCAGATCGCCTGCGCCTGCGCTTCCGCCTCGATCGCCTGATCGAGGCCCATCGACCATTCCTGGTTGAGCTGCGTCTTGGTGATGCCATGCGCAAAGGTCGGGCCGGAGACGATGCGCGCCGCCATGTCGAGCGCGTCGGCTTCGAGCGCCGCCGCATCGACCAGACGATTGTAGAATCCCCAGCGTTCGCCCTCAGTGGCACTCATGGTGCGGCCGGTATAAAGCAGCTCCGCCGCGCGGCCCTGGCCGATGATGCGCGGCAGGATCGCGCAGGCGCCCATGTCGCAGCCGGCAAGGCCGACGCGGGTGAACAGGAACGCCGTCTTCGCCTCCGGCGTGGCGATGCGGATGTCGGAGGCCATGGCGATGATCGCGCCGGCGCCGACCGCGACGCCGTCGACCGCCGAAATGATCGGCTTGCCGCAGGCGAGCATCGCCTTGACGAAGTCGCCGGTCATGCGCGTGAAGGCGAGCAGCGCCTTCATCTCCATCTTGACCAGCGGCCCGATGATGTCGTGGACATCGCCGCCCGAGCAGAAATTGCCGCCATTGGGCAGGAACACCACGGCGTCGACGTCGTCGGCATAGACGAGCTCGCGAAACGTGTCGCGCAGCTCGGCGTAGCTGTCAAAGGTCAGCGGGTTCTTGCGCGCCGGCCGGTCGAGCCGGATTTTCGCGACCTTGCCCTCGACTTCCCAGAGGAAGTGCTTCGGCTTGAGTTTGGCCATGGCGCTCATTCGCGTCCCTCCCAATTGCTGCGGAACGATTTCAGCATGCCGGTCAGCCGGCGCGCCTCGTCCTCGCTGACGGTGCCGAGCAGTTCGCCGACCCAGTTCTCATGCGCGGCGGCAATCGCGGCGAAAGATTTCGAGCCCTCCTCGGTCAGCCGCACCATCGAGGTGCGCCGGTCGCCGTTGCGGCGGGCGCGGGTGACGAGCCCCTCGGAAACGAGTCGGTCGACGATGCCAGTGACGTTGCCGTTCGACACCAGCAGGAAGCGCGACAGGTCGCTCATCAGCATGCCTTCCGGCGAGCGGTAGAGCGCGGCCATCACGTCGAAGCGCGGCAGCGTGGTGTCGAACTCCTTTTTCAGCCGCTCGCGCAGCTCGGCCTCGATGGTGCGCGAGGCGCGCAGCAGGCGAATCCAGAGACGCAGCCTTTCCTTGCCTGGCCCGGTGGAGGTCGGTCCCGCTACCATGTCTCGCCCCCGGAGACCGAGATCGCCTGTCCGGTGATCGATCGCGCAGCATCGCTGCACAGCCACAGCACAGTGGACGCGACCTCTTCGGGTTGAATAAAACGCCCCTGCGGATTCGTCGCTGACAGGCTCTGTCGCGCTTCTTCCACTGAGCGGCCGGTCTTCTCGACGATGCGTTGGACCGACTCTTCCAGCATGTCGGTTTCGACGAAGCCGGGGCAGACGGCGTTGACCGTCACACCTGACTTGGCGGTTTCGGCGGCCAACGCCCGCATCAGTCCGACGACACCATGCTTGGCGGCGACGTAAGGAGCGACATAGGCGTAGCCCTTCAGGCCGGCCGTCGAAGCGACGAAGACGATGCGACCTGTCTTCCGCGCAAGCATGCCGGCCAGGGCCGGCTTCACCGTCAGAAAGGCGCCGGTGAGGTTGACGTCGAGCGTGCGCTGCCAGTCGGCCAGCGCGGTCTTGTGCGCTGGCGCGCTGCCCGCCATGCCCGCATTGGCGACGACGATGTCGAACGGCCCGCGCGCGGCTTCGGCCTTCTCGTGGAGGGCCGCCATCTCAGTCTCGTTCGTGACGTCGGCGGCGAGCCAAGAGATGCGGCTATTCTCCTTCGCGACCTCGGCCAGCGCCGCTTCGCGCCGCCCGCAGATGGTGACGTTCACGCCGGCTTCCGCCAGCGCAAACGCGATCGCCTTGCCGACGCCGGAGCCGCCGCCCGTAACCAGCGCGTGCTTGCCGGCAATTTCGCGCGCGGCGCTCATACCTTGAGCCCCGCCGCTGCCTCGCGCTCGGCCAGGCGGTAGATCTGGTCGCGTCCGCGCAGATAAGGATCCGGCCATTTCACGCCGCGGTCGCCAAGCGTCACCGCCGCATGCAGCGTCCAGTAGGGATCGGTGAGATGCGGCCTGGCCAGCGCTACCAGGTCGGCGCGCCCGGCCATCAGGATCGAGTTGGCATGGTCGGGCTCATAGATGTTGCCGACCGCCATCGTCGCCATGCCGACCTCGTTGCGGATGCGGTCGGAGAACGGCGTCTGGAACATGCGGCCGTAAACCGGCTTGGCGGCGATGGTGGTCTGCCCGGCCGACACGTCGCAGAGATCGACGCCGGCCTGATGCAGCAGCCTGGCGATCTCGACCGCGTCGGCCGGTGTCACGCCTTCGATGCCCACCCAGTCATTGGCCGAGATGCGCATCGAGATCGGCTTCCCTGCCGGCCACACGGCCCGCACTGCGTGGAAGATCTCCAGCGGATAGCGCATGCGGTTCTCAAGTGAGCCGCCATACGCGTCGGTGCGCCTGTTGGTCAGCGGCGTGATGAAGGCGGAGAGCAAGTAGCCATGTGCGGCATGGATCTCCAGCATGTCGAAGCCGCAGCGCTCGGCCATCTGAGCCGAAGCGACGAACTGATCGCGCACCATGTCCATGTCCGCGCGGTCCATCGCCTTCGGCACCTGGTTCTGCGGCGACCATGGCACGGCCGACGGCGCCATCACCGGCCAGTTGCCGGAAGGCAGCGGCTCGTCTGTTCCTTCCCAGCCGAGACGGGTCGAACCCTTGGCGCCGGAATGGCCGATCTGGGCGCAGATTTTGGCCTCGGTCTCGGCATGGACGAAATCGACCAGCCGCTTCCACGCGACTTCATGCTCTGGTCTGTAAAAGCCGGGGCATCCGGGCGTGATGCGCCCCTCCGGGCTGACGCAGGTCATCTCGATATAAACAAGTCCCGCGCCGCCCTTGGCTCGCTCGGCATAGTGGGCGAAATGCCAGTCGGTGGGGCAGCCGTCGACGGCCTTGTACTGCGCCATCGGCGATACGACGATGCGGTTGGTGAGCGCCATGTCGCGCAGCCTGAACGGCGCGAACATCGGCGCGCGGCGTAAGCTGTTGCCGCCGGCGCCGGCCTTGCGCTGGAACCATTCCTCGGCGCCCGCCAGCCATTCGGCATCGCGCAGGCGAAGGTTCTCGTGGCTGATGCGCTGCGAGCGGGTGAGCAGCGAATAGTTGAACTGAACTGGATCCAAACCGAGATATCGTTCGACTTCCTCGAACCATTCGAGTGAATTGCGCGCCGCCGACTGCAGCTTCAGCACCTCGGTGCGCCGCGCATCCTCGTATTTGTTGAAGGCCGCCTCGAGGTCGGGCTCGGACTCGACATAGTCGGCGAGCGCGACCGCGCTTTCGAGCGCCAGCTTGGTGCCGGAACCGATCGAGAAATGCGCCGATGCCGCCGCGTCGCCCATCAGTGCCAGGTTCTTGTAAGACCAGCGCTCGCACAGCACGCGCGGGAAGTTGATCCAGGCCGAACCTCTGATGTGGTTGGCATTGGTCATCAGCGGATGGCCGCCGAGATGCTTTGCAAAAATGCGCTCGCAGACGGCGATCGATTCCTGCTGCGTCATCTGGCCGAAGCCGAAGGCAGCCCAGGTCTTTTCGCTGCATTCGACGATGAAGGTCGCGGTCTCGCTGTCGAACTGGTAGGCATGCGCCCACACCCAGCCATGCTCCGTCTTCTCGAAGATGAAGGTGAAGGCGTCGTCGAATTTTTGCGTGGTGCCGAGCCACACGAACTTGCACTTGCGGATGTCGATATCCGGCTTGAATACGTCGGCGAAGGCGGCGCGCGACTTCGAGTTCAACCCGTCGGCGGCGACCACCAGGTCGTGCGTTTCCATGAAGGGTTTGGGATCGGAAATCTCGGTCTCGAACATCATCTTGATGCCGAGTTCGCGCGCTCTGCGCTGCAGCAGGATCAGGAGCCGTTTGCGGCCGATGCCGCAGAAACCATGGCCGGTGGAAACTGTGCGCACGCCGTCATGGATGACGGCGATGTCGTCCCAATAGGCAAAATGCTTCTTGATCCAGACCGCGCTGACCGGATCGTTCCTGGTCAGGTTCTCCAGCGTCTCTGCCGACAGCACCACGCCCCAGCCGAACGTGTCGTCGGGACGATTGCGCTCATAGACCGTCACCTCATGCGCGGCGTCGCGCAATTTCAGCGAAATGGCAAAATAGAGTCCGGCCGGACCGCCACCGAGAACCGCAACCTTCATGCCTTGCGATCTCCTCTAGAGCAATTCCAGGAAAAGTGCGTAGCGGTTTTCCGTCCGGAATTGCGTAAACTCCATAAGGTGTCGGAAGTCGCCGGCAAGGCCGGCGATCCCGATCGTCAGTATCGCGCCGGCGGGCATTTATTTCAAGCTTGAAGTTTCATAATTGAACGATTTGCGTCGGCGCGTTGGTTCTTCACTTGGTCGGATCCTTCGGGCTCCACAGGACCGTCTCGGCGCCCTTCTCATAGGCCATGCCTTCGGGATAGCTGATGGCTTCAAGCTGCAGGCCCCAGGGCGCCTGGAAATAGAGGATGGTCTGCCCGGCCGCCGGCCCTTCCTTCACCGGCAGCGGTCCCATCCTGGTCTTCACGCCCTTGGCTTCGAGATAGGTCTTCGCCGCGGCGACATCGTCGACATAGAAGGCGATGTGGAAGCCGCCGATATCGCTGTTCTTCGGCTTCAGGTCCTTTTGGTCGGGCGCGGTGTATTTGAACAGCTCTATGTTCGATCCATAGCCGCAGCGCACCATGGTGATCTCCTCGATCACCGCCTTCGGATCGACGCCGAGCAGGTCCTGCATAAAAGTGCCTTTGTCGTCGGCGAACGGCCCGAAGGACATTGCCTGCTTGCAGCCGACGACATTGGTGAAGAAGTCGACGGCCTGCTTCATGTCGGGCACGGTGATGCCGGTATGGTCATGCCCGCGCATGCCGGGGATCGAATCCGCTGAAGCCGCTCCCATTGCGCCGAACAAGGAAGCTGCGAAGACCGCTGCCTGGGTTGCGTATTTCATGTCACCCTCCATTGGCGGGCTGACTTGTCGTCGCGCACATCCGAGGCCCGCTGGTCGGCGTGCGGATATCGAAGCTCAATTCATGCCGGCGCTTTCGGCTTCAGCCAGTCGGCGTCGATCTCGGGCAGCGGAATGGCGGCGAGCAGGTCGCGCGTATAGGCTTCCTTCGGATTGTCGAACAGCGCGTCGGTGGCGCTTGCCTCGACGATCCTGCCTTCGCGCATGACGATAACCTGCTGGCAGAGCCGCCGGATCACCGACAAATCGTGGCTGATGAAGGCGACCGTCAGGCCCATCTCGGCCGCGAGTTTTTCCAGCAGCGTCAGGATCTGCGCCTGCGTCGAGACGTCAAGGCCGGAGACGATCTCGTCGGCCAGCACGAATTTCGGCGACAGCGCGAGCGCCCGCGCGATGCCGACGCGCTGCCTTTGTCCGCCCGACAGCTCGTGGCGGTAGCGGCTGGCGAAAGTTTGCGGCAGACCGACACGGTGCAGGGCTTCCGCGACGCGCTCCTTCAGCCGGTCGCCAAGCCCGTTCTGCCGCAAGGGGGCTGCGATGATGTTGAAGATCGTATGACGCGGATTGAGCGACGACATCGGGTCCTGGAAGATCATCTGCAGGTCGCGGCGCAGCGGCCTCAGCTCTCCCTCCGAAAGATGGCCGATGTCGCGCCCCTCGAAGGCGATCGCGCCGGCGCTCGGTTCGAGCAGCCGAACCAGTGCGCGGCCGAGCGTCGATTTGCCCGAGCCGGACTCGCCGACGATGCCGGTGACCGATCCTTTGGGAAGATCGAAGTCCAGCCCTTTCAGGATTTCGGCCAGCGGCGCTCGGCCGACCAGCGGCTTGCGCGTCATGTCGGGCAGCGCCACCTTCAGCCCGCGCACGGAAAACAGCGGCTCAGCCATGGCCGGGCCTCCAGTCCTTGTCGGCGGCGGCGATTTCGGCCTTGAGCCCGGCAAGCACGCTCTCGTCCACCGGCTTCAGCGATGTGTAGGGATCGGTATAGCGGGGCGTCGCCGCGATTAGCGCCTGCGTGTAGGGATGCTGCGGCGCCGCGAAGAGCTGCGCGGTCTCTGCTTCCTCGACCATCTTGCCGGCATAGAGCACCGACACTTTCTGGCTTATCTTTGCGACGACGCCGAGATCGTGGGTCACGAACAGGATCGCCGTGCCGTGGTCGCGCTGCAGCTGCGCGATGAGGCGCAGGATCTGTTTCTGCACCGTCACGTCGAGCGCCGTCGTCGGCTCGTCGGCGACGATCAGCCTCGGTTCCGCCGCGAAGGCCGCCGCGATCAGCACGCGCTGGCGCATGCCGCCGGACAATTCATGCGGATAGCTTTTCAGCACGCGTTCCGGGTCGCGGATCTGCACCTCGTCGAGCAACTGACGGATGCGCTTGTCGGCCCTTTCGCCGCTCCAGCCGAGGATGCGCACCAGCCTGTCGGTCATCTGCGCGCCGATGCGGCGCGACGGGTTGAGCGCGGTCAGCGGATCCTGCGGGATCAGCGCGGTGCGCGCGCCGATCAGGGTCCGCCGCGCCTTGGCGTCGAGCCGGCCGAGGTCGTCGCCCTCGATCAGCATCTCCCCTTCGACGATGCGCACGCTTTTCGGCAGCACGCCGAGCACCGCCTTGCCGATCATCGTCTTGCCGGCGCCGCTTTCGCCGACCAGCGCGCGCACCTCGCCCGGCTGCACGCTGAGCGACACGGAGCGCAACACGCGCTGGCCGTTGGGCAGCACAGCGCTCAAGCGGCGGATGTCGAGGCATGGTTTCATATTGGCGCTCATCGCAGCACCGGATCGAAGTGCGCCTTCAGCGCTTCGCCGAATTGGCTGAACGAGAGCACGGTGAGGATCAGCGTGATCAGCGGGAACACCAGCACCCACCAGGCCTGATGGATCGACAGCCGTCCCTCGGCGATGATGCTGCCCCAGGTCGGATCGTCGGTCGAGATCGACAGGTTGACGAAGGACAGGATCGCTTCGACGATGACGGCGATGCCCATTTCGAGCGACAGGAGCGCCACCACCGACGGCAGCACATTGGGCAGCACTTCGCGCAGCATGATGCCAATGCGGCCATAGCCGGCGATGCGCGCGCTCTCGACATAATCCATGCGGGCCTGGCTCATCGCCTCGGCGCGGATCACCCGGCAGAAGCGCGTCCAGTCGATGATCGCAATGGCGAGAATGACGGAGCTCAGGCCGGTGCCGAGCACGGCGACCAAAAGAATCGCGAATAGCACAGGCGGGAAGGCCATCCAGACGTCGACTACACGCGAGATGATGCGGTCGGCCCAGCCGCCGAAATAGCCGGCGATCAGGCCGAGCGCCGAGCCGATGAGGCAGGCGGACGTCGCCGCCGCGAAGGCAACGATGAAGGCGATGCGGCCGCCGAAGATCAGCCGCGACAGCAGGTCCCGCCCCAGGCTGTCGGTGCCCAGCCAATAGCCGGGTTCGGCACCGTCCAGCCAGAAAGGCGGCAGCCGCTCCAGCATCAGGTCCTGAGCCAGCGGATCCTGCGGCGCGACCATCGGCGCGAAGATGGCCGCGAGCAGCGCCAGCAGAAGCCAGCCGCCGGCCAGCCATAGCCTCGGGCTCAAGCCGCGTCGGGGGATGCGCGCCTCATCCATGGCGCAGCCTCGGATTGAGCAGCGCATACATCATGTCGACGGCGAGGTTGATCAGCACGAAGAGCAGCGCGAAGACCAGCACGATGCCCTGGATCAGCGGCAGGTCGCGGTTGATGACGGCATCGATCGCCATGTTGCCGAGGCCCTCATAGGAGAACAGCCGCTCGACGATGACGGTGCCGCCGATCAGGAAGGTGAACTGCACGCCGACCAGCGTCAGCGTCGGCAGCGCCGCGTTCTTTAGCGCCTCGCGCAGGATCACCTGCGTCTCGGAAAAACCCTTCACGCGCGCCAGCACGACATAGTCGAGGTCGAGCACTTCCTTCAGCGACTGTTTCAAGAGCTGGGCGATGATCGCCGCCAGCGGCAGCGCCAGCGCAACGGCCGGCATCAGCATGTGCTTGATGAGGTCCCAGGTGAGATCGAAGCGAAGCCTCAGAATGCTTTCGGCGAGATAGAACTGGGTGGCGAAGGGCAAATCGAGCTGCGGCGACACCCGGCCTGAAATGTCGAAGACGGGCACCAGCACGCCGAACAACAGGATCAGCACCAGCCCCCACAGGAAATCGGGAATGGAGAGCGTCGCGCCGCTTACGATGTCGATGCCGGCTTCGATTGCCGCGCCGCGCCAGCGCGCGCCGAGGATCGCGGCGGTAGTGCCGATCGCGATCGCCATCAGCAGCGCCACGGTCGCAAGCTCCAGCGTCGCCGGCAGCCGGTTGAAGACGAGGCCGAGCACGTCCTGGCGCAAGGATATCGACGTGCCGAAATTCCCATGCAGCACGCCGCCGAGCCAGATGAAGAACTGCTGCACGATTCCCTTGTCCAGCCCATAGAGCGCGCGCAGCCGAGCGATGTCGTCGTCGCTGGCGCCGGGCGGCAGCATCATCGCGATCGGGTCGCCGGGCGCGACGCGGATGACGACGAAGACGACGACGGCGACGCCGAAAAGCGTCACCAGCATCGTCGACAGACGAACAAGAAATCTCTGCAGCAGCATGCGCCCATATGTCCGGATGAAAATGCGCGCCGTCTTGCGAACGGCGCGCGTGGCAATCCAAGACCGGTGATCAGGCGGCCGGGGTCATCAGCGCCGGCAGCAGCGCGCCGGACACATGCTGCACGACATTGACCTTCTTCGAATGCACGATCGGTTGCGCATACTGGATCAGTGGCAGCACATAGGCCTGCTCGGCGATGTATTTGTCGACGGCCTTCCAGCCGGCGATGCGCTTGGCCTCATCCTTCTCGCCCCAGAGCGGCCCGATCTTGGCATCGAGATCGTCCGTCTTCCAGGACGAGTGCGGCGACGGTCCGAACATGGCGAAGCCCGTCGAGGTGGTCGGGTCGCCGATCGAGTTGCCCCAATTGTAGAAGGCGGCCGGCGCCAGCTTGTGCGCGGCGCGCAGCTCGTAATGCTTGGCGATCTCGTAGACCTCGATCTCGGCCTCGATGCCGACCTTGCGCCACATGCCTACGATCGCCTGCACCATCTCATAATCCTTGGGCTTGAAACCCTTGGTGGTCTGGATGGTGAACTTGGCCGGTTTCTTCGTCGAATAGCCGGAGGCGGCGAGCAACTCCTTGGCCTTGTCCGGATTGTGCTCGACCTTGATCGACGGATCGAAGGCCGCGTATTCCGGCGTCTCCAGCGTGTCGATCGGCTGGCCGTAGCCGCGCAGCAGCCGCTTGACGAGAAGTTCCTTATCCACCGCCATCACGGCCGCCTGCCGGACGTTCTTGTCGAGCATCGCGTCCTTGTTGTTGAAGAAGATCATGCCGATATCGGAGACGTTCTTGATCGAGCCGGCCAACCCGTCCTTGGCGATCAGTCGGTCATATTCCTCGTAAGGAATTTCAAGCGTCACCTGCGAGGAGCCGGATTCGATCTCCGCGACGCGGCTCGCCGCGTCGGTGACGAACTTGATCGTCACATTCTCGAAGGCGGGCTTCGTGCCCCAATAGTGCGGATTGGCCTTGAGCTGCAGGAAGGCGTTGCGCTCGAACTTGTCGACCATATAAGGGCCGGTGCCGATCGGCGCCTTTTCGAAGCCGTCCGCGCCGACCTTCTCGTAATAGGCCTTGGGCAGGATGTAGCCGGTCAGGAACGACATCCACTTGAAGTAGACCGGGTCGAACTGCACGACGTCGCCGGTGATCTTGTTGCCGTCGATCTTGAAATTATTGACGTTCTTCCAGACGAACTGGATCGGGTTGCCGGTCTTCTCGTCGCCGGCCCGCTGCAGCGACCACACCACGTCCTCCGCCGTGAAGGGCGTGCCGTCATGCCATTTCACGCCGTCGCGCACCGTCATCATCACCTTGGTGCGGTCGTCGTTCCAGCCCCATTCGGTTAGCAGTCCGGGCGTGAAGGAGAGGTCCGGCTTCTGGCCGATGATCTGGTCGAACACCGACTGATAAAGGCCCTGGATGGTCGGGTTCACCGCCGAGGGCCCGGTCGTCGGGTCCCAGGAGGGCAGGTTGACATTGTAGGCGATGGTAAGCTCATCCGCCGCCTTTGCCGCCCTCGGCAGACCGAGCGTGGCAGCACCCAGCGCCGCGGCGCCATATCCAAGCAAGTCACGTCTGTTGATGGTCATGGTCGTTCCCCTTGTTGGTTGTCATTTGTCCGCGCGGCGGTTTCGTTCGGTGGTGGGCATCCGCGCCTTGTCCATCCCGGAATTGTTCGGCTCAACTTCCTCCCAACTGTTGGGCGAGCATATAGCCGGAGCCCGCGCCCGTGCCGGCGCCCGGCCATGTCGCAGCGCCGGTCAAGTACAGGTTGGCGACCGGCGTGTTCCAGCGCGCGAAGCCGCGCACCGGGCGGAAGAGGAAATTCTGCGCCAGATGATGGCTGCCGCAGATCTGGTCGCCACCGACGAGGTTCGGGTTCTCGCGCTCGAGGTCGAGCGGCGAGAAAATCGCGCGGCCAAGGATTTTTTGGCGCAGGCCCGGCGCAGAGCTTTCGATGATGTCGAGCACGCGCTCGGCATAGGCGTCCTTGACGACGTCCCAGTGAGCGGGCGCGATCTTGCCCGCGGCATCGCCAAGGATCTCCGACGGCAGCATGCGCACCTGCACCCACAGCACATGCTTGCTTTGCGGCGCGCGCGACGGATCGACGACCGTCGGCTGGCCGACGACGAGCACGGGTTGGTCGGGCAGCAGCCCGGCGATCGCCTGCTGGTAGACCCGCGACATGGCGTCGAGCGACGGCGCCAGATGCACATAGGCGAATTGGCGAAGCTCCGCGCCCGCGCTCCAGTCCGGCAGGTCGTCCAGCGCCAGATGGATCATCATCGTGCCCGGCGCATGGCGGAATGTCTTCATCGCCGCGTCGAAGCCGCCGTCGCCTGAGCCATTGGGCAGCAGCTTGCCCGGCAGCGCTCTCGGCGCGACGCCGGCAATGACGGCCTTGCGCGCGACATGGGTTTCACCGGATGCCAGCCGCACCCCGGTCGCCTTGCCGCCGGAAACCGTGATCTCGGCGACATCCGCCCCGGTCGTGATCTGGCCGCCGGCCGCCTTCACCATGCCGACCAGCGCGCGGATGATGGTGTCGGCGCCTCCTTTGCCCAGCACCATGCCGAAACTCTGGTTGGCCATCGATTCCAGGTAGGGGAACACAGCACCCCCGGCGGTGTCGGGCGAGAAGTCGAGATGCATGCCCCAGGCCGCGAGCGTCGTGCGCACATGCGGCGTCTCGAAATTTTCCTCCAGCCACGCGCGCGGCGATGACAGCAGCAATCGAGCCGTATCGAGCGCGCCGGCTATGCCTTTCCTGCGCCACAGGTTCCAGGCCGTACCGGCCAGCGCCCTTGCGCTCATCGGCGAACCCAGCAGCCGGAACAGGTGCTGGGCCTCGCCAGGGAAACCGCCGACCAGACGGCGCCACGTGGCCGCGTCCGCCGCCGAGAAGGCGGCGAGCCGCGAGACGGTCTTTTCCAGATCATTGCTGACGCCGAACCATTTGCCGTCCGGGAAGACGCTTGCGAAACAGTCCGCCACGGGCGCGAATTCCAGTCCGTGGCTTTTCAATTCATTTGCATATTTTCGGTGGAAGGCGGAGCCGGCGAAGAGGCTCAAATTCATCGCGCCGAAATCGTGCCGGAAGCCGGGAAGCGTGTATTCGGCGGTCCGCACCGCGCCGCCGATCGCCTTGCTGCGCTCAAAAACCGCTATTTTCCAGCCTTTGAGCGCCAAATGCGCGGCGCATGCCAGACTGTTGTGGCCTGCCCCGACAAAGATGGCGTCGAACTCGCTCACGCCCCGCCCCAAAATGCTTTATGCTTAAAGATAATTGCAGATGCATATGTTTTCGTCTAGTAGGTATATTAAGGGCCGCAACGAGCCTTGATGATCACGAACTGGAGGGAACGAAAGACCATGGACACGCAGAAACTCCTCGGCGAGGTCGCCAGCCAGCTGCTCTCGGGCGCGATCAAGGTGGTCGACCTGACGGCGCCACTCGGGCCTAACACGCCGCTGATCAAGCTGCCGCCGGAGCTTGCCGTCGACACGCCGAAGGTCGAGATCCACGAGATCTCCAAATACGACAAGAACGGTCCATGGTGGGCCTGGAACTGGCTGAAGCTCGGCGAGCATTCGGGCACGCATTTCGATGCGCCGCAGCACTGGATCACCGGCAAGGACTATCCGGACGGCGCCACCGACACCATTCCGGCGCAGAATTTCATCGGCCCGGTCAACGTCATCGATTGCTCCAAGGAGGCCGCTGCCGACCACGACTTCCTGCTCACCGTCGATCACATCAAGGCTTGGGAAGCCAATCATGGCGCCATCAATCCCGGCGAGTGGGTGGTGATGCGCACCGACTGGTACAAGCGCAACGGCTCGGAAGCGGAGTTCCTCAACGCCAACGAGACCGGTCCGCACACGCCCGGCCCGACGGCGGAGGCCATCCAGTTCCTGATCAGTAAGGACATCAAGGGGTGGGGCTCGGAGACGATCGGAACCGATGCCGGCAAGGCCGGCGGCATGGAGCCGCCATTCCCGGCGCACACGCTGATGCACAAGGCCAACCGCTATGGGCTGGCCAGCCTCTGCAATCTCGACCAGCTGCCGCCGAAGGGCGCGATCCTGATCGCCGCGCCGCTTAAGATAGAGCACGGCACCGGCAGCCCAATCCGCGCGCTGGCGCTGGTACCGCGAGGTTAAAAAGTCAGGGCCACGACGATGAGCGACGTCGATCACATCATCGTCGGCAGCGGCATCAACGCCCTGGTTTGCGCTGCGATGCTTGGCACCAAGGGTGCCAGGGTACTCGTGCTCGAGCGCAACGACCGCATCGGCGGCTGCATGCGCACCGAGGAGGCGACAGTGCCCGGCTTCGTCCATGACGTGATGGCGACGACGTTTGTGCTGTTCATCACCTCACCGGCTTTTGCCGCGCTCGGCAAGGACCTGGCGCGCCACGGGCTGGAGTTCTGCCACACCGGGACGCCCACCGGTGTGCTTCGGCCGGACGGCAGCCACGCCGTGCTCAGCACGGACCGCGCCGCCAACATCGCGGCGCTGAACCGGATCGCCTCCGGCGACGGCGACCGCCATGGCGGCGATGTGGGCGGCATCGAGCGCAATGCCGGGCTTCTGTTCGGCCTGCTCGGCGGCGCGCTCTGGTCTTATCCGACCACCAAGCTCATCGCCGGCGAGGCCTGGCGGCGCGGCCCGCGCCACCTCGCAGCCTTCATGGGCGAGGCGCTGGTGCCCGCGCGCGGCTGGCTGGAGACGACTTACAGTTCCGATCTCATCCGCGCGCTCTGGGCGCCGTGGGTGCTGCATGCCGGGCTCGGCCCGGAAGACGCGTTTTCCGGCCAGATCGCCAGGGTCATCGCTTTCGCGCTGGAGGCTGCCGGCGCACCGGTCGTCAAGGGCGGCGCAAGGAACCTGCTCGCCGCCTTCGAGGCGCTGATCAAGGAACGCGGCGGCGAAATCCGCGTCAATGCCGACGTCGACTCGATCATCCAGAGCGGCGGCCGCGCCTCCGGCGTGCGGCTCGCCTCCGGCGAAACGGTGAGCGCCGCGAAAGGCGTCATCTGCTCGGTCACGCCGACACAACTTTACGGTCGCCTGCTCGGCGACGCGGCTCCAAAACGCGACGTCGAAGCGACGCGCGTCTATCGCTACGGCAAGGGAAACTTCCAGATTCATTACGCGCTCGACAAGCCGCCGGCCTGGCGCGGCGAGGGCCTCGACAAGGTGGCGCTGCTGCACCTGACGCCGGGGCTCGACGGCGTCTCGAAAGCCTGCAACGAGGCGGTGCGCGGCCTGCTGCCGGAAGTGCCGACCATCTGCGTCGGCCAGCCGCATGCGCTCGACCCGTCGCGCTGCCCCGACGGCAAGGCGATCCTCTGGCTGCAACTTCCCGAGGCGCCGCGCCATATCAGGGGTGATGCCGCCGGCAAGCTCGAAGCGCCCGCCGACGGCCGCTGGACCGAGGCGCTGCGCGAGGCCTATGCCGACCGCGTCGAGGCGATCCTCGCCAACCACATCGACGGTTTTCGCGAGAGCGTGATTGCACGCCGCGCCTATTCGCCGGCCGATCTCGAGGCAATGAACATCAACCTGGTCGGCGGCGATCCCTATGGCGGCTCGTCCACCATCGACCAATCCTTCCTGTGGCGGCCATTCAAAGCAAGCCGAAACCACGAGACTGGCATCAAAGGCCTCTATCACATTGGCGCCTCCACCCATCCGGGCGCGGGCCTTGGCGGCGGCTCGGGCTTCCTGCTGGCGGGGAGGCTCTGATGGAACAGAAGCTTCCCGAAAAACGCCAGCGCATCTCGACACTCGGCCAGATCGGCCTGCAGCAATTCGCGCCCTATCTGATGAACCGCATCATGGGCCGCTACAACGCCACTTTGCGCGAGGATTTCCGCAAGCAGGGCCTGACCATTCCGCAGGTGCGGACGCTCGCCGTGCTCTCGGTCACCGATGGCGTCACCGTCAACGACCTCTCTGTCTATACGGTGATCGAGCAGTCGACCTTGAGCCGCACGCTCGATACGCTGGAAGGCCAGGGCCTGGTGCGGCGCGAGCAGGGCGTCACCGACAGCCGCTTCCGCCATGTGTTCCTGACGGATGATGGCCGCGCGCTGTTCACCCGCGCCTGGCCTGCCATGCACGACGCCTTCGAGGCGATGTTCGACGGTGTCGACGATGCCGAATATGCCGCGCTGATCGCGATCCTGCAGAAGATGCTGAAGAACATCCGCAAGCATGACATTTGAGTTTGACCTACGCGCCGCCCGATAGCGGCAACGGAAGGAGGCAGAGATGGCCGAACGGTCTTTTGCCAAGGAAGTCGAAAAGCTGAGGCTCGGCGCCGGCGAGGAATTTTCCGGCGAGGGCATCCTCGCCATCACCAAGGCGCTCTTGCAATGCGGCGTCGGCTATGTCGGCGGCTACCAGGGCGCGCCGATCAGCCATCTGATGGATGTGCTGGCCGATGCGCAGGACATTCTGGGCGAGCTCGGCGTGCATTTCGAGGCGAGCGCCTCGGAAGCGACCGCCACGGCCATGCTCGCCGCCTCCGTGCATTATCCGATCCGGGGCGCCGCCACGTTCAAGTCGACGGTCGGCACCAATGTCGCCTCCGACGCGCTCGCAAATCTGGCGTCGGGCGGCGTCACCGGCGGCGCGCTGATCATCGTCGGCGAGGATTATGGCGAAGGCTCTTCCATCATGCAGGAGCGCAGCCATGCCTTTGCCATGAAGAGCCAGGTGTGGCTGCTCGACCCGCGCCCGAACCTGCCCTCGATCGTCAAGGCGGTCGAGGATGGCTTCGAGCTGTCCGAGGCCTCCAACACACCCGTGATGCTGCAGGTGCGCATCCGCTGCTGCCACGTCCATGGCCATTTCACTGCCAAGGACAACAAGCGCCCGCCAATGTCGGTCGCCGACGCGCTCTCGGCGCCGCGCCGCGACACCGGCCGCATCGTGCTGCCGCCCGCCTCCTTCCTGCACGAGAAGGAGAAGGTCGCCAAGCGCTGGCCGGCCGCGGTGGAGTTCATCAAGAGCCGCAAGATCAACGAGATCTTCGGGTCGGACCATGGCTTGGTAGGCATCGTCATGCAGGGCGGCATGTACAATTCCGTCATCCGCGCGCTGCAGCGGCTCGGCCTTGCCGACACCTATGGCGACACCGATGTGCCGCTTTATGTGCTCAACGCCGTCTATCCGCTGGTCGACGACGAGTTCCTCGCCTTCTGCGAAGGCAAGCAGGCGGTGCTGGTGGTCGAGGAAGGCCAGCCTAACTACATCGAGCAGGCCTTCGCCGCGATGCTGCACAAGGCCGGCCGCGACACCAAGCTGGTCGGCAAGGAGCATCTGCCGATGGCCGGCGAATATACCGGCCAGGTGATGCTCGACGGCATCGGCTCCTTCCTGCGCGCCAATGCCCCGCATCTGCTGCCTGGCGAGGTGCGCGCGCCCAACAAGCTGGGCGAGGGCGTCGACACGGCCGATCTGATCAATGTCGTTCCTGGTCGCCCGCCGGGCTTCTGCGTCGGCTGTCCCGAGCGGCCGATCTTCGCCGCGACGAAGCTGGTCGAGCAGGAACTCGGCAAGCACCACATCGCCTCGGATATCGGCTGCCATCTGTTCTCGATCATGCCGCCCTTCGAGCTCGGCGCCACCACCATGGGCTATGGGCTTGGGCCGGCTTCTGCCTCGGCTTTCAATTCGCCGGAAGCGAAACGCCGCTCGATCTCCTTCGTCGGCGACGGCGGCTTCTGGCACAACGGCCTGACCTCCTCGATCGGCAATGCCGTCTTCAACAAGAATGATGGCGTCATCGTCATCGTCGATAATTTCTACTCGGCCGCCACCGGCGGGCAGGACATCCTGTCCTCGCGCGCCAACAACAGAACGAAGTCCACAAAACATCCGATCGATGAAGCGGTGAAGGGCATGGGCGTCAAATGGCTGCGCCACATCGACCGCACCTATGATGTCGGCAAGATGCGGGCGGCCCTGCGCGACGCGCTGACCACCGAGGAGAAGGGTCCGAAGGTCATCGTCGCCTCTTCCGAATGCATGCTGAACCGGCAGCGCCGCGAGAAGCCGCTGGTCGACAAGGCGATCAAGGGCGGCGAGCGGGTGGTGAAGCCGAAATTCGGCGTCGACGAGGACGTCTGCACCGGCGACCACGCCTGCATGCGGCTCTCCGGCTGCCCGTCGCTGTCGGTGAAGACGCTCGACGATCCGCTGCGCGACGATCCGGTGGCCTCGATCGACCAGAATTGCGTCGGCTGCGGCAATTGCGGAGAGGTGGCGGATGCGGCCGTGCTCTGCCCCTCCTTCTACCGCGCCGATGTCGTCCACAATCCGAGCCGCTGGGACCGTTTCCTCGAAGGCGCGCGCCGCGCCGTGATTGGTGTTCTGCAGCGCCGCCGCGAGAGCCGCCGTTTGATATTCGCCGATGCTTGATCAGGCTTCTCCCCTGCGCCCGAAATCGGGCGCCCATGACGACGAGCAGGTGATAAAACTCGCCGTGCTCGCGGTCGGCGGCCAGGGCGGCGGCGTGCTTGCCGACTGGATCACCGACGTCGCTGAGCGCAACGGCTACATCGCCCAGTCGACCTCGGTGGCCGGCGTCGCGCAGCGCACCGGCGCCACGATCTATTACGTCGAGATGGCCCGCGACACCGGCCGGCTGCCGGTCTTTGCGCTGTCGCCCTCGCAGGGCGACGTCGACATCCTGATCGCGGCCGAATTGATGGAAGCCGGCCGCGCCATCATCCGCGGCTTCGTCACGCCCGAGCGCACGACGCTGATCACCTCCTCGCACCGCATCGCCGCCGTCTCGGAGAAGATCGAGCCGGGCGACGGCCGCGCCTCGTCCGAAAAGGTGCATGCGACGGCGCAGGCGGCGGCCAAACGCTTCATCGCCTTCGACATGGAAAAGATCGCCGCCGACAACGGCACCATGATCTCGGCCAGCCTGCTCGGCGCGCTGGCCGGCTCCGACGCGCTGCCCTTCACCCGCGAAAGCTATGAGCAGGCGATCGGCGCCGGCGGCCGTGGCGTTGGGCCAAGCCTCGCCGCCTTCGGCGCGGCTTACGATCGCGCGCGCGGCATCGCGGCAGCGCCGGCGGGCGACAAGGCGGCGAAACCGGCCGCATCCGAAGCCCGTGCAACGGCAAAGGTCAGCGGACCGGAAACCCTGCTTAAGGGCTGGCAGGAGCTTGCCGCCCGCGTCGCTTCGCTCCCGAAGCCCGTGCGCGACATGGCCGAGCGCGGCCTGAAGAAGGTCGTCGACTATCAGGACATCGCCTATGGCGGCGAATATCTCGACCGGCTGGGCAGAGCGGTGGCGCTCGACAATGCGGAGCGCGGCTACGCGCTTTCGATCGCGGCGGCAAAGCATCTCGCCAACGCCATGTGCTACGACGACATGATCCGCGTCGCCGACCTGAAGACGCGTTCGACCCGCGACAAGCGGGTGCGCAAGGAGGTCGGTGTCAAGCAAGGTTCGGTCCTGCAGGTCACCGAATATTTCCATCCGCGCATCGAGGAGTTCTGCGGCACGCTTCCTGCTGGGCTCGGCAGCTACATCGAGAACCGCCCAAAACTCGCCGCCTTCCTCGACCGCCGCATCAACCGCGGCCGCCATATACGCACCGACAGTTTCACCGGTTTCGCCATGCTATGGTTCATCGGCGGCCTGCGCCGCTGGCGCCGCCGCCTGCTGCGCCACAAGGTCGAGCTCGAGCATCTGGAGCGCTGGTACGAACTGGCGCTCAGCCACGCTCGCCAAGAATACGCTTTGGCCACCGAAATCCTGAACTGCCGCCGTCTGATTAAGGGCTACAGCGACACTCATGCCCGCGCCCAGTCGAAATTCGACCGCGTGCTCTCGGCGCTGCCGATGCTCAAGGGCCGCGAGGACGCTGCCGATTGGATCCGCCGCCTGCGCGAGGCGGCGCTGAAGGACGAAAAAGGCGACATGCTGGACGGCGCGCTGAAGACGGTTGCGACGCTCAATGAAGGCGCTGCTCGCTAACGAAGATGTGATCCGCACCGCTCCGACGGACTTCCGCCCTGTCCTCCGTTTCACGGAGGTAGGGATGAATCACGGAGACGAACCTTATGCTCACCAAGTATTTTCTGCCCGTCGCTTTGGCCGCCGGCACCTTGATGCTGTCCAGCGCCGGCTCGCAGGCTATGCCGCTTGTCAAGCCGAGCGCCGCGCCGCTGCCGATCGAGAGCGTCGGCTGGCGCTGCGGCCGCGGTTGGCACATGAACCGCTGGGGCAGATGCGTGCCGAACGGCCGGGTGATCATCCGCCCGATGCATGTGCGCCACTGGCATCCCGGTTTCTGGCATCACGGCCGCTGGCACCCAGGCTATTGGACCTGGTGATCGCTCTCGGATCGCCGTCGACGCCCGCGCTGGCAACGGCGCGGGCGTTTTCGTTCACGCCACCAGATCCCGCATCGGTTTCACCGTCGCCGACTCCGGAAACACCTTGTCGCCGAGCACCGCAGCGGAAAGCCCGAACTGATCCGCCAACAGCCCTTTCAGCACTGCGCGCACGTCGCTGGTCGGCGCGAGGTCGCGGCCTTCATAGAGCTGCGCAGCCTTCAGTCCCGGCCAGTTGGCGATGACGCGGCCGCCCTTGATCGCGCCGCCGGCCAAAAGCACCACCGTGCCGGTGCCGTGGTCGGTGCCGACGGTGCCGTTGATGCGTGCCGTGCGGCCGAACTCGGTGATCGCGACGACCGCCGTGTCCTGCCAGCGTTCGCCGAGCCCCTTCTCGAATTCCTCGAAGGCGCCGTCGAGTCCGCCGAGCAGATTGGCGAGCCGGCCGGTGGCGCCGCCTTCGTTGACATGCGTATCCCATCCGTCGAAGGCTAAAGCCGCGATGCGCGGCCCGTCATCGGCCGCCATCAGCCGCGCCGCGCCCTGTGCCGACTGCCGCATGCCTGCGGCATTGTCGAGGCCGCCTTTCGGCTTCATCGTCATGCCGTCGAGCTGATCGCCCATCGCCATCCGGTCGGCGTCGAGCCCTTTTTGAAGTGCTGCCGCCAGCACCGGGTCTCGGTGATTGTAGAGATCGAGCACGCGTTCCGCCAAGGCGTCGCCGGGCGCCGGCAACGCCTGCGGCGCCCAGCCGAGCACGGGGGCGGCGCCGCGGATCACCAGCGGCGTCGAAGGCCCGACCGCCAGCCCGCCGAGCTTCGCGACGCGCTCGCCCGCCGGCAGGCTGGCCAACGCCCGGTTGAGCCAGCCCGTGGTGGCATTGCCGGGGCCGGGCAGGCCGCTTTCCAGCACGTCCTGGCCGTCGAAATGCGAGCGGTCGCGATAGCCGGTCGCCGCCGCATGCACCACCGCAGCCTGGCCCGCCTTGAACAGGCGCGCAAACACCGGCATTGTGGGGTTGACGGCGAAGAAACCGTCAAGCGGCAATGCCGGGTTGGCGCCTGAGAGCGAAAGCGCGATGTCGCCATGCAGGCCGGCATAGTCGGGATCGCCCACCGGCCCGACCGTCGACAGCCCGTCCAGCGCGCCGCGCAGCACGATGACGATCAGGCGCGGGTCGCGCTTGTCGGCGGCGCGCGCGAAGCGCGGCAGATAGGCCCAGGCAAACAGCGCGCCGCCACTCATCAGCACCGCGCGACGGGACAGGCTGGGGGTTTCGCAAAGGCTCATGGCCATCTCCATAGCTAGCTCACCGGCGCCGGAACTACCGGCGCTGGAATTCGGGCGCCATCAACAGCAGCGCCAGGCTCTGCTGCTTGGACTCCGCCCGTGAAATCGCCTGCCGCGTCTCGGCCGAGACGGACGTGCCGATGATCGAAGCCAGCGTCTCGTCGGGATCGCCGGTGTCATCGGCCTGCTTCGCGGCCTGCCAGGCGATGTCCAGCCGAGTCTTCAGACCCTCGGCGGAGGCCCATGCATCCGTCCGGTCGGAAAAGCCGTTCGGTCCCGGCGGCTGCCACAGCGGCTCACCGAGCACGCTCAGCCAGCGAAGCGACCGTTGCGGTTCGTTGCCGGCGGTGGCGCCGACCGCCCGCCGCAGCGCCACGACATAGTCCAAAGGCGAGCGCAGCTTCGTGAGCGGCGTCGACCAGGCCTCGGGCATGTCGATCAGCGTCAATGCGATCGAGCGCAGGTCGCCGTCGGTCTTGGTGAAGACCGTGGCCAGGCGGGCGACCGCTGACGGCGGCGGATCGTCGGCGATGAAATGGCGGGCAAGCTTGCTGGCGATGTGCTGCGCGGTGGCCGAGTGGCGGGCGATGTCGTTGAGTGCGGCCTCCGCCTGGCCCTTGCCGCCGTCGGGATAGATCTTGCTGAGCAGCACCGCCTTGCCCGGCTGGTGCGCGTTGGCGTTGAAGACGAAGCTTCCCGGCTCCCCAAGCCGCCCCTCGCGGCCCGCCATCGTCCAGCCGGTCAGCATGGCGGCGAAACTGGTGACGTCGGCCTGGGTATAGCCGCTGCCGACGCCGAGCGTGTGCAACTCCAGGATCTCGCGGGCAAGGTTCTCGTTGAGGCCGCGTCCGCGCCGCTTGCCGGCGCGGGAATCGGGGCCGACGGACTGCCGGTTGTCGAGATAGAACAGCATTGCCGGATGGTGCTCGACGGCCAAAAGCATATCGGCGAAGCGGCCGAGCACGAAGGGGCGGATCGCCTCGCGTTCGAAGGCGCCGGCGCTGGCCCGCACGACCGGCGCCTTGGCGACCGAAACGCAGAAATGGTTCGACCAGAAGCCGACAAGGCGCTCCACGAAGCCTGGCGCCGCCGCGAGCGCCTTGTCGAAGCGGGCCTGCGCCTCGTCGCGATAGATATCGGCCTCGACACGCGGCACCGCGGGTTTGGCTTTTGCCACGGCTGGGCCGGGTGGATCATCCGCTGCCATCGGCCGCATGGCGGCCGCCGCCCTCTCATCCCGGGCCGCCTTGCGCTCCATGGCCGCCGCCATGCTGGCCTGGATCGCCGCGATGCTGTCCAGCAGCCCGGCATTCCGCGGGTCGTCAGGGGAAATGAGCGCGATGTCCTGCTGCTTGAGCTCGGCCTTGAGGTAGCCGCGCGGATCGGCGGCGATCTTGCCGAACTCGTCGCCGGGTTTTGCGCCGAGGCCGAAGCGGTGGAGCGCCACCAGCGCCGGATCGGGGACATGGACTGTGAAACCGGTGCGACCAACGAAGCCTCCATCCGAGCCCGACGCAGATCGCGTCGTCCGACATATTGCATGATCGCAAGAGCGCTCATGGCGCGGGCCGCAGCACCGGCGCCATGAGCGGACCATCACCAGCGGCGCCAGTAGTGCCAGCGGTGGTAGGGATGCCAGACCGGGCCGATATAGACGCGCGGTCCGCCCCAGTAATAATAGCCGGGATAGATCACGCGGCGATTGGGCACGCAGCGGCCCCAATAATTGGGATGCCAGCCCGGACCGCAGCCCCAGGCGACGTGCTCTATCATTGCGGGCGCCGGGGCGACCGGTGCGATCGGCATCGCCGAGGCGGCGCTCGCGGCGGCTGTTCCGCCTATGGCGAGCGCTGCCGCGAGCGAATATTTCGTCAGACTGTTCATGGGATACTCCCCAAAGCTTCGAGGTTGAAGAGAACCTGCCCGCCGCCGAAGGCGATCACAGGCCTGTCCCTCTTTCCCTTGAACGGAGCACGCCCGCCCTTTCCGTCGCTGCCTATGGCGATTTTTTTGCAGGCGGCGGCTGCCGGCCGGCGCGCCGAAGCAGTGCGTCCGCCAGCAATTGGCGGTCCTCCAGCGATCCCGATGCGGCGAATTCGATGATGCGCTGTTCCAGCCGGGTGCGGACCGTGACATCGGCATTGCGCGCGCGCTCGAGCGCGGCGGCAAGCGCGTTGCTGTCGAGGGTCGGCTGCTGCAGGAGGTGCGCCGCCTCGCGCCGCGCGGCCTGTCCATCGAGGATCACGTCGCGGGACTCTCGGCGCACCTCGCGCAGCGCCTGGCGGAAGACCTTGCGGTCGGCGGCAGGCAATCTGCCGCCGGCCGATTCCAGCGAATAGCCCGGATTGGACTTGCCGATCAGCCAGCCCGCCCCGCCCGCGAGCGCGCCGATCAGAAAGACGTTGAGTACCAGGGATGCCGCGACGAGACGGGGGTTCATAGATCCTCCTCAGCCTGATCGGCGTCGGGGCCGGCATCGCCGAACGACGTCGCATTGGCGTCCATCACATAGTGATCCGACTGGATATCCGGGGCAACGACGGTCACCAGCGCCAGACCGGCCACGGCGCCGGCGAGCCCGACGCCCGCAAGCCCGAAGCCCAGCCACCAGGATCGCCGGCGGCGTTCCTGCCTGACCTCGCCTGCGGCGCGGGCGACGATCATGCGATGCAGCGCCGGGCTGGGTGCTTCGACCCGATAACGGTCGAGCACGGCGTCGAGCCTGCCGGCGCGCTCCAGGATGGCGCGGCCTTGCCCGGTCTCGGCAAACAGCATGGCGGCGGCCTGCTCGGCCGGCGGCCAGCGATGCAAGGCGCTGCCATAGGCATCCGCCAGCGCGGCGAAGCGCCCGGCATCCATCGGACCGCCCGTGATTTTCTCAGCCATCTCGTTCCCCCTTCCGCCGTTTTGACGTGGCCCCCCACGCCCTTGCCCGCGAAGCCGGCAATGCCCTTGCTGTCTCAGTCATTGCCATCGTCTCCAACGAGCATGGCCTGCAACGCGCGACGACCGCGCGCGAGCAGACTTTCCAGCGCATCGACGCTGACCTGCATGGCGCCGGCGGCCTCGATGTTGGACAGCTCCTGATAATAGACCAGCACGATCGCCTCGCGCTGGCGCGGCGCGAGGCGCTGCAGCGCCTGGTTGACCCTGCGCTCTTCGTCGCCCGGCATGGCATCGGGAAGCGGCGCGTCATCGGCCATCTCCGGCAGCTCGTCCGTCGTCCATTCGCGCCGGCGCCGCAGCCGGTCGTAGCAGAGGTTGAGCGCGACGCGGTGGATCCAGGTGTCGAAGCGTGCGTGGCCTTGGCGCCAGCCCGAGGCGTGGCGCCAGATGCGCACGAACGTCTCCTGAGCCACGTCCTCGGCCTCCGCCGCGTCGCCGAGCATCCTTGTGGCCAAGGCCAGGATGCGCGGCAATTTGCGAGCCACCATCGCCTGCACTGCGGCGGGGTCGCCGGCGCCGATGCGGCGTACCAGTTCCTCGTCCGGATCGGCGCCCATCATCCCGGGCGCTCGCGACTGTCATTGTGCGGCATAGCCTCTTGGTCATTGCTCCAGCTTGGGAGCGGATTTGTGGCCCGGCCTCTCGTCGGCGCTAAGCACGCCGTCGTTGTTCTTGTCGAGCCTGGCGAAGCGCTTGGCGAGGAAGGCGTCGAGCTCGCCTCTATCGACGAAGCCGTCCTTGTTGGTGTCCATGCGCGCGAAGGATTTGGCTGGATCGCCCTTGGCTTTGCGCGCGGTCTGGAAAGCGGTCCACTCGGCCAGGCTGACCTTGCCGTCATTATCGGTGTCGGCCCGCATGAACGCCTTTTCCCGGCGCGCCTCGAATTTCTCCAGCGTAAGGCCGGACTTGGCAGCAGCCGAGCTGTCCGGCGTCGTCTGGGCGGGCGCAGGGGCCGGCGTCGTCGTCTGAGCGACCGCGGCCGCGGTCTGCAAGCCAAGCACAACGGCGAATAGGATGGGGCGGATCATGCTCTGTTCTCCGGTTGGGCGCGGCCATTGGCGGCCACGCTTCAGCCGTTGAACGCGGCGACGAGCAAAATCCGTCGGTCCTTTTTCGACCGGGCAGAAATCCTCGGAATCCGACGTCGCCGCGGCGAAGGATTCCTCAGGACAGGAGCCGACGACTATCTCGGCTGGTCGACGACCACCAACTGGTCCGGCTTGAAACCTGCATGCTGCGGCGTCCAGACGTCGCCCTCGCGGTTGAACCAGTGGCACAGATACGTGCCGGAAGCCGCACCGTCGCTGACGGTCATTTCCGGGCCTCCGGATTTCAGCCTGACGACGTCTCCGGTCTTGAAACTATTGGGCATTTCGACCTCCCATGCTGACAAAGGGAGTTTCCCACCAACATCGATTCCCGACAATGGCCGAGATGCGCATCTGAGGTGGTGCAGGGCGGGAAGGCGTGGAAAACTGGTGCTGCTTGTGCGGCAAGCCGGGCGGCCTGAAGGCGTGGCCGGATCATGTCGGGCGCTTGGAGCCGAGCGAGCGGCCCGATCGTTCCTTGGGTTCAATCGGTGTCGCGCTGGGGAGCGGGCGGCTGCGCCGATTGGCTGTCGTCTCCGGCCGGGCGGACGGTCATGGACCTTTCATCGGGCCACAATACTTGCGCCTTCATCACCGCTGCCAAAAGATTGTCTGCTTCGACGCTTCCGATTTCAGTCAGAAGCGGTTTGTTGCCTTCTGCTTCGAAATCGACGTGGTAGACCGTCCAACGCCTCATTGCATTTCCGATAACTTCCGTCTCGGCACGGCACGCGGATGGAAGCCCGGCTCGCATTTTGTGGTTAGGATTTTGAGGCCCTGCAAGCCGGGCATGCACCGACCGATGGGCGGGGGGCTTGGGGTTATCGGTCGGCGCGATCGCGAGACTGTCTGATTTGCCCGCTCGCCCACAATCGACCGAGGTCCATCCTGCCGGACGCATTGGTCCGAAAGGGCCAAAGATATAGCCCCTTATTCCGTTGGGGCAGATTACCCCCGCCGGTGATCTTTTGTCACCTGCCCCGTCGGCTAGCGTTCACGGGCAGACCGCTCAACGATCGGCTTCGGTAATGGTCTGGTTCTCGTGGAGAAATTTGGTGCCGCTTGCGTGACTCGAACACGCGACCCCATCATTACGAATGATGTGCTCTACCAACTGAGCTAAAGCGGCCCGGGAAGCGTCAGGCTTCCAGAATGGGCTGGGTGATAGACTCAACCGCTCGCTAATTCAAGATGGGCAGCGGTGAATTCCGGTCGCGCCGGCGGCAATTCCAATCTACGGTTACCGCGCGATGGGCCTGCAGCGGCGTGCGGGCCGCCTGTCCCTTGCACCGGGTTGACCGGCGCGGTCGCGCCGGCGGTGACGAAAAATGTTGATTCTTCAACAAAAAATGCCGAAATGGCTCTGACCGGCAAGGCAGCCGCTCGCCGTTGATCGATTGGTCGTCCGCGGCTGACGATCAGACAACCGGCAGCGAACGCGCAGAGGGAGCTCGTTTGGACCCCATCGAGAAAGCGATCCGCAATGCCTTCGAGAAAGGCAATGCCGAGGACGGGGCGTTCCGCGAGAAGGTCTATCGATCGGCCTTTGCCGCGCTCGACCGTGTCCTGCAGGCCAATCCGAACGTCACGGTCGAGGCCGCCATCAGCCGCCGCAAGGTGGTACAGGCCAAGATCACGGAGATCGAATCAGAGTTCCTGCCGGCCGTCCCCGATGTGACGCTGCCGCCGGAAAACGTCGTGCCGGCCGGCAATGGCGCGCCGGATCCGCGCGTCGAGGCTCCTGCCGTATCGGCCGCGCCGTCGGTCGACGCGCCACGGCCGCCGTCGCAATCCGCGCCGTCGCCCTCGATCACCGTTGACGGGCCAGTGCAGCCCGATGCCTCTGACCGGCCGCATTCGCGCGTGCTGCCGCGCGTGCCCGACATCATGCCGGACGAGACGGCGCTCCCCGATGCGCCCTCGCTCGATGATTCGCCGGGCGCCCCGGTCGGCAACGGCGCCCAGGTCGCGCCCGACCCCGACGAGCGGCGCATCAGGGGCCGGCGCCTGCCGCTCACCGCGATCTTCGTCGTCGCGACGCTGCTCGCGGCCGCCGGGATAGGCCTCTATTTCGCCAAGCAGACCGGTGTCTTCAAGACGGCGGCCGAGCTCAACACCGGTCCGCCGGAGCCGGCGCCGACGCTGGACGATGAGGATTCCTCCCAGCCGGCCGAACCCGGCTCGCCGCAGAAGCCGGGCCAAGCGGACCAGTCGAAGAACTGGATCAACGTCTTCTCGCCCGCCGATCCGACGCATGTCAGCGCGCCGTCCGACGCCGCTGCCGAGGTTATGAGGGACGATACCGGCCAATTCCTGCGCATCCGCTCGGGCGCGTCGGGCTCGGCCATCGCATTCGATGTCGGCCAGGGCGTGCTGGAGAAGCTTGCCGGCAAACATGCCATGTTCGACATCGTCGCCCGCTCGGAAGAGGGCAAGGAGACGCAGATCTCGATCGATTGCAATTTCGGCGATCTCGGCGATTGTGGCCGCAAGCGCTACGCGGTCGGCCATGAGCGCAATGAATATCTGTTCGACGTGCAGTTCCCGGACAAGCATCCGGGCGCGGCCGGCACCATCGCGATCAACTCCGACTTCGATCAGAAGGGCAAGTCGGTCGATATTTACGAGATACGTGTTTCGATCGCGCAGTGACTGTGTCGCTCTATCTGCAACGCTGGCTCTTCACCCGCCCGCGCCTTCGGCGCGGCCTCCCCATCAACGGGAGGTAGGGGATTAGCGCCACGTCCTACTTCCCCTCGATGGGGAGGTCGGCGCGAAGCGCCGGGTGGGGTGCTGCGCCTTCATTGGATTTTCTAGTCGTCCAGCAGCGCCTGCAGCGTCTCGATGCGGTCGGCTTCCGCTGCCGGCTTGTCCCAGCGCAGCCGCGAGATGCGGGGAAAGCGCATGGCCACGCCCGATTTGTGGCGCGTCGAGCGGTTGAGGCCTTCGAACGCCACCTCCAGCACCAGGCCGTTCCTGCGGTCGGCGCGCACCGAGCGCACCGGCCCGAAACGCTCGATCGTGTTGTCGCGCACATATTTGTCGATCTCTCTCAGCTCCTCGTCGGTGAAGCCGAAATAAGCCTTGCCGACCGGCACCAGCTCCTCCGATCCCTCGGGGCCGGACCAGACGCCGAATGTATAGTCGGAATAGAAGCTGGAGCGCTTGCCGTGGCCGCGCTGCGCATACATCAGCACCGCGTCGATGGTGTGCGGATCGCGCTTCCACTTGAACCAGGGCCCTTTCGGCCGGCCGGCAAGGTAGGGCGAATCCCAGCGCTTCAGCATCACCCCCTCGATGATCGGATGCGGCGGCGCCTGGCGCAGCCGCTCCAGCGTCTCCCAGTCGGCGAACGCGACCAATGGCGAGAGATCGAAACGGCTGGGATCGAGGGTCTTGACGAAGGCTTCGAGGCGCTTGCGGCGCTCGGCGAAGGGCAGCGCGCGCAAATCCTCGCCGTCGATCTGCAGCGCGTCGTAGCAGCGCATGAACGCCGGATATTGCTGCTGGATCTTTGGCGAGACGCTCTTGCGGTTCAGGCGCTGCTGCAGGTCGGAGAAGGTTCCGGTCGCCTCGCGCGGGTCGCCGACCAAAAGCTCGCCGTCCAGCGCCGCTTCGAAATTCATCGTCGCGGCAAGGTCCGGGAAGGCGCCGGACACGTCGTCGCCGGTACGCGAATAGAGCCTGCGGACGCCGCCTTCGCACACCGCCTGCACGCGGATGCCGTCCCATTTCCACTCGGCCGCATAATCTGCGGGATCGAGCTTTTCGAGGTCGTTGTCATCGACCGCATTGGACAGCATCACCGGCCGGAACAGCGCGAGCGCCGCGCTCCTCGGCTTTTCCGCCCGGCCCTCCAGCCAGGCGAACAGCTCGGTGTAAGGCGGCGCCAGACCGTGCCAGAGCTCCTCGATCTCGGCGACGTCGACGTTGCCGAGGTCGGCCAGCGCCTGCTTGGCGAGCCGCGCCGACACGCCGATGCGCAAGCCGCCGGTGACCAGCTTGATGATGGCGAAGCGCGCCGAGATGCTGGCGTCGTCGAGCAGCCGCGCCAGCACCCTGGGTCCGTCGGAGCGGCTCGCCGCCTGCAGCCTGCCGACCACCTCCGCAAGCGTCGGCACATGATTGGGGATATGTCCTTGCGGTTGCGGCCAGACCAGCGACACGGTCTCGGCCAGATCGCCGACATAGTCGTAGGAATAGCCGAACAGCACCGGATCCATGCGCTCGACCACCAGCGCGCGCAACATCGCCGGCTTTACCGCGGCGATGTTGAGATCGCCGGTGATGGCGGCAAGCGCCAGCCCGCGATCGGGATCCTCGACGCTGCGGAAATAGTCGGTGAGCAGCGTCAGCTTGCCGTTGCGCGACGGCGTCAGCACCAGTCGGTCGAGGAGCTCGGCGAAGCGGTTCATCGTTGGTTGCGCCATGCCAATCGCGAGAGCAGGCGCGAGGCGTCCCCCTCTGTCCTGCCGGACATCTCCCCCCTCAGGGGGGAGATCAGATGCCGCGCCGGCTTTCGCCAATCTCTCGCGTCGCGGGAGATGCGTCGGTGCTGAAACTGCCAATCTCCCCCCTTGAGGGGGAGATGTCCGGCAGGACAGAGGGGGGCGCCGTAGAACTCGGCGGCGGCGATTGGCGAACTCTGTTCCATCAATCGCCCTCGTCCTCATACCCCACGAGATGCAGCGGCCGCGCCGTGATGCCTTCCAGCTCGCACCAGCGCACCAGCGCCTCCTCGCGGCCATGCGTGACCCAGATTTCCTCCGCGCCGGTTTCCTTGATCGTGATGATCAGCTCGTCCCAGTCGGCGTGGTCGGAAATGATCAGCGGCAGCTCGACGCCGCCCTGCTTGGCGCGCTGGCGGATGCGCATCCAGCCCGAGGCGAAGCAGGAGATCGGGTCAGGGAAGCGCCGCGCCCAGCGGTCGGCGAAGGCTGAAGGCGGCCCGACGACGATCGCGCCGGCGAAATCGGCCTTGCTGCCGCTTTCAACCGTGGCCGGCTCGAGCCCGCCGAGATCGATGCCCTGGCCTTGATAATATTCGCTGAGGTTCGCCAGCGCGCCGTGGATATAGATCGGCCTGTCGTAGCCGGCGTCGCGCAAAAGCCGCATCACGCGCTGCGCCTTGCCGAGCGCATAGGCGCCGATCAGATGCGAGCGCTCGGGAAACTGCGCCGCCGATTTCAGCACGCGTGCGATCTCCTCATGGTCCGGCGGATGGCGGAACACCGGCAGGCCGAAGGTCGCCTCGGTGATGAAGACGTCGCACGGGATAGGCTCGAACGGCAGGCAGGTGGCGTCCTCCTGCCGCTTGTAATCGCCGGAGGCGACGATGCGCATGCCTCCATGCTCGACGCAGATCTGCGCCGAGCCCAGCACATGCCCGGCCGGATGGAAGGTGACCGCGACACCGTTGATGTCGAGTGTCTCGCCGAGCGCGGCCGCCTGGGTCGTTCCGGCGAAATCCTCGCCATAGCGAAGCCCCATGATGTCGAGCGTCTCTTGCGTGGCCAGCACCGAGCTGTGGCCGGATCGCGCATGGTCGGAATGGCCATGCGTGATCAGCGCCCGCCCGACGGGCCGCACCGGATCGATGAAGAAATCGCCGGGCGGGCAGTAGAGGCCTTCCGGACGGGGCTTGAGCAGGTCGCTGGCGCGCATGGCTTTGAACATAGTGGCTAAATTTGCCGCGGGAAGCCTGTTGCAAGAGACTGCTGACTCGTTTTGGATCGTGATGGCGTTTCGTTGAAACGCCATCACGATCCAACTCTTGGTTGGAGCATGATCTCTCTCCGAAAACCGGTTCCCACTTTTCGGGATCATGCTATGGAACCCTTCGCCGGCCAGCTTTGCCGGCGGGACCCCTTCACGCATGAAACCGCTCCAGGCTTCGTCGGGCGATTTGAACGCCGACCGTCGCGCCGATTTCGCCGAGATGCTGCTCGCCTCGGGCGAGCCCGCGCAGGCGGCCGAGCTTCTGCTCGGCGCGCTGGAACTGGCGCCGCGATGGGCCGCGGGCTGGTTTCGCCTCGGCGAGATGCAGGAGGCGGCTGGCCTTCCCGACCAGGCCGCGCAGGCCTGGGCCATGGCGCTACATCTGGAGCCTGCGGACCGCCTTGGCGCTGCGCTGAAGCTCGAGCTGATCGGCAAGGCGTCAGCCGCAGCGGCGCCGCCCAGCGCCTTTGTCGAGACCCTGTTCGACCACTACGCCGACAGTTTCGAGGACTCGCTTGTGAAAAAGCTCGGCTACGGCCTGCCGGATTTTCTTGAGCGCGCCATCGGCAAGGCACGGCCCGGCCGGTTCCGGCTGGCCCTCGATCTCGGCTGCGGCACCGGCCTGATGGGCGAAAGGCTGCGCCCTTTCGTCGACCGGCTGGAGGGCTACGACATCTCGGCCGGCATGCTGAAGAAGGCGAAAGCCAAGGGCATCTACGACCGGCTGGCCAAGGCCGACCTTCAGCATTTCACGCACACCGGCGACAGGGCCGACCTCGTGGTCGCGGCCGACGTGTTCATCTATCTGGGCGCCCTCGACCGCATCATCGGCGCGGTTGCGAACATACTTGCCGAGGACGGAATATTCGCCTTTTCGCTCGAGACGCTTGCCGGCGGCCGCGATTTCGCCCTTTTGCCGTCACGGCGCTATGCCCATTCCGAAGCCTATGCGCGGCGATTGCTAGGGGCGAACGGATTTGCGGTCCTGTCGCTGCAAAGCTTGGTTATCCGGCACGACCGGGGTGATCCGGTCCAAGGCCTGGCCATTATTGCCGGCTTCGCCGCTGCAACCGCCGAGGTGATAACTCCGGCACCCGCATGAACCGGACCTTGCTGCGAAAAAGCCTGAATGGCATGGTCGGGGTGGCGCGGGGCGGATACCAAATGTTTTGCGCAATTCCGGACGGAAGCCCTTTTCTGGAATTGCCCTTAGGAGGGATCCATGCGCTGGACCATGGTTGTGTTGGCGTCCTGCCTGACGGTTGCCGGCTGTGTCGGCGGCACGTCGCTGGCCGAGCGCCAGGACGAGGATGTCCAATCCTCACTGCAATATGACGATGTGCCTTGCGACCAATTGCTGGCGCAGCGCAATCAGTTGGCGCGCCAGAACAATCTGCCCGTCACCGCCAAGCCGAGCTTCTCCAATCCGGCGATGGGCTTCGGCCCGTTCATACCTGACACCCGCTCCAAGGCGCAGCGCGCCAGCAACAAGGCGAGCGGCGAGATCGATGCCATGAACCGCTCGATCGACCGCCGCGACTGCGGCAAACCGAAGAAGAAGGAGACGTTCGGGCTGCCCGGCTCGAAGCCTTCCTGAGAAGCCGGCATTCGATATTCGTTTAGCGCTCGAGCGGATCGCCGAGCGTCTGACCGCGCTTGAAAGTCCACCCGATGATTCTCTCGGACCTCGGCGACCGCATCTGCATTCTGGGACCGTCCAATAGCGGCAAGTCCACCCTTGCCAACGCGATCGCGCGCAAGCGCGGTTTGGAAGCCGTTCACCTCGATCAGCTCTTTCACCTGCCCAATACGGATTGGCAGCAGCGTCCGAGGAGCGAATTCATTGCCCTGCACGATGCAGCCATCGCCGGCGAGCGCTGGGTGATGGACGGAAACTACTCGCTTTGCATGCCGCAGCGACTTCGGCGGGCGACAGGTCTGATCCTGCTGGATATCTCCACGCCCGCAAGTCTGTTGCGTTACTTTCGGCGAACACTGTTCGAGACCAAGCGGCATGGCGCGTTGGAAGGCGGGCGCGACAGCGTCAAATGGGACATGATCCACCACATCGCCGTCACCACGCCGCGAAACCGCAGCAAATACCGGGCAATGTTCGAAGGGCTCGATCTGCCGAAGCTGCAGCTGTCCTCGTTGCGGGCGATCAAGCAGTGCTTCCGGGACTGGGGTTTGACCCTCGATTAATACCCCGCCTCTCTGTCGACCAGATTGTCGAGCTTTTCGCCTCGCTCGAAGGCAGCCATCTGCCGAAGCATGATCGGCACCAGATGGGCGGGGTCCGACGTCGCCGCCGCATGCGGTGTGACGAACACTTTCGGATGGCTCCACAGCGGGCTGGTCTTTGGCAGCGGCTCGACCTCGAACACGTCGAGGCTCGCCTCCTTCAGCGTGCCGTCGTCCAGCGCGCGCACGATGTCGGCGTCCTTCTGAAGGCGCCCGCGTCCGGCATTGATCAGCACGGCGCCACCAAGGCCGTTGCGCCGGCGCAGTTCCTTGAGCAGCCCGTAATTGACGATGCCTTGGGTTTGCGGCGTCAGCGGCAAGAGCACGACAAGGATGTCGGTGGCGTTGAGGAACGGGATCAGCCCTGCCTCGCCGGAATAGGTCGAAACGCCCTGCATCGGTCGGTCGCTGCGCGACCATCCGTTGACGGCAAAGCCGAGCGATAGCAACGCCGAAGCCGCGGCGCGGCCGAGGCTGCCAAGCCCCATGATGCCGACCGAGATGTCGCCCGCCACTCTTTGCGGCGGCTCGTGCCAGATCTTCTTCTGCTGCTGCACCCGGTATAGCGAGGCCTGGCGATGGTGATCGAGCACGCGCCACACGACATATTCAACCATGTGCTGGGTGAGATTGTCGGCGACGATCTTGACGATCGGCACGTCGGGCAGGCCGGGATCGGCAAAGATATGGTCGACGCCTGCGCCGATCGAGAATATGGCGCGCAGATTGGGCAGCGACTTGAGAAGGTTGGGCTTCTGCTTCCACACCACCGCATAGGTGATCGACGGATCGTCGGCGCCGTTCGGCTCCAGCACGACCTCGCGCTCGGCCGAAAGCAACTCATGCCAGCGCTGCGGGTGGATGCCCGTGAGGGCAAGCAGGATTTTGCCTTTTTCCATTCTCGGATTTTTTCTTCCCTGTTGTTTTGGCTGGTCGGCTATTCACTGACCACGCCGGTCGGTGCCGTCTCGATCTTGAAGGCCGCCGCCATCAGCGCCCGCGTATAGTCGGTTTGCGGGCTGCTGAAAATCTGCTCGGAAGGGCCCGCCTCGACGATCTGGCCATTGCGCATGACGATGACGTCATTGGCAAGGGCACGCACCACCTTGAGGTCGTGGCTGATGAAGAGATAAGCGAGATTGTGCTTGGCCTGCAGGCCGCGCAGAAGGTCGACCACTTGCGCCTGCACGCTCATGTCGAGCGCCGAGGTCGGCTCGTCGAGCATGACGAAGCGCGGGTTGAGCACCATGGCGCGGGCGATGGCGATGCGCTGGCGCTGGCCGCCGGAAAACTCGTGCGGGTAGCGGTGGCGCGTTTCGGGATCGAGGCCGACCTCCTTCAGCACGGCGACGACCTTGTCGTCGCGCTGGTCGGCCGAGAGCTTCGGCTCGTGGATCTTCAGCCCTTCCTCGATGATCTCGGAGACCGACAGGCGCGGGCTGAGCGAGCCGAATGGATCCTGGAAGACGATCTGCAATTCGCGCCGCAGCGGCCGCATGGCGCTGAAGGAGAGGTGGTTGATGTCGCGTCCGTTGAAATTGATCGTGCCCGTCGAGGAGATCATCCGCGCGAGCGCCAGCCCGAGCGTCGTCTTGCCCGAGCCGGATTCGCCGACCACGCCCAGCGTCTGTCCGGCCCGCACCGTGACGTCGATGCCGTCCACGGCCTTCACATGATCGACGGTCTTGCGGAAGAAGCCCTTCTTGATGGGGAACCAGACCTTGATGTCTTTGCCCGTCATGACGGATTTGGCGCCTGGGTCGGCCGCGGGCGGCTTGCCCTTCGGCTCTGCTGCCAGCAGATGCTTGGTGTAGGCGTGCCGCGGGTTGCCGAAGATTTCCCTGGTCGGGCCGGTCTCGACGATCTTGCCCTTGGTCATCACGCAGACGCGGTCGGCGATCCTTCGCACGATACCGAGATCATGCGTGATGAACAGGAGCGACATGCCCTTGCGTGCTTTGAGCTTCGCCAGCAGTTCGAGGATCTGCGCCTGCACGGTGACGTCGAGCGCCGTCGTCGGCTCGTCGGCGATCAGAAGCTCCGGCTCGTTGGCCAAGGCCATGGCGATCATCACGCGCTGGCGCTGGCCGCCTGAGAGCTGGTGCGGATAGGCGTCGAGACGCTTTTGCGGATCGCGGATGCCGACCTCGGTGAGCAGCTCCAGCGTGCGCGCGCGGGCGGCTTGATCGCGCATGCCCTGATGCAGTTGCAGCACCTCGACGATCTGCTGTTCGATCGTGTGCAGCGGGTTGAGCGAGGTCATCGGCTCCTGGAAGATCATGGTGATCTTGTTGCCGCGCACACCGCGCAATGCCTTCTCGTCCATGGCGAGCAGATCGTCGCCGCCGAACAGGATCTTGCCCGAGGGATGGCTGGCGGCGGGATAGGGCAGAAGCTTCAGCACCGACAGCGCCGACACCGATTTGCCCGAGCCGGATTCGCCGACCAGGGCAACCGTCTCGCCCTTGGCGATGTCGAATGAGACATGGTCGACGGCGATTGACCGGTTGCCGCCCTGCGCGAAGGCGACGCTCAGATCTTGGACGGACAGCAGGGCTTCGCTCATTTGAACGTCTTGCGCGGATCGAAGGCGTCGCGTGTCGCCTCGCCGATGAAGACCAGCAGGGACAGCATCACCGAGATGACGATGAAGCCGGAAATGCCGAGCCAGGGGGCGTTGAGGTTGCGCTGCGCCTGTTTCAGCAGCTCGCCGAGCGAAGCCGAGCCGGGCGGCAGGCCAAAGCCGAGATAGTCGAGCGAGGTCAACGTCGAGATCGAGCCCGAGAGCAGGAAGGGCAGGAAGGTCAGCGTCGCCACCATGGCGTTCGGCAACAGGTGCCGGAACATGATGGTGAGGTTGGGCACGCCGAGCGCGCGTGCGGCGTTGACATATTCGAAGTTGCGGGCGCGCAGGAATTCGGCCCGCACCACGCCGACCAGCGCCACCCATGAGAACAGCAGCATCAGGCCAAGCAGGATGAAGAAGCCGGGCGGCAGGATGGCCGAGACGATGAGCAGGAGGTAGAGCACCGGGATCGCCGACCAGATTTCGATGAAACGCTGGAAGAGAAGGTCGGTCCAGCCGCCGAAATAGCCTTGCACCGCGCCGGCCGCGACGCCGATCAGCGACGAGCCGAGCGTCAGGATGAGGCCGAACAGAACCGAGATGCGGAAGCCGTAGAGCACGCGCGCCAGCACGTCGCGGGCCTGGTCGTCCGTGCCCAGCCAGTTCCAGTTGCCGATGGTGCAGTTCTCGTCGGCCTCCCCCTTCGGGTACTGACTGCAACGTTTGCTTTTATCGTAAAGCCAGGATGGTTTCGCCGGCGCCGGTTCCGGAATGGCGTTGTTGACCGTCTGATAGGAGTAACGGACCGGCGGCCAGATCATCCAGCCATTGGAATTGATCTCGTCCTGGATCACCGGATCGCGATAGTCGGTGACGGCATAGAAACCGCCGAACTTCTCCTCCGGATAGGCGACCAGCACCGGAAACAGGATCTCGCCCTTGTAGGACACGATGATCGGCTTGTCGTTGGCGATCAGCTCGGAAAACAGCGACAGCACGAACAGGAACATGAAAATCCAGAGCGACCAATAGCCTCGCCGGTTGGCCTTGAAATTCTGCAATCGCCTCTGGTTGAGCGGCGACAGAAATGGCCTGCGAGGCCGCGCCGGCGCGCTTTCGATCGCGGCCTCGGCCATCAGATGTCTCTCCGCTCGAAGTCGATGCGCGGATCGACCCAAGTGTAGATCAGATCGGACAGAAGGCCGACGAACAGGCCAAGCAGCGAGAAGATGTAGAGGGTGGCGAACACCACCGGATAATCCCGGTCGATCACCGATTTGAAGCCGAGCAGGCCGAGCCCGTCGAGCGAGAAGATGTTCTCGATCAGCAGCGAGCCGGTGAAGAAGGCCGAGATGAAGGCGCCGGGAAAGCCGGCGATCACGATCAGCATGGCGTTGCGGAAGACATGGCCGTAGAGCACCTTGCGCTCCGACAGGCCCTTGGCGCGCGCCGTCACGACATATTGCTTGCGGATTTCCTCAAGGAAGGAGTTCTTGGTGAGCAGGGTGGTCGTCGCGAAAGCCGAGAGCACGAGCGCCGTCAGCGGCAGCGTCATGTGCCAGAAATAGTCGGCGATCTTGGCGGGCCACGACAGCTGAGCCCAATTGTCCGACACGATGCCGCGCAGCGGAAACCAGTCCCAGAACGAGCCGCCGGCGAACAGCACCATGAGCATGATGCCGAACAGGAAGCCGGGAATGGCATAGCCGACGATGACGACGCCGCTTGTCCATACGTCGAAGGTCGAGCCGTCCTTCACCGCCTTGCGGATGCCGAGCGGGATCGAGATGAGGTAGGATAAAAGCGTGATCCACAGGCCGATGGAGATGGAGACGGGCATCTTTTCCAGGATCAGGTTCAGCACCGAGATGTCGCGGAAATAGCTGTCGCCGAAATCGAAGCGGATATAGTTCCACAGCATCATGCCGAAGCGCTCGAGCGGCGGCTTGTCGAAGCCGAACTGCTTTTCCAGCTTCTTGATGAATTCGGGATCGAGCCCCTGTGCGCCGCGATATTTCGAGCCGACATCGCCGGCAACGTCGAAATTGCCGCCCCCGCCGGCATCGCCGCCACCGCTGCCGAGGCGATCGTTGCCGCCCTGGTTGGTCAGGCGGGCGATCACCTGCTCGACCGGCCCGCCCGGCGCGAACTGGATGACCGCGAAGGAGATCGCCATGATGCCGAACAGCGTCGGGATCATGAGGAGAATGCGGCGCAGGATATAGGCGCCCATCAGGCGACGGGCCCCGCGCGAACAGTGATGTCAGACTTTGCCAATCTTTGCCGCCTTGCCCTTATCGACCCACCACAGCGCTTCGACCGGAAAGCCGAAATCGGGTTTCTGCTCGGGGAAGCCGAACATGTCCCAATAGGCGCTTCGGTGATTCGCCAGATACCAACTTGGAATCCAATCGCGCCGCGCGCGCAAGGCCCGGTCCAACGCGCGCATGGCAGTGGTCAGGCTTTCGCGATCCTTGGCGGCGCCCACGGCATCGATCAGCGCATCGATCGCCGGGCTTGCAACCCCCGACAGGTTGCGTGAGCCCGATACGGCGGCGCTGCGCGAGTGGAAGAAGATTTCCAAATCGTCACGGGTCGGCGTGGCGCTGAAATTGAAGGCGGCCGAGAGCAGGTCGAAATCGAATGTCGATTGCCTGAGCTGATACTGCGCTGAATCCACCAGGCGGATCGAGGCATCGATGCCGATGGCCTTCATGTTGGCAACCCACGGCGAATAGACCTGCACGAAGGTCTCGTCGTCGACCAGAAATTCGGCGGAGAGCCGCCCGCCCTTGTCGTTGAGCACGAAATCGCCGGAGCGTTTCCAGCCGGCCTCAGCGAGCAGCTTCAATGCCGCGCTCAGTTGCTTGCGGTCCCGCCCGGACCCATCCGACGGCGGTTGCGTCACCGCTTCGCCGAAGGTTTCCGGCGGCAGCTGGTCGCGCAGTGGTTCCAGCAGCGCCAGCTCCTGCGGCGTCGGCATGCCCGATGCCCGGAAGTCGGATTTCTCGAAGCAGGATTGCGAGCGCTCGTAGGAACCATAGAAGAAGTTGCGCCGTGTCCATTCGAAATCGAAGCAGAGCGCGATCGCCTGCCGTACGCGCGGGTCCTTGAATTGCTCACGCCGCTGGTTGACGGCGGTGGCCTGCATGGAAGGCGTGGTTTCGGCCGGGAACTCATGCTTGATCACCTTGCCGGCGGTAAAGGCCGGAAAGTCGTAAGCCGTCGCCCAGACGCGCGAGGTGAACTCCTCGCGGTAGAGGATGTCGCCCTTTTTGAAGGCCTCGAACCCGGCCGTCCGGTCCTGGTAGAATTCGATGCGGATACGCCCGAAATTGTTCTGGCCGCGATTGACCGGCAGGTCGTTGCCCCAATAGTCGGCCACGCGCTCATATTCGATCCAGGCGCCGGCCGACCAGCGCCCGACCTTGTAGGCGCTAGAGCCGAGCGGCGGATTGAGCTGCGAGGAATCGAACGGGTTGGCCGTAAAGAAGGCCTTCGAAAGGATCGGGAATCCGACCACGTTGAGGATGGTGCGGGCCGATTGCTTGCCGGAGAAGTTGAGCTCGACCGTATGGGTGTCCTTAGCCACCGCGTCATCCAGATGCGTCAGTGACAGCGCGTAATCCGGATGACCCTTGTCTTTCAGCAGCTTGAAGGTGAAGGCGACGTCGTCGGCGGTGAGCGGCGTCCCGTCATGGAAACGCGCCTGCGGACGCAGCGAGAAGGTGAAGACGTTGCGGTCGTCGGAGATCGTGACACCGTCGGCGATCAATCCATAGACCGCGTCCGGTTCGTCGAGCGCCCGCACCATCAGGGAATCGAAGCACATTTCCATGCGCTGCGGGGAATCGCCCTTGGGGACGAAGGAATTCAGCGTGTTGAAGGTCTGCGGGCTCTGGTTGGCGCCCCAGTTGGGCGGGGAGAAGTTGAAGGTGCCGCCTTGCGGCGCGTCGATATCGACATAGTCGAAATGCGTGAAGTTGGGCTTGTATTTCAGGTCGCCGAAGGCCGACAGGCCGTGCAGCTTGACGCCGGTCGGGGTGTCGGCAAAGGCCCGGCCGGGCAGCAACGCCGCGGCAGTGGCTGCGGCGCCGAGCGCGAGGAAGTCGCGGCGAGGAAGCGAAGTCCGCCGCACCATCAATTGAGGCCCTTGTATTTGGCGGCCAGCGCCTTTTCCCTCGCAGGATCGATCCACCAGGAATCGATGTCGGCGCCCCGGTAGGTGGGCTGCTTCTCAGGCATGTCGAACTTGTTCCAATAGGCCAGCCAAATCACCGCGCGATAGTATTGCGGAACGACGTAGTAGTTCCACAGGAGGACACGATCGAGCGCATGGGTGGCGGCGACGAGGTCGGCTCGATCGGTAGCAAAGATGATGCGGTCCACGAGAGCGTCGACGACCGGATTCTTTATCCCGGAATAATTGCGTGATCCGGGCGCGTCGGCCGCCTTCGAGCTCCAGAAATCGCGTTGTTCGTTGCCGGGGGATTCCGATTGCTGCAACTGGCTGGTGATGACGTCATAATCGAAATTGTTGACGCGGTTGATGTACTGCGTCTGGTCGATGAGGCGCAAATTGGCGTCGACGCCGATCTTGCGAAGATTGGCGATCCATGGGCTGGAGATCACTTGATCGGTGTCGTTCCAGCCGAGGATTTCGAATTTGAACGGCGCGCCGGTCTTGGCGTTCACCATCTTGCCGCCTTTGATCACCCAGCCCGCCTGGGCGAAGAGGTCCACCGCCTGCTTCAGATATTTCCGCTCCGCCTGCGGGGAATCATAAACCGGCAACTTGAATTCCTGGGTGAATAATTCAGGCGGTAGCTTATCGCGATACTTCTCCAGGATTTCGAGTTCCTTGCCTTGCGGCAGCCCGCTCGACGCCAGCTCCGTGCCCTCGAAATAGCTATGGGTGCGCGTGTTCGAATTGTAGAACAGCGTGCGGTTCATCGTTTCGAAATCGAACGGAAGCGTCAGAGCCTCGCGCACGAGGCGGTCTTGGAACAGCGGCCGTCTCTGGTTGAGTATAAAGGCCTGCATGGGTTCCGGCGAGGTGGTCTTGAACACCTGCTTGACCACGTCGCCAGCACTCACCGCCGGAAAATTGTATGCCGTATTCCATCGCCGAGAGCTGTTTTCCGGCTTGATGTCGTCCAACCCACCCTTGGTGAAGGCCTGCCAGGCGGCGTTGTCGTCGAGAATATAGGTGAAGCGCTGGGTATCGAAGTTCTCGCGGCCGATCTTCACCGGCAGCTTGGCGCCCCAATAATCCGGCACACGCTGCCAGACGATCTCCGAGCCCGGCTTGAAGCTGGCGATCTTGTAGGCCGCGGAGCCCAGCGGCGGCTCCAGCGTCGGTCTGGTGATGTCGCGCTTCTTGCCGCTGGCGTCGGTGCCTTCCCACCAATGCTTCGGCAAAACGACAAGGTCGCCGATGATCTTGGGCAGCTCGCGATTGCCCTTCTGGTTGAAATGGAACTCGACCTCACGATCGGAGATCGCCACCGCATCGGTGACGTTCTCGAAATAGCGATTGTATTGTGGGCTGTTGGCCTTGAGCACCTCGAAGGACCAGATAACGTCGTCGACGGTGATCGGCTGGCCGTCATGCCATTTTGCCCGCGGATCGAGCCGGTAGGTCGCGGACGAATAGTCGGAAGGATATTTGTAGGCGTCCGCAACCAGCGGATGGCTGACGCTGCCCTCGTCGGTCGCCTGGTCCATCAGCGTGTCGTAGAGCAGCCCACCGCCGAACTGGGCGAAACCGGCGGCCGGCGATCCCTGAACAATATAGGGGTTGAAGCTGTCGAACGTTCCGGTGACCACGGAGTTGTAGGTGCCGCCCTTCGGCGCTTCCGGGTTGACGTAGTCGTAATGCTGGAAATTCTCGCCGTATTTTGAAGGCCCGATAAGCGAGGAGGTCGTGTGCCATTCGTCGGCGAAGCTCGCCTGCAGACTCGCTGCGAAAGCAGCCGCCAGCATCGATGCGAAAAATGTCCGGGAGCGGCCGACCGTCATGCGTTCTCCTCGTCGCGAACAGTACCCACCGGCAATCTAGAACATTTGACGCCGGTGAAAACCGCAAGCGGCGGCTTTTGTCGCCGCACATGCAGCTTTCCTAACAGAAAAGCCGGGACGAACCCGGCTTTTCCAAGGAAGTCTCTGCGACAAATTGTTTATTGAGCGGGCGCTGGCGCAGCCGGCTTGGCCGGAGCGGCGCCTTCGGCCGGCTTGGCGGGTGCAGCACCCTCCACGGGTTTGGCGCCTTCAGCCGGCTTGGCCTCGGCCGAGGCGCCCGGCTGCGGCAGCGGCTTCGGATTGTCCGACAGCGTGCGCAGATAAGCGATCACATTGGCGCGGTCTTCTTCCTTCGGCAGGCCGGCAAAGCCCATCGCCGTGCCCTTCACGAATTTCTTCGGCGAGGTGATGAAGTGGTTGAGGTTCTCGTAGGTCCAATGCTCCTGGCCGCCCTTGGAGAAATCCTTCATGCCGGCCGAATAGGCAAAGCCCTCATGCTCGGCGACAGGACGGTCGACGATGTCCCAGAGGTCCGGACCGACCTTGTTCGGACCGCCTTTTTCGCCGGAATGGCAGGCCTGGCACTTCTTGAAGATGGCGGCGCCCGCCTCGGCATTGGCGGTGGCAAGCAGGTCGGCGATCGGCTTTTCCGCCGCGGCAGGCGCGGCCGGGCTGCCCTCGGTCGGCTCTTGGGCTTCGATGGCGAAGCCGGGCTTTTCGGGCGCCGGCGAGGCGAACAGCCCATCCGAGACGAGGCCTATTGAAAAGACGATGAAGCAGGTTCCCAGAAATCCGCCGAGCAGCTTGTTGACTTCGTTGGAATCCATACGCCCCTTGCTCCCTTTTCCGGCGGACCGTCCCGTCCACTCCGTCCGTCGGTATCGCGAACTGCCCTGAAAGGCCATTCAAATCGCGCGGAAACTAGGTCTTTTGCTCTGGCGTTGCAACACCTATAAGGGCGCTTCCAGTGAGACCTTTTGCCACTTTTCCATCCGCGTTTTTCGACCGCCCAAAAATCCGATGTCGACCTTGATCCTGATCCCCGCCCGCATGGCCTCGACGCGCCTGCCGGGCAAGCCGCTGGCCGACATTGCGGGCGCTCCGATGATCGTCCATGTCGCCCGCCGCGCCGCCGAGGCAAGGCTCGGTCGCATTGTGGTGGCGACAGACACGCAAGCCGTCGCGCAAGCCGTGCAAGCGCATGGTTTCGAGGCGGTCATGACCCGCACGGATCACGAATCGGGCTCCGACCGCATTTTCGAGGCGCTGACGGCGCTCGACCCCGAAAAGCGGGTGGAAACGATCGTCAACGTCCAGGGCGACCTGCCGACCATCGACCCCGACATCATCGGCGCCTCGCTGCGGCCTTTCGAGGACAAGTCGGTCGATATCGCCACGCTCGGCGTCGAGATCGTGCGCGACGAGGAGAAGACCAATCCGAATGTGGTCAAGATCGTCGGCTCGCCGCTTTCCGCCACACGGCTGAAAGCGCTCTATTTCACCCGTGCCACCGCGCCCTGGGGCGAGGGGCCGCTCTACCACCACATCGGCCTCTATGCCTATCGCCGTGCGGCGTTGGAGCGTTTCGTAGCCCTCAAGCCGTCGCCGCTGGAGCGGCGCGAGCGGCTGGAGCAGCTGCGCGCGCTGGAAGCCGGCATGCGCATCGACGCCGAGATCGTCCAATCGCTGCCGCTCGGCGTCGACACGCCGCACGATCTCGAACGCGCCAGGCAAATCCTTTCGAAATGAGACATGTGCATGGCTGAAAAGACCAACAGAATTTCCTTCCAGGGCGAGCCCGGCGCCAACTCCGACACGGCCTGCCGCAACATGTTCCCGTCGATGGAGCCGTTGCCTTGCCCGACCTTCGAGGACGCCTTCAACGCCGTCGAGACCGGTAAGGCCGAGCTCGCCATGATTCCGATCGAGAACACCATCGCCGGCCGCGTCGCCGACATCCACCACCTGTTGCCGGAATCGAAGCTGCACATCGTCGGCGAATATTTCCTGCCGATCCACTTCCAGCTCATGGTTCTGCCGGGCGTGAAGCGCGAAGAGATCAAGACCGTGCACAGCCATATCCACGCGCTCGGCCAGTGCCGGAAATATATCCGCAAGAACGGCTGGAAGCCGGTGGTCGCCGGCGACACGGCGGGTTCGGCCAAGATGGTGTCGGAGGTCAAGGACCGCACCATGGCTGCGCTGGCGCCGGCGCTGGCCGCGGAACTCTATGGGCTCGACATCATCGAGAAGAATGTCGAGGACACCGATTCCAACGTCACCCGCTTTGTCGTCTTGACCAAGGACAAGCAATGGATCGGGCGCCCCGCGCCTGACGCCAAGATGATGACGACCTTCATCTTCCGCGTCCGCAACGTGCCTGCCGCGCTCTATAAGGCCATGGGCGGCTTCGCGACCAACGGCATCAACATGACCAAGCTCGAGAGCTACCAGCTCGGCGCCTTTACCGCGACGCTGTTCTATGCCGACATCGAGGGCCACCCGGACGATCCGCTGGTCAAGCTGGCGCTGGATGAACTGCGCTTCTTCTCGCGCGAAATGCGCATCCTCGGCGTCTATCCGGCCAGCGCCTCGCGCGAGCAGTGGAAGGTGGCGGATTAGCGCCAGCCCAATTCAGGTCAGGCCGAGCCGAAAATGGCGGCATCCGAGAACCGGAGCGGAGCGTACTTGAAGTACGTGAGCACCGGAAGCGCAGGAGGCCGCCATCTGCAGGCCGGCCTCACCTGAATTTTCAGCCGAACCCCAGCGGCACGTAGTCAATCTCCATGAACTTCTCCACCTCGGGCACCCAGCGGTCACGCACGAAGGCGACGTGGTCGGGGTGCTCGTTATAGCGCGTGTAGGCCGCCTGGTCGGCGAACTCCATCGAGAAGCCGAACTGATAGTCGTTCTTGGGGCTCACCTGCCGCAGCTGCTCGAAATGCGCCACACCCTTGATCCCGGTCAGGATCTTCTTCGCGTCGTGCAGGAAGCGCTTTGTCTCGAGCGACTGCGGCGGATGCTTTAAAGTGAACACGACGGTATGACGGATCATTCTTCTGCTCCTATTCGCTATCGACCCAGGCGCGGATGAGGTGATGGGCGATCGCCCCTTTCGGTGGTGTGATCAAGCCGTCGGCATGCTGCCTCTCCAGCATCCTGCGCACTTCTTCGCGGAAGAACCAGCGGCAGTCCTCGAGCTCGTTGAGATCGGCCTGGATATCCTCGTTGAGCGGCTCGCCGAAGCAGCCGATCATCAGCGAATAGGGGAACGGCCAGGGCTGGCTGGCATGGTAGACGACGCGGCCGAGCCGGATGCCGGCCTCTTCCAGCGTCTCGCGGCGCACCGCCGCCTCGATCGTCTCGCCGGGCTCGATGAAGCCGGCAAGCGCCGAATACATGCCCGGTGCGAAATGCCGGCCGCGCCCGAGCAGGCATTTTTCGCGCGTCACAGTCAGCATGATCGCCACCGGGTCGGTGCGCGGAAAGTGATCGGTGCCGCAGGAAGGGCAATGGCGCCGGTAGCCGCCGGCGCGCATCTCCGAGCGGTTGCCGCATTTCGAGCAGAAGGCGTGGCTGGCGTGCCAGGCAAGCAGCGCCGCTCCTTGCGCCAGCGCGCCGGCGGCCGCCTCGTCGATCAGCCCCTGCATATAGACCGAGCGGTAATCGATCGCCTTGACCGTCTCGGGCAGCTTTTCCGGCTCGACGCCGGCGGGCACCGCCAGCACGGGGCCTTCCGCGGAAAAGCCGAGCAGCACGCCCTGATCGGGCGAAGCCTCGAAGGCCTGGCTCTCATCCGCCTTGAACCACGGGTCGAACGTGCCGTTCTCCAATTTGAGGTAAAGCCGGCCGGCATGCATCAGCATCAGCCGCGCGGACCGGTCAGCCAGCGCCTTCTCGACCGCGTCGTCGGCGCGGTTCTCGGACTGCCGGTCAATCCGGTTGCCGGCGAAACCGACGAATTGGCTCGGTTCGCGCAAGGGCGCGTCAAACAGGCGAAAGCTCATGGGGACTCGGGCGGGCTGAGGGACACGGGGGACGCTGAATGGACACCGGTCAGCTTATAGCGCCGCCTTGATCGTTTCGGCAAACCGCCTGATGTCGGAGCGCTGATAAGGCTCGCGTATGCCGTGCCCCCAGACCGGTCCCGGCCAGCCGGGATCGCCCTCGGAGCGGGCGACGACATGGACGTGCAGCTGGCGCACGATATTGCCCAAGGCGCCGGTGTTGATCTTGGTGCAGCCGGTCACCCGCTTCAGCGCCTGCGCCACCATATTGGTTTCGAAGGTCAGCATCGCCTGGTCGAGCGGCGTCATCTCGTGGATTTCCTCGACGCCCGGCCGCTGCGGCACCAGCACCAGCCATGGCCACCGCCGGTCGTTCATCAATCTGAGTTCGCAAAGGCCAAGCCACATAAGCTGCTCGCTGTCCGCCTCCAATCGGGCGTCCAGCGTGAAACCGGCCTTGAGGCCAGGCAGCATGGGCGTTTCCTTCGTTTTTTGCAGCATGCTTCAAAGCAAGGGACGCTAGAGCGGCGGCAAGGTGGCTGCAAGCGATTCATTGATCGTTCTTGCCAATTTGAAGGACTTTCCAGTCGCGTTATGGCCGCAGCTTGCGGCGCCGCCCTTGCATTTCGCTGCCGAATTGCCGATATGGAGCGCGGGAGGTTGGTGGTGGACGATCCACTCGCCAACCGGGTCAGGTCCGGAAGGAAGCAGCCCTAACGAGCCCGGAACGGGTCATTGTTCCAGCCTCCCACCTCTTCGCCTTTCTCCCGCGACATTGACGGCGCCGAGCCGTGCGGGCGAGATTATGCGCAGGAATCGGCCGCCCTCCGTCGCGGTCCTGGGAGCTTTTGACGGCGAATGAGCGAAGCCGGAAATTTGGGGCCAGAGAGCCTGGAGACCGGTAAGGCCGGCGCCTACCGCGTCCTGGCGCGCAAATATCGCCCTTCGAATTTCTCCGAGCTGATCGGCCAGGAGCCGATGGTGCGCACGCTGACCAATGCGTTCGCCAGCGGCCGCATCGCCCAAGCCTGGATGCTGACCGGTGTGCGCGGTGTCGGCAAGACGACGACCGCGCGCATCCTCGCGCGGGCGCTGAACTACAAGACCGCGACCGTCGACCAGCCCTCCGTCGATCTTTCGATCCCCGGCGAGCATTGCCAGGCCATCATGGAAGGCCGCCATGTCGATGTCATCGAGATGGACGCTGCCTCGCATACCGGCATCGACGACATCAGGGACATCATCGACCGGGTGCGCTACGCGCCGGTCTCGGCCCGCTACAAGGTCTACATCATCGACGAAGTGCACATGCTCTCCACCCAGGCCTTCAACGGCCTGCTGAAGACGCTTGAAGAGCCGCCGCCGCACGTCAAATTCATCTTCGCCACCACCGAGATCCGCAAGGTGCCGATCACGGTCCTGTCGCGCTGCCAGCGCTTCGATTTGCGGCGCATCGATGCCGGCGCACTTGTCGGGCATCTGTCCTCAATCGCCGCCAAGGAAGGCATTGCCGTCGATGACGAGGCCCTGGCGATGATCGCCCGCGCCGCCGAAGGCTCGGCGCGCGATTCGCTGTCGATCCTCGACCAGGCGATCGCCCACGGCAGCGGCACGGTCAGCGCCGACGCGGTACGTGCCATGCTGGGTCTCGCCGACCGCGCCCGCATTATCGACCTGTTCGAGCATGTCATGAAAGGCGACGTCGCGGCGGCGCTCGCCGAGTTCCGCGCGCAATACGACACCGGCGCCGATCCGGCGGCGGTGCTGACCGATCTCGCCGAGTTCAACCACCTCGTCACCCGCCTGCGCTTCGTGCCATCGGCGGCCGACGACGCGTCGCTTTCCGAGGACGAGCGCAGGCGCGGCGCCGAATTCGCCGGCACGCTTTCGGTGCGCGTGCTGTCACGGACCTGGCAGATGCTCTTGAAGGGCATTCCCGAGGTGCAGTCCTCCAACCGCCCGGTCAACGCCGGCGAAATGGTGCTGATCAGGCTGGCACATGCCGCCGACCTGCCAACGCTGGATGAGGCGCTGAAATCGCTGGAAGGCGCGGGACCGCTGCCGAATGGCGCCCCGCGCGCCAATGGCGCACCGGCAAATCCAGGCAATGGCGTAGGCGCCAGCGCCGTGGCGCAGGCGCGGATGCCCGGTTCAAATGGCGGTGCGCAGACCATGCGCCTGGTCGAAGCGCAGCCGGCACCCGTCGCCTTTGTCCCGGCGCCGGAGCCGGTAGCCGAAACCCCTGTCGTTCCGGTCAAATCGCTGGCCGACATCGTCGCGCTTGCCGACGCCAATCGCGACATAGCTTTCAAGGTGCTGCTGAAACGCTGCGTGCGGCCGGTGCGCATCGAACCCGGCCGCCTCGACGTCACCCTGACCGACGACGCTCCCAAGATGCTGCTCAACGACATGACCTCCAAGCTGCGCGCCTGGACGGGCCGCAACTGGCTGGTGTCGCTGTCGAAGGAAGAGGGCGGCCAGACATTGGCCGAGATGGAGACGACGAAACGCGAGAACGCCTTCTCCGACGCCAAGAGCGATCCGACGGTCGCCGCCATCCTCGCCCGCTTCCCTGGGGCCAAGATCATCGACGTGCGCATTCCGGATGTGCCGGACGTGGAAGAGGCGGAGGCGGAAGTGCCTGTCGAGCCCGCAGCCGACGACGACGAAATCTGAAACAATCTTAGAGGACCACCCGATGAAAGATCTTCTCGGCCTGATGGGCAAGGCGAAGGAAATGCAGGCCAAGTTCCAGGCCATGCAGGACGAGATCGCCACGCTTGAAGCCACCGGCCAGGCCGGTGGCGGCCTGGTCAGCATCACGCTCACCGGCAAGTTCGAAATGAAGGCGCTGAAGATCGATCCGTCTTTGATCAAAGCTGACGAAGCCGAGATCCTAGAGGACCTCATTCTGGCCGCCCACAATGACGCCAAAAATAAGGTCGAGCAGGTGATGCAGGAGAAGACCAAGGCGTTGACGGCAGGCTTGCCGATTCCGCCCGGAATGAAATTGCCGTTCTGAGGCGGCCTGCAACAGTTAATTGATTATGAACGGAAATTGAGCCCGGGCCGCAATATTAACCATTTGCCGGCAATGCTCACGGGCTCATTTCGCGACATTCATAAAGTTTTACCCAAGTCCAGAAGTTGCTAACCCTCTAGCCATCTTTTTGCCCGAAAGAGTCTCATTCCTGCCACATCTCGGGGCGGGCTGGCATCTGGACATGAGGCTTTTTTGGTGATCGCGACGCGATGGAAGACGCCGCTGCTACTCATCGGCATCGTCACTTCCCCCTTGCTCCTGGCCGGTTGCAGCCAGACCACTTCCTCCCATGGCATGTCGGTGTCGGGTCTGACCGACGCGCTCACGCCGAGCTTCCTCAGCTCGCGCTCCTACAAATATTCGATGAAGGACAAGGAATGCCTGCAAAGGGTGATGTTCTTCGAGTCCAACCGGTCGAGCCGCGACGGCATGATCGCCGTCGGCACGGTCGTGATGAATCGCCTACGCTCGGGCCAGCATGGCAACACCATCTGCGAGGTCGTCGGCGAGAAGGGCCAGTTCGCGCCCGGCGTGCTGACGCGGCCGATGAACTCCAGGGCGCTACCCGATGTCGAGGAGGCCGCGGACGCGGTGCTGAAGGGCGAGCGCAAGGCCAAGCTCAAGAACACCATGTATTTCCACACTGCCGGCCTGCGCTTCCCTTACAAGAACATGCATTACACCATGGTGGCCGGCGGCAACGCCTTCTATGAAAAGCGCGGCCGCAACTGGCAGCCGCTGCCGGACGAGCCGATGGTCGCCATGGCGTCCGACAAGCAGCAGAAGATCGACCCAACCGCTCCCGTGCTGGTGGCTTCCGCCGAGCCGGTGGTCAAGACGATCGTGCGGCCGGATCCGGCCAAGCAGGCGGCGATGAATGCGGCCGAACCCTCGCTTCCGGCCAAGGCGGCAATCGTTCCGGCCGAGGCGACCTATGTGACGGCCGCTGCCGCCCCGTCGCAGAAATCCGGTCGCCTCGCGCAGAAGCCGACGGTCGTGGCGATGCAGGAACCGATGGCCGAGCCGGACGCCTCGCGTTTCGGCGGCACGCTCAAGGGCCGCTACATCACTTCGGTGCCCAGCGCACCGCAGGAAGCGGCGATGGGCTTCGAGTCGACGCCTGAGAACACCGACGCCATCGGCGCGATGATCGTCAGCCAGAACCGGCCGCTCGAAACCAACTGAACCAATTGCATCCAAGGGGGCCCGCCATGGCAGCATGGCGGGCCCCGTGTCGTTGCGGCTGTTCCAAACTGCCTGGAAAAATCCTAGATCAAGGCGATGTCGAAGAGAATCGCCGGTCCGGAAATCGAACGCCTGATTCAGCTCCTGGCCAAGGTGCCAGGGCTCGGGCCGCGCTCGGCGCGGCGCGCCGCGCTTCATCTCATCAAGAAGAAGGAGCAGCTGCTCGAGCCTTTGGCCGCCGCCATGGGCGAGGCGGTCGACAAGGTGCGCATCTGTTCGACCTGCGGCAATGTCGACACCTCCGACCCTTGCATGATCTGCACCGACCCGCGTCGCGACGCCGGCACGCTGATCGTCGTCGAGGACGTCTCGGACCTCTGGGCGCTGGAGCGCGCGGCCGCCATGAACGTGCGCTATCACGTGCTCGGCGGCACGCTGTCGCCGCTCGACGGCATCGGTCCGGATCAGCTCAACATCCGCTCGCTGGTAGATCGGGTCGCCAGCGGCGAGGTGAAGGAAGTCATCCTCGCCGTGAACGCGACGGTCGAGGGCCAGACGACGGCACATTATTTGACCGACCAGTTGTCGGGCTTCGAGGTCAAGGTCACGCGGCTCGCGCATGGTGTGCCGGTCGGCGGCGAGCTCGATTATCTCGACGAAGGCACGCTGGCGGCGGCGCTGCGGTCGAGGACGGCGTTTTGAGGGGATCGGGGAGGGGGCTCGTGACAGACGTTTTTCCTCGAAAGGCTGTACTCCGTGTGAAGGAACGCCAGCATTTCAGGGAAGCTATTCTTTCCTTCCTCGCGGCACTGCTCGCTCTCCTCCTCACCGTCCCCGCCCACACCGCCCCCATCGACGACCAGTTCCAGGCCTGGCTTCAAACCGACCTCTGGCCCGAAGCCAAGTCCAAAGGCATCTCGAAAAAGACCTTCGATGCCGCCTTCCTCGGGGTAAAGCCGAACCTCAAACTGCCGGATCTCGTCATGCCCGGCGAGAAACCGACGACGCCGCAAAAGCAGCATCAGGCCGAGTTCGGCCCGCCCGCCGACTATTTCGCCGAGAAGGCCATCCGTGCCGTCACCACAGGCGGGCGCACACGCAAGAGCGCCAACGCCCGGGTGCTCGGACTGATCGAGAAGCGCTACGGCGTGCCGGGCGAGATCGTGCTGGCGATCTGGGGTCGCGAGACCGGCTTCGGCGCGGCCAAGATGCCTTATGACGCCTTCGAGGTGCTGGGCACCAAGGCGTTCATGTCGACCAAGAAGGATTTCTTTCGCACCGAGGTACTGGCGGCGCTCGAAATCGTCGAGCGCGGGCTGGCGCCGGTCAATGCGATGAAATCGTCCTGGGCCGGCGCGCTCGGCCAGCCGCAATTCATGCCGACATCCTTCCTCAAGCACGCCGTCGACTTCGACGGCGGCGGCCGGCCCGACATCTGGAATTCGACGCCCGACGTGCTCGCTTCGATCGCCAACTACCTCGTCCATTATGGCTGGGTAAGGGGGCGCGGCTGGGGCACCGAGGTGACGGTTCCGGCCAACGTCTCCTGCTCGCTGGAAGGGCCGGACCAGGGCAGGAAGATTTCCGATTGGGTGGCGATGGGCATCCGGCGCGTCGATGGCAAGGCGTTTGCGCCGAGCGAATTGAAGGCCGATGGTTTCCTGCTGATGCCGGCCGGGCGCAGCGGCCCGGCCTTCGTCGTTACGCCGAATTTCTATGTACTCAAGCAATACAACAACAGCGATCTCTACGGCCTGTTCATCGGTCATGCCGCCGACCGCATCGCCAGGGGCGACGCCACCTTTGCGGGCAGTTGGGGCGCGGTCGGCGACCTGCACCGCTCCGACATCGCCGCGATGCAGCGCGCGCTCGAGGCCAAGGGCTACGATGTCGGCAGCGCCGATGGCCTGCCGGGCTTCAAGACCCGCCGTTCGATCGGCGTCTGGCAGGCCAAGAACGGCAGGCCCGCCACCTGCTTTCCCGATGGGGGTTTGGTTGCGCAGCTGAAATAGCGGCTGCCTCCAAGCTACCGACCCTGGTACATTTTTGCGGATCGGCGGCTTCAATTAGCCGGCGCATGCGTCGACTCATCGCGGCCCGTCCAGTCCGATATTGCGTCTGGCAAAAATGCCCGTTGCCGGTTCGAGAACCGCTGAATAGGGTGTTGACCAACTGGACAAAAAACACGACGGTAAGCAGTCAAAGCCGCAGCCGGCCTTGCGAAGAACGATACAGCCCTGAGCCGGGAACTCAGGTCAACAAGACAGGGAACGATCACCATGATGCTGGAAAAACTTGCTCTCCGCTCTCGCGCCTTGCTTGCGGGGGCCGCGCTGTCCGCGCTGCTTGTTGCGCCTGCTTTCGCGGTCACGCCCGCTGATACGCTGGTCGAGGGCTTTGCCATCGACGACATCATCTCGATGGACCCGGGTGAGGCGTTCGAGCTATCGACGGCCGAAGTCACCGGCAACACCTATGATCTTCTGGTCCGCCTCGACCTCAGCGACACCTCCAAGGTCAAGGGCGACCTTGCCGAGAGCTGGAGCGTTTCCGACGACGGCCTGACCTACACCTTCAAGCTCAAGCCCGGCATGAAATTCGCGTCCGGCAACCCGATCACCGCGGCCGATGTCGCCTATTCCTTCGAACGCGCCATCAAGCTCGACAAGAGCCCGGCCTTCATCATCAACCAGTTCGGCATCACCGGCGACAACGTCACCGAAAAGGCCAAGGCCGTCGACGACACCACCTTCCAGTTCGTGGTCGACAAGGCCTACGCGCCGAGCTTCGTGCTCAACTGCCTGTCGGCCACCGTCGCTTCGGTTGTCGACTCGAAGCTGGTCAAGGAGCATGTCGCCGCCGTCACGCCGAGCGCCGACTACAAATGGGACAACGACTTCGGCAATGCCTGGCTGAAAACCGGCTATGCCGGCTCGGGGCCGTACAAGCTGCGCGAATGGCGCGCCAACGAGGCCGTCGTGCTGGAGCGCAACGACAATTACAATGGCGAGAAGGCCAAGCTCGCCCGCGTCATCTACCGCAACATGAAGGAAAGCTCGGCGCAGCGCCTGGCGCTTGAGGCCGGTGACATCGACGTCGCCCGCAACCTCGAGCCGAACGATCTCGACGCCATCGCCAAGAACGCCGATCTCACCACCACCAGCGCGCCGAAGGGCACGGTCTATTACATCAGCCTCAACCAGAAGAACCCGAACCTCGCCAAGCCGGAGGTGCGCCAGGCGTTCAAATATCTGATCGACTATGACGCGATGGCCTCGACCATCCTGAAGGGCATCGGCGAGATTCACCAGTCCTTCCTGCCCAAGGGCGATCTCGGCGCGATCGACGAAAACCCGTTCAAGCTCGACATCGCAAAGGCGAAGGAACTGCTCGCCAAGGCCGGCCTGCCGGACGGCTTCAAGGTCACCATGGATGTGCGCACCGGGCAGCCGACCACCGGCATGGCGGAATCGATCCAGCAGACGCTTGGCCAGGCCGGCATCAAGCTGGAGATCATTCCGGGCGACGGTAAGCAGACGCTGACCAAATATCGCGCCCGCAACCACGACATCTATATCGGCAACTGGGGCCAGGACTATTTCGATCCCAACTCCAATGCCCAGACCTTCGCTTCGAACCCGGACAATTCCGACAACGCCAAGATCAAGACGCTCGCCTGGCGCAATGCCTGGGATATTCCGGACCTGACCAAGGAGACTGAGGCGGCCCTGCTGGAGAAGGATGCGGCCAAGCGCGCCGACATGTACAAGGACCTGCAGCAGAAAATCCTCGACACCAGCCCCTTCGTCATCATCCACCAGCAGCTGGAAGTGGCCGGGCTGCGCAAGAACCTCCAGGGCTTCAAGCTCGGCCCGAGCTTCGACACCAACTTCGTCTGGGCGGTCTCGAAGCAGTAACCCCGGGCGCGACGCGTGAGCGTAGCTGAAAACCAGGCGGCGGCCGGGCGCGGCAGCGCCCGCGCCGTCGCTGTCCTGTCGTCGCTCGGCCGCTTCCTGGTCATCGCGGTGACGACCTATCTCGGTCTTCTCGCGGTGACCTTCTTCATCGGCCGCGTGATCCCGATCGACCCGGTTCTGGCCGTTCTCGGCGACCGCGCGCCGACCGCCGTCGTCGAGCGCACACGCCGCGAAATGGGGCTCGATTTGCCATGGATCGAGCAATTCTACCTCTATGTCAAAGCAGCGCTGAGGGGCGACTTCGGCACGTCGGTGCTGACCACCAATCCGGTGATGTCCGATATCCGCCGCGTCTTCCCGGCGACCATCGAGCTGGCAACGCTGGGCACGCTGATCGGCGCCGTCATCGGCGTGCCGCTGGGGGTGCTGGCGGCCGTCAAGCGCGGCAGCCTGATCGACCAGATCGCCCGCATCGTCGGCCTCATCGGCTATTCCGTGCCGATCTTCTGGCTAGGGCTGCTCGGGTTGGTGCTGTTCTATGCCAAGCTGCAATGGATCGCCTTCCCGGCGCGGCTCGACGTCGTCTACGAATACACGTTCACGCCGATCACCGGCTTCTACCTGCTCGATGCCGCGATCCAGGGGCAGTGGGACGTCTTTTACGACGCCTGGCGCCACATCGTCTTGCCGGCGGCGCTGCTCGGCTATCTGTCGCTCGCCTATATCAGCCGCATGACCCGCTCCTTCATGCTGAACGAGCTGGCGCAGGAATATATCGTCGCGGCGCGCGCCAAGGGCCTGTCGGAACGGCGCATCATCTGGGGCCACGCACTGCGCAACGCCGCCGTGCCGATGGTGACGGTGATCGCGCTTTCCTACGCCAACCTGCTCGAGGGCTCGGTGCTGACCGAGACCGTCTTCTCATGGCCGGGCATCGGCCTCTACATCACCAACTCGCTGCAGAACGCCGACATGAACGCCGTGCTTGGCGGCACCATCGCCATCGGCTCGGTCTTCATCGCCATCAATCTCCTGTCCGATCTGCTCTACCGGCTGCTCGATCCACGGACGAAAGCCGGATGAGCGCAGCTATCGCACTTTCCGGCTCGGCTGCGGCCGAGCACTCCCACTCCGGTCCTTCGGGCCACCTCTCCCCCTGCCCGGGGGAGAGGAAAAGCCGGTCGCACACTTGGCGCCTTTCCTCTCCCCCGTCGAACGGGGGAGAGGTGGTCTGCGAAGCAGACCGGAGTGGGGGTCGACACCTTCAACAGGCATTGTCATGACCGCCTCCGACGCCGGCTCTCTCTCCCGTCGAGCGTGGTTGCTCAGCGACCGTCCGGCCTCGCGCCTGCAGGCAAGGCTCGGCCGCGCCTATGTCGCCTGGCGGCGCTTCTCCGCCAATCGGCTGGCGCTGGTCGGCATGCTGATCATCATCGCGCTGCTGGTGGTCGCCGCCTTTGCCAATGTGCTGGCGCCCTATTCGCCGACCGTGGGCGATCTCAAGAACGCGCGCCTGCTGCCACCGGGCGCCGCGCACTGGTTCGGCACCGACGACCTCGGCCGCGACATCTATTCGCGCATCGTCTACGGCGCGCGCTGGACGCTTTATGTGGTGATCCTCGTCGCCATCATCGCCGCGCCCATCGGCCTGCTGGTCGGCACGATCGCCGGCTATACCGGCGGCTGGACCGACACGGTCCTGATGCGCATCACCGATATCTTCCTTGCCTTTCCGAAGCTGGTGCTGGCGCTGGCTTTCGTGGCGGCGCTCGGCCCCGGCATCGAGAACGCCGTGCTGGCGATCGCCATCACCTCCTGGCCGCCTTACGCGCGCATCGCGCGCGCCGAAACGCTGACGGTGCGCAATTCGGATTACATCAAGGCGGTGCAGTTGATGGGCGCGTCGCCCTTCCGCATCGTGCTGCGCCATATCATGCCGCTCTGCATCTCCTCGCTGATCATCCGCGTGACGCTGGACATGGCCGGCATCATCCTCACCGCCGCCGGCCTCGGCTTCCTCGGCCTCGGCGCGCAGCCGCCGCTGCCCGAATGGGGCGCGATGATCGCGTCCGGCCGCCGCTTCATCCTCGACCAATGGTGGGTTGCCGCAGCCCCTGGTGCGGCCATCCTCATCGTCAGCCTCGGCTTCAACCTGCTCGGCGACGGCCTGCGCGACGCGCTGGACCCCCGGAGCGGTGACCAATGAGCGAGACGCTTCTCGACGTCGACGATCTGCGCGTCACCTTTCCGACCCGCACCGGCCTCGTGCAAGCCGTACGCGGCGTTTCGTTTTCGCTCGGCCGCGAGCGGTTGGGCATCGTCGGCGAGAGCGGCTCCGGCAAGTCGCAGACCGGCCGCGCCATCATGGGCCTCACCCCGCCGCAGGCCGAAGTGTCGGCGAAGAAGCTCGCCTTCGATGGCGTCGATCTTTTGTCCATATCGCCGCGTGAGCGCCGGGCGCTGCGGGGAAACCGCATCGCCATGATCCTGCAGGATCCGAAATATTCGCTCGATCCGGTGATGACCATCGGGCGCCAGATCGTCGAGACGCTGCGCGCGCACGAAAAAGTCTCCAAGGCCGAGGCGCGCGAGCGCGCTTTAGCCATGCTGCAGGCGGTGCAGATCCGCGACCCCGCCCGCGTCTTCGACCTTTATCCGCACGAGGTCTCGGGCGGCATGGGCCAGCGCGCAATGATCGCCATGATGCTGGTCACCGGACCCGAGCTGATGATCGCCGATGAACCGACCTCGGCGCTCGACGTCACCGTGCAGCTCGACGTGCTCAAGATCCTCGACAAGCTTGTCGCCGAGCGCGGGATGGGCCTGATCTTCATCTCGCACGACCTGCGCCTGGTCTCCTCCTTCTGCGACCGGGTCGTCGTCATGTATGCCGGCAAGGTCGTCGAGCAGATCAAGGCTTCCGAGCTGCGCGATGCCCAGCATCCCTACACCCGCGGCCTGCTCAACTGCATGCCGAGGATCGGCTTCGAGCGCCATCCGCTGCCGGTGCTCGACCGTAAGCCGGAGTGGGCGGCATGACGGCCGCGATCACCATCGAAGGGCTGGAAGTGGTCTTCGACCGTTTTCGCGCACTGAAGGGCGTCAGCCTCGACGTGAGGGAAGGCGAATCCTACGGCCTCGTCGGCGAAAGCGGTTCCGGCAAATCGACGCTGCTGAGGGCCATCACCGGCCTTGCGCCTGTCGCTTCGGGCACCATCGCCGTCAACAGCAAGAGGCTTGGCAAGACGCGCGACAAGGCCTTCTACCGCGATGTGCAGATGGTGTTCCAGGACCCTTACGGTTCGCTTCATCCGCGCCAGACGGTCGACCGCCTGCTGCAGGAGCCGCTCGCGATCCACGGCATTGCCGACGGCGAGAAGCGCATCGAGCGCGCGCTGGACGAGGTCGGCCTCGGCAAAGGCTTCCGCTTTCGCTATGCGCACCAGCTCTCCGGCGGCCAGCGCCAGCGCGTCGCCATTGCGCGTGCGCTGATCCTCGAACCCTCGATCCTTTTGCTCGACGAGCCGACCTCGGCGCTCGACGCCTCGGTGCAGGCGGAGGTGCTGAACCTGCTGGAAGAAGTCCGTCGCCGCCGCAAGCTCACCTTTCTGATGGTCAGCCACGACCTCGCCATCATCACCCATATGTGCGAGCGGCTGATGGTGATGCGGAACGGCGAGGCGGTGGAGACGCTGACCGCGAGCCAACTGATCGGCCATCGTGTCGGCGAGGACTATACGCGTAATTTGCTCAGAGCCAGCGAGGGGTTTGTGAGGGTGTAGCTCTGCAAGTAGCGTTCCGTCACCCCTCTGTCCTGCCGGACATCCCCCGCAAGGGGGAGATCAGCAGTTCTTGCGGTCCGCTCTATCCTGCAACGTTGGTGATTGGCGAAACCCGCCGAGCGCTCAATCTCCCCCTTGCGGGCGAGATGGCGGGTAGGCAAGAGGGGGTCTGAAGGATCGCGACGCAACTCATGTTGCCGCCTCTTCTCTCACCGGCAGAGCTTCGTCCTGCACGCCTTCCCTATCCTGGGGCTCCTCGATCCGAAACCATGTCACATAAAGCGCCGGCAGGAACAGCAGAGTGATCGCGGTACCGGCGATGATCCCGCCCATCATCGCGTAGGCCATCGGTCCCCAGAACACCTCGCGCGCGATCGGGATCAGCGCCAGGCTGGCGGCGGCGGCCGTCAACGCGATCGGCCGCATGCGGTGCTCGGTCGCCTCGATCACGGCCGCCCAGCGGTCCTTGCCTTCGGCGACGAGGTGCTCGATCTGCATGATCAGGATGACGGAGTTGCGGATAAGGATGCCGATCAGCGCCAGCACGCCGAGAATGGCAACGAAGCCGAGCGGCGCACCGCTGGGCACCAGAGCCGCCACCACGCCGATCAGCCCGAGTGGCGCCACCGCCACCACCAGGAACAGGCGCTGGAAGCTCTGCAGCTGTACCATCAGGATGGTCGCCATGATGAACAGCATCAACGGCACCACCGCCGCGATCGGCCCCTGGCTCTTGGCGCTTTCCTCGACTGAGCCTGCGGTTTCCACTGAATAGCCGGGCGGCAGCTTGGCGATGAAGGCGTCGACCGACGGTTTCAGCTCGTTGACGACGGTCGCCGGCAACACGTCGCCGACCAGGCCGGCGCGCACGGCGATCGTCGGCGTCCGGTCACGCCGCCATACGGTTGGCTGCTCGAGGTCGTAGCGGAAATTGGCGACCGCCGCGAGCGGGATCGACTCACCGTTTCCGGTCGGCAACTGCATGTTCTGCAGCGTCTCGATCGAGCCGCGCTCGGCCTCGCGCGAACGCGCCACGACATTGATGAGATATGTCGCGTCGCGCACCTGCGTGATCGTCGAGCCGCCCACCGTGCTGTTCAGCGCGCTGGCAATGTCGGAGGACGTGATGCCGAGCTGACGCGCCTTGTCCTGCAGCACGTCGACCCTCAGCACGCGCTGCGGCTCGTTCCAGTCGAAGGTCGGCGCCGCCAGCTTCGGATTGGCCGAGATCAAGCCGGCGAATTGCTGTGCGAGCTCCCGCACCGTCTGGATGTCGGGACCGCCGACGCGGTACTGCACCGGCCTGCCGACCGGCGGGCCGAGCTCCAGCAATTTGACGAAGGCATCGGTGCCGACGAACTCCTCGCGCAGCAGCTTCTCCAGCGCCGGCTTCACCCGATTGCGGGCTTCGATGCTCTTGGTGACGATGACGGTCTGGCCGAAATAGGGATTGGCCGGCTGCACGTCATAGGCGAGCACGAAGCGCACAGCGCCCTGGCCGATATAAGAGGAAAAATGGTCGATGTCGGGATTGCCGACCAGCGCCCGCTGCTCGAAGCGTTCCATCTGGTCGCGCGTCTCCGTGATCGAGGAGTTTTGCGGCAGGTTCCAGTCGACGATCAACTCCGGCCGGTCGGAAGGCGGGAAGAACTGCTGCTGGACGAGGCCGAAGCCGGCGACCGAGGCGGCGAACAGAAGCACCGTCACGATGATAGTCAGCCAATGGCGGCGAACGGAAAAGATAAGCACGCGCCTGAACAGCGCGGTGAAGCGACCGGGCTGGTCGTGATGCTTGGTCTTCATCGTCGCCGGCAGGATGGTGATCCCGAGCAGCGGCGCGAAGAGCACCGCCACGATCCATGACACAAGCAGCGACACCGCGATGACGACGAAGAGCGTGAAGGTGTATTCGCCGGCGGCGCTCGAGTTGAGGCCGATCGGGATGAAGCCGGCGACCGTCACCAGCGTTCCCGTCAACATCGGGAAGGCGGTCGAGGTATAGACATAGGTCGCCGCCTTGCGCAGGTTGTCGCCGATCTCCAGCCGCGCCACCATCATCTCCACCGCGATCATCGCGTCGTCGACCAAAAGGCCGAGCGCGATGATCAGCGCGCCGAGCGAAATGCGCTGCAGCGATATGCCGAGATATTCCATGACCGTGAAGGTGATCGCCAGCACCAGAGGTATCGACAGCGCGACCACGAAGCCTGCGCGCAGCCCGAGACTGATGAAGGACACCGCGAGCACGATCGCGACCGCCTCGAACAGCGCCCGCGTGAAGCCCGAGACCGCCTCCTTGACGATCACCGGCTGGTCGGCGACCAGATGCACGCCGACACCGACCGGCAGATCGGCCAGCACCTTCTGCATCTCCTCGTGCAACGCCTCACCGAATTTCAGCAGATTGGCGTTGGGCTTCATGCCGATGGCAAGGCCGATCGCGTCCTGGCCGTTGAAGCGAAACAGCGCCGTCGGCGGGTCGACATAGCCGCGTCTGATCGTCGCCACGTCGCTCAGCCGGAAGAAGCGGTCGTCGACGCGCAGATTGATGGCCCGCAGGCTTTCCTCGGAGGTGAACTGGCCGCCGACGCGCACGCTGATGCGCTCCGGGCCGGTCTCAATGACACCGGACGGCGTGATTGCGTTCTGCGCCTGCAGGCTGGCGACGATCGCCTGCTGGTTGAGGCCGAGCGCCGCGATCTGGCGCGTCGAGAATTCGAGATAGATGGCCTCGTCCTGCGCGCCGACCAGATCGACCTTGCCGGCATTCGGCACGGTCAGGATTTTGGTCCGCACATCCTCGACATAATCGCGCAATTGGCGCGGCGTCAGCCCGTCGGCGGTGAAGGCATAGATGTTGCCGGAGACGTCGCCGAAGCGGTCGTTGAAGAACGGTCCCTGCACGCCCTGGGGAAACTGCGCCTTGATGTCGTTGATCATATTGCGCACCTGAAGCCAGTTCGGCACGACGTCGCGCGCCTTGGTGGTGTCCTTCAGGTTGACGAAGATGACGGTCTGGCCGGCGGTGGTGATCGATTTGCTGTAGTCGAGGCTGTCGAGCTCCTCGAGCTTCTTCTCGATGCGGTCGGTCACCTGCTGCACCGTCTCCTTGACCGAGGCGCCTGGCCAGTTGGCCTGGATGATCATGGTCTTGATGGTGAAGGCGGGGTCTTCCTCGCGGCCAAGATTGAGATAGGAGAAGATGCCGGCCACCACGAAGACCAGCATGAAATACCAGACCAGCGAACGGTGGTTGAGCGCCCAATCGGAGAGATTGAAGCCCTTCATCAGACCCCGCCCTCCGGCACTTTGACCTTCTGGCCCTCGCTCAGACTGTGGACGCCGGCGGTGACGACGCGCATGCCGGCCTCGAGCCCTCCTGCGACCGTGAAGCTGCCGCCGCTCTTAAAGGCGACCTTGATCTCGCGCGTGCTTACGCTGGAGGATTGCGGATCGACGATCCAGACCTTTTGCGAGCCGTCCCTTTCGAGCAGCGCCGACATCGGCAGCTCGATCGTTGGTTCGACCTTGGTCATGCGCGTTGCGGTAATCGTCGAGCCGAGCCGAAATGCCGTCGGCGGATTCACCAACGTCAGCCTGACGCGTCGTGTGCGGGTTGCGCCTTCCGATTGCGGCGCGACTTCGCGCAGCTTGGCCTCGGTTTTGATGCTTGGCAAGGACTGCAGGACGATCTCGAAGGGCATGCCGACGGTGAGGTCGCCGGTCAGTTGATCGGGGATGTCGACCACTGCCTCGCGCGGGTCGTTGCGCGCCACCGTGACGACGGTCTGCCCGGCCGAAACGGTCTGGCCGACCTCGGCGCCGGTAGCGGTGACGACGCCATCGAAATCGGAGAACAGTCGGGCATAGCCGAGCTGCTCCTGCGACTTTGCCAAAGCGGCATTGGCGCGCTCGACGCCGGCTTCCGCCGCCTGCCGCGCTTGTCTTGCGGCATCGAATGTAGCTTGCGAGATATTGGCCGAGGCGAGCAATTGCCGCTGGCGATCCTCGCTGGCGGCGGCATTGATGAACTGCGCCTGCGCGTTCGACAGATCGGCCTTCGAGGCCTGGACCGCGAGCTCAAGCGCCGTCGGATCGAGCGCCGCGATCGTCGTGCCCTTGGTGACGAGATCGCCGACCTTGACGTCGCGCGAGACGACGCGGCCGAGCAGGCGGAATGCAAGGTCGGCGCTGTATTGCGGCTCGACCGAACCGGCGAAGCCGAAGGTCTCGACCGTCTTCGGTTCGACCACCACCGACAGAACCGGTCGGATGACCTCCGGCGGCTGCTCTTCCGAGCGCGAGCAGGCGGCAAGCGCTGCAACGACGAGCAGGAGAGCGACGTGCGGCAGCCGGCTCATTGGCTTGCCCCTGCCACGTCAACCGTCTGGCCGGGGCTGAGCAACTGCCCGCCGGCAGTGACGACGCTCTGGCCTTCCTGCAAGCCCTTGTTGACGGCGACCACGCCGGAATCGAAGGCGAGCACCTCGACCGGCGCGGGGGTGACGGCCTTGCTCGACGGGTCGAGGATCCAGACGGCGGGCTTGCCGGCGGTCGAGGTCAGCGCCTGCCAGGGCAGCAATATGGCTTTGACTGGCCGGGCGCTGACCGTGCCGATCACCGCTGCACCCAGCGGCATGCCGGCGGGCGTGTCGGGGATGCCGACCTTGACCCGGATCGATCCCGACCGGGTATCGACCGCCGGCGAAATCTCGCGCACCTTGCCGACCGCGCGGACCTGCGGGTCCGACAGAAGCGTGATCGTTACCGCAGGCGAGGGCGGCGTCTCGGCAACCAGCGTCTCTTGCACGTCGAAGACCGCATCGCGGTCGCCGTCCTCGGCGATGGTGAACACGGTCTGCGCCGCCTGAACCACCTGCCCGGCCTCGACTTGGCGCGCCGTGATGACGCCGGCGGCGCCCGCCTTGAGCTCGGTGAAGGACAGGCTGTCCTTGGCATTGGCCAAGGCGCTTTGCGCGGCGTCGACGCTGCCCTGCGCCACTTTCACCGTCTGGTTGGCGGTGTCGAATTCCCGTCTGGTCGTAAAACCCTGCGAAAGCAGCGTCTTTTGCCGCTGGTAAGTGGCCGCGGCCTGGGTGAGTTGCGCCTGTGCGGCGTCGAGATCGGCCTGGGCCGAACGCAGGTCCGCTTCCTGCTCCTGCGGCTCGATGCGGGCAAGCACCGCGCCCTGGGCGACATGCTGGCCGACATCGACCAGCCGCTCGGCGACCCGGCCGCCGATGCGGAATGACAGATTGGTGAGCGTGCGAGCCGCGATCACCCCGGTCAGCGAGGTTCGCGGCGCGTAGTCGGCGAGCGCAACCGTCTGCGCCGTTACCATCACCGGCAATTTCTTTTCCGCCGCTTGCTGCTTCTGGCAGCCGGACATCGAAATCGCCGCGCTGGCGCAGGCCAGCAGCAAAAAGATTTTTGAACGACAAAGAAAGAGAAGCGGCGAAGACGGCAAGGCGGACGATGTCGCGTTCCTGCTCATGGTTCCCCTCAACCCGTGGGAGCCGCTCCTGACGGCGGCACGTCGCGGATGCAATGAGATTAATCGATCGGCGGGAAAAGGAAACCATTTCCGCGGCGCTCGTCATCACTCTGGTTAAGACCGCCACCCGTCAGGCCCAATGGACTGGGCCAATGTGCCGACTTGAGGAAAACGTGAAATAAGGTCAGAAGGGTTTCGATCAACGGAACGGGTGCGATCCTGACGAGGGACGGCCCGATGAGGAACGCGATGAAGAATTCAGCCATTTCCGAACGCAAGAACCAGTCGATCTCGCGCGGTGTCGGCATGACGACGCAGATCTACGCCGATCGCGCCGAGAATTCGGAAATCTGGGATGTCGAAGGCCGCCGCTATATCGACTTCTCCTCGGGCATCGCCGTGGTCAACACCGGCCATCGCCATCCGAAGGTGATCGAGGCGGTCAAGGCGCAGCTCGACCGTTTCACCCACACCTGCCACCAGGTCGTGCCCTATGAGAGCTATGTGCATCTCGCCGAGCGCCTGAACGGCATGCTACCCGGCAAGTTCGACAAGAAGACGATCTTCGTCACCACCGGCGCCGAGGCGGTCGAGAACGCCGTCAAGATCGCGCGCAACGCCACCGGCCGCCAGGCGGTCATCGCCTTTTCCGGCGGCTTCCACGGTCGCACCTTCATGGGCATGGCGCTGACCGGCAAGGTCGTGCCCTACAAGGTCGGCTTCGGCGCCATGCCGGCCGATGTCTTCCACGCCCCGTTCCCTGTTGCGCTGCACGGCGTCTCGGTCGCGGATTCGCTTGCCGCGCTCGACAAGCTGTTCAAGGCCGATGTCGATCCGGGCCGCGTTGCCGCCATCATCGTCGAGCCGGTTCAGGGTGAGGGCGGCTTCTATGAAGCGCCACGCGATTTCATGACCGCACTGCGCAAGATCTGCGACCAGCATGGCATCCTGTTGATAGCGGACGAGGTGCAGACCGGCTTTGCCCGCACCGGCAAGATGTTCGCCATGGAGCATCATGACGTTGCGCCCGACCTTACCACCATGGCCAAGAGCCTTGCCGGCGGCTTCCCGCTCTCGGCGGTCACCGGCCGCGCCGAGATCATGGACGCGCCCGGTCCTGGCGGTCTCGGCGGCACCTATGGCGGCAGCCCGATCGGCGTCGCTGCGGCCCATGCGGTGCTTGACGTCATCGACGAGGAAAAACTCTGCGACCGCGCCAATGCGCTCGGCGCCAGGCTGAAGCAGCGGCTGGTGTCGATCCGCGAGGACGTGCCGGAGATCGTCGACATCCGCGGCCCGGGCTTCATGAACGCCGTCGAGTTCAACGACGTGACGAAGGGCCTGCCCTCGGCGGAGTTCGCCAACGCGGTCAGGTTGAAGGCGTTGGACAAGGGCCTCATCCTGCTCACCTGCGGCGTCTACGGCAACGTCATCCGCTTCCTGTCGCCGATCACCATTCAGGACGGCGTCATGACCGAGGCGCTGGACATCCTGGAAAGCTCGATCCGCGAAGCGCGGGCGGCCTAACCGGCGGCTCTTGCCGGCTCGCCTTCGCTGAAGGCCGCAAGCGCCGCCTTCAGCGCATCCGGCCCGCCTGACACCGTCTGCGGCGTCGGCGAGAAGCCGGCGCCCAGCATCTTGCGGCCAAGCATATGGTCGGCCGGGCGGTTGACGGATTCGATGCCGAGCAGCCGGCTGCCGGCATAGTGGTAGATCGAGAACTTGTTCTCGGCGAGATCGCCCAGCACCACATGGTGATCGCCGCCTTGCGTCAGCCCCACCATCTGCAGCTTCATGTCGCCGATATCCGACCAGAACCACGGCACCGCCGTGAACGGCTCGGCATGGCCGAGGATGGTGCGGGCGGCGAGCCTTGCCTGGTCGGTGGCGTTCTGCACGGATTCCAGCCGCACGTCGCCGCCGGTGAACCAATGGCGATAGGAGGCCGCGTCGCCGATGGCGAGGATTTCGGGAAGCGAGCTTTGCATATGCTGGTCGACGCGGATGCCGTTGCCGATGGCCAGGCCGGCGGCCTCCGCCAGTTCGAGATTGGGCACCACACCGATGCCGATGATCACCATCTGCGCCGGCAGGCGTTCGCCGCCGGACGTGATCGCGGCCGATACGCGGCCATTGTCGCCTTCGAGACGGGCAATGGTGGTGCCGGTGAGCACGCGCACGCCGATCGCTTCCAGGCGCTGGCGCACATGGGCGGCGATGACCGGCGCCACGGCGCGGCCGAGCAGCCGGTCGACGGCCTCGACCACGGTGACGTTGCGGCCGGCGGCCCTCAGCGTCGCCGCGATCTCCAGCCCGATGAAGCCGCCGCCGAGAATGACCACGTCCTCGCTCTGCGCGCTGAGCTCGCGGATCAGGCGCGCATCGGCCAGCGAGCGCAACGAGACCACGCCGGCAAGGCCGGCGCCGTCGAGCTTGAGCAGACGCGGCCGCGAGCCGGTCGCGAGCACCAGCCGGTCGAAGCCGAGCTTTCCACCGCCTGCGACATTCAACCGGCCCGCGCGGGCATCGATGCTGTCGATGCGCGCGCCCGGCCGGTAATCGATGCTGTTGCCCGAATAGAAGGCTTCACCGCGCAAGAGCTGCGGCTTGGCCTCGGCGTCCTTGATGAAGGTCTTGGACAGCGGCGGCTTGTGATAGGGCAGTTCCTTCTCGTCGCCGATCAGGACAACTGGTCCGTCGTAGCCCTCTTCGCGCAGGCTGGCGGCGGCCTGCACGCCGGCATGGCCCGCACCGACAATCACAATCCCGTTCGTCATCGCAATCCTTTTTTGTTTGCAAATCTAGGCTCTTGCGCCAGGTGGCGATTGTCTGCCACCGCCGCAAGAGCCGCGGATCGGGTCGCACCCAGAATGGCTCTCTGTCAATCGGGCCAGCGAGGTCGTGCTGGGCCTAAAGTTGATATTTGTAGTTTAGAATAATTCTAAATTATTGTTTCGATTGAATTTTTTCTGTTGCGCCAGTTGACTCCCGGCCTCTCCGTCGCTTTATGGAGAGCCGCGCGCAAAGCGCATTCCTTTGATGTCTGGGCCTTGAACCCTTTCGATTGGAGGCAAGTGGGTGACTTTATCGCGAACCGCGCATCGGCGCGGCCACCATTTTTACCGGCATGCTCATGCCTCGGCGCGGGTGGGCGCCTTTTATTGAATTTCCAAAGAACCGGAGAACGATAATGACGGCACGTAATGGCGGCAGGCTGGCTGCGATCTGCGCCACGGCTGCGCTGACGGCGGCGGTGTTCGTGTTGCCGGCGAAAGCCGAGACCGACGCGAAGGCGGTGATCAAGACCTATGCCGACATCGCTTTGGCCAAATATGAGGATTCGCTGACCACCGCGCAGGCGCTGGACAAAGCCGTCGACGCGCTCATCGCCAGCCCCTCGGCCGACACGTTGAACGCCGCACGTGAAGCCTGGAAGGCGGCGCGCATTCCTTACCAGCAGACCGAGGTCTATCGCTTCGGCAACAAAATCGTCGACGACTGGGAAGGCAAGGTGAATTCCTGGCCGCTGGATGAGGGCCTCATCGACTATGTCGCCAAGAGCTACGGCACCGAGTCGGACGAGAACGCGCTCTACACGGCCAACGTCATCGCCAACAAGGAAATCGAGATCAACGGCAAGAAGGTCGATGCCTCGAAGCTGACGCCCGAATTCCTTTCGGGCACGCTGCAGGAGGCCGGCGGCGTCGAAGCCAATGTCGCGACCGGCTATCACGCCATCGAATTCCTCCTCTGGGGCCAGGACTTGCACGGCACCGGTCCGGGCGCCGGCGAACGGCCCTATACGGATTACGACCTCAAGAACTGCACGGGCGGCAATTGCGACCGCCGCGCCGAATATCTGAAATCGGCGAGCGACCTTCTTGTATCCGATCTGCAGGAAATGGTCGACAATTGGAAGGAAGACGGCGCCGCGCGCAAGAATCTCATCGACGGCGACGCGAATGCCGGCATCTCCACCATCTTCACCGGCATGGGCTCGCTCTCCTATGGCGAGCTCGCCGGCGAGCGCATGAAGCTTGGCCTTTTGCTGCACGATCCGGAGGAGGAGCACGACTGCTTCTCCGATAACACCTACATTTCGCATCTCTATGACGCGGTCGGCATCCGCGATGCCTACCATGCCAGCTACAAGCGGCTCGACGGCTCCGTTGTTTCGGGTCCGTCCGTGTCCGACATGGTGAAGGCCGCCGATCCGGCGATCGACAAGGAACTGTCGGGCAAGCTCGACATCAGCGTCGCCAAGATGGAGGCCGCGCGTGCTCTTGCCGGCGAGGCCTATGATCAGCAGATCGCCGAGGGCAACGCGCAAGGCAACGCCACCGTGCAGGCGGCGATCGACGCCCTGATCGACCAGACCAAGTCGATCGAGCGCGCCGTCGGATCGCTCAAGCTGAACCAGATCGCTTTCGAGGGCTCCGACAGCCTCGACGCGCCGGACAAGGTGTTCAAGTAAGTTTAGACGTTCGTACCAGCCAAGCGGCGCCGGACCGACGTCGTCAGCCAGAGCAAACAGATGCTGATCTGCCATTGCAACATCATCACCGAGAAGGAGATCGAGCAGACGATCGTCGGCCTGCTGGATGAGGATCCCTGGCAGCTGATCGTGCCCGCGAAAGTCTATCACGCGATGCGCAAGCGCGGTCGCTGTTGCGGCTGTTTCCCAAATGTGGTGGAAACGATCATTCGGGTCACCGAGAACTACCACGCCCGCTCGGAGATTGGGGGCGTGGACATCGTTTCACATCTGGATCGCGTGAGAGGCTTGCGCGGCCAATACGGGAGCAGAACCCATGAAAGGCGAACCGCAGGTCATCGAGCGGCTTAACGAGGCCCTGTTTCTGGAGCTTGGAGCCGTCAACCAATACTGGGTGCATTATCGCTTGCTCGAGGATTGGGGCTACACCAAGCTGGCAAAGAAGGAGCGGGCGGAATCGATCGAGGAAATGCATCACGCCGACCGCCTGATCGCGCGCATCATCTTCCTCGAAGGCCACCCGAACCTGCAATCCGTCGCGCCGTTGCGCATCGGCCAGAACGTCAAGGAAGTGCTCGAATCCGATCTCGCCGGCGAATATGACGCGCGCACGGCCTACAAGCACTCGCGCGAGATCTGCCACGACGCCGGCGACTTCGTTTCGATGAAGCTGTTCGAGGATCTTCTGACCGACGAGGAAGGACATATCGACTTCCTTGAAACGCAGCTCGATCTGCTCGCCTCCATCGGCGAGGAGAAATACGGCCTGCTCAATGCCGACTCGGCCAACGAGGCGGAGTAAGGACATGCGGGAATGCGGCGCCCCGTAGATTTTTCGCGCCGCCCGCGGCAGCCCGGGATTCACGGCTTGCCGTCCCAGAGGACCCCGCGATACCGGATTTATCGCGGGGCGCCGCTTCTGCTGGCGATCATGCTTTCCGCGTCCGCCCTGGCTGATGAGCCCGCCGCCCTGCCGACAAGCCGCACCGATCTGACGCCGAAGGATCAGGCGCGGGTCTTGGGCGTGACCAGGCCGACGACCGACTTCACCAGGCCGGAGCCGTTCGAGCTGATGCAGGGCGGTGCCGGCACCTCGCGCAAGGACGTCAACCGCGACGCCTTCTCGCAGTCCTCCGGTAATATCACCTTCGAGGAGGAGGGCAATTTCAAGCTCGGCAATGCGCTTTTTCGCAAGAACTGGGTGTCGTCGCCGTCTTCGACCCAGGCTTCGGACGGTCTAGGCCCACTCTTCAACGAGCGCGCCTGCCAGAACTGCCATCTGAAGGACGGCCGCGGCCGTCCGCCGGAGGGAGATACCGGATCGACCTCGATGTTTCTCCGGCTCGCGCGCGACGCTGGCAGCGCCGAGGAAAAGGCCGCACTCGCTGGCCACAAGGTGCTGAACTTCCCCGATCCGGTCTATGGCGCGCAACTGCAGGACCTTGCCGTCCCAGGCCTCAAAGGCGAGGGCCGGATGCGCGTCGATTACCAGGAGCAAAAAGTGACGCTCGGCGACGGCGCCGTCGTTTCGCTGCGCAAGCCGAGCTATTCGGTCGAAGATCCCGGCTACGGTCCGCTCGATCCGCATACCACACTGTCGCCGCGCCTGACGCCGCCGATGATCGGGCTCGGCCTGATCGAGCAGATCGCGCCGGCCGATATCCTTGCCCATGCCGATCCGGACGACCGCGACGGCGACGGCATTTCGGGCCGGCCGAACATCGTGCGCGACGAGCTGAGCGGCCAGGTGACCCTGGGCCGCTTCGGTTGGAAGGCGCAGACCGCCTCGATCCGCCAGCAGGCGGCCGATGCTTTCGCGGGCGATATCGGCATCTCTACCCCGGAAATGCCGAAACACTGGGGCGACTGCACCAAAGCGCAGGCGGAGTGCCTTACCATGCCGAACGGCGTCCAGCAGCGATTGGGCACCGTCGAAGCGCCGCCCCCGGTGATGGATCTCGTCACCTTCTATTCGCAGAGCCTGGCCGTGCCGGCGCGACGCGACCTCGACAGGCCTGACGTGCTTGCCGGCAAGAAGCAATTCTACGAGATGGGCTGCATTGCCTGCCATACGCCGAAATTCGTCACCATGCGCGGTACACCCAACAAGGCGCAGGCTTTCCAACTGATCTGGCCCTATTCCGACTTCCTGCTGCACGACATGGGCGGGGGTCTCGCTGACGGGCAACGCGTTGGCGCAGCCACGGGGAGCGAATGGCGCACCCCGCCGCTCTGGGGTATCGGGCTTACCGCGACGGTCAACGGCAATGCCTTCTATCTGCATGACGGCCGCGCCCGAACGCTTGCCGAGGCTATCCTGTGGCACGGCGGCGAGGGCCGGAAGGCGCGGGACCGCTTTGCCGATGCTGCCGCGGCCGATCGTGAGGCGCTGATCAAATTCCTGGAGTCGCTCTGATGTCGAAACGCCTGGCCGCCGCGCTTGTTCTTCCGCTTCTTCTTGCGGCTGTCCTGCCGGCATCGGCCGCGATCAAGGCCTCCGATGTCATCGGTCGCGCGGTCGATGGTTTCGTCCGCCCGGCCTATGCCAGCCTCGACGAGCATGCGGCGGGCCTGACCAAGGCGATGCACCAGCTTTGCGGCACGCCCTCCAAAGAGAATCTCGAAGCGGCGCGTTCGGCGTTTTCGGGTACCGTGGAGGCCTGGTCGGTGGCCGAAATCATCGCCTTCGGGCCGATCAAGGAGAACAATCGGCTGGAACGCATGCTCTATTGGCCGGACCGCAAGAGCATCGGCCTGAGGCAAGTCCAGGCCACGCTGGCATCAAAGGATCCGTCGGCCACCGATCCGGTGCAATTGGCGCAAAAGAGCGTCGCCATGCAGGGCCTCGGCGCCCTCGAATATGTGCTTTACGGCGACGGCGCCGAAACGCTTGTCGGGAAAGACGATCCTTACCGCTGCGCCTACGGCGCGGCTGTCGCTGGTAACGTCGAAACCATGGCCGGCGAGGTGCGCGACGCCTGGAACAAATCGGGCGGTTTCGCGTCGCTCTGGGCCAATCCGGGACCGAAAAACCCGCTCTACCGCGACGGCAACGAAGCGGTGACGGAACTGGTCGGCGTCTTCATTAACGAGCTGGAGATGATCCGCGACGTGCGGCTCAAGGGCTTTCTCGGCGCCAAGCCCGACGCCGACAAGCCGAAGCAGGCGATCTACTGGCGCTCGCAGAACACGACGGCCTCGCTGGCCGGAAATCTCTCCGGCGTCGACCAACTGTTCCAGGCCTCCGAGCTTGGCGACGCGCTGCCAGCCGATGCGCAATGGATGGCCGAGTCCATCCACATCCAGCTCACCAACGGCGTGACAACCGCGAAATCGGTCGCCGGACCGATCGACAAGGCCCTCGCCGATCCGGCGCTACGCGACAAACTCGAGCATTTCGCGCTGATCACCTCCAGCCTGTCGACCTTGATCGGCACCAGGATGACCGCCGAGTTCGGCCTGACCGCGGGCTTCTCGTCGCTGGATGGGGATTGATACCATGCGAACGGCTCTTATCGATCGCCGCGATTTCCTGCGGGCCGCCGGCGCGGGCTTCGCAGCCGCCATGGCGCCGCGCGCCTGGGCCGACACGCTTGCCGCGGACGCCGTCTTTGCCACGGCCTTCGTCAAGCGCGACGGCAGCTTCGGCGCCGCCGTGCTCTCCGAGGCAGGAAAAATCCTGCATACGGTCGATCTGCCGGATCGCGGCCATGACGTCACCTTCGATCCGGTTTCGAAGCGCTCGGTGGTTTTCGCCCGCCAGCCCGGCACCTTCGCCGTGGTCTTCGACCATGCCGGCCGCGACAAGCCATTGACCATCGCCAGCATCGCCGGCCGGCATTTCTTCGGCCACGGCGTGTTCTCGCCCGACGGCGCTCTGCTCTATGCGACCGAAAACGACTTCGACAACGCGGCAGGCGTCGTCGGCGTCTATGACGCGAAAGCAAAGTTCCGCCGCGTCGGCGAATTCCCGACTTACGGCATGGGTCCGCATGAGTTGCTCCTGCTCGGCGACGGCCGCACCTTAGCCATTGCCAATGGCGGCATCGAGACCCATCCCGACTATGGCCGCGCCGAACTCAACATCGCGACGATGAAGCCGTCCTACACGCTGGTCGACCGCATCACCGGCGATCTCATCGAAAAGCACGAATTGCCGCCGGCGCTGCATCAGCTTTCGATCCGCCACATGGATCGCGACCAGACGGGCACCGTCTGGTTCGGCTGCCAGTATCGCGGGCCGGCGACGGACCGCCCGGCGCTGGTCGGCCGCGCAGCGCGCGGCAAGGAGCTCGAGCTGCTGGAGATGCCGCAGGATGTGCTCTCCGGCTTCCGCAATTATATCGGCTCGGTCGCCGCCAATGCCGCGACCGGCACGGTCGCCGTCACTTCGCCGGAGGGCAATTCGCTGGCCGTCCTCGACGCTGCCAGCGGACGCGTGGTCGCGACCAGATCGCTGGTCGAGGTCTGCGGCCTCGCGCCCGACGGCGCCGGCTTCATGGCGACGACCGGCGCCGGCGAGATCGTCGGTGGCGCCGGCACCACCCGCTCCGAGCCGGACTATGTCTGGGACAACCACATGCTGCGCATTGTCGCGACGGCGTGATCGCCGCGCGTAGAAGCAAAGCCGCTTAACATTTCTCGACCCTGGCCCTTGCGGCGGCGGCTTGTGCCGGGCAGAGGGTGTTTCGATTCAGTTCCTTAACCGGCCTATGAAGCTGCCTGAATGAAGCCGCCCGTATGAAGCTGCTCGCCGTCGATTGCGCCGCCAATCTCTGCGCCGCTTGCGTCTATGACGTGGGCGCGGGGATGGAGCTTGGCCGCGAGGTGCGCGATCTCGGCAAAGGCCATGCCGAGCATCTGATGGCCGTCATAGAGACGGCCCTGCAAATCGGCGGAACCGGCTACCCCGACCTCAACGCCGTTGCCGTCTCGATCGGGCCGGGCTCCTTCACCGGCCTGCGCGTCGGCGTCTCGACAGCGCGCGGCCTGGCCTTGGCGCTGAAAATCCCGGCGATCGGGGTGACGACGTTGGAAGCCCTGGCGACGGAGGGGGCGAACGCCTTTCCCGGGCGCGCGGTGCTTGCCGCGCTCGACGCCGGCCGCGAGGAAATCCATGCCGCGCTCTATGATGGGACGTTAGCTGAAACTTACGGACCCTCCGTGGTCACGCTTTCCGAGGCGGCGACCATGGCCATCGACGCCGAAGCGGTCCTGGTCGGCACCGCCGCGCCGCTCGTTGCCCAGGCGGCGGGGCGTGCCTTCGATACCGGTCCGGTCGCTGCCACGGCCGACATCGCGACCTATGCCCGGCTGGCCGCCGCCAAGCGACCCGGCGAGAAGCCGAAGCCGCTTTATCTGCGTGGCGCGGACGCCAAGCCGCAGGCGGGTTTCATTCTGCCAAGGCAGGACAAGGGAAACGACGCCTGATGCGCATACCGTTCTTTCAGCCGCGCCGCAGGGACTATGCCTTGGAACCGCTCACGGTTGCCGACAGCGCCGCCATCTCGGTGCTGCACCGCGAGGATTTCGTGCGGCCCTGGACCGACGGCGAGTTTGCGGCACTGCTCGAGCAGGAAACGGTATTCGGCTATGCGGCGCGCGAAACCGGTCAAGGCGCCAAGCCGCCGGTCGGCTTCGTGCTGGCGCGGCTCGCGGCCGGCGAGGGCGAAATCCTGACCGTGGCTGTCGCCCGCAGCCATCGCCGCCAGGGCCTTGGCTGGCAGTTGATGGACGCGGTGCTGCGCGAATTGCATGCTCAACGCGCCGAAGCGCTGTTCCTCGAGGTCGACGAGACCAATGCGCCGGCGATCGGGCTTTACCGCAGGCTTGGCTTCATCCAGGTCGGTCATCGGCCGAACTACTACCGTTCGACCGAGCACGGCCCGACCGGCGCGCTTGTCATGCGCCGCGATCTTCGCTAGCCAATCCGCGCGATAGGGCATGATCCCGAAAAGTGGGAACCGGTTTTCGGAAAAGATCATGCTCTACAAAGAGTTAGATCAGGATGACAATTCAACGAAACGTCATCCTGCTCTAGGCGGGGAGCGAATGATCAAGAAATTGCGGATTTTCCTGGCGCTCTTCTATGTCGTCGTCTGTTCGCTTGTGCTGGTGCCGCTGCAGATCCTGTCGATGAAGACAGGGCTCTGGCCCGAAACCTTCATCCTGAGGATATGGCACCGCATGATCCTCCAGGCGCTAGGCATGCGGGTGCATGTGAAGGGCGCGCTGGCCAGGGAGCGCCCGCTGCTTGTGGCGGCCAACCACATTTCCTGGACCGATATCATGGTGCTCGGCTCCTTCGTCGATGTGAAGTTCATCGCCAGGGCCGATATGGAAGGCTGGCCGCTGATCGGCATGCTGTCCAAGCTGCAGCGCACCGTCTTCATCGAACGCGAGCGCAAGCGCACCTCCGGCGACCAGGCAAGCGAGATCGCCAAAAGGATGGCAAAAGGCGACGCCATGGTGCTGTTCGCCGAAGGCTCGACCGGCGACGGGAACCTGGTTCTGCCGTTCAAGAGCACACTCTTCGGCGCGGCCTCGATGGCGATCTCGGAAGGCGCGGCGGAGCAAGTCTTCATCCAGCCCGTGGCGATCGCGTATACGCGCCTGCATGGCATGCCGATGGGCCGCCGCCATCGGCCGATGACCGCCTGGATCGGCGACCAGGATCTGATGCCGCATCTCAAAACCCTGCTTACCGAAGGCGCGATCGATGCCGAGGTGCATTTCGGCGCGCCGGTGCCGTTCTCCAAGGGTTCGAACCGCAAGGAAACGGCAAGGCTGATGGAAGCCAAGGTGCGCGAGATGATGCAGGCCGCGCTCGCCGATCCGCGCCCCAGTCGTCAGCGTATCGGCTGAAAGCCGGACGCGCGGCGCCGCAACCTGCCAGAATCGTCTGTTTTTTGTCACGGAAAGGCGCTAGAAGCCGCCCGATGGAATTGAACACGATTGAAAGCCACGACATCGGCGCTGCGGCCGAGCACACGGCCAGCACTAACCGGACGGCGAAAAAGGTCTTCGTCAAGACCTATGGCTGCCAGATGAATGTCTACGATTCCCAGCGCATGACCGATGCGCTGGTAGCCGAGGGCTATGTCGCCACGGACGCCGTCGAAGACGCCGATCTGGTGCTGCTCAACACCTGCCATATCCGCGAAAAGGCGGCGGAAAAGGTCTATTCCGAGCTTGGCCGCATCCGCGACATGAAGGCCGAGCGCGCCGAGGCCGGCCGCGAGCTCCTGATCGGCGTCGCCGGCTGCGTGGCGCAGGCCGAGGGCGCCGAGATCATCCGCCGTGCGCCTGCGGTCGATCTGGTCATCGGCCCGCAAACCTATCACCGGCTGCCCGACGTGCTGGCGCGGGTCCGTGGCGGCGAGAAGATCGTCGAGACCGAATACGCCATTGAGGACAAGTTCGAGCATCTGCCGCAGCCGAAGCGCGCCGAGCTTGCCAGGCGCGGCGTCACCGCTTTCCTCACGGTTCAGGAAGGTTGCGACAAGTTCTGCACCTTTTGCGTGGTGCCTTACACGCGCGGCTCCGAGGTCTCGCGGCCCGTGGTGCAGATCGTCGCCGAGGCCGAGCGCCTGGCCGAGGCCGGCGTGCGCGAGGTGACCCTGCTCGGCCAGAACGTCAACGCCTGGCACGGCGTCGGCGAAAACGGCGAGGAATGGGGCCTCGGCCGCCTGCTGTTCCGGCTTGCGGAAATCCCCGGCCTGGCTCGGCTGCGCTACACCACCAGCCATCCGCGCGACATGGATGACGAATTGATCGCCGCGCATCGTGACCTGCCCGCCTTGATGCCCTATCTGCATTTACCGGTGCAATCGGGATCTGACCGGATTTTGAAGGCAATGAACCGCAGGCACACGGCACGTGACTATCTGGCGCTGATCGAGCGCATCCGCGCCGCTCGCCCCGACATCGCCATGTCCGGCGACTTCATTGTCGGCTTCCCGGGCGAGACGGAAGAGGATTTCGAGGCGACGCTGAAGCTGGTGCGCGAAGTGAACTACGCCGCCTGCTTTTCGTTCAAATATTCGCCGCGGCCCGGCACGCCGGGCGCCGAGATGGACGGGCACCTCGCCGAGGCGGTGAAGGACGAGCGGTTGCAGCGCCTGCAGGCGCTGATCAACGAGCAGCAGCGGAATTTCATCGCCGGCCTGGTCGGCCGCACCATCAGTACGCTGATCGAGAAGCCCGGCCGCCATGCCGGCCAGATCGTCGGCCGCTCGCCTTGGCTGAACCCGGTTATTGTTGACGACAAGGCCGGTGGAATCGGTGACATTATTGACGTAAGAATCACGAAGACAGGCCCCAACAGCCTGTTCGCCGAGTTGGCCTGATGCATGTCGCCCAAAAAATGCCCGCGGTTTGGGGCAACGACACGCATAGCCGCAAGCCTCGGCAGATGAGGAGAGACGGTTGAGCGCTGCCGAACTGAAGAATCCGCCCCAGAACCAGGCGACCGGGGCTTCCGACATGGCGCACATCGTACTGACCTTCGACAACAACAAGCTTGCCAGCGCCCTTTATGGTCAGTTCGACGAGAATCTGGCCCGGCTCGAGCAGAAGCTCGGCGTGGACATCCGTTCGCGCGGCAACCAGCTCGCGATCAAGGGCTCGGCTTCGGCCGCCGAACAGGCGCGCCGCGCGCTGGATACGCTCTACGGCATCCTGCAAAAGGGGGCCGACATCGGCCAGTCGGATGTTGACGGTGCCGTGCGCATGGCGATTGCCGCCGATGACCAGCTGACGCTGCCGACCCTGGAGCGCAAGGGCAAGGTCTCGGCCGCCCAGATCTCGACCCGCAAGAAGACGATCTATGCCCGTTCGCTGACGCAGGACGCCTATATGCGGGCGCTGGAGCGCTCGGAAATGGTCTTCGGCATCGGCCCGGCTGGTACCGGCAAAACCTATCTTGCGGTGGCGCATGCGGCGATGCTGCTGGAACGCGGTATGGTCGAGCGCATCGTGCTGTCGCGCCCGGCGGTCGAGGCCGGCGAGCGGCTTGGCTTCCTGCCCGGCGACATGAAGGAGAAGGTCGACCCGTATCTTAGGCCTCTCTACGACGCGCTCTACGACATGATGCCGGCCGACAAGGTTGAGCGGGCGATCGCGGCCGAGGTCATCGAGATCGCGCCCTTGGCCTTCATGCGCGGCCGCACGCTGGCGCATGCTGCTGTGATCCTCGATGAGGCGCAGAACACCACGCAGATGCAGATGAAGATGTTCCTGACCCGTCTCGGCGAGAACTCACGCATGATCGTCACCGGCGATCCGAGCCAGATCGACCTGCCGCCCAACACCAAGTCGGGCCTTGTCGAGGCGCTGCGCATCCTCGACGGCGTGCCTGGCATCGTCACCGTCCGCTTCAATGAGGGCGACGTGGTGCGCCACCCGCTGGTGGCCGAGATCGTCAAGGCCTACGATCGCGACGGCAAGCTGGCGCGAGGTCTCGGCGCCGAAAGCTAGAGCATGATCCCGAACCGAAGGACCGCGTCAGCGAAAAATGTGCGCGGTTTTCGGGAAAGATCATTCTCAAAACAAAGATAGCCCCTATGGCGCAAAATCCGGAATTTGGCGGCGAAACGCCGGTCGATATCGATGTCTTCGTCGAGGCCGGCGATTGGGCTGCGGAGGCCGAATTGACGCGTCTCGTCGATCGCGCCGTTGCGGCCGCCTTTGCCGAGACTGGCGCGGGCGGCGCTTCCGAGCTTAGCGTCGTTTTTTCCGACGATGCCCATATCCGGGCGCTCAACGCCGAGTGGCGCGGCAAGGACAAGCCCACCAACGTCTTGTCTTTCCCGGCTTTTTCCTTCCCCAAAGGCGGCAAGCTGCCGCCGATGCTGGGCGATATCGTGCTGGCTTCCGAGACCGTCGCGCGAGAGGCCGCCCTGGAAGACAAGCCGCTCGAGAACCATATCACCCATCTCGTCATCCATGGCCTGCTGCATCTTTTGGGCCATGATCACGAGACCGACGCCGAGGCGGAGGAGATGGAGGCGATCGAGCGCGCGGCGCTTGCGAGGCTTGCCATTCCCGATCCCTACGCGTAACAAAAAAGCTCAATTGACCTGATGGCGATGAACGACACACCAGAGACTGCCGCCCGCCCGGACGCCGGCAGTGCTGCCAAGCCTTCCGAAAAGACGGAAGAGGGCTCAAGTCCGAGTATTCCCACCGGCAGCGCGGCCGCCGAGCCGACGCATGCCGGTCCTTCCCTCTTCGACCGCGTGCTCGGCCTGTTTCGGCACCGCAACGGCACCAGCCTGCGCGAGGAGATCGCCGGCGCGCTTGCCGAAACGGCGACCGATGCCGAATCCTTCTCGCCCGGCGAACGCGCCATGCTCAACAACATCCTGCGCCTGCGCGAAGTGCGGGTCGAGGATGTCATGGTGCCGCGTGCCGATATCGAGGCGGTCGAGATCAACACCACCCTTGGCGACCTGCTCGGCCTTTTCGAGCAGTCCGGCCATTCGCGCATGCCGGTCTATTCGGAGACGCTCGACGATCCGCGCGGCATGGTCCACATCCGCGACGTGCTCGCCCATATCACCAAGGTCGCACGCGTCAGGAAGGGCCGCACCAGGGCGAAGGCGCCGGCGACGACGGCGCTCGACCTCTCACAGGTCGATCTCGCGCGCACCATCGGCGATCTCAATCTGATCCGCCAGGTGCTGTTCGTGCCGCCTTCGATGCTCGCCTCCGACCTGATGGGCCGCATGCAGACGACGCGCACGCAGATGGCGCTGGTCATCGACGAATATGGCGGCACCGACGGCCTCGCCTCGCTGGAGGACATCGTCGAGATGGTGGTCGGCGACATCGAGGACGAGCACGACGACGACGAGCCGATGATCACGCAGACCGGCGACGGCGTCTTCGTCGTCGACGGCAAGGCCGAGATCGACGAGGTCGCCAAGATGATCGGCGGCGATTTCGCCGCCGGCGAGCATGGCGAATATGTCGACACAATCGGCGGCATGATCTTCAACACGCTTGGCCGCGTCCCGGCCAGGGGCGAAGTCGTGCAGGCTATCCCGGGCTTCGAGTTCCATGTGCTCGACGCCGACCCGCGCCGCGTCAAGCGCGTGCGCATCGTGCAGAGCCAGAAGGGCGAGCGGCAGCGCCGCCGCGCGGCCCGCGCCGAACAGGCTTGATATATTCTTTCTCGCTATCCCACGAGAGGTCATGTTATCCGTTCGTCCATGCTTGGGGACAAAGACGGCTATCTGGCACTTGGAATTGCACTCGGTTTTTTGGGAGCATTTGCTGCGCTTATTTGGCTGAACGGCGCAGCGCATCTTGGATACTGTGCCACTGACGAGAGCTACGGCGCCTGCTTTCGCGAGTGGATTGGTGCACTTAGCGGCTGGGCCGCTACTTTTGCTGCGGTAATAACGGTGTTGCTACTGCTGCGGCAATTGATGGACGCCCGGCTGTCGAATGAACGCCAACAGCGAGCCTATGTTTTTGTAGGACAATGCAGGATAAATGGAGCAATACAGGGCCCGATATTTATTCAGGTCGATTTTTTAAGAATTATGGTCAGACCCCGGCAAAAGAGTTTAACGTCTCAGGGTCGATTTTCGTTGCCGATAGTAGTTGGGACGGAAAGCGTGAACCGAATTTTTTACACAAGTTTGGGAGCGTTGCTCCGTCGCAGGTGAGATACATTCAACATGGAATTAGTAAGAAGAGTCAAAAGCAGTTACTCGATGGAAAAAGTTCTGGGTTACGCCTCCATGTAGAATTGCGTATCACGTATGTTGACGCGTTTGATCGGCGTCATGAGTCTGCTTTAGCCTTCATGAGCGGAGAGAGCTTGGAGGATGGGCCGATGTTTATGCGTGGCGATGGCGTTTCGTCGACGTAAGCGTGCTTGGCACGCGATCCCCACTCTTGGCGTTCAGACCGCTAGGGTCCCTGAGAGTCCAATCAGCCGTACTATGGCCCTACCGTCAAATCACCGTCATTTGGATCGGGCGGTACAGCCTGTTAAATCTCTAGCTCCCTGATTCGCGCGACTTGGGAAGCTTGATGCAGCGCTTTGCCGGCCGGATAATTCTGCTGTGGGGGTGGCGGCGGTCGCTGGTGGCGTTTGCCGCGGGGGCGCTGGCGGTGCTCGCCCAGGCGCCTTACGACTTCTTCGCCGTCTGCTTCATTTCGTTTCCGGTGCTCGTCTGGCTGCTCGACGGCGCCACCGGCGAGGCTTCCGACGGCTGGCTCAAGCGCCTGAGGCCGGCTTTCGCCACCGGCTGGTGGTTCGGCTTCGGCTACTTCCTCGCCGGTCTCTGGTGGATCGGCCAGGCATTGCTGGTCGAGGCCGACAGCTTCGCCTGGGCCTTGCCCTTCGCCGTGGTCGGCATCCCCTTTGCGCTCGCTTTTTTCTATGGCTTTGCGACGGTCGTGGCGCGGCTGTTCTGGAGCAGCGATATCGGCCGCATCGCCGCCCTTGCCTTCGGCTTCGGCCTTGCTGAATGGCTGCGCGACTTCCTCTTCACCGGCTTTCCCTGGAATGCCATCGGCTACGCGGCGATGCCGGTGCCGCTCCTGATGCAGAGCGTGTCGGTGACCGGAATGATCGGCATGAACGCGCTCGCGGTCTTCCTGTTCTCCCTTCCCGCGCTGGTCGCGGCGCGCCGGCATCTCAGGCTGGGCATCGCCTTGTTCGTCATCCTCGTCGCCGCCCATGTGGGCTTCGGCTATTTTAGGCTCGCCACTCCGGTGAAACCGACACGCTCGATCGATGTCCGCATCGTCCAGCCCGCGGTCGATCTCAGCGAAAAGTGGGACGCCTCGGTGCGCGACCGCATCTTTGCAACTTTGCTGGGGATATCGGGGAAAGCGCCGGAAGAAGGGCACGCCAAGCCGCAGCTCATCCTGTGGCCGGAGACGTCGGTGCCGTTCCTGTTCACCGAGCGTCCGGACGCTCTGACGGCATTGGGCGACATGCTGGCCGACGGCCAGATGCTGATTGCCGGTGTCGTGCGCGAGGAGGGCGGATCGGCGAATGCCGGCAGCCGCTATTACAATTCCGTCGTGGCGATCAATGACAAGGGCGAGATCGTCGATGCCGTCGACAAGATGCATCTGGTGCCCTTCGGCGAGTATCTGCCCTTCGCCGATCTTTTCGAACGCTTCGGCATAGGCCAACTCGTGGCCGGACCGATGAATTTCGCCGCCGGCAACGGGCGGCATCCGATCGGCGTGCCGGGTGGGCTGCGCGCAGCTCCGTTCATCTGCTACGAGGTGATCTTCCCCGATCTCGTCGCCGTCGACGCTGCGTCATCTGACGTAATTGTGAACGTCACCAACGACGCCTGGTTTGGCGACACGCCGGGCCCGTATCAGCACTTCAGGCAGGCCCAGATCCGTGCGGTGGAGAATGGATTGCCGCTGTTGCGCGCGGCCAACAACGGCATCTCCGCAGTCGTCGATTCGCACGGGCGCATTGTCGATGCGCTTGCCGTCGACGCGCGCGGCGCCATCGACGCGCATGTGCCGGTCTCTGGGGGTGCCCTCCTGTCTCCCGATCGGCGGCGCATTAACGGATTGCTGATCATGTTGGTGTTTGCGCTGGCGGCCCTCACATTGAATGTAAGGCAGCGGCTACGGGTCAATTGACAGTCGGCACATTAGAAACTCATACTGTAACGCCTAAAATTTTCTCGAAGTCGGTTGGAGGGTTCTGTTGGGGCAGGTGGCTCCGGCTTCGTATGGCGGAACAAAATAGAAAAAGCCGGAAAAATTCGGCGAGGAAAAAATGACAGAAGAGAACAAGAAGAAGCCGAATCCGATCGACATCCATGTCGGGAGTCGCATCCGGCTACGTCGCAATATGCTTGGAATGAGCCAGGAAAAGCTGGGTGAAAATCTCGGCATCACCTTTCAGCAGATCCAGAAGTACGAGAAGGGCACGAACAGGGTTGGCGCCAGCCGTCTGCAGGCGATCGCCTCCATCCTAAGCGTTCCCGTCGCCTTCTTCTTCGAGGATGCCCCGGGCGAGGAGACCGGCGGCAATCGGGGATTTGCCGAAGACTCCTCGATGGCCTTCGCAGTCGAATTCTGCGGCAGTCCCGAAGGGCTTCAGCTCAACCGGGCTTTCGTCAAGATCGGCGACGTCAAGGTGCGCCGCCGGATCATCGATCTGGTGAAGGCGCTCTCCGCCGACGACGCCGATTGACTTTTACCTATGCCGCCAGCGGGGTCCTGCCGCCGGTGGCATAGCCGACCTTGCCTACATTCATGCCAGATCCGTCGCGCCGCTTGACGAGCGGCGCCCGGCACCGCTAACACGTGGCGCGCCAAAATCGGCAGCCCTGCCGATTTTTTTCAAGAGGGGACACCCGTGACGCGGCAGAATTATCTTTTCACCTCGGAATCCGTCTCCGAGGGTCATCCCGACAAAGTCTGTGACCGTATCTCCGACGAGATCGTCGATCTGGTCTATCGCGAAGCCAAGAAGACAGGCATGGATCCGTGGAAGGTGCGCGTCGCCTGCGAGACGCTGGCCACCACCAACCGTGTCGTCATCGCCGGCGAGGTCCGCGTTCCGGACACGCTTTTGAAGAAGGACAAGGCGGGCAACATCCTCAAGGATGCGTCCGGCCACCCCGTGGTCAATCCGGCCAAGTTCAAGTCTGTTGCCCGCAAGGCGATCCGCGAGATCGGCTACGAGCAGTCCGGCTTCCACTGGAAGACCGCCAAGATCGACGTGCTGCTGCATGGCCAGTCGCCCGACATCGGCCAGGGCGTCGACAACGCCGCCGATCGCCAGGGCGAGGAAGGCGCGGGCGATCAGGGCATCATGTTCGGCTACGCCTGCCGTGAAACGCCCGACCTGATGCCGGCGCCGATCTACTACAGCCATAAGATTCTCGAATTGCTGGCCGCGGCACGCCACGAAGGCAATGGCGAGGCCGGCAAGCTCGGCCCCGACGCCAAGAGCCAGGTCACCGTGCGCTATGCCGACGGCAAGGCCGCCGAGGTCACGCAGATCGTGCTCTCCACCCAGCATCTCGATGCGAGCTGGGACTCCAAGAAGGTCCGCAAGGTCGTCGAGCCCTATATCCGCGAGGCGCTTGGTGACTTGAAGATCGCCGAGGACTGCAACTGGTACATCAACCCGACCGGCAAGTTCGTCATAGGCGGGCCTGACGGCGATGCCGGCCTCACCGGCCGCAAGATCATCGTCGACACCTATGGCGGCGCGGCACCGCATGGCGGCGGAGCCTTCTCGGGTAAGGACACCACTAAGGTCGACCGTTCGGCGGCCTATGCGGCGCGCTATCTCGCCAAGAACGTGGTCGCGGCCAAGCTTGCCGACCGGTGCACCATCCAGCTCTCCTACGCCATCGGCGTCGCCCAGCCGCTGTCGGTCTATGTCGACCTGCACGGCACCGGCAAGGTCGAGGAATCGAAGCTCGAAGAGGCGCTGCGCAAGGTGATGGACCTGTCGCCGTCGGGCATCCGCCGCCACCTCGACCTCAACAAGCCGATCTATGCAAAAACCTCGTCCTACGGCCATTTCGGCCGCAAGGCCGGCCGTGACGGCTCCTTCTCCTGGGAGAAGACCGATCTCGCCAAGGCGCTCAAGGACGCCGTCGCCGCCTGACGCCAGCGGACGCAAAGGACAGGCCGAGCCGGGCGACCGAAGGATTCTTCGGCCGCCGGCACGGCAAAACCATACGCCCGCAGCAGGCGATCGCCCTCGAAAGCGGCCTGCGCGAATACCGCATCGACCTGACGGCGCAAGCGCCGGCGGATCTTAGGACCTTGTTCAAGGCACAGGTTTCGGCGCTGCAGCTGGAAATCGGCTTCGGCGGCGGCGAGCACCTCCTGCATCGCGCCACGGAGGTGCCGGAGACCGGCTTCATCGGCGTCGAGCCTTTCGTCAACGGCATGGCCAAAATGATGACGGCGCTCGGCAAGACGCCGCTCGCCAATCTCAGGGTCTATGACGACGACGCCACGCGACTGCTCGACTGGCTGCCGTCAGGCTCGCTCGACGGCATCGACCTGCTCTATCCCGATCCGTGGCCGAAGAAGAAGCACTGGAAGCGGCGCTTCGTCGGCGCCGCCAATCTCGGGCGATTTGCCCGGGTGCTGAAAGCCGGCGGCAGGTTCCGTTTCGCCTCCGACATCGACAGCTATGTCAATTGGACGCTGCTTGCCTGCCGCGACCACGGCGCTTTCGCTTGGCAAGCCGAGGACGCTGCCAACTGGCACCGGCCCTATGAAGGCTGGCCCGGCACGCGCTACGAGGCCAAGGCCATCCGCGAGGGACGACGGCCTGCCTATCTCACCTTTGTCCGGAAATAGTTGGGCGGTGCTCTGTATTGCATTTAACGCTACGGGCGCTATATTGCTGCAAGGAGACAATTATGGCCGCCACGGTTGAACGCAAGGAATACCCGATCTCGATGCGCCTGCCGGAAGCGGACGTGGCGATGATCGATCGTGCCGCCCGTCTCCGGGGCCGGTCCCGCACGGATTTCGTGCGCGATGCCGCCGTGCGCGCAGCCGAGGATGTGCTGATGGACAACCGTCTTGTCCGCATGAGCGCGGAAGGATTCGCTGAGTTCATGCAAGTCCTGTCAACTCCGGACGCTCCGGTTCCCGACCTGGTGGAACTGGCAAAGCGGCCCGCACCGTGGGAAGCTGGTTACACCACGAAGCGCTGACCAGTGGCCTTATCGGCTCCCGAACCGCTTACCGCAGTTCACGACGTATCCGGATTTTCCTGCGGGAAGCCTGCGCTTGATGAATGGCTGAAGAGCCGCGCGCTCTCCAACCAGGAGAAGGGCTTTACGGCCGTTCTCGTTGTCCACGAAGCCGGCCGGGTGGTCGGATACTACGGGTTGGCGCCGACGGCCGTCGTGCCGTCGATCCTGCCTCGGTCGATCCGCACGGGGCAACCGCCCGATCCGGTGCCGTGCCTGCTCCTTGGCCAGCTTGCGACCGATATCGGATGGGCTGGGCGCGGCATCGGCACGGGCCTGGTAAAGCATGCCCTTCAGCGCTGCGTTCAGGCGGCGGAACTGATCGGAGGACGCGCGCTGATGGTCAATGCAGTCGATGCGGAAGCGGCGCAATTCTGGCAGCACCGGGGATTTCTCCCGACGAGGGACGATCCGCTTGTCTTGTTTCGTTCCATCGCGGCAATCGCCGCGTCGCTCGTGGAGGCCCGAAGGTAAGGCGCCGCGTGCGACGAGATGCGGTTAGAAGCGGCCGATCCGACCGAAAGCGCCCGGATCGATTCCAAGCTTCTTCAGGTCGTCGCGGCGCGGCTTGCGGCCGGCCTCGGCGGCCCGCGCCGCGGCTGCCGCGCTGCCGGATGTGTTGAAGAAATCGTTAATGAAGAAAAACAATCCACGGTCCATATAGCCAACTTCGCGCGCCACCGCGCGCGTCCTTTTCTTTTGAATGCAACATAGATGGGTGCGGCCCGCCGTTGGTTGCAAGGCGGCCTGCAGCATGGGCGCCATGCCCGGCGTGCAACCCTGCCCGCTTCGGGCACACTTCGCCCAAGGCTGCCTGTAGGCTTGAAACACAAGTCGGGATCGTCTATATCAGCCTCAAATTCTTGGTCGGTATGACGAAGAGTGGGTCCACCCGGTCCCGCTCTTTTTTATTGCCCGCCGGCCGGAAGCCAAAGAGCGACAGGGATCTGATGACTGCAACGGCAAGCGAGGCCGACGACCGTATCATCCGCGAAAGCGGCATCGATGCGCGTATTGCGCTGATCGTGCAGCCGGTGCTCAAGGCCATCGGCTTCCGTCTTGTGCGGGTGCAATTGACCGGCCAGAACGGGCTGACGCTGCAGATCATGGCCGAGCGCGAAGACGGCACCATGACCGTCGAGGATTGCGAAGAGGTCAGCCGCGCGGTGTCGCCGGCGCTCGATGTCGAAGATCCGATCGAAAAGGCGTATCATCTCGAAGTGTCCTCGCCCGGTATCGACCGGCCGCTGGTGCGCAAATCGGATTTCACCACCTGGACCGGCCATCTGGTCAAGCTGGAGACGTCGATCCTCATCGGCGACCGCAAGCGCTTCAAGGGCAAGATCGCCGAGGTTGACGCCGACGGCATCCTGGTCGAGCGCGACAAGGCGGCCTATGGCGAGGAGCCGACGGTGCGCGTGCCTTATGACGCGATCGCCGAGGCCCGGCTGGTGCTGACCGACGATCTCATCCGCGATGCCCTGTCGAAGGACAACCGGGCGCGCAAGGAAGCCAGGAAACGCCGCGGCGAAGCGCAAGACGCCGGCGCGGACGAAGAAAACGAAACCGAACAGGAAATTTGATTGAGTAGCCAGGCCGTGCGCCCGGCGCGAAATCGGGAGAAAGACAATGGTAGTAAGCGCCAACAGGCTTGAACTGCTGCAGATCGCCGATGCGGTCGCGCGTGAAAAGTCGATCGACAAGCAGATCGTCATCGCCGCCATGGCCGATGCGATCCAGAAGGCGGCGCGCTCTCGCTACGGCCAGGAGACCAACATCCGCGCCGACATCAACCCGAACACCGGTGAGATGAAGCTGCAGCGGCTGATGGAAGTGGTCGAGAAGGTCGAGGACTACGCGACTCAGATCGCGCTTTCCACGGCCCGCGAGCGCAACCCCGACGCCCAGATCGGCGACTTCATCGCCGAGCAGCTGCCGCCGATGGATTTCGGCCGCATTGCCGCCCAGTCGGCCAAGCAGGTCATCGTGCAGAAGGTGCGCGAGGCCGAGCGCGACCGGCAGTATGACGAATACAAGGACCGCATTGGCGAGATCGTCAACGGCACCGTCAAGCGTGTCGAATACGGCAACGTCATCGTCGACCTCGGCCGTGGCGAGGCGATCATCCGCCGTGACGAGCTGATCCCGCGCGAGAATTACAAATATGGCGACCGCGTCCGGGCCTATGTCTATGACGTGCGCCGCGAGCAGCGCGGGCCGCAGATTTTCCTGTCGCGCACCCATCCGCAGTTCATGGCCAAGCTTTTCACCATGGAAGTGCCGGAAATCTACGACGGCATCATCGAGATCAAGTCGGTCGCCCGCGATCCGGGCTCGCGCGCCAAGATCGCCGTCATCTCGCGCGACTCCTCGATCGATCCGGTCGGCGCCTGCGTCGGTATGCGCGGCAGCCGCGTCCAGGCGGTGGTCGGCGAGTTGCAGGGCGAGAAGATCGACATCATTCCATGGTCGCCTTCGGCCGCTTCCTTTATCGTCAACGCGCTGCAGCCGGCCGAGGTCGCCAAGGTGGTGCTCGATGAGGATGCCGAGCGCATCGAGGTGGTGGTGCCGGACGACCAGCTGTCGTTGGCCATCGGCCGCCGCGGCCAGAATGTGCGGCTCGCCTCGCAACTCACCGGCTGGGATATCGACATCCTGACCGAGCAGGAGGAGAGCGAGCGGCGCCAGAAGGAGTTCGTCGAGCGTTCGGCGCTCTTCATGGAAGCTCTCGACGTCGACGAGATGGTCGGCCAGGTTCTCGCCTCCGAAGGCTTCACGAGCGTCGAGGAAGTTGCCTATGTCGATTCGGGCGAAATCTCCTCGATCGACGGCTTCGACGAGGACACCGCTTCGGAGATCCAGACCCGCGCCCGCGAATATCTGGAAAAGATCGAGGCCGAGCACGACGCAAAGCGCAAGGCGCTGGGTGTCAAGGACGAGCTGCGCGAGATTCCCGGCATCACCACCGCCATGATGGTGACGCTTGGCGAGGACGGCGTGAAGACCATCGAGGACTTCGCCGGCTATGCCGCGGACGATCTGATCGGCTGGAAAGAGCGTAAGGACGGCGAGACCAAGGTCTATCCGGGCGTGCTCGCCAACCACGGCGTCTCGCGCGCCGAGGCTGAGCAGATGGTGCTTGCCGCCCGCAAGCAAGCCGGCTGGATCACCGAGGAAGAGCTCGCCGCCGAGCAGGCCGCGGCCGGCGAAACCGTCGGTGCGTGAGGTGACCACCAATCGCAAAGCCCGTGGACGAGATGAACGATCGCACTTGCATCGTTACGCGCAGGCAGGCCGAAGCGGATGAGCTGATCCGCTTCGTCGTCGGCCCCGATTCGGCCGTCGTTCCGGACATCAAGAGAAATCTGCCCGGCCGCGGTTGCTGGGTCACCGCCGATCGCCTACATATCGATAAGGCAGCGGCGAAGAACCTGTTTGCCCGTGCTTTCAAGGCACAGGTGACCGTTCCGGCCGATATCGGCGGCATGGTTGACGGGCTGCTCTCCAGATCCGCTCTGGGCATGCTCGGCCTTGCTCGCAAGGCGGGCGCCGTCGTTCTTGGCGCCGCCAAGGTCGAGAGCGCGGTGCGCGACGGGCAGGCATTGCTCGTGCTGCATGCGACCGAGGCCTCGGACGATGGCGTCCGTAAGATCAGTCAGGCGCGGCGGGCAACCGTCCATCTCGGCGGTCCCGCCATCCTTGCCTACAAACTTTTTCCCGAGGCCGAGTTGAGCTTGGCATTGGGGGGTACAAATGTGATACATGCTGCCGTCCTCGCGCAGGACGTGGGACTGGCGGTTGAGAAGCGCGTTGTTGCGCTCGACCGATATCGGGGCGGTACCCCGAACGATCTGGCAATGCTTGCGGCCGTTGCTGACGAAGATGATGCCGCAGAGGATATGGAATGAACGATACGAAATCGGGCGACGACAAGACGTTGAGCGTTACGCCGAAGAAGACCTTGACGCTGAAGCGCCCCGGCCTCGAGCAGGGCACCGTGCGCCAGAATTTCTCGCATGGCCGTACCAAGTCGGTCGTGGTCGAGACCAAGAAGCGCAAGTTCTCGCTGCCTGGCGACAAGCCGGAGCCGGCGGCGCCGTCCGTCTTCGCGCCTAAGCCCGCCGCGGCTCCTGTAGCCGCCGCGCCTGCCGTGCAGGAAGCGCCCAAGGCGCCGCCTCCGCCGCCGGAGCGTTCCGGCATGGTTCTGAATGAACTCTCGCGCGGCGAGATGGAGGCGCGCCGCAGGGCGCTGGAGGGGTCCAAGGCTCGCGAGGCGGAGGATCGCCAGCGTGCTCTGGAAGATGCCAAGCGCCGCGCCGAGGAGGAAGAACGCCGCAAGCGCGAGCGCGAGGAATCCGCGCGCCGTCAGGCCGAGGAAGAAGCGCGCCTCCAGGCCGAGGCTGAATCCCGGCGCCGCGCCGAGGAAGAGGCTCGCCGTCGCGCGCCGCTGGCCGCCGACGTCGCCGCGGCCGATGACGAGGAAGAGGTGAAGCCCAGGCGCTCAGGCGCCGGTGGTGCGGTCAGCGCGCCGGCGCGCCGCCTCGCCACGCCCGAAGTGGCTCGTCCGGCCAGGCCCGCCAAGGGGGAGGACGACCGCCGCCGCGGCAAGCTGACGCTGAACTCGGCGCTGTCGGACGACGACGCGCGCGGACGCTCGCTGTCGTCGATGCGCCGCCGCCAGGAGAAGTTCAAACGCGCGCTGCATAATGAGCCGCGCGAGAAAGTCATGCGTGAAGTGATCCTGCCTGAAACCATCACCATCCAGGAGCTGGCGCAGCGCATGTCCGAGCGCGCCGTGGATGTGGTCAAGTTCTTCATGAAGCAGGGCCAGATGATGAAGCCGGGCGACGTGATCGACGCCGACACGGCCGAGCTGGTGGCTTCCGAATTCGGCCATACGGTCCGCCGCGTCGCCGAATCCGACATCGAGGAAGGCCTGTTCAACATTGCCGACCGCGAGGAAGACCTGGTGTCGCGCCCGCCTGTCGTGACCATCATGGGCCATGTCGACCACGGCAAGACCTCGCTGCTCGACGCCATCCGCAACGCCAATGTCGTCTCCGGCGAGGCCGGCGGCATCACCCAGCATATCGGTGCCTACCAGGTCGAGAAGAACGGTCAGAAGATCACCTTCATCGACACGCCCGGCCACGCCGCCTTCACGGCCATGCGCGCCCGCGGCGCCCAGGTCACCGACATCGCGGTGCTGGTGGTCGCGGCTGACGACAGCGTGATGCCGCAGACGATCGAATCGATCAACCACGCCAAGGCGGCCGGCGTGCCGATCATCGTGGCGATCAACAAGATCGACAAGCGCGACGCCGACCCGCAGAAGGTGCGCGCCGAGCTGCTGCGCCATGAGGTGTTCGTCGAGTCGATGGGCGGCGAGGTGCTGGACGTCGAGGTCTCGGCGACCAAGGGCACCAATATCGACAAGCTGCTTGAGGCGATCCTGCTGCAGGCTGAAATCCTCGACCTCAAGGCCAATCCGGACCGCACCGCCGAAGGCGCGGTGATCGAGGCCAAGCTCGACAAGGGCCGCGGCCCGGTCGCCACCGTCCTGGTGCAGACCGGCACGCTGATGCCGGGCGACATCCTCGTCGCCGGCAACGAATGGGGCCGTGTGCGCGCGCTGGTCAACGACCGCGGCGAGCATGTGCCGGAAGCGCCGCCGGCAATGCCGGTCGAGGTGCTCGGCCTTCAGGGCACGCCGCAGGCAGGCGACCGCTTCGCCGTCGTCAACAACGAGGCGCGCGCCCGCGAGATCACCGAATACCGTCAGCGCCTGGCGCGCGAGAAGGCGGTGGCCAAGCATGCCGGCCAGCGCGGCTCGCTCGAGCAGATGATGTCGCAGTTGCAGACGAGCGGGCTGAAGGAGTTCCCGCTGGTCGTCAAGGGCGACGTGCAGGGCTCGATCGAGGCGATCAATGCCGCTCTCGAAAAGCTCGGCAATGACGAGGTCAGGGTGCGGATCGTTCATTCGGGCGCCGGCGGCATTACCGAAAGCGACGTCTCGCTGGCCGAGACGTCGGGTGCCGCGATCATCGGCTTCAACGTCCGCGCCAACGCGCAGGCGCGCACCGCGGCCGCCGCCGCGGGCATCGAGATCCGCTACTACTCGATCATCTACAACCTCGTCGACGACGTGAAGGCGGCCCTTTCCGGCATGCTCTCGCCGGAGCGGCGCGAGACCTTCATCGGCAATGCGGAGATCCTCGAGATCTTCGACATCTCGAAGGTCGGCAAGATCGCCGGCTGCCGCGTCACCGAAGGCAAGGTCGAGCGTGGTGCCGGCGTGCGCCTGATCCGCGACAACGTCGTCGTCCACGAAGGCACGCTGAAAACTCTCAAGCGCTTCAAGGACGAGGTTTCGGAAGTGCCGGCCGGCCAGGAATGCGGCATGGCCTTCCAGAACTACGAGGACATGCGCGTCGGTGACATCATCGAGTGCTTCCGCGTCGAGATGGTGAGCAGGACGCTCTAAATTCGGGTATACTTGCCGGAATGAAACGGGCGGCGGCCGCAAGGCTGCCGCCCAGACCGCTCATGCATTTTGAGACATGCGGCGTGGTCCCATCCCGCGCTCCACGATTTCAGGACCGAAGAATATGTCCCGTTCGACACAGTCAGGCCCCTCCCAGCGCATGCTGCGCGTCGGCGAGCAGGTGCGCCATGCGCTCTCCGAGACCTTGCAGCGCGGCGAGATCATCGACCCGGTAATCGAGAACAGCGTCGTGTCGGTCTCCGAAGTGCGCATGTCGCCCGACCTCAAGATCGCCACCGCCTTCGTCTCGCCGCTTGGCGCGGGCGACGACAGCGCCGTGGTCGAAGCGCTCAACAGGCATGCGAAATTCATCCGCGGCCGTGTCTCCGGCGCGTTGAGGCAGATGAAGTACATGCCGGAGTTCCGCTTCCGGCTCGATACCTCCTTCGACAATTTCGCCAAGATCAATGAACTGCTGAGATCGCCCGGAGTCGCGCGCGATCTCGGTGACGGCAAGAGCAACGACAAGGACGAGGACTAGGACTAGGTGGCGCGTCGCGGCAAGAAAAAGGGGCGGCCGGTCTCCGGCTGGGTGGTGCTGGACAAGCCGGTGGGCATGGGCTCGACCGAGGCCGTGTCCAAGATCAAGTGGCTGTTCCAGGCCGAGAAGGCAGGCCATGCCGGCACGCTCGATCCGCTCGCCTCCGGCATGCTGCCGATCGCGCTTGGCGAGGCGACCAAGACCGTGCCTTATGTGCAGGACGGCGCCAAGGTCTACCGCTTCACCGTCGCCTGGGGTGAGGAGCGCTCGACCGACGACCTCGAAGGTCCGGTGACCGACAGCTCCGACCGCCGCCCGGCCGAGCCCGAGGTGCGGGCGCTCCTGCCGAAATACACCGGCGTCATCATGCAGACGCCGCCGCAGTTCTCCGCCATCAAGATCGCCGGCGAGCGCGCCTACGACCTCGCCCGCGACGGTGAGACGGTCGAGATCCCGGCGCGTGAGATCGAGATCGGTCGCCTCGACATCGTCGAGCATGGCGCTGACAAAACCGTCTTCGAGGTCGAATGCGGCAAGGGCACCTATGTGCGCTCGCTGGCCCGCGACATGGGTCGCGACCTCGGCTGCTTCGGCCATATCGCCGAGCTGCGGCGCGTCGAGGTCGAGCCGTTCACGGCGGACGATTTCGTCACTGTCGCCGAGCTCGAAGCGGCCCGCTTCGGCGACAAGGCAGAAGCGGGCCTGGACGAAGACGCGGCTCCGGTCGATTTCAGCGCTATCGACGCGTTGCTTGTCGAAACGGCGGCGGCGCTCGACTGCCTGCCGCAGGTCGCCGTCAGCGACGACGCAGCAACCAAGATCCGCCTCGGCAATCCCGTCATCATTCGCGGCCGCGACGCGCCGGTCGAGGCCGAGGAGGCCTGCGCCACCGCGCGCGGCAGGCTCGTCGCCATCGGCGCCATCGAGCAGGGCATGTTCAAGCCCAAGCGGGTCTTTGCCGGGTGAATCCGGTGCAGGTGTTTGTTGTTCGCGTAATCCCGGACGGAAAACTGCTGCACACTTCTCCTGGAATCGCTCTAATCTCCGGCTGAGCGCGAAAGCCGCGGGAACTCATGGCAAAGGCTGACACTGGCAAGAAAAGGGCGCCGCTGAAAACCCGTCGGCCACCGGTCGGCGCGTCGCCCGGCACGCTTATCGCCGATCCGGCGGCGCGGCGCAGCGAGCTTCGGCTGACGCTGATCTCACCCGAGAAATACAAAACAATCGACAATGCCTCGATCGACGATCTCAACACCCATTGTGAGAAATGGCCTGTCGTCTGGCTGGATTGCACAGGGCTTGCCAACATCCCGCTGATCGAGGAGATCGGCCGCATCTTCGACCTGCACCCGCTGGCGCTGGAGGATGTCGTCAACACCGGACAGCGGCCCAAGGTGGATTTCTACGAGGATCATGCCTTCGTCGTCATGCGCATGATCGACGACGTCACCGCGCATCGCTACGAGCAGATCGCGCTATTTTTCGGCGGTAATTTCGTCGTCACCTTCCAGGAGCGCGAGGGCGATCCGTTCGATCCGGTGCGCAAGCGCATTGCCGGCACGATGCCCAACCGGCTCCGCTCGCGAGGCGCCGATTATCTCGCCTACGCCCTGATCGATGCCATCGTCGACAGCTACTTCCCGCCCATCGAGGCGGCGAGCGAAACGGTCGACGGCATCGAGGACGAGATGCTGAACAAGCCGCACAAGCACCAGATGCGGCAACTGCATGAACTGCGGCGCGACGCCAACGTGCTGAAAGGCGTGCTGTGGCCGATGCGCGACGCGCTGGCGACGCTGATCCGCAACGACGTGCCCTTCGTGAAGGCCGAGACCAAGATATTCTTCAACGACACGCTCGATCATTCGCTGCGCCTGATCGAGCTGGTCGAGAACCAGCGCGACATGCTCACCGGCCTGATCGAGATGCATGTCTCGCTGACCCAGGCCCGCACCAACGACGTCATTTCCTATCTGACCATCGTCTCGGTGATCTTCATGCCGCTGACCTTCCTGGTCGGCGTCTGGGGTATGAATTTCGATCCGGAAAGCTCGCCCTGGAATATGCCCGAGCTGAAGGCCTATTACGGCTATCCGGCCTCGCTCATGTTCATGGCGATCATTGCGGTCGGCCTGATCGCGTTCTTCAAATGGAAAAAGTGGCTGTAGCCTTTGAGTTAGCGTGAAGCGCGTCGCGATCTTTCAGATTCGCTCCCTGGGCTTTAGGTTTTTGATTTTGCGCATGTCTTTGCCCCGAAACCGCTTTCCACTTTCGGGAGACATGCTTTGGTTTTCGCAACCACAACCTGCGACAAGCCGGCTTGACAATTGGGCTGGTGTTTTTTCCGGAATTGCACTATATGCGCCGCAGCTTCGCGCCCTGACGCGTTGCTTGCACTGGCCCCTGCTGGACGACATCCCGGCTGTGGGCGTCCCGTTTCCTCCAACAGATAAGGAAAAGCACGATGTCGATCACTGCCGATCGCAAGAAGGAATTGATGACCGAATTCGCAACCGCCAAGGGCGACACCGGATCTCCGGAAGTCCAGGTTGCCATCCTTTCCGAGCGCATCAAGAACCTGACCGAGCACTTCAAGGACCACAAGAAGGATAACCATTCCCGCCGTGGCCTGCTTGCCCTGGTCTCCCAGCGCCGCAGCCTGCTTGACTATCTCAAGCGCAAGGATGACGCGCGCTATCAGACGCTGATCGACAAGCTCGGTCTGCGTCGCTGACGAATTGACCGGCGGGCTCTCATAGGGCCCGCCGGTCGCGCATTGGCACATCGGATGAGCCGGTGTGATAATGTCTGGGCGCGATGCGCTCGTGAAATTCGTATTCGCGCAGGGCGCGTCCCGGAAGCAGCGATTTCCGGCGTCATGCGCAAAGCTGGCCGATCAATCGGCCAAACCCGGTTCCGAACGCGCAGAGGGCCATTCGGAACCGCCCATGGACGGTCATGGGGCAGGATTGCAGGATGCTCGCTCGGCTTGTGAGCCGGACCTTATCGAGCTTCCCGTTGTCTTGCCCGTGGCTGCCCGAAGGAAGCCAGGAAGGGAGAACCCGCGACCGTTAGGACGGCGCGGCCCTTTCCGCATATGAAGGACAAGATATGTTCAATCAACACAAAGTGGAAATCGAATGGGGCGGGCGTCCGCTCATTCTGGAAACCGGCAAGATCGCGCGTCAGGCTGATGGCGCGGTGCTCGCCACCTATGGCGAGACCGTCGTTCTCGCCACCGTCGTCTCGATGAAGGAGCCGAAGCCCGGCCTCGACTTCTTCCCGCTTACCGTCAACTACCAGGAAAAGACCTATGCCGCCGGCAAGATTCCGGGCGGCTATTTCAAGCGCGAGGGCCGTCCGAGCGAGAAGGAAACGCTGGTTTCGCGCCTGATCGACCGCCCGATTCGCCCGCTTTTCGCCGACGGCTACAAGAACGATACCCAGATCGTCGTCACCGTCGTCCAGCATGACCTCGAGAACGATCCGGATATCCTGTCGATCGTCGCCACCTCCGCCGCGCTCACGCTTTCGGGCGTGCCCTTCATGGGCCCGATCGGCGGCGCCCGCGTCGGCTACATCAACGGCGAATATGTGCTCAATCCGCATATCGACGAGATGGAGGAATCCAAGCTCGACCTCGTCGTCGCCGGCACTGCCGACGCCGTGCTGATGGTCGAATCCGAGGCCAAGGAACTCTCCGAGGATCTGATGCTCGGCGCCGTCATGTTCGGCCACAAGAGCTTCCAGCCGGTCATCGACGCCATCATCAAGCTGGCAGAGGTCGCCGCCAAGGAGCCGCGCGACTTCACCGCGCCGGATTATTCCGAGCTCGAAGGCGAGATGCTGAAGGTCGTCGGCGACGAGCTTCGGGAGGCCTACAAGATCACCGACAAGCAGTCGCGCTATGCCGCGGTCGACGCTGTCAAGGCGAAGGTCAAGGCCGCGTTCGCTCCGGCCGAAGGCGAGGAAGCCAAGTATACCGCCGAGCAGATCGGCACCGTCTTCAAGGAACTCCAGGCCAAGGTCGTGCGCTGGAACATCCTCGACACCGGCTCGCGCATCGACGGTCGCGATCTCAAGACGGTCCGCAAGATCGTCTCCGAGGTCGGCGTCCTGCCGCGCACCCATGGTTCGGCGCTGTTCACCCGCGGTGAAACCCAGGCGCTGGTCGTCGCCACGCTGGGCACCGGCGAGGACGAGCAGTTCGTCGATTCGCTGACCGGCATGTACAAGGAGAAGTTCCTTCTCCACTACAACTTCCCGCCCTATTCGGTCGGTGAGACCGGCCGTATGGGCTCGCCGGGCCGTCGCGAGATCGGCCATGGCAAGCTGGCCTGGCGCGCCATCCATCCGATGCTGCCGAATGCCGAGCAATTCCCCTACACGCTGCGCGTCGTCTCGGAGATCACCGAATCCAACGGCTCGTCCTCGATGGCGACCGTCTGCGGCACCTCGCTGGCGCTGATGGATGCCGGCGTGCCGATCGCCAAGCCCGTGGCCGGCATCGCCATGGGCCTGATCAAGGAAGGCGAGCGCTTTGCGGTGCTCTCCGACATCCTGGGCGACGAGGACCATCTCGGCGACATGGACTTCAAGGTCGCCGGCACCGCCAACGGCGTCACCTCGCTGCAGATGGACATCAAGATCGACGGCATCACCGAGGAGATCATGGGCATCGCGCTTGCCCAGGCCAAGGATGGCCGCCTGCATATTCTGGGTGAGATGGCGCATGCGATCTCCGGCGCCCGCTCCGAGCTCGGCGAGTTCGCGCCGCGCATCGAGGTCATGCATATCCCGACCGACAAGATCCGCGACGTCATCGGCTCCGGCGGCAAGGTGATCCGCGAGATCGTCGAGAAGACCGGCGCCAAGATCAACATCGAGGACGACGGCACCGTCAAGATCGCTTCGGCGAACGCCAAGGAGATCGAGGCGGCGAAGAAGTGGATACACACCATCGTCGCCGAGCCGGAAGTCGGCGAGATCTACGAAGGCACCGTCGTCAAGACGGCCGACTTCGGCGCGTTCGTCAATTTCTTCGGCCCTCGCGATGGTCTCGTCCACATCTCGCAGCTCGCCAATGAGCGCGTCGCCAAGACCTCCGACGTCGTCAAGGAAGGCGACAAGGTTTGGGTCAAGCTGATGGGCTTCGACGAGCGTGGCAAGGTCCGCCTGTCGATGAAGGTGGTCGACCAGGCGACCGGCAAGGAAATCGTCCAGGAAAAGAAGAAGGCCGAAGGCGAGGAAGACGCCGCCTGATCGGCCTGGCCGGGTAAATCCCGGATCGGATAAGTTCAAGACGGGCGCGCCGCGAGGTGGCGCCCGTTTTGCTTGAAGGGGTATGCGAATGGCCGCGGAGCCGCTGAAGACGCTGTTCTATCCGTTCGAGGCCGAGGCGCTGCCTCTGCCGCGGAAGAATGCCCGCGTGCTTTTTCTGGGCGCCGAGCCCGGCTTCCGTCTGCCTGCCGGCTTCGAGGCGGCGCTGCATCTCGTGCAGGGGTTCAGGCCACATTTTCGCGCCTTGCAGGCGTCCGGTTATACGGTCACGCCGCGTGCGGAAGGCGAGGGCTACGACATCGCTCTCGTGCTCACCGGCCGGCATCGCGGGCAAAATGAGTTACGCGTCGCCGAAGCGGTCGAGCGAACCGCTCCGGGCGCGCCTGTCGTCGTTGCCGGCAGCAAGGATGACGGCGTCGACAGCCTGCGCAAGCGGATCAACATGCTGTCGCCGCTCGAAGGCCATCGGCCGAAGCATCACGGCGTTGCTTTCTGGTTCCGGCGGACCGGCATGGAGACAGCCGTGGCGCTGCGCGCCGGCAACCCCGACCATGTCATCGAAGGCGGCTTCAAAACCGCGCCTGGCATGTTCTCCTTCGATCGGATCGATGCCGGTTCGAAACTGCTGGCCGCGAACCTGCCTGACGATCTCAAAGGCAATGTCGCCGATTTCTGCGCCGGCTGGGGTTATCTGGCGGCGGAAGTCCTGCAGCGCCGGCAAGGCCTCACCGCGCTCGATCTCTACGAAGCTGATTTCGAGGCCCTGGAGGCGGCCAAGCTGAATGTCCACGGTGTCATCGAGCCGCGCTTTTTCTGGATCGATCTTCTCACCGAGGCGGTCGAACGGCGCTACGACACAATCGTCATGAACCCGCCTTTCCACAGCGGCCGCGCCGCCGAGCCAGGAATCGGCGCCGGCATGATCCGCGCGGCGTCGAAGGCGCTGAAACCGGGCGGCCGCCTGTTCATGGTGGCCAACCGACAGCTTCCTTACGAACAGGTGCTCTCGGCAGCCTTCGCCAGTCATGCCGAGATCGCCCGCGACGGCATGTTCAAGGTGTTTTCGGCGCGCCGCTGAAACGCCTGTTGGCGCTTTACTGCACGCTGACGATGAGGGCCGGCTCATGCGTGTCGAAGGCGGACCGCGCTTCGCCGAGCTCGACCTTGAGCGGCGCCGGCCGGCCGAACAGATAGCCCTGTACCACCTCGCAGCCGGCGGCCCGAAGCAGCGTCGCCTGGTTCTCGGTCTCCACGCCCTCGGCGATGATGCCGACGCCCAGCGCCCGCGACAGGCCGACAATGGTCGAAACGATCGCGCTGGAGCTGGAGTCGCTGTCGATGCGGCTGACGAAGGAGCGGTCGATCTTCAGTTTGCCGAAGGAGAAATCGATCAGGTAGCTCAAATTGGAATAGCCCGTGCCGAAATCATCGACGGCCACGGAGATTCCCATCTCTGCAAGCTGCTCCAGGATCGCCGCGGCGCGGTCGCGATCCTGCATCATCGCCGTCTCGGTGACCTCGAGCTCCAGCCGCGACGGCTTCATGCCGGTCGATTCCATCACTTCCCGCACGATGCCGACGAAATCCCTGGTCATGAACTGGACCGGCGAGATGTTGACGGCGACGAAGCAGTCCTGCGGCAGATATTTTGCGTCGCTGCAGGCCTTGCGCAGCACCCATTCGCCGATCGGATTGATCATGCCGGTTTCCTCGGCGATCGGAATGAACTCCATCGGCGGGATCATGCCGCGCTCCGGATGCTTCCAGCGGATCAGCGCCTCATAACCGACGACACGGCCGCTCGGCAGGTCGAACTGCGGTTGATAGTGGAGGCTGAAGTCGCCGCGGTCGAAAGCGGTCTTCAGTTCCGACTCGATCCACTGCCGGTAATCCGCCACGCGTCCCATATCGGCGTGGAAGACGGACCAGTTGCCGATGCCGCTGGCGCGTGCGTTCTGCAGCGCCAGGTTCGAGCGGCGCAGGATGAGCACCGGGTCGACGCCGTCCTTCGGCATCGCCACAATGCCGATCGAAAGGCTGACCGACTGCAGATGGCTCCGCAGCTGGTAGGGCTCCATCATCTCGTTGATGAGCTTCTCGATGAGCCGTTCGATCGAACCTCTGATCTCGCGATCAGGCAGCAGTACGGCGAACTCGCCGGCGCCGATGCGGCCGATCGTTACATTCTTTGGCATATTCTCCTTCAGCCTGTTGGTGAAGGCGCGGATCAGTTCGTCGCCCTGACTATAGCCTATGGCGTCGTTGATCTGCTTGAAGCGGTCGATATCAATGTCGATCAGGAACACCGGCTCGCCGGTTCGAATCGTCCCGGAGGCGGCCTCGGCTATTTTACCGACCACGGCCTGGCGCGACAAAAGGCCGGTGAGCTTGTCGACATGGGTTTCCTTAAAGACATAGGCCGCCGATTCATCGACGCCCGCGAAGAACGACAGCGCGGCACCGCCCGCGGCTAAAGCGCAGAGCGCGGCGATGACGCCGCCCATCGTTTCGGCCGGCATGCCGGCCATGCCGTCGCCGAAGCCGAACCGCAGCCCCCATAGTCCAAGGATGAAACTGCCCATGCCCGAGCTGGCGATGGTGATCAGCCGGAACAGCGGAGTCCGTTTGGGATTGCTGACTGCAGGCATGCATGGTCCCTAGATTACGGGACCTTATAGCGGACATCTCCTTAAAATGAGTTTCCGCTGATGCACGCAATTTTACTGGAGGGCTACTGTCGTGATCGCAAACTATTCCCGCGCGCCGTCGTTCTGCTTCAGTTCCTCCAGTGCAGGCATCGAAACGATGTGATAACCGGAATCCACATAATGGATCTCACCGGTGACGCCCGATGCCAGGTCGGAGAGCAGGTAGAGCGCCGAGCCGCCGACTTCGTCGATGGTCACAGTGCGCCGCAGAGGCGAATTGCGCTGCTGGTAGGAGAACATGTGGCGGGCGTCGGAAACGCCGGAGCCGGCGAGTGTGCGCACCGGCCCGGCCGAGATGGCGTTCACCCTGATGCCGCGCGGACCGTAGTCGTTGGCGAGGTAGCGCACGCTGGCCTCCAGCCCGGCCTTGGCGACGCCCATGACGTTGTAGTTCGGCATCACCCTGACCGAGCCGGCATAGGTGAGCGTGATCATCGAGCCGCCATTGCCCATCAGCGCGGCGGCGTTGCGGGCGATCTCGGTGAAGGAATAGCAGGAGATCACCATGGTGCGCACGAAATTGTCGCGACTGGTGTCGGCATATAGGCCCTTCAGCTCGTTCTTGTCGGAAAAGCCGATGGCGTGCACCACGAAATCCAACCCGCCCCAGGCCTTGCCGAGCGTCTCGAAGGTCGCGGTGACCGAGGCGCTGTCCTCGACATCGCAGGGCACGATCAGCGAGGCTCCCACCTTCTCGGCCAGCGGCTTGACCCGCCTCCCGAAGGCGTCGCCCTGGTAGGTGAAGGCGAGCTCCGCCCCATGTTCCGACAGCTTCTTGGCGATGCCCCAGGCAATCGAATGGTCGTTGGCGACCCCCATGACAAGCCCCCGCTTGCCCTTCATCAACCCGTCCATAAAAGGCAATCCTTATAAAAACGCCGGCTCTATGCGGAATAGCGCTGGAAAATCAGCGTTGCGTTGGTGCCGCCAAACCCGAAGGAGTTGGACAGGACGGTGTCGATCTTGGCATTGTCGATACGCTCGCGCACGATCGGCATGCCCTCGAATTCCGGATCGAGCTCCTCGATATGGGCGCTCTCGCCGATGAAGCCGCCCTGCATCATGAGGATCGAGTAGATCGATTCCTGCACGCCGGCCGCTCCCAGCGAATGGCCGGTGAGCGATTTGGTCGAGGTGATGTAAGGCATCTTGTCGCCGAACACCTCGCGAATTGCGCCCATTTCCTTGGAATCGCCGACCGGCGTCGAGGTGCCATGGGTGTTGATGTAATCGACCGGTGATGACACCGTGGAAAGTGCCTGCCGCATGCAGCGGATAGCGCCTTCGCCCGAAGGAGCGACCATGTCGTAGCCGTCGGATGTCGCGCCATAGCCGACGATCTCGGCATAGATCTTGGCACCGCGCGCCTTGGCGTGTTCCAGTTCCTCCAGTACCAGCACGCCGGCGCCGCCGGCGATGACGAAACCGTCGCGGTTGACGTCGTAGGCGCGCGAAGCGGTCGACGCCTTGTCGTTGAACTTCGACGACATGGCGCCCATGGCGTCGAACAGGTCCGACATGGTCCAGTCGAGATCCTCGTGGCCGCCGGCAAACATCAGATCCTGCTTGCCCCATTGAATGAGTTCATAGGCGTTGCCTATGCAATGCGCGGACGTCGAGCAGGCCGACGAGATCGAATAGTTGACGCCGTGAATCTTGAACCATGTCGCCAAGGTGGCCGACGCGGTCGACGACATGGCCTTCGGCACGGCGAACGGGCCGATGCGCTTGGGACTGTTGTTCTTGAGCGTGGTTTCGGCCGCTTCGACGATGGTCCGGGTCGAAGGCCCGCCGGAGCCCATTACAATGCCGGTCCGCTCATTGGTGATGTCGCTTTCGCTTAAGCCGGCATCGGCGATCGCCTGATCCATGGCGACGTGGTTCCAGGCCGCGCCCTGGCTCAGGAATCGCATGGCGCGGCGATCGATCATCGGCGTGGGATCGAGCGTCGGCGCGCCCCAGACCTGGCAGCGAAAGCCGTGTTCGGCGAAGGAATCGGAAAAGCTGATGCCGGATTTGGCATCGTAAAGCGAGCTCTGCACCTCGTTGGCATTGTTGCCGATCGACGACACAATGCCGAGCCCTGTCACTACGACCCGTCTCATTCGCAACTCCTTCCGGCGTATTCGGGCGAAAAACCTAGCCGGTTTTCGCTTGTGATCATACGCAAATAAACTGACGTGGCGCCCATTGGCTACGCGACGCCGTGGCGAAAACGGTCAGGCGGCCGACTGCTTGGACAGACCGACCTTCAGATCCGTAGCTGCGTATATGGGTTCGCCGTCCGCCTTGAGCCAGCCATCGGCGATGCCGAGCACCAGCCGGCCCCGCATCACGCGTTTGAAGTCGACGCCGTATTCGACTTTCTTCACCGACGGCGTCACCATGCCCTTGAACTTCACCTCGCCGGTCGAAAGCGCCATGCCCTTGCCGGGTTCGCCCAGCCAGCCGAGATAGAAACCGGTCAACTGCCACATGGCGTCGAGGCCGAGGCAGCCCGGCATGATCGGATTGCCGATAAAGTGGCAGGCAAAGAACCAAAGATCCGGCTTGATATCGAATTCGGCGCGGATGAAGCCCTTGTCGAAAGCGCCGCCGGTCTCGCTGATCTCGGTGATGCGGTCGAACATCAGCATCGGTGGGTAGGGCAGCTGGGCATTGCCCGGTCCGAACAGCTCGCCGCGGGCGCAGGCAAGCAGTTCCTCGTAATCGTAGCTGGACTTTTGACCCGCCATCAAATTTCTGTCCCCGTGTTCTTCGCGGGCGGCAGGGCGCCCTTCTCGTTGGTTTCCTAACACACTCTGTTTGCGGCCGGAAACCGGCGTTTGCGCTTAACCCGTGCGCCTGCCCGGGTCAATGCGCGCTATTGATCGCATTCGGACTACAGAATATATGTCTGCTGATGTCCGGTTTTGGCATTTGACGTCTTTTTGCCATTCTGGACCTGTTGATGGGCTGGGCAGCAAGCTTCGACGCGAAGAAATGGATTCGGGCTACCGGAAGGAAAATGTCGCTGTGGACAAGCGGGTTCGCGAAGCCGGCCTGAGGCCGACGCGCCAGCGCATTGCGCTGGCCGATCTGCTTTTCGCCAAGGGCGACCGCCACCTTTCGGCCGAGGAACTGCACGAGGAGGCGATCGCCGCCGGCGTGCCGGTTTCGCTGGCGACGGTCTACAACGCGCTTCACCAGTTCACCCAGGCCGGCCTGCTGCGTATCCTCGCGGTCGAAGGCTCGAAAACCTATTTCGACACCAACACGTCCGATCACCATCACTTCTACATCGAAGGCGAGAACCGCATTTTCGACATCGAAAGCGGACCGGTCACCGTCTCCAACCTGCCGGCACCGCCGGAGGGCATGGAAATCGCCAATGTCGACATCGTCGTGAGGCTTCGCCCGAAACGCGACGACTGATCCCGTGGCGATGCGGCCCGTCGACCTGATTGTCCGGTTTGAATGGGCCACCATCGCTGCGTTGGCTATCGTTTGCTACGCAATGTTCGGCTTTTCATGGTGGCTGTTTGCGCTGCTCATCCTTGTGCCGGACCTGTCGATGCTGGGCTATCTCGCCGGGCCGCGCGTCGGCGCGGTCACCTACAATGCCTTGCATATCCTGATTGCTCCGCTCGTGCTTCTGCTTGCGGGCGCGTTGCTCGCCGGCCCGGTCACCACCGCCGTGGCGCTCATCTGGATCGCGCACATCGCCATCGACCGTGCCCTCGGCTACGGCCTGAAATTACCCACCGGTTTTCAGGATACGCATCTCGGCCGTATCGGGCGCGAGCGCAAAGGGGCGGCCGGTTAGGCTCGGTCGAGACCGAGGTCAGGCCGGGCTTCGCCCGATTATCGACAAATCCTACTTGACCTTCTCGCCGGGATAGGCGCCCCACACCTGCGACTGCGCCATCCAGCCGGTATGGCCGTCGAAGGTCATCTCGCACCATTGGCCGTCGCATTTCTTGATCGATCCGATCACGCCCGGCTCGATGATGGCGACGACACCGGCATCCTTGTCGGGTTCGTCGAGCAGGTTGATTCGCCCGCCCTTGCCGCGCTGCCAGGGCGCGACGATCGCGGTGCGGCGGCCGGAGAGCAGCGACTGGTTGATCCAGCCCTCCGACCCGTCGGCATCGCGCACGCGGCGCCAGGTGTCGAATTCCTGGATGACTTCCATCGGCAGGCCGGCCTTCAGATACATCCAGTTGACGGAATAATTGGCGCCGGGGCCGACGCGCGAATTGACCCGGGCCGGCTTCAGGCTGACGAAGCGCGGCAGCGGCAGGCCGCTCGGCCCGAGCGTTATGGTTTGGGCGGGTGCTGCCGCGCTTTGCGCCAAAGCCTGCGGCGCGCAAAGCAGGGCGCCGAGAATGGCTGCGCTGAAGGCCAGGCGAAGCGACGCGAAACCAGACACTTTCGTTCCTTTCGGCGCCGGTCCGTCGGGATGAGCGCCCCTTTTTCTTTGTCTTCGGCGGCACCGCTTGTTACAGGAGTGGGCTGATGCCGCGACTGGCTACAAGTTTCGCCGGTCTTGGTTAAGGAGGTCTCAACGAGATCGGTTTCGAGAGCACGACCCCGAAAAGTGGGAACCGGTTTTCGGAAAAGATCATGCTCCAAAAAAGAGTAGGATCAGGATGACGATTCAATGAACGTCATTCTGATCTAGGAAGCTTCGGGGATAAAATGGCAGGCAAAAAACGGCCCCTCGTCGTCATCACGCGCAAGCTGCCCGATCCGGTCGAAACACGCATGCGCGAGCTGTTCGATGCAAGGCTGAATGTCGAGGATCGGCCGATGACGCAGCCCGAGCTGGTCGCGGCGGTCAAGGAAGCCGATGTGCTGGTCCCTACCATTACCGACCATATCGATGCCGCGCTGATCGCCCAGGCGGGCGAGAACCTCAAGCTGATCGCGAATTTCGGCAACGGCGTCGACAAGATCGATGTCGCGGCGGCCGCCAAGAAGGGCATCACCGTCACCAACACGCCGAATGTGCTCACGGAAGACACCGCCGACATGACCATGGCGCTGATGCTCGCCGTGCCGCGCAGGCTCGCCGAAGGCGCCAGTGTGCTGACCGGCGAGAAGAAATGGGCCGGCTGGTCGCCGACCTGGATGCTCGGCCGGCGCATCTGGGGCAAGCGGCTCGGCATCGTCGGCATGGGCCGCATCGGCACGGCGGTCGCCCGGCGGGCCAAGGCCTTCGGCCTGTCGATCCATTACCACAACCGGCACCGCGTGCTGCCGACGGTCGAGGAGGAGCTGGAGGCGACCTACTGGGAAAGCCTCGACCAGATGCTGGCCCGCATGGACATCATCTCGGTCAACTGCCCGTCGACGCCGGCGACGTTCCACCTTTTGTCCGGCCGTCGCCTCGCGCTGATGCAGCCTTCGGCCTATATCGTCAACACCGCGCGCGGCGACATCATCGACGAGGAATCACTGATCAAGCTCATCCATGACGGCAAGATCGCCGGAGCCGGCCTCGACGTCTACGAGCACGAACCGGCGCTGAACAGCAAGCTGCTGCGCCTGGCACACAAGGGCAAGGTCGTTCTGCTGCCGCATATGGGCTCGGCCACGCTCGAGGGCCGCATCGACATGGGCGAGAAGGTGATCATCAACATCCGCGCCTTCTTCGACGGCCACCGCCCGCCGGACCGCGTCCTGCCGCTCAGGACCTGAGGTTTATTCGCCGGAGACGTTGAGAGCGCCATCCTCGGCTATTCTCACCCTGCCACTATAAGTATCGAACGCGTCTCGGCCAAGCCGGACCGCTATCGGCGTTTCCCAACCCATTTCCCGGGCGACGATCAGGCCGAGCAGCAGGATGGCGTCTGGTTCGTGCAGCACCAGGGCGGCCGGCGCCCGGCCGTTGTGGACGAGCTCCATCAGCACCGCCGAAGCCGACGACGACCCGATCGTGCCCGGCAGGAACAGCACGCGGCCGGCAATGACCTCGCCATGCTGCGGATGGCGGACATCGGCGATGCGGCCTGTTTTCGGGTCGACGCCGCCCCAGAAGCTGATCGGCGCCGTCAGCACCAGCGCTTCGCCTTCGCCCGCTTTGCCCGGCACCAGGATTTCGGCTGTAGCGCTCATGCGGCGATATCCGTGAAGACCGGCTTGCCCAGCACCGCGCTTTCGACGCAGTCGGCGAGCGAGGCATAGAGCACCGCATAGCCGGTGTTGCCCGGCGCGTAATGGGCGAACTTGCCCGAATTGGTCATCAGCACGCCGTTGCCGAGCTCCGGCATGATCGGCGTAACCACCACGCATGTGTCGACGACGATGACGACGCCGCTTGCCTCGAGCCTCTTTCGCCGGCCGTCCCGCTCCAGCAGGGCGAGCGCGTGGCGGCCGGTGCAGGCATAGATCGGCACAGCGAGCCGACGCCCGGCGATCAGGCGCTCCAGGCTGTCGAACTCGGCGCTCGACAGATGCGGGCTGCCGATCGCCACCGCGTCGATGCTTTCGGTCGCCGCGGCGGTCGACAGACCGGCGCGGGCCTTGGCCACCATGTCGGGCGTCACGCGGATCACCGCTTCCGGCTCCGCGCCGGCCAGGATGGCTTTGACGTCGGGCGCTTCGGGCGTCACGCCGGCAATGTGGAACAGGCCGACGGCGCCGGACGAGGCGGCCGCCGCGCCGAAGGCTTTCAGCGCGTCTTCGCCTGGATGAGCGGTCACGCCGGTGACGACACTGATCGCGTTGCCCACTTCGCGGCCATAAAGGCTTCCCAGGATAGGCCAGGCGATCTCCGAGCCAAGGAAGGAAGGCGAGAGGTGCGAGACATCGAAAACGAGCCGCGCCCGGCGGTTGTCGGGCCGATGCAGGCCGTAATCCGGCGCACGGCCGGTGATGGCGCAGGCAATGTCCAGGAAATCGCCATAGCGGTTGGTGCGGGCCCCCAGCACCGAATTGCAGAAGACGACCGCATTGGACTCGCCCCAGGCGACGTCGCTGCCGAGCGCGGGCCTGTGTCCGGCCTGATAGGGCGCGCAGGTCCAGCTCTGCTCGCAGCCGAGCTTGCGATAGGCCTCCATCATCCGCCGCGCCATGCCACGCTGCGGCTCCTCCAGCCGGATGCGCGAGCACCCCATCAGATCGAGCGCACCGACATTGAGCGTCGAGCGGACCACGACCTTCGCGCCGCCCTCGACCAGTTTTTCGGCGAACAGCGTGCCGGAGTCGCCGTGATACAGCGCGCCGTCGATATGCGTGGAGGCGATCGGGATCAGCCGCGGCGCGCCGAGCAGCCGGGCGCTTTCGGCGACGATGCGCATCGCCATGCCCGCGCCATCCTGCCTGGCGGCGATCGCCTGTTCTTCCGGGTTGAGCGAAAGGCTCAAGGCAGCACCTTACGCATGGTGATGGAGGTCGGCCTGGCATAGCCCTCATGCGCCGTACGCTCGGTCTCGCGAAAGCCGAGCCGGGCGAAGGCCGCATGGTTTGCCGTCAGCTCGATGCGGGTCTGCAGCTCAATCGCATCCTTGCCGCGTTCGCGGGCAAGATCCTCGACCGCCCGCATCAGCCGGGTTCCGATGCCTTGGCCCTGGAGTCGCGGCTCGACCGCGAGCTTGCCGACATAGAAATCCCGCGCCCGCTCCAGCGCGAAGACGCAGCCGACGATGCGGCCGTTCTCAAGGGCCAGAACTCCCGCTTCCCGCCTCGCCTTCTCGGCAAGCGTATCGGCGGTCAAAAGATGCGCTGAGGAGGGCGGGTCGATGAGCCCGTCCATATAGGCGAAGGCGCGCTGGATCAGCGCGAGCAAGTCGTCCCACCGGTCGAAATCCGCCGGAAGGCCGGTTATGGATATGCCGACGCTCCGGTCCATACGCTCAGACGGCCTTGTAGCGGATGGTATCGAAGCGGGCCGTGAGCCCGTCATAGAGCAGCAGCCGGCCGATCAGCGGTTCACCTATGCCGGTGATCAGCTTGACCGCTTCCATCGCCTCCAGCGTGCCGATGACGCCCGTCAACGCGCCGACGATGCCGGCAACGGCGCAGGACGGCACTAGCCCTTCGGGCGGCGCTTCCGGAAACAGGTCGCGATAGCTCGGATTGCGTTTGCCGTCCGCGCTTGTCTCGAACGGCTTCAACACCGTCACCGAGCCGTCGAAGCGGCCGACGGCAGCCGTGACGAGGGGTTTCTTCTCACTGGCGCAGGCATCGGCGGCGGCGTAGCGCGTCTCGAAATTGTCGGAGCCGTCGACAACGACATCGTAACGGGCGATGAGGGCAGGGGCGTTCTCTTCCGTCAGCCTCAGGCGATGCGATTCCACCGCGACGTTGGGGTTGATGCGCATGATCGCCGCTGCGGCGCTGTCGGTCTTGGCCATGCCGATCGTGTCGCTGCCATGGATCACCTGCCGCTGCAGGTTGGACAGCGAAACGGTGTCGTCGTCGACGATGCCAAGCGTGCCGACGCCGGCGGCGGCAAGATATTCCAGCACCGGCGCACCGAGTCCACCGGCGCCGATCACCAGCACCCGCGCCCGTTTCAGCTTCTGCTGGCCCGGCCCGCCGATCTCCGGCAGCACGATGTGGCGAGCATAGCGTTCGAGCTCTTCGTCGGTCAGGGCGGCGTCGGTCATGGCTGGACCTTATAGCGGTGAGAAAATCTTGTCATGCATGTGCGAGGCGAAGCCTCGTCCCGCCAATGCAAAGCGAAGCCCTGTCATGCACGTCGGTCGCGTCAAGAGCTGGCCGTCGGTCCGACGCTGCCGTGATCGACCGTCAGGAACTGGGCCCGGCCGACAAGGCTCGAGAACAAGGCGGCATCCGTACCGGTCATGAAGGCCTGGCAGTTCAGTTCTTCCAGGATCGAGAACAGCGCCGCGCGCCGGCCCGCGTCAAGATGCGCGGCGATCTCGTCCAGGAGAAGGATCGGCGTCAGTCCCGACATCTCGCCGGTCAGCCTGGCATGCGACAGCACGATGCCGACCAGCAGCGCCTTCTGCTCGCCGGTCGAGCACAGTTCCGCCGGCATCGACTTCGGCCGGTGCCGCACCAGGAGATCGGAGCGGTGCGGACCGTCCAGCGTGCGGCCAGCGGTACGATCGCGCTCGCGGCCGTTGGCAAGCGCGCGGCGGAAGCGCTCCTCGACATCGACGGCCGGCGCGACGGCGACCTCGCTCTCCAGGTCGCCGGCAAGGCTGATGTCGGCCTGCGGAAACGGCCCACTGCCTGGCAATCTGTCGATCATGGCGGCAAGCAACCGCACCAGCTCGGCCCGCGCCGCGGCGATCGCCACCCCGGTCTCGGCCATCTGCGTCTCGATCGCGTCGAACCAGGCGCCGTCGCGGGAGCCTTCGGTAAGCAGGCGGTTACGGCCGCGCATGGCTTTCTCATAGTCGAGCGCGCGCTGGCCATGGCCGGGGTCGATCGCAAGCACCAGACGGTCGAGGAAGCGGCGGCGGTCCGCCGCCGGCCCGGGAAACAGCCCGTCCATCGCCGGCGTCAGCCAGACGACCCGCAGCCATTCCAGCATATCCTCGGCCGATCGCGCCGGCGCACTGTTGATCCGCACCTTCCTGCCGCCTTCGCCGGCGGCGTCGCCGCCGGAAATGCCGGTGCCGATCTCGACCTGGCCTTCCGGTCCTTCGATGCGCGCATGCAAGGCGAAGCCGCCATCGCCGCCTTCGCGGGCAACATCCGCATAGGGCGCGCGGCGCAGGCCCCGGCCGGGGGTCAGGAACGAGATCGCTTCCAGGAGATTGGTCTTGCCCGCGCCATTATCGCCCGACAACACCACCGCGCCGGGCGCAAGGTCGAGCGAAAGCGCCGCGTAGTTGCGGAAATTGGTAAGCGTCAACTTACTTATATAGCTTTGCTGCCGAAGTTGTCTGTTATCCTCGGTCACGGCGACATGCGAGGCTCGTTCAAGCCTACACCCGCATCGGCATCAGCACATAGAGCGCGGTTTCGTCGGCCATGTCATGGATCAGGGTCGGCGAACCGGCATCGGCCAGCATGAACTTGGCCTCGGAACCGGTGAGCTGGGCGGCGACATCGAGCAGGTATTTGGCGTTGAAGCCGATCTCGATCGGGTCCGACGAATAGTCGGCCGCCAGTTCCTCGGTGGCGCTGCCAGAGTCGGGGTTGTTGACGGCTAAGGTGAGCTGGCCGTCATTGATCGACAGTTTCACCGCCCGGCCGCGTTCGGAGGAAATGGTCGAAACGCGATCCACCGCCGCGGCGAAGCTCTGGCGGTCGATGATCAGCTTCTTGTCGTTGCCGGTCGGGATGACACGCTGATAGTCGGGGAAGGTGCCGTCGATCAGCTTCGAGGTCAAAACCACGCTGCCGATGGTGAAGCGGATCTTGGTGTCCGACAGTTCCGTGGTCACCGCCACATCGGGATCGTCGACCAGCTTCTGCAGTTCGCTCACCGTCTTGCGCGGAATGATGATGCCGGGCATGCCTTCCGAGCCCGCCGGTGCGTCGATCTCGGCGCGCGCCAGGCGGTGTCCGTCGGTCGCCACCGAGCGCAGCTTCAGTTTACCGCCCACCTCATGCGTGTGCAGGAAGATGCCGTTGAGATAATAGCGCGTCTCCTCGGTGGAAATGGCGAACTGGGTCTTGTCGATCAGCCCCTTGAGCGCCGCCGATTCCAACCGGAAGATATGCGAGAAAGAACCGGCCGAAAGCTCTGGGAAGTCGGATTGCGGCAGGCACTGCAGACGGAAGCTCGAACGGCCGGACGTGACGGTCATCGCGTTGCCGTCCTCATCCGTCTTCAACATCACCTCGGCGCCGTCTGAAAGCTTGCGCACGATATCGTAGAGCAGATGCGCCGGCACCGTCGTCGCGCCGCCACGCTCGACCTTGGCGGGCGTCGCCTCCGTCACTTCGAGGTCGAGGTCCGTCGCCTTCATCTCAAGGCTGGCTCCCTCGGCGCTGAGCAGCACGTTGGACAGGATCGGTATGGTGTTGCGCCGCTCGACCACGCGGTGGACGTGGTTGAGGGACTTCAGGAGATTTGACCGTTCCAGGATAACACGCATGACGAAACAGGCTCGCTTCAATGAATGAACGGGTCACCGGCAGGCGGCATCCCGCGAAAGCCCTGAAAGGCTTCCAGAATCTCCGTAAGCTGACAGTAAAAAGCCTGCGAACGCAAGCCCGCGGCACCGGTTACGGCCGGCGGCGCGGGCTTTCTGGGGATAAAGCCGGCGAAGTGCGTCGCCCGACTATTTCTGCACTCCCTCAGGCCTGGTCGTTGATCAGCCTTCTGAGCAGTTCGAGTTCCTGCGCCAGCGTGTTGTCCCCGCCCGAAAGGTCCTCGATCTTGCGTACGGCATGCAGCACGGTCGTGTGGTCGCGGCCGCCGAAGCGCCGCCCGATCTCCGGCAACGAGCGTAGCGTCATCACTTTCGACAGATACATCGCCACCTGCCGCGGCTTGACGATCGTGCGCGTGCGCCGGTTGGACAGAAGCTCCGTCTTCGACACGTTGTAGTGGCGCGCCACGATGCGCTGGATGTCCTCGATGCGTACCCGCTTCGGCTCGCCGGAACGGTAGATATGACCGAGGATCTCGTCGATGCGGTCGATGGTGATTTGCGGCTCGAAGGACTGGCGGAACAGAAGCTGGTTGAAGGCGCCTTCGAGCTCGCGCCCGCTGCCGGTCACCGTGCGCGCGACATGCTCCAGGATTTCGTCTGAGATGTCGAGCGAGGCATCATCGGTCTTGGCGGTTGCGCGGCGCAGCTTCAGCATGCCGAGCCGCATGGCGAAATCCGGCGCCGACATTTCCAGCGCCACGCCGCCATTCAGCCGCGAACGCACGCGCGGCTCAAGCGATTCCAGTTCCGATGGCGGCCGGTCGGCCGCGACCACGACCTGTTTGGCGCTGTCGAGCAGCATGTTGATGAGGTGGCAGAATTCGTGCTGGATCGACTTGCCCTGCAGGAACTGCATGTCGTCGATGATCAAGAGATCGATGTCGCGCAGCTGCTCTTTCAGCGTCAGCGCGTTGTTGTCCCGGATCGCGGTGGCGAAGCGCCACATGAAATATTCCGCGGTCAGGTATACGACGCGCGACTTCGGGTTGTGCCGCAGCGATTCCGCGGCGATCGCCTGCAGCAGGTGCGTCTTGCCGAGCCCGACGGTTGCATGCAGGAAAAGCGGATTGAAACGGACCGCGCTCGACTGCGATTCCGCTACCGCCCTCGCCGCCGCGAAGGCCACTCTGTTCGACGGTCCCTCGATGAAGGAGCTGAACGTATAGCGCGGGTCGAGCGGCGACCCCAGCACATTGTGGCGGAACTCCGGTTCCGTGGGCGCGCCCGGGCGCGGTGCCGGCGCCCGTTGTTCCACGCGCCCGGCGCTCGCTGTGCCGTTGGCAAGCGCGGTGTGCGTCTGCTTGGTCATCTTGCGCGCCGGCGCCACTTCCGGCTCGACATGATTGCGCCCCTGGCGCGTGGCGGTGCGCACGACGATCTCGATCTTGAGGACGTCCGGATCCTCATGCCGCCACAGCTCAGCGATGAGCTCGAGATAGTGGCCGTTGATCCAGGACCGCAGGAAAGCTGTCGGCACGGAGATACGGACAACACCGCGGGAGGCCTCGGCGACCTTCATGCGACCGAACCAGCTCGAATAGACCTCTGCTCCAAGGCGCGCCTTTAGCTGTGCCTTGACCCGTTCGAACTTCTGTTCCGCGTCGCTGGATGGCACCGCGTCGCGCCCTTCGACAAAAGTTGCTGGAAATGGGAGCTCGCCCGCTATCTCCCTCTCGATGCCGCTCTGCATGATCAAGTCCCTTTGTCTTCTCGTACCCTTTTTCCGCCGGGGATGCGCCTCCTGCATCTCTTGGTCCGGCGACCTCATTTTGCCGCTCTGCCGCTGCCGCCGCCGGCAACGATAGTCGCAACTCGCGCAAGGGACCGACTGCCGGCTCCGCACGCCGGCTTTCGACAAAGACAAGGCAATACGCCACCCTCCGGCGAAACGCCGGCGAGACATCGACTGCCATGTACAATTACGCCAGTCCCCTACCCGCACCGAAGAGACAAACCAAGCCGCACGCGGAATTGCTCCACGTCATGAATTCTGCCATTTTGTGCTGGCCGATTCAGGCTAGGTTAGGGGCTAGAGCCCGTCCCTTCGATGGATGGACATTACCGAAATCGCTGTGGATAGGGCAAGGCCACATCTAACGGTTTTTTAACGAATCTGGTTACCGGACAGGGCTTGAAATCGGGTGTCCGGACGGCGCGTTTTGATAAAGCCATTGTGATTCAAACCCTTTTCCGGCGAATATGAAAAAGGCCGGCCGAAGCGAAATATTCTGAAATAATTCTCTTGACAGCTACTTCTCCCCTTTAGCCTGACCGTGAGTTGAACAAGCTGTGGATGACCCGCCGTAAGGCCATGAAAACACTACTGATTTCTTGACAGGCAAATTTGGGCAGCTGCCGCGGGGAGGGCGTGCCGATATCAGCGGCGCTGAATATGCCGGCAAAACATTACTGGCGCTGGATTCGCGCCACAAGCGTTGCTTGCGAGTAAATTTTTTAAGTACTTGCCGGCAAACGAAAAAACCCGGCCTATGCGACCGGGTTCCACATCGATGGATCGAGGATTATGTCGGTCAGGCCGACAGCGTCTTGACGCGCTGAGCGAGTCGCGAGACCTTGCGGGAGGCCGTGTTCTTGTGGACGACGCCCTTGGTGGCGGCGCGCATCAATTCCGGCTCCGCCGCCTTGAAGGCTTCCACTGCCGCGGCCTTGTCGCCGGCGGCCAGCGCCTCTTCGACCTTGCGGACATAGGTGCGGACGCGCGAGCGGCGGTTCTTATTGACCGCCGCGCGGCGGGCGATCTTGCGCGTTGCCTTTTTGGCCGAGGACGTATTGGCCATGATGCCTCTCTTCTGATCTGGTGAGCGCCAACGGGATGCCGCAGGGCGCAAAAAACAAACGGGCAGCCACAGGGCCGCCTCGGTTGGTGCGGCTTATAGTTCAGCTTTTCCGGCGCGTCAACGCTACTGGGCAGTCTTTTTAGTGACTGAAAACGCGGCGCGTCGTCATCCGCTTTCTGTCATCGGCGGCATGGCCTAGCGGTTCGTGAAATTCGGCTTCCGCTTCTCGACGAAGGCGGCCATGCCTTCTTTCTGGTCGTCGAGCGCAAACAGCGAATGGAAAAGGCGGCGTTCGAAGCGGAGCCCTTCGGCGAGCGTCGTCTCGTAAGCGCGGTTGACGGCCTCCTTGGTCATCATCACCGACGGCAGCGAGAACTCGGCGATCTTGGCCGCCGCCTTCAGCGCTTCCTCAATGAGCTCTGCGACCGGCACCACCCGCGATACCAGCCCGCTCCGCTCGGCTTCAGCCGCGTCCATCATCCGCCCGGTCAGGCACATGTCCATCGCCTTCGACTTGCCGACGAAGCGAGTCAGCCGCTGCGATCCGCCCATGCCCGGCATGACGCCGAGCGTGATTTCGGGCTGGCCGAACTTGGCATTGTCGGCAGCGATGATGAAGTCGCACATCATGGCCAGCTCGCAGCCGCCGCCGAGCGCATAGCCCGCGACCGCCGCGATGATGGGCTTGCGCGTGCGCGTGAATTCCTCCCAGCCGACGAAGAAATCCTGGCTGTAGGCATCGGCGAAGGACAGCGCCTGCATTTCCTTGATGTCGGCGCCGGCGGCAAACGCCTTTTCCGAGCCCGTGAGCACCATCGCGCCGATCGCGGGATCGGCGTTGAACGCCCCCGCCGCCGCCACGACCTCGCCAAGAACTTGCGAGTTCAGCGCATTGAGCGCCTTGGGCCGGTTCAGCGTGATCAGCCCGACCTTGCCGCGTGTTTCCACGAGAATGGTTTCATAGGCCATGGGTTCACCTCCTTCCGCGGCAATGGGATGATCGTTACCGTTCCTAGCTTACCGCTGACAGGTCCGGCAATAGAAGGTCGAGCGGCCGCTTTGCACGATGCGCTCGATATGGCCGCGGCAATCCGGCTTCGGGCATGGCTCTCCCTCGCGGTCGTAGACCGCGAAGGAATGCTGGAAATAGCCGAGCGATCCGTCGGCCTGGACATAGTCGCGCAGCGAGGAGCCGCCGGCGGCGATCGCATCGGCAATGACCGAGCGGATCGCCCCGGCGAGGCGTTCGCTTTGCTGTTTCGCCTTCTTGGCCGACCTGGCGATGGTGCCGGCTTCGCGCAGCGGCGACAGACCGGCGCGCCACAGCGCTTCCGAGACATATATATTGCCGAGCCCGGCGATCAGCCGCTGGTCGAGCAGCGCTGCCTTGAGCGGGGACCTGCGATCCTTCAGCAGCGAGGCGAGCAGGGGGCCGTCGAGCGCGTTGCCGGTTGGCTCGATGCCGAGCCCCGCCAGCATCGGATGTGTGTCCGGCGGCCCTTCGGCAAACAGCATGAAGCCGAAGCGGCGAGGATCGTTGAAGATAACGCGCGATCGCTCGCCGGTTGTCGAGGCGACGTCGAACAAGACATGGTCATGCGCCGTGCTTTTCGAGCGCTCGTGATGGAAGGTGCCAGGTATGTCGCTGCTCCCGGCTGCCTCGACCCGGAACGATCCCGACATGCCGAGATGACAGATCAGCACCGGTCCGTCTTCCACATGCATCGTCAGGTATTTGGCGCGCCGGCCAAGTGCCGTCACGGTCTTGCCGGTAAGCCTCTCCGAAAAGCGCTCGGGAAAAGGAAAGCGAAGGTCGGGCCTGCGTGCCTCGACGCTGACGAGCCTCGCCCCTTCCAGGACCGGCTGCAGTCCGCGCCGGACCGTCTCGACTTCAGGCAACTCAGGCATGTCCGCCTATCGTTGCGAGGAAGGATGTTCCATGGCGACCGGTTGCCAGGCCGAGATGATCCGCGACGGTTTCGCCGATATCGGCGAAGGTCGGCCTGAGCCCGATGTCGCCGCCCTTCAGCCCCGGCCCGATGCCGATCACCGGAACGCGTTCGCGCGTATGGTCGGTGCCGGACCAGGTCGGATCGTTGCCATGGTCGGCGGTGAGGATCAGAAGGTCTCCCGGCCCGATGCGCGACAGCGCTTCCGGCAGCCGGCGGTCGAAGGCTTCGAGCGCCGCGGCATAGCCGGCGACATCGCGCCGGTGGCCGAACTCGGTGTCGAAATCGACGAAATTGGCAAAGACCAGGTCGCCGTCGCGGGCGTCGTCCATGGCGCCGAGCGCCTTGTCGAACATCGCCATGTTGCCGCCGGCCTTGCGCACTTCCGAAATGCCGCGATGAGCGAAGATGTCGCCGATCTTCCCGACGGCGATGACCTTGCTGCCGCGCCCGGTCAGCCGGTCGAGCAGGGTCGGCTCCGGCGGCGGCACTGCATAGTCGCGGCGATTGTGGGTGCGCTGGAACGTAGCGGGCGTCTCGCCCACGAACGGCCGTGCAATCACGCGCCCGATCTTGAGCGGATCGACAAGCCGGCGCACCGTGAGGCAAAGCTCATAAAGCCGCTCCAGGCCGAAATGCGTTTCATGCGCGGCGATCTGCAATACGGAGTCCACCGAGGTGTAGCAGATCGGCTTGCCGGTACGGATATGCTCTTCGCCGAGCCGCTCTATGATCGCGGTTCCGGGCGCATGGCAATTGCCGACGATGCCAGGCAGCTTGCCTTCGCGGACGATCGCGTCGGTCAGCTCGGCCGGGAAGGCCGGCACCGTATCGGGAAAATAGCCCCAATCGAAACGCACCGGCAGGCCGGCGATCTCCCAGTGGCCGGAGGGCGTATCCTTGCCGCTCGACACTTCCTGGGCGGCGCCATGGAAGGCCGAGGCAACCAGCGGCGCGTCGATGCCGAGTCCCGTCGCGGTTCGCGCCGCCAGGCCAAGCCCGAGCGACATCATGTTGGGCACCGCGAGCGGTCCGCTGCGCAGCCCTTGCCTGTCGGCGCGGCCGTCGGCGCAGGCCTTGACGATATGCCCGAACGTGTCGGCGCCGGCATCGCCATAGCGTTCGGCGTCGGCCGCGCCGCCGATGCCGAAAGAATCGAGAACAAACAGGAACGCGCGCGCCATGAGTATCTTTGTTGTCAGTCCTGACAACCAGACATAAGGTTCCCCGGCGGTGTTGGCAAATCGGAAACCAAACCGCAACGGCTTGGCGCCATGGTTGCGGCGAGACGCGGATGCGGCGGGAGCGAAGCATATATGGCAAGGCGCGGCAAAACCGCGGCAAGGCAGGCCGTGAAAATGTGCGCCGCCGCTCTCGCGGCGTTCGGCGTTGCCTCCTGGCCGGCCCGCGCCGACTGGCGTGACGACATCGGCACATTCCGCATCGGCATCGTCGCTGAATCGGGCGGCGGCAACACCGTTCCCGGGCTCGCGCGCTTGACCGACGCCTATGCCAATGCGCTGGCATGAAGGTCGAGTTCGTCGTTGCGCGCGACTACGCGGCGCTGATCGAGGCGCAGGCGAGCGGACGCGTGCAATACGCGGTCTATTCGGCTCTCGCCTATGCCACGGCTTCGGAGCGCTGCGGCTGTGTCGAACCTCTGGTGGCGCCGGTGGATACCGACGGCGCCGTCGGCATCCGTTCCGTCCTGGTGACGCGCGACGGCAGGCTTTCGGACCTCGCCGCCATGGCCTCGCACCGGATCGCGATCGCGCCGGCCGAGAATGTCGGCGGCGCGTTGCTGCCGCTCGCGGCGCTGTCGGCCGAAGGCGTCAAGATCGCGCGGGATTCGCCCTTCCTGGAGCGTGCCGCCTCGGCCGCCGCGGCCGAGACGATGCTGGCTGGCGGCGAAGCGGACGCGCTGTTCGGCTGGGAGCCGGCCGCTGCCGACGGCCAGCCCGGCCATTCCGACGGCACGGTCGCGCGGCTGGAGGCGGCCGGCATCCCTGCAGCGTCGCTTCGCGTGCTGTGGACCTCGGGCCTCTTGCGCTACGGCCCGCACGCCGTCCGCAGCGATCTTGACCCCGAGGCAAAGCGCCGGCTGACGGTCTTCCTGACCAATCTCAAGTCACAGACGCCCGATGTGTACGACCTGCTGGAGCGGGCGCATTCCGGCGGTTTTGGGCCGGCCGCGCAGAAGGATTATGCGATGGCGGTGGCGATCGTGCGGCAGGAAACGGCCGGGCAGGAATAGCCTGTCAGCAGTCGCTGCAGGGTATCGTCGGACTCCGGCGCGGCCTTAGATAGTAGGTTTCGCTCATCGATATGTTGCTGAAAGCCGAGGTCAGCCCGAGCCCCTGCGAATTGCTGGCGGACCAGGTGATGATCGGTTTGTAGCCGAGGTCGCTCTCCACGCGGACCAGGAAGGTGTTGCGGATTCTCAGCGTCGTCGGCACCGTGGTTATCGTGTTCACGGCCGCGTCGGCGCTGTAGGTGGTGCCCACCAGCTTGCGCGACCATGCCACCAGCACTCTCGGCGTTGCTTCGTCCGTGATCTGTATTCCTGTGATGATGATCGTCGGCAACGAACGGTTGTAGGGCTGCAGCGTCGATGTGCCGATCTTCATGATGGCATCGAGGTTGGCCTTCGCGACGGTCTGCTGCTGCGTGACGAGATCCGCGACCATGCTGCCGATGCGGCTGACCTTCTTGCTGGTCTCGATGGCCTGAGAGGCTTCCATCGTGATGAAATACATGATGAGCAGCACCGGAACGATGAACGCGAACTCGATCGCCGCGACGCCGCGGCGATCGCGGCAAAACCGCTCCACCTTCGCCGAAATCCCCCTGAGTGCCCCCGCACTATGCATATCGTCCTCCACGCCGCGGCTTTAGCCGTCGAGCAGCCTCAATTGTCGTCGAATGGCTCGTTCTGCCAGGTCACCGATGCGAAATGCAGCGTGTTGCCGTCTTTCAGATTGGCCATCGACTTGGCCAGGAAATCGGTCATCACCGGCCATTTGTAGAACACTCGCAACATGTTGATGGATTCCGCCAGTCCCGGCGAGACCGTGAAGGTCATCGAGTTGGTGCCCTGCACTAGCACGATGTCGCCGTCGACTATCTTGAAGCCCGCCGTGGCGGCGTCGGCGAAACTCGGATACTCGCGCAAATCGACGAGCAATCCCGGGCAGTTCTTGGCCACCATGATCTCAAGCCTGCTGCAGATCAGCTGCTTGATGGACGCTTCGGTCACGTTCGTCCTCTGCAACTGCCCGGTTCGCAGCTGGCGAGCAACATCGTCGGTGGCGTTGGCCATCACCTCCTGGCCCGCGAACGAAATGCAGCTCTCGAGGATGGCGAAGACGAGAAGCGCGAACGGTATGGCCAGCATCGCGAATTCCATCGCCGTGCTGCCGCGCCTGTCGCTGAAAAAGCCGGGCCGCGATCTGGCGCGCACCTCGCTGTCCGTGCCGTTGCCGGATGTGGCATCCTTGCTCATATCGCGTTCCTGCCGATCCCTTTGCGGTACCGGCGGCAAGGTTAGCGAAAACCCATTGAGTTCCGGTTTGGATGATCGTTAAATTCGCCGGGCAAGCTTTAAGCTGTCTTTAATGCCCGTGGGGTTCGCCCTCGCAGGGCTCAGTGCCCGGCGCTCATTTCGGCTTCGGAAGCCTTCTCGGCCTCGCTCTTGAACGCGCTCTCGCAATAGGGTGTGCAGGACATGGTCTGGACTTCGGCGCGTCTGTAGATGCGTACCGAGGAGGCGGCCTGCCGCACGACCGTCACCTGTTCATCGATGATCGGGCTGCCGTCTGAATCGAGCACGACTATGTTGGTGACACCGAAGCCCTTGCCGGTGAGAACGATGGTCGAGGCGTCCTGCACGGAGGCGTCGGCGATCGCCGGATTGCCGATGACGACCGTGTCGGCGGCGCGCGATAATTTGACGATCTTCGCCTGGTTCATGGTGACTTCTATGCCGGCGCCGGCGCTCGCCGGCATGACCAAGGCGGCGGTTGCCAGCAGCGCGGCGACTGGAAACAGCAATCTCGACAATGTCATTGAAGCGCTCCCGCACGCAGATTCTTCAACGGAACATGAACGAGATTGGTGAAGCAACGGTTAAGCCGGGCTTGGCATGATTAAGGATCGGCTTGCATGAGCGTCATGAGTCGAGGGCGCTTGCTGTTTTAGCAATATTGCAAAAGCGCCGGTTTCCCGGGAGCCGAGCTCCCTGCCGATGTTTAGGCCATGGTTAACCAAGCAGCGCGTTCACCACCGGAAAGGAATCGGTAAGGCTGTTTATTAAGCCGATTGAAACGGGTTCTCCCTAGATTTGCAGCATCCGATCAACCGCAAAGAGAAGTTGACGGAAGTGCTGCAACACGTGGAGTAGGAGCTCTCGAATGTCTAATCTCATTGCACGTTTCGTGAAGGACGAATCCGGCGCAACCGCCATCGAATACGGTCTGATCGCTGCCCTCATCGCACTCGCCATCATGGTCGGCGCCACTGCGCTCGGCTCTGCCCTGAACGCCAAGTTCCAGAACATTTCCGAAACCCTCAACAACGCCGGCAAGTAATAGGCCGCGGGTCGCGTCTTGGAAATGAGGGCCGCCTCGAGGCGGCCCTTTTTCATTTGGGTCTGGATCACGCCGGTTGAAGCGCGTCGCGCTGAAGCTGATTCAGGCGAGGCATTTAAGTCTCGGTTTCTATGCATGCCGTTGTCCCGGAACCGCCGCGCACTTCCGGGCGAGTCCGTTGGTCCGGGCGATTTCGAGTGACCCATCTCATCAATCGTTAATCGAACCCGGCTAGATTGAAGGCAAGATTCCATCGCAGGCGCCACGTCCATGATCGAAGCCCTGATCTTCGTCGTCTTTCCCTTCTGCATGCTGTTCGCTGCGGTCTCGGATACCTTGTCGATGACGATCGCCAACCGTGTTCCCGTGCTGTTGGCGGTGACATTCGCGCTTGTCGCGCCGGTCACCGGTATGGACTGGGCAACCTATGGCTGGCACTTCGCCGCCGGCGCCTTCGTGCTTGCGGTGACGTTCGGCCTTTTTGCGCTCGGCGGCATGGGCGGCGGCGACGCCAAGCTTCTGGCCGCGACCGCCCTATGGATGGGCCTCAACATTAACCTGATCGGCTATCTGGTGACCTCGGCTTTCATCGGCGGCCTGCTAACGCTGGCAATCCTTGCTTACCGGAAATCGCCGCTCCCCATCTACACCGGCCACAACCGGTTTCTGCGCCATTTCGCGGATGAGAGCGTTGGCATCCCATATGGCATCGCGCTGGGCGCGGGCGGCCTGATCACTTTCCCAGATTCGCCGCTGATGGTCTGGGCACTGCAGAGGCTCACCTCATAGGCTTGAGCGGCATTGCTGTCGGCGATCCCCCGGGTGGCCCAGCCCCCTTTCGTCGGATCACAAGGGCGGCTTGGCCGCCTTTTTTGTTAACGGCGGGCCGTTCCATCCAATTTGAGTAAACCTTAAATTAATCACGATCGTAAGCATTGCATTAACCTTGTTTTGACGATTGGAGCTGCAAAGTCCGGCCTGGCGAGGTGGTTTGCCTTGAGGCGAAGGGTTTCGGACGAATGCCAGCATCCCGATTGATTATTCTGGGCGTGGCTGCGGTCGCGGCGGGTGGCGCGGGCTATGTGGCGAAGAACATGGTCGCGGCGCCGCCGCCTCAGGTCGTCGTCGATGCGCCCAAACAGCCGGCGATCGCGCTGCAGGATGTACTGGTGCTTTCCGGCGACGTGCCGATGGGCAGCCAGCTTGGCACCAACATCAGCTGGGAAGAATGGCCAGCCGATGGCGTCAACGCCAATTTTATCACGCGCGCCGCCGAGCCTGACGCGATCGAAAAGCTCAAGGGCTCGGTCGCCCGCGTCGCCATGTATACCGGCGAACCATTGCGTCGCTCGAAGCTGGTCGGCGAGGGGCAGAGCTTCATGTCGTCGATCCTGCCTTCCGGCATGCGCGCCGTCGCGACCGCGATATCGGCCGACACGTCCGCCGGCGGCTTCATCCTGCCCAACGACTTCGTCGACGTCATCATGACCCGCCGCGCCGATACCGGCAATGGCGGCAGTGGCTTCAACACCGAGACGATCCTCAAGAACATCCGCGTGCTGGCCATCGACCAGACCATCCAGGAAGACGAGGAAGGCAAGAAGACCAGGGTCGGCCAGACCGCTACTCTGGAGCTGACGCCGCAGCAGGCGGAGATCATCACGGTGGCGCAGCAGATGGCGGACCGCCTGACGCTCGCGCTGCGCCCGATCACCGACATCCACGAAAAGATTACGGACGAAGCCGACTACCTGGTCAACGGCAACGGACGGCGCGGAACGGTGCGCCTGATCAAGTCAGGCGAGGTTTCCGAGGTGGGAGCAAGGAAATGAGGCTGAACGGTAAACTGCTGCCCTTCCTGGCCGCCGCGGCGATCGGCGTTTTCCTCGTCGGCACCAGCGCTCCGGGACTGGTTGAAGCTAAGGCCGCGAGCGCCGGCGTATCGGCTTCCGTCGCCACGCAGCGCGTCAAGCTCGGCCTCAACAAATCCGTGGTCATCGACTTGCCGAGCGACGCCTATGATATCCTTGTCGCCAATCCGGCGGTTGCCGATGCCGTGACCCGCACGGCACGGCGCATCTACCTGTTCGGCAAGGCGGTCGGCGAAACCAACATCTTCGTTTTCGGTCCCAATGGCGAGCAGATCGTCAGTCTGGATCTGGCCGTTGAGCGCGACGTCGCCGGGCTGGAAGACTATCTGAAGCGCTTCATCCCGTCCTCGCAGATCAAGGTCGAGCTGCTCAACGACAACGTCGTCCTGACGGGCACGGTCGACACGCCCCTCGATTCCAAGCGCGCCGTCGACCTGGCGACCATCTTCGTCTCCGGTGGTGAAGCGACGACGGGTCAATATTCGCAGACCGCCGCCGGCGGCTCGGTCAATGGCGGCGTCGACATCAACAATCCCGACCAGGAGCGCCGGACCTCCAAAATCGTCAACCTCTTGCAGATCATCGGTGACGACCAGGTGACGCTCAAGGTGACCGTCGCTGAAGTCAGCCGCTCGGTGATGAAGCAGCTCGGCGTCAACATGGTGGGCAACGGCGGCAGCAACGGCATAACCTTTGGCTCCACCGTCGACACCTATCCCGGCCTCGGCAAGCCATTGTCCAGTTCAGGGTTCGACTTCGCAAGTTCGTCTCTGCAAGGCACCATCACCGCCATGGAACAATCCGGCGTCATGAAGACGCTGGCGGAGCCGACGCTGACCGCTGTTTCAGGCGAAAAGGCGACGTTCAAAGTCGGTGGTGAATACAACCTGGTGAGTTCCGTCACCAACAACAAATCGACAGATAATCAGACTGGCGAAAGGACCTGGACGGCAGACAAGGTCGAGTACGGCATCGGATTGGAGTTCCAGCCGGTGGTGTTGTCTGCCGGCCGCATCAGCCTGAAGGTAAGAACCGCGGTTTCAGAGCCGACTACGGAAGGCTCGTTCGCCTTGGGCGACACGAATGTCATCTCGTTGCGCAAACGCCTGGCGGATACGACCGTGGAATTGCCATCCGGCGGCTCGATGATGATCGCCGGTCTCGTCCGCGACGATATCCGGCAGGCTGTCGACGGCTTACCCGGGCTGACGAAAATTCCGGTGCTCGGCACGCTGTTCCGCAGCCGCGATTTCGTCCGCAACGAAAGCGAGCTCGTCATCATCATCACGCCCTATCTGTCGCGGCCGGTGGCGCGCAATGAGCTGGCCAAGCCGGACGACAACTTCAATGCGGCGAGCGATGGCGCCGCCATGTTCCTCGGCCGCGTCAACCGGGTCTACGGCACTATGCAGACCGACAGGCCGCCGGGCCGCTACCACGGCGTCGTGGGCTTCATCTACAAATGAGTGGGAATGCGGATATGTCCAAGTCAGCATCGAAGGTCATGACGGTCCGGACAGCATCCGGTATCGCAAGGATCCGTCGGCAGATGGTCCCGGCGCTGGCGGTCATGCTGGCGGCGTCGCTCGCAGGCTGCGCCAACCGCGACAGCATCACGGTAGGATCAATTCCGGACGATTACCGCACGAACCATCCAATCGTGATCGCCGAGAAGAACCAGAAGATCGATCTGCCCGTCGGCGCCGGCGATCGCGGCATGACCGGCGCGCAGCGCGATGCGCTGCTCGGCTTTCTCGACGGCTACGACAAGAGCGCCGCGCCGGCATTGACGATCGCGATGCCGGCCGGGTCCGCCAACGAGATTGCCGCACGTGCCGCCGGTCGCGACTTTGCCAGGCTCGCTATGGCGGCGGGCGTCAAGCGCAGCCGGATCGTCATGACGTCCTATCAGTCGGCGGTGCCGGAAGCGTCCGCGCCGGTGCGCGTCGCCTTTGTCGCCGTGCGCGCCCAGACAGATAAATGCGGCCGTTGGCCCGATGATCTGACGGAGACGTCGGAAAACAAGCATTACGCCGACTTCGGCTGCTCCTATCAGAACAACCTCGCGGCCCAGGTGGCCAATCCCAACGATCTGATCGGGCCGCGCAAGCAGTCCGACATCGATGCCGAAAATCGTGGCGCGGTGATCGACGTCTATCGGAGCAGGGGCATCTCGGACGAGTTCCTCGGCAATTCGGAAGTAACCTACTGAGCCGCGCCGGATGACGAAGAGAGCAGTCACGGAAAGAGCATGACGATGAGCAATCTTGCCTACGACACGCCCGCGGAAACCGGCGATCTTTCGCAGCAGGACATCGCCGCCATGCAGGCGTTGCGTCCCGTGCCGCGCATTTCGATCCAGGCCTTCTGCGAGACCGAGGGGGTCGCCAATCCTGTCGCGCGCGCCGGCGAGGATCGCCGGATGGCCAAAGCCCATCTCAAGGTCCACATGGGCGGAATCCCGACCGCGATCGAGTTCTACCAGTCGGCGCCGACACCGAACCTGATCCTGCTGGAATCGCGCAGCGAACCGCAGCAACTGCTCGAGCAACTCGGCCAGCTCGCCGAATATTGCGATCCGTCCTCCAAGGTTGTGGTCATCGGCCACTACAATGATGTCGGGCTCTACCGCGAGCTCATCCGTTCGGGCATTTCCGAATATGTCATAGCGCCGGTCTCGATGACCGACATCGTCAGCGTCGTGTCATCGATCTTCGTCGATCCTGAATCGGAGCCGATCGGCCGCTCGATCGCCTTCATTGGCGCCAAAGGCGGCGTCGGCTCCTCGACCATCGCTCACAATGTCGCCTGGGCGATGTCTTCCCTTTTCAAGTCCGAGGTCGTCATCGCCGATCTCGACCTCGCCTTCGGCACCGCCAACATCAATTTCGACCAGGATCCGGCACAAGGCATTGCCGAGGCGGTGTTTTCGCCCGAGCGGGTCGACGAGGTCTATCTCGACCGTCTGCTCGCGCAATGCGCCGAGCATCTGTCGCTGCTCGCGGCTCCCTCTACGCTCGAGCGCGTCTATGACTTCGACGCCGAGGCCTTCTCGCAGATCATCGAGACGGCGCAGCGCAGCGCGCCTCTTTTGGTCCTCGACCTCCCTCACGTCTGGAGCGGCTGGACGAAGAGCACGCTGATCAGGGCGGACGAGATCGTCATCACGGCCACGCCCGAGCTCGCAAATCTTCGCAACACCAAGAACATGGTGGACATGCTGAAGCGGTTGCGTCCGAACGATCCCCCGCCGAAGCTGATCATCAACCAGGCCGGCGTTCCGAAGCGGCCCGAGATTGCGGCTTCCGATTTCGCCGAACCGCTCGGCATCACGCCGGTGGCCGTGATCAACTTCGAACCGCTGCTGTTCGGCAATGCCGCCAACAATGGCCGCATGCTCTCCGAGATGGACGCCAAGAGTCCAGTCGTCGCGACCATCAATGAGATAGCGCATGTGCTGACTGGGCGCAGCGAAATCAAGACAAGGAAGAAGGCAGGCCTGGGCTCGATCCTCGGCAAGCTCTCGCGCAACAAGAAGTGACGCTGATTGAGCGGCATCGGGTAGTCGATCATGTTTGGTAAAAGAGGCAAAGACGACGGCAGCCGGGCAACGCCCGAATTCCGTCCGCCGGCATCCGCTCCCGCCGCCGCACCGATCGCGACGATGACGGCCGAACGGCCGGTCGCGCCGCCCTCCGGCACGCCGGCCGCGCCGCCTGCGCGCCGCCCCGTCGAGGCGCCGCCGATGGCCCCGGAGCCGCCAAGAAGGGTCCAGCGCGAGCGCTCTGAAACCTACTACGACACCAAGAGCCAGGTTTTCTCCGCGCTGATCGACACGATCGATCTGTCGCAGCTCGCCAAGCTCGATCCCGAGAGCGCGCGCGAGGAAATCCGCGACATCGTCAACGACATCATCGCGATCAAGAATTTCGCCATGTCGATTGCCGAGCAGGAAGAACTGCTGGAGGACATCTGCAACGACGTTCTGGGCTATGGACCGCTGGAGCCGTTGCTTGCCCGCGACGATATCGCCGACATCATGGTGAACGGGTCCAAGAACGTCTACATCGAAGTCAATGGCAGGGTCGAGCAGACCGGTGTGCGCTTCCGCGACAACCAGCAGCTGCTCAACATCTGCCAGCGTATCGTCAGCCAGGTTGGCCGCCGCGTCGACGAATCGAGCCCGATCTGCGACGCGCGCCTGCCCGATGGCTCGCGCGTCAACGTCATTGCGCCGCCGCTGTCGATCGACGGCACCGCGCTCACCATCCGCAAATTCAAGAAGGACAAGCTGACGCTTGATCAGCTGGTCAAGTTCGGCGCCATCTCGCCGCAAGGCGCGGAAATCCTCAAGATCATAGGTCGCGTCCGCTGCAACGTTGTCATTTCGGGCGGCACCGGCTCCGGCAAGACGACGCTGCTCAACTGCCTGACCAATTATATCGACCGCGAGGAGCGCGTCATCACCTGCGAGGATTCGGCGGAACTGCAGCTGCAACAGCCGCATGTGGTCCGTCTCGAAACCCGGCCGCCCAATCTCGAGGGCGAGGGCGAGGTGACCATGCGCGACCTGGTCAAGAACTGCCTGCGCATGCGGCCCGAGCGGATCATCGTCGGCGAAGTGCGCGGACCGGAAGTGTTCGACCTGCTCCAGGCGATGAACACCGGCCACGACGGCTCGATGGGAACGATCCACTCGAACAGCCCGCGCGAATGCCTCAACCGTATCGAATCGATGATCGCCATGGGCGGCTACTCGCTGCCGCAGCGCACGGTGCGCGAGATCGTCGTTGGCTCGATCGACGTGATCATCCAGGCGGCTCGCCTGCGCGACGGCTCGCGCCGCATCACCCACATCACCGAGGTGGTCGGCATGGAGGGCGATGTCATCATTACCCAGGATCTTGTCCTCTACAACATCAAGGGCGAGGACTCGAGCGGCCGGCTGGTCGGCGAGCACGTGTCGACGGGCATCGGCCGCCCGCATTTCTGGGACCGCGCCCGCTATTACGGCGAGGAGCAGCGCCTCGCCAACGCGCTCGAGGCGATGGAGAAACGCGCTGACTGATTTGTCTGGAGGTGTAGGGGCACCGGTCGATGTTCGGAATTGACACCACCGTCCTGGCTTTCGTCGTGCTCGCCGGCTTCAGCGCCGGCGCGGTGGCCTATGCCTTCCTGTTCACGCGCATCGACAACGAGAAGCAGGCCGGCAAGCGGCTTCAGACCATCAAGACGGCCGAAACCGACCGGTCCGTGGTGAAAGCCACGCGCGACCGCGCCGCGGAGGCGGTCAAGCGGCGCAAAAGTCTTCAGGATTCGCTCAAGCAGCTCGACGAGAAGCAGAAGACCAACGACCAAAACGTCAGGAAGCCGCCGCTGAAGGTTCAGATCCGCCAGGCCGGCATGCAGGTTCCGATCGAGCGCTTCTACATGTATTCGGCTGTGTGTGGCGTTGTGCTCACGGGCCTTCTCTTTTTCGTCGGCGCGCCTTTGTGGGCTCTGCCTGGCGCCCTGCTGGTGGGCGGCCTCGGTCTGCCGCGCTGGTTCGTGTCGTTTCGCCGTGCGCGTCGCGTCAAGGCCTTCCTCGAAGAATTCCCGAACGCGCTCGACATCATCGTGCGCGCGGTCAAGTCCGGCCTGCCGCTCAACGATGCGATCCGCCTGATCGCCAACGAATCGCCTGAACCGGTCCGGTCCGAGTTCCGCCGCATCGTCGATTCCCAGCAGATGGGCATGTCCGTGCCCGACGCCGCCATGCGCATGTCCGAAACCATGCCATGCAGCGAGGCCGGCTTCTTCGGCATCGTCATCCAGATTCAGTCGCAGGCCGGCGGCAACCTGTCCGAAGCGCTGGGCAACCTTTCGCGCGTCCTGCGCGACCGCAAGAAAATGAAAGCCAAGGTGGCGGCGCTTTCGATGGAAGCCAAGGCATCCGCCGTCATCATCGGTGCTTTGCCCTTTGTCGTCGCCTTCCTCGTCTATCTGTCGAGCCCGAACTACATCATGCCGCTGTTCACCACCAGCGTCGGCAACCTGATCCTCGGCTGCTCGGGTGTGTGGATGTCGATCGGCATCCTGGTGATGCGCAAGATGATGAACTTCGAAGTGTAGGGGCGCGGGTCCATGACAGAGCAAGTCGTCAAGACACTCACCGACCCTTCTTTCCTGATCGCGATGCTAGTCGGCATTGCCGTGTTTGCGACCGTCTTCACGCTCATGCCGGCGTTCGGCGGCACGTCGCTGAAGTCGCGCATGAAGAGCGTGGCGCTCGAACGCGACAAATTGCGCGCCGAGCAGCGTGCGCGGCTGGCCAGCGAGGCCGACCGCCGCCGCAAGGGCCTGCGTGAGGAACAGTCCATCGGCATGCGCAACATCGTCGACCGCCTCGATCTGAGGCGTGCGCTTGCCGATGAAAGCACGATCCAGAAGCTCAAGGTCGCGGGCTTCCGCGGCCAGAACCCGCTGACGCGTTTCCTCTTCTTCCGCCTTGTCCTGCCATTCGTCGGTTTTGCCTTGGCGGCCATCTATCTGTTCGTGCTCGGCGGCCTGCCGCAGCAGCCGGCTTTCATCAAGCTGTTCGTCTGTGTCGTTGTCGCCTATGGCGGCTTCTACGCGCCGATCCTCTACGTCAACAACCGCGCGACCAAGCGCAAGCAGTCGATCCAGCTGGCGTGGCCGGACGCGCTCGACCTGATGCTGATCTGCGTGGAATCCGGCATGTCGGTGGAAGCGGCCTTGCGCAGGGTTGCCGACGAAGTCGGCGCGCAGTCGGTGCCGCTTGCCGAGGAATTCGTGCTCACCAATGCCGAGCTGTCCTATCTGCAGGATCGCAAGATCGCCTATGAGAACCTGGCAAGCCGCACCGGCCTGGAATCGGTGAAATCGGTGTCGCAGGCCCTGGTCCAGGCCGAACGCTACGGCACGCCGGTGGCGCACGCGTTGCGCGTGCTCGCCTCGGAAAGCCGCGACATGCGCATGAACGCCGCCGAAAAGAAGGCCGCGGCCCTTCCGCCGAAGCTCACCGTGCCGATGATCCTGTTCTTCCTGCCGGTTCTGTTCGCCATCATTCTTGGGCCGGCCGGCATCCAGGTCAGCCAGCGCGGCATCTTCGGCGACCAGCACAGCTCCTCGGGCCAGTAAAGCAATTCCGCGAAAAGTGCCGAGCGGTTAGGCTCGGCGACTTCGCCGTAGCCTTCCGTTCGCATCAAGCAAAAAGCCGCGCGAGGTCCCGCGTGGCTTTTCAATTTCAGCGGTGCTTTGACGATGCCCGCGGTCAGTTCGTGGCGACTTTCGCCTTGCCCTTGTCCTGATCCTTCAACTGGCTCCAGGCGTTCTGCTGGGCGAGCATCTGCCGCAGATAGGCGATGTTGGCCTGCGCCTGCTCGGGCGACAGTTCCTGCGAGGCGATCTTCTCGGCCTCGTCGAAGCGGCCCTGCAGCCCGACGACCAGCGCGAGGTTCTGCCGTACCCTGCTGTCGGCGCCAGGCTGCTGCGCGGCCGAGCGCATATAGGTCTCCGCCGTGCGCAGGTCGCCTTCGAGCACATAGGACATGCCGAGATTGGACAGCACCGAAGGTTCGTTCGGCTTCAGTTCCAGCGCCTTGCGATAGTCCTGCCGCGCTTCGTCCTTCTGACCCATCTGGTCGAGAATGGCGGCTTCCGCCGACACCAGCTTCCAGTCCGGATATTCGGGCGTCTGCGCGCGCCGCACCGCATCGAGGGCCGGCTCGAACTGGCCGTTGGCGGCAAGCGCCTTGCCATAGGCTGCAAGCACGTCGCGATCTTTGGGATAGGCGATCGCCAGCTTGCGCATCACCGCCAGCGACTGGGCGGCGTCGCCGTCCATCTGCAGCGCCGCCGCGAAATTCATCGCCAGTCGCTTGTCGTTCGGATTGCGGGCGTAGGATTGGCCGAGCCTGGACGTGGCCGTCCGCAATTCGCTGGCCGACATCGTTTCCAGCGGCCTGCTGTCGGAGCGGGAGATGGAGCCGGTGGTGAACTTGCTGGTGCTGCCGCAGCCTGCGACGCTGGCCGCCAATGCCGCCATGAAGGCGGTAGTGATGAGACGCTTGGCTGTAAGGTTCAAGGCTGTGGTAGGCATCTGCGGCCCGGTCTCCATTCCTGTGCGGCCATTGGCTGGCCGTCTTCCCTCCCGCAGAAATATTCTGTTAACCCTAACGGACCGTTAAGAAGCGCCGACTCAAGCTGTTCGGCCGGAGATCATTACATGCCTGTAGAACTCGTTGAGCAGAAGCCGGAAGCCGCCTTGCCTGTCTTTCTGGTGCCAAAGGACGCCCTTGAAGCCTCCGCGCTGCCCCCCGCCGCCGTCGCATGGGCAAGAGCAAACGGCTTTTCCGGCGAGGCAGGGCGCACGCTGGTCCTGCCGCGCGAGGGCGGCAGCCTTGCCGGCGCATTGTTCGGCACCGGCGATGGCGAAAGCGTTCTTGCCCTCGGCGCGCTCGCAAGGTCGTTGCCGGAGGGCGATTGGCATTTCGCGTCGGCGATCGCGCAGCCTGATCTCGCCGCGCTCGCCCTGGTCCTCGGGGGCTACGTCTTCACCCGCTACGGCAAGAAACCCGGCAGAGCTTTGCGCTTTGCGCTTCCTGAGGGCGCCGACGCCGCGCATGTCCGCCGCGTCGCCGACAGCGTGTTCCTGACACGCGACCTCGTCAACACGCCGACCAGCGACCTGGGGCCGCTTGAACTGGAGGAAGCCACCCGGAAACTCGCGGCCGCCCATGGCGCCGATATCTCCGTGATCCATGGCGAAGATCTCCTCGCGCGGAACTTCCCTATGATCCATGCCGTGGGCCGGGCTTCGACCGGCGCGCCTCGGCTGATCGACATGATCTGGGGACCGGGCGATGCGCCGAAGGTGACGCTGGTCGGCAAGGGCGTCTGCTTCGACACCGGCGGCCTCGACATCAAGCCATCGGCCGGCATGCTTTTGATGAAGAAGGATATGGGCGGCGCCGCCAACGTGCTGGGCCTTGCTTCCATGATCATGGCGGCGAAATTGAATGTCCGGCTGCGCGTGCTGATCCCCGCCGTCGAGAATTCGATCGCCGGCAATGCCTTCCGGCCTGGCGATGTGTTGAGGGGCCGCAAGGGCATCACCGTCGAGATCGGCAACACCGACGCAGAAGGCAGGCTGATCCTGGCCGATGCGCTGGCGCTGGCCGATGAGGAGCAGCCCGCTTTGCTCATCGACATGGCAACGCTGACCGGTGCCGCGCGTGTCGCGCTGGGACCCGATCTGCCGCCTTTCTACACCAACGACGAAACGCTTGCCGCCGATCTGAGCGCGGCGTCCGTCAAGGTCGAGGACTCGCTGTGGCGTATGCCGCTGTGGCGTCCCTACGACGCGAAGCTTTCCTCGAAGATCGCCGACATCAACAATGTGACGACCGACGGTTTTGCCGGGTCGATCACGGCGGCACTTTTCCTCAAGCGCTTCGTCGAGAAGACCCGCAGCTGGGCGCATTTCGACATCTTCGCCTGGAACCCGGCCGATCGTCCCCACGGCCTGACCGGCGGCGAGGCGCAAGGCATCCGCGCGCTGGAGCAGGTCATCGCCGGACGTTTTGGAGCGTAGCGGCGAGACGCTGCCACTGAAACGGAACCGAAACAATTTGCCGGCATGCTTGGGCGATGTCGATCTCGATGCGCCCAAGCCAGGCCTTGCGACTGTGGCAGCAGGTGATGCTGGCCCAGGTGCGCGCTGGCGAGCCCGATCTCACCATGCGCCAGACGGCGATCCTGTTCACCATCTACCTCGATCCGCCGCCGCACACGGTGCGCGGGCTTGCAGCAAAACTCAATGTCACCAAGCCGGTCATCACCCGGGCGCTCGACACGATGGGCGCGCTGAAGCTGGTATCGCGCCATCGCGACGAGCTCGACAAGCGCAATGTGCTGATCCGGCGCACGGTGGAAGGCGCGCTCTTTGTCGAGCGCTTCGGCGATGGTATCGTTGCCCGGGCGCACGAACTGCCCATCTGACCTCATTCTGAGAACTGGATATCGATTTGACCGCCAGGGATGCCCGCCTTCATGCCTTCCGCTCCGACCTTGCCGATGCGAGGCTGAAGGGCGAGGTCGCCGCCGACCGCTTCGTCACCGGCCGCCCGGCGCGGATCACGGCCGCTGTCGCCGATCTGCGCAAGGCGCCGCGCCCCGATGCGGGGGTGAACACGCAAGCGCTGTTCGGCGACGACGTGCTCGTCTTCGAGGATGCGGAAGGCTGGGCCTGGGTACAGGCCGAGCGCGACGGCTATGTCGGCTATGTGGCGGACAATCTTCTTGGCGTGCGCGACCATGCACCCACGCACATCGTTTCCGTGCCGCGCACTTTCCTCTATCCGGGCCCCGATCTGCGTTTTCCGATCAGCGGACAGTTGTCGATGGGCTCGACTGTGACGGTGACCGGTTCTGCCGAAACACGCGGCACGCATTACGCGCTGCTGCCATCCGGCCAGGCGGTCATCGCCCGCCATTTGCGGCCGCCCGCCGAGCTGGCCGAGGATTACGTCACGGTCGCCGAGAGCTTCCTTGGCACGCCCTATCTCTGGGGCGGTGTCTCGGGCTTCGGCATCGACTGCTCCGGCCTCGTGCAGCTGGCGATGCGCATGACGGGCAAGGATGTCCTGCGCGACTCCGATATGCAGGCAGCGTCGATCGGCACGCCGTTCGAACCGGCTGCGGACTATTCAGGTCTCCGACGTGGCGACCTCGTCTTCTGGAAAGGTCACGTCGCGATCATGACCGACGAAAAGAACATGATCCACGCCAACGGTCACACCATGCTGGTCTCGCGCGAGGGGCTGAAGGAAGCGGTCCAGCGCATCGGCTATCTCTATGGCGGCCCGACGGGTTTCAGGAGGCCGTAGCCCCAGCCTTTCCCTATCTCCCACAAGGGAAAGGAAAAGGGACGTTGATCCCCTTTTGTTCCGATTTTCCTTGGCGATTGTCTGCCGCCGCGCTAACTCTTGCGCGTGACCGAGCAGCCGCGCCTTGCCGAACGGAATGCCGCCGTCCTGCTGCCTGAGCCATTCGTCAAATGGTTCGGCCAAAAGGGCTGGTCGCCACGCGCCCATCAATTGGACCTGCTGGCGAAGGCGCAAAGCGGCCAATCGGCGCTGCTGATCGCGCCGACCGGGGCCGGCAAGACGCTGGCCGGTTTTTTGCCGTCGCTGACCGAGCTCGCCAACCGTCCCAAGCGAAAGCCAGGCGAAGCCCGCCGCGGCATCCACACACTCTACATTTCGCCGCTCAAGGCGTTAGCCGTCGACATCGAGCGCAATCTCGGCAAGCCGGTCGAGGAGATCGGCCTGCCCGTGACCATTGAGACCCGCACCGGCGACACGCCTTCGCACAAGCGCCAGCGGCAGAAATTGGTGCCCCCGGACATCCTGCTGACCACGCCCGAGCAGCTTGCGCTGCTGATCGCCTCGAACGACGCCAGACGCTTCTTCGAGGAATTGCGCTATGTGGTGCTCGACGAATTGCATTCATTGGTCACTTCCAAGCGTGGGCATCTGCTGGCGCTCGGCCTGGCGCGCTTACGCGCCTTTGTCCCCGGGTTGCAGACCATAGGCCTGTCGGCCACCGTGGCGGAGCCCGACGAGTTGCGCCGCTGGCTGGTCAGCCAGGCGTCTCCCGGCGCTATGTCCGAGATCATCGTCGTCACGGGCGGCGCGAAGCCCGAGATATCGATCCTCGACTCGGAAGAGCGGGTGCCCTGGGCCGGGCACTCCGCCCGCTACGCCACACCCGAGATCTACCGCGAGATCAAGCGGCACAAGACCACGCTGCTCTTCGTCAACACCCGCAGCCAAGCCGAGTTGCTGTTCCAGGAGCTATGGCGCGTCAATGAGGACACGCTGCCGATCGCGCTCCATCACGGCTCCCTGGACGTCGCTCAGCGCCGCCGCGTCGAGAAGGCCATGGGCGAAAATGCGTTGCGCGCCATCGTCGCCACCTCGACGCTCGATCTCGGTATCGACTGGGGCGATGTCGATCTGGTGGTGCATGTCGGCGCGCCGAAGGGCGCCAGCCGCCTGGCGCAGCGCATCGGCCGCGCCAACCACCGGATGGACGAGCCGTCCAAGGCGATCCTCATTCCTGCCAATCGCTTCGAAGTGCTGGAGTGCCGAGCCGCGCTCGACGCCAATTATCTCGGCGCCCAGGACACGCCGCCGCTGGTCAATGGCGGGCTCGACGTCTTGGCGCAACACGTGCTGGGCTGCGCCTGCGGCGCGCCGTTTCACGCCGACACGCTGTTCAATGAAGTGAGGACCGCTGCCCCCTACGCCAGTCTTGATCGGCAGACTTTTGACCGCGTCATCGACTTCGTGGCCACCGGCGGCTACGCGCTGAGAAATTACGAGCGCTATGCCCGCATCCGGCAGACCAAGGAAGGCTTGTGGCGGGTTTCAAATCCGGGCGTCGCCCAGCAATACAGGCTCAATGTCGGCACCATCATCGAAGTGCCGGCGCTCAATGTACGTTATGTGCACGCCGGCAGCAGGGGGGCGGCCTCGCGCGGCGGCAGGGTGCTGGGAAAGATCGAGGAAGCATTCCTGGAGACTTTGGTGCACGGCGATACCTTCATGTTCGCCGGCAAGATCTTGCGCTTCGAAGGCATTCGCGAGAACGAGTGCTTCGTCTCGAACGCGCCCGGCAGCGACGCGAAGGTGCCCTATTATGGCGGTGGCAAATTCCCGCTTTCGACCTACCTCGCCGAGCAGGTGCGGGCCATGCTCGACGACCCGCAACGCTGGAAGAAACTGCCCGAGCAGGTGGCGGATTGGCTGCGGTTTCAGGCGGACAAGTCCGTCCTGCCGAAACGCGACGACCTGTTGATCGAGACTTTCCCACGCGGCAACCGCTATTACCTCGTGGCCTATCCGTTTGAGGGGAGGCTTGCGCATCAGACGCTCGGCATGCTGCTGACGCGACGGCTCGACCGGGCGGGAGCCAAGCCAGTCGGTTTTGTTGCCACAGACTATGCGCTGGCCATCTGGTCGCTGGCCGATATGGGCTGGATGTTCAGGAACAGAAAACCGTCGCTGGCCACGCTGTTCGATCAAGACATGCTGGGCGATGATCTCGAAGCCTGGTTTGCCGACAGCTGGCTGCTGAAGCGCACCTTCCGCAACTGCGCGCTGATTTCCGGACTGATCGAAAAGCGCCACCCAGGCAAGGAGAAAAGCGGCCGCCAGGTGACCGTTTCGACCGACCTCATCTATGACGTGCTGCGCAGCCATGAACCCGACCATATTCTGCTGCAGGCCACCCGTACGGATGCCGCGACCGGATTGCTCGATGTCAGCAGACTTGCCGAGATGCTCTCGCGCATCCGCGGTCGAATCGTGCATAAGAAGCTCGAACAGATATCGCCGCTCGCCGTGCCGATCATGCTCGAAATCGGCAAGATGCCGGTGCATGGCGAAGCGGACGAGACGCTGTTGATGGATGCCGCGACGCTCGTCGAAGAGGCCATGGGCCCTGAGATGACGGAGTGAAAGAGAGGGCCCAGAGGGGGATGAATTTTTCGCTGTCGCGCGCAACGCTGATCGCCGAGGCCGACCTTGTCGGCATCGCCGGCGAGCGCGCGGTCTGCGACCGCCGCGGCGTGCTCTATTTCCCCGATCTGCGACTGCTCGCGGTCTCCGACCTGCATCTCGAAAAAGGTTCTTCCTTTGCCCGGCGCGGCGCGCTGATCCCGCCTTACGACACCGGCGCCACCTTGCTGCGGCTGCAGGCGGTCATTGCCGACTACCAACCGCGCATCGTCGTCAGCCTGGGCGACTCCTTCCACGATGGTGGCGGCGCCCAGCGCATGCATCAGAGTTTTCGCGAACAGCTGGAGGCTATGATGGCCGGCCGCGACTGGTTCTGGGTCGCCGGCAACCACGACCCGGAAGCGCCAGCCGACCTGCCCGGCGAGACGGTCAAGGAACTCGCCGTCGGTTCGCTGCTCTTCCGTCACGAACCGTCGAAAACCCGGGTCGAAGGCGAGATCGCCGGCCACCTCCATCCTTGCGCGCGCATCGTCCAGCGCGGCCGCTCGGTCCGGCGGCGCTGTTTTGCCGGCGATGGCGGCCGCATGATCATGCCGGCCTTCGGCGCCTATACCGGCTCGCTCAACGTGCTCGACCGCGCCTATGCCGGCCTGTTCCGCCTGGAAACGCTTGTTGCCTATATGCTTGGCGCCGAGCGCATCTTTGCCATCTCCGGCTCGATGCTGCGGCCGGGCTGAGACGCTACTCTCGTCCGTAGTAGAGCGTGACCGTATGCTTCGCTTCGGCGAAGAACAGCCAGCGCTCGACCAGCATGCCGGCGAGCTGCGCGACGGTCGCAAGCACGGACGCGATCGCGCCCAAGGGCCATGGCAGGAAGAACACAGTCGCCAGCAGGATGGCAGGCACGGCGAAGGCCAACACCTGCGTAATCAGTCGCAGCTTGGCGCTGTGCTTGCGCGCGATGCGGAAACCCATTTCTTTCAGCACATAGTTCTCTTCCGTGTGCGGCCATTCGATCGACCGCACCGTGCCGCCGGCGAGTCCGGTCGCGGTATTGGCATTTGTCGGAATCTCCAGCCGGTCATTGTAGCGCCAGGTCGCAAGCTTCCAGCCCCAGCCGGCGAGCGTGGCAAGGAGGGCCCAGGACAGAACCGCCGTCGAACCCAGCTTGAACGCCTGAAGCCAGGCGTTGGCGAGAACGCCTCCGGTCATCGCCGAGAAAATAAGATAAGCTGGCAAAGTATAGCGGCTGTGCCACTGCGCGATCGGCTTCAGCGAGGCATAGATCATGCCGGTCGCGCACACTGTCGTGACCGCACCCCCCGCCGCCAGCAGGCCGGCGACAGCGACCCAGCCGCCGCTCTTGCCGAGAAACACCCAGCCGATGCCGAACATACAAGCCGGAATGAAGGTCGTGACCGACGCCACGCCTTCGCGCGAAAGCCATGAGCTGCGCCATTGCGACAAGGCTCGCCAGGCGCGCTCGGGACGGCCGAGATGGCCGGCGGAGGACAACAGCCCTGCCGCAATCAGGCCGAGCGATAATCCCATGCCGACAAGGCCAAGCCAGAAATCGGCAGGAGTGAATCCCAACCCGCCAAGCAAGCCGAGCAGCGTCAGCAGGCCGTAGCCGGCGCCGGTGGCGGTGGTGAAGAAGACGACCGAGAAAGCGGGATGCATGGTCGGCTAGTTCGAAAGCATGCGGTCGACCCAGCCGAGGAACCCGCCCTCGGCCCGGATCGGCTCCAGCGCCGGCGCGTCCACCTTGGCTGCCCGGCCGCTGCGGGCGCGCGGCGGCAGATATTTGTTGGTCGGCTGATAGCCGAGCTCCGGCATCAGCGCCACGCCGCCGCGCTCTTCCACCAGTTGCGAAATCGCCGAAACCGGATCGCCGAGATCGCCGAAATGCCGGGCGCTGGTCGGGCAGGCGGCGACGCAGGCCGGCACGCGATCGTCTTCGGCCAGATTCTCGTTGTAGATGCGGTCGACGCAGAGCGTGCATTTCTTCATCACGCCGACATCGGTGTCGAACTCGCGCGCGCCATAGGGACAGGCCCAGCTGCAGAGCTTGCAGCCGATGCATTTATCCTCGTCGACCAGCACGATGCCGTCCGAAGCGCGCTTGTAGGAGGCGCCGGTCGGGCAGACGGTGACGCAGGCTGGCTGCTCGCAATGCAGGCAGGAGCGCGGGAAATTCACCGTGCGGCCGCCCAACTCCGTCGTGTGCTCGTAACTATGCACCCGGTTGAACCAGACGCCGTCGGCATGCCCGCCATAGGGGTCGATATCTGTCAGCGGCGCCATATGGCCGCCGGTGTTCCACTCCTTGCAGGCGGTCACGCAGGCCTGGCAGCCGACGCAGGTGTCGAGGTCGATGACGAGGCCGAGTTTCTTGTCGGTATGCGAGGGAAGGCAGGTCATTCGGCGGCTTCCCTCTTCATGCGGAATTCCGCGCCGAAGCGAAGCACGTCCGGCGAAGGCTCGAAATGTGGAGGCTGGGCAAAGCGCTCGAATTGCGGCTCGGTGAAGCCGGCTTCATGCCGAGCGCATTTGACGATCCGCACCCGTACGTCGAACCACGCGGCCTGACCCGTGACCGGATCGGAATTCGAATAGCGCCTGCCGTTGGCGTCGGCCGACGTCTGGTCGCCGATGATATGGTTGAGCAGGAAACCGCGATTGCTCTCTCCCGCATCGTCCTGCAGACCCCAGCTGCCGCGCCGCTTGCCGATCGCATTCCAGGTCCACACCGTGTCCGGGTTCACGCCGTCGACCAGCTTGATCTGGCCCTTCACCCGGCCGTTGATGCTTTCGATCCAAACCCAGTCGTCATCGGCAAGGCCGAGCTTGCTGGCCGTCTTGCGGTGCACGAACAGCCGGTTCTGGCTGGTGATCTGCCTCAGCCACGCATTCTGCGAGCCCCAGGAATGGTACATGTGCATCGGCCGCTGTGTGAGCGCATGCAGCGGGTATTTGTTGAGGTCGACCGAGTCGTCCTCAAAGGGGGCATACCAGAAGGGCAGCGGGTCCATATAGGCTTCGATGCGCCCACGCTCGGCATCGGGTGGCTGCACCTTGCCATGGCCGCGGGCGGCAAGGCGAAAGCGCTGCATCGGCTCCGAATAGAGCTGGAAGACGATCGGCTCGGCCTTGGCGATGAAACCCATCTCGACCGCGAAATCGAGATAGGCACGGTTGCCCATCTTGTAATAGCGCTGATCGTCGGCGAACTCGTGATACCAGAAGCCGCCATTGTCGATGTAGCGCTGCAACTGGTTGGGATTGACGTCGCCCCTGCCGATTGCGCCGCCATTCTTGCCGCGCCAGCCGGCGAGCGGGCCGATGCCGGGCGTGCGCTCGTGGTTGACGATGTAATCGGCATAGTCGCGGTATTTCGCCGAGCCGCCTTCGTCGACGAAGCCGGGTAGCCCGAGCCGCGCGCCGAGTTCGATCAGCACCGACTGGAACGGCCGCACGTCGCGGTCCGGCTGCACCACCGGATGGCGGATGGCGTCGGCGGCCCCATCGGCGTGGCCGATCGGCCGGTCGAGCAGGCTGATGCAGTCATGCCGCTCGAGATAGGTGGTGTCGGGCAGCACCAGGTCGGCGAAGGGCACGGTTTCCGAATAATAGGCGTCGGAATAGATGATGAAGGGGATCCTGTAGGCGCCGGCCTCGTCCTTGTCGGTCAACATGGCAATCGTCTCGACCGTATTCATCGAGGAGTTCCATGCCATGTTCGACATGTACATCATCAGCGTGTCGATCGGATAAGGATCGCCGGCCCAGGCGTTGCGGATCACCGAGTGCATCAGCCCGTGCGCGGCTAGGGGCGCTTCCCAGGAATAGGCCTTGTCGATGCGCGTGGGCCGGCCGGCCTCGTCGACGAGAAGATCGTCCGGGCTGCAGACGAAGCCGAGCGGCATGCCGTCCAGCGGCGTCATCGGCCGGGCCTTTTTTCCGCATGGCTTCGGTCCCGGCGGCGCACAGCGCGGGTAGGGCGGCTTGAAACGGAAGCCGCCTGGAACATCCACCGTGCCGAGCAGCACCTGCAGCAAATGGATGGCGCGGCAGGTGTGAAAACCGTTGGAATGGGCCGAGATGCCGCGCATGGCGTGCATCGAGACGGGCCGCCCCTTGATCGTGTCGTGCCGGCGGCCGGCCCAGTCCGTCCAGGCGACCGGCAGTTCGATCGTCTGTTCGAAGGCGACATGCGCCAGTTCCGCCGCGATGCGGCGGATCGTGTCGGCGGACACACCGCAGCGCTCCGCCACGGCATCTGGTGAATAGCTGTCGTCCAGGTAACGATCGGCCATCAATTGGAATACCGGCACACAGGGACGGCCGTTGACCGTGTAGCTGCCCATCAATGCCGGCTTTGCTTCGGGGCCGGCTGCGTTCACCGGTGTCTTCGCCACCCTGTCCCAGGCAAGCGGGTTGCCGTCGCCGTCGCGAACGAACAACCCGTCATCGGCCGCGCCCGGTTCCTGCACGACCAGCACCGGCGCGTTGGTGTAGCGCAGCAGATAGTCGAGATCGACGCGGCCGGCCTTGAGCAATTCATGGACCAGTGCCAGCACGAACAGGCCGTCCGTGCCTGGCCGGATACCGATCCAGTCGTCGGCGATGGCGTTGTAGCCGGTGCGGCAGGGGTTGATCGAAACCACCTTGGCGCCGCGCGCCTTGAGCTTGCCGAGGCCGATCTTGATCGGATTGGAATCATGGTCCTCGGCAACGCCGAAGAGCATGAAGTATTTCGTGTTGTCCCAGTCGGGTTCGCCGAACTCCCAGAACGAGCCGCCGATCGTATAGAGCCCGCCGGCCGCCATGTTGACGGAGCAGAAGCCCCCATGCGCGGCGAAATTGGGCGTGCCGAATTTCGACGCCCACCAGCCGGTCAGCGATTGCGACTGGTCGCGCCCGGTGAAGAAGGCGAGTTTTTTCGGATCGGTACGGCGGATTGCCGACAGCCGCGCGGTGGCTATCGTGAGAGCTTCCTCCCACTCGATCTCGCGGAATTCGCCCGAGCCGCGCGGCCCTGTCCTCAGCAGCGGCTTCCTGAGCCGCGCCGGGCTGTAATGCTGCATGATGCCGGCGCTGCCCTTGCCGCAGATCACGCCGCGGTTCACCGGATGGTCCTTGTTGCCGTTGATGTAGCGCACCTTGCCGTCCTTGATATGGACGTCGATGCCGCAGCGGCAGGCGCACATGTAGCAGGTAGTCTTGGCGATCCGGTCGGAGACGCTTGGTGAGGTCTCGACGCCGTCGCCCTCATCCGGCGCTCGGCTGTCGGCCAGCGGCCGTTGCGAGAGGGCGGAATTGGCGCCGCGCGGCGCGGCTTTGCTCATGACCCGCGAATGCTCTTGTCGCTCGCCATCTTGGCCTTCGTCTTGGGTCCCGGTCCGCGCATGTAATGGAGCTCGGGATAATAGCGCTCACCGGCGAGCTGCCGCTTCAGCCGGCGGCTCCAATGCGCCAATAGGGATTTGAAGCACCCTACCATTTCCCACTCGGGGCCTTTGACGACCACTTTTTTTCCAATTTCAGACAAAATCTAGAACAAAGCGATTGATGCGTCTAACAAGCAGCTCTTGTAATTCCGATCAATTTTGCTTCTTAGCTGGCCCATGACTCTCGATCAGTTGCGCATCTTCGTCGCCGTCGCCGAGCACGGCCATATGACCAAGGCCGCCGAGCGGCTCGGCATCTCGCAGTCCGCGGCCTCGGCCGCCATCCGAGCGCTCGAAAGCCAGCACGGCGTGCGCCTGTTCAACCGGGTCGGCCGCAACATCGAACTGGCCCAGACCGGCCACCGCTTCCTGCCGGAGGCGAAGGCGGTTCTGGACCGCGCCGCGGCCGCACGCGGCGTGCTGGAGGATGTCTCGCAGACTGTCGCCGGCAGCCTGTCGATCGCGGCCAGCCAGACGATCGCCAGCTACTGGCTGCCGCGCCGTCTGGCTGCCTTCCATGAGGCCTATCCTGCCGTGAAGCTGAGCGTGACGATCGGCAACACCAGGCAGGTCGAGACCAATGTGCTGGACGGCCGCGCCGATTTCGGCCTGGTCGAGGGCCGCACCGAGTCCGACATCCTGCGCCGTGCCACGGTCGACGAGGACCGCCCGGTGCTGGTGGTGGCGCGCTCGCATCCCGAGATTCCGACGACGCGGGCGGGCAATCTCGACATCAGGGCGTTGCGCTGGATCATCAGGGAAGGCGGGTCGGGCACGCGCGAGGCGCTGGAGGATTTCGCGCTCGGTCAAGGGGTCCCCCCGGCGGAGCTGCCGATATTCCTCGTCCTGCCGAGCAACGAGGCCGTACGCCAGGCGGTCGAAGCCGGCGCGGGGGCGGCGATCATCTCGGAGCTGGTCGTCGCGCGTTCCCTGGCCGAGGGCAGTCTCCGGGCCGTGCCGGTCGAATTGCCGAAGCGCGACTTCGCCATGATCACGCACCGCGACCGCCAGGCAAGCCTCGCGCAGATGGCGCTGAAGGCGCATCTCACCGGCAAGGCGGACGCGCCGGCAAGCGCGGAATAATCAGGCGTATTTGCGCTGCGCGTCGAGCGCGAGACCCAGACCGACCGAGCCGAACATGTCGCCTTCGATGACCGAGGCCTGTGGCACCAGCGACAGGATCTTCCGCTTTGCCAGCGGGATCGCGGTCGAACCGCCGGTGAGGAACACGGCGGTGATGGCGGAGGCTGGAACGCCGGCGTCGGCGATCGTCTGTTTGACCGTGGCGGCCACGCGTTCGATGTCGTCGGCGATGGTCTCCTCGAGGCCTGCGCGCGTGATCTCGGCCGCGAAGCGTGCCCCGGGCAGCGACACCTTCACTTCGGCCGAGGACTGGTCGGTCAGCGCGATCTTCGCCCCTTCGACCAGGCCCGCCATCGCATGGCCGTAGCGATGCTCGACGATGTGGATGAAGCGGTCGACGAGGTCGGCCCGCTCGGCCTCGTAGCGGATTTGCCTCAGATCCGTCATTGCCTTGGCGGTGTAGACGAGGTTGATGCGCTGCCAGGTCGCGAGATCGATGAAATAGGCCGCGGGCAGGTTGCGCTTGTGGTCCTTGGTCCGTGTCAGATAGCCGAGCTCGGGCATGACATGGGCGATGCTGAGCAGCCGGTCGAAATCGGTGCCGCCGATATGGACGCCCTTGTTGGCCAGGATGTCGGCCTTGCGATCACTCGAGCGGGCGCGCTCCGGCGAGACCCGCACGACCGAGAAGTCGGAGGTGCCGCCGCCCATGTCGACGATCAGCGCCAGCTCCTCGCGGGCAACCTTCTGCTCGTAATCGAGCGCCGCCGCGATCGGCTCGAACTGGAAGGCGATGTGCCTGAAGCCTTGCGCCCGCGCCGCCTTTTCGAGCTCACCCTGCGCCTTCGCATCGGCGGCCGCGTCGTCGTCGACGAACTGCACGGGCCGGCCCAGCACCACGTTCTCCACCGGGCCGCCGGCGTCTTCTTCAAGCCGCTTCTTGAGATGGTCGATGAACAGGCCGATGATGTCGATAAAGCCGATCTGGCGCGCCTTGATGCGTGTCTTTTCGTTGGCGAGCGTGCTGCCGAGAACGCTCTTCAGCGAGCGCATCAGCCGGCCTTCGATGCTATCGGTATAGTCGCTGATCGCGCGGCGGCCGAAATAGGTGTAGCCGTCCTCGAAATTGAAGAACACGGCGCTTGGCAGAGTGGGTTGCTCGCCTTCCAGCGCCACCAGTCGCGCCCGGCCGTCTCGGATCACGCCCACCGTGGAATTGGACGTGCCGAAATCGATGCCGCCGAATGCAGATTGCATCGCAGCCTCCTGTCGTCGTTTCATAGCGGCAAGCCGACGCGTTGCGCGCCGTCATCCGGAAGGCCGGACCGCTTTATCGAAATTGACTGTGTTGCTTGTCCCTAGGGCTGGGAGGCGGCGATGTATAGCAAAACCGGGAAAAGGGAAACCCTCTTTTCAACGGAAAATGGGTCCTCCCATTTTTCCCGCGGGCATCAATCCTTGCGGAAGATGAGCCGCCCGAGCCAGCCGGTCAGCATGGCGAGCGACACGGCGAACACGCCGTAGAGGAAGGAATAGTCATGCGCGACGCGGAAGATCGACTGCTCGAAGCCGGACTTGCGGATTTCGAGCTGGGCCGAGCTTTCCTTGACGAACATGCCGCTCTTGAACAGGAATGCGCGCGCTTTATGGGTGCCGACCGGCACGTTGGGCGCGAGCCGCACGGTGGCGCGAAACAGGTTCTGCGACAGGAACTGCACGCCGCCGACATTCTCGCTATAGAGGCCTGTCGCTGTCTTGCGCTCGCGGAGCGCTGCGGTGAATTCCTCGATGGTTGCCGGGCTGTCGGTCTCGTCGACGGGCTTCATGTAGAGGTTCTGCGCTCCGAGCGAGAGCTGCTTGTATTTGGCAGGCTCGGCGATGTCCTGCAGCGGCCGCGTCGTCGCCACGGAATAGGAGACCGGCACGTTCTCGAACGCTTCCGAGTCTAGGTTGATCCAGACGCCGAGCACGCGGTCCTTCCGCCGAACCACGACCGGGCGCGGCGGCCCTTCGAGCACGACGACCACGTCGTAGCGCCCCTGGCGTGCGATCAGCGGGTCGGGATTCTCCAGCGATCCGAAGATCGTGAGGTCGGCGCCGGAGAAACCCGCCGTGATGGAAATGGCGTCGGTCGACAGGCCGATCTGGATGCTTTCGGTGGGCGGCGTCTGCGCCGTTGCCGGGGAAAGGGCAAAGAGCATCGACAACGAGGCGGCGGCTGCAAATGCTCTTGGTCCCGCCATCAGTTGAGACCTGCGGCGGACAGCGAATAGAGATTGGGCGGCGTCGCGAAGAGATCGACGGCAAGGCGGATGGCGACGGCCAGCACCAGCATTGCCAATAGCGCGCGCAGCTGTTCGCCGCGCAGCCGCTGGCCGGCCTTGGCGCCATATTGCGCGCCGGCGACGCCGCCGGCCATCAGCAGGAAGGCCAGGATCACGTCGACCGTCTGGTTGGTCGTGGCATGCACCAGCGTGGTGTAGGCCGAGGTGAAGATGATCTGGAACAGCGAGGTGCCGATAACGACATTGGTCGGCACTTTGAGCAGGTAGATCAACGCCGGCACCATGATGAAGCCGCCGCCGACGCCCATGATCGACGACAGGAAACCGATCGCCGCACCCAGCCCGAGCACCGGGATGACGCTGACGAACAGTTTCGAGGCCCGGAAGCGCATCTTGAACGGCAGCCGGTGGATCCAGTTGTGCTGGCCGGATTTCTTGAGCACGGGCGCTGCACCGCTGCGGCTGGCGCGCAGCGCATTGACGCTTTCCACCAGCATCAGCCCGCCGACGGTGCCAAGCAGGGCGACATAGAGCAGCGAGATGAAGAGGTCGAGCTGGCCGAGCCGGCGCAACAGCGCGAAGACGTAGATGCCGGCCGTCGAGCCGACGATGCCGCCGGCCAAGAGCACGCCGCCCAGCTTGAAGTCGAGCGTGCCGCGCTTGAAGTGCGACAGCGCGCCGGAAAAGGAGGAGGCGATGACCTGGTTGGCGCCGGTGGCCACCGCGATCGCCGGCGGGATATTGTAGAAGATCAGCAGCGGCGTGATCAGGAAGCCGCCGCCGACCCCGAACATGCCTGACAGGAAACCCACCGCCGCGCCCATCGCCAGCAGCACGAAGACGTTGACGGAAATTTCCGCGATCGGGAGATAGATGCCCACCCGTCTGTCTCGATCAGTTTGTCTGTCGGCGCATAGCGCCGTCCCCGAACACTAAAGCACCGAAAAACCAATATTTTCTTGCACCGGCGCGGCGGCGGGGCCAAACCCCGCCGCCGCGCCGAAACGAAAACCATCTCAATCAGTTAACAGGCAAATGTGTGGCAGGGCGTCGTGTATGCGACGCGCCTGCCGTTATTTCTTGGCCAGGAGCGCCTTGACGAGCGGCGCGTCGATCTCGCCGGTCGGCTTCATCTTGTTGTCAGTCTGGAAGGCCATGATGGCGTTCTTGGTCTTGCCGCCCATCACGCCGTCGGCGCCGCCGGCGTCGTAGCCGTTCTTGTTGAGGATCAGCTGGATGTTCTTCACCGCCTTTTTCATGTCGATGCCGGCGGTGGTCTGCGGCGTGCTGTCCTGCCAGGATTCCGGAATATCGGCCGAGTTGGCCGCCGCGTTGAGCGGCTTGGCTTTCCACAATTCCGTCGCGGCGCGTGCCCGCTCGAGCTGCTCGGGCCTGAGCGCATTGGCGATCTCGTCGCGCTTGGCGGCGGCGTCCTTGTCGCCGGTCTTGGCGACCAGCGCGAACCACTTGTAGGATTCCTCCAGGTTCTGCTTCATGCCGACGCCCTTGGCGGCCAGGATGCCGAGGTTGAACTGGCTGTCCTTGACGCCGAGGTCGGCGGCTTCCTGGAACCAGTGCGTCGCCGATTCATTGTCGGTCACCCCGTCGGCCGCCATGGCGAACAGCACCGCGAGGTTGTGCATGGCGCTGGCGTTGCCCTGTTCGGCGGCGAGCTGGTAGTAGGTCTTGGCCTTCTTGATGTCGCGCGCGACGCCGATGCCTTTTTCGTAGAAATTGCCGATGCGGTATTCGGCCGGCGCGAAGCCGAGCTCGGCCGACTGCTCATACCACTTCGCTGCCGCCTTCATATCTTCCTTGACGCCCCGCGATTCCGCGTAGCGCGAGCCGACCTCGAACAGCGCCTTGGCGTCGCCGCCGGCGGCGGCGTCGCGCAGCGCCACCGGACCGATTTCGGACGGAATGTCGAATTTGGCTGCGGCCGTCTGGCTTGCCGCCGGCGGCACGGCGCCTGTCGTATCGGCCGAGGTGGCGGCCGGCGCGCTGGCGCCCTCGGCCGCCGGACTAGCCGCCTCCTTGGCCATCGGCTGCGTGTCGCCATCCGTATCCGTCGCGGAGACGGCTGCTGCGGCAGGTTCGGACGGCATCGCCGAAGCCGTCGGCGCCGGCTCGGCTGGCGCCGCAAGCGGTGCCGGCGCGGTCGCCGGTTCGGCGGGCATGGCGGCGGCAGTCTCGGGACTCGAAGGGGTGGAAACGGCAGGTGCCGCATCCTTGACGGGCTCGGCCTGCCTGACGGGACGCGCAGGGGCGTTTTCGGCCTGTGCGGTTCCCATGTCGGTCTTTTGCGCATCGGCTTGCGGCGCTGCGGGCGCGTTGAGCGAAGCCGTATCGACCGTCTGCGTGGAAAGGACCGGCGCGGCTTGGTTGTTGGCCGTTTCGACGGGATCGGACAGGAAGGCCTTGCCCAACTGCAGGCCGGCCAGCGCCATCATGATCGCGGCGGCCGCCATCAGGATCGGCTTGCGCCTCGCCTTGAGCAGGTCGCCTATCCTCAGCGCCTTCACCGGGCCGGTCATGGTCGATTGCCGCTTCAGCGTGTCGGCTTCCGCGGCCGCCGCCTGGGCCGCGCGGCGGGCGGCGGCGATGAAGTCGGACTTTGCGGCATCGCTCTCGTTGCGCCTGACCGGCTGGCCGCCGCGCTCGTCGCGCACGCGCTTCATGATGGCGCTGAGGTCCGGCGCGCCGGAACCGGGCTCCAATGGCCGGTTGGCGGCCTTGGGATCGAGCGGTTCGTCGATGTCGACGCTTGGCACGTCGGCGGCCGGCGCAGAGCCCGCCAGCGCCTGCGTGTCCGCGTCCTTCTTGCCCTTGAAGGCGCGCGCCAGGCCGCTGAACATCGATTTCCTGCGGCCGGCCGTCTCGCTCTTGTCACCGATCGCATCCGGTCCGAGGGCTGCCATGGCCGCCGCCGCCGCGGCCTCGGCAGGCGTGCGTGGCGCTGTTGGCTCGTCGCGCATGATCGCCGCGGCGCGGCCTTCGAGGCTGGCCATGTCTCCCGTGAGCGGCAGCGGCTGATCGATGTCCATCGAAGGCGCGTCCTGCACCGCGATCTTGCCACCGCGGCCGCGCTTGCTGCCCGGTTGCGGATCGACCAGCTCGCTCATCGCTTCGCTGGTCTCGCCCGCTTCGAGCGAGCCCAGCCGGTCGACGATCTTGAGCAGCGTGTCGTGGATCGCCTCGAAGGTCCGCGAGTTGCGCTCGTCGGAACGGCGGGTGAGCGCCTCGAGCGTCTTCAGGTCCTGGGCGAGGCCGGCGACGGCGGTCGCATTGGTCTGCGCCGTGCTGGACGTCGACTCGGCAAGCGATCTGACGGCGCTCTCGGCCGCCTCGCGCGCCACGCTCAGGATGGAATCGCGCGTGCCGGCCAGCGACTTCTCGATCTCGTTGAGGCGCGGGCTGATGTCTTCGAACTCGGGCAGCGGCGTGCCGGGCTTGGAAAGATGCGCCGACAGGCCGGCGACCTGCGCTTCCAAGCTGCGGATCAGCGCCGGATCGATGCCCGCGACCTGCTGCGCGGACGATTCCAGCCGGCTGGAAATGTCTTCAAGCCGGCTTTCCAGTCCGCGGATCGCCATCTCGTTGGCGGGATCGGGCGTGCGCGCCTCGATGCGCTTGGCCAAAGCGGTGAAGCGGGCGTCGATCGCTTCCATGATGCCGGCGCTCTCGTCCTGGCGCATGCGCTGGTCGAGCCGGTCCGCGACCTCGTCCAGCCGCCGTTCGAGATCGCGAAACAGCATATTGCCCTGTTCGATCGCATCGCCCTGGCGCCGCTCGAGCAGCATGGAGAGCGCGTCGAAGCGCTGCTCCAGGCCTTGGAAGATCTGGTCGGCGTCGGGCATGGCCGGCGCGCGGTCCATCTTGTCGGTGATCAAGGCGATCTGCTTGCCGAGCCGCTCCATGGCCTGTTCGGGCAGGTCGGCGCGCCCGGCCAGCTGGTCCACGCGGCTGGTGAGAAGGTTGAGGCGGTCGAGGACTTCCGCTCCCGGCCGCGACTGCGCGACCTCCTCGATCTGCTGCGCAAGGGAGGCCATGCGCTTCTCGATCCGGCCGAAGGTTTCGGGGTCGAAGGCGTTGGCTTGCGCTGCCACTGTCGAGGCGACGATGGCGCGGGAAATCTCGTCCAGCCGCTCGTCGATCATGGCGAGCGTTTCGCCGCCGCGCGCGGTCTGCTGGCCGGCGAAGCGGTCGACCGCGCCGGCAAGCGTGCGCACCTTTTCCTCCAGCGAGCGCAGCGAAAGCGATTCCGGCAGGTTGTTGACGGCGCTGCTGATCTGTTCGAGCCGGTCTGTCAGCACCGAAAGGCTCGGGCCTTCGGCGCGCTTGCGCTGGTCGGCGTCGACACGGTCTTCGAAGGCGCTCCAGCGGCGATCGAAATCGTCCCAGCGGCGGTCGACCTTCTGCACGCTTTCCTCGCGCGCCAGCGTGTCCAGCGCGCCCTTCACCTGTTCCAGTTCCAGCCGCAGCAGATTGACGCTGCGGTCGTCGCTTTTTTCGGCAAGCGCCTGGATGGCGCCCGAAAGCCGCTCGAATTCGAGGCCGAGCTCGGCGCTGCTCTTATCGGGCATGCCGTTCGCGCCGCGCTGGCTGTTGGCCTGCATGGCGCGGTCGATGTCTTGGCGAAAAGCCTCGAATTCGCGCTGCAGGCCGGCGGTCATCTGATGTCGCAGTTCCTCGCGCAGTCCGCGCAGTTCGACGGCGATCTTGCCGACCATGGCGACGCTGTCTTCCTGGCCACGCACCCGGTCGATGTCACGCGCGATCGCCTGATAGTTCTGCCCGAAGGCGGGCGCGTCGCCTGGCGCCGGATTTTGCGGCGCGCGCGTTTGCGGCCGCTGGTGCTGAGTGCCGGGATAACGCGCTGCCGGGTTTTGTGGCGGCCGGTCCAAAGGCCTTTGCGCGGAATAGGTGTCTTCGTACCAGCGCGGCTGGCCGTAAGGCTGCGTGCTTGGATAACGCGGCTCGACCGGCGGCCGCCGCAGATCGGGGCGATCGGGCATGTCGGCGCGCGTCCGGTCCAGCCGCTGCTCCAGCGTTTCGAGCGAGCGGTTCAGTTCTTCGAGCGATGCGTGCGGCCGGCGCTGCCTGCCGGCGTTGAGTGTATCGAGATAGGACCGCTTGCTGTTCATCGATGCGCCCGTTTCAGAATGGCCGGCCAGAGGCCGGTCTGCAGTAGCTGTCGGGAACGAAGCGAGCCGAGCGGTTTTGCTGCGGAGGAAGACGAGCTTCCGGGTTCTCACCCGCGCTTCGAAAAACCGTGAAAAATTCGCTACAGGATAAACACGGGTGACCGACATGCGCACATTTCGCCCAACGTGGTAAACAAGGCGTTAACCAAGCTTAAGAGTCGCGCACAATCATGCGCCGGCGTTCGGGTGCGGCATAAAGTTCCGGCTCGACAACGCCCTTGCGTCACCCGGCGGCTGTCGGTATAGGATTGACGTAAACGTAAAAGGTGCGAAGCCGTGCCTCTTGCGATTGATTTGTTGCAACCACGATTGGAAGCACGCCCCCGCTTCCATTCAGGCGACGCTTGGTCCGCGACCGCGACGCCATCAGGGGAAAGCCAGTGACCATGAAGCTTGTTTCGCCCGGCGAAGCCGCGGCCAATACCAATGACATTCCGGCCGAGGCCGGCGAGGAATTCGTCCGCATCGGCGAGATGGCCAAGAAATACGGCGTGACGCTGCGCACGCTGCGTTTCTACGAAGACAAGGGCCTTCTCAATCCGCATCGCGACGGCTCGACCCGACTCTACACGCGCCGTGACAAGGCCCGCCTGAAGCTGATCCTGCTCGGCCGCAAGGTCGGGTTCTCGCTGCGCGACGTCAAGCAGATGATGGATCTCTACGATCCGACCGGCAGCAACACCAAGCAACTGCGGCTGGCGCTCGACAAGTCCGAGAAACAGCTCGCCCGCCTGCAGAAGCAGCGCGCGCTGATCGACGACGCCATCGGCGAGTTGAGCAATTCGATGTCCATCGTGCGCCAGATGCTCAGCGAGCGCACCGCCACGCCGCAGGCAAGCGCCGCCGGCTGATCGCCCGCACTCCGGGGAATACCTCGGACATGTGAAGCCGCGTGGCTATAGCCGCGCGGCTTTTTTGTCGCCACAGTGCCTGACCGCTCACAAAAATTTTGGCCTGCGACGAAGTTGACGTTTACGCAAACGTCAATATTTGCTATCGGGGCATCGACATTGGCCCGGGCCTCCTGCCCAGACATGGACAGGCGACTTGCCGGTTGGGCCGGGACTGTAAGGGCGGAGGAAGGCATGACGATCTACAGGGCGCCGATCCAGGACACGCTGTTCGTGCTCAACGATGTGCTGGGCTATCAGCGCTATTCCAATCTTCCAGGGTTCTCGGATGCGACGCCCGACGTGGTCGAGGCGATCCTCGCCGAAGGCGCGAAGCTCGCCGAGAACGTCATGCATCCGCTGAACCGCGTCGGCGACATGGAAGGCTGCGTGCGCCATGACGACGGCTCGGTGACCACGCCCAAGGGCTTCAAGGACGCCTTCGACCAGTATCGCGAGGCTGGCTGGATGGGGCTTGCGGCGCCGGCCGAGTTCGGCGGCCAGGGCCTGCCTTACACCGTCCACACCGCGGTTTCGGAATATATGGTTTCCGCCAACATGGCGCTGATGATGTATCCGGGCCTGACGCAAGGCGCGATCGCGGCGATCGTCACCCACGGCACGGACGAGCAGAAGGCGACCTGGCTGCCCAGGCTGATCGAGGGCGCCTGGACCGGCACCATGAACCTCACCGAGCCGCATTGCGGCACCGACCTCGGCCTGCTGCGCACCAAGGCCGTTCCCAACGGCGATGGCACCTACAGGATTTCCGGCCAGAAGATCTTCATCTCCGCCGGCGAGCACGACATGTCGGACAACATCGTCCATCTGGTGCTTGCCCGCGCCGAGGGCGCGCCGGAAGGCGTGAAGGGCATTTCGCTGTTCATCGTGCCGAAGTTCAAGCTCGACGCCTCGGGCAATCCCGGTGAACGCAACGCGCTCTCCTGCGGCTCGATTGAGGAGAAGATGGGCATCCACGGCAACTCGACCTGCGTCATGAACTATGACGAGGCGGAGGGCACGTTGCTTGGCGAGTTGAACGGCGGGCTGAAGGCCATGTTCACGATGATGAACGAGGCCCGCCTCGGCGTCGGGCTGCAGGGGCTTTCGGTCTCCGAGATCGCCTATCAGAACGCCGTTTCTTATGCCAAGGATCGCCTCCAGGGCCGTTCGCTGTCGGGCGCCAAGGCGCCGGACAAGAAGGCCGATCCGATCATCGTCCATCCCGACATCCGCCGCTCGCTGATGACCATGAAGGCATTCAACGAGGCCGGCCGCGCCCTGGCGCTGTGGACGGCGATCAAGTCCGACATCGCGCACCGCTCCGGCGACGACAAGGACCGCCAGGCGGCCGACGACTACACGGGTCTGATGACGCCGGTGGTCAAGGGCGTGCTCACCGACAAGGGTTTCGATCACGCGGTGATGGCCCAGCAGGTGTTCGGCGGCCACGGTTACATCGAAGAGCACGGCATGAGCCAGTTCGTGCGCGATGCGCGCATCGCCATGATCTATGAGGGCGCCAACGGCATCCAGGCGCTCGACCTCGTCGGCCGCAAGCTGGCGCAAAATGGCGGCCGTGCCGTGCAGGCCTTCTTCAAGGAGGTCGGCGAGTTCTGCGAGGAGAACCGCGCTGACGAGAAGATGGCGCCTTTCACCAAGGCGCTGAAGAAGGGCCTCAACGACCTGCAGGCGGCCACCATGTGGCTGGTGCAGAACGCCGTGGCCAAGCCCGACAATGCCGGTGCCGCCTCGACCGACTACATGCACCTCTTCGGCCTGGTCGCGCTGGGCTATATGTGGGCGCAGATGGCGAAATCCGCGCAGGCGAAGCTCGCGGAAGGCGCCAATGGCGCCAGGGTGTTCTACGATAACAAACTGGTGACCGCGCGCTTCTTCATGGAGCGCATCATGCCGGAAACGGCGACGCGTCTCGCCCGCATTTCCAGCGGCACGGATACGCTGATGGCGCTGCCGGCGGAAGCGTTCTAGAAATGCCCGGCGTCTCCCTTCACCCTTGAAGGGAGGGCGGCCGAAGCGCCGGGAGGGATCGTCCGCGACGAGCTCGACGCCAGTTCCGACGACGTGCCTTGTGAGGAGAAGAGCATGACCAATCCAGCCGACATTCTCGGCCTTCCAAAACCCGCCTGGGCGGCGGACGAGGTCGGCATGCTCTACGACATGGCGACCCGCTTCATGGCCGAAGAGATCGCGCCGCGTTACGACGAATTCGAGAAGAACGAGATTTTCGACCGCGAGAGCTGGCTGAAGGCCGGAGCGGCGGGCCTGCTCTGCGCCTCCATGCCGGAGAAATACGGCGGCTCGGGAGGCACCTTCGCGCATGAGAGCGCCATCATCGAGGCGATCGGCCATGTCGGCGTCGACGGCTTCGGCATCGGCCTGCACAATTCGATCGTAGCACCCTACATCCTGCATTACGGCTCCGAGGAGCAGAAGCAGAAATGGCTGCCGAAGCTTGCGACCGGCGAGCTCATCGGCGCGATCGCCATGACCGAACCCGGCGCCGGCTCCGACCTGCAGGGCGTCAAGACCCGCGCCGAGAAGGACGGCAACCACTACAGGATCAACGGCTCCAAGACCTTCATCACCAACGGCCAGCTCGCCAACCTGATCATCGTCGTCACCAAGACCGATCCGGACAAGGGCGCCAAGGGCACCTCGCTGATCGTCGTCGAGACCGACGAGGTCGAGGGTTTCGAGCGTGGCCGCAACCTCGACAAGATAGGGTTGAAGTCCAACGACACCTCCGAGCTGTTTTTCAATGACGTGCGCGTGCCGACGTCCAACCTGCTCGGCCACGAGGAGGGCAAGGGCTTCGTCCAACTGATGCAGCAGTTACCGCAGGAGCGCCTGCAGATCGGCACCGGCGCGATCGCCATGATCGAGCGCGCGCTGGCGCTCACGATCGACTACGTCAAGGAACGCAAGGCCTTCGGCAAGGCCGTCATCGACTTCCAGAACACCCAATTCAAGCTGGCCGAGTTGAAGACCGAAGCCACCATCGGCCGCGTCTTCTACAATGATTGCGTCGCCCGCCATATCGACGGCGGCCTCGACCCGGTCACCGCCTCGATGGCCAAATACTGGCTCAGCGACCTGCAGGGCAAAGTCGTCGACGAATGCCTTCAACTGCATGGCGGCTATGGCTACATGAATGAATATCCGATCGCCCGCATGTACCGCGACGCCCGCGTCCAGCGTATCTACGGCGGCACCAACGAGATCATGAAATTGCTGATCGGGCGCTCTCTCTGAGCGCGGCGATCGGTAAACCCAAGGAGCAGAAAATGGCCGAAGCTTACGTCTATGACGCCGTGCGCACGCCGCGCGGCAGGGGCAAGAAGGATGGCGCGCTGCATGAGGTGCCGGCGGTGCGGCTCGCCGCGAAGACGCTCGAAGCGCTGCGCGACCGCAACGGCCTCGACACCGGCAATGTCGACGACATCATCTTCGGCTGCGTCGACCCAGTCGGCGAGGCGGGCTCCGTCATTCCGCGCGCCGCCGCCTTCGAAGCCGGCTACGACACCAAAGCGCCCGGCATGCAGATCTCGCGCTTCTGTGCCTCCGGCCTCGACGCGATCAATTTCGGCGCCGCCAAGATCGCGCAAGGGGCCGACGAGATCGTCATTGCCGGCGGTGTCGAATCGATGTCGCGCGTCGGCATGGGCATGTCCGGCGGCGCCTGGTTCATGGACCCATCCGTCGGCCTGCCCGGCTGGTTCGTGCCGCAAGGCATTTCGGCCGACCTGATCGCCACCAAATACGGCTTTTCCCGCGACGACGTCGACGCCTATGCGGTCGAGAGCCAGAAGCGCGCCGCCAGGGCCTGGGGCGAGGGCCGCTTCAAGAGTTCATTGATCCCGATCAAGGACCAGAACGGCCTCACGATCCTCGATCATGACGAGCACATGCGCCCTGCGACTGACATGCAGTCGCTCGCCTCGCTCAACCCGTCCTTCGTCATGCCCGGCGAGATGGGCGGCTTCGACGCGGTCGCCGTGCAGAAGCATCCGGAGGTCGAGGAGGTCAATCACGTCCACCACGCCGGCAACTCGTCGGGCATCGTCGACGGCGCCGCAGCCGTGCTGCTCGGCTCCAAGAAGGCCGGCAAGGCGATGGGGCTGAAGCCCCGCGCCCGCATCCGCGCTTTCGCCAATATCGGTTCCGAGCCGGTGCTGATGCTGACCGGCCCAGTCGACGTCACCGAGAAACTTCTGAAGCGCGCCAAGATGAAGCAGTCGGACATCGACCTGTTCGAGCTCAACGAGGCCTTCGCTTCCGTCGTGCTGCGCTACATGCAGGCTTTCGACATCCCGCATGACCAGATCAACGTCAATGGCGGCGCAATCGCCATGGGTCATCCGCTCGGCGCCACCGGCGCGATGATCTTCGGCACGGTTCTGGACGAGCTGGAGCGCCGCGACTTGAACACCGCGCTGGTCACGCTCTGCATCGGCGCCGGCATGGGCACCGCCACCATCATCGAACGCGTCTGAGGGAGAGAGATCATGAGCTACACCAATTTCACCCTCGACGTTGACGCCGACGGCATCGCTTTGATCACCTGGGACATGCCGGACCGCTCGATGAACGTCTTCACCGAGGAGGTGATGCGCGAGCTGAACGCCATTGTCGAGAAGGTGACCGCCGATGCCGCCGTCAAGGGCGTCGTCATCACCTCGGGCAAGGACTCTTTCTCCGGCGGCGCCGATATCGCCATGCTGCAGAAGATGCTGGCCACCTTCGCCGCCGAGAAAGAGAAGGATCTCGAGAAGGCGACCAGGGCGCTGTTCGAGAATGCAGGCTATATGACCGGCCTGTTCCGCAAGATCGAGACTTCCGGCAAGCCGTGGGTATCGGCGATCAACGGCACTTGCATGGGCGGTGCCTTCGAGATGTCGCTCGCCTGCCACGGCCGCGTCGCCGCCGATTCCGACAAGGTGAAGATGGCGCTGCCCGAAGTGAAGATCGGCATCTTCCCCGGCGCCGGCGGCACCCAGCGCGTGCCGCGGCTGACCGACCAGCAGCAGGCGCTGCAGATGCTCACCACTGGGCAGAATCTCACGCCGCAGAAGGCGAAGGCGATGGGTCTGATCCACGAGATCGCCGAGCCCTCGAAGCTCGTCGAGACCGCCAAGGCGATGATCAAGAACGGCCTGAAGCCGGTGGCGCCATGGGACGAGAAAGGCTTCAAGCTGCCGGGCGGTCCGGTCTATTCGGCGGCCGGCGCCAATCTCTGGCCGCCCGCCATCGCCATCCTGCGCCGCGAGACCTATGGCAATTACCCGGCCGCCGCCGCGATCCTGAAATGCGTCTATGAAGGCCTGCTGGTGCCGTTCGATACCGCGCTCAGGATCGAGCAGCGCTATTTCACCGAGATCATGCAGTCGAAGGAAGCGGCGGCGATGATCCGCTCGCTGTTCCTGTCGCTGCAGGAGCTGAACAAGGGCGCGCGCCGCCCGGCTGGCGTGCCAGACACCAAATTCAAGAAGATCGGCATCCTCGGCGCCGGCTTTATGGGCGCCGGCATCGCCTATGTTACGGCACGGGCAGGCATTCCGGTGGTGCTGCTCGATCGCGATCTGCCGTCGGCCGAGAAGGGCAAGGCGCATTCTGACAGCCTGATGGCCGATCAGGTCAAGAAGGGCCGCGCCAAGCCGGAGGACAAGGACAAGCTCCTCTCGCTGATCACGCCGACGGCGGACTATGCCGATCTTGCCGGCTGCGATCTCGTCGTGGAGGCGGTCTTCGAGGATTCGAGCGTTAAGAAGGACGCCACCGAAAAGGCGGAGGCGGTGCTGAAGTCGTCGGCAATCTTTGCCTCGAACACCTCGACGATTCCCATCACCGCCCTGGCGAAGAACTCGGCGCGGCCGAAGAACTTCATCGGCATCCACTTCTTCTCGCCGGTCGACAAGATGATGCTGGTCGAGATCATTCTTGGCAAGAAGACGGGCGACAAGGCCTTGGCCGTCGCGTTCGACTTCGTGCGCGCCATCAAGAAGACGCCGATCGTCGTCAACGACACGCGCGGCTTCTACGTCAACCGCTGCGTGCTGCGCTACATGTCGGAAGCCTATAAGATGCTGATCGAAGGCGTGCCTGCGGCGATGATAGAGAACGCCGCCAAGGCCGCCGGCATGCCGGTCGGCCCGCTGGCGCTGACCGACGAGACGGCCGTCGACCTTGCGCAGAAGATCATGAAGCAGACCATCAGGGATCTCGGCGAGAAGGTCGTCGATCCCAAGCAGATGGCGCTGATCAACACCATGGTCGACACGCATGGCCGCTTCGGCCGCAAGAACGGCAAGGGTTTCTACGACTATCCGGCCAAGCCCGCGAAGAAGAAGCTGTGGCCGGGCCTGAAGGACCTCTATCCGCAGCTGAAGCCCGAAAAAGTCGACTATGAGGAGCTGAAGCAGCGCCTGCTAGTCACCATCGCGCTGGAAGCGGCGCGGGTGATGGAAGAAGGCATCGTCACCGATCCGCGTGAGGCCGATGTCGGCTCGATCCTCGCTTTCGGCTTCGCGCCTTTCACCGGCGGCGCGCTATCCTATATCGACGGTATCGGCGCCAAGCGCTTCGTCAAGATCGCCAAGGGCCTGCAGAAAAAATATGGCGCCGAGTTCAAGGCGCCGAAGCTTCTGCTCGACATGGCCGAGAAGGGCGAGACCTTCTACCAGCGCTTTGACCCCTACCAGAAGGGCGAGGTCAGAGAGGCAGCCTGACCAACCAGCATGTATGTCTGGGGGCGAATGGCCCGCACCATGGCCACGGCGTCGAGCCGTGGCCCCTATCGGGTCGGCGAGGAAAGCCGGCTGGCTTTTCGCTGCCTGCCGATCGACATCGACTTCAACCTGCATCTCAACAACGCGCGCTACATGATGCTGGCGGACCTCGGCCGCATCGACATCTTCCTGCGCGTCGGGTTGATCGCGCTCGCGCGTAAAAATGGCTGGGCGCCGATGATCGGCGGGCTGCAGGTCGCCTATGTGCGCGAGATCAAGTTATGGCGGCGCTTCGAGGTGGTCTCGTCGATCGAGACCTGGGAAGGCACGTCCGTCATCGGCAAGCACCGTTTCGTCCTCGAAAATGGCGAGACGGCGGCGCTGATCCTCACCACGGGCGGCGTCTATGATCGTGGCGGCCGCCGCTTTCTCGAGATCGGCGAGGTCGTCGCGGCGCTCGGGCATGCCGCCAGTCCACGCCCGCCGACCGAAGCCGAGCGGGCCTTCATGGTCTCGCACCGGAATTTGCGCGAGCAGGCCAAGGCGGTCTGATCGCGCTTCGGCTCAGGCCGCCCTGCCGAGCAGGAAATCGGCCACCTCATCCGAAAAGATCGTCAGATCGTCGTCAAAGGCGACGACCTCCCGCCTGCCTTGAGGATCCGGTTGTCCGGCCGGCATTCCGTGCGCCACAAGCGTCTCGGCGCAACCCACCCAATCGCCATCGCGTTCCGGCTCATTGACCGAGGCCCATCCGAGCGTTCCGCGCACATCGCCACCGAAGCCGTGCTGCTCTTTCCAGTCCGCGCCATGGTCGAGCAGGAAGCGGGTGAGCTCTGCGTCGCCGCGAAAGACAGCGTGATTCAGCGCCGAGGCCTCCCAGTCGCCGCCGCGCCGGGCGATCGGCCAGCCAAGCCTGACCATCGTCTTCACAGCGTCGCGGCAGCCTTGCGCGGCGAGTTCGGGCAATAGCCGCAATTGCAGGTCCGACAGCGAATCCGGCAGGTCGGGCCGGCGGGCCCTAATTGTCCGCGCCGTCGCCTCGTCGCCGGCAGCGCAGGCGGCGATGAATTGCTCGTCGTCGGGAAGCGGACCTTCATCACCAGATTGCCGCAACAGCGTGGCGACCTCGGGCAGGCCGAAGCGGAGCGCAACCCGACAGGCGCTTAGGCCGTCGGGCGTCCGCGCCGACGGATCGGCGCCGGCCGCGAGCAGCGCTTCGATATGCGCCGGCGAACGGCGGCGCCGGATCGCCCATAGAAGCGGCCTGCCCCAATCGGAGGTCGGCCCGCTCCCGGCCGGTTCGTTCGGATCGGCATCCGGCGCGGCGAGCAGCAGGTTCAGCGCCTCCAGGCTGTCGAGGTCGAGCACGCGGTACAGCGCGTTCGAACCCGTGACGCGGGCGCCGGCCTCAAGCAGAAGCCGGGTGCAGGCCGGGTTCTCGAGCGAATGGTAAAGCGACTCCCCGTCATTCGGATCGGCGCCGGCGTCGAGCAACAGCTTCGTCAACTCCGGGTCGTGGTTCTGGCCGGCCGCGCCGTACAGCGCCGAGAGCTTGTGTTCGTCCGAAGGCTGTTTCAGCGAGGCCGGTGGCCAGCGGCTGCCCACCGCCTGGTTCGGATCGGCGCCGGCAGCGATGAGCAATCTGGCGGCGGCATGAAGCACTTTGCGAAAGCGCGGCAGCCGCACAAGGCTCGAATGGGTCACGGCTACCAGCGGCGGCAGGTCGAGCGGACCGCCCGGACGGTTGAGCCAGCCGGCGTCCAGCTTGATCGCCGCCCGCAACACCGCCACGTCGCCGACCGCGCAAGCCAGGTACGCATCGCCTCCGATCATGTCGGGATGGTCTTCGATCATGCGCGCCGCGGCCTCCGGGCTCGCCCGGTTGGTGCTGCCGCTGATGTCTCCGGCATAAACGAGCCCGGCCCAGTTGCGGATCGAGGCGGCGCGGTCAGTGCCGTAGGCACGCTGCGCGGCGACGAAGCTGGCGAGGTCGCGCCAGGACGGGAAGCCATATTCGCGCGCCAGGCAGGACTGGGCGTCATGCAGGCGAAGGCCGAGTGCCGCGATGGCCGGATCGTCCCTGCCCGCCGCCGACGGCAGGCTTTCGCGGAAGCGTGCGATCGCGTCCGGCTCGCCGCGCCGATAGGCCGCGAGCAGGTCTTTGGCCTGCTTCTTCAGAAGCTCGAGATGGGGACGGCTGGGAAGTAGGTTCATGAAAACCTCCGTGCGTTTTCGCCGAAGGTCCGCAAATCCGGCTGCACAAAGGTTTGGCTGTCAGCTCATCGAAGCAAGTGGGTTCAACCCTTCCCGCGGACCCGGATGCGGCTTGCACCGCGGGCCGACCTTAAAATCATTCGGTCGCCGGGGTCAATTGGCCGCCCGGGGCCAAACCTCACCCGTTTTCCGCGACAGCATCACTTTCCATTCCGGTCCATCGCTACTGGTGGACAATGGTGTGGTCGCGCGCTAGACAGGCTTGAGGCTTTTTTTCCTGTTTTGAAGGAGAGCGCGCGTGCTCTCACACGACCGCGTATGGGCCGCAATCGATGCTCTCGCCGAGCGCTATTCGCTGTCGGCTTCCGGCCTTGCCCGGCGCGCGGGTCTCGATTCGACAGCCTTCAACAAGTCGAAGCGCCTGTCGTCCGACGGCAGGCCGCGCTGGCCCTCGACCGAATCGCTGGCCAAGATCATCGAGGCGACCGGCGCGTCGCTGGAGGAATTTACTGGACTTATCGAAGGGCGCGGCGGCGCCTCTGTCGCCCAACATCGCAGCGCCGTCCCGTTGCTGGGCTTCGCCCAGGCCGGGGCGGGGGGCTTCTTTGACGATGCCGGCTATCCGGCGGGGCAGGGCTGGGATCTGGTCGAGCTTCCGGCGCGGGCGACCGAGACGTCCTATGCACTGCAGGTGCAGGGCGATTCCATGCTGCCGCTCTACCGCAACGGCGATGTGCTGATCGTCGAACCGGGCGCGCCGACGCGCAAGGGCGACCGTGTTGTCGTCAAGACCACCGCCGGCGAGGTGATGGCCAAGGTGCTCGACCGGCAAACGATGAAATCGATCGTGCTGGTCTCGCTCAATCCCGCCCACCCGGACCGTGACATCCCGACGCGCGATATCGAATGGATGGCGCGCATCGTCTGGGCAAGCCAATAGGCCGGCTTATGCGGCTTCTTCAGACAGCCGTGGCGATTCTGGCCATTCCGGTGATGGCGGTTCTCGTCGTTGCCGGCGGACACACGGTCAAGGGGCACGAAAGCACCGTCGCGGTCGACCAGATCGACCCCATCGCCGACGCGCTCCCCACCGGCGACACGCTTTCGGCTTCCGGTTCCGGTGCCGCGCAAGAGCCGGCGACGTCAGCCATTCCCGCGCCCGCCGCTCCGCAGCCACCGAAGCCCGCCGTTCATTCGAGGGCCATCGATCCCGAGGTCGTGGCGCCGCCGGAACTGTCGGACCAGGAACTCGAACGGGTGGAGCCGCGCGCGCCGCTCAGCGATCTGGCGTTGGCCGGGCCGCCCAAGCCGCCCAAATTGAAAATGCCGGATGACTGGAACGGCACCAAGCTGTTCCAGCCGGTCGCCGCAGCCGCGGGGCTGATCGAGGCGAAGGGCTATGCGGTCGCCGTGTCCGGCGTGGATGTCGTCAAGGCCGACGAAACCTGCAGCGACGAGGGCAAGAATTGGGCCTGCGGCGCGCGCGCCAGGACAGCCTTCCGCGCCTTCCTGCGCGGCCGTGCTGTCGCCTGCACGGTGCCGCCGGAGGGCGGTCGCGACACCATTACCGCCGAATGCCATATCGGCAATCAGGACATCGGCCAGTGGCTGGTCGAGAACGGCTGGGCGCGCGCCGCGCAAGGCGGGCCCTATGTCGAGGCCGAGAACAAGGCCCGCACGGCAAGGAAGGGTATTTTCGGCCCGGCGCCGAAGCTTGACGGCCTGCCGGCGCTGCCGGCCGCCTCGGGGCCGGCGCCGGTGGCTCCGGATTCGATCCTGCCGGCCGATGGCGGCGCCGTTACGCCGCCAACTGACCAGCCAGCGCCCGCTCAATGAGCGCGCGCGTCTCTGCGATGCCGTAAAGCGCCGCGAACGAACCGAAGCGCGGTCCGCGCTCCTGGCCGATCAGCACCTGATAGATCATCTGGAAGAAGGCGACCGACACGCCCGGCCCGCCTTCCGGGCTCTGCTTCGAATGGTCCTGGTAGCGCTCGATCTTGCGCGCCACGTTGAGCGCGGCGTTCTGGATCGCCTCGCCGTCGGCGCCTTGCGGCAGCGCGCCGAGCGCCTCGGAAAGCTTCCCCAGCGCCTCGCGCTCCACCTCGTCGGCGGCGCGATAGACCTTGGTCGGCTTTACGAAATCGTCGAAATAGCGGATCGCATAGCCGGTCAGCCGGTCGAGTTCCGGATGCGTCTTTGGCGTCACGCCGGGCGCGTGCCGCGAAATGAAGCCCCACAGCACCGACTTGTCATGCGCGTTGGAGGCGCTGACCAGGTTGAGCAGCAGCGCGAACGGCACCGGCAGGTCGATCGCCGGCGGGTTGCCGTCATGCATGTGCCAGACCGGATTGCCGAGCCGCTCCTTCCAGTCCTGGCGCGGATAGGCGCCGAGGAAAGCGTAATACTCATCCACCGCCTTCGGGATGACGTCGAAATAGAGCTTCTTCGCCTGCCGGGGCCGCTGGTACATGTAGAGGCCGAGGCTCTCGGTCGGCGCGTAGGTCAGCCATTCGTCGATGGTGAGCCCATTGCCCTTCGACTTCGAGATCTTCTGGCCCACTTCGTCGAGGAACAGTTCGTAGACGAAATGCTCCGGCGCGCGCCCACCGAGGATGTTGCAGATTCGGTCATAGATCGCCGCATTGGTCTGGTGATCCTTGCCGAACATCTCGAAATCGACGCCGAGCGCCGCCCAGCGCATGCCGAAATCCGGCTTCCACTGCAGCTTCACATGGCCGCCGGTGACCGGCAGCGTGGTCTCGGTGCCTTCGTCGTCGAAAGTGATGGTGCCGGCTTTGGCGTCGACATTCATCATCGGCACGTAGAGCACGCGGCCGCTCTTCGGCGAGATCGGCAGGAACGGGCTGTAGGTCGCCTGGCGCTCCGGCCCGAGCGTCGGCAGCATCACGCCCATGATGTCGTCATAGCGTTCGGCGGCGCGCAGCAGCACCTCGTCGAAACGGCCGGCCTTGTAGTATTGCGTCGCGCTGGCGAACTCATAGTCGAAGCCGAAGGTGTCGAGGAAACGGCACAGCATCGCGTTGTTGTGGTCGGCGAAGCTCGCATAGTCGCCGCCGAACGGGTTGGGCACCGAGGTCAGCGGCATATGCAGGTAGGGCTCGAGCGCGGCGCGGTCCGGCACGTTGTCCGGGATCTTGCGCATCCCGTCCATGTCGTCGGAGAAGCACAGAAGCTTGGTCTTGACCTTGTCCTGCGTCAGCACCCGGAAGGCATGCCGCACCATGGTCGTGCGCGCCACCTCGCCGAAGGTGCCGATATGCGGCAGGCCCGACGGGCCGTAGCCGGTTTCGAACAGGACGGTCTCGGGAAAGTCCTTGTTCTTGTAGCGGGCGATGATCTTCTTGGCTTCCTCGAACGGCCAGGCCTTGCTCTCGGCCGCCGCGGCAAGCATCTCGGGATTGAGATCGATGATGTTTGATCCCGTCATGTCGAAGTTCCAGTTATGGCCGTCTGCGCGGCGGATGAAATTTGTCGACCGGTCTCTAGGCGCGCGGGGACGGAGCGTCAACGATTTGCGGTGGTTTTCCTTGCGGCGCCATAATGGCGTTCCTACGTTGGAGCGCTGTTATCCTGTGTATGTCGCCCCAAGTGCCCGAGGTTTGGGGGAACGAGATGCACGCTTCCAGGAGTTTTGAATGCCTTCATTGACGCCGCACGAAGCCTTGATCCACCTGATGGTCATCACATCGGCTTCAGATCGCGACATGACCGATGTCGAACTGGGGCGGATCGGCGATGTCGTCCGCTCCTGGCCGGTGTTCGTCGACTTCAACCGGGACAGGCTGGTTCAGGTGGCGCAAGCCTGCCAGAAGGCGCTGCATGAGAAGGACGGGCTGGAAGGCGTTCTGGCGCGCGTCGCCGAGGCGTTGCCCGAGCGGCTGCGCGACACCGCTTATGCCGCCGCTTTCGAGGTCGCCGCCGTCGATCTCGAGATGCGCCTGGAGGAGGTCAGGGTGCTGCAGCTCATCCGCCTCAAGCTCGATCTCGACACGCTGACGGTGGCCGCGATCGCTCGTGCTGCCAAGGCGCGCCTGCGCGCGCTCACCTAAAAGGCTGACAGGCCTAAAAGAAGCTCACCGGGAAATAGCGCAGATAAAACTCGGCGAAGGTGCCTTTGATCGAGATTTCCTGCAGCGCGTAGTCGAAGGCGGCGGCAAGCGCGGTGTCGCTCTTGCGGGTGGCGATCGCCATGCCCGAGCCCAGATATTCCGGCGCCAGATATGGACCGCCGGCGAAGCGGCAGCAGCCGCCGGCGTCGGAGCCGCCCAGCCAGAAGGCAAAGCGCATGCCGTCGCCGAAAGCGGCGTCGATCTTGCCGGCCTTGAGGTCGGCATAGAGTTTCTCGGGTGTGTCGAAGGTCACCACCTGCACGGTGTTGAAGTAGTCGCGCAGCATCCTCTCATGCGCCGAGCCGCCGATGACGCCGACCCGCTTGCTGCGCAGCTTGTCGAGGATCGGCTCGGCGAAGGCCTTCGCCTTCGGCATGATGAAGCGCGCCGGGAATTGCATGTAGGAGCGCGAGAAGGCGTATTTCTCTCGGCTCGCCGGCGTTGCGGCGATGCCGGCGATGATAGCCTCGCCTTCGCCTCTCTGAAGAGCATCCTCCAGTTCGTTCCACGGCAACGCCTGGACCTGGCATTTGTCGACAACGCCCAACTCCGCGCAGATCGCCCGCGCAAGATCGATGTGGAAACCCGATAGGCGGCCGGAGCCGTCGAGGAAGTTGAAGGGCGGAAAATCGGTGGTGGTGAGGAATCTCAGCCGCGGCAGCGCGGAGAGGTCGGGCTTCGGCAGCCGCTCCTTGGCGTCCCACAGCACGGGCACCTGCGGTTCCGCACCTTGAGTCGCGCCGGCAAAGGCCGATGCGCCGGTCAGGAGGAACATCAGGGCCAGAAATATCCACCGCAAGATCACGATTTGGCTCCGCACCTGTCCCCGTTCCTTGGCTTTTCGTATGAAAACGGGGCAGGCACAACGGTTTTTGATTTCAAGCGGTCAAATTAGGCGTATGGTTTAGCGCGTTTGCAAATGACCGTGCGTGCCGGAAGGGGAAGCCGGCTTCGCTGAGGAGATTGCGACGCGGGGGTTGATGCGGAAGGGGTGTTCGGGCATCTACCGTCGGTAACGAAAAAGCAGAAGCAACATGGGGTAGATGTTGCGATGGGCCTGTTTGACAGAACTCTGGAATACATAGACCAGTTGCAGCATGCCGGCACCGCGGCCGCGGTCTGCGAGCGGCTGCTCGGCGTCACCTCGAACTTCGGCCTGACCGCCTTGATGGCGGGAACCGTGCCGCAGCCGGGCACCCCGCGCGGCCGGCAGAAACAGCACGTGATGCTTTGCGATTGGCCGGGCGAATGGCTGGAGCGCTATGTGGCGCGCAACTATGTCGACCACGATCCGGTCGTCAGTCACATGAAGCAGCTTCAGGCGCCGTTCCAATGGCGGGATGCCTCCAAAAACGCGGTGATCGACAAGAGCAGCGACCAAGTCATGGGAGATGCCCGCGAGTTCAAGCTGCGCGACGGCTTGGCCTTTCCGCTGGTCACGCTTGACGGCCAGATCGTCATGGTCTCGCTGGGCGGCGAATCCGTTGAACTGTCGGATCAGGAATTCGGAATGGTCTCGCTGGCGTCGACTTATGCGATCGGCCGCGCGATGCAATTGCACACCAAGGCCGAGAAGGTCATCGATCACATAGAATTGACGGCGCGTGAGCGGGAGTGTCTGCAATGGGCCGCCGTCGGCAAGTCCGAATGGGAGATCTCGCAAATCCTCGGCATCTCGGAACACACTTCCGAGAAACACCTTCTTAACGCCAAGAGCAAACTGGGCGCAGCCAACCGCGTGCAGGCAGTCGCGGAGGCGATTAGGCGCGGCTATATTAGCTAGGTCGGCCGTGCCGACCTAGAAATTCTTGCCTGCGCATTCGCGCAATATTTTAAGGGACATCACGGCCGTATCTTCCTCTTATGCCTAGGAGACGGCTAATGCTTTTCGCCCTTACAACTCAGGAACTGATGGAACGTCCCGACCTTTGGGAGGCGGTCCATCGCCTGCGCTACAGGATCTTCGTCGAGGAGATGGGATGGACCGATCTCGATCGTCCGGACCAGCTCGAGATCGACCAGTTCGATCATGACGAGGCCGAACATCACCTCGTCATCCGCAACGGCGAACTGGCCGGTTACCAGCGCATGCTTCCGACCACACGGCCGCATCTCCTGACCGACGTGTTGTCGGATCTCTGCGAGGGGCCATCCCCCTCGGGACCGAATATCTGGGAACTCACCCGCTACGCCGTGGCTCCGGGTTTTCGCGACGGCAAGCGCGGCGTCTCGACGGTCGGCACCGAACTGATCGCCGGCTTCGTCGAATGGGGCCTGAAGCGCAACGTCAACCAGGTCATCATCGAGTTCGAGCCGATGTGGGTGCTCAGAGCGCTGCAACTGCATTTCCTGGCAAAGCCGCTCGGATACCAGCGCACCTATGGCAACCAGCAGGTCGTGGCGACCCTGCTTACCTTCACCGAGCATACGCTCGAGGTCGTGCGGGCCCGCCGCAATCACTTCTTGCCGGTGCTGAACCGGGGCTATCCCGGTCAGCTCGGCCTGAAGCAGGCGTCGTGATGGAGGCGGTCATGAGTTTCCATCCCGAACCGGAACTGCGTGGCCATACATTGGTGGTCACCGTGTCCTCGCACGATGGCCGGCCGGTGCTCGACAGGCATGCTTATGCAAGCCTCGCCAGGACCTTGCACGAGGCGGCGGTCAATGACGAGGTCCGCGTCGTGATGCTGCGCGGCCTTGCCGGATGCTTCTGCCTTGGCGGCGACTTCTCGGAGTTCCTGGATGCCACCAAGCATCGAGAGCTGATCGCCGCCGTCACCGACATGTTCCGCATGTTGGCGACCTTCCCCAAGCCGGTGCTTGCCTGTGTGGACGGCGATGCCGTCGGCGTCGGCTGCACCATCCTGTTCCATTGCGACATGGTGATCGCTTCCAGGGGTAGTACCTTCAGGGTGCCGTTCGTCGATTTCGGCCTGGTGCCGGACGCGGCGACCAGCATTCTGGCGCCCCAGAAGCTCGGCTATGCCGGCGCCTTCCGCTTCTTCTGCCTGGGCGACACGCTGGGCGTCGAAGACGCCAAGGCGCTCGGCCTGGTCGGCGAGATCGTGACGCAAGGCAGCGCCGAGGAAGCAACGCTGGCAAGGGCGAAACAGCTGGCCAAGAAGCCAGCGGCGGCATTGCTGCAGACGCGCAGCCTGCTCAAGGGCGATACGGACGTGTTGTGCGACCGCATCGACCACGAGATCACGCTGTTCCAGCAGGCACTTCAGGATGACACCACGCTGAAGCGCCTGCAGCGGATCGCGCGCCTGGCCGCCTGAGCGGCCGGCATGCAACATCAGCGCCGCGTAAGCCGAAAGGCGCGCGGCGCTGTAATCCGTCCGCAATTGCGTAAGACAAAGAGATAGAGCGGTTCGCCGTTCCTGAAACGGTGAAACGCTTTAGTCTTTCAGGAACTCCGGCCCTTCGCAGATGATCTTCTTGTCGGGCTTGCCCACCGCGTCGAGGTCCCTTCCGTCATAGGGCAGGGAAAGCAGGATATGCTGGATTACCGCGAGCCGGGCGCGGCGCTTGTCGTTGGCACGCACGACAATCCAGGGCGAGAACTCCTTGTGCGTGCGTTCGATCATCTGGTCGCGCGCCTTGGTGTAGTCGTCCCATTTGCTGACGCCGGCGATGTCGATCGGCGAAAACTTCCAGTTCTTCAGCGGCGACCAGCGGCGGTCATGGAACCGTTCGAGCTGCGTTTCGCGGCCGATATTCAGCCAGAATTTGAAGAAATGAATGCCTTCGTTGCAGATCATTCGCTCGAAATGCGGTGTCTCGTCGAGGAATTTCTCGTGCTGCTCCGGCGTGCAGAACCCCATGACCGGCTCGACGCCGGCGCGATTGTACCAGGAGCGGTCGAAGGTGACGAACTCGCCCGAAGTCGGGAATTGGTCGACATAGCGCTGGTAGTACCATTGCCCGGCCTCGGTCGGGGTCGGCTTGGGCAGCGCGACGTTGCGAGCCGTGCGCGGGTTCATATATTGCCGCAGCACGAAGATCGTGCCGCCCTTGCCGGCCGCGTCTCTGCCCTCGAACAGCGCCATCACCCGCTTGCCGGTCTTCTGCAGCCAGGCTTGCGTCTTGACCAGCTCGATCTGCAGGCGCTCGAGCTCCTCTTCGTAGTCCTCGCCCTTCATCTTCTTGTCGTACGGATAGCCGCCGGCCGTGAGCTTATTGTCCTCGATCCAGTCAGGCAGCACCGGATTGTCGATGTCGAACTCGCGCTCCTTGCCGCCAATCTTGATCTTGATAGGTGCCGTGGCTGGCACCGCTTCCGCCGTTTCCTTGGCCTTTTTCATCCGGACGAACCTTTCCAGTTTGCGGACTCATGCTATGGAGCCTGTGCAGCGTAGCGCGCATTCGGGGCGCAAGACGCTGTAGCATTTTGATTTTGCGCATGAACCTTCGCGAAAATCGATCCTGATTTCCAGGGTCCCATGCGCCAAGCCGGTTCAGCGAGCCGCTGGCCGTCGAACGGGATGCGGGGTGGCGCGGGCCTATGGCAGAGACGGGCGCGGAGCAGGACGGCAAGCGACAGGCCCCGGCGGCGCGGCTTTGGCGCAACCGCTGGCTGCTTGGCGCGGGTGTTGTCGCGGTCCTTGCCGTTTATAGTTTCGCCGGCGCCTCCGTCTATGTGCTGGTGCTGGCCCTGGTCGCGCTGGCGGCCGCGGCGATGCTGCCCACGGATGCCGGACGCCAGCCGGCCGATACGGGAGCAGCGATCGAGGCAAGCGGGCTGCAGAGGCTGTCCGGCGAGTATCTGGCGGCCGCGGTTGCCGATCCGCTGATCATCTTCGACCATTCCGCCACCATCGTTCACGCCAACGCCGCCGCCTTCGCTGCCTTCGGCGGGCTGGCGCCGGGCATGTCGCTGTCATTGAAGTTCCGCGCGCCGGAAATGCAGGCGCTGCTGGATGGCATCCTGTCGGGGCAGGTCGCCGCCGACGCGGTCGACTACACGGAAAAGCTCCCGGTGGAACGGACATACCGCGTCAGCGCGTCCACGGTCGGCCATGCCACCGGCCTCTATGTGCTGGTCTTCAAGGATCAGAGCGAGACGCGCCGCATCGACCGCATGCGGGCCGACTTCATCGCCAATGCCAGCCACGAGCTGCGGACGCCGCTCGCCTCGATCGCCGGCTTCATCGAGACGCTGCGCGGGCCGGCCCGCAACGATCCGGCGGCGCGCGACCAGTTCCTGCAGATCATGCAGAACCAGACCGGCCGCATGGCCCGCCTTATCGACGATCTGCTCTCGCTGTCGCGACTGGAGATGAAACCCTATCTGAGGCCGGGCACGGAGGTCGATCTTCGCCAGACGATCGACAGCGTCATCGATTCGCTCGGACCGCTGGCCAGCGAGAACGGCGTCGTCATCGAGCGGGAGTTCGCCAATGGGCCGCTCGTCGTTTCCGGCGATCGCGACGAACTGTTCCAGGTTTTCGAGAATCTCCTCGAGAACGCCTGCAAATACGGCCAGTCGGGCGGGCGCGTCACCGTATCGGTCGCCGGCGGCGGGGATAGCCAACAGCCGGGCTTCGACGTCACCATAAGGGACTACGGCCCGGGCATCGCCAAAGAACACATCCCGCGCATCACCGAGCGCTTCTACCGCGTTGACGTCGAAAACAGCCGCACCCAGAAAGGCACAGGCCTTGGCCTCTCGATCGTCAAGCATATATTGACCCGTCATAACGCAAGACTGTCCATCAAGTCGGAGGTCGGCAAGGGCGCGGCGTTCACGGTTCATTTGCCGGCTCGCTGATCGTGTATCGGTTACTAACTGGAATTTTCTTCTTTCTGTCATGCGGTTCGCGTATCAGCGACGGATTGAGGGAGCGCACCAGCCGGCACAAACCGGGAAGGCACATCCATGCAGTCCGTCCATATCGTCAGTGCCTATGACGAAGAACTGAAGTACCTGTCGAAGCGCATCGCCGCGATGGGCGGGCATGCGGAGCGCATGGTCGAACAGGCGGTGGAGGCCCTGGTGAACGTCGATCACGGCCTCGCCCAGAAGGTCATCCAGGACGATCTCGTCCTCGACGAGGGGCAGCGCGAGATCGACGACAAGGCCATCATCATCATCGCTAGGCGCCAGCCGATGGCGACGGACCTTCGCGAGATCGTCGGCGCCATCCGCATCTCGGCCGATATCGAGCGTGTCGGCGACTTGGGCAAGAACGTCGCCAAGCGCGTTGCCTCGGTCGACGGCCGCCAGCCGAATAGCCTTTTCCGTGGTCTGGAGGCCCTTGCCGACCTGGCGCTGACGCAGCTCAAGGAAGTGCTCGACGTCTATGCCTCGCGCTCGGTCGAAAGGATCGGCTTCGTGCGCGACCGGGACGACCAGATCGACGCCATGTACACCTCGCTGTTCCGCGAGCTTTTGACCTACATGATGGAAGATCCGCGCAACATCACGCCCTGCACGCATCTTCTGTTCTGCGCCAAGAACATCGAGCGCATCGGCGACCATGCCACCAACATCGCCGAGACGATCTATTACATCGTTACCGGCGACCAGCTGCCCGCCGACCGGCCAAAGGGCGACCAGACCGACAAGGTCGTGCTTCCCGGCACGGTACCGGTCAAGTGAAAGGGCGCCTCTCGAACGGCTTCCTGATTTAGGTTAAGCTCCTCTGGTGCGTTTCACCGTTTCATGGAAACGGCGAAACGCCCTATCTGTTTGTTTTTACGCGATTTTGGGCGGAAAACCGCTCATACTTTTCCTGGAATTGCTCCAGGCACAGCGATTGTCAGTCGCAGTCTCGGGAGGTTTGCGATGGAACAAGTTCGGAACCTGACCCCCGCCTCGCCGACATCCGGCATCATTGCATCCAGCGTTTATCTGGGCGGCAAGCGGGTTGCCGACATCGCCATCGAACAGGCCGGCGAATGGGCGGCAAAACCCGGCCATGTCGTCTGGATCGGCCTGCTGGAGCCAGATCGCGACCTTCTGCTCAGGGTGCAGGCGCAATTCCACCTGCATGACCTTGCGATCGAGGACGCCGAGCATCCGCATCAGCGCCCGAAGATCGAGCAATATGGTGATGCCCTGTTCATCGTCGCGCGCACCGCGCAATTGATCGACGGCCGGGTCACTTTCGGCGAGACGCATCTGTTCGTCGGCACCGGCTACATCGTCAGCGTCCGGCACGGCCCCTCGACCTCATACGCCGCCGTGCGCCAGCATTGGGAGAGCTGCCCGCATTCGCTGGCCAAGGGCGAGGATTTCGTTCTCTACGCCATTCTCGATTTCATCGTCGACAATTACATGCCCGTGCTGGAGCAGATTGAGGACGAGGTCGAGGCGATCGAGGACAAGGTGCTTTTGAAGCCGATGACCGGTGCCGACATCGAACGGCTGTACATGCTGCGCCGCGATCTCTTGCGGCTGCGCAATGCGGCCCTGCCGCTCGTCGAGGTCTGCCGTAGGCTGACCAGCGCCGATCTGCCCCAGATCCATGCCGCCATGCATCCCCTGTTTCGCGACGTGACCGACCACATCCGCACCGTGCAGGAAAAGATCGACTCCCTGCGCGAGGTTCTGGCCTTCGCTTTCGAAGCCAGCCTTCTCGTCGGACAAAGCCAGGAAACCGCTATCTCCAAGAAGCTCGCTTCATGGGCTGCCATCCTGGCGGTGCCGACAGCTTTCGCCGGCATCTACGGCATGAACTTCACCGACATGCCGGAACTGAAGATGGAATATGGCTATCCGACCGTGCTCGCGGTGATCGCGCTGATCTGCGCGTTTCTGTACTGGCGGTTCAAGAAGAATGGGTGGCTGTGAAGAGAAGGGAGTAGGGGAGTAGGGCAGTAGGGTAATACGGGAGTGATCGACTGGCGAAACGTCGCGCATGAAGCGCTTTTTTTCACCTACTCCCCTACTGCCTTATCCCTCTATTCCCTTATCTTGCCCTGCGCCGCTCCGCCGCCGGCTGGAACGCGACGCGGGAATGATACTTGCAGTACGGCCCCGTTTCGGCGGCGTCATTGCCGCAGAAGCTGAAGTCTTCCGAGAGCGGGTCGCCGTTCGGCCATTTGCAGGTGCGTTCGGTCAGTTCGACAAGCTGCAGGTTGCGCGAGATCGGCACCACGACATTCTCGACCGGGCGGATATAGTGGCGCGCGACCGGCTCGGCGTCGAACTGCACCTGCAGCGCGGTGGCACCGACCGTCACATGGCGTGTGGCGCTTGCGGCGCGGGTCACCGATTTCTGCATCGAGGCGCCTTGCGTCGCCTTCTTCTGGCGCGCCGGCGCTGCTGTCGCGCGGCCGCGGCCAGACAGCTTCAGGCGATGCACCTTGCCGATGACGGCGTTGCGGCTCACTCCGCCGAGCTGTGCGGCAATCTGGCTGGCGCTCAGACCCTCCGACCACAATTTCCTGAGAAGTTCTACCCGCTCGTCAGTCCAGTTCATGAGACCGCGCTCCTGCTAAAGCGTGCGGCAGCCTGAATCCTTTCCCGATCCGGCTCTCGCCGGGCAAACGACACCACATGTACCGGGTGATTTAGGTCCGCCGCACGAAATATAGTTATTTCTCGACTACAAATACCTTATGCACTGACTCGGTGACAAGAGTCCCAAAGGCAACACCGATTCGGTTTTTACGGTTTTCCCCAACTTGCCTGACCACTGATGAGCCGGCGTGGCGCCAGGGGGTTGTCACGCGCTTCTGCGTGACGTTTTCGTTGACTTCATGGCCGAAAAACATGATAAGCCGCAAAGGCCGCCGCATTGGCGGCTTTTTTGATTTCCGGTTCCGGAGACGCATATAATGAGCGGTTCGGCGCTTTACGAGACCTTTGCTCGCGCACCCCTGGCTTTCGATCACGGGGAGGGGACCTGGCTGGTCACCGACAAGGGCGAGCGATATCTCGACTTCGCGGGCGGCATCGCGGTGAATTCGCTGGGCCATAGCCATCCGCATCTGGTTGCGGCACTCACCGAACAGGCCGCCAAACTCTGGCACGTCTCCAATCTCTACGAGATCCCCGAACAGCGCCGGCTCGGCGAGCGGCTGGTCGACGCCACCTTCGCCGACAAGGTGTTCTTCACCAATTCCGGCGCCGAGGCTCTGGAATGCGCCATCAAGACGGCCAGGCGCTACCAATTCGTCAAGGGTCATCCGGAGCGTTTCCGCATCATCACTTTCGAGGGCGCCTTCCACGGCCGCACGCTGGCGACGATCGCCGCCGGCGGCCAGTACAAATATCTCGAAGGCTTCGGCCCGAAGGTCGAAGGCTTCGACCAGGTCGCATTCGACGACATCGACGCGGCTGAGAAGGCGATCACGCCGGAGACCGCGGCAATCCTGATCGAGCCGGTGCAGGGCGAGGGCGGCATCCGCCCGGTGCCGACGCAGTCCTTGAAGCGGCTGCGCCAGCTTTGCGACCAGCACGGCCTGCTTTTGATCTTCGACGAAGTCCAGTGCGGCATCGGCCGCACCGGCAAATTGTTCGCGCATGAGTGGGCCGCCGTCACGCCCGACCTGATGGCGATCGCCAAGGGCATCGGCGGCGGCTTCCCGATGGGCGCCTGCCTTGCCACGGATGAGGCGGCGACCGGCATGACGGCCGGCGTGCACGGCACCACCTTCGGCGGCAATCCGCTGGCGATGGCGGTCGGCAACGCCGTGCTCGACGTGGTGCTGGCCGACGGCTTCCTCGAGGACGTGCAGCGCAAGGCGCTGCTTCTGAAACAGGGACTGGCTGGGGTCGCAGACGAATTTCCCGAGGTCATCGAGGGCATCAGGGGAACCGGCCTGATGCTCGGGCTGAAATGCGCCATGCCCAACATCAAGGTGAACATGGCGCTGCGCGACCAGCACCTGCTTGCTGTGCCGGCGGGCGACAACGTCATCCGCCTCCTGCCGCCGCTCACCGTCACCGACGAGGAGATCGGCGAGGCGCTGAAGCGCATTCGCGGCGGCGCCAAGGGCCTGACCGACGCGATTGCGGCCGAAGCCGCGAAATAATCTCTGGAACCTGCCGATGAGTGTCCGCCACTTCACCGATCTATCCGCCGTTTCCGCGGGGGACCTGCGCATCATGCTGGACGACGCGGTGGCGCGAAAGACCAGGCTCAAGGCGGGCGAGCGTTCAAAACCGCTCGATGGCAAGGTGCTGGCCATGATCTTCGACAAGCCGTCGACGCGCACGCGCGTGTCCTTCGATGTCGGTATGCGCCAGCTTGGCGGCGAGACCATCATGCTGACCGGCGCGGAGATGCAGCTCGGCCGTTCGGAGACCATCGCCGACACGGCGAAAGTGCTGTCGCGCTATGTCGATGCCATCATGATCCGCACCACCTCGCATGACCGGCTGCTGGAGCTCACCGAGAACGCCACCGTTCCGGTCATCAACGGGCTGACCGACGACACGCATCCCTGCCAGCTCATGGCCGACATCATGACCTATGAGGAGCATCGCGGCCCGGTGGCCGGCAAGACCTTCGCCTGGACCGGCGACGGCAACAATGTGCTGCATTCGCTGCTCGAAGCCTCGGCGCGGTTCCGCTTCAACCTCAATGTCGCGGTGCCTGAGGGCAGCGAGCCTTTCGAGAAATATGTCGACTGGTCGAAAGCCAATGGCGGCAAGATCCGGTTTGCCAAGTCCGCTGAGGAAGCCGTCGATCAGGCCGATTGCGTCGTCACCGACAGCTGGGTCTCGATGGGCCAGGAACATCGCGCCCGCGGTCATAACGTCTTCCTGCCCTATCAGGTCAATGCGGCGCTGATGGCAAAGGCCAAGCCCGATGCGTTGTTCATGCACTGCCTGCCGGCGCATCGCGGCGAAGAGGTCACAGACGAGGTGATCGACGGGCCGCATTCGGTGGTGTTTGACGAAGCCGAGAACCGGCTGCACGCCCAGAAGGCGGTGCTGGCCTGGTGCCTGGGCGCTTGAGAAGGACGGACCTGACCGCTTCCGGTCCGATCGGGGTCAACTTGATCTGGGGATATGTGATGCCTATTTGCGGGCCATCACGTAAATTGAACGCGCTTCGACGCATGCGGCTCACAGGGCGGCATGGCTGCGCCCCGGAGTTTTGTCATGTTGGAAACCCAGACCTTGGCTGAGCATAAACCCCAACTCGGTGAATTCGGCTTCGCCGGCGATGATCATGTCGTGCCCTACGAGGTCGCGCCGCTCGATGTGCGTGGCCGTACCGTGCAGCTCGGGCCGATGCTCGACGCTATCTTGAGCCGCCACAATTATCCCGAGCCGGTCGCCCGCCTGCTGGCGGAGGCCTGCGTGCTCACCGTGCTGCTCGGCACCTCGCTGAAGTTCGAGGGCAAGTTTATCCTGCAGACCCGGACCGACGGTCCGGTCGACATGCTTGTGGCCGATTTCACCACGCCGCATGCGCTGCGCGCCTATGCGCGCTTCGATGCCGACCGGCTGCAGGCGCTGACCGACGCCGGCGAGACCTCGCAGCAGGCGCTGCTTGGCAACGGCGTGCTGGCTCTGACCATCGACCAGGGCGCGCATATGCAGCGCTACCAGGGCATCGTCCAGCTCGACGGCACCTCGCTGGAGGACGCCGCGCGCACCTATTTCCGCCAGTCGGAGCAGATCCCGACCGACATCAAGATGTCGGTCGCCAAGCTGGTGACGCCCGGACCCGCCGGCGCGCGCGAGCAGTGGCGCGCCGGCGGCATCCTGGCGCAGTTCCTGCCGCAGGCGCCGGAGCGCATGCGCATCCCCGATATTTCGGGCGGCGACGGCGACGACCGCGAGGTGACGGACCATCCGGCCGACAATTCCTGGCAGGAATTGCTGGCGCTACTGGGCACCATCGAGCCGACCGAGCTGATCGACCCGACGGTGGGCGCCGAGCGGCTGCTTTATCGGCTGTTCCATGAGCATGGCGTGCGGGTTTTCAGCAGTGTGCCGGTCGCCGATCAGTGCTCCTGCTCACGCGACAAGATCCGCAGCATCCTCGAAGGCTTTTCGGCCGAGGAGATCAAGGAGTCGACCGAGGACGGCGGCATCCATGTCGCCTGTGAGTTCTGCTCGACGCAATACGACTTCGACCCGGCCGAATTTGCGGCGGACTAACGCCTCCTCCTTCTCCCCGTTTCACGGGGAGAGGGAGCCAATCGCCTAATTCACCGTCCTCTTCGTTCCCGGCATGTCGAGCGAGAAAGCCGGAATGGCGATATCGAACGTCTCGCCCCTGCCGTTGCGCATCGTGTAGTGGCCGACCATGATGCCCGACGGCGTCGAGAGCGGGCAGCCTGAAGTGTATTGATAGCTGTCGCCCGGATTGAGTTCCGGCTGATCGCCGACGACGCCGGCGCCGCGCACCTCCTCGACCCGGCCCTGGCCGTCAGTGATGTGCCAATAGCGCGATAAAAGCTGCACGAATTCGTCGGAGCGGTTGTCGATCGTCACCTGATAGCCCCACACATAGCGGTTCTGGGACGGATCGGACCGGTCCTCCAGATAGAAGGGCCTGACCAGCACTTCGATGTTGCGCGTCACTGCGCGATACATGGGCCACTCCGGTTGCCGCCGCGGAACATTCGTCGCGCTTTGCTGTTCGAGGCGCAGCGCCGACCGTCCTGCCAGCCTTGTAGCGCACGTGCCGAAAAACAATGTCATTTAAGTGACACATGACAATGTTGGTGTGCACAAACCGTGCCGGGCGACTCGGGCGCTCTGTCGACTGATGAAACGGCCGCGTGGGGCCTAGAGCAATTCCAGGAAAGTGTGAGCGGTTTTCCGTCTGGAATTGCTTGAAAACAAAAAGATAGAGCAGGTCGCCGTTTCCCACAAACGGTGAAACGCCCTATCGGGAGTGACCAGATCTCGATGGAACTGACTATCGCAGCCGGCCTGGCTTCCTCAACCCTTCTCCTCTCCAACCTCGCCAGCATCTTGCTCGCCTCGTCGCGGCTGAAAAGGCGGCATGCCATTGCGCCGCCCGACGGCGCGCAACCGGTCTCGATCATCGTTCCTTCCCGCGGCGTCGAGCCGTTCACGCAGGAGACCCTGCAGCGCGCCTTCTCGCTCGACTGGCCCCGCTATGAGCTGATCTTCTGCGTCGCGCATGCCGAGGACGCGGTGGTGAGGCTCATCGATGCGGCGATCGCGCGCCATCCCAACGTTCCGGCGCGGCTTCTGATCGGCGACGACCGCATCAGCGCCAATCCCAAGCTCAACAACTGCGTCAAGGGCTGGCAGGCGGCGCGGCACGACTGGGTGATCCTCGCCGATTCCAACGTGCTGATGCCCAAGGACTATGTCCAGCATCTGGTCGCGGCCTGGCGGCCGGACACCGGCCTCGTCTGCTCGACGCCGATCGGTTCACGGCCGGACGGTTTTTGGGCCGAAGTCGAGTGCGCCTTCCTCAACACGCTGCAGGCGCGCTGGCAGTATGCCGGCGAGGCGCTCGGCCTCGGCTTCGCCCAGGGCAAGAGCATGTTGTGGAACAAGCCGATGCTCGATGCAAACGGCGGCATCCAGGCTTTGGCCGCCGAGATCGCCGAGGATGCGGCGGCCACCAAACTGGTCAATGGACTTGGCCTTCACGTCCGTCTCGTCGCCTCGCCCTTCCAGCAGCCGCTGGGCCAGCGCACCTTCGCCGAAATCTGGTCCCGGCAAGCGCGCTGGGCGCGGCTGCGTCGCGTCACCTTCCCGCTTTTCTTTGCGCCTGAGATTCTGACCGGCGCGGTCGTGCCGCTGATTTTCGCGCTGATCGCAGCGGCAAGCGCCGGCGTCGGCCTGCCTACCACGGCGCTTTGCGTGCTGGCGGTCGCCTATGTGCCGGAATGTCTGCTCGCCCGGTCCAAGGGCTGGTACCTGTCGCCGCGCAGCATCACCGCGATGATCGTGCGCGACGTCATGCTTCCCGCCATCTGGGCGCGCGGCTGGCTCGGCGGCGCGGTCGAGTGGCGCGGCAACGCCATGACCATCCACAGCAAGGCGATAACCGAGCTGGAGGAGATCGCGTGAGCCAGGGCTGACGCGTTCTCCTGTCCAATTTGCAGCTTGCTTCTTACTTGGCCGCCCTCAGCGCCTGCTCGATGTCCTCCAGCAGATCGTCGGTGTCCTCCAGGCCGACGGAAAGCCGGAGTGTACCCGGTCCTATGCCGAGTTCGGCCCGCGCGTCGTCGCTGAGGTTCTTGTGCGTTGTCGTCGCTGGGTGGGTGATCAGGCTCTTGGCGTCGCCGAGATTGTTCGAGATCAGCACGATGTCGAGCGCGTTCTGGAAGGCGAAGGCCGCCTGCTTGCCGCCCTTGATGTCGAGGCAGATCAATGTCGAGCCGCCGGACATCTGCTTCTTCACGACATCCGCCTGCGGATGATCGGCGCGGCCCGGATAGATGACGCGGGCGATCTCCGGTCGGCCGGCGAGGAAATCGGCCATCTTGCCGGCGCTCTCGGTCTGCTGACGCACGCGCAGCGGCAATGTCTCCAGGCCTTTGAGCAGCGTCCAGGCGTTGAAGGGCGAGAGGCTTGGGCCGGTGTGGCGGAAATAATCGTGCAGGTTCTCGTCGATCCACTTCTTGTCCGAAAGGATGACGCCACCGAGGCAGCGGCCCTGGCCGTCTATATGCTTGGTCGCCGAATAGACGACGACATGGGCGCCGAGCTGCAAGGGCTTCTGCTGCAGCGGCGTGGCGAAGACATTGTCGACGATGACGCGCGCGCCGATCGAATTGGCGAGCTTGGCGACCGCGGCAATGTCGACCACCTCCAGCGTCGGATTGGTCGGGCTTTCGAGGAAGAACAGCTTGGTGTTCGGCCTGACCGCCTTTTCCCAATTGGCGATGTCGGTGCCATCGATGAGCGTCGCCTGGATGCCGTAGCGCGGCGCCAGCGTCTCCACCACCCAGCGGCAGGAACCGAACAGCGCGCGCGCCGCGACGATGTGATCGCCGGCCTTGATGCTGCAGAGCAGGGCGGCGGAAACGGCGGCCATGCCGGAGGCGGTGGCGCGGGCATCCTCGGCGCCTTCCAGCGCGCACATGCGCTTCTCGAACATGTCGACGGTCGGGTTGGCGTAGCGCGAATAGATGAAGCCCGGCTCCTCGCCCTTGAAGCGGGCTTCCGCCGCCTGGGCCGTCTCGTAGACATAGCCCTGGGTAAGGTACATCGCCTCGGCGGTCTCGCCATATTGCGAACGCAGCGTTCCGCCATGCACGAGTGCCGTCTGAGGTTTCCAATTGCGCTTCTTGGTGCTCATAGCCTTGCTTCCAGACACAAAAAAAACCGGCCGCGAAGTCGCAACCGGTCCATATAGCCTTGCGGCTCGACGGTCCTTTAGCGACTTGTTTAACGTGGCTGCAAGCCGACCGGCCAAATCACCACGGGATAACGACCCTTTAGACCCCTGCCGCGCTTGCGTCAATTGCCGGCTTCATTAAGAGGGTTGTACCAGCCGGACGGCAAGAGCCTGCTCAGGTCCTCGCCCGGCCTTGTGAACGGAGCCAGCCTTTGCGGCAGACAGGCATTCTTCCGGATCGGGATATCGCGGCGCTGTTCGAGGCCAACGCGCTGAAGTCGCCGCGCGCGCTCGATACCGACCAGATCCAGCCGGCGAGCCTCGATCTGAGGCTCGGCGACAAAGCCTATCGCGTGCGCGCGTCCTTCCTGCCGGGTCCCGACTATCTGGTCGCCGACAAGCTCGGGCGGCTGAAGCTGCACGAGATCGACCTCACCCGGGGCGCGGTGCTGGAAACCGGCTGCGTCTATATCGTGCCCCTGCTCGAAAGCCTGGCGCTGCCTGCGAACGTGTCGGCCTCGGCCAATCCCAAGAGCTCGACCGGGCGGCTGGATATTTTCACGCGCGTCATGACCGACCGCGGCCACGAGTTCGACAAGATCGCCGCCGGCTATCAGGGGCCGCTCTATCTCGAAGTCAGCCCGCGCACCTTCCCGATCGTCGTGCGGGCCGGCTCGCGCCTGTCGCAGATCCGTTTCCGCACCGGCAATGCGGTGCTTTCGGAGAGCGAGCTGCGCGACCTTCACCGCGCCGAGATGCTGGTCGCCACCGAGCCGCCCAACATTTCCGGCGGCGGCATCGCGCTCTCCATCGACCTTGACGGCGACAAGGACGGCCTTGTCGGCTATCGCGGCAAGCACCACACCGGCCTTGTCGACGTCGACATGCGCGCTGCGCAGGACGTCGTCGATTTCTGGGAGCCGATCTACAAGAGCGGTGCGGGCGAGCTGGTTCTCGACCCGGACGAATTCTACATCCTTGTCAGCCGCGAGGCTGTGCATGTACCGCCGCTCTACGCCGCCGAGATGACGCCCTTCGATCCGCTGGTCGGCGAGTTCCGCGTCCACTATGCCGGCTTTTTCGATCCGGGCTTCGGCCATTCCGCCGCCGGCGGCAGCGGCAGCCGCGCCGTGCTCGAAGTGCGCAGCCACGAGGTGCCTTTCATCCTCGACCACGGCCAGATCGTCGGCCGCCTCGTCTACGAGCACATGCTGAAGCGTCCGCAGACGCTTTACGGCACCGATCTCGGCTCGAACTACCAGGCCCAGGGCCTCAAGCTCTCCAAGCACTTCCGCGCCACGCGCTGAGTTCGGCGGAGGCTTGGCACCGAAGGTTCAGCCGCGAAACAGAAACTCCTTCGCTGCGCCCAGGCAGGCGTGAAAGTGGCCGATGAAGAGCAACTCGCGCACACTCAGGCGCTTCCTGCCCCAAAATCCCGGAGTCAGCTTCGTCTGATCAAGAGGAGAGCTTGAGCCTGCCCCTACCGGAAACAACTGCTTGTCCAGGCATCCGAGCACATAGGCTCGCGCGGAGTCGATGCCACAGGCTTTGGCCCTGTCGTTCAATTTGTCGCCGCGCAACGCGAACGTCATACGATCCGTGTTGCGCATCAGAAAGCTCGCTTGCGCTTTCGAATCGCCGGTGGCCAGAAGCCGGGTCGTCATCGCCGATCGGGCCTGGCTGTAGGACTCCGGGCTGCACTTCCCGGCGCTGTAAGCCGTGGAGGACATGCAGGCAAGGGCGATCGCCGAGACTGCCAACGAGACGCCGATCCGCTTCCGGTCCATTTGCTTCCCGGCCTCGGCGCTGCCTCACAGCGCCTTGACCGCCACCGTCACCGGCTTTTCGATCTCCAGCGGATTGCGCAGCGGTAGGCCGAAATCCGGCGCCTCGATCTCGAACGTGTCGCCCGCCTCCGTCCGGACGCCGTCGGCGAAGGAGAGCGTCGCGGTGCCGAACATGTGCACATGCACGTCGCCCGGCTGGCGGAAGGCCGAATATTTGAAATGGTGGTGCTCGAGATTGGCGATGGTGTGCGACATGTTCGCCTCCCCCGACAGGAACGGTTTTTCCCAGAGCAGCTTGCCGTCGCGCCAAATGCGCGACGCGCCGCGTATATCGGCCGGCAGGTCGCCGATCAGTATCTCGGGGCCGAACGAGGCGTTGCGCAGCTTGGAATGGGCGAGGAACAGATAGTTCACCCGCTCCGTCACGTGGTCGGAAAACTCGTTGGACAGCGTGAAGCCGACGCGGAACGGCGCGCCGTCGTCGCCGATGACATAGATGCCGGCGATCTCCGGCTCCTCGCCGCCGTCCTGCGCGAAGGCTGGCGACATCAGCGGCGCGCCGGGCGCCACCGCCATCGTGCCGTTGCCCTTGTAGAACCATTCCGGCTGCACGCCGACCTGGCCCTTGGCGGGCTTGCCGCCTTCGAGCCCCATGCGGAACATCTTCATGGAATCGGTAAGTTCCTCCTCGCCGCCCTCGCTGAGCTTCTTGTGCATGGAATCGCGCGTCGCCGCGGAGCCGAGATGGGTGAGGCCCGTGCCGGTGAGATGCAGATGCGCCGGGTCCGGATGGTTGATCGGCGAGACCAGCCTGCCCCTCTTATAGACGGCATCGAGATCGATCGTCTCGCCATAGCCCTTGCGCTCGATCAGCGCTTCGAGCCCGGTGCCGGTGCGCGCGGCCTCCATGGCCAGCGAGTAGACGCTGCGCGCGCCGTTGATGACCCTGGTCTTGCCGCCGCCATTGCGGGCGACGACGCGGATCGTCTCGGCGTCGTCGAGGATCTGGGAGATCAGCATGTTCAATCCTCTCTCATTTCTATCGGCTGCCTGCGGGCGAGCCTTACCGGGCGCGGCGTGTAGCGATCCACGACGCGGTTGAAATTCTTCGTCCGGATTGCGCTCGCGAGCCTGGTCCTTTCGGGACTTCTTGACGCCGACGGGCTGCCGGCGGCTTCGCGATCTGAAACCCGTATGCCTCCTGAACCTTGTTCTGGCTCTTAAGCCTTGTTCTTGTTGTAGACGTCGAAGATGACGGCGCCGAGCAGCACCAGGCCCTTGACCACCTGCTGCCAGTCGACATTGACGCCCATGATCGACATCCCGTTGTTCATCACGCCCATGATGAAGCCGCCGACCACGGCACCGATCACCTGGCCGACGCCGCCCATTGCCGAGGCGCCGCCGATGAACACGGCCGCGATGACGTCGAGCTCGCTGCCGAGACCGGCGGCCGGCACGGCTTGGCCGAGGCGGGCGGCGATGATCAGGCCGCCCAGCGCCGAGAGCACGCCCATATTGATGAAGACGAGCAGCGTCAGCCTTTCGGTGTTGATGCCTGAGAGCTGCGCGGCCTTGGCGTTGCCGCCCATGGCGTAGATGCGGCGGCCGATGGTCATGCGCTTGGTGACGAAGACGAACAGCGAGATCAGCACGCCCATCACCAGCAATACGACCGGCAGGCCCCTGTAGCTGGCGAACTGGAAGACCAGGAACAGCGCCAGTGCGCTGCCGACCAGCGTCTTGATCACGAACAGCGGGAAGGGCTCCGCCTCATAGCCATGACGCTCGCGCTTGCGCCGCGTCCTGAAGCCGAAATAGGCGTAGGCGAGCACCGCGATCAGGCCGAGCACGATCGTCGTCATGTGCAGCGTCAAGCCGCTGCCGACGATGGTCTTGCCCGCGGCGTTGACCGTCGGCGGAATCAGCGTCAGCGGACCGATGACGTCCGGGATGAAGCCCGAGCTCAGCGCCTTGAAGCTGTCCGGCAGCGGGCCGACCGAGGAACCGCCGCCAAGCAGCGCCTGGCAGATGCCGCGGAAGATCAGCATGCCCGCAAGCGTCACGATGAAGCTCGGTATCCGGTGATAGGCGATCCAGTAGCCTTGCGCCGCGCCGATCAGCGCGCCGACGATCAGGCACACGATCGACACCACCAGCGGATTCGAGAATATGCCGAGCGGCCAGATCACCATCATCATCGCCGCAAGCGCGCCGATGAAGCCTGCCACCGATCCCACGCTGAGGTCGATATAGCCGGCGACGATTACCAAGAGCATGCCGAGCGCCATCACGATGATGAACGAGTTCTGCTGCACCAGGTTCGAGAGGTTGACCGGTTTGAACAGCGTTCCCGACGTGGTGTACTGGAAGAACAGCATGATGACGATCAGCGCGATGATCAGGCCGTATTCGCGCAGGTTCGTCGTCAGCGCCGAGACGGCGATGCGCTGTCCCTGCTTGACGTCTTCGGCGACGCCGCTCTGCGGCGCGGGAGCGCTTTCTGTGCTCATGATGCTTTTTTTCCTTCTCCCCGAACGATGGCGCGCATGATTTTTTCCTGACTGGCGTCGCTTGCCGCCATCTCGCCGACGATGCGTCCTTCGTTCATGACATAGATGCGGTCGGTGATGCCGAGCAGTTCGGGCATTTCCGACGAGATGACGATGATCGCTTTGCCCTCGGCGGCGAGGCGCGCGATGATCGTATAGATTTCGTACTTGGCGCCGACGTCAATGCCGCGCGTCGGCTCGTCGAGGATCAAAACTTCCGGATCGGCGAACAGCCATTTCGACAGCACCACCTTCTGTTGGTTGCCGCCCGAGAGATTGCCGGTCAGCTGGTAGACGCTGGAGGCCCGGATATTCGTCTTCTTGCGGTAGTCGTTGGCGACGCTCATCTCGCGCATGTCGTCGATGACGCCGCGGCTGGAAACGCCGGAGAGATTGGCCAAGGTCACGTTGTGCTTGATGTGGTCGATCAGGTTGAGGCCGTAGGTCTTGCGGTCCTCGGTGACATAGGCGATGCGGTTCTCCACCGCCTTGCTCACCGATGAGAGGTCGAGCGGCTTGCCCCTGAGCAGCACCTCGCCGGTGATGTGCCGGCCATAGGAGCGGCCGAACAGGCTCATCGCGAATTCGGTGCGGCCGGCGCCCATCAGCCCGGCAATGCCCACCACCTCGCCCTTGCGCACATTGAGATTGACGTTCTTGATCACCTGCCGTTCGGCATGGATCGGATGGTAGACCGACCAGTCCTTCACCTCGAAGATGACCTCGCCGATCTGCGGCTCGCGCGGCGGATAGCGATCATCGAGTGACCGGCCGACCATCGAGGTGATGATGCGGTCTTCCGAGATGTCCTTCCTGGGCAAGGTCTCGATGGTGCGCCCGTCGCGGATCACCGTCACCTGGTCGGCGACACGGCTTACTTCGTTGAGCTTGTGCGAGATCAGGATCGAGGTCATGCCCTGGCGCTTGAACTCGAGCAGGAGGTCGAGCAACGCCTGGCTATCCTTCTCGCTGAGCGAAGCCGTCGGCTCGTCGAGGATCAGGAGCTTCACTTCCTTGCTCAGCGCCTTGGCGATCTCGACCAGCTGCTGCTTGCCGACGCCGATATTGGTGATCAGCGTCTTGGGATCCTCGTTGAGCCCGACTTTTTTGAGCAGGGCGGCCGTGCGCGTTTCGTTGGCGTCCCAGTCGATGACGCCGTAGCTGGCATGCTCGTTGCCGAGGAAGATGTTTTCCGTGATCGACAGCATCGGCACCAGGGCAAGCTCCTGGTGGATGATGACGATGCCGATATGCTCGCTGTCGTGAATGCCCTTGAAGCTGCATTCCTGGCCGCGGAAGATGATCTGGCCATCATAGGTGCCGGATGGATAGACGCCCGACAGCACCTTCATCAGGGTCGACTTGCCCGCGCCGTTCTCGCCGACGATAGCGTGGATCTCACCTTCCTCGACGCTGAGGTTGACGTTCGACAGCGCCTTCACGCCGGGGAACGTCTTGGTGATGTCGCGCATCTCCAAAATCGTCGAGGCCATCAGGATCTGCTCCCTGGCGCACGGCTCCCAAATCGGTGTCGATTGTGGAAAAGCCCCATGCGCGAAATCAACATACTGCGGCGGCTTCGCGTTCCGGATCGGCGCGTGACGCTGCAGAAGCCGGCAAAAACAATACCGGGGTCGGTTCTGAACGAAAAGGGGTCCTGCGGTCGCGCAGAACCCCTTCCTGTAAGGCTGGATTACTTCAGCTCGTCGGCCTTGATGTAGCCGGAGTCGACGACCAGCGCCTTATAGTTCGACTTGTCGACCTCATGCGGCGTCAAAAGGATCGAGGGAACGACCTTGACGTCGTTGTTGTAGGTCTTGGTGTCGAGGCCTTCAGGCTTGCCGCCGGAGAGCACCTTGTCGACCAGCTCGACGGTCGCCTTGGCCAGCTCGCGAGTATCCTTGAACACGGTCGAATACTGCTCGCCCGAGATGATCAGCTTGACCGAGGCGGTCTCGGCATCCTGGCCGGTCACGATCGGCCAGGGCTGTGCCGCCGTGCCGTAGCCGACGGCGCGCAGCGAGGCGGTGATGCCGCGCGACAGGCCGTCATAGGGCGACAGAACGCCATCGACGCGGCTGCCGTCCGAGTAGTTGGCCGAAAGCAGGTTGTCCATGCGAGCCTGCGCCGTGGCGGCGAGCCAGCGCAGCGTGCCGACCTTGTCCATGCCCATCTGGCCGGACTTGATCTTGATCGTGCCATTGTCGATCAGCGGCTGTAGGACCGACATGGCGCCGTTGTAGAAGAAGAAGGCGTTGTTGTCGTCCGGCGAGCCGCCGAACAGCTCGACGTTCCACGGCTTGGTGTTCGGGAAGCGCTCCTTGAGGCCCTTGACCAGCGAATTCGCCTGAATCACGCCGACGCCGAAATTGTCGAAGGTGGTGTAGTAGTCGACATTCGGGGTCTTCTTGATCAGGCGGTCATAGGCGATGACGACGACGCCGGCGTCATTGGCCTTCTGCAACGCGTCGGCCATGGTGGTACCGTCGATCGAAGCGATGATCAGCGCCTTCGGGCCTTTGGTGATTTCGTTTTCCAGCTGGCTGAGCTGGTTCGGGATATCGTCCTGCGCATATTGCAGGTCGACGGTGTAGCCGAGCTTCTCGAGCTGGGACTTGACGGCGTCGCCGTCGTTGATCCAGCGCTGCGAGGTCTTGGTCGGCATCAGCACGCCGACGAGACCCTTGTCTGCTGCGTGCGCCGAATAGGTCATGGCGGCAATGCCAAGGGCCGCCACGGCGGCCAGCGTCTTGATGATCTTCACGATTACTCTCCCTGGTTGATGGACGCGACACTCGGGGCTTCGCGGGCCGCGCAGTCGAGCAGGTGCGCTGGCGCGCCACTGTCGGCTTTATCGATCTCCGGTATCCTCCCAATCGGCTCCGCGACGCAGTTTCAATCGATACGAATTTGCTCGTTGCCGACCCCTGCGCCTCGGAACGCACGAAGGGTGGGTTCCTTTGACATAACTGTCAAATGCGATCTTTGCTGGTTGCTATATCGAAACTGGTATGGCTTAAACGGTAGATAGAAACCCGGCGGAGAGGCTTCGATCCATGGCGGCATTGCGCGATCCTGATGCGATTTCAGCGGGTTACGGGAAACTGCCGGGAGATGGCGAGACGCTGCTGCGCAGCGGCCTCAGCCTTCGCCACATGCGCATGATCACCGCGCTGGACGATCACGGACGGGTGAGCGCCGCCGCCCAGGTCATGAACATCTCCCAGCCGGCCGCCTCGCGCATGATCGCCGAGATGGAGGCGGTGCTCGACGTGAAGTTGTGCGAGCGGCTGCCGCGCGGCGTGACGCTGACCCCTTACGGCCTCGCGCTCGCCCGTCGTGCCCGCTCGATCCTACTCGAAATGCGCGAGGCCGACCGCGAGATTTCCGAGCTCAAGGCCGGCAAGGGCGGCTCGGTGTTCCTCGGCGCGGTGACGGCGCCGGCGATCGAATTGGCGGTGCCGGCGATCCGCGAGATACGCCGCATCTACCCGCGCATCGAGATCACCATGCAGGTCGAGACCTCGAACGTGCTCGCCCGCGAGCTGATCGCCTCGCGCCACGATTTCATCATCGCCCGCATCCCCGACGACCTCAATCCGCGGCTCTTCGAATCGCGCGTCATCGGCGTCGAGAAGGCCTGCCTCATCGTGCGTCGCGGCCATCCTCTGGCGAGTGGCAAGACGGTGAAGCTGGAAGACACGGCAGCCTATGACTGGGTTTTCCAGTCCGGCGGCTCGCCGCTGCGCCAGGCGATGGAAAGCAACTTTTTGAACCGCGACATTCCGCTCCCCGACCGCATCCTCAACACCTCCTCGCTGCTGCTCACCCTGGTAATGGTGGCGCAGTCCGACGCCATCGCGCCGGTCTCGATCCAGGTTGCCAAGTTCATTCAAGGTGGCGACGGGCTGGCCGGCGCCATCGACGTCGTCCAGACCGAGTTCGATATCGAAGTCCGGCCCTACAGCCTGATCACGGTCAAGAATCGCGTTCTCTCGCCCGCAGCCAAAATGCTGCACGACTTCATCCTGCGCGAAGTGGGCTGATGGAACGAGGAAGTGGGGTAATGGAACGAGAATGCTACTTGTACGTTCAAACCGATCGGTCGCTCGCTGGAGTCCGTTGCGGGTGAGGGAAGAGCTGCCGATGCTCAACAGCTCGGGAGGTTTTGATGGAACGTCGATTGTTTCTGACTGGAATGCTTGGCGTTGCGGGGACGGCGGCGCTCGCAAGCCTGGCCGGACCCAGCAAGGCAGTTGCCGGTATTCCCGCCGGCAACGGAATTCTGGATGAGCTCGATAAGCCGGACAACGCGGTTTTCGAGGGTGGCGATCCAGTCGAAACGGAACTCGTTCAGGATGGTTACTATGATGACTGGCGCTGGCGCCGGCGCTACCGCCGCCGCCGCCATCGCCGGCGCGTCTGGAGAAGGGTATGCCGACGCGTCTGGCGTCATGGCCGCTGGCGCCGCCGCTGCTGGCGTGAGCGCGTATGGGTTCGCTTCTGGCTGTAGTTCAGTTGCGCAATTAGCATCGAGGGGTGGGACTTGCACGATCATGCAAGACCCATCCCTGGCACTTATCCGCTGCCGCCTGTTCGCCGCTTTCCTTATACGTCCGCGACTGGCAACCACAAGTTGTAGTTCAAGCCCCTTAGAGTTTCACCCGGGCGCCCAGCATGCCGCCCACGTGAACGGAGGCATGTCGAATCAGGGCTTGGACGTTTACGCGAACTGGAGCGGGTAGCGGGAATCGAACCCGCGCGTTCAGCTTGGGAAGCTGACAGGCTACCATTACATCATACCCGCACAGCAGCCTCGTTACCATGATGGCGCCGCCTCAAGCAATCGGCAAAGCGATTAGGGTCGGCGGCTTCGCCGAAGCCTTCCGTCCGCAGTTACGGAAGAGCAACCAGCCTCCTCTGAGCCGGGCGTCATTTGGCGCGGACCACGCCTGTCGCTGTCTTGACGAGAGCATGAGCGGCATTGCCCGAACCTCTCGACATGAATACAAAATGTCGGGGTTTCGCTTGCGGCGAGGACGCTGCCTGTCAGGCATCGGTGCTCGCGGCAGCGGCGGTCTGGGGCATCGTTTTGCGGATCATCTACTTCTATTCCGATACTGATCCTTCCGAAAAAGTGATCCATCCGGGCGTCGGCCCGGCTTTTGCGCGGCCGCTCGGCTGGGAAGCCAGGCCGATCAGCGGGCTGGACGGCGCGATCCTGGCCGGGCGTGCCGCATGACACCGATGGAACCCGTCGTAAATGCCCTTTGGGTCGGCGACGCGCTTGGCGAAATCCATGCTGCCTGCCTGCGGTCATTCCTGCTCGCCGGGCACCGGGTGCTTCTTCATTGCTATGACGTCCCGGGCAATGTGCCCAAGGGCGTCGAGATTTTCGACGCCTCGCGATTGATGCCGAGGGAACGCATCATTACCTATCGATCCAACGGCAGTCCTTCATTGTTCTCCAACCTCTACCGGTTGAAAATTCTTGAGGCCGGGATGGGCCTCTATGTCGACTGCGACGTCTATTGCCTGAAGCCGATCCCGCAAGCCGATTACATCTTCGGCTACCAGACCGACATCGAGCTCAACGGCGCCGTGCTGAAACTGCCCGCGGACAGCGACATGCTGCGTGAGGCGCTGAAGATGGTGGACGATCCCTATTTCATCGCCCCGTGGCTCTGCGAGCGCAAGCGCCGACGCTACCGTTGGCGCAAGGCGATAGGCCTGCCGATCGATATCTCGCACTATGGATGGGGTATGCTCGGGCCCTGTGCGATGACCTACTTTGCCGGCAAGACCGGCGTCATCGGTCACGCGTCGAGCATCGACGTCTTCTATCCGGTCCACTACGGCCAGGTATCGCTGTTGCTCGACCCCGGCCTCTCGCTCGCGGACATCGTGACTCCGCGCACGCTCTGCATCCATCTCTTCGACAACTCGCTCAAGGAGCGGATCGGCGGCAGCCCCGTTCCCGCCGGTTCTCCGCTCAGCCAATTGCTGGAGCTTTCCGGCTTGCCGGCCGGCGCCGGCCGCTGAAGGCGCTCGAGCAATTCCAGGGAAAGTGTGAGCGGTTGGGCTCGGCGGCTTCGCCGCAGCCTTCCGTCCGGAATTGCGTAGAAACAAAGAGTGCGTTTCGCCGTTTCCGCGGAACCGTGAACGCGCTAGCCCTCTCTCACATGCCGTCAGCTTGATGCGAGGCAGCCGAGTGCGTATCTCTGATGCCGCGCCGCCGAATCGGGCGGCTGGAACCGGAGAATGGCCTTGTCCGCACTGACGCGCTTTCTTGGCGACACGCCCCTCAGGGTGTTCCTGAAGCTGCTCGTGGTTTCTTTCCTCGTCGGCCTTGTCATGCATGCCTTCGGCTGGTCGCCGATGGACGTCTTCTACGGCATCCGCCAGTTCTTCGTCGATCTGTGGAACCTCGGCTTCCACGCCATAGACCGCTTCCTGGGCTATATCCTGCTCGGTGCCGCGATCGTCGTGCCGGCATTCATCCTGCTTCGGATCGCCAGCTACAGGAAGTAGCAGGGCCAGGATTCACGCATATCGCGACGCCACCTCGAACAATATGGCGTGGCGTGCGGCCAGCGCCGGCACGTCGGTCGAGTAGCCGCCGCCGATGACGCCGCACAACGGCACGCCGCGCTTGCGGAAGTGGCCGATGACCATATCTTCGCGGGCGGCGAGGCCATCGTCGGTCAGCGCCAGCCGGCCGAGCCTGTCCTCGGCATGCACATCCACGCCGGCATTGTAGAAGACGATGTCCCAACGCCTTTGCCCGGAGAGTTGCGGCAGAATGGCGGCGAGCCGCTCGAGATAGGCGCCGTCGCCGGTCCCATCCGGCAGGGCGACGTCGAGGTCGGAGGCGATCTTGCGCAGCGGGTAGTTGCGTTCGCCATGCATGGAAAAGGTGAAGGCGCGCGGCTCGTCCTTCAGGATGTCGGCGGTGCCGTCGCCCTGATGCACGTCGAGGTCAACGACCAGAATGTTTTCGGCGGCGCCTTCCGCCAGCAGCGTCAGCGCGGCGACGGCGACATCGTTGAAAGTGCAGAAGCCGGCGCCTTGCGCGCGCCTGGCATGATGGCTGCCGCCCGCCGCATTGCAGGCAATCCCGTGTTTCAGTGCCAGTTTGGCGGCAAGCACGGTGCCGGCGGTGGCGAGTTGCGCCCTGAGCGACACGCGTGGACCGATGGGAAAGCCGATCTCGCGCTCTATTTTCTCCGGCACCTGGCAGGCGATCACCTGGTCGACATAGTCGGCCGCGTGCGCGAGCTTCAGCCGTGCAGCTGGTGCCGGCTCCGGCAGTGAAAGTGCGCCGGGTACGGCCAGCCCTCGTATGCGCAAGGCCTCCATCAAAAGCGGATATTTGCTCATCGGAAAGCGATGGTTGACGGCGAAGCCGGCGTCATAGTCGGGGTGATGCACAATCTGTAGCGGCATGGATAGACAGGTCTGCGCCAACCCGGAAATTCGGTTGGCAGTTTGGCGGATGGTGGTTGCGCACGGCCCGCAAACTGGGGCACATCGGGCGCTCGATCAAGCCGCAATCAGCCAGGCAGCAATCCCTTGGATGCGACTCAAGCCAACGCCAGGTCTTTCGTCGTCACCAACCGTTCGGTGCTGGCGATCGCCGTGCCGATGACGCTTGCCTATTTGACGACGCCGCTGCTCGGCATCGTCGACACGGCGGTGGTCGGCCAGTTCGGCGATGCGGCGCTGCTCGGCGGCCTGGCGGCGGGATCTCTGGTCTTCGACGTCGTCTTCACCACCTTCAACTTCCTGCGTTCGGGCACCACCGGCCTCGTCGCCCAGGCCTTCGGGCGCGGTGATGCGCTGGAAGAGCAGGCGGTGCTGTGGCGCGCCGTGCTGATCGCGGTCGTCGCGGGTGTCGTGCTTGCGGCACTTGCTCCGCTCTTTGCCGTCGCCGGCCAATGGTTCATGGGCGCCGAGCCGCGCGTTAGCGCCGCGATGTCGGTCTATATCCGCATCAGGCTGCTCGCCGCGCCCTTCTCGCTGATCAACTACGCCATACTGGGCTACGTGCTGGGGCGCGGCGAAGGCGGGCTCGGCCTGATGCTGCAGGCCGTGCTCAACGGCATCAACATCGCGCTCTGCTTCCTGCTCGGCCTGGAGCTCGGCTGGGGCGTTGCCGGTGTCGCCTGGGCAACGGTTACGGGCGAGTTCCTGGCCATGCTGCTCGGCCTTGCCATCGTGCTCAGCCGCTTCCGCAAGCTGGAGCGGCCGTCGCGCCGGCGCATCCTCGACCTGCCGGCCTACCGGCGCATGCTGTCGCTCAACCGCGACATCATGATCCGCTCCTTCTCACTGCTTGCCGCCTTCGCGCTGTTCACGAGGCAAGGCGCGCAGTTCGGCACGGTGACGCTTGCCGCCAACGCCGTGCTGATGAATTTCTTCCTGATCGCCGGCTACTTCCTCGATGGCTTCGCCACCGCCGCCGAGCAGTTGGCCGGCCGCGCCATCGGCGCGCATGCGCCGGCTCCTTTCCGGCAGGCCGTGCGACTGACACTGATCTGGGGCTTTGGCCTCGCCGGTATCGCCACGCTTGTCCTTCTGACCGCCGGCACCAGTCTGGTGGCGCTGGTGACGACCTCGCCGGAAGTCCGAGCGGTCGCCGACATTTATCTGCCCTGGGCCGCCTTCACGGCGCTGAGCGGCGTGCTCGCCTTCCAGATGGACGGCGTCTTCATCGGCGCCACCTGGTCGCGCGACATGCGCAACATGATGCTCTTGTCGTTCCTCGCCTTCAGCGCCGCGCTCATCGTGCTTGCGCCGGCCTTCGGCAACAGCGGCCTGTGGGCGGCGCTGCATGTCTTCCTGCTGGTGCGGGGAGTGAGCTTGCTTGCGGTGCTGAGGCTCAGGGCGCGGACGGCGTTCAGCTGATCGGCTTTGCAGCCCAGCGCTCACAAGCGGAATCGCGCAGATCGCGGATCGACCCAACCCGCTCCTTCTCCACAATGCGCGCCATGCCTGCGACGATGCGCCCGGGCAGCGCCGGCCCGGCATAGATCATGCCGGTGTAAAGCTGGACGAGATCCGCGCCGGCACGGATTTTCTCCAGCGCCGTCTCGGTGGAGTCGACGCCGCCGACGCCGATGATCGCTATCTTCGGGCCGAGCAGCTTCCGCATGCGGGCGAGCACCGCGGTCGAACGCTCAAACAGCGGCTTGCCCGAAAGGCCGCCCGTTTCATTGACCGATCCCGAGCTCCGCAATCCGGTCCGCGCCAGGGTCGTGTTGGAGACGATGACGCCGTCGATCTTTTTCTCGGCGATCTCGGCGGCGATGTCTTCCAGCTCCGCCTCGACGAGGTCCGGCGCGATCTTGAGGAAGATGGGCGGCTGGGCCGGAGCCGCGGCGCGCGCGGCCATCACCCGTGACAGCAATTCGCCGAGCTGCTCGCGCGCCTGCATGTTGCGCAGGCCCGGCGTGTTGGGCGAGGAGATGTTGACGGTCAGATAACCCGCATAGGGGGCGAAGCGGGCGACGCCGCGCTCATAGTCGGCGATGCGGTCGGCACTGTCCTTGTTGGCCCCGATGTTGACGCCGACGATACCCGGCCGCCCCTTGCGCGCTGCAAGCCGCTTTTCGGCCGCCGCATGGCCCTGATTGTTGAAGCCCAGCCGGTTGATCACCGCCTCGTCCGCCGTCAGCCGGAAGATGCGCGGCTTCGGATTGCCCGGTTGCGGCAGCGGCGTGATGGTGCCGACCTCGGCGAAGCCGAAGCCAAGCCCAAGCAGCGCGTCCGGCACTTCGGCGTTCTTGTCGTAGCCGGCCGCCATGCCGAGCGGGTTCGGGAAGTCGAGGCCGCAGCGGCTGATCGTGAGCCGCGGATCGCGCGGCGCGCCCGCGCCCACAGGCAGCCCGCAGCGCAGCGCCGCGATCGACATGCCATGCGCGGTTTCCGGATCGAAGGAGAAAAGCAGCTTCTGGCCGATCCGGTCGAGCACCCTCATTCGCCCTCCAGCGACGGGAAGTCGTGACCGCTGGCGCCAAGCGGCAGCGGCTTCACCCAGAGAACGGCGTCGAGCTCGAGCGGAGCATAGAGATGCGGGAACAGGGCGCCGCCGCGCGACACCTCGTATTTCAGTGCGTCGCCCAGCTTGGCCCCGTCGATCGCGATCAGCAGCAGGTCCGTCTGCCCGGCGAAATGCTTGGCCGCCGTCTCGCGAACCTGGCCGGCGGTGGAGAAATGGATGAAGCCGTCGGCGATATCGATTGGCGCGCCGGTGAAGCGCCCGTTCTTTTCGGCTTCGCGCCACAGCGCCTCAGGCGCGATCTTGTAGATAATTTGAGACATTGTCGCGCTATAATCCGAACCGAAGGTGCGGGAAAGGCTTGAAGCTCGACTCTTCCCCATTTCCGGCGCAAACCTGTGATAGCCCGCCTTCACTGGCTCATGGAGGACGATATGCGTCTGCAGCACATCCTGATCCCCGCGGCGCTTTGCTCGCTGGTTGCCGCTTCCGCCTATTCCGAGGAGACCGACCACTACCGTTTGGAGAAGTCGGCCAACGGCTATGTCCGCATGGACACCAGGACCGGCGCCATGTCGATCTGCGAGGAGCGCACCGGCCAGCTTATCTGCAAGATGGCGGCCGACGAGCGCGCTGCCTATCAGGACGAGATCGACCGGCTGGACAATTCGGTCAAGGCGCTCGACGCGCGCGTCGCCAAGCTCGAGAACTCACTGTCGGCCCGGCTGGAATCGCAGCTGCCCAGCGAAGAGGACTTCGACAAGGCGATGGGCTACATGGAGCGCTTCTTCCGGACCTTCAAGGATATCGTCAAGGACATGGACAAAGAGGACGGCGACGGCGGTAAGCTGAACCAGAAGACCTGAACCGGCGAGCAATTCCAGGAAAAGTGCATAAGGCTTCCATCCGGAATTGCGCAAAACAGGAGCCGAACCGTTGGGGAAAACCCGGCACGCGGCCTTTGCCGCTTGAAAACGCGCCGCGCCGCCGCATAATCATTCCGGTCCCCGCAAGAAGCAGAACATGATGATGGGATCGGGGGAGGACTATTTGCCGTCGGGCCACACTTTCGTCATTGCCGACGACCATCCGCTTTTTCGCGGCGCGTTGAAGGAGGCGCTTGCCGGCATCGGCGACGTTGCCGCCATCCATGAAGCCGGCGATTTCGAAAGCGCCAAGGCGCTGGTGCTGGCCAATGAGGATATCGACATGGTGCTGCTCGACCTGTCGATGCCGGGCGCCAGCGGCCTCTCCGGCCTGATCTCGTTGCGCGGCATTCACCCGGCGGTGCCGCTGGTGGTGGTCTCGGCGCATGACGATCCCGTCACCATCCGCCGCGCGCTCGACCTGGGCGCCTCCGGCTTCATCTCCAAATCGGCCAGCATGGAGGAAATCCGCGCCGCCGTGCGGGCGGTGCTTGCCGGCGATATCGCGGCGCCCGCCGGCATCGAACTCGGCATCGAGCGCGACCCGGAAATCTCCGATCTCATCAAGCGCCTGCAGGCCCTGACGCCGCAGCAGACGCGCGTGCTCGGCATGCTCGCGGAGGGCCTGCTCAACAAGCAGATCGCCTATGAGCTCGGGGTTTCCGAAGCCACCATCAAGGCGCATGTCTCGGCGATCCTCCAGAAGCTCGGCGTCGACAGCCGCACCCAGGCGGTCATCCAGCTGTCGAAGATCGGCGGCGACCCGCTGCAGCCGGTCGGCTGATCACTCCGCTGCCGGCGCCAGCGGCCTGACGCGCGCCATCATCGAGCGGAGCACCGCCGGCTTGAGCGGCTTGTTGATCACCGGAATGTCGAGCCGGCCGGCGGCAGCGCGCAACTCGCTGGAACGGTCCGCGGTGACCAGCACGCAGGCAAGGGCCTCGCCGTAGGCGGCGCGCAGCGTGGCAATGGCGTCGAGCCCGGTGCCGCCGTCGAGATGATAGTCTGCCAGCACGAGGTCCGGCTTCGGCGCGCCGGGCTTCAGGAGATCACCCGATCCCGAAGCCGTCTCGACATGGCAGCTCCAGCCTTCAAGCAGCAGCCGCATGCCGTCGAGGATGCGCGCGTCGTTGTCGATGCAAAGCACATAGAGCCCGGCAAGCGTCGAGGCCGAGCGGGCCGGCGCCTTGCCGGCCTCGCGCGGGGGCGCGGCGACTGCGGCGACCGGCAGGATGACGGAAAAGCGCGTGCCCTTGCCGGGATTGGAGTAGATACGGATCTCGAGCCTCAGCACCCTGGCGATGCGGTCGACGATCGAAAGGCCAAGGCCGAGCCCCTCGGCCTCGCGCGCGCCTTCGTCGAGGCGCGTGAATTCGTGGAAGACGGTGTTGAGCTTGTCGCCGGCAATGCCGATGCCCGTGTCGATCACCTGGATCTCCGCCAGCTCGCCGCGCCGCCGCACGCCAACCAAGATGCGGCCCTTGCGCGTGTATTTGATGGCGTTCGACACCAGGTTCTGGATCAGCCGGCGCAAAAGGTTGCGGTCGGTCATGACGCCAAGCGAGGATGGGATGATGGTGAGCTCGAGCTTCTTTTCGGCGGCGAGCGGGCGGAAATCATTGCCGATCTGGCCAAGCAGTCCGCCTAGGTTGAAAGCGGTGTTCTCGGGCTTCATGGCGCCGGCGTCGAGCCGCGAGATGTCGAGCACCGCGCCGAGGATGGTCTCGACCGATTCCAGCGAGGACTCGATATTCATCGCGGCCTTGCCGGCTGGTCCCTTGCCCGCCTTCTCGATCAGCGATGCGCAATAGAGCCGGGCGGCGTTCAGCGGCTGCAGGATGTCGTGGCCGGCGGCGGCGAGGAAGCGCGTCTTGCCGAGATTGGCTTCCTCGGCCAGCATCTGCGCCTGCGCCAGCTCCTCGTTGACGCGGGTGAGTTCGATGGTGCGGGTCTTGACCCGCTGCTCCAGCGATTCATTGGCCCGCTTCAGCGCCAAATCCTGCTCGACGCGACCGGAAATGTCGGCATAGGTGGCGACGATGCCGCCGTCGGGCATCGGGTTGGAGCGCAGCTCCAAGATGCGGCCGCTGGTCTTCAGCTCCATCTGCCACGGGCCGGCGAAACTGGTCAGCCGGTTGAGCATCGTCACGTGCTGATCGGCGGGGATGTCGCCGCGCTCGGCGAGGTGATGAAGGATCCGATCGAGCGAGACGCCGACCTGGCCCATCTCGTCCGGCAGGTCGAACAGCAGCCGGTATTGCCGGTTCCAGCAGATCAGCCGGAAATCGCGATCGAAGACGGTGATGCCTTGCTCCATCTGGTCAAGCGCGATCTGCAGCAGGTCGCGATTGTGCTGCAGCGCCTCGGTGGCGTCGTCGAGCAGCTTGAAGGCATCCCTGGAATCGCGGTCGTTGCGGCGGAAGAGCAGCGACAGGATCAGCCGCGCCGACGACGAGCCGACGGCGCTCGCCAGCAGCTGCTCCGAGAAGCGGATGACATCCATGCTGGCCTGTTCGGTGCCGAGCAGTGAGACTTTCGCGTCCCTTTCGAAGGATTGGAACGAACGCTCCGTGCGCTCGACGCCGAGATAGCGCGAAATCGTGTCTTTCAGGTCATTGACGGTGACGGCGGTGCGGAAGCGGCGCAGGCTGGGCATCGGGCCGGCCTCGCGCGGCACGAAGATCGCCGCCTGGATGCGCTCCAGCGGCACGGATGCGCGGGAGAGGGAGCCGAGGACGAAAAACAGCGCGTTGACCGAGAGGCTCCACAGCACGCCGTGATTCAGCGGCTCGCCGACCGTGCCGAACAGCGCCTGCGGCCTCAGCGCCTCGAAGCCGAACAGGCCATGGACGACCATGTCGGCAGAGGGACCGACGAGTGAAGGGAGGAGCAGCGTGTAGCCCCAGACGGCGATGCCGGCGACCATGCCGAGTGCCGCGCCCCGGCCATTGGCGCGGCGCCAGATCAGCCCGCCGATCAGCGCCGGCGAGAATTGGGCGATTGCCGCGAACGACATCAGGCCGATCGAGGACAGCCGGGCGTTGTTGGTGCTCTCGCGGTAGTAGAGGAAGGCGATGAAAAGCAGGATGAAGATCGAGGCGCGGCGCACATTGAGGATCAGCGTGGACCAGTCCTCGTTCTCCGAGGAGCTGGTCTTGAGCACGCGCCGAACGAACAGCGGGATGACGAGATCGTTGGAGATCATGATCGAGAGCGCGACGCTCTCGACGATCACCATGGCGGTCGCCGCCGACAGGCCGCCGATGAAGGCGGCCATCGCCAGCAGGTCATGCCCGCTGAGCAGCGGCAGCGACAAAACATAGAGATCGCTGCTTGTCTTGCCGCCGACCAGCGACAGGCCGGCAAAGGCGATCGGCAGCACGAAAATGTTGATCGCCACGAGGTAGAGCGGGAACAGCCAGGTCGCCGTGCGCAGCTCCGCCTCGCTGCGGTTCTCGACGATGGTGACGTAGAACTGCCGCGGCAGCATCAGCACGGCAAAGCCGCTCAAGCCGGTCAGCACCAACCAGGTTGCCAAAGAGGTGCTGTAGCTCATGGCCTGGTGCACCTGGCCGTTTCCGGCGAGCTTGGCGAACATGTCGCCGGGCCCGCCGAAGATCAGGAACGTCACCATCAGGCCGATGGCGAGGAAGGCGGCGAGCTTGACCACGGTCTCGACCGCCACTGCCAGCACCAGTCCGTCCTGGTGTTCGGTAGCGTCGGCATGACGTGTTCCGAACAGCACCGCAAACAGCGCCAAAAGCATCGCCACCACCAGCGAGATATCGCTGACGAACGGATCGAAAGAGGGCGGCGAGCCGGTATAATGCTCGACCATCAGGCTGACGGAGCCCGAGATCGCCTTGAGCTGCAGCGCGATATAGGGCACCGCGCCGACTGTGGCGATCAGCGTCGCGATCGCCGCGACGGTGAAACTCTTGCCGTAGCGGGCACCAAGGAAGTCGGCGATCGAGGTGATCTTCTCGCTTTTTGCCAGCCGGATCATGCGGTTGAGCAGCGGGAAGCCGAACACGAAGACCAGCACCGGGCCGGTATAGATGCCGAGGAATTCGAGACCGCGCTCGGAGGACAGGCCGACCGAGCCGAAGAAGGTCCAGGAGGTGCAGTAGATTGCGAGGCTGAGTGCATAGATGAAGGGCCGGGCCCGTCCGAGCCCGGCTGCCACCGAACGCCGGTCGCCTACGCTGGCGATGGCGAAAAGCAGCGTCACATAGGCGATCGCAATGATGACGACGAACCAGCCTTGCACGGTCCGCACTTCCTCCCTGGTGGCTTTTCTCTTCCAGCCATTACGACGCAATCACAGCTTGGGGTCCAAGTCCATCGCGGCTTTTGGCGCATATTTCTTGATGACACTGCCTGAACAGAAACCGGTGCTTTCGCCTTTTTTCCGGTTTTGCAACCGGAGGGTTTTGTTATTGTGAGCGTGGGCCGGCGCCCGAAGGACACTGGTGAGGCGGCAGCGCGGCCCGGCAAGGAGGGACGAATGCTGAAAGAATTCCAGGAATTCATCTCCAAGGGCAATGTGATGGACTTGGCCGTCGGCGTCATCATCGGCGCCGCCTTCGGCAAGATCGTCGATTCGCTCGTCAACGACATCATCATGCCGATCGTCGGCGCGATTTTCGGCGGGCTCGACTTCAACAATTACTTCTTCGGGCTGTCCTCGAACGTCCATTCGGCCACGCTGGCCGATGCCAAGAAAGAGGGCGCGGTCTTTGCCTATGGCTCCTTCATCACCGTCGTGCTGAACTTCCTGATCCTCGCCTTCATCATCTTCCTGATGGTCAAGGCGGTGAACAATCTGCGCAGGCGGCTGGAGCGCGAGAAGCCGGCTCCTGCCGCCGCCCCGCCGCCGGCCGACGTGCAGCTTCTGACCGAGATCCGCGATCTGCTCGCCAAGCGATAACGCAGAGCCGGCGCTCTGGACCAAAACCCCGGCCGCCTGCGGCCGGGGTTTTCCGTTTGGCGATCTGGTAAAAGCGCTCACGACACGAATACGGATCTTGCCAATGGCCCTTATCGATACCCTGCGCGCGGAAGCCCGCGCCGCGCCCGAAAGCGGCATCGTCGCCGTCATCAATCATGGCCGTCTGCGGGAAGGCCTGATCCCGCTCTGGGCCGGTGAGGGCGATCTGCCGACGCCTTCCTTCATCAGCGATGCTGCCGCCAAAGGGCTGGCCGACGGCGAGACCTTCTACACCTGGCAGAAGGGCATTCCCGCGCTCAGGCAGGCGCTCGCCCGCTACTACGCCAGGCATTTCGGCAAGAGCTTCGCCGAGGAGGAGTTCATCGTCACCGGATCCGGCATGCACGCCATCCAATTGGCCATCGACGCGATCGCCGGCAGCGGCGACGAGGTCATTTATCTGTCGCCCGCCTGGCCGAATTTCGCCGCGGCCGCCGGCGTGGCTGGTGCCGTGCCGGTGCCGGTCACCCTCGACCAGTCCGGCAATGGCTGGTCCTGCGACGTCGACAAGATCGCGTCGGCGATCACGCCGCGCACGAAGCTGCTGTTCATCAACACGCCGTCCAACCCGACCGGCTGGACCGCCGACAAGGAGACGCTGCAGGCGATTCTCGATCTCGCCCGCCAAAACGGCCTGTGGATCATCGCCGACGAGATCTATGCGCTGTTCCACTACGGCCATGGCCGCGCGCCGTCCTTCCTCGACGTCGCCGCGCCCGAGGACCGCATCCTTTTCGTCAACAGCTTTTCCAAGAATTGGGCGATGACCGGCTGGCGCGTCGGCTGGATCAAGACCCATCCGACCTTGCAGCAGGTGTTCGAAAACCTGATCCAGTACTCGACCTCGGGCGTCGCCCAGTTCATGCAGCGCGGCGCGGTCGCCGCCCTCGACGATGGCGACGGCTTCATCGCCGAACAGGTGGAGCGCGCGCATGCCGCCCGCGACCTCGTCTGCGGCATCCTCGGCGAAACCGGCAAGGCGCGGTTCACCGTGCCGCAGGGCGCCTTCTACCTGTTCTTCAGGGTCGACGGCCTCACCGATGCTCGAAAAGCCGCCTTCGACATCGTCGATAACGCCAATGTCGGCCTGGCGCCCGGCACCGCCTTTGGTCCCGGCGGCGAAGCCTTCCTCAGGCTATGCTTCCACCGCCGCCTCGATCAGCTCGAGGAAGCCGCGCATCGTCTGGCGAAATGGATGAAGACGGTGTGAACTGCACCTGAAGCCGGATTGAAACTCGCTCCGGCGAGTCAGCCGGTGCGGATTTCGAGACCCGGAGCGCAGCGGACATCCAAGGTCCGTGAGCACCGGAAGCGCAGAAAGCCGCGTCGGATGGCCGCCGGAGTAGAGTTTCAAACGGCTTCAGCCGCCTGACTTCGGCACCAGGAGCGGAATGATTCGGTCGGTCTTGGCGACGGCGGGACGGCCGGATGCAGCATAGGGAATGCCCAGCGCATCCCAGGTCTCGACCAGCGCGTCCTGCAATTCGGCGATCAGCGCGTCCGAATGGAACGGCGTCGGCGTGATGCGCAGCCGCTCGGTGCCGCGTGGCACGGTCGGATAGTTGATCGGCTGGATGTAGATGCCGTGCACGCCAAGCAGCCGGTCGCTGGCCATCTTGCAAAGCTCGGGATCGCCGACCAGCACCGGCACGATATGGGTGGCCGATTCCATCACCGGCAGCCCGGCCGCGGAAAGCACCTGCTTGGTGCGCGCCGCCTGGCGCTGCTGGGCGTCGCGCTCGGCCTGCGAGCGCTTGAGATGCCTGATCGAGGTGGTGGCGGCGGCCGCGATCGCCGGCGGCAGCGCGGTGGTGAAGATGAAGCCCGGCGCATAGGAGCGCACGGCGTCGATGACAGCACTGGTGCCGGTGATGTAGCCGCCCAGCGTGCCGAAGGCCTTGGCCAGGGTACCCTCGATGACGTCGATGCGGTCGGCCAGGCCTTCGCGCTCGGTGATGCCGCCGCCGCGCGGGCCGTACATGCCCACAGCATGAACCTCGTCGATATAGGTCATGGCGTTGTGGCGTTCGGCGAGCTCGACGATCTGCTTGATCGGCGCGATGTCGCCGTCCATCGAATACACGCTCTCGAAGACGATCAGCTTGGCGCGCTCGCGCCCGGCGGCCTGCAGCAGGCTCTCCAGATGCGCGACGTCGTTGTGGCGGAAGATTTTCTTCTCGGCGCCCGAGCGCCGCACGCCTTCGATCATCGAGGCATGGTTCAACTCGTCCGAGATGATCAGGCAGTTGGGCAGAAGCCGGGCAATGGTCGAGATCGAGGCTTCGTTGGAGACGAAGCCGGAGGTGAACACCAGTGCCGCTTCCTTGTCATGCAGGTCGGCGAGTTCATGCTCGAGTTCGACCAGCGGATTGGAGGTGCCGGAGATGTTGCGGGTGCCGCCGGCGCCCGAGCCCATCTTGCCGGCCGCCGTCTGGAAGGCGGTGATCACATCCGCGTTCTGGCCCATGCCGAGATAGTCGTTGGAGCACCATACGGTGATTTCCTGGGCGCGGCCGTTGGAACGCCAGATGGCGCGCGGGAACTTGCCCACCATGCGCTCGAGGTCGGCGAAGACGCGGTAGCGACGCTCGGCGTGGAGCTGGTCGATCGCGTCTTCGAAGAACCGCTGGTAATTCATGTCGACTTCCCAAATTTGCGGCGGATCATAGTCACTGCCCCATGCCGCGTCCACCGCGCCCAACCGGTCAAAATGCCACGCCCTTGCCCTGTTCCTAACGACGCCGGATCGTGGCCTATTCCCGGCTGTTTGAAGCAGTTTTGTTTCAGTACGATGCCTCGGACGGGAGGAACTGTTACGGACTTAACATTATAGGGCGGCCAATGCATATCGCCCAAAAGTGCAGCGGTTTTGGGGGAACGACATACGCTTTAGCGGGCTTGCGGCGGGGTTTCCAGCACGGTGGCTGTTGAGACAGTTTCCGATAAATCTTGATCAGCGAGGTGGATGATGACGGTTTTGGTGACGGGCGGTGCCGGCTATATCGGCAGCCATATGGTCTGGGAACTGCTGGACGCAGGCGAGAGCGTCGTGGTGCTCGACCGGCTCTCCACCGGTTTCGAATGGGCGGTGGCCCCGGAAGCAAAGCTCGTCGTTGGCGATGTCGCCGACCGCGACCTGGTCGGCCGGATCATCCGCGAGAACAAGGTCGATGCCATCATTCACTTCGCCGGCTCGATCGTGGTGCCGGAATCGGTCGCCGATCCGCTCGGCTATTACGAGAACAATACCTGCAAGACCCGCACGCTGATCGAAACCGCCGTGCGCGAGGGCGTGCCGCGCTTCATCTTCTCCTCCACCGCCGCCGTCTATGGCGGCGCCGGGCTGGAGCCGGTGCGCGAGGATGCCCGCCTTGCGCCGGAATCGCCTTATGGCCTCTCCAAGCTGATGAGCGAATGGATGCTGCGCGATGCGGCGCTGGCGCATGACATCCGCTACACGGCGCTGCGCTATTTCAACGTCGCCGGCGCCGATCCCAAGGGCCGCACCGGACAGTCGACGCCCGGCGCCACGCACCTGATCAAGGTCGCCTGCGAGACCGCGCTCGGCAAGCGGCCCTTCATGCAGGTCTTCGGCACCGACTATCCGACGCCGGACGGCACCTGCATGCGCGACTATATCCATGTCAGCGATCTCGCCGCCGCGCACCGGCTGGCGCTGCAGCGGCTGCGCGAGGGGGGCGCCAGCCTCGTCGCCAATTGCGGCTACAGCCACGGCTATTCCGTGCTCGAGGTGATCGACAGCGTGCGCCGCGCCTTCGGGCATGATTTCGATGTGCGCATGGGGGACCGGCGGCCGGGCGACGCCGCCGCCGTGGTCGCCAATTCCGACCTTGCCCGCAAGGAGCTCGGCTGGGCCCCGCAACGGGACAATCTCGACCAGATCGTCAACGACGCGCTGGCCTGGGAACGCATTCTGACGACCAAGAACTCGGTGCGAAACTGAGCGATTCGGTTGGTTTCGGAGACTTCGCCGTAACTCCTCCGGAATTGTGTGATGAGACCGAGCTGTTGGTCCAAGGGCTCGTCCGGCGCGCCGGGACGCGCTATGGGATCGTTGAGGGTGTTATCTAAGCACGGCGCCCTGTTCGATCCTGAGGGGATGGCATGAAGGTCCTGGTTCTTGGCGCCGGCGTGGTTGGCACGGCGGCCGCCTATTATCTGGCTAAGGACGGTCACGAGGTGACGGTGATCGAGCGCCATGAAGCGCCGGCGCGCGGGACCAGCCAGTCGAATGCCGGCCTGGTCTCGCCGGGCGACGCCACCGCCTGGGCCTCGCCGGCGGCACTGAAGACCTTCCTGCGCGGGCTGTGGAACCATGATCTCGGCATCAAGGTCAGGCTGCGCCTCGATCCTTATTTCTATGCCTGGAGCCTGCGCTTCCTGCGCGAATGCACCGTGACGCGGCTGCGCGCCAACACCAACATCAAGCTCAGGCTCGCGCTCCATTCCCGCGAGTGCATCAATCAACTGTCGGAGGAGACCGGCATCCATTACGACGAGCGCAAGAGGGGCATTCTCTATTTCTTCCGGTCGCAGAAGAGCCTCGACACCGGCACGGATAATTATCGCTATCTCGGCGAGCACGGCCTGCCGATCGAGATCGTCGGCCGCGAGCGTCTGGTCGAGCTGGAGCCTGGCCTTGCCGGCGCGAAGGAAAAGATTGCCGGCGGCATCTATTCGCCGATCGACCAGACCGGCGATTCCAAGCAGTTCACCGACAGGCTCGCCGCCTATGCGGCCGAGAAGCTCGGCGTCAAATTCCTGTTCGGCACGACGATCCAGGGCCTCGACATCGAGGGCGACCAAGTGCGCGCCGTCATGACCTCGGCGGGCCCTGTCACCGGCGACGCCGTCGTCATCTCGATGGGACCGGAAAGCGGTCTGCTCGGCCGCCGCTACGGCATCGACCTGCCGGTCTATCCGGTGAAGGGCTACACCGCGACGATTCCCCTGGAGGACGAAAGCAAAGGGCCGACCATGGGCGGCGCCGACGAGGACCGGCTGATCGGCTATTCGAGACTAGGCAATCGCCTGCGCATGTCCTCGACGGCCGAATTCACCGGCTTCGACCGCAGCTTCAAGCCGGGTGATTTCAGGACCATCCTGGAAACCGGCAAGGATCTTTTCCCGGGCGCCTTCGACGAGAAGAAGGCCGTGCTCTGGGCCGGCCTCCGGCCGATGATGCCGAACTCGGTTCCCGTGATTGGCCAGGCGAAATACCGCAACCTCTATCTCGACACCGGCCACGGCCACGTCGGCTGGACCATGGCCTGCGGCTCGGGGCAGTTCCTGGCGGATGTCGTTGCCGGCCGCAAGCCGCAGATCGATCCGCAGGGGCTGCTTTACGGCACGGCGCGCTGAGCCGGTTGGTCTACGCGGTTGCGTACTTCTGCCACGCTTGTGTGTAGGCTTGCCAGGCCGGATCGGCCGGCGGTTCGGTCCGCTCGCCCTTGCTCATTGCGGGTGCGCCGTCGGACGCCAGCAGTGCGGCGCCGATGCTGGTGCCGGTCGATGTCTCCGACGCAACCACCGGCCTCTCCGTCGCTGCCGCCAGCATGCGGATGAAAAGCGGGTTGCGCGCGAATGGCCCCTCGACCGTTGTTGGTCCGTCACCACCGATCAACTCGAGGCAAGTCGCGGTCATCAGTGCCAGATAGAACGAGATGGCGGCGAAGCGCTGGCCAGGGCTTAAGTCATCGGCATTGACCCACTGTGCGTCGCGATGCGGGAATGGCCCGGAGCCCTGTTGGGTGGAAGGCAGCAGCAGGACCTGCCGGGCCAGCACGGCCGCGACATCGGCCTCGCTCCATTCCTGTGGCTGGCCCTCGGTCAGCAGCGAAAACTCGCGTCCGCCCATGAAGCGCGCCGACGGCACGGGATCGCCGAGCGCATTGACATTGACCAGCGTGTCGCGCGCCGGGTCGAGGTCCGTCGTCTTGCCGCCCACCGCCATCGACACCACCCAGGTTCCCGTCGAAACGATGGAGAAGGGTGGCGCGTCCGCCAACAGGTGCGGCAGCAGCGAGGCATTGGAATCGTGCAGACCGCAGAATACGGGGGTCTGAGGGTCAAGGCTCGTCCGCAGCGCAACCTCTGGCAGGATTGGCCCCAGGCAGTCATTCGCCGGCCGCATCGGTGGCATCAGCTGGCGCCAGCCCATCCCGTCGACCAGCGACGAATAGTCATCCCACCACGGGTTCCACAGATCCGTGTGGCAGCCGAGCGACGTCACCTCATTGGCGGCGACGCCAGTCAGCCGAAGCGCCCAGTATTGCGGATACATCAGCATTGCGGCGGCTCGCGCGAATTCCGCCGGGAAGCGCCTCTGCTGCCAGAAGAACTGCGCCCCGAGATTGAGGCCGATGGGCAGGCGCGGCGTGCCGGTCTCGGCAAAGGGCGGACGTGCGGCGTCATAATCGGCCGCAAGTTGATCGGGACCGTCGAATTCGTAATCGAGCACTGGCAGCACCAGTTCGCCGGCTCTGTCGACCAGCGCCCCGGTCGCCCCATGCGTGGTGATCGATATCGCATCAATCCGCCGTTCGCGGTTGAGATCGGCGAGGCTGTTCAGGATGAACGTCCACAGCGCCTCGATATCGTGATGCGGATAGGGCGCCTGCCGCACCGGCGCGTTCGCCGTGCGGCGCAGCGCGACCTCGCTCAGTGTCGCGAGAACGACCAGCGCCACCTTGGCATTGGTCTTGCCGATATCGATGACGGCGACGATCATGCCATATGGAACATTGTTTCCAGCGGCACCGCCACCGGCTCATTGTCGGGTTTGGTTTCCATGAGGTCGGCCATATGCGCCCACCAGCGCCGCATCACGGGGTGCTTCGGCAGGTCGGCCATGCCGTGGTCATCGGGGCGCCACAGCACCCCGAACAGGATGTTGGTCTCCTCGTCGAGATGGATCGAGTAGTCGGAGACGCCGGCCTCTCTCAGCAGCGCGACCAGCTCGGGCCAAATCTCGTCATGGCGGCGCTTGTATTCGGCCTTCATGCCGGGATTGAGCTTCATCTTGAAGGCGTATTTCTCCATCAGGCGAAGCGTCCTTCGCGCAGCCGCCGCCAGACGATTGGCAGCGCAATCACGATGATCAGAAGCAGGCCGATGAAGATCGACATGACGATGCCGGGCACGTTGAGCAAGCCGAGGCCGAACGTCACCAGCCCCATGATGAAGGCGGCCAGCACGACGCCGAGGATGCTGCCCGCACCGCCGAGGATCGAGACGCCTCCCAGCACAACCATGGTGATGGCTTCCAGCTCATAGCCCTGCGCGATCGACGGTCGCGTCGAGCCGAGACGCGAGGTGATCAGCACCGAGGCGATCCCAGACATCAGCCCGGTCAGGCAGAACAGGATGAACTTGATGCGGTCGACGCGCACGCCGGAGAACTGGCAGGCGACGGGGTTGTTGCCGATGGCGAAGACCCGGCGGCCGAAGCTCGTGCGATGCAGCACGAACCAGTAGATCAATGCCGCGACAAGGAACAGCGCCAGCTCGAACGAGAACACCCACCAGACATAGCCCTGGCCGAAGAAGGCGAAGCTCTCCGGATAACCCTTATAGGCCTGATCCCCGAGGATGATGAAGGCGATGCCGCGAAACAGGCTCATTGTGCCGATCGTGACGACGATGGACGGCAGGCCGAGCCGCGTGACGAGCAGCCCGTTGAAGGCGCCGCAGCCGAGGCCGACGACGATGCCGATCGCCACCAGCACCGGCGTGCCGGCGCCGGCCTGCACCGCCATGCCCATCATCGTCGAGGCGAGCGCCACGATGGCAGCAACGGAGAGGTCGATCTCGCCCGAAATGATCAGCAGCGCCATGGCCAGCGCGATCAGCCCTTTTTCCGTGAAGTTGAAGGTCAGGTCCGACAGCGACCACGGATCGAGAAAATAGGGCGAAGCAAAGCTGTTCACCACGAAGATGAGGATCGCGATGACGACGAGCAGCGCCTCCCAGGAGAAGATCGCCGAGGAAAGCGGCTTGTCGAGCCGGTCGGGGATTCGGCGCGGGAGAGGGGTGTCGGTCATGCCGCTTCCGCCTTTCTGAGGATGATGCGGCCCTGCCGGCGCTCGCCGCGCGCGTTGAGCACCACGGCCAGGATGATGGCGCTGCCCGAGATCGCCATCTGCCAGAAGGGGGAGATGTTGATGACCGGCAGCGCGTTGGAGATGATGCCGAGGAACAGCGCGCCCAATACCGCGCCGCCGACCGAGCCGATGCCGCCGGCGATCGAGACGCCGCCGATGACGCAGGCGGCGATGATGTTGAGTTCATAGCCGTTGGCCACCTCGACCGAGGCGATCACGTAGCGCGAGATCCATAAGTATCCGGCGAGCCCGCCGATCATGCCGGAAATGCAGAAGACGATGAACTTGGTGCGGCCGACATCGATGCCAGCATAGACCGAGGCAGTCGGGTTGACGCCGATGGCATAGATCGAGCGGCCGATCTGCGTGCGCGTCATCACCAGGAAGAACAGCGCGATCACCAGCAATGCGATCCACGACAGCACCGGCAGGCCGACAAAGGCGGCGCGCTGGAAATTGATGAAGTCGGGGCTCATCTGGTCGGCATTGACCCAGGCGCCGCCGGAGACGACGAAGGTCGCGCCGCGATAGATGGTGAGCGTTCCGAGCGTCACCACGATCGAAGGAATGTTCAGCCGCCACACCAGGAAGCCGTTGATCGCGCCGAGCACCAACCCGACCGCCAAAGCGATGACGATCAGCACCGGGATCGGGATCGCCGGATGCGCGGCGTTCAGCATCGCCACCACCATGCCGGTGAAGCAGAGGTTGGACGCCATCGACAGGTCGATCGAGCGCGTCAGGATCACCACCATCTGGCCAAGCGCCAGGATCATCAGGATCGACGTGTCGTTGAACACCTGGCGCAGATTGGCGGGGTCGGCGAAGCCGGGGAACCGCGTCGAGATCAGCCCGATCAGCACGGCGATGCCGGCAAGAAGCCAGATCTCGCGGTATTTGAGGAAATTCTTCATGCCGCGATCCCCGCTGCGGTTCGAACCAGCGTCTCGGCATCCAGGCCCTTGTTGTCGTAGGTTGCCGCGATGCGGCCTTCGCGCATGACCACGACCCGGTCCGACATGCCGAGGATTTCGGGCAGTTCCGAAGAGACCATGATCACCGAGAGGCCCTGGGCTACCAACTCGGCCATGAAACCATGCACGGCCGCCTTGGAGCCGATGTCGATGCCCTTGGTCGGCTCGTCGAGGATGATCACTTTCGGCGTCGTCGCCAGCCATTTGGCGATGACCACTTTCTGCTGATTGCCGCCGGAAAGCGTGCCAACGTCCTGGCTGAGCGATGAGGCGCGCAAATCCAGCCGCTCCGTGTAGGAGCGGGCGAGCGAGAATTCTTCCGCGAGCCTCAGCACGCCGGATTTGGAGGTGCGCGCAAGCGAAGGCAGGGACACATTCTGGAAGATCGGCAGGCCGATCACCACGCCCTGTTTGCCGCGCTCTTCCGGCACATAGACGATGCCGGCCTCGATCGAGTCCGCGGCCGATTTCGGTGCGATCGCCTGGCCGTCGAGCGAGATCGTGCCCCGGCTGGTGCGCTGGATGCCGGCGATCGCCTGCATCACTTCGCTGCGCCCTGCGCCGACGAGACCATAAAAGCCGAGGATCTCCCCCTTGCGCAATTCGAAGCCGATGTCATCGAACTCGGTCGGATGCGACAGGCCGGAGACCGAAAGCACCGGCGCGCCGATCTTAGGCTCACGCTGCGGGAAGATGTGGTCGACGTTGCGGCCGACCATCATGCGTACGATCTCGTTCTGGCCGGTATTCCTGAGCAGGCCTTCGCCGACCATCTCGCCGTCGCGGAAGACGGTGTAACGGTCGGCGATGCGGTAGATCTCGTCGAACTTGTGGCTGATGAACAGCACCGCCTTGCCTTCGCTCTTCAGGAATTCGATCAGGAGGAAAAGCTCCTCGATCTCCTTCATCGAGAGTGCCGCGGTCGGCTCGTCCATGATGACGATGCGCGCGTCGATCGACATCGCGCGGGCGACGGCTACGAGGTGCTTGTTGGCGATGCCAAGGTCCTTCAGCCGCGTGTCGGCGTCGATATGGCCAGCGCGCATCGTCTCCAGCACTTCGCGCGCGTTTTTCCGCATCGTGCGCCAGTCGATGGTGCCGATGCGGGTGCGAGGAGCGTGGCCGAGGAAGATGTTTTCGGCGACCGAGAGGTCGTCGAACAGCACCGTCTCCTGATGGATGGCGGTGATGCCATGGCCGAAGGCAGCATGCGCGCTGGGCAGCGTGGTCGCCTGGCCGTCGATGCCGATCTCGCCGGAATCGGGCTGGTAGATGCCGGTCATGATCTTGACCAGCGTCGACTTGCCGGCGCCGTTCTCGCCGATCAGCGCCGTCACCTGTCCCGGATAGAGCGACAGGCTGACATTGTGCAGGGCACGCACGCCCGGGAAACTTTTCGAGATGCCTGAAAGCGTCAGGCGCGGAGAGGCGCTTTGGGAGAGGCCAGAGGGCTCGGGCCGCTCTATCTCCGCTTTGCGCTGGGCTGTCGTGTCCATATCGTATCAGGCCCTGAGAGAAGGTCCGTTTGAGGATGCGGCGGGACAATTGTCCCGCCGCATGAGCTTGGAGTCGAGAAGGATCAATAGATCTTGGAGAACTTCTCGATGTTGGTCTTGTCGAACTGGAAGGGCGGCGCCATCGCAGCCGAGTTGGTGTCGTCGAGCGTGACCTTGCCGACGCGGCCGATCGACAGCGTGGCGCCGGGCTTGGCCTCTTCCTTCTTCACGGCCAGGTCATGGGCGAGGTAGATCGCCGAATAGCCGAGGTCGATCGGGTTCCACAGCGCAACAGCCTGCGAAGCGCCGTTGTCGATGAACTTCTTGAACTCGGATGGCAGCGCCAGGCCGGTGACGTTGACCTTGCCGATCAAGCCTTCGTCGGTCACCACCTGCGCGGCGGCGACGACACCGACAGTGGTCGGCGCGATGATGGCCTTGAGGTTCGGATAGGATTTCAACAGGCCCTTGGCTTCGTCGGTGCTCTTGGCCGAGTCGTCATCGCCATAGACGGTGGCGACCAGCTTGATCTTGGGGAACTTCTCCGGCAGCACCTTCTTGGCGGCCTCGATCCAGGCGTTCTGGTTGGTCGCGGTCGAGGAGGCCGACAGGATGGCGACGTCGCCGCCTTCCGGCAGGTAATCTGCGGCGAGCTTGATGATGGTCTCGCCGATCAAATTGGTGTCGGACGGATTGAGGTGGAGCTGGCGGCCTTCCTTGGCAACGCCCGAGTCCCACGAGATCACAGTGATGCCACGATCCATCGCCTTCTTCAGCACCGGCACCAGCGCGTCCGCGTCATTGGCCGAAACGGCGATCGCGTTGACCTTCTGCGCGATCAACGAGTTGATCACCTCGATCTGTGCCTCCGCCGTCGCCTTGGTCGGGCCGGTGTAAATCACGTCGACATCGCCCAGTTCCTTGGCCGCTTCCTCGGCGCCCTTGTTGGCGGCGTCGAAGAAGCCGTTGCCGAGCGACTTCACCACCAGCGCGATCTTGACGTTCTCGGCATAGGCGGCATTCACGAACATGGCGGCGGAAAAGGCCGCGGTGACCAGCAGTTTCTTCAAAAAGCTCATCGAATATCCTCCCTTGAGCGTTGCATTCCATCGCCGCTGCGGGCGTGAGTTCCCTCAGGCCTGCAGTGAAGATTCTTCCTTGTCGCTTGACTGTCTGCGGGCGACGACCAGCGCCACGCCCGCCGTTTCCAGCATCGTGGCCTCGCGGTCCTCGATGCCGTCGTCGGTGATCACGGTAGCGATGCGCGACAGCCCGCACAGGATCAGGCTGGAGCGCATGCGGAATTTCGAGGAATCGACCAGCACCACCAGTTCGTCTGCCTGGTCGATCAATTTCTGCTCAGCCTGGATCAGCAGCGGATCGCCTTCCATCAGCCCGAGCGGCCCCAGCCCCTGCGCGCCCATGAACATGCGCCGCGCATAGAAATTGCGCGTCACGTCATTGTCGAATGGCGACAGGATTATGTTCTGCTCGCGGTAGATCGTGCCGCCCGAAAGCATCACCGTGTTCTTCGAGTGCTTGAGCAGGTGCTCGGCGATCGGGAAGGAGTTGGTGAAGATCGGCATGCGGCGGCCGGTCAGGAAATGCACCATCTGGAAAGTGGTGGTGCCGCCATTGATGATGATCGGCTCGCCGTCGGTGCAAAGGCTCACCGCTTCCCGCGCGATCGCCCGCTTCTGCGCCGCATTCAGCGTTTCGTTGACGGAGAAGGGCCGGCCGGCAAGGCCGATGAACTGCGGCGGCGAGATCGCCTCGGCGCCGCCGCGCACCCGGCGCAGGCGCTTTTGCACATGGAGCGCCGCGATGTCGCGCCGGATCGTCGCCTCGGAGGAGTCCGTCAGCTCGACCATCTCCTGCACCGTCACCACAGGCTTTTCCTGGACGGCGGACAGAATGATCCTGTGGCGTTCTTTTTCGTGCATGGTTCCTCCCTGCCCAAGCATCAGGCACCAGAAAACACGCAGTGTCAATCATTTCCGATCATATATTTTCATTGTGCAGTGCAATATGATCGAAATTGATCGTTTGTGATTGACAACCAGGTCGCTTGCGTAGACATTCGCCGCGAGAAAAGAGGAGCGCGGCGTTCGCGCTTCAAGGGAGGATACCTATGCTCGACAAGCGCTCCGGCTCGCGCCTCGCCAATCTTTGGGACGATGCAAAAGCCGAAGGGATGAGCGGTCCCGAGCTCCTGGTCTATCGCTCGAACACGCTGGGGTCCGACAAGCGCGTCACCAATTATGGCGGCGGCAACACCTCCTCCAAGGTCTGGCAGAAGGACCCGCTGACCGGCGAGGACGTCGAGGTGCTGTGGGTCAAGGGCTCGGGCGGCGACAGCGCCTCGATCAAGCTTGACGGTTTTGCCACCCTCTACATGGACAAGCTGCGCGCGCTGAAAGGGCTTTATCGCGGTGTCGAGCATGAGGACGAGATGGTGGGGTACCTGCCTCATTGTACGTTCAATCTTAACCCGCGCGCGGCCTCCATCGACACGCCGCTGCATGCTTACGTGCCGAAGGCTTGCGTCGACCACATGCACCCCGACGCCATCATCGCGGTCGCCGCGGCCAAGGATTCCAAGGCGATCACGAAGGAGATCTTCGGCGACGCCATCGGCTGGCTGCCGTGGAAGCGGCCAGGCTTCGAGCTCGGCCTGTGGCTGGAGAAATTCTGCCTGGAAAATCCAGATGCCAAGGGCGTCGTGCTGGAAAGCCACGGCTTGTTCACCTGGGGCGACACGCCGAAGGAATGCTACGAGACGACGATTTCGGTGATCAACCAGGCGATCGACTGGTTCGAGCGGAAATCGCAAGGCAAGGCGATCTTCGGTGGCGAAGCGGTACAGGCGCTCGACGCATCGGCGCGCCGCGCTATTGCCGCCAAGCTGATGCCTCGGATCCGGGGCCTGATCTCCGAAAAGAGCCACAAGCTCGGCCATTTCGATGACCAGCCGGCGGTGCTCGAATTCGTCAATTCCAAGGACCTGCGCCCGCTGGCGGCACTCGGCACCTCCTGCCCGGACCATTTCCTGCGCACCAAGATCCGGCCGCTGGTCATCGAGTTCGATCCGGCAAAGCCGGATGTCGACGCCGTCATCGCGAGGCTGGCCGACGACATTGCCGAATACCGCGTCGGCTATCAGGCTTATTACGACAGCTGCAAGCATCCGGACTCGCCCGCCATCCGAGATCCCAATCCGGTCGTCTATCTGATGCCCGGCGTCGGCATGTTCACCTTTGCTGGCGACAAGGCGACGGCGCGCATCTCCGGCGAGTTCTATGTCAACGCCATCAATGTCATGCGCGGCGCCTCGACAGTCTCTTCCTATGTCGGCCTGCCCGCGCAGGAAGCCTTCGACATCGAATACTGGCAGCTCGAGGAAGCCAAGCTCCAGCGCCTGCCGAAGCCGAAGGCGCTGGCCGGCCAGATAGCCTTGGTCACCGGCGGCGCCGGCGGGATCGGCCGCGCCACCGCCAACCGGCTGCTGCGCGAGGGCGCCTGCGTGGTGCTCGCCGATATCGATGAGGCCGCTTTGGCCAGCGCTAATGAAGAGCTCTCGAAAGCTTACGGCAAAGACTTCGTCCGTCCGGTGCGGATCGACGTGACGTCGGAGGATCAAGTGCTTTCCGGCTTCGCCGAAACGTCGGTCGAATTCGGCGGCATCGACATCCTGGTTTCCAACGCCGGCCTCGCCTCCTCGGCGTCGATCGAAGAGACCACGTTGGCCTTGTGGAACAAGAACATGGACATCCTGTCCACCGGCTATTTCCTCGTCTCGCGCGAGGCCTTCCGCCTGTTCCGCGCGCAGAAGATCGGCGGCAATGTCGTCTTCGTCGCTTCCAAGAATGGGCTCGCCGCTTCGCCGAACGCGTCTGCCTATTGCACGGCCAAGGCTGCCGAGATCCATCTCGCCCGCTGCCTGGCGCTGGAGGGCGCGGAAGCGCAGATCAGGGTCAACGTCGTCAACCCGGACGCCGTGCTGCGTGGCTCAAAAATCTGGACCGGCGAGTGGAAGGAACAGCGCGCCGCTGCCTACAAGATGTCGACCGACGACCTTGAGGAGCATTACCGCTCGCGCTCGATGCTGAAGCGCTCGGTCTTCCCGGAAGACATTGCCGAAGCGATCTATTTCTTCGCCTCCGACATGTCGGCCAAGTCGACCGGCAACATCGTCAACGTCGACGCCGGCAACGCGCAAAGCTTTACGCGGTAACTATCGACGGCGGCGCTGCCCCTCACCCTTACCCTCTCCCCGTGAAGAACAGGGAGAGGGGGTCGCCAGCGCCGGAGCTTGTCCCTTCTCCCGTCCTTCACGGGGAGAAGGTGCCGGCAGGCGGATGAGGGGCGGCGCCGACGAATATTGGGAGGATACAATGTCCGAAACGATCATCTCAACCAACCTCGTCGCCAAGCATAACGTTGCGCGCAAAGCCGATCTCGAGCGCGACTACGCCTCGCTCGGCGAACGCCTCGACCGACGTGGCATTGCCATCGACGCCATCCGCGACAAGGTGGAAAAATTCGGCGTCGCGATCCCCTCCTGGGGTGTCGGCACCGGCGGCACGCGCTTTGCCCGTTTCCCAGGCCCCGGCGAGCCGCGCGACATCTTCGACAAGATCGAGGACTGCGCCGTCATCAGCCAGCTGACGCAGGCGACGCCGACCGTCTCGCTGCATATCCCCTGGGACAAAGCCGATCCGAACCGGCTGAAACAGGCGGCCTCGCGCTTCGGCCTCGGCTTCGATGCCATGAACTCCAACACCTTCTCCGACGCCACGGACCAGAAGCTTTCCTACAAATTCGGCTCGCTGTCGCATGCCGATGCCGGCACGCGCCGCCAGGCGGTCGAGCACAATCTCGAATGCATCGAGATCGGCAGGACCCTGGGCTCGAAGGCGCTCACGGTGTGGATCGGCGATGGCTCCAACTTCCCCGGCCAGGTCAATTTCGCAAAGGCCTTCGAGCGCTACCTCGACGCCATGCGCGAAATCTATGCCGGCCTGCCGGATGACTGGCGGCTGTTCACCGAGCACAAGATGTATGAGCCGGCCTTCTATTCGACCGTCGTGCAGGACTGGGGCACCAACTACATCATCGCCAGGGAGCTCGGCGACAAGGCCTTCTGCTTGGTCGACCTCGGCCATCACGCGCCCAACGTCAACATCGAGATGATCGTGTCGCGGCTGATCCAGTTCGGCAAGCTGGGCGGCTTCCACTTCAACGATTCCAAATATGGCGACGACGATCTCGATACCGGTTCGATCGATCCCTATCGCCTGTTCCTCGTCTTCAACGAACTGGTCGATGCCGAGCTGTCTGGGGCCAAGGGCTTCAATCCGGCTCATATGCTCGACCAGAGCCACAACGTCACCGATCCGATCGAGAGCCTGATGCTGTCCGCGGTCGAGGTGCAGCGCGCCTACGCTCAGGCGCTGCTGGTCGACCGCAAGGCACTTGACGGCTTCCAGGAGGCCAATGATGCGCTGATGGCGACGCAGACGCTGAAAACTGCCTACCGAACCGATGTCGAGCCGATCCTCGCCATGGCGCGACTCAGAACCGGCGGCGCCATCGATCCCGTCGCGGCCTATCGCGAAGCCAGCTACCGCGCGAAGGTCGCGGCGGAGCGCCCGGCGGTCGCGAGTGGTGGCGGCGGGATCGTCTGAGAGGCAGAGCCACTCCCCCTCATCCGGCCGCTTCGCGGCCACCTTCTCCCCGAGGGGAGAAGAGATCAGCGCTGGCGCAAGCTCCTCTCCCTTGGGGAGAGGTCGGATTGCCCGAATTGCTCTTGCAATTCGACTCGGCAATCCGGGTGAGGGGCTCTGCTCTAATTGTTTATTGGACTAATTCGTCCTCGCGGTCTTTCCTAGGCGTCCCCAATGCCAGGAGCACCGCCATGCCCTTGACCCGTCGGACGCTGATCGGCGTCATCCTTTCGCTCGCAATCACCCTCACGCCGTCGACCATCGTCTTCGCCGCGTCGCCCGCTCCCGCCAAGGGCGAGCACGGCATGGTGGTGACTGCCCAGCATCTCGCCACAGAAGTCGGTGTCGACGTGTTGAAGAAAGGCGGCAATGCCGTCGATGCCGCGGTCGCCGTCGGCTACGCGCTCGCCGTGGTCTATCCCAACGCCGGCAATATCGGCGGCGGTGGCTTCATGACCGTGCGCATGAAGGACGGCCGCACGACCTTCCTCGATTTCCGCGAGCGCGCGCCGCTCGCTGCGACCAAAACCATGTATCTCGACAAACAAGGCAATCCGATCAAGGGCGCCAGTCTCGACGGCTATCTCGCCGTCGGCGTGCCGGGCTCGGTCGCCGGCTTCGAGATGGCGCGCGAGAAATACGGCACGCTCTCAAGACAGGAGCTGATGGCGCCGGCGATTGCCTATGCCAGGGACGGTTTCGTCCTCAACCAGGGCGACGCGGCTTCGTTCGCAGGCAGCGCCGACCGTCTGGCAAAGGACCCGGCAGCAGCCGCCATCTTCCTGAAGAAAGACGGCAAGCCCTATGGCATCGGCGAGAAGCTCGTTCAGCCGGACCTCGCCGCCTCGCTGTCGGCGATCTCGGAAAAGGGCCTCGACGCCTTCTATAAGGGCGCCATCGCCGATCAAATCGTCAAGGCGAGCGGCGCCAAGGGCGGCATCCTCGCCAAGGGCGATTTCGAACAATATGCCGTGCGCGAGCTGAAGCCCGTGACCTGCGACTACCGTGGCTATGAGATCATCTCCTCGCCGCCGCCGAGCTCGGGCGGCGTCATCATCTGCGAGATCCTCAACGTTCTGGAGGGCTATCCGCTCTCCTATCTCGGCCCCGGATCGGCCGAGACGGTCCACGTCATGGTCGAAGCCATGCGTTACGCTTATGTCGACCGCAACTCGGCGCTCGGCGATCCCGATTTCGTCGACAATCCGGTCTCGAAACTGCTCGACAAGAACTATGCCAAGGACATTCGCGACAAGATCGACCCCTTTCGTGCCGGGGTCTCGAAGGACCTGATGCCGAAAGGCTTCGGCGAGTCCAAGGAAACCACGCACTATTCGATCATTGACAAGGACGGCAATGCGGTCGCGGTCACCTATACGCTGAACGGCTCTTTCGGTGCCGGCGTCGTCGCCGACGGCACCGGCATCCTGCTCAACAACGAGATGGACGATTTCACCCAGAAGCCCGGCGTGCCCAACCTCTACGGCCTGGTCCAGGGCGAGGCCAACGCCATCCAGCCGAAGAAGACGCCTTTGTCCTCGATGAGCCCGACGATCGTCACCAAGGACGGCAAGCCGTTCATGGTGATAGGCAGCCCGGGCGGCTCGCGCATCATCACCATCACGCTGGAGGCGATCGTCAATGTCATCGACCACGGCATGGACATCCAGCAGGCGATCGATGCGCCGCGCATCCACCATCAATGGCTGCCGGACACGATCTATGTCGAACCGTTCGGGCTGTCGCCGGACACGGAGAAGCTGCTTGCCGGCATGGGCTACGATCTCGATCTCAGCGACCAAACCTGGGGCCAGGCCGCCGGCATCCTTGTCGGCGGCAAGAGCTTGGGCGAAATCGAGAAGGGCGGCGGCGCCCGCTACAACGGCGCCATCGACAGCCGGGCGGCTGCCGGTGAGGCGCTGGGATATTAGGCTCAGGGCTATTGAGACTAGCTAAAAATTACAGGAGGCGCAGTAGCGGGCGCTGTTCTTCCATGCCTTAATATGCCGGGGCGCCCTTGGGGTGGCGCTATGGGCGCAGTTGATGAATGAGCGAGAGTTTTTCTTTGGTGGTTCCTACGCGTGACGGGGGGCCGCACAGCCTGATCATTGCCGAAGAGTATCAACGGCTCGGGATTGAAATTCGGTATTTCGTCGATAGCCGTTCATCGCCGAGATACGTGGAAGATGTGCTTCGTAAAGTTGACTTGGCTACCAAGCTATCTGTCAGGTGGGGGAGGTCTTATGTCGAAGGCATTCTGCCGAAGATTGCGGCCGCCTCGCGCGCAAAACGTATTTTCCGGTTGGACGACGATGAATTTCCCTCACGTGCCTTGCTGACCTGGCTGCGCGATGTTGCGGCGCCGACAAACAAACCAGTGATAGCCGTTCCGCGCCGCGCTGTGGCCGTTATCGATTCTATGGCTGTTTTCGCTGCGAAGTTGCCCAATTTGCCACCGCACGACTTTCAGTTTAGAGGGTTCCTCGTCCATTCTGTAAAATTCAAGAAGAAGATCCACACGCCGGGCTTCTCGTTCAACGAATCTGACGTCTTGTACGCGCCTTCGGAGTGCCACATCTACCATTTCGACTGGGTTGTACGAAGTCGCGAGCAGAGAGCCAGCAAACTCGAATTCTATGAGAAAATGGAGCCGGGAGCGTTCGAATTGTTGAAGTATCAGTATCTCTATGAGGACTTCGATCCGGCCCTTTATGAATTTAGCCCGCTGGAAGACCCGGACATATCTGCTCTGGCCCTTCGGCTCCATAACGAGCGGCCCGCACCCGCGGAAGCGACCAGGGGATGGAAGCGGCTTTTCCGCAGGATCGCCTGCCGATGAAGCGGCCATGGCTCGGCCCATCGGCAGGTGACCGGCAGGCAGGAATCTTCATAACGCATGTGCTGAACGATCGAATACGGGCTCATTTTGATCGTCTCCGCCACGAAACGGAGGCGATCATTGACTGGCAGTTCGCCTATAATCCGTGGACCCTGAGCGATTTAGTCGCAGGACGAGGAGACTTCGAGATCGACCGGACCTCCGTGCGCGTGCGGCAAGCCATGAGTTCCGGGAACTTGTCGATGGGCTATATGGACATCGTCCTCTTCCCTTTGGCGAAGTCTGCGAATCGGGAATTCGTCTGGGTTCTCGAATACGACGTCGACTTTGCCGGCCGGTGGCTCGATTTTTTCCAGCAGTTTTCAAACAATGGCGCGGACTTGCTGGCGACGACGCTCAATACGCGCCGCCGAGATCGGCGCTGGACATTCTGGGGCTCGGCAAATGGACCGTGCCCGAAATCATGGTTCACGAGAGCATTTATGCCCATCATGCGCGTTTCGCGGCGCTTGATGTCTACGAGGAGGCGCTTTCGACAGGCGAATGGAGCGGGCACTACGAATTCCTCGCGCCGACCATTGCGCGCGTTCATGGTCTCAGGATCGAGGACATCGGCGGAACCGGACCGTTCGTGCCTTGGCGCCGAAGAAGGCGGAACTATCTGAATACAGCGGAGGACCCCCATCTCGGTCCCGGGACATTCGTCTGGCGCCCATCGATGACGGCTTATTTTCACGAAGACCGCACCGCGTTCACGCAACAGGCCATGCTTTACCATCCGATCAAGGCCGACGTGGTCGAATGGGAGGCCGGAGCCCCTGTAGCGCTGCCCGAGGCCAGCTGATGCGGAGAGACCCGGGTTCGTTTTATCGCAACCAGTTGGATCGGTTGATCAGGTCACCAGTGTGATCGTCGAGGCGATCAGCATAACGGCGGCAATGGCGACGAACAGCGCATAGATACGCGGCCGGTCGAGCAGCAGCGCATTGCCCGAAATCCAGGCCGCCGTGGCGCCGCCGAGCGCGAACAGGAAGCCGTTGCGGTGGCCGAAGGCCATGGAGGCGGCCATCAGGCCGCCGATGATCAGCGCGCCGAAGACAATGATGACGGCGACGGCATATTTCTCGAAATCATTGCCGCTGCCCATTGCCGGCCCCATCGCATTGAGATTGGGCAGGTCGTCCGGATCGAAGGGGCTGGTCGAGCCGTATTCGTCTTGACCGAGGGATTCGCGCATCATTCATTCTCCGCTGGGCGGCAACAAACCATCAACGCCTGCCGAGCGCAACCCGGCAAAGCCGCCACGGCGATGCATTCACCGTCCGGCTGATGCCCGCGCGCCACGGTTTACCGGTCGATCTCAACGGCGTAGCGACGTTGCGGTTCCAGGGCATGATGCCGAAAGGTGCGAAGCGGTTTCGGACGACATCATGCTCCATCTCTGGCCTTGACCTATCTGGAAAAATCACTGCGCACGATGCCGTGCCGCTGCAGCTTGTCGTAGAAGGTCTTGCGCGGGATGCCGAGCGCCTCGATGGTGCGGCGGACATCGCCGTCGTTGCGACCAAGCGTCTCGCGGATGATCTCGGCCTCATAGCGATCGAGCCGTTCCGGCAACGGCATCGCGGCGTCGCTCTCCATCGCCGCTGGGGAAGGCGTTTCGTCGACATTATCGAGCCCGAGCACGAAGCGTTCGGCGAAATGGGCGAGCTCACGCACATTGCCCGGCCAGTCATGGTCCCTCAGATGACGCTGGACCGCGGTGGAGATCGCCGGCACGGTGCGTCGGAAGCGGGCGGCGGCCCGCTCGGCGAAGTAACCGAACAGAAGCGGCACGTCGTCCCGCCTTTCTCGCAGGGGCGGGATGGAGAGCGTCACCACATTGAGCCGGTAGTAGAGGTCCTCGCGAAAATTGCCGCGCTGGCTGGCATCGCCCAGATCGACCTTGGCGGCCGCGACCACCCTCAGGTCGACCGGACGAACCTCATTGGTGCCGAGCGGCGTCACCTCGCGCATTTCCAAGACACGCAGCATCTGCACCTGCGTCGCGGCCGGCATGCTTTCGATCTCGTCGAGGAACAGCGTGCCGCCGCTCGAATGCTCGATACGGCCGACGCGCTTCTTCTGCGCGCCGGTGAAGGCACCGGGCTCGTGGCCGAACAGCTCGCTTTCGATGACCGTCTCCGGCAGCGTGCCGCAGTTGAGCGCGACGAAATTGCCTTTGGCGCGGCGGCTCCAGCGGTGCAGCAGGTTCGCCACAACCTCCTTGCCGGAGCCGGTCTCGCCGGTAACCAGCACGTCGACGTCGGTGTCGGCGATCTGCCTCAGCGTCCGGCGCAGCCGCTCCATCGCAGGCGTTTGGCCGATCAGCGGTAATCCCTCCTGCGCCTGCTCAGCCGCTTCGCGCAAGGCGCGGTTTTCCATCACCAGCCGGCGTTTCTCCGCGGCGCGCGCCACGCTCTGCGCCAGCCGGTCGGCGGCGAAAGGCTTGGTGATGAAGTCGTAAGCGCCGTCCTTGATCGCCTTGACGGCCATGGCGATGTCGCCGTGTCCGGTAACCAGGATGACGGGAATGTCGGGATCGAGATGCAAGACGCGGTCGAAAAGCTGCAGCCCGTCGATTTCCGGCATGCGGATGTCAGAGACAACGACGCCGGCGAAAGTCCTGTCGAGCGCCGCCAGCGCTTCGCTCGCCACCGCGTAAGCCGACACCGCAAAGCCGGCAAGCTCCAGCGTCTGCCTTGTCGCCTTGAGCAGATCGCCGTCGTCATCGATCAGGATCACCGGTGCGGGATCGTCCTTGGTCATGCTGCGCCGGCCTTCGACAGATGGATGGTGAAGCGTGTGCCCTGGCCGCTGCTCGAAACCTCGATGCGCCCGCCATAGTCGGCGACGATGTCCTTGGAGATGACCAGGCCGAGCCCGAGGCCTTTTTCCTTGGAGGTGTTGAAGGGCGTGAACAGGGATTTTAGGATCGCGGGCGGTATGCCCGGGCCGTTGTCGGAAACGACCACCGCCACCTCTTCGGCGGTTTCGGTGGCGGAGACTTCGACCCGCGCGCCCTCACGGCCCTCGAGCGCCTCCAGCGCGTTCTGGAACAGGTTGATCAGCACCTGCTCCAGCCGCAGCCGGTTGCCCATCACCTTCAGCTTCGGCGGCGGCAGTGTAATCGCCAGCGCGTCCAGCCGGCCGGCGAAGCGGCTCCTGAGCAGCACCACGGCGCCTTCGATCACGCCGCGCAATTCAATGGGCTCGGCCGCGGTGCGGCCCTTGCGGGCAAAGGCTTTCAGCTCCTCGGTGATCGAGCCGATGCGCTCGGTCAGCGCCGCGATGGCGCCAAGGTTCTCGTCGGCTGAGGCGCTCTGCTTGCGCTCCAGGAACACGCGCGCATTGTCGGCATAGGCGCGGATCGTCGCCACCGGCTGGTTGATTTCATGCGCGACGCCGGCGGCGACCTGGCCAAGGGTGGCAAGCCGGTTGGCCTGCACCAGCTCCTGCTGCATCACCTGCAGCTTCGCCTCGGTGCTGCGGTGGTCGGCGATCTCGGCCTGCAGCCGGTCACGCGCCAGGCTAAGGTCCTGCGTGCGCTCGACGACCCGGCGCTCGAGCTCGGCGCGTGCCGCCTGCTCGGCGGCGATCCGCATCTGGCCGGACTGCCGGCGCCACAACAGATAGGCGGCAAAGGCGATGAGCGGCACCACCACGCCAAGCGCAAGCAGCCGCATCTCGCGCTGCGCCGCCGCGACCGGTGCTTCGGCCGGAACGAGATAGTCGAGCCGCCAAGGCGTAGACGGCACCGCGGTCGAAAGCCGCAGATACTCGGCGTCGCTGCCTCCGGGGGTGATGGCATGGACCAGCGCGACGTCGGAGCTCAGCGGTTGCGGCTTCGTGACCGGCAAGGGCACCAGCGGCGCATCGCCGAATTGCTGACTGGCGCGGATGTCGGCCGTGACCGGAGCGGCCAGCGGTGCAATCGTCATGAAACGCCAGGAGGGCACGCTGGTGATCAGCACCACGCCATGCGCATCGCTGACATAGGCCGGGCGGTTGGCCTCATGCCAGTCGGACTCGAGCTGGTCGAACTCCATCTTGACCACGACGACGCCGAGTGGCCCGGAAGGCCCGTCGACGCGGCGCGAGATGTAGAGACCGGGGCGTTTGCTGACATTGCCGAGCGCGAAATATTCGGCGGTGCCCGTCTGCATCGCGCCCGAGAAATAGGCACGAAAACCATAGTCGTTGCCGACGAAGCTCACCGGTTCGCGCCAGTTGCTGGAAGCGATCGCAAACCCGTCGGTGCCGGTGACGTAGAGCACCGAGGCCTTGGTGCCGGAAACCAGCCCTTCGAGCTTGCGGTTGAGCACGTCGATCGAGGCAGGGCTGCGTTCGGCCAGCGCGTCATGCACCTGCTGGTCCTCGGAGAGGAGCAGCGGCAGCGCACGCGGGTTTTCCAGCACCGCGCGCAGCAGCGCGACTTTGAGGTTGGCGTCCGTGCGCCCTTGCGTTGCCAGCGCTTCGATCTCGGTCGAGCGACCATAGAGGCCTGCGCCATAGAGCGCCGCCGCGATGATCGCTAGCGCCACCGCCGTAAACAGCAGCCAGGCGCGCCGCGCCCGCCCGGCAAGCAGTTCGGGCGTCACGGCGAGGACGGCGGCAGGGCGTTGCAGCATGCCGCATCTGTGCATGATTTCGCACAAAGCACAATCCGACCTATGCGGATATCCGCACGGGATCTCTGGCAAATGCCCCTCGTCAGTTCGAAAAAGTCAACAAAATCAATGCTTCGAGGCTTCGGGCGTCATCTGGCACGCGCGTTGCAAATGCATCCGCAGCAGCCGTGAGGCTGTGGAGGTCAACAGCCTCCAGGGAGGTCGAGCGTCTCGATCGGGGGCCGAACGGAGGACATGATGCAGACAGCAATCGCTGCCGCCGAGCCGCGCGGCAAAATTCCCTTTTATCGGCATCTCTATGTGCAGGTCCTGGTGGCGATCGCCGCCGGCATCCTGCTTGGGCATTTCCACCCCGACCTAGGCGCCTCGCTGAAGCCGCTTGGCGATGCCTTCATCAAGCTGGTCAAGATGGTGATCGCGCCGGTGATCTTCCTCACGGTCGCGACCGGCATTGCCGGTGTTTCCGATCTTCACAAGGTCGGCCGCGTCGCCGGCAAGGCGATGATTTATTTCCTCGTCTTCTCGACCTTGGCGCTCGTCGTCGGCCTCGTCGTGTCGAACGTCATCCAGCCCGGCGCCGGCATGCACGTCAATCCGGCGACCCTCGACCCGTCGAAAGTGGCGACCTTCACCGAGAAGGCGCATGACTCGACCGTCGTCGGCTTCCTGATGAACATCATCCCCGACACCATCACCGGCGCGTTCGCGCAAGGCGACATCCTGCAGGTGCTGTTCTTCTCGGTGCTGTTCGGCATCGCGCTGGCGCTCGTCGGCGAGCGTGCCCGCCCCGTCGTCGATTTCCTGCAGGCGCTCACCGCGCCGGTTTTCCGCCTCGTCGCTATCCTGATGAAGGCCGCTCCCATCGGGGCTTTCGGCGCCATGGCCTTCACCGTCGGCAAATACGGTATCGGCGCGATCGCCAACCTCGCCTTCCTGATCGGCACCTTCTATCTGACGTCGCTGCTCTTCGTGCTCGTCGTTCTCGGCGCCGTCGCATGGTATAACGGCTTCTCGATCCTGGCGCTGATCCGCTACATCAAGGAAGAGCTGCTGCTGGTGCTCGGCACCTCGTCGTCGGAGGCCGCGCTCCCCGGCCTGATGGCCAAGATGGAGCGCGCGGGCTGCAACCGCTCGGTGGTCGGTCTTGTCATCCCGACCGGCTATTCCTTCAATCTCGACGGCACCAACATCTACATGACGCTGGCCGCGCTGTTCATCGCCCAGGCGACCGATACGCCGCTCACCTTCGGCGACCAGATCCTGCTTTTGCTCGTCGCGATGCTGAGCTCGAAGGGCGCAGCCGGCATCACCGGCGCCGGCTTCATCACCTTGGCCGCCACGCTCTCGGTCGTGCCGTCGGTGCCGGTCGCCGGCATGGCGCTCATCCTCGGCGTCGACCGGTTCATGTCGGAATGCCGCGCGCTTACCAATTTTGTCGGCAACGCGGTGGCGACAATCGTCGTGGCGCGCTGGGAAGGCGAGCTCGACCAGAAGCAATTCGCCGCCGCCATGGCCGGTCAGTTGCCGGAAGAGGCGGATCTCGCGCTATCGGGCGGGCTGCAGCCGGCATAAGCCACGTTCGGAATTGCGAAAGACGAAGGGTATCCTCTCGATGCCGGACAGGCCGCGGCGATCGCCGCGGCCTGTTCTTTTTGCCGGCCGCCGCATAGGCTGCGCCAGCCGGATTCCCGGTGAAACATTCAGCCGAAAGGGCGGTCGATGAGCAGCGCGTACCCCGAGATCTATCTTGTCCGTCATGGCGAGACCGAATGGAGCCTTTCGGGCAGGCATACGGGCCGCACAGACGTCCCGCTGACGGCAACAGGCGAGGAGGCCGCGCGCTCCGTTGCCGACCGGCTCAACGGTCTGACGTTCCAGGCGGTCTGGTCGAGCCCTTCGCAGCGCGCCTTCGACACCTGCCGGCTTGCCGGCTTCGGCGAGCAGGCGGTGAAAAAGCCGGACCTGCAGGAATGGGATTACGGCGCCTATGAAGGCGTGACGACCAAGGAAATCCTGTCGAAGCGCCCCGGCTGGCAGTTGTTTCGCGACGGCTGTCCGGACGGCGAGACGGCGGCCGACGTCGGCGCCCGCGCCGACGCCGTCGTCGCCGCGCTTCGCGCGATCGGCGGCAATGTGCTCATCTTCTCCAGCTCGCACTTCCTGCGTGTTTTCGCGGCGCGCTGGGTAGGCCTGCCGCCGGAAGGCGGCGAGCATTTCGTGCTCGATACCGCCAGCCTCAGCATCCTCGGCTACGAGCACGACCTGACCGAGCCGGTCATCCGGCGGTGGAACCAGAAGTAGCGCGACTCTCCCTCATCCGGCCGCTTCGCGGCCACCTTCTCCCCGGCGGGGAGAAGAGGAAGGTCAGCGCCAGCCGTCTCCTCTCCCCTTGGGGAGAGGTCGGATTGCCCCGAATTGCCCTTCGCAATTCGGCTGGCGATCCGGGTGAGGGGGACGCCTCGCGCCTTACGCCGCTAGCATCGCTCGCTCCTCGCTCGTCAGATGTCGCGCCTTGCCCTTGGCAAGCTCGCCGAGCTGAAGGCCGCCGATTGCCACCCTGACCAGCCTCAGCACCTCGGTATCGAAGGCGCCGAGCAGCCTGCGGATCTGCCGGTTGCGCCCTTCGTCGAGCACGATCTCCAGCCAAGCGGTGCGGCCGCCGCTGCGCAACAGCGCGATCGAGCTTGCGGTGAGCAACTCGCCATCGACGACGGCGCCCTGGCGAAAGCGCTCGAGCATCCGCTCGTCGGGCGCGGCGGCGATCTGCACATGATAGGTCTTGGCGACATGCGAGGCTGGGTCGAGCAGGCTGTTCGCCCAGCGCGTGTCGTTGCTCAGCAAAAGCAGCCCCTCGCTCGCCTTGTCGAGCCGGCCGACGGGCGAGACGAAGGGCAGGTCGAGCCCTTCCAGGCAGGCATAGACCGTGCCGCGGCCTTCGGGATCGTCGCGGGTGGTGACCAGCCCGCGCGGCTTGTTGAGTATCAGATAGACCTTGCGCTCTGCGACGACGCGCTCGCCGTCGACGGTGATGCGGTCGCGGTCGGGATCGATGCGCAGCAAGGCATCGCGCGCCGTCTTGCCGCCGACCTGCACGCGCCCCTCGGCGACGAGACGTTCGGCCTGCGTGCGCGAGCAGAAGCCGAGCTTGGAGAGCGCTCGGGCGAGGCTGACCTTGGTGGCGGAGGGGCGCGGTCTGGCTTCCAGCCGTGCGGAAATTGCTTTGCGTGCCATGTCCGCGACAGATGGCATGTACGGCAAGGGTCGCGCAACCGGGGGCGCTGAACCAATCCGTTGCCTTTGTTGCGCGGCCACTTACTGCTACTTCGAGCTAAGGCGCCTGGGTCGAGTTCTGCACGGGCTCGGTATAGGAGGGGTCCAAGGCCAGGTTCACGATATGCGCAAGCCGGAAACCAGCTTTCTTGACACGGTCTTGGGCCGTCTTCTCATAGGCGGCAAGATACGCCTGGCTGATCGGTTGGAACCGCTTCTCGTCACCTTGATGGTAGGCGGCTTTCGTCGCTGAATACTGGCACGCATTCCCGACCTTGATGCAATAAAGGACATCCGGGCTCAGCGTGATCTCGTAAGATTCGTTGGCCCACTCCCAAGGGTCGGTGCCGACAAGGCTCTTTTCTTCGGTCAGGCTTGTGTTCGCCTGCAGCGTGTCGACCGCCCGGTAGGTTATCGTCCTCGGACCCCAGGTTTTCTTGAAGTCCGCACGCTGCCTTACCCGCTCGAACAGGCCGGCTTCAAGAAGGCAATTGTCCCACACAGCATGGAGGTTGTCGGGACGGATCTTGGACGTGCCGCATTTGCCGTCCACCTTGGCATCAATCGCGTTTCCGCCCCTGTCATCGGCGAAGGAAACGTGAAGCGGCTGGTGGATATCGCCGATCCAATGACCAAGCGCCATCAATGCGAACACCCGATCTTGGTTGGATTTGCTCGTGTCCTTCAGGATGTCGAAATCCCGACCAACGCCCGAGAGGATGCACTCTCCGTTTGCTGGGCACTCATTGTTCAGGATGGCTTGGGTTGTCCGGTCGACGTTAATGAAGTGATCTTCCGGGTGCTTTCTCGGCAATTCGTCCTCTTCAAGACAGCCGAGATTGAAGGACGTATAATGCCGATCGGGCAATTTGCCCTTTCCTTTGACATCGATACCGCCAGTTTTTATCTCGAAAAGCTTATTCAGCTGATCACGTGTGATTTTGGTGAAGTTTCTGTAAGCAAGATCACATACAGTCAGGTGACCGAACTTACCCCAGGCATTTGCCTGATTTGGCGCTGCGAAAATTGTTGCTGCCAAGAGAAAAATTGCTGCGAGAGTCGATGGAATGCACATGGATACCCCCAAGGTCCGTGTTCGATTCCGAAATGGCGTAGAAGACATCGATGAAATGGCGATCAGTATAATATGAATTTTATCTAAAATATAGGGGTGAGCCGTTGTTGACTATTGTGGACTGTTCGCCCTCACCAGGTTCGAGCCCGCGAAGATCGCCAGCACGCTAGTACCGGCCTTGGCAGAGGCGAGTGCGGTCGCCGGGAAGAGCGGATCACTCCTGTGGCGCGCTCAGCCGCCGGTAGGAGACGCCGTCAAATGTCGCCGTCACGAAGGTTTTGACCGACATTTTCCGCTTGCGTCCATCGCTGCAGGCATAGAGCGGCCAGCCGGCTTCGCTGCACTCGCTGGCCAGGCAGATACGGGCCACACAGTTCCCGACGGTCAGCCGAAAGCCGCCCTTGCCCGCGAAACCTTGCAGCAGGCTGCCGTCCGCCGAGCGCCATGTCCGTTGCTGGAATTCAGGCCGCAGCAGGCGAGGCTCGAGCGGCGCGGCCAGACCGGTCTGGGCCGATTGGCCCGAATATTGAAGCCGGTAGCGCGCCATGCCGGTTGTGTATGCGGTCACAAGATCGGATTGGCCGGAATAGGCCGCCGCGAGATCGGGGCGGTCGAAAAGATGGGACGCGCGCAGTTCCGCCGCCGACGGGCCCGTCAAGGCGGCTATGGCGACAAAGACCAGGCATACGCGCAGCATCCCGATTTCCAGCAGCCATTCCGGTCCGGCACGCCGGCTTGCCCGGCTGCCCGCGCATACAATCTTTCCAATCGGATTTTCGCGCAAGCGCCCGGTTTTCGGAGTGGCCTGGTTTTGTCAGCTATTGGCGGCCGGCGGCAGTTCGAACAGGGTGGCGCCGTTCGCCCGCCCCCGGTCGACATAGCCGATCACGCGGAACCATTTCGCGACGTCGGGCCGGTCCAGCCAGCTGCGCGAATGTATGGGAAGGTTGCCGGCAAGCGCCTGGACATGCCGAATGTGCCGCTTGCAGAAGCGGATCGTCGCGGCGTTGAAGAAATCCTCCTGCGCTGCAAACAGCGTATCGGCAGCGTCCGCGTGCTCATGCCAGGCAATGATCGCAACCGTCCTGTCGTCCCGCACGAGCGCATGCGCCCGGCCTTCCTTCAGGTTCATCATCAGATTGTCATAGGCGCTTTTGCTGTCCTTGCCGGCCGCCACATACTCGTCCCACATTCGCTTGGACAGGTCTCGGAAAACACTTTCCAGATCTCCGACCGTCGCAGCGCGTGCTCTCATTTCTCCTCCTGACAGCCCGCTGGCAGTTTGCCTCAAGGAAGGACGATCACCAAGAAAACCAAATCCCCGATCCGGGCGACGCGCGCAATCTCATTTCGCACGGAAGGCCTCGACCGCTGATCACACTCGCATATCAGCGTCGGCTTGAGATCACATTTCCGCTGCGCCATGTTGAAGACCCTGCAGCCTTTGGCACCACTGCCGCCCCAATGACTTGGGTTGCGTTGGAGCGGCAGGAAAAAAGCGCATCGTTGAATTCCTCGCCCGCCTGCCATAAAAGGCGCAAGTTTTCGACCGGCCTGAGGCTGCAGCGTTAGGAGTGTGCATTGACGTCGAGCAGGCCGATCCTGGTCACCGGCGCGGCCGGCTTCATAGGCTTTCACCTCTGCCGCCGGCTGCTCGCCGAAGGCCGGCAGGTTGTCGGCCTCGACTCCATGAACGAGTACTACGACGTCGCCCTGAAGCAAGCGCGGCTGGAGCGGCTGAAAGCGTTCGCGAATTTTCGTTTCGAGCATGTCGATCTCGCCGACCGCGACGGCATCTCGGCGGTCTTTGCCTCGGCCGCGCCGGAGATCGTCGTCAATCTCGCCGCACAGGCGGGCGTTCGCTATTCGCTGGTCAACCCGCACGCTTACGCGCAAAGCAATCTCAACGGCTTCCTCAATATTCTCGAAGGGTGCCGGCAGGCCTCGGTCGGCCACCTCGTCTATGCGTCGTCGAGCTCGATCTATGGCGGCAGCACGCGCATGCCGTTCTCCGTGCATGATTCCGCCGACCATCCCCTTAGCCTTTATGCCGCCAGCAAGAAGGCGAACGAGCTGATGGCCCACACCTACAGCCATCTGTTCGGGCTGCCGACGACGGGCTTGCGCTTCTTCACCGTCTACGGTCCGTGGGGCCGGCCCGACATGGCCTTGTTCATCTTCACCAAGGCCATCCTCGCCGGCCAGCCGATCGATGTCTTCAACCATGGCAACATGCAACGCGATTTCACTTACATCGACGACATCGTAGAGGGGGTCGTCCGCGTCATGCAGCATCCCGCGACGCCCAATCCTGATTGGACAAGTGCAGCGCCGGATCCCGCGACAAGCAATGCGCCGTTCAGGATACACAACATCGGCGACAGCTCGCCCGTCGAACTGAGCCGGCTGATCGACGTGCTGGAAGAAGCGCTTGGGCGCAAGGCCATACGCAATCTGATGCCGCTCCAGCCGGGTGACGTGCCGGCGACTCATGCCGACGTCACCTCGCTCGAAGAGGTGATCGGCTTCAGGCCCGGGATCCCGATCGAGATCGGCGTCCCGCGCTTCGTGGAATGGTATCGGGATTTCTACCAGGTCTGAGCGCAGGCAAACCGGGCTCGCTGCCCGTTCAGTCGGCCTGGCGTGCCTGCCTGTCGATCCAGAGCGCGATCAGCGTGCAGGCGGCGCCCGAAAGCAGATAGGCGCCGGCGGCGATGAGGCCGAAAGTGCCGGCCAGCAGCAGCGCGGCAAGTGGCGCGAAGCCGGCGCCGAACATCCAGGCCAGGTCCGACGTCACCGCCGAGCCGGTATAGCGGTGCCGACGCGAGAAGCTCGACGCCACGACTCCCGAGGATTGCCCGAAGCTTAGGCCCAGCAGGATGAAGCCCAGCATCATGAACACCGTCTCGCCGACGGTGCCACCGTTGAGAAGCTGCGGGGCAAAGCCGCTGAAAGCGGCGATGGCGACGGCGCCGCCACCGAGCAGGGCGCGGCGTCCGACCCGGTCGGCCAGCGGACCCGACGCGACGATCGCCGCGATGCCGAACAGCGCGCTCACCGCTTCGATCATCAGGAAGCGCTCCGGACCCTCATTGGTGAACAGGAACACCCAGGACAGCGGAAACACCGTCACCATATGGAACAGGGCGAAGCTCGCCAGCGGCGCGAAGGCGCCGACGATGACGTTGCGGCCTTCCGTCCTGATCATGTCCCTGATGCGGGTCGGCTGCAGGTCGCCGCTCTCGTAGAGTTTCGAGAATTCGGGCGTCACCACGATGCGCAACCTTGCAAACAGCGCCACCACATTGATGGCGAAGGCGACGAAGAATGGATAGCGCCAGCCCCAAGCGAAGAAGTCTTCGGCCGAGAGGTTGGCGACGAAGAAGGCAAACAGCGAGCTAGCCACGATAAGCCCGATCGGCGCGCCGAGCTGCGGGATCATCGCATAGATGCCGCGCCGGTTCTGCGGCGCGTTCAGCGCCAAAAGCGAGGGCAGTCCGTCCCATGTCCCGCCGAGTGCTAAACCCTGCAGGAACCTGGTAAGCCCCAGCAGCCAGGCGGCGACCGCGCCGACATCCTCATAGGAGGGCAGGAACGCCATGGCGACTGTCGAGGTGCCGAGCAGGAACAGCGCGATCGTCAGCTTGGCGCCGCGGCCGTAGGCGCGGTCGATCGCCATGAACAGCACGGTGCCGAACGGGCGCGCGATGAAGGCCAGCGCGAAGATGGCGAAGGAATAGAGCGTCCCGACCAGCGGATCGTGCGTTGGAAACACAAGCTTGGGGAACACGATCACGGAGGCGATCGCGTAAACGAAGAAATCGAAGAACTCCGACGTTCTGCCGATGATCACGCCGACGGCGATATCGCCGGCGCTGACCTGGCCGTGATGCGAGCCAATCAGCCTGCTGTCAGTTTCGGCAGTCGAAGTTTCAGCCATCTTGTCCGTTGCCACCGAGCTCGTCCGGGACGTGCCTGGTCCGAGATGCGATTGTCATTCCATAATGCGTGGCCAGTTTCGTCAAAGCCGTCCCGACTGGGCATTGGACAAATTGTCCAATGTCGTTGCGCTGCCGGCGGCAGTAGCCGTTGGTCCATATCGCATCGCAACCTGCAAAGACCTGCTGCAGGCCCATCGAGGGCAGCGTTTGATGAAACGATCCGGAGTCCTGCTCCTGTTTCCCCTGGCCGTGCTGCTCAGCGGCTGCGACTTCGTCGTGCTGGCGCCCGCGGGCGACGTGGCAGTGCAGCAGCGTGACCTGCTCGTCATCTCGACCCTGCTGATGCTGCTCATCATCGTGCCCGTCATGGCGCTGACCGTATTCTTTGCCTGGCGTTACCGGCAATCGAGCACGAAAGCGCCCTACACGCCCGACTGGGACCATTCGACCAAGCTGGAGCTGGTGATCTGGGCGGCGCCGCTGCTCATCATCATATGCCTTGGCGCGCTCACTTGGCTCGGCACGCATCTGCTCGATCCCTACCGGCGCATCGATCGGATCGAGGCTGGACAGCCGGTCACGCAGGGCCATAAGCCGCTCAGGGTCGAGGTCGTCGCGCTCGATTGGAAATGGCTCTTCATCTATCCAGATTACGGCATTGCCTCCGTCAACGAGCTCGCCGCGCCGGTCAACCAGCCGATCGACTTCCGCATCACCTCGTCCACGGTGATGAACTCCTTCTACGTTCCCGCCCTTGCCGGGCAGATCTATGCCATGCCGGGCATGGAGACGAAGCTGCACGCCGTCATCAACCGTCCGGGCACCTATACCGGCTTCTCGGCCAATTACAGCGGCGCCGGCTTCTCCGGCATGCGCTTTGCCTTCCACGGCCTGTCCGACCAGGCCTTCGGTGAGTGGGTGACGCAGAGCAAGAGCGCACAGGCCACGCTCAGCCGCGAGACCTATCTCGCGCTCGAACGTCCGAGCGAGAACGAGCCCGTCCGCCACTATGCCTCCGTCGATCCCGACCTCTACGGCGCCATCCTCAATCTGTGCGTCGAGCGTGGCAAGATGTGCATGAACGAGATGATGTCGATCGACGCCAAGGGCGGTCTTGGCCTGGCCGGCGTGCGCAACACCTTGCCGCTGCAATATGACAAGCTTGCCCGGCGCGGGGCGGTGTTCGGCAACGACCCGTCCTATGTCGCAAGCATCTGCACGGCGGAGGAGGCCGCCGCCGCTGCGCGCGCGGCCCGTAATGACGATGACAGCGGTTGGCCGCTCCGGGACCTGTCTCCGCTACGCGGCGTCGGCCTGCTCGCGCCCGGCGCGGGCAGCCGCCGCGCCGACGCCGGAGCGCCGTCGCTCGGCCTGCTGCGCTTCGATTTGTGAGGGATGGCGGATGCCTGAGACGCTGACCAAATTCATCTTCGGCCGCCTCACTTGGGAGTCGCTGCCGCTGCACGAGCCGATCGTCGTCGGCACCTTCATCGTGGTGGCGCTCGGCGGTTTGGCGCTTCTCGGCGCGGTCACCTATTTCAAGCTTTGGGGCTATCTGTGGCGCGAGTGGTTCACCAGCGTCGACCACAAGAAGATCGGCATCATGTATATGGTGCTCGGCCTCGTCATGCTTTTGCGCGGCTTCTCCGACGCCATCATGATGCGCCTGCAGCAGGCCATCGCCTTCAACGGCTCAGAGGGCTATCTCAACGCCCATCACTACGACCAGATCTTCACCGCCCACGGCGTGATCATGATCTTTTTCGTGGCGATGCCATTCGTTACCGGGCTGATGAACTTCGTCGTGCCACTGCAGATCGGCGCGCGCGACGTCTCGTTCCCCTTCCTCAACAATTTCAGCTTCTGGATGACGGTCGGTGGCGCCATCCTGGTCATGGCCTCGCTGTTCGTCGGCGAGTTCGCCCGCACCGGCTGGCTGGCTTATCCGCCGCTCTCGGGCATCAACTACAGTCCTGATGTCGGCGTCGATTATTACATATGGGCGCTGCAGGTGGCCGGCGTCGGCACGACGCTGTCCGGCATCAACCTGATCTGCACCATCATCAAGATGCGCGCGCCCGGCATGACGATGATGCGCATGCCCGTCTTCACCTGGACCTCGCTCTGCACCAACGTGCTGATTGTGGCGTCCTTCCCGGTGCTGACGGCAGTGCTGACGCTTCTGGCGCTCGACCGTTATGTCGGCACCAACTTCTTCACCAACGACTTCGGCGGCAACCCGATGATGTATGTGAACCTCATCTGGATATGGGGTCACCCGGAAGTCTACATCCTCATCCTGCCGCTGTTCGGCGTCTTCTCCGAGGTCACCTCGACCTTCTCCGGCAAGCGCCTGTTCGGCTACACCTCGATGGTCTACGCCACGGTGGTCATCACCATCCTGTCGTATCTCGTCTGGCTGCACCACTTCTTCACCATGGGCTCCGGCGCCAGCGTCAATTCCTTCTTCGGCATCACCACGATGATCATCTCGATCCCGACAGGGGCGAAGATATTCAACTGGCTTTTCACCATGTATCGCGGCCGCATCCGCTTCGAGCTGCCGATGATGTGGACCGTGGCCTTCATGCTCACCTTCGTCGTCGGCGGTATGACCGGCGTGCTGCTTGCGGTGCCGCCGGCCGACTTCGTCTTGCACAACAGCCTGTTCCTGATCGCGCATTTCCATAACGTCATCATCGGCGGCGTGCTGTTCGGCCTGTTTGCCGGCATCGCCTATTGGTGGCCGAAGGCCTTCGGCTTCAAGCTCGACCCGTTCTGGGGCAAGGTCTCGTTCTGGTGCTGGGTGCTCGGCTTCTGGTTCGCCTTCATGCCGCTCTACATCCTTGGCCTGATGGGCGTGACGCGCCGCATGCGGGTCTTCGACGACCCATCGCTGCAGATCTGGTTCGTCATTGCCGGCTTCGGCGCGGCGCTGATCGCCTGCGGCATCGCCGCCTTCCTGGTGCAGATCTTCGTCTCCATCCGCAAGCGGGCCGAGCTGGTCGATGTCACCGGCGATCCCTGGGGCGGCCGTACGCTCGAATGGTCGACCTCTTCGCCGCCGCCGGCCTACAATTTCGCTTTCACCCCCGTCATCCGCGACAACGACGCCTGGTGGGACATGAAGAAGGCCGGCTACCGGCGCCCGCTCTCCGGCTTCAGGCCGATCCACATGCCGAGCAACACCGGCACGGGGGTGATCCTCGCCGCGCTCAGCGTCGCGCTCGGCTTCGGCCTGATCTGGTATATGTGGTGGCTGGCGGCGCTGAGCTTCGTCTGCCTGATCGCCACCGCGATCGGCCACACCTTCAACTATCACCGCGACTTCGACATCCCGGCAGCCGAGGTCGCGCAAACGGAAGAGGCGAGGACCAAGCTCCTCGCCGCTCAGGGGGCTAGCGCTTGAGCATGGCATTGACGACGATCACGGCCGACGCCGAACCGGTCTTCCACCTGGAGGAGGAGCATGCGCACGCCGAAGGCGGCAGCACCATGCTCGGCTTCTGGCTCTATCTGATGAGCGACTGCCTGATCTTCGCCATGCTGTTCGCGGCCTTCGGCGTGCTCGGCGGCAATTACGCGGCCGGCCCGGCACCGAAGGACCTGTTCGATCTCGGTCTGGTGGCGGTCAACACCACCATGCTGCTCTTGTCCTCGATCACCTATGGCTTTGCCATGCTGACCATGGACAAGGGCCGCGTCGGCGCGACACAGGGCTGGCTTGCCGTGACCATGCTGTTCGGCCTGGCGTTCCTCTCCATCGAGCTCTACGAATTCGCGCATATGATTCGTGAGGGTGCGACGCCGCAGCGCAGCGCCTTCCTGTCGTCCTTCTTCACGCTGGTCGGCACGCACGGCCTGCACGTCACCTTCGGCATCGTCTGGATGGTGACGCTGATGGTGCAGGTCGCCCGATACGGGCTCATCAAGGCCAACCGCCGCCGGCTTATGTGCCTCTCGATGTTCTGGCACTTCCTCGACGTCGTCTGGATCGGCGTCTTCACCTTCGTCTATCTGATGGGGATGCTCAGATGAGCGCTCATGATCATGCCGATCACGACCTCGTGCATGGCGGCGCCGCGCACGGGTCGTTGAAGGGCTACCTGATCGGCTTCGTCCTGTCGGTGATCCTCACCGCCATCCCGTTCTGGATGGTTATGACCGGCGCCATCGACAACAAGCAGGCGACAGCCATCATCATCATGGCCTTCGCAGTGGTGCAGATCGTGGTGCACATGGTCTTCTTCCTGCACATGAACCCCGCTTCGGAAGGCGGATGGTCGATGCTGGCGCTCATCTTCACGGTGATCCTCGTCGTCATCGTGCTGAGCGGCTCGCTCTGGGTGATGTACCACCTCAACGCCAACATGATGCCCGGGCTCCATGAGATGCGGGAGATGCCATGAACCTTGTGTCGGGCGCGGGGAGGGCCAAAGTCGAGGCAAAAGACATGATCGGCCGGGCAGGCACCGGCTCTCATGCCACCTCGAAGGGCTCCGCGTCGCGATTCTTGGCGGTGCTGCTTGGGCTTCTCGGCGTCCTGGTGTTTCTCGGGCTCGGCATCTGGCAGCTGGAAAGGCGGGTCTGGAAGCTCGACCTCATCGCCCGCGTCGATCAGCGCATCCACGCTCCGGTCGTCGATGCGCCTGGCCCCGGGGCATGGGCTGATATCAACGCGGCCGGCTACGAATACCGCCATGTTCGGCTGGCCGGACAGTTTCAAGGCGTCAACACGCTGGTGCAGGCGGTGACCGAGCTCGGCGGCGGCTATTGGGTGCTGACGCCGATGCGTGACGATCGCGGTTTCACGATCCTCGTCAACCGGGGCTTCATCCCGCAGGAGCGCAAGGCGGAGTTCGAGCAGGAAAATGCCGCGCTCACCTCGCCGGCGACGGTCGACGGGCTGTTGCGCATCAGCGAGCCCGGCGGCGGCTTCCTGCGCAGCAACGATCCGGCTGCCGATCGCTGGTATTCGCGCGACGTCGCGGCAATCGCCGAGGCGCGCGGCCTGACCGACGTCGCGCCCTATTTCGTCGATGCCGGGGCGTCCGGGCCTGATGGCTGGCCGCGCGGCGGCCTCACCGTCGTCAAGTTTCGCAACACCCACCTTGTCTACGCTTTGACCTGGTTTGCCTTGGCGGGGATGCTGGCGATGGCGCTTGCCAGGCCGATCTTCGCCGGCCGCGGCCAGCGGGAGGCGCCAAGATGAACATCTCGATCGCGCGGTTTCATCACGGCAAGCCGATCCTGACGGTTCCGTCCACCGGCCAGGGAGGCTCGGCTTCGAACGCCGACGTCACGAACAGGAAGAACCTGCTCCTCCTCATCCAGTTGCGCTGGCTGGCGGTGGCGGGGCAGGTGCTGACCATCCTGGTGACGCAATATTGGTTCGCCATCCCGCTGCCGCTCACCGAGATGGCCGGCGTCGTGCTTTTCCTCGTCGGGCTCAACATCTTCAGCCTGCTCGCGCTGCGCGGCAATCGCCGCATCTCCAACGCGCAGCTCTTCGTCGCGCTGATCTTCGACATGGCGGCGCTGACGACGCAGCTTTACCTGAGCGGCGGCGCCTCGAATCCGTTCGTGTCGCTCTACCTCCTGCAGATCACGCTTGGGGCGGCGCTCCTGGCGCCGTGGTCGACCTGGATCTTAGTCGTGGCGGCTTCGGCCTGCTTCGTCTTCCTCATCTTTATCTTCCAGCCGATTGCCATCCCGCATCACGGCGGCAGCGATCTTCTGGCGCTGCATCTGCGCGGCATGTTCATCTGCTTCGTTCTCGCGGCCGGCCTGATCGTCATCTTCATGACACGCATCAACCGCAACCTGCGCGAACGCGATGCCTATCTCGCCGACCTGCGCCAGCGCTCGGCCGAGGAAGACCACATCGTGCGCATGGGCCTGCTGGCCTCAGGCGCCGCGCATGAGCTGGGCACGCCGCTCGCAACCATTTCGGTCATCCTGTCCGACTGGCGCCAGATGCGCGGCGTCAAGCGCAGCCGCGAGCTTTCCGAGGACGTGGCCGAGATGCAGGCGCAGATCGAGCGCTGCAAAAGCATCGTCACGGGCATCCTCATGTCTTCCGGTCAGGCGCGGGGCGAGGGCACGATCCGCACCACGATCCGCCACTTCCTCGACGATCTGGTGCAGGAATGGCGCGTCAGCCGCCAGCCTATCAAGCTGGATTACCGCAACGGTTTCGAGCCGGACGAACAGATCGTGTCCGACACGGCGCTGAAACAAATGATCTTTAACGTGCTCGACAATGCGCAAGAAGCGTCGCACGATTGGGTCGGCATCACTGCCGAGCGGCAGGATGAGAAGCTGGTGCTCTCCGTCGAGGATCGCGGACCGGGTTTCGACAAGGATATTCTGGCCGCGCTCGGCCAGCCCTATATGTCGAGCAAGGGGCGTCCGGGCGGTGGCCTGGGTCTCTTCCTGGTGTTCAATGTCATGCGCAAGCTCGGAGGCGACGTTTCGGCGCGCAACATGGCCGAGGGCGCCTGCGTCACCCTTTCGCTGCCGCTGGCGGCGCTGACCAATGGAGGCGGTCGTGAAATCTGATCGATCCTTGTTTATCGTCGAGGACGACACGACTTTCGCGCGGACGCTCAAACGTTCCTTTGAAAAGCGCGGCTACGACGTAGTCGTCTCCCATGACCGGGAGGCGCTGCTGGTCGCGCTGGAAACGGCCGTTCCGGCCTATGCCGTCGTCGATCTCAAGCTCGGAGCGGGATCGGGGCTCGAATGCGTCAAGTTGCTCAGCGCCCGCAATCCGTCGATGCGGATCGTCGTGCTGACGGGATTTGCCAGCATCGCCACGGCGGTCGAGGCGATCAAGCTCGGCGCGTGCCATTACCTGGCCAAGCCCGCCAACACCGACGACATCGAAGCCGCCTTCGGCCGCGCCGAGGGCGACGTTTCGGTGCCGCTCACCAGCCGCCCCACCTCGATCAAGAACCTCGAATGGGAGCGCATCCATGAAACGCTGGTCGAGACCGGCTTCAACATCTCCGAAACCGCGCGCCGGCTCGGGCTGCATCGGCGCACGCTCGCCCGCAAGCTCGAGAAGCGCGTGGTGCAGTAGGCGAGCGTCGGCGATTACCCGACGGCCACGCCCAGCACCGAGACACAGTCGCCGGCCTTGACCAGGCCGGGGAAGTGGCGCGCGGCGAGCAGCCCGGACATCCTGGCCCTGATCTCCTGCGGCGCCTGGCCGGTGCGGCCGACCGGATAGATGCGCGCGACCACCTGGCTCTCTTCCACGGATTCGCCGAGATCGACCATGGTCTCGATCATGCCGTCCTCCTCGGCGAAGGCGAAGCAATCGCCCGACGGCATGTCCAGCCACTGCGTTCTGCTCTTCTCGACCGCACCGGAAACAATGCCGGCGTGGCGCAGCACGTTGAGGATGCCGCGCCGGGCGATGCGAACGGTTTCAGCGCGCGAGGTTCCGCCGCCGCCGAGCTCGGTGGTGACGAAGACCTTGCCCATCTCCTCGGCGGCCGTGTCATACATGCCGACCGCGTCGATCTCGGTCATGCGCATCGAGAACGGTGCCGAGAAGGCCTCGACGGCAGCGAAGGCCTTTTTCTCCTGCGTCTTGTCCGGCAGCGTATGCGCGGCGCAGAAGGGTACGAAATCCAGCGTCTTGCCGCCGGAGTGGAAGTCGAACACGATGTCCGCTCGCGGCAGCAATTCACGCTGGAAATAGTCGGCGATCTTCTCCGTCACCGTGCCATCGGGCCGCCCGGGGAAAGAGCGGTTCATGTTGCCCTTGTCGATCGGCGAGGTGCGGGTGCCGGCCCGGAAGGCCGGATAGTTCATCGCCGGCACGATGATCACCGTGCCGGAGAGATTTTTCGGGTCGAGCGTGCGGGCGAGATCGTAGAGCGCCAGCGGGCCTTCATACTCGTCGCCGTGATTGCCGCCGGTGAGCAGCGCCGTCGAACCCTTGCCGTTTCGCACGACGCAGACCGGGATCATCACCGAGCCCCAGGCCGAATCGTCGCGGCTGTAGGGCAGGCGCAGGAAGCCGTGCTGGATGCCGTCGCGCTCGAAGTCGACAGTCGGCGTGATCGGCGACGGACGCAAAGCGGACATCGGCCTCAGTCCTTCACGAAAAGCTTGCGCGGCACATTGGCCAGGCATTCGACGCCGGTCTCGGTGATGAGGATCGATTCGGTGATCTCCAGCCCCATCGTCTCCAGCCACAGGCCGGTCATGAAGTGGAAAGTCATGCCGGGCTTGAGCTCGGTGCGGTCGCCGGGGCGCAGGCTCATGGTACGCTCGCCCCAGTCCGGCGGATAGGAGATACCGATCGGGTAGCCGGTGCGGTTGTCCTTGACGATGCCGTATTTCTTCAGGACGGCGAAGAAGGCATTGGCGATGTCCTCGCAGGTGTTGCCGGGCTTGGCGGCGGAAAGCCCGGCCTCCATGCCTTCCAGCGTCGCCTTCTCCGCGTCGAGGAAGGCCTGCGTCGGCTTGCCGAGGAACACGGTGCGCGACAGCGGGCAATGGTAGCGGTTGTAGCAGCCGGCGATCTCGAAGAACGTGCCTTCGTTCGCCTTCATCGGCTTGTCGTCCCAGGTGAGATGCGGCGCCGAGGCATCGGCGCCCGAAGGCAAGAGCGGGACGATCGCCGGATAGTCACCGCCGATCCCCTCCACCCCACGCGTGCCGGCATCGTAGATCTCGGCGACCAGGTCGCATTTGCGCATGCCGACTTCGATCTTGTCGACAATACGCTTGTGCATCGCCTCGACGATGCGGGCGGCCTTGCGCATATAGTCGATCTCGGTCGGGCTCTTCACGGCGCGCTGCCAGTTGACCAGCGCGGTGGCGTCGACGAAACGGGCATTGGGCAGGTGCTTCTGGAGCGAGGCGAAGGCAGCGGCGGAGAACCAGTAATTGTCCATCTCGACGCCGATGCTGAGCTTGTCCCAGCGGCGCTCGCTAAGCACGCTGGCGAGGTAATCCATTGGATGCCGCTCGGTCGACTGCACATAGTGGTCGGCGTAGCCGATGATGTTGTCATGGGCGAGATAGGCGGTGCGCTTGGCGCCGTTGGCATCCTGGCCGCGGCCGTACCAGACCGGCTCGCCGGAAGGCGGCACGATGACCGCCTGATGCACATAGAAGGACCAGCCGTCATAGCCCGTCAGCCAGGCCATGTTGGAAGGATCGCTGACGATCAGCAGATCGACGCGTTTGGCCTCCATGGCCTTCCGCGTCTTGGCGAGGCGCTCCGCATATTCGCCGCGCGAGAATTTCAAATTTGGTTGCATTGTTCTTGGTCCTCGTTTGTTGGGCCTATTTCTGTTTGAGCGTGATCTTTTCGGAAAACCGGTTCCCGCTTTTCCGGATCACGCTCCGGCCAGGTATCAGCTTTCAAAAATCGTTCCGGCGTTCGTCACCCGCGCACGGTCGCGGGCTAACGTGGCAATTGCGGTGTCCTGCACGCCGGTGCCGGTGAGGTCGGCGATGGTGATGTCGCTCACCGAGCGCCGGCCGGGCTTGCCGCCGGCGATGATCTGGCCGAGTTCGGTGACCTCGGCATCGGCCGTCATCACGGCAGCCTCGATGGCGTGATGGAGCTCGCCCAGACGCCGCGTCTGTTTGGCGCTGTCGGCGACATAGAGGTCGGCCATGCGCAGGATCGCCGGCGCGATCTCGTTCTTGTGCTCGGCATCCGAGCCCATGGCGGTGATATGCTGGCCGGCGGAGACGAAACCGGCCTTGATCAGCGGTTCGGTCGAAGGCGTCGTGGTCACGATGATGTCGGCCTCGGCTGCCGCCTTCGCCGCATCCAGTTCGGCGCGCACCAGTATGCCCAGCTTCTCTCGCAGGCGCGCGGCTGTGGCTTCAGCCTTGGTGGCGTCGCGCGCCCAGATGCGTGCCTCCTCGATCGGCCGCACGAGGCGCAGCGCTTCGAGCTGCAGCCCGCCCTGTACGCCGGCGCCGAAGATCGCCGCGACCTTGGAATCTTCGCGCGACAGATGCCTGGCCGCGACCGCGCCGGCGGCCGCCGTGCGGATATCGGTCAAATAGCCGTTGTCGAGCAGCACCGCCTCGATCAGGCCGGTCTTCGCCGACAGCAGCACCATCATGCCGTTGACGCTGGGCAGGCCAAGCTTCGGATTGTCGAAAAAGCCGGGGCTGATCTTGATCGCAAAACCGTCAATACCCGGTACATAGGCTGTCTTCACGTCGACCTCGCCGCGATGCTCGGGAATGTCGAGCCTCAAGATCGGCGGCATCGCCACCGGCAGCGTGGCCAAGGCGCGAAAGGCGTTCTCGACGCAGGCGACCGCCTCCAGATCGAGCGTCACGATCTTGCGCAGCTCCGCTTCGGTGAGGATGGTCATGCGGCTCATGCTGCGCGCTCCGCGATTGCCTCGCCGCAGACGATGCGGCGGTGCAGGCCCATGTCGATGTTGCGGCCGGAGAGGATGAGAACCGTGGAGCCGCTCACTTTGACCCTTCCGGCAAGCAGCGCGCCGATGCCGACGGCGCCCGCGCCCTCGACGATCTCGCGCTCTTCTTCATAGGCATGGCGGATGCCGGCGGCGATCTCGTCCTCGGAAAGCAGGACCACGTCATCGAGCAGGCTGCGGCACATGGCAAAGGTCAGCCGGTTGTCGAGCCCGATGCCGCCGCCGAGCGAATCCGCCAGTGTCGGCAGTTCCTCGACCTGCACGGGCCGGCCGGCGTCGAGGCTGGCTTTCATCGCAGCACCGCGCGCCATCGAGATGCCGATGACATTGGTGCGCGGGCTCGCGGCTTTGAGGGCCGCCGCCACGCCAGCCGCCAGCCCGCCGCCGGAGAGCGGCACCAGCACGCTTGCCGCATCCGGAACCTGCTCCATGATTTCCAGTCCGAGCGTGCCTTGTCCGGCGATGATGTCCGGATGGTCGAAGGGCGGCAGCATGACAAGCCCTTCCTCCGCCACCAGCCTGTCGACTTCTTCCTGCGCGTCGTCCTGGCTGTTGCCGATGATGCGGATATCCGCGCCGAGGCGACGGATCGCGTCGAGCTTGTTTTCCGGTACCAGCCGCGACATGCAGATCATCGCGCGCATGCCTTCGAGCTTTGCCGCGTGAGCCAGCGCCCGGCCGTGATTGCCGGTCGAGGCGGCAACGACGCCGCGCGATTTCTCGTCCGCGCTCAGTGCTGCAATCGCGTTGGAGGCCCCGCGCAGCTTGAACGCGCCGGTGGTCTGGTGATGCTCCAGCTTGAGGTGAACAGGATGACCCACGCGGTCCGACAGGCTGTGCGACACCACGCAAGGCGTCCGCTCGATTTTGCCGGCAATGCGTTCGCGCGCGGCGCGAATATGCTGAAGCTCGACAGTCATTTCGGTCATGGGCATTTCGTTCACTGCGCCAGCGGCTTCGTCCACAGCCGGCCGAATTCGGGTCGCGCCGCGTCGTCGCCGCAGAGCCGCAGGCAGTTCCAGGCGCTGGCCTGGTTGCTGGTGACGACCGGACGCCCGATTGCCTCCTCCATGCCTGGAACCGCCAGCGCGGCGCGCAGCGCGGTGCACGAGACGAACAGCGCATCGGCCTGCGGATGCATGACTTTGCGCGCCAGTTCGATCAGGGACGCCGGCGCGATGCGCGCCATCTCGCGATCGTCCTCGAAACCGAGGCAGGAGAAGCTCTGGATGTCGAAGCCATGCGCCGCGAAATAAGCGGCCATCGGCCGGCTGGTCTCGACGGTATAGGGCGTGAGGATGCTGATGCGCTTCACCCCGAAGGCGTTCAGGCCGCGCACGCCAGCCATCGGCGGTGTAATCACGGGCACGCCGGGCTTGGCTGCATGGATCGCCTGCTCGATCTCGGCGTCGCCGATCACCACGGAAGCGGACGTGCAGGAGTAGCAAACGGCATCGAGCATTTCGTCCGGCAGGATCAGCGCCGCGCCCGCCGACAGCGACGGCTGCATCTTGCGCAAGTTCTCCGGCGTCGTCGGGTTGGCATAGGGGATGCGCGCGACATAGACGCCGATCCGCTCGCTCGCCACCATGCGGCGGAAGTCCACTTCGCTGGTATGGTCGGTCGCAAGCGCAATCAGTCCAACCCGCTTTTCCAGCGGACGCGCGTCCAGCGTGGGGCGCGCCGTTTCGAGGCGGATATCGGGCAATGCTTTCATGACTTTCATCTTTCGATCCTGCCGTAGCGGTGCTCCAGCCAGCGCAGCAGCACCACGGAGCAAAGGCTGATGACGAGGAAGAAGGCGCCGACCAGCGTCATCGGCTCGATGTAGCGGTAGTAGGTGTTTGCGACGCTCTTGGCCTGGTTCATCAGCTCCAGCACGGTGATCGCCGAAAGCAGCGGCGTCTCCTTGAACATGGCGATGAAATAATTGGCCAAGGCCGGGATCATCGGCGGGATCGCCTGCGGCAGGATGATATGCGTCCAGGTGTGGCGGCCGTTGAGATTGCAGGCCTTGGCCGCTTCCCACTGGCCGCGTGGCACATTGTCGATGCCGGCTCGATAGACCTCGGCCGTATACGTGCCGTAGTGCAGGCCAAGCCCGATGACGCCGGCCACCAGCGGCGGCAGCAGGATGCCGATATCGGGCAGCACGTAGAAGATGAAATAGAGCTGCACGAGCAGCGGCGTGCCGCGGATGAACTCGGCGAACCAGCCGACGCTGCGCGCCACGATCCGGTTCTCCGACCGCCGCGCCAGCGCGATCGCGAGCCCCACGATTGCCGCCAGGATGGACCCCAGAATAGTCGCCAGGATGGTGATCTTCACGCCCTGGATCAGGGTCGGCATGATCTCCCGGACGAAGTTCCAATCCCACTCCATCAGACGCGCACTCCATCGAGGCCGCGCGCCATGCGGCGCTCCAGCGTGCGAACGCCCCAGGAGATGATCAGCGCCAGCGCGAAATAGATGACCAGCACGGAGGCGAAGGGCATCAGCGTGCTGCCGGTCTGCGAGCGCACCACCTGCGCCTGGAAGGTCAGGTCGGCGAGCGAGATTAGCGAGACGACTGACGTCGCCTTGAGCAGCTCGATCGCGTTGTTGCCGAAGGTCGGCAGCATGACCAGCAGCGCCTGCGGCAGAATCACGTGGCGCATGCCTTGCCAGCGGCCGAGGTTGAGCGCCGTGCAGGCCTCATATTGCTCGCGGCCGACCGACAGGATGGCGCCGCGGACGACCTCGGCTGCGTAGGCGCCGACATTCAAGCCCAGCGCCAGCACACCGGCCTGCAGCGGTGTCAGCGACAGGCCGGCGAAGGGCAGCACAAAATAGGCCCAGAACAGCTGCACGAAGATCGAGGTGCCGCGGAAGAATTCGATATAGGCCGTGGCGATCGCGCGCAGGATGAAGAAGCGCGACACGCGTCCCATGCCGGCAAGGAAGGCCATGATCAGCGCAAGCACCGACCCCATCAGCGTCAGCTCGATGGTGACAAGCGCTCCCTGCAATATCAGGCCGAGATAGCCGGACCACTGGGTCATGAACTAGAAGTTTCCCAACATTGATGTGCTTGGCCATCTGCCCCGCTCAGAGAGGCAGAGACGCCGGTTTACCCTCCGTAGCTGCAGCGCAGCTGCTGCGAAGGACGGGTAGGCAGATGAGGGGCAGCGCGAACCTTGAAATGCTGGCGCCGCCCCTCATCCGGCCCTTGCCAAAAGTGCTCCTTACTTCGCCGAGCAGAGCTTCTCGCGCGTCGTCGACATCGCGGCCGCGGCCGAGAAGCCGTAGGGCTCGATGATCTTGGCGAACTCGCCGGACTTCTTCATCTTGGCGAGCTCGACGTCATAGGCGTCGCGCAGCGCCTCGTCGCCCTTCTTGAAGGCCGCCCCGTCGCAATAGACCGGCGCGCCCTGCACCGGCGCGATCACTTCGAGGTTCGGGTCGTTGGCCTTCTTGACCAGGTCGTTGATCGACAGCACCGGCAGCGAATAGGCGTCGATACGGCCGTCCTGCACCATCTTCAGCCCGCTCTGACCATCGGGCACGACGATGACGCGGTCGCGCGGCACGCCGGCGTTCAGCGCCAGCTTCTCCTCGGTGCCGCCGCCCGGCGCGCCGACGGTCGCCGATGTGTCCTTGGCGATGTCCGCATAGCTCTTGAAGCCCTTCGGATTGCCCTTCTTCACAAGGAGCGCCTCGGCATCGCACAGCACCGGCTCGGAATAGGCGACCGCCGCGCAGCGTTCCGGCTTCATGAACAGGCCGGCTGTGACCACGTCGAAGCGTCCGGCCTGCAGGCCGGGGATCATGGCGCCATATTCGGAGATCGAGGCGACGATGTCGTTGATGCCGAGGCGCTTGAAGATCTCGCGCGCCACGTCGGGCGCTGCGCCTGACACCTTGCCGTCCGCCGCAACCGCCGTATAGGGCGGCTCGTTGGCGATGGCGACGCGGGCGAAGCCCTGCTGCTTGAGCTGCTCGAGCTTTGCATCGTCCGCAGACCGCGCGCCGGAGGCGAGCAGCATCGTGGTGACCGCAAGGCCGGCGACGCCAGCCAGAATGCCAAGTTTCTTCATCGTTCCCAACTCCTTGTTTCTCTTCTTGGTTGCTTGGTTCGGTACGGCCTTGGGCCGCCCTGGGACGACTGCGTCGCCCGCGGACGACTACGTCGCCCGTTTGCATAGCGGTCAGACGCGATGTCCGGCCGCGATGATCTTCTTCAGGAAGCTCTGCGTTCTTTCTTGTTTGGGGTGGCGGAAAATCTCATCGGGCTTGCCTTCCTCGACGATCCTTCCGCGGTCGAAGAACAGCACGCGATCGGCAAAGTCGTGGGCGAAGCCCATCTCATGGGTGACGAGGAGCATCGTCATGTCGGTCTCGGCGGCGAGCTTGCGCATGACGTTGAGCACCTCCTCGACGAGCTCAGGGTCGAGCGCCGAGGTGACCTCGTCGAACAGCATGATCTTGGGCGACAGCGCCAGCGCCCGGGCGATCGCCACGCGCTGCTTCTGGCCGCCGGACAACTGCGCCGGCATCGCTTTCGCCTTGTCTGCGAGGCCGACCATATCGAGCAGTTCCATCGCCCGCTTCTCGGCGGCGGCGCGCGCGACGCCCTTGGTCAGCATCGGCGCCAGCGTCACATTGTCCATGACGCATTTGTGCGGGAAGAGATTGAAGAGCTGGAAGACCATGCCGATCTTCTGGCGCATCCTGGCCAGGTGCCGCTCGTCGGCCGGCAGCAGCTGGCCGTTGCGCTCCATGTGGTAGAGCTGCTCGCCATCGACCTGGATATGGCCGCCGTCGATCCTCTCCAGCGTCATCAGGATGCGCAGGATCGTCGTCTTGCCGGAACCGGACGGACCGATCAGCGCCAGCTTCTCGCCCGGCATGACCTGCATCGACAGTCCGTCCAGCACCTTGAAGGCGCCGAAGCTTTTCGAAATCGCATCGACTTTGATGATGGGCGCGGGCAATCCATTTCCCCGTTCTGGAGAAGCCTATGGCCTTAACGATGCGAAACGTGCCAAATCATGTCAATTGGGAAAATAATATCATGACAATATTTCCGGCGCGGCACAATTTCAGGGCAATCTGAGCTCCATTTGTGCATCAGATGGCGAGCAGGAGATGCTCCGGATCGCCGAGCAGCAGCTTGGCGACAACGCTCAAGCCCGCGCGCAGTTCCCCCTCCGTGGTCGACCCGACCGAGATACGGATCGCGGGATGCCAAGGCGTGTTCGCGATGCGGAACGAAGTGCCCGGCGCGATCGCCACCCCGCGCAGGCGCGCCTGCGCGACAAAGCTCTCCTCGGCACGGTCGCCCGGCAGTTCGAGCCATAGATGCAGCCCGTCGCGATGGCAGCGATAGTCGACGCCCGTGAGCACTTCCGCGGCGATCTCCTGCCGGCGTCTCAGCGCGCCGCGCTGCCATTTGACCAGCTCAAAAGCCGTGCCGTCATTCACCCAGCGCGTCGCGATCTCCGCCACCATCGGCGTCGCCATCCAGTTCGAGACGAGATGGCGGTTGGCGACGGCTGCGACATAGCGGTCCGGTACCGCGAGATAGCCGATGCGCAGGCCCGGCACAACGATCTTGGTGAAGGAGGTGACGTAGAGTGTCCGCTCCGGAGCGAAGGCGGCGACGGCCGGCGGCCGGCCCTCGACCAGGGGCCCGAGCACGTCATTTTCGATGATGGCGATGTCGTGCTTGCGCGCGACCGCCGCGATCTGCTCGCGCCTTGTGGCGTCCATCAAGGTCGCTGTCGGGTTGATCACCGACGGCTGGACGAAGACGGCGCGGATGTCCGAGAGGCGGCAGGCATCATCGAGCGCTTCGGGAATCAGCCCGTTGCCGTCGATCGGCAGGCCTTCCAGGTTGAAGCCGAGATAGCGGGCAAGCGGGATCAGCGTGTGGTGGCCGATCGCTTCGGTAGCGACCGTGGAGCCGGGCGGCGCCACGCTCATCAGCGCCACTGTCATGCCGGCGGTGGCGCCGTTGGTCAGGCTGATATTCTGCGGCGACGCCTCCAGGCCGCAAAGCTTCAGCCATTCGACGGCGACCGCGCGGTGGCGCGGGAAAACCATGTTCGGCCGGAACGACAGCGCCGAGCTCGACGGCAGGTTCTCGGAAAGCCAGCCCAGCGCCTGCTTCAGTTTTTCCAGATGCATCGGCTCGCAGACCGGCTTCAGGATCGAGAGGTCGATGACCTCGCCCAGCCGTTCCGGGATATAGGGCGGTTCCGGCTCGCGGCGCTGCGTCTGCACGAAGCTGCCGCGGCCGACCTCGCCCGAAATCAGCCCGCGCCGGATCAGTTCCTCATAGGCGCGGCTGACGGTCTGCACCGACAGCTTCAGATCGTCCGCCAGCCGGCGGTGCGTCGGCAGCCGCGTGCCATTGGCCAGCCGACCGTCATGGATGGCGCGGGCGAACTGGTCGGCCAGCGAAAGATAGGCCGGGCGGCGGATGAGAGCAGGATCTGGCTGCCATAATGTCATGACTTATTAGAGATCGAAATCAGTCCAATTGACAATCGAAATAATGCATCGTCATGGTGTCCGCAACGAAAGGCGGATCCCGCATGGCGGCAGTGAAACTCGACCCGATCGACCTCAGGATTCTCGACGCCATCCAGCGCGACGGGCGGATCACCAAGCTGGCCTTGGCCGAGAAGGTCGGCCTGTCGCCGACGCCGTGCTGGATGCGGCTGCGCAAGCTGGAGAAGGCCGGCATCGTCTCCGGCTATCACGCCGCGATCGCCATGCGCGCCGTCGCGCCGGTGGCGACGGTGCTGATGGAGGTCACCCTGGCCAATCACCGCCAGGCGGACTTCGACCGTTTCGAGCGTGTGGTGCGCGGCGTTCCGGAGATCGTCGCCTGCTGGTCGGTGGGCGGCGGCGTCGATTACGTGCTGAAGGTCATGGCGCGCGATATCGACGCCTATCAGCGGCTGGTCGACAGCCTGCTTGAGCGCGAGATCGGCATCGACCGCTACTTCACCTATATCGTCACCAAGACGGTCAAGGACGAGACCGTGCTGCCGGTGGCCGATCTGCTGCCGGGGCAAGGGTGAGGCTCAGCGAAGCTCCTCATCAGCCCGCTACGCGGCCACCTTCTCCCCGAGGGGAGAAGAGATTAGGCGCCGGCGCTCGCTCTCTCCTCTCCCCTCGGGGAGAGGTCGGATTGCCCCGAATTGCCCTTCGCAATTCGGTTGGCAATCCGGGTGAGGGGAAACCTGCCTCAGCCCGCATGTAGACAGATCGTCTGCGGTAAGCGACCAACAGAGACAATCTCTCTACATCGGACCGTCGAAACAGCCTCTCTGTCTCGATCGTACGACTAGTCTCTCCACATCGCCTCGGCACCGGGAGACCTGACTGATGTCCGCGCATTTCGCTCGCCCCCACCGCCACGACGCACTCGACCGCCTCGCCGATCGCCGGCTGCTTCGCGATCTCGGCTATGTCGGTGGCCACTGGACCGCCGGCCAGGGAGCGGCGAGCTTCGAGGTCACCGACCCCGCCACCGGCTCAACCGTCGCCTTTGTCGCTGCGCTCGATGGCAGGCAGACGACTGAAGCGATCGACGCAGCCTCCCGCGCCCTGCCGGCCTGGCGCTCGGCGCTGCCGCAGGAGCGCTCGAAAATCTTGCGAAAATGGTTCGACCTGATCATCGCCGCCAAGGACGATCTGGCGCTGCTGATGACGCTCGAACAGGGCAAGCCGCTGAAGGAATCGCTGGGCGAGATCGACTACGCCGCCTCCTTCGTCGAGTGGTATGCCGAGGAAGCGAAACGCCTCAACGCCGAAAGCGTCACCAGCCATCTGCCGAATACCGAGATGTCGGTGCGCCGTGAGCCGATCGGCGTGGTCGGCGTCGTGACACCGTGGAATTTTCCGTCGGCCATGCTCACCCGCAAGGCGGCCGCGGCCCTCGCCGCCGGCTGCACGGTGGTGGCGCACCCGTCTTCGGAAACCCCGCTGTCGGCGCTGGCGCTGGCGGAACTCGGTGAGCGCGCCGGACTGCCGGCCGGCGTCTTCAACGTCGTCACCGGCGATGCGCGAACCATCGTCGGCGCGATGTGCGCCGATGCGCGGGTCCGCGCCATGAGCTTCACCGGCTCGACCGAAGTCGGCCGGCTGATCGCCGCGCAGAGCGCGCCGACCATGAAGCGGCTGGTGATGGAGCTCGGCGGCCACGCGCCGCTGATCGTCTTCGACGACGCCGATATCGACAAGGCCGTCACGATCGCGCTCGATGCCAAATTCGCCACCTCCGGCCAGGACTGTCTCGCCGCCAATCGCATTTACGTGCAGCGGCCGATCTACGACCGCTTCTGCGCCGCTTTCGCGCGCGGCATCGAGCAGCTCCGTACCGGCAACGGTCTATCCGCGGACGCCGATATCGGGCCCCTGATGCATGAGCGCGCGGTCAAGAAGGTCGAGGAGCAAGTCGCCGACGCAATCGCTCAAGGCGCGCGCTGCCTCGTGGGCGGCAAGCGCCACGCAGCCGGGCCGCTGTTCTGCCAGCCGACGCTGCTCGTCGATGTGCCGGACCAAGCTCTGATCATGCGCGAAGAGACCTTCGGCCCTGTCGCCGCAGTCACGCCCTTCGACGATGAGGCGGAAGTCGTCGCCCGCGCCAACGCCACGGAATACGGCCTCGTCGCCTATCTCGTCACCGAGAATGGCGCCCGGCAGGCGCGTCTGGGCCGCGCGCTGGACTACGGCATGGTCGCGATCAACCGCGTCAAGATCACCGGCGCGCCGATCCCCTTCGGCGGCGTCAAGCAGTCCGGCATCGGCCGCGAAGGCTCGCGCCACGGGCTCGAAGCCTTCACCGATCTGAAATATCTCTGTCTCGACGTGGCCTGAGCGCCGCCCGGACCGCTTTTCAAGGAGTCAAAAAATGCTCGAACAATCCAATGAACTCTCCGCCTGGGATCGCGACCACTTCTTCCATCCCTCGACGCATATGGGCACGCACGCGCGCGGTGAATCGCCAGCCAGGATCATGGCCGGCGGCGAAGGCGTCACCGTCTGGGACAACACCGGCAAGAAGAGCATCGATGCGTTTGCCGGCCTCTATTGCGTCAATGTCGGCTACGGCCGCCAGAAGATCGCCGACGCGATTGCCGAGCAGGCTAAGAACCTCGCCTACTACCACGCCTATGTCGGCCACGGCACCGAGGCCTCGATCACGCTCGCCAAGATGATCATCGACCGTGCGCCGAAGGGCATGAGCCGGGTCTATTTCGGCCTCTCCGGCTCCGACGCCAACGAGACCAACATCAAGCTGATCTGGTACTACAACAACGTCCTCGGACGACCGGAGAAGAAGAAGATCATCTCGCGCTGGCGCGGCTATCACGGCTCGGGCGTAATGACGGGCTCGCTGACCGGGCTCGAACTGTTCCACAACGCCTTCGACCTGCCGCGCGCGCCGATCCTGCACACCGAGGCGCCCTATTATTTCCGCCGCGCCGACCGCTCGATGAGCGAGGAGCAGTTCTCGCAATATTGCGCCGACAAGCTCGAAGAGATGATCCTCGCCGAAGGCCCGGATACGGTCGCCGCCTTCATCGGCGAGCCGATCCTCGGCACCGGCGGCATCGTGCCGCCGCCGGTAGGCTACTGGCAGAAGATCCAGGCCGTGCTGAACAAATATGACGTCCTGCTTGTCGCCGATGAGGTGGTGACCGGCTTCGGCCGTCTCGGCACGATGTTCGGCTCTGATCATTACGGCATCAAGCCGGACCTGATCACCATCGCCAAGGGCCTGACCTCGGCCTATGCGCCGCTTTCCGGCGTCATCGTCTCCGACAAGGTCTGGCAGGTGCTGGTCAAGGGCTCCGACAAGCTCGGCTCTCTCGGCCATGGCTGGACCTATTCGGCGCACCCGATCTGCGTTGCCGCCGGCGTTGCCAATCTCGAACTGATCGACGAGATGGACCTGGTGAAGAACGCCGGCGAGACGGGCGCTTATTTCCGCGCCGAGCTTGCCAAGGCCGTCGGTGGCCACCGGAATGTCGGCGAGGTGCGCGGTGACGGCATGCTGGCCGCGGTCGAGTTCGTGAAGGATCGCGACGACCGTGTCTTCTTCGATCCGGCGCTGAAGGTCGGGCCGCAGATCGCCACCGCGCTTGCCGCGAGCGGCGTCATCGGCCGCGCCATGCCGCAGGGCGACATCCTCGGCTTCGCGCCGCCGCTCTGCCTGACTCGCGAGGAGGCGGACATCATCGTCGCCAAGACCGCCGACGCGGTGAACAGCGTGCTTGCCAGCATCTGAGAAGGACATCCGAGAAGCGATATGAACGCCATGACCAGAACCGTTCCCGTCACCATGGCCGCCGTTCAGCTCACCGGCCATGGCGGCCTGGAGAAGCTCGTCTACCGCACCGACGTGAAGGTGCCCGCGCCGGCAGCCGGCGAGGTGCTCATCAAGGTCAGCGCCTGCGGCATGAACAACACCGATGTCTGGGTGCGCCAGGGCGCATATGGCACGGAGGAGGATGCCGGGGCGGTGTCGACCTGGCGCCGGCAAGGCAACACGCTGACCTTCCCGCGCATCCAGGGCGCTGACACGGTCGGCACCATCGTCGCCGTTGGCGACGGCGTGCCGGCGAACCGCATCGGCGAACGCGTCATGGTCGACTTCTCCATCTACAACCGTGACGACGATTCGCTGGCCGACATCGACTATATGGGCCATGGCCGCGACGGCGGTTATGCCGAGTACCAGGCGCTGCCGGCCGAGAACGCGCATGTCGTCGACACCGACTTGAGCGATGTCGAGCTCGCCACCTTCTGCTGCGCCTATCTCACCGGCGAGCAGATGCTGGAACGTGCCGCGCTGAAGGCCGGCGAACGGGTGCTGGTCACCGGCGCCTCCGGCGGCGTCGGTTCCGGCATCGTGCAACTGGCGCGGGCGCGCGGCGCCATCCCCTATGCCGTCGTCGGCAAGGGCAAGGAACAGGCCGTGCTCGACATCGGCGCCGAGAAGGTGATCACGCGTGGCGTGGCCGACCTGCCGGCCGCCGTCAGCGGTTCCACCGGCGGCAAACCCATAGACGTGGTCGCCGACCTGGTCGGGGGCGCCATCTTCAACGACCTCTTACGCATCCTGCGGCCCGAAGGCCGCTACACCACGGCGGGCGCCATTGCCGGGCCGGTCGTGCAGCTCGATCTGCGCACCATGTATCTGAAGCAGCTCCAGCTCCACGGTTCCAGCCAGGGCACGCGCGCCGACTTCCGCCGCATCGTCCGCTACATCGAGGAAGGAAAGATCAAGCCGCTGGTCGGCGGCGTCTACAAATTGTCGGACTTCCACCGCGCCCAGACAGACTTTATGGGCAAGGACTTCGTCGGCAAGCTGGTGGTGGTGCCGGACGCGATGTGGAGCGGCGCCTGACCCCGGAAAGAGCGCCCGGCGCGGTCAGCCGCCGCCATGGTCACGAAGCGGCGGTTGTCCCCCAGGATTTCAGGCGCTCGAGCACAGGCTCCGTCAGCGGGATGGATTTCCGCTCGGCAAGATTGAAGAAGACCGTTTTGGCAGGCAGCTTCGCCGCAAGCTCGCCGCCAAGGAGCCTGCGCATCTCGTAGTCCGTCTGGATGGATGTGCGGCCGATGGCGGCGATCGTCAATCGCGGCTGGCTCGGCTTCGTTGCAGCCAGCCGTTCAGACCGTTCAGACCGTTCGGCCATGCGATGACGAAGACCGCCAGCAGCAGTCCAAGCCCGATGTTGCGATAGTCGGACAATTCCCGCATGCCTTCGTCGGCCAGCATCAGCACGGCGGCGCCGAGCAGGGGGCCCCATATCGAGCCGAGGCCGCCGATGACGATCATCGCGATCAGGAACAGCAGCGTCGAGAAGGAAAACACCGTCGGGCCGACGACACGGAAATGGATGGCGTAGAAGCCACCGGCGATGCCGGTGAAGAAGGCGGAGACCGCGAAGATCCAGAGCTGATATTTGAAACGGCTGATGCCGCGCGACATGGCGTAGCCCGGATTGTCCCGCAGCGCCCGGAAGGCGAGGCCTAAGGGTCCCCTGATGACGACGATCGATATCGTCACCGCGACTGCCAGCAGCGCCAGCCCGACATAATAGTGGGCGACGTACCATTTCGACGGGAACAGCGCGCGCAGGCCGATATCGCCGAATTGGCCGATGCCGCGCACGCCGCCGAACAGCGGCATGCAGCCGCCGACAGTGGTGAAACAGTCGGTGTCATTGACGATGAGCACATACATGACCTGCGCGATCGCCAGCGTCAGCAGCGCTACATAGGGGCCGCGCAGCCGCAGGCAGGCGAGGCCGATCAGCATGCCCACCGCGACGGTGATCACGCCGGCCGTAGGGATAGCGGCGAGCATGGGCACTTTCCAGTAAAAGCCCAGCATCGCGGTGGCATAGGCGCCGGTGGCGAACAGCGCCATCTGCGCCAGCGAGAAGATGCCGCTAATGCCCAGCACCAGGTTCCACTGCACCACCACGATCGCCCAGATGAAGAACAGCGTCGACTGGGTGATGACGTAGCGCCCCGGCATGGCGATCGGCAGCGCGATGGCGAGAGCCAGGCAGACGAGGCCGATCAGGATGTCGCGTCGGACGGATTTCATAGACGCACCACCTGCTGTTTGCCGAACAGGCCGTAGGGCCGCCAGATCAGCACGAGAATGACGAGAAGCAGCAAGGTGGCGAAGCTCCAGCGCACGCCGAGCACATACTGGGTGGCGGCCTCGAGCAGGCCGAGCGCGATCGCCGCGATCACGGCGCCATAGACATTGCCGAGCCCCGCAACCACGCAGACGATGAAGGCTTTCAGCATCGGGTCGCCGCCCATTACCGGCGTCAGCGTGGCGATCGAGCTGATCATGATGCCGGAAACGGCGGCGAGCGCGCCCGAGAGCGCCAGCACCTGCGCGTAGACGCGGCCGACCCTGACGCCCATGAGCTGTGCCGCCTCGCGGTTCATGGAGGTGGCGCGGATGGCGCGGCCGGTGCTGGTGCGCTGCAGGAGGATGGCGACCGCCACCATCAGCACGATGGCGACGCCGAGGATGAACACGTTCTGCAGCGGTACGTGCACATTGCCGATGACGACCTGGCCGCCGACCGCGAGCGGCTGCGGGATAGGATAAGGTCCGAAACCCTTCAGCATCAGATTCTCGATAACGCTGCCGATGCCGATCGTGGCGATGAAGATGTTGGTCTCGAAATTCTCGGCTCTGAGCAGCGGCAGCGCCGCGCTGAAATAGATCAGCAATCCGACCAGCGCGCAGACGAGGGCGGCGGCGAGCAGCGCCAACGCTGGGTGCAAGCCGGCATGGACGATGGCCGCGTAGCAGATATAGCCGCCGAGCGTCAGGATGGCGCCGTGCGCCATGTTGAGCATGTTGAGCGAGCCATAGACCAGCGAGAGGCCGATGGTGGCCACCGCGTACATGGCGCCGAGCGTCAGGCCGGAAGCGACGATCTGGATCAGGACGTCCACCGCTCACACTCCGAGATAGGTTTCGACGATTTCCGGGCGCGCCATCAGCTCGGCGCCCAGGCCCGACCAGGCGATGCGGCCATTGTCGAGCAGGTGGATCATGTCGGCATGCTCGGCGATCCGCTCGGCATTCTCCTCGACCAGAAGGATGGTGCGGCCCTCGCGCCTGAGGTTGAAGATCACCTCATAGATCTGCTCGATGACGATCGGAGCCAGTCCGAGCGAGGGCTCGTCCAGCATCAGCACCTCGCCGCCCGCCATCAGGCCGCGGCCTATGCCGCACATGCGGCGCTCGCCGCCCGAAAGCGTGCCGGCGGTCTGGTTGCGGCGCTCCTTCAGCTTCGGCAGCAGCGCAAAGACGAAGTCGAGCCGCTCGGCCAGTCCGCCGGCGTTGGCATAGGCGCCCATCAGAAGGTTCTCGTGGACGGTCATCGCCGGAAAGAGCAGATCGCCCTGCGGAACCTGGATGACGCCGCGCTCGACGATCTGGTCGGGGCGCAGGCGGTCGATGCGCGAGCCGGCAAGGCGGATCTCGCCGGACGTCACCGGGACAAGCCCGGAAATCGCCTTGAGCAGGGTGCTCTTGCCATGGCCGTTGGGGCCGACAATGGCGGTGAGTTCGCCCTTCCTTGCCGACAGTTTGATGGCGTCGAGCACGATGCGGCCGGCATAGCCGGCGCTGACGTCGACGATCTCGAGCGCCGCCTCAGCCATGCGTGTTTTCCATGAAGGAGCGCAGCCGATCGGAGGCGCCCTGGCCGAGATAGACGTCGACGACGGTGCGGTCGTCGAGGAGCTTTGTCGGCAGGCCTTCGAAGATCTTTTCGCCGTGATGCATGATCATCATGCGGTCGGAAAGGCGCACCAGGAAGCGCATCACATGCTCGATGAGGATGATGGTGACCCCTGCCGCCTTGATGGCGCGCACGGCATCCATCACACGGTCGACCTCACGCGCAGTGAGGCCGCCGACCGGCTCGTCCATCAGAAGCAGTTTCGGCTTCGTCGCCATGGCGCTCGCCATCATCAGGAGCTTGCGGTCGAGCACCGGCAGCTTGCCGGTGACCTTGTCGGCGCGGTCGCCGATGCCGAGCATTTCAAGCGCGGCGTCGGCGGCCTCATGCGCGGCGCGGCCGGCGCGCAGCGTCGGCACGGCCCGGTTGCTGCGGCCGAAATAGGCGCCGACCAGAACGTTCTCGCGCGCGGTCATGCTGTCGAAGCCGGCATTGAGCTGGAAGGTGCGGGCAACGCCGGCATGGCAGATCTGCTCGGGCGCATGCCGGGTGATGTCCTGGCCGTCGAGCACGATCGCGCCTTTGGTGGCCGGGTTCAGTCCCGAGATCACCTCGAACAGCGTCGTCTTGCCGGCGCCGTTCGGTCCGCCGATGCCGAGGATTTCTCCAGCCCCGACATCGAAGGACAGGTCGCGCACTGCCGCGAGCGCGCCGAAGGACTTGCCGACATGCCTGCACGACAGCAATGGCGTCGCGGCGGCGTCTCCCGTCATACGGCTATGCCTTGATCCATGGCGGCATCATGAACTTGGTCGTGCCGTATGGCGCCGGCGCGATCAGGCCCGGACCCTTGGTGTAATCCTGGATCTGCAGAAACTGATGCGGCATGCCAAGCGATGAATCGTTGACCTGGGTCGGATAGGTGTAGGCGGCGTTCTCGAGCGGCATGAAGCGCGTCGTGCCGGTGACGCCGCGCCATATCATTGCGCTCATCCGGGCCGCAACCTTCCGGTTCTGGTCGTTGTTGCCGGGTTCGCCCGTGCCGCCGGCAAGTGCCGCCGCGGTCGCCCAGACATAGGCGCCGTCATAGGGCTGCGCGCCGGAATTGTGGCCGGCATTCGGGCCGAACTTTTCCTTGTAGCGCTTCTCGAAGGCGGTGCCGATGTCGTCCTGCAACGCGCCGACGACGGTCGCGTAGATGATGCCGTTGGCCGCCTGCTTTGCGATGTCGCGGAAGGCCGGGATCGACGGGCCGTACTGCATATAGATAAGGCTCGGCGTCGGGTTCGAGGCGAACTGCAGCGCGAACTGCCCGAGATCGGCGGGCAGGAAGTGGGTGATGCAGATCACCGCCGGCGGATCCTGGCGGATCTTGGCCAGCGTCGGTCCCCATTCCGAAGCGGGCACGCTGACAGTCTCGAACAGGCTGATGTCCCAGCCATAGCTCTTGGCCTGTTCCTTGACCGCGTTGGCGATGTTGGAGGCATAGACGCCGGCCGACAGGATCACCGCCATCTTGTTGTTCTTGCGCTTCCACTCGCCGTTTTCCTCCAATTGCTGCAGGAACTTCAGGAAGCCGGGACCATACCAGTATTCGGCGGGGTCGCCCTGGAAGGAACCCCAGTAGCGGTCCGGATTGGATTTCACCAGATTGTTGTGGCCGATCGTGGTGTCGTAGTGGACATAGATGATGCCGTTGTCGGCGGCGACCTCCTGGATCGCGGCGCCCGAGCCGATATTGTAGCCGTTGAGGATCGCATGCACACCGTGCCGGTCGACAAGGCGCTGCGCCGCCTGCACGTTGGTGGCGTCGCCCATCTGCGCGGTGTCCTCGAAGGACGGCTCAAGCGGTCGGCCGAGAATCCCGCCAAGCGCGTTGATCTCCTCGCAGGCGAGCGTCAGACCGTTCTTGAACTCGATGCCGTCGGGGGCGGCGAAGTCGGTGGTCGGGCCGCACTGGCCGACCGGGATCGGATCGCCTTCGGCGCGCGCCTCGTTGTTCATCGCAAAGAGCATGGCCGGCATGCCGGTCAGCGTCGCGGCGGTCGCAAGCCCGCCCTTGATCAGGAAGTTGCGGCGGGAGCCGGCAATCACATTCGGCGTGGTGAGTTTCGAACTGCGCTTCATCTCGATTCCCCTTGCAAGTTTTTGTCAGTTTATGTTTTTGACCAGTTCGGCCGCCTGGTCGATGATCGCCGTCTGGTGCGGCTGCGCCGACATTCCACCCCATTGCCCCATCAGCTGGTCCCACGGGTCCTCGACGCCGGTGCGGTGTCCGCAAAGCTCCTCGATCACGGCGAGACCGCAATAGGGCACGTACATTTCGGAGTAGCCGCCCTCATGCGTCATCACCAGGCGCCCGCCGCACAGCTCGCGCGCCGCATCGAGCAGCATGCGCGCCAGCCTGCGGTAGCCGCTGGAATTCATCAGCATGCGTCCCATCGGATCGACGCCGGAGGCATCGAAGCCGGAGGGCACCACGATCAGCTCCGGCTTGAAGCGCGTCAGCGCCGGGATCACCACGCGCTCGAAAGCCGCGGCGTAGGCGCCGGGGCCCGACCCGGGCGGCAGCGGGACGTTGATGTTGAAGCCCTTGCCCTTGCCCTCGCCATTCTCGGCGATCGCGCCGGAATTGGCCGGGAACAGATTGTCCTGATGCAGCGAGATCGAAAGCACGCTCGGATCGTCGTAGAAGATCGCCTGTGTGCCGTTGCCGTGATGCACGTCCCAGTCGACGGTCGCGATCCGGGTGAGCCCGTGCAGCTGCTGCGCATGCCGAATGGCGATGGCTGCGTTCGAGAACAGGCAGAAGCCCATGCCGACATCGGCGGTGGCGTGATGGCCGGGCGGACGGATCAGCGCATACGCGTTGTCGACCTGGCCCGTGATGACGGCTTCGATGGCCTTGATGGCGCCGCCGGCCGCTAGGAGCGCGATCTCATAGCTGCCGGCGCCAAGCGGCGTCAGCGAGCTGGCGTCGCCATAGCCGCGGTCGCTGATCTCCCTGATCTTGGCGATATGCGCCGGCGTGTGGACCCGCGACAGCTCCTCGACCGTGGCGCGCCGCGGCTTGATGGTGACCAGATGGTCGAGGATGCCGCTCACTTCCAGGAGGTTGCGCAGGCGGCGCTTGGTCTCGGGATTTTCCGCATGCGTGCCGGGCTGAACCGTCAGGCTCGGCGGGAAGACCTGGGCCCAGTTCCAGGTGTTGTGCCAAAGATAAAGTTCGTGAAAAACGAAACCAGTCGCCATGCGGCTCCACCCAGCATATCTCGGCTGGATGATTGCGCGCCACATCAGCGCTGTCCCGACACCTTCGGGTAATGGGTGGGTTTTTTGACCCACCCATTCGGGTGGTTAGCCGACCAGATGACGCTCCATTGAGCCGTCGAGCCCTATTTCCTTCAGCTTGAGGACGGCTTCCGTCCGGCTTGAGACGCCGAGCTTGCCGAAGATGTTCTTCAGGTGCCATTTGACCGTGTCGGGCGCCATCGACAGCGTCTCGGCCAGCTGGCGGTTGGTGTAGGCGCGCAGAAGCAGGGCCGCGACATCGGTTTCCTTGCTGCTCAGCATTTGTTTCCTTCCGCCGATCGCTATCGGGCGCGCGCGTTCGGGCGCGGTCTTGCCCAGTTCGCGCAGAAGCGTGTCGACAAAGGTGGCGGTGCTGGAATTGCGTGACCAGGCCGGAATTCGAGAGCGGGCGAATTCGAGCACCTCGCGCATCGGCAGGCCCTCATCGATGAGGGAGCGTAATGCATTCTGCGGCAGCGCCAGGGTGACGACATCGACCGCCGCCGCCAAGGCCAGCAGCGTTTCGCCCGCGCTGTGCGCGGCGATCGCGACAAGCGCGCGCACCTGCATGAAGCCGCGCAGGCGGCCGTCGCGGCGCATGCGTTCGGCGATACGGTCGAGCACCGTGATGGCCTTCGCCGGGTGGCCTTCGGCGATCAGCACGCGCGCGGCACCGATATGGGCGTATTCGTCGAGCGGATGGATCGGGACAGGCCGGCTTTCGGCCGAAGGCTCGATGCCGCGCGAACGCAGCGCCAGCCGGGCGGCGCGGACGTCGCCGCGCGACAAGAGCAACCGCACCCGCTCGTTCAGGGCGGCAGCCGTCAGCCGGCGGTAGCGCTTCTCGATGCCCAGCCGCTCGGCGCGTTCGAGGAAGACGATGGCCTCGTCGTGCCGCCCATGCGCGGCGGAGAGCCGCGCCAGATGCAGCTTGCAGGCCATCTCGTGCACGACCAGCCCGCATTCCTCGATGATCTGCCGGTGCTGGTGCAGGATGCGCTCGGCGCCCTGCAGGTCGTTCCATTCATAGGCGAGCTCGACATGGAAGATCGCCGTCATCGCCTCTGTGTAGGAACCGGACCCGAGGCGCTCGCGGGCGAGCCGGCAGGCACGGTCGAGCAATTGGTGCGCTTCGGCGAGATTGCCGGCGGAAATCTCGACCAGCCCCAGCAAGAGGTCGCAATAGACGATGCCGAAGACGGAATTCGCCGCGGCGTGATGGTCGCGCGCCGCGAGGCTGCGCAGGCGCGCGGCGTCCAGCTCGCCAAGTGAATAGTGGCTGAAAGCGCAGATATTGGCGAGCGTGCCGCGCGCGAAGGGCTCGTCTTCGGGGAAATCCGCCAGCCAGCGCGAGGCGATGCGGGTCGCGGTGCGCGAGCGGTCGGTGGCGCTGATGACGCCGGCGGTCAGCGTCTGCAACTCGGCCTTCAGCGAACGGGTGGTCGCGCGGTCGATCTCTCCGCGCTCGGATAGCTGCCCGACAAGGGTTTTGGCCTGTTTGAGGATGCGGACCGCCTGGCGCGGCCGGCTCATGTGGAACTGCGCCCAGACGCGCGCCAGGAGCAGGCGAGGGCGGGCGGCAATCAGCTCGGGGGGAAGCTGGTTCAGCCACTCCGTCAGTCTGGGGATGTGGCCCTGCATGGTGAGCGGCATGGCGCATTCCTCGACAAGGCGCGCGGCATGGTCGGCATCGCCGCTGGCAAGCGCATGGTCGACCGCGTCGGAGATATGGCCCCGGGCCGCCAGCCAGGCGGCGGCGGCGCGATGCAGGTCCTTGCGTGCCTCCGGCGCCCAGGTATCCAGCCTGTTGCGCAGGAATTCCGAGAACAAATGGTGGTAGCGGAACCATTGTCCCGTGGAATCGAGCGCGATGAGAAAAAGGTTCGAGTGTTCGATGGTCGCCAGCGCCGCGGCGCAGTCCCGTCCAGGACAAACGGCCTCGACGAGGCCAAGGCAGAAGCGGTCGAGGATCGAGGTCCTGAGCAGGAAATCCTGGATCTCGGGCGCCTGGCGTGCGAGCACGTCGTGAGTCAGGAACATCGCCACGTCGCGCTGGCTGCCGGAAAATTCGGCGATGAAGGCTTCTCTCGATCCTTCATGCGCCAACGCCAAAGCGGCCAGCTGCAGTCCGGCTGGCCAGCCTTCGGTCTTGTGGTGGAGCGCCACCACGGCCGAGACGGCGAGGTCGAGGCCGCAGACATTGGCAAGATAGTCCTCGGTCTCCTCGAGCGAAAAGCGCAGGTCGCTGTCGCCGAGGCTGACGACATGCCCCTTCATCTTCATAGGGGCGAGCTCGAGCGGGAGCTCGCCGCGGGTCGCGAGCACGATGCGCAGGGCCGGCGGGGCATAGGCGACCAGCATGTTGATGCAGGCGGCGATCTCGCCGGAGACGATCAGATGCGCGTCGTCGAGGACGAGGTAGATCGGCGCGGTGCGCCGCGACAATTGGTTGATGATGGCGGTGAGGATGGAATCGACCGGCGTCACGGGACTGGAGTCGATCAGCGATTCCGCGTTGCCGGCAATATCGGGATCGACGCGGTGGAAGGCTGCGGCGAGATATTTGAGGAAGCGGGCGAGATCATTGTCGAGCCGGTCGATGGACAGCCACGCGACCTGGGCTATACCGCCGGATATGCCGGCCGCCCATTGCGACAGCAGGGTCGATTTGCCGAAGCCGGCAGGCGAGGTCACCACCGTCAGCTTTCCCGCCGTCGCGGCGTCCAGGGTGCGCAGCAGCCGCGGCCTCTGAACCAGGGCGTCGCGCAAATGAGGCGGCTGGAGCTTCGTCTCTATCAGCATCTGGTTCTCGGCTGCAGCTTTCGGCGCTTTTAATAAACGCGCAGTGCGGCGCGGAGGCAATGGCCGGGCTACGCGGGCGTAGCTCGCTGATGGCGATGCTGCGCCAAACAGCGGCGATGCGCTGCCCAGGTCATTGCGGCGCCCGGGCCTCTGAGTTATTTTAGCGGTTCATTGGATGCGCAGCCTGCCTTACTGTCGCAGGCACGTTTCCTTGCCGTTTTGGCGGATTGTGAAGTCTTTAACAGACCACGATGTCGTAAGCTGCGTTCTGTGGCCGACAAGGTGATAGCAGTTAGGGATTTTGCCATGCTGCGATGCTGCGCGCTGATTGCAGCCTTGATCCTCGTGGGCCTCACGACTGTGCAGGCCTGCGCCGATCGAAGGGTTGCCCTTGTCATCGGCAATTCCGAATACCGCGAGATCCCGGCGCTCAAGAATCCCGACAAGGATGCCGAGGACGTGTCGAACACCTTCCGGCTGGCCGGCTTCGATGTGTTCGTCGCCAAGGACCTGACCAAGCTCCAGTTCGAGAAGGAGTTCCGCAATTATCTCGCGGCGGCCGACGGCGCCGATCTGGCGGTCGTCTACTATTCGGGCCACGGTTTTCAGATCGGCGGCGAGAATTTCCTGATCCCGGTCGACGCGTCGCTCAAGGATGCGGCCGATATCGAGGTCCAGGCGGTCAAGCTCGATGACGTCCTGCAGCAATTGCGCGCCAAATCGAAGATCCAGGTGATCATCCTCGACGCCTGCCGCAACAACCCGTTCCCGCGCAAGGATTATTGGCTGCGCGACCAGTTGATCGCGGCCGGCGGCACCGGCCTTGCGCAGGTGAAAAGCTCGCTGAACACGCTGATCGCCTTCGCCACGGAACCCGGCGCGGTCGCCTATGACGGCTCCGGCGATCTCAGCCCGTTTTCATCCGCCTTCTCCCGCCGCGCGCTGGCGCCGAACCAGGAGATACGCTCGGTGATGGCGGCCGTGCGCCGCGACGTGGTCGAGGCCACCAAGGGCGCGCAGGTTCCGTGGGAGAATTCCTCGCTGATCGACGACGTCGTGCTGATGCGCCGTGCCAGCCGGCCGGCTTTGCCGCCGGTGCTGGAGAAGACCGTGCCGTCGGGCGTCGGGCCTGTCGCGCTCGACCTGCCGGTACCGGTCGACGTCGATGGCGGGGCGGTCACCATCAGCATCGAAAGACCGCCGGCGCTGGGGCGTCTGATCCTGGACGGCAAGCCGGTCGCAACGGGTGAGCCGATAGAGGGCAAGGATTTGCCGCGGCTCGCGATGGACGTGCCGAGGGGCGCCGACGCCGAGGATCAGGTCGATATGCTGGCCTATGCCACGCATGACGAGTGGGGCGGCGGATCGCAAGGCATATTGGTGTTCCGGGTCAAGAACGGCGAGGGTGCCGCGGGCAAGCAGCTCGTGGCTTCGCTCGAATCCGAGCAGAAGCAGGAAGTGGTGGAGCGCGGCATCCATATCGCCGGCGCCGCCGAGGCGATCGAGAACCGCGACGTCAAGATTCCGGTCGGTGTCGGCCCCGTGCCGCTGAAGCTGGATGTCCCGACCAAGGATCCAGGCGTCAGCCTGAAGCTCGCGAGCTATCCGGCAACCGGGACGCTGTCCCTGCCGGATCGGACCTTGTCGCCTCAATCGAGCCTGATGGCCGATGAAGTCGATCAATTGCGCTACGAACCGCAGATCGGCGCCGCAAAACCGTTGATCGTCGGCTTCGAAATCACGGCCGACAACGGGTCGTCGAAGCCGGCGACGATGAAGCTCTCGCCAAGTGTCGATCCCTGCGACACGCAGGCAGGCGAACCCTTGGATCTGCAGGGCGTCGTCCCAGGCCTGTTGCCGAACGAGATCGGCGCCGGCGCGGTGGAGGCCTGCCAGGCGGCGGTTAAGGCCTATCCGGATGTCGCCCGCTTCCACTACGAACTCGGGCGGGCGCTGCTCGCCGCCGGCAAGGTCGACGAGGCGAAGAAGGCGATACAGAAGGCTGCCGACAAAGGACACGTCCGCGCGGTGTTCGAGCTCGGGTACCTCAACGCGACCGGGACGGGCATGCCAGCCAACCGCAAGCAGGCCAACGCTTTTTACGCGGCGGCGTCCGACAAGGGCGACCCCTATGGCATGACCTCATGGGGCCGCGCCTTGTTCAACGGCTATGGCGTCGACCGCGATACCGGCAAGGGGCTTGACCTGCTGCTCAAGGCGGCGGCGATGGGCCATACCTATGCGATGAACGATCTCGCCGCGATCTTCACTGAGGGCCGCAATGGCGTGCCTGCCGATCCGGCGCGCGCCGTGGCATTCCTCAAGGCCGGCGTCGAGCGGCAGGACATGTATTCGATGAACCTGCTCGGCCGCAATTATCTTACCGGCACGGGAGTCGAGAAGGACCCCAAGACGGCGCTCTCGCTCTTCCAGAAGTCGATGGATCTCGGCCAGCCTTATGCCCCCGGCAGCCTTGCACGCATGTACAGGGACGGAGTCGGCGTGCAGCAGGATTTGGCTGAAGCGCAAAGGCTGTTCGAGCTAGCGACCGACCGCGGTGATCAGTCGGCCGCGTATGATCGCGCGGCGCTGGAGATGCAAAGAGGCGACAAGGCGGACCAGGCGGTGGCCGTGCGCTACCTTGCCCTCGCGGCCGCGCTCGACCTTCGCAATGAAATTCCGGACGCAAGGACCACGCTGACGAAATTCGGGGCAAAGGCGAAGACAGCGGCTCTGAAACAGATGCGTGGCGAACTCAAATCGAAGATTTCGGCCGACGGCTCGTTGGACGATCAACTGGTCAAGACGGCCAGGGCGGTCTGGGAACAAGCCAATCCGCGCCGGGACTTGTTCTGATCACAAGGAGGCAATGTGGTGGGCTGGGCATCGAAACACGCAATCGTCGCAACATCTCTATCCGGTGCTCTCGCGCTCGCAGGGTGCACGACCGTGACGCCGACGGTCGAGCCGGCCCCGGCGGCGCAGCACAGAACGAAGGTCGTTCGCACGACGACCGCGCCAAAAGTGGTCAAGTCGAAGAAAGTCGTCACTAAAAAATTGATCAAACCAGTGGGAGCGACGCCTCAAACTCCGCCCCCCGTGATACCGGCTGCGGGCGGAGGGGCTGGCGGGAGCGGTGGCAGCAGTGGAGGTGGCGGCGGCTGGGGAGGCTGACACTCGGACCGCTGCGTTCGAATGATAACGGCGCACTCACGGCTGACGATGGCACGGTGATTTCTTACTTTGCTGCTCAATACAGCCGTAGCCGCTCACGGCGCTGCTCCAGCATATCGGCGAGTCGAACGTTTCCGTCACCGAAGCGATGAACAGGGTGACCAGCGACGTCTTCAAGGCGACCGCCTAGCCGATCAAGGGAACCGCTTTTCAGTCCGGTCGAAGGCCTCGACGAATCGGTCTGGCAAAGCAAGCACTGCGGCGGCTGTCACGAATGGAACGAGACTCGCCTTTGCGAAGAATTTTGCTGCCAACGACGTCTCCGTCCTGCGCCTGCAGCATCCGCTCGGCACCCGCTTTAAGATCGCTTTGGCCAAGTGGGCGCAAGGCGGCTGCAAATGATTGCTGAACTGCCCTAATACGCATCGACCGATTGCCGCTGCGCCTCCATCTCCACCATCTGGATGCCCATTTCGACGAAGGCGGAAAGCACGCCAAAGCGGTCCGCGGTCGAGACGCGCGCCAGCCCTGCCAGGATCCCGGCGTTGACGGCGTGGGCGGCGGGAAATCCGGTCGACAGCATATCGAAGGTCGGGTCGCGCCACGCCGCCGACAGCGCGATCCATGCAGCCGGCGTCGCCGGCGACGGATCGACGGCGCTGCTGAGCGCCGCTCGATGACGTGGATTGCCGGGCTCGCCCACCCAGTCATTGACGAGCGCCAGCAATTCGAGATCCCTTTCGGCGAGGAGCTCGGCGAGATTGCTCAGGCATTCATGCCCCCACCAGACCGCGGCGCGCTCGGGCAGGAGATAAGCACAGAACGTGACGGCTTCCTCCGGGACGCGCCCGGCAAGCAAAGCGCGGCAGAATTCCAGCGGAGGTTGCGCGGCGGCCGGCGATTTCATGTCCCGGGCGATCGCGGGACAGGCAAGAAACAGATCCCTCGCCGTTCTGTATCCGAGTTCATTGGCCATGGCCGCCACACCCCGAGCACCGGCAGAACAACACTCAAGCCCGCGGCTGAGCGCCGGTCAAGCCTCACCTCTATCAGGCGCAAGCCGCCGGCAACGTGCGCTTGTTCACAGACAATCGTTTCGGGATTTGATATAGTCCGCGCCAGCGAAAACCCGTTCAAACAGGCCCGTTCTAACAGGAGTGACGGTCATGCGGTGGGGCAGCTCAGCCTTGGCATTGGCGGCCGTGCTTTTTTCAACGCACGTTAACGCCGATCCGCTTCAGAAATCGGAAGACATCGTGAAGTTCTTCGCCGGCCAGGGTAGTCTTGGCGCGTCGCGCGGCATCTGCGTCGGCACCGAGGAAGAGTGCAAGAGCAAGACCGCGAAGAACGAGGCGCCGCCTCAAAAGGCCGGCCTCGACATGATGATCAATTTCGCCCTGGATTCGGCCCAGCTCGACCAGACCGCGCGCGCCGAGCTGGACGAGTTCGCCAAGGCGCTGAAGGACAACCGGCTGAGCACGTTCAACTTCGTTGTCGAAGGCCACACCGATGCGACCGGCACCGATCGCTACAATCAGGACCTGTCGCAGCGAAGGGCGCAATCGGTGGCCGCCTTCCTCGAAGCCAACGGCATTGAACCGGCGCGGCTCGAAGCGATCGGCCTCGGCAAGTCGCACCCGCGCGTCGCCAATCCCTACGATCCGGTCAACCGCCGGGTGGAAATGCGGATCAGGACGGAATAGGCCGCCGGCGCCGACCAGCGCATAGCGAAACGATGATGCAAGCCCTGCCGATGGGCCGGGCTTGCATTCTCGATCAGTTCCTTGCGCGCCGCCACTGCAATATCAGCGCGGCCTTGATCGAATACATGGGCGCTGAGACCGTGGACACTGCCCGTCTCCGGTGGGCAGGTTAGCTGATTGGCAAGGCATGTCGCCGGCAGGGATGCCGCGTTCACCCGCTTGTCTCGGACTGTCGGTGGCTGTTCATTCTCGGCCCCTCAACCTTCGATACCGACCGAAGTCGGATGTTGCTGCGCAATGGTCTATCGGCTGAAACAAACCGTCGGCTATTTCATTTGGCATGTCAGACTGGCGAGCATCGTCCCTTCATCGTCAGTTGCGATTGCAAGAAGAAACACCCGCCGCGGCCTGCGAAGCGGCGGGTGTTTCCTTGTCAGGAAATGCCCGCATGCAGCTTGGCGAAATCATTGCAAACCTGTTCGCCGCCCTGTTGCTGGCATGTGTTCTCGGGGTCGTTTTCTTTTTTGCCGCCCAGCCGATTTGGCCAGATCACCATAAGGGAAAGATGGTGATCCTCATGCCCGCCGACACGATCACAACGGGATCGATCAAGGCGACTACACATCCGCATTTGCCCAACGTGGTCGACGGAAATCTTGTACGGCCGAGGCCTCCACGGCATTAGAGAAATTCCAGGAAAAGTGTGAGCGGTTCTCCGTCCGGACTTGCGTCAAAACAAGGAAATAGGGCGTTTCGCGTTTCCATTAAACGGTGAAACGCACTGGACGGCGAAGCGATTTACCACTCGTTTACGATATTAGCGCAGCCTGATGTTCGGTCATGCTGGTACAGCGTCCATGCCCAATGAGCCCTGGCGCCGATCCCCCTCAGCGCTGGGGCTTTTTACGCATGATCCATTCGACCAGGTTGGGGTCGACGTAGTCGTCCCCGGTTACGATGCGAACCAGCTTCGTTGCGCGCGGCCGCCATTGTTCTTCAGGAACCTTATCCTCCTCGACCCAGCGCTTGAACGCTTCGCGCATGACGTCGAATTCGAAGTATGAACCGTTGTCGTTGGATTGCTTTTTGACCATGGCCGGCAACGCCGAATCCCCCGAAATGTTCCAGCCCGCCGCGTCGAAAAACACTATTGCTTGGTGAACCGAAAGGCCCGGTTAGCCAGGTGCCTGCGTATCCTGGATAGAACCTATCAGCGCCGTTATCGCCTGCTTGTATTTTTCGAATTCCGGCGACGTCTGCCGGACTTCGGCGGCCGTCGTCGGCTGGCCCTGATCGGTCGCCATGCGCGGCAGTTTCTGCCCCATTTTCCGCTCGGCCCAATCGATCACATAGCTCGCGGTCTTGCCGGTGAGGAACGGGTTGGCCTGGATGACGGCCGACCCGAGTACGGCGTTAAGTTGCGTCGAGCCGGGCGCCGCCAGCACCTGGGCCGCGCCTTCCATGCCGAGGAAATGGCAAAGATAGAGCCGGCCGGCGGTGATCTGGTGGCCGCGGGCGCGCAGATAGGCTTCGCCTTCTCGCGCCAGGTTGCGCACCATTTCGCGCGACAGCGTCGCGTCGTAGCGGAGCGCCAAAAGGTCGGCGGTCGAAAGCGATCGGGCAAGGTCGGGCCGATAGGTGTTCATCATCCGGATCCAGGTCTTCGAGATGAACTGGCCGGCACCGGTTGCCGAGGAAAGCGGATTCTTGGCGCGGGCGCTGCCGCCGCTTTCGACATGCACGATCCGGTCGGTCAGCGTCTCGACCGCGGCATCGCCGGTGCCGCCGGAACTGACGGAGACCGCGGTGGCGACCGTGGTGACCGTCCCCAGCGGGTCGATCGCCTCGCCGTTCTGGTAGAGCTCGAAATGCAAATGAGGTCCGGTCGAAAGCCCGGTGGTGCCGATATAGCCGATGACGTCGCCGGCCTTGACCTTGGTGCCGACGCCGCTGGCGATGGCGAATTTCTGCATATGCGCATAACGCGTCTCGCGGCCGTTGGCATGCGTGATCTTCACCAGATTGCCGTAGCTGCCGCCATCGCCCTGGAAGGAGATCTCGCCGTCGAAGGCGGCCATCACCGGCGTGCCGACGGGCGCCGCCCAGTCGACGCCCTTATGGATCCTGACCGTGCCGAGGATCGGATGCTTGCGCGGCCCGAAGGTCGAGGTCATCACCCCGGCGACCGGCGTGACCATGCCGTTGGTGACGGTCAGCGAACGAACCTGATCGTCGCCGGTCACACAGGCATACTGGCCGTCGCTCTGCTGGAAGACGAAACAGTCGAGGCTTTTATCCGCGCCCTGGACGCCGACATAGAGCACCCGCCCGGAGATCTCGCTTTGGCCGCGCGACGCCTGCGAATAGATCAGCACTAGGCGCTGGTCCTCGCTGGCGAAGGCGTCGAGGTCCTGTCCGCGCGACAGATACATGATCGCCTCGCCGATGACGCTGGTCGGCACCTTGTTGCGCGCGGCCGTGGAATAGATCGCGTCAAGCAGGCGATATTGCCGCTTCGGCCCGCCCTGGTCGGACGTGCCGGAATAGTTGAAGAGGTCCTCGCGGACCCAGGGATCGACGCCCGACACGAAGGCGCCGGCCGCATTGCGCGTCAGCGTGCCGACATAGACGTTCTTGGCGTAGATCGAGACTTGCATCAGCGACATGGTCGTCGTCTCGCGGTTCGGCCGAAACCCGCGCATGGCCACCACGAAGCCGGACTCCAGCACGTCGCGATTGAAAAGCGTCTTCAGCGCTTCGCCGGCGAGCTTCGCCTCATCGGCGGAGAAGTGCGCGTCGAGCGCCACGCTGTCCAGGCTGCGGTCGTTGAGGATCTTCACGAAGGTGTCCTCGGTCGCCTCGAAGCGCCGATATTCACTGGTGACGGCCGCAACGGTCGTGTTGTTCTCGATCGCGGTTTTCTTGAAGGCCGGGAGCGCCGCTTCCCCCTGATCGACGGTCTCGCCCCAGCCGGCCTCGGGGTCGTCGGCGTCGGCCTTGGGCGCTGAACCGGCGCCGCTCTCGTCCGGCGCCGCCTGGAGGTCGTTCTCCAGGTCGCCTTGCGGATCGCCCTGTTGCTCGTCCGGCGCCGCGGCCGGCGCGGATGGGGCCAGTTGCGCATCGTCGGGCGCCGTTGACGAAGGCTTGGAAACGGCCTGCCGCTGCGCCTGGAAGAAGGCGAAATCCTCCTGCGTCGACGGGATGGTCGTCATGAACTTTTCGCTGGCGCTCAGCATCACGTCGGACAGGATTTCGATCTGCGGCGAGGCGCCTGAACTGTCGAGTTCGGCCGGGCGCGCCACGGTCTTGCCTTTCGTCGCGGTCTCCGCATCGGGCGCGAGCGTGATCCACATCGGATCGCCGGCGAGATCGATGATCGCCGGCACATAGACCGAGGCGTCGGGCGGCAAGTCTTCCATGCCTTCGACGGGGTGCAACTCCTCGTCCTCGTCGCCGAACGACCAATAGTCCTTGGTCAGGTAGAAGCCCGTGGCCGTGGCAAGGACGGCGAGCGTGGCAAGGCCCGCAAGCGCCCGGCGCCAGAGCCTGCGCCGGCGCTCCGCTAGGCGCGCCAGCTTCTTCTGTTTGAAGCTCGTGTCGATCGAGTGCGTCACGGGCTGCTTCCGGTCAGGAAGTAGGTCCAGCGCACCTGCTCGAGCGTATCGACCTCGACGAAGCGCGCCGCGATATGGCCGCGCTGCCAGCACTCCTCGATGCCGCGGATCGAGAAGCGCCGCCGGTCGATGCACATCTCGGTCGATCCATTGAGGATTGCGTGGCCGAAAACGTCCGTCGCGTAGAGGTAGATATAGCGGTTGGTCAGCTCCTCGCGGATGACGTTGACGCACTGGTTGGCGCCGATGGTCCACCAGCCGTCCGTCTGGTCGGCATTGTCGACTTTCTGTCCGACCGCGAGATTGACGACGTCGAGCGTCTGATTGCAGACAGTGAATTCGGCATGCGCCTTGCCGGGAGAAAGCATCGAGAGCAACGCCGCGCCAAGCAGCGCGACAAGCGTCACGCGACCCGGCAAAAGCAAGCGGAGCCGGCTACGCTGCCTGCGTGGCGAGGACTGGCTCAAGATACGCGGGTGGCGAAGGTCCATCGGCGTTCATGCTATCCGCCAAGCCGGAAATAGGTGGCCGTGGCGGAGAACTGCGAGCCGTCGGCCTCGATCTCCTCGAGGATCCTGGGCAACAGCTCCGAGGCCGGTGTCGGCCTGGAGAACATGGCGGCCTGGATGTCCTTGGGCCCGGTGATCACCAGCATGATCTGCGGCACCGCCTTGCCGGCTACCTTGTCCGGGGCCGCAAGGGCGATCGGGATGTTGAAAGTGACCTTGTCGGTTTGCGGTACCATGCGGTCATCGAGGTTGAAGGCGACCCCCTTGTGATCGATCAGCATGATGTTGGAGATCAGCCCGCCGCCCGTATAGAGCGCGCCGCTGACCGGCGAGCCGTCCGGGACAGATGTCCGGTCCAGCACAAGCTGTGGCTTCGCAGCCGAGCTCCGGTCGAGGTAGCGAAGGAAAGTAGGCACGCCGCACTGGGGGAGCGTGATGAGGCGCACGCTGATGTCCGGCTCGACATGGAACTTCGTCTGGAAATTGCTGAGCAATTGTTCGAAGGGCTGCACCGCCGTTCCGTATCCCTCGATCGCGGGGGTGGCGCCGGGTCCCGACGTCACGTTCGCGTAGAAACAGCTGCCGCCGCTGAAATCGCGTACCCAGGAGCGTTGGTCGTTCCACTTGGCCGTGTCTTCTTCCAATGACGGGAGCGCCGGCTTCGGCACATTGATGGCGACATCGGTGTTGTTGGTCTGCTTGGTCGCCGGCGGCTGCGGTTGCTGCGCTGGCTGGGTTGGCGCGGTCGGGGTTTCCGGCTGGCTGGCTGTCGGGGTCTGCGCTTTCGGCTCGGCCGGCGGAGGGGTTGGCTGCGCCGATGCCTGGCTTTGCGAAGCCGGAGGCGGGGAAGCCGCCGGCTTGGGCAACTTGGAAAGCTTGTCCACGAGGTCTTTCACGCTGGGCTTGGCCGCGGGCGGATTTGGCTCCTGCGTCGGCTGGTTTTTGGCTGTCTGGCTCGGTTCCGGCGCCTTGGCCGCCGGCTCGCTTGCAGGCTGCGCCGGCTTCTGGCTTTGCGCTGCCTCCGGCGGGGGAGCCGGCGCAGGCGTCGGCAACTGTTGCGCCGGGAGTTGCACGGGTTTGGTCTCGATTTGTGGGAGATGCGCCTGGCTCTTGGCGTCACTCTCCGGCTGGGTGGCTGGTAGCGTCGGCTGCTCGGCCGGTGTCTTGGCCTCCGCATCCGGTTGGGCGGATGGCTTTGCCGTCTCTACGGCGGCGCTGTCAGGTTTCGGCGCCTGCGGCTGAGGCGCGGCCGGTGCCTGGGGCTGAGGTTTCGGCGCCACCGGTTGCTGTGCTTCGGCCACTGGTTTGCCGGCGTCGGCGGCCGGCTTCGGCGTCAGCGGCTTGGATTTTTCCGTCACAGGCGGCGGCGCCAGGACGCCGCTGAAATAAAGGCCAGTCGCCGCGAGGACGGCAAGCGCAGCGACGCCGCCGGCGAAGGCGGGCATCCGGGAGGCCTTTTGGGGCGCAGCCGGCGCGGGCGAGCTGGGCGGAGCAGCAGCCGGCGCGGGGCGTGGCTCCGACAGATATGCTGGGCGCACATGCTCAACGAAGCGCGGCTTGCCTTGAGGCAAAGGCGGCTGCGGTTTGGTGTCCGGCAATGCCGTCCAGCCGGCGCGCGGCAGGCCGGAGCGCTCGCGTGCGCCAAACGGCACCGGCGGCGGCAATGTCGGCTCGAGATCCTCGCCGCGCGTCGCCCTGGCGATCTCGGCCATGCTGGCCGGCCGGTCGCGCGGATCCGGTTGCAGCATAGCTTCGATGAGCTCGCGGAAATCGGGATCGATATCCGACAGGTCCGGCACGCTCCGGCGCTTCTCGATGACCTCATATTGCGAGCCGCTCATGTCCAGCGGCTTTCCGCGCAGCGCCGCGGCTAGCACCAGCCCGAGGCTGTAGATATCGGATTGCTCGCTCACCTCGCCGCCATAGAGGCCGAGCTGTTCCGGCGAGACGTAATTGTATTTGCCGGCGAATTTGCCGCCGATCAGCGTTTCGCCGCCGACCGTCGCTGAGCGCGCGATGCCGAAATCGATGATCTTGGCGCGCTCGACCCGTCCGCCGGGCAGGATGATGTTGTCCGGCGAGAGGTCGCGGTGGACGGCGCCCGCCTGATGCACGGCGCTCAAGCCCGAAGCGAGGCGATGGCAAAGCCGGCGCACATCCTCGCCCGGCATCGGCCCGCGCCGCATGATGTCGAACAGCGATTGGCCGTCCACGAACTCCATCGCAAGATAGGGTCGGCCGATCCCCGGATCGATCGTAAACACGTGGTAGCGCACCACCGCTTCGTGCGAGAGATGGTTGAGGATCGATGCTTCCTTGCGGAACAGCGACAGGATCGTCTGGTCGCGGGCGAATTCGGGCAGCACGATCTTGATCGCCACATGATCGCCTGTCTGGATGTTGTGGCCGCGATAGACCTCGCCCATGCCGCCGGAGGCGATCCTCTCGTCGAGCTCATAAATGCCGCTGAGCTGCGTGCCGACCCCGGCATGTGTGACATTCGCCGCGATCCGCGTCTTGTCGTTGTCGCTCATCTGGCCACGGCCTCCGCTCCGGACCGATCCGAATGGTGCGCGCCGCTCTGCCCGCTGCCGATCTTCACGAGTACGATTGTCACATTGTCGGTACCGCCGCGCGCGAGCACCGTATCCAAGAGGTTCTGGCATGCCGCACGCGGCGTGGTGGACCTGACCGCGGCCTCGATCTCGGCGTCGCTGACATGCGCGGTCAGTCCGTCGGTGCCGAGGACGAAGACGTCGCCCGCCATCAGCTCGCCCTGCTGGAAATCGATCTCGAGCTCGTCGCTGACGCCGACCGCATGCGTGATCACATTGCGGCGCGGCCAGTTGCGCGCTTCCTCAGCGGTGATCATGCCGCGGTCGAGCAATTCCTGCACCTCGGTGTGATCCTTCGAAACCTGGAAGATCGAGCCGTTGCGCACGAGATAGATGCGGCTGTCGCCGGCCCACAGGCAGGCGAAGCGCCCATCCATGGCAAGCAGGGCGGCGAAAGTGGAGCCGATGGTGATGCCGCGCGAGCGCGATATATCGCGGATTTCGGCGTTGGCACGGCTGAGCCGGTCCTCGAAGCGGGCGCGAAGGTCCGGTGCCGAGCTCGCGATGCCGATCGTCGCCAGGTGGTCGACGATGCTGGCCGAGGCGACTTCGCCGGCCTCATGCCCGCCCATGCCGTCGGCCACGACCCAGAGCCCGGTCTGCGGTTCGATGAGGTAGTTGTCCTCGTTGTGATCGCGCACGCAGCCCTGGTGGCTCACGCCGAAGCTGTCGATGGGGAAAGCGACAGTGCTCAATTTGCCACCAAACGCTCAGCGGGCGTCCTCTGTGACCAGCCATGGGCCGCGTGCCCACGCCACTCTGCCATAAGCGCGTACATTAGAGTACCGAAATGAAGGCTGGAGCCGACCATCTCAGAACGCCTTCGGACAGCTGAAGCCGGACAAGGCGGGCAGCAGCAAGGGATTGGCCCCCGAGCCGGCCTGGATCGTGTAGGCGACATCGCGTCCGCCGATCACGAAACGCGCCTCGGTGCTGGCGCCCTCGACGGTGATGGTCGCCTTGTCGAAAAGCCGCTTCAACGCCCACGGCCCTTCGAATTTGAGCGCGGACTCGCGTCCAGGCATTTCCGGCAGGAGGCTGAGGCTCGCCGATCCGGAAGCGGCGCCGCTCGGCCATGTCACGATGCTCGGCGCGTTGCCGGCCTGGGCGCTCTGGACCGTCTGGCCGTCGACATCGAGCACGGCGCTGTCGACTTCGCTGTTCACCGAGGTGGGGGTGATGGTGATCGAGACCGAGGGCACCGAGCCGCCGGAAGGGAAGAAGGCGCTTCGGATTTCCGCCGCCGCCTGGAACGCCTTCAAGGTCGACTTGGCCAGGTCGCGGCTGGAGCGCGCGTCCTGTTTCCAGGTCCATTCCTGGCCGGTCATGTCGATCAGCGGCGCAAGGTTCTGCGCAAAGAAACGGTCCATCAGGCCGCCCGGCGCGAACAGCTTGATGAAATCCGCCATCGAGATCTCGTCCGTGCCGTCGCGGGTGAAGGGATAGCGGCCGTTGACCGCCTCCTCGCAGGCGCGCGTCACCGTCTGGTCGAGGCTCTGGTTGAGGTTGGCGACGGAGGTTTCGGCGACATTGCCTTCGAGCTCGTCCGCCGCCGCGTTGACCATGCGCGCCAGCGGCTTGGGCAGGCGCGAGACATTGGCGCGCAAGGTCGAGATCTGCAGCTGCAGATTGGCGTTGACGCGTTCGCTCTGCGTGGGGACATCGGCCGCGAGCTTCAGGCTCTGGAAGATGTCGTGGAAGTTCTGCGTCAGCGCATCGAGCGGCCGGCGCCCGGGATTGCCGCTGACCAATGCCTGGAACGAGCGGAACTGCGCCTCGACGCTCGCGCCGGCATTCTGCGCAACGGCCGAGCTTGCGCCGGCGCGGCTCTGCGACTTGCCGCCGGCGATCTGCAGGCCGATGCGGGCGAGGCCCTTGGCCATGCTGGCGGGATCCTGCTGCGCCGTGCCGGTATCGCCTTCGGCGGAGCCGTCCTTGGTCAACGCGGTTTCATCGGCGATTGCGGTGAAGAGCTTGTCGAGAGGCGAGTCCGGAGCGGCGAGGGCGGAGAGTGCCAGATATTGCGGCTTGTCCTTCAGCATCGCCTTGAGCTTCAGTTGGTCGAGCACCCCGTTCCAGGCGCCGGCGAATTCCTTGCCATAGCGATCGATGAGCTCCGGGCCGAGCCTGGGCAGGTCCTGGTCGATGCCGCCCTGTTCGCCGCCGCCGCCGAGCACCCACTGGTCGTCGACGAGCATCTGCGCGATGCGCGAGAGCTGCGGCAGGAGGAAGCGGTTGAAACCGGCGCGCGTGTAAAGGCCGGGGACCTGAAGATCGGCGAGCTCGCTACCATCCGTGCGCTCGAACAGCAGCTGCGCCTCCGGACCGGCTTTCGCGGCGATGGAGAAATCCTGCAGCCTTGCCGCGTAGACCGCCGACTTGATCTGTGCCGAGGCACGATCCGCGAGGCTCATGCGTCCAAGCGAGCGCTGCGCGGCCTCGACCAGCGGCTGGTTGAGCTCGAAGGTCGGATCGTAGGCGTCGTCGAGCGAAAGCATGGCGCGCAGATGCTTTTCGAGCTGCGCGCGGCCCTCGCGGTTGTTCTCGCCTGGGTACCGGTTCTCCTCCCAGTCCTGCTTCATCCACGAGACGATCAGTTCGTCGTCGACCTTCGGCGCCTTGCCGCCCAGCATCAGGTAGATCTTGAGCGGCTCGTAGAGCGCGACCGGATCGGCTATCCTGGCCTGGATCGTCCGTTCGGCCTGCACCAGCAGCCGCGAGCGGAAGGTTCGTTCCAGCGCCTGCCGGTACGCGGTCTTGGAGGCCGACAGCAGCCTTTCCCGCTGGCTGAGCCCGAACATCTCCTCGATCGGCTTTCCCTGGTCGCCGTTTTCGAAGCCGGCCGGCAGGTTGCGCAACTGGTCGAGCGGACCGATGACATTTTCGAGGTCGACGTCGGTCACCGTCGTGCTCTTGAGCAGGCTATCGGCGCTGTCGCGATAATGCGCCGTGGCCTGCCTTGTAGAGGCGATCAGCTGCTTGTTGGCGAAGAAGCTGAGGCCAAGCACGCCGAGCGCCGCCACGGCTGCCAGCGCGATCGCGGCCAGGCTGCCGAACCTTGCGAGCCGGACGCGGCGTTCGGCCGCCCGGTCGAAGGACACCCAGCCCGATTCCGGGAAGATCACTTTGGTCAGCAGGTCGTGCAGGAAGAAGCTTTTGCCGGAGCCGGAGAGATGCGCTTGCGAAGCACTGCCGAAACTGCGGCCGATCGCGCCCAGCACCTGGTCGAAGGGCGTGCCTTCCTGGGTGCCCGACGAGAAATAGAGCCCGCGCAGGCTGACATTGACCTGGCTGCGCGAGGTGTCGAACAGGCTGCCGACGAACTGCATTATGCGGTCCTTCAGCGCGCCGAACTGGGCAGGAAAACCGAACAGCGCGATCCGCGCCACCGGGTCTGGTTCTTCCTGCAGGCGGTCGGCGATTTCTTCGGCGAGCCGCTTGGCCAGCCCGTCGAATTCCGCCGGCGCTTCGCCGGCCATGTTTTTGGTGCGGTCAGCGGTTTGGAATGTCGCGCCCCAAACCTTGCGCCTGCGCGCCTCGTCGAAATCGCCGAAATAATCCATGAAACCGGAGACGAGATCGGCCTTGGTGAAGAGCAGATAGACCGGGAACTGGATCTTCAGCGTCTCGTGTAATTCGCGCAGGCGGCTTCTGATCTCGGTGACATGCGCGTCGATCTGCCGGTCGTCGAAGCCGATCAGGTCGGCAAGGCTGATGGCGAGGATGACGCCATTGATCGGCTGCCGGGTGCGGTGTTTCTTGAGCAGTCCCAGGAAGGCGAGCCAGCTCGCCTTGTCGCGCTCGCGGTCCGACTCGTGCGTGGTGTAGCGGCCGGCCGTATCGATCAGCACCGCCTCGTCGGTGAACCACCAGTCACATGACCGCGTGCCGCCGACGCCGGCCACCGGCTGCGCGTTGCCGGAGCCGGCAAGCGGGAACTTCAGCCCGGAATTGACCAGCGCGGTCGTCTTGCCGGCGCCTGGCGGGCCGATGATGATGTACCAGGGGATGTCATAGAGGAAATTGCGCTTGCCGCTCGTCCGCTTCAGCGTCGCGATGGCTTCGCTCATGCGCGCTTCCAGCACCTGGGAATCGTCGTTGCGATCATCGCCGCGCACGATTGCCGTTTCGAGCGCCTTTTGGGCTTTGCGCCGCCACCAGAAGCGGAGCCCGTAAAGCGTCGCGAGCACCGCAACGGTGGCGCCGATGATCGTGGCCCTGAGCCACACGGGCCCAAGCGGGTGCATATCGGCAAAGCGGATCAACGGCCCGGCATACCAGACCGCCGCCGAGAAACCGGCGAGCGCAACCAAGCTGAAGATCCGCAGCAACCAGCGCATCAGCCGCCGTTCTCCGCGCTGGTCTGCAGGGTCTCCTGTTTCGGGATCATCACGTCGACGCGGCGGTTCTTGGCGCGGCCGTCCGCCGTGCCATTGTCGGCGATCGGCTCGTCCTCGCCCTTGCCGTCGGCGCTGAGGCGCGTCGGGTCCTTCAATTGCATGGCCATCATCGCCTGGACGGCCTTTGCCCGGGCGACCGACAGATCGAAATTCGATTTGAACGTGCTCGACTTCTTCGGCTTCACATTGTCGGTGTGGCCGACGATCCGGATCGGCCCGGGTTCAGCGTCGAGCGCCGTGGCGATGTCGGCGGCGACCGGCTGGAACTGCGGCTTCAGTTCCGCCTGGCCGGATGCGAACAAGAGCTGGTTGTTGATCTCGACGACGATGAATTCGCCCTTCTCGCCGACGCTCAGTCCGCCGCCGGCGATCGCCTTGGCAAGCGTGGCGCGGATGCGGTCGATCTGGGCGGTATCTGGGACCGCGGGCGGTGGCGGGCTGGCTTGCGCCGGCTCAGTGGGCGCCGCCACGCTGGCGCGTTCGATGGTGACGGGAGTCGAGGGATTGAGCGCCAGCAATTCGCCGGCGGTCGCGTCGCCTTCGTCGGTGATCAGCACCCGCAATCCGAAGAAGGCCGCTGTCACCAGCGTCGCCGCGGCGGCCGCGACCGCCCAGAGCGGCAGCCGCGCCCTTGGCTTCGGCAACGCCGCCGCCATGCCTTGCCAGCGCGGCGAGACGTCGTCGCCGGCGCGCGGCTTGAAATAACGCAGTGTGTCGTAGACGTCGCGCCGGACGTATTCGAGCGTGTTTCGCTCTTTGGCCAGCCCGCGATACTGGCCCTCGAAACCCAGTGACAGGCAGGCATGCATCAGCTCAAGCAGGTCGTAATGCGCTTCCGGCCTGGCAAGAATATTGTTGAGCGCCTCGTAGAAGCCGGCGCCGGTCGGTTGAGTGTGGAAGACCTGCGCCACCAGGCTATGCTGAAGCCAACTATCCTTGCTCGGCCATGGCAGATTGCCGACAAGATCGTCGGCGGTTTCGCAAAGGGCGAACTTGGCGATCCGCGCGTCTTCCTCGGCTACGCCGGCTTTGGCGATCGCGCGGTCGAAGGTCTCGATCGCGTCGGCGATACGCTCCGCCAGGGTCGCTGCTTGCCGTTCGACCGGCATCAGCCGCAATTGGCCGAAGAGCATCAACAGCGGGGCCGCGGCGGCAAGGATCGGATTGGCCGCGGCGTATCTCACGCCGCCGGCGGCGTCGAGCAGGGCATCCTGCTGCACCCCCGGCGCCGCATTCGCGGCCGCTCCCGGGGTCGGCTCCTGGAAGAGCACGGTTCCGGACGACCAGCCGGTTGGCATCTGCCGGCCACCGCCGGGGTCGAACATTGTCGCTTCGCGGGAAGGCGATGGAGCAGGCCGTGCGCCTTCGGGACCGGACCTCTCGGGAACCGCAAGCGGCTTCTGCTTCGGCCGCGGTGCGCGGATGACGGTCTTGTCCGCAGGCTTCGAGGGATCGTCCTTCGAACTCATTGGCGACGATCCATCGTCGCGGCGCGACAAACATGCCTTCGCCATGGAAAACGCGTTTCAGGCTGAGCCTCGGCGGCGGGCCGCATGGAAAGGCTCATCTCGCTGAAACATGACATTGCTGCACACGCCCCAAGCCGCGCCGCTTGCCCCGTCGGGCAAGCGTCCTTGTGCATTCTAGTCGCCCGGATACCCAATTGAAACGGGGCCGCCGATTGAAATCGGAAAGCAAGATGCTCGAAGGGGCGGCTTCTTCTGTGAGACCCGTCACATTTGGCCTGCGCAGTCGGTCCCTCTGCGTCTATTTCTGCTTGTCGGCTTTGGCGTAGGCTTCGGCGAAATAGGCGAGGAAGACATCCAGCATGCCGTTCTCGTGCTCGTCCTCCATCCTCCGCCATGTCGCGACGAGCGCGTCCCAGGCCTGGCTCTTCCTGGACGAGAAGGAAGCCGGTGGGATTTTTTTGGCGATCGCCTCCGGCGACAGGTCGTCGAGCAGCCGCGACAGCGCCGCCTGCATGGCGGCATAGGTCGCGATCTCGTGCGCCTTCAGGTCGCGGAACGCATCCTCGAGGCTGCGCCTGGCATCGAGATAGCCCGCCCTGCGCTTGGCGAACATGATCTCCAATATGTCGTCGGTGCCCGGCACGAATTTCAGCGGGTTGTTGTCCTCGGCGCCGATCATCGTGCGATGCGCGCTCTTGGCGAGCACCTTAGCCGCCGCGCGCGCCTTGAGCAGCAGGGATAGCTGCTCGACCGTGGTCCTCAGCACCGCGCCGATCTCGGCCGCGACGTCGTGCGGGTCGCGCGCCTGCAGGAGGTCCGGCGCGATGCCGGCCGCCCTGGCGATTTCCCGCAGGATCGCGTCCGCTTCCGCGGGCCGATTGGGTAGGGCTGCTGGACCCGGCTGTTGCAACGCCGAGGATGTCGAGACGGGCGCCGTCCCGGTCGGGCGCTGTTCCGCCGGACTGAAGAACCGCTCATGGCCGGGGTCCAGCGGGCGGCCGGTCGAGGGCGGCAGCTCGCGCTGCGTCGACCCGGTCCTGGTCTGCGCATGTCCGGCCGCGGCCCGTTCGTCTTCGATTGAAACGCCGACGACATAGCGGCCGATCAGCAGCCGGTCGCCCTGGGCCAGCCGGTGCGGCCCGCTCATGCGCTGGCTCGAACCGTTGACGAAGGTGCCGTTGCGCGAAAGGTCGTAGAGCCAGAACGAGCCCGCCTGGTAGCGGACCTCGCAATGCCGGCCCGAGATGAACTTGCCCGGATCGGGCAGCGTCCAGTCGCAATTCTCGCGGCCGATTTCGAAGCTGCGGTCGCGGGCGCCATAGCTGGCGGCGGTGCCGGCCGGCAGCCTGTCGACATTGCTGATCTGGAGCGAGATGAACATCCGCAAGCGTCGCCGAACTTGGTCAACAAATGCTTATCTTTCGCGCAATTCCGGGCAGAAACGCCAACGTACCATCCTGGAATTGCTTTGGCATTCTAGCAGCTTGCGAGCGCGGCGGGAGAGGAGCGTTTCACACCGGCGCATAGGCCAGTTTAGCCACGGCTGTTATTTGGCCGCCGCCAAACATGTGCTAGGCTGAAAGCGGTCCGGTGCGGTGGGCGTGAAAAGTTCCCGAACGTGATGCGGTTAACATAGCGGGAGCTTCAATCCATCATACTGGCGGCCGCGTCCAGGAGGGGCACGACCATGCCGAACGAACGCGCCACGGTTGTGCAGACGCCGGCTGGCGCCGACCTCACCTTCACCCATCTCATCGGCCGCGATGAGATCAGCCGCTGCTTTGCCTATACGGTCGGCTTCGTCTCGAAGAACCGCGACATCGACCCGCTGAAGATGCTGGGCGGCGCCGTTTCGGTCGAGGGCGAATCCGATCCGAAGCGCTGGTTCAGCGGCCTCGTGTCGGATTTCAAGCTGACCCGCATCGAGGACCGGCTGGCCTTCTACGAGGCGACCGTCAGGCCATGGCTCTGGTTCCTCGGCAACACCACCGATTGCCGTATCTTCCAGAACATGACGGCGGTGGAGATCGTCGAGAAGATCTTCTCCAAATACGGCATCGCGAAATTCGAAAAGCGCCTGCAGGGTTCATACCCGTCGCGCGAATATTGCGTCCAATACGACGAGAGCGACCTCGATTTCGTGCAGCGGCTGCTCGAGCATGAAGGCATCTTCTATTTTTTCGAGCATGACGAGGGCAAGCACACGCTCATCCTCTGCGACGCGATGAGCAAGCTGAAGCCGGCGCCGGGTTACGAGAAGGTGCTTTACAACTTCGAGGGCCAGGCTTCACGGCGCGATGTCGAATACATCACCGAATGGATCCCTGGCAGCGCAGTGCGGCCGGGCGCCTATGCGCATACGGACTATGATTTCGAAAAGCCCGGCGCCGATCTGATGGCGAAATCCGCCCAGCCTTTCGCCCATAAGGAGGCCTCGGGCGAGAACTATCGCCAGCCCGGCGCGCATCTCGATCTCGGGCGCGGCGACAAGATCGCCGGGATCCGCCGCGAGGAGCTTCAGGCGGTGCACCAGCACAGCACGGCGGTGGGCACCGTGCGCGGCCTTTTTTCCGGCTGCAAGTTCACGCTGGAGAGCTTTCCGCGCGACGACCAGAACCAGGACTATCTGGTGGTCAGCGCCGAATACCGGCTGTTCGATCCGGGCTACCGGACCCAGAACGAGGCCCACAGCGAGAATTTCAAGGTGGTGCTGGGCGTGGCGCCCACCAAATTGCCCTACCGGCCGCCGCGCATCACGCCGCGGCCGATCATGCGCGGGCCGCAGACGGCGACGGTCGTCGGACCTTCGGGCGAAGAGATCTTCACCGACAAATATGCACGGGTGAAGGTGCAATTCCACTGGGACCGCCTCGGCAAGAAGGACCAGAACTCTTCCTGCTTCGTGCGCGTCTCGCAGACCTGGGCCGGCAGCAACTGGGGTTTCATCCAGATCCCGCGCATCGGCCAGGAGGTCATCGTCGACTTCATCGAAGGCGATCCGGATCTGCCGATCATCACCGGCCGCGTCTACAACGCCGCGCAGATGCCGCCCTATGGGCTGCCGGGCAACGCCACGCAATCCGGCTGGAAGTCGAATTCCTCGAAAGGTGGCGGCGGTTACAACGAGCTGATGTTCGAGGACAAGGCGGGCTCCGAGCTGGTCAATTTCCAGGCGCAGAAGGACCACCACCTGCTGATCAAGCACGACCGCAACAAGACGGTGCAGCACGACCAGTCCGACCGCATCGACCACGACGCCAAGCACTCCGTCGGCCACAACCTCGACGAGGACGTCGGCAACAACAAGACGGTCAAGATCGGCGTCGACCAGACGACGAATATCGGGTCGAACGACACCGAGACGGTGGGTAAGAACCGATCGCTGACGGTGATGGCAAACGAGACGATTCACGTCGTTTCGAATTCGACGGAAAACATCGATGCGAACCATTCGCAGACGGTGGGGCTCAATCAGACAGTCACGGTGGGCATCGCGCGCGTCGATACTGTGGGGGCGGCCGAAGCGAGGACCGTAGGTGCCTCGCAGACCAACACGATTGGGGCGACACGGTCGGTGAGTGTGGGCATCAACCAAAGCCACAGTATTGGCGCCGCGGACAGCTGGGACATCGGCTCCGATCAGAGTGTAAACATTGGAGCCAATCAGACGGTTACGGTCGGAGCGGCGCAGGGGTTCGATATTGGCGCTGCGCGCTCGGCCAAGATTGCGGCTGACGACACGACCGAGGTAGGCGGCGGTTACGTTCTCAAGGTGGCGAAGGGAAGTCTGACTGACGTCAAAGAAGATACCGGCATCAAGGTTGGCAAGAACTTGACCATCGACGTGACGGAATCGATCCTGATCAAATGCGGAAGCTCCAAGATTTCGATGAAAAAGGACGGAACGATAGTGATCGAGGGAAAGGACATTTCCGTCAAGGGATCAGGCAAGATCGATATAAAGGCCTCGAGTGACGTTATTATCAAAGGCTCCAAGATCAACGAGAACTGAGATTCGCCATGGCTGCTACAAAGGAGCGCATTGAGGGCGTCGTGATCGGCGTCTTCCTCGGATTCGATGATGATGGCCCCTTGGTCGTCTTTCCCGGAAACCCCCAGGAGACGGCCTTGCGCGCGCGCAGCCTTGCGGAACTCAGCCAAGAGATGGTTGGCCAGCAGGTCGCGCTGCTGTTCGAAGAAGGAGACCCGCTAAGACCGCTCATTGTCGGCAAGATCGTCGAGCCGAAACATAGCCTTAGCACTCCCCAGGTCAGCCGTGACGGCGAACGGGTCCGAATTACCGCCGAAGAGTCCATCGAGCTTCAGTGCGGCTCGTCCAAGATCATTCTGGAAAAGGACGGCCGGATCGTCATTCGCGGTGTGCGACTTACCAGCCAGGCCAGCGGAGCAAACAACATCCGCGGCGGCTCGATAAATCTCAATTGATGCAAGCCTCGCGTTCGAAGGTGGCGGCAACGGCTGTGTTTCAGCGGCTAATCGCGACGGATGTGGTGCGCCAGCATGCTGAACTGGTCGCCTTCCTTTGGGGGCAACGCGACACGCTACTGTCGGAAGACCCAGCCGACCTCAAGGTCGTTGAAGGGATCGACCGGCGATTGCATGTGAATCTCGATGCCATGCGCATCGCCGGAAAAGCCGTGTGGCCGTTTCTTCTGGAACAGTACGAAGCTTTTCCCGAGAAAGGGGAACTGTTCGCATTTGTCTGGATGGCGCTGGAACTGAAAGATCGGGAACGCATAGCGCAATCGCTGCAATTCGGGCAGGCTTCCAGGGATGATGCTTCGGGTTTTGTCGGAGCTCTGGCCTGGAGGCGGCCTGAGGACATCGGGCCACTGGTGCGCGAGTGGATCGGCGGGCAAGACGGCTTCAAGCGATACCTTGCCGTCTCGGCCTGCGCGGAGCACGGCGTCGACCCGAAGCAATTGTTACGACGGCTCGTGCGCGATCCCGACGCAAGGGTACGCGCATCAAGCTTGCGGCTGGCGGGCAAGCTGGGACGGGCCGATCTCGTTGGCGAGATGCAGGGCGGTCTCGATGCCGACGACGAGAAGGTTCGGCTTTGGGCCGCATGGGCTTTGACGGAGCTGGGTTCCGGTCACCTGGCGCGAACGGAATTGCGAAAGGTCGCGGTTGGTGGTGGTCCCGAAGCGCTGACCGCGTTGCGGGCAGCCCTGAAAGCAGGGCCGGACAAGGAGGTTCGCGCCTGGTTGGGCGGACTTATGAAAACACCCATCTCCGCGCATCTGGCGGTGAGAGGCGTCGGGATGCTGGGCGATCGGTCGGCTCTGGCTTGGCTCATCGAGCAGATGAGGCTGCCGATGCTTGCCGCCTCCGCTTCCGCGGCATTTTTGGAACTGTTTCCGGAGGCCCATCGCGAGGATGATCTCTTCACCACGGACCTCGGCAAGGCCGGGCAGCCTTTTGTCGACCACTTTGGCGACGAAAGCGTGATCATGCCGCTGGCTGACAAGATCGAGGGCTGGGCAAAGTCGAAAGGGGCGCTCTCTGGCGTCTGACCCTATCTCAATCGGGGATCGGGTGACCGAAGAAATGGCGTCGCGCTACCGCGTACTGCCCGATCGTCCCGCTCTCGAGAAAATCGTCCAGCACGGCAGCCATGCCGATCAGGTCTGGATCGCCGTCAACGTAGAAAAAACCCGTGCAATCGAGACCGGTATACGCCTCAAATCTGTGCCGAAGATTTGGCAGCGATAGAGGCACTTCTCGATCGAGTTCGGCAAGAAACTGGTCTACGAAATTCCGCATTGACCAGCGGGAGCCGCGCCACAGGAACGCTGCGTCGTCGTTCACTTGCTTCGTCACTTTCGCGTATTGGGCTTCCACCAATCGGGGAAACGCCGCTTCTCCCTCGGCGAGAATTCGCAGTTGCGACTCAGCTTTCCTGAAAGACGGGTTCTCTTCGAGAAATCGGTCGACGTTCTTGAAAGGAAAAGTGTCGGCATGTTCGATCAATTCCCCGCCGGGCTCTTCGAGCAGGTCGGCGATGCGAGCGCCGATCATTGCATGCTCGTCGACGGTGTCCGCGGCGTCCCAGGCCTCCAGCATAGGCGGAACGAGCCATGCCCGACCGGCCAATGCGGCGCCTTGGGCTGCATAGACGCGGGTTAATGGATCAGCGCTGGACAGAGCCCCGGCCAGGAGTTGCAGGTCTCTTTCTCTGCCGATATCGCCCGTCAGCATCAATGCCACTTGCGCCAAACGATGCGTCGCATGTTCCTCGTAATACCGGCTCAGGAGGGGAACCTGGCTATGATCGCCGTGCTTTGCGCGCTCCACGACGGCGGCCAGCACAATCCAGGGGTTTGAATTGCTCAGCGCGGCGGGCGACATGAGTTCGGCCGGCGGCGTCCCTGCAAAATGGAATCCATCCTCGCGCCAGTCGAATGTTCTGGCCATGAATTCGGGCACTTCCGCCGGTACCGTATTCAAGACTTTGCCTCCGTCAGCGAGCTACCATCCGATGCAACTCGGTGAGCTTGTTCTGGGCCGCGGCAAGGGCGTCCTCGACATGCTTGCAATGCTGGTGAACCGCCGCGTGATTGCCCTTCCCGACCGGGCAGCCTCCTGCGGTCAGCGCCGTCTTGTGCCCGATCGTGACGATTGGATTGCTTGGATGCGCGCCTTTTCTTGCGGCCCTGATCCGTTCTCCCTGCCTGCGTACTTTCTTTCCGATCTTGCGTCCGTATCGTTTACGAAACTCGGACGCGGCAGTGCTCTCCTTTACCTGGGGCTCATATTCGTTGTCACGGGCGTCCTGCGATTCCTTTGCGTCCACGTAGTAGTGGGGCGAGCAAGGGTCCTCGGGATCCTCGCTCGGAAGAGAGCCGTCGCAGCCCTCGTCCTTGCCGACCTGCTTGGCCAATTCGTACAACTCCCTGGCCGCTTTTGCCTCTCTCAATTGCCTCGGACCAAATCCGCTGCCATCCTTCTTCTTCGCCGTGGTGAAATCAAAGCCATACCACTCTTGAGCCGTGACCTTTTTCCCGGCTTTCTGGGCTGCCGAATGTGCCGGGCCCTGGCAGCACGGACACTTGCCTTCCTTGATCAAGGCGTCCTGCTGCGCCAGGTTCATATTTTCCCCGGTGGGAAGGGGCGCGGTGGTGGTAGGTGGGGAGGCATGATTGCTGGTGGTGATGTCAAAGTGGCGACAAACGTTCTTGCCCTCGAACTTGACGTCCATGCACCAGGCCTGAAAGTAGGTCTTTCCCGTGATCTGGTGCGTCAGGATATTGGCGCCAAAGGTCCGGGTGGCGGCTTCGTCGCCGAGAACGGACGGCTTGTAGTAAGATTGCTGCGCCAGCGCCGCCGGTTGTCCGCCAATTTTTACGGTTTCGGAGCCTTCCTTCAAATCGGTCGAAAGCGAAGTGTCCGGATAAGGTATTGGAATTGGTCCCGCGGGCGGCGACGGGGGAGATAGGCACACGTCGGGGAATCTGGCGATGGACTTGTTCATGCCATTCTTGGCCGCGATCTCCCACATGCCGGCAAAGACATTCTTGGTCATCTTCGTCCCCCGATCTAGTGGGTTATGATGGCAGCCGCCCGGCCGCCATGGAGCGAGCTTCCGTGCAGGGCGGCGATAGTGCCGGGAGCGTACCCGCGTGTGAATGCCTGCTCGGCGACGGCAAACTGAATGAGGCCCGCCGCGGCGCCGCAATCGCCCATGCAATCCGCGGCGAGCCACACCAGTTGCTCGGGTCGCACACGCCGCACAAGGCGCATCTGCGCCAGCGCGAGCTCCTCGAATGCAAATGATTCTCCGGCCACGTCGCTCAGGCGCCAATCGACATCGTGCATCGCAATGCCTGCTTCCTGCAGGGCCAGGCGCAACGCCTCCGTGAGCCCGTCGGCCCGCGATGGTTCTTCGCTCAGAACCGTCGCCGTCTCCATTGCCAATCCAACCCCCCTCACGGTCACGTGGCTGTCAAAGAGAGCCTTTCTGGTCACCAGTGACAGGCAGGCAGCTTCTCCGGGGATCACGCCATCCGTCTGCTCGGACGTCTTCAGACGCTTGTGTCGATCCAGCCAGTTCAGCGCACGCGTGTCGATCAGGCTGTCGATCGCCATGATCAGGCAGCCTTCGACACTGGACTCCCGGAGTATCTTGCGTGACTGCTCGATGGCGGCGAACGCAGAAATTTGGCCGGCCGCGATGTGTCCCGATCGCCCTCCCGCGATAGGGGCACCGTTCCGGTATCGCAGGTCCGACAGTATGCCATTCATTCTCGCGCCGTGCGCGTCGGGCTCGCGCGCGCATAGGATGAGGGGCAGATCGCCCCAGGGCAGTTGATCGCCCAACGAAGGATCGACCTGGTCAATCGCCAAACGCGCGAGAGCGGCCAAACGATCCCGCCCGCGTATTTCGCCGGGGATCACCTCGATGGACGCGCCGCGTATCGGCTCGCCGTTGATGTCCCGATAGGGGAGTGCGGCAAATGCGGCAATGCTGGCGCGCACTGCAGCGGCGGTGCTCGCCGCGCAATAGCCGACGGGTGAGATCAAGCTGAGGCACGAAACGGCCGTCATCGCTTGCCTCTTCGCTTTTCCATGGCCGAAACGGCTTCACCAAGCCCGGCATAATGCGGCTTGCCGGAGTGCCGCGGCTCCGATCCCACTCGGACTTCCTGCAGTTCGGTTATTCTCTTGGGAAATCTGACGCTGGCCCGCCCCACCAGCACGATCCTGCCTTCATGCGGCACGATGGTCAGCGTGTCCGGTGTCGCCATCTTGTGCTCAGTTCTGTCGTCGTACATGAAGCGCACCGGCACCGACAGCGCCGGCAGCCTGACCTTGAAGATGCCGCTCTTGCTCATGCCGGCACAGCCGAACATCATACCTTCAGAAAGTTTGTCGAGCCATTGATCCTCGGGCGCCGCCTGGAAATAGCGGTCGTCGAAATCCTGCGGCAGGAAGGGCAACACGTTGTCCATCCAATGCTTGTCATAAGTGCCGGCATAGCGGGCGCGTTCCTTCGCGAAACGGGGCACCGGGCCGAAGCCGATGGGACGGGGCCGGTCGTTCCAGATGCGCATCCGCGATTGCGGGTGCTCGACACATGGCAGCGGTACGCCGTCGATATTGCCCTGGCCGGCAAGGTAGCCGCTGCCGATCGGGTTGATCGCGTCGCTGCGATGCGTTGCCGGGTCGGGATCCGTGCGATCGGTGCCGCCGAAGGCAAGATGCCATGCCAGCGGCATCGAAACGAAGGGCGTCGGTCGCGAAGCCTGGATGCCCAGCCCGCCTCTGAACCATCGCCTTTGGCCGGTAACCACCGCGCGCTTGTCCAATCCCGGACCGACCAGGCGCACTTCCACCGCTTCCGCTTGCCTGCCTTGCGGCGCGATCGCCATGGCATCGAGCAGGACCTCGCATTTGGGTTTGACGGGAGCGAAGTCGGTTTCGACTCGGATGGAGGTCAACTCCGGATCGCCGTAATGCGTGTCGGCATAGACGAAAGGCGACTGCTGCTCGCTCGGCGCGCAGTTGCCCTGCTCATCGACGTCGTACGTCGCGCGAACCACGAGCACACAAAACTTCACGCAGTGCTTATCCTGGTATGGAAAGGTCTCCGCGAGAAACGGCGTGGTGTTTTGGCTGACGAACATCAGGCGCGCCCCCACATCAGCTGGTCTCCCAACTCGCCGCGAAGATCTGCTCCAGCGTCGGCTGCGGCGCTTGCGGATCGACGTCGAAAACATCCGTGTGCGCCGTCCACATGACCAGGTCGTCGATGATATCTCCATTCCCATCGACAGATGGGGCGGGTAGCGCGGCTAACGCCGTATCGAGTTCGTCGGGCGTCAGCTCCGCCCGCTGCGCGGCCAGGGCTGCGTTCTCGATGCTTTCGAACCATGCGTCCGCATAAGCGAGCTTCAGCGGCGCCTCCGACAGCTTTGCGACGACGCTCAACGGAAATCGCCGGCCGACCTGGTCGGCGCTTTGCAGTATGATGCCTGCCGAGGCGCCGAAGGAGCCGGCGCCGCTGAGAAAGCGCAGCACCGTGCTCGTCGGCCAAGTTTCAAGGTCGAACAGCGGCACGATGTGTTGCGCCAGCCAGCGGTCCCACACGCGTACGAAATCGCCCTGCAGCCGGCGCGACACGAAATCGCCGGCGGCGGGCATTTTGCCATAGAAACCGGGCACATTCATATCTGTGGCGGACATGTGAACTTCTTGAACATCTCTAACGTGTAGGGGTTCTCGACGCTGGCCGCCTTGAGCTCGAAATCGGCCCACATTCCCTTGGTGCCGAGCCGCAAGCTGTAGACGTCGGTGAGCTTGGTCGCGGTGAAGCGGCCGCCGCGCAGCATTCTCAGCCACGCCCAGCTGCCGGTTTCGTTGAGCATCACTTCGGGCGAGCCGTCGACCGGCTGGAAGGCGAGCGAGATCACGCCGGTGCCGTCCTTGCCCGGCCATGTCATCGGCTGCGGCCTCGTCGCATTGTTGTAGTAGACGAGGTTCTGGCCATCGAGGTTGAGCGTCACCCGCGCCACATTGGGCGACAGGTCCTTAGGCTCCAGCGTAAAATTCATCACCGGCCCGGTGCCGCCGGGGAAGAGATCGTCACGGATATGCCGCGCCTGCTCGAATGCGGCGAGCGCCGCCGGATCGAGACCGAAATCGGCGCGCCATTTCCACGGTTCGCTGGCGGTGTCGACATAGTTGATCAGATGGTCGTTGGTGAAGGCGTCGATCAGTCCGGTCGGCCCGAACAAGCGCTGGAAGTCGCGAACATTGACGTCGACCGCGCTGTCAGGGCTGAACGGATAGCGGTTGTTGAGCGCGGCCTGGCAGAAGGGCAGGATGTCGGCGCGCCAGATGGCGTTGAGCTCGTTGGTAACGGCCTTCTGCGACAGGCCGCTGGTGTCGCCGGCAATGCCGCCCAGCCAGTCGTTGATCGGCGAGGGCAGGATCTGCGCCTGTCTCGCCACCGCGCCTGTCAGTTCGGCCAGCCCGCCCTGCTTCTTGATGGCATCCTGCGGATCGGGATTGGCAGTCACCGTCTGCAGCACGTTGGACAGCGCCGTGAGCGCCACGACGGCCGAGTCGAGCGCCGGCGGCTGGCCGTCGACCTGGGCGATCGTGCCCTTGAGCGGCTTGAAATGCTCGGCCACCAGGCTGCCGGTCATATCGACCTGATCGGCCGAGCCCGCGCGGGGCAACAATTTCGCGCCCGTCTTCACCACCTTGCCCAATTTGCCGAGCTTGCTGAGCAGCTTCGAACCGGTCTTGGCGGCGCCGCCGCTCTTGTCGTCGGCCGCTGCGTCGTCGGATCGGGTCAGATCGGTCTCCTGCACCACCGCCGTCAGCAGGCGCTTCAGCGCGGAGTCGGCGCTGGAAAGGTCCTTGAGGTTCTCGCTGGCGACATTGAGGTCGGTCAGGGGCGCCAGCCGCATGTCGCGCAGGAAACTGTCCCACTGCGCGATATAGTCGTCGTAGTAGAGCTTCAGGATATCTTCCGACAGCGCGGACACCGAGGTCTCCGAATTCTCCGAACAGCCGCCGGCAAACACGGCGCGGTCGAGTGCCGCCTGTCCCGCCACATCCTCGACCCGGTCGAGGATCGCATCATGGAAGCCGGCATAGGTGTAGGGGCCTGGCACGCCGACGCGCAGCGTCTTGTCGGAGCGGCGCGCGAACACCTTGGCGCCGTTCGGCCCGGCGAAATTGGCCGGCACCCATTCCTTGACGGCGGCCACTTCCGGGTCGGCAAGCAGCTGCTTGTAGGCGCGCTCCGGCAGCGAGATCGTGCAGACCGTCTTCAGCGCCTCGGCGACCAGCTCCTTGTCAGGCGCGATGTAGGTGTCGTCGACCGCCATGCGGCGGATTGCGGCAAGCTGGTGCTCCTCGGCGTCGGCGGTCGGGAAGGGCGCGGCCGGCGCGAATTGCGGCAGGCTGTTCACCCACCAGTTCTGCACGAAATCGGTGTCCATCTGCGATAGGCCAGTCATCATGCGGTAGGTCTTCAGCGCGCCGAGCATGAAGTCCGGATCGCGGATCTGCCGCCACATCGTGGCCTCCAGCAGCGCGACCATATGCGGTTCGAGCACATTGCGCAGCGCATGGTCGTAGGTGTCGGCCTGCGCGCGCACTAGCTCGGCGGAGGCGGTCGGACCGAGCAGATTGTGGACCGCATCCGGCGGAGCGGTTCTGGCGGCCGCCACAGCGTCCATCGCCGCCAGCGCGCCGTCCATGGTCGGCTGCTCGACCGCGGCCGGCATGGCGGCGACGTCGGTCAGCGGCTGCTGCAATGCCTCGAACTGGCCGGCCTGTTCGGTGATGGCGTTGCGGTTGTCGAGATAGGACCAGGTGAACAGTCCGCCGGCGAGCAAAGCCGCGAGCGCGCAGGCGGCCGCCGCGCCGCGCCAGATCCAGGCGCGGCGGCGCTGCGCCAGCGGATCGAATGTGCCGAGGCCGGCCTCCTTGAAAATCACCTCGGTCAGGAGGTTCCTGAGGAAGAAGCTGCGCTTCTCGACGCGCGACGCCGGCATGGCACGGCGCGGCGGCAGTCCGAAGGATGAGGACAGCGCCGCGGTCAATCGGTCGATCGGCGCGCCTTCCTGCGTCGCCGAGGTCAGATAGAGGCCGCGCAGCCAGGCCGCTTCTTCGTAGCGGCTCTCGCCGAACATCGCCTCGACCAGCACCTGGATCGGCTCGGAAAGGCTCGCCAGCTGCGCCGGGAAACGGAAGATCTCGGCGCGCTGGCCAAGCTTGTCCTCGTCTTCCAGCCGTGGCACCAGCCTCCGTTCCAGTTCGGCGGCAAGCCGGGCAAGTTCCGTCTGGATCGTGCCGGCATTGACCCGGGCGTCGAGCGGGAAAGTGGTTCCCCACACCTGCTCGCGCGCCGTCGTCGACAAGCCGCCGAAAAAGGCCTCGAAGCCCTTGATCAGGTCGGCCTTGGTCATCATCAGATAGACGGGCAGGCGGATCTCGAGCCGGTCGTTCAGCTCCGCCAGCCGGCGTCGGATTTTCCGGCCATGCGCCTTGATCGCCTCGTCGCCTTCCGAGAGCACATCGATCGACAGCGCGACGATGACGCCGTTGAGCGCACGGCGGCCCCGGTGCTTCTTCAAAAGGTCGAGGAAGCCAAGCCACTCCGCCGCGTCGACATCCGGCTGGCTCTCCTGCTGGACGTAGCGGCCGGCGGTATCGATCAGCACTGCGTTTTCGGAGAAGAACCAGTCGCAATTGCGCGTGCCGCCGACGCCCTGCAGATCGTCGGTGAGGTCGATCGGGAAATTGAGGCCGGACTGGCGCAATGCCGCGGTCTTGCCGGTGGCGGGCGGACCGACGATCACATACCAGGGCATCTCGCGCAGGAATTTTCTGCCGCCAAGCTTGCGCCGCTTGAGCTCGGCCATCACCTCGCCGAATTTGGCGCCGACCGCCGCGACGCTTTCCTCGCCGGGCGTGAGCTGCTTTTCCTGGACAGGCGCCGCGATCTCGGCAACGAACATGCGGTTGGCACGGATCGCGCGGCGCTGCGCGATGATCAGCCAGATCAGCCACAGGATGATCAGCCCTGCGATGATGGCGATGCGCACATTGTCGGATTCGAACGGGGCGTAAGGGCCGACCTGCACAATCGGGCCGAACACCCAGATCAGCAGCGAGAGCAGCGCTATGCCGATCAGCGTCCAGAGAAAACGCGAGGTGATGACGGCCCAGAGGAGGCGCAGGATGAACATCTCAGAGCCTCTTCTCGACCAGAACCTCGACCCGCCGGTTGAGCGCGCGGCCCTCGCGTGTCGAGTTGTCGGCCACCGGATCGGTTTCGGCGCGGCCCTCGGAAGAGATGCTCTCCTGCGGCACGCCGGCCTGCACCAGAAGCTTGGCTATGGTTTCGGCGCGCGCTTCTGACAGACGCTGATTGCTGGCCAGCGGGTTGGACTTTTGCAGGCGCACATTGTCGGTATGGCCGACAACGGTGATCTTTCCGATCAGCTCCTTGTTGTCCAGGATCACCTTGGCGATCGACTCGATCAGCGGCTCGTAGCCTTCCGTCAGCGTCGGTCGGGAGGATTGGAAGAGGTCGGGACTGGAGGACTGGATGACCAGCTTGGCGAGCGACACGCTCTCGGTGCCGCTGAGCGCTCCTTTGAGGTTGTCCGGCGCCTCGGCCTTGAACTCCGGCAGCAGCGCGAAATCGACCGGCTGCGGCTCAGGCGCGGGCGCGTCCTGCTTGGGCGCGGCGCGGGTGACGTCGCCGCGCGAGGCCGGCGGCAGCGTGCGCACGAGCGCGGAGAGCTCGACCGCCTGGCTGCTCAGGCCCATCGACAAGCCGACATAGGCAGCCGCGGCAACGACGACCGCGGCAAGCGCCATCACCCAGATCGGCACGATGAAGCGCTGCGGCTCGTCGGAGGCGATCACGCCTTTCCAGTTCGGCGACAGCGGCGCGTCCTCGGCATCCGCATTGCGCAGGAAGCGTGCCGCCGCCACGCGCACGGCATTGAGCGACCGGTCGCCGGCGCGGCCGGGCACGCGGTATTTGCCGCGGAAGCCGAGCGCCAGGCAGTAATATTGCAGTTCCAGCATCTCGCGGTCGCGGTTGGGATGCCGCTCCAGCTCGTCAAGGCGCGTGAAGAACTGGGTGCCGGCATCGACGTCGCCGCGCAGCATTACCACAAGCGGCTGGCGCGGCCAGGCGCTGGCACCGCCCCATGGCGTGTTGAGCGCAAGGTCGTCGAGCAGCGCCGCCACGGCCCATGCGGCCTGGTCCGCGCGCTCCAGCGAGGAGCCCGCGGCAACAGCGGCATCGCGCGCCCGCACCAGCTCGTCGAGCAGGCGCGTGCGCATCACCTCCGGGTTCTCCGGCGCCAGCGCGCTTTCGAGCTCCGGTGCGAATTCGAGCAGCGGCGCGAAGATGTTGATCAGCGTGTTGGGATGGGCGCGCGCGCGTTTGACCGGCGCGCCCGGCGCCAGCGGCGCCATCGGCCGGGGCGCGGCGCCCGTCAGCCGGATGCGTGTGCGTTCGCGATCCTCCGACAGCCCGAAAGGATCATCCCGGCTCATGGCCTCACCTGTTCACCGAATAGCAGTCGACCTGCGGCTCGCTCGGCAGCACGCCGGAAACGCCGATGACGAAGCCGGGGGCGTCGAGCAGCGAGGCCCAATGCTCGCTCTTCTGGTCAAGCTCCAGGCACAGCCGGTCGCCGTCATAGGGGATCTCGCGCGGCTGCGAATGCAACGGCTTCAGCGGAATGCCCGGCAGGCGCGACTTCCACAGCCCCTCGAATTGATCGGCCGAGCCGACCGTCGCCTGGTTGACGAAGATCTTGCGCAGCGCGTCTTCCGAAAGCTCGGAGCCGACGCGGATGACGATGCGGCTGGCGACCAGAAGCTTCGGGTTGTCGATGCGCACCTTCCAGACATTGGTCGCGTGCCGCATGACCGGCAGCGCGCGCGACTTCGGCTCGATGTAGCGCAGGCTAAGGATGAGCGAACGCAAGGCATCCGCCAGCGCCATATAGGCCGGGCCGGGCGCCATGTGGTCGTAGGCCGGCAATTCGCCGAGCCGCCGCGAGCTCGAGCCGTAAGTGGCCATCTCGCCGGCGAGGCCGGCAAGCTCGAGATAGAGCTCGGCCGGATGGAAGACGTCCTGCGCCAGCATATGCGCAAGCCGCGGCCGTGCGGCATTGGCAAGATGCAGCATCAGCAAGTCTTCGACGCTGCGGCCGGCCCCGCCCATCACCATCTTGCCATGCGCTTCGGCGATCTGGTCGAGGCCGGTGACGACCTCCTGCAGCAATTGCCGGTACCAATGCACGGCGCCGGTGATCAGCGTCGGCGGCAGGAAGCTCTCGTCGAGCGAGACGCCGCCATCCGCCCGCACGCCCTTGATGTCGGCGACCGGCAGCGCCGTGTAGCCGCCGACCGATTTGCCGGGCGCCAGCAGCACCGCCTGCGGCCGGGCGATTTCGATCTCTTCCGGATCGGCGCCGCCCTGCACGGCATCGCGCACCGGGACGATCTTGCCGTGGTAGCGCGCACCGGTCGATTGGGCATGCGCCGGATCGAAGCCGACGCCGCCGGGCGGCTCCAGCGGCAGCGCCACCAGCACCGGCCCGGCGCCGGTGTCGGCCGTGACCGGCAACGGCTTCGGCGCGTCCATCAGTTCCGGGATGGAGAAGGGCGTGCCGTCCGGGAAGATGCCCCGGGCGGACACGATCGACACCTGGCCGGCGTCGAGCAGCGACTGGTCGAGCGTCAGCTGCTGGAAACCGAACGTGTGGAGCTGGCCGGCCTGCAAGGCGCCGCGCACCATTCCCTCGAAGAACCGGTCCTGCTGCTGGAAATGCTGGGTCCTGAGAAACAGGCCCTCCGACCACAGCACCCTGTTTGCGTCGCTCATGCCACTGCTCTCTGCACTGTCCTGTCGTCGGCTTGCTAGGCGGATATGCCGCCCTTGCCGAGGCTGACGTTGATGGTGAATTTCGACCCCGGCGAAACGGATTTGGTCGTACGCCAGTTGCGTCCGCCCGGTTCGCGGATCAGCGCCACGAAGCCGAGCGCTGTCGCGTTCGGCTCGACCGTGATGGTCTTGGCCGCCGTCTTGCCCGGCGCGACCGAGATCGCGTCGGAGCCGATCAGGTCGGCGCCGAGCGCCGAGCCGGCATCGCCCTGCAGCGCGAAATAGTCGGCCGAGTTGAACTTGCCGGTGCTGGCAAGCCGCATCACCAGCACGGTCACCGGCCTGTCGCTGCCGCCCGGTCCCGGGTTCATGCCGGCGCCACCGGTCACATTGACCGTGATGACCGATGGTTTCGGCGGGCCGCTCTGGCAAGCCGCAAGCAGCCCCGTTGCACCAAGGGCAACGATGAATTCCCGTCTGTCGATCATGTCCCTACTCCTCTTCATATGCGTCCCTGAAGTCTGCGCCGATCTCGCCCAGGAAGCTCGATTCCGCGCTCTGGGCGATGTCGCGATGGCGTTTCTGGTAAAGCTCCCACAGCTTGGCGTTACGCCCGCCGGCGAGCAGATTGCCGATTGCGGAATTGGACTTTAGCTCTTCCTCGATCGCGGCCGGATCGAAACGGTCGATCATGCGCCGAAGTGCTGCCTGCACGCCGCGCCAGGCGCGCACGTGATGCTGCGCGAGGTCCTTCACCGCGTCGCCGATCGCCGCCTCGCCGGAGAGGAAGCCCGGGCTTCGTTCCGAGATTATGGTGACGATCACATCCTCGACCGTCGGCAGGAATTTGAGCGGGTTGACCTCGGAGGCGCCGACCATGGTCTGGGCGACGCGCGCGCTTCCTTTTTCCTCGGCGCGCTTGCGCAAGAGCTGCATCAGGCCGTCGAGCATCAGCCTGTATTCGCGCCCGAACTTTTCCATTTCGGCGATCGCGTCGCGTCCGGGAAAATCGGCCTCCGCGACGCCCATGCCGCGCAGGAATGCGGCGCGCAACGCCATGTCGCTCGGCGCCGCCGATATCGGGCGTGACGGTTTGGAGACGGGGCGAGGCGAGGGTGCAGCGGGTCCGGCTGCCTCCGCCGGTATCTCCCATGGACGGGCGGCTTTCGGCTTCCCAGCCGGCCGCTCGACCCGGCCAGTTGGATCGGCACTGTTGGCGGAAGCGGGCGCCGCTGGCGGCCCGAAGCTGAAATCGTCGAAGCCGGACGGTTTCGGCGCGGGCTCGGGCAAATCGTTGCGCGACGGCATGTCGCCGAAGCCGAACGGATCCGATCGGCCGGCGGCGGGGCCTTCGTCCGAGGCCGGCGTCGCCACCGGATCGAGGCTGAACGGGTCGTCGAAGGCAGGCGAGCTGCGCTGGTTCGAGGCGCGATCATAGGCTCCCGGCACAGGCTGCTCGAACGGGTCCGGCAACTCGGCCGGGCGCGGCGGCCGCGGCTCCTCCTCGACCTTGGCCGAGAAGAAATCGTCGCCGCCGATGCTGGCTGGCGTCCGCGATTGCGGCGATGACCATACCGGCGCGGCGTTGGCGATCGGCGCCTGACCGATCGACGTGTGGCCGGCGCTTGGCTGGACCTCGACATGGAGCACATAGTCGCCCATGCGCAGCCGCATGCCGCTTTGCAGCCGTGTCGACCTGCCGGCCCCGAGCGGGCTGTCGGAATCGTCGATGAACAATCCGCTGCTCGACGTGTCGGTGACGTAGTAGCCGTCACGCCCGCCACTGATCTTGCAATGGGCGCGCGAGACAAACATGTCCGGATCGTCGATCTGCCAGCCGGCATCGGCGCTGCGGCCGATCACCAACTCGCCCTCGTCCAACCGGGTCTGCCTCACCACTTGCGAGCGTGGGCCTTGTTCCAGGGTCAAAAGCAGGCTCATCAGGCTGCCTCCGCCATGTCCGGCCGCCAGCCGACGATGGTGCGCAGTCTGAGATCGTCGGCGTCGCCCTTTTCGGCGGGGCGTGAAAGCCAGGAGGTTCGGCCGAGCTGGATGGTTCCCATCTTCGGAGGTGGCACGGCGTCGCGTGCGAGCACGATCCTGAGATCGACGTCGAGCGCCTCGCCGATCATGTCGCGCACCGCCTTCTTGAACAGGCCAAGGCGCCGTTCGCCGGGCAGGAACGACTTGAAGTCGTCGAGGCTGAGCGGACCGACGCGCAATTCGATCCGGCTCTGCCGGCTGAAGACGCGGGGGCCGATCGTTGCTCCGCCGCCCAGCGCCGCATAGGCCTTGCCGACTTGGCTCTGCAGCGCCTTCGGAATGGTGATCCAGGCGGCGACGAATTCCTTGATCTCAACCGGCACCTTGAAGGCGGTGGCGAGGAACAGCGTCAGCCGCTCCGCGCCGTCGATCTGGTGGGCCAGCGATCCGGCCTGGCGCAGCCGCACCGTGTCGAGCTCGGGATCCTGCGTGCCGGGGAGGCCGATCCCGGCCATCGCCTCCAGCATGGCGCGCACGCGTCCGCCGACCGAACGTTCGACCTGCACCGCCGGATGCGCATCCGCCCATGCGCGGTAATAGAGCGCGATCATGCGATGCTGCAGGATGTTGACGAAGTCGACGAAGGTCGTGTCGCTGGTCTGCTCGGCGCCGGTGAACCAGCGCTGCGACAGCCGGTCGAGCACCCAGCGCGTCAGATGCAGCGGCATCGGACCTTCCGGCCCGAGCAGGCCGAGATTGGCGATGGTCACCCGCGCCGGAGCCTTTTCGCCCGCATCCTGGAATTTGATCACGTCCCTGGCCGAGAAGCTCAGCCGCACATGCTGGCCGAGCCTTGCCGGCTCGCGGTCCGCGGTTCCGGAGTGCCCGAACAGCCCGCGTCGCTGCTCCAGGCGGCGCAGCAGCTCGAAGAAATCATACTCCTCCGACAGTGACTCCGCTTCGGTTAGGGCAGGCTGCACTAGATCAGGTAGCGATTGCCGGGCGTCATCGGCCATGGCACATCCTCCTGCTTCTGCAGCAACCGCGTACGCGTCCGCACGAAACCATTTATCCCTGCATGGCGGGCGAACAGCCGCGCCAGCAGGGCCGAAAGCAGCAGCGTGCTTTGGCCCGCCAGCACCGACTGGTCGACATGCAGCGTCACCTCGGTGCCGCGGCCGAAACACATCGGTCCGTCGATCTGCAGCCGTTCGATCACCGGGCGCGAGTCGATGCGGGTGATCGAATGCACGTTGCGGGCAAGGCTCGGATCGCCCCGGTCGGCATAGAGGTCGAGCAGGGCGTGCAGCGGATCGACACCGCGGCCTTCCTTGGCGAGGCTGAGGAAATTGAGCGAGAGCTGCGCCACCAGCCGCCAGGCGAGATTGTCGGCGCGGGATTCGCCTTCGGCGCCGGCCGGCAGCGCTGCCGGGATCGCCGGCTGCGGCGGCCGCAGCGCGCCGAGCAGCCGCACCGCTTCCACAGGATCGGCGGTCTCCAGCGTCAGCGTCGGCGTGTCGTCCAGGATCGGCAGATCGCGGTTGGTGCAGAGCGCCATCACGTCGAGCCGCTTGAGCGGCCGGTTCGCCGGGCTTCCCGCCGGGCGTGAGACGGCGATAAAGACATCGTCGCCGGTGTAGGAGGTGCGGGTCAGGCCGTCGCGGCGCTCGTCTTCCGTCGCACGGCGCGGGCGCCGCTCCGTCGAATAGACCCAGCCGCTGCCGCGGTTCTGCCCGAGGCTGAACAGTTCTGGGATTACCGCCTCGCTGCCTTCGGCGTCGGCGTCTTCCACCCGGGTGACGCGGAAGATCTCGAAGTCGCGCGCCCGGGTGCGGTCGGCGTGCAGCACCTGGCGAGTCCGGCGCGGATCGATCTCGATGACGTTGCACTCGCGTTCGAAGAGATTGATGATCGGCGTCACGAACAGCTCGAAATCGGCCGCCGCCATATCGGCGAGTTCCGGCACCGGACGCCGGAACAGGAAGATGATCTCCATTCCCCCATCGCATTTGCGCACCACGGGCTGCAGGCCGGCGACGCGCACATAGTGGAAGCGCTCGGGGATCATGAAATATTCGCGCAGCAGCCGGTATCCCTCGAAGGTCGGCCGCGTGCGTGGCATCAGCGCTTCATCGTCGTGGATGCCGATCATTTCGGGTTCGGGCAGGGCGGTGAGCGGATTGGTTTTGCCTTCCGCCCGCGCGCCGGCGGCCGAGCAGGCGCCGAAGATAGCGTCGAAGATGAGCGGCGCCTTGGTGCGTCCGGTGAAATAGAGGTCGAGACGGTCGAGCGACAATTCGCTGAGCTTGCCTTTTCCGGTTCGCGCGAGCGTGATGCGAAATGCCGCTTCGCCGCGCACCCCGCCGACCGGCGCGATGCCGGCGGCCGCCAGCGCGCTGCGGTCCTGGAAGTAGCTGACCGAGGTGATCGCGATCGGCCACAGCGTCACCTCTTGCGCGGTGGTGAAGGTCGAGCGCGTCGAAAGCCCTGGATGCAGGCCGGAGACCAGCCGCGTGCCGCGCGCGACGGAATGGCCGGCGATCATCGACTGCACCTGCTGTCCAGGTTTCAGCACGGCCATTGCCGTCGCCGGAGCCGGGGTCACCAGGTCGGGATAAAGCACGTCGAGCACGGCACGCGAGAAGCGCGAGCGCTCTGCGTCGAGCTTAAGCCGCGTGCGAGCGGCAAGGAAAGCCACGCCGTCGAGCAGCCGCTCGACATAGGGATCGGGGCAAGGGACGGTGTCGAGGGAAAGGTTGCGCGCGACCGCCGGATGCATGTCGGCGAATTCCGCGGCCAGCGCACGGATATGGGTCAGTTCCTCTTCGTAATACTCGACGAAGACCCGATCCATCTCAGGTCTCCCGGAATTCGGTTCGCGCCAGGCCGTTGTCGAGATTGATCGTGGTGCGCAGCCGCATGCGTTCCGGCGTCGGCGTCATGATCAGCACGGCATCGATCTCGATCTTGAGGCCGATGCTTTTGTCGCCGAGCGTGACGTTGACGGTCGTGGCGCTTTCCTTGAGACGCGGCTCGAAGGTGGCGAGCACCGCGCGGATCTCGCGCGCCAGGGTATCGCGGTCGAAATCCCGCGACGAGCGGCCCGAAAAGGACGGCACGCCGTAATTGACGACGCTGCGGCGCACCTCCGGAAAATCGCCGAGCGGCGGCAGCTCGTCCAAAGGCTGTTCGTGCTCGGCGTCTGAAAGCATCGGCACGGATTCGAAGCGCTCGGTGTTGAACAGGGCCTCTATGTCGCGCCGGACCGCTTCCCTGAGCACGCGCGCTGACACCACCACGCCGCGGCTTTCGATCTCGGCGCGATGCTCAGTCTGGAAGATGAGCCTGTGCAGCCGTCGTTTCTGCTCGGATGTGAGTTCGGCATCGGCATCGATGGCGCGCGCGCTGCCTCCAAGAAGAGCGTCGACGCGATCGGCGCCGAGCTCTTCGTCCAGCAGACGGCGCAACCCATAGATCTCCGAGGTCAGCCCGGGCAGATCGTTGACGAGGCGGTCCCACAGGGAGGGCTGGACCGCCTCGCGCTTCGCCCGCGAGCTGCCGGCGAGCTGCGCTTTTGCGCCAGGCCGCTTGGCCTCACTTGCCGACATAGACGTCCATTTCGATCTCGTCGTCCTTGTCGTAGACGAACTTGATCTTCTTGTAGGCGAAGCTGACCTCTTCCTCGATCAGGTCCGACTCGTTGGCGTCCTGCCGCATGTCGTATTCCATGATCGAGGCGTCGGTGAGCGTCACGACCAGATAGTCGCTGGTCTCGCCGTCGATGGTGCGGCGGGCCGAGAACACCACCTCGTCGAGCGCCTTGTTCTCGAACAGCGCCTTCTTCAGATAGGGCGACGACTTGTCGTAATGCTTGAGGAATTTGATCATTCCCATCGACACGCGGCCGCGCCGCGAGAGCGAGTTGGGGTCGTAGGGCGCGATCATTTTGTAATCGACGCCATGGATCTCGATTTCGTCTTCATGGCCGTCGCGCTTGCTCGGGCCCTTGATGTCCGGGACTTTCAGGAAGCCGTCGATCTTCATCGAAGGCGAATCGGTTCTGTCTGGCATTGTCTTTCTCCACCGCTACGAAACAGGATGACTTTGCTTAACGATTTCAGCCCTTCACCGACGGCAGTTCCGACACCAGCCGGAGCGAGGCATTGATGCCTTCCAGCTGGTAGTGCGGACGCAGATAGAAACGGGCATTGTAGTAACCGGGCCGGCCCTCGACGCTGTCGACCTGGACCTCGGCGGCGGCAAGCGGGCGCTTGGCGCGCGCCTTGTCGTCCGCAAAGGCAGGGTTGGCCAGCACGTACCGGTTGATCCATTCGGTCAACCAGATCTCCATATCGCTGCGTTCCTTGAACGAGCCGATCTTGTCGCGCGCGATCGCCTTGAGGTAGTGCGCGAAGCGCGAAACGGGGAACAGATAGGGCAGGTTGGCGCTCAGACGTTCGTTCGCCTGCGCGTCCGGATCGACCAGACGCCCGGCGCGCGTCTCGTCATCCTGCAGGGAATGCGCGCCGATGAAGGCCGCGAGATCGGTGTTTTTGCGGTGCAGGATCGGCATCAGGCCGAGCTTGGCCAATTCCGCCTCGCGCCGGTCGTCGATGGCGACCTCGGTCGGGCATTTCATCGCGATGGAGCCGTCATCGGTCGGGAAGGCGTGCACCGGCAGGTTGAGCACCGTGCCGCCATTCTCAACGCCGCGGATCTGCGTACCCCAGCCATAGAGCTTGTGGCTGCGGTTGATGTTGACGCCCATCGGGAAGGCGGCGTTCATCCAGACATATTTGTTGTGGTCGCCACCCACGTCTTCCTCGAAGGTGAAACCCTTCACCGGAACGGTTTCCGAGCCGTAGGGCAGGCGCGCCAGCACGCGCGGCATGGTGAGCCCGATATAGCGGGCGTCCTCGCTTTCACGCAGCGACTGCCATGAGGCATAGGCCGGGTTGTTCACGATCATCTGCAGGTCCTGCGGGTTGGGCAGTTCCTGCCAGCTGTCCATGCGGAACAGCCGCGGCGAGGCGGCCGCGATGAACGGCGTGTGCGCCGAGGCGCACACGCCGGAAATGTTGCGCAGCAGGCCGACATCGCGCGGGTGGTTCGAGAACTCGTAGGCGCCGATGATGCAGCCGATCGGCTCGCCGCCCAGCATCGAATACTCGTCCGTATAGACTTTCTTGAAGATCGGGCTCTGGTCCCACATCTGGCCTTCATAGTCTTCCAGCGTGTCGGCCAGCTGCTCCTTGGAGATGTTCATCACCCGGATCTTCAGCTTGGTATCCGTCTCGGTGTTGTTGACCAGGTACCAGAGGCCGCGCCACGTGCCTTCCATCTCGCGCACTTCCGGCGCATGCAGGATCTCGTTGACCTGCGTCGTCAGCATCTTGTCGATGCCGGCGATCAGCGACTTGATCGACTTGATCGCATTGGACGAGATGGTCGTCGTCTCGGAGCGCGACTGAGCGGCCAGCGCCAGATTGCGCACCAACTGCTGCAGCTTTTCGCTGTCGTCTTTCTTGACCTTGAAATCCTTTTCCAGGAGCCCGCTGAACTCGCCGAGATCTATCGCTTCCGCTTCGGCGGTGGCGACTGCGGTTTTTTGCTGTTCGGCCATGACTTACTCCTCGCCCTTGCCGTCATCCATCGCCTGGCTGGCGATCTTGCTCAGCAGCGGCTCGTTGTTCAGAAGCTGCGCGATGCGCTTTTCGGCGTCGACGCGGCCGTCCATGAAGCCGAGCAGCTCCTCGAGCTGCCGGCGCATCTTCAGGATCTCGGCCAGTTGCGGGACCTGCTCGGCGATTTTGTCGGGCGCGAAGTCGCCCATCTTGGAAAAGGTAAGATCGATCGCCAGCTCTTCCTCACGCTCCTGGCCTTCGGGCTGCGGCAGGGTGTTCTTCACCCGCGCCTTCACGCGCGGGCCCATCGCTTCCATGAATTTCGGGAACCGGTTGGCGTCGGTTTCGACGAAGTTGCGATCGAGGACCGACTTCGACGCTTCCTTGGTCTGCGAAGCGCCCGCAAGATCGGCCATCACGGCCATGACGAACGGCAGTTCGATCGTCGTCGGGCTGCCGTAGGTTTCGACGTCGTAGGCGATCTGCACGCGCGGCGCGCGGTTTCTTTCGATGACCTTCGCTTTGCTCTCTGCTGGCATGCTTTTCTACCTTTCATCCTTCTGGACGGGCTTCTTGGGATCGGGGACACCGGCAAGCAGCCGGAATTCCTTCAGCCCCGACGGGGCGAGATCTTCCATCAGTTCCACGAAATCCATGTGCACCATCCGGCGCACGCGCCGGGCGAGATGCGGGATGGGGCTGGACGGTTCGGTGCGGTCGTAGAAGGCGACGACGAGGTCGAGGCATTTGACGACTTCGTCGCGCGAGTTGATCCGATCCGGCAGACCGGCGCTCGCTTCCATGGGGCTTGCCACACTTGCCATCGTCTCGGCTCCATGACCGTTGCGGGCGGGCATTGCTGGTTCCGCTACCGCTTGCGGAGCGGGCTTTGCGGCACCGTTCGCCGTGGCGGCGGCACCGGAATTCCGCTCCAGCGTCGTCAGCAAACGCTGCAGGAACTTCTTCAATTCCGGGATAGTGGCGCCATGGCCCTCGATACGGGCGTTGAGCGCGGCGTCCACGGCCTCGAGGGCGGCGATCGCGGCATGAGCGTCGGCCAGCAGCGACGTCATCGCCTCGCCGGCCTGATCGATTTGCCCCGCGCATCCGGCGCGCACCCGGTTCAGCAGCTGGTTGTGCGCGCTTACCAAGGCAGCCCTTTCGGCGGCGTTCAGCCCCGAGGCCGCTTCCTGCAGCATGAGGCGCTCGTCGAGCGCGCCGTGTTCCAGGTCGCGTCCGCTGATCGGTCCGACCTGGCGCGGCGAAAAGAAGATCTTCTCGCGCAGGTTTGCCAGCAGGCCTTGCTGGGCGTTCTGGAGGTCGAGAAGCGCATTGATGCGCCGCAAGGCTGCTTCGCGCGGCGGCGCGTTCGCCCGCAGCGCCGGATGCATCGTGTCCCAATGCTGCTCGAAAGTCCCGGCGATAAGCGTCAGGCCCTCGGCGAGACCCGCCAGCCCTTCTTCGTTGGCCAAGGCCCGCGCGACGATGACCAGCAGGCGCAGATCCCGGCCGCGGGAGCGCAACTCTTCGGCCTTTTCGAGCACCGCCGCCCAGTCGACCGGACTGGATTGCGAGACGGGCTTGCCGTTGCCGTCATGGACAACTTTGAGCTGGGGCTCAGTCAGGCGCTCCAGCTCATGAAAGGCCGGGTCGTTGCGCAAGTCCTCTCCCGACGGATTCTCACCGTTCAGAGGATTCAGCCAGAGTGCGAGATCAATCACACTAACCCCCAGCCAGCGGCCCTGAGACCCCTATGTGACGTAACGTTATCACTGGGCTCATGCGACGACAATTGAGCATCTGCACAAAAACTAACGGAAGCTAAACGCGACCGTTCTCTTCGGCGAAACCCATTGCGCGATTGTCGGACCCGGTATGTGAAATGGCTCGCATAGCCCGGACAGCAATCGTGTTTGTTGGCCACGAGTTTGCAAGGCTTGTGTAACCGGGCGGTGCCGCCCGGTGGGATCAAACGCCCTATCCGTCACATGGCTTTGTCAAGCAGCCGCTTATATGGCAGGGTACGGTCGGCAGATTGCGGGAGCAGGTTCGATGGAACAGCGCCGGTCATCGCAGAGCTTCAAGCGTAAGGAACTGGTCGCCAAGCTCAACGCCACCGGCGTGCGCGCCTTCAAGGCCGCGGCCGACACGGCCAAGCTGCGCGGCAATCCCTATGTCGAGCTCGCCCATTTCATCCAGCAACTGGTGCTGTCCGAGCGCTCGGACGTGCAGATGATCCTGGCCGACGCCGGCATCGATGCCAGCCGGCTGACGGCCGACATGACCCGTGCCATCGACAAGCTGCCCTACGGCGCCACCTCGGTAGAGGAATTCTCCGATCACATCTTTCACGCCATCCAGGAGGGCTGGAACCTGGCGACGCTGGAGTTCGGCGTCGAGGAGGTGCGCAGTGCCCATATCCTGCTTGCCTGCCTGAAAACACCGGCGCTGGAGGGCTTGGTCTCCAAGATCAGCGCCGAGTTCGACAAGGTCGACGCGGATGGAGTGATTTCCCGCTTCGCCGATGTCACCGAAGGCTCGCTCGAAGCCGGCTCACCTCCCGTCGAGCCCGCCACTGAGACGCCGATGAAGCGCGGTCCGGGCGGGGATTCGGCTTTAGCCAAATACGCCACAGATCTCACCCAGCGCGCCCGCGACGGCAAGATCGATCCGGTCGTCGGCCGCGATCCGGAAATAAGGCAGATCGTCGATATCCTGATGCGACGCCGCCAAAACAACCCGATCCTGACCGGCGAGGCCGGCGTCGGCAAGACGGCGGTCGTCGAAGGATTTGCGCTGCGCATCACGCAGGGCGACGTGCCGCCGACGCTGCAGAATGTCAGCGTGCGCATGCTCGATGTTGGGCTGATGCAGGCCGGCGCCAGCGTCAAGGGCGAGTTCGAGAAGCGGCTTAAGGCAGTCATCGACGAGGTCCAGGCCTCCGAGGTGCCGATCATCCTGTTCATCGACGAGGCGCATACGCTGATCGGCGCCGGCGGCGCGGCCGGCACCAGCGATGCCGCCAATCTCTTGAAACCGGCATTGGCGCGCGGCGAGCTGCGCACCATCGCGGCCACGACCTGGGCCGAGTACAAGCAGCATATCGAGAAGGACCCGGCGCTCACCCGCCGCTTCCAGGTGGTCAAGATCGAGGAACCATCGGAAGCGGTGGCCGTGCTGATGCTGCGCGGCGTCGCGGGCGTCTTGGAGCAGCACCACAAGGTGCAGATCCTGGACGAGGCGATCGAGGCGGCGGTCTCGCTTTCGCATCGCTATATCCCCGCCAGGCAACTGCCGGACAAAGCCGTCAGCCTGCTCGACACCGCCTGCGCCCGCGTCGCGGTCTCGCAGCATGCGACGCCGGCCGAAGTCGAGGACATCCTGCGCCGCCGCCAGGCGCTGGAGGTCGAGAGCGGCATCATTGGCCGCGAGGCGGCGATCGGTATCGACGTCGCCGACCGGCAGGCCCGTGTCGATGCCGGGCTGGCGGAAACCGAGACGACCTTGGCCGCCGCCCAGGCGCGCTGGGACCGGGAAAAGGCGCTGGTCACTGAGATACTTGAGCTGCGCGCAAAATTGCGTGGCGAGGGCGTACCGCTCGACGAGGCAGCGGACGAAGAGGCCACTGCGGAGACGGCGAATGCGGAGAGCGCGGAAAAGGCGCCCGAGCAAAAGGCTTCCGAAAGCAAGATTGGCGAGAGCAAGGCTGACGAGACCAAGAAAGCCAAGGCCTCAAAAGGTAATGGGGCCAAGGGTGCGAAGGCCGAAACAACTTCAGCCGAGCCGGCGGATGAAGCCGCTGCCGACCTCGCGCGGTTGCGCGAGCTGATGGCCGAGCTTGCCACCGCGCAAGGCGAGACACCGCTCATCCTGCCGTCGGTCGACCGCAATGCGGTCGCCGCCGTGGTGCAGGATTGGACCGGCATTCCGACCGGACGCATGCTCTCCAGCCAGACCGAAAAGGCGCTCAAGCTCGCCGTGACCCTGTCCGAGCGCGTGGTCGGCCAGGACCATGCGATGGAGATGATCGCCAGGCGCGTGCAGACCAGCCGCGCCGGCCTCGGCGCGCCGGAAAAGCCGGTCGGCGTCTTCCTGCTTTGCGGCCCCTCCGGCGTCGGCAAGACCGAGACCGCGCTGGCGCTGGCCGAGACGCTTTACGGCGGCGAGCAGAACCTGATCTCGATCAACATGTCGGAGTTCCAGGAAGCGCACACCGTCTCGACGCTGAAGGGCGCGCCGCCCGGCTATGTCGGCTACGGCAAGGGCGGCATCCTGACTGAGGCCGTCCGCAGGAAGCCCTATTCGGTCATCCTGCTCGACGAGGTCGAGAAAGCGCATCCCGACGTGCACGAAATATTCTTCCAGGTCTTCGACAAGGGTATGATGGACGACAGCGAAGGCCGCCGCATCGACTTCAAGAACACGCTGATCCTGCTCACCTCGAATGTCGGTTCGGACGTCATCATGGATCGCACGAAGAACGGCACGGTGCGGACCGGCATCGATGACCTCGACGCCGCGTTGCGCGCCCCGTTGCTGAAGGTCTTCCCGGCCGCCTTCCTCGGCCGCGTCGTCACGATACCCTACTATCCGTTGTCGGATTCCATGATCGAGGCGATTGCCCGTCACCAGTTCGGCAAGATCGCGCGCCGCCTCAAGGCCACCAATGACGCCGAGCTGGTGATCGGCGACGGCGTGATGGACCTGGTCAAGGCGCGCTGCACCGAGATCGAATCCGGCGGCCGCATGATCGACGCCATCTTGACCAACACGTTGCTGCCGGAGCTGAGCCGCGGTGTGCTCAACCGCTCGCTCGAGGGCAAGAAGATGGCAAAAGTCACCGTGGGCGCCTCGGCGGAAGGATTTACCTACTCGTTCGAATAGGCCTCCACGGTGAGGGAAGCCGTCCTCAGATGGACCAGAGCGCGCCGCCGTCGCAGGCAACGGAGGCCAGGTCCGACAATCCCTGGATCGTCGCGAACCGCGTGTTGTCTCGATGGCCGCGCACCAGCGCCTGCGCAGCCTCAACGATGTCGAATGCCATGTCAGATCTCTCCACTCCCTCCGGCGGTTCTCTCGCCGATTGCCGAACCAGTTCGTCATCAGCCGCCGACCGCCTAAAAACGCGATGCCTTCTGCATCAAGATTTCCCGGTCTAGACCAATCGCGAGAAAAGTGTGAGCGATCAGGCTCGGCGACTTCGCCATATCGGCGTGCCGGCTAGTAGCGGTCTCGTTGGACCTAGTGGCCCAAAATCTGTGAAACGCGCCGGGCAGCGTGTTGCGCTTTGAATGGACACAGGTGTACATTCGCGCTAGATACGCGCTTAGCGCTGCTTTTGGGTGTTCGGCGCCAATGGCAAAGCAGGTATCTTAAGGGGCGATCGATGCGCATATTCGAACTGGAGACACGGCGGCCAAGCCCTTGCGGTGGGGCGATATCTCCGGCCTGTGACGGCGGTTTGGGCGCATGACGAGAAAGTATTCGGCGCTTTCGCTCTTCAAGGAAGGCATCGCCGGCCAGACCGGTTGGGAAAAGGCCTGGCGCTCTCCTGATCCGAAACAGCACTATGACGCGATCATCATCGGCGGCGGCGGGCACGGTCTCGCCACCGCCTATTATCTCGCCAAAAATCACGGCATCACCAACGTCGCGCTCCTGGAAAAGGGTTGGATCGGCGGCGGCAATACCGGCCGCAACACGACGGTGGTGCGATCGAACTACTTCTATCCTGAAAGCGCTGCGATCTATGGGCTGGCCCACAGCCTCTACAAGACGCTATCGACGGACCTGAACTACAATGTGATGTTTTCCGCGCGCGGCATCCTGACCCTTGCGCACAGCGAAGCCGGAATGGAGACCGCCGCGCGGTCGGTCAACGCCATCCAGGTCAACGGCATCGACTGCGAATTGTTCTCGGTCGAGGACGTGCGCCGCGTCGTGCCGATCTACAATTTCAGCCCGGATGCCCGCTTCCCGGTCTATGGCGGCACCTGGCAGCCGAGCGGCGGCACCGCCCGCCATGACGCCGTCGCCTGGGGCTACGCACGCGCGGCGAGCCGTCTCGGCGTCGACATCATCCAGAACTGCGAGATCACCGACTTCATCATCGAGAATGGGCGCTGCCGCGGCGTCGTCACCTCGCGCGGCGCAATCCGGGCCGAGCGTACGGGCATGGCGGTCGCCGGCCATTCGTCGGTGCTGGCGGCGAAAGCGGGATTCCGGTTGCCGGTCAATTCCTACGCGCTGCAGGCCTGCGTGTCCGAACCGGTCAAGCCGATCATAGAGACGGTGGTGATCTCGCCGGATACGGGCGTCTATGTCAGCCAGTCGGACAAGGGCGAACTGGTGATCGGCGGCGCGCTCGACCGCATCCCGTCCTATGGTCAGCGCGGCAACCTGCCGGTGCTGGAAGGCGTGATCGCCGGCATGCTCGAGATGTTCCCGATCTTCGGCCAGTTGAAGATGATGCGGCAATGGGCCGGCATCGTCGACGTCGTCCCGGATTCCTCGCCCATCATCGGTGAATCGCCGCTGCCCGGCCTTTTCCTCAATTGCGGCTGGGGCACGGGCGGCTTCAAGGCGATCCCCGCAGGCGGCACCCTGCTTGCCCATCTGCTTGCCACTGGCAGGCATCACGACATCAGCCGGCCCTTCGATCTCGACCGCTTCGCCCGCGGCCGGCTGATCGACGAAGCCGCCGGCTCCGGCATCGCCCATTGAAGGTATAGAAAAGATGCAGCTCTTTCCCTGCCCGTTCTGCGGGCCGCGCGAAGAAAGCGAATTTCACTATGGCGGCGAGGCCGGTAATCTGAGGCCCGACGGCAGCGAGGTGACCGCCGAGCGCTGGGCCGCTTATCTCCATATGCGCGACAATCCGAAGGGGCCGACCCGGGAGATCTGGGTGCATCTGACCTGCGGCGAGTTCTTCGCGATGAGCCGCGACAGCGTCAATCACAAGGTGTCGGGCTCTTCGTTGCTCGGCGAAGCGGAGCACGGAAGATGAGCGCTTCCCGTCTCACCACCGGCGGCAGCGACATCGACCGCGGCCGTCCGCTGAGCTTCACCTTCGACGGCAGGCACGTGGAGGGTTTTGCGGGCGACACGATCGCCTCCGCCTTGCTTTCGAGCGGCCAGGCCGTGGTCGGCCGCAGCTTCAAATACCATAGGCCGCGCGGCGTCTGGGGCTCCAGTGTCGAGGAACCCAACGCGCTGGTCGATGTCGAGAGCGCGGTCGGCCGGGTGCCGAATGCGCGCGCCACGACCGTGCAGGCCGCAGACGGCATCAAGGTCAGGAGCGTCAACGCTTCGCCGACGGCTGAGAACGACCGCAACGCGGTTCTGGACCGCTTCGCGCGCTTCTTGCCGGCCGCCTTCTACTACAAGACCTTCATGTGGCCGGACTGGCACCTGTTCGAGCCGCGCATCCGCGCCATGGCCGGACTTGGCGTCGTCGACAGCGACTGGCGGCCGCGCCAGGTCTCCGATCAGGTCAACCACCATTGCGACGTCCTGGTGGTCGGGGCCGGCCCCGCCGGCCTTGCCGCGGCGGCCAGCGCGGCGGCAGCCGGGCACTCGGTCGTCGTGGCCGACGACAGGATGCATCCCGGCGGGTCGCTGCGCCATCGCGCCGGCGAAGTCGATGGCGTCGAGGGCAAGGCGTGGGTCGAGACGACGGTTGCCAGGCTGAAGAGCGGCGGACAGCTCGTGCTGAGCGAGACGACCGCTTTCGGCCTTTACGACCACAATCTGGTCGCGCTCAACCAACGCCACTCCGACGGCAGGCCGGACACGCTTTGGCGCGTGCGGCCGCGCCGTATCGTGCTGGCGACGGGCGCGATCGAACGGCCCGTGCCGTTCGCCAACAACGACCTTCCCGGAATCCTGTCCGCCGATGCCGCGCTCAGCTACCTGCGCCGGCATGGCGTGCTTGTCGGCCGGGAAATCGTCGTCGTGACCAACAACGACAGCGCCTATGAGCCGGCCTTGGCGTTGGCCGCGGCCGGCGCTTCGGTGACGGTAGTCGATTGCCGGCACGACGGCGGTGCGCAAGTGAAGACCGGCATTCGTATTCTGGCCGGCCGGACGGTTGTCGCGGCGCGCGGGCGCAACGCCGTCCAGGGAATCCTGCTGGACGATGGCACGACGCTTGGCGTCGATTGCGTTCTCGTCTCCGGCGGCTGGACACCCACCGTGCATTTGTTCTCGCAGGCGAAAGGCAAGCTCGCCTGGAGCGATCGACTGGCGGCCTTCATTCCCGGCGAAGCCATTGATGGTATCGGCGTCGCCGGCGCCGTGGCCGGCACGGTCTCGCTTTCTGACGCTTTGGCCAGCGGCGCCGCGGCCGCCGGCGACTTCGGATCGTTGTCGCCGGCGCCTCGCGGCACTGGAGCGGAAGCAACATTGGGCGTCGTCAGCCTGTGGCCAAAGCCCAAGGCCAAGGGTCGCGTCTGGATCGACTATCAGAGCGACGTCACCGCCAAGGACGTCGAGCTCGCGGCGCGGGAGAACTTCGTCTCGGTCGAGCATTTGAAGCGCTACACCACGCTCGGCATGGCGACCGATCAGGGCAAGACCTCGAACCTCAACGGCCTGGCGCTGCTGGCGGACATCACCGGGCGCGGCATCGCGGAAGTCGGCACCACGACCTACCGGCCGCCATTCACGCCTGTTCCCTTCACCAGCCTGGCCGGGTCGCGCCGCGGCAGCATGCACGCTCCGGTCCGCCGCCTGCCGCTGGAGGCAAACCATCGCGCCGCCGGCGGTGTTTTCCAGGAATATGGCGGTTGGCTGAGGCCTGCCTATTATGGCGGCGGTGAAGCCGGCGCCTCGATCCAGGACGAGGCGCGGCGCGCCCGGCAGTCGGTCGCGCTTTTCGACGGCTCGACGCTCGGCAAGATCGAGGTGATCGGCCCGCACGCGGCCGAGTTTGTCGATTTCATCTATTACAACACCATGTCGACCCTGAAGCCGGGCCATTGCCGCTACGGCTTCATGCTCTCGGAAAATGGCGTCGTCTTCGATGACGGCGTCCTGGTCCGCCTGGACGAGCATCGCTTCATTGTCTCCTGCTCGTCGTCCCATGTCGCCGCGGTCCACACGCGCCTCGAAGAATGGCGGCAGGACCGCTTTGGCCGCGATGCCGTTTATATCCACAACGCCACCGCGCAATACGCCACTTTGACCGTTTCGGGCCCGAATGCGCGCCAGGTCGTCGAAGCGCTCGATCTGGGTGCAGCGCTGGACGATGCCAGCCTGCCGCATATGGCGGTCGCCGCCGGCCGCCTTGCCGGCGACGAGGTGCGCATCGCCAGGGTTTCCTTCACCGGCGATCGCAGCTACGAAATCTCCATCCGCGCCGATCGGGCGGAGGCGCTCTGGGCAAGGATGCAGCAGGAGGGCCGCGCCTTCGACGCCGTGCTGCTCGGACTTGAATCGCTGATGATCCTGCGCGCCGAGAAGGGCTACATCGTCATCGGCAAGGACACCGACGGCACCACCATGCCGCACGATCTGGGCGTCGCCGGACCGCGGACCAAACGCGCCAGCGAGTTCGTCGGCCGGCGCTCGCTTTTCACGGACGCTGGAAACAGCAAGGACCGCAATCAGCTCGTCGGCCTTGCGCTGCGCGAAGGCGAGGCGCCGCTGGCGACCGGCGCGCATGGCGTGGAGAAGCGCGACGGCCGCCTCAGAAGCATCGGTTTCGTCACCTCCAGCTACCACAGCCCGACCCTAGGACGCCCGATTGCGCTCGCGCTCATCGAACGGGGCGCCGCGCGGCACGGCGAAACCATCGACGTTCAGCATCTCGGCGTCGTGCGGCAGGCGACGATCGTCGCGCCTTGCGCCTTCGATCCGGAAGGGAGGCGGCTCCATGCGTAATCTTGCCGAAAAATGGCCGGCGGCGCCCGACTGGGCCACGTCTACGCTCAACAAAGGCGGCGTCAGCGTGCGGACGCTTGGCGGGCTGAACCAGTTGCTGGTCAGCGGCGACCTCGCTGCGTGGCCGAAGGCGTCAAGGCTTGCCGGCGAAGGCGTCGGCGCCGGCGCGATCGCCAGCGGCGATAAATATATGGTGCGGATCGCGCGCGACCGCCTTCTTGCGGTCGGCGAACAGCCATTCGCCATCGCGGCCGGCTGGCACGCGGCCGGTTTCGCGGTCACGGTCATGGATGCGGCACTGCATGTGTTCGAGATCGAGGGACCGGACCTGGAGCGCCTGATCGCCAGGGGCACGGCGCTCGATCCGGGAGCGGCAAGCCGCTCGGCTTCGATCCTTTTTGCCGGCGTCGGCGCTCTCTTCTACCGGTTCGGCAACCCCGATCGGGCGCGTCTCCACGTCGACAGGGGCCTTGCTCCGTTTCTCTGGGAATGGCTCGAACAGGTGCAAGTGTTGTAGCGGAGTGGTTTCAGGTCTATCTAGCCGGCGTTCAAACCTAGCCGGTCCACTATGTTCTCCGATTCCAGTGATGATGAAGTCGTGCGGCGATCCGGTCTGATCGGCAACACCAAGGTGACGCGCGAGGACTGGATGAACCTCGCGCTGGAGACGTTGATCTCCGAGGGCGTGGAGGCGGTGCGCGTGCTTGCGCTCGGTCAGAAGCTGAACGTCTCCCGGTCCAGTTTCTACTGGTACTTCAAAAGCCGCCAGGATCTGCTCGACCAGTTGCTGGACTACTGGCGCAACAACAACACGCGTTTCATCGTCGAGCAGGCCGGCCGGCCGGCCGCGTCGATCACGCAGGCCGTGCTCAACGTTTTTGAGTGCTGGCTGGATGAATCGATGTTCAATCCGCGGCTGGATTTCGCCGTGCGCGCCTGGTCGCGCCAGTCGGCCGATGTGCATCGGATCGTCAACGAGGAAGACGATACGCGGGTCGACGCCGTCCGGGCGATGTTCTCGCGGCATGGTTATGCAGACACGGAAGCGTTCGTGCGGGCGCGCGTGCTCTATTTCACGCAGATCGGCTATTACTCGCTCGAGATCGTCGAGCCGGTCAGCAATCGTCTTTTCCTGACCCCGGCCTACCTGCTCACGCACACCGGCAAGGAACCGCGCGCAGGCGAGGTCGAGGCCTTCGCCGAAAAGATGCTGCTGAAAAGCCCCGGCTGACCGGCCCGCCATTCGTGATCGCTTCAATTCAGATCGCGTGGCCTCCACGCCCACTATGACGACGCACTCAGGTCCGACGCAAATGGCGGCTTGGCGCCTCATTGCAGACGTCGGACACCTGTTGCCTGAACGCGGTTTCCGTGTGCGGTCAGGATGGCTGAATGCAGTTTCCCTGCGCCCTGGGTCGGAAATGCCTCAAACGGGATTGCATCCGGAATGCTCTTGTTGTACGAACGTTCAACAAGCATTTGACGAGCGCCCCACCGTGCTACGGACCGAGTTTCCCTTTGCCGTCGAAACCGTCGATCCATATTGGATCGCGCTGGCTGACGGCACGCAAATCGCCGCCACCATGTGGCGCCCGCGCACCGACGCCAAGGTGCCCGTGGTGGTCGAAATGGTGCCTTACCGGCGCCGCGACGGCACCGTTGCCCGCGACACCGACATCCACCCCTGGCTAGCCGGCCATGGCATCGCCTGCGCCCGCATCGACATTCGCGGCTCCGGTGATTCCGACGGCGACCTGGCTGACGAATATCTGCCGCTCGAGCAGGAGGACGCCTGCGAGATCATCGCCCATCTGGCGGCGCAATCCTGGTGCAACGGCAATGTCGGCATGACCGGCATTTCCTGGGGTGGCTTCAACGCGCTGCAGGTCGCGGCGCGCCGCCCGCCGGCGCTGAAGGCCATCATCGCCAATTGCGCCACCGATGATCGCTATGCCGACGACATCCACTATATGGGCGGCGCGCTGCTGACCGAGCAGGAAATGTGGTCGAACTTCATGCTGGTGAAGAAGGCTATGGCGCCCGACCCGCAGATTGTCGGCGACGCCTGGCGCGCCATGTGGATGAGCCGTCTGGAAGCGACACGCTCGCTGTCGGAAATCTGGCTCGCCCACCAGCGTCGTGACGACTATTGGCGGCAGGGTTCGGTCTGCGAGGATCATGCCGCGATCGAATGCGCCGTCATGGCTGTCTGCGGTTGGGAGGACAGCTATTCGAACTTCGTGCCGCGCCTGCTGGAACACCTGCCGGGGCCGAAGCTCGGCATCGTCGGACCGTGGTCGCATGCCTATCCCTGTCGCGGCGCGCCGGGTCCGCTGATCGGCTATCTGCAGGAGACGCTGCGCTGGTGGCGTCATTGGCTTTGCGGCGAAGACACGGGCATTATGGACGAGCCGCTCTACCGGGTCTGGATCACCGGCGAGGAGCGGCCGCAGCCTTTCTACCTCCCGGATCATGCCGGCAGTTGGGCGGCCGAGGACCAATGGCCGTCGCCGCGCATCGAGCGCCGCGTCTTGCATCTGAACGCCGGCGGACTGGGCGGCCAACCCGCACCGGGCGCCACGCTGTCGGTATGCTCTCCCGCCACCGCCGGCCGCGACTGCGGCCGTTGGGGCGGCTATGGCGGTTCATGCCCCGACATGCCCATCGACCAGCGCCGCGAGGACGGCCTGGCGCTGTGCTTCGACACTTTGCCGCTCGACGATGATCTGACCCTGCTCGGTGCGCCCGAGCTCGATCTGCTCGTCAGCGTCGACCAGCCGCATGTCAACCTTGCCGCCCGTCTTTGCGACGTCTATCCCGACGGCACCTCGGCGCTGATGACCTATGGCGTGCTCAACCTCAGCCATCGCGACAGCCACGAGCACCCGACGCCCTGTCCGATCGGAACGCCGTTCCGCGTCAGGCTCAAGCTCAATGATTTCGCCCGCACCATACCCAAGGGGCACCGCGTCCGGTTGGCGCTGGCCAACCAGCATTGGCCGATCCTGTGGCCGCAACCGAAACTTTCGCTGCTGTCGGTCGCGAGCGGCGACAGCAAGCTCGTTCTTCCGGTACGCCCCCCGTCGCCGCGCGACCGCGACGTCCGCTTCGAGCCGGCCGAAACCGCGCCGCCGGTCCCGACCATGACGCTGGACGAAGGCTTCGACCGTCGCATCGTCACCGATGACGTCGGCTCGGGCCTGCAGATCATCGCCTTGACCTCGGACCATGGAAGCAGGCGCTACGATGATCGCGCCATCACCGTATCTTCCGCCAACAGCGACACGATGAGCATCAGCAGCGGCGATCCCCTCTCGGCAAAGCTCGTCACCGAATATCGATGGGCGATCACCAGCGCCGACGCCGACACCGAAGCGCGCGCGGTGACCGAGCTCACGGCTGATGAAACGCATTTCAACCTGAGTTGGCGTCTTGAAGCCCGAGAACGGGGCAAGCTCGTCCACAGCGCCTCGGCGACACGGCGCATCAGGCGCGATTTCGCCTGAGGGACAGGGAGGAGGCCATGCTCGCATATGCGGTGAAGCGCATCGGTCTCGGTCTCCTGATCCTCGTCCTTGTCATGATCGCTATGTATGCGGCCGTTTTCCTGGTCCCGGGCGATCCGGCAACCGTGGCGCTCGGTCCCCGCGCCACGCCGGAACTGAAGCGGCTGCTGATCGAGCGCATGGGGCTCGACCAGCCGGTCTGGTGGCAGATCGTCGAATTCTTCCGGAACGCTCTGACCGGCAATCTCGGCTACGACGTCTGGTCGAACCGGCCCGTTTCCACTCTGGTTCTGGAAGCGTTGCCGAACACGCTTGTCCTGGGGCTGACGGCGCTCGCCGTGGCGCTCCTGATCGGCGTGCCGCTCGGCTGCCTGTCGGTGATGCGGCGCGGCACGGCCGCCGATGCCGCCATCGGCGTGCTCTCGGTCGGTGTCATCGCCGTGCCGTCCTTCGTCGTCGCCATCTACTCGCTGCTGCTCTTCGCCGTCACGCTGCGCTGGCTGCCGGCCATCGGGGCGGGCGAGGCCGGGGATTTCTTCAGCCAGGCCAGGGCGCTCGTCATGCCGGCCGCCGCGATCGCCCTCGGCTGGGTCGGCTATATCGCCCGCATGGTGCGCGCCTCGATGATGGAGGTGATGGGCGAGCCCCATATCCGTACCGCGCGCTCATTTGGTTTGCCGGAGTGGAAGATCGTCTCCAAATATGCGCTGCGCATCGCCATCATCCCGACCATCTCGCTGGTCGCGGTCGGCCTCGGCAGCATCCTATCCAGCGCCGTCTTCGTCGAGGCGGTGTTCGCCAGGCCCGGCATCGGCAAGCTGATCACCGACGCCGTCGGCACCCGCAACTATCCGGTCGTCATGGGCACGGTGCTGATCATGACCGCCATCTATGTCTCCATCACCATCGCCGCCGATCTTCTCATCGCGCGGCTCGATCCGAGGGTCCGTGATGTCTTCCGTGGCTGAGGCCTCTCCATCCGCGCCCGATCGACAACGGCTTGTCCTGCTACACGCACTGCTTGCCGACCCCTTCACCCGCGTGGCACTGGTCCTGGTCGCCGGCTTCCTTGTCACCGCGCTCTTCGCGCCCTGGCTGGCGCCCTATTCGCCGGTCAAGATCGATGTGCTGCACAAGCTGCAGCCGCCATCGGCGGAGCACTGGTTCGGCACCGATCATCTCGGCCGCGATCTCTTGTCGCGCGTCATCTACGGCGCGCGCACGGCACTCACCATCGCCATGGTCTCGGTGGCCATCGCCGGCGCCATCGGCCTGCTGCTCGGCCTCATCGCCGGCTATGGTCCGCGCTGGCTCGACGCCATGCTGGTGCTGACCTTCGACAGCATGAATTCGCTGCCGATGATCATGTTCGCGCTTGCCATCATCACCGTGCTCGGCGCCGGCACCGGCACGCTCATCATCGTCATCGCCGCGACGTCCTTCCCAAGCTATGCGCGGCTCATCCGGGCCCAGACGCTGGCGCTGAAGAACAGTGACTACATCCTTGCCGAGCGCCTGCTCGACGCGAGCGCTTCGCGCATCATCTTCATCCACCTCCTGCCCAATGTCGTCGGTCCGCTGATCATCCTTTTGTCGATGGACATTCCGGTCGTCATCATGGTGGAGGCCGGCTTGAGCTTCCTCGGCCTCGGCGTGCGCCCGCCGACGCCGTCCTGGGGCTCGATCCTCTACGACGGCTACACCAGCATCAGCTCGGCACCCTTCATGGTGATCTTCGGCGGGCTACCGCTGGTGCTGGCGACGCTCGGCTTCACCTTTCTCGGCGAGGGCCTGCGCGACTATCTCGACCCGCGCCTGCAACTGCGGAGGCCGGCATGAGCGGCTCGCTCGCGGCCAGCGGTCTCAGCGTCCGCTACGAAACACCGCATGGCAGCGTGCAGGCTCTTCGCCATGTCGACATCGAGGCGCATCCCGGCGAGGTCATCGGCATTGTCGGTGAGAGCGGCTGCGGCAAGTCCACTTTGGTCACCGCTCTGGCAAATCTCTTGCCGGCGAACGCCTGCATCGACGGGTCGATCCGATACAACGGCGTCGACCTGACAAAGCTCGATGCGCATCGCCAGCGGCTGCTGCGCGGCGACGAGATCGCGCTGGTCGGCCAGGACCCGATGACGGCGTTCAACCCGGTGCTGACCATCGGCGACCAGCTCGTCGACTTCCAGCACCACCGTAAGGATCTCAGCCGCGCGCAGAAACGGGCCCGCATCGCCGCCATGCTCGGTCGCGTCGGCATCGCCGATGCCGAACGGCGCATGCAGAGTTATCCGCACGAGCTTTCCGGCGGCATGCGCCAGCGCGTGGCGATCGCCGCCGCCTTGCTGACCGATCCCGGCCTGCTCATCGCCGACGAGCCGACAACCGCGCTCGACGTCACCATGGAGGCGCAGATCATCCATCTGCTGCGCGAGCTCAGGCGCGAATATAACGGCATCATCATCGTCGTCTCGCATCATCTCGGCGTCATTGCCGAGCTCTGCGACCGCGTCTATGTCATGTATGCCGGCGAGGTAGTCGAGGGCGGCGAGGTCGACGCGATCTTCCACGATCCGCGTCATCCCTATACCCAGGCGCTGCTTGCCTGCGATCCCGCCCGCTTCCATGATCGGCTGGACAGGCTGCCGACCATTCCAGGGTCGTTGCCGAGCCTGACCCAACCACCACCGGGATGCGTTTACGCGCCGCGCTGCGATCGCGCCTTCGCGCCATGCGGCTCCATCGCACCACCGCTGACGAGGCTCACCGCATGCCATGCCGCCCGCTGCCACGCGGTGACGCCATGAGCCCGCTGCTTGCCGTCGAGGACCTCTCGGTCAGCTTCGTGCGCGGCAGCCTGCTCGACCGGCTGATCAACCCGTTCCCGTTGCCCGGCTTCAACGTCGTCGACGGCGTCACGCTGTCGCTCATGCCGGCCGAGACGCTTGGGCTGGTCGGTGAATCCGGCTCCGGCAAGACGACGCTGGCCCGCACCATCCTCGGCCTCATCCGGGCGGCAGCCGGTCGTATCGTGTTCGAGGGGAGGGAGGTCGCGACGCCGTCCGACTTTCGTGCCATGCGCCGGCGCTCGGCGATGATGTTCCAGGATCCGGTCGCCTCGCTCAGCCCGCGCCTGCGCGTCGGCACGCTGCTCACCGAACCGCAGGTCATCCAGGGACTGCCGATGCCGGATCGGCGCGCGGCGGCCAAGGCGCTGCTGGCGCTGGTCGGCTTGCCCGCCTCCTTCGTCGACCGCTTTCCGCATGAATTGTCGGGCGGGCAGGCTCGTCGCGTCGGCGTTGCGCGGGCGCTTGCGATGAAGCCGCATCTGCTGCTTGCCGACGAGCCGACAGCCGGGCTCGATGTGTCGGTGCAGGGCGATGTGCTCAACCTCATCGGCGAGCTCAAGCGCGAGCTCGGCTTCGCCGCCATGATCGTCACCCACAATCTGGCGATGATCCGCCACGTCAGCGATCGGCTCGCCATCATGTATCTGGGGCGGCTCGTCGAGACGGGACCGACGCAAGAGGTGTTCTCAGCCCCATTGCATCCCTATACCGCGACACTGATCCGCTCCGAGCCGTTTCCCGATCCGCGCCGGCGCAGCCACAACCCTGCCGTCACCGGCGAAATTCCGAGCGTGTTCCGGCGACCTGCCGGGTGCGAGTTCCACACGCGCTGTCCCCTCGTGCAATCCCGCTGCAAGACCGAGGCGCCGGTCTATCGGCCGATGGGGGCCGGCCGCATGGTGCGCTGCCATTTCCCGCTGCAGACCGGCGGGCAAGAACGGGAAGCCGTCTTACGCGCTTCCGCAAACCAAAGGGGAAACTGAAATGACGAAATGGACAATGGACAGACGTGCATTCCTGAAAGCCGCTGGCGTGCTGGGCGCCGGCCTGGCGATGAAGCCGGGCTTTGCCTGGGCGGCGGCCGGCGACACGCTGCGCATCCGCATGGAAGGCGATCTGCAGACGCTTGATCCCGCGTTCATGATCGGCGGCATCGAAGACGTCATGATGCGCGGCATTTATGTGTCGCTGAACCGTCTTGGCGATCTCAGGCAAGGTTCGCCATGGTCGCTGTGGGGTGCGGAGAAGCTTGAGCTGAAGGATCCGAAAACCATCGCCTTCACCCTGATCGATGGGCTGAAATGGTCGAACGGTCTTGGTCCGGTCACCGCCGAAGACGTGAAATTCTCCTACGAGCGTATAGCCGACCCGAAGCTGTCGTCGCCCTGGGCTTATCAGTTCGAAAAGCTGGACCGTGTCGAGGTCGTCGACGCCAGATCCGGTATCATCCACCTCAAGGACCCGTACCAGCCGATCTTCGTCACCAGCCTGCCTTACTATGGCGGCCACATCATCAGCCGCGCCGGCACCGAGAAGGCCGGCGGAAAATTCACCACCGAGCCGCCGGCGACCTGCGGTCCCTATCTCTTCTCGGATTGGCAGCAGAAGCAGAAGGTGACGCTGACCGCCAATCCTGACTGGCCAGGACCGAAGCCGGATTTCGGCAAGGTCGAGATCTATGTCGTCGCCGACGATCAGGCGGCGCAATTGGCCTACGAGGCCGATGCTTTCGACTACACAAAGATCGCCATTTCGGCGACCAAGGCCGTGAAGGCCAAACCGCCCGCCAACACCAGCCTCATCGAGGCGCAGTCGACCCGCTATGTCTGGCTGACGATCAACATGCTGAGCCCGCGCCTCAAGGATCTGAAGGTGCGGCAAGCCGTGCAGTACGGCGTCGACGTCGGGCAGATCCTGACCGGCGTCTATGACGATCTCACCAAGCGCTCCACCGGCGTCGTCCAGCCCGGCACGAAATTCGCGCGCCCGAGCAATCTGATCGCGGCGCCCGATTATGAAAAGTCCGCCGCCTTGCTCGCCGAGGCAGGCGTCAGCGACTTGTCATTGACGTTGACGGTGATGAACGATTCGATCCGCACGGCGGCCGCGCAGATCATCCAGGCGAGCCTCGAGCAGGCCGGCATCAAGGTCGAGATCCAGCCTTATGACGAAGCCGCCTTCTGGGGCGTCGGCGACAAGACGCAAGGCGACGGCTATAAGAACATCGACCTGGCGCTGATGGATTTCGCCGGCGGCGTCGATCCGTCCGAGAACCTCGTCTGGTTTCGCCCTGACCAGATCGGCGCCTACAATTGGTCCGGCTTCGACAGTCCCGAATTCGAGACCTGCTATCAGCAATTGATTGCCGAAAGCGACGAGGCCAAGCGCATCGCCTTGTCCAACCGCATGGAGGATCTGATGGAGCAGTCCGGCGGTTTCGTCTTCATCTGCCACCAGCCGCTGGTTGCGATTCATAGGACCGTGTTCGAACCCGTCATCTATCCGGACGGTCACCCCAATCCTGTGCTGTTCAAGAAGACGGCGTGATCGCTTGATGGACAGGACGGGCGCAATCCATTAGCTGGGCTGCATGACGCAAGCCCAACCGGAAGATGCAAAAAGGAAGCGCGGCGCGAAGAAGGCGCCACGCTTCAGCCGCGAGCAGGCGGATGTGCGCCGCTCCATGCTGATCGAGGCGGCGACGCGGTGCCTGTCTGTCGGCGGCATCGGCGCCTTCACCATAGATCGCATCTGCAAGGAGGCCGGCGTCTCGCGCGGCCTCATCAACCACCACTTCGAAAGCCTCGACGGGCTGCTGGTCGAAGTCTACAAGTCCTCGCTCTATGCCAGCGTCAACAACCAGATCGACGAAGCCAAGCGCCGCCGCGCCGAGGCGTCCGGCTGGCCCCCGGAGGCCGCGCTGGCTGCCCTGGTGCGGTCCAACTTCGCGCCGGAATATTTCAGCCGCGAGAACCTGCTGATCTGGCTGTCCTTGTGGGGCGAGATCGCCGTCAACGCTCGGCTCAAGGCGGCGCATCGCGAGCTCTACGACGCTTACCGCGCCGAACTTGCCGAGGACATCGCGGCGGTTGCTGTTGAGCGTGGAAGGCAGGTCGACGCTTCCGCGCTGGCGCGCAATTTCATCGCGCTGGTCGACGGGCTCTGGCTCGAATGGTGCCTCGACGAAAGCGTGGTGACGCCGCAGGCAGCGGAGGCGGCAGGGTTCGAGATGCTCGAAGCGCAGGTCGGACCGCTGCGGGACAGTTGAATGTGAGGGCAGCGCTGCTTTGCACCTTGCTGCGTAAGGCTGCCTCAACCTTTCTTGCTTCCTGGACAGCGGCTATCCGGTCATCTGCTTGAGCGCCTTGAGCAGGCGAACATGGGTGTGGGAATGATGGTGCCTGACATGAACGGCCGAATAGATGGGATGTGAAATCTTCGGCGCATCGGCGACGAACTCCGCCACGCCCTCCTGCCGCAATCTGGTCGCCACCGCCTCGGTGACGAAAGCGGTCCCGCCCCGGCTCCGCAGGAGATAGGCGACGGCGCCGCCATTTCCGGTCGAGACGGGGGTGTTCTCAAGCTCCGGCAGCATCTGCCTGTGGGCCCGGTTGAAGAAGGCCGAGTAGTTGGCCCGGATATAGTCGGCCGGCGTGACTGCGCCGAAGGTAAGGCCGCGCGTCGATACCATGACGAAATTCTCCTCGGCGATCTGCTCGTAATGCATGTCCGGCAGGTGCTGCGGCGAATAGAGCACCGCCAGATCGAGGCTGCCGGTTGTGAGATCGAGGATCATCTGGTTGGAGTAGTCGATCTCGACGTAGATCGCCAATTTGGGCAGCGTCGCCCGCACCCATTCCAGCCATCCTTCCAGCACGCGCTCATAAAGCTCGAACTGGATGCCGATGCGGATCAGCCGGTCGAACTGGCCGACCGCCTGGATTTCGCGGCGGGCGTCGAGCCAGCGCAGCCTGACCGCGCGCGCATGCTCCTCGAACCTCAGGCCGGCGACGGTCGGCTCCGTGCCGCTCTTGCCGCGGATGAAGAGCTGCTTGTCCAGCAGTGTCTCGAGCGTGCGGATGCGGCTCGAAACGGTGGACTGGGTGATGCCAAGGCGCTCCGCCGTCCTGTTGAAGTTGCGGCTTTCGATCAGGTCCAGGAATGTGTCCAAGAGTTCAATCTGCATCTCGGCTATCCAGCGCCAGCAATTCTTTCATGGCTAACGCTTTTCGGGGCGGTCCGACAACGGGTAATCGGATTCGTCGATTAACGTCCCGCCGCTGGCGGCGTTGCCGGCTCTGCCTTGGAAGCGCACGTTTGCCGCAACTCTCGTTCCACTCAATGGCAGGCAAGACATCCATGTTCATCGTCGACACCGACGTTCACAATTACTGGTCCAGCGCCGAGGTGTTGCTGCCCTATCTCGAACCCTACTGGCGCGATTTCCTGATGCGCGGCGAGAAGCCCGGGCCGAGGGGAAGCTTTCCGCATGGTCACCGTCCGTGGCTGCACCCGGAAGGGTTCTCGAGGCACGACATCCGCCCGGAGACCGAGGAGGACAATTACCTGATCATGAAGGAGAGGCACCTCGATCTCTACGACATCGATGTTGCGATCCTCACCGCCGACGAGCCCTTGGAAGCCTCGACTCTTGCCAACTACCACTATGCCAACGCACTGGTGAAAGCCTACAATGACTACATGATCGACTGGTGGCTGCCGAAGGATAGCCGCTTCAAGGGATCGATCATCATTTCGCCGACCGATCCCCATGGCGCCGCGGCCGAGATCCGGCGTCTCGGCCGCCACAAGGACATTGTCCAGGTCCTGGCGAGCCACGGCTCGCAACGCCCCTATGGCGATCCCTTCTACAATCCGATCCACGAAGCCTGCGCCGAGGTCGGGCTGCCCTTCGCCATCCATTTCGGCGGGCAAGGCGGCGTCAACCACAACGCGGTCGCCAGCGGCCCGACCGCCTATTATTGGGAAACGCACGCCTTGCTCAGCCAGCCGGCGATGACCCATGTGGTCAGCATGATCTCCAACGGCGTGTTCGAAAAATATCCCGACCTCTATTTCGTCGTGATCGAGTGCGGCGTGTCGTGGGTGCCTTCGCTGATGTGGCGGCTTGATGCCAACTTCAAGGCGCTGCGAAAGGAGACGCCGTGGCTGAAGATGCTGCCGTCGGAATATTGCCGCCGCAACATCCGCTTCAGCACCCAGCCGTTGGAGCAACCCCAGAACGTCAGGCATCTGTGGGAAACGCTGGAGCACATGGACGGCCAGAACACGCTGCTTTTCGCCTCCGACTACCCGCACTGGGACTTTGACGCGCCGACCAATCTGCACATCCCATCGGGCTGGCGCGACAAGATCATGGGGCTGAATGCGTTGGAGGTCTACAAGCGCATCGAGGCTCCAGCGGCAGCCGTGAGGGTCGCCTGATGAGCGCCGCAACAACCGCGGCGGCGCGGACCTTTGCCTGCAAGGCCGCCGACGTCGCTGTAGGCAAACCCAGGATCGTCACCATCGGCCGCATCCGCGTCGGCATATTCCAGCTCGAGGATGGCTATGCCGCGCTGCTCAACATCTGCCCCCATCGGGCGGGCAATCTATGCGAGGGGCCGGTATCGGGCACCAATCGGCAAACCGACAAGACGGAATTCATCTATGAGCGCGCCGGAGAGCTCATTCGCTGCGCCTGGCACGGATGGGAGTTCGACATCCGGTCAGGCAAATGCCTTGTCGACGAGAAGCTCAGGGCGCGCACCTTTCCCGTTCATGTCGACGGCGACGACCTCTATCTCGAAATACGCCGCTGACCGCAATGTGCCGTAAACTTTGGAGTTTCGACAATGGAAACCGTGAAGTTCACCCAGATGAAGGATGGCGACCGCGAGGACTATGCCTTCCTGACCGAACATGAGACCGAATACGCCGCCGGCACGGCCGACCGGCTGCTGGCGGCGATGGTCGAACTCGACAAATCGCTATCGGGCTACAAGGTGACGCGACTCGGCCATTCGCTGCAGGCCGCCACGCGCGCCTGGAATGCCGGCGCCGATATCGACTGGGTGGTGTCGGCGCTCCTGCATGACATCGGCGACATCTACGCGCCCTACAATCACGACGAATACGCGGCCGCCATCTTGCGTCCATTCGTACGCGAGCAATGCGCCTGGGTGGTGGAAAAGCATGGCGATTTCCAGCTGATCTACTATGGCGCGCATGTCGGTGCGAATCCGCACAAGCGGGATGCGTTCAGGGACAACGCCTATTTCGACGACTGCGCCGAGTTCTGCGAGAAGTGGGACCAGTCGAGCTTCGATCCGGATTATCCGACACGGCCACTGAACTTCTTCGCGCCGCTGGTGCGGGAAGTGTTCGCCCGCAAGAGCCACGATCCCGCTGTCGTCAGGCCCGGAACGCGCATTGCGATGTCGGATGACGCGGCCGCCGCCGAGCGGTCGGGCATGTAGCGAGACTGAGATATTTTTCAGGGGAGTGCCCCGGCCAGTCCTCCCTGCTTCTCCCTCGAAGGTTGCCCCTCAGTTCAAGGGCGATCCGCCTTCGCGCTTGCGCCGCTCCATATAGTCGCGCAGCGCCTCGTCGATGCCGGGATCGATCGGCGGCTGCTCATATTCAGCGACCATGCGTTTCCAGATCACGTTGGCCCGTTCACGCGCGGTGATCTGGCCGCGTTCCATCCAGGTGTCATAGTTGTCCCAATTGGACACCAGCGGCGAATAGAAGGCGCGCTCATAGCGCTGCATGGTATGTGCGGCGCCGAAGAAATGCCCGGCCGGCCCGACCTCGCGCACAGCGTCCAGCGCCAGCGTGTCGATGTCGACGACGGGCGGATCGAAATAGGCCGACATCATCTGCAGCATCTCGACATCGATCACCAGTTTCTCGAACGAAGCGGTCAGGCCGCCGCCGAGCCAGCCGGCCGCGTGCAGCACCAGATTGGCGCCGCCCATCAGGCAGCCCCACAAGGACATCGCGCTCTCGTAAGCCGCTTGCGCGTCGACCGCATTGGCGGCGGTGACGTTGCTGGAGCGGAACGGCACGCCGATCAGCCGGCAGAGCTGCCCGGTGATCTGCGCGGCCTGCGTATATTCCGGCGTGCCGAAGGCCGGCGCTCCGGTCTTCATGTCGACATTGGAGGTGAAGCCCCCATACATCACCGGCACGCCGGGACGGACGATCTGCGTCAGCACGATGCCAGCCAGCGCCTCGGCATGCTGCTGCGACAGCGCGCCGGCAAGCGTCACCGGGCTCATAGCTCCGGCCAGCGTGAACGGCGTGATGACGTTAACCTGGCCGTGCTCGGCCAATGCGATCAGCCCTTCGGCCATCGGCTCGTCGAGCTGCAGCGGTGAATTGGTGTTGATGATGCCGGTGAACACCGGCATCTCGCGCGCCAGATTTTCGCGCGTCGTGCCGAGCGAGATCGCCACCATCTCCAGCGCGTCGACGGCGCGGCCGTGACCAAGCGCCTGCGGCTGCCAGTTCTTGTCGAGCAAAGTGATCTCGGCATAGTAGAGGTCGAGGTGCCGGGTGTTCTGATGCAGGTCGAGCGGTTCGAACGGCCCGCCGCCTTCCTGGTGCAGCACGTTGAAGGACTGGATGAGCTTCAGATAGTCGCACATCTCGGCATAGGAGCCGGGGCGACGGCCGCGGTCATTGTCCATGACATAGGCCGGCCCGCCGACCGACGACAGGATGCAGTGCCGCCCGCCGACCTTGACGTTCTTCTGAGGGTTGCGGGCGCGCAGCTCGAAGGATGAGGGTGCCATGGCGACGCGTTCCATCACCATGGCGCGGTCGAAGCGCACGCGCATCTCGCCTTCGTCGACGGTGCAGCCGGCCGCTCGATAGAGCTGGCGCGCCCGCGGCTGCAGCACGCGCATGCCGATCTCCTCGAGGATGGTGAGGCCCATTTCGTGGATAGCCTGCACCTGGTCGGCCGACAGGACCTCGATCGGCGCGTAGGGCCGCGTCAGCTGCTTCCACGACCGTTGCGCGATGCCGGCCACCTCGCGCTGGGGGCGACCGGGCCTGCGACGTGCGGCGATACGCTCCATGGCTTTCTGGACCTCCTTGTTGACGCAATTCCGAACGGAAAACCCGTTCGCACTTTTCCTGGAATTGCTCTATTCGGCTGCCGTTCGCATCTCGAAATCCGCTGCCGCATCGACGATCGGCGTGTCGCGGCGGTAAGGCCGCCAGCGAAGCTTCTCGCCGATTTCGCGTGCCAGCTTGTGGCCGCTATGCACCGCATGGGCGATGGCGCCGGGCGCCAGCGTGTCGCCGACGCGATCGACGCTCCGGATGCCCGCCGCCGCGAGCACGTCCGCTCTTTCGCTCAGCGCTTCGAACAACTCGTTTCGCGGCAATCGCAGGCCGACGATCAGCACCGAGCGGCAGGCGATGCGGTTCTCTTCGCCAGTGAACAGATGCGCCAGTGTTGCCGTCTCGCCATCGAAGGATTTCAGCAGATGCAGCGTCGTCACCGGCACGTTGCGGCGCGCCAGCGCCCGGTGCACCAGCGGCAGCTCGTTGGTCATGATGGTCCATCCCGACGCTTGGCCGGACGGTGTCGCATAGTTGACCGGAATGCCTTGCGCGGCCAGATGCTCGGTGAGGACGCCGCCCATGTAGTAATTGTCGAAATCGAAGACCAGCGTCGGCCCTTCAGGAAGCTTGCCGGCGGCGATGTCGTCGGGTGTGAGCACGTCCGCATGGTCGAGACGGCCGACGGGGATCTCCATCGAGGAATAGAGCATGTTCGTCCAGCGCGCGCCGGTCGCCAGCACCACGCGCTCCGGCGCCAGGTCGATGATCTCGTCGGCGCCGAGCGCGCTTTCGGGATAGAGCGAGACATTGCTCATCTCGCCGATGCGGCCGAGGCGGTATTCGACGACACGATTCCAGGCCGACAGCCCTGGCAATGTCTTCTCGAAGGTTAGCCGTCCGCCGAAGCCGCGGCTGGCGTCGGCAAGCATCACCTCGTGGCCGCGGCGGCCGAGTGTCATGGCGCATTCGAGCCCGGCCGGTCCGCCGCCGACAATGAGGATGCGTTCGGGCCTGTCGGCGCGCCCGGCGCGCTCGGGATGCCAGCCGCGCCGCCACTCCTCGCCGGCGGTCGGATTCTGGGTGCAGCGCACCGGCACGCCGTCGTGCCAGCTCGAAATGCAGATGTTGCAGCCGATGCATTCGCGGATCTCGGCCTCGCGGCCCTCGCGGATCTTGGCCGGCAGGAAGGGATCGGCGATCGACGGCCGCGCGCCGCCGATGAGGTCGAGCACGCCGCGCCGGATCTGCGACACCATCGTGTCCGGCGAGGTGAAGCGCCCGACGCCGACCACCGGCTTCTTCGTCAGCGACTTGACGAAATCGATCACCGGCTCGTGGCTGCCTTCGCCGGTGAAGCGCGACGCCGAGCAATCGGTCGGGCTGGAGTCCATCTTGACGTCGAACAGGTCGGGCAGGTCGGCCAAAAGTTCGATCAGCTCATGCGCTTCCGAGGGCTGGTTGCGCCCGGGCCGGCCGCGCAGCTCCTCGAGGCTGACACGAAGCGCGACACCGCAATCCTTGCCCACGGCGTCCTTCGTCACCTCGATCATCTCGCGCACGAAGCGGACACGGTTCCCGATCGAGCCGCCATATTCGTCGACGCGATGATTGTATTCCGGCAGCAGGAACTCGTAGCCGAGATAGCCCATCCCGGCATAGACATAGACGATATCGAAGCCGGCCGTGCGCGCCTTGCGTGCCGCTTCGGCCTGGCATCGGAGCACCTCGCGGATGTCCGCCTTGTCCATCGTCTTCGGCCTCAGATTGCCCATGAAGCCGACATGCGTGGCCATCCACGGAATGCCGGATGGCGACAACGGCGGCAGGCGGCTTGTGCGGTTCATCACCGAAGCGCCGCCATGCCACAACTCCACGCCGGCAAGCGATCCATGGCGGTGCACGGCTTCCGTCATCAGCGCGTGAGCGCGGATGTCGTTGTCGTCCCACAGCGTCGCGAAAGGCAGCGGCGCATCGTCCGAAGTCGGATCGATCGAGCAAGCCCCCGTGCAGATCACGCCCCATCCGCCTTCGGCCTTGGCTTCGCGAAACGCCGCGCGAACGCGCGGCAGCGCGTTTGTCATCCCGCTAGCATGCGGCACCTGATAGAAGCGGTTCGGCGCGGTGACAGGCCCTATTCTTACCGGCTCGAACAGGATTTCGTAACGAGGGTTGCACGGCATGGCGGCGTCTCGAATGCACTGTTGAACGATCGTTCAACAACGTAATCGAGATCGTTCTGGAACGCAATGGCCAAAGCGAGCCGTCCTTCCAGCCTGGCGCGCATATCGATATGCCGAAATGGCGAGATCCCGGCAGCATTCGATCACCAACAGGTCCCGCAAAACCGACAGTTCGTCATCGGCGTCAAAATGGAGCCGGACCCAAAGTGAGTCTTGAAATGCATGTATGATCGGCACCGCCATGTCGATCCGGCCGATCCTTACGTGTTCATGTTCTGCGAGAACTGGCGCTCGAAGGACGACCTCGAGCGGCATTTGGCGATGCCGCAATGAAGCCGCTATTTGGACGCCTTGACGATCTGGTCGCACCTCCGACGTCCGTCGTTTCGTGATGTTGAGCCGACTGGCGACGTGAAGCAGCGTCGCCGATTATAAGCTCAAGCCTGATCGTCACGCCGGCTTGTCGTCAGGGTGTCCAAGCTCGCAGAACCAGCCGCCGAGATATTTCACCGACGGTTTGTTCGGATCGGGAACAGGGGTCTTCGCCTCGATGGCGGCACGGAATGGTTCGGCGCTGTCCTGCGGGACAAAGCCCAGATGGTCGGCGCCGCTGTTGTCGACCATCTTCAGCTTGTTGTTGGAAATGCCGAAGGAGATCGTATGGCCGACGCGCGGCGCAGTCAGCGACGCCTCGACCAGCCGCACGCAGTCGGCGAAGGAGAGGTATGACCACAGCATGCGGCGATCGGCCGGCTCGGGGAAGGACGAGAAGATGCGCAGGCACACGGTCTCGATGCCGAACTTGTCCCAATAGAGCCGGCTGAGGCTTTCGACGAAATTCTTCGACACGCCATAGAGGCTGTCCGGGCGCACCGGCGCGTCGACGCCGATATGCGCCTCGATCTCGTGATAGCCGATGGCATGCACCGAGGAGGCGTAGACGACGCGCTTCACGCCGTGTTTCCGGGCCCCTTCATAGATGTGGTAGGAGCCGCGGATGCTGGAATCGAGGATGGTCTGCCATTCGCATTCGAGCGGCGCGCCGCCGAAATGCACGATCGCGTCGCAGTCCTGGGTCGCCGCGATCGTCGCCTCCATGTCGGCGAGATCGAAGACCGCTTCCTCCTCGTGCGGCGCGAGATCGCCGAACGGCTCGCGCCCTGCCAAGCGGATTGTCCTTGCCAGCGGCACCAGACCCTTGCGCAGTTGCGAGCCGAGCCGGCCGGCGGCGCCGGTGATCAGGATACGTTCGTAATGGGGCATTGGTTACTCCACTTGCGCGACCGCGGCGTTGATGCGCGCGACCGCTTCGGTCAGCACCTCTTCGCTGGTCGCGGTCGAGATGCGGAAAAAGGGCGACAGTCCATAGGCGACGCCGGGCACGGACGCCACCCGGCCTTCGCTCAGAAGATAGTTGGCCACGGCCGCATCGTCCTCCAGAACGACGCCCTTGGGCGTCTTGCGGCCGATCAGGCTGGCGCAGCCGATATAGGCGTAGAAGGCGCCCTCCGGCGGCGACAGCGTCAGGCCGTTGATCTTCCTGATGCCGGCGACGACCAGGTCGCGACGCCTCTCGAAGGCCTGGCGGAAGCGCGCCACCTCGTCCTGCGGCCCGTTAAGCGCGGCGACGGTGGCGGCCTGCGCGATCGAGCACACCGAGGTGCAGGACTGGCTCTGGATCGTCGACATCGCCTTGACGAGCGGTGCGGGTCCTGCCGCGTAGCCGACGCGCCAGCCGGTCATCGCATAGGATTTCGAGACGCCGTTGACGATCAGCGTGCGGTGCTTGAGTTCGGAACATGCCTTGCCGAAGGAAACGAACTCGCGCCCGTCGAAGAGGATGTGCTCGTAGATCTCGTCGGAGAGGATAAGCACATGCGGGTGCTTGGCCAGCACCGCGCCCAGCGCCTTGAGATCGGATTCTGAATACACCGCGCCGGATGGATTGCCCGGCATGTTGAGGAAGAGCCACTTCGTCCTCGGCGTGATGGCCTGTTCAAGCAACGCGGGCGTCAGCCGAAAGCCCGTGGTTTCTGGACATTCGACGACGACAGGCGTGCCGCCGAGCAGCTTCACCATCTCGGGATAGGAGACGAAATAGGGCGCCGGCAGGATCGCCTCGTCGCCGGTCTCCAGCGTGGCCATCAGCGCGTTGAAGATGATCTGCTTGGCGCCGTTGGCCACCACGATGTCGTCGGCCGTGTAGTCCAGCCCGTTCTCGCGGCGGAATTTTCCCGCTATCGCTTCACGCACTTCAGGCGTGCCGGCAGCGGCCGTGTAGAGCGTCTGGCCGGCCTTCGCCGCGAAATGGGCGGCGTCGATGATGTGCAGCGGCGTCGGAAAATCGGGCTCGCCCAGCCCGAGATCGATCACATCCACGCCCTTGGCGCGCAGCGCCTTGGCGGCCTGCGAAGCGGCCATCGATGCGGAGGGTTTCACCACCGACAGGCGCGAGGCAACATAGCTCATCAATCGTTCTCCGAAATATAGCCCTTGGATCGGTCGTTGGCCCGCGCGGCGGCGCTGCGCTTGGCCGGATCGCCATAGCCGCCGCCGCCCGGCAGCTCCAATATTAGCCGCCGGCCGGCGGGCACATGCTGCCAGCCCTTGGGGCGCATCTTCGTGCCGTCATCCAACTTGACCACGCCGGCGACGCCAGGCTTGCCGCCATTGCGTCCGCGTGGCGGATGGTTGACGCGGTCGAACATGGCCGAGAAGTCGAATTCGTGGCCGTCGGTCGCCGCGATCTCGATGATCTGCCCGAGGCCGCCGCGGAATTCGCCGTCGCCGCCGGAATTGGGCCGCAGCTCCTTGCGCCAGATGACGATCGGGCCGGTGTGCTCCGTCGCCTCGATCGGCATCGTGTGCACGCCCGATGGGAAGGCCGTCGCCGACAAGCCGTCGAGCTCGGGGCGCGCACCCATGCCGCCGGAGTTGAACATCAGCACTTCGGCGCGACGGCCGGAGCCACCGGCGACGGGGCGTGCCGAAATGTGGATGTTCCACAGCGCGCCGGCGCCTTCGGCAAGGATCCTGCCGGGCAGCGCCTTGGCGAACGCGCCCAGCACCAGATCGGGAACCATGTGGCCGAAGATGTGCCTGAGCGCCACCGGCGCCGGCCGCACGGCATTGAGGATGTTGACGGGCGAGGACACGGTGAAGAAGGCGAGCGAGGCGGCATTGTTCGGAATGTCGGGCGCCACCATGCATTTCAGCGCGTAGCAGGCGTAGGCCTTGCTGTAGATGATCGGGCAGTTGATGCCCCAGCGGCTCATCGGATCGGTGCCGGTGAAGTCGACCTCGACATGGTCGTCGCGCACCGAAACCGTAGCCGCGAGCTTAACGGGCTCGTCGTAGCCGTCGGTCACGAGCTCGTTCGACCAGCTTCCCTTGGGCAGCGCCCCGATGCGTTCGAGCATGGCGTCGCGGGTGCGCGAGAAGATGAAGTCGCCGAGACCGTCGAGCGAGGTGAGGCCGATCTCCTTCATCATGTCGACGAGACGCCGGTGGCCGACCTCGTTGCAGGCGGCGAGCGAATAGAAATCGCCGACCACCTGATTGGGCTCGCGGACATTGGCGCGCAGGATCCTGACCAGGTCGAGATTGACCTTGCCCTTCTCCGCGAACTTCATGATCGGGATCTGGATGCCTTCCTCATAGACCGACTTGCCGTCGGAGCCGAAGCCGCGGCCGCCGACATCGACGACATGCGCCGTGCAGGCGAAGAAGGCGACGAGCTCGCCGTTGAGGAAGGATGGCGATACCATTGTGATGTCGTGCAGATGGCCGGTGCCCAGCCAAGGATCGTTGGTGACATAGGTGTCGCCCTCGAACATCTCCTCGCGCGGGATCGCGTTCATAAAATGCAGCACGGCCTCGGCCATGGTGTTGACGTGACCGGGCGTGCCGGTGACGGCCTGCGCCAGCATCTGGCCGCGCGGATTGAACACGCCCGCCGACAGGTCGCCGGACTCGCGCACCGAGGTCGAGAAGGCGGTGCGCAGCAAGGTCAGCGCCTGCTCCTCGACCACCGAGATCAACCGATTCCACATGACCTGCATGCGGATTTCGCCAATATCGCTCATGCCTGGCTGCCTTTGCGGATCAGGAGGATCGCGCCGTCGCTCTGGATGACGGCATCGAAGCTGGTGGTGACGACGGTCGATGTCTCGCGCTCGACGATGACGGCCGGGCCCGCCACACGATCGTCCGTGCAAAGCGTGTCGCGCTCGACGATGCCATAGCTGCGCGGCGCGCCGCTGACCGGATCGAACACCTCGCGGGTCGTTGTCGGTTGGCTGGTCTTCTTGCCCATGGTGAGCTCGTGCCGCGCAACCGCAGGCCGAACATCCGTTGCCTTCACCGACCAGGTAACGATCTCGATCTCCAGCCCGTCGAGCCCGTCGATGGCGCGGCCGAAGAAGCGCTGGTAGCTCTCCTCGAACAGCTCCTTGAGCTTGGCGACGGCATCGTCGCCGAATGGCGCATCGGCCACCGGCACGGGGATTTCCCAGCCCTGGCCGGCATAGCGCATGAAGGCGGTGATCTCGCAGACGATCTGGCCGCTGGCGCCGGTGCGCACAAAACCTTCAGCGGAGGCTTTGAGATCGGCGAGCAGGGCGTTGACCTCGGCCGGCTTAAATTGCGACAGGCGCGTCAGCTTCGAGGCCAGCGCTTCGTAGCCGAACGGGGCCTTGAGGAAACCGATCGCCGACCCGACGCCGGCGCCGCGCGGCACGATGCACTGGTCGATGCCGAGCTTTTCGCAGAGCCTTGCCGCGTGCAGTGGTGCCGCGCCGCCAAAGGCGATCATCAGATTGTCGGAAATGTTCTTGCCGTTTTCGACGGCGTGGACGCGCGCGGCGTTGGCCATGTTCTCGTCTACCACCTCGCAGATGCCGAAGGCGGTCGCCATGGCGTTGAGCGACAGGCGCTCGCCGACCTCGCGCAGGATGGCCTGTTCGGATGCAGCCGTATCGAGCCTGATCGCGCCGCCGGCGAAATTGTGTGGATCGAGCTTGCCGAGCACGAGGTCCGCGTCGGTAATTGCCGGGCGGCTGCCGCCGCGGCCGTAGCAGGCCGGGCCCGGCTCCGATCCCGCGCTCTCGGGCCCGGTCTGGATGCGGCCCATGGCGTCCACCCAGGCGATGGAGCCGCCGCCGGCGCCGATCTCGATCATCTCGATGACGGGGATCGAGATCGGCATGCCCGAGCCTTTCGAGAAGCGGTAGGTGCGCGCCACTTCGAAGGTCCGCGCGGTGCGCGGCGCATAGTCCTCGATCAGGCAGATCTTGGCAGTGGTTCCGCCCATGTCGTAGGAGACGACCTTTTCCAGTCCGAAGCGCTTGGCGATGTCGGCTGCGAAAATGGCGCCGCCGGCCGGGCCGGATTCAACCAGCCGTACCGGAAATTCCGAAGCGGTTTCCACCGAGATCAACCCGCCGCCGGAGTGGATCATGAAGACGGGGCATTCGGCGCCCATGTCCTTCAGCCGCGTCTGCAGGCGGGCGAGGTAGTCCGCCATCTGCGGCCGCACATAGGCATTGGCGCAGACCGTGTTGAAACGCTCGAACTCGCGCATCTGCGGCGAGACCTCGGCGCTGATCGAGATCGGGATTCTAAGCTTGCGAGCAAGGATTTCGCGCGCGCGGTGCTCATGGTCCGGGTTGGCGTAAGCGTGGATGAAGCCGATCGCCACCGCACCGAAACTGCCGGCAGCGATGCGGTCGGCGATCTCCTCAAGGGCAGCTTCGTCGAGCGGCTGCAGTTCCTGGCCTTCCGCGCCGATGCGGCCCTTGACCGTGAAGCGGTCCTCGCGCGGGATCAGCGGCGTTGGCAGCTGCAGATTGAGATCATATTGCTCGAAGCGGTTTTCCGTCCGCATCTCGATCACGTCGCGAAAACCTTCGGTCGTGACCAGGGCCGTCCTGGCCCCGCGCCGCTCGATCAGCGCGTTGGTGGCGAGCGTCGTGCCGTGGATGATGATGCCTATCTCGGCCGCCGAAATCCCGGCATCGCGGATGACGACGTCGATGCCATCCAGGATCGCCTGCTCGGGCGCCGTATAGTTCGTCAGAACCTTGGTCGAGAATATCGTTCCCCTGACATCGAGGGCGATGTCGGTGAAGGTGCCGCCGATGTCGGCGCCAAGGCGGATGTCGTCTGATCTGGAAGTCATGCCTTGGCTTTCTGGGAAGCGAGCGCGGCGTCGCGCATCTGGGAGAGGGTTTGGCGAGGCGTCAGCGCTTCGGGTGAGATGGCGATGTCGAGGACGGCGCCGGTCGCGGATTGCAGCGCGCGCTCGAATGCCGCCGCGAAATCGCCGGTGGCCTCGACGCGCTCCGCGTGGAAGCCGTAAGCCTTCGCCAGCGTCACGAAGTCGGGGTTCTCGAGTGAGGTGCCGGAGACGCGAGCCGGATAGTTGCGTTCCTGATGCGCACGGATGGTGCCATAGATGCCGTTGTTGATGATCAGCACGATCGGCTGAGCGCCCGCCTGGATGGCGGTGCCGAGTTCCTGGCAGTTCATCTGGAAGTCGCCGTCGCCGGCAAAGCAGACGACCGTGCGCTGCGGATAAGCGACCTTGGCGGCGATTGCCGCCGGCAGGCCGTAGCCCATGGCGCCGGACTGCGGCGCGAGCAGCCGGGCCTCAGGCCCGAACTTGAAGAACTTGTTCGGCCACACCGTGAAATTGCCGGCGCCGTTGGTGAGGATGACGTCGGCCGGCAAGGTCTCGCGCAGCCAGGCGCTGACCGCGACCATGTCTACGGGACCGGGCTGCACCGGCGCGGCAAACGTTCCCTCATAGGCCTTGCGCGCCGCAGCGCGCCACTCGGCCCAGCCACCCTTCACCGGCGTCAGCGCCTTGGCGAAAGCGTTCGGGCCGGCATGGACGCCGATCGCGGGCACGTAGATCTTGCCGATCTCGCGGTCGGAGCCGTGCACATGGATCAGCTTCTGGCGCGGCACGGGCACGGAGAGCAGCGTGTAACCGTCCGTCGTCATCTCGCCGAAGCGGACATTGACGGCGAGGATCACGTCCGCGTCGCGGATCAGGTTCTTCACATGCGGCACCATGCCGACGCCGGCCTCGCCGACGAAGACCGGCGAGTGGTTGTCGAACTGGTCCTGGTAGCGGAAGGCGGCGACGACCGGGATGTCGGAGGCTTCGGCGAAGGCCCTGAGCGCGGCGCGTCCGTCCGCCGTCCAGTTGGCGCCGCCCATGAGCAGGACAGGCCTCTCGGCCGCCGCCAACATCTTGAGCGCAGCAGCAGTCGCCTCCTGTGCCGGCGCGGCTTCGAAAATCGCTGCGGGACCGCTCAGCGGCACGGATTCGGTCGCGGTGGTCAGCATGTCTTCCGGCAACGCGACCACGACGGGGCCGGGCCTTCCTGTCAGGGCCGTGGTCCAGGCCCGCGCCACGATCTCCGGGAGGCGCTTGACGTCGTCGATCTCGACCGCCCATTTTGCGACCGTTCTATACACTGCCCGGTAGTCGATTTCCTGGAAGGCTTCTCGGCCCTTCATGTCGGTGCCGACCTGGCCGACGAACAGGATCATCGGCGAACTGTCCTGCATCGCCGTATGCACGCCGATGCTGGCATTGGTGACGCCAGGGCCCCGCGTCACGAAGCAGATGCCCGGCGTGCCCGTCAGCTTGCCGTAGGCGGAGGCCATGAAGGCAGCGCCGCCTTCATTGCGGCAAAGCACATAGTCCAGCTTTCCGCGCGTGTCGTGCAGCGCGTCGAGAACGGCGAGATAGCTTTCGCCGGGTACGCCGAAGCTCTTGGTCGCGCCCAGGGCGATCAGGCACTCGACAAGAAGGCGACCGCCATTGCGGACCATGCTTAGACATCCTCTTTAGCGGCGGCAAGCAAACCGAGCCCGCCTTTCGGATTTATACCTGCACTGTGGCCGGCCGGCGCGAAATCAAGAAATGCGGTCCATTCGAAAGTTTTTCTTTGCTATGAAATCCGCACCAAAACACCGGGGTTCATCGTGCCTTGCGGATCGAATGCGCGCTTGAGCTGCGCCATGAGAGTGCGCTCGGCGGAACTGCGATTGCGGTCGGCCATGGCGATCTTGGCGCGGCCGAGCCCATGCTCGGCAGCAAAGCTGCCGCCCATGTCGGTGGCCAAAGCGGCCAGCGTCTCAGCGAATGCTCCGGCCTTGCCGTCGAAATCGGCGCGGCCCTCCGGCGGCGACAGATTGTAGTGGATATTGCCGTCGCCGAGATGGCCGAACGGGTTGATCCGCACGCCCGGAACAATGTCTTGGCATAGTTTCGCGCCCGCCTCGATGAAACGCGCGATCGCGCCCGGCGGCACGGAGATGTCGTGCTTGAGCTGCTCGCCCTCCAGCCGCTGTCCCTCCGGCTGCTCCTCGCGCAACCGCCAGAACTGCGCCCGCTGCGCGCCCGAACTGGCCAGCGCGCCATCCACGACCAGGCCTTGCTCCATGCCACATTCCAGCGCCGAAGCCAGGATGTCGTCGAGGGGAACGCGCGTCGAGCCCGACGCCATCTCGACGAGCAGATAGGCCTCGCCGCGCGGCTCCAACGGATAGGCGAGGTCTGGAAGATGCTTGAGCGCGAGCGTCAGGCCGACATCCGAAAAGAATTCAAGGCCCGCCAGGAATTCTCCGGCCTCGCCGCGCAGGAAGGCACCGAACGACACGGCGGCGGCGAAGTCGGACATTACCAGCAGCGCGCTCGCCTGCTGCTTTGGCGTGGGATGGAGCCTGAGGATTGCCCGCGTCACGATGCCGAGCGTGCCTTCCGAACCGCAGAACAGCTTGCGCAGCTGATAGCCGGCATTGTCCTTCTGCACCGCGCGCATTCCGTCCCACACCGTGCCGTCCGCCATGACGACCTCGAGGCCGAGGACCAGATCCTGCATCATGCCATAGCGGAATGCTTGGCTGCCGCCGGCGTTGGTGCCGATCAGGCCGCCGATCCTGGCGCTGCCTTCGGCTCCCAGATGCATCGGGAACATCAGGCCGTGCGGCTCCAGCGCCTCGTGCAGGGAAGCGAGGACGACGCCTGCCTCGACCGCGATCGAGCCGCTCTCCGGATCCGGCTCGCCGATTGCCGCCATGCGCGACAGCGAAACGATCACCGCGTTTGCCTGCTCGGCGACGGCGCCGCCGCACAGGCCGGTGTTGCCGCCTTGCGGTACGACTGCCAATCCTGCCTGCCGGCAAGCCTTGACGACCGCCGCAACTTCGGCCGTGTTCGCGGGCCTGGCAACGCCCAAAGGCGCGACGCCATAGCGGTTCAGCCAGTCGCGATGATAAGGCTCGGCATCGGTGCCCGAAAGCCAGCCTTTCGGTCCGAGAATCTCGCGCAAAGCGGTGACGGGGTCGGTCATTGCGATACCTGCGATATGTGGCACGCCGCGTATAGACAGCAGCGGCGCCTGGCTCAATGACCCAGCACCTGTGACAGGAATTGCCGCGTGCGCTCGTTCCGGCAAGAGGTGAAGAACGCCTCCGGCGGCGCCTCCTCGACGATCTCGCCGGCATCCATGAAGATGACCCGGTCGGCGACGCGGCGGGCGAAGCCCATTTCGTGGGTCACGCAGATCATCGTCATGCCTTCGGAAGCGAGCGTCACCATGACGTCCAGCACCTCCGCGATCATCTCCGGGTCGAGCGCTGAGGTCGGCTCGTCGAACAGCATGATCTGCGGCTGCATGCAAAGCGCGCGGGCGATCGCGACTCGCTGCTGCTGGCCGCCGGAAAGCTGGCTCGGGAACTTCATCGCCTGCTCGGGGATTCGGACCTTCTCCAGAAAGCGCCTGGCCGTCGTCTCGGCTTCCGCGCGCGGCCGCTTGCGCACGATCATCGGCGCGATCATGCAGTTCTCAAGCACCGTCATGTGCGGGAACAGGTTGAAATGCTGGAACACCATGCCGACCTCGCGCCTGATCCCGTCGATGTTGGCGACATCGTCGTTGAGCTCGGTGCCAAGTACCGTTACGCGGCCGCCGTCATGCTGTTCGAGCCGGTTGATGCAGCGGATCAGCGTGGATTTGCCGGAGCCGGACGGACCGCAGATGACGATCTTTTCGCCGCGCTCGACGGAGAGGTTTATCTTCCGCAGCGCGTGGAACGACCCGTAATGTTTGTCGAGGCCTTCGATGCGGACTGCCGGGCCGGATGGGAGCGTCGAATCCATGCGCGTCTCCTACCGTTCGCTGACCGACATGCGGCGCTCGAGGTAAGCGCCGTAGCGGGACAGGCTGAAGACGAAGACAAAATAGATGAAGGCGATGAAGGCATAGACCTCGACATAGGCGAAGCGCCATTCGCCGGTGCCGTAGGCGGCGTTGCCGGAGGCCAGGATTTCGAAGAAGCCGACGATCACCACCAGCGAGGTTTCCTTGAATGAGATGACGAACTGGTTGATCGTTGCCGGCAATGCGTTGCGCATCGCTTGCGGCAGCACGATGCGTCCGATGCGCTGCCAGTAGCTCATGCCGAGCGCCATGGCGGCTTCTTCCTGTCCTGCCGGAACACCCTGCATGCCGCCGCGCACGATCTCAGCCTGATAGGCGGAGAAGAAGAGGGCGGAACCCAGGATCACCCGGTAGAGTTTGTCGCCCTGCAGCCATTGCGGCAGGGCGAAAGGCAGAACGACAGCAAATGTGAAGAGGATCGAGATCAGCGGAAGCGAGCGGACGCCATCGATGATGAGACCGGTGGTGCGCGATATCCAGGGCAGGTCCGAGCGGCGCAGCAGCGCCAGGCAGATCGCCAGCGGGAAGCCGACCAGGCAAGTGGTGACGAAGATGAAGAGGGTGAGCGCCAGCCCGCCCCAGGCCTCCTCGCCGACATAGGGCAGGCCGAGCACGCCGCCCTTCATCAGCACGTAGTAGAGGCCTGTTCCTGCGCCCCAGACGAGGGCGATGCGGCGGCCGGTCCAGAAGGCCGGCATGCAACTCAGCACTGTCATGACCACCACGCTGACGCAGGCAAGTGCGGAGCGCCATTGCTCCTCGAAGGGATAGAGGCCGAACAGGATGACGCGCCACCGGGCGGTGATGACCGACCAGCAGGCGCCGGCCGCCGCCTGGCAGGCCTCGGGCCCGCCGCCAGTCGTGAACACGGCCGAGAAGACGGCCCAGTCGAGCAATTTCCAGACGATGAAGGCCATGATCGTCAGGGAAATCAACGACAGCAGCGCCTGAAGCGGTGTCGCGAAGAAGCGGCGCTTCAGATCTTCGAGCCTGCCCGGGGCAGGGGGAGCGACAACGATCATCTCCATCTCTGTCATCCCCTCAGTTGATTGCCCTTGAGGGCGATGGCCTTGTTGATGCGGTTGAACACCGCGGCGAGGCTGAGATTGATGGCGAGGAAGCCGGCCATCAGAATGCCGATCACCTCGAGCGTCTGGCCCGAGTGGTTGATCGTCAGCGCCACGATCATGAAGAAATCGGTGAAGCCCACTGCAATGCCCATCGTGGTTGCCTTCATCAGCCAGACATACTGGTTGGCGAGGATCGGCAGCATGGCGCGCAGCGCCAGCGGCAGCCTGACCAGCGTGAAGACGCGCCAGGGGCTCAGGCCCAACGAAAGCGCCGCTTCCATCTGACCCTTGCCGACCGCCTTGAAGCCGCCGCGCACGATCTCGGCGATGTAGGAGCCCCCATAGATGGCAATGGCGATGGCCAGCGCGGAAAATTCCGGCGGAATGCGCATGCCTCCCTTGAGATTGAGGCCCTGCAAGGCGGGGAAGTCGAGCAGCGGCAGATCCGGCAGGCGGCCGACCGCGAGAATGACGGCGGCGCAGGCCAGTGCCGCCGCCGCGCCGGCGAGCTGGATCGTGGAGCGTTCGCCAAACGGCTGATTGAGGCGGGGTGTCCGGCCAAGCCAGACCGGCAGGGCGATTGCCGCGATGACGGCAAGCATCGCTGCGGCCAGCGCCGCTCCGCCGACATTGGGAATAGGCACATAGAGACCACGGCTGGTCAGCAGCATGCCGAAAGCCTCATGCGCGGCGCGCGGCGTCGGCAGATGCGTGATGACCGCATACCAGAAGAAGACCTGCAGGATCAGCGGGATGTTGCGGAAGATGTCGACATAGGTGCGGCCGAGCAACCGCGCCAGCTCGTTGGACGAGGTCCGCGCCAGGCCCACGATCGTGCCGACGATCGTTGCCAGGACAAGGCCGGTGGTTCCGAGGAACAGGGTGTTGATGATGCCGATCAGGAAGAACCACCAATAGGGATCGTTGGCGTTGGCCGGCAGCAGCGAGAAGTTCACGTCCCAGCCCGTCGACTTGAACAGGAAGTCGAAGCCGGAGGTGATGCCTTGCTCGGCGAGGTTGCGCCTGGCGATCATCACGCAGGCAAGAACCATTGCGGCAAGTGAGCCGACGAAAAGGACCTGCAACAGGGTGTTGCGGACCTTCTGATTTCTCAGCAGGCTGACCATCAGGATCTTCCCGAATTGGCGCCGGCTCCGCCGGGCAGGCAGCCGGGCGGAGCTCAAAGCGGATGCGTTAGGAACGGATCAGTCGATCACCAGGGGTCAATCGATCACCAGCGGGAACAGGACGCCGCCATTGCTCCACAAATTGGTCAGCTCGCGATCCATCTTGTAGGGCGAGACCTTGCCGAGATCGCGATCGAAGATCTCGCCGTAATTGCCGACCTTCTTGATGACGTTGTAGGCCCAGTCGTCGGAAAGGCCGAGGCCCTTACCCATGCCGGGCGTGACGCCGAGGAATTTGGCTACCTGCGGCGAGGTCGGCTTGGCCTTGATCTCGTCGACATTCTTGGAGGTGATGCCTTCCTGCTCGGCGAAGATCAGCGTGCTCAGTGTCCAGTTGGCGATGTCGACCCAGTTGTCGTCGCCCTGGCGCATGATCATCACCTCGGGCTCGACGGCGAGCACGTCGGGAAGGATCACATGGTCCTCGACCTTGCTCTTGGCGATGCGGGCGATGGCGAGTGTCGGCCCCCACTGCGCATAGAGATCGCAGCGGCCGGAGAAATAGGCCTGCTCGAGCTCCTCGGTCTTTTCGATCAGCACCGGCTCAAGCTTGATGCCGAGCTTCTGGGCATAGGCGGCGACCTGCTGCTCCTGCGAGGTGCCGGCGGGAATGCAGATCGTGCCGCCATTGGCATCCTTGAGCGATTTCAGGTTGAGCTCCTTATGCGCCATCACCTTGGTCGTGCCGAGATAGTAGGACATCGAGAATTGCAGGCCGAGCTCGGTGTCGCGGCTGAGCGTGCCGCCGGACGCCTTGATGATGATGTCGACGTCGCCCGACTGGAGCGAGGGCCAGCGCTGCGCCCAACTGATCGGCACGACCTTCAGCTTCGCCGGGTCGCCGAACACGGCGGTCGCCACCGCCCTGCAAAGGTCGATGTCCATGCCCTTCCAGTTGCCCTTGTCGTCTACCTCGGCGAAGCCGAGATAGGAGCCGTCATGGCCGGTGCAGTTCAGAACGCCGCGCGCCTTCACGGTCTCCAGCGTCTTGCCGCCGGCGGCCTCGGCCGGCGCAGCCATATGAACGAGGCCCAGGGCCATGGCTGCGGCCCCCCATTTGATAATTTTCATGTCGGTTGTCTCCACTGTTGAGGTTCGTTTGTTCTTGTTGTTGGAGGTCCGAAACAGGTTCGGACCCCGGTTGCCGACCCGCTCCTAGTCGGTGAGCGGGATCGGTTTCGGCAAAAGCTTGAGGTCGCTTCCCCAATCCTGCTGGACGAGCCAGCGATGCAGGGCGGCGACCGCCTTTACGCGCAGATGGCCGCGCGGCATGACGAGGTAGAAGCCCGGGACCTCCTCGGGCTTCATGTCGGAAAGAGCGTCGCGCCCAAGCGGCGCAACCAGCGCACCCGACTTCAGGTCTTCCTCGGCGTCGATGACGGAGACGAGGCCGATGCCGATGCCCTGCAGGGTCGCGCGGCGCATGGTCGCCGCATCGTCGAAGCCGATGCTCCGATCACCTTCCGTGAGCTCGACGGCGAGATGGCGCAAGATGTCCGGCCAGAGACGCTTCGACTTGACGGTATCGAGCAGCGTGAACCGCGTCAGATCCTGCGCCGACTTGATCTTTTCGCCGATTGCCGGCGTGCAGCAGATGATCTTCGGGTCCGGAACAAGCAGCGTGGTCTCGTAGTCGGGCCAGTTGCCGTAGCCCCACTGCACGGTCATATCGATGTCGTCGCGCCCGAAGTCGGGCAGGTCCACCATCGTGGTCAGGCGAAGGTCCGCGCCCGGCAGGATCTCGCGGAAGAGCGAAAGCCTCGGCAGCAGATAATGCGTGGCGAAATAGGGGCTGGCATTGAGGTTGATGCGATCGCGGTAGTTGGACTTGGTGACGCGGCGCACGCCTTCGGAGAATTCGTCGAAACCGGCCTTGACGTAGTGCGAGAGCAGGATCGCCGACTCCGTCAATTCGATCGAACGCCCCTTGCGCTCGAATAAAGTGACCTGCAGCGTGTCTTCCAGGAGCTTGATCTGCTGGCCGACGGCCTGCGGCGTCACCAGCAGCTCATCCGCGGCCTGGCGGAAGCTCTTGTGCTGCACGACCGCGTGGAAGACGCGCAGAGCGTTGAGCGAAGGAAGGCGAAGCTTGCCAGTCATGGTGAATTCCGCCTCCTTTCGTTCGAGACTCCGTCGGTCATGCACTGCTGGCCATCAGCCGCGCCCGGCTGGCGATGTTGGTCAGGCGTAGATGTAACCACCTGAAACGATGACGTTTTCGCCGGTCATGTAGGTGTTCTTGGGCCCGCCGGTCATGAGCACCCATTCGGCGATTTCCGTCGGCTCGGCGCCGCGGCCCAGGGGGCTTGCCTTGGCCAGTTCCTCGAGGAAGCCGAGCGCCTTCGCTTTCTCAGTGGCCATGCCGGCAGGGGCGACGGAATTCACCAGGATCCCGTCCTTGGCGACGTAATGGGCGAAGGAGCGCGTCAGGCTGACGACGGCGGCCTTGGTGGCCGCATAATGCGCGTTCTGCGGATGCGCCTTGAAGGCGTCGACGGATGTCAGGTTGACGATCCGCCCGCGCACCTGGGCTTTCGGCTCCTGCGCCTGCATGTGGCGAACGGCCGCCACCATCATATGGTAGGTGCCCTTGATGTTGATGCCGTTGGAGGCATCCCACTCGGCGTCGGTGATTTCGAGGAGCGGCCGGCGCGGATAGATTGCGGCGCAGTTGATCAGCGTGTCGACGCGCCCGAGCTTGGCGGCGACTGCGTCGAAGGCGGTGTGGCATTGCGGGCCGACTTGGATGTCGCAAGTGGCAGCCGCCGTCGGCAGGCCCTTGGCCTTCGCCGGCTCTAGCGCGCTGGCCGCGGCTTCCTTGTTGATGTCGATGATGCCGATCTTCGCCGCCCCGGCCTCCACGGCCATGCGGGCGAGAAGGGCGCCGAGGCCGGCGCCGCCGCCAACGATCAGAACGGAAAGGTCTTTCATTCCAGTGTTCCCTACTTGGTGCCGCTCGGCGAGGTCGGCCAGGTCGGCATGATGTCGAAACGGGTAACATCGGCCCATGCGGGGAGCGCGAGCACGCCGACGACCATCCTGGCCACGTCATCCGGCTGCACCACTTTGCTGGCGTACATGGCTTCGCGCGCCTTGGTGTCGAGGATGTCGTTGTAGAGCTGCGTCTCGACACGGCCGGCGACGATCTCGGTGACGCGGATACCGGATGGGGAGAGGTCGGCGCGCAGCGCGCCGGCAAAACCGGAGATGGCCGCCTTGGTGGCGGCATAGACGGCAATGTTGGAGAATGCGGCGTGGCCCGCGACCGAACCGGTGAACAATATGTGGCCGGACTGCCTCTCGCGCATCTGCGGCACGACGAGCCGGGTGAGCAGGATCGCCGCGCTGAGGTTCACCTCCAGCGTGGTGTCGATGTCGGCGATTTTCATGTCGGCGAAATTGCCGAGCGGCGGCATGATGCCGGCATTGTTGATCAAGACGTCGATGGTGAGGCCCGCCAACACCGATTCCAGTGCTTCGCGATCGGTGACATCGACGGCGATCGGCACGATGCCCGGGCGCTCGGCCTGCAGTTCTTTAAGCGCCGCCTTGCTGCGTCCGACCGCATAGACCTCGTAGCCGGCATCGCTCAAGGCGACCGCCATGGCGCGCCCTATGCCGCTCGTCGCACCTGTGATGAAGGCTGTCGTCACGTAGGGCTTCCCCGGTTGCTTGATGCTCAGTTTGCGGCTTGGGCCGATGCCGCGAAACCAAGAAAAGCAGCAAAAAGGAAAGATAAACTTTCGAAACGGTTTTCGCCGCCCGAAACGTTCCGTGCTGCACGCGTGATCCACGAGGCCGCAAACCGAAGAAAAACAGTGCCTTTAACGGCGAGAGAGCAGAATCCGGCCGCCAGGCGAAGCAAAACATGGCTTTCGCAACCGCGTGACGGTTTGCGTGTTCAGGATCGAGGCCTATCCCCTGTCGGGGGCGGCCTTTTCATCCTCGTGAACAGCGAAGCCGCGGCGGCCTTTTGCTCGGCGTCGGTCGCCTCTATGCCCGACGCCTTCGCCAGCGCGCGCACGCGACCCAAGCTGTTTTGCAGATGCTTGCGCATGGCTTGCCGGGCCTTGGCGCCGTCCTGCCTTTCGATGGCGTCGACGATGGCTTTGTGCTCGCTGTGGATGCGCGCGTAATAGCTGTCCTTGAGCGCCGGCTCGACGACATAGCCGAGTTGGAAACGCGGCACGATCATCGGCCCGAGATAGGCGAGGAAGCCGTGGATGAACTCGTTGCGCGCCGCCTTGGCGATCGCGAGGTGGAAATCATAGTCGTAGTGAATCTGGACGGCGGCGGGATCCGCCTGCTGCGCATCGATCTGCTCCATCATTGATCGGATATTGCTGGCCTCCTTGTCGGTCCGCCGTTCGGCACAGAGCCCTGCCGATTCCACTTCCACACTCAGCCTGAGCTCGAGCAAAGCGATGGTCTCCGGCAGGGTGCGCAGCGCCTCGTCGGGGATCGAAAAATTGCGCGGGGTCGGCGTTTCGCTGACGAACATGCCGCGTCCCTGCTGCGGCACCACCATACCCTCCGAACGCAGGCGCGCCACCGCCTCGCGCACCACGGTGCGGCTGACATCATATTCGGCGCAAAGCTCCGCCTCGGTCGGCAATTGCGCCCCGGGCTGCAATTCACCGGAGCGGATCTTTTCGGCCAGGCTCTCCGCCACCACGGTGGAAAGCGGCTTGCGCTTCGTCATTGAGGTCCTTCCGTTCAGGGTTCAGATTCGGGATGATGCCCGAACCGGCAAGACGGTTCAAACCGCCGCGGTGACGATCAGTTCGACCAGCATGCCGGGCTTGGTCATCCGTCCTTCGCCGGAAGAGCGCGCCGGCGCATGCTCCTTCGGCATCCAGGCGTCCCACACCGTGTTTACTTCATCGAAATCCCGCACGTCGTCCAGCCACATCTGGACATGCAGGATACGGGTCTTGTCGGTGCCGGCCTTGGCAAGCAGACCATCGATCTTGCCGAGCACCTCGCGCATCTGGTCGGCCGCGGACTGCCCCGGTCTCGCCACCTGGCCGGTGAGGTAGAGCGTGCCATTGTGGATGACGCCGTGATGGATGCGGGTGTCGAAGTCGAAACGCTGGATATCGCTCACGATATGCCTTTCAGATTGCCGGCGTCTGCCGGATGGGATTGCCTTGCAAATATTGCGCGTAAGGCGCCTGGACGAGCCAGCCGGCATCGACGGGCAGCGTGACGCCCGTGATCGAGGCCGCGCGATCCGAGCAGAGGAACAAGGCCGCCTCCGCGACATCGCAAGGTTCGACGAAGCGGCGCAGCGCGGTCGTGGCCTGGATCGCTTCGGGGTTGCGTTCACCCTTGGCGATCTTCGCCTTCAGTCCGTCCGACAGCGTGTAGCCGGGCGCCACGGCGTTGACGCGAACCCCATGCGGGCCGAGCTCCGCGGCCAGGATCTGGGTGAGGGCCAGCACCGCATGCTTGCCGGGCGTGTAAGCAGGAAGCGACAGCGGCGCGAAAGAGGCGAGCGAGCCGACATTGAGGATCGCGCCGCGCCCGGCGGCCGACATCAGCCGCCCAAATACCTGACAGCCAAGCAGCGTGCCGCGGTAGTTGATGCGCCACATCTGCTCGTCTTCGGCGAGGTCCTGGTCGAGCACATGCTTGCCGCTCTGCAGGATGCCGGCGCAATTGACCACGACATGCGGCGTGCCGAAGGCATCGCCGACGGCCTGCGCCAGCGCTTCTACCGAGGCGGGATCGCCGATATCGGTCTGAACGAAGAGCGCGCGTGGGGCGCCTATGCTCTCGCACGCGCTCGCCGCTTCCTTGCCGCGAACGGTGTCTCGGCCGGCGACGACCACGTGATATCCATCCTCGGCGAAGCGCTCGGCGATCGCGCGGCCGATGCCGGACGTGCCGCCGATGACGACGGCGGTCGATACGTCAGCCATTGCGGCGGTCCTTCCGTTCGATGTCGAAAAATGCGGCCATGGCCTCGACCTGGAAATCCATCATCGGCCGGCCCGGCTGGATGCGGCAGCCGATCGCCTTCGCCGCCTTGAGCAGCGGCGTCTCGGCCGGCTCCATGATGATGTCGACGATCGTCATCTGCGGCGTCAGCTTGCTCACATCCATCGGCAATGGATCGCCGGCCTTCAGCCCGGACGGCGTGGCGTTGATCGCCATGTCCATGCCGGATGGATCGGGCTCTCCCACCTCGATGCGGCAGTTGGGAAAAGCCTCATTGACCAGCGCAGCGAGTTTTAGCGCGCGTTCCCTGTCAATATCGGTCAAACGGATCTCCGCCGCGCCTTCTTCGGCGAGGCAGTAGGTCAGCGAGGCGCCCGCGCCGCCGGCGCCGACCTGGAGGATACGCTTGCCGGCGATCTGGTGCCCGCCCGCCTTCAATCCGTCGATGAAGCCGACGCCATCGAAATTGTCGGCGTACCAGCTGGCGTCAGCCTGCCGGCGCACGGAATTCGCGCTCCGCACGCGCGCGGCGCGGTCATGGGCAGCCGCGCATTTGTGGTAGACCGGGACCTTGTACGGCACCGAAATGATCACGCCGCGGATGTTTTCCGCCGCCGTGATGCCGGCCCAAAAAGTATCGAAGTCCTCCGGACGGCAGCTCAACGGCACCATCAGGCTGTCGAGCCCCTTCTGCTCGAAGATTTCGTTGAAGATACCGGGGCTCTTCGCATGGCCCACGGGATGGGCCAGCATGACGAAGACGTCGGCCTTGCCGCTTCCGCGCATCGGTTATTCCTTTCCGTTTGAGAGTTCGTAGTCGCTCAGGATCTCGAGAGCCCGCACAAGCGACGAATGGTCGGCATCTGCGCCGCCCGCCCTGGCCGAACAGGCATTCATCAGCTGCTGCGCCGTTGCCGTGCCCGGCAGGGCGACGCCGAGCGCCCGCGCGCTTTCCAGCGCGAGATTGAGGTCCTTCTGGTGCAGCCGGATACGAAAACCCGGCGCGAAGCTGCGGGCGATCATGCGCTCGCCATGCACCTCGAGCACGCGCGAGGAGGCAAAGCCGCCCATCAGCGCGCTGCGCACCCTGGCCGGGTCGCAACCGGCCTTGCCGGCAAAGACCAGCGCTTCGGCGACGGCCTCGATGTTGAGAGCGACGATGATCTGGTTGGCGATCTTGCAGGTCTGGCCGGCGCCGTTCTGCTCACCGATCAGCGTGATGTTCTTGCCGAGCTTCTCAAAGATCGGCAGCGCCCGCTCGAACTCGGCTGCCGGCCCGCCGACCATGATGGTCAGGCTCGCCGCCTTGGCGCCGACCTCGCCGCCGGAGACCGGCGCATCGAGATAGCCGGCGCCTGGTTCCCTGATATTTGCCGCGAGCTCGGCCGTGGCGATCGGGCTGATCGAGCTCATGTCGATCACCAGCTTGCCGGCTGACAGCCCTTCCAGAACGCCGTTCTGCCCGAGCAGGACGCGTTCCACGTCGGGCGTGTCGGGCAGCATGGTGATGACGATCTCGGACATCCGCGCCACCTGGGCGGGGGAGGCGACGACCGTTGCTTTCAGGTCCTCTGGAAGAGGGGAGCGGTTCAGGACAGTGACGATCTCATGCCCGGCATCGGCGAGATGCCGCGCCATCGGCGCGCCCATGACGCCAAGCCCGATGAAGCCAATGTTCATATCCACTCCCGTACAGCGTCGGAGCACCTTGCAGCTCACGTGAGGCATATGATATAGGACATCATACAAATTTCAATGCATCTTCTTTTCGCTGAGGTTGGGCGCAAAATGCAGGAGCGGGTCAATTCGCTGAAGGCGGCCGTTCTGGCCGGCCGGGCTCATATCGGCATCTGGTGCTCGCTGGCCTCCGCGCTCACCACCGAGGTCGTCGCGGGCTCCGGAGCGGGCTGGCTGCTGGTCGACGGCGAGCACAGCCCGAACGATCTGCGCAGCATCATGGCGCAGCTTCAGGTCGCGGCGGCGTTCCCCTGTGAGGCGGTGGTACGGTTGCCGTCGGACGATGCGAATCTCATGAAGCAAGCGCTGGATGTCGGCGCTCGCAGCCTGATGATCCCGAATGTGCGCACAGCCGACCAGGCGCGCTCCATCGTCGCGGCCATGACCTATGCCCCCGGCGGCTTCCGCGGCTTTTCGGTCGGCCACCGCGCCAACGCCTTCGGCCGCATCGCCGGCTATCATGCAAAAGCGCGCGAACAGCAGCTGCTTGCCGTGCAGATCGAGGACGAGACTGGTGTCGCCAACGCCTTCGAGATCGCGGCGGTCGACGGGGTAGATGTTCTCTTCGTCGGGCCGGGCGACCTTTCCACCAATATGGGCGCGATGGGCAATCCCGGCGCGGCGCACGTGCAGCAGGCGATATCGTCCGTTCGCAAAGCCGCTGCGTCGGCAGGCAAGGCCAGCGGCATCCTGGCTCCGGTGAAGGCCGATGCCGACCGCTATCTCGCCGACGGCTTCACGATGGTTGCGGTGGGCTCCGACCTCGGTCTGCTGGCGCGGGGTTCGGATGCTCTGATCGCCTCGTTCAACCAGTAGAGCGGAGTACAGAAGTGGCGATCCCCCCTTACAAGGCCCCGTCGCGCAACGCCTATGATATCATCATCGTCGGCGGCGCGGTCGTCGGCTCGTCGACCGCCTATTGGCTCAGCCAGGCTCTGGGCAACCGCGCCTCGATCCTCGTGGTGGAGCGCGACTCGAGCTACGAGTTCTCCTCGACCGCGCTCTCCACCAGCGCGATCCGCCAGCAATATTCCAATCCGATCAATGTGAAGATCAGCCAGTTCGGCATCGAGATCATCCGAACCTTCCAGGAGCGGATGGCGCCGTTCTACACGGATGAGCCGGCGCCCGATCTTGGCTTCAAGGAACACGGTTATCTCTATTGCTGCTCGCCTGAAGGCGTGGAAGCGGCCAAGGAGCGGGTCGAGCTGCAGCGCAGCCTCGGCGCTCATACGGTCTTTCTCGAACCGGGTCCGCTGAAGGAGCGTTTTCCGTGGCTCAATGTCGACGATCTCGGCGGCGGCTCCTGGGGCTCCCGCGAAGAGGGCTGGTTCGATTCCATGGGCCTGCTGAACGGCTTCCGCCGCGCCGCGCGCGGCAGCGGGGTCGAATATATCGACAATGCCGTGACGGGACTGGACGTCGTTGACGGGCGGGTCGTCTCGGCGCGCTTGGCGACGGGCGAGACGGTCGCCTGCGGAACGCTGGTCAACGCGGCAGGTCCACGCGCGCAGCAGGTCGCAGCCATGGCCGGGCTGTGCATTCCGGTCGCGCCGTACAAACGCTACAGCTTCGTTTTCGCCAGCGCCAATCCGATCCCCGGCCGCATGCCGAACGTCATCGACCTTTCCGGCACCTTCGTGCGTCCCGAAGGCGAGCTTTTCCTCACCGGCAACACGCCGCAGGGCGACGGCCCGGCCGACTATGACGACTTCGAAATGCATTTCGAGGAATTCGACGATTACATATGGCCGGCGCTCTGGCACCGCATTCCGGCCTTCGACGCATTGAAAATTCAGACCAGCTGGACCGGCCACTACGAATACAACATGCTCGACCACAACGGCATCGTCGGCTTCCACCCTGAGGTGAAGAATTTCATGTTCGCCAACGGTTTTTCGGGCCACGGCCTGCAGCAGTCGCCGGCGGTGGGCCGGGCGGTCTCGGAGCTGATCGTCCACGGCGCCTTTCAGACGCTCGACCTGTCGCCGTTCTGCTATGAAAGAATCCCGCGCAACGAGCCGTTCCTTGAGGAAGCGGTGATCTAGGGCAATTCCAGGAAAGCGGTCAGGCTCGGCGCCCTCGCCGCGGCCTCTGGAACTGAACGCAAACCGTGCAGCATTTCACGTCGGAGAGAGCCGTTTATAGGATCCCCTGTTGGTGCTTCGATATCGACAGGTTCTCCGATACCAACAAAAATACCTCGCCCCGTTGGACGAAATTGAGGCGGATCAGGTCCATATTGCGAGGTGGGGTCCGCCCGATCTTCGCGGTGCACTACCGTCCAAGCTGCACCAGGGCGCTTCGCAGAGGAGCGTCGCCAATATAGATCAGTCCGAGATAAGGATTCGCCATATCGACGATCAGAAACACCGCCCCTGCAACCGACAGCGCGCAGATGAACAAGGTGAGCCCGACCGTCATGTTGCGTGGCGCCAAAAGACCGAATGTGGCGAACAGGACGGCTAACCAGAACACCAATATCGTTACGAAGGGCCATGGTAGCCCTTCGCTCCCGGCGTCCATGTGCATCCAGTGAGCCTCGGCAATTTGACCGCTGACTTCGAGTGCCCGCGATTGCAGCCAGCGCTGGCCATCGGTTCCCGGCGACAGTGCCCGGAGCAGGTCCTGAACGGGCTCGACCCCGGCATCGAAAACCGACGCGTCGTCGGCTGAACCCTGGTCGTCCGTGTTGGTCCAGGTTTGGTTGAGCCGCGCCACGACGAGCTTGCGAAGCAAGCGACGCGCTTCCTGGGTCTCGGGGCCATAATGCGCCATGACACGGTCGAGCAGCACAACGTGGCCGACCGACGTACGAAGTTCCGCGTCGGCATCGTCGTAATCGGACTTTGCCGAAGCGATCAGCAGGCCGAGAGCGAGCGCCGAAAGCGTTCCTACGATCGCGGTGGCGAGCCTGATCGTATCCTTGGAGTCGGTGCTTAGATGGTGCTCCGGAAGGCGGGGCCTAAGCAACATGCCAAACAATGCGGCTCCGAACAGGCAAAGGAAAACGATTCCCCCGAGGACGACAGAGCTCAATGGAGTGCTCCTATTTGCTTACACGAGTTTGTGCAAACCAGTTGGACTGCGGTCAGCTCCCGCAGTTGTTCGGCGGGGGGCCGCCCGTGAATCGCTCGGATATCCATTGGACCGCCGCTTTCGCACTTCTATCGGCAGCGAGTGCGTGTCCGACTTTCGGCATCATCACCAATTGGACCGGGCTGCCGGCTGCACAAAGCCGCTTTGCGTAGTGTTGGGTCACCGCGGGATCGACGGTGGTGTCGGCCTCACCCTGTGCCAGGAAAATCGGGATGTTGCTGGGCAGAATGCCGATTGTGTTCTGGGCAAGCAGCGACCGCCACGGTTGCAGGCTGGTCAGATTCTTGACCCGCAGAAAGCGCTGCTGAAGCTCTTTGCCGATCTCGGCCCGCGGCTTGATGTCGATGGGCGACTCTATGCAATCCTCAGCGAGGCGGTTGACCACCGGCCGAGCTGCTGGAAGAACGACCTTGTCGATGGGCGCCCCGAAGACACGTGCCCAGGACCACAACGTCATGGCGAGAAGGTTCTTGCCGCCCGGCGTCGCGAAATCATCGCGCAGCAGGGTTCCGAGATCAGTCGCCGGCGCAGCCGCGGCAACCCCGACCAGGTGCAGCTCTGGCGCATATCGCTTGGCCAAAAGACCGGCGTAGAGGACGGCCTGGCCGCCTTGCGAGTGCCCCCAGACCGCAACCTGCGATCCGGCCTCCGCGTCCGATAGGTTTCGAGCCGCACGCAAAGAATCGAGCACCGCGCGGCCTTCGCTCATTCCAACGAGATAAGGATGGGGACCGGGCGTGCCGAGCCCGGGATAGTCGGTCGCCGTGACGATGTAGCCGTGCCTTACCATATCCCGGAGACCTTGGATCTGCTGGAACTTGAACAACGCGAGCGATGGCGCGCAGCGCGGAACAATGCCCGAGGTCGGATGCGCCCAGGCCAGAATCGGCCTTCCGCCGGCGGGCGCTGCTCCCGTCGGAACCACGATCGTGCCGGAGACTGCGATCGGTTCGCCCTTGAGCCCGGTCGATCTGTAGAGCACGCGGTAGGCTTTCGCCGAAAGGAAAAGGCCAACGAACAGCCGCTCTTGCCGGATAATGGTTCCAGGGGGTCCCAGGACCTCTTGCGGCGAAGCCTCGTAAAACGCGTCCTGCGCTCGCGCAGCGAGATTGCCAGCCAGCAATAGACACAAGGCAAGGACGATAACGGCTGGCCGCCTATTGGCCATGGAAATGAAAAGCAGCTTCATCTCGCAATCCTCATTTTCCGTTCCGGTGAATCGAAGTCGCGCAACGATTTTGAACATCCGTCCCGCTCGGCCTGAAGCCTTTCTGCTCGACCCCTGGTCTCGCCGCGACGCTAAAGTCCCAGATTGCTCTTGACGTTCTTGAGGTACATCATCTGGTCCGTGTAGGCGCTGACGAGGCAGTTCACATTCGCACCGCAGGCATTGCGACGGCGGAGGAACTGGCTTTGCGCAGCCTTCGCCTGCGAGACAGTTGCCGCCGGCGCGCCGCTTCCCGTGATGATGAAGTACATGCCGGCGGTCTGTTCATCGAGTCTGCTGAGATTGGCATTGGAGCAGATGGCCTGTTCAGCCGGCAGAAGCGCGTGTTGACAGTCGAAGGAGGCGGCATTCGCTCCTGCCGTCGAGATCAGTCCGGCCGAGAAGAGAAAAGTATAGCGAAAGGCCATGAGAAACATGTCGATGAGTCTTTGCATGGCTAGTCTCCATTGTTAGAATTGTAGTGATCGCGCACTTCGCGCCAGGCGGATGTCCTTCCGACGCGTTTGTTTACAGAGCGCGGAAGGTCCGCTCGACCGTTGCATCTGAAGATAGATAGCCTTGTTGCTCTTGATCCATAACTCAAAATGCTTATCGGCGTATGCCCATGATCGCAGACATGACTTGCGGTGGGAAGATAGTATTGTGTAATCAGAACAAACCTGGCCTAGCGCTCCGCCATCTGTGAAAAGATTGCAGTGAGCTGGATCCACTGCTGGAGGCGCCGGCGGTGGGAATGCATCGCAAGCGCAGCGTACGGAATCTTACTGATGATGATGACAAGTCTCTGTTCGATTCAGCTGTCGACGTGCCTTTGCGCCCGTCGTCAGCAGGATGGACGAGGCTGCGGCAGCAGCCTCGCTCATCCATTGCGGCGCATCGGCTCTATGAGGAGTGCCATCCGCAGCTTCAGTTCTATCCGACGGGCATCCTGGTCATGGGAGACGGAATTCTTCGCCAGGGACAACAGCCAGCGCTCGGAAAGCCCTGGCCATCAGTCGAACGTCCGAACATCTCGGCCTGGGTCGATGAGCAGGACCTGTTCGGTGGCCAGCAACATTCCGTCAAAGGAGGCAGCAATGACCCTCACTGTAATCCAGCACGTGCTCGAGCGTCTCAAGGCGATCGGCATTTCCGATGTCTTCGGCGTTCCGGGCGACTACGCCTTCCCGGTCAACGACGCCATCTGCAACGATCCCGCCATGCGCTGGATCGGCTGCGCCAACGAGCTCAACGCGGCTTACGCCGCTGACGGCTATGCCCGCATCAAGGGCATGGCAGCGCTCTGCACCACCTATGGCGTCGGCGAGCTCAGCGCCATCAATGGCATTGCCGGCGCCTACGCCGAGCACCTGCCGATCTTCCACCTGGTCGGGGCACCGGGCATGGCCGTGCAGACGTCCCGCCGGGCCATGCATCACACGCTGGGCAACGGCGAATATGATCTGTTCCACCGCATGAGCGAACCGGTGGTCTGCGCCCATGCGGTCATGACTCCGCAAAATGTTGCCTATGAGACCGAGCGGCTGATCGCCGAAGCGCTGTTCCACCGCCGGCCGGTCTACATGGTTTTCCCTGCCGATTATGCCAACCAGCCGGTGCTGGGCTCGGCCGAGCCGATCCGTGCACCTGGAAGCAATGCCGAAGCACTCGAAGCAGCCGTCGCAGCGATCGTGGCCGCACTCGACAAGGCCGAGACGGCCTGCGTGCTGCCAGGCATCCTGATTGCGCGCAGCGGCCTCAAGGCTGCGATGCAAGCGGTCATCGACAAGTCTGGCCTGCCCTTCGCCACCATGTTCATGGACAAGTCCGTGCTCGATGAGCAGCAGGCGGGCTTCGTGGGCATGTATGACGGGGCGATCATGAGCGAAGAGGTGCGCGGCTTCGTCGAAGGGAGCGACCAGGTGCTGGCCATCGGCACGCTGGCGTCCGACTTCAACACCGGCGCCTTCACCGCTCGCCTCGACCCAGCCAGGACTATCTCCATCGGCCATCATCATGTCCATGTCGGCGGCAAGACCTATGCCAATATCGAGCTGGGGGACGTGCTTGAGGCGCTGTCGAGAAAGCTGACGAAGCGCAACTGGAAGCGCATTCCCGCCGTCTCGCTCGGAGTCAAATCGGGCAAGGGCAATGATCCGATCACCGTGGAGGCGCTTTATCCACGCTGGGCCGAGTTTCTGAAGCCCGAGGACATCGTGATCGGCGAGACGGGCACGGCCTCGATGGGTCTTGGTTTCGCGCTCATACCGAAGGGCGCTACCTTCCATAACCAGACGCTCTGGGGCTCGATCGGCTGGGCGACGCCTGCCGCCGTGGGCGCCGCTGCGGCCGCACCCGACCGCCGCGTCGTGCTGGTTACCGGCGACGGCTCGCACCAGCTTACCGCGCAGGAGATCGGCCAGTTCGGCCGGCTGGGGCTGAAGCCGGTCGTCTTCGTGCTCAACAATGACGGCTACCTGATCGAGCGGCTGCTCTGCAAGGATCCGGAGATCGCCTACAACGACATCGCCCCATGGCGCTACACGGAGCTGCCGCATGCGCTTGGCTGCGACGGCTGGTTCACGGCCCGCGTCACCACCTGCGCGGAATTCGACGAAGCGTTGGAGCAAGCCGGCAAGGCAGACAGCGGTGTCTACATCGAGGTCGTCACTGATGCTTACGCCGCCTCGCCGCTCGCCATGAAGCTTCATGAGAGCATGGCGTCGCTCTACAAGGCTTGAGCACCATTGCTGGGTCGAGGACGTAATCGGCCCGGCGACCGCCGGGCGACCAGCGGCCCATTCAATGGTAGCTTCGGATGGTGCTTTCCTGTCGTCCGGGATGAAAACGAAGGACTAACTTGACGATTTGGGATGAGCGGGCTTTCGAGCCAGCATTCCAAGTGAGCAGCGTGATCACGAGGGGAGAGAGCCAATGAAGCAGGACGTCGAGTTCAAGGCGTTGTTACCGCTCTACCTGGTGACCTTCATCGGGTTCTGCGGCTATTCGCTCATGATCACGCTGTTCATCCCAATGCTGATGGGAGACAATGGCTTTCTCGACCCCGGTACAACAGCCGAGCGGCGAAGCATGGTGCTAGGCATGCTCTTGGCGGTTTATCCCCTCGGCCAGTTCCTGGGATCACCGGTCATCGGCGCCCTGTCTGACCGTTATGGCCGCAGGCCTGTGCTCCTGGTCTCCCTGTTCGTCACGATGGCCGCCTACGTCCTGATCTCCCTTGGCATTGAGTGGCGTTCGCTCGCGCCGCTTGCAGCCGGCTGTCTGATCGGCGGCCTGGCCGAGTCCAACATCGCGATTGCCCAGAGCGCCATATCGGACGTGACCGGACCGGACGAGCGTCCGCGCCTGTTCGCCTGGGTCTATTCCTCATCAAGTCTAGGCTATATCGCCGGCCCGGTCGCCGGCGGCCAGTTGGCGCTCTACCTTGGCTGGAGCTTGCCTTTCTGGCTGATGGTGCCATTGCTTGCCGTAACCGTGCTTTGGACCTGGCTCAGCTTCCGCGAGACGCTGCCGCCGGGCACAGACCGGCAGTTCAAGGCGTTCGCGGCTCTCACCAATCTCGGCACGGTTTTCACAGACCGTCCGATCCGGCTGCTCTATCTGATCAACTTTCTGATCTATCTCGGTCTGTTCGGCTATTTCCGAATGGTGCTCGTCTACATGGTGGATCGCTGGCATACCACCGTCGACCAGACGACGCTGATCTATTCCGGCCTGGCAGTTATTTCGGCGATCGCCAGTTTTGGGGCGATGGCTCCCCTTGCAAAATTGTTCGGCCTTCATCGGCTGGCCGTCGCAGCCGCGGTCGCGGCGGGACTGGCTATGATGTCGGTGACCTTGCCGACCGAGCTCTCGTCCATCTGGATTACCGGCGGGCTGGCAACCTTCATGGGAACGCTTGCGCTTGCTTCCTGCCCCACACTACTCGCCAATGCGGTTTCGGCCGAACGTCAAGGCCGCGTCATGGGCAACAACCAGGCGCTGCAGGTAGGCGCGGAATCGCTGAGTGCGATGATCGGCGGTGCGCTGGCCGGAGTGTTTATTCCCCTTCCATTAATCGCATTCGGTCTGCTCCTAATCGCCGCCGGTTTCATGCTGGCAGCCATGCATCGATTGCGTATGCTCGGCGTTTCTGAAGCTTCCATCTGATGGAGAGCTAAACCAAGCCGACGAGCACGACCGTAAAGCGCGTAGCCGAACCAAAGGTGCCGACCCAACCTAAAGCTGACACGCTTGATGCCGGTGTTGGCCCGCATCAGTTCCAGCCAGGTGTTGTATCATCTCAAGAATTACGGGGCGTGCCCGCGGTTCTAAGGCGCAGCAGCCCGCTTGGCCCAATCCTTGTCGTCCTCGCAAGGCAAGCCACGACCCTTGTCGACTTTGGTCCGTGGATAATTCTCGTAGTTCGCCGATTTCAAATATTCGATCAATGCATATTTATCATCGTCACTGAGCTTTGGACCAATCCGTCCGGCGCGTTGCGTGTCATCCGTCCACCAATGGCCTGTGTTCAGGTTGCCGGCAATCGAAGTCTCCAACATCATCGACCCTGGCGCATCGTCTTCGGTATAGCCCAGGTGGGTCGGGTCGTACTCGCGGCTGCCGAATCGAAAGCGGGCCGGCCGGGTATCGCTCAGAAGATCGAACACCGTCCGTACAGAGCCATTGTGAAGGAAAGGCGGTGTTGCCCATACTCCTATCAGCGGCCTGGCCTTGTAGCCGCAAGGCGCCTGAAATTGGACGTCGGCCTCCTGCTCTTCTTTGGGTGTGTTGAAATCCGCGTAGAGCTGCCGACGTATCGCGTTTATGGCAACGTCGAGCTCGACCGCTGTCGCGTTTTTGCTCATTCCCAGCTTACTGGCGTCATAAGTGCGCCCGGCCCAATGCGTAGCTTGGTTGGGATCGGTCCCGATCTTGCTAAGTGGCACGACAACGACATCCCATAGCCCGTCCGGGGTTTCCCTGATCTGGTGACACCCGGCGCAATGATCGACGAAAAGGTCGCGCCCTTTCGCAGCCTTCGCTTCGTCGATCGGACCGAGGACTTCCGTTGGCCACGTGGGAGCTGTCAAGCGCTCGAGGGTCTTTTCCATCCAAAGGAGGTTGTCGAGCTGAACGGAGGTCTTCCAGCGCAACGGCTCCGGATTAAGCTCGCCGGTGTGGGGATCGATGATGTTCGTCCTGGCACGCACGCCGAGTGCTTCTCCGATGTTGCGCGAGGTCGAGTTTGGAGGCAGGAAACCGTTGAACTGCAGCCAGCTCAAACGCCATATGTCCCAGAGCTGCGGGTAGGTCACGGGCGCGTCGAGCGGTTGTGAGTTGGACGGTACGCCAAGATCACCTCCGAAAACTTGATTGCTGATGCCTTGCACCGCATCGTATCGCCCGCGGCCGGCTGCAACCGTGTGCAGCTCATAGAAGGAGGGACCGCCGCCGAGCGACTTGAATGCCTCTACGGCTTCTTCGAGGTCTCTGTCGATCCGGTCTGCCGGGTAACCGGACTTCACTGCATCGTTTCGGAATTCTACAAAGCGTGCCTTGTCGTGAGCCAGGGCAGAAACGGCTCCCAGCACGCGCCCGGCAAAGCCTGCCAGATCGATCATGGATTGGCCGCCATCGATCCGGACCGACGTTCCCCGGTATTCAATTTGACCAGTGTGGCAAGCAGCACACGACAGACCAGCAATGGGGATTCCGCCGGTCCTAGCCGGATCGCTGACTGTGAAACCAATTGGCCAGCCGTAAGGATTTTTGGCGTCGTCCTTAACGCCGTCGTATAAAAAGCCCAAAGCGCTCAGCGCTTCCGGATCCATGATCCGGTCCCCGTTTGCATCCTTGAGCGCATCGAGCCAGGCTGCGGGAATGAGGCGCGTGCCTTGATCCGTGAAATAGAAGCGATGCAGCGTCGCCTGGTCGATGTTCTGATCGAGACTGACCGACCGGGCTGGCGTGTCGCTCAGCGCGAAGGTGATTGATGAAGCCGACAGTGTGGCCACCGCGATTAAAAGACATTGGAGCCTGCGTTTCATCTGGCCTCCGCTTTTGATTCCGAAAGTGGCGTTGTCGAGCGCTTCGCGCGAGCGGGTTTCCACGGGATGGCTTTAATCGTTCGAGAGGCATAGTATTTATAGTCTTCCAAGAGTACCTTGTTACTTCTTCGGGCGCAATCGCGACGGAAACCATCTATGTCGGATCATATCGATGGCCCACGGCAGATCGGAGATCCATCTGTTGATCTTACCGATCTATTCGCCTTCACGAGCCCGGAAGATCCGGCCCGTATGGTGTTTGCGGTGAATGCCTTTCCTTCCGCCGGAGCCACGGCTTTATTCTCGAATGCGTGCGACTATACCTTGTCGATTCGTCCCGCTGCCGTTGTGGGACTTGGCGCAGCGTCGAAATTCCGGACGTCGTCCGATGAGTACCGCTTCACTTGCCGATTTGAAGTCCTTGAGCCTGGACCGGATGGCAGACCGGTACAGCACGGCACCTGCACCTTGCCAGGCGGCCAGCAACTGCGTTTCGTCGTCGATGACGAGGATGGCGCGACAACAGACGATGGCGTCTTCCGAATTTTTGCCGGCTTACGGTCGGATCCTTTTCTGCTCGCCTGGGTCGTGGGCAAGGACTCGTTGACGCCATGTCCGAATCTGCTGCAGCTCGACAATGTTCTGTCAATTGTCCTCGAGTTCGATACGCAGCGCGTTCTAAACCCGCAGAGCGGCTCATTGTTCGCCGCGGTGGCCGAGACAACTCCGGTGCCGTCACCCCCGGGTCTGCTTAATCTAAACCCCCATCGGTTCGATTGGATCGGCCGACCGGAACAAACCAATCTGCGGCTGAACAATCCGGGATTAGTCGAAGCAGATGATCTCCGTGACCTGTGGAATCAGCAGACCCCGTTTGCGATCCGCGAAGAATTCAAACCGATTTTCCGACGGCGGCTGAAGGACAGTCTGGAAAATTACGACATGCGTGACGGCAAGGCCGACTGGAGCTCCGAGGAAATAGCGGCAAGCGTCGAGGTGTTCCTCGATGATTTCTTGCTGTTCGATGTGCATAAACCGATTACGGACACGAGCTTTCTCGAAATTGAAAAGAGTACCCTCAATGGCGTCGCCTATGAGACCGGCGGCGGCCGGACTATCGACACGCATGATTTCGACATCTTGCTCACCTGGTTGGTGAACCGAGACCGAGGTCCTTTCATGCAGGGCGGTGCGGCAAGCGCCACCAAAGCTGCGAGCAAATCCTTTCCCTACCTAGCCTCGCCCAATGCGCAACTGCAGACCGTGGTCACCACTGTGAACCTGCTGGCATCGCCCGAACCGGTATGGGCGTTGATAGGCGACTTCGGTGGCATGTGGCATCCATTGATTGCCCACATAGACACTGCCGGTACCGGCATTGGGCAGGTGCGCACAATCGAAACGGTTGACGGAAAGCGTATCGTGGAGCGCTTGGAATCGATGGATCCTGGTCAAAGGTCCTATGGCTATTCCTTGATCAGCGGGATCCCGGCCGCGGACTACACAGGGATGCTCGACGTGAAGCCGCACGGAACTGGCTGTTCGGTGCAGTGGCGTATCCAGTATTGGGCGGATGGGCAGCCGGATGCTGTCGTGAAGGCGATTGTCACCACTTTGGAAAAGGTCGGTCTGGAAGGCTTGAAGGCGCGTTTCGGCTCGGCTGCACCTTGAGCAGACTGTTGGTCCATGATTGATCTTAAGCAAGCGACGCATGGCTCGATAGCCGCGCACAATCTCGAGGGCGCTCGCCTTCATGGCTGGGCCCGGTTCTGGCGAACACCAACCCAGTCTGCCGCGGCCGCTGCGCTCCTGGATCAGGAGCTGCTCACAGCCCAGTTTTGCGGCGACACGAGCGCCTTTGATCGTATGGAGACACTCGCGAATGAACTTTTACGAGTAGACCCCGAGGCGGCGGAGACATGGATGGTGCTTGCACAGGTGGCGAGCGCCACTCACCGATTTGGCGACGCAAGAGCAGCCCTGGCGCGAGGAGAGGCGCTTGGGGCGCTGCCAGAGAGCGTAGAGGGACTCTCCCTGGCGATCGACCAAGCTACCGGTACCGACATGGAGCGGCTTCTGTCGAGGCGACGCGAGCGCGCCGTCCGGACCGGACTCTGGGATGAGTTGGTTCCGCTCGGAGCACTGCTTGGCGATTTGGGCGAATTCGATGCGGCTGAACAAACCTTTCTTCGCGCTCTCCGGGAATACGGGGAGATATCGCCGTTTGCGCTTGCCTGGGCTTGCTTCGAACTCGGAGTGCTGTGGGGAGAGCGTCGTACGGAACCCTGCGCCGAACGCGCCGCTCAATGGTACAGGGTCGCTCTCCACTATCTGCCATGTTATGTGAAAGCCAGGGTGCATCTGGCGGAGATCCTGCTGGCCGAAGGGCAGACCAACGAGGCGGAACGTCTGTTGCGCGCCGTGCTTTCGAGCAGCGATCCCGAAGTCCATTGGCGCCTATCGGAAGTGGCGGAGGCAACGGAAGATCCCGCAGGTGCCGAAACCTTTATGACAGCCGCCCGAAGCGGGTTCGAATCGCTTCTAGAGAGACATCTCCTGGCCTTCGCTGATCATGGCGCCGAATTTTATCTGTCGGGTGGGGCGGATCCGGCTCGAGCCTTCGAACTTGCGCTCCTGAACTTTTCGAACCGCCAAACCACCCGTGCCTACAACCTGGTCTTACGGGCGGCTCGGTCGGCCGGGCAACCGGACTTTCACACAAGGCTTCGGCTAAACCCGGCTGGAATGTGAGATATGCTGGACCGTCGAGGCTTTCTGATCATCTCCAGCAGTGCGGTCGTCGCGTTCGGCGCGAGGACGAAGGCTGACAGTCTTGGGGTGCCACGGAGCAATTCCGCCCCATCACGCCGACCTGCGAGGGAGGTCGTGGAGATCCCGTTCGTTATCGAAGGATGGAGCGGGCAGGCGCCCAGATCCGACAGTCAGAACGTTGTTCGAATTCGGATCAACGCGTCCTGGCGGGCCGCTTGGCGCTAGTCACCTGACCACACCAGCAACGGAACGTGTTCCGGTATGCTGGGCCAAAGGAGCGAAGCCATGACCGAGAGTTCCCAATCTTCTGAAACCTATTCCCCGACCCAGTTTCTTTTCCCCACTGACGCACAGTTCTGGTTCGAAACGGTTCGCATGTTCGGCGCCGACGAATATGGTGCCGCTTCTTTTGGCGAAGTGCTGGCAACCAGCGCTCGAATAAGGGCGGGAGATTATGAGAGCTGGTACGAGCAGTGGAATGGCATCGCTGATCGTATTGCGCTCGAAGCCGACGGACAGCTCCGGCGAAGCCACCGCGTCAGTGCCCGCGACAGCTATCTTCGCGCATGCAGCTACTACCGGTCCTCGGAATTCTTCCTGCACGCAAATCCGAAGGACCCGCGTGTTATTAGGGCATATGAATGTTCGGTCGCTTGTTACAAAGCCGCCGCCGCATTGTATGAAGTTCCTATCGAGCCTGTTGAAATTCCCTACGAGAAAACGACCCTTCCTGGTTATTTTCATCGGGTCGACAGTAAGATTCGCCCGCTGCTCATCCTTCATACTGGCTTTGACGGTTCAGCCGAGGAGAAGCATTGGAGCGGTGCGCGTGCGGCGGTCGAGCGCGGCTACCACGTTCTTTGCTTTGATGGACCGGGACAATCCGGGCCGCTGCACCGGGAAGGCCTGACTTTTCGGCCGGACTGGGAGAAGGTCCTAACGCCCGTGGTCGACTTTGTGCTGGGTCTGCCCGGCGTTGACCCAAAGCGAATCGCCCTCCGAGGCGACAGCATGGGAGGGTATCTCGCGCCCCGTGCTGCCGCTTTCGAGCATCGTATCGCAGCCCTAATCGCGAATGACGGCGTGTACGACTACGCCGCGCCTTACTTCGCGGGCCTGCCTGAGGCGCAGCGCAATGCTGCGCTCGGCGCGCTGAAATCGGGAGCATCTTCGCGCGTCGATGAGGTCCTGCAGATAGCCATGGAGAAGTCTCCCGTGGCTCGTTGGTCGATCACGCATGGCATGTGGTGCTTCGGTGCATCCAGCCCAAGTGAGTACCTTCACAAGGCGCTCGCCTTCACGCTGGATGGTGGTATTGCCGAGCGGATCCGTTGTCCGACCCTGGTATGCGATGCGGAAGGGGATCTCTTTTTCAAGGGGCAACCGGAACAGCTCTACCAGCATTTGACCTGCGACAAGATGCTGATGAGCTTCAGTATTCATGACGGTGCTGGCGCTCATTGTGAGGCCGGTGCAGGTCGCTTCTCGAATGCACGCATGTACGACTGGCTGGACGAAACGCTCGGTCTATAGCACGTCCTTGCTCGGCGCCTCCTGACCGCAGGAGACGCTGGCGTGTTAGTCAGCGCAACATGTCGGCGAGTGCAAGGCGCATCGAGGTACTTGGGATTCCAAAAATGCCGCCATACGGCAGGTCGAGGTCGAGAATCACGAACATCACGCTCGCGACAGAGACAACGGCGATTGCCATGACGAAGATCGACAGTGAGTTTCGCGGGGCCTGGAGGCCAAAACTCAGGAACATCAATGTCAGCCAAAACGTCAGTACGCCAGCAAATGGCTCGGAAACCGTTCCCCGGGCATCTTCGATAACAGCCCAACGCGAAGCCGTGACGTTGGAGAAAATCTCCTTGCACCGAATTGCGACCGACTGATGTAACGAATCCTGCGGTTGCAATGCCGCTAGCGAAAGCCCGATTCCGCGCATAATCCCGGTGAGCGTTGAAGCCTCGCCGACTAGCGGAAAGTTGGACGTGTCGGGATACGCAACTCCTTCCGGCCTGGGCTCTTGGGGTCAGGTGCTGGCAATGACCGCGGCTGTGTAGCCATGCAGCTGTTGGCGTTGTTCGGCAAGCTCGGAGCCGTAGTCTTTCATGCAGCCGTCGAGTTGCGTGAGAGCTGCGGCGTAATTGTTTCGGTCACGATAGGCCGAATTGTAGGAGCTGGTTTCCGAGGCCAAAAGCAAGCTCATGACGAGAGCGGCAAAGGTGACCAAGAGCGCTGTCACGTTGCGCAAGAAATCGACTGATTCGCTGCTGCGATGCGGCGCCGGAAGCCTCACTCGCAAGAAAGCGCCCACCACTGCGCTGGCAACCAGCACGGCAAGCAATAGTGATGTCCAGAGGATTTCTCGGCTCATGGCAACCAATTGAACTTAAACACGACCGGGTTGACTGAATTGCCCACAGATGACCAGGCTAGGTGTTCAGCATGGCTCCAATTCTGGCTCAATGTCGAGAACTTCTCACCCGTGTAGTACAAGATCTCTTCTGAGCAGCACAAACAGAAGATTGGGAACTTAGTCTCGCCCCCTGACTGGCAATAGGGGTGAATGGACAGGATCACATATCGATCGGTGCCGGTCTTCTGGGGACAGTTCGGAGCCTCGCAAGCCCGCTTCTGGGTTGTGTTGCAACGCCCTTAAAGCTCGATGCCGGGTATCTGCAGGCAGACATAGCGCCAGCAGATCCTGCGCGCGCGCTCAAGATCCTCTTCTTCATACTCACCGGCATTCTGCCAGAAGAAGCCGTCGATGAGGGCCGCGATGCCATCGACGATATCGTCGACCTGGTCCGCCGGGACCAGTCGCCTGACGGCATAGCGGATATTGGAAACGAAGCGCGCGCCGGTCAGGTGGTAAAGGTGCTTGATGCGCGGTTCGGTCTGCGCGGCGATCATGAATTGCATCCACATCGCTGCGCGCTTGGGCGTTCCGAGATGCTGCGGCGCGAACGATCCGTCGACGATGGCTCTCAAGCGCTGCGCGGGCGTCGGATCGGCAGGCGCCAAGCGCATGATGTCCTGGCGAAACAGGTTCGACAGGCTGCGCATGGCGAGCGCAATGAGCTCTTCCTTGCTCTCGAAATAGTGGTTGACCAGCCCTGCCGACATGCCGGCGCGCCGCGCGATAACGGCCATCGTGGCCCCGGGCATGCCTTCCTCGGCAATGACGGCGATCGCGGCGTCCATCAACTCATCCCGCCGCATCGCCTTGATGGATCGTTTCGCCATTGCATTCCCTCTGCGTTAATATATTGATTGGCCATTCAATATATTATATCGTCATTTAATCCAAGTCGGAGTCCTCATGCCCAGCGTCGCCGTTTCCGGGGTCAGAACAGTCGAAACCCATTGGATCCCGCTAAGCGACGGCCGCATGTTGGCCGCCCGCCTGTTCCTGCCGGAAGACGCCGAGGAAAATCCCGTCCCGGTGATCCTCGAGTACATACCGTATCGTCGTCGCGACGGCACGCGGATCGGCGACGAGGAGATGCATCTCTTCTTTGCCGGCAACGGTTATGCCGGCGCCCGCGTCGACATCGCCGGCATGGGCGATTCCGACGGCCTGCTGGAAGACGAATATGTCAGGCGCGAGCAGGACGATGCGTTGGAGATCCTCGACAATCTCTGCTCCCAGCCGTGGTGCAGCGGCGTTGCCGGCATGATCGGCAACAGCTGGGGCGGCTTCAGCGGCTTGCAGGTCGCTGCGCGCCGTCCGCCGCAGCTGAAAGCGATCGTCACATCCTGCTCCACCGACGACCGTTACGCCTGCGATGCCCACTACAATGGCGGCTTGCTGATCAACGACAATTTCGGCTGGGGCGGGGCGTTGTTCGGCTATTCGGCGCTGCCGCCGGACCCCGCTGTCGTCGGCGAGGAACGCTGGCGCGAAATGTGGAAGACCAGGCTGGAACATCACAAGAACCACGCGGCCGAATGGCTGAAGCATCAGCGTCGCGACGCGTTCTGGAAACAGGGTTCGGTCTGCGAGGATTTTTCCGCCATCGAATGCGCCGTGCTGGCGGTTGGCGGCTATCTCGACGGCTACACTCAGACGATCTTCAGCCTGGTCGAAAATCTCAAGGCGCCGGTCAAGGGCCTGTGCGGTCCCTGGGGCCACAAGGAGCCGAATTATGGAGTTCCCGGCCCTGCCGTCGGTTATCTCCAGGAATGCATCCGCTGGTACGATCATTGGCTGAAGGGCATCGACAACGGTGTCGACAGCGATCCCGACATGCGGCTCTACCTGATGGACTATGCCAGGCCGCATTCGCATATGGATTTCAGGCCGGGGCGATGGCTGGGACTGCCGCAATGGCCGGCAAAACAGGTCGGCGTCAGAACTCTCTGGCTGAACGGCGACGGCAAGCTTGGGGAGGTGCCGGACGCCGGCGACATCAAGCCCGTCATCTCGTCGCCGCTGACGACAGGCGTTCAGGGGCAGGAATGGTGCCCTTACGGCCAGGGCCGCATCTCCGCAGAGGGAGCGCGTGACCAGCGCGCCGACGACGGCGGCTCGCTCTGCTTCGACAGCGCCGTCATGAAGGCCGACCTGCCGCTGACCGGCATCTCGAAGATCAGGCTGCGTGTTGCCGCCGACAAGCCGCAGGCGCAGGTCTGCGTCCGGCTAACCGATCTGGCACCGGACGGGACCTCGGCCTTCATCACTTTCGCATTGCTCAACCTCACGCATCGCGAAAGCCACGAATTCCCGGTGCCGCTGACACCAGGTCGCTTCGAGGAGGTCGAATTGTCCCTCAAGCCGGTGGCGCAGGTCATTCCCGCCGGTCACAGGCTGCGCGTCGCGATCTCTTCGTCCTATTGGCCGATGGCATGGCCGTCGCCGGAGCGCACGATGCTGACCTTCGATCCGTCGGGCTGCCGGCTCGATCTGGCGGTGCTGGCCAGCGAGGAAGGATTGGTCCCGGTTACCTTCGAAGAGCCGCTTTGGGCAGAATCCGGGCGGGTGACGGTCAAGGAGCCGGCGCGCCAACTGCGCTCGCTGATCACCGACCTGCCGACCGAACGCACCGAGCTGACCGCGATGTCGGATGACGGGCGTTTCATCCTGGAGGAAACGGGCACCGAGATCACATCCTGGCGCCGCAAGGTGTACGGTATCACCGGCGACGATCCGGCGAGCTGCGCCACCACAGTGACCTGCCATGAGGAATTCACCCGGCCGGACTGGAACGCACGCGTCGACTGCGAAATCAGCTTCAGCTGCGACCGCGACAATTTCTACGCGCGCGGCTGGGTCAAGGCCTACGAACGGGGAGCGATCTTCGCCGAACGAAACTATGACGAGGTCATTCCGCGCGACTGCATGTGATCGATCAGGCACATAACCAACAAAGGGGAATAGAATGCGCATGAAACTCGACCGTAGAACCTTTCTGGCGGGCTCATCGGCATTGGCGATCCTGCCTTATGCACGCTTCGCCTTCGCCGCCGCCAGAACCAATCCGATCATCGCGCTTGATACGGACATCGCCAATCTCGATCCGGGCAACCGCGTCGGCACCACCGAGGGCAACATCATCCGTTCCGTCTGCCAGACGCTGGTCCGTTTCGAGCCGGGCAAGCTCACTTGGACGAATGACGCGGCCAAGGAGATCAAGCAGATTTCCGAGACCGAGTTCGATTTCGAGCTCAATCCCGGGCAGATGTTCACAGGCGGCTATGGCGAAATGACCGCCGAGGACGTCAAATTCTCCTTCGACCGCTACATCAACGGCGACAGGAACGGCAAGAAGCTGACCTATGCCGATGACATGGAAGCTCTGAAGTCGGTGGAGGTCACCGGCAAATACACCGGCAAGCTCATCCTCAAGCATCCTTCGGCGGCGCTGTGGCTGATCGGCATCTGCGACGCCTCGGGTGCGATCCTGTCCAAGAAGGCGACCGAAGAGCTCGGCGACAAGATCGCCACGACGCTGATCGGCTCCGGTCCGATGGTGCTCAAGGAATGGCGGCCGAAGGAACAATTCGTGCTTGCCGCGAACCCCGACTACAAGGGTCCTTACAAGGCGCATTTCGAGGAGATCACCGGCAAAATCATCCCCGAGCACAAGACGGCGTTCCTGTCCTACCAAGCCAAGGAACTCGACTTCACGGCTTTCGATGCCGACCAGCTCGACACCGCCAAAGGGTTGCCGGACACCAAGGTCATCGATATCCCCGGCATCGACTACACCTGGATCGGCATCAACGTCGAAAAGGGCGATCTGGCCGACCTCAAGGTGCGCCAGGCGATCCGTTGGGCGATCGATGTCGACGCTATCATCCAGGGCGCCTATTCCGGCGCCACCTCGCGCGCCAAGACGCTGCTGGCGCCTGGCCTGCTCGGTAATTGGGCCGACGCGCCGCTTTACAATCGCGACGTCGCGAAGGCCCAGCAATTGCTGAGCGAGGCGGGCAAGTCGAATCTGACCTTCAGTTTCACTTGCCTCAACGACGCTACGTCGTTGGCCGTCGCCCAGATTGTCCAGGCCAATCTTGCCGAGGTCGGTATCACCATCAACATCAACGCCATGGATTCCGGCGCCTACTGGGCGCTCGGGGCCGACAATGCCAGCAAGGACCTCGAGCTGACGCTCATTCCCTATACGTCCAAATTCGACCCGAGCTTCCAGACGCAGTGGTTCCTCGCCAGCCAGATCGGCCTGTGGAACTGGCAGCGCTGGAACAGCCCTGAATTTGACAAGCTGCATCAGGAAGGGCTGGAGGAACTGGATAAGGCCAAGCGTGAGGAAATCTACATCAAGATGCAAAAGCTCCTCGATGAATCGGCCTCGTGCATCTGGATCACGCATGGCCGCAATTTCTTCGTCGATGCGACCTGGCTGAAGCCGATGTTCCTGCCCAACGGAAAGGACTGGCAGTTCGAATTCTTCGACAAGGCGTGAAGGCAATTCCAGGAGGTGCCTTCGCCGTGGCCTTCCGTCCGGAATTCCGTCAGACAAGGAGACCATCAGTGGACCTGGGAGGAGCAGCCGGATGACCAGATCGCGGCGAACCGCCGTCTTCATCGCGACGCGGCTCGCTTCCGTGGTGCTGACCATCGTCGGCGCCACGCTGCTCCTGTTCCTGATGGTGCGCCTGGTGCCGGGCGACTTCGCTTCGGTGATGCTCGGCCCGCGCGCCACGCCGGAATTGCGCGCCCAGATCGTGCATGACATGGGTCTCGACCGCAGCTTGGTCGAACAGCTCTGGCTCTTCGTAGGCCGCGCGGCGACGGGCAATTTCGGCGAGGATGTCGTCTCGCACCGGCCGATCCTCGATCTGGTACTCGAGGTCGTCCCCAACACGCTGGCGCTGGCCTTTAGTGCACTGGCGCTGGCCCTTGTCGTCGGCATTCCGATCGGTGTCATCGCTGCGCTGAAGCCCGGCTCGTGGCTGGACAGCGGCCTGGCGCTGCTGTCGATTTCCTTCATCACCACGCCGACGCTGGTGGTTTCGGTCGTGCTCTTCCTCGTCTTCGCCATCGGCTTGCATTTGCTGCCGGTGGCAGGCGCCGGCAATCCAGGCGACATCGTCGACCGTCTGCAGCATCTCATCCTGCCAAGCGTGGCGCTGGCGCTGGGCTGGGTTGGTTATATTTCGCGGCTGGTGCGGGCAGCGCTGCTCGATTCTCTGGCCGAGCTTCATGTGCGCACGCTGCGCGCTTATGGCGTTTCCGAATACCGCATCGTCGGCCTGTACGCGCTGAAGCTCGCACTGGTCCCGGTGGTGTCGATCCTGGGTATCGGCCTTGGCGACCTGATCGGCAGTTCCGTCGTGGTCGAGATCATCTTCGCGCGGCCGGGCATCGGCAGTCTGATCTTCAATTCGATCGCGCAGCGCAACTATCCGGTGGTGCAGGCCTGCGTCGTCTTCATCGTCGCCTTCTACATCCTCGCCAATCTCGTGGTCGACATGATCAACGCGCTGCTTGATCCCCGTATTGCCGCGGGGCGCGGATGAACGAGGCGATGTGGGCGCTGAAGCGCATCTGCTCGGAACGCGACGGCCGCCTCGGCCTCACCTTCACCATTGCTATCCTGGCGTTCGCGCTCTTGGGGCCCTTGGTCAGCCCGGACCCCAATGTCCTCGACATCAAGGCGCGTTTCGCCGCGCCCGGCCTGGCGCATCTGCTCGGCACCGACAATCTCGGCCGCGACCTCCTGGCGCGCACGTCCGTTGGCACGCGCTATGCGCTGACGCTCGCGGTGTTGATCGTCGTCATCTCGTCGGTGATCGGCTCGCTGATCGGCATTGTCGCCGGAATAGCCGGCGGTTGGGTCGACCGCGCCGTTACCGCGGTTTTCGATATCGTCAACGCCTTTCCGCCGCTGATCCTGGCCTTCGCGCTGATCGCGCTTTACGGCAAGGGCTCGGCCACCTTCGTGCTTCTGGTCACGGTCGTCTTCATCCCGCAATTCGGACGCATGGCCCGAGCACGGGCCCGGACCTTGCGCAATCTGAGCTTCATCGAGGCCGAGCGCATGCTGGCGGTGCATCCGGTGACGATCGTCGTCAGGCACTATCTGCCCAACGTCGCCGGTCCAATCATTGTTCTGGCCAGCATGAACCTTCCGGTGGTCATCGCCTTTGAGGCGTCCTTGTCCTTCCTCGGCTTTGGCGTACAGCCGCCGAAATCCTCGCTCGGCACGCTGATCAAGGACGGTTTTGTGTCGATCAACCAATCCTGGTGGCCGACCGTCACCGCAGCGCTGGTGCTGGCGGTCGCGACGCTCGGCGCCACCTTGCTTGGCGAGGCGTTGCGCCGTGTCATCGATCCCAAGTCGGCGGGGGCGCGCTGATGGCGATTTCGCTGCGCGATCTCTCGGTCGACTACAATCTGCCGATCGGCACGGCGCATGCATTGCGCAACGTGTCGCTGGACATTCAGAAGGGCGAGATGCTCGGACTTGTCGGCGAATCCGGCAGCGGCAAATCGACGGTCGCCTTCGCGCTGATGGGCCTGCTCGCCAACAATGCCACGGTGACCTCAGGCACCGCCATCATCGAAGGCAGGGAGTTCGACCTGACCAAGCCTAATGCGACGGCGCCCTTGCGCGGTCGGGGCATGGCGATGATCTTCCAGGATCCGATGTTGTCGCTCAATCCTGTCTTCACCATCGGCACGCAACTGATCGAGGTGCTGCGCCGGCGCGCGCCCGACAGCGACCGCAAGACCCGGATCGCACAGGCCGAGGATGCGCTTGCGAAGGTGAAGCTCAGCAATCCGAAGCAGCGGATGAACCAGTATCCGCATGAACTCTCGGGCGGCATGCGCCAACGCGTTGTGATCGCCATGGCGCTGCTGTCGGAACCGGCATTGCTGATCGCCGACGAACCGACCACGGCCCTCGATGTCACAGTCGAGGCGCAGATCATGCGCGAGATCATCGGCCTGCGCGATCGCATCGGCTGCGCGGTGCTTCTGATCACGCACAGTCTGGGATTGGTCACCGAGCATTGCGACCGCATTTCGGTGCTTTACGCCGGCGAGCGGCTGGAAAGCGGTTCGGTGCGGGACGTCCAGCGCCAGCCCGGCCATCCCTACACGCGCATGCTGTTCGACTGCGAGATCCCGATCGACCGCGAGCGCCATGCCGATACCGCGCAGAATCGGTTCACCGTCATTGCCGGGGAATTGCCCGATCCCCGCAGGCGGCCGCCCGGCTGCATCTTCAATGGCCGCTGCGACGTCTCGTTCGCGGATTGCGCGAAGGTGGTTCCCGGCGACTATCCCGTTGCCGGCAACGCGGCGCATGGCGCCCGCTGTCTTCGGCTGGTGACGCCATGACCGACGCGATCACAGTTCTTGGCGCGCGGCTGCGCTTCGGCGAGACGGCGGCGCTGGAGAGCGTCTCGGTTTCGATCCCGCAGGGGGCATGCTTCGGCATCGTCGGCGAATCCGGATCCGGCAAGACGACACTGATGCGCGCTATGCTCGGCTTGCAGCGACTGGACGCGGGCGAAATCCGCATCCTCGGCACTCCTTTGCAGCAGGGACGCGCCGCGCTCAGGCAGCGCGCCCGCGTCGTCCAGCCGATCTTCCAGGACCCAGCCGCCTCGTTGTCGCCGCGCAGCCGGATCCGCACGCTGATGAACGAGGTCGGCACGGTGCTGAAAGAGCCGCATGCGGCGACGCATGAGCGCCTGCTCGTCATCCTGAAACGGCTCGGCCTGCCCGACAGTGTCATCGACAAATACCCGCATGAGATCAGTGGCGGGCAGGCGAGGCGGGTGGCGATCGCTCGCGCGCTCTTGGTGAAGCCCTCCATCCTCATCGCGGACGAGCCGACCGCCGGCCTGGACGTCTCCGTTCAAGGCGATCTGCTCAACCTGTTGCAGGACATCAGGCGCGCCGAAAACATCACGCTGGTCGTCATCAGCCACAATCTGGCGGTTGTGCGGCTGATCGCGGAAAATGCCATCGTGATGCGCGCCGGCAGGGTGGTTGAGGGCGGCGAGGTTGGACCGTTGTTCGCATCGCCTCGACAATCTTACACCCGCGAACTGTTCGCAGCCTGGCCGAGCTTGGCTTCGAACAACAAGGGCCGCTGAGCGGAAGGACATGCGCAAACAAACCGCAAGAACAGGCGGCGGCGAGAGGTTGGCGGAGAGCCTGGCGCGTAGATAGTCGATGAGCGTGAGGGCTGCGTCCTTGGCCTCCGCGGCCCGGAAAGCCTGCGCTACCTCCCGCAACCAGCTCAACCCGGAGGCCCCCTTCGGTGGATGTCTCATCAAGGTTGAGATACCCAGGTCTCCATGCAGAGCACTAACACCTCTGGCACCGCCTTGGGTAAGTCGCCTTCGAATATAAGGAAACAGCAGCGGTCCACCACCAGAGATTTGTTTAAGCGAGGTCAGGACGCTTACGGCCTGCCTTGAAAGAGCTACGCGGTGCGGCCGTCGCACTTTCATGCGTGGGGAAAGAGAGGATGGTGCCCAGAGGCGGAATCCAAGTAAACAAAATCCTATTTTGCTTTCAGATGCTTAGGGAAGGTCAACCGGAGCTGCTACCAACAGAAATACCAACAAAATATTTCTGTGGATAGGTACGGTTCCTGAATAGGACCTGTCAGTCCCTTGCCACTGTATCTTAGATAGCGCGCGTGATCGAGCCAGAGGGCTCGCCACCCCCGATCCATGTAGCGGTGTATCGGAGCTTAGTCGGAAATTTTGCGACAACAGCTTCGGCCCTTCGTAATTGTTGAGAAGACGAAGAGTGCAGACACGTTAGTGTGCTAATGAACGAACGGCATATGCGCCCGGACACGGCAACTAGCAGTCAACGGCCCAAGGCGTAGAACTCGTCGTTGGGCCGCATGCTCGTGACGTTGGCAAGCCGGTTCGACATTCCGAAGAATGCCGATATGGCCGCAATATCCCAGGCATCTTCCTCGGTAAAGCCGTGCGATCTCAGGGTTTCCAAATCGCGCTCGCCCACCTTGTAAGCCTCGGCCGAGACCATGACCGCGAAGTCGAGCATAGCCTTCTGGCGCTCGGTGACGTCGGCCTTCCGATAATTGACTGCCACTTGGTCGGCGATCAGCGGGTTTTTTGATCGTACGCGTAGGATCGCTCCATGGGCGACGACGCAATATTGGCACTGGTTCAGATTGCTGGTGGCCACGACGATCATCTCGCGCTCTGCCTTGCTGAGGTTGCCGGGCTTGTCCATGAGCGCATCATGATAGGCGAAGAAGGCCCGGAACTCGTCGGGACGATGCGCGAGGACGAGGAAAACGTTGGGAACGAAGCCGGACTTCTCCTGCACGGCGAGAATGCGCTCGCGGATGTCATCGGGCATCTCGGAGAGCGTCGGGACGGGAAAGCGGCTGATTGGCGACTGAGTCTCGGTCATGCGGAAGCTCCCGGAATGTGGTCGGTTGGCAGAGGTCTGAACGAGGACGCGGTCGTGTCGGGCTTTCCCCATGAGCAGTAAAAGCGTTCCGCAGAGCTGTCGAGTGCGTCAGCGTTCGGCCGCGCCGCTGCTAGGGCGCATTCACATGGGCCTGATCGCAGCCTTTCGCCCGATAGATCGCCGTCGAAATGATCCAGCTTGCGACGAAAAGGAACACCATGGCGAGGCCGAAGCTCGCGAGATTTTCGTCAAAAATCGTCACGATGTCCCATAGACCGCCCTGCAGACGGTGTCTGTCCAAGATCAAGCCGAGACCCTCCAGACCGCCGATGAATATCGCGACAACTCCGGAGGTGGTCGTGATCGTCAAGTTGTACCAAAGCTTGCGGATGGGGTTGACGAGAGCCCAGCCGTAGGCACGCGTCATCAGCACGCTATCCGTCGTGTCCATTAATGACATGGCGGCTGTAAATAGGGCCGGGAAAACAAGGATCGTTGAGACCGGCAAGCTTTGAGTGGCCTGTGTTGTAGAAATACCGAGCAGGGCAATTTCCGTGGCGGTGTCGTATCCGAGGCCGAACAGAAACCCAATCGGATACATGTGCCACGAACGTGAGACGACCTTGAATGTCCGGCGAAATACCCGCGCCAGCAAGCCGCGCCGTGCCAGCAACGCATCAACGTCCTCGTCGAAGATCATCTCGCCACGACGCGCTCGCGAGAATGCCGCCCAAATGCCTCTCAGGATAAACAAGTTGGCAAAGCCGATCACCAGCAGGAACAGCGCGGAAACCGACGTTCCTATGACGCTGCCGACGTGCTGCAAGACGTGAAGTTGGTTCTGCATCGCAATGGCGGTAGCCGCGATGGCCAATGATCCCAGAACGACGATGCTGGAGTGGCCGAGCGAAAAGAAGAAGCCGACCGAAAACGGGTGTTTGCCCTTCTGCGTGAGCTTGCGCACGACATTGTCGATTGCCGCGATGTGGTCGGCATCAAACGCATGCCGAAGACCGAGCATGTAGGCGACGGAGGCCATGCCGAGCAGGGTGGGCCGATCGTCGAAAACAATCCAGGCCCAGATCCACGCCAAGGCATTCGCGATGATCAGAAGCCCATAGACAACACCAATTTTTATCTTGGCGCGAATGGGGTTGTCGTCGAAGAGATTGCGCATGCGAACGTCCCCTGCGCTCCAGGCGATTTCATTTTTGGCTTGGCGACGGCCAACCTTCGTCAGCGTTGGCTGCCGCTAGTCGGATCATGTTCAGGGTCCGGAATGCGGCACACGCAGCGCCGTACCCATTGTCGATGTTCACGACCGTCAGCCCCGGGGCGCAGGAAGCAAGGGCCGCGTGGAGGGCGGTTTCTCCTCCGTTGGAAATCCCATATCCAGTCGAGGTGGGCAGGCAGATGATCACGCCCGGCACGAGGCCGCCCAGCACGCTTGGAAGGGCGCCATCCATGCCCGCGACCGCTACGATGACGGGAAATGTTCGTAATTCTTCGACACGTTCCATAAGCCGCCACAGGCCGGCGACGCCGATGTCGATGAACTGCTTTGTCGAGGCACCGAGATAGGTGAGTGTTCGCATGACTTCGGCGGCCTGCGGCAGGTCCGAGCTGCCAGCCGATGCAACCGCGATCCGGGGCGGTTCCAGTTCGGCAGCAGGGATCCAGTTTAGGTAAGCCGTCCTCGAGACGGGATCGTAATCCAGCCTTCGGCGATAGGTGGGCGCCATGCGGGCAAAGACTTCGGGATCGAGACGCGTCATCAGGCAGCGTGACCCGTGCTCCAGCACTCGGTCCATGATCGTAGCAAGCTGCGTGTCGGATTTCCGGGCGCAAAGGATGGCCTCATCGAGGCCCAGCCGCTCGGGACGCTGGAAGTCCAATCTAATGTCGTCGTTCACGCGCTTTGTTCCCGCAGGAAGGCGCTGCCGCGCCGGTACGCCTGGAATTGGACGGGCTGTGGGCCGCCGAAAGCCTCAGAGACTCTGCGAGCCAGCTCTACCCGGCCGTTGTCGGAGAGACGCGACAAGGTAGGCTCGTCCAGTTCGACAACGACGCCTGCCTGCCGGACGCGGCAACGAACGGCATCCGGCGAAAGCTCGTCCCGGATCAGCGTCTCGGCCCGATCGACGGCGCGCAAGGTTTGAGGGTCAATCCTAAGAGCCGTCTCGATGCGGCTCGAGAGGCAAGGCGCCGACGGCAGTTCGGCGAGGTCGTACAAGCCATGTGATGCCGCCATCGCCCGCACGTCGGCCTTGGACATGCGGGCCTCGACAAAGGGATGGCGCACGTTGCGGGCTTCGGCTGCCTTGAGACCGGGCCGCCAGTCACCCAGATCATCTATGTTCGTTCCGGAAAAGAGCTGCGCTTTCGACAGCGACGACAATGCGCCGTAGAGATTCGACTTGCAGAAGAAGCAGCGATTGGAAGGATTAGCGAGATAGCGTTCGTCGGCAAATTCTCCTGCATCGATGACCCGCAGGTCCCAACCATGGCGCGCCGCATAGTCCCTGACCCGTTCGGTCGCGCTGACCGGAACGGCGGCCGAGGCGGCGTGGAACATCGTCAGGTCTGCGCCCAACCGGAGATGGGCCACGAAAGCCAGAGTCATGCTGTCGACGCCACCGGAGATGGCCACGGCCGCGGGGCGGGCGCTGTCGAACACCGCGTCGAGACGGGCCAGAAACGTTTCAGTGGTGGTCATGGCTTTTCTCCAGCGCCTCTGCCTCAGCGCATCGGCGCAACTCAGCCCGGGCTTTGTGGCTCTGATGAAGGGCTTGCACGTCACCAATCTCTGCCTTGGCGGTCGGCCCGCCCGGGCGATCGGCGAGCTTGACCCGTATTCCATCGTCGGTCGTGACCGCCTGCCGCGGCAGGATGGTGCGCGCCTCGGTCCGGCTGCGCAGGCCGAGCGTCGTGGTTTGTCGGAAGCACAGGGCACTGACTGCCTCTATCGCGTCCGGGCGCGTGAGAACCTGAACGGAGGCCATCATCCGTCCCTTCTTCCCGACGACCGGCGACTGAATCACATCGATGACGCTTTCGGCTGCACGAATTTGATCAAGGGCGACCGCTAATTCCTCGCCGGTCTGGTCGTCGATTTCGAACTGGATGACGCCGATCCGTTCCTGCGCCGCCTCCTCATCCGTAAAGGCGAGGATGCGAAGCACGTTGCTCATGTCGCGTAAGCGTCGCGTGCCAAAGCCGATGCCGGTGCGATCGAGCACATGCGGGGAGGGGCCGATTCCGCTCGAGGGACTGAGATAGCGCAGGATCGCCGCTCCCGTCGGCGTGATGCGTTCGCCAGCGCGACCGTCGTCATGGAAGGCGAATCCGCGCAGCAATAGAGTCGTCGCCGGAGCTGGAACGGGCAGCCGGCCATGATCGGTCTCCACCCAGCCGCGCCCGAGCGGGAGCGATCCAACCGACCAGCTTGCTTCGCCCACTGCGTCGATCAGTGTCGCCGCGGCCACGATGTCAGCGATCGAATCCCAGTTGCCGACTTCATGAAAGGTCACGTCATCGACAGGCCTGCCGTGCACAGCAGCTTCGGCCAGGGCGAGCTCATGGAAGATCGCGATGGCTGCGCGTTTAACCGCTTCGTCCAAGCTGCTTGCCTCAAGCGTCGCACGAAGGGCGCGCCAATGGGTGTGCTGATGGTGGCCGCGATGCTTGTCCTGGACGTGCTCATGGTGATGTTGGCCATGCTGCTCGTCATGATCATCACGTTCGTGGGCATGCCCGTGAGCAGGGTGATCGGCATGAGGTCGGGCGGTGGCCTGCCCGGAGCCCATCTTTGTGACATCGAAGCGGCTGCCGGTCAGCACGCCGTCGTCATGCGGATGCACCACAGCCTGCACGTCGTCTTCCAGACCGGCAAGACGAAGGTTTTGTTGCACCATCGCAGTCAGATCGGGCCAAGCGTCCAGCATCGCGGCGACGAACATGTCGCCGGCAATGCCGCCCAGGGCATCAAGATGAATATGCATCGGGCCTGCCATCCTTCATCGATCCGCAAGCTGCAGACCGGACAGATCGACGTGCAAGGTCTCGCCCGGCTCAGTGGATCCTACGGCGGTCTCAATTGCCGCCTTCAGCATTGCCACCGAGACCGGCAGAAGGTCTCTCATCTGCGCGGATATGGCGACAAGATCGTCGTGTTCGGCCTTTGCCCGCATGAACATCCCCTCGTTAAGGATGCGTTTGAGGCGCAGTGGAAAACTGGTCTCGCCTCCCGCCCATTTCAGTTCGAGCTGCGTCCGATAGCGTCGGATGTCGAAGTGCTTGTGTTGGGATTCGAGAACCCGGTAGCCCCAAATCCCCAGATCGCCGACGAGAAGGAAGGCGAAATCCGGCTCGTCCTCCGCGTTGATGTCGACCAACAGTACGTAGGCTGGACGGCCTTTCTTGCCCAGGCTGGAAAGGAGCTGGACATTCTTGGCGCCCATCTCGGTCATCTTATCGATGACATGCCCGAGCAACTCGCCCGGCGCATCATCGATCTGGGCCATAAGGAGGATGACGCCGCCTGCCATCAGAGCGCCATGGATTCGACAGCGACTAGCGCCGCGGCCTCCGCCTTGGCCTTCGTACCGGGAATACCTGCGGAAATCAGGCCTGCTGACTGCGCCTCGCTGGCGGCGTCCGAAGCGTTCATCTTGCCCATCGCGGCAGCGACCACCGCGGGGATTGTGACGTTCATGATCACATTGCCAGCGAGCAGCAGTTCGCTTGCGATCGGCGCGAGCGCCGTCAGGAACGGCGCGCGTTCCTTACCGATCCCCTGCGCCACTTCCGGAATGACGGCGTTGATGATGCCTTCCATGTGAATCTTGTCGTCGCCGACGGTCACTTCGGCATCAAGCGCCGGATCGAAGGCAAGCCAACGTGCAGCCATCTTGCTCGAGCGCCGTGCTCCCTTGCCGATCTTGGTGAAATGAATCTTGATATTGGTGCCCTTTACCTTGCTCAGGAATTCCGAGCCGCGCGCCTCCACCAGAAGCTGACGTTCTTCGTCCATCGCGCGGACGATTTCGCCGACGCTCCTGCCGGCCATCAGATCGTCATAGCTGCGCGCCGCGCGGGCATGCAGCGCCTTGGTGACCATGGGAGTGGAGGACATGATCAGCGCTTCGGTCACCGGCCCGTTGCAAATCTGGGTTGCCTTTCGGGCAACGATGTTCATCGCCATCATTGCGGTCTCCGGGTCGAAGCTGAAGCCGAGCCGTCGATCGCGCAAAGCCCGCGCCACGCTCTGTTCCGTCGATCCGTCCTGCAACAGGCACATCAGCGCAATGACCGCATCGCCGCAGACGTGGCCGAGCGGCGGATTGACCGGACCCGCGCCGGCGCCGCAAATTCCCTCTTCGAACACCGAAATGATTTCATCCAGCGCCATGATGCCGATCACAGTGGGTCCGCCGATGTCCTTGAGGATCAGCCCGAGATCGCCGATGAGCCTTGCGGTCTCGACTTCCTTGCCGGTAATGCGGACATGCACCTTCTCCGGCAGGCCGGCGGTGCGAACGGCGGATTGTCCGGCAACAAAGGCACTGGTAACCTTGCCGTAGGGGCCGTACTCCTCAGCCACGTCGGCATCCGGGTGGATGATCTCCAGGATTGCTGCCGCGCCGAAAAGTGCTGACAGGAATTTCTGGCTGGGCATGCCAGCTCCTGACATGGCATCCATCATCGCCTTGGTTCCGATAGCCGCGCCTCGTTCGGCCATGCCGGGGAAGATGAAATCCTCGCCGAGGGCTCCGTGGCCAACCATCACACCGCCGCCTACGCCTTCGGGAATGTCCCGACCTTGAATCGGCGAGAGCTCTCCCTTCATCATGGCATCGTAAACCGCAGCGACGGCCGCGAATCCCGAGATCTTGTTGTTCATCTTGGCTGTGGGCACCGCCGCAAGGCCTGAGCGGCTCACCCCCGCGATCATCCGCGCAGAAGAACCGAGCTTGCGGTTGCCTGCCGGGATGCCAACCTGTGCGTTGGCGCCGCACAGGTAGAGAAGCGTGGCCGCGATCAGGGCCGCATTTGCTCCGTCGGCGCCGGCTGCCTTTGCAACAGCGATGCTCTTTGCAAGGAGGTCGTCGATGGGCTGGCGCACAGCATCGGCAAATTTGACTTCCGGGCTTACGCCACGACGAAGTTCGGCGGCGATGACATTGCATGCAGCAACGACGGGAATATTGAGCATCCCGTGCCCGCCGGTCAGTGCCTCGACGCGGTCGCTGGTCAGCCAGCCGGGATTGGCATTGGCAGCCATAACCGACGCCAGGATGACTTTTTCCCGTTGTGCAGACGCATTCGTCATTACTTGGTTTCTCCCTGTGGCGGCCAGACGAGCGGCTTTCTCGGTCTTCGAAAGCTTGTATTCGAATCGGTCGGGGCGCCGTTTCGTAGCGAAAGAGTCCGCCTGCCGGGCGTTCTTGCCGCATGGCGGCGGCGCTGGTGAAAGAAATAGCACGGCCGCATTATGATCGTTAAACGGCAATATTTCATGAGCTCATGAGCGGTCTTCATAACGGTTTCGGCCAGGCCAACACGCAAGGCGCCGATGCGAAGCGCCGATCGGATGACGCGTTCTCATGATTGCGTGAGAAGATGCCATTTCTGCTCATGAAGCTTCTTGGGTATGCCTGCGACGGATCCAGGTGATACCTCGCTGTTTGCTCACGTATTTGCCTGATCATCAGTCCCGATTTATGGAGAAGTTTCGAATGCTCGAATGGGCGAAATACCGGAAGCAACTGTCGTCGCGGGTGAGCGAGCTGGGGCAACTGTCCCCCGCCACCCTTGAGGGGGTTCGGGCGCTCGGTGGTGCAGGCAACAAGACCGCGCGCCTGGACGCCAAGACCCGCGAGTTGATCGCGCTTGCCGTCGCGGTCACGACACGCTGCGACGGCTGCATTGCGAGCCACACCGCCGAAGCCGCAAAGGTTGGCGCAACGCGCGAGGAAATCGCTGAAGCGCTTGGCGTGGCGATCGCTTTGAACGCGGGAGCGGCTCTGGTCTATTCCTCGCGCGTACTGGATGCCTTCGACACCGCTGACGGCTGATGGCCTCAGCACGCAAACAAGGCGGGGAAGGGCGCATACGATCCGTCTCCGCCAGCACCCAAGCGCGCATCACCCTCTATCCCGCAGTGCAGGGGCCATCTCCCTCTCTTGGGGAAGGCTGGCGATCTCTCTGCTGCGGATCTCAGGTCGCCCGCTCGCTCCTCGGTGCTCCACCTCACTGACGGCTTCGTCAGTGGCCCAGGATCTGCCCGAGGAAGGTGCGCGTGCGTTCCGATCGCGGCGCGCTGAAGAATGCCCTCGGTTCGTTCTGCTCTACGATCTGGCCCTGATCCATGAAGATCACACGGTCGGCCACTGCCTGCGCAAACCCCATCTCATGAGTGACGCACAGCATCGTCATGCCCTCGTCGGCGAGCGCAATCATGGTGTCGAGCACTTCCTTGATCATCTCCGGATCGAGAGCCGAAGTCGGTTCATCGAACAGCATGATGCGTGGCTTCATGCATAAAGAACGCGCGATCGCCACGCGCTGCTGCTGACCGCCCGAAAGCTGCCCCGGATATTTATGCGCCTGATCCGGTATCCTGACCTTTTCAAGGAAGTGCATGGCGATCTCTTTGGCTTGCCTTTCTGGCACCTTGCGGACCCAGATCGGGGCGAGGGTGCAGTTCTCGAGGATCGTCAGGTGAGGAAAGAGATTGAAGTGCTGGAACACCATCCCGACTTCGCGGCGGACTTCCTCGATCTTCTTCAGGTCGCTTGTCAATTCGATTCCATCGACAACAATTTTGCCTGACTGATGTTCCTCGAGCCTGTTGATGCAGCGGATCATGGTCGATTTGCCGGAGCCGGATGGCCCGCAAATGACGATCCGCTCGCCGCGGCGCACGGTCAGATTAATGTCTCGCAGCGCATGAAAATCACCGTACCACTTGTTCATGGATGTGATCTCGACGGCCGTTTCTGAAAGGCCGCGGCGGTTTTCGGGCGAAAGCCCACGTAACGTCTTGCTCATGCGCATTTCTCCTAACGATGATCCGTCTTCAGCCGGCGCTCAAGATACATGGAATAGCGCGACATGCCGAAGCAGAAGATGAAGAACACAGCTCCAATGAAGATGAAGAGTTCCCAGTAGATACCTTGCCACTCCGTGTTGGCGCGGATGGCCGCGGCAAGGGCGATGGGGTCGAGAAGACCGATGAACATGACGAGTGTCGTGTCCTTGAATAGACCGATGAAAGTATTCACGATCCCCGGAATGGAGATCTTGAGAGCCTGCGGCAGGATGATGAGGCGCTGGGCCTTCCAGTAATCCAGGCCCAGAGCCTCCGCGGCCTCATACTGGCCGCGCGGCAGGCCGGCGAGGCCCCCGC
>CCNA01000002.1 GCA_000824805.1 Mesorhizobium sp. SOD10
GTCGTCACCATCAAGGAATAATCGGACTGAAACGGATCTGTCGCGGGCGCGGGAGCTGCCCGCGCCGCGCCAGAACAAGGAATTGACGCATGAACGGACAGAATATCCGCATCCGCCTTAAAGCGTTTGACCACCGGGTGCTCGACGCCTCGACGCGCGAAATCGTGTCGACCGCCAAGCGCACCGGCGCCAACGTCCGCGGCCCCATTCCGCTGCCGACGCGGATCGAAAAATTCACGGTCAACCGGTCGCCCCACGTCGACAAGAAGAGCCGTGAGCAGTTCGAAATGCGCACGCACAAGCGGCTACTCGACATCGTCGATCCGACCCCGCAGACGGTCGATGCTTTGATGAAGCTCGATCTGGCGGCCGGTGTCGACGTCGAGATCAAGCTCTAAGGGAACGAGAGCGCGGTAAGGGGCGCTGCCCCTGGCCCGGAACTCTAAAGGAATTGAACCGATGCGTTCAGGTGTGATTGCAAAGAAGGTGGGAATGACCCGCATCTATAACGATGCCGGGGAGCACGTTCCCGTCACCGTTCTCCAGATGGAGAACTGCCAGGTCGTGGCTCAGCGCACGCAGGAGAAGAACGGCTACACCGCCGTCCAGCTCGGCGTTGGCCTTGCCAAGGTGAAGAACACGTCGAAGGCGATGCGCGGCCATTTCGCCGCCGCTTCCGTCGAGCCGAAGGCCAAGCTCGCCGAATTCCGTGTCTCGGCCGACAACATGATCGACGTCGGCGCCGAGCTGACGGTCGAGCATTTCGTTGCCGGCCAGAAGGTGGACGTGACCGGCACCTCGACCGGTAAGGGTTTCCAGGGCGTGATCAAGCGGCACAACATGGGTGGTGGCCGCGCCACGCACGGTAACTCGGTCTCGCACCGCACGCACGGTTCGACCGGTCAGCGCCAGGACCCCGGCAAGGTGTTCAAGGGCAAGAAGATGGCCGGCCACATGGGCGACACGCGCGTCACCACGCAGAATGTCGAGGTCGTCTCGACCGACGCCGACCGCGGCCTGATCCTGATCCGCGGCGCGGTTCCCGGCGTTAAGGGCGCCTGGATCCTGGTTCGCGATGCTGCCAAGGCGGCGCTGCCGGCCAACGCGCCGAAGCCCGCCGCGATCCGTGCCGCTGCCGCCAAGAACGAAGCCCCGGCCACTGAGGGAGCGGAATAATGGACCTCAAGATCACAACGCTCGGCGGCAAGGACGCCGGCAAGGTGAAACTCTCCGAGGAGATTTTCGGCCTTGATCCGCGCGAAGACATCCTGCAGCGCGTCGTGCGCTGGCAGCTCGCCAAGAAGCAGCAGGGCACGCACAAGGCCAAGGGCCGCGCCGAGATCGCGCGCACCGGCGCCAAGATGTACAAGCAGAAGGGTACGGGCCGCGCCCGTCACCATTCGGCTCGCGCTCCGCAGTTCCGCGGCGGCGGCAAAGCGCACGGCCCGGTCGTGCGCAGCCACGAGCACGAGCTGCCGAAGAAGGTGCGCGCGCTGGGTTTGAAGCACGCTCTCTCGGCCAAGGCCAAGAGCGCTTCGCTCATCATCGTCGACGAGCTGAAGCTCGCCGAGGCCAAGACAAAGGCGCTGGCGGCGAACCTCGAGACGCTTGGGCTGACCAACGCCCTGGTGATCGGCGGCGCTGAGCTTGACCAGAACTTCAAGCTGGCCGCGACCAACATTCCGAACATCGACGTGCTGCCCATTCAGGGCATCAACGTCTACGACATTCTGCGCCGCGGCACGCTGGTCCTTTCGAAGGCCGCCGTCGAGGCTCTCGAGGAGCGCTTTAAATGACCGACCTCCGTCACTACGACGTGATCGTCTCGCCGGCGATCACCGAAAAGTCGACCATGGCTTCCGAGCAGAACCAGGTCGTCTTCAACGTCGCCAAGAAGGCGTCGAAGCCGGAAATCAAGGCTGCCGTGGAAGCTCTCTTCGGCGTCAAGGTGACGGCTGTGAACACGCTCGTCCGCAAGGGCAAGATCAAGCGCTTCCGCGGCACGGTTGGCCGCCAGGGCGACGTCAAGAAGGCGGTTGTGACGCTGGCCGACGGCCAGTCGATCGACGTCGCGACGGGTCTCTGAGCAAGGCCGCGAGGACAGGACAATGGCACTTAAGAAATTCAACCCGGTAACGCCGAGCACCCGCCAGCTGGTCATCGTCGACCGCTCGGGCCTCTACAAGGGCAAGCCCGTCAAGGGCCTGACCGAAGGCCTGACCAAGTCGGGCGGGCGCAACAATTACGGCCGCATCACGGCCCGCTTCATCGGCGGCGGTCACAAGCGTTCGTACCGCATCATCGACTTCAAGCGTAAGAAGTACGACGTCGTCGGCACGGTCGAGCGTATCGAATACGATCCGAACCGCACCGCCTTCATTGCGCTGATCAAGTATGACGACGGCGAGCTGTCCTACATCCTGGCCCCGCAGCGCCTTGCTGCCGGCGACAAGATCGTGGCCGGCGAAGCGGTCGACGTGAAGCCGGGCAACGCGATGCCGCTGGCTTCGATGCCGGTCGGCACCATCGTCCACAACATCGAGCTGAAGCCGGGCAAGGGCGGCCAGGTCGCCCGTTCGGCCGGCGGTTACGCCCAGCTCGTCGGCCGCGACCAGGGCATGGCGATCCTGCGCCTCAACTCGGGCGAGCAGCGCGTCGTGCACGGCTCCTGCATGGCCACCGTCGGTGCGGTGTCGAACCCCGACCACGGCAACATCAATGACGGCAAGGCCGGTCGCACAGTGTGGCGCGGCAAGCGCCCGCACAATCGCGGCGTGGCCATGAACCCGGTCGACCATCCGCATGGCGGCGGCGAGGGCCGCACCTCGGGTGGCCGCCATCCGGTTTCGCCCTGGGGCAAGCCGACCAAGGGCAAGAAGACGCGGTCCAACAAGGCGACCGACAAGTTCATCGTGCGCTCGCGCCATCAGCGCAAGAGCTAAGAAGAGGTAACGCCAAGTGACTCGTTCGATTTGGAAAGGCCCCTTCGTCGACGGCTACCTTCTCAAGAAGGTGGACAAGGTTCGCGAGGGTGGTCGCAATGAGGTGATCAAGATGTGGAGCCGTCGCTCCACCATCCTGCCGCAGTTCGTCGGCTTCACCTTCGGTGTCTACAACGGCCAGAAGCACGTCCCGGTCTCGGTGAACGAGGACATGGTCGGCCACAAGTTCGGTGAATTCGCTCCGACCCGGACCTATTACGGTCACGGCGCGGATAAGAAGGCGAAGAGGAAATAATCATGGGCAAGGCCAAAGCTCCGCGCAGGCTTGCTGATAACGAGGCGCGTGCCGTTCTGCGCACGATCCGCATCAGCCCGCAGAAGCTCAACCTGGTTGCCGCGCTGATCCGCGGCAAGAAGGTCGCGACCGCGCTTTCCGATCTCGAATTCTCGGCCAAGCGGATTTCCGGCACGGTCAAGAAGACGCTGGAATCGGCGATCGCCAATGCGGAAAACAACCACGATCTCGACGTCGACGCGCTGATCGTGGCGGAAGCCTATGTCGGCAAGTCGATCGTCATGAAGCGCTTCCACGCTCGTGGCCGCGGTCGCGCCAGCCGTATCGAAAAGCCGTTCTCGCACCTCACGATCGTCGTTCGTGAAGTCGAGGAAAAAGGGGAGGCCGCATAATGGGCCAGAAAGTCAATCCGATCGGGCTGCGTCTCGGCATCAACCGCACTTGGGATTCGCGCTGGTTCGCGAACACCGGCGAGTACGGCCAGCTGCTGCACGAGGACCTCAAGATCCGCAAGTATCTCGAGAAGGAACTCAAGCAGGCCGCGATCTCGAAGGTCGTGATCGAGCGTCCGCACAAGAAGTGCCGCGTCACCATCCACGCTGCGCGTCCGGGCCTCATCATCGGCAAGAAGGGCGCCGACATCGAGAAACTTCGCAAGAAGCTGACCGAGATGACGAAGTCCGAAACGCATCTCAACATCGTTGAAGTGCGCAAGCCGGAAATCGACGCCACGCTGATCGCCCAGTCGATCGCCCAGCAGCTCGAGCGGCGCATCGCGTTCCGCCGCGCCATGAAGCGCGCCGTTCAGTCGGCCATGCGTCTCGGCGCTGAAGGCATCCGCATCAACTGCTCCGGCCGTCTCGGCGGCGCCGAAATCGCGCGCATGGAGTGGTACCGCGAGGGCCGCGTGCCGCTGCATACGCTGCGCGCCGATGTCGACTACGGTACGGCCGAAGCGAACACGGCCTACGGCATCTGCGGGGTCAAGGTGTGGGTGTTCAAGGGCGAGATCCTTGAGCACGACCCGATGGCTTCCGAGCGCCGCGCAACCGAGGGCGATGCCGCGCATGGCGGCGGTGGTGCTGGTGGCGAGCGCGAACGCAGCCGTCGTCGCGAGAACGCCTGAGACATTTGAGAATTTGGAGTTAGAACGATGCTGCAGCCAAAGCGCACAAAGTTCCGCAAGCAGTTCAAGGGCCGTATCCACGGTGCCGCCAAGGGCGGGACCAACCTGGATTTCGGCGGTTTCGGGCTGAAGGCGCTTGAGCCGAACCGCGTCACCGCGCGCGAGATCGAGGCGGCCCGCCGCGCGATCACCCGCGAGATGAAGCGCGCCGGCCGCGTCTGGATCCGGGTGTTCCCGGATCTGCCGGTCACCTCGAAGCCGACCGAAGTCCGCATGGGTAAGGGCAAGGGCGGCGTCGACTATTGGGCGGCGCGCGTCAAGCCCGGCCGCATCATGTTCGAGATCGACGGTGTGAGCGAGGAGACCGCGCGTGAGGCGCTGCGTCTCGGCGCCGCCAAGCTCTCGGTCAAGACGCGCTTCGTGCAGCGCATCGCAGAATAAGGACAGGCGATCATGAAAGCCGAAGACATCCGGACCAAGACCCAGGATCAGCTGGCCGACGACCTGGCCGCCCTCAAGAAGGAGCAGTTCAACCTGCGCTTCCAGAAGGCCACCGGTCAGCTCGAGAAGACCGCGCGCGTGAAGCAGGTTCGCAAGGACATCGCGCGCATCAAGACCATCGCCGCGGAAAAAGCCGCGGCCAAGAAGGCTTAAGGACGAGAACCATGCCAAAGCGCATCCTGCAGGGCACCGTCGTCAGCGACAAGAACGAGAAGACGGTCGTGGTCAAGGTCGAGCGTCGCTTCACCCATCCGGTGATGAAGAAGACCGTGCGCATGACCAAGAAGTACAAGGCGCACGACGAAAACAACGCTCACAAGGTCGGCGACCAGGTGTTCATCCAGGAATCGAAGCCGATTTCGAAGGACAAGCGCTGGGTTGTCGTCTCTTCGGATCAGGCTTGATCCGGGCGAACGAACCGAATTTTGGACAGACCGGGGAGGGGTGAAGAACCCGTCCCGTTAGAAAAGAAGAAGGCGGCCAGTCATGATTCAGATGCAAACAAACCTCGACGTCGCGGACAATTCCGGCGCGCGTCGTGTCATGTGCATCAAGGTGCTGGGCGGCTCGAAGCGGAAGTATGCCTCCGTCGGCGACATCATCGTGGTGTCGATCAAGGAAGCCATTCCGCGCGGCCGCGTTAAGAAGGGCGACGTGATGAAGGCGGTCGTGGTTCGCACGGCCAAGGACATCCGCCGTCCGGACGGCAGCGTGATCCGTTTCGACAAGAACGCGGCCGTTCTCGTCGACAATAAGAAAGAGCCGATCGGCACCCGTATCTTCGGGCCGGTTCCGCGCGAGCTGCGCGCCAAGAACCACATGAAGATCATCTCGCTCGCGCCTGAAGTGCTGTAAGGAGCCGGACCAATGCAAAAGATCAGAAAAGGCGACAAGGTCGTCGTGCTTGCCGGCAAGGACAAGGGCCGTTCGGGCGAAGTCCTGTCGGTGCAGCCGAAGGAAGACACTGCTGTCGTCCGCGGCGTGAACCTCATTCGCCGCCACCAGAAGCAGACCCAGTCCCAAGAGGGCGGGATCATCACCAAGGAAGCGCCGATCCACCTGTCGAATATCGCGCTGGCCGACCCCAAGGACGGCAAGCCGACCCGCGTCGGCTTCACCATCCAGAAGGACGGCAAAAAGGTGCGCGTCGCCAAGCGTTCGGGAGAAGTCATCAATGGCTAAGGCTGAAACCAAGCAGGCGGCTGCCAAGAACGAGCCGCGCCTCAAGAAGGTCTATCAGGAGACCATCCGCAAGGCGCTGCAGGAGCAGTTCGGCTACGAGAACGACATGCAGGTTCCGCGCATCGACAAGATCGTGCTGAACATGGGTGTCGGCGAAGCAACCGCCGATTCCAAGAAGCCCTCGGTCGCGGCCGAGGATCTCGCGCTGATCGCCGGTCAGAAGGCCGTCGTCACCCGCTCGCGCAAGTCGATCGCGGGCTTCAAGGTGCGCGAGAATATGCCGATCGGCGCCAAGGTCACGCTGCGCAAGGAACGCATGTACGAGTTCCTTGACCGCCTCGTGAACATCGCGCTGCCGCGCGTTCGCGACTTCCGCGGACTGAACCCGAAGAGCTTTGACGGCCGTGGCAACTACGCCATGGGCATCAAGGAGCACATCGTGTTCCCGGAGATCAACTACGACAAGGTCGATCAGGTCTGGGGCATGGACGTCATCGTTTGTACGACGGCGAAGACGGATGACGAGGCCAGAGCGCTGCTCAAGGCCTTCAACTTCCCCTTCCGCCAGTAACGGCAGCGAAAAAGGAAAAATCTGAAATGGCAAAGACCAGCTCAGTCGAGAAGAACAACCGGCGCCGCAAGCTTGCCGGTCAGTACGCCGCCAAGCGTGCGGCGCTCAAGGCCATCGTCATGGATCAGTCCAAGCCGATGGAAGAGCGTTTCCGCGCCCAGTTGAAGCTTTCGGCGCTGCCGCGCAACTCGGCCAAGATCCGCATCCGCAACCGCTGCGAAGTCACGGGCCGTCCGCGCGCCTACTATCGCAAGCTCAAGCTTTCGCGTATCGCGCTTCGCGATCTGGGCAACACCGGCCAGATCCCGGGCCTGGTCAAGTCGAGCTGGTAAGGAGACACTGAGATGTCATTGAGCGATCCTCTCGGCGATATGCTGACCCGCATCCGCAACGCCTATGGCCGCAAGAAGTCGAGCGTTTCGACTCCGGCCTCGCGTCTGCGCGCCCGCGTCCTCGACGTGCTGAAGTCGGAAGGCTATATCCGCGACTACAGCCAGACCGACTTCGAAAACGGCAAGTCGGAAATCGAGATCGAGCTGAAGTATTTCGACGGCGCCCCGGTCGTGCGCGAAATCGAGCGCGTCTCGAAGCCCGGCCGCCGCGTCTATGTCTCGGCCAAGTCGATCCCGCAGGTCGCCAACGGCCTCGGCATCGCTATCCTTTCGACGCCGAAGGGCGTCATGGCCGACCATGAAGCGCGCGAGCAGAATGTCGGCGGCGAGATCCTCTGCCAGATCTTCTGATCGGCCAAGAGATTGATGAATGGGCTTCGGTTCTCGGGATCGCGCCCGGGAACTGGAACCTGAAACGAAAGAAATGACGAGGACAACAAAATGTCTCGTATCGGAAAGAAACCCGTTTCGCTGCCCCAGGGCGTGACCGCGACCGTCAACGGCCAGACCGTGACGGCGAAGGGCCCGAAGGGCGAGCTGAAGTTCGTGGTGAACGACGAAGTGCTGGTGAAGATGGAGAACAACGAGATCTCCGTCCAGCCGCGCGACCAGACCAAGACCGCCCGCTCCAAGTGGGGCATGTCGCGCACGCAAATCGTCAACATCTTGCAGGGCGTGAAGGACGGCTTCGAAAAGAAGCTTGAGATCACCGGCGTCGGCTATCGCGCCGCCATGCAGGGCAAGAACCTGCAACTCGCGCTGGGCTTCAGCCACGACGTGATCTATGAGACGCCGCAGGGCATCACCATTTCGGTGCCGAAGCCGACCGAAATCACGGTCTCGGGCATCGACAAGCAGCAGGTCGGCCAGGTCGCCGCCGAGATCCGCGAATATCGCGGTCCGGAGCCGTACAAGGGCAAGGGCGTGCGCTATGCCGACGAGCGCATCGTGCGCAAGGAAGGCAAGAAGAAGTAACAGGCCTGGCCCCGAAAAGTTTCGGACTTTTCGCAAAGGGTTAAGGTAGAGACGTGTAACGCCGCGGGGAGCGGCCGCGGGAGGCTTGGCCTACCGCACAGGGTTGCCCCCGTTTTCTGAAGGCAGGGAACTGATAGTATGAGCACGAAAGAAGCCACCCAGCGCCGCGCGCAGCGCATCCGCCGCCAGATCAAGAAGGTCGCCGGCGAGCGTCCGCGTCTGTCGGTGCATCGCACCTCGAAAAACATCTATGTCCAGGTGATCGACGACGCCAAGGGCCACACCCTGGCCGCCGCCTCGACGCTCGAGAAGGATCTCAAGGGTTCGCTCAAGACCGGCGCCGACACCGCTGCCGCCGCTGCCGTCGGCAAGCTGATCGCCGAGCGCGCCGCGAAGGCCGGCGTCAAGGAAGTCGTCTTCGACCGCGGCCCGTATATTTATCATGGCCGCGTCAAGGCGCTGGCCGAAGCTGCCCGCGAAGGCGGTCTCAGCTTCTAATTTCGCCGCTGGCGACCCAAAAGCGGCGTCAGTAATTAGCAACCCGTGCTTCCGGAAAAGAACAAGGACTAGGATATGGCACAGGAACGTAGAGAAGGCGGCCGCGGCCGCGAGCGTGAACGCGAAGAGCGTGACGACGGCATGGTGGACAAGCTCGTCCACATCAACCGCGTCGCCAAGGTGGTGAAGGGTGGCCGTCGTTTCGGTTTTGCCGCTCTCGTCGTCGTCGGCGACCAGAAGGGCCGCGTCGGCTTCGGCCACGGCAAGGCGCGCGAAGTGCCGGAAGCCATCCGCAAGGCGACCGAATCGGCCAAGCGCGACATGATCTTCGTGCCGCTGCGTTCGGGCCGCACGCTGCATCACGACGTCGAGGGCCGTTGGGGCGCCGGACGCGTTCTGCTGCGCGCCGCCAAGCAGGGTACCGGCATCATCGCCGGCGGTCCGATGCGCGCCGTCTTCGAGACGCTCGGCATGCATGACGTGGTCGCCAAGTCGATGGGCTCGTCGAACCCCTACAACATGGTTCGCGCCACCTTCGACGCGCTGAAGAGCCAGATGCATCCGAAGGATGTGGCTGCCGCGCGCGGCATCAAGTACTCGACCCTTCAGGCCCGCCGCGGCACCGCCGTTGCGGCTGAAGAATAGTCGACGCTGACCAGGGATTTCGACCATGGCCAAGAAAGCTACCAAGACCATCACCGTCGAGCAGATCGGCTCCCCGATCCGCCGGCCGAAGGAGCAGCGCGCGACGCTGGTCGGCCTCGGCCTGAACAAGATGCACAAGCGGCGCACGCTGGAAGATACTCCTTCCGTGCGCGGCATGATCGCCGCCGTCCAGCACCTCGTCCGCGTCGTGGACGAGGCGTGAACGGAAGCGCAGGAGAAGAATGATGAAACTCAACGATCTGCGTGACAAGGACGGCGCCACGCATTCCAGGAAGCGCCTCGGTCGCGGCATCGGCTCCGGCTCGGGCAAGACCGCCGGTCGCGGCGTCAAGGGCCAGAAGGCCCGGTCGGGCGTCGCCATCAACGGCTTCGAGGGCGGCCAGATGCCGCTCTATCGGCGCCTGCCGAAGCGCGGCTTCAACAACCTGTTCGGCAAGAGCTTCGCGATTGTGTCGCTCGCCAAGATCCAGGCTGCGATCGACGCCAAGAAGCTCGACGCCAAGGCGGCCGTGACGGCCGAGGCCCTGGTTGCCGCGGGCGTCATCCGCCGCGCCAAGGACGGCGTGCGCGTGCTGTCCGACGGCGAGCTCAAGGCCAAGCTCTCCTTCGACGTCGCCGGCGCCTCCAAGGCCGCGATCGAGAAGATCGAGAAGGCCGGCGGTTCGGTGAAGCTGCCGGAAGCGGCCGCCGCCGAGTAACGGCGATTTGAAGCACGGCCGACCGGGATGACTTCGCATTTTCCGTCGAACCGCGCTTTGACCGGATGAATTGGGCGGCCGCGTCAACGCGGCCGCTTGCATGTTTACGGTCCGGAGCTTATCTCGTGAGCTTCGGTGACACGCGCCGCCTGAGCTGCGGGCATCGAGCGTGACACGGAAATCAATGAAGTAGAGCATGATATCGTCCGGAAACCGCTCCACACTTTTCGGCATCATGCTCTAGCGGAGAATCAGGCATGGCTTCGGCTGCTGAACAACTAGCCTCCAATCTGAATTTCGCGGCCTTCGCCAAGGCCGAGGATCTCAAGAAGCGCATCTGGTTCACCATCGGCGCGCTGCTCGTCTACCGACTCGGCACCTATATCCCGCTTCCCGGCATCAACCCCGATGCTTTCGCCCAAGCCTTCTCCTCGCAGAGCAAGGGCGTGCTCGGCATGTTCAACATGTTCGCCGGCGGCGCCGTGCAGCGCATGGCGATCTTTGCGCTGGGCATCATGCCCTACATCTCCGCCTCCATCATCATGCAGCTGATGACCTCGGTCATCCCGTCGCTGGAAGCGTTGAAGAAGGAAGGCGAGCAGGGCCGCAAGATCATCAACCAGTACACGCGCTACGGCACCGTGCTTCTGGCGCTGATCCAGGCCTACGGCATTTCGATCGGCCTCGAAGGCGGCAACGGCATCGTCAATGATCCGGGCATGTTCTTCCGCATCTCGACCGTCGTCACGCTGGTCGGCGGCACCATGTTCCTGATGTGGCTCGGCGAGCAGATCACCGCGCGCGGCATTGGCAACGGCATTTCGCTGATCATCTTCTCCGGCATCGTCGCCGGCTTGCCGCGGGCGATCTCCGGCACGTTGGAACTCGGCCGCACCGGCGCGCTGTCGACGAGCCTCATTCTCGCGATCATCGTGCTGGCCATCGTCGTCATCGCGCTGATCGTTTTCTTCGAGCGCGCGCAGCGCCGCCTGCTCATCCAGTATCCGAAGCGCCAGGTCGGCAACCGCATGTTCCAGGGCGATACCTCGCATTTGCCGCTGAAGCTCAACACCTCGGGCGTCATCCCGCCGATCTTCGCGTCCTCGCTGCTGCTTCTGCCGGCGACCGTCGCGGGCTTCTCGCAGACAACGAACCTGCCGGCCTGGGCAAGCACGATCCTGGCCTCGCTCGGTCATGGCCAGCCGCTCTACATGATCTTCTATGCGGGCATGATCGTCTTCTTCGCTTTCTTCTACACGGCGATCGTCTTCAATCCGAAGGACACGGCCGACCAGCTCAAGAAGCATTCCGGCTTCATTCCGGGCTATCGTCCGGGCGAGCGCACGGCCGAATATATCGACTATGTTCTGACCCGCATCACCGTCGTCGGCGCCATCTACCTGGTGCTGGTCTGTCTCCTGCCGGAGTTCCTGATTTCGGCGACTGGCGTACCTTTCTATCTCGGTGGCACATCGCTTCTGATCGTGGTCAGTGTCACGCTCGACACGGTGGCGCAGATTCAGGGCCACCTGATCGCGCACCAGTATGAGGGCCTGATCAAGAAGTCGAAGTTGCGCGGGGGTAAGAGGAGCAGATGAGGCTGATATTGCTTGGGCCGCCAGGAGCGGGCAAGGGGACGCAAGCACAAAGACTGGTAGAAAAACACGGCATTCCGCAACTCTCGACGGGTGATATGCTGCGTGCCGCCGTCCAGGCCGGAACCGAGGTCGGCAAGCGTGCCAAGGCGGTGATGGATGCGGGTGAGCTGGTCTCGGACGAGATCGTCAACGCCATCGTCGCCGAACGCATCGATCAGCCGGATTGCGCCAAGGGTTTCATCCTCGACGGCTATCCGCGCACGCTGGTCCAGGCCGACGCGGTCGAGGCCATGCTTGCCGAGCGCGGCATCGCACTCGACACAGTCATCGAGCTTGTCGTCGACGACAAGGCGCTGGTTGGCCGAATCGTCAAACGCGCCGAGGACGCCAAGGCCGTCGGCCAGCCGGTGCGCAAGGACGACAATCCGGCGGTGTTTGAGGAACGTCTGCGCGAATATTACAAGAAGACGGCGCCGCTGACCGGCTATTACTACGCCAAAGGCAAACTCAAGACCGTCGACGGCATGCTCAGTATCGATGCCGTGACCACTGAGATCGGCAAGGTGCTCTCGGCCGCGGCAAAGTAGGCAGCGCCGGCAATTGAAGATTGCGCTTGGCGACAATTGAAGATTGCGCTTGACTGGAGTGAGCCGTTGGGGTATGGCGGCCCGTCTTCCTATCAGGCATGGACTTTGCTTGCCCTTGCGGGCAAGGCATCGGCTTTGAACCAGGAAACTCCCGCAAGGGCCGGCCTCCACCGGACGCGGGGCAACAGCGCCGGCTTGTCCGGCCCACATGGAGAAAGAGAAGAAAATGGCTCGTATAGCCGGCGTCAACATTCCGACCAACAAGCGCGTCGTCATTGCGCTTCAGTACATTCACGGCATCGGCAAGAAGTTTGCCCAGGAGATCGTCGACAAGGTCGGCATCCCGGCGGACCGCCGCGTCAACCAGCTGACCGACGCGGAAGTGCTGCAGATCCGCGAGACGATCGACCGCGACTACCAGGTCGAAGGCGACTTGCGCCGCGAAGTCTCGATGAACATCAAGCGGCTCATGGACCTCGGCTGCTACCGCGGCCTGCGTCACCGCCGCTCGCTGCCGGTTCGCGGCCAGCGCACGCACACCAATGCGCGCACCCGCAAGGGCCCGGCCAAGGCGATCGCCGGCAAGAAGAAGTAATTAAGGGAGTAAGGGAGTAGGGCAGTAAGGCAATAGGGATAGCGTTTTCCCTACTCCCTTACTGCCCTATTCCCCTACTGCCTTCCCAAGGTGGAGCCGCTGGCATTACGGCGGTGTAGAGATCAACTGAAAGGACTACCATGGCCAAGGAAGCCGCTCGTGTTCGCCGTCGCGAACGCAAGAACATCTCGTCGGGCGTTGCCCACGTCAATTCGACCTTCAACAACACCATGATCACCATCACCGACGCACAGGGCAATTCGATTGCCTGGTCGTCGGCTGGCGCCCAGGGCTTCAAGGGTTCGCGCAAGTCGACCCCCTTCGCCGCCCAGATGGCTGCCGAGGACGTCGCCAAGAAGGCGCAGGAACATGGCATGCGCATGCTCGAGGTCGAGGTCTGCGGACCCGGCTCGGGCCGTGAATCTGCCCTTCGCGCGCTGCAGGCCGCAGGCTTCACCATCACCTCGATCCGCGACGTGACGCCGATCCCGCACAATGGCTGCCGTCCGCGCAAGAAGCGCCGCGTCTGATTTTTAAGCGCCGCGCGAACGCCACGGCGTTCCTCCGCGGTTTTCCGTGTCGCCCGCCACGATTGGATGGTGGCGGGGCAAAGGAAGGAAGACATTTATGATCCAGAAAAACTGGCAGGAACTGATCAAGCCGAACAAGATCGAGTTCTCGTCGAAGAAGAAGACGCTGACCACGCTGGTGGCTGAGCCGCTCGAGCGCGGCTTTGGCCTGACGCTGGGCAACGCGCTGCGGCGCGTGCTTTTGTCTTCGCTGCGCGGCGCGGCTGTGACCGCCGTGCAGATCGACGGCGTGCTGCATGAATTCTCGTCCATCGCCGGCGTGCGCGAGGACGTGACCGATATCGTGCTCAACATCAAGGAAATCGCCATCCGCATGGAAGGCGATGGCCCCAAGCGCATGGTCGTGCGCAAGCAGGGCCCGGGTGCGGTGCTCGCAGGCGACATCCAGACCGTGGGCGACGTCGAGATCCTCAACCCCGACCACGTCATCTGCACGTTGGACGAGGGCGCCGAGATCCGCATGGAGTTCACCGTCGACACCGGCAAGGGCTATGTGCCGGCCGAGCGCAACCGCGCCGAGGACGCGCCGATCGGCCTGATCCCGGTCGACAGCCTCTACTCGCCGGTCAAGAAGGTCTCCTACAAGGTCGAGAACACCCGCGAGGGCCAGGTGCTCGACTATGACAAGCTGACGATGACCATCGAGACCAACGGCTCGATCTCCGGCGAGGACGCAGTGGCTTTCGCCGCTCGCATCCTGCAGGACCAGCTCGCGCTGTTCGTCAACTTCGACGAGCCGCAGAAGGAAGTCGCCACCGAAGCCGTCACCGAGCTCGCCTTCAATCCGGCGCTGCTCAAGAAGGTCGACGAGCTCGAGCTTTCGGTGCGTTCGGCCAACTGCCTGAAGAACGACAACATCGTCTATATCGGCGACCTGATCCAGAAGACCGAAGCCGAGATGCTGCGGACCCCGAACTTCGGCCGCAAGTCGCTGAACGAGATCAAGGAAGTGCTGGCGGCCATGGGCCTGCATCTCGGCATGGAAGTGCCGGACTGGCCGCCGGAAAACATCGAAGATCTCGCCAAGCGTTACGAAGACCAATATTGAGCATGAATTCCAAGGATCGGCGGCGAAAGCCGCTCGATCCGACGGTCATGCGGAAAACCATTAGAGGCCGTGGCCTCTTGAACAACTGAAGAAGGAAAAGAGCCATGCGCCACGGTTTCAAGGGCCGTCGCTTCGCCCGCAGCGTAAGCCACCGCAAGTCGATGTTCGCTAACCTCGCCGTGTCTCTGATCGAGCACGAGCAGATCGTCACCACGCTGCCGAAGGCGAAGGACCTGCGTCCGATCGTCGAGAAGCTCGTCACGCTCGGCAAGCGCGGCGACCTGCACGCCCGTCGTCAGGTCATCGCCCAGATCGGCAACGAGCCGATCGTGAAGCGCCTGTTCGACACGATTGCGCCGCGTTACGCGCAGCGCAACGGTGGCTATCTGCGCATCATGAAGGCGGGCTTCCGCAAGGGCGACAACGCCGCGATGGCGGTCATCGAATTCGTCGATCGCGACACCTCGGCCAAGGGCGCCGCCGACCGCGCCCGCATCGAGGCGGAAGGCGCCAATGAGGAAGCCGCGGCCGCCTGAGCCCCGCGTTTCCTCAATGGCTTCAAGGGGCCTTCGGGCCCCTTTTTGCGTTTTGTGAGCAGCTATCGAAGCAGATCAAGATAGTCCTGACCGCTCAGCGAGCGCCAGTTGAATGCTCCAGGTATCTCTTCTGTGGCAGCCTGCGGGTACGAGTAGATGCTATCGACCTTCGTTCGAGAATCGACATCTCTAACAAGCTGGGACAACGTCGACTCGCCAAATATTCGATCGCCTCTCGATCATCGATGAAAGCGGTGTCGACCTGAAAGTGAATCTGGATGCAGCCGGTGCAGATGTTCAGCAGAATATCGTCGCTCAACGCTGCATAATAGACGGTTGCCTGTCTGGAATCCCATAAGCCCGCCGAGAGGAATTCCGAAGGCTTCGTCTCACCGGAGAATCCGTCCAAAGACAATCTCAGCCTCTCGGTCAGTGTTGCAGATTTGCCCCTGAGTTGGGTTGCCCCTTCGATCTGAAACCAGTTCATCTGGTACGGAGCTGCACTGTCGAAGGAAATCTCCAGCTTGCCGAAGAACCAGTAGACAGGGACAGGGTGGTCATGATCGACATTCCAGCCGTCTGGTGGACCGAGCGCCGTGGCGATGTCCTTGAGCGTCATGTCAGGGGTTACCGGCCCTAAGTTGCCGGTAGCCAAAAGATCGCGGAATGAAGCGAGTTGTTTTTTCATGAGATCGGCCACGGTACCTGATTGCGGATGCAGCTATAGCCGGTTACTGGCTGAAAATAATTCGGTTTCATCGCCTTAGCCTTTCATTCTGCACATTCGTCGGGACAATGGCGCCCGATTTGGAGGGATTCGAAAATGCGCCTCAAACGACTGTTTCTTGTTGCCGCGCTGGCCGTCTTCGCCGCGGCACCGGCCGCAAGACAGGCTTTTGCCGAGAATGCCGCCAAGCCGGCCGATCCGGGCCTCTCCGATGTGCTGACCGATCTGCTGCATGGAGTCGAAGGCGAGAACGGCACGTCCGGCCCCGACAAGCGCGTGCCGTTCGGCCGCGAGGAGGTGCAGCTCTCCTTTGCGCCGCTGGTCAAGCAGACGGCCCCGGCCGTCGTCAACGTCTATGCCTCGCAAACCGCAAAGGTGACGTCGCCTTTCGAAGGCGATCCCTTCTTCGAGGAGTTCTTCGGCCGCGCCCAGCCGCGCGCGCAGTCCTCGCTGGGCTCAGGCGTGCTCGTCGATCCGAGCGGCGTCATTGTCACCAACTTCCACGTCATCAAGGACGCCGACGAGGTGAAGGTCGCGACCGCCGACGGACGTGAATTCACGTCCAAGGTCATGCTTAAGGACGAGACGCTTGATCTCGCCGTGCTCAAGATCTCGGCCGACAAGCCTTTCCCGGTGATTGCAATCGGCGATTCCGACGCGCTCGAGGTCGGCGACCTGGTGCTCGCCATCGGCAACCCGTTCGGCGTCGGCCAGACCACCACCAGCGGCATTGTCTCGGCACTTGCCCGCAGCCATATCGGCGTCTCGGATTCGGGCTATTTCATCCAGACCGATGCGGCCATCAATCCGGGCAATTCGGGTGGCGCGCTGATCAACATGGGAGGCCAACTGGTCGGCATCAACACGGCGATCTATAGCCGCAGCGGCGGCTCGATCGGCATCGGCTTCGCCATTCCTTCGAACATGGTGCGCGCCTTCGCCGACGCCGCCAAGGCCGGGCTGGACTTCTTCGAGCGTCCCTATATCGGTGCGGAATTCGAACTGGTGACCCCGCAGATCGCCGAATCGCTCGGCATGGAGAAGCCGACCGGCGCCCTGGTGTCGTCCGTGGATGCGGCCGGGCCTGCCGGCAAGGCCGGCCTGAAGCCCGGCGACGTCATCCTGTCGCTCAACAACACGCCGGTCGAAAGCATCGAAGCGCTCGACTACCGCATGGCGACGCTGTCGATCGGCACCAAGGCGACGTTCGCCGTGCTGAGCAAGGGGCAGCAGGCGACGCTCGAAATCCCGCTGGAGCGCGCGCCTGAAGGCGCCAAGCCCAGCGAGGTCACCCTGCGTGGCCGCAGTCCCTTTTCCGGCGCCAAGGTCGCGGAGCTGTCGCCCAGGCTTGCCCAGCGGCTTGGCCTGCGCACCGATCTCAAGGGCGTCACCGTCGTCGATATCAGCCACGATTCGCCGGCCGCCGATTTCGGCTTCCAGCCCGGCGATATCGTGCGCGAGGTGAACGGCACCACCATCGACACCGCGGCGACGCTGGCGCAGGTTGCCCAGCAAGACACGCGCTGGTGGCGCTTTACCGTCGAGCGCGGTGGGCAGATACTGCGCCAGGTGTTGCGCTATTGAGGCGGTCTTCCCATCTCTGAAGATCGCGTTTCAAACAAAAGACTTGCATGGCCGATCTGTTCAGTTCCGATGAGCCGGAAAAGGCGCCGCCCGGGCGGCCGCTGGCCGACCGGCTGCGCCCAAAAAACCTCGGCGAGGTCGTCGGCCAGGAGCATCTGACCGGCCCCGACGGCGCGCTGACCAGGTTGATCGATTCTGGCTCGCTCGGCTCGATGATCTTCTGGGGTCCGCCCGGCACCGGCAAGACGACGGTGGCGCGGCTGTTGGCGGGCGAAACCAACCTTGCCTTCGAGCAGATCTCTGCCGTGTTCTCCGGCGTCGCGGACCTCAAGAAAGTGTTCGAGGCGGCGAAGCTCAGGCGCGCCAACGGCCGCCAGACGCTGCTCTTCGTAGACGAGATCCATCGCTTCAACCGCGCCCAGCAGGACGGGTTTTTGCCGGTGATGGAAGACGGGACCGTGGTGCTGGTCGGCGCCACCACGGAGAACCCGTCCTTCGAGCTGAATGCGGCGCTTCTGTCGCGAGCGCGCGTGCTGGTGTTCCGTTCGCTGGGCGAGGAAAGCATCGCCAAGCTTCTGGCGCGGGCGGAAGAAGCCGAGGGCAGGGCGCTGCCGCTCGACGACGAGGCGCGCGCGATGCTGATCCGCATGGCGGACGGCGATGGCCGCGCCTCGCTGACCTTGGCCGAGGAAGTGTGGCGCGCCGCCAAGAAAGGCGAGGTGTTCGGCCCGGAAGGACTGCAGCGCGTCATCCAGCGCCGCGCACCGATCTACGACAAGGGCCAGGATGGCCATTACAATCTGATCTCGGCGCTCCACAAATCGGTGCGCGGCTCCGATCCGGATGCGGCGCTCTATTATCTTGCCCGCATGTTCGATGCCGGCGAGGATCCGCTCTATCTCGGCCGCCGGCTGGTGCGCATGGCGGTGGAGGATATCGGGCTCGCCGATCCTCAGGCGCTTGTCGTCGCCAATGCGGCCAAGGACGCCTATGACTATCTTGGCTCGCCCGAGGGCGAGCTCGCCTTCGCCCAGGCCGCCGTTTATCTCGCCACCGCGCCGAAATCGAATGCGGTCTACACGGCCTTCAAGGCTGCGACCGCGGCGGCCAAGGAGTTCGGTTCGCTGCTGCCGCCCAAGCACATCCTCAATGCGCCGACCAAGCTGATGAAGCAGGAGGATTACGGCGCCGGCTACCGCTACGACCATGACGAGCCGGACGCGTTTTCCGGCCAGGATTATTTTCCGGAAAAGATGGGCCGGCACACTTTCTACGATCCGCCGGAACGCGGGTTCGAACGCGATATCCGCAAGCGGCTGGAATATTGGGCGAAGCTGCGCAGCGAACGGAACAGCTGACTTGCGCGGCCCGGTGGTCGGCATGCTTCGAGCCTTCTAATTCCGAATATTTATGTTGGCCGGCCGATGGGCCTGCGCGACGGCATTGTGCCGGGAAATAAAAAATCCTATCAAGACGCACGGCTGGCGGGGGTCGCCGTGATTTTGTCCCATGGAACAGGATCGCGCTCCCGCGCGAATGACAATGAAAAAGCAAACCGTCAAGTCGCTCCGCAAGGCCGCCGTCGCGGTCGTGGTTCTCGCGCTCGCCTTCTACTTCATCCCGATCCTGACCGCGATCTGGGTCGTCTGCGGCCTGATCGATGTCATGCGCAACGACCAGAAGGACTGGAAGCTTTTCGACCGCTACTTCCTCGGCAATGGCCTGTTCACCTGGCTGCTGTCGCCGTTCAACCTGATCGTCGACCTTCTCTGCTACCGCAACCCCGGCGTCTGGAAGCCCGAGCAGTTCCCTGAGGACTACCAGCGCGAGATCAACGAGGTCCTGGGCGTCTTCAAGGCCCGCAAGGACGAGATCATCGCCGACATCGACGCCAATTTCGGCGCCGGCCGGCGCGGCATGTATGTCTACCAGTGGTACGGCAAGCACAAGATCGACAACGTTCCCGAGTTCAACAAGGACTACAAATACATCAAGACGATCGCGGTATCCGTTTTCAGCAAGCGTGAATCCACGTCCTGGCATTTCGGTCCGCTTCGTCTCAGCCTGCGCATTCTCTACAATCTGATCCCGGTGCAGGCGGAGATCTTCGTCCAGTGCGGCAGCAAGAAGAACTATTGGTACGACAATCCTTTGTTCATCTTCGACGACACACTGTTCCATCGTTCGGTCAACGAATATGACGGCCGCCGCTACTGCGTCTTCGTCGACATCATCCGCCCGTCTCCATTCCCAAAACTGATCGCTGGCCTCCTCTCCATCGTCTCGGTCAGCGTGGAGCGCATCAATTCGGTCTTCTACAAGAACTGGAAGATGATCGGCTCGTCCAAGCCGAAGGCCGCCGCCAACTGATCACGACGCCTCTTCAATCTCGTGGCCTGGCCGGATTGGGCCGAGCCTCGGATGTCTGCTCTTGGGGTAATCGTCCGGCTTTGTTGGGTCTTTGGCTCGCAACATCCTCGCCTTAGTGCTATGGCGCCGCTTTCAAACGGAAAAGCGTATCCATGGCAGGTGTTGAACAGATCACGGTTGAGGCCGGCGAGGCGGGCATGCGGCTCGACCGCTGGTTCAAGGTCCATTATCCGGGCCTCGGCTTCGGCCACCTGCAAAAGCTCTTGCGTTCGGGCCAGATTCGCGTCGATGGCGGCCGGGTAAAGGCCGATACGCGCGTCGAGCCCGGCCAATCCGTGCGCATCCCGCCGCTCGACGTCGACAAGAAGGGCGATGCGCCGCTCACCGGCCACTCGATCCGCAACCAGGGCGATGCCGACGTGCTCGCCAAGATGCTTTTGCACGAGGACCCGAAAGTCTTCGTCTTCAACAAGCCGGCGGGGCTCGCCGTGCAGGGCGGTTCCGGCGTCACCCGCAATGTCGATGACATGCTGGAGGCTTGGCGGAACCAGAAGGGTGAGAAGCCCCGTCTCGTCCACCGCCTCGACCGCGACACGTCCGGCGTGCTGGTGGTGGCCCGCACCCGTCTCGCCGCGATGAAGCTTTCGGAAGCGTTCCGCGCACGCGAAACCAAGAAGACCTATTGGGCGCTGGTCAAGGGCGTGCCGGCGAAGCGCGAGGACAAGATCTCGACCTGGCTGGTCAAGGAGGCAACGCCGGACGGCGACCGCGTGCGCATCGCCAAGCATGGCGAGAAGGGCGCCGATCATGCCGTCTCCTATTACCGTGTCGTCGAGCAGGCGGCGCAGTCGTTGTCATGGCTGGAAATGGAGCCTTACACCGGCCGCACCCATCAGCTTCGTGTCCACGCCGCCCATATCGGCTGCCCGATCATCGGCGACCCCAAATATTTCGAAGCCGACACCAATTGGGAATTTCCAGGCGGCATCCAGAACCGTCTGCATCTCCATGCCCGCCGCATTGTCATCCCGCATCCCGACCAGGGCGTGATCGACGTCACGGCGCCGATGCCGCCACATATGCGCCAGAGCTGGAACCTGCTCGGCTTCGACGAACAAAGCGCGGAGGACTGAGATTTGACTGCTGCGTCCGTATTGGATCGCCGCGACGCGGTCGACATGGCGGCGGCGGCCATCATGGTCGGGTTGACCTTCTCCTGGGGGCTGAACTACGTCGCCGCCAAGGTCTCCTATGCAGGCTACGACCCTGTCTTCGTCTCGATCGCCCGTTCGCTCATCGGGGGAGCCTGCGTCTTCGCCTGGTGCCGGCTGCGCGGCATCAAGCTGTTCGAAGCGGATGGGACGCTGGTCGCCGGCATCATCGTCGGCGTGCTCTTCGGCGTCGAGTTCCTGTGCCTCTATATCGGGCTCGAATACACGACCGTTGCCCGCAACACGCTCCTGGTCAACACCATGCCCTTCTGGGTGCTGATCGGCGGCCATTTCCTGCTTGGCGAGCGCATCAACGCGCGCAAGCTCGGCGGTCTTGTTCTCGCCTTCTGCGGCCTGGCGGCGGTTTTCTCCGACGGCATCGTTGCCGGCAGCGACGCGACACTGACCGGCGATCTGCTCAGTCTCGGCTCGGGCATTCTCTGGGCGGCGACCAGCATCGTCATCAAGCGATCGAAGCTGGTCGAGACACGCGCGGAGAAACTGCTGCTCTATCAACTGGCCGGCGCCGCCGTCGTCGGCGTCCTGGTGATGCCTTTCGCCGGTCCGCCGATCCGCGCGGTGGCCGCCTTGCCGACACTGGCACTGCTGTTCCAGTCTTTCTATATCGTCGCCTTCACCTATGTGTTGTGGTTCTGGCTGCTCACGCGCTATCCGGCGGCCGGCCTGTCGAGCTTCGCCTTCCTGTCGCCGGTGTTCGGCGTTCTGTGCGGCGCGGTGCTGTTGGGCGAGCCGCCGACGGTCAGGATAATCCTGGCACTCGGCCTGATCGCGGCCGGGCTGATCATCGTCAACCGACCGGCACGCAGGCAGCCAGCACCCTAAGTCAGTTCGCCGCTTCGCGGAAACGGCGAGCTGCCTTATCTGTTTGTTGTTTTGGAGCAATTCCGGACGGAAAACCGCTTCCCACTTTTCCTGGAATTGCTCTAAGGAGTTCGGCATGCGCGACATTCTCGAAGACCTCGAAGCCGGAAAATTGCTTTCCGATCCCGATCCGGTGCGGCGCGCCCAGATCCAGATGAAGACACCGCTGCCGAAGCGTTTCTACAAGGCCGTTTCGGTTGTCCCGGTGGAAAACGGTTTTGCGGTGCATCTCGACGGCCGGCCCGTGCGCACGCCGGGCAAGGCCGTGATGGTGCTGCCGACCGAAAAGGCTGCAGCACTAGTGGCCGATGAATTCGGCGCCCAGACCGAGGTCATCGATCCCGTGACGATGCCTGTGATGCGGCTCGTCAACACCGCCATCGACGGCGTCGCCTCCGATCCGCAGGCGGTGCTGGAGGATGTGCTGCGCTTCGCCTCGTCCGATCTGCTCTGCTATCGCGCCGACAGTCCGCAAGGCCTGATCGATCGTCAGAACAAGCTCTGGGATCCGGTGCTCGATTGGGCACGCAGCAGCCTCGGGGCGCGCTTCAACCTCGCCGAAGGTGTCATCCATGTGGAGCAGCCGCGCGAAGCGATCGCCATCCTCGGCGCGCATCTTGGCCAGCGCTCCGAGCCGATGCGGCTGGCCGCCATCCATGTCATGACGGCACTGACCGGCTCGGCATTGCTGGCTTTGGCCGTCGATTTCGGCGAGCTCGACGCCGAGGAAGCTTGGGCTGCGGCCCATGTCGATGAGGACTGGCAGATCGAGCATTGGGGCCAGGACGCCGAGGCGGTGGCACGTCGCTCGGCCCGCAAGCGCGACATGATGGCGGCGGTCAGCCTGCTCGAGGCGCTGCAAGGCTAAAGCAATTCCAGGGCAGCGGCTGTCCGTCCAAGAATTGCGCGAAGCTTGAGCCATCCCACAAGCGTCGCGCCGCTCTCGCAGCGCACCTAATACCAAAGTCATAATCCCATCGTCGCGGTGCCTTTCGCCCGCCCTTTCTGTCATTTTTTCCTTCGTTGGCTGCTTTTTTCGAGTCCGCGTTCGCAGGTGCGCGGACGCTGGCGCGCAGCCATCGAGGACAGACGGGATCCACGGGAGGATACATCAATGGCAATGGCTTCGACTGCCGGCGGAACAAGCCGCGGCATGACGCGGGAGGAAAAGAAAGTCATCTTCGCCTCTTCGCTCGGCACCGTGTTCGAGTGGTACGATTTTTATCTTTACGGCTCGCTGGCCGCCTTCATCGGCGCGACCTTCTTCAGCCCGACCATCCCCGAAGCGACGCGCAATATCTTCGCGCTGCTGGCCTTTGCGGCCGGCTTCCTTGTCCGTCCGTTCGGCGCATTGGTGTTCGGCCGCATCGGCGACCTCGTCGGCCGCAAATACACTTTCCTCGTCACTATGACGATCATGGGCCTGTCGACATTCCTGGTCGGCCTTTTGCCCGGCTATGCCAGTTGGGGCATCGCGGCGCCGGTGATCCTGATCGTGCTGCGCATGCTGCAGGGTCTGGCGCTCGGCGGCGAATATGGCGGCGCCGCAACCTACGTCGCTGAGCATGCGCCTGACGACCGCCGCGGCTTCTACACCTCCTGGATCCAGACCACGGCGACGCTCGGCCTGTTCTTGTCGCTGGTCGTCATCCTGATCGTGCAGGGCTCGCTCAGCAAGGAAACCTACGCGGCCTGGGGTTGGCGCATTCCCTTCATCGTTTCCTTCCTGCTGCTCGCCATTTCGATCTGGATCCGGCTGTCGCTTTCGGAATCGCCGACCTTCCAGCGCATGAAGGAAGAGGGCAAGGGCTCCAAGGCGCCGCTGTCGGAAGCCTTCGGCCAGTGGAAGAACGCCAAGATCGCGCTCCTGGCGCTGCTCGGCCTCACTGCCGGCCAAGCGGTCGTGTGGTACAACGGCCAGTTCTATGCGCTGTTCTTCCTGACGAACGTGCTGAAGGTCGACGCGCAGTCGGTCAATATCATGATCGCGATCGCGCTTGCGGTCGGTTCGATCTTCTTCGTCGTGTTCGGCTGGCTGTCCGACAAGATCGGCCGCAAGCCGATCATCATGGCTGGCCTCGCGCTCGCCATTGTCTGCACCTTCCCGCTGTTCAAGGCGCTGACCTGGGCCGCCAATCCGGCGCTGGCCACCGCCCAGCAGAACACGCGCGCTACGGTGACGGCGGCTCCCGGCGACTGCAGGTTCCAGTTCAATCCGGTCGGCACGGCGAAGTTCACGACATCCTGCGATATCGCCACTTCGTTCCTGACCAAGAACTCGGTGCCTTATGACGTTGTGACGACAGCCGCGCCTGGGACTGCGGCCACCGTCAAGATCGGCAACGAGACGGTGGAATCCTATGACGCCGTCGCCGCCGGCGATCAGGCCAAGGCCAAAGAGGCCGCCTTCCAAAAGGCAGTCAACATGTCGTTGCAGGACGGTGGTTATCCGCTGAAGCGCGCGGCGGCCAAGGTGCCGGACCAGAAGCTTGACGCCTTCATTGCGGCCAATCCGGAACTGAAGCTCGATGCCGCGGCGATCCGTGGCGGCGAGAAGGCGACCGTTCCGGTGGACAAGGCGATCGCCGACAAGTTGCTGACCAAGGAGGAAGCGGCCGGCGCGCCCGAGATCACCGTCTATAACATCCCGGGCGGCGGTCCATTCGCCATGGTTGCCGACCCCGCCGCCGTGAACTGGCCGCTGACGATCGGCATCCTGTTCATCCTGGTGCTGTTCGTCACGATGGTCTATGGGCCGATCGCCGCGATCCTCGTCGAGATGTTCCCGACCCGCATCCGCTATACCGGCATGTCGTTGCCTTACCACATCGGCAATGGCTGGTTCGGCGGCCTGCTCCCGGCAACGGTGTTCGCGCTCAGCGCCTATAAGGGCGATATCTACTACGGTCTCTGGTACCCGGTGATCATCGCGGCGATGTCGCTCATCATCGGCATGATCTTCGTCAGGGACACGCTCGGCACCGACCTCCACGCCAAGGAGTGACCTCGGTCATCCGCTCAAACAGAAGCCCGGCGCGAGCGATCGCGCCGGGCTTTTTTCGTTCCTGAACTCAAAGAGGCGATCAGCTCTTACGCTGCTGGTTCTCTTCCTCGATCGCCGCTTCGTGGTACCAGCCGTCGAAGTCGGCCAGTTCGCCGCGAAGCGCTGCAAGCTCTGCTGCGAATTTAGCCTTGGCGCCTAAATTTGAGGCAGACTTGCGTGCTGCAAGCGGGAACATCAGGATTTTTGCCGACGAACGCGATGGCGTAACTTGCACTGCCGATCCTCCTTGTCTTTCCAGGAGCGTCTCGATTCACCTTTCCACCAAGATAGGTTCTGCGATTCCTTTAGGCAATATGCCTACGAAAAGATCATCTTATGCACATTATTTGAGCAACATCGGTCGCTGAACGATCGGGACGCATTGCTAAGGCGGCTCAGGAAAATCAACGCTTTGCCCTGACCATTTTGCCGCACCCCGCAAGATCGGAGTGGCATACGATTTGCTTTTTAACCATCGGCAGGCCGGCTCGGTCCGGCCATGCGTCGATGCCGTCATGGCGGCGTCCAAGCAACGAGAGGCACTGGAATGACCAAATACAAGCTCGAGTATATCTGGCTCGACGGCTACACCCCGACCCCCAATCTGCGCGGCAAGACCCAGATCAAAGAGTTTGCCGAGTTCCCGACGCTCGAGCAGCTGCCGCTGTGGGGCTTCGACGGCTCCTCGACGAACCAGGCCGAAGGCCGCAGCTCGGACTGCGTGTTGAAGCCGGTGGCGGTTTATCCGGATCCGGCCCGCACCAACGGCGCCCTCGTCATGTGCGAGGTCATGATGCCCGACGGCGTCACGCCGCACCCGTCGAACAGCCGCGCGACCATCCTCGACGACGAGGACGCCTGGTTCGGCTTCGAGCAGGAATATTTCTTCTACAAGGACGGCCGTCCCCTCGGCTTCCCGGAAAGCGGCTATCCGGCCCCGCAGGGCCCGTATTATACCGGCGTCGGCTACAAGAATGTCGGCGACGTCGCCCGCCAGATCGTCGAGGAGCATCTCGACCTGTGCCTCGCCGCCGGCATCAACCATGAAGGCATCAACGCCGAAGTGGCCAAGGGCCAGTGGGAATTCCAGATTTTCGGCAAGGGCTCCAAGAAGGCCGCCGACCAGATCTGGATGGCGCGCTATCTGCTGCTGCGCCTGACCGAAAAATACGGCATCGACATCGAGTTCCACTGCAAGCCGCTCGGCGACACCGACTGGAACGGTTCGGGCATGCACTGCAACTTCTCGACCAAATACATGCGCGAAGTCGGCGGCAAAGCCTATTTCGAGGCGCTGATGGCGCAGTTCGAGAAGAACCTGATGGACCACATCGCCGTCTACGGTCCGGACAACGACAAGCGCCTGACCGGCAAACACGAGACCGCGCCGTGGAACAAGTTCTCCTACGGCGTCGCCGACCGCGGCGCTTCGATCCGCGTGCCGCATTCCTTCATCAAGAACGACTACAAGGGCTACCTGGAAGACCGTCGCCCGAACTCGCAGGGCGACCCCTACCAGATCGCCTCGCAGGTCCTGAAGACGATCTCGCAAGTCCCGACCGACGCGAAGGTCTCGGCAGCGGCCTAATGCTTTTATGGTGCGGGCCGGAAGGCCCGCAGTCAGCCTATCGAAAGCCCCGGTGGAAAGGACCACCGGGGCTTTTTCGCGAACGTCGTGCCAGCCCCATTGCGGCTTCCATGCATTTGGCCACGAAAAAACCCCGGCTTGCGCCGGGGTTCTTTTTTGTCGGAAATGTAGTCGCTTAGACCGAATAGTACATGTCGTACTCGACCGGATGCGGGGTCATTTCGAAGCGCATGACTTCGGCCATCTTCAGCTCGATATAGGAGTCGATCTGGTCGTCGTCGAAGACGCCGCCGGCCTTCAGGAAGCCGCGGTCCTTGTCGACGTTCTGCAGTGCCTCGCGCAGCGAACCGCAGACGGTCGGGATCTTCTTCAGTTCCTTCGGCGGCAAATCGTAGAGATCCTTGTCCATCGGCTGTCCCGGATGGATCTTGTTCTTGATGCCGTCGAGGCCTGCCATCAGCATGGCGGCGAAGCCGAGATAGGGGTTTGCGCCCGGATCGGGGAAGCGAACCTCGACGCGCTTCGACTTCGGCGAGGAGCCGAACGGAATGCGGCAGGAAGCCGAGCGGTTGCGCGCCGAATACGCAAGCAGCACCGGCGCCTCATAGCCCGGCACCAGACGCTTGTAGGAGTTGGTCAGCGGGTTGGTGAAAGCGTTGATCGCCTTGGCGTGCTTGATGATGCCGCCGATGTAATAGAGGCAGGTCTCCGACAGGCCGGCATATTCGTTGCCGGCGAAGGTCGGCTTGCCGTTCTTCCAGATCGACTGGTGGACATGCATGCCCGAGCCGTTGTCGCCGAACACCGGCTTCGGCATGAAGGTTGCCGTCTTGCCGTAAGCATTGGCGACCTGGTGCACGACATATTTGTAGATCAGCATCTTGTCGGCGTTGCGCACCAGCGTGTCGAACTTGATGCCGAGCTCGTGCTGGGCGGCGGCAACCTCATGGTGATGCTTCTCGACGCGCACGCCCATCTCGGCGAGCACGGTCAGCATTTCGGAGCGCATGTCCTGGCAGGAATCGATCGGCGGCACAGGGAAATAGCCGCCCTTGATGCGCGGACGGTGGCCGAGGTTGCCGGTCTCGTAGTCGGTGTCGTCGTTGGACGGCAGCTCGGTCGAGTCGAGGCGGAAGCCGGTGTTGTAGGGATCGGCCTTGTATTTGACGTCGTCGAACACGAAGAACTCAGCTTCCGGGCCGACGAAGACCTGGTCGCCGATGCCTTCGGATTTCATATAGGCTTCTGCCTTCTTGGCGGTGCCGCGCGGATCGCGGTTATAGGCCTCGCCCGAGATCGGATCGAGGATGTCGCACAGGATCACCATGGTCGACTGCGCGAAGAACGGGTCCATGTGGACGGTGTCGGTGTCGGGCATCAGCACCATGTCGGACTCGTTGATCGCCTTCCAGCCGGCGATCGAGGAGCCGTCGAACATGACGCCATCGGCGAACATGTCTTCCTCGACCTCGACGACATCCATCGTCACATGCTGCAGCTTGCCTCGCGGATCCGTGAAGCGCAGGTCGACGAATTTTACGTCGTTGTCCTTAATCTGCTTCATGATGTCTTTGGCTGTCGTCATGTCATTTCTTCCCTGTGTGATGACGTCCGGAATGGGTTGAAGGTCAGATGGCGTCGATGCCGGTCTCGCCAGTGCGGATGCGCACGACTTCCTCTACGTTGGAGACGAAGATTTTTCCATCGCCGATGCGGCCGGTCTGCGCCGCCTTGCGGATGGCCTCGATGGCCCCTTCGACGGCGTCGTCGCCGAGCACCACCTCGATCTTCACCTTGGGCAGGAAGTCGACGACATATTCAGCGCCGCGATAAAGCTCGGTATGACCCTTCTGGCGACCGAAGCCCTTGGCCTCGGTGACCGTGATGCCTTGCAATCCGGCCTCCTGAAGCGCTTCCTTCACTTCGTCCAGCTTGAATGGCTTGATGATCGCTTCGATCTTTTTCATGTAGAAAGTGGCCTCCACTGCCAAGAAGACGGGTTGTGTGCCCCGCTTGCGCCTCCATCAAGCACGAACTGTGCCAATCGTGAGGAGTGCAGGCGGCGAGGGGTGTTTTCGAGCCCATGCCGCATACGGATGCAAATTCGCGTCATCCGCTGCATCGGATGCGTCATGGACGCCCAAAGCCTATACATCGCTCCTCCTCAGATCTGCGCAAAAAATGGGCAAACGGCGCAATTTGCAGGCAGAATCCCTCCCGTATGCCATCGCATGTGCAGGATAATGCCGCGATCGCACTGGTTTGCTTCGAACCGAAAACTGGACAATGCTTGATCGCATGGAGATCGGCAATCCCATGCGCAATGAACTTCTATCGCCGGCCGAAATGGCCGAGGCCGACAGACTGGCGATCGCGGCCGGACCGCTCGACGGCTATGGATTGATGCAGCGTGCCGGCGAGGCGGTCGCTGCCGTCGTGCTTGCGCGCTACCCTGGGGCGAAGAAGGTGCACGTGCTGTGCGGCCCGGGCAACAATGGCGGCGACGGCTATGTCGTGGGGCGGCTGCTGGCCGAGGCCGGCGTCGATGTGGCCCTGTGGGCATCGGGCAGACCGCGGGCAGGCAGCGACGCCGCGCTCGCGGCGGCTGACTGTGCCCTGGAGCGGCGCCCGCTTGCGGCCTTCACCGCGGAAGCCGGCTCGCTGGTCGTCGACGCGATCTATGGCGCAGGCTTGTCGAAACCTCTCACCGGCGACGTCAAGGGGGCGGTCGACATCGTGACGGCGATGGACCTGCCGGTTGTCGCGATCGACCTGCCTTCGGGCGTTTCCGGCGAAAGCGGCGAAGTCCTGGGCTCGGCATTTCGCGCGGCGCTCACGGTGACCTTCGCGCGAAAGAAGCCTGGGCACCTGCTTCTGCCCGGCCGCGAGCGATGCGGCGAGGTCGTGTTGGCCGACATCGGCATTCGCGACGAGATCATCGACGAGATCGCGCCGCAAGCGTTCGAGAACCTGCCCAGGCTCTGGATCGCGAACTTTCCCGCGCCGGCCGTCGACACGCATAAATACAAGCGCGGCCACACCAGCGTCTTTTCGGGCGGACCATCGGCGGCGGGCGCGGCGCGGCTTTCAGCACTTGCAGCCGCAAGAAGCGGGGCAGGGGCCGTCACCGTGCTGTCGCCTGCCAACGCCATGCAGGTCAATGCGGCGCATCTGACCTCGATCATGCTGCGCAAGGTCGATGCGGTCGAGGACGTGCATGACCTTATCGGCGATCGCCGGCCGTCCGCCTTCGTCCTTGGCCCCGGCTTCGGCATCGGCGACAAGGCGCGCGATTTCACGCTCGCCGTGCTCGCCAAGAACCGCCGGGACGGCAGCGTCGAGGGCCTCGTGCTCGACGCCGACGGCATCACCTCTTTCCGCAATGCGGCCCCGACGCTGTTCGAGGCCGCCGGCAGGCCGGACGCGCCGGCCTTGATCATGACGCCGCATGAGGGCGAGTTCGGCAGGTTGTTTGCGGACATTGCCGACAACAAGGCGCTGTCGAAGCTGGCCAAGGCGCGCCAAGCCGCACAGCGCGCCAATGCCGTGATCGTCTATAAGGGCGCCGACAGCGTGATCGCCGCGCCCGACGGGCGCGCCGCGATCAATAGCAACGGCGCGCCCTGGCTTGCCACCGCCGGTTCAGGCGACGTGCTGGCGGGCATTATCGCCGGGCTTCTCGCGCAAGGCATGCCGCCCTTCGAAGCGGCTTGTGCGGGAGTCTGGATCCATGCCGAAGCCGGCAGTCGTTTTGGGCCGGGGTTGATCGCAGAGGACCTGCCCCTGGCCATCGTGCCTGTTCTCCGCGAACTGACGCAGAGCGCTGTCCGATGAAACGGCTGGGGCTCATCATTTCAGTCCTTCTCCTGACGGCTTTCGCTGCGCAATCGGCGCGCGCCGCCGATCGACCGGTCACCATCGTCGACGATCCGAGCCTGCTCGCTATGCTCGACGCCAACGGATACGGTTTCGCCGGTCTCTTTGGCATCGACGGCAAGGATGACCTGAAATCCCTCTACGACTCCGCACCGGCCTACCACGCCATCGTCGAAACCGTGGCCGCCGACGTCGCCGCGTTGCGCGCCGACATGAAGGCCGGCGGCCGCACCCTCTACGAAGTGACCGACGGCAATGTCGGCCGCATCATCGACATGCGCTGGCTGAAGACGAACGCCGCGCGCTTCCGTCTGGTCGGCGTCGTAAACCGGCTCGACCGGCGCGATTTCGCAGCATTTGGCAGCGAGACGAGCTGCGGCGAGGTGAGGTTCATCTATCGCCTCGCATATTCGTTCAAGAAGAACGGCAAGCAACTGGCCTCGCGCCTGCCGTTCAACTTCAGCGCCATATATAGCGTCGCTCCAGACGCCGACGGCGGTTGCACAGGCGCTGCCGGCCTCTGGAAGCCGCAGCTCGACGAAACGCTCGATGCCGGCTGGCTGACTGGCGGGCCGCTCGAAAAGGCTTCGCTATCCTTCAAGCAGCTCGAGCTCAACGCGCAGGTGGTGCGCTTTCCTTCCGGCCAGGAAACCGAATTCGGCGGGCAGGCCGCTTACCTGATGCGCATCTTCAGCATCGACGGCGCGACGGTCGGCGAGAAGCCGCTGGAAAATACACCCGACACGGCTCGGCTTGCGCAGGATGCGGAATTGAAAGCGCGGCTTGCCGACTATGTTCGCGCCAATGCCGCGGCAGTCGATCTCGGCGTCTACGAAATCCCGGATGAGTTCCTGGCCCGGAAAGTCATCTCCTGGTCGACCTTCGGCAGCGCAAGGCAAGCCAATCACCCGTTCACGCCCTTGTTCGATCCGAAGGACTTCGCCGGGCTCGACTATTCGAAATTTTCCCTGCTGCGCACACCCGAAGCCTTGGTCGAGCGGCTCGACAACGGCACCTGCCAGGGCTGTCATCAGGCGGGTTCGACCGCCGGCTTCCATTTCATCGGCCTCGACGATGCCACGACCTCGCCGCTCAACCGTCTCGAGGTCGGCATCTCGCCGCATCTCCATGCGGAGATTCCGCGCCGCGAGGCATGGCTGCAAGCGACCGCCGAGGGCAGGGAGCCCAACCGTTTTCGCCCGCTCTCCTTCGCGCCGCCCGCTGCTTGGAAGGACACTGGCGAGATCGCCTATGCGCCGGCCGAACCGGCGATGCCATGCCTGATGCCGGAAGACGCAAGCCGCTTCGGCGGCACCTGGCAATGCGGCGCCGGCACGGTCTGCACGCCGATCGCGACGGCTTCGGGGGTGAGGACCAAACTGGCGCAATGCCTGCTGCCGAAAGACAGTCCGGCGATGTTTTCCGGCCATCCTTGCCTTACCGGCGAGATCACCAGCAACGCGGCGCAGCCTTTCAACGACCGCTACAAGATCACCGGCCAGTTCGCCGCTCCTGCGCCGGCGATCTCGCGCACCGCCTATACCTGCCGGCCGCCTAAGATCGGCGTGCCGGGCGGCTTCGCCTATCGTGCCTGCGACGACAAGGATCGCGCCTTCGCCGCCTTCAAACCGGGCAAGCCGATGCCCAGCGAAATCTGCGGACTGGTCGGGGGCAAAAAGTTCGACATCTGCGTGGCCACCAACAATTTCGACCAGTGTCTCGGCGGCGCCGTCAATCGCGGCAACCGTCCAGCCTGCTCGGCCGACCATTTCTGCCGCGAGGATTATATGTGCCAGTCACTGCCGGCGGACACGCCGGGCGCGGCCAAGGTCAAAGGCATAGGCTTCTGCTCACCGACCTACTTCATTTTCCAGATGCGCATCGACAATCACGCCACGCCATGGGCGACCGCGGCCCGTGCGAGCATGGGTGCCGGCTTTGGCGCGGCAGCCGAGGAATAAAGGTCAGGCGAATTGCGGCGCGTGTTTTCGGATCGCCGCCGCCAGCGCTTCGCGAACCCTGTCTTCGCTCACGGCGCGCGTGCTCTCCACCCAATCCGGCGTCGAAATCGGCGGTTCGAGAAAGATCACCTGTTCGTTTACCGGGCCGTGCACATAGGCGCGGTTCGTGCCGTATATGAGCACACATGGGCCGCCAAGCGCCCCGGCGGCATGAGAGATGCCGCCATCGACGCCGAGAAAGATGGTCGAGGCCGCGATCTGGCACATGGCCTCCGTTATATCGGGCGTCGCGGTGAAATCGAGTGCCACGGGCAACTGAGCCTTGATCTCGGCCGCAGCCTGCCGCTCGCGCGGCCCGCCGATCAGCCAGACCGACCAATCTCGGGCAACATAGTCGCTCGCAATCGAGACGAAGCGCTCCATCGGCCATGAGCGCTTGTTGGCAAAATCGGACGTGTAGAGGGCAATCGCCGGCTTCGCCGGGTCGATCCCGTTGCGCTGGCGCCAGCCGGCAAGCTCCTCGGCGGAAACGACCAGCTGCGGCGCCGGCAACGGTAGGTCTTCGGCCGGTCTTTTGCCGAGACGTGCGATTGCGCAGACCTGTTCCACCAGCCGCGTCTTGCGCGGACCGAAGGCCACCATCGATTTCAGCCAACCGGCGGGCAGTCGGTTGACGATGCCGAACTGGAACTCGCGCGGATAGCCGATGCGCTCCGGTATTCCGGCCAGCCACGGCACCAGCGAAGCCTTGGTGCTGCTGGTGAGCATATAGGCGGCCTGGTAATTCTCCTTGCGGATTTCGCGCGCCAAGCCAGCCCGCTCCTTCAGCCCCGGCTTCCAGTGCTTTTCCGCAATCCAGACCTTACGGACATGCGGCATCAGCCGCGCCAGCGGCGCGGCAATCCTCGAGGCGATGATATCGACCGGCTGGCCTGGGAACCTTTCGGCGATGATCCGGACGGCCGAGTGACAGCGGATGAAATCACCGATCGCCGGCAGGCAGAAAACCAGGATGGGGCGCAACGCGCGAAACCTTTACGATCCGGAACGGCCACCTCTGACAGGGGACGCCTGCATGATGTCTCACGGAAGCGCTTCGCCATCAAGAATGCGGCGGTAGAGCTCCAGATAGGCTTTGGCGGCCTTCTGGATCGGAAACCGGTCTGCCGCGGATTCGCGGCATCTTTGCGCCGACAAACCGGGGATTTCACCGAAACCGCGCGCGAACTCCTCATCCGTGTCGAAGAACCGGCCGGTGTCGGCATCGACGGTTTCCGGCAGCGCACCGCGTGCGGTGGTCAAGACCGGCGTGCCGCACAGCATGGATTCGACCGGCGCATTGCCGAAAGGCTCTTCCCAGGAAATCGGGTTCAGAAACGCCTTGGTTTCCCCCAGCAGGCGCACCTTCGGCTCGCCGTCGACCATGCCGTGGTAGCGGAAGCGCGGCGACAGGCTCTTGAAGAACACGCCCTCGCGTCGCGTCTTGCTGCGGCCGAGCAGCTTCCAGCGCGAGCCGCCGGCGATATCGAGTTTGAAATCGTACTTTTTCGCCAAGTCCACCGCCCGGTTGAGGCCCTTTCCGGCCCGCGCGATGGCCGCCATGAAAAACAGATGGTCGTTCTTCGTCTCGGCCAGGCGATAGGCATCCACCGGAAAGCCGTTGTAGACGAAGGTCTTGCGGCCATGCAGCTCGGCATGGCGGGCGCTGATGAAGCTCCAATTCGGCTGCGGCCGCGGGTAATCCGGCAGATGGCCGCGCTCGGTATTGAGCGTCGGAAAAGGGACCTCGACCTTCCAGGCGTGGAGATGGACGATGTCGGTGTCCTTGGGCACGGCCGCGCGGCACTCGTCATCGGTCACCGCGTGGCGGACCTCGCACATCGGATGCGACGATCCCGGGCCGGCGATCAATGTCACCTGATGCCCCATCTTGACCATTTCCGTGGTCAACCATTCGACCTGCCGCTGGATGCCGCCATAGCCTTTGCACGGTATAAGGCCTTGCGCCGCAAGCGTTATTCGCATTTCGTCTCCGCGCTCATGTTAGCGGTTGTCGTCCTTTCGGCTGGTGGAGGTCTTTTCACAGCGGGATATTGTCGTGCTTCTTCCAGGGATTTTGCATATCCTTGTTGCGAAGCATGCGCAGCGCCCGCGCGACGCGACGCCGGGTCGAATGCGGCATGATCACCTCGTCGACATAGCCGCGTTCGGCGGCAACGAAGGGCGACAGGAAGCGATCCTCGTAAGTCTTTGTATGAGCGGCGATTTTCTCCGGATCGCCGATGTCCTTCCGATAGATGATCTCGACCGCGCCCCTGGCGCCCATCACCGCGATCTGCGCCGTTGGCCAAGCGTAGTTCATGTCGCCGCGCAAATGTTTCGAAGCCATCACGTCATAGGCGCCGCCATAGGCCTTGCGGGTGATGACGGTGATCTTCGGCACGGTCGCTTCGGCATAGGCGAAGAGCAGCTTGGCGCCGTGCTTGATCAGCCCGCCATATTCCTGCGCGGTGCCCGGCAGGAAGCCCGGTACGTCGACGAAGGTTACGATCGGAATGGAGAAACAATCGCAGAAGCGCACGAAGCGCGCGGCCTTGCGGCTCGCGTCGGAATCGAGCACGCCGGCCAGCACCATCGGCTGGTTGGCGACGAAGCCCACGGTTCGGCCCTCGACGCGGCCGAAGCCGGTGACGATGTTCTTGGCAAAGCTCTGCTGGATCTCGAAGAAATCGCCTTCGTCCGCGACCTTCAGGATCAGCTCCTTGATATCATAGGGCTTGTTGGCATTGTCGGGGATCAGCCGGTCGAGCGACAGGTCGTGATCCGTCACCGACTGGTAGCACTCGATCTCGGGGATTTCCGCTGTGTTCGACGCCGGCAGAAGGTCGACCAGCCGACGCATCTGCAGCAGTGCTTCGACATCGTTGTCATAGGCGCCGTCGGCGATAGAGGATTTGGTGGTGTGAACGGAAGCGCCGCCAAGGCTCTCCGCGGTCACCGTCTCGTTGGTCACCGTCTTCACCACATCCGGTCCGGTGACGAACATGTAAGAGGTGTCGCGCACCATGAAGATGAAATCGGTCATCGCCGGCGAGTAGACATCGCCGCCGGCGCAAGGCCCCATGATCAACGAAATCTGCGGGATGACGCCGGAGGCCAGCACATTGCGCTGGAAGATCTCGGCATAGCCGCCGAGCGCGGCTACGCCTTCCTGGATGCGCGCGCCGCCTGCATCATAGAGGCCGATGATCGGCGCGCGGTTGCGCAGCGCCATTTCCTGGACCTTGATGACCTTTTCGGCATGCGCCTCCGACAGCGAGCCGCCGAACACGGTAAAATCCTTGGCGAAGATATAGATCGGGCGACCGTTGACGGTGCCCCAGCCAGTGACGACGCCGTCGCCGGCGATCTTGGTTTTCTCCATGCCGAAATCGGTCGAGCGATGCTCGACATACATGTCGAACTCCTCGAACGACCCCTCGTCGAGGAAGACCTCGATACGCTCGCGGGCGGTGAGCTTGCCCTTCTTGTGCTGAGCCTCGATGCGGCTCCTGCCGCCGCCCATGCGGGCAATCTCGCGACGGCGCTCGAGTTCCTTCAGCACATCCTTCATCGCACGGTTCCCCAAACGGATAAGTGGGTTTGTGGTAATGGCGAGGGCAGGGCAGCGCAAGCGTCCTTTGTTTTGCTGCGCTGCAACATCGCCTCTTGCATTTCAGGCCGGACTCGGCCATATGCGGCGGCATAGGCGCTTGGGCCGGCCTGTCCGGCTTTCTCCACGAATGAGACTGGTTGCGTCTGTTTCCCTCTTTGAAGTCGGCCTCGGCCGATCGGCAAGACGGCGAAAAAGCCCCGGGGCATGAAGCTCGCGGGCACGACAGCGCAGCCGCGCGGACGTTTCCCGTCCGCCGCCTTGTCGTTTCCTGATGATTGTTTCGACGGCAGGTTGCGCCCTGCCGCCATTTGACGTTTGCGGCGATTGCGCCGCTTGAAAGAAGATAGATTTGACCAACGAAAAAACTCTCCCCGGCAACGACGCTGGGGAACTCTCCGGTTTCGCGGCCCTTGGCATCGGCGGCGCGCTGCTGAAGGCCACGCTTGCCGCTGGCTTCGCCGAGCCAAAGCCGATCCAGGTGCAGGCGATTCCGCCGCAGCTCGAAGGCCGCGACATCTTTGGTATCGCCCAGACCGGCTCGGGCAAGACGGCGGCCTTCGCGCTGCCGATCCTGTCGAAGATCATCGGCCTCGGCACCAAGCGCCGGCCGAAGACGGCGCGCGCGCTGATCCTGGCGCCGACGCGTGAGCTTGCCGTGCAGATCGAGGACACCATCAAGCTGCTCGCCAAGGGCGCGCATATCTCGACCGCGCTCGTGCTCGGCGGCGTTTCGCGCTTCAGCCAGGTGAAGAAGATCGCCCCCGGCGTCGACGTACTGATCGCCACGCCCGGACGGCTGACGGACCTGGTGCGCGAGGGCGATCTCATCCTTGCCGACACCAAATGGCTGGTCCTCGACGAGGGCGACCGCATGCTCGACATGGGCTTCATCAACGACGTCAAGCGCATCGCCAAGGCGACCGCGCCGGATCGCCAGACGGCGCTCTTCTCGGCCACCATGCCGAACGAGATCGCCGAACTCGCCAAAGGCCTCTTGAAGGATCCGGTCCGCATCGAGGTCGCGCCGCAAAGCACGACCGCCGCTGAAATCGTGCAGAGCGTGGTGCTTGCCCGCACCAAGCAGAAGCGCCAGGTGCTGTCCAAGATGCTGGCCGACGAGGCGATGCGCACGGTGATCGTGTTCTCACGCACCAAGCACGGCGCCGACCGCGTCACCAAGGATCTCGTACGCGACGGTTTCGAAGCTGCCGTCATCCACGGCAACAAGTCGCAGAACGCCCGCCAGAAAGCGCTTAATGACTTCCGCGAGGGCTCGGTTCGCATCCTGGTTGCAACCGATATCGCCGCGCGCGGCATCGACGTGCCCGGCATCAGCCATGTCGTGAATTTCGACCTGCCGGACGAGGCGGAAAGCTACGTCCATCGCATTGGCCGTACCGGCCGCAACGGCAGGGACGGCATCGCGATCACGCTTTGCGATCCTTCGGAGAATGCCAAGCTGCGGCAGGTCGAGCGCATCATTCGCATGAAGCTGCCGGTCATTGCCGATCATCTCGGCAGTCCGGATCCGCAGCGCGAGCCCAGGGAAAAGACCGAGCGCCATTTCGAGCCAGCCAATGACCGCGAGCATCATGGCGGCCGTCGCGATGGTCGCCGCCCGGGCAATGGTGGCGGCAACAAGCGTTTCGCCGGCAAACCCAATGGCGAGCGCGGACCTAAGCCGCAGGGCGAACGCCCGGCAGCCGCTCAGCCGAATGGCCAGCGCAAGCCCGACGGCTTCAAGCGCTTCAAGGGCAACAACAAGCGCCGCTTCGGCGGAAAGCGCCCGGCGAACCGGGCTGCTTGAGCCCATCAAATCTGATCGAGGAACGGCCGGAGCGACGCTCCGGCCGTTTTCGTTTCAGTGGCCTGCTTGCTGCTGCATCAGCGCCTTCACCCACACCACGATACGCTGGGTAAGAAAGGCAGTGGTCTGCGGCGACAGCACATCGCCCGCGATGACGTGATTGTCCGGATCGCCGGTGTCGTCGACCGGCACCAGCTCGTGCGGAGCGCCCCAGCGCCCGGCTATCTCGCGCGCGCGGTCCGACCGCACCACCTTGTCGGCATCCGAGAAGATGAACAGGGCAGGGATTTTCGCCGTCTCGACCGGCGCCTCATATGCAAGGTTAGTGAGCGCCGCCATCGGCAGCACCGCCCTCATCGGATACTTGGTGGTCCAGAATTTCTCGTGTAGCGCGTTGCGCGCCGGAAAGCTGCGCTCCTTGCCGCCGACAAGCTCGGCGATCTGCCTGCCCCAGGGCATGGTCAGGAGCTCGGCGCCGGAGGCCCTGACCCCGAAGTTCGGCGATATGAACGCGATCGCCGCAACATCGTCGGATGCGCCCGGCTGCGTCGCGGCCCCCGCCGCCAGCGAGGCGCCGGTCGAGGTTCCGATCACGATCACCTTGTCGCCGATGGCCCGGCCGACGGCCAAAGCCTCCTCATAGTCGTTTATCCACGCATTGACGCTGCCTTGCGCCATCGCCGCGCCGTCCTGGCCGTGATCGGTCAGGCGCGTATAGAAAAGGTTGGCGTTCAGTTCGTCCGCGATATCGTCCGGCAAGGGGCGAACCTCGCCCTTCGAGGCCGAAAAGCCATGGATATAGACGATGGCCAAAGGCGTCTTGGCGTGGACCATCGGGTTCGCCCAGATGATCTCCTTGTCGAGCCCGTCGCGGATGTTGGGCACGGCAGCCTCCTCACGCGCCAGATAGGCCTGCGGATCATCGCCGATCACCGATGGATTGAAACGGATGGTGGTGTCGACCGGCACGCGCGGGCCGAGAAAGAAGCCGGCGATCAGGATGACTGCGAGGCCAAGCACCGCCAGCACGATCCGCCGCCCCATTCCAGTCTCCAAGCAATGATTCTCAACCTAGGGCCGCCCCCGCCGGCAAGCAATCGCGGTCTCGCCGGCTTATGATGCCTTGTCGCGGGACGGATCCTTTCCGCCGGGCAGCCTGCGATCGAAATGCAACGGCCGCCCCCACCAGTGGGTGGTGAGGCCGATGACGAAGCGGCCGATCGGCCGCGGCAGCAGGCCGAGCAGCTTCAACGGCCAGCTTATGTGATACGGGAAGGTGACTTCGAAGCGGCCCTTCCGGATACCGCGCGCCATGCGGCGGGACGCGCGGTGCACAGGCATGAGGCCCGGCATCGGCAGCTTGTTCTTTTCGGTCAAAGGCGTATCGATGAATCCCGGATTGATGACCTGGACTCGGATGTTCATCTTGTCGAAGTCGTATTTCAGCGACTCCGCCAGGATGTTGATCGCGGCTTTGGTGCCGCCATAGGCCGCCGTTGTCGGCCAGCCGGAATAGGCGGTGACCGATCCGACCAGAACGATGTGACCGCGTCCGCGCACGCGCATATGCTCGACGACAGGCACCACGCCGTTGACGATGCCGAAATAATTCACGGCGAAGGAGCGATGGAAATCGCGCACCACCAGATTCTCGCCAGGGGTCGCGATGTAGTTGCCGGCGTTGAAGACGGCAAGCACGATCGGCCCCATCTGTTCTTCGATCGCGGCGGCCGTGCGCGCCATGCCTTGCTCGTCGGTCACGTCGCAGGGAAAGGACCTCACATGTCCGGGCATTTGCGCCGTTTCGACGATCAGCGTGTCGGCCGGATCTTGCGGCAGAGAGGTCACCGCCACGGCATAGCCTTGATTGGCGAGATCCCTGGCCAGCGCCCGGCCAAGCCCGCTGCTGCCGCCCGTGATCCAGGCGACACCGTCTTTCGGATTGGCCCGGTAGAGTGTCATGGGGTGTCCTGCGGATGTTCCGGTTTGCTCTAGCGGCGGAGAAATCGAATGAAAAGAGCGGTTTTTGCGCCTGGCGTTGAAATGACCGCGAGCATTGCACCATCCGGAATGCGACTGGACCAGGCAAAATCTTGCCTTGAAACCGCGGCGTCCGGTTTTTAGGGTCTCGCCGCACACATGAAGGAATCCCACATGCCCCGTTCTGTGATCGAAGCGATCGGCAACACGCCCCTGATCCGGCTCAACAAGGCTTCGGATGCGACCGGCTGTGAGATCCTCGGCAAGGCCGAATTCATGAATCCAGGGCAATCGGTGAAGGATCGCGCCGGCCTGTTCATCATCCGCGACGCCGAGCAGCGCGGCCTGCTCAAGCCTGGCGGGGTCATCGTCGAAGGCACTGCCGGCAACACCGGCATTGGTTTGACGCTGGTTGCCAAGGCGCTCGGCTACCGCACCGTCATCGTCATCCCCGAAACGCAGAGCCAGGAAAAGAAGGACACAATCAAAATCCTGGGCGCGGAACTTATCGAAGTGCCGGCGGTGCCGTACAAGAACGCGAACAATTACATAAAACTGTCCGGCCGTCTTGCCGAGCAACTGGCGCGCTCCGAGCCCAACGGCGCGATCTGGGCCAACCAGTTCGACAATATCGCCAACCGCGACGGTCACGTCCGCACGACCGCGCAGGAAATCTGGACCCAGACAGACGGCAGGATCGACGGCTTTGTCTCGGCGGTCGGCTCCGGCGGCACGCTCGCCGGTGTCGCGCTCGGGCTCAAGGGCAAGAGCAAGGACGTCAAGATCGCGCTTGCCGATCCGCTGGGCGCTGCGCTCTACAGTTTCTACACCAGCGGCGAGTTGAAATCCGATGGCAACTCGATCACCGAAGGCATCGGGCAGGGCCGCATCACGGCCAATCTCGACGGGTTCATGCCCGACTTCTCCTATCAGATCCCTGACGAGGAAGCATTGCCCATCATCTTCGACCTGATCCAGGAAGAGGGTCTCTGCGTCGGCGGCTCGACCGGCATCAATATCGCCGGCGCCATCCGGCTGGCGCGCGAGCTCGGACCCGGCCACATGATCGTGACGATCCTTGCCGACTACGGCACGCGCTACCAATCCAAGCTCTTCAATCCGGAGTTCCTGCGCGGCAAGAATCTTCCGGTGCCGGGCTGGATGGAAGCGAAGACCGACATTTCCCTGCCGTTCGAAAAGGTAGCATGATGGCGCGCAAGACCGAGGCGCTGTTTCGCGACGACGCCTATCAGAAGACGGCCGAAGCCGAGGTCGTCGGCATCAACGATCGCGGCGGCATTCTTCTCGACCGCACGATCTTTTATGCGACATCCGGTGGGCAGCCGGGCGACACCGGCATGCTCGAACGTGCCGACGGCCGCCGCATCGCCATCGCCGCTACCATCACCGGCGAGACCAAGGACGAGATCATCCATGTGCCGGCGCCGGAAGAGGGCTTACCGGGAGTCGGCGAAAGGTTGAAGCTCCTGATCGACTGGGAGCGGCGGCACCTCCTGATGCGCATGCATTCCGCCTGTCACCTGCTGACCGTCGTCTGTCCGTTTCCGATCACTGGGGCGGCGGTCGCCGAGGACGACAGCCGTGTCGACTTCGATATCCCCGACGCCGGCTTCACCAAGGAGGATGTGACGGCCCGGCTGATGGAGCTGGTGCGCGCCGACCATCCGATCTTCACCCGGCTGATCACTGACGAGGAGCTCGCCGCCAATCCCGGCCTCGTCAAATCGAAGAACGTCCGCCCGCCCGTCGGCAATGGCAGGATCCGCCTGGTCTGCATCGGCGACGATGGTTCGATCGACAGCCAGCCCTGTGGCGGAACGCATGTGAGGTCGACCGGCGAGGTCGGCGACATACATATCGGCAAGATCGAGAAGAAGGGCCGCGAGAACCGGCGCTTCCGCATACGCTTTGGACCGATGCCGGCGAACTGACCGCCGGACAATTTCGGGTCGAAACGACCTGAAATCATCCAAAGCCAAAGAGGTAGAGCATGTTGTCGCCCGGAAACCGCTCCACATTCCTCGGCATCAGGCTCTGAGCGCGAAGGCAGGGAGAACCGAATGGCGCAGGACAGTCCGTTCATCGTCGACGCCGATTGGCTGGAAAAGCGGCTTGGCGAGCCCGGCCTCACCATCATCGACGCCTCCTGGCATCTGCCGGCACAAAAACGCGACGCCCGCGCCGAATACGATGCCGCCCACATTCCCGGAGCGCGCTTCCTCGACCAGGATGCGGTTTCCGATCCGGATTCGAAACTGCCGCACACATTGGCCTCGCCGCAGCACTTCGCCCAATATGTCGGCGCCATGGGCGTATCGGCCGACGACACCATCATCGTCTATGATGGGCCCGGCCTGTTCTCGGCGCCGCGCGCCTGGTGGATGTTCCGCGTCATGGGCGTCTTCCAGGTCTACATCCTGAATGGCGGACTTGACCGCTGGAAGGCCGAGGGCCGGCCCGTGACGGCCGAGCCGACCAAGATCGCGCCGAGTGTGTTCTATGCCGATTTCGACAAGGGCCGGGTCGTTAGCCTCGACGAAATGCGCAGGATCGTCGGCAGCCAAGAGAGCCAGATCGCCGACGCGCGCTCGGCCGGCCGCTTTGCCGGAACCGATCCGGAGCCTCGCCAGGGCGTCCGCTCGGGCCACATGCCGGGTGCGCACAATGTCCCGATCACCGCGCTTGCCGAGAATGGCGAGCTGCTGCCCAAGGACCGCTTGCGCAAGGTGATCGAGGATGCGGGTATCGACCTCTCGAAGCCCGTTGTCACGTCTTGCGGCTCGGGCATCACGGCGGCGGCGATCACGCTGGCGCTGGAGACGCTCGGCCATACCGACAACCGGCTTTACGACGGGTCCTGGACTGAATGGGGCGGTCTCAGCGACACGCCGGTGGTGACAGGGAAAGAATGATGGAAAACGGCACGCCGCAAGATATCGATGTCACGGTCACATTCCTGGAGATGCATGCGGCGCCGGCGGTTTCGCCGCCGATCCCCTACAATCGCCAGATCGCGCTGCTGAAGACGAAAGATATCCCGCTCCATTTCTACCGCTATCTGATGGATCGCGTCGGGCGCAAATGGCATTGGGTTAATGTGCTGAGGCTAAGCGACGAGGAGCTTGCCGCCGGCCTACACCGCGAGGACCGCGACATCCGCGTGCTCTATCTCGACGGCGCTCCCGCCGGCTTCTTCGACCTCAAGCCGCATCTTCCGGACGAAGTGGAGCTCGCCTATTTCGGCATGATGGAACATGCGCACGGCCAGGGCATCGGCCGCTGGTTCCTTGGCGCCGCGATCTCGGCGGCCTGGGCGCATGGGCCGAGGCGTGTCACCGTACAGACCTGCACGCTCGACCATCCGGCGGCTCTGCCGCTTTACCAGAAGCTCGGCTTCACGCCGGTGGCGCAGAAGAAGGAGGTCGTGCACCCGCTGACCTTCGCCGAGCGCTCTGCCAGCGTCATGCGAGACTAAAGCCGTTCAAGCGCTTCCGGAAAAGCCGCAACACGCCTTTCCCGGAACCGCCTTGCGCCTGAACATCCCGTTCATCGCCGCTTCAGAGTGTCTTTGCCATTGTCCGGCCGCATTAAGGCCGGGCTTACAGGAGACAAAGACATGTTGACCCGACGTACATTTGCCGTGGCTATGATTGCGGCGATTGCCATGCCGAGCCTCGCATCCGCGCAGGCGACCACGCCTTCGGCCACGACGATCGAGCGGCAACTCGATGCCGCGCCCATGAAGAGGCTGCGCCCCAATGAACGCGTCACCATTCGCGAGTTCAAGCGTCGGCCGGATCTGCGGCGCATGGCGCGTTCGATCGACATCCAATCAATCAACTTCGAGTTCGGCTCGGCCGCCATCGCCCCCTCGCAATATGGCAAGGTCGAAATCATCGCCGACGCGCTCCATCGCATCCTGCGCCGCGACCGCGGCGCGCGCATCCTGATCGAGGGCCACACCGACGCCGTGGGTTCTTTCGAGTCGAACCAGATCCTGTCCGAACGCCGCGCCGCCTCGTTGAAGCGGACGCTGGTAGGCGAGTTCGGCGTTCCCTCCTTCGCGTTGGAGACCGTCGGCTATGGCGAGGAATTCCTGCTCGTGCCGACCCAGCGGGAGAACTGGCGCAACCGCCGCGTGACGCTGCGCCGCTTCGACGATTTCGTGCGGTAACGTTTAGTCCGACGCCGACAATATTCGAGGGCCTGGTTGTGCAAAGCAGCCGGGCTCTTTCACATGCGCGCGCCGCCAGTCGGGAATCGGGTGGGAGGCGCAATCGCCAAGGCATAATTTCCGGGCATCGACACCGGAGATTTGCCATGAGCATCCAGTTCAAAGCCTTGCCGACCGAAGCCGTGCGCGCCTTGCAGCGGGGAGGGCCCGATGCCTATGGCCGCGCCCCGGAGCACCGGATTTCCGACGGCGACGGCGTGCCCTGCAGGCATTGCCTCAAGAACGTCGCAGCGGGCGAGGGCTACCTGATCGTGGCCTACAGGCCGTTCCCGGAACTGCAGCCCTATGCCGAAACCGGCCCGATCTTCCTTCACGCCGAGGAATGCGAGCGCGCCGCAGACGGAGAAGCGCTGCCGCAGATGCTCGAAAGCAGCGACTATATTGTCAGGGGCTACGGCAAGGACGATCGTATCGTCTATGGCAGCGGCGCGGTCACGCCGACGGGTGACATCGCCGCCCGCGCGATGACGCTGTTTGAGCGCGACGACATCGCCTACATCCATGTCCGTTCGGCGCGGAACAATTGCTATCAATGCCGGATCGAGCGGGCCTGATCCCAAACCGGCCCAATCCAAACCGGCGTGACCCCAAAAAAGAAGCCCGCCGATGGTCGGGCGGGCCGTTGGAGGGTCTGACAGAAGCTGTCGGCAAGTGCCGTCCGGGTCGGACTTGTCCGACCCGGCAAGCAGCTCAGGCCGCCAGTAACGGGGCGTGTCTAGGCGTCTTTCCTGACGGCCGAATGTGAAGCATTTCACACAAGGAGCATAATGGCGGGGAAATGGAAACCGGGCCCTCCAAGACTGTCGTATTCCCGTCGTACTACTGCGCTAAACAGTAATCGTTGATGATTTGACGACCGCGGATGGACCGGCGACAGATCGCAACATCGAGGAAGCGGGGCTTTTGCTCCGCTTTTTTGTTGCCCGGATTGGGTGCCAGTTCTGCGCACAAGAAAAAGCCCGCCGGAATGACCCGGCGGGCGCGGCAGGAGTAAGTCCAGGCCGGATGTCAGGCGGCGAGCACGGCCTTCGGCTCGACCATTTCGTAGCCAAGCGCCTCGGCGACGGCGCGGTTGGTGATCTTGCCCTTATGGACATTGAGGCCGTTGCGCAGGTGGTGGTCGTCGACCAGCGCCTTGAGGCCCTTGTCGGCGAGCTGGAGCCCATAATGCAGCGTCGCATTGTTGAGCGCGTGCGCCGAAGTGACCGGCACGGCGCCCGGCATGTTGGCGACGCAATAGTGGATCACGCCGTCGACCTCATAAGTTGGATCGGCGTGCGTCGTGGCATGCGAGGTCTCGAAGCATCCGCCCTGGTCGATCGCGACATCGACCAGCACCGAGCCCTTCTTCATGCCCGAAAGCATTTCGCGGGTGACGAGCTTGGGCGCGGCTGCGCCCGGGATAAGCACGGCGCCAATGACGACGTCGGCCGAGAAGCATTCCTCTTCCAGCGCCTCGACCGTCGAATAGCGCGTATGCACGCGGCCGCCGAAAATGTCGTCGAGCTGGCGCAGGCGCGGTATCGAGCGGTCAATGATGGTGACGTCGGCGCCGAGGCCGGCTGCCATCTTGGCCGCATGCAGGCCGACGACGCCGCCGCCGAGCACGGTGACCTTGCCGGGCAGCACACCGGGCACGCCGCCGAGCAGCACGCCACGGCCGCCATTGGCCTTCTGCAGCGCGGTGGCGCCGGCCTGGATCGACAGGCGGCCGGCGACTTCCGACATCGGCGCGAGCAGCGGCAGGCCGCCGCGGTCGTCGGTCACGGTCTCATAGGCAATCGCGGTGACGCCCGAAGCGAGAAGACCCTTGGTCTGCTCCGGATCGGGAGCGAGATGCAGATAGGTGTAGAGGATCTGGCCCTCGCGCAACTGGACCCATTCGTTGGGCTGCGGCTCCTTGACCTTGACGATCATGTCCGATTTGGCGAACACGTCGGCGGCCGTCTTTGCGATGGTAGCGCCGGCGGCGCGATAGGCGTTGTCGTCGGCGCCGATGCCGGCGCCGGCACCCGTCTCGACCAGCACTTCGTGGCCATGCGCGACATATTCGCGGACCGAGCCGGGCGTCATACCGACGCGATATTCATGGTTCTTGATTTCCTTGGGGCAGCCGACACGCATCTTCTTCTCCTGTCCGCGCCCTTTCAAAGGGCGCTCTCCCTGTCATTCGCGCATGCCATCGGCTCCGAACGCGGAGATGGACACGCAATAATCGCAGTCAACCACGAATCGTTCCGTATGTGTTTGCGAATGCACTTGCAGCGATGGTCGCTCTTCGATAATCCTTGCGCAAAACGACTGGAAATTCGCAGGAATCACGAAAAATGCCGCTCGATAGGATTGATATCGCCATTCTGGAGACTTTGCAGAAGGATGGACGGATTCCCAATGCGGCGCTTGCAGAGAAGGTCGGTCTTTCCCAATCGGCCTGTTCTCGCAGGCTCGACAATCTGGAGAAATCAGGAACCATCCGCGGCTATCACGCCCGGCTGTCCAATTCCGCGCTCGGCCACCAGATGACGGCAATCGTGCACATATCGCTGTCGGGGCAATTCGAAAAGACGTTGTCGGATTTCGAGGCGGCGATCAAGCGCTGCCCGAATGTGCTTTCCTGCCACCTGATGTCGGGCGAATACGATTACATCCTGCGCATCGCGGCCAAGGACCTCGTCGACTACGAGCGCATCCACAAGGAATGGCTGTCGGCCATGCCGCATGTGACGAAGATCAACTCATCCTTCGCCTTGCGCGAGATCGTCGATCGCACGGCGGTTGGGCTGCGGCCCGAGATGGCTTGACGCTCACTTACCTTCGGCAGCCTCCGTCACCACAGTCGTCATCGGAATGTCGTGCGGCTGCGGGTAGATGGTCGGGATGCGCTGCAATTCGTAGCCGACGCCGATGACCAAAGGCCTGAACGGCATCGCGGCGAGCGTCCGGTCGTAGAAGCCGCCGCCATAGCCCAGTCGGTATTTGCCGGGATCGATGCCGACGATCGGCGAGATCACGATGTCGGGCAGCACTGGATCGCCTTCGGCCGGGATCGGAATGTTCCAGACACCCTTTTCCAGCCGGTCGCCCGGTCTGTAGGCGCGAAACACCAGCGGTTGTCCCTTTTCGATGACGACAGGCAGCGCGGTGCGGCCGCCGCGCTCATTGATCGAGGCCATCCAGCCGCGCAGATCCGGCTCGCCGCGAAACGGCCAGTAGAGGCTGACCATCCGGCCGTCTATATCGCCGATCAGCGCGTCGATGCCGTCCGCGATGCGTGCCGACATGGCGGCGCGTGCGTCGGCTGAAACGGCGAGACGGGCGTTGATGAGCCGCTCGCGCTCGGCCTTGCGCCATCGCCTGACATCCGTCCAGTCGGAGAGCGGCTCCCGATATTCCGGCTCGAGCTCATGCATGAAGCAGGGCGGTGATGCGTATTGGGCCGGCCCTTCGTCGTCGCGATTATCAGCCATGATGGATTCCTGTCGTGCTGTCTCACGCTATACCTGTGGCAGGGCGCACTATGTGTGCATTCACGACGCGACGCGACGACTCTGGGGCATGTTTCCTGCCCGGCAAGACATTGTTGCAGTGCACAAAAACACTTACATCCCTGTGTGGTCGTTCTGCGTCGCGAGGTGGATGAAATGAGCGAAACCGAGCATCATGTCGTGGTCGTCGGCGCCGGATTCGGCGGGCTCGAACTCACCCGCGCATTGTCCGACGCACCGGTGCGCATCACCATGATCGACAAGCGCAATCACCACCTGTTCCAGCCGCTGCTGTACCAGGTGGCGACGACGTCGCTGGCGACCTCGGAGGTCGCCTGGCCGATCCGCCATCTCCTGCGCCGGCGCAAGGACGTCACGACGCTTCTCGGCAATGTTACCGGCGTCGACCGCGCCGGCAAGCGCGTGCTGCTCGAAGATGGCAGTGCGATCCCCTATGACACGCTCGTGCTCGCCACCGGCGCGCGCCACGCCTATTTCGGCCATGACGAGTGGGAACCGTTCGCACCCGGGCTGAAGACGCTCGAGGACGCCACCACGATCCGGCGCCGCATCCTGCTCGCTTTCGAGCAGGCGGAACGCGAGGCCGACCCGGCGAAGCGCCAGGCGCTGCTGACGCTGGTCATCGTCGGCGGCGGGCCGACCGGCGTCGAGCTCGCCGGCACCATTGTCGAGCTCGCGCATGACACGTTGCGCGGCGAATTCCGCAACATCGACACGCGTCAGGCACGCGTGGTGCTGATCGAGGCTGGCGACCGGATCCTGGCCAATTTCGCGCCGCAGCTTTCCGACTATGCCCGCAGGGCGCTGGAACGGCTGGGCGTCACCGTCGAGCTTGGGCGCCCGGTGACACAACTCGATGCCGAAGGCGTCGTCTTCGGCGACAAGCGCCTGCCGGCTAGGACGATCATCTGGGCGGCCGGCGTTGCCGCTTCGCCGGCTGCCGAATGGCTGGGGGCGGCGGCCGATCGGGCGGGCAGGGTGCTGGTCGAGCCCGATTTGACGGTGCCGGGCAGTCCCGACATCTTCGTCATCGGCGACACCGCGCATGTCTTGCGGCCGGATGGAACGCCGGTGCCGGGCGTGGCGCCCTCGGCCAAGCAGGAGGGCAAGCATGTCGCCGCGACGATCAAGGCGCGGCTCGCCGGCGACACGGCGACGCGTCCCTTCCAGTACCGCCATGCCGGCGACCTTGCGACAATCGGCAAGCGCGCCGCCGCCATCGATTTCGGCTGGATCAAGCTCACCGGCTGGCTCGCCTGGTGGCTCTGGGGCATAGCGCATATCTATTTCCTGATCGATTTCCGCAACCGCCTCGCGGTCTCGCTTAGCTGGCTATGGATTTATCTCACCGGTCAGCGCAGCGCGCGCCTGATCACCCAGGGCGACGACGACAAAAGCTGATTCTTTGCCTTCATCGACACGTCACCTTGTCGTGATCGAGCCGGGCAAGGCGGACCAGCCGCTCATCAACACAGACTTCCCCTCCTACAATTTCGACGTCATCGATGGTGCCACTTACAGGATCGACCTGTCGCAACCGCCGAAATACGATGCCAAGGGCGGCGTGGCGAACGCCGGTTCCAACCGCATCGTCGACCTGAAATTCGACGGGAAGCCGATTGATCCGGCAGCGAAATTCGTCGTTGCTACCAACAATTACCGCGCCGGCGGTGGCGGCAATTTCCCCGGCATCGATGCTTCGAAGATGATCTACGAGGCGCCGGACACCAACCGCGACGTGATCGTGCGCTATGTCGTCAGCGAGGGTACGATCAATCCTTCCGCCGACGACAACTGGTCGTTCGCGCCGCTGCCCGGCGCCAGCGTCCTCTTCGAGACCGGGCCGAGGGCCAAGGATTTCATCACCGGGGTGAAATCCCTGAAGATCGAGCCTGCCGGCGAAGGTGAGGCAGGTTTCGCCAGGTATCGCATCACGCTGTGATCCGGCCTACCTGGAGGGCGGTTCGGCTGGAGCCGGCCGTGCACTCCGTGCGGCACTGCCTCGCCTTCCGCCGGCACAAAGGCAAAAGCGGCACTAGGCAAAAAGCAGTGAACTGGCAAGATCGCTGCGGCTCCCGCTCTGGTTCCGGCCATTCACATGCGGTAATTTTTAGCCATGCGTTATGTGATCGTCATTGTCGCCATCACCTTCTTCCTGATCTGGGACGGCCTTTACAATCACGGCCAGTATCTCGATTGGACCGTGCGGGAAATGTCGCGCATCGTGCGCTACGTCACCGGGTAAGGTCTCGCTGGGTTCGCGCTGCGGGCGCGACATCGTTGCCGGTTGACGTCTCGGCATTGCTCCCACAGAAACCCCGCTGAACCGACGAGCAGGGAGGCTGGCTTGATCCGGCACATCGTTTTCTTCAGCGTGCGGCGCAAGGAAGATATCGAGGCTGTGCGCTCGGGCCTGCTGGCGCTAGGCAACATTCCTCACTCGAAGCATTTCGAGGTCACGCTCAACACCAAGGTCGATCTGTTCTCCAACGCGATCGACGTGGTCGTCTATGCGGAGTTCGAGGACGAGGCCGCCCTTGCCGCCTACAAGGCGCACCCGATTTATGCCGACACGACCAGCAAGGTGAAGCCGCTGCGCGAACTGCGCTATTCGGCCGATGTCGTGGCTGCGGCCTGAACCGGCGGAGCGCTTCCCGTCGGTCCGCCGCTCTTGAACCTCGGGCCGGAATGGGGCACATCCCGCCGGCATGATCGAAAGCTCCGCCCATCCGCTCGACCATCTCGTGCTGCCGACACGGAGCCTCGATACCGTGCGGTCGCGTCTGGCCTCGCTTGGCTTCGTTGTCGCGCCCACGGGCATCCATCCTTTCGGCACGGAGAATGCCTGCGTCTTTTTCGCCGACGGCACTTACCTGGAGCCACTTGCTATCGGCAATGAACAGACGACGGACCGCGCCATAGGCGAGGGTAATGTCTTCGTCGCACGCGACCGCCTTTACCGTCAGACCCTTGGCGATGAAGGCTTTTCCGCTGTCGTGCTCGCAACCGCCAATGCCGATGCCGATCATGCGCGCTATGTCGAGGCTGGCCTCTCGGCCGGCGAGATGCTGAGCTTCTCCCGCGCCTTCACCGACGCAAGCGGCAAAAGCGACACCGCTTCCTTCAAGCTGGCATTCATATCCGACAAGGAGGCCGATGAGGCGTTTCTCTTTGCCTGCCAGCGCATCAACGCGCCGAAAATCGACCGAACGGCCCTGCAGGCGCACGGTAATGGCGTGACGGGTATTCTCGAAATCGTCGCCGTCAGCGACAGACCAGCCACGCAGATTGGATTGATCGCCACCGCTGCCGGGGCGGATGCAAGCGGCGGCGATGCCGTGCGGCTGCCGAATGCGGTCCTCAGCGTTCTCTCGTCTGAAGATTATGGCTCGCGCTTCGGCTTGATGGCCACGCCATCACGGCATCTGCGCTTCGTGGCCATCGTCCTCTTGGTGCGCGACAAAGCTGCCGTGATGCGCCTGCTTGCGAAGAACGCCATCGATCACAACATGAGCGGCAACGATATCGTCGTTGCACCGGCGCCCGGACAGGGCGCCGCCTTCATCTTCCGGGAGATCCCATGAGCAAGCCCCTGGCGCCCAACGCATCGGTAACCGTCGGCAAGGTCGTCTTCGCCAACCATGCGCCGCTGTCGCTGATCGCCGGCCCGTGCCAGCTTGAATCGCGCCAGCACGCTTTCGACATGGCCGGCGCGCTGAAGGAATTGACGCAACGTCTGGGTATCGGCCTCGTCTACAAGACCAGCTACGACAAGGCCAACCGCACCTCGCTGTCGGCGACGCGCGGCGCTGGCCTCGACGCGGCGATGCCGATCTTCGACGATCTGCGCAAGGAGTTCGGCCTTCCCGTGCTGACCGACGTCCACACCGAAGAACAATGCGCGATCGTCGCGCCGCATGTCGATGTCCTGCAGATTCCGGCCTTCCTGTCGCGCCAGACCGACATGCTGGTCGCCGCGGCCAGGACCGGCAAGGTCATCAATGTGAAGAAGGGCCAGTTCCTCGCGCCCTGGGACATGAAGAACGTCGTCGCCAAGATCACCGGCTCCGGCAATCCGAATGTGCTTGCCACCGAGCGCGGCGTCTCGTTCGGTTACAACACGCTGGTCTCGGACATGCGCGCCCTGCCGATCATGGCCGAGATCGGCGCTCCGGTGATTTTCGACGCGACCCATTCCGTCCAGCAGCCGGGTGGGCAGGGCGGTTCCTCCGGCGGCGAACGGCGCTTCGTCGAAACGCTCGCGCGCGCGGCCGTTGCCGTTGGCGTGGCCGGTGTCTTCATCGAAACCCATCAGGATCCCGACAACTCGACATCTTCCGACGGTCCGAACATGGTTCCGTTGAAGGACATGCCGGCGCTGCTGGAAAAGCTGATGGCTTTCGATCGGATCGCCAAGGGCCAGTAGGGCGGAACGCGAAAGTCTGGAACCTTAGCCCGCTCCCCTCATTGTCCAGACGGACATTCCAATGAGAGGAGCACAAGAATGACTACTCCGTCTGGCCACACCGAAGCCATCGCCGCTTCACGCGTCATTGGCACTTCGGTTTACAACACCGCTGGCGACAACATCGGCAGCATCGAGGACGTGATGCTCGACAAGATGTCGAACGGCATCATGTTCGCCGTCATCGGCTTCGGCGGCTTCCTCGGCATGGGCGAAAAGTATCACGCAATTCCCTGGGCAAGCCTCGACTATGACGAGAACCAGGGCGGCTACGTCGTGCCGTTCACCAAGGAGCAACTGAAAGCCGCACCGGCCTATTCCATCGAGGAACTGACCGGCGCCGATGGCGAAGCCGCGCGCGATGCGTCCTTCGAGTATTACCATGTGAAGCCTTATTGGCATTGACAGGCGGCACATCGCGAATCGAAAGGCCCCCGCATGCGCAATGCGGGGGCCTTCTCTTCTCGCTCTATTCTGCTGCGTGGAGAGTAGACAATTCCATCGAGCTTTGCTGCGGCTCTTGATGGTCGCATGACGTCAGGAACGCCGCTGCGATCAGGAACAAACTCACGATACCGCTCAACTGGGACATGGCGAAACTCCTCCTGTTTCGCCCCGCGCGAACACGACCATAGATGACAACGGTACGCGACGCGCATGACTTATGATGACAGAAATTTGCGCTTCGTGAATCCGGCCCGCGGCAATAATTGCCGCGCCGCCGATTGCCTTTTGCGCCGCTTTGGCTAAGAGGGGCGCGACGCTTCAATCGATCAATCGGGGACATCGCAATGACCGCCATCATCGACATTGTCGGGCGTGAAATCCTGGACAGCCGTGGCAATCCGACCGTCGAGGTCGATGTGGTGCTGGAAGACGGCTCGATGGGCCGCGCCGCGGTGCCGTCGGGCGCATCGACCGGCGCGCATGAGGCGGTCGAACTGCGCGACGGCGGGCCTCGCTATCTCGGCAAGGGCGTTCAGCGCGCGGTCGAGGCGGTGAACGGCGAGCTGTTCGAGGCGATCGGCGGCATGGAAGCCGAGAACCAGATCCATATCGACCAGACGATGATCGAGCTCGACGCCACCCCGAACAAGAGCCGCCTCGGCGCCAATGCCATCCTCGGCGTGTCGCTGGCGGTCGCCAAGGCCGCGGCCGAGGCCGCCGGCCTGCCGCTGTACCGCTATATCGGCGGCACCAAGGCGCACATGCTGCCGGTGCCGATGATGAACATTATCAATGGCGGCGCCCATGCCGACAACCCGATCGACTTTCAGGAGTTCATGATCCTGCCCATCGGCGCGCCGACGCTGCGCGACGGCGTGCGCTGGGGCTCGGAGATCTTCCACACGCTGCGCAAGAAGCTCAAGGACGCCGGCCACAACACCAATGTCGGCGACGAGGGCGGCTTCGCCCCCAACCTGAAGAGTGCGCCGGCGGCGCTCGATTTCATCATGGAATCGATCGAGAAGGCCGGCTTCAAGCCGGGCGAGGATGTCGCGCTCGGCCTCGACTGCGCGGCGACCGAGTTCTTCAAGGACGGCAACTATGTCTATGAAGGCGAGAAGAAGACCCGCGACCCGAAAGCGCAAGCCAAGTATCTCGCCAAGCTGGCTGCCGACTATCCGATCATCACCATCGAGGACGGCCTCGCCGAGGACGACTGGGAAGGCTGGAAGATCCTGACCGACCTGATCGGCAGGAAGGTCCAGCTCGTTGGCGACGACCTGTTCGTCACCAACACGGCGCGGCTGCGCGACGGCATCCGCATGGGCGTCGCCAATTCGATTCTGGTCAAGGTCAACCAGATCGGCTCGCTGACCGAGACGCTCGACGCGGTCGAGACCGCGCACAAGGCCGGCTACACCGCCGTCATTTCGCACCGTTCGGGCGAGACCGAGGATTCGACCATCGCCGACCTCGCGGTCGCCACCAATTGCGGGCAGATCAAGACCGGCTCCCTGTCGCGTTCGGACCGCATGGCCAAATACAACCAGCTTATTCGCATCGAGGAAGAGCTCGGCAAGCAGGCGCGTTACGCCGGTAAGTCGGTGATCAAGGGCTGATCCGGCCTGTTCTGACGATTCTCAAAAAGGGCGGGCCACTCCCGCCCTTTTCGTTTCCGGCCACCGTGCAATAGGTCGTCCGTAACCGTCCATTAAGCACAATCGGGCGAAATAAGACTCATGGTCGCTTGCGTTCGCGGCCGCGAGGGTTCGGGTCATGTGGACACGTCAGCACAAGCAGAGAAACACCGGCAGGCTGATCATCCCCTCGCTCTGCGTGCTATTCCTGGCCTATTTCGGTTTCCATGCCTATCACGGCGAATTCGGCATCTATTCCAAATATCGGCTCGAGGCCCAGGCGGTGGAGTTGCAGGCGCAGCTCGATGCCGTGAAGGCGCGCCGGATTGACTTCGAGCGCCGTGTCCAGCTGATGCACGAAGGCACGCTGGAGAAGGATATGCTTGACGAGCAGGCCCGAAAGGCGCTCAATCTGTCCCAGCCCGACGAAATCACCATCATGCTGCCCGCGCCGACGAAATAACCGAACTTCGGTTAATCGCCTTTATTCGCAATGATTCTAATCGCTTAGATGCATGCCAGCCATGCATTTTTCAGCATGGCGCAATGCATTCTTGCATGTTAGCCTCGCGCAAATCGGTGGGGAGGCGATCGATCTCCCTGAATGTCCGCGAAGAGACGCCAACAGGGAGTGACGCATGGCCACCGCCGCCAAAAAAGCGCCCGCCAAATCCAGATCCGACAAACAGCCCAATCTCTCAGCGCCCAAGCCCGCTGATTTCACCAAGGAAGAAGAGCTTTCCGCTTATCGGCACATGCTCTTGATCCGCCGCTTCGAGGAGAAAGCCGGCCAGCTCTACGGCATGGGCTTTATCGGCGGCTTCTGCCATCTCTATATCGGCCAGGAGGCCGTCGTCACCGGCATGAAGATGGCGCTGGTCGAAGGCGACCAGATGATCACCGCCTATCGCGACCATGGCCACATGCTGGCGATGGACCTGTCGCCGCGCGGCGTCATGGCCGAGCTCACCGGGCGCCGCGGCGGCCTATCGAAAGGCAAGGGCGGCTCCATGCACATGTTCTCCAAGGAGAAGCATTTCTATGGCGGCCACGGCATCGTCGGCGCCCAGGTGTCGCTCGGCACCGGTCTCGCCTTCGCCAACCGCTACCGCGACAACAAGAACGTCTCGCTCACCTATTTCGGTGACGGCGCGGCCAACCAGGGCCAAGTCTATGAAAGCTTCAACATGGCCTCGCTGTGGAAGCTGCCGGTGATCTACATCATCGAGAACAACCGCTACGCCATGGGCACGTCGGTGTCGCGCTCGTCGGCGGAGACCGACTTCTCCAATCGCGGCGCTTCTTTCAAGATCCCCGGCTTCCAGGTCGATGGCATGGACGTTCGCGCCGTGAAGGCCGCGGGCGAGCTCGCCACGGAATGGTGCCGCGCCGGCAACGGCCCGCTGATCCTAGAGATGCAGACCTACCGCTATCGCGGCCATTCGATGTCCGACCCCGCCAAATACCGCTCCAAGGAGGAAGTGCAGAAGATGCGCTCCGAGCACGACCCGATCGAGCAGGTCCGGGTGCGGCTGCTCGACAAGAAGTGGGCAAGCGAGGACGAGCTCAAGGCCATCGACAAGGAAGTCCGCGACATCGTCGCCGACGCCGCCGAATTCGCCCAGAACGACGCCGAGCCGGATCCGTCCGAGCTCTGGACCGACATCGTACTCTAAGGAGAGGGCAAGGACATGCCGATCGAAATTCTCATGCCCGCGCTCTCGCCGACGATGGAAGAGGGCAATCTTTCCAAATGGCTGAAGAACGAAGGCGACAAGGTCGTCGCCGGCGACGTCATCGCTGAGATCGAGACCGACAAGGCGACGATGGAAGTCGAAGCCGTCGATGAGGGCACGCTCGCCAAGATCGTGGTTCCCGCCGGCACTGAAGGCGTCAAGGTCAACGCGGTCATCGCCGTGCTTGCTGTCGATGGCGAAGATGTCGACACGGCCGGCGAAGGTATCGGTGAAGAGGAGCCGCCAAACAAGGCTGAGGCAGCGCCGGCTCCGGCACAAGCCGCGGCAAAACGCGAGGCTCCCGCTCCTGTCGCCGCCGCGCCGAAGACGGAAGTCGCCGCCGATCCGGACATTCCCGCCGGCACCGAAATGGTTTCGACCACGGTGCGCGAAGCGCTGCGTGACGCCATGGCCGAGGAAATGCGCCGCGACGGCGATGTCTTCGTCATGGGCGAGGAGGTTGCCGAGTACCAAGGCGCCTACAAGATCACGCAGGGCCTGCTGCAGGAATTCGGGCCGCGCCGCGTCGTCGACACGCCGATCACCGAGCATGGTTTTGCCGGCGTCGGCGTCGGCGCGGCGATGGCCGGGTTGAAGCCGATCGTCGAGTTCATGACGTTCAACTTCGCCATGCAGGCGATCGACCAGATCATCAATTCTGCCGCCAAGACGCTCTATATGTCCGGTGGCCAGATGGGCGCGCCGATCGTCTTCCGTGGCCCGAACGGCGCCGCGGCCCGCGTCGCCGCTCAGCACTCGCAGTGCTACGCCGCCTGGTACAGCCATATCCCCGGCCTAAAGGTGGTGATGCCCTATACGGCAGCCGACGCCAAGGGCCTGCTCAAGGCCGCGATTCGCGATCCGAACCCGGTCATTTTCCTCGAGAACGAAATCCTCTACGGCCATTCCTTCGAGGTGCCGAAACTCGACGATTTCGTGCTGCCGATCGGCAAGGCGCGCATCCACAAGCAGGGCAAGGACGTCACCCTCGTCTCCTTCGGCATCGGCATGACCTATGCGGTCAAGGCGGAGGCCGAACTGCGCGGCATGGGCATCGATGCCGAGATCATCGATCTCAGGACAATCCGGCCGCTCGACTTCGACACGATCATCGCCTCCGTGAAGAAGACCAACCGTCTCGTGGTGGTGGAAGAAGGTTTCCCGCAGAACTCGGTCGGCGATCACATCGCCAACCAGGTCTCGCAGCGCGCCTTCGACTTCCTCGACGCGCCGGTGATCACCATCGCCGGCAAGGATGTCCCGATGCCTTATGCGGCGAATCTGGAAAAGCTGGCTTTGCCCAATGTCGGCGAGGTCGTCGAGGCAGTCAAAGCCGTCACCTATCGCTGAGCCGGTCCGGAGGACATCATGCCAATCAACATCACCATGCCGGCGCTCTCTCCGACCATGGAAGAAGGCAACCTGTCAAAATGGCTGGTCAAGGAAGGCGATAAGGTTTCGCCGGGCGACGTGATCGCCGAGATCGAGACCGACAAGGCGACGATGGAAGTCGAGGCCGTCGATGAAGGCACGGTCGCCAAGCTGGTGGTGCCGGCCGGCACCGAGGGCGTCAAGGTCAACGCGCTGATCGCCATCCTGGCCGGCGAGGGCGAGGATACCGCGGCCGCGGCCAAGAGCGGCGGCGATGCGGCGCCCAAGGCCGAAGCAACGAAAGCGGAAGCCCCGAAGGCCGAAGCGTCCAAGGAAGCGCCCAAAGCGGCGGCCGCTGCGGCGCCCGCGCCGGCGAAGGCTGAGCCCGGTCCCGCCGCCAACGGCCACGCCGCCGGCGATCGGGTCTTTGCATCGCCGCTCGCCCGCCGCATCGCCAAGGATGCCGGCGTCGACGTGACGGCGCTGACCGGCTCCGGTCCGCATGGCCGCGTGGTGAAGGTCGACGTCGAGGCGGCGATCGCGTCCGGCAGCGCAAAGGCCGCGCCGACTGCGAAGGCGCCCGCCGGCGCTCCGTCCGCTCCGGCTCCTGCTGCGAAGCCGATGTCGGACGACCAGGTGCTGAAGCTGTTCGCCGAAGGTTCCTACGAGCTGGTGCCGCATGACAACATGCGCAAGACCATCGCGCGCCGCCTGGTCGAGGCGAAGTCCACCATCCCGCATTTCTACCTGACGCTGGACTGCGAGCTCGATGCGCTTCTGGCGCTGCGCACGCAGTTGAATGCCGCAGCCCCGATGCGGAAGACCGACAAGGGCGAGGTTCCGGCCTACAAGCTCTCGGTCAACGACATGGTCATCAAGGCGATGGCCATGGCGCTGATGGCGGTGCCGGATGCCAACGCCTCCTGGACCGAGAACGCCATGGTCAAGCACAAGCACGCCGATGTCGGCGTTGCGGTGTCGATCCCCGGCGGCCTGATCACGCCGATCATTCGCAAAGCGGATGAAAAGACGCTGTCGGTCATCTCCAACGAGATGAAGGACCTGGCGAGCCGCGCCAGAAGCCGCAAGCTGAAGCCGGAAGAATATCAGGGCGGCACGACGGCGGTGTCGAATCTCGGCATGTTCGGCATCAAGGACTTTGCCGCCGTCATCAACCCGCCGCATGCGACGATCCTGGCGGTCGGCGCGGGCGAGGAGCGGGCGGTGGTGAAGAAGGGCGAGATCAAGATTGCAACGATCATGTCTGTCACGCTCTCGACCGACCATCGCGCGGTCGACGGCGCGCTCGGCGCGGAACTGCTGGGCGCCTTCAAGCGCATGATCGAAAACCCGATGGGCATGCTGGTCTAGGAAGGAAAGGCGGTGTGGAAATTCTTCACCGGCCTTTTCGCCTTGATCATTTTCGATCCCGTCGGCGAGCCGTGTGCTCGCCGCGGCGTCAGGCGTTCGCGGCCAGGTTTCGGCAGAGGTGAGGCAACCGCATGAAGACAATTCTATGCTATGGCGACTCGCTGACCTGGGGCTACGACGCCGCCAGCCTCGGCCGCCATGCGCTCGAAGATCGCTGGCCGAGCGTGCTCGCGGCCGAGCTCGGCGGCGACGTCGAGGTCATCGCTGAAGGTCTCAACGGCCGCACCACGGCCTTCGACGACCATCTGGCCGGTGCCGACCGCAATGGCGCCCGTATTCTGCCGACGATCCTAACCAGCCATGCGCCGCTGGATCTCGTCGTTATCATGCTCGGCTCCAACGATATGAAGCCTTGGATCCACGGCAATCCGGTCGCGGCCAAGCAGGGCATGCAGCGGCTGATCGATATCGTGCGCGGCCATGACTATCCCTTCGACTGGCCGGCGCCGCAGATCCTCATCGTCGCGCCGCCCGCGGTCACCCGCACCGACAATGCCGAATTCAAGGAAATGTTCGCCGGCGGCGACGACGCCTCCAAGCGTCTGGCGCCGCAATATTCCCTGCTGGCCGACGAGGCCGGCTGCGGCTTCTTCGATGCCGGCACGGTTGCCACCACCACGCCGCTCGATGGCGTTCATCTCGATGCCGAGAACACGCGACGTATCGGCCAGGCGCTGGCGCCGCTTGTGCGCGTGATGTTAGCGACATGATAGTCAATGCATTTCTGATCATTGGCCTTTGGTTGGCTGTGCGTTGGCAAGGCCGTCGAAGTCGGCTGCTTACAGGCTACGCATTTGTGGGACTCTGGGCATTCGACGCCCTTTCGGTCCTAATGCATGAGCCAACTTTCAGGCCTCCAATGCTGATGCATGAGCCGTGGGCGATACCAAAGCCCTCTTTCGGCAAAGCCTCGCTTCAATAAGGACCATAAAATGGCTGAATCCTACGACGTCATCATCATCGGCTCAGGCCCCGGTGGCTATGTCACGGCAGTGCGATCCGCCCAGCTCGGCTTCAAGACGGCGATCGTCGAGCGCGAGCATCTGGGCGGCATCTGTCTCAACTGGGGCTGCATCCCCACCAAGGCGCTGCTGCGCTCGGCCGAGATCATGCATTATTCGGATCACCTCAAGGATTACGGCCTGAAGCTCGAAGGCGGCAAGATCAGCCCGGACACGGCCGCCGTGGTCGATCGCTCGCGAAAAGTGTCGCTCAGGCTGAACACCGGCGTCGGCTTCCTGATGAAGAAGAACAAGGTCGATATCATCTGGGGCGAAGCGAAGCTTTCGAAAGCTCCTTCCGGTGACAAACCGGGCGAGGTCGTCGTTTCGAAGACCGCCAAGAAGGCGATGGAGCCGCAGCCGCCGGTGCCAAAGAACGTAAAGGGCGAGGGTACTTATACGGCCAAGCACATTATCCTGGCGACCGGCGCCCGCCCGCGCGCGCTGCCCGGCATCGAGCCGGACGGCAAGCTGATCTGGACCTATTTCGAGGCCATGGTGCCGAAGGAAATGCCGAAATCGCTGCTGGTCATGGGTTCCGGCGCCATCGGCATCGAATTCGCCTCTTTCTACCGCACCATGGGCGCCGACGTGACCGTGGTCGAGTTGCTGCCGCAGGTCATGCCGGTCGAGGATGCCGAGGTCTCGAAATTCGCGCAGAAGCAGTTCGAGAAACAGGGGATGAAGATCATCCTCGAAGCCAAGGTGACCAAGGTCGAGAAATCAGCCAATTCGGTTACCGCGCATGTCGAGATGAAGGACGGCAAGGTCGAGAAGATCAGCGCCGATCGCATGATTTCGGCCGTCGGGGTGCAGGGCAACATCGAAAATCTTGGCCTGGAAGCGCTCGGCGTGAAGACGGACCGCGGCTGTGTCGTCGTCGACGGCTACGGCAAGACCAATGTGCCCGGCATCTATGCCATCGGCGATGTCGCCGGCCCACCGATGCTCGCCCACAAGGCCGAGCATGAGGGCGTCGTCTGCATCGAAAAGATAGCCAATTTCCCGGGCGTGCACGCCATCGACAAATTGAAGATCCCCGGCTGCACTTATTGCAGCCCGCAGGTCGCGTCCGTTGGCCTGACCGAAGCGAAGGCCAAGGCCGAAGGCAAGGATATTCGCGTCGGCCGCTTCCCCTTCAGCGCCAATGGCAAGGCCATCGCGCTCGGCGAGGACCAGGGCTTCGTCAAGACCATCTTCGACAAGAAGACCGGGCAGCTTCTCGGCGCGCATATGGTGGGCGCGGAGGTGACCGAGCTCATCCAGGGTTTTGTCGTGGCGATGAACCTGGAGACGACTGAGGAAGAACTGATGCACACGATCTTCCCGCATCCGACGCTGTCGGAGATGATGAAGGAGAGCGTGCTCGACGCCTATGGCCGCGCTTTGAACGCATGACAGGTCACCGATTGGTGACAGGCCACCAATCGGTGATGAATCGCCGATCGGCGATAGGTGGCCGATCTGTGCTAAATTGGTCGGGCGAGACTCACACGCGGCAGCCGGAGAAACCTGACGGCAAGGCAGTTCATATCCGGATGCATTTTCATCTGATCGAGGAGGAATTGACACATGCATATGAATGGCGTCGGCTGGATCACGGCCATCATCGTCGGCGGTCTGGCGGGTTGGTTCGCCGAAATGGTTATGAAGAGCAACACCGGCATCTTCATGAACATCATCATGGGCATCGTCGGCGCCGTGGTGCTGAACGCGATCCTGCAGGCTCTGAACATCCAGTCCTTCGGCGTCGGCTGGGTCGCCTATCTGATCACCGGTTTCATCGGCGCCTGCCTGCTGATCTTCGTGGGGCGGCTTGTTCGCCGCTGAACGCATGCCGCTATGCGGAAAAGGCCGTGGCGGCATGCGCCGGCGCGGCCTTTTTCTTTGCCTCGAAAAGTCTTAGATGACGAAGGACAGGCGGCCTCCGACACCGCGGCCGCGAGGATTTGAAATGGTCACAGTCGTAGACACGATCGCCAACCGGCCGCGCCCGCGGCATCCCGAGAAGGCGCACAGGCCCGACCAGGAGGTGCTGCGCAAGCCCGACTGGATCCGCGTCAAGGCGCCGGTTTCCAAGGGCTATGCCGAAACGCGCGAGATCGTGAAATCGCACAAGCTGGTGACGGTGTGCGAGGAGGCCGGCTGCCCGAATATCGGCGAATGCTGGGACAAGAAGCACGCCACCTTCATGATCATGGGCGAGATCTGCACGCGCGCCTGCGCCTTCTGCAATGTCGCGACCGGCATCCCGACGGCGCTCGATCCCGATGAGCCGGCACGCGTGGCGCACGCCGTCAGGCAAATGGGGCTGAGCCACGTCGTCATCACCTCCGTCGACCGCGACGATCTGGCCGACGGCGGCGCCCAGCATTTTGCCGACGTTATCCACGCCATCCGCGCGGCGGCACCTTTGACGACGATCGAGATCCTGACGCCCGACTTCCTGCGCAAGGACGGCGCGCTGGAGATCGTCGTTGCGGCCAAGCCCGACGTCTTCAACCACAATCTCGAAACCGTGCCGTCGAACTATCTGACGGTTCGCCCCGGCGCCCGTTATTTCCACTCGATCCGGCTTTTGCAGCGGGTCAAGGAACTCGACCCGTCGATCTTCACCAAATCCGGCATCATGGTCGGCCTCGGCGAGGAGCGGAACGAGGTGCTGCAATTGATGGACGATCTGCGTTCGGCCAATGTCGACTTCATGACCATCGGCCAGTATCTGCAGCCTTCCAAGAAGCACCATCCGGTAATCCGCTTCATTCCGCCGGACGAGTTCAAGTCCTACGAGACGATCGGCAAGACCAAGGGTTTTCTGCTCGTCGCGTCGAGCCCGCTGACGCGCTCTTCGCACCATGCCGGCGAGGATTTCGCCAGGCTGCGCGCGGCGCGCGAGGCGCAGCTCGCGAAGGCCAGCTGACCTTCAATGCCGAAATTCGAGGCGACACGCCGGGTCGCGCACACGCCGCAAGAGATGTTCGCGCTGGTGGCTGACATCGAGGCCTACCCGCAATTCCTGCCGCTCTGTGAATCGCTCACCGTGCGCTCGCGCAAAGAGCGCGACGGCCGCACCATCCTGGTCGCTGACATGAGCATCGGCTACAAGGCGATCCGCGAGACCTTCACGACGCAGGTGCTGCTGAAGCCCGACGAGAACGCGATCGATGTCAAATACATCGACGGCCCGTTCAAATATCTGAGCAACATCTGGCGCTTCGATCCCGCCGAGGGCGGCTGCGAGGTGCATTTCTTCATCGACTACGAATTTAAGAGTCGCATCCTGGGCGCTCTGATGGGCACGATGTTCGACCGCGCCTTCCGCATGTTCTCGGAAGCCTTCGAGAAGCGCGCCGACGTCATCTACGGCGCGAGGCCGGCCTAACGTTCGCCAAGCGCCCGCAATCCGAGTTGCAGCGCATGCCGCACCGTCTCATGCCGGATGAATTCGCGGCCCTTTTGGCCGAACAATTGTTGTTCGGCGACCACCGGCTGCCCGGCCAATGCAACCCCGAACCAGACCAGACCGACGGGCTTGTCCGCCGAGCCGCCGCTGGGGCCGGCAATGCCGGTGACGGCGAGGGACAGGCTTGCTTGCGAATGCGTCAGCGAGCCTGCCGCCATCTCCAGCACCGTCTCGCGCGAGACCGCGCCATGCGCGTCGAGCGTGGCTGCGGAGACGCCGAGCATCTCCATCTTGGCTTCGTTGGAATAGGTGATGAAGCCACGATCGACCACTGCGGAGGACCCGGCGATGTCGGTGAGCGCGGCGATGATCAGGCCGCCGGTGCAGCTCTCGGCCGTCGCCAGCATGATGCTGCGTTGCTGGCAGGCCTGGAGCAATGCAATGGCGAGTTCGGCGTTGCTCATGCCGGCACTTCTCCCGGATAGACGACGCTGGCCGTGGCGATCGCGGCAATGCCTTCGCCGCGCCCGACAAAGCCGAGCTTCTCGTTGGTCGTGGCCTTGATCGAAATGCGCTCGGGCGCAATGCCGAGCATGGCCGAAAGCGCCTCCGTCATCGCCGCGCGATGCGGCCCCACGCGCGGTGCCTCGCAGATCAGCGTGATGTCGGCATTGGCGATGCGGCCGCCGCGCTCGCGCACCAGCTTCGCCGCGTGCTCGACGAAAATCTTCGAGGCCGCCCCCTTCCATTGCGGGTCCGATGGCGGGAAATGCGTGCCGATGTCGCCGGCGCCGCAGGTGGCAAGCAGCGCGTCGGTCAGCGCGTGCAGCCCGACATCAGCGTCCGAATGGCCAGAGAGTTTTCGCTCATAGGGAATGGCGACGCCGCAGAGCGTCACATGGTCGCCGGGCTCGAACGCATGCACGTCGTAGCCATTGCCGGTGCGAATATCCGGGAAGCGCTGCTGCGCGTTCGAGAGCCGCTGGTCGGCCAATGCAATGTCCCTTGCCCAGGTGAGTTTGACGTTGTCCGGCGATCCGGGAACGATCTTGACCGGTATCTGTGCCCATTCGGCGATCGCCGCGTCGTCGGTGAACTCGCTCTTGCCCAGATGATGCGCCTTCTCATGCGCGGCGAGCAGCGGCCAGAACGGAAAACCCTGCGGCGTCTGCGCGGCATGAAGGCCGGCCCTCGACACCGTCTCGTCGATCATGCCGGTGGCGGATTCCCGCTTCAGCGTATCGGCGACGGGCAGCGCCGGCAACGCGCCCTGGCGCTCGCCGATGGCCTCTATGGTGCGGTCGATCAGCCCGGCGTCGACGAATGGGCGTACGGCGTCATGCACCAGCACTTTTGCCGGTGCCTGCTCCCGCAGCGCTAAGAGGCCGAGACGGACGGATGCCTGGCGCGAGGGGCCGCCGATAACAGTGATGAGACGCTCGGCATGCGCCCCCGCCGCGCGCTGCAAAAGCTCGGCATCGTCGGCATGGATGGCGACGACGACCGGCCCTATCAGGGGATGGGAAAGGAACATATCCAACGTATGCGCAATGACGGCACGACCGCCGATGCGCTGATACTGCTTCGGGCCGTCGGCCTGTCCGGCGCGCGCACCGCGGCCGGCGGCGACGATCACCACCCCGATCCCGCCGCGTGGGGACGCCGCTTGCTTTTCGCTTGCCTCGCTCATTCCGATCGGTCCTAGAGCCGGACGATTTCAGGTCGATTCGACCTGAAATCTGAATCCGTCTCTAAATCAAAGAAGCAGAGCATGATGTCGGCCGAAAACCGCTCACACTTTTCGGCATCATGCTCTAGTCGGGGTGATGGCCGAAGGCCAGCTTTTTCCAAAATGCGCCTTAATGTGACGTCATTGCGCGTTGCACAATGCCGCACTTCTGGCTAGAGAATGTGCAACGATCGAACATGCTTGGTTTTTGTGCATGGCTGAATTGACCACATTGGCATCGCCACTCGATGTCGGCGGCGTGAGAATCCGCAACCGGGTTTTCCTCGCGCCGATGTCCGGCATCACCGACGAGCCCTTCCGGCAGCGCGCCCACGCGCATGGCGCCGGGCTGGTCGTGTCGGAAATGGTGGCGAGTGGCGAGCTGGCCAAGGGCCGGGCGGGCTGCGAGCTCCGCATCCGCCATTCCGGCCTACCGGTGCATATGGTTCAGTTGGCCGGCCGCGAGGCGGTGCATATGGGCGAAGGCGCGCGAATCGCGGCGGGCGAGGGCGCTGATATCATCGATATCAACATGGGCTGCCCGGCGAAGAAGGTGACCGGTGGCTATGCCGGCTCGGCGCTGATGCGCGATCTCGACCATGCGCTTTCGCTGATCGAGGCGGTAGTCGCGGCCGTTTCGGTGCCGGTCACCGTCAAGATGCGGCTCGGCTGGGACGAAAGCGCGCTCAATGCGCCGATGCTGGCGCGCCGCGCCGAGCAGGCCGGCGTCAGAATGGTGACGGTGCACGGCCGCACGCGCTGCCAGTTCTATCAGGGCAAGGCCGACTGGCGCGCCATCGCGCGCGTCAAGCAAGCCGTCTCGATTCCGGTGGTGGCCAATGGCGATGTCGGCTCGCCGGAAGAAGCGGCGACAATCCTCGAGCAGTCCGGCGCCGACGCGGTGATGATCGGCCGCGCGCATTATGGCGCGCCCTGGACCGCCGGCGGCATCGCCACGACCGCCGCCGGCGCAGGCGCGCAAGGCACCCCGCAAACGCCGCAAGCGATCGCCGATTACGTCGTCTCGCATTACGAGGACATGCTCTCGCTCTACGGCATCGAAAGCGGGCTGCGCCAGGCGCGCAAGCATCTGGGCTGGTATCTCGACCGTCATGCTCCCGATGTTTCAGCCGAGCAACGCAAACGCATCCTCACATCGTTCGAACCGGCCGACGTCGTGGCGGAATTGCGCCGGGCACTTTCCGAGGGCGCTGCGACCTCTGGCCTACGGAGCGCAGCATGAAGGCCGATGTCCCCCAGCAGGCCGATATGGCGGATGCCGCCAATATCGTGCTCAACACCATCCGCCGCCCGGTCATAATGGTCGACCCCGACGGCTTCATCACTTTCGCCAATGCCGATGCCGAGGACTTCTTCCGCTCCAGCGCGAATATGCTTGCCCGCAACACGCTCTCCAAGCTGGTGCCCTTCGGCAGCCCGCTGCTGACGCTGGTCGACCAGGTGCGGGAGCGGCGCGCGCCGGTCAATGAATACCGTGTCGATGTCTCCTCGCCGCGCCTCGGCATCGAGAAGATGGTCGATCTCTATGTCGCGCCCGTACCGGAGTTTCCGGGCTCGGTCGTCGTCATGTTCCAGGAACGGTCGATGGCCGACAAGATCGACCGCCAGATGACGCATCGGGGTGCCGCGCGCTCCGTCACCGGCCTTGCCGCGATGCTCGCGCATGAGATCAAGAACCCGCTCTCCGGCATCCGCGGCGCCGCTCAATTGCTCGAGCTTTCCGCGTCCGACGAAGACCGCGCGCTGACGCGCCTGATCACCGACGAGACAGACCGCATCGTCTCGCTGGTCGACCGCATGGAGGTGTTTTCCGACGAGCGGCCGATCGAGCGTTATCCGGTCAACATCCACGTCGTTCTGGATCACGTAAAAGCGATCGCCAAGAATGGTTTTGCAAGGCGGATCAAGATTTTGGAGGAATATGATCCATCATTGCCTCCGGTCTTCGCCAACCGCGACCAGCTGATCCAGGTCTTTCTCAACCTGGTCAAGAACGCCGCCGAGGCGATCGGCGCCGCCCCGCAGGGGGAGATCGTGCTGTCGACGGCTTTCCGTCCGGGCATCCGCGTCTCGGTACCCGGCACGCAGGACCGTGTCTCGCTGCCGCTGGAATTCTGCGTGCATGACAACGGCCCCGGCGTTTCCGAGGACATTCTGCCGATTCTGTTCGATCCGTTCATCACCACCAAGCCGAACGGCTCCGGCCTCGGACTGGCGCTGGTCGCCAAGATCGTCGGCGAGCATGGCGGCATCATCGAATGCGATTCGACGCCGCGCGGCACCACTTTCCGCGTCCTGATGCCGGCCTGGAAAGAGACGTCGCAGGGCTCGGGCGACGAAGCTGAAGGAGACCGCAAATGAGCGCTCGCGGCAATATTCTGGTCGCCGACGACGACGCGGCGATCCGCACCGTGCTCAACCAGGCGCTGTCGCGCGTCGGCCACGAGGTGCGCGTGACGTCGAATGCCTCGACGCTCTGGCGCTGGGTGGCGGCGGGCGAGGGCGATCTGGTCATCACCGACGTGGTGATGCCGGACGAGAACGCCTTCGACATGCTGCCGCGCATCAAGAAGGCGCGGCCCGAGCTGCCGGTCATCGTCATGAGCGCCCAGAACACGTTCATGACCGCCATCCGCGCCTCCGAGACCGGCGCCTACGAATATCTGCCGAAGCCTTTCGACCTCACCGAGCTGCTCAACATCGTCAACCGGGCGCTGGCCGAGCCGAAGCGGCCGAAGCTCGATGCCCGCGCTGAAGACCAGCCTGAGACGATGCCGCTGGTCGGCCGCTCCGCCGCCATGCAGGACATCTACCGCATGCTGGCGCGCATGATGCAGACCGACCTCACGGTCATGATCAGCGGCGAGTCCGGCACCGGCAAGGAGCTGGTAGCGCGCGCGCTGCATGAATATGGCCGCCGTCGCGGCGGCCCATTCGTGGCCATCAACATGGCGGCGATTCCGCGCGACCTCATCGAATCGGAACTATTCGGCCACGAGAAGGGCGCCTTCACCGGGGCGCAGAACCGTTCCAGCGGCCGTTTCGAGCAGGCTGAGGGCGGCACGCTGTTTCTCGACGAAATCGGCGACATGCCGATGGAGGCGCAGACGCGGCTGCTGCGGGTGCTGCAGCAGGGCGAATACACCACGGTGGGCGGCCGCACGCCGATCAAGACCGATGTGCGCATCGTCGCGGCCACCAATAAGGACCTGCGCACGCTCATCAACCAGGGCCTGTTCCGCGAAGACCTGTTCTACCGCCTCAATGTCGTGCCGCTCAGGCTGCCGGCGCTGCGCGAGCGTTCCGAGGACATTCCCGATCTGGTGCGGCATTTCTTCAAGCAGGGCGCCAGCGAGGGCTTGCAGACCAAGCGCATATCGTCCGGCGGCATCGAGCTCATGAAGCGCTATCCCTGGCCGGGCAATGTGCGCGAGCTGGAAAACCTGGTGCGCCGGCTGGCCGCCCTCTACTCGCAGGACGAGATTTCGTCGGAGATCATCGAATCCGAGCTCAAGACCGGCGAAAGGCCGGTCGTGCCGGACGGCGGCGCGCTCATTCCCGACGATCTGTCGATCGGCCAGGCGGTCGAGCATTTCCTGCAGCGTTATTTCGCCTCCTTCGCCGGCGAATTGCCGCCGGCCGGGCTCTACCAGCGCATTCTTGCCGAAGTCGAATATCCGCTGGTGCTGGCTTCGATGACGGCGACGCGCGGCAACCAGATCAAGGCCGCGGAGCTTCTGGGGCTCAACCGCAACACGCTGCGCAAGAAGATCCGCGAACTCGGCGTCAACGTCTACAAGTCGTCGAGGCAGCCGTAGCGTCACTTCGTCATTCAGCGAATTTTGCCCCGGGAAAGATTATCTTCCCGGCCACACTTGTTGCATAATCGCCACAATGCGTTGCATACATCCGACGCTATGACCGACTCTGTACCGCGACATGGCAGCTGAGGCTCCGACCCTGAACCAACCGCTTTTCAACCAGACCGGCACGCGTGACGGGCGACGCTTGCTAGCGTTGCCAGGCGTGGTCGCGATCGCCGGCGCGATGATCACGGCGGCCATCTCGTTTGCGATCCTGGTCGGCGCAACACCGATCGCGCCGAACGCCGACGCGACCTGGGCCTTGATCGCGGCCAATGCCGTCTTTGTCCTGTTCCTCATCGCCTTGATCGCCCGTGAGGTGCGCCGCATTGTCCTGGCGCGGCGCCACGGCAGGGCTGCCTCGCGGCTCCATGTGCGCATCGTCGCTATGTTCGCGCTGGTCGCCGCCATTCCGGCCATCATGGTGGCGATCATCGCTTCGATCACGCTCGACATCGGCCTTGACCGCTGGTTCGAGATCCGCACCAAGACGATCGTCAACTCGTCGCTGTCGATAGCCGACGCCTATGTGCAGGAGAATGCGCGCAACCTGCAGGGCACGACATTGTCCATGGCATATGATCTCGATGCCTCGCGCACGCTCTATGGCCTCGACAAGGGCGGTTTTCTCGACCTGTTGAACAAGGAAGCCGTGGGCCGCGGACTGGCGCATGCGGCCCTGATCAAGCCTGACGGCTCGTTCGTCATGAACGCCAAGACCGATGCCGATTTTCCCATGCCGGAGCCGCCCGCGGGCGCTGTCGACACCGCGGCCGACGGCAAGCCGGTGCTGATCGAGCCGCGCACCCGCAACATCATGGGCGCCATCATCAAGCTGCGCGAGCTCGACGGGCTTTACCTCTATACGATCCGCCTGGTCGATCCTGACGTGATCAAGGCGCGCCAGATCGTCAGGTCCAACACCGACGAATACCGCAACCTGGAGGACAACCGCCGCACCTCGCAAGTCGCCTTCGCGCTGCCTTATCTGTCGCTCACGCTGATCATCACGCTGTCGGCGATCTGGACCGGGATTGCGGTCGCCGACCGGCTTGTGCGGCCGATCCGCCAGCTGATCGGCGCCGCCGACGAGGTGGCGACCGGCAATCTGGACGTTGCCGTTCCCGTGCGCCAGTCCGATGGCGATGTCGCCTCCCTCGGCGAGACCTTCAACAACATGATCCTGGAGCTCAAGTCGCAGCGCAATGAGCTGCTCTCGGCCAAGGATCTGATCGATGAGCGCCGGCGTTTCTCCGAGGCGGTGCTCGCCGGCGTCACCGCCGGCGTCATCGGTGTCGACCCTTACGGCATCATCACCATCGTCAATCGCTCGGCAGAGACCATGCTGGCGATTTCGGCGAATGCGACGCTCGGCCAGAACCTTTCGGCGGTCCTGCCGCTTGTCGGCCGCGTCTTCGAGATCGGACGGCAGTCCGGAAAGCCGGTCTATCGCGAGCAGGTGACTTTCTTCCGCACCGGTCTGGAGCGCACCTTCAATGTCCAGGTCACGGTCGAGTCCGGCGACGACGGCGAGGAGGAGAAATCCTATGTGGTCACCGTCGACGACATCACCGATCTCGTCCAGGCGCAGCGTTCGTCTGCCTGGGCGGATGTGGCGCGGCGTATCGCGCATGAGATCAAGAACCCGCTGACGCCGATCCAGCTCTCGGCCGAACGCATCAGGCGCCGCTACGGCAAGGTCATCACCGAGGACCGGGAGGTCTTCGACCAGTGCACCGACACCATCATCCGCCAGGTCGAGGACATCGGCCGCATGGTCGACGAGTTCTCGGCCTTTGCCCGCATGCCGAAGCCGGAGATGAAGGCAATCGACCTTCGTGAGTCGTTGCGCGAGGCGTCTTTCCTGGTCGAGGTCAGCCGCTCCGACATCGTCTTCGAACGCGACTTCGGCAGCGAGCCGCTGAAAGGCACTTTCGACAGTCGCCTGATGGCGCAAGCCTTCGGCAACGTCATCAAGAACGCGGCCGAGGCGATCGACGGACTTGATGCGCAAGACCGTTCGGACGGCACAATCCGGATTCAGGCCGGACGCCAAGATGGCGCCATACGAATCGATGTTATCGACAACGGCAAGGGGCTGCCGCGCGAGAATCGCCAAAGGCTTCTCGAGCCCTATATGACGACGCGCGAAAAGGGCACCGGACTTGGCCTCGCTATCGTCAAGAAGATCGTGGAGGACCATGGCGGCCGTCTCGAATTGCACGACGCGCCAGAGGATTTCCATGGCGGCCGCGGCGCGATGATCTCGATCATCCTGCCGCCGGCGACGGTCGTAGCCGCGCCGCCACGCGGTGAAGGCCGAAACGAACACGAACGAGAAACTGAAAAGGTCGATAATGGCGTCTGACATTCTCATCGTCGATGACGAGGAAGACATCCGCGAACTTGTCGCCGGTATACTGAGCGACGAGGGTCATGAAACCCGTACGGCGCATGACGCCGACAGCGCGCTTGCGGCGATCGCCGATCGCGCGCCGCGGCTGATTTTCCTCGACATCTGGCTGCAGGGCTCGCGCCTTGACGGCCTGGCGCTGCTCGACGAGATCAAGACCATGCATCCGAACATGCCGGTGGTGATGATCTCCGGCCATGGCAACATCGAAACGGCGGTGTCGGCCATCCGACGTGGCGCCTACGACTTCATCGAGAAACCGTTCAAGGCCGATCGCCTGATCCTGATCGCCGAGCGCGCCCTGGAAACGTCCAAGCTGCGACGCGAGGTCTCCGACCTCAAGCAGCGCAGCGGCGAGACCTTCGACCTGATCGGCATGTCGTCGGCGATGAGCCAGTTGCGGCAGACCATCGAGCGCGTCGCGCCGACCAACAGCCGCGTCATGATCGTCGGCCCTTCCGGCTCCGGCAAGGAACTGACGGCGCGCGCCATCCACGCGCTGTCGTCTCGCAAGAGCGGTCCATTCGTGACGCTGAGCGCGGCCACCATCACGCCCGAGCGCATGGAGATCGAGCTGTTCGGCACCGAATCGAACGGCACCGAACGCAAGGTCGGCGCGCTGGAAGAAGCGCATCGCGGCATCCTCTACATCGACGAAGTCGCCGATATGCCGCGCGAGACGCAAAACAAGATCCTGCGCGTGCTGGTCGAGCAGCAATTCGAGCGTGTAGGCGGCACCAAGCGCGTCAAGGTCGATGTCCGCATCATTTCCTCCACCTCGCAAAACCTTGAGGCGATGATCGCCGACGGCCGCTTCCGCGAGGACCTATACCATCGCCTGGCGGTGGTTCCGGTCATGGTGCCGGGGCTCGCCGAGCGGCGCGAGGACATCCCTTACCTCGTCGACAATTTCATGAAGCAGATCGCGCGCCAGGCGGGCATCAAGCCGCGCCGCATCGGCGACGATGCGCTGGCCGTGCTGCAAGCGCATAACTGGCCGGGCAATGTTCGCCAGTTGCGCAACAATGTCGAACGGCTGATGATCCTGGCGCGGGGGGAAAATCCCGATGCCCCGATTACTGCCGACCTTCTGCCTTCCGAGATCGGCGACGTCATGCCACGCACGCCCAACCAGTCGGACCAACACATCATGGCGCTGCCGCTGCGCGAGGCACGCGAGCAGTTCGAGAAGGACTATCTGATCGCCCAGATCAACCGCTTCGGCGGCAACATCTCGAAGACGGCCGAATTCATCGGCATGGAACGGTCCGCCTTGCATCGCAAGCTGAAGTCGCTCGGCGTCTAAGGCAATCCAGGAGTAATGCGCTACGGCCCAGGCTCGGCGGCTTGGCCGTAGCCTTCCGTTCGGAATTGCATAGGACTCTGGAATCGGCTTGGCCCACGCGATTGTTCGTTACGGCCGGCGGCGGAATCGCCTAAGAAAACCGGATATTTCCCTGAGGGTCCCAATGCCACGCATTGCCTATGTCAACGGGCGCTATGTCGTCCATGCCCAAGCCAGCGTCCATATCGAGGACCGCGGCTACCAGTTCGCCGACGGCGTCTATGAGGTCTGCGAAGTGGCCCGTGGCCACATCGTCGACATGCCGCGTCATCTTGCCCGGCTCAAACGTTCGCTCAAGGAACTGTCGATTGCCTGGCCGGTCTCGGAAGGGGTGCTGCCGATGCTGCTGCGCGAGGTGGTCAATCGCAACGGCGTGGTCAACGGCCTTGTCTATGTGCAGGTGACGCGCGGCGTCGCCAGCCGCGAATTCGTCTTTCCGCCGGCAGGCACGAAGCCTTCCCTGGTCATAACCGCCAGAAAGGCCGATCCGGCTGCCAGTGCGAAGCGGGCGGAGACCGGCATCAAGGTTATCACCGTTCCAGAGAATCGCTGGGATCGCGTCGACATCAAAAGCACGGGCCTTTTGCCCAATGTGCTCGCCAAGCAGAAGGCCAAGGAGGCGGGAGCCCAGGAAGCCTGGTTCGTCGACACCGACGGCAATGTCAAGGAAGGCGGCTCGTCAAACGCCTGGATCGTCACCCGAGACGGCGTCCTGGTGACCCGGCCGGCCGAGCACGGCATCCTGCGCGGCATCACCCGCACGACGCTCTTCGAGGTCGCCGCCAAGCTCGGCCTCAAGATCGAGGAGCGCGGTTTTTCGGTGACCGAAGCCAAGGCGGCGCGCGAAGCTTTCATCAGTTCCGCAACCACAATCGCCATGCCGGTGGTCGAAATCGACGGCGCGCCGATCGCAAATGGCCATCCCGGCTCCATGACACTTTCGTTGCGGCAGGCCTTTTTTGACATTGCGGAAAAAAGTCCAGCCTGATAACCGCAAAGGTGGAATGAATCTCAACTATCTCGTTCTGCTTGTCGTTCAGGCGGCAAGAGGGGGTTTGCGCGCTTGACAGACGCCGCGTAATTTGGCGCATTGGCTCGCAGACCGAAGGGGATCGGCGAAAGACAAGAAAAATGGCGGAACGATCGCAAAACCTTCAGGACCTGTTCCTGAATTCAGTTCGCAAGAGCAAAAATCCACTTACCATCTTCCTCATCAACGGCGTGAAGCTGACTGGCGTCGTCACTTCGTTCGACAATTTTTGTGTGTTGTTGCGGCGTGACGGACACTCCCAGCTCGTCTACAAGCACGCCATTTCCACGATCATGCCGAGCCAGCCGGTTCAGATGTTCGATGGCGAGGAAAGCCAGGGCGCCTGATTGGCACGTGATAAGGACGCGGACCGTAGCGTTCGCGGAAAACAGGGACATCAACTCGGGCCGGAAGCCAAGGACCCGACCCGGGCCGTTGTCATTGTGCCGGTGCTTACCCGCCAGCCGCGCGGCGACGATGAGTCGAGCCGTCCGCGCCTGAGCCGTTCGGCGGATGCACGCCACGACGAAGCGGTCGGTCTTGCCAGCGCCATCGATCTCAACCCGGTTCACACGGCGGTGGTGACGGTCGCCGACCCGCGGCCTGCGACGTTGCTCGGCAGCGGCAAGGTTGCCGAATTCGCCGACATCGTGAAGGAGCGCAAGGCGGAGTTGGTCATCGTCGACCATCCGCTGACGCCGGTGCAGCAGCGCAATCTCGAAAAGGAACTGAACGCCAAGGTGCTCGACCGCACCGGGCTGATCCTCGAGATCTTCGGCGAACGGGCACGCACCAAGGAAGGCACGCTGCAGGTCGAGCTTGCGCATCTCAACTACCAGAAGGGCCGGCTGGTGCGCAGCTGGACCCACCTCGAACGGCAGCGCGGCGGCGCCGGTTTCCTCGGCGGCCCGGGCGAAACCCAGATCGAATCCGACCGCCGCATCCTGCAGGACAAGATCACCAAGCTGAAGCACGAGTTGGAAACGGTGCGGCGCACGCGCGACCTGCATCGCGCCAAGCGCAAGAAGGTGCCGTTTCCGGTGGTGGCGATCGTCGGCTACACCAATGCCGGCAAGTCGACGTTGTTCAACCGGCTGACCGGGGCAGGGGTGCTGGCCGAGGACATGCTGTTCGCGACGCTCGACCCCACCTTGCGGCGCGTGCGGCTGCCGCACGGCACGCCAATCATCCTGTCGGACACGGTCGGCTTCATCTCCGACCTGCCGACGCATCTGGTCGCCGCCTTTCGGGCGACGCTGGAAGAGGTCGTCGAAGCCGATCTGGTGCTGCATCTGCGCGACATCTCCGATCCGGACACGGCGGCCCAGGCGGAAGATGTCGAACGCATCCTCGGCGATCTCGGCGTCGACGCCGCCGACACGAACCGCGTGATCGAGGTCTGGAACAAGATCGACCTGCTCGACGAAGGCAACCGCGAGCGGCTGCTTGCCGAAGGCGCAAGCGGCAGGAGGCCGCCGATCGCCATTTCGGCGGTGACCGGGGAGGGACTGGACACGCTGAAAGCGCTCATCGAGTCGCGCGTGTCGGGCGAGTTGGAAACGATGACGGTGACATTGAGCGCGGCCCAACTCGGCCAGGTCGACTGGCTCTACCGCAATGGCGACGTCATTTCGCGCACCGACAATGAAGACGGCAGCGTCACCCTCTCGCTGACCGCCACGCACAGTGCCCGGCAGGAGATAGAGAGCCGCCTCCATCGCAAGAACGGCAGCTAACCGGCTGATTTACTTTGCGCCTTTGGCCTGCTGCCAGAGTGCTTCCATTTCATCGAGCGTGGCCTTCTCCAGCGAACCGCCCGAAGCTGCCAAGGCTTGCTCCACATAGTGGAAGCGCGAGCGGAACTTTTCATTGGTGCCGCTGAGCGCCGCTTCCGCATCGAGCTTGAGGTGGCGGCCGAGATTGACGACGGCAAATAGCATGTCGCCGAACTCGTCCTTGATCGGCGAGGCGTCCCCCGTGGCAAGCGCCTCGCGCAATTCGCTGATCTCTTCCTCGATCTTGTCGAGAATCGGTGCTGCCTCGCTCCAGTCGAAGCCGACACGCGCGGCTTTCTCCTGCAGTTTCAGCGCTCGCGTCAGGGCAGGGAGCGCCACCGGAACGCTGTCGAGAAAACCCTTGCCGTGATCTTCCGGATCGAGCCCGCGCGCGATGCGGGCGTCGCGCTTCTCGGCCTTTTCGGCGGCCTTGATCTTTTCCCACATGCCCTTGGCCATGCCGGCGCTGCGCGCCTTCTCGTCGCCGAAGACATGCGGATGGCGGCGGATCATCTTGGTGGTGATGGCTTCAACGACATCGCCGAAAGCGAACTCGCCGATCTCCTCGGCCATCTGTGCGTGGTAGACGACTTGCAGCAACAGGTCGCCCAGCTCCTCGCGCAGATCATCGAAGTCGCCGCGCGCGATCGCGTCGGCCACTTCATAAGCTTCCTCGATCGTGTAGGGCGCGATGGTCGAGAAATTCTGCTCGATATCCCAGGGGCAGCCGGTCTTCGGCGCCCTGAGCGCCGCCATGATCTCGATCAGCCGGGAAATGTCTTTCGAGGGTTTCATCCTGTAGACCCTAGCGCGCAGCGCGGCGGGCGACCAATCCCGCCGGCCGGCAAAAACCTATTGTCCACAGTTGCGCGGGCTCTTAGTCGAGCACCGAGACGATCGCCTTGGCGAGATCGTCCATGCCGTCCTCGGGCAGGCCGGCCACGTTGATGCGGCTGTCGCCGACCATATAGACGGCATGCTCGGTGCGCAGGCGCTCGACCTGCTGCTCAGTCAGCCCAAGCCTCGAAAACATGCCGCGGTGGCTGGCAACGAAATCGAAGCGGTCGGAGTTGGACTGGCGCCGAAGCGCCTCGGCGAAGGCCACGCGCAGCCTGAGCATGCGCAGCCGCATCTCCTCGAGCTCCGTCTCCCAGTCCTTCCTCAGGGCAGCGTCTTCGAGCACCATGCACACCGCCGCCGCGCCGTGATCCGGCGGCATCGAATAAAGCGCGCGCGCCGCCGCCAGCATCTGGCTCATCGCCACGTCGGCTTGGGCGCCGTCCTTGGCCATGATCATCGCCGCGCCCACGCGGTCGCGATAAACCGCGAAATTCTTCGAGCAGCTCGAGGCGACAACCATTTCCGACACCTTGTCGGCCAGCAGCCGCAGGCCGGCGGCATCGGCGTCGAGACCTTCGCCAAAGCCCTGATAGGCGATATCGACGAAGGGCAGCAGGCCGCGCTCCAGGAGAACGTCGGCGACCTTCGCCCATTGCGCGGCATCGAGGTTGGCGCCGGTCGGGTTGTGGCAGCAGCCATGCAGCAGCACGACATCGCCGCTGTTGGCCGTCCTGAGCGCCGCCAGCATCTCGTCGAAGCGGACAGCGCCGGAAGCGGCATCGAAATAAGGGTAGTCGCGAACCTGCAGGCCAGCGGCACGCATTACCGGCAGATGGTTCGGCCAGGTCGGGTCCGACAGCCAGACCGTCGCGCCGGGGCGCGTGCGCTGCAGAAGCTCGGCCACCAGCCTGAGCGCGCCGGAGCCGCCTGGCGCCTGTGCCGCGCGGATGCGCGAATGATCCGCCTTTTCGCCAAAGGCGAGCTTGATCATGGCGGCGTTGAAGCCGGTGTCGCCGGCAAGGCCGAGATAGGTCTTGGTGTTCTGGCTCGCCAGCAGCCGCTTCTCGGCCTCACGTACGGCGCGCATTACCGGCGTCCTGCCGTCGATGTCCTTGTAGACGCCGACGCCAAGGTCGACTTTGCCGGGCCGTGGATCGTTGCGATAGAGGCTGATCAAGGCAAGGATCTTGTCGGCGGGCGCGGGCTGCAAGGTCTCGAACATCGAAAAGGCCTCCAATGGCGGCGGAGTGATACGCAAATCGATCCCGCCGCGCCAGCGGTTTCCGCTGTGCCGGCGACACGAAAAGAAATGCCGGGCAGGGGATTAAAATCCCTACATGCTCCGTACACAGGGCATGAAACGGTCGATGACACGCTTCGATATTGTCGGGCAGTTGGGGTCGCTGCGGCGCTATGCGCGCTCCCTGACGCGCGACAGCGCCGACGCCGAGGATCTCGTCCATGACGCGCTGGTGCGCGCCTATGAGCGGCGCGCAACCTTTCGCTCGGGTGGGAATCTGCGTGCCTGGCTTCTGGCGATCGTACACAACATCTTTATCGACCGCATGCGCTCGCGCCGCTCCGAGGCGGCGCGCATCGAACAGGCCGGCCTTGTCGCCGACCAGAGCATGCCGGCCTCGCAGGACCATTCGGTGCGCCTGTCGCAGGTTCGGGAAGCCTTTCTTTCTCTGCCGGAGGAACAGCGCTCCGCGCTCCATCTCGTTGCTATCGAAGGGCTTTCCTATCAGCAGGCGGCCGAAGTCATCGGCGTGCCGCTCGGAACACTGATGTCGCGCATCGGCCGCGCGCGTGCCGCGCTGCGCGAGATGGAGGAGGGCGCGGCGCCGAAAAACAGGCCTCACCTCAGGATCGTGGGAGACGATCAATGACCGCCATTGTCGACCCCGTAACCGATGCCGATCTCGACGCCTATGTCGACGACCAGCTGGATGTCGCCCGCCGCATCGAGGTCGAGGCGCACCTTGCCGCGCGACCGGAAGCGGCGGCGCGCGTGATGTCGGACCTGAGGACGCGCGACGAACTGCGTGTCGCGCTTGCCGGCCCTGTCGGCATGGCGCGTCCGGCGACGACCGAAGCGGCGCGGCGGCTGGAACGGGCGCTTGCCAGGGGGCGTATCCTTGCCGTGCTGCAGCGGGCCGCGGCCGCGGCCGTGCTGGTCGCGGCGGGCTGGCTGGCCAACGGCATTTTCGGGCCGATCGCGGTGACCAAGGTGGTCGCCTCGACGCAGCCGCCGGCCTATGTCGAGGATGCGGTCCGGGCGCACCGGACGACCCTGGTGCGCGAGACGATGCCCTCGCAGCGGGAAGCGCCGAACTACAATGCCGACGAGATCCGCGCCGCTACCGCGATCGTCATGCCTTCGCTGCCCGATGATTGGAAGATCCGCGACGTCCAGGTCTACCCCTCGCAATTCGGGCCGAGCGTCGAGGTGGCGGTCGAGACCGGGGACCTCGGTCTTGTCTCGCTGTTCGCCATCAGGCCGGGCACGTTCGATGTCGTGAAGCCGACGGTCGCGCCCGCCGATGACATCTCATCGGCCTATTTCCAGATCGGCGAGGTTGCCTATGCGGTGGTCGGACGCGGCGACGCCGGCAATCTCGACCGTGCCGCCGAAAAACTCGCCAGAACCCTCTACTGAGAACCAAGGAGAACCAAATGAACAGCCCCAATCTGGGATACCGAATGGGCACCGGCGTCCAGGCCGGAGCCGTCTATGACGAGGGCCTGCGCAAGCACATGCTGCGCGTCTACAACTATATGGGCCTCGGCCTCGTCGTTACCGGCCTCGTCGCTTTCTTTGTGGCCTCGACGCCGGCGCTTTATGTGCCGATCTTCTCCAGCCCGCTGAAATGGGTGGTGATGCTGGCGCCGCTCGCCTTCGTCATGCTCTTCTCCTTCAAGATGCAGACAATGTCGGCCTCGGGCGCGCAGGCGATGTTCTGGGCCTTCTGCGCGGTCATGGGCCTGTCGCTCGCCTCGGTGTTCCTGGTCTTCACCTCGACCAGCATCGCGCGCACCTTCTTCATCGCGGCCACGATGTTCGGCGCCACCAGCCTTTACGGCTACACGACCAGGCGTGACCTGACGCAGTTCTCGTCCTTCCTGATCATGGGGCTGATCGGCGTGGTAATCGCCAGCCTCGTCAACCTGTTCCTGGGCTCGACCGCGCTGCAGTTCGCCATCTCGGTGATCGGCATTGCCGTCTTCATCGGCCTCACCGCCTGGGATACCCAGACCATCAAGGAGCAGTATGCGGAGAATTTCGATGCGGAATCGCAGCAGAAGCTCGCCGTCTTCGGCGCCTTCTCGCTCTATCTGAACTTCATCAATATCTTTCAGCTGCTCTTGAACTTCACCGGTGAGCGCGAATAAGCCGGACCGTAGCAGGCAACACTGCTGACCTCGGCGTGGCCGGAGCGAAACCTCCGGCCATTTTTTGTCGACTTCGCAACATTGCCTCCACGACTAGGTAAGCTTGCCGCGCTTGAGTTCACGCGCGGCCTTTTGCTAGCCTGCCGACCAAACCAGCCAGCCGCGAGGACGCAATGGAACAGCTGACGCTTCACGCTGACGGCATTTCGGCGACCATCGTCGGGCAGGGGGCCGAGCTGATCTCCCTGTGCGATGCCGAAGACACGGAGCTTCTCTGGCAGGCGGGACCTGAATGGCGCCGTCATTCGCCGGTCCTGTTCCCGATCGTCGGCCGGCTGAAGGGCGACCAACTGCGGCATCGCGGCCAAACCTATCCGATGACGCAGCATGGCTTTGCCCGCGACCGGCGCTTTGCCTGGGCGGAGCAGGGGCCGACCTCCTGCAGATTGGTCCTGACGGATGACGCCGAAAGTCGGACGCACTATCCCTTCGCCTTTCATCTCGCCATCAGCTACGACCTGCAACCTAGGCAGCTTGGCGTCAGCTTCGAGATAACCAATCCCGGCGACGAACCGCTGCCAGCCTCGATCGGCGCCCATCCGGCGTTCAACTGGCCGCTCCTGCCGGAACTGCCTAAGGAGGCCTATCGGCTGACCTTCGCCGACAATGAGCCGGCGCCGGTGTGTCGCCTGAAGGACGGCCTGCTGCTGCCGGACCCGCAACCGACGCCCATCGATGGAAAGACGCTGCAGCTTTCCGAAAGACTGTTCGTCGACGATGCCGTCATCCTCGATCGTCCGGCCAGCTCCAGCGTGCGCTATGCCGCCGGACGCGGGCCGGCGATCGAGATGTCGTGGCACGGATTCACCGAGCTGGGCATCTGGTCCAAGCCCGGCGGCGCGCCCTTCCTGTGCATCGAACCCTGGCATGGCGTCGCCAGTCCCATCGATTTCGATCGCGAGTTCGCCGACAAACCGAGTGTCATGTTGATCGAGCCGGGCGGCCGGCGCGTGCTGAGCTACCGGATCGGCCTCAGCCGGGAACCGTAGAACATGCCTTACGCCATCAAGGCCGAGATCGAGGACCCGCAGGCGGAGACATTCGTCTTCGCAGCCCAGAAGACCATGTATGGCGGCAAGCACATCGCCGAAGGCGACGTCGTCTACCTGTTCGCCAGCGAGAACGAAGGCGGGCAGGGGCTTGTCGCGCGCGGTGTCGTGACCTCCTCGGAGGCCACCCCGAGGCGCCCCGATCTCGAACGGCAGACGCCGCGGGCCAGTGTCTCCGTCCGTCGCACCGCCTTGGCGACGAGACGTTTGGGCCGCGACGAGCTCAAGCGCTTCAAGGATTGGCAGGACGGGCGGCCCGAGACCGAGCTCAACTTCAAATTCTACCGACAGGCGACCAACAAGATCATTGGTGTTTCGGATAAGGCGTCGGAGTTTCTGGACAGCTTTTTCTAGGCCGCCCGATCGGAGCTTAGCCCCTCTGCCGAATAATGGCGCCAATCGCATTGACGAGAAGGCGCGACGCGGTGATGGCCGACAAACCATCGAGGTCGGCGGGCGGATAGAGTTCGACAAGGTCGAATCCCACGATCCGCGCGCGCTTGCCGAGGCCCGCGATCAGGTCGATCACTTGCGTGTAGGTGAGGCCGCCAGGCGTGCGCGCCGCCACCCCCGGCATGATCGAGGGGTCGAGGCTATCGCAGTCAAACGTGACGACGACACGCGCTCCTTCCGGTATGTGCTGTAAAGCGGCTTCGATGCCGTGGGCATGAATCTCGCGCGCGGTCACAAAGCGGCTGCCATAGAGCCGCGCCGCTTCGATTTCGGCGGGACGCGCGCTGCCGACGCTGCGCAGGCCGACCTGCACCATGCCGGCGACATGAGCCATCTCGCTCGCCCGGCGCATCGGGCTCGAATAGCCGTAACGCTCGCCGTGCATCTCGTCGCGCCAGTCGATATGGGCGTCGATCTGCAGGATCCAGATTGGTCCGTGGCCAGCAAAGCCGGCCAGGAATGGAATGACGACGGAATCGTCGCCGCCGAGCAGGATCGGCACGGCCGGCACGGACAGAACCTCGCGTGTCTTCGCCTCGATCCGGGCCCGGTTGCCCGCGTTATCATGCATGGTGGTCGAGACGTCGCCGCTATCGATGCAGCAGACTGGCTTGCTGTCGAACAGCGGGCCGCCAAGGTCGAAGTCCCAGTGCTCTACCAGCGGTGCGTCGTCCCGGCTGGCAGCGCGAACGGCGCCGGCGGCCAAGGCATGGCCGCTGCTGTCCTGGTCGGGATAGGTGCTTCCATGACCCGCGCCGAAGATTACGGCTCGCGGCACGCGCCCGTCGGCGAGGCGATTGGCAAGGCCGAGAAAGGAAGGCGAGACTTTCATTTCCTAGGTGCTTTCATTGTTGCGCCGCGGCGCGATGGCGGCTTGGGGCAGGGTAGTTGCTTCGGCCTGGAGTTTTGCGACAATTCCCATCTCAGGCAACAAATGGGGTTACGGCGATGAAGAGTGTTCTAATCTTGGTGGCTCTGCTCCTTGCCACCTTATCGCCTGCGATGGCCGGGGAGAAACTACGCGCGTCGGACAAGGCGGCGCTTGCCGAATGCCTGAAATATGTCGGCGATTTTCGAGGTGACGTTCCCGGCGTGAACGATACGCCGACGCCGGCTATCCATATCGACAACGCCATCAAGTTCGCCGGACACGAGCCTGCTTCGTGCATCAACTACGTGACCGAGCTGTGCTCCTTCGAGAGCGACGACGGCCGGTCGCAGCTCGGACTGATCGATTGCGCCAACCGCGAGGTTAGCGTGTGGGAGAACCGTCTCAACACGACCTATGCGGCGCTTATGGCTAAGGCCGCGCGCAAGGCTCGGGACGGTTATCGCAACATGCAGCGCGCCTGGATCGCGTACCGCGACGCGCGATGCAAGGCGGAAGCATCCGCCGAAACCATAAACTCCGATCGTCAGAGCAACATCATCGTCAGTTGCGAGCTCGATGCGACGGCCCGGCAGGCACTGATCCTCGACGATGAGCTTTCAGATATATCTCCTTGAAGTGGCCAACATGCGGGCGAGGGCATGAACGTTCAAGCTGCATGTGATGGAGAACTCCATCAGTGCCGATCCAGAAAGTCGACCATCAAGGGCGCAGCTCGGTCGGCATGCGTCTCCAGCAGGAAATGGGGCCCGTCCAGAATGTGCGCTTCCATCCTCGGCAGGACCTGCATCCATGACAGCGTCTCTGCCAGATCGAAGAACGTGTCATGCCGACCCCATAGCATTAGGGCGCGAGGCTGCCGGAGCCGCAGATAGTCAGCAATTTTGTCAAAGTGTGCTACGTAGTTGCCATAGTCGGCGATGAGCGCGCGCTGCGTCTCCATATTTCCGGGCCGCTGCATCACGCGCCAATCTTCCTCCCAGCTCTCCCTCGGAATCAGTGCGACGATATCGCCAGGAACACCGGCAACATACTGGTCCCGCGTGCCCTCGAACGTGAGATGCCCATTGGCTTTCGCTTCATTGTCGGGGTTCGGATTGGCCCAAAAGTCCTGCGTCGCTGTCCATGATTGTCCCATTCCGCTTCGATGTGCGTTGGCGTTTTGGACGATCAAGCCCAGCACCGCATCGGGAGCCTGCATGGCTATCCGCAGACCCACCGGTGCCCCAAAGTCATGCAGGTAGATGTAACGCGGGCCGACAGAGAGCTGGTCGAGCAATTCCGAGATCGCATCGGCAAGACGATCAAAGGACGGGTCGGGCAGAGCACCGGACATGCCGAACCCGGGCATATCAGGAGCAATCACATAGGCCACCTTTGACAATGAAGGAATGACGTGGCGAAAGGTCCTGGAGGAACTCGGGAAGCCGTGCAGAAGGAGTAGAGCCGGTTTGGAAGGTTCTCCAGCCGTCAGGAAAGACAATTCCGTGCCGCTTGCCAATTCGATCCGTGAACGCATCCGAAGATCCTCAAACCGCTCACCACGCCAACGCAAGGTTCGGTAGCTGAGTTCCGAACAGTTACCTTGGCCTCCATTCAGCGCCGATCACATATTTCGATAAAGCCCATGTGAGGGAGGATTGGCGCAGATGCAGTTGTGTGGTCGCCAAACGGCTCGGTACGCTAGGCGAGCAGCCTGCATGGCATGGCGCGTTCGACGGCTCGGCGCTCATATCGGAAAGTCGCATAAGATAGATTATGGAACTTACGTGGTAGGGTACCGACCCGAGAATTGCAGCGGCTTTCGCCATTGGCGACAAACTCTGTGGACTGGGCTGCGCGGCTACCAGGCAAAGCCACGAATGGCGAGCTGCGACACCAACTGAACAGTTGCCGCTATCACTCTGACCCGTAAGGAATTTCGATCACCATGCCGTCATAAGCCGGCGCCACGTGATCCGGCGTTTCGGCCATCACAGCGGCATAGTCCAGCGGCACATGCATGTGTGTCAGCACGGCATTCCTGGGCGCCAGCCTTCCGATCCACTCCAGCGCCTGGCCGAGCGACAGATGACTGGGACGGGTATTGTACTGCAGCGCGTCTATCACCAGCATATCGAGGCCGCCCAAACGTTCGACCGTGGCGTCCGGGAAGCCGCTGATATCAGGACAATAGGCAAGCCCGCCGACGCGAAAGCCGAGCGAGATGATGTCGCCATGGAACTGCGGCAGCGGCTCAAGGGTGAGGGCGCCCCCCTCGCCTTCGATTACCACCGGTCTCCCATGGTCGATGATGTGAGCCTCCACGATCGGCGGATAAGAGCTGCCGGGTGGCGTCTCGAAGCAATAGCCGAACGCCTGGCGCAGCCGCAGCATGGTCGGCTCGTCGGCATGGACATCGATGCGGTGCCGCTGCTCGAGCACATAGCCGCGCAGGTCGTCGATGCCATGGATATGGTCGGCATGCGGATGCGTGTAGACGACCGCGTCGAGGCGCTTGACGGAGGCCAGCAGCATCTGCTCGCGGAAGTCCGGCCCGGTGTCGATGACGACCGTGGTGCGCGCGCCATTGCCGGCAACCCGCTCGACCAGCGCAGCCGTGCGCATGCGCCGGTTCTTCGGATTCTTGGGGTCGCAATTGCCCCAATCGCCGGTGATGCGCGGCGTGCCGGGCGATGAGCCGCAGCCGAGAACGGTGAAGCGCAGCCGGTCGCCCATGCCTCAGCCCGCCGCCATATCGGGACGCGGCATCTTGGCGAACAACCTGAAGAAGTTCGCGGTGGTGATATCGGCGATTTCGGTCTCGCTGATGCCAATGGTCTCGGCAAGCACCTTCGCCGTGTTCGCCACATAGGCTGGTTCGTTGCGTTTTCCCCGGTGCGGGATCGGCGCCAGGTAGGGCGCGTCTGTTTCGACCAGCAGCCTGTCGCGCGGGACATCGGCGGCGATCGCGCGCAGCTCGGCGGAATTCTTGAAGGTCAGGATGCCGGAAAAGGAGACATAGCCGCCCAGCGCCACACCGATTTCGGCCAGCCTGCGCCCGGACGAAAAACAATGCAGAATGAAGGGGAAAGCGCCCTTCCCTGTCTCGTCCTCGAGGATCGTTGCCATATCGTCGTCGGCATCGCGCGAATGGATAACCAGCGGCAGGCCGGTCTGGCGTGCCGCCGCGATATGGGTACGAAAACCTTGCGCCTGCGCATCGCGCGACGCCTTGTCATAATAGTAGTCAAGTCCGGCCTCGCCGATCGCCACCACCTTTGGGTGGCCGGAAAGCCGCACCAACTCATCGGCGGTGACGTCCAGCTCTTCCGCGGCATTGTGCGGATGGGTGCCGACAGAGCAATAGACCTCATTGAACGATTCAGCGATTTCAACGACTTGCTGAAATCTCTTCACGCGGGTCGAGATCGTGACCATACGGCCGATCCCGGCGGCGAGGGCGCGGGCGACGATGGCCGCCCGCTCCTCGGCGAAGTCCGGAAAGTCGAGATGGCAATGGCTGTCGACCAGCATCAGGCGCTCTGCTCGACATAACGCGGAAACACGCCCTCCGGTGCAGGCAATGCAGTGCCGGACACCAGCGCGTGATCGGCATGGACATGCTCAAAAGCACGTTTGTCCGCGGGCACGGCCAACAGGTCGAGCAGCTTGGCGGCCGACGCGGGAATGAAGGGCTGGCAAAGCACCGCCACCCGGCGCACCACCTCGGCTGTCGTCCAAAGCACCGTTTCCATGCGCTCCGGATCGGTCTTCTTCAGCGCCCAGGGCTCCTGGGAAGCGAAATAACGGTCGGCTTCCGCAACCACGCCGAAGATCGCCGCCAGCGCCAGATGGATCCCCTGCTCCGCCATCGCCCGGCGCGAAACGGCCAGCGCTTCGATCGCTTGGTCGAGGATCTCAGTGTCGGCCTCCGCCAGGTCGCCGCGCTTCGGCACCGCGCCGCCGCAATTCTTGGCGATCATCGACAGCGATCGCTGCGCCAGATTGCCGAGGCCGTTGGCGAGGTCGGCGTTGGTGCGGTTGACGATCGCTTCATGGCTGTAGTTGCCGTCCTGGCCGAACGGCACCTCGCGCAGGAAGAAATAGCGCACCTGGTCGGCGCCGTAATGCTCCACCATCGTGAACGGGTCGATGACGTTGCCGACCGACTTCGACATCTTCTCGCCGCGGTTAAACAGGAAGCCGTGTGCGAAGACGCGCTTCGGCAGCGGGATTCCCGCCGACATCAGGAAGGCCGGCCAATAGACCGTATGGAAGCGGACGATGTCCTTGCCGATGATGTGCGCGTCAGCCGGCCAAAACCGCCATTTCTCATCCTTTTCACCAGGATAGCCGACGCCGGTGATGTAGTTGGTCAAGGCGTCGATCCACACATACATCACATGCTTCTCGTCGCCCGGCACCGGCACGCCCCAGTCGAACGTTGTGCGCGAGATCGACAGGTCCTTCAGCCCCGATTTGACGAAGCGCGTCACCTCGTTGCGACGCTCGGCCGGACCGATGAAATCGGGCTGACTCTCGTAGAGCGCGAGGAGCTTGTCCTGATAGGCCGACAGCCGGAAGAAATAGCTTTCCTCCTCGACCCATTCGACAGGCGTTCCCTGCGGCCCGTAGCGCACATTGTCGGCGCGCAGCTCGGTCTCCTCCTCGCCGTAATAGGCCTCGTCTCGCACCGAATACCAGCCGGCATAGCCGCCCTTGTAAATGTCGCCATTGGCGGCCATCGCCTTCCAGATCGCCTGGGAGGCGGCGTAATGCCGCTCCTCGGTGGTGCGGATGAAATCGTTGTTGGAAGCGTTGAGCGCGCTCGCCATGCGCCTGAACTCGGCCGAGTTGCGGTCGGCGAGCTCACGCGCCGTGATGCCTTCCTTGCGCGCCGTCTGCAGCATCTTGATGCCGTGCTCGTCGGTGCCGGTCAGGAAGAAGACATCCTTGCCGTCGAGTCGCTGGAAGCGGGCAAGCGCGTCGGTGGCGATCAGCTCATAGGCATGGCCGATATGCGGCTTGCCGTTCGGGTAGGAGATAGCGGTCGTGATGTAGAATGCGTCGCGTGACATGAATGAACCGTCATGAATATCTGAATGTGAGTTGTGGCGGTGGATATCGCATCGGGACGTCGATTGCCATCCCGAGGCCAATGCATGCCGCCCGAAACTGGCCAGCGGCATGCATCGAACGGGCCGTCACATTCGCATCGCAGAATTCAGGCGGTCGATCATGGTCAGGGCGTGCTGCTTCTTGTCGAGGTTGTAGGTCTCAGCCTCAGATATCGTGTTCAGCGCCTCATGCCAAGCCTCGGACAGCGTTTTGGCCCTGGTAAGGTCGCCGGACAACGCCGCTTCGCTGGCGGCGGACGACAGCAGGTCGAGCGCGCGGCGGTTGAAGATGTCGAACTGTATCGCCTGGTCGCGTCCCGCCACGGCCTCGGCAAGGCGGTAGGCGCCGGCGATGTCGGGCTTCCTGGCCGACACCAGCGCGTCGAGAGCGCCGGCGATCTCCAGCCCGCCATATTGGGTGAGTAGGATCGCGTTGCGGGCGCTGCCCCCTGCCCGCTCGGCGAGTGCCGCGCGGGAGGCGGGATCGTCCGGCGGCGGCGGCTCGACATTCTCCAATACCGCGATCAGCTCGTCGGCGGTCAAAGGCGCCAGACGCACCACCTGGCAGCGCGAGCGGATCGTCGGCAGCAGGCTGCCTGGCGCATGCACGATCAGGATGAACAAAGTGCGCGCCGGCGGCTCTTCGAGATTCTTGAGCAAGGCATTTGCGGCGCTGGTGTTCATGTCGTCGGCCGGATCGACGATGACGACCCGGTAGCTGCCGTCATGCGAGGTCATCGACAGGAAGCGGTTGACCTTGCGGATCTCGTCGACGGTCAGCACCGTCTTGAAGCTCTTGGTCTTGTCGTTGGCAGGGCGGGTCAGGTGCAGCACCCCCGGATGCGCCCCGGTGGCAATCTGGCGAAACAGCGAGGAAGCCGGGTCGGGAACGGCGAGCGTTTCGGGCGCCGTCTTGAAGTCCGGATATCTCAGAAGATGGTGCGCGATGTGGAACGCGAGCGTCGCCTTGCCGATGCCCTGCGGCCCGGCGAAAATCAGCGCATGCGGCAGCTTGCCGGCGCGGTAGGCGGCGGCAAGCATCTCTGCCGCCGTCGCGTGGCCGATCAGCCGCGGCGTTTCGGCGGGCTCGGGCACGCCATCCAACGTATCGTGCTGTTCGGGGGCGATGCGTTCGAAGATCATGCCGGCGTCGTCTCAATCCTTTGCGCCGGCATCCGCTCTTCCAGCGCGGAAAAGACGGCAGCGGTGACGACATTCTCAACCGTATCGGGATCGGCGGAAGCGTCGACTACGATGCAGCGCTCCGGTTCCGCCGCGGCGATAGCCAGGAAAGCCTCGCGCCGCCGCCGGTGAATCGCCAAAGTCTCCTTCTCGAAGCGATCGGCGGCGTCGCCGGCACCGCGCCGTGCGGCGGCCCGTTTCAGGCCTTCAACGGGATCGATATCGAAGATCAGCGTCATGTCCGGCATCATGCCGTTGATGGCCACCGCCTCCAGCGCCTTCATGAAATCGGCATCGAGCCCGCCGGTGACGCCCTGGTAGGCGCGCGAGGAATCGATGAACCGGTCGCACAGCACGATCGAGCCGCGCTCGACCGCCGGCCGGATGACCTGCTCGACATGGTCGGAGCGCGCGGCGGCGAACAGGATCGCCTCCATCTTCGGGCCGAACGGCTCGGCCGCCCCCGACAGAAGCACATGCCTTACGGCCTCGGCGCCGGGCGAGCCGCCCGGCTCGCGCGTGACCAGCACCTCATATTTCTTGGCGCGCATGCGCCGCGCCAGCCGCTCGATCTGTGTCGACTTGCCTGCTCCTTCGCCGCCCTCGAAGGTGATGAAAAATCCGCTCGCCAATCGAGACTGCCTTTGCTCACGCTGGCCGCTGTCATAGCTCCCGTCCGGCAAAAGGTCCACGAACTTGCCCGATCACAAATGTTTCTGGCGCAGCCAGCCGACAGCGAGTTCCTTGGCCGCGTCGAGCGCACGCTGGGGCAGCGTGCCCACTTTCACCGACTCGGCCGCATAGAGCGGCGTCTGCTGGCTCAGCGTGTCGCCTATCCAAACGCGCAATTCTCCGACCGGTTGCCCCTCCTCGACAGGCGCCGGCACCGGACCCTGATAGACGATCCTGGCCGTCAGCTTGTCGCGGTTGGCTATCGGCAGAAAGATGTCCACGGGGCCTTTGGCTTTCAAGGCCAGGCCGGACTTGGCACCGCCGAAAACCTGCGCTTCGCCGATCACCTCGTCCTTGGCGAAGATCTCGGTCTTCTGGAATGATCGCGAGCCCCAGTCGAGCAGCTTGCGCGCCTCTTCGGCGCGTTCGCGGTCATTGGCCAGTCCGCTAAGCGCGGCGATCACGCGCGTGCCGTTGCGACTGACGGTGCCGACCAGGCCGTAACCCCCCTGTTCGCTGGCACCTGCCACGAAGCCGTCCGCTTCGATGCCCATGGCAATCAGAGGATTGCGGTTCCTCTGCGATATCTTGTTCCAGGTGAACTCCGGCTGGGCGTAATAGTGGAAGAACTCCGGATAGTCGCGCCACAGATGCACCGCCAGCATTGTCAGTTCCCGCACCGTCGTCTGCTGCCCGTCTGCCGGCAGGCCGGTCGAATTGACGAAGGTCGATTTCCGAAGGCCGAGCTGGCGGGCGCGATCGGTCATCTGCGCCGCGAAATTTGCTTCCGAGCCCGCCATGCCTTCGGCGAGCACGATACAGCCGTCATTGGCCGCTTGCACGGTGACGCCCTGGATCAGATCCTCGACGCGGACCGCCGATTTGAGCTTGGCGAACATGGTCGAGGTTCCCGACGGCGCGCCGCCGGTGCGCCAAGCGTTTTCACTGACCACGAACGTATCGTCGAGCGTGATCCGCTTCGACTTGAGAGCGTTGAAGACCACCTCCATCGTCATCAGCTTGGCCATCGAAGCCGGCGGAATCGGCCTATCGGGATCCTTGGCGAAGAGCACCGTGCCGGTGTCGGCATCGATCATGAATGCCTGCGCCGCCTTGGTCTCGAAAAGCTGCGCACTCGCTGGAACGGCGCAAAACAGCACCAGCACCAATCCCAGAAGGCTGGCGAAAGGCGGAAGAATGCGCAATTGCATGAAATGTCGACCCAATCTGAGCAACACCGGATGGTGCCGAGCGGCTTTGCGCCCCGGAGTTGCGCAAAGACTACGCCGCGCACAAGCTATCAGGGTTCTTTCGCCCGGATCAACGGGCCATGCGAATTTGCTCAGTTACGCACAACCAGCGCGTCCGGCGCGCCATGCGACCAGGCTGCCTGGAGCAAGTCGTCGATGCTGCCATGGCCGTCGGGATAGACGTTGACCGCATACCAGTCATTGCCATCGAGCTCGGTGCGCTGGATCTCGGTCCGGCCGAACGGCTTGAGTGCGGCTGCGACGCGCTTTGCCTCTGCGGCTTCGTCGAAGGAACCGGCGGCGACATAGTCGGACGCAGGCGCCTGGTCATGGCGGTTCGATTTCTTCCACGACTGCAGGATATCGGCCGGGGACATGCCGCCGGCATCGAGCGCGGCAAAGACCTCGGCGCGCTTTACCCGCTCATCCGCGTAGGACAGCGAAGCCATGGCGAAAGGCGAGTTCGCAGGAAGACGCAGATCCGGCCGTTCCGGCACGATCGGTCCGAAATCGGGCAGCGCGACATCGCTGGCGCCCTGCACCGGGAAGGCGGCCGGCTGCACGGTGGCCTGCTCCGACAGCCCCGGCTGCGCAGCAAAGGCCTGCCCCGAATTGGTCAACTGGCCGGGGAACGGCACAGCGGCCGGCGGCGCGCCCACCGGCGTGCTCGGCGACGGACCATTCATGGCCACCATCACCCCGGTCGGCAGGCCGTCTGAAGGATCCGGACGGTTCTTGCCGGGGTGGTAGGACGCAATCAGATACTGATCGTCGTCGCCGTCGAGCGGCGCACGGCCGACATATTCGACTTTGACCCTGGCCGTGCCGACCTTGTCGTAGTCGAGCATCTGCGCCGCGCGTTCGGAGACGTCGATGATGCGGCCTTCATGATAGGGGCCGCGGTCGTTGACACGCACGATCACCGAACTGCCGGTCTCCAGATTGGTGACGCGGGCATAGCTCGGCAGTGGCATGGTCGGATGCGCCGCCGTCAGATGAGTCATGTCATAGACTTCGCCATTGGCGGTCAGACGGCCGTGGAAGGCATCGCCATACCACGAGGCGAGACCCACCTTGGCGTAATTCTTGTCTTCCTTGGGATAGTACCACTTGCCGCGCACCTGATAGGGCTTGCCAAGCTGGTCGCGGCCGCCGCCGCGCCTCATGAACTGAACGCGCGGGCTCGCCTTCACGCCATATTCCGATTCGGCGAAATATTCCTTGGAGCGGGCCTTTTTATGGACCATTCCCTTCGGTTCGGGTGAGGCGCACGCAGCCAAAAGCAGGCCCGAAAGGGCGCATAGAGCGAAAGCAGAAGCGCGACGAAGACGCGGGCGCGCCGGAGTCTGCATGTTTTCGATTGTCCCCTACCGTGCTGCCACTCGACGGAGCCAGACGTCGCCCGCAAGGCCAACACCTTGATCCCCAATCCCTTTTGCACAGGAATTGCTTATCACGATGTTAATCGATTATGGCCGCAACAGGGCGAGATTATGGCGAGGACACAACACCGGCGGCCACTATATCGCCGGCGCGTCAATCCGGATAACGAGTAAGAGTTCGTCCCGCTATTGCGGCTGCACGTTGGACGGCAGCTGTTGGGCCGTCGCACGAGACAGCATCTCACGCTTTGTCAGTACGCTCTTGGCCGCATTGTCAATTGCATCTGACCGGCTTCCTGCGACTGCCCCGGCTCCCGCAACCAATGGATTGAGCCGTTCCTGCGATTGACAGATCTTTGCGCGTCGCACTAGAGCATGGGCGCTCTCGATCCTGTCAACGCGGCCTTTGGCACCAAACAGGACGAAGCGCCTCGTGAAGATCACGATGGAGGGATGGCCGAGCGGTTTAAGGCACCGGTCTTGAAAACCGGCGTGGGCGCAAGTTCACCGTGGGTTCGAATCCCACTCCCTCCGCCACAACCCAAGAAAATCAGCTAGTTAGTGGCCAAATCGCAGGCTTGTCATAACCATTGGCACAACCAAGGAAAAGGCCTGGAAGCTGAAACGCCAGGTCACGTATTTTAGCAAAATGTGAAACAAAGCGATTTTGCCCGCGTTGAAAGCTCCAACAACGGGAGTTGTGCATGGACCCGGCTACCGCGGCAGTAATGGTTTTGCTTTCGTGCAGCCCAGGCGATGCGTCCATTTGCAAGCCGGTCAATGCGCCGCGTGGGATGTTCGCGTCTTTAACCGAGTGCCGTAGGTCGTTGGCGTCTGAACTCGCGGGCTCTCCTGACGGAAGAACAATCGGACGATGCCAGTTGGTGGATTCGACAGTCACAGGCGCCCTGCCAGCAGGCTATACGTCGGTAGTGGTTACGCGCGGCGGAAGCGCTGTCAGGTATATTGTTCCCCACAAGGAATAGCTCGGAATCGCGTTCGCGATTGAAAGCCCGGCCACTGAAGCAGCCGGGCTCGTCCTTCGTCGAGGGTGTGTAAGCGCTGCTGTTGCCAGTTCGCCAGTTCGCTAAGTCGCGGCTTATCAGCAAGGCTGTATTCTTTTAGGACGGGAACGCTGGCATCGGCCTTGCAAGGCATGATTGCCGGCTTGATCTCCGGCAGCTCGTCGGGCTTGAGGCTGTTGTTGGGGGCCTCGCCCGGCGAGTTTCTCCGGACGAAATCAGTGGATATGCATCAAATGATGTACCATGCGTGAATGCTAATTTAGCCTCCGCTTCAGCCGACTCCAACCCCGAGTCGGGTAGGCCCGCCGGTTCAAACCAACGCACCCCAACAGAGCGCGGAACTGTCGGGCCGCTACGGGCGCGGCGTCCAGCTCTCCCGTTGTTCCGGCGTCACAGCCAAATTCGTGAATTGAAGAATGCCGATCGTCTTGCCCCTGCGGCGGTCTGGATGGAAGCTACCAAGCCGCGCTAAGGGCTTGTTGCGCGGGCTGGCCAAAATGCCACGGGAACTAAGGCCCGCACTGGTAGACTAGTCAGGCGCGCTCCGGGCGCACCGTCTCTACCGAGAGCAATCCCGCCGGAAGCGGCCGCAAAAGGTCGCTCTCGGGTTTCGACAGATCAAGCCACGCGGACCAGTTCTCGGGCTGAAGAACGACAACCTGTCGATTGTGATACGGTGCGACATCCGGCCCCGGATCGGTCGTCAGCATTGTGAAGGTAGGCGGCTTGTTACCCGTCGCCTCTCGCCAGAGCCCGGCAATGGCCAAGAACGGGGCACCGTTCAGCGCGAAGCGATGCTTGGCTTTGGGATATTTGGTGCCTGTGAATTCAAAGAAGGCCGAAGCCGGCACAAGACAGCGTTTGCTGTCAGCGAACCGGCGGCCTTCCGACCGGAAGTTGAACACCGGTCCGCCTTTCGCGCCGGCCGGCGGAAAGCCGAACGTCATGGATGCCAGTTCTACCGCGTCGCCGGCGGCGCGCATGACCGGCGCCGGATCGTTGATGCGGATGTCGTCAGCCTGGGGAAGATCGAGCTCAGTTTGATGGGTCGGGATCTTCAGAGCCAGCGACTCCATCATCCGGCAGTATTCGGCCCAGGCGATATGCTGCTCATAATCATTGCACATGGAAGGTCATCCAAATGGATCGTGCTCCACTGGGACATCAGCCTCAGCGGCGGTCTCACCGAAGGCTTTTCGGGCGTGCCGTACTTCCCCGAGCCCCTGGAGTACACTGAGCAAGCCTTACAGGCGGCCGTGTGCTTCTTTCCGGTTGGCGTCGGCCATCGATTGAGGAGAATATCTGCCGCCTGAGCAACGCGATCCACGGTATCGATCGTGTTGCCTGATTTGCCGAGCGCGACACGCACTGGCGTCTCAAATCCCTGATCCTGCACACGGCCTCCTTGCGACCGGACTCAATTCGCCAAAGCGGCAACTGTTCCTTTAGCGGTGGCTAATGGGAACATTCGTAATCGATCGCTGTTCCTTCTGACCAGGAGGATCAGTCATGGCAGACGACAAGACCAAGCGCGATTTCCGTGACCGCGACCGCGTATCAGCCGACGAGGACCATGAAGTCCGCTATTTCGCCAAGCAGCACCGGATCAGCCCCGAGCAGGTTCTCGATCTGATTAAAGAGCATGGCAATAACCGAAAGACCTTGGAGCGCGAGGCAAGGAAGCTTCGAGGATGACGAGGCTTCCGAACTTGGCCCTCCGCAAGGGTTGACGGTGAACCGGGCAATGGCGGAGTTGGCCAAGGCCTCGGTCTTAGCATGGATTCAGCGCTCTCCCGCAAATGACACCAGCGCCGCGGCACGTCCCATAGGTTCCGGTGGAGCATGACGGTGTCGGGTTCGGCCCCATTTTTGATAAGCCGATGATTACGATTCGCAGCGCGTCGCGAGACTTTCGCCGATCACCGTCCAAGATGTTGATCTGACTCGACGGCAGCCGCCTCCTCGCCTGCCGAGGCGATTGGTAAAACACCGTTTATTTGATTTCTCGGACAGAATATGCTGCTTGTCGCGCCCATGAAAAAGCTCTGCCTGATGGTTCTGGCGTCGCTGACGCCGGTCTTGCCGGCCAAGGCGATGGACAATGCGTTGCGCGCCGGCCTCTTGAAACTCGATCCGCAGACTCGTCTCGAGCAGCGCTGTGATGCCGAAGTGCTCGACCGGATCAGTCACGACGATCACAACTACAAAGCCGACCGGGTCGTGGCCTACGCCTTCGCCACGCCGCAGATGAGCGCCGATGCCATCAAGAGCTCCGGCGCCGCCTTCCGCAGCAACGGCCAATGGTACCGGCTGAAGTTCAAATGCCTGACCGCGCCGGACCACATGCAGGTGCTGCAGTTCCGCTACAAGATCGGCGACGAAATCCCGGAATCGGACTGGGCCAAATATAATCTCTACGACTAGTTTCCGGCCCTGCCCCTGCCGGCAACCACCCGAAATCCTTGAGGACTTGCGCCCGCGACGTTGTTTTCCGGCGATGTCCAAACCTGCGTCTTGACGCCGATGGACCGTGCCTTTAGGCCCGTCGGGGTAAAGGGCTACGTTCATTTCAGGCAAGGATTTCTAGTCGATGGAAATATTCACTGCCGCAGGCCTTTCAGCTCTCCTCCAGGTTGTCGCAATCGATCTCGCCCTCGCCGGCGACAACGCAATTGTGATCGGCCTCGCGGCGGCCGGCCTTCCCGCGGATCAGCGCAAGCGCGCTATCCTTGTCGGCATCGGGGCAGCCACCGTCCTGCGCATAGTCTTTGCCTTGATCACGCAATGGCTGCTGAGCATCGGCCCCATGTTGCTCATCGCCGGCGGTCTTCTGCTTCTGTGGGTGTGCTGGAAAATGTGGCGCGAGCTGCGCGTCAGTCACGACGACGAGCGCGACGCGACCGAAGCGCTGTCGAACAGCGATTACAACAAGGACGGTTCCGTCTCCGGCAAGGGCCCGCGCAAGACCTTCTCGCAGGCCGCCTGGCAGATCGTCATCGCCGACGTTTCTATGTCGCTCGACAACGTTCTGGCCGTCGCCGGCGCCGCTATGAAGCATCCGACCGTCCTGATCATCGGGCTGGCCCTTTCGATCGCGCTGATGGGTTTTGCCGCTTCCTTTGTCGCACGCCTCCTGCACACATATCGTTGGATCGCCTATGTCGGCCTGCTGATCATCTTGTACGTGGCGATCAACATGCTGCTCGGAGGCGCCGTGCAGCAGTTTCCCGACCATTTTGCCTTCCTGGCGCCATGGTTCGGACCGGACGGCCACTGACGCCCGTTAGGGGACACGTCGCCGGGTCGCCTCTTGTCCCGGGCGACCGGCAGGTTTGCTTCTGGGCCGAAGCGTGCTATGGCGCCGCGCGAATGGCTTAGAGCCGCGCATATAGATCGATCCTCAGAGCCTGCGGCTCAACCTTCGATCTCGCCCTCACCTCTTGGAAAACAAAGTTAATGTCCGCCCCACGCGTCAGTTTCGTCAGTCTTGGATGCCCGAAAGCGCTCGTCGATTCCGAGCGTATCATCACGCGGCTGCGCGCCGAAGGCTATGAAATCGCGCGCAAGCATGACGGCGCCGACCTCGTGGTCGTCAACACCTGCGGCTTCCTCGATTCTGCGCGCGACGAGTCGCTCAACGCCATCGGCTCCGCCCTTTCCGAAAACGGCCGCGTCATCGTCACCGGCTGCCTCGGCGCCGAGCCGGAGGTCATCCGCGAGAAGCATCCCAACGTGCTGGCGATCACCGGACCGCAGGCCTATGAGAGCGTGATGGCGGCGGTGCATGAGGCCGCTCCCCCCAGCCACGATCCCTATATCGACCTGCTGCCGCCGCAAGGCGTGAAGCTCACCCCGCGCCACTACGCCTATCTGAAGATTTCCGAGGGCTGCAACAACCGCTGCACCTTCTGCATCATTCCCGCACTGCGCGGCGATCTCGTCTCGCGGCCGGCGGCGGATGTGCTGCGCGAAGCCGAAAAGCTCGCCAAGGCCGGCGTCAAGGAGATCCTCGTCATCTCGCAGGACACCAGCGCCTACGGCATCGACATCAAATACCAGACGTCGATGTTCGGCGACCGCGAAGTGCGGGCGAAATTCCTCGACCTCGCCGAGGAGCTCGGCAAGCTCGGCATCTGGATACGCATGCATTATGTGTACCCCTACCCGCATGTCGCCGACGTCATTCCGCTGATGGCGGAGGGAAAGATCCTTCCCTATCTCGACATCCCCTTCCAGCACGCTTCGCCGCAGGTGCTGAAGAACATGCGCCGCCCCGCGCATGGCGAAAAGACACTGGACCGCATCCGCGGCTGGCGCGAAGTCTGCCCTGACCTCGCCATCCGCTCGACCTTCATCGTCGGCTTCCCGGGTGAGACCGAAGATGATTTCCAGATGCTGCTCGACTGGCTGGACGAAGCCAAGATCGACCGCGCCGGATGCTTCAAATACGAGCCGGTCAAGGGCGCGCGCTCCAACGATCTCGGCCTGGAGCAGGTGCCGCAGGAGGTCAAGGAAGCCCGCTGGCACCGTTTCATGCAGCGCCAGCAGAAGATCTCGGCCACTCAGCTCGCCAAGAAAGTCGGCAAGCGCCTACCGGTGTTGATCGACGAGGCGCATGGCACATCCGGCAAAGGCCGCACCAAATACGACGCGCCGGAGATCGACGGCTCGGTGCACATCCAGTCGCGGCGGCCGCTGCGCGCCGGCGACATCGTCACCGTCAAGATCGACCGCGCGGATACCTATGACCTTTACGGCTCGGCCGTCTGACAGCCCCTCGCAGCTTCAAAGAAAAAGGGCGCCCGCGGCGCCCTTTTCCGTTTCGGTTCCGCGACTTGCCGCTTACTGCGGCAGCTTGTCGTCGATACCCTTGACGTAAAAATTCATGCCGAGCAGCGTGGCGTCGTCGGCAACCTCGCCGTCCTTTAGCCAAGGCGAGCCGTCCTGTTTGGACACAGGTCCGGTGAAGGGATTCCAGCCGCCGGCGATCTTCTTCTCGGTCGCCTCGGCCATCGCCTTCACGTCGTCGGGCATGTTGGTGAAGGGCGCGAGCTTGACCGCGCCGTCCTTGATGCCGAGCCAGACATTGTCGGGCTTCCAGGTGCCGTCGAGCGCGGCCTGGACCCGGCTGATGTAATACGGACCCCATTCGTCGGTCAGCGAGGTCAGCTGCGCGTTCGGCGCGAACTTGATCATGTCGGACGACTGGCCGAAACCATGCAGCTTGCGCTCCTCGGCCACCTGCAGCGCGGCGGTCGAATCGGTGTGCTGGACGATGATGTCGGCGCCTTGGTCGAACAGCGCCTTGGCGGCGTCGGCTTCCTTGCCCGGGTCGAACCAGGAATTCACCCACACGATCTTGACCTTGAAATCGGGATTGATCGACTGCGCGCCGAGCATGAAGGAATTGATGCCCATCACCACTTCCGGGATCGGGAAGGAAACGATGTAGCCGGCGAGGCCTTTCTTCGATTCCTTGGCCGCGATTTGGCCGAGCACATAGCGGCCCTCATAGAAGCGGGCGTTGTAGATGCCGAGATTGTCGCCGGTCTTGAAACCGGTTGCGTGCTCGAACATCACTTTGGGGAACTTCTTGGCGACCTTCACCATGGCGTCCATGAAGCCAAAGGAGGTGCCGAAGATGATCTTGCAGTTCTCACGCGCCAGGCGCTCGAAAGCGCGGTCGGCATCCGGGCCTTCCGACACGTTTTCGAGATAGGCGGTCTCGACCTTGTCGCCGAGCGCCTTCTCGACCTCGAGGCGGCCCTGGTCGTGCTGGTAGGAGTAGCCGAAGTCGCCAATCGGACCGGTATAGACCCAGCAGGCCTTCAGCTTGTCGGCGGCCTCGGCGGTTGCCGCCAGCGACAGGGCCGCAGCCGTGGTCATCAACGCAATAAGCAGTTTTTTCATTGTGTTACCTCTCTGAGTTAAGCCTTGGAGCTTCCCGTCTTTTTGTTGTTGTCAACGATCCGGAACGAATGGCTGCCCCAACGAAGCCGGCGTGTTCATCATCGTCAGCCGCTTGTTGCGGGAGATTAGAACGAGAACCACGATGGTTGCCAGATAGGGCAGCGAAGAAAGAAACTGCGAAGGCACCGGAATGCCAAAAGCCTGTGCATGAAGCTGGCCGATCCACACCGCGCCGAAAATATAAGCGCCGGCCAGCACCCGCCACGGGCGCCAGGAAGCGAACACCACCAGCGCCAGCGCGATCCAGCCGCGGCCCGCGCTCATGTTCTCGACCCATTGCGGCGTGTAGACCAGCGACAGATGCCCACCGGCAAGGCCGGCACAGGCGCCACCGAAGATCACCGCGAGATAGCGATAGCGGATCACCTTGATGCCGAGCGCGTGCGCCGACGTATGGCTGTCGCCGATCGAGCGCAGCGTAAGCCCCGTGCGCGTCCTGAACAGGAACCACATCACCGCCGCGGTCAGCGCGATCGAGATGTAGAACACCGGGTCCTGGCCGAAGATCAGCTTGCCGACGACCGGGATCGAGCTGATCCCGGGGATATCGAGGTTGGGCAGCCTGACGCCCGGCTGGCCGACGAAGCTGGTGCCGATCATGCCGGAGAGGCCGAGGCCGAGCAGCGTCAGCGACAGGCCGGTCGCCACCTGGTTGGTCGCGAGCGACAGCGTCATGACGGCGAATAGCAGCGAGAACAGCGCACCGACGATGATCGCGGCCAGCAGGCCGATCCACGGCGATCCGGTAAGATAGCCGGCGCCGAAGCCGCCCACGGCGCCCATGATCATCATACCCTCGACACCGAGATTGAGCACGCCGGAGCGCTCGACCACAAGCTCGCCGATCGCCGCGATCAGAAGTGGCGTCGCCGCTGTCGCGATGGTCAAAAGGATGTTGACTGTGATGTCCATCAGCGGGCCTCCTCGAGCTTGGGCGCTGCTTCGAGCTTCGCGCCGTTCGGCTTCATCAGCGCCATGCCGATCAGGCGAATGCGGTAGTGGATGAGCGTGTCGCAGCCGAGCACGAAGAACAGAAGCATGCCCTGGAAGACGCGCGCCACTTTGTCGGAGATGCCGAGTGCGCTCTGCACCGCCTCGCCGCCGAGATAGGTCAGTGCCAGCACCAGGCCCGCGGCGACGATGCCGAGTGGATTGAGGCGACCAAGAAAGGCGACGATGATGGCGGTGAAGCCATATCCGGGCGAGATCACCGGCTGCAACTGACCGATGGCGCCGGAGACCTCGGAGATGCCCGCCAGACCGGCCAGCGCCCCGGACAAAAGAAAGGTGAAGAAGACCATGCGGTTGAAGCCGAAGCCGGCGAAGCGCCCTGCCCTAGGGCTGGAGCCCAGCACGCGCACTTCAAAACCTTTCAGCATGCGGCTCATCATCAGCCAGATCGCCACCGCGGCGACCAGCGCGAAGACGAAACCCCAATTGGCGCGGCCGGCATCCGGCATCAGCTCCGGCAGCACGGCCGAGTCGCCGAACTGGATGGTCTGCGGAAAGCCGTGGCCTTGCGGATCGCGCCACGGGCCGCGCACCAGCCAGTCGAGGAAAAGCTGCGCCACATAGACCAGCATCAGGCTGGTGAGGATCTCATTGGTGCTGAAACGGGTCTTCAAGAGCGCCGGGATCGATGCGTAGAGCGCTCCGCCGACCATGCCCAGCAAGAGCATCAGCGGGATCACCAGCGGGCCTTCGAATTGCGGGAACAATACCGGGAGTATCGAGCCGAAGATCGCGCCGAAAATGAACTGGCCTTCGGCGCCGATGTTCCAGATGTTGGCCTTGTAGCAGACCGATAGGCCGACCGCGATCAGGATCAGCGGTGCCGCCTTGATGGCCAACTCATGCAACTGCCAGACCTGGCTGATCGGCTCGACGAAATAGATCTCGAAGGCATTGAGCGGATTGACGCCGAGCAATGCGAACATGATGGCGCCGGCAATTATCGTCAGCGCGAAGGCGATGAAGGGCGACAGCATCGAGAACAGCGCCGAGCGCTGCGGGCGTTTGACGAGTTCGATGCGCATCATGCCACCTCTATTCTGTGTTCGGCGTGGCCGGGCTCTGCGCCGCCCATCAAGAGGCCGATCTTCTCGAACGTCGCTTCGGCGATAGGCAGCGGCGCCGACAATTCTCCGTTGTGCATGACGGCGATCGCGTCCGACAGTTCGAACAATTCATCGAGATCCTGGCTGATGACCAGGACCGCCGAACCGCTGCGGGCTAGCTCGATCAGCGCCTGACGAATGTGGGCGGCAGCGCCTGCGTCCACGCCCCAGGTCGGCTGGTTGACGATCATGACGCTCGGCTTGCGGTCGAGCTCGCGGCCGACGATGAATTTCTGCAGATTGCCGCCCGACAGCGCGGCGGCCTCAGGATCGGGCGCGCTCTTGCGCACGTCCATCGCTTTGATGATGCGCTGGGCGGCGCTGTAAACCGCGCCGTTCCTCACCATGCCACCCGATCCGACGAAAGCCTTGCCGTCGGTGGCATGGCGGGACAGAAGCAGGTTTTCCGAAAGCCTCATGCGCGGCGCCGCGCCATGGCCCAGGCGCTCTTCAGGCACGAACGCGGCTCCCATCAGGCGGCGGCCGGTGATCGGCAGCCCGCCGGCGTCCTTGCCTCGGATACGTACGGAACCGGCATCCTGCTGCAGCACTTCGCCGGAGACGGATTCGAAGAACTCGCCCTGGCCGTTGCCGGCCACACCCGCGATGCCGATCACTTCGCCGGCGCGCACGGTGAGATTGATGTTCTTGAGCGGGATGGCGAAGGGCGTCGCCGGCTTGCGGCTGAGGCCGCGGATTTCCAGCAGCGCCGGCGCCGTCTCGATGCCTTCGGCCGGCGCGCGCACCACCGCCTTCACCTCGCTGCCGACCATCATGCGGGCAAGCGATGCGGCCGTCTCCTCACGCGGATTGCAGTGGCCGACGACCTTGCCGTGGCGAAGCACCGTGGCGCGATCGCAGATGCGTTTGACCTCTTCCAGCCGGTGCGAGATGTAGAGGATCGATTTGCCTTCCGAGCGCAGGCGCTCCAGCGTCTCGAACAGCTTGTCGGCTTCCTGCGGCGTCAGCACCGAGGTCGGCTCGTCGAGGATGATGAGCTGCGGCGTCTGTAAGAGGCAACGGATGATCTCGATGCGCTGGCGTTCGCCGACGGAGAGATCGCCGACCAGCGACTCCGGATCGAGCGGCAGGCCGTAGCTGTAGGAAAGCGCCCTCGCCTTCGCCGCGATGGTGCTGATGGGCGAACCATCATTGAGCGAAAGCGCGATGTTCTCGGCCGCCGTAAGCGCTTCGAAAAGCGAGAAATGCTGGAACACCATGCCGATGCCCAGCTTCTTGGCCACCCCCGGGCTGGTGATCTGGACCGGCTTGCCGTCCCAGAAAATCTCGCCCGAATTCGGCTCGAGCGATCCGAACAGCATCTTGACCAGCGTCGACTTGCCGGCGCCGTTCTCGCCGAGCAGCGCGTGGATCTCGCCCTTCGCGATGTTTAGATCGATGTGATCGCACGCCGTCAGCGTGCCGAAAATCTTGGTAAGGCCACGAACCTCGAGCAGGTTCGACCTGTCATGATTTGCACTCACAGTGCCTCCCATCCAGTTGCCCGGATATGTTCTGTGTTCCCGCTGTCATGGTATGCGCGGCCGGCTCCCATCGGAAAGCAGCACCCAACTTGAAAGAGCTTCAAGAATTTCAGCGGAAACTCAAGGGCTAAGATAGACCTCTTGAGAACAACGGCAATCCGCATCGCTTTTTCAGGCAAGCCGTGCCTTCGGGCACGGCAAGCCGCTGAAAAACAAGGCAGTCGGCTGGGTGTTGGTGCCGAAAGTATGAAGCGGTGAAAGCTCTAGGGGATGAGGACGGTCGTGCCCGTTGTCTTGCGGGCTTCGAGATCGGCCTGCGCCTTTGCCGCGTCCTTCAGCGCATAGCGCTGGTTGATCTTGATCTCGACGGCGCCGCTCTTGACCACGTCGAAAAGCGCTTCGGCCGACTTCACCAGATCCTCGCGCTTGGCGTTGTAGACGAACAGCGTCGGCCGGGTCGCATAGATCGAGCCTTTCTGTGCCAGCAGCGACATGGAGAAAGGCGGGATCGGTCCGGACGACTGGCCGAAGCTGACGAACATGCCGAGCGGCCGCAGGCAGTCGAGCGATGCCGGAAAGGTGTCGGCGCCGACGGAATCGTAAACGACGTCGCATTTCTTCCCGCCGGTCAGTGCGGTGACGCCGGCGACGAAATCCTGCTCCTTGTAGTTGATGACGTGGTCGAAGCCATGCGCCCGGGCAAGCTCGATCTTGTCGGCGGAGCTCGCGGTGCCGATCACGGTCGCGCCGAGATGCTTTGCCCATTGGCCGAGGATGAGGCCCACGCCGCCGGCCGCGGCGTGGTAGAGAACCGTGTCGCCGGCCTTCACCGGAAAGGTGCGGCGCAAAAGATACTCCGCCGTCATGCCTTTCAGCATCATCGCCGCCGCCTGCTCGTCGCTGATGCCGTCCGGCACTTTGACCACGCGGTCTGCGGCGATCACCCGTTGCTCGGCATAAGCCCCGACATTGACGGCATAGGCGATGCGGTCGCCTGGCTTCAGCCAGTCGACGCCGGTGCCGAGCGCCAGCACGACGCCCGCCGCCTCGCCGCCCGGGATCAGCGGAAAGCCGCCGGGTGGCGGGTAAAGCCCCGAGCGGTAATAGACGTCGATGAAGTTGAGGCCGATCGCCGTGTGCCGGATCAGGATCTGGCCTTCTCCCGGCTGGCCGGGATCGGCATTTTCATAAGCCAGGACTTCGGGGCCGCCATTGGCGTGGATGCGGATTGCCTTGGACATCGCTGAACTCTCTGAAGGGTACACAATCTGGAACATGATTCCGAAAGGGAGCACCGATTTTTCGGAAGCTCATGCGCCGATGGACAGTTAGGCCAGGATGACCATTCGACCAGAAATATCCTGATCCAGGATCAGGGCTTCTTGGCGCCCAGATTGGGGAACATCTGCATGACGCCCCCGATGCAGGCGAGATAGAGGCCGGTGATGGTGATGCCGATCTTGGTGAAGTCGCTGACCTGCTCACCCAGCACGCCGATCTTGTTGTAGAAGCTGGCTAGCGCGGCCTGCGCCAGCGCCAGCGCGCCGAAGGCGCACCACAAAAGCGTGATGCCGAGATTGACCGGCCTCAGCCGCACGACGCGCACCGGATGGATGAAGTTGATCGGCAGGAAAGTCAAAATGCCGGCGACCACCACCACGGCGAAAGACACCCATTGCCCGGGCTCGATGACGAAGAGCGTGAACACCACCATGTTCCACACGACCGGGAACCCCTTGAAGAAGTTCTCCTTCGTCTTCATGCCGGTGTCGGCATAATAGATCGCGCTGGAGACGACGATGATGGCCGCCGACAGGAAGGACAGGTTCTCGCCCATGAAGCCGCGCTGATAGAGCGCGAAGGCCGGAATGAGCACGTAAGTGACGTAGTCGATGATGTTGTCGAGGAGCTCGCCCGACCAAGTCGGCAGGATTTCCTTGACCTCGAGCTTCCTGGCGATCGGGCCGTCGATGCCGTCCACGAACAGCGCCAGTCCAAGCCACCAGAACATCGCCGTCCAGCGCTCCTCGCTCGCCGCCACCAGCGACAGGAACGCAAGGAACGATCCCGACGCGGTGAGAAGATGGACGGAGAACGCGCGCGCCTGCGGCCACGTCACCTTCTTCTTCGGCAACGGGATCCGTTCCGCGATCTTCTTGGCTGCCTTGCCGGCCCTTGTGTTCTTGCTCACGGTCCCCGCCAGTCCAGCTTGCAGATTTCGGCCGAGCGGCCGGCGAAATTCCAGTTGCGGCCGAAGGCGCGCATCTTGCTCTTGTCGGACTTCGCCACGATGATCTCCGGCGCGATCCAATATTCGGAATTGGTGATCACCGTATCCTTCTCGCGGTCCTTGCCTGGGATAGGCGTCACCGCGCCGTCGATGATTTTCGGTATCTGGAAGACGCGTGTCTTGTCGCGCGTCTCGTAGGAGATCGGCACCTGCTCGACCCCGAGGAATTTCCCGACGAGGATCGACAGCAGCGAGGTGGTGCCGCCGGCCTTGCCGGTGAAGATCTTGGTCAGCGCCTTCACCGCGTAGATCGAGGCGCGCTTGTCGATGAACAGGCCTGCCGTCCAGTTGCCGCGGCTCATATAACCGGGGATTTCCATGATCAGGCCGAGATTGAGGCCGGAAAGCTCGACCTCGCCGAAATGGCCCGCGTCGATCCGGAAGCCCGCCCAGGTCTGGCAATAGCCCTCGGTCGGCGGATGGCTGCCCAGCGACAGCACGCAGGGACAGAAAACCGTGCAATTGCAGGAGAGTACGAGCTCCCCTTTCATTGCCCAGCTTTGGTCGGTCATCGAATTCTCCCCTTACGCCGAAACTAATAGCAGGGCTGCCGCCCACACAAGCAGTATCGCACCGGCAACCCGGCTGGCCACCCTGCCGGCGGTCTGTTTTTCGATTAGGGTGAACAGTCCGATCAGCGCCATCCAGAAGACGTTCATCGCCCCTACGGCGAACATCACCAGCATCAGCGCCCAGCAGCAACCGAGGCACCAGACGCCCTGCTCCAATCCCAGACGGAAGATGCGGCCCGGTTTCGCGCTCCAGTTGGCGAAGAGGATCGAGAACGGGTTCCGGCATTTTTCCAGGCATGCCCGTTTCACGCCGCTGAATTGATAAAGACCCGCGACAAGCAGCGCCGCGGCGCCGGCAAGGCCAACGGCCGGATCGAGCATCCGATCGGAACCGGCGAAGGCGTAGACCGCGAGTGTCAGCATCGTGAAACCCACGGATGCGGCAAGCCATGTGCTGAGATATCCGGCGACAAGCACCAGCGGATGAACGGCGGGTCCGCCCTTGATCCTCGCCGTGTCGGCGATTTCGCAATAGGTGCGAATCAACGGCGCCGCCGATGGCAGCATCGCCGCCACGGCCATCAGGAACCACATCAGCACAAGCGCCGACGCCTGTTGGACGGTCGGGCCTGCGAGCGGCGCCGGCGCGAGACACAGAGCAAAGAACCGGTCGAGAAGATCCGGCAACGGCAGGTTCGGCAGGTTTTTCAGCAGCATGTCGCCGGGCGCGCCGGCAGGGCGGCTTTCGGCGCCGCGGATCGCCATTGCGCCGAGAAGGAACCAGGCGAAGGCGATACCGATGCCGATCGTGAGCATGACCGCGAGGCGCGGGCTGCGCGCGACGCCCGCCGTCGCGCGGCCGGCGCGGTCGAGATGGCTGAAATCATGCTGCTCGCCGCTCATGGCACTCGAATGGGCTGAATCGCCGCGTTGATCAAGCCGGCTGATCTGACCTATATCCGGGATAAAGGCCCGACGGGTCGCCTCTCATTGTGGAAGCCTGGCGTGGAGCACAACGACAAAGCCCGCATCCTGGTTGCCGGCAGCGGTCCGGCCGGCTTGATCGCGGCGCTCGGCTTTGCCGGGGCCGGCTTCGACGTCACGTTGGTCGGCCCCGAGGCCAACACCGCCGACGGCCGCACCACGGCCCTCATGAATCCGGCGCTGAAGGTCCTTGAACGTCTGGGCGTCCTTGCTGAACTGAGGACGCAGGCCGCGCCGCTCAAGGCGATGCGTATCGTCGACGCCACAAGGCGGCTGATCCGCAGCCCAACGGTGACCTTCCGCGCCGGCGAGATCGGCGAGGAACAGTTCGGCCTCAATTTGCCGAACAAGACTCTTATCCCCATCCTCGCGAGGGCCGTTTCAGCTGAGGGCATTCATTGGCTAAAATCCACCGTCGCGTCCTGGAGCCTTGATGCCGAGCAGGCTCATGCAAGGCTGGCCGACGGAAGCGAAATCTCGGCCGCGCTGGCGGTCGCCGCCGATGGGCGCCTGTCTCCGGCGCGCGAAGCCGCTGGCATTCGCGCCTCCGCGCGGCCTTATCCGCAGTCGGCGCTTGTTCTCAATTTTGGCCATCGCAGCGAGCATGGCTTTGTCTCGACCGAATTCCACACCGAAACGGGGGCGTTCACGCAGGTACCGCTGCCCGGCAGGCGTTCGAGTCTTGTCTGGGTGGTGAAGCCGGAGACGGCGCAGGAGCTTGCGGCGCTCGACGATGCAGCCTTGTCGGCGCGTGTCGAGGAGCAGATGCAGTCGATGCTTGGCCGTGTCTCCGTCGAGCCAGGTCGCCAGGTCTATCCGTTGTCGGCGGCCTCGCCCGGCCGCTTCGCGCGAAACCGCGTGGCGCTGGTCGGCGAGGCAGCGCATGTGTTTCCGCCGATCGGCGCCCAAGGCCTCAACCTCGGCATCAGGGATATCGAAGATCTGATTGGAATCGCGAGTGAAAACAGCAGCGATCCCGGGTCGCGCCGGGCCCTCGCCGCCTATGACACGAGGCGCCGGCCCGACATATGGGCGCGCAGCGGCGCGGTGAATCTGCTCAACATGTCGCTCTTGTCCGACATGCTGCCGGCGCAGCTGGCACGCAGCGCCGGCCTCAATGCGCTGGGCAGCTTCGCCCCGCTGCGAGCCTTCTTCATGCGCGAGGGGCTGCGGCCGGGCAGCGGCTTTCGCGCCATTGCCGGCGGCTTGCGCAAACCGGCCGAGCATTAGAAGCCGATCAGCGCCTCCTTCCACGCCACGCGCGAAACCTTACGCGTAGCCCATCCGTAGCTTGCAACATGGAGTGCGGCTATTGAATTGCGGCAGCGCCTGCGCCAAATAGGCCCAAGCCGAAAGTCGGGGTCGATTTTTGGCGGCGTGACGTGTAAATTCAAGGTCTTAGGCGCCTTGCGCGCAGCCACAATGGCGCCTCGGAACCTAAGTGGTGAGCGTGATGAAAACGGCCAAGTTCTCGATCGGGCAGGTGGTTCGCCACAGGCTGTTTCCGTTCCGCGGCGTGATCTTCGACGTCGATCCCGAATTCGCCAACACCGAGGAATGGTACGAGGCCATTCCCGCCGACGTCCGTCCGCGCAAGGACCAGCCTTTCTATCATCTTCTGGCGGAGAATTCTGAGACCGAATACATCGCCTATGTATCCGAGCAGAACCTGCTCGAGGACCGGTCGGGCGAGCCGGTGCGGCATCCGCAGATCGGCGAGATGTTCGACAAGCTGCCGGACGGCCGCTACGAGCCGAAGCGCCAGTCGAAGCACTGAGCCGCAAAAGCACGCCACGCAGGGCATTTCACCGTTTCACGGAAACGGTGGAGTGCCCTATCTCCTTGTTTTTACGCAATTCCGGACGGAAAGCCGCTCGCACTTTTCCTGGAAGTGCTCCACGCGCGCACAGCGCGTCGACAACAAAAAAGCGGGGCGAATTGCCCCGCTTTTGTTTCCAGAGCATGCTCCGGCGATCAGTTCGCGGTCTTGGCCTTGTCCTGCTCGTCCTTGAGCTTCTTGGCGAAGTCCTGGTTGTTCTTGGCGACGAAGTCCTGCAGCTTCTTCTGCCGGTCCTCGATGTCCGACTGCTGCAGCGGCGGGCCATCATAGGCGCCGCTGAAACCGGTGAGCGCGATCTTGATCGGGTTCGGCTGGTTCTGGAAGTTGATCGAGGTGAGCGTGATGCCCTGCCCCTTCTTGAAGGAAGCGACGAGCTGGTCGCTCAGCGGCACTTCCGCCACGCAGCGATCCGGGAAGCAGATCACATAATCGAGCTTCTGCGCCTTGCCGGAATCGATCTGGAGCGCGATGCCCGGAGGAACCAGGCGGCCGGTCGGGACCGTGACCTGGAAGACCTTGCGGTTCACCTTGCCCTTGAGCTCGATCAGGCTGACGCCGGTGACGAGCTGGCCGTTGCCTGCGGTGACGATGTTCTGCACATTGCAGATGTCGACGTCTTCCTGCTTGGTGCAAGCCTTGAACCAGCCCTGAGGAATCTGCGGCTGCTGTTGGGCCGAGGCGGTGAAAAGCCCGGCGCCCAGAACGCCGACCACGCCTGCGGCCAGCACCGAAAGGCGGTACGCGTTGATCGTCATATGGTGCACTTTCCTCTCAAATGATCCCGGGGACCGGCTTCTTCGTGCCGTGTGGTCCAGCTACCTGTTGCCCAAATGAGGCAACAGGATGACTTCGGAGCGCGTGTTACACTGCCAGCGGCGCCGAATCCAGCCCGGTTTCCGCGATTTCTTCCCGGTTTTATGTCCGTGGGGAAGAGTGCGATCGGCGATGGAGCGGCTGAACCCGGTTCCCGTTGGCGCGCCGATTCAATCGGCTGGCGAAATGCTCTACGGTGCGTGGCGAATCACAAAGCCGCCCGGCAAGGAGACGGTCATGGACCGCGTTCTCGTTCGGCTGATCGCCGCGACGTCGTTTCTGGCCCTTTCGCTCCTTCCGGCGCAGTCGGAGCCGAAGCACGGCATCGCCATGCAGGGCGAGCCGGCGCTGCCGCCCGACTACAAGCATTTCGACTACGTTAACCCGGACGCGCCGAAAGGCGGAAGCGTCACCTATTGCGTCGTCGGCTCCTTCGACAATCTCAACCCCTTCATCCTGAAAAGCCTGCGCACCACGGCGCGCGGCATGATCGATACGGTTTACGGCAATCTCGTCTTCGAGCCGCTGATGCAGCGCAACTATGACGAGCCTTTCAGCCTCTACGGGCTGCTGGCCGACAGCGCCGACATGGATCCGGATCGCAAGACCATCGAGTTCCATCTCAACCCCGACGCAAAATGGTCGGACGGCCAGCCGGTGACGCCAGAGGACGTGCTGTTCACCTACGACGTCTTCGCCGAGAAGGGCCGCCCGCCTTATAGCGACCGCATGAGCATGATCGCCAAGCTGGAGAAGACCGGCGAGCACAGCGTGAAGTTCACCTTCAACGACAAGGCCAACCGCGAATTCCCGCTGATCGTCGCGCTGACGCCCATCGTTCCCAAGCACGCCTTCAACAAGGACACCTTCGACAAGACCACGCTGAAGCCGCTGATCGGCAGCGGCCCCTACACCGTGGACAAGGTGCTGCCGGGGCAGCGCATCGTCTTCAAGCGGAATCCGGATTACTGGGGCAAGGACGTTCCGTCGAAACGCGGCTTCGACAATTTCGACCAGGTCACCATCGAGTATTTTCTCAACGCCAACGCCAAGACGGAAGCGTTCAAGAAAGGCATCTGCGCCCTCGACGACGAGACCGATCCGGTCAAGCGCGAGCGCGACATCGACTTTCCGGCGTTCCAAAGGGGCGACGTGAAGGAAGAATATTTCAACACCGGCATTCCGCCGGTGGTGACCGGCTTCCTGTTCAACACCCGGCTGCCTAAGTTCTCGAACCCGGTGGTGCGGCGCGCGCTCGGCATGCTCTATGACTTCGAATGGACGAACAAGAACCTGTTCGGCGGCAAGTTCAACCGCACCATGAGCTATTGGCAGAATTCCGAGCTGTCCGCGCTCGGCCATCCGGCCGACGACCGTGAAAAGGCGCTGCTGGCCCCCTACCCGGGCCGCGTGCCGCGCGACGTGATGGACGGCACCTGGCGTCCACCGGTCACCGATGGTTCGGGCCAGGATCGCAAGGTGCTCAAAGCCGCTTTCGAGCTGCTGAAGAGCGCCGGCTTCCATGTGCAGAACGGCAAGATGCTCGACCCGCAGGGAAACCCTTTCAGCTTCGAGATCCTGACTTCGTCGCAGGATGAAGAGCGGCTGGCGGCCATCTATCAGCGCACGCTGGAAAAGATCGGCATCGACGTCGGCATCCGCACCCTCGACGGCGACCAGATCCAGTCGCGCAAGCAGCGCTTCGACTTCGAGGTTCTGATCGGCACGAGCGGCTTCAGCAATTCGCTGTCGCCGGGCAGCGAGCAGCTTGGCCGCTGGGGATCGGTTGCCGCGAAAACGGAAGGATCGTTCAACCTCGCCGGCGTCGCCGATCCGGCGATCGACGCCGCGATCGACGCTATGCTCAACGCCCGGACCAAGGAAGACTATGTCGCGGCGGTGCGTGTGCTCGACCGGCTGCTGATCTCCGGCAACTACATGGTGCCGATGCAATACAACACGCAGCAATGGCTCGCCTACTGGAGTTATCTGGAACATCCGCAAAAGACCCCCATATTCGGCTATCAACTGCCGACCTGGTGGCGAAAGCCCAACTGACGCCAGAGCATGATGCCGAAAAGTGTGAAGCGGTTTTCGGACGACATCATGCTCCATATCTCTTCGACAGAAAGCCCAAACCAATCGGAACCAAACAGGAGACGAGCATGAGCGCCGAGAACTCCATCACCGTCGACGTGGTGTCCGATGTCGTCTGTCCCTGGTGCTTCATCGGCCAGAAGCGTTTGGATAAGGCCATTGCCGCGGCCGATGTCGACGTGCATGTCCGCTGGCGGCCGTTCCAGCTCGATCCGACCATCCCTTCGGGAGGCATGGATCGCCGCCAATATATGCTCGGCAAGTTCGGCAGCGAGGAACGCATCCAGCAGATCCACGCACGCATCGAGCCGCTCGGCGAAGCCGAGGGCATCCATTTTGCATTTGGCGCCATCAAGGTCGCCGCCAACACGCTGGACGCTCATCGCGTTATCCGCTGGGCGGGCGCTGCCGGCGAGGACGTGCAGAACCGACTGGTGCGCAGTCTCTTCCAGCTGAATTTCGAGGAAGGCGCCAATATCGGCGACCATGCCGTGCTGGTGAAGGCCGCCGGCGAAGCCGGCATGGATGCATCGGTGGTCGAGACGCTGCTGCCCACCGATGCCGATGTCGATGCCGTCCGCAACGAGATCGCCACCGCCTCGCGCATGGGCATCACCGGCGTGCCCTGCTTCCTGCTCGAAGGCAAATACGCGGTGATGGGCGCGCAGGATGCCGACACTCTAGCCGACGCGATCCGCCAGGTGGCTGAGGCCAAGGCGCGCGGCGAGTTGGAAACCGTCGCAGGCTGAGCGTTCTTCCACACTGTTCCGGATGGAACGCCGTCGCGCACCTTCCTGGACTACTGTTAGGGAGCAGTCGGCTCGCCGCACACGATCTGGTGAATCGCCCTGAGCACGGCGCTACGCTAAGATTCCGGAGGATCTAGCTGATTTGAGGGGTACCGAATGGCGGTCAGGCGTCGCGCATTGTTGCTGCTGTGCTTGCCTTTCGCCTTCGGCCTTCCGCTGACATTGCAGCACGTGTCCGCTGAGGAAGCCGTCATGTCGGCGACTTTCGAAGGCAAACCCTGGACTGCATCCTTTACCCTGGCCCAGACCATGCACATGGCCGGCAGGCCGACGCTGAACCTGTCGGGAACCGAGCAGGGCTCGCCGACCAAGACCTTCAATTCGATGCTGGTGCTCAGGGATCCGAACGACCTTGCCGGCAGCTATAAGCTCAAGGCCGGGGCGGCCGCGAGCAGCGCCAATTTCAATATCCTCGATTCCGGCGCCATGGTCGGCCATGTCCGTTTCGCCAGCGGCGAGATCGTCATCGACAAATACGACCCCGCCGCAAAGACCATTTCCGGTCATTTCAGCGCTTTGGGAAAAGACGAATCAGGCAAGCCTGGAGAGCTCACGGAAGGCAGATTTTCGGGCATTCCGGTCACCGAGCAGTAGCCATTTCGGCCGATCGTCACCTCTTTTTCGTTCACAAACCCGTGTTTTCTGCTTCCCTTAGGGAAGCTTTCAATCGGCTGGCTCAATTGCCCTTAAGGCGCTGGAATAAAAGCCGAAATCAGCGCACCGAATGGTCTGCCGGCACCGACTCTCTGTTGCCCATGTGCCACGGCGGGTAACCGTGTTCACATTCTCCCGCCAGAAAATTAATGGAAAATGATCAATTGGTGTTACCCTGTGTAACAAAACTAAGAAAGGTTTGGGCGGGATCGTGATTCGCGTCGGTAGACCGCGACGTACAATACCGGAGCCAATATCCAGCGAGGCCAAGACCTCGTCCCTGACGCCGGTATCGTCGATGCGTACATTCTGGGGGCTGATGCGAGCCTACTGGTTTTCCGACCGGTGGAAGGAAGCCTGGACCCTCACCCTCGTTATCGCACTGCTGACGGCGCTGTCCAGCAAGGCCGGTGTCTGGTTTGCCATGGCGCTAGGCGAGTTGGGCAATTCGATCGCCTTCCTGCACGACGCTGCCAACACCCATCCCTTGCAGACCATCCTGACCAATGCCGGCATATTGGTGCTGCTGGTGGTGCTGAAGGATGCCGGCCTTACCGGTGTGCGCAATCTCGTTTCGACGACTTTGCACCGCAAATGGCGGGGCTGGCTGAACAACCAATTCAACCTGGCCCTGCTCGACGGCAACCATACCCATTTCCATGCTCAGCACGGCTCGGTGGCGGGCGGCATCGTCGCTCCGGACAACATCGATCAGCGCATCCAGGAATCGATCAAGGACATGACCGGCGGCGCCATTGGTCTCGCCATGGGTGTGCTCGGCGTGGCGACGTCGCTCTATTTCATCGGTGAGAACCTGATCGGGTCATCGGTCGAGGTCAAAGGCCTGGAATTCCTGGGCAGCTACGGCACAGCGGTACTGGCTTTCCTTGCCGTAGCCACCTACGTGCCGTTGAACACCTGGATCGCGGTCAAGCTCGGGCGATTGCTCGAGCGGCTCAATGTGCGCATGCAGCAGGCGGAGGGCAGCTACCGCAGCGAGCTGACGACATTCCTGCGCCGCAGCTTCCATGTCGCCGCCTCGCATGGTGAGGGCGTGCAAAAGTCGATGCATGACAGACTCTATGTCGATATCGACAAGACGTGGGGGCGGCTCAACATCGTCAACACCAGCTACACATCGTTCGAGCTGATCTACAATTTTGTCGGCGCCCGTATCGTTGCCTATGCACCGGGGCTCGTGTCGTTCATCCATAACCGCCTCGACTACAAGGGCTACATCACCGGCTCCGAAATGGTCGCCCAGTTGATCAGCCAGTGCTCGTGGTTTATCCATGTGATGCCTGCGATCGCGACGCTGAGGGCCAACAGCCAACGCGTGACCGAACTCGCCGAGGCCATCGAAAACGTCCAGCACCCGCGCGAATTCTATCAGCAGACCGGTCGCTCCGACTTCAGCTACGCCAGCCAGAATCCGGTGTTCGGCCTGACCATCCAGAAGCTCGAACTGGCGCATCAGGGCGAAGATGCGACACCCTTCCTCAGCGCCGCCAATTTGCGCTTCCGCCGCGGCGAGTGGGCCTTCCTCAAGGGCGAGTCCGGCTGTGGCAAGACTTCGCTGATCAAGGCGATCAACGGCCTGTGGCCCTACGGCCGCGGCACCATCGTCTTCCCCGAGGGCGTGACGAGTTTCTACGCAGCGCAGGAGATCAAGCTGCAGCAGGTCTCGCTGAAGCAGCTCGTGTGCCTGCCGGGCTCAGAGAGCGATCATAGCGATACGCAGGTTGCGGCCGCCCTGCACAAGGCCGGTCTGGGCGACTTTATCGGCCACTTGGCCGACGAAAGCCGCGAGGGCAAGATCTGGGACCAGGTGCTTTCGGGCGGCCAGAAGCAGAAGCTGGTGGTCGCGCGCATCATCCTGCAGCAGCCGGGACTTCTCTTCCTCGACGAAGCGACTGCCGCGCTCGATCCCGAAGGCAAGATAGCCTTCCACCAGGCGATCAAGGCCAATTGCCCGAACGTCACCGTCATCAGCGTCATGCACGAAGCGGTGCCGCCGCGCTCGCTGTCGGGCGAGGAATTCTACCACAGCGTGGTTTCGATCTCCGACGGCGTGGCCACCAAGAAGCCGCTTGCTCCCAGCCTGCCGCGCGAGCTCACCACAATTCTCTCCCAGCCTCGGCCGGTCGAGGACAAGTGGCTGCGCTTCCGCCGGCTGAAGCAGAAATAGCAGTCATACCAAGCCTTTGATCGGTGACGGTGCCCCTGGTTGAGCCGGCCTCGATCACAGTCTCGCGATCCGGCCTCCCCGCATTCATTTTAAGCGCCCTTCGCGATTGACTCGGCCAAAACCGCTTCTATGTTGCGCCCGCTCGCCAAATTCAAACTCGAACCCCGCGAGCAGAAAGGTCAATCCGCCATGCCTGGCGACAGTCACAGTCGAACGCAACCGCCGTCCGCCCTGACGTGACCTGATGGCTCACGTCCTGCCGGACGGCAAGGAGTGAGCCATGAACGAATTCGCACCCGTATTGGACGACGAAGCCGTCGCCGTCGCCCGTGTTCTTGCCAACGATCACGTCGCCGACGTCGTCGAAGCCCTTAACCACGAGCCCCGCGAGACAGCCATCGAGCTGCTCTGCGCCGTGCCGTTCGAGCGGCTGGTCGAGATCTTCGACCAGCCGGAACTCGAAGCGGCACCCGAGCTTGCCGAGGCCCTGCCGCGCCCGAAGGCAAGCAAGCTCCTGACCGCCATGTCGGTCGACCGCGCGGCCGACATCCTGCGGGAGCTGGACGAACCGGCTCGCTCGGAGCTGCTCGGCGCCTTGGCGCCGCCGCTGCGCGCGACGCTGCTGTCCATCCTGGGTTACCCGGAAGGCAGCGCCGCCTCGATCATGACGACGGAATTCGTCAGCGTGCCTTCGGACTGGACCGTCGGCCGCACGCTCGACTACATCCGCAAGGTCGAGCGCACGCGCGAAACGATCTACGCCATCTACATCGTTGATCCGGACACGCAGCTCCTGCTGCGTTCGACCGGCTTGCGCCGGCTGATCACCGGCAACCCGGAAGATTCGATCCTGTCCGTGGCGCCCGACCGCGCGCCGGTGACGGTGACGCCGCTCACCGATCGCGAGAACCTGGCGCAGACGATCTCCAAATACGACCTGCTCGCTTTGCCTGTCGTCGACCACGGCAGGATCCTCGGTATCGTCACCGTCGACGACATCATCGACACGATGATCGAGGAGACGACCGAGGACGTGCATCGCTTCGGCGGCATGGAGGCGCTGGACGAGCCCTATATGAAGATGGGCTTCCTCGCCATGATCCAGAAGCGCGCCGGCTGGCTCTGCGCGCTGTTCCTCAGCGAGATGCTGACGGCCAACGCCATGCAGAGCTACGAAGGCGAGCTGGAAAAGGCGATCGTGCTGACGTTGTTCATCCCGCTGATCATGAGCTCCGGCGGCAATTCCGGCTCGCAGGCGACGTCGCTCGTCATCCGCGCGCTGGCGCTGCGCGAGATCGGTTTGCGCGACTGGTGGCGGGTGGCGCTGCGCGAGCTGCCGACCGGGGTGGTGCTTGGCTCGATACTCGGCATCGTCGGCATCTGCCGCATCGCGCTCTGGCAGTATTTCGGCTTCTACGACTACGGTCCGCACTGGATGCTGATTGCGGCGACAGTGGGCGCGGCGCTGATCGGCATCGTCACCTTCGGCTCGCTGTCGGGATCGATGCTGCCCTTCGCGCTGAAGCGCATCGGCTTCGATCCGGCAAGCGCCTCGGCGCCGTTCGTCGCCACGCTGGTCGATGTCACCGGGCTGGTGATCTACTTCTCGGTAGCGCTGGTGATCCTTCGCGGCACACTGCTCTAGGCTTGCGGACATTACCGCCGCCGACACTCGAGAATTCCAGAAAAGTGCGGAGCGGTTTTACGTCCGGAATTGCGACGAACAAGAGCATCACCACCGTGAGACCTTCCGACGGGTCAACAAACCACGAGTGACCGTAAACTCCGCCCCAGCGCCAGGTCCCGACTGCCTGCGGCGTCTGCGCGGCGGCCGGGTCGCGCAGGACGGCAAATCCCAGCCCCCAGCCCCAGCCGGCCCGTGTCGTCTCGATGCCGACGATAGCGTCGGTCGTCATCGCCCGGACGGTTTCGGGCCGAATGACAGGCCCTCCTCCGGTCCGGATCGTTTCGAGAAATGTCAGCACATCGCCAGCGGTACCGTTCATGCCGGCGCCGCCCGAAGGAAAGGACGCCGGGTTGAAGGCGCGCGCCGGAGCAAACGAGATCAGGCCGTCGCCAAAAGGCACGAGATGATGCTCGCCCATTCTGACAGCGCCGGACGGATCGTCGGCATAGGGAACGGCCAAGCGCTTCTCCTCGCGCACGCCAAAGCGGCTGTCGCTCATGCCGAGCGGTGTAGCAACCAGGCGATCGACGAGATCCGGCAACGAGGTGCCGGCTGCCCTGGCCATCACTTCGCCCAGCACGTCCATCGCCACCGAATAGGCCCAGCCTGTCCCGGGCGCGTAAGCAAGCGGCACCGAAGCGATGCGCGCCAGGTTGTCGGCCATGGACAGCCCCGGCTGGTCCAACCCATCCGATACATGCGAGCGCTCATAGGCGTTGCCGGCAGGCTGGGCGAAGCCATAAGCAAGGCCGGCGGTATGCGTGAGCAACTGCCTCACCGTAATCGTCGGCTCTTCGCCGCCAGGCATCTTCGGGCGGAACTCTGGAATGAACTTGGCGATCGGATCGTCAAGCGCGAATTGGCCGGCCTCGACCAGAGCCAATGCCGCGGCGGCCACGATCGGCTTGGTGACGGAGGACAGCCGGAAGATGGCGTCCAGCATCATCGGCTTGCCCAGTTCGCGGTCGGCAAGGCCGAAGGCGCGGCGGTAGAGCACGGCGCCGTGCTGCGAGACCAGGATCACGCCGCCGACGACGCGCTGCTCCTCCATGGCCGCACCGATGACGCGGTCGATCCGTAGGCCGAAATCGCGGTCGAGCGGAGCGGCGGACAAGGTCGACTCCGGAGCGATCGCTAGACCCGTTCGCCGTTCTTCACGCGATAGGTCGGCTTGTACATCGTCACCAGTTCCTCGGCCGCGGTCGGGTGCACGGCCATGGTGCGGTCGAAGTCCTCCTTGGTAAGGCCAGCTTTCAGCGGGATGCCGAGAAGCTGCGCCATCTCGCCGGCATCGGGGCCTAGAATATGGGCGCCGACCACCTTCCTGGACGCGCCGTCGACCACAAGCTTCATCAGCATCTTCTCGTCGCGGCCGGACAAGGTATGCCGCATCGGGCGGAACGAGGCGCGGTAGATCTCGACGTCGGGGAAGCGCTTGATCGCCTCATCTTCCGATAGGCCTACGGTGCCGATCTCCGGCTGCGAGAACACCGCCGTCGCAATGGTGTCGTGGTCCGGCGCGGTCGGATTGTCCTTGAAGGCGGTCTCGATGAAGCACATCGCCTCGTGGATTGCGACCGGCGTCAGTTGCACGCGGTGGGTCACGTCGCCGATCGCCCAGATGTTGTCGACATTGGTGCGCGAGTACTGATCCACCGTGATCGCGCCCGTCTTACTGAGTTCGATGCCGACGCCTTCCAGGCCCATATTCTCGGTATTGGGAATACGCCCGATCGCCAGCATCACCTGGTCGACCGTCAGGGTTTGGCCGGAAGACAACAGCACGTCCAGCCTGCCTTCCGGGGTCTTACGCACCCATTCCGAAACTGCGGGGCAGAGGATCTTGATCCCCTTCTTGTCCATCGTCTCATGCAGCGAGCGGCGCAGATCCATGTCGAAGCGGCTGAGGATCTCCTGGCCGCGGTAGACCAGGGTGGTGTCGACGCCCAGACCGTGGAAGATGTTGGCGAATTCGACGGCGATGTAGCCGCCGCCCTCGATCATGATCGCCTTCGGCAGCTCCTTCAGATCGAAGGCCTCATTGGAGAAGATGCAGTATTCGTGGCCTGCCAGCGCCGGATGCGGCGCTGGCCGCCCGCCGGTAGCGATCAGGATCTGATCGGCGCTGACGGTGCGATCTTCGGCGACCAAGTAAACCGAGTGCGGATCGACCAGCACGGCGCGCGAGTGGAAGGTCTCGCCGCCGGAGCCTTCGACATTCCTCTTGTAGACCGCCTCGAGCCGCGCGATCTCCTTGTCCTTGTTGGCGACAAGCGTCTGCCAGTCGAAGCTCGCCTCGGGCACGGTCCAGCCATAGCCGGCGGCGTCGGCGAAATGTTCGGGAAACTGTGAAGCATAGACATAGAGCTTCTTCGGCACGCAGCCTCGGATGACGCAGGTGCCGCCGAACCGGTACTCCTCCGCAATGGCGACCCGCTTGCCGAGGGAGGCCGCCACCCGGGCCGCCCTCACCCCGCCAGAGCCGCCGCCGATGACGAACAGATCATAATCATAAGCGGCCATCGCGACGGGCTCCTGCGGATCAGAAAGACGGGTCACAGGTAGGCCGCAAAGCGGCAAAAGAAAAGCCCGGGAAACCCGGGCTTTGTGGTCCAGTGGCCGCGGGCCGGTCGACGCGGATCAGTTCTGCGAGTCGTCCGCAGGAGCTGAATTGTCGGCGGGAGCTGAATTGTCCGCCGGAGCGGAACCATCGGCGGGGGCAGTGGCGGCCGGAGCCGGTGCTGCCGGCGCCTTGGCCTTGGCCGCGGCGGCAAGCGTCTCGCCGACCTGCTGCGCCAGATCGCGGGCTACGCCGTTCTGCCAGATGTCGGCGGCCTTCACGAGGTCGCGCGTCACCGCGGGGCCGCTGTCCAGCAGCTTCTTGCCGGCTTCCGAGCTGTAGAAAGTGGCGATGTCGTTGAGGTCTTTCTCGGAGAAAACCTTGGCATAGGCCATGGCCGCCTCCTTTTCGAGGTCGGCGCGCCGCGAGGCAAGGCCGAGTGCCTTCTCGGCCACGGTCTTGCCGATCAGCTCCTGCATGTCGGGGTTCTTCTGGATGAGCTGCGACTCCAGTGCCGCAGCCGCCTGCGGCAGGATGTTGTCGAAAGAGTCCGTGGCGTGGATCGCCGCGACCGCAGCGCGAGCGGCCTTCAGATGCGATTCGCTGATATCCTGCGCAAATACCGGCGAGGACAGCGCAAGGACGGCCGAGGCCGCCAGAAGCATCGAAAGGCGGCGAACTCGTTTAGGCAACATCATGGTCGATAGAACTCCCTGGTTTCAGGCTGCATGGACGGTTTCGATACCGTCGCCGCCGGCGATGATGGCCGTTGACGCCAGCCCGATGAATAGACCGTGCTCGACAACGCCCGGAATGGCGAAGAGAGCATTCGAAAGCGCTCTTGTATCCGGAATGCGGCCAAAAGATGCATCGAGGATAAAGTGGCCGCCGTCTGTAACAAATGGCTGCCCCCCCGTCATCCTCAATGTAACCGGGCCGGAAAGGCCGAGCTTTGCCGCGGCGGCCCCGATCGCTATCTCGGTGGCGCGCAGGCCGAATTTGTTGACCTCGATCGGCAGCGGGAAGCGGCCGAGGGTCTCGACCAGCTTGGACTTGTCGGCGATGACGATCATGCGAGCGGACGCCGCCGCGACGATCTTCTCGCGCAGCAGCGCGCCGCCGCCGCCCTTGATCAAGGTCAGGTCCGGGTCGACCTCGTCGGCGCCGTCGATGGTAAGGTCGAGTTCCGGCGTGTCCTCGAGCGTCGACAGCGGCACGCCGAGCTCGCGGCAGAGTGCCGCGGTGCGCTCCGAAGTCGGCACGCCGATAACCTTGAGGCCGGTCGACACCTTCTCCGCCAGCAGCCGCACGAATTCTTCCGCCGTGGTGCCGGTGCCGATGCCAAGCCGCATGCCGCTGCCGACATGGGCGAGCGCTGCCCGCGCGGCTTCGACCTTCAACTGCCTTGCATCCATGGGGACCCCGATTTCGCCGGTTTCGCGCGCCTCCTAGCATTTTTGCCTGCCCCGTCAAAGGCCGTCAAAGACCCCCGCTGTGGACCGATCGAGGCTTCTTGCTTGAACCCGGCCCTCCCTGTATCGGCTACGGCAATTCAATCGCCACAGGAACCTCCCATGCCGCGCTCGATCATCGTCTTCGACCTGGATGGAACGCTGGTCGACACGGCGCCCGACCTGCTCGACAGCCTTAACCATAGCCTGGCGGCAAGCGACCTCGCCGCCATAGACGAAGCCGGTTTCAGGCGCTTCGTCGGCCATGGCGGCCGCGTCATGATCGAACGCGCGCATGCCGCGCAGAACAAGGCGCTGGCGGCCGAGGAGCACGACCGGCTCCTCAAGCTGTTCCTCGACCATTACACGCTGAACATTCCCGGCAAGTCCCGCCCCTACCCCGGGGTCATCGCCGCGCTCGATCGTTTCCAGGCCGCCGGCTACCTGATGGCCGTCTGCACGAACAAATACGAAGCGAATTCCGCGACGCTGATCGGCGCGCTTGGCATGTCGAACTATTTTGCCGCGATCTGCGGCCAGGACACATTCGCCTTCCGCAAGCCCGACCCGCGCCATCTCACCGAGACGATCCGGCTCGCCGGCGGCGATCCGAACAGCGCCTTGATGGTCGGCGATTCGCAGACCGACATCGACACCGCCAAGGCGGCCGGCATTCCCGTGGTCGCCGTCGATTTCGGCTATACCGACCGCCATGTGCGCGAATTCGAACCGACCCTGGTGATCTCGCATTTCGACGCGCTGACGCCGGAACTGGCGGAGCGGCTGATCGCAGCGGCGCGCTAGGCTCGCAACGCTAACTAAATTGGTGGAACTCGTGGGATCATCCAACTTTTTCAGAAGGTTGGATGGTGGGCGATGCAGGGATTGAACCTGCGACCCCACCCGTGTGAAGGGTGTGCTCTCCCGCTGAGCTAATCGCCCGCTCGTCGCCCGAAGGCCAAGCGAGCCGCGATATAAGGGAGGCAGGCTCTCGAAGTCAAGGCGATCTGCCGACGATCTTTCAAGGCCTCCAAACCTCGATCACGCAGGCGCCTAAATCAGCCCCCGTCTCACATTCATGCGCGTCACCGCCGTCACCAATACGGCGCCGGTCATGAAATAGAGCGTGGCGATGATGTGGCCCTGGTGGAAATGCAGCCCGGCAAACAGCAGGGCAGTGACCACGGCAAGGAAGGCGATGACGCGGGAGAAAGCATCGGGCATGGGGCGACCTTGTGCAATGTTGAGTGGCCGCCCTCATTCAGCCGCTCGCTCCATAGAGCGGTTTTTGGTTTTTCGCAATCGGCTCGGCGGCGAACGCTCAGGCCAGATCCACTTCCACCCACAGCCCGCCCGGCCCGCGTGCCGCATCGCGGGGCGCGTTGCGCACTGCCTGGATCGAACCGGCCGGCACGGCAAAACCCGGCCTTCCGTTCTTGTCCGCCAGCCATGGATCATCGGCGCGGATGACGCGGCCCTTCGTCTTCGTCTCGAGCGCGGTCAGGATGCCGTCATAGGGCATTTCGCCCCAGTGCACTTTCAAGGCGTCGCCCTTGTTGGTGGGGACGAAGGCCGAAAGGTCCGCACTGGTCAGCAGATCGAAACCCTGTTTTTCCGGCGTGGCGTTCTGGCTGCCGTGATGGGCGACCTTGAGGTAGACGGTGCGCGCCAGAAGATCGGCCGACGTAACGGTGCCCTGCCCCACCGGCCATGTCAGCTCCTTCCAGCTCAGCCAGTTACCGATCTGAGCGTCGCCTGGGAACAGGAGCACCCGGCCGCTATCGATGAACTCGAAGGCAAGCACCAGGCTGGTATTGTTGACGCCACGGTCGAGCTGCAGCGCAAGGTCTGCGGCGATCCCCATCCAGTCGGCGTCGACGCGCCGCCAGGACTGGTCGCGGTCCTCCATGGATGCCGCGCCCGAAACCGGCCCGGAATAATGTTTGCGGACAAAGGCGCCGACATCGATGGCAGGATCGCTGCCCTTGTCACCTTGCAGCGCTGCGGAAAGCGGCGTGCCGACATTGCGCTCGAACGGACTGAGCTCGTCGACGTAACCGGCATCGGCCGCCTCGTTCATCTTAAGGCCGCTCACCAGCGCCCGCGCGAACGGGCCGCCGCTGGCCAGCGGGAACATCTCGCTCGCCTTATCCTCCAGCCGCAGCGCCGCCTTGTCGCGCGGCGGGCCGAGCACATAGACGCGCAGGTTGGGCAACGCGTCGATCGTCACCGGCGGGCCACCGGGCTCGAAATAGGTCGGCGACGGCTTTTGCGAGAGCTTGGCCGCCGCGTCGCGGGCCGAGCGCACCCGCTCGCCCGCGGCGCCGAACTGGAAGCCGAGCACGGACCGGAGGCCGTCGCGGATGCCGGCCATATAGGCGCTGAGCCCCTGCATTCCATCGAGCTTCTGGCCCACGCCTTGCAGCGCGGCGATCGCTTGGCCCTTGAACTTGTCGAGCTCCGCAGCCCCGGCATCCGCAGGATTCTCCGTCCATGCCATCCAGACATCGGCGACGGCAAAATCCTTGAAAAGGTCCTTCGCGGTCAAGAAGCCGGAGACATGATCCCAGTGTTCGTGTGTGACGACCAGAATGTCGATCTTGCCGCCGGTCTCCTTCTTGAGGTCGGCGACGATGTCGGCGACCAGCGCCGAGCCGCCCGCGATCGAAACATGGATGCCGCAATCGATGAGCATGCGGAAAGGCTTTCCATCCGCCCTCTTGAAGGTAAGCAGATGGCAGTCGCCGATGCCCTGGCAATAATGCCGCACGGTAACGCCCGATGCCGGCGCGACCGCTGCGGCGGTTTTTGCCGGCCTTGTCCTCGTCGCCGGCTTCCTAGACATGGTCGTCGTCTCCGTCGCTGGCATGCAGCAGGGCAAAGGGCTCCGACACTTCGCCGCCGAAATAGAGCGCCCGCAGCGGCGACAGATAATTGGCCGCCATCGTCCCGGCCTGGCGCTTCTGCCGGTCCGTGCTGCCGGTGTTCTTGATGATCGAGTAGCGGATCTCCTCGAACCCCTCGCGCGGGTCGATGATGATCGTGGCGCCGCCGCGGAACCAGAAGAAGCGGTCGCCCTTGGCCATGCCTTGCGGCATCGCCGTGCCGTCCGGCGCAACCGGAATGCGCTGCTGAATGACGGCCACCACCTCGACGCGGAACGAGCCATCCGGCTCGACACGACGTGTCGGGCGCACGCTGTAGATGTCGAAGGTCGTCTCGCCCTTCTTTGGCGCACGCATGATCGTGCCGTCCTCATTGTAGCGCGGCAGATCGGGCAGCAGGCCGAACTGCTTGTAGAGATCCGGATTGGAGGCGAAGGCCTTGTGCATCGCCTTCCACAGCGCATAGCGGTTCTTGTCGTTGAGCGCGAAGATCTCGGCCCGCTTCAATTTCTGGTTCCAGCCGAGGTCGATCTTGCTGAGCAGACCCTTCAGCCAGGAAGGCGATGGATCCTCCGGCGCGCTCCAGGCAAGCGTTTCCTCCGAGATGGTGCGGACGTCGCGCGGCAGAAGCTTCCATTTTCGGAACGATTCCAGGAAGGCCAGGCGATAGTGCAGCGGGTCGTCCGGGTAGGCGTCGCGGTCGGCGGTGATCAGCGCGCGCAGGTATTCGCCGAAGGTGATGTCGACGGAAGGGCAATAGTCGAGCGCGCGGATGCACATGGTCAGCATCTGCCTGGCGGTCTTGGCGACCTCGTCGGTCAGACGCTCGACCAGGCTCGGATGCAAGGTGCCCGCCGGCAGGATGCCGGAGCCGCCGGTGGCAAGCTGAATCAGGTCGTCGGTGCGCCGGTCGGCGATGGCCAGGAAGGCCTGGTAGACAGCGAAGACCAGGATCGAGCCGCGGTCATGCGCCTCGAAGGTCTTGTCGTAGTCGAGATCGGCCATGCCGGCGCCGCCATATTCGCGCAACGGCCCGGCCCTGCCGCTGCCTTCCCCGAACTGCTTGGCGATGCCCGAAAGCAGCGACGCGGCCGACAATTCGCCTCGCGCCTTGCCAATTTCGAAGCTGACCAGTTCCTTGAGCGTAAAATGCTGGAACAGCGCGACGATGTCGGCGAAGGCCTCGTGGAAGGCCGGCACATCCGGGTTGGACGCTTCCTGGAAGCGGCGATGCAGCCCGTCGAGCAGCGCGTGCGACATTTCATGCGCGACGATGTCGCTGGACAGGCACGAGAACACCGTCGTTCCGGGCGTGGTGACATCGCCCTCATTGCTGGTCGCCGGGAAATAGCCGAACAGCAGCGCCTTCTTTTCCGGGCTGTAATAGGCATTCTCGGCGCGCAGCGCATGCGGATAGATGCGCAGGCGCGGCACATAATGCGCTTTAACCGTCATGTCGCCGGCGCGGCCGGGAGCCTCGGCATAGTGCGGCGCCCACAATGCCCGCCGGCCGAGCGCGCGCTCGAAATGGCCGATCGTGGTCATGGCGACGGCGTAGACCATCTGCTGGTGGAATTTCGGATTGCCTTCCGAAGGCGGCAGGCCGTCCTGCGCCAGAAGCACCTTGTCGTTGAGATCGACCGGGTCGTAGACGCGGTCGGACGCGGGGTCCACATCGATCACTTCGAGATATTCGCCGATCGGACCGGGCAGCAGCGGCCTGTCGGTGGCCGGCTCGTCGTCCCACGGCACCGAAAGCGTCGCCTGGTAGACCGAAACCGAATCCAGCCGCTTGGCGATCGACGGATCGAGCGCGTAGATGCGCAGGCGCCGTTGCGGCGGCGGCAGGGGCCGCGGCTTGCGCTTGATGGCCGGCGCTGGGCCTGTAACCGGCGCAGGAGCGGCTACGCTGGCACCTGGCCGGCCGAGCAGACTTTCCAGAAACGCCTTGAGCGGCTTTGACGGATTGCCCTGGTCGAGCGCTGCTTCCAGAAAACGGTTGCGTGCCGCCGCCGAAACCTGATCCGGATCGCCATCCGGGTCGGCGACCGCCTGTTCGACTGCCGTCGAGCGTTGCGCCATCTGCGTCAGCTCCAGCGCAAACATCTTCCGTTGGCGCAGCACCGCCGGCGATGGCGGCGCCAAAGAATTCCCGCCGGTCAGAAGGTCGAGCCAGCTCCATGTGTAGGTAGCGGGAGCAAGCTTCGTCAGGGTCCCCGCCGCCGGTGGCAGGAAGTCCAATGCGTCGAGTGCCCGCAACACGCCCTGCCCGATCTTCTCCTTCGTCTCCGCCGCATTCATCTTGGCCGTCGATTTCGAGGCCTTCGCGAACAACGCCTTGCGTACCGCCTCGATGCGCATCCAAGGCTGCGGGTAATTCTTCACCACGTCCCAATGCTCGGCGAGCCAGAGAGCTGCCGCGGCGGCGACCTGCGGGGTCGCGGCCGAGGTGCCGCTGCCGTCCATGTCAACCACCTTGCGGCAATCGATCTCGGCCCAGGGCACGTTCGGCGTATAGGCGCCGAGCGCCGTGTTCATCTTGGAAGGCGGCCCGTAATTGCCTTGCATGGTCCCGAGAGCGAGCCCGCCATAGGCGCGCCCGTCGCCCATCACGCCGCATGCCGCAAGCACTCGGTTGTAGCGGGCCGGATAGACGATGCTGCGCGGCGTGAAGGTGAAATTGTTCCCGGCCGCAGTGACCATGACCAGGCCGTGGTCGTAGGCGAGGTTGACGGCGTCGACCAGAGCCTGCGAGGCGAGGCCGCCCATGCTCATCGACAGCACCTGCGCGCCCTGCTGGCGCGCATAGTCGATGCCTTGCACCATCGTGCCGGTGGTCAGCCGCACCACCCAGTCGGCGATCCGCACCGGCAGGATCTTCGCCAGCGGCGCGCCGCCGACGAAGTCGGTGAAACCCGGCCAATGCGGTGAAGTGCCGTCGAGCTTGTTGCCGGCAAGCAGGCTCAGCGTGCCGGTGCCATGGCCGCGATTGCTGGTGAGCGTGCCGGCCGGGGCGTGGTCGGCCGCGTTGTCCGGACCGGTCCCGTCGTCGACGAAGTTGCGCTGCTGCGCCGCAAGAAGTCCGGCCGGCAGGGTCTGGTGGCCCGGATCGAAACCGGTATCGAGATGGGCGATGGTGATGTTGGCCTGCTTGGCGCCCACCCTGTTGCGCGCCGCCGCGAACTGGCTGAAGTCCGGCGCGGCGTTCCAGGCGATGCGCCCGGCGACCACCGCCTGTCCGCCCTGTGGGTCCTGATCGTCGAACGCGCAGACGGGACTGGCGCTTGCCGCCATGCCGCGGTCGCCGGCGCCGTTCCTGTACTCCCATTGCTGCACGATATCGGGCTCGACCGCGAGCACCTCGCTGCCAGCGGCCGCAAGCGCCGGAGTTCGGGCGAGGAGATCGTGAGCGTGGTCCCAGGGATTGTCGGTATCGGCGGCATCCGTGGCCAACCGCAACCAGGTGGCGCCGCGATCTCCGGCCGCGGCCGGACCTGCGCCACCGACACCAGGCGGCAGGGCAAGGATCGGTTCGGCTTCGATCCCGCCAATCCGGAGCGGCCCGCCGCGCACCGCGAGTCCCGCGCCGTCGCCACGAACTTTGACAAGGAGTCCCTTCGCGGCAGCCATGGCACGCCCCTCCCCAAAGTGAACCATGACGCCGACCGTCCGCTCCAGTCAAGCCAAGGTTCGGCCATGCTTCGATTGATCTCTTTGCCGACTAGGCAATCATGCAGCCTGTCATTCGAAGCAAAGCCGACCGAGACGTGAGCCCACATATTTCAGGAACGACAGTCGCTCCGGCGGCCATGCATATCTGTGAGCGCCTTCACATACGCCATACAGGGCTGCGTGCAGATATTGCACCGGATTCTCAAGCAGAAATTTCGATCACCTAGCCATTTTCAGATTTGCTGTCTGCGCGCATGGGGCACCTCCCACCCAAGCGCGCGGACGGCGTTTCCAAGATCGGCCCGCAACCGCCAGTGCGTCCGGTCTCCTTGCAGTTTGCCGGCTTGCCCAATTTCGGCGCGTCGGGCGTGACATCGGAACGTCTTTCCGCCGCCTGCCGAATTCGGTCAGCCACCATAGAAGGAGACGACGCTTTGATCGAGCACGCACTTATCCTACAATTTCCGCTTAACGAGAGGCGGAATCGTATCATGGCTACAAACGGCGCGGACGACAGGAACCTGCCGCGCCTGGCGCGCATCGACCCGCGCCAGTTCGACCTGCTGTTCAGCGGCTGCAAGCTGGAGCGCTATGCCGCCGGCCAGCATTTGTTCGTCCAGGAGGATGCGTCCGACCGCATCTACGGCGTGATGAGCGGCACTGTCGAGATTTCGATCTATTCGCCGGGCGGCCAGAAGCTGGTGGCCAATATCGAGCTGTCGCGCAGCCTGGTCGGCGAGATCGGGGCGCTCGACGGTCGCCCGCGCACGGCGACCGCCATCTGCCTCACGGCCTGCGAGCTGGTTTCGCTGAGCCGGACACAACTCTTTGACCGCATCGAGAAGAACCCACCTCTCGCACGCGCGATGATCGAGTTGCTGTGCGCAAGGCTGCGCTGGGTCAGCGGCGAGCTGGGCGACCAGGCCTTTTTCGGCATCGAGGCCAGGCTGGCAAAGCGGCTGGTGTTCCTGAGCGGCGTCATGGCCGACGCCGCGGGCTGGATTCCGATTTCGCAATCGGAGCTCGGCGAGTTCCTCGGCGCCACGCGCGAATCCGTCAACAAGACGCTGAACGACTGGCGCAACCGGCAGATGATTGCCATCAAGCGCGGCGGGTTGCGCATCACCAACGTCGCCGCGCTGAACCAGATCGCCGAATCGCAGGACGACGACTGAACGATCAGGCTCGGCGGGTTCGCCGTAGCAGGCTCGGCGGGTTGGCCGACGCTGTTTGCCGCCCTCGCCTGGTTTCTATCGTCTCGACGGCACGACGAAGCGCCTCGGCCTTTCGGTCACAGCCGCGAGATCAGATAGCGCAGCGCCGAGCGGCTCGGCATGAAGAAATAGCCGCCGCCCTTCGTGGTTACGAACTGCGGCACATCCTTGAGCACGGTGACCTTTTCCCAGGACGGGATCGAGAATCGGCCGCCGCCGCCGCGCGCGCCGATCGTCGGATCCGTTTCGTCCACCAGGCCCTGGAACGAGTTCGACGAGACCCATGTCTGCTGGATGAACTCGTACTGGCGTTCGATATCGGCATTGAGGCACATGAAGAGCAGTCCCTTCTCTGTCTTCCCGCCCTTGCCCTTCTTCTCGTAGGTGCGGCCGACGCGCAGGATGCGGTGGCGCTTGCCGATCCTGATCTGCGTCCCGCGGTCCTCGCCGAGCGAGTCGCGCGGGTTGGAACGGCGTATGTGGGAGCCGAGCGGACAGGCGTGCCCTTGCGGGTCTTCGGCGCCGAGCGCGAAATCATTGTCGACGCCCCGGCCCGGACGCCCGTTCGGATTGCGCACCAGCGAGCTGCCGTCCTGCCAGCGGCCGAGCATCTTTGCCGCTACCCAGCGCGGCGTGATGGCCGCGTCGCCGGTCTCAGCGGCGGCCTGAACCGCGGCCTGCCGGCAATAGTCGTCGAACAGTTCGACATGCTGCTGGAACTGGCGCACGACGAGGAAGGTGCCGTTGCGGCCGAAATCGCGCGGCGGAGGCGGCTGCCCGGGAATCTGACGGTTGCGCCGCACCTGCGACAGGATCCCGGTACGGTCCAGCGCCGCCTCGACCGACGGCGAAGCAGGGTAGAAGCCATGCTCGTCGCGATAGCCGAACAGGAATTCGCCGGGCGCGACGAGATGCATGGGCGCGGCTCCCTTGGCGGCGCGCGCCGTGCCCCGAACGATCGGCTGCGAGACGCCGTCGACGAAACCGAAATGCTCGACCGCCCGCTTGCCGTCGCGCTTCACCTGCAGCGGCAGCTCGGCGGTCACCGACATGCCGGCGCCTGCCGTCTGCCGTTTCATAGCCGCGATCTCGGCTTTCAACATGGCCGGCGTCTCGGCGTAGCAGACGATGACGAGGTCGACGGGATTTTTTGGCGAGCCCCACTGCCATTTGTCGGGAGCGTCAGGACCGGTATCGTTGAGGATGCGGCTGCGCTCGGGCGTTCCCATGCCTTGGCGGAAAGCGACCGGGAACGTGTCCAACGGCTCGTCGTCGACGCCGCCTTCGAGCCCCAGCCGGCGCAAGCCGTTGGGACCGAACGCCACCATCATGGCGCGGCCGGCGGGCACACCGTCGCCGAAGCTGGTTTTTTCGATCACGACGTTGAGCCACGCCTTGCGCTTCGCCGCCGGCAAACCCTCCGGCACCCGGATCCCAAGCATATGCGCATGGCCGAGCGCCCCGAACGGCCCGAAGAAGATCGACTGGATTTCCCCGGATTCCAACTCTTCGAGCGGCGCGGACGGGGGCTCAGCCAGACTGGTCGCGTCCGCCGGCCGTGCTTGCGGGCGCGGCAGGGAGCCGAACAGGCTCAGCCAGTCGCGCGCCTCGTTGCCAGTGGCCGAAGCGATACCGCGTCTGATCCTGGAGTTGATGCGGATACGGGTGGTGTTGAGATGCGGATAGGCGCTGTACCAGAACAGCGTCGGCACCTGCTGGCGCCGCGCCCAGCGCTTGAAGCGGTCGCCGTCGCGCGCGCCGTCGAGGAACAGCCAGCGCGTGCGCGGATAGCCTTCGGTGTTGCTCCAAACGCCGGTCAGGCCGGCCGAGGCCTTGGCGATGAAATCCTCGAGATAGCTTTCCCAGCTGCCGCCGTAATTCGAGAAGAACACCAGCTTGTCGGTACCGGGCAACAGCACCCAGCGGGCGAAATGAATGGTGTTGATGGTGGCGAGGAAGCCCGGCCTGAACACTTTCTGCGCCGATATCGATATCAGATAAAAGGAGAGCCGCAGCGCCAGCCGCCGCAAGATCCCCGGCTTCATCGTCGAGATCGCCGTCAGGTTGTTTTGCGCGGTGTGATCCTCCTTGGCGAGGATCTTTTCGAGCGCGCCGATATTGACCGGGGTGTTCGCCGGCCGGTCCTTGTCCTCGAGCCGTCGCAGCGCCAGGAAGCAAATGCCGACGAACAGGAGGAAGATGGCCAGCAGGCCGAGCACCGAAAGCAGAAGCGCGGCGCCGGCAATCGCGATATTGGCGAAGGTGACGCCATGCGGATTGCCGAACACGAGCACATAGGTCATGCGCCAAAAGGCAAGAACGACGACCGCCACCGTGGCGAACATCGCCGGGGTCAGCAGCGTCGTCGTCAGCGCGCGCGCCCAGTGGCCCGGCGGCCTTTCCAGCAGGCTTTCGGCGGGCTCGAACGCCCAGCCGAATTGCCCGAGGCAGCGCACATGCCGGCGCGCTTCGGCAAGCACATCCATCGCATTGCCGTTGCCCGCGCGCGGCTTCTCGACGATCTCACGCACGCTGTCGGCGAGCTTGGCCTCGGCCAGGATCCGCCGGACGGAATGCCCCGGCGTGCCGGAGAAAACCAGCCCGGCGGCGCTGCCGAAGGAAGGCGATATGTCGATATGGTTCCTCTTCAGGAAGTCTTCCAGCGGGCCGCCATCCGGGAGGCCGCAGACATCCCTGAAGATAGGCCGCAACCGGTGACCGATCGATTGCGCGATGGCCGCAATGACACCGTCGGTGCTGCCATCGCCCGAGATTTCGAGCACCAGCGCGCCGGTTTCGCTCCCGGTTTTCTCGTCCCTGCCGGTGGGAGCGACGGCCAGGCTGGTGAAATGAATGGTGCCGACCCTGTCGAGCGCGGCGCTGAGCTCGCCGACCGCCGGATTGCCGAGATCCGCGACCTTGTCGCGCACCGCATCGAGCGGCACCGATCGGGTGATCGGGCAGACCACCGTCACCATTGACTGATCGGCGGTGCGGCAAAGCGGTGAGCGCTCGAAATCGACCTTGAGGCTCGCCGGATAGGCGCCGACATTGACCATCTTGCCGGCCCTGCCCCGCGCGCGGGCAAGCTTCGGTTTGCTGAACAGGGCGCGGACGCATTCGCCGATCTGGATGCGGGCGATCTCGGCGCCGATGCACAAATGGATACCATAGCCGAATACCATGTAGTCGCGATGCGGGCGCGACGTGTCGAACTCGTTCGGCCGCTGCACGATCTCCGGGTCGAACATGGCTGAAAGCGTCGCCGGCATCACCACCGTTCCGGCCTTGACGAGGCGCTCGCGGCGCGTGCCCTTGCCGATGACCGCGTCACGCCTGGTGTAGCGCCACGGCCCGATCCAGATCGGTTTGAAGCGCATGGCCTCCATGACCGCGCGGTCGAGCTTGCCGGTATCGCCGGTCGCGATTGCCTGATCGACGGCTTGCCGCGCATCGCTGCGCGACAGGATCACATCCAGGCAGTTGCCGCCGGCAAGCACGTTGGTCGGCACAAAGCCGGCGACCATGCCGAGCATGATGGAATGGATGTCGGGCAGCGACAGGCGCCCCTGATCCATCAGCCCGACGAGGCGGGCCAGCGGCCGGTCGTCCTTGCCCGACCTTTCCCTGATCGCGGCGATCGAGCGGTCTATGACCTTGATCAGGCGATCGCCGCCGACCACGGCGAGCTGGCGCGTGGTGGGGTTTGCCGTCGGGTCGGAGAAGAACAATGCGCTGAGCGCGATCGACCAGTCGGCGAATTCGGTTTCATCGTCGATCTCAAGGCCGAAATAATCACGGCAGATGCGCACCGGCACGATCTTCATCAATCCGGCGATGGCATCGAAGCCGGGGCTCGCGCGGGTCATGATCTCGCGCGAGTGATGCTCGGCGATCGGCCTGACGGCGGCTTCGACTTCCGCCGGCGGGAACGCGCTCAGCACCGCCGATTTCATCTGTCGGTACGCGGCGCCGTCCTGCATGCCGAGAATGAAATTCGAGCCCCGGGCGAGTTCGGCCATTTCCGGCCCGTAGGGCGTCTCGAACTCGTCGCCCCGCTCCAATATGTCGCGAACGTCTGCGCCCTTGGTGACGAGCAGAAAATTGCCGAAGCCGAAATTCGGCCAGAAACGGCGCAGCAGCGCCAGCAGCCAGCGCGGGTCGCCAAGAAGGAAGCCGGCGATGCGGGAAGCAATGCCGCTCTTGGAACGCAGGCGATTGATGTCGAAAGGCGGCATCTCAGCGACGGGACGCTGGCTCTTCTGAGCGGCGCGGACGGCGGCGAAATATTTCAAAGTGATCATCGCGTTCAAGCCCCCCGGCTGTCCACGTCAATGCGATGCCGGCATTGTTCTGGCCTAGGTTTGCATCGGTCCGGCGTATGTGAATTCGCTCACAGTCATTTGTGAGTCGACCCAGTGATCATGCTGCGGACTTGGCTAGATCGAAATTGCCGATCAGGAAATTGTTCTTGGCCGGGTCCACGAACGGTATCCAGCGTATCCTCTGCTCGGAAAAATCGGGGTGCCTGGTCATGAAAATCGCAAGCTCGCGCGCCGCTTCGTCGCGCCGGCCGCTTCTCATCAGCGCGCCTATCTTCAGGAACCTGGCGTAGAAATAGCCTGGCGAAAGGTTGAGCGAGCGCTCGGCGGTGGCGATCGCGGCCGGCCAGTCCTCGACGAAGCAATAGGCCGCGGCCAGTTCCCCCAGATTGTGGAAGCGATAAAGGTCGAACGGGCTCAACCGATCGGTGTCGAGGAAGAATGGGATTGCCCCGGTCGCATCGCCAAGCAAAAGCCGCGCGCTGCCCATGGCCGAGCGGGCGAAGGCAAAGCTCGGATTGATGTGGATCGCCTCGGCAAGGTGCTCGGCCGCCAATGCCGGCAGGCCGCGCATGATGTCGGCTGCGCCGAGATAGGCATGCGGACGCGCATCGAGGCTGTCCATCAGCAGCGCCTTGCGCGCAAGCGTCTCGACTTTCTCGAGATCGTCGCTGTCGCCGAAACGAAGCCACGCCCGCCAGAAATACCACCATGCGAGCTCGTTGAGCACGGCGCTCGAATTCGGATCGTCCCGGTAGGCTCTCTCGAAGAATTCGAGGGCAATCTCGGTGTCGCGGCGGGTGCGCCTGTTCATGTGCCAACGGCCGCGCCTGACCAATTGCCAGGTTTCGAGACTTTCCCACGGCACCTGGAACGTGCGCGCCTGCTCGGCGCGGTCGACCTCCTTGTCGAGGATGGAAACGATCTCACTGCCGATCTGGTCGCGCAGGCTGAAGATGTCGACGAGATCGCGGTCGAAGCGTTGCGACCAGACCAGGCGCCCGTTCGAGGTGTCGGTGAGCGACGTGTTGAGGCGGATCTGCCTGTCGGAGCGCGCCAGCGTGCCGCTGACGATGTAGCGCGCGCCGAGCGCATTGCCGATGAGCCTTGTACCCAGGCTGTCGTCTCGAAACTGGAAGCTGGAGCCCTTGGCGATGACCGAAAGCCAGCGCGTGTTGGAAAGGCCGTATATGATGTCCTCGGCGATACCGTCGGCCATATAGCCGACATCGGGTTCGCTTCCGTTGCCCTGGAACGGCAGCACGGCGATTGCGGGGGGGCCCTTGGCGACCGGCCTGTAACGGCCGGGCGTTGCGGGGATGGAAGCGAAGGAAGCCGCCGCGACAGGACCGTTGCCGCCGCGGCCGGCGATCAGGACCTGCACCGGCAGGGCGATGTTCTTCAGGCTGAATTCGCCGAGATCGGTGAAGAGGGCCGACGTCTTGTCCTTCACGTGATGCCATGTCGTCGCGGAGATGGCGACGCCGTCATGCGGCGCGAATTCCTGCAGCCGGGCTGCGATATTCACGTCGTCGCCATAGAGCCGGCCTTCCCGGACGATGACGTCGCCGGTGTTGATCCCGGCGCGGAACGGCATGCGCATGTCCTCGGCGACCGCGGCATTCAGCGCCGCGATCCGGGACTGGAAATCGAAGGTCGCGCGCAAGGCTTCGATCGGGGTGCCGAATTCGGCCATGATGCTGTCGCCGGCATCGCCGAACGTGCGCCCGCCAAAGGCGCCGCAACTGTCGGCAATGATGTCTCGCCTCTCCTCGAAGGCGGCGACGGCGAGCTCGTCGTCGATGCCCATCAGTCGCGAGAATCCTACGGCGTCGATCGAAATGATTGTCGCAAGCTGACGGGTATAATTCCGTTCAGCCATGATCGAGCCCCCAGTCCCCGCTTCCAGTCCAGAACAGGCGACCTGCGCTCAAAAGAAACACGTCGCCGTCTGCCGATGGATATCCCCGGCAGGTCCGGCGCGCCGTTGCCACCCTGTTATGGCCAGAACTCTATCAGGGTCTTGCCGAAAGCTCTACTACGAACAGCTAATATGACAAACACGCCATCCGGCGCATGGTTAGTCGTTCGTTACATCGAGCGGCGTCTCCAGACACCTCCTCTACCCTTTGAAATCAAACGACCTTCGCGCCAAGCGATCCTTGAATTGGTTACCGGCGGACATGGATTGGCCGCATCGAAGCAAACGCTTCGGGAAGCGTTATTCTTACGCGGCGGAACCAACCTGCCCAGGTGCGAGTTTCTGACCGCATCTGCAAACACGAGATTTGAGGGCTCTCATGCGCACTGTTGTTTTGGCAACCGGTATCGCGGTCTTCCTGGCCGGCGGACCGGCCTCCGCGGCGGAAGACAAACCACTGCCGCCGCAGAATGCCAAGAAGCTCTCGGAAATCGTCGCCAAGGTCGAGCAGCGCACCGACTTCCGCTATGTGAAGGATGTCGATTGGGATAGCGCCGGCTACACCGTCACCTACTACACCACGGACAAGGCCAAGGTCCAAATCACCTACGACCCGGTGACCGGCGAACCCAAATAGGCTGCCTCGCCTGCCGCCTTGACGTTCCGCCACGCCTAACGGAGCACAGACCCTGCCCGGTTTTCCTACCTCTGTGCTTTGGCACTGAACACTCCTGTGCCGCGCGCGAAAAACCCGGCGCGACGGACCACACTTGCATCGATAAAACTTTGGTGGCTGACTGCCCGTCATGATTGCGGGCACGGGGGTACATGGCAATGATCGGCTACGTCCTGAAGCGCATCCTGATGGTGCTGGTCGGCTATCTGGTCGCTGTGCTTGTCGGGTTGATTGCCGTGGTGGCGATTTACGCGGTGTTGAGTTCGCTGCCCAACGCGCCAGCTTATTTCGGGCTTATGGAGTTCACGCCGGTCGCCGTGCTGGTTGTTCCGCCGCTCGGCATGTTCGTATATTTCCTGACGATCATCCTGACGGGGATGCAGACGCTGGTCTTTGCCCTGATTGCCGAGCTCTTCTCCTTACGCAGCTTTTGGCTGCACATGGTTTTCGGCGCTGCCGCCGCGGCTGCCGGTTTCATGCTGATCTGGCCCGACGCCTCCGATGACCCGGAACGCTGGGCCGACATGGGCATTGTCGCCGCCGCCGGCCTGGTGGCCGGCCTGGTCTATTGGTTGATCGCCGGGCGCGACGCCGGCTTCCGCCGGCCGTTGATCAAAGCAATTCCAGGAAAAGTGTGAAGCGGTCAGGCTTGGTGGCTTCGCCGTAGCCTTCCGTCCGGAATTGCTTCAGTAAAAGCGCTCAGCTTGCCGGCGTGCGCACCGCTTCGGTCGCGTCCAGCGCCTGCATCAGCTTGGAATCGCGGCCATAGACGTCGTCGAAATACTCGACCTTGCCGGACATGTCCGGCCACGCCGTGAAGTAGGCGACATAGACCGGGATGACGCGCGTGACATTCTCGGTCGAATGGCCGTGCTTCAGTTTCTCCGCGATGTCGTCGACCGTGGTGCCCAGCACAGCGGCGGCCATGCCGCGCGGATCCTGCAACCGCACGCAGCCATGGCTGAGCGCCCGCATGTCGCGCGCGAAGAACGACTTCTGCGGCGTGTCGTGCATGTAGATGGCATGCTTGTTGGGGAAGAGAATCTTCAATTCGCCCAAGGCGTTGGCCTCGCTCGGCTGCTGACGTACGCTGAACGGAATGTTGGCGCCATAGGCGCCCCAATCGACCGCCGCCGACGGGATGCGCTTGCCGCGCGAATCCGTCACCTCATAGCCGGCGTGGTCGAGATAGCCCGGATCGCTGCGCAGCCTTGGCAGCATCTCGTTGACGATGATCGACTGCGGCACGCCCCAATAGGGATGGAAGTCAACCTGCTTGATCTGGTTGTAGAAGAAGGCGGTCTGGTTGGTGACCTTGCCGATGACCGCTCGGGTCTTCAGCTTCTCCTCGCCATTGTCGATATAGCTGGCGGTGAAGGCGGGCTGGTTGATGAAAACGCGCGGGCTGCCGAGATCCGACGGCATCCAGCGCAATTCCTCCAGCGCCACCTTGACCTTCTCGATCTTGTCGGCCTTCGACGTGCCAGCCAGCGAAGCCACCGTGCGCGGGCCGATAACGCCGTCGCCCTTCATGCCGGCGCGTTGCTGCACGGCCTTGATCACCGGCACCAGCTCGGGTTCGTAGACCTCGCTCTTGCCCAGCCTGGCGAGGATTTCGCCGTAATTGCCGCCCATTTCATCGTCGAGATTGCGAGCGATCAGCGTCAGCAATTTGGGCAGTTCCGGGCTGCTCTCGCCGGGCTTGAGCAGCAATTTGGGATCGACGACGATCTCGTTTTCCTCGCTGGCCTCGAGGGCCTCCAGCTCGACGCGCAGCGCCTGGTACTCGGCATTTTGCGGATGCCGCGATTCCAGATAGGTGCGGACCTCCTGGGTATGCGCCAGCGTCTTCAGCGCGCCTTCCAGATCGAAGGGCTTGGCCGGGAAATCGTAGTAACCCGTTATCCGGTTGGGGTCGACGCGGCCGCTCTGGGCATCATGCGCATAGCGCAGCACACGCGCCGACAGCGCCATCTCGAAGCGGACCAGCTCCTTGGTCCGCTCTTCCGGCGCGGCGGAGCTTGAGGAAGCCGGAACATCGACGGAGTAGTCGGCTGGCGTCAAGCCGTAGCTCGCCGCCTCGCCCAGGACTCGCACCGCATCCTCCGCCCGGCTGTTGGGGGCATTGTCGCTCACCCAGATGAAGTCCGGATTGGCCGAATAATAGGCGATCAGCGCCTTGGCGATATCCGGCTCGGCGAACAGCTCGTAATCGCTCAAGCCTGCGACGGCATCGCGGAAGCTGTTGCTCGTTACCGACGGAACAAAGGCCGCGTCCTGCGCGGTCACCGGCTGGGGTGCCGGCAGCAGCGACTTGAAATCGACCCGCACAAGCTTGTCGGCCCTGTAAGTATTGTAGGTCGGGCTGCTGATCCTGACGCTGCCACCACCCTCTCCGGCGGGCACAGCCGGCCGTATCTTGCGCGGCTTCGGCGGCAGCGGAAATTCGCCTTGCGGGTTGTGCCGGATGCCGCCGCCGAACAGCATGTCGAACAGCCCTTGCGCGCTTGCCGGCTGCTGCCCGAGGGCAAGCGTTGCCGCGATTGCCATCGGCAGGACGGCTTTTTTGTTCCCGAGGATTTTCATGCTTCACCCGCACCGGTTGAAACCGGTTCCCGTTCCGTGCCGCTGGACGGTCCCGCCCTCCGCATTGCGGATGTATGACGTGACTATACCGATTCATACTGATTTCGTTAAGCTTCCATAAATTTCCGGAGCCGTGTTGCAGAACGGTTTCACATCATCGTGAGACCCAAAGCGGCGATTGCTCCGGGCCCCACGCGCTCGCAAAGCTGTCGAAAAAACAATCAGGCGTTGGCGCCGCCATCCATGGTCAACGATGCCCCGGTGACGAAGCGCCCTTCGGGGCTAGCCAACCAGGCCACCATCCCCGCGATCTCCTCCGCCTCACCGAAGCGCGGTGTCGCCATCTTCCGACGCTGGTGCTCCGCATGCGGCCCGTCGGCGGGATTCATGTCCGTGTCTGTCGAACCCGGGTGGACAACATTGGCGGTGATGCCGCGCGGACCGAGGTCGCGCGCCAAAGCCTTCGTCAGTCCGATCAGAGCCGCCTTGCTGGTCGAATAGGCGCTGAGGCCGGGATCCGTCACGCGCTCGGCCAGATTGCTGCCGATCGATATGATCCTGCCGCCATCCGCCATATGCCGCGCGGCGGCCTTGGAGGCGACGAAAGGCGCTCTGAGATTGACCTCCATGCTCTCGTCGAAATCGGCGAGCGACAAGGCATCGATCGGCGCGGCGCGCCAAATGCCGGCGCTGTTAACCAGGATGTCGAGCCGCCCGAACGCATCCATCGCCTGGTCGACGGCGCTTTCGATCGCCCGGGCATCGCGCCCGTCGGCCCTGATGGCGATGGCGCGCCCGCCGGCCGCCTCGATTTCATCGACCACGGCGCGCGCCTGCGCCTCGCCATTCACATAGGTCAAGGCGACGCTCGCGCCGTCACGCGCCAATCTTTTCGCGATGGCTGCGCCGATACCGCGGCTGCCGCCGGTGACGAATGCAGCCTTGCCGCGCAACTGGTTGGAAGACATTGGATTCTCCTTTATGTAGCGATCGATACATAAATACCTGCCAAGCTTGCCGAATGCCGTCAAGTGAATTATGTATCGATCAACACAGAAATGAGCCACCAGAAGGACACCGTGTCGGAAAGAGGTCGCCCGCGCAGCTTTGATCGAGCCGCCGCCTTACGTCGGGCGATGGAGGTCTTCTGGACCAAGGGCTATGAAGGCGCCTCGGTCAGCGACCTGACCGCGGCCATGGGCATCAATTCGCCAAGCCTCTACGCCGCCTTCGGCAGCAAGGAGGCGCTCTTCCTCGAAGCAATCGACCTCTACACGCGCAGCGAAGGCACCGATATCTGGTCGACGCTGGAAGAAGCCCCGACCGCGCGGCGCGCGATCGAGGGTTTTTTGACTGAGACCGCCCGGGCCTATTCACAGACCGACCGGCCGCAGGGTTGCCTGATCGCGCTCGGAGCCTTGCATCAGGATTCGACGCAGGGGCTGATCTGCCAGGATCTGCGCCGCCGCCGCGCCGAAAATCAGACGGCGCTTGAAAGACGTCTAGAGCGGGCAGTGGCTGAAGGCGAACTGCCTGCCGGCTTCGATTGCCAGGCCGCGGCCACCTTTTTCGCCACCGTACAGCATGGCATGTCGATCCAGGCGCGCGACGGCGCAACCCATGCCGCCCTTATGGCGACCGTTGCCGGCGCCATGGCGGCATGGACGACGATGGCCGGCGCTAGAGGATGATCCCGAAAAGTGGGAATCGGTTTTCGGAGAAACATCATGCTCCAACAAAGAGTTAGACCGTGATGGCGATTCAACGAAAGGCCATCACGATCTAACGCCTGACCCCGTGACAAACGTCAGGCTTTGTGATCGAAATTCCGGCGGCCCCGACAAACGTGGCCGGGAGGATCTGACGTGAAGAAAGGGTATCGCCAGCTTCTCGACGAAGCGAATGCCGAGATCGAGGTCGTGTCGCCGGAGGAGGCCGCGGGGCTGCTGGAGGATGACGAGACGATCTTCGTCGATCTGCGCGACCCGCGCGAGGTCGAGCGCGACGGCAAGATCCCCGGCGCCAAGCATGTGACGCGCGGCATGCTGGAATTCTGGATCGATCCCGAAAGCCCTTACCACAAGCCATTCTTCGCAAGCGGCAAGACCTTCGTTTTCTTCTGCGCCGGCGGCTGGCGTTCGGCTTTGGCCACCAAGACCGCGCAGGATATGGGCCTGACGCCGGTCAAGCATATCCTCGGCGGCTACACCGCCTGGAAGGCGGCCGGGCTGCCCGTGGAGCCGGGGCAGAAAAAGAAGGCGGACTGATCACAGTCTTCCGCAACAGCTGGGACCGACCCAATGGTTTTCTGGATAGCGAGCGCAGTTGGATTGGCGGTCGCTTATCTCCTCGGTTCGACGCCCTCCGGCTATCTGGCCGGCAGACTGCTTAAGGGCATCGACATACGCGAGCACGGCTCCAGATCCACCGGCGCGACCAACGTGCTCAGAACCTTGGGCAAATGGCCAGCGCTGGCGGTGCTGGCGGTCGATGTGCTGAAAGGCGTTGCAGCTGTCGTCTTTGTTCGCTGGTTTTACCCTTGGTGCTCCACGATATCGTCGGCGGCGCCGCCGACGGCGCTCGAACTCGCAAATCTGGGCGCCTTGGGCCGTATGCCTCGCCGGACTTGCCGTATTGCTCGGGCATGGCCGGTCGGTCTGGTTGAATTTCAGGGGCGGAAAATCCGCCGCGACAGGGCTGGGCGTGCTGCTGGCAATGTCATGGCCCGTAGGGTTGGGAGCTGCGGCTGCATTTGCGGCCTCGCTCGCTCTTTTCCGGATCGTTTCCTTAAGCTCGATGCTGGCGGCACTGACGGCGGTCGCGCTTGTCTGCGGACTGGAGCAACCATTGCCCTATCGGTTGCTGGTGATCGCGGGCAGCCTCTATGTGATCCTGCGCCATCGCGCCAACATCCAGCGGCTGCTGGCCGGGACGGAGCCGCGCCTCGGCCACAGCAGCCAGGGGCCGAACGCAGGCGCGCAAAGCTCCTAGTGCAGCGCCGTTTCGCGCTGCCCGGTCACGAAACCCACCGCCCGTGCAACGACATCCCTGTCGGCGAGGATACGGCGATGACCGAGCCCGTCGGCCCAGTGCAGGTGGACATGCTCGCCGGCGCCCGCATAGCGCTTCGCGTGGTCGGCATGGACCTCGCGATCGTCGGGCGCGTGGATGATCAGTGTCGGCACGGATGCCGCGGCCAGCTGGCGATCGCCGGTGAATTCGCTGAGCGGCCGCCCGGAAAGGTGTTTCACCCTGTCTGCCATTGCGACGCGGGAGCGTGGCCCGACATTCATCATGTCGCTGAAATCGTCGAAGATCGCGGGCAAGGAGCTCGGCGCGGCAATGAGCACCAGCTTCTGCGCCTTGAGCGGCGGCATGCCCTTGACCGAGGCCGCGACGGCGTTGGCGGCAATCGCGCCGCCGAAGGAATGGCCGACGACGGCGGCAAAGGGACCGAACCACTCGCCGGCGACCCGCGCCGCGTCCACGGCATTCACCATGTTGAGATGGCGGCCAAGCGAATGGCCATGTCCAGGTAGGTCGAGCGAGACGACCTTGTAGGCGGCCGCGCGAAACCCTTCGATCAAAGCGCGCATATATTCGGTGCGCGAGCGCCAACCATGGATGACGAGCACCGTGCCGCGCGATTCCGTGCCCGGTTCCGGCCGGAATTCATGCACGGCGACGCAGTCCGTCCTAGTCTTCAGCCGGTGATGGCGCGCCTCGGCCATGAAAGCTGAGGCCCGCTCGACCGCACGGCGTTCGCCGTCGCTCAAGGCCTTGACGCTGGGTGTCCGGCAAAACAGTTCGAACGCGGCACGGCCGCCAAGACGCGGCGCAACACGCTCGGCCGCGCCGAAAACGCCCCGGATGACCTTCATTCCAAATGATGCCATATTGGCAGTCCATCCATTCGTTCAAGCATGAACATAATAGTTCAAACATGAACATTAAGCAAGAGCTGCCCTGGGACAATCCTCGCTTTCGCAACTGGGTTGCGGTGGCGCGCGCCTGCCATGTGCTGGAGCGCACCCTGGCGGTGAGGCTGGCCCCGCTCGACCTCAAGCCGGCGCAGCTCGACGTGTTGATGAACCTCTACCGGCACCCCGGCATGTCGCAGCATGACCTTGCCCGCAGGCTCCTGGTCGGCCGCTCCAATGTCACCATGCTGTTGCCGCAGCTCGAGACGCGCGGACTGGTGCGGCGGGAGGGCGACGAGAAGGACAAGCGGGTGCTGCGGCTGAACCTCACCGAGGCGGGCGAGGCCCTGCTGATGAAGGCGCTGAAGATTCACATGGCACTGATCGAGAAGGCGATGAGCCAGTCGACGCCGGAACAGTGCGACATGATCGGCGAACAGATGCGCAAGATCGCCGACGTGCTGAAGGAAGCCTGAACGGCTTCCGACTACCACATCGTCTTCTTTGCTCTTTCCGGCCATTCCTGATCGTAGGTCTCGCCGTCGATGCTCTTGCGGCTGGTGACCTCTAAGATCCGGCCGGGTGTCGGCAGCGACTTAGGATCGACATGCCTGGCAGGGTTCCAGAGTTCCGACCGCACGATGGCGCGGGCGCACTGGAAATAGACGGTGTCGACATCAATGACGGTTACCGAGCGGGCCGGCTTGCCGTCGACCATGAAGGACGCGCAAAGCTCGGCATCGGTCGTGATATGCGCGCGGCCATTGACGCGCAGCGTGGTGCCCGAGCCCGGCACCAGGAAGAGCAGCCCGACGCGCGGATCGCGAATGATGTTCTTCAACGAATCGGCGCGGTTGTTGCCGCGCCTGTCCGGCATCATCAGCGTCTTGTCATCGACGATGCGCACGAAGCCGGCGAGATCGCCGCGCGGCGAGCAGTCCAGCCCCTCAGGGCCGCTGGTCGCGAGCGCCACGAAGGGCGAGGCCTCGATGAAGGCGGCATATTCGGGAATCACATGGTCGAGTTCCTTGACGACCGAAGCCTCGCCCGGCAACCCGTAGAGGGCCTCGAGCTGTTCGACGGATGTGATGCGCGACATCTTCTTCCCCCTGACCTCTTGCCGGCGCTACCCGATGTCCATGACGCCTTGACGACAGCCGATATTGGATTGCCAGCCCCAGGCTAGCGATCCCGACTCAGCCCCTTCTCGGCCAGCTCGGCAAGATAGGCGTTCCAGCGCTCGTCCTTCTCGTGGCCGAGCGTATGCAGATAGTTCCAGGTGAAGATGCCGGTGTCGTGGAAATCGTCGAAGGTGATGCGCACTGCATAATTGCCGACCGGCTCGATCTTGAGGATCGCGACATTGCGTTTGCCGGGCACGGTCACGCGCTGTTCCGGCGAATGGCCTTGCACTTCCGCCGATGGCGAGGCCACGCGCAAAAACTCCGCCGGCAATTCGAACGGTTGATGACCGGGAAAGGTTACGGTCAGCAGCTTGCGGTCCTTCGACACCCTGAGTTCCTTTGGCGCGGTCATGGCTGGTCCTGTCTGGGTTGCGCCCTTCCCTACGCCGCTTCGCACGATCCGGAAAGATCATGCCAATGCAGGTCGCACAGAAGTGCGCAGCGGTTCCGGGACATGCAACGCGACAAGACCTAAAGCTCGTAACGCGCTTTAGGCAGCCGACACGCGATGTCGGTCGGGGAATGTTACCAAAGATCAAGACCTTCTATCTTGAATGCGGCGTTGGATCGTATCACATAGCCGTATATAACGACGCCGCTCAGGCCACGGGAAGCGCTTGCAATGGACATGATCGACCCCTTCGGTCGCACGATCAGCTATCTGCGCGTATCGGTCACCGACCGGTGCGATTTCCGCTGCACCTATTGCATGGCCGAGGACATGACCTTCCTGCCGAAGAAGGATCTTCTGTCGTTGGAAGAGCTGGACCGGCTCTGCACCGTTTTCATCGAAAAGGGCGTGAAGAAGCTGCGACTGACCGGCGGCGAGCCGCTGGTGCGCAAGAACATTATGCATCTGGTGCGTCAACTGTCGCGGCATCTGGAGACGGGTGCCCTGGAAGAGCTGACGCTCACAACCAACGGCTCGCAGCTGTCGCGCTTCGCCGCCGAGCTCGCCGATTGCGGCGTCAAGCGCATCAACGTCTCGCTCGACACGCTGGATGCCGCGAAATTCCACCAGATCACGCGCTGGGGCAATCTCGGCAAGGTGATGGAAGGCATCGACGCCGCGCAGAAGGCCGGGCTGAAGATCAAGCTCAATACGGTCGCGCTGCGCGACTTCAACGACGCCGAAATCCCCGAGCTGATGCGCTGGGCACATGGCCGCGGCATGGACCTCACCCTCATCGAGACGATGCCGATGGGCGAGATCGATGCCGACCGCACCGACCAGTATCTGCCGCTGTCGCTGCTGCGCGCCTCGCTGGAGCGCCAGTTCACGCTCACCGACATTCCTTACAAGACCGGCGGTCCTGCCCGTTATGTCCATGTCGCCGAGACCGGCGGCAAGCTCGGCTTCATCACGCCGATGACGCATAATTTCTGCGAGAGCTGCAACCGCGTGCGGCTGACCTGCACCGGCACGCTCTATATGTGCCTTGGCCAGGAGGACGCCGCCGATCTGAGGGCGCCGCTGCGCGCCTCCGAAGGCAACGAGCTGCTCGGCGAGGCGATCGACGAGGCCATCGGCCGCAAGCCCAAGGGCCATGATTTCGTCATCGACCGCCGCACCAGCCGTCCTTCGGTGTCGCGGCATATGAGCGTCACCGGCGGCTGATTTTTTCTGCGATTTGGTGCAGGATCGCCTTTGGTCATCGACCAGGGGGGTATCATGCAGCATCTTCGTCGCATCGGCTTGTTTTCCGCGCTTCTGTTCTTGACGACAACGGCGCTGGCCAAGCCGTTCACCTATGTCAACGCGCGCTTCGGCACCGTGTGCACTTTCCCGGACCAGATTTTCAGCAACCGCATGCCCGAGCCCGAAAACGGCGATGGCCTGGAGTGGCAAAGCGCCGACGGCGCCAGCGTGGCGTGTTACGGTAGCTACAACGCACTCGACGATACTCCCGACAGCCTCGTTCAGAACGAAAAAGCCAGCCCGGAGCCGGGAGAAAAAGTCACCTACAGCAAGACTGGCAAGAAGTGGGCGGTGCTGTCGGGCACGAAGGGCGACAACATTTTCTATCGGCGATCCCTGTTCGGAAAGGAGGATGTCGTCCACACCGTCTTCATCGAGTATCCCGCGGCGCTCAAGGCGAAATACGACCCGCTGGTCGGCGCCATTGCCGCAAGCCTGCACGAGGCGTCCGGGCCACACTCGAAATAAACCCTGCAAGCCATCCTCCGCCGATTTACCGCCGGCCTTTTCCGGCCTAGCCTTCGAAGCGCGATTTTCGCTCTAGGGGGGAGGTGCACATGCGCACATTCATGCTTTCATTCGCTATGCTTGGTCTCGCCTCCATGCCGGCCGCTGCTCAGTCGATCGGCGGCACCTACACCGTCGCCGGCACCAATTTCGACGGCTCGAAATATGGCGGCGAGGCAACGATCACGCTGACCAGCGACACGACTTGCACGATCCACTGGGAGACCGGCGGCTCGACTTCGGACGGTATCTGCATGCGTAACGACAATGCGTTTTCCGCCGGGTATGCGATGGGCAAGGAAGTCGGTCTTGTCGTCTACAAGATCGAGAAGGACGGCTCGCTGCACGGGCTATGGACCATCGCCGGCCAGAACGGCAACGGCACCGAAGTGCTGACGCCGAAGTAAGTCTTCGGAGCCTCGACAAATCGATCTCATGGGCCGCGCAGAAATTCGTGGCCCATTTCTTTTGGCGTTGCTGTTTCCGCCGACCTGCTACAGGTTCGAGTCAAAATAGAATCCGGAAACGCCTTTGCCCCTCTCGCCAAATCTGCGCGGCGCGCTGTTCATGATCGTGGCCATGGTCGGCTTCACCTTGAACGATGCGATCACCAAATTCTCCTCCGAATCGATGAACATGGCGCAGGTCATGCTGGTGCGCGGCGCCTTTGCGACCCTCTTCGTCGGCCTGCTCGCCTGGCGGCGCGGCGCGCTTGCCAATCCGGCCGCCATGCTTCAGCCGATGGTGGCCATGCGTGTCGCCGGCGAAGCCGGCGCGACGGTGTCGTTCCTGGTCGCGCTTGCGCATCTGCCGATCGGCAATGTCTCCGCCGTCATGCAGGCGCTGCCGCTGGCGGTGACCATGGGCGCGGCCCTGGTGTTCGGCGAAGGCGTCGGCTGGCGACGCTGGACCGCGATTGCCGCCGGCTTCGCCGGCGTGCTGATCATCGTGCGGCCGGGGTTCGAAGGGTTCAGCGTCTATTCGCTGGTGGCATTAGCCAGCGTTGCCTGCTGCGCGGTGCGCGACCTCTCCACCAAGCGCATTCCGGAAGCGATCCCGACCATGCTGGTGTCGACGGCGACCGCCCTTGCCATGACGGTGCTCGGCGCGCTGCTCTTGTCGCCGATGGGCGGCTGGACGCCGATGAGCGGCCGGGCGACCGCGCTTCTGGCGCTCGCGGCAGTGCTGGTGCTCATCGGCTATCAGTTCATCATCATGGCGATGCGCTCGGGCGACATCTCCTTCATCGCGCCCTTCCGCTACACGGCCCTGCTCTGGTCGATCCTGCTCGGCCTCGTCATTTTCGGCGACATGCCCGACCTGCCCATGATCGTCGGCGCCGTCATCATCATCGGCTCCGGCCTTTATGCGCTCTACCGCGAGCGCCTCGTCGGCAGGCAGCAACCTGCCGCCGAAAGCGCTGGACCCGATATGGCGCCGGACGGCATATAGGCCTATGGACCGAAATGTTGCGGCAATCATTCTGGCGGGAGGCCAGTCGCTCCGGATGGGCGGCGGCGACAAGCCGCTGCTTTCATTGGGCAAAGTCAGGCTGATCGATCATGTCGCGGCGCGCCTGAAGCCACAGGTCGCGACCCTGGCGCTCAACGCGAACGGCGACCCGGCGCGATTTGCCGGCCTGGGCCTGCCGGTTCTCGAAGACACGGTGCCGGGCCATGCCGGGCCACTGGCGGGCATTCTAACCGGCCTCGAATGGGCGGCGAGGAAAACGCGCTGCAGGTGGCTGATGAGCGCCGCCGGCGACACACCATTCTTCCCCGACGATCTCGTCGAGCGCCTCGCAGCCGCAACCCGCGATCGTCCAGGCGCGATCGCCGTCGCCAGTTCGGACGGCAGATCGCACCCGACCTTCGCGCTATGGCCACTCGGCTTGCACGACGCCTTGCGCCATTTCCTGGTCGAAGAGGACAACCGGCGGGTTTCGGCCTTCATGGAGAGCCAGGGCCATGTCGAGGTCGAGTTCCCGATGATCGCGGCCGACAGCCGAAAGATTGACCCTTTCTTCAACGTCAACACACCGGACGACCTTGCGGCGGCGGAGCGTCTGTTGCACATCCTCAGGTCATGAGACGCGTATTCGGCATCACCGGCTGGAAGAACTCCGGCAAGACGACCCTGACGGAAAAGCTTGTCACCGAGCTGGTGGCGCGCGGCTGGACGGTTTCGACGGTGAAGCACGCCCACCATGACTTCGACATCGACAAGCCGGGCGCCGACAGCTTCCGCCACCGGCAGGCGGGCGCCACCGAGGTTGCCATCGTCTCCGGCCGGCGCTGGGCGCTGATGCACGAATTGCGGAGCGAGGACGAACCGACGCTGGACGACATCCTGGCGCGGCTGTCGCCCTCGGACATCGTGCTGGTCGAAGGCTACAAGCGCGAAGCGCACAAGAAGATCGAGGCAAGGCGGCTCGAAGCCAAGGATCGGACGCCGCTTTCGGCCAACGATCCCAACATCGTCGCGGTCGCCGCCGACTTTACAGTCGAAGGCGAAGACCTGCCGGTTTTCGATCTCAACGACACGAAGTCGATAGCCGACTTTGTCGAGCGCACAACGGGTCTCGTGGCCCGAACCAAGTAACGCAGCGGCACGTCCTGATTGTCGTTTCCCGTTGATTTGCTGTTGCTTTTTTCTTGGAAAGAGTGGGAGTATCCGCCCCAGCGGGCGGTAAGGAAGCTCCGCCCACAAGAGCCGCACGGGACAGCGGCCATGACAATATGAGAGGATTATCATGCGTATTGCACTGCGTATCGCGCTTGCCGCTTCGGCCGCGCTGCTGACACTCGGCGTCGCCCAGGCTCAGGAAAAAACCCTGAGGATCGGCACCGAAGGCGCGTACCCGCCCTTCAACAACCTGACCTCGGACGGCCAGCTGGTCGGCTTCGACATCGATATCGCCAAGGCTCTCTGCGATGAAATGAAGGTGAAGTGCACCTTCGTCGCGCAGGATTGGGACGGCATCATCCCGGCGCTGCAGGCCGGCAAGTTCGACGCCATCGTCGCCTCCATGTCGATCACGCCCGAGCGCCAGGAAAAGGTGGACTTCACCCACAAATACTACAACACCCCGTCGGCCATCGCCGTGCCGAAGGATTCGCCGCTCAAAGGTGTGACCAAGGAAGACCTCGCCGGCAAAACCATCGGCGTCGCCACCACGACCACGCACTACAATTATGCTTCGAAGACCTACACGGACAGCACCATCAAGGGCTATCCGAGCAGCCCCGAGGAACAGGCCGACCTTGCCAACGGCCGTCTCGACGCCATCGAGGACGACATCGTCGTGTTGCAGCAGTGGCTGGATTCGCCGGACGGCGCCTGCTGCAAGATTCTCGGCCAGCCCTCGCCGCAGCCGGTCGAGATCTTCGGACCGGGCGCCGGCATTGCGGTGCGCAAGGGCGAGACCGATCTTGTCAACAAGCTGAACGCCGCGATCGACGCCATTCGCAAGAACGGAAAGTATAAGGAAATCAACGACAAGTACTTCAAGTTCGACGTTTACGGCGCCGAATCCTGACAATTACGCCAAGGCGGTGAGGCACCCCTCGCCGCCCTTCTCTTCTCCCGGGATCGCCACGGAGACACGACCCGTCAATGCCGGCCCAAAGCATTTGGACACTTCTCAGCTGGGGACCGGACGGCTGGAGTGACGACATTGCGTCTGGCGTTCTGGTCACCATTGCATTGGCGCTCGCCACACTGCCGATCGGCCTTGTGATCGGCTTTTTCGTCGCCTTCGCCAAGCAGCATGAAGAGCCGTCGCTGCGCCTGGCCGGCAACATCTACACCACGGTCTTTCGCGGCCTGCCGGAACTGGTCACGCTGTTCCTGTTCTTCTTCGGCATGCCGCTTCTGTTGCAACATGTCGTGCGGCTGTTCAATCCGGACGCGACGATCGACGTCAACAGCTTCGTCGCCGGCATGATCGTGCTGTCGCTGATCTTCTCCTCCTATGCCAGCGAGGTCTTCCTCTCCGCGTTCCGCGCCATTCCGAAAGGCCAGTATGAGGGCGGCTACGCCATTGGCCTGTCGAAATGGCAGACGATGCGGCTGGTGATCCTGCCGCAGCTGATACGCATCGCCTTTCCGGGCCTCGAGAATTGCTGGCTGAGCCTGCTCAAGGACACCTCGCTGGTCTCGGTGGTCAATCTCGCCGAGACCTTGCGCCAATCCGGCGTCGCGGCGCGCGTCACCAAACATTCCTTCCTCTTCTACAGCGTCGCGGCGCTGATCTTCCTGGCGCTGGCCGTCCTGTCGTCGATCGCTACCAGCTACATCCTGCGCTACCTCGGGCGGAGGGAAGCGCGATGAGCGTCAGCCAGGCGATCGCCATCGACAAGCCGCCTTCGCAAGCGCGCGGCTGGCCCCGAGCCCGCATCCTGGGCTACGCGCTGGTCAGCATCTGGATTCTGTTCGGCCTCGGGATCGTGGCCTATCTCGTCTATGCCTGGAACGCCGAGTTCTTCGCCAGATACGCGCCGGCCTATCTGCAAGGACTAGGAACCACCCTGTCGCTGGTGGCCATCTCCATGGTCCTTGGCGCCGCCCTGTCGCTTCCGGTCGCCTATGGCCGCATGTCGAAGGACCCGTTCCTGTCCGGGCTTGCCTATTGCTACGTCTATTTCTTCCGCGGCACGCCGCTGCTGGTGCAGACCTATCTGGTCTATTACGGCATCGGCTCGTTCCGCCCTGAGCTTGAAACGGTCGGGCTGTGGTGGTTCTTCCGCGAGGCTTTCTACTGCGGCGTCTTCGCCTTTTCGCTCAACACCGCAGCCTATCAGGCCGAAATCCTGCGCGGCGCCATCGAAAGCGTGCCGCGCGGCCAATGGGAAGGTGCGGCCTCGCTCGGCCTGCACAAATTGCAGACGCTGCGCAAAGTGATCCTGCCGCAGGCGATCATCGTCGCGCTCCGGCCCTACGGCAACGAGCTCATCCTGATGATCAAGGCCTCGGCAATCGTCGCCATCATCACGGTCTATGACCTGATGGGCAACGCCAAGCTCGCCTATGCGAAATCCTTCGACATCCAGGCCTATATCTGGGTGGCGATCGTCTATCTGGTGATGGTCGAAATCCTGCGCCATGGCGTCGAGTGGATCGAGCGCCGGATCACCGTCCATCTGCATCGATGATGCATGTCGCCTAAAAATGCGCAGCGGTTTTAGGGGAAACGACATGCATAAAACAAAGACTTAGATTGCCGACCCATCCGCCTGCACCAGTCGATGCGGCGCCGCGCGCCTTGACGAATTTTTTGCAGGGCCTAGACCTTCCGCCACTGAATCTCTGTTTTGTTGGAAGGCAGGCTTATGGCATCGGTTGCATTTCTCGGTCTTGGCGTCATGGGCTATCCGATGGCCGGACACCTCAGGAACAAGGGCGGCCATGACGTCACCGTCTATAACCGCACCAAGGCAAAGGCCGAGCAATGGGTGGCCCAGCATGGCGGCAAACTGGCGCTGACGCCCGCAGAGGCTGCCGAGGGCAAGGACTTCGTCTTCTCCTGCGTCGGCAATGACGATGATCTGCGCTCGGTGACGACAGGTGCCAACGGCGCCTTCGCCGCGATGAAGAAGGGTTCCGTCTTCATCGACAACACCACCGCCTCGGCCGAGGTCGCGCGTGAGCTTGATGAAGCTGCGCGCAAAGCGGGTTTCTCTTTCCTCGACGCGCCGGTGTCCGGCGGCCAGGCCGGCGCCGAGAATGGCGTCCTGACCGTGATGGTCGGCGGCGAGCAGTCGGCCTTCGACAAGGCGAGGCCCGTCATCGACGCCTATGCCCGCATGGTCGGGCTGATGGGCTCGGCCGGCGCCGGCCAGCTGACGAAGATGATCAACCAGATCTGCATCGCAGGCCTCGTCCAGGGCCTGGCCGAGGGCATTCATTTCGGCAAGAAGGCCGGCCTCGACATCGAAAAGGTCGTCGAGGTGATCTCCAAGGGCGCCGCCGGCTCCTGGCAGATGGAGAACCGCCACAAGACGATGAATGCCGGCAAATATGATTTTGGCTTCGCCGTCGACTGGATGCGCAAGGATCTCAGCATCTGCCTGGCCGAAGCCAACCGCAACGGCGCCAAGTTGCCAGTGACGGCGCTTGTCGACCAGTTCTACAAGGATGTGCAGGACATGGGCGGCAAGCGCTGGGATACCTCCTCGCTTCTCGCGCGCCTGGAAAAATAGGCGACGATGCCTCTGCCCGGTCCGAGCTGGAGCGCCGACGACATCGTTGCGCATTTGCGCACGATCGGCACCGAGGCGGACCGGGCGGGCATGGCGCGCTTCGGCATCAACACGGCAAGCGCGCTCGGCGTCGGCAATTCGCAATTGCGGCCGCTGGCGCGCAAGGTGACGAAGAACCACGAGCGATCGCTTCTGCTGTGGGATAGCGGTATCCGGGAAGCGCGTCTGATGGCGGCCTTCACCGGCGAGCCGAAGAAGATCGACGTCGATCAATGCCGGCGCTGGGCCGCGGATTTCGACAGCTGGGAGATCGTCGACACCGTCGCCGACCTATTCGCCGAAACGCCCTTCTGGCGCGATCTGATCAACGAGTTCGCCGAAGACGAACGCGAATTCGTCCGCCGCACCGCCTTTGCCATGCTGGCCTGGAGCGCGGTGCATCTCAAGAAAGAGCCGGACGCGACCTTCCTTGCCTATCTGCCATTGATCGAGAAACATGCCGGCGACCCGCGCAATTTCGTCCGCAAGGCGGTCAATTGGGCGCTGCGGCAGATCGGCAAGCGCTCGATGAGCTTGCACGCCCCTGCCCTTGCGCTGGCGGAAAAGCTGGCAGCATCGTCGGACAAGACGGCGCGCTGGATCGGCAAGGATGCGGTGAAGGAACTGACGGATGCCAAACAGCTCGCAAGGCTCGCAGCCGCAAAAACCTGACCTTTCCGGCGTCCGCTTTGTCGAGGTCACGAAGAAACGCGTGGCCGTTTCGAGACATTGTTCGAGCAGCCCGGCGCTCCGAAATATTGCTGGTGCATGGCCTGGCGCCATTCCAGCCGCGAGCACATCGAGAACGACGAGAAGAAGCGCATGATGATGGCGCTGATCGCTGCCGGCACCCCGGTCGGAATCCTCGCCGAGTTGGACGGCAAGCCGGTCGGCTGGTGTTCGGTCGCGCCGCGCGAGACCTACCGGAAACTTTCAAGGCAGCAGGACGACACCGAGACCGGCATCTGGTCGATCGTCTGCTTCTATGTGCCAAGGGCTTTGCGCGGCGGCGGGCTGGCCTCCGCCCTGCTCGACGCTGCGATCGACCGTGCCTTCTCCAAAGGCGCGCGCGTCATCGAAGCCTATCCCGTCGACGAGGCCGCGCCCAGCTACCGCTTCATGGGATTTCGCGAGATGTTCACCGCGCGGGGCTTCCATGAGACCGGAACCGCCGGCACGCGCCGGCATGTCATGCGGCTGGATCGGTGAGCCCGGATAGGTCACGACGCTTTTACTCGATTCCGGAAATCGGCTGGCGGAGGATGGAACGATCATGAGCAAGCGTTTCAAATCAGGCGCGGCGCTGGTGGCCGCGCTTCTCTTCACGGCCACCGAAGCCGATGCCGCGGCCGACGTGGCGCATATCCTCTGGAAGGATCTGCGTCCCGCGACACAAGCTGTCGCGGAGGACGCAAACCTGCCGATGATCGCGGCAAAACTGCCTGACCACGGCGAGACCTTGTCGCTCAATCTGCAGGACAAGACGATACAATTAGCTGGCTATGCATTGCCGGTCGATCGCGAGGGCGATCTTGTCTATCAATTCCTGCTGGTGCCATGGACCGGCGCTTGCAGCCACATGCCGACGCCTCCGCCGAACCAGATCGTGCTGGTGACGCCGGCTCATCCGTATACGATGAAAGAGGCCTATGAGCCGGTCGCGGTCACCGGTGTGCTGAAGCCCGGAATGGAGAAAAGCCAGCTTTTCATCCTTGACGGCGTGTCGATCGTCCAGTCCGGCTACACCGTGCGCAAGGCCGAAGTGGCAAGCGTCGACAGCGTGCCGGACACGGTGACCCTTCCGGTCAACTCGCCGTGGAATTTCCTGAACAAGAAGAAGAACTAAGGCCGATCGGCGCAGCCGGTGTCAGGCCGCGTTGGCCCCCGATTCCTTGTCCAGCACCATGTAGTCGAGCGGGATTTCCGTCGTGTACTTGATCTGCTCCATGGCGAAGGACGACGACACGTCGCGGATCTCGATCTTGGCGATCAGCCGCTTGTAGAAGGCATCGTAAGCGGCGATGTCGGGCACCACCACGCGCAGCAGGTAATCGACGTCACCGCTCATACGGTAGAATTCGACCACTTCTGGGAATTCCTGGATGACCTCGGAGAAGCGCCGCAGCCATTCATGGCTATGCGAATTGGTGCGGATCGACACGAAGACGGTGACGCGCACATTGACCTTCTCGTGATCGAGGATGGCGACGCGCCGCTTGATGACGCCCTCTTCCTCGAGCTTCTGGATGCGCCGCCAGCATGGCGTCGTCGACAAGCCGACTTTCTTGGCGACATCGGCGACCGCGAGCGTCGCGTCCTCCTGCAGGAGGCGGAGAATTTTTCTGTCGAGGCGATCCATGGGAAGCTCCAGGGGGAATAGTTTCCCCATAATCCCTTTTATCAGACCCTTTAACAAGAAAGAAATTCTGCCAAAGGCGCAAAAAGCGAGTGATATCTTGCAGGGTGCCTAATCAATGCGATAGCGGATTTCCGACCTGAGAAAGGGCAGCAAATCCATTTCAAACCAGGGATTCTTCTTCAGCCAGCCGGTGTTTCGCCATGACGGATGCGGCAGCGGCAGCACTTTCGGCACGGACGGTCCATCCCATATGGCGCGCCAATTCCTGACCGTCTCGGTCAGCGACGGCAGCCGTGTGGTGCCCATATGCCATGCCTGCGCATAGCCGCCGATCGTCAGCACCAGGTCGATCTGGGGCATCAGCGCCATCAGCTCCCGGCGCCAGGCCGGCGCGCATTCGCGACGCGGCGGCAGGTCGGAGCCCTTGGCGTCCTGGCCGGGAAAGCAAAAGCCCATCGGCACGATGGCGAACTTTTCTGTGTCGTAGAATTCCTGCGCGCTGACGCCGAGCCAGTTTCTCAGCCGGTCCCCCGAAGCGTCGGTGAACGGCATACCCGACGCATGCACCTTGGTGCCCGGCGCCTGGCCGGCAAGCAGGATCCGCGCCCTGGAGGACGGCCGCAGCACCGGCCGAGGCTCATGCGCCAGGGCCCGGCCGTTTGGCTCGTCGACGCAGATACGGCAGGCCCGCACCTTTTCGGTGAGGCGCTCCAGCGCTTGTTTCATGTTAGGCGGATTATCCAATTTCCGTCGCTCAGGCCGTCGCGCTCGGCCGGCTTGCAAGCGCCGCGTACCAGCGCAGCACGTTCGTGCATTCCTCCGGCACCTTGATGCGGGCTGGCTTCATGAAATCGATGGCGATCATGCCGGTGATGTCGGCGACCGAATAGGCATCGCCGGCGGAGAATTCGCGCTCCGCCAGTTCATGGTCGAGCAGGTGCAGGAATTCGATCGCCTTCGGCTTGTTGGCCTCGCCCCATTGCGGAATTTGCGGCACCTCCCATTCCTTCATCGCCGGATGGATGTGCCGAAACGCGGCGGCGACGCTGGCCATCAGGTTCAGTTCCATGCGTCTTTGCCACATCTCCACTTTTGCCTTGCCGAGCGCGCCCTTGCCGAACAGCGCGGGCTCAGGATGCAGTTCCTCGAAATAGCGGCAAATGGCGATCGATTCGGTGATGATGGTGCCGTCGTCGAGCTCGAGCACCGGCAGGCGCCGCAGCGGATTGCGCTGCGCCACCTCCTGGCCGCGATGCTCCAGCGCGCCCATGTCGACGGGCACCAGCGGCACCGTCAGCCCCTTCTCGGCAAGGAAGACACGCACGCGCCGGGGATTGGGCGCGCGGCCGCCGTCGAACAGCTTCATTCCATTCTCCAACGTCTCCACCGGATCATAGAGCGCGGGTCCACCCATCACCAGAAGCGAAAAAATTCGCGCAACGCATCGCCGAACGATGCCAGCAAGCCGTGCTTTTTCTCGACCGGGGCGTCATGATGGCTGTCGCGCCATTGCTGCGGCTCCTCGAAAGTGCCCGCCCAGATACCGGCCTTGGCCGCTCTCGCCACCGCTTCCTCGGTTTCGAAGTCACCGAAGGCAACCGCCCATCCAGCCTGCACCTGGGCCCGGTTTAGGTCGGTATCGCCGGCCCTGCAATCGCCGAGCAGCCGGCCGTAGCGGTCGCGCTGCCAGCCGCTGCAGGAAACGGGCATGCCGGCGATCAGGCGCACCAGCGATTGCCGCGCCAGCTTGCCGCAGGGATAGTCGGCGCCGGCCTTCCGGCAGGTCTGCTGATATTCCGGAGCGTCGATGCCGCGCATGCGGATGCGCTCGGCACCGAGCGTGATCGAATCGCCGTCATTGACGATCGCCATGCCTTGCTCCTTACGCGTCTCGAAGCGATCGAGGCGCGCCGCTATCAGGATCAGCAATCCCAGCACAAGGATGGCCAGCCCGTAGTCCAGCAGCTTGAACCGGAGGCTTCGCGGCGAACGTGCCGCGTGCCGTCGGCGCGGTCCTCGCAGCCCGAAACGGCTCATATGGCAAACAGTCTCTTAATCATTCGAACGTAGCTTAACAAACTGACAATCGCTGCGCGCAGAAATTGAAGTCTGTATGCCTTTGCAACGCTCGAATACAGCGGATAAATTCATTGTGGACCGCCGGAAACCGCACCGCAACAGCGATGTGGCGCGGGCTGTGCGCAAGACGCGCGATCGCCTTTCGCAGCAGGCAGGCAGCCTCGACTTCGACCGTGAGCTGCTGAAGCTGCATGCGCGCACCATGGTGGTCAGCGCGGTCGCGATCCCCCTGCTCGTGCTCGCCGTGGCGGCCGTCGGCCGGCTGGCGGGCATGGACGGGCAGATCACCATCTGGGCCTTGTCGACGCTGCTTTGCTACACGATCGTCGCTTTCATGGCGCGTCGCGTGGAGCGGACCGAGGCGGCCGAACTCGACCCGGCGCAGACGCGCCGTGACTTCCTGATCGGCCATTTCCTGTGCGGCCTTGGCTGGGCGTGGTTCGCCTGGATCGGTTGCGACACATGCCAGGTCGACCAGTTCCATGTGGCCAAGGCCATGGTGATCCTGGTCGCCATGGCGATGACGGCGGTCCTGGCCTCTTCGCTAGGCGGCGCCCTGTTCGCAACCTTCGCCATTCCCGTTGCCGTTTATGTCTATACTATCATGCGCCTGTGGACGCCGATCGAAGCCACGATGGCAGCGCTGCTGATCGCCGCGCTTCCGTTCTTCGGCTATGTGGCGCGACACCTCAATCAGGCCTCGTTGATGGTGCTGTCCTTCCGCTCGGAGAAGGACGCGCTGATCGCCGAAGTGGAGACGGCGAAATCGATGTCGGACGAAGCAAGGCGGCGCGCCGAGGACGCCAATCTGGCGAAATCACGTTTTCTCGCCTCGATGAGCCATGAGCTCAGGACGCCGCTCAACGCCATCCTTGGCTTCTCCGAAGTGATGGCCAATGAAGTGCTGGGTCCGATGAACAATCCGACCTATCGCGACTATGCCCATGACGTGCATGAGTCCGGACAGCACCTGCTCGACCTGATCAACGAGATCCTCGACCTGTCGCGCATCGAGGCCGGCCGCTACCAGCTAAACGAAGAGCCTGTCGTGCTGGTGACCATCGTCGAGGACTGCTGCCATATGATGGAGCTGCGCGCCCGCAACAAGGACATCCGCATCATCCAGGAGTTCGAGGAGACCTTGCCGCGCCTCTTCGCCGACGAACGCGCCGTCCGCCAGATCACGCTCAACCTTCTGTCCAATTCGATCAAATTCACCCCGTCCGGCGGCGAAGTGCGCGTGCGCGTCGGCTGGACCGCCGGCGGCGGCCAGTACATTTCGGTCAAGGACAACGGCCCGGGCATACCAGACGAGGAAATCCCGGTGGTGCTTTCGGCTTTCGGCCAAGGCTCGATCGCCATCAAGAGCGCCGAACAGGGAACCGGCCTCGGCCTGCCGATCGTGCAGGGGCTGCTTGCCATGCATGGCGGCGCGTTCGAGCTTCACTCCAAGCTGCGCGAAGGCACCGAGGCGATCGCCATCTTCCCGTTGAGCCGGGTGATGGAGGAACTGCCGGCCTTGCCGACCAAGGCTGTCGCGGCGACGCGCGGACGCCGCTGAAGCGGCTTTTGGAACCTTTAACGGCGGACAGCCGCCGCCATGCCCGAACTCGTCAATGCCGCAGCCTTCACGATACCGGCGGCGAGAGCGGCTCCTATCCCTTCGCCATGGCTGATGCCGAAATCGAGCAGCGGCCGCAATCCGAGCCTTTCGGCCGCCTTGGCGTGGCCAGGCTCCGGCGACAGGCTGGCAAGCAGGCAATGATCGAGCGAGCCTGGATTGGCCCCATGGAGGACGGCGGCCGCCGCGGTCGCCACGAACCCGTCGAGCAGGACGGGAATCTTCTCCATGCGCGCCGCGAGAATGGCGCCGCAGATCGCCGCGAACTCGCGTCCGCCGACCCTGCGCAGAGCCTCGAGCGGATCGCCGAGACCGGGGCCATGGAATGCCAACGCCCGATCCACGACCTCGGCCTTGCGCGCGATCAAAGGCGCATCCGCGCCCGACCCCGGGCCAACCCAGTCAGCCCCCTCGCCGCCAAACAGCGCGGCGCAAAGCGCGGCGGCGATCGTCGAGTTGCCAACCCCTAGATCGCCCAGGCACAGAAGATCCGCGCCGCCCGCGACCGCCTCCATGCCGAAGGCCATGGTTGCGGCGCAGCCTCGTTCATCGAGCGCGGCCTCCTCGGTGATGTCGCCGGTCGGGATATCCAAGGCGAGGTCGAAGACCTTCAAGCCGAGATCGTTGGCGATGCAGACCTGGTTGATCGCGGCGCCCCCGGCGGCGCAGAGTTCGACTTCGTTGGCGGTCGCTGCCACCGGCCGCGGCGAAATGCCGTGCCTGACGGCACCGTGATTGCCGGCGAAGATCGCCATCAATGGCCGGTTGATCGCCGGCGGCGCGCGCCCGCTCCAGGCAGCAAGCCAGGCTGCGATGTCCTCGATCTGCCCCAGCGATTCTTTCGGCTTGTCCGCCTTGGCAAACAGCGCCCGCACATGGGCGCCCGCCGCGTCATCGGCCGGCGGCAGGGCCGCAAGCAGGCTTCGGAAATCGTCGAAAGGCTTAGCTGGCATGTCGGTTCGCGGTTCGTTGCGGAGGTCGCAAGCGGCATAGCCGCCTTCTCCGGCCGGCACAACCGCCTGACGATGCCGCGAATGCGTTGCCGTGCGGCGCAATGCGGAGGGCTTGCATTGCTCCGGCGGTTGCACCATGTGGAATAGAGCCAAGAGAACAGCATGTCCGCCATCGAATCCCCCTGCATACTGGTCTGTTCGATCGATATGAAAACCGGCTTCTGTTTCGGTTGCGGCCGCACGCGCGACGAGATTTCCGGCTGGCTCACGATGACCCCTGAACTTCGCCGATCGGTGATGGCTGAATTGCCGGCGCGGCTCGAAACGGTGGAGCGGCGGCCGCGCCGCGAAACCCGTCGTGCCCGCATGGCGCGCGAGCGCGACGTTTCGTGAGAAGAAACCGATGAACCGGCTGTTCTGGATCGTCATGGCGGTGATCGGCACCGGCGTCGTGCTGCTCATGCTCAACAATTCGGCCGGCCACACTTTCGGCATGAACAATAATGATTTCGGCAGGCTGATCTGGGTCGGCGTGCTGGTGATGGTGATCGGCGCGAGCCTGCTCCGCTCGGGCCGGCCGTTGGGCGACATGGCGCGCAATATCGGCGTCTGGGCCGCACTGATCCTCGTGCTGATCGCCGGCTATCAGTATCGCTACGAGTTGCAGGACGTCGCGAGCCGCGTGACCGCCGGCCTTGTGCCGGGCAGTCCGCTGGCCTTGGGCGTGGAGAATGGCCGCCCGACCGTCACGCTCGACAAGGCCGGCAACGGCCATTTCGAAGCGCGCATCCTGGTCAACGGCACGCCGGTACGCGCCGTGGTCGACACCGGCGCGACCAGCACGGTGCTGACGTCCGAAGATGCTCAAGCGGCGGGTTTCAACCCGGCGGCGCTCAGCTACAGCGTGGACGTCGCCACAGCCAACGGCATGGCGCGCGCGGCGACGGTCAGGACCGACGAGGTGGCGATCGGCGGCATCGTGCGCAAGAACATGTCGGTGATGGTCGCCGCGCCCGGCATGCTGGACCAGAGCCTGCTCGGCATGAACTTCATCGGCTCGTTGTCGGGTTTCGACGTGCGCGGCGACCGCATGATCCTGCGGGACTGACCGAAATTCAGGCCGCTTCGGCTTCCGCCGCCGCGAGATCGATTGCCGCAAAGGCGCTCTTAAGCACCTGCGGGCCGGCGCCGGGTTTGTTCGCATCGGTGGAAAGAATCTGCCGGAAGCGGCGCGCGCCGGGCAAGCCGTGGAACAGACCGACCATGTGGCGGGTGATGTGGCCGAGCCGCCCACCCCGCTCGATATGGCGCGCGGCATAGCCGGCCATGGCGTCGATCAGCGCCGGATAGTCGAAGGCGGCAGCCGCCTCGCCGTAGAAAGCAGCGTCGACGCCGGTGAGGATCCCCGGCGTATGGTAAGCCGCGCGGCCGAGCATCACACCGTCGACATGGGAAAGATGCGCCGACGCCTCGGCGAGCGACTGGATGCCGCCATTGATGCCGATGAATTCGTCCGGCTTTCTGGCCTTCAGCCGGTGGACGCGCGGATAATCGAGCGGCGGGATTTCGCGGTTCTCCTTGGGGCTCAGGCCCTCCAGCCAAGCCTTGCGGGCATGCACCCAGAGCGCATTGGCGCCGGCGGCGAGCACGCCGTCGGCGAGCGCGTCGAGAGCGGGTTCCGGGTCCTGATCGTCGACGCCGATGCGGCATTTGACCGTGACGGGGATTGTCACCGAAGCTTTCATGGCCCCGACGCATTCGGCGACCAGGGCCGGCGTCTTCATCAGGCAGGCGCCGAACGTGCCGGACTGGACGCGGTCTGACGGGCAGCCGACATTGAGGTTGATCTCGTCATAGCCGAAAGCCTCGCCGATCCGCGCGGCCTCGGCGAGCTTTGCCGGATCCGATCCGCCAAGTTGCAATGCAACCGGGTGCTCGGCATCATCGAAACCGAGCAGTCGCTCGCGCGCGCCATGGATAACCGCGTCCGCCACCACCATCTCGGTGTAAAGCAGCGCGCGCCGCGTCAGCTGACGATGGAAGAACCGGCAATGCCTGTCCGTCCAGTCCATCATGGGTGCCACGGCTATTCTGACGTCTTGATATTTCCGCATTTTTCGTAACTTCAACGAATTAAATCGCGTCGTGTGCACTCCATTTTACGCCATGACACGCCCCGTTTTCCGGTTTTTCGATGCCTCAGTGCACACGGAGCGCACACGAACTGGCCACCTTCACTAAACTAAAATCCGGCTCTTGGAGAGCCCAGATCTCCACCGCAATGAATCATCAAACCGTCATTCAGGGAATCCCGAATCCTTTTAAAGAGCGACGTGCGTTAGGCATCGAGCAGATGACAGTAGATTTGAAGGCAATGGATGCCCTTCGCACGGCTGAACGCACCGCAGGCCACAACCGAATTTACATCAGAGATCAAGGTGAGAGAGCTGCTTTCACCCAATCCAGCCGTGCGGCGGGGACGAGGCCGTAATTGTAGAAATTGAGGCCGTCGACCTCCGGGCGCCGCGCCGGCTTCACCTTTGCGATGAGCACATCCGGCCCGGCCATTTCAGGATAAAAGAGCCGGTAGCCAGCACCGAGGAACTTTCCGGCGCCGAGCGCGGCGCGACCGGCCGCCACCAGGCTTGCGACATCGTCCGGCCGCATGTCGTAGGCGCACAGGATCGCCCCATCGCAGACCTGGCCGAGCGCCGCGAGGTCGCAGCCTCCGAGCCAGCCGTCCTTCAGGTCAATGACGAGGACGTTCGTCGCCGGATGCGCCACCTCGCGCAGTTCAGCGACGAGACTGGTGACCGGCTCGAAGCGCCAGGCAAGATAGGCGTGGAGTTCGGGCCAGGGCCGGAAGACATCTAGCCCGCCCGCCGGAAAATCGGGAAAGCGCCGCGCAGGCACCGCCCGCTCGCAGGCCTCTACGATCCATTGCGCGACGAGTTTTTGCGCCGCTTTACCATCGACGCCGGCTTTGGCCGCGCGATCCAGACAGGACGGGCAAAAACACAACGAGAGGAGAAAATCGTCTTCCGGCGTGAGCCCGACGCCGTCCTTTTCATGGTGGTATTCATGCGCAAAACCCATGAAGGACGGGCTTTCAAGCTCGATACTGTCCGGCCTGTAGCCATACGAGATATCGGCGACCAGCGCGCGGACATAGGCGCGCGCATCAGCATGCGATGGACAGAGGTTGTAATAATTGGGATCGCCGAAGGCGTTGCGGGTAACGGCTTGCGGATAGCGCATGCCGAGGCGCGTGTTGTGCAGGCACACGGTCCAGCATGAAACTCCTGGCCCGCCTGACTCGCGGCGGCGGATGAGCTCGCCAAGCACGTCGCCGCCCTCGCCGATCACATCCGCCACCTTTGGCTGAATGGTGAGATCGGCCCATCGCGCAGCCGACGGCTTGAAGTAGATCGTGCCGTCCTCCGGGAAATAGGCTTTGCGCTTCGGGCTGCGCGGCTGCAGGAAGCGCCCGGCATGATAGGAGGTCGCGAGGCTCACCATGTTGAGCCCAGCGCGTTGCGTGAGGTCACGCTCGACCGTCTCCAGGCCGAGATCCTGGATATCCCACGGATAGGTCCACATCGAAAGCTGCATGCTGGTCCTCGGTTTTCTGGCGCCGCCCGGCGCTGGTTCGTTGTCAGCCTTCGACGGGTTCCGCCACCTGCATCAGGCAGTCCCCGGCCTCGCACATCGTGTGCAGCCGGCGCGACAAAACGATGCCGCTTTCGGCAAAATGCAGGGCCTCCTCGGCGGCGTCCAGCCGCTCGAAATCGTGATACCAGCCCGCCACCTGCCCGGCGCTCACGCTGTCGCCGAGCTTGACCGCCGGTTCGAACCAGCCGCGCCGCGTCGCGTAGAGGCCCTGGCTGTGGCGCGACAGCGAAAGCAGCCGCGTCGGCACTGCAGGCCCGGCGCCGGCCGCCAGCAACGGCATCTCCATCAGGCCCAGCGCAACCATGAGGCTGTCGAGCGCGCGGGCGGTCAGGGCCATCGATTCGACCGTCGCCGTGCCGCCGCCGCCGAACTCGCCGCTGACGCCGATCGCGCCGGCGCGACGCGCAGCGCCCATCGAGGTCGGTGATGCTGGGCCGTTGTCGGCGATGAACCCGAAGGGCATGCCGAGCGTGCGCATCAGTTCGACACCGCGCCGATGCCGCTCGGGATCGGCGTTACGCTCGACGAGTGCGGTCGGCAGATGCTCCATCGAGGTGCCGCCGGAATGGATGTCGAAGACGACGTCGTGACGCGCAAACAGCTCCGTCTCCAGGAAATGCGCAAGCCGGCTGGTCGGCGTGCCCGACGGATCGCCCGGAAACGCCCGGTTGAGGTTGCCGCCGTCGAGCGGCGAGCAGCGCTTGGCCGCCATCACCGCCGGGGCATTCGTCATCGGCAGGATGGTGACGCGGCCGCGGATTGCAGCCGGATCGAGGCGGCGCACCAGCTTCGCCAGCGACAGCTCGCCCTCATATTCGTCGCCGTGATTGCCGGCCATCAGCAGCAGCGACGGACCTTCGCCATTGCGGATGGTGCAGATCGGCACCTTCACTTGGAAATAGGGCGACCGGTCGATCGAGAACGGGATGCTCAGATGAGCAAGCGTCTTGCCGTCACGGTCGAAATCGAGCGTGTGGACGAGGCCGGTATGCATAGCGTCCCCTTTAGACAGCCGCGACCGCGGTGACTTCGATGCGCAGATCTGGATCGGCCAGACGAGCTTCGACGCAGGCCCGGGCCGGTAGCCGCGCGGGATCGACCCAGGCATCGTAGATCTTGTTCATCGCTTCGAAGTCGCCGATCTGCGGCAGGAAGATGTTGACCGCCACCAGCTTCGACTTGCTGCTGCCGGCCTCGTTGAGAAGCGCCTCGACCTTGGCCAGTACGTCGCTCGTCTGCGACTCGATGCCGGCCTTGCGATCACTGGCGACCTGGCCGGCTATGTGCACCATGCCGCCATAGACCACCGCCTGTGACATCCGCGAGCCGGACTGGAAGTACTTGATCATATTGGATCCTTTCGAGGTTTTTTCTTGAGGCCGGATCAGCCGAAAAAGGTCGGGAATGCGTGGACGACATGTCCGCTCTCGTCCACCCCGAAGATCACCCGGTAGCGGTCGAGACAGGTGCAGGGGTGCGAAATGCCGAATTCGATGACGTCGCCGACGGCGATGTCATCGTCCGGCTGCAGCGACAGAAATGCGTGCTGGTCGTTGAGCTTGATCACCTGCGGCTGCATCGGTGGCGCAGGCAGTTTTTGACCGGCGCGATAAACGGCGAGCGGTTTCGGGAAACCCTGGTCGAATGAGACGTCCCGCATTCCCATGCCGCAGATGGCGAGGCCCGGTTCCGGCCGCGACAGCAATTCAGCCCAGACGCGCAGCGCCGGACGGAAAGAGCGCCGCGCCGAAGCGCCGGCACCGCCTACGGCAAAGCCGTTACGGGCGTCGACGGCGCCCAGCGATCGGTCGTAAATGCCGTGATCGTGGAAGAAGATGGCGCCGCTGCGCAGCACCAGCGTCGCCTTGTCGTCCCGTTCGACCAGCGGCGACAGCGCCGTCACCACCTTGTCGAAGAAGACCGAACCGCCGGCCGTCACGATCAGCGGCGCATCGCCGCCGATGCGGGCCCGCAGCCTGAGGAACATGTCGCCGACAGTGGCCAGCAGCGCGGAAACCGCCTCGTCGGTGCGAACCGGATCGGGTTGGGCGGCAGCGCCTTCATAGGTGGCGACGCCGGCGATCCGCAGCCGTCCGCCGGTGGCCGCGACGGCATCGGCGATTGCCTCGGCCTCTGTCGTGCTGCGCGCGCCCGCCCTCGCCGCGCCGAGCTCGATCAGGACGCGCAATGGCGCAAGGTCTGCATTGCCGTGCCATGCGTCGGCGAGAGCCCGCACGATCGCGACTGAGTCGACAAAGACGTAGATCTCGGCACCCGGCCAGGCGCCAATCAGTTTTGCCAATCGGCTCGCACCACCGGCGCCGCCGACCTCATTAGCGATGATCAACCGGGAGAGACCCGCTTTCAGCATCACCGTCGCCTGCCTGATATCGGCGACCGTCGTGCCCCAGCCACCGGCCTCGACCAACGAACGGGCAAGGTCCGGCGCCATCGGCGTCTTGGCATGCGGCGCGATTGCGGCGCCGTGCTCGCGCGCGTAACGCAGGAACAGATCGCGGTTCGAAGCGAAAGCCGCCTCGTCGAGTGTGAGCAGCGGCAGCGACATGCAACCATCGGCCGGATGCCAGCCTTGCTGTCCGACCAGGTTGGAATCCAATCCGGACGTGCCCGGAGGCACGCCACGGATGCGGTCGTCGAGCGTAAAATTTTCATGCACGTCAAGCGGCGGAGCCGATGTGTTCTCGTTCATCCGATGATATCTCTTCCGCTATCACCAAACGAAGGCCGGACCGATTGCCGGCGCTCCCCACGGCCTGCGAGGATCGCGTGCCCAATCCCTATTCCGGACCGATCGTCGACGCGCATCATCATCTGTGGGATCTCGGCCTTGGGCGGCATCCCTGGCTCACTGCCACCGCTGGCGAGCGCGGCGGCCTGGGCGATCTTGGACCGCTGCGTCGCAACTATCTTCCCAACGACTATCTTCGCGATGCCGCAAGGCACAACATCGTGGCCACCATCCATGTCGAAGCCAACTGGGCCGCAGGAGATAGCGTCGGCGAGACGCGCTGGCTGGAGACGCTGGACAAGGCGCGAGGCGTCGCTGCCCGCTACGTCGTCCATGTGCCGCTCGCCAGTCCGCAGACGCCGGCGCTCATCGAAGCGCAGGCCGCTTTCGACCGCGTCGCTGGCGTACGCGACATTTTGAGCTGGGATCCCGATCCCGCCCGCCGCTTCGCCGCCCGCGACGGCATCATGGACGATCCGGCCTGGCGCAGTGGCCTTGGCCTGCTCGCCCGCCACGGGCTCTCGTTCGACCTGATGGTGTTCCCACGCCAGCTCGCCGACGCCGCGCGCTTGGCGGCATCGTTCCCGGACCAGCAATTCGTCCTCAACCATTGCGGCAGCCCGATCGACCGCAACGCCGAGGGCATGCACAGATGGCGCGACGGCCTTCGGCGCCTCGCCGAACGCGACAACGTCGCCATCAAGATCTCGGACCTCGTCGCTTACGATCATAATTGGACGCTCGACAGCTTGCGACCGGTGGTGCTGCACTGCATCGACTGTTTTGGCGCCGGGCGCGCCATGTTCGGCTCCGACTTCCCGGTGGCCGGCCTGCATGCCTCGTTCGACGAGGTATATGACAGCTTCAAGGCTATCACGGCCGACCTTTCCGCCGATGAGCAAGCGGCGCTGTTCTGCGGCAACGCCAAACGCATTTATAGGCTGGACGACATCTCATCGACGAGCCTGCTCCCTGCCTGAGAGAAGCAGCAGTCCGAGGATCAGCGAGCCGAACAGGATGCTGCGCCAGCCGGGCGACGCATTGACCACGGTGATCAGCGCCGTGATCGTCACCAGAAGGATCGCACCGGGAATGGTGCCGGCATAGGTGCCGAGTCCGCCGAGGATCGAGGTGCCGCCGAGCACGACGGCGGCAATCGAGGCAAGCAGGTAGGGATCGCCGATCCCGACATAGCCCTGGCCGTTCATGCCGAGCACCAGCACGCCGGCCAGCGCCGCCGTGAAGCCGCTGATGCCGTAGACGGCAAGTGTCGTCGACGTCATGGGAACGCCCGACAAGGAAGCCGCGAGCGGGTTCGCGCCCATAGCAAAAATGCGCGCCCCGAAAGGCGTTGCGTGCATGACCGTCAGCACGACGGTCGAGACGGCAATCCACAGGATGATACCCGCCGGGATGCCGGCCGGGCGGGCATTGCCAAGCCAATGGACCAGCGGGTTTTCGGCGGTGACGGCGCTGCCGCCGGCGATGATGATCAAGAGCCCTTGCAGGAAGGTCGCCATGGCCAGCGTCATGATCATCGGATGCACACGCAGCAGTGCCACGCCCAGGCCGTTGACCACTCCGATTGCGGTGGTCAATGCGAGCACAGCGATCACGGACACAAGGCCGGTCGGATCGGCTTGCCACGACAGCAGTGGCAGGCTGATGGCGCTGACGGTGACGATCGCCGCGACAGACAGGTCGATGCCGCCGGCGACGACGACGAAAGTCTGGCCCGCCGCGACGAGGCCGATTACGGCGCCGAGTTCGACCAGGTAGCGCAGGTGGCCATAGGCGCCGAAGCCGCGAGAAACGAAGCTCGCCACGATCCAGACGGCCGCGACGATGGCGAGCGTGAGAAACGGCCGGCTTTTCAGGATTGCGCTCGCGCGTTTGCCGCCGGCGCTGTCGTTCCAGGCTGTCATTGCTGCACCTTGCGGAATTGCGGAATGGCGACGGCGCCGATGATGATCAGGCCTTGCGCGACATATTGCGCCACCGGCGTGAAGCCGAGAAAGAACATCACGCTGATCATCAGGCTGAGCAGCAGACTGCCGGCAAGCGCGCCGCGCATGGTTCCTTGCCCACCGAGGAAGCCGATGCCGCCAAGCACTGCGGCGGCGATCGAATTCAACGTGAAAGCCGTACCGATCACCGGGTCGCCCGAACCCGTCTGCGCGGCGACGAACAGGCCGGCGCTCGTCGACAGCAATCCGCTGATCGCATAGGCGGCGACGCGCGCCGCGTCGACCGGCACGCCGGAGCGATAGGCGCCGACCGGATTCTCGCCGGCGGCATAGAGGCTGAGGCCGAGCGGCGTGGCGAGATAGAGCTTCCACAACAGCACGATGACCACCAGAATCAGGAAGGCCGCCGGCGTATCGCCGGCGAGCAGGTCCGACAGCCATGCCGGAATGGCGCCGCCCGGCCGAGGCAGGATCAGCAGCGCAGCGCCGCCGATGATGAAGGAGCCGGCAAGCGTCACCACGATCGCCGGCAGGCGCAGCTTGACGACGATGAAGCCGGTCGCGGCCCCGATGCCGAGCCCAGCCAGCGCCACGGCGGCCGCGCCGCCGGCGACGCCAAGCGGACCGGCCATGGTGGTTGCGGCAATGACGGCGCCAAGGCTGACGGTGGCGCCGATCGCCAGGCTGATGCCGCCGGTCAGCATGAGGATCGCCTGCGCCATCGCCACCAGCGCCAGCGGGAACCAGCTCTGGGTGAATTTGCCAAAACCGGAGGCTGTGAACAGACCAGGGAACAACACGCCATAGGCGACGAGAAATGCCAGCACGACGAGGAACAGCGCACGCACGCCGATGTTGCGGTGCGCCTGCACAGGCCAATAGAGAGCGCCGGCGGATTTCGCGGAACGAATGATGCTCATGCCGCGACCTTCTGCTTCTCGGCGCCCATCGCCGCAGACACGATTGCCTCCTCGCTCAACGCCGCCCGGTCCAGCGTGGCCGTGATGCGACCTTCGCGCACCACAGCGACGCGATCGCATAGATGGACCAGCTCCGGCGTGTCGGAACTGAGCAGCACGACGGCCTTGCCGGCGTCGGCGAAAGCGCGAAGCATCAGATAGATTTCGCGCTTGGTCTCGACATCGACGCCGCGCGTCGGATCGTTGAGCAAAAGCACCAGCGGGTCATGCGGCATCCATTTCGCCAGCGCGACCTTCTGCTGGTTACCGCCGGAGAGCGCCTGCGCCGGCCGGCCAAGATCGCCCTTGATGGCAAGCTGCGCGGCGAGGCTCTTTCCCGTCTCGTGTTCGGCCCTGCGGCTGCGCAGCCTCAGGGCCGGCAGTCTGGCGAAAGCGGGCAGCATCATGTTGGTGAGGATCGGATGGATCAGGTGCAGCCCTTCCCGCTTTCGGTCGGCCGGCACATAGGCGAGCCCCAGCGCGTTGGCCTTCGGCACGCCGCCCGGCAGCCCCGATGTTCCGTTGACCGTCGCCGATGCCATCCTGGCTGGAATGGCGCCATATAGGCCGAGGAGCAGATCCTCCTGCCCCTGCCCGACCAGCCCGCCGATGCCCAGCACTTCTCCGGCCCTGATGTCGAGGTCGACATCGCGCATCAGGCCAGCGGAGAACCCGCGGACCGATATCGCATTGGCAGACGACGCGGACGGCCGCCATTTGGGGAAAAGATCGCCCGGGTCGCGCCCGACCATCAGCCGCACAAGCCCGGCAGCGTCGGTTCCGGCGAGCGAGCGATCGGCCGTGCAGGTGCCGTCCTTGAGCACGGTGACATGCTGGCAGAGCGCCATCACTTCGTTCAGCCGGTGGGAGATATAGAGAATGGCGATGCCTTCCGCACGCAACCGCTCCAACAGGTCCGTGAGTATTTTCGTTTCGGTGGCGGACAGCGAGGATGTCGGTTCGTCCAGGATGAGCACCCGCGGCTTGCGATAGAGCGCTTTGGCGATCTCGACCATCTGCCGGCGCCCGAGCGCAAGACGGCCGACGGGCGTCGACAGCGGTTCGTTGAGCCCGACCAGCGCGCAGGCGGCTTTCGCTCGCGAGGCGAGCTCGTTGTAATCGATCAGGCCGAACCGTTTTGGATAGGCACCGAGCCCGATGTTTTCGGCGATCGAAAGGCTGGCGGTCAGGCTGAGTTCCTGCTGCACGACGGCGATGCCGGCCTGCCGCGCCAGCGCCGGCGTCATGCGTGGCACGGCGCGTCCGTCGACTTCGATCTCCCCGCTGTCCGGCCGCAGCGCCCCGGACAGCAGATTGATCAAGGTCGACTTGCCGGCGCCGTTCTCGCCGAGCAATGCGTGCACGCGGCCCGGCTGCAGAGCGATGGAAACGCCGCGCAGGACGGGGTTGCCGAAGAATGCCTTCGACACACCCCGCGCGGCCAGGAGCGGAGGCACGGTTGTCAATGCTACAACCCTTCCGGCTTATTTCTGCGCCAGCAGCTTCTTGAACAGTTCCTCATCGTAGGGCGAATAGATGTAGCCGTCAGCCGGGAAATCCTTGGCGCGGGCGAGATAGTCGTCGATATTGGAATTGTCGATGACCGGCAGCGGGATCTTGACGAAGGCCGGCACGTCCTTGCCTTGCAGCGCCTGGACCGCGGTGTAGGCGGCAAGGGCGCCGAGCCAGTTCGGCTGCATGGTGGCCCAGCTCTTCAGGCCCTTTTCCTTCCACAGTTCGAGGAACTGGCGCGCATTCTCGCCGGTGATCGGCACCTGCTCGCGGCCCTGCTTGTCGAGCGCCAGCACCGCGCCGGCGGACAGCGCGCCGCCGAGCGACAGGATGCCGTCGATCTCGGGGTTGGCGAAGAGCAGACTGGTGACGGCTTCCTGGGCAGGCGCGACGTTATAGGGCGTGTTGGTCTCGGCCAGGATCTTCACATCGGGATGAGCCTTCAGCTCCGCATCCGCGCCCTTGCGGCGATCGTCGCTAACCGAAATGCCGGCTGGGCCATTGAGGATGAGGATCTTGCCCTTGCCGCCGATGGCGTTGATCAGGAACTTGGCGGCCTGGTCGCCCCATTGCGAGGAATCGGTGTTGATCTTGGCGGTCACCTTGTCGGTGTCGACGAGGCTGTCGAAATTGATGATGGCGATGCCCTTGTCGCAGGCGTCGGCCAGCACGCGCGCCGGCGCGGTCGAGGAACCGGCAATCAGGATGATGGCATCGACATTGGAATCGATCATCGACTGGATCTGCTGGATCTGCACGTTGGCGTCGCCCTGGGCGTCGGTCACGACCAGCTTGTCGACAAGACCCTGCTTCTTCAGCGTCTCGACCTCGGCTTCGATCGTGCCCTGCGTCTGCTTCATCCAGGTTGGCACTGAATAGATGTCGGCCCAGCCGATCGTGTAGGGCGGCTTGCGATCGCCCTTGATGCAGTTGGCGGCTGCGTTGGCAGCGGTGCCGGCGCTCACGGCCAGGACGAGACCGAGGCAAAGGGCGCTGGCGGATGCGAAAAACGACGATTTCTTCATGACGGTTCCCCTTGGTGGCTATTGTCCGGACGCGCGAAATCGGGACGACGAAAGCCATCGGCCGCCGCATCGCGGAACCGCTGCTTTCCCGTCAGAAACTTCTCTGTCCGGCTCGTTAGTTTGTCCGGTATTTCAGACAACATGTCTGTATATCGGACAAAACGGATGCTAGTCTGAGCCTTGACATCTTTCAAGCGTCTTGAGACGAGGACCGAAAAAATGATCCTGGCGACATGAGTGACTTGGCATGAGTGATGGGGCGACTGATCTGATCGAAGCGGGCGCGCAGCCGCAGGGCGGCGAGCGGCGTCGCGGCATCGATCGCGTCATCATGCTGCTGGAAGCTCTGCTGAAACATCGCGCGCCGGTGCGCGTCGGCGACCTCGCCAAGATGATCGGCGCGCCGCGCTCAACGACCTACGAGATCGTCAACAGCCTGCTCGAGGCGGAGATGCTCGAGAATGTCGGCTCCGAAGGCTATGTCTATTTCGGCCGTGCAATGCATCTGTTCGGCTGGGCCTACTCACATCACAACGCGCACTATCGCCGCATTCTCGAAACCCTGGACAAGATGGCCGCGGAAACCGGCGAGACGGTCCAGCTCTGCGGGCTGCGCGGCAACAAATATGTGGTCCTCGACTGTCGCGACTCCCCCGGTCCGTTCCGCATCTCAAGCGATGTCGGTGTTGAAGTGCCTATCCCATGGACAGCATCGGGACGGTTGCTGGTCGCTCACATGAACGAAGCGGAGTTGAAGAACTTCATTCCTGCCGAGGACTACAAACTGCCTGACGGTCGCATCGTCGCGCGTGAGCATTTCTTCGCCGATGTCGACCTGGCGCGCCGGCAGGGCTTCAGCGAGACCTCGGCACTCGCCGACCGCTTCACCTGGTGCATGGCTGCCCCGATCCGCGACGGCCACGGCGCCATCAACAGGACGCTTTGCTTTGTGCTTCCCATCGACACGCCGGAGCCGCGACGCAAGCAGTTGCTCGGCCTGTTACGCGAGCGCGCCCGTGGACTCTCCTTGGCGGAAAGCTGAACATTGGTCCGGGCTGCTCCAGCGTCGCGCTATGGTGAGCATCGAAATGGCAGCCGCTCCTCGCCTGCCCATTGGCGTGATCCGAGCGTCCGTAAAGCATTTCCCTAATTGAGGCTCTCGTCAGGTCATTCACCTCAACCTCCAGGGCCAACGAAGCGGGCCGCTGTCGCTCCCGGCACCCGGTTCCGAGGGATGGATTCCGATGCCTCAGCGCGTCGATCAAATTTGCATGGCGGCTTCAGACGTCCCGACCTCCTTTACAAGCACTTGCAGTTTGCAAAGGGCTAAACCGGTCCAAAGTCGAACTCCAACCTACCCGAGGGTTTGGCTTGTCAGAGCATAGGTCTTCGGCCCAGCCAAACCGCCGCCGAAGAAATCGGCGAGGCGTTTGCCGAGCGACATGGTCAGCACCGTGTCGAAGACTGGCATTCCGGCATGCGCGAGAAAGGCGGCGAACTCGCCACTGTCCATGTGCGTGTCGATCCTGAGGAAAGACCCCGAATGGTCGACGACGTGCGGACGCACGATCGCCACGGCGTCGGCATCGCTTTGAGCCACGACAGGCCCCACGACATGGCCGCGCCCAAACGGCCGGCAGAGCGCGAAAGCGGTCAGCTTCTTCCCGTCGAAAAGCCCATAGCCGATCGAATGCCCGAACAGCTTTTCAATGAGCGCCGTCCGCCTCACGCCAAAGCCCGCCGCGTCGAGCGCGATCGCCGCCGGAATATCGCTTGCGTCCAAAATCCGGATGTCGCCCCGCGCCTCTGCCGGGCTCTCCGTCGTCGGCACGCGGGCAATGCCTTGGCATTGATAGACGGTCTTCTCCGGCTGGAAGTCGAGCGAGAGATAAAGCCGCCGCGCAGCACGGGTGGCATTGAGACGCAGATCGCGCCCGGAGATTTTGTCGAGGACCCGCTTCATCAGCCATTGCGCCGCCCCCAGCGTCTGAAGCCGCGGCGAGGTGATGACCATCCCAATCGTTGCGAGACTGGCGCCATGCGGGAACCACATGGCCGAACCGAGAACCCGGCCGATCTCATCGAGCGCTACGAAACCTTGTCCCGCTTCGCGCAGGAATTGCCAGTCCTCGGCCCGATGCGGCCATCCCACAGATAGGGAAAGCGCGTGCAGCCGGTCCAATTCGACGCCTTGGATGTCGCCGATCTGCATCGAGAAGGCGTCGATTTTCAAGCTTTCGGACGGCTTCAATTCCGTGCCTCTGAAAGACTGCCGTATCAGTGAGTGACGCACAACGGCCACCATACCCGCCAACGCTAAACAACCCAGACCAATACGATTTGCTCGAAAGTCGAGCACCAACGCAAGATTCAACTGAAACACTTCCGCTTTCGGCACGCAATCGCGACAGAACGCGCACACCCTCTCCGAAATTGTTGCAGCACACGGTCGACGGCACCGATCCCGGCGAACCTTAAAATGCCTTGAGGGCTGGAATGGACGTCATCGACATCCTCGATCGTCTCGTCGCCTTTCCGTCGGTCGCCGGCATGCCAAACGGCGACATTGCCGGCTGGATCGAGGCTCATCTCGCCGAACAAGGGGCGAAGGTCACCCTCCTCCCAGGACCGGAGGGCGACCGTTCAAATCTTTTCGCCACCATCGGCCCCGCCGATGTCCCGGGCTACATCCTATCCGGCCATATGGACGTCGTCCCCGCCGGCGAGCCGCAATGGAGTTCGGCCCCTTTTTCGCTGCGCCGGGAGGGCGAACGGCTCTATGGACGCGGCACCACCGACATGAAGGGGTTTCTCGCCGCCGCGCTCGCCGCTGTGCCCGCGCTTGCACAACTGCGCCTCGCCAGGCCGATCCACCTCGCCTTCTCTTACGATGAGGAGATCGGGTGCCGAGGCGTGCCGCACTTAATTGCCCGGCTTCCAGAACTTTGCGCCAAGCCGCTCGGCGTCATCGTCGGCGAACCCAGCGGAATGCGCGCCGTGCGCGGCCACAAGGGCAAGGCAGCCGCCCGCGTTATCATCAACGGCCGCTCCGGGCATTCCTCGCGCCCGGATCTTGGGCTTAACGCCATCCATGCGATGGCCGATATACTGAGCGCCGCTGTGAGTGAAGCGGAGCGGCTGACACATGGCCCATCCGACCCAAGCTTCGAGCCGGCTTATTCCTCACTGCAAGCCGGTGTGATCGCAGGCGGCCAGTCGGTCAACATCATCCCCGACAGCTGCAGGCTCGACCTCGAGGCGCGCGCAATACCGGGCATCGACCCGGCTGACTTGCTCACCCCGGTCAAGGCGCGGGCTGAAGCCCTCGCCTATGGAGGCTATGTTGTTGAATGGAAGCCGATCAGCGCCTATCCGGCGCTGTCGCTGCCGCAAGACGCGGCTTTGGCGGGGCTGCTGCGCGAATTGACCGGCGAAGCGCCTTTGGCCGCCGTCAGCTACGGGACGGAGGGCGGGCTTTACCAGGCCGCCGGCTTCGATGCGATCATCTGCGGCCCCGGCGAAATCGGCCGCGCCCACAAGCCGGACGAATATATCCTCGCCGGCGAACTCGCCGCCTGCCAGCGGATGGTCGAAGCGCTGGGCGCGCGTTGCGCGGTTTGAAGGAGCAACCGGAATGACCTTCCTGTTCAACTCCGATACGCGGCGCGGCGCGGTCTTTGCCGAGGCCTTCGCCAAAGAGCTGCCGGACCTTTCCTTCGCGATGAATGCCGAAACCGTCGATCCCGATGCCGTGCGCTATCTGATCACCTGGACCGTGCCGGACAACCTTGCGCGCTACAGGAACCTGGAGATCCTATTTTCGATCGGCGCCGGCGTCGACCAATTCCGCCTCGATGCGGTGCCCGCGAGCGTGAAGATCGTGCGCATGATGGAGGAAGGCATCGTGCGCATGATGCAGGAATATGTGGCACTCGCCGTGCTTGGCTTGCATCGCAACCTGCCCGCTTATCTGGCGCAGCAGCGTGCAGGCAAATGGCGCGACATCCCGCAGCTTCAGGCCGCGTCGCGTCGGATCGGCGTGCTCGGCCTCGGGCAGCTCGGCCAGGCGGTCCTCGACCGGCTGAAACCCTTCGGCTTCCCGCTCGCCGGCTGGAGCCGGTCGCCGCGGCAGATCGAGGGCGTGACCTGCCATCATGCCGAGGTCGGGCTGGAACAGATGCTCGCGGCCAGCGACATACTGATCTGTCTGCTGCCGCTGACCGAGGATACGCGCGGATTTCTGAACGCCGGCCTGTTCGCGAAACTGCCGGAAGGAGCCGCGCTCGTTCACACGGGCCGGGGTGCGCAGCTCGACCACGAGGCGCTTGTCGCCGCACTCGATAGCGGCCATCTGTCGTCGGCAATGATCGACGTGACGGATCCCGAGCCGCTGCCCGCGAGACATCCGTTCTGGTCGCATCCGAAGATCATCCTGACCCCGCATATCGCCAGCGTCACCCAGCCCGCGACCGCAGCGCAGGCCGTCATCGACAACATCAAGCGCCACCGTGCAGGTCTCGATCCGATCGGGCTCGTCGACCGGTCGCTCGGCTATTGAAATTCAACTGGAAAGGCCATCCTTTGTCCCTGCTCAAGTCCATCGATATCAACCCAAGCTTTTCGCCCCGCGAATCGAACGCGTTGCCAGAGCGGCTGATTGCCGGCAGCCCCGCCTTCAAGACCTGGGCGCAGGATGTCGCCAAGGATGATCTTGTCCATACCGGCGTCTGGGAGGCCACCCCAGGCGAAACGCGCTCGATCAAGGGCGAGACTTTCGAATTCTGCCATATCCTCGCCGGCGTGGTAGAAATCAGGCCCGACGCTGGCGAAACGGTGACCTACCGGGCCGGCGACAGCTTCGTCATGAAGCCGGGCTTCACGGGTGTTTGGAAGACCATCGAAACCGTGCGCAAGATCTACGTCACCGTGGGCTAGCGAGCGTCCGCGGGGGCCCTGACGTCCGCGGAAGATTTTGCCGTGTCTTGTCACCAGCACGCAACATTCGTCGGCGGCGGATCACCGAACAGCGCATGCTGCGTGCCGGCACGGGCTAGGCTCAGGCCGATGCTGCCGAGTGTTTTGCCCATGAGCCTGAGCTTCGATCCCAATACAATCATCCTACCCGTCGGCCACTTCATCGATGGGGAGCTGATTTCGGCCGAGGGTGCGATCGAGATGCGCCGCCCGTCCGATGGCAAGTCCTATGCCGCCTGCCCCGTGGCCGGCGTGGACATGGTCGACCGCGCGGTGGAAAGCGCTAAGGCGGCGCTGAAAGCCAGCAACTGGGGCGGTGTTCGGCCACGCGAGCGCACCAAGGCACTGCAGGCCTGGACCGACCTGATCGAGGCGGAAGCCGAAACGCTCGCCAGGATCGAGGCGCTGTGCTCGACGCGACCCGTGGGCCAGCTTATCGCCGGCGACATCGCCGTCACCGCAGAGCAGATCCGCTTCTTCGCCGAATTCGCCGACAAGGAAGGCAGCGACCTCGTGCCAACCGACGACGCCAGTCTCGGCATGATCATGAGCGAGCCCTATGGCGTGGTCGGCGCGATGACACCCTGGAATTTTCCGATCTCGATGGCTGGCTGGAAGCTCGGCCCGGCGCTGGCCGCGGGCAATGCGGTCGTGCTGAAGCCTTCGGAAATGACGCCCTTCTCTACCGTCTATATGGCGCAGCTCGCCGTCAAAGCCGGTCTGCCGGCAGGACTCGTCAACGTGGTGCTCGGCGACGGTCCGACCACCGGAACGGCTTTGACCGGCCATCCCGAGATCGCCAAGGTCAGCTTCACCGGCTCCACCCGCGCCGGTTCGGCGATAATGGAGAACATCGCCCGCACCGGCGTGAAGCCGATGACGCTGGAGCTCGGCGGCAAGAGCCCGCAGCTCGTCTTTGCCGATGCCGATCTCGACAAGGCGGCAGCAGCAATCGCCGGCAGCGTCACCTTCAACGCCGGCCAGGCTTGCGTGGCCGGAACGCGCCTGATCGTCGAGAAGAGCGTGGCCGACAGGGTGACGGCCGCCATCCTTGAGCGAATGAAGGCGGTGCGACCCGCCCCGACCTGGGACGAGGCGACGCAGTATTCGCCGATCATCTCCGAACGGCAGCGGGCGCGTGTCAACGGGATCGTGCGGGCCGCGGTCGAGGCCGGCGGCAAATGCCTGGCCGGAGGCGCCGCCATGGACCACCCTGGCTATTTCTATGAGCCGACGCTGATCGCCAATGTCGATCAGAACAATCCGGCGATCGTCGAGGAGATCTTCGGCCCGGTCCTGACGGTCCAGACCTTCGAGACCGAGGACGAGGCGCTGGCGCTGTCCAGCCATCCGACCTATGGCTTGGCTTCCGGCCTGTTCACCTGCGACCTGTCGCGCACGATCCGTCTCGCGCGCAAGCTCGAAGCGGGCACCGTCTGGGTCAACCGCTACAGCCGCTCGCGCGACCACATCCTGCCGACCGGCGGCTACAAGCGCTCCGGCATCGGCAAGGATCTCGGCCGCGAGGCCTATCTCGCCAACCGCAGGACCAAGAGCGTCCTGATCAGCCTGTGAAGAGACACCGATGAAAACCTACTCCATCGCCCTGATCCCCGGTGACGGCATCGGCCGCGACGTGACCGCCGCCGCCTGGACGGTGCTGGAAACAGCGGCCAAGCACTCCGACTTTATCCTCAGGGGAACCGAATTCCCATGGTCCTGCCGCTTCTTCAAGGAGACCGGCCGCATGATGCCCGAGAACGGCATCGAGACCTTGCGCGGCTTCGACGCCATTCTTCTCGGCGCCGTCGGCTGGCCGGCCGAAGTGCCGGATTCCGTCTCGCTCCACGGACTGCTGCTGCCGATCCGCAAGGCCTTCGTGCAATACGCCAATATCCGGCCGCACCGCTTGCTGCCGGGCGTCAGGGGCCCGCTGCGGGCCGAGAGCCTCGACATCCTTTGCATCCGCGAGAACACCGAAGGCGAATATTCCGGCGCCGGCGGGCGCGTGCACCAAGGCATGCTGGACGAGGTCGCGGTGGAGACCTCGATCTTCACCCGCGCCGGCGTCGAGCGCATCCTGCGCTTCGGCTTCGAGCAGGCGCGGGCGCGACGAGGCAGGCTTGCCTCCGTCACCAAGTCCAACGCGCAAAAATACTCGATGGTGTTCTGGGACGAGATCACGCGGAAGCTGGCGGCAGACTATCCGGACGTCGCGGTGACCAGCTATCACGTCGACGCGCTCGCCGCGCGCATGATCATCGAGCCGCAGAGCCTCGACGTGGTCGTCGCCTCCAACCTGTTCGGCGACATATTGACGGACATCGGCGCGGCGATCCAAGGGGGTCTCGGCTACGCCGCCTCCGCCAACATCAACCCGGACCGTTCGGCGCCGTCGATGTTCGAGCCGGTGCACGGCTCCGCCCCCGACATCGCCCATCTCAGCGTCGCAAATCCGATCGCCGCCATATGGTCCGGCGCAATGATGCTCGATCATCTCGGCGAAAAAGACGCGGCCGGCCGCGTCATGAACGCGATTGAAGCGACAACCGCGCGAGGCATTGGAGCCACCGCCGCCAAGGACAGCACAGACGCCGTCACAGCCGCGGTCGTCGCGGCGCTCAACTGATTGCAAGGTCGTTTTCGATGAAAGGCTTGAAAGACAAAACTCTCTTCCGCGAAGCCGGACTGATCGGCGGCAGATGGGTCGAGGCCGGTTCCGGCAGAACCGTCGATGTCATCGATCCGGCGACACAGCTATCGATCGGCACGGTGCCAGACATGGCAGGTCCGGAAACCCGTGCGGCCATAGAGGCCGCGGCTTCCGCCTATCGGGATTGGAGGAAGAAGACCAACGCCGAACGTGCTGCCCTGCTGGAGGCATGGCATGGCCTGATGCTCACGCATCTGGACGATCTCGCCCTGGTCCTGACGACGGAACAGGGCAAGCCGCTGGACGAGGCCAGAGGCGAGATCCGCTACGGCGCCTCCTTCGTCAAATGGTTCGCCGAGGAGGCGCGCCGCATCAACGGCCACACCATCCCCTCGCCTACATCAGACCGCCGCATCATCGTCCTGAAGGAACCCGTCGGCGTGTGCGGCATCGTCACGCCGTGGAACTTTCCCAACGCCATGATCACCCGCAAGGTCGCGCCGGCGCTGGCCGCCGGCTGCACGGTGGTCATCAAGCCGTCCGAGTTCACGCCCTATTCGGCGCTGGCGCTCGGCGTGCTCGCCGAACGCGCGGGCATTCCCGCCGGCGTCATCAACATCGTCACCGGAATGCCGGCCGAGATCGGCAACGAGATCATGGCGAACGAGACCGTGCGCAAGATCTCCTTCACCGGTTCGACCAGAGTCGGCTCGCTGCTGATGCGCGGAGCGGCGGACAGTGTGAAAAGGCTCAGCCTCGAGCTCGGCGGCAACGCGCCCTTCATCGTCTTCGAAGACGCCGATCTCGACCTCGCCGTCGAGGGAGCGCTTGCGTCGAAGTTCCGCAACGGCGGCCAGACCTGCGTGTGCGCCAACCGCATCCTCGTCCAGGCTGAGGTCTATGACGCCTTCGCCGCAAAGCTAAGCGCCCGCGTCAATACCATGACGGTCGGCCCAGGTACTCAAGCCGGCGTCGCCATCGGGCCGATGATCAACATGGCGGCGGTCGAGAAGATCAATCGTCATGTCGAGGACGCGCTCGCCAAAGGCGCCACGATCGTCACGGAAAAGCCGGTGCTGCCGGAGGGGCCTCAATATGTCGCGCCGCTGGTGCTGACCGGCGCCACAAAAGAGATGCAGCTTGCCGGCGAGGAAACCTTCGGCCCGGTTGCGCCGCTCTTCCGTTTCGAGACGGAAGAGGAGGCGATCGCGCTGGCCAACGGCACGCCTTACGGGCTCGCCTCCTACTTCTACACCGAGAACCTGAAACGCGCCTGGCGGGTCGGCGAGGCGCTGGAGTTCGGCATGGTGGGGCTCAACACAGGCTCGGTCTCGATGGAGGTGGCTCCCTTCGGCGGCGTCAAGCAGTCCGGCCTCGGGCGTGAGGGCGCGCAGGCCGGCATCGAGGAATATCTCGAGATGAAAACGTTCCACATGGGAATAGGGGAGTAAGGGAACAAGGAGTAAGGGAACAGGGGAGTAAGGCAGTAGGGAATGAGCCACCTACTCCCTACTTCACCCTATCGAGCGCCTTGTAGTAAAGGCCGACCATCGGCAGGAACCAGGGCTTGCCGGAATAGCCGGGAATGGGTGGCCACTCGAACCCCTTCATCGGATTGCGATCCTCGCGGCCGAGCATGGCATCGGCCATGATCATGCCGAGCTGGGTGGAAAGCTGCGCGCCGTGGCCGGAATAGCCCATCGCGTACCACACCCCGTCATGATAGCCGGCCCGCGGGAAGCGATCCTTGGTCATGTCGACCAGCCCGCCCCAGCAATAGTCGATCTCGACCTTGGCGAGCTGCGGGAAGATCGCCGCGAGGCTTGCCCGCAATATCTGTCCGCTCTTGGCGTCGGAGCGCTGGTCCGATGTCGCCGAGAAGCGAGCGCGACCGCCAAAGATCAGGCGCTTGTCGGGCGAAAGCCGGAAGTAGTTGCCGATGTTCATCGAGGTCACGCATGTCCGGTTGCTCGGCATGGTCGCGCCGATCTCCGCATCGCTCAGCGGCCGCGTGGCGATGATGAAGCTGCCGACGGAGATGATCCTGCGGCGGAAATAGCTGAAATTCGGCGTGGTGTAGGCGCCGGTCGCCACCAGCACGTTGTCGGCACTGATACGGCCGCGGGCAGTGGTCAGGTCATGCCCTTTGCCGGTCTGTTTGTGATGCGTCACCGCCGCACTCTCGTGGATGACAGCGCCGTGGCGAACCGCGGCCATCGCCAGCCCAGCCGCATAGCGGCCCATATGCATCATAGCGCTTTTCCTCGACAGCATCGCGCCATGGAACGGCGATCCGATCTCGGACTTGAGATCGGCCGCCGACAACAGCGCCGTATCCGGATCGACCTCGGCATGGACGGCTTCGAAGTTGCGGGCGATCGCTTCGAAATGCTGCGGCTTGGAGGCGAGCTTCAGCTTGCCGGCGCGGCGGAAATTGCAATCGATGCCCTCCTCGGCGACCAGCGCCTCGATGGTGTCGACGGAGTCGTCCAGCGCCCGGTAGAGGGCGATTGCGCGTTCCTTGCCGAGCTCCGCCTTGGCCGCAAGGTAGCTGTGGGCGAGACCGTTGTTCAGGTGCCCGCCATTGCGCCCGGACGCGCCCCAGCCCACCCGCTCCGCCTCCAGCACGACCACCTTGGCGCCGCCCTTCGCCAATTGGCGCGCAGCAGCGAGACCGGTGAAGCCGCCGCCGATCACGGCGGCGTCGTAGTGCCCTTCGACCGGGCCTTTTACCCCGCCGGCAAATACCGGGGCCGTGTCATGCCAGTAGGAGACGAATTTCATCGGCAATCCGCCTGTCTCAAAGCCCGACCACGCCCGGCAGACCAGAAATGTCGGCGATCTCAACGTAGCCGTAATAGGGGTTGGCCGGCTCGTGGCCGCGGTTGACCCAAACCTTGTTCTTGATGCCGAGATCATGCGCCGACATCAGGTCGTAGCGGAAGGAGGACGAGCAGTGAAGAACATCCTCTGGACGACAGCCCAGCCGATCGAACATGTATTCGAAGGCCTTGAAGCGCGGCTTATAGGCCTGTGCCTGCTCGGCCGTGTAGACGGCATGGAACGGTGCGCCGAGCTTCTCGACATTGGACATGATCTGCGCGTTCATCGCGTTGGAGAGGATGACCAGCGGAATTTCCTTCGCAACCTTCGAAAGCCCCGCCGGAACGTCCGCGTGAGGCCCCCAGGTCGGGACGCGTTCATACACCATCCTGGCGTCGTCGGGACTGAAGGCGACGCCGTTGCGCTTGCAGGCGCGCTCGAGTGCGTTGTGGATGACGTCGGCATAAGGCTTCCAGTCGCCCAATATCTCATCGAGCCGGTACGCCGCGAAGTTCTTTATGAATTCCTGCATGCGCGGTTCGTCGAGCCGGCTGCCGTAGAGGTCGCGTGCCGCTTCCGCCATCTGGAAATTGGTCAAGGTGCCATAGCAGTCGAAGGTGATGTATTTGGGCCTGAAAGAAGCCATGTCCGTCGATCTCCGGTGGAAGCGCATCCGCATTGGACGCTTCATCATATGCGGCAAGACCGCGAGCGACTTGACCGAAAAGCGCCTCCCCGAAGCAGAAAGTTCCGTATCCGCCGCCCGGTTTGGCATGCCGTAGCAACTTGGGCATCGATGGATGCATCGGTCGGCGGAGTGAAGCGCATCTAGTTCAATGGACGCCAGCACAAGATGCGGCGCACCCCCCGCGCAACGGCGAATGATACTGCCGAAGCCAAAACCTTCAGACGATCTGCGGCGCGCCGATGGCCGAGACTTGGGAGGCAGATAAAAGGATGCCTCATGCAGCAAGGCGAGATTGAGCTCCAGGATTTCGGACCGGATCATATCGAGGGCGCAGTCGCGTTGTCTCGGCAGGAGAATTGGCCGCATCGCCCGCAGGACTGGCAGATGGCGCTGCAGCTCTCGAGCGGCGCGGTCGCGCTCGATGACCAGCGCCGGGTCGCCGGAACCATCCTGGTCACGCCCTACGGCTGGGATTGCGCCATGATCAACATGGTGATCGTCGACCGGAACGCGCGGGGCAAGGGGCTCGGGCGCCGGCTCATGGAGCAGGCCTTTGCCCTTGCCGGCGACCGTCCGCTGCGGCTCGTCGCTACGGCGGACGGCATGCCTCTCTATCAGAAGCTGGGCTTTGTTCCCTCGGGCACGATCCTGCAGCATCAGGGCAACGTCGTTGCGCTTGGCGCGCCCAAGGGCGTGGAGGTCGCGAGCGCCAATGATGTGCCGAACATCAAGGCTCTGGACCGCGACGCCTACGGCGCCGACCGTGAAGCCTTGATCGATGCGCTGGCCGAGAGGGGCGAATTCGCCCTCATCCGCCGCAATGGCGCGATCGAAGCCTATGCCGTCATCCGCCCCTTCGGGCGCGGCGAGGTGATCGGCCCAGTCATCGCGGAAAATGCCGACGACGCCAAGGCCTTGATCGGCTTCTTCGCCGCGGCGCGTCCCGGCGCCTTCCTGCGCGTGGATACCGACAGCAGGACCGGCATCGCCGGCTGGCTCGCTGAAATCGGCCTCGTCCATGTCGGCGGCGGCGTGGCCATGGACCGTCCTGCCAAAAACGGCCTCGAACAGGCCAGGCCAAAAGTTTACGCGCTCGCCAATCAGGCGCTTGGGTAGAGCCGGATGCTTTCGGATCGAGTCGATCCGAAGTCTGAATCCGGCGCTAAAGCAACGAGATAGAGCAGATGTCGTCCGAAAACCGCTTCACACCTTTCGGCGTCATGCTCTAACCGGAGGACAACAATGCTCGCCAATTCCCTGATTGAACTCGACCGGGCCCATCTCATCCATCCGGTCGCCTCCTATCGCGGGCATGAGGCGCTCGGCGTGCGCGTGCTGAAATCGGCGAAGGGCGCGACCGTGACCGATGCGTCCGGCCGGCAGCTTGTCGATGGTTTCGCGGGTCTGTGGTGTGTCAATGCTGGCTACGGACATGACAGCATCGTCGAGGCGGCCGCCCGGCAGATGCGCGAGCTTCCCTACGCCACCGCCTATTTCGACCTCGGCTCGGAGCCGGCCATTCGGCTCGCCTCGGAGCTTGCCGAGCGCGCGCCGGGCGATCTCAACCACGTCTATTTCACGCTCGGCGGGTCGGACGCCGTCGACAGCACGATCCGCTTCGTACGCTACTATTGGAACGCCAGGCGCGAGCCGCAGCGCGACCAGTTCATTTCGATCGAGCAGGGTTATCACGGGTCGTCGGTGGTCGGCGCCGGCCTGACCGCCCTGCCCGCCTTTCACGCCGGCTTCGGCATCCCCTTCGAATGGCAGCACAAGATCCCCTCGCCCTATCCCTATCGCAATCCGGTAGGCGAGGACGGCGAAGCAATCATCGCCGCATCGCTTGCCGCACTGAAGGCCAAGATCGAAGCGATCGGTCCGGAACGGGTCGCCGCCTTCTACGCCGAGCCGATCCAGGGCTCGGGCGGCGTCATCGTCCCGCCGAAAGGCTGGATCAAGGCAATGCGGGAACTCTGCCGCGAATACGGCATCCTGTTTATCGCCGATGAGGTGATCACCGGCTTCGGCCGCACCGGGCCTCTCTTCGCCTGCACGGATGAGGACATCGTTCCCGATTTCATGACCACGGCGAAGGGACTGACCTCGGGCTATGTTCCGATGGGCGCCGTGTTCATGGCCGATCATGTCTACAACGTCATCGCCGATGGCGCGGGCAATGCGGCGGTCGGTCACGGCTATACCTATTCCGCTCATCCGGTCAGCGCCGCCGTCGCGCTCGAAGTGTTGAAGCTCTATGAGGACGGCCTTCTGGAGAACGGCGCCAGGGCTGGCGCCCGCCTGATGGCGGGCTTGGAGGAGCTGAGAAGCCACCCGCTCGTCGGTGACGTGCGCGGTCGCGGCATGCTTGCGGCGGTCGAACTGGTGGTCGACAAAAAGAAGAAGACGCCGCTTCCCGTCTCGTCCATGCCGGCACGGCGTATCTTCGACAGGGCGTGGGACAACGGCCTGATCATCCGTGCCTTTGCGCATGGGGTCCTCGGCTATGCACCCCCGCTCTGCTGTACCGACAGCGACATCGATGCGATCATCGAGCGCACGCGCCGGACGCTGGACCAGACGCTGGACGACGCGGATGTCCGCCAGGCGCTGGCATGAAGGGCGGCCAATATTTCGCGTTTCGAAATATCGCCGCGGCAGACGATTTCGCAATTTTGTGCCGCTACCTCGCGCCTTTTCGGCGAATCCAGCGCGGGGGAAGTGCCAGACTGCTTTTTAAGACAAGGCCAGAAGCCCGAATTTCCTGGCTTTTGAACAGGCCGACGCCCCGGACAGCACGGAATTTTGTTCTGTTCAGCATGAGCAATTCGGTCGCGCGCAGAGGAGAGCCAGTCTTGGCCAGGGGCTTTAGCGAGTTCAAATACATGACCTTCGACGTGGTCGGCACGCTGATCGACTTCGAGGGCGGCATCACGAGTTGCCTGGCCGGGATCGCCGCTGAGTCAGGTGTTTCCATCGACGGCGAGGAGGCGTTGGCCCTTTACCGGCAGGCTCGCTACATGCCGGATGCGGGCCTATTCCCCGACGACCTTGCACGCGTCTACATGGTCATCGCACCGCGGCTCGCTCTGCCGGCCGAGGAGAAGTACGGCGTCCGCCTGCGGGATTCCGTCAGCACCTGGCAAGGCTTCCCCGACAGCGCGGCGGCGTTGGCCGACCTTGCGAAATCTCACAAGCTCATTGCCATGACCAATGCCCGGCGCTGGGCGCTCGATCATTTCGAGAAGCAGCTCGGATCGCCCTTCTTCGCCACTTTCACCGCCGACGACACCGGCACGGAGAAACCGGATCCGGCCTTTTTCCAGGCAGTCTTCGATTTCGTGGCCTCCCGCGGCGACAGCAAGGAAGACATCCTGCACGTCGCGCAAAGCCAGTATCACGATATCGGCATCTCCCGGGCGCTCGGCATGACCAATTGCTGGATCGAGCGCCGTCACGCCCAGAAGGGCTATGGCGGCACGATCGAGCCCGAGCGCTTCACCGTGCCGGACTACCACTTCACCTCGATGGCCGCGTTTGCGGCGGCCGTACGGGAGAGCCTGAAAGAACGAACCTGAACCCAAGCCGGTAAAGCCGCAGCAAGACGCGCTTCCTGACCAACCAAAAGAAAGGGGAATCACATGACCGACAAGATCACCAACTGGACCGGAGCAGACGATGCGATGGTCGAAAACGCCATTCGACGGGGCGCCAGCCGCCGCGAACTCCTTAAGTTGCTGCTTGCGGGCGGCGCCGCTGTTGCCGCAGGCGGCGTGGTGCTTGGCCGTGCCACGCAAGCCGTCGCCGCCACACCGGTTTCCGGCGGACATCTCAAGGCGGCGGGCTGGTCGTCCTCCACCGCCGACACGCTCGATCCGGCGAAAGCGTCGCTCTCCACCGATTATGTCCGCTGCTGCTCGCTCTACAACCGCCTGACTTTCCTCGACAAGGACGGCAAGACGCAGATGGAGCTGGCCGAAAGCTTCGACAGCAAGGACGCCAAGACCTGGACCGTGAGGCTGCGCAAGGGCGTCACCTTCCATGATGGCAAGGACCTCACCGCCGACGACGTCGTCTTCTCGCTGAAGCGTCATCTCGACAAAGCGGTCGGCTCCAAAGTCGCCAAGATCGCCGCGCAGATGACCGGCTTCAAGGCGGTCGACAAGTCGACAGTCGAGATCACGCTCGCCGATCCGAATGCCGACCTGCCGACCATCCTGGCGCTGCACCACTTCATGATCGTGGCCGACGGCACCACCGACTTCTCCAAGGGCAACGGCACCGGCGCCTTCGTGCTGCAGACGTTCGAACCGGGCGTGCGCTCGGTGGTCACCAAGAACAAGAACTACTGGAAGTCAGGCAAGCCCTATCTCGACTCCTTCGAGTTCATCGCCATCACTGACGACAGCGCCCGCGTCAACGCCCTGATCTCCGGCGACATCAATTTCGCCGCCTCGATCAATCCGCGCTCGATGAAGCTGCTGGAGAGCCAGCAGGGCTTCGAGCTGTCGAAGACGACCTCGGGCAACTACACGGACCTCAACATCCGGCTCGACATGGCTCCGGGCAGCAAGGCCGATTTCGTTGCCGGCATGAAATATCTCGTCAACCGCGAGCAGATCGTCAAATCGGCCTTGCGGGGCCTCGGCGAAATTGGCAACGACCAGCCCGTCTCGCCGGCGAACATCTTCCACAACGCCGACCTCAAGCCGAAGGCCTTCGACCCGGACAAGGCGAAGTTCCACTTCCAGAAGGCGGGGCTCCTCGGCCAATCCATCCCTGTAATCGCTTCCGATGCAGCGACCTCGTCGATCGACATGGCGGTGATCATCCAGGCCGCCGGCGCCGATATCGGCATGAAGCTCGACGTCCAGCGCGTGCCCTCCGATGGCTACTGGGACAATTACTGGCTCAAGGCGCCGGTCCATTTCGGCAACATCAATCCGCGCCCGACGCCGGATATCCTGTTCTCGCTGCTTTACGCCTCCAACGCGCCTTGGAATGAAAGCCAATACAAGTCCGAGAAGTTCGACAAGCTGCTCGTCGAGGCTCGCGGCCTGCTCGACCAGGCCAAGCGCAAGGAAATCTACGGCGTGATGCAGACCATGATCGCCGAGGAAGCCGGCACCATCATCCCGGCCTATATTTCCAACGTCGATGCCCTTTCCAGCAAGGTGAAGGGTTTGGAAGCGAACCCGCTCGGTGGCATGATGGGCTACGCAATGGCGGAATACCTCTGGCTAGAAGCCTAAGAGGCGCCTGCAGGGGGCCGGCTGACCGGCCCCCTGCACTGCATTGCGCAAGATTGTCTGGCCGAACGCAACCGCAGGGAGCGCTTCCATGAAGGCTGGGGTTCTCAAGCTCGTGGTGAAGCGGCTTGCGGTCGCGGTCGTCACCCTTGTGATCGTCCTGTTCGCCGTGTTTTTCGCCACCAGCATGCTGCCTGGCGACACGGCGTCGATCCTGCTCGGCCAGGCCGCGACACCCGAGGCGGTCGCCGGCTTGCGCGAGGCCATGCATCTCAACGATCCGGCGATCCTGCGCTTCCTTCGCTGGCTTCTCGGTCTGCTCCGTGGCGACCTCGGCACCTCCTATGCCAATCAGATGCCGGTCGCGGCGCTCATCGGCGGGCGCTTCGTCAACACCATGAAGCTCGCCGGCATCACCACGCTGATCTCGGTCCCACTGGCACTGACGCTCGGCATCACGGCAGCGATGCTGCGCGGCTCGCTCTATGACCGTACCGTCACGGTGCTGTCGATCGGCGTCATCTCGGTGCCGGAGTTCATGGTCGCGACGCTGGCGGTCCTGCTCTTCGCCGTCTATCTCAGGTGGCTGCCGGCGCTGTCTTCGGTCAACGAGGCGCATTCGCTTGCGGATCTCGTGCGCATCTATGCGATGCCTGTGATCACGCTCACCTTCGTCATCTCCGCCCAGATGATCCGCATGACCCGCGCCGCGGTGATCGAAACGCTCTCCACGCCGTATGTGGAGATGGCGCTTCTCAAAGGCGCCTCGCGCAGCCGCATGGTGCTCAGGCACGCGCTTCCCAACGCGCTCGGTCCGATCGTCAACGCGGTCGCGCTCTCGCTGTCCTATCTGGTCGGCGGCGTCATCATCGTGGAGACGATCTTCAACTATCCCGGCATCGCCAAGCTGATGGTCGATGCGGTCGCGACCCGCGACCTCCCGCTGATCCAGAGCTGCGCGATGATCTTCTGTCTCGGCTATCTCCTGCTCATCACGGCCGCCGACGTCATCGCCATCATGTCCAACCCGAGGCTCAGATGAGAGTGGCGCGCGTGGCATCCTCCCGACGGTCCTTCCTGGGCCACAGCTACAACCTCGTCGGCATCGCGGCCTCGTTGGTCATCCTGGCGTGGACGCTCGTCGCGATCTTCGCGCCCTACATCATCCCTCATCCGATCGGCGACATCGTCGACGACGACTATTTCGGCCCGATGCGTCAGGGGCTATGGCTCGGTTCCGACTATCTGGGCCGCGACATGCTCTCCAGGGTTCTCATGGGCGCACGCTACACTGTCGGCATCTCGCTCGCCGCCGTCTCCATTGCCTGCTTCTCGGGCGTCGTGCTCGGCATGATCGCTGCCGTCACCGGCGGCTGGCTCGACACTTGCCTTAGCCGCTTCCTCGACGCGATGAACTCCATCCCCAGCAAGCTGTTCGGCCTGGTGGTTGTCGCGGCGGTCGGCTCATCGATCCCGGTGCTGATCCTGACGCTTGCAGTGATCTATATCCCCGGCGCGTACCGGTTCGCGCGGGCGCTCGCGGTCAACATCAACACGATGGATTTCATGACCGTCGCCCGCGTCCGCGGCGAAAGCACGGCCTATCTGATCGGGTCCGAGATCCTGCCCAACATCATCCGCCCAGTGCTCGCCGATTTCGGCCTGCGCTTCGTCTTCATCGTGCTTCTGCTCTCCGGCCTTTCCTTCCTCGGGCTAGGCCTGCAGCCTCCCTTGGCCGACTGGGGCGCGCTGGTACGCGAGAACATCGGCGGTCTGCCCTTCGCGGCTCCGGCCGTCATCGTGCCCTCGCTGGCGATCGCCAGCCTAACCATCAGCGTCAATCTCTTAATCGACAACCTGCCGCAGAAGATCAGGGACCGGGACGCATGAGCAATCTCGTCGAGATCAGGAAGCTGAGGATCGAGGCGACGACCGACGCCGGACGCCTGGTTGAGATCATCAAGGGCGTCAGCCTCGACATCGCCGACGGCGAGATCGTCGCCCTTATCGGCGAGAGCGGCTCCGGCAAGACAACGGTGGCGCTCTCGCTCATGGGCCACGCGCGGCCCGGCTGCCGCATCACCGGCGGTGAGATCAACGTGAACGGCAAGAACATGGCCGCGCTTCCCGAAAAGGAACGCGCCAAGTGCCGCGGCACCGACATTGCCTATGTTCCGCAAAGTGCCGCCGCCGCCTTCAACCCATCCTCCACGATCATGGAGCAGGTGATCGAGGTGACGCGCATCCACAAGCTGATGCCGCCCGAGCAGGCGCGAAAGCGAGCTGTCGAGCTGTTCCGTGCTCTGTCGCTGCCGGACCCGCAAGGGATTGGCGCACGCTATCCGCACCAGGTTTCGGGCGGGCAATTGCAGCGCCTGGCGGCAGCCATGGCGCTGATCGGCGATCCCAAGCTGGTCATCTTCGACGAGCCGACGACGGCCCTCGACGTGACGACGCAGATCGACGTGCTGAAGGCGTTCAAGTCGGTCATGAAGGCCGGCGGGATAGCGGGTGTCTATGTTTCCCATGACCTCGCGGTCGTTGCCCAGATCGCCGACCGCATCGTGGTGCTTAAGGGCGGCGAAGTGCAGGAGACAGGCACGACGGCCGAAATCCTTTCGGCTGCCCAGCATCCCTATACACGGGAATTGCTAGCCGCTTTCGAGCCGAAGTCGAGGCAAATACGGGCCGATGAAGATTCCAGACCAAAACCGCTGCTTCGCATCGACAATCTGATGGCCGGATATGGCCCGGTGAAACGTAACGGGCAGCCGGTTATCCGCGCGGTCGATTCCGTCAGCCTAGTCGTGGAGAAGGGCCGCAATCTCGGCGTCATCGGCGAGTCCGGCTGCGGAAAATCGACGCTGGCGCGCGCCATCGCAGGCATTCATCCGGCGGCGACCGGCGATATCGTCTTCGATGGCAAGGCGCTGGAGCGCGCCGCCGGGAAACGCACTCGCGACCAGCTGCGCGAGATGCAGATCGTCTTCCAATACGCCGATACCGCGCTCAATCCCGCCAAGCCCATCGAGGACATCATCTCGCGACCGCTGACCTTCTATCACGGGCTCGACAGGCAAGCGCGCTCGAAGCGGGTCGACGAACTGCTCGACATGGTGCGCCTGCCAAGGGCGCTGCGCTACCGTCATCCTTCCGAGCTTTCAGGCGGGCAGAAGCAGCGTGTGAACTTCGCGCGCGCTCTCGCGGCATCGCCCAAGCTCATTATCTGCGACGAAATCACCTCGGCCCTCGACACGGTTGTGGCCTCGGCCGTGATCGAGCTGCTCAAGGAGCTGCAGCGCGAACTGGGACTGTCCTACATCTTCATCAGTCACGACCTCTCGGTCGTCGAAGCCATCTGCGACCAGATCATGGTCATGTACAAGGGGGAGCGGGTGGAACAGATCACGCCCGACAAGGTGAAGGCGCCGACCCATCCCTACTCCAAGCTTCTGTTCTCTTCCGTGCCGAAGCTCGATCCGACATGGCTCGACGGCCTCGTCCGCGACCCCGAGCTCGTCAACCAGTACGGCCACCGCTGAGCGACAGCCTGAGCATCTCGTTGCAAAGCGGACTGTAGGCGGATAGCACGCGTGGATCGATGACGGGGCCTTGTTTGAGGAAAACGGCCGCCTCACATTGGGAAGAGGCTGGGCAGCGGCATGTGCGATTTGACGATGGGAGATTTCAGCACCACGAAGCTGAAATATTTGTCGATGCCGATGTCCATATCGGTCAGCCGCTCCATGATAGTCTGGTATTCGCCGATGCCGGCGGTCACGAATTTCATCAGGTAATCGTAACCACCCGACACGAGATGGCATTCGATAACCTGGTCGATCTTCTCCACGACAGCGAGAAAGCGGGCGAAATCCACTTGGCGGTGGTTCTTCAAGGTGATTTCGGTGAACACGGTCAGTGTCTGCCCGAGCTTGCCTATGTTGACCTGCGCCGAATAGCCTTCGATGTAACCTTCCGATTGGAGCTTCTTGACCCGCATCAGGCAAGGGCTCGGCGACAGATGCACCAGATCGGCCAGTTCGACATTGGTGATGCGGCCGTTCTTCTGCAATTCGTGCAGAATCTTGATGTCGATCCGATCCAGTTTCACAGCCGTCTCCGAAGAAAGCGCGCCACAGCATAAAATGCTGCCGCGATAATTGCCAATGACACTACCACAGCCCGCCGGTCTGTCCATCAGGGCGGATGCCTCTTTGAAACGCAGCGGCTCCCGATTTTAACCGGGCTGGCGGAATAAAATTCTGCCTCGACCCCAACTGCAGCAGCGGCTGCCTGCGCAACGCGCTAAATTGGCGCTTCAAGGTGGAGAGATCATGCGCGCGCCGCTGCAGCAAATCGAAACGTCCGGCGAACTGCCACAATCCGCGGATGCGGTGGTGATCGGAGGCGGCATCGTCGGCGTCTTCGCGGCCTATTACCTGGCGCGGCGCGGCATGAAGGTCGCGCTTGTCGAGAAGGGACGCATCGGCGCCGAGCAGTCCTGCAGGAATTGGGGATGGTGCCGCCAGCAGAACCGCGACGCCCGCGAGCTGCCGATGGCGACTCGCAGCCTCGATCTGTGGGAGCGTTTTGCGGCCGAAACCGGCGAGGACACCGGCTTCCGCCGCTGCGGTCTTCTCTATCTGAGCAATGACGAGGCGGAACTGGCCGGCTGGGCGCGCTGGCGCGACTTCGCCAAGACGGCCGGCGTCACCACGCATATGCTTGACAGCGCTGCGGCCAGCGAGCGGGGCCGCGCCACCGGCCGCACCTGGAAGGGCGGCGTCTTCTCGCCGACCGATGGCACCGCCGATCCGTCCCGGGCCGCGCCCGCGGTCGCCCGCGCCATCATCCAGCTCGGCGGCAGCGTGCACCAGAGTTGCGCCGCGCGCGGCATCGAGACCGAAGGCGGCCGCCTGAGCGGCGTGGTCACGGAAAGCGGAATGATCCGCACGAAGATGGCTGTGGTGGCGGGCGGCGCTTGGGCGTCCTCCTTTTGCCGACAGTTGGGCTTTCGTTTTCCGCAGGCATCGATCCGCTCCTCCATCCTGTCGGTCTCGCCCGGGGCGAAGGGCCTGCCGGATGCGCTGCATACGGCGAAGATCTCGGTCACGCGTCGCGGCGACGGCTACACGCTCGCCATAAGCGGACGCGGTCGCGTGGACGTGACGCCGCAGCAGCTGCGCTTTTCCCCGCAGTTCGTCCCAATGTTCCTGAAGCGCTGGCGCAGCCTCGCGCCCGGCGGCCTCCAGGGAATTCGCTCGGGGCACGAAACCCTCAAACGCTGGCGGCTCGACCAGCCGACGCCGATGGAGCGAATGCGCATCCTCGATCCGGTTCCGGATCGGGCGACTATCCGCCTGACGCACGCCCGGGCGCTCGAGCTGTTGCCGGCGCTCAGGCAGACCAGGATCAGCGCGGCCTGGGCCGGCTATATCGACAGCACGCCGGACGGCGTGCCGGCCATCGGCGGGATAGATACCGTTCCAGGTTTCTTCCTGGCCGCCGGGTTTTCGGGGCACGGCTTCGGCATCGGGCCCGGGGCCGGTCACCTCGTCGCCGATCTTGTGACCGGGTCGCAACCGATCGTCGATCCGACGTCCTACGATCCGCGGCGCTTCGATGCTTCGGCTTGGGGCAAGGTCGCCGACTTCTAGGACTAAGCGTAGCTTGCACAATCGCATCAGCTCTCCTGGAGAAAGGCGCCGATGGGCGCCGGCCGGACAGGGGCCTGTCCGCGGAACCGTCCCACCGCGCCCGGCGTACAGCCGGCCCGCGTCGCGACGAGCTCGACGGCGGCCAATTGGCAATAGCGTCCCTGGCAGCGCCCCATGCCGGCGCGTGAAAGCGACTTCACCCTATTGGCGTCGCCGCCGCCCAAATCCGCGCTCTCGCGCACGGCTCCTGCCGTAACGTTCTCGCAGCGGCAAACGATCGCCTCGTCGGGAAGTGTTCGCACCATCGCGACTGGCCAAGGAAACGCACAGGCCAACCCGCGGGCAAAGCGCTCGAGCCGCGCGAGCTTGCGCAGGTCGGCGCTGACGGAAGGCGCCGGACGCCCGAGATCGGCAAGACACGCAGTCGCGGCAAGGCGCCCGGCCACTTCCGCGCCGTCCGCTCCGAGAAGACGCACTCCGTCGCCGGCAAGATAGACGCCGTTGCCCGCCCGACCCATCTCGTCGGCCTTCGGCAGCCATTGCCGCCACTGCTCGTCATAGGCGAAGGCGCATCCAGCAAGGTCGGCCAGATGCGTCTCCGCCCGCAGGTGCCAACCCATGCCGATCATGTCGCATGCGGTGATTCGCTCGCGGTCGCCGGCGTCGCGCCAGCGCAGCGCCGTCACCCCCGATGCGCCGGCCTCGATCCGCTCCAGCCGAACGCCCGCGTGATAGCGGCCGCCGAGCATCGCCCGCAGCGCCAGCCCGCGCAGCGCGATGATTGGGCGGGCGGAAAGTCCCCAGAACCCCTGCATCTGCCGGTGCCAGGGGGAGGTGTCGAGTACCGCCGCCACATCCGCTCCAGCCTTGAGGAGTTGCGCACCGACCAGCGTCAGCAAAGGCCCCGATCCCATCAGGACAATCCGCCGCCCGAGCGCCACGCCCTGCGCCTTGAGCGCGATCTGCGCCGCGCCGAGGCTGTAGACGCCGGCGTTCTGCCAGCCGGGGATCGGAGCCATCCGGTCGGACGCTCCGGTGGCAAGGATCAGGCGGTCATAGCCGATCACCTGCACGCCGCCCTCCCCCAGCACATGCAGCCGCCCCTCATGCACGGCGATGACCGAGCTGCGCGCGCAATAAGTGAGCCGCCCTTCTTCGGCCAGCCTGTCGAAGTGCACGTGCAGTGCGCGCGCCTTCGCCGCCTCGGACCCGTAGAGCTGCTCCGGCGTGCGGAGAAACCCTGCCGGCGGGCGGCGATAGATCTGCCCGCCCGCCCGATTGGCCTCGTCGATCACCACCGGGTGAAGCCGGGCCTCTACAAGCGTTGCGGCGGCCCTTATGCCGGCGGGACCGGCGCCCACGATCACGATCCGCGGCGCTTGTGGCTCGCTCACGGCCAGTTCTCCGGCGGCGTCGTGCGCAATCGCATGCCTTCAGCGACAGGCGTTGTACAGGCGCGCAGGCGCGATCCTTCCTCCTGCCACACCCAGCAATCCTGGCAGGCACCCATGAGGCAAAAGCCGGCGCGCGGTTCGGCTCCGAACTCTGACTTTCGCAGCGCGCGGCCCGATGCCAGCATGGCGGTCAGCACAGTGTCGCCCGCCAGTGCGCCGCGGATCTCACCGTCAAGAAGGAACTGCACCTCTGCCCGGTCGCGCTCGGCCAGCCGGACGATGCGGCCGGCCGCGATCATTCCGCAGCCTCCCGCGCCGCACGAGGACGAGGCAGCTCGGGAAACCGTTCGCAGACCGCATCGAAGGCCGCCTGTACGCCTTCCGGCCCGGAACGCCCCTTCATGCGGCGGAAGATCTCCGTCTTGGCAAAGAACCGCCAATGGATCGGCAAGGCATCCAGCAGAGCGTGGAGCCGGTCATAGGCAGCTCGTGTCCACCGCGCTTCGTAGCCTTCGCGCTCCGGACCGAAATGGAAATGGCCGGTGGACGACTTGTGCCGCGCGCGCAATTGCTCCGTCGCCTGCTCGTCCACCTCGCCGCCGCGGATGACGACGCCGTAGTCGCGCTCGGCCGAGGCCTGCGAGATATAGCCGCGCCGCACATCCTGCGCGACCCGCCTGGGCTCGCGCCGATGCGGGTCGCCGCGCCCGCCGCCGCCGGCGGAGCGGATCTCAAGCACGTCGCCGGGCTGCAGGACCGCGGTGTCGATGTTGCCCAGCCGCCGCTCATGCTCGGTCCCCGGATTGACGACCATGTCCGACAGGCCGGCCGCCTTGCCGCCCAGCACACCCCAGGGACGGAAGAAGCTGCGGTCGCGGTTGCGCGCGGTAATCCGGGAGTCGGGGGCAAAGACGCGAAAGGCCATCTCGGTAGCCAGCCCGCCGCGCCAACGGCCCGCACCGCCGCTGTCACGGGCGAGCCCGTATTTCACGAACTCGACCGGAGTCTCGGTCTCGGTGATCTCGATCGGCGTGTTCTTGAGATAGGCGGCATCGGCGCCCGACCCATTGGTGCCATCGCGATGCGGCATCGCGCCGCCGCCGCCGACCACCGGGTTCACCGCTGCGATGACGGTCCTGCTGGTGCGCTCGTCGGTGGTCATGACGTTGACGATGCAGTTGTTGCCGGCCGGAGCCGCGGGCAGCCGCTCAGGCACCGCCTGCGAAAAAGCGCCGAATATGACCGAGCGCAGCCGGGCGCAGGTGAGCGAGCGCATGCCGACGGCAGCAGGGTGGACCGGGTTAAGCACCGAACCTTGCGGCGTGATGCAGGTGAACGGCCGGGTGAGGCCTGTGTTGAGCAGGATCTTCGGGTTGAGCGTGTAGAGCACGTAGTAGACGCCGACGAGCAACATCGTGTGGCGCGGGTCACCGCCCGAAGGGACGTTGAGCGAGGAGCCGAGCTGCGGATCGGAACCGGTGAAGTCGAGCACCGCTTCGTCGCCCCTGATCGTCAGTGTCAGCTTCAGCCGGCAGGGATTGGCCTCGACCGAATCCTCGTCGGCGTAATCGGCGAATTCCCAGGTGCCGTCAGGCATGGAACGCAGCACGTCGCGCGCCTGCGCCTCCGCATGGTCGAGGAGAGCGGAGACGCCTTCGATGAAGCCGGATTTGCCGAACTTCTTCACCATCGCCAGAATCTTGCGCTCGCCGGTGTTGAGCGCGCCAACCAGCGCCTTGATGTCGCCGATGTTGAGGTCGGGCTTGCGCACATTGGTGCTCATGATCCTGAGGATCGTCTCGTCGAAGACGCCTTCCCTCACCAGCTTCATCGGCGGAAAGCGGATGCCTTCCTGATGGATCTCGGTCAGCGCGCGGCTGAGCGAGGCCGGCACCGCGCCACCCATGTCGGTGTTGTGGATGTGCCCGCCGGTCCAGGCGACGATCTCGCCGTCGACGAAAACCGGCTTCCACAGATGAGTGTCGGGCGCATGCGTGGCGACGTGGCCGGAATAGGGATCGTTGGTGAAGGCGACATCCCCCGGCCGGTAGTCATCGACCATGGCGATGGCGCGGTGGTAGGAAAGCCCCGGATACCAGGTGGCGCCGAGTTCCATCGGCACGGCGAAGGTCGCGCCGGAGCGGTCCATCAGCATGACCGTGAAGTCCTGTGTCTCCTTGACGAAGGCGGAGTGCGCGGTGCGGTGCAGCGTGTGCGCCATGTTCTCGGCGGCCGCGCGGGCGTGGTTTGCGAGAACCTGAAGGTTTGTCCGGTCAAACAAGACAGTCACTCCGGGAAGGTCAGCAGAAGGTTGAGATGACGGTCGACGCGTGCCTGCGTTCCCGCAGGTATGGCGAAGGTGGTGTCTTCCTGCACCACCACGGCCGGCCCGCTGAACGTGCTGCCGGGCACCAGGTTCTGCCGGTCGTGAAGGTCGACGGTCTCGACGCTGAGGCCCGTGTAGACGGGCAGCCCGCGCACTGGCGCGGCCGGAGCATCGATCTCGTCGGTCTCCGGAAAGGACAGGGCCGGACCTGCGCCTATCGCCGACAGCCGGACATTCACAAGCTCGATCGCGCCGTCCGGGTCGTGGAAATCGTAAAGCCGCTCGTGGGTGCGGTGGAAGGCCTGCTCGATCGCGGTCATGTCACCTTCGGCCAGCCATTTCGGCGAAAGGACGACCTCGATCTCATAGCTCTGCCCGACATAGCGCATGTCGCAGGAGAGGCAGAGTTGCGCGGCCGCGTCGTGTCCCTGCGCCGCGAGCCAGTCGCGGCCCTCTTGGGCAAGTGCCTCGAACGCCTCGCGGATCATGGGGAGCGATGCGCCCGTCAACGGGCTGAAGATGGTGCGGATGAAGTCGCCGCGCAGATCGGCCACCAGCCCGCCCAGCGCCGACACCACGCCCGGGCGGCGCGGCGCAAGGACGCGCTTCATGCCGAGTTCGCGGGCAAGGAAGGCGCCGAGCATCGGGCCGCCGCCGCCGAAGGGCATCAGCGTGAAATCGCGCAGGTCGACGCCGGCGCGCGAGGCGAGCTTCTCGACCTCGACGAACATCTCCGACACCGCGATATCCAGGATCGCCTGGGCCGTCTGCTCGACCGGGCGGCCGAGCCGCGCGGCAAGCTCGCCGACCGCGCGATGCGCCAGGCCCGTATCGATCCTGAGCTGGCCATAGGCCATCTCGCTGTGACCGAGCCATCCGCACACGACCATGGCGTCCGTCACCGTCGCCTGCTCGCCGCCACGACCATAGCATGCCGGTCCCGGCGTCGAACCGGCCGACTCCGGCCCGACACGCAGCACCCCTTGCGCGTCGACGCTGGCGATCGAGCCGCCGCCGATGCCGATCGAGCTCACCGACACCGACGGGATATGGAGCGGAAACTCGCCGATCAGCTCGCCGGTGCCGAACTGCGCCTCGCCGCCTATGATGAGGGCGAAGTCGGCCGAGGTCCCGCCGATGTCGAGGGTAAGAACCTTGTCCTCGCCTGCCTGACGCGCCAGCCACGAGGCGCCGATGACCCCGGAGGCCGTTCCCGACAAAAGCATGTTCACGCAGGCACGCTTGCCTTCGGCGGCGTTCATCAGCCCGCCGTTCGACTTCGTCAGCATCGGGCGGGCCGGCACACCGCGATCCTTCAGCCGCGCTTCCAACGCCGTCAGATAGCCGGCGACGCGCGGATGGACATAGCCGTTCAGGATGGCGGTCGAACTGCGCTCGTATTCGCGGATGACCGGCCAGACCTCGGCCGAAGTGGAGACGAAGAGGTTCGGCGCAAGACGCGCGATTGCAGCTTTGACCGCAGCTTCCTGCGCGGCGTTGCGCCAGGAATGGAGGAAGGCGACGATGATCCCTTGCGCCCCGTTCGCTTTCGCTGCCGCGACCGCGCTTTCCACCGCCGCCATATCCGGCGCTCGCGATTCGCTGCCATCGGCACGCATGCGAGCCGGAATGCCGAAGACCATATCGCGCGCGATCAGCGGGTCCGGCCGCGCGCAGAACAGCGAATACATGTCCGGCATGCGAAGCCGCGCGAGCTCGATCACGTCCTCGAAGCCGGCATTGGTGAACAGCGCGAGCGGCGCGCCCTTGCGCTGGATGATGGTGTTGATGCCGATGGTCGTGCCGTGCACGAAGCGCGTCATGCGGGTGGGATCGAAACCTTCGCGTTCCGCCAGCAGGGCGAGGCCCGTCATCAACTCGGCGCCCGGATCTTCCGGCGTCGTCAGCACCTTCAGCGAGGCGACGCGCCCGGACTTTGCCTCGAGCGCGCAGAAATCGATGAAGGTCCCTCCGATATCGACGCCGACCTTCCAGTCAGCCCCGTTCCGCGCCTCATCCGCGCTTACGATGGCACCGTCCATGAGCCGTTCTCCCGATTAGCCAACCGAAAGCTGGCACGGCTGGACGGCGCGCGTCCAAGACGTATAAGGGGCACGGATATAAGTCTTGCTTATGCCTTGGCGCGATGGTCGCCGAGAACGGCCGAACAAGCCGCGCGGATTTCATCGCGCATCATCTCGTCGGCCCGCGAAAGGGCCCGTGCGCGCGAGGTCAGCAGCGCGATCGGAAATTCCGGCCCCGCCGCAAGCGGCCTGACGGCGAGCCCGGCGAACTGATGCCATGGCAGCAGCGCATCGACCAGACCGATGCCCAAGCCGGCCTGGACGAAGCCGACCGCGGATATGGATGCATCGATCTCGAGCAACGGCGAAAGCGCCACACCCTGCGCGCGGGCTGCGTGAGCCAGCTCGTCGGCAGGGCGGGTGTTTCCGCGATAGGAGATCAACTCCTCTCCGGCGAGGTCGGCAAGCGTCAGCTCGGTTTTCATGGCCAACGCATGCCCGGCGGGCAACAGGCAAGCGAAGCCGATGCTGCCGATCACCTCGGCCTCGATGTCGGGAGGCAGGCGATCGTCCATGGCCACGCCGAGGCTGGCATCCCCGGCGCGCAGCATGTCGACGATCGCGGCGATCGGGGCGCTATGGGAACGCAGCAATATATTGGGATGCTGCGCCCGGAACCCGGTGAACGCGCGCGGCAGTATAGCCATGGCCGGCGGCGGAGACGCCGCAACCCGCACCAGCCCGGCGCGCCCCAGCCGCAGATCCGTGGTCTTGCGGCGCAGCCCGTCCAGCCCCGCCGACAGCCTCTCGGCATCGGGGAATATCTCGAGCGCATCCGGGGTCGGCCGCAGCCGGCCCTTGACCCGCTCGAACAGCGTGAAGCCGAGTTCGTCCTCGGTGTGAAGCAGGATTTGGCTGAGCGCAGGCTGGGAGATGTTCAACATCCGTGCCGCGGCGGTCACGGTGCCCGCGCGCATGACGGCGATGAACACTTCCAATTGCCGGGCCCGCATTGTCACTCCATAGGTAAAGCTTATGGACCTTGCCCAAACCGATCTTTGACGCAATGCCGCGGCGCCGACAAGATGGCGGCATCCAAGGATCAAGGAACGACTATGGATGTAATCGTGCTGGGCGGCGGACTGATGGGGACGGCTTCGGCCTACTTCCTTGCCAGACGCGGCGCTCGCGTGACACTGATCGAGCGCAACCGGATCGGTACTGGAGCGACCGTCGCCTCCTTCGGCAACATCCGCCGCACGGGGCGTCATCTCACCCAGCTTCCGCTGGCTCACCGCTCGCTCAAGCTCTGGGGTGAGGCCGGGAAGATGCTCGGCCGCGACGTGGAATTCCGCGCCACCGGTCATCTCCGGCTAATCTTCGATGAAGGCAGTCTTGCCGACATGCGAGCCTATGCCCAAGCCGCGCAGCCCTGGGGGCTTGAGTTGGAGGAGCTTGGGCCGCGCGAAATCCGTTCCCGTTTTCCTGGCCTCGGGCCCGAGGCGATCGCGGCCTCGTTCTCTCCGCATGACGGCAGCGGCAATCCCCGCCTGATCGCGCCGGCCTTTGCCGAGGCCGCCCTCAAGCTGGGCGCGCAAATGATCGAGGAAGCCCAGGTCGAAAAGATCGAGGGAACCGCTTCCGGTTTCCTCGTCGCCACCTCAAAGGGTTCATTCGCGGCCGAATGCCTGCTCAACACCGCAGGCGCTTGGGGCGCGCGCATCGCCGCGCTGTTCGGCGAACAGGTTCCGCTCGATGCCCGCGGCCCACAGATGGGTGTGACCGAGCCGCTGCCGCATCGCATCCTGCCGGTGGTCGGCATCTGGACGCGCGACAAGGACTGCGGCGCCTATCTGCGTCAGGTCGAGCGCGGCAACATCGTCTTCGGCGGCGCGGCCGAAAGGGTGGCCGTGGACCTCGATCCGGGCCATGCGGCCGCTGATCCCATACGCCTTCCGATGCAACTGCGCGCCGTTGCGCGATTGCTGCCGTCAATCGCGAAGGTCGCTGTCATCCGCACCTGGTCCGGTTGCGAAGGCTATGTGCGCGACATGCTGCCAGTCATGGGTCGCTCGGCGACGACGCCGGGCCTGTTCCACGCCTTCGGCTTCTGCGGACATGGCTTCCAGCTCGGCCCGGGCGTGGGCGATGCCATGGCCGAGCTCATGGTGACCGGCCGCTGCGAAACACCGCTCGACGATTTCAGGGTGGATCGCTTCGGCCGCGGAGCCTAACGAAGCGATTTGATAACGATTGGCTTCCTCAAGACGTAGCGGTGACCGCTTTTAGGAAACACAGAGTTCACCGCCACGGCCGATACGAGACGCAAAGCGCGTCTACACTCGATGCCTCCCAAATTGTCCTAAACCAAAACTTCTATCCCACTTTGTCCATAAGCCCCCGCAGTTCGGGCCGAGGCGCGACCCAGAGGCGATGCTGAAGTATAGAACTAAGGGCCCCTCCCCGAGTTCTGCAGCCACTGGTCTCGGGCCGTCATCGTGCGGTCCTTCTAGCGAGCCTTAGAGCCGCCCCTCCCGCAGAAGAAAACGGAGGAAAGTAGAACATTCGTGCGCACAGATGTGCACACGCCATACAACTAAGTCTCTGAAATAATCAGATAATTTACCCAGTCCTCGATGGTTGCTACCGGTATGGAATAGTTTCCCGTCGGGCTCGGTATATGCGGCATCGAGGTGAAGTTTGTGCGCGCTCGCCATTTTGGAGAATTTCCGGGTGCTCAAGCACAGCGTCAGGCGTTGGCGTGCGCGAGACAAACGTGAGCGCAGGAATATCTTCGCAGACCCGCTCGCGACCGAAAATTCTGCCGGTAGGACCCGGGATCCCGCTGCCCCATCTCCCAAGCTGGGTCGCTTCCGCAGAGCATGTCGATCGACAGGACGATTTCCGGCCATTGTCGGCCGGATTGCGGAAATCAACGTGAAGCAAAGTCAACATGAAGCCGCTGACGGTCCGATGGCGATCGATCCCTTCCGCATTCGCAGGTGAACGACATGAATTCCGAAGGGTCGCCCGGATTCCCGAAAGTCCGCCGCCGGTCGGACGTCGACTGCAATCCGTCCTCGTCCTTTTCATCCTTACAACCGCGCTGATCTCGATACCCGCACCGATGGCCGGGCTGCGGGCGGAGGGCGGAACTCTTCCACTACCGCGCTTCGTCTCGCTGAAAGCCTCATCCGCCAACCTGCGCGTCGGACCGGGCACCGGCTACGACATCCAATGGGTCATGACACGCCCGGGCATCCCGCTGGAGATCTATCAGCAATATGGCAATTGGCGCCGCGTGAGGGACTGGGAGGGAACCACCGGATGGATCTTCGGACCGCTCCTGTCCGGGCGAAGAACGGGGATTGTCGCTCCTTGGGCGAAGAACAAGGTTGCGTTGCGCAACAAGCCGGCAATCGACGGTCGCATCACCGCGTGGCTCGAGCCTCGCGTCCGAGTCAAGCTGACACGGTGTGACGGGAAGTGGTGCGCTGTCGCGCTGAGGGAGGCGTCCGGCTTCGTCAAACAAACCGACTTGTGGGGCGTCTATCCCGATGAAGTGCTTTAACGGGATGGCTCAAATGCAAGCAAAGGCCCGCAGGCATCGGCCGAAGGCCGACGCTCCGCCAACACCCGGCGTCGCGGGCGTGCAGGTACTAACGTCTCAAGGCGTAGACATTGTCCATCGACGCGCCACCCAGCGGCAGCGCCATGTCGTCGTCAAGCAGCCGGGTGATGCGAGCAAAGCCGACAAAGGCTTTCCGCGCCTCCTCGGCCGACATCTTGCCCGCCATTGCCGCCGCGCAGCAATTCAGCGCGCATTGGTAAACCGGTCCGCGCCGTCCCGTCGGCCACTTCCGCAGGAACACCATCGCTTCGGAGACGCTATCGACCTCCTCCACAGGATATCCCTGCCCACGCGCAATTCGCACTGGGGTAAAGAAATGCAAGCGATCCATAATTTTCCTCCCGGTCGACCGCAGTGCAGTCGAACTCCATCAAACGCACGTCTCGAGAATTCGTTCCAAACAAATTTGGTTGCCGACGGAAAAAATTTGGAACCGCCGGCCCGCGCCTGAGATGCGAGAAGGCATCTGACGACTCGGCTCGCCTCAGGCTGGAGCCATCGGATAAGAGCGATTCTCGTTGAATATCTTTAAGGCGAAAGCCGGCAAATGGATTGCTTGCCGGTTCCCCAGCGTCAGGCTTAACCTCCGCGGTCAAACGCGTGAGGGCGCGTTCTTTTGCAAAGGGGAACACTTGCAATGACTATTCAAGGCGCATCGCCTGACCTCTACAATGAGGATCTGGCTCCCGCAACGGTCAGGAACTGGGGACCGTTTTCGATCTTCAACGTCTGGACCTCGGACGTCCACAGCCTCTGGGGGTACTATCTGGCGGCCAGCCTGTTTCTGTTCTGCGGCGGCTTCGTCAACTTCATCATCGCCATCGGCATCGGCTCGCTGATCATCTACGGCCTGATGAACCTGGTCGGCTATGCCGGTGTGAAGACCGGCCTGCCCTACCCCGTGCTTGCCCGCGCCTCCTTCGGCATCTGGGGCGCCAACGTCCCGGCTCTGGTGCGTGCCATCGTCGCCTGCTTCTGGTACGGCGCCCAGACGGCCGCGGCGTCGGGCGCGATCGTCGCGCTGCTGACGCGCCTGCAATGGTTCGACGAGTTCAACAAGAGCTCGCACATGCTCGGCCATTCCACCCTCGAGGTGATCTGCTTCGTCATCATCTGGGCGCTGCAGCTGCTGATCATCCAGAAGGGCATGGAAACCGTGCGCCGCTTCCAGGATTGGGCTGGCCCGGCCGTCTGGGTCATGATGCTGATCCTGGCCATCTATCTTTGCGTGAAGTCGGGCGCCTTCGCGTTCACCAGCGACATCCCGATGGACGTGCTGCTGGACAAGACCAAGGATGCCGGCGTTCCGGGCGAGCCTGGCTCCTGGACCGCCCTGTTCGCGGTGGCCGCCATCTGGGTCACCTATTTCTCGGCGCTCTATCTCAATTTCTGCGACTTCGCCCGCTACGCGCCGGACAATGCAGCGCTGCGCAAGGGCAACATCTGGGGCCTGCCGGTCAACCTCATCCTGTTCTCGCTGGTTGCCGGAGTCACCACGATCGCCGCCTATGACGTCTACCACGAGGTGCTGCTGCATCCCGACCAGATCTCGGCCAAGTTCGACAGCTGGTTCCTGGCGGCTCTCGCCGCGCTGACCTTCGCGGTGGCGACGCTGGGTATCAATGTCGTGGCGAATTTCGTCTCGCCGGCCTTCGACTTCTCCAACGTCTTCCCGCGCCAGATCGACTTCAAGAAGGGCGGCTACATCGCGGCGCTGATCGCCTTGGTGCTCTATCCCTTCGCGCCATGGGAAGGCAGCGCCGCTTCCTTCGTCAACATCATCGGCGCGACGATGGGACCGATCTTCGGCGTGATGATGGTCGATTATTACCTGATCCGCAAAAGCGAGATCGACGTCGCGGCGCTCTATCGCGAGGACGGCGAGTTCCGTTTCCAGAGCGGCTGGCATGTCAACGCCTTCATCGCTGCCGGCATCGGCGCCATCTTCTCCTCGATCCTGCCCAACTTCACCAACTGGCTGCCGTCCTGGTGGGGCGTCTATGGCTGGTTCTTCGGCGTGGCGATCGCAGGCGCCGTCTACTATGTGCTGCGCACGATGGCGCTGGGCGCAGGCGCCAGAACGGCGAAGGCCTGAAACAAGGCAGTAGGCAGTAGGGATTAGGCAATAGAAAATGCTGCCTACTGCCTACTGCCGACCATCTCGGCGAGGCGACGCACTGTGTTCCAATTGCGCGACGTGCCGACGCCGAAGCGCTTGTGATTGGCCGCGGCGAGCAGTCGTGAGCTCGGCCGCTCGCGGGAGAAGACAAGCCAGATATCGCCGTCGACCCAAAGCACTCTCTCATCGTCAGCGGCATGGGCCTGGAGCGCTTCGACGGCATCCGCCGACACCGGCTCGCGCATCACGCGCACCGCGACCTGATCGGCCGAAGCGGCGGATTCGCCCGGAAACGGATTGGCTGCAGCAAGCTTGAGCCAGTCCTCGGCGCCGCGCACGATGATGTCGACATGGCGGCCGAAGGTCTTTTCGAAGGCCTTTTCCAGCCGCTGCTCAAGCTTTGAGATGTCGCCCGCCCGCGCCTCGAAAACCAGATTGCCGGTCGCGACCAGCGTGCGGACGTTTTTCAACCCCAGCTTCTCGGCCATGGCCTTGAGGTCGGCCATGACCACCCGCCGCCCCTCGCCCAGGACGATGCTGTAGAGCAGCGCGACATAAGTTTGCATGGCCAATGTGCCGGCTGGTTGCTCAAACCAGCCGCGACTGATCCACGGCGGCCGAAATGAAGCTCGCGAACAGCGGGTGCGGGTCGAGCGGCCGGCTCTTCAGTTCGGGATGGTACTGCACGCCGATGAACCAGGGATGGTCGGGATATTCGACCGTCTCCGGCAGCACGCCGTCGGGCGACATGCCGGCGAACACCAGGCCGCAATCCTCGAGCCGCTGCTTGTAATCGATGTTGACCTCGTAGCGATGCCTGTGGCGTTCCGAAATCTGCGTGTCGCCATAGATTTCGGCAATCTTGGAGCCCTTGGCGAGGTCGGCCTGATAGGCGCCGAGTCGCATCGTGCCGCCGAGGTCGCCGGTGGCCCGGCGCTTTTCCAGCATATTGCCCTTGAGCCACTCGGTCATCAGGCCGACGACCGGCTCGTCGGTCGGACCGAACTCGGTCGAAGAGGCGTGCTCGACGCCCGCCAGCGACCGTGCCGCCTCGATGCAGGCCATCTGCATGCCGAAGCAGATGCCGAAGTAAGGCACCTTGCGTTCGCGCGCGAACTTCGCCGCCAGGATCTTACCCTCAGAGCCGCGCTCGCCGAATCCGCCGGGAACGAGGATGCCGTGCACCTTCTCCAGCCAGGGCGTCGGATCCTCCTTCTCGAAGATCTCGCTTTCGATCCAGTCGAGCTTGACCTTGACGCGATTGGCGAGGCCGCCATGCGAAAGCGCCTCGATGAGCGATTTGTAGGCGTCCTTGAGGCCGGTGTATTTGCCGACGATGGCGATGGTCACCTCGCCTTCCGGATTATGGATGCGGTTGGAGAGCGCCTGCCAGGGCTCCATGCGCGGCTTCGGCGCCGGATCGATGCCGAAGGCGGCGAGCACTTCCGAATCGAGCCCTTCCTTATGGTAGGCCATTGGCACGTCGTAGATATGCGACACGTCCAACGCTTGGATGACGGCGCTTTCGCGCACGTTGCAGAACAGCGAAAGTTTTCTGCGCTCTTCCTTGGGGATCGGCCGATCGGCGCGCACCAGAAGGATGTCGGGCGCGATACCGATGCCGCGCAACTCCTTGACCGAATGCTGCGTCGGCTTGGTCTTCAATTCGCCGGCGGTCGGGATGTAGGGCATCAAGGTGAGATGCACATAGACCGCGTTGTTGCGCGGCAGGTCGTTGCCGAGCTGGCGGATCGCTTCCAGGAAGGGCATCGCCTCGATGTCGCCGACCGTACCGCCGATCTCGCACAGCACGAAATCGTAGTCGTCATTGCCGTCGAGCACGAAATGCTTGATCTCGTCGGTGACGTGCGGGATCACCTGCACGGTCGCGCCGAGATAATCGCCGCGCCGCTCGCGCTCGATGATGTTCTTGTAGATGCGGCCGGTGGTGATGTTGTCCTGCTGGTTGGCCGAGCGCCCGGTGAAGCGCTCGTAATGGCCGAGATCGAGATCGGTCTCGGCGCCATCATCGGTCACGAACACTTCGCCATGCTGGTAAGGCGACATCGTTCCGGGGTCGACATTCAGGTAAGGATCGAGCTTCTTAATCCGTGCGCGATAGCCTCGCGCCTGCAGAAGAGCCCCAAGAGCTGCTGCGGCGATGCCTTTTCCGAGTGAGGAAACCACGCCGCCTGTGATGAATACATATCGCGCCATGGGAGTCATCGCTTAACGCGGCCTGATTGATTCCGCCAGAGAAAAAACCGCCGCGAAGGCTTTTTCCCAAAATGGCGCCGGGGCCTCCAGAGCATGATCCCGAAAAGTGGAAACCGGTTTTCGGGAAAGATCATGCTCCAACAAGGAACAGCCCTTGGATTCGGTCAAAACAAAAGGGCCGGCGATGCCGGCCCTTTCGGCAGTTTGATGGAAGCGGTCAGATAATCACAACCTTGGTGCCGATCTTGACACGGCTATAGAGGTCCATGACGTGCTCATTGATCATGCGGAAGCAGCCATTGGAGGCACTGGTTCCGATCGTCTGCGGCGCGATGGTGCCGTGGATGCGCAGATGCGTGTCCTTCTTGCCGTCATAGAGGTAGATAGCGCGCGCGCCGAGCGGGTTCTCGCCACCGCCGGGCATGCCGTCCTTGTACTGGCCGTAATGTTTCGGCTCGCGCTTCTGCATGTCGAGCGTCGGGATCCAGCGCGGCCATTCCTGCTTGTCGCCGACCGCCACGGTGCCCTTGAACTGCAGGCCCTCGCGGCCGACGGCGATGGCGTAGCGACGCGCTGTCGAATAGCTCTCGACCAGATAGAGGCGACGCGCGTTGGTGTCGATGACGATGGTGCCCGGCTCGTAGCCCGAGAAGGAAACATCCTGCGGCACGAATTCCGGTTTCACCTTGAAGGGGCGCTTGGCCTCCTTCTTGGCAAGGGCGGAATCGAGCGCCCGGGTTTCGGGCAGATAGTTGATCGAGGTGACGGAGGAACCGCCGAACAGGCCGGCGAACAGCCCGCCGCTGCTCGTCTGCTTCTGGCCGGGGTTCTCGCTGCGCAACTCGCCATTGTTGCCCGTGGCTGTGATGTTCATCGCCTCGGCCGGGATCGGCTCGGCGGTCTGGATCGGCTCAACTGGCATCAGCGGCTCGATGATCTTGATGGTCTTCTTATTGGCAGGCTTGGCGTCGGCGACTTCGGCCGGAGCAGCGCCGCCGTTCTTCCTCGCGAGCCATTCCTGGCGCGCGGCGTCCGCCTTGGCCTTCGCCGCCTCACGCATCGCCATCTTGCGAGCCTCGAGCGCCTTCTGCTTGGCGGCTTCCTTGTCCGCCGCGATCTTGGCCTCGAGCTTGCTGATCTGCGCGAGATCGTCCGGAGTCGGGTTTTTCTTCTTCTTGAGGAGCCTCAGCTGCGATGCGTCGCTCTTGGCGGCGACAGGAACTGCGTCGGTCCTCTCAACCGACGGGGAAGTGGCCAGATTTGCCGGTCCGGCAAAGGCCGAGGAACCCATGCCGAGGACGGCACAGAATCCCAGAAGGATGAAGCTGCGAAGCTGCATGGCGAAGATCCGATTGTTCAGTGCAAGTTGCCCACGGCGTCGCCCGGCGCCCCCCAAGGACGCCGAAAAGTGCCGCGCGCAATCTATAGTCGATGGGCTGTCGTCGCCTCAAGCTGAGGCAGGCGCTACGCCCAGTTGAATCTTCGTGATGGGCGCGCATTTGCCGCGACTGTGTTCAAAGAACAACAGATCGCGGCCCGATGCTTGTCCGGCTACTGGTTCGGGACCTGCGGGGTGACCGGCAGGGTGACGCCATTGTTTGCCGGCGGCGTGGCCGGATTCGCGGGCGCCGGCGCAGCCGGAGCGGGCGTCGTTGCCGGGGCCGGCGGGGTCGCGCCATTGGCGAGCGGCGTGGTCGTCGCCGTGCCGCCTGACGGAGCCGTGCTGCCGGCCGGAGCCACGGGCTTGGAGGTGCCCACCGGCCCGTTGGAACCCGGCAGCTGGTTGAGCACGCCGTTGCCCTGGCCGGACGTCGCCGGACGGTCGAGAATGTCGATCGGCTTCTCGCCGTAGCGGGCAAGGATCGACAGCGCCAGCGATGTTACGAAGAAGGCCGCAGCCAGGATTGCGGTGGCGCGGGTCAGCGCGTTGGCGGCGCCGCGCGCGGTCATGAAGCCGGAACCGCCGCCGATGCCCAGGCCGCCGCCTTCGGAGCGCTGCAGCAGCACCACGCCGACAAGGGCGAGCACGACCATGAGGTGGATGACGATCAGTACGGTTTCCATAATTTATCCTGGCGAGGCCGAGCGCTGCCGCGCATACGACCGGTGTTTTGGAGGCGGCTCCTTACAATGCTTTGGCGGCATTTCCAAGCCCGTGGCCGGGAATATGGGAAGCAATGCGGCCATTACAACGATTTAGGCCGCGCGAGCCTGGGCGACGGTCGCTAAGCGATGTTCATATAGGCTTCCGCAATCGCCAGAAAGTCGGCTGCCTTGAGGCTGGCGCCGCCGACCAGCGCACCATCGACGTTCTCGACGCCGAGAAGCTCCACCGCATTGGAGGGCTTGACCGAGCCCCCGTAAAGAATGCGCATCTTCGCCGCGGCATCGCCCAGCGACCCCGTCAGCTTGCCGCGGATATGCGCATGCGCCTCGGCTACGTCGGCCGCGGTCGGGGTCAGGCCGGTGCCGATCGCCCAGACCGGCTCATAGGCAATGATGGTGTTGGCCGCGGTCGCGCTGGTCGGAACCGACCCTTCGAGCTGACGCGACAGGACATCAAGCGTGGCGCCCGCCTCGCGCTCGGCCCGCGTTTCGCCGATGCAGATGATGGCCACAAGCCCCGCCCGCCAGGCGGCCGATGCCTTGGCATGCACGATGGCATCATTGTCGCCGAACAGCTCGCGACGCTCCGAATGGCCGACGATCACGTGGCTTGCGCCGGCATCCTTGAGCATCTCGGCCGAAATCTCGCCGGTGAAGGCGCCGCTCTCCTTGGGATGGCAATCCTCTCCCCCGGCCCGCACCGGCGTGCGCGACAGGATCTCGGCGGCGCGCTGGAGCAAGGTCGCCGGCACGCACACCAGGGCTTCGGTCTCCGCGTCGAGTCCGCTCATGAACCCGTTGCCGATCGACCGCAGCTCGTTGAGCGAGGCGCTGGTGCCGTTCATTTTCCAGTTGCCGGCGACAAGCGGGCGGATTCCAGGGGTCATGGGGCGCGTTCTCCGAGCGACGTTAAGCAGCGCCCTCACTACCAAAATCAGGTCACAAAGCAATCGACAGTGGGCCGGAAGGGCGCTATTGCGCTTGTTTCACACTCGGCGCGTGCGAAAATGCGCAAAAATCGGAAGTATGCATGCTTGGTATATTGAGAAGCGCGGCGGGCACTTGGGTCGCGAAGGCGTTGCTGTCCTTGCTGGTGGTGAGCTTCCTCGCCTGGGGCGCGACCACGCGCATGGTGGGTGGCGTGCTGGGCGGTCATCACGCGGTGATCACGGCCGGCGGCACCGAGGTCTCGATTAACGAGTACCGCCTCGCCTATGACCGCCAGCTCAGCCTTCTGTCGCAGCAATATGGCCAGCGCGTCACCCAGGAGCAGGCCAAGCTGCTCGGCGTCGACAACCAGGTGCTGGCGCAGCTCGTTTCGGGCGCCGTGCTCGACGAGCAGGCGCGCAAGCTAGGGCTCGGCCTTTCCAAGGACCGGCTGGCCGAGCTGACGCGCGAGGATCCCGCGTTCAAGGGCCCCAGCGGCCAGTTCGATCGCCGGACCTTCGAATATCTCCTGCGCCAGCTCGGCATGCGGCCTGAGGACTATCTCAAGAACCGTGCGCAGGTAGCCGTGCGCCAGCAGATCGTCGAGGCGATCTCCGACGGCCTGAAGGTGCCGCAGACGTTCCTGAAGGCGGTCTCGCTCTATCGCGGCGAGGATCGCACGATCGACTATCTAGTGCTGCCAAAGAGGCTGGTGCAGCCGATTGAGGCGCCGTCCGACAGCGCCATCAACGCCTATTTCGACGCCAACAAGAAGAACTATGCCGCGCCGGAATACCGCAAGTTCTCCTATATCCGGCTGGAGCCGCAGGATATCGCGGATCCGTCCGCGGTGACCGACAGCCAAGTCAGCGAGGACTACAACAAGAACATCGCGCGCTACACGACGCCCGAGATGCGCACCATCGAGCAGCTGGTGTTCAAGACGCCGGATGCGGCCAAGGCGGCCTACGATTCGCTGAAGGCAGGCGCCACTTTCGACAAGCTCATCACCGCCGAAGGCAAGACGCCGGCCGACACGCTGCTGGGCACGTTGTCGAAGGACAAGATCGCCGACAAGGCGATCGCCGATGCGGCTTTCTCGCTCAATGCCAATGAGGTCAGCCCAGTCGTCCAGGGCGCCTTCGGTCCCGTGCTCTTGCGCGTCACCGAGATCAAGCCGCAGGTGGTGAAGCCGCTTTCGGAAGTGTCCGCCCAGATCCGCAAGGACCTGGCGCTCGGCGAAGCAAGCCGCATCCTGCTCGACGTCCATGACAGCTATGAGGACACCCGCGCCTCAGGCGCCTCGCTTGCCCAAGCCGCCGAGAAGCTGAAGCTCAAGGTTGTCACCATCGACGCCATCGACCGTACGGGCCAGCGGCCGGACGGCACGATTGTCAACGACCTGCCGGAATCGGCCACGCTGATCAAGTCGGTGTTCGCGGCCGAGCCCAACACCGAGAACGAGGGCCTGACCACCGCGGACAATGGCTTTGTCTTCTACGAGGTGCAGTCGATCACGCCGGCGCGCGACCGCGCGCTGGACGAAGTCCGCAAGAAGGTCGTGGCCGACTGGACGGAGGCCGAGACCGACAAGCGGCTCGACGCGAAGGCTAAGGGGCTGGAGAAGCGCCTCAAGGCCGGCACCACGCTCGACGTCATCGCCGGCGAGCTCAAGCTGGAGAAACAAACCAAGCGTGGCCTTAAGCGCGAAGCCGACGATGCCGATTTTGGCAAGGAGGGTGCTGCGGCGATGTTCGGCGTCGGAGAAGGCGGTACCGGTTTGATCCCCTCGCCCACCGGCGACGGCCAGATCCTGTTCAAGGTTGCCGAGGTCTTCGAGCCGGCAGGCGCCGACGGCAGCGCGGTGCCGGAAGACGCGCAGAAATCCTTCGGCGCCGGCATGTCCGACGACCTGCTCGACCAGCTGGTGGCGCAGCTGCAATCGCAATATGACGTTCGCATCGACCCGAACGCCGTTTCGCAAGCACAGACACGATGAGCGCGCTGAAGACACACATAGCCAAGGTTGCCACCGGCACCGCGCTTTCCTTCGAGGAAGCGCGCGAGGCGTTCGACATCATCATGTCGGGCGACGCGACGCCCGGCCAGATCGGCGGCTTCCTGATGGCGCTGCGCGTGCGCGGCGAGACCGTGAGCGAGATATCCGGCGCGGTGGCGACGATGCGCGCCAAGATGCTGCGTGTCGAGGCGCCGCACGGCGCCATCGACATCGTCGGCACCGGCGGCGACAATTCGCACTCGGTCAACATCTCGACCGCTTCGGCCTTCGTCATCGCCGCCGCCGGCGTGCCGGTCGCCAAGCATGGCAATCGCGGCCTGTCCTCGCTGACCGGCTCCGCCGATGTGCTGACCGCGCTGGGCGTCAAGATCGATATCTCGCCGGAGATGATCGGCCGCTGCATCCACGAAGCCGGGGTCGGCTTTATGTTCGCGCCGGCGCATCATCCGGCGATGAAGCATGTCGGGCCGACCCGCGTCGAGCTCGGCACCCGTACCATCTTCAACCTGCTCGGGCCGTTGTCGAACCCGGCCGGCGTCAGCCGCCAGATGGTGGGCGTCTTCCTGCCGGAGTGGATCATGCCGGTGGCCGAGACGCTGAAGGCGCTGGGCGCCGATCACGCCTGGGTCGTCCATGGCGACGGTTATGACGAGATCACCACGACGGGCGAAACCCAGGTGGCGGAGCTTGCCGGCGGCGAGATCCGCAGCTTCACCCTGACGCCGGAAGCCGTCGGGTTGAAGCGGCACAGCAAGGAAGAGCTGCGCGGCGGCGACGCGGCCTACAACGCCAAGGAATTGCGCGATATGCTGGGCGGAGCGGCCGGCGCCTACCGCGACACAGTGCTGATGAATGCCGGCGCCGGGCTGGTCGTGGCCGGCAAGGTGACGACTTTGGCCGACGGCATCGCGGCGGCGGCGCAAGCGATCGACAGCGGCCGCGCGCTCGGCGTGCTGGACAAGCTCGTCGAGATTTCGAACGGATAAGACCTTGTCGGACATCCTGCGCAAGATCGAAGCCTACAAGCGCGAAGAGATCGCCGCCGCGAAGCTCGCCGTGCCGTTCGCCGAGATCAAGGCGAAAGCCAGGGACGCCGAGCCGCCGCGCGGCTTCCTCGCGGCACTCGAAGCCAAGCGCCGGGCCGGCGGTTTCGCGCTGATCGCCGAGATAAAGAAGGCCAGCCCTTCCAAGGGGCTGATCCGCGCCGATTTCGATCCACCGGCGCTCGCTAGGGCCTATCAGAAAGGTGGCGCAGCCTGTCTTTCGGTGCTGACCGATGCGCCGTCTTTCCAGGGCGCTCCGGAATTTCTGACCAATGCGCGCAAGGCGGTGTCTCTGCCCGCGTTGCGTAAGGATTTTCTGTTCGACCCTTATCAGGTCTACGAGGCCCGCGCCTGGGGCGCGGACGCCATCCTGATCATCATGGCAAGCGTTGACGATGCCCTGGCGAGCGAATTGGAAGCGACCGCGTTCGAACTCGGGATGGACGCGCTGATCGAGGTGCATGACGAGGCCGAAACGGAGCGCGCGCTAAAATTGTCGTCGCGGCTGATCGGAATCAACAACCGCAATTTGCGGACCTTCGAGACCAGGCTTGAGACTTCCGAGCGGGTGGCGCCGATGGTGCCGGGCGGCTACCTGCTGGTCAGCGAAAGCGGCATCTTCACCCACGACGACTGCCTCAGGATGCAAAAGACCGGCATCGGCGCCTTCCTGGTCGGCGAGAGCCTGATGCGGCAGGCGGATGTGGCCGCGGCGACCGAGCTTCTGCTGACAGGCAAGGCGGCGGCTGAGGCCATCTGAGATGGCCCTCACCCATCTCGGCGCCAAGGGCGAAGCCAACATGGTCGATGTCGGCGACAAGGCCGAGACAACACGCACCGCGATCGCCGAAGGCTTTGTCTCGATGCAGCCGGAAACGCTGGAGATGATTCTCGCCGGCGACGCCAAGAAGGGCGATGTGCTGGGCACAGCGCGCATCGCCGGCATCATGGCGGCGAAGAGGACGCATGAGTTGATCCCGCTTTGCCATCCGCTGCTTCTCACCAAAGTGGCCGTCGAGATCGAGCCGGACCGCGCGCTGCCCGGCCTCAGGGTCACCGCGCTTGCCCGCGTCACCGGCAAGACCGGCGTGGAGATGGAGGCGCTGACCGCCGCTTCGGTCGCCTGCCTCACCATCTACGACATGGCCAAGGCGGCGGACCGTGGCATGGTGATTTCCGGTATCCGGCTGGTCGAAAAGACCGGCGGCAAGTCGGGCGACTACAAGGCGGGTGCCTGATGGCCCTCGTTCCAGTCGCCGAAGCGCTCGAACGCTTGCTCGACGGCGCAGCACCTTTGCCGGGCGAGAGCGTTCCGCTGGCGGACGCGGCCGGGCGGGTTCTGGCGGAACCGGTTGTGGCGCTGCGCACCCAGCCGCCCTTCAACGCCTCGGCGATGGACGGCTACGCCGTACGCTCCGCCGATGTTGCTTCTGCGCCGGCGCAACTGGAGGTCATAGGCATGGCGCCCGCCGGGCGCGGCTTTTCCGGGACTGTCGGCGAAGGCCAGGCGGTGCGCATCTTCACCGGCGCACCGCTGCCTGAAGGCGCGGACACCATCGTCATCCAGGAAAACGTCCGCGATCTCGGCAACCGCCAGATCGAGGTGACGGAGCCGACGGCCGAAGCACGCAATGTGCGCCGCCGCGGGCTCGACTTCGTCCAAGGCGACGTGGTGCTCGAAAAGGGCCGCGTGCTCGACGCGGCGGCCCTTTCGCTTGCAGCCTCGGCCAACCATCCCGCCTTGAATGTCGTGCGCCGGCCGCTGGTCGCGATCATCGCCACCGGCGATGAACTGTTGCCGCCGGGCAGCGCGCTCGGCCCCGATCAGATCATTTCGTCCAACGCCTATGGCGTTGCCGCCGCCGCCCAGTCGGTCGGCGCGCGTGCGCTCGACCTCGGCATCGCCGCCGATCGCAAGGAAGCGATCGCGGCGCTGGTCCGGAAAGCAGTCGAGGCGAACGCCGATGTCATCGTCACGCTCGGCGGCGCCTCGGTCGGCGACCACGACCTGATCCATGACGTGCTGACCGGTGAGGGCATGCGGCTCGACTTCTGGAAGATCGCCATGCGCCCCGGCAAACCGCTGATGTTCGGCCGGCTTGGCAATGTCCGCTGCATCGGCCTGCCCGGCAACCCGGTGGCGAGCATCGTCTGCTCGCAGCTCTTCCTGAAGCCGCTGCTTGCCCGGCTCGGCGGCCGCGACCACAGGCAGGACCTGCGAACGGCCCGGCTGGGCGCAGCGATGCAGGCCAACGACCTCAGGCAGGACTATGTGCGCGCCGTCATACGCGAGGACGCCGGCACGCTCGTCGCGACCCCGTTCGGCATCCAGGACTCCTCGATGCTCAGAACGCTCGCCGACGCCAACGGCCTGATCGTGCGCGAGCCCTTCGCGCCGGCAGCCGAGACCGGCGCCGAATGCAGCGTTCTGATGTTACGCTGAACAAATCGTCAACGAATTCACTAAACTTTAAACGGTTGCGGAACACAACTGGAACAGATAGTGTTTGTTCTGGGTTTGTTTTTCTGATTCTGGTTTCAGAACCCGTGGGGGCCGCCATGCTGACGCGCAAACAACATGAACTTCTGATGTTCATCCACGAAAGGCTGAAGGAAAGCGGGATTCCGCCGTCTTTCGACGAGATGAAGGAAGCGCTCGACCTCGCCTCCAAGTCCGGCATCCACCGGCTGATCACGGCGTTGGAGGAACGCGGTTTCATTCGCCGGCTGCCGAACCGGGCGCGCGCGCTGGAGGTGCTGCGCCTGCCCGACTCGATCGCTCCCGGCCTCAACGCGGCGAAGAAGTTTTCGCCAAGCGTCATCCAGGGCAGCCTGGGTCAGAACAATCTCAGCCGTCAGGTCAAGCCGGCTGCGCCCTCGCGCGCCCCGACGCCGAGCAACGACGACGATGCCGGCTCGGCCGTATCCATTCCGGTGATGGGTCGCATCGCCGCCGGTGTGCCGATCGACGCCATCCAGCACCAGACGCATTCGATCACGGTGCCGCCGGACATGATCGCCGGCGGCGAGCATTATGCGCTGGAGGTCAAAGGCGACTCGATGATCGAGGCCGGCATTTTCGACGGCGACACCGTCATCATCCGCAACGCCAACACGGCAAGCCCAGGCGAGATCGTCGTGGCGCTGGTCGATGATGAGGAAGCGACGCTCAAGCGCTTCCGCCGCAAGGGTGCCTCGATCGCGCTAGAAGCCGCCAATCCGGCCTACGAGACCCGCATCTTCGGACCGGATCGGGTGAAGGTGCAGGGCAAGCTCGTCGGGTTGATCCGCCGCTATTGATCCGGTTGCGAAGGTTTCGCATCCGTCCGCTCAGGCTTTTGATAAGGCGGCAGTCCTCTCGCCTCGCGAGTATACGTGCGCTGTTCGTGCCAAGGCCGGTACGGCTGCTCGACAGCATATTGGATAGCCGGCCTCGCGGTTGCCGATTGCGGATCGAAGAAGACGGCGGCGCTGCCGTCGCGCGCCAACTGCCGCTTGGTGACGACGAGCACCCGCGGATCGCGGCAGGGATTGTAGGCGGTGGCATCGTTGATGACGACGAGGTCGGCGAAGCCGCAGGCCGGCCGGGCGCTGTCGCGGGTTTCGGCGAGTGCGACAATGGCGCCGGACGGATGCCGGCCGATGCAAAGATCACCCGTGCAGTAGAAGGGCGAGCCGGGCGGCAGATCGACGGGATCGACGATGTCCAGGGCATCTTTGGCGAACGTCTCCGGCGGCACGATTTCCTCGGCTTTCAGCGCCCGTTTCCAGTTGTCGGTGGTGAATTCGTTGGAGCGTGCGCGATTGACGGCAAGCTCGCCACCGCCGATCGGCATCGCCACCAGATGCGCGTCCTCCGAAATGAGCACGTCCGGCGTGCGGACATGCGGAATGGCCAGCAGCGCGGCAAGCGCGAAGGGAACGGCGGCAAGCCTCAGCCAGGTGGTGGCCATTGTCGCAATGACCAGCGCGATCGTCGCCAGCAGCACCGACTGGATCGAGATCAGCCCGACGGCGTCGACCGGTGAGCGTTCGGAAATCCATGCCGAAATGGCGATCATCGCCGTCAGTCCCTTGCCCATCACAAAGAGGAACGGGCCGTCGAAACCGAAAGGCATGGCCAGCGCGCTCAACACGGCAAACGGCATGACGATCAGTGAGACGATCGGCATGACCGCCAGATTGGCGAGCAGGCTGAGGGGCGACACGCGCTGGAAATGCCAGATCGCAAACAGCAATGTCGCGCTGCCCGCGATGAGCGACGTCACGGCGGCGCCGCTTACGCCAAGCACCAGTTTTCGCGACAGGAATCCGAGGAATGAACGCTTTGCCGGCGGCGCGATCGTTTTGCCGGCGCGATAGTCGGCAAAGCCGGCATAGGCGCCAACCAGGGCGGCGGTGGCGGCGAAGGACATCTGGAAACTCGGGCCGACCACCTCGTGCGGCGAGACGAGGATCACCGCGATAGCCGAGATCGCCAGGTTGCGCATCGTGAGCGCCGCACGGTCGAAGAGCACGGCGGCAAGCATCACGGCGAGCATGATGAAGCTTCGCTCGGCCGCCACCACGATGCCGGAGATGACGAGGTAAGCGGCGATCGAGATGAGCGCGATTCCGGCGGCATATTTCTTCACCGGCCGGCGCGAGGAGAAATCCGGAAGCAGCGCGAAGGCGCCGCGCAAAAGGACCATGATCGTGCCGGCGACCAGCGCCATGTGCAGGCCGGAGATCGAGATGATGTGGTAGATGCCGGTGCGCCGCATCGACTCGTTGATCGCTTCCGGAATGCCGGCGCGCACGCCGACGATCAGCGCCGCCGCGATCTCGCCCTCGGACCCGCCTATGCTGCTCCTGATGTGATCGGCGATCCCTTCGCGCGCGTTTTCGACTGCCGAGGCGACGCGCGCGCCGAAAGGCGCCTCCACCGGCGCAACCAGCTTCGGGTCGCCCAGGAAAAAGCCGCTGCCGCCGATGCCGGCAAAATAGCTGTCGAAGGAAAAGTCGTAGCTGTCCGGCCGAACCGGGCCCGTCGGCGGCAGCAGCTTGGCATAGCCGGTCAGCATCGATCCGGCCGTCATGCCGGGCGGGATCCTGCGCGCCGACAGCCTGACGCGGTCCGGCGCGTAACGCAGCTTCGGATGGTCCGTGGAAATAAGGTCGATGGTCAGCCTGACACGGCCGTTGGCCATCGCCTCCGCGGTGACGAGCCGGCCCGTCAGCCTTGTCTGGATTTCCGACCCCAGCATCGGGGTCGCCATTCGCCAGGTCTCCACCTTGGCCGCGAGAAAGCCCAAGGCGCAGAAAAGCGTTGCCATGAACAGAAGATGCGTTCTCTGCCAGGAGCGCGAGACCGCCGCGCAGACAGCCATCAGCGCCACCGCCGCAAGCGGCCTGTAGAGATCCGGCTCGGTGCTCAGCGAAAAGTAATAGATGACACCGGCGGCCAGAAACACCGGCACCAGCAGAAAGCCGACGCCACGATCGAGCTCGGTGGTGGCAGCGACTGCAACGCTTCGGCGCAGCGCAGGAAGCGAAACGCGGCCAAGCTGTTTGCGAATCCTGCTGACGACGGCTGTTGGCGAGGCCGACTGTAGCGCACCGCCACCGGGCGGCGGCAGCTCGGCGGGTGGATGGAGTTCCGGAAGCGAAAGCGGCGCTTCTTCAGTGGACGCGGCATGAGCAAACATCAGGCGCTCGCTGACGCCTGCTGTCGTTCCCCCGCCCTCCTTCGCGCCCCGGCCACGTCCAGCCATCGGGTCTGCCCCTTGCGCCCCAGACCGCCTATGCTACATGAACGCCGGTCGCGTGGAAGCCCGCGCGAAATGTGCCGTTTCAGTGCTTCTTCGAGAGTTCCATGTCCGACAAGGTCGTCACACGTTTTGCCCCCTCGCCAACAGGCTACCTGCATATTGGCGGCGCGCGCACGGCACTGTTCAATTGGCTTTATGCCAAGCACACCGGCGGCACGATGCTTTTGCGTATCGAGGACACCGATCGCGAGCGCTCCACCGAGGCCGCTACGGCCGCCATTCTCGAAGGTCTGACCTGGCTTGGCCTGTCCTGGGATGGTGACGCCGTCTCGCAGTTCGAACGTGCGCCGCGCCATCGCGAGGTGGCCGAGGAGCTCGTGCGCATGGGCAAGGCCTATTACAGCTACGAGACGCCTGCGGAACTGGAGGCGATGCGCGAGGCAGCTAGAGCCAAGGGTTTGCCGCCGCGTTACAACGGCCAGTGGCGCGACCGCGATCCGTCCGAGGCTCCGGCCGGCGTCAAGGGCGCCATCCGCATCAAGGCGCCGACCGAGGGCGAGACGGTCGTGCAGGACCGCGTGCAGGGCGAAGTGCGGTTTCCCAACAAGGATCTCGACGATTTCATCATCCTGCGTTCGGACGGCAACCCGACCTATATGCATGCCGTCGTCGTGGACGACCACGATATGGGCGTCACCCATATCATCCGCGGCGATGACCACCTGACCAACGCCGCGCGCCAGACGGTGATCTACAACGCCATGGGATGGGCGGTGCCGTCGATGTCGCACATCCCGCTGATCCACGGCGCCGACGGCGCCAAGCTGTCGAAGCGGCATGGCGCGCTCGGCGTCGAGGCCTATCGCGCCATGGGCTATCTGCCGGAAGCCCTGCTCAACTATCTGGCGCGGCTCGGCTGGAGCCATGGCGACGACGAGGTGATGTCGATCAAGGATATGATCGCCTGGTTCGATATCGGCGACGTCAACAAGGGCGCTGCCCGCTTCGACTTCGCCAAGCTCGAGGCGCTGAACGGCGTGCATATGCGCAAGATGGACGATCGCGCGCTGTTCGATATCTTCGTCGCCACTCTGCCCTATCTCGAGGGCGGTCCGGCGCTTGCCGCAAAGCTCGACGACAAGCGCAAGGCGCAACTGCTTGCCGCCATGCCCGGCCTCAAGGAGCGGGCCAAGACCCTGGTCGAGCTGGTCGACGGCGCGGCTTTCCTGTTCGCCGAGCGGCCCTTGCCGCTGGACGAGAAGGCGGCGGGCTTGCTGAGCGCCGATGCGCGCGCGATTCTGCGCGGCGCGCATGTCGCATTGTCTTCCATCCAAGGCGACTGGAGCGCCGCTTCGGCGGAGGCTTCGATCCGCGAATTTGCGCAGGCCGGCGGGCACAAGCTCGGCGCGGTGGCCCAGCCGCTCAGAGCCGCGCTGACCGGCCGCAGCACCTCGCCCGGCGTGTTCGACGTGCTGGCCGTGCTGGGCCGCCAGGAAAGCCTGGCAAGGATTGGAGATCAAATCGATTAGGAGCGAACTGGCCCAAGAAGATTGGCATTGAAAGGTGTGTTTCGCAGTGCAACATTAGGCCTTGGCCCAATCTGGCACGCGCCTCCTAAAATGCGGTGGCAAGTTCGCGCATTCCGGTGATTTCGACGTGTCGTTTGCAGGAATTGCCTTGCCGGCATGAGGAACATAAAGGAGTTTGGGAATGAGCGAAGCTGCGACAAAATTGGAACCTGGCGGCAAGGCGCACGAGTCGACCGCCAGGCTCGAACTCGCCGGCAAGACGCATGAGTTCAAGGTGCGAAGCGGGTCGACCGGGCCTGACGTCATCGATATCGGCGCGCTCTACAGCACCACCGGCGCCTTCACCTACGATCCGGGCTTCACGTCGACGGCGAGCTGCGAGTCGGCAATCACCTTCATCGACGGCGATGCCGGCATCCTGCTGCATCGCGGCTATCCGATCGACCAGCTTGCCGAACATGGCGACTTCCTCGAGGTCTGCTATCTGCTGCTCTACGGTGAATTGCCGACCAAGGCGCAGAAGGAGGATTTCGATTATCGCGTGACGCGCCACACCATGGTGCACGAGCAGATGTCGCGCTTCTTCACCGGCTTCCGTCGCGACGCCCATCCGATGGCCGTGATGTGCGGCGTGGTCGGCGCGCTGTCGGCCTTCTATCACGACTCGACCGATATCTCGGATCCGTATCAGCGCATGGTCGCCTCGATGCGCCTGATCGCCAAGATGCCGACCATCGCGGCGATGGCCTACAAATACCATATCGGCCAGCCCTTCATTTATCCGAAGAACGATCTCGGCTTCGCGGCCAATTTCCTGCACATGTGCTTTGCCGTGCCGTGCGAGGAGTACAAGATCAATCCGGTGCTGGCGCGCGCGATGGAGCGCATCTTCATCCTCCACGCCGACCATGAGCAGAACGCCTCGACCTCGACAGTTCGTCTCGCCGGCTCTTCCGGAGCCAATCCGTTCGCCTGCATCGCCGCCGGCATCGCCTGTCTTTGGGGCCCGGCGCATGGCGGCGCCAACGAAGCCGCGCTGAACATGCTGGGCGAGATCGGCCATGTCGACCACATCCCGGAGTTCATTGCCCGCGCCAAGGACAAGAACGACCCGTTCCGGCTGATGGGCTTCGGCCATCGCGTCTACAAGAACTACGATCCGCGCGCCAAGATCATGCAGAAGACCGCGCATGAGGTGCTGGGCGAGCTCGGCATCAAGGACGATCCGCTGCTCGACATCGCGATGGAGCTTGAGAAGATCGCGCTGACCGACGAATATTTCATCGCCAAGAAGCTCTATCCAAATGTCGATTTCTATTCCGGCATCACGCTGAAGGCGCTCGGCTTCCCCACCACCATGTTCACCGTGCTGTTCGCGGTCGCGCGCACCGTCGGCTGGATCGCCCAGTGGAAGGAAATGATCGAGGACCCGCACCAGAAGATCGGCCGCCCGCGCCAGCTCTACACCGGCGCCACGGAACGCGATTACGTGCCGATCGCAAAGAGATAGGGAATAGTGAGTAGGCAGTAGAAAGAGAGGCCTACTGCCTACTGCCTACACCCCATCACCACCTCCGCCGCGATCTCGCCCGAGGGCTGCTCGGTCGCCATGCGCCGGGCGATCTCGGCAAAGCCCGCCTTTTGCCATGCCCGCACGCCGGTGTCGGCGAACAGGGCTTCCAACTGCCTGGCGAGATTTTCCGGACGGACATACTGGTCATAAAACTCCGGAACCAGCGCACGGTCGGAAATGAGGTTGGGCAGCAGCGCCGACCACGTCGTCACCATATGCTGCAGGAGCTGGCGCGCGATCGGGTCGAGCTTGTAGCAGGACACCATCGGAACGCCGGCAAGCGCCAGCTCGAGCGAAACCGTTCCGGACGCGATCAACGCCGCATCGGCCTTGCCGAAGGCCTGCCATTTGCGCTCCGGCTCCGTGATGATTTCGGGCTTGTCGTCCCAACTGGCAACAGAGGCCTTCACCAGCTCGGAGACATGCGGCACCGTCGGTAAGAGCAGGCGCAGACTATGGCCGCGTTGACGCAGCGCCGACATTGCCTTGCCGAAGGGTTCTATCAGCCGGCGGACCTCGCCGCGGCGCGAGCCGGGCAGCACCAGCACCGTCTTGACGCGGTCGTCGGAGAGATCGCGCGGCTGGCTCTGCGCCTTGGCGGCGCCGAGCACACCCGGATCCTGCGTCAGCCGGTGACCGACATAAGTGCCAGGCGGTCCGCCGAGACGGGCAAGCGCCTTCACCTCGAACGGCAGGATGCACAGGATATGGTCGACATACGGCTTCATCGCCACCGCCCTGCCCGGCCGCCACGCCCATACGCTCGGGCAGACATAATGGACGATCGGGATGGCCGGCGCTGCCGCGCGGACCTTTTTCGCGACGCGCAGCGAAAAGTCCGGACTGTCGATGGTGACGAGGCAATCAGGCCGCTCGGCCGCGATCGTCGCCGCCGTCTGGTTGATCCGGCGCATCAGCCGCGGCAGGTCGCGCAGCACCGCGCTGAAGCCCATCAGCGCGATCTCGCTGCCCTCGAAAAGCGGCGTCAGCCCCAGTTGCTGCAGATGCCGTCCGCCAATGCCCACAAGTTGCACCTCGCGACCGGTCGTGCGCTGGAGCGCGCGCACGATGTCGGCGCCGAGCAGATCGCCGGATTCCTCGCCGGCGACGATCGCGATCTTGAGCGGCTTGTCAGCGACCATTTGCCGGCTCCCCATTGGTCAGCTCCGTTGCAGGCAAGCCGACGATGAACAGCCCAAGCGCGTTGGCGCGTTCCAGCGTTTCAGGTCCTTCCAGAATGAGCGAGCGGCCAGCTTCCAGGGCAATGCCGGCCAGTCCGGCGGCATGCGCGGCCTCGACCGTCAGGGGGCCGATCGAGGGCAGGTCCGCGCGCAGCTCCTGGCCGGGTTTGGCGCATTTGACAAGGACGCCGCGCGTCTTGCCGGCAAGCCTGCCATGGCCGCGCAATTGCCTCGTCCGCTCGAGCAGCGCGGCGGTGCCCTCCACCCCCTCGAGCGCTATCGCCCGCCCGCCGATCGCGATCGCCGCCTGCCCGATGTCCAGCGCGCCGATGGCCTTGGCCGCCGCGCGGCCGGCCTCGATATCAAGCCAATCCGATTGCTTTGGCGCCGTGGCCGTCAGCGTGCCTTTGCCGGCGGCGAGTTCCGGCACGACCTCATGCGCGCCGACGACCGTGATGCCGCGCTTCTCCAATCCGCGCGTGACCACCTTCAAAAGCCCGTCGTCGCCGCGCGCCAGCGCCATGATCACGGAAGGGATTATCGCCAGCAGGCCGAGGGTCGGACGGATCCTGGCTAGCCGTGGTCTGCGGCGGATCTCGCCGGCAAGGACCAGATGGCTGATATTCCGGCGTTTCAGCAACGGAACCAGCGAACCGACATCTTCCAGCGCGAGGGTCGCCTGTTCATACCCCGCAAAGTCCGCTTCGCGATCGACCTCGCCTTCGGCCATGATGATGAAAGGCGAATATCCCTGCCGCTTCAGGCCTTCTGCCACTTCGACCGGCAGGCTGCCGCCGCCGGCAATGATGCCGACCTTGGAGCCGGGCGCGAGTACAAGCCGTGTTTCGGCGGGCTCAGCCCTCGTCATCGCCATCATTGTCGTCGCCGCCACCGCCCCTCAGCGGCGGCATGGTATAGTGCCGCTTGCCGGGGCTGGCGATGAAGTCGATCATCTTCATGGCGGCGGGAGACGAGGAGGCGAATTCCGCCCTGGCAAGCTTGATATTTTCGGCGACGCTGCGGGAGCGGTCGAAAATCGACCGATAAACCTTGCGCAACAGGTAGATTTCCGAGCGAGGCAGGCCGGAACGCTTGAGCCCGATGATGTTGAGGCCGCGCAAATTGGCGCGATTGCCGGCGGCGATCGCATAGGGAATGATATCGCCGACGACCGCCGAGCAACCGCCGATAAAGGCATTGTCGCCGACGCGCACGAACTGGTGAATGGCGGTCAGGCCGCCGATATAGACGTTGTCGCCGATCTCGCAGTGGCCGCCGAGCGTCGCGCCATTGGCGAAGGTGGCGTTCTTGCCGACGACGCAATCATGGGCGATGTGGGCGTAGGCGAGGAAATTGCCGTTGTCGCCGACACTCGTCTCCCCACGGCTGGAATCGGTGCCGACATGCATCGTGACGCCTTCGCGTATGGTGCAGTTCTCGCCGATGACGAGCGTGGTGCGCCCGCCCTTATGCTTGGTGTTCTGCGGCGGCGCGCCGAGCGTCGCCATCGGATAGACCTTCGTCCCTGCTCCGACGGTCGTGGCGCCCATTACCGACACATGGCTGACCAGTTCGACACGGTCGGAGAGAATTGCATCGGCGCTGACATGGCAGAAGGGTCCAATGTGGACGCCTTTGCCGAGCCGGGCTCCTTCTTCGACGACCGAGGAAGGATGAATGGATGTCTCGACTTTCATGAGCATTTCAAATCGTCAGCCGGTAACCATCATGGCCGACACCTCGGCTTCGGCGGCCTTCGCGCCATCTACCATCGCCTCGCAGGCGAATTTCAGCAGATTGCCGCGCTTCTTGATCTTTTTGACATGGATCCTGAGCTGATCGCCCGGAACCACCGGTTTGCGGAATTTCGCGTTGTCGATGGTCATGAAATAAACCAGCGAGGGCTTTTCCGTGTTGAGGCTGCGAATGCAGATGGCGCCCGCGGTCTGGGCCATGGCCTCGATGATGAGCACGCCGGGCATGACCGGCTGCTGGGGAAAATGGCCCTGGAAATGCGGCTCGTTGATGGTCACGTTCTTGATGCCGACGGCGGAGTCGTCGCCATCGATCTCGACGATGCGATCGATCAGCAGGAACGGATAGCGGTGCGGCAGGAGCTTCATAAGCCCCATGATGTCGACCGCCTCGAGTGTCGTTGCCACCATGTCAGCCATTTCCGTCGCCTTGCTTGCGCGTCCTGGCCATCTTGCGCAGCATCGCAATCTCGCGCATGGCTTCCGCCATGGGCTGCGCCGGGTAACCTCCCCAGACCTCGCCTGCCGGCACGTTGTTCATGAATCCACTTCTCGCAGCAAGCTTGGCCCCAGGCCCGATGGTCAGATGATCGGCGAGGCCGACACCGCCACCCATGGTGACGTTGTCGCCGACGACGACGGAACCGGAGATACCCGAAAGCCCGGCTATAATGCAATTGCGGCCGATGCGAACATTGTGGGCGATCTGCACGAGATTGTCGATCTTGGTGCCTTGGCCGATGATGGTGTCGGACATCGCGCCGCGGTCGACGGTCGAATTGGAGCCGATCTCGACATCGTCCTGGATGATGACGCGGCCGATCTGCGGCACGCGTTCAGGTCCTTTGGCGCCGCCGACGAAGCCGAAACCGTCCTGGCCGATCCGGGCGCCACCGTGGATTATGACGCGATTGCCGACAAGCGCATATTGGACGCTGGCGCCGGGACCGATGAAGCCGTCGCGGCCGATCTGGCAGGACCGGCCGACAACGGCGTGGGGCGCAACGACCGTGCCGCTGCCGATGGACACGCCGGGGCCGATCACTGCCCCGGCCTCGACGATCGCTCCGTCCTCAATATGCGCGGACGGATCGATGAACGCATGCGCCGATATGCCGGTTTCTCCGGTCATTGGCCCCGGAGTCGCGGCTTGCGGAAACAACAGGCGGCCGACCATCGCGAAAGCCTGTTGCGGGCGCGGATGCATGAGCACGGCCATGCCGGGAGGCGCCTTGCTGGCAAAATCGGCAGGGCACAGGACCGCAGCCGCCCTGAGCAACGGCATAAGCGCGAAATTGCGCTTGCCGTCGACAAAGACGAGCGCGCCATTGCCACCTTCATTTGCTGGAGCCAACGCCTCGATGGCAATTTCGGCCTGAGCGGAATCGAGCAGGCTGGCGCCGGTCAGATTCGCGACCTCGCCAGCCGTATACCGGCGTGAAGGCGCGAAGAACACCGGATCGGTCATTCCAGAAGCAATATCCAGCTGGGTCGGATCAGTCCACTCCGGGCCGTCAGCCGGCCCGGAACGATCGCAACCACGAATTAGAAGCGGGTCGCGATACCGAAGTTAAATTCCTGCACGTCGTCGGTCGGCTCTTTCTTGACCGGGATCGCATAGTCGATGCGGATCGGGCCGAACGGCGAAGCCCACATCAGGCCGACGCCGACCGAGGCGCGAAGCTTCATGCCCACAGACGACTGATCGACCAAGCTCGGATCAAGCTTGTTGCCGTAAAGGGTTGCCGCATCGGCAAATACCGCACCGCGCAAACCGAAGCTCTCCGGAATGACTGGGAGCGGGAACTGAGCCTCCGCCGAAGCATTGAAATAAGTTGTACCGCCGAGATGATCGCCCGCCCCGTTGCTATCGACTGGACCGATACCCCCATATTCGAAACCGCGGATCATGCGGTCATTGCTCTGGAAGTGGTCAAAGATGCGCAGATCACCATTGCCGTAGCCGGCAATGTACCCGGCGCCGCCCGAGACGAGGCCGACAAGGTCAAGCTGCTCCGACAAGGTCTCATAGACGCTCGCACGCCCAGTCACCTTCACCCACTTGGCATCGCCGCCGAGGCCGGCAAATTCGGTGGTACCGGTGATGTAGAGACCCTCATGCGGGTTCTTCATGTCGTCGATAGTGTTATAGACAAGGCCCAGGCTGACCGATGACTTCAACCACGGGCTTTCAGCGACGCCGTCCCTGATAGCCTGAGAGATCGTGCACTTGGACGGGTCGTAGACTCCGCTGGTCAAGCAGCCATCGGCGATCGAATACTTCTCTTGCGAGATATTGTACGCCAGTTGCGTTGAAATGCTGTCGGTGATCGGCAGGCCGAAGCGAATGGTCGCGCCGGTGACGTCGGTGTCGTAGTGGCTGTATTCGCGGGTCGACTTGTAGATGTCGAAGCCCGCGGCGATGCGCCGGCCGAGGAAATAAGGCTCGGTGAAGGAAATGGCGAAGTCGCGCGAATGCTTGCCGCCGCCGGCCGAGAGCTTGATGTACTGGCCACGGCCGAGGAAGTTGCGCTCCGTGATCGAGCCCTCGATCGACGGGCCGGGCGTGTCGCCGCCGGTCGAATAGCCGGCGCCAACGGAGAATTCACCGGTCGACTTCTCGACCACGGTGACCACCAGCACGACCTGGTCAGGCGCCGAGCCCGGAACAGTCGAAATGTCGACGGACTGGAAGTAGTCGAGGTTTTCCAGCCGCTTCTTCGCGCGCTGGATGAGAACCTGATTGAAGGCGTCGCCCTCGCTGACATCGAATTCGCGACGGATGACATAGTCGCGCGTGCGGTCGTTGCCGCGGATTTCGATGCGCTCGATATAGGCCTTGGTGCCCTGGTCGATGGTGTAGACGACCGAGATGGTGTGGTTCTCGAAATTGCGATCGCCGCGCGGCGTCACCTGGGCGAAGGCATAGCCCGAACCCGCGACCTTCTCGGTCAAGGCGACGATCGTATCCTCGACGTCCTTGGCGTTGTAGACGTCGCCCTTATGGGTTTCGACGACCGATTCCAGCGACTTCGAATCGACCTCGGGGATGGTGCTTTCCACGCTGACGTCGCCGAATGTGTAGCGATCGCCTTCCTGCACGGTGATGGTGACCGTGTATTTGTTGGTGGCGTCGTCAAGCTCGCCGACGGCGGAGACGACCTGGAAGTCGGCATAGCCGTGATTGTAGTAGAAACGGCGCAGCAACTCCTGGTCGGCGCGCAGCTTATCCTCGTCATAGACATCGTCGCGCAGCACGAAGGACAACCAAGACGAGCGCTTGGTGTTGATGACGTCCGACAGACGCCGGCTGGAAAAAGCGTGGTTGCCGACGAAATTGATCGCCGCGATCTGGGTGCGGCCGCCTTCGTTGATGTTGAAGACCACGTTCACGCGGTTGTCGCCGAGATCCATGATCTGCGTGGTCACTGCGGCGTCGTCGCGGCCAATGCGCTTGTAGGCCGTCTTGATCGCCTCGACATCGGCGTCCAGCGTCTGCTGCGAGAAGGTCGCGCGCGGCTTCAGCTGGATACCCATCTGAAGCGCGTTGTCCTTGATCTTCTTGTTACCCTGGAACAGGACCTGATTGACGACCTTGTACTCGGAAACCTTGACCACCAGGGTCGAGCCGACCTGGTTGATCTGAACGTCCGAGAACAGCCCGGTGCCGAACAGCGCCTTGACGGCGTCATCGATATCGGAGCTGGAGAAAGGCTTACCCGGCTTGATCGAGATGTAATTGCGGATCGTCTCGGCATCGACGCGCTGGTTGCCGCTGACCTCGACCCGCGAAATGACCGCGGCTTCGGCCACGGATGTGGCGGCCAACTGCACTGCGAGCGCGCCTGGCACGACCAGAGCGGCGGACAAAGCCGCCGCGGAAGCGGCGCTCAAAAACTTGGATGCTGCCTTCATCGGGCTTTTGTACCTTTTTCTCGTAGTCCCCACGGCGAGAAAACCGGACGTGCGGTATTTTCCCTTACCGTATTAACCGGATTTTCCCTACACGCAAGGCTCCCGGTTAATTTGTATTTACTTAACCGTATCGCGTGGCTTTCGCGTCACGCATATCCCCACGCATGGTAAACGGCATCTCAATATGATCGGAGCTGAAGCCAAATTTCTTCATGATTTCAGCACCCAAACAGATCGTTCCAAAAGACGAAGCCCATGAAGCCGAGAACCAGGAACAGCCCTGTCCGGTAGGCCATCTCCATCATTCGCTCCGAAACGGGTCGCCTTATGACGGCCTCCACGCCGTAGAACAACAGGTGGCCGCCGTCGAGAGGGGGAATCGGGAGGAGATTGAGAAATCCTATTCCGACTGACAGAAATGCAACAAGCTGCACGAGCCACTCGAAGCCGAGCTTGGCCGCCTGGCCCGACATCTTCGCGATCTTGATCGGACCGCCCAGCTGGCACTTGTCCTCGCGTCCAAGCGCAAAGCGCTGCAGGAACTGTCCCGTGCGCTCGATCACGTGTCCGGTTTCCTCGACCGCCGCCACCACGGCGCCGGCCGGCGTATAGGAGATCAGGCGCGGCTGGCCGAGCTCGGCGTTGTTGACGACGCCGATCACTGCGACCTTGACCTTGTTGCCCAGCGCATCCTGCTGCTCCATGGGCTCCGGGGTCGCCGTAACGTGGATTTCCTTGCCGTCGCGCAGCATGGTGAAGGTGATGGGGTCGCCTGCCCGGCCTGAAACCAGCCGCTGCACATCGGCGAAGGTCTCAACCTTGCTGCCGTCGACTTTGACGAATCGGTCGCCCGGCTGGATTCCAGCTTTCTGCGCCGGGCTGCCGGCGGTGACTTCGGCCACCGTCGGCTCCAGGACCGGGCGGCCATAGAGGGAAAACAGCACCGCAAACACGGCAATCGTCAGCAGGAAATTGAACATCGGACCCGCGACGACGGTGGCGGCGCGCTTCCAGATGGGTTGCGTATGAAAGGCGACCTCGCGCTCGGCTTCCGTCAGCGATTCGAGCTCTTCCGTGTTCGGCTGACTCGACGTCGCATTCATGTCGCCGACGAATTTGACGTAGCCGCCAAGCGGAATGGCGCAAAACTTCCAGCGCGTGCCGCGGCGGTCGTGAAAACCGAAGAGCTCAGGGCCGAAGCCGATGGAAAAAGCCTTCACGCCGATGCCGCACCAGCGGCCGATCAGATAGTGGCCCATCTCGTGGACGAACACGACAACGGTCAGCACGAACAGAAACGGCACGAGCGTGCCAAGGACGAAGCCTTGTGTGCTGAAAACCGCGTGCAAGATGTCGTTCAAGTCATGCCCTCAAATTCGCCCACGCGCGACATTCCACCGCGACTGTGGCATCAATCCGGGCGAATCCGTGGCGCGCGCCATTTTTCGCCCTGCTGCTGCGTCGTTCAGTTTGGAAACAGCCCCGATGCCGGATGCTCGGCGCCCGCCGCGATCCAGCCCATGACGTACAGCGCGAACGCGGCCGCGACAAGCCCGTCCACCCTATCCATGACGCCGCCATGGCCGGGAATGAGATTGCTGGAATCCTTGGCGCCGTGCCGGCGCTTGACCCATGATTCGAAGAGGTCGCCGATCTGCGAAACGATCGAGAGCGCCAGCGCGACCAAGCCAAGCTGGACGAGATTGCCGGCGCCGGCCACGATTGCGAGCAAAACTCCGGCGATAACGCCGCCGACCGCGCCGCCCAGCGCGCCGCTCTGCGTCTTGCCGGGCGAGATCGACGGCGCGAGCTTTGGGCCGCCGACGGCGCGACCGACGAAATAAGCCGCTATGTCGGTCGCCCAGACCACGGCGAACAGGAAGAGAATCGCAATCAGCCCGGAATGATTGTCGTCGCGGAGATAGGCGAGCGAAAAGCCGGAAAGAGCCGCGTAGGCCACCCCGGAGGCTTCCCACGGCGCAGTCCCCCTGCTCCGGGCGGCAATGGCCACGACCGCGACCAGGATCGCAACGAGGAGCAGCAGCCACAAGGCCGGCAGGCCGGCGATCAGCGCGACAATGAAGATCAGAATCAGTGCTTCCGGCAGGAAGCCGAGCGCCGCGCCGTTGCCGGGGCGCGCCATGCGCGTCCATTCGTAGAAGATCAGCGCAGCGATTCCCCCGCAGAACAGCCGGAACAGCCATCCGCCGAGCCAGGTGAGCCCAAGCGTCAGAGCCGCCATCACGACGGCCGAGATGACGCGCTGCTGGAGGTTGCTCATGCGCAGCGGCGCCTAAAGCGCGACATCGCGGGCAGCGAGCCCGCCGAAGCGTCGTTCACGGCCGGCAAAGTCGCGCAAGGCGTCTGCCAGATGCTCGCGGCTGAAGTCCGGCCAATAGCAGGGCAGGAAGACAAGTTCGCTATAGGCGGCCTGCCAGAGAAGGAAGTTCGACAGCCTGAGCTCGCCGCTGGTCCGGATCACCAGTTCGGGATCGGGAACGCCCTTTGTGTCGAGCGACGCTGCGAAGCTTTCGGCTGTGATCGCCTCGCTCGCCATATCGCCGCGTGCGACGGCTTCCGCCAGCTTGCGAGCCGTACGCACGATCTCGTCGCGGCCACCATAGTTGAAGGCGATCACCAGCGTCAGCGCCTCATTGTCGGCGGTCAGCGATTCGGCCTCCTGCAGCAGGCCCCGGATGTCGGCCTGCAGACCTTCCTTGTCGCCGATTACTCTCACCCGCACCCCGTTCTGGTGTAGTTCGGCGAGATCGCGGCGGATGAACAGCTTCAAAAGACCCATAAGGTCGCTGACCTCGGATTTCGGCCGCGACCAGTTCTCCGAGGAGAATGCGTAGACGGTCAGATAGGAGATGCCGAGCTCGGGCGCGGCGCGGACAGTCTGGCGCAGGGCCTCGACGCCGGCGCGATGACCGGCAAGGCGCGGCAGACCGCGCGCCTTGGCCCAGCGTCCGTTTCCATCCATGATGATCGCGACATGCGCGGGCGTTGCCATAGTCTCGCTTTCGAGCCGGAAATCCCGACCCTAAACCTGCATGATTTCAGCTTCCTTATCGGAAAGCAGGTGATCGATGGTGCTGATCATCTCGTCGGTCAGCTTCTGGACCTGGTCGGACCGCTTGCGCTGATCGTCTTCGCTGATGGTGCCGTCCTTCTCAGCCTTCTTGAGGAAATCCATCCCGTCGCGGCGGACATGGCGCACCGCGACGCGCGCGTTCTCGGCATAGCCGTGCGAGATCTTGACCAGTTCCTTGCGGCGCTGCTCGTTGAGCTCGGGCAGCGGAATCCGGAGCGTGGTGCCGTCGACGATCGGGTTAAAGCCCAGATTGGCTTCGCGGATGGCGCGGTCGACAGCGCTGACCATCGACTTGTCCCAGACCGATACCGAAATCATGCGCGGCTCCGGCACCGAGACATTGGCGACCTGGTTGATCGGCATTGCCGTGCCGTAGGCCTGCACCTGGACGGCGTCGAGCAGGTTGCTGGAGGCACGGCCGGTGCGCAGCGAGGCCAGGTCGTGCTTGAAGGCGGCGATCGCCCCGTCCATGCGTCGCTTCAGGTCTTCATACTCGCCACTCATGATCATCTCCTCGACCCGTTCGCCGGGTTCACTGTTTCTAACGTTGTTCGGTCGCGGTTCCGTAGTCGCTTGACGGATCCCGGCGCCTGTTACTTGTCCGTGACGACCGTGCAATGGCCGCCGCCCCTCAGAATATCGCCGAAACCACCTTTTTCGTGGATCGAATAGACGATTATCGGAATGTTGTTTTCGCGCGCAAGTGCAATCGCGGCGGTGTCCATGATTGCAAGCCCGCGTTTGATGACTTCGGCGTGACTGATGCGGTCGAAGCGGACCGCGTTCGGATCCTTCTTGGGGTCGGCCGAATAGACCCCGTCGACCTGCGTGCCCTTGAAGAGCGCATCGGCGCCGATCTCCGCGGCGCGAAGCGCGGCGGCCGAATCGGTGGTGAAGAATGGATTGCCGGTGCCGCCGGCGAAGATGACCACCTTGCCTTGGTTCATGTAGGCTGTCGCCTGGCGCTGCGAAAAACTCTCGCAAAGTTCTGGCATGGCGATCGCCGAAAGCACGACGGCGTCGACGCCGATCTTGTTGAGCGAGGTGCGCAACGCCAGCGAATTGATCACGGTGGCAAGCATGCCCATGTGGTCGCCGGTGACGCGGTCGCCGCCCTTGGAGGCGACGGCCACGCCGCGAAAAATGTTGCCGCCGCCGATGACGACACCGACTTCCACGCCCAGCGCGCGCGCCTCGGCGATGTCGGCGGCGATGCGGTCGACCACGGAGACATCGATGCCGAAATGCTGCTCGCCCATCAACGCTTCGCCGGACGCTTTCAGCACGACACGTCGATAGAGGGGCTTCACCGTCATCTCATTCCTCGAAATCTCGGCGCGGCAAATTTGGAGGCAAAACCGCCTCCGCTTGATCCGGCGATGCTGTCATGACGGGTTGACCCGATACACGAAGGGCGCGGCGATGTCACGCCGCGCCCTCGTGCAAAATTCTAGGCTTTTTCGGTCAGTTGCCGTCTTTTGATCAGTTACTTGAGATGCTGACCGCCTCGCCCTCGATCATGACCGGAGGCGAATAGCCGACCGGCTTGTCGCCGGTGACGGCACCGCCCGTCACGCGCACCTGGATCTCGGAACCGAAATAGGAGTGCGGGAACGGCGCCGGCGTGGCGCTGACCTTTTCCAGCCGCGCGCGAAGCTCTGCTGGAACTGAAAAATCGAGCGCGCCAAGATTGTCCTCGAGCTGGCCGAGCTTCGTCGCTCCGAGGATGACGGAGGCGACGCCTGGCTGCGTCGCCACCCAGTTGAGCGCGACCTGGGCCATGCTGCGGCCAAGCTCGACCGCCACTTTTTCGAGTTCCGCCACGATCGCCCAGTTGTGGTCGCTGAACTTCTGGAAACCGGGATGCGTGGTGTTGCGGAAACCGTCGAGACGCCCGGCATTTCCGGCTTGGGTCGGCTTGTATTTGCCGCTGAGCAATCCGCTGGCCAGCGGGCTCCACACCATGATGCCCGCGCCATGACGGGTGCCGAACGGCACATATTCATGTTCGATCGCGCGCTCGGCGAGCGAATATTCGAGCTGCAGCGCCGAGACCGGCTCATAGCCGCGCAGTTCGGCGATCGCCTGGGCGCCGCCGGCATACCAGGCCGGCACGTCGGAGAGGCCGATATGGCGCACCTTGCCGGCGCGAACGAGGTCGTCCAGCGTGCGCAGCACCTCCTCGGCCGGGGTGATCCTGTCCCAGACATGCAGAAGGTAAAGGTCGATACAGTCGGTGCCGAGCCGTTTCAGCGAGGCGTCCACGGCCCGCATGATGTTCTTGCGGCCGTTGCCGCCGGCATTCGGATTGCCGGCCTCGGAATTCATGGTGAATTTGGTGGCGATCACCGCCTTGTCGCGCAGGCCACGCTCGGCGACGAACTCGCCGAGCCAGGTCTCGGCGGTGCCGCCTGTGTAGAGGTCAGCCGTGTCGAAGAAGTTGCCGCCCGCTTCGACATAGGCGTCGAACATCGCGCGCGCGGTGTCCCTGTCCGCGCCCCAGCCCCACTCGGTGCCGAAGGTCATGGTGCCGAGCGCCAGCCGGCTGACGCGCAGGCCGCTGTTGCCAAGCGTATAATAGGTCATGGTCATGGTGGTCTTCCGATTCTGAACTGATTTGCGGCCGGTCACTGGCCGGAGGTCGCCTTGACCCAGGGATTTCCGCGCTCATGCGTCATGCGGAAGGTGAAGCCGTCGACTTTCCAGCCGTCAGCCGAGCGCGTCAGGTGGTGCTCGTAGGTGCCCCAGACTTCCCAGAGCGGGTCGCCATTGCCTTCCATCCGATTCCAGGCATAGCCGTTGGAGCGGACGGTCGCGGCATCGGCTTCGAGCGCAACCTGATGGTTGGTGCGCAGATGCAGGCTGGTCTTGCTGCCCTTGAGGTTGCTCGCCCAGGCGCCGATCAGTTCATCGGACGCGATGTTGGCCGCAGGCTGTCCGGACAGGCTGCTGAAATCGGCGGTGACACGCTCGGCGAAATAGCTGCGCGCCAGCTTCCAATCCTGCGCATCCACCGCCCGGTCGATGGCATCGGCGATGCGGATAACGGCGCGCTCGTCGGCAAGGGCCTGCCAGCCGGTTGGTTCTGCGCCGCCCGCATCAACGGGCGCCAGCGCCATGCCTGCTGCCAAAGTTACATATCTCAACGCGTTCATGTCGTTTTCTCCTTGGCCATCAGCCCGCCGCCGACGTGTTGACGACAATATGGGCCAGTCTGCTGGCGTCGATAATATTGCATTGTTCGCAAACACTGTGCGATATTATTCATGAATGGATCGCGACCTTCTCACACACCTGCCGGTCATCGTCGCCGTGGCGCGGCGCGGCGGCTTCGCGCTTGCCGCGGCTGAACTGGGCATGAGCCCGTCCGCTGTCAGCCATGCCGTTCGGCTGGTGGAAGAGCGCATCGGCCAGCCGCTTTTTGCCCGCACAACGCGCAGCGTCTCGCTGACGGAAGCCGGCAAGGCGCTGGTCGAAACCGCGGCCCCAGCGCTCCAGGACATCGCCGAGCGGATGGACCGCATCCGTGGCGTGAAGGGAAGGCCGGCCGGCCTGCTCAGGATCAATGCCTCCAACATAGCGATCCCCCTGGCTGTGACGCCGGTGGTCGCGGCCATGGCCGAACGCTATCCCGATGTGACGGTCGAGATCGTTGCCGACCAGGGGCTGATCGATATCGTCGGCGAAGGTTTCGACGCCGGCATCCGGCTGGGTGAAATGATCGCGCAGGACATGGTCACCGTCAGGATGACGCCGCCGTTCAAAGCCGTGATCGTCGCCTCTCCCGCCTATGTCGGAAAGCACGGCCGTCCGCGCGGCGTGGCCGATCTCGCCAATCACAACTGCATCGGCTACCGCCTGGTTCGGTCCGGCGCGCTTTACCGCTGGGACCTGAACGACAACGGCAAGGACATCGTCGTCGAAGCGCGCGGCACAGCCATCGTCACGGATTCGCTTGGCGCCATCGATCTGGCGCTGACCGGCGTCGGGCTTGCCTACGTCTTCGAACCGCTGGTGCGCGCCGACCTTGCCGCAGGCCGCCTCATCCAAATCCTGCCGCAGACGGCGATCGAGGAGCCCGGCCTCTTCCTCTATTTCCCGCGCCGCGCATCGATGGCGCCGAAGCTCAGGGCCTTTATCGACACCGCACAAGAAATCGGCCGGGCATCCATGCGGACACCCGGCCGAGTTGCCTGAGCTCGTGAGCTCTTCACCTCAAGGGAAACGCTAAGCGCTCCCCTGGATCGGAGCTATTTCTTGACCGCGGCAGCGACTTCCGCCGCGAAATCGGTCGTTTCCTTTTCGATGCCCTCGCCCAGCGCGTAACGCAGATAGGCGGTGATCTTCGCCGGAGCGCCGATCTCCTTCTCGGCATCCTTCAGCGCCTTCTCGACGGTGATGTCGGGATTGAGCACGAAGGCCTGCTTCAAAAGCACGACCTCTTCGTAGAACTTGCGCAGGCGGCCTTCCACCATCTTCTCGATGATGGCTTCCGGCTTGCCCGACTGGCGCGCCTGATCGGAGAAGATCGCCTTCTCGCGCTCGACCAGCGCCGGGTCGACTTCCTCGGCGGTCAGCGCGACCGGGTTGCTGGCGGCGACATGCATCGCCACCTGGCGGGCAAAGGCGTTGGCCGCGTGCTCGTTGCCCGTGGTCTCGATCGCCACCAGCACGCCGAGCTTGCCGAGGCCGTCCGCAACCGCATTGTGGACATAGGTCGCCACCACGCCATGCGGCACGGTGAGCTTGGCCGAACGGCGGAAGCCCATGTTCTCGCCGATGGTGCCGACCGCGTCCTTGATGGTCTCGGTGACCGACTTGTCGGAACCCGGATACTTGGCGGCGGCCACGGCCTCGGTCGTGCCATAGGCGAGCGCGACCTTGGCGACGTTGGCGACGATTTCCTGGAAGGCCGCATTGCGGGCGACGAAGTCGGTCTCGGAATTGACCTCGACAATCGCGGCTTCACGCACGCCGGCGTCGACGCCGATCAGGCCCTCGGCGGCGGTGCGGCCTGCCTTCTTGTCGGCCTTCGAGATACCCTTCTTGCGCAGCCAGTCGACGGCCGCTTCCATGTCGCCGTTGGTCTCGTTCAACGCCGCCTTGCAGTCCATCATGCCCGCGCCGGTCAAGTCGCGGAGTTCTTTGACCTGTGCAGCCGAAATCGTCATTGTCGCCTCTTTGTTTCAAATGCGCCGACGCACCAACCGGGACTCGGGTGATGCGCTCGGCAAAAGCGCTTTAGCGCGCCAACTTATTGGAAAGATGAAGGCCGGGCTCCGGCCTTCCTTATCAAGCTTCCGGAGCTTCCGCAGCCGGAGTGTCGAGCGCCGGCTCGACCGGAGCCTCGGCCGAAGCGCCGATGTCGACACCGAGCGCACCCTGCTGGCGGGCGATGCCGTCGATGGCGGCCTTGGCGATCAGGTCGCAATAGAGCTGGATGGCGCGGGCCGCGTCGTCATTGCCGGGGATCGGGAAGTCGATCTTGTCCGGGTCGCAGTTCGAATCGATGATGGCCACGACCGGGATGCCGAGGCGCTTGGCCTCGAGGATGGCGATCGCTTCCTTGTTGGTGTCGATGACGAACATCAGGTCCGGCGTCGAGCCCATGTCCTTGATGCCGCCGAGAGCCTTGTTGAGCTTCTCGCGCTCGCGGTCGAGGTTCAGGCGCTCCTTCTTGGTGAGGCCCTGGGCCTCGCCGGCCAGCGTCTCGTCGAGCTTGCGCAGGCGCTGGATCGAGTTCGAGATCGTCTTCCAGTTGGTGAGCATACCGCCCAGCCAGCGCGAGTTGACATAGTACTGGGCCGAACGCTGCGCGGCGTCGGCGACGATGTCGGACGCCTGGCGCTTGGTGCCGACGAACAGCACGCGGCCGCCCTTGGCGACGGTGTCGGACACCTGCTTCAGAGCCTGGTGCAGCAGCGGCACCGTTTGCGACAGGTCGATGATGTGGATGTTGTTGCGGGCGCCATAGATGTAGGGCGCCATCTTCGGGTTCCAGCGGTGGGTCTGGTGGCCGAAGTGAACACCAGCTTCCAAAAGCTGGCGCATGCTGAAATCTGGCAGAGCCATTCTTTAGTTCCTTTCCGGTTGGCCTCCACGGACACAGGCATTTCGGACGGGATGTCCTGATGCCACCGGAGGTTTCCGCCGGATTTCTCCCGGGCAGACACCAAAGTCCGTGTGTGGAATGAGCGCGGATATAGAGGGGAAGTCCCATAAACGCAAGCAGGGCACCGGAAAACGCCCTCGCCTGCGGCGATCCGCCCAAATCTCAGCGTTTTACCTTGCCGTTCGGCACCCTGACGCGGCGAAAGATCGCGACGATCTCCTCGCGGCTGCATTCGATGGCGCCAAGCCGGACCGCGCGGTCGCGCTCGAAGCCGGTGATGTCGTAATGCGGCGCCGAGGTCTTCGGCGGTCCCTGATAGGAGGAAAGCTTGAGGCCGAGCTCGGCGGCGAAGCGGTGCAACTCATCCGTGTCGTCGGCAAGGAGATGGCACCAGCGGTGGCCGGCCCATTTCCAGATCGCCGCGTCGACATAGACCGCCATCAGGCCCGCCGCACTTCGTCATCCCGACACATGGCGAGTTGAAACCAGGCTTGCAAGCCTGATCGCCTGCCGTCGGGGCGCTGCTATTTCGAAGCGGGGCAAGGCTTGGTCTGGTCGAACAGCGACAGGTTCACCAGCTTGCCGGTCATCGAGAAGTCGCCATAGTCCATGACGAGGTCGCGCGTGATGCCATTCTCGTGCAGCTTGAAGCTGATCCGGTATTCCGGCACCTCCTCGCCGCTTTTGTCGGTATCGTCGAAATAGGCGATGTCGACCGGCCAGTATTTGTCGGAGGCGAGCTTGGCTAGTGCCGGCGCTTCCGGATCCGCCTTGTCGGCATCGGTCTTCTTGCCGACGATGACGGTGGTGGTCATCACCTTGTTGGCGTCCTCCGAACCGTCGAACAGATTGGTCTGGTAGAAATTTTCGCCCTTCTCGGCTTTGCCGATCAGCTCGACCAGATGCTGGGTCGGAAACTGCGTGGCGGCGAGCTCGAGGCTGCTCTTCTCCGGCTTGTCGATATCGACCTTGAGCCCCTTCGCCTCCCTGGTGGCCGTGCCTTTGACCTCCTTGTCGAGGTTTTGGTCGACAAAGGATTTCGTAACGAAGGAAAAGGTCTTGCCCTCAGCGTCCTCGAAAGTCGTCGTCTGCTGGTCGGTCAGCCTGGTGTTGTCGTTGGTGACGATCTGGGTGACGAAGCGGAACTTGACTGTATAGCCTTCGCAGGCGGAGCCATTGAACTCGTAGACCATGCGGCCGGTGATGCCGGTGATGCCTGAACGGTCGGAAGCCTTGTTGAGCGTCAGATCGTAGACCGCGCGGTGCGCCTGCAGCGCGGGCACCGCAAAGGCCGGCGCCATTGGGAACGCAGCCGAAAGGCAGGCGGCGGCGAGAAAAAGGCGCGTTGCGCGCATGCGTTGCTCCGATCGTCGCGGCTGAGGGCAGCCGCAGGGAAACATGGTCCAGCTTAAAAAAAGTCGTGGCGGAAGCGAGGCAAAAATAGCAATTTCGGCCCGGCCAACGCGGCGTCTTCCAGCAATAGGGAAAACCAATGAGCGAAACAATCGAAAAGCGGCTAAGCGATCTTGGCGTCACCATCCCGGCCGCCGCCGCGCCCGCCGCAAATTATGTGCCCTATTGTCGCACCGGCAACACGCTTTTTACCGCCGGGCAGTTGCCGCTGAAGGACGGCAAGCTGCAGGCAAGCGGGCTGCTCGGCCGCGACATCGACACCGCCGCCGGCAAGGAAGGCGCGAAATTCTGTGCCATCAACATCCTGGCGCAGGCCAAGGCAGCGCTGGGCGACCTCGAAAAGATCCGCCGCCTGGTCAAGATCACCGTCTTCGTGGCCTCGGCGCCTGATTTCGTCGAGCAGCATCTGGTCGCCAACGGCGCCTCCGACTTTCTGGTCGCGGCACTGGGCGAGCGCGGCAAGCACGCCCGCTCCGCCGTCGGCACCGCCTCGCTGCCGCTCAACGCCGCGGTCGAGATCGAAGCGATCTTCGAAGTCGAGTGAGGCTTAAGATGACCGATCTGTCCTGGCTGATCGCGCGACCTGTCGCGCATCGCGGCTTCCACGACATGAACAAGACCCGCTGGGAGAACACGTTGTCGGCCTTCGCCGCGGCGGCCGAGCGCGGCTACGCCATCGAATGCGACGTGCATATCTCGTCGGACGGCGTCCCGGTCATCATCCACGACGGCGAGCTGAAACGGCTGACCGGCCAGGACGGATTCGTCTGGCAGCGCACCGCGGCCGAGCTGGGGACGCTCAGGATCGGCGGCACGAAGGACCGCGTGCCGACGCTCAAGGAAGCGCTCGACCTGATCGACGGCCGCGTGCCGCTGGTGGTCGAGCTGAAAGGCGTTCCCGGGCATGACGCGGGGCTGGTGGCAAGCGTCGGCCGGCTCCTCAAGCGCTACAGGGGCAAGGTGGCGATCATGTCGTTCGATCATTGGCTGATCCGCGATTTTGCCAAGGATGCGCCGGGCATCCCCGGCGGGCTGACCGCCTATGGCAAAGACAACCAGTTGATCGAGGCGCATTTCGCCATGCTCGCGCACGACCTCGCCTTCACCTCCTACGCCGCCGGTGACCTGCCGAACCCCTTCGTCAGCTTCGTGCGCGAGAAGCTGAAGATGCCCGTCATCACCTGGACCGTGCATGACCAGCCGGCGGTCGACCTCACCTTCAAATATGCCGACCAGATGACCTTCGAGGGCTTCGAACCCGATCTGGTGAAAGTCGCCTGAGGCGGTGCCTGAAACGTGACTTGTAGCAGCCTTGAGGACGCTTAAATAAGCCCCATGGATCAAGGCGACGACGACGATGGACGGGCAGCGAACGCGGATTATGCGATCCGCATAGCGGCGGGCATCGGAGCCTTCACCTGCGAGGAATGGGACGGCTTTGCCGGCACCACGCGCGGCGATCAAGAAAACGGCTACAACCCGCTGGTTTCCTTCGCTTTTCTGAGCGCCTTGGAGGACTCCGGCTGCGCTGTCCGGCGCACCGGCTGGCAGGGCCATCACCTGCGGCTGGAAACGGCGCAAGGCAGGCTTCTCGGCGCCGTCCCTTGTTATCTCAAGTCGCACAGCCAGGGGGAATATGTCTTCGACCATGGCTGGTCGGATGCCTTCGAGCGCGCCGGCGGGCGCTACTATCCCAAGCTGCAATGCTCGGTGCCGTTCACGCCGGTCACCGGCCCTCGCCTGCTGGTCAGCAAAGGTGAGAATCAAGGTGCCGTGAAGGCCGGCCTCGCCGAAGGCCTGAAGCTCGTGACCGACAAGCTCGGCGTCTCTTCCGCGCATGTCACCTTCGCCACCGAGCCCGATGTCGCGACGCTGGAAGCGGCCGGCTTCCTGCACCGCACCGACCAGCAGTTCCACTTCTTCAACGAGGGCTTTTCAACCTATGACGACTTCCTCGCCACGCTTGCCTCGCGCAAGCGCAAGGCGATGAAGAAGGAACGCCGCGAGGCGCTTGTCGACGGCATCTCAATCGACTGGCTGACCGGCAAGGACATCACCGAAAGCGCCTGGGACGATTTCTTCGCCTTCTATATGGATACCGGCGGCCGCAAATGGGGCCGACCCTATCTCAACCGGCAGTTCTTCTCGCTGATCGGCGAGCGCATGGCCGACGACATTCTGCTGGTAATGGCAAAGCGAAACGGCCGCTACATCGCCGGCGCCATCAACTTCATCGGCTCCGACGCGCTCTACGGTCGCAACTGGGGCTGCATCGAGGATCACCCCTTTCTTCATTTCGAGGTCTGCTACCATCAGGCGATCGATTTCGCCATCGAGCGCAAGCTCAAGGTGGTGGAGGCAGGCGCGCAGGGCGAGCACAAGCTGGCCCGCGGCTACCGGCCCGTGACCATGCATTCGGCGCACTACATCTCGCATCCCGGTCTACGCAATGCCGTCGCCGACTATCTCAGGCGCGAGCGGCGCGAGGTCGAGCGCATGGGCGAATATCTCGAAGAGCACACGCCCTTCCGCAAGGACCTCGCGGAATAGGCGGACCGTCGGGTCTCGCGGTCAGTGCGGCCTTCCCGCAAATCGGCGCTCATGCAATACCAGGGCGCGCGTTGCGGCATGGTCGATCTCGCCTGAGCGCCTTGCCGCCCATCGGCGGCTTCGCTACACCGGACGGCGAACGCAATTGGGAGTGTCACCCATGGTCGAAGCCTACGATCCCGGCAACATCTTCGCCAAAATCCTGCGCGGCGAGATCCCCTCGCATCGCGTCTATGAGGACGACACGGTCGTCGCCTTCATGGATGTGATGCCGCAAGGCACAGGCCACACGCTGGTGGTGCCCAAGGCGCCGTCGCGCAACATGCTCGACGCCGATCCGGCAACGTTCGGACCATTGTTCGGCGTCGTGCAGAAGATTGCGGTCGCGGTGAAAAAAGCCTTCAACGCCGACGGCGTCACCGTCATGCAGTTCAACGAGCCGGCTTCCGGCCAAACCGTCTACCATCTGCATGTCCACGTCGTCCCGCGCTTCGAGGGCGTGCCGTTGAAGCCGCATTCCGGCCAGATGGAGAAGCCGGAGGTGCTGGCCGAGAATGCCGACAAAATCCGCGTCGCGCTTGATGCCTGACCTCAGCCGGCGGTGGCGGCTCCGGCCTCGATGTCCGGGGTTGAAGTTCGGCGTGCCGCCTTTTCACGTGTGGGGCGACGCTCCTCGGCGTCGAACACCAAAAGGCCCAGGCGCCAGGATATGAAGGTGATCAGCGTGCCGCCGAACACGTCCATCAAATTATGCCCGCCATGGATGAGGATTGCCGGCAAAAGCGCGGTGTTGACGGCGATAATCGGGTAGCGCAACGGCCTGTAGGGCCACAGCACGATGAGCGACATCAGCGCCATGACCGTATGGAACGAAGGAAAGCCGATGAGCCCCGTCGTCTTCAGCGACGAGACATCCTTGACGCCCTCGACAAGAAGGCGGTTCAGTTCGGCCCCATAAGCGGAGTTGACCACCGGCCGCACGATACGGTCGACCTCGGGAGCCAGTGTCCAATAAGCCGAGGCGCCGCTCGACGGAAACAGCGCCCAGCAGAAGAAGGTGATCAGCGACGCAAACACCAATGCGAGCGCCCCGGCATGCAACCGCCGCCGGTCATTCGCCAAGCCGAGTAACAAAAGGCTCAGCAATATCTGGATCAGCGTCAGGGTATAGATTTGCCTCAGAACGTCCGAAAGCAGCGGATATTGGGAAATCCAGGCGCAGGCGGCCGGCCAGGAGTAACCGAACCAGGCGTCCATCCGCACCAGCATCGCGTCGATGGGCGCCGCAGGCCGCGGCAGGAGCAAGATGTTGAAAATCGACGCTGGCACGGAATAGAGGATGAACAGCGGCAACATATGCGCGGTGATCGCGATCCGCTCATCCTTGCGCACATGACGATAGAATTGGCCGACCGCCACCATTGCCGGGGCAAACAGGATGGCAAATCGATAATCATCCAGCGAGACGGTAACGCCCTTGTCCCAAGCCAGGAACGCGCAGACGACCGTCAGTGCGAGGCTGACGGTCAGGATAATTCGTTCGGCGGGCAGAAAAATCATACCGCGTACGATGCCAAAATTGCGTTAATCCGCGGTGAAAGCGAGGCAAGCGAGCCGACTGCCAGCCGCACGCAGTTGCGCTCAACCAGTCACGCATGCACCAATGTCCGGAAGGAATGTCTCCTGGATCGCCGCGGCGATGCTCGACTTCCCGAGCGCGGCGCGCCGTTGATGATCTGTCCGGCTTCCAAGCGGTGCTTCCTTCAAACGAAAAAGGCCCCGTTCCCGGGGCCTTTTGTATTTCAAGCGAGCGCTTGTCAGCCCTTGCGCGGCAGTTGCGGCACAAGGCTGCGTTTGTTGCCGTCCTTGCCCTTCGGCTCCGGCTTCTGCGCCACCGCCTTCTTGGGCGCCGGCTTCTTGGCCAGCGCCTTTTTCGGCTTCGGCGCGTCTTCCGGCTCTTCCTTCTTCGGCCGCACGGGCGACTCGTCGGCGAGCGATTCGAGCTTCAGGCCGGACTCGCCGGTTTCCTTCTTCTCGACGGTGACGCGCACCGTGCCGCCCTTCTTGAGCTTGCCGAACAGCACTTCGTCGGCCAGCGGCTTCTTGATGTGCTCCTGGATGACGCGGCCGAGCGGACGCGCACCCATGCGCTCGTCATAACCCTTGTCGGCCAGCCAGGCGATCGCGTCCGGCGACAGGTCGAAGGTGACGCCGCGCTCGGAAAGCTGGGCCTCGAGCTGCATGACGAACTTCTGCACCACCTGATGGATCACCGGCACCGGTAGCGAGCCGAACGGGATGATCGCATCCAGACGGTTGCGGAACTCCGGCGTGAACAGCCGGTTGATCGCCTCGACGTCGTCGCCTTCGCGCTTGGTCGAGCCGAAACCGATCGCCGCGCGCTGCGCATCCGAGGCGCCCGCATTGGTGGTCATGATCAGGATCACGTTGCGGAAGTCGATCTGCTTGCCGTTGTGGTCGGTCAGCTTGCCGTGGTCCATCACCTGCAATAGGATGTTGAACAGGTCCGGGTGCGCCTTCTCGACTTCGTCCAGCAGCAGCACGCAATGCGGATGCTGGTCGACGCCGTCGGTGAGCAGACCGCCCTGGTCGAAGCCGACATAGCCGGGAGGCGCGCCGATCAGCCGCGAGACGGTGTGGCGCTCCATGTATTCCGACATGTCAAAGCGGATCAGCTCGACGCCGAGCGAGGCGGCAAGCTGCTTGGCCACTTCCGTCTTGCCGACGCCTGTCGGGCCCGAGAACAGGTAGGAGCCGATCGGCTTCTCCGGTTCGCGCAGGCCGGCGCGCGCCAGCTTGATCGCCGAGGTCAGCGCGGTGATCGCGGTGTCCTGGCCGTAGACGACGCGCTTCAGCTCGACATCGAGGCCCTGCAGCACCTTCTCGTCGTCGGCCGAAACCGTCTTCGGCGGGATGCGCGCCATGGTGGCGATCGTCGCCTCGATCTCCTTGATGCCGATCGTCTTCTTGCGCTTGGCCTCAGGTACCAGCATTTGCGAGGCGCCGGTCTCGTCGATCACGTCGATCGCCTTGTCCGGCAGCTTGCGATCGCTGATGTAACGGGCCGACAGCTCCACCGAGGCCTTGATCGCCTCGCTGGTGTAGCGGACCTTATGGAACTCCTCGAAATAGGGCTTCAGGCCCTTCATGATCTCGATGGCATCCTCGATGGTCGGCTCGTTGACGTCGATCTTCTGGAAGCGCCGCACCAGCGCGCGGTCCTTCTCGAAGAACTGGCGGAACTCCTTGTAAGTGGTCGAGCCGATGCAGCGAATGGCGCCGGACGACAGCGCCGGCTTCAGAAGGTTCGACGCATCCATGGCGCCGCCCGAAGTGGCGCCGGCCCCGATCACGGTGTGGATCTCGTCGATGAACAGCACCGCGCCCGGATAGTCCTCGAGTTCCTTGACGACCTGCTTCAGCCGCTCCTCGAAGTCGCCGCGATAGCGTGTGCCGGCCAAGAGCGTGCCCATGTCGAGCGCGAAGATGGTGGCGTCCTGCAGCACTTCCGGCACGTCACCCTCGACGATGCGCTTGGCCAGCCCTTCGGCGATCGCCGTCTTGCCGACGCCCGGGTCGCCGACATAGAGCGGGTTGTTCTTGGAACGGCGGCACAGCACCTGGATGGTGCGGTTGATCTCGCTGTCGCGGCCGATCAGCGGGTCGATCTTGCCGGCGCGCGCCTTGTTGTTGAGGTTGATGCAGTAGGCCGTCAAGGCGTCCTGCTGCTTCTTCTTGCCGCCCTCTTCCTGCGGCTCGGAGCCGTTCGGGCCGCCCTGCTCGTCCTCGGCACCGCGCGGCGTGCGCGATTCCGAAGCGCCCGGGCGCTTGGCGATGCCATGCGAGATGTAGTTGACCGCGTCGTAGCGGGTCATCTGCTGTTCCTGCAGGAAATAGGCGGCGTGGCTCTCGCGCTCGGCGAAGATGGCGACGAGCACATTGGCGCCGGACACTTCCTCGCGGCCGGACGACTGCACATGGATCACGGCGCGCTGGATGACGCGCTGGAAGCCTGCCGTCGGCTTCGAATCCTCGTCGTAACCGGTGACGAGGTTGTCGAGCTCGGTGTCGATATAGGTGAGAACGGTATGCTTGAGCTCGTCGAGATCGACGTTGCAGGCGCGCATGACGGCGGCTGCCTCGGTGTCGTCGATCAGGGCGAGCAGCAAGTGTTCGAGCGTCGCATACTCATGATGCCGCTCGTTGGCGAATGTCAGCGCCTGATGTAGCGCCTTTTCCAGGCCTTGGGAGAAAGCCGGCATGTTACCTCACTTCTTCTCCATCACGCATTGCAGCGGATGCTGATTCTGTCGGGCGAAATCCATGACCTGGGACACTTTGGTCTCGGCCACCTCGAATGTGTAGACGCCGCACTCGCCCACTCCATGATTGTGGACATGAAGCATGATGCGTGTGGCGGCTTCGCGGTCCTTTTGGAAAAAGCGTTCCAGGACATGAACGACGAACTCCATCGGAGTGTAGTCGTCATTCAGGATGAGGACCCGGTAGAGGCTGGGCTTCTTGGTCTTGGTTTTGGTGCGCGTGATGACAGCGGTGCCGCGACCGAGATCGTTGCGGTCTCCGTCACCTTGCATTCGCACCACGTTCGCCGTGGCAGTCAAACCGATCGTCACGCAGTCCAGCCTTTTCGAATCCTCATGCGAGTTCAACATGTAGGTTCTCGATGGACGATTTTAAGCCCTTCTGTTTAGCTGACAATATGGCTAGGTGAGCAAACCTCAGCGAATTTTCTCAATCGTGAATGCGGCAAGGTCCATCGGGTTGCGATCGCGCATAAAAAAACCGGCCGCGTTTCCGCGACCGGGTCCTTTTTGCAGGCCGGCTGGCCGTATCAGCAGTGGTCCGGCGAATTACTTCGCCTTGGCGACCACCGATTCGAACGGCTTGTAGGCTTCCTTGGCGAGCTCGGCATAGAGGTTGCCGATCTTGCTGGCCTCGGCCACGAAGCTCTCATAGCTCTGCTTGGCGTAATCGGTCTGGATCTCGATGGCCTTCTCGATCGACTTGGCCGAGAACAGCTTCTCGAAGGCGGCGCTGCCGGCCTCGAAGCTCTTCTTGGTGTATTCGCCGGCTTCGGTGGCGATTGCCTGCGCGCCGTTGGTGAGCGAGGCAAAGCTCTTCAGCCCGGTGTCGGCGAGCTCCTTGCCGTATTTGGTGAAGTCCTCGTAGGTCTGGGTCATTTCATATTTCCCTTGGTTGAAACGCCCTTTTTGCCCCGGGGCGCCCTTGTGCAATGCACCTCAATATATTGTGCAATGCACAAAAGTCAAGAATCCCTTGGCGCGCAGGGCCTCCAGCGCCGGCGTCCAGTAAAATTCGATTAAAGAGAAACTCGATTTGCCGAAAAATGGTGAACGCGGCGGTTACCATAAACGGATTGGTAACGCTGAGCGCGATAGCTTGGCCGGAAGCGAGGCAGGCACTCCCTTGGCCGCCTCCGGGGCAACGAAAATTCAGGGTAAGTAACGGTGCGTCAGGCGTTGTCGGGCTTCGTCTCCAAATCCTCATTCTCCTTCAAGGCGCTCATGGTTGCCGCGCTCGCGTTGACGATTGTCGCCGCCGATGTCGCGTCGGCTCTTGCCGCAAAGTCCGCGGCCATCGTCGTCGATGCCAAGACCGGCAAGGTGCTTTACTCGGCCGACGCCAACGGCCGGCGCTATCCGGCCTCGCTGACCAAGATGATGACGCTTTACCTCACCTTCGAGGCGCTGGCGAAAGGCAGGATCAGCAAGAACACGCCGGTGCCGTTCTCGGCGCATGCCGCGTCCGAGCCGCCGACCAAGCTCGGCGTGCGCGCCGGCGGCTCGGTCCCGGTCGAGACCGCGATCCTATCGATGGTGACGAAGTCGGCCAACGACTCGGCGACCGCGCTGGGCGAGCTGCTCGGCGGCACCGAGGATAATTTCGCCCGCATGATGACGGCCAAGGCGCGCCAGCTCGGCATGAACGGCACCGTCTTCCGCAACGCCAACGGCCTGCCCGACCCGGGCCAGTTCACCACGGCGCACGACATGGCGATGCTGGGCATCGCGCTGCGCGAGCACTTCCCGCAATATTACGGCTATTTCTCGCAGCGCTCGTTCCTGTATGGCCGCCAGCGCATCAACGGCCACAACCGCTTGCTTGGCCGCATCAAGGGCGTCGACGGCATCAAGACCGGCTATACCCGCGCCTCGGGCTATAATCTCGTCTCCTCCGTCGCCGATGGCGACCGCCGCCTCGTCGCGGTGGTGATGGGCGGCACTTCCGGCCGCAGCCGCGACAACCAGATGGCCACGCTGATCAACACTTATCTGCCGCGTGCCTCGACGCGCGGCGGCGGCGATCTCATCGCCAAGGGCAACGACAATCAGATCAAGACGTTGGCCAAGGTCTTCTTGCCCAAGCATGACGCGCCGACGCCGGACGCCAAGCCGGCAACGGACGACACCGTCGTTGCCTCAGCCGATGATGTCCAGGACGATACCCAGCAGGTCGCGGAAGAGACCAAGCCGGTGCTCAAGGCCCGGAAAGTCAAGACTGTCGCGATAGCAGCCATGGCGCCGGCCCCCAAATCCGAGGACACCAGCGTCGCCGCCTATGCCGAACCGGCGCCTGCCGCGCCCGCGATCGATCCGGTCAAGACGTCGTCGCTGCCGTCGGGCTGGGTGGTCCAGGTCGCTTCCTCGCCCACGAAGTCGGGGGCTCAGAGCCTGCTCGACCAGACCGCCAAGCAGGCGCCGAAGATCCTGGCCGACGCTTCCGGCTTCACCGTCGCCTTCGACAAGAACGGCACCACCTACTACCGCGCCCGCTTCGGCGGCTTCGGCTCGAAGGACGCCGCCTGGAAGGCCTGCGATGCGCTGAAGCGTAAGAAAATCTCGTGCTACGCCGTCGAGCAGTAGGCGGTTGTTGAAATCTCCCGGAAGGTACCGGCGTCGAAGGAGACTAATCGTGATTGGAGAGCAAGATGTCCTTGGCTTCATTGATCCGCGCCGCCAGGACAGACGTGCCACCGACGTCGGCGTTCAGGCGCTGCATCAGGCGGCGGTGCGCCTTGCGGATATCCGCCGCGGCAGCCCCCGCTTCAAGACCAAGGATCTTGTAGGCCTCCTCCTTAGTCATGGCGCCCGCACCTGGCGCAACACCCAGCCCTTCGCCACCGTGCGGCTGCGCGTCCTTGCGCCAGACGGGAAAACGGCCGTCAAGATACGTCTCTAAAAGCTGCCGGCTCTCCAGATCGGGGCTGAGCTCGCCATGAAGCTGGCGCAGGTCGGTCAGCCCCATAGCCCCAAGCATCTTGCCTTCATAACGCCCGGCGAGAACGAGCCCCTCGAGCCTGCCGCTGTCATGGTCGAGGTCCATTTCGAGCGCCGCGGTGCGCACCGTCGAGTGCTTGGACGCCGCCGCTCTTGCCGCCGGCCGCCTCGTCCGTATCCAGCCGACCCAGGCCAGCGCTGCGAGCACAAGCAGTCCGCCGATCAGGCTGCGGCCGAAGATCAACATCGGCGCGCCAATCAGCCCAAGGAAGGCGGGGCCAAGCGATCTGAGACTGTCGGCCATCCTTGCCGCATCCGCGCGCACAAAGAGCAACGCGGCGCCGAAAAGCACCACGAGCACCGCTGCCAAAGCGAGGATCACGCCCATCGATTAGCACCGCCATAGAAATGACCGAGCATAGAAATAGGATGGGACCGAGGATGGGCGCTTGCAAGTCCCACATTGGGCGAGCCGAAGGGCCAGCGCCGCGCGAGAAGCGCCAAGCGACGCTAGAGCAGGCCGAGTTCGGCGAGTTCCAACCTGAGCTTCGGCGGCATCTCGGCGAGAGCCGCCCTGCCCTTTCCGAGATCGGCCGGCGCGTCAGCAGGCTTCAGGTAACGCCAGCCCTGGAAGGCGCGCCGCGGCTGCCAGTCGGTACGCACCACCTCGGGATCGAGCACCAGATGACAGCGGCCGATCCCTTCATCGTCGGTGAAGGGCCTGATCTCGGTGATCAGCTGCCGGCACTGCACGCTGCCCTTGATCACCCAATAAAGCGAACCGCCATCGGTGATCTCGCTGCCGCGCGTCGGCACCATGCGGGTGGTGTGCCAGTGCTCGGCCGGCTCGCCGGCACGACGCCGCTCGTCGAGACGGAAGGCGATCCACTCTTCGAGGTCCTCGACGCTGTCGCAGCCGACGCACAGTTTGATGAGATTGAGTGACATGCCCCAAGATTTAGCCGCAAGGGTTGACGCGTCAACGTCTTGAGCGACTTCTCCACAGGGCCAGCCTCGGATCTCGGGTAAGACCTCAGCACTCGACGACGTTGACCGCCAGCCCGCCGAGGCTGGTTTCCTTGTACTTCTCGTTCATATCGAGGCCGGTCTGGCGCATGGTCTCGATCGCGGCGTCGAGCGGCACGAAATGCGTGCCATCGCCCTTGATGGCCAGAGAGGCGGCCGTCACGGCCTTCACCGCGCCCAGAGCATTGCGCTCGATGCAGGGCACCTGCACGAGGCCGCCGACCGGATCGCAGGTCATGCCGAGATGATGCTCGAGCGCGATCTCGGCGGCGTTCTCCACCTGCTCGGGCGTGCCGCCCATCACGGCGCAGAGACCTGCCGCCGCCATTGCCGAAGCCGAACCCACCTCGCCCTGGCATCCGACTTCAGCGCCCGAAATCGAGGCGTTCGATTTGATGATGCCGCCGACGGCGGCGGCCGTCAGCAGGAAGTCGCGGATGCTCGGCTGGTCGGCCTCGGGATGGAAATGCAGCCAGTAGCGCAGCACCGCCGGCAGCGTGCCGGCCGCGCCGTTGGTCGGCGCCGTCACCACGCGCCCGCCGGCGGCGTTCTCCTCGTTGACCGCCATCGCGTAGATCGACAGCCAGTCATTGGCGAGCAGAGGATTGGGCCGGTTCTGCTGCCACTGTTCCTGCAGCTTGTCGTGCAGTTGCCGCGCGCGGCGGCGCACTTTCAGCCCGCCCGGCATGACGCCGTCCTGCGACAGGCCGCGATCGATGCAGCCTTTCATGGCGCCCCAGATCGCGTCGAGGCCGGCATCGAGCTCCTCGCGCGACATATGCTTTTCCTCGTTGGCGCGCTTCATCTCGGCGATCGAAAGCCCGCTTTTTGCCGCCATCGCCAGCATCTCGACGGCATTCTTGAACGGGTACGGCACCTTCTTGCCTTCGGTCGTCACCGAGCCCTTGGCCTTCATGCGCTGCAGCTCTTCCTCGGAAACGACGAAGCCGCCGCCGATCGAATAATAGATGCGCTTGAGCAGCAGCCGGTCGGATGCGTCATAGGCATAGAAGGCCATGCCGTTGGCATGGCCGGTCAGCGGCGTCTTGCGGTCGAGCACGAGATCCTTGGCGGGATCGAAACGATAAGTCGGATGCCCAGGCGGTGAAATCCGCTTCTCCGCGCCGATGCGGGCGACGATGCCGTCGGCCTCGTCCGGATCGACCGTCTGCGGCATCTGGCCTGCCAGGCCGAGCATGACGGCACGGTCCGAGCCGTGGCCGATGCCGGTATAGGCGAGCGAGCCATGCAGGCTGGCGCCTATGCGGTCGACTTTCACGCCCGCCGGCCGCGGCCAGTCGCCGGCCAGGATCTCGTCCAGGAAACGGCGCGCGGCCGTCATCGGTCCCATCGTGTGCGAACTCGACGGGCCGATGCCGATCTTGAACAGGTCGAAAACCGAAAGGAACACGGGGCCGTTGTCTCCTGGAGGCCGATCAAGACTTACATATAGGAATCCCCGCGATTTTTCCGATGTTTTGCATGGCACGGCGCGGCGGCTGCCGACCTTGTTTGCTCCGCCAGCGACATCGCAATGCCGGCGCCTCGAGCGCCCGTCGAAGCACCGGCTCGGCCCGTGTTACAAGAAGTCATGGACGACTCACTCCACCTCTCAACGGCAGATCTGGCGGCTTTGACCTTCTTCCTGGCCGTCTGGGTGCTGCACACGCTGGCCTCCGACGGCAGGCTGATCAGCCGCGTCTCGCTGACGACCGCCATGAACACGCAGCGCGAGGCCTGGATGCGCAACATGGCCGAGCGCGAGATCCGCATCGTCGACACCGCCATCATGGGCGGCCTGCAGCAAGGTACCGCCTTCTTTGCCTCGTCTTCCCTGATTGCGCTCGGCGGCTGCTTTGCCCTGCTCGGCGCCTCCGACCGCGTTCTTCAGGTTCTGGCCGACCTGCCCTTCGGCGCGGCTTCGTCGCGCGAAGCCTTTCAGACCAAGGTGTTCGGCCTGGTACTGATTCTCGCCTTCGCCTTCTTCAAATTCGGCTGGGCCTACCGGCTGTTCAACTATTGCTCGATCCTGATCGGCGCGGTGCCGACCCCGCATGGCCCGGCTTCGCGCAATCCGGTCAGCGAAACGGCGGTATGGCGGGCGACGCGCATGAACGTGCTCGCCGGCAAGCACTTCAATTCCGGGCTGCGCGCCGTCTTCTTCTCGATCGGCTATCTCGGCTGGTTCGTCGACCCGATCGTCTTCGTGATCTCCACGCTGGTGCTTCTGGCGGTGCTGGTGCGCCGCCAGTTCTTCTCGGCGGCGCGGCAGGCGGTGCTCGGTCAACCACCGGGTCCGGGAAAGGGCTGATCGATGCGGCCGGCGATCCAATAAGCGATGAGGCCGGCCCATTCACGAAGCGCCTTGGTGGTGATTTCCAGATTGTCACCAGGGCTTGTGCGATACAGGCGTTCCTTTCCCGTGGTCCAGTAGTCGACCGGCCAGGGAACAGTAGGAAAGCCGGCCCTGTCGAACAGTGCCTTGGCGCGCGGCATATGGAAAGCCGACGTGACGAGCAGCCAGGTCTCGCCCGGCTTAGGCATCACCAGCCTCTTGGTGAATATGGCATTCTCGTAGGTGGTGCGGGATTTATTCTCGAGGACCAGGCGATCGGTGCTTACCCCGAGCGCTGTAAGCAGGCGCGGCGCGGCGTCGGCATCGCCCTCGCCTTCGCCGATCATTTCGAGCGGACCGCCGGTAACGACGACCTTTGCCGTCGGGAACCGCCGGGCCAGCACCGCCGCCTCGACGATGCGGTCGCCGCTGGCGTTCAATTCATAGCCGCCGCGTACGATATTGACCGCGCCGTCCATGGCGCCGCCCAGCACGACGATGCCGTCCACCTTTGCCGGCAGCGGCGGCCTCGGAAAGCGCTCTTCCAGCGGGTTGAGCATCATGACGCCAATCGACGACCATGTCGAAAGCACAAGGATGAGAAAGGCGACAACGCTGCCGGTGGTTGCCAATCGCCGACGACCGAACATGCCGGCAACCAAGCCTGCCAGCAGCAGGAAGATCGCCAAGTTGAGTGGCCTGGCGACGAACCAAAAGAGCTTCGACAGGAAGAAGAACATCACTCACAACGCTGAGTGGGCACTGACCCTGACGGGATTGACCCTACCACCATTTTTCCGGCTGGAACCGACCCGCCGCCTGTTCGATGACATAAGCGGTCTGGAATAGTGTTTCCTCGTCGAACGGCCTGCCGATCAATTGCAGCCCGAGCGGCAGGCCCTTGCCGTCGAGGCCGGCCGGCACGGAAATGCCGGGAAGGCCCGCCATGTTAACCGTCACTGTGAAGATGTCGTTGAGATACATCTTGACCGGATCGGAGGCCATATCCTCGTCGGCGATGCCGAAGGCGGCCGAGGGCGTCGCGGGCGTCAGGATGACGTCGACGCCGGCGGCAAAGACCTTCTCGAAGTCGCGTTTGATCAGCGTGCGCACTTTCTGCGCCTGCAGATAGTAGGCGTCATAATAGCCCGCCGACAGCACATAGGTGCCGATCATGATGCGCCGCTTAACCTCGCGGCCGAAACCGGCGGCGCGGGTCTTCTCATACATGTCGACGATGTCCTTGCCTGGCACGCGCAGGCCGTAGCGCACGCCGTCATAGCGGGCGAGATTCGACGAAGCCTCGGCGGGCGCCACGATATAATAGGCCGGCAAGGCATATTTGGTATGCGGCAGTGAGATGTCGACGATCTCGGCGCCGGCGTCCTTCAGCCAGGCGGTGCCCTGCTGCCAGAGCGCCTCGATGTCGTCCGGCATGCCGTCGACACGATACTCCTTCGGAATGCCGACCTTCATGCCCTTGATCGGCTTGCCGATCGCCGCTTCATAGTCCGGCACCGGGCGGTCGACCGAGGTCGTGTCCTTAGGATCGACGGAAGCCATCGACTTCAGCAGGATGGCGGCATCGCGCACGTCGCGCGCGATCGGCCCGGCCTGGTCGAGCGAGGAAGCGAAGGCGACGATGCCCCAGCGCGAGCAGCGGCCGTAAGTCGGCTTGATGCCGACCGTACCGGTCAGGGCGGCGGGCTGGCGGATCGAGCCGCCGGTATCGGTCGCGGTAGCGCCGGCGCAGAGGAAGGCGGCCACCGATGATGCCGAACCGCCCGACGAGCCGCCCGGCACCAGTTGCATGTTGTCCAAGGTCCGTGTCGTCTTCGCGCCGCCGGCGGAAACAAAGCCGCCATCGCCCTGATGCGTCGTCGGCATGACGACCGTATCGACACGCGAGCGCCGCCACGGATTGATCACCGGGCCGTAATAGGAGGTCTCGTTCGACGAGCCCATGGCGAACTCGTCCATGTTGAGCTTGCCGAGCATGACGGCGCCGTCGGCCCAAAGATTGCTAGTCACGGTCGATTCGTAGCGCGGCTTGAAGCCGTCCAGAACATGGCTGCAGGCCTGGGTGTGGATGCCTTCGGTGGCGAACAGGTCCTTGATGCCGAGCGGAATGCCCTCCAGCGCGCCGCCCTCGCCCTTGGCGAGCCTGGCATCGGAGCTCTTCGCCATGTCGCGCGCCTTGTCGGCGGTGACGGCCACATAGGCGTTGAGCGCGGGATTGGCGCGATCGATCGCAGCGAGATATGCCTCGGTGATCTCGGCCGCGGTGATCTCCTTACCGCGCAGCTTGGCGCGGGCCTCGGAAATGGTAAGATGTGTGAGATCGCTCATCAGGCAAGGCTCTTTTCATAAAAGACCGACCACTCCGAGTCGGGATAATCCAGCACCGGTCCGCAACGCGAGAATCCGGCGCGCTCATAGACGGTCCACGCCGCAGGGTGCCGATCGCCGGTTTCAAGCACCAGCCGCGTCAGCCCTTCCTGCCGGGCGAGCGCCTCGACCCGTCCGACGATCTCGGCGCCGATCTTGCGGCCGCGGTGCGAAGGTCGCGTATACATGCGCTTGACCTCGCCGACGCCGCCCTCATGGCGCTTGAGAGCACCACAGCCGACGGCAAGCCCGCCATCGCGGGCAATGAACACAGTCGTATCCAAGCCTGCCATCTGCTCGACGGTGAGATGATAGCAGTGCTCGGGCGGCGTCAGTTCGAGCAGCGCGGCATTGAGTTCGGCGACGAGCGCGCGCACGTCGTCCTGCAAAGGCGTCTCGACGGCGATCTCGACAGCCACGGCCTACTCCACCACCTTCGGGACGAGGAAGAAGTTCTCATCCGTTGCCGGCGCGTTGGCGACGATGTCGGAGGGCTTGTTGCCGTCGATGACGACATCCTGGCGCTTCTTCATCTCCATCGGCGTGACCGAGGTCATCGGCTCGACGCCCGTGACATCGACCTCGTTCAATTGCTCGACGAAGCCGAGGATGGCGTTCAATTCGCCGGTCATGCGCTCGGCGTCCTCCTCGCTCACCGCGATACGGGCAAGGTGCGCGACGCGCTTCACGGTCTGAAGATCAACGGACATGTTCTATCGCCTCGGGAAAACCAGTGCGGCTATAGCGGCGGCGCGCCCGGCGCGCAACATGGATGATGCCGGTCAATCGCGTGCAGTGCCTTGTCGCCATCGCGATAACGTTACGTCCTCCCACTGATACTAGCTGCCGTTCTGCCGGCTTGCGTGCACGCCGGCGCGGGCGTCGCCGCGCCTTGCGCCGAAACGCAAAGATTCCACCCCAAGGCTATGACTTTGTTCCGGATTCCCGAACAGCGACCTAGATGGTGATCGCCTTGCCGATCTCCGGCAGCGCCACCTTGACGCCCGAACCTTCCATGCCGGCGACGAACTTGTCGGCGGTCTGGTCGATCATGGAGAAGGTGCCGAAATGGCAGGGAACGACCGTATCGAAGCCGAAGAAGCGGCGGCAGGCAAGGGCCGCCACCGCGCCACCCATGGTGAAGCGGTCGCCGATCGGCACGATACCGATCTTCGGTTCGTGCAATTCGTTGATCAGCCCCATGTCGGAGAAGATGTCGGTGTCCCCCATATGGTAGAGCGTCTTATCCTCGGGAAAATGCAGGACGAGCCCGCCCGGATTGCCGAGATAGGTGTTCGTGCCGCCTTCGCCGCCGAAAGAGGACGAGTGCAACGCCTGGACGAAGGTCGTGGTGAACGGTCCGCAATCGACGGTGCCGCCGATATTGCCCGGATTGATCTTGTCGCCGCTGACGCCCTGGCCGACGAGATACATGCAGATCTCGAAATTGGCGACCAGCATGGCGCCGCTTTTCTTCAGCACCTCGACCGCGCCGCTGATATGGTCGTTATGACCGTGAGTCAGGAGAACATGCGTGACGCCGTCCGCCGGCCCTTCCCAGCCGCCCGTCCAGGACGGATTGCCTACCAGATAGGGGTCGATGAGAATGGTGGCGTCCTTGGCCTCGACGCGGAATGCCGAATGTCCGTACCAGGTCAGTTTCATGAATGCTTTCCTCGATTTTTCCGTTGCCGAAGGATAGAACGCTGGCGGCAAATTGAAAGTAGCGCGGCGCTCTCCACCGTCAAAAGGATGTGTGACGCCTGGATGTCGGGAAAAGCCGTTGGGCATTATTTCGATCGAGGAACTGCCGGCGCGGCTTGCCGACGGCAAGACGCTCGCCGGGCTCGATCTCGGCGACAAGACGATCGGCGTGGCGGTCTCCGATCGCGGCCTGTCCTTTGCCCATCCGCGCCCGGTGATCCTGCGCAAGAAATTTTCGCTCGATGCCGCCCAACTGCTCGCTCTGCTCGATAAGGACAATGTCGGCGCCGTCGTGCTCGGCCTCCCGGTCAATATGGACGGCTCGGAAGGGCCTCGTGCGCAAAAATCGCGCGCCTTCGTCCGCAACATGGCGCCGCTTTCCGACCTGCCCTTCGTGCTGTGGGACGAGCGGCTGTCGACGGTCGCGGCCGAGCGGACGCTGATCGAGATGGATTTCTCGCGCAAGAAGCGCGCCGGCAAGATCGATTCGGCGGCCGCCGCCTTTATTCTGCAGGGAGCCTTGGACCGGCTTCAGTCGCTCGGCCGAGCCGCTCGGGGCTGATAACGCCCTGCCGGCGCTGCCTGATCCATGCGGCGATGTTGCGCCGGCGGCGGAAGGCCCACAGTCCCATGAGCAGGAAAAAGTCGAAAACGCAGGTTCGCGCCACCATGCCCGGGATGATAGCCGGATCGACGCCGAGCATCTGGCCGTAGAGCTGGAAAGCGAAATCGTGCACCTGTCGGCTGAGCATCGCGTAGCCGAAATTCATGTCGTTGGCCGACAGGAAGAACCATCCCCAGAAGATGGCCATCGGAGCAGCCCAGAGCGTGAATATCGTGCGCATCAGCGCCTGCCTCCAGGCTTGTTTTCCGGGCGGCCGGATATGCGGGAAAGAAGCGAACTGTGCGCGGCGCCCATCGCCATGAGCGAGGCCGCGCGAACATCGGCCTCGGGCAAATGCAGCGCGGCGAAGCTGGAGCGGCGCTCCGCCAGTACCGCGACATAGGAAGCAAGCAGCGCCGTCATCTGGATGGCGACGATCATGAACAGGCCGTCTATGCCTTGCGCCACGCCGCCGATGAGGATCAGCGAAAGCAGGAAAGATGCCGAGATGAAGGCGATCCGCGCCACGCTCTCGCCCGCGTCCGCCCTCGTCGCCGTGTTCAGCAGCGTTTCGACGAAGGCCCAGCAGAACAACACCGCGACGGTCAGGAGCGCGATCGAAAGCGGCGCCAGCACGGCAAGATTTTCAAGCTCGGGAAACCGGCTGGCCTGAACCGACAAGCCAAGCACGCCGAGCGCCGCCGCTATGCCGCGGCTGCCATCCATGCAGATATAGGCAAGCAGGGCGAAAACCACCGCCCAATGCAAGGCCAGAACTGAGCTCAACACGTGCCGCATACGCTTCCCGCTGACGGAGCCTCGGGGAAGTCATGGTTAACCTTTCCCTACTCCAGCAAACGGAGATTGGGCTTTGCAACGGTTCGCCGCAATGGAAACCATTCGTTAAGGTTAACAGCTATCCACAGCTCGGCGAAGCGCGTGAAGCGGTTTCGGATCATGCTCTTTGATTTTGGACGGGATCAGGTCACCGGCGGATAGAGCGTGTCGATGATCATGCGCGCGTCATGGCGCGAATCGAGCATGCCGTAAGTGGTGCGCCACTGACCGCCCAGCCGCGTTTCGACGAAGGCGTCTGCGATGCGCCCTGCTCCCAGCCGGCGCAGTTCCGCCGCGGCGGCCGACAGCGCGAGCTGTTCGGTGAGCAGCCGCGCCGAGCCCTGGTCGGTCGCCGCCACCTGCATGGCAGCCTTCAGCACGCCGATGGTGCCGCGCCCGCCGGTGCCGAGATCGCGGTCGATGCCGGCGAGCACCTCCTCGAACAGGCCCGGCGCGCGGCCAAGCACGCGCAGCACATCGAGCGCCATGACATTGCCCGAGCCTTCCCAGATCGCGTTGACCGGCGCCTCGCGATAGTAGCGGGCAAGCGGCGCCTCCTCGACATAGCCGTTGCCGCCAAGGCATTCCATCGCCTCGTAAAGCAGCGCCGGCGCGATCTTGCAGACCCAGTATTTGACGACAGGGGTCATGGCGCGGGCAAAGGCCGCCTCGCCGCGGTCGCTTGCAGCCTCGTCGAAGGAGCGCGCCAGTCGGAACGACAGCGCGGTGGCCGCGGCGACATCGAGCGCCATATCGGCCAGAACCCGCTGCATCAGCGGCTGGTCGATCAAGTTGGAGCCGAACACCTGGCGATGACGCGCGTGGTGCACGGCCTCGGCGAGGCCCGCCCGCATCAGCGCCGACGAAGCGACCGCGCAGTCGAGCCGGGTCAGCGTAACCATGTCCATGATCGTCTTCACGCCGGCGCCCGGGTCGCCGACCATCTCGCCGATCGCATTGACGAATTCCACCTCCGACGAGGCGTTCGAGCGGTTGCCGAGTTTGTCCTTCAGCCGCTGGAAGCGGAAGCCATTGCCGGAACCGTCACCCAGGATGCGCGGAACGAGGAAGCAGGACAGTCCCTCAGATGCCTGGGCGAGCACCAGGAAGGCATCGGACATCGGCGCCGACATGAACCATTTGTGCCCGGTCAAGCGGTAGAAGCCGCTTCCTGTGCGCTCCGCCCTGGTGGTGTTGGCGCGCACATCGGTGCCGCCTTGCTTCTCGGTCATCCCCATGCCGAGCGTCAGCCCGGTCTTCTGCACGGGAGGCTTCTGCGTCTGGTCGTATTTGCGCGTCGTCACGCGCGGCGCCCATTCGCGGAAAAGCTTCGGACTCGCCATCAGCGCTGCCAGCGAGGCGCTGGTCATGGTGATCGGGCACAAATGCCCAGTTTCGAGTTCCGCGGTCAGATAGAAGCGCGCCGCTCTGACTTGATGGCGGCGGCCGATCTCGGCGTCGCCGTTTTCCCACACCGAAGAATGCAGGCCGCCGGCAATCGAGCGGCGCATCAGGGCGTGATAGGCCGGATGGTATTCGACCACGTCGAGGCGCCGGCCCTGGCGGTCATGCGTCCGCAATTTCGGCGTGTCGGTGTTGGCGAGGCGGGCGAGCTCCTGCGCCTCCTGCGTCATCACGAACCGGCCAAGTCCGTCGAGATCCTTGCGCACGGGATCGGAAAAACGCTCGGCAAGCTGGATGAGCAATGGATCGCCCCGCCATGCATTGCCGCCCGTCAGCGGCGGCGGCTGGTTGATCACCTCGTCGGTCACGCCCAATCCTTCAGTTGCCCAATCCTTCAATTGGCCGAGAGGTTCTTAGCATTTCCAAGGTCGCGGTCGCGAATCCGAAACCCCTGGGCGTTATAGCCCAAGCCACGGAAGGCGCGCGACGAAAATACCGGGGAGAACGCCTGCAATCCAAAGCTGGCGCTTGCGGCAGGCCGGACCGCACCCTATAGCAGCGCCTTGAGATGACCGACGCTTCGTCCCTGCCACTCTTTCCCCACCGCCATCTTCTGGGCATCCGCGATCTTTCCCCGGCCGATATCGAGCTGTTGCTCGATCGCGCCGACCAGGCCGTGGCGATCTCGCGGCAATCGGAAAAGAAGACCACGACGCTGCGCGGCCGCACCCAGATCAACCTGTTCTACGAGGCATCGACCCGCACGCAGTCGTCCTTCGAGCTCGCCGGCAAGCGCCTCGGCGCCGACGTCATGAACATGTCGGTGGCAAGCTCCTCGGTGAAGAAGGGCGAGACGCTGATCGATACGGCCATGACCCTCAACGCCATGCGGCCCGACATCCTGATCATCCGTCACCAGTCGGCGGGCGCGGCTGCCCTGCTCGCCCAGAAGGTCGGCTGCTCGGTGGTCAATGCTGGCGACGGCGCGCATGAGCACCCGACGCAGGCGTTGCTCGACGCGCTGACCATCCGCCGGGCCAAGGGGCCGCTCTCGAAGCTGATCGTGGCGATCTGCGGCGACATCCTGCATTCGCGCGTCGCCCGCTCCAACATCATGCTGTTGAATGCACTCGGCGCGCAGGTGCGCGTTGTCGCTCCCTCGACGCTGCTGCCCTCCGGCATCGACAGGATGGGCGTGATCGTCGCGCGCTCGATGGCCGAGGGGCTGAAGAATGCCGACGTGGTCATGATGCTGCGCCTGCAGCGCGAGCGCATGGAAGGCGCGTTCGTGCCGTCGATCCGCGAATATTTCCGTTATTTCGGCCTCGATGCCGAAAAGCTGAAAGCCGCCAAGGACGATGCGCTGGTCATGCATCCCGGCCCGATGAACCGCGGGGTCGAGATCGCCTCCGAGATCGCCGACGGACCGCAAAGTGTCATCCAGGAACAGGTCGAGATGGGAGTGGCCGTGCGCATGGCGGTGATGGAAGCGCTGCTTGATCCGCGCCGCAACCATGAGGGGCGCGGCGCATGAGCGTGACCGTCTTCAGCAAGGCGCACATTGTCGACCCGTCGCGTGGCGTCGACGAGATCGGCAGCCTCATCGTCGACGGCCGCAAGATCGTCGCTGCTGGAAAAGCGGCACTGAACCAGGGCGCGCCGGAAGGCGCCGCCGTCGTCGACTGCGCCGGCAAAACGATCATTCCAGGTCTTGTCGACGCGCGCGTCTTCATCGGCGAACCCGGCGGCGAGCATCGCGAGACCATCGCCTCGGCAAGCGTGGCGGCGGCGGCCGGCGGCGTCACCTCCATCGTCATGATGCCCGACACCGACCCGGTGATCGACAATGTGGCGCTGGTCGAATTCGTGCTGCGCACGGCGCGCGACACCGCAAGCGTCAACATCTTTCCGGCCGCCGCGATCACCAAGGGCCTCGAAGGCCGCGAGATGACCGAATTCGGCCTGCTGCGCGAGGCGGGCGCCGTCGCCTATACCGACGGCAGACACACGATCGCCAACGCGCTGGTGATGCGCCGCGCGCTGACCTACGCGCGTGATTTCGGCGGCGTGATCGCGCATGAGACCCAGGATGCCGACCTCGCCTCTTCCGGCGTGATGAACGAAGGCCTCTATGCAAGCTGGCTCGGCCTTTCGGGCATTCCGCGCGAAGCCGAGCTCATCCCCTTGGAGCGGGATCTAGCGCTGGCCCGGCTGACCGGCGGGGCCTATCACGCGGCAAAAATCTCGTCCGCGATGGCGGCCGGCGCGGTGAACCGGGCCAAGACCGAAGGCGCCAACGTCACGGCCGGGGTCGCCATCCACAATCTGTCGCTCAACGAGAACGATGTCGGCGAATACCGCACATTCTTCCGGCTGACCCCGCCCTTGCGCGCCGAGGACGACAGGCTGGCCATGATCGAGGCGATCAAGGACGGCACGATCGACATCATCGTCTCCTCGCACGACCCGCAGGACGTCGACACCAAGCGCCTGCCCTTCGCCGATGCTGCCGCCGGCGCGATCGGACTGGAAACGCTGCTTGGCGCGGCACTTCGGCTCTACCACAATGGCGATGTGCCGCTGCTCAGGCTGATCGAGACGCTGTCTACTGCGCCGGCGCGACTGTTCGGCCTGCCGGGTGGCACGCTGCAGCCGGGCGCGCCGGCCGATCTCGCAATCGTCGATGTCGACGAGCCGTGGATCGTCAGCGAAAGCGGACTGCGCTCGCGTTCGAAGAACACCTGCTTCGAAGGCGCGCGCCTGCAGGGCAAAGTCTTGCAGACGATGGTCGCGGGCCGCACGGTGTTTTCAGTATAGCCCATTCATTGCTTTGAGCTCTGCCGGACCCTGCCCGCACAGAGTTGCTTGGCGAACCCTCCCGACTCTACCATTATGACCAGCTGATGCCCAAGCAGCGCCAGCTCTTGCAAACTATGGTTGCATAAAGCAGATTATATCAATCCTGGGGCGAGCGTCTGGAGCGACAGGAGCATGGGGGAAACAATGGGTTACGCGATCGCGCTCGTCTTCGGCTATCTGCTCGGCTCGATCCCGTTTGGGCTCCTGATCACCCGTGCAGCCGGGCTCGGCGATGTCCGCCAGATCGGCTCCGGCAATATCGGCGCGACCAATGTGCTGAGGACAGGCAACAAAGGCCTTGCCGCCGCCACGCTGCTGCTCGATGCGCTGAAAGGCACCGTCGCCGCGCTGATCGCCGGCCATTTTTCGTCGGACTTCGCACTGTTGGCCGGCTTTGCCGCGTTCCTCGGCCATCTGTTCCCGGTCTGGCTCGGCTTCAAGGGCGGCAAGGGCGTCGCGACCTATCTGGGCGTGCTGCTCGGCCTTGCCTGGCAAGGCATGCTCGTCTTCGCCGTCGTCTGGCTCGCGATGGCCTTCCTGTTCCGCTATTCCTCGCTGGCGGCATTGGCGGCCGCGGTGGTCGTGCCGATCGCGCTCTATTTCATAGGCACGCCGCAGATCGCCGGCCTGTTCGCGCTGATGAGCCTGATCGTCTCCATCAAGCACCGCGCCAATATCTCGCGCCTGCTGGCCGGCACCGAAGGCAAGATCGGAGCGAAGGGATGAGCGCCCCGGCCGCCGGCCCGCGTCTCAGCGACCGGCAGCGGCTTGCCTGGCTTCGCCTGATCCGCACGCCCAATGTCGGTCCGGCCTCGTTTCGCGAGTTGATCAACCGCTTCGGCTCGGCCGAAGCCGCGCTCGAAATGTTGCCCGAGCTGATGATTTCCGGCGGCGCCAATCGCATCGCCCGCATTCCGTCCGTCGCCGAGGCCGAAGCCGAGTTGGACGCCGCCCGCCGCGCCGGCGCCCGCTTCGTCGGCATCGGCGAGGCCGACTATCCGCCCTTGCTGAAGACGCTGGACAACCCGCCGCCGCTGCTTGCGGTGAAAGGCGAAGGCGCGGTCTTCCGTTTGCCCGCGGTGGCCATCGTCGGCGCCCGCAACGCCTCGCTGGCCGGCATCAAGATGGCGCGCATGCTGGCGGCAGACCTCGGCCGCGAAGGCTACGCGATCGTTTCCGGCCTGGCGCGCGGCATCGACACGGCCGCGCACAAAGGCAGCGTTTCGACCGGAACGATCGGCGTGCTGGCCGGCGGGCTCGATGTCCCCTACCCGCCCGAGAATGCCGGCCTGTGCGACGAGATCGCCGATCGCGGCGGCGCCGTCGTTTCGGAAATGCCCTTCGCCTGGCAGCCGCGCGCCCAGGATTTTCCGCGTCGCAACCGCCTTGTCGCCGGCATGGCGCTTGGGCTGGTTGTGGTCGAGGCGGCACAGCGCTCCGGTTCGCTGATCAGCGCGCGCCTCGCCAATGAAATGGGCCGATTGGTCTTTGCCGTGCCGGGCTCGCCGCTCGATCCGCGTGCCGCCGGCTGCAACGCGCTGCTCAAGGACGGCGTCACGCTGGTCACCGAAGCCGCCGATGTGCTCGGCGCGCTGGCGCCGCTTGCCGGCACCCGGCTTCCAAGAACCCTCCCACTTGCCGAGGCGCCCGACATGTCGGCCATGCCGCCGCCCGGCGAAAACGACCGCGCCGATGTGCTGGAAGCGCTTGGCCCCACGCCGATCGCGGTAGACGACATCATCCGTCACACGGGTATGAGCGCAGCGCAAATATCGATGGTGCTGCTGGAACTCGACCTCGCGGGACGACTGGAGCGTCACGCCGGCGGGAATGTGTCGCTGATCGCGTGACCTGCGGCCTTCAGTTCCGTGCTTTGGGTCCTCCTACCGGAACAGATATTTCGACACTTCCGGATTGCCGCGGCGCCACATCACATTGTCGAGGAAGTAGTGGTGCACGTTGATGAAGATCAGCACGATGAAGAAGAACAGCGATGAACCGAGCACCTGCCTGTCGTAGGGGACCAGGGCGGTCAGCACGAACGGGATCAGCCAGAAGCCGAGATAGCCGAGGGCAGCGCCTCCGATGATGAATCCCAGCACTCGCAGCCTGTAGCGAGGCCCAAGCACGGATAGTATTTTCGGCTCCGGATCCCGCGCCGCATCCAAGACGTCACGTTCGACATTGGTCTGATAGCGCCACACCACGGCCAGATATTGCAGCGAGTGCAGCGCCGGCACCACCAGCAGCCAGAGCGGGTTTATCCTGGCAATCAGGATCCAGAGATAGAGCGACGCGACATAGGCAACGATGCCGTTATACGGCAGGCCCCCATTCTTTCGCCGACGACTAACCAGCATCAGGAGCGTGGCCGCTGTCGATGCGACGGCCGCCGCCAAGGCAATGTCGGTGATCCATGAAGGCGCGGCGAAGGTGTAATACTGGAGCCCGTAATACTGCCCCGCGGTGACCGCCGTGTTGGTCTGCAGCCAGGCCAGGATCCACACAGCGTAGCTGTTGAAGAGTAGCACCTTCTTGTCCCGGTCATCGAAGAATTTGCGTTTCAAGACGGCGTCGACCATCAGCATGCCGTAGCCCTGCTTGACGTAATGCCAGCCGACGAAGAAGAACATCGCGTTGGCCGCGAGGCCGAGCAGCCGCGTGTTCGACGTCGCCGCACCGTAGACAAAGAACAAGGCCATGATCACCGGAACGATGACGCCGGCGAAAATGTAGCGAAGCTGCAGGCTTCTGTCATAGCCGTCGCCGCGCGCCTTGCGGCCGAAATTGCGGTAGAAGATCTGGTAGGAATGGGCGAAATGGGGATAGTTCACCAGATAAGCCACGACGACCATCGTCGCAGCCAGCGGACCTTCATAGTCGCGCGGCACGAAGAACAGCACCGGCAGGATCAGGAAAGCGCTGCCGCCGAGCATGAGGAAGTCGGCGACCGGGCCGAAGAGATATTTGCCGGGCGGCGTCGCCGCTTTACGGGCGGTGGCGTCTACCGAAAGGTCAAGTGCCATCCTGGAGCCTCCCTCGGAGGCCCGAGTTTAACCATGCCCCCGTCCAAGGGACAAGTTTGCCAGCGGGCCGCTCTCATTGGTCTTGGGGAAAGTCACCCCTCAGGGTAGGCAGCCCGAGCGATCTTCATCAGCCGCTCTCTAGCTTCTGCCACGCGCTTCTGTTCCGACCTTATGCGGTCGCACAGCGCGATGTTGATCCCGACGCCACAGTCCTCGTCCAGCATTTCCTTTGCGTGATTGAGAGAAGTCTCTGCGCGCTTTACGCTCTGCCTGGCCCTGGCCAGCTCCAAGTTCAGTACGTCCACTGTATCCGCGTCCCAAATTGCGGTCCCTTCTGGAATTGAACGGGCGCGAATAGTTTTTTGTTCCGATTGCCTACGGCATCGAGCCGGCAATGGCGCAAAGCGCGGTTATTTCCGGAGCAAAGGCTGAATTGACGCCTTCACCTGGTCGGTAAGTCGATCCTCCAGACGCCATCGCCTGCGAACCCGTGCCCGTTTGTTGGGCTTGTACTCGGTAAGCTCGCGCCGCGCCTTGGCAGTGGGCATGGCGAACATCAAGGGGTCTGTCCGAAGCCCCCCGGATTCCGTCCAGAAACCGTCATAGTCGGCGGAGACGCGGCGGCGCAAACTGTAATCGGTTGCAAAGACATGCCCCGCATTCGATACGGCAAAGAGGCCGGACAGTCCTAAGGACCGGCTTAGAACCTGCGCCACGCGACGCCGAGGACTATGTCCCTCTGATGATGACCGACGGCATGACCCGGAGGGCCCGGGTCGTTCATCCGAGCCAATTCTGTTGCCCAACAGCCGGATGCCCGAACCGGGCCACCGGCCTGCCCTATCGCGAACCGCGCACCCAAGGCAATTTACAAAAATGTAAAGCGCCAGCGGAGCGCCAACACAATGTCGTGGTGGAGGTTGGACTGCGGCAATTCGGCAGTTGTGACCGGGCTGTTCAGGCGGTCGTTGTTGGTGAGCGCGATGGGATTCGAACCCATGACCTACTGATTAAAAGTCAGTTGCTCTACCGGCTGAGCTACGCGCTCCCGCGGGCTCAAAACGCCGCCCTCGAAATTGCGCGGAACATAGGGAGAGTGCCGCGGCCGGTCAACCGGAAAAAGATGGGCCTCCAAGGCCGATTTTGTGAACCGATTCGAGGGGTCGCCGAGGGTGTTTGCGAACGGCATTCGATGCCTGCGCAATGCCCCGGGTCAGCATTGCTTCAGAAAGCTCCACAACAATGGGTTGATATCGAGACTGGAACAATGTGCGACCCGGACCCGTTTCGCAGCCAGGGACGTCGATCAACCTCGAGGAGAAGATTAATGAACAAGATCGCATCGGGACTGCTGGCAGCCGCTCTCTCGGCGTCGTTCATCGCGGCGGAGATGGTGCCGGTCAACGCTCAGCCAAACTATGTGCCGCAACCCCAGGGCCTGTCGTCGGATGTCCAGACCGTGCAATATCGGGATTGGAGAAGGCACCGCGGCTTCAACCGCGATTTCTCGCGTCGTGGTGACGCCGTCTATTGGAACGGCCATCGTGGCTATCGTGAATATCGCCGCGGCTATCGCCGGCATGGCGACTATTGGTTCCCGCTGGCTGCCTTCGCGACCGGGGCGCTGATCACCGGCGCCATCGTCAACAGCGAGAACAACCGCGTCTATCGCGGCAACGCGCATGTGCAGTGGTGCTACGACCGCTACCGCTCCTACCGCGCATCGGACAACACCTTCCAGCCTAACAGCGGCCCGCGTCGGCAGTGCGTGTCGCCCTATTAATGGCCTCCAGTCGATATCCGGGTCGTTGACTGAGCCCGCGCCGCAAGGCGCGGGCTTTCTCGTTGTCATTCGACTGGACTTCAAGAACTGAGTGCGCCCCACGGGTCAGCTTGCCCAGCTAATGGTTTTGAGGATGAGATAAAGTCCTACGCCGTCATCAGGAGGACAGCGATAGGCTCCGCAGGCGTTGCAAATCCGAGTCACTGCTGAGGTCAATTCCCAGCCGAGTGCGTTAAGATCTTCGTCCGTCACATAGTCTCGAGTTAGCTCGCTGATGCCGTGCTCCTTGCCGAAAGATCGGGCTGACTGGGCGTCCGTTATGAACTCGGAAGGCCAATTCGAATTAGCCCAAGCCCAGAGCCAATTGCCGGCCTTGGCGCTGGTGGAGCCCGCTATCTGGATTTCCGAAACGACCTTGACGCCGCTCTGGTCGGAAAACAGCAGCTTTCCGGCCTTCAAGTCGTAGTCGTAACGCGACCAGCTGCCGAGGCGGAAATCCTTCGCCAGGCGCGCATTCTTGGCGGTAAGCTGTTCAAAGGCCTCGTCGCGCCAAGCAGGATACCAATGCGGTTGCATTTCCCCTCCGCCCGCTCCGGTAATCGTCACTGCCCATTTAGAGTCCGCCGCACCGCATCGCGCCATCCGGCCAGCTTCGCCCCGCGTGTGGCCGCATCCATCTCCGGCTTGAAGCGCCGCTCCAGCGCCCAGCTCTTGGCGAATTCCTTCGCTTTCGGCCAGACACCCGCTTTCGACCCGGCAAGCCAGGCCGCGCCCAGCGCCGTCGTCTCCAGGATCGTCGGACGGTCGACCGGCGCGTCGAGAATATCGGCGAGCCGCTGCATGGTCCAGTCCGACGCCACCATGCCGCCGTCGACCCTAAGCACCGTCTTGGCCGAGGCGCCTTTCCAGTCCTTGCGCATGGCGTCGAGCAGGTCGCGCGTCTGGAAGGCGACCGATTCGAGCGCGGCGCGCGCGAACTCGGCCGGGCCCGAATTGCGCGTCAGGCCGAAGATCGCGCCGCGCGCATCCGCGTCCCAGTGCGGCGCACCGAGCCCCACAAAGGCCGGCACCAGATAGACTTGTTGCGCCGGATCGGCGGTCGCCGCGAGCGCACCGCTTTGCTCGGCCTTGCCGATCACCTTGATGCCGTCGCGCAGCCATTGCACGGCGGCGCCCGCGATGAAGATCGAACCTTCCAACGCATAGGTAGTCTTGCCGTTGAGCCTGTAGGCGATCGTGGTCAGAAGCCGGTTCCTCGAGCGCACGAGATCCGCGCCGGTGTTGAGCAGGGCGAAGCAGCCGGTGCCATAGGTGGATTTCATCATGCCGGGTTCGAAACAGGCCTGGCCGATGGTCGCCGCATGCTGGTCACCGGCGACGCCGAGGATCCGCATCTCGGCCCCGAACAGGCCCTTCTCGGTAACGCCGAAATCGTCGGCGCAATCCTTCACCTCAGGCAGGATCGCTGCCGGTATGTTCAGGATCGAGAGCAGCTCCTCGTCCCAGACATTCTTCTCGATGTTGTAGACCAGCGTGCGCGAAGCGTTTGTCGCGTCGGTGGCGTGCACTTGGCCGCCGGTCAGCCGCCAGATCAGGAAACTGTCGATGGTCCCGGCAAGCAGTTCGCTCTTCTCGGCGCGCTTCCTGGCGCCTTTCACCTTGTCCAGCATCCAGGCGATCTTGGTGCCCGAGAAATAGGGATCGAGCAGCAGGCCGGTCTTCTTCGTGAATTTCTTCTCCAGCCCCTGCTTCTTCAGCTTCTGGCAGAGCGGTGCGGTGCGGCGATCCTGCCAGACGATCGCATTGTGGATCGGCTTGCCGGTCGCCTTGTCCCAGATCACGACCGTCTCGCGCTGGTTGGTGATGCCGATCACGGCCACGTCGGACGCTGTGCGGCCGGCGGACTTCAGCGCCGCCTTCACTGTGGCGAGAACGCTCGTCCAGATGTCTTCCGGATCGTGCTCGACCCAGCCGGAGGCGGGATAATGCTGCGCGAATTCCTGCTGGCCGGTGCCGACGACCTTCATCTCACCGTCGAACAGGATCGCCCGGGTCGATGTGGTACCTTGGTCGATCGCCAGCACAAAACCGCTCATTCCGTCCCTCCGCTTTTCATGCAACAGGGGAGACGGCCAAGCCGCCTCCCCTGCATTTCCTACGCGGGCGAACGCGCCCACGTCATGCAGTTACTTCTGCCAGCTCTTCACCAGCTCGTCATAATTGATGGTGATCGGCTTTTCCTTTTCGTTCTCAATCTTGAGCTGCGGCGCAAGGTTGCCCTTCGAGACGGCATCCTTGTTCCAATAGTCGAGATCATGCTCTTCGGCGAGCTTTGGTCCGATGTCGCCCTGGACGCCGGACTTCTCGATACGGCCCATGACCTTCTCTTGCTCGGCGCAGAGCGAGTCCATCGCTTCCTGCGCGCTCTTGGCGCCCGAGGACGCATCGCCGATCGCCTGCCACCACAGCTGAGCAAGCTTCGGGTAGTCAGGCACGTTGGTGCCAGTCGGCGACCACTGCACGCGGGCTGGCGAGCGATAAAACTCGATCAGGCCGCCGAGCTTCGGAGCGCGCTCGGTGAAGCTCTTGTCGTGGATGGTGGAGTCACGGATGAAGGTGAGACCGACATGGCTCTTCTTCACGTCGACCGTCTTCGAGGTGACGAACTGCGCATAGAGCCAGGCGGCCTTGGCGCGGTCGGTAGGCGTCGACTTCATCAGCGTCCACGAGCCCACGTCCTGGTAGCCGAGCTTCATGCCGTCCTTCCAGTAGACGCCGTGCGGCGACGGAGCCATGCGCCATTTCGGCGTGCCGTCCTCGTTCACGACCGGCAGGCCGGGCTTGACCATGTCGGCGGTGAAGGCCGTGTACCAGAAGATCTGCTGGGCGATATTGCCCTGCGCCGGGACCGGACCCGATTCGGAGAAGGTCATGCCCTGCGCCTCGGCCGGGGCGTAAGCCTTCAGCCAGTCGAGATATTTCTGGATCGAGTAGACCGCGGCCGGGCCGTTGGTGTCACCGCCACGCGCGACGCAGGAGCCCACGGGACGCGACTTCTCGTCGACCTTGATGCCCCATTCGTCGACCGGCAGGCCATTCGGGATGCCCTTGTCGCCATTGCCGGCCATGGACAGCCAGGCATCGGTGAACCGCCAGCCGAGCGACGGGTCCTTCTTGCCGTAGTCCATGTGGCCATAGACCTTCTTGCCGTTGACGTCGCGACCGGTGAAGAATTCGGCGATGTCCTCATAGGCCGACCAGTTGACGGGAACGCCGAGATCGTAGCCGTACTTGGCCTTGAAATCGGCCTTGTTCTTCTCGTCGTTGAACCAGTCGTAGCGGAACCAGTAGAGGTTCGCGAACTGCTGGTCGGGCAGTTGGTAAAGCTTCTTGTCCGGTGCCGTCGTGAACGAGGTGCCGATGAAGTCCTTCAGGTCGAGATTCGGGTTGGTGACGTCCTTACCCTCGCCTTCCATCCAGTCGGTCAGATTGCGCACCTGCTGGTAGCGCCAGTGCGTGCCGATCAGATCGGAATCGTTGACCCAGCCGTCATAGAGGTTCTGGCCGGTCTGCATCTGGGTCTGGATCTTCTCGACGACATCGCCTTCCTGGATCGTATCGTGCGTGACCTTGATGCCGGTGATCGCCGAGAAGGCAGGCGCCAGCACCTGCGATTCATACGAGTGGGTGGCGATGGTTTCCGACACGACCTTGATTTCCATGCCGGCAAACGGCTTGGCGGCGTCGATGAACCATTGCATTTCCTTTTCCTGATCGGCGCGCGAAAGCGTCGACAAGTCGCCTATCTCCTTGTCGAGAAAGGCCTTTGCCTCGTCCATTCCGGCATAGGCGTGGCCGGCGCCGAGCAATAGGACAAGGGCGGTCGTCGATGTTAGAAATTGCCGTCGCATGTGTCTCCTCCAGTCTTAGGTTTCAGTTTCGATCCGGAGCGGGCCGCCAGCACGCGGCCGCTTCGGCTATTCCCCCTCTATACGTATCGGAATACGCCAATCGCGTAGACCACCGAGAGAGCGAGAGCCCACCACAGGTTGGGCCCTACCAGGCCCAGCCAAGCGAGATGGATGAAGGCGCTGCCGAGCAGCGAAATGAAGAGGCGGTCGCCGCGCGTCGTCTCGAAGCGCAGCACGCCGATGCGCGGATTGCCGCCGGGCGAGACATATTCCCAAACGCCCATGCCGCAGAGCATCAGCGCAATCACGATGAAGAAAGCGGCCGTCGGCCACGTCCAGGCCATCCAGGAGAAGTCGAAATTCATGGATCACACTCTCCCCAGCGCGAAGCCCTTGGCGATATAGTTGCGGACGAACCAGATCACGAGCGCGCCCGGGATCAGCGTCAGCACACCGGCAGCAGCCAGCAGCCCCCAGTCCATGCCGGCGGCCGAGACGGTGCGGGTCATCGTGGCGGCGATCGGCTTGGCGTCGGTCGTGGTCAGCGTGCGCGCGATCAGGAGTTCCACCCATGAGAACATGAAGCAGAAGAAGCAAGCGACCCCGATGCCGCTGGCGATCAGCGGCATGAATATCTTCACGAAGAAGCGCGGGAAGGAATAGCCGTCGACATAGGCGGTCTCGTCTATCTCCTTAGGCACGCCGGACATGAAGCCTTCGAGGATCCACACCGCCAGCGGCACATTGAACAGGCAGTGCGCCAGCGCCACCGCGATATGCGTGTCGATGAGGCCGAAAGCCGAATAGAGCTGGAAGAACGGCAGCGCGAACACCGCCGGCGGCGCCATGCGGTTGGTGAGCAGCCAGAAGAACAGGTGCTTGTCGCCGAGGAAGCGGTAGCGCGAAAAGGCGTAGGCGGCGGGCAGCGCGACCGCCACCGAGATTACCATGTTCATCACCACATAGGTAATCGAATTGATATAGCCCGAATACCAGGACGCGTCGGTGAAGATGATCTTGTAATTGCGCAGCGTCGGCTCATGCGGAAAGAGCGTCAGGGAGGAGATGATCTCCTGGTTGGTCTTGAAGCTCATATTGATGAGCCAATAGATCGGCAGCAGAAGCACGATGATGTAGATCGTCGGCACGATCCACCACCAGCGCGATTCCTCGCCGCGGCGCCGCATCAGCTTGGCCACCTCGTCCTGCGACAGCGTGCTGCCCACCTCGGTGACCGCCGCTTCGCTCACGCGTGTCGTCTCGTTGGCGCTCGCCATCTGTCAGCGCTCCGCGTCGTAGTTGGTCATCACGGTGTAGAACACCCACGACAACAACAGGATGATCAGGAAGTAGACCAGCGACATGGCCGCCGCCGGACCGAGGTCGAACTGGCCGAGCGCCGTCTTGACGAGGTCGATCGACAGGAAGGTCGTCGAATTGCCTGGGCCGCCGCCGGTGACCACGAAGGGCTCGGTATAGATCATGAAGCTATCCATGAAGCGCAACAGCACGGCGATCAGAAGCACGCGCTGCATCTTCGGCAATTGGATGTAGCGGAATACCGCCCAGCGCGAGGCGCCGTCGATCTTGGCCGCCTGATAGAACGCGTCGGGAATGGAGACCAGGCCGGCATAGCAGAGCAGAACGACCAGGCTGGTCCAGTGCCAGACATCCATGACGATGACGGTGACCCAGGCATCGAACGGATCCTGAACATAATTGTAGTCGATGCCGAGCGCGTTGACGTAATAGCCGAGCAGCCCGATGTCGTTGCGGCCGAACACCTGCCAGATCGTGCCGACGACGTTCCACGGAATGAGCAACGGCAGCGCCATGAGCACCAGGCAAACCGGCACTCCCCAGCCCTTCTTCGGCATGTTGAGCGCGATGAAGATGCCGAGCGGCACCTCGATCGCCAGGATGATGAAGGAGAAGATCTGGTTGCGCACCATCGCTTCCCAGAAGCGATCGGAGGCAAGCAATTCCTCGAACCACTCGGTGCCGGCCCAGAAGAAGACGTTGTTGCCGAATGTGTCCTGCACCGAATAATTGACGACGGTCATCAGCGGTATGACGGCCGAGAACGCCACCAGGACCAGCACCGGCAGCACCAGAAACCAGGCCTTATTGTTCCAGGTCTTGTCCATCTATGCCCCCATCTCGACGCGCCAGGAACCGGCATAGATGTTGATGCCGGCCGGATCGAAGCGGACCTTCGGATCGGCCGGAACTTCGTCGTCCTCGCCGATCACCGCGGCAATTTCCCTGCCTTCCAGATTGGCGCGCACGACCTTGTGGCGGCCGACGTCCTCGACCTTGCTGACCTGCACCGCCATGCCTTCGCGGCCGAGCCGCACATATTCGGGACGGATGCCGAGCTCGACGGTGCCGCCTTCGGCTTTCGGCACTCCGGGTAGTTCGATGCGTTGCGTACCGAGCGTTGCCGTCCTGCCGTCGAGCGACACCGGCAGCACGTTCATGCCCGGCGAGCCGATGAAATAGCCGACGAAAGTGTGGCGGGGGCGCTCGAAGAGCTCGGCCGGCGTGCCGATCTGGACGATCTCGCCGTCATACATGACCACCACGCGGTCGGCGAAAGTCAGCGCTTCGGTCTGGTCATGCGTGACATAGACCATCGTGTAGCCGAAGCGCCGATGCAGTTGCTTCAACTGCGAGCGCAGAACCCATTTCATATGCGGGTCGATCACCGTCAGCGGCTCGTCGAACAGGATGGCGTTGACGTCGGAGCGCACCAGGCCGCGCCCGAGAGAGATCTTCTGCTTCTGGTCGGCGGTGAGCCCGCGCGCCTTTTTCTTCGCAAGCGAAGCGAGGTCGATCATGTCGAGCGTCTCGCGCACCTTGCGGTCGACATCGGCTTCGGGCACGCGACGGTTGCGCAGCGGGAAGGCCAGATTGTCGTAGACGGTCATGGTGTCGTAGATGACCGGGAACTGGAACACCTGCGCGATGTTGCGCTCCTGCGTCGACAGGTTGGTCACGTCCCGGCCGTTGAACAGCAACCGGCCATGCGAGGGATGCAGCAATCCCGAAATGATGTTGAGCAAGGTGGTCTTGCCGCAGCCCGAGGGCCCGAGCAGCGCATAGGCGCCGCCATCCTCGAAGGTGTGATGCACTTCCTTCAGCGCGAAATCCGAATCCTTCTGCGGATTGGGCAGGTAGGAGTGGCGGATGTGGTTGACCTCGATGCGCGCCATCGCTTGCTCCTCAGGCCGCCAGCTTCGACGCCGTCACGGCGCGGCCGTTCTGGTCGAACACCATGATGTGACGCGGATCGATGAACACCTCGACCTCGTCGTCCGTCTCGAAATCGAAAATGCCATGCGCAAGCATCACCCAGCGCGCATCGGCGAAGTCGAGATGGACGAAGCTTTCTGAGCCGGTGATCTCGGTGATGGTGACCTTGGCCCGCACCGGGACGGCGCTGGCGTTCGGCCGCTCTAGCGACAAATGATGCGGCTGGAAGCCGATCGTGTAGCTGGCGTCCGCAATGCCGGCGAGCTCCGGCGGCACGGGCAGCTTGACGCCGCCTTCGAGCAGGAAGTCCGCGCCTTTCTTCGAGAGCACGATGGTGTTGAGGGGCGGGTCGGCGAAGGTCCGTGCCGTCACCAGGTCGACCGGTTTGCGGAACACCTCGACGGTCGGGCCGAATTGCGTGACGCGGCCTTCCGAGAGCGTCGCCGTATTGCCGCCGAGCAAAAGCGCCTCGTGCGGTTCGGTCGTGGCATAGACGAAGATCGTACCGGCGGCGGCAAAGATCTTCGGCAATTCGGCGCGCAATTCCTCGCGCAGCTTGTAGTCGAGATTGGCCAAAGGCTCGTCGAGCAGCACCAGGCTGGCGTTCTTGACGATCGCGCGGGCAAGCGCGGTGCGCTGCTGCTGTCCTCCGGACAGGTTGAGCGGCGTGCGGTCGAGATAGGGGGTGAGCTTCAACAGCGCCGCCGCGTTGCGCACTTCCTTGTCGATCTTGGCTTGCTCGACGCCGGCGACCCTAAGCGGCGAGGCGATGTTCTCGTAGACGGTCATGGCCGGGTAGTTGATGAACTGCTGGTAGACCATGGCGACGTTGCGCTTCTGCACCTTCTGTCCGGTGACGTCCTTGCCGTCGAACCAGACCGAGCCGGAAGTCGGCGCGTCGAGGCCCGCCATCAGCCGCATCAGGCTGGTCTTGCCGGAGAGCGTCGGCCCGAGGAGCACGTTCAGCGAGCCGTGCTGAAGCGTCAGCGACACGTCGCGGATGTGCTCCTGCGCGCCGACCGTCTTCGTCACGTTCCTCAGTTCCAGCATCACGCCTCCTCCCGGGCCTTGCGCATCAGCGGCCGATCCTCATTCCGCCGCCGCGACGTGACGGTTGCTCAGTCCGCGCATGAATTCCTCCAGTGCCGCCGCCTGCTCGCGGTTGAAATGCAGGCCGCGCTTGGTGCGGCGCCACAGCACGTCCTCGGCGGTGACCGCCCATTCGTTCTCGACCAGGTAGCGGACTTCCGCCTCGAAAAGGTCGGCGCCGAAATTGCGGCCGAGATCGGCATTCGACTTGGCGAGCCCGAGCAGCTTCTCGGCGCGCGTGCCGTAAAGCCGGGTGAAGCGGCGCGCCAGCCGCTGGTCGAGGAACGGATAGGTGCTCTTCAGCCTGGCGACCTGGGCATCGAAACCGGTCGCAGGGAAATCGCCGCCGGGCAGCGGCGCGTCATGCGTCCACGGCTTGCCGCGCTTGCCGAGAAACCCTTCGATCTTCTCCAGCATCGATTCTGCTAGCCGGCGGAACGTCGTGATCTTGCCGCCGAAGGCGTTGATCAAGGGGGCCATGCCCTCCCCGCCGTCGGCTTTCAAAACATAGTCGCGCGTCGCCTCCTGCGCCTTCGAGGCGCCGTCGTCATAGAGCGGGCGCACCGCCGAATAGGTCCAGACGATGTCGGAGCGCTTTACCGCTACCGCGAAATACTCACTCGCCGCGGCGCACAGATAGTCGATCTCGGCGTCGGAGATCTTCACGTCGTGCGGATCGCCCGGATAGTCGCGGTCGGTGGTGCCGATCAGCGTGAATTCTTCCTCGTAAGGAATGGCGAAGATGATGCGGCCATCCTTGTTCTGGAAGAAATAGGCGCGCGGATCATCGAATTTCTTGCCGACGACGATGTGGCTGCCCTGCACGAGGCGAACATTGTGGACCTCGTTCTGGCCGACGGCGGCCGAGAGCACGTGATCGACCCAGGGGCCGGCGGCGTTGACGAGAAGCCGCGCGCGAACCTCCTCGGTTTCGCCGGTAAGCACGTTCTGCACCTTGATGGTCCAGGTCGAACCGTCCCGCCGCGCGCTGACGACCTTGGTGCGGGTGCGGATAACGGCGCCTCGGTCGGCGGCGTCACGAGCGTTCAGCGCCACCAGGCGCGCGTCATTGACCCAGCCGTCCGAATACTCGAACGCCTTGCGGAACAACGGTTTGAGCGGCTTGCCGGCCGGATCGCTCGCCATATCCAGCGTCTTCGTCGCCGGCAAGAGCTTGCGCCCGCCGATATGATCATAAAGGAACAGCCCGAGCCGGATCAGCCAGGCGGGCCTCAGGCCCTTGGCGTAAGGCAGAACGAAGCGCATCGGCCAGATGATGTGCGGCGCGTTCTTCCACAGCACCTCGCGTTCCATCAGCGCTTCGCGCACCAGCCGGAACTCGTAGAATTCGAGATAGCGAAGGCCGCCATGGATGAGCTTGGTCGAGCCGGAGGAAGTCCCGCTCGCCAGATCGTTCATCTCGGCGAGGTAAACTGAAAATCCGCGGCCAACGGCCTCGCGGGCGATGCCGCAGCCATTGATGCCGCCGCCGATGACGAAAATGTCATGGATCGGGGATGCGTCCAAAGGGTCCTCCAACGATTTCGCATTGCACCATTTTTGTGTTTTACGAAACCGTGTTGGGATTATTTCGAACTCAAACCGAATGTCAAACGAAATATCACCGCTGCGTGAAACGGCCGTGATGCGCGCCTATTCGAGTGCCGTTTCGATCAGCCGGACCTCGGTCTCCTCGCAGATCCGGCGGATCGATAGGATGTCACAGCGATCGGTGATGAAGGTGTTCACCTGCGAAAGGTGACCGATCCGAACCGGCGCCGTGCGCTCGAATTTGGTCCGGTCGGAGACCAGGATGACGTGGCGCGCATTGGCGATGATGGCCTGCGCCACCTTCACTTCGCGGAAATCGAAGTCGAGCAGCGCGCCGTCATGGTCGATCGCCGAGGCGCCGATGACGGCGTAGTCGACCTTGAACTGGCGTATGAAATCGACGGCCGCTTCGCCGACAACGCCGCCGTCGGAACCGCGCACCACGCCGCCGGCGATCACCACCTCTATCGTGGGATAGATGCGCATCCTATTGGCGACATTGATGTTATTGGTGATAACCATAAGCCCGTTGCGGTCGAGCAGCGCCTTAGAGACGGCCTCGGTGGTGGTGCCGATATTGATGAACAGCGAGGCGTTGTCCGGAATGAGTCTGGCCGCGGCGCGGCCGATCGCTTCCTTCTCGTCGGCCGCGATTTTACGGCGAGCCTCATATTCCATGTTTTCGATGCCGGACGGGAACAACGCCCCGCCATGGACGCGTGTCAGCAAGCGCTGGTCGCAAAGGTCGTTGAGATCCTTACGGATGGTTTGCGGCGTCACATTGAAATGCGTCGCCAGATCGTCGACCAGAACCCGGCCGTGATCTTTCGCCATCTGGATGATTTCGGCGTGGCGTGGCGAAAGAAACATCCGGCGTCCCTCCATTTTCGTTTTTTCCGTCTATATCGGAAAACGAAAGCGAAGAAAAGGGATGAGCCGGCTAACGAAAATCACCTGATTGCAAAAGGCAAACAGAGCGGAACACCTCTACCGCCTCAGGATAAGCGCCGCGCGATCTCGGTTATGACGTCGAAGGCGGCATCGACATCGGCTGCCGTCGACTCGAACTGTCCCGCCTGAAAGCGAATAGCCACGCGCCCATCGACCCGCGTTTGCGTCAGGTAAATGCGGCCATCGGTGTTGATGGCGTCGACGAGGCGGAGGTTGTGCTCGTCAGGGTCGATGCCTGCCACCGTGCGGTGCCGGAACGAGAACAGCGAAAGCATCGGCTCGCTGACGAGCTCGAAATCCGCTTCCCCGGCGAGGCGCGCGGCAAGCCCTGTGCTCCAGGCAACGTGGTTGCGGATCATCGCGCGCAGGCCCTCGAGGCCATGGGCGCGCAGCAGGAACCAAAGTTTCAGCGCGCGGAAGCGGCGCCCGAGCGGCACCGACCATTCCGAATAGTTGATGATGCCGTCATGACCCAGCGTCTTCAGAAACTCCGGCTTGATGGCCAGCGTGCGCACGAGATCTTCCGGCTGGCGGACGAACTGGATCGAGCAATCGAACTGCGCGCCGAGCCACTTATGCGGATTGAAGACAATGGAATCGGCGCCTTCGACGCCGGCCCAGAAATGCCGGTATTCCGGGCAGATCATCGCCGACCCGGCCCAGGCGGCGTCGACATGCAGGTAAAGTCCGTGCCGCTTCGCCACAGCGGCCAACGCCGCTATGTCGTCGGTGCCGCCGGTGCTGGTGCCGCCGACACAGGTGATGATTCCCGCCGGCAGCAGACCGGCTTCACGATCGGCAAGGATCGCGGTCTCAAGCGCCGCGGTGTCCATTGCGCGAAAACGTCCGGAGACCGGGATGCGGACAAGGTTATCCTCGCCGATGCCCGAGACCCAGATGGCGCGGTCGATCGAGGTATGGACCTGGTCGGAGGAATAGACGCGCAGCTTGCCCTGCCCGGTCAGCCCCTTTTTGTTGCCCAGCCAGCCGAGCGCGCGCTCGCGCATGGTGAGCACCGCGGCAAGCGTCGCCGACGAGGCCGAATCCTGGATGACGCCGGAAAAGCCTTCGGGCAGGCCAAGCGCCTGGCGCATCCAGTCGACGATGCGCGTCTCGAGCTCCGTCGCCGCCGGCGAGGTCTGCCACAGCATGCACTGCGCGGCCATCGCCGAGACCAGATATTCCGCCACGACCGAAACCGGAGCCGCATTGGCCGGGAAATAGGCGAAGAAGCGCGGATGCTGCCAATGCGTCATGCCCGGCACGATCTTCTCTTCGAAATCGGCGAAAATCTTGTCCATCGGTTCCGGCAATTCGGGTGGCGAGGCCTCGATGCTCCTGAAGATCTCGCCCGGCGCGATCGCCGGCCGCACCGGGCGGTCGCGCAGGCCGGCACGGTAATCGACCCCCCACTCGGCCGCCCGCCTCGACCAGTCGCGGAATTCCTCATTATCCATATTTTCCTCCCAGCAGCCGTCGAAGACACCAGCCGGCTGAACCGCTCCCAGGCAACGGCGCGACCGAAATCCTACCCCGGAAAATCCGGCAGATTTGAAAAAGCGATTTTCAGCGCATTGGACCAGCCGTCGGACACGGTGCGATAGTAAGGGTCATTCTGGTCGATCCGTCGGTTCAGCCCCACCCTGAGCGCATCCTGCTCCAGGAACAGCAGATCGAGCGGCAGCCCGACCGAAAGGTTGGATTTCAGCGTAGAATCGAAGGACACGAGAAGCAGCTTCACCGTTTCGGCAAGGCTCATTGTCCGGTCGTAGGCACGGATGATGATCGGCTTGCCGTATTTCGTCTCGCCGATCTGAAAGAAAGGGGTGTCATCGGTCGACTCGATGAAATTGCCTTCCGGGTAGATCATGAACAGCGTTGGCGGACTGCCCTTGATCTGGCCTCCAAGGATGAAGGAGGCATTGAAGTAGGAATCGGCCTTGTCGCCGTTCGGCGCGGCATGTTCGATGACTTCCTTGACCGTATCGCCGACCAGCCGCACCGTCTGGTACATGGACGGGGTTTCGAGCAGCTTCGGATGACGGTCGCCAACGGCCTTGTTGCGTTCGTCGAGAAGGCTGACCACCGCCTGCGTCGTGGCAAGATTGCCTGCCGACATCAGCACGATGACGCGCTCGCCGGGCTCTTCCCACACATGCATCTTTTTGAAGGTCGAGATCGAGTCCATACCGGCATTAGTACGCGTGTCCGACATGAACACGAGCCCGCGATCGATCTTGAGGCCGACGCAATAGGTCATGGTCGCTCTTCTGCTAAAGCAATTCCAGGAAACGTGAAGCGGTTTTTCCGCCCGGAATTGCGTGAAAACAAAGAGATAGAGCGGTTCGGCGATCCCATCAAACGCTGAACCGCTCCGGCGATTTCGAGGCGGATTACTGCTCCACCGTGACGCTGACGGCAAGCTTCTCTTGCGCCTGCCCCAAGAGTATCCCCGACACCGGCGAGGCATCGCGATAGTCCCGACCCGTCGCCACCCGCACATAGCGTTCGTCGGGAGAGATACCGTTCGCCGGGTCGAAGGCAACCCATCCGAGCCCGACGACATAGGCCTCCGCCCAGGCATGGCTCGCGGCCTGCTCCACGGCCGCATCCATCATCAAATAACCGCTGACATAGCGGGCGGGAAAACCAAGCGCGCCGGCCGCGGCGATGAAGATGTGGCTGTGGTCCTGGCAGACGCCGGACTTCAGCGCGAGCGCCTCCTCCGCCGGCGTCACGACGCTGGTCGTGCCCGGTTTGTAGGCGACGCGTTCGCGGATCACGCCCATCAGCCGGTGTAATCGCTCGATCTCGGTGCCCTGCCCGACCAGGCCAGCCAGTTCGCGTGTGCCCTCGCCGGCAGTGGTGAGCGGCGTCTGTTGCGCGAACAGCCAGAGCGGCGCAAAACCCTGATGCGGACCCGTCACGCCCGCCGTGTCATGCGTGGTCACGTCTCCAGCCGCCTCGACGGTGATCGAGTTCTGGCCCCTCTCGGCGCTGACCAGCCGCGTGTCATTGCCGAAATGGTCGGTGAAGCGCACCTCCTCGCGCGCGCCTTCCACCTTGATCGCCCAGGAGCCGATGGTCTGCGTGCGCCCGCTGGAAGGGAGCAGGCGCAGCCGCTGCAGCAGATACTGCACCGGCTGGTCGTAGTGGTACTCGGTGCGATGGGTGATCTTGAGCCGCATAGCGCTCGCCCTCGGCTGTGCTCAATAGAACCGGTAATCCTGGGCGATTTCGTCGCCCAGCCTGGTGTTGTCGCGAATGAACTCGTGCAGGAATTCGTGCAGGCCGTGGTCGAATATGTCCTTGATCGAACCCTTCCTCAGCATCGCCTGGATCTTCTCGGCCGTGGCGTGGCATGCATGGCGCTCGCCGTAATCGTCGGCGAGGAATTTCAAATGCTCGCCGAGAAAGCGATAGCAGAAGGTCAGTGAGCGCGGCATGCGCACGTTGAGGATCAGATAGTCGGCTATATTGGTCGGCTTGTAGTCCGCCTCATAAACCCAGCGGTAGGAGCGGTGCGCCGACACGGAGCGCAGGATCGACTCCCACTGGTAGTTGTCCAGCGTCGAGCCGACCCAGGACAGTGAAGGCAACAGCACATAATATTTCACGTCGAGGATGCGCGCCGTGTTGTCGGCGCGCTCGACATAGGTGCCGAGTTGCGAGAAATCGAAAATCTCGTTGCGCAGCATCGTACCGTAGAACGAACCGCGGATCAGCGCCGTCTCGCGCTTGATGGCATCGAGAACCGTCGGCAGGTCACGCTCGTCGACGGGCCTCGCCAGCATGCGCTTGAGCGACATCCAGGCTTCATTGATGCTTTCCCAGGTCTCGCGCGTCAGCGCCGTGCGCACCATGCGGGCATTGTTGCGCGCCGTCTCGATCGACGACATCGTGCTCGACGGGTTCGAGGTATCGCGCAACAGGAAATCGGAGACGTTTGCGGCGGTGTAGTCCTGGTATTTCTGACTGAAGGCGAAGTCCGAGCCGGCGCTGAGCAGCACCGAGTTCCACTCCTCGGATGCATCCTGGGTGCGCGTCAGCGCCATGCGCAAGCCGGCATCGACCAGGCGCGCCATGTTTTCGGCCCGCTCGATATAGCGGTTCATCCAGTAGAGACCGTTGGCGGTGCGGCCGAGAAGCATGAGAACGCCCTTCGGGCTAGTGAGTAGGGAATAGGCAGTAGGCAGTAGTAAGCATTTGAATCTCAATAGAATGTGCCATTTCCCGTCCCTCTATGTTCAACTGCCAACTGCCTACTGCCTATTCCCTACTCACTCATATCAATCATCCAATACCCACGTATCCTTCGTCCCGCCCCCTTGTGAGGAATTCACCACCAGGGAGCCCTCTTTCAGGGCGACACGCGTCAGGCCGCCCGGCACGATTTGGATTCGGTCGGAGACCAGCACATAAGGCCGAAGATCGACATGGCGGGGCGACAGGCCCTTCTCGGTCAGGATCGGGCAGGTCGAGAGCGCCAGCGTCGGCTGGGCGATGTAGTTGGAAGGCTTCGCCTGGAGTTTGTTGGCGAACGCCTCACATTCCTTCTTGGTCGCGGCCGGTCCGACCAGCATGCCGTAGCCGCCGGAGCCATGCACTTCCTTGATCACCAGCTCGCCGATGTGCTCGAGCACATATTTGAGGCTGTCGGGCTCCGAGCAGCGCCAGGTCGGGATGTTGCCGAGGATCGCCTTGCGGCCGGTGTAGAACTCGACGATCTCGGGCATATAGGAATAGATCGCCTTGTCGTCGGCGATGCCGGTGCCAGGCGCATTGGCGATGGTGATGTTGCCGGCGCGATAGACATCCATGATGCCCGGCACGCCGAGCGCGGAGTCCGGCCGGAAGGTCAGCGGATCGAGGAAGGCGTCGTCGACGCGCCGGTAGAGCACGTCGATCTGCTTGTAGCCCTCCGTGGTCCGCATCGCGACGTGGCCGTCGACGACGCGCAGATCCTGCCCTTCGACGAGTTGCACGCCCATCTGGTCGGCGAGGAAGGCATGTTCGAAATATGCCGAGTTGTAGGAACCCGGCGTCAGCACCGCGATGGTCGGCGTGCCTTTGGCGGTTTGCGGCCGCACGGCCGCCAGCGACTGGCGCAGCAGCTGCGGGTAGTTCTCGACAGGCCGCACCTTGATCTTCTGGAACAGCTCCGGAAAGAGCTGCATCATCGTCTCGCGGTTCTCGAGCATGTAGGAGACGCCGGACGGCGTGCGGGCATTGTCCTCCAGCACGTAGAACTCGTTCTCCGAGATGCGCACGATATCGACGCCGATAATGTGGGTATAAACGCCGGCCGGCGGCCTGACCCCGATCATCTCGGGCAGGAAGGCCTCGTTCCTGGCGATCAGATCCTTGGGCACCCGCCCGGCGCGCAGGATCTCCTGGCGGTGGTAGATGTCGTCGAGGAAGGCGTTCAGCGCCTGCACGCGCTGTTCGATGCCTTGCATCAGCCGGCGCCATTCCTGGCCGGAGAGGATGCGCGGCACGATGTCGAAAGGGATCAGCCGCTCGGAAGCTTCCTGCTCGCCGTAGACCGCAAAGGTAATGCCGGTCTTGCGGAAGACGCGCTCGGCGTCCTGCATCTTCTGGGTAAGCCTGGCCGGGTCCTGCTCCTTCAGCCAGCGATCGTAAGCCTCATAAGGTCTTCTCAATCCGGAGACTTCCGGAAGCATTTCGTCGAACGCTGCCAATCGCGTACTCCCCTCTGAGGCCATTTCACTGGCCCCGCCGGAGAAAATCAAGCGCAATCGGTGATTTAGGAAGCCGTGACGGTCACTCCATGCAAATTGCCTAAAATCAAGGCACGGATGGCAAGGCCGGGTCAGTTCCTGCTTCCCGGCGGGGCACAGCGAGACCCGATCAGAACGCCCGGAAGGTCACGATGGTAAAGGTGTCCTTGATTCCAGGCAGAATCTGCACCCGCTCGTTGACGAAGTGGCCGACGTCTTCCTCGTCGTCGATATAGAACTTGGCAAGCAGGTCGTAATTGCCCGCGGTCGAGTAAATCTCGGAGGCGATCTCGGCATCGGCGAGCGCGCTGGCGACCTCATAGGACTTGCCCAGGTCGCACTTGATCTGCACGAAAAATGCCTTCATTGCCCGGTCCTGCCAGCCTCGGAGCAATTCCAGGAAAGTACCTGGCGGCTTTCCGTCCGGAATTGCGTCAAAACAAATGGTTGGAACGGGTCGGCGATTCCAAGAGCGGATCCGGTCCAACGAATAAGCGGCCCTTGTCGCAGACTGCCGCTCGGCTTTCAAGCTTCGCGCGCCGCGCACCTCAAAGAGCATCTGATCTCGCCTCCCGACGCTGAAATGGCGAAATCTTCGCAGCTCGGTGAAACCACCTAATGCCGGACGCGTATGTTAGATTCGTTCGCCAGTGAATTCCGGGGAGGCAGGCCATGCGCCGCGCATTGTTCGCATTAGCTCTTGTTCCGATGTTGGTAGCCTCGTTTGCCTTCGCCGGCGATGCCGAGATCCAGGCCGCGCAGACCGTCATCGACAGCCAGTTGAAGGCCTTCATCGCGGATGACGGGGCCACCGCCTACAGTTTCGCCGCACCGAACGTGAAGCAGATCTTTCCGACCGTCGACACCTTCATGAACATGGTGACGAACGGCTACGCGCCGGTGCGCAAACCCCAATCCTATTCCTTCGGCAAGGTCGAGGAGACCGCGCCCGGTTCGATCGTCCAGCAGGTGTTGATCCTAGGACCCGACGGCAAAGACTATGAGGCGGTCTACACGCTGCAGCAGCAGGCGGACGGCAGTTTCAAGATCACCGGCTGCAGCCTGCGCGCCTCGACTTCGGTCAGCACCTAAGCACAATCAGGAAAGTGCGAAGCGATTGGCGGCATCACCGCGCCGGAATATCGCCCCTCGCCCAGCCTTCGGTGATCTCGGCGGCGCGCGTTTCAAAAGCCTGCGCCTCGATGGCTGCCCGGATGTCCTGCATCAGTTTCTGATAATAGGACAGGTTGTTCCAGGTCAGCAGCATGGCGCCCAGCGCTTCCTGCGAGCGCACCAGGTGATGCAGATAGGCGCGCGAATAGTCGCGCGCCGCCGGGCAGTCGCTTTCCTCGTCGAGCGGCCGCGGATCGTCGGCATGACGGGCGTTCCTGAGATTGACCTTGCCGCGGCGTGTGTAAGCCAGACCGTGACGGCCGGCGCGCGTCGGCATCACGCAGTCGAACATGTCGATGCCGCGCGCCACCGATTTCAATATATCGTCCGGCGTGCCGACGCCCATCAGGTAGCGCGGTCTGTCGGCCGGCAGTTCCGGGCAGGTGATGTCGAGCATCTCCAGCATCACCGCCTGGGGCTCGCCGACCGCAAGCCCGCCGACGGCGTAGCCTTTGAGATCCATCGCCTTGAGCGCCTGCGCCGAACGCAGGCGCATCGGCGCGCTGTCGCCGCCCTGGACGATGCCGAACATCGCCTTGCCCGGCTGGTCGCCGAATGCCGTCTTGCAGCGCTCGGCCCAGCGCAGCGACAATTCCATGGCGCGCTCGATCTCCTTTGGCTTGGCCGGAAGTGCCGTGCATTCGTCGAGCTGCATCTGGATATCGGAATCGAGCAGTCCCTGGATCTCGATCGACCGTTCCGGCGACATTTCGTAAGGCGCCCCGTCGATATGCGAGCGGAAGGTGACGCCCTGTTCGGTCAGCTTCCTGAGCTTCGAAAGCGACATGACCTGGAAGCCGCCGCTGTCGGTCAGGATCGGATGCGGCCAGCGCGCGAACTCATGCAGGCCGCCGAGCTTCGCCACGCGCTCGGCGCCCGGCCTGAGCATCAGATGATAGGTGTTGCCGAGGATGATGTCGGCGCCGACGCCGCGCACCTGGTCCATATACATGGCCTTGACGGTGCCGCCGGTGCCGACCGGCATGAAGGCAGGCGTGCGGATCTCGCCGCGCGGCATCGAGACAACGCCGCGCCTGGCCTTGCCGTCAGTGGCAAGCACCTTGAAGGAAAAAGTCTCAGCCATTGAATTCCTTGTCATGCACCGGAGCGCCCGGCGCCTGCTCGTCGAGCGACTGCCGGTAGCGGATGCAGCCGCGCATGAATTTCGGCCAGGGCGGCACGGCGATCGACGGCTCGGTCTTTTCCGGCAAAAGATCCCAGAGGTCGGGATGATGCCAGCACAGCTCATGCCCGGTCGCGTCGCGATGCACGCGGATGCCGGCACGCAGCTTCTTCACCTCCGCGATCAGCATGTCGCGGTCCATTTTCTCAAGATCATCGTCCATCGCTCGTCTCCGCCCGGTAAAGCAGGCTGGCATCGCCATAGGAATAGAACCTGTAGCGGTTCTCGACGGCATGCGCATAGGCCGAGCGCATCGTCTCCAGCCCGCTGAACGCCGAGACCAGCATGAACAGCGTCGAGCGCGGCAGATGAAAATTGGTCATCAGCATATCGGCTGTGCGGAACCGATAGCCGGGCGTGATGAAGATGTCGGTCGGTCCGGACCAGGACTCGATCCTGCCGTCCGCACGCGCCGCGCTCTCCAGCAGCCGCAGCGACGTCGTGCCGACACAGATGATCCGCCCTCCCCGCGCCTTGGCCGCGTCGAGCGCCGCCGCCGTCTCCGGGCTCACCGAGCCGGTCTCGGCATGCATCTTGTGATCGGTCGTGTCGTCGGCCTTGACCGGCAGGAAGGTGCCGGCGCCGACATGCAGCGTGACGAAGCGGCGCTCGATACCCCTGGCGTCGAGCGCGGCAAACAGCTCCGGCGTGAAATGCAGCCCGGCGGTGGGGGCAGCGACTGCGCCCTCTTCCCTGGCATAGATCGTCTGGTAATCGGCGCGGTCGCGCTCGTCGTCGTCGCGCTTTGAGGCGATGTAGGGCGGCAGCGGGATGTGGCCGACCGCGTGCAGCGCCTCGTCGAGGAACGGCCCGGAAAGATCGAAGCCGAGCAGCGCCTCGCCCGCCTCTCCCTTTTCGAGCACCGTCGCGTCGAGTTGGCCAAGGAAGCAGGAATTCTGGTCATGGCCGAAATGGATGCGGTCGCCGGCGGCGATGCGTTTGCCCGGCCGCATGAAGGCCTGCCAGCGGTCCGGCGCCACGCGCATATGCAGCGTCGCCTCGACCTGCGCCACCGCCTCGCCGCGCTTGCGCATGCCTTTGAGCTGCGCCGGAATGACCTTGGTGTCGTTGAACACCAGCACGTCGCCTTCGCGAAGCAGCGACGGCAGATCGGAAACGATGCGGTCCTGCAATGTTTCTCCCGGTGTGACGACCAGCAGCCTGGCGCTATCGCGCGGCTCCGCCGGGCGAAGCGCGATGCGCTCCTCCGGCAGGTCGAAGTCGAACAGGTCGACGCGCATCAGAAGAGCCGGATGAGCAGCGCCCCGGCAAGCAAGAGCACGGCGCCGGCGACGCGGCCAAGCGAGATTTCGCGCACCGCCACGCCAAGGAAACCGGCGCGGTCGATCAGCATGCCGGCGGTCAGCTGGCCGGCGACCACGAAGGCCATGAGCGCGGCAGCGCCGATGCGCGGCGTGAGGATCGTCGACAGCGTCACATAGAAGCCGCCGAGCATGCCGCCGGCGATGAACAGCCAGGGCGCCGGCGCTTTCCAGTCCAGCGAGATGCCCTGCAGCTTTACTACCGAGACCGAGATGACGCCGAGCACGATGGCGCCGGACAGGAAGGAGAACGCGGCGGCGGCCACCGGAAGACCGAGGCCGCGCGCCAATTGGGAATTGATCGGCGCCTGGACGGCGATGAAGGCGCCGGACAGGATGCCAAGCAGGGACCAGACTGCGCCCATCGTCGTTCTTGTGCCTTACTTGACGTCGGCCGCGACCTTCAGCGACACGATCTTGTCGGGATCCTGCACCGGCTCGCCGCGCTTGATCTTGTCGACATTTTCCATGCCTTCGATGACCTGGCCCCACACCGTGTACTGGCGGTTGAGGAAGGCGGCGTCGTCGAAGCAGATGAAGAATTGCGAATTGGCCGAGTTCGGGTTCTGGGCCCGAGCCATCGAGCAGGTGCCGCGGCCGTGATTGGCGTTGGAGAACTCGGCCTTGAGGTCCGGCTTGTCGGAGCCGCCCATGCCGGCGCGCGAGGGCGCATAGGTGGGCTTCGAGGAATTGCCGAACTTGACGTCGCCGGTCTGCGCCATGAAGCCGTCGATGACGCGGTGGAACACCACGCCGTCATAGGCACCCTCACGCGCCAGTTCCTTGATGCGGGCGACGTGCCCGGGTGCCAGCTCGGGGTACATCTCGATGACGACCGGACCCTTGGTCGTTTCCATGATGAGTGCGTTCTCGCGGTCCTTGATCTCAGCCATGTCAGAAATCCTTTTTGAAAAATTGAGGGAGCTATTTGCCGTCGGCGGCGATGCGAACCTTGATCATGCGGTCGGGATCGGTGACCGTGCCATTGTCGGCTTCGTCGCCCTTCTTGATCTTGTCGACGAGGTCCATGCCGCCGACCACCTTGCCGACGATGGTGTACTGGCCGTCGAGGTTCGGCGCCGGCGCGAACATGATGAAGAATTGCGAGTTGGCCGAATTCGGGTCTTGCGAGCGGGCCATGCCGACTACGCCGCGCGTGAACTGCTCGGTCTGCGAGAACTCGGCCGGCAGGTCGGGAAGATCGGAACCACCAGTGCCGACGGCTTGCGGGTTGAAGCCCTTCTTCATGTTGCCGAACTTGACGTCGCCGGTCTGCGCCATGAACCCATCGATAACGCGGTGGAAGGCGACATTGTCATAGGCACCGTCGCGCACCAGCTTCTTGATCTGCGCGACATGCTTGGGCGCCAGGTCGGGGCGCAACGCGATGGTCACGTCGCCGTCCTTGAGCGTGATGATCATGGTGTTTTCCTTGTCGGCGGCGACGACCGGCCCGGATGCCGAGAAAAGGGATGCCGCGAAAAGGCCGGCAAGCACGACGAGGAACGAAGCGAGCTTCTTCAGCTGCATGGGAATCTCCGGGAAAGCCTATCTGGTGAACTTGGCGTTGAGCGCGCCGGCGACGGCCACTGGCACGAATGGGCGGATATCGCCACCCATCGAGGCAATCTGGCGCACGAGTGTGGCGGTAATGGTGCGCACCGAGGGGCTGGCGGGGAGAAAAACCGTCTGCAATTCTGGCGCCATCGTCTCGTTCATGCCGGCCATCTGCATTTCGTAGTCGAGATCGGTGCCGTCGCGCAGGCCGCGGATCATGATCGAGGCGCCGTGTTTGCGGGCCGCGTCGATGACCAGCCCGTCGAAGGAAACGACCTTGATGCGGCCGCCGTCGCGGCCGAACTCGGCTTTGGTCGCCGCCTCGATCAGCTCCACGCGTTCCTCGAAGGAAAACAAAGGCTTCTTACCCGGATGGATGCCGATCGCCGCATAGACGGTATCTGCCACCGCGAGCGAGGCTTTCAGCACGTCGAGATGGCCGTTGGTCAGCGGGTCGAAGGAGCCGGCGTAAAGAGCGATGCGTTCGGTCATGGCAGGCTTCTAGAGCAATTCCAGGAAAAGTGTGAGCGGTTTTCCGTCCGGAACTGCGCAAAACAAAAAGATAGAGCGTCCGCCGTTTCCCACGAAACGCATTAGCGAGCTTCTCAAACGATAGCAAATCCCACCGATTCACCGGCCGTGAACCTTTTCGCGCCGATGAACGACAGATGAATGCGGCAATCACGAACGTTTCACGCAGCGTTCACTAGGCTGCCGCTTCAAGCGATGAAACCAAATTCCCATGTCATCGTTGTACGCCCAGGAGAACACGCAAATGCTGATCTACATGCTTGCCACTGCAATGACCATCGTGATGCTGATCGCGACTGCATTCGGGTTGCATCAGGAAGCTGCGCGGGTGCGCGTCAAGGCCAACACAAAGCGGCTCGATGGTTTTGCTCACCGCAACGTCTACCGTCGCCACTAATCACCACTATCACCGCACCGGCCCAGAGGGCCGGTGAAGCTTTGACGGACCTATTCGCTCTCGCCCCTATTGTCAGCGCCAGTCTCACTCGAAGCCACGTCTTCGGCCTCTTCATCCGACTGCGGCTCCGAAATCCGCTCCACCGACACAACCTTCTCGCCCTCAGCCGTGTTGAAGATCGTCACGCCCTTGGTGGCCCGGCTGGCGAAGCGTATGCCGTTGACCGGGACCCGGATGACCGTGCCGCCGTCTGAAACCAGCATGATCTGGTCGTCATTGCCGACCGGGAAGGTGGCGACCAGGCGGCCGATCTCGGCCGTCTTCGACACGTCGGTGGCGCGGATACCCTTGCCGCCGCGACCCGTCAGGCGGAAGTCGTAGGACGACGAACGCTTGCCGTAGCCATATTCGGTCACCGTCAGCACAAATCTTTCATGCGCCTTGAGGAACTCGTAGCGCTCGTCGGAAAGCTCGGCTTCCTCACCGACCTCCTCGTTGGTGAGCGCAATCTCCTCTTCCTCGCCGGCTCCGCCGGCGGCAAGCCTGCGCTCCGCCGCGGCACGCTTCAGATAGGCTGCGCGCTCGGCGGGTGACGCATCGACATTCTCGATGATCGACATCGAGATGATGCGGTCGGTCTCGGCCATGCTTATGCCGCGCACGCCGACGGAATTGCGGCTCTGGAAGACGCGCACGTCGGAGACCGGGAAACGGATGCACTGGCCGGAATTCGCCGTCAAAAGCACGTCGTCATTGTCTGTGCAGGTCTCGACGCCGAGAATCTCGTCGCCCTCTTCCTCCAGCTTCATGGCGATCTTGCCGTTGCGGTTGACCTGGACGAAGTCGGACAGCTTGTTGCGGCGCACGGTGCCGCGCGTGGTGGCGAACATCACGTCGAGCTCGCCCCAGCTGGTCTCGTCTTCCGGCAGCGGCATGATCGTCGTGATGCGCTCGCCCTGCTCGAGCGGCAGCATGTTGATCAGCGCTTTGCCGCGCGATTGCGGGTTGCCGATCGGCAACCGCCAGACCTTTTCCCTATAGACGATGCCGCGCGAGGAGAAGAACAGCACGGGCGTATGCGTGTTGGCGACGAACAGCCGGGTGACGAAATCCTCGTCCTTGGTCGACATGCCGGAGCGGCCCTTGCCGCCGCGGCGCTGCGCCCGGTAGAGCGAGAGCGGCACGCGCTTGATGTAGCCGGAATGGCTGACGGTGACGACCATGTCCTCCCGCTGGATCAGGTCCTCGTCTTCCATATCCGCCCCGCCGTCGGAGAGCTCGGTGCGGCGCGGCGTGCCGAACTCGTCACGGACCGCGATCAGCTCGTCCTTGACGATCTGCTGGATGCGCGCGCGCGACGACAAAATATCAAGGAAATCAACGATCTCGGCGCCGATCTTGTTCAACTCGTCGGCGATCTCGTCGCGGCCGAGCGCGGTCAGGCGCTGCAGGCGCAGGTCGAGGATGGCGCGCGCCTGTTCCTCGGAGAGATTGTAGGTGCCGTCCTCGTTGATGCGGTGGCGCGGATCGTCGATCAACCTGATCAGCGGCGCGACGTCATGCGCCGGCCAGCGCCGCTCCATCAACTGCTCGCGCGCCGTCTGCGGATCGGGCGCGGTGCGGATGAGCTTGATCACCTCGTCGATGTTGGCGACCGCAATCGCCAAGCCGACAAGGACATGGGCCCGCTCGCGCGCCTTGCGCAGCAGGTATTTCGTGCGGCGGCTGATCACCTCCTCGCGGAAACCGACAAAGGCCTTGAGCATGTCGATCAGCGTCATCACTTCCGGCTTGCCGCCGTTGAGCGCCACCATGTTGGCGCCGAACGAGGTCTGCAGCGGCGTGAAGCGGTAAAGCTGGTTGAGGATGACGTCGGCGACAGCCTCGCGCTTCAGTTCGATGACGACGCGATAGCCCTGACGGTCGCTCTCGTCGCGGATGTCGGAAATGCCGTCGATACGCTTTTCGCGCACCAGTTCGGCCATCTTCTCGATCATCGCCGCCTTGTTCACCTGATAGGGGATTTCGGTGACGACGATGGATTCACGGTCGTTTCCGCGCCTTTCGATCTCGACGCGACCGCGCATGACGATCGAGCCGCGGCCGGTGGAATAAGCGCTGTATATGCCGGACCGGCCAAGGACGATGCCGCCGGTCGGGAAATCCGGGCCGGGCACGATCTCCATCAGCGCCGGCAGGTCGATGGCCGGATTGTCGATGATCGCCATCGCTCCGTTGCACACTTCGGCCAGATTGTGCGGCGGAATGTTGGTGGCCATGCCGACGGCGATGCCACCCGAACCGTTGACCAGCAGGTTCGGGAAACGCGCAGGCAGCACCTTCGGCTCCTGTTCAGCGCCGTCATAATTGTCCTGAAAATCGACCGTTTCCTTGTCGATATCCTCCAGGAGCTCGTGCGCGACCTTGGTGAGCCGCGACTCGGTGTAGCGCATGGCCGCAGGCGGGTCGGCGTCGATCGAGCCGAAATTGCCTTGACCGTCGATCAGCGGCACGCGCAGCGACCAGTCCTGCGCCATGCGAACCAAGGCGTCATAGATCGAGGCGTCACCGTGCGGATGGTATTTACCCATCACGTCGCCGACGATGCGCGACGATTTCACATGCTTGCGGTTCCAGTGGTAACCGCCTTCCTGCATGGCGTAGAGGATGCGCCGGTGCACGGGCTTCAAGCCGTCGCGCACGTCTGGCAGCGCGCGGCTGACGATCACGCTCATGGCGTAATCGAGATAGGAGCGCTGCATCTCCTCGATGATTGAAATCGGCTCGATGCCGGTGGGGCCGCCGTCCGGCCCGCGCGGTGTCTTCTGGTCGGTCAAATCAGGTCACAATCCAGTCGGGAATCACTGCATGCTTATATAGGAAGCCTCGCCGAAACTCCAATGTCGGCCGGACTTTTCCAGAGACAATTTCGGTGGTAATTTCAAATGGATACCGCTGATTGCGACGATATGGCCACCGTCGTTTTCGCCGTCATGCGGCAAGGTCGGCGATGGATCGGGCAAAAACCGCAAGTGCTGTGAACCTGGCCTCATGGCTGCCCCTGCGGGCGCTGAGCGGCTGGAGCGTCAAGGACCTCAACGGCGATCTGGCGGCCGGCGCGTCGGCCCGCACCAGCAAGGCAGATAGTCCGCGTCCTTGCTCCTGGCGAGCGCCAACGCCTCCTTCATCGCTTTGTTGAAATTCTTCGCAACTGCATCCTTATCGATGCCGTCGGATTGACGGCAGCCGGGCCTGGCAAGCTCCGTGCCCTGCCTGTCGCCGCTGTATCGGTGGCTCCGACTTGAAACAGGGATAAGCCGCTCCAATTCCCTCCGGCAGACCTGCTTGCGTGTGGAGGCGGCAATGGACGTCCTTTCCCTCAAGACCGGATTGCTTTCCGCTGGAATTCGATTTCTCGCTTTCGCTTCGGTTGCGACGGTCGCCTCCGGTTTGGATATCGGCGCGGCGCGGGCTGCGCTTCTTGCCCGCGTTCCAGCCGCGCGCGAAATGGCGGTCTGCGGCGACATGCTGTTCGTCGGCACCAAAGGCTCCTCGGTCTATGCCTTGCCTGTCTCCGGGGGACGCGCCCGACGGGTCGCCTCCGGGTTCTCGGCTGCGAGCGGTGTCGCATGCTCCGGCAGTCGTCTGTTCGTAGCCTCGAGGAACAGCGTGACCGCCTTCGATATCGGACCAGGAGGCGCCCTCAGCGGCAGGCGCGACATTCGCCGGGGATTGGCGAATTCAGGGGTTCATAGTTATCGCTATATCGGCGTCGGCCCCGATTCCAGGCTCTATGTCTCGTTGGGATCGCCTTGCAACATTTGCCAGCCGCGCGGACTGCAAGGCACGATCGTCAGCATGAAGCAGGACGGGTCCGATCTTCGGCGCGTCGCCTGGGGCGTGCGTAATTCGGTTGGCTTCGACTGGCACGGCGGCACGATGTTCTTCACCGACAACGGCGCAGACCGTATGGGCGACGACATCCCGCCCGACGAGTTGAACGAGCTCCGGCCCGGCGGCTTCTACGGCTTTCCATATTTCGGCGGCCAAATCCGGCTCAAGGGATTCGAGGGCTCGCGACCGCCCGCGCAGCAGATTTCGCCCGCCTTCGAGTTCCAGGCGCATGTCGCAACGCTCGGAATCCATTTCTTCCGCAGCCTCGGCGGCGACGCTCTGGTCGCCGAGCACGGAAGTTGGAACAGGTCGGTACCCGTCGGCCGCCAGGTCGTGCGCGTACGGTTCCGAGGCGGACGGCCGGTCTCGGTAGCGACATTCGCCAGAGGCGTTGGTCGCCCCGTAGATGTCAAGGAAGCGCCGGATGGCTCGGTCCTTATATCCGACGACAGCGGAGGCGCGATTTACGTTTTCAAGCAATGACAAAGGGGCACTCGAGACACCCGGTTGTTGGCGAAATTGCCGGTCCAAATCAAAGCCCGTCCAGCGCTATCGCATGTGGGCTCGCCTGGCTCGGTATGCGCCAGGCGCTTCCCCCATCTCGCGCCGGAACCGGCGGTTGAAGGTCGACAGGTCGTTGAAGCCTGCGTCGAAGGCGATCGTCGAGATCGCCGCGTCCGAGCTGCGCAGGCGCACCGCGGCGCGGTGCAGTCTGGTCCGCAGCAGGAACTGATAGGGCGTCATGCCGGCAACCTGCCGGAACGTGCGCAGGAAATGATACGGGCTGGTCGCAGTGCCGTCAGCGAGCTCGGTCAGCGAGAGCGGTCGCTCGGCGTTGAGCTCGATCAGGCGCACGGCCTCGGCAACCCGTTTCTGGTCGCGGCGGCTGGGAGTCCGTGCCGCTCTGGAAAGACCGGCGGCAGCCGCGATGACCGCGCCTGCAATGCGCAGGCCGAGTTCCTCGAATGCCTCGTCGTCGCCGGATTCCCGCGCTGCCTCCGCCCCGGCCAGCAAAGGCGCCAGCGCCGGCAAAGGCGGCAGGCGCGGATCGGCAAAGCCGAGCCGTTTTACGCCCGGCAAGTCGGCCATGACGCGTTCCATATAGGCCGGCGAGAAATGGAACGAGAGGCAGCGGTCGCCGGCACCGTGCTCATGCCCGCATTCGTAGCAGGCGCCGGGATTGCCGAGCAGGATGGCGCCCGGCGCCAACATTGCCGTGCCCTGGCGCGTGCGATAGCGGAACGTTCCCCTGGTCACCGCGGCGATGCAGAAGCCGCGATGCTCCTCCTCGAACGGCTTGTCGCCGGCAGCGGCGGTGCACACCACGTCGGACACGGACCAGCCATGTCCTGAAGCCAGGGTTTTCTGCGCTGTCGTCATGCCCGAAAGATAGCAATTTTTCCCAAGCGACGAACCTGCCATGCCCCTATTGCTTGCCCTCTCCTGACAAACGAGGCAGCAACAATGACCGATCCCTTTGCTGAGGCCCTGCACAGTGACGGGCCCAAACCAGACCTCGCCGAAAAGCTGAAGCTCTACGGCCGCTTCATCGGCGCCTGGGCATTCGACGCCACCCGCATCCTCGAGGACGGCACCAGGCTTACAGGGCGCGGCGAGGTGCATTTCGGCTGGGTTCTGGAAGGCAGGGCCGTGCAGGACGTCTGGATCCTGCCCGCCCGCGACGCAGGTCCCTCCCCCTCGCTCGGGCCGTGGACCTTCTACGGCACGACATTGCGTGTCTACGATCCCAGCGCCGACGCCTGGCACATTTTCTGGAGCGACCCGCGCAACCAGCATTACAGCCGGCAGCTCGGCCGCGCCGAGGGCGACACGATCATCCAGGTCGGCGCCGACGGCACCGGCGCGTCGGTGCGCTGGAGCTTTTCACGCATAACCGAAAACTCGTTCCGCTGGCTCGGCGAGCGCTCGCATGACGGCGGCGCGACCTGGCGCATGGAGGTCGAGTTTTTGGCGCGGCGCTCGACTCCAGCTTAAGCGACCAACCAATTGCAATCATGGAGGAAACAATGCTCGACCATGTCTCGATCGGCGTCCGTGACGCCAGCGCTTCGAAACGCTTCTATGACGCAGCGCTGAAGCCGCTCGGCTATTCCTGTCTCAGCCAGTCGCCCGGTTCCCTCGGTTACGGTGCCGAGACAGTCCAGCTTTGGGTAAACGATGCCGGGCGGCCGGTACCGGCTGACATGGACTCCGGCCTGCACTTCTGCTTCTCGGCGCCGACACGCGCCAGCGTCGACGCCTTCCATGCGGCCGCATTGCGTGAGGGCGGCAAGGACAACGGCCAACCTGGACTGCGCGCGGCCTATGGCGACAACTATTATGCCGCGTTCGTCATCGATCCGGATGGTTACCGGCTGGAAGCCTATTGCAGCAATGCCGAATAGCCGGCTGATTTACCCTCCCGCCTGTTTCCAGCACCCGGCCTTTGCTCTACCAATTGCGGAGCTCGGGCGTCGCCCCGGCGGGAGGGGGGACCAGCGATGCCGAGCTTCGATACCCTGTTCAACGCCTTCGTCACCATCCTGGTGACCATCGATCCGCCGGGGCTGGCGCCGCTCTTCCTTGCGGTGACGCGCGGCATGAACCGCGAAGAGCGTCAGCAGGTCTCGGTGCGTGCTTCGGTGATCGGCTTCCTGGTGATGGCGCTGTTCGCAATTGCCGGCGCCTCGATCCTGTCGGTGTTCGGCATCACGCTGCCGGCCTTCCGCGTTGCCGGCGGCTTCCTCTTGTTCTTCATCGCCTTCGAAATGGTGTTCGAGCGCCGTCAGGACCGCAAGGAGAAGATCGGCGACGTCGCCATAACCAAGGACATGATCCACAACATCGCCGCCTTCCCGCTGGCGATTCCGCTGATCGCCGGCCCCGGCGCGATTTCGGCGACGGTGCTCTTATCGGGGCATTTTGAGGGCTTTGCCGCACAGGCAGCGCTGGTCGGCATCATTTTCCTCTGCCTCGTCATCACCTATCTGGTGTTCGTGCTGTCGGAACGCATCGACCGCATCCTCGGCCAGACCGGCCGCTCGATCCTGACGCGCCTGCTCGGCGTGATCCTGGCCGCGCTCGCCGTGCAGTTCGTGGCCGACGGCGTAAGGGCGCTGATGGGGGCATAATCCGCAGCTGCGAGTGGCTCACACCTACTGCCTACTGCCTACTGCCTACTGCCTACTGCCTACTGCCTACTGCCTACTTCACCACCGTTTCGACCACCTCGAAATCATGCGTGATCGTCGCCGTCTTCGCCATCATCGCGCTGGCCGAGCAGTATTTCTCGATGGACAGGTCGATCGCCCGTTTCACCTTGTCGCGCGAGAGCGCGCGGCCCTTGACGATGAAATGCATGTGGATGCGCGTGAACACTTTCGGGTCGGTCTCGGCCCGGTCGGCGTCGAGCTCGACCACGCAATCCTCGACCGCCTCGCGGCCTTTCTCGAGAATGTGGACGACATCATAGGCAGAGCAGCCGCCGGTGCCGATCAGCACCAGTTCCATCGGGCTCGGTCCAGGCGTCTTGCCGTCCGGCCGATGCGCCGTGCCCAGCACGACCTTATGGCCGGTGCCGGACTCGCCGACAAAGGTGCGTTCCTCAACCCATTTGACGCGTGCTTTCACGTTTGATCTTCCTTACGAGGTTTCCGTCGCCTACTGGCCGAACACGACGGCGTGCATGACCCGGCCGGGGAGCAGCGTGAAGATGCCGGCGCCGACCAGCGCGAACAGATAGAGCTTGATCATGGCGCCGCGATGCGCCGCCACCTTATGGGTGTGCGCATATGATGCCGCCAGCGGCACCGTGACCAGCACCAGGATAGACAACAGATGGATCGGACTGAACGGACCGACGAGCCGTATCTGCTGGATCCAGAAACTCGAAATGGCGATGACCAGCATAAGCGCCACCCAGGCATAGCCCAGCACGCGGTGACGCGCAGTACCCTTCGGCAGCGCCAGCTGGGCGCCGCCGATGGCTAAAGCGGCAAAGGCCGCGAAGGCATGCCATGGAATGGGAGGCGGCGCCGACAGAAGCGGTCCGAGCGACATCGCGCCTTCCCTCAAATGCCGTTTCGAGGCGCTTAGAACGGGATCTCGTCATCCAGCTCGCGCGACGGGCCGCCACCGCCGCCGCCTCTCGAACCACCGCCGCCGCCGCGACTGAAACCTTCATTTGGGCCGGACTGGCCGAAATCCGAACCGCGGCTGCCGCCGCCGGAATAATTGCCGACCTGGCCGCCGCCACCCTCGCCGCGCGCGTCGAGCATCTGCAATTCGCCACGGAATTTCTGCAGCACGATTTCGGTCGTGTAGCGGTCATTGCCGGTCTGGTCCTGCCATTTGCGGGTCTGCAACTGGCCCTCGACATAGACCTTCATGCCCTTCTTCAAATACTGCTCGGCCACCTTGGCAAGCTGGTCGTTGAAGATGACGACATTGTGCCACTCGGTCTTGTCCTTGCGCTCGCCGGTGTTCTTGTCGCGCCAGCTTTCCGACGTGGCGATGCGGATGTTGACGACCGGATCGCCGGAATTCAGGCGGCGGATTTCAGGGTCCGCCCCGAGATTGCCGACGAGAATGACCTTGTTGACGCTACCCGCCATCTTACTTCTCCGCGCTCATCCGAAACAAATTTTAAGTCGCTCACCTTACAGCCTCGGGGTCGCCCATGCCCGCAAAGGCTGGTTTTTCCCACAAGGTTTTTGTTCCCTTTTCGTTCTAATCACCGCCGCCCTTTCTGTCAAGGAATGTCAGCAAAGGCCGGGTTTGAACATGCATCCCGATATGGCGATCAACTTGAAGCTTGCCAAATCGATAAGTATCGACTTATGCTTCATCCATGATCGAGACAGAGATTTTCCGAGCACTCGCCGACCCCACCCGTCGCGCCGTCTACGAGCGGCTGACCGCCAGCGAGATGAGCGTGAGCGAGCTGCGTGCCGGCATGAGCGTGTCGCAGCCGGCGGTCTCCCAGCATCTCGCCGTTCTGCGCGGCGCCGGCCTGGTGGTCGAGCGGCGCGCCGGCCGCAACGCCTACTACCGCGCCGATCCGCAAGGGCTCGATCCGTTGCTCGGCTGGATCGAACGCTACCGCGCCTTCTGGCCGGAACGCATCGAGAAATTGAAGACGGTTCTGAAGGGAATGGACCAATGACGGCAACCGAAAACCCGACGGTCAACGAAGCGCCGCTCAGCTTCGAATGCGACCTTCCCGATCCGCCGGAAAAAGTCTGGCGGGCGCTGACTGAGCCGGAACTGCTCGCCGCCTGGATGATGCCGAACGACATCAAGGCGGAAGCAGGCCGCCGCTTCGTCTTTGCCGGACCGGATGCGCCGATCGAATGCGAGGTGCTCAAGGCCGAGCCCGGCAGGCTGCTGCGCTACTCCTGGCGTGAGCGGCCCGGCGCCAAGGACGCGGACCGGCTTCCCGCCTTTGACAGCATCGTCACGTTCACGCTTGCCGGCACCGCCTCGGGCGGCACGCATCTTCGTATCGTGCATGACGGCTTCGTGCCGGTGGTGCAGCCGCTCGTCGCCGTCTCGGGCGCGGGATGCGGACTTTCGCTGGACGCGCGCAAGACCCCAACTGCCGCCAATGCGCCTTGCATGATGCTGCGCGCGGCCTGATCGAAAGGAATCCGTCATGAGCATTGCCAATCTGGTGCCGATGGTCATCGAGCAATCGAGCCGCGGCGAGCGCTCCTTCGACATCTTTTCGCGGTTGCTGCGCGAGCGCATCGTCTTCATTAACGGCGAGATCAACGACAACGTGTCGGCGCTGGTCTGCGCGCAGCTTCTGTCGTTGGAATCGGACAATCCCGACAAGGAGATCTCGCTCTACATCAACTCGCCCGGCGGCATGGTGACCAGCGGCTTCGCGATCTACGACACGATGCAATACGTCTCCTGCCCGGTGTCGACGGTCTGCATGGGCTTCGCCGCCTCGATGGGCTCCTTCCTGCTGATGGCCGGCACGCCAGGGCGACGCATCGCCTTGCCCAACACCAGGATCGTGCTGCATCAGCCGCTCGGCGGCTTCCAGGGCCAGGCCTCCGACATCCAGCGCCATGCCGAGGATATTGTGCGCACCAAGCAGCATATGACCGAGCTTTACGCCAAGCATTGCGGCCGAACCTACGAGGAAGTCGAGCGCACGCTCGACCGCGATTATTTCATGAGCGCCGCGGAAGCCAAGGACTGGGGCCTCGTCGACCACGTCTACGACACGCGCAAGAAAGCGGCCTGACTTCGCGAGGCAGACGCGCGGCAATTTGATCGCCGCGCGTCTGGCATCGCTCCAGCCACGTCCCTATAGTCCACGCATGACCAATCCGCTCCAACGCAGACAATTATGCGCTGTTCTCGCCGCTCTTGCCGCCGCGCTGGTGTCCGGCACCGCGCTTGCCGACGACAGCTCGGCGCGGAAATTGCCAGGCGTCAGCGACGACTACCGCATCGCCAAGCCGGCGCCGCAGCCGGAACCGGACGACGCGCAGCCCGCCGGCGGCGACGGTTCGTTCAAGATCGGCAACACCGATGTCAGGATCGGTGGCAGCATAACGATTGACATGGCGACGGGCGGCATGAAGCTGCCGAACCACTGAAAACCTTTGCGTCACTATTCGCAAGACGAGCGCCCCACAAAATGTAAGCCCCATCCCTGCTGTGCAGACGGATGGGGCTTCATGGATCTTAAATCCAACTTTAGCCGGGAGTGGACTGCCGGCGTTCTGTTTCGGATGCAACGCGGCATTCAGCCGACGATCCGACTATCGTCTCTGATTGTAGGAATCGGCAAGTCACGGTTTGCCGGGCTGGCGTTTCAAGTCTGCCCTGGCACTTATGCCTGCCGCGGCTCCATCTCCGTGTGGAGCCTCAAGGGACTGTCCGGTGGCGTCATGCTCCGCTCCTGGGTCCGTTGCGACAATGTCGTTCGAAGCGCTAATCGCTATCACCTGCGGCGTCTCGCAGGCCGCCGGTTGGGCGGCGAGGCCATCGAAAGACGGCCGGCTTCGCTGACGGCTTGGAGACTGCTCCCCCAGGTCCGCGACGTCAACCGTCGACAGCCGGTTACCGAAAAATGTGATCGCCAGGAGGTTACGTGAAGGTAAGCCGAGTGGTCCTGTGATCAACGAGGCGGGCACTGTCGGTACCTTACTTCCACGACGCTCGTGGCGACTGTTCCCACAACCATTAGCGCGATTGTTTCCACAGCGCTCAATACGACTGTTTCCACAGCGCTTTGTCAGGAGCGTGTTCGGTCTTTGTTCTTTCCGCTTGCCCGCTCGCGCGAAAGACGGTTAAACCCATGATCGGCTTCTTCCGTCGAGATTGTGGCGTCTCTCGACGCGGCGGCAAAACAACCTACATATGGGATGGCCGGGAAGAACCCGCCCAATCCAGCAAATTCCAGATCTGAGGCGGCGACCGGCGATGGCCGACCAAAAATACCTTTCCATTCGCGGGGCGCGCGAGCACAATCTCAAGAACGTCGATCTTGACCTGCCGCGCGACAGCCTGATCGTGATGACCGGGCTGTCGGGCTCCGGCAAGTCGTCGCTTGCCTTCGACACCATCTATGCCGAGGGCCAGCGCCGCTATGTCGAAAGCCTGTCGGCCTATGCCCGGCAGTTCCTGGAGATGATGCAGAAGCCCGACGTCGACCAGATCGACGGCCTATCGCCCGCCATTTCCATCGAGCAGAAGACCACCTCGCGAAACCCGCGCTCGACGGTCGGAACCGTCACCGAGATCTACGACTATATGCGCCTGCTCTTCGCGCGTGTCGGCATCCCCTATTCGCCGGCGACAGGCCTGCCGATCGAGAGCCAGACCGTTAGCCAGATGGTCGACCGCGTGCTGGCGCTGGAGGAAGGCACACGTCTCTACTTGCTCGCGCCGATCGTGCGCGGCCGCAAGGGTGAGTACCGCAAGGAACTCCTGGAGCTGCAGAAGAAGGGGTTCCAGCGCGTCAAGGTCGACGGCGTCTTCTACGAGATCGCCGACGTCCCGGCGCTGGACAAGAAGTACAAGCACGACATCGACGTCGTCGTCGACCGCATCGTCGTGCGCGGCGATCTGGCGACCCGGCTCGCGGACTCGATGGAGACCGCGCTGAAGCTCGCCGACGGCCTAGCCGTGGCCGAGTTCGCCGACCGGCCGCTCGACGCCAGCCTGACCGGCGAAGACTCGGTCAACAAGTCGAAGAACGAGACGCATGAACGCATCCTGTTCTCGGAGAAATTCGCCTGCCCGGTGTCCGGCTTCACCATTCCCGAGATCGAGCCCCGGCTGTTCTCCTTCAACAACCCGTTCGGCGCCTGCCCGACCTGCGACGGCCTCGGCAGCCAGCGCGCCATCGATCCCAACCTCGTGGTGCCGGACGAGAACGTCTCGCTGCGCGACGGCGCCATCAGCCCATGGGCGAAGTCGACCTCGCCCTATTACGCGCAGACGCTCGAGGCGCTCGGCAAGGCCTATGGCTTCAAGCTCGGCGACAAGTTCAAGGATCTGAGCGCGGAGGCGAAAGAAGCCGTGCTGCATGGCACCGGCGAGCGCGAGATCACCTTCCAATATGACGACGGCTTGCGTTCCTACAAGACGACCAAGACCTTCGAGGGCGTCATCCCCAATCTCGACCGGCGCTGGAAGGAAACGGAATCGGCCTGGATGCGCGAGGAGATCGAGCGCTTCATGTCGGCCACCCCCTGCCCCGCCTGCAACGGCTACCGCCTGAAGCCGGAAGCGCTGGCCGTGAAGATCGCCGGCAAGCATATCGGCGAGGTCACGGAGCTGTCGATCCGCAGGGCCGACCAGTGGTTCACCGACCTGCCTTCACAGCTCAACGAGAAGCAGAACGAAATCGCGGTGCGCGTGCTCAAGGAAATCCGCGAGCGGTTGCGCTTCCTGAACGATGTCGGCCTCGACTATCTGACGCTGTCGCGCAACTCCGGCACGCTGTCGGGTGGCGAAAGCCAGCGCATCCGGCTCGCCTCGCAGATCGGCTCAGGCCTCACCGGCGTGCTCTATGTGCTGGACGAGCCGTCGATCGGCCTGCACCAGCGCGACAATGCGCGCCTGCTCGATACGCTTAAGCACCTGCGCGACATCGGCAACACGGTGATCGTCGTCGAGCATGACGAGGACGCCATCCTGCATGCCGACTATGTCGTCGACATCGGCCCGGCCGCCGGCATCCATGGCGGCCAGATCATCGCGCAAGGCACGCCGCAGCAGATCATGGCCACACCCGCTTCGATCACCGGCAAATATCTGTCGGGCGAACTCGAAGTGGCAACGCCGGCCGTGCGCCGCGAGGCCAAGAGGAACCGGCGGATAAAAGTCGTCGGGGCGCGCGGCAACAATCTGAAGAACGTCACGGCGGAGATTCCGCTCGGCACATTCACCTGCGTCACCGGGGTCTCCGGCGGCGGCAAGTCGACCTTCCTGATCGAGACGTTGTTCAAGGCGGCCTCGCGCCGCATCATGGGCTCGCGCGAGCATCCGGCCGAGCATGACCGCATCGAAGGGCTGGAGTTCCTGGACAAGGTCATCGACATCGACCAGTCGCCGATCGGCCGCACCCCGCGCTCCAACCCGGCGACCTATACCGGCGCCTTCACGCCGATCCGCGACTGGTTCGCGGGCCTGCCCGAAGCCAAGGCGCGCGGCTACCAGCCGGGTCGCTTCTCCTTCAACGTCAAGGGCGGCCGCTGCGAGGCCTGCCAGGGCGATGGCGTCATCAAGATCGAGATGCACTTCCTGCCTGACGTCTACGTCACCTGCGACGTCTGCCACGGCAAGCGCTACAACCGCGAGACGCTGGACGTGCTGTTCAAGGGCAAGTCGATCGCCGACGTGCTCGACATGACGGTTGAGGAAGGCGTCGAGTTCTTCTCGGCGGTGCCGGGCGTGCGCGACAAGCTGGAGACGCTGAAGCAGGTCGGCCTCGGCTATATCCATATCGGCCAGCAGGCGACGACTTTGTCGGGCGGCGAGGCGCAGCGCATCAAGCTCGCCAAGGAACTGTCGCGCAAGGCGACCGGCAAGACGCTCTACATCCTCGACGAGCCGACCACGGGTCTGCATTTCCACGACGTCGCCAAGCTGCTCGAAGTGCTGCACGAACTGGTCGACCAGGGCAACACGGTGGTGGTGATCGAGCACAATCTCGAAGTCATCAAGACCGCCGACTGGGTGCTGGACCTCGGCCCCGAAGGCGGCGACGGCGGCGGCGAGCTGGTCGCTTCCGGCACGCCGGAAGCCATCGTGCGCGAGAAGCGCAGCTACACCGGCCAGTTCCTGAAGGAGCTCCTGGAACGGCGCCCCGGAGGCAAACGCGAAGCGGCGGAGTAGCAGGCTTGGTCGCGATTGAGCAAGGTGCCGACTATGAAATTTACGGGAATCTTTGCTCTTTATCCGTTGATGAGTTTTCACTCCGCGTTCCATCAAGCTGTCTTTAATGCAGCGATTTCCTACTATCAAACCTCCCGAACTCTCGTAGCCCGCAGTTTTAGATCAAATCCAGTACCTCGGATTAGCGTTCGAGCGGAGCGAGCCTCTCAAGAAATTAAGGACCATTTGTTCCCAGACAAGATGTTTTTTCGGACAGGAGATTGGTTACTACTTTTCGAGACGGATATCTCTTATCCAGGACGTAAAGAGTTCTGGACCGATGAAACGGATGATTCGCGAAAATATAGCGATGACGAAGTTGAGGCTTTCTGGCGATCCGTGATTCCGTCTTTTTTGGATACGGATATACAGACATACCTTATGGCCGTCGACTTGGCGTTCCCCGGCGGGCTCCAAACCGTCGGCAACGCTTGGAAATCAGACGGGATTACGCATCACTACTCTTCTTGGTACCTGTCGATGCTCGGGGAAAGTATCGATTTTATGGTCGAGCAGGGGTTCGTTCCCCGCACTTTGCCACCTGAGCGTGTCGTGCAATGGGTAGTTGCGCAAAATGGAATTATTGACGGATACAGCGATACGACCGCTTCACGCGCGTTGAACTACTTCACAAGGCTCTATACGCGGCAGTTTCGAAATGATGAGATTTCTGACCTTGTTTGGGCTGTAGCAGCTATTGAGGCCTTGCTCGTCGAAGCTGGCCGTTCCTCGGTTGGTCAACTGAAAAACAAGCTCGACGCCCTCTTCAAAGGGCATTCAAATGCTGAATGGTTGCGAAAATCGGTAGAGAAAATGTACGGCTACCGCTCGAATATGGTTCACGGAAACAGACAAATTCGGTCAGTTTTTCGGGAAGATGAGGACGAGAATCCTAGACGGGCCGACGAGGGGTACGATGATTCGCCGTTGGAGTTCTCGTGATCTTGCTGCAGCGCCTTATACGTGCCGACCAAACAGCCTTCGAGTTTGAGTTGTCGTGCCTGAATGTTGGGGAATGAATTGACCATCTTGGCAGAATCAAAGCCGGGACGGACGATTGGATATCTCTGAAATGGCTTCTTTAGCAGACCTGCAGAAAGCACTAAATGAAGATCTCGCCGCCGTTGTCGCGCTGACCACGGCCGCCTATGCTCCCTACACCGCTCTGTTCGGCGCCCCGCCAATCCCGGTGACGGAAGACTATGCGCCGCGCATCGAGCGTGGCGAAGTCTGGCTGCTGGAAGAAGGCTCAAAGCTCGCCGGATTGATCGTGCTCGAGCGTCATCCCGACCACGCCATGATCTTCAGCGTCGCCGTCGCGCCGGCTTTCCAGGGCAGGAAGCTCGGGATCAGATTGCTCGACTTCGCCGACGAGCAGACGCGCTCCTGGAGCTTGCCGGAGGTGCGGCTCTACACCAATTCGCGCATGGAGCGGAACATCGCGCTCTATTCCGCTTACGGCTATCGCGAAACGGGTCGCCGCGCCAACCCGTACCGGCCAGGATGGACATTGGTCGACATGGCGAAGCCTGTCGACCGAGCAGCCTGATCGCAGTTCGAACGGAGGAGGAAGACGATGACTGCCCAAGGAAAAATCCGCTCCGGCATGGGCGGCTGGACCTTCGAGCCCTGGGACACCTCCTTCTATCCAGAGAAGCTCGCCAAGGCCAAGCAGCTCCACTATGCCAGCCGCCAGGTGCCGACGATCGAGGTCAACGGCACCTATTATTCCAGCTTCAAGGAACCGACTTTCGCCAAGTGGGCCAATGACGCGCCGGAGGGCTTCATCTTCTCGCTCAAGGGCAACCGCTTCGTGACCAACCGCCGCGTGCTCGGCGAAGCAGGTGAATCGATGATGCGCTTTCTCGGCTCCGGCGTGGCCGCGCTCGGCGAGAAGCTCGGCCCGATCCTGTGGCAATTCGCGCCGGCCAAGAAATTCGACGCCGACGATTTCGAAGCTTTTCTCAAACTTCTGCCCGAGAAGCAGGACGGCGTGCCCCTGCGCCACGCGCTGGAGGTCCGCCACGACAGCTTCATCGTGCCAGAATTTCCCGCATTGGCGCGCAAATACAACGCTGCGATCGTCTATGCCGACCATGCCAAATATCCGGCGATCGCCGACATCACCGGCGACTTCGTCTATGCGCGGCTGCAGACCGGCAGCGACGACAATCCCGACTGCTACACGCCCAAAGGCCTCGACGAATGGGCAGCGCGGGTGAAGACCTGGGCCGAGGGCAAGCAACCGGCCGACCTGCCGCGCGCCGATCCCAGGACCGATGCGCCGGTCAAGCCGCGCGACGTGTTCGTCTACTTCATCACCGAAGGCAAGGTGCGCGCGCCGTTCGGCGCCATGGCGCTGATGAAGCGGGTGACATCCTAGAACTGCGCATCTTTCCGCAGCCCTTCGTCAAACGCCAAAGCTCTGCCCGGCGCCCCACGCGACGCCAATCGGCGGTTTGATTGTCGGAACCTGCCGGCATCTTGACCGTTCTGCCTCAGCCGCCAACTGCAGGGACGAAAAGTCCCGGCAGCCACCTCGCGAAACGCTGCCAAATCCCGCGGCGTCGGAAAGGAGCGAGGAAAGTGACCGTTATCCTCGGTGCGTTGCTTACCATCGCAGGCGTCGTGTACATGGCAGTCGCCACGCTGAGGCGTGGACGCCTGAGCGATCCAGCATCCACGGTCCCGGATCGTCCGCCGAACCTGGCAACACCAGGCCCGACACTGGAGCCGCGGCGGCGCGGACTCGGTTTCCTCGGCCTGTCGCAGAATTGGCCGGGTCTGGTGATGATGGGGATCGGCATCATACTGCTGCTGTCGGTGGCGGTCCTCTGACGCTGCGGAATTCCGGCATCTTCACGGCTATCGTAACGTAATCGATACTTCCTTGCTGCACTAATAGCCCACGCCCGGTTCAGGAGCCCGGCGCCGGCGAGGACGGTGCATGCTGCTCGATTACAACTCATTGCTTCTGGCCGTCGGCTTCTCCGCTGCTTGCCTCAGCCTCACGCTGTTCGGAACCTGGCTGACCGCCCGTTCCGACAGATTCCTGCTGACATGGGCGACCAGCGTGCTGGTGGTGGTCGCGGAGGTCTTTGTTTATGACGCCTATATCGATGCGCCCGGAACAGCGCTAGGCATCCTGACGCTGGCGCTGCTGCTGTTCGGCTTCTCGGTGATGTTGGGCGCCGCGCACCAGTTCCGGACCGGCCGCTCGCCGCTGCCGCGTATCGCGCTTGGCACTGCCATCTCCTTTGCGCTGGCGTTGCCGCCGATGGCGCTTGGCTATGACGGCCTGGGCTTCCTGCTTGAGAATTTCCTCGCCGCGCTGCTCCTATTCGGCACCGCGCATGAATATTGGAAAGGTCGCGAGGAGGCACCGGCGCAACTCGTGGGCGTGGCGCTGCTCTATTCTTTGACCGCTGTTTCCTTCGTGCTTTGCGCGGCCGTGCTGGCTTGGGACGGCAAGCTCGTCCTCGGCCACGCGCCGAGCAACTGGGCGGAGGATCTGAGCCTGGTCATCGTCATTGCCTCGATGACCGGTATCGGCGCGCTGTCGCTGGCGCTCAACCAGGGGCGGCTCGCGCGCCATCACAAGCGTGAGGCTGAGACCGACCCGCTGACCGGCCTGCTCAACCGCCGCGCTTTGTTCGACCTGCACGGCAAGACACCGGTCAGCGCTTTCACGGCGGTGGTGGTGTTCGACCTCGATGGCTTCAAGGCCATCAACGACCAGTACGGCCATGCGGCCGGCGACGAGGTGCTGAAGGTTTTTGCCCAGGTGCTCTCCGCCGAACTGCGTCCGAACGACTCCGTCGCCCGTATGGGCGGCGAGGAATTCGCCATGGTGCTGAGGCGCACCTTGCCCGAGACGGCCGAGGCGACGGCCGAACGCGTCAGGGCCGCGTTCGCCGCGCGCACGGTGGAGACGGAGACCGGGCCATTGTGCTGCACGGTGAGCGCCGGTTTCGCTTTCGGCAGCAGCGATGGCATGAGCTTCGACAAAGTGCTCAGCGCCGCCGACAAGGCGCTCTATGCCGCCAAGCGCGGCGGTCGCAACCGCGTGCTCGACTTCCGTCGAGCCGGTTGAAGCCCAGGGCATCGCCCTCAGTGGTGGGCGATCACCTCGTTGAATGCGTCGAGATCGACGTAGAAGACCTTGGTCATTTCGCCCAGCAGATCATCCTCTTCGAAACCTTGCGACATCAGGATGTTGATCGCCGTCATGATATCGGCGCGATCGGTGAGCCGCCGCTTCTGATAGTCCTCGACAAAACGTTCCATCGCCTTCCCCTGGCACGAATCTTTTTGGACGCGTTGACCGACAATCACTCCAGGGAAAGCTAGGCAGGCTTGCTTGCGTGGAACTTGCGGGCGGTGCGCGCACGCCTTCCCCTAAATTTCGCGACTGATACGGAAAGCGGCCGACTCACCAAGGCCAAGGAAAGACTAGCATGCGGTATTCGACGCACCAGAGCGCTCAACAACTCCATCATCCTTGGGCGTCGTGACGCGCGCAGACCCAAACGACGCGAGCGACGCTTCGGCAAGCTCCGAAATTTTGCCATTGCCAACCAGGGGGCCGCCAGGCCTCACCTCGATCACACCGTCAGGAACTTGCGCACATCCGCCCGGTCGAGGTCTTCGGCGGGGCCAGTATGCACGATCTGGCCGCGATCCATGATGTTGACCTCGTCGGCAAGTTCGCGGCAGAAATCGAGATACTGCTCGACCAGCAGCACGGCGATGCCCGCCTGATCGCGGAGATACCGGATGGCGCGTCCGATATCCTTGATGATCGAGGGCTGGATGCCTTCGGTGGGCTCGTCGAGCACCAGAAGCTTGGGCCGCATCACCAGCGCGCGCCCGATGGCAAGCTGCTGCTGCTGGCCGCCGGAAAGGTCTCCGCCGCGGCGGCCTAGCATCTGCTTCAGCACCGGGAACAGCTCGAAGACATGGCCCGGAATATTGCGGTCGGCGCGCCTGAGCGGCGCAAAACCGGATTCCAGGTTCTCGCGCACCGTGAGCAGGGGAAAGACTTCCCTGCCCTGCGGCACGAATGCGATGCCCGACCGGGCGCGATCATACGCCGCGCTCCGGTCGAGCGCCTTCCCCTCGAAGGCAACGCTTCCGCTCGTCAGCCGGTGATGGCCGACGATCGATCTCATCAAACTGGTCTTGCCGACGCCGTTGCGGCCGAGCACGCAGGTGATCTTGCCGGCGCCGGCCTTCAGCGAAACGCCGCGCAAGGCCTGTGCGGCGCCGTAATGCAGCGTGGCATTGGAAACTTCGAGCATGGGTCAGCCCTTTCTCCAGCGCCGCAGGAAAGCGAAATCGAAACGGTGGAACGGAACCCGCCAGACCATGCTTAGCGCCCCAGATAGACTTCGACGACGCGCTCGTCGGTCGAGACGAAATCGAGCGTGCCTTCCGACAGCACCGAGCCCTCGTGCAGGCAGGTGACCTTGACGCCGAGTTCGCGCACAAAATGCATGTCGTGTTCGACGACGACGACCGAATGGTCGCGGGCGATGTCCTTGAGCAGCCGCGCGGTCTCCTCGGTCTCGGCGTCGGTCATGCCGGCGACCGGCTCGTCGACCAGCAAGAGCTTCGGGTCCTGCGCGAGCAGCATGCCGATCTCCAGCCATTGCTTCTGGCCGTGGCTGAGATTGGCGGCGAGCTCGCCGCGCTTGTCGCCGAGACGGATGATGCCGACGATATCGTCGATGCGCCGCGTCTCGGTCGCCGAGCGGCGGTGGAACAGCGCCGGCAAGATCGAACGCGGCCCCTTCAGCGCCAGCATGAGATTGTCCTCGACGCTGTGGCTCTCGAAAACGGTCGGTTTCTGGAATTTGCGGCCGATGCCCATCATGGCGATCTCAGCCTCGTCGTGGCGCGTGAGGTCCACCTGGCCATCGAAGAAGACCTCGCCCTCGTCCGGCCGCGTCTTGCCGGTGACGATGTCCATCATCGTCGTCTTGCCGGCGCCGTTGGGTCCGATGATCGCCCGCATCTCGCCCTTGTCGAGCACCAGCGACAGATTGTTGATGGCGCGAAAGCCGTCGAAGGCGACCGAGACGCCGTCGAGATAAAGGATGGTGTTCGACTTGCTCATGATCGCTCACTCCGCCGGTTGCGGCTCAACGCCGGAGGCGGACCATGCCCCCGGCGTCCTTGCCGCCGAGCGCACGATCTTCGGCTCTGGTGCCTCGCGATCGGCGCCGGCTTCCGCGGCAAGCGAGGCCGCGCGCAGCGCCTTGGCCTTGCCCCGCCAGGCATCCCACATGCCGACGATTCCCTTGGGCAAAAGCAGCGTGACTACGACAAACAGCCCGCCCAGCGCGAACAGCCAGAATTCCGGCAGCACGCCGGTGAACCAGGAGTTGCCGGCATTGACGAGCAGCGCGCCAATGATCGGACCGATGATGGTGCCGCGCCCGCCGACGGCGGTCCAGATCACCACCTCGATCGAATTCGCCGGATCGAATTCGCTGGGATTGATGATGCCGACCTGCGGCACGTAGAGCGCGCCGGCGATGCCGGCCATGATGGCGGAAACGGTGAAGGCGAACAGCTTGACGTTCTCGGCCCGCCAACCGAGGAAGCGGGTGCGGCTCTCGGCGTCGCGCACCGCGATCAGCAGCTTGCCGTATTTGGAGCGGACGATCGCAGCGGTCACGAAGACGGCGAGCGCCAACGTGACCGCGCTCGCCGCAAACAGCGCCGAGCGCGTCGCGTCCGCCTGCACGCTGAAGCCGAGAATGTCCTTGAAGTCGGTCAGGCCGTTATTGCCGCCGAACCCCATATCGTTGCGGAAGAAGGCGAGCAGCAGCGCATAGGTCATCGCCTGGGTGATGATCGACAGATAGACGCCGGTGACGCGGCTGCGGAAGGCGAACCAGCCGAAGACGAAGGCGAGCAGGCCGGGCACGGCCAGCACCATAAGCGCAGCGAACCAGAAATGGTCGAAGCCGTACCAGAACCAGGGCAGTTCCTTGTAATTCAGGAACACCATGAAGTCCGGCAGGGTCGGATTGCCGTAGACGCCGCGCGAGCCGATCTGGCGCATCAGATGTATGCCCATCGCATAGCCGCCGAGCGCGAAGAAGGCGCCGTGGCCGAGCGAGAGGATGCCGCAATAGCCCCACACAAGGTCAAGCGCGAGCGCGAGCAGCGCGTAGCAGAGATATTTGCCGACCAACGCCACGATATAGGTCGGGACATAGAAGGCGCTCTGTGGCGGGACCGCAAGGTTGAGCAGTGGCACGACGATGGCGGCTGCGAGCAGCGCGAAGATCGTGACGGCGATGCGGCGGTCGGCGCCGAAGAAGCGTTGCGCGATCATGCTTCCACCGCCCTGCCCTTCAGCGCGAACAAGCCGCGCGGGCGTTTCTGGATGAACAGGATGATCAGCACGAGGACGACGATCTTGCCGAGCACAGCGCCGGCATAGGGCTCGAGGAACTTGTTGACGATGCCGAGCGAGAAGGCGCCGACCAGCGTGCCCCACAGATTGCCGACGCCGCCGAAGACCACGACCATGAAGCTGTCGATGATGTAGCCCCGGCCGAGATTGGGCGAGACATTGTCGATCTGGCTGAGTGCGACTCCGGCAATGCCGGCGATGCCGGAGCCGAGCGCGAAGGTCAGCGCGTCGACCCAAGGCGTCCTGATGCCCATCGAAGCGGCCATGCGGCGGTTGGCGGTAACGGCACGCATCTGCAGTCCCCAGGGCGTGCGCTTCAAGACGTAGAGCAGCACCGCGAACACGGCGAGCGCGAAGACCAGGATCCACAGCCGGTTCCAGGTGACCGCTAACTGACCGATATCGAAGGAGCCCGACATCCAGGATGGATTGCCGACCTCCTGGTTGGTCGGCCCGAAGATTGTGCGCACCGCCTGCTGCAGGATCAGCGAGACCCCCCAGGTGGCCAGAAGCGTCTCCAATGGGCGGCCGTAGAGGAAGCGGATGATGCCGCGTTCGATGGCGAGCCCGACGAGCGCTGCGACCAGAAAGGCGAGCGGCAGCGCGATGACCAGCGACCAGTCGAACAGGCTCGGAAACGAGGTGCGGATCGCCTGCTGGACAACGAAAGTAGTGTAGGCGCCGAGCATCACCATCTCGCCATGCGCCATGTTGATGACGCCCATGACGCCGAAGGTGATGGCGAGCCCGATCGCGGCGAGCAGCAGCACTGATCCCAGCGAAATGCCGTACCAGATATTCTGGCCGGCATCCCACAGGGCCAGCTTGGAGTTGATATGTCTGATCGCGGCGCTCGCCGCGTCCTTGACCGCGCCTTGGGCATTGGCATCGACCGAAGTCAGCAATGAAAGCGCATCGCGATCGCCGCGCGCGGCGATGACCGAGATGGCGGCGAGCTTGTCGGCTTCGGGCCTGTCGGAAACCGAAACCGACGCCGCGCGCGCCTGTTCGAAAAGGGTTTTGACTGCCGGGTCGGTCTCGGCCGCTATAGCGGCGTCGAGCGGCTCGATGTTCGCCGCGTCCGGCGTTTTGAACATTGTCGCGGCGGCGGCAAGACGCACGCTTGCGTCCTTGGCGCGCAGCGTCAGCGTGCCCAGAGCGTCTCGGATCGTGCGGCGGAGCCCGTTGTTGACTTTGACCTTGGAGAGGTCGGTCTTGGTGGCGTCGGCCGCCTTTTCGCCGCTTAGCGGATCGAGCAATTCGATGCCGTCTCCCGCCTCCCTGCCGACAAAGACCTGGGAGTCGCTCTTGCGAATGTAGAGATTGCCGTCTGCCAGCGCCGAAAGCGGGCGCTCGACGGCCGGATCGCCGCTGGCGGCCAGTTCGCGCACGACGGCCTCGGTGGCTGAGAAACCGGTTGCGGCGGCGAATTTGGCGATCGTCGCACGGAGATCGGCCTCGGCCGCCTTCGACGGCGTCAGTCCTCCTATCGTCAGCAGCAACATCAGACCAATTGCGCGCAGCAAAAGCATTGTCGTTTTCAAGCGGCTTTCTCAAGCAATTCCAGGAAAAGTGTGAAGTGGTTTTCCGTCCGGAATTGCGCAAACTAGGTTTCGGCGATCTTGTCCGGGCGGGTTGAAGAACCCGCCCGGACAGCGGTCTCGATCGCGGGGCCACTCCACGATCCGCCAGACCTGGGGTCACGGACCAAAGGTCCGGACCGTGGTCACGGACCTAGGTCCGGAGCGGCATCAGTTGGTACCCTTGCCGCCGCATTTGCCGGTCTTGACGTTGAAATTGCCGCAGCTCAGCGGCGCGCGCCAATCGGAGATCAGATCCTTGGAGTCCGGCAGGTAGTCCGACCACTCGTCGCCCATGACGAGGCCGGGCGTTTGCGAGACGGTCTCGAACTGGCCGTCGGCCTGGATCTCGCCGATCAGCACCGGCTTGGTGATGTGGTGGTTGGGCATCATCGTCGAATAGCCGCCGGTCAGGTTCGGCACCGAAACGCCGACCATTGCGTCGATGACCTTGTCCGGATCGGTGGTGCCGGCTTTCTCGACCGCCTTCACCCACATGTTGAAGCCGATGTAATGGGCCTCCATCGGGTCGTTGGTGGTGCGCTTGTCGTTCTTGATGAACTTGTGCCAGTCGTCGATGAACTTCTTGTTCTCTGGCGTGTCGACGCTTTCAAAGTAGTTCCAGGCGGCGAGATGGCCGACCAGCGGTCCGGTGTCGAGACCGGCGAGTTCCTCCTCGCCGACCGAGAAGGCCATCACCGGGATGTCCTCGGCCTTGATGCCTTGGTTGCCGAGCTCTTTGTAGAACGGCACGTTGGCGTCGCCGTTGACGGTCGAGACGACGGCCGTCTTCTTGCCGGCCGAGCCGAATTTCTTGATCGCCGAAACCTCGGTCTGCCAGTCGGAGAAGCCGAACGGCGTGTAGTTGACCATGATGTCCTCGGCCGGAACGCCCTTCGACTTGAGATAGGCTTCGAGGATCTTGTTGGTGGTGCGCGGATAGACATAGTCGGTGCCTTCGAGCACCCAGCGCTTCACCGAGCCGCCATCGGCGCTCATCAGGTAATCGACCGCCGGAATGGCCTGCTGGTTCGGGGCGGCGCCGGTGTAGAAGACATTGCGCTCGCTCTCCTCGCCCTCGTACTGGACGGGATAGAAGAGGATGTTGTCGAGCTCCGAGAACACCGGCAGCACCGACTTGCGCGACACCGAGGTCCAGCAGCCGAACACGGCCGCGACCTTGTCCTTGGAGATCAGCTCGCGCGCCTTCTCGGCGAAGAGCGGCCAGTTGGACGCCGGATCGACGACCACGGCTTCCAGTTTCTTGCCGAGGAGGCCGCCCTTGGCGTTCTGCTCATCGATCAGCATCAGCATGACGTCTTTCAGCGTCGTCTCCGAGATCGCCATGGTGCCCGACAGCGAATGGAGAATGCCGACCTTGATCGTGTCTTCAGCCGCCCTGGCGGAAGCCGACGCCAACAGACCGGCCGCGACGACGCCCGCCGACAGCATCTTTGTTATTCTCGTGAAATTACCCCTCATAGACACACTCCCAAGCATGGTTGTTTGCATCGCAACATAGACTGTGCAAGCGATGTGCCAGACGAGAATGCGCCCGCCGGGATTTCCGGATAACAATGAAATTACAGTCGGTTATCAGGTAGCCAAGAACTTTTTGCGTCCGCAGCAGCGTGGCGGACTGAGAAAAGTTTACGCAATGCTGCCTAGATTTTGCCCAATTTTAGGAATGCTCAAACTTTCATCATACAGCCGAAACCAATCCAACTGGCCCTGTTGCAGGCTCATGGCGAAATGGGGCAAGGTCGCCGTGCAAACGAGCGACGTCATGGCCCTGCGAACGATCCTGACCTTCCTGCTTCTTGTATCCGCCGCCGGCGGCGCCCGCGCCGATTTTGCCGACGGCAAGCTCCCCGATGGCGTGTATCACTGCGAGGTCTACCTGCTCGGCCTGTTCCTCAATCTCGGCGAGATCACCATCAAGGGCAGCCTCTACAGCGGCCCGGTGACCTTCGGCGCCCCGCCGCCGCCTTACAATTACCAGATGAACCCTAATGGCGAGATCACCTGGCTCGGTCCGCTCGGCGGCTACACCAGCGGCGGCAATTCGATCTCGATGACCCAGGCGACGCTGGACGACCCGAGCGGTCCCTCCTTCGACATCATCATGAAGCAGCAGGACGGCGCCTTCACGGCCTCGACCTGCACCAGAAGATAGTCGCGGGTTCATATAAAAAAGGCGCGGAACCCTCGCGGGTCCCGCGCCAGCAGGCAGTCGGGAGGACCAACGCAATTCCGGGAAACTGCTTAGCGGTTTTCCGTCCGGACTTGCGTCAAACAAAAATAGCTGGAGCGGGTCGGCGGTTACGCCGAACCGCTTCAGATCGTTTTCGCCGACATCTGGGCGGCGATGTAGTCGGCCTGGCGGATCGCCAGCGTCACGATGGTCAGCGTCGGGTTCTCCGCCGCGCCGGTGGTGAACTGGCTGCCGTCAGACACGAACAGGTTCTTGATGTCGTGCGACTGGCCATGCTTGTTGACGACGCCGTCCTCCGGCTTCTCGCTCATCCGGTTGGTGCCGAGATTATGGGTGGACGGATAAGGCGGCGTCGGGAAGGTCCTGGTCGCGCCGACAGCGGCATAGAGCGCCTGGCCTTGGCTGTAGGCATGGTTGCGCATGGCCTCGTCGTTGGGATGGTCGTCGAAATGGACGTCGGCGATCGGCATGCCGTGCTCGTCCTTCTCGTCCTTGTGCAGAGTGATGCGGTTTTCCTCGCGTGGCATGTCCTCGCCGACGATCCACAGGCCCGCCATATGGTCGTAATGGTCGAGCGCCGTGGCGAAGGAGCGGCCCCAGCCGCCGGGATTGAGGAAGGCCGCCATGAACGGCAGGCCGAGCGATAGCGTCTCCATCTCATAGCCGCCGACGAAGCCCCGCGAGGGATCGTGGCGCGCCTCGTCGCGGATGATGCCGGCCATTGTGGTGCCGCGATACATATGCACCGGCTTGTCGAAGATGGCGTAGACCGAGCCGGTGGTGTGGCGCATGTAGTTCTTGCCCACCTGGCCGGACGAGTTGGCAAGCCCGTGTGGGAATTTGGACGATTCCGAGTTGAGCAACAGGCGCGGGCTCTCGATCGAATTGCCGGCGACGGCGACGACACGGGCCTTCTGCTCCTGCAGCTTGCCGTCCTTGTCGGCATAGACAACGCCGGTCACCTTGCCGGAAGCGTCATGATTGATCTTGATCGCCATCGAGTTCGGCCGGACCTCCAGATGGCCGGTCGCCTCGCCCTTCGGGATCTCGGTGTAGAGCGTCGACCACTTGGCGCCCCATTTGCAGCCTTGGAAGCAGAAGCCGGTCTGCTGGCAGGAATTGCGGTCGTCGCGCTCCACCGAATTGATGGCCATGTTGCCGGTGTGGCATTCCTTGTAGCCGAGCTTGTCGGCGCCGGCCTTGAGCACCTTGAAATTGTTGTTGCCCGGCAGTCGCGGCCAGTTGTTGGTGCCGGTGACACCCATCTTGGCTTCGGCCTTGGCGTAATAGGGCTCCATCTCGGCCAGCGTCACCGGCCAATCCAGAAGGTTCGCGCCCTTGACCTTGCCGTAGGTCGTGGCCGCCTTGAACTCGTGCTCCTGGAAACGGAGCGAAGCGCCCGCCCAGTGCGTGGTCGAGCCGCCGACCGATTTGACGATCCAGGCCGGAAGGTTCGGAAAATCCCTGGCGACGCGCCAGTCGCCGGAAGTGGTGCGCTTGTCCTTCCAGGCGAGTTGGGCGAAGGACTCCCACTCGTCGTTTATAAAGTCCTCATATTCATGGCGGGCGCCCGCCTCGAGGATGACGACGTCGATGCCTTTCTGCGCGAGCTCGTTGCCGAGCGTGCCGCCGCCCGCGCCGGAGCCGATGATGACGACCACGCCGTCGTTGTTGAGATCAAATTGTGCTGCCATGGTTTCCTCCCATGAAATCTATCGAAAGGCGGTTCGTGACAGAGCGGCTCAGAGCCACTCGATGTCGTTGAAGCCGCGCGCGATGTAGCCGCCCTTGGAGTAGGACTCGCCCTCGTAACCGAAGATCGGCCACACCTCCTTCTGATTGTAGAGGCTGACGACAAGCCCGCCGCGCACCGCCTGGAAGAAGGGCGTCTTCTCGATGCCGGTGAGCAGCGCGACGCGCTCTTCTTCCCAGCCGAGCCCGCGATAGCCGCCCTTGCCGGCCTTCTTGTCGAGCTCGGCGATGCCCTTCTCGATCAGATCCTTATGCGCTGGGTCCTTGGCCGCCGTTTCGTCATGACCCTTGACGGCAATGGCGTAATATTTGTCCGGCACCTGGTCGTGCGGGTAGATGTCGCGCGCCACCTGGATCAGCGTCGCCATTGTCTCGGGCTTCAGCGCCGAGGTCTCGAGACCCCAGGCGTGTTCGGGGCTGATGACGGCGCTGCCGGAGATGATGAGCAGCGCGCCCGCGCCGCCGCGCTTCAGAAGCTCGCGCCGCGAAAGCCCGGCTTTCGTCTCGTAGCCCGGTTTCTTCTCGTAGACTGTAACCATGATTTCCTCCCTGCTTGCTGTTCGCACCCCTGAGGGAGTGCCGTTGCTGGCGCCCCGCCTCTCCGCGGCGAATATCTCCTATTGGAAGCGTCCTCCCCGCTGCAGGACCTCGATCTTGTAACCGTCGGGATCGTCGATGAAGAAGAAGCGGGCGATCAGCGCCCCGTCGTGGTTGAACTCGACGATCCTCTTAGGATTGAGACCGAGCGCGCCGATCCGGTCGTGCTCGCTGTCGAGATCGGCGACCGAGACGGCGAGATGGCCGTATCCGTCACCAAGCGCATAGGGCTCGGTGCGCCCCTTGTTCACGGTCAGTTCCACCTCGAAAGGCGAACTCTCATTGCTGAGATAGATCAGCGTGAAGGTCTCGAAATCGAGCCGCTGCGCGACCTCGAGCCCGAAGGCTTTGTTGTAGAAATCGACGGACCGCGCCTCGTCGAGAACCCTGATCATGGAATGGATCGTCTTCGCCAAATCGGACTCCGTGAGCTTCATGCTTTCGAAGCCGATTATGCGCGCCGGCGAAAAATGGTGGTGGCAGCCGATTACCACGCATACGGCTTGAAAATGGGTAGTCTCGCCGCGCGTAAGGACGAAAGTCTGATTGCCGTCGACGGCTATCGGATCGAAAATGACCGACGCAGGCAGTGTTCAAAAAGGCGCCAGCCAACCAATCGGCGCCCAAAACAAACAACAACGGGAGGTACCGATGTGCAGAGTCTTCGCCGGGCAGGACCCGGAAGGCTACCGGCAGATCAACAGATCGATCCGCATCGACGGTCACTCGACCAGCATCCAGCTCGAGGCGACATTCTGGGGTCTGCTTGACGAGATCGCCGACAGCCAGGGACTGACGACCCCGAAATTCATCTCGAAGCTCTATGACGAGGCGATCGAGATCAACGGCCAGATCCCCAACTTCGCTTCCATGCTGCGCACGACCTGCGCGCTTTATCTGCGCGGCCACCGGCCCAGCGCCGAGGACCAGGCCGCATTGAAGCGGGAGGCCGCCTAAGCCGTTTTCCGTTAAACGGTGAAACGCCCTAGCCTTCAGCCGCGACTTCGAGCGCCAGCCGGGTCATGTCGGTAAAGAGGGCCTGGCGCTCCGAATAATCGGTCAGCTCGCCGGTGGCGATATGATCGACCACGGTGAGCAGCGACAGCGCCCGCGCGTCGAACTGCGCCGCAATCCGATAGAGCGCGCTGGTCTCCATATCGACCGCCAGCGCCCCCAGCGCCATCGGCTCGTCGAACCGGGCTCGGCCCTCGGGGTGGTGGAACACGTCGCTGCAAATCGTCAGTCCGGCGCTGCAGGCGACGCCGAGGTCGGTTGCGCGTCGCAGCGCCAGCGCATGCAGCGCCGGGTCCGGTCCCGCCGGCTGGTACAGCCCGAAAACCTGCCCGCTGTTTGCGCCCTCGGCCCGCACATGACTGGAGATGACGACACCACGCAAGGGCACCTCTTCCGACAGGCCGCCGCATGTGCCGGTGCGTATCAACGTTTTGACGCCGTAATAGTCCAGAAGCTCAAAGGCATAAATCAGGAAAGACGACACCCCGATCCCGGTCGCCTGGATGCTGATCGGCTTGCCGCGGAACAAACCGGTGAAGCCCAGCGCGCCCCTTCGGCGGTTCACTGAGCGCGGTTTGTCCAGGAAAGTTTCCGCCATCCATTGCGCGCGCTCGGGATCGCCCGGCAACAGCACGGTTTCGGCATAGTCCCCCCGGCCCGCCTCGATATGCGGCGTCACGCGCTACCACCCCATGATAGACCCATCCGGTCGTCATCATGACAGGGTGGCCGCAATCTGCAAGCGCTGGCTTATTTAGGATCCCAGAACGTCCTTGACGATCGTCGCCAGTTGCTTGAGCGAGAACGGTTTCGGCAGGAAGCCGAAATGCGCGTCGGCCGGCAGGTTCTTCGCAAAGGCGTCTTCGGCATAGCCCGAAACGAACACGAACTTGATATCCGGCTGGCGCTTGCGGAGCTCGCCGAGCAATGTCGGCCCGTCCATCTCTGGCATCACCACGTCGGATACCACGATATCGACCTTGCCGCCGAGCGCCTCGAACACCTCAAGCGCCTCGACGCCGGACGACGCCTCATGCACGGTATAGCCGCGCGAGGTCAGCGCCCTGACGCCACCCATGCGCACCGCGTCCTCGTCCTCGACCAGTAGCACGGTGGCCGAGCCGGAAAGGTCTTTTGCGGTGTCGGCCGGCTTGGCCGGGACCGTCGCCGCGGCCGCCGGCACCTCGCCGGGCTCTGCCTGCTTTTTCACCTCAGCGATGTGGCGCGGCAGGAAGATACGGAACACCGTGCCCTTGCCGACTTCGGAATCGCAGAAGATGAAGCCGCCGGTCTGCTTGATGATGCCGTAGACCATCGACAAGCCGAGGCCGGTGCCCTTGCCCACTTCCTTGGTCGTGAAGAACGGCTCGAAGATCTTCTTCAGCACATCGGGCGCTATGCCGCTACCGGTGTCCTCGACATCGACGAGCACATAGTCGGCCGGCGTCAGCTCGCGATAGGCAAAGGATTTGGACTCTTCCGCCGTCACGTTGCGGGTGCGCACGGTGAGGTCGCCCCCGCCCGGCATGGCGTCGCGCGCATTGACGGCGAGATTGACCACCACCTGCTCGAACTGGCCGATATCGACCTTGACCGGCCACAGGTCGCGGCCGTGGTCGATCTTGAGCTTGATGTCGTTGCCGACCAGCCGGGCGAGCAGCATCCTGAGATCGGCGAGAACATCGGTCAGGTTGAGCACTTCCGGCCGCAGCGTCTGCTTGCGCGAGAAGGCGAGCAATTGCCGCACGAGCGAGGCCGCCCGGTTGGCGTTCTGCTTGATGTTCATGATGTCGGGGAAGGACGGGTCCGACGGCCGGTGGTTGGTCAACAGAAGGTCGGACGCCATGATGATGGCGGTCAGCACGTTGTTGAAGTCATGCGCGATGCCCCCGGCGAGCTGGCCGACTGCCTGCATCTTCTGGCTCTGCGCCATCTGGCCCTCGAGGGCCTTCTGCTCGGTAGTCTCGACCGCATAGACGATCGCGGATTCCTCGGCGCCCTCGCCGCCCGCGCTGTCGGCGACGGCATTGACGTAGAAGCGGATGTGGCGCTCCTCATTGCCGGGCAGCACGGAGTCGATCGGCTCGATATTGGCCTGCCGCTGCCTCGCCTTCTCGAAGGCGGCCGCGAAGGCCGGCCGATCGCGCTCGTGAACGATGGTCTCGAAGCGCACTCGCCGGTCGACGGCATCGCGGTCGACCACGGACGAAAACAGCTGCAGGAACGGCGCGTTGGTGCGCAGGATGCGTCCGTTCGCATCGACGCCGGCAATCGCCATCGGCGTCGAGTTGAAGAAGCGCGTGAAGCGAACCTCCGACGCTCTGAGTTCGGCCGAAGCGTCCTCGCCCTGTGTGCGATTGAGCACGATCGTGCGGGTTGGGCCGTTCACGCCTTCGCGGCTTGCCGAAACCCGATGCATAAAGCGCACCGGCAGCGCTTGGCCGCTCATGGTGGTGAGATCGAGGTCGATGACGGCGTTGCGCGTGGTGCCGGGATCGGCCTTGACGGAACGCACCAGCGCCATGCCGTCGCCGGCGATGATCTCCGGCAGCGTGATGGCGCCCGGCGTGAAGGAGGCGAGGTCGATGCCAAGCCACTCGGCGAGCGTGGCGTTGATATAGGTGACGCGGCCCTCCTGATCGGCCGAGAAGAATCCGGCGGGCGCATGGTCGAGATGGTCGATTGCCTTCTGCAGGTCGAGGAAGAAACGCTCCTGCTCCGCCCGTTCCTGCGAGATGTCGGCGAGCTGCCAGGCCAGCATCGGCAGCCTTTGTCCGGGCATGCTGAAGGCGCGGGCGCGGGCGCGATACCAGCGCGCCCCGGGTTCGGCGCCCGGCTTGATCGATTGCGCCAGCCGGAACTCGCCGTCGCCCGCCTGGCCGTCGCGCAGGCCGGACGCCAGCCGGTAGATCGTCATCGAGGCCTCGGGAACATCCGACAACAGTCCTTCGACGGTCTTGAGATCGGCGGCCGAGGCGGCACCCGTCATGTCGGCATAGGCGCGGTTGGCATAGACGACGCGGCCCTTGGTGTCGGTGACCAGCAGGCCCTGCGACATCGAGTCGACGAAGGCTTTCGACAATTCGTCGCCCGTCGACCGCGGCGCGATCTGCACGAAGCCGATCGCGGTCGCGAACAGGAACCCGACGCCGATCATGGCGAGCACGCCGAGCATGCCGAGCAGGAAAGGATCGCCGAGCCGCTCGCGGAAAAGCCCGAAGACGATCGCGGCGCCCGTCAAGACGACGATGAAGACGATGAGCCTGGTGACGGCGCCCGGACGCGTGTTCTGGTCGACGATCGGTACCGGATAGAAATCGCCGCGCGCTTCCTTGGCCATGTTCCCCCTGCTCGTGATTCCGGTGTCCGATGGGCGCGGACGGTCGGTTGAATCACATTCTCCTGTAACGGAAAAGGCCCCGGCGGCAAATGTCCGATAAAATCAATGATTCATGCTTCAAACTGTTCACGATCAGTGAAGTGAACTTGCGGCCAGCCGCCGCGGCGGTCTAGTGTCGCCTCACTCGAAAAGGCGATTGGGTGCACCGATGCTGCAGTGGCTGGATAACGTGGCGGGTCCGGGTTATGTCGCTGCAATCCTGTGGACGTTCGCAGCGCTCATTCTGCTTGTCGTCGTCCTGCTCGTCATCAAGGTCGTGCGGAACCTGACCTTCGGCACGTTCGTGGCCGGCGGCAGGAACCGCAAGACGCGCCTTGCGGTCATGGACGCCACCGCCGTCGACAGCCATCGCCGCCTGGTGCTGGTACGCCGCGACGACATCGAGCACCTGATCCTGATCGGCGGGCCGACCGATGTCGTGGTCGAGCGCGATATCCGGCTCGCGGCACCTCGCCGGCCGGCGCTGACCGGCGACAGCGGCCAGCAGCAGCCGACCGCCGCCGCGCGCCCGCGCACGCCGCAGCCGGCACCTCCGCCCGCACCCGCCCCCGCCAGACAACCGCCGCCGCCTGCCTCCCAGCCAGCTGCTGCCGCACGCCCGCGCGCGCCGGCGCCCGCTCCCGCGCCGGCGGCGCCCAGCCAGCCGACGGCAAGAGTCATGCCGCTGCCGGGCTACGGGACGACCAACGGCAGCGCCAGATACACGCCGCCGCCCTCAAATGAGTCCATCGACGACACGTTGATGCAGGAGCTCGAGACCTCTCTCGACGAGACGCACGCCCAGCCGGCCGCAAGCAAACCCGCGCCCAAGCCTTCCCTCGACGACGAGATGACCAAGCTGCTTGGCGAGCTGGGCAGCCACAAGCGCTGATATTGCGGCAGGTTGCCGGTCCGGGCGAACCTCTCCGTGCCCTTGATGCAATTCCTGGAAAAGTGCGCAGCGGCCAAGCTTGGCTACTTCGCCGTAGCCTTCCATCCGGATTCGTCAAAGCAAAGAGATAGAGTGTTTCACGGTTTCCGTGAAACACTCTGGTGCTGGGAACAAAAATGGCCGGAAATCCGGCCATTTTCTACGTCTTCTTGCCTGTTCGCTTCGCGTCAGTCGTCGCGATAGACCTTCTCGCGGCGCTCGTGGCGCTCCTGCGCCTCGATCGACAGTGTCGCGATCGGACGCGCGTCGAGCCGCTTCAGCGCGATCGGCTCCCCGGTCTCCTCGCAATAGCCGTAGGTGCCTTCGTCGATGCGCTGGAGCGCGGAGTCGATTTTCGAGATGAGCTTGCGTTGACGATCGCGGGCGCGCAATTCGATGGCGCGGTCGGTTTCGGAGGAGGCGCGATCGGCTAGGTCGGGATGGTTGGCGTTTTCCTGCTGCAGGATTTCGAGGGTTTCGCGCGCTTCGCGCAGAATGTCGTTCTTCCAAGTGATAAGCTTTTGGCGGAAGTACGATTTTTGCCGTTCGTTCATGAACGGCTCGTCTTCGGAGGGTACGTAATCGGCGGTAACGATGTCGTTCATTCGACTCACCCAACAACCCCAAATTTGGCGCCTATATATTCGGGGACAAGAGCCTGCACAAGCGCTATCGGCGACAGTTTCACGCAATTGTTAGTCTCACATCGGCAGCTCCGGCGACGACGTTGTTTCAACGGCAGAAAACGAATTCGCGCATGATTCGTTGCAGTCGCCGGTATCGGCCATTGTGCAGGACATCGTTCTGGTGACTAATCGCGCTTTGTTTCGAAGGAAGCGCCATGGGGGTCGGTTTGAGCAGGCTTTTTCTGTTGCGACATGCCAAAGCCGGCTGGGCACTGCCCGGGGTGCGCGATTTCGACCGTCCGCTCGACGAATCGGGCATGGCCGATGCCGAAGCAATCGGAGAGGCCATGCGGGTCCGCAACTATGTGCCGGACGTCACGCTTTGCTCCAATGCCAAGCGGGCAAGACAGACGCTGGAAGGCCTGGCGGGGCGCACCGACACCGGCCGGGTCCTGTTCTTCGACACGCTCTACAGCGAGGATGCGGCCGGCTATCTCGAGATCATCCGCAAAAGTAGCGGCGCCGATCAGCTTCTGGTGATAGGCCACAATCCCATGACCGAGGATCTGGCCACAGCGGTGTCAGGTGACGGCGACGAGGCGGCGCGCGGCATGATGAACCACGGTTTTCCGACCTCCGGCCTCGCCGTGGTGCGCTTTCCCGGCAATCTCGCGGAAGCCGCTCAGGGCAGCGGCTATCTCGAGGCCTTTCTCACGCCGGCCGACCTTTGAGGTCATTTCAAACCCGCAGTCCACGGCCTATATCGGGCGCGGATGCGCAACCTGAGGCCCGATTTGGCATCATCGATCACCAATTTCACCGACGAGGCAAGGATTGCGCTCGACACGCTGTCGGGCCGCGCCGCCGCGCTCTTCTCTCCGTCATTGCGTCTTGGCGTCACCGGCCTCTCCCGCGCCGGCAAGACGGTGTTCATCTCCGCCTTCGTCCACAACCTCATCCATGGCGGACGCCTGCCGCTCTTCGAGGCGCAGAAATCCGGCCGCATCGCTCGCGCCTTCCTGGAGGAGCAGCCGGACGACGCCGTTCCGCGTTTCCAATATGAAGACCATGTCGCGGCCTTGGTGAACGATCGCGTCTGGCCGGACTCGACCCGCGCCATCTCCGAGCTCCGGCTCACGATCGAATATGAGTCGGCTTCCGGCTGGAACCGGCTATTTTCAGCCGGAAAACTATCCGTCGACATCGTCGATTATCCCGGCGAATGGCTGCTCGACCTGCCGCTGCTCGGCAAATCATTCGCCGATTTTTCACGCGAGGCGGTCGAACTGGCCGCCCTGCCCGTCCGTTCCGACCTGTCGCGGGCTTGGCGCGAGACGGCCTCCGCCATCGACCCCGATGCCGAGGCAGACGAGATGACGGCGCGACGATTGGCCGAGAGCTTTGCCGCCTATCTTAAGGCCTGCAAGCTCGACGACCGCGCGCTGTCGACGCTGCCGCCCGGCCGTTTCCTGATGCCGGGCGACCTCGAAGGTTCTCCGGCGCTTACCTTCGCGCCGCTGATGACCCTGTCGAAGGGCCGGCCGCGCTCCGGATCGCTGCAGGCGATGATGGAGCGCCGCTACGAGGCCTATAAGACGCATGTCGTGAAACCGTTCTTTCGCGAACACATCACCCGTCTCGACCGGCAGATCGTGCTGATCGATGCCATGCAGGCGCTCAATGCCGGCCCAGCCGCCATGGCCGATCTGGAGCGCGCCGTCACCGAGATCCTGTCCTGCTTCCGGCCCGGACGCGGTAATTTCCTGACTGACTTCTTCTCGCGCCGCATCGACCGCATCCTGGTCGCCGCGACCAAGGCGGACCATCTGCATCACGAAAGCCATGACCGGCTGCAGGCGATCGTGCGCCGGCTGACCGACCGGGCCGTAGCGCGGGCGAATTTCAGTGGCGCCGCCGTCGATGTCGTTGCCATGGCCGCGATCCGCTCGACCCGCGAGGGCACGGTGAAGCAAGGCCGCGAGACGCTGCCGGTGATCATCGGCACCCCGCTCAAGGGCGAGAAGATCAATGGCGAGACATTCGACGGAAAGACCGAAACGGCCATATTCCCGGGCGATTTGCCGGAAAAGGTGGATGCGGTGTTCGACACTCCCGGATCGCCGCCTGACAGCACCGAACCGGCGATCCGCTTCGTGCGTTTCCGCCCGCCTAAGCTCGAACGCACAGCCGAAGGCGTCACGCTGTCCCTGCCGCATATCCGGCTCGACCGCGCGCTGCAGTTCCTGATCGGAGATCATCTGGCATGACCGCGCCCCGCAAACCGGCGGCCTTCCGCATCGAGCCTGAGACAGAAGCGCCGCCGCAACCGCCACGAAACCGCGTCGCCGAGGAGCAGCCGGCGCGCAGGCCGCGTGCCGCAAGGGCGGATGTGGCGGTCGTGATCCCCTCGGAGGTCGACATCTTCGACGAGCCGGACATCGAGGCCGCGGTCCCGCCGCCGGCGACGGCGCCAAGAAAGCGCTCGCTGCTGGCCCGGCTGTTCTTCGGTGCGGTCGGTGCCCTCATCTCGCTGGCGGTCGGCCTGTGGGCCGACCAGCTGATCCGCGACCTGTTCGCGCGTGCCGAGTGGCTCGGCTGGCTGGCGGCGGGCATGGCGGCGATCGCGTTGCTCTCGCTGCTCGTCATCCTCATCCGCGAATTCCTCGCCATCGCCCGTCTTGCCGAAGTCGAAAAGATGCAGAAACAGGCCCTCGACGCCGTGGCGCGCGACGATCCCAAGGCAGCGCGCGCCTTGGTCGACGAGCTTTCGGCCTTCGTCGCGGCAAAACCCGAGACCGCCGCAGGGCGCCGCTCGCTCACCGAACTGCGCGGTGAGATCATCGACGGCGCCAATCTGGTGCGGCTTGCCGAAACAGAGATCCTGTCGCCTCTCGATGCCCGCGCCAAGGTCATGATCCTGGAAGCGGCGAAGCGCGTCTCCCTGATCACGGCGGTCAGCCCCCGCGCGCTGGTCGACATCGCCTATGTCGTGTTCGAGGCTGGGCGCCTGATCCGCCGGCTCTCCGAACTCTACGGCGGCCGTCCCGGCACGCTCGGCTTCTTTCGGCTGGCACGCGGCGTGCTTGCGCATCTGGCGGTGACAGGCTCGATCGCGGTCGGCGACAGTTTCGTGCAGCAGATCGTCGGCCATGGCCTTGCCGCGAAACTCTCGGCAAAACTCGGCGAAGGCGTGGTCAACGGCATGATGACGGCACGCATCGGCATCGCAGCGATGGAAACCGCCCGGCCCTTGCCGTTCATCGCCGTAAAGCGCCCGGGCCTCGGCGATTTCCTCTCGGCGCTGACGTCCTTCGCGGCGCGAAAGGAAGGGCCGGCGCAAGAATAGGGTAAACGCGAAAACTACCACCGGTGACGAAGCATTAACCAATCTTCGCCATGGTCGATCAGGTCCAAAGAACAGACTCTGTCGTGCCGGGTGTCGTCCATGAGAAGCGTAATCCTGTCCTGCGTGCTGCCTGCGACGGTTGCGATTGCCGCGCCGCTCGGATTGGTCGAAAAGGCCTTTGGCGCAGAGCCGGACAAACAGTTTTTCCACTCCATCGAAGGCAGATGGGTCGGCCCCGGCGAGATCATCGCGGGCAAGTACAAGGGCACGAAATTCACCTGCGATTTCAACGGCTCGACGCCTGCCAGCAAGCTCGGCATGACGCTTGACGGCGGTTGCAGGGTGGGCGTGTTCACGCAAAAGATGTCGGCCAGCGTGGAGCGCAAGGGCCGCAACGGTTACAGGGGCACCTTCATGGGCGGCTCGGCCGAAAGCGGAATGGACATCGTCGGCGGCAATGTCGTCGATGCCCAGAAGGTGGTCTTCACCATCAACCGCAAGCAGTTGAATGGCGTCATGCAGGCGCGTGTGCCCGACGGCAATTCGATGACCGTGACGGTGGCCGTGCGCGTCAACGATCAGCTCGTGCCGGTGATCGGCATGAGCCTGAAGCGGGTCGACTCGGTCGAAGTCGGCGCCATCGCCAAGAACTGACCGGCGCGCTTCCGGCAACCGCGCCCGCGCTCGCGAAATTGAGAGCTCAAGTCAAAGTCGGGAAGTGGCAGGCCACCTTGCGGCCGGGGCGATATTCCCTCAGTTCCGGCCGCTCGGACCGGCAGCGATCCGCCGCGATCGGGCATCGCGGGTGGAAGCGGCATCCGGACGGTGGCTTCAGCGGGCTCGGCACATCGCCGGTGAGGATGATGCGCTTGCGCGCGCCCGTGGGCGTCGTCTCGACGACGGGAACCGCCGAGATCAGCGCCTGGCTGTAGGGATGGGCCGGCGTCGCAAACACCTCTTCCGCCGGCCCTTCCTCGACGATCGAGCCGAGATACATGACCGCGATGCGGGTCGAGACCTGCCGCACTACGGAAAGGTCGTGGGCGATGAAGATATAGGTGAGCTTCAGCTTCTCCTGCAGGTCGGCGAGCAGGTTGACGATCTGAGCCTGCACGGACACGTCGAGCGCTGAGACGGGCTCGTCCAGCACGACAAGATCGGGGTTCAACGCGATCGCCCGCGCGATGCCGACGCGCTGGCGCTGGCCGCCCGAGAATTCGTGCGGATAGCGCATCACATGGTCCGGCAACAGTCCGACCAGTTCGAAAAGCTCCGCCACCCGTGCGGTGATCTCCTTGGCCGAAAGCTTGCCGTGGATGCGCAGCGGCTCGGCGACGAGGTCGCCGACGCGCCGGCGCGGATTGAGCGAGGCCGAGGGGTCCTGGAAGACCATCTGCAGGCGCCGGCGCAGCGGCCGGAGCTCGGACAGCGACTTCGAGGTGATGTCGTCGCCTTCGAACAGAAGCTTGCCGTCTGTGATGTCGTAGAGCCGAACCAGGCAGCGCGCCAGCGTGGACTTGCCGCATCCGGATTCGCCGACAAGGCCGACCGTCTCGCCGCGCCGCACGGTCAGCGAGACATTGTCGACCGCATGGACCGTCCGCCTGCCCTCGGCGGAAAAGCGGGTGCCGATCGAAAAACGCTTTGCCAGCGAGCGCGTCTCGAGGATCGATCGGTCGGCGTCAATCATTGCTTCGCTCATGCCTGTGCTACCCGAAAACACGCGGCGGCATGCGCGTCGCTGCCAAGACCCGGCTTGCCGGCCTCGCAAGGCTCGTAGCGAACCGGACAGCGCGGGCCGAAGGCGCAGCCTTGCGGTAGCCGCAGCAAGGACGGCGGCGAGCCTGGAATGGCCGGCAGGCGGCGCGGTTTCTGGCCGGTCAGCGGCGGGATCGAGCCAAGCAGCGCCCGCGTATAGGGGTGTCGCGGATCTGAAAACAGCTCCGAGCGGGTACCGCGCTCCACCACGCGGCCGGCATACATGACCATGACGCGGTCGGCGAGCTCGGAGACGACGCCCATGTCATGCGTGATGAAGACCACGGCCGACTTATGCTTCGCTCGCAATTTGCGCACGAGGTCGAGAATGCCGGCCTGCACCGTGACGTCGAGCGCGGTGGTCGGCTCGTCGGCCACCAGCAGCGCCGGGTCGCAGGACAAGGCCATCGCGATCACCGCCCGCTGCCGCATGCCGCCGGAAAGCTGGTGCGGATAGCGCGACATCGCTTCGTGCGGATTGGGGAAATTCACCTCCGCCAGCAGTTGCTCGACGCGCTCCATCGCCTTGGCCTTGCTGACGCCGCGATGCGCCCGGATCTGCTCGGCGATCTGCCAGCCGATCGTGTAGACCGGCGTCAGCGCCGTCATCGGGTCCTGGAAGATCATCGCGATCTCGTTGCCGCGCAGGCGCCGAAGCTCGCGCGGTGGCAGCCCCACCAGCTCGCGGCCCTTGTAGCGGATCGAGCCTTCGATGGTGGCGTTCGGATCGGTGATGAGTCCCATGACGGCCAGCAGCGACACCGTCTTGCCAGAACCGGATTCGCCGACGACGCCAAGAATCTCGCTTTCCTCGAGATTGAAGGAAACGCCGTCGATGGCGCGCACCGGTCCGTCATGCGTGCGGAAGGACACTCTAAGATCGCGCACCGACAATATCATGATGCCCTCAGGCGTGGATCGAGAAGGATGTAGACGAAATCGACAACCGCGTTGGCAATCACCACGAACATCGAAGCGTACATGACCGTCGCCATGATCATCGGCAAATCGAGATTCTGCAGCGCATCATAAGTGAGCTTGCCGATGCCGTGCAGGCCGAAGACGACCTCGGTGAGCAAGGCGGAGCCGCCCACCAGCGCACCGAAGTCGAGGCCGAACAGCGTGACGAAGGCGATCAGTGAGGTACGCAGCGCATGGCGAAACAGGATGCGGGTCTCCGACAGGCCCTTGGCGCGGGCGGTGCGGATATAGTCTTCCTGCATGGATTCGATGATGGCCGCGCGCAGCACGCGGCCGTAGATACCGATATAGAGGACGGCCAGCGTGATCCACGGGATGACCAGCGTCAGGAACCAGCCTTTCGGATCATCGGAAAAATTCTTGTAGCCGAGCGGCGGCACCCAGGAGAAGGCCCAGCTGTCGTGATAGCGGCTCTGGGTGATCAGGTTCATCACCTCGCCCAGCCAGTAGACCGGCATGGAAATGCCGAGCAGGCCAAGCGCCATCAGGAGCTTGTCCAGCCAGCTGTCCCGGGTGGCCGCGGCGACGATGCCGATGACGATGGAGACGACCACCCACAGGACCGCGGCCCCGAACACCAGCGAAAGGGTGACGGGGATCGAATCCATGACGGCCGGCACCACCTTCCAGCCGCGATTGACGAAGGAGGTCAGGTCGCCGGTGACGAAGATCTTCTCCATCATGCGCGTGTATTGCACATAGAGCGGCTGATCGAAGCCGAAGCTGTGACGCACCGCCGCCAGCACTTCCGGGGACGCGTTGCGGCCGGCGATGCGCGCGGCCGGATCGGCGCCAGGCGTGGCGAAGAAGATCAGGAAGACGATCACCGAGATGCCGAACATCACGAACAGCATCTGACCGAAACGGCGCAGGATGGCGTAAAGCATCAGTCGCGCCCCAGCCGCACCTTGGAGCGCGGGTCGAGCGCATCGCGCAGGCCGTCACCGAAGACGTTGAGAGCCATGACCGAAACGGCGATCGCCAGGCCAGGCACCAGCGCCACCAGCGGCCGCGTGTAGAGCAGCGCCTGCCCATCCTGGATGATGGTGCCCCAGCTTGCGGCGGGAGGCTGCACGCCGATCGACAGGAAGGAAAGCGCCGATTCCGTCAGCATGTTCAGTGCCATCATCAGCGGCACGAAGACGATGAGCGTGGTGGTGATGTTGGGCAGGATGTCGCGCCACAGGATGCGCCGGCCCGGCACGCCGAGATTGATCGCGGCGAGCACGAACTCGCTGTGCCGCAGCGCCAGGACCTGTCCGCGAATCGGCCGCGCGACATAGGGTATATAGACGATGCCTATGATGATGATCGGTAGCCATAGGCTTCCGGATTGGATCTCGATCGGCCCGATCGCGATGCCTTGCGCGATGGTGACAATGGAAAGCGAGATCGCCAGCAGATAGATCGGAAACGCCCAGAGAACGTCCAGCAAGCGCGACAGCACCGTGTCGGTGATGCCGCCGAAATAGCCCGCGATCAATCCTGCCAGCGTGCCGAAGATCAGCGTGAAGATGGTGGCGGCGCCGGAGATGAGCAGCGAGTTGAGCCCGCCATAGAGCAACCTCGCCATCACGTCCCGCCCCTGGCTGTCGGCGCCGAGGAAATAATTGCCGAGCCGCCAGGTCGGGCCGATCGGCGTATAGCCAAGCCCCAGTCCCTCGGTCGTCTGTTCCATTACCGGAACGTCGGCGCCGTCGACCTGGATGACGGCGTCGAGCGTCGAGGCGAACGGATCCGTGCCCGCCCATTTCGCGTAGAGCGGCGCGCTGAAACAGGCGAGAACGATGATGAGGAACACGGCCAGGGACGCCATGGCGGCCCTGTCCGTTGCCAGCTTCGCAAACGCGACGGCCCAGGGCCCTCGCGTCTTGCGCGGCATGGCGGCGACTTGGCTGGACACGATGTGCCTTCCGCGTTTCGTTACTGCACCCAGGCCCCTTACTGCACCCAGGACTGGGTGATAATCCAGTTGAACTGCGGGTTGAACTTGAAATTGCCGACGCGCTTGCTGACAAAATCAAGCCGCTTCGGTGTGAAGAGGCCGACCGCCGGCGCCTTGTCGGTGACCTGTTTGTCGATCGCCGCCCAAAGCTTATCGGCCGCCTTCTGATCGGTCACGCCAAGGTCCAGCGCCTTCTGCATCTGGGCGTCGATATCCTTGTCGCAGAAGCCGGAAATGTTGATCGAAGCGTCCGAGCCCTCGCGGAAAGAGGCGCAGCTGAACAGGATGTTCAGGAAGTCCGAAGCTGCGGGATAGTCCTTGTACCACTGGGTGACGGACATCTGCACTTTGTTGTTGGTGTTCTGGATATAGGTGAACTGCAGGTTGGACGAGATCGGCTTGACGTCGGCGACGTAGCCGATGCTGGTCAGCACGCTCTGCAGATACACGCCGATCGACCGCGAAATCGCGGTATCCTCGACGATGATGGTCACCTTCTGGCCCTTGGTGCCCGATTCCTCGACGAGCTGCTTTGCCTTGTCGACATCCGGAGCCGACCATTTGGCGCCAGGGTTCTTGGTGAAGGGGCAATAGTCCTCATGTCCGGGGAAGTCCGGCGGCAGCACCTGGCAGACCGGCGAGGCCAGCACCTTGCCGCCGAACAGCTTGACCAGCGTGTTGCGGTCGACTGCGTAAGCCACGGCCTGGCGGGCCTTTTCATTGTCGAACGGAGCCATGCGGGTGTTCAGCGGCGCGTACCACCAGGCCGAAAGCGGCGAGATGTGCAATTGGTCCATCGACTTGCTGCCGAGCTCGCCGAGGCGGTCGCTGGGCAGCGCGTCGAACATCCAGTCCGCTTCGCCGTTCTGGATGGCCGTCACGGCCGCCTCTTCCGACAGGCCGAAATCATACTGCACGACATCCGGGTAGCCCTCCGGCTGGGCTTCCTCGCTCCATTGCTTGAAGTTGGGATTGCGGGAAACCGTCATGCCCTTGTTGGGATCGAAGGCCGAGATCATGTAGGGGCCGGTGCTGGGGATCGGCTTGGAGCCCATATCCTCCGCCGGCGTGTCCGCCGGCAGGATCACGGCATGCGGCAAGGCGAGCTTGTAGAGAATCTCGGCGTCCGGCTTGGTGAGATTGAGGGTGATCGTGCCGGCCGCCTCGTCGGCGACGACACCGCCTTCCAGCGTGCAGCTCTTGGCGTCGGCCAGGCATTTGTCGGCGCCGACAATGCCTGCATAGAACGTGCCCGAGGTTGGCCCGGAGACCTTGAAGATGCGCTGGAACGAGGCGACGACGTCCTTCACGCCGAGATCCTGTCCGTTCGAGAACTTGATGCCCTTGCGCAGCTTGAAGGTGAAGGTCTTGCCGTCATTGCTCACCTGCGGCATCGCCTCGGCCAGATCGGGAACGATGCTGAAGCCATCGACGCCCTCGGCTTTGCGGAAGGCGACTAGGCCGTCATAGATCGGCTGGTACATCTGCCAGCCCTGATCGGTGTAGTTGATGTGCGGATCGAGCGTTCCGGCCGCTGACCGGGCGAGAAGGCGAATGGTGCCGCCGCGGTGCTCCTTGAGATATTCGGCCTGCGCCGGAGCGAGCCACGAGCCGGCCAGCAATGCCGCGGCTGACGCGGCCAAAAGAAGTTTCTTCATGTCGTCATTCCCCTTTCAATTGTCGTTGTCGTCCAGGAAGTCTCCCACCACCCGCATGCAGAGATCCTGCTCCTCGACATGCGGCATGTGGCTGGAATGCTCGAATACCTGCCAGCGCGATCCCTTGATGCCGTCCTTGAAGGGCTGGACGGTCGCGGGCGTGGCTTCGTCGTAACGGCCGGAGATGAGGAGCGTCGGAACATCGATGGCCGGCAGGCGGTCAATGACGCTCCAGCTCTTCAGCGTGCCGATGACGTGGAATTCGTTCGGGCCGTTCATCACATTGTAGACGGTCGGATTGCGCACGATCTGGGCGAAAGTCTCCGTCACCTCGGGCGGGAACGGCACGACCCGGCAGACATGCCGTTCGTAGAACCGCATCGTCGCTTCCTGATACGCTGGGTCGTCCGTCGTGCCGGCCTGTTCATGCTTCGTCAGCGTCTCCTGCACGTCCCTCGGCAGATCGGCCCGCAGCCGGTTGGCCTCCTCGACCCAAAGCTTCATGGAAGCCGGTGAGTTGGCGATGGTCAGCGACTTCAAGCCTTTCGGCCGGGTCACGCCATATTCGGCGCCCAGCATGCCGCCCCAGCTTTGACCCAGCACATGGAAGCCGCCGCGAATGCCGAGATGGTCGACGAGGTTTTCCAGCTCATCGATGAAGAGCTGGGGCGTCCAGAAATCGGCGCCCTTCTCAGGCAGCAAGGTGGAATTGCCGCAGCCCAACTGGTCGTAATGGATGACGGCGCGGCCGCCTCGGGCAAGAAGCTTGTAGGCATCAACGTAATTATGGGCAGCACCCGGCCCGCCATGCAGGATCACCACCGGAGCCTTGCCGGCATCAAGATTGCCGCTGATCCGGTACCAGGTTTCGTAGGCGCGAAAGCCGGCGCGCCCTTCCTTGCTGACGATCTCGGACGACATTGCGGCTCCCTGCTTGATTGAAGACATTGTCATTGCCGCTTAGTTCGCCGCCCGGCCGGACTGCACCCACTCTTCCAGCATCTGCACGCCGAATGCCGTGGCGCCTTCGCGGCCCAGCGGCCGGTCCTTGTCGGCTAGTTCCTTGCCGGCAATGTCGAGATGCACCCAGGGACGGTCCTCAGTGAAATTGCGCAGGAAGGCCGCGGCATAGGGCGCGTCGCCGTCCTCCATGTCCTTGGCGTGATGGCGGATGTCGGCAAAGGGCGATAGCAGCCCCTCGTCATAGGCCCGGTCGAGCGGCAGCTGCCAGAACCGCTCGCCGACCTTTTCCCCGGCCGCGATCATGCGGGAGGCAATCGTGTCGTCGGTGCTGAACAGACCGGCGAAAACCGAGCCGAGGCCGCGCATCACCGAATAGGTCAGCGTGGCCAGATCGACGATCACCGACGGATTGAAGCGCGAGGCGGCATAGTAGAGGCAGTCGGCGAGGATCAGCCTGCCTTCCGCATCCGTATCGAAGACCTCGACCGTTTGTCCCGATGCTGTCGTGATGATGTCGCGCGGCTTGAGCGCTGTGCTGGATGGCATGTTCTCGGCGATGCCGAGCACGCCGACGGCGTGCACGGGGCTGCCTTGCCGCGCGAGTGCGATCAACAGGCCGACCACGGCGGCGGCGCCGCCCATGTCGGCCTTCATGTCGAACATCTGCTCGCCGCGCTTGATGCACAGGCCGCCGGAATCGAAGCAGACGCCCTTGCCGACAAAGGCCAGCGGCTGTGCGGGAGCGCCCTTGCCGCGATAGCGCAGGACGGCGACGCGCGGCGGTCGCGTCGAGCCGGAGCCGACCGCCAGGATCGCATTCATGCCGAGCTCCTTCAGCCGCGCCGCGTCGAGTATCTCGACATCGATGCCGGCCTCGCGCAGCGGCTCCAGGTGGTCATGGAAATTGTCGGGGTGGAGATGGTTCGGCGGCAGGTTGACCAGCGTGCGCGCATATTCGACGCCGTCGGCGATGGCATTGATCCGCGCCAGCGCCGCCTTGAGCTCCGGACCGGCCGCGCCGATCAATTGCACCCGCAAGGTCCGGTCAGCCCCGGCACCTTGCCGCCGGTTGCGCATGTCGAAACGATAGCGCCGCAGCCGCATGCCGAGCGCAATCCGCGCCAGGAGTTCCGCTGCCGGAAGCTCGACACCCGAGAGCGAGTCCAGCACCAGGGTAGCGGCGCATTCGCCCTTGCCTTCCAGATGCGCTGCAAGCAAACCGCCGGCTCGCGCCAGGGAAAGCGTGGTTACGGCCTCGGCCCTGCCCAAGGCCAGCACCACCACGCGCCGGGCCGATACCGCCTTGGGAGCGATGACGTCGACGCAGGCGCCGGATTCCTCAAGGGCGGCCGGCTCGGCGCAAGCGCGGGACAGAATCCCGTCCATCTCGGCATCGAGGGCCGCTGCCCGGGGCCCAAAACCTGCTTGAGCGGTTTGCAGGATCACGATGACCGAGGTTTCCGCGGAAATCTCGTCCGCCGCTTCGAAGACCGGCGCCGGCGACTGAGGCATAAAAGCTCGTTCTCCCATTCCAGGGCGCCTGCCGAGGCTGGCTGGCCTGCGCCATACGCAAGCTTCGCCGGCCACCGGTGGAAACCGGTGATCCCGGTCTCCGCCGCTGGTGGAACGGCATCGGAGTGCCCTAACAATCGTTTTTGGATGGCGACTTAGTCGCTCTTGCCTTTTGGGTATCCCCGAACCGGCCGGGCGATCAAACGCCAATTTTGCCCAAGTCGATTGACAAAAACTCAACTGACATTTCATGATCCGCGAATGGCCCTGCCCTCACTCAATGGCATGCGCGCTTTCGAGGCCGCCGCGCGCCTCGGCAGCATCAAGGATGCAGCGGAAGAGCTGCATTTGACGCCCTCGGCCGTCAGCCGCCACATCCGCGCGCTTGAAAGAAACCTCGGCCAGGACCTGTTCGAGCGCGGCTTTCGCCAGATCACCCCGACCATCAGGGGCTCATATTACGCGCGCTCTCTCTCGGAGGCATTCGAGGCCATCTGGCGCGCCACCGACGACGTCAGCTTCGTCGATGCGCCGGGGCACGGCAGGACCCAGCGTGTCAGGGTCTTGTGCGTGCCGACCGTCCTGAATCTTTGGCTGGCGGACCGGCTGCCGAATTTCCGGCGACTGCATCCGTCCGTGGATCTGGAGATCTCGACGTCGGGCAAGCGCGCCAACTTCGATTTGGCCATTGTCGACGAGTTCGTCTACAAGGCCGGTCCTGCCTTGACGCTGCTGATCCCGCTCCTGCTGACGCCGGTATGCGCGCCCTCTTTGCTCGAAGGGCCGGTGCCGCTCAGAACGCCCGCCGATCTGGTCAACCATCACCTGATCCACGAATGCGAGACCATGCGCTGGCGGCGCTGGCTGGAGCAGGAGGGCGTCCTGGACACGACGCCCAAATCCAGCACGACGCTCGATGACTGCACCTTGATCATGCGCGAGGTGATAAACGGCGCGGGGATCGCTCTGGCCGACACCATAATGGCGCAGGACCTTCTGCAGCAAGGCAAGCTTGTCGCCCCCTTCAGCGCCCGCCACACCTATCCTGCCGGCATCTACCTGCATCAGCGCCGCAGCATCGGGAACAAGCCGGGCACCGGTCTGTTCCAGGATTGGCTGCTCGCCGAGATCGCCGACCATAAACGCACCATGGGCATCCCGTAGCGCATTCCGGAAAGATGTGCCGACCGAAGGCTGCGCAAACAAAAAGGCGGCGGCCGACCGGCCACCGCCTTCGCGTTGTCGACGGCTGCGCTCAACCCTTGATAGTGGCAGTCAGCTCGTCATAGGCCTTGCAGGCTTCGTCGAGCGTCGTCGGGCCCTGATATTTGGTCGTCACGGCCTGCACCTTGGCGGTCAGATCGGCCGCCTTGCTCGGATCCTTGGTGATCGCTTCCTGGAGGGCGGCAGCCATGTCCTGCGCCTTCTTGGCAGCGATTTCCTGCGTGCATTCCGGCCCCTTGGAGCAAGCCGAACCGGCCAACGCCGCAACACCCACGGCAACGAGCAAAAACTTCTTCATGTCAATCATCTCCTCAAAAAAGGCAGCCGCCCATCGCCGCTGCCTCCACTGGCCGAAGCCGAGCGTGCCATAACCTCTGATTGTGGCGGCGCGCAACGACTGGGCTGCATAAACTTGTGAACGAGGTTGCAATATCGCGGCGATCCGAATTCAAGCCGCCCAACACATGTAAAACATCAATCAGACGCGGGTCGCATGAGGCCATTCAGGCTTGACGCGCTTCCCAGCAATTCCAGGAAAATGTGAACCGGTTCTACGGCCGGAATTTCTAAAAACAAAGAGATAGAGCGTCTCGCCGTTTTCGTGAACGGTGAGACGCTCTAGGTCAACTGGACAAGTTCACCTGCGAGGCTGCAGCAGCGCCAGCATCACCGTCGATGCGGCAAGGACGACGGTAAGGCTCAAAGGTCCCGAGGCGCCATAGGTGTCCACGACATATCCGCCGACAACGGCGCCGATGGTGATGGCAACCTGGAATGAGACGACCATCAGGCTACCCGCTGCTTCCAACGCATCAGGCGCCGCGCGAGACAGATTGGTCGGTAGCACCACCGGCGCCATGCCGAATGCCAAGCCCCACAGCGTGACGAATCCGAAGGCAACGGCGATGTGCACGCCCCAAAGCACCAATGCCAAAGCCGCAAATGCCATCAACGCCGCGGTGCCCACGAGAGCCAAGTGGATATCGGCGTCGGCCATGCGGCCGCCGACAACATTGCCGATCACAGCGGCGATGCCAAACCCAAGCAGGGCCATGGCAATTGGCCCGGTTGCCAGGAGCGTCACATGTTCGAGGAAGGGGCGTACATAGACCGAGCCGGCAAAATGCCCTGTCATCAGCAAAAGGATAGCCAGCATGCCGAGCTGAATGCCACGCCGCCGAGTCAGCCGAAATACATCCCCAAGGCTATTGCTGGCTGTGGCGGGCAGGGTCGGCAGGCTAAGCAGCTGTAGTAGCAGCGCAATCACGGCCAGCCCCGCCGTCAAGGCCATAGCGGTGCGCCATCCCAGCCAATCGCTGATCAAGGCACCCGCCGATGGTGCGGCAATGGTAGCAAGCGAGACGCCGAGGGTGACGATACCCATGCCCCGACCTGTCGCATTGGCGCCAACCAGTCTGGCCACGACGGCAACCGAGAGTGCCCAGAAGGCGCTGAGAGCGATTCCGAGCCCGGCGCGGCCCAACAGCAACAGCCAGAAATTGGGCGCCAGCGCTGCGAGAAGGTTGGAACCAACGGCCAAGGCGCTGAGGCCAACCAGCACCGTCTTGCGATTCAATCGGCCGATCAGAACATTGCTCAACACGGCCGTCACGGCACCGATCGAGGCGGTGGCGGTGACGACCTGCCCGGCCGTTCCTTCGCTGATGCCAAGATCACGCGCCATTGGCGTCAGCAGACCTGCCGGCAGGAATTCGGCTGACACCAGGGCAAAGCTGGTGGCTGCTAATGAAATGACCGAGAACCAGGTGGCTGCGTTCCACCTAGTTGGCGCGGCGGCATCGAGCTCTAACGCCGCGTCTTCGTCTGCAAGCTGTAATGTTGTGTCTGTCACTGAAAGATCTCCAAGGTCTGGAGGTCTTAAATAGGTGAGTCTTTTCGGATGATATGTATCTTAAAATCCGAAATTCATGTCCGTTCGTCCGGAAATTGTGCGACGCACAACGCCTGGCGAGACATTGGTGATGCGTTTGAAAGCGCGGGCGAAGGATGCCTCGCTATCATAGCCCAAACGGGTCGCGACCTCGGCAACCGACAATCCGTTTTGCCCCAGCAACTCGCGGGCAAGTTGCATACGCAGACGGGCGAGATAATGGGCGGCGCCCTCCCCTAACACGGCGCTGAAGCGCTCGGCGAAAATCGAGCGCGATTGGCCTGCCAGGCGGGCAAGGCTTTCCAAGGTCCAATTATGGCCAGGATCTCGGTGCATGGCTGCCAGCGCGCGGCCGATATGGGGATCGCGGATGGCGGCGAGCCAACCGGTGGTCGAGGCTCCCGCGCAATTTACCCAGCATCGGATGAGCCGGGCTGTCAGCAAATCCGCCATGCGCGACAGAATCGTGGCGCTGCCCATCTGCGGTTGCGCGGCCTCAGCTGTCATGGCCGCCAGCAACGGACCGACGACCGGATCGTTGCTGGCCACGTCGCACCCTTTGATAATCGGCGGCATCAACGTGATCAGTGGATTGAGCGCACAGACGCCCAAGGCCATTGAGCCGCAGAAAAGGGTGCTTGTCGCGCCCGTCCCTTCCCGCACCACCTCGCAGACATTGCTTCCCACCTTCGTCACCTGGCAACCCTCCAGCGAGTCGCCGACAACGTCCGGCGCACTGGCCAGCCGATGGGCTATGCCTTGCGGCAGCAGCGCCAGATCGCCATCGCGCAGTTCCTGCCAGCCTTCCGCTTCGGTATAAATCCAGCACGGACCCTGGCCGACAAAGTGAAAGCGAAGCAGCTTTTGTTGCGGAAAGGCGATGCTCCACGGATGTCGCAACTCGCAGCGGCCATAGTTGACCCCGCTCAAGCGAAAATCCTGTAGGACTTCGCTGAGCGCATCCATGGGTATAGGTGAAGGCGAGCCGGACGAATTGTCAGTCATTTGGCCATTATAGATGCCGAACGTCCGTCACGCAAGCGAAGGAGCCGCCTCAACCGGACCCACCCCTTCCAGTCTCTTCCCGCCCTTGCCTCTCAGTCCCGGTGCATGCAAGGAGTGCTTTGAGCAACAGGATGACAGGCATGGCAGCTGAAGCGTCGAGCAGCGATCTGGTGCAGGTGGTGGCGCTGCTCGCCGCGGGCGTCGTCGCCGTGCCGATCTTCAAGCGCATGGGGCTTGGCTCGATCCTCGGCTACCTCGCCGCTGGCGTCGTCATCGGCCCGTTCGGCCTGCGCATCTTTTCCGAATCGGAAGCGATCCTCCACGTCGCCGAGCTCGGCGTCGTCATGTTCCTGTTCATCATCGGCCTGGAGATGCAGCCGTCGCGGCTCTGGGGCCTCCGCCGCGAGATCTTTGGGCTGGGCGCCTTCCAGGTCGGCGTCTGCGCGGTCCTGCTGACCCTCGTCGGATTGGCGGGAGGCTTTCCGATCGCGCAGTCCTTCGTCGCCGGCGCCGGCTTCGTGCTGACCTCGACGGCGATCGTCATGCAGTTGCTGGAGGAGCGCGGCGAGATCGCCACGCCGAAAGGCCAGCGCATCGTCTCCATCCTGCTGCTCGAAGATCTGATGATCGTGCCGCTGCTCGCGCTGGTGGCCTTCCTCGCGCCCGGCGGCGCCGAGACCAGTTTTTCGGAGCGGCTGACCGAAATCGGCATCGGCATCGCCGCCATCGTCGGTCTGGTCCTGGCCGGCCGTTACCTGCTCAATCCGCTCTTCCGCATCCTGGCCGACGCCCGCGCTCGCGAAGTCATGACCGCAGCGGCGCTGCTGGTGGTGCTGGGATCGGCCCTGGCCATGCAGCTCTCCGGCCTGTCGATGGCGATGGGCGCCTTCCTGGCCGGTGTGCTCCTGTCGGAATCGACCTTCCGCCACCAGCTCGAAGCCGATATCGAGCCGTTCCGCGGCATTCTGCTCGGCCTGTTCTTCCTCGCCGTCGGAATGTCGCTCGACCTTGGTGTCGTCGCCCAGAACTGGCGGCTCGTCGCCATCTATGTCGTCGCCTACATGGTCATGAAGGCGGTCGGTATCTACGCCGTCGCGCGCATCCTGAAGAGCGGCCACCGCGAGGCGCTCGAACGCGCCGTCTTCATGGCGCAGGGCGGCGAGTTCGCCTTCGTGCTCTATTCCTCCGCCGCCGCGGTCGGCATCATCGATAGCCAGGCCAATGCCACGCTGACCGCCATCGTCATCATCTCCATGGTGCTGACGCCCTTGGCCATCGTGGCGCTGCGTTACCTCACCCCGCGCGACGAGCAGTCGCTCGACGGCGTCGACATCGCCGACGGCCTCACCGGCAGCGTGCTGATCATCGGCTTCGGCCGCTTCGGCCAGATCGCCAGCCAGCCGCTTCTGCTGCGCGGGCTGGATGTCTCGATCATCGACAACGAGGTGGAGATGATCCAGGCGGCGGCCGATTTCGGCTTCAAGGTCTATTATGGCGACGGCACGAGGCTCGACATCCTGCATGCGGCCGGCGCCGGGCGGGCGCGCGCGGTGCTGATCTGCGTCGACAAGCCGGATGCCGCCGTGCGCATCGCGCAACTGATCAAGGCCGAGTTCCCTTTGGTCACCATCCTGGCGCGCGCCTTCGACCGCGGCACCGCGCTGCAGCTCGTGCGCGCCGGCGTCGACTATCAGCTGCGTGAGACCTTCGAATCGGCGCTGGTCTTCGGCGGCTCGGCGCTGGAGGCGCTGGGCGTCGATCCGGAGGAGGTCGCCGAGGTCATCGAGGATGTGCGCCGCCGCGACGAAGCGCGCTTCGAGACGCAGCTGGCCGAAGGCGTGCGCGCCGGCCAGCGTTTCCTGAAGGGCAATATCGGCACGCCGATTCCGACCCCGCTGACGCAACCGCGCCGCGCCGGCCGGGCGCTGAACCAGGAAACCGCCGTCGTGCTGAACCAGGCAGAGACGAAAAACTGAGGGGCAATCATGGCAGAGTTCGATCCGCAAGCGCTTTCGGTCACCAAATTCTGGCGCGATGCCGGCGAAGACGCCTGGTTCGAGAAGAGCGACGCCTTCGACACGGATTTCCGCAATTGCTTTCTGGAGCTGCATTACGCCGCCGCGCGGCGCGAATGCGACGATTGGAGCACGCATGCCGAGGGATCGCTGGCGCTGATGATCCTGCTCGACCAGTTCCCTCGCAACTGCTTCCGCGGCACCGGCCACATGTACGCGACCGATCCGCTCGCCCGGTATTTCGCCGACAGGGCGATCGCCGCCGGCCAGGATCTGGAACTGGAAGAACTGCTTCGCGTCTTCCTCTATTTGCCCTTCGAGCATTCCGAATTGCTGGCGGACCAGGAACGGTCGGTAGAGCTTACGGCCGCCAGAGCGCCCGACTATCTGAAATACGCCGAGGAGCATCTGGAGATCATCCGGCGCTTCGGCCGCTTTCCGCATCGCAACCGCATGCTCGGCCGTGCGACGACCGCCGAGGAGCAGGCATTTTTGGACGGCGGCGGTTTTTCCGGCTGACCAGCGGGCTTTATCCGAGCCACCATTCCCGGCCGGACGGCAGCCGCTCGATGCCGGACGCATCGACGGCTTTGAGCCGTTCCGACACGTTCCTGCCGCCGACCGAAAGCCCTGGCGCGATCTCGGCCAGGGGTGCCAGCACGAAGGCGCGCTCCAGCATGCGCGGATGCGGCACTTCGAGCCCGGTCTCGTGGATCACCCGGTCGCCGAAGACCAGGATGTCTATATCGATCAGGCGCGGTCCCCAGCGCTCTTCGCGTACGCGTTTCAACCGCCTCTCGACATCGAGGCAAAGGTCGAGCAGCGCGCGTGGCGAAAGCGCCGTCTCGATCGCGGCGGCGGCATTGAGGAAATCGGGCTGGTCAAGCTTGCCCCAAGGCGGCGTGCGGTAGAGCGAGGAGACGGCGGTCACGCGCGTCGCATCGTCGCCGTCCAGCATGCGCAGCGCCGCACCCATGGACTTCGCCGGGTCGCCGAGATTGCCGCCGAGGCTGAGATAGACGGCGCTATTCTGGCCAGACAACGGTCACCTCGACATGATCGAGCACGCCCGGCACCGGGGCGTTCGGTTTGCGCACGGTGATCGCGGCTTTCCTGATCTGTGAGAACCGCGCCGTCAGCGCTTTCGCAACCTCCAGCGCCAGCGCCTCGATCAGGAAGCGGCGATGTCCGGTCACGATCTTCTCAATGACCGAGAAGGCGACGCCGTAATTGACGGTGTCCTCGATGGAATCCTCCGTCAGCGGCCGGCTGGGCTCCACCGTCAGCTCGGCATCGACATAGAAACGCTGCCCGAGCGTCTCCTCCTCATCCAGCACGCCGTGGCGGGCGAAGAAGGCGCAGTTCTTCATGCGGATGACGTACATGGTCAGTGTCCGGGAGGAAGCTCGGTTTCGCGTCGAAGCATAGCATCGGTCAGCGCCAGCGCATCCACGTTGATTGCGACATCGTGGACGCGAAACAGGTCGGCTCCCTTCAAGCGCAGGATGACGCTGGTGGCCGCCGTGCCGGCCGCCCGCTCGCTGGGTTCCCGCCCGGTGGCGTTGCCGATGAAGCGCTTGCGCGAGGTCCCCGCCATCAGCGGATACCCGAGTGCCTGAAGCTCGGAAAACCGGGCCATCAGATCGAGGTTTTCCTCCGCCGTCTCCTTGGCGAAGCCGAAACCGGCATCGAGCACGATCTGGCTGTCGGCGACATTGCCGGCGCGCGCGATCTCCAGCGATTTGCGCAGGAACAGGAACTGGTCCTCGATCACGTCGGGCAGCTTCTGCCGTTCGCGCCCGGTATGCATGATGACGAGCCCGGCGCCGGTCTCGGCGGCGACACGCGCGATGCCGGGCTCGCGCTGCAGCCCCCAGACGTCGTTGACGATATGCGCGCCGGCGGCGACAGCCCGCCGCGCCGTGTCCTCGCGATAGGTATCGACCGAGATCAGCGCCTCGCCGGAAGCGGCGAGCGCCGCAATGACCGGCAGCACGCGGCCCTGCTCCTCTTCGACGGTGATTGGGGCAAAACCCGGCCGGGTGGATTCCCCGCCGACATCGATGACGGCGGCGCCTTCTTTCACCATGCGGTGCGCCTGCTCCAGCGCCTTCTCGGGCGCGATGAACAGGCCGCCATCCGAGAAACTGTCGGGCGTCACGTTCAGGATGCCGACGACGACCGCCTTCGGGCCGAGGTCGAGATAGCGCCCATGCGCCAGCTGCCATCGCCTTGTCGTCATTGTCCATCAACCATGGGTGATCCGCGCGAAATCAATTTCGTTGCGCTGGCGACGGCCCTAAAGCAAGGTGCGTGAAGAGGCAATATGATGAACCGTTCCCTGCTCTGCGCCCTGATGCTCTCGCTCACCGCCCTGCCAGCGGGCGCGGCCAATCTGGTGAAGACTTACAGCTATTTCAGCATCGGCGGCCGCACGCTCGACGATATCCAGAACCAGCTCTCGAAAAACGGCCCCGAGGTGAAGAGCACCGGCTCGCGGCACCCGGGCGCCACGCAGATGGCCTTCACCACCCGCATCAGCTACGCGCAGAGCGCAGGATCCTGCCGCATCGCCGACGCGGCCGTCACCGTGAAGGTCAAGGTGATCCTCCCCGAATGGCGGCGCCCGCGCAAATCCGATCCCACCGTCAGGCTGTTCTGGGACGCGCTCTCGGCCGACATCAAGCGGCACGAGGAGCGCCATGTCGAGATCGCCAAGAACCATGCGCGCCTGCTCGAGGATGCGCTGAAAGCCGTTCCCCCGCAGAAGACCTGCGAGGCGGCAAAGGTCAGGGCCGCCGCTGTTCAGGCAGCCGAGCTCGCCAGGCACGATCAGGACCAGGTGCGCTTCGACCGCGTCGAGGGCGCCAATTTCGAAAGCCGCATCCTCCGACTGATGCGCTACCGGATGGAGCGCGTCGAAGCCGGACAACTGCCGCCGCCTTGACCTGAGGCAAGCCGGATCCGGGGCCAATTTCGCCCAAGCATGGTGCCAGACCGGGAAAAACTTTCGAAGGGCGGTCGAAATCGGCCTATATCGAACGACATATAGCGGCTCGAAACACTTGAGCCGCCATCCCCGATGAGAAATGACAGGCGCGACCGGCCGGAGCCGTCTTGGCGCGCCAAGCATCAGCCTTTGAAAGAATGACGCATGGATCAGACCGTCGAAAACCAGGCGATGGCGCCGAAAGCCTCGCCGCTGATGAGCGAGAGCGAGAAGAATACCATCATCGGCGGCGTGCTGTTGTCGATGCTTTTGGCGGCGCTTGACCAGACCATCGTTGCTCCCGCCCTGCCGACGATCGCGCGCGCGCTCGGCCATGCCGAATATCTGCCATGGATCGTCACCGGCTATCTTTTGACCGCAACGGCGGTGGCGCCGCTCTACGGGAAGATTTCCGATGTCTATGGACGCAGGCCGGTCATCCATGCCGGCATCCTTATTTTTCTGCTCGGCTCGCTGGTCAGCGCGCTCGCTCCCAACATGCTGGTGCTGGTCATCGGCCGCGCCATCCAGGGCGCCGGCGGCGGCGGTCTCTTCGCGCTGGCCCAGACGGTCATCGGCGATCTCGTGCCGCCGCGCGAGCGCGCCCGCTACGCGGCCTGGATCTCCGGCACCTGGGCGGTGGCCAGCGTCGCCGGTCCGCTGCTCGGCGGCGTCTTTGCCGAACACCTGCACTGGTCATTGATCTTCTGGATCAACCTGCCGATCGGCTTCCTGGCCATGGCTATCGTCAACAACCCGCTGAAGAAGCTGCCGATCGCGGCCAAGCATCACCGCATCGACGGGTTGGGGGCGGTGCTCCTGGTCATCGCCACCGCGCTGCTGCTTCTGGCGCTCAGTTGGGGCGGCAGCACCTATCCCTGGTTCTCGTCGGAGATCCTCGGACTGGTGGCTTGCTCTGCCGTGTTCTGGTTCTTCTTCGCGCTGAGGCTGCTGAGAGCGGCCGAGCCGTTGGTCTCGCTTGAAGTGTTGGGCAACCCTATCGTGCTCGCCGGCACACTGTCGATGTTCCTACTGCAGGCCGCGAATATCGGTGCTTCAGTCTACCTGCCGGTCTATCTGCAGTCGGTCGTCGGGCTGTCGGTGAGCGAATCGGGCACGGCCATGCTCGGCCTCCTGCTCGGCACGGTTGCCGGCGCGGCCTTCAGCGGCCGCATGATCCCACGCTTCGTCCACTACAAGCGCATCGCCCTGATCGGCATCAGCCTGGCAATCCTGTGCATAGGCCTGCTCAGTGCCATTGCGGGACACGCCTCGCTGCTCGAAGTCGAAATCCTGACCACGCTGATCGGCCTGGGCAGCGGCACGACCTTTCCGGTCAGCACCGTCTCGGTCCAGAACGCGGTCGACCGCGCACATCTCGGCGTCGCGACGGGCGTGCTGACCTTCCTGCGCACCCTGGGCGGGGCGCTTGGCGTCGCCATGCTCGGCGCCGTTGCGCTCGGCTTCGGCCTGCCCTTGGCCGCCGAAGGCTCGCAGACGCACATCCAGCTGACATCGGCGATGCCGTTCGTGATGATCTTCCTCACCGCCGGCATCACGCTTGTGCTGGCGCTGATCACGCTGGCCCTGATGCCCGAAAAGGAACTGCGCGGCCACGACGAGCACGCGGCGCCCGTGCTCGCGGAATGACTTTTTCAGTCGTGGACGCCGAGCTTCTTCTGCAGGCTGGTCGACGAGGTCGTGTACTGGAAGACGATCCGCTCGCCCGGGCTGACGATGCGCTTGGCGGCCTGCGCCATCAGCGCCACCTCATGGAAGCCTGACAGGATCAGCTTCAGCTTGCCCGGATACCAGTTGATGTCGCCGACGGCAAAGATGCCAGGGATCGACGTCTGGAACTTCTCCGTATCCACCGGGATCAGGTTCTCGTGCAGGTTGAGGCCCCATTCGGCGATCGGTCCGAGTTTCATGGTGAGGCCGAAGAATGGCAGCATGCGGGTGCACGGCACCTCGACGTCGCCATCCGGGCCGCCCTTGATGGTCGCCGACGCAAGCTGGCCGTCGGCGCCGGCAAGGGCGCTGACCTGGCCGACCAGGAATTCGAGCTGCTTCATCTCCTGCATGGCATACATCTTGTTGACGCTGTCGGGCGCGGCCCGGAATTCCGGGCGGCGATGGACCAGCGTCACGCTTTTGGCGATCGGCTGCAGGTTGAGCGTCCAGTCGAGCGCCGAATCACCGCCGCCGACGATGACGAGGTCGTGCGCGCGAAAATCCTCCATGCGGCGGACGGAATAGAAGACGCTCCTGCCTTCATATTCCTCGATGCCGGGGATGGGCGGGCGCTTGGGCTGGAACGAGCCGCCGCCGGCGGCGATCACCACCACCTTGGCCTCGAACAGCTCGCCTTCGTCGGTGGCGACGCGGAAACTGCCGTCCTCCAGCTTTTCAAGGCTCGAGACCATGCGGTTGAAGGTGAATTCAGGCTTGAACGGGTGGATCTGCTCCATCAGCTTGTCGACGAGCCCCTGGGCCGAGATCGTGGGCCAGCCCGGAATGTCGTAGATCGGCTTTTCCGGATAGAGTTCGGCGCATTGCCCGCCGGGACGGTCGAGAATGTCGATGAGGTGGCATTTCATGTCGAGCAGGCCGAGCTCGAACACGGCGAACAGCCCGACCGGCCCTGCCCCGACAATGAGAACATCCGTCTTAAAGGTGTCGGTCATGCGCTGCGCCCTCTTTTGGGAATGAGCGAGACTGCATGAGCTATCGCCGGCTGCCAAGCAGCCAGCGCGAAGAAAACCGCAAAGTCGGTTTTAACCTTGGCGCTCGGGCACGCGCACGACCAACCCGTCCAGCGCGTCGCGCACCTTGATCTGGCAGGAAAGGCGCGAATTCGGCCGGACGTCATAGGCGAAGTCCAGCATATCCTCTTCCATCGCCTCCGGCTCGCCGACCTCGGCCGTCCAGGCCTCGTCGACATAGACATGGCAGGTCGCGCAGGCGCAGGCGCCGCCGCATTCGGCTTCGATGCCGGGCACGGCGTTGCGGATCGCGTTTTCCATCACGGTCGAGCCGTTTTCGGCGTCCACGTCAAATTGGGTCCCGTCATGGGCGATGTAAGTCAGCTTGGTCATTAAGTCACCTGAGGAGTCGCAGCCGAGATAATCACTCCGCCGGACAAGTCAACTGCGGCGCGAAAGCGCCACGAAATGACGTTTTTCAAAAAGATAATGCTAGCGGCTGATGCCGGCGATGAAATCGCGCACTTCCTCGATCAGCGTGCCGAGCCGCTTGAGGGCCCGCAGGTCTTCGGGCTGCTTTTCGATGATCGCCGCGCATTCGGCGACCGCAAAGGCGCCGATGCCGCGCGCCGAGCCCTTCAAGCCATGCGCCAGAAGCACCCGCTGCCGGGCGTCGGCGTCGGCGATCTGGTCGCGGACGGTAAGCGACTGATGTACGAACAGCGCCAGCACCTCCCGTTCGAGGTCGCGGTCGCCCATTGTCTGACGTGCCAGATGACCGAGATCCACAGGTCGGGCTCCGACCGTTCCGGAGGCATCTCCCCCCGGCATGGAAAACGCGATACCAGTTTCGCCACGCATACGCACTACAACTCCATCAAGCGGGCAGACGGGCCCACGAATAGGCGACTCCGGTCGCCAACGGGTTAACGACTGCAGGGGAAAAATGTTGTCACGGAGGCGTACCGGATCACGCTTCCGTTAACCTTATATTTAAAGTTTTACGTATCGCCCGGAATGCATGTTTTCTTTACCCCCGTGTGTCATTACGATACGAAGGTCCATTTTTCAGCCTCCTGCTCGGGATAGACAAGCCAGAATCGGGCCAGAATCAGGCCACAATCATAAGTCCCGCGGCAGCTAGTACAGGGTAGCGAAGGCATGGCTAAGAAACCAACCACGACCAAGTCTCTCGAGAATGACGTAGCCGCGGAATTGGAAAAGGCGCTTGACCTTAACCTTGCCGGCGACGAAGGCGGCCTCGATATGGCGGCGTCGATGGAGGACCTCGAGGCGCAGATCTCGGCGGCGGCCGACGAGCTGGCGCGCGAGGGCCGCAGCCAGAGAGCCGAGCCGGCAAACAACCCTCAGCCCGCCCCCCAGCCTCCTAGGGCGCCCACGGCCAAGCCGGCCGAACTGCGCCCCGTCGAGCCGCGCAACGGACAGCCGTCCGGCTTTACGCCTCCCGCAGGCTTCACGCCCGCCAATGACGACCGCCAGAAGGACTACAAGACGCTTCTGCACAGTCTCAACCGGCGTGCCTCGAGCACCGTCTACTGGGTGATCGCCTTCATCTCACTGGCCTGGATCGCCGGCGCCGGCGGCCTGGCCAATCTCTTGTTCGGCCCCGGCATCTGGAATATCCGCACCTTCGACCAGTTCTTCGCCCGCCCCGAACTGATCGGCCTGGCGGTCGCCGCGATCGTTCCGGTCATCCTGTTCTGGGCGTTCGCCGCCATGATCCGGCGCGCGCAGGAAATGCGCATCGCCGCGCAATCCATGACCGAGGTCGCCTTCCGCCTGGCGGAGCCGGAAAACCTCGCCCAGGACCGCGTCATGATGATCGGCCAGGCCGTTCGCCGCGAGGTGGCGGCCATGGGCGAAGGCATCGAGCGCACCCTGGCCCGCGCCGTCGAGCTCGAAACGCTTGTCCACGGCGAAGTCAGCCAGCTCGAACGCTCCTATTCCGAGAACGAAGCCCGCATCCGTTCGCTGGTCGATGGTCTCGGCAGCGAGCGCGAGGCGGTCGTCACCCACGCCGAGCGCGTGCGTGCCTCCATTGCCAGCGCTCACGAGACGCTGCGCGACGAGATCGGCGCGGCCAGCGACATCATCCGCGACTCGATCCTCAACGCTTCGACCAAGCTGTCGATGACGATCAACAATTCCGGCGACACGCTGATCGATCGCATCAATGAAAGCTCGACGTCGATTTTCGATTCGGTCGAATCGCGCCTGGACAGCATCACCGACCGTCTTTCGACCTCCGGCGAGGCTTTCGCCAGCCTGCTTGACACCCGTATCGCAAAGCTGACCGACACCACGGACGGCCTGACCCGCTCGCTGACCGACCTGCTCGACGACCGCACCCATGGCATGGTCTCGCTGCTCGGCGGCGCGGCGCGCACGCTGAGTTCGGAGTTCGAGGCGAGCCTCAGCGGCATCGAACGCACGCTGGCCGAACGCGGCCAGGCGCTGATCAGCGAGTTCCAGACCCGCGCCGAGGCGCTCGACACGGGCACGCAGAAACTCAACGCCGCCCTCGAGGCGCGCGCCCGTCAAATCAACGAGACGATGGTGGAGCGCGCGAAGGAAATCGCCCACGCTTTCGCGGAGAGCAAGGACACGCTGTCGGCGATGATCGATCAGGGCAAGACCCAGATCGGCGCCGATATGGCCGACATCATCTCGTCGACCTCCTCGATGCTCGAAGCCCGCGCCACCGACTTCGCCGGCCGCATGGAAGCGGCCCGGCATGTGGTGTCGCGCTCCTTCGACGCCGACATCCAGCGGCTGGCCGATGCCCGTGTCGGCATCGAGGAAGCCGTCGAGAACCACAGCCGCGCCCTTTCCGAGAGCCGCGAACGCATGGCCGCCGCGATGCAGGAGGACCTAGCGAAATTCGCCGAGGGCCGCGCCGCGATCGATGCGGCCGTCACCGACCAGGTGCAGAAGCTGGCCGAAGGCCGCGGCCTGATCTCGCGCGCGCTGGAAGAAGACTTGCGCAAGGTCAACGAATCGCGCGCCGCCATCGACGCCTCGCTGGGCAGCCATCTGGAGCAGCTCGAGGAAGGCCGCAACCGGCTCACCCAGGCGTTGAACGAAGACTCCGGCAGACTTGTCCAAGCCCGTGCGATGATTGACGAAATGGTCGCCGGCCATGTCGGGAAGCTGGCCGAGGGCCGCAACATCCTGGCGCGCGCCCTGGAAGCCGATCTCGGCAAGTTGCAGGACAGCCGCGCCTCGATCGACGGCCTCGTCGTCGGGCAGGTCGAGAAGATCGCCGAGGGCCGCGCCGCGCTCGCCAAGGCGCTCGAGACCGACATCATCGGCATCAGGCAGTTGATCGAGACCCACTCGACCAAGCTCGCCGAGGACCGCGGCGAACTCAGCCGCGCGCTCGAAAGCGATCTGGGCGGCATCCGCGGCCTGATCGACAGCCATGCCGGCAAGCTCGCCGAGGACCGCAGCTTGCTGTCGCAGACGCTGGAAGCCGACCTCGCCAAGCTCGCCGAAAGCCGTGCCTCGATCGACGGCCTCGTTGCCGGCCAGGTCGAGAAGCTTGCCGAAGGCCGCGACATCCTCAAGCGCGCGCTGGAAGCCGACCTCAATACCATCAAGGGTGCCATTGCGGGACACTCGGACAAGGTGCTGGAGGATCGCGCCCAGCTGTCGAAAGCGCTCGAAGCCGACCTGCAGGCCGTCAGCGGCGCCATCGCCGATCACCAGAACAGGCTCGAGCAGGATCGCTCGACCTTGTCGAAGGCCTTGCAGGATGACCTCCAGACTGTAAGCGGCGCCATCGCCGACCATCAGAACCGCCTCGTTCAGGACCGTTCCGTACTGTCGAGGTCGCTGGAGGACGATCTCGCCAAGCTGGCGGAGAGCCGCTCCAGCATCGACGGGCTGGTCGCCGGCCAGGTCGAGAAGCTCGCCGAGGGCCGCGACATCCTCAAGCGTGCGCTGGAAGCCGACCTCAACACGATCCAAGGCGCGATCGTCGATCATTCGCAGAAGATCACCGACCACCGCGCTGAGCTTTCGCGTGCGCTGGAGGCCGACATGGCCAGTGCCAGCGGCCTCATGCAGACCCATGCCGACCAGCTGTCGCAGAACCGTGCGACGCTGTCCAAGGCGCTCGAGGACGATCTCGCCAAGCTTGCCGAGAGCCGCGCCAGCATCGACGGACTGGTCGCCGGCCAGGTCGAGAAGCTCGCCGAAGGCCGCGACATCCTCAAGCGTGCGCTGGAAGCCGATCTTGCCAAGCTGGCCGAGAGCCGCGCCTCGATCGATGGCCTCGTCGCCGGCCAGGTGGAAAAGCTCGCCGAGGGCCGCGACATTCTCACGCGCGCCCTTGAGGCCGATCTCGCGAAGCTCGCCGAAAGCCGCGCCGGCATCGACGGGCTGGTCGCCGGCCAGGTCGAAAAGCTCGCCGAGGGCCGCGATATCCTCAAGCGCGCCCTTGAAGCCGATCTTCAGAAGCTGACCGAAAGCCGGTCAGAGATCGACGACGTCATCGCCGGTCATGTCGGCAAGCTGTCCGAAGGCCGCGACATGCTGGCTCGCGCCCTGGAGGACGATCTCGCCAAGCTCGCCGATGCGCGCAAGGACGTCGACCGTTCGGTATCCGGGCATATCGACCAGATCGCCGCCAGGAGCAGCGACATCTCGGCGGCGATTGCCGCCGACGTCGAGAAGATCGAGCAGGCCTTCAGCCGGCAAACCGGTATCATCGAGGAGCGCGCCGGCACCATGGAGCGTGCGCTGTCGACCGGCGTCGACAATGTCCGTGGCGTGCTGGAAAAGACCGCGGTCTTCGTGGCGGGTGCGCTGCGCGACAAGGTCATGGAAGTCACCAGCACCCTGCATGAGCAGGCCGGCGCCGCTTTCAGCGACGCCGATCGCAAGATCGCCGAGCGCGCCGAGCAGACCTCCGCCGCGCTGCTTGCCAGGGCCGAGGACATCGCCCAGGCCTTCGAGGCAGCCGACCGCCGCCTGCAGGAACGGGCCCAGGACACGTCCAACATGCTTATGGCGCGCGCGGACGATGCGTCCAACGCGCTCATGGCCCGCGCAGAGGAAACCGCCGACAAGCTGGCGACGCGCGCCGGCGAGATCGCCAATACCTTCGACGCGGCCGACCAGAAGCTGGTTGCCCGAGCCGTCGAGACGGCGCAGTCGCTGGCCGCCCGCGCCGGCGATATCCTTCGCAATTTCGAGGGCGCCGACGAGCGGCTCTCGATGCGCATCACCGAATCGGCCGAAGCGCTGGCCGCCCGCGCCACCGATCTCGGCCGCATCTTCGACAGCGCCGACCAGCAGCTGATGGCGCGCATTGCCGAGGGTTCGGAAGCGCTTTCCGCCCGCGCCAGCGAAATCGGCCGCATCTTCGACGACGCCGACAACCGCTTGGTCTCGCGCATTGCCTCGACCAGCTCGACCATCGGCGAGCATGCCGACACGATCGTTGGCGCCTTCGCCGCCACCGAGCAGCGTGTCGCCGACCGCGCCCGCCAGACCGGCCAGGAGCTCGCCGTGCATGCCCGCGAGATCGAGCAGGCGCTGGCCGGCGCCGACGAGCGGCTTGCCGCAAGCGCCGCGGCCGCCGCTTCCCGCGTCGAGGACCAGGTCGCGAACGTGGAAAACCGCCTCGCCTATACGGCCGAGACGATGGGCCAGAAGCTCAACGAGCAGGTTTCCGCTGCCGAGGCCCAGCTCATCTCGCGCGCCAATGTGATCGCCGAGACCTTCACGGCGGTCGGCCAGCACATCGGCCAGAGCACCAATGAGGCCGCGCGCACGATCGGCGCCAACACCCGCGAGCTCAACACCATGCTCGCGGCGCGTTCGGCCGAGATGGCGAGAATCCTCGACGAGACGGCCAAGCCGCTGGTCGAGCGCTTCGCCCAGGGCGGCTCCGAACTGCAGCGCAGCATGGAAGAGGTCGCCGAACGGGCGGCCGAGAAGCTGCGCAGCGAGAACACGAACCTCGTCAATGCGCTCGCCAGCCGCACGGCCGAAACCCTGTCGGCCGTCGAAGGCGCGCGCTCGTCGCTTGCCGACAGCGTGGCCGATCTCATCGGCCGCATGACGACCTCCAGCGCGCAGCTCGGCCAGCTCATCGAGCAGGCTGCCGTCAACCTCGGCCAGGTCGAGGAGCGGCTCTCGGGCAGCACGCAGAGCTTCGCCGCGACGACGGAGAAGGCCGCCCAGACCTTCGCCAGCTCGGCACGCCTCGTCGATTCCAACACGACGCGGCTCACCGACCTGTCCTCGGCGACGCTGCGCGAGGTGGCCTCGATCGCGACCAAGTTCGACGAGCACAGCCGGCTGCTCTCCAGCGCCTCCAACCTGCTCAGCTCCGCGCAGAGCAATCTCGAGCACACGCTGGAGCGTCAGTCCTCGCTGGAAGACCTCGCCGTCGGTCTGGTCAAGAAGTCGGAAGATCTCGAGAAGGTGATGCGTTCCTTCGAGAGCCTTGTCGGCCAGACGATGCAGACCGCGGAGGGCCGCACGATGGAATCGGCGGAGAAGATCCGCACGACCATCGCCGAGGTCATCGATTCGGCGACGCGCCGCTTTGCCGACGCGACCGAGGAGATGCGCCGCACCGCAGGCTCCATCAAGAGCGAGCTCGACCTGACCCGCGCCGAACTGAAGAAGGGCGTCATCGAGATGCCGGAAGAGGCCAAGGAATCGACCTCGGCCATTCGCCGCGCCGTCGCCGAGCAGATCAACGCACTCAAGGAACTGTCGGATATCGTTGCGAAATCCGGCCGCAGCGGCAGCAGCGAACAGGGCGAGCCGCGTGGGCTGCGCCCTGCTCCGCAGGCGCCGGCCCGCGCCGCCGAGCCGCCGCTGCGCCGTCCGCCCCCGCAGCCGCAGCCGCAACCCACGGCTCGCGCTCCGCAGGCGCCGCTTGCCGAGACCACGCTGCGCGGCACGCTCGACCTCGAGCGTCCCGCCGAGGCGCCGCGCCGCGAGAACGGCAAGCCTTCGCAGGGCGGCTGGGTGCGCGATCTCTTGACCAACGCCTCGCGCGAGGAAGAGCTGAGGCCGGCAGCGCCGGCGGAAGCGCCGCGCGCGACGCCCGCCCAGCGCTCGCCGCTGCATGTCATGGAGTCGCTCAACTCGCTCTCCGTCGACATTGCGCGGGCCATCGACCATGACGCCTCGATCGAGCTCTGGAACCGCTACCGGCGCGGCGAGCGCGACGTGTTCACGCGCCGCCTCTACACGCTCAAGGGCCAGCAGACTTTCGACGAGATCCGCCGCAAGTATCAGGCCGAGGCGGAATTCCGCGCCGCGGTCGACCGCTACTGCGAGGATTTCGAGAAGCTGCTCAAGGATGTCTCGCGCAATGACCGCGACAACATCATGGCGCAGACCTATCTGACGTCCGACACCGGCAAGGTCTACACTATGCTGGCCCACGCCAGCGGCCGGCTGCAGTGACGCCGCCAAGCAGAATCGGAGCTAAAAAGGCGGGTCTCGACCCGCCTTTTTCATGTCCATGATGTCGATTGCCGGCTTGGCTGGCGCTCAGATCGTCGAATCCGTCCAGCGCACGATATCTTTCGCCGCCTGGCCGAAGGCGTTGTCCAGCGCGCCGACGTAAGCCGCATTCCCGCTGCCGGAGACCGGCGCGCTCGCGGTGAAGTTCTTCGAGGCGCGCACCTCGCCGTTGCGGTCGTTCAGGATGCGCACGAACAGGTCGACATCGGCATGCTCGCCGCCATCGACGCGCACGTCGAAGGAGCGCACCTCGACGATGATCTGGTAGTCGATCGCCAGCCCCTCGCCCGGCTTGCCAACGCCGGCAAAGCTGCCGGAGCGCTGGAAGGTCTCGGCCAGCCTTGCTTGGACGATCAGCGGCAGCCGGTCCGCCCATTGCGCGCCCTTCAGGAACTGGATCGACCGGTCGGAAGGCCTGATGACGATGTTCTGGCTATCCAGCGCCTTGAGCGCCGAGGGCTGGGCGATCAGGATCTGGCGGCGGCTGTGGGCACGCACGTCGACCGACGGCGCGGATAGCTCAAATGTGTCGAGCGGCGTCGGCCTGCCGCCCAGTACCGCGCAGCCGGTGAGCGTCAACACGAGCGCCGCGGCGGCAACCGACTTCAACCCTCTCACTGATTTCACGCGCGATCCCCGTTGTCCCCGGATCTGACAATCAACTTATGGCTGCAATCTATGTTCTTGGCGGTCGCGGCGGCCGAAGTCAACGCCGCGCCCTGCCGTCAAATTGACGAACCTCTCCCTCGCCGCCCGTCAGTATCCGTTGCGGATTTCGGCTGAGGTCGGTCACCGCTTCCTCGATGCGGCTGATCGAGCGGCGGCTGTCCTGCACCAGCGCCTCGACGTTCTGCAGGCCCTGGCCGGAGAAGCGCGAGAGGTTGTCGACGATGGTGCCGAGACGGGAATTCAGCGTATCGGCCACCTGCTTGAAGGATTTCAGTGTCGCCCTGGCGTCGGCCATCACACCGTTGGCCTCACCGGAGCCGAGGAGATTGTCGACCTTTTCGAGGATGCCGTCGACGCGCACCGAAGCGTCGTTGAGGCGCTGCGCAAGCTGGCGGGCATTCCTGATCGTATCGTCGATGTCGTCGGAGCGGCTGGCGATCTTGTCGGTGACCTTGGCTATGTCGGCGGCCGCCTTGTTGGCGCTGTCGCTCGCCTTCTGGATGTTGGCGAGCGCGGCGCGGACGTCATTCGGGTCGATGCCGTCCAGCACGCCGTTGACCTTGGCCAACGTCCCTTGCGTCTGCTTGGCGAAATCATTGATCGAGCCGACCGCCGTGTTGACGTTGCCGATGACGGTATCGAACTGCTTCGAGGTTTCCTTCAGGTTCGCCGTCACCGTGTCGACATTGGCCACAATGCTCTTGATCTGGTCCTTGTCGACGGAATTGAGCAGTCCTTCGGCGGCCTTCAGCGTGCTGTCCAGCCGGCCCGAGACGTTCTTCAGCTGATCCGAAAGCGAGCTCACCGCCGACAAGAACTTGTCGATACCGTCGGAATTCTTGGCCAGCGCATCCGAGAAGGTCTCGACATTCTTGACCGTCTGCGTCAGCGGGCCGCGAACATCCTTCGTGAAGCCTTCGAGCTCGCTTAGCACCTTGTCGGCGCGCGTGAAGATGTTCTGCGCCGTCTGCAGAAGGTTGGTGACCGCCGACGGATTGGCGGTTATCTCGGGGATCCTGCCCTCTTTCTCCGCCTCGTCGAGCAGCTTCACTTCCTTGGGGTCGGCGCCCCGGAGTTCGATATTGGCTTGGCCGGTCAAGCCGGCCAGGCCGATATCGGCCTGTGTCGACTTGGTGATCGGCGTCATGCGGTCGATCTCGGTGTCGGCGATAGCCACCGTCGGATTGTCGACGTCGATGTAAACCCGTTTGACGTCACCGACCTTGACGCCATTGAACAGCACGAAGCTGCCACGGCCGAGGCCTGAGGCCGAGCCTGGAATGCGCACGCGCAGCATTGCCGTCTCGCCTCTGTCGCCGATCGCCGCGGTCCAATAGACGAAGGCGAAGGCCGCCAGGATCGCACCTAGCGTGAAGATGCCGACAATAATGTAGTTGGCTCTTGTTTCCATCGCCCCACTTATGGCTATGCGCGCGCTGCAAGATCAAGTTGCCGGGCGCGTTTTCCGCGGAAATAGGATTTCACCCACGGCTCCTCGCTCTTCAGCATGTCGTCGATCGTGCCTTCGACCAGCACCCGCTTCTTGCCGAGCACGGCGACGTGGTCGCAAGCAGTGAACAGCGTGTCGAGATCGTGCGTGACCATGTAGACCGTCAGGTCCATCGTGTCGCGCAGCTTGACGACAAGCTCGTCGAACTCGGCCGCGCTGATCGGATCGAGGCCGGAGGTCGGCTCATCGAGAAAGACGATGTCGGGATCGAGCGCAAGCGCGCGAGCGAGTGCCGCGCGCTTGATCATGCCGCCGGACAGCTCGGAGGGAAATTTCTGTGCGGCGTCGGCCGGCAATCCGACCAGCTCGATCTTGAGCATGGCGAGTTCGTCCATCAGCGCCTTCGGCAAGTCGAGATATTCGCGCATCGGCACCTGCACGTTCTCCAGCACCGTCAGCGCCGAAAACAGCGCGCCATGCTGGAAAAGGACGCCGAGCCGCATGTCGATGCGCAGGCGGTCGGCATCGCTTGCCTTGTCCACGTCGACGCCAAACAGGCTGATCGTCCCCGATTGCTTCGGCATCAGTCCCAATATCGTGCGCAGCAGCACCGATTTGCCGGCGCCCGAGGCGCCGACGAAGCCGAGGATTTCCCCGCGCTTGATGTCGAGCGAAAGCTTGTCGAGGATGAGCTTGTCGTCGATGGCGACGGTGACGTCGCGCACCGACAGCACGATCTCGCCGTCGTTCGGGTCCTGCGCTGCCGTGGCACCGTTGCCGTTCGCCATCTCAGAACCCGATCGCTGCGTAGAACATGGCGAAAAGCCCGTCGAGGATGATGACGACGAAGATCGACTTCACCACCGAGGCGGTCACGTGCAGGCCAAGCGATTCGGCGCTGCCGCCGACCTTCATGCCTTCGACCGATGCGATGATGCCGATGATCAGGGCCATGAACGGCGCCTTGATCAGGCCGGCGAAGATGGTGCTGAGATCGATGGCGACGCGCAGCCTGTCGATGAACGCTGCCGGCGCAATGTCGGAATAGAGCCAGGCGGCGACGATGCCGCCGGCAAGGGCGGCAAAATTGGCGATGATGGTAAGGCATGGCAGCCCGATCACCAGCGCGACGAGCCGGGGAAAGACCAGCACGCCGATCGGATTGAGGCCGATCACCTTCAGCGCGTCGACCTCCTCGCGCATCTTCATCGAGCCGATCTCGGCGGTGATGGCGCTGCCCGAACGACCGGCGAGCATGATCGCCGTCATAAGCACGCCGAGCTCGCGCAGGATGAGCACGCCGACGAGGTCGACGACGAAGATGTTGGCGCCGAAATAGCTGAGCTGATAGGCGCCCTGCTGGGCGACGATGGCGCCGACAATGGCCGACATCAGCACCACCACCGGTATCGCGCCGACGCCCATGCGATCGATCTGGTTGAAGATCGCGGCGGGATTGACCGCGTGACCGCGCCCGAGCTTCATCTGCGCGCCGCGGATCGTGGCGCCGAGGATGTTCATCGAGGCCAGGAAATCGTCGCGCATCTCGTAAACGCGGCGGCCGACCAATTCCAGCGCGCGCAGGATGATGTTGGGCGGGCCGGCCGGCCCCGATTCGGGCTCGCGGCGAACCGCGTCGCCGACGGCGCCAAGCAGGATAGAGGCGATCTCGCTCTGACCCTGCACATGGACCTCGACGCCTTTCTTCTCGAAGGCGCTGGCGAGCCGATCGATCAGCCAGGCGCCGGCCGTGTCCATCTTTTCGATGTGGGAAAGGTCGAGCACCAGTTGATTCGCGCCGCTTCTCTGCTCGATCTTTCGCATGTCGGCATCAACGGCCGCGACGGTGCGCGTCGTCCACACACCTGAAAAAGCGCAGCCCAGCACGCCGCCTTCCTCGCCCACGGCAACGCGCGGCCGGCGCTCGGCCTCCCTGGCGGCCTCGCCGCTTGCGTCGCGTCTGCGGATGGTCAACATGGCGTCCTGTTTAGCGTGACGGGACTGGCGTGTCGATTTGCCGGCAGGCCGGTGTCGCGCTGCCGGAGAAGAAAATTATGACGCGTGTCATTTCGGTCGAAATGGAGCGATTCCCGATCGCCGGCACCTTCACCATCTCACGCGGGTCCAAAACCGAGGCCGAAGTCATCACCGTAACGATCTCTGAAGAGGGACGTTCCGGGCGCGGCGAGTGCGTGCCTTACAAGCGCTACGGCGAGACAGTAGAGGGTGTGCGCGCGGCCATCGAGGCCATGCGCGATCCGATCGTTGCCGGCATCGACCGGACCGCTTTGCTGGCGGTCATGCCCGCGGGCGCCGCGCGAAACGCCATCGATTGCGCGCTTTGGGACCTGGAAGCCAAGCTGACCGGCACGCCGGTGGCGGCGGCGATCGGCGTTCTTCCGGCGAGGCCACTGGAAACCGCCTATACACTGTCGCTCGCCGAGCCGGAGGCCATGGCGGCGCAGGCACGCGCCAACGCCATGCGGCCTTTGCTCAAGGTGAAGATCGGCGGCGACAATGACATGGCGAGAATCCGCGCGGTCACCGCAGCCGCCCCTCAAAGCCGCATCATCCTCGATGCCAATGAGGGCTGGACGCACGAGACTGTCGAGGCGAACCTTGCCTTCGCCGCGCAGCACGGCATAGCGCTTGTCGAACAGCCGCTGCCGGCGGGCAAGGACGACATCCTGCGCCGGATCGCGCATCCGGTGCCGGTCTGCGCCGACGAAAGCGTGCACGCGGCAAAGAACCTCGATGCGCTGGTCGGCCTCTACGACGCCGTCAACATCAAGCTCGACAAATCCGGCGGCCTGACCGAGGCGCTGACATTGCGCGACCGTGCGCGCGACCTGGGCTTCGGCATCATGGTGGGCTGCATGGTCGGCACCTCGCTCGCCATGGCACCGGCGGTGCTCCTGGCGCAGGACGCGGACTTCGTCGACCTCGACGGTCCGCTGCTGCTCGCGCGTGACCGCGAGCCCGGCCTCGTCTACCAGGGGTCGCTCGTCTCACCGCCTGAGCGGGCGCTCTGGGGCTGAACGCGCGGCCAGCCCGATCAGCGCCACGCCGATGATCGCGATCGGGATCATCGCCCAGAAACCCTCGACGCCCAGGTGGTCATAGAGCGGGCCGGAAGCGAGTGTCACCGCCGCCATGAAGAAGCCGTTGAAAAAGTAGGCGATGCCTTGCGCCGCACCGGTGCGCTCCTCGGAAACCGTCTCGCCGATCATCTTCTGCAGGCCGATCAGCACCATCGCCACCGACACCGAATGCAGCGACTGGACAAGAAAGAAGCCGGTGACGCCAAGCCCAAGCGGCCAGACCAGCGGAAACGCGACCCAGCGCACGATCGAACCGATACCGGCGATCACCATCACTCTGACCACCGAGACCGAAGCAAAAATACGGTTGAAGAACAGGAACATGCAGACTTCGCAGACCACGCCCCAGGCCCAGAGCATGCCGACGACGGAATCGCCGATGCCGATCGACTTCCAATAGATCGAGACAAAGCCGTAGAGAAATGCGTGGCTGGCGGTGATGATGCCGACGCCGAGCGTGAAATAGAGGAAATAGCCGTTGAACAGGCTCGGCGCCTTATGCTGGATCTCGGTGGCGGACAGCGGCGAGGCCTTGCGAGGCCGCCCCATGCGCGGCGCTGCCACTGCCGCGGCCAGGGCCGCGCCGAGCGCGATGAAGATGATGACCGGAACCGCCTGCGGGCCCGTGGCCGCCAGGATGAAGCCGCCCACGATATTGGCGCCGAGATAGGAGATCGAGCCCCATTTGCGCATCGCCGTGTAGTTCGAGCCGAAGCGGCGCACGCCCGACAGCGCCAGCGAATCGGCCATCGGCGAATGCGGCGTCCAGACGATCGTAAACAGCAGCGACACGGCAAGCACGATCGCGTAGGTGGCCGGCAGGAAATAGCCGGCCGAGACGACCATCGAGGCCGCGACCAGCGCGATGTAGACATTGGCGCGGTCCTTCGTCCGGTCGGCAAGCGCCGTCAGCATCGGCGTCGTCACCACGCGCAGGGACATCGGCGCCGCCAGGATGACGGCGATCTGCTCGGCATGAAACCCTTTTGCCTGCAGCCAGAGCGGAAAATAAGGCAGATGTGTGCCCTGCGACACGAACAAGGTCGCAAAGATCAGGCTCATGCGCAGTTCGAAATGGCTGGGCTTGACGAGTTGCTCGGGCGACAGGGGCGGCAGCGACATGAATCGATCCAATTACGCTGCAGTCGACGGCCTGCAACGCGTCTCGATCCCTAACATGCAGCAAGGCGCGGCGGAACTGGCTGGATCAATCGATCGGCGGCAAAGCTGTTGACGAACCGGGCCGGGAGCGCCGCACGTCGGCACGACGAAGGCGGCAGGCTGAACCGGGGACGGACGGCTGCGTTCAGGCCGCCTGAGCCGCCCTGCCCTTGAGGTCGATGATGTCGACCGGCACCAGCACATCCTTGCCGGCCGAAGCTTCGGGCAGCACATGCGCCCAGGTCAGGATCTCCATGCGGCCGTCGAAGTGCTCTACAACCGCCGTGCAGCTTTCCACCCAGTCCCCGGTGTTGATGTACTGCACGTCGCCATAGCTTTCTATGGCGGCATGATGGATGTGGCCGCAGATCACGCCGTCGACATGCGAGCGCCGCGCTTCCTCCGAAAGCACCGTCTGGAACGAACCGATGAAGTTCACCGCCTTCTTCACCTTGACCTTGGCCCAGGACGAGAACGACCAGTAAGGCAGGCCGAGGAGGTGGCGCAGCTTGGTCACGACGCGGTTGATTAGCATCGCCGTGTCATAGGCATAGTCGCCGAGATAGGCGAGCCAGCGCTGGTTGTGCACCACCGTGTCGAACTGATCGCCATGGATGACCAGCAGGCGCCGGCCGTCCGCGGTCTCGTGGATGGCGCGGTCGGCGACGACGATGCCGCCGAAATGCACGCCCTGGAACTGGCGGGCGAATTCGTCGTGATTGCCGGCGATATAGGTGATCGAAGCGCCCTTGCGCGCCTTGCGCAGCAGCTTCTGCACCACGTCGTTGTGGCTCTGCGGCCAATGCCAGCTGCGCCGCAGCCGCCAGCCGTCGACGATATCGCCGACCAGATAGATGATCTCGGCATCGTGATGCCGCAGGAAATCGATCAGGAAATCGGCCTTGGCCGCTTTCGAGCCGAGATGCACGTCGGAAATAAACAGGGCGCGGAAAGTGCGGGGCTCTGGGTTTGACATCACGATTTTACCCTTTGCTTTCGCGTGCCTATGCCCCGATTCATGCAACAACCGTATGACGGTTGCGGTTGGTCCAGCCCAGGCGCTAGCCTGCGCGACCAACGCATCAGGAGAAATCACCATGGATCTCGGCATTCGCGGCAAGAAGGCCATCGTCTGCGCTTCGAGCAAGGGACTCGGAAAGGGCTGCGCCATGGCGCTGGCCGAGGCCGGTGTCGACCTCGTCGTCAACGGTCGCAACGCCGAGCTTCTGGCCGGGACCGCCGCTGAAATTCGCGAAAAGTTCGGCGTCAAGGTGATCGAGGTCGCCGGCGACGTGTCGAAGCCCGAGGTGCAGAAGGCGCTGCTTGCCGCCTGCCCCGACCCGGACATCCTGGTCAACAACAATGGCGGCCCGCCGCTGCGCGACTTCCGTGAGCTCGACCGCGCCAAGATCCTCGAGGGTGTGACCCAGAACATGGTTACGCCGATCGAGCTGATCCAGGCGGTGATCGACGGCATGGCCAAGCGCGGCTTCGGCCGCATCGTCAACATCACTTCGCTGTCGGTTTACGTGCCGATCCCCGGCCTCGACCTGTCGTCGGGCGCCCGCGCCGGCCTGACGTCTTTCCTCGCCGGCGTGGCGCGCACTGTGGTCGACCGCAACGTGACCATCAACAGCCTTTTGCCCGGCAAGCTCGATACCGACCGTCTGCGCGGCCCGCATGAGGCCGGCACTCCGGAAGATCCGGCCGCGGCCGCCGCGCGCAAGGCCCGCATCAGCGCCGACGTGCCGGCGAAACGTCTCGGCACACCGGAGGAATTCGGCCAGATCTGCGCCTTCCTGTGCTCGGTCCATGCCGGCTATCTCACGGGCCAGAACATCCCGGTCGATGGCGGCCTCTACGTCAGCGCATTCTGACCGCTGCCGATCCAAAAGGCTTGAGGCTCACAGCCCAACCATCTGGAATCGATTGATTATTTTCGCTCCGGCATTGTGAAGGCCGGAGCCCGCTATTTGCCGTCGCGAAAACTCTTCGCCGCATGCTAAAAGGCTCCAAATCAGGAACAGGGAGGGCCGGGATGGACGGCGAGAACAAGAAAACGGCCCGGTCGGACCTCGACGAGGCCGCTCTCTTCTTCCACAAGCACCCGACCCCGGGAAAGCTCGAGATCCAGGCGACGAAGCCGCTCGGCAACCAGCGCGACCTGGCGCTGGCCTATTCGCCGGGCGTGGCCGCGCCCTGCCTCGAGATCCGCGATGATCCGGCGACCGCCGCCGACTACACTGCGCGTGCCAATCTCGTCGGCGTCGTCTCCAATGGCTCCGCCGTGCTTGGATTGGGCAATATCGGCCCGCTCGCCTCCAAGCCGGTGATGGAAGGCAAGGCGGTGCTGTTCAAGAAATTCGCAGGCATCGACGTCTTCGACATCGAGATCGACGCGCCCGAGATCGACCGCATGGTGGAAACCGTCGCCGCGCTCGAGCCGACTTTCGGCGGCATCAATCTCGAGGACATCAAGGCGCCGGAATGTTTCGAGGTCGAGGAGCGGCTGAAGGCCCGCATGGGCATTCCGGTCTTCCACGACGACCAGCATGGTACCGCGATCATCGTCGCCGCCGCGGTGCTCAACGGGCTGGAACTGGCCGGCAAGGCGATTTCCGACATCAAGATCGTCACATCCGGCGCGGGTGCGGCCGCACTTGCCTGTCTCAACCTCTTGGTCTCCCTCGGCGCCAAAGTCGAAAACATCTGGGTCACCGACCGTTTCGGCGTTGCCTACAGGGGCCGCGTCGAGGAGATGGATCGCTGGAAAGACCCTTATGTGAAGGACACCGAGGCACGCACACTGGCCGATGTCATTCCCGGCGCCGACGTGTTTCTCGGCCTCTCCGCCGCCGGCGTGCTGAAGCCGGAGCTCTTGCAGCATATGGCGCCGAAACCGCTGATCCTGGCTTTGGCCAATCCCAATCCCGAGATCATGCCGGAAGCGGCCCGCGCCGCCCGGCCGGACGCCATGATCTGCACCGGCCGCTCGGATTTTCCCAACCAAGTCAACAACGTGCTCTGCTTTCCTTACATCTTCCGCGGCGCGCTCGATTGCGGCGCCAGCGCCATCAACGAGGAGATGAAGATGGCGGCCGTGCGGGCGATCGCCGCCCTTGCCCGTGAAGAGCCTTCCGATGTCGCGGCGCGCGCCTATTCCGGCGAGACGCCGATATTCGGTCCCGATTTCCTGATCCCCTCGCCCTTCGATCCGCGCCTGATCCTGCGCATCGCGCCGGCAGTAGCGAAGGCTGCCTGCGATACCGGCGTCGCGACGCGGCCGATCGCCGACTTTGCCGCCTATATCGACAAGCTCAACCGCTTCGTCTTCCGCTCCGGCCTGGTGATGAAGCCGGTGTTCTCCTCGGCCAAGACATCGAGCGCCAAGCGCGTCATCTATGCCGATGGCGAGGACGAGCGCGTGCTGCGCGCCGCGCAGGTTGTGCTGGAGGAAGGCATCGCCGAACCGACCCTGATCGGCCGTCCGCATGTGGTGGAGGTCCGTCTGAAGCGTTACGGCCTGCGCATCCGGCCGGGTGTCGATTTCGCTTTGATCAATCCGGAAGACGATCCGCGTTACCGCCACTATGTCGACCTCCTGATCGAGCTTGCCGGCCGCCGCGGCATCACGACGGAAGCCGCCCGCACCATGGTGCGCACCAACAATACGGTTATCGCCGCTCTTGCGCTGAAGCGAGGTGACGCGGATGCGATGATTTGCGGCCTCGAAGGCCGCTTCGAGCGGCATCTGCGCAATGTCAACCTGATCATCGGGCCTCGCGCCGGCATCAAGGACCGGGACCTGTCGACATTGTCGATGCTGATCTCGCAGCGCGGCATCATCTTCCTCACCGACACGCATGTCTCGGTCGATCCCACCGCGGAAGAAATCGCCGAGATGACGGTGCTCGCGGCCGAGGAAATCCAGCGTTTCGGCATCGAGCCGAAGGCAGCGCTTCTGTCGCATTCGGATTTCGGCTCACGCGATTCACCCGGCGCGCTGAAGATGCGCCAGGCCGCGGCGATCCTGGCTCGGATCGCCCCGGACCTGCAGTGCGATGGCGAGATGCATGCCGATACCGCTTTGTCGGAGCATCTGCGCCAACGCGTCTACCCGCATTCGCGGCTGAAAGGCGAAGCCAATCTGCTGGTTTTCCCGAACCTCGACTCGGCCAACATCACGTTGACGGCGCTGCGCGCCATGATGGACGCGCTGCATGTCGGACCGATCCTGCTCGGCACCGACAAGCCCGCGCACATATTGACGCCGTCGGTGACCTCGCGCGGCGTCGTCAACATGACCGCGCTTGCCGTTGTCGAGGCCGCGCATAAGGCGCAAGCGCTTGTCGACCTGAATTGAAGCGGCGCCAAAGCGCAGTTGCAGACTAGCGAAGGTTTAACCACGAACGCGTTAGCTTTCCGGCCACGGGCAATCGGGATCCAGGCTGATGAAGGGGTTGAGGCTGGTGCACCTTGCGGCGCTGCTTGCAGCGCTTGCAGGTTCAGCTGTCGCCGTCACGCAGTCCCAGGCGGCTTCTCGCATATGCAGGCAACTCGAAGCCGAGCTCGCCGCGGCGCGCGGTGGCGGCGGAGGGCCGGGCCTGGTCCGCAAATATGACGACGCGATCGCCAGGCAGCGCGAGCAGCTTGCCAAGGCCCGCGGCCGGGCAAGCGACGCCAATTGCGGCTTCACGCTGTTTTCGCGCAATGTGAGCCAATGCGCCGCGATCAACGCCTCGATAGAGCGTATGAACGCCAATCTCGACACGTTGCAGGCCAAGCGCGATCGACTCTCCGCCGGCGGCGGCACGCGGCGCGACCGCAGCCGCATCCTGGCGGCGCTCGATGCCAATGGCTGCCGCGGCGACGAGACCCCGCCGCGCCGCGCGCCGCTTCAGGAGGCCTCCCGCGACAATGGCGGCGGCAATCTGTTCGAGCAGCTTTTCGGCCGCCAGGATCCGCAACTCGAAACGCCGGACGCGCCTGACATGCCGAACGCGGCGGGCGTTCCGTTCGATGACCCCAGCGTGCGCAACATCCGCCGCGTCATCAACCAGCCGGACGGCATGGACCTGCCGCGCCTTGGCGGCGAGTTCCACACAATGTGCGTGCGCACCTGCGACGGCTATTTCTTCCCGATGTCCAACGCCGCATCCGTCGGCGATTTCGAGCGCGACCAGAAGAACTGCGAATCGAGCTGCCCCGGCACCGAGATGCAGGTCTTCTATTCGCGCGGCATGGACGACGATTCGGGATCGATGACCTCCTCGGTCACCGGGCAACCCTATAGCGAACTGCCGACCGCCTATCTCTACAAGCAGGCCAATTACTCGCGCCCGCCGAGTTGCGGCTGCAACGCGCAGGCCGGCAATTTCACGATCATCGGCGGCAACCCGCCCAATCCCGAACAGTCCCAGCCGCAGAATGGGACGGCGCCCTTCATTCCCGTGCCGGCGGCCAAGCCCGATCCCGGCGCCGATCCTGAAACGCTCGCCAATGCCCAAGGTGGACTCGACCAGGAAGTGATCAGGCGGCTGACCACCAAGGCGCCGGTGTCGCCGGTCTCGATGCTCCCGCCGGATCAGCGCAAGGTCAGGGTCGTCGGGCCAGCGTTCCTTCCCGACCCATCAGCGGCAATAGATCTGAAAGCTCCGGCCCCGAAGTCCGCCCCGTGAGCGCCAACCGCAGCGGCATGAACAGCGACTTGCCCTTGCGCCCGGTCGCTTCCCTGATCTTGCCGGTCCAGTCCTTCCAGACCGTGCCGTTCCACGGCTCCTCCGGCAGCAGTTCGAACGCCTGACCGAGAAAGTCGCGGTCCTCGCCGGAGAAGTCGGCCGGCTCCTGCGGACCCTCGTTCAGGATACGCCACCAGATGACGGCGTCCGACAAGCGGTCGAGATTGCCGCGCACCGCCATCCAGAACGGCTCGGCCTTGTCGCCGGAAATGCCAAGCACCATCAGCCGGTCGCGCGCTTCCTCGAACGGCATATGATGCATCAGCGTGCGGTTGAGCACGAAGAGCTCGTCCGGGTCGAATTTCGAGGCGGACTTGGACGTCGCGGCCGGATCGAAATGGCCGGCAAGCTCATTGAGGTCGTGCGCGGCGGTGACATTCTCCGACGTGCCGACGAGCACGGCCAAGGATGCGACCGCCATCGGCTCGATGCCGTCCTCGCGCAGGCTTTCGATCGACAGCGCGCCGCTGCGCTTCGACAGCCCCTCGCCCGACACGGTGGTGAGCAGATTGTGGTGGCCGAAGACCGGCGGCTCGGCGCCGAGCGCCTTGAAGATGGCGATCTGCACGCCGGTGTTGGTGACATGATCGTCGCCGCGAATGACGTGGCTGACGCCCATCTCGATGTCGTCCACCACGGAAGGCAGCGTATAGAGATAGGTGCCATCCTCGCGCACCAAGACGGGGTCCGACAGCGAGGCGAGATCGACCGTCTCCTCGCCGCGCACCAGATCGTTCCAATGCACTTCGGTGCGCTCCGGCTGCAGCGGATCGCTGGTGAAATTGGGCAGCAGGAAGCGCCAGTGCGGCTTGCGTCCGTCCGACTGGTATTCAGCCACCTGCTCCGGCGTCAGCGTCAGCGCCTCGCGGCCATAGACCGGCGGCAGGCCACGCGTGCGGCGCACCTTGCGGCGCAGATCGAGTTCCTCCGGCGTCTCGTAGCAGGCATAGAGCACGCGTGCCGCCTTCAGCCGCTCGACCGCCGCGTCATAGATTTCGAAGCGGCGCGACTGATACTCGGTGACGTCCGGGAAGATGCCCAGCCAATGCAAGTCGTAAAGAATGGAATCGGCATATTCCTGCTTCGAGCGGCCAATATCGGTGTCGTCGAAACGCTGGATGAAACGGCCCTTGTTGTTCATGGCGAAAAGCCAGTTGAACAGCGCGGTGCGCGCATTGCCGATATGGATGCGGCCTGTCGGCGATGGGGCAAAACGTACGGTAACTGTCATGAGCGGGGCGTAGCGGATGCTTTTGCTGTTGACAAGGCGCGCCCCCGCGCAAACGCAACAGATAGTGCAAGCCAGCTAAAATGAAAAGCCGCCGTCCGACACGCGTCGCGGCGGCCTGACAAACGGCGTCAAGTGCTTGCAAACCCGGGCTTCTCATGTCCCCGTTATCCACATGTGTGACACACAAGATGTTGGGGTCACAAAAGCTACAAAAACGAATCCTTGACGGGTCGGAACGAGTCGCTTTTTATGGGCCATGCGCTCCTGTTGCGGGCGCGGCCGGAGAGTTTAGAGGCCGGTCTTTTTTCCCGGATTTTGTGCGTTTTGCCCACATTTCCGCCCGTTCACGAGGCCGGCGGAAGCGTGGGATCGTTAGGGCTTGGGTGGGCAAAAGGGAGAATTGTCGGCCTGGAAAAAATGATCTGTTAACACTATATTTAGTGTTTGCAGGCAGGCTGGACCCTAGATAGTGTGAACCTCCCTCTTACGAGGGAATCGACCAAAGTTTCATTTGAGGGACCCGCGGGGGTCGGCCTGCAGCCCGGGCAAATGCCCGGCAAGGTGTTTTGCTGTCTGCATGGCGGCGCCCGCGACGAGGAGAGTGCCGGCGTCGCCTGCGGTGCCGGCAAACGGCGGACTGCGCTTTTCGCCATGCGGGGCAGAAATCCCCGGGGAAAGGCGCTATATGTAGACACAAAGGGACCGGACCATGCGCATCGAGCGTCGCTTCACCAAGCCAGAGCAGTCGGCCTATGCGGAGATCGAATTCCGCAAGGCTTTGTCGGAGATCAAGAATCCCGACGGCTCGGTGGTGTTTCGCCTCGACAACATCGATGTGCCGGCGCAGTTCAGCCAGGTCGCGGCCGATATCCTGGCGCAGAAATATTTCCGCAAGGCCGGCGTGCCGGCGCGCCTGAAGAAGGTCGAAGAGAACGACGTCCCCTCCTTCCTGTGGCGCTCGGTTGCCGACGAGGCCGAGCTCGCCAAGCTGCCCGAGGCGGAGCGCTATGGTTCGGAGACCGATGCCCGCCAGGTCTTCGACCGGCTGTCCGGCACCTGGACTTATTGGGGCTGGAAGGGCGGCTATTTCAAATCCGAGGAAGACGCGCGCGCCTTCCGCGACGAGCTTGCCTATATGCTGGCCACCCAGCGCGTCGCGCCGAACTCGCCGCAATGGTTCAACACCGGCCTTCACTGGGCCTACGGCATCGACGGCCCGAGCCAAGGCCACTTCTATGTCGACCCCTTCACCGGCAAGCTGACCAAGTCGAAGTCGGCTTACGAGCACCCGCAGCCACATGCCTGCTTCATCCAGAGCGTGCAGGACGACCTCGTCAACGAGGGCGGCATCATGGACCTGTGGGTGCGTGAGGCGCGCCTGTTCAAATACGGCTCGGGCACCGGCTCGAACTTCTCCATGCTGCGCGGCGAAGGCGAGAAGCTTTCCGGCGGCGGCCGCTCTTCCGGCCTGATGAGCTTCCTCAAGATCGGCGACCGCGCGGCGGGCGCCATCAAATCGGGCGGCACGACGCGCCGCGCGGCCAAGATGGTCATCGTCGACGCCGATCATCCCGATATCGAGGACTTCATCGACTGGAAGGTCAATGAGGAGCAGAAGGTCGCCTCGCTGGTGACCGGCTCCAAGATCGTCAAGAAGCATCTCGAAGCCATCATGAAGGCCTGCGTCAATTGCGAAGGCGATGGCGACGACTGCTTCGACCCGGCGCTGAACACCGCGCTGAAGCGCGAGATCAAGGCGGCCAAGAAGGACGCCGTGCCGGAGAACTACATCTACCGCGTCATCCAGTTCGCCCGCCAGGGCTACACCTCGATGTCGTTCAAGACCTACGACACCGACTGGGATTCGGATGCCTATCTCACCGTCTCCGGCCAGAACTCCAACAACTCGGTGTCGCTGAAGGACAATTTCCTGCGCGCCGTGGAGGCCGATGGCGACTGGCAACTCACCGCCCGCAAGGACGGCAAGGTGCTGAAGACGCTGAAGGCGCGCGACCTGTGGGAAAAGATCGGCTACGCCGCCTGGGCGTCCGCCGATCCGGGCCTGCACTTCAACACGACGATGAACGACTGGCACACCTGCGCTTCGGCCGGTGCGATCCGGGCCTCCAACCCGTGCTCGGAATACATGTTCCTCGACGACACGGCCTGCAACCTCGCCTCGATCAACCTCCTGCCCTACCGCAAGGAAGACGGCACGATCGACATCGCCGCTTACGAGCACACCGTTCGGCTGTGGACCATCGTGCTCGAAATCTCGGTGATGATGGCGCAGTTCCCGTCCAAGGAGATCGCCAAGCTCTCCTACGACTACCGCACGCTCGGCCTCGGCTACGCCAATATCGGCGGCCTGCTGATGACCTCGGGCATTCCTTACGACTCCGATGAGGGCCGTGCGATCTGCGCAGCGCTCACTGCGATCATGACCGGCGTCGCCTATTCGACCTCGGCCGAGATGGCTGCCGAGCTCGGCGCCTTCCCGGACTATGACCGCAACGCGCAGAACATGCTGCGTGTCATGCGCAATCACCGCCGCGCCGCTTACGGAGATAAGGACGGCTACGAGAAGCTCTCCGTCAATCCGGTGCCGCTGGTCGCGTCCGACCTGAAGCAGCAGGAACTGGCCGAGCACGCCCGCACCGCCTGGGACCGCGCCATCGAGCTCGGCGAGGAGCACGGCTACCGCAACGCGCAGGCGACCGTGATCGCGCCGACCGGCACGATCGGTCTCGTCATGGATTGCGACACCACCGGCATCGAGCCCGACTTCGCGCTGGTGAAGTTCAAGAAGCTCGCCGGCGGCGGCTACTTCAAGATCATCAACCGCGCCGTGCCGGAAGCGCTCAGAACGCTCGGCTATTCCGAAAGCCAGATCGCCGAGATCGAGACCTATGCCGTCGGCCATGGCAACCTCAACCAGGCGCCGGGCATCAACCCGTCGACGCTGAAGGCCAAGGGCTTCACCGACGAGAAGATCGCGGCGCTCAATGCGGCGCTGAAGTCGGCCTTCGATATCAAGTTCGTGTTCAACCAGTGGACGCTCGGCGCCGACTGGGTAAAGGAGACGCTCGGCTTCACCGACGAGCAGCTCGGCGACTTCTCCTTCGAGATGCTGCCGGCGCTGGGCTTCTCCAAGAAGGATATCGATGCCGCCAACATTCATGTCTGCGGTGCCATGACGCTGGAAGGCGCGCCCTTCCTCAAGGCCGAACATCTTCCAGTGTTCGACTGCGCCAGCCCCTGCGGCAAGATCGGCAAGCGCTCGCTCTCGATCAACAGCCACATCCTGATGATGGCCGCGGCCCAGCCCTTCATCTCGGGTGCCATCTCCAAGACCATCAACATGCCGAACGAGGCGACGGTCGAGGACGCCAAGAACGCCTATATGCTGTCCTGGAAGCTGGCGCTGAAGGCCAACGCGCTTTACCGCGACGGCTCGAAGCTGTCGCAGCCGCTCAACGCCTCGCTGCTCGCCGATGACGACGAGGATGAGGACGAGGCGATCGAGCAGCTGATTGCGGCCCCCGCCGCGCAGCGCGCCGTGCAGGTGACGGAAAAGATCGTCGAGCGCGTGGTCGAGCGTCTCTACCGCGACCGCGAGAAGCTGCCGAACCGCCGTAAGGGCTACACGCAGAAGGCCGTCGTCGGCGGCCACAAGGTGTATCTCCGCACCGGCGAGTTCGACGACGGTCGCCTGGGCGAGATCTTCATCGACATGCACAAGGAGGGCGCTGCCTTCCGCGCCATGATGAACAACTTCGCCATCGCCATCTCGCTCGGCCTGCAATATGGCGTGCCGCTCGACGAATATGTCGAGGCCTTCACCTTCACCAAGTTCGAGCCGGCCGGCATGGTTCAGGGCAACGACGCGATCAAGAACGCCACGTCGATCCTCGACTATGTGTTCCGCGAGCTCGCGGTCTCCTATCTCGGCCGCCACGACCTTGCCCATGTCGACCAGTCGGACTTCGACAAGACGGCGCTCGGCCGCGGCATCACCGAAGGCAAGGCGACACCCTTCTCCAAGGGCCTCTATCGCGGCGCCTCGCCGGTGAAGCTGGTGTCGGGCATCGGCAGCGAGCCCAAGGGCTTCGGCGGCTCAACGTCGACGCCGGCCCCTGCCCGCGCCGCGCCCACGGCCTTCGCCGGCTCCAACGTGCTGGCGCTGAAGCCGGCCAGCGACGAGGCACTCGCCTACAAGCGCGACTATGAGGAGCGCGCCCGGGAACTGGCCGAGGATATGGTGGAAGAAGAAGCCGAAGCCGCCGGCGGCGCCGAGGCGCTCTTCACCGACGCCGCCGCCAACGAGGCCGCCGAGGCGAAGAAGCTCGCCGCGACAAGGCGCCAGCAATCGCTGCTCCAGGGATACACCGGCAACGAATGCTCCGAGTGCCACAACTTCACCATGGTGCGGAACGGCACCTGCGAGAAGTGCGACACGTGCGGTTCGACGAGCGGGTGCAGCTGACGCCCGTCCGAAGCTAATCAACGCGTGCGAGGTAAGCTCCTCGCACGCAAACGTCTTCAACTCATAAGGGGCCAATCAGCTTGGCACTTGCTCGCGGGGGCGTTGACCTGCGCCGAGAATGCTATGGCCACGGCTCCCTTGAAGTGACGGACGTCATCCTCGAAGCTGGGCTATCAATTCCTGGAATATAACGGAAGGTATACGCTGCACGCGGGGACGATTTAGAGCGACCGAGAGAATTGAAAAGTTCGAAAATTGGCCTTTGGTTTGATCGAAATCTATGCTTGCTTTGAAATAAGCCTTCTGCATGACCTCGGCAACCACAATATCGCCCTGCATCTCTAGAAAAATGAAAGCCCCTGTGCATTCCTCATTGCGGTATTTACTTTTCGGAATTCTTATCGTCCAGAGGAATCCCGCTAACTCGTAGGAGAACTCAATGGTTGAAATTTGATCCTCTGCATATTCCATTCGTATTATTTCAATATCTTGTATTCCGCCAAAGTCTAGCACCGAGAAACTCGCAACGCTCCGTAAACATCGCCAGGGAACATTCGCTGAACGCAAGAACTTCTTCATTTCTCTCGCTGACAGTTTTTCAAGAAAGGCAATCGTCGACTCACTGGCAATTGCCTCGAGGTGGGTGCCCCATTTGCCAACGAAAGCTTCGAGTTCATTCTCCTCAGGCCAAGCCTTCCTGTTCCTTGCGGAAGGAGGCGTAGAGCAAGCTAAAAGTCTTAACTCTGCGTCCGACAGCGCAAACTTCACATCTCCCCAGGGGTTTCGGCTAACTTGCCGCTTGATCCTCACGAGCCCCATCGCCTTGGCGTGCAGGAGACTCGCCCTCCCATGACGGGCAAGCTTCGGTACAGTTCCCTTCAATTTAAGCTGAAAAGCATCCCAAATCAAAGTTATGTATGAAGGTCCACCCTCAAAGGAGGAGGATACGATTCCGACTAAAAGTCCGTCGGAATTGAGGACGGGGCCGCCGCTCATCCCTCCAAGAACATCCATCTCTACTTCACAACAAGGAGAGATCATTCGCTCACCTCGCCCACAAGGGAAAACTGCCGTCACCAATCCTGAAGATACGATCAAGCTCACGAGAGCAGTGCCGTCTTCAATTCTCTGATGCCTAAATCCAAGTGCCCAAAGACGTTCGCCAACAAGCGGCAATGCTATTTGCATTGGGGCCAGCATTAGGGGAGACGTTTCGTAGGCGGCAGAATTTAATGTGCAGCTAATCAGGGATAGGTCTGAAATGACATCCCGAGTCTCATCAAACTTGCTGATGACTGAGCTCGCCACGATCTCTTGTGGGAGCCATGCCCGTGCCGCGCCTGGCAGAAAAGTCAAAAAAACGGGAGATATAGCATCGACAGCCATGCACTCCTCAATTACATGAGTTGCGGTAAGGAGAAGCCCTGGACCGACCATCACCCCGCTGCCAAGAATTGTTATCTCTCTTTCTTCCATCTTGGCTACGGCCACTAAAGCGTCCCCGGCATCATACAAAGAGGCTAGTGGTCCGATACCGTCTTCGGCAGAAAACAAAATTGACTTCCATGACAGTGGCATTTCCGACAGTTTAGAGTTGTTTTTTGTAACTGATACTGGATGCGTTGTTTTATCACTCTCAGGATGAATTCGCATTCGGGTGCCGCCCCTATCGGCGAGAAGCCTAATGATGAAGCTACCAGTAGGGGCTTTCCTAGTCATCTCTTCTCGCAATCAACTTAGGAAGACAAAATAGAACAAAGTTCGGATTAGGTAATCGCATCCGAACATCGCATTCAAACGAGATGCTTGCCTGCTATCAGTTCGTGAATAAGAATGGCTCTGTCCAACGTCGTACTGAACGCCCAAAACCCACAGATACGCACGATCGACCACATCACCATCGAAGTGAGCGACCTCGACAAGAGCAAGCTCTTCTACGAAAAGGCCTTTGCGCCTTTGGGCTATCGCCTCTCCTTCGGCAAGGAAGGCGTGTTCTGGGCCTTCGATGTCGGCAATGGCTGCCTGTTCGAGATCCAGAGCACCGGCGAGACGCCGCCGCTCGCCCATCTGCACGTCGCCTTCAGGGTGAAGAGCAAGGCACAGGTCGATGCATTCTATCGGGCGGCACTTGAGGCGGGTGCTGCGGACCACGGCGCGCCTGGGCCGCGCCCGGATTATGCCGAGAACTACTACGCCTGCTTCGTGCTCGATCCCGATGGATATAACATCGAGGCGATGATCAACGAGGCCTCCGCTTCGTCATCCTAGGGCAAAGCAAGGAGCGAAGCGACGCGCGTAGACCCTAGGATCCATGCCGTTACTTCAAGGCGTTGCAGCGTTTCAGAATTCTGCACCGTTCATGCTACGACAATGGTCACGGCATGGATCCTCGGGTCAAGCCCGAGGATGACGATCGCGCGCTGCGGGGCGCCAAGCCCAGGGGCGGCGCTTCCGTCTAGCATGCCTCATCCGGCCGCTTCGCGGCCGCCTTCTCCCACAAGCGGAGAAGGGAAGAAGCGATCCTGCCGGTTCTCATGGGAACTCCAAACCGAAAACGCAGTTCACTAGTGCGTGGAATCGCAGGAACTTCACCGCACCCGCGAGGAGCCGGAAGCAAATGAACGCGGTGCCGCCGAAGGAAATGGACGTCGTCCTGCAGCAACTGCCGCTGAGGATCGGCGCCTATGTGCCCGACGATCTGCTGGAGGATTGGTTCGCGCCGGGAACGGGCATGCGCCCTGTCAGCGATGAAGCGCTTGCTGCCGCCGCCCGCTACGGACGACAGTTCGAATGTGAATTCAAGTACTACCCCGAGAGGATGGAAGGCGTGTTCTGGAAATGGGTTCCAGCGCTCTGATTTCGGACACGCCGGCGGAGCAAAAACAATGATGGAAGAGAAGGTTCGCGAGGCAATCGTCTCGGAGCTTGAGCGTCAATCGGAATCCGATCCTTCGAGACTGCGCATCGAATTGGACGAAGATCGCCTCATTGCAAACGGCGATATCGACCTCTTGGCGCTTGCCACGGCGATCGTCGGCGCCGTGGCGGGCGCGCCTTAGAGCCCGCGAACCGGTTTCGGGATAAAGACATGCGTCAAACCAGAAACCCAAAGCGCATGAGCCTGCAAGGTCGCGACGCGCTTTAGAGGTAACGCGCGAGGAGCACCGATGAAGGTTGCTGTGTTCGGCGGGACCGGGTTTCTCGGCCGCAGGATCGTCGAGCGGCTGCTGGACAAGGGCTTTGAAGTGCGGGCGGTGTCCCGCCGAGCAAGGCGGGCAGCGGTCGGCTCGGGAGCGAAGGCGCCCGATCAGGTCAATGCGGATATTCTGGACAGATCATCGATCGGCCCGGCAATTGCCGGATCAGATGCGGTGGTGAACGCGGTCAGCCTTTATGTCGAGCATGGCGGCTTGACATTCGAAAGGATGCACGTGACGGCCGCGGCCGATTTGGCGAGCGCCGCGCGGCAAGCCGGGGTCGAACGGCTTGTCCATATCTCGGGGATAGGCGCGGATCGGCGATCCGCATCGAGGTATATCAAGGCACGCGGGCGCGGAGAAGACGCGGTCAGGAATTCGTTTCCAGACTCGATTGTCCTGCGCTCGGCCGTCATGGTCGGGCCGGACGACGCTTTTCTCACAACCCTTGCTCGACTGGTCCGGCTGCTGCCCGTCTATCCGCTATTCGGCCGGGGAGCTACGCGGCTTCAGCCCGTCTATGTCGGCGACGTCGCTGAAGCGGTGGGCCGGCTGCTCGCCGATCCTATCCAGGACATGTCTACGTTCGAAGTCGGCGGTCCCCGTATTTTGCCTTACAGGGAGCTGGTTCGCGAAATCGCCCGAAGGTTCGGCGCTCATCCGATCCTGGTGCCCATGCCGTTCGCCGCCTGGAACGTCCTGGCGGGAGTGGCGGAATTTCTCCCGACGCCGCCTTTCACACGCAACCAGATCGATCTCATGCGTCAGGACAACGTGACGACAGGCGGCATTCCGGGGCTGCAGGAACTCGGCGTCGAGCCACTGGACATCGAGCAGGTCATCCGCATGATCGAAGGAAGCGGCATCAAAACAAGGATTTAAGGCGCGTCGCCTCGGATCCGCTTGGTCGCGACGCGCTTCAACGCGACCGCCACGTCGGCGGAGCCTTCTGCGGTCGGGCTGGGAAATATTGGCTGCTCCGGAGGGATCTCAGGTGGAGTGTTCGGCGGAATATCCGGAGGTCCCCTCCCCGGTCCGGGGATGGGATCGGGTGAAGGCGGAGGAACGCCAGGTGGTTCTCCAGGCGGGTTTTCCGGCGGAGCTGGAGGCCGGGCCGGCTCGGGACTGGGATCGCCCGGCGTCGTTTCGGGGTTGTTCGGGTCTGGATTGTTCATTGCAGGCTCCCGAGTGATACGGCCGGCGCTGGCTGACGGGAAAAGCCTTCGCCACTCAGGCGGCATGTTCGTATGTGCCCACGAGCTCCGCCGCCTCGATCGCGTGGCGCCGGGCCTCCTTCCAGATTTCCTTGACGCCGGCCTGGCCGGGAACGCCGAGGCTCGGCACATCGAGAGCCGCCAGCCGGAAATGGTAGTGATGAACTCCGTGCCCGACCGGCGGGTCCGGGCCGTCGTAGGAGGCATTGCCGAAGTCGTTCTTCCCCTGCTGGAGCGCTTCGGTTCCCGGCTTCCCGTCCTCGCCCTCGGCAAGTTGCTCGACGTCGGGCGAAATGTTGAACACCGCCCAGTGGCAGAACGTCCCACGCGGCGCATCGGGGTCGTCCACGACGAGAACCAGGCTCCTGGTCCCGTCAGGAACCCCCGACCATTTCAGAGGCGGAGAAACGTTTTCGCCATCGCGGGTGAAACGCTCGGGAATGGGATCGCCGTCGGCGAACGCCGGGCTGATCAGTGTGAGTGGCATGTTGGTCCCTTCCGCTTTGATGCCGCAAGGTGCCTTAGCCGCACGACATCCTTGGTCGATTCCAACGAATGCCTGAGCGGATCGTTCCCGGTCGCAGCGAATTGCGGCGCGCATGCAGGTGTGTTTGTGGTCGGACGTCACGGCCTCTGCCACCGAAACAGTCGAGGCAATCCGAAAGCGGCTCAATCCGCGTCGGCCACCATCTGCCCGCCGCCGCCCAGCCAGGCGCGCCATTGCCGTTCGTCGCCATGGAAGACGTTGAGGTCGATGCGGCCGCTTACGCCATGCGACAAGCCGGAGCCCGAATACTGCCAGAACAGCCATTTGCGGCCCGGATAGACCTTTGACGGATGCGCGGCCACCGCGCGCAGCCAGAACGGGTAATCCTGGAAGGCGCCGCGCAGATTGTCGCGGTAGAAATCGGGGCTGGTGTAGATGATGGGCCGCTGGCCGTAATGGCGCTCCAGCTTGTCCATGAAGACCTGCATCTTCTCCAGCACCTTTTCGCGCGAAGGCCTGCGCTTGCAGGAGGACTCGCCGTTCCACTCGACGTCGATGACCGGCGGCAGCGCGCCGTCGACCTTGGGCACGTTGCGGATGAACCAGTCGGCCTGCTCGCCGGCGGTGCGGCACCAGTAGAAGAAATGATAGGCGCCGCGCTTGAGCCCGGCGGCATCGGCATTGCGCCAGTTCTTCATGAACATCGGGTCGAGATGATCGCCGCCGTCAGTCGCCTTGATATAGGCGAAATTGGCACCCTGGGCGCGCAGCTTCTGCCAGTTGATGTTGCCCTGCCAACGCGAGACGTCGACGCCGTGGACAGCCAGATGGCGCGGCGAAGAGCGGCCGAAATTGATCGGCTTGGCGTCGCGGAACGCATAGCGTGTGACCGGGCTGGCGAGCAGGGCGGGCGCGGCGCGCGACAGCCGCTTCGGCGGCGAGACGAGCGCAGCCTCCTGCACCGGCGGCTCGACGCTGTCCGGCAGATCAGTCGCCGGGAAGTTCACGGTCTCCTCTTCGGCGAGCCCAAACGGGCGCGAATTTTCGTCGCCAAGGCGCGAATTTTCGTCGCTCGCGCTCGCGTTACTCTCGTCAAGCAAAGGCGCCGGCGGTTTGATGCGTGCCATGCCCGACATCGACGCGGTTTCGACGGTTTTTTCCCTTACGGCGGTCCTCACGCTCTTCGACACCGGCGCGCTCGGCCGCACCACCGAGCTTGTGGTCTCGTTGGACGGCATCTGTAAGGCATCGACCCCCGACGTGGACGAGCAGCCGGCAAGGCAAAGCGAAGCGAGCACGAAACTGACGACGCCAAAAATCCGCATCTTGACCTGTACGCAAAACAAAACAGACCGAAGGCAGGAACAGCGCCGCCGGAAACCCCATTCCTAATGAGAAATTACCAACAAAGTTTGAATCAAAATTTACCTTTGGCGCGGCCGCATGATTCGGGGCAGCGCCGCAAGGCGCTTCCCGGCTAGCGCCTGAACACACCGATCATCGGCCCGAGATTCCAGAAATCGTCGGTGCGCCCGATGGCAGGCGCATAGAGGCTCGAGATCGAGCCGTCGAGGAAGAGCGCGTTCGGGCAGCCGAGCTGGTCGCGGAACAGCCGCGCGAATTCGTGGAAGGTCACGACACCGTCCGAGATCGCGAAGACCACGACGCCGTCGGCGCGCACGCCCACGCCATCGCGGATCTTGCGCGAGGTGCTGTCGGCCTGGAATTTCGGATGCAGCTTGCCGTCGATGACCAGCATCGGCCCGGACTGCGTGGCGTAATCGACGCGCGGCGAGCGCTTCAGGTAATCCCTGGTCGCGCGAACGCCGGCCTTGCCGGCGGCGAGATAGAAGATGCCGTTGGGCTGCATGGAGAAATTGCCGGTTCCCGCTCCGGTCTTCGCCGGCGTGACCTGCTCGCCGCGTTCGACGTAGAGCCCGACCGGCGCGAGGTCCGGATGATACATGCCGGCATTGATGCCGAAGAGCATGGTGCGCCCCGCCGCCTGCTGCGCGCTGCGCAGATTGTGCAGCGACCGGTAGAGCTCGCCGTCCTTGTTCTTCCAGAACAGCTCGATGGAAAAATGCTTCGGATCGGTCTCGCAGACGAGATAGGTCGCGTTCTCGAAAGTCTGGTTGCGGCAGGGCGGCAGCGCGGCCAGCCATTGGCCGAGGCCCATGCCGGCGCCAACGGCGGCGGGCACCGCCGATTTCACCAGCGTGGCCAGCAAAGGTACCGATTGCAGCAGCGTCCCAATGTCCATCGGCGCATCCGGCGATCAGCTGCGGATAGGATCGAGATTCAGGTCAGCCAGCCGGTCGCGACGCCGATCAGCAGCACCACGCCGAGCACACCGCGATAGATGACGAACGGCCATGCGGAGAAGCGTTCGAGCACCCGCATCAGCCCCCAAATGGCAAAGAAGGCCGAGATCGAGGCAACGATGAGGCCGACGGCCAGGATCGACCAGCCATGCGCGTCGAGATGCACTTTGTGCAGTTCATAAAGCTCTTTGAGGCCGGCGAGCGCAATGGCCGGGAGGCCGAGCAGGAAGGACAGGCGCGCCGCCTCGGGCCGGGCGAAGCCCAGCCCCATCGCCGCCGTCAGCGTCGAGCCAGAACGGGAGACGCCGGGAATAAGCGCGCCGACCTGGGCGACGCCCACCAAGAGCGCGTCGAGGATCGATGCCTGGCGCAGCACGAGCTTGTGCCTGGCGAAGATCTCGGCGAGCGCCAGAAGGATCGCCATGACAATGCAGGCCCAGCCAATGACGGCCAGCCCGCGCAGCGGCGAGTTGCAGGCGTTGAGCACGCCGGAAAGCGCAAGGCCGGCAATCACGATCGGGACGGTGGCAAGCACGATGCTGATCGCGAGGCGGAAATAGCGGTCGCCGAAATCGCGGCGCGAGATCGCGGACAACGATCCGAACAGCACGTCCCTGACATCGCTCCAGAAATAGCTGACCACGGCCGCCAGCGCAGCCAACTGCATGGCGGCGGAGAAGGCGGAGCCGGGGTCCTGCCAGCCAAGCACGGCCGGCACGATGCGCATATGCGCGGTCGACGAGATCGGCAGCAGTTCGGTGATGCCTTGCACGATGCCAAGAAACGCCACCTTGGCATAACCCAGGCCGACAAAGCCGGTATCCAACCCTTGAGTGCAGACGTCGGTCATCTCAATCCTTTTCCCAGCGCCCCGGCCCAAGGCGAAAGTGAATCGTCATTCGAAAGCCCTGGAGGACAGGCTTAGCCTCACGATAGCGTGATTCCAACTCACGGATTTGTAAGGTGCCGCTAATCCTGCTTGACAACCTTCGGCGCCATATTATCATCCACTAATCTTACACTGTAAGGTACATCGGAGGAGGATATTCATGTCGACCGCCGCGCTCGCGGAATTGCAGCCGCTCACGCCGCCGGAAACGCATGTCCCTGAAATCGCGATCGAGGAGGTGTCGCGCGATTTCAGCCGAGCCATCGAGCGCGCCGACGTCGCTGCCTGGCTCGACCTCTACGAAGCGGCGCCCGCCGATTTCGCGGCACGGCAAGGACTGTCGATCGCGAGCGACGGCGATCTGGTCTGGACCACCTGCATGACGATCCCGTTCATCCATTTCAACTGCGTGAAGAATATCGGCGTCGACAGTCCGGCAACGGAAGACCAGGTCGATGCGCTGCTCGCGCATTACCGCGCGGCCGGCATCATGCGGCCGTGGTTCTATACCAATCCACATGCCGAGCCGACGCGGCTGCGCTGCTGGCTGGAAGCGCGCGGCCTGCAGCACCAGGGCGGCTGGGAGCGCATCCATCGCGACGCCACGCCGCTGCCGGATGAACCGCTTTTCCCGGGCGATCCGCTGATCCCGGTCGACGATCTGGTAGTCGAGGAGGTCACGCGCAGGACGGCTTCGGAATGGGCTTCCTTCATCGATGCCAAATACAGGCTCCCCACCTCGCAATGGCTCATGGCGCTTGTCGGCCGCAAGGGTTGGCGTCATTACATGCTGAAACGCAGGGGCGCGGTCGTCGCCGTGCGCTCGCTCTTCATCTCAGACGGCGCCGCCTGGAGCGGCATCGAGGCCCCGGTGCCGGGCATCATGGCGCCAAGCTTCGATCTTGACGCCATGCTCGGCGAAAGGCTGGTTCGCGACGGCATCGCCGCCGGCGCGAAACTGTTCGTCGCCGACATCGAGGCGCCGCGCCCCGACCGCGACGGGCCGGCCTATCGCAATTACGACCGGCTCGGCTTCAAGCTCGCCTATTTGCGCAATCACTACAGCTACCTGCCCGCGCATTCGAGCTGATCGCCTCAGCGGTAGAGCCACTGCTTCAGGCAGCTTCTTGCCACCACATGCGCCGGCGGCACTGAAGGCTGATCGATGCGGGAATCATCGCCAGCCCTGTCGCGAGCTTTTTCCAAAAGCAGGCGAAGCTCGGCCGGGCGCACCCGGTCGCGTTCCATCACGAGCTGGATCATCGGGTCGTTCAAAAGCTCGTCCAGGGTGTTGATGCTCTCGCTCATCCGTCGCCTCCTCGATGCCTGCCCGCATGGCGCTTAGATAGGCAGCCAATGATGGCCCGCCAATGACGCTTTGCCGGCTATGTCGTGAATCGAAGATGAAATTTTTGTGCAGGCCTGCGTCGCAATGACTCAGGCCGGCGGCGCGCCTTCATATTGCGGCAGGCCATCGTCGAGCATCACCCAGGGCTGCTTCGAGGCGGTCCAGAAATGCATGTCGGGCTTGAAGAGGGACGGGTCGTCGAGCGAGCCGGAGGTGACGCCGAGGATGCCCCTGGAGTCGCGCCGCGAGAACAGCGTCGTGCCGCAGGTCGGGCAGAAGCCACGCTTCAGATCCGGCGTGGAATTGATCGTCGCCACCGGCCCTTCGATGGTCACGTCGTCGATGCGGAACAACAGGCGGGCATTGAAAGCGGCGCCGATCGCCCTCTGGCAGATCCGGCAATGGCAGACCCGTTCGTTGACCGGTTCGACTTCGGCCTTGTAACGCACCGCGCCGCATAGACATCCGCCCTCATATTTTGCCATGGTAAGCTTCCCGTTCCTGGAGGAGCGGCACGGTAGTGGCCGCTATGGCAGCGTCAATCAAAAAGCGTCGATGGGATGCGATCGCTAACGGTGATGCGGCCGGACGCTCAGGATCAGTGGCGCTTGGCCTGTACGAGATAGGCGTCGATTGTGGTCTCGCCGAGCCACTTGGCGGCTTCGAGCCGATGCAGCCCCTCGACCAGTATGTGGCGCTTGCCGTCGTGCCGCACCTGGATCGGCGTCTTCATCCCATTCTCAAGGATGTCCTCGGCAAGATGACGCACGGTCTCGGGATGCAGCGTCTTGCGTCGCGCCGTCGGCACGTAGATGTCGTCGACCTTGACCTTTTGTACCCGCAGCATGTCGGCTCCCGGCTTGAAGCGTCGCCCGAAGCTGAAATAGTCCGTTCGCCGGATATCGCCAAGCGCAAGCTCCTGCTGGCCCGATGCTTTCCATTTGACGCTCGGCCGGCCAATGGTCTCAATGACAGCGTCGTGATCTCAGGTGTTTCGTTGACGCAACTGCCCACCGAATTCCCCGATTTCGGGCTGACGCCCGAGCAGCGCCGCGAGGCGGTGCGCGGCCATTATTACGAATGGCCGGGGATGGACGGTGAGCGCGGTGAGATTTGGGCCTACAGCGACCGGTTTTCCTATCGTCCGGGCGAGACGGTGACGCTTTTCGTCAGCTCGACGGCGCCGCACTTCAGCCTTGCCGTTATTCGCGATGGCGACAGCGAAACCAAGGTCTTCGAGGGAGCGGGCCTGTCGGCGCGCTGGCAGGATACGCCCGACCAATGCTCTGTCGAAGGCTGCGGCTGGGAGGCTTCCTTCGAATTCCGCGTCGGCGACGACTGGCCGTCAGGCGCCTATCGCGTGACGCTCTCAGCCGAAGGCCGCGACGGTAACCCGATCCGCTCCCATCATCTCTTCATCGTCGCCCCACTGCCCGGCCGCAAGCCAGGCCGCCTGCTGCAGGTCGCCGCGACCGGCACATGGCTTGCCTACAACACCTGGGGCGGCTCGAACCACTATCAGGGCATCACCGGCCCGAACCGCGATCAGTATGCAACGATGGTGTCGACGCAGCGCCCCTGGTGCCGCGGCTTCGTCGTGCTGCCGAAGGACGCGCCACGCGTTCCGCTCGAAGTCGCGGTGCCGCCGAAGACCGTGCCGCGCTATCCGCATATGGAATGGGCCTTCGCCACCGGTCATTCGAAGAAATACGCCTCGTCTGGCTGGGCGAGCTATGACAGCCATTTCTTCCATTTCGCCGAGCGCGCCGGCTATCAGGTCGATCTCGCCAGCCAGCACGAGCTTCATTTCTCACCCGAGATCCTCGACGGCTATGACTGCGTCGTCTTCGTCGGCCACGATGAATACTGGACCTGGGAGATGCGCGACGCCGTCGACAATTATGTCGAGCGCGGCGGACATGCGGCGCGCTTCGCCGGCAATTTCATGTGGCAGACGAGATTGGAGGACGAAGGCCGCCGCCAGGTCTGCTACAAATACCGGGCGCGCGCCGAAGACCCCGCCTATCGCGGCGGCGATGTCTCCCGCGCAACCAATTCCTGGGAAGCGCCCGAGATCGGCCGTCCAGGCAGCGCCACCTTCGGCCTCAACGCGACGCGCGGGGTCTATGCCGGCTGGGGCGGCTGCGCGCCGCGCGGCGTGCGTGGCTTCCCGGTCTATAGACCCGAGCACTGGGCTTTCGCCGGCACCGGTATCTATTATGGCGACCTGCTCGGCGCCGACAGCCATGTCTACGGCTATGAGGTCGACGGGCTCGATTTCGAGATCCGCGGCGGTCTGCCCTATCCGACTGCAGAGAGCGGCGCGCCGGACGGCTTGCAAGTGCTGGCCGTCGGCATGGCGAGCCAGGTCGAGGAAAGCGCCGACATTCCGATCGAGGACCAGTTCCTCACCGATGAGGACGGGCGCTTCACCGCCGAGACCTTATTCGGCGAGGCGAGCGACGCCAATCTCGACAAGGTCAAGCGCGGCAACGGCATGATCGTCAATTTCCCGCGCGGCAAAGGCGAGGTCTTCCATGCCGGAAGCTGCGAATGGGTCGCCGGCCTGCTAAGGCAGGATGCGATGGTCGAACGCGTGACCAGGAATGTTCTCGACCGCTATCTTGGAAAGTCCTGACATGTCGAAACTGGAAGTCCAGCCCGTTCCCGAAGCCGAAGCGCGGCCGCCGTCGCATCTGTTCTATCTCTCCAGCCTGCGCCGGCCGCTCGTCGACCGCGCCGAGGGCATCTATTTCTGGACGAAGGACGGCCGCCGCTTCATCGACGGCTCGAGCGGGCCGATGGTCGCCAATATCGGCCATTCCAACCGCAACGTGCTCGACGCCATGAAGCGGCAGATGGACAAGACCACTTTCGCCTACCGGCTGCATTTCGAGAACGAGCCGGCCGAAGAGCTGGCGCGGGAATTGGCGCGGAAACTTCCCGAAGGCATGGACCGCATCTTCTTCGTTTCGGGCGGCTCGGAAGCGACCGAATCCTGCATCAAGCTCGCCCGCCAATGGGCGGTTGCCACCGGCCAGCCGAAGCGCTGGAAGGTCATCACCCGCTTCCCCTCCTATCATGGCGGCACGCTGGGCTCGCTTTCCGTCACCGGCGACGATGCGCTCGCCGAGACCTTCACGCCGATGATGCGCGTGATGCCGACCGTGCCGGCGCCCACCGCGTGGCGCGACCGCGACAACCTTTCGATGGAACAGCGCGGCCTCCGCTACGCCGACATGCTGGAGGAGAAGATTCAAGCCGAAGGGCCGGAAAGCGTTTTGGCCTTCATCATGGAGCCGGTCGGCGGTGCCGCGACCGCAGCCCTGGTTGCGCCCGACAGCTACTACCCCCGCATCCGCGAGATCTGCGATCGCTACGGCATCCTGCTCATCCATGACGAGGTGATGAGCGGCGCCGGGAGGACAGGCAAATTCCTCGGCGGCGACCACTGGAACTGCAGGCCGGACATCGTGGCCCTCTCGAAGGGACTGGGCTCGGGCTATGCGCCGCTCGGCGCCCTCGCCGCGCCGATGCGCCTGGTCGAGCCGCTGCTGGCCTCCGGCGGCTTCCAGCACGGCCATACCTATGCCGGCAATCCGCTTGCCTGCGCCGCCGGCCTTGCCGTGCTCGGTGAGATGGACCGGCTCGAGCTGATCGCCAATGCCGCCGCCATGGGCGACGTGCTGATGGCGGAGCTGAAGAGCCTGCAAAAGCGCTTTCCCTTCATCGCCGACGTACGCGGCAAGGGCCTGCTCACCGGCACCGAGATGGTCGCCGATCCGGAAACGCTGAAGCCCATCGACCCGGCCAGCAAGGCGACGCAGCGCCTGCTCGACCACGCCTATGCGCGCGGCCTGATCATCTATGGCCGCAAGGTCAAGGGCGGCGTCGACGGCGACAATTTCATGGTGGCGCCGCCGATGATCATCACCCGAGAACAGATCGGCGAGATGATCTCCATCATCGGCGACTCGCTGGAGGCGTTGGCGGAGGAACTTGACCTACCGGTGGAGGGATGAGGAAGGTGTTTTGATGCCGGCACCGGTCACCCTCCGTCCCGGCACCATCGAGGACGTCGAAACGATTCATGCCGCGCTGCTGCGGCTCGGCGCCCATATAGGCGCGCATCAGGAAATCACCTCGACACCCGAAGACCTTCGCAGCTACGGCTTCGGCGAAAAGCCCGCCTTCTCCACCTTGATCGCCGAAATCGGCGGCGAATTCGCCGGGCTTTGCCTGCATTTCCCGATCTTCTCGACCTGGATGGGCCGGCCGGGCGTCTATGTGCAGGACCTTTATGTCGAGGATCGTTTTCGCGGGCGCCGGGTCGGCGAAAGGCTGCTGCGCCGCGTCGCGAAAGAGTGCCGCGCGGCGGGCGGGGTCTATCTGAGGCTCTCCGTCGATACCGACAATGAAACAGCCAAGGCCTTCTATGAGAGATTGGGCATCGGCTGGTCGAATTACGAACAGGTGCAGAAGATCGTCGGCGATGCCTTCTTCGCCTTTGCCGACGCGCCGGAGGAGTGACGATGAAAGCCTTTTATGCCGAAGAGCAGAAGCGCCATGATCCCAAGGCTTTCCTCTCCAGCGGCGCGCCTCAGCCGAATCCGGAAAAACCAGAGCGGGTCGAAAGGTTGTTAGCCGGCGCAAGATCGGGCGGTTTGACGGTCGAACGTCCAGGAAATCATGGGCTTGGCCCGATCGCGGCGGTCCATACGCCTGAATATCTCGATTTCCTCGAGCACATCTTCGCGCGCTGGCAGCGCATCGACGGCGCTTCGGCGGAAGTCATCCCGAACATCCACCCGATCGCCCGCAACGGCTCCTATCCGGCCTCTGCTGTCGGCCAGGCCGGCTACCACATGGCCGACACCGCCTGTCCGATCTCGGCCGAGACCTGGAACAGCGCGCTATGGAGCGCCTGGAGTTCGGTCGAGGCCGCTGAAGCGGTGATGGCCGGGGCGCCGTCGGCCTATGCGCTCTGCCGCCCGCCCGGCCATCACGCTTTCGCCGATGTCGCCGGCGGCTTCTGCTTCATCAACAATTCGGCCGTCGCCGCGCAGGTTCTGCGGAGGAATTCCGCCCGTGTCGCCATTCTCGATGTCGACCTGCACCACGGCAACGGCACGCAAGGCATCTTCTACGCCCGCCCCGACGTGCTCACCGTCTCGCTGCACGCTGATCCGGTGCGCTTCTATCCGTTCTTCTGGGGGCATGCCGACGAGCGCGGCGAAGGCCCCGGCCTCGGCTACAATCTCAACCTGCCGCTGCCGCGCAAATCAGGCGACGCGGCCTTTCTCGAAGCGCTGTCGGCAGCATTCCAGCGCATCCGCGCCTTCGCGCCGGAGGCGCTGGTTGTGGCGCTCGGCCTTGATGCTTTCGAGGGCGATCCGTTCGGCGGCCTTTCGGTGACGACGCCCGGCTTCTCGCGCATCGGCGAAGCGATAGCCGGCCTCGGCCTGCCCACGGTGATCGTCCAGGAGGGCGGCTATCTCTGCGACGCGCTGAGCGACAATCTCACCGCTTTCCTGACCGGCTTCGGCGGCAAGAAAGACTAGAGCGGTTCGCCGTTTCACCGAAACGGCGAACCGCTCTATCTCTTTGTTTTTTTTGCGCAATTCCGAACGGAAAACCGCTCACACTTTTCCTGGAATTGCTCTAGCGCTGCTGCCTCAGCATCGCGATCACGCGATGCACGCTTTCCAGCGTCTCCTCGATCTCGGCCGCCGTGTTGTAATGGGCAATGCCGATGCGTACGACGCCCTGCTCGGCGGGTATGCCGAGTTGGTGGACGACCTCCCACGCATAATTGTGGCCTGACCAAAGGAAGATGTTTTCGGCGTTCATCTGCCGCACGATCGTTTCCGGCGCGATGCCTTCGACGGTGAAGGAAATGGTCGGCACCCGCTCGGCGAGGCGTTCCGGATCGGTAATGCCGTGGATGACCAGGCCATCGATGCCGCGCAGGCCTTCGATCAATTGCCGGGCCAGCGTATTCTCGTAAGCGATCGAAACTTCGAACGCCTTTGCGATCCGCTGCCGCCGCGACCCGGTCTCGCCAGCAGCAGCGCCGAGATCGGCGAAATAGTCGATGGCTGCCGTCAGCCCGGCCATCAGCTCGATCTGCGGCGTGCCAAGCTCGAACCGCTCTGGTAGGGCGTTCGAAGAGCAGCGGCATTTGTAAGGCTGGAGCGCGTCGATGACGTCGCGGCGGCCCCACAATATGCCCATATGCGGCCCGAAGAATTTATAGGCCGAGCAGATCAGGAAATCACAGCCAAGTTCCTGCACGTCGATCAGCCCGTGCGGCGCGAACTGTACGGCATCGACATAGACAAGCGCGCCGGCCTGCTTGGCGATCGCCGTCAGCGCCTTCACCCGGTTGATCGAGCCGGTGAGGTTCGAGGCATAGTTCAGCGCGACAAGCCGCGTCTTTTGCGAAAGCAGTGATTTAAGCGCCGATTCCTCGACCTGCCAGCTCCGCTGATCGAACGGCGGGAAGCGCACGACGAGGCCGAGATCCTCGGCAAGCTGCAGCCAGGGCGAGACATTGCCCTCATGGTCCATGCGCGTGACGATGATTTCGTCGCCAGGCTTCATCGTGCGGCCGAGCGTGCGCGACATGTGATAGGTCAGCGTCGTCATGTTGGCGCCGATGACGATCTCCTCGACGCTCGATGCGTTCAGAAAATCGGCCATCGCCGCATGCGCGTCGTCGACAACCTTCTGCGCCGCGACCGTGGTCTCAAAGAACCCGCCCAGATTGGCGTTGGTCGAGAGCAGGCAGCCCGACACTGCGTCCGCCACCGTCAGCGGCACCTGCGTGCCGGCGGGATTGTCGAGATAGATGCGCCGGCGCCCGTCATCGGCCAGCGAGAGTGCCGGAAACTTGCCTCGCACGGCCTCGATCGGAAAATCTACCGCCATCTCCATCCCCTCGTTCTTTCTCAACGATTCCTGATCACGGGCACGGATTGCCGACGCGCTGATGGATGGCGTCGACCGCCTTCTGCATTTCCTCCGTCCACCTGACCTCGACCGATGACAGCGCCGTGTCGAGCTGCGCGACGCTTGTTGCGCCGATGATGTTGGCAGTTACAAAAGGCCGGCTCGATACATACGCGTTCGCGAAAAGCGCCGGCTCCATGCCGAAGGAGCGTGCCAGTTCATTGTATTCGAGCAGCACCTCCGCCGCATTCGGCGTCTCGTAGCGCTGGCCGCGGTTGAAGAGCTGCGAGCGCGAACCTTGCGGCCGCGCGCCATGATCGTATTTGCCGGTGAGATAGCCCTGCGCAAGCGGCGAGTAAGGAAGGAACGCGATCTCCTCGCGCTCGCAGACCTCGGCAAGGTTCACCTCGAAAGTGCGGTTGACGAGATTGTAGGCGTTCTGCAGCGAGGCGACGCGCGGACCCGTGCCCTTCTCGGATTCGAAGACGAAGCGCATGACACCCCAGGAGCTTTCGTTCGAAAGCCCGAGATGGCGGATCTTTCCGGCCTTTACGAGCTCGTCGAAGACGGCGAGCGTTTCGGCAATCGGCGTCTCGTCTCCCGGAGCGCCTGCCGCATCCGCACGCCGCGCCACCGCTCCGACACGCGTCGGATTCGAGCCCCACGGAATGTCCCGGTCCGGCCAGTGGATCTGGTAGAGGTCTATGTAATCGGTACCGAGCTTGGCCAGCGACTTCTCGACCGCATCGAAAATGTCGGCACGCACCAGCTTCGAGGGACGATCGCCGCGGAACCATGTATTGGCCGTGCGGCCGACGACCTTCGAGGCGAGGATGACCTTGTCGCGGTTGCGATTGGCCTTCATCCAACTGCCGATGGTCTTCTCGGTTCGCCCTTGCGTCTCCGCCTTGGGCGGAATCGGGTAAAGCTCGGCCGTGTCGATGAAATTCACGCCGCGGGAGAACGCCAGATCCATCTGCGCGTGGCCTTCGGCTTCGGTGTTCTGCTGACCCCAGGTCATCGAACCGAGGCAGATTTGCGAAACAAGGAGATCGGTCCGACCGAGGCGGCGTTTATGCATTGGGTTCTCCGGCGGGAGGTTGCGCGGACAGCGCGGGGAGGAAATTCAAGCATAAAGCACAGGCTGGAGTTTCTCCAAGCCCTGTAGCCTCAGACTTTTAAGGTAATTCCGGCTACCGGCGTGTGGCCGCCAAAGCCCGCCGCTTGGCCTCGTCGATCAGCATGTTGGCCACCTGCATGCGGATCATGGCGCGCTGGCGCAGATGCGGCGCCACCCGGTCCGGGTGGTTTGCGAAAGCGAAATTGCGGCGAATGCGGCCGAAATCGGCATTCTTTGCCGGACGGTCGAGACCGAGCTCGCCGGCGATCGCCTCGGGATCGATCGGCGGCAGCCTCTCCTCGGGCCGGTGATCTTCGCCGGCAAGCGCCAGTTTCGCCTGGTCGAGAAGTGCCGCGAACTCGGCCGCGAGGTCGGTGCCTGACTCGCGATATTCGGCAGCGACGCTCTCGCCGGCGACCTTGATGCGGCCGGAATGCAGCTCATCGGCCACGGACAGATAGTCGAACGGGATAGAAGGCCGGGCGCCCTCTTCCTCGCCTTTCTCCGAGGCGACGATCAGGTCGTCGAGCAACGAAGCGAAATCGAGCTTGTTCCCGGTGCCGATCTCAGCCTCCCCTGTGGTGACGGCATGTGTCGATGCCGCCGACCATAGGCCGCTCTCGTTAAAAATGAATGCTGGCGACATTAACAATTGCCGGCTTTTGTGCCCGGGAAAACGATCACGGGAAAAGGCCGGGCTGCATTTTCGTGCAGCCCGGCAGGGTCGCCAGGAATGGCGAGGAAAAGCCAGCCATGAGCCGGCACCGGTCCCTAAGGTCGAGCCCACCGGAAAGTTTCACGGAAAATCGATGTGGCGGAAAAAATTTCATCCGGCATGGCAGCCATGCAATTGCTGCACTGCACAATTTTTAACAAATCACCTATATCGTGGTGTCGGGAGGACCAACAGGGGCAACTTGAGTCATGGGGTTCTTCACTGAAATGTTCGCTCGGCCGAGGCCGCAGGAACAGCAGCGTTACCGCGCGGCGCTCGCGCTTCTGAATGCGATGAGCAATGCCGACCGCGCCGATATCGGCATCAAGCCGGCGGATTTTCCGCGCATCGCGCGCGAAATGTCGATCCGCTGAGGCTGCGCTGAACCGAAGAGGTTTCCCGGGATGCCGGGAAACCTCCAACCTCTTCAAAGTCAACGATTTCCCAGAAACGTCTGCTTGCCGAGCGGCACGCCATTGTGGCGCAGGATGTCGTAGGCCGTTGTGACGTGGAAATAGAAATTCGGCATCGCCAGGTGCAGCAGATATTGCAGGCCGGGCAGCGTGGTTTCGCGGCCGCCGAGCCGCACTTCGACCGTCCTTTCATGCGATCCTTCCAGATCGGCCGCCGTGAATGTCGCCAGATGATCGAGCGTCTTGGCGATGCGGGCCTGCAGCTCGGCAAAGCTAGCCTCATTGTCCTCGTATTTCGGCACCTCGCGGCCGGCCAGCCGCGACGGCGCGCCCTTGGCGTGGTCGGTGGCGATCTGGACTTGCCTGGTCAGCGCGAACATGTCCGGTGCCAGCCGCGCGGTGAGGAACACCTGCGGATCGATCTTGCGTTCGCCGGCATTCTGCTCCGCCGCGGTCAGGACGCTGGCCAGCGCCTGCAGCCTGGCGGAAAACACGCCGACCGATATGTCGTACATGGAAATGGTCACGGGTAATCTCCCATGCGGCCCCAGCGCCGCGGGGCCTGAACTAGCGCCTCCCAACACGATTCTTCAAGCGGCCCGGCCCGCGGCGTCACCGCGCCGCCGCAATCGCCGTGGTAGTATTTTCGTTACCGAGCGGAGGATTCGATGAAAAGAGCCACTTTCGCAGCGACCGTCTTTCTCTCACTGGCCGGCCTCACGCAGCCCGCGCCTGCGGCGGACGCGCCCTATATCGACGACAGGTCCAGCGCCGATGCGGTCGTTCGCTCACTCTACAGCGCCATTAACCGCCACGAGTTCGCCCGCGCCTGGGGCTATTTCGGCGATACGAAGCCGGCAAAGGACTTCAACGCCTTCGTCAAGGGTTACGACGGCACCGGCAGCGTTGAAGTCCAGACTGGCGCCGTGTCGGAGGAAGGGGCGGCCGGGAGCATCTATTACAGCGTCCCGATCGCCATTCAGGCAACCGACAAGAAAGGCGAAGCCAAGGTTTTCGCCGGCTGCTACACGGTCCGCCAGGTCAACGCGCAGATCCAGGAGCCGCCCTTCCAGCCGATCTTCATCGACAAGGGCGCATTGAAGCCCTCGACCGAGGATTTCGACAGCGCCGTGCCGGCAAGCTGCGGCGACGGTCCGCCGCCGCCGAAGAAAGACGAGGCGCTGGAACAGGCTAGGAAAGCGTTCCTCGCCACCTATGGCGACCAGTGCGACAAGGAGGATCCGGAAGGCAAGCCGATCGGAGAACCCGAGGCTCATTCCATCCGTTACAAGGACAAGGATGCCCAGCCCAACGACCCGGAACGCGAGACGCGGCTGTTCCGCTTCTTCTGTTCGATGGCCGCCTACAACGAGACGGCGGTCTACTACATCGCCGACGACGTCAACGGCGTGACCCAGTTGCAGTTCACCGAGCCGGATCTCGACATCCGCTACGAGAACAACAACAGCGAAGGCAAGGTCGAGTCGATCCACATCATCGGCTTCAAAACCAGCGGCTGGGCAACCAACTCGGACTATGACGACAACACCAAGACCATCACCACGTCCAACAAATGGCGCGGTGCGGGGGACGCCTCGTCCTCAGGAACGTATCTCTTCCGCAACGGAGATTTCTCGCTCGTCCAGTATGACGTCGATGCATCCTATGACGGCGAGCAAAACCCGCAGACCGTCATCGACTACGACACAGCGCCTTGAGGCGCTGCAGCGCGATCACGGCGCCTTGGTCAGCATCCAGTTCAGCGTGCCGCGCCAGTCGACCATGCGGATCGGCGTGCCATGCGTGCCGGTCTCGAAACGCACGAAGCGGGTCGGATAGGATTTTTTGGCGAGGATCGAGCGGAAGAAGGCTTCCTGCTTCTCCACCGGGAAGACCACGTCATGGCTGCCCTGGCCGAAGAACACCGGCACGCGGCGCTTGAAGGCAGGGCTGGTCAAAAAGCTGTCGTCCCACAGCGATCCGAGCAGCAGCAGCCCGTTGATGCGGCCGCCCGTATCCTTGCGCGCGGCGAGCTTCCAGCAGATCATGCCGCCCATCGAGCCACAGGCGACGAAGATTTTCGCGCCCGGCGATGCGTCAGCATAGTGACCGATGAGCGCCGCAACTTGCGCCGCACCCTTGTCGCCGAAATCGGGGAAATCCGGCGAAAGATAGAGGCCGTTGTTGGCGGCCATAAGGTTCTTGATGCGGTTGAAATTGCCACCGAAGGTGAAGTCGTCGACGCCTTGCTTGCGGCTGCCGCCCTGCCCGTGCAGGTAGAGCACGATGATGGAAGCGCCTTGCGTCCTGCCGACCGCGACATGCCTGATGTCGCCGGCGTCAGTCTTCAGCATCAAATCCTGCTGCACCTTGCGCACGCCGGGATCGGTATATTGCGCACGCACCCGCTTTTCCGGCACTTCGTCGCGCTGGTTGATGTCGCGCATCTCGCGATAGTCGAGGACGGTGTAGGCGCCGTTATCGCTCGTCGACAATGTCGCCGGATAGGCGAAGAGATCGTCCTTGAACGATTTCAGCGAAAGCGTCTGCCCCTCGGCGGCCGAGAGGGAAAGTGCGGTCGCGGTAACCAGGGCGAAAAAAAGTCGATAACGCAAAGCCATGCCAAGAGGCATGCGAAATTCGGCTCTGCTTTGTCAATCCTGCAGAACGCCGCCCGCCTCCTCCAACGCCTCGCGCGTGTCGACATCGATCGAGGCGCCCTGCCCGATCTCGACGTCGATGACGTCGAGCCCCTCGGCCTCGACCAGATGGCGCGCGCCGGTGTCACCTTCGAGGTGCGCGACGGCCGTAAAGAGCGATCGCGGCAAAAGCACCGGATTGCCGCGCTTGCCCTGATACGAGGCGCGCACCACGGCGCGGCCGCCGGAGCGGCGGAACGCGTCGATCAGGCTGTCGAGGTCCTTGGACGAAACGCCGGGCATGTCGCCAAGCACGATCATGGCGCCGGCCGCGTCGGGCGCCACCCTTGCGATGCCCGCCTTCAATGACGAAGCGAGGCCATCGGCGAAGTCCGGATTGTCGGCGAGGCTCACACCGAGACCGGAAAGCGCGGAACGCACGCGTTCGCGCTGATGGCCGGTGACGACGATAGTGCTGGCGGCCTTCGAGGCCACCGCGCGGGAGGCGGTGCGGCGCACCAGCGGCTCGCCGTCGAACAGCGCCAGAAGCTTGTTCGGCCCGCCCATGCGGCTGGAACGGCCTGCGGCCAGCAGCACGATGTCGACCTTCAGCGCCGACTGTGCCGGTTGCGGCGCCGGCTCGCGCGGCTGCGGCCTGGTCGGGATTTCCATCAGAAGCCCGCCGACGCCCATGCCGGCAATATCTCGCGCCGTCACCTCGAGCCCGGCAATCAGGCGATCGAGCACCCAGTCGAAGCCATTCTCTTTCGGGCTGCGCGCGCATCCCGGGGCGCCGACGACACGCTTGCCATCGAGCGTCCCGAGTACCAGCAGATTGCCGGGATCGACCGGCATGCCGGCGCGGACCACGGTACCACCGGCACGTTCGATAGCCGCAGGCACGACATCGGCGAAGTCGCTCATGGCCGAGGCACCGAAGATCACCACCATGTCGTTGTCGCGCGCAAGCTGGGTCGCGGCCGCGGCGACCGGCGCAATCTCGTGCGGCGTGCGCCGTTCGGCCGTCAGCCGGCCGCCGGAACGCGCCAGCCGCGCCTCGGTGACGCGCAGCGTCTTGTCGAGCACGCTCGGCTTGACGCCCGGAAGCACCGTCTGGATGACGCCGACAGTGATGGGGCGATAGGCGTTGACGGCAAAGATCTCGCGGCCGGCGCAAATTCTCACCACGGTGTCCACAAGGCTTGCCGCGACGGCAAATGGGATGATCTTCACCGTCGCCACCATCTGGCCCTTCTCGACCGATGCGTGCTGCGCCAGCGTCGCGATGGTGATGGCCGGATCGACGGCATTGATGGCGTCGATCATCCCGGCATCGACGGTAAAGACGCCCGAGGCTTCCGCATGCAAATTCACCCGCCCGGTCGCGGCCGGCTTGACCTCGATGTTGCGGTGGCTCATGGCGGCGGCGATCTTCGCGGCGGCGGCATCTTCGCCGAGATCGTCCTCGGCGAGCACCGCGGCGACGACTTCACCGACGCCCGCCGCCTTGAGCGCCGCGATGTCCTCGCGGGTCAGCCGTTGCGCCTTGCGGAACCGTTTTTCACCGGCGGTGGTCGCATGCGCCAGCACCGCCCCTTCCGCCTCATCGATCGGAACCGGCCCGAATTTCACGCCACGGCGCCTTTTGCTTCCAGACCGCGTGAGCGGAAGGCGTGGATGGTTTGGGCAAGCACAGCGACGGCGATCTCGGCCGGACTTGCCGCGCCGATGTCGAGGCCGATCGGCGCATGGATGCGGGCGATCTGGTCGGCGCCGGCGCCGAGCGCCAGCAGGCGTTCGACACGCTTGGCGTGAGTCTTGCGGCTGCCGAGCGCCCCGATATAGAAGCACCGCGCGTCGAGCGCCGCCTTCAGCGCAAAATCGTCGATCTTCGGATCATGGGTGACGGCGGCAAGCGCGGTATAGCTGTCGAGCGGCTGGCGCTTCAGCACATCCTCCGGCCATTCGGCATGCAGCGCGACGTCGGGAAAGCGCTCCGGTGTGGCAAAGGCGGTGCGCGGATCGATGATCTCGACCGGGTAGCCGGCGATCCTGGCCATCGGCGCCAATGCCTGGCTGATATGCACGGCGCCGATCACGACGAGGCGCGGGCGCGGCAGATGCGCGTTGAGAAAGAAGGTCCGCCCTTCCGCTTCCACCGACCGCGAATGGCCGGTGCGGAACGCATTGGCGATTGCCGCTCCGAGATCGCCGGCAACATGATCACCCTCGCGCACGATGCGGTCGCGGCCGTCGCCGAGATCGGTGACAAGCACGGCCGCTCGGCGGGCGCGGCGTTCTTCGTTGAGCGTCTTCAAGACATAGGGATCCACGGCGGTCAGCCCAGCCTTTCGACATAGACCTTGATGCGGCCGCCGCAGGAAAGGCCCACCTGCCAGGCGGTGTCGTCGGCAACACCGAACTCCAGCATCCTGGCCTTGCCCGAGCCGATGACGTCCACCGCTTCCGTCACAACCGCGCCCTCCACGCAGCCACCGGAAACCGAACCATGGAAGTTCCCTTCGGCGTCGATGACAAGATGGCTGCCGACCGGGCGCGGCGCCGAACCCCAGGTCTCGACCACGGTCGCGATGGCGACATCCTTGCCATCCTTCATCCAGCTTTCCGCGATGATCAGGGGATCGCGGGCTTCATCCAGATAAATGCTCTCATCCATCGTCGCTTCTCGCAAAGTTTCCCGAGGGGAACACCCCCAGAATATAAGGCTTCAAAAACATATGACTATGCGGCACGCCTCCCGCCAGTTTGCAGCCAGCGGCGCGGATCGACCGCAGCCGCCCGCCGCTGGTCGAGCGAGGCGCAAAGATCGGCCAGCGCGTCGAGATTGTGCACCGCCCGGAACTCGTCGACATGGGGCAGCATCGCTTTCACGCCGCGCGCGCGCGCCTCGAAACCGTCGAAGCGCAACAGCGGATTGAGCCAGATCAGCCGCCGGCAGGATTTATGCAGCCGCTCCATCTCCTGCGAAAGGCCGGTGACGTCGTCGCGCTCCAGCCCATCGGTGATGAGAAGCACCATGGCGCCCTGCCCGAGCACCCGGCGTGACCACAGCCGGTTGAACTCGGCCAGCGTATCGCCGATGCGGGTGCCGCCCGACCAGTCCTTCACCGCCGCCGAGCATTCGGCAAGCGCCTCGTCCGGATCGCGGTGGCGCATCTGGCGGGTCAGGTTCGTCAGCCTTGTGCCGAAGACGAAGACATGCACGCGCCTTCGCTTTTCCGTCAAGGCATGCAGGAAATGCAGGAAGATGCGCGTGTACTGGCTCATCGAGCCGGAAATATCGGCAAGCACCACCAGCGGCGGATGCACGTCGCGCTGCGACCGGAATTTCGGCAGGATAAGCGCGCCGCCGGTGCGCGCGGCCGAGCGCATCATGGCGCGCGGATCGATGCGGCGCCCCTGCGCGTCGGCCTTGAAGCGCCGCGTGCGGACGAGATCGAAGGGAAGGCGCAGGGCCATGATCGCCTTTTTGGCCTCGGCCATTTCGCCGGCGTCCATCTGGGCGAAGTCCTTGCCGCGCAGCACCTCATTGCCGGAAAAGGTGAGGCGCGCATCGACTTCGATCTCCGGCACTTCCCGCATTGGCTGGTTCTTCTGGTGGCCTTCGAACATCGCCTGGCTGACGCGGTTCTCCGCCGCTCGCGGCTTCTGCTTTTCAGCGTTGTCCGGCGCGACCGGCGAAAACATCGCCAGCAATTTCTCAATCAGCTCGCGCGATTTCCAGAACAGGCGGAAAGCCTCGTCGAAGACGGGATGATCCTCGCGCCGCGAGACCAGCACCGCATGCAGCGTCCAGTAGAAATCGTCGCGCGAGCCGATGCCGGCGGCAAGCACCGCCTCGATGGCGTCCTTCACCGAGGCCGGGCCGACGCGCATGCCGGCCTTGCGCAAGGCGCGGGCGAAATAGACGATGTTGTCGGCGATGCGCCCCTCGGCTGTCGCCTCTCTGGGTTCCGGACGCGGCGACGGCATCGCGCCTACTCCGCCGCTGACAGCTCGGCCTTCACCTCATTGAGGATGCGCCGGCCCTCGCCTTCGTCGATACGGGCGATGTCGTCCTGGTACTTCAAAAGCACGCCGATCGTGTCCGATACGGTCTCCGGATCGAGCGCCACCTTGTCGAGCTCGGTCAACGCGCCAGCCCAATCGATGGTTTCGGCGACGCCGGGAGCCTTGAACAACTCGACCTGGCGCAGCTTCTGAATGAAGGACACGATCTCCGCCGACAGCCGGCGGTTCGCCTGCGGCACCTTGCGCCGCACGATCTCCAGTTCGCGCTCGGCATTCGGATAATCGACCCAATGATAGAGGCAGCGCCGCTTCAGCGCGTCATGGATTTCGCGCGTGCGGTTGCTGGTGATGATGACGATCGGCGGCTCTTCGGCCTTGATCGTGCCAAGCTCGGGAACGGTAACCTGAAAGTCCGACAGTATCTCGAGCAGAAACGCCTCGAAAGCCTCGTCGGTACGATCGAGCTCGTCGATCAGGAACACCGGTGCCGCGCCTTTCTTGCCGGTCAGCGCGTCGAGCACCGGGCGGCGGATCAGGTATTTTTCTGAAAAGACGTTGCGTTCCATGTCGGAGCGCACGACCTTGCCCGCCGCCTCCTCCATGCGTATTTCGATCATCTGGGCGGCATAATTCCACTCATAGACGGCTGAGGAGACGTCGAGACCTTCATAGCATTGCAGGCGGATCAGCCGGCGGCCGAGCGCGTCGGCCAGCACCTTGGCGATCTCGGTCTTGCCGACGCCCGCCTCGCCTTCGAGGAACAAGGGCCGCTTCATGCGCAGCGATAAAAACAGCACGGTCGCCAGCGAACGGTCCGCGACATAGTCCGCGCCGGTCAAAAGGTCGAGCGTTTCATCGATCGATTTCGGCGCGGGGCGCGGGGCGGTCATCTTGTCTCCGTGGATCCCGCCCGCCCGTTTCAAAGAACGTGATAGCCGCGGTTGTGGTAGATCAGCGGCCGCAAATTATCGCCGATGCGCAGGCCTGTCACCTTGCCAAAAAGCACACGGTGGGTGGCCAAATCCTTGGCATCGATGATCTCGCAGTCGAACACGGCAAGCGCGCCTTTCAGCGTCGGCGCGCCGGTCGAGATCACATCCCACTCGGCCAGCGCAAAGCGCTCCTCCACCGGCAGACCGGTGATGCCGGAAAAGCCGACCGAGACGGCTTCCTGGTCCGAGGCGAGCGTGTTCAACGCGAACTTGCCGTTCTTGACGAAGGCTTCGTTCTTGGCGTTCTCGCGATTGAGGCAGACCAGCACCGTCGGCGGCGTGTCCGAGACCGAACAGGCGGCGATCACCGTTGCGCCCCTTTTGCCGCCAGGCCCGTCCGTCGTCACCACATGCACATGGCCGGCGAAATGCGCCATCGCGTCGCGATAGTGCTGCGGCCCGATGTCATTGATCTTGAGCACTCGATAATCCACCTGTCGAAACCAGTTCGTTATATATGGCGGCATATTGCACGCCACAAGTTGCCCTGTGGGGGCGAAGTGCTTGACTGCAATCCGCAAATTCGCGTGTTGCGCGGCGCTTAGCCAGCCTTTAGGCATTTCCTGGAATAGTGTCGGGACTTTATTCCCGGCATGGAGGATCTCTTAGCCCGAATGCGTCTTCTTACGACGACATCAGCCGTGCTGCTCTGGCTGTCGCTGGCCGCGAGCGCCGACGCCGAGACGCTGGTCGGCGTTGCCGCGCCGCTTTCCGGTCCGTCGGCGATCCTCGGCAAGCAGGTCGAGGCCGGCGCGGGCATGGCGGCGGAGGCAAACGGCATCGCCATGAAGGTCGTGGACGACGCCTGCACCGCCGATGGCGGCGCCGCGGCGGCAAAGGCCTTCGTCGACGCCAAGGTCAATGTCGTGGTGGGCTTTCTCTGCATGGAAGCGATCGAGGCCGCGCTGCCGATCCTGAAGGATGCCAACATCCCGGTCATCACGGTTGGCGTGCGCACCGAAAGCCTGACGGACCGGCGCGCCAAGACCGGCTGGCTGGTCTACCGGCTCGGCCCGCGTGGCGACGATGAGCGCAACGCGGTTGCCGCCAAGCTTACCCAGCTCTGGCGCGACGACCTGTTCGCCATCATCGATGACGGCACCATCTATGGCCGCGAGATGGCCGAAACCTTCCGCGCCGCGGCCGAGCAGGCGGCGCTGAAGCCCGTCTTCGTCGACACGTTCCGGCCGCAGCTCGACAACCAGATCGGACTGGTCGGCCGGCTGAAGAAGGCCGGCGCCACCAAGGTGTTCGCCGGCGGAGACGGCGACGATATCGCCATCATGGGTCGCGACGCCGCCCAGCTCAATGCCGGCATAACCTTCGCCGGCGGCGAGAACCTGCGCACGCCGCCGGGGAATGTGCCTTACGCCGTCGGCACGCTGATGATCGCGACGCCCGAATGGGCGGAGGTCGCCGATCCCAAGGTGGTGCAGGCTTTCGGGGCGAAGAACATCGTGCCGGATGGCTACACGCTGCCGGCCTATGCCGCGGTCGAGGTCGCCAAGGCCGCGCTGGCCGGCGCGGAAAGCTCCGGCCAGCCGCTCGGCGAAGCGCTCACCGGCCATGATTTCGCGACCGCGATCGGCACCATCCGCTTCGATGATAAGGGCGATCTCAGCCAGACGCCATTCCGCCTCTTCCGCTTCGACGGCGCGCATTTCGTGCCGCTGGAGGACAACTGATGTTCCGCACCGGTCCGCGCAATCTCATCACCGACGTCGACGGCCTTCGCGTCGGCAATGCCGCCGACGCCCGGCTGAAATCCGGCGTCACGGTGGTGCTGTGCGACGAGCCCGCGGTTGCCGGCATTCAGGTGCTGGGCGGCGCGCCGGGTACGCGCGAGACCGATCTGCTTGAGCCGCAGAACTCGATCGCGACGATCCATGCCGTCGTTCTGTCCGGCGGCTCCGCCTTCGGCCTCGACGCCGCCTCGGGCGTGCAGGCGGCGCTGCGCGAGAAAGACATCGGTGTCGAAGTCGGCGGCTTCCGCGTGCCGATCGTGCCGGCCGCGATCCTGTTCGACCTGCGCAATGGCGGCGACAAGGATTGGGGCCGCTATCCGCCCTATCGCGAGCTCGGCTACGAGGCCGTGCAGGCGGCAGCGGTGGATTTCGCCATCGGCACCGCGGGTGCCGGCACCGGCGCGCTGACCTGCGGGCTGAAGGGTGGCCTTGGCTCCGCCTCGACCGTGCTCGACAGCGGCGTCACCATCGGCGCGCTCGCCGCCGTCAATCCGACCGGCTCGGTGACGGTCGGCCGCGGGCGCCACTTCTGGGCGGCCCCCTTCGAGATCGGCGACGAGTTCGGCGGCCTGGGCTATCCCGAGCCCATGCCGGAAGACGCAAGGAACATCCTGCTGAAATACCGCGACAGGCGCGTCGGCGGACATGGGGAAGCCGGCAGCACCACCATCGCCGTCATCGCCACGGATGCCGTACTGACCAAAGCCGCGGCCAAGCGGCTGGCGATTTCGGCGCATGACGGCTTCGCCCGTGCCATTTGGCCGACGCACACGCCGGCCGACGGCGACCTGGTGTTTGCTCTGGCGACCGGCAGGAGCGGCATCGAGCTCGGCGCCGATGCCGCGATCGACCTGTTCGCGGCGGCCGGTGCAACCATGGCGCGCGCCATCAGCCGTGGCGTCCATGCCGCGACGCCGGCCGACGGCGATCTGTTCCCGGTCTGGTCGTCGCGCTGATTGGCTCGGCGCCGATCAGGTCGGATCGGACTTTTCTTCCTCGAAGGTGACGGCAACATCGGAGTTCGCGGAGAGCCATACCTTTTCCCCGTCGATTTCCGCGACCAAGGCGAGCGAAATGTAGTGGTGATGGCCTTTATGCGAGCCCATGCCGCTGTCGGCCTTGGTCAGCTTGATCCGGTCGTCTTCGACCTTGTCGACGGTGCCGATATGAACGCCATCGGCGCCGATCACTTCCATATGTCCGCGTATCTTGCTGATGTCGGTGCTCATGCAGGTCCTCCGCTGGATGGCGATCTCCCCTTTCGGATGCGAGACGGCCGACAATAACAAATGAACGCCGGATTGGATGCATCGCTCGGCACGTCTCGTTCACCATGGCGTGATAGATGACGCTGATGAAACAGATGACGCCCAGCCTGTCCGGCCATGCGACGCGCGACGGGACTTGCCGCTTATGACGCCGTTGCAGCAGGTTCCGTTGCGCCATGGTCTCACGGACTGGCTGCGTGCCGCGATTCCTTCGGCAAGCGAGGCTGCTGTCGGAACCTTGCTCTGGGGCATGGCCATGGGTGGCAGCGCGCTGGCAAATCTTCTGCTGGCAGCCTGGGAGACGCCCGACAGGATCCGCTTTGTCGCGTTGCTTTACGGCCTTGGCGGCGTGCTCGCCTTTCCGGTCGGGCTGACGCTGGCCAGGCTTGTTTCTCGCGGCCGGGATTGGGAAACAGCCTTGGCCGCGGCATTCGTGTCCCTCCTGGCGACGACACTCGCCTTCACCGGCGGCCTCTTTGCGCTGCAATACCGCTCCTATTACGCCGAGTGGCATGCACCTGCATTGACGCTGACCTGGGCGTTCGAGTTCGCCTTCACGCTGCTGACCGCGCTCTACCAGTTTCTCGCGCTTGGCGTGCGGCTCTATTTTCCGGCGGGTTTTGCGGCACTTGTCGCGGTCAGCATCTGGTTTGCGCGGCAGCGGCGTTGAGCATCGGGCCAGCCTCTGTTAGGACGCGGCCGACGCTTCTCCCAGGCAGGACTTAGAAAACGGATGATCCCTCGCTATTCCCGGCCGGAAATGGTCGCCATCTGGTCGCCCGAAACCCGCTTCCGCATCTGGTTCGAGATCGAGGCGCATGCCTGCGATGCGCTGGCGGACTTGGGAGTCATCCCGAAGGAAGCGGCAAGGACCATCTGGGAAAAAGGCGGCGCCGCCAAATTCGATGTCGCCAAGATCGACGAGATCGAACGCGTCACCAAGCATGACGTCATCGCTTTCCTCACCCATCTCGCGGAGTTCGTCGGACCGGATGCCCGCTTCATCCACCAGGGCATGACCTCGTCGGACGTGCTCGACACCTGTCTGGCCGTGCAGCTGACGCGCGCCAGCGACATCCTGCTTGCCGACATCGACGCCCTGCTCGCCGCGCTGAAGCGCCGCGCCTTCGAGCACAAGGACACCGTCACCATAGGCCGCAGCCACGGCATCCATGCCGAGCCGACCACCTTCGGCGTCAAGCTGGCGCAGGCCTATGCCGAGTTCTCGCGCTGTCGCGAGCGTCTGGTGCACGCGCGGGAAGATATAGCGACCTGCGCCATCTCCGGCGCGGTCGGCACCTTCGCCAACATCGAGCCTTACGTTGAAGAGCATGTTGCGGCAAAGCTCGGGTTGAAGCCGGAGCCGGTGTCGACCCAGGTAATTCCGCGCGACCGGCATGCCATGTTCTTCGCCACGCTCGGCGTCATCGCCTCGTCTGTCGAACGCCTCGCCGTCGAGATCCGCCATCTGCAGCGCACCGAAGTGCTGGAAGCGGAAGAATATTTCTCGCCGGGCCAGAAAGGCTCGTCGGCGATGCCGCACAAGCGCAACCCGGTGCTGACCGAAAACCTCACCGGCCTTGCCCGGCTGGTGCGCTCGATGGCGCTGCCGGCCATGGAAGACGTGGCGCTCTGGCATGAACGCGACATTTCGCATTCCTCGGTCGAGCGTATGATCGGGCCGGACGCGACGGTGACGCTGGATTTCGCGCTGGCGCGCCTGACCGGCGTCGTCGACAAGCTGCTCGTCTATCCCGAGAACATGGAGAAGAACCTCAACAAGTTCCGCGGGCTGGTGCATTCGCAACGTGTGCTCCTGGCGCTGACGCAGGCCGGCCTGTCACGCGAGGATGCCTATCGGCTGGTGCAGCGCAACGCCATGAAAGTCTGGGAGCACGGCGCCGATTTCGTCGAGGAACTGCTGGCCGACAAGGACGTCACCGCAGCCCTTTCCGAAGCCGATATCCGCGAGAAATTCGACCTCGGCTACCACACCAAGCATGTCGACACGATCTTCAAGCGGGTGTTTGGGGAAGCTTGATCAGTCTTTCTCCCCGTTCACGCCCGTTTACGGGGAGAAGTTGCCCGAAGGGCGGATGAGCGGCAGCGCCGACTTCGGCGCTGATCGCTTGGCGCGACTGCTCAAGCCTTCCCAGGCACAGTCCTGATCACCGTGCCCCAGGGATCCTCGCGGTTTGTCTCGGCCTTCGCATTGTCCGAGCGCATCTCGACCCAGGCAAGGCCGGAGCGGGACGAATCGCGGCGGCCGGCCCCGGCGCTCTGCCAGGCATTGGCCCCGATATGATGGTGGTAATGGCCGGACGACAGGAACACCGCCTGGCTGCCATATTTGGCGACGGTGTCGAAGCCGAACGCCTCATGCCACCACGCCTCGGCATCTTCCGGCCGGCCGACGCGCAGATGCACATGGCCGACAATGGTGTTTTCCGGCGCCCCCTGCCAGCCGGCATCGCCCGCCGGCACGCTGCCCACCACCGCCGGCAGGTTCAGCCGCTCGGTCGCCATGGCGATCTTGTCACCATTCCATTTCCAGTCCTGCGGACGACGGTCGGCATAGATCTCGATGCCGTTGCCCTCCGGGTCGGTCAGATAGAGCGCCTCGCTGACCAGATGGTCGGACGCGCCCTCGATGCCGATGCGGTTGGCGGCGGCGTGGCTGATCCAGCGGCCAAGATCGGCGCGCGACGGCAGGAGGAAAGCGGTGTGGAAAAGCCCGGCGCTGCGCGGATCGTCCGGCTTGGCCGAAGCATCCTGCTCAAGCACCAGCAGCGGGCGATTGGCAGCACCAAGCGTGATCGCGCCGTCGGCGCGGCTCAACTCCTGCAGGCCGACGACGGCGCGGTAATAAGAGGCCAGGCTCTCGGCGTCGCGCGTCTTCAATCCCACGCGCGACACGCTGACCGGGGTGGTCGCGGCAAAAGGCAGTTCGCTCATCAAACTCTCCGTTCCGGCGGCATCCATTCCCGAAATGGCATTCCACGGCCGCCAGCTCTTGTTCCTTGTTCCCTCTTCAAATCGTCGATTGCGATCGTTCACACAAGGCAGCAAGAATCGAACAGGTTGTTCACAATTGTGATCACACCGATATTGGCGACAGGGTTGCAGGCGAGAAGGCCGCTCGCTACATCGGCGCCATGAAAGTCAAAGACGCAGATATCCTGATCGTGCCGGGCTACACCAATTCCGGCCCCGAGCACTGGCAGACCCGCTGGCAGTCGAAACTGTCGACGGCGCGCCGGGTCGAGCAGGCGGAGTGGACGAAGCCCGTGCGCGAGGACTGGACGGCGAGTGTGGCGAACGCCGTCAACGAGGCCGAGCGGCCGGTGGTTCTCGTTGCGCATTCGCTTGGCGTCGCGGCGGCGGTGCAGGCCATCCCGCAATTCAGAAAGCCGGTCGCGGGTGCCTTCTTCGTCGCGCCGCCGGACGTCTCCAACCCGGAAATCAGGCCGAGGCATCTGATGACTTTCGGCCCTTATTCGCGCGATCCCCTGCCCTTTCCGTCAATCGTGATCGCCAGCCGCAACGATCCGTTCTGCGCCTTCGAGGTCGCCGAGGATATCGCCGCCGCCTGGGGATCGCTGTTCATCGATGCCGGCGAGGCCGGTCACCTCAACCACGATGCCGGCTTCGGCCCCTGGCCCGAGGGTTCGATGACTTTCGCCAAATTCCTGACGGAGTTGAAAGAACCCTGAGTCGACCTAAGGTGTGTTGAGATTCAGGTCAGGCCGAGCCGAAAATGGTGGCTTCCGAGAAC
>CCNA01000003.1 GCA_000824805.1 Mesorhizobium sp. SOD10
GCCGAAAATGGTGGCTTCCGAGAACCGGAGGGGAGCGTACTTAAAGTACGTGAGCACCGGAAGCGCAGGAAGCCGGCATTTGCAGGCCGGTCTCACCTGAATATCAATACGCCTCAGGAACCGATCGAATCCCGCATGCTTTTCAGCAGCGTCTTCGCGCCGAGCGAAATCAGCGTGTGGTCCGAGCCCATGGCGAGCAGCCGGAAGCCCATCGACACGACGCGCCCGGCAATCGCCGGTTCGATGACATAGATCGCGGCATGTTTGCCTGCCTTGCGCGTCCGCTCGGCGATCGACGCGACCGTGTCCATCATGCTTTCCAGCGTCGAACTGACGGTGGCGCCGTTCGACCAGGCGATCGAGAAATCGGACGGGCCGACAAAGATGCCGTCGATGCCGGGCGTATCCAGAATACCGTCCAGCGCCTCGAGGGCCGCCCGCGTTTCGACCATCGCGAAAGCCATGGTGCGCTGGTTCGTATCGCGCAGCCATTCGGCATGATCGCCCTTGCCGTGACGCGGAAAAGCGTAGGTCGGGCCCCAGGAGCGCTCGCCCAGCGGCGGATATTTCATCGCGGCGGCGAACTGCCTTGCATCGGCTACGGAATTCACCATCGGCGCGATCACCGCCTCGGCGCCGAAGTCGAGCGCGCGGCTTGCCATGTCGAAGCGCCCGACCGGAATACGCACCAGCGCCGGCTTGTTGGCGGCCAGCACCGGCACCAGTCCGCGCAGCACGCTGTCCTCGTGATGGCCGCCATGCTGCATGTCCAGGGTGACAGCATCGAAACCCTGCTTGGCGATGATCTCGACCGTCAGCGCGTCCGGCACGCCCGACCACGCGGTGAAAAGCGTTTCGTCGGCGGCCAGGCGGGATTTGAGCGACATCGGAACTTCCTTGTTAACAATCCGCAGTTTCGGCCGGAAACACTGTGAAGGCAAAGAAAAACCGCCCGGTTTTGCCGGGCGGTCGATTGGTCCAGTCAGAGCAATTCCAGGAAAAGCGTGTGACGCTTAGGTTCGGCGACTTCGCCGTAACCTTCCGTCCGGAATTGCGTAAAAACAAAGGGATAGAGCACGATGCCGAAAAGCGTGGAGCGGTTTTCCGGCGACACCATGCCCGCACAGCCTCAGCTGTTCTTGATGTGCTCGATCGCCTGCGCCATCAAGTCGTCCATGGTGCGGCGGATCTGGTGGTCGGACTGGTTGACGCCGGCGGCATCGAAATCCTTGCGGATCTTGCGGAAGACATCGTGGTCGCCCGCTTCCTCGATATCGGAGACGACCACTTCCTTGGCATAGGCTTCTGCATCGGCGCCGGATTTGCCGAGCTTCTCGGCGGCCCAGAGGCCGAGCGCCTTGTTGCGGCGCGCCGAGGCCTTGAAGCGAAGTTCCTCATCGAAGACGAACTTGCGCTCAAAACCCTCTTCGCGGTCTTTCATGCTGCTCATGACGTCTCTCCGATCAATCCGATTCGCTTGACGATGAATATGTGTGATGGGCAAGCACAAACCAAAAGGCCGCGGGTCGGTCAATATGCTTCCTCGCATGCTGCGCTGCGGCATTTCGGTTCCGAAAGCGGTTGATTCGCGGGATTTGCCGATTGAGCAAACAAGACGATTGCGATAACACCGGCATTGAACGCCGCCTTCGCCATACTAATTTAGGCAGACGGACAGGAACCGGTCGCTTGCCCCCTGCCCGCAGATCCAGAGAAAAAATCAGATGAAAAATCGCCGCCGCATTTACGAAGGCAAGGCCAAGATCCTCTATGAGGGACCTGAGCCGGGGACGCTGATCCAGTTTTTCAAGGACGATGCCACCGCATTCAACAAGAAGAAGCATGAAGTGGTCGACGGCAAGGGCGTGCTCAACAACCGCATTTCCGAGCACATCTTCAACCACTTGAACCGCATGGGCATCCCGACCCACTTCATCCGCCGGCTGAACATGCGCGAGCAGTTGATCAAGGAAGTCGAGATCATTCCGCTCGAGGTCGTCGTACGCAACGTCGCCGCCGGCTCGCTGTCCAAGCGCCTCGGCATCGAGGAAGGCACGGTGCTGCCGCGCTCGATCATCGAATTCTATTACAAGGCCGACGCGCTCGACGACCCGATGGTGTCGGAAGAGCACATCACCGCCTTCGGCTGGGCCAGCCCGCAGGAAATCGACGACATCATGGCGCTCGCCATCCGCGTCAACGATTTCCTCTCCGGCCTGTTCCTCGGCGTCGGCATCCAGCTTGTCGACTTCAAGATCGAATGCGGCCGCCTGTTCGAGGGCGACATGATGCGCATCGTCGTCGCCGACGAGATCTCGCCGGATTCCTGCCGGCTGTGGGATGTCGCGACCCAGGACAAGCTCGACAAGGACCGTTTCCGCCGCGACATGGGTGGCCTGGTCGAAGCCTATCAGGAAGTCGCCCGCCGTCTCGGCATCATCAACGAGAACGAGCCGCCGCGCCCGACGGGTCCCGTGCTCGTGGCCTCCTCCGAGGCGCCCAAGGGCCTGAAGCACTGACTACCAGGCCGCCGATAACGGCAGGCCTTTTCCTAAATGACCGTTTGCCCAGGAGTATCGATGAAAGCCCGTATCACCGTCACCCTCAAGAACGGCGTCCTCGACCCGCAGGGCAAGGCGATCGAGCACGCGCTCTCCGGGCTGGGTTTCGACGGCGTCGGCCAGGTGCGCCAAGGCAAGGTGTTCGACATCGAGCTCACCGGAACCGACAAGGCCAAGGCCGAAGCCGACCTGAAGGCCATGTGCGACAAGCTTCTGGCGAACACGGTGATTGAGAACTACGCGGTGGAGATCGCCTGACAATGAAATCAGCCGTCGTCCTCCTGCCTGGCCTCAACCGCGACCGCGACATGATCGCGGCGCTGACCAAGATTTCCGGCCAGGCGCCGGCGACCGTCTGGCAGACCGACACCGAAATTCCCGATGTCGACCTGATCGCCATCCCCGGCGGCTTCTCCTTTGGCGATTATCTGCGCTGCGGTGCGATTGCGGCGCGCATGCCGGTGATGCGGGCGGTCGCCGAAAAGGCCGCCAAGGGCGTGACCGTCATCGGCGTCTGCAACGGTTTTCAGATCCTGGTCGAGGCGGGACTGCTGCCCGGCGCCTTGATGCGCAACGCATCGCTGAAATTCGTCTGCCGGCAGGTGAAGCTTGAGATCGCCAACGCCAACACCATGTTCACCCGCCGCTACCAGCCCGGACAGATAATCCGCTCGCCCGTCGCGCATCACGACGGCAATTATTTCGCCGATGCCGAGACGCTGGCGCGGCTCGAAGGCGAAGGCCAGGTGGTGTTCCGTTATGCCGGCGGCACCAATCCTAACGGCTCGATCAACGACATTGCCGGCATCGTCAACGACAAGGGCAACGTGCTCGGCCTGATGCCGCATCCCGAGAATCTTATCGAAGCCGCGCATGGCGGCAATGACGGACGGGCGCTGTTCGAAAGCGCCCTCGGCATCGCGGCTTGATTCTTTAATATCCTATCGGAACGCGGGGGCGGACTGACCATGAGACTGACGATTGCTCGCCTTGCTCTCCTGGCCGCCACCGGGTTCGCCTTGGCTTCCTGCCAGTCCGGCCCCAAGACCTCGCCCGTTCACTCAGGCAAAAGCGCCTCGCTGCTTGCCATGGAACAGGTCGCCATCGCGGCCCACAAATGCTGGATCGCCAGCAAGGATCCGGCTTTCAAGGCCTATCAGATGGCCAACGAACTCAATTCCTACAGCGGCACGCCGCGCTTCCTGCTGGTGCCCGCCAAGCATTATGGCGGCAAGCCGCTGCTGGTCGTGCAGGCGCAAGGCAATTCCAGCCGCGTCGACGTGTTCGGGCCGCTGATGAATGAGCCTCTCGGCGCGCGCATCGGTGCCGACATCGCCCGCTGGCAGGCCGGCAATCCGTCCTGCGCGGCTGCCGCGTGACCCTGCGATGGGCCGGTTCCTGCAGATCGCGGGACTGGTTATCGGGCTGATTGCGCTTGTCCTGCAATTCGCCATCACCATACCGGCATCGATGGCGGCGGGACGCGGCCTGTTCGGCTCGATCGTCTTTTATTTCAGCTTCTTCACCGTCCTCACCAACATCGCGGCGGTGATGGTTCATGCCGCACTGGTCTCGCCAGCCGGCTATGCCTGGTTCCCGGCCTTCGCCGGGCAACGCCTGCGGGCTGGCGTGGCGGTGGCCATCACGCTAGTCTTCATCGTCTACAGGACGGTGCTGGCGGGGCTTTGGCAACCGCAAGGCCTGTTCCTGCTTTGCGACATCCTGCTCCACTACATCACGCCATTGATCTTCGTACTGTGGTGGCTCATTGCCGGTGCCGATGGCACGACGCGGTGGCGCGATATCTCCTGGTGGATGATCTATCCGCTCGCCTATCTCGCTTACGCGCTGATACGCGCGCCCTTCGCCGGCGAAGTGCCCTACCCGTTCCTCGACGTCGCCAGGAACGGCGCGGCCAGCGTCGCCGTCTCGGCCCTGGGCGTCACGGCATTGTTCATCGGATTGAGCGTGCTTGCCATACTGATCGATCACGGCGCAGGCGGGTTGCGGGGCAAGCCCGCAACCCGGATGGGATAAGCCTCACTCCCAGAACGCCTTGATGCCTTCGCGATGGGCGTCGCAGCGCGAGATGCCGATGTCCTTCAACTGATCGTCCGTCATCTCCATGAGTGCCAGGCGGCCGCGCCGGCGCTCCAGCATGCGGTCGACCTGCCTGGCGATGGAACGGAGCACAACCACCAGGCGACCGGCGAAGCCGCGATGGGCCAAGGGCTCGGCCTGCGCGCCAAAAGCCGGGCGAGCGTAGCGAATTGTCTCGATTGTATCCATTGTTGTCCTGCCTTGTCTCGATTGTACCTCGCCAATCGCGAGATCGACATGAATTGACTCATCACGCGGCGCAATATAGAAAATTGTCACCATGACAAATTGGCTCCCCGATCTTTCCTCCGGCTCCGGCCCGCTTTATCAGCGTCTTGCTGACAGCATTGAGTCAGATATCGACAAGGGCGTTATCGACGCCGGTGCAAAACTGCCGCCGCAGCGCGACCTCGCCTATGACATCGGCACGACCGTCGGCACGATCGGCCGGGCCTATCAGTTGCTGCGCGAGCGCGGCCTGGTGAGCGGCGAGGTCGGTCGCGGCACCTACGTGCTTGGACAGCGCACGGAGGTCCCGAAATCCGATGTCGAGCCAGCCTTGCAGGGCACGCGCCCGATCGACGCGCCGAGCGGCAAGCTGCGCTTCGACAGCACCGCAGCGCCAGATGTCGGCCAGGGCGCGGTGATTGCCGACATGCTGGCGCGCACGGCGCAGGAGCATCCGCACGACATTTCGAGCTATACGCGGGATTTTCCCGTGCGCTGGTACGAGGCGGGGAGCCGCTGGCTGTCGCGCAATGCCTTCCGCCCCTCGCCCGATTCGATCGTGCCGACGCTTGGCACACATGCCGCAGTCATGGCGGCGATCGCGGCGCTGACCATGCCCGGCGACTACGTGGTCTTCGAGCATCTCACCTATTCACAGATCGCGCGCAGCGCCGGGCTGATCGGGCGCCGCACGGCGCTGGTTTCGGCTGACGAGGGTGGCATCGATCCGGACGATTTCGAGCGCGTCTGCGCGCAGAAACATCCAAAGGTGATGTTCCTGATGCCGACCGCGAAGAACCCGACCTTGGTGACGTTGTCGGCGGAGCGGCGGCAGGCGATCGCAAAGATTGCGCGCGAATACAATGTCGCCCTGATCGAGGACGACCTTTACGGCGAGCTCACCGACGACCCGACACCGCTGCTGGCCGAATATGCGCCCGAGCGCACGATCGTCGCCGGCGGTCTGTCGAAGTCGGTCGCGGCCGGCGTGCGCGGCGGCTGGCTTTCCTGCCCGCCGGCCTATCGCCACCGCATCCGTGTCGCCCACAAGATGATGACCGGCGGCCTGCCCTTCCTTCTGGCCGAGGTCGGCACGCGGCTGGTGATATCGGGCCAGGCGGGTGAAATCCGCAAGCGCTGCATTGCCGAAATCCAGGCGCGCCTTGCCATCGTGCGTGACGTGCTGACGGGGTTCGACTTCAAGGCGCGGGACAACGTGCCCGTCGTCTGGCTGACCTTGCCGGACCCGTGGCTGTCCGGCACCTTCAAGAACGCCTGCCTGGCGCAAGGCGTGCTCATCGACGACGAGGACGAGTTCAAGGCTGGCCGCTCCGAGCAGGTCTTTCACGGCGTGCGCTTTGGCGTGTCGCAACCGCGGCAAAGCAAGGATGTCGCCGGCGGCGTGGCGGTCATCCGTCGTCTGCTCGACGAAGGCCGCGCCGGCTACGACAGTTTTTCCTGATCAAGCCGGCAAGCCTCGGAGCATCGCCGGCAGTGGCGGTTTTCCGGCATTTTCCCTATCTGGTGGGGGTGTATCGCGAGAAAGCTTGCGATAAGAGGAGACTCAAAGAACCGCCCCCTCTCCCACGGACAAAAATCGCCGCTCATGACCATTTCCAATTCCGTGCCGATCACCCCCGAGCTCGTCGCCGCGCATGGGCTGAAGCCTGATGAATACCAGCGCATCCTCGATTTGGTCGGCCGCGAGCCAAGCTTCACCGAGCTCGGCATCTTCTCGGCGATGTGGAATGAGCACTGCTCCTACAAGTCCTCGAAGAAATGGCTGCGCACGCTGCCGACCAGCGGTCCGCAGGTCATCCAGGGTCCGGGCGAGAATGCCGGGGTGGTCGACATCGGCGACGGCGACTGCGTCGTGTTCAAGATGGAGAGCCACAACCATCCCTCCTACATCGAGCCCTATCAGGGTGCCGCGACCGGCGTCGGCGGCATCCTGCGCGATGTCTTCACCATGGGCGCGCGGCCGGTGGCGGCCATGAACGCGCTGCGCTTCGGCGCGCCGGACCATCCCAAGACCCGGCATTTGGTCGCGGGCGTGGTTTCCGGCGTCGGCGGCTACGGCAATTCCTTCGGCGTGCCGACCGTCGGCGGCGAGGTCAATTTCGATGCCCGCTACAACGGCAACATCCTGGTCAACGCCTTCGCGGCGGGCCTTGCCAAGACCGACGCCATCTTCCTGTCGCAGGCCAAGGGCGTCGGCCTGCCGGTCGTCTATCTCGGCGCCAAGACCGGACGCGACGGCGTCGGCGGCGCCACCATGGCTTCGGCCGAATTCGACGACAAGATCGAAGAGAAGCGCCCGACGGTGCAGGTCGGCGATCCCTTCACCGAAAAATGCCTGCTGGAAGCCTGCCTCGAGCTGATGGCGTCGGGCGCCGTCATCGCCATCCAAGACATGGGGGCGGCCGGCCTCACCTGCTCGGCCGTCGAGATGGGCGCCAAGGGCGACCTCGGCATCGAGCTTGACCTCGACAAGGTGCCGGTGCGCGAGGAGCGCATGAGCGCCTATGAGATGATGCTGTCGGAAAGCCAGGAGCGCATGCTGATGGTGCTGCGCCCCGAGAAGGAACAGGAAGCCGAGGCGATCTTCCGCAAATGGGGCCTCGATTTCGCCGTCGTCGGCAAGACCACCGACGATCTGCGCTTCCGCGTCATCCACCAGGGGGACGAGGTCGCCAATTTGCCGATCAAGGAACTTGGGGACCAGGCGCCGGAATATGACCGCCCCTGGGTCGAAGCGAGGAAGCCGGCGCCGCTGGCGGCAAACGATGCGCCGAAGGCCGATGTCGCCGACGCGCTGCTGAAAATGCTCGGCGGGCCGGACCTCTCCTCGCGCCGCTGGGTGTGGGAGCAGTATGACACGCTGATCCAGGGCAATTCGCTGCAGATTCCGGGCGGCGATGCTGGCGTCGTGCGCGTCGAAGGCCACCCGACCAAGGCGCTCGCCTTCTCCTCCGACGTCACGCCGCGCTATTGCGAGGCCGATCCTTACGAAGGCGGTAAGCAAGCCGTGGCCGAATGCTGGCGCAATCTCACCGCCACCGGCGCCTCGCCGCTCGCCGCCACCGACAACCTCAATTTCGGCAATCCGGAGCGGCCCGAGATCATGGGCCAGTTCGTCGGCGCCATCAAAGGCATCGGCGATGCCTGCCGCGCGCTCGGCTTCCCGATCGTTTCCGGCAATGTCTCGCTCTACAACGAGACCAACGGCCGCGGCATCCTGCCGACGCCGACCATCGGCGGTGTCGGCCTGATCGCCGACTGGTCGAAAATGGCGCGCATCGGCTTTGCCGCCGAGGACCAGATGATCGTGCTGGTCGGCGCGCCGCCGGGCTGGGGGAGCCATCTCGGCCAGTCGATCTACATGCGCGACATCCATGGCCGCGCCGACGGTCCGCCGCCGCCGGTCGATCTCGCGCATGAGAAGCGCGTCGGCGACCATGTGCGCGCGCTGATTGCTTCCGGCATCGTCACCGCCGCTCATGACGTTTCCGACGGCGGCCTTGCCGTGGCGCTGGCTGAAATGGCGATGGCCTCCGGCATCGGCGCCACCATTCCAGGGCTCACCGGCACCGACCCGATCCCGGTCTGGTTCGGCGAGGACCAGGGCCGCTATCTGCTCACGCTGTCGATCGACCCGCAGAGCGGCGAATGGGACCGGATCCGCGAGGAACAGGGCAAGCTCGGCATCTTCGCACCCTGGATCGGCACCACCGGCGGGCATGAATTGAAGCTGGGTGACGCACGGCCGATCCCGGTCAGCGAATTGACCGCCGCCCATGAGGGCTGGTTCCCGCGCTTCATGGACCAGGCCAGTTGACCAGAAGCATGTCTCCCGAAAGTGTGCAGCGGTTTCGGGAAAAAGACATGCTTACGACAAAAGACTTAAATCATGTCGCATAAATCCTTTCTTATGCGACATGATTTAACCGCCAGGGCGCTGCTTGCAGCCGTCTTCTGGCCATCGCTGTTCTTTTTCTGGTTCCTCGGCCCGTTCGTCTTTCTGCTGCTGTCGAAGACCTCGAGCGAGGTCTGTCCGCGGCTGGAAACCCGCGCCGCGTTCCTTGCGGCGGCCAACGGCACGCTGCCGATGCTCATCGTGCAGACACTGATCTACGCGGTTCCGATCGTTTGCCTGGTGCTCTGGAACAGGCTTTCTCCGGAGGCGGCGCGGGCGTCGCTCATCGCGACCTGCATCAAGCTCTTCACCGTCGCGGTGGTGGTCGGGGCGGTTTGGGACTATGGCTCGTCCTTGACGTGCGACGGCTACGGTCAGGCCTTCTTCTCAAACGCATGGCGGATGACGAGCTATCTTCCCGTTATCAGCCTGGTGATCAACATCCCTCTTTACGTGCTGGTTTTCAGCCTCGGCCGCGCCTATTCGACGCGCGATGACATCACCGAAGACGGCGTGGTTCATCCCAGCCAGGAGAACCCCTAGGCTTCATCACCCGACGGAACGGCTTCAATCCGGGCCGGAAAGGCTTTAGGCTCACGCCGAGTCACATACACAGCCTGCGCGCTTGGAACAGGATTTTGCCATGGCAATGGATGCCCACGACATTGAAAAACTCATCAAGGAAGGCATTCCGGACGCCAAGGTGACGATCCGCGATCTGGCCGGCGATGGCGACCATTATGCGGCGGAAGTAGTGGCCGAGAGTTTTCGCGGCAAAAGCCGTGTCCAACAGCACCAGATGGTCTATGACGCGCTGAAGGGCAAGATGGGCGGCGTGTTGCACGCGCTGGCACTACAGACCAGCGTCCCGGACTGAGCCTTGACACAGCCGCGGTTCAAATCTTGACCAGCATCGCCGTCAGATACATGAAGCCGACGCCGGCTGCCAGCCCGGCCATTGCGGGCGGTGCAAGCAAGGCGCGCGAGCCATCGGTGCGCTGGCGAAGCTGCAGCGAAACCATTTCGACGATCACTTGCAGGATCGCCCCGGCGCCTACCGCCAGCGCCAGCGCCGACCATTGCGGCGCATAGGCGAGGCTGCCGATCCATAGACCGACGACGGCGGGCCCGCCCGCAAGCAACGTCAGTGCGACGAAAGCGCTGAGCGGCGGTCGCTGCTTCAAGATCGGCGCGGCGATGCCGATGCCTTCGGTGATGTTGTGCAAGGTAAAGCCGAGAACCAGGAAAGTGCCGAGGCCGGCCGCACCCGAGGCGAAGGCTGCGCCGATCGCGAGCCCCTCCCCGAGATTGTGCAGGCCGATGCCGAGGGCAATAAAGGTGGAGAGCGCCAGACCGGTCGGGGTTCCGCCGCGCCGGCCCGCCGCCAGGAGCAGGAGGAAGCTGGCGGTTGCTGCGAGCATGATCAGGGTCGGCCCCTGGAACAGGGCGGCTGCTTTGCCGGCCAGTTCGAACGCGTCCTCGAGCGTGTCGACGAAAAGGAAGGCGAGAAGACCGACGGTCATCGACAGGAGGAAATCCTTGCCGCCGCGCCCGATTCCGCGAAGCGCCGGATAGAACATCAGGCCGATCGCCACGGGCAGGATGCCGACGAAGGCGCCGAGCACCGCCTTCCCGGCGAAGCTCGGCGAATCGCCCGTCGGCGTCGGTACTGCGACGGCGATCTCATGGCCGAACGTCGTCCCGGTGCTGGTCACGACGTTGACCGCGTGCGCCTCTCCCAGCACCCAAGGGTATGGCAGCGCGATCCACGCCGTAGCGCCGCGCGCGATCGGCCCCGGCGGATCTTGCGTGAATTGCCAGTAGGCGTCGTCGACCTGGACCTGCGCGATCGTCATCGGTTCCGACCCGCCGGCCCGCACGAGGATTCGAATGCCGTCATTGCCAAGTATCGTCCGCTCGAAGGTGAGGTTCTCGACCGGCGGCGCGCCGTTGCGAAAGCCTGACAGCGGGTCGGAAGAAACCATCCATGCGACCGCGAGCCCCAGCACGGCGAGCGGCAGTACGATCCAGAGCAGAGAGGCCCAGCGCGGCCGGCCGGCCTGTGTATCCCGCGAGGTCTGGCCGACATCGGTCAAGACACGGTCTCCACGACGTCGAACATGCCCGACCAGCCGAGTTCGGTGAATTCGGACTGGTGCGGATGGAACATGTAGAGCCCGGGTTCGTGCTCCTTGAAATGGAATTCCAGGATACCGCGCTCGGCCTGGCATTGGGTGATCAGGTCGACGGTCTTCAGTGTCGGGGTAAGGGTAGTGCCCTGATTGTAGTAGTCGAAGAAATTGGCATGCAAATGGAAGGAGTTGATTGGGTCGAACTCGACCAGGTTGACGAGATAGATCCGGACAGGCTTGTGCCTCAGCACCCGTATCGGCTTCTTCGCGTAGGCATGGGCGACGGTGTTGATGGCATAGACTTCGTTCTCGTTGTCGAAATTGGTGTCGAAGGCGTTCATCACCATCACGAATTCCTGCCAGCCGGCATTCTCGGGCGTGCCGAGCAGGCGCGAGCGGGCGACCGCCTCGTGCTCCGGATGCCGGGCGGGGTCGGGGTCGACCACGAAGGCGCCGTACATACCCTTCTGGATGTGCCGCTTCAGCGGGAGTGCGTGGCAATGATAGAGATGGCAGCCGAACGGCCTGGCGTCGAACTCGTAGACGAACTCCTCGCCTGGCCCGATCAGGCCGGCGCCGGGAACGCCGTCCATCCGTGCTGCATGAATGCCGTGGAAATGCATGGAATGCGGATGCGAGCCGTTGTTGCGGAAGACGATTTTCAAGCGATCGCCTTCGGTCGCCCGCAGCGACGGCCCCGGCACGCGGCCATTATAGGTCCACGCCGGGAACAGGATGCCGGGCGCGATCTCGATCTCCTTGTCCTCGGCCGTGACCTCGAACGTGCGGAGCGTTCGCCCATCCGGCAGCATCGACACCGTTCCGGTCTCCCAATCGCCGAGCAGCTTCGCGGGATCGAAACCGTTGCGGCTGTCGTCGACCTCGCCGACCGTGATCATCGCCCCATGCGCGGACAGGTGCGCCGGCTGCGGTTCGGCCGCCGCCGATGTTCCGTGACCCTCGTGGCCACCCTGCCCGCGCGCCGCGCTCGCCACCACCGCAGTGCCGCCTGCCGCCAAGCCGCCGGCCAGAAGCAGCCTTCGATCGAGCTTGTGTTCCAGCAAGGATTTCGCTTCGCGCATGTCCGCTTCCTCCACGCGCCAGGAAGAATAGCGCATGCTTCAAGATTTAGCTATAGCTATATTTTGGCGAATGCGCATCCGGAAACCGCGGGAGTCACTGGGAGGGATTTGTCGGGCCTGCCGGCCCGAATTGGCCCAATGGCGGACCAAAGCTTTGCGCCATTCAAGTAGCGTCGCGGCTAACGTCTTGTTTCAGCCACCCTGTGGGTTTATTTGAAGGACATGCTTCGAGCCTGACTCCCACAGGCGTGAAAGGATTGTCCATGACCGGCATCAGCGACTACATCGACAATGAAGTGAAGAGCAACGACGTCGTGCTCTTCATGAAGGGCACGCCCGGCTTCCCGCAATGCGGGTTCTCCGGCCAGGTGGTGCAGATCCTCGACTACATCGGGGCCGACTACAAAGGCGTCAACGTGCTCGACTCGGCCGAACTGCGGCAGGGCATCAAGGACTATTCGAACTGGCCGACCATCCCGCAGCTCTATGTGAAGGGCGAATTCGTCGGCGGTTGCGACATCGTGCGCGAGATGTTCCAGGCCGGCGAGTTGCAGGATTTCCTGATCGAAAAGGGCGTGGGCGTCAAAGGCGCCGCCTGATTCATTTTCTTGCTCGCCGGCGCGGAGACTGACCCTTCCGGCCGGCAAGCATAGCCCGGGGCTGCCCCCACCTCGGCAATTCATGAACCCCGAACATCGGGGATGAGACGAACCAGTGCGCCGGCCAGCCGGCGCTTGTTCGTTTGAAAGATCGGACTTTGCCGTGGACAAGCAGGTAGAAGCGTCGCAACGGGCAAGCAGCTTGCCCATTCCGCGCTGGGAATTCATCGCGCTCTGCGCGGCGCTCATGGCGCTCAACTCCTTGGCCATCGACATCATGCTGCCGGCACTGCAGCAGATCGGCGCCTCGCTTGGCGTCGAGAGCGAGAACCACCGCCAATATGTCATCACCGCCTATATGCTCGGCTTCGGCGGCGGACAGCTTTTGTTCGGACCCATTTCGGATCGCTTCGGGCGCCGCGCGCCCCTGGTCTTTGGCCTAGTCGTCTATGTCGTGGCCGCGGCCGCCGCCGCCATAGCGCCCAGTTTCGCCCTGTTGCTGACCTGGCGCCTCATCCAGGGCATCGGCGCGGCCGCAACCCGCGTCATCGCCGTCTCGATCGTGCGCGACACGTTCGAAGGCCGGCGTATGGCCGAGGTGATGTCGCTGATCTTCATGGTGTTCATGGCCATCCCCGTCATCGCGCCCGGCATCGGCCAGTTCGTCATGCTGTTCGCCAGCTGGCACTGGATTTTCGTGACCATGGCTATCGGCGCGCTGATCGTTTCGACCTGGGCTTTGCTGCGCCTGCCTGAGACGCTGCATCCCGAATATCGCCGCCAGCTCACGGCAGGATCCGTGCTCGGCGGCTTCCGCATCGTGCTCACCAATCGGCTCACGCTTTGCTACGCCTTTGCCAGCACGTTCATCTTCGCGGCAATGTTCGGCTTCATCAGTTCGGCGCAGCAGATCTACATCGACATCTTTCACGTCGGCGAATTGTTCCCGCTGATCTTTGCCGGCGTCGCCGGCGTGCTTGCCTTCTCCAACTATCTCAATTCACGATTGGTCGGACAGATCGGCATGCGCCGCCTGTCGCAAGGCGCGCTGCTTATCTTCCTGTGCATCAGCCTTGCGTGGCTGGTGGTCTCGCTGGAGATGCAGATGCCGCTCTGGCTCTTCATCACCTTCTTTGCCGGCGCGATGCTGCCATTCGGCGGACTCGGCGCGAATTTCAACGCCTTGGCCATGGAGCCGCTCGGCGAACTCGCCGGCACGGCAGCATCCATTCTTGGTTTCATGCAGACTTTTCTCGGTGCTCTGATCGGCGCGGCGATCGGCCAGGCCTATAACGGTACGGTGACGCCTCTGGCCGCTGGCTTCTGCAGCGTTTCGGTCGCGGCTTTGCTGATGATCCTGATCGCCGAGCGGGGCAGGATGTTCCAGCCCCACAATCCCCCCGTTTCGGGGCACGTCACCGATCTGCATTAGACCATTTCACCGTTTCACGGAAACGGTGAAATGCTCCTATCTCCTCGTTTTTACGCAATTCCGGACGGAAAACCGCTGACACTTTTCCTGGATTGCTCTAATTGCTCTCTGGCCGGCAGATCGCCGGCCGGGCGCAGATTCTACTCGGCCCAGAGCTCGCGGCGCAACTCGTCCCAGCTCTGCTTGTCGGGCGCGACCAGAAGGCCGCCGTCGACATGCGAGGGCAGGTAGGCGCTGCCGTCGACGCGCGCGACATAGCCGCCGGCTTCCTGATGAATCAGCGCGCCGGCCAGATGATCCCAGGGCATCAGCTTGTTGTAGAGCACGAAATGGGCGTGGCCGCTGGCTAGAAGCCGATATTCATGGGCCGCGCAGCGATAGGCGAATTGCGACAGCGTCTTGGTCTGGTTGCGGGCAAGCCGCGAGCGTTCAGGCTCCTGGAGAAACTGCCAGGAAACGGCGCCGGTCATCTGCGACATCGGCACCGGCGCCGCGACTTGTACCTTCTCCAGCGCGCCATGGGCGTGGCGGATATGGCTGCCGGTGCCCTTGGCGCCGATCAGCCAGTCCTTGCCGACCGGGTCATAAATGATACCGGCGACCGTCTCGCCGTTGACGACGACGCCGGCCATGACGCCGAACAGCGGCACGCCGGACGCGAAGTTGAAAGTGCCGTCGACCGGATCGATGACGAAGGCAAGCGCGGCATCGCCAAGGCCCGACAGCAGCGCCGGATTGTCGGAGCAGGCCTCCTCGCCGACCACCATGGCGTCGGGATAGCGCTCGAGCAGCCGGGCAGTGATCAGCCGTTCGGCATTGACATCCGCCTCGGTGACGAGGTCTGCGGCGGACGTCTTCTGGCGGACGTCGCCCTCGCCCAGCCGGCGGAAGCGCGGCATGATTTCAACCCTGGCTGCATCGGCAAGAAGGTCGGCCAGCCAGTCGATCGAACGGTCGTCAAATGTCATCGGAAATGTCTTGCCCTATGTTCGTGGCGAGCCCCGCGAAGTCGAACAGCTTCCTGTCCAACAGATGCGAAGGCCTTACATTGGTCATGGCGCGGATCATCGTGTCCTTGCGGCCCGGCATGCGCTTCTCGATGTCGTCGAGCATCGCCTTCATGGCATTGCGCTGTAGCCCTTCCTGGCTGCCGCAGAGGTCGCATGGGATGATCGGGAATTTCATCGCATTGGCGAACTTCTCGAGGTCGGCCTCGGCACTATAGGCAAGTGGCCGCAGCACCATGACGTCGCCTTCGTCATTGAGGAGCTTGGGCGGCATGGCGGCGAGACGTCCGCCATGGAACAGGTTCATGAAGAAGGTTTCGAGGATGTCCTCGCGGTGATGGCCAAGCACCAGCGCCGAACACCCCTCCTCGCGCGCGATCCGGTAGAGATGGCCGCGCCTGAGCCGCGAGCAGAGCGAGCAATAGGTGCTGCCCTCCGGAAGCTTGTCGGTCACCACCGAGTAGGTGTCCTGGTATTCGATGCGGTGCGCGATCCCGTTGGCGTTGAGATAATCGGGCAGGATGTGCTTTGGAAAATTCGGCTGGCCCTGGTCGAGATTGCAGGCGAGCAGTTCCACGGGGAGCAGCCCGCGCCATTTGAGGTCGAGCAGGATGGCGAGCAGGCCGTAGGAATCCTTGCCGCCCGAGAGCGCCACCAGCCAGCGTTCGCCCGGCTTCACCATGGCGAAATTCTCGATCGCCTGGCGGGTGAGCCTTAAGAGCCGCTTGCGCAGCTTGTTGAATTCGACCGAGGACGGCACGTCGCGGAACAGCGGGTGGAAACCGCCATCAATCTCGTCGCCGATCGGCTCGAGGGATTTCACGTCTGGCAGCATGTTCATGGCGCCGGCCTCATGGTTCGGTTGGCGCTCGGCTTAGCGGACCTGACCGCCAAAGAAAAGGCCGCCCCGAGAGGCGGCCTTGGATGCTGCGGCTGGTTGGTCCCGATCAGCGCGAGTAGAATTCGACGACCAGGTTCGGTTCCATCTGCACGGCGAACGGAACGTCCGACAGACCCGGAACGCGAGCGAAGGTCGCGGTCATCTTGTTGTGGTCGGCTTCGATATAGTCCGGCACGTCGCGCTCGGCGAGAGCGACCGATTCCAGCACCATGACGAGCTGCTTCGACTTCTCGCGCACCTCGATGACGTCGCCCGGCTTGCAGCGATACGAACCGATGTTGGTGCGCTTGCCGTTGACGTTGACATGGCCGTGGTTGACGAACTGACGGGCGGCGAAGATGGTCGGCACGAACTTGGCGCGATAGACGATCGCGTCGAGGCGCGACTCAAGAAGGCCGATCAGGTTCTCGGAGGTGTCGCCCTTGCGGCGGTTGGCCTCTTCATAGACTTTGCGGAACTGCTTTTCCGAAACGTCGCCATAGTGACCCTTCAGCTTCTGCTTGGCGCGCAGCTGCAGGCCGAAGTCGGAAAGCTTGCCCTTGCGGCGCTGGCCGTGCTGGCCGGGGCCATATTCACGCTTGTTGACCGGGGACTTCGGGCGGCCCCAGATGTTTTCGCCGAGACGGCGGTCGATCTTGTATTTCGCGGATTCGCGCTTGCTCATCGCATTCCCTTTCAAAACAATATACCTGGAACCCCATGGCTCCGGGCGAAGGAAACGCGCCCTCCTCTGGCCTCCGTTTTCGAGACCTGACAGGGTTTCCACGCAAAGCGACGGAAAACCCACGGGACACGTCAAAAGAAACCACCGGGCGTCGCCACCCGGTGTTGGTGGGCCTGTTAAACACAGATTTAACCGCTGTCAAGCTTGTGGCTGGCGGCGCCGACGCCAACCCGATATCATCCCTGCGTTGCATGCGGCGCCGGGTGTGGCGCAAAGTTGCACACCGGCGGTATCGGGGCGGATGCGGCGTCTTCGGACACAAACGCCCTGCATTGATGGAGGGACTGGAGCAGAGGAGTCCGAATTCCCATGAAGAAATTCTTCCTTACCCTGACCGGAGCCGCCGTATTGGCCGGGTCGATGGCGGTCATGACACCTGAGCCGGCCATGGCCAGGCATTGGCATGGCCACAAACAGGTGTGCCGCGTCGTGGTGAAGAAAAAAGTGGTGTGGCGCCACGGGCACCGCCATGTCGTCCGCTACAAGACGCGGCACTGTTGGTGGCGCCGCTAGCTGACTGCCTGGCCTTATCCAGACGAAGCCCGCGGACGGCACCGCGGGCTTTTTCATCCGATCTCGCGATTATGACTTCTTGCTGGGCAGGCCCTTGCGTTTGGTCTCGGCGAATTCCTCGAGCTGCTTCTCGCTCATGGAATCGTACATCTCGCGCGACGCCCCCTTGAGCTCGCTTTTCTTGATCTCGCCGCGCTTGGCGGAAAGTGCCGCGCCGGCAGCCTTTTGCTGGGCTTGCGATGTAGCGGGCATGGCTGTCTCCTTTGCTGCGGGAAAAACGCGGAGCCTCTGCGGCAGTTCCAACGTCAGCGACTCGGCCCCTCGGCATCGGTAAGTCGCCGGCCCGGGCGATTTTCCTTGGCAGCCTTCCCGCGTCCGGAGCGCCAGTGTAGGACGGCAGCATGAAATCGCTGACCGATCCCGCACAGGCACTCTCCACCGGCCTCGCGAAAATCCGAACCGAATTCCACGTGCCGGATGGATTTCCGCCGGAGGTGGCGGCCGCGGCGCAGGCGGCTGCCAGGCGTATGCCCGGCCAGCATGTCGATCGCACGGCGATGCCTTTCGTCACGCTCGATCCGGCGAGTTCCACGGATCTCGACCAGGCCTTCTCGATCGACGCCAGCGGTGGCGATCTTCTCTTGCATTACGCCATTGCCGACGTGGCCTGGTTCGTCGAGGACGGCGACGCGATTGACCTCGAAGCCTGGAACCGGACCGAGACGTTTTACTTGCCCGACGGCAAGGCCGGTCTCTACCCACTCCTGCTTGCCGAGGCTGCGGCGAGCCTGTTGCCCGATGGGCCCCGTCCCGCGGTCATCTTCACGATCCGGGTTGCCGGAGACGGCGCGGTGAAATTGGATAGCGCGGAGCGCGCCATCATTCAAAGCCGCGCCAAGCTCGCCTATGACAGCGTCAAGGCTTCGGATGTTCCCGCCGGTTTCGCCGAACTGGCGCGGCGCATGGCGATGAACGAAGAGCGGCGCGGCGCTTCGCGCGTCGACCCGCCCGAGCAGGAGGTGGAAAGGCTCGCCGACGGCACGTTCCGGCTTTCGTTCAGACCGTTGTTGCAATCCGAGCAGGACAACGCCGCGCTTTCGCTGGCCGCCAATATGGCGATCGCCGATGCCATGCTGGTGCACAAGACCGGGCTGTTCCGGGTGATGTCGGGGCCGGATGCCTCCAAGGTGCAGAGGCTGCGCAACGCGGCACAGGCGCTCGGCCTGTCCTGGCCGGCATCCACCAGCCTGCGCGACTATCAGCGCACGCTCGATCCGGCCGATCCGCGACAGGCGGCGCTGATGCTGGAAATCCGCCGCGCGGGCAATGGCGCGTCCTACCAGCCCTATCAGGAAGGCGTTGTCCCTTGGCATGAGGCGATGGCCGCGACCTATGCGCATGCCACCGCGCCGCTCCGGCGGCTGGCCGACCGCTACGTCGTTCGCTGCGCGCTGGCAATCGCCAACGGCCAGCCTGTGCCGCAGGCGGTCACCGACGCCTTCGCGAGATTGCCGAAGGTGATGGGGCGTGCCGATGCCCGTGCGTCGCAGATCAGCCACGCGGCCATCGATCTGGCCGAGGCGGTCATGCTCAAGGGACATGAGGGGGAAACGTTCAAGGCCGTCGTCACCGATATCGTCGATCATGGCGTGCGGGTGCAGCTTGCCGACATGCCTGTCGTCGCCAATGTGAAGGCCTCCGGGCTCAGGCAGGGCGATAGTCTCGCACTAAAGCTGGTCTCCGCCGATCCAGATCAGCGCAGCATCGTCTTCGACCCCGCTCCGCCGGTTTGAGCGCTAGCGCGCGGTAAGGCCAAAGCCTTGGATCAGCCGCCTCACGGCAAAATCCACCTTACCCGAAGTGAAGACAGCCAGATCGGGCTCGCTCTCGCCCAATGTTTCGCCGACAGGATCGATGAGCGACATGGCGCGCCGCGCGATCGCCTCGGCGGGATCGATCCAGTCGACCGGCCAGGGCGCGGTCTTGCGCATGCGGTTGACCAGAAACGGGTAATGCGTGCAGGCGAGCACGACGATATCGGTGCGGTTGCCGTCGCGCTCGATGAAGCAGGGCGCGATTTCGGCGCGCACCGCTTCCTCGTCGACGAAACCCTGGCGCATATAGATCTCGGCCAGCCCGGCCAGCCTATCGCTGCCGACCAGGCGCACATGGCATTTCTGCGCCCATTTGCTGATCAGGTCACGCGTGTACTGGCGCTTCACGGTGCCGGGCGTCGCCAACACCGATACCAGGCCTGACCGGGTGCGTTCGGCGGCGGGCTTGATCGCTGGCACGGTACCGACAAAAAGGTGGCCGGGAAATGTCTCGCGCAACGCGTCGATCACCAGCGTCGAGGCTGTGTTGCAGGCGATGACCGAGATCGCCGGCTGCAGGCGGTCGAGCAATTTGCCGAACAGCGCGAGGATGTGATCCTTGAGCGCCGGCTCTTCCCAGGCGCCGTAAGGAAAAGCCGCGTCGTCGGCAACATAGACGAAGCGGCGGTCGGGCATCAGCACGCGCGCCTCGCGCAGCACGGTCAGCCCGCCGACGCCGGAATCGAACATCAGGATCGGGCGTTGGCTTGATCGATCGCTCATCGTCATCCGGCCACAGAGCAATTCCAGGAAAAGTGTGAAACGGTTTTCCGTCCGGAACTGCGTCAAAACAAAGAGAAGCATCCGATCCAGAATTGGATCGACCGCGCTTCTATCGCGAATGATCGTGGTCTTGAAGAGGCGAATGCGAGCAGCTTTTGCGCAGTCGCCAGAGCAATATGGCGAAAGGTGTGGAGCGGTTCTCGGACGACATCATGCTCGATCTCTTGGATTGGACCCGGACCCAGAGTTCAGGTCGATTCGACTGAAATCATCGGGCTCTGAGGCTCGCTCATATGCCGCGCTTGCCGAAGCCGGCGGGGCGCGGCCTGCCGAAAGGCTGCGGCGCGGGCGGAATGCGTGCGGATGAGACCGCGGCGCGTGGAGCGGCCGGCGCAGCGGTGCGTCCGGCGCGCGCCGGTGCCGGCAGGGGGCCGTCGAAGTCGAAAACGTCCGTCAATTCGTCGATATTGCTGCCGGCGACGGGTTTCGCCCAGAGGATCGTGCACCAGAGGCCGAATATCGAAAGCGCGAGCAGGTTCAGCCCGCCCGGAATGCTCTCGGGATCGTCGAATTTGACGACCAGAAGCACGCCTGCCTGCAAAAGGGCGTACACCGCGGAGAGCGCGATGTAGGCCCACAGGATCCAACGGCGCCCGTTGGCGTCGCGGGTGCGGCGCGAGGCGATGTTGCCGCGCAGCGCGACAAAGATGAGCGAGGCGACGAGGACGGCGCCCGCCATGCCTTGCCGCGCCGGACCAGGCCCCGAATTGATCAGCCCTTCGAAGCCGATCGTGCTGACAATGCAGATGACGATCACCACGGCTTCGGCGACGGCAAGACCGAGAGAGTAAAGGAAAAAGCGCAGCCGACCAATATTGGACGTGAACATTTGCCACCCCACTATTACAGCAAGGATGACGCACCACCGAATAAAATTCAGTTACTTCAAATGCTCATAGCTTATCGATTTTAACTTTCTTCGTCTTTGGCGCGACCCCGCGCGCCAGCCGGCAATCGTCTTGGATCATCCCCGGGCGAGCCGTCGCCGCGCGGCATGGCCGGCGAGAACCGGTCGAGCGAGGAGATGATGCCGCGCAGGACTTTGAGCTCGGGTTCGGCGAAGCCCGCGCGCGTCAGCACGGCGCGCAGATTGTCGACCATCTTCGGCTTCTTTTCCTCAGGGCGGAAATAGCCGCGCGCTTCAAGCGCGTTTTCCAGATAGGCGAACAGGCTGTGCAGCTGCTCCTTGGTCGCCGGCACCAGCTCCGGCCCGGAGAAATTGGTCTGCGTCTCGTCGGCCAGGCCGGACTTCATCCATTCATAGGACATCAACAGCACCGCTTGCGCGATGTTGAGCGAGGAGAAACCGGGATCGACCGGGAAGGTGACGATCTCGTCGGCGAGCCCGACCTCTTCGTTGTAGAGGCCGAAGCGTTCGCGGCCGAAGAGGATGCCGGTCCGCTGCCCGGCCTGCTCGCGGGCCCGGAGCGCCCTGCCCGCCTCCACCGGCCCGCGCACCGGTTTGAAGCCGTCGCGCTCGCGCGCCGTCGTGGCGAAGACGAAGTTCAGGTCGGCAACCGCCGAGGTCAGATCGTCGAAGACCCTGGTGGCGTCGATGACGTGGTCGGCGCGGCTGGCGGCCGCGCGTGCCTTCTCGCTCGGCCAACCGTCGCGCGGGTTGACCAGCCTGAGCTCGGACAAGCCGAAATTCGCCATGGCTCGCGCGACCATGCCGATATTCTCGCCGAGCTGCGGCTCGACCAGGATGATCGCCGGTCCGGCGGGGGCGGTTTTGGTTGTGTCTTCGATGGCTGGCATGGCTATGACTAACCGGGGTTTGCGGCGTTTCGGCGTCCCCTGCCACATCCGGACCGGAAAATGAAGCATTCACGACAGCGGCACCTGTTCGGCCCGGCGCGGATCGCGGTTTGCGCGCTGAAAAAGCCTTTGATATACGCTCCCGCATCCCGGCCGAAACCATGCGGGCAAGGCCGTTCAGATCCCCAGCAACGAGGCATTCTTTCCATGGCGAAGATCAAGGTGGCGAACCCGGTCGTCGAGCTCGACGGCGACGAGATGACCCGCATCATCTGGCAGTTCATCAAGGACAAGCTGATCCATCCTTATCTCGACCTGAAGCTTGAATATTACGATCTCGGCATCGAGAACCGCGACGCCACCAACGACCAGGTGACGATCGACTCGGCCAACGCGATCAAGAAACACGGCGTCGGCGTGAAATGCGCGACGATCACCCCCGACGAGGCGCGCGTCGAGGAATTCAAGCTGAAGAAGATGTGGAAGTCGCCCAACGGCACCATCCGCAACATCCTCGGCGGCACCATCTTCCGCGAGCCGATCATCATGAAGAACGTGCCGCGCCTGGTGCCGGGCTGGACCAAGCCGATCGTCGTCGGCCGTCATGCCTTCGGCGACCAGTACCGCGCCACCGACTTCCGCTTCCCCGGCAAGGGCAAGCTGACGATCAAGTTCGTCGGCGAGGACGGCCAGGTGATCGAGCACGACGTCTATGACGCTCCGGGCGCAGGCGTCGCCATGGCCATGTACAATCTCGACGAGTCGATCCGCGAGTTCGCCCGCGCCTCGCTGAACTACGGCCTGCTGCGCAACTTCCCGGTCTATCTGTCGACCAAGAACACCATCCTCAAGGCCTATGACGGCCGCTTCAAGGACATCTTCCAGGAAGTCTACGAGAGGGAATTCGAGGCCGAATTCAAGGCACGGAAGCTCTGGTACGAGCACCGCCTGATCGACGACATGGTTGCTTCTAGCCTGAAATGGTCGGGCGGCTATGTCTGGGCCTGCAAGAATTATGACGGCGACGTGCAGTCCGATACCGTGGCGCAAGGTTTTGGATCGCTCGGCCTGATGACCTCGGTGCTGATGACACCGGACGGCAAGACCGTGGAGGCCGAAGCCGCGCACGGCACCGTCACCCGCCACTACCGCCAGCACCAGAAGGGCGAGGAAACCTCGACCAATTCGATCGCCTCGATCTTCGCCTGGACGCGCGGCCTCGCCCACCGCGCCAAGCTCGACGACAATGCCGAGCTCAAGCGCTTCGCCGAGACGCTGGAGAAGGTCTGCATCCAGACGGTCGAGGCCGGCTTCATGACCAAGGACCTGTCGCTGCTGATCGGTCCCGACCAGCCATGGCTCTCGACCACCGGCTTCCTCGACAAGATTGACGAGAACCTACAGAAGGCCATGGGGTAAAATGAAATCCCGGTAATATCGAAGGCTCCGTACGGAGCCTTCGTTTTTTCTAGGGTAACCGAAAGAGCGAAGCGATGGCCAAGCCAACCCTCTACGGCGCCGACTACAGCGTCTATGTCCGCATCGCGCGGATGGTGCTGGAGGAAAAGAGCGTCGGCTACGACCTCGTCCCTCTCGACATCTTTGCCGCCGAAGGCATTCCGGCCTGGTATCTCGAACATCATCCGTTCGGCCGCATCCCGGCCTTCGAGCATGACGGTTTTCGTCTGTTCGAGACCGGTGCCATTGCGCGCTATGTCGACGAGGCTTTCGAGGGTCCGGCGCTGCAGCCGGCCGACGCCCGCGGCCGCGCCAGGATGGGCCAGATCATCGGCATGCTCGACGCCTATGGTTATCGCGCCATGGTCTGGGACGTGGCCGTGGAGCGGTTGGAGGGGGCGCCGCCCGATGAGGCGCTGATCGCCCGCGGGCTCGGTCAAGCGGAAACGGTGCTCAAGGTGCTGAGATCGCTGAAGGCACAAGGCCCGTGGCTGCTTGGCGAGCAACTGACGCTGGCCGACCTGCACGCGGCGCCGATCATCGCCTATTTCCTCAAGGTCGCGGAAGGACGCGATCTGCTGGCGCGGTTCGTGGAGATCAAAGATTGGTATGCGCGCATCGCCGCTCGCCCGAGCTTTGCGCTTACCGAGAAGGTGAGCTGACAGTATTGAAAAGACCGCGGGACAGCGCCCTCTCTGTCCCGCCGACGTTTCGATAAATTAGCCCGCGACCTACGCCGCCTCCAGAGCCGCCCTCACCGCCGCGATGGCATCATCGGCCTTGGAGGCGTCGGGGCCGCCGGCCTGCGCCATGTCGGGCCGGCCGCCGCCGCCCTGCCCGCCAAGCGCAGCGGACGCGACGCGCACCAGATCGATGGCGCTGAAGCGGCCGGTCAGGTCGTCGGTGACGCCGACAACCACGCTTGCCTTGTTGTCCTCGCCGGCGCCGACAAAGACCACCACGCCGGAGCCGAGCGTTTTCTTGCCGGCATCGGCCAGGGGCTTCAGGTCCTTCGGCGCCACGCCGCTGACCGCCTTGCCAAGGAAACCGACGCCCGCGACGGTCTCGCTGGTGGGCGGAGCGTCGGATACGGCCGGGCCGGCGCCAAGCGCCAGCTTCTTGCGCGCTTCCGTAAGCTCCTTTTCGAGCTTCTTGCGCTCATCGAGCAGCGCCTCGACGCGCGCCGGCACGTCTGCCGGCGATATCTTCAAGGTCGCCGCCGCGGCCTTCAGCCGCCTGTCCTGCTCGTCCAGATGCTTGCGCGCCGCCTCGCCGGTCAGCGCCTCGATGCGGCGCACGCCGGCCGCCACCGCGCTGTCCGACAGGATGCGCACCAAGCCGATATCGCCGGTCGACTTCACATGCGTGCCGCCGCAGAGCTCGACCGAATAGGGCCGATTGACCTTGGCGCCATGCAAGCCCGTGCCCATCGACACCACGCGCACCTCGTCGCCGTATTTCTCGCCGAACAGCGCCATGGCGCCTTCGGCGATGGCATCGTCGACCGACATCAGGCGCGTCGTCACCGGGCTGTTCTGCACGACGATCTCGTTCGCCATGCGCTCGACCTCTTCGAGCTCGTCCGCCGAGATCGGCTTGTTGTGCGAAATGTCGAAACGCAGCCGGTCAGGTGCGACCAGCGAGCCCTTCTGCGCCACGTGAGTGCCTAGCACCTCGCGCAGCGCCTCGTGGATGAGATGCGTCGCGGAATGGTTGGCGCGCAGCTTCGAGCGGCGGGCATGATCGACCTTGAGCTCGACCGCCGCACCCGTCTTGACCATGCCTTTGGCCACCTTGCCGAGATGCACGAACAGACCGTCGGCCTTCTTCTGCGTGTCGGAAATCTCGATCGAGAAGCCCTCGCCGGAGATCACGCCGGTGTCGCCCATCTGGCCGCCGGATTCGCCATAAAAGGGCGTCTGGTTGACGACCACGGCGACCGCGTCGCCCTGGCCGGCGCTGTCGATCGTCTTGCCGTCCTTGACCAGCGCCTGGACAATGCCTTCCGCAGCTTCAGTCTCGTAGCCGAGGAACTCGGTCGCGCCCGTCTTTTCGCGCACGGAGAACCAGACGGTTTCGGTCGCGGCTTCGCCCGAGCCCGCCCAATGCGCGCGCGCCTCCGCCTTCTGCCGCTCCATCGCGTCGGTAAAGCCGGCGATATCAACCGATATGCTGCGCTGGCGCAGCGCGTCCTGCGTCAGATCGAGCGGAAAGCCATAGGTGTCGTAGAGCTTGAAGGCCGTCTCGCCATCCAGCATGTCGCCGGCCTTGAGCGTCTCGGTCGCATCCGAAAGCAGGCCGAGGCCGCGCACCAGCGTCTTGCGGAAACGTGTCTCCTCGAGCTTCAGCGTCTCTGTGATCAGCGCCTCGCCGCGCACCAGCTCGGGATAGGCCTGGCCCATCTCGCGCACCAGCGCCGGCACCAGCTGCCACATCAAAGGCTCCTTGGCGCCGAGCAGCTGCGCGTGGCGCATGGCGCGGCGCATGATGCGGCGCAGCACATAGCCGCGCCCCTCATTGGAGGGCAGCACGCCGTCGGCCACGAGGAAAGAGGATGAGCGCAGGTGATCGGCGATGACGCGGAAGGATGCTGCATTCTCCTGGTTGTGACCGTGCCCGAGCGCCGAGCACGTCGCATCGATCAGATGCTTGAAAAGGTCGGTCTCGAAAACGCTTTCGACGCCCTGCAAGATCGAGGCCATGCGTTCCAGGCCCATGCCCGTGTCGATCGAGGGACGCGGCAAGTCGATGCGCTCTTCCTTCGTCACCTGCTCATACTGCATGAACACCAGATTCCAGAATTCCAGGAACCGGTCGCCATCCTCTTCCGGGCTGCCGGGCGGGCCGCCCCAGATATGCTCGCCGCGGTCGATGAAGATCTCCGAACACGGGCCGCAGGGCCCGGTGTCGCCCATCGCCCAGAAATTGTCGGAGGTGGCAATGCGGATGATACGATCGTCCGAGAAGCCGGCGATCTTCTTCCAGTAGCCGGCCGCCTCGTCGTCGGTGTGATAGACGGTGACCAGAAGCTTGTCCTTCGGCAGGCCGAATTCCTTGGTGATCAGGTTCCAGGCCAGCTCGATCGCGCGTTCCTTGAAATAGTCGCCGAATGAGAAATTGCCGAGCATCTCGAAGAAGGTGAGATGGCGCGCGGTGTAGCCGACATTGTCGAGGTCGTTGTGCTTGCCGCCGGCGCGCACGCTCTTCTGCGCCGTCGCGGCGCGCGAATAGGGGCGCTTCTCCAGGCCGGTGAAGACGTTCTTGAACTGCACCATGCCGGCGTTGGTGAACATCAGCGTCGGATCGTTGCGCGGCACCAGCGGGCTCGAGGCGACGATCTCGTGGCCCTCCTTGCGGAAGTAGTCGAGGAATGTCGACCGGATGTCGTTCACGCCACTCATTGCATACTGCCTTTTTCGCAAGAACCGCCGGCCCGGCCGGCGGCAAATGGGCTTTGGTGTTTCAGAAGATAGATGGGCCTTTTAGCGATAGCTCTTGAGCCTGTCCAGAAACACGGAGTTAAAGCATGTCTCCCGAAAGTGGGAACCGGTTTCGGGATAAAGACATGCGTAAAATCAAAAACCTAAAGCGCATGGAGCGAATCTGAAAGATCGCGACGCACTTTAGGCCAATTAAACGATCCGCCGGCCGCTCGACGCTACCCCGAAACGCAAAACCGCCGGCGCGAAGGCCGGCGGTTCGGGTACGCAGTACTCAAGAACTCGATTACATAAGCATAACCCGATAAACCGGGATTGTGGCCGAACTCCGGCTAAGCCGACGAATTGCTTTCGCTCAATCCCGAACAAGGAAGCCGCTGCGCGGTCTTCCTGGAAAGAGCTAGTCTTACATGGCGCCGGCTTCGTCCTCGAACCCGTCGTCGCCACCACCCTCGGAGCCGCCATTCTCGAGGAATTTCTCGGCGATCAGCCCGGCATTCTGCCGAAGCGCCAGCTCGATCTCGCGCGCCGTGTCGGGATTGTCGCGCAGGAACAGTTTGGCGTTCTCGCGACCCTGGCCGAGACGCTGCGAATTATAGGAGAACCAGGCGCCCGATTTCTCGACCACACCCGCCTTGACCCCGAGATCGACGAGCTCGCCGGTCTTCGACACGCCCTCGCCATACATGATGTCGAACTCCACCACCTTGAAGGGCGGGGCCAGCTTGTTCTTGACCACCTTGACGCGGGTCTGGTTGCCGACGACCTCGTCGCGGTCCTTGACCGAGCCGATGCGGCGGATGTCGAGGCGCACCGAGGCGTAGAATTTCAGCGCGTTGCCGCCGGTGGTTGTCTCGGGCGAGCCGAACATGACGCCGATCTTCATGCGGATCTGGTTGATGAAGATGACCATGGTGTTGGAGCGCGAGATCGAAGCGGTCAGCTTGCGCAGCGCCTGGCTCATCAAACGGGCCTGGAGGCCGGGCAGCGCGTCGCCCATCTCGCCTTCGATTTCGGCGCGTGGCGTCAGTGCCGCGACGGAGTCGACGACCAGCACGTCGATGGCGCCCGAACGCACCAGCGTGTCGCAGATTTCCAGCGCCTGCTCGCCGGTGTCGGGCTGCGAGATCAAAAGGTTTTCCAGGTCGACACCGAGCTTGCGGGCATAGACCGGATCGAGCGCGTGCTCGGCATCGACGAAGGCGCAGATGCCGCCCTTCTTCTGGGCTTCCGCCACCGTGTGCAGCGCCAGCGTCGTCTTGCCCGAGCTTTCCGGCCCGTAGATCTCGATGATGCGGCCGCGCGGCAGGCCGCCGACGCCGAGCGCGATGTCGAGGCCGAGCGACCCGGTCGGCACGGTTTCGATTTCGACCACCTGCTCATTGGCGCCGAGCCGCATGATCGAGCCCTTGCCGAAAGCGCGCTCGATTTGCGACAGCGCCGCATCCAGAGCCTTTGATTTGTCCACTGCCTTATCCTCTACAAGCCGCAAAGTATTCTGAGCCATGATACATCACCCCTTGGTCGTCAATGAAGGCCGGACAATCCGTGATCCCTGCCGTTTTGTACCTTTTTTGTTCTCATTTGGCAAGGGGCAACAAATGCCTGAAAAATAACCAATATCTGGATTTGTTCTATTTTTGTCTCACCAGAGCTAGTGCGGAGCGCAACCACTGGCCTAGAAGAGATTTCGATATCCGGCCATCCCGAATCGCGCCCCCGATTGCAGGGTGACCCGGGGAAACCTAGTGTGCGCAGCCGCACGATCAACGAAAGTCACCGACCCGAAATGCCGACATCCCCAACTATCCTGGCCCTGGGTGGCGCCCATATCGACCGGCGCGGCCAGGTCTCTGGCACTTATGTGCCCGCCGCTTCCAACCCCGGCATGATGCGCGAGGATGTCGGCGGCGTCGTTTTCAACGCGCTGCGCAGCGTAGTGAAGCGTGGCGTCTCGGCCTCGCTGATCTCGGTGCGCGGCGGCGACGCGGCGGCCGAAACGGTCGCCTCGGCGATCGACAACGCCGGGATAGCGGACCTCTCGGTCGTGTTCCTCGACCGCACCACGCCGAGCTATACCGCGCTGATCGACGCCGAAGGCGAATTGATCGTCGGGCTGGCCGATATGGGGCTCTATGACCTCGCTTTCCCGAAACAGATCCGCCGCGCCAAGGTGCGCGAGGCGATCGCCGCCGCCGACGCCATCCTGTGCGACGCCAACCTGCCAACGACGGCGCTGGAGCGCCTGGTGGCGCTCGCAGGCGTCAGGCGGGTTGGCCTGAATGCCGGCGTGGTTACGGCCGGCAGCGCCCCCGTGCTGGCCTTCGACGACGCCGGCATCTTCGAAATCGACCCGCCCGCGCCGCGCCAGGTCGCCGACGTGACCGGCGCGGGCGACGCCTTGACCGGCGCGACGGTCGCCGCCCTGCTGCGCGGACTGCCGCTGCGCGCAGCGCTGCGCGAGGGCGTGGCGGCGGCAATGCTCGCCATAGAGAGCCCGCAGGCCGTGCCGTCCTTCACGATCGCCAACTTCACGCAGGCGCTTGCCCTTGTGCCGGAGGCGCGGGAGGTGGCATAGGGCCACACACCATCCACTTCCTCCTTGTCGGAGACAGATATGACGCCGGAAACCGCTCGCCCCTTCATCGACATGCATCCGCCCGTGGCGGAGGCGCTTGCTGCCGGCCGGCCCGTGGTTGCGCTGGAATCGACCATTATCACCCATGGCATGCCCTACCCCGACAATGGCGCGATGGCGGCCAAGGTCGAGCAGATTATCATCGATGGCGGCGCGGTGCCGGCGACGATCGCCGTGGTCGACGGCCGCATCAAGATCGGCCTGTCCGACGGCGAACGCGAATCGCTCGCGATGATCGGTGACGCCATGAAGCTGTCGCGCGCCGATCTCGGCTTTGCGGTCGCTCAAAAGCGCACCGGCGGCACCACGGTGGCGGCCACCATGATCGCCGCGCATGTGGCCGGCATAAAAGTCTTCGCCACCGGCGGCATCGGCGGCGTCCACAAGGGCGCCGAAAAAAGTTTCGATATCTCGGCCGATCTCGACGAGCTGGCGCGCACGCCTGTCATCGTCGTCTCGGCCGGTGCCAAGGCGATCCTCGACATCGAAAAGACGCTGGAAGTGCTGGAAACGCGCGGCGTGCCGGTCATCGGCTATGGCTGCGAGACCATGCCCGCCTTCTGGTCGAGGCAGTCGCCCTTCCGCGCGCCGCTGACGCTGCAGGCGCCTGAGGACATCGCGCATTTCTACCGCACCCGCCAGGCGCTTGGCTTGGGCGGCGGCATCCTCATCGCCAATCCCGTGCCGCAGAACGACGAAATTCCGGCTGATGAAATGGCCGGCTATATCGAAGCCGCGCAAAAGGCGGCCGAAGCCCGGAACGTGAGCGGCAAGGCAGTGACGCCGTTCCTTTTGTCAAAGATTCTTGAGCTGACCGGCGGCCGCAGCCTCAAGACCAACATCGCGCTGGTCGAGAACAACGCGCGGCTGGCGGCGGAGATTGCCAAGGCGTTGTAGGGCACAAGGCGAAGGCCCCTCACCCGGATTGCCAAGCCCGAATTGCAAGGGCAATTCGGGGCATCCGACCTCTCCCCAAGGGGAGAGGAGCTTGCCGGCGCCGGCGCCAGTCTCTTCTCCCCACCGGGGAGAAGGTGGCCGGGAAGCGGCCAGATGAGGGTGCGGCCTCGACGTGCCCTTCACAAGTGTTTCGACAGCGGACCAATCACTTCCCAGCCCGTCTTCCCGCCTCATAGGCCCGCCGCGCCCACACCGCCATCTCGTCCGGATCGTCGAACGCCTCGTCGGGAACGCTCCAATAGGGCATCGCGACCTCCTTGCCGTGGCGCGAGCCGGTATAGGTCCACTGGCGGCAGCCAGCGGCTTCGAAGTGCGGAACGGTTTCCTCATCCGCCTTTAGCATCAGTTCGCCGCGAACGACGACCGCGACGATGACGCCGTCGCAATAGATGCCCTTGCCGCCGAACAGTTTTCGGATGCCGATCGGGCCAAGGCTTTCGAACAATTCTTCAAGGCGGGCATTGTCCATGCCGCGATCATCTCATCCGGGATCGGCCTTGTCATCGCCGCAACCAAAAGCATGTTGACAGGTTGAGACCTGGAAACGGAGTTCCCGCCATGCCCGTCCTGCTCAAAGGCTCCTGCCGCTGCGGCGCCGTTCGCTTCGAGGTGGAGAGCCACACGCCGGTGCCGTTTATGCTCTGCTACTGCTCGATCTGCCGCAAGCAGCAGGGCGGCGGCGGTTTTGCCATCAACCTCGGGGCCGATTACCGGACGATGACCATCAGGGGCAAGCGCAGCCTCGGCGTCTATCGCGCCGAGATCGAGGACGACGAGCACCCGAATTGCGAGGTCTCGACAGGCGAGCGCAACTTCTGCTGGAAATGCGGTTCAGCCCTGTGGCTCTACGACCCGACCTGGCCGGAGCTTGTGCATCCCTTCGCCTCGGCGATCGACACCGACCTGCCGACGCCGCCGGAAAAGGTGCATCTGATGCTGAAATACAAGGCGAACTGGGTCGAGCCGGTGATCGGCGAGAACGACAAGGTGTTCGACGTCTATCCGGAGGAATCGATCGCCGACTGGCACAAGCGGACGGGGATGTGGGTGGATTAGAGCAATTCCAGGAAAAGTGCGCAGCGGTTTTCCGTCCGGAATTGCGTCAAACAAAAGCTTGGCAGGAGGCCCAAATGAACCTCACGACGCACAAGAAATTCAAAGGCGATCGTTTGATGCCCTGGGGCAAGGGGACGGTCGTCTCGGACGCGAAGGGATATGTTTTTCTGTCCGGCAACACCACCACAGTCGACGACTACGATCCGTCGAAGCACCAGGGCGGCGCTGTCGGCGACGCGGCAACGCAGTGGCGCGAAATCCTTGCGAACATCAAGTCGGACCTGGAGGAACTTGGCAGCTCGCTCGATCACCTGGTCAAGGTGACGTTCTACGTCAAAGGGCCTTTTCCTTCAGGCGGCGTTCTCAGCTCACCCAATTTTCGTCTGGACGTGTTGGATGAATTCTTCGCCGAATATTGCCCGAAGCACTGCAGTTACAACAATCCACCGCCATCGGAGGTGATCGGGGTCGCCGCCCTGGCGCAGCCTGATCTTGTTGTCGAGCTTGTCGTCATCGCGGCGTTGCCGGACTGAGCGGAAGCGCCGCGAGCTGGTCAGGCCGAGGCGCGCGCCTCGGCAAGCGCCTTGAGGTCGGCGGGCTTCAATTCGACGGATTCGCCGCAGCCGCAGGCCGAGCTCTGGTTCGGATTCTTGAAGGTGAAGCCGGTGCGCAGCGTCGTCTGCTCGAAATCCATCTCGGTGCCGAACAGGAAGAGCGCGGCTTCCGGCGCAACATAGACATGCGCGCCGTCACGCTCGATATGATCGTCCTTGGGATTGGGCTCGGTCACCAGATCGATCGTGTATTCCATGCCGGCGCAGCCGCCCTTCTTGATGCCGAGGCGGATGCCATGCGCGTTGTCGCGCGTAGCGACGATCTCGCGCACGCGGTCGGCGGCCTTGTCGGTCATCGTGATGACGGCGAAGCGTCCCATGCTTTTCCTTCTCCATTCCATGCAGGTTCAAGGCCTGCCGAATGATTCTCACCTAAAATGGTGAAGTTTTACAACTGGCGCAAGGGTACCGGCCTCAATACCAGCCCACCGCCACCTGCGCCTCTTCCGACATGCGGTCCGGCGTCCATGGCGGGTCGAACACCATTGAGACCTCGACGCCGGAAACGCCTTCGACGGCGCCGACGGCATTCTCGACCCATCCGGGCATTTCGCCCGCCACCGGGCAGCCCGGCGCGGTTAGCGTCATGTCGATTTTGACCGAACGGTCGTCTTCGATGTCGATCTTGTAGACGAGGCCGAGCTCATAGATATCGGCCGGGATTTCCGGGTCGTAGACCGTCTTCAGCGCCGACACGATGTCGTCGGTCAGCCGCGCCAACTCGTCGGCGGGGATAGCCGAGGCCGAGACGATGCCGTTGCCGGCGGTTTCCGGAACAGTCTCTGCGGTCGCGCTCACATCGTCCATGATCATCACCCGAAGAACTTTCGCGCCTTTTCCAGCGCATCGGCCAAAGCGTCGACTTCGGCCCTGGTATTATACATGCTGAACGATGCCCTGCATGTGGAGGTGACGCCGAAGCGTTTCAACAGCGGCTGGGCGCAATGGGTGCCCGCGCGGACCGCGACGCCCTGCCGGTCGATCACCATCGACACGTCATGGGCATGGATACCCTGCAGCTCGAACGAGATGATGGCACCCTTGCCCGGTGCGTCGCCGAAGATGCGCAGCGAGTTGATCGCCCGCAGCCGCTCATGCGCGTAGGCCTTGAGATCCGCCTCGTGTGTCGCGATGCGCTCGCGGCCGACCTTTTCCATATAGTCGAGCGCCGCGCCCAGGCCGATCGCCTGCACGATCGGCGGCGTGCCGGCCTCGAAGCGGTGCGGCGGCTCGTTATAGGTGACGATGTCCTCCGTCACCTCCTCGATCATCTCGCCGCCGCCCATGAAGGGCCGCATCTCTTCCAGCCGGTCCTTCTTGCCGTAGAGCACGCCGATTCCCGACGGGCCGTAGACCTTGTGTCCGGTGAAGACGAAGAAATCGCAGTCGAGGTCCTGCACGTCGATCGGCATGTGAACCGCGCTCTGGCTGCCGTCCACGAGGACGGGAATTCCACGCGAATGCGCGATGCGCACGATCTCCTTGATCGGCGTCACCGTGCCCAGCGCATTGGACATCTGGGTGATCGCGACGAGTTTCGTGCGCGAGGTCAGCCGCTTCTCGAATTCCTCGATATGGAAGGCGCCGAGGTCGTCGACCGGCACCCAGACGAGCTTCGCGCCCTGTCGCTCGCGGATGAAATGCCAGGGCACGATGTTGGAGTGGTGCTCCATGATCGACAGCACGATCTCGTCGCCCTCGCCGATCCGCGGCATGCCCCAGCCATAGGCGACCGTGTTGATCGCCGAGGTGGTGTTGGAGGTGAAGACGATGTTGTCCGTGCTCGGCGCATTCAGAAACCGCTGCACCGACTTGCGCGCATTCTCATAGGCGTCGGTCGCGGCGTTCGACAGGAAATGCAGGCCGCGATGGACGTTGGCATATTCTTGGGAATAGGCGTGCTGGATGGTGTCGAGCACCACCTGCGGCTTCTGCGCTGAAGCGCCATTGTCGAGATAGACCAGCGGCTTGCCATAGACCTGGCGCGACAGGATCGGGAAATCGCGGCGGATCGCCTCGACGTCATAGGGGGTGGTTTCGATCTTCTGGTCCATCACAAGCTCTTCCGAGGCAACGCCTCACTCCGTCCAGCACCCCTCATCCATCTCGGCGCTGCGCGCCGATCCACCTTCTCCCACAAGGGGAGAAGGTCTGGCGCTATCCGTGCGTCGAAAACCAGCCGTCGAGCCGCTCTTCGAGCGCCTCGACCAACGCCTCGTCGTCCAGTTCCTCGATCACTTCGGCCACGAACGCCTTCACCAGAAGGCCCCGTGCCGACTTTTCGTCGATGCCGCGCGCCATCAGGTAGAACAGATGGTTGTGGTCGATCTCGGTGACGGTGGCGCCGTGGCCGCAGACGACGTCGTCGGCGAAGATCTCCAGCTCCGGCTTGGTCGAGAACTCGCCGTCATCCGACAGGAGCAGCGTGTTGCAGGCCATCTTCGCGTTGGTCTTCTGCGCGTATTGATGGACATTGATGCGGCCTTGGAAGACGCCATGCGCCTTGCCTGTCACGACGTTTCGCATCACTTCCGTCGAGGTGGTATGTGGCACGGCGTGATCGAGCACCATGGTGGTGTCGGTATGCGTGTCGCCGGCGAGAAGATTGATGCCGCGCAATTTGAAATCGGCGCCCTCGCCCGTCGTTCTGACGACGACCTCCTGGCGCACCAGCCTGCCGCCGGCATTCATCACGAACAGCGTCAGCTTTGCGTCCTTGCCGATATGCGCCTTGAACTGCGCGAGATGCGTGGCCGTGTCCGGCTGCTCCTGCACGATCAGCCAGGTCACTTCCGCGCCGTCGTCGACCACAAGCTGACTGACCGAGCTGACGAGCGCCTCTTCGCCCTCACCGGTCTGGCGTTCAAGGATAATCGCCTTGGCCCCAGCCCCGACACGCGCAAGGAGCCGCACATGCGACTGGCCGCCGGCCTGCAGGTTCTGCAATTCGACCGGCTTTTCCAATTTGGCACCCTCGGCGATGTCGACGAAATAGCCGTCGGCGACGAAGGCGGTGTTGAGCGCGCCAATCGCGTCGTCGCTGCCATAGGGATCGAGCCCCGGCGCGACACTGCCGTCGGTGAGCTTTTCCGACACGCGCTGCACCGTGACGCCTTCGATCTCCGGCAGTTTCGTCTGCGAGAGGCCGTTCAGCACCGGAAGCACCGCAGAGCCTTCAAGAACCGGCGCAAGCGCCTTTGTGACGGCGCCGGCCTCGAACGCCGGCACCGAAGTGAGCAGCCGGCGCAAATCGGTATAATGCCAGGATTCGACGCGGCGCGTCGGCAGGCCGTGCTTGATCGCCTCGATCGCGTCGTCGCGCTTGACCATCACCGCGCCGTCGCCGGGCAGCAGCGACAGCCGCTCGCCGAAGGCATCGATCAGCGCCGTCTCGGCCAAGGTCCGCTGGGGCTGTGCGTGCATGTTCATGACTTTCGCCTCGACTGCTGCCATCTCACGCGGCTTCACCGATCACGCCGGCATAACCATTGGCCTCGAGGTCGAGCGCCAGCGACTTGTCGCCCGACTTGATGACCTGCCCCTTGTAGAGCACGTGCACCGTATCAGGCACGATGTGCTCGAGCAGGCGCTGGTAGTGGGTGATGACGACGATGGCGCGCTCCGGCGAACGCAGCGCATTGACGCCGTCCGAGACGATCTTCAGCGCGTCGATGTCGAGGCCGGAATCGGTCTCGTCGAGCACGCAGAGCCTTGGTTCCAAGAGCTTCATCTGCAGGATCTCGGCGCGCTTCTTCTCGCCGCCCGAGAAGCCGACATTGAGCGGCCGCTTCAGCATGTTCATGTCCATGTTGAGGGAGGCGGCGGCTTCCTTCACGCGCTTGAGGAACTCCGGCACCTTCAGCGGCTCCTCGCCGCGCGCCTTACGCTGCTCATTCATCGCCACTTTCAGGAATTCCATGGTCGCCACGCCCGGTATCTCCATCGGATACTGGAAGGCGAGGAAGATGCCGGCGGTGGCGCGCTCGGCCGGATCCATCTCCAGGATCGACTGGCCATTATAGAGGATGTCACCCTCGGTCACCTCATAGTCCTCGCGGCCGGCAAGGATATAGGACAGCGTCGACTTGCCCGAGCCGTTCGGCCCCATGATGGCCGCGACCTCGCCGGCTTTTACTGTCAGGTCCAGCCCGCGGATGATCTCGGTGCCGTCGTCGACGATGCGGGCGTGAAGGTTCTTGATCTCAAGCATTCTCTTCTTTCCTGAATATCTTGTCCGGTCAGCCGACCGAGCCCTCGAGGCTGATGCCGATCAGCTTCTGCGCCTCGACCGCGAATTCCATCGGCAGCTGCTGGATGACGTCCTTGACGAAGCCGTTGACGATCAGCGCGATCGCCTCCTCCTCAGGGATGCCGCGCTGCATGACGTAGAACTTCTGGTCCTCGGAGATCTTCGACGTCGTCGCTTCGTGCTCGAACTTCGCCGTCGCGTTCTTGGCTTCCATGTAGGGCACGGTGTGCGCGCCGCACTGGTCGCCGATCAGCAACGAATCGCAATTGGTGAAGTTGCGCGCGTTGGTCGCCTTGCGATGCGCCGAGACTTGGCCGCGATAGGTGTTCTGCGAGAAGCCGGCCGCGATGCCCTTGGAGATGATGCGGCTCGACGTGTTCTTGCCGAGATGGATCATCTTGGTGCCAGAGTCGACCTGCTGGTAGCCGTTCGACACCGCGATCGAATAGAACTCGCCCGAGGAATCGTCGCCGCGCAGGATGCAGCTCGGATATTTCCAGGTGATGGCCGAGCCGGTCTCGACCTGCGTCCACGAGATCTTCGAGCGGTCGCCGCGGCAGTCGCCGCGCTTGGTGACGAAATTGTAGATGCCACCCTTGCCCTCGGCGTCGCCGGGATACCAGTTCTGCACCGTCGAATATTTGATCTCGGCATCGTCGAGCGCGATCAGCTCGACCACCGCAGCATGCAGTTGGTTCTCGTCGCGCTGCGGCGCCGTGCAGCCTTCGAGATAGGAAACGTAAGCCCCCTCCTCGGCGATGATCAGCGTGCGCTCGAACTGGCCGGTGTTCTTCTCGTTGATGCGGAAATAGGTCGACAGCTCCATCGGGCAGCGCACGCCCTTCGGCACGAAGACGAACGAGCCGTCGGTGAACACGGCCGAATTCAGCGTCGCGTAGAAATTGTCCGAAGTCGGCACGACTGAGCCCAGATATTTCTTCACCAGCTCCGGGTGCTCGCGGATCGCTTCCGAGATCGAGCAGAAGATGACGCCCGCCTTGGCGAGCTCTTCCTTGAAGGTGGTGACCACCGAGACGGAATCGAACACGGCGTCGACCGCGACGCGGCCGGACTTGTAGACATTGTCGCCGATCTCGTCCTCGTCCGTGACCGCGGGCTTCTGCACGCCGGCCAGGATTTCCTGCTCCTTGAGCGGAATGCCGAGCTTCTCATAGACCTTGAGCAGCTCGGGATCGACCTCGCTCAGCGACTTCGGGCCTGGCGTGCTCTTCGGCGCGGCGTAGTAGTGGATGTCCTGGAAGTCGATCTTCGGATAGTGGACGCGCGCCCAGGTCGGCTCTTCCAGCGTCAGCCAGCGGCGATAGGCTCCCAGACGCCATTCCAGCATCCAGTCCGGCTCGCCCTTCTTCTCCGAGATCAAGCGAATGATGTCTTCGCTCAGGCCCTTGGGGGCCTTGTCCATCTCGATCTCTGTCTGGAATCCGTATTTATACTGGTCGACGTCGATCTTTCGAACCCGATCGATCGTCTCCTGCACAGCAGGCATAAGCGTTCTCCATCCACGCCGGGGTCAAGGCCCGGCAGTTTTCAAACTATGGCACCGCTGTGATCGCGTCCCGGCGGGGGGTGCGCAGCGGAGTAAGCTCCATATAGTGCGTGTCCGCCGGAAATTCACCCGGCCAGGACAAAACGCACGGCTCTACCAGGCCATAAGGCCTGAATTCGTCTTCGAGCAGCGGAAATCCGAGAACCGCAAGGCGTTTCTCGTTCCGTTGCCTTGCCGCCGTCAGGCGGCTTCTTCCTTGCCCGCGCGGCGCGCGACGATGCCGGCGAGCGCCGCGCGGAAGGCCGCGATATCCTCGGCGCCGGTCGCGCGGCCGATCGAGACGCGCAAGGCGCCGAGGCTGTCGCCATGGCCCATGGCCTTCAGCACATGGCTTGGCCCGACCTTTCCCGACGAGCAGGCCGAGCCCGCCGACAGAGCGACGCCGGCAAGATCGAAAGCAATCTGCGCCGTCTCGGCCTTGACGCCGGGAATAGCGAAGAATGTCGTGTTGGCAAGCCTTTGAGCGCCATTTCCGAAGATTTCCGCGTCGGGCGCCAATTCGGCCACGATGGCCTCGATCTCGTCGCGCCGGCGCGCGATGGCCCCCATCTCGGCGAGATCCGCCAGGGCGACCTGCGCGGCGGCGCCGAAACCGGCAATCCCGGCGACGTTTTCCGTGCCGGCGCGATGGCCCTTCTCCTGGCCGCCGCCATTGACCAGCGGCCGCGGCATCATCAGGTCGGACGCCGCGACGATCGCGCCGACGCCCTTAGGTCCGCCCATCTTGTGCGAGGACAGGATCAGATAATCGGCATAAGGGCCTGACATATCGATCGGAACCCGCCCGGCGGCCTGCACGGCGTCGACGACCAGCACCCCGCCGGCGGCCTTGACGATTTCGCCGATGCGCCCGACCGGCTGGATGACACCGGTCTCGTTGTTGGCTGCATGGATCGCCACCAGCGGCAGGCCGGCGGCCTTGTCATGCGCGGCAAGCGCGGCGGCAAGCGCCTCGAGATCGGCAATACCGTTGCGATCGACGCCGATCCTCGTTACCGGCGCGGCCGCGAAGCGTCCGCCATTGAGGATGCAGGGATGGTCGGCGGCGGAGACGTAGAGATGGCTCATGCGGATGGCGCCGCGTCCCATCTGCCAGTCGGGCGTAAGCAGCGTCGAGGCGGCCTCGGTGGCGCCGGAGGTGAAGACGACATGCTCGGGCCTGGCATTGACCAGCCGGGCCACGTCGCGGCGCGCATCCTCGATCAGGCGGCGCGAGGCGCGGCCTTCGGTGTGGACCGATGACGGGTTGGCGGCGTCGAGCGCTGCGACCATCGCCGCGCGCGCTTCCGCAATGAGCGGCGCGCTGGCGTTGTAGTCGAGATAGGCGCGGGGTGCGGCCATTTTCGCTCAGTTCGTCCTTCCGCCAACTATCCCGCGAGGATAGCGCGTTATTTCCTTGAAATTGCAAGGCAAGCCGTCCTATTTACCCGGCTTGCGGCGCGGGCGGCCGGACCATCGGGTTTCGGCCTCCCAGTTTTGAACAATTCTAAACTAGCTTCTAGGAAGACGCTCGCCCGGCGTCAAGGCCACAGAAGGTTTGGGGCCGCAGGACAGTTAGGGCCGAAAGAGTTCCGGGCTAGCGCATTCATATGCCACGTGGAGTATTTTATGCCTGAGGTCATTTTCGCCGGTCCGGCTGGTCGCTTGGAGGGACGTTATCAGCCCTCGAAGGAAAAGAGCGCCCCGATCGCCATCGTGCTGCACCCGCACCCGCAATTCGGCGGCACGATGAACAACAAGATCGTCTACGACCTCTTCTACATGTTCCAGAAGCGCGATTTCACGGTGCTGCGTTTCAATTTCCGCGGCATCGGCCGCAGCCAGGGCGAGTTCGACCACGGCACCGGCGAATTGTCGGACGCGGCCGCGGCGCTCGACTGGGTGCAGTCGCTGCATCCGGATTCCAAGAGCTGCTGGGTCGCCGGCTACTCCTTCGGCTCGTGGATCGGCATGCAGCTTCTGATGCGCCGGCCGGAGATCGAGGGCTTCATCTCGGTCGCGCCGCAGCCCAATACCTATGATTTCTCCTTCCTGGCGCCCTGCCCGTCGTCCGGCCTGATCATCCATGGCGATGCCGACAAGGTGGCGCCGCCCAAGGACGTGCAGGGCCTGGTCGACAAGCTGCACACGCAAAAGGGCATCACCATCACCCAGAAAACGCTGCCGGGCGCCAATCATTTCTTCGCCAACGACACCGAGCAGCTGATCCAGGAATGCGCCGATTATCTCGACCGGCGCCTCGCCGGTGAGCTCGCAGATCCGAGGCCGAAGCGCCTGCGCTAAGCACGGCAGGCTGCCGGTCCAGACGCCTTAAGGAGTTCGGTCGACGCCGATCCCGGCGGCCTCGACCGGGCCGGCCGTCGAAATCCTGCCTTTCGGCGCGCGGAATGGTCCCAGCCGGAATGTCCGTTTGCGCACCGGCAGTTTCGAGCTTGTCTGGCCGAAGATGAAACCCAGCCGGGCGAACACCAGACCCGAAACCACCGCGAACGCCAGCCCAAGGCCGAAGCCCGCGACCGTATCGCTCGGATAATGCGCGCCGACGAAGACGCGTGTCGAAGCGATGCAGGCGGTGACCGCCAACGCAAGATACCAGCGCCGGGGGAACAACAGCAGCAGGATGCCGAAGACCGCGCCCATTGTCGTGGCATGACCGGATGGAAAGCCGGCAAAGCGCGCGTCCATAGCGAAAGGATGCAGCGACAGGACCCCGAAACTGTCGAAATAAAGCGGCCGGGCGCGGCCGATGCCGTATTTCAGCAGGTTGACCGCGAGGCCCGACAAGCCGGCGGCGCAGAGCACCAGGAAGGCGAAGCAGGTCCAATTGTAGACGATCATCCGGCCATGCCGGGACAGGCCGCGCCAATCCGTCAGATTGGCCGCGACGAGGCAGAGCGCCGCCGGAATGAGGTACCAGCCGCCCAGGCCGAATTGCGTGAAGAAGTCGGTGAAGCGCGCGAAGCCGGGTGACCATTCGCCGCGCATCTCGCCCGCGCCGGCGTCGAAGCGCAGGAAGGTCGCAACGATGAGCAGCGCCCAAGCTATGAGCCAGACGCTCCATAGAATTCTCGGATAGCGCGCGGGCCGCACGGCAAAGCGTCGGCTCACGATCGCAATCGTGTCGCGAAAATTGCCGAGCGAGCGGCGGCAAAGGACAAGGGGCGCGATCGACATGGCTTTAGTGCTTATAGGGGCGTTCGACGTCCGACGCTATTCATCACGGCGCCACCCGGTAAAGCCCGAGCGACAGCTTGTCTCCTGACGAATAGTTGATGCCGTCGATCTCCGTCAGCCGCTTCGCCGATTTGCCCTGCGTGGTCAGCACATCGGCAAGCTTCTGCTCGTCCTTGATGGGCGCCAGTCCGAGCGCGCAGGAGGGATCGTCAAGCAGATGCCGCGCCACCCCCTCGACATCGGTAAGGACGGTCTTGGTGCCGACCAGGAAGACCAGGCTCGGCTCCTGGAATTTCGCCGAGGCAAGCACCGTGGTGTCGCAAGGCCGGTTGGCGTCGACAGCGGCCTTGACGGCGGGGCTCAGCCAAATCGGCTTCAGCGACGGCGCGATGACGCCGAACAGCAGGCTGAAGGTGATGCCGGCACCGACCGCGATCGCGGCGATGCGCGGAAGCGGCACCTGCAATTGCCGCGGAAAGGCAAGGTAGCCGGTGACCAGAGCGGCGATCGCCGCCGGTATGCTCCACCAGGAGAAGGTCTTTGCCAGATAAAGCGGCGCGCCGACGCAGACCACGGCAAGACCGATCGCCACCACGGCAAGGCCGAAGGCTGTCGCCCACCACAGCCATGTCTGCCAGCGCTTGAGCGGCGCGTTGGCCTTGTCGGCCGGCAAGGTGAGCAGCCAGCCGATCAGGAGCGCCATGCCCGGATAGGCCGGCATCACATAGTGCGGCAGCTTGGTCGGGATCGCCTCGAACACCAGCCAGAACGGGATGTACCAGGCCAGACAGAAACGCAGGCGTGGATCGTCCCAGAAACGGTTGATCGCCTGCAGCCCGGCGCCGACCGCGATCAGCCCGAAAGGCCACATAAACAGCGAATAGGTGAGCATATAGAAGCCGGGCGGCAGGCCGTGCGATTCCTCGCCCTGCGCCACCTTGTTCAGCATGTCCTTGCCGACCGCCTCCTGGAAGAAGGCGCCGCCGCTCTTCCAGGTGATCAGGATCAGCCAGGGCAAGACGATGGCCAGCACGATCACTACGCCGCGCACCAGCTTCATCTTAGTGAGCCAGCGCCAATCGCGGTCGAAGGCAAAGAGCGCAGCGGCGGTCAGCATCGACAAGAGCGGCGAGACAGGGCCCTTGATCAGGATGCCCAAGCCTTGCGCGGTCCAGAAGATCCACGGCAAATGCCCGGGTACCGGCTCGTTGCGCTTTGCCGCTAGATAGACCTGCGCCAGCGAGCCTTGCGCCATCACGCAGCAGGCGAGAAGCATGGCGTCGGTCTTGGCGTCGCGCCCCTCGAAGGCAGTGGCGAAGATCGCCGCCATCATCAGGCCGGCGGCCAGCCCGGCATTGGCGCCGAAGAGCTTTGTCCCGGTCCAGCCGATGCCGACCACCGCCAGCGCTATGCCCAGCATCGAGACCAGGCGATAAACCCAGATCGGCGCCGCCGCCCCCTCGCCGCTCAACGCGACCGCCGCAGACTGCAGCCAGTAGATGCCGATCGGCTTCTTGTAGCGTGAAACATCCTGCAGGCGGATGTCGACATAATCGCCCGTCTCGACCATCTGCTTGGTCGCCTGGACGAAGCGGGATTCGTCGCGGTCGACGGGCGGCAGGCTTGTCAGCCCGCTGACGGTCATGATGATGCTGAACAGAAAGAGGATAAGATAGTTCCTGTTCATCGCGGGAGCTCGTCCGATCTGAAACTGCGGGATGGCCCCGTCGCGGCGCCTGGGCGCCTGTCTTTGCGCGGCGCTTCATTACGCTAGCAAAAAGGGTGAAGCAAGGATGCCCGGGCGCCGCATCCAATCCATCGCAAAAACCGGAAACCACTTTTGCTAACGGCGCGTGGATGCTAAACGCGCGCCTTTCATACCAAGCTTGGCTGAATGCCTGGCGATCTCCAGGAAGAGAAAATGTCCGCCTTCAAATCCGATTTCCTGCGCATCATGAGCGAGCGCGGCTTCATCCACCAGATTTCGGATGAATCCGCTCTGGACCAGCTTTTCGCCAAGGAAACGGTCAGCGCCTATATCGGCTTCGACGCCACGGCAAAGAGCCTGCATGCCGGATCGCTGATCCAGATCATGATGCTGCACTGGCTGCAGCAGACGGGCCACCGGCCGATCGCGCTGATGGGCGGCGGCACCTCGATGATCGGCGATCCCTCCTTCAAGGACGAAGCGCGCAAGCTGCTGACGCCGGAGGACATCGAGAGCAATCTTGCCGGCATCCGCCGCAATTTCGCGCCGTACCTCAAATTCGGCAGTGGCGCCGGCGACGCGATCATGATCAACAACGCCGACTGGCTGATGCAGATCAACTACGTCAACTTCCTGCGCGATGTCGGCCGGCATTTCTCCGTCAACCGTATGCTCGCTTTCGATAGCGTGAAGCTCAGGCTCGACCGCGAGCAGTCGCTGTCCTTCCTCGAATTCAACTATATGATCCTGCAGGCCTACGACTTCGTCGAGCTCTACAAGCGCGTCGGCTGCCGGCTGCAGATGGGCGGTTCGGACCAGTGGGGCAACATCGTCAACGGCATCGATCTCGGCCATCGTATGGAGGGCGTGCAGCTCTTCGCCATGACCACGCCGCTGCTCACCACCTCGTCCGGCGCCAAGATGGGCAAGTCGGCCTCGGGCGCGGTCTGGCTCGATGGCGACATGCTGAGCCCCTACGAGTTCTGGCAGTACTGGCGCAACACCGAGGACGCCGATGTCGGACGCTTCCTGAAACTCTACACGACGCTGCCGCTCGGCGAGGTGGCGCGCCTCGAAAAGCTCGGCGGCTCGGAGATCAACGAGGCGAAGAAGATCCTCGCTACCGAGATTACCGCCATGCTGCATGGACGCGACGCGGCCGAGACCGCAAGCGAGACGGCGCGCAAGACCTTCGAGGAAGGCGCGCTCGCCGACACGCTGCCCAGCATCGAGGTGGCCAAATCGGACCTCGAAGCCGGCATCGGCATCCTGGCGCTGTTCGTGAGCGCCGGTCTGGCCGGCTCGAACGGTGAAGCGCGCCGGCATATCCAGGGCGGCGCGGTGCGCGTGAACGACCAGCCGCTGACCGACGACCGGCGCGTCGTCACGGTTGAGGACCTCGGCCCGGAAGGCGTCGTGAAGCTTTCGCTCGGCAAGAAGAAACACGTGCTGGTGCGGCCGGCCTGATCGGCCGCATCTTATTGCGCATTTTGGGATGGCTGTTGCCTGTACTCGAAGATCGAGCGGAATATGCCTGGCGCCACCACCGATAGCGGATTGATGTTGAGCGTCGGCTTGTTGGCGTTGCCGCGCAGCCGGTAGGTGACGCCGATCAGGCCGCGGTCGCGCCCATTGCCCAGCAGCGGCCCGAACAGCGGCAGTTCGCCGAAGATGCGGTTGAGACCATAGACCGGCATGAAGGTTCCGGTCATGTCCATGTTGTTGTTCGCATCGTAGAGCGTGCCCTGAAAGGTCGTGCCGATGCGCGGACCGCGCAGCAGGCCGTTCGCCAGTTTCAGATAGCCGGAACCCTTGTCGATCTCGGCGAAGCCACGCTCGAACTGCACCCTGGACGTATCGATGTTGCCTTTGACGGCCTCGTTCAGGCTGCGTGTGTCGCCGGCCGGAGTGGTCGACACGATCGAGGCGAGCTTTGGCTCGTTGACGATATAGAAATTGCGCGCATCCACCTGCCCCTTCATTGGTCCGTCGGCGGAGCCCGAGAGCGACAGCGTGATCGCGCCGCCTTCCATATGCTCGTAAACGTTGAGGAACCGCAGGATCGCGCCGGCATCGGCGGACTTCACCCTGAGCACGCGTCCGCCTTCGCTGGCGATGTTGTTGATCGTGATCGCCGCGCCGGAGCTTGCAGCGGCGGTGACGTTGAGCCCGTTCACGCGCGATCCGGCAGCGCTGTATTTGAGCTTGAGATTGGAGAGCACCTCGTCATGGAAGCCGGTCAGCGATGCCACGTCCGCGCTCACCGAGACGGCGTCGCTGCCCGCGCCTTTCGTCGCGGTGTCGACATCCGAGGTGAACTGCTTGATCAGCGAGCGGGCGTCGAGCGACGCGCCGCTGACGTCGACGGCATAACTCTTGCCGGAGCGCTTCACCGAAACGGCAACGTCGTCGCCGCGGTTCAATGAAACCTTGCTGAAGCGGGCCGTGGATAACGCGCCGTTGACCAAGGTCACATTGCCGTCGATCGAAAAGCTTTTGCCGTCGAGATCGAAATCCGACAGCGTTGTGGTGCCGCCGGACTTCGCCATGTTGAATGCGACCTTGGCGGGAACGCCGGCGCCCTTGCTCCAGCCCGCCCAGGGAATGTCGAGCCTGGCATTGGTCAGGTCCGCCGAAACCTGCTGGGCGCCCTCGCCACTCTTGTCGATCGCCACCTTGATGGTTCCCGAAAGCAGGTCCGACAGGCCGGGCATGCTGGCATTGCGCGTCTTGTCGTCGAGGACCAGCACAACCTTGCGGCTGCGCGCCGGTCCGTCATCGGCGAGCGGCTCGACCAGATCGAGCTCGGCCGGAATGCCGTTGAGCTTGGCCTCGGCGGAAATCACCGCCTGCTTCGGCCCGACGATGATCGAACCATTCGCCTCGGTGACCGTCTGGTCCTCGAAAGGCTTGGCCAGCGACAGGTCCTGATAGTCGAGCGAAACCAGCCAATCGAGTTTCGAGGTATCCATGCCTTTCGTCAGCGGGATGTCCGCCCTGACATGGCCGGTGACGGCGCCGGACAGGTCCTCGGGCGCCAGTCCGACATGGCGCATGGCGTTGATCGGCTCGTAGGAGGCAAGCTCGGCGATCGCCGGAGCCTCACCCGCGACGTCGATGTCGAGCCCGCCGACGACAATCGGCAGGTTCGCGTTCTTGATCGTCAACGTGCCGCCGCTTGCCGCAACGGTGCGGCCGCTCGGCATATAGACGCTCCCGGAGGAGAGTGCGATGTCGACATCGTTGCCGTGGAAGGCAACGACGCCGACGGCGTCACGCACCGGCGGGATACGCCCGGCGGTATCGAAGCGCGATCCTTCGATCTGGAAACGGCCGAACACTTCGTCGCCGGTCAGCGGCACGCCGTTGCCCAGGCGCCCCGGCACGACCTGGAACTGCAGATTGGCGTCGGTCACCGTGCCGCCGAACAAATTGCCCAGCACCCAAAGCCGCGCGTTGCGGGCCGAGAACCACGGCCACAATTGCTTGACATGCGAGACCGGCATGTCGTGAACGTTGAGCGACAGCGATACTCCCGGCGGACCGTTGTCGACGAAGGACACCGTGGCGGCGCCCAGAACCTCGCCCGGTCCACCCGAGCGCACGCCGATCTGCTCTGCGACGAGCTTGCGGCTCTTCGGCTGGTAGATCCCGGCGATACGGGCCAGGAACTGCAGCGCCGGTTCCGGCGATTCCGAAGGCGCAAGCGTCGAGCCATCGCTGGTGAGGTCATAGCGATAAGCGGGCTCCTCCCCGGCGACTGCCGGCTTCGGCCCGATCGATCCGGCAAAGTCGAAGCTGGACCGGCCGCTGTTGATCAGCAGCCGGTCGACCGAGATTTTGTTTGAACCGGCCACCAGCGTGGCATCGGCATCGACATCGGTCGGCAGCAGCCCACGTTCGTCCAGGTCGAGCACCGAACCGTTGAGCGAGAGCGACGCCACCAGGCGCGACGGGGTGTCGCCCGACGCTTCCGAGCCCGAGAGCTTGAAGGCGATCGAACCCAGTTTGGCGCCATCCGTCGCCGGGTCGGTTCCTGTCGAACTCTCCTCGCCGGGAGGGCCGGCTATCTGGAGTTTGGCATCCAGCGACGAAATGCGCCTTGCCGTCGCATCCCGTGTCGCCGAGGCGATCAAAGTCGCGTGCCGGCCATCGATCTCGGCATCGTAGGAGAACTGCATGCTTCCCGTGCCAGTCTGCGCCACGGTCGCCGAGGTGACGGTCACGCGCTTGACCAGCCCGGTGTCCGGCAGCTCGAACTCGACATTGCGCAGATCGATCTGGCGCATGGAGTCCTCGCGCACGGCATCCAGCGCGTCATTGACGCCTGAAAACACCGCCGCCGACACTTTCTCCGGGTCGACAAGGCCATCCTCGTTGCGCAGCGCCGCCGTCCAGTCGCCTTTGCCGGAGGGCATGGCGGCCATCACAATGTGGGCGTCGGAAAATCTGGCGCTGGTCAGCCGGACATCGCCGGAAAGCAGCGGCAGCAGCCGCATGCCGAAACGCACGCGCCCGATATCGGCCATAGGCTTGCCGTCGGCCGTCTCCAGGCTGACATCGTTCACCTGGAGGGCGACGAAGCTCGACCCGTCGAGCGTCAGTCGCGCCGCGCCGACGGCGACGTGGACATCGACGCCCGCAAGCTTTTCGATGGCGGTCTCCGCCTCGGCCCGGAGGCGCTCCGTGCCTATGCCCGAGGCCCCGAGGATGTAGACGCCTGCCGCCGCCAGGAGCACGAGCGCGCAAAGCCCGGCAAAGACACGACCGAGAATGCGAAAGCGCCGCCGCACCACCGCGCGGCCAAGCGGCGGCACGCTGCACGCGGACGGAAGCCTCGCCAGGTCGGTGATCTCGTCCCGCCTGAACCTGATCTTCTCGTGCTGCGGTTCTTCCTGATCCAAGCAATATTCCGTTGTAACGAACTCGTCGTGGACGAATCCCGGCTTCACGTTATATCGATGATTTCCCGCGCGTAAGCGCAAACAAGGGCATCGACATGGCTGATCTCCAGGTGGGCGACGCAGCACCCCAATTCGATCTTCCGCGTGACGGCGGCGGCTCCCTCAGCCTCGCTGCCTTTTTAGGCAAGCCCATCGTGCTCTACTTCTATCCGCAGGACGACACCACAGGTTGCACCACCCAGGCTATCAACTTCTCACAGTTGAAGCCGGAATTCGAGAAGGCCGGCGCCGTGGTCATCGGGCTCTCGCCCGATAGCGTCAAGAAACACGACAAATTCAAGGCGAAGCACGATCTCACCGTCGATCTCGTCGCCGACGAGGAGCGCAAGGTGATCGAGGCTTATCATTTGTGGGTCGAGAAGACGATGTACGGCCGCAAATATATGGGCGTCGAGCGCGCCACCTTTCTGATCGGCAAGGATGGCCGCATCGCCCGCATCTGGCGACAGGTTCGCGTCAAGGGCCATGCCGAAGCGGTGCTCGAGGCCGTGCGCGCGCTCTGAGGGTCGCCAAAGCCCACTAAAGCAATCGACAATTCTGGTAGTTACTCGTCAGGTGCCTCAGCCTTCGGCTGCCGCCGCGTCCTCCAGGATTTCGAACTATGGCTCACCTGATCGGCCAGCGCGGCAAGATGGCCACGCAAGCCGCGCGCGCCCATCATGGACGACAGCGTGACTGACTGCGTGGCGAAGCGCCGCTTGAAATCCTCGCCGCCGCAAAGAAAATCAATCGCGGCAAGGCCACGGTCGAACGACCATTGGATATAGTCCATCATCAGTACCATACCCGGCGAGGCGCGCTCGTATTCGGGATCATAGGTGGTGACGAAAGCCATCATCGTGCCGTGCTGCTCGAAATTGATCGAGACGGCGACGATCGTTTCGTCAAGCTCCAGCACGAAGATGCGCAACAGCCCGAGGTCGGCCAGCACCGAAATGAGCGCGGCGAGAACTGGCGAACCCTTATCGAACAGATCCGAGGCACGACCATGGCGAGCGAGCCAGAGGCGCTTCAACGTCGCGACGCGCTCAAGTACCGGCTCGCGCGGCTCCTCCGCATCCAGCAGCCGGAAACGCAATGCACCGCTTTCTTCCATGAACTTGCGGCCACGACGATAGTTCTGCCGGCCCTTCTTGGACAACGTCTCGAACCATTCCGCCCCACACTGCCAGGAGCCAGCGACACGATAGCTGATTTCAGTGCGGTGGTTGGACCGAAGGGCCTTGCCATGAGCCGGTTCCAGGAGGGCATGAACACCGGCATCCGGTAGCAGACGGTTGAGATAGATCAGGTCGAAGCCACCCTGGTCAAAAACATATTGCCAGAGGCGGGAGATCGCCCGCGGGTCGCTGTCGGGTGCAACCAGCGCGTCGCCGTAGTCACTGTGATCCTTTGCCGCCCATTCGAGTACGCGGATGCCGGAACGCCTGAAGGTCGCGAGCGCTATCACGCCATCGAGCCGGTCACCGTTCCAGGCAAGCCCAATCCTGAGCGCGCGCCGCTCCTGCTGCGGGGTGGTGCGCCACCAGGCCGCAATCCAGTCCGGGTGCTGGAAGACAAGCCCGCCGGCCCGCTGCCAGAGCGCGCTCCAGGCCGGTGTGATCTCGGCCAGGCGCACCGCCGATGTCACGACTTCAAAGGTGCGTGTCCGCGGGATTGCGAGCACAGCGGGAGCGTTCATGGCCGTATCCCCTCCGAGGATCGCGAGGTACGTGAGCGTGGCTTTCCGGGCCGGATGCGCCTGGCAATATGCCCCCACATCCGCTTCAGCGGCATGACGTAAAGGCCTGCGAGCGACTGATAGTCGCGCGCATCCCGGTCGACCAGCCCGAACTTGAAGTCCTCGTCGGGCCTCGGCACACACAATGTTCCGAAGAACCGGTCCCAGAACGAGAAGAGCAACCCGAAGTTCTTGTCGTAGTGCCGTGGATCGACGCTGTGATGCAACTGATGCCAGTGAGGACACAGGATCACATTGTTGAGCGGGCCGAACGAGATCTTGAAGTGCGTGTGCCTGACGAAATCCATCATCAGGATGTTACGCATGACATAGACGTTGACGCCAAAAACGGTCAGTTCGACAAGGTTCAGCGAAATCAGCGACCAGATGCCAAAGCAGAGCCCCGCGATGATGCCGTCCCAAGCTCGGTTCATCAACTCGTCGAGCGGATGGACCCGGTCCTTGGTGATCCCGACCATCACCTCGGCCGAGTGATGCACCTTGTGCAGTTCCCAAAGCAGCGGATAGCGATGCTGGGCGACGTGATAGAGATAATAGGAAATGTCATAGGCGAGGAGCATGCTGACGGTGAAGATCAGAACCGTCACCGGCCCTGCCGGCCCGTCGATCAGAGGCGGCTGGAAGTGGAACAGTGTCGAAAACAGCCAGTTGGTCCCATACCCCACCGTCGTGACGAAGACGATTCCGGCGGGCAGCATCAGGAAAGGCATCAGGGCCTTCTTCGTGATCCAGAACAGCAGGTCGGCCTTCGCGGAGGGATGGGTGATGACCTCACGCGGGATGACGAACTCGAAAAACTCCTTCCAGCTCTTCTCCTCGACCGTGCGCCAGTAGGCCACAAGCGCGCCGACAAAGGCAGTCAGCAGCAAAAGCCCGGTCGCCAGCAGACTGGTGCCCGAAATCTTGTCGAGGATCTTGCCAGCCAGATCGTCCAGCATTCCTACCGCCGCGGTGAATCCCAAATACCAACACGCCTTTACTCGAAAAGCGTCAATTAAACGCAATCGAAGACAGTTAAGAAACCCGAGCCTTGCTCTGCGAGCTACAGGCTGCTCCTGGCAGAACATCGGTGTTCATCGCCAACGATTTCGCGGCATGGCGTCCGCGTTCTGGAGATTTTCGCGCAACCTCTTGCCCGTGCTGCGTGCATCCGGCGCCGCGCAGTCGACACGGCAAAACTTTGTTAACCCTAATAATGTGTAATCGAGCTTGTCGTTGATCCCCGTAACGAAAGCTCCGTCCCGTGAAACAAACCGGTCAGTCAGCGGTCTTCGGCAGGCGCAAGGAACCGCATACGGTCATCATCGCCCGGGGCAACCAGATAAGGCATTTCACCATCCGCCCCTGGCTCGCCGCCTTTATCGGTTCGGCCTTGGCGGCGATCGCCATCGGCTATCTGCTCGCGACGTCCTATCTGGTGCTTCGCGACGACCTGATCGGCGCCACGACGGCCAGGCAGGCACGGATGCAGCAGGCCTATGAGGACCGCATCTCGGCGCTTCGTGCCCAGGTCGACCGCATCACCAGCCGCCAGCTTCTCGATCAGCAGCTGATGGAAACCAAGGTCAGCGAGCTGCTGGCCAGGCAAACCCAGCTCAGCGAGCGCCACGGGCGGCTCGGCCCGATCCTCGAGCGTGCCGAGAACGAGGTTGGCGACGCGGCAGGCGCTGTGGCGCCCAAGCCCGGCGAGCACGCCGAAGTCACCGGCAGTCTCTCGCAGGCGCCGACCTACTCCGTCGCGTCCTTGAGCGCCGGCGACACCAGGCCGTTCTCGCTCTGGTCGACACGATCCGATCCGCTTGAGGGCGAAACCGCCGCCGATCGTGCAGACAAGCTGTTCGTCTCGATCAACGCGTCGCTGAAAGCCATCGAGAGCCAGCAGCTTTCACGCATCACCACCCTTGCCGACAACGCCTACAAAAATGCCGATGCCATCGCCCAGGCGCTCGAAGCGGCGGGCCTGCCGGTCGACAGCGAGTTCGACAAGAGCGATGTCGGCGGTCCGCTGGTTCCGCTTGATCCCTCGATGGCTTTCGACAGCAAGGTCAAGGAGTTGGACGAAGCGCTTGATGCGCTCGACCAGGTCAAGAAGGAGGCGCGGAAGCTGCCGCTCGCCAACCCCGCCCCTGGCCATACGGTAACCAGCCCGTTCGGCGTGCGCACCGACCCCATCCTTGGCAGCGCCGCCCTGCACACGGGAATGGATTTCAGGGCGCCGATTGGCATGCCGGCCAAGGTCACGGCCGCCGGCATCGTCACAAGGGCCGGCTGGGCCGGCGGCTACGGCCGCATGGTCGAGGTCGACCATGGCAACGGCTTTGCCACACGCTACGGACATCTGAGCGAGATTGACGTCACCGTCGGCCAGAAGCTCGCCGCCGGCGACGTCATCGGCAAGACCGGCAGCAGCGGCCGCTCGACGGGCCCGCACCTGCACTACGAGGTGCGCCACAACGGCGAGGCAATCGACCCGCTGCGCTTCCTGACCGTCGGCAAGAAGGTCGCGCAATATCTTTGACCGGCTGAACCGGCGCCTGCGAATTCGCTAAAGCATGTCTCCCGAAAGTGGGAACCGGTTTCGGGATAAAGACATGCGTAAAATCAAAAACCTAAAGCGCATGGAGCGAATCTGAAAATCGCGACGCGCTTTAAGCGCCGGGATTCTCCTGCCCGGCCAGGTACATCGTTGCCGCCGAAACCAAAGTAAGGACGCCGTTCTTCAACGCGGCCTCGTCGACGCGGAACCTGGCGTGGTGAAGCGGGTAGACCGATCCGACCTCCTCGTTGCGGATGCCGAGCCGGAAATAGACCGACGGGCGTTTCTCGCTGTAATAGCCGAAGTCATCGGCAATGCTCCACCCAGGCATGTTGAGCGCGTTGTCCGCGCCGATGCTGGCCATGGCGGAGGCCATGATCAGGGCCGCCATCCCGGCATCGTTGACGACGCCAGGTTCGCCCCGGTGGATGTCGGTCTTTACGCTTGCGCCGTGGCTTGCCGCTATTCCTTCAAGGACTTCGCGAAGCCGGCGCCAGGCGCGCTCACGGGTGCTGTCGCTGCCGCTGCGTATGGTGCCTTTGAAAGCGACCTTGCCGGCGGTCACGTTGTAGGCATTGCCCCCGTTGATGGCGGTCACCGAGATGACCAGCGGATCGTAAGGGTCGGTCTCGCGCGAGACGATCTTCTGCAGCTCGCTCACCATGGAGCAGGCGACAGTCAGCGCATCGATGCCTTCATAGGGTTTTGCCGCATGCGCGGCCGAACCGGTGACCATCACATCGAATGTGTCGCACGCCAAAGTGTAGGGACCGGAGCCGACCGCGACCTTGCCGGATGGCGTATAGGGATCGACATGGACGCAAATCGCGGCATCGACATCGTCGAGAAGCCCCTCCTCCACCACCCGCCGGCCGCCCGACGGCTCGTCCTCTTCGGCCGGCTGGAAGATGAGGCGGACGGTTCCGCCGAAACTGTCGCGCGCGCGGTGCAGATGCGCGGCCACCGCAAAGCCCATCGCGGCATGGGCATCGTGGCCGCAGGCATGCATCACACCCCGATTTTCCGAGGTAAACTCGACACCGGACTCCTCCTCGATCGGTAAGGCGTCGATGTCGGCGCGGATGACCAGCTTGCGGTTCGAAGGCCGGCCGGTGCCGACGATATCGACCGCAAGCCCGTAGCCGGCGACGTCGCGGATATCCGCAATCCCCTGCCCGGCCAGCATCTCGCGCAAATAACGCTGCGTGCCTGATTCCCGGTTCGAAAGCTCGGGATGGCGGTGCAGATGGCGACGGATCTCGATCATCCGATCGAGTATCCCGGGACCTATATCGGGAGCGGTGTCGGTTGCCGAAGACGGCCGGTCAGGCTTTGACATGGATGTCCCGCGGGAACTTCGTCAGCGTCTCGTTGCCGGTCTCGGTGACCAAGATGGTCTCGCTGACCTCGATACCCCAACCGTCCATCCACATGCCCAGGATGGAATGAACGACATTGCCGGGTTGGAGCACCGTCTTGTCGCCAGGCCGCAGGCTGATCGTGTGCTCGCCCCAATCCGGTGGATAGGCAACGCCGATGGAATAGCCGATGCGCGATTCCTTTTTCAGCCCGCGACGCTCTATGACCTTGCGCCAGGCGGCTTCGACTGCCTCCGCGGTCGTGCCCGGCCGCAGGCTGTCGAGCACCGCATCCATGCCTTCGATCACCGCCTTTGCCGTGTCCGCGACGCGGGTCGGCGTCTTGCCGAGTTGCATCGTTCTGGCGAGCCCGGCGGCGTAGCGGCGGCAAACGCCGGCCAGCTCGAGCGCGATCGTTTCCTCCCGCCCGAACCGCCTGTCGCTCCACATGATGTGCGGCGCCGAGGCATTTTCGCCGCCAAGGATCGTCGGTGGCAGCGCCGTGATGTCGCCGGCGAAATCCGGGCTGCCGGCGATCTGCGCCGCCTGGATCGAAGCAATCGCGTCGCATTCGCGCACACCCGGCGCGATGACTTCGTAGGCCCGCGCCACCGCCGCTTCGGCCAGTTGCGATGCCTTGCGCAGATAGGCGATTTCAGGCGCCGATTTTACTGCGCGGATCCAGTTCACGAGCAGGTCGGCATCGTGCAATTTCGCGTTGGGCAGCCCGGCGACGAGCCGCGCATGGGCCTTCGGCGAGAAGTAGTAGGCTTCCAGCTCGATGCCGATATGGCGATTGCCCCAGCCCTTGGCGACGATCCAGGCCGCGATCCAGTCCATGGGGTGACGGTCGGCGCGCTGAACATGGTCCTCGGGAAAGCCGACCACGTTTTGCGGCTCCATCCAGGCCGTCAGCAAGCCGCCGGCCGCATCCATGGCGCGGCCGATCCAGACAGGCTCGGCGTCCTCGATCGGAACAAGCACCATCTGTGGCGTGTAGAACGACCAGCCGTCATAACCGGTGATGTAATGCTGGTTGGCGACGTCGTTGACGATCAGGAGTTCGATGCCGCGCTTGGCCATCTCGGCGCGGATTTTTCCGAGCCGCTGCTGGTATTCTTCACGGGCAAAAGGCAGTTCAATCATCTTTTCTCCTCACCGGACGGATCTGGTTGGGGACGAGCCAACGGCTTTCCCCTGCCGTGCACCATCGCGGTGGTTTTGACGGCCGGCAATCGGCCAGGGCGACGCATAGGCAGGGCCTAGCCCGACCACCGGCATGGTCAGCTCCCCTATCTTGAACGAGCCCGTGACGTGTTCGCCGAACAGGAGGACGATTGACTTGAGCTGAGTTGTAGGATGATATGCATCACCCGATATCCAGTCGCGAACGCTCATGACGCTTCAACGCTTTTCACCGGAAATCCTCGGCGCCATGGAAAGCGCCGTCGGACAAAACGGCATCGCCCTCGATCCGGCCGGCATGGCGAAATACCTGGGCGACTGGGCAGGCGACTATCGCGGCGGGGCTCTCGCCGTGGTGCGGCCAGCTTCGGTAGCCGAGGTTCAGGCCGTGATGCGGCTTTGCAGCGAGCTTGGGCTCGGCGTTATCCCGCAAGGCGGCAACACCGGCCTGGTATCAGGCGCGATCGACAGCAAAGGCAGCGACCTGGTTGTCGTCAGCCTGGAGCGGATGAACGCCATCCGGCAGATCGATACGGACAATTTCACGCTGCGGGCCGATGCCGGCTGCGTGCTGCAGGCGATCAAGGACGCGTGCGAAGCGCGGGATTGCCTGTTCCCGCTGGCGCTCGGCGCGCAAGGCAGCTGCCAGATCGGCGGCAATGTCGCCACCAACGCCGGCGGCGTCAACGTGCTGCGCTACGGCATGGCGCGCGACCTGATCCTTGGCCTCGAAGTGGTGCTGGCGGACGGCGAGCTCTGGAACGGCTTCTCCGGCCTGCGCAAGAACAACAGCGGCTACGACCTGAAGCAGCTTTTCATCGGCTCGGAAGGCACGCTGGGCATTATCACGGGTGTCGAGGTCAAGCTGTTTCCCAAACCGGCCAAGACGGAGACCGCCTATCTCGGCCTGGCTTCGTTCGAGGTGGCTGTCGCGCTCTTCAACCGGGCGCGCCGCGACTGTTCGGACCTGATCTCCGCTTTCGAGATCATCGGCTCGGAATGCATAGAGCTTGCCCGGCTGATCGACCCTGGAATGAGAGCGCCGGTCTCGGCGCCCGTCCAGGTCCTCATCGAACTGTCCTCCGGCCCCGCCATCGATCTCAACGGATTGCTTGCCGGCTTCCTCGGCGATGCCATGGAACATGGCCTGGTGACCGACGCGGTCCTCGCCGTGAGCACCACGCAGGCCAGGAGTTTTTGGGCGATCCGCGAGGGCCTGGTCGAAGGCCAGGCAAAGCGCGGCTATCATGTGCGCACTGACCTGTCGGTGAGGATTTCCGATATCCCTGTCCTGATCGAGCAGGCCCGCCGCTTCGTCGCGAACGATCATCCCGGCTGGATTCCCCTCGCCTACGGCCATGCCGGCGACGGCAACATTCATTTCAACGTGCTGCCGCCGCCCGCACTTGCCGAGCACGAGGCTCGTGCGCGTGGTGCTGAGGTTGTCGCCGGGCTCTATGACATCGCCGTCGGTCTCGGCGGCTCGATCAGCGCGGAGCACGGCATAGGCCGCAGCCGGCGCAAGGAATTCTGGGCCGGGCTTTCGCCGACGCATCGCCGCATGGCCGCAGCGCTGAAGAACGCCCTCGACCCCAAGGGCCTGATGAATCCCGGCTGCCTGCTGCCCGCAACGGAGATCTTTCCATGAAGCAGAGACTGGCCGCCATCGGCACTGTCGAGACGCTGCCGCACCGTGTCGCCGCTTTCCTCAGCCGCGAGATCGAATCCGGCGAGCTGAACCCCGGGGCACGCCTACCGACCGAGCAGGAGCTGTCGGAAAAATTCGGCGTCAGCCGCAATGTCGTGCGCGAGGCGATCGCCCAGCTTCGTGCCGACGGCATGATCGAGGCGCGGCAAGGCATCGGTGCCTTCGTGCTGGCGCCCGAGCAGCGGGCCGCGATCCGCATCGACCGCGAGGCGCTCAAGGACACGCACAATATGGAGCGGCTGTTCGAGCTGCGCTGCATCCTCGAGGCCGAATCGGCAGCCCTCGCAGCGGCGCGCCGCAACCAGGAACATCTCGATTCGATCAAGGCGGCGCTCGACCGCATGGGCGGCGAGGAACGTTGGGAGGAAGGCAGCATCGACGCCGACCTGCTCTTCCATCGCGAGATCGCGCGCGCCACCGGCAACAGCTACATCCACACCTTCATTTCCTTCGTCTGCGAGCAGATCCGCCACTCGATCCATTACGCCCGCATGACCAACCCGCTGCACGACCTGGTCGAGATCAATGTCGGCGAGCATGTGCGCATCTATGAGGCGCTGGTGGCGGGCGACCCGGCTGCGGCGGAAGCGGCGATGCGCGCGCACATCGTCGGCGCCGCCAACCGCGTCGGCGTCAAGCTGCCGCTATCGAAAGCCACCGGAGCGAAATAGCCATGCCGGCAAGCATCACCCGCATCTCCGATGTCTGCCTATTGGTCGAAAACATCGAAAGGACGGTCGACTTCTACGTTGAAAAACTCGGCTTCCGCCTGCGCCGCCGCGCCGAAGGCTTTGCCGACTTCCATGGCGAAGGCGTCACGCTCGCCGCCTGGGAGCTCGACCACATCAATCGGCATACCGGTGTGTCCAAGCTGAGGTCGCTGCGCCACGCGCATAAGGTCTGCGTCGCCGTGCAACTCGACACGCCCGCCGACATCGACCGCATGCATGCCGATCTCAGCGCCAAGGGCGTGCCCTTCTATGGCCCGCCCGAAAACTACGTCTGGAACGCGCGCTGCGCCTATTTCACCGACCCGGACGACACGCTTTGGGAGCTTTACGCCTGGCTCGACGGCGGCCCTGGCGACTACCACGACGAACAGCCGTAGACGACGCCGCGCCGAAGGGAGCGGCGCCTGGAAAGAAGAGACGAGAAAGTCTGCAACAGGAGCGAAAAATGAGTGGGAACAGAGACTACGAATTGAACCGCCGCGCTTTCGTCAAAGGCGGCATTGCGGCCGTTGCGGCCGCGTCTGCCGGCATGCAGCTGGTGCTAACGCCGGGCGCTAAGGCCGCGGGCAAGGTCGTCATCCAATATGACTGGCTGATGTCCAACGGCCAGATCGGCGACATCGCGGCCGTCGCCAATGGCTATTTCAAGGATGCCGGACTGGAGGTCGAGTTCAGCCCCGGCGGCCCGAATGCTTCGACGGTGCCGCCGGTCATTTCGGGGGCCGCGCAGCTTGGCCAGTTCTCGGAAACCCCGCAGCTTTATTCGGCCCGCGCCAGCGGCGTGCCGGTCAAGATCATCGCCTGCGGCTTCCGCACCGGCCCTTACGCGCTGACCTCGAAACCGGCCAAGCCGATCCGCGGCGTGGCCGACCTCAAGGGCAAGAAGATCGGCATCCAGCCGACGGCGCGCTTCGTCATCGACGAGATCCTGGCCAAGAACGGCATCGATCCGTCGGAGGTTACCATCGTCAATGTCGGCTTCGACAAGGCGCCCCTGGTGCGCGGCGATGTCGACGCGATCGGCGGCTGGATCACCAACACCCAAGCGCTCAGCGTCGTCGGCGACGACCGCATCGATCTTCTGGTGCGCGACCTCGGGCTGAGCTCCTATGCCGACGTCTATTTCGCCACCGACGCAGCGATCGAAAAGGACCCTGAGACTCTGGCGAAGTTCATCGGCGCCGTGGGCAAGGGCTGGGGCTGGGTGCACGCCAACCCGCAGGAAGCGGTCAAGAAGATGGTCGCCGCCTATCCGGAAATGGATCTCGGCTGGGAGGAAAAGACCGTCAACCTGGTGTTGAAGCTCTCCTTCGACGGCGCCACCGCCAAGGATGGGTGGGGCACGTTCGATCCGGCCTCGATCGAGGAGCAATTGGCGCTGCTCGACAAGGTCGGCCAATATCCGAACGGACGCCCGGCCGCCAAGGATGTCTACACCACCAAGATCCTGGAGCTTTCTGCCGCGGACCGGCCAAAGCTCGACGCGCCCGCGGCCTAAGCATGATCCCAAAAAGCGGGAACCGGTTTTTGGAAAAGATCATGCTCCGTCAAAGGGTTAGATCAGCATGACGATTCAATCAAACGTTGTGCTGATCTGATGCAGAACGCGATCGAAGCGCGACAGCTGGATGTCGGCTATGGCGGCCGGCAGACGGCCGTCAAAGTGCTCGCCGGCCTCGACTTGACGGTCGCGGCCGGTTCCTTCCTGTCGATCCTGGGGCCGTCCGGTTGCGGCAAGTCGACCTTGCTCAGGGTGGTGGCCGACCTGCTCGATCCGCTCGGCGGCACGATCAGCGTGCTTGGCGAAACGCCGCATGCGGTGCGTTCGCGCCGCGATGTCGGCTTCGTCTTCCAGGATTCTACCCTGCTGCCCTGGCGCACGGTGCGCGACAATGTGCGCCTGCCGCTCGGCGTCGGCCAGGGCAGCCTGACCCGCAAGATCGAGGACCGCAGCGCGGAACTGCTGGAGCTCATGGGCCTCGGCGGCCTCGGTGAGCGCCTGCCGCATCAGCTCTCCGGCGGCCAGCGCCAGCGCGTTGCGATCGCCCGTGCCCTGCTCGGCGAACCGAAACTGCTTCTGATGGACGAACCGTTTGGCGCGCTGGACGAGATCACGCGCGACCGGTTGAACGACGAGCTGTTGGCGCTATGGCGGCGCAGCGGCACGACCATCCTTTTCGTCACCCACTCGATCGCCGAGGCGGCCTATCTCGGCGAGCGCGTCATCGTGCTCGCCGCCAATCCGGGGCGCATTGTCAAGTACCTCGACATGCAGCCGTTCAAGCAGGAAGGCAACCGCTGCAAGCGCGAGGATCCGGCGATCATCGCCGCCATGGCCGATTTGCGCGCCGCACTGGAGCGCGCATCATGAGACAGGCGCCACTTTCCCCGCAGATGACGATCGCGCTCCCCGTCCTGGGTGCGGCATCGATCCTGCTTGCCTGGCAATACCTCCTGCCGCTGCTCGGGGTGCCGGCCTATATCGTGCCGACGCCGACGGCGATCTTCGGCGTCTTCCAGAAGAACTTTTCGCTTCTTGTCGACAATCTGCGGCCAACGCTGATCGAGGCGCTCGCCGGCTTCGTCATTGGCAATCTGGCTGCCGTGCTGCTTGCCGTTCTCTTCGTGCACAGCCGCGTCCTGCAGGCCGCCTATTTCCCAATCGTGCTCTTCTTCAACACCATTCCGATCCTGGCGCTGTCGCCGATCATCATCCTGATCTTCGGTCTCGGCATGACGCCGAAAATCGTCATCGCCGCGGTGATCTGTTTCTTCCCGACGCTGGTAAACATGATCCGCGGCCTCGATTCGGCCAGCGACAACGAGCACGAGCTGTTCCGGGTGCTGTCGGCGACACGCTCGGAGATTTTTTGGAGCCTGCGCCTGCCGCGCGCCCTTCCGATGCTGTTCTCCTCGCTCAGGATCGCGTCGGCCACCGCCGTGATCGGCGCCATCGTCGGCGAGTGGATCGGCTCGGACAAGGGGCTCGGCGCGCTGATCATCCAGGCGACCTTCAATTACCAGTCCGACCGGCTTTATGCGGCGATCGTACTATCATCGTCGCTGTCGATCGCGCTGTTCTGTATCGTCGTGCTGATCGAGCGGCGGGCTATCCGCTATTAGGGCAACGCCAGGGAAGTGCGTGGCGACCTTCCAAAACTGTACGAAAACAGACTCTTATAGCGACTCCGCGATGTTGTGAAACGCCGAGCCGCTCCAGCTGCCCCTTTGGCTTCGAATTTGAGGTTCCCGTTGCGAAAAGGCGATCGCAGCGGGCTCCTGTTGCGCTGCAACAAGAGATATTTTTGAATTCCATTTGACTGAATAAATCTTCTCTGCAAGTCTTGCCCACAAGTGGGAGCGCAAGGCATGGCGTTGCGGGGGACCAATCAGGAATTCGGGCGGCCGTACAACCGGCGCATCGTGCTCGAATCCATCCGCCGCTTCGGCCCCATTGCTCGCGGCGATATCGCCCGCCATGTCGGACTGACCGTCCAGACCGTTTCGACCATCGTTCGCGAGCTGGAGGCGCAAGGTTACATCCTGTCGGTTCGCGAGGAGCCGAAGGGCCGTGGCCTGCCGCCGGCGACGCTGCGTATCAATCCGGAAGGCGGTTATGCCGTCGGCATCCACCTCACCCCGCTCGGCATCGACGCGGCGCTGATCAATCTCAGCGGCGACGTCGTCGAGAGCGCGCACGGAGAGGCGCCAAACGCCGCTCCCGACGACGCGTTCGAAGCAATCGGCGCCATGGTCGCCGAGATGACCGGGCGCCGCCCGGGCGGCCGCGTCATCGGTATCGGCATGGCGCTTCCGGGCCCGTTCGGTGTTGAACCCATGAGCTTCGTCGGCCCGACCACCATGGCCGGCTGGCAGGATGTTCCGCTGCGCGAGCGGCTGACAGCAGCCACTGGCCTGCCGGCCTTCTTCGAAAACGATATGGCTGCCGCCGCCATGGGCGAACGCCTCTACGGTCTCGGCGCAAAGCATTCCGAGTGTTACTATCTCTATTTCGGCGTCGGGCTCGGCGGCGCCATGCTGCATGACGGCAGCGCGTTGCGCGGCGCCTGGGGCAATGCCGGCGAGATCGGCCACATCCCGGTCGTTCCGGATGGTGAACCATGCCCCTGCGGCAATCGCGGCTGCCTCGAACGCTACATTTCGCTGGACGCGCGAAGCCGCTGGAGCGGCGACGACGCTGGCTGGGTGGCCGAGGTCGCGCCCGTCTTCCGCAACGCGATCGCTATCATCGAGAACCTCTTCGATCCTGAAACGATCGTCCTTGGCGGATTGGCCTCGCCTGCTCTGCTTAAACGGCTGGCGACATCGGGGCATCCGCTGCTGAATTCGGTCTCGGCGCGCAAGGATCGCACCACGCCGCGCATCCTGGTGGCACAAGGCGGCCAGCATGCGGTGCTGCGAGGAGCGGCGGCGCTTGCCGTTTCGGGCGTGCTTTCCCCGCGCTTCGGCCAGATCTTCACCGCCAAGCGGCTGCGCGATGGCGACCTTCTGAGAGGCGGAGACGTCGCGCCATGAGCGAACCCCTGCTGGTCCTCGACAATGTCACCAAGAACTACGGCGCCATCCAGGCGCTGCGCGGCATCAGCTTTTCGATCGGACGCGGCGAGGTCGTGGCGCTGCTAGGCGACAACGGCGCCGGCAAGTCGACGCTGGTCAAGATCATCGCCGGCGGGCTCGAACCGACCTCGGGCCGCATGCTGTTTGAAGGCAAGGAATTCCTCGCCAGGTCTCCGGCCGAGGCCAAGGCCGCCGGCATCGAGACCGTCTACCAGGACCTTTCGCTCTGCACCAATGTCGATGTGGTGGCCAATTTCTTCATGGGACGCGAGATCACGCGCAAGGTGCTGGGCGTTCCGGTGCTCGACGAGCGCGCCATGGAAGCGGTGGTCGGCAAGGCGCTGGCCAATGCCGGCACACGTATTCCCTCGCTGCGTACCAAGGTCGAGCATCTTTCGGGCGGCCAGCGGCAGGCGATCGAGCTCAACCGCTTCGTCCATTGGGGCGGCAAGCTGGTGCTGCTCGACGAACCCTTCGCCGCGCTCGGCGTCGAACAGACCCGCCGCGGCCTCGACATGATCCGCCAGGTGGCGAGCCAGGGCATCGGCGTCGTCATCATCACCCACATCATGCAGCAGGCCTTCCAGGTCGCCGACCGGATCGTTGTGATCCGCCACGGCGTCGTGGCCGGCGACGTTGCCCGCAACAAGACAAGTCCCGATGCGGTGATCAATATGATCACCGGGGAGACGCTCGCCGGTGCCGGACCGGCGAGCTGAGAACCAACGAGGGGTCCGGCGAGAAGAGGAGCGAACGACATGAAGCGAATGCTACTTTCTGTCTTCGGTATCCTGGCACTGGCCGTTGCCACGCTCACGCCGGCATTCGCCCAGTCCAAAGGTACCGTCTATTACCTGGTGCCGACACTGCTCGATGAATTCCAGACCGGCTCGGTAAGCGCGCTGGAACTATTCCTGAAACAGGTCGGCTACGAGATGAAGACGCTGAACGCCGACAACAAGACCGACGCTCAGCAATCGCAGATGAATGACGTGATTGCCCTAAAGCCGAAGGCGATCATCCTCGCCGCTGTCGACTTCAACGCACTGAAGCCGTCGGTGGAGGCCGCGCGGGCCGCCGGAATCCCGGTGGTCGAGTTCGACCGCCAGATCACCGCGACACCGTCCGACTTCACCTCCGTCGCCGGCACGGTCGAGATCGGCCACATCGCGGCCGACCAGGCCGAAGCGCTGCTGAAGGCCAAGAACGGCGCGGCCAAAGGCAAGATCCTGCAGGTGCTCGGCGATCCCGGCGACCCTTATACCCTCGATATCCAGAAGGGTTTTGAGGAAAAGATGAAGGCGTTTCCGGACGTTAAGATCATCTCGCTACCGGCCATGCAGTGGGAAGCGAGCAACGCCGGCACGATCGTCGCCGACCAGATGCTGGCCAATCCCGACATCGACCTGATCTTCAGCCATGCCGCCCACCTGTCGGTCGCCGCGGTTGCTTCGCTTGAAGCCGCCGGCAAGAAGCCGGGCGATGTCATGCTGATGAGCTCGAACGGCGCGCCTGTCGGCCTCGACCTGATCCGCAAGGGTTGGCTGAACGTCGAGGTCGAGCAGCCGCTTTACGCACAGGCCGCCGCTGTCGCCATGTTCATGGACAAGGTCGCCAACAAGCAGGAGATCAAGCCCGGCGACTATGACGTGCTCGGCCTGAAGTCGGTGGTGACCAAGGAAGCCTGGGGCCCCAACATCAAGATCCCGGGTGCGGCGATCACCAAGGCGAATGTCGACAACCCCGCCTTCTGGGGCAATCAGAAGCCGCCGACGGAAACCATCAAGTCCGTCGAATAGGCTTTCCCAGCAGAGCCCCGGGCCGCACGCGGCCCGGGGGCCTCGCAGCCCGCCCCGCGGCGGCCGCGCATTCAAACCCGACGCTAACCGGATCGGCCGATGAGCCCACGCACCCGCCATAGTCTCGAACTCGTGCTCGACAATCTCGTCTGGTTCATGCTGGTTTTCGTGCTGGCGGTGTTCTCGATCTTCATTCCGAACTTCTTCCAGCTCGGCATCTTCGCCAACATCGTCGAGGCGTCCAGCGTGCTCGGCGTCATGTCGATCGGCCTGGCGCTGGTCATCATTGCCGGCCACATGGACCTGTCGGTCGAATCGGTCGCGGCGCTCAGCGCCATGGCGGTCGGCATCATGTTCTGCTCGTCCGGCATCGGCCTCGGCCTGCAGCTGTATCCGGACTGGTTGATGGTGCCGGTCTCGCTCGTCATCGCGCTGGCCGTGGGCGCCATCATCGGCGTCATCAACGGTTTCCTCATCGTCAGGCTGCAAATGAGCGCCTTCATCATCACGCTGGCCTCCTACATCTGGGTGCGCGGCCTTGTGCTGGTGATTTCCGGTGGACGCTCGGCGCAGGATCTGGCGCCTGCGATCCGCTGGTTCGGCATCCAGCGCCTCGCCGGCCTGCCGCTCACCGCCTGGATCGCCGTCGCCTGCTTCGTGGTCTTCTCGCTGATTCTGGCCAAGACGCCGTTCGGCCGCCATCTAGTGATGATCGGCGGCAATGAGACCGCGACCTTCCGCGCCGGCATCCGCGTCAACCGCAACCTGATTATCGCTTTCGTGCTTGCCGGTGCGATTGCCGGCCTTGCCGGCTGGCTGCTCGCCATCCGCACCTCCGGCGCCACCGCCAATCTGGGCGTCGGCCTCCTGTTCAACGCCTTCGCCGCCGTCGTCATCGGCGGCGTCAGCCTGAAGGGCGGTGTCGGCACGCTGCCCGGTGTTTACGCCGGCGTGCTGCTTCTGTCGGCCATCAACACGGCAATCAACCTCATGGGCCTGCCGGCCAATTTCACCCAGGTCATCCACGGCCTGCTGGTACTGGCGGCCGTGCTGCTCGACGCTTTCAAGCAAACGATTCGTCAAAAACTCGCATGACAGGACGGCTCGCATGACCGGACGTATCGAAGGCAAGGTGGCGGCGATCATCGGCGCCGCGCGCGGCATCGGCAAGGGCATAGCCCAGCGCTTTGCCGAGGAAGGCGCAAGGCTGGTGCTTGCCGACAGCGAAGCGGAGGCCGGCCAGGCGAGCGCCGACGAGCTAGGTGCCGCCTTTATCCATACCGACATCTCGAAGATGGCCGACGCCGAAGCTGTCGTGGCTTTGGCACTGAAGCGCCATGGCCGCCTCGACATCGTCGTCCAGAACGCCGGCATTTATCCCTGGCAGCTCATCGAAAACACCAGCCCGGAGGACTGGGACCGCGTCATGGCGGTCAATTTGCGCGGCACCTTCAACGCCGCCCGCGCCGCCCTGACACCGATGAAGGCGCAGCGGAGCGGCCGCATGCTCTTCACCTCCTCCATAACCGGCCCGCAGGTAAGCAGCCCCGGTCATGGCCATTATTCGGCGAGCAAGGCCGGCATCAACGGCTTCATCCGTTCCGCGGCGCTGGAGTTTTCCGGCTACGGCATCACCGTCAACGGCGTCGAGCCCGGCAACATCCTGACGGAAGGCATGCGGCTGCACCGCGCCGCCGCCTTCATCAAGAGCATGGAGGACGCCGTGCCGCTCGGGCGCCTCGGCACGCCGCGCGACGTCGCCAATGCCTTCCTATTCCTGGCCTCGGACGACGCCAGCTATATCACCGGCACGACAATTGTCGTCGATGGCGGCCAGCTCCTGCCGGAAGGCCAGGATTTTCGCCTGACGCCGCCGTGAGTCGCCGCGGCTTGGGCACAGCCCATCCTTGGCAAGATGGGCCGGCGGCGACGGCCCTTGCAATGACCGGCTCATTCATCGCCTGTTGAACCGGGCTGCTGTAGGATGGCGAGCTTGCATCGCATGGAGGACAAACCGTGTCAAAAACCCCAATTTTCTTGATCCGAATGGCGTTTGCAGTCATTTGCCTCATCGGCTTGGCTGCGACCGCCACCGCCCTTTTCCCCGCTACCGCCTCGGCGCAGCAGCTGCGGCGATGTGCCAATGAAGGCGGCATATGCCGCTTGCCCTATCCGACGGAGGTGGTTTACGGCGCGCGGGGCCGAACAACCTCGCGGTTTTTCGACCGTCGGTCCGTGCCCTGCTCGAATCGCGTCTTTGGCGACCCCGCCCCCGGCCGCGAGAAGGCCTGTTACTTCGTGGCGCGTGGCGGCTATGGTGATGACGATGATTACGGCGACGATGACTACGGCCCACGTCCGGGCCGCGGCGAATGGGTCGCCTGCGCCCGGGAGGGCGAGTTCTGCGATTTCCGCGGCCGCGCGATGGTCAGATACGGTGCACGCGGCCAATACACGCAGGATGTTTTCAGGAACGGCGTTCGCTGCAGCAACAACGCTTTCGGCGATGATCCCGCTCCGGGCGCTCACAAACGCTGCTATGTGAGACAGTAGCAGCCTGGATCAGGTGCTTCAGGGTGGCGGCCCTGGCAAGGGCCGCTGCCGCATTTTGCTTCAGCTTGTCTGGCGGATTGGTGGGCGATGACGGGCTCGAACCGCCGACATCTTCGGTGTAAACGAAGCGCTCTACCAACTGAGCTAATCGCCCGCCTGAGCGCGGACCATTAAGCAGTTAGGGCCGTATTCGCAAGGCCAAATGAACAGACGGTGCCCCCGTCGCGGTGCGGATTTCCCCAGCCTCGGCGGCGTTGTCAAAAAACCTTCTCCTGATTGCGGTAATGCTTGAATGCCGCGCTTGACACCCGCAGGCGAACCCCTTATCCAGCGCCCCAACGACGAACACGCCTGACACGTGCTCGTCAGTGCGCGGGTGTAGCTCAGTCGGTTAGAGTGCCGGCCTGTCACGCCGGAGGTCGCGGGTTCGAGCCCCGTCACTCGCGCCATTTGTTTTCAAGGCTTATGCCTCTCTTGCCATTGGCGGTTTCAACTTTTTTCGCCGCCGAGTTTCAACTTTTTGAACTCGTTCTGTTCCAAGCTCAGGAGCTTGCGGCCTTTCCTGCGATGCTCAGCGCGCCGCTATCGACCAAACGGGCCAGCGATAAGTCCGCCCGGCGGTAGCGACCGATAGCGTGAGGTTGCCAACGGTGATCATGCCACCCCCCTTTCGTGGATCCCCCACAACCTTATCGCGGCCTCGGCTGACGCCCGGCCCCCCAAAAGTGATTTTGCGCTCCGCGCCGGCCGGGTTACGCTGCGTCATCACGAATAAGGAGGATGACGATGAAAGCCTTCCTTACAACGATCGCCGTGCTTGGCCTGTCCGTCTCTGGGGCGTCTGCCGACTGCGCCTATCATCAATCGATGGCATCGGCGACGCAGGTCGACACACAGAAGACCGCCAGCGTTCAAAAGTCCGACGTGACAAAGGCGTCGGATGCGCAACAGATCAAGAAAGAAGCGCCGCCGAAGACGGAATAGCGCTCACCTGATCCCCCGCAGCTTGTGCTCGCGCTCCATCTTCTCAATGAGGCGGCGCCGCGCGTTGGCTGCGTTGTCGGAGCGCATGACATCGACATATGATTGGGGATAGGCCGGCCGGATGACCGCGGAAATCTCAAACAACTCCGCCTCCAAAATCGTGCGTTCTGGCAAAGCATTGTAATCTTCGGGCTCTAGCCGATTTTCCTTGGTGGGTCGGAATCCAAAACTCATACCGACCGTCTCGCGGCGCCCAATAGACGAAAGAGCCAGCGCGGCATCAGTGTTCGAGGGGTCCAGATCCGCCGAAAACCACAAGCCCATCCGCCCCTGATCCCGCAAGGCTGGTCGTGCGAGCAAGCGGCCGATCGTGGTCATGGCTCCAGTGTAGGACTACATCGCTGAGAGATTTGGAGAAGGCGCCGGGGGCGATCTTCTCGATGAAGACCCCTGCGATGGTGGTGGGTGCGTGGATGGCCCACCCGGATATCGTGTTACTTGCCGCCATGGCGGGACCTGCCCGCCCTTTACTCTTCCAAGGGTCAGCTGTTCCGAGATCATTCGCCCAATATGACGCCGGAAGCGATAATCTGAGCCGTCCGCGCGGTGAGCTTCTGGCGCTTCACGAGCGTGGGTTTTTCGTATGGCTTTTTCATCCTGCCGTTCCGGCGTTGCCGACCAGGAGGATGAACGCGCTTGCTTCGGGAGCGTTCCGGGACAAGGGGCCGCTAATAAACCGCGCGAACTGCGATTTCATGCCTTTGCGAGCAGCGCCTCGACTTCCTTGAGGGTCGGCATCGACGGCGCGGTGCCGGGGCGCGTCACCGAAATGCCGGCGACCGCGCAGGCAAAGCGGACCGCCTCCAGCGGCTCGACGCCCTTTGCCAAAGCGGCGGCGAGGCCGCCGTTGAAAGCATCGCCCGCGCCTGTCGTTTCGACCACCGGGCCGGCACTGACCGCGCCGACATGTTCGGAGCGGTCCCTGGTGTGCAGCAGCGCGCCCTTTTCTCCCAGCGTCACGATAACGGCGCCGACGCCCTTGGCCAGCAGAGCGTCGGCGGCGCTGCGCGCATCGTCGATCGAGGAGACGTGGATGCCGGTCAGACCTTCGGCCTCGGTCTCGTTGGGCGTGACATAGTCGCAGAGCGTGTAGATGGGGTCCGGCAGGCTGGCGGCAGGCGCCGGATTGAGAATAGTCGTCACCCCTGCCCCGCGCGCGATCTCAAGCGCCTTTAGGGCCGCATCGATCGGCTGCTCGAGTTGGGTGACGAAGACGCCGGCCGATCGGATCAGGCCGGCATGGGCCTCGATATCGGCGGGCGAAATCAGCATCGCCGCGCCCGGGCTGACGATGATGGCATTGTTGCCGGTGCCTTCCTCGATGAATATGTAGGCCGCGCCCGTATAGCTGTCCGGCGTGTCGATGACGGCGCTTTTCACGCCTGCGTCCTTCCACGTCTGTTTGGCCATGTCGGCGAACGCATCGACGCCGAGCCTGGTCAGGAAGGTGATATCGGCGCCAAGTTTGCCTGCCGCGACCGCCTGGTTCGACCCCTTGCCGCCCGGGCCGAGCTTGAAGGAATTGCCGAGGATCGTCTCGCCCAGGCGCGGCTGGCGATCGGCGCGATAGGCGGTGTCGGCGACGAAGACGCCCAAAATCACAATAGGCTTCATGACGACAGGCTTGCCGGTGGCCATGTCCCTACTCCGCGTCCGGCGGCAAGACGCCCTTGCGGAAGGCAAAGCAGCCATAGAAGCGGCGCTCGCGGGTCTGGATCACGCAATAGGCTTTCTTGGAGCGCTCGTAGAAGGCGTAGCGCTCGATCGAGATCATTGGCCAGGGCTTGCCCTCCGCCGCGTCGATCTCCTTCTGCACCTCTTTCTGCACCGGCGGGATCTCGTTCGGCTTGCCGACGATCTCCATGCGCGCCGCCGCATCGTTGACGAAAGTGTCCAACGGCAAGACCGACAGCACCGCCTTCACCACTTCGGCCGCCGTCGCATCGATGCGCAGCAGCTTGCCGAGCACGGTTTGCCGCGCGACCGAATCGGACGGGAAATTGGTGTCGGCGATGATCAGGTCGTCGCCATGGCCCATCGCCCGCAGCGCCTGGAGCACATCGGCATTGAGCAGCGGATTGATCCCTTTGAGCATGGTTTCCTCTTGAAGGGTTGATGCGGTCAGAGACGCTTGCCGGTCCCGGCGTCGAAGAGGTGGACCTGGTCGAGACGCGGCTTGAGCTTGAGCGTATCGCCCGGCTTGAAGTCGTGGCGCTCGCGAAACAGCGCCACCATCTCGCCCTCGCCGAAGCGCACGAAGGCTAGGGTCTCGGAGCCCGTCGGCTCGATCACGGAGACCTTGGCCTCGACGCCGTCCGGTTGGATTTCCAGATGTTCGGGCCGCACGCCATAGACGACGGCCTGGCCATCCTCGGCAACGGCGCCCGGGGGCATCGGGAACGCCGTGCCGGCGATCTCCACCACCGGCTTCCCGGCCTTCTTCACAGTACCTTTGAGCAGGTTCATCGAAGGCGAGCCGATGAAGCCGGCGACAAAAAGGTTCGCCGGCCGGTCGAACAGATCCAGCGGCGCGCCGACCTGCTCGATGCGGCCATCGCGCATCACCACGATCTTGTCGGCCATGGTCATGGCCTCGATCTGGTCGTGGGTGACGTAGATGGTGGTCGTCTTCAGCCGCTGGTGCAGCTCCTTGATCTCGGTGCGCATCTGCACACGCAACTTGGCGTCGAGATTGGAAAGCGGCTCGTCGAACAGGAACACCTGCGGATTGCGCACGATGGCCCGGCCCATGGCGACGCGCTGGCGCTGGCCGCCCGAAAGCTGGCGCGGGTAGCGCTTGAGGTAAGGCGCGAGGTCGAGGATGTCGGCGGCGCGCTTGACACGTTCGGCGACGACGGCCGGATCGGTGCCGCGCAGCTTCAGCGCGAAGGCCATGTTCTGCTCCACCGTCTTATGCGGATAGAGGGCGTAATTCTGGAACACCATGGCGATGTCGCGCTTGGCCGGCGGCAGGTTGTTGACGACGCGGTCGCCGATCGAGATCGTGCCGCCGGAAACCGTCTCCAGCCCGGCCACCATCCTGAGCAGCGTGGACTTGCCGCATCCTGACGGGCCGACCAGCACGACGAACTGCCCGTCGGCAATTTCGACGCTGACCTCATGCAGGACCTTGACGGTTCCGAACGCCTTGGCCACACTGTTGATCGCGACTTGAGCCATCGTCTCCCCTTTTATCTTTTGCGGTGAAGCTAGCCATTGCCGGCGGCAACGGCAAGTCGGTATCTTATAGATAAAAAGCCAATCTTGTTGACAAGGTAATCGATTACGCGAATAGTGGCGAGTGCCGATCCGACAACCGGTATTTTACCGGGAAATCGGGGCTCCAGGCGACGCAGGGTGGGGTCCCCACGTCCGTATGATCGAGGAGAACCGTGAGACGTTTCGACGTCCGAGAGAGATTGGCACTTCAATTCAAGCGCTGTTGTTCTGGGAGGAACCTTAGATGAGAGTCGATCTGTATGAAAAACTGATGCGCGCCGGCGCGAGCCGCCGCGATGTGCTGAAGGGTGCGGCCAGCATGGCGGCAATCGCCACCGCCTCCGGCGCCGGGCTTGGCGCGCTGACGAGGCCGGCCGCCGCCGACGACAGCTTGCGTGCGAAAATCCTGCAGATCCCGGGCGTCGGCAAGGGCCAGCCGACCGATGCGGACTTCCAGAAGGTCGGCGAGCTCTGCCTCGGAGCGACCAAGGCCAATGTCAAGGAAGGCGAGTTCGCCGGCGTCGAGCTCACCTTCATGGGCCTCAACAACCAGAACCTGCATAACGTGCTGTTCCGTGGCTTCCTGAAGCCGTGGGAGGCCTATACGGGCGCCAAGATCAGCTGGATCGACCTCGCCCAGGCCGACTACAACGCCCGCCTGCAGCAGTCCATCGCGACCAAGACCGTCGACTTCGATATCATCGAGATGGGCGCGCCCTTCGAAGGCGATGTCTGCGGCAAGGGCCTCACCTCCGAAATGCCCGACTGGGTCAAGAAGCAGATCGATTTCGACGACCTGGTCAACTACCTGAAGCCGCCGGTCGGCACCTGGGAGGGCAAGCAGTATCGCGTGACCATCGACGGCGACACGCACAATTTCAACTACCGCACCGACGTGTTCTCCGACTCCGAGTTGGCGGCGGCCTGGAAAGCCGACGGCGGCGACAAGGCAGGCCTGACGGAGTGGGGCGTGCCCAAGACCTGGCAGCAGGTGCAGGCCGTGACCAAGTTCCTGAAGGGCAAGAAATTCAAGGGCCAGGACGTCTACGGCTACCTCGACGCGCCCAAGCCCTGGGGCGGTTTCGGCTTCTATTTCCTCGGCAGCCGCGCCACGGCCTATGCCAAGCATCCCGATGACAAAGCCTGGCTCTTCGATGCCGACACGATGAAGCCGCGCATCAACAACCCGGCTTGGGTGCGCGCCATCCAGGACGTGATCGACGCCCTGCCGTCCGAGCCCGCCGACCAGATCAACGCGGATCCGAACACGACTGCCTTCCAGCAGTTCCTGGCCGGCACCGGCTCGATGATCCCCTGGTGGGGCGATGTCGGCTCGAACGTGAAGACCAATGACTCTTCGGTCATCGGCGACGTCACCGGCTTCTCGATCCTGCCGGGCTCCGACGACGTCTACAACTCCAAGACCGGCAAGTGGGAAAAGCTCGCCAGCGGCCCGAACTATGCGCCGAACTGCGCCTATCTCGGCTGGGGCGTCTATGTCATGGCCCGCGTCGATTCCGACGAGAAGAAGAAGAAGGCGGCATGGTCGGCCGCCGCGCATCTCGGCGGCAAGGACCTGTCGATCTGGACGGCGATGTATCCGTCGGGCTTCCAGCCCTACCGCAACTCCCACTTCAACATTCCGGAATGGGTGGCGGCCGGCTATGACGAGGCCTTCATCACCTCCTACCTCAAGTCGGAGGGCGATTCTTACAACCATCCGAACGCGGCGATCGAGCCGCGCATCCCCGGCATCTTCCAGTACTACTCCGCCGCGGAGGACATTCTGGCCAACACCTTCGCCGGCAAGATGAAGGCGCAGGAAGGCGCCGACGCCATCGCCGCGGCCTGGGAAAAGCTGACCGACCAGATCGGCCGCGAAAACCAGATCAAGCTCTACAAAGCCTCGCTCGGCATGTAGGCTGACTTATGAGACGTTGCGGCCCGATGGCACATCGTCATCGGGCCGCACCTTTACCGGCTCGACCGGTTCGATGGCAAAGAGGCGAGAGGCGTGGCTGAGCAGACTTCGACCGCGAATGCGTGGCCGGCAAATCCGGCCGACCTGATCCCGCAAGGACGCAAGCGCCTCGGCTGGGGCCTGCTGGCCATTGCAACGCTCGGCCTGCTGGCGATCATCATCGTGCAAATCCTCTACAAGACCGAGATGTCCACGGTCGGATTCTACACCTGGCGCCCTGTGGTCTACGCCTACATCTTGTGGGGCGCAGCGCTTGGCGCCTGGCAGGTGCTGACGCGCGGCGAGGATGGGCAGCGCGCGCTGTTCCTTTTGCCGGCCCTGCTCTTCACCATCGCCATGGTGATCTTCCCGACGCTGTTCGGCTTCTACATCGCGCTGACCGACTGGAACCTCAGCTCGTATACCGGACGAAGGTTCAACGGCCTCGACAATTTCTGGCAGATGCTGGCCGACCCCTATTACCGCAACGCGCTGTTCAACATGGTGCTCTATGTGCTTGCGGTGCTGGTCGAATATGTCATCGCCTTCGGCCTTGCGCTCCTGCTCAACGCGCAGATCCGGGCCCGCAAATTCTTCCGCGTCGTGTTCCTGCTGCCGCTGATGCTGTCGCCGGTCGCCGTGTCCTGGATGGTCGGCAAATCGCTGATGGAGTACCGGTTCGGGCCGGCGGCGACGCTGGCGCGCCATCTCGGCTGGGACAATCCCGCCTTCTTCTCCGATCCGATCACCGCCCGCATCGCGATCATGATGCTCGACGCCTGGACCTTCATCCCGTTCATGATGATCATGCTGCTTGCCGGCCTGCAGGCGATGTCGCGCGAGGTGCTGGAAGCTGCCCGCGTCGATGGCGCGACGGCATGGCAGACCTTCTGGCAGGTCACCTTCCCGCTGATGCTGCCAGTGTCGGTGACGGCCGTGATCCTGCGCATCATTTTCAAGCTAAAGCTTGCTGACATCATCATCACCCTGACCTCCGGCGGCCCCGGCGGCGCCACCGATTCCGTGTCGAGCTTCATCTACCGCGAATACCGCGACCGCTCGAATGTCGGCTACGGCACCATGCTGGCCATGGCCTATCTGATCATCATCATCGTCTTCGTGACCTGGCTGTTGAAAGTCGCCAGTCGCTTCGTGCGCAACGTCAACTGAGCGGCATCATGAGCGTCCAGACCACCGAATACACCGTTTCCGAGATCCGCTCGCCGGCCGCCTTTATCACCAGCCGTGTCTTCATCTATGGCGCGCTTATCTTCTGGGCTTTCGTCTGCCTGTTCCCGATCTATTGGACGATCACCACCTCGTTCAAATCGGCGGTCGACGTGACGCAAGGCCATCTCATCCCCTTCGTCGACTTCCAGCCGGATTGGAAGGGCTGGCGCTCGCTCGGCCTGTCGCCGGATTCGATCCTCCAGACATCTACCGTGCGCGACGAGTTCCTCAAACGCTTCATGAACTCGGTCATCACCTCGGTCGGCGCATCAAGCCTCGCCATCGTCATCGGCAGCCTCGCCGCCTACGGCCTTGTCCGCTACCGCTACAAATTCGCCTGGTTCAAGAACGAGGACATCTCCTTCTTCTTCTTGTCGCAGCTCATCCTGCCGCCGGTCGTGCTGGCGCTCCCGTTCCTGGTGCTCTATCGGGAAGTCGCCCTCCTCGACACACGCATCGGGCTCGTGCTCCTCTACACGCTGATGGTGCTGCCGATCGTGATCTGGATCATGCGCGACCAGTTCAACTCCATTCCCGTCGAATTGGAGGAGGCGGCCTTAGTCGACGGCCTGTCGATCTGGGGCGCCTTTTTCCGCATCGTCATGCCGATCGCGCTGCCGGGCATGGTCGCCGCTTTCATCCTGGCGATGGTGCTGTGCTGGAATGAATATTTCTTCGCCGCCCTTCTGACGTCGACCGATGCCAAGACCATCCCTGTCATGGTGGCGAGCCAGACCGGCTCGCAAGGCATCAACTGGTGGTCGATGGCAGCCCTTGCGACCGCGGCGATCGCGCCGCTGGCCATCATCGGCATCGCGCTCGAACGTTATCTGATCATGGGCATGACGGCGGGCTCGGTGAAGTAGCGAGGACTCGACCGACGCCTCGCGCATGTCGCCCGAAGCGGGCCGGTCAGTCCGCCGCTATATAGCTTCGGCTGGCGCAAAGAAGCAGTTTTCGTGCTCCTCGGTCGGATGCAAGCAGATGTGAAAGTTGTCGTCGCCAGACGGAATGACACTGTCATAAGGAACGAGATAGCGGTTCTGGTGAGTGACTTTTCGATGATCTCCCGGCCGCAGGATGATCACATAGCCATCCGCGCTCGGCGTGACAGCGGTGCTGGGGATACTGCTGCATTCGCCTGTCATTGAATCGCCGTGACAGCAGGCCGGCGGATAAGTCCAGCCACTGCCGGCCCCGTGCGCAAACGCGGAAACATCCTGAAGTTCTGCAGCCGTGACGACTACGCCTGCAAACGTTGCTACGCGTATCACTGAGGTCCCCTCGGGTTCCCGGTACAATTGGTTCTGCAATATAGCTTATTTTGATTTGCTAATATAGGGTGGAGGACTTCTTGACATCCTCCTTCAAGAACCGACTAGGCAGAAAGCGTCGTCCGCAAATGCTCCAGGATCATGGCGACGCCCTTTTGCCCCAGCTCCGCCGAAGCTTCCGGCGCGCTCTTCGTGTACCAGCTGGTATTGTCCGCGAAATGCCCGGCATCCACCGCCTCCGGACATAGCGCCAGCATCAGCGACGTCTCGCCGATGCCGGCATGGTCGAACGGATATTTGCCATTCATCGCGGCCGGCATCAGCGGGTGCACCTGCACCCAGTTGAAGACATTCTCGCCCTGCGCATGGCCGGCATAATAGTCGGCCATGCTGTTGGAGCCCCACCAGCCCTCCCCGCGCTCCTTCTCCAGGAAGCGGAAGATCGCCTGGCGGCCGGCGGTCTTGAAGGCGAGATCGGTCGGCATGCCGGCCACGAAATTCTCGGTCTGGTGGTGGACGATGGCGTGGATGTTGCGGAAGCCGATGCGCAACAGGCCGTAGAACAATTCCTCGGCGAAGGGCGAAAGCACCGGACCGCCGACCTGCACCGAGCCGCTGCCTTCCGGCGCCGCCACCGCATAGCTTGCCGCGCCGTAATAGAAGGGCGGCAGGACGACGATGTCCCTCTCCTTCTCGATCAGCTCCACAGTCTTGATGACCGCCAGCGTGTCCATGCCGACCGCCATGTGCTCGCCATGATATTCGAGCACGCCGAGCGGCAGCACGACCGGCCAGTTCTCCTCGATCGCCTTGCGGATCTGGTGCGGCAGCATCAGCTCGTAGCGCATCCTCTACTCCATATTGGTGTGCCTGGCGCGCATCGCTTCCGGCGTCGCGCCAGTCGGCGTCTTGAGCTTCAGCACCATGATCTCGAACAGAAGGAACAGCGCGCCTTCGAACAGCGAGCCCATCGGCAGCACCGAGCTTCTTGCCGCGCCCTGGTCGCTGGCCATTGTCTGCGCCGGAATGAGCAATGTGAAGTCGGCAAGCTTTGCCGCGCTGCCTGCCGGTTCTGCTGTCAGGAGCAGCACCTTCGCGCCGGCATCGCGGGCAACCCGCATCAAGGTCAACACCGTAGTGGTCTCGCCCGGCCCCGAACTCGCCAGGAAGACGTCCCCCTGCCCCAGTGGCGGCGTGGTCATATCGCCGACGACCGAGACCGGCAGGCCGAGATGGTAGAGGCGCATGGCAAAGCCCTTCACCTGCAGGGCCTCGCGGCCGCAGCCATAGATGGCGATCCTGCCGGCGCCGGCCAGCATGGCGCAGGCGGCGTCGATCCGGGCTTCATCCGTGCGCGCCAGCACTGCGCCGAGCTCGTCCAGCGCGATCGCGAACATTCCGGATCCGGCTTTGGTCATGACGCTCACCTGCTTGCCGAGGTATCGCTTGTCCTTTGGATTTGCCGCGCGCTGCCGCGAAAGGCTTGTTTCTGTTCATGCTACCATTGGGAAAATCGCTGTCCAATGAGCCTCGGCACTTTTGCTGAGCCACGGGCGTGATAGTGTCATGTCAGACAAATCACTCCGGGACATCGTCAGACATGAAGACACGGCATTTCGACCGCATCGGCAATGGCGGCATCACCTTCACCGAGCTCGGCTTCGGCACCGCGCCGCTCGGCAATCTCTATCGCGCCATTTCCGACGAGGACGCCAACGCCACCCTGGAAGCGGCATGGGCGACCGGCTGCCGCTACTATGACACGGCGCCGCTTTACGGCCTCGGTCTGTCGGAAACGCGCCTCAACCCGTTCCTGCGCGGCAGGAAGCGTGACGACTATGTGCTGTCGAGCAAGGTCGGCCGCCTCATGCGCGTCGCCCCGCCGGACCAGCGCACCGGCATAGGCAAGTTCTTCGAGACGCCGTCGCGCCGGGAAGTCTACGACTACTCCTATGACGGTGTCATGCGCTCCTTCGAAGCCTCGTTGGAGCGTCTTGGCGTCGATTGCATCGACATCCTCTTCGTTCACGACGTCGACATCTTCACCCATGGCAGCAAGGAGGCATCCGACGCGCGCATCAAGGAATTCATGTCGTCCGGCTATTACGGGCTGCTGGCGCTGCGCGACCAAGGAGTGATCAAGGCCTTCGGCGGCGGCATCAACGAGTGGCAGGTCGCCCAGACGCTCGCCGAGCGCGGCGATTTCGACCTGTTCCTGCTCGCCGGCCGCTACACGCTGCTCGAACAGGAAGCGCTGCAATCCTTCCTGCCGCTTTGCCAGAAGCGCGGCATCGGCATCGTGCTGGGCGGCCCCTACAATTCCGGTGTGCTTGCGACCGGGCCGAAGCCCGGCGCCTTCTACAATTACAGCGAGGCGCCGAAGGAGATCCTCGATCGCGTGGCGCGTATCGAGGCCGTCTGCAAGCGCCACAATGTGCGCCTGATCGAGGCGGCGCTGCAATTCCCGCTGCAGCACCCTTCGGTGATGTCGGTGATCCCCGGCGGCCAGCGGCCCGCCGAAGTCGAAAGCAACCGCGCGCTGCTCGACACCAAGATACCGGCGGCGCTCTGGGCGGATTTGAAACAGGAAGGCCTGATGCGCGCCGACGCGCCAACGGCCTGAGCGCTCCAGAAAAAGTGCGGGTCCGACCGCCAAAAAAGAAAAGCCGGGCAAGCCCGGCTTTTCTGCACTTAAAGAAAAAGGTCTTAGTTGACCGCGTCCTTGAGGCCCTTGCCGGCCGAGAACTTCGGCACGGTGCGCGCCGGAATCTTCACTTCCGCGCCGGTCTGCGGATTGCGGCCGGTCGAAGCAGCGCGTTTTGACACGGTGAAATTTCCGAAGCCGACAAGCCGGACATCGCCGCCCTTCTTCAGTTCGCCTGTGATCACGGAGAACACCGCATCGACGGCGGACTGCGCATCAGCCTTCGAAATGCTTGCGGCATCGGCGACAGCGGACACCAGTTCGTTCTTGTTCATCAAAATTCCCTTCCATGAGAAAACCGGAACTTACGACTCATCCGGCAGGAAACGGACTTTAGAAAGAAGCGTTCAGGAACCCAAGCCGAAAACCGCGGAATTCCGGGCTTTTTTGCACTTTTCGTGGCTTTTTCACATGAAAAAAGCCGGGCTCACGGCCCGGCTCTCTCGTTGTTGCGCCGCAACGTTAGAACATCCTAATGAGCAAGCGATTTTCCGGCATCGTCGCCGGTATCGACCGGAGCCGGCGCATTGACCGGCTCGACCCACTCGATCGGCTCCGGCATCCGGGTCAGCGCGTGGGCGAGCACCTCGCCGACCCGCGAGACCGGGACGATCTCCATGCCGTTCTTCACGTTGTCCGGAATGTCCGCCAGATCCTTGACGTTCTCTTCCGGGATCAGGACCTTCTTGATGCCGCCGCGCAGAGCCGCGAGCAGCTTCTCCTTCAGACCGCCAATCGGCAGGATGCGGCCGCGCAGCGTGATCTCGCCGGTCATCGCCACATCGGCCCGGACCGGAATACCCGTCAGAACCGACACGATGGCCGTGGCCATCGCCGCGCCGGCGGACGGGCCGTCCTTCGGGGTCGCGCCTTCCGGCAAGTGGACGTGGATGTCGCGCTTGTCGAACAGCGGCGGTTCGATGCCGAAATCGAGCGCCCGGGAGCGGACATAAGAGGCCGCCGCCGAGATCGATTCCTTCATCACGTCACGCAGATTGCCGGTCACCGTCATGCGACCCTTGCCGGGCATCATGACACCTTCGATCGTCAGCAGCTCGCCGCCGACTTCCGTCCAGGCAAGACCCGTGACCACGCCGACCTGATCGTCGGCCTCGACCTGGCCGAAGCGGAAGCGCGGCACGCCGAGATAATCGGCGAGGTTGTCCGCCGTGATCTTCACCGTCTTCTTCTTCGTCCGCAGGATCTCGGTCACCGCCTTGCGCCCGAGCTTCATCAGCTCGCGCTCCAGGCTGCGCACGCCGGCTTCCCGCGTGTAGGTCTGGATGATGCCGCGGATCGCGTCCTCGCCGACCGAGAATTCGTTCGGCTGCAGGGCATGGTCGCGGATCACCTTGGGCATCAGGTGACGCTTGGCGATCTCGATCTTCTCATCCTCGGTGTAACCGGCGATGCGGATGATCTCCATGCGGTCCATCAGGGGCGCAGGGATGTTCAGCGTGTTCGCCGTCGTCACGAACATCACGCTCGACAGGTCGTATTCGACCTCGAGGTAATGGTCCATGAACGTCGAGTTCTGCTCCGGATCGAGCACCTCGAGCAGGGCCGAAGAAGGGTCGCCGCGGAAGTCCTGGCCCATCTTGTCGATCTCGTCGAGCAGGAAGAGCGGGTTGGACTTCTTTGCCTTCTTCATCGACTGGATGACCTTGCCGGGCATCGAGCCGATATAGGTCCGCCTGTGGCCGCGGATCTCGGCCTCGTCACGCACGCCGCCGAGCGCCATGCGGATGAACTCGCGGCCAGTCGCCTTGGCGATCGACTTGCCGAGCGAAGTCTTGCCGACGCCGGGCGGTCCGACGAGGCACAGGATCGGTCCCTTGATCTTCTTCTGGCGGCTCTGCACGGCGAGATACTCGACGATGCGCTCCTTGACCTTGTCGAGGCCGAAATGATCGGCGTCGAGCACGTCCTGCGCATAGTTCAGGTCCTGCTTGACCTTGGAGTTCTTGCCCCACGGAATTGACAGCAGCCAGTCGAGATAATTGCGCACGACCGTCGATTCAGCCGACATCGGCGACATCGAACGCAGCTTCTTCAATTCGGCTTCCGCCTTCTCGCGGGCCTCCTTGGAGAGCTTGGTCTTCTTGATGCGCGCCTCGATCTCGGCGGCCTCGTCGCGGCCGTCCTCGCCCTCGCCGAGCTCCTTCTGGATCGCCTTCATCTGCTCGTTGAGGTAGTACTCGCGCTGTGTCTTCTCCATCTGGCGCTTGACGCGCGAGCGGATGCGCTTTTCCACCTGGAGCACGGAGATTTCGGCTTCCATGAAGCCCATCGCCTTCTCCAGACGCTCCTTGACGGAAAGCGTGGCGAGCATCTCCTGCTTCTCGGGGATCTTGATGGCGAGATGCGAGGCAACCGTATCGGCGAGCTTGGAGTAGTCGTCGATCTGGCTGGCGGCACCAACCACTTCGGGCGAAATCTTCTTGTTCAGCTTGACGTAATTCTCGAAGTCGGTGACGACCGAGCGGGCAAGCGCCTCGATCTCGACCTCCTCCTCTTCCGGCTCGGCGAGCGCCGCGGCGCGGGCCTCATGGAAGTCGGGACGATCGGTGAACGACACGATCTTGGCGCGGGAGGCGCCCTCGACGAGAACCTTCACGGTGCCGTCGGGCAGCTTCAAAAGCTGCAGCACATTGGCGAGCGTGCCGATGTCGAAAATCGCATCGGGTTCAGGATCGTCGTCTGCTGCATTCATCTGGGTGGCGAGCAGGATCTGCTTTTCCTGACCCATCACCTCTTCCAGCGCCTTGATCGACTTTTCACGGCCCACGAAGAGCGGAACGATCATATGGGGGAACACGACGATATCGCGCAGTGGGAGGACTGCGAAAACGCCGTCGCCGGAAGCCTTGGATATTTTGGCCATTGTCCAACCTTTCATGTCGCGGCCGCTTATTTAGCCAACCGCGAATCTCATATTAACGACCGAGTGTCGTTCCGCCTACCACCGTTTGTGACGGGAGTTTTACAGCACAGAATTCGGCGCCTCGGCCTTCCGCTGTTAGGTGGATGCAGCCGGGGCAAAGATCAAGGGTTAACATGGTCGCTCGGGCCGTTCCACTGTCCGCCTCTCCGCCTTTGACAGCAAAACGGCGCCACGCGGGCGCCGTTCCACGAAAATTGACGGGTTCAGTGCCATTTCAGGCGCTGACATTGCCCTTCTTTTCCTTCTGCTCGGAGTAGATGTAGAGCGGCCGGGCGTTGCCGGACACCACCTCTTCCGAAATCACCACCTCGCGCACGCCTTCCAGCGCCGGCAACTCAAACATCGTGTCGAGCAGGATTGCTTCCATGATGGAACGCAGGCCGCGCGCGCCGGTCTTGCGCTCGATAGCGCGCTTGGCGATCGCCGACAGCGCGTTCTCGTGGAAGGTGAGATCGACATTCTCCATCTCGAACAGCCGCTGATACTGCTTGACCAGCGCGTTCTTCGGCTCGGTCAGGATCTGGATCAGCGCCGGCTCGTCGAGGTCTTCCAGCGTCGCCAGAACCGGCAGACGGCCGACGAATTCGGGGATCAGGCCGAATTTCAACAGGTCCTCGGGCTCGACCTGGCGGAACAGGTCACCGGTGCGCCGATCCTCCGGCGACGCCACGGTCGCGCCGAAGCCGATCGAGGTCTTGCGGCCGCGGTCCGAGATGATCTTGTCCAGACCCGCGAAGGCGCCGCCGCAGATGAACAGGATGTTGGCGGTGTCGACTTGCAGGAATTCCTGCTGCGGATGCTTGCGGCCGCCCTGCGGTGGCACCGAGGCGACCGTGCCTTCCATGATCTTCAGCAGGGCCTGCTGGACGCCCTCGCCCGACACGTCGCGGGTGATCGAGGGATTGTCCGACTTGCGCGAGATCTTGTCGATCTCGTCGATATAGACGATGCCGCGCTGGGCGCGCTCGACATTGTAGTCGGCCGACTGCAACAGCTTCAGGATGATGTTCTCGACGTCCTCGCCGACATAGCCGGCCTCGGTAAGCGTCGTGGCGTCGGCCATGGTGAAGGGCACGTCGATGATGCGGGCGAGCGTCTGGGCGAGCAGCGTCTTGCCGCAGCCGGTCGGGCCGATCAAAAGGATGTTCGACTTCGCCAACTCGACGTCGTTGTTCTTGCCGGCATGCGCCAGGCGCTTGTAGTGGTTGTGGACCGCCACCGACAGCACGCGCTTGGCGTAGGGCTGGCCGATGACATAATCGTCGAGGACCTTGAGGATCTCCTGCGGGGTCGGCACGCCCTCGCGCGACTTCACCATCGAGGTCTTGTTCTCCTCGCGGATGATGTCCATGCACAGTTCGACGCATTCGTCGCAGATAAAGACCGTCGGTCCGGCGATCAGCTTGCGGACTTCATGCTGGCTCTTGCCGCAAAACGAGCAATAAAGCGTGTTCTTTGAATCACCGCCGCCGTTGCTGACCTTGCTCATTTTTCTGTCCTTTCACCGACGCCCGCCGATCGCCTGGCTTGGAGTGACGTCTCACCAATCTATCGCGGGAATCCGCCACCGCCAGTATCCCGGCTCACACAGCGCATTCCGTACGAAACACAATTCAGAAAACGCGGCAATGATTCGCAGCAACCCCATGCAAAGCTAAGCCGTCGAAAATCAACATAGCCTTAACGTAGGCAATCCCAAAGCCTGAGGGAACAGCCAATTGTGGCCGAAATGCCGCAAGACGCGCCAAAACCGCGTTATGCTGCCATTTGCTGTTGATATCAGGCTGAAACCGTGGCTGCCTCGGCCGCCTCGCGGCTTGAGATGACCTTGTCGATCAGACCAAAGTCCCTGGCCTCGTCCGCGGTCATGAAGTGGTCGCGATCCAGCGTCCTTTCGATCTCGTCATAGCTCTTGCCGGTGTGCTTGACATAGACCTCGTTCAGGCGACGCTTCAGCTTGATGATGTCCTGGGCATGACGTTCGATGTCCGAAGCCTGGCCCTGGAAGCCGCCGGACGGCTGGTGGACCATGATCCGGGCGTTCGGCGTGGCGAAACGCATGTCCTTGTGGCCGGCGGTCAGGAGCAGCGAACCCATCGAGGCGGCCTGGCCGATGCAGAGCGTCGACACCGCCGGCTTGATGAACTGCATGGTGTCGTAGATCGCCATGCCCGAGGTGACGACACCGCCAGGCGAATTGATATAGAGATTGATTTCCTTCTTCGGGTTCTCCGCCTCGAGGAACAAAAGCTGTGCACAAACCAGCGTCGCCATCCCGTCCTCGACCGGGCCGGTGATGAAGATGATGCGTTCCTTCAGGAGGCGCGAGAAAATGTCATAGGCGCGCTCGCCGCGATTGGTCTGCTCGACCACCATCGGAACGAGGTTCATGTAGGTTTCAACGGGGTTCTTCATGGACTACCCTTGTTGGAGATGGATTCCGGCACCTTGGTATCATCAGCAATCGCGCGGAATCGTTCTGGATCGGTTACGACCTAAATAGGATGCCGGCTCACCCTAGCGCAAGGCCGCCTCTCCTAGCCATCTGGTTAAGTCGAATCAAGCGTTGCAACGACCGGCTAAGCCCAGGCGAATAGGCCTAAGAGACAGGCTCGGTCCGGTTGGCCGAACCGAAGCCGTGGCTAGGTAGCAATTCCTTAACCGCGCCGCTTAACGAAAAGCTTCGAAATCGCTGTCCGGCCCCGGACCTTCCGCTACAGTCCTGCGTTGTGAAGGCGCCCTTTTTCAACGGGGGAATGTCATGATCCGCAAAAGCTCCGCATTGCTGGCGGCCGCCGCGATGCTTGCCAGCGTCTGTGAAACCGCCGCCGGTGGTCGCGCGCTCGAATGCTATGAGCCGATCCATAGGCCGGCACTTTACGACACCGTCTACGAGGATGTGATGCTGAGCCCCGGCGGGCAGGTGGTCGATTACGACGCGCCCATCTACGGCACTTATCAAAGCGTGGACCAGATCGCGCCGCCGCGCGTCACCTATGAGACCGTGCCGGCGGTGACGCGCACGGTCTACCACACCGTCAAGGTCGACGACGGCGGCTATGCCTGGGAATGGCGCATCATCCATGGCCGCAAGGTGCTGTGCAAGGTATGGCGCAAGGCCCGCTATGCGCGTGTCGCCGAGACCGTCGTGATCCAACCGGAGCGCGTCCGGCGCGTCGTTCAGCCGGCGGAATATGAAACGGTTGCCCACGAAGTGCTGGTGCGTCCGCAACAAGTCCGTATCCGGGACATCCCGCCTTCATACGGAACGGTGGCGCGCCGGGTTGTGGTGCGGGAAGGTTCGACAAGCTGGCGGCGGGTACATATCCCGCGGCATTGTCAGGATTAAAGCATGTCTCCCGAAAGTGGGACCCGGTTTCGGGATAAAGACATGCGTAAAATAAAAACCTAAAGCGCATGGAGCGAATCTGAAAGATCGCGACGCGCTTTAGGCGATATTCGCCTGCACGGCCGGGCGGCGGTATGCGCACGCTCCGGCCGGAACGGCCCCGATCAGGCCAGATCGACGTCGAGGATCGCCATCGAGAAATTATAGTCGCCGTCGTCCTCGTCCTTGAAGACGATGCCGAGGAACTCGTCGCCGACATAGACTTCGGCCGAGTCTTCCTTGCGCGGGCGCGCCTTCACCTGCAGCTTGGGATTCTGGAAGACGCGCTTGAAATAGGCGTCCAGCTTTCTGATCTCGTCAGGCTTCAAAAGTCTTCTCCGAAATGTCGGCCTCGTTCGATGGAACGCGCTTCTGACACGCCAACGATGGCCATGTAAAGGCAAGCCGGCACAATTGCATAGGACAAAAGCGGTCGGGCCTGGCGGCCGGATTTCGGCGCTTCCGACGACGGCGGCTGTCAGATGTCGAAGCTGACCACGTGGTCCATGCTCTGCGACGGCAGCAGCTGGTCCATCTGCCGCGAGGGCTGGTCGCAGCCGGTCTCCCCGACGACGCGCGCGGGCACGCCGGCGACCGTCTTGTTGTGCGGCACAGGCGACAGCACGACCGAGCCGGCCGCGATCTTGGAGCAATGGCCGATCTCGATATTGCCGAGGATCTTGGCGCCGGCGCCGATCAGCACGCCGCGGCGGATCTTCGGGTGCCGGTCGCCACTGGCCTTGCCGGTGCCGCCCAGCGTCACCCCATGCAGGATCGAGACATCATCCTCGATGACGGCCGTCTGGCCGACGACCAGGCCCGTGGCATGGTCGAGGAAGATGCCCTTGCCGATGCGGGCAGCCGGATTGATGTCGGTCTGGAACACCGAGGACGAGCGGCTCTGCAGGTAGAGCGCGAAGTCCCTGCGGCCCTGGTTCCACAGCCAATGCGCCAGCCGGTGCGTCTGAATGGCGTGAAAACCCTTGAAATAGAGGACCGGCATGATGAAACGGTCGCAGGCCGGGTCGCGATCGTAATAGGCCTGGATGTCGACGCGAACAGTCGAACTCCACTCCGGATCGTCGTCAAGCATCGCCTTGAAGGTCTGGCGGATGAGATCGGAACCGATATCCTGATGCGCCAGGCGCTCGGCAAGCCGGTGGATCACCGCTTCTTCCAGGCTCTCCTGGTTTAGGATGGTCGAATAGAGGAAGGCCGCAAGCAGCGGATCGCGGTTCACCGCCTCCATCGCCTCGTCGCGGATCGACCGCCAGATCGGGTCGACCGGCTGCACCATGCTGGGGCGGGCAATCGTAACGCTGTTCATCGACGCTCTCCGGCCTTGCTCATTCTCCGGCGGCACATATAGGCCAGATCATAGCACGGTTGAACTCAATTTTCCTTAGTGCTTTGTCAAATGGACCTGGTTCACGCAAATTCAAGCGACGATGGAAAACGAACCCTTGATCGACGAAGCGCTGAAAAGCGAGCTTGCGGCGCTCTATCGGGCTGCGGATCGCCACTATCACGGTCTGGCCCACATCGAAGCGATGCTGGCGCTCGCAACCGAATACCGGCGCCTTCTTCATGACCCGGAGGCTGTGGACGCGGCGATCTGGTTCCACGACGCCATCTATGACAGCCGCGCCAAGGACAATGAGGCAAAAAGCGCCGAACTGGCCGAGAAAAGGCTCGCCGGGCGCGCCAGCCCTCATCGCCTCGCCCGCATAGCGGCGATGATCAACGCCACTGCCACGCACCAGCTGCCGGCTTTCCGCGACGAGGACGCGCTCGAGGATGCGGCTTTTTTGCTCGACATGGATCTGGCGATCCTCGGCGCAGAACCGGCGGTGTTCGATGCCTATGAGAAGGCGGTCCGGCTCGAATATGGCTGGGTGGAGGAACCGATGTGGCGCGCGGGCCGAGCCGCCGTCCTGAAGAATTTCCTCGCCCGGCCGCATATTTTCAACACGCAATTGTTCCGGGATCGGCTCGAGGCGCAGGCCAGAAAGAACCTCGGCCGTTCACTGCAAGCCCTGCAAGACCAGCCCTGATAGGCCCATATTCCCGCAGGGCTTTGCCTCTATGCCCAAATCCGGGACCCTGCGATCACTATCGAATGTGAACCGCTCTGGGATGGCCGTCAGCATGGAAAACAGCTTCCACCAACCCGTCGACGCCGCGCAGGTGCCGCGATTTGCCGGGCTTTCCACCTTCATGCGGCTGCCGGCCGTGCCGAGCGCGAAAGGGCTGGACATCGCCCTTGTCGGCATTCCCTGGGACGGCGGCACGACCAACCGGGCCGGCGCCCGCCACGGTCCGCGCGAGATCAGGAACCAGTCGAGCCTGATGCGCCGCGTCCACCACGTTTCGGGGACCGAACCGTTCAGCATCGCCAATGTCGCCGATGTCGGCGACGTCTCGGTCAATCCCATCAACCTGCTCGACGGGTTGAAGCGCATCGAGGACGGCATTGCCGCGATCGTCGCCGAAGGCGCCGTCCCGCTGGTCGCCGGCGGCGACCACCTGACGACGCTGCCGGTGCTGCGCGCGGTGGCCGGCAAGGCGCCTGTTGGCATGATCCACTTCGACGCGCATTCCGACACCAACGACCGCTACTTCGGCGACAATCCCTATACGCACGGAACGCCTTTCCGGCGCGCGATCGAGGAAGGGCTGCTCGACCCCAAGCGTGTGGTCCAGATCGGGATCAGAGGCTCGATCTATGAGCCCGGCGAGCACGACTGGGCAACGTCCCAGGGCATACGCATCATCTATATGGAAGAGTTCGTCCGGCGCGGCGCCGCTTCCGTCATGCAGGAAGCGCGCGATCTCGTCGGCGACAGTCCGACTTATGTGACGTTCGACATCGACTGCATCGATCCCTCCATGGCCCCCGGCACCGGCACGCCGGAACTCGGCGGCTTCACCACGCGCGAGGCGCAGGAGATGGTTCGATTGCTGGGCGGATTGAATTTCGCCGGCGCCGATGTCGTCGAGGTCTCGCCTCCCTTTGACGTCGGCGGCATGACGGCGCTGGCCGGCGCGACGATGATGTTCGAGCTGCTATGCGTCATGGCGAGATCCCTGGCCGACAGGCGAGCGCACGGCCAGAGCGAGCGCGCCGCGCACGCTCAGAGCGGGTATTCGGCGTAGAACTCGAGCACGCGCTGCTTGAAGCTCTTGTCGCCGACGGCGAGCATGTGGTCGCGGCCCTCGATATGGAAGGCCCTGGCATTGGGCATCAGGGCGGCAAGCTCGTCCGGCGAGCCGCCGATATCGTCCTTGGTGCCGACGGCGATCAGCGTCGGCTGGGCGATGCGGGCCATGTCGTCCTCACTGAGCAACTCGCGCGACTTTGCGATACAGGCCGCGAGCGCGCGGCGGTCGCTGCGCGTCTGATCGGCGAAGGCGCGGAAGGAACGGCCGCGCGGATGCGTGGTCTGGGACGGATCTTCCGCCAGCAGCGCTGCCGCGATCGGATCCCAATCGCCGACGCCGTCGACCATGCCGATGCCGAGGCCGCCGAACACCAGAGTGGCGACCTTCTCCGGATCGGAGAGCGCCAGGAAAGCCGAAACGCGCGCGCCCATGGAATAGCCCATCACATGCGCGCGCTTGATGCCGAGATGATCGAGCAGCGCGGCCGCGTCGGACGCCATCTTTTCCGGTGTGTAATCGGCCTCGTCATAGCTCTTCGATGACGAGCCATGACCGCGATGGTCGAAGGCAACGGCCCGGTAGCCGGCGTCGTTCAGCGTCTTGAACCAGCCCGGCGAGACCCAGTTGACATAGTGGCTGGAGGCAAAGCCGTGGATCATCAGCACGGGGTCGCCCTGCCCCGAGGCCGGCTGGCGATCGAGATAGGCAAGCTCGAAACCGTCATGCGAGAAGAAATCCATCGGCGGAACTGCTTTCAGTTCGAACCGGCGCTGATGGCCGGATGGCGCAAGAGATCGCCTTCCTTAATGCCGTCCTTGGCGGCCGTGCCTGCTTTCAGTTCAAGCACGAAGCGCACGGGCTGTCCGGGCGAGATGATCGCTTCGGATTCGGGCTCGCCGCGTCTGATGGCTTTGATCCTGCCGTCCTGCCCGATGAAGATCAGGTCGAGCGCCATCGGCGTGTTCTTCATCCAGAAATCCACCTCGGCGGTTCTTTCGAAGACAAACAACATGCCGTGATCGTCGGCCATCGTCCGGCGAAACATCAGGCCTGCCTCCCGCTCCGCGGAGGTGTCGGCAATCTCGATGGAGAAGGAACGTTCGCCCGAACCGGTCGACACCACAAGCGGCGTCCGGTCGATGGGCAGCAGCATCGCATCCGCCGAACTCGGCTTGGCGGCGATGAAACAGGCGGCGACAACGATCGCGGCGCAGAGCGCGCCCGCAGTCAACCAATTGCGGTGAGCCATGGGATACCTCGTCCAGACCCTCGTCCTAACCCATGATCCGGTGAAGTGGAACCGGGTTTCGGACAAAGACGGTCAGTCCGCGGCGCCGGTGCTGTTCGACGGCGTCGAGAGGCCCTTAATGCGAGACCGACAAGGTACCCATATCGGGGTGGATTTCGGCGGCCATGAGGCCTTTGTCCCCGCGTCCGAAGCGGACGAGCACGACCTGGCCAGGCCGGAGCTCGGTTATGCCATAGCGCCGCAGCGTCTCCATATGGACGAAAATGTCTTCCGTCCCCTCGCCCCGCGTCAGGAAGCCGAAACCCTTGGTGCGGTTGAACCACTTGACCAAGGCCCGCTCGAGGCCGCTCTCGGGGCTGACGGTAACATGGGTGCGCTGTTCCTGCTCAGCCGGGTGGACAGCCGTCGAAGCATCCATAGACAGGACGCGGAAAGCCTGCAGCCCGCGCTCGCCCTGTTTCACCAGGCAGACGACCCGCGCGCCCTCAAGCGCCGTCTGGAAGCCATCCCTTCGAAGACAAGTCACATGGAGGAGGATATCACCCGAGACGCCGTCGTCCGGAAGAATGAAGCCGTAGCCCTTGGCCACGTCGAACCATTTGATAGCGCCGGCGATTTCGACAAGCTCGGCGGGGTCGCCGCCATTGTCCCGCTTCAAGGCGTCGTCAAGGCTTCCGTCCCGCCTCGTAAAAGAGGCTTTTTCCCCCATAAGAATGCCCCCTTTTTCAAACTGAACCGCAACTGATTCTTGCCAAGAGATTAACACTGCGGCTTCCGGGGTGTGCAAGGGCTGACGTGCCTTTTTTCACCGTTCAGTACCGGAAAGGTTGAAATGTTGTTTGCCGGCGCTTCCCAACGACGAACGGCGAAGCCCTAAATCTGCCCTGCCGCCGCAATTGTCGGACGATTGCCCTTTCGCCGGGCGGCCCCTATGTTGCCAGGCAACCCCAACACCCGAGGAAGCCGCCATGCGCTATCTGCACACAATGGTCCGCGTCGCCGACATCGACCAGTCGCTCGATTTCTACTGCAACAAGCTCGGCCTGAAGGAGGTGCGGCGTTACGAAAACGAGCAGGGCCGCTACACGCTGATCTTCCTCGCCGCGCCCGAAGACGAGCAGAGCGGCATCAATGAGAAGGCGCCGCTGATCGAGCTGACCTACAATTGGGACCCGGAGGACTATAAGGGCGGCCGCAATTTCGGTCACCTCGCCTATGAGGTCGACGACATCTACGCCACCTGCCAGAAGCTGATGGACAATGGCGTGACCATCAATCGTCCGCCGCGCGACGGCAACATGGCCTTCATCCGCTCGCCGGACGGCATCTCGATCGAGCTGCTGCAGAAAGGTCCCGCGAAGGCGAAGGCCGAACCCTGGGCCTCGATGCCGAACACGGGCGTCTGGTAAGCCGGCGCTCCAACGCCGATTTGATCGGCGGCCGCTGGCGTATCGCCTGGCATTGCCTATCTATCTTCCATTGGCGCCAGCCCCATCCAGGCTGGCATTTCTTCATCCGCCCAGGAGACTTTCATGCCGACCAGCCGCGCCGATGTCGCCACCGAACATGCAAGCCGCTATCTGCAGCAGCTCTGCAAGCACTGGTCGCACAAATTCCCGGTCGAGTTCGACCCGCAACACGGAGCCATTCAGCTCTCGATCGGCCGCACCGTGATGGATGCCGACGATCATGCGCTGCATATCGCTTTGGCCGCCGATGATGAGGCTTCACTGGAGCGGCTGGAGAGCGTGGTCGCCGACCACATCAAGCGCTTCGCCTTCCGCGAGGAATTGAGCTTCGACTGGCAGAAGGCCGCTTAAGTCCCACGGCCTCAGGCGCGGCCGGCCTTGCCGGCCATCTCGAGCAGCGCCAGCACGCTGCGCCAGTTGCGCGCAGTACCCGGCACCTTCAAGGTGCGCGGGATGAGATTGGCGAACGCCGATTTGCCGAGCCCATCCGGCGCATGAAGATAAAGCACGTCGCCCTTGATCTCGAAACGCTCGGGGCCGGTGCATTTGTCGGCCAGCCGCTTCGTCTCCTCGGCGGTCGGCTCCCGCTTCAGCGCATAGGCGTGCAGCTTGGTCGGCTCGCCGGCCACCTCGGGATAGGGATTGTCCGTCACCAGCCGCTCGAACCAGCCGGCATCGCGTACCATGATACGCGAGTTGAAGCCCCATTTCTTCTCGAAGGCTGTCTCGAGTTCCTTGGTCAGTGCCGCCGCGTCCTCCGTCTTCGCCCGGAACACGACATTGCCGCTTTGCACATAGGTCGCGACATCGCTGAAGCCGAGGCCTTCGAAGAAGGCCTTGAGCTCCGCCATTTTGACGATGCGGTTGCCGCCGACATTGATGCCGGAAAACAGCGCCACGAAAACCGTGCTTTGTTTCGCGCTCATATGATGAATCCCGCCAGCGTCTCGTTGTCGGTGATGTCCTGATATTGGACGCCCTCGGCGTCGAAATTGGCCTTCAGCAGGTCGAAATTGCGCCGGTCCTTGGTCTCGATTCCGATCAGCACCGAGCCGAAATTGCGCGCCGACTTCTTCAGATATTCGAAGCGGGCGATGTCGTCGTCGGGGCCGAGCATTTGAAGGAAATCGCGCAACGCGCCGGGCCGCTGCGGAAAGCGGATGATGAAGTATTTCTTCAGCCCCTCGAAGCGCAGCGCCCGCTCCTTCACGTCCGGCAGCCGCTCGAAGTCGAAATTGCCGCCCGAGACGACGGCGACGATGGTCTTGCCCCTGATCTCCTTGCGCGAAAAATCCTTGAGCGCGTCGATCGCCAGCGCGCCGGCCGGCTCCAGCACGACGCCCTCGACATTGAGCATTTCGATCATGGTAGCGCAGAGGCGGTTCTCCGGAACCAGCCGCACGGTGTCGGCGGTGAAGTCCTTGAGATGGCGCAGCGGCTCGCGGCCGATCTCGGCCACAGCGGCGCCGTCGACGAAATTATCGACCTTGGCGAGCTTGACCCGCTTGCCGCTGGCAAGGCTCTCAGCGAGGCTCGGCGCGCCAGCCGGCTCGCAGAACACGAAACGCGGATCGCGGTGCTGTTCGTCGAAATAGTGCGTGACGCCGGCGGCAAGGCCGCCGCCGCCCACCGGCAGCATGACGATGTCGGGCACGCGCCCTCCCGGCATCTGCGCCGCGATCTCGTAGGCGACGGTCGCCTGGCCCTCGATGATGTCCTTGTGATCGAACGGCGGCACCATATGCGCTCCGGTGCTCTCGGTGAATTCGAAGGCAGCGCGGTAGCAATCGTCGAACAAGTCGCCGACCAGCCTGATCTCGACGAAATCGCCGCCGAACAGCCGCGTCTTGTCGATCTTCTGCTGCGGCGTCGTCACCGGCATGAACACGACGCCCTTCTTGCCGAAATGGCGGCAGACGAAGGCGAAGCCCTGCGCGTGGTTGCCAGCGGAGGCGCAGACGAACAGCTCGGCATTGTTGCCCGCGGCGAGCGCCTTGCGGAAGAAGTTGAAGGCGCCCCTGATCTTGTAGGAACGCACCGGCGTCAGATCCTCGCGCTTCAAAAGCACGCGGGCGCCGGTCTTCTTCGACAGATAGTCGTTCTCCTGCAGCGGCGTTTCCGGAAAGATGCCGCGGATCGCTTCGGCGGCCTCGGCAACGCGAGAAGAGAAGCTGTTCACAGAAGTCCCCTCATTGGATCTCGGCGGCACACGCCAGGACAGCCATCGCCCGTGCCGGCAAACCTTCCTGCCGCCCTTTTGGCTTTCGCGCAACACCATGATGGCTGTCGCCCATCGTCGAACGGATTTTCGCTGGACACGACTTACTTTGGCCGCACTTCGCCTGTGGGGGAGATTTTCGCGGAGGTGGACGGCCAATTGTGGCCGCGGTGGAATTGCAGTGGAAGTGTCGACGTGCGGTTGAAGACAATTCTGATTATTGCCCTTGGCCTGCTGATGGCGGGCTGCGCGGGCCACCAGACGCAAGAAATCCTGGGCAGCGTCGTCGTGCCGACGCAGGCGACCGAGATCGCCGGCAACCATTCGATTTTCATCGCCACCACGCGCAAGCGGTCCGACGACCCGAACAAGGTCTTCGACGGCGAACGCTCCGCGACGCTCAACTACGCCCGCGTCAACGTCACCGTTCCGCCGGTTCATCAGACCGGCCAGATCGAGCGCCGTTCACGCGGCAAGTCGAATGACCCGACGAAGTATTTCATGGCCTCGGAAGTCGTCGGCTACGACACGCAGCCGAAATTCGCCAGCGCCCTCAACGCCGACATCGACGCCCGCGGCGGACGTGTGATGGTCTTCGTCCATGGCTACAACACCGGCTTCGACGATGCCGTCTACCGGCTCACCCAGATCGTCCACGATTCCGGCTATCCGGGCACGCCGGTGCTGTTCTCCTGGGCTTCCGGCGCCAAGACCACCGACTATGTCTATGACAAGGAAAGCGCTGCCGCGGCCCGCGATCAGTTGGAAGTGACGCTGAGAATGCTGGCGCAGACCGGCGCCCGACGCATCGACATCGTCGCCCATTCGATGGGAACCTGGGTGACGATGGAAACGCTGCGCCAGCTCGCCATCACCGGCGACCGCGATCTCGGCGGCAAGCTCGGCGATGTGGTGCTCGCCTCGCCAGACATTGATGTCGACGTCTTCAAGAGCCAGATGCGCCGCTACGGCAAGCCGGACAAGCCCTTCATCCTGCTCCTGTCGGACGACGACCGGGCGTTGCGGCTCTCCGGCCTGATCGCCGGCTCGCGGCCGCGCGTCGGCGACTATCGCGACGCTGCCGACCTCGCTTCCTACGGCGTCACGGTCGTCGACCTTTCCAAGATCAAGGGCAATGACAGCTTCAACCACACCAAATTCGCCGACAATCCGATGATGGTGCAGATGATCGGACAGCGGCTTCGCGAGGACGACGGCTTCGCCAGCGACCGCGACGTAACCGACCGCATCCGCCAGTTGGCTGCGCAGTAACCCTATCCGCGCGGTTGCGCGTCGCCTTGAATTTGAACTGGACCCGGCAGCCCTCTGGCTTTATCGGAAGGACAGGAGAGGTTTGCCACCCTTGGGGGACCCCGGGTGACCGTGCATGTGAAGATCGTCGTCGGCCTTGCCTTCGCGCTCGCCCTCGCCGGCTGCGCCGGTCCCACGCACGATCTGCTCAACCGCAAGGCGGTCACGGCGCCTGCCTCCGACATTGCCGCCAGGCACGAGATCTTCGTCGCCACGACCCGCCAGCCGGCAACCAAGGATCCCCGCCAAGTGTTCGACGGCGACCGTTCGCTGACCACCAGCTACGTCCGTGTCGACGTCACCGTGCCGAAGATCCATCAGGTCGGCGCGATCGAGCGCGCCAAGGGGTCGGCCGACTCCAACCCGGCCAAGCAGTTCACCGCCACCGATGTCGTGCACTATGGCGACGCGCAGCAATTCGCCAAGGCGGTCGGCGCCGACATTTCCCTGCGCGGCGACCGCGCTTTGGTGTTCGTTCACGGCTTCAACAACGGTTTCGATGACGGCATCTACCGCATCACGCAGATAGCGCATGACACCAAATATCCCGGAACGCCGGTGCTGTTCTCATGGGCATCGAGCGCCAAGGCGACCGGCTACATCTACGACAAGGACAGCTCGACCGCCGCGCGCGACGACCTCGAAGCGACGCTGCGGATGCTTGCCAAGACGCCCGTCAAGAGCATCGACATCATCGCCCATTCGATGGGCACCTGGCTGACGATGGAAGCTTTGCGCCAGCTCGCCATCACCGGCGACCGCGATCTTAGCGGCAAGCTCGGCTACGTCATCCTCGCCTCGCCCGACATCGACGTCGATGTCTTCAAGAAGCAGATGATCCGCTACGGCAAGCCCGACAAGCCCTTCGCCATCCTGCTTTCGGGCGACGACCGGGCGCTCAAGCTGTCGAGCTTCATTTCCGGCGACAAGCCGCGCGTCGGCGATTACGGCAACGCCGCAGATCTCGCCAATTACGGCGTGACGGTCGTCGACCTGACCCAGACCAAGGGCGGCGACGGCCTGAACCATGCCAAATTCGCCGATAACCCGATTCTGGTGCAACTGCTGGGCAACCGGCTGCGCACGCCGGCCGGGCTGGCCTCGGACGAGCCCGACCCGACACAGCTCAACGATATCGGCCAGGGCCTCGGCAAGGCGGTCGGCTCGGTCGCCGAGGTCGTCATCACCACGCCGTTCAAGGTGTTGACCATCGCGACTGGTGGCTGAGCCAGCGCTTCAAATAAACAGATCGACCTTATGGAACGTCGTCACGTCGACAAGGCCGACATCCGATATCCTGAGCTCCGGAATGACGACCAGCGCCAGCAGCGAGTGCTGCATATAGGCGTTGTTGAGTGAGCAGCCGACTTTGCGCATGGCTTCGGTCAGTTGCTCGGCCTTCGCCGCGACGATCTCGGCGCGTTCGTCGGACATCAGCCCGGCGATCGGCATCTCCACCAGCGCCAACTCCTTGCCCTTGGAATAAAGAACGACCCCGCCGCCCACCTCGCTCAACCGGTTGACGGCCAAGGCCATGTCTTCCTTGTTGGTGCCGACGACGATGATGTGGTGCGCGTCATGCGCGACGCTGGACGCCATCGCGCAATCCTCCACATAGCCGAAACCGGAAACGAAGGCGTTGGTGACTCCGCCCGTGCCGCGATGGCGCTCGACCAGGGCGATCTGGCAGATGTCGTTGCGCCGATCCATGGCGACCAACCCGTCCTCGACGGCGAGATCGGCCTCGAGAGCCCGCGTCGGCGCCTGGTTCTCGATCACGCCGATCACCCGTGCCCGCACCTCGTTGGCGCCCTGGGGCGCAAGAATGTCGAAGTCCTTCGCGGCAATCCTCTTGCCCAGCTTGACGGTGTTCTTTGCGGATTGCGGATAATCATAGGCCGCGATGTCGATCTCGAGCTTGCCGGCCTTGGCCAGCCGGACGCCGCGGCCATAGACCTCGTCTATGGTCATCTGGGCAAGATCCGAAACTATCAGGAGATCGGCCAGCCGTCCGGGCGCGATCGAGCCGATCTCGCGCTCCAGCCTGAAATGCTGCGCGGTGTTGAGCGTCGCCATCTGGATCGCCGTCATCGGCTTCAGCCCCTGGCTGATGGCGTGCCGCACCACGCGATCCATATGGCCTTCATGCACCAGCGTGCCGGAATGGCTGTCATCGGTGCACAGGATGAAGTTGCGCGGGTCGATGCCGCTTTCGGTCACCGCCTTGATCTGCGCCGCGACGTCGTACCAGGCCGATCCCAGCCTCAGCATCGCCTTCATGCCCTGACGCACCCGCGCGATCGCATCCTCCGCGCGCGTGCCCTCATGGTCGTCCTCCGCCCCGCCGGCGGCATAGCCATGGAACGGCAGGCCGAGATCGGGCGACGCATAATGCCCGCCGACCGTTTTGCCGGCCCTGACCGTTTCGGCGATCTCGCCCGACATGACCGGATCGTTGGCGGCGACACCCGGGAAATTCATCACTTCGCCCAGCCCGATGATGTTTTCCCAACTCATCGCCTCGGCCACGTCGGCAACCGTCAGTTCGGCGCCGGCGTGCTCGAGCCCCGGCGCCGAGGGCACGCAGGACGGCATCTGCACATGCACGTTGATCGGCATCGCGACCGCCTCGTCATGCATCAGGCGTACGCCCGGCAATCCAAGCACATTGGCGATCTCGTGCGGATCGATGAACATCGAGGTCGTGCCATGCGGGATGACCGCGCGGCAGAACTCCGTCACCGTTACCATGCCGCTCTCGACATGCATGTGCGCGTCGCAAAGGCCGGGCACCAGATAGCGCCCGCCGGCATCGACGACCTCGGTCCCCTGCCCGACGGCATGGTCGGCATTCGGCCCGCAATAGGCGAAGCGGCCGGCGGCAACAGCGATATCGGTGCCGGGGATGATCTCGCCCGAATGGACATTCACCCAGCGGCCGTTGCGGATGACCAGATCCGCGGGCTTTCGGCCCATCGCGACATCGACCAGATGTGTCGCCACTTCGGTCCACGGCTTCGGTTTTGCGGCGCTGGTCGGCTTGGTGTTCGTCATTGGCTGAGTCCTCTGCACGGGTCAGTTTGGCAAATGTCGGCGCCCGGAGCCAGAGTGTCAGGTCGTAAACCACTGTTGCAGAGATACAATTCCGTTTGGCGATGAATGGCGCTAGTTTGCGCACAGGAGTCTTTCGAAACCCCCATTTCGGAGCGCCCGATGCGTCGACTGACGCTCGCCAGTGCCGGTCTTCTTGCCCTGCTGTCCGGGTCTGCCTGGGCAGCGGACATGGGCGTCGATCTGCCGATGACCGCGCCCGGTTTCGACTGGACCGGCTATTATGCCGGCGTGCAGGCCGGTTATGGCTGGGGCCGGTCCGACATCACCGTCGATGGCGGGTCGGTGAAGCCCGACATCGACGGCGGTTTCGTCGGCGGCCATGTTGCGGGGCTCTGGCAGTTCGACCAGGCCGTGATCGGCGCCGAGGCCGATCTCAACTACGCCGCGATCGACGGCACCGCCGGCCCGGCAAACACGTTCGGCACCGACGTCAAGTGGTTCGGATCGATCAATGCCAAGGCCGGCTACGCCATGGACCGCGTGCTGATTTATGGCATCGGCGGCGTCGCTTTTGCCGGCGTCGAGACCTCGCAGGCGGCAGGCACCGCCTTTGCCCAAACCCGCACCAGCACCGGCTGGACCCTCGGCGCCGGCGTCGACTATGCCTTGACCAACAATGTCGTCGTCGGCGCACAATACCGCTACTACGATTTCGGCAAGGAGCATTTCGACGCTTCGGACACCTTCACCGAGCGTGACCAGGACGTGAAGCTGCAGACGCTAGGCGTGAATTTCAGCTATAAATTCTGAGGCTTGCAGCGCCGGATGATCCGGAAGAATCTCTCGCGCATCACCTCTCGGAAATTCAGGTGGCCGGCGCCCGCAGGGGGCGGGGGAATGGGTAGGGGCCTGATGGACGCCGGCCTCGGCGGATCGATCCGCCGCGTCGCGAAACCTAACGATCCTTCAACAGACCGTAATTCCGTTATCGCGCCACTTTCCAACCGCCTTCCCCTCCCCGTGGCGGAAGTGGCGGGCAGGCTTGGCTGAATGCTTGCGACCGGCGGGTCAGGATCGGTCCGAAGCCCTCTTTCCTTCGGGCATCGCGTCGAGGCACTCCTCCAGCCTTCGCAGCCGGGCCTTTTGCCAGCGCAGCGTGTGCGCGACCTCATGCAGGTTCCATTTGGCCTTCGAGTTGGCGGCTTCGATCAGACCCCGCTCGAGCCCATCGATCTCGCCGCGCAACTGCCGCGCCTCAGCTTCCCGCAGCCCTCTGATCCAGCCTGCCCCACGCATGGTTCCACCGTCAAAGCCGGCCGATGTTCGCAGACAAACGCTAATGAGATCGATTTGGAGAGCTTGGCATTTTAAATATCACTAATGTTAAATCTACGTGATGGTCGCGCGCGCAAACTGCGGACGATCGGAAACATCGCTTGACGGCTGATATCAGGCATCTGAAAAGGGCACGCCTGCGGACGTGGCGGAATTGGTAGACGCAAGGGACTTAAAATCCCTCGATCTCTGATCGTACGGGTTCGATTCCCGTCGTCCGCACCACGTTGAAAATGCTCACATATTTGAATTTTACCGTAACGGTAGGCTACCCTGGCCAACCTCGACCTGGGTAGCCGTGCGGGTAGCCGGAGCAGCAAAAAAGCCCGGCCACATATAGCCGGGCCCGTTTCGGTTCCTTGGTTGGGCGGTTCAGACGCTCCGCGCGCCACGCTCGAGATAGGCGAGAGCCGCAGTTACCAGGGGCGGGACCATCGGCGACGCTTGGAAGGAAGCCATTTCCTCCAGGACAAGGCGCAGCGCCTCTACCGCGCCGCGCTTGGATGTTGCCGGCTGATCCCAGTCTTCGATTACCGTCATGGCCGGTGCATAGGTGATCTCAGCGTATGCATCGGCGAGGTCGCTGTCGTCCGGTGCGTTCTTCTCGTAGTCGGCCATGCTGGCGCGAAAGGCGGCGATCGCGTCGAGCAGCGGGTCGGGAGTCCGTACTTCCGTTGCATCCTGCGAGAACCAGATGGGATCCGGGTAAATCGATGGACCGATGTGTGCGATCCAACCGGGTCTGCCGTCGGCCGGTGTCATAAAGCCATTCATCGCTTCCGACAGTTCTTTTGCCAGTCGAACGGCGCGCTCGTCAGGCGTCTCAGACGCTGTGCATTCGAATGGGATCACTGAAGCGGCGATTGCGGTGGTGGCTGCGAATGCGGTTCTGCGGCTGACGTGCTGATTCATGAGTGTCTTCCCTTCAACTTCGATTGTGGGGGCCGTTGCGCGCCCTTGAATGGTCTCCGAGTCGTTGGTCTGGAGCGACCCGAACAGCCGGCGAAACTGGGGAAATCCTGGCGAGATAGTCATGATGGTTTCTCACTGGTTAAAGGGCTTGCTACGGCCCGCATGGCGGACGGCGCCAAAGCCGGGGGTTAGCAACTCGCCAGTGAGACGAGCCGATGGCTTTTACGGTTTCCCGCTGGACAGCACCACCGCCCCCGGCCTATGAATAGGCCGTTCGCGGCAGCCGCCAAGCTGCGCGTCATCCCGTTAAACGGGATAAACGACAAGGAATCGCGCCAACGATTTCAGGTCGTCACTGGTCCGGGTTGCTAAGCCCACGGACACGTTCCTCTGATTTGCTCAAATCGTCAAGCACTCCCCGCCGGGGGAGGATCAGGGTCACCGATGGGTGCGAATGATACCCTCGCCGATTACGACGTAGAAGCGGGCAGCGTTGGGTTCTGCAGCCTTGGCTAGTTCATGGGCGAGAAGCGTCATAGCGATCTCGATCCGTTTGGCGGCCATCGGTTTCGGACACTCGAAACGAAGGAGGCCCATATCCCTAAACCGCGCCGGCGTAATGCCATGTCCCCTTGCAAGGGTCTTCATATCTTTGTCGGCCGCCACCAGTATGGCGTCGTTGGATTCAGCCGCGGCGCAAACAGCAGCGTCCACGGTCCCTTTAGCCAGACCGCTTTGTTGGAAGAAAATGACCTCATGCCCAGCGCCCTCTAGAACGCTGCCGACAGAAACTGGAACCCCCTCATCCAGCAAGAATTTCATGCAGCGTTGAGCTCGCCCTCAAATGCAATCGCAGCTTCAATATCTTCCTTGCTGAGCGACGGATACTCACCGAGGATCTGCGGAACGGTATAGCCAGCCTCGGCGAACTCTTTGATCGCCGATACGGGGATGCGTGTGCCGGCTATCACGGGATGATTGTGCACGACGCCCCGCTTGCGCTCTATTTTTCCGATCTCACTTTCATCTCGCCTGTTGAGGTCTCTTATGCGCTCTCGCATGCCGCCAACGACGACCCGAAGCGGGATTTGAAAGACCTCCTGGCCAGAGCCGGCCTCAAATCGAGTCTCATCCTCGCGCTCGATCACGACCTGTCTGCCCCTGAGATAAAGGATGCTCTTGACCCACATCTCGTCTCCGAGGTGTGCAAGGTCGGCCTTCACCTCTTTAAGGTGCTCAAGCTTGACCCTTGTCTCGTTGCGGAGCTGGTGAAGCACACGAAGAGAAAGCAAATCGCGGAATGAATAAAGCCGCGAATAGGCGCCCCGAGCCCCGCTAACGAGACTCGGAGAGAAAAAACCGTCGCGATCCCAAGTACCAAGTTGGCGCTTGCTGACCCCGGTTAGCCGCGCCGTTTGATCTATTGTGAACGCGGCGACGACGTTTTCCGATTCGCTGCGCATTGTTTACTCCCGACGACACTGTAGCCGCGGCCATTGAAACGCGCAAAGCGGCATTTTGATCATCATGGCACTGCTGGATTAACGATTCTTCGCAAGGCTCAGCCAGCCTCGCCAGCGCGCATTCATGCGCCGCCGCTGTCCTGCACTGGCCCGATGCCTGTCGCCCTCTGGCGGGCACGCTCTGCCCGGCGCGCTGCTATCCACGCCTTGCCCTCTGCTATCAGGCGATCGTAATCCGGCTCGGGACGCGTCCAGCCAGCCGGCCGCCGCTTTGCCCGCCACCAATCCTCGAGCACGCCCCAGCGGACCTGTCCGACGATCTCGCCGTCGACCATGAAGTCGGTGGCATTGCGCTTGAGGTGATGCAGCGGCTTGGCATCCGGCCATAGGGCGAGGACTTGCCAATTGCCCATCGTCTGCCGCTGCCACGCTGTCCAGTTCATGCCGCGGCCCTCTCGAATAGCGCGCCGCCGGCGAGCATGGGGAAGAGCATCGCCGCCATGTTGTGCGCGGTGGATCCCGGCATCGCCCTGGCCATCCTGCGGACATGGCCAAGATCGATCCGATCGAAGGCGTCGAAGAGTTCGGAGCCGATCGGCATGACCTCCATCCGTACCAGGTAGGAAACGGCCTGCAGAGTGGCGGCATGGAGCTCGAGGCCGTTGCCAGTCTGATTGATCAGCTTGAGCACCAGGGCGAGGTGAGATTCGCCATAGGCGCGGCCGATCGCGCGCACCGCAGGCTTGCAATAGCAGTGGCCCGGCTTGCGGCCGGTGGTGCGGTTCTCTTCAGCATCGTGGAGGGTGACGCCGCAGGCTCGAGCTATTCGGTAGATGTCGCAGGGAAAATCACCGGTTCGTGCCAGCATCGCCGCCTCGGATGTGATCCTGGCTGCAACTTATAGTCCGTTGCGCCGCGACCTGAAAATAGGAATTCTGTCCTCGGATGGGGCGATCACCACAAAAGAGGCGGTCGCAATGGTACGACGCAACAAACCGAAACAGCTTTCGGAACCACAGATAACCGAATTCATGGCAGCGGCCGCAGCGCTGCACAAAGCCATCGTGACGCCACTGATTTCGACGCAGTGCGATCACTATCGATCGATGCAGGATCTGCATGAGGCGCTGCTGAAGACGGTGAAGGACATCACCGGCAAGGATGCCGCGTTCGTGCGGTGGTTCGGGGCTGGGTCAAGATAGCGATAAGCCCGCCGCCGGGAGGATGTGGCGACGGGCTTTCGACTAAACGGACGCAAGAGCGGATGCTTCCACAACCGGCAATCGCGAGCGTTGTTCCATGCCTGTTCGCAAAATATTATCAACCGCTTGACGAAGCCGGTTGCAGCGCCAGACTCGTGCCATGGCGAAGGACAGTATCAAGGTCGGCGATACGGTTGCGATCACCGCGACGATCCGCAAGCGCGTGACTGAGGACAGGGTAAGCGTGCTGATCCCGACATATAACCAACCGCATTCGATCGTGGACACGTCGCCGAACATCAGCAGCGGGCAGAAGATCGAACTCACAGGCGAAGTCCTGCGGGTCGATGAAGACACGGTCACGGTCGGCGGCAAGGATCTCGGGATCACGGTCAAGCGGTCTGCAGTGAGGCTCGTCACGAGCTATGTGCCGCCGAAGCGGAAGACGCGGCTCATCGACAAGGCGACATGAGAACAAAAGGGGGATTCACAGCGAATCCGGTTCGATCTATGATTCAGGGCATGGAAGCGATCTTCGACGATATCGCAGCAGCCCTCAGAGCCCCCCCAGCGCGGTTTCCGGCTCGCTATGGCGCCTTTGTGCTGCGCATGGCTGAAAGCCTCGCCACCGGCCTCGCAATCGGCGTGGGATTTGCGATCGTCCACGCCTTCGCCGGTTAGCTCCGAGGGAAAGCCGCTGTCGGCGGCGTGAAGCTGGTGTCTGTCGCGTAGCGGGCGATCCCTTTCGTCACCCGCAATTCGTCCAAATGGCCGTTCATGCTGTCGCCGCCGAATAAAGGAGCGCCGATGCGGAGCGGTGAAGTCGAGTTGAAGAAGCTGCTGTCGGCTGGTGTGCTGCTGGCCTGCATCGAACCGCCAACGTAAAGCCGGATTTTGCCCGCTGCATCCTTATCGACGGCGACATGCTGCCAGGTCGTCGTGCCCAGCAGGAAGGAAGATGTCGTGATGTTGGTCCATCCCGACCCTGACGGCGAGAAAGAGAAACGAAGGCCGCCGTCCACCACCAACAAGCGCCACGATAGATTCCCGTCCGAGTCGCCCTGACCAATGATGCTGTGATTGACGAAGGTCGTGCCAGAGGCCGGACGTATCCAGGTCTCGACCGTGAACTGATCCGAGTTCGCCGCCGAAAGTCGCCAGTCGGCGCTGTCAGGCGTGTTCCATTCATCGCCGGATCCGTCGAAAAGGCCGGCCGAGGCGCCGTATTTGAACTGCGCCGTGCTGATCTGAGCATTGCCGACTGCCGTGAAGGTGTGCGGAGCCGAACTCTCGTCGGTGATCGATGTCGAGCCGTTGGCGCCCTCGAAGCCGAGCAGCAAAACGACATTGGCGAAATAGGGATCGTTACCCCCTCCGCTGGCGGAAACGACTGGACTTGGAACAGGAAAAGGAAACATCAGGCGGCCTCCCTCAGATCATGATGGAAGGGGTCGATCTTCTCGCCGATGATGTCGGGCCAGCGGTGGAGCATGCGGACTGAGACGCTGCCGGCCGTCACGACCGTCATGTCCAAGATTCCGCCGATGAGATGCTGCCGGTCGGTGTTGGGATCGGTCGGATCGATCGGAATGCGCATGCGCCGGTGATATTCGAAGATGCTCCGGCCATGCCGCGACAGCCATGCTTCGATGGTCTCCTCCTGGCGCGGAAACGGAATGCCGATGTCGTCGAAAGTGAAGTGCTTGCCCGTGTCGCTGCCGAGTCCCCAGTGGATGTGGCCAGGATCGATCAGCTCAAACGCCGGTCGCGTGTCGTTGACGGCGGGCTTATTCATGAACATCCTTTGCGTCGGTCCAAGGGACTCGGAGATGCCGGCGATAAGGATCTCGTAATTAGGTGATCGGGCGAATGCGGGCAGTGCCGCTGCGAGGTCGGCGAGCATCCCGTCGAAGCCGAGCTCTTCTGCAGCGTTGATGATCAACTGGCTGGTGTACATGCCGAATGGCTGGTTGCCTCTGAAGGCCACGGCCAGCGGCATGCGCTTCGAAACGGTGACCTTCCGCCTGATGCCGACCAAAACCCCATCGTGGTCGTAGCAGGCGCCATCGGTTAGCATGATGATGCCGGGCTCGGGATCGGTGCTCTTGGTCAGGAACGAGAGAACGCCGGACATCAAGCTGCCTCCTTGTAGATTTCATGGGAGAGGTGTGACGCGTCGCAGGACAGGCCAGCCAAGGAGCATTCCGCGGCGATGACATCCGCCAGGGGCACAGGAAGGCGCTGCGCGCGCGGCAGATACCAAAGTTCTGTCGGCCGATCGGTGCCGATCAGCAATATCGTCTGCCAACGTTCGTTGAAGCCGGTGAAGTAGTATTGCGTGGCGTCTTTGTTCACCCATGAGGTGTCATGCGCGACGATGTGCTGGACTTCGCCAAGGTCAGAAACCCGATAGATGTAGATGTCGTTGGTGTCGAATTTGATGCCGATCTGGTCGGACGCCACCTTCATCCGGTTCGACAGCAACGGATCGGTATAGGGGACCGAGGCGCTGTTGATTTTCGAGCGCAGCAGCGTGCCGAGATCCGGGGTATAGACGTAGAGGCTGCCCCTGATCGTCTCGATGATGACGGAATCGCTCTCGACGTCGTAGAAAGCTGCCCTGGCATAGTCATCGAGCGCCGACAGCGTGATCTTGCTGACCGAAGGTGCCACCGAATCCCAGGCGATAACGACGATATCCTTGCTGGGTGAAAACACCCAATCGGTGACGCCGTAGAGCCGACTCGCCGACGCGCAGAGCGATTTCGTGTCGTAGGGGCCGCCGAGATCGACGTTCCAGACGACGCTATAGCCGGTGCCGATGTTGGACAGCATCGTGATGGTCGTGCCAGTATAGGCGAACAGATAGTTGACGCCGCCGAAGCTGATATCGGCCATCGATGTCCAACCGATCGGTGTCGCCGGCCCGACGCCTGAAATGTCGGTCTCGAAGGCGCCGGTTGCGGCATCGAAGATGCGCATGCCGGGTTGGCTCTGATAGGTCACGGCAACCTTGTTCAGCGCGGTGATGTGGACGCACATCGCATCGTAGGGCAGCGTGTTGACGGCGATGACTTCTGCGGTCGGCAGGCGCTCGATGTAGAGCGTGGTTCCGCCAGCATTGGCGAAATAATCGCCGAAGATGTCGCTGGTGTTCCTGGAGACGCCTGCGAACGCGGTCGTCGGGGCAACGCTCGTCGTCGCGAGGCCTTGCGCCTGCGTGATCTCCGCCTCGATGTTCGGCACACGGATGCCGAACTCGTCAAGCGGGAGATTCTTGATGACGCAATAAACGATGCCTGGCCACGCCGGGACCTGGCCGGCGCCGCGATCAGCCTCGATGTCGGGATCCGGCTTCTGATCGTCGGTGCCGAGATAGAGCGTAATTGAGGCGCCCTTGGCGACGCCGATGCCCTTGCCACCATTGGCGATGGCGTTCTGCAGCGCCTCAAAGGAGACGTCGAAGATCAGCTTGTCGTCGGCCCAGATGCGCGTGATCCCGCTTGCCGGCCCATTCCATGCGAAGGCGACGGCAAAGGTGGCGGTATAGCTATAGGTGGTGACCTCGGGGCCGAGTGCCTTGCCCTGGCGCTCCTTCTTGACATGCTCGTCGACATGATCGCCCTTGAGCCAGATCACAGCGCCGGCGGTGCGGACAGCACCATACCAGCGCGTCAACTGCTCACCATAGCGCGAGGTCTGCGCCTTCAGGCTTTCCGCGCGCGGTCCCTTGATCTTCTGCGGGAAGAAATAGGCGATGGCGAGATTGATGCCGACACCGACGGCCGTCGTGACGATCGAGCCGAGCAGGCCACCGCCAACGGCGGCGCCGGCAAGGGGAGCGATAAACGCCATTTACGCCGCCCTCCTCGCCGCGGCGCGGCGCTCATGCCTATTCATCGGCTTCCTGGTCGGATCGATTCGGCTTCCGACCCTATCCTGGGGCCAGCGGCGAAGCGTGACGGTCTCGACGCCTTTCGCTGTCACTGTCGTCAACTGGCAATGACCGCCGACTGAGTAATAGCCCTGCGTCGGCTTGGAGCGGATGATCTCCATGAGCTCCGCGCCCTTGTCGTCAAGGTAAGTATCATCGAGGAACCGCGCGCCGGCGAGGTCGTATAGCTCTTTGCCGGTGAGTTCGGAGGCACACCAGATATCGTCCTTGCTGCGGAGCTCATACGCCCTTGTGCTGAACTGACCATTGGTGTCCAGGTAATACATCGCCGGACCTGTGGTCTCCGACCAGGCAGCGATGCCAAAGTCGCAATCCTTCACCCCTGCTGTCCGAATGTCTTCGACGTATTCGGGAAGGTGGGTTTCAACGACATGGTCGACGGAACCCGCTACCTCGGCCTCGGCGATGATCTCCCGCGCGATATGCTCGACCACCTGCAGGTTGCCACGCCCAGTGATCGCGAGCGGGACGCGGGCGGCCGACCAGATCTTGCACACGACGCCGGTAAGGACATGGTCTTGATCGTACCGGGCGCCGTCAGTCAGCAACTGAACGCGGCTCGGATGCTTCACGGCGATGAAGGCGCTCATTGACGGTCCTTTCTGGCTCTCAGGACGAAACCGGTGGCCTCGGGAGTGGTCTTGCCGGTCAGGGCGACATCGAGCTGCGCCAAGTCGAGCGTGCGATCGAGTGAGCGGTTGCGTTCATCTTGCGCTTCCTTGAGTGAGATGACCTTTTGCCTTTGCTCTTCGCGCTGCGCGGCGAACGGATCGTCGCCGAAGCGCTGGGTCATGGTCATTTGGTCACGGCCAAACTGCTGTATCCGGTCGAAACCGACGGATGATCGGGCAGAGCTGTTGATGCGCGCCAATGCGTCCGCGCCCTCTTTGAGCGCTGCGGCCGCTTCATGTCCCGACTTGGCAATATTGAGGATCTTGTCGCCGGTCACCTGCAGCGCCGGGTTCTGCGTGGTGATGTCGCGAACACCCTTCGCCAGCTCGTCGTAATCGAAGTCTCGTGCGAATGTGGCGATCGGACCATTGAAGGCGGAGAACTCTGGCCGAGCCTGATAACTTCCGCTTGCGACATAGCCAAAACGACCACCACGAACCTGGCCGGCGGTGACGAACCGAGCGAGTTCACCAAGGACTTCTGTGTCCTGCGACCGAGCGGCGGTTCCAAGATCGGTCTGGCTCTGCCGAGCCGCAGCACCTGCATAGATGCCGCGAGATGTGTTGAAGTTGTCCGAGCTGACCGTGGCGAGATCGTAGGCCTTGGCGACTTCATCGATCGCTTGTTTCTGGTCTTTCAGCGCCTCGTTGAGGTCTTTGGATTTGTCGCGCGTCAGGGCATAGAATGCACCGGCCGCCACTGCAGCAACGCCGAAGCCGGTAGCGATCGATCCGACTAAGCCGAGTGTGCCAACAAGAGCGCTGCCGGCTGCAGCCGCACTGGCCTTGATGGCATTGAGCGAGCCGACGATGCCGCCTTCGCCCATCTGCAATGCCTGGACGATTTGCCCGCCCTGCGACACTGCGATCTGACCCGGCGAAGCGCCCATCAGCGCCATCGTTAGGATGTCGTTCGCCTGAAAGCTAAGATTCTGAATCTGACCGCTGGAAAGCCTGGCATTGTTGTTCGCCGGCACTCGGTTGTTCTGTTCCAGAAAACGGGTGTTGGCCCTGCCGATTGCCGCCGCCATCTCGTTTTGGCCGCGGACGATGAACTGCGAGGCGTCACCGACCATTCGATATTTTGCGAGGATGCCGTCGAGGATCTTGTCCGCCTGCTGCATCGAGACTTTGCCAGTGTCGATGGCGCGGCCAAGCGTGTTGAAGGCGGATGACATCCGCTGTGTGGCTGCATACCCGTCAACAAACTGCCTGCTCAGACGCTCCACCGGGTCACCGGCGGCGCTGATCTTGGCTTGCACGGATGTGACACTCGCCGCGAGTGCCGCATTGCCTGCAGACGCTTGGGCGGTCGCCGAGGCAATTTGCTGCGCACCTACGACGTACTTCGAGGCGTCGAGTTCGGCACTGACACGGAGGCTGCTAAGCTGCACTGCCATCATCATGTCCTTTCGGATTGATCAGACTCTGGAGTTCGATCGACATCTCAGTGATCAGGGCGTCGCGGCTTGCTTGCCGCTCGTTGGGCAGCGCAGCGAGTTTCGCGATGAGATCTCGCGACTGAGACTTTCGGCTTGTTGCGTTGAGGTTTTGAGCATGGCGGATTTGCGCCATGACCTGGCCGAGATTGTTGTCGAGGATGGTGACTAAGGCATCGCTGTTCATCAGCACCTCGGCCATCCGCTCGGCATAATCTGCCAGCTTGAGCGCATTAGCCGCGATCTCTTCGGGCGTCATGCGCTCGTGGGCAAGTGCAAGCTGTTCTCCTGCTCTGGGCATGTCTCATCTCTCCCTTTGTGCGGCAATCTTCTGCCGCTCGTGAACATGGAGAGCGTCTTCGAGGCGTTGCGCTTTGTCGATGGTCTGATTGATCTGTCCATTCAGCGCAATGACAGTCGCGAGGTCCTTGCTGCGCAGCGCGGACCGCAACAGCTTGCGCAAGCCGACGAGGCGGCCGCGGAGGTCGACGAGATCGCCAAACCTCTGTCGCTCGACGTCGGTTACAAATCTTTTCCAGCCGGTTTCGAGCGCCAAAAGTGCGGAAAACTCGCGTTTTTGCGCGGTATTCATCCACCCCGGCGCGGCCGGAACGGCGGATTTCTGCGGCTTTGAGGGTGATTTTGCCATCGGTTGCCTCAAAACCCGCCTCTGAAGGCCGAAATATTCAGTGCCGGCAAAAAAAGTGCGCGGATGAGGGCAACAGCGGTACCAGGGCAGCGCAACACCCTTTTTTTGATCCCCCGCCCCCCTATCTGGCTGGCGACGGCCGATTGCCTGCGTCCTGAGCGCGCCTCAGCCGTCGCCGTATCGGATGTCCGGCGCTGCCATCCAATCTTGCTCATTGGTTCGTGATCCCGTTGCGACGCTTTACCACCCGGATGATAGCGTTCATCTCGACGGGTCTCGGGTCGCGGCCGAACTCTTGGCGCACGATGTCAACCTCGACGGCCAGTTGCTCCTCAAAGCCTAGCGGAGGCGGCTGCAACCGGTGCACGGCATCCTCTGGCTCTTCGCCGGGAAGCATCTCGACGCGCGTCCATTCCGGTCCCGGGCTGTTAGGATCCATCGGCGCAAATCTCCTTCCGCTCGCCCAGTGCTTTGCGCTTGACTGCGCCGCGGTTTATTTCCGCAAGCCTCGCTTCAGCCTTTTGATCGCCGAGAACACGGCGCAGCACGCGCTCCCGCTTCACCGCCAAGCGCGCCTTGAATTCCATCAGCTCGGCGTCATTCATGGCTGGCGCTGTCCCTTCCTTTTTTCACGGCCAAGATCCAGAAATCGCCATTGAAGCGCCCTGTGCACTCGACTCGGCATATCCACAGGCTGCCGCCTCTCGTCACCGCATCCCCGGGCAGGTAGAACGCGGTCTCACTGTGGATGCCCCGATAGAGCATCGTCGCAGTAATGTGACGCTTTTCGCTGATTACCTCGCCGCTCCGCATGAACCGGCGGACGACGACACGGCCGCCGTCCTCGATGGTCTCGTCGATGTCGAAGGGATCAGTTTCCAACTTGGCGGCTCTCGCCTCGATCGCGGCAAAGCGCTCATCGAAAGCCGAGGCATTGGCGTTGGCCAGTTCAACCAGCCGATTCTTGATCTCATCGAAGCGGGCCTTCAGTTCGGCCTCAAGCTTCTCGATCCGCTTGTCGCGAGCATGCAAAGCGTCGATCGTGCGCTCGATCAAGCTGCATTGGACATGCATCTGCATCCTGATGGTCACAGGCAAATCTAGCTGCGCCGGGGTGATGCCGGAGTCCTTTACCGACTCGCGATATCTCTCGATCGCGCGACGCTCCTGGCGGGCCTCTTCGTCATCAAGCCCGACAAGATCCTTAAGCAGGTCCGCGATCTCGTCTTCGACTTCAACGGGCTTGGCCGGCGGCGGCTGGCTGCGCTGGCCGGCGGATACGACCTCTTCCCAATCCGCGCGCTTTGCGCCGTCGCCGTTTGTCAGCTTCCACGTGGCTCCCTCGGCGACGATGAGGTCCCCGCGCTCATAACGTTTGTGGCGCTCCCATTCTGCGATCGGCGGATGGCCTGCGATTAGGCGAGGTATCATGGCCTTGAGGACACGGATGTCGCCGGCGACCAGCCTGTGCGACTCAGCGAGCCCCTTGCGCTTGAGACCCGCCGCCTTCTGCTCAAGCGAGCTGAGCAAAGCGGACGCATCCACGAGTGTGATGCCATCGGCGCCACCGGCCGCTTTGACCATCTGCTGAACGGTCGCGTACGGCGATCGGGGTTTCGATCTTGAGGTGCTGCTCGAGCCGGTTGCCTTCATGACTCGAACGGTAACACCGGGAATTTCAGCGTTACGGTTTAGCGTCACGCTGAAATTCACTTCAAATCAAAGCGCATGCGCCTCAGCAGCGCGGCCAGGACCTTGGCGGGGTCGTCATCGTCCCAGGCCGGCACCAGGTCGTCGATCATATCGGTGATCTTGTCGTGCTTCCGCCGGGCCCGGCACGCGCGGCCGCGCAACTTGGCCAACTCGCGCCGGCGCGCCTCCTTCGCGGCTTGCTCCTCCGGCGTGAGATCACGGCGCGGTCTGCCGACCTTGCGCTCGGCGCTGCTCACGGAAGCACCCCGACGGTGACGGCCAGGACGATGCCAACGGCGGCGATGGTGAGGGTGGCAGCGATGAGCTTCATCGGTTCATCCTCGCGCGCGCGGAGGAAGCGCTACAGCTTATGAAAGGAAGGCTGTCTGGGTTTGGGTCTCTCTGCTCTTTCTCTCCGGTCTGTGTCTGTGTCTCCTGTCTGCTCTCCTCTGTGTCTGTGTCTATGGGATACCCTATGCATACGGTATCGAAACGGTATCGATAGAGGTTCATTCCGCGGCCTCCTGATGTGGCCGACGGACCTCGCTCAACACCCTGACACGCGACTTGCTGGACTCCTTGAACTCGCCCAAAGCGACTGTCCGAACCGGCTCGCTCTCGATGTCGTTGACCCGCGTCAGCGTCCCTGTCGCGTGCTTGTCGTTCATCGGCGGGCAAGTCTTGAACCAGCCGCAGACGAATACCTCTTCGGTGTCGTCGTCGTAAGCGACAAGGCACTTGTCGACGAGCTCGTCGAGGTGGATCCGGTACTCCTCGGCCGGCCATCCGAGATCGGCCAGGGCATATCCCAACGGCAGGCGGTAGGCGCCGGAACTGTTCTGGTGCGAACTGGTGATCAGGTACAGCAGCAACAGGCGCGCCCGGTCGCTTGAGAGGGCAAGAAACCGCTTCGAATGCCAAATCGCTGACGAGACCTTGGAAAACTCGCGCTTGCTCATGGCGCGGCCTCGATCGGATTGGCTGCGATTATACCTTCTTTTCTTGACAATCCGCCACGATTGCCGCAATTATTGTGCACAATCTTGCTGCGAGATTGGTCCCCCGAAATGCCCGCCGTCCTGTCCCTGACGGCGGGTGTTCGGTTTTCAGGCTGCGCCATCGTCGAGCCCTCCGCTTCTGACTAAATTGGCAAGCCGGATGGCTTCGATCGCCTCGGCCGTGGTCATCGGGAATTGTGACTTGAGCCACGGCACCGCCGCGTGTCCGCGCTGCTCTGCGGGGACTTCGACCAGGCGCCGAGCACCCAGCGAGATGACTTCGCTATGTTCGTGATCGGCGCCCGTCAGCATTCTGGGCCTCCATCACGCATCCAAGCCGTTGCATCCCGAAGGATCATCAGACCAGGGTCTTCCTGGAAGATCACCCTCGAGGCGCCGACTTGGACGAAATACACCTCATCCGGTGAGAGACCTGCCAAGAACGGGGTCTGACTGGCGAAGTCATCGAACCCCAAGCACAGGCCATCTGCCGCGTCCTCGTCGTCGCGATAGCCGATGAACAGCATGAAGCCGACGACGCGCTCGATCAGCGGAGCATACTTGCCGGGGTTCGAACACATCGACTGCCAAGCCTTAGCGTCCGGCTCCCAGGTTTTTGAGGGTGCGAGGTCGGTCTGCATCAAGCGGCCCTCCGAACGAACTTCGAAGCTAGATGCCTGCAGAACTCCGCCCTGGGATATTTCACCAGCTTGGCAGTCAGGCGCATGAATTCCGGTCCGCTTCCTCGATTGCGGTGCTTCTTCACCGCGGACGGTTTCACGCCCTGAATGGCGGCAATGTCTTCCGGATCGAAGAACGGCGGTAGGGTTTGGTCTGTGGCGAGCGCTTCGTAAAGATCGGCACCACTAAGGCCCGATGCTGCCCAGAAGCTAAGCCGGGCATTGAATGCCCTGGCCGTGTCTGTCTGTTCCATTTCGTCACCCTTGGTTTGTTTTGGGTGACAGGATTAATAATCACGCTTGCTGGGCAGAAAAATCTCGCGGCAATTTAAAAAAAGCGGGAGCAGCTAATTTTTCTTTGGGCGACCACGACGGCTGGCCGGGCGCGTCAACACAGCAACGTCCGACGGCCTATGCTGCAATCGCGACTCAAGCGCGGCGATGTAAGCGTCTGTCGCCTGCCACACATAGACGTCGGCCATATCGAGATCGCCTACTGCAATTGAGTCCAGACCATGCCGAGCATTCTCCCACGCCGCGCGCCAAAAGATGCGGCCGGCTGACCAGTCGTCGCTTATTTGCCGTTCGACGGCCTTTCCAAATCCCCAATAGCCGGCGGGCAAATCCTTGGCGCTCTCCGTCTTCCTCAAAAGGATTTCGAGCCTACCCTTCAGCCTGTCTGTGAGAAATTGACGGTCCTGATCGCTCACCGGCCGAACTCCTTCACGTCGGCCATCGGCTTCTGAAGCACGTTCATGGCATCGGCCGCGCGTTGGGCCCCACGCCGGCCGAGGCTCTCCGCCTTCGACACATAGCGGTTCGTCATGGCCAGCGTCTTCCAGCCGAAGGCCTCGCGCAGCTCATGTGCCTCGGCGCCGGAAACAGCCGCCCAGGTCGCGGCCGTGTGGCGAAGGCCATGCGGCGTGATTTGGTCGATGCCGGCGGCGGTGCAGATCGAATGCAGGACTTCACGAAGCCGCTTGTACGAAACGGGCTGCGAGCCCTTTCGCCCCGAAAAGACGAAGCCGACGCGATGTTCCTGCCGATCAATAAGGGTTGCGGCATCGGTCGAGAGTGCGCGGACAGAAACGCCGCTCTTCGTGTCGGGAAGGCGCGCGACCATCTTCTGCAGGTCGACCATATCCCACGTCAACAAGCGCGCCTCGCTGACACGCCATCCCGAAACGGTAAGATATCGGATCAGGTCGCCACAATCGCCCTCGACCTCGGCCAATGCCTTGACGAACTGGGGAAGGTCGCGCTCGTCGAGCCAATCGTCTCGAGCGATTTCGGTGTTCTTTTTGATGCCGATGCAGGGATTGTCTTTCCTCCATCCCAATTCGATCGCCCGGCCCATCATGACAGAAAGCACGGCCAGAGAGCGGTTAGCATCGGTCGGGTTTGAGCGCTTCCGACGGAAGAAATCCCGTACCATTTCGCCAGTGATGTCGGCGACCCGCTTGCCCTTGAAATAGGGAAGGATGTTCCGCCTGATCCGGCCTCGGTAGTCCTTACGGGTTTCGGGCTTCTTCGTAGCGATGTGCGACTTCTCAAAGTCGTCGACCAGATCTTCGAACGGAGGCTGTGCCTTCTTAACAGCCTTGGCGGCGGCAGGGTCGTCGCCCTTCTCGATCGCCTGCAAGATAGCCAGTGCCTCGGCCTTCGCCTTCTCGGCAGGGAATACGGCGAAGTCGCCGATGATGATCTTGCGGCGCTTGCGCTTGCCATCGCGCATTGGCAGCTCTTGGAACACGAGCCAGGTCTTGGAGGAAGACTTGCCGTCGGCCTTGCGACGCAGCCGAAGCGCGAAACCTGCAAGCTTGCTGTCTCGGATAATCAGTTCGTCGCGGCCGGCCGGCAGCACAGCCGACTTGACGTAATTGTCGGAAAGAATGGGCATGGTCGGTCCCCTCTTGGGTAGCCGTGCGGGTACCCGCGACGTGTCTACGCTTGTCACCTTACGGGAACAAACGGGAACCGTAAACCCTCGGTCTTTCCTTTATTCACAACGGCTGCAGGCGATATGGATACCCAAGAGTGGACGGGCAGGAATAGACTTAAAATCCCTCGATCTCTGATCGTACGGGTTCGATTCCCGTCGTCCGCACCATCCTTCGCCCTTCGAGCTTCGGGTGGCGGGTCATCGGAAGCTTAAAACGAAGCAACGTCCTCTCACGCCTTGGCGAAGAGGGATCGGCGTGACCGAAGACAGGCTCAAACCTTCATCGGATTGAGCTTCAGGTGCTGGATCAGGATGATTGTCTTGGCGTCGACGATGCGGCCGTCGGCGATGCCGGCCAGCGCCTCGTCCAACGGCATTTCCAGAACCTCGATGTCCTCGCCTTCCTCCGGCGAGCCGCCGCCGTCGGAAATGCGGTCGGCCGGCGAATAGCGCGCGGTGAAGAACCAGAGCCGCTCCGTCACGCTGCCCGGACTCATGAACGGCGCGAACAGGCGCTCGACGTCCTTCAGATGGTAACCCAGTTCCTCTTCCGCTTCCTTGCGGATGGCGGTTTCGGGATCGTTTTCGTCGAGCAAACCGGCACAGGCCTCGATCAGCGGCTCGCGATGGCCCACGGCGTAAGCCGGAAAACGGAACTGCCGCACCAGGAGCACAGTCGAGCGCTGTGGATCGAAAGGCAGGATCACCGCGCCGTCGCCACGATCATAGGTCTGGCGGATCTGCGTCTCCCATCGCCCGTCGCGGCGGCGATAGTCGAGCACCGTCTTCTTCAGCACCGCCCAGTCGTCCGAAAGGACCTCCTCCGAACGGACGCGAACGCGATCTTCCATGACGACCTCCATATTGGCGGCAAAGGGGTAACGATGAAAGCTGGCGCGCGCAATGCTGGAAACCGACTGGCCTGGAAACCGACTGGTCCAGCGCCAGTTTCACCGGCTCGTGTCTGGCGCCAAGCGCCATGACTGCCTAGATAGCGTTATCTCGCCAGGAGCCTGTTTCATGACGTCATCGCTTTTCCAGCCGATCACCCTCGGCGGCCTCACCTTTCCCAATCGCATCGCGGTTGCCCCCATGTGCCAATATTCCGCCGAGGATGGCTCGGCCAGCGACTGGCATCTCCATCACTGGATGAACCTGGCGATGTCGGGCGCCGGCATGGTGACCGTCGAGATGACGGATGTCGAGCGGCGCGGCCGCATCTCGCATGGTTGCCTCGGCCTCTATTCCGACGACAACGAGGCGGCCGCCAAGCGCACGCTCGACGCCGCCAGGCGCGTCGCCGCGCCCGGCACGAAGTTCGGCGTCCAGCTTGCCCATGCCGGCCGCAAGGCCTCCAACCGCAGACCCTGGGAGGGCGGGGGTCCGCTGCAGCCTGGCGAGGATCCCTGGCAGACGGTTTCTGCCTCGGCCATCGCCTACGACACGGGCTGGAATGTGCCGCACGCGTTGGAAGAAGACGAGATCCTGGAGCTCATCGCGCGCTTTGCGCAGTCGGCCGTGCGCGCCGAACGCGCCGGCTTCGACTTTGCCGAATTGCACGCCGCGCATGGCTATCTGATCTTCCAGTTCCTCTCGCCGCTCTCCAACCAGCGGACGGACCGCTGGGGCGGGTCGCTGGAGAACCGCATGCGCTTCGCGGTTGAAATTGCCAGGGCAGTGAGAAAGGCCACTCCGTCCATGATGCTGGGCGCGCGCCTTTCGGTGAAGGAATGGGTCGACGGCGGTTTCGACGTCGAGGACGCGATCGAGGCGGCCAAGGCGCTGAAGGCCGAGGGCATCGCCTATATCTGCTGTTCCAGCGGGGGCAATTCGCCCCTGCAGCAGGTGCCGCCCGGCCCCGGCTACCAGGTGCATCTGGCGGAAGCCGTGCGCAACGGCGCCGGCATTCCGACGCGCGCGGTGGGGCTGATCGACGACCCGAGCCAGGCCGAGGCGATCGTCGCCGACGGCCGTGCCGACATGGTGGCGCTGGCGCGTGCATTCCTCGCCGACCCGCGCTGGGGCTGGCGCGCGGCGGCTGCTTTCGGCGAGGAAATCCATCCCGCTCCGCAGCTGGCACGTTCGGTGACGACGATGCGGCATTGGATGAAGGCCGCCAGCTAGAGCAATTCCAGGAAAAGCGCGAGCGGTCAGGCTCGGCGACTTCGCCGTAGCCTTCCGTCCGGAATTGCGTCAAAACAAACCGGAAACTCAACGGGTCCTGAGACGTTTGGGCGCAGGATCCTCGTCATAACTGCAACCAATTTGGCCGCTTTACGTTGGCGGCCATGATAGACAACAAACCCTTTGAAAAACCGGTGGTGGTCGAGCTCGGCCATGTCGGCAAATATCGCCAGATCCGAAGCATCCGCGAGGCCGCCGAGTGCCTGATGACCGTTTGGCCGCTCAATCGCGGCGAGCGCCATCGTGATGCTCTCGACATTTGCCTCAAAGCGCTGGAAGGTTATCGTTCGACAGCGGACGCGCGTCGCGCCCTCGTCGAGGCGGCCAGGGAATCGGAAGTGCTGGTCCCCGAAGACAGGCTGCCCGACGGAAAGCTGCATTGAGCAGACTTCTTAACTGGAGGATTCCATGGCGAAGCTGACTTACAAGATCGTCGAGCATGATGGCGGCTGGGCCTATAAGGTCGGATCGACATTCTCTGAAACTTTCCGCACGCACCAGGAAGCGCTGCGCGCCGCCGAAATCGCCTCGGCCGAGCAACAGGTCGCCGGCACGACCGACGGCATCCAGTATGAGGATGCCGAAGGAAACTGGCACGACGAACTGGCCGACGGCCGCGACCGCCCGCAGACCGAAGTATCGGACTAAGGCATTCCAGAACATGAGTGGTCAGGCTCGGCCCCTTCGCCGCAGCCTTCCGTCCGGAACTGCGTGAGAACAAAGATTAGGCGTTTCGCCGTTTCCGTGAAACGGTGAAACGCCCTGCACTAAAAACTGGGGCGCCTTCGCGAACGGCAAAGCCCAAGGCTTTCATGCCGGCCGCCGGCGATTGTGCGGCGCTATTTGCCGCAGTAGTTGTCGTTGACGTTCTGCTGTGAGTTGGCATCCGGACCAGGCGTGGTGTCCGCACATGGCCCGATAGCACCGGTATTGCCGTAGGTGGTCAGTCCGGAGCCTCCATTGATGCTGCCTGTGGTATAGGGGTCTACCTGGACGCTCGCCGCGGGACGATGGTCGCGGTGCCACCACCACCAGTCATCGGATGACTGCGCCATGGCCGCGCCACCCATGGCCAGCACCAGCGCCGAAGCTGCGATAAGTCTTGTAAGCATCGGATTTCTCCATTCTCTCGATCGCAAAAAATATGTGGGACGGAAGCCCCACAGCGATACGAACGAAACCCTGCGGCAGGGGCTAAGGTTCCACCAGAAATTGCGGGCGGGACGGAATGTCCGACACTTTTGTGTGACGCTTCGTGAACGGCCGTGGAACGCGCGCGGGGCGCCAGCAGAAATCATCTCGCATCGGCAAAAGCGCGCGCGGCAACCCGTTTTATGAAAGCGACGACCCGCTCGGGGGCCACGAATTGCGGCATGTGGCCGAGACCGTCGGCCCGTTCGAAGTCGATGCCCTTGACCTGATCCAGCATCGGCTCGCCATGAACGGCCTCGCCGATCACCTGATCAGCGGTGCCGAACAGGATCCCTGCCGGTATCGCTATGTCGCGGTAACGCCGTTCGATTTCGCCAAGATCCCGCTCCATCGCCACGACATCGGTGGACGTGGCGAAATAGTGGGACGGACGCAACCCGAGCCATCCCCCGCCGGCGACCATGTAGTCCGCGGGAACCGCTTGCGGCGCGAAAATGAACCTCAGCGTCGGCTGCGCGTAACGAAGGCTGAATGGTATCGCCACCGTATGGGCCAGGACGCGGCGCAGCAACGGCGATGGAACATAGAGCAGATCAAACCGCTGACGTGTCCTCGCTTCGAGATGCGTCAGCGGCGAGAGCAGGGCAATGCCGCAAATCGCTGTCGGATGCGCGGTTGCCAGAGCAAGCGCGACGGCCCCGCCGAGCGAATGGCCGACGATCAGCGGCCGCTCCAGGCGCAGTTCCCCGATGAAGCGTTGCACGATGTCGGCCTGTTCGGGCAATCGGCCGGTGGCGCCCCTTGCCCGAACCGAATAGCCGGAGCCCGGCCGGTCGAGCGCGATCAGCCGGTAACCACGGCCGAAGCGCCCGAACAGCGTGTGGCGGAAATGGTGGAGCTGAGCGCCGAGTCCATGGACGAAGATGATCGGCCTGCCCTCGCCCTCTTCCACATAATGGATGCGGTTGCCGTCGATCTCTATGAATTTCCCGCAAGGCGGCACCAGTTCTTCGGCCTTTGCCGCGATCCGCCAGGTCGCAAGCATCAAGGCGAGCACGGCAAGGACGACGGCGGCAAGCAAGCCGGCAAGCAGCCACAAGACAATCGATATCGGCATGTTTTCACCCCGGCTGGACCGACCGCACCATATCCGCAATGGCCGCAGCCACAAGCGCGCATCCAACACATCGGGGTTTCGCATTGCGGCCGGCCGCCGGCCGCGTTATCGAAGGCGACCTTTGTGCCGGAGCCCGCCATGCCTGAAATCGTCACCGCCGCCATGCTCGTCATCGGCGACGAGATCCTCTCCGGCCGCACCAAGGACAAGAACATCGGCCACCTCGCCGACATCATGACGGCGATCGGCATCGATCTGAAGGAAGTGCGCATCGTCCCCGACGAGGAGGACGAGATCGTTGCGGCGGTGAATGCCGTGCGCGCCCGTTATACCTACGTCTTCACTACAGGCGGCATCGGCCCCACGCATGACGATATCACCGCCGACTCGATCGCCAAGGCCTTCGGTGTGCCTTGCGAATACGATGCAAAAGCCTACGCCCTGCTCGAAGCGAGCTATGCCGGGCGAGGCATCGAATTCACCGAAGCGCGCAAGCGTATGGCGCGCATGCCGCGCGGCGCCGACCATATCGACAATCCCGTCTCCGTCGCGCCGGGCTTCCGCATCGGCAATGTCCACGTCATGGCCGGCGTGCCGTCGATCTTTCAGGCCATGCTCGACAATGTCGTGCCGACGCTCAAGGCCGGCACGAAGATGCTGTCGGCCACGGTGCATTGTCCCGTCGGCGAGGGCTTGATCGGCGGGCCGCTGGCCGAGATCCAGAAGGCGCATCCCGACACGATCATCGGCTCCTACCCCAAATATGGCGACGGCAAGTTCTGGACCGAACTCGTCGTGCGAGCCCGCAGCGAGGAAGCGCTCGAGGCCGCGCGCAAGGACGTCGAGGTGATGGTGGCGGGCTTAGCCAAGGCAGGCTGACCGGCGTTCGGCTGGAACCAGTAAACGCGCTGAGGCGTTCCTTCGCTGCGCGCACGCGTAGCGCAAACAATTGAGGGACCGGTCATGCGCTTCAGGACAATCGTCGCTATTTTGCAAAATGAACAGGACGCCGAGCGTGTTCTCGATTGCGCCCTACCGCTCGCCGAGAGGTTCGAGAGCCACCTCGTCGGCATCCATGCCGAGGCGCTTCCCGTGCCCTATACATCGGCCACCGGCTTCCCCGATACTGAATTCCTCCAGGTCTCGGCCGAGATGAACAAGGAACGCGCCGACAAGTTGCAGGCCTATTTCCTGAAGCGGATCGAGGAATCCGGCCTGTCCTTCGAGTGGCGGAGCCTGGAAAGCTTCTCCGGCGACAGCGCGCTGACCGGTATATCGAGCGTGCGCGCCGCCGATCTGATCATCGCCGCGCAGCGCGACGCCGGCGGCGACCCGAGCGCCGATGTCGACACGCTGGTTTACGACGCCGGCCGGCCGGTGCTGGTCGTGCCACATGCCGGGCCGCTGGTCACGACTTTCAGACGTGTGCTGCTTGCCTGGAACGGCAGCAAGGAAGCGGCTCGCGCCGCGTTCGATGCTCTGCCTTTCATTGCCGAGGCCGACAAGACGGACATTCTGGTCATCGACCCGCCGGAGTCGCTCGATGAATCTCCGGAAGCCGCCGGTGCCGAGATCGCGGCGGCGCTGTCGCGCCACGGCGCCAACGTCAGCGTCTCCGTGCAGAAATCGGGCGGCGCCTCGGTCGACGATATCATCCAGTCGCGGATAACCGAGTCCGGCGCCGATCTTCTGGTCCTCGGCGCCTACAGCCACTCCTGGTTGCGCCAGCTTCTGTTCGGCGGCGTCACCCGCACGGTGCTGCGCACGACGAATGTGGCGGCCTTCCTGTCGCGGTGAGCGCGGGTTTCGCAACCGCAAGCGGTTTCGACGTCACGACCTGCGTCAAGCTGAAGCGTGTCGCTTCAATTCGTCTCAGCGCGACGCGCTTGGGTTCCACAGCCCTCGCCGGCCCTTCCCCTTGCCAAGCCCGGCGCTTTCCGGCTAATTCCGCCTGCATTCCAGTGTTTCTGCGCGCCGACGGCGCGCCTTGCGGAGTGCGCGAACCATGTCCCTTCCCGAAAAAGCTTTTCCCGTCTCGTGGGACCAGTTCCACCGCGATGCCCGGGCGCTTTCCTGGCGGCTTTCCGGCACCAGCAAGGGACAATGGAAAGCGATCGTCTGCATCACGCGCGGCGGACTGGTGCCTGCCGCCATCATTGCGCGCGAACTCGGCATCCGCGTCATCGAGACAGTGTGCGTCGCCTCTTATCACGACTATACCAGCCAGGGTCAGCTGCAGGTCCTGAAGGAGATTTCGCCTTCGCTGCTTGCCGATGACGGCGCCGGCGTGCTCATCATCGACGACCTGACCGATACCGGCAAGACTGCGGGCATTGTGCGCGCCATGATGCCGAAGGCGCATTTCGCGACTGTCTACGCCAAGCCAAAGGGCCGCCCGCTGGTCGATACATTCGTCACCGAGGTCAGCCAGGACACCTGGATCTACTTTCCCTGGGATATGGGCTTCACTTACCAGAAGCCGATCGCGGATGATCACGCCGGCTGAACGGCTATCATATCGTCCAAAGAATCTCACTCAAACCTGCACCGTGTAGCCGCGCCGGTAGGCCCGACTACTTTGGGAGATTGACTTTTTCTGGTTGGATTTTCCGACGGAGTGAAGTTTTTTACTTTTAAAGTCCATAATTCGCCCTAAGATTCGTGAGGTGGCAAACGATTCTGGAGGCTTTGGGGCAGCTTCTACCATGTTGACGAGGGCGACGACGCACAACCAGATGGCCGAAAGAGTCCGGCGGCTCTTCGGCGTCGCGCCTTGTCGCCTGCAGGTCGCCGCCTTGCCCTGGCGCGAGGGCGAGAACGGCGTGGAGATCATGCTGATCACCAGCCGCGACACCGGGCGCTGGGTGCTGCCCAAAGGTTGGCCGGAGGCCAGGGAACCGCTTTGCGAGGCCGCCGCCCGCGAAGCGGGCGAGGAAGCCGGCCTGCGCGGCACCGTCTCGCATCTCGAGGCCGGACGCTATTTCTATGCCAAGGTCCTCGCCTCAGGCGAGGAAGTGCCTTGCGAGGTGCTGGTCTTTCCGCTGCATGTCGACCGCGTCGCGGATCGCTGGAAAGAGAAACGCGCGCGCACCCGCAAATGGGTCGGCCCGAACGAAGCCGTCCGCATGGTCAACGAACCCGACCTTTGCCAGCTTATTGCTGACTTCTGCGCCGAGCCGCACAGGTTCGCCTGATTCAAAGCAGGATTTTCCGGTCCTTTCCTTGAAATCAGCGTAAACGCAGGGGATTGGTCGAAGCCGCCCCAACCTCGTCATTCTATGGCGAAGCAAGGAGCGAAGCGACGCGGCGCAGACCATAGAATCCATCCCGTGACTTGGAAGCGCCGCCACGGTGCAGAATTCTGCCCCGTTGCACTCCTTGGCGAAGGTAACGGCACGGATTCCAGGGGCTTCGCGACGGAGCTTCGCTCCTGCTCCGCCCTAGAACGACGACGGGGTGAGCGTTTCGGCCAATCGCCAAGGCATGCCACCTGCCAACGCAAACAGAGCCGACCGATCAAATCCCTGCGCAGTGCTACTAGAGCCATTCCAGGAAAGCGCGAACAGCCAGGTCCGGCGGCCTCGCCGTGGCCTCCCACCCGGAATCGCGTCATCGCAAGATCGTCAGACGCGGCCGAAGTCGTCCGAACTGAGACGGGTCCAGCGGTCGCCCATCACCCCGCCGATGAAGATGTCGCCGGAGCGGACCGCTTCCGTAACCTCGGCTATGCGTGAACGCACCATCGTGCCCCCGGCATAGTGGAAGAAGACGTTCTTGTAACCGAACAGTTGAGACATGAACCTGCTTTGGGTCTGGCCGGTAATGCCCACGCAGCCCAAATCCCGCGCCGTCGCGATGAGGGCATCCAGCGTTGCGCCCCAGTGGGATCCGGACGACTGGATCTGCAGCAGGTTCGCGATGCCGCCGGTCTGGCCATAGAAGGCATAGCACCCCAGCATCTTGCCCGTTTCGTCGTAAATCCCGCCGAAACGAAGCGGCCCATCGGCCTGCTTCTCAGCCGCCAGCGCGAGCAACCGCGGCAACTCGCCATCCCTCCAGCTCGGCCGAAGGGCATAATCGGACGCAAGGGTAGGCAGCCACTTTGCAAACTGGGCGGGATCAATCGGTTCGCGATGGATCCGCTGCGATGAGGAAGGTTGGACCGGAGGCTCGAACCTTTTTTTTGAAAGGGCGTCGAATGCTCGCGCGCAGGGATCGAGCGCCAGGCGAGGCAGTCCCGGCCATTTGCGGCGCAGCATGGCGGCGGCCATGGCGCCCGGCCGGAAAATACAGGTCCATTCCAGACAATGCACCGGCAGGAGCTGATACTTCATCGGACGCGCGAAGGCCAAGGATGTCCGGTTGGCGGAATCGGTCAGGTAAAGGTCGAATTCGCCTTGATGCAGGGCACGCAGCAATTGCGGCCCGGCCCAACCGTGATCGATGCTGGAGTCGGTCATGAATGGACCGATGATTGCGGCGTTCAATGCCCTTCCGTTGAGCTCATAGCGGGCTTTCAGAACGCCCATGAAGCCGCCCAATCGGCCCTGCGGATCGATCTGGACAAGAGCCTTGCTCTCATCCCCGTCAAGGTAAAGCTCCCTCATATAGTCCGCTGTCCGCGCGATCGCGCGATCGCGCTGGCGGCGAGGATGGCGAAACTTCATCAGGAAGAGCGCGGCGACGCGCTGGAGATCCTCGGCGGCTAAAGGCCGAACCGAGCCATGGGATTCCAGCGCCGACGACCCAGCCACCTTGCCCAGACCCGCTTTTGCGGAAACAGGATTCATGGTGAATGCCTATGCGAAAACGCTAAAGGCAGCCGTTCTTCCCAAGAAAATCTCCATCCGGTCGGATTCCTGTAAAAAAGTCTTCAAGGCTCTATTCTGCCACTCTCGATTTTCTTTTCTGTAAATCCCTCAAGACAATTTCTTCACTCCGTGAACATAGATCAAATCTAAAATAAAAATTCCTAAATATTATATAAATATAAAGTAATTTTGACGGTATATTGAGGCGCTCTAACCGCATAACGGGAGAGCGGTTGTAAATGCAGGGCTCGCAGGCCGATTGCCCGGACGATCCCATGCGGGCAGCACGGGGTCGGACATAAAGCCCCGCGGCCGTTTTCCTGAAACGGTGAAGCGCCCTAGGGAGATCAATCCCGGGCCGCACTGCGGCTGACGGCGCCCGGCTGAGGCCGGGCGCCGTCCTTTCCTCAGGCGACGAGGCTGTTGGTCAATTCGAGTGCCTGACGCTCGAACAGCCGCCGGTAGATGCCGCCGTTCAGCCGGATCAGGTCGTCATGCGAGCCTTCCTCGGCGATACGTCCGCGATCGAAGACCAGCAACCGGTCGAGCGCCCGCACCGTCGAGAGCCGGTGCGCGATCACCAGGGTCGTGCGCCCGACCATCAGCCGCTCCATCGCCTTCTGGATCAGCACTTCCGATTCCGAATCGAGGCTCGATGTCGCCTCGTCCAGGATCAGGATGCGGGCGTCGGCCAGGAAGGCGCGGGCGATCGCCACGCGCTGGCGCTCGCCGCCGGACAGTTTCACGCCGCGCTCGCCCACCAGCGTTCCATAGCCCTTGGGCAGGTTGCTGATGAAATCATGCGCGCTGGCGAGCTTGGCCGCATGCTCGATCTCGGCCTGGCTGGCGCCGGGCCGGGCATAGGCGATGTTCTCGGCCAGCGACCGGTGGAACAGGATCGGCTCCTGCTGGACGATCGCGATCTGGCTGCGCAGTGACGCCTGCTCGACTTGCGAGATGTCCTGCCCGTCGATCAGGATCCGCCCGGCATTCACGTCATAGAGCCGCTGGATCAGCTTGACGAAGGTCGTCTTGCCCGAACCCGAATGCCCCACTAGTCCGATGCGTTCGCCCGCCGCGATATCGACCGAAAAATCGCGGTAGAGCGGCAGAAGGTGATTGCCGTAGTGGAACGTCACCTTGTCGAAGGCGATGCGTCCATCGGTGATCCGGATCGGCCGAGCGCCGGGCCGGTCCTCGATGCCGAGCGGCTCGGACTGGAAGTCGACCAGTTCCTCCATGTCGTTGATCGAGCGCTGCAGGTTGCGGATATGCGTGCCGATGTCGCGCAGATAGCCCTGCAGAACGAAGAACGAGGTCAGCACGAACGCGACATCGCCGGCGCTCGCCTGGCCCCAGGCCCACAGCATGAGGGCAAGACCGATAACCGCCGCCCGCATCACCAGCAGCAGCACCCCTTGCGTGGTGCCGTTGGCGGTGCCGCGCATCCAGGTGCGGCCGGTGCGCAGGCGCCATTTGGCGACCACGCGCGCCAGCCGCGCTTCCTCGCGGGCCTCCGCGCCGAACCCCTTGACGACGGCGTTGCAGCTCACCGCGTCCGCGAGCGCGCCGCCCAGCCGCGTGTCCCAGCTGTTGGCGAGTCGCGCGGCGGGCGCGACATAGCCGAGCGACAGCATCGCCGTGACGGCGATGAACAGCACCGAGCCGGCCGCCACCACGGCTCCCATCAGCGGCCAGAACCAGCCGAGCAGCAATGTCGATCCGACCAGCATGACCACCGATGGCAGAAGCGCGATCAGGATCGTGTCGTTGAGCAGATCCAGCGCCCACATGCCGCGCGTTATCTTGCGCACCGTCGATCCGGCAAAGCTGTTAGCGTGCCAGTCCGTCGAGAAGCGCTGCACCCGATGGAAGGCATCGGCGGCGATGTCCGACATCATCTTCAGCGTCAGCTCGACGATCCATAAGAAGGCGGCGTTACGCAGCACGACGCCTGCCAGCGCCAGCGCCATCAGGATCGAGAACGCCAGCATCGCCGCATTCCAGGCGACCTCGTCGGTTCCGGCGCCGCTGGCGACCGCATCGACCAGGCGGCCGGAATAGAAGGGTGTCAGCACGTCGGCCAGCGTCGAGAGCAGGAATGCGCCCATGATGAGCGCAAGCCGCCGCGGCTGGCGCCGCCAGTGGCTGAACGTGAAGCCAAGCACGCTGCGAAAGGCGCTCGCGCGCAGATCGATCTTGAAACGAGCCATGATGTCATCCGGGCGCAACGAGCCCGGTCCCGGTAAAATCGAATTGGAAAACCCGCATTCCGCGCCTTGCGGCGACCCAAAAGAGCGGGAGGTTCAGTATGGTGGGCCGCCTGCCCTGAGGCGGCGACCGGCAGCGGCCGATGTCTGTTCTGCGTCCGGCCCTCCGAAAAACCTTCGGAAAGCCCGAGCAGACCTAGGCTTCGCGGCCTCGCATAACGATGTCAAATCCTGCCATACGGTCCTCCCGGAAGGGAATCGCGGAGAGGCCCTTATAGGGAGGCATCAGCCGATCGCCAAGCCGGCCGGTCGCCAAAACGACATCTGGTCCAAGCACTGAGACGAATTTGCAACAACGGCGGGTTGTGGCCGGGCCTCAGGCAGCCGGTGAGCGATCCAGTCGCATGTAGCGCCCTTCCGTCCGGAATCCGAACTTCTGGTAGAGGCTGTGAGCGTCGCTGGTCGTGAGGCTCCAATGAGGAACGGTCTTCATGTCGGGATGGTCGAGGAGGGCCTGCACAAGCCGTTTGCCGATGCCATGCCCGCGATGCTCCGGCCAGACGATCACGTCGGCGAGATAGGCAAAGACCGTATAGTCGGTGATCGCGCGGGCAAAGCCGACCTGCTCGCCGTCAAGATAGGCGCCGGCGCAAAGCGAGTTGTCGAAGGCACGGCGATTGGCCTCGTCGGTGCGCGACGCTCCCCAATAGCTTTGCATGAGCAGATCGGAGGTCGCCCGGAAATCGATCCGAGACAGGTCGAAACTGATTTCAATGTCCGGCATGCGGAGGCTAACCGCGGTCCCGGAACCGGTTGGTGATCGGGTATCGGCGGTCGCGGCCGAAATTCTTCTTCGTGATCTTTACGCCGGGCGCCGCCTGGCGGCGCTTGTATTCGGCGATGTAGAGCAGGTGCTCGACTCGCGTCACCGTCGCCCGGTCGTGGCCACGCGCGACGATATCGTCAACGCTCATCTCGTTTTCGACCAGGCATTCCAGGATATCGTCCAGCACCGGATAGGGCGGCAGCGAATCCTGGTCGGTCTGGTTTTCCCGCAGTTCCGCCGACGGCGCCTTGTCGATGATGTTCTTCGGGATCACCTCGCCGGACGGGCCGAGCGCGCCCGGCGGCACATGCGCATTGCGCCAGCGCGCGAGCGCATAAACCTGCATCTTGTAGAGATCCTTGATCGGATTGAAGCCGCCATTCATGTCGCCGTAAAGCGTGGCGTAGCCGACCGACATCTCGCTTTTGTTGCCCGTGGTGACCACCATCGAGCCGAACTTGTTGGAGATTGCCATCAGGATCGTGCCGCGCGCGCGGCTCTGCAGGTTTTCCTCGGTGATGCCTTCCTGGGTTCCCTCGAAAAGTTGGGTCAGCGCGTGCTTGAAGCCTTCGACCGGCTCGGAGATCGGCACGATGTCGTAGCGACAGCCGAGCGCGCGCGCACAATCCTCGGCGTCCTTCAGCGAATCCTTCGACGTATAGCGGTAGGGCATCATCACGGTGCGCAGCCGCTCTTCGCCCAGCGCGTCGACGGCCAAAGCCGCGCAGATCGCCGAGTCGATGCCGCCGGACAGACCGAGCACCACGTTCTTGAAACCGTTCTTGTTGACGTAATCGCGCAGGCCGAGCATGCAGGCCCGGTAGTCCGCCTCTTCCCGCTCCGGGATCTTCGACATCGGGCCTTCCGAGCAGACCCAGCTGTCTCCCTTCCTTTTCCAGGTGGTGACGTCGACCGCCTCCTCGAACTGGCTCATCTGGAAGGCGAGCGTCTTGTCGGCGCCGATGGCAAACGAGGCGCCGTCGAAGATCAGCTCGTCCTGGCCGCCGAGCTGGTTGGCGTAGATCATCGGCAGGCCGGCTTCTATGACCTGCCGGATAACGATCTGGTGGCGGACATCGATCTTGGCGCGGTAATAGGGTGAGCCATTCGGCACCAGCAGGATCTCGGCGCCGCTTTCAGCCAGGGTCTCGCAGACGGCGATATCGCCCCAGATGTCCTCGCAGATCGGAATGCCGATGCGCACGCCGCGAAAATTCACTGGACCCTGCAGTTCAGGCCCAGCCTGGAAGACACGCTTCTCGTCGAACTCGCCATAATTGGGCAGATCGAGCTTGTAGCGCTCGGCGATGATCTTGCCGCCGTCGGCGAAGACGATGGAGTTATGCGTGCCGGTCTTGCGCTTCAGCGGCGTGCCGATGATGACGCCGGGCCCGCCATCGGCCGTATCTTTCGCGAAATCCTGCGCCGCCTTTTCGCAAGCCTTCAGGAAGGAAGGCTTCAGCACCAGGTCTTCCGGCGGATAGCCGGCGAGGAAGAGCTCGGTATAGAGCACCAGATCGGCGCCCTGGCGCGCCGCGTCCGCCCTCGCCTCGCGCGCTTTGGCCAGATTGCCGGCGACGTCGCCGACGGTTGGGTTGAGCTGGGCGACGGCGATGCGCAGGATATCGGGAGCGGTCTGGGTCATGGAACGGATGTAGCGTGGCTCAAATCGCCCCGCAATGGCGTTTGGTTGTACCAAATAGGATCGATCGAAGATCGTATCAGGGCTGATCCGCAGAGCCGATCAGTCCTGATCACCTAGTCGCCCATATACTCGCGCAACGCCTCCGCCGAGCGGTTCTCGCCGATCGACATCGCCAGAATGCGCGAGATGTGGCGGCGCGGCAGGCCGGTCTCGGCCGACCATCGGTTGATCTGCGCCTGGATCTTGTCGAGGTCCCGCTTCGAGGTCGGGTTCTCGGCGATATCGAGGCCGGCATCGCGCAAGGCCGCCGCCATGTCGGTCGAGACGACGAACGTGTCCCATTCCAGCCAGCGCAGGAAATACTGGCCGGTGTTGCCGCCGAGCCGGCTGCCATGCTTGGCGAGATAGGCGGTCAGGCCGACCTGATCGTCCGCCGGCCAGCCGGCTATGAATTTGCCGAAGCTGCCATGTTCCTTCGAGACGCGATCGACGAAAGCGGCGTTGTCGCGCACCGACTTGATCTTCTGCGGGTTGCGCACGATGCGGCTGTCGGAGGCCAGCTCGTGCCAGAAATCATCCGGCTGGAACAAAAGCCGCTTCGGCTCGAAGCCGAGGAACGCTTCCTCGAAACCGGGCCATTTCTCTTCGATGACGCGCCATACGAATCCTGCGGCGAAAATGCGCTCGGCCATGGTGGAGAGAATGCGGTCGTCGGGGATTTTCGCCACCGCCGCATTGTCCGGCGCCGGACCAAGCAGCGGAGCAAGCACCGCCTCGCCGCCCTTGCGCTTTGCCGCCCGAGCGTGGATTTTCTGGAAATCGAGCATCATCGTCCTCGCCTGTTCGCCGCAATCTAGCACTTCACGTCCGGCCCGGCAGCCTCTACGTCTATCGACGCCCCGCGCGAAGGAGAAGACAGATGAGCAAGATCGTCGAGGACGTGGCGAACCGCCTGCTCAAGCGAAAGCCGGAAGGTTTCGGTCCGCTCGAGAGCCGCGTGCTGCAGTCGACGCTCGAGCGCACCACCATCACGCGCGATACCAACAAGGCCGTCGCTTTCCACGAGACCTATGGCGACAGGATCGCCGACACCATCGCCAGGATCGGCGGCTCCTGGTCGTTCATCCTTGGCTTCCTGGCCTTTCTCGCCATTTGGACCGTCGGCAATGCCTGGCTGCTCACGCGCGACGCTTTCGACCCCTACCCTTTCATCTTCCTCAACCTGGTGCTTTCGATGCTGGCGGCGATCCAGGCGCCGGTGATCATGATGTCACAGAACCGCCAGACCGAGCGCGACCGCATCGACGCAGCGCATGACTACGAGGTCAATCTGAAGGCCGAGATCGAGATCATGGCCCTGCATGAGAAACTCGACGAGCTGCGCCACAGCGAGATTATTGGCATGAGGGAAGAGATCCTGCGCATGGCCGAGCTGATCAGGCGTATCGACGAGAAGCTGTCGGCGCGGTCCGCAACGGAATGAGCGAGACCATCCACCATCTCATCGAGCAATACGGGCTGATCGCGGTCTTCCTGGGTTGCGTCGCCGAAGGCGAAAGCGCTGCCATCCTTGGCGGCTTCTTCGCCCATCAGCATGTCTTCGTGCTGTGGCAGACTTTCCTCGCGGCCTTTCTCGGCGCCTTCGCCGGCGACACCTTCTTCTTCACCCTGGGGCGCAGCTTCGCCGAACATCGCTATGTGAGAAGGTTGCGCAGGCGTCCAGGCTTCAGCCGCGCCTACCGCCTGCTCAACACCCATCCCAACATCTTCGTGCTGACCAACCGCTATATCTACGGCATGCGCCTGGTCGGCGGCATCGCCGCCGGCCTGTCGACCGTGTCCGTGCCGCGTTTTGTCATCCTGAATGCCATCTCGTCCGCGGTCTGGGCGGCTCTGTTCAGCGGCATCGGCTATGTCTTCGGCCTGGGCGCGGAGGAAATGGTGGGCCAGGCGTTCGCACGCCATGAGCGCCTGCTCATTGCCGTCGGCGTCGGCATCGTCGTCGCCGTTGCCGCCTGGTTGGTAGGCCATCACTTCGCAAAGCGTGAGCGCGCCAGGGAAGACCGGGCAGGATCGTGATCGATCGCGCGATCAGATCGGCGCGCCGGTAAGGCGCTCGATCAAGGCAATGGCCCAGACGCCGCCGGCGATCACGATCGAAATCAGCACGGCCAGCGAACCGCAATCCTTGGCGAGCTGGATGTCGATGTGGAATTCGCGCGAGATCGCGTCACAGGCCGCCTCGATGCCGGTGTTGAGCACTTCGACCATGATCAGCAGCAGCACGGCGCCGATCAGCAGGGCGTAGCCGCGCCAGGAGACCGAGATGAACCAGCCGGCCGGCAGGGCGAGCGCAAGCAGCATCAGCTCCTGCTGGAATGCCTTCTCGTGTGCGGCGAGCTTGCGGAAGGCCCGCACCGAATTGATGAAAGCGTCGATCAGCCGCTGCATGCCCAGCCCCGTTTCGAATCACCGTCAGGGGATATCGCAACGACCGGATCAAGGGAATAAGGCAGCCGTGGCAAAAATCATTCGTCCGCGACCTTTATCGAAGGTGTCGACTTCTCGAACTGGGGCAGTCCATCGTCGATCGAATAATAATCGCCCTTGTCGCCGACGAAGATATGGCACTCGCCCTGCAGGCTCGTCGGTTCGTCGAAAGACCCGGCCAGAACCGATACATATGCGTTGTCCCTCGGCTTCCAGAACAGCGCCGATCCACACGTCCTGCAAAAGCCGCGCCTGGCAAAAGGGGAAGCTTCGTACCAAGTGAGGTTTTCCGCCCCGGTAATCGCGATATTGGCATCTGGAACATTGGTCGCGGCGTAGAAATGCCCACTCTGCTTGCGGCACTGCGAGCAGTGGCAATAGACGACGCCGCGTAATTGCCCGCTCGTCCTGAAACGCACTGCCCCGCACAGGCACGATCCGCTATGGTTGTCGTCCATTCCGGCCTCCTCCGACCATCTGCCCGTCCATTGCCGGGTAGAATTTCAGGTTTGAAATGGCCGGGCGCAGGCAAATGCGACACCGAAGCGACGTGTTTCAAAAGCCGAGCTAGACGGCTCTCTACATCCTGCGGTAGCAGAGACATCGAGGAAATGCAGGCTATTAAGGAAACTTTAGCGCAACTGCATCTATGATTCCTGCAAGCGAAGGTCGTGTTGGGGACGCGCCGTCGCATTTAGGTTCCGATTCAAATCCCCGCATGCGCGACACCCGGCGGTGGCAGGTCTCCGGTCGCACTGAAGGGATAGTGAACAGAACATGCAGCCGGCAGCCGTTCCGACCGACAGGAATACCGACATCGCCAGCACCGTCGTGGCGACGATGCGTCAGCTCGGCGTGCTCGGACTGCCGCGCAATTACGAAATCTTCTACGAGGCGCTCAGCGGCAGCAATCACGAGCTCAGCCTCGCCGTCGTCTCGTTGAGCAACCGCCCGACCCAGGAGGACCTCGACGGCATCGGGCGCACCTTCTTCCCCCAGCATCACGGTCCGGCCATCGTCGAGCACGCCCGCGAGATGGTCGCCAACGAGCTCGAGGAAATCGCCGCGCTGTTGCGCAGCGAGCGTTCGCATATCGAAAAATATGGCCGTATTCTCGATGAGACCTCGGTTGGCCTGAGCAACCGCAGCCTGCTTTCGCAGGAAATCCTCCAGAAGATCGCCGGGGCCATGTCTGCCGCCACCAGCTCGACGATCGACCATGGCCGCCAGATCGCAAGCACGCTCAGCGAAAAGACGGCCGAGCTCGAAAGCGTCAAGTCGAAGCTCGAAGAATACAAGCGGCTTGCCGACACCGACCCGCTCACGCACCTGTGGAACCGTCGCGCTTTCGACAAAGAGATCACCCGGATCTACAACAGCAATCGCGGCATCCTGTTCAACGCCTTGATCCTTGCCGATATCGATCATTTCAAGGACATCAACGACCGCTACGGCCACCCGGTCGGCGACAGGATCCTGCAGATCATCGCCGAGATCTTCCAGTCCAGCGTCCGTTCCGACATGTTCGTTGCGCGCACCGGTGGCGAGGAGTTCGCGTTTATCGTCGAGGGCGCCAGCGAGGACGCCACATACGAGATTGCCGAGCGCATCCGCGTGCTGATCGAGCATACCCCGTTCACCAGCAGCCAGACCGGCATGAACTACGGCGCCGTTACCGTGTCGCTGGGCATCTGCATGGCCTCGGAGGCGGAAAACCCCGACGATCTCTATGCCAAAGCGGACCGGGCGCTTTATCGCTCCAAGGTCGGTGGCCGCAACCGGGTGACGAAGCACTCGGCCATGGCCGGCCGCGCCGGCAAAGGCTGGCTGCTTTACAAGAAAGATTGACACTGCCCTTTCCAGAAGAATTTTTGTGGACTATATTTTCCACAGAAATGAAAGGGTGCGCTCATGCAAAATCCAGTCGCGGCCGCGACGGCGGCCGAAAACGCCGTTATCACCAAGGCCACGCTGCGCGCGGCCGATCTGCTCGACATCACCGCCAGGACACTTGCTTTGATCATCGGCGTGTCGGAGGCGACGGTCTCGCGCATGCGCAAGCAGGAATTCCTGCTTGAACGGGGCACCAAGCCGTTCGAGCTGGCGGTGCTCTTCGTTCGCCTGTTCCGCTCGCTCGATGCCATCGTTGGCGGTGACGAGACCGTTGCCCGGGCCTGGCTGAAGAGCCCCAACACCACGCTCGACGGCACGCCGCTCGAAAAAATCCTGACGATTGCCGGACTGGTCGATGTCATTGCCTACCTGGACTCCCGGCGCGCTCTCGTCTGAGGCCGTCAGGCTCGAAGGCAAGCACTGGCGCATGGTCGAGGCGCAGCATCGCGTCTCGACCCTCAAGCTCGTCGATACGCTCGACGAGCAGTCGCTGCTGGAGGACCTCATCGAGGACACCAAACCGCATATCCCGCTGGAGTGCCGCCACCTCCACTATCTTTTGGCGACGCCTTTTCGCTATGGCTCCGTCTATCCGTACGGTTCGCGCTTCCGCCGCGCCGGCAAGACCAAGGGCGTCTATTATGCCGCCGAGACGGTGCTGACGGCGGTGGCGGAAATGGCCTTCTACCGCTTGCTGTTCTTTGCGGAGTCGCCGACGACGCCATGGCCGAACGACGCCGCGGAATACACTGCCTTCGCCGCCGCGATAAAATGCGACCGCGCGATCGACCTGACACGCCCGCCGCTCGATCGCGACGAGAATGCCTGGACGCAGCCCACTGATTACACCGCCTGTCAGGCGATCGCCGATGTCGCGCGCGAAGCCGAGATGCAGGCGATCCGCTATCGCTCGGTGCGCGATCCCAAGGGCGCCAACATCGCGCTGCTGACCTGCAAGGGCTTTGCCAAGGCCAGGCCGCTGGAGCCGCAAACCTGGCGCATCCGGATCGGCTCTTTCGGCCTGCAGGCGATCAGCGAATTCCCGGAGAAGAGGCTGGAATTCTCGCGCACCGCCTTTGCCGATCCGCGACTGGCCGGCATGCGCTGGGAGCGCGAACAATGAACTCGGAAAAACTGTATCGAGATTCGGGTCAGGCCGAGCCCGAGATGGTGGCTACCGAGAGCCGGAGCGGAGCGTACTTAAAGTACGTGAGCACCGGAAGCGCAGGAAGCCGCCACTCGCAGGCCGGCCTGACCGGAAATCTCGATACAGTTTAGGCCAGGATGTTGACCGCCCGCGCCGCCACCAGCGCGATCGTCAACAGCGAGATCATCGCTTCGGCCATCATAAGGAGCTTCGCGCGCTGCGTGAGCGGCAAAGTGTCGGTCGGCGAGAAGGCCGTGGCGTTGGTGAAGGCCAGGAAGACATAGTCGACGAAGCCCGGCAGCCAGCCCTGTATTTCGCGATCGGGCAACGTCATCTGCGGGAACAGGAAGTCGGCATGTGCGCGCTTGACCAGGCCGCAGGTCGGCGGACCGCCCCGGTCGGTGCTCCAGAACCACAGCGCAAAGACAATCACATTGGTGACCCAGATGTTGAGCGCGTCGACGAGCAGCGTCGTGCCGGCACCGGCATGCCCTTCCAGCAGCGCCCGCACCAGGAAGACCAGCGATCCGCAATTCATGATGCTGATGACGCCGGTCATCATCAATGCCGTGCGGCGGATGTAGAGGCGCAGCCGACCGATCGCGTACCAATGCTCATGATCGACCGCCTTCTGCGTCTGCATCTGCGTCCAGGCCGTTGCGATCGACAAAGGCGCCAGCAGCGCCGCCTCGAGTGTCGGGGCTAGCCAGCGCGGACCGAAGGACAGGTTGTTGATGACCAAAAGCTGCAGGCAGATGATGACGAGAACAGCCGCGCGCGCCGACCAGAAGTCGAGCCCACGGTGATGGATGACGGCGTGTTCGTGACGCATGGTGGACCCTGAATGACTGGAGCATGATGCCCAAAAGCGTGGAGCGGTTTTCGGACGGCATCATGCCCTGCCCCTGGAACCGCAGCGCTCCGGACAGCGGGCCGGCTCAGGCAATGATCAGCCGGCGGGTCCTTGCCCGAAGCGCCGGCGATGGGTTCCGCCGCAATCTTGGTTTTACAATGTTGCGGAAGGATACATTTTCGTAAGCTTTTGCTATCGGACTGTTCAGCAGTCCACCCGTGTGATTTTAGGCCCGCATGTCGAGAACCAGCGAATCCGTTCATCTTTGGCCGTCGGCAATCGCCGCGGAAGGCAATCTGCCTTCGATCTGGAACAGCCTGGTCCGGCACCCATGGCGATTGCTGGCGCTTTTATGCCTGGCCCAGATCGCTTGCTGGACCGTCATGCCGGCGATCGTCAATGTCGGGCCGCCCCGCGACGTCGTCGAGGGGTTCATGTGGGGCCGCGAATGGGCGCTGTTGACCTACAAGCACCCGCAGCTCCCGTGCTGGCTTCTCGAGATCAGTCATCTCCTGACCGGCTCGTTCCGCTGGCCGCAATACATGCTGTCGCAATTGATGGTCTCGACGACCTTCGTCCTAGTCTATCTGCTTGCGCGCGACATCATGGGCCCGACCCGCGCGCTCGCCGCCGTGCTGTTGATGCCCTCGATCTATTTCTTCGGCTGGCCGACCCCGCAATTCAATCATGACTACGCGCAGATGCCTTTCTGGGCCGGCATATCATGGCTGCTATGGCGCTCAGTGCGCGACGGACGGCCGGGCTGGTGGCTCGCCCTCGGCCTCGTTTCCGGCCTGGGACTCTATGCCAAGTTCTCGACGGCTTTGCTGCTCGCCTTCGGCGGCATCTGGATCTTGTACGACGCCCGCGCCCGAAGCCGGCTTGCCACCCCATGGCCATGGCTCGGCCTCGCGGTTTTTCTTGGCGTCGCGGCGCCGCTGGCGGTGGAGCTTGTCCGCCTCGACTTCCTGCCGTTGACCTATGCCGCGCACCGCAACGCCTGGGTGCTCGCCAACCGCGCCCGGCTTTACTATATCGGCGTTCAGCTTGCCGGGCTCGCTGCTGTTCCGGTCGTGCTCGCTCTTTCCGGCCTTTTGCAACGGCAGCCCAGCCCGGTGCAAGACCTCTCGCCGGCACACCCCGCCCCCGAGCGGCGCGCGGTAATCTACCTGGCATGGATGGGCCTGGGGCCGGCGCTCCTGGTGATGGTCGCCTCGCTCTTTACCGGCACCGGGGAGTCCTGGGGCGCGACGATGTACAATCTCGTGGGGGCCCTGGCGATCGCGCTCCTGGGCCAGCGACTGGGGCCCGCGGAATTGCGTCGATTGACGGTGCTGGCGCTGCTTTGCGTGGTCGGCGTATCGAGCGCCTATGCGGCGACCCGCTGGACAGGCTGCAACGTCCTCGGCCGCCTGCAGCCGATGTGTTGGCCGGCGCGGTCGATCTCGCAGACGGCCGAGGCGATCTGGCATGAGACGGTGCCCGGGCCGCTGGGCATTGTCGGCGGCGAGGACGGCGTGGCCCAGCTTGCCGGGTTGGAAGCTGCGGACCAGCCCTCCATCTTCACGGCTCTCGACAGGCGCCTTGCCCCCTGGATCACGGACCAGCGCCTGCGGGATCAGGGCATGCTGCTCGTATGGCCAACAGGCTGGAAACTCACGCCGCTGCAGCAGGCCTGGATCGCCGGCCTGCCGGTCAAGACGGTGCCATTCGACTGGTCGCTCAAAGCACCGCCCCTGGAGATCAGCTTTGCCGTCATTCCGCCCGGCAGAGCCAGTTTCCCAGGCAACCCGCCCGGACCGCCGGATCCAGAATGACCCGCGATCCGAATTGAAGTTTTATCGGCCCGAAGTCAAAAGGCGCCGGCGTCGCCGCCAGCGCCTCCAATGATGCGCGTCCGGGCTTCGTTCAGGCGTTGGCGGCCTGCTTGTGCTGCACCGGATGGCTCTTCTTGAGCAGGTCCGAGACCAGGAAGGCGAGCTCGATCGCCTGGTCGGCGTTGAGGCGCGGGTCGCAATGGGTGTGATAGCGGTCCTGCAGGTCTTCCGCCGTGATGGCGCGGGCGCCGCCCGTGCATTCGGTGACGTTCTTGCCGGTCATCTCCACATGGATGCCGCCCGGATGCGTGCCTTCGGCACGGTGCACCTCGAAGAAGGTCTGCACTTCCTTCAGGATGCGGTCGAACGGACGCGTCTTGTAGCCGGCCGCCTCGATCGTGTTGCCGTGCATCGGATCGGACGACCACACGACGTTGCGGCCTTCCTTCTTCACCGCCCGCACCAGCTTCGGCAGGTGCTCGGCGACCTTGTCGGAGCCGAAGCGCGCGATCAGCGTCAGCCGGCCCGGCTCGTTCTCGGGATTGAGCAGGTCGATGAGTTCCAGCAAACCATCCGGCGTCAGCGACGGGCCGCATTTCAGGCCGAGCGGATTCTTGATGCCGCGGCAATATTCGACATGCGCATGGTCCGGCTGGCGGGTGCGGTCGCCGATCCAGATCATATGGCCCGAAGTCGCGTACCAGTCGCCGGAGGTGGAATCGACGCGCGTCAGCGCTTCTTCATAGCCGAGCAGCAGGGCCTCGTGGCTGGTGTAGAAATCGGTCTCGCGCAGCGCGAAGTTGGTTTCGGACGTAATGCCCACCGCACGCATGAAATCCATCGTCTCGGTGATGCGGTTGGCGAGCGATTCGTATTTTTCTCCCTGCGGACTGTCGGCGACGAAGCCCAGCATCCAGCGATGCACGTTCTCCAGGCTGGCATAACCGCCCTGCGCGAAGGCGCGCAGAAGATTGAGCGTCGCGGCCGACTGGCGATACGCCATTTCCTGCCGCGCCGGATCCGGAATGCGCGAGGAGGCGTCGAATTCGATGCCGTTGATGATGTCGCCGCGATAGCTCGGCAGCGTCACGCCGGCCTTGGTTTCGCTGTCGGAGGAGCGCGGCTTGGCGAACTGGCCGGCGACGCGGCCGACTTTCACCACCGGCTGCGCGCCGGCAAAGGTGAGCACCACCGACATCTGCAGGAAAACGCGGAAGAAGTCGCGGATGTTGTCGGCGCCGTGCTCGGCGAAGCTCTCGGCGCAGTCGCCGCCCTGGAGCAGGAAGGCTTCGCCGGCGGCAACCGCCGCCAATTGCTTCTTCAGCTTGCGCGCCTCACCGGCAAAGACCAGCGGCGGGTAGGTGGCGAGCCGCGCTTCCGTGGCCTGCAAAGCCCCAAGGTCCGGGTAGGCCGGGACCTGCTTGATCGGCTTTGCTCTCCACGAATTCGGCGACCATTTCGTCATCGCTGCACCCAAACGCCCTTCCAGAGCAACCCCGGGAAGAGCGCAAACGGCTTTCCGGAATTGCATCAAACAAACCGGCGAGCGCGCTTGCCCGCCATTCCAGCCTCGACACGAGGTCGCGGCTCCTTACACGAAGCCGACTGCCTATTCTAGCCGGGAATTTCAGCAGTGGCGAATGCCTCGAACCGTTCGGCAGCCAATGTGAAAGTCGTTATGCAGCCTTCTCGACCAGCCGCGCCAGCTGCGTCATCACCACGGCCGAGCCGGCGAGCCGCTTCTCCGCATTCGGCCAGTCGCGGATGAAGACGACGCTGTGATCAGCCCTGATCTTGGCCTGCGACCCCTGCTCGCCGATGAATTTGACCAGCCCGACGGGATTGGGGAATTCGCGCTTGCGGAAATGGATGACCACGCCCTTGGGGCCGGCATCGAGCTTCTCGACATTGGCCTTGCGGCAGAGCGCCTTGATGAAGACGATCTTCAACAGATGCGTCACCTCTTCCGGCAGCGGCCCGAAGCGGTCGATCAGCTCGGCGCCGAAACCATCGATCTCCTCGGTGGTTTCGAGGTCGCCGAGGCGCCGGTAGAGCGCCATGCGGAGCTGCAGGTCGGGCACGTAGCTTTCCGGGATCATCACGGCTGTGCCGACCGCAATCTGCGGCGACCATCCGCCGTCCTGAACTTCGCCGGTGTCCTTCACCTCGGCCACCGCCTCTTCCAGCATCTGCTGGTAAAGCTCGAAGCCGACCTCCTTGATATGCCCGGACTGCTCTTCGCCGAGCAGATTGCCGGCCCCGCGTATGTCGAGATCGTGGCTGGCGAGCTGGAAACCGGCGCCGAGCGTGTCGAGCGACTGCAGCACCTTCAGCCGCCGCTCGGCCGTGTCGGTCAGCTTGCGGTTGGCCGGCAGCGTGAACAGCGCGTAGGCACGCACCTTCGAGCGGCCGACGCGGCCGCGCAGCTGGTAGAGCTGCGCCAGGCCGAACATGTCGGCGCGATGGATGATCAGCGTGTTGGCGGTCGGGATGTCGAGACCGGATTCGACGATGGTGGTCGACAAAAGCACATCGTACTGGCCGTCATAGAAGGCGTTCATGATGTCGTCGAGCTCGCCCGGCGGCATCTGGCCGTGGGCGACCGCGACCTTCAATTCCGGCACGGATTCCTTCAGGAAATCATGGATTTCGGCCAGGTCGCTGATGCGCGGCACGACATAGAAGGAATGGCCACCGCGATAGCGCTCGCGCAGGAGCGTCTCGCGGATCACCAGCGGATCGAAGGGCGAGATGAAGGTGCGCACCGCCATGCGGTCGACCGGCGGCGTGGCGATCAGCGACAGTTCCCGCACGCCGGTCAGCGCCAGCTGCAGCGTGCGCGGGATCGGCGTCGCCGAAAGCGTGAGCACATGCACGTCGTTCTTGAGCTCCTTCAGCCGCTCCTTGTGCTTGACGCCGAAATGCTGCTCCTCGTCGATGATCAACAAGCCGAGATTCTTGAACGAGATCGAGCTGCCGAGCAGCGCATGCGTGCCGACGACGATGTCGACCGTCCCCTCGGCAACGCCTTTCTTCGTTTCGGCCAGTTCCTTGGAGCCGACCAGGCGCGAGGCCTGGGCGATGCGGATCGGCAGGCCAGAGAAGCGCTGCGAGAAGGTCTTGAAATGCTGGCGCGACAGCAAGGTCGTCGGCACCACGACCGCGACCTGGAACCCTTCCATGGCCGCGATGAAAGCGGCGCGCAGCGCCACTTCCGTCTTGCCGAAACCCACATCGCCGCAGACCAGCCGGTCCATCGGCTTGCCGGCGCCGAGATCGTCCATGACGGCATCGATCGCGGTCTGCTGGTCGTCGGTCTCCTCGTACGGAAAACGCGCGGCGAACTCGCCATAGAGCCCCTCGGCCGGGACCATGGCGGGCGCAGAACGCATTTGCCGCTCGGCGGCGATCCGGATCAATTGCCCGGCCATGTCGAGCAGGCGTTTCTTCAGCCGCGCCTTGCGCGCCTGCCAGGCGCCGCCGCCCAGCTTGTCGAGCGTCGCTTCGGCCGAATCCGAGCCATAGCGCGACAGAAGCTCGATGTTCTCGACCGGCAGGAACAGCCTGTCGTCGCCGGCATAGTGGATTTCAAGGCAGTCATGCGGCGCGCCCACCGCCTCGATGGTGCGCAGACCAATGAAGCGGCCGATGCCGTGATCGGCATGCACGACGATATCGCCGGCGGACAGCGACGAGGCCTCGGCGATAAAATCGGAAGCCTTCTTCTTGCGCTTCGAGCGGCGGATCAGCCTGTCGCCCAAAATGTCCTGCTCAGCGACGACGAGCATGTCGTCCGTCTCGAAGCCGGATTCGAGCGGCAGCACCGCAAGTCCCGCTTGCCCGGGCTCGAGCTTTTCGACTTCGGCAAGCGTGGCGACGGTCTTCAGATTGCCGAGATGATGCTCGGCCAGGATTTGCGCGAGCCGGTCGAGCGAGCCTTCGGTCCAGCCGGCTACGATGACGCGGCGGCGTGCCGCGCGCTCGTCGGCAATGTGCTTTACGACGACGTCGAAGACGTTGATGTTCGGATCGGCGCGCTCCTCGGCGAAACTGCGGCCCTGCCGCGAGCCGCCATGGAAAACCTTCTTGCCTCCGACATCCGGGGCATCGAACACGGTGAAGTCGATATCCTCACGCGGCCCGAGCGAGGCTTTGAGATTCTCCGGCGACAGATAAAGCAGATCAGGCGCCACCGGCTTATAGGGCACGGCGTCCTTCAGCGCGCTGTCGGCCTGCTTCCGGCGCGCCTCGTAATGGTCGAGGATCAGCTTGTGCCGCTCTGACAGCGCCTCGTGCGCCAGATGGTCGAAGACCACGGGCGCGTCCGGCAGATAGTCGAACACAGTTTCCAGCCGCTCGTAGAAGAAGGGCAGCCAGTGCTCCATGCCGGCAAAACGGCGCCCTTCGCTGACCGCGGCATAGAGCGCGTCGTCGCGCGATGGCGCGCCAAAGGCTTCGATATAGGAGCGGCGGAAGCGGCTGATCGTCTCCGGTGTCAGCGCCACCTCGCTCATCGCCTGCAGCGACATCGACTTGCGCTGGCCGGTCGTGCGCTGGGTCGCGACATCGAAGACGCGGATCGATTCCAGCGTGTCGCCGAAGAAATCGAGCCGCAGCGCCTCGCTCCAGCCAGGCGCGAAAAGGTCGAGAATGCCGCCGCGCACTGCGAATTCGCCCAGTCCGCGCACGGTCGGTACGCGTTCGAAGCCGGACGTCTCCAGACGCGCGATCAGCGCGTTCATGTCGATCTGATTGCCGGGCTTGGCGTGGAAAGTCTGCGCTTCGATCAGATCGGCCGGCGGGACGCGCTGCAAGAGCGCATTGGCGGTGGTCAGGATGACGGCGCGATGCGGTTTCTTCGCCAGCGCGATCATGGCGGAAAGCGCATCGAGCCGCCGCGCCGCGGCGTCCGCGCCGGGCGACACGCGATCGTAAGGCAGGCAGTCCCACGCGGGCAGTTCCAGCACCGGCAGGCCGGGCGCGGCAAAGGCGAGCGCCTCGATGATCGCCGGTAGCCGCTGGCCGTCGCGCGCAACGAACAGCACCGGCTTGTCGGGCGCGATCTCCTGCGCGGTCTGTACCAGCGCGAAGGCTTCGTAGCCGTCGGCGACGCCATCGACGATGAACTGGCCGGCGCGGCCCTTGGGCAGGCCGATAGTGGGGATGAGGCTCATGAATAGGCGTTTTTCAAAATGTCATGGTCCGGCGCGATGCCAGGATCTTTTGCAGCACCGCGCAATCGATATCGGGCGGAACCGGGCGCTCGCCGGTGATCATCGGCAGAAATTCGGTGTCGGGGATTTCGAGAAGTCTCTCATATTGGTCGATTTCATTGCCGGTCAAGGCGCCGATCTCGGCATCGGCGAAGGAGCCAAGGATCAGATCCATCTCGCGCATGCCGCGATGCCAGGAGCGGAACAGGAGCTTGCGGCGGCGGGCATCCAGCCCCTCGCTTGATCGCTGTGTTCCGGTCATGGCGCCGCATCCCTGTCCAAAGCGGCGCATATAGCGTGGATAGAGAGCGGTGTCAGCCTTTGCGCTGCCGTCGTCGCGACATAAGCTGACAGGATGCGTCCCACCATCCTCGACCCCCTATTCGTTCCGATCACCTCGCTTGCCGGCGTCGGGCCGAAGGTTGGCCTGTTGATCGAACGCGTGGTGCCGGCCGATCTCGGCGATCGCGCCGCGCGCGCCGCCGACCTCTTGTTCGTGCTGCCCAACACGGTGATCGACCGCCGCAACCGGCCCGGCATCGCGCTGTCGGCCGAAGGCCAGATTGTCACGCTCGAAGTGCGGGTCGACCGCCATCAACCGCCGCCGCGCGGCAACCGGTCGGTGCCCTACCGGGTTTACGCTCATGACGACACTGGCGAGGTCGCGCTGACCTTCTTCCATGCGCATGCCGCCTATCTTCAGAAGATGCTTCCCGAGGGCGAACGTGTCGTGATCTCCGGCCGCATGGAGTGGTTCAACGGCCGCCCGACCATGGTCCATCCCGACCATATCGTGCCGCTCGATGAGGCCGAGGGCCTGCCGCTGGTCGAACCGGTCTATCCGCTCACCGCCGGCCTGTCGGCAAAGGTGCTGCGCCGCGCCATCGGACAGGCGCTGGGCCGCCTGCCGGAGTTGCCTGAGTGGCAGGACGACGCCTTCATGCGCCGCCATACTTTCCCAATCTTCTGCGACGCGCTTGCCCGCATCCATTATCCGAAGGACCCGATCGACGTCGCCGTCGAGGGATCGGCCTGGCGGCGCCTTGCCTATGACGAATTGCTGGCCGGTCAGGTTTCGCTGGCACTGGTTCGGGCCAGAATCCGCCGCTTGTCGGGCCGGCCGCTTATCGGCGACGGCAGCATCGTCGAAAAATTGCGCGCCGCCCTGCCCTACAAACTCACGCCCAGCCAGGAATTCGCGCTGGGCGAAATAAACGCCGATCTCGCCGATCCCGAACGCATGCTGCGCCTGCTGCTAGGCGATGTGGGCTCCGGCAAGACGGTGGTGGCGCTACTTGCCATGGCGCGCGCTGTCGAGGCGGGCGGCCAGGCGGCCCTGATGGCGCCTACCGAAATCCTGGCGCGCCAGCATCTGGCGACCATCGCGCCGCTGGCGGAAAAAGCCGGCCTGCGCACCGCTATCCTCACTGGACGCGAGAAGGGCCGCGAACGCACCGAGACGCTTGCAGGTCTCGCCGGCGGCGCGATCGACATTGTCGTCGGCACGCATGCGCTGTTTCAGGAGACGGTGACGTTCCACGACCTGGTGCTTGCCGTGGTCGACGAACAGCATCGCTTCGGCGTCCACCAGCGCCTTGCCATCACCGCCAAGGGCGACGCGCCGGATATGCTGGTGATGACGGCGACCCCCATCCCGCGCACGCTTGTACTGACCGCCTTTGGCGACATGGACGTCTCGAAGCTCACCGAAAAGCCGGCCGGCCGGCAGCCGATCCGCACCGTGACCTTGCCGATGGAGCGGCTGGACGAACTGGTCGGGCGCATGCGTGACGCAGTTGCGGAGGGGCAAAAGATCTACTGGATCTGTCCACTGGTCGAGGAATCCGAGGAAGTAAAACTGATGTCGGCGGAGGACCGTTTTGCGTCGCTGAAACCGCTGTTCGGCGACCGGATCGGCCTGGTGCACGGCCGCATGAAGGGTGCGGAAAAGGACGAGGCGATGCGCGCCTTCAAGGAGGGCGAAACGCGCATCCTGATAGCGACCACCGTCATCGAGGTCGGCGTCGACGTGCCGGATGCGACGATCATGGTCATCGAGCATGCCGAACGCTTCGGCCTTGCCCAGTTGCACCAACTGCGCGGCCGCGTCGGGCGCGGCGACAAGCCGTCATCCTGCGTCCTGCTCTACAAGGACCCGCTCGGCGAGACGGCGAAGCGCCGGCTTTCGGTGATGCGCGAGACCGAGGACGGCTTCAAGATCGCCGAGGAGGACCTGAAGCTGCGCGGCGAAGGCGAATTGCTGGGCACAAGGCAATCGGGCACGCCCGGCTTCCAGGTGGCGCGCCTCGAATTCCATGCCGATCTGCTCGAAGCCGCGCGCGACGATGCGCGGCTGATCCTGTCGCGCGACCCGGAACTGCAGTCCCAGCGCGGCGAGGCACTGCGCTTGCTGCTTTATCTGTTCGGGCGCGACGAGGCGGTGCGGCTGCTGCGCGCCGGCTGAGCGGCGCCGATCGCCGGATTGGCAAGGCCGCCTTCGACGGGCTCGCCATTGAGCGTCACCAGCTTGGCCTTGACCTCCGGTGCTACCATGCCAGCCGAGACGATCAGCTTGGCCCCGTCCTCGATCGACATGTCGAGCGGCACAATTTCGGATTTGTGCACATACATCAGGAAGCCGGTGGTCGGGTTGGGTGTGCAAGGCATGAACACCGCGATCAGCGGATCGCCTTCCCGGTCGAGTTTCTGGTTGATCTCGGTTTCCTTCTCGCTGGCGACGAAAACCAGCGACCAGACGCCTTTGCGCGGATATTCGACCAGCCCGACCTGGCGGAACATGTCGCCCTTGTTCGACAGCACGGTCTCGAAAATCTGCTTCAGCGAGCCATAGATGCCGCGCACCAGCGGCATGCGGCCCAGCAGCCGCTCGCCGAAATTGACGATGGCGCGGCCGACGATGTTCGCCGCCAGGAAGCCGATCAGCGTGATCAGCACCAGTGCCACGATCAGGCCGAAGCCCGGAACCGGGAACGGCAGGTAGGTGTCCGGATTGTAGCGGACCGGGATATAAGGCTTCACCCAGGAGTCGACCCAGCCGATCAGCGACCAGGCGATATAGGCCGTGATCGCCAGCGGCGCGCAGACGATGAACCCCGTCAGGAAATAATTCCTCAGCCGGGTCATGCCAGAGGTCTTCAGGGCGTCGGACATGGGTTCACCGCGGCGCAGGTTGCAACGCTGAGATTAGTGAACCGCGAGCCGGTTTGGAACTGCGAAGTTTTTAAAGAGTGCCCTTCCTAAGAAGGCTTCATACTCCGCTATTCCACCGTCACGGACTTCGCCAGATTGCGCGGCTGGTCGACGTCGGTGCCCATAAACACCGCGGTGAAATAGGCCAACATCTGGATCGGCAGGGCGTAGATGATCGGCGCGATGATCTCCGGCACCTCGGGCAGGATGATGGTCTCCATCGTCTTGATGCCGGCCTGCGCCGCGCCCTTTTTGTCGGTGATCAGGATTATCTTGCCGCCGCGCGCCGCCACTTCCTGCATGTTCGACACCGTCTTTTCGAAGATGCGGTCATGCGGCGCGATCACGATCACCGGCATGTTCTCGTCGATCAGCGCGATCGGGCCGTGCTTCAATTCGCCGCCGGCATAGCCTTCGGCGTGGATGTAGGAGATTTCCTTGAGCTTCAGCGCGCCTTCCATGGCCAACGGGAAGTTCGTGTCACGGCCGAGATAGAGCACGTCCTTGTAGCGCGACAGCTCGCGCGAGATGCGCTCGATCCGCTCGTCGAGCTTCAGCACCTGGGTGGCGTAGCGCGGCGCTTCGGAAAGCTCGCGCACCAGCTGCTTTTCCTGATCGGGCGAGATCGTGCCGCGCGCCACGCCCGCGCGGACGGCAAGCGCAGCCAAGACCGAAAGCTGGCAGGTGAAAGCCTTGGTCGAGGCAACGCCGATCTCCGGGCCGGCAAGTGTGGGCAGCACGACATCGGATTCGCGCGCCATGGTCGATTCGCGCACATTGACCACAGCGCCGATCTTCATGCCGGCCTTGCGGCAATAGCGCAGCGAAGCCAGCGTATCGGCGGTCTCGCCCGACTGCGAGATGAAGAAGGCCGCGTCATTGGCCGAAAGCGGCATCTCGCGGTAGCGGAACTCGGAGGCGACATCGATATCGACCGGCAATCGCGCATAGCGCTCGAACCAATATTTCGAGATCAGCCCGGCGAGATAGGCGGTGCCGCAGGCCGAAAGCGCCAGCCGGCCGATCCTGGCGAAGTCGAAGGGCAGCGCGAGCGGCTTCGACTTGCCGGAAACGAAATCCACATAGTGCGCCAATGTGTGCGAGATCACCTCCGGCTGCTCATGGATTTCCTTTTCCATGAAATGCCGGCGGTTGCCCTTATCGACCATGAAGCTGGTCGACAGCGACTGCTGGCGCTTGCGATCGACCTTGTTGCCGTCGATGTCGTAGATGCTAACGCCATTGCGACGCACGACCGCCCAGTCGCCGTCTTCCAGATAGGTGACCGCATTGGTGAACGGCGCCAGCGCGATCGCGTCCGAGCCCAAAAACATCTCGCCCTCGCCATGCCCGACCGCCAAAGGCGGACCATTGCGGGCGCCGACGATCAGGTCCTCATCCCCCGTGAACATGATCGCCAGAGCGAATGCGCCGTGCAGCCGCCTCAGCGCGTGGTGCGCGGCTTCGACCGGCTTCAGCCCCCTGGCGAGTTCGCGCGCCACCAGATGCGCGACGACTTCGGTATCGGTCTGCGAAGCGAAAGAGTAGCCGTCCCGGGTGAGCTCGTCGCGCAGTTCGGCGAAATTCTCGATGATGCCGTTGTGGACGATGGCGACGCCTTTGGAAAAATGCGGATGCGCATTGGTCTCGTTGGGAACGCCATGCGTCGCCCAACGCGTGTGGCCGATGCCGATCGTGCCGTCGAGCGGCTCGTCCTTCAGCCGGCGTTCGAGATTGATGAGCTTGCCTTCGGCGCGGCGCCGTCCGAGCTCGCCCTTCTCGATGGTGGCGACACCGGCCGAGTCGTAGCCGCGATATTCAAGCCGCTTCAGCGCGTCGACGATGAGCGGCGCGACTTGGCTTCGGCCGACGATTCCAACGATACCGCACATGGCGCTTGCCCCCGAATCCCAGCGGAAAACCCGGCGTTATCTAGGGGTTGCCGGCCTGCCGCGAAAGTCACTTTGCGTTTCGTTCCGTGTCACCGGGAACGCTCTTGAACAGATGGACATTCTCAAATCGTCCTTGCAATCCGGTTACCGCAACTGCTCGTCTTGTCGCATCCACAGCTTGCCAGCTCTCACCACCATTTAACTAGTTGTGGCTCGAGCATGTCATCCTTCGAACGATGAGCACCACGCAGCCGTTGACATATAGAGCCCCACCTGTTGGCGGATGTGCCCGCTCCCTGGCGGCTTGTCTTTGGCCCGACTTTAGGCGCTTATTCGATCTATGAGCCAAACGAATACCGTAACGCTCTGGCGTCCGGTCGGACCGAAGGAACTGGAACTGATCAAGGCTTCGGGCATGCGCGAATTTCCACCGCGCCTGCCCGATCAGCCGATTTCTATCCCGTGCTCACCGAAGCCTATGCGGTCCAGATCGCCCGCGACTGGAACGTTCCGACGAGCGGCTCCGGCTTCGTTACCCGGTTCGAGGTTCTGAGAAGCTTTCTGGATGGCTACCGAATCGAGCACGCCGGCAGCAAAGCGCATCTCGAATACTGGATACCCGCCGAGGACCTGCCTCAATTCAACAAGGCGATCGTCGGCAAGATCGAGGTGACGGCGGCCTTCGGCAAAACCACCGAAAGCACCGCCTGAAACGCTATTCCGCCGCTGCCTTCTTCCTTGCCGCGGCGGCCGAGGCGAAGCGCTCGCGCAACTCCTTGCCTTTGCCCGGGATCGTCTTCTGACGAGCGCGGCCGAAGGCCAGCGCGTCGTCGGGCACGCTTTCGGTGATCACGCTGCCAGAAGCGATGTACCCGCCCTTGCCGATCGAGACCGGCGCCACCAGCGCGGAATTCGAGCCGACAAAGGCGCCCTCGCCGATATCGGTGAAGAATTTCGAATAGCCGTCATAATTGCAGGTGATGGTGCCGGCGCCGATATTGGCCGCCGCCCCCACGCGCGCATCGCCGATATAGGTCAGGTGGTTGACCTTGGCGCCCTCCTCGATCGTCGCCTGCTTGACCTCGCAGAAATTGCCGACCTTTGCCTTGTGTTGAAGATCGGCGCCCGGCCGCAGCCGCGCGAATGGCCCTACATCGCAATTGGACGCGATCGTTGCGCCCTCGATATGGCTGAAGGCGTGGATCTTGGCGCCCGATGCGATTCTGACGCCCGGCCCGAACCAGACATTAGGCTCGACGATCGTGTCGGCGCCGATCTCGGTATCGTGCGAGAAATAGACGGTTTCGGGCGCGATCAGCGTAACTCCGGACAGCATCGCCTCGCGCCGCCGGCGCGCCTGCCAGATCGCTTCCGCCTCGGCAAGCTCGGCCCGGTTGTTGATGCCCAGCGCATTTTCGAAGCTTGCCTCGGTGGCTATAACGTCGAGCCCTTCGTCGCTGGCGATCTCGACGATGTCGGTCAGGTAGAATTCGCCCTTGGCATTCTTGTTGCCGACCTTGTCGAGCAGCCGAAGCGCATGCTTGCCCGCCACCGCCATCATGCCGGCATTGCAGAAGCCGATCTTCTTTTCCCCGTCGGAGCAGTCTTTTTCCTCGCGGATGGCGACGAGCCGGCCGCCCTTTTCGATCAAACGGCCGTAGCCGGCCGGGTTTGGCGGGCGGAAGCCGATGACGGCAACGGCGGCACCCTCCGCGAGCTTCTGCCGCGCGGCGGCCAGCGCCTGCGCATCGATCAGAGGCGTATCGCCGAACATGACAAGGATGTCGTCGTAACCCTTTGATATCGCTTCGCGAGCGGCGAGAACGGCATGCGCAGTGCCGAGCCGCTTCTCCTGCACGAAAGTCTCCGCCCTCGGCGCGAATTTCTGCGCCGCCTTGCGCATCTCTTCCGCCCCGTGCCCGATCACCAGCGCTACGCCGGTGGCGCCGGCAGCCTCAGCGGCCTTCACGACATGCGCCACCATCGGCAAGCCGGCAATGGCGTGCAGCACCTTGGGCATCGCGCTTTTCATGCGCGTGCCTTCGCCCGCGGCGAGGATGACTGACAGGCAGGATCTCTGGCTCATTTAAGGACAACCATGTGAAAGAGCTTAAATCAACGCATACTAGCAGCCGCGTGATGCTGCACCAATGCGGTTAAATTCCGGTGAGGTGCGGAGCAACTGATTCTTAGTCAGCAGGTCCACAATTCGATCCGCGCGCAATGAAGACTATCCCAGCCTTCCCAGCACCGGAAAATTCTCCAGCAGCCAGTACGAAACGCTCTGTACGCCGCCGGTGAGGAAGAACACCCCGGCGACGACCAGCAGCGCGCCGATCGCCTTCTCGACGCGGCCGAGATGGACGCGGAATTTGCCGAGGAAGCGCATGAACGCCCCGGAAAACAGCGCCGCGATCAGGAACGGGATGCCGAGGCCGAGCGAATAGGCGGCAAGCAGCAGCGCGCCCTCGCCCACCGTCTCGCGCCCGCCGGCCAAAGTCAGGATCGGCCCCAGCACCGGGCCGATGCAAGGCGTCCAGCCGAAGGCGAAGGCAAGCCCCATGACATAGGCTGCAACCAGGTTGGCCGGCTTGCCCTGCGTCTGGAAGCGCGCCTCGCGCGACAAGAGCGGAATGCGCAGGATGCCGAGGAAGTTCAGGCCCATGATGATGATCAGCGCGCCCGCCGCCATCGCCAGCGGTTCCTGCCAGACACGCAGCAGCCGCCCGATGGTCGAGGCGCCGGCGCCGAGCGCGACGAACACGGTGGAGAAGCCGAGCACGAAAGCCAAGGAAGCATAGAGCAGCGCGCCGCGAGCGCCTTCCTTCGCTGTGACGCTCTGATTGCCCCGGAAATCCTCGACCGAAACGCCGGCCATGTAGCAGAGATAGGGCGGCACCAGCGGCAGCACGCAAGGCGACAGGAACGAGATCGCCCCTGCCCCGACCGCGCTGACATAGCCGATGTCCAATGCCATCCAATGAGTCCCGATTGTGCTGGCGTCGATATAGCGATGCGGGCGCGCGCCTGCCAATCACCATTGTGTGGCACGTCGCCGCTTCGGCGCCGGAAGAAACAGGCTTCCCAACGCGTTGACCGAATGAGCGCGTGACTGCCGCGCGCTTGTTTCAGGGAGATTTATCATGAAATCGATTGCACTCGGGTTTGCCGTCCTTCTGCTCGGCACCGCCGCATCCCAGGCCGCCGAAGTCTGGAAGGAGGCCGAAGTTGGAGGCAAGAAGATCTACACCGACGCCAAGGGCATGACGCTCTACACCTTCGACAAGGATGATAAGGGCAAGTCCAATTGCTACGACAAATGCGCCGCCAACTGGCCGCCGCTGAAGGCAGAGGCAGGCGCCAAGGCCGACGACGAATGGACGGTCGTCAACCGCACCGACGGCACCAAGATGTGGGCCTATGATGGCAAGCCGGTCTATACCTTCGTCAAGGACAAGAAGGCCGGCGACATGACGGGGGAAGGCGTCGCCGGCGCCTGGCACGTGGTCAAGGCCGACTGAACTCACGCTGTTGACGCTCCGGCTGCCGGCTCCCTTGATCCGGCAGCCGGTAGTCTTTACCGGTTGTCCGCCCGGTTCGAGGCGCGAACCCCGTCATCCCCAAAAAATGTGATCTTTGCCATACACTCTAAGAGTGTATCGTCCGCAGCCGCTTCCCAAATTGGCCGCTTCCCCTTGACCGATTGCAAAAGCACGGCCATGTGAGCGACGAAAAGAGTGGGATTTCGTCGTGCGTCGCGGAGCTCTTCCGCCACCTCACAGCTGATTAAGAGACCTCATGGACGTCGTCGTCGTCGAATCGCCGGCCAAGGCGAAGACAATCAACAAATATCTGGGCAAGAACTATAAGGTCCTGGCCTCGTTCGGGCATGTCCGCGATCTGCCGGCCAAGGACGGCTCGGTGCGGCCCGACGAGGATTTCGCCATGTCCTGGTCGGTAGACACCGCGTCCGGCAAGCGTCTCGCCGACATCGCCAAGGCGGTCAAGGATGCCGACGGCCTGATCCTCGCAACCGACCCGGATCGCGAGGGCGAGGCCATTTCCTGGCACGTGCTGGAAGTCCTGAAGCAGAAGCGCGCGCTGAAGGACAAGCCGGTCAGCCGCGTCGTCTTCAACGCCATCACCAAGGCCTCGGTGCTCGATGCGATGGCCAATCCGCGCCAGATCGACGCCCCGCTGGTCGATGCCTATCTCGCCCGCCGCGCGCTCGACTATCTCGTCGGCTTCACGCTGTCGCCGGTGCTGTGGCGCAAGCTGCCGGGCGCCCGTTCCGCCGGCCGCGTGCAGTCGGTGGCCCTGCGCCTCGTCTGCGATCGCGAATCCGAGATCGAGCGCTTCATCCGCGAGGAATACTGGCAGATCGCAGCCATCCTCGACACGCCGCGCAACGACAGTTTCGAGGCGCGGCTGACCGCCTATGCCGGCAAGAAGCTGCAGAAGCTCGACATCGCCAACAAGGCGCAGGCCGATGACATCAAGGCGATGCTCGAGGGCGCGACCTTCAAGGCGTTGTCGGTCGAAGCCAAGCCCACCAAGCGCAATCCGGCGCCGCCCTTCACCACCTCGACACTGCAACAGGCCGCCTCTTCGCGGCTCGGCTTCTCGGCCAACCGCACCATGCAGGTCGCGCAAAAGCTCTATGAGGGCATGGATGTCGGCGGCGAGACCGCTGGCCTCATCACCTATATGCGTACCGACGGCGTGCAGATGGCGCCGGAGGCGATCGAGGCCGCCCGCAACGCGATCGTCAGCGAGTTTGGCGCAAAATACCTGCCGGAGAAGCCGCGCTACTATTCGGTCAAGGCCAAGAACGCCCAGGAAGCCCACGAGGCGATCCGCCCGACCGATTTCAAGCGCACGCCGGCTTCCGTTCGGCAATATCTCGACGCCGATCAGGCCCGCCTCTACGAGCTGATCTGGAAGCGCGCCATCGCCAGCCAGATGCAGCCTGCCGAAATCGAGCGCACCACGGTCGAGATCGAGGCGGTCAACGGCGCCCGCACCGCCGAGCTGCGCGCGATCGGCTCGGTAGTCCGTTTCGATGGCTTCATCGCCGCCTACACGGACCAGAAGGACGAGGACGCGGAAGACGAGGAAAGCCGCCGCCTGCCCGAGATCCGCTCCGGCGAGCAGCTCGCCCGTCAGGCGATCAACGCCACCCAGCACACCACCGAGCCGCCGCCGCGTTATTCCGAGGCTTCGCTGATCAAGAAGCTGGAAGAGCTGGGCATCGGCCGGCCGTCGACCTACACCGCGATCCTGAAGACGCTCGAGGACCGTGACTACGTCACCATCGACCGGCGCAAGCTGGTGCCGCAGGCCAAGGGCCGGCTGCTCTCGGCCTTTCTGGAAAGTTTCTTCGAGCGCTATGTCGAATATGATTTCACCGCCTCGCTCGAGGAGAAGCTCGACGAGATTTCCGACGGCAAGCTCGCCTGGAAGGACGTCCTGCGCGACTTCTGGAAGGATTTCTCCGGCGCCGTCGACGACATCAAGGAACTGCGCGTCGCCGACGTGCTCGATGCGCTCAACGAAGAGCTCGCGCCACTTGTCTTCCCCGAGCGCGAGGATGGTTCCAATCCGCGCATCTGCCCGAAATGCGGCACCGGCAATCTCTCGCTGAAGCTCGGCAAGTTCGGTGCCTTCGTCGGCTGCTCGAACTATCCGGAATGCTCCTACACCCGCCAGCTCGGCGACGCCGCCAATCCCAACGGCGAGAACGGCAATGGCGAGGACGGCGTCAAGCTGCTCGGCAAGGACCCTTACACGGCCGAGGAAATCACGCTGAGGAGCGGCCGTTTCGGCCCCTATATCCAGCGTGGCGAAGGCAAGGATGCCAAGCGCTCCAGCCTGCCCAAGGGCTGGACGCCCGAGTCGATCGACCACGAGAAGGCGCTGGCGCTGCTGGCCCTGCCGCGCGATGTCGGAAAACATCCCGAAACCGGCAAGATGATCTCGGCCGGCCTCGGGCGCTACGGCCCGTTCGTGCTACATGACGGCACCTATGCCAATCTGGAGAGCATCGAGGACGTGTTCTCGATCGGCCTGAATCGCGCCGTCTCGGTGATCGCCGAGAAGCAGCAGAAGGGCAAGGCTGGCCGCAACGGCGCCACGCCGGCGGCGCTGAAGGAGCTTGGCGACCATCCCGACGGCGGTGGCAAGATCGTCGTGCGCGACGGCCGCTACGGGCCCTATGTCAATTACGGCAAAGTCAATGCGACGCTGCCCAAGGGCAAGGACCCGCAATCGGTGACGATGGAAGAGGCGCTCGCCCTGATCGCCGAAAAGGAAGCCAAGGGCGGAGGCGGCAAGAAGCCCTTCCGCAGGGCGGCGAAGAAGGGGTAGCAGGACGTGGCGCGCAGGATCTCCGGAAGAAGCCACGGCGATCCGCGCCACGCCGACACGAGGGCCAAGGTGGTCAAGGACGATTACCGGCCCTCGCGCGACGAGATCCTGCGCTACATCGCCGAGAATCCTGATCGCTCCGGCAAGCGCGAAATCGCCAAGGCCTTTGCGCTGCGCGGCCAGGATCGCGTCTGGCTGAAAGACATGTTGCGCGATCTGCAGGATGAGGGTCTGCTGACCAAGGAGCGCAAGCGCCTCAGCCGCGCGGGCGCCGTGCCTCACGTCGCCGTGCTCGATATTTTCGGCCGCGACGACGACGGCGTGCTCCTGGCCAATCCGAGCGAATATACCGGCGCCGGTTCTCCACCTGTCATTGCCATCCGCATTTCGCGCGGCGCCAGCGGCCCCGTGCCCGGCATCGGCGACCGCGTGCTGGCAAAAACCTTCCCGACCGACGATCCGTCAGGCCCTGCCTATACCGGGCGGGTGATGAAGATCTTCGAGAAGCGCAGCGACGCGGTGCTCGGCGTTTTCCGCGTGCTGAAGGACGGCACTTTCCGCATCGAGCCGGTCGAACGGCGCCAGCCGGAGCTGATCGTCGACAAGGAATTCCAGAACGGCGCCAGGAACGGCGACCTAGTCGAGGTCGAGCCGGCGCGGGCATCCCGTTACGGGCTGCCCAGGGCAAAAGTGCTGGCGGTGCTGGGATCCTTGACCAGCGAAAAGGCGGTCTCGATGATCGCCATCCACGCCCACGACATTCCCCATGTCTTTCCGGCGGACGTGATCGCCGAGGCCGAAGCGGTGAAACCGGCGACGCTCGATCACCGCGAGGATTGGCGCGACCTGCCGCTGGTGACCATCGATCCGGCCGACGCCAAGGACCATGACGACGCCGTCTTCGCCACGCCCGATACGGACGAGAAGAATCCGGGCGGCGTCGTCGTCACCGTGGCGATCGCCGATGTCGCGGCCTATGTGCGCTACGGAAAGCCGCTCGATCGCGAGGCCCTGAAGCGCGGCAATTCGGTCTATTTCCCGGATCGGGTCGTGCCGATGCTGCCCGAACGCATCTCCAACGACCTCTGCTCGCTGCGCGAGGGCGAGGACCGGCCGGCCATCGCCGTGCGCATGACCTTCTCCTCGGAAGGCCGCAAGCTCAGGCACTCCTTCCACCGCGTCATGATGAAGTCGGCAGCCAAGCTCGCCTATCCGCAGGCGCAGGCCGCGATCGACGGCATGCCCGACGACAAGACGCGGCCGATCCTCAACAGCGTCCTGAAGCCGCTCTGGGACGCCTATGCCGTGCTGAAACGCGGCCGCGACGCCCGCCAGCCGCTGGAGCTCGACCTGCCGGAGCGCAAGATCCTGTTGAAGCCGGACGGCACTGTCGACCGCGTCGTCGTGCCGGAGCGCCTCGACGCGCATAAGCTCATCGAGGAATTCATGATCCAGGCCAATGTCGCGGCCGCCGAGACTTTGGAGGGCAAGAAAGAGCCGCTCGTCTACCGCATTCATGACGCGCCGTCGCTCGCCAAGCAGGAATCGCTGCGCGACTTCCTGGCAACGCTTAGCCTGTCCCTGGCGCGCGGCGCGCAGATGCGGCCCAGCCAGTTCAACGGCATTCTGGAGCGGGTGCGCGGCGCCGACAACGAGGCGCTGGTCAACGAAGTGGTGCTGCGTTCGCAGAGCCAGGCCGAATATTCTCCGAAGAACATCGGCCATTTCGGCCTCAACCTCAGGCGTTACGCGCATTTCACCTCGCCGATCCGCCGCTATGCCGATCTGGTCGTGCACCGCGGACTGATCGCGGCACTCGGTCTGGGTCCCGGCGGTCTGACGCAGCAGGAGGCGGACCGGCTGGAAGAGGTCGCCGCGCTGATCTCGGCCACGGAGCGCCGTGCCATGGCCGCCGAGCGCGACACTGTCGACCGGCTGATCGCCGCCTATCTCGCCGAGCGCGTCAACGATACGTTCGACGCGCGCATTTCCGGCGTCACCAAGGCGGGACTTTTTGTCCAATTGCCGCAGTACGGCGCCGACGGTTTTATCCCGGTGTCAAGTTTGGGCGGCGATTACTATATCTATGACGAAACCGCCCGATCGCTTTACGGCGAACGCACCGGCAGAGGCTATCAGCTTGCCGACCGCGTCGAAGTCCGGCTGGTCGAGGTCGCGCCGATGGCCGGCGCGATGCGTTTCGAGATGCTGACCAACCCGAAGCCCCTGCCCGGCTCGAGGCGGTCGTTCCACAAGGCCAAAGGCCGCGCCCGCGCGTCGCAACCGCGCGTCGGTCCGCGCGGCAGGAGACGGTAATGCCAACCAATTTCCAGGTAGAAGAACAGGTTTTTGGCAGCGAGCATCATTCGGGCCGCGTCGCGCGTCCGCTGTGGACGGCGATGAAGCGCGGCTTGCTTGGTCGCTGCCCGCATTGCGGCAAGGGAAAGCTGTTCCGCGCCTTCGTGAAGCCCGTGGACAAGTGCGAGGTCTGCGGCGAGGAGCTGCACCACCATCGCGCGGACGACCTGCCTGCCTATCTGGTCATCGTCGTTGTCGGCCATATCGTGCTTGGCGGCTTCATGGCCGCCGAGGCCACGTCGACGCTGTCGACCTGGCAGCACGCGCTGATCTGGGTGCCGCTGACCATTGTTCTGGCCGTCGCGCTGCTGCAGCCGGTCAAGGGCGCCGTCATCGGCCTGCAATGGGCGCTCTATATGCACGGCTTCGGCGGTGAGAAGGACGACTTCGAAAGCCATTCATAAGCCAGGTAGCACCGCTGTCCGCCCTGGTTCAAAAGCCGCGACACGCAAGCCACTTTCGCGTCAAGGAAGTTTCCGCTAGGTCGAGCGCATGGAAGGAATGACCAACGCGGATGTCGACAAGCTCGATAAAGGCCTGGCCGTGCGCAGCGGCCGGGCCTTGCGTCCGCGTGATGCCGCGACCCTCATTCTGCTCGATCGCCGGGAAAAGGACGTCCTGGTGCTGATGGGCAGGCGCCATGCCGGGCACGCCTTCATGCCCGGAAAATTCGTCTTTCCCGGCGGCCGCACCGATCCAGCGGACAGCCGTATTCCGGTCGCCGCGCCTCTGCGCGGCGAAGAAGAGAAAAAGCTGGTGGCCGGCCCCGGCCGCGCCAGCGCGGCGCGGGCACGGGCGATCGCCCTGTCGGCGCTTCGCGAGACCTATGAGGAAGCCGGCCTGCTGATCGGCCGCAAAGGCGCCTTCTCGACCGCGAAGCGCGACTGGCAGGGTTTCGCCGACCATGGCGTGGTCCCTTCGCTGGACGTTCTCCGCTTCGTCGCCCGCGCCATCACCCCGCCCAATCGCGTGCGCCGTTTCGACACGCGTTTCTTCAGCGCCTGGCGCCACGACGTTGCCGTGGAACTGCCCGGCGGCGGCCCGACCAACGAGCTGGAGGAACTCGTCTGGCTGCCGCTTGCCGATGCCCGCAAGGCCGACATTCCCGACATTACCGGCATGATCCTGGAAGAACTGGAAGGCCGGCTTGCCGACGATCCCTTGCTGCGGCCGGGGGGCGCGGTGCCGTTCTTCCGGCTTGTCCGCAACCGCTTTGTCCGCGAAGTCCTTTAGAAGCAGAGCATTTTGATCCCATGACGGTCGATACCCAACAAAAGGGCGACGAACGCGTGCACTGGCTGCCGATGGTCGCGGCGATCTCCTCGATCAGCGTCGTCGGCATCGCCATCGGCCTCGGCATGCCGCTGCTCAGCGTCATTCTGGAAAGCCGCGGCCATTCCGCTTCGATGATCGGCCTCAACACCGCCGTCGCCGGCCTCGCCTCGATCGCCGGCGCGCCTCTGGCCACGCCGCTTGCCATGCGGCTCGGCGTCGCCTGGACCATGCTTTTGATGATTGCCATCGGCGCGCTCGCCTTTGTCGGCTTCCATTTTGCGCCGGATTTCTGGATGTGGTTCCCGCTCCGCGTCGCGCTGCACATCTCGCTGACGGTGCTGTTCATCCTGTCGGAATTCTGGATCAGCACCTCCGCCCCTCCCAGCCGCCGCGGCCTTGTGCTTGGCATCTATGCCACCGTTTTGTCACTCGGCTTTGCCGCCGGCCCATGGCTGTTTGCCCATCTCGGCAGTTCGGGCTTCCTGCCGTTCGGCGTCACCATAGCGCTGGTGACGCTTGCCTCCGTTCCAGTGCTGGCGGCGCGCAACGAGAGCCCGACCATTGTCGCCGAGAGCGAGACCAGCCATTTCCTGCGCTACATCTGGCTGGTGCCGACCGCGACCTTCGCCGTGCTTGTCTTCGGCGCGGTCGAGACCGGCGGTTTCTCGCTGTTCCCCGTCTATGGCAGCCGGATCGGCTATTCGGAGGCGGACGCCGCGCTCCTGCTGACTATGATCGGGCTCGGCAACGTGCTTCTGCAGATCCCGATCGGCATGATCAGCGACCGTGTCTCGGACCGCCGCTACCTGCTTCTGGCCTGCGCCACCGTCGGCCTCGTCGGCACCGTCTTCATGCCGTTCTTCGCGCAGAACTGGCATCTGATGGCGGCCCTTCTGTTCGTCTGGGGCGGCGTCGTCGCCGCCATGTACACGATCGGGCTCGCCCATCTCGGCTCGCAGCTTTCCGGCCATGAGCTGGCATCGGCAAATGCCGCCTTCGTGCTTTGCTATGGTGTGGGGATGGTGATCGGTCCGCAGGCGATCGGCATCGGCATGGACGCCTTCGGCCCCTCGGGATTCGGCTGGTCGCTCGCCCTTTTCTTCGCCGCCTACATGCTTCTGGTCCTGGTCAGATTGGTGCGCAAGATTCTCTAGGCACATGTCCTGAACATCGAGCAATCCTGACATCACCGTGTCAGCAGCACCCCTGCTATACCCTGCCTCCAACGCGAGGCAGGAGAATTGCGATGATCGACAGCGGCTTTGAGACCAAATCCCTCAGGATGGAACTGCTTTTGCTCATCACATTCCAGGCGCCGGCCGCCGATGTCGAGCGCATCATGGAGGCGGTGGTGGCGATCACGCCGCTGCGCATGGGCAAATATGACAGCAACGCCTTTCAGTCGGCGCAGGGCATCGAGCGCTACCGGCCGCTCGAAGGCGCCGCCGCAGGCGCCGAGACGGAACTGCGCCGGCGGCCCGGCACCGTCGAAGTGTCGTTCGAAATCGCCGACGATCAGGCGCTCGCCGCCCGTGTCGTCGAGGCGATTTTCCAGGCCCATTCCTATCAGGAACCCGTCATCCGCATCCAGCCGCTGCTCGCCAGCCGCTCCAAGGGCCTGGACGACCGCGCCAATCCGAACCGCTGGTGGAACACGACGGGCGACTGGAAAAAGAAGGGGCAGTTGATCGAGCATAGCGCTTGAAGCAGTGAAATCCGCCATGCCGAAATGAGGCAAGAACGGCGCCCGGGCTTGACTTTCCGGGCGCGTTCTTTATGTGTCGCGCCAAGTTTCCCGCGTCCGGGTGTTTTCCCCGTGCTCCAGCGGCCAAAACTCCACGAACATTAACGGACGAACATCATGGCCAAAGCCGCAAACATCAAGATCAAGCTTCTGTCGACCGCCGACACCGGGTTCTTCTACGTGACCAGCAAGAACAGCCGTACCAAGACGGACAAGCTCTCGTTCCGCAAGTACGACCCGATCGCCAAGAAGCACGTCGAGTTCAAGGAAACCAAGATCAAGTAATCTGGTTATCCTGGGAAATCGAAGCGCCGCCCTTTGGGCGGCGTTTTTGTTTTTGAGGCAAATTCCAGGAAAGGTCCGGCCCGGTTTCCGGCAGGAATTGCGTCAGGCAAAGCTATGGGAAAGACCGGACGGCAGACAAGCCGAGCGGCTGTCGGCGCAAGGTTCCGATGGCGGTTGTGGTAGAAAAGGGGGCCGGTCGGCGTTTGGCAGCGGTACGAGGAGGCCACTATGTGCCAGCGCCGGCCGGCCGACCCCACGGACCCAGGAGATGCGGCGGACCTGAGCATCATGGGGTATTTTTGGATCGAGCCGGCTAGTCTACCCTCGTGCCGGCCTCGTGTTCTGTCTATGCGTCGCAGATTTGCGCAAGACCTTATAAAAATCAACCATTTCTTAACCACCGTTCGCGAATCGCTTGGGTTAAGGTAAATTTGTAACCTTGTTCAGAGCGCCGGGAATCGGCGCCTTTTCCCAAGCATCTCTCCCGAAGTGGCGACCGGTTTCGGGACGAAGACATGCGCAAGGTTGAAATCCAAAGCGTATGAGCAAACCCTGAAAGGATCGCGGCGCGCTTCAGGCAGCCTTGGCAACGACCCGGTTGCGGCCACCGCTTTTGGCTTCATAGAGCGCAAGATCGGCGCGTTTCATCAGCGCCGCGACGCTGTCGCTCCCTTTCAGCAGCGAGGACACGCCTACGCTGACCGTGACCTCGATCGTCTTGCCGTCATTGCCGACCGCAAACGGCGCCTGCGCGATCTCGGCGCGGATGCGCTCGGCTACCTTCTCGGCGACCGCGCCATCGGTATCCGGCATCACCACGACGAACTCCTCGCCGCCGAACCGGCAGGCGAGATCGATGCCGCGCACATTCTTGCGCAACCGCCTGGCGAATTCGCGCAGCACATCGTCGCCGCCGTCATGGCCATGGGTGTCGTTGATCGACTTGAAACGATCGAGATCGGTGATCATCACCGACAGCGGCCGCCGCCGCGCCACGGCGCGATCGAACAGCGTCTGCAGATGGCTGTCAAGGTAACGCCGGTTATGCAGCCCGGTCAGCCCGTCTATTACAGCCATCTCGATGGTCTGGGCGACACTGGCGCGCAACTGGTCGTTATAGCGTTTGCGCCGCACTTGCGTGCGCAGGCGCGCCGTCAGCTCGTGCTGATCGATCGGCCGGATCAGGTAATCGTTGATGCCGAGCTCCAGGCCGCGCAGGATGCGGCCCTCTTCGCCCTCGTCGGCGAGCAGCATGATCGGCAGGAAGCGGGTGCGGTCGAGCGAACGCAGCTGCGAACAGAGCCTCAGCGCATCGAAACCGGAGAAGGCGGTCGAGATCAGCACGCATTCATACGGCGTCTCGGCCGCCTGGAAGAAGCCTGCATTCGGATCGGTCGCGACATCGAGCTCGGCGCTGTTGCGCAGCATCTTCTGGATGCGTTCGACGGAAGATTTGCGCTCGTCGATGAGGAGCACTCGAGGCTTGGCGTCTTGGGTCGCGAAATCGCGGCTCAGGAGTTCTTCGATACCAATATTGCGCGTGGTCGATGCACGCAGCCTGAGCTCGTCCGTCAACGATTTCAGCCTGACGAGGCTCTTCACGCGTGTCATCAGCTGCAGGTCATTGACCGGCTTGGTGAGGAAATCGTCCGCGCCCGCCTCGAGGCCGCGCACCCGGTCCGAAACCTGATCGAGCGCGGTGATCATGACGACGGGGATATGCGAGGTGGCCGGATCGCTCTTCAGGCGCTTGCAGACCTCGAACCCGTCCATGTCGGGCATCATCACGTCGAGCAGCACGACGTCCACCTTGCCGTTCTCGCAGGTCTCGATCGCATCCGGGCCGTTATTGGCCGTCAGCACCTCGAAATACTCGGCAAGCAGCCGAACCTCCAGCAGCCGCACATTGGCGGGGATATCGTCGACGACGAGGATCCGCGCGGTCATCTCAACAAACTCCGGTTCTGCTGGTCGCGGGCATCAGGCGTCGCCCAGATAGGATTTGATCGTCTCGATGAAGCGCGGTACCGAGATCGGCTTGGAGATATAGGCTTCGCAGCCGCCCTGGCGGATGCGCTCCTCATCGCCCTTCATGGCGAAGGCGGTGACGGCGATGACGGGTATCGAATGCAACTCGTCGTCTTCCTTCAGCCATTTCGTCACCTCCAGGCCGGAGACTTCGGGCAGTTGGATGTCCATCAGGATGAGGTCCGGCCGGTGCTGGCGCGCCAGATCCAGCGCCTCCAGCCCATTGCGTGTGCGAACCGTGTCGTAACCGCTGGCTTCGATGAGGTCCCGAAAGAGCTTCATGTTGAGCTCGTTGTCCTCGACGATCATCACCTTCTTAGCCATCAGTTTCCCGTCCCGACCGCCCCCGAAGCCGAAGGCGGTCGCAATGCGTCCCCTTCGGACCGCACCCAACCCTTTCCACTCTAGCCCAATATGATTGACGAAACGGAAACCGGAGGTTGGAAAGCTGCACGGATTCCACCTTCGGACGTTGTACGTGGGAGAGCGGAGGCTTGCCGCAAGCGACGCTTGCCGTTACTGCGGAAGGAGACTCAAAAAATTCCACCAGTCCAAAGGTAATGATGGCGAACGCAGCGTCAATGCGCGAAGAAGCGGAAACCATTGCCGTCAAGGCGCTGGGCTTCATCGCCGCCGACCCGGAACTTCTGCCCCGCTTCCTGGCGATCACCGGCATCGAGGCGAACTCGATCCGCAGGGCCGCCGCGGAGCCCGGCTTCCTTGCCGGCGTCCTGCAATTCGTGCTTGCCCACGAGCCGACGCTGCTGCGCTTCGCCGAGGAGACCGGCACACCGCCGGCCGCCATCGGCAAGGCGCTGCGCGCGCTCCCGCTCGGCAACGACGATCACGAGCGTTCGACATGAGCGACGATCCCGAGACGGCGCGGCAGATCGAAGAGCTTGCCGCCGACGACCGGCCGCTGCTGGTGCTGGACGTCGACGACGTCGTCCTCGAATTCGTCCGGCCCTTCCCGCATTTCCTGAAAACGCGCGGCTTCGGCCTGACGCTGGCTTCCTTCCGCCTTACCGGCAACATCGCCGAAACCGCGACCGGACGGCTGATCGAACAGCCGGAAGTGACAGCGCTGCTCGGCGATTTCTTCGACGCCCAGGCGGATTGGCAAAGCATCACCGAGGGCGCTGCGGACGCGCTGGCAATGCTTGGACAAGGCGCCGAGATCGTCATGCTGACCGCCATGCCGCACAAGCATCGTGCCGTGCGCCGCGCGCATCTCGATGCGCTGGGGCTCAACTACCCGCTGCTGACGACGGAGATGGCCAAGGGGCCGGCCATTGCCAAACTGCGCGGCCTGAAAGCTCGGCCGGTCGCCTTCGTCGACGACCAGCCCTCCAACCTGGTCTCGGCGCGCAACTCCGTGGCGGACGCACACCTTTTCCATTTGATGGCCGACAACTCGCTGCGCGCCTTCCTGCCGCCTACGCCGGAAGACATCATCTCGGTCGAGGACTGGCGCGAGGCGGCGCCCAAGATCGCGGCCGCGCTCGGGCTGTAGCTCAAACGCTCAGGGTTGCAGCTTCGCCCCTGCCCCGCCATTGTTGCCGTCCGAACCATCGCCTCCGGTCGAATTGTCGGTTCCATTCGCGCCGTCATCACCCGAATTGCCATCCTGGCCTGAATTGTCGTCCTGGACTTCATCCGGCCCCTTCAGCATGGCGCCGTTGACCGCGACGGACCCATCGGCCTTGGTGTTGATCACCCATTCCAGCCGACCGTCCGCCAGTGTTTTGCCAAATCCTTTGACCGCCAACGCAAACGGGAAAGCCTGCGCCATTTGCTGATCGCTCTTGGCTCCTTCCTTCAGGGCATCGACGATCTTGTCATAGCCTGCGACATCGACAGTCAAGGTCGCATCCGGTTTCTCGCCGGGAAACGTCATCTCGCCTTCCATCGCGAGCTCAATATTGCCGTTCTTCACCGTGCTGTGCCCGATCACGACCTTCGGATTCTTGGCTTTGAAATCGGCGACCAGAGCCTTGCCGAATTCATCCGAGAGCGGTGGATTCTTATTGAGATCAAAGGCTTCGATCGCTTTTTTCGCCATCGTATCGAGGTCGATATTGGCGCCGCCAAAGTTCAGGTCGATGTCGGTGGGCAGCAGCGGAACGGTCCAGTCGGGCAGGGTTTGCCGTGGGATCGTCAGACCGCTAGCCTTGATCGTGTAATCCACCTTGCCGTTCTGGGAGACGCCGTCCATGCCGAATGCGGTGCTGAATTGCGCGGCCCCGAACTTGCCGACCGGGCTGTCCACCTCGAAATCCTTGAAGCCGTAATTGCCGTCGAGCCTTTCCCAGATGGGCAGCGCAGCCAGCATCAGCGATTTGAGCTCGGCCTGGTTCGCCTTGAGCTTGGCTTCGTCTTCATTCGCCACGGCAAAGGCGAGCAGGTCCAGCAGCGGTTTGGTGCGTACGCCTTTGCCGTTCGCGTCGACGGAAAGCTCCGGCGTTTTCAAAGTGAGCGGAAAATTCATCCCGTTGTCGGGATCGTTTACCTTGATCATCTCGACGAAATTCGAGACTTTTTGCTTGGCCGAGAAGTCGACACCGCCATTGGCGGATTTGGTCGCGGTAACGGTGGCGGTGCCGGCGCCGGTCGAGACATCGGCCTGCTGCTTGGCTTCCCGCGACGTCATGGTCATCCCGGCCAGTGAGCTCGTCGCGTTTGTGAAGGCCGCAAGGGCCGGATCGTAGACGCTGGTCAATTTGCCGTCCTTGATCGTGAGCTCCATGCTCTGACGGCCTTCCGGCCCATCGAATTCGAAGGATGCGCCCTGCGAGAAATTCGACGAGACATCCCATGAACCGTCGCTGCGCGGCTTCACCATCAATGCGTATGGCGCCATGTCGAATTTCAGGAGCTTCTGCTCCGGCAGCGCATTGACGAGCGCCTTGATGTCGAGTGCGATCTTGTAGGCGTCGCCCTCGACCGAAACCTTGAGCACACCCTTGTCGAAGGCCTGCTTGCCGAAATAGCGCGCCAGATTGTCGGACAGCTCCTTGGCGCCTTGATTGTCGACGGTCTGGGCAAAGGCGGGCGCGCAGAGCACCAGGGCAAAGGCAAGTGGCAAAATACGCTTCACGTTGGTTCTCCGTGGTCCCGGAAGAATGATTTGCGCTTCTGGTAGGCAAGAAGCGTTACAGCCGCAAGACTGTAGGCCAAAAGCGCATCCGGCTAAAGCACCAGCCGCATCAACGGTCGGCCTGGCTTACGCTCCATCAGCCTCTCGAAGCCGGCCTTTTCGAACACCCGCGACGAGCCGACGAAAAGCCCGATCGAACGCGAATCGCGCGACAGGTCGATCGGGCAGGCTTCGAGCAGCCTCGCGCCGTTCTCTCGGGCGAAGGCGATGCCGCCCTCGACCAGGCGATGCGTAATGCCGCGTCCCCTCGCCTTGACGCGGATGAAGAAGCAGGAGATCGCCCAGACATTCGGGTCGTCGGCATCGGCAGGATCGACCGGGGCCGAGCCCCTGCCCTGATTGTTCCACTCGGGCACGTCGGCGCGCGGGCCGACCTGCATCCAGCCGACAGCCTTGCCGTCCTCAAAGGCGAGAAGTCCCGGCGGCGGACCAGCCTCGATTCGCGCCTTGATGAGATCCTTGTTGCGCTCCTTGTCGCTGGCGCGGCGCTCCGCCGGCGTCAGCCGGAAATGCGTGCACCAGCAGCCGTAGCAGGCGCCCTGCTTGCCGAACAGGTCCTCGAAATCGGGCCAGCGCTCAGGGGTCAGCGGTACTATGGACGTGCTCATGCGTTCTCCCCAGGCCAAGCTTGTTGCCGGCCCTGCGCTGTCGTACCATTGCGTCTGTTCTCTTTATGTTCGCAGCGATGGCGGCTCCTGTCAACAATCCCGAACACGGTTTTTGCCGTGACTGCCTGGCGCTCCAGCGCTCGGAGACGCGCCGCTGCGACCGCTGCGGCAGCCCGCGCCTTGTCCGCCACGCCGAACTCTACCGGCTCAAGATCGCCCATATTGATTGCGACGCCTTCTACGCGGCGATCGAAAAGCGCGACAACCCGGCGCTGAAGGACAGGCCGGTCATTGTCGGCGGCGGCCGGCGCGGCGTCGTCTCCACCGCCTGCTACATCGCCCGCATCCAGGGCGTTCGCTCGGCCATGCCGATGTTCAAGGCGCTGGAACTCTGCCCGGAGGCGGTGGTGATCCCGCCCGACATGGAAAAATATGTCGGCGTCGGGCGCCAGGTCCGCGCCTTGATGCAGGCGCTGACGCCGCAGGTCGAACCGCTGTCGATCGACGAGGCGTTTCTCGACCTCGCCGGCACCGAGCGGCTGCACGGCATGCCGCCGGCGCTGGTGCTGGCGCGCTTCGCGCAGACGGTGGAAAGGGAACTCGGCATCACCGTTTCGGCCGGCCTCTCCTACTGCAAGTTCCTGGCCAAGATCGCCTCGGATTTCCGCAAGCCGCGCGGCTTTTCGGTGATCGGAGAAGCCGAGGCGCCAAGCTTCCTCGCCGCGCAGCCGGTGACGATGATCTGGGGCGTGGGCAAGGCGCTGGCCGCAACGCTGGAACGGGACGGCATCCGCATGATCGCGCAAGTGCAGCGCATGGAGCGGGGCGACCTTATGCGCCGCTATGGCGTGATGGGCGACCGGCTCTACCGCCTGTCGCGCGGCGAGGACGATCGCCCGGTCGATCCCGACGGCGATGCCAAGAGCGTGTCGGCCGAGACTACCTTCGACACCGACATCGCCGCCCTGGCGGATCTGGTGCCGGTGCTGCGCGGCCTGTCGGAAAAGGTCTCGGCGCGGCTGAAGAAATCCGGCATCGCCGGGCGCACCGTGGTGCTCAAGCTCAAGACGCAGGACTTCAAGATCCGCACCCGCAACCGCCAGCTCGGCGACCCGACCCGGCTGGCCGACCGCATCTTCCAGACCGGGCTCGACCTTTTACGCCGCGAGGCAGACGGCACCAAATTCCGCCTGCTCGGCATCGGCGTCAGCGACCTCTCCGATGACGAAAAGGCCGATCCGCCGGATCTGGTCGACCTCCAATCGCGCAAGCGCGCGCTGGCGGAAGGCGCGATGGACACGTTGCGCGACAAGTTCGGCAGGAAGGCCGTCGAGACCGGCTACACGTTCGGCAAGGGCCGCGCCGCCAATCCGCCAGAGCCGCTTGAAGAGTAAGCGTCAGCTGCGCTTCAGGTCGATCCGGCTCGTCACCACCATCTTGCCGGTCGCCGGATCCATGTCGGTCACCGTCATGCGCATATTGTCAGGCCCGACCTTCTCGACCGTCAGCTCCGCGTCGCGGTCGCCATTGACGATTTTCGCCCAGTGGATGTCGAGGTTTATCGCGTCGCCCTTGCGGCTTCCGCTGAGCCCGGCGGGTCCGCTGCGCGATCCGATATAGGTGCCGGTGTAGCTCCCACCGCTGACCTTCAGGTCGGCGCGTATTTCGCGCGACATGATCAGCAAGGCGCGGCAGGTGCCGTCAAGAGACAGGGAGTTCGCTGTCGCGTCCGAAGTGAAGGTGCAGTTGATGTTCATCACCGGGGTATTCGTCCTGATCCTGACCGTTCCCTTGCCGGAAAACTTTCCTTGCAGCGAGCGCAGAAAAGCCGCCTCGTCGGCTTGCGCGCCCGTCGAGCAAAAAAGGCAAGCGGCGGCCAGCAACGCAGCAATCGATTTCATCAAAGGCGTTCCCCTCTCGCGATCGCTGGAACAATTTCAGGAAAAAATGACACGGTTTTGGCGGGCACCTTCCAAAGGAAGGCGGAAGTGCGGACTAACGGGCGCGGCAGACGCAAGCTTCCGCCCTCGCCATGACGGTTTTTTGGCATCCCTTTTGGCTGGCCCAGTGGAATGACGCCACTAACGGTTGCGGCCCAGGTCCAGGCTTGCGACATAGGCGCCCAAATGGCGCCCGCTCCCTCGATCCCAAAAGCCGCATTCTGGATGGCTCTGTCAATCGCCTCGATGCTGGCGATGTCGGTTGCCGGGCGCGAGACGACGGCCGAGCTCAACGTCTTCCAGGTGCTGGAACTGCGCTCGGTGATCGGCTTCTTCATCCTTTTGCCGCTGGTGATGATGAATGGCGGTTTTTCCGCAATGCGCACCAGGCGCCCTTTCGCCCATATCGCCCGCAATGTCATCCACTACACCGGCCAGGCGGCATGGCTCTATGCGCTGACGCTCATTCCGCTCGCGGTGCTGATCTCGATTGAGTTCACGACGCCGATCTGGACGGCGATTCTCGCGGTCAGCTTTCTGGGGGAAAGACTGTCCCGGTCAAAACTGACGGCGATTGTGCTTGGCCTGATTGGCGTGGTCATCATCGTGCGCCCCAGCGCCGGCTCGATGGATCCCGGACACCTCGTCGTCCTAGGCGCCGCGGTCTGTTTCGGGATCTCGATGGTGCTGGTGAAGTCGATGACCAGGACTGAAAGCGTGGTGCGCATCATCTTCTGGATGCTGATCATTCAGTCTGTGGTTGGCTTGATCCCGGCTCTCCATAGCTGGCGCAACCCTTCGCCAGGACTCTGGCCATGGATCTTCGTCATCGCCTTCACCGGCATGTCGTCGCATTTTTGCCTGGCCCGCGCGCTGGTCCACGCCGATGCCACGATCATCTCGCCGATGGATTTCCTGCGCGTGCCGCTGACGGCGCTGGTCGGCTGGCTGCTTTATCACGAGCAGATCGATGTCTTCACCGCCGGCGGCGCTGCCCTGATCCTCGCCGGCAATTTGCTCAATTTGCAGAAGAAGACGCCGCGGGTAGCCGAAGCGGAAGCGGCAACCCCTTAGAGCGTCTCACCGTTTCACGGAAACGGCGAACCGCTCTATCTCTTTGTTTTAACGCAATTCCGGACGGAAAACCGCTCACACTTTTCCTGGAATTGCTCTGGGCTAAACCAGCTCGACCTCGACCACGCCAGGCACCGCGCGCATGGCCGAGGCGACTTGCGGCGAGATACGGTAGCGGTTGGGCAATTCGATCTCGACCTCGCCCTGTCCTGCGTCCTTGATCAGCACGAAGCTCACCTGCCCTTCGCCCTTGACCGAAAGCTGATTGGCCAGCGTGCCGAGCGGTGCGGCATCGCGAACGAAGATGCGCAGCGCCTTCTGGATGCGGCTCGCCTCATCCTCCAGCGACTGCACGGTCTGGATGCGCAGATTGATGCCCTCCGGCCGGTCTTCGGCCGAAACAGTGATCACCACCGAGCGGCCGGGTTCCAGCATGTCGCGATACTGCGCCAGCCCTTCGGAGAACAGCACCGCCTCATACTGGCCGGTCGTGTCGGAAAACTGCACCACGCCCATCTTGTTGCCGGTGCGGGTCTTGCGTTCCTGCTTGGTGGTGACGGTGCCGGCGAGCCGCCCGGCGGCGGCGCCGCGTTTCACCGCCGCGGAAAACTCCGCCCAGTTCTGCACCCGCATCTTCTGGAGTGCGGCCTTGTACTCATCCAGCGGGTGCGCCGAGAGGTAGAAGCCCACCACCTGGAATTCGCGGTGCAGCCGGTCCGCGGCAAGCCACGGATCGGTCGCCGGCAGGTTGAGTGCCTGCGATTGACTGCCAAGCGAGGCGCCGAAAATGTCGGCCTGGCCGGAAATGGCGTTTTGCTGCGCCAGCGAGGCCAGGCCCATCATGCGCTCGACGCCGGCCATCATCTGGGCGCGGTCGTGCCCGAAGCAATCCAGCGCGCCGGCCATGATCAGGCTTTCGAAGACCCGCTTGCCGACGATCTTCGGATCGACCCGCTCGCAAAAATCGGCGAGGCTCTTGAATGGCCCTTCGGAGCGCTTCTCGACGATGTGCTCGACCGCTGCGTCGCCGACGCCCTTCAGCGCCGCCAGCGAATAGAAGATCTTGTTCTCGCCCACTTCGAACGGCCGGAAACTGGTCATCACCGACGGCGCCACCACCTCGATGCCGAGACGCATGGCGTCCTGCCGGAAATCGGCCAGCTTGTCGGTGTTGCTCATGTCGAGCGACATAGACGCAGCCAGGAACTCGACCGGGTAATGCGCCTTGAGATAGGCGGTCTGATAGGAAACGACCGCATAAGCGGCGGCGTGGGACTTGTTGAAGCCGTAGTCGGCGAACTTGGCCAACAGATCGAAGATGAAGTCGGCCTGCGGCTTGGAGACGCCGCGCTCGACCGCGCCGGAGACGAAGCGCTCGCGCTGCTTGTCCATCTCGGCGCGGATCTTCTTGCCCATGGCGCGGCGCAGGAGATCGGCTTCGCCGAGCGAATAGCCGGCAAGCTCCTGCGCGATCTGCATCACCTGTTCCTGGTAGACGATGACGCCTTGCGTCTCCTTCACCAGATGGTCGATCTTGGGATGGATCGAAGCCAACTCCTCCTCGCCATGCTTTCTGGCGTTGTAGGTCGGGATGTTCTCCATCGGTCCGGGGCGGTAGAGCGCCACCAGCGCGATGATGTCCTCGATGCAGTCCGGCCGCATGCCGATCAGCGCCTTGCGCATGCCGGCACTTTCAACCTGGAACACGCCGACCACCTCGCCGCGCGACAGCATGGCGTAGGTGTCCTTGTCGTCGAGCGGTATCCTCGCGAGATCGATGTCGACGCCGCGCCGGCGGATGAGCTTCACCGCCGTCTCCAGCACGGTCAGCGTCTTCAGGCCGAGGAAGTCGAACTTCACCAATCCAGCCTGCTCGACATATTTCATGTTGAACTGTGTGACCGGCATGTCGGAGCGCGGATCGCGGTACATCGGCACCAGTTCCGACAGCGGCCGGTCGCCGATTACGATACCGGCAGCGTGCGTCGAGGCATGGCGATACAGGCCTTCGAGCTTCTGCGCCGTGTCAAGCAGCGTCTGGACGATCGGCTCCTTCTCCGCCTCCTCGGCGAAGCGAGGCTCGTTGGCAATGGCGTCGGCCAGCTTGACCGGATTGGCAGGGTTCTGCGGCACCATCTTGGAAAGCTTGTCGACCTGGCCGTAGGGCATCTGCAGCACGCGGCCGACGTCGCGCAGCACGGCGCGCGCCTGCAGCGTTCCGAAGGTGATGATCTGGCCGACCTGGTCGCGCCCGTATTTCTGCTGGACGTAGCGGATGACCTCCTCGCGCCGGTCCTGACAGAAGTCGATGTCGAAGTCAGGCATCGAGACGCGATCCGGGTTGAGGAAGCGCTCGAACAGCAGCGAGAAACGCAGTGGGTCGATATCGGTGATGGTGGTCGAATAGGCGACCAGCGAGCCGGCGCCCGAACCGCGCCCCGGCCCGACGGGAATGCCCTGCGACTTGGCCCATTTGATGAAGTCGGCAACGATCAGGAAGTAGCCGGGGAACTTCATTCGCTCGATGATGCCGAGCTCGAATTCGAGCCGTTCGCGATATTGCTCGACCGTGTAGCCCGGCGTCGGCCCATGCGCCGCAAGTCGCTTCTCCAGACCCTCCCGCGCCTGGCGGGCAAGCTCCGCGGCTTCCGCCTTCTCGGCCGCGTCCTTGTCGGCCGCGTCGGCGCCGGTGAAACGCGGCAGGATCGGGCTGCGGTTCTTCGGGTAATAGGAACAGCGCATGGCGATCTCGACCGTGTTGTCGATCGCTTCGGGCAGGTCGGAGAAGAGCCGCGCCATCTCGGCCTGGCTGCGCAGGAAATTGTCCGGTGAAAGCCGCCGGCGATTGTCCGCGGCGACCACCGAGCCTTCGGCAATCGCAATCAGCGCGTCATGCGCCTCATAATCCTCGCGCTTGGAGAAGAACGCCTCGTTGGTGGCGACCAGCGGCAGGTCATGCGTGTAGGCCAGGTCGACCGTCGATTTTTCGACCATACGGTCATAGCCCTGGACGCGCTCCAATTCGACATAAAGCCTGTCGCCGAACAGGCCCTTGAGGAGCAGCAGCCGCTGTTCGGCGAGGTCGCGCCGGTCCGCTTTGAGCGCGCTGCCGATCGGACCGCGCGGGCCGCCGGTCAGGCAGATCAGCCCGTCGCATCGGCCCTCCAGCGTGGCGCTGGTCAGATGCACCGGCTCGCCGGGCGGCGTTTCCAGATAGACCTTGCTGATCAGCCGCACGAGATTGGCATAACCCGCCTCGCTGGCGGCGATCAGCACGACCGGCGACATTTCCGGCCCGTGCCGGCGGCGATCGCGCTGGCCGTCGCTCGCCTCGCCGGAAAAGGCGAGATCGATCTGGCAGCCGATGATCGGCTGAATGCCGTCCTTGACCGCCTTTTGGGCGAATTCAAGCGCGCCGAACAGATTGTTGGTGTCGGTGACCGCTATCGCCGGCGCCTCGTCCTTGACCGCATGGCCGACGATCGCGCCGAGCTGAAGCGCGCCTTCGAGCAACGAATAGGCCGAATGCACGCGCAGATGGATGAATGTCCGCGCCGGCGCGTCCGGCCGCGCGGCCTTCACGGCTGCTTCGCGCTGCAACGGGTCGCGTGGAAGTCGTTCATCGGCCATGTTTTTTCGCGCTATCCGAAAGACTCAAAATTCATGCAGATATATTGTCCCGGACGGGGCCATGCCAGTCCAGCACAAATGACCGCAGGGCACAGGCTTGCGACCCGGTAGCGCCTCTTCTCAGGCGAACTCCATGATCACCGCGTCGACCGCGAGGCTGTCCCCCGGTTTGGCATTGAGCTTTGCCACGGTGAGGTCGCGTTCGGCGCGCAGCACGTTCTCCATCTTCATCGCCTCGACCACGGCCAGCGTCTCGCCGGCCTTCACTTCTTGGCCCTCGGCGACCGCGATCGAGACGACGAGACCGGGCATCGGGCAGAGCAGCATCTTCGAAGTGTCCGGCGGCAGTTTCTCCGGCATCAGCCTTTCAAGCTCAGCCGTGCGCGGCAGCATGGCGCGCGCGGTCACCGACATGCCTTTCCAGGCAATCCGCAGCCCGTTCAGCGCGGGGCGGATCTGGGCTGCGATGCTGTTGCCGCCGACCGTTCCCTGCCAGATCGCGTCGCCCGGCCGCCAGTCGGAGGCCACCGTCAGCGGCTTGCCGCCGTCGATCGCCAGATCGACCTCCATCGGGATGGAAACCATGCCGTCAACGATCTCGACCGGAAGGTAGCCGGCCCCGATCTTCACCACCCAGTCGCGCTTGAGATGGCCGGAATGCGGCGCCAGCCTGCCGCTCAGGCGGTCGAGCCGGTCGCGGCGCAAAAGTTCGATCGCCGTTGCGACGGCGGCGAACACCGCCCTCTCCTCGCCATCCGGCGCGACCGGCGAAAAACCGTCCGGATATTCCTCGGCGATGAAGCCCGTCGACAGCCGCCCCTCGCGCCAGCGTGGATGCTGCATCAGCGCCGAAAGAAACGGGATGTTGTGCTCGATGCCGTCGACGACGAACATATCCAGGGCCTCAGACATGGCGTCGATCGCCGCCAGCCGCGTCGGCGCCCAGGTGCACAGCTTCGCCACCATCGGGTCATAGAACATCGAGATTTCCGAGCCCTCAGTGACGCCGGTGTCGTTGCGGACCACGATGTCGCCGAACCTGCCCTCTTCCGGCGGTCTGTAACGGGTCAACCGGCCGATCGATGGCAGGAAATTGCGGAAAGGGTCCTCGGCATAGAGGCGGCTCTCCACCGCCCAGCCGTTGAGCTTCACGTCGCTCTGCTTCATGGCGAGCTTCTCGCCGGCTGCGACGCGGATCATCTGCTCGACCAGGTCGATGCCGGTCACCAGCTCGGTAACCGGATGCTCGACCTGCAATCGCGTATTCATTTCAAGGAAATAGAAGTTCTTGTCCTTGTCGACGATGAACTCGACAGTGCCGGCGCTCTGGTAGTCGACGGCCTTGGCCAAGGCCACCGCCTGCTCGCCCATCGCCTTTCTGGTCTTGGCATCGAGGAATGGCGACGGCGCCTCCTCGACCACCTTCTGGTTGCGGCGCTGGATCGAGCATTCCCGCTCGCCAAGATAAAGGGCGGTGCCATGTGCGTCGGCCAGCACCTGGATTTCGATGTGGCGGGGATCGACGACGAACTTCTCGATGAAGACGCGGTCGTCGCCGAAGGAGCTTTTCGCTTCCGAACGCGCCCGCTCGAAACCATCGCGCACCTCCGCCTTATTCCAGGCGATGCGCATGCCCTTGCCGCCGCCGCCAGCCGAGGCCTTGATCATGACCGGATAGCCGATCTCGCCGGCGATCCGTTCGGCATGGTCGGCATCTTCGATGACGCCCAGCCATCCGGGCACGGTGGAGACCTTGGCCTGGCTGGCGAATTTCTTCGATTCGATCTTGTCGCCCATCGCCTTGATGGCCTTGGGCTTCGGCCCGATGAAGACGATACCTTCCTTCTCCAGCGCCTCGCAGAAGGAGGCACGCTCGGACAGGAAGCCGTAGCCCGGATGCACGGCTTCCGCGCCGGTTTCCTTGCAGGCGGCGATGATCTTCTCCGGCAGCAAATAGCTCTGCGCCGCCGGCGAAGGCCCGATATGCACCGCTTCGTCGGCCATTTCGACATGCACGGCATCGCGGTCGGCATCCGAATAGACGGCGAGGGTGGCAATTCCCATCTTGCGCGCCGTCTTGATCACGCGGCAGGCGATCTCGCCGCGATTGGCGATCAGGATCTTCTTGAACATTCGGATGTCGTTCCTCCGGCGAAGCGGTCCAGTTCTATGGACAATTCCAGCGCGCCTCAAGTGCTCGCGAGCTGGCTCCCACGGCCAGTGCCAATTACAGAAACAGCGCCGAAAAACGTCGCAAGAGACGTTGGCCGCCGGCGCGGAACCCGCTAAAGTTATGCGCAACACCACAGGGATGGCAGGCTGGCATTCACCAGGGGTAGCTTGCCGTTAGCTAAAACTACAGATCGTTGGGAGGAGTGCCTCATGAAAACGCGTGCCGCCGTAGCCGTTGCCGCCGGAAAGCCGCTGGAGATCATGGAGGTCGACCTCGAAGGTCCCCGCGAGGGCGAGG
>CCNA01000004.1 GCA_000824805.1 Mesorhizobium sp. SOD10
ACTGCCTACTGCCTACTGCCTCATCCCGCATCGATCTCCGCCTGCAGAGCCCGCATATGCACGGCGGCCGCCGATGAAGCGGCTCGCTCTATGGCGCGAAAGCGGCTGACGACCGCCAGCCCCACCGATGTCAGTTGCGCGCCGCCGCCTTTGCGGCCGCCGGTCTGTGCCGCGACCAGCGGCTTGCCGAAGACGCGGTTCATGTCCTCGACCAGGTCCCAGGCATGCTTGTAGGACATCTCCATCCCGCGCGCCGCGGCCGAGATCGAGCCGAAGGCGGCGATCTGTTCCAGCAATTCGATCTTGCCCGGGCCGATCCGGCCATCGGGGTCGAGATTTATCCGCAGGCTCAACGATGGCATGTCCTGTCCTCCGCGATCATGCCGAAAATTACATTCTCCGCCGCCAGATCGCTATTCCAAATCAACATAGCGATATTGGTCTTTCGTCAACCATCCGCCTCAACCGGCAGCCCTGCCCCGGTCGTCGCGCTGTCGAAGCTCACTGTCTTGATCACCGCGAACACCTGGCGGCCAAGCGCCAGACGAAGGGTGTGTTTGGATTGTTCGGTGATACGCGCCAGCACGATCGCGCCATTGCAGTTGATGGCGATTTCCACCGTCGGCCCGATGCCCGGTCTGACGGCTGTTATCGTTCCCGCCAGAATGTTGAGCGCGCTGAGGCCCGCCGGCTGCTCGGTGGCGATCATGACGTCGCGGGCGCGGATGCGAATGCGCACCGGAGCGCCCGCCGCCTGCGCCAGTTTCGGCACGCGGATTTCGCCGGCCTGCGAGGCAAGCACCGTCATACCGAAAGCCTCGTCATGGCGCAGGACTTTGGTGTCGAGCACCGCTCCGCCCTCGCCGCGCTCCTCCGCCGGCAAAAGATCCAGCCGCTGCATGATGGCCTCGGTCGGCCCCGCGGCCGCCACCTTGCCTTGGGAAAGCACCACGACGTCGCTTGCCAGCCGCGCCACCTCGGCGACGGAATGGCTGACATAGGCGATCGGAATCTTCGTCTCGTCGCGCAGCCGTTCGATGTAAGGCAGGATCTCGGCCTTGCGCGCCTCGTCGAGCGAGGCGAGCGGCTCGTCCATCAGAAGCAGTTTCGGGCTGGCAAGCAGCGCGCGGCCGATGGCGACGCGCTGCTTCTCGCCGCCCGACAGTTTCGCCGGCCGCCGGTCGAGCAGATGGCCGATGCCGAGCAGGTCGACCACCGCATCCATCTTGGCGTAGCGCTCGGAGGACGGCGTGAACCAGCGGCCGTAGCGCAGATTGCCGGCGACGCTCATATGCGGGAACAGCCGCGCATCCTGGAACACCATGCCGATCCGCCGCTTGTGCATCGGCACGAAGATCCGCGCTTCAGTGTCGACCAGCACCCGCCCGTCGACGGCGATGCGGCCCTTGTCCGGGCGGATCAGCCCGGCGATCAGGTTGATCAGCGTCGACTTGCCGGAACCTGACGGCCCGAACAGCGCCGTCAGCCGGCCCGCGCTCTCGAAACCCGCTTCCAGGGCGAAGTCGCCGAGCCGATGACGGATGTCGACGGAGAGCGTCATTCGATGTCCATCCGCCGGCCGACGCGCCGCGCCAGCACTTCCGAGGCGATGAGCGCGACCATCGAGATGGCGATCGAGATCAGCGTCAGCCGGAGCGCGCCCTCGTCGCCGCCGGGCACCTGCGTGAAGGTGTAGATCGCCGAAGGCAGCGTCTGCGTTTCGTTGGGGATGTTGGAGACGAAGGTGATGGTGGCGCCGAATTCGCCCATCGCCTTGGCGAAGGAAAGGATCGCGCCGGCGATCAGGCCGGGAAGGATCAGCGGCAGCGTGATGGTGGCGAACACCCAGAGCGGATTGGCGCCGAGCGTGCCGGCGGCGGCCTCCATCTTGCGGTCGACCGCCTCGATCGAGAGCCTGATCGCCCGCACCATCAGCGGAAAACCCATGACCCCGCAGGCCAGTGCCGCGCCCGTCCAACGGAAGGAAAAGACGATGCCGAAATGCTCGGCCAGGAAGGCGCCGGCCGGGCCGCGCCGGCCGAAGGTGAGCAGAAGCAGATAGCCGGTCACCACCGGCGGCAGGATCAGCGGCAGATGCACCAGCCCGTTGAGCAGAGTCTTGCCCCAGAAGCGCCCCCGCGCGAGCAGGAGTGCAAGCAGGATGCCCGGCGGCAGGCTGGCGATCATCGCCACCGACGCCACCTTGATCGACAGGCGGACCGCATTCCATTCGTCGGGAGTGAGGTCCAGCAGCCAGTTCATAGTTGCGTTTGCGCGGTCTTTCTCAGTTGCTCGGCGCCAGCACCGTGAAACCCTGCTCCTTGAAGAGGTCGGCGGCCTTGGCCGACTCGACGCATTTCAGGAAGGCAGCCGTATCCTTGTCCTTCGAATCGGCAGTCTGGGCAATCGGATAGATGATCGGCGGGTGCGAATCTTCAGGGAAGGTGCCGACGACCTTGACGCCCTTTTCGGCATGCGCGTCAGTAGCGTAGACGATACCCAGCGCCGCCTCGCCCGTCGACACCAGCTTCAACGCTGCACGCACATTCTCGGCCTGCGCGACCTTGCCCTCGACCGACGACCAGACGCCCAGCGATTCCAGCGCCGCCTTGCCGTATTTGCCGGCCGGCACGGCCTTGAAATCGCCCATGGCAAGCTTGCCGTCGCCGATCAGCTTGGCAAGGTCGAAGCCCTTCTCCACCTTGGCCTCGACCATGGAGTCCTTCGGCGCCACCAGCACGATCTGGTTGCCGAGCAGCTTCACCTCGGTGTCAGGCTTGGTCAGCTTTTTGTCGGAAAGATATTTCATCCAGTCGAGATCGGCCGATACGAACACGTCGGCCGGTGCGCCGCCTTCGATCTGCTTGGCCAACGCCGAGCTTGCCGCGTAGGAGATGGTGGCGGCTTCGCCGACTTCCGGCTCGCAGGCCTTGTTGACTGCGTCGAGCGCGTCCTTGAGGCTCGCCGCGGCAAAGACGACCACCTTGTCGTCGGCATGGGCCGCCGGTGCCGCCATCAGCATTGCCGTCAGGCCGCCGACAGCGGCCGCCTTCAACCTGAAGCCCTTGCCCGTCATGAAGTCTCTCCCTGGTTTCAACATCCGTTCGGCCCAAAGCCTCTGACCGATATATCCGGATGAACATAACAAAGAAAGGCTTTTCGCCTGTCGTGGCATTGTGCGCCGGCGTGGTCTCGGCCTACGCTGAATGCGAAACGGGACGGTGAAGCTCGAAGGAGAGACGTATGAAGATCAGCGCCCGCAATATCCTGAAGGGTAAGGTCACGGAGATCGTCAAGGGAGCCACCACCTCGCATGTCCGGATCGACATCGGCGGCGGCGTCATCGTCACCTCCTCGATCACCAACGAGGCGGTCGCCGATCTTGCGCTCGAAAAAGGCAAGCAGGCCTATGCGGTGATCAAGGCCTCGGACGTCATGGTTGGCATCGACTGAGAGAGTTAAACGGCGATCGGCGCCTTGATGTTTGCATCCGCAAAATAGTTCTCGAGGCGGAAATCCTCGAAGCGGAAAGCGAAGAGGTCCTTCACCTCCGGATTGATCCACATCGTCGGCAGGGCCTTGGGCGTGCGCCGCATCTGCTCGCGCGCCTGCTCGAAATGGTTCGAATAAAGATGCGCGTCGCCCAGCGTATGGACGAAGTCGCCGGGCTCCAGCCCGGTCACCTGCGCCACCATCATGGTGAGCAGGGCATAGGAAGCGATGTTGAACGGCACGCCGAGGAAGATATCGCCGGAGCGCTGGTAAAGCTGGCAAGAGAGCCGGCCTTCTGAAACATAGAACTGGAACAGGCAGTGACAGGGCGGCAGCGCCATCGCCTCGACTTCGGCCGGATTCCAGGCCGACACGATCAGCCGGCGCGAGTTAGGATTCTTGCGTATCTCCGTCAAAAGATTCGCGATCTGGTCGATCTCGCCGCCATGCCCATCCGGCCATGAGCGCCACTGCTTGCCATAGACCGGGCCGAGATCGCCGTTCTCGTCGGCCCATTCGTCCCAGATGGTGACCCCGTTGTCGTTGAGATATTTGATGTTGGTGTCGCCGGCCAGGAACCAAAGAAGCTCGTGGATGATCGACTTCAGATGCAGCTTCTTGGTGGTCGTGACGGGAAAGCCGCGCGAAAGGTCGAACCGCATCTGATAGCCGAACACCGAGCGCGTGCCGATGCCCGTACGGTCGCCGCGATCGACGCCGTTCTCCAGCACATGCTTCAACAGGTCGAGATATTGGCGCATCGGCTCTGCCTCGATTCGGGTGACAGCCAATCATACCCGACCGACAGCCGGTCGAACACCGCAAAGCAGGCTGCGGATGCGGATCGCACCCAAAAGTCCAGGGTGCCGGCACGGTTTCGTGCCGGCCGCCGGGTGCCTGTGGCTCACAGAGAGCCGAGTTTGCCGAGGTCCTTCGCGATCAGATAGTAAAAGGTCACGCGGCTCTTGGTGTTGTCGGCATGCATCGCCTTGCAGGTTTTCTCGATCGAGGCGTTGGCCTTTGCGGCATCGGCAACGCCGAGCTTCTTGCCGATCCAGTTCTCCCGCACGCGGTCGAGTTCCTTCGGGTCGGTGCAGGACACCAGCGAGGAATCGCGGTTCCTCAGCGCAATACCCAGATGCTTGACGATCTTATCGACCGCCTCGGCGCTGGCGCCGGCATCGTATTTCTTCACATCCGCAAGATAGTCGGCCATCAAACTTCCCCTCGTCGGCGCCACCGATCCGATCGGTGAGGGTTGTGGCGCGCCGCGCAACCTGTGCGCTAGATCGGAGACTCCTCACCGGGAGCGAGATTTGATTGAGCAGGCGCGCAAGTCAACCCTTGGCTGCACAGTTTGGCATAACCGGATAACCGCCGGTTTGGCCTTTATTTTTCCCTCATCGCTCCCTATATTCGCTTCGTCGGCTTGACCGACTATGGCGATAAACAGGCGATGAAATAAGCCGTTCGGACCCGGGGGCGGTACCCGGCGCCTCCACCAAAAACCGCTCTGGCTGATGGAGCGGCTTTTGCTGGGGGCGAAATAGGATCGACGAAGGTGTAAAGATCGTACTTTCGCCCGGCATTGTACCACCGTCATCGGGCTAAACTTATAGTTGCCAACGACAACTATGCGGAAGCTCGTCTCGCTGCTTAATGCGGCGCGAACGCTTCAAATCAAGTCCTAGCGGTTCGCACTTCTAGGCGGGGTTCGGAGGTACCTGGCAACAGAAACCTCCACCTTCTCCCTCCTTTTGCTTCTTACCAACCGACCGAACGGCAAAGGCTTGTCGGGCGCTCGATGCGCGGCGCACAGCCTTGCCGCTCATCACCCATGGACAAGCGATGCAAAACGATTGCGACCGATTCTTCGTGCTGACCGGCGGCCCAGGCTCGGGCAAGACCACGCTGATCGAGGCGCTGCGGACCCAAGGCTTTGCGACGGCCCCCGAGGCCGGGCGCGGCATCATCCGCGACCAGATGGCGATCGGCGGCCATGCCCTTCCCTGGCAGGATCGCGCACTCTTTGCCGAGCTGATGCTGGCATGGGAGCTGCGTTCCTGGCACGCCGCGCATGCCGAACCCGGCCCGGTCTTCTTCGATCGCGGCACACCCGACACGGTCGGCTATCTCAGACTCTGCGGCCTGCCGGTGCCCGATCACGTCACAAGCGCGGCGCGAAAATTCCGCTACGCGCCCCGCGTCTTCGTCGCGCCGCCATGGCCGGAGATCTTCACCCAGGACGAGGAGCGCAAGCAGACGCTCGAGGAGGCCGAGCGCACGTTCCGTTTCGTCACCGGTGCCTATGCGGAACTCGGCTACGAATTGGCCACCTTGCCCCTTGCTTCGCTCGAAGAGCGGGTGCGCTTCGTTATCGATCAAACAGGCCTGCAATAAAAAAGGCCGGACAAGCCGGCCTTTGGGGGTTGTTTCGAGGCGCCCTACTCCGCCGGCGCTTCCACCGCTTCGCGTGAGCGGCCGAGCGTGAGCTTGGCCAGCGTGAACGAGATCACGGCGCAGAGCGTGATGCCCGCTACCATCGGCATCGGCGTGCCGTCGAAGAAGATGCCGGCGACGCCCATCGCCAGCGCGCCGATGGCGAAATGCAGCGTGCCCATCAGCGCCGAGGCCGTGCCGGCGATCTCGCCATGCTCTTCCATCGCCAACACCGAGGTGGTCGGGATGACAAGGCCGAGGAAGCCGTAGCCGACGAAGAGCAGCGCGGCCATCACGTCGAGCCGGTCGACGCCCGAGGCCATGATCGCGAACAGCGCGACCATAACCGTGGCATAGCCGGTGACCGCCACCCAGACGACGCGCCTCAACCCGAAGCGGTCGGCGAGCATCCCGGTCAGTTGCGACATGCCGATGAAGGCGACCGCGTTGATCGAGAAGAACACGCTATAGACCGACGGCGACAGGCCGTAATGGTCGATCAGGATGAAGGACGAGCTCGACAGGTAGACGAAGAAGCTCGCAATGCCGAAGCCGGCGATCGCCACAAGGCCGAGGAAGTTGCGGTCGCCCATCAGGTAGCGGTAGCCGGCAAGCGCCGTGCCGAAGGATGAGCCGGCGCGCTCTTCGACCGGGCGCGTCTCCTTGAGCGAGGTGGCCAGCAGGATCGTTGCAAGCGCCGCGGCGCCGGTGACTGTCCAGAACACGGCGCGCCAGCCGAAACTTTCGATGATCTGGCTGCCGGTCAGCGGCGCCAGGATCGGCGAAACCGAGAACACCAGCATCAGAAGCGACATCAGCTTGGCGGCCTCATTGCCGGTGTGCAGATCGCGCACGATGGCGCGCGGCACCGCCATGCCGGCGCTGGCGCCGAGACCCTGCAGGAAGCGGAAGGCGATCAGCCACTCGATGTTAGGTGCCATCGCCGAGCCGACGCCGCCGACCATGAACAGCGCGAGGCCGGCATAAAGCGGCGCCTTGCGGCCGACCATGTCGGAGATCGGCCCGACGACGATCTGACCGAAACCCATCGACAGGAAGAAGATCAACAGGCTCATCTGCACGGCGGCAGTGCCGGCATGCAGGTCCTGGCCGATCGAAGGCAGCGCGGGAAGATACATATCAATCGCGAACGGCCCGATCGCGGACAACAAGCCGAGCACGACCGCGATGCGGAGGAATTTGGGACTCATGATAAGGCTCTTTTCGGATCTGGTTGCCGCCGCGAATACCGGCGTCTGAACCCAGGACGTTCCATCCCGCGGAAATCCTACATTCAGAGCGAATTCATTCGCCTGTCAGGGCGAACGTATTCGTCTTCAGCGGGATTCCCCTTTATTGTGTCCACAAATTTAGACAGGCTTGTCCAATTCGTCAATCACCGCTATATAGATTTTCATGAAGCACGGCGTTTCTCCTGACACCTTCCCGCCACGCAGCCACGAGGCCAAACGCGTGTCGGTGGTGGATGCCGCCGCTTCCGTTTTTTGCCGCGAAGGTTATGCCGGCGCCAATATCGACCTGATCGCGGCCGAGGCCGGCGTCTCGCGCCAGACCGTCTACAACCATCACGGCGACAAGGAAAAGCTCTTCGTGGCCGTCGTGCACGACCTGACGGAGCGCTGCAACGCCGGCATCTTCGCCACCATCGCCAGCTTCCCCGACCAGCCCACGGACCTGGAAGCCGACCTGATCGCCTTTGCCGTGCGCATGAACCGCAATTGCATCTGCAACCGCGACGGCCGTTTCTTGCGCAAGCTGATCCAGGCCGAAGGCGAGCGTTATCCGGAACTGTTTGCCGAATGGCGCGAACAGGGCCCGGGCCGCACCTGGTCGGCGCTTGCCGCGCGCTTCGCCCGGCTTGCCTTCGCCGGGCATCTCGCGATCGGCGACCCCGACGTCGCGGCGCGTCAGTTCCTCGCCCTCGTCAATGCCGAGCTTCAGATCACTTTCATGCTGGGTGGGATGCCGACCGAGGAAGAAGTGCTGCGCTCCGCCACCAATGGCGTGCGGACCTTTCTCAGCGCCTTCGCCAGGAAGAAGTCGCCAGCCGGCAAACAGGCGGCGCTCGTTCACGCCTGAACGATCAAATCGCCGGCACCCCTCTTGGCCTCACGCCTTTGCGCCTATATGCGGTTTACGCCGCGCTCAAGCTTGATTACAGCTATGCGGACGATTCAACGGAACCCGACCATCACATGGCCGACGACCACATCCGCTACGACATTCTGGCCCAGGAGGCTCTGCGCGGCGTCATGCGCAAGGTCCTGGCCGAGGTCGCGCGCACTGGCCTTCCGGGCAATCATCATTTCTTCATCACCTTCCTGACCGGCGCGCCGGGCGTGCGCATCTCCTCGAGGCTGCGCGAGCGCTATCCGGAGCAGATGACCATCGTCATCCAGTTCCAGTATTGGGACCTGAAGGTGACGGACGCCGGCTTCGAGGTCGGGCTTTCCTTCTCCGACGTTCCCGAAAAGCTCGAAATCCCCTTCTCCGCCGTGCGCGGCTTCTACGATCCGTCGGTCAATTTCGAGCTCGAATTCGACGTCAAGACGGAGAACGCCGAAGACGAGGCTGCCGCTCCGGCGCCCGAGCCGGTTGCCGTCGTTCCGGAGAAGAAGCCGGAAACGAAGAAGAAGGCCGCCGAGGCCGAGAAGAAGCCGGCGGCCGCCGAGACCGGCGGCAAGGGCGCCGACGTCGTCTCGCTCGACGCCTTCCGCAAGAAGTAGCGCGGCGTCATGGGCGAGGTCGTCAATCTCCGCCAGGCCCGCAAGCAGAAAGCGCGCATCGACAAGGAACGCCAGGCGAGCGAGAACCGGGCACTGCACGGCCGCTCGAAGACGGAGCGCGAGCGTGACCGGCTGACGTCGCAGAAGGCCGAGAAATTCGTGGCCGGCCATCGCCGGGAAAAACCCGACGACCCCGGCAAGCGCTGAGTCCTGCAATGGCCGCGGTCGAAAAACGTTCGGTAACGATCCGCGGTCACCGCACCAGCTTTTCCCTGGAGCAGCCCTTCTATGACGACCTCATCGCCATCGCCGAGCAGCGTTCGCTGTCGCTCGCGGCCCTGGTCGCCGAGATCGACGAGACGCGTACGCGGGACGCGAACCTTTCGTCCGCGCTGAGGCTCTATGTGCTGGCCTGGGCGAAACGCGGCGGTAACGCGACCTAAACCGCGCTGTCTCCGACGCTTTGTTCGGCCTTGCGCTTTGCGCCGAAGCTGAGCAAGGCGGTGCGGTCGCGCTCCTCCGCCTGCTTTTTCGACCTTACCCGCATCATGTCTTTCCAGCCGATATAGCCGATGAGCCGTTCATCCTCGCGTGAGACGACCGGCAGGTGCGAGACATTGGCAGTGAGCAGCTTGTCGGAAAGCGCCTCCAGATATTCGTCCGGATAAGCGAGTGTGATCTTGCTGCCGGCGAGCAGTTCGCCGAGGGTCGCCTTGCGGTGCTTGCCGTTACGGCGCCAGCGCAGGATCGCCGGCGGGTCGATGACGCCGAGCACATGCCCCGCCTCATCGATCACCGGGAAACTCGGATGCCGCGTGTCCGGCGCGGTCAGGAAGGTCGCCGCGCCATGCAGCGTCATCGTCGCCGGCACGCTCTCGACCTTGGTCGTCATCACCTCCTTGACCCTGGTCAGGGCGAAAGGATCGACGCGGTATTCGCGCACCAAGTGATGCCCGCGCCGCGCCACTTTCTCGGTCAGGATCGAGCGCTTCATCAACAGCACGGTGACGGCATGCGCGGTGGCGCAGGCCGCGATCAGCGGTACCAGCACATGCGTGTTGCCGGTGAGCTCGGTGGCGAAGAAGGTCGCGGTGAGCGGCGCGCGCATGGTGCCGCCCATGGTCGCCGCCATCGCCAGCAGCGGCCAGTAGCCGGGGCTCGCCTCGGGCAGCATGCCCGAGAGCACCGCGCCCATAGCGCCGCCCATGATGAGCAGCGGCGCCAGCACGCCGCCCGAGGTTCCCGAACCCAGCGCGACCGACCAGATGACGGCTTTTACCACCAGAAGCAGCAGCGCGGCGGTGGCGAGCGTGCGGCCGTCGAGCATGTTGGCGATGTTGTCGTAACCGACACCAAGCGCGTGCGGCTCGATCAAGCCGCCGATGCCGACCACCAGGCCGCCGATCATCGGCCACCACATCCAGTGGATCGGCAGCTTCAGGAAAGCGTCCTCGCAGGCATAGACCAGTTGCGTCAGCAGTCCTGAAAGCAGCCCGGCGGCAATGCCGACCAGCACCCAGCCGCCCAGCCCGGCGATCGACGCCTCCATGGTGCCGGAGAACGGAAAGATCGGGCCCGGCAGGTGCAGCAGGGTGCGCTCGACTTCCGCGACGATCGCGGCGACGGCGACTGGGATGAAGCTGCGCGGCGTCCATTCGAACAAAAGCAATTCGACGGCGAGCATAATGGCCGCGATCGGCGTGCCGAACACCGTGGTCATGCCGGCTGCGGCACCTGCCACCAGCAGCGTCTTGCGCTCATTGTCGCTGACCGGCAGCATCTGCGCGATCAGTGAGCCGATGGCGCCGCCAGTCATGATGATCGGGCCTTCGGCGCCGAACGGTCCACCCGAGCCGATCGAGATCGCCGACGACAGCGGCTTCAGCACCGCGACCTTGGCGTCGAGCCGCGAGCGCCCGAGCAGGATCGCCTCGATGGCCTCGGGAATGCCATGGCCGCGGATCTTTTCGCTGCCGAAGCGCGCCATCAGGCCGATGATCAGCGCGCCGATCACCGGCACGATCACTGCGGCGAGCCCAAGGGGCGAGTCCTCGAGCTTGAGTTCGGCCAGAGAGAACTGCCCGAAATAAGCGATGTTGGTGGCAAGCCTGATGAGCTGGAGGAGCACGATGCCGGCGAAGAGCCCGGCGGTCGCCACCACCACCGCGATGGCCGCGATGAGGAGCACGCGCGGATCGGTCGTGAAGTCGCGAAGATGGCCGTTGCCGGCATGAGCGGATTTCATGTTGGGAGCCTGAACTTTCTGGCGGCGCGAAGGCCGTCCGTTTCAGGTGGCCTCATATCGTAATACGATATAAATCTTCAAGCCGTTTTCGTGACCTGCTCCGCGTCATTTTGGACAGGGATCGCGACGAGCTGTTGAGCTTTTGCGGGAAAGGACCATAAGTCGGGGAATGACGCCGCCGAAATCACGCCCCGCCATCAGCCAGGCCGACTACCAGCGGCTGTCGCAGTTCCGTTACCTGATCCGCCGCTTTCTCGAATTCAGCCAGGTCCAGGCCAATGAGGCGGGCCTCACGCCGCGCCAGCACCAGGCGCTGCTGGCGATCAAGGGATTTCCAAGCGGCGGACCTGTGGCTGTGGGCGATCTCGCCGAGCGGCTGCGCATCCGCCACCACAGCGCAGTGGAACTGGTGAACCGCCTTGCCGAGGCCGGTCTGGTCACGCGCGATCAGGACAACAGCGACCATCGCCGCGTCTTGCTGCAGCTCACTCCTTTGGCCGACGATCGCCTGGCAGAACTGTCGGCCGCGCATCTCGACGAGCTGTCGCGCATCGAGCCGATGCTGCGGCGCCTGCTCTCGCGCCAGGAAGAGTCGTAGGCTCACCGGGATATTCGGACCAGTTCCGCCACGCGCGCGGCGTAAAGCTCAACCGCCGTCGAGCGACTTCAACAGATTGTCGATCGTGAACGGATTGGCCTTGGGCTTCGGCGGTGCTGGGGTCGAACCGTCATTGACGCCGGGCAGCGACCCGTCGACCTTCCGCGCTTGCTCGGCCGCCTTGCGTGCTGCGTCCAGCTTCGCCTGCTCCGCCTTCTTGCGATCGGCCTCGGCCTGCGCCTTGGCTGCCTCGTCCGCGGCCCGCTGCTCTGCCTCGGCCTTCGCCTGCGCATCGGCCTGGGCCTTGGCGTCGGCTTCCGCTTTTGCCCTGGCCTCTTCGTCGGCCTTGGCTTTTGCCTCGGCTTCAGCCTGAGCCTGGGCTTCAGCCTCGGCTTTCGCCCTGGCTTCCGCCTCAGCCTTCTGCCGCGCCTCTTCCTCTTGCCGGCGCAGCTCCTCGGCCGCCCTGTCGCGCTCCGTCTGCAGCGCCGCGTAATAGCGCGCCTCGCGCCGCAGCCGCTGCTTCTCGAGCAGCGCCGCCTGCATTGCCTCGACCCGCTGCTGTTCTTTTTCCAGCGCGCGCTGCGTCAGGAACTGCGCCAGCGGACCGCTGTCGAACTGAAGCGCGGACGCCCCGAGGGGGCCGGCCAGGCTGAAATTGACGGCAGGCTCCGAGCCGACCAAAGCCTCGTCGCCGGGGTGATAGGTCAATGTCCCCTTCGCCGTGACGGTGCTCGCGTTGAGGTCGGCGGTCACGTCGGCGGACAGGGTCGCGCCGGGATTGTCGAGACTGATCGGCGGCGCCCGCAGCGTGCCGTTGGCGACGGTGAAGGCCACATCCGCGTCCCCCGCGGCAAAGCTGCCCTCACCGGCGATCTGCGGCGCGAACTCCGCCGTCTTGGCAGCGTCGATATCGCGTCCGATCGCATCAGCCTTGGCGATGATGGCACCAAAGCCGTCCGGATTGATGCCGTCCACTTTCAATCCCTTCAGCGCCGCGGTGCCCGATCCGGACAAGGCGGCGATCATGGCATCGACCGATTTGCCGCTGGTCGACAACGCCGCCGAAAGATCGCCGCGGCCGCCGATACCGGCTCCGGGCAGAACCGCAGAAAGATCGCCGCCGGCGAGCTTCATCTGGCCGGAGAACAGGCCGGTGCCCTCCGTGTTCTTCAAATCGAACAGGCCGGTTAAATCGCCGCCATAGAGCTTCGCCTTCAGGTCGGAGACGTGGATGCCTTCGCGGTCGAGCTTGAGCGACAATGAAGCGTCATGCGCCGTAGCGAAGGACCCGACGTCAAGCGCCGAGGTGTTGAGATCGAGATCGGCGTTGAACGGCAGGGCCGACTTCTGGCTGAACGGCGTGGTCGGCCATCCGCCCTTGGCCGGAGCGAAGGACTGGTCGCCGAACAGCGAGACCGCCAGCGGATCGAGGTCGAGCTCGTCGAGCGCCAGCGCTCCCGCAAGATGCGGCAGCCCGTCCTTGGCATCGATGTTGACGTCGCCCGACACTGCCGCCTTGTTGATCGAACCGGTGAGGCCGCTCAGCACCAGGAGCCCGTTGCCGAAATCGGCATCGGCCGCCAGCGACGTCGATGTTCCGGTTCCCATGCCGGGCAGGCCTACCCCCGTCGTCATCAGCCACGGCTCGATATCGGCAGCATTGAGATTGACCTTGCCCTTGGCGGTGGGGCCTTGCGCCGTGTCGGCGACGGTCCCGTCGAAGCTTGCCCTGAAATCGTCGGCCGTCAGGTTGAAGCTGGTGGCGAGACCGCCGGCGACCGAGCCCTTCGCCGAGACGTCGGTGTTCGCGTGGCCGAGCATGCCGAGCGGCAGCGCCGGCAGGCCGTAAAGCGCAAGCAGCGTTGTGGCATTGTCGTTGCCGGCGTTGAAGGTGATCGACACCGGCGCCTCGGAGAGCTTGTCCGCCGTCCCCCTGCCGGAAAGCGAGGCCGAGAAGGCCGAACCGCCTGCCTTGCCCTGGGCTGAGAGCGCCAGGCCGGTGGTGCCGTCGCCATTGTCGGCGGCGCTGGTCAAGAGATCGATGCGCGCGTCCTGAAACAGTTCGGGATAGGCGGCCGCACGGCTGGCCAGGCCTTTGAGCACGCCATTGTCGGGATAGTGCTGGGCCGCGACATCGATCAGCGGCTTCAAATCGACCGCCACCACGGACGCGTTGAGCTTGCCTGTCGGGCTCTGCGGGAAATCCTTGATGCGGCCCGTGGCGCTGATCGAGGCGCCGGCCAGGCCGCCGATCGAAAGCCGGTCGATCTCGAGCAGGCCCTCGCGCAGCCGCAGCGCCGTGTCGACGGTGTCGGCGCTGAGCCCGCCCGCGCTCACCGGTCCCGCCTTGATCTGGAAATCGAGATCGCGATCGGAAAAGCGGTTGGCGCCCTTGTCGCTGATGAAGATCGAGGCGAAGGCCGCAAGCCCATCCAGGTCCATCTCGCCGCCGGTGAGCTGCATCAGCACCGATGGCCTGGCGCCGTCCGGCTGGCTGGAATCGATGTTGCCGGAAAATTTCGCCTTGCCGAGGATGAGTTCGAGGTCGCTGAAGGACTGTCGGTTCTCACTGAGATCGACCTTGGCCTTGAAACCTGCCGCGGGCAGCCTGCGGATGGCCTCGTCGACATCCTTCGATAGCCACGCGGCAAATCCGGAAGGCTGCCCGACGGCCAGCAGCAACGAGCCGGTAAAGCCGAAATGGTCCTCGACGCTCAGCATGCCGTCGGCTTCGAGCGTCGTGCGGCCCGGCAGCGTCGCGGCAAGCGACTTCACCGACCAGCCGCCTGCGACCGGCTCGGCCGACAACCGTACGTCGCGCACCGTCGTGTCGCCAGCCACCACCGCCGGCAGCCGAACCTCGACCGTGCCCGGTATGGTCGGCTTCGGCATATGCTGCAGCGTCTGCTCGAATGCCGCGATCCGCTGGTCGAGCGTGAAGCCTGAGCCGGTGGCTCCGCCGACAGCTTCGTCGAATTGCACCTGGGCTCCGCTCGCCTCGACGGCGAAATGCGGCTTCAGGCCGAGATCGACCGAGGCCTTGCCGTCGGCCGTATAGGGATTGTCGAGCGGCCCGGTCTCGAAACGGAACTCGTCGACATTGAGCTTCTGGTGGTCGAGCGCGAACTTGCCGTTCAGCCGGAAGCCAGGGTCGGGCTTGCCGGTGCTGATCTTGACCGGCTCGCCGTCATTGCCGCGCAGCTCGACCGAATTCCTGTCGACATCGTTCTTGTCCGCACCCGAGATCTTGAACTGGCCGGAATAGATAGCGGCGCCCTTGACGATGCCGGCATTGCCGTCGGCTTCGATGATCAGCGGATAGGCATCGGGATCGGCTTTCAGCCTGAGCCGCATCTGGCCGTCCGGTTCCACCTTGCCGGTCGAGGCCGAGACGTCGGTGCGCAGGCCATCGAAGCGCAGCGTTCCGTCCATGCGCCATGGACCGGTGAGCGCCTTGGCCGAAATGGTCGAGTTGATCTCCGAGATCAGATGGCTGCGTCCGCCGGCGGCATGGCGAAGTTCGATCTGCCCGTCGGTTACCGACAGCTTTTCGATGGCGATCTGGCCGGGTTCGAAGGGCGTCGACGGCCGGATCGCCCAGTCGACGGTGCCGTCGCCGGCGACATCGATGATGGCTTTGGGATGCACCAGCCGCATGTCGAAGATCAGCACCTCGCCGCGCAGGAACGGCGCGAGCTCCGCATCCATGGAAAAGGTCTCGACCGTCATCGCGGGCTTGCCTTGCGGCCCGCCCGCAACCTCGACATTCGAGAAGGTCACCGACGGAAATGGCAGCAGCCGCGCCGTCGCATCGCCCTTTACCGTCACCTTGCGGCCGAGGATGGCGCTCGCCTCGCGCTCGAAATCGCCGCGGTAGCCCGTCCAGTCGACGAAATACGGCACCACCAGCGCCGCGCACAGCACCAGCACGAACAGGCCACCGAAAATCACGAACAGGCGTGCGAGCATCTGTTTCCCGGGTTCAAAGTAAGCCGCACTCTACCCGCATCCGCGTGTCGATAAAGAGGCAATTCAGCGCCCGGCGGCCGCCAATGTCTCCAGTTGCGCGATCGATCGCGGTCAGGATATCTCTTTTGCCGATCTCTGCCGTTTTGGTCATGTCCTTGGCCGCGACAATCTGAACCCAACACGGAGCCGTTCGGTCGCCCGGGGCAGAACGAGTTCGGCACCTTTTCATCGGCTATACGCGCCATCTGTGGGTGATCGAGAAAATGCTGCAGCGCATGTATGTCGGCGAGCCCCGGCGCCTATGACCGGCTGCTCGATTTCTCCACCCCGCACACCGACACGACCTTCTTCGCCGACGCGCCCGATGCTGCAGAAGCTGGTCGAAGGGGCAGAGGATAAGCGACAGCAGGGGCGCTACGACCAGGCGGTCATCCGTTCATGGCTTCGATCAAAGACTTCAGCACCGCTCCTCTTCGCAGGCTTATCTGGAAATCCCTCGCGATGAATTCCAGGGTCGAATCCTGAAACGTAAGAATGAAGTGCCGACAGCCGGAAAACAGCTCTGTCATGTGGCGCGGGTGAACCCGGTTGGCTTCTTCCAGGGAAGCAGTCCACGACGAATTGACGACTTCGAACGCGGAATATGGTCGCAGACCAAGTTATAGAGACGATGCCCGCTGAGCGCCTCATCGTTTGGCGGACCGAACTGCAGCGCAACATATGGGGCCACCGCCAGGATTGCCACTGTTTCCCCTTCCGAGGTGGCCGAGACTGAGCGCGGGTTCGTGCCGTCGAAGGACGGATCCGGGCTGTTGACGAGATAGGCGATCAGCAGGCGTTCTTCATCCGCGAAGACATGCGGCAGCGGGGCGCCGGCCGACAATAGCGGCAGGTCGATAGGTAAAAGCCTTTCGGCCACCACCATCGCTAGTGACCGCCGCCAGGCAAAATCTTGCCCGGATTCATGATGTTGAGCGGATCGAGCGCCTGCTTGATCGTGCGCATGATATCGACACCGTAGCCAAGCTCGTGGCGCAGGAAGCCGACCTTGCCCTGGCCGATGCCGTGCTCGCCGGTGCAGGTGCCTTCCATGGCGATGGCGCGCATGTTGAGCCGGGCGACGAATTTTTCCGCAAGCGCGATCTCGGCCGGATTGTCGACGTCCATCAGCACCAGCACATGGAAATTGCCGTCGCCGGCATGGCCGACAATGGGTGCGATAAGCCCCATCTCGGCGATGTCGGCTTCGGTCTCGGTGACGCATTCGGCAAGCCTGGAGATCGGCACGCAGACATCGGTCGACAGCCCTTTGGCGCCGGGGCGCAGCGTCAGCGACGACCAGTAGGCGTCGTGCCTGGCCTTCCAGAGCTTCGTCCGCTCCTCCGCGACACTGGTCCACAGGAACGGTCCGCCGCCATTCTCCTCGGCGATCATCCCGAACGTCTCGGCCTGTTCGGCGACACCCGCATCGCTGCCGTGGAACTCGACGAACAGGCACGGGCTCTCCGGATAGTCGAGCTTGGAATAGTTCTTCATCGCCCGCATCTGCAGCGCGTTGACCAGCTCGATGCGCGCCACCGGAATGCCCATCTGGATGGTCGCGATCACCGTGTTGCAGGCCGCCTCCAGGCTCGGAAACGGGCAGACGCCGCCAGAAATTGCTTGCGGAATGCCCTGCAGCCTCAGCGTCAGCGAGGTGATGACGCCGAGCGTGCCTTCGGAGCCGACCAGAAGCCGCGTCAGGTCGTAGCCGGCCGAGCTTTTCTTCGCCCGCTTGCCGGTCGTCACCGTCTCGCCGTCGGCCATGACGGCGGTCAGCGACAGCACGTTGTCGCGCATCGTGCCGTAGCGCACCGCGTTGGTGCCGGAAGCCCTGGTGGCCGCCATGCCGCCGAGCGACGCATTGGCGCCTGGATCGATCGGAAAGAACAGGCCGGTGTCGCGCAGGTGCCTGTTGAGGTCCTCGCGCGTCACCCCGGGCTCGACGGTGCAGTCGAGGTCCTGCGGATTGACGGATAAGATCCGGTTCATGCGCGACGTATCGATGGAAATGCCGCCGCCCGGCGCATTGGTGTGGCCCTCGAGCGAGGAGCCGACCCCGAAGGCGATCACCGGCACGCGGTGCGCGGCGCAGGCGCGCACGACCTCCTGCACCTCCGCGGTCGTCTCGACGAAAGCGACGCCGTCCGGCGCCTGGGTCGGGATATACGTGGTGGTGTGCGCGTGCTGGCCGCGGATCGCCTCGCCGGTCTGGAAGCGCTCGCCGAAGCGCTGCTTGAGGATGCCGAGCACCGCGGCGATGCCTTCCTCGTTGCGTTCTACGGGGTTGAGGTCGCTCAAAGCCATGAATTCCTCCGCGAATGGACCAGCGGCCACTCTTGTTATGCAGCTATGGATGATGCCTAAAGCAATTCGAGGAAAAGTGTGAAGCAGTTTTCCGTCTGCAATTGCGCCACTAGAAACAATCTCACCAGCACGCCCTGCCCAGCAACGATCAAGGAACATCAGATGACGATCCCCGCACCGATCATTTCCGGCCCGATGACGATCGAGGAGGAGTGGATCGACTATAACGGCCATCTCAACATGGCCTACTACAACGTGCTGTTCGACCGCGGCTCGGACCAGGCGTTCGAGCTGATGGGCATGGGGCCGAACTACGCCAAGGAGCGGCGCCTCACCATCTACACGGCCGAAGTTCATGTCTGCTACGTGCAGGAGTTGCATCTCGACCACAAGGTGAACGTGTCGTTCCAGCTCATCGACCACGACGAAAAGCGGCTAAGAGCCTATCAGGAAATCCGCCATGTCGACGGCTGGCTGGCGGCGACCTCCGAGCAGCTTGCGCTGCATGTCGACATGGACGGACCGAGAGTGGCCCCCTTCCCCGCCGACGTGATGGCCAGGTTGGAGGCCGTGCGCGCCGCCCATGCGGCGCTGCCGATGCCCGAGCGCGCCGGCCGCTCGATCGGCATCAAACGCAAGGGCGCTTGAAAACCCGCCCGCCCGCGTTAACCTTACCAAGGTTTTAACGTGAACAATTCGGTTGAGTCCGTTGAACGACTCACCGGCGCGTTCGAAAACCGCCCTACCGGGTTTGCGCACGGGGCGGCTGGCGGAATGCGGTGCGAGGACAGTGCATGAAAACCGACATCAAGGTCGAAGTGGAGCGCTTGGCGGCCGATCCACGCATTACCGACTATGATTTCTGGCGATCGCTGAAGAACGTCAACAACGAGATCTTCCACATCGCCAACAATAACGAACCTATCCCGTTCGACATGATCCGCTGGCGCGCGATTCTGAAGCAGGCGCGCATGAAGCGCGGCCACGCCTGAGCCCTCACTTTTGCCTGAACCCGCCCAGAAGCGAGCGCGGCTCGACCGGTGACGACTGGATGATGGCGGTGTTGGTCATCGCATAGGGAATGATCCGGTCGATCACGCGCTCGAGCTCGCTCATCGAGCCGACATGGGCAAGCGCGATGAAGCAGTCCTCGCCGGTCACCCGGTCGCATTGCGCGATTTCCGGCAGCTCGCGAATGATGTCCGCCACGACGGAAAGCTGTCCCGGCACCGGCCTGATTCTGAGCCATGCCGATAGCTTCATGCCGAGAGCGGCTGGATTGATCCTGACCGTGTAGGCCTGGATCACGCCGTTCTCCTGCAGTTTGCGGATGCGCTCCGCCACGCTCGGCGCCGACAGCCCGACCGCGCGCGCCAGTTCCGCCGTGCTGATGCGCGCGTCCTTTTCCAGGAGCCGCAGGAGCTTCAGATCGATCGCGTCCAGATCGGCATTTTCACTTCGAAGGTTTTTCAAGTCAAAACTCTTCCATCACAAAGCGAACGGGGCCACCTCGCCATATATTGCCCATATGGGCGGCGAGTTTCGCCTGCGATAATGCTCGCATGAAAACGCAAACGCAAATCCCAGCTGCAAACCGGGCTATCGGTGACACCGATGCGCCTCACGCCGTGGCTGGCCCCACCGCACTTGCCAGAACGGCCGACGCGTTGCCGCCTCATGTCTGGTTCTGCGTCAGCGCCGTGTTCCACTATCTCGGGCCGGCCTTCGCCGTGCTGCTTTTGGCTCAGGTCGGCGTGCTCGGCATGGCTTGGCTGCGCATTGCCACCGCCGCCCTCCTCTTCGCCCCGTTGACAAGGCCCTGGCGCATTTTCGCGCGCGCCGATCGCGGTCGGCGACTGCTGCTGCTGGCCTTCGGCATCTGCCTGGCGCTGATGAACTCCTCGTTCTATCTGGCGCTCGACCGCCTGCCGATCTCGCTGGTGGCCGCGATCGAATTCGTCGGCACGATCGGGGTGGCGCTGGTCGGCCTGCGCAGCCGGCGCAACTTTGCGGCGCTCGCGGTTGCCGTGGTCGGCACCTTGCTGCTCATCGATGTGAAATGGTCGAGCGATCCCATCGGCTTGTTCTGGGCCTTTTTGAATGGCGCCCTTTTCATTGGCTACATCGTGATCGGTCACCGCGTCGCCCAGGCGGGCTTCGGTATCGCCGGCCTCGGCACCGCCATGGCGGTCGCGTTCCTGGTCGTACTGCCCATCGGCCTTCGCGAGGCGCTACCCGCCTTCTCGTCGCCGCAACTGCTCATGGCTGCAATCGGCGTCGGCCTCTGCTCCTCGGTCATCCCCTATATTTGCGACCAGCTTGCCATGGCGAGGCTGCCGCGCGCGAGCTTCGCGCTGATGCTCTCGCTCCTGCCGCTCACGGCAACGCTGATCGGCGTCATCGTGCTGCGCCAGGTGCCAAGCCTCACTGACTGCATCGGCGTTGCGCTGGTCATCGCCGGCGTCGCTTCCCACAAGCCCGCGGCAAGCATATAGACCGCTCGATCATGCCAGCTTCTCCTTCAGGAAAGCGACCGTCCGCCCCCAGGCGAGGTCGGCGGCCTTCTTGTCATAGCGCGCGGCCGAGGTGTCGTTGTTGAAGGCATGGTTGGCGCCCTCATAGACATAGACCTTGTACTCGACATGCGCGGCGTCGAGCGCTTTCTTATAGGCGTCGATGCCCGCATTGGTCCTGCTGTCCAGCCCGGCGTAATGCAGAAGCAGCGGCGCCTTGATCTTCGCGGCGTCCTCGGCCTTCGGCTGCATGCCGTAATAGGCGACGCCGGCGCTGAGATCGGGCGCATGGACGGCAAGCTGGTTCACTGCCCCGCCGCCCCAGCAGAAGCCGACCGCCCCGACCTTGCCGTTGCCGTCCTTGAGGTTCTTGAGATAGGCGACCGTCGCCACGCCGTCGCCCGCGACTTGGGCGGCATCGAGCTTGGTGAACATGTCGCGCGCCTTGTCCTCGTCGGACGGCGTGCCGCCAAGCGGCGACAGGAAGTCCGGCGCCAGCGCGACGAACCCCTCCAGCGCCACGCGTCGGGCAACATCGCGGATATGCGGGTTCAGTCCCCGGTTCTCGTGGATGACGATGACGGTGCCGAGCTTGCGCTGCTGATCGGCCGGCTTGACTAGATAGGCTTTCATCTCGCCGCTCGAGCCGGGATAGGTGATGTCCTCGCCCTTAACGCGGCTGTCGTCCTCGGCAATGATCGCCGCCTTTGCGGAGTTGGCCGCCAGCATCGGCGCGATCGCGGCGGCCGCCGCGCCCGAGCCCGCCAGCTTCGTCAACTGCTCCATGAAGCGGCGGCGGTCGAGCGTCAGATGCGTGTATTCGTCATAGGCATCGATCATCGCTTGCGTGATGACAGGCTGCGCGATGACGGACTTGGCAACGGGTTCGGTCATGGCTCTTCTCGACGACAATGGGGGACGATTTCGTGGGTCGATCCGCAAGATAGGGTCAAGATCCATACGGTCCAGCCACGCGCGGATGACGGTTTGGAGAGCTTCGGCTCGCCCATCACATTTTGGTCATTTCCGAAAGCCTTGATGGTGCTGTCACATTAGGAATCAAAGCTGCCCGGGCGGCTTTGATCCGAACGACGAAAGGGGAATCCCATGAACGTCCAGGACATCATCAACACCGTTGCCTCGAAGGCCGGCCTCGACGAGCCGACCACTGAAAAGGTTGTCGGTACCATCTTTTCCGTGCTGGAGCATGAGGCGGAAGGCACCAGCATTTCATCCTTCTTCGACCAGATCCCCGGCGCCGGTGCGCTGGCTCAGAAATATGACGTGATGGCCGCCGGTGCTGCCAATTCGGGCGGCGGGCTTCTGTCCTCGTTGCAAGGGGCGCTTGGCGGCGTGCTCGGCGAAAAGGCCGGCGCTCTGATCAACGGCGTCGCCGTCCTCAAGGCGTCCGGCCTCGACATGGCGCAAATCCGTCAGGCCGGCGAGACCTTGATCAAGCAGGCGGAGACCGCCGCCGGTCCCGACCTGACCAACCAGGTGCTGGACCAGGTGCCCAGTTTGCGGGGCCATCTTGGGCTTTGAAGCCTGACGCCGCCCGGTCTTATTTCGGCAGCGTATAGGCCATCACATAGTCACCCGGCTTGGTGCCGACCGAGCCGTGGCCGCCGGCGACGATGACGACGAACTGGCGGCCGTCGGCCACGGTATACGTCATCGGCGTCGCCTGGCCGCCCGCCGGCAGCCTCGCCTGCCAGAGCTGCCTGCCGGTGGTGAGGTCGTAGGCGCGCAGATAGTCGTCGACTGCCGCGCCCAGGAAAGCGACGCCGCCCGCGGTGATCATCGGCCCGCCTATGCCGGGAACGCCGACCTTGAAGGGCAAGGGCAGCGGCGTCATGTCGTAGACGGTGCCGTTGCGGTGCTTGTAGGCGATGTTTCCCGTCTTGAGGTCGACGCCGGCGACATAGCCCCATGGTGGCGCCTGGCAGGGAATGCCGAGCGGCGACAGGAACGGCCCCATCACCACCGCGTAAGGCGCGCCTTCGTTGCGGTTCAGCCCCTGCTCGCTGCCCTTGGTATCGCCTGGCGGCGGCACGTCCGCGCGAGGTATCAGCTTGGACGTGAATGCCAGATAGGTCGGCATGCCGAACATCACCTGCCGCACCGGATCGACCGCGACGCCGCCCCAGTTGAACACGCCGAAATTGCCGGGATAGACCAGTGAGCCCTGCAGCGAGGGCGGCGTGTAGCGACCCTCATAGCGCAATCGTTTCAGGTCAATCCGGCACGCCAGCTGGTCGAACATGGTGATACCCCACATGTCGGCACCGGTCAGCGGCTTCGGATTGAAGGAGAGATCCGAGGCCGGTTGCGTCGGCGAGGTATGATCCCCCCCGATCGCGCCGCCGGGTGCCGGCACTTCCTTCACCGGAATGATCGGCTCGCCCGTGCGCCGGTCGAGCACGTAGAGATCGCCCTGCTTGGTCGGCCCGACCAGCGCCGGCACGACGCCGTTCGCTGTGGTGATGTCGACCAGCGACGGCTGCGCCGGCACGTCCATGTCCCACAGATCGTGATGCACGGTCTGCCGCACCCAGCGCAGTTGGCCGGTGTTGAGGTCGAGCGCGGTGATCGAGGAAGAGAACTTCTCGACATTGGCGGTGCGACCCATGCCGAGCTGGTCCGGCGTCTGGTTGCCGAGCGGCACGTAAAGCAATCCCAGCTTCTCGTCGGCGCTCGCCGTCGACCACATGTTGGGCGAGTTGTGGGTGTAGGTTTGCCCAGCGGGCAGCGGCGTCGTCACGTCCGGGTTGCCGGAATCCCAGTTCCACAGCAGGGCGCCGCTGTCGACGTCGAAGGCGCGGATGACGCCCGACGGCTCCTCGGTCGAGTAATTGTCGTTGACCGCGCCGCCGACGATGATCTTGCCGGCGACGATGAGCGGCGCCGAGGTCGAATAATAATAACCCGATTTCGGATAGGGCATGTTGGCCATCAGGTTCAGCGTGCCGCCCTGGGCGAAGGACGGACATACCTGCCCGTTCGCGGCATCGAGCGCGATCAGCCGGGCGTCCGACGTCGGCAGGTAGACGCGCTGCGCGCAGGGCTGGCCGGCGGCGATCTTGGCATCGGCATAATAGGATACGCCACGGCAGGTCTGGTGCTGGCGGTTGCTGTCGAGCTTGATCTTCGGATCGTAGCGCCACTTTTCCTTGCCGCTCGCGGCATCGATGGCGATGGCGAAATTATGCGGCGTGCAGATGAAGAGCGTGTCGCCCACCTTTAGCGGCGTCACCTGATAGGTCGTCTCGCCGACATCGTCGGGGCCTTTCACGTCGCCGGTGCGATAGGTCCAGGCCGGCTGCAGCTTGGCGACATTGTCGGGCGTGATCTGGTCGAGCGGCGAATAGCGCTGGCCGAAAGGCGTGCGGCCGTAGAAGTGCCACTCGCCGGCCGGCATGTCGCCGCCGAGATTGGCCGCCGTCGCCAGCTTTTCGGTGCCGAGCGTGCCGTCGATGTCGTGAGGATCGGCGGTCATCGAATAGCCGGCGACCGCGAGCGAGGCCAGTACGGCGAGGATCAGCGGCGCGCGTCCGTCCGGCCCTTGCAGGCCTCGCCTTGCCCATGGCGTCAAAAGCCACAAGGCGACGAGCACGATGACGCCGCCACGCGGACCGAGCTGCCACCAGTCGAAGCCGATTTCCCACACCGCCCAGCATAGCGTGGCGAGCACGAACAGCGCGTAGACCCAGAGCGAGGTCGACCTGCGCCTGAAAAGCAGCCAGGCGGTGACCAGGAAGACCAGGCCGGCGATCAGGTAATACCAACTGCCGCCCAGCGCGATGAGCCAGATACCGCCGCCGCCGAGAATGAGACCGATGAGGACGAGGACAAGGGAGGTGATGGTGACAGCCAAGACGGTACTCCTTCGACTGTTGCGCGCTTTGGAGCAACTCCAGGAAAAGCGTGGAGCGGCTTTCCATTGGGAGTTGCGTCAAAACAAAGATGGAGCGGTTCGCCGTTCGGGAAACAGCAATCCGCTCCAGTGCGGCTCTAAGCGACGGCATGCCGTCCCTGCCCTGCCGGCAGCTTTCCCCTGCCCGCTCCGGCTGTCAAGTTGGCCCGGGACACGCGAAACTAGAACAAAACGTAGACAGTTCTGGTCTTTCGCTCCCGAATCACTACATTCGGGGGGCGATGTCGGGCTTTTCCGAAGACATGCCTTTTTTCGATGAACCGAATGCGCGGCCCGCTGCGGCCCCATCCGGCATAGCCGCGCGCGCCATGGCGGCGCGCAGCGGCCAGAACAGCGCGCCCGATTACCTGAAGGGCCTGAACCCGGAACAGCGGCTCGCGGTCGAAACGACCGAAGGCCCGGTTCTGGTGCTCGCCGGCGCCGGCACCGGCAAGACGCGGGTGCTCACCACCCGCATCGCCCACATCCTTGCCACAGGCAGGGCCTTCCCCTCGCAGATCCTCGCCGTCACCTTCACCAACAAGGCCGCGCGCGAGATGAAGCAGCGCATCGGCTTCCTGATCGGCGAAGGCAATGTCGAGGGCATGCCCTGGCTCGGCACCTTCCACTCGATCGGCGTCAAGCTCCTGCGGCGCCATGCGGAGCTCGCCGGGCTGAAGTCGGATTTCACCATCCTCGACACCGACGACGTAGTGCGGCTGATCAAGCAGCTGATCCAGGCCGAGGGACTGGACGACAAACGCTGGCCGGCCAAGACCTTCGCCCAGATGATCGACAACTGGAAGAACAAGGGCCTCGGCCCCGACGAGATTCCGGAAGGCGATGCGCGCAGCTTCGGCAATGGCAAGGGCCGCCAGCTCTACAAGGCCTACCAGGAACGGCTGCAGACGCTGAACTCCTGCGACTTCGGCGACCTGCTCTACCACCCGATCCGCATTTTCCGCGCCTATCCGGACGTGCTGAAGGAATACCACCGCAAGTTCAAATACATCCTGGTCGACGAGTACCAGGACACCAACACCGCGCAGTATATGTGGCTGCGGCTGCTGGCGCAGCGCCCCAATTCCGGGCGCAGTCCGTCGGCCGAAGGCCGCAAGCCCGACCGGGCGTCGGCCGGTCAGGCCGCCCCCGCGGAGGCCAGCGAGCGCAGCGAGCGCGCGGCCGTGAGCGTAAACATTTGCTGCGTCGGCGACGACGATCAGTCGATCTATGGCTGGCGCGGCGCCGAGGTCGACAACATCCTGCGCTTCGACAAGGATTTCCCCGGCGCCACCATCATCAGGCTGGAACGCAACTATCGCTCCACCGCGCATATTCTGGGCGCCGCCTCTCATCTCATCGCCCACAATGAAGGCCGCTTCGGCAAGACGCTGTTCACCGACCGCGACGACCCCGAGGACGACAAGGTACATGTCCATGCCGCCTGGGACTCGGAGGAAGAGGCCAGGGCCATCGGCGAGGCGATCGAGGCCTACCAGCGGCAGAAGCACAACCTCAACGACATGGCGATCCTGGTGCGCGCCTCCTTCCAGATGCGCGCCTTCGAAGACCGCTTCATCACGCTGGGCTTGAACTACCGCGTCATCGGCGGCCCGCGCTTCTACGAGCGCCTGGAGATCCGCGACGCGCTGGCCTTCTTCCGCGTCGTCGCCAACAGCGGCGACGACCTCGCCTTCGAGCGCATCGTCAACGTGCCGAAGCGCGGGCTCGGCGAGGCCACCATCCGCCAGATCCACGACACCGCGCGCGCCATGCGCATCCCGATGCTGGAGGCCGCGGCGACGCTTGCCGAAAGCGACGAGCTGAAGCCGAAGCCGCGCGCCGCGCTGCGCGAGGTCGCGGCCAATTTCGAGCGCTGGCAAAAGGCGCTGGAGACCACGCCGCACACCGAGCTCGCCGAAACTATCCTGGAAGAGAGCGGCTATACCGACATGTGGAAGAACGACCGTTCGGCGGAGGCGCCCGGGCGGCTGGAAAACCTCAAGGAGCTGATCCGCTCCATGGAGGAGTATGAATCGCTGCGCGCCTTCCTAGAACATGTCGCGCTGGTCATGGAAGCCGAACAGGGCGAGTCGCTCGACGCGGTCTCGATCATGACCCTGCATTCGGCCAAGGGTCTCGAATTCGAGACCGTGTTCCTGCCCGGCTGGGAGGAAGGGCTGTTCCCGCATCAGCGCGCGCTGGACGAAGGCGGCCGCTCCGGCCTGGAGGAAGAGCGCCGGCTCGCCTATGTCGGCCTGACGCGGGCGAAAAAGAACCTGCACATCTGGTTCGTCTCCAACCGCCTCATTCACGGCCTGTGGCAATCGACGATCCCGTCGCGCTTTCTAGACGAACTGCCGGAAACCCATGTCGATGTCGCAGACAGCGGCAACTCCTATGGCGGCTACGGCAATCCCTATGGCGGCGGCTCATTCGCCTCCGGTCGCGGCGGCGGGCGGCAGAACCCCTATGGCGCCTCGCGCTTCGACAATATCGGCGCCAAGGACCAGGGCAGCTTCTCCAACACCTATGCGACGCCCGGCTGGCAACGCGCGCAGGCGAACCGCACCGAGGCTACCGACCGCAATTGGGGCACCCGCTCCGGCCATCAGGTCGAGCGCATCGGCTATGGCGAAACCGATAGTGGCTACGGCGCCGGCCGCACCTCGGTGAAGGGCCGCACCATCGAGGGCGAGTTGGTCGCCAAATCCGTCGCCGACACGCCATCCGCCTTCAATGTCGGCGACCGCGTCTTCCACCAGAAATTCGGCAATGGCAATATCGCGGCAATAGACGGCAACAAGCTCACCATCGACTTCGACAAGGCTGGGCAAAAGCGCGTGCTGGACGGGTTTGTCGCGCCGGTGTGACCGGCCTCCTCACCTGTACCTTGCCTGGTTCCACTTGTGGCCGAGCAGCGACAGGATGATGATCAGCCCGTTGAAGAACTGCACGTAGAAGCCGCTGAGGCCCGCCGCCACCACGCCGGTCTGGATGAACGAGACGGTGACCGCGCCGATCGCGCCGCCGACCACCGTGCCGATGCCGCCCCAGGTCGGCGTGCCGCCGACAAACACCGAGGCCAGCACCGGCAAGAGATAGCCGTCGCCCGCCGTCGGCCACCAGGTGAAGTTGATCATCACCGAAAAGGTGCCGGCGATGGCAGCACCGATGCCGGTGAAGACGAACACTTTCACCCGCACGCGCTTGACGTCGATGCCCATCTGCCTGGCGCTGTCCGGATTGTCGCCGACCACCTTCACCTGCGCGCCGAAGCGGTGCCGGTTGTAGAGCAGCGCCGAGAACACGACGAAAGCGATCGCCCAGAATATCTGCACCGGAATGCCAAAGAACTGGCTGGAGAAGATCTTATAGGCCGGGCTGTCGGCAAGGCCGGTCAGCGCCGTCGACTTGCCCTCGTTGATAATCTGGATCAGGCCGCGCAGCAGGAAGTTCATGCCGAGCGTGGCAATCAGCGACGATAGCCCGCCATAGACGACCAGCGATCCGACCAGGAAGCCGAGCAGCGTGCCGGTGACGAGCGCCGCCGCGATGCCGAGAAACGGATCGTAGCCGGCCTGCACGACGATCGCGAAGACCCATGAGGCGAAGCCCATAGTGGCCGGGAACGACAGGTCGATCTCGCCGCAGGTGACAACGAAGACCAGCGGCACGACCACGAACAGCGCCACGGGAAGCGTCGTCAGCACCGAACTGTAGAGATACCAGGTGGTAAAGACGGTCGGGTTGGCGATCATGAACACCGCCATCATGACGATGAACACCGCGAGCGTGCCGAGCGAGGCGCGGTTGTCGAGAATGAAGCCGCGCAGCCAGTTGTCGGAGGGATGGCTCCAGTCCTTGATCTGGTCGCTTGCCCTTCCCAGAGGCGTTTGCAGATCGGGTTCCATGGCCTTGCTCATTGCGCTCTCTGCTCCGCGTCCTCATGCAGCCCCGGCAAGCCGTCGGGATGCGCGATGTCTTCCATGAAGTCGATGAGGTCGTCGGCCGACTTGACCTCGCTGCGGTCGGCCGTCAGGGCCACCTTGCCGCGGTCGAGCACGACGAAGCGGTCGGCGATGTCGAAGACATGGTGGATGTTGTGGCCGATGAATAGGATCGAGCGGCCGCTCGCCCGCACCTGGCGCACGAAGTGGAAGACTTTTGCCGTCTCGGTCAGCGACAGCGCCGTGGTCGGCTCGTCGAGGATGATCAGCTCCGCCTGCTTGTAGATGGCGCGCGCGATTGCCACACCCTGGCGCTCGCCGCCGGAAAGCTGGCCGACGATGGAATGCGGCGTGAACACTTTCGAGGTGAAGCCGATCTCGCGCATCAGCCGGCTCGCCTCCTCGATCTCCTTACCGACCTTCAGCCAGCCCATGAAGCCGGTCAGTTCGCGGCCCATGAAGATGTTGCGCACGATCGTCTGCTGCACGGCCAGCGCCCGGTCCTGGAACACCGTCTCGATGCCGGCCTCGCGCGAGCGCGCCGCGCTCCATCCGCTGACGGCTTTGCCGCGCACGAGGATCTCGCCGCTGGTCGGCTTGACCACGCCGGACAGGATCTTGATCAGCGTCGACTTGCCGGCGCCATTGTCGCCGATCAGCCCGACCACCTCGCCGCGGTCGACGCTGAGATTGACGCCGCCCAGCGCATAGACCTGGCCATAGGATTTCTTGATGTCGCGCAGTTCGATGATGCGTTCGCCCATGCGATCCTCGCTTGAACTGTCTGTCTGCCGGCCGCTTGCCGGTGGCCCAGCCGGCCGGGCATATTCCCGGCCGGCAGTCTGGGAGGTTAGCGCAGCGCCTGCTTGGCGAGCTCCGAGACGACCTGATAATTTTCAGGCGTGACGAAACCGGCGCCGGTGTCGACATTCATCGGCGCCAGTCCGAGCACCACCTGCTGGCAGAGGCTGAGGATCGGCAGATAGCCCTGCAGGAATGGCTGCTGGTCGGCCGTCAGTTGCACCCAGCCGCCCTTGAAACCCTCGACGATCTGCGGGCTGGTGTCGAAGCCGAAGTTGAAGATGTCGCCCGGCTTCCGGCCCGCCGCCTGCATATAGGTCGCGACATTGCCCAGCATCTGGCCGCCCGGATAGCCGACCGCCTTGACGTCGGGGTGGTTGAGCAGCGCCGCCGTGATCACCGGGATTGCGAGGTTCGGATCGGACGCCCATTCGCCGCTCGGCGGCGAGGACAGCTGGATCACCTCGACGCCCGCCTCCTTCAGAGCCGCGACCGTGCCGCGTTCGCGCGCGCCGCGGTTCTCGTTCTCGAACGGGCCGATCATGATCGCCTTGTCGCCGGCCTTGAGCTTGCCGAGCTTGAACGCCTCGGCGCCGAGCGCGCGGCCCTGCTGCTCCTGCTGCGCGCCGACATAGCCGCCGCCGAACGCTTCCACCACCTTCGGCACCGGCACATTCTGGTACATCATCTTGATGCCGTCCTTATGCGCCTGCTCGGCCAGCGGCATGATCGCGGCGTCGCCCGGATGGCCCATCATGGCGATGCCCTGGGGCTTGACCGCGACCGCCTCGCGCAATTGCTGCACCATCTTCTCGACATCCCACTGCGAGAAGATGTAGTCGACCTTCGGCCCGAGATCGGCGGCCGCCTGCTTGGCGCCATTATAGACGATGGTGCCGAAGGCATCGCCCTCGGCGCCGCCGACAAAGAAGCGGATATGCACGTCCTTGCACCATTGCGCGTCGAGCGCTCGTGCCGGCAAGGTGGAGATCGAGGCGCAGAGCGCCGCGGCGGCCGCCACGACGGTCGAGCGCAGAACAGTCCTTCTGGTTGTCATGCTCATGCACGTTCCTCCCTTTTGGTCCCTCGCGATCAAGGGTTTTCGACAATGATTTGGCTCGGCCAGTTCCTCCCGCCGACCGTTACTCAAGTCGGATTGGGCAGGTAGCTGTTCCCTCCCCGGCATTGCTTCAGATAATCCAGCGCCCGCGCCTGTCCGGTGATCTCGAGGTCGCCGCGATAGACCGGGTCATGCCAGCCCTCGATGTCGATGGCGCCCTTGTAACCGGCCAGCCGCAACTCGCTGATCACCCGCGTCCAGTCGCTGTCGCCGAAACCCGGCGTGCGCATCTGCACGAAAGGCAGGCGCCCGAACACGCCATGCTCGCGGATCACGTCCCAGCGCACGGTCGCGTCCTTGCCGTGGACATGGAAGATGCGCGGCGCCCATTTGCGGATCTGCGGGATCGGGTCGATGAGATAAACGAGCTGGTGGCAGGGCTCCCATTCGAGCCCGAGATTGTCGTTTGGCAACTCGTTGAACATCAGCTCCCAGGCGTCCGGGTTATGCGCGATGTTCCAGTCGCCGCTCGCCCAATTGCCGTCCATGGCGCAGTTCTCGAAGGCGATGCGCACGCCCTTGTCGGCCGCGCGCCTGGCCAGCGGCCCCCAGACCTCGCGGAAGCGCGGCAGGCTGTCCGTCAGCTTCTTGCCGCGGATGCGGCCGGTGAAGCCGCTGACCGTCGAAGTGCCGAACAGATGCGCGTTGTCGATGACCGTTTCCCAGGCTGCGAGCACGCCGCGATCGACCTCGCCGCCTTCCAGCGGATTGCCGAACATGCCGATCGACGACACGGTGACGTCGGCATCGCCGATCGCTTCGCGGATTTCGCCCGCAAGGCGCTTCAGGTCCTTGCCGCCCAGCGTCTGCCAGAAGAAGGGCTGGATGCTCTCGAAGCCGAGCGGCAGGATTTGCCTGACATAAGCCGCCGGGTCGTCGAGATTGGCCCGCACCATGGTGCCGATCCTGATGTCGAGAAGCGGGTTTGGGATCATTGTGCTTCCTTGACGATTGCCACGCGCCGCCCGCTCTCCGCGCTTTCGATCGCGCCGAAGACCATGGCCAGGCTTTTGATGTTGTCGGCGCCGCGGGTCTCCGGCTCTGTGCCGGTTTCGATCGCGCGCATGAAATCCTGGATGATGCCGAGATGCCCTCCCACCCGATCGGCAGGGTCGAGCGCCGGCACCTCGATGGCTTGCGTCTTGTCGATGATCCCGTCGCGGCCGGACGCAACCACCTCTGCCTTCAGCCCGTCATGGCCGTCCCACAACAGGCTGCCGCGCTCGGCGACGATGCGCCAGCTGCCTTCCCAACTGGTGCGGAAGCCATCGGCGCACCAGGAGCCGGCATAGGTGAAGACCTTGCCGCCGCCGAGGTCGAAGACGGCGCTTGCCGACGAGCCCTGCCGGTACCAGGAATTGGCCGGCTCCCATTCCTGGCAATAGACGCTGGCCGGCTCGCCGGCGACCATGTAGCGCGCGGCGTCGAAGGTGTGGATCGCCATGTCGAGCAAAAGCACGTGGTGCATCTCCTCGCGAAAGCCGCCGAAATGCGGCGCGATGAAAAAGTCGGCATGGATGCTGGTCGGCTTGCCGATGGCGCCGGAGTCCAGGAAGCGCCGGATCCGCCTGACATTGGCGACATAGCGCCGGTTCTGAACGACGGCGTGGACGCGACCTGCACGACGCGCCGCTTCGACGATGGCACGCGCGTTCTCGGGGCTGTCGGCCAGCGGCTTTTCGGTGAGCAGATGGCAATGATGGGCAAAGGCCGAAAGCGCGACCTCGCGGCGGGCTACCGGGACCACGACATCGAATACGGCGTCGGGCTTCGTCTCATCGAGAACGGCGTCGAGGCTGGTGCCGACCACTGCATTGGAGAGCTCGTACTCGCGCGCCCTCGCCTTCGCCCGCTCGGCATCGAGGTCGACCAGGCCGGCAATGGCAAGCCCGTCGATCCGCCTTGCGGCATCGAGCCAGTGCTTGCTCATGGCTCCGCACCCGACCAGGACGACCTTCATCATCCAGCGCTCCTCCTCGGCTCGGCCCCTCCAGGCCGAGTGTAACGGCATCCACGGCATCGCCGTAAACGTTTTTCCGTAAACGTTTACGAGAACACACCCGATGGCTTAGAATGTCAATCGGCTGCGCGCAAAAATCGTCCCGAAGCCTTGGCCTGAGCGGCAGCCGGTGCTAGCCAAGGCAGGGGGAGAACCGTCCTTGGCGTCCAGCATCCACGACCTTGCGCGTCATTTGAACATCTCGATCGGCACCGTATCGCGGGCGCTGAACGGCCGCGCCGACGTCAATGCGGAAACGCGCAAGCGCGTGCTGGAAGCGGCAAGGGCGCTCAATTATTCGCCAAACCAATCCGGCCGCAGCCTGAGGCAAGGCGCTACCCGTTCGATCGCCTTCATGCTGCAGCCGCATCCGGGCGACCAGCAATATGGCGAACCCTTCTTCATCCCGTTCCTGACCGGCCTGCAGGCGCGACTGGCCGAAAGCGGGCTCGACCTGATCGTGGTCATGGGCGCGCCGGGCGACTATCAGCAGGAGCGCCTGCGCCGCGTCGTCGAGACCCGCCGCGCCGACGCGGTGGTGCTGGCCTGGACGCGCCGCGAGGACGAACGCATCGACTACCTGACCGAGAGTGGCTTTCCCTTCGCAACGCTCGGCCGCAGCCGCTCGGGCGGCAAGGCCTACCCTTCGCTCGACCTCGATTTCGAGAAGGCGGGCAGCGATGCGGTCGACAGGCTGGTCGCGCGCGGCCACCGCCGCATCGCCGCCATTCGCCCGGCGCTCAACCTCAATTTCGGCTATCTCTTTCTAGACGGCTATCGCAAGGCGCTGAAGCGGCACGGCATCGAGGTCGATCCCGGCCTGATCGCCGACGGCTTCATCAACGAGGCTGGCGGCTACCAGGTGACGCCGCGCGTGATGGTCTCCAAGGACCGGCCGACGGCCATCATCTTCAACAATGACGCGATGGCGCTCGGCGGCTGCAAGGCGCTGGCTGAGATGGGCATCCGGCCCGGCCACGATATCGCGGTGACCGTCATCGTCGACACCCCGCTCTGCCGCTACTTCTCGCCGGCGCTGACGGCCTTCCGTCCGGCGTTGGAGCCGATGGGAAGGCGTCTGGCCGAGATGCTGCTCGCCGCCCTTCCCGCCTTCGCCGGCCCCGAAGGCACACGCATCATCCGCGAGGTCTGGCCGCTGGAGCTGGTCGCAAGAGAGAGCGATTGAGGCGGAAGCGCTTTCCCTTCTCCCCTGTGGGAGAAGGTCGATCGGCGCGTTAGCGCCGAGACGGATGAGGGCTGTTCCAGCAAGTGAGACGTCGGCTTTCCCTGGAGCACCCCTCATCCGGCCGCTTCGCGGCCACCTTCCTCCACAAGGGGGGAAGGAGAGTCCCAGCCTGTCACGCAACCATCACGTTCACGTCCTAGACCGCTCGACGGCAAGGGCAGGCCGCACGTCGATGTCGCGCCCTTTTGAGCCAATGGCCGCTCTGCTCGTCAAGAAGGGGATATCGATGAAACACCTCAACCGAACCGCCGCGCTCGGCGCGGCGCTTGCTCTGTTCACCGCCATGACCCCGGCGCTCGCCGATGGCGTCGCCTATGTCAACAAGGGGCTTGTCGGCGTCGGCCGCATTCCGGCCAGCCAGAAGGACAAGTTCGGCGAGACTTTCGGTTCGGGTTCCGGCATGGCGATCGACACCAAGTCCTGGGCCCGCGACGGCGAGGGCTACAAGGGTTCGCTCTGGCTGTTGCCGGATCGCGGCTACAACGTCGTCGGCACCACCGATTATCGCCCGCGCCTCAACACCATCTCGATCGAACTGACCCCGACTGCTCCCGGCGCGGCGCCCGCCGCCGGACAGGAACAGACCGGCGTCAAGGCGATGCTTGCCGACACCATGCTTCTGACCGACGACAAGGGCGCCGATGCGACCGGACTCGATCCGCTCAACGGCGTGCGCGAAGCCGCCGGCGACATGCCGATCCTGCCGCAGGCCGAAAACGGCAAGCTGGCGCTCGACGACGAGGCGATCGTGCGCCTGCCCGACGGCACCATGTTCATCTCCGACGAATATGGTCCGAACATCTACCGCTTCTCGGCCGAGGGCCGGCTGATGTCGGCGACGCAGCCGCCGGCGGCCCTGGTGCCGATGCGCCACGGCAAGCCGAACTTCGCTTCCGACAACCCCGGCCCGGGCGCGGCCGAGCCCGATCCGAAGGATCCCGAGACCGGCCGCCAGAACAACCAGGGCCTCGAAGGCATGTCGATGACGCCGGACGGCAAGTTCCTGATCGCCGTGCTGCAATCGGCGGCCCGCCAGGACGGTGGCGATTCCGGTTCGACCCGCCAGAACACCCGCGCGCTGGTCTATGACGCCTCCGATCTCGCCCATCTCAAGCTGGCGCATGAATATGTCGTGCCGCTGCCGGTGTTCAAGGACGCCAAGGGCAAGACCAAGGTCGCCGCGCAGAGCGAGATCGTCGCGCTCTCCGACAAGAGCTTCCTGATGCTGGCGCGCGACTCGGGCAACGGCCAGGGTCTGAAGGAGGCCGAGTCGGTCTACCGCAAGATCGAGATCGTCGATCTCTCCGCCGCGACCGACATCGCCAACGGTCCGTTCGACGCCGCCGACAAGCCGGTTGCACCGAAGGGCGTCGTCGATCCGTCGGTGACGCCGGCCAAGCTGACCCCGTTCATCGACATCAATGACAAGGGCGAGCTCGGCCGCTTCGGCCTGCACAATGGCGCGCCGAACGACAAGAACAACCTCTCGGAGAAATGGGAAGCGATGTCGCTGGCCTCGGTGCTCGACCCGAAGCTGCCCGATGACTATTTCCTGTTCGTCGCCAACGACAACGACTTCCTCACCCAGGACGGCTTCCAGGTCGGCGCGCCCTATAAAGCCGAGGACGGCGCCGACGTCGACACCACTTTCCTGGTCTATCAGGTCACCCTGCCGGGACTGTCTGGGAACAGCCTCGCCGCGAACTAGTTCTGCTTCGGTCGTGCCGAACGGCATGTGACCAAGCGCGGAAGGGATGCATGAGCGTTAGGCCCGCGATAGCATCGCGGGCCTGATTCATTTTCGGTGCCCGTTATGGATGACGACAAGCCCGCTCGAAGGCGGACCCACGACCTGACCAGCGGCCCCATCCCGCGCACGCTGCTGTTGTTCGCGCTGCCGGTGCTGGGCTCCAACGTGCTGCAGTCGCTCAACGGCTCGATCAACGCGGTCTGGGTCGGCCGCTTCCTTGGCGAAGCGGCGCTGACGGCGACCTCCAACGCCAATCTGGTGCTGTTCCTCATCCTCGGCACCGTGTTCGGCATCGGCATGGCGGCGACTATCCTGGTGGCGCAGTCGGTCGGCGCCCGCGAGCTGCCCGAGGCGAAGCGCATCGTCGGCACCAGCGCTACCTTCTTCTTCCTCGTCTCGGTGCTGTTCGCCGTCTGCGGCTGGATTTGGGTCGACGCCATCCTGACCGGGCTCGGCACGCCGGCCGATGCCTTGCCGCTGGCACGCGCCTATCTGCGCATCATCTTCGTCGCCGTGCCGATGATGAATCTCCTGTCCTTCGTTATGACCGTGCTGCGTGGCGCCGGCGATTCGCGAACCCCATTCTTCTTCATGGCGCTGGCGGTCGTGCTCGACGTCGTGCTCAATCCGCTGCTGATCCGCGGCATCGGCCCTTTCCCCGCGCTCGGCATCGCGGGCTCGGCGGCGTCGACGCTGATCGGCCAGACGGTGAGCGTGATCGCCATCCTGATCGTGCTCTATGCGCGCCGGCACCCGCTGCGGCTGGCAGGTGCCGATCTTGCTTTGCTCAAGCCGGACCCGACGCTGCTGCGCATCGTCGTCTTCAAGGGCGTTCCGATGGGCCTGCAGATGATCGTCATCTCCGCGGCCGCGCTCACCGTGATGGGCATCGTCAACTCCTATGGCTCCCAGGTCGCGGCCGCTTACGGCATCGCCGCCCAGCTCTGGACCTATATCCAGATGCCAGCTCTCGCGATCGGCGCCGCCGTCTCCTCGATGGCCGCTCAGAATGTCGGCGCCGGCCGCTGGGACCGCATCGGCAAGGTCGCGGCCTCGGGCGTCGGTTTCAACCTTGTACTGACCGGCGCGCTGGTGGCGCTGCTTTTCGCCTTCGACCGCCCGGTGCTCAGCCTCTTCCTTAGCAACGACAGCGCCGCGATCGACATCGCCGCCCACATCAACAAGGTGGCGTCCTGGTCGTTCATCCTGTTCGGCGTCACGATCGTGCTGTTCGCCACGGTGCGCGCCACCGGCGCCGTCATGCCGCCGCTCATCATCCTGATCATCTCGGTGTTGATCATTCGCACCGGCTTTGCCTATTCCATGCGCAGCGTCATCGGCCAGGAGGCGTTGTGGTTGAGCTTTCCGGCCGGCTCGATCGCCTCGCTCGTGCTCGCCGCAGCCTATTATCGCTTCGGCCGCTGGCGCACGATGCATATGATCGAGGACCGGCCGGCGGCAGGCGAGCCGCCCGATACGGGGCTCGGCGTGCCGCGCCAGCGCGCGCAACTCCTGCCGGAAACCGAATAGCTATAGCAATTCCAGGAAAAGTGCGCGGCGGTTTTCCGTCCGGAATTGCGCGAAAACAAAGAGTTAGAGTGGTTTGGCTATTCTATCAAAACGCTTAACCGCTCTAAGACTACCGCGCGTATTTGGCGCCGAAGCCAAGCGCCACCAGCGAGAAGACGATGATCATGCCGGCAAAGGCCAGGCTCGCCACGGTGGCGCTCGCCAGGCTCGACAGGACGCCGATGCCGATCACCGGCAGCGCGTTGCCGCAGAAGCAGCAGATGAAGAAGGCCGAGACCACCTCGGCGCGGCGGTCGGCCGGCGCGATCTGGTTCACCACCTGCAGGCCGCCGCGATAACCGAGCGCCGCCGCCACGCCGCACACCGCGGTCGCCGCGATCATCAAGGCCATGGAGGCATAGACCTGGGCCGCCACGACCAGCGCCACGGCCGGGATCATCAGCGCCAGCGCGGCAAGCATGGTGGAGCGGGCGGACAACCGGGCGGTGCCGACAATCGTCGCCGCCGCCACGATCGACAACTCGAAGAACAGGCCACCGGCCTCGGCGTGATTGGTTGCATGGAGCTGCTGCGCCAGGATGCTCGGCGCCAACGCTGCGTAAAAACCGACCAGCGCCATGGCTCCGAAACCGGTCACCGCAGGCGCCACGAATTGCGCGCGGATATCGTCGGGCACCGAAAGCCGTGGCCGCAGCGAGACGTCCGAGAATCGCCCGGGTCTGGAGACCGTTTCCTGCGTGCGCCAGATCAGCACGGTGACCAGCGCAAGCAGCACGAGATAGACGGCAAATGTCAGCCTGAGCGGCCAGGGCGCATATTGGGCGAGCAACCCCGCCATAAGCGCGCCGATCCCGAGACCGATGAAGTTGGTGCTGGTGGCGATGACGGCGGCGCGCGACTTGTCCTTGCCTTCGATCAGTTCGGCAAGCCAGGCGGTGCCCGCTCCCGCGCCGACGCCGATGCCGAGGCCGCTCAGAATGCGGGCGATGTCGAGCCAGGCAAGGTTTTCGGCGAACAGGAAAAACAGCGCGCTGACCACGGCAACGCCCATCGCAGCGAGAGCGGCGGGACGGCGTCCGACGACATCCGACACACGGCCGAAAAACAGCAGCGCCGCCAGGTTGCCGACGACGTAGACGGCATAAACCAGCGTCAGCGTGATCTGGGAGAAGCCGAAAGCCTGCTTGTAGATCACGTAAAGCGGGGTCAGCGCGGTGCTGCCGGCGAACAGCGCGGCGATCATGGCGGCGACAGCGGTCATCGCGGCGCCCCCGCCAAGTTCATTGTCACGCGTCAGGGTTTGAGCGTAGCTGGTCATGGCGAACTCCGAGGGTTGCAAGCCCAACGCCTGTGTAATGGCGCCGTTCCAACCAGCGAACGCCCTCCTGACAGTTCTGGCAGGATGGTCAGCCGCTGTATCCTCCCGTAACGTCAATCAATCTGTGACGGAGGAATCATGGGCAAGGGACGCGTCGAGGCATTCACCGATGGCGTCGTCGCCATCATCATCACCATCATGGTGCTGGAGTTGAAAGTGCCGCATGGCAAGGATTTTTCAGCCCTTTTGCCGCAGTGGCCGATCTTCTTCTGCTACGTGCTCTCCTTCATCAATGTCGGCATCTACTGGAACAATCTGCACAACATGTTCCACACGGTGCAGCGCGTCGACGGGCGCGTGCTCTGGGCCAACCTGAACCTTCTGTTCTGGCTTTCGCTGATGCCGGTGACCACCGCCTTCATGGGTGAAAACGAATTCGCTCCGGCGCCCGTGGCGGTTTACGGCATCGACCTCGCGCTTTGCGCCATCGCCTATACCATCCTGGTTATCAAGCTGCGCCATCTGCACGGCGCCGACACGACCTTTGCCAAGGCGGTGGGCCACGACAACAAAGGCAAGATCTCGCTGGCGCTCTACATCGCCGCCATCCTGCTCAGCTTCTTCAACCAGTGGATCAGCGTGGCGATCTATGTGCTTGTAGCGGCCATCTGGTTTGCACCCGACAGGCGCTTCGAGAGACTGATCGAAAAATAGAACTTACTTGCGCATCGCTTTGAGCTTCTCGGCCGCCGAGGCGGCAAGGTCGGCATAGCGCTCCTCCAGCCGCTCGGCCGCCTTGATGATCGAGAAGTCGTGGCCGAATTTCTCCAGCGCCAGCCGCAACTTCTCGGCGAAATCCGCCTGGTTCTCCAGCGCCGCGAACAGTGTTTTCACCTGCGCCTCGCTGATATCGGGACTGGCGAGCATCTTCGGCACCTCGCGGGCCATCTGGTCGCCATTGGCGGTCTGCTCTTTCAGGATTCCGATCCAATCGGTCAAATGCCGGGCTCCTTTTTCCGGACAGCATGCGCGGCAGACGCAGCGATGGTCAACCCGTTGCGACTGCAAGTCGTCAACTCATTGCGACTGTAAGTCGTCAACCCGTTGCGACTGTAAGTCGTCAACCCGTTGCGACGTAAGTCGTCAACCCGTTGCGGCTATTGCCTCGGCGGCGTCCGGCGTTAAGTTCGGCCCGACCCGAACAAGGATGGAAATTATGACCAGCGACACCGAAATCCAGACCGCCCTGCCCGCTTTCGCCTCCGGCAATGTCGCCGTCATCACCGGCGGCGCCAGCGGCATCGGCCTTGCCGCCGCGAAACGGTTCGCCGGGCTGGGCATGAAGACGGTTCTTGCCGACATCGGCGGCGTTCGCCTCGATCAGGCCAAACAGGCGGTCGCCGCGATCGCCGGCGACGATGCCGTCCTTCCAATTCCCACCGACGTATCCAAGGCCGAGGAGGTCGACCGGCTGGCGGAGCTCGCTTGCGGCGCCTTCGGCGCGGTGTCGGTGCTGATGAACAATGCCGGGGTCGGCAACAATCCGGGCAAGCCCTGGGAGAACCGCGACGCCTGGAAGCGGCTGCTGGACATCAATTTCTGGGGCGTCGTGCATGGCGTCGAGGCCTTCGCGCCGCGCATGCTCGCCGCCGAGAAGCCGGCTCTCATCATCAACACCGGCTCCAAGCAGGGCATCACCACCCCGCCCGGCAATCTCGCCTACAACGTCTCCAAGGCCGGCGTGAAGACTTTTACCGAAGGGCTGGCGCATGCGCTCCGCAACGAACCTGGCGCGAAAGTATCGGCGCATCTGCTGATCCCCGGCTTCACCTATACCGGCCTGACCGAGGGCGCGACGGAAAAGCCGGCTGGCGCCTGGACCGGCGAGCAGGTGATCGACTTCATGCTGGCATCGCTGATCGACAACGACTTCTACATCCTCTGCCCCGACAACGAGGTGGCGCGGCCGATCGACGAAAAGCGAATGGCCTGGGCGATGGGCGACATCATCGAAAACCGCCCTGCCCTGTCGCGCTGGCACCCGGAGCACAAGGATGCGTTCGCGGCCTTCATGAACCGCTGACGGCCGTCTCAAGCCGCCGCTTTCTTCTTGGAGGCGCTCTTCCCGGCCGCGGTCTTCTTTGTGGCCGCGCCGGCGGTCTTGGGCGCATGCTTGGTGCCGTTCTTTCCGGCAACGGCCTTGGTGGCCTTTTGGGCGATCTCGCGGTCGTGCCGTTTTGCCGCCGCCTCGCATTTCGACCGGATTTCCTCGACTTCGGATTCCGTCAAATGTTCGATGCCGATGAAATGATTGTGGGCGCGGCTGACCCTGATCAGCTCGTCCAGCTTGGCCTGGATCGCCGCGCCGTCGCGATTCTGCGTGTTCTGGATCAGGAAAACCATCAGGAAGGTGACGATGGTGGTGCCTGTATTGATGACCAGTTGCCAGGTGTCGGAAAACCCGAACATCGGGCCGCTCAACGCCCATGCAACCACGATCAGCACGCAGATGGCAAAGGTTGCCGGCAGGCCGGCCAGATGCGCGACCTGGTTGGCTATCCGCGTAAAAGCTTTCTCGATCATGCAAGTCCCTCGAACCGTGGATGCGCAGGCATTTGCCAAGAAACAAGCTGCCGCCCGCTCCGGTTCCCAGGAACCTAATTTTCATGTCCGCGCGCGGTTGCAATCGGCTACACGCAGAAAGCGCTGCTTCGCGAAAAAACACCTTATCCGTTGTTTGCGATAGTGCCGGTGCAGGCCGAAAGCCTGTTCCTTCCGCTTCACGGCGGTTTACCTCCAAGCCCCTTCCGCTGCGCCACCCCCGCATGGCGGAAGGGGCAGCACTTCCCGGCAGCGAAGCGTAGCATCAAGACAGCGCCGTCATGCGTTCGACGACGTTGACCTATATGTCAGAGAGTGTTGTCTTCCCAGCGATCGAGAAATGCCTCGATCGGCATAGTCTGCATGTCGGGGATTGCGCTCGCCAGTTTCTCGGGCGCCCAGTCCCACCAGGCGAGGGCTTCGACGCGCGCCGCGACTGTGGTGGAGAACCGCCGGCGCAGCGGCTTTGCCGGAACCCCGGCCACGATCGTGTAGGGCGCGACGTCGTGCGTCACAACCGCATTGGCGCCAATGACGGCGCCATTGCCGATCGCGACGCCCGGCATGACGACCGCGCCATGGCCGATCCAGACATCGTGGCCGACATTGACCGATTTTGCCTGTCGGCGCGCACGGAATTCGGTGTCGACGCCCAGCCAGCGGAAATACTCGTTCGGTCGGTAGCTGACCTTGTGCTGCGTCAGCCGCTCGATCGGGTGCTCGAGCGCGTTGATGCGGCTGTTGGCGGCAATCGAGCAGAACTTGCCGATCGTCGTGTAGATCGCCTCGGAGTGACGCTCGAAATAGGAAAAGTCGCCGACGCTCACCTCGCGCAGGATCACCCGCTCGCCGATCGAGGCATAGCGGCCGAGCTTGCATCCCTTCAGCTCCGCGGTCGGATGGATGCGCGGCTCGGGATCCTTGAGGACGAGGTTTTCAGGACGGTTCATGAGGGGGCTTTACGCCGGCGGGGGCGGCCCCGCAAGCGCGACCTGTCCTCGGCCAAGCCTGTCGGGCTATTGCGGCTTGCCCTTGGTCCACACCACGTTCTGGCCGTAGAGCGGCACGGTCGTGATCGACATCTTCGCCGAGCCGTTCTGCACCTGACGCGAATGCGACAGATAAATCAGCGTCTCGTTCTTCTTGTCGTAGATGCGGTTCACCACCTGCTTTTTCCAGATCAGGCTGAGGCCCTGCTTGAAAACCTCCTCGCCGCCCTCGCTCATGTCGATGTCGCCGATGGTGATCGGCCCGGTCTGGCGGCAGGAGATCGAAGAATCGGAAGGATCCTCGAACCAGTTGCCCTTATGCAGCCGGTCGATGATGCTGCGGTCGAAATAGGCGACATGACAGGTGACGCCGTCAACCTTGGGGTCCTTGATCGCGTCGACCATGATGTCGTTGCCGACCCAGTCGACACCCACTTTACCCACTTCGTCAGCCATGGCCGCGCCGGCGCTCAGGGCAAGACAGGCGGCGAACAAGCCGATCAGTTTTCGCAAGGAAGCCTCCTCGGTTCACGTTTGCCGATGTCAGGTGGGACAGGATCGAGGCGTTTGCAAGCCGATCGGCCTGCCTGGCCGCTTGCGGCAACGCGACATCTTTGCGCGGTCGGCGCCAACCCGTTAAGACTGTCGCCAAACTGGCTTTCAGCCAAAGCAATGGCGACGGACATTCACTGATGATGCGCTCAATCCTGATCGGCATTCTCGTCCTGATGGCGGCGGGCATCGGCTGGCTGACATTCGACTGGTACCGGGGCCATTATGGCGGCGAGCCCTACGGCGCACCATTCACCCTGGTCGACCAGAAAGGCGCGCCGATCACCGAAGCCGCCTTCAGGGGCCACCCGAGCGTCGTGTTCTTCGGCTTCACCCATTGCCCGGAAGTCTGCCCGACGACCCTGTTCGAGCTGGCCGGCTGGCTGAAGACGATGGGCGACAGCGGCAAGAACCTCAACGCCTATTTCGTCACCGTCGATCCGGAGCGTGACACGCCGGAGACGATGAACTCCTATGTCAGCAACTTCTCTGACCGCATCACCGGCATCACCGGCGATCCGGACAAGGTGCACGCCATGGCGAAAGCGTTCGGCATCTATTGGAAGAAGGTCGACACCGGCGACGGCGACTACACGATGGACCACACGGCCTCGGTGCTGCTGCTCAACGCCAAGGGCGATTTCGCCGGCACCATAGCCTATGGCGAGAGCGCCGACACCGCCATCGCCAAGCTGAAGCGGTTGGCAGCCGGCGGACAAACATGATCCCGAACCGAAGGTCAGCAAACACAAAAAGTGGGAACCGGTTTTCGGAAAAGATCATGTTCAAACAAGGGTCTGTCCGATGAGCCAGACCAGGCTCCACCTCACCGCCAACAAGGTCGAGGCCGACCGCATCTTCGCGGCGCTCGACGCCGCCTTCGAGGATGACGGCCTGCCGCTTGCCGTCCTGGAGCTCGACGAGGAAAAAGACATCCACGAAGTGTCGCTCTATGCCGATGGCGACGTCGATCCCGTCGAAGCGCAGGTCAGGGATATCCTCGCCGGTCTCGGCCTGCCGAAGCCTGTCGAGCGCGAGGTCCTTCCCGATGTGGACTGGGTGTCGCGGTCGCTGGAAGGCCTGAAGCCGGTGCGCGCCGGCCGCTTCCTCGTCCATGGTTCGCACGACCGCGCCAAGCGCCACGCCGGCGACCTCGCCATCGAGATCGAGGCGGGCCTTGCCTTCGGCACCGGACATCACGGCACCACCGCCGGCTGCCTCGAAATGCTGGAGCAGGTGGTGCTGCGCGAACGGCCGCGCAACGCGCTCGACCTCGGCACCGGCAGCGCGGTGCTTGCGATCGCGCTGGCCAAGCTCGCGCATATCCCCGTGCTGGCGACCGACATCGATCCGGTCGCCGTCCGCGTCGCCGCGGCCAATGCCCGCCTCAACCACGTCAAGGCGCTGGTCGAGACGGTGACGGCGCCGGGCTTCCATCATCCGATCTTCGCCAGGCGCGCGCCTTTCGACCTCATCGTCGCCAACATCCTGGCGCGGCCGCTGATGCGGCTGGCGCCCGAAATGGCCAGGCACATCAGGCTCGGCGGCTCGCTGGTGCTCTCCGGCATCCTCGACCGGCAGCGCGACGCGGTGATCTCGGCCTATGTCGGCCAAGCGTTCCGCCACGTGCGTACCTTGCATCGCGAAGGCTGGGTGACCATCCACCTCAAGCGCTAGACGAGATTGTACCCAGCCCGATCTGGCCCTGCCGAAATCGATTCCGGTTTTCAAGATCATGCGCTACGGTCGCCGCGAGCCACTCGAGGGAGCTAGAAATGTTCCAGACCTTTGATTCTGCAGGCGATCCGGCCGTCGGCAAGCCGCGCGTGGCGCTGCTGCGGCAATGGCTGGCTGAGAATGGCCTGGATGGCTTCATGGTGCCGCGCGCGGACGAGCACCAGGGCGAATATGTCGCCGACCGCTCGGCACGGCTTAAGTGGCTGACCGGCTTCTCCGGTTCGGCCGGCATCGCGATCGTGCTGCGCGACCGCGCCTTCATCTTCGTCGACGGCCGCTACACCCTGCAGGTGCGGGGTGAGGTCGATCTTTCGATCTTCACCGTCGAAAGCCTCATCGACAATCCGCCGGCCAATTGGATTAAGGACAATCTCGGCAAGGGCGCAAGGCTCGGCTTCGACCCTTGGCTGCACACGATCGGCGAGATCAAGGCGCTGAAGGCGTCGGCCGAGCAGTCCGGCGCGACTCTGGTGCCGCTCGACAGGAATCCCATCGACATCATCTGGAAGGACCAACCGGAACCGCCGCGCGCGCCCGTCGAGATCCACCCGCAAAACCTTGCCGGAGAGCTGGCGAAGGACAAGCTGGCGCGGCTGGCGAGGGCGATCGAAAAGGACGGCGCCACCCATGCGGTGCTGACCGACCCCTCCTCGACCGCCTGGGCCTTCAACATCCGCGGCGGCGACGTGCCGCATACGCCGCTGGCGCTCGGCTTCGCCATCCTCGCCGCCGACGGCAAGCATCAGCTGTTCATGGACCAGCGCAAATTCTCGCGGCAGGTCGCGGCCTATCTCACTCAGCTTGCCGATCCGCATGATCCGGGCGAATTCGAAGCCGCGATCATTGAGCTCGCCAAGGGTGGCGCGAAAATCGCGCTCGACCCGGTGCTGGCTGCGGACAAGTTCCGGATGCTGGTCGAGGACAATGGCGGCAAGGTCGTCTTAGCGGCCGACCCGGCGCGTATTCCCCGAGCCACCAAGAACCAGGCCGAGATCGCCGGCAGTCGCGCGGCGCATCGCCGGGACGGTGCCGCGGTCGCCAAGCTGCTGTGCTGGCTCGACCGCCAGAAGCCCGGCACGCTCGACGAAATCGCAGTCGTCACCAAGCTGGAGGAAGTGCGCCGCCAGACCGGCGAAGAAACGCAGATGCCGCTGCGCGACGTCTCCTTCGACACGATTTCCGGCGCCGGCCCGAACGGCGCGATCATGCATTACCGCGTCTCGCGCGCCACCAGCCGCAAGCTTGAGAGCGGCGAGCTGTTCCTGCTCGATTCCGGCGGGCAGTATCAGGACGGCACCACCGACATCACCCGCACCGTGCCGATCGGCCTGCCGACCGAGGAGATGCGCGAGCGCTTCACGCTGGTGCTGAAGGGCATGATCGGCATCTCGACGCTGCGTTTCCCCGCCGGGACGCACGGCTCGGAGATCGACGCGATTGCTCGCATGGCGTTATGGAAGCATGGCTGCGACTTCGCCCATGGCACCGGCCATGGCGTCGGCTCCTATCTCGCCGTGCATGAAGGCCCGCAACGCATCGCCCGCACCGGCACCGAAAAATTGCTGGCCGGCATGATGCTGTCCAACGAGCCGGGCTATTACAAGGAAGGCGCCTACGGCATCCGCATCGAGAACCTGATCCTGGTCACGCCGGCGGAGCAGATCGAGGGCGGCGACATCGCCATGCACGGCTTTGAGACGCTGACGCTAGCGCCGATCGACAAGCGGCTCATCCGCACCGACCTTCTGACGCGTGATGAGTTGCACTGGCTCGATCAGTATCATGCCTGGGTGCTGGCCGAGATCGGCCCGATGGTCGACGGCGAAACGCTGGCTTGGCTGGAGAAAGCCACCGCGCCATTGCCCCACGACGCGAAGATCTGATCCTTCGATAGGTCGGCGCTGACCCTCATTGCCCTGCCCGGCATTTCTCCCCGTAAGTGACGGGCAGAAAGGCGCTCTCGCTGATGGTTTCGCCAACTACCAGCGTCGCAGAGTGGACGCCGGCGTTGCGGCCAGCCTCTTCTCCCCGTCACGATCGGGGAGAAGGTGCCGGCAGGCGGATGAGGGGCGGCGCCGACGATTCATGATAAGGCTATCCGACAAACTTCCGCGCGACGATCAACACCGCCGCCCCCGCCAAAAACATCGCCATCAGGCCGCCGCGCAGCGATACCAGCACAGCGACGATTAGAGCCGCCCATTCGGCCGGTCCGGCATGCAGCAGCTCCGGCGCGACGAGGGTCGTTAGCACGGCTGCCGGCACGGCGTTGAGGCCCGCTTCGACGCGCGGATGGATGGTCTCGAAGCGCGAAATTACGAGATGGCCGCCGACGCGGGTGAGATAAGTGGCGACGGCGCCGGCCAGGATGATCCAGAAGGTCGTGCTCACGGCCGCTTCCCTATTCCGCTATGATGCGGCGGCAGGATCACCGCCAGCAGTACGCCGGCGATCGCGCCGATCGAGACATGCCAGGGCGAGCCGACGGCTCGATACGCGATGATCGAGGCGATGGCGCTGGCGGCGACGATGGGCGCCCAAAGCGGCCGCTTGCGGAAGCCGAGCACCAGGCCGAGGAAATAGATCGGCAGCAGGAAATCGATGCCCAGCGCATGCGTATCCGGGATCATCTTGCCGAACACGGCGCCCAAGCCGCTTTCGATCACCCAAAACACGTAGACCGGCAGGCCGAGCCCCAGATACCAGACGAAGCCGACGGGACGGCCGGATTCCGCCCTCGCCTCGGCAATGGCGAATTGCGGGTCGGTCAGGATGAAATAGCCGGCTGCCTGCTGCAGCAGCGGCCAATGCGCGATGCGGCGGCCGATGCCGGCCGAATAGAGCACATGGCGGAAATTCACCGCGAAGATCGACAGCACGATCAGCCACGGCGCGACATGCTGGCCGAACAGCTCGATGCCGACCATCTGGCTGGCGCCGCCAAAGATCATGGCGCTCATCAGGAACGCCTCGAGCACCGAGAGGCCATTGTCGACGGCAATCGCGCCGAACAGGATTGCGAATGGCGCCGAGGCGACGACGACCGGCATCGACAATCGCACGCCGTCCCAGAAATCGCCGCCCGTTCTGCCCTCAGAGATCGCTTCCGCTGTCATTAAGCCACTCCTTGAGCGGCCTCATTTAGGGAGCGTCGTCCTCAATGTCACACCAATTCGCTTGACGCAGCGATCAGCGGAACTGATCGCCGCCGTTAGGCCTTGACGACCGTCCCTTGGATCGCCCTGCCCCAGTCGAGCAGCGGCTTGGCGCCAAGCGTGAAGTCGACGAGATCGTCGACCAGCGCCGGCGAGTGGATCGTCGCCGGATCGATGTCGTGCCGGACCACGAAATGCCGGCTCCGTACCGCCTGGGCGAGATACTCGTCACCGATATCCTCGAAACCGCGCGGCGCCCGCTTCAGGCGGTCTTCCGCATCAAGCTCCAGGCCGGCTTTCTTCAGCGATGCGACCATGGCGCGGAACGCGGCCGGCTTGGTCACGATCGCCTTGCGCATGGCCTGCAGCAATTCGGGCGCCGGCTGCCACCAGGCAACGCCGGCAAAGCAGCGCTCGAGCCCGATATGCACATAGAAGACACCCTGCTCCATCTTGGTGCCGTCGGGCGACAGGATCGCCGACAGGTGCCGGTTGTAGGGCCGCTTGTCCTTTGAGAAGCGCACATCGCGATTGATGCGGAACAGCGACCTCTTGCGGTCGCCGCGCAAGCCGAGCTTTGCCGCCTCGAAGCGTTCGCTGAGCGTCTCGACCAAATCGCAGAACGGTTCGTGCAATTCGCTCTGGTAAAGATCGCGATTTTCCTGGAACCATTCCCGGCTCTGGTGGAAATCGAGCGCCTTCAGGAATGGGATGGCCTTCTGCCCAAACCCCTTGAACGCGCCCGCCATCAGCCGCCCCTGCCGATGCGCTGCAGCCAGGTATCCTCGTCGATCACCTCGATGCCGAGGTCGCTTGCAACTTTGAGCTTCGAGCCGGCGCCGGGACCTGCCACCACAAGGTCGGTCTTGGCAGAAACCGAGCCCGCAACCTTGGCGCCGAGCCGCTCCGCCATCGCCTTGGCCTCGGAGCGCGTCATTTTTTCCAGCGAACCGGTGAACACCACCGTCTTGCCGGAAACTTCGCTGCCGGCCGAGATTTCCACGAGATAGGGTTTCGGGTGAACTTGCGCGAGCAGCGAGTCCAGCACGTCGTCATTGCGCTCATTGCCGAAGAAATCGCGCAGCGCATTGATCACCGTGTCGCCGATGCCGTTGATCGACGGGAAGACGCTGTGCGGATCCTCCGCTTTTGCCGTTTCCTTGCCAATTCGGATCAGTTCCTCGATGGTCGAGAACTGGCGGGCAAGCACGGCGGCCGTCGTCTCGCCGATATGGCGGATGCCGAGGGCGAAGATGAAACGGTCAAGCTCCGGCTCGCGCCGCGCATCGATGGCGGCGAACAATTTGTCGAGGCCTTCATAGTTGCGCTGCTCGACGCTGCGCACATTCTTGCGCGTCTTGCCCGAGGCTTCCTCGCGCAGCCGCGCCTGCTCCTCGCGCCGCTCGGCCAGCACCTTGGTGACGGCGGGGCGGCGATCCTTCAGCGTGAAGATATCGGCGGCCGTCTTCACCAGCCCCGAATTGAAGAAGAGGTCGATGTTTTCCGCGCCCAGGCCCTCGATATCGAGCGCGCCGCGCGACACGAAGTGGCGCAGCCTCTCCACGGCCTGCGCGGCGCAGATCAGCTCGCCGGTGCAGCGGCGGCGTGAATCCTCCTTGCCCGTCTTCTCGTTGATCTCGCGCGTTGCCGGCGAGCCGCAGACCGGGCAGGTATGCGGAAATTCGTAAGGCACGGCATTGGCCGGCCGCTTGTCGATGACGACGCTGACGATCTGCGGGATGACATCCCCTGCCCGCTGGATCACCACCGTGTCGCCGATGCGCACGTCGATGCCGTCGCGGATCGGCTGACCGTTGCTGTCGAAGCCTTTGATGTAGTCTTCATTGTGCAGCGTGACATTCTCGACCACCACGCCGCCGACCGTCACCGGCGCCAGCCGCGCCACCGGCGCCAGCGTGCCGGTGCGGCCGACCTGGATGTCGATCTTCTCGACCGTCGTCATCGCCTGCTCGGCGGGGAATTTGTGGGCGACCGCCCAGCGCGGCTCGCCGGTGACGAAACCCCAGCGGCGCTGCAGCTCGAGCTGGTCGACCTTGTAGACGACGCCGTCTATGTCGTAGCCGAGCGAGGAACGCTGCTCCTCGATCCGGTGGTAATGCGCGATGAGTTCGTCGATCGACTTCGCCCGCACCATAAGCGGGCTGACCTTGAATCCCCACTCCTTGAACTTCTGCACGGAATCGTACTGGGTCGGGGCCGGATCCGCCGTGGTATAGCCCCAGGCATAAGCGAAGAATTTGAGATTGCGGCTGGCGGTGACCGACGGGTCCTTCTGGCGCAGCGATCCGGCCGCCGTGTTGCGCGGATTGACGTAATCCTGCCCGCCCACAGCCGCCGAGCGCTGCTTCAGCGCCTCGAATTCGGCATAGGTCATGTAGACCTCGCCGCGGATCTCGATGATCTCCGGCCAGCCCGAGCCCTGCAATTTCTTCGGGATATCGGCAATCGTCTTCAGATTGGCGGTGATGTCCTCGCCGACCGCGCCGTCGCCGCGCGTCGCGCCCTGCACGAACACGCCGTTTTCGTAGCGCAGCGAGGCGGAGAGCCCGTCGATCTTCGGCTCTGCGGTGAAGGCGATGTCGAGGTCCTTGTCGCGGTCGAAGAAGCGCCTTCCGCGCTCGATGAAATCGGCGACGTCCTGGTCGGTATAGGCCTTGGCGAGGCTGAGCATCGGCACCGCATGCCGGACCTTGGCAAAGCCTTCCGCCGGTGGCGCGCCGACCCTCTGCGATGGCGAATCCTCGCGCACGAGATCGGGAAAACGCGCCTCGATGGCGAGGTTGCGCCGCGCCAATGCGTCATATTCGGCGTCCGAGATCGTCGGCGCGTCCTCGGTGTGATAGCGCCGGTCGTGCTCGGCGATCTCCGCCGCGAGCCGCTTCAGCTCCTCCGCGGCCTCGCTCTCGCTCAGCGATTCGACTGGTTTTTCCGACATGAACCCGGTCCTCGAATTATGGCGGGTCACTATAAATCAGGATTCGCCGGCAGGGAGATGGTCTGTGGAAAAATCATTGGCCGAGAGTAGGATACAGCCATCTGCTGACTCTGCTTCAGAGCCGGTAGAATCAAGCACTTAGGATGTATATTGAGATTCAACTCAGCCCGCGCTTCGCAGGCCGGCCTCACCATCAGCACATCCTAGGCGGCGGCAGTATTCTCGCGCAGCAGCCGTTCGGCCGCGGCGCGCGCCTCGTCGGTGATGACGGCGCCGGCCAGCATGCGCGCGATCTCTTCCTGGCGCGCGGCGCGGTCCATCTCGGCGATACCGGTGGCGACGCGGTCCTTGCCGCCGGATTTCGAGATCAGGAAATGCGTCGCGGCGCGTGCCGCAACCTGCGGCGCATGCGTGACCGAAAGCACCTGCACCCGCTTCGACAGCCGCGCCAGCCGCTGTCCGATGGCATCAGCCACCGCGCCGCCGACGCCGGTGTCGATCTCGTCGAAGACCAAGGTCGGTGCCGAGCCGCGATCGGCAAGCGCCACCTTCAGCGCCAAAAGGAAGCGCGAGAGCTCGCCGCCGGAAGCGACCTTCATCATCGGCCCCGGCCTGGTGCCCGGATTGGTCCGCACCCAGAATTCGACCTGGTCAATGCCCTCTTCCATGCGGCTTTCGGCATCGCTTCCCATCTCGACGATGAACTCGGCCCGTTCGAGCTTCAGCGCCGGCAGTTCCGCCATCACCGCCTTGGTCAGCCCCGCCGCCGCCGCGTGGCGCAGCGACGACAGCTGCGCGGCGGAAATATCGTAGGCTTCGCGCCCGGCGGCGGCCTGCTTCTCCAGCGCATGCAGCCGCTCCTCGCCGGCATCGAGATCGGCAAGATCGGCCACCATCGTGTCGCGCAGCTGCGCAAGGTCGTCGACCGCGACATTGTGCTTGCGCGAAGCGGCGCGCAGCGCAAACAGCCGCTCCTCCGCCTTCTCCAGGCGCTGCGGATCATACTCCGTGGCGCGAAGCGCAGCTTCCACGCCGGACTGCGCGGCATCCAGCGAGATCATCGCCTCGTCGAGCGATTTCACCACATCGTCAAGCAGGCCGGGCGCTTCGCCCGACTTGCGCTGCAGCCGGCGCAGCAGGCTGGCAAGCTGCGGCAGGGGCGAGGACGGTCCCGACAGCACGTCCTGAGCGTCATGGATCTCGGCGGCGATCTTTTCCACACGCATCATCTGCGCGCGCAGTTCCGCAAGCTCTGTCTCCTCGCCCGGTTGCGGATCGAGTTTTGCGAGCTCGGCGACGGAAGCGCGCAGATAATCGGCCTCGCGCGCCGCCGCCTCGACCTTGGCGCGATGCCGGGAAAGCTCCTGCTCGCAATTTCGCCAGTAGCGCCAGGCTTCGCCCGTGCCGCGCACGGCGCCTAGATGGCCGCCGAAACTGTCGAGCAACTCGCGATGTGCGCCGGGATCGACGAGGGCGCGCTCGTCATGCTGGCCGTGGATCTCGACCAGCGCGCGGCCGACATCGCGCATCAGCGTGACGCTGGAGGGCTGGTCGTTGACGAAGACGCGCGTGCGGCCGTCCGCCGTCTGCACGCGGCGCAGGATGATGTCGCCATCGTCCTCGATGTCGTTCTCGGCGAGCAGCGTGCGCGCCGGATGGTTGCGCGGCACGTCGAACACGGCAATGACCTGGCCTTGCGCGGCGCCGTGGCGGACAAGCGAAGCGTCGCCGCGCGCGCCGAGCGCCAGCGACAAGGCGTCGAGCAGGATGGATTTGCCGGCGCCGGTTTCGCCGGTCAGCACCGAAAGCCCAGGCAGGAACTCGATGTCCAGCTTCTCGATCAGGACGATATCGCGGATCGACAGTCTGGACAGCATCGCAAGCTTCAGGCGCCGGTAATCAGCTTCCCGGCCTTGGAGATCCACGATCCGGCATTTTCGCGCGGCTCAAGCCCATTGCTCTGCAGGAGCTTGTAGGAATCCTTGTACCACGGGCTGTCCGGATAATTGTGACCAAGCACCGCCGCTGCTGTTTGTGCCTCAGAAGTCAGGCCCATCGCATAATAGGACTCGGTCAGGCGCGCGAGCGCCTCCTCGACATGGCGGGTGTTTGAATAGGTTTCGACCACGGTGCGGAAGCGCTTCACGGCGGCGATATATTCGCGGCGCTCGAGATAATAGCGGCCGATCTGCATCTCCTTGCCGGCAAGCTGGTCATTGGCGAAGCGGATCTTGTCCTTGGCGTCGGCGACATATTCGGAATTAGGCCAGCGCGTCACCAGATCCTGCATGGTCTGGATGGTCTGGCGCGCCTCTTTCTGGTCCTGGGTGACGTCCTTGATCTGACGATAGTAACTCAAGCCGATGATGTATTGCGCGTAGGCGGCGTCATCGGTCGACGGATAAAGCGTCAAATAGCGTTTCGCGGTGCCAATCGCTTCGTCGTATTTGCCGGCGCGATAGTCGGCGAAAGCGCCCATTACCATCGATTTGCGCGCGAATTCCGAATAGGGATGCTGGCGGTCGACGGCGTCGAATTTCTTGCTGGCCTCGTCGAGGCGGCCGGCATTCATGTTGGCCAGGCCCTGGTTGTAGAGAACGTCGGCCGGTTCTGTCTGGTCGACATAGGTCGCCAGATTGACGTCCTTCTCGGAGGACATGCAGGCCGACAGCACGAGCGCGGGAGCAACCACCGACAGCGCCAGCAAAACACCACGACGCGGCGCTACCGATTGACCAACTCGCGAAAAAAACATGTTTGGATTCCGCCCCTTCGGCGTCGTTTCGGTCCGGGCCGAAGCCATAAACCATTATCCCCTTGCCCGGCAACGCTATGTCCGGCCAATCGCACATTTTTGTGGCGGCCTGGCGCCACGCCCGCGGTTGCGCAATTTCAGCGATTCGTGATGCAATCGTGCAACACAGGCCCGCCTACAAAGCCAGAGAACGGTTAAAAATCAGATCACCCAGGGTGCGTAGACCGGCCGGCTGACAGCGATCATCTCGGCAACGCGGCCGCGCTCGCGGCGCCGGGTCTCGACGATCTCGAAGGCCGTGTGGTCGGAAAGCAGCCGGCGCAAGGCAGAGGCGTTCATCCGGTGGCCACCGCGATAGGAGCGGAAGCAACCGATGAAGCGAGCGCCGGCCAGCGCCAGGTCGCCCATCGCATCGAGCGTCTTGTGGCGGGCGAATTCATTGGGATAGCGCAAGCCCCCGACATTGATGACGCGGTTGTCGTCGCCGATGACCAGCGAGTTCTCCAGCGATGAGCCGAGCGCGTAGCCGGCGGCCCAAAGCCTTTCGACGTCCTTCATGAAGCCGAAGGTCCGCGCCCGCGCGATGTCGCGGCGGAAGATGTCGGGATTCATGTCGGAGGCGAATTGCTGGCGGCCGATCGCCGGGCTTTCGAAATCGATCTCGACCTCGAATCGAGTGCCGTCATAGGGGCGGAACTCCGCCCAGGACGCGCCGGCTTCCACGCGCACCGGCTTGACGACGCGGATATAGCGGCGCTTCACCGCCAGCGTCTCGATGCCGGCCTGGTCGACGGCTTCGACGAAAGCCATGGCGCTGCCGTCGAGAATCGGGACTTCCGAACCGTCGATCTCGATGACGAGATTGTCGATGCCGAGGCCGAACACCGTCGCCATCAGATGCTCGACCGTGCCGATATGCTCGCCGGCCGGATCGCCAAGCATGGTGCAAAGATCGGTGGCGCCGACTTCCGCGACCAGGGCACGGAACTCGCGGATCTGGCCGCCATTCGAAAGATGGAAGACGATGCCCGTATCGGCGTCGGCCGGCAGAAAGTGAACGGTGACGGTGTTGCCGCTATGAACGCCGATGCCAGTCAGCGTGGCGCGCGATTTCACTGTCGTCTGATAGTCGTGCAAGAGTAACCCCATACCGCCCAAAATGCCTGCGTCCGCTCAATCGGCCTTGGGTATCTTGCAGCCAGGTGCTGGCCTGGCGCTCGCATAGGATGCGGCAAAATAAGCAAGAGCATGCGGCTCTGTGTGATCGGCAGGCAGGGCTACTCCCCGAATCCCGGCAAACCGACTTTAGTCCGCGGCGAAGATAATGGCCTGCCTTGGAGACTCCAAATCACGGTTTCTTACCCCGTGTAACCACGGGAACGCGTCAGAAAATTCCTACAAGCCTTTGTTTTAAAAATGATTTTTGAAAAGCGACAGGCAGACGATTTCTCGTCTGCCTGTTAACAACCATTATATATCGTTAACGATCGGCGGTCCGCCCTATCGGTCAGTTGGCCTGGCGGCGCAGGAAGGCCGGAATCTCCAGCTGGTCGTCTTCCTGGACCGTGCGGGCCTGCGGCGTCAGCCGGCCCTGATCGTCGAGCTGGCCGCGGCGCGGCGCGTAGAGCTGCGGATCCTGGCTGGCGAGGCGGCGCATCTCGGGCGCGGCCTGGCGCAGCTTCGGCTCGCGCGGCTGCGCCGGCTGGAGCCGGGCCGGCTCTTCCTCACGCCGGGTAAGGCCATTGGTCAGTCGCTTGATCAGCCCCATCGGACCGCTGTTCTCATGGTCCGCAGGCCGGGTCTTGGCTTCGACCTCAGCCCTCACCACCGGCGGAAAGTCTTCCACGCGGGGCATGCGCTGCGGGGCCGCGGCCACCGGCTGCGGCATCTCGCGCTGCGGCGCGGGCTGCTGCATGACCTGCTGCGGCACCACCGGCTGCGGCTGCGGCTGGGCCGGCGGAGCCTGGAAGATCTTGCTCTGCGGCCGGAAGTCGTCGACCGGCGCGGGCCGCGGCTGCGCCATGGCGGCGGCGTTCGCCTCGGCGAGCTGGATCGCCTCCGCCACCGGATCGACCGCGCGCGGCTCGTAGGCCTGCGGCTGAACCGGTGCGGGACGGATTTCAGCGGCCGGAGCCGCCGCCGGGCGGGCGGCCGGCTTCTGCGGCGCGCGGATCGAGATCGGCGCAGCCGCGATTTCGGCCGCCGACTTGTCGATGCCGGTGGCGACGACCGACACGCGGATCACGCCTTCCAGCTCCTCGTCGAAGGTGGCGCCCAGGATGATGTTGGCGTCCTGGTCGACCTCCTCGCGGATGCGGGTCGCGGCTTCGTCCACCTCGAACAGGGTGAGGTCGCGGCCGCCGGTGATCGAGATCAGCAGGCCCTTGGCGCCCTTCATCGAGGTTTCGTCGAGCAGCGGGTTGGCGATAGCGGCTTCCGCCGCGGCCATCGCGCGGCCCTCGCCCGAAGCCTCGCCCGTGCCCATCATCGCCTTGCCCATCTCGCGCATCACCGAACGGACGTCGGCGAAGTCGAGGTTGATCAGGCCTTCCTTGACCATTAGGTCGGTGATGCAGGCGACGCCCGAGTAGAGCACCTGGTCGGCCATGGCGAAGGCATCGGCGAAGGTGGTCTTGTCATTGGCCAGCCGGAACAGGTTCTGGTTGGGGATGACGATCAGCGTATCGACGCATTTCTGCAGTTCCTCGATGCCCATGTCGGCCGTCTTCATGCGGCGCTGGCCCTCGAAATGGAACGGCTTGGTGACGACACCGACGGTGAGGATGCCCTTCTCGCGCGCCGCGCGGGCAACGACCGGAGCAGCGCCCGTGCCGGTGCCGCCGCCCATGCCGGCGGTGACGAAGCACATATGGGTGTTGGAGAGGTGATCGATGATCTCGTCGATGCACTCTTCCGCCGCCGCGCGGCCGACTTCCGGCTGCGAGCCTGCGCCGAGGCCTTCGGTGACATGCGCGCCGAGCTGGATCAGCCGCTCGGCCTTCGACATGGTCAGCGCCTGCGCGTCGGTGTTGGCCACCACGAACTCGACGCCGCGCAGGCCGGCTGTGATCATGTTGTTCACGGCATTGCCGCCGCCGCCGCCGACACCGAACACGGTGATGCGTGGCTTGAGCTCGGTGATGTCCGGCTTCTGCAGATTGATGGTCATTGTCTCCGTCCTTTGCCTTTCCCGCCGCCTCGCCGCTGCGGCCGCCTATGGGGCTGTCCCCGTCAAATTAAAAACTGTCTCTCAACCACTGACTCATGCGATGCAGTTTTCCGCCCGTTCCGGTCATCCTGAAACCGGAAAGTCCTTTCGCCGAATGGCTCTCGAAGCTCGCCATCTGCGGATAGATCATCAGTCCGACCGGTGTCGAGAACGCCGGTCCCTTGGCCGCTTCCGGCAGGCCCGCAACGCCCAGAGGCCGGCCGATGCGAACATTGCGCCCGAGAATGCGGCGCGCCGCTTCCGGCAGGCCGGCGAGCTGGCTGGCGCCACCGGTGAGCACGACGCGCTTGCCGACGGCATTGCCGTAGCCGGACTTGTTCAGCCGGTCGCGCAGAAGCTCCAGCGTCTCGTCGATGCGGGCGCGGATGATGCGCGTCATCACCGAGCGCGGGATCTGCAGCGGTACATCGCCCTCCTCGCCGATCGGCTGGATCGAGACGAGGTCGCGATCATCCGCGCTGCCGGGCAGCGCCGAGCCATGCATGACCTTCAGCCGCTCCGCGGCATCGAGCGAGGTCGACAGCCCCTTGGCCATGTCGAGCGTCACATGGTTGCCGCCGATGGCGATGGCGTCACCATGGACGAACTTGCCTTCCGAGAAGACCGAGATGGTCGTCGTGCCGCCGCCCATGTCGATGCAGGCGGCGCCCATTTCGAGCTCGTCATCCACCAGCGAGGCAAGCCCGCTGGCATAGGGCGTCGCCACCATGCGCTCCACCGACAGATGCGAGCGGTTGATGCAAAGCTCGAGATTGCGCATCGGCGCGGCATCGCCCGTCAGCACATGCATGTCGACCCCAAGCGTATCGCCCACCATGCCGCGCGGATCGCGCATGCCACGCTCGGCGTCGAGCGAGAAGCCGACCGGCAGCGAATGGATCACCTCGCGCTCAGCCCGGAGCGCCTGCTTGGCGCCGGCTGCGAGCACGCGCTTGATGTCGACCTCCTCGACCTGATGGCCGCCGAGATTGATCGTCGCCGAGAAGGCTTCGCTCTTAAGGCGGCCCGCCGTCATGTTGACGATGAGGGAATCGACCGTGAGCCCTGCCATGCGCTCGGCCGCGTCGACGGCAAGGCGAATGGCATGCTCGGCGCGGTCGAGGTCGACGACCACGCCCGACTTGACGCCCTGCGACTTCTGGTGACCGATGCCGATCACCTGGATGCGGTGTGAACGTCCGCGCAAAAGCTTGCCGTCCTCATTGGGCTTCAGCTTCGCCACCACGCAGCAAACCTTGCTGGATCCGACATCGAGCACGGTCAGCGTGCCCGACCGGCGCGAAGATGCGTCACCGCTGCCGCCAAGCCAGCTCATATCTTGGTCTCCGCCTTGCGCTTGGCCAGGTTCTTCGGCTTGTCGCTGAGCGCGGCTTCGCGCTGCGTCGCCGCCTCCGGCGAGAGCTCCACCACCAGCCGGTCGGAAAGCCGCATGTCGACGGCGGCGATGTCGCGCGTCAGCAACCCGTTGTTATGGTCGATCTTGACCAGCTCCGCGATCGCCTGATCCTCGCCGTCTTCCGGCAGCTTGATCGTGATGCCGTTTTCCAGCCTCAGGTCCCAGCGGCGCTCGCCGACCCGGATGTAGCCTTTGACCCGCGCCGCGAGCTCGGGATAGCGCTTAATCTTGTCGAGAAAGGCCGGCGCCATCGCCGGCGCGCCCGCGCCGATGATCAGCGGAAGCAGCGCCTGCTTGCCGCCAGAGAACGGCGCGATCACCTCGCCAGACCGCTCGATGACCGAAACCGAAGTGCCCTGCTGCCAGAGCGCGAAGGGCTCGCGCTCCTGGATGCGCACTTCCAGCGTATGCGGGTAGATCTTGCGCACAGCCGCGCCCTCGACCCAGGGCAGCGTCGCGATGCGCTCACGCGCGGCCTCGGCATCGAAGCCGATCAGCGATGTCCAGCCGTCGAGGCCGAGCCGGTCCAGCACATCGATCTCGGAGGTCTGGCGGTTGCCGACGACCTTGATCTGGTCGACGGCAAAGCCGGTGCGCGCCGTCACGCCCTGCACGACGCTGTCGGCATAGCCGCCGAGATAGGCGCCATAGGCGCTGCTCGATGCGATCAGCGCGGCGGAAAGGATTGCCGCCGAAAAGCGCGGCGCCTCGTACTCGCCGCCGCACAGGCGCGCCAGCAAGCGCACCGGACGGCGGAGCTGACGCGGCAACACGAAACGGTCGAATGACAGCGACATGCCGAACAGCGCGGACCGAGCCGCACCGCCGCCATTACCCTGTCCCCACCTCAACGCAGACACGAAGCGTCCTCCACCATCCAACTCAACAAATCGCCGAACGAGTGTCCCGCTTGCGCGGCGATTTCAGGCACCAGAGACGTCGGCGTCATGCCCGGCTGAGTGTTGACCTCGAGCCAGACAACCTCGCCGTTTTCGGAGTGACGGTCGTCGTAACGGAAGTCCGATCGGGAAACGCCCCGGCAACCAATGGCAAGATGAGCCTTGAGGGCCAGTGTCTGTATTTTTTGGTAAATATTCGGTGAAATTTTAGCAGGGATTTCGTGTTTTGATCCGCCGGGAACGTATTTTGAATCGTAATCGTAGAAGGAATGCCCGGTCGGGATGATCTCGCAGACGCCGAGCGCCACATCGCCCATCACCGCGCAGGTCAACTCGCGCCCATGGATGTAGCGCTCGACCATGACGGTCTCGCCATATTGCCATTCGGTCGAGCCGATCACCTGCGGCGGATGCGACTGCCCTTCATGCACGATGACCACGCCGAAGCTCGATCCCTCATTGACCGGCTTGACCACATAAGGCGGCTTCATCGGATGCCTGTTCCGCACGGCGAAGCGGTTGACCACCTTGGATTCCGCCACCGGGATGCCGGACGCCTTGGCAATCTTCTTGGCCTGCTCCTTGTTCATGGCCAGCGCCGAAGCGAGCACACCCGAATGGGTGTAGGGAATTGCGAGATATTCGAGAATTCCCTGGATGGTGCCATCCTCGCCGAACGGACCGTGCAGTGCATTGAAGGCGACGTCGGGCTTGAGTTCGGCAAGCACAGCCCCGACATCGCGCGAAACATCGACGCGGGTAACTTGGTAGCCTTCACTCTCGAGCGCATCCGCACACGCCTTCCCCGAGGACAGAGACACGGGCCGTTCCGAGGAGAATCCTCCCAGGAGCACAGCCACATGTTTCTTCTTCATTCCCGTCACCCCTCTCACGCCGGGCCTGCAACCGATATTCCCGCACCGCATTTCCGAGCGTTGAGTCCGAGTCTTCCGGCAGGTTGCCCCCCCAGACGGAAAACGCGGCTGAACGCGTCGAACGACTCAAATCAGGAAACGCTTTAGGGCAGAGAATCAGAGAGTTGATTCGCTGGCAAGTACCTATGATTCCGAGAGATTCACTTTCCGCGAAAACAAGCGAGAAAAGTGTGTTGTTGAGTCTTTGCGGCAACGGTTGACGCCGCCGCAGGGCACGGAAGTTCAAGTACTACTTGAACGTCACAGGGAGCCGAGATGTGGCGAGATTCAGGTCAGGCCGAGCCGCCATTCGCAGGCCGGTCTCACCTGAATATCAGCGCACCTCAAAGGAGCTGGCCGAGGAACTCCTGCACCGCGTGGCCCGGCCTGAAATTACCAAGCCGCTTGATCTCCCAGTGCAGCCGGATGCCGGAATTCTCGAGCACCCGCGCCCGCACCGTCTCGCCGAGATATTCGAGGTCGTAGCCGGTGGCCGTGCCGGTGTTGATCATGAAGTTGCAATGCATAGGCGACATCTGCGCGCCTCCGATCATCAGCCCGCGGCAGCCGGCCTTGTCGATTTCCTTCCAGGCCGAACTGCCTTCCGGGTTCTTGAAGGTCGAGCCGCCGGTCTTCTCCCTAATCGGCTGCACCGTCTCGCGATGGTTCTGCACCGCATCCATCGCCGCCTTGATCGCCGCCTTGTCTTCGGGAAACCCTTCGAAAACGGCTGAGGTGAAGATCAGCCCCGAAGGCGCGGATGAGTGGCGATAGGCATAACCCATATCGGCGTTGCTCAGCGTATGGAGATTGCCCTTGCGGTCCAGCGCCCTTACCTCGACGACCCGCTCGCGGGTCTCGACGCCGTTGGCGCCGGCATTCATCCTGAGCGCGCCGCCAACCGCGCCGGGGATGCCGTGGTAGAAATGGAAGCCGCCGATACCGGCTTCGTAAGCCACCGCGGCGATACGTTTGTCCGGCGTTGCCGCTCCCGCCTTGATCGTGGTCGGCCCGGTAGCCTCGGCCTCGCCGAAGCCTTTGGCCGAGAGCCTGACGACGAAACCGGAAATGCCGCCGTCGCGCACCAGAAGGTTCGAGCCGACGCCGACCACCATGACCGGTATTTCTTCCGGCACGGCGCGCAGGAAGGCAGCGAGGTCTTCCTCGTCGGCCGGCTGGAACAGCGCCTCCGCCAGGCCGCCGGCCCGGAACCAGGTGATCTTGTCCATTTCGGCGTTCGGCGTGACGCGGCCGCGCAGGCCGGAAAGCTTGTCGCCGAGCTTGTCGATCAGGTCCTGGCCGCGCATCATGAGGGCGTCCCCCCAAGTTCCTTGGGCAGCGCATAGGCCCATTGCGTGATGTTGCCGGCGCCGAGGAAGATGACGAAATCGCCAGGCTTGGCAAGCTCGCGAATGACGGGCGCGATTGCCGCCTGACCATCGATATAGCGTGCGTCGCGGTGCCCGCCGGAGCGGATGCGCGACACCAGCGCGTCGGACGTCACGCCTTCGATAGGTTCCTCGCCGGCCGCATAGACCGGCGCTACCATGACCGTATCGGCGTCGTTGAAGCAGACCGAGAATTCCTCGAAGAGATCGTGCAGCCGGGTGAAGCGATGCGGCTGCGCGATGGCGATCACCCGCCCCTTGGTCGCGCTGCGCGCGGCCTTCAGCACCGCCGCGATCTCGACCGGATGATGGCCGTAGTCGTCGAACACCTCGACGCCGTCCCAGGAGCCGGTGTGGGTGAAGCGCCGCTTGACGCCGGCGAATGAGGACAAGCCTTTCTTGATCGCCTCGGCCGACAGGCCAAGCTCATGCGCGACCGCGATCGCCGCGGTGGCGTTGGAGACATTGTGCCGGCCCGGCATCGGCAGACGCAGCCCCGCGATCGTCGTCGCGCCGCGGCCCTTTCGGTCGCGGATCACCACGTCGAACTCTGACGCCGCCCCGTCCATGCGATGGTTGGTGAAGCGCACGTCGGCCTGCGCGTTCTCGCCATAGGTGATGACGCGCCGGTCCTCGATGCGGCCGACCAGCGCCTGCACTTCCGGATGGTCGGTGCACATCACGCCGAAGCCGTAGAACGGCACGTTCTCGACGAACTGGCGGAAGGCCTCGCGCACCTTGTCGAAGCTGCCATAGTGGTCGAGGTGCTCGGGATCTATGTTGGTGACGACGGCGATGTCGGCCGGCAGTTTCAGAAAGGTGCCGTCGCTCTCGTCGGCTTCGACCACCATCCACTCGCCGTCGCCCATGCGCGCATTGGTGCCATAGGCGTTGATGATGCCGCCATTGATGACGGTCGGGTCGAGCCCGCCGGCCTCGAGCAGCGTCGCCACCATGGAGGTGGTCGTCGTCTTGCCATGCGTGCCGCCGATGGCGACGGCCTGGCGGAAACGCATCAGTTCGGCCAGCATCTCGGCCCGGCGCACGACCGGCAAAAGCTTCTCGCGCGCGGCTTTCAGTTCCGGGTTCGACTTTTTGATCGCGGTGGAAACGACCACGACTTCGGCGTCGCCGAGATTCTCGGCCTTGTGGCCGACAAAGCATTCGATGCCTTTGTCGCGCAGCCGCTGCACATTGGCGCCGTCGGCCTGGTCGGAGCCCTGCACCTTGTAGCCCAGATTGTGCAGCACCTCGGCGATGCCGCTCATGCCGATGCCGCCGATGCCGATGAAATGCACGAGGCCGATCGTCTGCGGCATCTTCATGGGCGCGTCCTCCTGTAGTCCGAAACCGTTTTGCCGGACGCAATAGCCTCTGTCAGATCGGCGAGCAACCGCGCCGCGTTCGGTTTCCCGGCCGAGCGGGCGGCGGCGGCCATGACCGCCAGCCGGTTCGGATCCTTGATCAACCCGCCGACGAGTTCGGCGATCCGCTCCGCCGACAGCGTCGACTGCGGATGGAGCTCGGCCCCGCCGGCGGCGGCAAGGGCCGCGGCATTCGCCGCCTGGTCGTGGTCGAGCGCGTGCGGATAAGGCACCAGCAGCGCCGGCCGCCCGATGACGGCGATTTCCGAAACCGTCGAGGCGCCGGAGCGCGACATCACCAGATGCGCCGCGCCAATGCGCGCCGCCATGTCGGTGAAGAAGGGCGAGACCTGGGCGTCGACACCGAGATCGGCATAGGCCGCCTTCACCCGCGCCACATCCTCGGCGCGCGCCTGTTGGGTGATGACCAGCCGCTTGCGCTGGTCTGGCGGCAGCAGCGCGATCGCCGCCGGAACGGCATCGGAAAAGAATTGCGCGCCCTGGCTGCCGCCGAACACCAGGAAGCGAAACGGCTCGCCCTCGTTCGAAGCGACATAGGGCGCCTTGGCTGCCTCGAGGATCTGCGGCCTGACCGGATTGCCGGTGGTCACCGTCTTTGCGCCGGCGGCGGTCGCCCCTTCCGGCAGAAAGCCGCCGGCTATCGCGTCGACGCGGCCGGCGAGCGCCTTGTTGGCGCGGCCCATGACGGCGTTCTGCTCATGGATCAGCGTCGGCACTCTTCGCCTTGTTGCCGCATAGAGCGGCGGCAGCGTCGGATAGCCGCCGAAGCCGACGACCGCCTCTGGCTTGATCCTGGCGATCACCCGGCTGGCCTCACGCACACCCTGCCAGATTTTCCAGAAGGCCGAGAGCATGGCGACCGGGTTCTTGGAACCCAGCGTGGCCGAAGGGATCGTGTGAGTGTCGGCTGCCGGGAAATGGCGGGAATAGCGTTCGGCGCGTTGGTCGGTGGCAAGATGCACCTTCCAGCCGCGGTCGATCAATTCATGCGCGAGCGCTTCGGCCGGAAACAGATGTCCGCCCGTTCCACCGGCTGCTAGGAGGATAACACCCTTCGCCATCCTGCCTCATTCCGCCGGCATTGCGCGCTGCGAAAGGGCGAAGCCCATCTGCTTGCGCTTTTCCGGCCGCTTGCGCGTCAATGCGAGCACCATGCCCATCGAAATGGCGATGGCGATCTGCGAGGAGCCGCCATAGGAGATGAAGGGCAGAGTCATGCCCTTGGCCGGCATCAGCTGCAGGTTCACGCACATGTTGATGGCCGATTGCAGGCCGAAGACGGTGACGAGGCCGCCCACCGCATAGCGGGTGAAATCATCGTATTCCTTGAGCGCGATGCTCAAGCCGCGCAGCACGATGAAGGCGAAGATCGACATGATGAAGAAGCACATGATCAGCCCGAACTCCTCGCCGGCGACCGAGAAGACGAAGTCGGTATGAGCATCCGGAACAATGCGCTTGACGGTTCCCTCACCCGGCCCGACACCGAACCAACTGCCGTTGATCAGTGCCTCGCGGCCCATGTCGACCTGGAACGTATCGCCTTCGCCAGTCAAAAACTTGTCAATGCGCAGGGCAACATGCGGGAACACCGAATAGGCGGCGAACAGGCCGCCTGCCCCGACGATGCCGAGAGCCACGATCCACAGCCACGGCAGGCCGGCCATGAAGAACATCACGCCCCAGGTGCCGGTCACCAGCATGGTCTGGCCGAGATCGGGCTGCGCCACCAGAAGCGAGATGACCAGCGCAAGCAAAAGCATGGCGAACAGATTGCCGGGAATGTCGGGCTGGCGCTTGTGCTCGGCAAAGAGCCACGCGCAGATGATGACGAAGGCGGGTTTCAGGAATTCCGACGGCTGGATGGAAAGCCCGGCGAGCGACACCCAGCGCCGCGCGCCCTTCACCTCGACGCCGATGTAGAGCACCGCCACCATCAGCACCAGCATGATGCACAGCATCACCAGCGACATGCGCCTGATCTGCCGCGCCTCCAGGAAGGAGACCGCAAGCATGACGATGAGCGCCGGGATGGTGAAGATGACCTGCCTGGTGGCGAAGTGAAAGCTGTCGAGGCCGATACGCTCGGCCACCGCGGGGCTCGCCGCGAAGGACAAGATGATCCCCAGTCCCATCAGCGACAGGAACGCCGCCAGAAACCAGCGATCGACGGTCCACCACCAGGTGGCGACAGGACTTTTGTCGAGACGGCTTTGCATCAACGTGGCCCTCCGATGGGTTTCACACCGTCAATAGCATTCGCAGCTTGCCTGAAGGCTTCGCCGCGAACTTCGAAATTCTTGAACTGGTCGAAACTGGCGCAGGCCGGCGAAAGCAGCACCACGGCTTCGCCGCCGGGGTCGTTTGCCGCGTCGTGGGCGGCATGTTCGACCGCCGCCGCAAGCGTTCCCGATATCTCGTAGGGCACGGACTCGCCGAGCGTCGCCGCAAAGGCCGGCGCCGCCTCGCCGATCAGATAGGCCTTGGCGATGCGCGGGAAGAAACCGCGCAGCGGCTCGATGCCGCCTTCCTTCGGCAGGCCGCCGGCGATCCAGTAGATACGGTTGGCGAAGCTCGACAGCGCGGGCGCCGCCGCATCGGCATTGGTCGCCTTGGAATCGTTGACGAACAGCACATGATCCTTGCGGCCGACCTGCTCCATGCGGTGCGCGAGCCCCGGGAAGCTTTCCAGCCCGGCCTGGATCTCGCCGAGCTCGAGCCCGACTTTTAGGCAGGCGACGACGGCGGCCAGCGCGTTCTGCGCGTTGTGCTGGCCGCGCAGCGAGCCGATGCCTTCGAGGAAGGCGACGCGGCTGAAGCGGCCATCCACCGCTTCCATCAGATTGGTGCCGTCGGCGAAATAACCGTCGGTCAAAGGCAGGCGCTTGGAAATACGAACGACCGGCCTGCCGGCCCGCTCCAGCCGGTTGGCGATCTGGGCACACCAGGAATCGTCGACGCCGATGATCGCGGTATCGCTGCCGGCAACCAGCCGCTCCTTGATCGAGGCGTAGTGCGCCATCGTGCCGTGCCGGTCGAGATGGTCGGGCGTGAGATTGAGCAGGATGCCGGCGGTCGGATTGATCGAGGGCGCGAGATCGATCTGGTAGGACGAGCACTCGACCACATAGTGCCGCCGGGGCTCGGGTGGATCGAGCGTCATGATGGCACGGCCGATGTTGCCGCCCATCTGCGTGTCGCGTCCCGCCGATTTCAGGATATGCGCCGTCAGTGCCGTCGTCGTGGACTTGCCGTTGGTGCCGGTGATTGCAATGAAGGGCGCTGCCGGCGCGCGGTTGTTGCGCTCGCGGCAGAACAGCTCGATATCGCCGATCACCTCGACGCCGGCGCCGCGCGCGAGCTCCACCGTCCAATGCGGCTTCGGATGCGTCAGCGGCACGCCGGGCGACAGCACGAAGGCGGCGAAACGCGGCCAGTCGGCTGCACGCAGGTCGCCGGTCGCAATGCCCGCCGCGGCCGCCTTGGCGACGCTGTCTGGATTGTCGTCCCAGGCGAGCACCTCGGCGCCCCCCGCGATCAGCGCATGCGCGGTGGCGATCCCCGAGCCGCCGAGCCCGAAGAGCGAAACGCGTTTGCCGGAAAAGGAAGCGGCGGGGATCAAGCGGCGAATCCTATCTGAGCTTGAGTGTGGAGAGGCCGACCAGCGCCAGGATGACGGCGATGATCCAGAAGCGGATCACCACCTGGCTTTCGGTCCAGCCGAGCTTTTCGAAATGGTGATGGATCGGCGCCATCAGGAAGACGCGCTTGCCGGTCATCTTGAAGTAGCCGACCTGGACGATGACCGACAGGATCTCGACCACGAACAGGCCGCCGACGATGACCAGAACGATCTCGTGCTTGGTGGCGACCGCGATGGTGCCGATCAGCCCGCCCATCGCCAGCGACCCGGTATCGCCCATGAAGATCGCGGCCGGCGGCGCGTTGAACCAGAGGAAGCCCAGACCCGCGCCGATCACCGCGCCGAGCACCACGGCGAGCTCACCGGTGCCGGGCACGAAATGGATCTGCAGATATTCGGCGAACACCGCGTTGCCCGACAGATAGGCGATGACGCCGAAGGACGCCGCCGCGATCATGATCGGCACGATCGCCAGCCCGTCGAGGCCGTCGGTCAGGTTCACCGCATTGCCCGCGCCGACGATGACGAAGCAGGAGAACGGCACGAAGAACCAGCCGAGATTGATCAGGAATTCCTTGGCGAAGGGGAAAGTCAGCGACGACGAGAACGGCGCCTGGCCATTGTGCATGATCACCCACGCGGCGATTGCCGCGATGATGAACTCGATCGCCAGCCTCGCCTTGCCGGAAAAGCCCAGATGCGACTGCTTGGTGACCTTGAGATAGTCGTCGTAAAAGCCGATCGAGCCGAAGCCGACGGTGACCAGAAGCACCACCCAGACATAGATCGAGGAAAGGTTCGCCCATAGGAGCGACGAACCGATGATGCCGGACAGGATCATCAGCCCGCCCATGGTCGGCGTTCCCGCTTTCTTGAAATGCGTCTGCGGGCCGTCGGCGCGGATCGGCTGGCCCTTGCCTTGCCGCAGGCGCAGCGAATTGATGATCGTCGGCCCGAAGATGAAGACGATGAGCGCAGAGGTGATCAGCGCGCCGCCGGTGCGGAAAGTGATGTAGCGGAAGACGTTGAAAAGCGAGATCTTGTCCGCGAAGTCGACGAGCAGTGTGAACATGGTCCTTCCGTCCCCCGGAACCCGACCTCAAGTCGGCTTAATGTTTGTGGCTTCCGCCGGAAATTTGCCGAGCAACGCCTCGACCAGCTTTGAAAACCCGATGCCCTTCGACGATTTGACCATCACCACGTCGCCGGGTCTGAGCGCGGAGATCACAATCGGCTTCAGCTCCTCGGCTCCCGCCCTATACTCCGTCTGGATGTCGGCGGGCAAAACCTCGGCCAGCGCTTGCATTTCCGGCCCGCCGAGAAAGACGTTGCGCGTGCCCGTGCCGACGATCAGCTCGGCAAGCGCCGCGTGGAGCTTGGCCGAATGGCTGCCGAGCTCCAGCATGTCGCCGAGCACCGCGATGCGCCGCCCCTCGCCCGAGACGGGCGTGGCGTTGAGCAGCGCCATGGCCGCCGCCATCGATGCCGGATTGGCGTTATAGCTTTCGTCGATCAGCGTTATCGGCCCGTTGGGATGATGCAGGACGTGGCGCCGGCCGCGACCGCGTTCGGCCAAAAGGTCCGCAAGCGCGGCCGCGACCTTGTCGATATCGGCGCCGACCAATTGCGCGGCGCCAAGCACCGCCAGCACGTTCTGCACGATATGGCGGCCGGGCGCCCCGACACGGGCCGTCACGTCCTTCTTGCCGATCTTGACGGCGATGTCGGAATGGTCGGCATGAAGCTCGCAGCCGACAAGGCGGAAGGCCGAGCGGACATTTTCGCCGAAACCGAAAACATGCTCGACGCCCGCGTCCTTCGCCATTTTCCCGAGCAGCTTCCAGCGCGGATCGTCGCGGTTGAGCAACGCGGCGCCGCCGGGCTCGATCCCCTCGAAAATCTCGGCCTTGGCCATGGCGATCTCGTCGAGATTCTTGAAGAAGCCGAGATGGGCGGCGGCAATGATCGTCACGATGGCGACATGCGGCCTGACCATCTTGACCAGCGGCCTGATCTCGCCCGGATGGTTCATGCCGATCTCGAAGACCGCGTAGTCGCAGTCCTGCGGCATGCGCGCCAGCGTCAGCGGCACGCCCCAATGGTTGTTGAACGATTGCGCCGAGGCATGCACCTTGCCGACCGCCGACAGCACATGGCGCAGCGCTTCCTTGGTGGTCGTCTTGCCGGCAGAGCCGGTGACGGCGATGATCCTGGCCTTCGAGCGGGCGCGTGCCGCGACGCCGAGCTTCTCGAGCGCCGCAAGCACGTCCTGCACGACGATCATCGGCGCCGTCAGCCGACCGAGCGAAGGCAGCTTGCCCTCAGCAACGACCAGCACGGCCGCTCCGGCCTTGACCGCCGCTGTCGCGAAATCATGGCCGTCCATCGCCTCGCCCTTGATGGCGAAGAAGGCGTCTCCAGACTCCAGGCTGCGGCTGTCGATCGAAACGCCAGTGATGCCCTCCGGCAGCGAGCCGATCGGCCTGCCGCCCATCGCTTCGACCAGCGCTTCCGACGTCCACAGCAGGTTCATGCGGCACGCTCCTTCAGCGCATCGCGCACTTCCTCATGGTCGGAGAAGTGGAACGTTTCGGCGCCGATGGTCTGCCCCTCCTCATGTCCCTTGCCGGCGACGATGAGCGTATCGCCGGCGCGCAGCATCGCCACCGCCTCGTGGATCGCCTTGCGGCGATCGCCGATCTCGATGGCGCCGGGCGCGGCGGCGAGGATCGCCGCGCGGATGGTTTCGGGCACCTCGGTGCGCGGATTGTCGTCGGTGACGATGACGATATCGGCGAGCCGCGTCGCGATCTCGCCCATGATCGGCCTTTTCCCGCGATCGCGGTCGCCGCCGCAGCCGAACACCACGATGACACGGCCGGTGGTGAAAGGCCGGACCGAGGTCAGCACATTCTCCAGCGCATCGGGCTTGTGCGCATAGTCGACATAGACGGGAGCGCCGGCGGCGGTGGTGCCGACGAGGTCGAGCCGGCCCGGCGCGCCCTTCAATTTCTCCAACGCCGCCAAGGCCTTGGCCGCGGACGTTCCTGTCGCGATGGCAAGGCCGGCCGAGACCAGCGCGTTGGCGATCTGGAAATCGCCGGCCAAAGGCAGGTCGACCTCATGCAGCACGCCGTCCGCCACGATTTCGGCGCGCTGGCGATGGCGCTCATGCTCCACGCGCTTGAGCGTCAGGAAATCGCCATGGCGGCCGACGGTCAGCACTTTCAGGCCCGCTGCCTTCGCGGCTTTGATGGTCGGCTCCGACCAAGGGTCGTCGGCAAAGACGATCGCTGGCGCACCCTTCGGCAGCAGCGTGTCGAACAGGCGTAATTTGGCGCGGTGATAATCCTCCACCGTCGGATGGTAATCCATATGGTCGCGGCCGAGATTGGTGAAGGCGCCGGCCGCCAGCTTCACGCCGTCGAGGCGGCGCTGGTCGAGGCCGTGGCTCGATGCTTCCATCGAGGCGTGGGTGACGCCCGCATCCGCCAGTTCCTGGAGCAATCGGTGCAGCGCCACCGGATCGGGCGTCGTCAGTGAGCCATATTCGTTGCGGCCGGGCGCCACGACACCGGTCGTGCCGATCGAGGCGGCCACAAAACCCGCCTGCTCCCAGATCTGACGGGTGAAGGCGGCGACGGATGTCTTGCCGGCGGTGCCGGTGACGGCGACCATGGTCTCCGGTTGGCGGCCGAAGAAGCGCGCCGCGCTGAGCGCGAGCGCCAGGCGCGGATCGTCGACCGCGAGAACCGGGATCGACAGGCCGGAGACGCTCGTGCCCCTGCCGGTGACGATCGCCGCGGCGCCGCGGCTTGCGGCATCGGCCGCATAGGCGGAGCCGTCGGCCTTGCTGCCTGCAAGCGCGAAGAACACCACGCCGGTTTTAACCTGGCGGGAATCGGAGGAAAGTCCGGTCACCTCCAGATCGGGGGAAGCTGTTCCCTCGACAGGCAGGATACCGGCTAGATCTTTTAGATGCATTGAGTCCCGTTCACCGCAACAAAATAGCGCGCAGTTGCCGGCGCGCCCGAAGAATCACTGATAGGAAACCAGCGTTGCACCATTTTCATGGCTGAAATCTGGCTTCACGCCAAGCATGGCCGCAGAACGCCTGATGATATTGCCGGCCATAACCCCCGCATTGTTGGCGGCAACGTCCGTCATCCCGGGCTTTTCCGGATGCGGAGCGTCAGCGATCGTGAACACCAGAAATTGCGGATCGTCCATCGGGAAGGCGGCGACGAAGGTGTTGAAATTCAGATCCTTGGAGTAGCGGCCATTGATGACCTTCTCGGCCGTTCCGGTCTTGCCGCCAACGCGGTAGCCGGGAACCCTGGCGTTTCTGGCCGAGCCCTTCTCGGCATTCAGCGTGTAGAGATAGCGCATGCCTTCGACGGTCTTGTCGCTGACCACTCTCTTGGCCACCGCCATTGCCTCCTCCTCACTGCGGACCAGGAAGGTCGGCTCGATCAGATAGCCTTGCATCAGCGCCGCACAGCCGACAGCCGCCTGCAACGGTGTCGTCGACACGCCATGGCCGAAGGCGATGGTGAACGAATTGACCTGTTTCCAGACCTTCGGTTCGGTCGGGCGCGCGACCTCGGGCAATTCGGTCTGCATCCTGTCCAGGATGCCAAGGCGGTGCAGGAATTCGCGGTGCCCCTCGATGCCGACCAACTCGGCCTCCCTGGCCGACCCGATGTTGGACGAATAGAGGAACACTTCCGGCAGCGACAGCACGCGGTTCTTGCCGTGGAAATCGTGGATCGCCTGATGGCCGACCCGGATCGGATGCGATGCGTCGAAGCGGCTGTTCATCGTGGCCTTGCCGGAATCGAGCGCCATGGCCGAGGTGAAGCTCTTGAAGGTCGAGCCCATCTCGTAGAGGCCCGCCGACATGCGGTTCAGCCGGTCCTTTTCCTGCGCATTATACGGATTGTTCGGATCGAAGTCCGGCACCGAGGCCATCGCCATCACTTCGCCCGTCTTGATGTTCAGCACGACGGCGCCGGCGCCCAATGCGCGATAGCGCTCCAGGCCGGCCGCGATTTCGTCGCGCACCACATGCTGGACGCGCAGATCGATCGAAAGCCTGACCGGCTTGAGGTCCTTGGCCACGGCGAGGCCCGACGCCTGCAGGTCGCTCAGCCCCTGCTCGTCGATATATTTCTCCATGCCGGAGATGCCCTGGTTGTCGATATTGGTCAGGCCGACGATATAGGACGAGGTCTCGCCGCTCGGATAGAAGCGACGCTTTTCGGTGCGGAAGCCGAGGCCGGGGATGCCCAACGCCAGGATGTCGGCCTGCTGCTTCGGCGTCAGCTGGCGCTGCAGCCAGACGAAGCCGGCGCCGCTCTTGAGCTTGCGATAGGTTTGCTCGTAGTCGATCTCCGGCAGCACGGTCGACAATTTCTCGATCGCTTCGTCGGCGTCGACGATACGGCGCGGCTCGGCGAACAGCGACGCCGTCTTGATGTCGGTCGCCAGCACCTCGCCGTTGCGGTCGACGATATCCGGACGCGATGCCGTAACCCGGCTCTCCGGGCCGCCCGAAAGATCCGGATTCTGCAGCCCGAGATAGACGAGCCGGCCGGCAATGGTCGAATAGATGGTGAAGAACACCGCCATGCTCATGACGATGCGCGTCCTTGCCTTGCCGCCGGTCGCCTTTCGGGCGGCATCGACGACGATCGAGCCGTCCTCAGCCTGCCTCTTTCGGCGCTTCAGCAGGTCACGGATCCTTGGAAGCCTGCTGATCATTGAACGGTGCTCCCGGTGACCACTGGATCCTTGCCGTCCGCCGGCTCCTTGCCCGAATTGTCGGCCATGCCGCCAAGGCGCTGCGAGGAGAGGTCCTCGATGGTCACGGGTTTCACGGGAATGTCGTCGAGGCTGCCGATCTGGTGCGCGTTGATCGGTTCGAGCCCGAGCTGGCTCTTATAGACATCGGCAAGCTTCTGCAGCCGCGAAGGCTGCGTAAGCAGGCTCCAGTCCGCCTTGAGGAGATCGATCGTTTCTTCCTCGTAGTGGATCTGCGCCTGGATCTTCTGTACCGCAGCCAGTTGCTCTTCGGCTTCCCGCTTCGTCTTGTAGGTTAGGGCCGCGGCCGAGACCATGACGGCGATCAGGACTATGTCGCTGGTACGAAACACGTGCTCACCTCTCCCCCGGCCGCTCGATGGCGGGAAGCTTTGGAAGGCCGAAAATCGAAAAATCGCCGGCGCGCGCCGGCGCATCGGTGCGTATCGCGGCGCGCAGCCTTGCCGAACGCGCGCGCGGATTGGCGTCCAGCTCGGCCTCTCCCGGCGTTACGCCGCCGCCGGCCTTGCGGAAGGTCGCGACGCGCGCCGGCGCATCGGGCATGTGCCGAGAGCCGCCGGCGGCTTCGGAACGGTCGGCGATGAAGCGCTTGACGATGCGGTCCTCCAGGGAATGGAACGTCACCACGGCAAGTCGCCCGCCGGGCTTCAGCACACGCTCGGCGGCGAGCAGGGCCCTGGCGAGCTCGCCAAGCTCGTCATTGACGAAGATGCGCAGCGCCTGGAAGACACGCGTGGCCGGATGGATCTTGTCCTTCGGCCCGCGTCCGATATGCGTTTGGATGGCATCGGCGAGATCGAGCGTGCGCTCGAAAGGCTTCTTCTCGCGCCGGCTCTCGATCATCCGCGCGATGCGGCCGGCATGGCGCTCCTCGCCGAGAAAGCCGAAGATGCGGGCAAGGTCGCCGGCCTTGAAGCTGTTGACGACATCGGCCGCGGAGAGGCCCGCCTGCGCCATCCGCATGTCGAGCGGCCCGTCGGCGCGAAAGGAAAAGCCGCGCTTGGCCTGGTCGAGCTGCATGGACGAGACGCCGATGTCGAGCACCACGCCATCGGCCCTTTCGACGTGCTCGTCCAATGTCGAGAACGGCGCCTGGACCAGTCTCAGCCGGCCGCCGGCCCGTTCCTCAAGCGCCCTGCCGGCCGCGATCGCGTCCGGGTCGCGGTCGATGGCGACGACCGAAGCGCCGCGATCGAGGACAGCGCTGGTGTAGCCACCGGCGCCGAATGTCCCGTCGATGATGGTATCGCCGGCTTTCGGCGCGAGCGCGTCGAGCACCTCGGCAAGGAGGACCGGAATGTGACGGGCCAGTCCGCCAACGGCGTGAGGGTCATCGCCGTGGCCAGCCATCATTCCGATCGCTCCCCGAGCTTCGTCCCCTGCCGAAGCTGCAAAAGCCTGGCCCGCGCCTGCGCCCCATATGCCGCAAGCCGCCCCGGCTCCCAAACTTGAAAAAAATTGCCGCGGCCGACAAACGCGACCTCGTTCGAGATGCCCGTATGCTCGCGGATGAAATCGGTCATGGTGATGCGGCCGTCCTGGTCGAGCTTGAGGAATGTCCCGTCGCCATGGCAGAAGAACGACATGTCGTCCGCCGTCTGCAGAAAGGGATCCTCCAGCGCGATCCGCTGCTCGTAACGGTCTAGCAGATCGAGCCCGCCCACATCCATGGCCGGCAGGTCCAGGCAGCGAAGCGCGTAGAGTTCCGAATAGCCGCGTTTCTGCACCACGGCGCGGAAATGCGCCGGAACGGATACCCGCCCCTTCGCATCGATCCTGTTCACCGCATTTGACAGAAATCGGTCCAATGAACGCTACAGCCGCTTCCGCCGCCGTACCCCTTCCCATGTTGTTCTCCGCGCCGCCGCGCTCGCGACAAATCGCTTCGTTCACCTGGGCGAAAACCGGCAAACGCGCAGCCGCCGCGGCTGCCCGATTGGCGTACGCTTCACCCTGACGCGGAACGAAAGCTTGATCGAGATGGGATATCATGGGGTACTATGGGCGTCAACGGGAACAGGCATCACAAACACACGCGCCACAACCAGAAAGCGCAGGCTGACGGCACGTCTTTATCGTCTATTAAGCCTAACGAAGCGTTTAGAGCCCTCTGGCCCAAAAAGACGCAGCTTGCTGCGGACGGCCGGCGCGCATAGCGTCGGTCGAAGTTTTCTGCCCTGACTGAGGATCGAGTTGATGTCCGAAACTGCGAAGTCACGCGCCGCGACACTTGCCCATCTGCGCAGCGCCGGTTTCGCCAAGGGCGATCCCATCCCCTTGCCGCTGATCATGGCCTCGATCTTCCACGCGCCCGGCGACGCGACTGGCTTCGATCAATATGGCCGCTTCAGCAACCCGACCTGGCATGCCGTCGAGCACGCGCTCGGCCATCTGGAAGACGCGCAATGCGTTGCCTTCCCGTCCGGAATGGCGGCGATTTCCGCGGCTTTCTTTGCGCTTGTCAAATCAGGCGACCGCATTCTTCTGCCGTCGGACGGCTACCACACGACGCGGGCTCTGGCCGAGCGCTTCCTGAAACCGCTCGACGTCGCCTATGACGTGAGGCCGACGGCAAGCATGCTCGATGGCGGCTTCACCGGTTACCGGCTGGTTTTTGTCGAGAGTCCGTCGAACCCGCGGCTGGACATCTGCGACATCACCGCCGTCGCCAGGGCCGTCCACGCGCAAGGGGGAGTCCTGATCGTCGACAACACGACGATGACACCTTTCGGCCAGCGTCCGCTCGATCTCGGCGCCGATATCGTGGTCTCGGCCGACACCAAGGCGATCAACGGCCATTCGGACGTGCTCTTCGGCCATGTCGCCAGCCGTGATGCCGACATCGTCGCCAGAGTGAAGGATTGGCGCGAGACGGCCGGCGGCATTCCCGGACCCTTCGAGGCCTGGCTTGTGCATCGCGGCCTCGAGACGCTGGAAGTGCGCTTCGATCGCATGTGCTCGTCGGCCGAAACGATCGCGCGGCGGCTGAAGGGCCACCGCGCGGTAAGCGGCCTGCGCTTTCCAGGGCTAGAAGGCGATGCCTCGCACAATCTGGCGCGTGCGCAGATGGAGCGCTTCGGCTTCCTGATTTCTTTCGAACTCGCCTCCGAAGAACAGGCCGAGGCGTTCATCGATGGTTGCGCACTGATTGAATCGGCAACGTCCTTCGGGGGCGTGCACACATCGGCCGAGCGGCGCTTGAAACGCGGCGACGCCGTGCCGCCGGGCTTCGTCCGCCTGGCGATCGGCTGCGAGCCGGTCGAGGAACTTTGGAAGGCGATCGAGGCGTCGCTGGACAAGATCGCCGGCTAGTCCCGCTATATCAGATCGTCAGCTCGATTTGCGCCGACCGTGCAGCACGCGCAGGATTCGATCGCGTTGTCGTCAATCCGATAAAACGTAAGATACTCCCCGACAACGAGGTGGCGAACGCCCGGAGCAATATCCTCGCGTAAGGGACCGGATGACGGGTAGATGGCGAGTTGCTGCCAACGGTTTTCGATGCGATCAAGCAACCGATCCGCTGCGGCTTCACTATCACGCGCTACGTACTGCCAGATCGCGATCAAATCCTCTTCGGCATGCGACGTTCGGACGATGCGCAGCAAGCGTCATACCGCTCCGGCAGACCGAAAGCGCCGGCGCGCCTCAGCTTTGATCTCCTCCATGGATTCGAACCGGCCGGGTCCGCTATCGATCCCCTGCTGAACCAATTCCCGCAATTCCTCGACAGTGTAGCCGAGTAGGTCGCGCCGCTCCTTCCATTGCCTGAGCGCGTCGCGGATCACTTCGCTGGCCGAGGCGTATTCGCCGGCGGCGACGACATCGTCGACCGCGGCTGCCAGTTCCGGCGAAAGCGTGATGCTGCGTTTGTCGACATGGCCCATGATGCACTCCTGCTCTTCCTCAAGGGTACGATTTAATCGCACCCGCTTCAAGCAGCAGTTCATCGCGTTCAGGGCGACCGCGCCCTGACGTTGAATCAAGAGGCACGCCTTCTGGCGTAACCTCTTGATACGTTCAGCTATCGCTACGAGAAAATGCCAGCTGGCCTGTAAGCCGGGTTCTGTATGGCCCTCGCCTTGCGACGAGAACGTGGCGGCCATTCATCTTGGGCGCATGTTGCCACGCACCTCACGCAACCTACCCGGACGGTGGGCCGGAAACAGCCCTCGAAGGTTTCCCCTCGCACCGCCCCTATTCGGTTTTGCTCCCGGTGGGGTTTGCCGTGCCGCTCCTGTTGCCAGTCGCGCGGTGGGCTCTTATCCCACCCTTTCACCCTTGCCGCGGCAATGCCGCGGCGGTCTGCTTTCTGTGGCACTTTCCCTGGGGTCGCCCCCGCCGGCCGTTAGCCGGCACCGTGTCTCCATGGAGCCCGGACTTTCCTCGCCCGCAGCCTTTCGGCTCTCGCGGGCGCGGCCGCCCGGCCAGCTGGCAAGCGCGTATAAAGGGATTCTCACTTGAAAACGCAAACGAAAAAGCTCGGGTGAGCGCCCGAAGCGCCGTGGATCTGGACAACGACATGCATCAAACAGACACGCGTTGCCCAAATCCACTTCGACGAGGGCTCAGGCCGGCGAACCCAGCGCGGCCATCTGCACCTTCACCTTGCTACAATAGGCGGCCGAAATCGGATTCATCCGTGTCGCGCCATGACCGGCATTGTATTTTAGGATCGTGCCGCAGGTGGTGCCGCCACCGAGATCTCTCGCCATGGCGAGATACTTCATGCCGTATTTGATGTTGGTGTCGGGATCGAACAGCCCCTTGGCCGAACCGGTGTAGCCCATCATGCGCGCCGTGGCGGGCTTGATCTGCATCAGGCCGATCTCGCCGGCGCTACCGACCATGTTCGGCCTGTAATTGCTTTCGATCTTGATGACGGCACTGGCCAGCGACACCGGCACGCCGTAGCTCGCGGCATAGCGGGCAATGATCGCCGAATACTGGCCGCCTCCCGTTGCTGGCGACGACAAAGCCGGCTTCTCAGCGTGGATGGAAGCTGTCGGGGTCAGGTCGATGGTCTGCCGGCTGCGCTTCGAATTGCGCCTCGCCGTTTTTTTCTCCGCTTTGGCCACAGCGACCTTCTCCACCTTGGTCGGGGCGGTTCTTTTGATCTTTGAACCCGTGGCGGTCGGGCTTGCCTTCGGTGCCGCGGGAGCGGCAGCAAAGCCATTGTCGGCCCGCGGGCTCAGAGGGGCGCTGTTCGCTTGATTGAAGGCAAGAGTCATCACTCCGGCAGCAACGGCTGCCGCTACAACGGTCAATCTTTGCATCTAGTCCTGTTCTGTTAGAGCTGCGCGAAGAACTTCGCGCAGTTAGGTGAACTCAACATCGGACATCTTTGGGGGATAGACGCCCGACAACTTGCGGGAGAGGCATTTGGAGGCGGAATTGGCGGCAATGAAGGCAGCGCAATTCACTTTAAATGACAGATTGTAATTTAAGGAACCTATCGCGACTTTTTGACGGTGGCTGCTTCTACGGAAGCCAGGAGCCGTTCCAGCGTGCGAATCGTCGAATTGTCCGCCACACCATCGACCAGGCGCCGCCGAAAATGTCGCTGGAACGCCGCCACCACGATTTCCGTCTGCTTGTCGTATTCGCCCGATATCTCGACGCCATAGCCATACAGTGCCAGCATCGACTGAAGCGCTTCAACGTCGGAGCCGGTATCGCCGGCCTTCAGTTTAGCGCCGGGCTTTATCGCCGCCGCCGGTACAAGATGTCCGACACCGGCCGCGAACAGCGCCTTCCAGGGAAATTTTTCGCCAGGATCGACCTTGCGGCCCGGAGCCACGTCCGAATGCGCGAGCACCCTTGCCGCGGGGATCGAGTAACGGCCCACAATACCCGCGCACAACTCGATGACGGCGCCGATCTGCCGTCTGGGGAAAGCCTTGTAGCCCAGCGAATGCCCGGGATTGGCGATCTCGATGCCGACCGAACAGGAGTTGATGTCGGTACGCCCGAGCCAGGAACTCTTGCCGGCGTGCCAGGCGCGGTCGCTCTCGCGCACCATCTGCACGATGCGGCCGTCTTCGTGGACAAGATAGTGCGAGGACACCCCGCTTGCCGGATCGCACAGCCACGCCTCGGCGCCGGCGCCGCTTGCCATGCCGGTATAATGCAGCACGATCATATCGGGCCGGAGCGTCTCGCGGCGCGGGCCGAAATTGGGTGAAACCCGGACCTCGGCACCTGGCTGGTCGGGCAAAAAGCCGCTCATACGTGCCTGAGGCCCCGCTCGATCATCTCATAGGCGGCATTGATTGCCGCGACCCTGGTCGTGGCGATCTTGATGAATTCCTGCGGCAGGCCCCGCGCGATCAACCTGTCCGGGTGATTGTCGGAGATCAGCTTGCGGTAACGTTTCCTGACCTCCTCGAACGGCTTGCCGCGCTCGATGCCCAGAACGACGTAAGGATCGGCGGCGCCGAGATTGACGTGCCTGGACAGGATCGCCTCGTAATGCACCTCGTCGATCCGAAAGATCTCGGCGATCCGGTGCAGGAACTGCCCTTCCCGCTCGTGGATGAGCCCGTCCGCCTTGGCGATATGGAACAGGCCGTCGAGTATGTCCTCCAGCATCATGCAGTTGGCATGGCCGGAACCGCAGAGCTGCGCCATGCGCTGGGCATAGATCTCGAAGCCGGCAATGTCCCGCTTGGCGATATCGTAAAGCCGCGCTACGTTGCGCGTCTCGCTCGGCGGTACTTCGAAGATTTCCTGGAAGGCGCGCACCTCGTCCTGCGTGACGATGCCGTCGGCCTTGGCCATCTTCGCTGACAGCGCGATCATCGCCACCGAGAAGGCCACGCGCCGCCGCAGATCCGGATCGCCGGAAAAAACGGTGCGCACGGCTTCCACGACATCCGCGACACCCGAGGACGCCGAGGACGAAACACGAGCGATGAAGTCGCCAAGGCGGTCCCAAATCGACATGCCGGCTTCATAGTGCGAACCGGGCGGTTCTATCAAGCCGGGACGATGCCGCAGGCGGCCCCCGCGTTGCGCATCGAGGGCGAAAAAGAAGGCCGGCAATGCCGGCCTTCTTCGATGCTGTCGGTCAGGCTCTTACTGCGCGGGCGCGGCAGGAGCCGGATTTGTTGCCGGAGCCGGTTCAGCAGGCTTGGAAGCGTCGGGCGATGCCGGCTTCATGGGCTGCTCGTTGGCCGGGGGAGTGGTGCTCTGCGTTGTGGTCTTGTCGGTACCATTGTCGCTGCAAGCCGCGACCCCCAGCAGGGCGAGCGCCGAAACCGACGCCAGAATGAGCTTCTTCATGGTATCTCTCCTTCAGCAGACGCTCACATTTCGGTGAGCGGTCGCAGGGAAAATGCATCAGCAGACGCCCGGTTTCGTAACGTTGGATTTCCATATGTAACATCAACTTGCGATTGCTGGCGCCGAAATCCCGAACTAACAGAACATACGCTCGAAGACATGAATGGGTAAGCAGGATGCCGGCAGCCGCGAGAACTGGGAAATGGGATTTCTGGATCGACCGCGGCGGCACCTTTACCGACATTATCGGCCGTGATCCGCAGGGCCGCCTGCACCCCCGAAAGCTCCTGTCCGAAAATCCCGAGGCCTATGTGGACGCCGCTATCCAGGGCATCCGCGACCTCTTGGGTATGAAAGCGGGCGCCGCCATTTCCAGCGACGCGATCGGCGATGTCAAAATGGGCACGACCGTTGCCACCAATGCGCTGCTCGAGCGCAAGGGTGACCGCGTGCTGCTGCTGATCACCAAGGGTTTTCGCGACGCATTGCGCATCGCCTATCAGGCGAGGCCGGACATCTTCGCCAAGGAGATCATCTTGCCGGAGCAGCTCTACGAGCGCGTCATCGAGGTTGACGAGCGCGTGCGCGCCGACGGCTGCGTCGAACGCCTGCTCGATATCGCGGCCTGCCGCCCGGCAATCGAACAGGCCAAGGCCGACGGCATCGACGCGGTCGCCATCGTCTTCATGCATGCCTGGAAATATCCCGATCACGAGCAGGCCGTGGCCAAGGTCTGCCGCAAAATCGGCTTTAGCCAGATCTCGGTGTCCCACGAGGTCTCACCGCTCATCAAGCTGGTTGGCCGCGGCGACACTACCGTGGTGGACGCCTATCTCTCGCCGATCCTGTCGCGCTACGTGCAGCGGGTGGCCGGCGAACTGGGTTCCGGCCCGCGCCTGATGTTCATGATGTCGTCGGGCGGACTGACCGCTGCCGACATGTTCCAGGGAAAGGACGCACTGCTGTCGGGGCCGGCAGGCGGGGTCGTCGGCATGGTCGAGACGGCGAAGCTCGCCGGCTTCGAAAAAGTCATCGGCTTCGATATGGGCGGCACCTCGACCGACGTCGCCCACTACGACGGCGAATATGAGCGCGCCTTCGACACCGAGGTCGCCGGCGTGCGCATCCGCGCGCCGATGATGCGCATCCACACGGTCGCGGCCGGCGGCGGCTCGATCCTGCATTACGAGGCTGGCCGCTTCCGCGTCGGCCCGGATTCCGCCGGCGCTAATCCCGGCCCCGCCGCGTACAGGCGCGGCGGTCCGCTCGCCGTCACCGACGCCAACGTCATGCTGGGCAAATTGCAGCCCGATTTCTTTCCAGCGATTTTCGGCGCGGGCCAGGACCAGCCGCTCGACATCGGCACGGTTCGCGAAAAATTCACGGCACTTGCCGCTCAAATCGGTGACGGTCGGACGCCCGAGGCGGTCGCCGAGGGCTTTGTCACCATCGCCGTCGAGAACATGGCCAACGCCATCAAGAAGATCTCGGTGCAGCGCGGCTACGATGTCACGGAATATCTCCTGAACTGCTTCGGCGGCGCCGGCGGCCAGCACGCCTGTCTGGTCGCCGACGCGCTCGGCATGGAGGCCGTGCTCATCCACCCCTTTTCAGGGCTGCTTTCGGCTTACGGCATCGGCCTCTCGTCGGTTTTCGCTTCGCGCCAACAAGGTCTGCTGCAGCCGCTTGCCGAGGAATCCCGCGCGGCGATCGAGGCACTCATCGCAGCCTTGCGCGGCGACGTCATTGCCGAGCTTGGCGAGCAGGGCATTGCCGAGGACGCGGTTTCGACGAGACCTGTCCTGCACATCCGCTATGACGGCACCGACACGGCGCTGCCGGTGAATTTCGAGCATGGCTCGATCTTCCGCGCCAGGAACGACTTCGAGGCCGCGCACAAGGCGCAGTTCGGTTTCATCTATGACGACAAGCCGATCGTCGCCGAGACCGTCGCCGTCGAAGGCATGGAAGCCGCTCGACAGGACAAAGCCGAAGCCTACGCCCCTGCCGGACCGGCAGGAGTTGAGGTCAAGCCTTCGGAAGGCCGGCGCATCTACACCGAGGGCCGCTGGCACGAGGCCGGCGTCTACCGCCGTGAAAACCTGCGCCCATCCAACACGATCGAAGGACCTGCGCTGATCATCGAGCCGAACCAGACCATCGTCGTCGAGCCGGGCTGGCGCGCCGAAATCACCAGGCTCAATCACGTCGTGATCCGCCGCACGGAACGGAAGGCGCGCGCCGCGGCACTCGGCACCGAAGCCGATCCGGTGATGCTGGAAGTCTTCAATAACCTTTTCATGTCGATCGCCGAACAGATGGGCGTGACGCTGCAGAACACCGCCTATTCGGTCAACATCAAGGAACGGCTCGATTTTTCCTGCGCCGTGTTCGACCGCCATGGCGCGCTGGTCGCCAACGCGCCGCACATGCCGGTGCATCTGGGCTCCATGGACCGTTCCGTGGAGACCATCATCCGCCTGAATTCCGGCGACATCCATCCCGGCGACGTGTTTGCGCTCAACGCCCCTTACAATGGCGGCACGCATCTGCCCGACATCACCGTGGTAACGCCTGTCTTCGACGATACGCGGAACGAAATCCTGTTCTGGGCGGCCTCGCGCGGCCATCATGCCGATGTCGGCGGCACCGCGCCCGGCTCGATGACGCCTTTGGCCACAACGGTCGATGAGGAGGGCGTGCTGTTCGACAATTTCCGCATCGTCGATCGCGGCCGCTTCCGCGAGAAGGAGCTGGAGACGCTGCTTACCGACCATCCCTACCCCGCGCGCAATCCCGCCCAGAACATTGCCGACCTCAAGGCGCAGATCGCCGCCAATGAAAAGGGCGTGGCGGAACTGCGCAAGATGGTCGCGCATTTCGGCCTGGATGTTGTCGAAGCCTATATGGGCCATGTGCAGGACAATGCCGCCGAGAGCGTCCGCCGCGTGATCGAGCGGCTTCCCGACAGCGCGGCTTACGAATACCCGACCGACACCGGCCAGGTGATCAAGGTGAAGATCACCGTCGACCGGCAAAAGCGCGAGGCGACCGTCGATTTCACCGGCACTTCGCCTGTCATGAAGAACAATTTCAACGCACCGGAGCCGGTGGCCCGCGCCGCCGTGCTCTATGCTTTCCGCGTCATGGTCGAGGACATGATCCCGATGAATGCCGGATGCCTCAGGCCGATCAACATCATCATCCCCGACGGCTCGATGCTTAAGCCCGCCTACCCTGCCGCCGTCGTCGCCGGCAATGTCGAGACATCGCAGCATGTCACCAACGCGCTGTTCGGCGCCATGGGCGCGATCGCCAACGCGCAGGGCACGATGAACAATCTCACCTTCGGCAACAGGAAATATCAGTATTACGAGACGATCTGCTCCGGCTCGCCGGCCGGCCGGATGAATTCGGGGCGCGGCTTCGCCGGCACGTCCGGCGTTCATACCCATATGACCAACTCGCGCCTCACCGATCCGGAGGTGCTGGAACTGCGCTTCCCCGTTGTGCTGGAAGACTTTCACATCCGCGAGGGTTCCGGCGGCAAGGGCAGATGGAATGCCGGCGACGGCACCAGGCGCACCATCCGCTTCCTCGAAAAGATGGAATGCGCGATCCTCTCCTCCCACCGCAATCGCCCACCTCAGGGGCTCGAAGGCGGCGGCGACGGCGAGGCCGGCTCGACCAAGGTCAGGCGCAGTGACGGATCGGTCGACGTCCTGAAGGCCTGCGACCAGACCACGCTCGACGCCGGCGAGGCCGTCATCGTCACCACACCGACGCCTGGGGCATTCGGCAAATCGTAAGAATTCGTGACGGCCTGCCGTCAACAGGCTGTCACCTGCCTGTCATGACGCTGCGCTACCCGCTTGCGCCAACGCAAACGGGGAATCACCTTTCCATGTCGGACGTATCCGGAGAACTCGTTTACCGTCGAGGCAAGGAAGTCGGAAAGGCGGTCTACCAGAACCGCGCATTGTCGAAGGACGGCATTTCCGAGCGGCTCTTCGCCTTCCTGTTCTCCGGCCTCGTCTACCCCCAAATCTGGGAAGACCCCGATGTCGACATGGAGGCCATGCAGCTCGGCGCCGGTCACCGCGTCGTCACGATTGCCTCGGGCGGCTGCAACATCCTGGCCTACCTCACCCGCTCGCCCGCTAGGATCGACGCCGTCGATCTCAACGCCGCGCACATCGCGCTGAACCGCATGAAGCTGGAGGCGGTGCGCCACCTGCCGTCGCAGGGCGACCTGTTCCGCTTCTTCGGCGCCGCCGGCACCAGCCACAATTCGGATGCCTATGATCGCTTCATCGCGCCGTACCTCGATCCGGTCAGCCGCCATTATTGGGAGCGCCGCAACTGGCGCGGCCGCCGCCGCATCTCGGTCTTCGACCGCAACTTCTACCAGACCGGACTGCTCGGTCTCTTCATCGCCATGGGCCATCGCGTCGCCAAACTGTTCGGCGTCGATCCGGCCGGCATCATGAAGGCCGAGAACATCGGCGAGCAGCGCCGCTTCTTCAACGAGGAGCTGGCGCCGATCTTCGACAAGAAGCTCTTGCGCTGGGCGACCTCGCGTAAGGCTTCGCTGTTCGGCCTCGGCATTCCCCCGGCGCAGTACGATTCGCTAATCACCTCCGGCGACGGCTCAATGGCGAGCGTCTTGAAGGCACGGTTGGAAAAGCTCGCCTGCGATTTCCCGCTGAAGAACAATTACTTCGCCTGGCAGGCCTTTGCCCGCCGCTATCCGCAGCCCGGCGAGGCGGCGCTGCCTGCCTATCTGGAACAGCGCAACTATAAGACGATCCGCGACAACATCGATCGCGTCGCCATCCACCACGCCAACTTGATCAAGTTCCTGGCCGCCAAGGATGCGGGCAGCGTCGACCGCTTCGTCCTGCTCGACGCGCAAGACTGGATGACCGACGACTTGCTCAACGCGCTGTGGACCGAGATCACCCGCACGGCTTCGTCGGGCGCCCGCGTCATCTTCCGCACCGCTGCCGAACCAAGCCTCCTGCCCGGCCGTGTCTCCAGTTCGCTGCTCGACCAATGGACCTACGAGGCCGACGCCTCGCGCGAATTCTCGGCAAAAGACCGCTCGGCGATCTATGGCGGCTTCCACCTCTATGTGAAGCGCGCGGCATGAGCACGACCGAACTGCCGGCCAGCCATGCCGAACTGATGGACGGCGTCTATCGCTGGCAGCGCCATATCTACGACCTGACCCGCAAATACTATCTGCTCGGCCGCGACCGGCTGATCGACGGGCTGGACGTGCCGCAAGGCGGCACCGTGCTCGAGCTCGGCTGCGGCACCGGCCGCAACATCGTGCTTGCCGCCCGCCGCTATCCGGAGGCTCGTTTCTTCGGCCTCGACATCTCGGCCGAGATGCTGGAGACGGCGAGCACCGCCATCGCCCGCGAAGGTCTGTCCGGCAAGGTCAGCCTGGCGCGTGGCGACGCCACCGATTTCGACGCCAAGGCTCTCTTCGGCATCGAACGCTTCGACCGCGTCTTCGTCTCCTATTCGCTGTCGATGATACCCGGCTGGGAAGAGACCGTATCGGCCGCCCTTGCCGCGCTCGCCCCTGGCGGGTCGCTGCATGTCGTCGATTTCGGCCAGCAGGAAGGCCTGCCGCGCTGGTTTCGCGCCCTGCTGCGCGGCTGGTTGAAGAAATTCCACGTCACACCGCGCGCCACGCTGCGTGACGTCCTTGAATCGGAATCGCAGCGCGCCGGCGCAACCTTCCGTTTCAGAACGCTTTATCGCGGCTATGCATATCTCGGCGTGATCGGATCTTCCAAATAGCAAGCGCTACTGGTGCAGCGCCTTCACCAGCGCCCCAACCATCCTCTGTGGCCGATAGCCGAACTTGCCCGGCGTCAGCCCAAGCCGCACCACCACCAACTGCTCCGACGGAATGATCGCCACCGTCTGGCCGTCATGGCCCTCCATCCAGTAGGTGTCCTTGGGCAGGCCTGCAGCGGCGCCCGCGCCGGGATTTTCCTCATCGCCCGGCCCTTCGATCCAGACCTGTCCCTTGCCGTACACCTTCGAGGCCGGCGCCGGCTCGCGCATCCAGTCGACGAAACCGGCAGGCAGGATCTGGTTGCCGTTCCAGGTCCCGCCCTGCAGCAGGAACTGGCCGAAGCGCGCCCAGTCATGCGCCGTGGCGTAGAGATAGGACGAGCCGACGAAGGTGCCCCGCTCGTCGGTTTCGAGCACCGCGCTGTGCATGCCGAGCGGCTCGAACAGCGCCGTGCGCGGCCATGCCAGCGCCTTCGCCTTGTCGCCGATGGCGTCCTGCCACAGCCGCGACAGCATCACCGCCGTGCCGCTCGAATAGGAAAACACTTTTCCCACCTCGCCGGTCAGCGGTTGGCCCTCGGCAAACCTTGCCATGTCCGGTTCGAGATAGAGCATGCGCGTCACGTCGGCGACGTCGCCATAATCTTCGTTGAACGCCAGTCCGCTCGACATCGCCATCATGTCGGCAAGGCTGATGGCGGCGCGACCGTCGACCTTCCACGGCGCAAAAAGGCCCTTATTGTCGAGCGCCAGCTTGCCGTCCTTGACCAGCGTGCCGACGATCGCGGCATTCACCGTCTTGGTCATCGACCAGCCGAGCAGCGGCGTCCTGGCCGAAAAGCCCTCGCCATGGCGCTCCGCGACGATGCGGCCGTTCTTCACCACCACGATGGCGCGCATGCCGATGCCGGCCATGGCGGCATCGTCAACGATCTTTGCGACCTCGGGGTTCTGCGAAGCATCCACCCGCTCGCCTTCGGGCCAGAGCGCATCGGGCTGCGCCGCAGCCGACGGCGCGGCGTGCAGCGACGTCTGCCGTGCGGTGCCGGTGTCGCCGTCCGGAACCGAGGCGCAACCGACGCCGTCGCGCTCCACCGCAACGCTCTTGCCGAAAACCCAGAGCAGGCCTGCCGAAACCAGTCCCCTCTCCTTGTCGACGGAGACCTTCATCAGCTTGAGCAACGGATGGCCGGGCGCCTGCACGTCGACGGCCAGGACTTCTTTGGCATCGCGGCCGGCGATGAAGACATTCGAGCAGACGATCTTGGCCGAATAACCGGAGCCGACGCGGATCAGCTCGGGCGGGGCGAAATAAAGCCAGGCGAAGAGTGCCGCCACCGCCAGCACCACAAGACCAAGCAGCCATTTGATGAACTTCACGACAGCCCGCATCTTCCCCCGCCTTTTGGATTCACCGGCTCGATCTATGTCATCGATTTGCCGCCATTGCTTCCGCAAAATCATCGGCGTTGTCGAGCGCCGTCAATGGATTATCAACCATGTTCGGCGATCTACTGAGCAGTTGGGGCGGTCCTGTGGGGCGGCCGTCCGGGGGGCCTGCGCAAGCAACGGCCATCTGCAAAGACCCATCAGCGGCCGGCTGAACCCGGCTCGGGGAGTATCATGCGCCGTCTTGCGGCCATTCTGATGCTGACGCTACTGGGCGCCTGCTCGACCGTCGACGATCTTTCTCCACTGCCGCCGTCCGCGCAGGCGGTCGTGCGCGCGCCCAAATTCGAGGACTCCAAGCCGCATGAATGGGACAGCGGCGCGCCATGGACCTACGCCATCCACGGCACGGATGTTTCCAAATATCAGACCTCGGTCGACTGGCCGACCGCCAAGGCCAGCGGCATCTCCTTCGCCTTTATCAAGGCGACGGAAGGCGGCGATCGTTTCGACGACTATTTCAACGAGCACTGGGCGCGCACCAAGGCTGCCGGAATTCCACGCGCCGCCTATCATTTCTTCTATTTCTGCACGCCTGCGGAAGTCCAGGCGCGCTGGTTCATCGCCAATGTCCCGACCGACCCGTCGGCGATGCCGCCGGTGCTCGACATGGAATGGAATCCGAAGTCGCCGACCTGCAGGCTGCGCCCCGATCCGGCCACCGTGCGCAGCGAAATGAGCGTTTTCCTGCAAATGGTTGAGCGCCATTACGGCAAGAAGCCGATCATCTACACATCGGTCGACTTCTTCGACGACAACCAGCTGGCGAGCTTTCGCGGCTATCCCTATTGGCTGCGCTCGGTCGCCGGCCATCCGCGTGAAAAATACGGCAGCCATCCTTTCACCTTCTGGCAGTACACCGGAACCGGCATCGTGCCCGGCATGACCGGCAAGTCCGACATCAACGTCTTCAACGGCTCGGAAGCCGCCTGGAAGAAGTGGCTACGGCAGAACACCCGTTGACAACCGATCCCCCGCCTGCTTTTCGACACGGCGGGCGGCGGAACATGCAACCGCTGGTAATCCGGAGCGGCGCGCTCGTATAAGTGCCTGGCGCGGCTCCCGAACTTTGAAATCCCCGCATGCGCCTGTCCGATCCCGGTCCGGATCATGATGGGGTCATGCGCCGGTCTCGAAAGGAAAGCGATGCGATTGCGCGTTGAAATCCTGGCGGCGCTCTTCGTCGCATTGGCGCTACCCGCCGCGGCACAGGAATGCGGCGGCGATTTCGAGGCCTGGAAACAGGGCGTCGCGACCGAAGCCAAGGCGGCCGGCGTCGGCGCTGTTGGACTTGACGCGCTGGAGGACGCCACCATCGACGAGCGGGCGCTGGCGCGCGACCGCGCCCAGGGCGTCTTCACCCAGACCTTCACCGAATTCGCCAACCGCATGATCTCGGCCTATCGCCTGAAGCAGGGCGCGGCCAATCTGAAGAAATATGCCGATGTCTTCGCCCGCGCCGACAAGGAGTTCGGTGTCCAGCCGGCCATCATCGCCGCCTTCTGGGGGCTGGAGACCGATTTCGGCGCCGTGCAGGGCGATTTCCACACGCTGAATGCGCTGGTGACGCTTTCGCATGATTGCCGCCGCCCCCAACTCTTCCGGCAGCAATTGATACCACTGCTCACCTTGATCGACCGCGGCGTGCTGCCGGCCGACGTCAAGGGCGCCTGGGCCGGCGAGATCGGCCAGACGCAGATCCTGCCGACCGACTATCTCGCCAAGGGCGTCGATGGCGATGGCGACGGCAAAGTGGATCTCAGGAACAGCGTGCCGGACGTCATCATGACGACGGCCAACAAGATCATGTCGCGCGGCTGGAAGCGCGACCAGCCCTGGGTCCAGGAAGTGCGTGTCCCCGACGAGATGCCATGGGACCAGACCGGCCGCACCAACAAGTTGCCGCTGTCGCAATGGGCGCAATGGGGCGTTACCGAACCGAACGGCAATCCGCTTATCGACAATGGGTTGAAAGCCGGCCTGGCGCTGCCGATGGGCCGTAAGGGTCCGGCCTTCCTGACCTACGACAATTTCGACGTCTATCTGGAATGGAACCAGTCCTTCACCTACGCGCTGACGGCGGCCGTGCTTGCCACGCGCCTTGCCGGCGCGCCGCAATTCGATCCGCGTACGCCCGAGCCCGGCCTCAACGGCGACCAAATGAAAGCTCTGCAGACCAAGCTCGAAGCCAAGGGCTACGACGTCGGCACGGTCGACGGCATCCTCGGCACCAACACGCGCGAGGCGGTCCGCAAGGAGCAGACGCGGCTCGGGTTGCCGGTGGATGGCTGGCCGACGCCGGAGTTGTTGGCTAGGCAGTAGGCAGTAGGCAGTAGGCAGTAGGCAGTAGGCAGTAGGCAGTAGGCAGTAGGCAGTAGGCAGTAGAGCAGATCGAGTTAGAGCTACAGGCTGTAAATGCCCTTATGGCTACTGCCTAATCCCCACTGCCTACTGCCTAATCCGCCGCCATCGTCTCCAAACTCGCGAACCCCTGCGGCGCATCGCCTTCGTCGAACGGCGTCGTCACCTCGACGAATGTGTCGGGGAAGAAGCCGTTGAAGCGGGTCCTCAGCGACAGCGAGTAGGCGCCGATATGGCCGATCTCGATCCAGTCGCCGGTGTCGACCGTTTCCGGTAGCCAGAACGGCCTGGACAGGATGTCGACGGAATCGCATGTCGCGCCGCAGACCTTGAACGGCACGATCGTCTTCTCGTCGCCGTTGCGCGTGCGGATCGCGGGATCGGGGATGAAGCGGGCCGGCAGCGTGATCTTGCCGGTCCATGAATCCGACAGCGAGGCCCAGATGCCGTCATTGATGTAGAGCCGCTTACCCTTGCGCAGCAGGACGCGAACGATCAGGGAAAGGCAGCGCGCCACGATCACGCGGCCGGGCTCGGCCACCAGCGGCATCTGGTCGAACTGGTATTCTTTCATGTCGCCGGCAAGCCGCGACATAAGCTGGCCGAGCGAGGGCATCTCGACCTGCTTGCGGTTGGGATCGTGGCCATATTCGGCCGGAAAACCGCCGCCGACATCGAGCCCGGCAATATCGAAGGTCAGACGGTTGCGCACCCAGTCGGCCGAGGCCAGCGCCCGCTCGTAAGTGTCCGGATCCTCGATCTGGCTGCCTACATGAAAGCAGAGGCCAACTTTGTAGCCGGTGCGGTTCAGGCGCTCGGCAAGCTCGACCGCATTGGCCGGCCCGGCGCCGAATTTCTTCGACAATTCGTAAGCCGCATGGCCCTTGGTCTGGATGCGCACGAAGACAGTGACGGCACCCGGGTCGATATCGAGTGCACGCACCACCCGCGTCAGCTTGGTGATCTCGTCCTCGTGGTCGAGCGAGATCACCCGGATGCTGTATTTCTCAAGCGCCAGCTTGATATCGGACTGCGCCTTGACCGGGTGCATATAAAGCATCTCGGCATCCGCCGAGACCGCGCGTACGGCGGCGAACTCGCCGGGCGACGCGACGTCGAAGGTGCTGACGCCGGCTTCCACCAGCGTCTTCAGAACGATCTGCTCGCCATTGGTCTTCACAGCGTAGGCCGTCTTGCCGGGAAACATGCCCATGAACTGCAGGGCATCCGCCTTCAGCACCTGCGGGCGGAAACAATAGACCGGATCGTCGGGACGAAGCGCCAGTGCCGCATCACGGGCATTTTCGAATCGCTGCATGGACGAATCCTCGGGGCTGGAGCGCGCACAATTAATCCTAGCTAGCCGCCAAAGAAAACAGTTCTGTGTCTGGCGCCCCGGAGCGGTCGGCGGCACATTTTTCCGACGCTAAACCAGCAGTCAGGTTTCGGGTGGCCCTTGCCTGCGAACACGATACCGGTTGGTGTGACGGCTGGGACTGCGATCGCCCCGGGGAGGAACAGGACATGTCCACTGTAGCCGGCGCCGCGCCGACGCGCGGACCGATGACGCTCAAGGATTGGGCGCAGCTTCTCTTGCTCGGCGCGATCTGGGGCGGCTCGTTCTTCTTTGCGCGGATCGCCGTGTCGGAAATCCATCCGCTGGCGCTGGTGCTGTTTCGCGTCGCCATCGCCGCGATCGCACTCCAGCTCTATCTGGCGGTCCGCGGCCTCTCGTTCCGGCTCGCCTTCCCGCATGCCGGCCTCTTCTTCCTGCTGGCGCTCACCAACAACGTCGTGCCCTTCTCGCTGATCTTCGCCGGCCAGACGCAGCTCGGCGCGGGCGTCGCCTCGGTGCTCAACGCCACGACGCCGTTCTGGACGCTGGTCCTGGCCAACGCGCTTACGACCGACGAGAAGCTATCCTGGAACAAGCTAGCCGGCATCGCGCTCGGCGTTGCCGGCACCGCCGTCATGATCGGCCCGGGCCTTATTGCCGGCCTCGGCGGCCCGGTCTGGGCCAAGTTCGCGCTGATCGGCGCCTCGGTGTCCTATGCGCTCGCGTTGATGATCGCGCGCCGCTTCAAGGGCGTGCCTTCGCCGGTCGTCGCCACCGGGCAGCTGACCGCTTCGACCATCATCATGATCCCCATCGTGCTCGTTGCCTATGGGCCGACGGGCCTGTTCTCGGCCTCGCCGCCGGTCTGGGCCGCGGTGCTGGGACTGGCGCTGCTTTCCACCGCCTTCGCCTACATCCTTTATTTCAACCTCGTCGCCTCGGCTGGCGCCACCAATGCCTCGCTGGTCACCTTGATCGTGCCGGTCAGCGCGGTGCTGCTCGGCTTTCTCTTCCTTGGCGAACGGCTGGCGCTGTTCGAGATCGGCGGCATGACGCTGATCGGACTCGGCCTGATCACCATCGACGGGCGATTGTTCGGCAAATGGTAGCGGTGTCATGCCACGCCGCCGCCACAATTTATTCACAACCGCGAAGCCGGCTTTTGCCGAAGAGTTTCAACGGCTAACGGCAGATTCCAGGTCGCAGATTTGACAATCGTGTCGCATTGCAGCACGTTTTCCGCTTGCCTGTGGCACAAATGACCCTAGACTCCGGCCATAGCTCTGAAGAGGAGGCTATGACATGGGACTGACGAGGCCGATCAACGCTTTGATGATTTGTGCCGCATTCGCATTCATCGGTGCCCTTATCATGGGTGTTCTTCCCTGACCCGCCAAAGCCGGGAAGACTAAGCACCGAGACTAGTCCAAAACAGTTCGAAAAGGCCGGGTTTCACCCGGCCTTTTCCTTTGCAGATCCTGACTTCCGTTAGCTTTAGCTCACGCGTTACAGTTTCGGCTCAAGCCGCGGCAGAGCCGGCCGCCTCCGCCTCGTGCGAGCGGATGCCGATCATGTGGCAGACCGCAAAGACGAGGTCGGCACGGTTCATCGTGTAGAAATGGAAATCGCCGACGCCGCGCTCGACAAGATCGAGCACCTGCTCGGCCGCTACGGCCGAGGCCACCAGCGCATGCGTCTGCGGATCGTTCTCCAGCCCCTCGAAGCGCTCGGCGAGCCATGCCGGGACCAGCGCGCCGCAGCGCGACGAGAAATTGGCGACCTGGGTGAAATTATGCACCGGCAGGATGCCCGGCACGATCGGGATATAGATGCCGGCGCGGCGCGCCCGCTCGACATAGCGCTCATAGAGATCGTTGTCGAAGAAGAACTGGGTGATCGCGCGCGTCGCGCCATTGTCGACCTTGCGCTTCAGCATGTCGATGTCGGTGGCGAAATCCGGGCTTTCCGGATGCTTTTCCGGATAGGCCGAGACCGAGATGTCGAAATCACCGACGCTTTTCAGCGCCCCGACCAGTTCGGCGCCGTTGGCATAACCGTCGGGATGCGGACGGTAGCTGGTGCCCACACCGGCAGCCGGATCGCCGCGCAAGGCGACGAAACGTTTGACGCCCATGTCGGCGAATTCGCGGATAACTGCGTCGACCTGATCCCTCGCGGCGTCGACGCAGGTCATATGCGCCGCCGGCGTCAGCGAGGTCTCGTTGAGGATGCGCTTGACCGTGCGCGCGGTGCGCTCGCGGGTCGAGCCGCCGGCACCGTAGGTCACCGAGACGAATTTCGGCTTGAGCGGCTCCAGCCTTGTCACCGTGTCCCAGAGCCTTGCTTCCATCTCGTCGGTCTTGGGCGGGAAGAATTCGAACGAGACCCGGACCTTGTCGCCGATGTCGGGGCGGCGGGAAAAGCGAAACTGGTTCATCAGGCTGTTTCCCTTGCTGGAAGTGCGTCGTTGGACGGATCGGCGATCAGCAGGCGGCGGTCGCGGCCGAGCCAAAGCTTGACGGTGAGCCTTGCCTCGTTGCCGCCGCGCGGCTCGAACTCCTGGCTGTCCTCGAGGTCGAGGCCGGCCTCCGCGAACCAGTCGGAAATCTGCCGGTCGGAAAAGCCCAGCCGCATATGCGCGTGCTGGTCGCGCAGGAATTCGAGATTATGCGGCGCGAAGTCGACGACGATCAGCCTGCCCGATGGCCTGAGCAGCCGCGCCGCTTCGGCGATGGCGCGGGCAGGATCGTCGAGATAGTGCAGCACCTGATGGATGGTGACGAGATCGAAGGCATTGCGCTCGACCGGCGGCGAGAAGATGTCGCCTTGGCGCACCTGCGCATTGGCGATGCCGGCCTTGTCGAGATTGGCGCGCGCCACGGTCAGCATCTCGCGCGACATGTCGATGCCGACGCCGCGGCGGTAGAGCGGCGCGAAGATTTCGAGCAGCCTGCCGGTGCCGGTGCCGAGATCGAGCATCGACTGGAACGGCCGCTTGCCGACGAGCCTGATGAGTGCCGCTTCCACCGCGCGATCCGGCACATGCAGGGAGCGGATACGATCCCAACTCGCGGCGTTCTCGGAGAAATATTCGGCGGCCCGGTCCTGCCTTCTGCGCTTCACCGCCGCCAGCCGCTCGAGGTCGCGCACCACCTGCGGATCGGCCTCGCTTATGCCGGAGACCAGACGCTGCACGAAGTCGCGCGAATTATCCGTATCGGTCAGCCGGAAGAAGGCCCAGGACCCTTCCTGGTAGCGGCCGATCAGCCCGGCATCGAGCAGCAGCTTCAGATGCCGCGACACGCGCGGCTGCGACTGTCCCAGGATCTCGGTAAGGTCGGAGACGGTCAGATCGCCCCGCGAAAGCAGCACCAGGATACGCAGCCTGCTGGATTCGGCCGCCGCCTTCAATGTATCTACCATTGTGTCGAGCGAGACATGCATGAGCGGGCTCTCGTTGAAAGATATAAAGATATGTTTATGTCGATTTTGAATCGCTGGCAAGCGCTATGTCGCTTCCGGACAAGAAAATGGCGCAGCCGTGATCCGCGCCTGGCAGATGGTTCTTGAGCGGGATGAACAAGATGTTCGAGACGCGCGAAGGTGAAACGCTTCTTGCAGCCGATCCGGCAAAGTTGCGGCCGGACGGCCATGTCGTCTTCATCGGCCGGATCGTTTCGCCGTGGGCCAGTCGCGAGGATTGCCCCAAGAACATGCGCGCCGCGCGGGAAGCCGGGAAAGGCGCGACGGTCCTGATCGACGGGCCCTATCGCCCGGGACTGCAAAGCCTGGAACGCGCCAGCCATGTCGTCATCTTGTCCTGGCTCCATCATGCGCCGCGGAATCTGATTGTACAGAAACCACGCCATGCGGCTGAACCGAAAGGCGTTTTCTCGCTACGCTCCCCTGCCCGGCCGAACCCTGTCGGCCTGCATGCGGCGAAGCTCGTCGCCCTCGATATCGAGGCCGGCCGGATCGGGATCGACGCCATCGATGTGCTGGACGGCACACCGGTCATCGACATCAAGCCTTATTATGCTTCCACGGATGCCTTCCCCGGAGCGACGATTGCCGGGCGCGACGAGAAATGAGCGCCCCCACTGGCCGACGCCGCGCCATCGCCAAGGCGCTGACTGCGCTGTTGCCGCTCGCACCTTACGCTGACATGGAAAAGATCCGCGCCGACGCCGGCTCCGTGCACATGAAGACCCTGCCGCCGACCATCGCGGTGTGGCTGGCAACCATTGCCCATGTCCGCCACGCTCACACCGATTACGAAAAGCTCCTTGCCGAGGGCTATGACCGGGATTCGGCGCGCTTCTTCGTCATCGAGCAGACCAATGCGGTGCTGACCCGCTGGCGCGCTACACGCCTCCTTCAGGAGGACGACGAGGACGAGTGAGCGTCAGGCCCGATAGATCCACTGCTCCGGCACCCGCACGGAAATCTCTTCGCCGGCGCGAATGACGCCCGGCTTCTCGACCCAGGCGACAAGGCCGCGCAGCCGTTTCGCCTCCTTGGGAAAGAGCAGCGCGGTGGCGTCGAGATCCGCGGCGCCGACATGCTCGGCGATCGATTGCCCGGCAACGCGGCACGGCTTGTTCTGGCCGTCGACCTTGAGCGTCACGCCACCTTTGAAGAACATCAGCGAGCCGGCCGGCAGCATGGACAGATGCGGCACGCCTTCGATTACAAGATTGGCGCCGATCCATTCCGGCTTGATTTCTTCGAGCCCCATGCGTTGAGCGACGATGGCGAGCTCGTCCGCAGCGACAAGCGATAATTGCCGCTCGTTGCGCATCTCGGTGCCGCGCGGATACCAGGGCTCGCGTCCGCCGGAACGCCGCGTTGTTCCGCCATGGAAGTCGCCGGCGATCCCGTCGAAGCCAAGCCGCAGTTCCTCGACCGCCCGCGTCTCGAAATGATCGTGCGGAGCGGCATAGAGCGCCGCTGCCTTTGCCGTCAGCTTGCGGCCCGGCACGATGTCGACCGTCGGTTCCGCTACGGGAAAAAGATCCAGGTTCGTTTCCTGCATGCCGCTGGTCTAAAGGTGCGGAAGAATGCGGTCCAGTCGAAAGGGCTGATGATCCGATCACACCGCTTGATGGCGATCACGATCTTCTTAACAGAAATCCCTTTCGTCGGCCGCCGCAAGCCGCATTGCCGCCGTGCCGCCGACATAAACGATGGCGCGCGATATCGGGAGGAGGCTCGATCATGCAGGTTGGACACGCCGTCGCGGCGCTCTGGCTGTTTTGGGTGGTATCCTGGATGCTTGCCGCTGCCTGGGCCGACCCCGCGCAAAAGCGCGCCGATCTCAAATCGGAGGCGCGCTATCGGGTCCTCTGGCTGGCCGGCACGGTGTTGATGTTCGTGCCCGCGCACGGCTATGTCGGCCGGCTGCGTCTCTGGATGCCGACGCTTACCGAAGCGTGGATCTGCGTTGCCCTGATCGCCATCGGCATCGCCTTCGCCTGGTGGGCGCGCCTCCATCTTGGCCGGCTGTGGTCCGCCAACGTCACCGCCAAGGCCGATCATCGCGTGGTCGATACCGGCCCCTATGGCCTCGTCCGTCACCCGATCTACACCGGACTGCTGCTTTCCGTGCTCGCGACCATGGCGGTCAAGGGTACGGTCTGGGGCATCGCCGGCGCCGCCCTGCTTCTCGTCGGAGTGGTCGTCAAGGCGAGGCTGGAAGAGAGTTTCCTGCGCGGCGAGCTCGGCGCAGCGTATGACGACTACTCCAGGCGCGTGCCGATGCTGGTGCCTTTCGCCCCAGTGTGATCGCCGACTACAGCATTCTCAGCAACGCGCCGCCGATCGAATAGCCGGCGCCGAAGGCGCAGATCAGGCCGAAATCGCCGGCCTTCATGTCGGCATGGTTCTCCGACAGCGCCACGATCGCGCCGGCGCCGGCGGTGTTGCCCAGCCGCTCGAGCACCATCGGGGCGCGGTCATGGTCGACGTCGTGGCCGAAGGACAATTTCAGGATCATCGCATTCATGCGCGCATTGGCCTGGTGCAGCCAGAAGCGGCGGATACCTTCCGGCGTCAGCCCGTGTTCGGCCAGGAATTCGACGATGAATTTCTGCCCGGCGACGGTGACTTCCTTGAACACCTTGTTGCCGACCTGCTTAATGAGATTGCCTTCCAGGTTGATCATATAGGGATCGTCCTGGGCCGTGCGCGTATGGTAGCCGAGATTGGTGCGGATGTTGTTCGACATCTGCGTCCAGATGCGCGTGTCGAGCACCTCGAAACGACCCGGCCGCTTCTCGCCTTGCGCCAGCCCCTCGACGACCATGGCGACCGAGGCGTCGCCGAAGATGAAATGCGTCTGCCTGTCGCGGAAATTGAGATGGCCGGTGATGATCTCCGGCGTCGACACCAGGATGCGCTTGTGCGCCCCTGCCCTCACCAGGTTGACTGCGACATGCAGCGCCGCCGCGGCGGAAGAGCAACCAAGCCCCATGTCGAAGCCGGCGCCCTTGGTGCCCAGCGCCTGCTGCATCTCGATGGCGATGGCCGGATAGGGCCGCTGGTGGTGCGAGGCCGAGCAGATCACCAGGTCGATGTCCGCCCCATCGACGCCGGCATGGGCAAGCGCCTTCCTGGCCGAAGCGATGCCGAACTCCGCCTCCAGCGACAGCGCGTCGTCCGGCCGCGCCGGAATGCGTGGCGACATGCGGGTCGGGTCGAGGATGCCCTCGCGCTCGATGACATGGCGGCTCTTCACGCCCGATGCGTGCACGATGAAGTCGCTGTCCGATTTCTGCAGCAGCGGCTCGCCGGTGTCGGCGCGGCGCGCATTCTCGGTGTCGACCCAGCTGTTGAAGCTTGCGACCAGCTCCTCATTGGTGATGACGGGTTCAGGGATTTCGGCGCCGATGCCGCTGATGATGACGCGATGCATGTCCAATCCGTCCGAGGGGCGGCAAGTTGTGCCGGGGCGAGGCGCTACACTTGTCGCATTTGCCCGGTTTATTCCAGCTTAATTCGACAACCGCCGCTGCCTTCCAGGTGGTGGGTGCTCAAGCGCGCTTGGCGACGATGAAGATGCGCGGAAAGCGCAGCAGCACCTTGCCGTTCGCCGTCTTCGGATAGGCCTTGGCGATCTTTGCCGTGTAATTGTCGAGGAACACCTTCTTCTCACCCGCGTCGAGCGGATCGAGGAAAGGCTTCAACCCCGTGGACTTGACCCATTCGACGATCGCTTCGGCATCGGCGAGCGGATGGTTGTAGATGGTATGCCAGATGTCGAGCCGGTCGGCGAGCGGCGACAGAAGATCGTAGTAGAAGGACACCGGCGGCAGCGGCCCGCGTGCCGCACCCTTGAGCTTGGCCGCGAACGGCACTTCCGCCGCGGTTTCGCGCATCAGCTGGTGCGAGGGCTCGCTGAGATTGTCGGGCATCTGCACGGCCAGGACGCCGCCCGGCGCCAAAAGCCCCATCAGCCGCTGGAACACCGCCGGATGCTCCGGCAACCACTGAAAGACCGCATTGGCAAAGATGACGTCGACCTGTTTCTCGGGCTGCCATCCGGCGGCATCCGCCAATTCGAAATTGACATTGGGCAGCCGCGCCCTCGCCTTCTCGATCATGTCCGGCGACGTGTCGAAGCCGCTGACCTCAGCATCCGGCCAGCGCTCGACCAGAAGCTCGGTCGAGTTGCCCGGCCCGCAGCCGATATCGACGACGCGGCGCGGAAAATCGACCGGCACCTGCGCCACGAGATCGCGCGCGGGACGCGTGCGCTCGTCCTCGAACTTCAGATATTGGGCGGCGGACCAGTCAGCCATGTGAGAACCTCTCCCTGTTCGCCGCCCTTCCGGACCAATGCTACCGCGTCAGCCGCTTATGCGTCATGCGGTGCGGGGTCGCCGCTTCGGCGCCCAGGCGCCGCAGCTTGTCCTTCTCATATTCCTCGAAATTGCCCTCGAACCATTCGACATGCGCGTCGCCCTCGAAGGCGAGCATGTGGGTGGCCATGCGGTCGAGGAACATGCGGTCGTGGCTGATGATGACGGCGCAGCCGGCATAGGCTTCCAGCGCATCTTCCAGCGCGCCCAGCGTTTCGGTGTCGAGGTCGTTGGTCGGCTCGTCGAGCAGCAGCACATTGCCGCCGCCCTTCAGCATCTTGGCCAGGTGGACGCGGTTGCGCTGGCCGCCTGACAGGTTGCCGACCTTCTGCTGCTGGTCGCCGCCACGGAAGTTGAAGGACGAGCAGTAGGCGCGGCTGTTGACCTCGTGCTTGCCGAGCTTGATGACCTCGGCGCCGCCGGAGATCTCTTCCCACACCGTCTTGTTCGGGTCGAGCGCGTCGCGGCTCTGGTCGACATAGCCGAGCCGCACCGTCTCGCCCTTGCGGATCGAGCCGGCATCCGGCGTTTCCTGGCCGGTGATCATCTTGAACAGCGTCGTCTTGCCGGCGCCGTTCGGGCCGATGACGCCGACGATGCCGCCTGGCGGCAGCTTGAACGACAGGTTCTCGATCAGAAGCTCATCGCCAAAGCCCTTGTTGAGGCCTTCGACCTCGATGACGACATTGCCGAGGCGCTCGCTCGACGGGATGACGATCTGCGTGTCGGTCGGCTTGCGGTTCTGTGACTGCTCGACCAGTTCCTCATATGCCTTGATACGCGCCTTTGACTTGGTCTGGCGCGCCTTGGGCGAGGACTGGATCCACTCGCGCTCCCGCCAGATCGCCTTCTGGCGGGCGTCGTCCTCGCGCCCTTCCTGGATCAGGCGCTTGGCCTTGGCGTCGAGATATTTGGTGTAGTTGCCCTCGTAAGGAATGCCGCGGCCGCGATCGAGCTCGAGGATCCAGCCGGTGACATTGTCGAGGAAGTAGCGGTCGTGGGTGATGATCAGCACTGAGCCCGGATAGTCGCGCAGGTGCTTTTCCAGCCACTGCGTGGTCTCGGCGTCGAGATGGTTGGTCGGTTCGTCGAGCAGCAAGAGGTCGGGCTGTTCGAGCAGGAGCCGGCACAGCGCCACGCGGCGGCGCTCGCCGCCCGACAGGTTGGTCACTTCGGAGTCGGGCGGCGGGCACTGCAGCGCGTCCATCGCCATCTCGACCTGCTGTTCGAGATCCCAAAGGTTGAGGCGGTCCATCTCGTCCTGGAGCTTGGCCGACTCGTCGGCCGTCTCGTCGGAATAATTCATCATCAGCTCGTTGTAGCGTTCGATGATGGCCGTCTTCCTGGCGACGCCGTCCATGACGTTTTCGCGCACGGTCTTGCTCGCGTCGAGCTGCGGCTCCTGCGCCAGGTAACCGACGGTCGCGCCCTCCGCCAGCCACGCCTCGCCCTGGAACTCCTTGTCGAGCCCGGCCATGATGCGCAGGATGGTCGACTTGCCCGAGCCGTTGGGGCCGAGAATGCCGATCTTGGCATCCGGATAGAAGGACAGGTGAATGTTATCGAGCACCTTCTTGGTGCCGTAGGCCTTCGAAAGGCCGGACATGTGATAGATGAACTGGCGAGCCACGCGCGCTTTCCCTGGAAACTGAAGTGTCAAGGTTGATGGGGGTTTGCGCGCTATGTAGGCGATGAAGCGCCGAACGGCAATCGCTTTCGGCATGGGGCGATCATGTCCCGAAGCTTTCGCCGGGCCCGAGCAAGGTTACCGGCAGCGATCTTTTCGCCACGCTGCCCTGACCGAGGAAAGCAGCGCTTAACCATTCGCCGTCAAAACGATGACAGGTAATGGCAAATCGCGTGAAGGCGCGATTTCGGGAAAGATCGGATCGACGTGGTGCTGAACGCTGCCCTGCTCCTTGCCGAAGCAATTCTCTATTTCGGCGCTATGGCCGCGCTCTTCCGCTTCCGGCGCCGCATAGGGCTCGGCGTGTTCGTCTGCGCCGTCGGCGTCATGCACTTCCTCGAAACCTATCTCGCCAGCGTCTTCTACGTAGCCCTGCCGTTCGGCATGGTTTCCCCCGGCTCGGCTGTGCTGTTCTCCGGCAAATTGGTGTTGCTGCTCCTGCTTTACATGAAGGAGGACGCAGCGACCGTCCGCCAGCCGATCTACGGCCTGCTGCTTGGCAACGCCGTGATGATCGGGCTGGTGCTGGTCCTGCGCCTGCACGCGATCGCTCCACTTCCAAGCGGCAAGCTCCCCGATATTGCCTTCATCGACGAGATGGGCTGGCTGATGGTCTGGGGCACCACATTGCTCTTCGTGGACGCAATCCTGATCATCCTCCTCTACGAGAAGCTCGGCGCCTATCTGCGCGCGAGGCCGTTCATGCGCATCCTCGTATCGGTCGCCTGCGTGCTCACCTTCGATCAAGCCGGCTTCTTCACCGCGCTGCATTTCGTTGCCGGCGCGCCGATCGAGGTTTTCTTCGGCGGCTGGTTCGCCAAGATGGGCGCCGCATTTGCCTACAGCGGAATGCTCGTCGCCTATCTCAAATGGGTCGAGGACAACGATGTCGCCGTGCCGCGCGGCCTCTCCGACATTTTCGACACCCTCACCTATCGCGAGCGCTATGAAGCGCTGATCAAGCATGTCGGCCGCGATGGTCTCACCGGCCTGCTGCATCGCGGCAGTTTCGATGCCGATGGCGAGTCCTGGGTCTCAGCCGCCATCAGGAATGGCAAGCCGCTCAGCCTGCTCATCGTCGACGTCGACCATTTCAAGTCGATCAACGACCGCTTCGGCCATGCCGAGGGCGACAAGGTGTTGAAGTCGATGGCTGTCCTGCTGGCCGAGACGGTCGGCGGCGGCGATCAGGTGTTCCGGATCGGCGGAGAGGAATTCGCCGTGTTGACGCAACAGCCTCACGCGCCAGCTAGGCTGCTCGGAGAGACCATCAGGAACGCTACCAAGACCTCGGCACACACCAATCGCTTCAACATCACCGTCAGCGCCGGCGTCTCCACCGTCAGCGAGACGACGCGCTGCCTCGCCGACATTTTCGCGCTGGCCGACCAGCGCCTCTACAAAGCCAAGTTGAGCGGCCGCGATCGCGTGGTCGGCGAGCCCGGCAGCGAGGCCATCATCCTGCAGGCCCCCGGCCAGCCTGACAAAAGATCAGCCTGACAAAAGAGCGCCGGACCGAAGAACTCCCGCTTACTGGAAGCCGATCGCGTCCACCGTGCCCTTCGGGCAACCGGCCTTGGCCGTCGGCGCGGACGCCATCAGGAGATCGGCGAGCTTGCTGTCCGGGCCGATCGGGCCGGACAGGCCGAGCGTCAATTCGCCGATCATGCGCCTGCCGCTCGACGGGTCGACCAGACAGGACACGCGCACACGGTCGCCCGCGCCGGCGCCGAAGGCCTGGTCGAAAGCGCTGCGGATCTGGTCCGAGGTCAATTGCTTGCCGATGTTCTTGTTGAAGAGATCACGCACCGCCGAGCCGTTCACCGCGCGCATCAGGTTGAGCGCGTCTGAAAAATACTCCTGCTGGCTCTTGCCGTAGCAGGTACCGTGCTTGATCCATTCGTGACGATCGAGCTTGGAGGCCGTGCCCGGCATCACCTGGTCGAGCTCGGCGCGCGTGTTGGCATCGAGATCGACCGGCGGCAGGTCTCCCCAATGCGCCGGATTGTCATTGGCCTTGTCGCTCGCCGACACCTGGCAATAGAAATTGCCGTTCGGCTGCGGCCACAGCCCATGCAGCGTAAAATGCGAAGCGTCGAACTCGCTGGGGCTCTGCGCCTTGCATTCGGGCTTGCTTGCCTTGGTCTCGCAGAAAGCCGGCTGCCAGCTCAGCGCGAAGACATATTCGGGTTTTCCGGAGGCTGACGACGGCTTTGTCTGGCCGGAAAGCGCTGGGGCGGTAGCCGCGCTGCCGCCGCTGACATGGCCGCAGCTGATCTTCACCCAGCGCCGCTCCGGATCGGCTCCGGGCACCTGGATGAGATAATGGGTGGGCTCGTCCTTGTTGCCGGCAAGAAGGACGTAGCTCTTCCCGGCTTCGGTGGAGATGTTGCCGGGGTTCTTGCCGCTCTTGATGGCCTGCGTCGCCGGACAGGCGCTGTCGGCCACAAAGGTTCCGCTCATCTTCACGTCGGCATGCGCCACCCCGGCACCGGCGAAAGCCAGCACCATCGAACCCCACAACGCCCAAACCCGCATCCCGCTCTCCCGGCGATCATTGAACCGTATTGGATTCGTCACACTAGAACAGCCGACGTGTCAGAATTGCGATCTTTTTCGCCGCGCGAAAAAACAATCCCCAGCTGAACAGCCCATCGGTGTGTTCGCAAGCTGCCGATCGCCGTGCAGAGGCGACGGATTGTCGGCATGGCATATCGGCAAGCGCGCTCCTCCACTTGACGCCGGCAGAACCCTCGCCCAACAGTCGCCGAGGGAGCGAGACATGCCATTCGACAGAAAGATCAGCCTGGTTTCACCGACCGGAGCCGAGCTCAACCTCTATGTGAAACAAGCCGCCGGAAATCCCCGCGCCGTGGTCCAGATCAACCATGGCCTGGCTGAGCATGCGGCACGTTATGCCCGCTTTGCCGATTTCCTCAGCCAAAGAGGTTTCCACGTCTACGCCCACGATCATCGGGGCCACGGCGCAACGAAGGCGCCCGGCGCGCCGCTCGGTAAATTCGCCGACAGCGACGGCATCGCCAAGGTGATCGCCGATGTCGATGCGGTCCACGACCTGATCGCGATGGAGCATACGGGACTGCCGGTCATCGCTTTTGGACATTCGCTCGGCGCCTCGGTAGCGCTCAACTTCGTGCTGCGACATTCCGAACGCATTCATGCCGCCGCGATCTGGAACGGCAATTTCTCGCAAGGCCTGCTCGGCCAGTTGGCGCTGCTCATCCTCGGCTGGGAGAGGATGCGGCTGGGTTCCGACGTGCCGTCGCGCCTTCTCCCCAGGCTCACTTTCCAGGCCTGGGGCAAGGCGGTGCCCAATCACCGCACCCTGTTCGACTGGCTGTCGCGCGACCCCGTCGAGGTCGATAAATATGTCGCGGATCCGCTTTGTGGCTGGGATGCCTCCATCTCGATGTGGCGCGATGTCGTCAATATGGCGCAGCACGCCGGCAAGGATTCCAGTTTCGCCGGCGTCAGGCGCGATCTCCCCCTCAACCTTGTCGGCGGCGAGAAGGATCCCGCGTCGGACTACGGCAAGGCTGTCCATCACCTCGCCAAACGCATGCGGGCGATGGGCTTTTCGAATCTGGTTTCAAAGGTTTACGCCGACACGCGCCACGAAAGCCTGAACGAGATCAACCGCGACACCGTCATGAACGATTTTGCCGCATGGGCTGACGGCGTGCTCAAATCGTGACCCTGGCGTGGCCCACTGCAAGGGCCGTGACAGGGGCAGCTGCTGTTGATAGAGGCTGCGCTTCCGACCCCATTACGGTGATCCATGGCCGAACCTCCGCTGAAAGGCATCCGCGTTATCGAACTCGCCCGCATCCTGGCCGGTCCCTGGGCCGGGCAGTTGCTGGCCGATCTCGGCGCCGATGTGATCAAGGTCGAGAGCCCTGACGGCGGGGACGATACCCGCAAATGGGGTCCGCCCTTCGTCATGAGCCATGACGGCGAGAACCTCTCGGCCGCCTATTACCATTCCTGCAATCGCGGCAAACGCTCGATCGCCGTCGACTTTTCCAAGCCCGAGGGTGCGGAGACGCTGCGCAAGCTGGTCGCCACCGCCGACGTGCTGATCGAGAACTTCAAGCTCGGCGGCCTGAAGAAATACGGCCTCGACTACGAAAGCCTGAAGGCGATCAATCCGCGCCTCGTCTATTGCTCGATCACCGGCTTCGGCCAGGACGGTCCCTATGCGCCGCGCGCGGGTTATGATTTCATCATCCAGGCCATGGCCGGCATGATGTCGATCACCGGCGAGCCGGGCCGCGAGCCGCAGAAGGCCGGCGTCGCCATCTCCGATCTCTTCACCGGTCTCTATTCGGTGATCGCCATCCAAGCCGCACTTCGCCATGCCGAAAAAACCGGCGAAGGCCAGCACATCGACATGGCACTGTTCGACAGCCAGATCGCCGCGCTCGGCAACCAGAACCTCAACTATCTGGTTTCCGGCAAGTCGCCGGTGCAGATGGGCAATGCGCATATGAACATCGCCCCTTACGAGGTGCTGCCGGTGCGGGACGGCCATATCATCCTGGCGGTCGGCAATGACGGGCAGTTCGGCAAGTTCTGCGCCGTGGTCGGCCTCATCGATCTCCCAGCCAATCCGGATTTCGCCACCAACCCGGCGCGTGTCGCCAACCGTGTGAAGCTGCGCGAGGCGATCGTGGAAATCCTCGCCACTTGGGATCGCGATCCGCTTTTGGCGAAACTCGAGGCAGCGGGCGTCCCGGCGAGCCCGATCAACACGATCGGCCAGATGTTCGCCGACCCGCAGACGATCGCGCGCGGCATGCGGCTCGACCTCGACGATGGCCATGGCAATCGCCTGCCTTCGGTGCGCGCCCCGATGGTGATGTCGGGCACGCCGCTCGTCTACGAGCGCCCCTCGCCGCGTCTCGGCGAGCACACGCAAGAAATCCTTGCCGAACTGGAGAGATCAAAATGAAGACCGGCGGACAACTGATCGTCGAGGCGCTCGAAGCGAACGGCACCGACCGCATCTTCTGCGTGCCGGGCGAATCCTATCTCGCGGTGCTCGACGCGCTGCATGACTCTCCGATCCGCACCATCGTCTGCCGCCAGGAAGGCGGTGCCGCGATGATGGCCGACTGCCAGGGGAGGCTCACCGGCAAGCCCGGCATCTGCTTCGTCACGCGCGGCCCCGGCGCCACCAACGCTTCGGCCGGCATCCATATCGCGATGCAGGATTCGGTGCCGATGATCCTGTTCATCGGCCAGGTCGCCAGCCACGCCAAGGAGCGTGAGGCCTTCCAGGAGGTCGACTACAAGCGCTTCTTCGGCGACATCGCCAAATGGGTGGTCGAGATCGACGATGCCGCGCGCATCCCCGAATTCGTCACCCGCGCCTTCGCTGTGGCAACCTCCGGCCGCCCGGGCCCGGTGGTCATCTCGTTGCCGGAGGACATGCTGACCAGCGAGGTCGAGGCTCCGGAAGCGTTGCCGCACACGCCGGTCGAGACGCGGCCGGGCGAGGCCGAACTCGATGCGCTAGAGATGTTGCTGAGCAACGCCAAGCGTCCTTTCGTCATCCTCGGCGGCACGCGGTGGAACGAGGAAGCGGTAGCGTATATGCGCACGATCGCCGAGGGCTGGTCACTGCCGGTCGGCTGCTCCTTCCGCCGCCAGATGCTGTTCGATCATCTTCATCCGAATTATGCCGGCGATGTCGGCATCGGCATCAATCCGAAGCTGGCGGAGCGGATCAAGCAGGCCGACCTCGTGCTTTTGATCGGCGGCCGCCTGGGCGAGATGCCGTCTTCCGACTACACGCTGCTGAAAAGCCCCTATCCCGACCAGGCGCTGGTGCATGTCCATGCCGATGCCGGCGAGCTCGGCCGCGTCTACCGGCCGACGATAGCCATCAACGCCTCGCCCGCCGCCTTTGTCGAGGCTTTCGCCAGGCGCACACCAGCGGCCCAGCCGTCCTGGACGGCCGAGACGGAAAAGGCGCATGCCGCCTATCTCGAATGGTCGACGCCGCCGCAGACCGGCCCGGGCGCCGTCCAGATGGGCCCGATCATCGAACATCTGGGGAAGGTCCTGCCGGAGGACGCCATCCTGACCAATGGCGCCGGCAACTACGCCACCTGGGTGCATCGCTTCTACCGCAGCCGCCGCTTCGGCACGCAGGCGGCGCCCACCTCCGGTTCGATGGGCTACGGCACGCCGGCCGCGGTCGCCGCCAAATCATTGTTCCCGGACCGCACCGTGGTTGCCTTCGCCGGCGACGGCTGCTTCCTGATGAACGGCCAGGAATTCGCGACGGCTGTCCAGTATGACCTGCCGATCATCGTGATCGTCGTCAACAACGGCATTTACGGCACGATCCGCATGCATCAGGAGCGGGAATATCCGAGCCGCGTCGTCGCCACCGACCTCAAGAACCCTGACTTTGCAGCACTTGCCCGCGCCTATGGCGGCCATGGCGAGACGGTGGAAAAAACCGCCGATTTCGCGCCGGCCTTCGAACGCGCGCGCGCCAGCGGCAAGCCGGCGATCGTCGAGATCAAGCTCGATCCCGAAGCGATCACGCCGACCCGCACGCTGACGCAGATCCGCAACAAGAACTGAGTGCCGAAAGCGGTATAGGTCGAGTTCCCTCGCGCCCCCCTCTGGCCTACCGGCATCTCCCCCACGAGGGGGGAGATCAGATATCACGCCGGCTTTCGCCAATCACCGGCGTTGCAGGATTGGCGAGGCAATGGAACAGCCAATCTCCCCCTTTGTGGGGGAGATGTCCGGCAGGACAGAGGGGGGCGCTGTCCCGCCAGCTTCCAAAGCGACCGCAACCCTTCCGAACCCTACATCGCCTTCTCGATCTGGCCGCGGATCTCGCCGTCCTTATTCTTGGCGGTGTGGACGTTGACATAGTATTTGCCGGCTTCCAGATCGGCCGCCTGCGCGTCCGTCAGCGTCGCCGATCCTTTGATCGGGCTCTTCAGCCTCTTGAACGGGATGACCGGGTCCGCATTCGCGCCCATATCCGCCGGCCCATGGATGTGGGCGGCCACGGCCGGCCCGCTGAGGCCGGAATATTTGACGTTCCAACTGAGCTTCTTGCTGGTGGTGTCGAAGGTGAATGTGGCGGTTCCCTTGCCCTTGGTGGTGACGGGCGGACTCTGCTGACTGCCGTCGAGCGTCGCCTTGAACTTCATCGTCTCGGCCATGGCCGGCGATGCGAGAAGGAAGGCGGTCGAAACGGCCAAAGCCGAAAGCATCGGTACGGATAGGATGCGCATGAAGACCTCCGTTGATTGCAGCATCCCTGGCGGCTCCCCGGCGCACGGATGCGCCAATTAACGGCCGGGTCGCAGGAAGTATCCCGGCACACGCACATTTTACCGCAGACCACGAAAAAGGGGGCGGTCGCCCGCCCCCTTTCCACTTTCCGCATCGAGAGCGGAGTTTACTTGATCGCCTTGTCGGTGATGGCGGTCGTGTAGGCGCCGCTCGCCTCCTTGCTGATGATCTTCTGGTCGAGCAACGCTTTGGCGGTGCGTTCGTAAGCGGCCGGGATCAGCTTGCCGTCCGCATTGTCGATCAGCTTGGCCACTTCCTTCATCATGAACTTCTGGTGGTTCTCGTCCTGGCCGCCGGCGTCCACGACAATCTCGGCTGCCTCGTCGGTGTTCTCCGTGGCGTATTTCCAACCCTTCATCGAGGCGCGCACGAAGCGCACCATCTTGTCCTCAAAGGCCGGATCCTTGAGCTTGTCCTCAAGCGTGTAGAGCCCGTCCTCCAACAGGTCGTTGCCCATGGCCGAGTAGTTGAAGACGATCAGGTCCTCCGGCTTGTAGCCGGCGTCCAGCACCTGACCGTATTCGTTATAGGTCATCACCGAGATGCAGTCTGCCTGCTTTTGGATCAGCGGCTGCACGTCAAAGCTCTGCTTGAGCACGGTTACGCCGTCCGGGCCGCCATCGGTCTTGAGGCCGATCTTGTTCATCCAGGCGTAGAACGGATATTCGTTGCCGAAGAACCAGACGCCGAGCGTGTGGCCCTTGAAGTCGGCTTCCGTCTTGATCGGGCCGTTCTTGGGGCAGACCAGTTCCATGCCGGCCTTCTTGAATGGCTGGGCGATGTTGACGAGCATCACGCCCTTGTCGCGGGCCGCGAGCGCGCCACCCATCCAGTCGACGATGACGTCGGCGCCGCCGCCGGCGATCACCTGCTCGGGCGCGATGTCCGGGCCGCCCGGCTTGATGTCGACATCGAGGCCTTCGGCATCATAGAAGCCCTTGGCCTTGGCGACATAATAGCCGGCGAACTGGGCCTGCGTGACCCATTTCAGTTGCAGTGTCACCTTGTCGGCGGCCATCGCCTGGAAGGCGGCCAGCGACATCGCCCCGGCTAATGCGGAAATCAGCAGTCTTTTCATGTTTTTACCCTCTGAAGTTAGCATCCAAACCCACCGCCCCTATCCACCACGGACAGAGGGATGCCAAAACGTGACGGCTCTCTCTATGAGAGCGACCACGCCATAAAAGACCGAACCCGCAAGTGCTGCAACTGCGATTTCGGCCCACACCATGTCGATGTTCATCCGCCCGACTTCCGTCGAGATGCGGAATCCCATGCCCACGACAGGCGTGCCGAAGAACTCCGCGACGATGGCGCCGATCAGCGCCAGCGTCGAGTTGATCTTCAGCGCATTGAAGATGAAAGGCATTGCCGCCGGCAGCCTGAGCTTCAGCAAGGTCGGCCAATAGCCGGACGCATATGTGCGCATCAGGTCGCGTTCCATATGCCCGGAGGCGGCGAGGCCGGCCACCGTGTTCACCAGCATCGGGAAGAAGGTCATGATGATGACGACCGCGGCCTTGGACGGCCAATCGAAGCCGAACCACATGACCATGATCGGTGCCACGCCGATGATCGGCAGCGCCGAAACCATGTTGCCGATCGGCAGCAGCCCGCGCCTGAGGAACGGCACGCGGTCGGCAAGAATGGCGACGGCGAAGCCGGCGAGATTGCCGACGACATAGCCGACCAGCACCGCCTTGAAGATCGTCTGCCGCACATCCGAACCCAGGATCGGCAGGGAGTTGGCGATGCGCGCGCCGATGGCGCCCGGCGGCGGCAAAAGGATGAAGGGGATGCCGGCGCCGCGCGTCACAGCTTCCCAGAGGATCAGGATCCAGGCGCCGAAGATCGCCGGGATGATCAGGCGCAATGCGTTCCTTGAGACACTTTCGCTCGGACGCAACGAGGAAAGCAAGGCAACACAGCGCCAGGCAAGCAGCCAGGCGGCGGCAAGCAGCAGGAAATATGGCGCCAGCGCCGTGCCTTCGAAACCGGCTATGCCCTTTATCAGAAGCCAGGCGGCGGCATGGGCGCCGACGAACAGCACGATGGCCTCGACAATCGGGGCGAGCTTCACCGTCGAGACCAGTGCCGCGATCAGCAGCAACCCGATGATCAAGCCTTTTGCGCCCATGTAAGGATAGGCAATTGCCGCCGTCGGCTGCGCCAAAGCCGCGGCTTCCGGTTTCGACATCGCGCCGAGTGCGAGCGCGACCAGGCAAAGAAGGATGGCAAGCGCTGCCTGCCATGACGGCTTCAGCCAATTCATGCCGGCCTCCCGCCCATGGCGCGGTCGACCAGGCGTCCGGCGAAACCCACCACCATCACCAGCAGCGCCGCGACGACGGACCCCGCGACCAGCGCCGACCAAATGTCGATGGTCTGGCTGTAATAGGCTCCCGCAAGCAGCTTCGCGCCGATGCCGGCGACGGCGCCTGTCGGCAATTCGCCGACGATCGCGCCAACCAGGCTTGCCGCCACCGCCACCTTCATAGAGGTGAACAGGAACGGCACCGAGGCGGGCACCCTGAGTTTCCAGAAGGTCTGCGAGGCGCTGGCGTTATAGGTGTGCATCAGGTCGAGATGCATGAGCTCGGGCGAGCGCAGGCCCTTCACCATGCCGACCGCGACCGGAAAGAACGACAGATAGGTCGAGATCAGCGCCTTGGGGATCAGGCCTGTGATGCCGATCGCCGCCAGCACCACGATGATCATCGGCGCCACGGCGAGGATCGGAATGGTCTGCGAAGCAATGATCCACGGCATCAGGCTGCGGTCGAGCGTCGTCACATGCACGATGCCGACCGCAATGATGATGCCGAGCGCGGTGCCGAAGGCAAAGCCGAGCAGCGTCGAGGACAGCGTCACCCAGGCGTTGTAGACCAGGCTGCGGCTCGAGGTGACGGACCGCAGGAAGGTGTTTTGGAAGAAGTTCACCGCCACCTGATGCGGCGCCGGCAGCGTCGGCTTTGGCTGCGACAGCGTCTTGGCGATGAACTCGACCGTGCCGGGGGTCTCGTTGCCTCGTTGATCGAGATCTCGCTGGAACGGCGCGTTCAGGATGACGGCAAACACGTACCAGAGCACCACCACGCCGGCGAGGATGGTGGTGACGGGGATGATCTTGGAGCGGAAGGAATCCATCTAGCGCTCCCCTCCCCCTCTCCCCGCCGGGGAGAGGGTGGCCGGAGCGAAGCGAAGGCCGGGCAGCTTGGACTGAGTTGCCGCGGCGTACCTGCTCTTCGTCATCCTAGGGCGGAGCAAGGAGCGAAGCGACGCGGCGCAGACCCTAGGATCCATGCCGTTACTTCTCCGCTCCGCAGCGGTGCAGAACGGGGCTCTCTGCGCTTTGCGATGTTTGGCGGGCATTCCGCGCCGTATTGACCCTTCGGCCGACGTCACGGCATGGATCCTAGGGTCTGCGCTCCGCTTCGCGTCGCTCCGCCCTAGGATGACGAAGGCGTGGCGGCCTCGTCCGGACTCATTCGCCCTCCCCTCAATCATCATAGCTGTGCCCTGCCCTCAAGCCGTCCCGCACCCGTGCGGCGATCGCCAGGAATTCCGGCGTCTCGCGGATGTCGAGCGGCCGCTCCCTCGGCAGCGTCGATTCGATGATGTCGGTCACGCGACCGGGCCGCGGCGACATCACCACGATGCGTGTCGAGAGATACACAGCCTCTGGGATCGAATGGGTGACGAAGCAGATTGTCTTGTTGGTTCGGTCCCAGAGATCGAGAAGCTGCTCGTTCAGATGGTCGCGCACGATCTCGTCCAGCGCGCCGAACGGCTCGTCCATAAGCAGCAGATCCGCATCGAAGGCGAGAGCGCGTGCGATCGAGGCGCGCTGCTGCATGCCGCCGGAAAGCTGCCAGGGATATTTCTTCTCGAAGCCCGACAGGTTGACGAGTTCCAGCGTGCGCTTGATGCGCTCTGCCTGTTCGGCCTGGCTGAGCCCGATGACCTCCAGCGGCAGCGCCACGTTGCGCTCGATGGTGCGCCACGGGAACAGGGCGGCGGCCTGGAAAACATAGCCGTAGGCGCGTTTCTCGCGCGCCTGCTCCGGCGTCATCCCGTTGACGGAGATCGTCCCGGACGTCGCTTTCTCGAGATCGGCGATGACGCGCAGCAAGGTCGTCTTGCCGCAGCCGGACGGACCGATGAAGGAAACGAACTCGCCCTTGCCGATGGTCAGATCGACATTGGAGAGCGCCTGCACCGGACCGTCATTGGTCTGGAAGGTGAGGCCGAGCTTGCTTGCCGAAACGACGGGTGGCGGCTGTTCGGTCATTGGCTGCAGCCTGCCTTTCGCGGCCGCTGCTGCGCTGTCCGCAATCCGGTTGATTTTATGATAGCGTTGCTTTCCACTCGTCCTGTCCCACCCGATCGACGCCGCCCGGAGCCTTGCCGATGTCGCCTAGACCCACCTGTCATCTCGTTCGCCCCGAAAGCACCTATCAAGGCAAGCAGGGGCTGAGCTATTTCGCCGGCATCGCCGCCGAGACCGTCGGCTCGTCCGGCATCTGCATGCATCTTCTCACCATGCCGCCCGGCGCGCGCGCCAAGGCGCATATGCATGAAAGCCACGAGACGGCCATCTACGTGCTGTCCGGCGAAGTCCACACCTGGTACGGCGACCGGCTCGAGCACCACATCGTCGTCAAGGCGGGCGACCTGTTCTACATTCCGGCCGGCGTGCCGCATCTGCCCGCCAATCTGAGCGACGCACCCTCCTCGGCGGTGATTGCCCGCACCGATCCCAACGAACAGGAAAGCGTCGTCCTGCTGCCGGAACTGGATGGCCTTGTCGCTTAGAGCAATTCCAGGAAAAGTGCGTAGCGGTTTTCCGTCCGGAATTGCGTAGAAACAAGGACTTAGAGCGGTTCGGCGATTCTGTGAAACGCTGACCCGCTCTAAGGCATTTTGCAGCCAAGCGGCATCGCTTGGCGTAGCATAAAAGCGGCCGGAACGAATACGTCTCTCAGGAACCGACGGGATCGCCGTCATTTGCATCGCGCGACTTCGCCCATGACATTGCCGCCTTCGTCGGCAACCACCAGTTTCTTCGCATTCTTCGCGCTGCGCTTGATGGTGAACTTGGCCGGCGCGTGTCCCTCTTCGCCCTCTGCCTCGCACTTTGCCGTCACCACCAGCGATCCATCGGCCTGCACCTGCTTGTCGTCGAAGGTGCAGGCGCTGGCGGCCGTGATCAGTTCCTTGTCGGTCAGAAGCAGCATCTTGTCGGCGGCTACTTGCTGGCCGTTCCGGTTGATGCAGCCATATTTGTCGCCATAGGGCTTGCTGAGGTCGATGCCGGCGGCAAGCGCCTGGCTGGCAGCCAGCATCGCGGCCGCCGCGATCGCAAGATGAAGAGCCCGCATGGTCAGACCCCGGTGGCCGGGATGCCGGTGCGTTCCACCTTGCGCGGCGCGGAAATCTCCTTCCACGTCGACAGCGCCCGGTTGACCGCGCCGTTCGGCTCGCGGGCGACGAACTCGCCATGGCCGGCCTTGGCCTTGACGTCCGCCTCCTCGATCGAGAGCTCGCCGCGCGAAAACACGAAGCGCGGCAGGCCGGTCACCTCGAAGCCTTCGAAGACGTTGTAGTCGATCACCGACTGCTGGTTCTTGGCCGAGATCGTCTTCTTGCGCTTCGGATCCCAGACGACGATGTCGGCATCCGCGCCTTCGACGATCGCGCCCTTCTTCGGATACATGTTGAGGATCTTGGCGATGTTGGTCGAGGTCACCGCGACGAACTCGTTCATCGTCAGCCGGCCGGTGTTGACGCCGGTCGTCCACAGGACCGGCAGGCGGTCCTCGAGCCCGCCCGTGCCGTTCGGGATCTTTGTGAAGTCGCCGATGCCGTTGCGCTTCTGCTTGGTGGTGAAGGAGCAATGGTCGGTCGCCACCACCTGCAGCGAGCCGGCCTGCAGGCCGGCCCACAGCGAATCCTGGTGCCATTTGCTGCGGAAGGGCGGGCTCATGACGCGGCGCGCCGCGTGGTCCCAGTCCTTGTTGAAATATTCGCTCTCGTCGAGCGTCAGGTGCTGGATCAGCGGCTCGCCATAAACGCGCATGCCTTTCTGGCGGGCGCGGCGGATGGCTTCATGGCTCTGCTCGCAGGAGACATGCACGACATAGAGCGGCACGCCGGCCATGTCGGCGATCATGATGGCGCGATTTGTCGCCTCGCCCTCCACCTCGGGCGGGCGTGAATAGGCATGGCCTTCCGGGCCGTTGTTGCCGGCGGCTAAAAGTTTTTGCGACAGGGCCGCGACGACGTCGCCGTTCTCGGCATGGACGAGCGGCAGCGCGCCGAGATCGGCGCAGCGCTGGAACGACGAATACATCTCGTCGTCGTCGACCATCAGCGCGCCCTTATAGGCCATGAAGTGCTTGAACGAGGTGATACCCCGGTCGACGACTTGAGCCATCTCGTCGAACACCTGCTTGCCCCACCAGGTGATCGCCATGTGGAAGGAATAGTCGCAGGACGCCTTCGACGTCTTGTTGTCCCACATCTGCAGTGCTTCAAGCAGCGATTGCTGTGGCGCCGGCAGGCAGAAATCAACCACCATCGTGGTGCCGCCGGAGAGCGCCGCGCGCGTGCCGGATTCGAAATCGTCGGCCGAATAGGTGCCCATGAAGGGCATTTCGAGATGGGTGTGCGGATCGATGCCGCCCGGCATGACGTAGCAGCCGGTTGCGTCGAACTCATGGTCGCCGTGCAGGTTCGAGCCGATGGCGACGATCTTGCCGTGCTGCATCAGCACGTCCGCCTTCCACGTGCGGTCGGCGGTGACGATAGTGCCGTTCCGGATGACTTTGGTCATATCTGTTCCCCTGTTCTTTCGCGCTTCTTTGCGAGCGGCGTTGCGAGGTGATTTGGTTTAGTCGGTCATTCGACGATTCCCGCCGTTTCGACCACCGCGTGGAACAGCACGTCGGCACCGGCCGCCGCCCATTCCTTGGAGATGTCCTCGGCCTCGTTGTGGCTGAGGCCGCCGACGCAGGGGCACATGACCATGGTCGCCGGTGCCACCTTGGCCGCCCAGCAGGCGTCGTGGCCGGCGCCGGAGATGATGTTCATGTGGCTGTAGCCGAGCTTCTCTGCAGCCGTGCGCACGCGGCCGACCAGTGTCGGATCGAAGGTCACCGGATCGAAATGGCCGACCGCCTCGACCGAGCATTTCACGCCGAGCGCCTCGCAGATCTTCGGCGCTTCCTTTTCGATGCGGGCGCGCATGCCGTCGAGCTTGGCCTGGTCCGGCGAGCGGATATCGACGGTGAAGACCACCGTGCCCGGCAGCACGTTGCGGGAATTGGGCGAGAACTTCACCTGGCCCACCCCGCCAACGGCGCCCGGCTGGTTCTCCATGGCGACCGTCTGTACCATCTCCAGGATGCGCGCCATGGCAAGGCCCGCATTGACGCGCATGTTCATCGGCGTCGAGCCGGTATGCGCCTCCCTGCCGGTCAGCGTGAACTCCAGCCACCACAGGCCCTGGCAGTGGGTCACCACGCCGATCTGCTTGTTCTCGGCTTCGAGGATCGGTCCCTGCTCGATATGGTATTCGAAATAGGCGTGCATCTTGCGCGCCCCGACCTTCTCGTCGCCCACCCAGCCGATCCGCTTCAGCTCGTCGCCGAAGGTAAGGCCGTCGAGATCCTTGCGGGCATAGGCGTATTCCTGGGTGTGCACGCCTGCGAAGACGCCCGAGGCGAGCATCGCCGGCGCGAAACGAGCGCCCTCCTCGTTGGTCCAGTTGGTGACGACGATCGGATGCCTGGTCTTGATGCCGAGATCGTTGAGCGAGCGCACCACCTCCAGGCCCGAAAGCACGCCCAGCACGCCGTCATATTTGCCGCCGGTCGGCTGGGTGTCGAGATGGGAGCCGACATAGACCGGCAGCGCGTCCGGATCGGTGCCGGCGCGCGTCATGAACATGGTGCCCATCTGGTCCACACCCATGGTGAGCCCAGCCTCGTCGCACCAGGACTTGAACAGCTCGCGGCCCTGCTTGTCGGAATCGGTCAGTGTCTGGCGATTGTTGCCGCCGGCGATACCGGGGCCGATCTTCGCCATCTCCATGATGGAATCCCACAAACGGTCTGAATTGATTCGCAGATTCTCGCCGGGTGCGGCCATTTGCAGTTCCCATTTTCACCAGGGGTCTTGTCGCCCCTTGAGTGGTTTGCATCCTGACCGTATGGTCAGCTTTCAGACTACACAAGCTGACCAAGCGGTCAACGAGAATCTTGGGGGAGACATGACCGAACCCACCCGTCCCATGCGGCGACAGGACATAAGGCGGGAGAATGAGAAAGCCATTCTGCTCGCTGCCGAAAAAGTGTTCGCGGAAGCCGGGTTCGGCGGCGCCACGATGCAGTTGATCGCCGATCTGGCGGGACTGCCCAAGGCTAATCTCCACTATTATTTCGCCACCAAGGAAGAGCTCTACCGGTCCGTCGTCCAGAACATTTTCGAGATCTGGCTGCAGGCGGCCAATTGCTTCGATGCGGCGCGCGGCCCGGTGGACGGCATCAGCGCCTATATCGACGCCAAGATGGAAATATCGCGCCGCCACCCGGACGGGTCGAAGGTCTGGGCCTCGGAAGTGATGCACGGCGCGCCGGTGCTTCAGGACTATATGGAATCGACTTTGCGCGAATGGACCGACGGCCGCGTCGAGATCATCAGGCGCTGGATCGAGGAGGGCAAGATGGACCCGGTGGACCCGCGGCATCTGCTCTATATGCTGTGGGCCACGACCCAGCATTACGCCGATTTCGGCCACCAGATTGAGACGCTGAACGGCGGCAAGTCGCTCTCCGACCGGCAATGGCGGGAGGCCAAGGAAAACATCAAGCGGGTGATCCTGACAGGCATCGGCGCGCAGCCCGCCTGAATCGCCCTCCCTCGAGATCGACGCGTCGAGCCGACCTCGCCTGGCCGCTTCGCGGACACCCTCCCCTCAACGGGAAGGGTGTCCGCGGCGGCTTGTCAGTCGATCGACCTCAGCACATCGCGAACATGGTCGATCAGTTCGTTGATCTGGCCCTTGGTGATGATCAGCGGCGGCGACAGCGCAATGATGTCGCCGGTGGTGCGGATCAGCGCGCCGCGCTCGAACGCCTTCACGAAAGCCGAGAACGCCCGCTTGGTCGGGCTGCCGGCGATCGGCGCCAGCTCGATCGCGCCGATCAGGCCGATATTGCGGATGTCGATGACATGCGGCTCGCCCTTGAGCGAATGCAGCGCGTCTTCCCAGTAAGGCGCCAGCTCCTCGCCGCGCGTCAAAAGGCCCTCTTCCTTGTAGGTGTCCAGCGTGCCGAGCGCCGCGGCGCAGGCGATCGGATTGCCCGAATAGGTGTAGCCGTGGAAGAACTCGATCATGTGTTCCGGACCGGTCATGAAGGCGTCGTGGATCTCCTTCTTGACGAACACCGCGCCCATCGGGATGACACCGTTGGAGACGCCCTTGGCGGTGGTCATGATATCAGGCGTGACGCCGAAATAATCCGCCGCGAACGGCGTGCCGAGGCGGCCGAAGCCGGTGATCACTTCATCGAAAATCAACAATATGCCGTGCTTCGTGCAGATTTCCCGAAGCTTCTGCAGATAGCCCTTCGGCGGCAGGATGACGCCCGTGGAGCCGGCGACCGGCTCGACGATGACGGCCGCGATGGTCGAGGCATCATGTAACGTGACGAGGCGCTCGAGCTCGTTCGCGAGCTCCGCGCCATGCTCCGGCACGCCTTTCGAGAAGGCGTTCTTCTCCGGCAGATGCGTGTGCGGCAGATGGTCGACGCCGCCGAGCAGCGTGCCGAACATCTTGCGGTTGGCGACGATGCCGCCGACGGAGATGCCGCCGAAATTGACGCCGTGATAGCCGCGTTCGCGGCCGATCAGGCGGGTGCGCGAGCCCTCGCCGCGAACGCGGTGATAGGCGATCGCCATCTTGAGCGCGGTCTCGACCGATTCCGATCCGGAATTGGTGAAGAAGACATGGTCCATGCCCTTGGGCGCGATATCGACCAGGCGGTTCGCCAGCTCGAATACGACCGGGTGGCCCATCTGGAAAGCGGGCGCATAGTCGAGCTCGGCGGCCTGTTGCTGGATCGCTTCGGTGATCTTCGGCCGGCAGTGGCCGGCGTTCACGCACCACAGGCCCGCAGTGCCGTCGAGCACCTTGCGGCCGTCGCTGGTGGTGTAATGCATGTCCTTGGCGGACACGAACATGCGTGGCGCCTGCTTGAACTGACGATTTGCCGTGAACGGCATCCAGAATGCGCTGAGATCGTTCGGCGTGACTTTCAGCCGGTTGGACATGACCAAGACTTCCCCTTGTAACCTGTTTCGGTGCCGCCAACGCTTGGTCTTTGCTGCCTTTTCGTGCTACGCAAAATTTTGACCGGTTGGACAAACGTTAGCGCCGCCCGTCGGCGGTCAAAGGATTACTAGCGGAAATGCGGCATAAAAAGCGCGCTCCACAGTCCAGGGAAAAACTGGTCCAGACAATTGGTCCAGAGAACCCGCGTTCTGACGGCCGGCAAGGATAACGGCGGCAATGGAAGGCTCCGCTCCCCGCCGCACCCGCATCCAGCAGGAAAAGCGCGAACTCATCCTGGAAGCCGCGCTCGAAGTCTTCTCCGCCAACGGGTTTCGCGGCTCGACCATCGACCAGATCGCCGAAGCCGCCGGCATGTCGAAGCCCAACCTTCTCTATTACTTCCGCCGCAAGGAGGACATTCACGAGACGTTGATGCAGCGCCTGCTCGACACCTGGCTGGCGCCGCTGCGCGAGCTTGACGACATCGGCGACCCGCTGACGGAGCTCAGAAGCTACATCCGCAGGAAGCTGGAGATGGCGCGAGATTTTCCGCGTGAGAGCCGGTTGTTCGCCAATGAGATCCTGCAGGGCGCGCCGCGCATCATGCCGATGTTGGAGGGAGAACTGAAGACCCTGGTCGACGAGAAAGCCGCCGTCATCAAGGGCTGGATGCGCGCCGGCAAGATCGCCCGCACCGATCCCTGGCACCTGATCTTCTCGATCTGGGCGACGACACAGCATTATGCCGATTTCGATGTGCAGGTGCGCGCCGTGCTCGGCGCCGACCGCGGCGGCGACGGCCGTTTCGAGGACGCGGCGAGGTTTCTGGAGCAGTTGTTCCTGGATGGGTTGAAGCCAAAGGGTAACACCTCGTCATAACGGCCGAACGGGCTGGAACAACTTGCGAGCCGTTTGGCTATCGTTGCCCTTGGAGATTGGCCGAAGCCTATCAGCTTCGTCATCCACGGCGAAGCAAGGAGCGTAGCGACGCAGCGCAGACCCGAGGATCCATTCCGTGACTTCAACGCGCCTCTACGGTGCAGAATTCTGCTCCGCGGCGCCCCACGGCAGAGGTAACGGAATGGATCCTCGGGTCTCCGCGTCCGCTTCGCTCCCGCTCCGCCCGTGACGACAAAGTTGAGTGACTGCCGCCGCCTAACTTCACGCGCTGCGTTTCTGGGCCGGCTGGGCCTCCAGCAGCTTCTTCAGCTTGGCGACTGAGTTATGCTCGGCAAGCGGCGTATAGACGATCAGCCGCATATCCGAGCCGTCGTCGATCGATAGGCTCATATGCTCGAACGTCATCGCGCCGGCGATCGGATGCCGCAGATGCTTCAGGCCGGAGAGCCGGTGGACGACATCGCGCTGCGGCCACCATTCGCGAAACTCGGGGCTCGAGCGCATCATCAGCGCGATCAGCCGTTCGAAGTCCGGATCGCCGGTGTATTTCGCGCTCTCGGCGCGGAAGGCGGCTAGGGTCGCGCGCGCCAGTTGCTCCCAGTCCACCAGTAGATGCCGCCGGTGCGGATCGGTGAAGACGCCGTGGATGATGTTGCGGGCATCGCCCTCCAGGAGGCCGTAGTCTCCAAAAATGGCGACCGCCGCGTCGTTCCATGCCAGCACATCCCAGCGCGGACCGACGACATAGGCAGGCTGCAGCACCAGGCTCTGCAACATATGCAGCAAAGGCCCCTCGACCTTTGCCTGCACGATGCGCCGCCGCTCGGGCTGCTGGCGGCCGGCGAGCGTGAACAGATGCCGCTGCTCGGCGGCGTCGAGCCGCAACGCCTGGCAGAGCGCCGACAGCACCTCGACCGAAGGCCGCACGTCCCTGCCCTGCTCCAGCCAGGTGTACCAGGTCGTGCCGACGCCCGCGATCATCGCCACCTCCTCGCGCCGCAGCCCGGGCGTGCGCCGCCGCGCGCCGCAAGCGATGCCGGCGGCATCGGGCGAAAGCCTCTCGCGGCGGGAACGCAAGAAGGCGCCGAGCTCGCGCCGGCGATGATCTTCGGGGGAATGGGCGACGGCATCCATCCAGTTATTATAGCAGTACTGATACCAGGATAAAGTTTGAACTGTTTGGCTTGAGCGCCGTGCCCCATCTTTCCGTTCAGAGCAGCGCAAGGAGGCTCTGAACATGGAACTCAAGGACAAAACAATTCTCGTCACCGGCTCGACCGACGGTGTCGGCCGCGTGGTGGCGGAAAGGCTCGGAGCCGCCGGCGCCCGTGTGCTGGTGCATGGCCGCGACGAAAGCCGCGGCAAGGCGACCGTGGCCGCCATCGAGGCAAAGGGCGGCAAGGCGGAATTCCTCGCCGCCGATCTCGCTACGCTGGCCGAAGTACGCCGCCTTGCGGAAGCAGTGCGCACCCGAACCGATCGGCTCGACATCCTGATCAACAATGCCGGCGTCGGCACCGGCGGCCAGGGCGCGAAAAGGCAGGTCAGTGCGGACGGTTATGAGCTGCGTTTCGCCGTCAACTATCTCGCCGGTTTCCTGCTGACCTCAGAGCTTCTGCCTTTGCTCAAGGCGAGCGCGCCGGCACGCATCGTCAATGTCGCCTCGGCTGGGCAGCAGGCGATCGACTTCGACGACGTCATGCTGACGCATGGCTATAGCGGCGTGCGGGCCTACTGCCAGAGCAAGCTGGCGCAGATCCTGTTCACCGTCGATCTGGCTGAACAGCTCGAAGGCACCGGCGTAACCGTCAATGCGCTCCATCCGGCAAGCTATATGGACACCACAATGGTCCGGCAGGCGGGCGTCACGCCGTGGAGCTCGGTCGAGACCGGCGCCGACGCCATCCTCAACCTGGCAACCTCGCCGGCGCTCGAAGGCCGCAGCGGCCGCTATTTCGACGGCCAGCGAGAATCGCGCGCCGATGCCCAGGCGTATGACGAAAAGGCCCGCCGCCAATTGCGGACCTTGAGCCTCGAATTGACCAGACAAGCTTCTACGACATCTAAGGAATAGCATTCATGAACGAGACCATCGAACATTGCGTCATCATCGGCGGCTCATCCGGCATCGGCCTCGCGACGGCCAAAAAGCTGGTCAGCCCCGCAATGAAAGTGACGATCACCGGACGCAACGAGGAGAAGCTGAAGAGCGCCTGGAAGAGCCTGGGCGGCACCGTCGGCAAGGCCCCTTTCGACGCGACCAAGCCGGACGAGGTCCGGAATTTCTTCGAGCGCCTTGGGCCGTTTGATCACCTGGTTCTCGCCGCAAGCGGCGGCAAAGGCCTGGGACCATTCGCGACGCTTGATCTTGCCGATATCGGCAGCGGCGTCGACGAGAAGATCCGGCCGCAACTGTCCTGCTTGCAGGCGGCCCTGCCGACCTTGAACAAGGCCGGATCGGTCACTTTCATCTCGGCCGTCTCGGCGCAGATTGCAGCGCCCGGCGTCGCCGGCATCGGCGCCATCAACGGCATGCTTTTGACCGTCGCGCCGATCCTGGCTGTCGAGCTGAAGCCGCTGCGCGTCAACGTCGTGGCGCCCGGCGTCATCGACACCCCCTGGTGGGATTTTCTCCCTGAGGATCAGCGGCAGGCGGTGTTTGCCGAATATGCCGGCAAGACGCCGGTCGGCCGCATCGGCCGCGCCGAGGACGTCGCCGAAGCGATCGCCTTCCTGGTCTCCAACGGTTTCATGACCGGTCAGGTGCTGACCTGTGACGGCGGCCTCCGCTTCGCGGCGTAGAGGGGGCGCGCGGATTTCCATCCGCGCGCCCCGACGGATCAGGCGGCCTTGGCGGCCGGCATCGGATGGATGGCGTGGAAGGATACGCAGAGCCGGTTCCAGGTGTTGATCATGCCGATCACCACCGTCAGCTTGACCAGTTCCTCCTCGGAGAACTGCTCCAGCGTGCTGGCGTAGAGATCGTCTGGGACGCCGTTCTCCGAAATGTTCGTCACCTTCTCGGTCCAGGCGAGCGCGGCGCGCTCGCGTTCGGAAAACAGCGGCGATTCCTTCCAGGCGGTGACCAGATAAAGGCGGGTCTCCGTCTCGCCGTCTCGCCTTGCCTCGCGGCTGTGCATCTCCACGCAGTAAGAGCAGCCATTGATCTGCGAAGCCCTGAGCTTGACGAGATGCATCAGGCTTGCCTCCAGCCCACACTCCTCGACGGCCTTGTTGAGAGCCGTAACCGCCTTCATGATTTCCGGCGCTTTGGCGAAGAACTGCAGCCTCTGTTTCATCATTTTACCTTTCACGCTTTGCCTGGTTGATTTGAGCTTGGTTGAACTTTCTGAGACCGCTGGTGGCGCTCGACGAAAGCGCAGCTTGCAGCGACCGTGCGGGGATCGGCGTCGTTCATAAAATCGGCGACGATGTCGGACAGCTTCACTTCGGCGAGCGCTGCCCGATAGGCGCGCTCGGCCTTGAGCATCGCGACATTGATGCCGCAGGGTTTGACGTAGGCCGACGCGTCGATCTTGACCGGACCACGCTGGCGAATTTCGCCGCAACGAAAAGCAGGCTCACGCCCCTCGACCGCCAGCACGATATCGAGCAGCGTGATTTGTTCCGCCGCACGCGCCAGGCGGTAGCCGCCCGCTGGCCCGGGCACCGATTCCAGGATGCGCGCTGCCGTGAGCTGATTGAGATGTTTCAGCAGATAGCTCGGCGACAGTCCAAAACACTCCGCAAGGGCCGCGCCTGGCATGGTACTGTTGCCGTCTACGCTGGCCAGCGTAGCCGCGCAGTGGATGGCCGCTTCGACGCCATCGCCCAGTTTCATGGTGTTACCTCCAATTCATGGATATCTTTTATCCTGGATAAACATTATCTGCAATAGAGAAATGAAAATTGCCCCGTCAATTCGCAATGGCAGGATGAGAGAGAACGGCACTTTGCAGGGCTTGGGTTTTCTCGCACCCCGCAAAGCGGGGGAGAGGTGGCCCAGCGAAGCCGGGACAGACAGGGGACACCCTCTGCGAAGTCAGAACCGTGCCAAGGACGAGGCGCAAGAAAAGTAAAAGGAAATCAGGGCCTCGGCGGCGTCCAGCCACCCCGAAGGCCCCTCTCCGTCCCGGCTTCGCCGGGCCACCTCTCCCCACTTCGTGGGGAACCCTACTCCGCGGCCACCTTGGCCATCGGATTGTTGGGATGCGTCGTCCAGTTGGCGTAGATCGGCGACACCGGCAAGCCGGTGCGCTGGTCGAGTACGCCGGCGGCCAGCGGCTGCATCGTGATGCAGCCCTCCACCGGGCAGACATTGACGCAGAGATTGCAGCCGACGCATTCAGCCTCGATCACCTCGAAATGCCTGACACCGTCGACCATGCTGGTGATCGCCTGGTGCGAGGTGTCCTCGCAGGCGATGTGGCAGCGGCCGCATTTGATACAGGCATCCTGATCGATATGCGCCTTGGCGACATAGTTGAGATTGAGATACTGCCAGTCGGTGACATTGGGCGTGGCGCGGCCGATGATGTCGGAGAGCGAGGCATGGCCCTTCTCGTCCATCCAGTTCTCCAGCCCCGCGATCATCTCCTGCACGATCTTGAAGCCATAGGTCATGGCCGCCGTGCAGACCTGCACATTGCCGGCGCCGAGCGCCATGAATTCGGCAGCGTCGCGCCAGGTGGTGATGCCGCCGATGCCGGAGATCGGCAGGCCATGCGTTTCCGGATCGCGCGCGATCTCGGCCACCATGTTCATGGCGATCGGCTTCACCGCCGGACCGCAATAGCCGCCATGCGAGCCCTTGCCGTCAATGGTCGGCATCGGCGCGAAATTGTCGAGATCGACGCCGGTGATCGAATTGATCGTGTTGATCAGCGACACGGCATCGGTGCCACCGGCCTTGGCCGCCCGCGCCGGCTTGCGGATGTCGGTGATGTTGGGCGTGAGCTTGGTGATGACGGGCATGCGCGTATACTGCTTGCACCAGCGCACGACCATTTCGATATATTCCGGCACCTGGCCGACCGCCGACCCCATGCCGCGCTCGCTCATGCCGTGCGGGCAGCCGAAATTGAGCTCGATGCCGTCTGCTCCGGTCTCCTCGACCAGCGGCAGGATCGCCTTCCAGCTTTCCTCGACGCAAGGCACCATGATCGAGGCGACCAGCGCCCGATCCGGCCAGTTCATCTTCACCTGCTTCATCTCGCGCAGGTTGGTCTGCAGGTCGCGGTCGGTGATCAGCTCGATATTGTTGAGGCCGAGCAGGCGGCGGTCGGCGCCCCAGATCGCACCGTAGCGCGGACCGTTGACGTTGACGACCGGCGGGCCTTCTTCGCCCAGCGTCTTCCAGACCACGCCGCCCCAGCCCGCCTTGAAGGCGCGCTCGACATTATAGGCCTTGTCGGTCGGCGGCGCCGAGGCCAGCCAGAACGGATTGGGCGACTTGATGCCGATGAAGGTGTTGCGGATGTCTGCCATGCTCATGCCCTCCCGTTAGAGGTCAGTGCCCGGTGGATAGACTCGGCCGCGTCGCGCCCTTGCGCCACCGCCGAAACCGTCAGATCGTCGCCGCCGAAAATGCAGTCGCCGCCGGCCCAGACCTTTGCCAGCGAGGTACGGCCTTCCGCATCGACCTTGATGCGGCCGCCTTCGAGCTCGATCTGTTCCGCGCTGCCGTTGAGATGCGCCGGCACGAAGCTCTGGCCGATCGCCTTGAACACCTGGTCGGCATTGAGCCGCAGCGTTTCCCCGGTGCCGATAAGCTTGTCGCCGCTCATCGCGGTGTATTCGAGTTCGATCGCCGCCACTTTGCCGTTCTCGGCAATGACGCGCTTCGGCTGCAGCCAGTGGCGGATGGCGACGCCGTTGGCGGCGGCCAGATCCTGCTCGAACTCCGAAGCGTTCATGTGCTCCTGGCCGCGCCGGTAGCAGATCGTCACTTCCTCGGCGCCGAGCAGCTTCGACTGCACCGCGGCATCGATCGCCGTCATGCCGCCGCCGATGACGACGACGCGCCGGCCGACCGGCAGGCTGGAGAGGTCGCTTGCCTGGCGCAGTTCGGAGATGAATTCCACCGCATTGCCGACGCCGTCAGTGTCTTCGCCTTCGGCGCGCAGCGCATTGACGCCGCCAAGCCCGAGGCCGAGGAACACGGCGTCGTAGTTGCGGATCAGGTCGGCAAGCTGGAAGTCGCGGCCGAGCGCCTTGCCGTTCTGGATCTCGATGCCGCCGATCGAAGTCACATAGTCGACCTCGGCCTGGGCGAAATCGTCGACGCTCTTATAGGCGGCGATGCCATACTCGTTGAGGCCGCCGGCCTTCGGCCGCGCCTCGAGGATCGTCACGTCATGGCCGTGGCGGGCAAGGCGATGCGCCGCCGCCAGCCCGGCCGGCCCGGCGCCGACCACGGCAATGCTCTTGCCCGTCGCTTCGGCGCGTTTGTAGAACTGCTTGCCCTCGCCCATCGCCACATCGGTGGCGTAGCGCTGCAGCCGGCCGATCTGCACCGGCTTGCCTTCGGCCACCTCGCGCACGCAGGCCTCTTCGCACAGCGTCTCGGTCGGGCAGACGCGGGCGCACATGCCGCCAAGGATGTTCTGGTCGAAAATCGTCTTGGCCGAACCCAGCGGGTTGCCGGTCGCGATCTGCCGGATGAACAGCGGGATGTCGATCGAGGTCGGGCATGCGTTCATGCACGGCGCGTCGTAGCAGAAATAGCAGCGATCGGATTCGACCAGCGCCTCATGATGATCGAGCGGCGGATGCAGGTCGGAAAAATTATCGGCATATTGCTCGGAAGACAGCCGGCCGCCGGCGATGCCCTCGACGAAATGACCAGTCGCCATTCCAGCTCCCCTTGTTGTCGTTTTGGGGAAGGCTAGCACGTTTTATTTTTTTATCAATTGGTCAATTTTCGGCCAAGTGCCTGTATTGCTTTGACAAAAACATGATAATTACAGTCATATTATAGCCACTGCCTGCCCATCAGACGGCTCCGCATTTTCAAACCTCGCGGAATGAATCGACCGGATCTCATCCGCCACCAGTTTCTGCAGCCGCCACAGATTGCGATCGTGGATGCCGAAGGTCTCCAGATGGCTGACGGTGTTGTAGAGATATTCGGCGCCGGAGCCGACATGGCCGCAGGCGCGTGCCAGCACCCATGCCACCTTCTCCAGCGGCTGCCCGAGAGACGTCCCCCTGCCGGTCACGCCAACCCAGAAGCCCAGCGCCCGCACCCTGCCTTGCGCCGTGCGCACCGGAACCCACCTGACGGAGGCAACGGCTTCGTGGTCGTCGATCTCGCGTCGCAAGAGCTTTTCGATCTGGGCGGCCTTGTCACCCACCGGCAGGCGGTAGATCACGCCGTCGCAGCGTCCGCCGCGTTCAAGCGCCATCATCAATCCGGGCTGCTCGGCGCTGCCTCTCCAGCGCACAAGATCCAGGCAGAAGGAACGATGCCAGCCATGGGCCGAAGCACGCCGCTGCTCGACGGACTCGAAGGCCGGCTTCCAGATCAGCGAGCCATAGGCGAACACCCAAAGCGGTCCCGCGTCGGCTTCGCCGGCGAGACGCGTGGCGAGCGCGCGGAAATCGTCATCGCTGAGCTGCGTCCACTCCCCGCTCGGACCGGGATCGATCTCGTCGCGATGGCAAAGAGCGACAAGCTCGGGCGTGAGCGACATCTGGCGCATGGAAAAACGCGAACCCCTCTTTGACGGCAGCAAAGTCGAAAAGCGCGGGCTATGCAAGATCGGGGCGGAGCGCCTTGCCGTCCAGGATTTTCGGCCCATGTCGGATTTTTGTCGCCAGGATCGTCCTAGGATGGATCGAACCGCGATCGCTGCCTGAACCGGTGAGGAGACCGACCATGCCGAAATCCGCGCAACCTTTCTTCTGGTACGAATTGATGACCACCGACCTCGACGCCGCCGAGGCTTTCTATACCGCCGTTGTCGGCTGGAAGGCCGAGCCCTTCGACAAGGCGCCCGGCATGCCCCGCTACATCGTCGTGAACTCCGCCATGCGCGGCGTCGGCGGGCTGATGACGATGCCGGAAGAGCCCGCCAAGAGGGGCATGCCGCCGGCCTGGCTGGGCTATATCTACACCAAGGATGTCGACGCCTCGACGCAAGCGCTCAAGGATGCCGGCGGCGCGGTCCATCGCGCGCCTGACGACATTCCGGGTGTCGGCCGCTTCGCCGTTGTTGCCGACCCCCAAGGGGCGGCCTTCATGTTCCTTCAGCCCAACCAGCCTGACCAGCCGCCGGTGCCGGCGACCACGCCCGGCCATGTCGGCTGGCACGAGCTCTACACCTCGGACTGGAAAGCCGCCTTCGACTTCTATTCCAGCCAGTTCGGCTGGGAGAGTGCCGGCGAGTTCGACATGGGCGAGATGGGTATCTATAAAACCTTCGGTGCCGGCCCCGAATCCGGCGGGGGCATGATGAACAAGCCGCCGCAGATCCCGGTTCCCGTCTGGCAGTTTTATTTCAACGTCGACGCCATCGACGCCGCGGCCAAACGCGTCACCGACAATGGCGGCAAGGTCATCATGGGGCCGATGGAGGTGCCGAGCGGCCAGTGGATCATCCAGTGCCAGGATCCGCAAGGCGCGCATTTCGCGCTGCTGGCGCCTGTGCGGTAGAGCGCCTACTCCCCGGCTGGCGCCGGTCACTCCGGCGTCAGCACCGCCAGCTTCAGATCGGCCTTTTTCGCACCGCTGAGCTGGATGATCGCCGCGCCGCCCGCAAGCTTGAAGCGCACGCTCTTGCGGATCCCTGGGCAGGTCTTCACGCCGCTGAAGGCCGCCGATTTGACGGCGCGGCCGTCCTGTACGACATCGATCCAGGCCTCGTCGGACAGGCTGAGCTGCAGCTCGCCATCAGGCGGCACGGTCACGCTGGCCGTCGCGCCGAACGTGCCGGCTTTCGGCGCGCGCTCCGGCGGCACCTCAAAGCTGACAGTGTCGACAGCCGCGAGCGAGAAATCCACCGCTTGCCCGACCGTCAAGGCGGCGCCGGACTGCGCCGCGGGCGCCGCCGGAAACAGGGCTTGCTCGCGTGCGACCGGCCATTTGAAGGCGTCACAGCCGTTACCGGCAGCCATGGCGAAGCCGGTGCATGCAAGCAAAGCAGACAAGGTGAGGATGACTTTTCTCATGGCATCGGCCTCTCGTGGTTTTGATATGCATCCACTAGGAGATACAACTATAAGGATAAATATGCAACCAGGACGAGAAGAAATAAGGGAGCCATTTCCACTCACCGATTGTTGATCCCAGGCCATGGGAAGTGAGTGGTCCGTTGGCGGGCGATAATTTATGGCCGAACGGGGGGGGGGTAAATGGAGTTTTAGATGAAGCTTTTCGAGGGCCTTGCCCAGTACCGTCCGCAAGCGCTGGGCGTGTTGCGCATCATGACCGCCTTGCAGTTCATCGAACATGGCTCGCAGAAGCTGTTCAACTTCCCGGCCGGCGCCCAGCCACACGCCCTCACCGGGCTGACGGCGACCGCCGGCATCCTCGAATTCGCCGGCGGCATCCTGCTTGCGCTCGGGCTATTCACCCGTCCGGTCGCCTTCCTTCTCGCCGGCGAAATGGCAGTCGCCTATTTCATGGCGCACTTCCCGCGCGGCTTCTTCCCCGTCGACAATGGCGGGGACTTGGCGATCTCCTTCTGCTTCATCTTCCTCTATCTGATCTTCGCCGGCTCCGGCGCCTTCGCAGTGGACAACCGTCGCAGCGCCTGAAGCGTCGAAGGCTGCGCGCCTGGAGGCTTTTTGCTTTGAGGCAATTCAGGACGGAAAACCGCTTCGCACTTTCCTGGAATCGCTCTAGCCGCGCATCCGCTCGAAATTGGCATCGAACAGCGGCGCCGCCTGGACGCGCGCCGCTTGGCGCTTGCCGAGGATCTCAATCTCGAAACCATCCGATCTGTCGGCGATCTCCTTCGGCACATAGCCCATTGCGACCGACTTTTTGGAGTGGTGCGCATAGCCGCCGGAGGTGACCCAGCCGCGGACGGCGCCGTCATGCCAGATCGCCTCGTCGCCGATCACGTCGGCATCGGCGGCCTCGACGATGAAGGCACGCAACCTGAGCTTGCCGCCCTCTCTGCGCTCAGCCAGCGCTGCTTCTTTGCCGATGAAATCGGCTTCTTTGCCATAGGCGACGAAGCGGTCGAGCCCGGCCTCGAGCGGACCATAGATCGGCCGGTATTCGCGCGCCCATGAGCCGTAATTCTTTTCCAGCCTCAGCGCGTTGAGCGCCCGCGAGCCGAACAGCCCGATGCCGAATTCCTCTCCCGCAGCCAGCAGCGCCTGGTAAGCTGCACGCTGGTATTCCGGCGCCACCCAGATCTCGTAGCCGAGGTCGCCCGTGTAGCTGACGCGGCCGACGAGACATGGCGCCATGCCGACATCGATCCGCGCAACCGCCATGAAGGGGAAGGCGGTGTTGGAGACATCGGCGCGGGTGGTCTTGGCGAGCACCTCCCTCGCCTTCGGCCCGGCAATCGCAAGGCCGGTGAGCTTCTGGCCCAGCGCCTCGATCCGCACCGAGCCGTCCTTGGGCAGATGCGCCTCGAACCAGCGCATATGATACTGCTCGGCAACGCCGGATCCGGCGATGAACCACTCGCTGTCGTCGATGTTGGCCAAAGTGAAATCGCCGATCAGCTTGCCGTCCTCCTTCAGCATCGGCGCCAGGGTCATGCGGCCACGCTTGGGCAGCTTGCAGGCGAATATGCGGTCGAGCCACGTGGAAGCGCCCTCGCCCGTCACCTTGTATTTGGCGAAATTCGAAATCTCCGACAGGCCGACGCCGTCGCGCACCGCCGCGACCTCCTTGGCGACATGCTCGAAGTCGGTGGAACGCCGCCAGGAAAACTCGTCAGTGAGGCCTTCCGGCGCATACCAGAGCGGCACTTCGAGCCCATAGGACACGCCCCACTGCGCGCCCTTGGCGGCAAGCGTGTCATAGAGAGGCGTCGTCTTCAGCGGACGCCCGGCCGGCAGTTCCTCGTTGGGAAAGCGGATCGAGAAGCGGCGCGAATAATTCTCGCGCACCTTGGCGTTGGTGTAGGCCATAGTCGCCCAGTCGCCATAGCGCGCCACGTCCATCGCCCAGATGTCGGCGCCCGGGTCGCCCTCGATCATCCAGTTGGAGAGTGCGAGCCCAACCCCGCCGCCTTGGCTGAAGCCGGCCATCACGCCGCAGGCGACCCAGAAGCCCTGCAGGCCGCGCACCGGACCGACCAGCGGATTGCCGTCCGGCGCGAAGGTGAAGGGGCCGTTGATGATCTGCTTGATGCCGGTCTTTTGGAAAGCGGGGAAGTGACGGAAACCGACTTCCAGCGACGGCGCGATGCGGTCGATGTCCGGCTCCAGCAGCTCGTGGCCGAAATTCCACGGCGTCTGGAATTCCGACCAGACCTTGTTGGCCTTCTCATAGGTGCCCATCAGCATGCCGCCGCGCTCCTGGCGCAGATAGAGCTCGCCGTCGAAATCGACCGCGTGGATGATCTCGGTGCCGGTCCTCTTGTTCCAGTCGGCGACCTCCGGCATGTCCTCGGTGATCAAGTACATGTGCTCCATGGCCAGAACCGGCAGTTCGAGCCCGACCATGCGGCCGACCTCGCGCGCCCACAGCCCGCCGGCATTGACGACATGCTCGGCGATGATATCGCCCTTGTTGGTGATGACGCGCCATAGGCCGTCGGGGCGGCGCACGATGTCTTCGACCTTGGTGAAGCGCTCGACCTCGGCCCCCAGTTTCCGCGCCGCCTTGGCATAGGCGTGCGTCACACCGGACGGGTCGAGATGGCCGTCTTCCTTGTTGCGGACCGCGCCGACAAATTGGCTGGGCTCGATGAGCGGCATCAGCTCCGCCGCTTCCTTCGCCGAGATCACCTCAAGGTCGATGCCGAGATAGCGGCCTTTCGACACCACGCCGCGCAGCCAGTCGAGCCGCGCCTCGGTCGCCGCCAGAAGCACGCCGCCTGTGAGGTGCACGCCGGTGGCCTGTCCGGAAAGCTCCTCAATCTCCTTGTAGAGCGAGATCGTGTATTTCTGCAGCTTGGCGACGTTGGGATCGCCATTGATGGTGTGCATGCCGCCGGCCGCATGCCAGGTCGAACCGGAAGTCAGCTCGTCGCGCTCCAGCAGCACGACATCGGTCCAGCCGTGGCGGGCAAGATGGAACAGCACCGAACATCCAACGACACCGCCGCCGATGACCACGACCTTTGCATGCGACTTCATGGGTTTTTCTCGTTGGTTCAGTGAGTTGAGAGATTGAAATGAATCAGGATGGGAAGCTGTTCCTTTAGGGCTCACCCTGCCCGATCGCTTCCTTTCGGCGCGCCATATAGGCCTCGAGCGCTTCGCGCACGGCAGGGTCCATGGCCGGCTGGACATATTCCTCCAGCGCTTTCTTCCAAAGCCTGGTCGCGCGCGCTGTCGTGTCGAGCGCGCCCGCCTCCTGCCAGGCCTCGTAATTCTGCCAGTTGGAAAGCATCGGCTGGTAGAAGGCGGTGGCGTAGCGCTCCAGCGTGTGCGGCTCGCCGAAGAAATGGCCGCCGGTCGGCACCGCGCCCAGCGCCTCGACTGCAAGCTCCGCCTCGTCGACCACGATCGGCCGCAGGAATTCCATCATGTGCTGGATCATCTCGACATCGATGATGAGCTTCTCGAACGACGCCGTCAGCCCGCCCTCCTGCCAGCCGGCGGCGTGATAGACGAGATTGCCGTGGCCCAGCACCGCGCCCCACAGCGCCATCATCGTCTCATAGGCGCCTTGCGCATCGGCGGCGTTGGAGGCCGAGCCCGGCGTCGTCCGGTAAGGTAATTTGTAGCGCCGTGCCAATTGTCCCGAAGCGATGTTGGCCTTGCTGTTTTCCGGCGTGCCGAAGGCCGGCGCACCCGACTTCATGTCGACATTGGAGGTGAAGGCGCCATACATCACCGGCGCGCCGGGGCGAACCAACTGCGTCAGCACGATGCCGAACAGCGCCTCGGCGTTCTGCTGCGCCAGCGCGCCGGCCAGCGTCACCGGGCTCATCGCGCCCATCAGCGTGAACGGCGTCACCGCCACCGACTGGCCGTATTCGGCCACGGTCATCAGCCCTTCCGCCATCATCTCATCGAAGCGGCGCGGCGAGTTGACCGAAATGATGGTGGTGATGCCGGGGTCCTCAGCCATCTGCTCGAGCGTCAGCCCGCGCGCAATCGCCATCATCTCGATGCCGTCAAGCGCCCTGCCCCGGCCGATCGCCGAGACATGGAAGCATTTGTCGGTCAGCGTCAGATTGGCGAAATAGGTGTCCATGTGCCGTGTGTTCGCCGGCAGCTCGATCGGCGCGCAGACCTGGTTGCCGAGCATGTGGATGCAGTTGAAATGCTGCGCGAGCCGGACGAGGTCCGAATAGTCGGCGAGGTTGCCGGCGCGGCGGCCGCGTTCCATGTCGTGCACATTGGGCGGGCCGGCGACGAGGGTGAAATTGATGGTGCTGCCGCCGAGATAGATTGCTCGAGCGGGATTGCGCGGAGTAAGCGTGTAGCTGCTGCGCGTCGATTTCAGCGCCTCCTCGACCATCCCGCGATCGACGCGCACATTCATCGAGCCGCGGTCGACCTTGGCGCCGGCGCGCTCGAACAGCGACAGCGCCCGCGGGCTCATCACCTCGATGCCGAAATTCTCCAATATATGCATCGATGCCTGGTGGATGGCCTCGATCTGGTCGACCGACAGCAGCGCCATCGGCGGATAGGGGTTCTCTACCCGCCGCCGCGGCAGTTGCGGGATGGCGGCAGGTCCCCGGTTGCTGGTGCGCTCGGCGCCGCGCTTGCGTCTTGGTTCGCTCATGCCCGCATCAGAGCGCCGGCATCGCATGCGAGCTGTCAGGAATTCGCCATTTGCCGGCGCGATTTTAGCCAAGGCGGCATTTTTCAAAATCGAAGAAAAGAATAGCGACACAAACAGTCGTAATATCGGCACTCGGCTTTTCCGCACCTCCCCGTCCGCGTTAAGGAAGCGCGCAAGACTCCTTTTATGATTTAGGCCTATTCGTCTTCCAATGCGTAGGTCGAGTTTTAGTAAAATTGTCGCTGTCTCCGTGCTGCTGGCGCTTTCGGGCTGCGCGACGGCGCCCAGCCACATCAACAATGTCTGCGCCGTCTTCGACCAGAATGACGGCTGGTTCGACAACTGGCAGTCCGCCGCCGAGCGAACCGAACAGAAATACGGGGTTCCCGTTCCCGTGCTGATGGCGACGGTGCGGAAGGAATCCGGCTTCAAGAGCAATGCCCGCCCGCCGCGCACCAAGCTGCTCGGCTTCATCCCGTGGAAGCATGTCTCGAGCGCCACCGGCTACTCGCAGGCGCTCGACGGCACATGGTCGCAATATCAAAGCGAGACCGGCAACTGGGCCGCGCGCCGGACACGCTTTGCCGACGCCATCGATTTCGTCGGCTGGTATCACTCCAAGACCGCCGACACTTTCGGTGTCGCCCGCAACGACACCTACAATCTCTACCTGGCCTATTATCTCGGCTGGACCGCCTATGGCCGAGGCAATCGCGGCGACGCCGGCGTTCAAAGCTACGCGCGCGCCACCGACCAGATGGCGCGCGACTACGCAGCGCAGCTACGGCAATGCGGCAGCTGATACCCGTCCTGGGTTAGTGCCGCCTTGTCGTGTCCTTCGGCCTTGAGACACCGGTTTCCGAATCCTCGTCGCGCACTTCGTGGCGACGGGCCTTGAGCATGGCGTCGTTCTCCTCGGCACCCTCTTTGATCGCGTCGGCTTCCGCACTGGCGTTTTTGCCGTCCGGACGCTGCGGCGGCGTACCGGCGAAGCCCGGCCCCTCGCCGTGCGGCGCATCATCCGGCACGCCCTCACGTGCGGCGTGTTCCTTGTCGAACTTGATGACCGGCTCCATCTTGGCCAGCACGTCGTCCGAAAGCCAGCACAGGCTCGTATGGCCGCCGCCGAGATTCTTCACCGGCGGCACCTGCGTCTCGCACAGATTGTCCGGCACCAGCTTCTTGTAGCCGCATCGCGTCTGGAACGGGCAGCCGGTCGGCGGGTTCATGGCCGAGGGAATGTCGCCTTCGAGCACGATGTGCTTCTTGACCACGCTTGTGTCGGCGATGGGGATCGCCGACAGCAGCGCCTCGGTATAGGGATGGTAGGGCGGCGAGAAGATCTGGTCGGTCGTGCCCTGCTCGACGATGTAGCCGAGATACATGACGACGACGCGGTCGGCGATGTAGCGCACCACCGACAGATCGTGGCTGATGAACAGCATCGTCGTTTTGTTCTTGCGCTGGATGTCCATCAGCAGTTCGGTCACCGCCGCCTGCACCGAGACGTCGAGCGCCGAGACCGGCTCGTCGGCCACCACCACTTTGGCATCGCCGGCGAAGGCGCGCGCAACGCCGATGCGCTGCTTCTGGCCGCCCGAAAGCTGGCGCGGCTTGCGGGTCTCGAAGGCCCTGGGCAGCTTCACCAGGTCGAGCAGCTCCAGCATGCGCTGGCGCCGCTCGGCGACCGTCTTGCCGACGTTGAACTTCTCCAGCGTGCGGATGATCTGCGAGCCGACGCTGTGGCTGGGGTTCAGCGTGTCGAACGGATTCTGAAACACCATCTGGATCGACGAGACGGTATCGACGCCGCGGTTCTCGATGCCCGTCGACTGGATCTCCTTATTGGCCAAAGTCACCGTGCCGGAGCTCGCGGTCTCGAGGCCGAGCAGCACCTTGGCGAGCGTCGACTTTCCGCAGCCGGACTCGCCAACGATCGCGACCGTCTCGGATTCGCGCGCGGTCAACGAGATCGTCTCGTTGGCCTTGACGACGCGGCCTTCGCTGGAGCCGAACACCTCGCTGCCGCCGACCTTGTAGTATTTCTTGAGGTCCTGGATCTTCAGCACGGGCGCGCCGGGCTCGACCTTCTCGTTGACCTTCTTGGCGCCGGGCGGCAGCGCCTCCCAGTCGATCTCGTTGAAGCGCACGCAGCGCGAGAAATGCCCCTCATGGCCCTCGACCGGGATCATCGGGATTTCCGCCGCGTTGCAGACACCTTCGACGAAATGGTGGCAGCGCGGCCCGAAATTGCAGCCCTTCGGCCGCTCATGCGGCAGCGGCAACTGTCCGGGAATGGAGATCAGCGGCCGCGAATTCTTGTCGGCGCCGGGCAGCGGGATCGAACGGAACAGCCCTTGAGTATAGGGGTGGCGCATCCGGTCGAACACGTCCTCGATCTTGCCGGTCTCGACCGCCTCGCCGGAATACATCACTGTGATCTTGTCGCAGGTCTCGAGGATGAGGCCGAGATTGTGCGACACGAAAATCATCGAGGTGCCGAACTTCTCGCCGAGCCCCTTGACCAGCTCGACGATGCCGGCCTCGACGGTGACGTCGAGCGCGGTGGTCGGCTCGTCGAGCAGGAGCAGCGCCGGTTTCGACAGCAGCGCCATGGCGATGACGATGCGCTGTTGCTGGCCGCCGGAAAGCTGGTGCGGATAGGAGCGCATCATGCGCTCCGGGTCGGGCAGCTTCACCGCGCGAACCATGTCCAGGGCTCGGTTGTACGCCTCTTCCTTCGACACCTTGTCGTGGATCAGCGGCACTTCCATCAATTGCTGGCCGATCTTCATCGCCGGATTGAGGCTCGCCATCGGCTCCTGGTAGATCATTGCGATCTTGTTGCCGCGGATGGCGCGAAGCTCCTCCTCGGACATCTCGCCCATGTCACGGCCCTGGAACTTGATCCGGCCGCCGACGATCTTCCCGATGTTGGAGAGATCGCGCATGATGCCGAGCGACACGGTCGACTTGCCGCAGCCGGACTCGCCGACGATGCCCATCGCCTCGCCGGGCATGACCGTGCAGGAAAAATCCATCACGGCCGGAATCTCGCCCTTGCGGGTGAAGAAGGAGATCGAGAGGTTCTCGATCTCGATGATTGGTTGAGCCGGATTTCGAACTGCCTCGTTCATGGGTCGCTCCAATCCTAAATTGTTCCAGCAGGTAGGGCCTAGGCCCCCACCATCAATCCTTCATCGACTGTTCGCGCAGCGAATCGGCCAAAAGGTTCAGCCCCAGCACGAACGACATCAGGGCGATCGTCGGCGGCAGCGCCGGGTGGATGAAGGAACGCAACAGCCGGCTGGCGTCCTTGATCGCGGTGCCCCAGTCGGGACTTTCCGGCGCGAGGCCCAGGCCGAAATAGCCGAGCGTCCCGAGCAGGATCGTCGTGTAGCCGATGCGCAAACAGGCATCGACGATCAGCGGACCGCGCGCATTGGGCAGGATCTCCCACAGCATGATGTACCACGGCGATTCACCGCGTGTCTGCGCCGCCGCCACATAGTCGCGCGTCTTGATGTCCATGGTCAGCCCGCGCACGATGCGGAACACGCCGGGGCTGGAGGCGAACACCACCGCCACGAAGATGTTGAGCTGGTTGGGATCGATGTGGACGATGTGCAGTGGATCCTTGTCGAAGACCAGGCCCGCATAGATCCAGCCGCCGACAACCAGCGTGATGCCAAGCAGGATATAAAGCCGGTCCGGCCGGTTCTTGTAGCGGGTCCAGAACAGGACGCAGAAGAAGATGATCGGGAACAGGAAGAACAGTCCCGCCATCGCATAGGGGATCGGCGTGTCCATGATGCCTGGCGTCACCAACAGATAGAACAACAGGATCACCGGGAAAGCCAGCACCAGATTGGCGAGGAACGACAGCAGCGTGTCGATCTTGCCGCCATAATAGCCGGCCGGCAGGCCGAGCGTGATGCCCACCATCAGCGCGAAGCCGGTGGCGGCCGGCGCGATGATCAGAACGATCTGGCTGCCATAGACCATGCGCGAGAACACGTCGCGCGCAAGCTTGTCGCCGCCGAAATAGTAGACGAGCTTCGACGCCGGTTCGATCGCGCCGGGCAGCGTGTCCTTCATCACCGAGACCTGCGCCAGCGGGTCGAAGGGCGAGATGGTGGAGGCGAAGATCGCCGTGAACAGCCAGAACAGGCAGATGAAGACACCGGCAATGCCGACGCCGCTGTCGAAGAGCTGACCGTAGAGCCCGAGCTTCCTCCGGTAGCTAAAGCTCGCGCTCATCACCAGGATGAGCGCGACCCAGACTGGCCAGAATCGCCAGAGCACGCCGATAACCACATCGAAGGCGCTGATATATTCCGTTTGCATCGGCCCTGCCCCTACTGAACCCTGATACGCGGATTGAGAAACGCGTAGCCGACATCCGAGATGAGCTGGGTGATCAGCACGATAAACACAGAAACCAGCGAGCAGCCGAGCAGCAGATCGATGTCGTTGTTGCCGGCAGCTTCAACCAGCGTGTAGCCGAAGCCCTGGTAGCGGAACATCACCTCGACGATGACGACGCCGGTGAGCAGCCACGGGAACTGCAGCATGATGACGGTGAACGGCGCGATCAGCGCGTTGCGCAACGCGTGCTTGATGACCACGCTGCTGAAGGACAGGCCCTTCAGCCGGGCGGTGCGGATATATTGCTGCGTCATCACCTCGACCATCGAGGCTCGTGTCATGCGCGCGATATAGCCCGTGCCGTAGATCGCCAGCGTGATCACCGGCAGGGTGAAATTGTAGAAGGTGATGCCCTGGCTGGCGGACGCCGCCGAGCCGTTCAGCCAGCCTAGCCACGAGGCGAAGATGACGGTGAAGATGACGCCCGATACATATTCAGGGGTCGCCGTCGAGGCGATCGATGCGACCGACAGCACGCGGTCGGTGCGCGAGCCTTCGCGCATGCCGGCGAGAATCCCGATCAGCAGCGAGATCGGCACCATCACCGCCAGCACCCAGAACATCAGCAATCCGGTGGCGCCAAGCGCCGGGAAAAGCTTGGCGGCGACCGTCGTCTTGAACTTGGTCGAGCAGCCGAAATCGCCCTGCAGCACGCCGGAGAATTGCGGCTCGGTGGGGTCGTTGCAGAAGGAGAAGCGCTGCGTCGTCTTGCCGGTCGCCGGATCGGTGATCGGATGCTTCGGCAGGACGCCCAGCCACTGGCCGTAACGCAGGAAGAAGTTTTGCCGATAGCCGTGATTGACCAGCCAGCTTTCAAGCTGGTCGGCGGGCGTGTGCATCTCGGTCTGGCTGATCGCCAGCTTCTTCAGATTGGGCTCGAGATTGACGAGGAAGAAGACGACCAGCGTCAGGCACAGCATCGTGAGCAGGATCGTGCCGATGCGTCTGGCGATGAATGAGAACATGTGTGCCCCCCTGCCGGCCGGGTTGGGGTCAGATACATTCAACCCTGTTTCGTAATGCGGATAGCGCCCCGCCGCCGCTGCAGGTTATGCAACGGCAACGAAGCTGCAAATACGAGGGGCAGCTGCCCCTCGCATTCATCGCGCCATGTATCACGCCTGGTCGAGCCAGACCTTGCCGAAGTCGTGCTCGTAGGTGGGGTGCATCGAGTGGTTCTTCACCTCGGGCTTGATGTTGATGTAGAGCTTGCGCCAGTAAGGCTGAATGATGATGCCGGAATCCTGCAGGATCTGCTCGATATCCTTCATCACAACCTTGCGCTTCTCCGCATCGGCGATGCCGAGCGCCTCGTTGACCTTCTTGTCGAACTCCGGATTGGAATAGGCCGTCTCGTTCCACGCTTCGCCGGTGCGATACGCGATGGCGATCACCTGGATGCCCAGCGGACGCATGTTCCAGTTGGTTTCCGAGAACGGATACTTCGTCCAGTCGTTCCAGAAGGTCGAGCTCGGCAGCACGGTGCGCTTCACCTTAATGCCGGCTTCGCGCAGCTGCGCCGCGATCGCGTCCGTGGTGTTCTTGTGGTAGTCCTCGTCGTTGCTGATCAGCTCGTGCTCGAAATCGATCGCGCCGGCTTCCGTCAGCATCTGCTTGGCCTTGGCGATGTCGCGCTTGACCTCCGGAAGCTTGACATATTCCGGATGGATCGGCGCGACATGGTGGTTTTCGGCAGGCGTCCCGGCATTGCCGTAGCCGAGTTGCAAGACGGTTGCGTTGTCGACGGCAAGCAGCATCGCCTGACGAACCTTCTGGTTGTCATAGGGCTTGTGGGTGACGTTGAAGCGCGACACCACGGTGGCCGCCGTCACGACTTCCGATACCGGAGCGCCGACATCCGCGATGATCTTGATATAGTCGGCGGTCGTTTCGTGGTTGGTCTGGACTTCGCCCGATTCGAAAGCCGAGACGGTCGCGGCCGGATCGGTGCCGTAGTCGATGAACTCGACGCCGTCGAGGAAGGCTTCGCCCTGCCACCACTTGCCGGTCGTGCGGCGCTTGTAGACCACCTTCTGGCCGACATCGTAGGAGACCAGCTCGAACGGACCGGTGCCGATCGGGCAGTTCTTGAAGTTGGCGCCCTTCTCGTCGAAGGTCTTGTGCACGACCAGCGCCGGATAGTCGCACAGGTTCGGGATGATGGCGATGTCCGGCTTGGTCAGCTTGAGCTTGATCGTCATGTCGTCGACCTTGACGACGGAGCCTTCGCGCAGCTTCTTGGTCGTGTCGTCGACGAGGCTGCCGAGGCGGCCAGGCATCGAGTTGCCTTCCGCCGCCTTGTCGGCCCAGCGGGTGAAATTGTAGATCACGTCGTCGGCGGTGAACTTGTCGCCGTTGTTCCATTCGACGCCCGGCCGCACATGCAGCGTGTATTCGGTGGCGTCGTCATTGATGTCCCAGCTCTCCAGGAGGTAGGGCGCGAAGGTATATTCCTTCGTGTATTTCACCAGCGGCTCGAGCGCCTGGCGCTCGGCATTGGCGATTTCGGACCAGTCTGCGGTGCGCGGATCCTTCGGATCCTTGATCGACATCGCGACCTTGATCACTCCGCCCTTCTTGCCCTGCACGTCCTCGGCCCGGGCCGTGGTCGGCGCGGCGAGGCCGAGCATGCCGTAGGCCATTGCCGTCGATGCGCCGAAGACGCTGGCCAAAGCCAGAAATTCGCGCCGGTCCACATTACCCGTCTTGGCTTCTTCGGCCATTTTCAGGATGTGATCCGGAACACGATCACCATTGCTTTTGTAGATTGCCATGACTTACTCCCATTGTTGGCTTTCCGCCTTTTAACATTCCGCATCCAGACCGCGTTGTCAAAAGACGGTGTGGAGCAGGAACATGCCAGGGAATGTGCATCTTTGGCCGCAACCCGGTTCGCGCGATAGCGACAGTGTTGACGCAAATTTGTTATCGCGACGCGGATTTCCCAAAAAATCGTCGCGGGCGATTAAATCAATACATTTTACACGGATAGCGAGTTCACTACGCGCGGCGGACGGCCGGCCGTTTCGCAGAGGAACGCCGGCGCGGCCTCAATATTCGCGTTCGTAGAAGACGCCGCCCTTGGCTTCTCCGGCGTCGTTGGCCTCGCCGCGCAGCTTCACGCCGCGCCCGACATCGAGGTCGATCGTAGCCTTGCCGGAACCTGGCTTGTCGCCCTTCTGTATAGTCACATAGGTGCGGTCGTTGAGGTATTTGCCGGCCGAAACCGCAGTGCCGCCCTTCTCGTCCGTCGTCACGTCAAGGTCGTCGATGCCGATCGCGTTGCGCAGGTTGTCGAGCAGCGACGTCGTGCCGCCGGCGCCTGCCAATTGCGCGGCGGCGTCGGCGAGTTGGGCGATCTGCAGCGGCGAAAGGTTCGACATCGAGCGGCCGAAGATAAGCTGTGCCAGCACCTCATCCTCCGGCAGCGCCGGAACAGAGGAGAAGTTGAATTTCGGATTGGTCGCCTCGCCGGAAACCACGATCGTCACGGTGGCGCTGCTTGTCGTCGTGGTCGCCGTGAGATTGAGGTAAGGCACCAGCGATCCCTGGAATCCGACTGTACCCTCCGTGAACGTCAGCCGCTTGGCGAGGATCGTTAGCCGCCCGCGCTGCAAGGTGAAGGTGCCCACGGCCTGCGGTGACGACGCCGGGCCGGTAAGTTTGAGCGATCCGCCCAGTTCGGCGTCGACGCCCCTGCCCTGGATGAAAATCTGGTTGGGCGCGTTCACTGTCAGATCGAGGGTGAGCCCGCTGCCGCTATTGCCGCCGCTGGATGTGGCCGGGTGCAACGCCTTGTCCTGTGCCCGCACGGCGCGAGGCGCATTCTTATGTTTGACGTTGAGTTCCGAAAGCGACCCCGGCAGTTTGTCCGGAACGGTGATGACCGTTCTCGCCAGGTTGATCGTGCCGGCGATCACCGGCGCCGAGACCAGCGGCCCCTTGATGGTCAGGTCGCCGCCGAGATTGGCGGTCACCACTCGCCCGTCGGTGTAGCGGCCATCGGTGAGCTTGATCGACAGGTCGGCCGGGAAGCCTTGCGCCGGCGTGATGCCCACCGTGCCGCTCGCCGAGAGATTGCCGCGCGTCGAAAGCGTGCCGGTCAGCCGGTTGATCCTGGCGACGCTGCTGGCGATCGAGACGTCCGCCGCGATGTCGTTCACCGCCAGGCCGGAGCGCGCATCGATGAGGCGCGCGCCGGATGTCGTGACTTTGCCGCTGATCACCGGCGCGGATGCAGGACCACGCACCTGCACATCGACATTGGCGGTGCCGTTGAGCGCCAGACCTTGCGCGGCGAGCTTGGCGGCAAGGAAGGAAAACGGCACCTTGCCCTTGAAGTCGAGCGCCAAGGTGGGCGTGCCTGCCGTGCTCACGGTGCCGCCGCCCTTGAGCCCGAGGCCGGCGCCGTCGCTGATGTTGGCGTCGAAGGCGAGCTTGTTGTCGACAAAGGTTCCCGAGGACGACACATTCATGCCGCCCAGGCCGGCGCCGCGCGTCTGCGAGGTCTGCACGCCGGCGGCATCGATGTTGAAGGCGACCGAGGGGGTCGCCGGCGCGCCGGTGACCTTGACCGTGCCCGAGACCGAGCCGGCCGCGTCGAGACCCGGCGAGAAACTGTTGGCAAGCGAGATCGGCACCTTCGCCAGATTGGCGTTGATGTCGAGCGCCTGCGCGACCTTGCCCGTCACCGTCGCCGTGCCGCCGCCGAGGTTGAGAACCAGCCGGTCGAGCGTCGTCACACCGTTGGCGATGGTGATCGTCGACGCCTGCGCGATCGCCGCCTTGATGCCCTGCACGGTCGCCTGGCCGGACGCGAGCTCGACGGTCGTTGTGCCGTTGGCGACCTTCACGCGGCCGGCGGCCTTGGCCGGGATGTTCTTGATGGTAGCGCCGCCGGAAAAACCGGTCCAATCGCCGTCGCGCTTGAGATCGACATCGATGCCGGTGATGGCGGTCCCTCCGGAAGTCACGTTATCGGCCCGCACCGTGCCGGCGATCACTGGCGCTGCCATGTAATTCGCGACCTGCGCGTCGATCGCGACATTCCTGGCCGAGAGATCGCCGCGCTTGATCTCCGAGGTGTTCGCCTTGACCACGACATTCGGCCCGTTGGCGGTCTTGGAGAAGGCGATCGTGCCGCGCACATTGCCTTCGGCCTTTTCTAAGGCCAGCGCGGCCAGCGGCCCGATATCGGGCAGGTCGAGCGAAACGGTGCCGACCGGCACGAAGGCGTCGTCGAGGTCGAGATCGCCCGATATCTTATTCGGGCCGAGCGAGAGCAGAAGCCCGTTGATCGTTCGGCTGCCATTGGTCGTGGCGAGCACCGCGCTGCCTTGCAAATTCTGTCCGGCGACGTTGCCGGTGAGCTCAACATTGGCCGCCGGATTGGCGGCATCGGCCTTGCCGCTGGCCGTGAGCTTCAGCCCCGTGATCTCGCGCGCCGCCACCGAAAGCCGATCGCTGCTCACCGTCATCGACAGGTCGGGCGCGGTGACCGGGCCTTGCGCATTCAGGGCAAAGGCGATGGCGCCCTTGGCGTCCTTCGACAGCCCTGAAACGTCGCTCAGCGCACCCCTGATGTCGGCGGCCAGCTTGCTGTCGGCAAGGCTCGCCTGCCCGTCGGCGCTGAGTGCTCCCGAATTCAGCCTCAGGCCGTCGACATTGACGTTGCCATTGGCATCGCGCTTCAGCGCGGCGCTCAACTCAGCGCGCTCGCCAAGCATGCCGCGCACCGCGGCCGGCAAGGCGGAAGAAGCGACATTGGCCTTTACGTTGAGATCGACCGCGCCGTCGCCCAGCGATATCCGGCCGGCGACCTGGCTGTTGAGCGCATCGCTCTTGAAGGAGCCGCTGTTGACGGCGACGGAATCGGGTGCCAGCCGGCCATTGACCTTCGCCGTGACCTTGCCGGCGATCAGCGGTGCCAGCATGGGATTGTCGAGGCCGATCCTGTCCACCGACACCGTGCCCGAGACCGGACCCGCCCGAGCCTTGAGGTCGAAGGCATCCGAATGCAGCATCAGGGTGAGACCGTCCACCTTCGCCTGGCTGGCGGCAATGGACGGCAGGATGGCGGACACATCGAGCCGCGCTTGCGTGCTCTCGCCCGCCATTTTTGCCGACATGGACTGGACCGCGATCGTGATTGGGCTTTCAGCACTGCCGACCGTCAACGGCAGGCTGGGTCCGGACGATGTGAGGTCGAGGGAGAAATCGCTGGCGCCGTTGGGGTTGAGCGTGCCGGCGGCCTTGCCGGAAATCCCTTCGCCCGACAACGAGGCGTGGTCCAGGGCTACGCCGCCGGTCAGCGTGTAGATGCCGGCAGCGTCCAGATCCAGTGGCCCGAGCCCCGCCTGTCGGGTCTGGCTGGTCTCGGCGCCCGCCACCTTTGCGTTGAACTGCACGTCGGGATTGGACGACGGACCCGTGACATGTGCCGTGCCTTCCACCGTTCCGGCCCCATCGAGGCCAGGCACGAAATCGTTGGCGAGCGCCACCGGGAGATTGGCGAGGTTGGCCGTGAGGTCCAAGGTCTGGCCGGCGCTGCCGGAAACCGTCGCCGAGCCGCCGCCGAGATTGAGCGCGAGCTTCTCGATTGCAGTCACGCCATTGGCGATGGAGAGGCTGGAAGGCTCGGCGATGGCCGCCTTGATGCCGCGCACCGTCGCTTCGCCGGACCTGATTTCCACGCTCGTCGTGCCGTTGGCTATCTTCACCCGCCCGGTGGCGGTGGCCGGAATCCCGGACGCCGTTGCGCCGCCGGTAAAATTGGTCCAGTCGCCGTCGCGCCTCAAATCGATGCCGATGCCGCTGATGACCGTGCTGCCGGAGGTCACGCTGTCGGCCTTGATCGTGCCCGAGATGGCCGGCCCTTTCAGGTAGTTGGCGATCAGCGCGTTGACGGTGATGGCTTTCGCCGCCAGATCGCCGCGCGCGATCGACGTGCTGGCCGCGTTGATGGTGACGGTCGGCGCCTCGCCGTCCTTGGCAAAAGCGATCGTGCCGTTGATGTCGCCGGTGGCGGCCTGATCCGCGAGTGCTGCGAGCGGTCCGATGTCGGGCACGGCGAGCGTGAGCGTGCCGAGCGGCAGGAACTTGTCGTCGAGCACGAGATCGCCCGACACCTTATTGTCGCCGAGCGCCAGGCTGAGCCCTTTGATCGAGCGCTTGCCGTCGGCGGTCACCAGCGAGGCCTCGATGTCGAGCGCCTGCCCCTCGGCACTGCCGGTCAGCGAGATTTCGGCGGTCGGATTGGCGACATCGGCCTTGCCCTTGGCCGAGAGCTTGATGTCCTTCACCGTGCGGCCGGCCGCGGTCAGGCTGGCGCTGTCGGCCGACACCGTAAAATCCGGCGCCAAGCGCGGACCGCTTGCGCTCAGCGCGAAATTGACCTCGCCTGCGAGCGGCGTGCCGGCGAGCGACGACAGCGGCGAGACGTCGCCCAACGTGCCCCTGACGCTGGCCTGGATATTCGTTCCTTGCATGCTGCCTGTGCCGCTGGCGCTGAGCGAGCCGGAGCTGATCTCCAGCGAGTTGGCGGCGAACGCGCCTTGCGGATCGCGCGTGGCCGTGGCCGAGAATTTCACCCGCTCGCCAAGCAGCGAGCTGATCTGCGGCGGCAATGCCTTCGAGACGGCGTCGGCATTCATCTTCAGCGTCATAGACAGGTCGGCCAACGCGACATTTGCTGTCAGCCCGGCATTGAGCGCATCGCTGCGCAACGTGCCTTTGTCGATGATCACGGTCTCGCGGCTGATCGTGCCGGAAAGATCCGCCGCGAGCTTGCCGGTCACCAGCGGCGCCAGCGTCGCCACATCGGTCTTCAGACCGGCGGCCGCGAGCTTGATGCTGACCGGGCCGCTAAGGGTCTCGACATCGAAGCCGTCGGAATGGATCTCGCCTGTAATATTGTTGAGCTGGGTGCCGCCGACGGCGACCGAAGTAAGCGACGTGCCGATATCGACCATCGGTGCCTTGCCGTCGCCGAAGGCGCGCACCGTGGCCTTTTCGACCGCGACCAGGATCGGAACCGCGCTGTTGCCGACATCGACGGTGACGGGCTTGTCCTTGGCGGAGAGCTCGACCGCCAGGTCGCTGGCGCCCTTCGGATCGACATTGCCGGTCGCGGCGCCCTGCACGGAATCGCTCTCTATGGTGGCCTGCTCGATATCGATCCCACCCGATGCGGTCGCCGTTCCGGCCAGGTCGAAGCGCGTCTTGCCGGCAAACAGCGCCTTTATCTTCTCCGGCAGGAATCCTTCGAACTCGCCATCACCCTTGGCCTCGACGCGGTGGCCCTTGTCGGTGAGCTGGTGCCGGCCGGTCAGCTGGCTGACGATCCGGCCATCGACCATGAAGGTGCCGACGCCGCTCCAATTGGCCAAAGGCCCGCTGCCGGAAACGACGATGTTGACGGGCGGCGCATCCGGCAGCTTGAGCAGATTGGCGATGATGCCGCCGGCCGGCTCCGACGCCTTGAGGTCGAGGTCGAGCTTGTTGTCGGCCGGCGCAAAGTGGATCTTGGCGTCGACATTGCCCTGCTTGCCGTTATGGCGGGAAACGTTGAGCACGCTTTCGAACGCCAGAGGCGACGGATCGGCCTTGAGCGAGCCCTTGGCGGCCAGCTCGGCGATGCCGCTGCCGGCAAGCTCCTGTCCCAGCGCGATCTCCGGCAGGTCGATCTGCTTCACGTCGATGGACACCGGCAGGCTCGTCGAGCCGCCTTGCGATGGCTGCTGGCCCGGCTGCGGCAACCGCGCCAGCTCGATGCGCTCGGCGGCAAAACGGTCGGCACTGAAATTTCTGGACAGAAGCGCCGTCGGCGACCAGTCGAGCGCCACCTTGCGCGCCACCATCCAGGGTCCAGCGCGGTCTTCCAGCACGACGTGGTCCACCCTGAGCGCACCTGACCAGATGCCTTCGATGCCGGCGACCGTGATCTTGCGGTCCTCGTTGGAGGCCATCTTCGAAATCAGGCTGGCAAGATTCTGGCGGCCGCCTTCGGTGCCGGTCAAAACGACCAGCGCGCCGATCGCCACCACCAGCAGCAGAAGCAGCGTGTAGATTAAGATGCGAAGGACGCGCCAGAAAATCTTCATTGTCAGAACGCCTGACCGATGCCGGCATAAATGCCGAAATGCGGATCGCCCGGATCGCGGTTGAGCGGCACGGCCGCGTCGATGCGCAGCGGTCCGAAAGGCGTAATATAGCGCAGGCCGACGCCTGCGCCGACCTTCACGTTCGAGAAATCGGGAAAGGATTTGGTCGAGACCGTGCCGGCATCGACGAAGGGCACGATGCCGATCGTGTCGGTGACGCCGATGCGCATCTCGACGGAGGTTTCGAAGAAGGAGAGGCCGCCGATCGGCTGGCCGTCAATATCCTTCGGGCCGATGCCCTGGTAGGAATAGCCGCGCACCGAGCCGCCGCCGCCGGAATAGAAGCGCCGGTCGGCCGGCACATTCTGCAGCCCTGTGCCAACGATCGAACCCAGCGTCGCGCGCTCGGCGAGCACGAACCGGCTTGCCGTGTCGAGCGACTGGTAGGTGTAGCCCTCGCCCTTCAGCTTCAGGAAGGTTGCGCCGTTCAATATGTCGTAGCTGGGTTCCGCATACGCGAGGAAGCGGAATCCCCTGGTCGGGTTCAGCTTGTCGTCGCGGCTGTCATAGACATATTGCAGCGGCACGCTGGCGATCAGATAGGTGTGCTTGCCGAAGGCGTCGGTGATCCGCGAATAGTCGAGGTCGAACTCGGCCGAGACCCGCTGCTTTTTGTCGAGGTCGTAGGAGACGCCCACGTCTCCCTTGACCGAGAAATGGTCGTAGGCGTCGGGATGTTCGAACACCGTCTTGATGCCGGTGAAGAATTTCGATGTCGGCCCGAGCACGCCCGGCTTTTCGAACATGACGCCGGCATTGTAGTTGAGCGCCGAAATGCTGTTGCTGCCGATGCCGCTGATCGAGCCGTCGAAGCGTAGCTTCTCGGCTTGTCCGAACAGGTTGCGATGGCCCCAATAGCCTTCGAGCCCCAGGCCTTCCGTGTTCGAGAAGGTGCCGCCGACGCCGAAGAAGCGCGGCTTGCGCTCGCTGACCTGGACATCGATCGGAATATTGCCGTTGGCGTCGAGCTTTTCGCCTTCCTTGATGGTCACGCTGTTGAAGACCTCGAGGCCGAGCAGCCGGTCGCGAGCATCGTCGATCTCCTGCGGCGAATATTGCTGGCCCCGTTTCAGCCCGGTCATGTATTCGGTGAAGTCGCGATCGACCTTTTCTGTGCCCTCTACCGTCGTGTCGCCATAGCCGGCGACCGGGCCGGCGGCCACCGTCAGCGTCACGTCGAGCGTCGAGCTGGTGTGTTCGGCGACGATCTCGCGCTCGGTCACCTTGGCAAGCGGCCTACCCTCTTCCTTCAACGCCCGCACGATCAGCGCTTCGGCCTTGAGCACCGCGCCAGAGCCGGCATCGCCGCCGGCGATCAGGCCGAAATCGGCTGCCGCCAACCCCGCCGCATCACCCTTCAGCCGGATGTTGCCCAACGTGAATTTCGCTCCGGGAGAAACCGTAATGACCACCGGAATGGGCTGCGGCCCCTTGAACTCGGCATCCGGCGGCAATTCGTCGATCGACTTGCCCTCGATCGTGATAGTCACCACGCCCTCGTAGCGGGCATCGGCGTAGAGGGCGGCGACGAGTTGCTCACGGTCGCCGCGTGCCTTGGCCATCAGGCCGAGCGACCCCGACACCGGATGCTCCTCGTCATTTTTCAGCGCCGAGGCGTTTTCGAGCCTCTTGATCAGATCCTTGTCGGCGTCAGGCGCATTGATCGTCACCGAATAGCGCAGCGGATCGACGATGTCGGCGTCCTCGTCCTTGGACGAACCCCAAAGCTTGATGCCGAAAATCTCGAAAGCCGCCGCCTGCCGCACCTCAGCGGCCAGCACCGTCGAGCAGACGAGCGCGAACAGCAGGACGCGCGGAAGCCCGCGCCCTGGCGCGAACCCTCCTGACATCTGCACTTCACGCGCCGGCATTAAGACAACCTAGTCGACAAAACTAAAATTGGAATGAAGTTCCGCAACGTTCGTAAAGGGGCCACAATCCAATTGTCTGAAATAGAATGGGCTTGGAATTCACACCTTTTGCGATTCCGCAAGAAAGTGTGATCCGTCTCACAGAGGTTCTGTCGAAATACCGGCCTTTGGCCGGCATGGAAACCGTTCGCGGGTGATAAACCTGCGGCGTTCCGGCGTTGACAAGCCTGCACGAAGCTTGATCATGCCCGGACGCTGGCGATGTCTGGAGGGTGGTATGGCAATGCGCGCGGCTCGTGGTCTCTCTTTCCTTCTTCTCATCTTTTTCGCCCTGGGTGGGGCGGCTTTTGCGGCCGAAGCCCGGCGAATCGTGACGACCGACAATTCCGACTATTTCGGCTTCGACCTCAGGTCGGAGCAGAATGTCAGCCTCGACCAATGCAAGACAAGCTGCCTCGGCGACCCCGCCTGCCGCGCTTTCACCTACAACACCAAGGCCAAATGGTGTTTTCTCAAATCCGACTATAACCAGTTGAAATCCTTCACCGGCGCCGTCGCCGGCAAGGTCGCGAATGTCGATGGCGACCCCGATATCGGCGCTCCGCCGGCTTTGGCCTTTTTCCCGAACTGGATGGCCGACCAGGCCCAGCAGTTCCGCAACAAGCTGACCGACCCGGCCTATGACAAGCCGACCGAGGGCCTTGCCGCCCTGCAGGCCGCCGCCGAGCAGGCATCGCTTACCGGCGACCATCGCCTCGCCATGCAGAAATACCAGGCCGCGATCTCCGTTCTGCCCGACGACGGCGCGCTCTGGCTGGCGCTGGCGCGCGAGATACTCGCCGTGGAGCCGGCGTCGAACACCACCGAACCCGCGACTTTGCCGATGAACGCCACCTCGGCAGCTTTCAACGCCTACAAGCTGGTGCGCACGGCAAAGACCCGCGCCGAGGCGTTGGCGCTGCTTGCCGCCGGCCTCGACAAGCGCGATCTCTACCGGCCTTCGCTGCAGGCCTATGAGGCGAGCCTTGCGCTGGTGAGCTCGCCCGCCGTCCAGGCCGACTATGCCGACCTCAAGGCGCGCAAGGGCTTTCGCGTCGTCGAGCACACCGTCGATGCCGATTCCTCCTCGCCGCGCATCTGCGCCCAGTTCTCCGAGGAGCTGGTCAAGACCGGCGTCGACTATTCGCAATTCGTCACCGTCGACAACGCCGCGCCCAAAGCTGTCGAGGCCAAGGACAAGCAGATTTGCGTCGAGAGTCTTGAACACGGCCAGCATTATGACGTGACCTTCCGCGCCGGCCTGCCGGCGGCGATCGGCGAAACGATCGCCGCGCCCGTCGTGCTGTCGATCTATGTCCAGGATCGCGCCCCGTCCGCCCGCTTCACCGGCGACAGCTTCGTGCTGCCGGCAGGCGCCCGCCGCGGCATTCCGGTCGTCACCGTCAACATGAACGCCGCCAAGATGACGCTCTATCGCATCGGCGATCGTTCGCTGGCGCAGCTTCTGTCCGGCTATCAGTTCCTGCATCAGCTCGATGGCTATGACATCTCCACCATTTCGGACCAGATGGGCGCCCCCGTCTGGTCGGGCACGCTCGATATCGCCAATGATCTCAATAAGGAGGTTACCACTTCGTTCCCGGTGGATGAGGCGATCCCGCAGCGCAAGCCCGGCGTCTATGTGCTGACCGCGCAGCCGGTCGACGACAAGAGCGACGACTATGGTTCGCGCGCCACCCAGTGGTTCGTCGTCTCCGACATCGGCCTTTCCACCTATACCGGCCAGGACGGCCTCAACGTCTTTGCCCGTTCGCTGGGCTCGGCCAAGCCGATTTCCGGCGCCGAACTGACGCTGCTTGCCAAGAACAACGAAATCCTCGGCACCGCGACCACCGATGCCGAGGGCCACGCTGTGTTCAATCCAGGCCTGACGCGCGGCGAAAACGGCATGGTGCCGGCGGTGCTGATGGCCAAGCAGGGCGACAACGACTTCGTCTTCCTCGACATGGGCAAGGCCGGCTTCGACCTGTCGGATCGCGGCGTCGCGGGGCGTGCCTCGCCAGGCGCGCTCGACGTCTATGCCTGGACCGAGCGCGGCATCTACCGCGCCGGCGAGGATGTGCACGTCGCCGCCCTTGCCCGCGACGGCGCGGCAAAAGCGGTCGAGAACCTGCCGCTCACCTTCATCTTCACCCGTCCCGACGGCGTCGAGAACCGTCGTATCGTCAGCAACGGCGAATCCGCCGGCGGGCATGCCGTCGATCTGCCGCTCGAGGTCAACGCCATGCGCGGCACCTGGACGGTGTCGGTCTACACCGATCCTAAGCAGGCGCCGGTCGCCAGCCAGATGTTCCTGGTCGAGGATTTCGTGCCGGATCGCATCGAATTCGATCTGACCGCCGACAAGAAGGAGATCGCCCAGGGCGAGACCGCCAACGCCACTGTCGACGGCCGCTTCCTCTATGGCGCGCCGGCCGCGGGCCTCGCCCTTGAAGGCGAGATGACGCTGTCGACCACCAGTACCTGGGACAGCTTCAAGGACTTCACTTTCGGTCTGGCCGACGAGCAGTCGAGCGAGCCGACCGTCACGCCTCTCGCCAATCTTCCGGTCGTCGGCGACGACGGCAAGGCGACCTTCCCGATCACGATCGACCAGTTGCCGTCGACCACCAAGCTGGTCAACGCCAAGGTCACCGTGCGCATGCGCGAGGCCGGCGGCCGCGCCGTCGAGCGCTCGCTCGACATCGGCGTTCGCCCGCAGCGCGACGTCATCGGCATCCGGCCGGATTTCGAAGGCGATGAGGTGCCGCAAGGCGGAACCGCCAAATTCAGCATCATCGCCGTCGACCCGAACGGCAAGCGCGAGGACCTGAAAGGCGCCCAGTGGTCGCTGGTCAAGGTCGAGCGGAATTATCAGTGGTACCGTTCAAACAATTCCTGGAACTACGAGGCGGTGAACCTCACCAAGGCGGTCGCCAATGGCGCGGTCGACCTGAAGGCCGATGGCGAGGCGACCGTGTCCCTTCCCGTCGACTGGGGCCGTTACCGGCTCGAGGTCGAGACCGCAGATCCAGATGGTCCGGCGACCAGTTATGAGTTCGACGCCGGCTGGTACGTCGCCTCGACCACAACCGAGACGCCCGACGGCCTGGAGATCGCGCTCGACAAGGACACTTACGCCGCCGGCGAAGTCGCCAGGCTGAAGGTCTCGCCGCATTTTGCCGGCGAATTGCTGGTCACCATCGGCGCCGAGAAGCTGTTGAAGACGGTCACCGCTTCGGTGCCCGCCGGCGGCGGCACCGTCGATATCCCTGTCGGCGACGACTGGGGCGCCGGCGCCTATGTCACGGCGACCTTGTTCCGGCCCGGCGACGCGCAGGAATCGCGCATGCCGGCCCGCGCCATCGGCGTCAAATGGCTGGCGGTCGATCCGGGCTCGAAGAAGCTGGCGATCACGCTGACGCCGCCCGAAAAGACCGTGCCGCGGCAGCAGCTGTCGATCCCCGTTGCGGTGAACGGCGCTCAGGCTGGCAGCAACGCCTATGTGATGGTGGCGGCCGTCGATGTCGGCATCCTCAACCTCACCAACTACAAGGCGCCGGATCCGGAGGACTGGTTCTTCGGCCAGCGCATGCTGGGGCTGGAAATCCGCGACCTCTACGGACGCCTGATCGACGGCTCGCTCGGCACCATGGGCAAGATACGCACCGGCGGTGACGGGGCGAACATGCAGGCACAGGGCAGCCCACCGACCGAAAAGCTGGTCGCCTTCTTCTCCGGTCCGGTCGAGCTCGATGCCAATGGCAAGGCCCGCATTGACTTCGACATCCCGCAGTTCAACGGCACCGTGCGCGTCATGGCGGTCGCCTGGACCAAGGATGCCGTCGGCCATGCTGAGACCGACGTCATCGTGCGCGATCCGGTGGTGATCACCGCCGGCCTGCCGCGCTTCCTGGCGCCGGGCGATGCCGCGACCATGCGCCTCGACATTGCCGATACGGATGGCCCGGCCGGCGATTACGCCCTGTCTGTCACCACCACCGGCGATCTTTCGACCGGCGACAAGCCCCTGCCCGAGAAGCTGACGCTCGCCCAGGGCAAGCGCCAGTCGCTCACCATCCCGCTGGTCGCGAAGACCGCGGGCGACGCCTCGGTCACGGTCAAGCTTGCGCATGCCGACGGTACGGAAGTCGAGCAGACGCTCTATCTGCCGGTGCGTCCGGCCCAGCTTCCGCTCACCAACCGCATGGTTGTCGACCTGAAGCCCCATGGCGGCTCGCTGCGGGTCGATAAGGAGCTGCTGGCCGCCAGCGTGCTCGACGGCGCTTCGGTCAGTGTCGGCGTTTCGCAGTCCTCCGCGCTCGACGTGCCGTCGCTTCTGATGTCGCTCGACCGCTATCCCTATGGCTGCGCCGAGCAGACAACAAGCCGCGCCATGCCGCTGCTCTATGTCAACGACATGGCCAAGAGCATCGGCATGGAGAACGACCCCGACCTGCATGGCCGCATCCAGGATGCGATCTACAAGGTGCTGTCCTACCAGTCGTCAAGCGGCAGTTTCGGCCTCTGGGGGCCGGGCTCCGGCGATCTGTGGCTCGACGCCTACGTCACCGAGTTCCTGACCCGGGCGCGCGAGGAGAAATACGATGTCCCGGCGCTGGCGATGAACCAGGCGCTCAACAACCTGCAGAACTCGCTCGGCTACGACCAGGACGTCCAGGATAAGGGCAGCGAGATCGCCTATGCGCTCTATGTGCTTGCCCGCAACAAGAAGGCTTCGATCGGCGACCTGCGTTATTACGCGGATACGCAGCTCGAAGCTTTCTCCAGCCCGATGGCGGTCGCCCAATTGGCGGCGAGCCTGGCGCTTTACGGCGACACGCAGCGTTCGGAAGCCACCTTCCAGACGGCGCTCAGGCTGGCGCAGTCGCAGACCGACTACGACTACTTCCGCTCCGACTATGGCTCGCGGCTGCGTGACGGCGCGGCGATGCTGGCGCTGGCGGCGGAATCGAAGCCGGTGCCCAGCATCATGCCGCAGCTGATCAAGCTCGTGGGCGTGGCACGCGCCGATGCCCGCTGGACGAGCACGCAGGACGAATCCTGGATGCTGCTTGCCGCGCGGGCGCTGAAGGAAGGCAATGATTCCATCACGCTTTCCGTCAACGGCGCGCCGCATTCGGGCGGCTATTCCGACCAGATCGCCGGCAGCAGCCTCGTCGACAGCCCGCTCACCATCGCCAACACCGGCGCGACCCCGCTGCAGGCGGTGGTCACGGCGGTCGCCGCGCCGGTCGAGCCGTTGCCCGCCGGCGGCGACGGCTTCACCATCGATCGCACCTACTACAAGCTGGACGGCACCGAGGCCAACGTCACCGAGGCCAAGCAGAACGAGCGCTATGTGGTCGTGCTCAAGGTCTATGAGCAAAACAAATGGCCGTCGCGGCTCCTGATCACCGATCTGCTGCCGGCCGGCTTCGAGATCGACAATCCGAGCCTGGTTTCCAGTGCGCAATTGTCGAACTTCTCCTGGCTGGCGCAGACCGACGCCGCGCATCTGGAGTTCCGCGACGACCGCTTCGTCGCCGCCTTCAACCCCAATGAAGGCGACGGCGACCGCAACATCACGCTGGCCTATGTCGTTCGCGCCGTAACCCCCGGCACCTACGCCCATCCGGCGGCGACGGTGGAGGACATGTACCGGCCGCAATACTCGGCCCGCACCGCCACCGGCGTGATGGAGGTCAAGGCGGAGTAATTTCGCCGATGGCACGAAAATGAACATGGCGACGGCGCTGCCCCTCATCCGCCTACCGGCACCTTCTCCCCGTATAGTGACGGGGAGAAGGGGATTGTCGCGATCGTCGGCACCTATTCTGCAGCGTTGGAAATTGGCGAAAGCCTCTGCGCAGGCCCCTTTCTCCCCGTCACTATACGGGGAGAAATGCCCGGCAGGGCAATAAAGGGGCAGCGCCGTGCTCTCCAGAAAATCCCTCAGACGCACCGCGATTGCAGGTATCTCGCTTGCTTGCGTTGCGGCCGCATCGATCGCCGCGCTCTGGGAACTCGACCGCGCCTTCCCGCCGCCGCTGCCGGCAAAGCTGACGGTCTCCACCGAGGTCCAGGACCGCGACGGCCAGTTGCTGCGCGCCTTCGCCACCCCGGACGGCTACTGGCGGCTCGAAACCCGGCTCGACCAGGTCGACAGGCAGTTCGTCGACATGCTGGTCGCTTATGAAGACAAGCGCTTCTGGGACCACCGCGGCGTCGACGTCCTGGCGCTGTGCCGCGCCGCCGGCCAGCTCGTCATCAGCGGTCATATCGTCTCCGGCGGCTCGACCTTGTCGATGCAGCTTGCCCGGCTGATCGAGCCGCGTGACAGCCGCAGTATCGGCTCCAAGCTCAAGCAGATGCTGCGCGCCATCCAGATCGAGCGGCGTCTGTCCAAGCAGGAAATCCTTGAGCGCTACCTGACGCTGGCGCCCTATGGCGGCAATCTCGAAGGCGTACGCGCCGCCTCGCTCGCCTATTTCGGCAAGGAGCCGAAGCGGCTGACTGTCTCGGAGGCAGCCCTTCTGGTCGCGCTGCCGCAATTGCCGGAAAGGCGCCGGCCCGACCGCAATCTCGGCATCGCCCATAGCGCGCGCGACCGCGTGCTCACCCGCATGGTCTCGGCCGGCCTGCTCGGCGAACGCGAAGCCGCGCGCGCTGCGCTGGACGATGTTTCCGGCCTGCGCAGAAAATTGCCGGCACTGGCCGCGCATGCCTCCTATGCCATGCTGCCCAAAGCCGTGCCCGGCAAGCCGCTGCAGCTCACCATTCGCAAAAGCGTGCAGCAAGGGCTGGAACAGGTGGCAAAGGATGCCGCCAGGAAGCTCGGGCCGAAACTTTCCGTCGCCATGGTCATGGCCGATGCGCGCACAGGCGACATTCTCGGCGAGGTTGGCTCCGCCAATTTCTTCGACGCCAGCCGCTCCGGCTGGATCGATATGACCAAGGTGGTGCGCTCACCCGGCTCGACGCTGAAGCCTTTCATCTACGGGCTTGCCTTCGAGCAGGGACTGGTGGCGCAGGAAACCATTATCGAGGACAGTCCTGCCGATTTCGGCGGCTACCGTCCGAAGAATTTCGACATGGGCTACCAGGGCGATGTCTCGATCCGCCAGGCGCTGCAATTGTCGCTCAACGTGCCGGCGATCCGCGTGCTCGACGCGGTCGGCCCGGCACGGCTGACGGCGCGTTTCCGCCAGGCCGGCGTCAACCCGATCCTGCCGGTCAACGAGGCGCCCGGCCTGGCGATCGGACTAGGCGGCGTCGGCGTGACCTTGCGCGATCTGGTGCAGCTCTATACGGGGCTCGCCAATGGCGGCAAGACGCACACGCTGCATGACGGCACCGAGCCGGCCAATGCGGAGCGCACCACCGCCACCATCCTCGATGACCAGGCGGCTTGGCAGATCAACGACATCCTGTCCGGCGTGAAGCCGCCTGAAGGCGCCATGCAGCGCGGCATCGCCTACAAGACCGGCACGTCCTACGGCTATCGCGATGCCTGGTCCGTCGGCTTCGACGGCCGCTACGTGCTGGGTGTGTGGGTCGGCCGCGCCGATGCCAGCCCCGTGCCCGGCCTGTCGGGCTATGTCTCGGCGGCGCCCATTCTGTTCGAAGGCTTCGTCCGTTCCGGCCTTGCCAGCGTGCCGCTGCCCGGCCGGCCGCCGGGCGTCTTCAATCCCAAGCGCGAGGAATTGCCGGTAACGCTTGCCCGCTTCGGCGCCGGATCGGACGGGCTGGTGCAGGCCACCGCCACCGAGCCCGCGCCGACCATCATCTTCCCGCCCAATGGCGCGCGCGTGGATCTCGGCACCAATTCGGCCGAGGCCACGCCGCTGGTGCTGAAGCTGCAGGGCGGCCGGGCGCCGTTCCGCTGGCTCGCCAACGGCAAGCCGCTCGCAGGCATCGACCGCCGCCGCACGGCCACCTGGCAACCCGACGGCACCGGCTATTCGACGCTGACCGTGATCGACGCCGCCGGCCGCGCGGCAAGCGTGAAGGTGTTCGTTGAATAGAACGCGGCAAGCGATTCAGAAGATTGCGTTTTGCGCGTTGCTTTCGATCGCCGGCACCCTCGCAGCCGGGGCCGATCCCCTGCCCGCCGGCTTCGTCAGGCTGGCCGATATCGACCCGACCATCCGCCAGGATATCCGCTACGCCGGCCGCGAAAACTTCCTGCACCGCAAGGTCGATGGTTATGACGCGCCGGTCTGCATCCTGACCGCGCAAGCGGCGAAGGCGCTCTCCGGCGTGCAGAGAGCGATAGCCGCCAAGGGCCTGACGCTGGTCGTCTTCGACTGCTACCGCCCGGCGCACGCCGTCGCCGACATGGGCAAATGGACAAGAGAAGGCGGCCAACCGGATCCGCAATGGTACCCGGCCGTCCAGCGTGGCGACCTCATCGCCAGGGGCTATGTCGGTGAGTTGTCCAGCCATTCGCGCGGCTCGACGATCGACCTCGCCATCGCCGAGGCCGCCAGGAAAAGCCCGGTTCATCAGGCTTGCGGCGCGCCCGATGGCGGCACGTTAGACTTCGGCACCGGTTTCGACTGCTTCGATCCGATGAGCGAGACGGCGCACCGGCCGCTTCCCGCCGAAGCGGCGGCGAACCGCAAGATGCTGCTTGCCGCCATGCGTGCCGCCGGCTTCCGCAACTATGCGCGCGAATGGTGGCACTTCAGCCTGGCCAAAGAGCCTTTTCCAAAACAGCGCTTCGATTTTCCGGTCACCGCGGATTGAACCGCCCAGGCTTGCCCTGACCTCGACGGTTTCTAATTAGCTCGGCTGACGAGGAGCCAGGGGGCAGCGCTGAGGACGTTATTTCTTCTTTCAGCCCAATCACGGCGAAAAATTGCTTCGAGGAGGTGAAAAAGGCAACATTCAATGCATCTAAATTCTATAAACTCGGTAGAGTTCGTGCAGTTCAACGGAGGCGGGAATGACCAAACCTCATTTCAGGAAACTGCTCGGCGCCCTGGTCGCCACATCAGTCCAGTTCGGCACGCTCGGTTTCGCATTTGCCGATACGACCATTCTGAATGTGTCCTACGACCCGACACGTGAACTCTATAAAGTCTATGACGAGGCCTTTGCCGCGCACTGGAAGGCGGAGACCGGCGAAACTGTGACCATCCAGCAGTCGCATGGCGGATCCGGCGCACAGGCCCGGGCAGTGATCGACGGCCTGGATGCCGACGTCGTGACGCTGGCGCTCGAAGGCGACATCAACGCCATCGTCTCGAAGACGAAGAAGATCAACCCGGACTGGCGCACGAAATTCGAGAACAACTCGGCACCTTACACCTCGACCATCATCTTCCTGGTGCGCAAGGGCAATCCCAAGGGCATCCACGACTGGAGCGACCTGGTCAAGGACGGCGTCCAGGTAATCACCCCGAACCCGAAGACGTCCGGCGGCGCGCGTTGGAACTATCTCGCCGCCTGGGCCTATGCGAACGCCAATGACGGCAACGACGAAGCCAAGACCAAGGAGTTCGTCGGCAAGCTTTATGCGAACGTCCCGGTCCTCGATACCGGCGCGCGTGGCTCGACCGTGACATTCGCGCAGAAGGGCCTGGGCGATGTGCTGATCGCCTGGGAGAATGAAGCCTATCTCGCGCTCGACGAATTCGGTGCGGACAATTTCGACATCGTCTACCCGCCGACCTCGATCCTGGCGGAGCCGCCGGTCGCGGTCGTCGACGCCAATGTCGATGCCAAGGGCACGCGCAAGGTCGCGGAGGCCTATCTGAGCTGGCTCTATTCCAAGGAAGCCCAGACCATCATCGCCAAGAACCACTATCGCCCGGCCAAGCCCGACCTGGTGCCGGCCGAGGACCTTGCCAAACTCCCGGCAATCAAGCTGGTCACCATCGACGACCCGCAATTCGGCGGCTGGAAGAAAGCCCAGCCTTACCATTTCGGCGACGGTGGTATATTCGACCAGATCTACAAGCCGGCGCAGTGAGGCCGGACGGCCGGTGAGCCTCGGGCATGCCGGCCGAATGCGACTGGCAAAGCCATTCCGGTTTGAATAGAAGGACGATCCAGAACAGCATGACCACAGCACCCGCCAAGGCGGGGTGGCGATTCAGGCAGCCGAGTGTCATTCCGGGCTTCGGATTGACGCTCGGCTTCTCGCTTGCCTACCTCACGCTCATCATTCTCATCCCGCTTTCCGGGCTGGTCTGGCGTTCGGCCGCGCTCGGCTGGGCCGATTTCTGGGCGATCGCAGTCGATCGGCGCACCCTCAACGCGCTGAAGATAAGCTTCGGCACCGCCTTCCTGGCGGCTGCCGTCAACGTCGCGTTCGGCACTGTCGTCGCCTGGGTGCTGGTCCGCTACCGTTTCCCCGGCCGCCGCATCGCCGACGCGATGGTCGACCTGCCTTTCGCCCTGCCCACGGCCGTCGCCGGCATCGCGCTCACCACGCTCTATGCGCCGAATGGCTGGATCGGCCAGTTGCTGATGCCGCTCGGCATCAAGGTCGCCTACACGCCGCTCGGCATCGTCATCGCGCTGGTGTTCATCGGCCTGCCCTTCGTCGTGCGCACCGTCCAGCCTATCATGGAAGAGCTCGACAAGGAGGTCGAGGAAGCAGCCGCCACGCTCGGCGCCAGCCGTTTCCAGATCATCACCCGCGTGCTTTTCCCGGGCCTGGCGCCGGCGATCATCACCGGCTTCTCGCTCGCCTTCGCGCGCGGCGTCGGCGAATACGGCTCGGTTATCTTCATCGCCGGCAACCTGCCCTTCAAGTCGGAGATCGCGCCGCTTCTGATCGTGATCCGGCTCGAGGAATACAATTACGAGGCCGCGACCGCGATCGCCGCGATCATGCTGGCGCTGTCCTTCCTGATGCTTCTGGTCGTCAATCTCGTCCAGACATGGAGCCGCAAGCGCTATGGCTGATCCCGAGATCAAATCCTACGAGCCGCTCCACGAGAGCCAGTCGGCCGCGGTAACCGAAAGCCGGCCCGTCAAGGCCGCGCTGATGGCAATCGCCCTTGCCTTCCTCGCCGTCTTCCTGCTTCTGCCGCTGATCGTCGTCTTCCACGAAGCGCTTGCCAAAGGCATCGGCGCCTATACCGAAGCCCTTTCCAGCCCCGACACGCGCTCCGCCATCCGCCTGACCCTGCTTGTGGCGGCGATCTCGGTGCCGCTCAACGTCATCTTCGGCATCTCGGCCGCCTGGGCGATCGCCAAGTTCGAGTTCAAGGGCAAGGCGTTTCTGACGACGCTCATCGACCTGCCCTTCTCGGTCTCGCCGGTCATTTCCGGCCTGGTCTATGTGCTGCTCTTCGGCGCGCAGGGATTGCTCGGTGCCTGGCTGAAGGCGCATGGCATCGTCATCCTCTTCGCCGTGCCCGGCATCGTGCTGGCCACCATTTTCGTCACCTTCCCCTTCGTCGCACGCGAGCTGATCCCGCTGATGCAGGAACAGGGCAATGGTGACGAAGAGGCGGCACTTTCGCTGGGCGCCAGCGGATGGCAGGTCTTCTGGTATGTGACGCTGCCCAACGTCAAATGGGGACTGCTTTATGGCGTGCTTCTGTGCAATGCGCGCGCCATGGGCGAGTTCGGCGCAGTCTCGGTGGTATCGGGCCACATACGCGGCCTCACCAACACCATGCCGCTGCATGTCGAGATCCTCTACAACGAGTATAACGCAGTCGGCGCCTTTGCCGTCGCTTCGCTGCTCGCCGGCCTGGCGCTGGTGACGCTGGTCTTGAAAACGCTTCTCGAGATGCGCTACGGCGCCGAGATCGCCGCGACACGCGGACACTAGGTGCATGTCACCCAAAAGTGCGTAGCGGTTTTGGGATAACGATATGGATCAAAGAACTGAGGGATCTGTATGGAAGTTCGCGTCGTCAATGTGCGCAAGGAGTTCGAGCGGTTTCCGGCGCTCCATGACGTGTCGCTCGACATCAGGTCCGGCGAGCTGATCGCGCTGCTCGGGCCGTCCGGCTCCGGCAAGACGACGCTGCTTCGCCTGATCGCCGGGCTCGAGCGGCCGACCAAGGGCGCGATCTTCTTCGGCGACGAGGACGCTTCGCAGAAGTCGATCCAGGAGCGCAATGTCGGCTTCGTCTTCCAGCATTACGCGCTGTTCCGCCACATGACGGTTGCCGACAATATCGGCTTCGGCCTGAAGGTCCGGCACGGCGCCGCAAGACCGTCGGGGCAGGAAATCCGCCGCCGGGCGCTCGAATTGCTCGACCTCGTCCAACTGTCGGGCCTGGAAAAGCGCTATCCGGCGCAGCTTTCCGGCGGCCAGCGCCAGCGCGTGGCTCTGGCGCGAGCCATGGCGATCGAGCCCAAGGTGCTTCTGCTCGACGAGCCCTTCGGCGCGCTCGACGCCCAGGTTCGCCGCGAGCTGCGCCGCTGGCTGCGCGAGATCCATGACCGCACCGGCCATACGACCGTTTTCGTTACGCATGACCAGGAGGAAGCGCTGGAGCTCGCCGACCGCGTCGTCGTCATGAGCCAGGGCCGCATCGAGCAGGTCGGCACCGCAGACGATATCTATGACACGCCGAACTCTCCCTTCGTCTACTCCTTCATCGGCGAGTCGAGCTCGCTGCCGGTCAAGGTCGAGAACGGCGAGGTCTGGATTGCCGACCGGCCGATCGGGCTGCAGGCGCCGCATGCGCGGTCCGGCGAGGCGGTTCTCTATTTCCGTCCGCACGACGTCGACCTGCTCGACGGCTGCAGCGGCTGCATCGCCGGCACGGTTGCCGCCAGCCGCCGCGTCGCCGGCACCAGGCGCGTCGAGCTCGAGGTCGGCGGCGAGCGCCAGCGCGTCGAGATCGAGCTGCCCGTCGACCATCCTGCCGCGCAGAAGAGCCGGGTGGCTTTCAGGCCGCGACGCTGGAAGCTTTTTCCCAAGTCGTGAATTCCCTTCATGCCCTCCAGCGCCCAGGCCTGGCGTTATCCATGAATCTACTTGGAAGAAAATCCTAGCAAAGAGCTGTTTCGGCGAGATATTTTCCAAACCCTCGCTCGCCGCTCCGAGCGCGTGCCTCGTCGCGCCAGCCTTTCCCGACTATGGTCGCGCCATAGCTTCGATCCATTTCCAAGGAGCCTGCTTTCATGAAGCGCCTATTGCTCGGCATCGCGGCTGTTGCCGGTCTCGTCCTCGCGTCCTCCCAAGCCTGGTCGGCCGACAAGCTTTTGAATGCATCCTATGACGTCGGCCGCGAGCTGTTCGCCGACATCAACAAAGCCTTCATCGCCAAGCACCCCGGCGTCACGATCGATCAGTCGCATGCCGGCACCTCGGCGCAGGCGCGCGCGATCGCCGAAGGTCTTGGCGCCGATGTCGTCACCTTCAACCAGGTCACCGACGTCGACTTCCTGGTCAAGAAGGGCCTTGTCTCAGCCGACTGGCAGAAGGATTTCCCTGACAACGCCTCGCCCTTCTATTCCTTGCCTTCGTTCCTTGTCCGCGCGGGCAATCCCAAGCACATCAAGGACTGGAACGACCTGGTGCGTGACGACGTGCAGGTGATCTTCCCGAACCCGAAGACGTCGGGCAATGCGCGCTATACCTATCTCGCCGCCACCGCCTACGCCAAGGAAGCCTTCAAGGGCGACGACGCCAAGGTGAAGGAGTTCATCACCAAGCTCTTCAACAACGTGCCGATCTTCGACACCGGCGGGCGAGCCGCCACCACGACTTTCGTCCAGCGCGAAATTGGCGACGTGCTGATCACCTTCGAGTCGGAGACGCGCGGCATCCGCAAGGAGTATGGCGACGACAAATTCGAGCAGGTCACGCCTTCGGTCAGTCTGCTCGCCGAGTTCCCGGTGGCAATCGTCGACAAGGTAGCCGACGAGCATGGCAGCCGCGATCTCGCCAAAACCTACCTCGACTTCCTCTACACGCCGGACGGCCAGGAGATCGCCGCCGAGAACGGCTTGCGGGTTCGCGACGCGACGGTGGCCGCCAAGCACAAGGCCGATTTCCCGGACGTCCGGCTGCTGACCGTCGAGGAAATCTTCGGTGGCTGGGACAAGGTGCAGAAGGAGCATTTCGCCGCCGGCGGACTGCTCGATCAGGCCTACGGCAGCCGCTGAGCCGCCATACAATCAGGAAGCGCAGGAAAGCCGGCTTTAGCCGGCTTCCTCATTTGGGCCGGCCGGCACTTCGCAGGGGAAATCCGGCATCCAACGTGAAAAACGTTACGAAGAATCAACGCGTTTGTGCCTAAGTTGCCGGGCAAATTGTTAGGCCAGGCGGTCAACTGTCATGATTTGCACACAAACAACCGCCAGATGCAGGCGCATTGGGGTTTGATGAATTGAATCGGGCATGCTGACCAAAAAAGGCAAATACGGCCTCAAGGCCCTTGTGCATCTTTCCGGCCTGCCGGCTGGCCAGCTTGCATTTGTCAACGACATTGCGGTGGCCAACAACATCCCGAAGAAATTCCTTGATGCGATCCTGGGCGAGCTGCGCAATGCCGGTTTCGTCCAGAGCCGCAAGGGCAAGGAAGGCGGTTACCGCCTCGCCCGCCCCGCTTCCGAGATCAAGATCGGCCATGTCGTGCGCGTGCTCGACGGCCCGCTGGCGCCGATCCCTTGCGCCAGCCGCACGCAATATCAGCGCTGCGAGGATTGCGACGAGGCCACCTGCCAGGTCCGCCACATGATGCTGGAAGTGCGCCAGGCGATCGCCGAGGTGCTGGACAACCGCAGCCTCGCCGCTATGCGCGACGCCGACAACGACGATTTCCCGGCGGAGCTCACGTCTCAGATTTGAGGCAGATCGGGGAAAAGCGCGGCGGCCAGGCTCGACCGCTTCGCCAAGCTTCCGCTCACAATTGCGCCAGACGATAAGCCCCGGCCCCGGCTTGTCGCCCTCGGTTGCCAGTCCACTGCGGACGCAGTAAAGCGACAGAGCATGATCCCGAAAAGTGGGAACCGGTTTTCGGGCAAGATCATGCTCCATCAAAAGAGTGGAACAGGGCTCTGACGCATGAGGCTGCCTTGGCTTGGCAATTCCCGCAGGGCCAGCCGGCAGCCAACGTCGAACGACATCTATCACACCGAGATCACCGCCGACGTGCCGGTGCCGGAGCGCGATGAGTCCGTTCGCTTCTTCACTCGCAAGGTTATCCGCCCCGGAAAACTGCGCCGTTTCACCAATCGGGACCTGCGGGAGAGCCTGCTGTCCTGTTTCTATCTCGGCGTCGCAGCGATGCTGCCGGTCTCTTCGTGGGATCCCATCTGCGGCTGGGTGTCTACGCTTCGGCGCAAGCGCCACTTTCGCAAGGACTTCGCCCGCTACGACGTCGCGGTCAGGGCCGTGCTCGGCAACGCCGTCGACACGCGAGAGATGTTCAAGGCGCAGCTCGCCGCCATTCACCGCCGGCGGCTGACGCTTGCGGCGCATCTCGTCGCCGACTGGCGCTGGTCGCCGGCGATCCGGCTCGAAGGCATCGGGGCCCTGCGACAAGCCCTGCGCAACGGGCGCGGCGCCATCATATGGTGCGATCAGTTCACGGCGCAGACGATTATGGGCAAGCGCGCCTTGCACGAGGCCGGCGTCGATACCCATCAGGTGAGTGCCCAGTATCACGGCTTCACCCCGAGCCAATTCGGCTTCCGCGTGATCAACCCGCCGCTGGTCAAGGTCGAGAACCGGTTCCTGAAGAGCCGGATCGTCTTTGAGCGCACCGACGCCTATCAGGTCACCACGCGCATCCAGAAGGTGCTGAAAGCAAACGGCGTGGTGCTGATGACCAACACCATCTATGCCGGCTCCGCCTTCACCGAGGCCGCCATGGGCGAGCGCGGCTGGACCCACCTCGCCTCGGCGCCGGCAAACTTCGCCGCGCGCGCGGGTGCGGCGCTGTTTCATATGGCGACGATCGAGACGGTCCCTTTTCGCCAGTATCGGGCGATCCTTAGCGAGTTGAGCGCGAGTCCGGAGGCGCCTACATCGCCTTCCAAGGACACGACAGGGAAGAACCTCGTCCTCCAGGCGGGATTTATCCTATCGAAGCGTGACCAGATGCTGGAAACGCTCAAACTCTGTCCGGAGCAGATGATGGCCTGGTCGAGCGCCGTGCGGCTGACCGAGCGGCCAACCGAGGCCGCGATCGGCAATGAGGGCGCGTGAAGCCCCTGTCCGGTGCGTATGGCGGAAATCACTGACCCCGGCCGATGACTTCTTTCACGATCCCGGCGACACTTCGTGTTCCATCGACCATCACCGCCCGTTCGTCCGCGGAAGGCTCTTCCAGCGTGGCGAACTGGCTGTCGACGAGGCTTGCGGGCATGAAATGGCCCTTGCGGTTGGCGACCCGGCGCCAGGCGGTCTCGCGATCGACCTTGAGATAGAGGAAAACCATACCGGGACAAAAGCGGCTCAGCCGGTCACGGTAGCTTCGCTTGAGCGCCGAGCACGCCGCCACTGCCTTTCGTCCATCGGCAACGGAGGTTGCGATGCGCTCGCCTATGGCGTCGAGCCAGCCCTCGCGCAGCGCATCGGTCAGCGGCTCGCCACGTGACATGCGTGATACGTTCTCCGGCGGATGCAGCCGGTCTCCTTCGATGAAGTCGGCGCCAAGCGCCGTGGCGAGCGCCTCGCCGACGGCCGTTTTGCCGCAACCGGCGACACCCATCACGACGATGGCCGGCACCGTCCGAAGATCGTTCATGCGGAGCTCCGGGATCTGCGGTCTTGCGCTCGCCTCATCCACGGTCAGCGGCTCGCCGGCGCGCGTCCATAGAGCAGAAGCATGGCGACGATGACGACGCCGTAGATGATCTGCCGCCCCGCCTCCGGCATCTGCATGACCGAGAGGATGGACTGCAAGAGCGTGATCAGGATCACGCCGGCCACCGTGCCGAGATAGGAGCCGCGCCCGCCGAGGATCGAAGTACCGCCAAGGACCACCGCGGCGATCGAGGGCAGCAGATAGGCATCACCCATGGATTGGGCCGCCTTCGACGCATAGCCCGCCAGAAGCACGCCGCCAAAGGCCGACAGCCCGCCGGAGACGGCGAAGGCGATCATCACGACGCGGCGCGTGTCGATGCCGGAAAGATAGGCGGCGCGCTCACGATTGCCGATGCCGTAGACGGCGCGGCCGAAGCTGGTGCGGGTCAAAACGAAGACCGTCGCGGCGCCGATCAGCGCCCAGATGATGACGGCGTTGGGAACGCCCGGAATGGTGAAGCCGGTCGCCAGGTATCGCATCGCGGCGGTCGCCGAATCCTGCGGCGAGAAGCCGCCCGTATAGACCACCATCAACCCTTGCGCGACGGCATTGGTGGCCAAAGTGATGATCATCGAGGGGATGCGCAGATAGGCGACGCCGATGCCGTTGACGATGCCGATCGCCACGCCGCACAGCACCCCAAAAGGGATGGCCACGGCAACGCCGGCCGGGCCATAGGCGGCGGCCGCGCAGGCCATCATGGCGCCTGTAGCCACTGACCATGGCACGGAGAGGTCGATCTGGCCGAGCAGGATGACCAGCATCATGCCGGTTGCGATGACGCCGAGGAAGGACGCGACCTTCAACTGCTGCAGCAGATATTCCGGCGAAAGGAAGCTGCGCGAATAGAGGCTGCCGAGCAAAAGCAGGATGACGATGCAGGCAAATGCCGTAAGCACCGCCGGATCAGCGCGTCGCAGAAACTTGGGCATGCGGTTGGCGATGCCGCCAAGCGTCGTTTCGCTCACAGGAACCACTCCAACCGGTTGCGCACCCGGAACAGCGCGAAAGCGCCGAGGCTGACCGCGATCAGCAGGATAACGCCCTGGAACAGCGGCTGCCAGAGCGGATCGAAGTCGAAGACGAACAACAGATCGCCGATGGTGCGGAAGGCGAGCGCGCCGAAGATCGCGCCGATGGCGCTGCCCTTGCCGCCGAACAGCGAAACGCCGCCGAGCACGACCGCCGCGATCGAGAACAGCGTGTAGGAATTGCCGCTCGCATAGGCCGCCTCGCCGGTATAGGTGAAGAAGGTGAGGAACAGGCCGCCGATGGCCGCAAGCAGGCCGGCAAGCGTGTATGCCAGAAACTTGCCCCTGCGGATCGGCACGCCCGACATGTAAGCCGCCGTCTCTGAAGAGCCCGCCGCATAAGCGGCGCGCCCGAGTTCGGAACGACTGAACGGCACCCAGACGACGAGCACGACGACGAGCAGCGCCACGAGGCTCGCCGGCACCAAGCCGAAGAAACGTCCGGTCAGGAAATCCGCCAGGTCCTCGTTGACCGAGCCGCCGGGAACCGGACGCAAAAGCAGCGCCAGACCGAAAAAGACGGCGCCCGTGGCGATGGTGGCGACGATCGGCTGCAGCCTGCCATAGATAACGATGGCGCCGTTGACCGCCCCGCAGAGCAGCCCGGTGCCAAGCACCGCCAACACCCCAAACGCCGTCTCCAGGCCGGTGCCGATCACCAGCCATGAAGCCATGCAGTTGGTGAGCGTAAAGATCATGCCGACCGACAGATCGATGCCGGCGGTGATCACCACCAATGTCTGTGCCATGGCGACGAAGGCAAGCAGCACGCCCTTGTTGGCGGCCGTCTGCACGACATTGGGGGTGAAGCCCGCCGGATGGTTCGCGCTGTAGATCGCGAACATGACGATCAAGATGCCGAAGGCCAAAAGCGTTCCGCGCTGCTCGGCCAACAAGTAGCGCCAGTCCTTCACACCTTCGCTCCTAAGTCGATGCGGGAGTTGTCCCCGTGGATGTTGAGCGCGCTGGCAATCAGCGCGTGCTCGGTGATCCCATCGCCGACCAGTTCGCGCTTGACCGCGCCGTCATAGAGCACCAGCACGCGGTCGCAGCAGCCGATCAACTCGTCGTAGTCGGTCGAATAAAACAGGATCGCGGCGCCCGCATCCGCCAGCTTGCGCATCAGCTGATAGAGCTCCTGCTTGGTGCCGACATCGATGCCGCGCGTCGGATCGTTGAGCAGGATGATGCGCGGTTGCCGCATCAGCCATTTGGCGATGACCACCTTCTGCTGGTTTCCGCCCGAGAGCGCGCCGACGGGAATGTCGAGCCCCGCCGTCTTGATCGCCAGCAGCCCGACCATGTCGTCGATCAGGCGCTGCTCCGCGGCACGGTCTATGATGCCGCCCTTGGCCAGCCGGTCGAGGGCTGCGAAGGAGAGGTTTTCGCGCACCGTCATCGGCAGCATCAGCCCCTCGGTCTTGCGATCCTCGGGGATCAGCGCCATTCCGATGCGACCGTGGCTGGCTGCGGTCGGGCTGGCGATCGAAACCGGCTTGCCGTCGATCAGCACCTCGCCGCGCAGACCGCGCAGCACGCCGAAAAAGGCCAGCAGCAATTCGCGCTGACCCTGCCCGTCGAGACCGCCCAGGCCGACGACTTCGCCGGCCCTGACGGTCAGCGAAATATTGTCCAGCCGGTCGGCCCAGGAGAGATTACGCGCTTCGAGCACCGGCGTGGCGGCCGAGACACCAACGGGTTTCGGCGGGAAGATGTGGCTGTATTCGCGGCCGATCATCAGCTCGACCACCTCATTGTCGCTCTTCGAGCCCGCCGGGTAGCTCGCGACATTGCGGCCGTTGCGGAACACCGTGCAATGGTCGGCAAGTTCGGCGATCTCGTTCATGCGGTGCGAGATATAGAGCAGCGCCAGTCCTTCCGAGCGTAGCCGTTTCAACACCTCGAAGACCTTGGCGACGTCCGCCGCCGTCAGCGCCGAAGTCGCTTCGTCGAGGATCAAAATGCGCGGCTTGCGAGCCAGCGCCTTGGCGATCTCCACCATCTGCCGGCGCGACAGCGGCAGGTCCTTGACGAGCGCGCGAGGGTGGATGTCGGAGGCGCCGGCACGTGCCAGCGCTTCTTCCGCGATGCGCCGCTGCGCCTTTCGGTCGATCATGCCGAAGCGCTTCGGTGGATCGGAAATGACGATGTTGTCGGCGACGCTCAATTCCGGGATGAGGGACAATTCCTGGAAGATGCAGACGATTCCGGCCTGGTTGGCCGCAGCCGGCGAGGCGAAGCTCACTTCGCGGCCGTCGAGCGTCATCGTGCCTTCGTCGGGCGCCACGACGCCGGCCATGACCTTGATCAGCGTCGATTTGCCGGCGCCGTTCTCGCCCAGAATAGCGTGGATGCCGCCCGCGGTGACCGTCAGGTCGGCCTTTTCAAGGGCCCGCACGCCGCCATAACGCTTGGAGATGCCTTCCATGCGGAAGAGCGGAGCCGCGCCGTCCATTGGCCCTCCCCGGCCGTTTCGAGTTGAGAACAGGAGGACGGTACCGCGAGCTCGCCGCGGCACCGTCCGGTCAGACTATTTGTTTTCCTTGGTCTGGCCCATGATTTCCTGCGCGGTGAAATTGATGCCGCAGGTCGGGAAGGAATTGCCGACGAAGAAATTGTCGGACTGGTCGGGGAAGAAATCCTGCCCTGCCTTGAAGTTCGGATCCTCGACGATAGCCAAAGGCAGCTTTATCGACTGTGGCACGACATTGCCTTCGAGCGCGGCAATCGCCGTCTTGATGGCGACCGCAACTTGGGCCGGGCCGGTACCGGCGGACGAGCATTTCAGCCCGTCGGCCGCATGCGCGGCACAGAATTTGCGGAAGCCGTTTTCCGTCTCGCCGCCGAACGGCACGAACGGATGCTTGGCGTCGATCATCGCCTGCACGATCCCGGTGTCGCCGCCCTGCCCGGTGATACCGTCAAATGGCCCGCTGGTGGCGATCGCATCGGCCGTGGCCTTCTGCGCCACGCCGTCATCCCACTTGCCGACCACCTCGGTGACGTTCCACTTCTTGCCGGAAGCATCCAGCACCTCATGGATACCGTTGTGGCGATCGGTGTCGACCGAGGTCCCGGCAACGCCGCGTACCTCCAGCACCTTGCCGCCATTCGGCACATGCGAGACCAGCCACTTGCCCCAGAGCTCGCCAAGGCCCTTCTGGTCGACATTGACGTTGATGGCATCCTTGGTGTCGAGGATGTTGTCGAACGCGACGAGCACGACGCCGGCTTCCTTGGCGCGCTTGATGACCGGCCCGAACGCTGTCGGATTCTGTGCGTTGACCACGATCGCGTCAAAGCCGGAATCGATGAAGTTGTTGATCGCCGAAATCTGCGCCGGCACGTCCTCGCCGGTCGACACGACCTTGAATTCCTTGAGTTTCTTGGCGACATCCGGTTGCGCAGCATAGGCCTTGGCCGTCTGGATCATCTGAATGCGCCAGGTGTTGGCGATGTAGCCGTTGGCAAGCGCGATGCGGTAAGGACCCTCTTTCTTCGGATATTTGAAAAACTGCGTATCGGCTGTCCAGGGGACAAAGCAGTCCGGTTCTGCCGCGGGTCCCTTGACCACTTCAGGTCCGGCGATCGCCGATGAACCCAGCATGACGAATGCAGTGGCGGCAATGACGCCGCCAACCAGTGACTTGATCATCGATATTCCTCCCAGTTGCAGTTTCTGCTTGTAATCACTCCTGGCGCTGCCGGTCGGCACCCTCTGCCCAACCGCACACGCCCACGGGGACAGCCGCGTCGCCCCGATCCTCCTCCCTCACCTCCTCGGCAGTTTAGAAAACTATCATATTATACATAATAAACAAGCAAGGGCTGTTGCTTATGTATAATAAACAGCCTCGGATCTCCGCCGAATGCTGATTTTACAGACAAATGGTAGCGCTACCATGATTGGGTGTAAAGCGCCGGCTTAGACATTTTTCCGGGGCTCTTCAACGCGCGGTGCTCTCGCGCGGCATGAGCTCAAAACCGAGGTCGACGATCCGCTGTTCCGGCCGGTTTCCGGCGATTGCCGCAAGCGCCATGGCGACGGCGCGCGTGCCGATCTCGTAGCGATGCGTCCGCACGCTGGTGATCGAAGGAAACGACACCTGCATCATGTCGAGATCGTTGAAGCCGGCAATGCCGATCTGCTTGGGCACGTCGATGGAAGCGCGATGGCATTCGAACAGAACGCCGAGCGCGATATCGTCATTGTTGCAGAACACGCCGTCCAGCGTCGGCATCTTGGCCAGCGCGTCGCGGAACAGCTCGCGCCCGAGGCTCACGCTTGACGGCACCGGCGTTGTGGTAATCAGCCGCGGATCGAACAGGCCGGCGGCCTCCATGGCGGCGCGATAGCCGGCAAGGCGCCGCTGCGATCGCGGATCCATCCTGGCGCCGATGAAGCCGATCTTGCGGTATCCGGCTTCAAGGAGGTGCTCGGCGGCCGTCCTGCCGCCATCGAAATGCGAAAAGCCGACCATCATGTCGACCGGATCCGGCCCGGTCTCCATCACCTGCACCACCGGGCAGCCGGCATTCTCCAGCAGTCGCCGCGCGCTGGGCGTCTGGTCGATGCCGGCCACGATGAGTGCCGCCGGGCGTTGCGATCCGAAGACCTGCAACAACCGCTCTTCTTCCAGGCCCGAATAGTGGGTATTGCCGATCTGGATGCGGAATGGACTGTCGGAAAGGCTGTCATAGATGCCGCGCACCACTTCGGCGAAGACGTTGTTGGTGAGCGACGGCACCAGCACGCCGAACACTTCGGCGCGCGCCGAAGCAAGCGCGCGGGCGTTCGGGTCGGGCACGTAGCCGAGTTCGTCGACCGCGGCCAGTATCTGCCGGCGAAGGTCCTCCGACACCCGCCCGGGCTCGCGCAGAGCCCGCGACACGGTGATCGCGCCGACACCGGCCTTGCGCGCCACATCGGCAATGGTCGGACGTCCGCCGCCGCGGCGGGAGCGCGGCCTGGTCAACGCCTTGTCCCCCCGCCCTCGACACACGACCGCAATGTCCGGATCGGCATCCGTGTCATCGCGCCACCAGTCAGCTCACCAAGTCAGCATTGCCGATTGGCGTCGCGCATGCGTCAGCCGTTGTCAAGCAAGCCGATGTCGGCGCCAAGGCCCGTCAGGCGATCGCGGCGGCGCTGCGGTTGGCTTTCCACATCAAGAGCATGATGGCCGCGAGGTTGACGAGGTTCCAGCCGATTCCGTTCAGGAACGCGGCGGCATAGGAGCCGGTGAGGTCGTAGATCCAGCCCGACATCCAGCCGCCCACCGCCATGCCGAAGATCGTCGCCATCAGGACGATGCCGACGCGCTGGCCGGCTTCCCTCGCCGGCATATAGTCGCGCACGATGATGGCATAGCAGGGCACGATGCCGCCTTGCGACAGGCCGAAGACCAGCGAAACGATATAGAGCGAGGCAAGCCCGTCGAAGGGAATGTAGAAGAGCAGCGACAGGCACTGCAGCGCCGAACCGATCAGCAGCGTCTTCACCGCGCCGATGCGGTCGGCGAGGAAGCCGGAGCCTATCCGGCTGACGACGCCGGCCGCCAGCATGATCGACAGCATGTCGGCGCCGCGCGCGACGCCGTAGCCGAGATCCATGCAATAGGCGACGATATGCACCTGCGGCATCGACATAGCCATGCAGCAGCCAAAGCCCGCGATCACCAGCAGGACCTGCAATTGCGAGGGCGACAGCGAGATCGGCTGCACCGGCCGCGCGCGAGGCACGCCGGAAATCCCCTCATGCGGCGCGCGCCGGCGCAACAACAGGACCAGCGGCACCATGGTGACGATACAGACGACTCCGATCAGCGCATAGGTGAAACGCCAGCCATGGCCTTCCATCACATAAGGCATGATCGTGGGCCAGATCGCTCCGGCAATGTAATTGCCCGATGCCGCCACCGTCACCGCGACCCCACGGCGGCGATCGAACCAGTGCGAGACGTCTGCGATCAGCGGGCCGAAGATCGCCGAACAGCCGACGCCGATCAGCAAGCCTTGAGCAAGCGTGACGCCCAGGATCGAATTGGCGAGTGATGCCAGCAGAAACCCCGCGCCAAGCGCGAGCGAAGCGGCGAGCGCCGGTATCCAGTATCCAAAACGATCTATGGCGCGTCCGATCAGCGCATTGCCGGCGGCGAAGCCTACCATGGTCGCCGTATAGGGCATGGAGGCGGTGGCGCGATCGATGCCGAATTCGGCCTGCACGGCAGGTAGGACCACGACCACCGCCCAGGTGCCGACGCCGCCGATCGTCGCCAGCAGCAAGGAGATGCCGAGCCGCATCCATGCATAGAAACTGTCTATGCCGGCTTTGCTTGCCGCGTTTCCTGGAAGTGTCGTCACGGCGTCTCCTGGCCGCGATTTCTTCGAGATCGCGTGTTTGAACGCACTATCGGCCCATTTTCCGAGCCGAGCAGCGCCACGACGGGCAAATCCGTGGCTCCAGAACCGGAACCCGCCTCACCGCTTGGAGTTTGCCTCACAGCAATTCCAGGAAAAGTGTCCGTCCGGAATTGCGTGAAACAAGCGATAGAGCGGTTCGGCCTTTTCCGTGAAACGCTGAAGCGCTCCAGGAAGGAGTTCACCATGACCGCCAAAAAGAAATGGTCGGCCGACGTGACCGAGCACAGCGATGCGCTCGATCTTGAGGAGCACGTCTTCGAATCCGACGACGCCAAGAAGATAGCCGCCTCGCTGAAGCGGTCGGCCGAGCACAGCGACCGGCGCAAGGCCGAGCCGTTTCAATCCGCTATGTCGATGTTGAATTTCTACATCAACCGCGCCGGCAAGAACCTGCCCGAAGAGCGCAAGAAAGTGCTGGAAAAGGCGAAGGACGAGCTGCGCGTCGCCTTCGGCCGCGAGAAGCAGGACTAGGTCTGCCAGGCAGGCCCTAACGCGATTGAATGACTTCGTCGGTATTGGCCAGCAATTTGCGGACCGCGTTGCGCGCGGCATCCGGCCTCTTGAGGCGGATGTTTCTCTCGATCGCCTCGTGCAGCTTCTGGGCATGCTGCAGATCGTCCAGCTCGCGCGTCGTATAGGTGAAGAGATGATCGAAGGCGGATTCGATCAGCACGCCAAGCGGAACCAGGAGGTCGTTGCCCGAGGCCCTGAGGATGGCGAGGTGGAAGCGCGTGTCGGCGCGGGTTCGCTCCTGCAGATTGGTGGCCTCGCCCATCTCGCGGCAGGCCTGGCTGATCTCGGCCATCTGCTCGTCGGTGCGCCGCATCGCCGCGAAGGCCGTTGCCTCCGGCTCGATGATATGGCGGAACTCCTGCACCGTCTTCAGGAAAACCTCGCGGTCCGGCGACGTCGCGTACCAGGACAGCACGTCGCGGTCGAGCAGGTTCCAGCGTTCCTTCGGTTCGACCCAACTGCCGATCTTCGGCCGTGACGCCAGCAGGCTCTTGGCCATCAGCATCTTGATCGCCTCGCGCACCGCGGAGCGGCTGACGTCGAAAGTCTCCGACCATTTCGCTTCATTGGGCAGAATGGTGCCTGGCGGATAGTCGCCGCGCACGATGCGCAACCCGATCTCGCTGGCCAAAGAGGTATGCACGCTGGCGCCGGGGATGCGAGGCGCGTCGGACCGGCGAACGCCGGCCGGACGCTCTGCGGCCGCCGTCTTCGTCGGCCTTTTTTCGTTATTCGGCTTCGCGTCCCGCATAGGTCCACAAAATCCCGTTTTCAGAGCCTGTCAAGCACGGCAAGCCCGCTTTGCCGCAACCTGCCGAGATGTGCACAGCTCAACCAGCATTTGGCGTCGCCTCACGCGGTTTTGACGTATTTGCGCCAGCTGTGCTCGGGCCGGAAACCAAGCACCTCGCGCGCCTTGCGGTTCGAAAGCAGCGTCTCATATTCGCCGAGCTCGGCCTTGACCGGCACGTCCGGATAAAAGCGCTTCAACAACTCCGCTGTCGGCAGGTCCGACGAGGTATCGTCGTTGGCCGCGTTGAACACCTGGTAGCCCAGGCCGTCCTTCTCGATGGCGCGCAAGGTGATCTGGCCGAGATCGCGCGCATCGATGTAGCTCCAGGCGATGCGCTTGCGGAAGCCGGGATCGGCGAACCATTTCGGGAACAGCGAATATTCGTGCGGCTCGATGACGTTGCCGATGCGCAGCGCATAGATGTCGAAACCACTGCGCAGCGCGAAGGCCCGCGCCGTCTTTTCGTTGACGATCTTCGACAGCGCGTAGGAGTCCATCGGATCGACGTCATAGTCCTCGTCGAGCGGGAAATGCGTCGGATTGCGCGGCTCGTTGGCGAAGACCAGGCCGTAGGTCGTCTCGCTGGAAGCGATGATCACCTTGCGTATGCCGAGCTTCACCGCCGCCTCGATGACATTGTAGGTGCCCATCGCGTTGATGCGGAACACTTCGTTGTCCGGCGTGATCATGATGCGCGGGATGGCGGCGAAATGCACCACGGCATCGACCGGCTGTGCCCTCAGCGACGGGTCAAACTCGTGCAGACCCATATAGCTCGACAGTGCGTTGAACACCTGCCCGCTGTCGGTGATGTCGGTGATCAGCGTGCGCACCTTCGGATTGTCGAGCGGCTTGGTGTCGATGTTGAGCACCTGGCAGCCATGTTCGACCAGATACTGAACGACATGCCGGCCGGCCTTGCCGCTGCCGCCGGTGAACATGATCCGCTTCGTCATTTTGCTCTCCACAAGGCTCGGGAATTATGTGTATTGTCAGACAATATGGTATTCCGCAATCGCCCGCCACCTGCGATCCGCGGAAACTTTCTCGACAACTGCCCGCCGCGCCGCGGGCGCCCATCACCACGAAAGACAGGGAAGAGACGACATGAGCACCACCGCTGCCCGCGAGAACATCGGTTTCATCGGCCTAGGCCTGATGGGGCACGGCATAGCCAAGAACATCGTCGACAAGGGTTATCCGCTCACCTTCCTTGGCCGCAAGAACCGCAAGCCGGCGGAAGACCTCTTGGGACGCGGCGCCAGGGAAGCGGCCACCTCCAGGGAAGTGGCCGCGGCATCCGACATCGTCTTCATCTGCGTCACCGGCTCCCGCGAGGTGGAAGCGATCATCCGCGGCCCCAGCGGGCTGAAGGAGGGCTTGAAGCAAGGCTCGGTCGTCGTCGACTGCTCGACCTCCGATCCGGTCTCCACGGTGGCCCTGGCCGCCGAGCTCAAGCCGCTCGGCGTCGACTATGTCGACGCCCCGCTCAGCCGCACGCCGAAGGAGGCCTGGGAAGGCACGCTCGACGCCATGGTCGGCGCGCCGGACGCGGTGTTCGCCAGGCTGAAACCGGTGCTCGATACCTGGGCCGGCCGCATTGTCCACATCGGCGACACCGGCGATGGCCATCGCATGAAGCTGCTCAACAACTTCGTCTCGCTCGGCTACGCGGCGATCTATTCTGAGGCTCTGGCACTGGCTGAGAAGGTCGGCATTTCGCCGCAGCGCTTCGACAGCGTCATCCGCAACGGCCGCATGGATTGCGGCTTCTACCAGACCTTCATGCGCTGGACGCTGGAGGGCGACCGCGACGCGCACAAGTTCACCATCGCCAATGCCTTCAAAGACCTGACCTATCTGGAATCGATGGCGGGCGCCGCCGGCATCGCCAACCCTCTGGGCAACGCCACCAAGAATTCCTTCGCCACGGCCTTTGCCACCGGTCCCGCGGAACAATATGTGCCGATGCTCGCCACTCACATCGGCAAGCTCAATGGTGTCGACCTGATGCCTTCGAAAGATGGCGTGAAGCAGAGGATTTGACGAGCAATTCCAGGAAAAGCACGCAGCGATTGGGCTCGGCGCCTTGGCCGTAGCCTTCCATCCGGAATTGCGTAAAGGAGCGGCAAGCGCCTCTGCTCTGTACAACAAGGAAAGTCGGCATCGAAAGAAAAGGGGGCGCCTTGCGGGCGCCCCCTCCTTTTCGACGGTCCCGGATGCAGCGGCGCCTACTTCTGGATGCAGGTGTCGGCCGTTTCCTTGGTGCATTCGTCGAGGCCGGTGAAGACCGGATCGTCGACCTTCTTGCCGGCGATGAGGTCGAGCATGACCGAAGGCGCCTTGTAGCCCATTTCGAACGGCCGCTGGCCGACCAGCGCGGTCACCAGGCCTTCCTTGGCGATCGCCACCTCGTCGCCGATCGTGTCGGCGGCGCCGATGACGAACTCGTTCTTGGCGATCTTGTCGGCCATCGGCTTGAACAGGTCGCGATAGGGCTGCGGTGCGCCGAACAGCGGCCAGCCGCCCATGATGCCGAAGGCGTCGAGCTTCGGATTGGCGGCAAGGATGTCGGTCATCGCCTGCACGCCCTTGGCACCGTCGTCATTGGTGAACACCGGGCAGCCGGCGACTTCGGTCCAGCCGCCTTCACCCTTCAGCGCCGCGAGACCTTCCTTGCCCGACAGCGCGTCGCGCATGCCTTGCGCGCGGCGCAGAATGTTGTCGGCCGCCGGATTGCCTTCGATGGTGCAGATCGTGCCGCCATTCGGCTTGGCCTTCTTGATGTATTCGCCGATCTTCTTGCCCATCAGATAGTTGTCGGTGCCGAGATAGGTCTTGCGAAGGGCTGCGTCTTCCTTGGCAAGATCGGCGTCGACCGTCATGATCGGGATCGACGGATTGGCGCTCTTGATCGTCTGCGCGATCAGCGGCGCGTTGGACGGCGAGATTGCCATCGCCGCCGTGTCGGGCTTGCTCAGCATGTCCTGCACGATCTGCGCTTCGCCGGCTTCGTCCGAAGTCGATGCCGGGCCGGTGTAGAAGCATTCATATTCCGAGCTGGCGTTTTCCTTGTTCCACTTCTCGCAGCCCTGATGGATGGCTTCGAAGAACGGATTGTCGAGACCTTTCACAACGATGACGAGCTGTTTCTTGGCCAAAGCCGGCCCGGCGCCCAACGCCATGGCGGCGACGGCGGCAAGCAAAAGTGTTTTCCTCATATCAGTCCTCCCTTGAAACAGACGGACACCGCGTGCCCGCCACACTGATCAGCCCGGATGCACAAGATCATGACCAGCATCTCATGATGGTCGCGTCCTGCGCCGGGCTGACAAGCATTTCCCGATCCGTTTGCCCTAATATTGCGCAGCCGGATCATCAAACCATTCGCCCGCCCTCCGCCGGACAGGCGGACGTGGAGCAAAGTCTTCCTCCGAGACTTAGCTAATATCGGCTTTTCGCCAGCGTCAATTCTTATTTGTCCTACAAAACAGATTTTTTGTCGAGTCTCGAAATTAATCGTCAGACAATTGATTGACGCCTTTGCCGGCTTTTGCCTAAATGCGTCTACCGCGCCGTTCGTGAGGAGATGGACGGGCGGGACGTGAGTGGCGCCGGCGGGTCCGGCGGAAGGCTGCGTCGACAAATGGGGAGGCCTAAGGCTGGTGTCGGTTCTCGAACTCGCCAACATCTCGAAGCATTTCGGCGCCATCCAGGCGGTCAACGATGTCTCGTTCTCGCTGGAGGCTGGCGAGGTCGTCGGCCTGATGGGCGACAATGGCGCCGGCAAGTCGACGCTGGTGAAGATGATCGCCGGCAATTTCCGCCCGAGCCACGGCACCATGCATCTGGAGGGCAAGGAGCTTGTCATGCACAAGCCGGCGGACGCCCGCCAGCACGGCATCGAGATCGTCCACCAGGACCTCGCCCTCTGCAACAATTTGACGGCCGCGGCAAACGTCTATCTCGGCCGCGAACTGCGCCGCGGCGTCGGCCCGTTCCGCATCCTCGACTATGCGGCGATGTACAAGCGCGCCGGCCAGCTCTTTGCCGAGCTGAAATCCGAGACGCGTCCGCGCGACCTGGTCAAGCAGATGTCGGGCGGCCAGCGCCAGGCGGTGGCGATTGCCCGCACCATGCTGTCGCAAGCCAAGATCGTGCTGATGGACGAGCCGACGGCGGCGATCTCGGTCAGGCAGGTGGCCGAAGTGCTGAACCTCATCCGCCATCTGCGCGACCAGGGCATCGCGGTTGTGCTGATCAGCCACCGCATGCCCGACGTGTTCGACGTCGCCGACCGCGTTATCGTCATGCGGCGCGGCCGCAAGGTCGCCGACAAGAAGATCGCCTCGAGCTCGCCCGAGGAAGTCACCGGGCTGATCACCGGCGCCATCGAACAGGTGGCATGACTTACGGATTCGAACGGGTGGCGTGACGCAAAGTGTTCCGCGTCCCACCTCTCAGGAAAGGTCGATAATGGCAGTCACCCTTGACCAGACGATCGCGCAGAAGCAGCACACTTTCCTGTCGCGGCTCTTTGCCAACCAGACTTTCTGGGTGGTGATCGCGGTCATCCTCGCGTGCCTGTTCCTGTCCTTCGCCACCGATTCCTTCGCCACCTCGAAGAACCTCTTCAACATCACCCGCAACGTCACCTTCGTCGCCATCGTCGCGCTGGGCATGACCTTCGTCATCATCACCGGCGGCATCGACCTCTCGGTCGGATCGGTGCTTTGCCTGTGCTCCATGGTGCTCGCCGTCACCATGCATGCCGGCTATTCGATCGAGATCGGCATCCTGGCCACAATCGCCACCGCGCTGGCCATCGGCGCCTTCAACGGCGTGCTCATCGCCTATCTCGGCTTCCCGCCCTTCGTGGTGACGCTCGGCATGCTGTCGGTGGCGCGCAGCCTTGCCATGGTCGCTTCGAACAACACCGTGGTCTTCCAGTTCGGGCCGGACCACCAGAAGCTTCTGGCGTTGGGCGGCGGCGCCTGGGTCTTCGGCATCGCCAATCCGGTGCTCTACATGATCATCCTGGCGCTGATCACCGGCTTCATCCTGCGCTGGACCAAGTTCGGCCGGCACATTTTCGCCATCGGCGGCAATGAGCACGCGGCGACGCTGACCGGCGTTCCCGTCAAGCAGATCAAGGTCGCCGTCTACATGATCTCGGCCTTGTCGGCGGGTCTCGCCGGCATCATCCAGACTGGCTGGCTCGGCGCCGTCACCACCAATCTCGGCACCGGCATGGAGCTGCAGGTCATCGCCGCCACCGTCATCGGCGGCGCCAATCTCGCCGGCGGCGTCGGCACCGCGCTCGGCGCCATCGTCGGCGCCGCGCTCATCGAGGTGATCCGCAACAGCCTGGGCCTGCTTGGCATCAACGCCTTCTGGCAAGGCACCTTCATCGGCGGCGCTATCATCCTGGCGGTGCTCTTCGACCGCATCCGCAATTTCCGCCGCAGCGATTAGAGCGCAGCCTTACCTTCTCTCCCTTGTGGGAGAAGGTGGATCGGCGCTTTAGCGCCGAGACGGATGAGGGGTGTTCCAGCGGAGTGAGACGCTGGCTTTCTCTAGAGCACCCCTCATCCGTCGCCTTCGGCGACACCTTCTCCCCCATATGGGGAGAAGGGGCCGCCGCCCCCTATCGCTCAGTCTGAAAATCCATTTTCGGCATCGGAAGCACAGCTTCCACGGCATTCCGCCCGCCTTGACGCGGCCGCACCCCGGCCGCACTATTCAGAAGCAGGCGAAGGGAGGCCAGTCGCCTGCGGGAGGAACGATACCCATGACGGACGCGATCAGGCTCTACTGGGGCCGGTTCGGACATGTTTCCGTGCTGAATGTCGCCAACGACTTCGTCACCCATGCCCATGGCGAGGCGCATCTCATCATCTGGCTGGAAGGCACGGCAGGCGAAATGACCATCGGCCGCGAAACGGTGCGGCTTGGACCGGACACCGCGGCCGGCATCAATTCGTTCCAGCCGCACAGCCACGCGCTTTCCCGCGACGGCAGGCCCGGCCTGTTCCTGGCCTTCTACATCGACCCGGACTGGGCGCGCCGGCGCCGCGACCTGCCTTCGTCGGCGCCGCTGTTCACGCAAGCCGCAATCACGCTGGAGCCCTGGCTGCACCAGGCGGCGGCGAACCTGCTCGATCACCTGACCGACAATGAGAGCATCGACGATGTCGCCAATTACGAGATCGAGCGCTTCATCGACAGCGTGCTCGACGCGGCGGATGCTTCGGCGCCGCAGATAGCCCGCGCGCGCATCAACACGATGCTCGACTTCCGTGTCCGCAAGGCGATCCAGCTGATGAAGGCCAATGTCTGCGAGCGCATCTCCTTCGACGATGTCGCCCGTTCCGTCGGTCTCTCGCGGCCGCATTTCTTCGCGCTGTTCAAGGAACAGACCAACCTGACGCCGAACGTCTACTGGAACACGCTGCGCATGGAGGAAGCCGTGCGCCAGCTGCAGTGGTCGCAGGAACCGCTGATCTCGGTCGCCTGCAATCTCGGCTTCACCACCCAGGGCAATTTCTCGCGCTTCTTCCGCGATCATGTCGGCGTGCCGCCCACGCTCTACCGCGAAGCCGCAAGAGCGACGGCCTGAGGCGCCTCTTTTTCCGACTGGTTGATACGCACTTAAGACGCATTGATAAGCGCCGCCCCGTCGGCCGCCCTAGCCTGCTGCCGATCTTTGCAAGGGAACCAGTCTATGGCGAAAGTCACCATTTCCAGTGTCATCGACGCGCCAGTCGAGCAGGTCTGGGCGCGCATCCGCGACTTCAATGGCCTGCCGGGCTGGCATCCGCGCATGGTGGAAAGCCATATCGAGGACGGCAAGGACGCAACCACGATCGGCTGCGTGCGCAACTTCAAACTGGTCAGCGGCGCGCGGCTGCGCGAGAAGCTGCTGGACTTCTCGGACGACAACTTCCTGGTCAGCTACTCGATCCTCGAAACGCCACAGCCGCTCACCAATCACAAGGCGACACTGCAATTGCGGCGCGTCACCGACGGCAACCGCACCTACGCCGAATGGACGGCAAGCTTCGACGCCGCGCCCGAGGAAGCTGACAAGCTGGCTGAGGGCATGGGCGCCAACGTCTTCCAGGGCGGCTTCAACGCCCTGAAGGCGCATTTCGCCGGCCAGAGCTGACGGGAGCGCGCCATGTCGCTTGCGCTGCAGACTTTTTCGAGCGTGAAAGACGCCAACGCCGCGCTGCAGGCCGCCGGCACGCGCTATCTGGGCGGCGGCACGCTTGTGGTGCGCGCGGCCAATGAAGGCGACGTTTCCGTCTCCCGACTCGTGCGCGTCACCGATCCCGGCCTATCGCAAATCGCGGTTTCCGGCGGCAAGATCCGGCTCGGCGCTTCGGTCACCATGGCAGCGATTGCCCGTCATCCAGAGCTCGCCGCGCTTGCGCCGGCAGCGCGCGCCGTCGGCGGGCCGGCGATCCGCAATATGGCGACCGTCGGCGGCAATCTGTTCGCCCCTGCCCCTTATGGCGACTTCGCCGTGGCGCTGCTGGCGCTGGACGCGACCGTCGTCACCGAAGACGGCGAACTGCCGATCGAGACATTCCTGGCGGGCCGTGACACCAGCCGCGCCGTCGTCACCGCCGTCAGCCTGTCGATGCCCAAGACGGAGAGCTTCCGCTTCCTCAAAATATCGCGGGTCAAGCCGAAAGGGATCTCGGTGCTGAGCATCGCGGCGCTGATGCAACGCACTGCCGACGGCACCGTGACCTCCGCGCGCATCGCGCTTGGCTGCATGGCCGACCGGCCGATGCGCGCCAAAGCCGCGGAAAGGGCATTGCTTGGCTGTAAGCTCACGCCCGAGGAGATCGCGCCGGCGCTTGCGGCGGCTGGCGAAGGCATCTCGCCGATCACCGACCCGATCGCCAGCGCCTGGTATCGTGCCGAGGTGCTGCCAGTCCATCTCGGCAGGTTGCTGCTTGCTTAGTTTTGCCCGTCGGGGGCGCGCGTCTGTCCGAAGTCTCGGGCAGGCGCGCAGGGAGGAAAAATGGCTAAGGTCCCAGTTCAATTCACGCTCAACGGCTCCGAAAAGGCCGAATTCATTGAGAGCGGCACGACGCTGCTCCACGCCCTGCGCGACAAGATCGGCGATATGTCGCCCAAGGGCGCCTGCCACCAAGGCACCTGCGGTGCCTGCTCGGTGATTATCGATGGCGAGTTGCGGCTCTCCTGCCTGACGCTGGCCGAAACCTGCAACGGCGCCGCCATCAGGACCACCGCAGGTCTTGCCGAAGGCGGCGTGCTGCATCCGCTGCAGCGCGCCTTCCTGGATGCCTTCGCTACGCAATGCGGCTTCTGCACGCCGGGCATGATCATGGCCGCCAAGGTGCTGCTTGACCGGACGCCGAACCCGAGCCGAGAAGCCGTGGTCGAGGCGCTCTCCGGCAACATCTGCCGCTGCACCGGCTACGAGCCGATCATCCAGGCGGTGCTGACCGCCGCGCGCGCCAATTCGCAGAACGCCGCTTGAGGGACCGCCCATGGAACTGCGCAAAGATTACTTCGCCGATGTCCGCAAGGACGGCCTCAACGAGATCGGCCAGCCGCGGCCGCGCCTGGATTCGCCGGGACATGTCACTGGCAAGACCGCCTATTTTGCCGACCGCAATTTTCCGGGCATGCTGCATCTGAAGATGGTGCGCAGCCCGCACCACCATGCCCGCATCCGCTCGATCGATACGGCCGAAGCGGAAAAGCATCCGGGCGTCGTCAAGGTGCTGACCGCCAGGGACGTGCCGCACAATGTCTACACCATCCTGATCCTGATCCAGATCGGCCCCGAGGACGAAACCGTGCTCGCCGACGGCAAGGTGCGTTGGAAGGGCGAGGCGGTAGTAGCGGTTCTGGCGGAAACCGAGCGTGCAGCCCAGGAAGCGGCCACCAAGGTCAAGGTGGACTATGAGGTGCTCCCCGCGGTCTTCGATATGGAAGAGGCGCTGAAGCCCGGCGCGCCTTTGGTCAACGAATATCACGGCCAGAACTACTATCTTTACGACAGCGGCGAGTGCCGCAAGGTGCGCTTCGGCGATGTCGAGGCAGGCTTTGCCCAGGCAGACCACATTCTCGAACAGACCTACCAGTCCTCCCCGATCGAGCATGCGCCGACTGAGACGACCGGCTGCGTGGTGGCGCCCGAAGGCAACGACCGCTTCACCTGCTACACCAACACGCAGGCGATGTTCTTCACCCTCGACAACACCTCGATCATCCTGCAGATGCCGGGCTCGAAGCTGCACTTCGTCGGCGGCACCGTCGGTGGCGGCTTCGGCGGCAAGGTCGACGTCATCGTCGAGCCGATCGCCATCCTCGGGGCCAAGTTAACCGGACGCCCGGTCTGTTTTATCTACAGCCGCGAGGAGGAGATGCAGATCTCGTCCCCGCGCGCGGCCGAGAAGGTCGTGATCAAGGACGGCGTCATGAAGGACGGCCGCATCGTCGCGCGCAAGGTGACCGGCTACACCGATGCCGGCGCCTATTCGCGTCATTCCCCCTATGGCGCGCAAAAGGGCGCCGCCCACTATCCCGGCCCCTACACGATCCCGAACGTCTGGATCGACACCTATTGCGTCTACACCAACCGCACGCCTTCGTCGGCCATGCGCGGCTTCGGCGTCACCATCGGCGACTTCGCGCTGGAAGTGCAGATGGACAAGCTGGCTCGGCTGATCGGCATGGACCCGCTCGAATTCCGTTTCATCAATGCCTATCGCGACGGCGACATGAAGGCGCATCGCCAGCCGACCGAGGGCGCCGCGCTGATCGAATGCATGCAGGAAGCCTCGCGCGCCGCCAACTGGCCGGTGGCGGAAAAATACATGGCGATGTCCTCCTACAGGAAGGGAGCCTGAGATGGCGATCCGGCGTGGACGCGGCGTCGCCGCGATCAACTATCCGACCGGCATGAATCTCGGCGGCGACCCGACCCAGGCGCTGGTGCATTCGACCCCCACCGGCAATTTCATGGTCACGCTCTCCAGCGTCGATCTCGGCCAGGGCATGAAACAGATCATGGCGCAGATCTGCGCCGAGACGATCGGCGTGCCGACCGACCGCGTCGTCGTCGACACCGCCGACACCGACACCGGCCCGCACTGCATGGGTACCTTCGCCTCGCGCGGCACGCACCGGGCCGGCAACGCCGTCATCCAGGCCGCCAAGGAAGCGCGCCAGGTGATGCTGGAAGTGGCCGCCGAGGAGCTTGAGGTGAACGCCTCCGACCTCGAGACCGACGGCAAGGGCAACATCCAGGTGAAAGGCGCGCCGCAGAAATCGATCTCGATCTTCGACGTGGCGCTGTCGGCGCATTTCAAGCGCGGCCGCTCGATCTCCGGCCGCGGCATGTTCCTGATCCCGCGCTCCTACCCGGAGAAGGAGACCGGCGCGATGAAGCCATCCACCTGCTATGCCCATGCCTGCACGGTGGCCGAGGTCGAGGTCGACGACGAGACCGGCGAAGTGACGGTGCTCACAGTGAAGAACGTGTTCGAGATCGGCCGTGCGCTCAACCCGAAGATGGTCGAGCAGCAGCTGGTCGGCGGCTCCTGGATGGGCATCAGCCACGCGCTCTACGAGACGACCGAGCCCTATTATCCGAACCGCGACCATGGCGGCACCGATTTCAACCAATATCTGATGCCGGGTCCGGGCGACCTGGCCCAGACCGAGATCATCGTGCTGGAGCGTCCCTCGGCCGATGGGCCGTTCGGCGCCAAGGGACCGGGCGAGATGTGCGCCAACCCGCAAATCCCGGCCATCGCCAATGCCGTGTTCGATGCGGTCGGCGTGCGCATCGACACCCTGCCGATCACGCCCGAACGCATCCTGCGCGCGCTGAAGGCGCAGGCCGCGGGCTGAGCGGGACGATGACCCGCGCCGACGCTGTTGAAGTCGCCGCTTCGCCGGAGGCTATCGCCGAGCGCCTTGCCGCTTCGCGCTACCTGGCCGACGACAGCCTCGCCACCGCGATCTTCCTGGCGATCCGCCTGGGTAAGCCGCTGTTGCTCGAAGGCGCGCCGGGCGTCGGCAAGACCGAAGCCGCGAAGGCGGTTGCCCAACTGCTCGGCCGCGAGCTCGTGCGCCTGCAATGCTATGAAGGCATCGATGCCGGGCATGCGCTCTACGAATGGAACTACCAGCGCCAGCTGCTTGCTATCCGCCATGCCGGCGAGCACGAGATCGACATCTATGACGACCGCTTCCTGATCGCCCGGCCGCTGCTGCAGGTGCTGCGGGCGCCGGAGCAGCGCGTGCTTCTGGTCGACGAGATCGACCGCTCCGACCATGAGTTCGAGGCGCTGCTGCTCGAATTCCTCTCCGACTTCCAGATCAGCATTCCGGAGCGCGGCACCATCCGCGCCGGTTTACAGCCGATCGTCATCCTGACCTCCAACCGCACCCGCGAGCTTGCCGAAGCGCTGCGCCGGCGCTGCGTCTATCACTGGATCGGTTACCCCAATGCCCAGCGCGAAGCCGCGATCATCATGCTGCGCGCAAGCGATGTCGCCGAGGCGACCGCGCGAGCCGTGGCGAACGCCGTGCAGGAGATCCGCGCGCGTCCGCTGGCCAAGCCGCCGGGCATCGCCGAAGCGGTCGAATGGGCCAATGCCGCCACCATCCTTGAAAAGGGGGGCAGCCCATGGCCGGAAGCCTTCCGCCGCGCCGTCGGCGTGCTGATCAAGGACGAGGAGGATTTGTCCGCGATCGCGCCGGAGCTGGGGAGGATTGTCGAGGAGGCGCTGGGTCGATGAGCAAGGGGGGCGCGAAGGAATGAAGCGTGGGGAAAGCCTGCCTCGTCCTGCCATGCCTTTCCTCGGCTTCGCTCGCCTGCTGCGCCGTCACGCTTTCGCCATCGCGCCGGAACAGATCACCAGCTTCATGCAAGCGGTCACCCTGCTCGGCCCGCGCTCAATGAGCGACATCCGCGAGGCGGCACTCGCCACGCTGGCACCCTCGCCCGATCGCCGCGGTGAATTCGAGGCGCATTTCCGCGCCTATTTCTATGGCGACGCCAAGCCTTCGATTGCAGGCGAGGAGGATGACGAAACCCGCGTCAAGGACGATCGCGGCACGCGCGAGGAAGAGAACCAAGTCGCCCGCCAGAAAAAAGGCGGCGAGTTGTCCTCGGCGCTCGAACAATTGAGCAGCCGCGATTTCCAGCGCGACGCCGATGGCCTTGGCCGCTTCCGCCGGCGGCTGGCCTCCGCCCTACCCGCGCGCCGTTCCTTCCGCACCGCGCGCACGCGTTCGCGCGGCACGCTCGACCTTCGCCGCTCGCTCAGCGAAATCGTCAGTGCCGATGGCGACATCCCCTCGCCGCTGCTGCGTCGCCACCAGAACGTGCCGCGAAAACTGCTGCTGCTCATCGATGTTTCCGGCTCGATGAAGCTGCACACCTCCGATTACCTCAACCTGGCCCACGCCGCCGTGCAAGGCGCGGGCCGCGCGGAAGTTTTTACCTTCGGCACACGGCTTACCCGCATCACTTCGGCGCTGCGCGTCCGCGATCGCGAGCAGGCGCTGGCTCGCGCCGCAGCGCTTGTCGACGATTGGGACGGCGGCACCCGCATGGGGCCGACACTGCTCGCCTTCCTTTCGGTGCCGCGTTTTTCCGCCTTCGCGCGCGGCGCCTGCGTCGTCATCCTGTCCGATGGCCTGGAACGCGGCGACCATGCCGAACTGGAGATCGCAATGCGCCGGCTGAGTGCCCGTGCCTTCCGGCTGTCGCTGGCGACGCCGCTCGCCGGCGATCCGCGCTTTCGGCCCGCAACGTCGGCGCTCCGCGCCATCTTGCCGCTGCTCGACGACCTGGTCGACGGCTCGTCGATCGGAAGCCTGACCGCTTTCATCCTGTCGCTCGCCCGTCCGGCGCCTGCGGCCGATTCCATCTGGAAAAGGGTATCGTGATGCAGAAAGCCATCGACGCGCATTTCCACATCTGGCGCCAAAAGGACCAGCCCTGGCTGGTCGGGCCGATGGTGCCGCGCATCTTCGGCCCCTACGAGCCGATCCGTCGCGACTATCCGATCACGGAGTTCCTCGAAGACCAGAAAGGCTCAGGCGTCGACAAGGCCGTCTATGTGCAGACCAACTGGGCCAAGGAGGATTTCGAGAAGGAAGTCGCCTTCCTGCAGAAGACGGCGGAAGAAACCGGCTGGCCGCACGCCATCGTCGGCTATGCCGACATGACGGTCGACGACGTGCGCCCGCAGATCGACCGTTTGATGAAATACAAGCTGCTGCGCGGCGTGCGCATGCAGCTTCACTGGCACGAGACGCCCGCCTTCCGCTTCGCGGCTTCGGCCGACCAGGTGATCGATCCGAAGGTGCGGAAGAACGTAGCGCGGCTGAAGGATTACGACCTCTCCTTCGACCTCCAGCTCTTCCCGGCGCAGATGAAGGACGGACTGACGCTTGTCGGTGAAAACCCTGAGACGAATTTCATCCTCACCCATGCCGGCATGCTGACCGGCATGGAGCCGGAAACCACCGAAGCATGGAAGGCCGGCCTGCGCACGCTCGCCGCAGCGCCCAATTTCTATGCCAAGCTCTCGGGGCTCGGCACCTTCTTCCACCGCAACGACCCGGAGCTCATCGCTTACATCGTCGACAACGCGATCGAGATCCTCGGCAGCGACCGACTGATGTTCGGTTCGAATTTTCCGATCGAGAAGCTCTGGACCAGCCACGCCGAGCTGATCAAGGCGCACCGGGCAGCGGTGATGCCGCATGGCCCCAAGGCCGAGGCGGATATTTTCTGGAATACGGCGGAGAGGGTTTACCGGCCAGTGTAGCGCGGCTTCCCCTTCTCCCCTGTGGGAGAAGGAGAAGCCTGCGCCTCACTTCACCTCAAACTGTGGATCGAGCGGAATCTGCATCGCCGTGACGAGATGATTGGTCTGCCCCGCCAGGCCGATGATTGACACCAGTTCCCCATGCTGCGCGTCGGTCATGCCCTTGGCCCGCGCCGCGGCCGTATGCGAGTGGATGCAATAGGAACAGCCATTGGCGGTGGAGACGGCGATGTAGATCATTTCCTTGGTCAGCGGATCGATGGCGCTGTCGGCGACCATCACCGCCTTGAGGTGCTCCCAGACCCGCTTAAGGGTCGCCGGATCGTTCGCCAGCCCGCGCCAGAAATTGTTGACGAAATCTGATTTGCGCGTCGCGCGGATATCGTCGAACACGGCCTTCACCGCCGGGATCTTTTCGATCTCGGCATCGGTAAGGAGTTTCGTGGTGGCCATGGTGTGGTCCTCTCGTTTGAATCGTTGGTCGAATTCGTTGAATCAAGTGTTGCGCATAGACGGCTAACCCGTTTGTCCGATTCAGTTTTTAGCGCGGGAAAGCACGCGACCGCGGAGGTTGGCCGAAGCACCTCAGCTTCGTCATTCTAGGGCGGAGCAAGGAGCGAAGCGACGCGCGCAGACCCTAGAATCCATGCCGTGACCTCGCGCGAAGGGTGCAGCGGAGCAGAATTCTGGACCGCGGCGTCTCACGGCAAAGGTAACGGCATGGACCCTCGGGTCTGCGCGCGTCGCTACGCTCCTTGCTCCGCCCCTGGATGACGACGTCGCGGAGGCTCCGGCCAATTGTCAAAGTGCACACCAGCCAACACTCTAATGCACTGCCGCATACATGATCTTCTCCTCCGTCGCCTCCGCCGGAGAGAACTCCTCGACGATGCGGCCCTGGCGGCAGACCAGGATACGGTCGGATAGGTTCATGATCTCGGGCAGGTAGGACGAGATGACGACCACAGCGAGACCCTCGTCGGCCAGCCGGTTGATGATCTGATGGATCTCGGCGATGGCGCCGACATCGACGCCGCGCGTCGGCTCGTCGAAGATGACAATGCGCGGCTGCTGCACCAGTCCCTTGCCGATCACCACTTTCTGCTGGTTGCCGCCGGATAGCTCGACCACGCGGGCATTGTCGTTGATCGCCTTGATGTTGAGCGTCTTCGTCCATTCGGCCGAAAGCTGCCGCATCTCCTGCTGATTGATGACCCAGCCCTTTTCGCGGCCGGCGGCAAGCAGCCCTCCGAACAGGTTCTCGGCAATGCCCATCGTCTCGAAGATGCCTTCGCTCTTGCGGTCCTCGGTGACATAAACGATGCCGTCGGCCACGGCCTCGCTCGGCACCAGGTAGCGCACCGGCTTGTCGTCGAGCTCGATCGCACCACCGCGGAGGAAATCGCGCTTGTAGATGCCCGAGACGATCTTGAACGTTTCGGTGCGGCCCGATCCGATCAGCCCGAACACGCCTGTGATCTGGCCTTCGAAGATCGAGAAGGAATTGTTGCGCACGATGTTGCTCATCGAGATGTCCTGCACCGAGAGCACTTTCTTGCCGGCCTTGCGCAATTTCGCCTCGTCGCGCTGGCGGTAGATCTGCCCCGACAGCGAGCGCCCGACCATGGCGGCGACGATCCTGTCTCGGTCGAAGGCCGATGTCTCGTCGGTGATCACGAGTTCGCCGTCACGCAGTATGGTGATACGGTCTGCGATCATCAGCGCCTCTTCCAGCGCATGGCTGATGAAGACGATGGAGACGCCCCGGGCCTTCAGCCGGCGGATCAGTGCGAAGAAATGGCGCTTCTCCTCCGGCGTCAGCGTCGCCGTCGGTTCATCGAAGATAATGATCTCGGCATTGTGGTGGACGGCGCGCGCGATCTCGACCATCTGCCGCTTGGCCGCACCAAGCGTCGCCACCATGGCATTGGGGTCGACCGGGAAATTCAACGACTGAAGGAACTGCTGCGCCGAGATGTAAGTGCCGCGCAGCCGGTTGAGGAATTTCTCGGTGCCGAGATAGAGGTTCTGCGCCACCGTCATCGACGGCACCAGGCTGGTCTCCTGGAACACCATCGCGATGCCGGCCTCCAGCGCGGCATACGGCGAGGCGTAAGCCGTCTCGACGCCCTTGTGGAACATCTTGCCCGACGTCGCCTCGACGACGCCCGCGATGATCTTGGTCAGCGTCGACTTGCCGGCGCCGTTCTCGCCCAGCAGCGCGTGGATCTCGCCTTTCCTCAGATCGAACGTGACGTTCTTCACCGCCGGCAAGCCGCGATAGGTCTTGGTGACGTTTTCGAGACGGACGATCGGTTCCATCAGAAACCTCCCGCGATTGCGTCGAGTGCCAGCACGCAATCACCGCCCTTCGAGGCGATGAACAGGCGTCCGTCCTGTTCCGCGACGCTGCAAATGCCGTGGCGCGTGCCGTTGGCGCGGCTGTGCAGGCTGAATTGCGGCTGCAGGCTCCGGTCGAGCCTCACGACGAGCCCATAAGAGCGGCTGGGCGACCACGGCTTATGGATGCCCATCGTGCGGATACCGCCGCATTGCAGCGGCTCGAGGAAGCTGCGGTTTGAGGCCAGCGCCGGCGCGATCCAATAGGCCGGCGGCACCTGGTCGATCATGTCCCGGCGATAATGCGTTTCCTGCAGCACGAATTCGATCAGCCGGTTGCGTGGCGCAAACAGCGCCAGCCAGGCCCCACCGTCGCCGGTTGGCGAGAGCCGCGCGGGATAGCCCGGCAGATGCGTAAGCACAGTTGAGCGGTTTCCATTCGCGCCGTCGAAGAGCACAAGCTGATGGCGCCAGCTTTCGCTCACCAGCACATCGGCACCTACCGGGTGAAGCCCATAGGGAAAGGCGATGTCGCCGGCGATCTTCTGAAAACCGATGCCTCCTCGGCCGCATCGCCACAGCGCACCGGACGACCCCTTCTTCATCAAGTCGGCCGCCCATTGCGACGGCGCATGTTCGGCGGAGCCGTTGGCCAGCCACAGCGTGCCGTCATCGGCATAGGCAAGCGCCGTGATGCAGCGGATCTCGGCGGGCAACGAGACCTCTTTGCCGGCGATCAGCAGCCTGCCGCTTTCGAGCCCGACCGTCAGTTCGCTGGCGGGCGACAGCGCCAGCGCGGTGACGGGGGATTGAAAGGTCTCGACCACGACGGGCTCGGAACCGGCCGCAACCGCAAGGATCGCGTTGCCGCTGGAGACGAGCAACTGGCCATCGGCCATCAGCAGGTTGTCCGGCTCGGTCAGCTCGGCAAAGGCCGGCGCGTCGTCCAGCCGCGTGTTGGGACGGAAGGCGCCGTCGAGCGGCGGAATGGTGACCGCCTTGCCGCGAAAGACGTCCAGGATGGGATCGAGGATCATGGCTTGCCTCCCCAATAGGAGGCGGGGCTTGTCCAGTTCGGGTCGGCGCCCTCGATCTTGTAGCGCCCGATGCGGTTGTTGAGGATGCCGCCGACGAAAAGATAGCCCTTGTGCTCGCGCATCGAGGTGACCATCGGATGCGCGTTGCCCGAAAGATCGCCGAGCGTCTCGACGATGGCGCCCTTCTCGTCAAATTTCACCACGCCACCGGTGTTGATGTTGGGGAACAGCCATTCGTCCTGCGGCAGGCGCCGGGTCATGCGCTTGCGCATATCGGGATGGCGCAAGGAGAGATCGAAGCTCGGCGTGCGCATGCCGAGCCACGCCATCCAGTAATTGCCGTCGGAGGCGCGATTGATGTTGTCGGGATAGCCCGGCATGTCGCGGATGACGCATTCGGCGGTGCCGGCCTTCGGGCCTTCCAACCAGTAGCGATGCACGCGGCAGGCCCAGCTTTCGGCGAAGAACAGCGACTTGCCGTCATGCGCCATGCACACGCCGTTGGTGTAGCGGTAGCCGTCGAGCAGCGTCTTGGTCGAGCCGTCCTTCGGGTCGTAGACCAAAAGGCGACCGGTGGCGCGGTTCTCGATCGAGTCCAGCGCCCAATCATGGGCATCATAGCGCTTGGTCGAATCCGTGAAATAGATGCGGCCGTCGGGCGCAATGTCGCAATCGTTAGGATCGCGCAGGCGCGCATCGTCGACGATCGAGGTCCAGGAGCGCGCGGTCTCCGCCGACAGGCGCTTTACCTCACGCTCGGGCGAGACCGAATAGAGCCCCATGGCCCCGACGCAGCTGATCAGGTTGCCGTCCTTGTCGAAGGCCAAGCCCAGCGGAAAGCCGCCGATATGCGCAAACACCTCGGAGCGCTTGTAGTCCGGCGCGAAGAAACGGACGATCTCGCCGTGGCGGGTGCCGCAATAGAGATGGTCGTCGCGGTCGAGGATAACGTCTTCGGGTCCCTCCAGCTCGCCAAGCCCGATATGGTCCGCGGCCGACAGCCGGTTGTCGAGCTCGTAGGACGTGCCGGAGCCCGGCGCGGCCGATTGCGTCTCGCCCATCTTGAGGTAGACCGGCGCGACATAGACCTCGTTCAGCACCTTGTGGCGGTTCTTCAGCCAGCGGATGTCGATGGTGACGGCGACCGCCAAAAGGATGCCGAGCACCATCTGGTTGGTGCCGGTGCCGTAGCCGAGCCGGATCAGCCCGTTGGTCATGGTGAGCACGATGATCGCGCCCATCAGCCCCTTGACCACCGAGCCGCGCCCGCCGCCCAGGCTGACGCCGCCGACCACCGCCGCCGTCAGCGCCATGATTTCGAGGTTGAGGCCGGTGCCCGGCCCTGCCCCACTCAAGCGGCAGGCGATGAGAAAGCCGCCGATCGAGCAGCAGAAGCCGGAAAAGACATAGGTCATGAACACGGTGCGGCGCACGCGGATGCCAGCATTGTGCGCCGAACGTCGGGAGCCGCCCACCGCCAGCACATGCCAGCCCGGGCGCGAGCGCGTCAGCGCGATATGCGTGACGACGGCAAGAATGATCGCCAGCCAGACCGAGACCGACAGGCCCCAGAAGGTCCCGTCGCCGATGAAGTCGAGCACGTCGGACGAAGCCTGGGAAAGCTGCACGTCGGCGGCATAGGCGGTGACGAGGATATCGAACAGCGCTCGTCCGAAGATGAAGGTGACCAGCGTGGTGAGGAAGGCGCGCAGCCTGAGATAGCCGACCAGGTAACCGTTGATGGCGCCGAAGACGAGCCCGGTGCAAAGCGCCGCGACCAAGGCCAGCCAGATCGACTGTTCGAGGATGAAGAAGACATAGACGGCGGAAAAACAGGACAGCGCGAAGATCGAGCCGACCGAAAGATCGATGCCGCCGCCCAGCATCACCACGGTCATGCCGATGACCACCAGCGAGAACTCGCCAAGCTGGCGCGTCGATTCCTGCAGCGAGGTGAGCTTGAAGAAGCCCGGAATGACCGAGCCGAACACGCCGAGCGTCGCCATCAGCGCCAGGAAAGGAATAGCGTTGTCGGTCCAGCGTTTGGTCAGGATCTCGCCGACCAGATGGTCGGGCACGAGGTTGTAGCGCCAGGCCTGGAGGCGTTCACGGAAAGTCATCGGCTGCTGCTGTCATGAAAACGGGAAAGAGGTGGCCGGAACGATCCGGCCACCTCATGGGATGCTCTTTGGGCGCGCGGCTTATTTCGCCGCCGCTTCGGCCTGCAGCGCCTTCAGGTCCCAGCAGCTATCGGGCTTGAGGTCGGCCTTGGTCGTCGCCTTCTCCAGCGTGTAGATGTAAGTGTGCGACGTGCCAGCCGGCTGGCCGCTCTGCAGCAGGAACTTGATAATGGCGTTCATGTCGCCCGACTGGCGGGCAAGATCGGTCATCACCACGGCGCCATAGGTGCCGTCTTCCAGCTTGTCGCAATCGGCCGCCTTTTCGCCGCCGCCGGTGGTGACCAGGAACACCTTGCCGTCGAGCTTGGCGTCGCGGATCGCGGCCGAAGCGCCGGTGGCGTCACCATCCCAGAAGTCGATGATCGAGCAGATGTCCGGATGCTGCTGCAGCATCGTCGTCGTCACATTGCGCGAGGTGGTCGCGTCCCAATTGGAATCCGGCTTGGCGACCACCTGGAAATCGGGATGTTTCTCCAGCACCTTCATGATGCCGGCATACTGGTAGAGGCTGGAGGAGTTCGCCTGGTCGCCCTGCACCAGCCCGATCTTCTTGGACGAATTCTCGCCGCAGCCCTTGATCGCCGCTTCCGCCTCGAGCTGGCCGAGCTTGTCCCAGTCGCTGCCGACGAAGGCGTCGGCGGGGAAGTTCGCTGGATTGTCGACCAGGATAACGTAGGTGCCGGCGGCCTGCGCCTTCTTCATCAGCTTGGAATAGGAGTTGAGGTCGGGCGCATGGATGATCAGCACGTCGGGCCGAGTGTCGGACGCGATGGCGTCGGTGATAGCCTGCGCGCCGGCATCGACCACCCAGTTCGGATCGCGGGTCTCGAACGTGCCGCCCCAGGCCTCGACCTCCTTCTTCAGATAATGCGCCCAGCCCTGCGCCAGGTCGAAGCCCATAGCCAGCGGCACCAGCATGACGCGCTTGCCGTTGAGCGCCTTGGCATAGGCGGCGGGACCAGGATCGTCGGCGGCGAAGCCCGGCGCTGCGAAGGCGGTAATGGCGAGCGCCGTGGCGGCGGCCATCAATGTTCTGAGTAGTTTCATGTCACATCCTCTGGTTCGGTTTTCATTGCCGGCCGACCGTCGCGGTCGCGCCGGGTACCTGAGAGCAAGATGGGCAATCCATCTGCTCTAAATGTCGCCCTGCTGCGCCGTCTGCTCGTCGCGCGGATTGATGATGCCGTCGACGATGATGGCGCCTAACAGGATCGCCGCCTTGATCAGGTTCTGGTAGAGCAGCGGAATGTCGATAATGGTCATGGCGTTGAGCAGGATCCCGATCAGCGCCGCCCCCACCAGCACGTTGCGCACCCCGCCCCTGCCGCCCGAAAGGCCGACGCCGCCGATCACCGCCACCAAAACGATGTCGTAGAGCAGCGTCGAATTGACGATACGGGTGTTGATCGAATGCAGGCTGGCTGCCGTCAAAAGCCCGGCGATCAGCGCCACGAAAGCCGAGAGCACATAGCGCAGCACCAGCATGGGCCGCACCGGAACGCCGATGTTGCGGGCAGCGACCGGATTGTCGCCGGCAAAATAAATGAAACGGCCCCATTTGGTGTAGCGCAGGAACAGGAAGACCAGGAAGGCCAGCCCGGCAAAGACGAACACCTCGACCGGAATATCGAGGAAACGAACGCCGCCGAGCAGCTCGACCCAGTGTCCGCCGGGCACCGGCACGGCATCCTGCGTGATCAGTTGCGACCGCACATAGCCGAACACGAAAGAGCCGGTGGCCAAAGTGACGAAGATCGCCGGCACGTCGGCATAGGCGACGAGGAAACCGTTGAGCAGGCCGATGGCTAAAACACCCGCCAACACATAGACGAAGGCGAGCCCGTCCGAGGTGCCGGTGTTGAGCAGTTGCAGGTACCAGGCGACCGACATCGCCATGATCGCGACCGCCGACAGGTCGATGCCGCGGCCGATGATGACGACTGCCATGCCGAGCGCCAGGATGCCGAGCACCGAGACCGAGCGGACGATGGCGACCAGATTATCGGCTGTCAGGAACCCGGGCAGGCCGAGCGCAGCGGCAGCGAACAGCAGGATGGCGATGGCAAAGACGATGCCTTCCTGATTAAGGCGCCTCCAGTTCGGCCAGCCGATCGCGCTCATCGCTATGTCTTTCGCCCTGATGGCAAGGCCTTCGGCCTCCATCCCGCACGAAAGCTAATCGGCTCAACAGCGGCTCGTCAAATGAATCCGCGTTCAAGACCCGCGCCTCTCCGGCTATTTTCCGAGTGGACGCATCGATTGCCGAAACTGGCGCAATAGGCGGAAACTCTTGTGCTTTTTGGCGGTTCGCCAACGCGATCGCGCGATCTGTGGAAGAACCCGTGCGAAGGCGGCGCCGCTGGCGCAATTTGCGTCCGCAAAATGCGCCCGGCGCGACCTCAATTGTTCGTCGAATGGCCTGAAACCTCGGCGCCGGCATTGGCCGGCAAGATCAGGAAGCGCATCGCCGCGACAAGACCAAGCAGGCCGATGGCGACAAAGGTGATTCTGAAGTCGACGAGGTCGGGCAAGGCTTCGCCCCTGACGATCTGCGAAAGGTTGAGGATCGCCGCCGCGATCGCCACGCCGAACAGCATCGCTATCTGCTGCAGCATCGAGGAGAGCGTCGCCGCCGAGCTTCGCTGCCGCGCGCCAATATCGGCGAAGGCAAGCGTGTTCAGCGCGGTGAACTGCATCGAGCGCGTGAGGCCGGCAATCATCATCAGGGCCACCACCAGCGCCAGCGGCGTCTGCGGCGAGATCGCGCCGCAGGCCATGATCGCCACCGAAGCGATCACCCCGTTCACCACCATTACGGTGCGAAACCCGAAGCGCCTTAGCGTCGGCGTCGTCACGGTCTTCATGCCGAGATTGCCGAGGAAATAAGCCAGCACCAACAGGCCGGCATCGACCGGACGCAGACCGAAGCCGACCTGGAACAGCAGCGGCAGCAGGAAGGGTGTAGCATTGATGGCGATACGAAAGACCGTGCCCGCGGCAAGTGTCGAGATCGCGAAGGTCAGCACCTTGAAAGCCGAAAGGTCGAGCAGCGGATGCCGGGCCTGCAGAAGATGGCGAACGGCGAGCCAACCGATCACGATGCCGATGCCGATGGAGCCTATCGTCGGCAGCAAGCCGTCCTCGGGATGCGCCAGGCGCTCGAGCCCGTAGAGCATCACCGCAAGGCCGAGCGAGGTGAGGAAAAAGCCCGGCCAATCGAATGGCTTGGCCTCGGAATCGCGGTCGCCCGGCACGAACCGGGCGACGAGCGCCAGCCCGGCCAGCCCCAGCGGAGCGTTGATAAAGAAATTCCAATGCCAGGAGAGATAGGTGGTGATGAAGCCGCCGAGCACCGGCCCGACCACCGGCGCGAACAAAGCCGGCCAGGTGATCAGTGCCGTGGCGTTGAGCAGCTCCGACTTTTCGGCGTTGCGCAGCACCAGGATACGGCCCACGGGCGTCATCAGCGCGCTGCCAAGGCCCTGCACGATGCGGGCGGCGACGAACGCGGTCAGGCTTTGCGAGATGCCGCAGGCGATCGAGGCCAGCGTGAACAGCGCGATCGCAACAAGGAAGATGTTGCGCGCGCCGAACCGGTCGGCAAGCCAGGCCGACAGCGGCACGAACACCGCCATGGTCAGCATATAGGCGGTGATGCCGATGCTCATCGCCACCGCCGGCACGCCGAAGGACCGGCCCATCTGCGGCAGCGACGTCGAGATGATCGTCGAATCCAGCAGTTGCATGAAGAAGGCGACCGCAACGATCAGCGCGACGCGTCGGGACTGCCGTGCGGAAACTATCGGCCGGGACACGTCTTCGTTGTCGGGGATGCTGGTCATGACGCGGTGGTTGAACAGCATAAACCTGGTACAGTCCAGAGCTTATCCAACAAACTTCCGTGTCCCGGTTTCGCCTGTTATGGATGAGCCCGGGGGTGGCCGAGGAAAACGCATGAAGCCCATCTATATCGACTACCTCAATGCTCTCGACATTGACGCACTTGCAATGACCGACGCCGAGATCATCGGCGCCGTCGAGGCCGGGCTCGTCGCGCAGGGTAACGGCCAGACCGTTATCGAGCCGCGCGTCCATCTCGAGCCCGATCCCTCCTTCCACGGCCACTTCAACGTGCTGCGCGGCTATGTGGCGCCGCTCGATGCGGCAGGCGTCAAGATCGTCGGCGATTATGTCGACAACTACATGCACGGCCTGCCGTCGGAATTCGGCATCCTCAATCTTTTCGATCCGCGCACCGGCACGCCGCGCGCCATCCTCGACGCCACCGTCATCACCGACATGCGCACCGGCGCCGTCACGGCCATCGGTGCCAAGCATCTGGCGAAGAAGTCGTCAAAAGTGCTCGCCCATATCGGCGCGCGCGGCACCGCCTACTGGAACGTGCGCCTGCTCGACCATCTCTTCGATTTCGACGAGATCCGCGTCCATTCGCGACGGCCCGACAGCCGCGATAGCTTTGCCGCGAAGCTCGCGGCCGACCTGAGCAAGCCCGTCATCGCCGTGGCCGACTGGAAAGGCTGCGTCGAAGGCGCGGACATCGTCGTTGAAGCCTCGCGGTTGCCGGAACCGCAGCCGCTGCTCAAGACCGAATGGATCAAGCGGGGCGCGCTGGTGGTGCCCTATGGCACGATGAGCGCGGTCGAGCTGTCGCTGACCGACATCATGCAGAAGATCGTCGTCGACGACTGGGGCCAATGCAAAAGCGGCAAATTCGGCTCGCTGCGCGCCCATGTAGAGACGGGACGGCTGAGCGAAGCGACGCTGCATGCCGAGCTGGGCCAGATCGCCGCCGGCCTCAAGGCAGGCCGGCAAAGCGATGGCGAGACGATCCTGTTCTGGCATCGCGGCCTCTCGCTGTCGGACATCGCGCTCGGTAAGGCCATGCTCGCCAAGGCCAGCGAACAGGGCATCGGCCAGAGGCTGCGCTTCGCATGAGCCCGCTCGTTCTCACCGGCGCCGGCGTCAGCATCGAGGATGTGGTTGCCGCCGCGCGCAACGCCTGCAAGGTCGAGGTCACGCCGGCCGTCCTCGAAAGGCTCGACAAGGCTCGCCAGGTCCTCGATGCCGCCGCGGCCGCGGGCCAGCAGATCTACGGGCTGAACAGGGGCCTCGGCGCCAATCTCGTCACCGCGGTCGACGGCGACGCGAGCGCTTTCCAGCGCCAGCTGATCGAAGGCCGCAGCGCCGCGGTCGGCGAGGCCCTGCCGACGGCGGCGGTGCGGGCGGCGATGTTTGCCCGCCTTGCCATGCTCGCGCCCGGCGGCTCGGGCCTGTCGCCGCGCGTATTCACCGCGCTGGTCGAAGCGCTCAATGCCGGCGTGCATCCGGTGATGCCGTCGCTGGGCTCGATCGGCGCTGGCGACCTTTTGCTGATGACGGCGATCGCCCGCGTGCTGGTCGGCGATGGCGAAGCCGAATATCAGGGCCGCCGCATGCCTGCCGCCAAGGCGCTGATGATGGCGCGGCTCGCACCCGTCAGCCTTTCGCCGAAGGACGGTCTCTCCCTGATCAACGCCTCGGCGGTTTCAGCCGGGACCGGAGCGCTGGCGCTGACTGACGCGCTGTCGGCGCTCGACCAGCAGCAACAGGCCGGCGCGCTGACGATGGAAGCCATCGGCGCCAACCGCACCATCCTCGATCCGCGCCAGCATCAGGCGCGACCGGGTGCCTGCCAGCAACTTGCGGCGAAGGCCCTGCGCGACCTGCTGGCCCGTGATGAAGCGCCGGCGCCGACCACCATCCAGGATCCGCTGTCGATCCGCTGCATGCCCTCGATCCATGGCGCGCTGATCCAGGCGATCGATCATGCCAGGCTGGCTGTCGAGATCGAGCTCAACGCCGCCGCCGACAATCCGCTGGTGCTTGCCGAGGATGAGCTGGTCATGTCGACCGGCAATTTCCACACCGCGTCGCTGGCGCTCGCCTTCGAGACGCTTGGCCTTGCGATCGCGCAATGCGCGGCGGCATCCGCCGCGCGCTTCGTCCAGCTCACCGGCTCGACGCGTCATGGCCTGCCGAAATACCTCTCGCCGGTGGGCGGCGCTTCCGCCGGCTTCGTGCCGCTGCAGAAGACGGTGACGGCCATCCTGGCCGCGATCCGCCACAAGGCCAATCCGGTGATGCTCGATTTCCTGCCCGTGTCCGAGGGCGTCGAGGATCACGCCACGCAGACGCCGCTCGCCGTCGCGAAATGCGCCGAGATGATCGTGCTGTGGCGGCGGCTGATTACCTTCGAGCTGATGGCGGCAGCGCAGGCGGTCGATTTGCGCGAGGGTATGACGCTCGCGCCGGCCACGGGCACAATCCACGCGGCCGTGCGCTCGCATGTGGCGACGCTCAGGGAAGACAGGCCGCTTGGCATCGATGCGGAAGCGCTTTACGCCGCCCTCGCCAGCGGAATTTGGCAAGGTCCCCCGGCAACCGGCTGACGCTTTTCGACCCTGGGTTCAGGGCTTTGGCTCCACCTTCTTCATGAAGAGGGTAAGCTCGTCCGGATCCATGTGCACGATATGCCTGTCTTCCGGATAGGCGCCGCTGTTGACGTCGGCGACATATTCGGAAAACGCCGCGATGCGCTCCTGCTGCAGCCGGTCATATTCGGCGGCGAAGTTGCGGTAGACTTTCGAGTGGCGCGGCATGTGACCGCGATTGGTGCCGAGAATATCCTCGGCAAACAGGTACTGGGCGTCGCAGCCGGTGCCCGCGCCCATCGACAGCATGATCAGCGAGGTGCGCTCCGAAATCGCCTTCGCCACCTCGACCGGCACGACCTCGATCTCGGCGCCGATCGCGCCGGCGGCTTCCAGCTGCTTCACCGCCTCGAACACCTTCATCGCCGTGTCGGCGGTCTTGCCGACGGCCTTGAAGCCGCCGGTCCAGGTGGCGCGAGACGGGATCAGACCGACATGGCCGATGACGGGGATGGCGTCATCGGCCATGCGCTTGATCGTGGCATAGCCGGCGCTGCAATAGACGGCATCGGCGCTTGCCTTGTAGAGGCGGAACGCCCAGCGCACGAAATCGTCGGCCGTGCCGATCTCATAGAAATTGTCGCCCGGCATGGTGAAGAGGCTGGGCGCGGCGTCGCGATATTGCGGATTGAGCACCAGCTCAGGCGGCACGGAGACGATATCCACCCCTGCCCGCTCGGCGGCCTCCGCCTCCTCCAGCGTCAGCACGCGCAGCATGGTCAATTGCCGCTTGCCCTTCATGGCGCGCAGATCGGCAACGGTTGGTCTCTTTCGGGTCATTGATGTATCCCTGTTGATTCGCAAACGGCCCTCAGCCGATATCGATCATCACCTTACCGGCCTCGACCCGGACCGGATAGGTCTTGAGGTTGACGCAGACCGGCGCGCCCTTGGCCTCGCCGGTCTTGTAGTTGAAGCGGCCATTGTGCTTGGGGCATTCGATGATGTCGTCCATGACCAGCCCGTCGGCCAAATGCGCCTTTTCATGCGTGCAGTAGCCGTCGGTGGCGAAGAATGCGTCGTCCGGCGAGCGGTAGATCGCGAACGTGCGGCCGCCATGGTCGAAGCGGATCACATCCTCCTCGTCCACATCGTCCACCTCGCATGCTTCGACCCACTCCGCCATCGTCCTTCTCCGGCCATCATATTCTCTGGATTGCCATGCGGCGCCTATTCGGCGGCGGCCGCCGTTATGTCGAGATCGTGGAATTCGCCGCGATAGGGCTTGGCCGTCGGCGGCAATTCGCGCTTGAGATAATAGTCCTCATATTTCAGCTGCCGGAGCAGCACCGGCCAGACCTCGCGATAGGCGTGCCACATCGACGGATTCGCCACCGGCAGATCGTGCTTGATCAGCTCATGCAGCTTCGGCAGCGCGTGGTAAGGCACCATCGGGAACATGTGGTGCTCCACATGGTAGTTCATGTTCCAGTAGATGAACCGGCTGATCGGGTTCATGTAGACGGTGCGTGTGTTCAGCCGGTGATCGGTGACGTTGTCGGCCAGTCCGATATGCTGCAACAGTCCCGTCAGCACCATGTGCCAGGTGCCGTAAAGACGCGGCACGCCGATCAGCACCAGCGGAATCCACGACCTAAGCGCGATCGCGACAGCGATCGTCGCGGCATAGACGACCATATGACAGCGCGCCGCGATCACCGCCTTGTGCTGCTCCATCTCAGGGATGTAGCTCTTCTCGTCGTCCGACAATGTACCGAAGGCTTGGCGCACCAACGTCGGCAGCGAATAGCGGAAGTCGAGGATGCCGGTGAAGGCCAAAGCCGCCTTGATGAGGTCCGGCGGCCGCATCACCGCGATCTCGGCGTCGCGGCCGACAATGATGGTGTCGGTGTGGTGGCGCGCATGGCTCCAGCGCCACTGCACGGGGTTGCGCATCAGCATGAAGGAGGCGATGTGGTAGACGACGTCGTTCATCCAGCGCGTGCGGAAGGCGGTACCGTGGCCGCATTCGTGCCAGCGTGAGTCGCTCGAAGAGCCATAGAGCACGCCATAAACGAACAGGAACGGAACGACCCACCATGTGCCCCAGAACCAGACGATGCCGGCCGCCGAGCCCAGGATCGCGGAAATCCATATGATGGTGTCGCGGATCGCCGGCCCGTCGGAGCGCTGCATCAATTCCTTCATCGTCTTGCGCGGCACGTCCGTGTGGTACCATTCGGCCGAGGCGAGCCCGGTCTCAATCGCCCTGCGCGTGCTTTCGCCGACAAGGCTGTAGTCGCGCTTCTTTGCCATCGTCACATCGGCCTCCAATCTTCACGCAGAGCTGGCAATCCGGTCCGCCGGCCGGAGGGCTCGCTATGGATAAATGTCGCGCTCATGCCCTCCCCGCCAGTCTTGGGAAATTGCCCGATGGCGGAGGATAATCCTGCTCTGGCTGGCGGGCGATGGCCATGATCCTGGTTTCGACTTCGGCGACCGCCTGCTTGCCATCGAGGACGCGAAACACCGCGTCATAGGCGCGGGTCTCGCCATGCTCCAGCCAGATCATCTCACCGCGCTCGCGCGCAGCCAGGTTGCCGAGCACATGGTGCGTCGAGGGCTCGATGCCAAGCGCATACTGCCCGGCCTGGAAATTCTGCCACTCGTAGCAACAAGGCAACTGGTCCTTGCGGGTGACGACCTCGAAGCCGAGGCCAAGCCGGTCATTGACGACGGCGACCGGCACTTCGCCCTTGCTGTCGGCGCCCAGCTCATGCTGCCAGACCTGTTCGCTGAAGCCGAGCTGAGGCCCGGAAACGGTACGGTAGCCGACCTTCTGCGCCTGGTAGCGTTCGCCGGCATGTGCTGCCCAGACCACGTCACGGATCGGCGCCAGATAGCGCGAGCCTTCGTCGAGCAGCGGATGCCCGACATTGACATGATAGAAATACATATGCGGGGTGCGATGGAAGCCGTGATTGACGACCCGGTCCGACAGCCGGATCTCGCTGCCGCCGACATCGGCCTCGATGCGGCGGATGAGATGCAGATCTTCGCCGAACACGCTTGCCTGTTGGACGATTCCCTCCGCCCACAACACGCAGCGGTCGCCGTCCCAGTTTTCGCCATAGCCGGTGAGCCGCGCCGGAATGGTGCCGACGCGTCCATGCAGCGAGTGCGTCACCGTCTTGCGCCCGGGATAGTTGTAGTTCTCCGCCGGCACCTCGTTGCGGCCGAGAATGTGGTCGAGGCCGCAGGTGACCAGCAGGCCGGAGAAGGACCGACCCCAGGCGAAGCCATCCTCGCCTTCATAGTCGTGCAGACCGGGATGGCGAAAACCGCTCGGGGAATGCCAGCCGATCGCCTGGCCCTTGTATTCGCAATCGGCAATGTCGAGCGCGCGGTCTAAGAGCGCGGTGAAGCGCAGGCCCGAGCCGGTGCGGAATTCGAGCATGCGGATGCCGCGCTCGACGCCGTCGCCGAGCGTCATCAGCCGCACGCCTGCGAATTGCGACAGCATGCCGGAACGTTCCGCGACCTGCCGCCGTGAAAGCGTCTGTCCGTAGAGCTTCACCATGCCGTCACTGCGCCCTTTTCATCAGGGCCGACAGGTCGGCGCCGGTTATCAGGCTTTCCACGGTCAGAAGGTCGGTGTCGGCGACCGTCTGCTCGGCGACGATCTCGCCGCGGCGCATGACGATGATGCGATCGGCGACTTCGAACACATGGTGGATGTTGTGGGTGATCAGAAGCACCGAATGCCCGGCCTCGCGCATCTCCTTGACGAAGCGCAGCACGCCATGCGTTTCCTCGACGCCGAGATTGTTGGTCGGCTCGTCGAGGATGATCACCTTGGCGGCGAACTGCATGGCGCGCGAGATGGCGATCGACTGGCGCTCGCCGCCGGACAGCGTCGAGACCAAGGCGTCGGCGTCGAGCTTCTTCGAAATGCCGACGCGCTTGAGCAGCGCCGAGGCCGCATCGCGCAGCTTGGCGAGGTCGAGCGGCGCGAACACGCCGAGCCATTTGAGATTGACTGGCTCGCGGCCGAGGAACAGGTTGCGTGCGATGCTGAGGTCGGGCGCAAGCGAAGTGTCCTGATGGATGGTCTCGATGCCGAGATCCATTGCCTCGCGCGTCGAGCGGATCGAGACCTTCTCGCCCCGCACATAGATGTCGCCGCGATCGATCGGGAAGACGCCGGAGATCGCCTTGATCAGCGTCGACTTGCCGGCGCCGTTATCGCCAAGCAGCGCGACCACCTCGCCCTCCTTGAGCGTCAGCGAGGCGTTCTTCAGCGCGCGCACGCTGCCGAAGGATTTTTGCAAGTTCTGCAGCCGGAGCACTTCCTGCATCATTGTCAGCTCCTTGCGGCGTTTTTCTGCAGCAGAGCGTGCAGGATGAGCATGGCGAGGATGATGACGCCGACGAAGATGTTGTAGGCGAGCCCCGGCACGCCGACGAGCACGATGCCGTTGCGGATCGCGCGCAGCATCAGCGCGCCGACGATGGTGCCGAGGATGGTGCCGCGCCCGCCGGTCAGTGCCGTGCCGCCCACCACCACCATGGCAATCACTTCGAGCTCATAGCCGGTTCCCGCCACCGGCGAGGCCGCCGAGATGCGGAAGGCGCTGATCATGCCGGCAAGCCCTGCCAGCACCGAGGTCAGGATGAACAGCCAGATCTTGACAGCGTCGGCCGGCACGCCACGCGCCACCGCCGCATTGCGGTTGGAGCCGATGGCGCTGATCCAGTTGCCGAGCTTGGCGTAGCGCAGCACATAAACCGCAAGCAGCGAGAGCCCGATGAACCACCAGAGCGAGGTGTAGAAGCGGAACGCGCCGATGTTGAAGCTGCCGGCGAGCAGGGTGACGAAAAAGCCCGGCTGGTCCCAGGACTTCAGCGGAAACCCTTGTGTGATGTAGAGCGCGGCGCCGCGTACGATAAGCAGCATCGACAGCGTCACCAGGAAGGACGAGATGCCAATCTTGGTGACGATGACGCCGTTGATGGCGCCGATCGCGATGCAGAGCAGCAGACCGGCCAGCAGCGCCACGCCGATATCGACGCCGGCGTTCTGTACCAGGAGCATCACCACCACGGGGGCGAGCGCGAAGACTGCGCCGACCGACAGGTCGAATTCGCCGGCGGTCAGAAGCAGCGTCATGCCGAGTGCGATGATGCCAAGCTCCGGCAGGAACGCCATCATGTTGGAGATGTTGAGCGGCGACAGGAAGTTGCCGTCGGCGACCGCGAACACCACCAGAAGCACGACGAGGATGACGAAGGAGGAGAATTGCGGCGAGCGCATCAGACTCGACTTGGCGTTCGCACGCCCCGCGCCATCTTCCGCTGTAACTGCCCCGGCTTGCTGGACCATGACTTGCTGAACCATGCTTTCTGCGTGGCGCCCGACGTTCACACGACGGGCGCCAGTTCTCTCACTTCTTGTCGTAGAGCTTCAGGATCGGCTCGACGCTGGAGGCGTCGTAGAGGCCGAAGGTGTGGATGTCGTAGCCGATCGGCTCGCCCGAAGCGGCAAGGCCGAGCAGCGCGACCGGCATGAAGCCCTGGGCCGACGGATACTGCCAGGCGGCGGCGTTGACGAAGCCGTCCTTGACCGCCTGGGCCGTCTCCTTGGAATTGCCCCAGCCGACGACCGGGATCTTGCCGGCCGGAATGCCCGCGCCGTCGAACACCCGCTTGACGCTGGCTGCAACGGAATCGCCCAGCGCAATGATCGCCGGCGGATTGTTGGCGACCATATAGTCGGTCATCTTGGCGATGATGCCGGCCGGATCGGTGCCGCAGTCGACCACGTCATACTTGATGCCGAGCGGATCGAAGACGCCGGCGATGCCCTCGGTCTCGAGTTGCTGGTAGCTGGCGCCGGGCACCTCGACCGGCAGGAACACCTTGTCTCCCTGCTTCACCATCTTATGGTCGACGAGATACTTCGCCCAGATGGCGCCGGCTTCCTTAAGGTCGGCGCCGACATAGGCTTGGCGACCGGTTGCCGGGTCGTCGGTGTTGAAGAACACGATCGGAATGCCGGCGGCCTTGGCGGCCTTCACTTCCTCCGTCCATAGCCCGGGCTGCGCCGAGGTCGTGGCGATGCCGTCCGGCTTGGCGGCGAGCGCCGAGTTGAAAGCCTCCTTCTGCGCCGCCATGTCGCCGCCGCTGAAGGAGATCTTGCAGGTGACCTTGAGCTGGTCGCAGGCCTTGGTCGCGCCGGCGTTCCAGTCGATCCAGAACGCATCGGACGGGCCGCCATGCGACAAGAGATAGAACGTCTTCTGGCCGTCCTGCGCCTGCGCGGCCGAGCCGAAGGCGATGCCGGCGAATACGGCCGCCGCGGTCGCCAGTTTCAATCCGAATTTCAACATTTCGTTTCCTCCACTTGTCTGGTCTAAGCCGCGGCGCCGCCGCGAAGCGCGGCGCCTGCGCAATCTCAGAGGCCGTTCTCGCGGAACTTCCCGTCGAGGAACTTCTTGGCGCGCGGCACGTCGTCTTCCGACAGGTGTTCGATGATCACCGGGATGTTCGGATGCTTCTCGGCGAGACGCTTGAGGTAGAGGTCGTAATTCAGCGAGCCGAGGCCCGGCGCCGGCAGCTCGATCTCGCCGACACCGCGGAACGTGTGGCTTTCCATCGCGTCGGCGTCGCCGATATCGGCATGCTTCTCCGACTTGTCGTCACCCGAACGCTTCACGTCCTTGGCGTGGGCTATTTTGATCTTGTCGGTCAGCGTGTCGAAGACCTGGTTGAGGATCTGGTCCATGCGGTCGATGTTGTGGGTCTCGAAATAATTGGTCGGGTCCATCAGCAGGCCGAGGCCCGGATGGTCGACCTGCGCGAACATCTTCACCGTCTCCTCGACCGAGCCGACGACGTTGTTGACATAGGTCTCGAGCAGGAACACCGCGCCGTGGTCGTAAGCCGTCTGGGCAAGGTCGGCGATCACCTTGCGGCATTCCTCAAAACCTTCCTCGGTCTTGTTCTTCGGGTGATGCACCCAGTCGGACTCGGTGTTGTAGGTGCCGGTTTCCGAGATCACGTAAGGCGAGCCGAAATGGCGCGCATTGCGGATGATCTCCTTGAGATAGCCGACGCGCTTCTCGCGTTCCGCCTTGTCCGGATGGATGATGTTGGTGTAGCCCGACACGCAGCAGACCGGCAGGTTATGGTCGCGGAAGACATCCCGCACCCTCTTCGCCTTGTCCTTGGTGATCTGGCCCGCCGACAGGTCGATGTCCTTGAAGTGCAGGTCGAGCTGCACCGTGTTGAAACCAAGACCGCGGATCTTCTTTGCCGTCTCTTCGAGGCCGTACGGGAAATAGCCCGTGAAAATGCCTGCCTGCATCATGGTGTGAATTCCTCCTTGTAAGCGATTCAGTTGATTCAGTTTGTCGGGATCTCGGAGAGCTTGACCGTGCGGCCCGCGGCCATCGAGCGATAGCCGGCCTCGACCAGCGCCATCGTCTTGACGTTGTCGGCGACGGAGAGCGCCGGCGGCGTGCCGGTCTTCACGGCGTGCTGCAGCTGCTCCATCACGCCGATAAAGGCATGCGGGAACCACATCGTTTCCCAGCTCGGGCTCACCCATTCCCCGCCGGTCGTCTCGGCCGAAGCGTAGGTCAGCGTCGAGGCGGCACCCGTCGGCCAGCCGATCGTGCCCTTGGCGACGCCCTTGGTGCCGTCGACGCGCCAGTTAATATGCTGGTCGTCCTTATAACCCTCTTGGCGCGGGCCGGACCAAACGTCCTCCAGCGACACGGCAAGCACGCCCGACGGGAAGCGCAGCGTCGATACGGTGATGCCGTCGGAGTGATCGAACTGGGTGCGCGGGTCCTTTCGCGTCAGCGTCGTGATCTCGTCCGGGTCGCCGAAAAGGAAGCGCAACACGTCGAGATGGTGCACGCTCATATTGGCGAGCGTCAGCCGGTCGTAGCCCTGAAGGAAGGTCTGCCAGTGCGGGATCGCATGCATGTCGATTTGCGCGAACACGATATCGCCGAGCGCGCCGCTGTCGATGATCTGCTTCAGGACGCGCATCGATTGGTCGTAGCGCATGTTCTGGTTGACCGAGAGGATCTTGCCGGCCTTCGCCGCCTCGTCGCGCAGCTTGACGGCCTCCTCGACCGACAGCGCCAGCGGCTTTTGCGCCAGGATCGCCTTGATGTGCTTCTGCTTCAGCGCATGGCGGATCAGCGCCGGCTGCTGGTCGGGCGGGAAGGCAAGATCGATGATCTCGACTTGGTCGTCCTCGATCAGATGTTCCGGCGTGTCGTGCACCGTCGGAATGCCCCAGCGGGTGGCGACCTTCTCGGCGTTCGCCTTGGTGCGCGAGGCGATCGCCACAACCGGAAAGCCTGCTTCCTTGTAGGCCGCCAGATGACACTCGGCCATGATCATGCCGGCGCCGACGCAGCCGATTTTGTAGTCCCTGGTGCGAACCTTGACGTCCGGCTCGAAGCCTTTTTCTGCCATTTCTTCCTCCCGAAATTCTGTCGCCGCGGCGGCCGTCACAACGCGCCTCCGTCCCGGCCGAAATAATGCACTCTGGCCGGCTCGCAGGATATCGCCACCATCGCATCCGGCCTGATGTCGGGCTGGCCGCGCAGCAGCGCCCTGAGCCGCGCCTGCCCGGCAGCGAGTGTCACCACGGTGTAGCCGCCGAGCGGCTCGACCTCGAACACCCGCGCCGGGCGGCCCGAGCCCCCTTCCGCCGTCTCGTTGTCCGTCCACGGCCGGACCTTGATGTCTTCCGGCCTGAGCCCGATCTCGATCGCCTCGGCCGGCGCTTTGTCGTCGGCGATGCGGATCGCGCCTTCCGCAGCCTCGATCCCGCTTGCGCCGCGCACCGACGGCAGGATGTTCATCATCGGCGAGCCGAGCATGCGCGCCACATAGGCGCTGGCCGGCCGGTCGTAGATTTCGGCCGGCGCGCCGATCTGCCTGATGCGGCCGTTCTCCAGGATCGCCATGCGGTCGGCGACCGACATCGCCTCTTCCTGGTCATGCGTGACATAGATCACCGTCTTGCCGAGCTCTCGCTGGATGCGCTTCAGCTCGACGCGCGTCTCCTCGCGCAGCCTGGCGTCAAGCGCCGAGATCGGATCGTCCATCAGATAGGCGGCCGGGTCGCGCACCAGGGCGCGCGCGATCGCCACGCGCTGCCGCTCGCCGCCCGAAAGCTGCGCCGGCGGCTTGTGCAGGATGTGGCCGATATGCAGCTTCGCCGCGACGTCGGCGAGGCGCTTTTCGATCTCGGCCTCGGCCACCTTCCGCTCGACCAGCGGGAAGCGGACATTGTCGCGCGCGCTCATATGCGGGAACAGCGCCAGGTTCTGGAACACCATGGCGACGTTGCGCTCGGCCGGCGAGACGCTGTTGACCGGCTTGCCGCCGATCAGGATCTCGCCCTCGTCCGGCTGCTCCAATCCGAGCACCAGCCGCAGGATCGTCGACTTGCCGGACAGCGGCGGCCCGAAGAAGCAGAAGAACTCGTTGTCGTTGACGGTAAAGGAAGCATCGTCAACCGCAAGCGTGGTGCCGTAGCGTTTGGTGACGTTGCGGAAAACGATATCGGCCATGGCTCAGCCCGCCCTCACCGCAAGGCCGGTGTCCGCGTCGAAGACGCGCACCGACGAGGCCGGCGGCGCGACAACTGCCGTCTGCCTGACCGACAGGCCGACATCGTTCTCGAACACCGCCTTCACCGCACTCTCACCTTCGCCCAGATGGACGATGGTGCGCGCGCCGATCCGCTCGACGAAGCTCACCGGCATCGAGAGCCCGCGCTCGGCAAGCGTCACCTGCTCCGGCCGGAAACCGTAAAGCACGTCGCCACGCACCGCGCGCACGGCCGAAGCCAGGTCATCCGACAAGGGCGGTGTGACGCCGAGCGGTCCCAGGTCGATCACCAGCCCGCGGTCGCTTTGCGCCGGTCTGCCCTTCAGCAGGTTCATGCCCGGCGCGCCGATGAAGCGCGCGACGAAGACATTGGCCGGGTTGTTGTAGACCTCGAGCGGCGTGCCGACCTGCTGCAGCACGCCGTGATCCATCACCGCGATGCGGTCGGCCATGGTCATGGCCTCGAGCTGGTCATGCGTGACATAGACCATGGTCTGCCTGAACTGCCGCTGCAGCTGCTTGAGCTCGGTGCGCATCACCGCGCGGAAGGCCGCGTCGACATTGGAGAGCGGCTCGTCGAGCAGGAAGATCGCCGGCTCCATGATCGCCGAGCGGCCGATCGCCACGCGCTGCAGGATGTTGACCGACAGCCTGTCGGCCTTGCGGTCGAGCAGCGGCGAAAGCTGCAGCATCTCGGCGATGGCGCCGACGCGGCGATCGATCTCGGCCTTGGCGGTGCCGCGCATCTTCGGACCGTAGGCGAGGTTCTGGCGCACCGTCATATGGGTGAAGATGGCATAGTTCTGGAAGACGAAACCGACGCCTCGCCGCCCCATCGGGACGCCTGCCATGTCGCGCTCGCCGAACAGGATCTTGCCGCTGGTCGGCTCTTCCATGCCGGCGATCATGTTCATCGTCGTCGATTTGCCGCAACCCGATGGTCCAAGCAGCGCCATGAACTCGCCATCGGCGATCTCGAGGTCCATCGTCTTCAGCGCGGCGAAGTCGCCGAACTTTTTGACCAGGTTTTGCAAGTGGATCGCGCTCATGCCGGCACCTCCCGGCTCTTCGCCATGCGCTTCATGGCGTAGACCGCGACGATCGAAAGCACGATCAGGATGGCGAGCGCGATGGCCGCCACATAGCCCCAGATCAGGTCCTGGGTGGTGACCTTGTAGATGTAGACGGAGATCGTCTCGGTGGCGACGCCCGGGCCGCCGCCGGTCATGATATAGAGCGTGTCGAAGATCTTGAAGTTCTCGATCACCCTTATCGCCAGCGCGATGATGATGATCGTCTTCATCTTCGGCAGCACGATCGTTGTGAAGCGCTGCCAGGCATTGGCGCCGAGCAGCGTCGCCGCCTTCATCTGATCTTCCGGTACACCGACCAAGCCGGCGAGCAGGATGAGGAACATCAGCGGCGTCCACTGCCAGATGTCGGCGATCATCACCGCGATCAGCGCCAGGTTCGGATCCGAAAGCCAGGCGATCGTCACCGGCGTACCGACGAGGCGTGACAGGATGTCGTTCACCGGGCCGCCCGACTGGAACAGCATGAAGAACATGTAGCCGGCGACCGCTGGCACGACCATCATCGGCATCAGCAGGATCGAATAGAAGATGCGCTTGCCGGGAAAGTCGTCGGCGAACAGCGTCGCCAGCGCCAGACCCAGCAGGAACTCCGCCGGCACGCAGACCAGCATAACGATCGCCGTGCGCTGCAAGGCGCTCCAGAAGCGCGTATCGGCCGCGAGGTCGGTATAGTTGGCGAAGCTGTTCCACATCTCCCAGGCGTTCCACCAGCCGACGCCCGAAAGCGGCGACCAGTCGGTGACGCTGATGTAGAGCTGCATCAGAAGCGGAAAGGCCGAGATGAACAGCACCAGGATCTGCGCCGGCAAGGTCAGGCGGAAGCCCAGCCGCGCGCCCTCGTCAGGCGCGACGGACTTTGTCCGCGCGTCCATCTTGTCCTCCAAAATCGTCGCCGTCAGCGCGCTCATTGCTTGAGCGCTCCGAAGGTTAGCCCGCGCACCAGATGGCGCTGGATGGCGATGCCCATGATCACCGGCGGCACCGCGGCGATCAGGCCGAGCGCGGCCTTGGCGCCGTAGAGCTGTCCGGTCATCGAGGACGACAGCGACGCCATGTAGACGGGAATCGTCACCCATTCGCGCGTCGTGAGCAGCAGCGCAATGAGATAATCCGACCAGTTGAGGATGAAGACGAAGAGCGCGGCGCTCGCCAGCGGCGCGCGCATCATCGGCAGCGTGATGCGGGTGAAGACGCGCAGCCGCGAGCAGCCCTCCACGAGCGCCGCCTCCTCGATCTCGCGCGGCATGTCGTCGAAGAAGGTCTTCATCAGCCAGAAGGCGAAGGGCAGCGTGACGATGCCGTAGATCAGCGCCAGCCCCCACCATGTGTCGTTGAGATTGAGGAACGCCCACATGATCATCACCGGGATCATCACCGCCATCGGCGGAAACAGCCTGAGCTGGATCAGCGCCAGCGGCAGGTTCTGGCCGGAGCCGAAGCGCGACAGGCCGTAGGCGGCGGCGGTGCCGGCCGACATGGCGATCACGGTCCCGAACACCGCCGACAACAGCGACGACAGGATCGGCTTCACCGCCGTGTGGTCGAGCGCGACGATCAGGTCGTTGGTGGAGTGGCCGAACACGAATTGGAAATTGGCAAGCGTCGGATGCTTCGGCCACCAGGTCAGGTCGGCGCCGGTCGCCGACCATTCGCCGATCGGCTTGAACGCCATCGACACCATCCACAGGATCGGCACCAGCGTCACCGCCATCGCCGCGAGGATCGCGGCGTAACGGAATATCTCGAAGGGAACGGAACGCTTCATCTGGCTGCTTTGCTGGTGGCGTTAGGGAGGAGGGGAAGAGCTGACGCCCCTCCCCTCCGGTTCTGATCCAGGGAGACGGATCAGCTGATCGGATCGAGAACCGTGGGCCATGCCTCCTTGTTGGTCTTGATGGCTTCGAGGAGCTTGTCCTCGCCGATGCGCCGCGCGATCTTCTTCCATTCGCGTTCGGTGTCGGCCATTGCCTGCTCCGGCGTCTTGGCCTTGGTCAGCGAGGCCACGAGGTTCTCGTCGAGCGCGTTGTGGAAGGCCGTGGCGCCGGGGTAGTTGATGGTCGGCACCGTGCGTGCCACCGTCTCGCGCACCACGTCCATGTGGTAGGCGTGATAGGTCTGGCGGACCAGCGGATCGGAGAAGTCCGAGAGCCGGAACGGATCGAGATAGCCGCCAGGGTTGGCGCTCATCCAGGCATAGATGCGGGCAGAACCCAGCCACTGCAGCAGAAGGTAAGCGGCTTCGGGATTCTTCGACTGCGACGAGACCATGCCGGTCAGCGAGAACCAGAGCACCGAGCGGCTAATCAGCTTGCCGTCGATCTCGCGTCCCGGCGGCAGCATCGATCCGATCTTGCCGGTGACGGCCGAATCCTTGTTGCCGGCATTGTCGAGGAATTTCGGCAGGTTGGAGAAGGCGCAGGTCATCGCAGCAGCTCCCTTGGCAAAGTTGCCATACTGCTCCGGCCAGCCCCACGAGATCGCGTCCGGCGAATGATGCGCCAGCGACTCCACATATTCCTTCGTCGCCGCGATGCCTTGCTCGGAATTGATCAACGGCTTGCCGTCATCGCCGAACAGGAACTGGTTGGGCGAGGCCATCGAGACGTAGCGCTGGTACCAGTTGGTGTAGCCCCAGCCCTGGTTGCGCAGGTCGGTGGAGCCGAACAGGCCCTTGTCCGGCCGCTGGAAGAAGGCCGCGACGTCGCTGTGCTGCTTCCAGGTCTTCGGCGGAGCAAGGTCGTAGCCATATTTGTCCTTGAAGGCTTTCTGCTCGGCGGCATCGCTAAACAGGTCGGTGCGATAGACCCAGGTCTGGAAGTCGCCGTCGAGCGACACGCCATAGGTCGAGCCGCGATACTGGTTGAGCAGCGACACGCCCTTGGCGCCGTTGACGTAGCCCTGCTTCGGGTCGTCCCATTCCGGCTTGTGCTTGGCGACGAAGTCGTCGAGCTTGGCGATGCCGCCGGTTTCGGCGAGATCGCCGAGGCGGTTCCATTCCGTCGAATAGATGTCGTAGGCCCCACCCTTGGTGGAGATATCCTGCATCGTCTTGGTGAATTCCTGACCGTTCGGCAGGCCGACGATCTCGATCTGGATGCCGGTTTCCTTCTCCCACAGATCCTTGATCGAAGGCGCGCCAGCCGGGAAAGGCTTGGTCAGCTGGCCGATCGAGCCGTCGGAGAGGCCGAGAACGATTTTCGCCGGCGCCTTGCCGGCCGCCTTCAGCGCCTTGGCCGCCTCGACCGCGCGCCCTTCCGGCGTGTCGGGCCCGTACTGATAGCGCTCCGCGCCGTCGAAGCCGGTCGGCCCGCCGATCATGCCGGGCGCCAGCGCGTCCGCCGCGAAGGCGCGGCCGGGGCGAATGAATTGCGGTGCAATACCGGTCGCGGCGACGAACACCGCGGCCTTTCCTCCGGACGCCAGCAGGCGGCGCCGCGACATGCGGATCAATTGAGACATCGAATTCCTCCCTCGGGGCCTGTTCCTCCATGGCCCGCGTGAGGGATATTGACGACAGTGCGTGAAGCCTGTCAACATCATAAATACTCAAAACACGTCATAAAATCGCAAGTGAGGGAGAAAATGCAGTCCGCCGAACCCATCATATCGCTCCCATTGCTTGGATTTGAGGGGCTTTCCCCGCGATCCGACCAGCTTGGCCGGACCTTCGGCGCCTTATGTACCGCGCCGGCTTGCGCGCAAGCCAAGGGCGGTTACATCATTTCACATCAGAATCGCGGTTGCGGCTGAGCGTTTTCCGCGGAACTGAGTGGAAGCTGCGTGATTCTGATGCTTGCGATGAGGTGCTCGACGTGCGGTCAACCCTGACAGACATAGCCCGGGAAGCCGGCGTTTCTCCTGCCACGGTCGACCGTGTGCTGAACAACCGCCCGGGGGTGCGGGCACGCACGCGCGAGATCGTCATCGAGATGGCGCAGCGCCTGGGCTACATCGCCGAAACGCCGAACGGAAGTCAGCAGCGCGCCGTGCCGGGGCAGACGATAAGGCTCGACTTCGCGCTGCCGGCCGGCACCAACTCCTTCATCAAGCTCTTGCACCGCCACATCGAGGCGCAGGCGTTGACACGGCCCGATCTCGACGTCCGCGTCACCACCATCGAAGGCTTCAACCCCGACCGGCTCGCCCGCCTGCTGCAGGATCTGCACGGCCAGACGCAAGGCGTCGGCGTCATCGCGCTTGATCACCCGACGGTGCGCGAGGCGATCCGGTCGCTGTCGGCCAGCGACATCAAGGTCGTCACCATCGCCTCCGACATCCTGCATGTGCCGAGGGTCGCCTATATCGGCATCGACAACCGCGCCGCAGGGCGGCTCGCCGGCTATCTGCTCAACCGCTTCATGGGCGGCGGCCGTCCGGGCAAGGTGGCGTTGTTCGCAGGCTCACTCGCCTATCGCGGCCATGAGGAACGCGAGATGGGTTTTCGCCATATCGTCGCCGAGGAATCTCCCAACCTCGAAATCGTCGAGATGCGCGAAATGCTCGATGACCGCGAAAAGGCCTATTCGGAAGCCTCCGCCCTGCTCGAGCGCCATCCGGATCTCGCCGCGATCTACAATGTCGGCGCCGGCAATACCGGCATCGCCCGCGCGCTGAAGGAGCGCGGACGCGCGAAGGAGATCCTCTTCCTCGGCCATGAGGTGACGGACGGCACGAAGGAGCTTTTGCTCGACGGCACGCTCGACGCGGTGATCGATCAGAATCCGCGCGTCGAGGCCAGGGAGGCGCTCAACATCCTGTCGCATTCGGTCAGGGGATTGCCCTACGAGCTCCATCAACCACGGTTGCAGGTCATCTTCCGCGAGAGCATCCCGGAGATTTGAATTGTCTCGGCCAGGCTTCGAGCAGCAACAGTCTCAGGCCGCGATCAGCACAGTGCTGTCCGGCGACCAGCTGAGCACCACGGGCTGACCTTCGGCCAGCCTCTCGGCCCCGGTGTTCTGGACGATCACCTTCAGCGTCTGGCCGTCGCGCTCGACGAAATAGGTGCTGTTGTTGCCGGCGAAGATGCGCTTCGAGACCCACCCTGCGAGCACGTTCGCATTGCCGGCACCGGCAGTCGCAGCGCCGGTCGAGATCCGGATGCGCTCCGGCCGCACGGCACAGCTCGCCTTGGCGCCGGCCGGCACCGATGCCCCTGTCGAAGCGGCGATCGTCGTGCCGTCCGACAGCTTGATCCCGGAGCCGGTCGCGTCGCCGCGAAAGATATTGGCGTCGCCGAGGAAGGTCGCGGCGAATTCGCTTTGCGGCCTGTCGTAAATCTCTTCCGGCGGCCCTTCCTGCACCAGCCGGCCGTCACGCAGGATGCCGATCCGATCGCTCATTGTCAGCGCCTCTTCCTGGTCATGCGTGACGAAGATGGTGGTGATGCCGATCTCGCGCTGGATGCGCTTCAATTCGATCTGCATGTCGACGCGCAGCGCCTTGTCGAGCGCGCCGAGCGGCTCGTCGAGAAGCAGCACGCGCGGCTTGGTGACGATGGCGCGCGCCAGCGCCACGCGCTGGCGCTGGCCGCCCGAGAGCTGGTGCGGCTTTCGCCCGCCGAGCTTGCCGAGCTGCACGAGGTCGAGCGCGCGCTGCACTTCTGTGGCGATCGCCGCCTTCGGCTCGCCGCGCACCGAAAGGCCGAAAGCGACATTGTCGGCGACGCTCATATTGGGAAACAGCGCATAGTTCTGGAACACCATGCCGATGCGCCGCTTCTCGACCGGCACGCGCTCGACGCTTTCGCCGCCGATGGCGATGCGGCCCGAATCCGGAAAGTCGAAGCCGGCGATCTGCCTGAGCAGCGTCGTCTTGCCGCTGCCCGACGGTCCGAGCAACGCGTAGAAGCCGCCGTCCGGAAAATCGATCGAGACGTTGTCCAGCGCCTTGTGCGCGCCGAAGCTGCGGGAGACGTTCGCTACCTGGACGCCGGCCATTATTATTTCTCTCCGCCGAATTTGAAGAAGCGCGCCGTGAGCAGCATCAGCGCCATCGACACGACAATGATGATGGTCGAGACCGCGTTGATCTCCGGGGTAAAACCCTTGCGGATCGCGGCATAGATTTCGACCGGCAGCGTCGTCTGGCCGGGCGTCGACAGGAAGTACGAGACCACGAACTGGTCGAACGACACGGCGAAGGCGAACAGCCCGCCGGCTATCACGCCCGGCATGATCCAGGGCAGCGTCACGCGCATGGTCACCTGCCACTGGTTGGCGCCGAGCGAGCGCGCCGCCTCCTCCAGCTCCGGCGCGAAGGTCTGCAGCCGCGCGGAGACGACGACGATGACGTAGGGCAGCGCCAGCGCGACGTGGCCGAGCAGGATTGCAATGAGCCCGCGACCGATGCCAACGCCGAAGAAGAAGATGAGCATCGCCGTGCCGGTGATCAGCCACGGAATGGCGATCGGTGGGAAGAGCAGCGCCTGCAGGAATTTCTTGCCGCGGAACTCATGGCGATAGAGCGCGAGCGAGGCCATCGAGCCAAGCACGGTCGAGATCAAGGTGGTGATGATTGCGATCTCGATGCTGTTCCAGGTCGCCGCGATCAGTTGGTCGTTCTGCCAGAGCGAAGCGTACCAGTCCGTCGTCCACTCGAACGGCAATTGGTAGAAAGGCGAGGCGTTGAAGGACATCGCCGCCATGAGGATGATCGGCAGATAGAGGAAGGCGAGCAGCAGCACGATGTAGAAGCGCCCGAGCCCTTCGAGGATGCGCGTCGTCGCCATCACGCGGCCCTCCGCAGGACCGGCGCGGCCAGCGCCAGGATGATCAGCACGACCGCGAGCAGGATGAAGGAGAGCGCGGCGCCCAGCGGCCAGTTGAAGACGGCGACGAACTGGTCCTCTATGACGGTGCCGTAGAAGGTGCCGGTGCGGCCGCCGAGGATGCGCGGCTCCATGAAGGAGCCGACCACCGGCACGAAGATCAGCGCCGCTCCGGCGATCAAGCCCGGCATCGAAAGCGGGATGATCACCCGCCACAGCACCTGCCGCCGTGAGGCGCCAAGCGATCGTCCCGCCTCGATCAGCGAGTCGTCGATGGCCTGCAGCGTGAGATAACAGGTGAGCACCATATAGGGCACATAGGAGTGCACGAGCCCGATGATGACAGCCGGATAGGAATACATGAGATCGATGTTGATCTTGAACGGCAGCACGGCGTTGAGCGCCGTGTCGAGAATGCCGCCTTCGCGCAGCACCATCGCCCATGAGAAGATGCGCACCAGCCCGTTCGACCAGAAGGGCAAGATGACGAGCAGGAAGATAGCCTCGCGGCTGCGGCCCTTGAGCACCTTGGCCAGCACATAAGCCGCCGGGTAGCCGATGACGACGCACCACAGCGTCACCTCGAGGCCGAGCCGCAGCGATGCAATCAGCAGCGTCGAATAGACGCTTTGCGAGAAGAAAGCCGCGTAATTGCCGAGCGTGAACGACCACTCCTTTCCGGCCAGCGGCAGGTCGGTCATGAACGAGAAGAAGGCCATGGCCGACAGCGGCAGGAAAATCGCCACCGTCAGCCACAGATAGGCGGGAAGGAGAAGCGGCAGCGCCGGTCTCAGTCCGCGGCGCGAACCGATCGCAAGCTGGTGGGCCATTTTTTGCCTCTCCTCCCCGAAAGACGCCGACTACTTCACGTTGACCTTCAGCTCCTGCCACAGCGCCAGATACTTCTCGCGTTGCTCGTCCGTGATCGGTGCCTGGAACTGGATGCGCTTGGCAACATCCGGGCTACCCATGACCTTGCGGTTGAAGGCGTCCTCGGGCAGCGCCTCGACCGCCTTGGTGTTGGCCGAGACCGGCGCACCGACCTTGGTGACCCATTCGACATAGAATTTCGGGTCGATCATGTAGTTGATGAAGGCTTCGGCGCCGGCAACGTTCTTGGAGCCAACCGGAATCGAGAAGGCGTCGAGCCAGGCGACGGCGCCTTCCTGTGGGATGACCAGCGAGACCGGCAGCTTGAAATGCGTCTTGGCGCGGTCGGCCGAGCCGCTCCAATAGGTGCCGATGTCGATCTGGTTGGAGGCGACCATCTGGTTCCAGTCGTTCTCCGAGCTCCAGAAGGTCTTGATTTGCGGCATCAGCGAGGTGAGCTTCGCCTTGACCGCATCCATATCCTTGATGTCGTTGATGTTCTGCCCCGATGCGATGGCGCCGAATTGCACCGCCTCGACGGCGTCGTCACGAATGATGACGCGGCCCTTATGCTTCGGATCCCACATCTCGGCGATCGACGTCGGCGGCTTGTCGAAGGACTTGTCATTGATGGCCAGAGCCGTCAGGCCCCACACCCACGGCACGCCATAGACCTTGCCGTCATGGTTCAGCATCGGCGAGCCCGCCTTATCCTTGGCGATGTCGGCATAGTTGGAGAGCTTGGACGTATCGATCGGCTGGATCAGCTTGCCGGCCATCGCCTGGTCGTTGAAGGCGGCGTTGATCATGACGACGTCATAGAGGCCGGGATTGGTGCGGATCTTGGTCAGCATCTCCTGTTCGGAGTTGAAGAAGTCGTTGACCACCTTGTAGCCGGTCGCCTTCTCGAAATTGGCAACCGCCCATGGCTCGTCGGCGCCGTAGCCCTTCCAGTTGAGCACATGCACTTCCTCGGCGGCTTGTGCTGCCAGCGTGTAGGCTGAGACGAAGACGGCGGTGGCCGTCAGAAAAGCGGTCAATCTGGGCATGCGCATGTTCTTTTCCTCTCATTGTTCGCCCGGTTGACGGGCTTGTTAAGTTGCAGTCGCTTCCGCCCGGCCAAGCGCGGTTGTCGCTTCGCCGCGCTCGGTCAGGAATTCTTGGATTTCCGTGTCGGTCGGCGCCGAAGACCCGCCATGGCGGGTGACCGAAAGTGCCGCCGCCGCATTGGCGTAGCGTGCCGCCTCGCAAGGGGATATGCCGCGCGAAAGGCCACTGACGAAAGCGCCGATATGCGTGTCGCCGGCCCCGTTGGTGTCAACGGCTTCCACCTTGAAGCCCGGCACCGCACGGGTGCCGCCATCGGCCATGCGCACAAGGCAGCCATGCGCGCCGGCGCGGATGACGACGCCTTCGGCTTTGGGGCAATGGTCGGCGAGCAACCGGATGGCGACGGTCTGGGCATCGCCGGCGCCGGCAATCTCGGCGGCCTCGTCAGTGTTGCAGCTCAGCCAGGTCGTACGCGCCAGAACCCTGTCCAGGATCGGCCGCTGAATGTCGGCGATCACCGGCGTCGGATCGAACACGAAAGGAATGCCGGCCGGCAGCGCCTCGATCCAATCCGCGAGCGCATCGCGGCTGCCGGGATAGCTCAGCGTATAGCCCGAGGCGAAAACCCAATCGCCTGGAACGACTTGAACCGGCTTCATCATGGCGAACGTGAGCCGGCTCTCGGCGCCCGGCCAGGAGACGAAGGTGCGCTCGGCGTCGCCGCTGATCATGGCGACGCAATTGCCGCTGTCCATCGAGGGCGACGGCGGCGTCAGCGTTTCGATGCCTTCGGCGGCGAAAGCAGCGCGCAGAAAGTCTCCGTCCGGCCCGGTGCCCAACTGGCCGCCGAACACCACCTTCATGCCGGTGCGGCTTGCCGCGACCATCATGTTGAAGCCGCCGCCGGCGACGCGGGCGTAGCTCGTCGCGGTCTTTTCCGTGCCGGCCGCGGGCAGGGCGTCGATGCGGTAGACATAGTCGACCACCGCGCTGCCGACATGGACGAGCCGTCCGCTCATGCGGCATCCTCCTTGCCAGAGCTGGCCTTGTGGCTGCGTGCGGCGACCAGATCCTCAGCCAGCGCGCGAACCTGCGCGATATCGATGCCACGAAGTTGGGCGATGCGATCCTGCGGCAGCTTCGACAGCCCGGCGCAGGCGCCGGCCATGCCGGCGGCAATCGCGCCGATCGTGTCGGTGTCGCCGCCGAGATTGGCGGCGATGGCGGCAGCCCGCCACGCGTCGCCTTGCGCGACCTCCAGCACCGCGAAGGCCGCCGGCACCGATTCCTGGCTGGCGACGCCGGTGCCGATCAGGTCGACTATCAGCTTGATGGCTTCCTTCTCCGCCTTGCCGCGAACGAGCCCCTGCGCCCAGAGGATGCGCTGAGCAATGTCGCCGCCGGTGACCCAATGGCCAAGCGCAGCACCAAGTTTTGCGGCAGCGACCGCATGGCTCGAAGCGGCGCGCCAGTCGCCGCCCGAAACGCCGAGACTGACCGCAGCAGCGACCCCGGCGGCCGAGGCGATGGCGATCGAGGTGTTGTGCGTGGCCCGGCAGGTTTCCGCGACTTTGGCGACCAGCGCCTCGAGCGGCTCCGGCGGCATCATGATGCCGACCGGCGCGATCCGCATCGCAGCGCCGTTGGTGTCGCCGCCGCGTCCAGCCTCCTCGGCCGGCACGCCCTTGTTGATGGCGTCGATGGCGCGCTTGGTCGATGGTCCTAGCAGGTCATAGCTGCCGCGCGCTTTGACGTCCCGCTCCCAGTCGAGCAGCGCATTGACCCAGCGCGCGTGATCGAAGCGATTGCCGGACTCGACGAGAATGCGGCCAAGCAACAGCGCCTGCTCGGTGTCGTCGGTGATCGTGCCGGCGGGCAGCCCTTTCGACACCGGGTGATCGGCGGCGGGCGCGACGAAATCCTCGACATGGCCGTAGAGCACGGCGATGCGGGCGGGCGACAAAAGCTGAGTCGGCATGCCCAGCGCATCGCCAAGCGCTCCGCCGATCAGCGCGCCCATGGCCCTATCGATCGCCTCCCCCGCCATGTTCAGAACTCCAGATGCAGCGCGAAATGCGCCGGGTTGAGCAGGCTGGTGACGAATTCGATGGCGCGCCCATCGGCGGCGCGCGTCAGGCGGCGGGTGCGCAAGAAAGGCGTGCCGGGCGCGCAAGCGAGGATCGCCGCGTCGGCCGCGCTCAGCATCTCGATGTCGACCCACTCCTCGCCGTGGTCGGGAACGAGCCCCGCCCCGCGCAGCGTCTGGTGCAGCGAGCCTTCACGCAAGCCGCGCAGCGGCACCTCTTCCAGCTCCGGCGATAAGGGCAAGCGGCTGCGCTCGATCGATATGGCGTGGCCGTCATCGGCATTGGTGCGGGCGCGGTCGACAGCGATGAAGGACGGGCTCTCGACCCCGAGCCTGGCCGCCAACTCCGCGTCCTCGATGATCTCGAGCCGCAACGTGCGCGTCTCGGCATTGGCGCCCGCATTGGCCAGCGCGCGCGACCAGCCGATCGCATCGTCGACCGGCATGCCGTCGAAGGTGACGAAGGAACCGATGCCGACCTTGGTGGTGATGAGGCCGCGGCTCGACAGTTCCTCCAGCCCCTTGCGGACCGTGTTGCGGCTGACGGAAAAGCGCTGGACGAGTTCGTTTTCGCTCTGCAGGCGGTCGCCGAAGCCGAGCAGGCCTGAGCGTATCTCATGCTCCAGAACCGTCGCGATCTGCTCGGGCTTGCCCGTGCCGGGTGAGAGCTGCATCGCGCGACGGGCCATATCGATACCTGTTCAATGAACCTGTATGATCCTGTTCAGTAGCGTATCTGAAATGAAGCGTCAACGGCTTGCGATCCGACGCACCGTGGGGTCAAACGAAGAAGAACTCCTCGATGCGCTGCTTGGCTTGCCGCAGCACCGGCAATATTTCGCGCTCCATCGCCTCGACCGAGAAACGCGCGGATTGCGTGGAGACGTTGATGGCGGCGATGGTGCGGCCGGCGCGGTCGGTAATCGGCACCGCGATCGAGCGCAGGCCGAGCTCCAGTTCCTCGTCGACGATGGCGAAACCATCGGCCCTTGCGTTGTCGATGGCCTTGCCGAGCGCGGCGCGGCCGGTGATCGTCTTCGGCGTTCGCCGCTCAATGGACGCTTCCGCCAGGTAGGCCTTCAAGTCATCCTCCGACAGACCGGAAAGCAGCACCCGCCCCATCGACGTGCAATAGGCCGGCAGCCTGGTGCCGACATCGAGCGCGACGCTTAAGATTCGTCGGCCGGGAATACGCGCGACATAGACAACGTCCTCGCCCGACCGCACCGCAGCGTTGCAGGCTTCATCGAATTTCCCCGCCACCTCGCGCATGATGGGTGCGGCAAAGGTCCAGAGCGATGCGCCGCCGAGCCAAGTCCGCGCGACCGTCAAAAGACGCGGCGACAACGAAAACAGCCGGCCGGACTGCGTCGCATAGCCTGTGGCGACCAACGTCAGCAGGAAGCGGCGGGCGCCCGCGCGGGTGAAGTCAGCCTCTTCGGCCATCTCGGTCAGCGTCATGCCGCCCGGATGGCGCGCGAGGATTTCCATCACCGCCAAACCGCGTTCCAGCGAGCCGACATGGTCGCGTGAAATGGATTCCTCTTCCACGAACCTCTCCAGGCCAGCGTTGACTCAATCCAGAGGTTGGAGTTAAAAGTATCTCATATAAAACAGATGTTCGCAATACGAACTTTTTCACGGAGCCTCGAGATGGTCAAATTCCTGCCGCTGAAAGAGGCGGTCGCGGAAAATCTGCACGACGGCGATACGGTCGCCTTCGAGGGCTTCACCCATCTGATCCCTACCGCCGCCGCGCATGAGGCGATCCGCCAGGGCTTTCGCGACCTGACGCTGATCCGCATGACGCCCGACCTGATCTACGACCAGATGATCGGCATGGGCATGGCGAGAAAGATCGTCTTCTCCTATGTCGGCAATCCGGGCGTCGGCCTGCTCAGGCGCGCCCGCGACGCCATCGAGAACGGTTTTCCGCGCTCAATCGAAGTCGAGGAGCACAGCCACGCCGGCATGGCCAATGCCTATGAGGCGGGCGCCGCCGGCCTGCCCTGCGCGGTGTTCCGCGGCTATCGCGGCGCCGGTCTCGCCGCGGTTAATCCCAACGTCAAGTCGGTCATTTGCCCCTTCACCGGCGAGGTGCTGACCGCCGTCCCGGCGATCCGGCCGGACGTCACCTTCATCCATGCGCAGAAGGCGGACCGGAAAGGCAACGTGCTGGTCGAGGGCATCATCGGCATTCAGAAAGAGGCTGTTCTTGCCGCAAAGCGCGCCGTGGTGACGGTCGAGGAAGTGGTCGACAATTTCGACGACCTGCACCCCAACCTCACCGTGCTGCCGAGCTGGACGATCGCGGCGATTTCGGTCGTGCCGGGCGGCTCGCACCCCTCTTACACGCATGGCTATTACGAGCGCGACAACGCCGCCTATCTCGAATGGGACGAGATAGCCGCCGACCGCGATCGCTTCCAGGCGTGGATCCGGAAGAACGTCATAGAGAGCAGCGCGGACGACTTTGTCGGCCGCGTCGAGCATCTGAGGAAAGCCGCATGAGTGCCGCGAAGGATATGGGCTTCACCCCGAACGAGATGATGACGATTGCCGCCAGCCGCGCGTTGAAAAGCGACGATGTCTGCTTCGTCGGCATCGGCGCGCCGTCGGCCGCCTGCAACGTCGCGCGGCTGACGCATGCGCCCGACATCACGCTGATCTATGAGAGCGGCACCATCGGCACGGCGCCCGATGTCCTGCCGCTGTCGATCGGCGACGGCGAATTGTGCGAGACGGCGGTCACCACCGTCGCGGTGCCGGAGATGTTCCGCTACTGGCTGCAGGGCGGCCGCATTTCGATCGGCTTCCTGGGTGCTGCCCAGCTCGACAAGTTCGGCAACATCAACACCACCGTCATCGGCGACTATGCGCATCCCAAGACCCGCCTGCCCGGCGGCGGCGGCGCACCGGAGATCGCCACCTCGTCGAGGCAAGTCTACATCACCATGGCGCAGTCGAAGCGCGGCATGGTCGAGAAGATCGACTTCTTCACCTCCTTCGGCCATGGCGAGGGCGGCGACCACCGCAAGCGGCTCGGCATCGACACCGCCGGCCCGACGCTTTTGATCACCGATCTCGCCATCTGGAGACCGGACCCGGCGACTAAGGAGTTCACCGTGGTGTCGCTGCATCCCGGCGTCACGCGCGCGCAGGTGCAGGAGACTTGTGGCTGGGTCGTAAAATTCGCCGAGGCCCTTGACGAGACACCGGCGCCGACGGAACTCGAGCTGAAGACATTGCGCGACCTGCAGGCCCGCACCAAGGCGGCGCATCAAGGAACCGCCAAAGGGAAAGCTGCCTAGATGACAGAAGCCTTCATCTGCGATTACATCCGCACGCCCATCGGCCGCTTCGGCGGCTCGTTGTCCTCCGTGCGCGCCGATGATCTCGCGGCCGTCCCGCTCAAAGCGTTGGTCGAGCGCAACGTCGGCGTCGACTGGTCGGCTGTCGACGACGTCATCTATGGCTGCGCCAACCAGGCGGGCGAGGACAACCGCAATGTCGCGCGTATGGCGCTGCTGCTTGCCGGCTTGCCCCAGGACATTCCGGGTTCGACCGTCAATCGCTTGTGCGGTTCCGGCATGGATGCCATCACCATCGCCGCGCGCGCCGTCATGGCCGGCGAGGCCGAGCTGATGATCGCCGGCGGCGTGGAATCGATGAGCCGCGCGCCCTTCGTCATGCCGAAGGCGGACACCGCCTTCTCGCGCAATGCCGAAATCTACGACACCACCATCGGCTGGCGCTTCGTCAACCCGCTGATGAAGAAGCAATATGGCGTCGATTCCATGCCGGAGACCGGCGAGAACGTGGCCGAGGATTTTGCCGTCAGCAGAGCCGATCAGGACACCTTCGCCGTGCGCAGCCAGGACAAGGCAGTGGCCGCACAGGCCAATGGCCGCCTGGCGAAGGAGATCACGCCGGTGACCATCTCGCAGCGGAAAGGCGACGCGATCGTCGTGTCGAAGGACGAACATCCCCGCGCCGGCACCACCATCGAAGCGCTGGCCAAGTTGCCGACGCCGTTCCGCCAGGGCGGCACCGTCACGGCCGGCAATGCCTCCGGCGTCAATGACGGCGCGGCCGCACTCATCATCGCGTCGGAGGCCGCGGCGAAGAAGCACGGCCTGACGCCCATCGCCCGCATCCTCGGAGGTGCCGTCGCCGGCGTGGCGCCGCGCATCATGGGCATCGGCCCGGCGCCGGCCACGAAGAAGCTTTGCGCGCGTCTGGGCCTGACGCCCGACCAGTTCGATGTGGTCGAGCTCAATGAAGCCTTCGCCTCCCAGGGCATTGCCGTGCTGCGTGAGCTCGGCATTGCCGAAGACGCTGCGCACGTCAATCCAAACGGCGGCGCGATCGCGCTCGGTCATCCGCTCGGCATGTCGGGTGCGCGTATCACAGGCACGGCGGCGATCGAGCTGCGCGAGCGCGGCGGCAAGTTGGCTTTGGCAACCATGTGCATCGGCGTCGGCCAGGGCATCGCGATAGCGCTCGAACGCGTTTGAAATGATAGAGGCACGCTAGCGTGTGCCGAGAACGTGTGCATCAATGACCTTGGCTTTCGACCTGCGCGGGCAGATGTCGTCCCGCGTGGCGCTCGTATGGGCGGTGGCGCGCATTGCCACTTCCTCGTCACGGGCGACCGCGACAAGCAGCGCCAGCGTCACGATCGAGCGCTCGCGCTTCGAGCAGCCGGGCCGCGCCCATCCCCATGCCGCCTCGGTGATCAGTTGCTGGAACGCCGGTCGAAATCGGTCGCGGCATCCTCGGCACGGTCGACACGGCGGCTGCCGAGCTCGGAGCGGCGGACCTCGAGACCGGTCCGGTAGCGGTTCTTCCTGATATCATCCATGAGCAGGCTTTCCCTCGGGCAACGAGGCGACGAAATCGCGGATCAGGCTGACGAGCGCTTCGGGTTGCTCGATGCACGGGATGTGCGCGGCATTGCGGATCACCTCAAAGCGCGCGCCGGGGATCAGCTCGGCCAGCGAGCGGACCAGATCCGGTGGCGTCGAACCGTCCTGGTCGCCGACAACACACAGCGTCGGCACCGCGATGCGCCGGGCGCTGTCGGTGAAATCGGCATCGCGCACCGCAATGCAGGTGCCGATGTAACCCGGCAGCGCCTGCCGGGTGAGCATGTTGCGGCAGCCGGCCAGATCCTCCGCGCGCCTGGCATGGAACTCCGGTGTGAACCACACTTTCATGATGCCGTCGGCGATTGCCTCGATGCCGTCGCGCTCGACGGTCGCGATACGCGCCTTCCAGCTCTCGGCCGTGCCGATCTTATGGGCGGTGTCGCTGAGGATGAGCGCCTCGACGAGCTCCGGCCGGCGTGCATAGAGCTGCTGCGCGACCATGCCGCCGACCGACAGGCCGTAGAGCACCACCTTGTCGAAACCGAAATGATCGATGAGGCCGCTCAGATCGTCGGCGTGGTCGTCGATCGAGCGCACCCCGCTGCCGATATCCGACAGCCCATGGCCGCGCTTGTCATAGACCAGCATCGGCATTTCACCGGTGAGCCGCGCGACGACGTCGTCCCAGATGCGGAAATCGGTGCCCAGCGAATTGATGAAGATAATCGGACGCGACGTGCCGGTCGCCTCGATATGGCGATGATGCAGCGTGACGCCGCCTATGCTGACGAATGGCACGATTTCAATCCTCCAAAGCCACATTGCAAGAGCAATTTGGTTCGGTAAATCCAAACCGTCCAGGGTTGCTTCGGCCGCTCCCTCGGAGTGTGATGCTACCCGAGCGTCAGCCCCGCCTTCCTCGCCTCCTCGCGCAGGAACGGCAGTCCGACTTCGATGACGTCGCGCGGATCTTCCGCCACCGGCCGCCATACGGCGAGACCCCCGGCGATATCGACATCGACATGGTTCATGCTTTCGAGCGTGATCGCGCCCTCATAGCCGATATCGGCGATCGCCTTCATGCAGGCGGCCCAGTTGAGCATGCCGCGCCCTGGCACGCCGCGATTGGCTTCCGACACATGCACGTAGCCGAGATAGGGCGCCGCCGCCTCGAAACCGGAAGCAAAACTCTCCTCCTCGATATGCATGTGGTAGGTGTCGAGATGGATGAAGATGTTCTCGGCGCCGACCCGTTCGATAATCCGCGCCGCGTCGATGCCGCGGTTGATCAGATGCGTCTCGTACCGGTTGCAGGGCTCGATGCCGAGCTTGAGGCTGCGCGACTTCGCCGACTTCGCTGCCCGTTCGAGGAAGCGGCACATGCCGTCGATCTCGCGCTGCGTCGGCGCGCGGCCGGTGGTCTTGCCGATCGTCCCGTAGGTGACGCCGCCCAGTGCTTCGGCGCCGACCTCGTTGCAGACCGTGAAGGCCGGCTGCAGGAAGTCGAGCGCCTCGTCCGGCCGCTCGACCACGTCAAGCGCTCGCGGCAGGCCGAGCGAGGGGATAAGCTCAACGCCATAGTGATTGGCGAAGCCGCGCGTGCGCTTGGTGTCGATCTCCTCGGGTCTGAGCAGCGGGATCTCCATCAGGCCGATGCCGAGCTCCTTAAGCCGATCCATCTGCGGCTCGATGCGGGCGAGGTCCCAGACCGGCGCGATGGCAAAAGTGTGCAGTCCAAAGGTGTTCATGTCAGCCTCGTTGCTCATGCGCCGCCGCTGCGGCCGTATCGCCGCCGCCGACGATGCGGCTGACGACTTCGTTCATGTTGGTGTTGACGGTGACGAGATCGGCATCCGCCCGGCCGTGGCGCAGCACCACGATACGGTCGGTGACCGACAAAACGTCGTTCAGCCGATGCGAGATCAGGATGACGGCAATGCCTTCCGATTTCAGCCGCCGGATGAGGTCGAGCACGCTCTGCACCTCGCGCACGGCCAGCGCCGCCGTCGGCTCGTCCATGATGACGAGTTTTGGATTGAAGGTGAGAGCGCGCGCGATCGCCACTGTCTGCTGCTGGCCGCCGGAAAACGAACCGACCGACCGGTTTATCGACGGTAGATGTGCTCCCAGACGCTCAATCATCCTGGCGGCCTGGCGATCCATCTCGCTTTTGTCGACGAAGCCCGGGAACAGGCCGAGCAATCGCTTCGTCGGTTCGCGTCCCAAGAAGATGTTCGACGCCACGTCCTGCTGCTTGGCCAGCGACAGATCTTGGTAGATCATCTCGATGCCGAGGCGCCGCCGTTGGCCGGGATCCAGCGCGAGGATGTCCTTGCCATCGAATTCGATCGAGCCTGTGTCGGCCCGGTATATCCCGGTGATGGTCTTCATCAGCGTCGACTTGCCGGCGCCATTGTCGCCGACCAGCCCGACCACCTCGCCGGCCGCAACTGAAAGGTCGACGCCATGCAAAACATCGACCGCGCCGAAACTCTTGCGGATGCCGCGAAGCGAAAGCAGGGTCATACGCGTGACTCCTTCCGCACCTGGTACTGGTCGATGAAGACGGCGAGGATCAGCACCGCACCAATCGCCATCTGCTGGTAGTAGGATTGCACGGCAAGCAGCGTCAGCCCGTTCTGCAGCACGCCCATGATCAGCGCGCCGATCATCGTGCCGAGGATCGAGGCGCGGCCGCCGAACAGGTTGGTGCCGCCGATGATGGCGGCGGTAATCGCGGTGAGCTCGTAATTGATGCCGGCCGTCGGATCGCCGGCATTCACCCGGGCGGTGAAGAGCAGCCCGGCAAGGCCGGCCAGCGCGCCCGACAGCGTGTAGATGATGCGGCGATGATGCTCGACACGGATGCCGGCCGCACGGGCGGCACCTTCACTATCCCCCAGCGCCAGCGTGTGGCGGCCGAAGCGCGTATAGGCGAGCACCGCATGCGCGACGATCGCCGTCAGCACGAAGATGATCACCGGCATCGGGATGCCGAAGGGCCTGCCCTGCCCGATATAGACGATCTCGGGCGGCAGGCCATAAATCGCCCTGCCCTTCGAGATGACCAGCGCCAGACCGCGCGCAAGGCCCAGCATGCCGAGCGTGACGATGAAGGCTGGCACGAAGGCGCGGGTGACCAATTGTCCGTTGATGTAGCCGGCGATCCCGCCGGCCAGGATACAAGCGATCACAGCCAGCACCGACGGCCATCCGAGAGTGACGGCGACGAAGGCGCCGGCCACGCCGGCAAGGCCCATCACCGAGCCCAGCGAAAGGTCGAGTCCGCCCGAACCGATGACGAAGGTGGCGGCGATCGCCAGCACACCGATCGTCGAGGTGGCGAGAAGAATGTTGAGGAAATTGCTGAGCGACAGAAAGAAAGGCGACAAAAGTGCCATCGCCGTGCTCAGCGCCAGAAGCACCACCAGCGACTCCAGCCTGATGTGGAGCCTTTCGACGGATGCGCGCTGCACCCGAGCCCAGAAGCCGGGCTGTTCAGAAGCCATGTCTTTGCACCTTTAAGAGCGGGCAGTAAGGCAGTAGGCAGTAGGGCTTAGGCAGTAGGGAAAGGATGATAGCGGTGCGAGCTGCTTACTTCCCTACTGCCTACTGCCTATTCCCTCACTTCACATATTGCAGCATCGGCTCCTTGCCGGCGTCGAGCACGTCCTTGGTCAGCACCAAAGTGGGCACGGCAATGCTTTCCGGAACCTTCCCGCCGCCGAGCGCCTTCTTGACGTTTTCCACCGCCTGCTTGCCCACGAGATAGGGAAGCTGCGCCACGGAAGCGTTGAGCCGGCCTTCCTTGATTGACTTGACCGCGTCGACATTGCCGTCGACGCCGATGATCGTCACCTGCGAACCCTTGCCCGCCGCATAGACCGACTCCACGGCGCCGAGCGCCATGCCGTCATTGGCGCAGAAGATGGCGACGAGATCGGGATGGGCGGTGAGCGTGTCGGTGGCGATCGAGGCCGCCTTGCCGCGATCCCAGTCGCCAGGCAGCGAGGCAACGACCTCAAGTCCGGGCGCGAGTTCCTTCAGCTTGTCGGCGAAGCCCTTGGCGCGCTTCTCGCCGGTGATGTTGCCGGACAGGCCCTCGATCACCAGCACCGGACCCTTGGCGTCCTTGCCGAGCTTGGAGACGAGATATTCAGCCCCTTGCGCGCCAGCGGCGACATTGTCGGAACCGATGTGGAAGGTGACCTTGACGCCTTCCTTGTCGAGAACGGCCTGATCGAGATTGTTGTCGAGGTCGACGATCTTGATGCCGGCGTCCTGCGCCGATTTCAGGCAGGGCAAGAGATTGGTCGAGTTGATGGCGGCGGTGATCATCGCCACCGGCTTGCGCTCGAGCATCGTATTGCAGAGATTGAGCTGCGGCTCGGCCGCCTGATCGCTCTCGGCCGCCTGCTGGAAATATTTCACGCCCGCTTCCTTGGCGCCGTCGGCGACACCTTGGGCCATCGCGCCCCAGAACGGGTTGGCCAAAGTCTTCATCAACACGCCGTATTCGCCGTCCTCGGCTTTAGCCACGCCGACCGTGGCGCACGCAAGCGCCACGCCCATGGCAAGCGCAAATCGATTCATCTTTGGGAAAAGCGATGTCATTCCATCCTCCATTTGTTGTTTGCGCCGGATGCCTCGGCCAGGGCCGGCGCCTTTCTTGCGTTGTCGACAATGGGGGCTATTGTCGGTCTCCTCCCCCGGAATGCGGGCCGCTGCCTGGCGAGCCAACGGATTCCCGCATCAAAACCTTGCAGGGTTCGAGCCGCGCCCTGGGCGGTCCGCCGTCGCCTTCGATCCTGCGAAACAAAACCTCCATCGCATTGCCGGCGATCTCGCGCACCGGCTGCACCACAGCTGCGATCGCCGGCCATGTCGCCTGCATCCATTCGGCGTCGTCGAAGCCGACAAGCGAGATGTCGTTCGGGCAGTGCCAGCCGCGCCGACGGAATTCCGACAGCGCCACCAGAGTGCCCTTGAGGAAGAGCGAATAGACCGCTGTCGGCCGGTCGTCTCCAGCCTCTCGTTTGCTGAAATAGTCGCGAAGCAGCGTCCGCAAAGGCTCGACTTCGCTCTCGGAGAGCACGACGTCAATGCGGGTGTCGGGGGCAAGTTGGAGTGCGGCGCTGCGAAACCCTTCGAGGCGAGCGCGCACCGTTGCCGCCTGCTGGCCAAGCCCGACGACCAGGACGTGCCGGTGACCTTGGCCGACAAGCGCGCGCGCCACCTCGGCACTTGCCGCGGCGCTGTCGGCCGAGACCGTGTCGAAAGCGTCGTCGGACAAGACGCGGTCGATCAGCACGCCGGTCATGCCGTTGGCTTTCATGAAGGCGGCGGCCGGCCCGTGCTCGTTGCGCACCGGCGCCAGCACCACGCCGGCAACGCGCCAGTCATGCATGCGGGCAAGGATTTCTTTCTCGCGCGTTTCCGATTCACGGCTCGATGCCGCGACCAGCGTGTAGCCGCGCTGCTCGGCAAGCCCTTCCAGTTCGGTGACCATCGAGCCGAAGAACTCGCTTTCGAATTCCGGCATGATGGCGCCGATGATGCGGCGTTTGGCCCTGCGCATGTCGGAGGCCAGAGGATCGACGCGGTAGCCCAGGCGTTCGACGGCATCGAACACACGCCTGGCGTTCTCCGGCCTCACCGTGGTAACGCCGGCCAGCACCTTGGAGACGGTGGCAGCGGACACGCCCGCATGGCTTGCCACGTCGTGAATCGACGGACGCCTCTGCTTGGCTTCCTGTTGCGCCATTGACCTCCTCCCGAGGGCAGACAGCGGGTTTCGCCGCCTCGCTAATCTAACCGATAAATCGATTTTTCGTTCTTGTAAATCGTTTCACCGGGAGTAAGACTGGAAAGATGTGTTGACGCGATCCAATCGTGTCCCGGGAGGAGAACATGTCCGCTAACACCTTGCCGCTGGTCATCAGCGCACCCGAACCGCGCACGCTCGACCTGATCTTCACGCCGCCGCAACTGGCCCGCCTTCGCAGCCATTATCGCATTGTCGAGACCACGCCGGAAGGCGTTTCCGCCTTACCCGCCGAAACGCTGGCGGAGGCGCGCTACATCATCGGTCAGCCGCCGATTTCAGCCGAGACGCTGGAGAAGCTTAAGGCGCTGCGCTGCATCTTCAACGTCGAGACCAACCTCCTCAACAACATGCCTTATGAGACGCTGTTCGCGCGCGGCATCCATGTCGTCACCACCGGCCTTGTCTTTGCCGAGCCGGTGGCGGAGCTTGGCCTTGCAATGGCCCTCAACCTGGCGCGCAACATCGTCGATGCCGACCTCGCCTTCCGGCAGGGCAAGGAATTGTGGGGCGGCGACGGCAATCAGACGGCGCGGCTCTTGTCCGGCGCCGATGTCGGCATCATCGGCTTCGGCGATCTCGGCCGCGCGCTCAACCGTCTGCTGATAGGTTTTCGCACCCGCACCAAGGTCTATGATCCGTGGTTGCCGCCGTCGATCCTGATCGACAACGGCGTCCAGCCGGCCTCGCTGGACGAGGTGCTGTCGCAGAGCGATTTCGTCTTCGTCGTCGCTTCCGTCACCAGCGAGAACCAGGGTTTCCTCGGCGCGGACTCATTCGCCAAAATGCGCAAGGGCGCGGCCTTCATCCTGCTCAGCCGCGCCGGGGTCGTCGACTTCCCGGCACTGATGCAAGCGGTGAAGAGCGGCCACATCGTTGCCGCAAGCGATGTCTTCCCGGAGGAGCCGCTGGCCAAGGACCATCCCGTCCGCGCCCTCCCCGGCTTCCTGCGCTCCGCGCATCGTGCCGGCGCGCTCGACATCGCCTTCAAGCGCATGGGCGACATGGTGCTGGAGGACATGGACTTGATCGACCGCGGCTTGCCGCCGCTGCGCTCGAAGCGTGCCGAACGCGAGACGGTGTCGAGGATGCGTTCCAAACCGGTCGACAGGAACTGAGCTCGAAGAGCTGCCTAAAGCGTGCCGAGCCGAAGCGCGTCGCGCGCGATCTTCCAAGCCGTCTCCACATGCCGCCGGGCCGCGGCCTCCGCCGCATCCGGCTTGCGCGAACGGATCGCATCCATGATCGCGTGCATTTCAGCGATCGCCGGCTCGCGGCGGTTCTGCGACAGGATCGTCATCGAGCGCAGCTGGTTGATGCGGACATTGAGGCCGGTAACGATCTCCCAGGCGATGCGCTTGTCGGCGGCTTCGAACAGCACCTCGTAAAAGCTCGCCGTCGCCCGCATCACCTCGGCTGGCACGCCCGACGCCCACGCCTCGAGCAGCTTCGCCAGCGCCGCATCGAGCAAGGCGATCTGATGGTCGGTGGCCGAGGTGGCGCAAGCCCTCGCCGCTATGCCTTCCAGCAGCGCGCGCAACTCGTAGATCTCGTCGGTTCGGCCGAGATCTGGCTTCGCCACAGCCGGCCCGTGCCCCGGTATCATCTGCACAAGGCCTTCGGCCTCCAGTTGCCGCAGCACCTCGCGCACCACCGACCGGCTGACCCCGAGCTGATCGCATAACGGCCTCTCGACCAGCCTTTCGCCGGGCTGGAAATGAAAATCCATGATCGCCTCGCGCATGCGCTCCAGCGCCAGCGTCCTCAACGTCTTGGCGGAGCGGTCGATGCGAAGCGTGTCAGCCATTTTCCTCAAATCCCTAGCCTCGTCACAAAAACAGATTCCATGACCGATTGACAAGGCACGCGGCACTCCATAGCATGGTATACCATAAGACGATACAGGAATCGATGCAGCCGCGAGCGGCCCCATCCGAGGAATTTCATGCAGCCGGCTATTCGCAAGATCGTGACCTATACCGAGAACACGCTGATCGAGGGCGGCAAGGCAGCCCCGCGGCCGTTGCGCCTGATCGGCGTCGCCGCTGTGCTCACCAACCCATGGGCCGGCCGCGGCTTCGTCGAGGATCTCTCTCCCGAAATCCGCGCCTTCGCGCCAGTACTCGGCGAAACGCTGACCAATGAGATAATCGGTGTCGCGGGTTCGGGCGAAGCAATCGAAGGCTACGGCAAGGCCGCCATCTGCGGCACGTCAGGCGAGGTCGAGCATGCCTCGGCGCTGATCCACACCCTGCATTTCGGCAACCATTATCGCCGCGCCGTCGGCGCCAAGACCTATCTCGCCTTCACCAATTTGCGCGGCGGTCCCAACACGCCGATCATGATTCCGCTGATGGACAAGAACGACGAAGGCCGCCGCTCGCATTATCTCACCGTGCATTTCCAGATCGGCGACGCGCCTGCCCCGGACGAGCTGGTGGTGGCGCTCGGCGCGTCGATCGGCGGCCGGCCGCATCACCGCATCGGCGATCGCTATCAGGACCTGAAGGAGCTCGGAGACCTGCATGGCTGACGCCGCGACGATCCGCAGCAAGGCGACCGACGGAACCGGCTTCGTCCGTGCCGGTTCGGGCGCGCCGGTCCTGCTCATCCACGGCGTCGGCATGGATGCGGCGATCTGGCAGCCGCAGATCGCCGCCATGCAAGATCGGTTCGACGTGATCGCCATCGACATGCTTGGACATGGCGCTTCGCCTTTGCCCCCGGAAAACGCCGGCCTCTTCGACTTCGCCGATCAGGCGATCCGCCTGCTTGATCATCTCGGCTTGGACCGCGTCGGTGTCGTCGGGCACTCGATGGGCGCGCTGGTGGCACAGGAAATCGCGCTTCGCGCGCCGGCTCGCGTCAGCGCGCTGGTCTGCCTCAACGCTGTCTTTCGCCGCCCTCCCGAGCTTGCGCAAGCAGTGCGCGAACGGGCGGCAGCACTCGGCGGCCCTGGCGATCCGGCAGCCATCGCCGCGACGATCGCGCGCTGGTTCGGCAATCCGATTCCGCCGGGCCTCTCAGACGCGGCCGCGACGGCCCGCGCGGCGCTCGAAAGCGTCGACGCCGAGGGCTATGCCCGCACCTACCGCCTCTTTGCCAGCGCCGATACCGCACATGCCGATCGGCTGGCCGACCTTGCCGTACCTGCACTGTTCATGACCGGCTCGGAAGATCGCAACTCCACGCCCGCCATGTCGGCAGCCATGGCGCGTCTTGCTCCGGCCGGACGATGCCTGGTGCTGAGCGGTGAAAAGCACATGATGACAATCGCTTCGCCGCAAAAAGTGACTCCGCGCATCATGGCCTTTCTCGACCAGGTGGCAGATGTTCCCGCAAGCGCCGAGGCGGCTCCGGCGTTCAACGCCCCCGCATTCGATGCCCCCGCATTCGACGCCATGGAGTTCCGACGTGCGCTGGGCTCATTCCTGACCGGCGTCACCATCGTCACCACCATTGACGAGGCCGGCGACCCGCGCGGCTTCACCGCAAACTCCTTCACCTCGGTCTCGCTCGATCCGCCGCTGGTGCTGGTCTGCATCGCCAAGAAGGCGCTGGGGCATCAGGCCTTCTCGACCTCCAGGGGCTTTGCCGTCAACATCCTGGCGGAAGCTCAGAAGGCCGCGTCCGGAATCTTCGCCTCGAAGGCTCCTGACAAGTTCGCGTCCGTCGCGTGGCAGCCGGGACAGACCGGCAATCCGCTGATCGGAGGATCGGTCGCGGTGTTCGATTGCAGCATGGAGCAGTTGATCGATGCCGGCGATCATTCGATCCTCATCGGCCGCGTCCATGACTTCAGCCACAATGGTGCGCAGCCTCTCGGATACTGCCGGGGCGCCTATGTGACGCCGGGCCTCAGCCAGGAAGCACTTGCGGCTGCCGCTCCGCCCGGAACCGAGGTCGGCGCGATTCTGGAGAACGAAGGCCGCGTGCTCTTCTTCGAGACCGCAGAGGGGTTCCACCAATTGCCCGCCGGCCGGGGGCTCGGTGCCGCGAACGAGGCCCGCAGCCTCAGGGGAAAACTCGCCGCCAAGGCCATCGACGCCGAGCTCGGCTTCCTCTACGCGGTGTGGGACGACGCGACGGACACTGCCCGCACGCACGTCTATTATCGCGGAACGGTGGACGCCCCCGTCTCGGGCGACGGCCAGATCCGCTTTGTCGAGATTGAGCGCATCGCCGAATTGAAGATCGCCGACCCGGCAGTGCGTTCGATGCTCGCCCGCTACGCACGCGAGCGCGCCGAGGACACGTTCGGCGTCTATGTCGGCAACGAAGTCGAAGGCGAGGTCCGGCCGCTCGCCAAGCCGGCACCGTCGGCGCCGATCCATTCCGGCCCAATCCATTCCGGCCAGCGGTGAGACCGATGAAGTTTTCGCTTTTCGTCCATATGGAGCGCTCGGACCTCGCCAAGCCGCATTCCGAACTGCTGGCGGAACTGGAAGAACTGGTCCTGCTGGCGGAGCAGGCCGGCTTCGAGACAGCCTGGATCGGCGAGCACCACGGGATGGAATTCACCATCTCGCCGAACCCGTTCATCAACATCGCCTATCTCGCCGCCAAGACGAAAACCATCCGTCTCGGCACCGGCACGATCATCGCGCCCTTCTGGCATCCGATCAAACTCGCGGGCGAAGCGGCAATGGCCGATGTCGTCACCGGCGGCAGGCTGGATCTGGGCATCGCGCGCGGCGCCTACAGCTATGAGTATCAGCGCGTCTTCCCGGGCCTGGATGCATGGGGCGCCGGCCAGCGCATGCGCGAGATGATACCGGCGATCCGCGGCCTCTGGGACGGGGACTACGAGCATTCCGGCGAGTTCTGGCAGTTCCCGCCGACCACCTCCTCTCCCAAGCCTTTGCAAAAACGCTACCCGCCGATCTGGGTGGCGGCGCGCGACCCGAACTCGCACGATTTCGCGGTCGCCAACAAATGCCAGGTCCAGGTGACGCCGCTTGCCTCCGGCGATGGCGAGGTGGCGAGCCTGATGGAGCGCTTCAACGCCGCCTGCCAGGCGCATCCGGATATCCCGCGGCCGGAAATCATGCTCTTGATGCACACATTCGTCGCAGAGGACGCCGCCGACGCCGAAAGCCTGACCCGGGACCTCTCGCAGTTCTACTGCCAGTTCGGCGCCTGGTTTCAGAACAAGAAACCCGTCCGCCAAGGCGTCCTGGAGCCGCTGACCGAGGAAGAGATCGCGGCGATGCCGCAATACGCACCGGAGAAGATCCGGCAGAATCTGGTCATCGGCGAGGCAGACGAGGTGGTCGCCAGGCTGAAGACTTACGAGGCGCAGGGCTACGACCAGTACTCGATCTGGATCGACAGCGGCCTCTCGCATGAGCGCAAAAAGAAATCGCTGCAGCTGTTCATCGACAAGGTGATGCCGGCCTTCCAGGAGGCAGGGTCGCGATGAGCAGCACCGCCTTCCGGAACTACATAGACGGCGAGTTCGCCGAAGCATCCTCCACCTTCGACAGCATCGACCCGTCGACGGGCCTGCCCTGGGCAACGATGCCGGCCGCTTCCGTTGCCGATGTCGACCGCGCCGTGGAGGCCGCGCATCGGGCGCTGCGTTCCGGCTCCTGGGCGGCGATGACCGCGACCGCGCGCGGAAAACTGCTGGTGAAACTCGGCGATCTCGTCGCCGCCAATGCGGGCCGGCTGGCCGAGCTGGAAACGCGCGACACCGGCAAGATCATTCGCGAGACGCGCTCGCAGATCGCCTATGTCGGCGACTATTATCGCTATTATGGCGGGCTGGCCGACAAGCACGAAGGCGCCTTCATCCCGATCGACAAGGCCGACATGGAGGTGACGGTGCGGCCCGAACCGATCGGCGTCGTCGCGGCCGTCGTGCCATGGAACTCTCAGCTCTTCCTGTCGGCGGTCAAGCTCGGCCCGGCGCTGGCCGCCGGCTGCACGGTGGTTCTCAAGGCCTCCGAGGATGGCCCGGCGCCGCTGCTCGCTTTCGCCGAACTCGTCCACGAAGCCGGCTTCCCGGCCGGCAGCGTCAACATCATCACCGGCTTCGGCCACGATTGCGGGCATCGCCTGACAAGCCATCCGCTGGTCGCGCGCGTCGCCTTCACGGGCGGTCCTTCGACCGCCCGGCGGATCGTCGCCAACACGGCCGAGAACCTCGCCTACACGACGCTCGAGCTCGGCGGCAAGAGCCCGGTCGTCGTCTTCGCCGACGCCGATCTCGACAGCGCCGCCAATGCCGTCGTGGCGGGCATCTTCGCGGCGACAGGCCAGAGCTGCGTCGCCGGCTCGCGGCTCTTGGTCGAGCGATCGGTCAAGGATGATTTTCTCGCCCGGCTGAAACGCAAGGCCGAAGCCATAGTCATCGGCGACCCGCGGGACCCGGCGACCGAGATGGGCCCGCTGGCGACGGCGCGCCAGCGCGAAAGGATCGAGGCGATCGTCTCGGAAAGCGTGGCGGCGGGCGGGCGGCTCGTCACCGGCGGCGCGCGGCCGAAGGACAAGACCGACGGATACTACTACGCGCCGACTATCATCGAGGCGCAGGACCAGGCCCTCGCCTGTGTGCGCGAAGAGCTGTTCGGCCCGGTACTCAGCGTGCTCGCCTTCGACATCGAGGCCGAGGCGCTGGCTTTAGCCAACGACACGCCCTTCGGGCTCGCTTCCGGCGTCTTCACCTCGAATCTCGCCAAGGCGCATCGCATGGCGCGCGGCATCCATGCCGGCGTCGTCTGGGTCAACACCTACCGCGCCGTATCGCCGCTGGTGCCCTTCGGCGGCTACGGCCTTTCCGGCCTCGGCCGCGAGGGCGGCCTCGACGCCATCCGCGACTACACGCGTCCGAAATCGGTGTGGATCCGCACCTCGGATGACCCGATCCCCGATCCCTTCGTCATGCGCTGAGGGGCGTGACGAGGTTGGACTGACAAGAACAAGAAACGGAACAAACAAATCAGAGGAGAACGACATGAAACTGATTTTTGCCGGCATCCTTGCCGGGTTGATGGCGACGACGGCCGCGAAGGCCGACGAAATGGTCTTCACCAGCTGGGGCGGGACGACCCAGGAAGCCCAAACCAAATCCTGGGCCGAACCATTCAGCGCTTCGTCGGGCATCAAGGTGTTGCAGGACGGTCCGACCGACTACGGCAAGCTGAAGGCCATGGTCGACGCCAAGAACGTCACTTGGGACGTCGTCGACGTCGAGATGGACTTCGCCATCAAGGCGGCCAAGGATGGCCTGCTCGAGCCGATCGACTTCGCCGTCGTGCCGAAGGCCGATCTCGACCCGCGCTTCTCGAATGAGAACGCCGTTGGCAGCTTCTACTATTCCTTCGTGCTCGCTTGGAACAAAGGCGCCGTCTCCGGCGAACCGGCGAGCTGGGCCGACATGTTCGACACCAAGAAATTTCCCGGAAAGCGCACCTTCTACAAATGGTCGGCGCCAGGTGTGATCGAGATCGCGCTGCTCGCCGACGGCGTGCCGGCCGACAAGCTCTATCCGCTCGACCTCGACCGCGCCTTCAAGAAGCTCGACACCATCAAGTCCGACATCGTCTGGTGGGGCGGCGGCGCTGAATCGCAGCAGTTGATTGCCTCCGGCGAGGCCGCTTTCGGCCAGCTCTGGAACGGCCGCGTCTTCGCGCTGGAAAAGGATGGCGCCGACGTCGGCGTTTCCTGGAACCAGAACCTCACCGCCGCCGATGTGCTTGTCGTCCCGAAGGGCGCCAAGAACAAGGATGCAGCGATGAAATTCCTTGCCGCCGCGACCAGCCCCACCGGCCAGGCGAAATTCGCGGAAGCCAGCGGCTATGCGCCGATCAACACCAAGGCCAAGGCAGAGATGCCCGCTGAGGTGGTCAAGGGCCTGCCCGACGCCCATGTCGAGAGCCAGATCAACCTCGACATGAACTATTGGGCCGAGCATCGCGACGAGATCGCCACGCGCTGGTACGCCTGGCAGGCGAAGTGACGCGCGTTCCTTCATGACAAAATTCGGGACGGCACCGGCCGTCCCGATCGCCAATCCGGGATACCGAGATGTCGGTAGAAGCACAGCAAGGGATCGCAACCCCTCGGATACCGGCAGGCCTTGGCGGCCTGCTTCCGGCGTTGATGCTTATCGGATTGTTTTTCGTCGTGCCGGTGCTGGCGCTGTTGCTGCGTAGCGTCACCGATCCCGCTCCGGGCCTGCAGAATTACGCGGCGCTGCTGGGCGACGGCACCTATGCGCGGGTGTTCTTCAACACTTTCCTGGTCGCCGCCGTCGTCACCATCGTCACCGTGCTCGTCGCCTTCCCCGTCGCCTGGATGCTGGCCATCATGCCGCCGGCGCTCGCCTCGATCCTGTTCGGGATCATCATCCTGTCGATGTGGACGAACCTGTTGACCCGCACCTATGCCTGGATGGTGCTGTTGCAGCGCACCGGTGTCATCAACCGGGCGCTGATGGGCGCGGGCATCATCGACCAGCCGCTGCCGCTCATCAACAATCTCACCGGTGTCACCATCGGCATGGTCTATATCATGCTGCCCTTCATGATCCTGCCGCTGGTCGGCACTTTGCGGGCCATCGATCCGATGACTTTGCGCGCGGCCGCCCTTTGCGGCGCGAGCCCGCTTGCCGCCTTCCGCCGCATCCTTTTGCCGCTCTCGCTTCCCGGCATCGCCGCCGGCGGCCTGATGGTCTTCGTCATGTCGCTTGGCTATTTCGTCACGCCCGCGCTGCTCGGCGGCACGTCCAACATGATGCTCGCCGAAATGATCGCGCAGATGATCCAGTCGCTGCTCAACTGGGGACTGGGCAGTGCTGCCGCCTTCGTCCTGCTCGTCGTCACCATGGCGCTCTACGCGCTGCAACTGCGCCTGGTCGGCGCAAGACGCACGACCGGAGGCGCCTGAGATGCTGCTCGACTATGACCGTCTCGGCTGGCTGAAGGTAGTGCTGCTTGCCTTCACCACGCTGGTTGCGGCCTTCCTTCTGCTGCCTGTGGTCTTCATCGTCCTGCTGTCCTTCGGCTCGTCGCGCTGGCTGGCGTTCCCACCGCCCGGCTGGACGCTGAAATGGTATCAGGAGCTGTTTGCCGATCCGTCCTGGATCGAGGCCGCGCTGACCAGCGCCCGCATTGCTACGATGACGGCGATCCTCGCCGTCGCCATCGGCCTGCTCGCCTCCTTCGCGCTGGTTCGCGGCCAGTTCGGCGGCCGCGAGATCTTGCGCGGGCTGCTGCTCACGCCAATGGTCCTGCCGGTCGTCGTCTTTGCCATCGCCATCTATGCCTTCTTCCTGAGGCTTGGCCTTGGCGGCACGACCGTCGGCTTCGTCGTCGCTCACACCGTGTTGGCGCTGCCCTTCGCCATCATCCCGATCGCCACCGCGCTCGAAGGCTTCGACAAGTCGATCGAGGACGCGGCCATCGTGTGCGGCGCGAGCCCGCTGCAGGCCAAGTTTCGCATCACTCTGCCGTCGATCCGCATCGGCATTTTCTCCGCCGCGATCTTTTCCTTCCTGGCCTCCTGGGACGAGGTGGTCGTGGCGATCTTCATGGCGAGCCCCACCTTGCAGACCTTGCCGGTCAAGATCTGGGGCAGCCTCCGCTCCGATCTCACGCCCGTGATCGCCGCCGCCTCCAGCCTGCTGGTCGCGCTCACGCTGGCCCTGATGATCGTGACGGCACTCTTGCGCCGAAAGCTGCAGACATGACCCAGCCCTTCCTCTCGATCCGTAACTTGCGCAAGGCGTTCGGCGCCTTCACCGCCGTTCACGATGTCACGCTGGATATCCCGAAGGGCGAGTTCCTGACCTTTCTCGGACCGTCCGGCTCAGGCAAATCGACCACGCTCTATGCCATTGCCGGCTTTCAGGATCCGACCTCCGGGGACGTGCTGCTGCAAGGCAAGTCGTTGCTTTCGGTGCCCTCGCACAAGCGCAACATCGGCATGGTCTTTCAGCGCTACACACTCTTCCCGCATCTGACCGTGGCCGAAAACGTCGCCTTCCCGCTCCGCGTCCGCCGCCGGCCCGATGTCGAGATCAAGCGGAAGGTCGCCGACATGCTCTCGCTGGTGCGGCTGGAAAACTTCGCCGAACGTCTGCCCGCGGCTCTCTCGGGCGGTCAGCAGCAACGTGTCGCGCTTGCCCGCGCGCTGGCCTACGATCCCCCGATCCTTCTGATGGACGAGCCGCTCTCGGCGCTCGACAAAAAACTGCGCGAAGAAATCCAGGCCGAGATCCGCCGCATCCATCGCGAGACCGGCGTCACCATCCTCTACGTCACGCATGACCAGGAAGAAGCGCTGCATCTGTCAGACCGCATCGCCCTGTTCCGCGAAGGCCGCATCGAGCAGATCGGTACCGGTGAGGACCTTTATCTCAGACCCGCCACGGATTTCGTCGCCGGCTTCATCGGCAACTCGAATTTCCTCGCCGCGGAACATCTGGAAACGGTGGGCGGCACCTCCACCATCCGCCTCGCCGATGGCGCGCTCGTCTCCGGCATAAGCGCGAACGGCAGCTTCGAGCGGGGGCAGAAGACCAGGCTGATGATCAGGCCGGAAGCTTTTCGTTTGGAGCGCTCGCCGAACAATGCGGAGCTTTCGGTCGAGATCGTCGATGTCGCCTTTTACGGCGAGCGCCGGCGAATTGTCGCGCGCACAAGCGCCGGCCAGGAAATCGACATCCGGCCGACCTCCGCCGCGCTCGCGGCGCAGGAAGTCGCGGCTTCCCGTCGCCCGGTGTTTTTCGATCCTGGCGCGGCTTTCCTGTTTCCCGCCTGACCGTCGACGGCTCTTCGGGTGAACAAATTTTGATTTTGCCGCGATTGCCGGGTCAAGGCGGGCTCACACAACCTTGAATGCCGCAGCGCAACATGACCGATCTGTAAGCTGACAGCGCCGCATCGGCAGGACTACTGTCCCGCCGATCAACGAGGTCGATCTCAACCTCCAACCACCCTGAAAAGGCTTGATAATTCTTGCCTGCCAGGTGGACGGCGCCATGAGCATTTCATCAACACAACAGCCCATTCCCAACCGGCCGAAGCGCTCTCGTAGCATCGTGCTTTTGGCCATACTCATCCTGCTCGGCGGCGGCTATGGCGTGTGGCGCAATCACGCCCACGCAAAGGCAGCCACGACCGCGGCGTCGGCGCAGCCCGCGCCCAAGGTCCCGGTCACCGTCGCCACCGTGCGGAAGGCCGATTTCCCGCTTTACCTCTATGGGCTCGGAACGGTCACGCCGCTGAACAGCGTCAGCATCTCGAGCCGGGTCGCCGGCGTCGTCGACAAGGTTCCGGTCGAGCAAGGGCAGATGGTCAAGCAGGGCGACCTGCTCGCCGAGATCGATCCTCGCCCGTATCAGGCGGCGCTCGACCAGGCGAAGGCCAAGGAGGCGGAGGACGAGGCGACGCTGAGGAATGCGCAGGTCGTGCTCAAACGCCTCTCCACACTTCTGCAAAAAACCTTCGAAACCCAGCAGGACGTCGATAATCAGCAGGCGGTGGTCAATTCCACCGCCGCCACGATCGAGGGCGACAAGGCCGCGATCGAAGCGGCACAGCTAAATCTTGATTATACGAGGATCACCTCACCGCTGACCGGCAAGACGAGCTTTCGCACCATCGACCCCGGAAACATCGTTCAGGCCGATCAAAGCGCCGGTCTGTTCACGATCGTGCAGCTCCAGCCCATCTACGTGTCGTTGACGCAGCCGCAGGACGAGGTTGCGACCATCAACAAGGTGTTCGCGGCCGGTCCCGTTGCGATCGACACGCTTGGCGCCGACATGAAGACGGTGCTGGCCAGCGGCAGGCTGGAAGCGGTCCAGAACCAGGTCGACCAGGCGTCCGGCACGATCTCGCTCAAGGCGACATTCGCCAATCAGGACAATGCGTTGTGGCCTGGTCTTTCCGTCAACACGCGTATCCGCATCGGCACGATGGCAGGCGCGATCGTGGTGCCGGACGAAGCCGTCCAGCACGGCCCGGATGGGCTCTTCGCCTATGTCGTCGGCGATGACGGCAAGGTCCATCGGCAAACCGTCAAAACCGGTCCTTCGGATGGCGGCGAGACGGTCGTGACCGACGGCCTGAGCCAAGGGCAGCGTGTCGTGGTTTCCGGCCAGTACCGGGTGGTTGATGGCGCAAGCGTCGACGCCACGCCGGCACAAAGTGCCGGACAGACCCGGGGCGGCGCGGCTGAGAAAGGCGCAGGCTGATGGCTGCCATCGGTGTTTCAACACCCTTCATCCGCTATCCGGTCGCGACCTCGCTGTTGATGATCGGCGTGCTGTTCGTCGGCGTGGTCGCCTATCTCAACCTGCCGGTCGCGCCGATGCCGAATGTCGACTTTCCGACGATCCAGGTATCCACCAGCCTGCCGGGCGCCGACCCGATCACCATAGCGTCGTCGGTCACCCAGCCGCTGGAGACGCAGTTCGCTTAGATCCCCGGCATTGCCGAGATGACGTCGAGCAGCCTGTCCGGCTCCAGCCAGGTCACCCTGCAATTCGATCTCAACGTCGATATCGCCGCGGCCGCCGGTTTGGTGCAGTCGGCCATCAACGCCGCCGGCGGACAATTGCCGAAGACACTGCCCAATCCCCCGACCTACAGGGAGGTCAACCCGACGGATTCGCCGATCATGCTGATCGGCGCGAGCTCGACCGACTTGCCGCTGACGACGCTGAGCGACGACGTCTACACCAAGCTTGCGCAGGTGATCAGTCACGTCGACGGCGTCGGCCAGGTGCTGGTCGGCGGCCAACAGACGCCGTCGATCCGCGTCCAGCTCGATCCGGCCAAGCTCGCGGCAAGGGGCCTGTCGCTGGAAGCGGTACGCACCCCGCTCTCGATCGGCACGGTGGACCTGCCCAAGGGCAACATCCAGGGCGAGGTGCGCTCCTTCACCATCTTCTCCAACGACCAGATGACCGCGGCCGACGACTGGAACAACGCCATCATCGCCTATCGGAACGGGGCGCCGGTGCGGGTCAAGGATGTCGGCCGGGCGGTGCTCGACGCGCAGGATTACACCCAGGCCGGCTGGGCCGACACGACGCGCGGCGTCGTGCTCGTGATCTTCAAGGAGCCGGGCGCCAACATCATCGAGACGGTCGACAAGATCAAGGCCGAGTTGCCGATGCTGACTGCCTCGATGCCGGCGTCGCTGAAGCTGCAGGTGCTTTCCGACCGCACGCAGACCATCCGCGCTTCGGTGGCCGACGTTCAGTTCACACTGATGCTCACCATCGGGCTGGTCGTGATGGTGATCTTCCTGTTCCTCCGCAACATCTGGGCGACGGCCATCCCGGCTTTCACCGTACCTTTGGCGCTGCTCGGCGCATGCGGCCTGATGTGGTCCGCCGGCTATTCGATCGACAATCTGTCGCTGATGGCGCTGACGATCTCCATCGGCTTCGTCGTCGACGACGCCATCGTCATGCTGGAAAACATCGTCCGCTACATCGAGCATGGCGAAAAGCCGATGCAGGCCGCGATCCGCGGCGCCAGCGAGATCGGCTTCACCATCATGTCGATCTCGATATCACTGGTGGCGGTGCTGATCCCGCTGCTCTTGATGAGCGGCATCATCGGCCGCCTGTTCAAGGAGTTCGCGGTCACGCTGGCCATGACCATCCTGGTTTCGGCCTGTGTTTCGCTGACCCTGACGCCAATGCTGGCCTCACGCTTCATCAAGCCGGCGGCCGAGGAGTATCACGGCAAGCTCTACCGATGGAGCGAAAGCGTTTTCGACGGCATGCTGCGCGCCTATGAACGCGGCCTCGATCGGGCGCTCAGGCATCGTTTCATCACATTGTTGGCGTTCCTGATCTGCGTGGCGCTGACCGGCTATTTCTTCACGCTGGTTCCCAGCGGTTTCTTCCCGCAGCAGGATACCGGTCTGATTTTCGGCCAGGTGATCGCCGGCCAGGATGTCTCCGCCGGCCAGATGCAGTCCTACATGGCGCAGTTCGCACGGATCGTCTCCACGGATTCGGCGGTCGCGCATTTCGCGGCATCAACGGGCGGAAGCGGCAACACGCAGAACACCGGCCGCATGTTCATCCAGTTAAAGCCGCGCGACGAGCGCGATGCTTCGGCCGATCAGGTAATCCGGCGACTGCAGCCGAAGCTTTCGGTCGTCCAGGGCGCGCGGCTGTTCATGCAGGCCTCGCAGGACGTGCGTGTCGGCGGCAAGCTGTCCGCGTCGCAATATCAGTACGTGCTCGAAAGCAGCGATCTCGACACGCTCGACAGCTGGGCGCCCAAGCTGCTGACGGCCTTGCAGCGCCTGCCCGAATTGCGCGACGTCTCGACCGACCAGATGAGCTCCGGCACAACGCTCACGCTGCAAGTCGATCGCGACCAGGCAGCGCGTTACGGCCTGACGGCGAACGATGTCGACAACACGCTCAACGACGCCTTCGGACAGCGTCAGATCGCCCAGTATTTCACGCAGCTTTCGACTTATGACGTGATCCTCGAGGTGCTGCCGTCACTGCGCGGCAATCTCAAGGCGCTCGACCAGATCTATCTGACGACGTCGAGCGGTTCGCAGGTGCCGCTCTCGGCCATCGCCAAATGGACGACCAAACCGGTTCAGCCGCTGGTCATCAACCACGAAGGCCAGTTCCCGTCGGTGACGATCAGCTTCAACCTAGCGCCCGGCGTGGCGCTCGGCCAGGCCACCGCCGCGATCGACAGGACCGCCGCCGAGATGCGGCTGCCTGCAACCATCCAGACCAACTACACAGGTACGGCGCAGGCCTTCCAGCAATCGCTCTCTTCAGTACCGGTGCTTATCCTCGGCGCATTGGTCGTGGTCTACCTGATCCTCGGCATCCTCTATGAAAGCTACATCCACCCGCTGACTATTCTCTCCACCCTACCCTCCGCCGGACTTGGCGCGCTGGGCACGCTGCTCGTCTTCCATATGGAGTTCAACCTGATCGGGCTGATCGGCGTCATCCTGCTCATCGGCATCGTCAAGAAGAACGGTATCATGATGGTCGACTTCGCCATCGCGGCGGAGCGGGACCAGCATCTCAGTTCGCTGGAATCGATCCGCCAGGCCTGCCTGCTCAGGTTCCGGCCCATCATGATGACCACCATGGTCTCGATGCTCGGCGCATTGCCGCTGATGCTGGAGAACGGCACCGGCGCGGAAATCCGCCAGCCGCTCGGCTACACGATGTTCGGCGGACTGCTCGTCAGCCAGGCGCTGACGCTCTTCACCACGCCGGTCATCTATCTTTACCTCGACGACCTTTCGCATTGGCTGAGCTCGTTTGCAAAGCGCGACGAAAGCCAGGAGGAGCCGGAACTCCCGCTGGACGAGGTCAGCCTTGCCCGACGCAAGCTGGCGGCCGAGTAAATCGCTGGCGGCAAGCGAACAATCAGGCGGACCGATATTCAGGCAGTCAGGGCCCGCAACGGTGAAGCCTCATCGGCGGGAGCGCCGAAATTGGCTTCGAGCCAGGCGATGGCGCTCGCGACATCTTCGATGGCGAAGCGGGCAGCCGTCTCTCCCTGCGGCTTCACGCGGATCGATATGCCGCCCGCGGCATTGACCGTGTCGAAACCGTTCTCGTCGGACGTGTCGTCGCCGAGGAACACCGGACGCCTGCCGGTGAAAGGATCGAGCTGCATAAAGCGCCGGATCGCGGCGCCCTTGGCGGCTTCGAGCGGCATCAGTTCGACGCCGGCATTGCCGGCGATCACGCGGTAGCCCCGCGGCAAGCGCGCGAGCGCTGCCTCGACCAGCTCCGTCGCCCGCGCCAGGAGCTGTGGCGCAGCTCTCGTGTGGATGGCGAGCACCGGACCCTTGCGCTCGACATAGACGGCCTTGCTTGCGAGCTCCAGTTCGATCTCGTCGGCAAGTGCCGCCATATCCGCCGGCTCGTCCGCGGCTTCGATCTTTCCGTCCGGCAGAAGTCTGTGCTCCAGCCCGTAGAGGCCAGCGATCCGCAATTTCAGCGGGTCGAACAGATGGTCGACGGCTGCTATCGATCGCCCGGTGATGAAGGCGAGCGCGCCGTCGAGCCGCCGCTCGATCCTCTCCAGGAGAACACGCAGCTCCTTGCTGACCGAGACGGCGTCGGGATGCGCTGCGTGCTCCAGCAAGGTCCCGTCGATGTCGAGGAAAAGCGCCCACCGGCCTTCGGGAAGCGGCGGGGTAAGGTCTGCCTGACTGTTCATCGGAATCCGACTGCCTGTTTGCGTTCGAACATGGAGACGACATTGTCGCCGGTGGGGCTCGCCGGCCGGTCGTATGTGACCCGGTCGAGGTCGCCGCGCTTTCTCAGCCGCGCCGCGTCGAGCAGCATGCTGCCGGCCCAGCGAAAGACATTGTTGTCGCGCACGATTTCGCGCATGCGCCGCATGCGCTCACGCTGCTCGTCGGGTCCCATGGTCAGCGCCTGCAGCATCGCCTCGCCCATCATCGCCGCGTCGTAAGGATTGACGATCAGCGCCTCCAGCAGCTCGCGCGAGGCGCCGGCGAAGGTGCTGAGCAAAAGCACGCCCTGCTCGTCGTCGCGCGACGCGACGAACTCCTTGGCGACGAGATTCATGCCGTCATGCAGGCTGGTGACCAGGCAGATGTCGGCGGCGCGATAGAGTTCATAGACCGCCGCTTGCGAATGGTGCTCGGCCACCATGACCACCGGCCGATAGAATTCGCTGCCGTAGCGCTGGTTGAGCTCCTCGGCACAGCGCAGACATTCCTCGTGCAGTTGTTTGTAGGCCGGCAGCGTGCCGCGGCTCGGCGCCGCGATCTGCAGGAACACGACCTTGCCCACCATTTCGGGATGGCGAATGAACAGCTCTTCAAGCGCGTGGAAGCGGTCGAGGATGCCCTTGGTGTAGTCGAGACGCTCGACACCGACGCAGAGCTTGGCGCCGGCTGGAATCCTGAACCGCTTGCGGACGCGCACCCGGCACTCCTCGACGCTGGGCAGGGCTTTCAGGAGCTCGACCGGCCATTCGATCGAGATCGGATAGGAATGCACCAGCGTCACCTGGCCGCCGTAGGAAATGGCGGCATCGGCGCGCTCGATGCGGCTTTCCATGAAGCGGTCGACGCTCTCGGTGAAGTTGTTGGCGTGGTATTGAGTATGGAAACCCACGATCGAACTGCCGAGCAGGCCATCCAGGATGCGCTCACGCCAAGGGCAGATGCTGAACACTTCCGAGTTCGGCCAGGGGATGTGCCAGAAGGTGATGACGATCGCCTCGGGCAGACGCTCGCGGATCATGCGCGGCAAAAGCGCGAAGTGATAGTCCTGGACAAGCACGATCGGCCGCTCGTTGCGAGCCTCGGCAACCACCGTGTCGGCGAATTTGCGGTTGACGGCTTCATAGGCCTCCCAGTCCGACTCGCGGAAAATCGGCCGCGTGAAGGCGATATGGCAGAGCGGCCAGAGGCCCTCATTGGCGAAGCCCAGATAGTAACCTTGGTACTCGTCGTCGCTGAGCCAGACCCGGCGCAGCGTGTAGGAGGGATGGCCAGGCGGCACTTGCACGCGGTCGTTTCCGTCGACCACCGCCCGGTCGGCGCTGCCGCCGCCATAGGCGATCCAGGTGCCGGCGCAGGCGCGTGTGATCGGCTCCAGCGCGGAAACCAGTCCGCTCGCCGGCACGACAAGTTCGACACCGCCATCCTTGGTTTGGTTGTGGATATAGGGCTCGCGATTGGAAACGACGATCACCTGCGCATCCGGCAGTTCGTCGGCGAGGATCTTGCGCAGCGTATCCGGCGACCATGTCACCAGAGCCGCGTCGACCGACTGCCCGTTCTTCTCGAACTCACGCAGCATCTTTCGCGCCGCCTCGGTGGCAACGTCCTCACCTGGGCCCGGCAAAGTCGAAGTCCTCGGGTGATTGCGACGGTACCGGGAAAACGAAATGAAGATCGCGAATACGGAAAGTCCAAGGCTTGCGAAGATAAGGACCAATAACAAGACGCCATATTGTGTCATTGAAATGCCAGGTCGCCTCCGGCCGTCTATTCATTGTTTTCGTTCTTGCCGGCCGCAGACGGGCAGACCGGGGTAGGTCTGGAACGCACAAACCAGCGATCAGTTCCGACATTTTCGACCGTTGAACGCAGGGTTGCAGCGCTTTGTTTAGGTACGCACGATGAGCGGCACCTGGCCTTCATGCCGATCGGACAGAAAGGCGCCGACGCGGTCGCCGACCCGCTGGAAGGTGAGATCGATCGTCTTGTCGCCGACCGTCAGGTGCCTGATCATAAGCGTGTCGATGCCGATCGGCAGCCTCGGGCGCGTGACGTGCAATTCACCCTGCCAGCCATCGATCTCCAGCCCCAAGCATGCCTGCATCAGCATGAAGGTGGAGCCTGCCGACCAGGCCTGCGGCAGGCAGGCCACGGGATAGGCGATAGGCGCCTCGCCGGGCGCCCGTGCGAAACCGCAGAACAGCTCCGGCAGCCGCATGTTGAAATGCACGGCCGACTCGAACGTGCCGCTCATCAGCCGCACCACACTGTCGCGTTCGCCGTAGCGTGCGAGGCCGACGCCGCAGAGCGCCGTATCATGCGGCCAGATCGAGCCGTTGTGGTAGGACATCGGGTTGAAAAACACCGCGTCGTCGGCGAGCGTCCTCAGCCCCCAGCCGGAATGGAAGGAGGCCGACAGCAGCTGGTCGGCGACCAGCTTGGCGCGTTCGGGCTGCGGCAATCCGACGAAAAGCAGGTGCCCGGCATTTGAGGTGCGCACTTTGCAGGGCTGGCCCTCGCCATCGATGGCCAAGGCGTAGAAGTTCATGTCCTCCAGCCAAAAGTCACGTTCCACGGCGACCCGCATTTCCTCTGCGCGGCCTTCCCAATGCTCGGCGTCCGCGAATTCGCCGCGGCGGCGTGCGAGCGCCGCCATGCCGCGGAAGGCGGCAAAGACATAGCCCTGCACTTCGACCAGCGCGATCGGCCCCTTGGGGATGCGGCCGTCGGCATGGAAAACCGAATCGAAGCTGTCCTTCCAGCCCTGGTTGGCAAGGCCGGACTCGGCGGCGCGCTGGTAGGTCACGAAACCGGTGGCGCGGCTCGCCTCCTCCGTCCATTCGGCGGCGGCTTTCAGCGAAGGCCAAAGCTTGTCGATGAACGCCATGTCGCCGGTGCGGTCGGCATAGGCGGAAGCCAGATGGATGTAGAGCGGCGTGGTGTCGACGCCGCCATAATAGCGGCCGAAAGGAAGTTCGCGCAGCGTCGCCATCTCCCCCTTGCGCGTCTCATGCATGATCTTGCCGGGCTGGGAATCGCTGAAGGGCGAGGTCTCCGTCGCCTGATGCTCGGCTAGAAAAGCCAGCACGCCGCGCGCCAGCCCGGGATTGAGCCAGAGCATCTGCAGACTCGAGATCACGCCGTCGCGGCCGAATGCCGTCGAGAACCACGGGATGCCGGCATAGGGATAGGGCCCCGTCGGAAGCTCCGTAGTAAGCAGCGCCACATCGGCGCGGGCGCGTTCGACCCAATCGTTGAAGACGCGGCCCGAACTGTGCACCGTGGCGCCATGCCTGCGCTTGGCGCGCATGCCGAAGCGGGCCCGCGCCGCCGCGGCGCGGAAGCGGTCGCGATCGGGCGGATCGGCGACCTCGGGACCAACCTCGATATAGAGCACTTTCTGGCTGCGCTTGGTCACCGCGATGAGGAAATCGGCGCGATTGTCGCTCAACTGGTCAGGTGCCTGCGAAAAGGAGATCGCGGAAAGCCGCGGCAGGCCGTCCAGACCGTCATAGCCGAGCAGCACCGAAGTCTTATCGGTCTTGGCGACATGCGTCGTGCCGCGCTTCACCCGCGTCGAGCCGCGCACCTCGAACATGTCGCGAAAGTCGGCGGCAAAATGCAGGGAGACGGTGATGGTCGAATGCTCGCGGCTATAGTTGGAAAGCGTGATGCGCTCGAACAGCCTGTCCTGCCACAGCAGCCTGACGCGTTCGATATGGATCGCACCCTGCGGAATATCGCGGCCTATGGCACTCTGGATCGGCAGATTGGTGAGGTTGGACGTGAACAGCACATTGTCCTGGCTGAGCGAGGCTCCGAGCAGCGACATCGGCCTGCCGCCGACGGTCAGCCGGAATTCGGAAAGCACGCGGGTGTCGTCGCGGAAGAAGCCATCGCCCGACCCTCTGATATCGCCATAGGCGTCGGCCACGGCGAAGCAGTCGCCCTGCTTGAGCGCAAAAAGCCGATGCGGTTCCCGCGGCGCGGTCTCGTCGAGTGAGGAAAGGGCTACGGCGGGATCGAGCTTGCGCTCGTCGAGCTCCATCATTCGTCACCTCTTTGCTTGCCCCGCCCTGGGCATGATGCCGAAAAGTGTGAAGCGGCTTTCGGGCGACATCATGCTCTATCTCTTTGATTTAGAGCCGGATTCGAATTTCAGGTCGAACAGACCTGAAAATCATTCGGCTCTAAGGCATCAAGGTCAGGAGGCTTTGGCCTCCGGCGTGCCGGTCAGACGCATATAGGCAGCAAGATAGTCGCGCGCCATTCTTGTCGCCGAGAACCTTTTCTCGAAGGCTGCCCTCACCTGCCGCCGGTCGAGATCGAGAAGCGCGGGCATCGACGCGACCGCACCGTCCACGCTGTCCACGACGAAGCCGGTGACGCCGTTATCGACGATCTCCGGCAGGGCGCCCTGGTTCCACGCGATCACCGGCGTGCCGCAGGCCATGGCCTCGATTGCGACGAGGCCGAACGGCTCCGGCCAGTCGATGGGGAACAGCAGGCCTGCCGCATTGCCGAGAAACCCAGCCTTCTCGTTTTCCGTGATCTCGCCGACATAATCGACGCGGTCGCCGTCGATCAGCGCCTCGATGTTGTCGCGGAAATAGGCGCGGTCGTCGTCGCCGATCTTGGCCGCCAGCTTTAGCTTCAACCCGGACCGGCGCGCGATCTCGATGGCGCGGTCCGGCCGCTTGTCGCGCGACAGGCGTCCGAGAAAGGCGAGATATGGTTCCTCCGGCTGCGGCTCATAGGTCGGTTGGTAGGCGTCGAGCGGCAGCCCGTGGTGGATCGTGGCGAGCCAGTTCGCATCCGGCAGGCCACGCTTCTGGCTGTGCGAAATCGAGATCATCGGGAAACGCGGAAAGCGTTTGTAGGCCGGCGCCAGATCCACATAATCGAGCCGTCCATGCGGCGTCGTCACGGTCCGCCCCGCGATTTCTTCGAAGAACGGAAAATGCAGGAAGTGGCTGAGATGGAAATGGATGACGTCGAACTCTCCGGCACGCTCGCGCACATCGGCAAGCATCGCCAGATGCGCGGCGATCTCCGATTTCTTCGGCCGCGGATCGAGGCGTATCGCCTGGTCGCGTCCAGGCGCCAGCCTGGCCGACGTCTCGCTGTCGCCGCTCGCGAACAGAGTCACATCATGTCCGAGCCCGACCAGCGCTTCGGTGATGTAGAAAACGATCCTCTCCGTCCCGCCATAGAGTTTCGGCGGCACGGATTCATAGAGCGGCGCGACATGAGCTATGCGCATTTGGTCCCTCGGCTGCTGACGCGAGGCAAAATGCGTCAGCCGCGAGATCGTTCCTGCCCAATTGGCCGCGGGGCCAAAGCAATTCCAGGAAAAGTGCGAAGCGGTTAGCCTCGGCGCATCCGCCGTAGCCTTCCGTCCGGAATTGCATAAACTAATTTAGGCTGGGGCCTTGCGCCCACGCCGCGCCAGGATGTTGGCGACCAAGAGCAACAATATCGACAGCCCCATCATCAAGGTTGCCGCTGCAGTAATTGCCGGGCTCAATTTCTCCCGCAGTCCGATGAACATTTCGAGCGGCATGGTGCGCTGGCTGGCACTGGCCAGGAACTGCACGACGACCACTTCGTCGAAGGAGGTGACGAAGGCGAAGGCTGCTCCCGAGAGCACACCGGGCAGGATCAGCGGCAGCATGACGCGGAAGAACGACGTCAGCGGCCTGGCGCCCGAGATAGCCGCGGCCCGCATCAGGTTGCGGTCGAAGCCCGTGAGGCTGGCGCCGACCGTCACCACCACGAAAGGGCTGGCCAGCGCGGTATGCGCCAGGATGATGCCGGCATAGGTGCTGGCGAGCCCGACGCGGGCGTAGAACAGATACGAGCCGACAGCGGTGATCACCACCGGTACGATCAGCGGCGACAACAGCAGCGGCATGATGATGCGACGTCCAGGGAACTTCTCGTCGGACAGCGCGATCGCGGTCAGCGTGCCGAGTGTCGTCGCGATCACCGTCGTGCCGAAGGCGACGATCAGGCTGTTGCCGATCGCCGACTGCCAGCGCTGCGTGCGGAGCACCACCTCGTACCAGCGCGCCGAGATCCCCTCCAGCGGGAAGATGAAGAAGGCGCCACTGTTGAAGGAGAGCGGCACCGGGATGAGAATCGGCACCAGCAGGAACAGGATGACCAGCCCGCACCAGATCCACAGCAGCGTGATGCGGATGCGTTCGCCTGTTGTGGGATAGGGAGACAGCAGCATGGGCTACACCAGCTTCAGGCGGTCGAGACCAAGGACGCGCGCAAAGATGCCGAACAGCGCCAGCGTGAAGACGAGCAGGATGAAGGACAGCGCCGCCGCCATCTCCCAGTTCAGTTCGACATTGACGTAATTGGCGATGAAATTGCTGATCAACTGGTCGCTCGCCCCGCCGATCAGCGCTGGGGTTATGTAATAGCCGAGGCACAGGATGAAGGTGAGCATGCAGCCGGCCATCACGCCCGGGAACACCTGCGGAATGTAGACGCGGCGGAAGGCGGTGAAGGGTCTGGCGCCCAGCGAATACGCCGCCTTCATCTGCGAGGCTGGAATGGTGCGCATGACGCTGTAGATCGGCAGCAGCGTGAACGGCAGCTGGATATGCGTCATGGCGATGATCAGGCCGATGCGGCTGTACATCAGGTCGACCCGGTCGCTGGTAACGCCGATCAGAAGCAGGAAATCATTGACCAGTCCGAACTTCTGCAACAGCACCGTCCAGGCGGCGGTGCGCACCAGGATCGAGGTCCAGAACGGCAGCAGCACCGCGACGATCAGGATGGCCGCCAGCCCCTTCGGCACGTTGGCGATCAGATAGGCGAGCGGAAAACCGAGGATCAGCGTTGCCAGCGTCACCGACGCGGCGACGAAGAAGGTGCGCAGAAACACCTGGATGAAGATCGCCTGTTCGGGCGGCACCTGTTCGATGCCGCCATCGGCATTCCAGCGCAGGTCGAGCGCGCTGAGCAGATAGAAGGAGGTAAGGCTGCGGGTGCCGCTCCGGATGGCCGGCCAGGTCGACGGCGCGGACCAGAACGGCACCGATTTCACCGCGTCGAGCGCGGCCGGGCCGTCGGCGCTTTCGAGCTTGCGCACCGTCTTCAGCACTTGGCTGCGCGCGCCTGGCAGGCGGGCATTAAGGCTCTTGGCCAGCTCATAGGCCGTGCCTTTGGCCTGGTTTTCCTTCAGGTCCGCCGCCAACGCTGCGAAGGCGTCGTCGCCCGGCACCCCCTGGCCGTTCCAGTTGCCCAATGCCTGCGCGGTCTTCGGCAAGGCGTCGGCGATGGTCGGGTCGTAGACGGCGCGCGAGAGAAGCAGCACGATCGGAATGCCGAAGCTCAGCACCAGAAGGATGAGCAGCGGCGCCGCCAGAAGCAGCGAGCGCATCCGGTCGCCGAATTCGGCGCGCCGGAGCGCCGCCGACACGGACTTCAGGTCCGTGTCGGCGGCTGACCGGTCGCGGGCCAGCGTCGGCCGGTCGAGTTCGCTGGGCTGAAGCGCCGACATTTCGCCGTCCTACTGGGCGAGCCAGGCATTGAAGCGCTTGACGAGGTCCTCGCCATAGTCGCCCCAGAACTCGGTATCGGCCACCAGATAGGCGCCCTTGAGATGGTCGGGAGCATTGGGCAGCTTCGGCAGCGCATCGGGAGCGACGAAGGACGCCGCGTCGGTGCGAACCGGGCCATAGGTGATGTAGCTGGCGAGTTTGGCGTTGTTCTTGGGCTCGCTGATATAGGCGAGATATTTGTAGGCGAGCTCCGTATTGCGGGCGCCCTTCGGAATGCTGATCATATCGTATTCGAGGATCTGGTTGTTCCAGACGATCTTGAACGGCTTCTTGTCGGTGTCGATGGCGTTTTGGATGCGGCCGTTCCAGGCGGTCGTCATCACCACTTCCTTGGAAGCCAGAAGCTGCGCCGGCTGCGCGCCGGCATCCCACCACACAATGTCCTTCTTGATGGTGTCGAGCTTCTTGAAGGCGCGGACGACGCCCTCCGGCGTTGCCAGCACCTTGTAGACGTCGGCAGGTGCGACGCCATCGGCCATCAGAGCCCATTCGAGGTTCTGCGCCGGGAACTTGCGCATGGCCCGCTTGCCCGGGAATTTCGTCGTGTCGAAGAGGTCGAGCACCGAGGTCGGCGCCTCCTTGAGCACGGTCGGGTCATAGGCGAGAATGTCGCCATAGGCATCCAGACCGACACCGCAATCCAGCGCCGACCCTTGAATGAATTTGTCGCGCGGTGCGATCTTGGAATAGTCGAGCCGCTCGAGGATGCCGGCGTCGCAACCCTGCAGCACGGTCGCGGTCTCGACCGTTACCAGGTCGATCGGCACATTGCCTGTCTCGACCATGGCTTTCACCTTGCCGAGATCGCCGAGATATTCCTGCTCGAGGATCTTGGCGCCGGTTTCCTTGGCGAACGGCTCGAACCAGGCCTTGCGCTGACATCCTGCCAGGCGCCGCCGCTCGCCATGATCGACAGCTCCTCGGCGAAAGCGGCGCCGGCGATGGTCACGCAGGCCGTGGCGGCCGCGAGCGCGATGAGATGTGTCCTCACATGTTTCATGATGGTTTCCCCTGTTTTGGAATGGCGCCGCCCGTTCCGGCATCGACCGGAAAGGCGCGGCAATCGTTGGGCGCGCAAGAGACCGTCACGGTCTCGCCGTTCGCCATCGTCGCTTCGGGGCCGACCTTGACGGTCAGCACCTGATCGTTGGCGAGCCTGGCCAGAAGGCGCAGGTGATCGCCGAGATAGATGCGCCCATCGACGGTCGCCGATAGCGCATTGCCGCCATTGACGGCGGCCGAGAGGCTGAGCCGCTCGGGCCGGACGGCGACGTGGCAGATGCTCCCTTGCTTCACCCCGACCGCCAGCGCGGTGATCTCGCCGCCGCCATTCAGCCGAACGCGGCATTGCTCTCCCGAAACGCGATCGACCACGCCCTCCAGCGTATTGTTCTCGCCGATGAAGCTCGCGACAAAGGAACTTTGCGGAGCGTTGTAGAGATCATCCGGAGAGCCGAGCTGGGCGATGCCGCCATTGTTGAACACCGCGACGCGGTCCGACATCGTCAGCGCCTCGCTCTGGTCATGCGTGACATAGACGATCGTGACGCCGAGCATCGTATGGATCTGCTTGATCTCGAGCTGCATGTGCTCGCGCAATTTCTTGTCGAGCGCGCCGAGCGGCTCGTCCATCAGCACCAGACTCGGCTGGAACACCAGCGCGCGGGCCAACGCCACGCGCTGCTGCTGGCCGCCGGAAAGCTGCGCCGGCCGGCGGTCGCCGAATTGCTTCAGCCGCACCATGTCGAGCGCGCGGCCGACACGGGCCGCGATGTCGGCCTTGCTTATCTGGCGGACGGAAAGCGGGAAGCCGACATTCTCCTCGACCGTCATATGCGGGAACAGCGCATAGTTCTGGAACACCATGCCGATATTGCGCTGGTAAGGCGGCAGGCGGTCGACCGGCTGTCCTTCCAGCGTGATCGTGCCATGCGTCGGCCGCTCGAAGCCGGCGAGCATGTTGAGCGTCGTCGTCTTGCCGGAGCCGGACGGACCGAGCAGCGTCAGGAACTCGCCCCGCGCGACGGCAAGGTTCATCCGCGTGACCGCGAAGCTGCGCCCGTCATAGGATTTCTCGACGTCGGCGAATTCGACGAAGCCTTGGCCGGCGCTCCCTTGCGCGGAATGCGCAATCGCTGCTCCGCCGGTCGGCGCGAAGGCCTGGCCGACGCTCATCGCGCGCAATCCCGGCTGCCGTCGAGTGGTTTGCGATCCATGCTTCGTCCTCCCGGTGCGGCCTGCCGAAACAGCGCCGTCCGACTTGTATGGTCACACAATTAAGCTGAAATCGACCATAGATGCAGACAACTTTTCCCGTCAAGCCGGAAATTGCGGCATTGTGTGATTATTTTTGCAAGGTTTGATGTCGGACAAGCTCTATTGTCTGGATCGTTGTCTTATGCTAGATGCCCGACAAGTGAGACGTCAGCCGCAGTTCGAATCCCTCATGCTCGAAGACCTTCGCCTCACCGGGGATGAAAGCCCAGTCTATCGCCGTCTGGCCGACGCGATCGCCGAACGCATCGCCGCGGGCACGCTCGCCGTGGGCGACCGGCTGCCGCCGCAGCGCGAGATCGCGCGCGCTTTGGGCATCAACGTCACGACCGTGACGCGGGCGCTGTCCACCCTGCAGGAGCAGGGCCTGCTCGAGGCACGCCCTGGACGCGGCACGACCGTCGCTGCCCGCGACATTGTCGAACGTCCGGGATTCGTGTCGGCGCCGAGCGACCAGAGCGGCATCATCGACCTCTCCGTCAACCGGCCGCCCACGTCAGCCTATCTCGATGCGGTCGCGGCGCTGATGCCGCGCCTTTCAAAGGATCGCCACTACGCCTCGCTGCAGGATTATCACCCGCCGGAGGGCCCGCTTTGGGGCCGCGTGGCGGTGGCCGATTGGCTGAAATCGGTCGCAGGCGAAGGCGACCCTGGCCGTGTCGTGCTGGCAGCCGGCGCCCAGCATGGTCTCGATTGCGTGCTCGGCGCCGTGACCAGGGATGGCGAGGTGATACTTGCCGACGAGGTGACCTACCAGGGCATCAACGCGCTGTGCCGGGTCCATGGACTGGACTTGCGTGGCGTCGCCATGGATCGCGGCGGCATGCGTCCGGACGCCTTCGAGGCCGCTTGCACGCAGCTTCGCCCGCGTGCCGTTTTCCTGGTGCCGACGTTGCACAATCCGACGACGATCACGCTGAGCGAGGAGCGCCGGCATGAACTGGCCGCTGTCGCGCGGCGCCACAATGTGTTGATCATCGAGGATGACGTCTACCGGCCCCTGGCCGACGATCCGCCGGTCTCCTTCGCCAGCCTCGAACCCGAGCTGACGATCCATCTCGGCGCGCTGTCCAAATGCCTGGCGCCCGGCCTGCGCCTCGGCTTCGTTATCGCCCCGCGCCCGATCGCCGGCCAGGTCGCGGCGGCGCTGCGCATCAATTGCTGGAGCATAAGCCCATTGACGGCGCTGATCGGCGCCAGGCTGATCGAGGAGGGTGCCGCCGGCCGCATCATCGACATCCAGAAACAGGAGTTGCGCCAGCGCCAAGCGATCTTGAGCGAAATCCTCGGTCGCTTCGACATCCAGGCGCATCCGACATCGACCCATGCCTGGCTGCGCCTGCCGGAGCCCTGGCGCGGCGCCGGCTTTGCCCGCACCTGCCTGGAGCGTGGTGTCGCCGTGTTGCCGGGCGACGCCTTCGCCGTCGGGCGCGAGCCGGTGCAGCACGGCGTGCGCATCAATGTCGGCGCGGCGCGCTCGCTCGAGGACCTGCGCTCGGCGCTCACCACCATGGCCGAGTTGCTCGCGGCCGGCCACCTGCAGCTGCCGGGCTTCGTCTAAGATCATGATCTCCGCGCCAAAATCCGTCGAGATCGCCGTCATCGGCGCCGGTGTCGTCGGTCTGGCGAGCGCCTTGCGCCTCGCTGGCGAGGGTCACGAGGTCCTGCTCATCGACCCGAACGAGCCCGGCTCGGGCGCTTCGTTCGGCAATGCCGGGACAATCGCGGAATATGCCTGCATGCCGGTCGGCAATCCCGGTGTGCTGCGGGCTTTGCCGAAGCTGCTGCTCGATCCCGACAGTCCGTTCTCGCTGCGCTGGGCAGCGCTTTTCCAGCTCGCGCCCTGGCTCATCCGCTTTGTCCGGCAGTCGCTGCCGGCGGCAACCCGCGCCAATGCGCTGGCGCTCGCCGGCCTGCTCGCCGAAGCGTTGCCGGCCTGGGGCGAAATGGTGCAGGAGGCCGGGCTTCAGGATCTGATGCGCCGAAACGGCTGCCTCTATGTCTACCGCCGCGCCGGCGATTTTGCCGCCTCCGAAGGCGGGCGGGCTTTGCGGGCCGAGCTCGGTGTCCATCAGCAGGTCCTGACCGCCGACCAGGTAGCCGCGCTGGAACCGCGGCTCGCGGCGTTCGAGACCAAAGGCCTCTATTTCCCGGATTCGATCAATGTCAGCGACCCCAGGGCGGTGATGGCGCGGCTGACGGCCGCCGCAGCCGCCAGGGGCGCTCAATTCGTGCGCGCGAGCGTGACCGGCCTTGCTGCGGGTGCCGGCGGCGTGCGGCTGAGCGGCCCGGACCTCGCTGTCACGGCGCAAAAGGTGGTGATTGCGGCGGGCGCGCGATCCCGCCCCCTCGCTGCCCAGGCCGGCGACATGATCCCGCTGGACACCGAGCGCGGCTACCATCTCGAATTTCCGACCACGGCGCCTTTGCTCAACCGCCCGGTCTGCCCGGTCGATCTCGGTTTCTACATGACGCCGATGGACGGCAGGCTGCGGGTTGCCGGCACCGTCGAGCTCGGCGGGCTTAACGCGCCGCCCAATCCGCGCCGCCTCGCGCTGCTCGATCGCGGCGTACGGCAGTTCTTCCCCGATCTCGGCCGGCCATCGTCGCAATGGCTTGGCTTCCGGCCGTCGCTGCCGGACTCGCGCCCGGTGATCGGTCCCTCGACGACATCGCCGGACGTGATCTACGCCTTCGGCCACGGCCATCTCGGGCTGACGCTCGCCCCGGCGACGGCGCGCTGGATCGCCGGCTTCATCGCGGGGCGAGGTGTGCCATCGGCCGCCGAATTTTCCGCGAAGCGCTTCGGCTGAGCCACCGCGCCAGGCAGCCGACAATTTCCGGCATCTTGAAATTTGAAACGCAGCCTCCCGCATGACCGGCCCAAACTTTGGACTTTGCGGATCCCGACCATGCGTCTCCAGGACTTTGCAAAGGGCGACAGACGTTTCGAGGCCTGCCTCTCCGAGGCGGTCGAGCCACTGCGGCAGGCGAAACCCGCCATCGAAGCGGAAGGCCGCGAGGCGGTGCGCGAGATCGTCGCCTCTGGAGCCGGCGTCGGTTTCGTCTCGGCGGCGGAGTTCGGCCATGATGCGCGGCTGGTGCCGATTACGATCGACGCGCCGGAGACGCTGATGGACGAAGCGTTGATCTGCCTGCGCGAACGCAGCGACGGCGAGCTGGTGCGCGCATTCCTCGACATGGCCCGTTCGATGTCGGGGATTGAGCCAGGTTCTTACGTGGATCCGGGCCCAGCCGCGGTGACCCGCCACACGGTGTTGCCGACATCGTCGGCAATCAGCAGCGCACCGGATTTGTCGGCGGCAACGCCGACCGGACGACCCCTCGCCTCGCCCTTGTCGTTGAGGAAGCCGGTGACGACGTCTTGCGCCATGCCGTTCGGATGCCCGCCGCTGAACGGCACGAAAACCACCTTGTAGCCGTTGAAGCGAGTTCGGTTCCAGCTGCCATGCTCGCCGACAAAGGCGCCGCCGCGATAGGATTGCGGCAGGCTGTTTGCGGTGTAGAAGGCAAGCCCGAGCGGCGCGACATGCGAGCTCAGCGCGTAGTCAGGTGGGATGGCCTTGGCCACCATGTCCGGCCGCTGCGGCATGACGCGTGGATCGACATGCTGGCCGTAATAGCTGTAGGGCCAGCCATAGAAGGCGCCGTCCTTCACCGAGGTCATGTAGTCCGGCACGAGGTTCGGCCCGAGCTCGTCACGCTCGTTGACCACTGTCCAAAGCGCCTTGCTTTCCGGTTCGAACGACAGGCCGTTGGGGTTGCGCAGCCCGCTGGCGAAGATGCGCCAGCGGCCGGTGGCGCGGTCGACCTCCCAGATCGCGGCGCGGTCCTTCTCGGCCTGGATGCCGTTCTCGGTGATGTTGCTGTTCGAGCCGACGCCGACATAGAGCAGCGAGCCGTCAGGGCTCGCCACCAGGCTCTTCGTCCAGTGGTGATCGATCGGTCCGCCCGGCAGTTCCGTCAGCACCTTGCCCGGCGCCGTGATCTTGGTGTCGCCCGGCTGGTAGGGATAGCGCACGATCGCGTCCGTGTTGGCGACATAGAGGTCGTTGCCGACCAGCGCCACGCCGAAGGGCGAGTTGAGGTGGTCGAGAAACACACCCTGATAATCCAGCTTGCCGTCGCCATTGGTGTCGCGCAAGAGCGTGATGCGGTTGCTTGGCCCCTTGTCGCCGCCGGACGTGACCCAGCTTTCGACCCAGCCCATGATGATGTCTTTCGGCCGTTTGACCGAAGCCTCGTTCGGCGCCTTGGATTCCACCACCAGGACGTCACCATTGGGCAGCACGTAAAGCGAGCGCGGATGCTGAAGCCCCTTGGCCAGCGCCTCGATCTGCAAGCCTTGCGCGACGGTCGGCTTCTCATCGTTTTTCCAGCCGACCACCGAGGCCAGATGCATAGGCGGGAACAGGTATTGGGTTATCTCCGGCAGCTTCGGATTGGGGCCGATCTGCGCGTTCGGATCGGTGTTGTCGTCGCTGCAGGCGGCAAGGCCCAAAGCCATTGCGCAGCAAAGCGCCGCAATCGGCCACCTTAGATCGCTGTCAAACCGTCTCATCGGCCACTCCTACGTGATGGCGATAGACCAGGCCCCAGCCGAGCCAGCCGGTGAAGAGCAGGATGATCACCACCAGCGCCGAGAGGATCAGCCCGGTCGGCACGACGGACGTCCAGGCATCGCGCGTGTGGATCAGCATGTTGAAGAAGGACAGAACAAGCGCCACGATATTGCCCGCCATGTGCAGCCACGCGGTCCGCTGAGCGCGTATCCTGCGGCCGCCAAGAAAGTCGGTCAGCCCCGCGATGGCAGCCAGAATACCGACGATGACACCGACGGTTACAAGCCAGGCCGAAAAATTGGCCCAGGTCATTTCGGCAGTCCACCAATAGACGATATCGGTCAGCAATGTCCCGACGAAACAGGCGATCGGGATGGTTACGAGCATGGGGTGGATGGGATGGCCGGCTATGCTTGCCGTGGATCGCGGGTTATCCATGCGGAAGCTCCTTTCCGCGCTGCTGCTCGGGCTTAACAGCGCAAAAAGGCGAATGTTCCTGCTGAAATCCTAGCGCTCACCAGAAGGTGAACGCGCGATTCTCAGCCAGAGCTGGCGCGGAATAGCCCTTCCGAGAGCGGCCGGGCGCACATTTCGCCGACGACAATCACGTAAGCCGCGCGGCATGCCACTTCAGATGATCGTCCATGAAGGTCGAGATGAAATTGTAGGAATGGTCGTAGCCTTCCTGCATGCGCAAGGTCAGATCGATGCCTGCCTTCTTGCATGCTTCTTCCAGCAGCCATGGGCGCAGACCGTCCTGCAGGAAGCCATCCGCCGTGCCTTGGTCGACGAGGAATTCCGGATATCGCTTGCCATCCTCGATCAGCAGCGTCGCGTCATAGGCGCGCCAGCTCTTTTCGTCCGCTCCGAGGTACTTCTCGAAAGCGGGCCGCGACCAGCCGGCCGTCGACGGTTGTACGATCGGCGCGAAGGCCGAGCAGCTCCGGTAGCGCTCTGGATTCTTCAGCGCGATCGTCAACGCGCCATGTCCGCCCATTGAATGGCCGAAGATGGCCTGCCGTGACATGTCGACCGAGAAGTTGGCGGCAACGAGCGCGGGCAATTCCTCGGCGATATAGGAATACATCCGGTAATTCTTGGCATAAGGCTCTTGGATAGCGTCGAGGTAAAAGCCGGCGCCGCAACCGAATTGCCAATTGTCCTTCTCGTCCGGAACGTCGGGCCCGCGCGGGCTGGTGTCGGGACACACGACGACCAGCCCGAGCTCGGATGCCATCCGCCGGTACTCGCCCTTGTCCATGACGTTTGCATGCGTGCAGGTAAGGCCCGACAGGTACCACAGGACCGGCAGCGGCCCGTCCTTGGCCTGCGGCGGCACGAACACCGCAAAGGTCATGTCGCAGGCGCAGACCTCGGATGCGTGCGAATAGACGCCCTGGATGCCCCCATGCGATTTCGATGTGGAAACGACCTTCATCGGTTCTGCCTTTCGTCAGGAGATCTCGATCCGGCATAACCGCCGCCCGGGACTCGCGCAACCTTGCGCCTTGCATATCCGTTCCTCCGTGGCTGGAAACATCGGGGAAGACGCGCGCGTTGCACAGTCCGATCATCTGAACGCCCTTTTAGCTTTCCTTGTTTGAGGTCGCCGGCTGCGGGAGTAATAGTCGCGTCGGAATTCGTGAGGAGGAGACGATGACGCTGAACTTCGACCCGAGGGCGAAGGCCGCCACGCTCTACCATGGCGAATTCCGGCCGATGTTCATCGGCGGCAAGTGGGTGGCGGCGCAATCCCGTGAGGAGATGCAGGCGCTGAACCCGGCGACGGGCGAAGTGCTGGCCACCGTGCCGCGCGGCGGAGCCGCTGATATCGACGCGGCGGTGGCTGCCGCGCGGGCCGCCTTCGAAGGCCCCTGGTCGAAATTCTCGCCCTACGAGCGGCAATGCGTGCTGCTGCGGATCGCCGACCTCTTCGAAAAGAAATGGGAAGAGCTCAGCGTCTCCGACACGCTCGACATGGGGCTGCCGATCACCCGCACGCTGGCCAACCGGCGCCGCGTCATCGGTATGTTGCGCTTCTATGGCGGCATGGCGACTGCGCTGCATGGCGAGACGATCGACAATTCGATCCCAGGCGAGATCGTCTCCTTCACCCGGCGCGAGCCGGTCGGCGTTGTCGGCGCGATCATTCCCTGGAATGCGCCCACCGCCGCTTCGATCTGGAAGATCGCGCCGGCTCTGGCCACTGGCTGCACCATCGTGCTGAAGCCCTCGGAGGATGCATCGCTGACGCCGCTCCTGATCGCGAAGCTGATGCAGGAGGCCGGCGTCCCCGACGGCGTCGTCAACATCGTCACCGGAACCGGCGCCGAGGCCGGCGCGCGGCTCGCCGAGCACCCGGATGTCAACAAGATCGTCTTCACCGGCTCGACGCTGACCGGACAAGCAATAGCGCGGGCTGGTGTGACCAACCTCAAGCGTGTTTCGCTGGAGCTCGGCGGCAAGTCGCCGATCATCGTCTGCCGCGACGCCGACATCGATAAGGCCGTGCCGGCCGCGGCGATGGCGGTGTTTGTGCATTCGGGTCAGATCTGTATCGCCGGCTCGCGCCTGTTCGTGGCGCGCGAGATCCATGACGAGTTCGTGCGCCGCGTCGCCGAGTTCGCCGGCAAGCTGCGCATCGGCCATGGCATCGAAGCGGAGACGGAAATCGGGCCGCTGATCAATGCAAGGCAGGCGGGCAAGGTGGAAGGCTTTATCAAGTCGGGCAGCGACGAAGGCGCCAAGCTGGTCGCCGGCGGGTCGCGGCTGACGGGCGAGCTCTATGACGGCGGCAACTTCATCGCGCCGACGGTCTTCGGCTCCGTCTCGGACAAGATGACGATCGCGCGGGAAGAAATTTTCGGTCCGGTCATTTCGGCGATGCCCTTTGACACGCTGGACGAGGTTGTCGCGCGCGCCAATTCAACGCCTTACGGCCTGGCGGCCGGCATCTTCACCACCAATCTCGGCACCGCGCACAAGCTCGCCCGCCGCGTCAAGGCCGGCTCGGTCTGGGTCAACATGTACCATGCCATCGATCCGGCCGTGCCGTTCGGCGGCATGAAGATGTCCGGCTACGGCCGCGAGGGCGGCGTCGAGCATCTGCACGAATATCTTGAGACCAAAGCGGTCTGGATCCAGACCGACTGAGATTGAGGTCAGGCCGGCCTACGAATGGCGTTACTAGTCTTTGAAGCGCCATGCTCAATTAGCCAGCTCGCGCAGATTGGTTCGGATCAGGTTCATCAGCTGCTCGGAGAAGGAGTGGTGCACATACCCCTGCTGCAGAAGCGCAAGTGCTGCCTGCGGCAGTTTGCCTCCGCGAGATGGCGAAAGCGTTCCCGCATGCGCTAGCTGGCGGTAGCTGAAGCGGCCTTGGGAGCCAGGACGAAATCCCACTCGACGGACCAGAACGGAGGCGCGAAGCCAAGCTCGCTCGCCTTTTTCGGGTCGGTCACTTTGATGAAATCGGCGATCAGTGAGTCTTTCACGCCGAAGACGGCGTCCTCGGCAAGATAGCGGCAATCGGGGGCGAAGATGTGGGTGATGACGGAATCGTAGCCCGGCGCGCTGACGATGTAGTGCACATGCGCGGCGCGGTTCGGGTGACGACCGAGCGCGGCGAGCATCTTTCCGACCGGTCCGTCGTCGGGGATCGGGTAATAGCGCGGCTTGACCGAGCGGTACCAGTATTCGCCCTTCTCGTCGGTGGTGAAGACCCCGCGCAGGTTCCAGTCGGGCTGAACGTCCTTCTGCTGGACATCGTAGAAGCCGTCGTCATTGGTCTGCCAGACATCGATCAGAGCACCGGCGATCGGCTTGCCTTGCGTGTCGAGCACACGCCCGCGCACCACCATCGGCTCCCCTTTGCTGTCGAGGCAGATATTCGCGCCGTGCTCGTAGCGCGGCGCTTCGGGCACATAGAACGGGCCGAGGATGGTGTTTTCCGTGGCGCCGTTCGGGCGACGGTGATTGATGGCGTCGACAAGCATCGAAACGCCGAGCGTATCGGAAAGAAGGATGAACTCCTGCCGCCAGTCGGAGCACATCTTGCCGACATCGGTAAGGAACTTGATGCCTTGCAGCCATTCCTCATGCGTCGGCTCGATCTCCTTGATGGCGGCATGCAGATGTTTCACCAGCACGCCCATCACCTCGCGCAAGCGCGGATCGACATCCGGCCCCATGCGCGCGTTGACCACGTCGACCGAAGTCTCTTCCTCGAAATAGGGATGTTTCAGTCGAGCGGTCTCTGCGATGCCTGTCATGGCGATAACTCCTCCAGGGGGTATTCGAGGTCTCAGCTCTGCGGCGGCTCGCCGGCATAGGCGCGCGCGATAAGAGCCCGGATCGGTTCCCGCTCCAGCGCCCGCGGGTTCCAGTAGGGATTGGCCAGTGCACGCTCCGTCGCGATGTCGATCCCGTCGGGCGGCATGCCGATCTCGGAGAGCGCGCGCCTTGCGCCGATCCGGCCGGCGAGATCGTAGAGAGCCATGGCAGGATCGTCCGTCTTCAGCACGGCCCGGAGGATTTCCATGACGGCCGGAATGGCGGGGGCGTTGTAGGCCAGCGCATGCGGCAGCACGATCGTATGGGTCTCCGCATGCGGCAGATCGAAACTGCCGCCCAGCGTGTGGCAAAGCTTGTGATGCAGCGCCATGCCGACCGAGCCGAGGCAGATGCCGCAAAGCCAGGCGCCGTAAAGCGCCTCGGAGCGCGCCTCGCGGTCGTGCGGGTCCCCGGCGATGACCGGCAAGGCGCTCACCAACGCGCCGATGGCTTCGGTCGCCATCAGGTTTATCACCGGGTTGCTTTCCCTGGCATAGAGCGCCTCGACAGCATGGGCGATGGCGTTCATGCCGCTTGTTCCCGATAAGGAAGCGGGAAGCGTCATCGTCAGGTCGACATCGTAGATCACCACTTCGGGCAGCACCTTGGGGCTCGATTGGGTGACCTTCACGCCATCCTTTGTCTCCCCGAGGATCGGCGTCATTTCCGAGCCGGCATAGGTCGTCGGCATCACGATCTGCGGCAGGTCCGTGCGCAACGCGATCGCCTTGGCGAGGCCTGTCGTCGAGCCGCCGCCGACCGCAACTAGCCCGTCGGCCTGGAGCTCCGCCACGACCCGCAGCGCGTCCTCTGTCACCGACACCGGTGTGTGCATCGTCGCCTTGGCATAGACGCCGGCCGCCGTGCCGCCAAGCGATCCGGCCAGACGCCGGGCTTCGGCATCCTGCGGCGGCGTTGCCAGCACGAGCACACGTTTCAGCCCCAACCGCTCGATCTCCTCCGGCAGCCGGGCAATGGTGCCCGACCCGAAGACGACTCGTGCCGGCTGGCCGTTATAGACGAAGCTTTTCATCGAGCGCCTCCCCGTCAGCCGCGGTTATATGCCCTCGGCATGAAAGGTAGCGACGAAGAGCCGCGCGCGTAAGTACACCTGCCGGTGATATTCGGCAGCCGGGATCTGTTCGCCGTCGCAGGCTGGCGTCGGCCGATTGCGCCGCCCCATCGGCGCGATCGAAGATCGCGCTGTGGAGTTAGGCGATCCGCTGCTCGAACTGCGCGATGTCCGCGCTCTTGCGCAGACCGGTCGCGACGACCGACACGCGGAATTTTCCGGCCAAGGCCTGGTCGAAAATGGCGCCGACGATGATGTCGGCATCGGCGTCGACTTCTTCCCTGATCCGCGTCGCGGCTTCGTCGACCTCGAACAGCGTCATGTCCATGCCACCGCAGATCGACACGAGCAGCCCCCTGGCGCCCGACATTGAGGCTTCGTCGAGGAGCGGATTGGCGATCGCCGCCTCGGCCGCGATCTTGGCACGCCCCTCTCCGGAGGCCTCGCCGGTTCCCATCATCGCCCGTCCCATGTCCCGCATCACCGACTTCACGTCGGCGAAATCGAGATTGATCAGGCCTTCCTTGACGATGAGGTCTGTGATGCAGCCGACACCGGCGTAGAGGACCCGGTCCGCCATGGCGAAGGCATCGGCGAATGTGGTCCTGGCATCGGCAACCCTGAAGAGGTTCTGGTTCGGGATGACGATCACGGTGTCGGCGCTCTCGCGCAGCCGCTCTATGCCTTCCTCGGCCGCCTGGGTCCTGCGCTTGCCTTCGAAGACGAAAGGCTTGGTGACGACGGCAACCGTCAGGATGCCGGCGTCGCGCGCGGCGCGCGCGATCACGGGCGCCGCACCGGTTCCCGTGCCGCCGCCCATGCCGGCGGTGATGAAGCACATATGCGTTCCCGCCAGATGATCCATGATCTCGTCGATGGATTCCTCCGCCGCGGCACTTCCGACCTGGGGCAGCGATCCGGCGCCCAGGCCCTCGGTCACATGCGCGCCCAACTGGATCAGCCGCGACGACTTCGACATGGTGAGCGCCTGCGCGTCGGTATTGGCGACGACGAACTCGACGCCCTGCAGTCCTTCGGCGATCATGTTGTTGACGGCGTTGCCGCCGGCGCCGCCGACCCCGACAACGGTGATCTTGGGTCTCATCTCCAGGATTTCCGGCTTGGCGGTCATTTTTTCATCTTTCTACCAAAAGCACTTGCGGCCCTGCCCCACGATGCGGGACCGGAACTACAAGCACGCGAATCAGGCGACCCCCACCAAGCGCAGGGAATCAGAGCAGGCGCTTCCCTGCAAGCTCCGCTGACATTCTGTCCAGGCGCAAATGCCCTGCCGAGCTGGAAAGCGCTCAGGCGCTCGGCTGATCCGAGCCGCCGCCGCTGCAGGAAATTCTATTGCGTCACTGAAGTCGAGGTGCCCCAGGTGTCCGACAGCACGTAGCCTTGCGGATAAGGGTCCGTCGGATCGAGGTAATAATTGTGCTCGCCCGTGATCCAGGCGCGGCCGGTTATCTGCGGCACGATCGCCTTGCGCCCGGCGACTTCGGTGAGTTCGAGGATCTTGCCGGTGAAGCGAGAGCCGATGATCGATTCATGGATCAGCACCTCGCCTTCCTTCATCTGGCCCCGCGCCTGCAGCACCGCCATGCGGGCCGAGGTGCCGGTCCCCGTCGGGCTGCGGTCCGAGCGTCCGGGCGAGACGATGCAGGTGTTGCGCGTGACCTTGCCCGGTCCCTGGAAGGGCATCGCAAACTGGACGATGGACACACCGCGCACGTTGTCGAATTGCGGATGCACGACATCGAGCTGCTCGCGCGCCGCGCGGCGGACCTTCTCGCCGGCCACGGCCAACTCGCGCGCCTCGTCGGGAGCGACTGAGAAGCCAAGCGCCTTGGCGTGATGGCGTAGAACATCCGCGGATATTCGGTCGGTTCCATGATGATGGCGCCCGCGGCGCAATCCTCGCGCGTCGAGGGCACCAGGAGATTGACATGACGGGCAACGCTGCCGCGCGGCTCGCAGATCAGCATGCGCCTGATATGGTCGTGATCGCGTTCCATCGTGATCATCTTTTCCATCATCGTGCGGCCCGCGGGCGGCAGCACGCCTCCCACGATGACATCGCCGATCTCGCCCTCGGCATGGCAGCCGACGACGCGGATGCTGGTCTTGGTGCGCATTGCTTGTTCTCCCTGTCCGGCGCGGCCTGGTAAGTGGTCCTGCTTGGGGACAAACTGACCAAACTGCGCGCCAGCCTCAAGGAGAATTCTGACCGCCAACGTTTTTCCGGCTGCATGCCGCGCTGATGGCGAAATCGGTCGATCCGCTCCGAAGCGAACAGCGCTAGGTGTCCGCCAGTGCGGTCACCTCGCGCCGGAAAGGCAGCGCGTCGCCAATATCGGGTTCGTCGAGCTCGCGGGCGAAGCGGTGGCCGGCATAGGTTGCCCAGGCGATCGGTCCCGGCGCTTCCGCATCGCCGATGACCTTGATCGAACGGATGCCGTTGCCAGCCCATTCGTTTTCTCTTGCCTTGAGCTCGCGCCAGACAGCGTCGTCCTGACTGCGCGAGGTGACCAGGACGACGGCATCGGCCGCCAACTCCTGTCGTGCGCCGGTATAGACGCAGGCCGTCACGACTCCGCCTGAAGCGATGTTCGTGACGATCCTGTTGAGGACGATATCCACTCCGAGTTCCGCCAGGCGGCGGTGGATGGCGCCCTGCTCCAGCGTGTTGCGGGTCCAGTCCGAGACATAGGCCGACGGCGTCACCAGGGTCACCTTCGCGCCCTGCCGCGCCATCAGCTCGGCGAGAACCCCGCCCATGTAATAGTGGTCGTCGTCGAACAGCACCACATTACCGGAGGGCAGCTTGCCGTCCATCAGATCGTCGGGCGTGTAGACCGGCGTCGCGGCGTCGATCGGCATCGGCACGACATGGGCGCGCGCGACGCCGTCCCGCCGCCAGCTCGATCCGGTGGCGATGGCGACGTTCTGGAAGCCGAAGGACAGGATATCGTCGGCCGACAGCCGGCTTTCGAAATAGATGTCGACATTCGGCATCTGGCCGAGCTGATACTGACGATAGTCGCGCACCCTGCCCCAGGCCGACAGGCCCGGCAGCAGGCACTCGCGCGCCACGCGCCCGCCGAGTCCGGTGCCCGCTTCCGCTAATGCCACCTGATAGCCGCGCAGGCCGAGCGCGCGGGCGGCCTCAAGTCCGGCCGGTCCGGCGCCGACGATCAGCACACTGTCGCTGTCGCCCTTGGCCTGCATGCGCTCCGGATGCCAGCCCTTGCGCCACTCCTCCATGAAGGTCGGGTTCTGCGTGCAGCGTGAGATCGACATCGTCATGTCGCCGGTGATGCAGATGTTGCAGCCGATGCACTCGCGAATGTCCTCGATGCGACCCTCCTCGACCTTCCGCGGCAGGAAGGGATCGGCGATCGAGGGCCGCGCGCAGCCGATGAAGTCCAGCGTGCCCGATTTGATCATCCTGACCATCACGTCCGGCGAGGTGAAGCGGCCGACACCGACGACCGGCTTCGAGGTCAGCTTCTTGATGCCGGAGACGAGGCTCTCCTGCGCCGCCTCTTCCTTGAAGCGCGACGGCCCGGAGCAATCCTCCCAGGCGCCATGGGCGAGATCCCAGAGATCGGGCAGTTCGGCATGCATTTCGATCAGGTCGCGAACTTCCGAATTGGCGAAGCCGAGTTCGCCGATCATCTCGTCCAGCGACAGCCTGAGCGTCAGGCCGCACGTGTCACCGATCGCATCGCGCCCTTCTTCGATCAGTTCGCGCATCAGCCGCGAGCGGTTCTCCAGCGAGCCGCCATATTCGTCGCTGCGCTGATTGGTGGCGGTCGACAGGAAATGCTGGATGATGCCGAAGCCGTGCGCGCCGTAAAGGCACACAAGGTCGAAGCCCGCTTGCCCGGCGCGCTTGAAGGCATTGCGATGCCAGCGGCGCAGGTCGCGGATATCCTCTCTGTCCATGGCGCGCGCCTGCACCGGGTCGTTGGTGAAGGTGCGGATCGGCAGGGCCGACGGCCCGCGCGGGACCTCCTTCGTATAGAGGTTGGGGCCGTTGATGCCGGAATAGGCGAGCTGGATGCCGGCGAGCGCCCCGTGCTCGTGCATGGCTTTCGCCATCTTAGTCAGAGCCGGAATGTCGGCGTCGTCCCACAGGCGCAGCTCGATGAAGGGCGTGATCTCGGAGGTGTGATGCATCTCCGTCTGCTCGGTGAAGATGACGCCCCATCCGCCTTCGGACTTCATGCGACGCATCTCGGCCGCGGCCGACGGATCGCGATAGCCGCCGCCATTGCAATGCGGAACCTGGTAGAAGCGGTTTTTGGCGGTCACCGGACCGATCTTCATCGGCTCGAACAGAATGTCGTAGCGTGGGTCGCGCATAGTAGCTTCCTTCATGCCGGCTCGGTCCTGCCGATCCGCCGAGATTACTCATAAGTTGGCGTCGGCGCGGGAAAACTACGGAATTCTTCCGTGCGGATTAGGACGCGCCTAACCGTACATCCGGGGATTAGCCTGCGATGAACCGGGGCTGAGACAAATTCGACTTCAGGGCGGCGACCGCTCGATGTAGACAACCGGCTGCGGGCAACGGGACAACAGACATGGACAGCATCAGGATCCTCGAAAGGCTGATCGCCTTCCCGACGGTGAGCCGCGACTCGAATCTCGACCTCATCGGCTACGCGGCGGACCTGCTCGAAGCGAACGGCATAGCCAGCCAGCTCACCCACAGCACGGACGGCCACAAGGCCAATCTCTTTGTCACGATCGGACCGGCCGACAGGCCCGGCATCATGCTCTCCGGCCACACGGATGTCGTTCCCGTCGACGGCCAGGACTGGACCCTGCCGCCATTCGCGATGACCGAACGTGACGGCAAGCTCTTCGGGCGCGGCGCGGCGGACATGAAGGGTTTCGTGGCCTCAGCGCTCGCAGCCTGCATCAAGGCCTCGAAAATGCCGCTTCGCACGCCCTTGCATCTGGCGCTCTCCTACGACGAGGAGGTCGGCTGCCTGGGCGTTCGCGACCTGATCGACATGCTGAGCGCGGCGCCGCAACGCCCGCTGCTCTGCATCGTCGGCGAGCCGACCAACATGCAGGTGGCGACGGGACACAAGGGCAAGCTCGCGGCTCGCGCCCTCTGCAAGGGCCGTGAAGGCCACTCGGCGCTCGCCCCGCTGGCGCTCAACGCCATTCATCTCGGCTGCGACTTCGTGCGCGCCCTGCGCGACGAACAGGATCGGCTGGCCCGCGATGGCGCCCGTGACGGCGACTACGACGTTCCCTATACGACCGTGCATGTCGGCAAGATAAATGCCGGTGTCGCGCTCAACATTGTGCCCAATCTTTGCGTGGTCGATTTCGAGATACGCAACGTCGCGGCCGACAATGCCGCCGGCATCCTAGACAGGCTGCGGACTGCCGCCTCGCGCATTGCCGCCGACGCTGCTTCGATCGCGCCCGAAGCGGCGATCGACATCGAGATCACCAACACCTATCCGGGCCTCGATACGCCGGCGGCGTCGGATGCGGTGGCCTTCGTCAAATCGTTGACCGGCGCCAACAGCACCATGAAAGTCGCTTTCGGCACGGAGGGCGGATTGTTCAGCCGCGATCTCGGCACGCCAGCGGTCGTCTGCGGTCCGGGCTCAATGGCACAGGGACACAAGCCGGACGAATTCGTCAGCGTCGAACAGTTGCGGCGTTGCGACGAGATGCTGGAAAGACTGCTGTCGCGGCTTGCCGACGGCTGGCCGTGATGTCGCTCACTTGACGATGCGTTCGGTGCCGAAGACACCCTGCTCGACGACGAAGCGGCGGCAATGGTCGATGAAGGCCTGTACCGTCAGCGTGCGGTGCTCGGCATTGGGCAAGGCAATTCCCATGGTCAGCGGCCTGATGTCGCCCAGCAAGGGCACGAAGACCAGCAGCTTGCCGTCTGGCGACATGGCGTTGAGCGGCCGCATGTTGGCGATGCCATAGCCGAAGCCGTTGGCGACCATCGAACGCATCACGGCGATGTCGCCGGTGCGCTCGGCGATCCTGGGCCGCAGGCCCTGGAAAGCCGAGAGGAAATATTCGCGGCTGTAAGGAAGATCGAGCAGCACCATGGGTTCATCGACCAGTTCCTCCGGCGTGATGCCCGCCCTCCCCGCCAGGCGATGCGCGGCCGGCAGCATCACATAGGCAGGCAGCTGCACCAGCGGCTCGAAGGTCATGTCCTGCGACAATTCGAGATCGTAGGTGAGCGCTGCGTCTATCTCGCCGCGCTGCAGCATCTCGAACAATTGCCCTTGGTTGCGCTCGAACTGCCTGACGCGCACCTCCGGAAAGGCGTCCTCGAATTTCCGGCGCAGCGCCGGCAACACGATCTGCGCAAAAGTCAGCAGACAGCCGATCGCCAGCGGCCCACGTACCTTTTCGGCGATATCGCCGGCAATGTCATGCAGCGCATCCGCATCGTTGAGCAGCCGCGCGGCTTCCTTGAGGAACAAGCGCCCGCCCGCCGTCAGCGCCAGCGCGTGCGAGTGCTTGCGCACGAAGAGCTGGACGCCGAACTCCGCTTCGAGTTGGGCGATCGACGCCGAAATCGAGGGCGGCGAGACATTCACCTGCTCGGCCGCCTTGGCGATCGAGCCGGCTTCACCAACGGCGACGAAATATTCGAGTTGTCTGAGCGTGAAGCGGAGCGGCATGGTCCTATGTTGCCGGTTTGCACCCTGTGATCAAGTCGCGGCCGCTCCTCAGTACTTGATCCAGGTGGTCTTCAGCGCCGTGTATTTGTCGAGCGCATGCAGCGACAGGTCCCGCCCGAAGCCGGACTGCTTGAACCCGCCGAACGGCGTCATCGGGCTCAGCGCATCGACCGTATTCACCGAAACCGTGCCAACGCGCAGCCTCTCCGCGATGCGGTGCGCCCGCGACAGGCTGTCGGTCCACAGCGATGCCGCCAGGCCGTAGACGCTGTCATTGGCAATCCGAAGTGCTTCGTCCTCGGTGTCGAAGGCGATCACCGACAGCACCGGGCCGAATATCTCATCGCGGGCAAGCGGATCTTCAGGCGAGACATTGTCGAAGATCGTCGGCTGCACGAAGCTGCCGCGCCCATCGATCGCCACCCGGTCGCCGCCGGCCACCAGCCGAGCCGACCTCCTGCCGCCATCGATGAAACGCATGACGGTCGCGGCATGCCGCGCGTCCACCATCGCTCCCATCTTGGACGCCGGGTCAAGAGGGTCGCCGGGTTGCGTCGCTGCCGCACGCTCCGCCAGTTTCTCCACCAGCGCATCCTTGATGCCGCGCTCCACCAGCAGCCGGGAATTTGCCGAGCACACCTGGCCCTGGTTGAAGAAGATACCGAAGGCAGCCATGTCGGCGACCGCGTCCAGATCGCGGCAATCCGCGAACACCAGATTGGGGCTTTTTCCCCCGGTCTCCAGCCAGACCTGCTTCATATTCGACTGGCCGGAATATTGCATGAACAGCTTGCCGACGGCGGTCGATCCTGTGAAGGCGAGACAATCGACGTGCATATGGCGGCCAAGCGCCTGGCCGGCGGTTTCGCCGAGGCCCGGCACCACATTGAGCACGCCGGCGGGAAGGCCCGCCTCCATGGCGAGCTCGGCCAGCCTGAGCGCCGAGAAAGGCGACTGTTCGGCCGGCTTCAGCACCACCGAATTGCCTGCCGCCAGCGCCGGCGCACATTTCCAGGTCGCCATGTCGAGCGGAAAATTCCACGGCACCACGGCGCCAACGACGCCAAGCGGTTCGCGCCGCACCAGCGCCAAGTCGCCCTGCCCGGTCGGCGCCACCTCGTCATAGACCTTGTCGATCGCCTCGGCATACCACTGGAAGATCGCCGCCGAGCCCGGCACGTCGATGGTGGCGGCATCCTTGACCAGCTTGCCCATGTCCAGCGACTCCAGCAGCGCGAGCTCCGGCAGGTTCTCGCGCAGCAGCTCCGCCAGCCGCAGCAGCACTTGCTTGCGATGCGCCGGGGCCGCTCGCGACCAGACGCCGGCCTCGAAGCTGCGCCTGGCCGCGGCCACGGCAAGATCGACATCCTCCTCTCCGCAGGAGGCGACCTCGGCGAGCGTCGCTCCCGTGGCCGGATTGATGCTGGCGAAGGTCCGGCCGGAGCGCGCCGACACCGGCTTGCCGTCGATGAACGCCTTGTCGCGAAAACGGATCGCGGACGCCTTGCCGACCCACTCCTTGTGGCTGAGTTCGCTCATGCTGGCTCCAGAACCGATCGGACTATTCGTCGCCGGGAACGCCGTAGCTCGGCGCGTCGGACGGGTTGAGGGCGCGGGTGACATAAGCATCGAGCTGGGGCTTGTAGATCTCCCACAGCATCGCCAATTGCTCGATCGGGCAGGCCTCGGTCCAGTCGCAACGCAGGTCGGCAACGGGCCAGGACACATCGCGCACCAGCTTCATTCCGGCGGAGCGGACGGGCCCCGCCTCCCCGCCCGCCTTGAGCGCGGCGCGCATCGTGGCGATCAGCCGGTCGCCAAGGTCGCCTTCGGAGGCAAGGAAAGCGTCGACCATGGCTTGCGGAATGCCGGCGTTCGCGAGCAGGTTGCCGCCGCAAGCGACGTCTTCGCCACGCGCCTCGGCCCAGATGCCGAGCGCCTTCGGCCCGGAATGGATCGCGCTGCCGCCCGCGGCGTCGACAGCCAGTATCTGCCGGTACTCGATAAAAGCGCCCGTGCGCTTCAGGATCGCGACGGCCTCCGTGGCGGAGGCGCCGCGCGCCATCAGTTCCAAAGCCCGCGGCCCGAGCATCGGGTCGGTGACGTTCTGGCTGGCGACCGCGCCGACGCCAGCCTGCGCGTAGGCGCAGCGGGCCGCGACCGCGGGGGAGGACGAGGATACCGCCACACCGAACATGCCTGTGCGCCTGCAGCGCGCGACGATGGAGAAGGTCATGGCGCTTTATTCCGGAATGACGGCGGTGCCGTCGATCTCGACCAGCCATTCCGGCCGCGCGAGCGCCGACACGACCAGTCCGGTAGAAACCGGATGCACGCCCTTGATGTATTCGCCCATCGTCCGGTAGACGGCCTCGCGGTGGCGGACATCGGTGATGTAGACAACCACCTTCACCAGATGCTCCATCGTGCCGCCGCATTCCTCGATGAGCTGCTTGATATTCTGCATCACCTTGTGCGTCTGCTCGGTCGGATCGTGGCTGTCGATGTTCTTGGCCGTGTCGAGGTCCTGCGGGCACTGGCCGCGCAGATAGACGGTGCGGCCGCCGCGCGTGACGACGGCCTGGCAGAGATCATTGTCGAGCTTCTGCTCGGGATAGGTGTCTTTCGTATTGAATTTGCGAATTCGCGTATGCGCCATCTTGGTCTCCATCAGGCCGGGCTAGCAGCGTCAGCTTTGGTCAGGCGTCCACGGGCTCGCGCTTTGCGGCGGCGTGGTAGGCCAGATATTTGCGCTGCGTCGAAATACGGTCGGCCACGTGCTTGGCATCATGCCAGACACCCCAGATGAAGCTCGACCCCCTGCGCGATTGCCAGGGCAGCCCCAGGAAATAGATCCCGGGCTCGGTCGAGACGCCGCGCTGATGCCTTGGCCGGCCCTTCTCGTCGAAAGCGTCGACCTTCAGCCAGCTGTAGTCGACGGCAAAGCCCGTCGCCCAGATGATCGTCGCGATCCCAGCCTTGGCCAGATCTAGCTCGCGGATCGGATTGGTCACGCATTCCGGGTCGGGGTCGATCCGGCGGGCCTCGGGCTCTTCCGGAAGGTCGAGCCCATTGCGGGCAACATAGGCGTCAGCCTCGTCCAGCAGCGACATCAGGCTGGCGTCGCCTCGGGCAATATTCTTCGCAAGATCAGGCGCGAAGGTCATCACGCCATCCTGATATGTCTTTGTCATGCCGACCAGCGTAAGTCCCTGCGCTGCCAGGCGGCGGAAGTCGATCGTCTCGCCGCCGCGCGCGCCGCTGACCGCGATTGTGACATGCTCCGTGCCGGGTCCCGGGGTCTCGAGGTCCCATTTGCCGAGAACCCCCAGCCACCAGCAGAAGTCACGCCCACGATAGGCGCGTGGCGGACGGTCATGCGGGCCGACCGAGAGATAGACGCGCCTGCCCGAGCGCTGCAGCTCATCGGCAATCTGCACGCCAGACGATCCCGCGCCGACCACCAGCACGGCGCCCTTTGGCAACTGCGCGGGGTTGCGATACGCGCTGGAATGGATTTGCAGGATGCCGGCAGCGGCGGGAACGAGAGGCGGGATGACGGGAACCTGGAAAGGCCCGGTCGCGGCCACGACGCTGTTGGCTTCGATCACGCCATCCGAAGTCTCGACGCGAAATCCCGGACGGCCGACATTCCTTTGCACCAGCTTGACCTCCACGCCGCAGCGGATCGGCGCGTTGATCTGCTTGGCGTAAGCGACGAAATAGTCGGCGACCTCCTCCTTGGACGGAAAGCCGTCGGGACCCGTCACGGGAAACTCCATGCCCGGAAACCGGTCATGCCAGGCCGGGCCGTTGGCGACGAGGGAGTCCCAGCGCTGCGAACGCCAGCGCTCGGCGATCCGGCCGCGCTCGAGAACGAGATGAGGCACCCCGCATTTGCTAAGATGCTCGCTCATGGCCACCCCGGCCTGGCCACCGCCGACAACGAGCGTGTCTATCTTCTCAACCGACATATCCACGTCTCTTCCGATGGGGCTTTCGCCGCTGCGATGGAGGTCCGGTTTGCTTTTAGTGACGGGCTGGCGGAGCGAAAATTATGATTTCATGTGTCAGTGCTTAGCTTATCCCTAAACGCTCCAGCGGCATCGCAGAGCTGAGTGCGAATTCCTGGCCAAGATCGACGATATCACCTCCGAACATTGCAGGCTTAGGCAAGCCCTAAGCACGGGTACCGGAAAAAGTTATTCTTCCGCCTCGGATTTGGTGGTTGCTTGCTTTCAACACCCGCATGAGAGCGACGACCGCTGAGATTGAAATGGCGCGAGACACCCTTTACGCAAACGGCGCGCTATACACGGTCGATGCGGCGAACCCCGTTGCTGAGGCGATGCTTGTTCGCGGCGACCGCATTGTGGCTGTCGGGTCTTCGCCCTCCGTCAGGGCGCAAGCATCCAAAGACCCTGAAATCGTCGATCTCCAAGGCCGGTTCGCAATGCCGGCTTTCATCGACGCCCATGTCCATTTTGCCTGGGGAAGCAAATATCTCGATGAGGTGCGGTTGCGCGAAGCGAAGACCTTTGGCGACGTCCTTACGCGCTTGAAGGCCTATTCGCATGCCAATCCCGACCGGGCATGGATCGTGGGCAGCGAGTTCAGCTACGGCTACCCCGATCTCCCCGAAGGCGGCTTCCACAAATCGCTTCTCGATCAAGTCGTTGCCGATCGTCCGGTTTTCTTCCGTTCCGGCATGGCGCACGCCGCCTGGGTGAACAGCAAGGCGCTGGAACTTGCCGGCTTCAGCCGGGACACGCCCGACCCTGAGGGTGGCGAAATCGTTAGAGATGCGAGCGGTCAGCCGACCGGATGGCTGAAGGAGAAAGCGTGGTCCAAGTTTGAGGCGCTGGTCTCCCAACCCTCGCAATCCGATATGCGATCCGCGTTGCTCTCCGCCATCAAGGAAGCAAACCGTTTGGGATTGTCGCGGGTCCAAAGCGCGGGCATGGATGACGAAGCGGTGCCCTTGCTTGCTGAGATATTTGCGAGTGGCGAGCTGAGCCTGCGGTTCAGTCTGTCGAGTATTGTAAATCCGGACTCGAACATCGGCGAGGTGATCGCGCGCGTGTCCGGATGGAGGGATGACCTCGACCCTGACTTTCTCGACGGACGTGTGATCAAATTCTTCCTGGACGGCGTCTTGGAATCCCATACCGGCTTCATGCCCCAGGGCTACGCCGACAAACCGGGCGAAACCGGAACATGCCTGTGGAAGGCAGCGGCCTACAACGCGGCCGTCAGCCGTGCGCAGCAGGAAGGATTTCAGGTCTGGACGCACGCGATCGGAACGGGCGCCATCGAGATGGCCCTCGACGCCTATGCCGCGGACGGGGAACGCTCAAGGCGGTGCCGGCCCCGGGTAGAGCATTGCGAAATACCCACCGCGCGCGACATCGAGCGTTTTGGCGAGATAGGAGCGATAGCAAGTTTCCAACCCGCGATGATATATCCACGCGACCAGTGGCTCGGGATGGAGGGAGTGTGGGAAGTGCGTGTCGGCTCCGAGTCCTTGCCGCGGGCCTTTCCTGTTCGTTCCATTCTTGAGGCAGGAGGCGCCGTCGCGTTTGGAACCGATTGGCCCATCGTCGACCTCAATCCGCTCATTGGCATTCGCAATGCGGTGCTGCGCCAAAGCCTGGACCACCAGCCGGAAACAGGCTGGGTCCCGCAGCAAAGGATCACGGTCGCGCAGGCGCTCCACGCCTATACGCTGGGGGCAGCTTTTGCCGGCCACCGGGAAAAGGATGAGGGAAGTTTGGCGGCGGGGAAGCTCGCCGACTTCATCGTCCTTTCCGATGATCCGCTACAGGTCGAGCCGCACAGGATCGCGGATATCAAAGTGCTGAAAACGATCGTCGGCGGCAAACCGGTCTGGGAAGAACCCGCGGCCGAGACCGCGTCTTGGGGGGTGCATGGAAGCGACGGAATTTGACTACATCGTCCTGGGCGCCGGCTCGGCCGGTTGCGTGGTCGCCAATCGGCTGAGCGCCGATCCATCGGTCAGAGTGTGCCTGGTCGAGGCCGGCGGCAGCGACAACAGCCTGCGGGTCAAGGTTCCGGCGGGCATCCTCTCGCTCTACGGCAACCCGAACTACGATTATTGTTTCGTCGGCGTGCCGCAACCCCATCTCAACAACCGCAGGATTCCGGTCAACCGCGGCAAGGCGCTGGGCGGATCGAGCTCGATCAATTCGATGGTCTATATTCGCGGCGCCGCCGAGGATTATGACGAGTGGGCAAGGCTCGGCTGCGCCGGCTGGGCTTATCGCGACGTGCTGCCCGTGTTCAGAAAGCTGGAGCGCAATCTGCTTGCCCAGGATCCGCGCTATCATGGCACCGACGGAGAGCTTTTGGTCGACAATCCGCGCGATCCGAACGTGCTTTCGAGCATGTTCGTCAGGGCCGGTGAAAATGCCGGCCTGCCTGCCAACACGGACTTCAATGCCGAAAGCCAGTTCGGTGTCGGAATCTACAACGTCACGCAGGATCGAGGGCAGCGCTTCAGCAGCTTCAGCGCCTTCATGCGTCCCGTCCTCGATCGCAGGAACCTGACACTGCTCAGCCAATGCGACGTGATCGATCTCGTCATCGCCGAGGGCCGCGCGACAGGCATGCGCGTGCGGCATGAGGGTCGGCAGAAACTGCTCTCCGCCAGCCGCGAGATCGTGCTTTCGGCCGGCGCCATCAACTCGCCCAAGATCCTGATGGCGTCGGGGATCGGTCCGGCAGACGAACTCAAGCAGATCGGCATCACGCCGGTGCTCGACCTGCCCGGCGTCGGCAAGAACCTGCAGGACCATGTCGACGGCATGATCACCGTGCGCTCCAGGAGCACCAGGACGCTCGGCCTGTCGATTGCCAATCTGCCCCGCATCACGGCAGCGCCCTTCCAGTATTTCGCGCGCCGCAAGGGCATGCTCACCACCAATTACGTCGAAGCCGGCGGCTTTGCGAAGACCAGGCATGCGAACGGCCTGCCCGACATCCAGTTCCATTTCGTGCCGGGCTATCGCAGCCATCGCGGCCGACTGATCGAATACGGCCACGGCTACGCTATTCACACCTGCGTGCTTCGGCCGAAAAGCGTGGGTGAGATCAGGCTGTCGCGCGACAATGCTCGCCGCGAGGTCCTGATCGACCACCGCTTCTTCACGCATGAAGACGACGCCATGGTGCTGGTCGAAGGCATCAAGATCGCGCGCCGGATCCTTGCCTCGTCCGAGTTCGACGCGGTGCGCGGCAAGGAGATGCTGCCCGGCAAGAATGTCCGCAGCGGCGACGAGATCCTCGCCTATCTGCGCGCCGAGGCGCTGACCGTCTATCACCCGGTCGGAACCTGCAAGATGGGAACGGACGATATGGCGGTCGTCGACCCGGCGACCCTCAAGGTGCGCGGCGTGGACGGGCTTCGCGTCGCGGACGCCTCCGTCATGCCGAAGCTGATCGGCGGCAACACCAACGCGCCAAGCATGATGATCGGGCAGAAGGTTTCGGAGATGATCCTGGGCTCGGGGCAGAACGGTCAAAGTAGGGAACCTAAACCCCTTCGACGTTAGGGCAGTTCAGCGTTTGCACGCCGAACTGCCCCCAACTATCTGAGATTGCTCTCAGTGATCCTCGTCGATCTCGTCGTGCAAAAGCCCGAGGATGCGGCGCTTGAGCGCGATGAAGTCGGGTTCGAGGATCACGTCCATCGAACGCGGCCGCGGGATATCGACCTTGATCTCGGCCTTGATCTTGCCGGGCCGCGCCGTCATCACCAGGACGCGATCGCCCAGAACCAGCGCCTCGTCGATGTCGTGGGTGACGAAGAGCACCGTTTTCTGTTGCCGTTCCCACACGCGCAGGAGCAGCTTCTGCATCGTGCCGCGCGTCTGGCTGTCGAGCGCGCCGAAGGGTTCGTCCATCAACAGGACGGCCGGGTCGTTGGCGAGAGCGCGCGCGATCGCCACGCGCTGCTTCATGCCGCCGGAAAGCTGCGCAGGATAGTGGTCGGCGAAAGGCGCAAGGCCGACCTCGTTGAGATACTGGTCGACGATCTGCCTGCGCTGCTCCGCCGGCAGCCCCTTGCGCTTCGGCCCATATTCGATGTTGGCGCGCACCGTCAGCCAGGGAAACAAGGTATAGCTCTGGAACACCATGCCCCTGTCGGGGCCGGGCTCGATCACTTCCCTGCCGTCGACCTTGATGCTGCCCGAGGTCGCGTCGTTGAGGCCGGCTGCAAGGTAGAGCAGGCTGGATTTGCCGCATCCCGAAGGGCCGACGATGACGCAGAATTCGTTCTTGGCCACCTTCAGCGACACATCGTCCAGTGCCAGCACGCCATTGACGTCACCATAGCGCAGCGTCACGTCCTCAATGGCCATCGTGGTCCCGGCCGCACGCGCATTGGCAGAGGCCATGCCGCCCGAATTGTTCGCCTTGACGGTTTCGGTCATCACTACCCTTGGTCCGGCTGCGGTTTGCGAGGATGCGTTCAAGATCAAGGTGCCCATGGCGCGACCCTTGCCCGGAGAATGCGGAATGCCGTGTCGGTGATCAGGCCGAGAAGCCCGATCGCGGCGATGGCCATGAAGATCACGTCGACCTGGAAGCCGCGCATTGCCTTGAGGCTGATATAGCCGAGGCCGCTGGACGCGGCGACGAGCTCGGCCACGACCAGATAGGTCCAGGCCCAACCCATGGTGACGCGAAGGGTGTCGAGGATCGAGGGAAGCGCTGCAGGGAAGATAACGTGCCACACCGCTTCTGAGCGCTTGGTGCCCAAAGTGTAGGAGGCGTTGACCAGGTCCCTGGAGACGCTGCGCGCGCAGTCGGAGATCATCACCAGCTGCTGGAAGAACGTGCCGAAGAAGATGACCGCTATGCGCTGCTCGATGCCGATGCCGATCCACAGGATGAACAGCGGCACGAAGGAAGTCACCGGCAGGTAGCGGATGAAATTGACCAGCGGCTCGAGCGGCGCCTGCACCGCCCGATAGGTGCCCATCCACAGCCCCAGCGGCACCGCGATCAGCGAGGACACGATGAAGCCCAGGATCACCACCTTGGCGCTTGTCAAAGTGTGGTAGAAGAGGCTGCCGTCCAGCGACATGCGATAGGTCGTCTCGAGCACCGTTCCGGGCGTCGGCAGGAACATGTTCGGCACGACGCGGCCGTAGGACAGAAAAGCCCAGCCGCCGATCACGACCACCCACATCGCCAGCGCGAGCGTGGTTGCCGTGCCGGCGGGGATGTTGGCGAATGGGGTCGTCAGGCGCGTCCACGCCGTCCGCCTCTGTGCCATGGATGGCCTCCGTAGAACCTAAACGCGAAAAGCTGGCTTCGAAAAAACGGCGTTGGCCCGGATGGGCCAACGCCGGCGATCCGAAGGCTCACTGTTCCTTGATGAAATCGGTGTCGAGGATGGTCTTCGAGTCGATCGTCATCTTGAGCTTGCCGGCCTTGCCCCAGATATCCTGTGCGAAGTTCACCAGGTCGGCCGCTTCGCTCTTCTCCGGAGTGCCGAAGAATTCCAGGTTGCGGGCGCGATCGTAGTAGCGCACGCCTTTGGCCCCGGCCGCGAAATCCTCGGGCTTCTCCAGATAGCCGCCGATACCCTTGGCCATGATCTCATAGGCCTTCTCCGGATTGGTCTTGATGTATTCCACGGCCTTGTAATAGCCCTTGATGAGAGCCTTCACGTCCTCGGGGTGCTTCTCGATCAGGTCGCATTTGAGCGCGATCACATCGACGATCAGGCCAGGCGTGGTCGTGGAATCGATCAGCACCTTGCCCTTACCGCCCTTGCGGACTTCGGTGAGATGCGGCTCCCAGGTCACCGCGGCCGGAACCTGGCCGGCGATGAAGGCCGTCGCGGCGTCATCGGCGGTCATGTTGGTGACGCTGACGTCGTCCTCGGTCATGCCTTCCTTCTTCAGGAGCACGTTGAACCAGAATTCGGAAACCGAGCCCTCGTTCAGCGCGACGGGCTGGCCCTTCAGATCCTTGAGCGACTTGACGTCGGGCTGGGTGACGACCCCGTCGCCGCCATGACTGTCGTCGAGCGCCACCACATATTTGAAGCAGAGCTCGTCCGAGCGGTACTTCATCAGCTCGTCGACGGTAGAGGCAGCGCCATCCAGGTCGCCGCCGGCGACCGCCGCCATATAGAGCGCTGATTCCTCGATGATCTTCAGATCGACATCGACGCCGGCTTCCTTGAAGTAGCCGAGATCACGGGCAAGAAACAGCGGCCCGTAGCCCACCCAGGTCGTCATGCCGAGGCGGATGGCGCCGGCATTGGCGGGAGCCGCAAGCCCCAGGCTGAGCAGGCCCGCGGCGGCTGCGGTCATCAGGCAGTTTCGGAATGTCTTCATTGTCGTAGTTCCCCATGGCTGTTGCCGGCATCGGCCCCATTCAACGGCCCATGCCAAGCGGCGTTTTGGCAGCCGCTCTCTTGTTATGCGTCGCCTCCCAGGCGGGCCCAGCGTGTTCTAGGCCTTCAAGAGAGCATCCGGGCCGGATCGCAAAAAGAAGTCTTTTTCTGTCTTTTGCTTCGCTGAAACCGAAGCAGCGAGCCGAGCTTGGCTGACGCGCTTGAATTGACGGCGCAAAGCGACTGCGGCTCCGAGGGCGCCGACAGATACGGCGATGTCCGCGGACAGCCCGCTGACCAAGAAGTCCTTGCAAGTAGACGGCTTGTCCAACATGAATCGCTTGGACAGCCTTGCCAGGCAAAAGCGGGCGAGACGATGGAGGAAGGAACCGATCTCCGATGCGGACAGTTTCTTTTAGTTGTTTGAGAACCCGGTGTTTCATTTGTCCATTTGTGAAGTGATGGACGAGCCATTGCACCCGCCCGCAATGGTGCCAACGACATGACTGGCCCTTCGGGCTGGCAGAAGAGGAGAATGCGATGAAGAAGAGCTGGAAGAAACCGACCATGTGCCAGGTTGCTGCGGGCTTCGAAATTTCGCGGTATCTGCCTGCTGAAATTCCTCCCAGGAAGTAGGCCGCAAGGGTGCATGTCCCTGGCAGCAGGGGCATGCACCCCGCCGCATGTGAGGGCTTTGCAGCGGGAAATAAGGATACGAAGCTGTCTGCCGCCGACAAGCCGGCCGGGTGGGCCGCGGAGTGGGCGTTTGCCATGCGCGTGAAGATCATCGGATCGGCAGCGGGAGGCGGGTTTCCGCAATGGAATTGCAATTACCGCCTGAGCCGCGCAGCTCGCGCCGGCATGCTTGGCCTGCGTTCGCGAACTCAATCGTCCATCGCCGCATCGGCGGATGGAATAGGTTGGGTTCTCTTCAACGCATCGCCCGACATCCGTCAGCAGATTGCGCAAACGCCCGAGCTGCAGCCCGCGGCCGATGCGCCGCTGCGCTCGACACCGATCCGCGCGGTGGTGCTGACCAATGCCGACGTGGACCATGTCGCCGGCCTGCTTAGCCTGCGCGAACGACAGCCTTTCGCGATCTATGCAACGGCGCAGGTGCTGGCGACGCTGGAGGCCAATTCAATCTTCAATGTTCTCGATCCGGCGATCGTGCCTCGGCGCCTGCTGGCGCCGACGCAGGAAATGGCGGTCTGCGGCGCGGACGGCCACCCGACCGGCGTGGCGGTCGAGCCCTTTCCTGTGCCAGGCAAGGTCGCGCTCTATCTTGAGCAAGGAGGCGATCCCGGCGCCAATTTCAGCTCCGACACAGGCGACACGATCGGTGTCCGTATCAGCGGGGCCGACGGTCGCGGCGCCGTTTTCTACGTTCCGGGCTGCGCACGCATCGATGCCGCGCTGCGCATGCGCCTGGCCGATGCCGCCTGCCTTCTGTTCGACGGCACCGTCTACACGGACGACGAGATGATCACCGCCCGCGTCGGCCAGAAAACCGGCGCACGCATGGGCCACATCGCGATGTCCGGAGAAGCGGGTTCGATCGCCGGCCTCGCCGATGTGAAGATCGGCCGCCGCATCTTCATTCATATCAACAACACCAATCCCGTTCTGGACGAGAATTCCGCCGAACACGCGGCGGTCAAGGCCGCTGGCTGGGAAGTCGCCGCCGATGGCATGGAGATGGAATTTTGAGTGATTTCCAGGATGCGGCCCGAGGCGGCCTGTCTAAGAGCGAGCTCGAGGCCGTGCTGCGGCGGGTCGGCGACGAGCGCTATCACAACCGCCATCCTTTCCATCACAGGATGACGGCCGGGGCCCTGTCGAAGACCGAGATGCAGGCCTGGGCGCTGAACCGCTATTGCTACCAGGCCGTCATTCCGCGCAAGGACGCCATGATCCTGGCGCGCGCCGAGGATCCGGCGTTTCGCGCCGCCTGGCGCAAGCGCATCGAGGACCATGACGGCGAGGACGGCTGGAGCGGCGGCATTGCGCGCTGGCTGCATCTGGCGACCTCGCTCGGGCTCGACGCCGAAGCGGTCAAGAGCGAAAGGCTGGCGCTGCCGGCGACCCGCTTCGCCGTCGGCGCCTACCTGTCCTTCTGCACGAACCGGACGCTCCTCGAGGCGGTCGCATCGTCGCTGACCGAGATGTTCTCGCCGACCATCATCGGCGAGCGGGTGCCGGCGGTGCTGGCCAGATACGACTACCTCACCGAAGACACGCTGGCCTATTTCAGCCGCCGGCCCGAACAGGCATCGCGCGACGCCGACTTCGCCCTCGCCTATGTGCTTGCCCATGCCGACACGGCCGAACGCCAGCAGCAGGCGATCGATGCGCTGGTGTTCAAATGCGATGTACTCTGGGCCATGCTCGATGCGCTCCAGCATGCCTATGGCGCGCCGGCCAACATACCACCCGGCGCCTTCCGCCCGGAGGCGGCCCTATGATGGCGCTGCGCGAAAGGGCCATCGTGTCGTTGCGGTCGGCGCCATCGCTGCCCAGACATGTGCGCATACAGTACGACCCGGTGCGGCAGGCCTTTGCCGTGCTTTCGCCGGAGAAGGTGTTCTGGCCGAACGAGATCAGTCTCGACATACTGCGCCGCTGCGACGGGCAGTCCAGCGTCGAGCGCATCATCGCCGATCTTGCGGCCGACTATGACGCGGATCCGCAGGACGTGGCGGCCGACGTCGTCGCCTTCCTGCAGGAATGGTCGGACAAGCTTTTGGTGAAGCTATGAGTGCGCCCCTCCTGCCTCCGATCGGCATGCTGGCGGAATTGACGCATCGCTGCCCGCTGCAGTGCCCTTATTGCTCCAACCCGCTCGAACTGCTGAAGGCCAACCGCGAGCTCGACACGCAGACCTGGCTCGATCTCTTCTCGCAGGCCGCCGATCTCGGCGTCCTGCAGGTGCATCTTTCCGGCGGCGAGCCGACGCTACGCCGCGACCTCGAGCAATTGATCGCCGGGCTTTCGGCGCGCGGCGTCTACACCAACCTCATCACCGCCGGCGTCGGCATTGCCGAGGGCCGCATAGAGGCCTTTGCCGAAGCCGGTCTCGACCACCTGCAACTGAGCTTCCAGGGGGCTCGCCCGGTGACCACCGACCGTATCGGCAACCACCGGGGCAGCCACGAGAAGAAGCTGGAGACGGCGCACCGCGCCCGCGCGGCCGGACTGCCCCTCACCATCAATGCGCCGGTCCATCGGCACAACATCGAGGAAGTGCCGGAATTCATCGACCTCGCCCTCTCCTTGGATGCCGAGCGGCTGGAGATCGCTAATGTTCAATATGCCGGTTGGGCGCTCGCCAACCGCGACAGGTTGATGCCCGACCTGGCGGCGGTCAACCGGCAGGCGGACATCGTCGCGGCGGCGCGCGAAAGGCTCGCCGGCATCATGACCATCGATTTCGTCACGCCAGATTATTTTGCCATCTATCCCAAGCCATGCATGGGCGGCTGGGCGCGCGACGCCTTCATGGTGGCCCCCGACGGTACCGTGTTGCCGTGCCATGCCGCCCAGACGATTCCCTCGCTCCGCTTCGAGCGTTTCGGAGACCGCAGCCTCGCCGAGATCTGGGCCGATTCGCCGGCATTCAACGCCTTTCGCGGTACCGAGTGGATGCAGGAGCCGTGCCGAAGCTGCGAGCGCTGCGAGGTCGATTGGGGCGGTTGCCGGTGTCAGGCGATGGCGATTGCCGGCGATGCCGCGGCAACGGATCCGGCCTGCGTCAAGTCGCCGATCCACAATCGAATGGCGATACTGACCGACGCTGCCCTGGCGCAGGCGGCGCCGGAAGGAAATGAAAGCTTCATTTTCCGGCGGATCGGCGCCACAACCCGGCCTGACACGCCGGCTGAGCCTGCCCGCCGATGAGCAAGTAGCTTTACCTACGCAAACCGCGCTTCCCGGCTGCGACCTCAAGCAAGCCCGAACCGCTCGACGGCCCGCATGATGCCCCGCAGTTCGGCAAGGCCCTTGAGCCGCCCGATCAGCGAATAGCCGGGATTGATCCTGATCTTGCCGATGTCGTCGGCGAGAAGATGTCCATGATCGGGCCGCATCGGAATGCGCCAGTCGGCCCGGCCCTCCTCGCGGCGGCGCGCCTCTTCCCGCATCAGGGCGAGGATGACATGCGCCATGTCCGTGCCGCCCTCGAGGTGCTCAGCCTCATAAAACGAGCCGTCCTCCTCGATGGTGACGTTGCGCAGATGAACGAAATGGATGCGGGCCGCAAATTCCTTCACCATGGCGACAATGTCGTTGTCGGCGCGCGTGCCATAGGAGCCGGTGCAGAAGGTCAGCCCGTTCGCCGGACTGTCGACGGCGTTGAGGATGAAGCGCGCATCCTCTGCGGTCGAGACGATGCGCGGCAGGCCGTAGAGCGAGAAAGGCGGATCGTCGGGGTGGATGCACATGCGCGCCCCGACTTCCTCGGCCACCGGGATGATCTCGCGCAGGAACCAGGCGAGATTGTCGCGCAATTCCTGCGGCCCGATCGCATCATAGTCAGCCAAGGCCTCGCGGAAGCTGTCGCGGTTGTAGGCGCGCTCGGTGGCGGGCAGGCCGGCGATGAGGTTGCGTTCGATCCTGTCGATCTTCTCGTCGCTAAGCTGCTTCAACCGTGCTTCCGCCTCGGCGATGCGGGCAGGCGTGTAGCCGGATTCGGCATTTTTGCGCTTCAATACAAACAGGTCGTAAGCGGCAAAATCGATCGCGTCGAAGCGCAGTGCATAGCCCGTCGTCGGCAAGCGGTAGGCCAGATCCGTGCGGGTCCAGTCGACCACCGGCATGAAATTATAGCAGATCGTCGCGATGCCGGCCTTGGCCAGCGCGCGGATCGTATCCCTATAGAAGCCGACATAGCGGAGCCGCTCCGGCGAACCGATCTTGATCGAGTTGTGGACCGGAATGCTCTCGACCACCGACCAAGTCAGCCCCGCCGCCTCGATGATGCGCTTGCGCTCGAGGATGTTTTCCAGCGGCCAGGCGCGCCCGTCATAGATGTCGTGCAGGGCCGAGACGACGCCTGTCGCGCCCGCCTGCTTGACATGATCCAGGGTCACTGGATCGTCCGGACCGTACCAGCGCCAAGTTTGTTCCATTTGCCGCTTGTCCTCCGTGAGAGGTCGGCAACTTATTGTTGGACCACAACGGGAGTCAAATTAAAATTTGGCGCCTGTGAAGGGCTGCCCCTCTTGGCTCAAACCGAGCAAAATCACCAGGACCCAAGCCCAAGGCCGGTTGTTTTCCTTGAATCATACGGTATGTTGGTCCAACAATTAGGAGGGTCAATGCCGGAGAATTCTCAGGCTGCACGTGACAATGTCGCCGCCCGCCGCGCCGGCTCCGCAGTGGACACCGCCGCCGGCCAGATCCTCGACCTCATCCGCGTGCGGCAGTTGAATGTCGGCGACGTGCTGCCGACGGAGCGTGAGCTCAGCGAGATCACCGGCGCCAGCCGCAACACCGTGCGCGAGGCGCTCCGCACCATTCGCACCTATGGGCTGATCGAACCCAAGCCGCGCGTCGGCGCGGTGCTGGCCGACGGTCAAAGCATAGCCGTCCAGAATTTCTTCGCCGCGCATATGGATGTCTCGCGCTCATCCTTTGCCGACATCCAGGGTTTCAGGCGCATCATCGAGGTCGGCATCGGCGATCACATCGTGCTCAATGCCACAAGCGAGCAGATCGAGGCGCTCGACGCGATCAACGCCAGGATTGTCGAAAGCCGCTCGATCGAGGAAGCTGCTGAGAACGACTTCAATTTCCACATGGCGCTGATCGGCCTGGCGGACAATCGGATGCTGACGGATATGTATTCCTTCCTGTCCCCGGTGATCCTGCGGATCATGACCATCGGCAAGGAAATGCGCCCGGTGCTGGCCGACACCCGTGCCGCGCATGGCGGGATCATCGCCGCCCTGCGCGCGCGCGACAGACTGGCTTACGCCTATCTGATGAGCCGCCATCTCGATTTCGCCCTGCGGTTCCTGCCGGAAGAACCGGCTCCCCAGACGTGACCAAAGGAGTTTCAGCAATGAAGGATTTTGACGGCAAGGTCGCTTTGGTGACCGGAACGACCGGGATCGGTCTCGCAACCGCCAGGCGCCTTGCGGCCGGCGGCGCCGCGATCGTCGCCTGCGGCATCGACCGCTCGGCCAATGCGGCGATGAGAGCGGAGCTGGAAAGCTCCAGGGCCGGCGCTTTGGTCGTGGATACCGACGTCTCCGTGCCGGAGGAGGTCCGCGACGCCATTGCAGCCGGTGTCGCTCGCTTCGGCGGCCTCGACGTGATCGTCAATTCGGCGGCGGTCCATCCCTATGGAACCGCGACCACGACCGAGTGGGAAACCTGGAACAAGGCGATGACGGTCAATGTCGGCTCGATCTATCTGACCGCCCATTTCGGCATCCCGGAAATGATCAAGCGTGGTGGTGGCGCCATCGTCAACGTCGCCTCGGTGCAGGGTTTTGCCTGTCAGCAGAACGTCGCCGCCTATGCCACCACCAAGGGCGCCATCCACACGTTGACGCGTTCGCTGGCGCTCGACTACGCGGCCGCCGGCATCCGGGTCAATTCGGTCAGCCCCGGCTCGATCCGCACGCCGATCCTGGAGAAGGCCGCGCGCGGCGAAAACGGCAGCGATGCCGATGTCGAGGAAGCCTATAAGCGTTTCGGCGCGGCCCATCCGCTCGGCCGCATCGGCGAACCGGAGGAAGTGGCGGAGCTTATCGCCTTTCTGTGCTCGTCAAAGGCCGGCTTCTGCACCGGCGCGGACTACAAGATAGACGGCGGCCTGACCGCCGGCATTGGCGTGAAGTGACCATGAACATTGGTCTTGGTCATACCGGGAATCGCCGACATCACACCATTCCGCTTTGCCCGCCAGGCGGGCGCCACACATATCGTCGCACAGCTCACCAACTATTTTCCCGGGCGCGATCCTTCCCTGTCCGCCGGCAGCGAGGTCGACGCGTGCGAAGATCCTTGGCGCGCGCGGCGCGCTGGTAGTCCGCGGCGAGAAGCTCGTCGCCAAGGCGATCCGCGAGGGGATGAGCGCAGTCGAAGCCTAAAAGACCTTCGGCATCATGTGACGGGCTGCGGTCGCGTCGCATCGCACTGACGCAACCGAAGGTCCGATCTCCCGGTACCAGTTCCGCCGCCATCAAGCCGACGCCTCGCCGATCAGTTCCGCCCCCGGCGAAAGAGGCAACCTCAGTCCCTGCTTCGCGTTGGTCCCTCATGGCCAAGCAGGAAGGACGTTCAATGCCGCTCACCGCTTTCGCTCTCAATTGCACACTCAAGATGCCCAAGGACGACGAACGATCCTCCACCGACCGAATGCTCGCGGAGCTGACCAAGGCCCTGGTTGCGCATGACGTCGAGTGCGAGACGGCCCGTGCGCTCGCGCATGAAATCAAGCCCGGCGTGCTTTCCGACATGGGCGAAGGCGACGACTGGCCGAAGCTGCGCAAAAAGATCCTGGCGGCCGATATTTTCATCCTTGGCCTGCCGATCTGGATGGGGCAACCGTCGAGCGTTGCCAAGCGCGTGATGGAACGGATGGACGCTTTCCTGTCGGAAACCGACGACCGCGGGCGCATGCCGGCCGCCGGCAAGGTCGCGCTGGTGGCGATCGTCGGCAATGAGGATGGCGCGCATCACTGCCATGCCGAATGCTATCAGGCGCTTAACGACGTCGGCTTCACCGTTCCTGCCAATGGCGGGATCTATTGGGTCGGGGAAGCGATGGGCGACGTCAATTTCGTCGATCTGCCCGGCACACCTGAAAAGGTCGTCGGCATGATCAAGATGGCGGCGTCCAACGCCGCTCATCTGGCCGGGCTCTTCAAGACGAAAAACTATGTCGGCGTACCTACCGACGGTTGATGCCGCTCAGCCCAAAAGAGATGACAGCCGAAGCCCTGCGACAACGAGCGACTGACTAACCCCGCCGGATATTGACGAAGCCCTTCAGCTCTGCGGATGAACCTGCGGCAACGCGGCCCCGAGCGACCGCTCGAACGCATCGACCAAAGCATCGATCTGCGTCTCGGTGATGATCAGCGGCGGACAGAAGGCGATCGCTTCACCCATATTGCGCGAGATGACGCCATTCTGCTGCAGGAAGCCGTTGACCAGCGCCCCGAGCGCCGCGGGCTTGCCCCAGGCCGCCTTGGTCGCCTTGTCGGCGACGAGCTCCACGGCGGCGATGAGACCGACGCCGCGCACCTCGCCCACCAGCGGATGCGAAGCGAGCCTGCGCAGCCTTGCCTGCAGGTGCGCGCCGACCTTGCGCGCATTGCCGACGAGGTCGCGCTCCTCGATCAGCTTGATGTTCTCCAGCGCGACGGCCGCGGCGACCGGATGACCGCCACCGGTGAAGCCGTGTCCGAAAGTGCCGATGCGGTCGCTCTCGTCGGCGATCGGCCCGAAAACCTTGTCGTTGATGAGCAGCGCCGAGATCGGCAGGTAGGAGGACGAGATCTGCTTGGACAGCACCATGATGTCGGGCTTCATGCCGAAGGTCTGTGAACCGAACATTTCGCCGGTGCGGCCGAAGCCGCAGATCACTTCGTCGGCCACTAGCAGGACATCGTATTTCGACAGCACCGCCTGGATCTTTTCCCAGTAGCCGGCGGGTGGAACGACGACGCCGCCGGCGCCCATGATTGGCTCGCCGATGAACGCGGCAATCGTTTCAGGCCCCTCGGCGAGGATCAGCTTCTCGAGCTCATCGGCGAGCCGCGCGGAAAACTGCTCCTCGCTCTCGCCGGGCTCCGCGTCGCGCCAGTGATGCGGCGTCGACGTGTGCAGGATGTTGGCGATCGGCAGGTCGAAGGAGAGATGGTTGTTCGGCAGGCCGGTGAGACTTGCCGAGGCGATGGTGACGCCATGATAGCCGCGCTTGCGGCTGATGATCTTCTTACGCGCCGGCTGGCCGAGCGCGTTCGAGCGATACCAGATCATCTTGATCGCGGTATCGTTGGCCTCGGAGCCGGAATTGGTGAAATAGGCCTTGCTCATCGGCACCGGCGCCATCTGCACCAGCTTCTCGGCCAGGTCGATCAGCGGCGAGTGCGCCTTGGAGCCGAAGTCGTGATAGAAGGGCAGCTTCGACATCTGCCTCGTCGCGGCATCCACCAGCCGCTTTTCCGAGAAACCGACCGCGACGCTCCACAAGCCCGCCATCGCCTCGATATAGCGGTTGCCGGCGATGTCTTCGACATAGATGCCATCGCCCTTTTCGATCACCAGTGGCCCCGCTTCCTGGTGCTTGCGGGCATTGGTGTAGCCATGCATGTGGTAGCGTATGTCGCGCGCTTCGGGGGAATTCGGTCTGGCGTCCATAAAGGGCTCCTGTCTGCAGGCGTGCAAGCGAAGACATGCGGGCGAAGATAGGATCGTCCGGCCTATCGGTGAGTCCAGGGCTCGCCTCGCATTTGGAGTGTTTGATGCATCATCGCGCGGTCCGCCCGCAAGAGCCGCCCTGTCACGATCGATAGCGCCATAAGATTCTGCACACTGTCCGAACAAAGTTTTGGACACCAGCTATACGATCGTTGAGAAGGCAGCGACGCGCCGCCGGCGCAACCGAATGGACGGGCATGGAACAGGTAGACTGCGTAATTGCCGGCGCCGGCGTCATTGGTCTTGCGGTCGCGCGTCGTTTGGCGGCGCTCGGTCTCGAAACGCTGGTCCTCGAAGCGGCGGACGCTATTGGCACCGAAACGAGCTCGCGTAACTCGGAAGTCATCCACGCCGGTATCTACTATCCTGAAGGCTCGCTCAAGGCGCGGCTCTGCGTTGGCGGGCGCGAGATGCTCTATCGCTATTGCGCCGAACGTTCGGTCCCGCATCGACGCTGCGGCAAGCTGATCGTAGCCACCGACGAGGCCCAGGAACCGGTGCTTTCATCCATCCGCGCCAATGCCGCCGCTTGCGGCGTAGACGACCTGCGCTTGCTGAACCCCGCCGAGGCGCGAGCGCTGGAACCGGCGCTGCATTGCACGGCCGCCCTGCTCTCGCCCTCCACCGGCATCGTCGACAGCCATGCGCTGATGCTGGCGCTCCTGGCCGATGCCGAGAACCGCGGGGCCGTGCTTTCCCTCAACACGCGGATAGCTGGCGGCCGGATCGAAAGCGGCCGCATCGTGCTCGAGACGGCCGACACCGCAAGCGGCGAACGCTTTGAAATCGCCACGCCGCGTTTCGTCAACGCCGCGGGCCTCGGCGCGGTCGCCCTTGCCGGCGCGCTCGTGGGATTCGACCGCAAATTCCTGCCTGCGCTTCGTTATGCCAAGGGCAATTATTTTTCCACCACCGACCGAGCGCCGTTTTCAAGACTGATCTATCCGGTTCCGGAGCCGGGCGGGCTGGGCGTCCACCTGACGCTCGACCTTGGCGGCACCGCCCGCTTCGGTCCGGATGTGGAGTGGACGGATTCGCTCGATTACCGCGTCGATCCGGCGCGCGGCAAACGCTTCTACGATGCGATCCGCCAATACTGGCCGGATCTGGCCGACGATAGTCTGCAGCCGGCCTATAGCGGCATTCGGCCGAAACTCTCTGGACCGGGCGAAGCCAACAGCGACTTCGTCATCCAGGATGCGACCACCCACGGAAGTGCCGGCCTGGTCAACCTGTTCGGCATCGAAAGCCCGGGACTGACCTCCAGCCTGGCGATTGCCGAACATGTGACGCGCAGCCTCGCACCGGGTACACGTTGATGGACAGCCGGCAAGCTTCGATGCCGCCTGGCGAGCTGCTCGGCGTCCTGCCCCGGGACGTTCAGACGCTTTGGCCGGGCAGCATCGGCGCACAGGCGGCTTCCCGGCCGACCTGGGCCTCTGGCGCACATCCCGGCATTGTGCTGGTTTTGACGATGTCGAAAGCTTAGGGGCTTCACGGGCCTTCCGATGGGCAGACCGACTTCAACTCACCGCTACGGATTTACCCGAAAATACCGAGCAGGCGGGATTTCTCGTAGCGGAGAAGCCTCGTCCGGCGCGGGTTTGCTCCGCACGCCGCCAATAAGGGAACCAACCGCAATCCTACTGGTTCGGAAGCCAACAGCGGAGTCTCGCCATGCCCAACGCAGCCGAAATCCTCGTCGACACCTTGATCGCCTGGAACGTCGAGGTCGTCTTCGGGCTCCCCGGCGACGGCATCAACGGCGTCATGGAGGCGCTGCGCAAAAACCAGGACAAAATTTCTTTCGTTCAAGTGCGACACGAGGAATCGGCCGCATTCATGGCCTGCGCCTACGCGAAATGGACAGGCAGGCTCGGCGTGTGCCTCGCAACGTCCGGACCCGGCGGCACCCACCTTCTGACCGGCCTTTATGATGCGAAGCTCGACCAGGCCCCTGTGTTGGCGATCACCGGCATGCAGTTCCACGACCTTATCGAGACATTCACGCAGCAGGACGTCGACCTGACCCGCGTCTTCAACGATGTGAGCGTCTATAATGTCCAGGTTTCGGATGCCGCGCATATGGAGAACGTGGCGAGCCTCGCTTGCCGCACGGCGCTCGCCCGCAAGGGCGTCGCTCATCTTTCGATCGCCAGCGATATCCAGGAACAGCCCGCCGATGCGGCCAAGCGGTCCAAGCGCAACCGGCCGGCGCACACGCCGCAGGACATGTTCGCCCCCCACTGCCTCGCTCAGGATGCGGAGTTGGACAAGGCCGCGGCCATCCTCAACGGCGCGCGGCGCGTGGCAATTCTGGCGGGACGTGGGGCGATCGGCGCGGCTGCCGAACTCGAACAGACCGCGCGGCTCCTGCAGGCGCCGATCGCCAAGGCGCTGCTCGGCAAGGCGGTGCTGCCGGACGATCATCCCTACACAACCGGCGGCATCGGCATTCTGGGCACCTTGCCCTCGCAGCAGGCAATGGAAACCTGCGATGCTGTCCTCATTGTCGGCTCGACCTTCCCTTACATCGAATATTATCCGCAGCCGGGCAAAGCTCGTGGCGTCCAGATCGACTGTGACGCACAGCGCATCGGGTTGCGCTTCCCGGTCGAGGCCGGCCTCGTCGGTGACGCGGGCGAGACCTTGCGTGCCCTCAACAAACGGCTCAAGCAGAAGGCCGACGGCGAATTCCTGGCGACGGCGCAAGGCGCGATGCAAAAATGGCGCGAGATGATGCGTCAGTCCGAAGATGGCTCGGCCCATCCGCTCAAGCCGCAACGTGTCGCGCGCGCTTTCGGCGAACGCCTCGCCGAAAACACGGTGTTGGCGACCGATTCCGGCCAGAACACGGAACTGGCCGCGCGCCATGTCGATCTTGGCGCCGGACAGGCCTTCGGCGTTTCGGGCGCGCTTGCCTCCATGTCCTGCGGTTTGAGCTATGCCATCGCCGCCGGCATTGCCTTTCCGGGCCGACCGGTCGCGGCGATCGTCGGCGATGGCGGTCTCGCCATGCAGCTCGGCGAGTTTTCCACGGCGGTGCGCTACGGCATTCCGCTGAAGCTTCTGGTCATCAAGAACAACATGCTGAACCAGATCGCCTGGGAGCAGATGATGTTCCTCGGCAACCCGCAATTCGGCTGCGAATTGCAGCCGATCGATTTCGCCAAGGCTGCGGAGGCGATGGGCGGAAAAGGCTTCGGCATCGAGCGGGCGGACGATGTCGAGCGCGTGCTGGACCAGGCCTTCGCCGCCAGCGGGCCGGTGATCATCGAGGCGCTGGTCGACGCCTACGAGCCGATGATGCCGCCGAAAATGCCGCCCGACTACGCCAAGAACTTCCGCAAGGCACTGCCTCAAACTCCGGGCCGTGACCTGATCGAGGAAAACGTCGCCCGCCAGCCGGCCAGGGCGATGATGGAGGCAGGCGAATAGGAGGAAATTCCGATGCTCGATCTTTCGCGAGAGCGCCGCCGGATGGTCGATGTTCATCTCGCCCGTCGCGGCATCCGTGACCGGGAAATCCTGGCGGCGATGCGGGAGGTTCCGCGCGAAGCCTTCGTCGATCCCGGCTACGAAGAATTCGCCTACGAAGACGGACCGTTGCCGATCGCGGAGGGGCAGACCATATCGCAGCCCTACATCGTCGCCTTCATGCTGGAAATGGCGGAGATCGGCCCTGGCGACCAGGTGCTCGAAGTCGGCACGGGATCGGGCTACGCAGCTGCGGTCATGAGCCGCGTCGTCGACCATGTCTACACGATCGAACGGCATGCGGCGCTGGCCGAGGCTGCGCGGCGGCGCTTCCAGAACCTCGGCTACGGCAACATCGAAGTGCGGACCGGCGACGGCACAAGGGGCTGGCCCGAAGCGGCGCCCTTCGATGCCATCGTGGTCGCGGCGAGCGGACCGGGCGCGCCGCTGGCCTTGCAGCAGCAGCTCGACGTCGGCGGCAAGCTGGTTATCCCGGTTGGCGACGATCCCGACGAGCAGCGGCTGCTCAAGGTAACCCGCACCGGCGCATCTACTTATAGCGAGGAGGATTTCGGCGGGGTTCGCTTCGTCCCGTTGATCGGCGAACAGGGCTGGCGGGAGGAAAGCCGCCCGGGAGTTGTCCGCACGACACCGCTTGCCCGCCCGCGCAGCCTGCCGGAGATGATCGCCGCGGCGGCCGAGCCACTTTTGGATTTCGATGATCCCGGCTTCGCCGAAGCGTTCGACCGGTTCGCGGACCGGCGGGTCGTGCTGCTCGGCGAGGCCAGCCATGGCACGTCCGAATTCTACCGGGCGCGCGCGGCTATCACCAAAAGGTTGATCGAGAGGCACGGCTTCACCATCGTCGCGGTCGAGGCCGATTGGCCCGATGCCGCCGCGATCGACCGCTATGTCCGCGGCCGCGGTGCCTCGCCCGGCGCCGCCCGGCCGTTCCGGCGCTTTCCAACCTGGATGTGGCGCAACACCGATGTCGCGGCATTCGTGGAATGGCTTCGCGAGCACAATGACAAGGTCAAGGCGCTCCAGCCGCAAGCAGGCTTCCATGGCCTCGATATCTACAACATGCGCGGCTCGATTGCCGCCGTCCTGGAATACCTCGACCGCGTCGACCCGGAAGCGGCAAGGGTTGCGCGGGAACGCTATGGCTGCCTGACACCGTGGCAGACCGAACCGTCGACCTACGGCCGCGCCGCGCTGACCAGGGGGTATCGCGAATGCGAGGAAGCGGTCCTCGAGCAGTGCCGCGATATGCTGACGAGGCAGCTCGATCATGCGAGCCAGGACGGTGAGGAACTTTTCGACGCCGCGCAGAATGCCCGGCTTATCGCCTCCGCCGAGCGTTATTACCGTACCATGTACTATGGCGGACCGCAATCCTGGAATTTGCGTGACACACATATGTTCGAAACGCTGGAACGCATCCTGGACGCGCGAGGACCGAACGCCAAAGCCGTGGTGTGGGCGCACAATTCCCATATCGGCGATGCGCGTTACACCGAAATGGGAATCTCCCGCGAGGAAGTGAATATCGGCCAGCTCTGCCGACAGCGCTTTGGCGATGCCGCGGCACTCATCGGTTTCGGCACGCATGCAGGCACTGTCGCCGCGGCAACCGACTGGGACGGCGAGATGGAAATCAAGTCGGTGCGGCCGTCGCGCGAGGACAGCTACGAACGGCTCTGCCACGACTCCGGTATCGACCGGTTCCTGCTTGACCTCGGGCGCGACCCGAACCTGCGCGACCGTCTGACCGAGCGCCGTCTGGAGCGCTTCATCGGCGTGATCTACCGGCCGGAAACCGAACTGCACAGCCACTATGCCGACGCTTCGCTGGCCCGGCAGTTCGACGCCTTCGTCTGGTTCGACGAAACCAGCGCCGTCACGCCACTCGGACCCGAGCACGCGGCTCAAGGCGTGCCCGAAACCTATCCATTCGGCGTTTGACGCCGGAACATTCGGCGCCGTCTCCGGTTTGGAAACATACAGCGAGGAACGGCCATGAGCGGAAACCAGCACCCAAAATCGAAGAAACCAAGCGACGCGGATATGACGAACGACCCCGGCATCGGAACCTCCAAGGGCACGATCAAGGAGGGCGACGAGTTGGAGCACGGTGAGAACACCGTCGAGGGCGACGTCGAGAACGACACCACCTCCGCGGGCGGAATCAACCCGCGCCAGAAAGTCCGCACCAACAAATAATTCCAGTTGCTGTCACGTTAGACGCAACGTTGCGTCGCATGTTATCCCAGAGCAAAGTAACAAAAATAAATTATCGTGGCGCACATAGCTCAACGGGAACATAGGCAGCGATTTCTTGTTTGACTCGTATCGCAATCAGGCGATTGACTAGGAGACCTCCCATGATTAAACTTCTCTCGGCTTCGGCCGTCGCAATCATCCTCGCCACATCCGCAATGGCACAATCCAGCGGGTCTGGCACCAATGGTGGCGGGACCGGCGCTACCACCGGCACCAACGGCACAGGGGCCACGACCGGAACAAGCGGCATGAACAATAACGGCAATGGCAACACACTCGATCCGAACGCCACCAACAGCACGAACACGGCCAACCCCAACGGCGGCACCGACCGGTGCAAGGATGCGGCCGGCAACGACATCGACAACAACACCGCGAGCGGCAACACCACATCCAACATGCAGAATTGCAACAAGTAGGCACGTCAGCCTGCCTTGTCGTGCACATGAAGAAGGCCCGTCTTTCAGATACGGGCCTTCTTTCTTGTCACCTTCGCAGTCGAACCGATCCACATCACATGCCGCGGTCCGGAACATAAAGGCAGAAGGAGTGCTGGGCCCTGTTATCGCCGCCAGGCTTGCACTCGTGAAAATATTCGTCGCGCGATCGCTTGATGCGGTGATCACTGTAGGGGATCAGTTCGCCGGTCGAGAGCTGGTAGCCGTATTTCGTCTCTTTCACATCCGAAGGTGGCGCCTGGTAGCAATCCACCCCAGCACAGCAGGAAGGATCATATTGCCAGCCCGCCGGCGCCTGGTGCGCCGATGCCGGGACGCAGAGAGAACCAGCCAGAACGCTTGCAGGCAAAATTAGCCACATTAGCCACACCTGCGAGCGGTGCTGATCGGACGGACGGCACGTCACCGCACCCAGCCGGTTCTGAACGTGTCTGATTGAGGCTTTTCTGTTCATGGTCGGTCCGCCGTGTTGCGGCGGCCCCGGATCCCGGGGCCTCACAGACCGCCGCCGGGATACAGGGATCCCCGGCGGAGGCCGCTACCGAACTTGGAAGTCAAAGCTATGTTCCACGGGGCGGCGTCGTTCATTCCTTTGTATAGGCGCCGGGCTGACGACCGCCCCTGGGCGCCTTGGCGTCCTTGGAATGCTCTGCTACTGCCGGGCCGGCGCCTGAGCTCTTTTCCGTCGCCGGGCTTGGTGTCGGCTGTCCCGACGGATTGCGGCCCTCTGATTGACGGGTCTTGTCCTCGACCTCGCCCTGTTTGCGGCTGAGGCCGGGATCGACATGAGGCCTTTCGTTGCCGGCGGCATCCTGGGAAAATTCGTCGCTCGGGTCCGGATCATTATTGGCAGGATATTTCCTGGCGCCGGTCTCGCGACGGTTCTGACTGTCCTTCATGACTTATCTCCGGTTGGTTGAAGGATAACACCGGCGGAAGGGCGGCGTTCCCAATTGCAGAGCCGCCCAACCAGGCCCCGATGGAACAAACCTCCTGAAAGCTGATTGGGCACAAGCAGTTCAGCCACGAGAGGAGCAAGGTATGGACAGGGAAGAACGGATTCGCCGACGCGCCCATGAGATCTGGGAACGCGAAGGCCGCCCCGAGGGACGCCAGCAGGAACACTGGGATCGAGCAGTGCAGGAGATCGAGTCGGAAGGTTCGGAAGCCGAACGCGGCCCAGTGGCGCCCGATCCCGCGGTTGGCGTCGGCTCGGATCCGGCGGTTAACAGGCCGGGCGGCTAAGGCGTCTCGGCCGATGCGTCGTATCATTATCCTGGTCGGCATTCTGGTGATCGTAACGATCGCCGTCTGGGTCTGGGCGAACCAGAACAGCGGGCCTCCGGCCGGCGGTGCCCAGCAGCCCTCGCCGCACGCTATCGACCAGAACGGCTGAGAGGACTGCCCACCTCGCCATTTGACAGCGCCGTCTGCCCTCTGCCGCCTTGCCTGCGCGGCGCCAGACGATCATTCCCGGTGTTCTCCGCGGCCCGGCGGCGCAGGACACCGTCGCCGGCGACCTGCGTGCGCTTGGTGCCGGGCTTTCTTCAGTGCGCGAGGCGGCTTCTGAGCCAAGCGAAGAACCGGTTGCCGTTTATCAGCCTGCGGACCCGCGCCGCAGCCCAGCTGGCCTGCATCGTCGCCCCGGTATGGCAGCTGCAGACGATGTCATGCAATTGCCAATCGGAGAGTTCGAAAAAGCGCCTCGCCTCACCGTAAGTGTCCGATTGCAATCCGGCTGCGCGCAGCAGCGGATCATCGAACGCAACCGCGAGCGCGGATCCGTCCGCCCGCACCCGTTCCCGAACTTCAGGATCGACATATTCGGTCCCCGTCAGGGCCGAGAGGCACCGCAGAGGATTTCGCTCGAGCAATTCCGCCCAGCGCTCTATCCGCTGCCTTTTTGTTGCAAGAGGGATTGGTCCAAGCCGGTCGATGACCGCAACCGATTGAAGTTCATGCGGCGTCTGGTGCTTCATTGCTGTCTCCTGTGGTTGTGGCGGCGACATCTTCACAGCGGCGCGGCAGGTCCGGCCGGAGCCTGAAGCCAGCGCCTGCGAGGGACAGACGCGGACCGATCAGGTGTTGCCCACCGATCTCAACAGACGCCCGTCAGGCATCTGCAGCAAAACCCGAACTGCGAGCAATCTTCTATGTTCCAGAGTAGCCTGCGCGACAATGAGATGGTGCGTGAGATCGGGCGGGTTGCAGGGTTCAGCTAGATCGTAGGCCACCAGCCTACCGGTTCATCGCCCGACCAGCGTCAGCCCGAACAGGATGACGACGAAGCGGCGGAATTCGGCAGTGCCGGCGATCTCGTCCAGGCTGCGCCATATTTCGCCGCGATGCGCCAGCCGTTTGGGCAGAGCCGCGATGCCGATGGCGGAGCCAGGCCTGTCGTCAGCGATGGCAGACATAGCAATCCGTCATCGTCTCGGGGTGGATGTCGAGCATGCCGACCAGCTGTCGCCTGATCTCGTCGATCTCCGCAGGCGGTCGCCAGTGCATCAGGAACACGTTCTGCGGCGGACGTAGATTGGGTTGCGGATTGCGATGGCAGCCGAGGCACCATTCCATGCTGAGCGTATGCGCGCGTCTCGTCAGCGGCATCTCGTCGATCTCGCCATGGCAGGTCTCGCAGGCGACGCCCTTGTTGACGTGGATTGCGTGATTGAAGAACACGAAGTCGGGCACGCTGTTGACGCGCTGCCATTCGATCGGCTTGCCGCTGGCCAGGCTCGCGCGCACCGGGGCCAGCATGTCGGCGTTGGTGAAAAGCTGCGAATGGCAGGTCATGCAGATTTCGGTGGCCGGCAGACCCGCTGAAGAGGAGGTCTCGACCCCATTGTGGCAATAACGGCAGTCGATGGTCCGAGCGGGGCAGGATTGTCCCGATCGCGGCGGCGATCAGCAGAACTGCACAACTTCCCCAGATGACAAAGCGCGCAACGCCATTGGCGTTTTTCGAGAAGATCTGCGGCATCCCCTCGCCGATTCTGCTGAAGGCAAACTCAGAGTTGACGACATCTAACGGTGCTTTCGCCACCCCTAACGGTGCTTTCGCCGCCAAGGTTCCGAGCCCGTGTCGGAATCACAGAATGGTGACCGCGGCCAGGAACGGGTCACGGATTTAATCGGTGACAGGTGGGTGAGTTAGGCTTGAGACTTCAGCGCTTCAGGTCGTCGTTGCGTTCCCTCGGCTGTGATGGACCGTCGCTCCGCTCCGCCGGCCGCCGGCTTCGGCGCCTGGCGAGGAAATACATCCAGATCAGAATGAGGATTAGAGGGATGCCGGCGATGGGCAGCATCCACATGCCAAGGTGATACATAAACGACACTCTGTCCTGCTGCGGTCAGGTTGACCGTCACTCAAACCGGTGTGGGAAAAAACAGTTCCAAGGACGCCGCGTCCTTCGCCCGCCGTTTCGGCGACCGCACACTGGCTGGACATAGGATGAGCGGCGGCCGCTTCCCGGCCCTGCAAAAGCCTCTTCTCGAGCGCGTTGCCGGCCTGAGGGAGTAGCAGGGCTGTCAGACGAGCAGCTGCTCGACCCTTATCGGCAGGTCGCGGATGCGCTTGCCGGTCGCGTGGTAGACCGCGCTGGCGACGGCTGCGGCCGTACCGACATTGCCCAACTCGCCCAAGCCTTTCACGCCGGCCGGGTTGACCGCATGGTCGACCTCCGGAACCAGGATCACCTGCAGGTCCTTGATGTCGGCATTGACCGGCACGAGGTAGTCCTGCAGATCGCGATTCACGTAGCGGGCGTAGCGCCTGTCCACCTCGGTCGCCTCGTGCAGCGCCTGGCCGATGCCCCAGATCATCCCGCCCATCAGCTGGCTGCGCGCGGTGCGCGTGTTCATGATGCGGCCGGCCGCAAACGCGCCGACGATACGCGGCACGCGGATTTCCCTGGTGTAGCGGTTGATGCGCACTTCGACGAACTCGGCGCCGAAGGCGTATTTGACCGAATCCTCGTCCTGGTCGCCGCCGTGGAATTCCGGCGTGCCGGCATAGAGCTTCTTCAGCGCCTCCGGCGTCGCGCCCTTGGGCGCGAACTCGGCATATTCCTCGATCGCGCCGACCTGCATGGCTTTCAGGACGTCCTCGACCTTGGCCGAGGCGCCGCTCTTGGCCACGATCTTTCCGTCGGCAAGGTCGAACTCCTCATTGTGGGAGCCGGCCAGCGGACCGCCCTCGGCAGTCGCGGCGGCGTACAGCTTGGTTCGGATGGCGTCGCAGGCCTTGAGCACCGCCGAACACACGCTGGCCGTGGAGATCGAGCCGCCTGAGACGGGCGCAGGAGGTAGGCTGCTGTCGCCCATTTCGACACTGATCTTGTCGATAGCGACGCCGAGCCGCTCGGACGCCATCTGGCCGGCCACGGTGCGAATACCCGTGCCGATCTCGTGCGAACCGCATTGCAGGCGCACATCGCCATCGACCGTCAGGCGCACGCGCGCCGCGCATGGCGCGACGGCGGTTGGATAGATCGCCGTGGCGCAGCCCATGCCGACCAGCCAGTCGCCGTCGCGCATCGCGCCGACCTTCGGATCGCGCTTGGCCCATCCGAAGGCCGCCGCTGCCTGGTCGTAGCACTGGATCAGCGAGCGGCTGGAGAACGGTTTCTTGCCGATCGGCTCTGTCTTCGGTTCGTTGATCCGGCGGAACTCGACAGGATCCATGCCGAGCGCCACCGCCATCTCGTCCATGGCGTTTTCCAGCGCATACACATAAGGCGTCTCGGGCGGCGAACGCATGTAGCCCGGCGTGTTGCGGTCCGCCTGCACCAGCGAGACATGCGTCAGCACCGAACCGTAGCCGTACATGCGCCCGGTCGCCGACGTGCCGCCGACGACATAGAGATCGGGGCGAGAGGTCACCTCCCAGCCTTCATGCGCGAAAGCGGTGATGCGGCCGTCCTTGCGGGCGCCGATCCTGATGCGATGCCGCGTTTCAGCCCGGTAGGTCTGGGTGCCGAAAGCCTGCATGCGGCTTGTCACGCAACGCACGGGGCGCCCAAGCCGCTTGGCGGCGACGGCCACGATCGCGGTGCGCGGCGTCATCGGCCCTTTCGAGCCGAATGCGCCACCGATGAAGGGACTTACGATGCGCACATTCGCCGGATCCATCTTCAACTGCCTGGCAAGCTCGACTTTCCAGCCGGTGACGTTCTGCGAGGGCTCATGCACGACGAGCTGGTCGCCCTGCCAATACGCGGTCGTCGAGAACAGCTCGATCGGATTGTGGTGCTGGGTCGGCGTCGAGTAACGCTGGTCGATCTTGACCGCCGCCGCGGCAAAGGCGGCGTCAAAGTCGCCGGCCTTCACGTCCTCCTTGAACATCGGGCTTTTGCCGGCCGCCGCAACGGTCTTCGTGCCCGGACTGTCGAAGCTCGCGGTCGGCTTGTCCTCCTCATATTCGGCGCGGATCAGCCGGGCCGCCTCTTCGGCCGCCTCGAAAGTCTCGGCAACGGCGAGCGCAATGATCTGGCCGTCATGGAAGATCGTCCGGTCATGCAGTGGTCCGATCGATGTGGCGCTGGAATTGCCGAATTTCGGCTTGTCAACCTTGTCCATGTCGCCATAGGTGACGATGTCGAGCAGGCCCGGCACCGCGCGGGCATCGTCGAGACGAAGCTTCGCCACCTTGCCTCTGGCTATGCTGCTGGTGGCCAGCGCGCCATGGGCAAGGTTGGCGGTCGGCAGGTCGGCGGGGTAGTGCGCTTGCCCGGTGACTTTCAGCCGCGCATCGACGCGCGGCAGCGGTTCCCCCTGGTTTTCCTTGGGTCTTGGAGCGGCAACATCCATGATCACACCTTCATGTCGCGGGTTTCGAGCAGCGCGCGCACCAACGTTCGCTTGCCGAGCTCGATCTTGAATGCGTTGTGCTGGTGCGGCTGGGCCTCGGCGAAGGCGGCATCCGCCGCCGCTCCCGCCGATGCCTCGTCGAGCTTCTTGCCTTGCAGGACTTCCTCGGCTGCGCCGGCGCGCCAAGGCACGGTCGCCAAGCCGCCAAGCGCAATCCGTGCATCGCGCACGGTCTCGCCGTCGAGGTCGAGTGCGACGGCCGCCGAAGCCAGCGCAAAGGCATAGGATTCGCGGTCACGGATCTTCAGGTAGAGCGAGCGCCGCGCCCATGGCAGAGCCGGTACCTCGATGGCGGTGATGATCTCATCGGCGGCGAGATCCGTCTCGATATGCGGCGTATCGCCTGGCTGCCGATGCAGCTTGGCGAACGGTATCTGGCGCGCGCCATCGGAGCCCTGGGCGTGAATGACGGCGTCAAGCGCTATCAACGCCTGGGCGAAGTCGCCATGATAAGTGGCGATACACGCGTTGCTGCCCCCCAGCACCGCATGCTGCCGGTTGAACCCATCCATCGCGGCGCAGCCCGACCCCGGCACACGTTTGTTGCAAGCCCAGGATGTCTCGCGGAAATACTCGCAGCGCGTGCGTTGCAGGACATTGCCGGCGAGGCTTGCCACGTTGCGGATCTGACCGCTTGCCGCCAAACGCAAACTGCCGGCAATGACCGGATAGCGCTTCTTGACCTCGCGGTGATCCGCGGCCTCGCCCATCCGCACCAGGGCACCGAACCGGATGCCGTCGCCCGTTACCCGGATTTGCCTGAGCTTTTGCTCCTCGAGCCGGTTAAGGTCGAGCAGACGGTTCGGCTCGGCGACCCCTAATTTCATGTAATCGGCGAGATTGGTGCCGCCGGCGATGAACTGCGCATTGGCCCGCGTCGGCTGATCGTCACGGGTCGTGAAGTTGGACGCCAGCGCGACCGCTGCGGAAATGTCGCTCGGTTGTTCATAGATGAAAGGTCGCATCTCATGCCCCTCTCGTCTCGCCGCGCGCCTGCAGAACGGCAGCGACAATGTTGGGATAGGCGGCGCAGCGGCAGATATTGCCGCTCATATATTCGCGGATGTCATTCTCGGATTCGGCGTGACCTTCATTGACGCAGCCGATGGCCGACATGATCTGGCCCGGCGTGCAGTAGCCGCACTGGAAGGCATCGTGATCGATGAAGGCCTGCTGCATAGGATGCAGCCTGCCGTCAGCCGAGGCGAGGCCTTCGATCGTCGTCACTTCCTTGCCGTCGTTCATCACAGCGAAGCTCAGACAAGAGAGCACGCGCTTGCCATCGACCAGCACCGTGCAGGCGCCGCACTGGCCGTGATCACAGCCCTTCTTGGTGCCGGTGAGTCCGATATGGTCGCGCAGGGCGTCGAGCAGGCTGGTTCTGGTATCGAGCGAAAGCTCATAGGCCTGCTTGTTGATCCTGAGCGACGTTACGACCGGCTGCCTCAGTTTCGGCTGGGTTGCGATCGGCGCTTCGGCCCGCGCGGTCGAGGCCAGCAACGGCGCGGTCGCGGCCGCCGAGACCGTGCCCGCCATGAACTTTCTTCGGCTGAGACCATTGGTGGACAGGGCGGAAGGCTGGGACATGGCTCGCTCCTGGCTGGCTGGTGTTGGGGCGCTAACCTTGCAACGGCGCCATTGTTCCGATGGATAAGCGCAGAACCGCGACGGTTCACCGAACTGTGAAGCGTCCAGCTCGAACCGGAGTGCCGCGAGGCTTCGCCCCCCGGGCTGGAACATGCGGGCGTGGCCGGACGTTCTGCCCTAGTCCATCTCTCCGTCAGCAGGGCATCATGAAATCGAAACTCGTCGCCGAGACCTCCGGACAAAGAATATTCGTAGTCGTGCTCGATCCGGGCGAGGAAGCCTTCGCGTCCCTTACCGCTTTCGCCGGTCGGAACGGACTTACCGGCGCCTCGCTGACGGCCATCGGCGCGTTCGAGAGGGCGACGGTCGGCTGGTTCGATTTCGACTCGAAATCGTACCGGAAAATTCCCGTGGACGAGCAGTGTGAGGTGCTGAGCGCCATCGGCGACCTCGCCGTCGACGACAGCGGCAGACCAAGCCTGCATCTCCATGCCGTGCTCGGACTGAGCGACGGATCGACCCGGGGTGGACATCTGCTCGAAGGCATCGTCCAGCCGACACTCGAAATCACCGTGACGGAAGCGCCCGTCCATTTGCGGCGCACGAAACGACCCGAACTCGGTATCGCCCTGATCGATCTCGACGCCTAAGCCGTCCGTCAATTCCAGGCGGAAAGAACGGTCTCCATCTCGACCGTCTCCACCTGCTGGGCAAAGCGCTGGTGATAGACGGTCATCAGCGCATCATGCGTGGCATCGGAAGAGCTGCAAAGCGCGTCGGTGACGAGCACGACGCGGTAGCCGATGTCGATCGCTCCCAGCACGGTGGCAAGCACGCACACATCGGTCTCTCCGCCGGTGACGATAACCGTGTCGATCTGGCGAGCGGCAAGCACAGTCTGCAACCTGCCTTCCGGCCAGGGCGAATAGACATGCTTGTCGATCACCTCGGCCGGCGGACAAAATGGCGACAGCTGCGGCAGCAACTCGATCATACCTGCACCGACATTCTCGATCGTCATCGATGCCCAGCGCTCGTAGTATCGCTTCCAGGTGCCAGCACCCTGCCCCGGCCTCGACGCCGGTATGAAGCGCGTGAAAATCGTCTGCCCGGCCTTTCTCTCCACGAGATTCACAATTTTCGGAAGGACCCTCGTAATCCAGGGCGTCGCCCATTCCGATGGCTCGGCAAACAGCCTCTGCATGTCGACACAGAGGTGGACGCAGCGGTCGCCAAGAGGACCGTAGGTCAAGCCAGGAACTGACATCGCAACACCGCGAAGGCTGGGCTCCCGACCCGGCGGGCCGGGGCAGATCGGAAAGGTTTGGAACGGGCAACGTGGTATTTCAGGCGCAAGCTTGGATCCTCGGACTGCGGACCAACGCGTTGCTTCGACAGCCGTTCCGCCGAAACACATCTGCCCCCGACGCGTTCAAGGTGGATGGAAACATCCGTAAGCTTCGCCCAAGTTGCTCCCGTCGAACGAACGGGAGGATGCCTCTGCGGTAAGGTCCGTTATCGCGTCAGCGGCGATCCGCGCGTTCACTATTGCCATTGCGACATGTGCCGCCGAGCCACCGGCAGCGCCTTTGCGGTGCTCGCCTGGGTGCCTTGCGCAAGCCTCTCCTGGCTTGATGAAGCGCCTGCCAGCCGCCGGTCCTCGCCCATTGCCAGGCGAGGTTTCTGTCGGGACTGCGGTTCTCCGCTGACCCTTTCCTACGATGCCGCCCAGGACGAGATCGCGCTGCATGTCGGAAGTTTCGACGATCCGGCGGAGCTTCCGCCTCGATACAACTACGGATCATCGCAGCGCCTCGGCTGGATCTGCTGCGGCCTCGACCTGCCCCATCACGATACGGAAGAACGATGGTAGCGGCTTCGAGCAAAGGGTTTCCGCTGCCTCCCGGCACACCGCCGATGGAAGCGCACACCGCCGACGTGCTGCCGGAAGAGAAAGACGCCTGGCAGTACGAGCCAAAATGGGATGGATTTCGATGCCTTGCCTTCAAAGGAAGCGAGGTAGTCGAACTGCGGGCGAAATCCGGCAAGCCTCTCGGCCGCTATTTTCCGGAACTGACCGCAATGTTGCGCGGCCTGAGTGCAAAGGATTTCGTTGTCGACGGGGAGATCGTGATCGAAATCGGCGGCAACGCCTCCTTCGACGCGCTGCAGATGCGGCTGCACCCGGCAGAGAGCCGTATCCGCAAGCTGAGCATGGAGACGCCGGCCCGGCTGATCCTGTTCGACATGCTGGTCGCGCCGGGCGGCAAGATTATGCTCGAAAGACCCTTGGCCGATCGGCGCGACGCTTTGGAGGCCTTTCTGTCCAAGGCACTGAATGCCGCACTCCGTCTGTCGCCATTCACCACCAATATCGCCACAGCCAGGCAATGGCTGCAAGGCGCCGGCCATGGCTCGACCGATGGCGTCGTCGCCAAGAGGCTCGACGAACCATATCGGCCAGGCGAGCGTGCCATGATCAAGGTCAAACGGCTGCGCACGGCCGACTGCGTGGTCGGCGGCTTCCGCTATCTGAACGGCAGACGGCAGGTCGGGTCGCTGCTGCTCGGCCTCTATAACGACCAAGGGCAGCTCGATCATGTCGGCTTCACATCGACCATTGCCAATGACGACCGCGCTGAGCTGACGAGCAAGCTCGAGGCGTTGCGCGGTGGGCCCGGCTTCACCGGCAAGGCGCCCGGCGGGCCGAGTCGCTGGAGCACCGAACGCAGCGGTGAATGGGAGCCGATAAAGCCGGAACTGGTGGTCGAAGTTCGTTTCGACCACGTCACCGGCGACCGCTTCCGGCATGGCACCAGGCTCTTGCGCTGGCGGCCTGACAAAGCGCCGCGCCAGTGCACGTTCGAGCAGATCGAATAGAGCGACCGCTGGCGACTTTAAGACCTGGAGGATTAATTCTTGAACGCGAACAGACTTGCGTCCGCGTCCTCCTTGCCGGCGATGGAAGCCGAGACGATCTCGGACGCGATCTGTGAAAAAGTGATCCCGTTTCCGCCATAACCCATCACCGCATGCACCCGGGGGTGTCCTGGCACGCTGCCGATGATCGGCAGTCCGGTACCGGTGGCGCCGAACGAACCGCTCCAGGCGAACTCAGCCGCCGCGTCGAGTTGCGGGAAAATTTCCCCGAGTTTTTCCTCAAGGCGGTCCGTCTTTTGAGCGATCAGGGCGTCGCGCCGTTCCTCGTCGGTGAACTTCTCGTCTTCGCCGCCGCATATGACGCGGCCGTCGGACGTCGCCCTGATGTAGAGATAGGGATCGGAAGCCTCCCAGATCAGGGCGGTGAGCGGCCAAAGTTTTTTGGGCTGCGGCCGTGTTGCGATCGCCCATGTCGAGATGATGCGATGGTCCATTCTCGGCACGATATCGAGCAGTTCGTATCCGGTCGTGAGAACGAGATGGCGAGCCTTGATTGCTGGGCCATCTCGGGTCGACACCGTCACGCCGACGCGATTGTCGTCGATAGCAATCGCCTCCGCCGGCGCATAGAAACGCGCCTTCCGCTCCAGCGCTCTCCTGAGCAGTCCGGACGTCAGTTTGCGCGGATCGAGCGCCAGATTGCCGTGGCTTAGAATCGCTGCGGTGCGGTCTATCCCGAACTCTTCTTTCATTTTTTTGCGTGTCAGGAGAGACGCTCCAATGCCCGCCTCGTGGCGCGCTTCCGCCTCGCGTCGCAGGTCCGACGCATCGAGCCGATTGCCGGCCAGATAAAGCGACGGTGTATCCGCCGACCGGCAGCGGATATCGAGTCCGGTGATGCGTTCGCGCAGGTTGAGCAGCGACAGCCGCGAGCGCCGCCAGGCCTGTCGAGCGGCATCGCCCCCGATCATCCTGCACAGACTGATGAGCGGCTGATCGATTTCGAACTGGACCAGCGCCGTCGTGGCTGCCGTTGACCCTTTCAGCGGTCCGCGCCTGTCGATGCAAATCACGGAATGGCCATCGCGGGTCAGCGCCTCGGCCATCGTCGCGCCGCTGATCCCCATGCCGACGATCAGGACATCCGTCTTTGCATCTCGGGTCAGGCGACCCGCCGGCACTGCGGCTGAGCGATAGGCGCACCAGACGGGTGTGCCGCCTGTGAGATCGAGCTTGCGGGGCATGAAAGTTCCCGGTTCCGCACGATAAGTCGGAAAAGCACCCTGCCGTTCTCGGGCTCCAACCATTCCGCAGCGGACAGGAAGCGGAACAACTCTTCCTGCGGAAGGTTCTTCAGTCGAAACTCAGCATTGGAGAACGTCATGGACCCGCGCGACAAACAGCGGCCTGCAAGGACCGAAGAAACCGAAGCGCCGACCATCGAGCAACAGGACTGGGATGCTCTGGAGGGTGGTAGAATCCTGCCTGACAGCGTTGCCGTGAACGGTGACCCTCAGGATGATGCTGAAGCGGAAGGTAACCTTCCCGAAGAGGATGACGACAACCCCTTCCAGGGCAGCGACGAAGCGCTGCCTGACGACGAGGAGGAACGCGTCCTGTCCAAGGATCCTTCCAAGGAAGGCAGCCGGTTCGACGAAGTCTAAGGGCGATGGTTCAGATTTCGAGCAGTGCGTAGGGCCGGCCCGTCGGCTTCGTGATGTGCATGGCGACGTTATAGACTTTGGCGCCGCCGGGGGTTTGGCCTTCAAAAGTGCCACGGTGAGCATGTCCATGCACGACGGCGCTCACCTTGAAGCGGTCGATCGTTTCCGCCAGCCGGGAAGAGCCGAGGAACGGAAAGATTTCCGGCGGCTCGCCGGCGACGGTTTCCACGATTGGCGCATAGTGAAGGACCACCAGCGTGCGCTTGGCGCGGACTTGCCGCATGGCATTCTCCAGCCGCATCGCTTCACTGACGCTCTCGGCCACCATGGTCTTGATTGCCGGCTCGCCGAAGGAGCCAAGCATTCTTGGCCCGAAGCCGCCGATAAAACCCTTAACGCCGACAAAGCCGACATCCATCAGTTCCGTCGCCTGACCATCGAGGAGGTAGACACCGGCCTGACGGAGCGTCGCCGCGATCTGGTCAACGCAGCCGGACTCGTAGTCGTGATTGCCGAGCACGGCCACGACGGGGATCGAGCAGGCGCGCAGATCTTCGGCGAGAAGCTCAGCCTCCTTGGGCTTGCCCAAATTGGTGAGATCGCCGGTAAGCACAAGGATGTCGGCCTCGCGCGAAACCTCGCCGAACAGATCGCGGTAGGACGTCTGCGAATCCTCCTGAACATGCAGATCGCCCATGGCGGCGACTTTGAGCTTGCCGTTACCGTTCGCTTTGCGGCCTCCATTGCTTCGTTCAGCCATCCCGGAATTCTCCAACGCCGCCGACGCCCGCAAAACCCCATTCCTTGACGTCGATCTCGTAGTCGACCTGCGACAGCAGCCGGCCGCGGCAGATCTTCATCTTCGGCGACGGCAGCCGCCGCTGTATGGCCAGCCGCTTGAGCAGATCGTCGAGCAGCCAGTCGGGGATAAGGTCGCGCTCGCTCGGATAGATCCAGCGGAAGTTGAGCAGCTGCATCAAAAGCACCTCCCAGTGGATGTCGAGGTAGGAAAGCAGCCTGTGCCAGTCGATCTGGTCGTGTACCTTGAGGATGGTGTGGGCGATGTCGGCGCCATCGTGACGACCCCTGTCCTGGATGAAGCATTTCGACCAGATGAGCTCCGTCGGTCCGATGATCCGGACACGGCTGCCGAGCAGCTCGACCTGGCGGGCATGCTCCAGCCATTGGTCCTCGACCTGCATGGTGCCGTTGGCTGATGCAAAGATCACATCGAAGAAATACGGGCCTTCGAAGACCTTCCCCAACCAGCGATCATCCTCGATTTCGACGGCGTAGCCGATATCCTTGAAATGGGTGAGGATGCGCGGGCAATCGCCGGCCTTGCAGAAGATATCGAGGTCCTTCGTCTGGCGTACGACGCCGGTATAGGCGCTTACCGCATAGGTCCCGGCAACCAGGAAGGGAATGTCGGTGGCGGCGAGTTCGCGGATCGCGTTCGTGTAGAAGGCCTCCGCCTCGGCGCTCTTCAGCGTCGGCTCCGCCTTTGCGTCGATCACCGGCAGCGTCGCCAGCACTCCCGGCAACTCGTCATTGGTCATCAACCGTTGCTCCGGCCTTTGATCTTCATCCACCTGTTCCGGTAAACAGCGGTAGTGCGGCGTTGTTCCGCGCTCGACGCCAGACTTCCATGACGAGCCTCGCCAGGACAGACGCGCTTAGTCCCCTTCCTCTCGATAGAGGCGTTCGACCGCTCGATCGCTCTCGCGCCGCTCCGCCGGTCCTCGGCGGCGACGGGCAACGAGCACGTAGACGATCGCAAGCAGGAGAATGAGGGGACCGCCCGCCACGACGACGAGCCACAAATCGGTGCCGGACATTGGTCTTTCCTTCCCGCTCAAAGGTACCGCCCCGGCAACGAGGATGTTGCCCGGTTCCGTGGGCTAACCAGTGAAGGGTTCAAATGTTCCGGCCGGCGCGCCATACAATCCGCGGGCCGCTGTCGACGGCTTGAGTGCGCTTGATCCGGTTAGGCAGATCATTCTCTCGAAAACCCCGCCGCCTCGCTCGCCGGCACTGGAACATAGCGGCGCCGGAAGGGTTGGAAATCAAAGCGATAGCCAACCGAGCTCGACCATGACCCCCTCTACCACCGACCACATCGAAATTCGCGAATACAACCACCCGACCGGCGGGTGGGGTCCCTCAAATCGCTGATCCGCAATGCTCGTGCAGAAGGTCTGCTGACGTCCGGCATCTGGAGCACGTTGCTCAAGCAGAACAAGGCGGACGGCTATATGTGCGTCTCCTGCTCTTGGGCGAAGCCCGCCGAGCCCCGGCCATTCGAGTTCTGCGAGAACGGCGCCAAGGCTACGATGTGGGACCAGACGAAGCGGCGCTGCTGCCCGGAGTTCTTCGCCGCGCATTCCGTCAACGAGCTGCTCGACTGGCCCGATCACGATCTGGAAAAGCAGGGTCGGTTGCTTGATCCTATGCGCTATAACGAGGTCACCGACAAATATGAGCCGGTCTCGTGGGAGACCGCCTTCCGGGATATCGGCGAAGAGCTGAGGAAGCTCGATCCGAAATCGGTGGTGTTCTACACCTCGGGCCGCGCTTCGCTCGAGGCATCGTTCATGTATCAGCTTTTCGCGCGTATCTACGGCTCGAGCAATCTGCCGGACTCTTCGAATATGTGCCACGAGTCGACCTCGGTCGGTCTGCCGGAGTCGATCGGCTCGCCGGTCGGCACCGTGCAACTGGAGGACTTCAGCCGTTGCGACCTGATGTTCTTCTTCGGCCACAATACCGGCGTGACCGCGCCGCGATTGCTTCACCCGATCGAAGAGGCGCGCCAGCGCGGCATACCCGTCATTACCTTCAATCCGCTGCCGGAACGTGGCCTGAAGCGTTTCAAGAATCCGCAGAACCCGGTTGAAATGCTTTCGCCAGACGCCGGCACCAAAATGTCCAGCGACTTCTTCCAGATCCGCGGCGGCGGCGACATCGCTGCCATGACCGGCATTGCGAAAGCCGTTCTCGCGCTCGACGACGCGGCGAGGCAGACCGGCGCGCCGCGCGTCCTCGACATGGCCTTCATCGAAGACACACGGATGGCTTCGACGCGTTCGAGGCCTATCTACGCCGCACTGCTTGGGAAAAAATCGAGATGCGTTCGGGCATCGCGCGCGCCGATCTCGAGCATGTGGCGGATGTCTACAGCAAGGCTTCGGCGGTCATCGGCAATTACGGCATGGGCCTGACGCAGCACCGGCATGGGACCGAGAACGTCCACATGCTTTGCAACCTGCTGCTGATGCGCGGCAATATCGGCAAACCGGGCGCCGGCGTGTCCCCGCTTCGCGGCCACTCCAATGTTCAAGGCCAAAGAACCGTCGGCATCTCCGAAAAGCCCGAGCTGGTGCCGCTCGACAAGTTTGCCGAATTTTATCGCTTCGAACCGCCACGCGAGAAAGGGCGCGATACCGTCGAGACATGCGAAGGGGTGATCGACGGCTCGGTGAGGGCGTTCATTGGATTGGGCGGCAATTTCGTACGGGCCGTTCCGGAAACCGGGCTTGTCGAAGACGCCTGGCGGCACCTGAGATTGCATGTCCAGATCGCCACGAAGCTCAACCGCAGTCACCTGATACCGGGAGCCGTCACCTATTTGCTGCCTTGTCTTTCGCGCATCGAGACGGACCTGCAGGATACCGGCGAGCAGCATGTGTCCATGGAGGATTCCACGGCCTGCATCCATGGCTCCTTCGGCTATCGACCCCCGGCCGGACCCAACCTGCTCTCCGAACCGAAGATCATCGCCGAGCTTGCCAAGGCTACGGTGCCTGGAAAGAGCTCGATCCCATGGGATGAGTGGGTTGCCGACTATTCCCGCGTGAGGGACGAAATCGAACGTTGCTTGCCCGCCCATTTCAAGGACTTCAACAAACGCTTCCTGGCGCCAGGCGGGTTTCATCGCGACATCAAGGCTTCGAAGCGTCTGTGGCAGCCCCCCAACAAGAAGGCCAACTTCAAGCCGCCGACGATGCTGGAAACGGATCCGGACGTCGACGTCTCGCAATCGGACGTGCTGACGCTGATCACGGTTCGCTCCAATGACCAGTTCAACACCACCGTCTACGGCTATCGCGATCGCCTTCGCGGCATCTACGGAACGCGGATGGTGTTGCTCATGAACGAGCACGACATTGAACGGCTGGGACTCCACGACGGACAAGAGGTCGATCTGGAATCCGCGGCAGGCGACGGTGTCGAGCGCCGAGTGCACGGACTGCGCGTCACTCCCTATTCAATTCCACGCGGCGATTGCGCCGGCTATTATCCCGAGCTCAATCCGCTCATTCCGCTATGGCACCGGGCCGAAAAGGCACATGTGCCGGCGGCAAAGTCGGTGCCGGTCCGCGTGATGATCACCCCGTCGGCGCCATCCCGCTAGAGCATGATCCCGAAAAAATGGAACCGATTTTCGGAGAACGATCATGCTCCAACAAAGGGTTGGACCGCCATGGCGATTCAACGGAACGCCATGGCGCTCTAGCGCCGACTTTGCGATTGACAAGGTAACGGGGTTTGACCAGGTAACGGGGTATTGGCGCAGGAGTCCACAGCGGACGCTGAAGACGTCTCCCCCAGGTCTTCAAGCAACGACGTTCGCGCACGGTTCAACCGGCTCTTGATGGTTCCGATAGCGCAGCCGCAGATGCTCGCCGTCTCCTCATAACTTACGCCGAGGATGGCGATCAGCACCAAGACCTCCCGCTGCTGGGGAGGCAGTTTGCCGATAGCGGCGTGAACCTCCTGGCTGCGAAGATGCCACTCCTGGTCACCATACGTGATCGAACGGGCCGATGCGCAATCATTGGCTCCTGGAGCCTCGCGCGTATAGATTTTGTGCTTCGTGTAGAAGGTATTGCGCATGATCGTGAACAGCCACGACTTGATCCGGGTGCCAGGTTCGAATTGATCGATATGCGCTATCCCCTTGAGCAAGGTCTCTTGCACGAGATCGTCGGCGTCGGTCTTGTCCCTGCAGAAGGTACGCGCGAAAGCTCTCAAAGCCGGGATCAGATCGACGATCGCCGCCTCGTTTTGGAGGGCCGACGAGCCGGAATTCATCGTCCGCAAAAATGCCTCCGCAAGGAACCGTTTGGATTGGATAGCCAGGGGGCTAATGCGCTGTCAGCACGGAGGTTCCTGTTGCCTCAGCAATTGTGCTCATTTCCGGTCATAATTTCGCGTGTCGCCTTTGCTCCGGGCAGCCGCTCGGCACGAGTGGGATGTGGCGACCGGAGGCGTGAGCGCGCGCCATCCCGATCATGACCGCGAATGGCCGGCCCGGCTGCCACACGATCCCGGCGTGCCCGACGCGCAGGGCCAGGTCGGGCCGCGCCTCGACGGCAGCCTCGCCGGTCGTGCTGGCGAACAATCCGGAAACCTGATCCGCTGGATCCGCTCGGCAAGGAAGTCAACCCGCACACGGCCATGCCGTCGACGAGGATCACCGAGCAGCAGGCGCGCGATATCGCGGGCCTACCTTTGAGGGTTGAGCTAATCAGCAGGACCGGGAGCCGCCTCCCGGATCATAGCGGTTCCAGGATGGCGCAACGAAACAGGCAGACGAGGCAGACCGTCCGCCGAAACCAATTCCAGGAAAACTGTGAGCCGTTTTCGTCCTAACGGCGTGAGGATAGCGGTTCGCCGCATTGGTCGAACGGTGAACCGCTCTAATCGGTCGCCGGTCAGCGCTTGGCGCTGTCGCTGTCGACGTCCGCCCGCGCCAGGAACTGTTCCGTGACCTGCGGCAGATTATTCTTCAGCCACTCGGCCATAGCTTCCTCTTCCCGCAAATTCTGTTCGCACACGCGGGCAATCTCGGCCTCGCCGGCGGCATTGGCTGCGGCGATGAGGATCGTATAGGACGCGATTTCCATATGCTCGAACGTGTAGCTCGCCAGAGAGCCTTTCATGACCTCATCGCCGGCAAACACGCCGCTGACCGACTGGGCCGTGGCGGTCAGCTTGCCGCCTGCGTCCTTCAGCATGGACGTCCCTTCGTCAAGACCATCCAGGCAGGTCTTCAGCCGCCTGGCCTGCTCCCTCGTTTCTTCCAGATGGCTGCGAATTCGCTCGCTGAGCTCCGGGTAGCTGTCTATCCGGCTCAATTGGCCCGACAGCATGGTCTCGGCCTGTTCCTCCATTGCGTGAGCGTCCCTTAACCATTGGACAAGCCATTCGCGTGATTCAGCCATTTGGTGTCTCCATCCGTCTAACGCCGCCCGAACCGCCGGTGGCGTGAATTGTTCCTTGAACGCGAGGTCCGGTTACGATTTCCGGGACGAGGACGGATCGGAATCGGAGAGCTTCTCGCGCACCGATTCATCTGTCTTGTCGGCCGTGGCCCTGACGACACGGCTGACCTTGTCGGCCAGCGTCCCTTCGCTTGATGCCTGCCGCTCGGCTTCGTCGCTCGCCGTCCGGTAGGCTTCGGCCGCGACCTGCTTTGCAGCGTCGAGCCCTTCTTTCAAAGTGTCTTCGGCGCTTTCCCGAAGCCTTTCGCGATAGGCGCCCAATCGCTCATCCTCGATCTCGGTGTGGGGCAGCATGGCCCCGATCGCAGCTCCGATGGCGAGGCCGACGGCCGCCGCAGCGAGAGGCTGTTCCTGAAGCAGACTATGCGCCGAGCGGCCGGCACTCGTTGCCATATCGGCCGTAGCTGCCGCCGAACCCGCGAGTGTGTCCGCAGCGCTGCTTGCCATGTTCGACACTGCGCCGGCTGCCTCGCTTGCCATTCCGGAGACAGTTCCGGCCGCTCCGCTGGCCGCTTCGGCAACAGAGCCCGCCGCGTCCGAGGCCCTCGAAGCCATTCCAGCGCCGAATGCTCCATGATCGAGGCGAGAATCACGCCGCGTTACACCATCGGTACCAGCCGGGGTGGTGGAAGCGCCGCTGCCCAACATCAGCCAGGCCAGTCCCGCGCCGATCACCGTCAGCGGTAACGGATTGTCCCTCACCTGGACCTTCAAATTGTGGAGCATGTCAGAGCCCACGCCTCCCCGGAAAAGCCCAGTGAATTCGTCGAAGAGCTGTCCGGGGGTCATCTTGTCGCGAATGGAGTCGGCGGTCGCCACCACCCTGGCGCGCGTGGCTTCCGCCTCGCGCTCGAGCTCGGCTGCGGATTTCTCGGTCATCTCGCTTGTTCCTTGATCACGTTCACGTCACGCTTGAGCTGTTCCTGTGTGCGATCCGGCGCGAGTTCGGAGGGCGCCATGCTTGCCATGCCAGTCCGCAACAGGATCACGCCCAGCACGGCAACCGCCACGCCGACGAGCAAAGCGGACCACCCGGCGCCCAGACCAAGGCGGGCCAGGGCAATGACGAGCGCCTGCAACAAAATCAGCAGCGCGGCGAGCAGGCATATCGCGCCGCCCAGCACCTCCACGGCGCCCGTGCCAGCCTTGGTGAGGTTTTCCGATATCTCCGCTCTCAGGAGCCTGGCTTCCGTTTGCACAAGCGTGCTCACCTGTTGCGCCAGATCGGCGACCAATGTGCCGAGACTTGGATTGTCCTGAGTGCTCATTTCTTCAGCTCCGCTGCCTTCCCGGGTATACCGCCGTCCGAACCCCAGTTTGCTGGAGCGTTATCCCGGCCCGCGGTCGTTCCCGCGCCGGTTTGCCCTGAATGTTCAGGCTTGGCGGCGCCCTGCGTCGGACGGTGTGTGCCGGGCGGCGAAGCCTTTATGAATCGGCCAAGTGCCAGTCCCGCCAGAACCGAACCCGCAAGAAGCATTCCAGGATTCTGGCGGCCAAAGGCCTGAACGTCCTCGAGCACCTGCCCGAACGGCTTCTCTTTCAATGAAGAGGACAGCCGTTCCAAACCGCTCGCGGCATCCTGCATGAATTTCGAGGCCGCGCTCTGGTCGCTGTTGGCCAAGTGGTCGCTCGCGGCGCGCAGGGCGCCGCCGAAGGCGGACAGGCTCGATCCGATATCGCGCTGCGTCGCCTCGGCCCTTTCGGCGACGGCCTGCTGAGCTTCGGCGGCATAGGCCCCCGCCCTGCGGGCGACGTCGTCGCGGGCATCGTGGAGCGCTTCGCTGGCGCTTTGGGTTTCTTGCTGGATTCGCTCGGAAACTTCGTCCTTCGCCTCGGCGAAGTCGGCGGGCTCGCGGCCCCGATCATTCTCGCGCTGCATGGTGCCTCCTAGTGAAAGCCGAGGAAGGAAAGCACGGCGAGCACGACGACGATCAGACCGATGAGATAAATGACACTGTTCATGGCACAGCCTCCTCGATGACAGTCCAACTTCGCGTCGGCTGCTATGTTCCGCTGCGCGAGAAGCTTTTTTAGCCAGTCCTCATTTGCCCACGGGGCTGCGCCTTCAAAGTGGCAAGCTCTTCGTCTGGGCAAAGTAGCCTCGGGCGTTCCGGGTCCGAAATATCGAGCTTGTCCCAAGGAATGCGATAGAGCCCCTCACGACGCCGCAGCCCGAAGAAGTCGAGCAAGGCGGTACCGATGGTCGAAGCGGACAGGCGCTCGAACGCGGCAAAGATGCCGACATGAAATTCGGTGACGATGAGGTCGCTGCCGTCCTGCTCGGCGATGATCTCCTCGATATAGCCGATGCTCCTGCCGTGCTCGGAAAACACGCGCCTGCCGGCAAGGTGATCGAGGTGCACAGTCGCCATATTCAGGCTCCCGGGATTCGGCCAACCACATGGTCGCGCAGCCAATTCTGCCAGGCGAGGATCTTGGTGCGGCGCACGTCGATGTCGAATTCGATGTCCACGCCGATGTCGCGCACCTTGTTCCACGCGATCCGGTGCGGCCGTGCCTGGCGCTTGCCGCTAAGCTTTGCCGCGAGCTGCGCGGTCCATCGCCCGGGCCGCGCTCCAAGCCGGCGCGAAAGCGCAATCGAGCCAAGTTCGACGGCAAGAACCCTGGGCGGCTTGCCACGCCTCAGCTCGGCGACAAGGCCATCGACCCTGCCGATCTTGACCTGCTCGCGATCGACAACCTGCTTATCCAAAATATCGCGCAGCAGCTGCATCACGTGCCCCCGAATATCTGCAGCGGAATGGTCACCACCGCCAGCACGAAGCCGAGCGCGATGACGAAGATCACGGCCGCGTTCGAAATGACGCCGTTGCGATGCTTGCCAACATAGCGCTCGTCGTTGAGCAGGAAAAGGAACGGCACAACCGTTAGCGGCAGGCTGGCCGCTGTGAGCGCCATCGAGAAGATGGTGAGCTTCAACGGATCCAGACCGAGCGCTATCGGAATGGCGGCGAGGAAGAGCGTCAGCGTGTAGACGAGGCTGAAGCCGGGATCGTCGCGCGGCTTCAGATCCTCGCCCCATGTCCAGCCAAACCCCTGCGCGACGAGATAGGCCTGCTGCAACGCCACTTCGAGCGCGGCGCCGAAGCAAGCGATGGCCAGCGAGGCAACGAAAAGGACGAAACCCCAGAAGCCGAATATCGGGATCAGCATTAGCGGGAGCTGGTTGTAGTCCTCGACTTCGTTCACGCCATGAGCGCCAAGCACGAGCGCGGCCACGATCAGAACGCCCACCGAGATCGTTCCGCCAAAACTCATGCCGAGCCCGGCTATCGCCCGATTGGCGCCGAGATAGCTCTTGTCCCACTGATCTTCGATCGCGCCTGAGGAATAGAACATGAAAAGGTAAGGCGATATCGAGGCGCCGAGAATGCTGACGGCCATGAACCAGTATTTTGCCGTATCGTGGTGCGGCAGGCTCGGCACGGCGCCGACCGCCACCTCTTTCCATTCGGGGCGAAGCATCACGGCCGCGACGACGAAGCAGAGCGTGACCAGGCCCAGCATCGACACGCCTTCCTCGATCAGGCCGAACGTGCCTTTCCACAACAGCAGCCACGCCAGGAAGGCGACCGGCAGCGCCCACCACCGGAAGCTGATTCCCGTAGCAAGTTCGGCGGCAACGGCGACACCGCCAATCTCGGCGGAAAGCACCAGGAAGTTCACCAGCAAGGTTGCTAGCAGCGGCCAGATGAAAGCATTGAAGCCGAACCGTTCGCGAATGCCGTCGGCGATGGTGTGATGGCTCACCGCAGCGAAACGACCGGCCATTTCGACCAGGAAGATGATGCAGATGGTGCCGAGCACGACAGCCCAGATGAGCTGGAAGCCGAACAGCGCGCCGGCCTGCGCCGCCGTCGCCATCGACCCGACCTCCAGGAAGCCGCCGACGCTGGTGACGACACCAAGCGATATCTCCAGCAACTTCTTCATCTGTCGGGCGAGAAATATTGTCGATAGGCGGTGGCGAGATCGCCTTGGGCGGCGCGAAGCTCCTGGAGGGCCTGGCCGGCTTGCGCATGCTGTTCGGCCTCGACTGCGTCCTTGGCCCGCTTTGCCGCGTTCGACAGCCGGCTGGCAGCCGCTGCCAACGCATCCCGCTTTGCCGGGTTCGACACAGACGCCGATTCCACTTGCCGGCCCGCGTCGGCGAGTGTCTCGGCGAAGGATTGCAAGGCGGAGGATGCGTAGCGGGACGGCGCGGCGCCGGAGAGCCAGGCATCACTCACCAGCACTGCCGCCTGCGCCGTCGAGGCTGCAAGCTTCGATTGCTGGTCGACGGTTTCAGATGAGGAGCAGGAGGCAAGCGCCAGCATCAGCAGGAGCAGGAAGGCCCGGCTCGGCCGGGCAACGGTACGCAACATCTTCCCCTCATCGCAATCGCTTGAAATCACGATAATAAATCCGAAGCCGCGGGAAAGTTCCTTCGCCATCGGGATTTGCGGGGGCGAACGCCACGACCGGCCTAGCTTCGCAAGTATTTCAACGGTATCAGGACGATCATGAACCGCGACTTAGCCAAAACGTTGCCTGAGCGTGCCAGCAGCTGGGCGATGGCGCTCACCGAGCAGAAGAGCGTCACCGGCACGCAGGACGAAGCTGTATTCGGTCCGTGGCTGGCGGCGCAGTTGCGGGAGAATCCCGCCTTCAGCCATGCGGATATCTGGACGATCGAGGTCGGGCCTGGAGATGGCCGGCATTGCGTGGCGATGCTGCTTCGCGGGACGGGCTGCTCCACCGTGCTTCTGACCGGTCATTACGATACGGTGGCAACGCGGGACTATGGCGAGCTGGAAGAGCTGGCCACGCGGCCTGAGGCTTTGACGCGCGCCTTGCGCGATTCCCTGGCGGACGCCGATACGCCTGCCGCCCGGTTGGCCCTTGCCGACCTGGAGAGCGGGCAATTCCTGGCCGGACGCGGCTTGCTGGACATGAAGGCTGGTCTCGCCGCCGGACTGGCGGTATGCGCGGATTTCGCCGAAAGCGCCAATGTCGCGGGCAATCTGCTGTTCATCGCGGTGCCGGATGAAGAGAACAATTCGGCCGGCGCCCGCAAGGCCGCCCCAGCGCTGCCCGGCATCTGTGAGCAGCACGGCCTCGATCTTGTCGCGGCGGTCAATCTCGACGCCATCGCCGATGACGGCGACGGCTCGAAAGGACGTATCATCGCGCTCGGGACAGTCGGCAAGCTGCTTCCGACCGCCTATGTGGTTGGCGTCCCGACACATAGCGGCTTTCCGCTGAACGGCATCAATGCGGCCGCGCTCGCCGGTTCTATAGCCGCCCGCGTCGAATGGGCAACCGAGCTGACCGACCATTGCGGTTCCTCGCCCGGCACCCCGCCCAGCCTGCTCGGTATTCGTGACGGGAAGACTGGATATGACGTCACGACGCCGGCAACCGCCTTCGCCACGTTCAACGTACTCAGCTATCGCCGCACGCCGGATGAAGTGCTCGACCGCTTCGACCGGCTTTGCGCGGAAGCAGCATCGAACCTTCTGGGCGAACTGAAACGCCGAAGCCAGGCTCCGGAGGGCATCGCAAATCTTGTAAGACCTGTCCCGCTCTACCGGTTCGAAGCGCTGGTCGAGCATCTCGGCCCGCAGGAGAAGCACAGGCTCGGTGCATATTCCGCCTCGATCGCTGGCGATCTTCCACTGCCGGAGAAATGCCGGCTGATCACGGAGGAAGCTTGGGATTTGAGCCGCCTCGCCGGCCCGGCGATCGTCACCGGTTTCGGCTCGATACCCTATCTTCCGACGAACCTTTCAAACGCGCCGGCGGCCAAGCGGTTGAAAGCAATTGCCATGCAAATCGCGCGCGGGTCGGCCGAGCGCTATGGCAGCACCATCGCCTGCGCCGATTATTTCGCCGGAATTTCAGACATGAGCTTTTTCGGCGAGGCAGCCGAGTCCTCGCTCGATATCGTTGCCCGCAACACGCCTGCCTGGAAAGACAGCGTGCGCTGGCCGATGCGACAGGCTCTCGCCAACGTGCCGACGATCAACATCGGCCCATGGGGACGCGATTACCATACGCCGCTTGAAAGACTGCACATGGGCTATGCATTCGGCGTCCTGCCTCAAGCCATCCGGGACTTGTGTGCCACCCTGCTGCAGCCATCCGGTTCCTGACCGGATGGCTCGCCGCTTGGCGGACGCGGACGTGCCTTAGGAACCGCAGACTTAACGAGTGCTCCCGGGCCGGCAACGCTTGCGAGAGCGGCAACCTTGTCGATCATCGCCAGGACCGCCTGCGGCTTGCTTTGATGCACCATATGTCCGGCATCCAGGACGATATCCAGCAGCGAGTGGCTTATCTCCGCGTGCAGCCGCAGCGCCTCGGCCTTGGCATCGAACAGCTGATCGCCGGCGCCGGCAATTATCCCGACAGGGATGGCGATGTCGGCATACCGACGATTTGGGAACAGTGCCGACGCCAGCATCAGGAAGGATTCGGCGGAGATGGACCGCAGTTGCGAGGGGCGGCTCGCCAGCTCCCTTGTCATTGCTGCGAAAGGGGTTGCGATCATTGCCGGATGGAAAATCTTCTTCATAGCCCAGCGCCAGTTCAGCCTGACCAGCGAAGGCAGCACGGTATGGCGCAACACCGTCCCGATCAACGGAACCGCCGGCAACGCGGAGATGGCGAGGGCCAGCCTTGGCGGCGGGTAATGATAGCCGGCGACAACGACAATCCCGGCGACGGATCGGGGATGCCGACGCGCCATCTCGAGCGCCACGGCGGCCCCCCAGGAATGGCCGACAACCATGTAGCGCTCGATGCCGAGTTTCGCGGCCGCGGCCTGAATGAGATCGGCCTGGGCGCCGGCGGTCCAAGGTCTGCCTGCCCGGCGTGAGCTCAGGCCGAAGCCGGGCCTGTCGAAGGCAAGCACGCGATATTTGGCAGCGGCTTTGTGGAAGATGCCGCTTGTCGTGAAGTCTTCCGCCGAAGCGCCGTTGCCGTGCAAGAGCAGCAGCGGTTGCCCACTGCCCGCCTCCAGGAAATGCAGCTTCGTTCCGCGAAGGTGGATGAAGCGCCCGAGCGGTCGTGAAGCCAACGCCCGTCGCGCGAGGAGATTGTTGTAGAGCGCCAGTCCGACCGTTGCGGCCGCAAGCAACAGAAGCAGGTTTCGCCTGGACTTTGCTGTCATGACTGGAAATTGCGGAAGCAGGCGATGCGGCGCTGCTTGCTCTCAGGCCGACCCCTTCTGAGGCAGCTCCGTCTCTTCCTCGACCTGGTCCCGCAGCGCCTGTCGCCCGGACTTTCGATCCTCGGCCTCGGGCGAGCGCTTCTGCCGCTCCAACTCGTGATCCACCGTCCTGCGCGATCCTTCCGCGGGATCTTGCTCCGGCGATGTCTCTGTTTGCCGCTTCGCCTGACCGCTGCTTGATCCCGACGCGGCAGGATCGCTCTTTCCGGGGGACTTCGTCATTGTAGGCTTCTCTGTTCGACCAAATGTCTGCATGGCTGCCGGAATGAATCGAGAGCCAAACCTCTGGCGTCGGCCTTTGTTCCGCTACTGCTGACCATTACCGCGGCCCTCGGCATCGTCCGGTGCCTCATGGTCGGGCTCGGAAGCTTGCAGGGCATCGATAATCGGCGCCAGTGAATTCTCCTCGTCGGCATTCGATTCCGTCTCCGCATTTTCCTCGACGGTTTTATCGAGCGCACGTCGGATGGCATCTTCGATATTGCCGACCTCCTGCTCCCGCACTTCGCGACCGTAGCCGGCGGCATCGGCATCCTGCTCGAACTGCTGCGCCAACATCGGAACGCTGATCTCGGTGTCGGCAGGCAAATTGCCGACATTCTCCTCGAGCCAGCTGCGCAGGAATTCTTTCGTCGCGTTCATGGAGAGCCTCCTCGCAGCGAAATAACCGGCCTGTGGCGTCGATGTTCCCGAAATCCGAAACCGCGAGGAACGAACGGATCGATGAATGGTTGGGATCTCGGGCATCCCGGCGAGACATTCCATGACTTTCCACGACGACAGCGTTTCACACGAGCAGGACGGCTCCGCCCCGAGCCGGGACAAGCTCCTGTTCCAGCCCAATATCTCCATCAACGGGCTGATCGATGATGAAACGGTCAGCTTCTTCCTCGGTCGCCTGGAGACGGTCCGAAAAGACGGTCAGGACATGCTAATGGAGTTGAACACCAGCGGCGGCGATGCGGACGCCGCGCGGCGCATCGCGCTGGAGGTTCGGCTGTTCCGGCGGCATTCCAGCCGCAACGCTTTCTGCGTCGGGAAGACGAAAGTTTATTCGGCGGGAGTGACGATCTTCGCAGCCTTCCCTAGGCAGAACCGTTTCCTGACCGAAGACGCCGTTCTTCTCGTGCATGAGCGGCGCATGGAAACGAGCATTGCGCTCAACGGCCCGATGCGATCCTGCATCCAGATCGTTCGCGAGCAGCTCGCCTTGCTGGAGACATCGCAACGTCTGGAGATGGAAGGCTTCAGGGAACTTGTCGAAGGCAGCTCGCTCAGCGCGGACGAACTTTACCGACGGGCGACGCAGAATTGCTACATCCATGCCGCCGAGGCGCTCAGTCTTGGAATGATAGGTGGCATTCTGCGTTAGGTTAGGACACGCGAACTTTTCTATTGGAGACCGATGGTCGCGCGGTTTGTTCGGTGTGCCGGAGCAAACCGGCCGGTCTTCGGTTGGCGTAGATACGCGTTGCACTTCGCGCTGCCAAGCCGACTCGGCGGGAACCCGGATTGCCGTCAGCCGTTCGCAGGCATGGCGACATTGCAGATTCGAGAGGCGCTGACCAAGGTCGGCACATTGACGTCCCGACCAGCAGCTTTTTTGATTTTGGGCGGCTACACCGTCTCTTGGTTTATCTTCGAGCGGGAAACGCTTGACTGGCACGGCGTCGCGACGCTGATCACCTGGGCGATGACGCTGTTTATCCAAAGGGCCGAGCATCGCGACACCCAAGCCCTCCAGGCGAAACTCGATGAGCTAATCAAGGCGAACGACAAGGCTCGCAACGAGATCGCCGAAATGGACGACAAGGAGCCGGAAGAAATCGAGGAAATGCGAGACTCCAGCGAACGAAGCTGAGCCCCCCGCCGCTATATCTCGGCGAGTTCATCAGAGGCTTCCTGGAGACCGTGCGCAGCCGCCCGCTCGAGCCAGATGCGGGCGGCTGCGGAGTCATGCTCGCCGGCAATGCCTCTGGAGAGATAGCGGCCAAGCATGAGCTGCGCATGCCCGTGGCCTCTCTCTGCCGCCGCTGCAAACCATTCCTGGGCCGCCTTACGGTTGATCGACAAGCCTTGTCCGGTCTCGTACAATGCCCCGATCGCGAACATCGCCCCGGCATGTCCAGCAGCGGCGGCTTGCTTGAAAAGATGGGCGGCGGCAACGACGGAGCGTTCTCCACCACGACCGTTGTAAAGCATTTCGGCAAGAGCAACCTGCGCGTCCACGATGCCAGCTTTTGCCGCCCGCTCAAACCAGACGCGGGCTTGCCTCTGATCGGCAGCCATGCCTCGTCCTTCCTGAAGCATGCGGGCATACATATATTGCGCCTCGGCAACGCCTTCGGCCGCGCGGCCCATCCAACGCGCCGCACGCTCCTGATCCTTGCCGACACCAACACCTTCGGCAAAGCAGAGACCGAGGTTGAACGCCGCAACCAGATCGCCCGATGACGCGGTTGCCCCAAACCATCCAGCAATGCTGATAGCGTCATCTGGTTCGCCCGCGCCTTCGAGGACGAGGTTTGCCAGATCAACTTGGGACTGGCGATCGCCACTGGCCGCTGCGGACCGCAGCAAGCGAGTTCCTTCCTCAGCGTCCTGAGCCACACCATTGCCCGAAAGATAGAGCGAAGCCAATGCACGTGAGGCTGGCTGGTGACCTCCATCGGCAGCCCGGCGATACCAGGTCGCTGCCTCCGCAAAGTCCCGCCGAGACCGGCTCGCATACAGCTCGCCCAACCGATAAGCGGCATCGACATTTCCAGCCAAGGCGGCGCGACGCAACCAGGCTTCACCGGCGACAGGGTCCCGATCCACCAGGCTACCCTCGATGAGTGCCAGCCCCAGGCGGAATTGAGCGGATGAGAGTCCCCTCTCCGCCGCATCCCTATAAAGCCTCTGAGCTGCGTGCAGATCGACAGGCACCCCCATTCCGTGCTCGGTGAGGACCGCATACAGATAGATCGCCGTTAGCAGCCCGGCATCCGCGGCCCGACGAAGCTCTGTGGCGATTCTGGTTCTCTGCTCCGGCTGCCTCAACCGGATTAGAGAAAGGGCCAGGCCAAGGCATCCTTCCGGGCAACCGGCCGCGGCTGATTTTTCGTACCAGCCATGCGCGGCATCGAGATCGCGCATCGCCTTTGGACCCTTGCTCAGTATATAGCCGAGCAGGGCCTGTCCTGTAGCGGATCCGGCTTCTGCGGCTTTCCGCGCAAGGTCGAGCGCTGCCGCGAAGTCCGGTTCTCCCGAGGAATTTCGTTCGAACAAGCCTTCCGAACCAGGCCCGATTTCCCGCGGCGCCAGCCCTGCTACACACAGCGCAGCAAGAAGGGCCTGCGCATCGGAGCTGCCGCGATCGGCTGCCCGCCGCAACCAACGCGCGCCCTCAGAATGGCTCGGCGGTACGCCAATGCCTTCCAGATAAAAACGGCCGACCTGATATTGCGCTTCCACAATGCCGCCGCGTGCTGCGACGGCCATCAGCGCAAAAGCTTCCGCAGGCTTGCCGCTGACAGAGAGCTGGACTGCCCGGCGAAGTGCCAGCGCGGGATGAATGCGTGCAGTCAGACGGTCGAGGATCGCCATCTAGGGCTCCCGCATCGCTTCCTGTCCGATCGGCAGCATGGCGCCCAACAGATATTTTAGCACTGTGCGGCGGCCCACTTTCACATCAGCAGTCACAGGCATGCCGGGACTGATCGCGAAGTCCGCCGGCAAACCATGGAGTGCAACATCGTCTATGGATATTTGGGTGCGATAGAACAGATCCGCATCGGCGGGCAGCATGGCCAGCGAACTGTTTGGATCGCGCGCTTGTTCCCTGGCTGAAAAGGAGTCTGGGCTGACTGCGCGAACGGTGCCATGCGCCAGGCCATATTGCGAATAGGGAAAGGTATCGAACTTGATAGCGACAGGGTCGCCGACATGGACGAAGCCGCTGCTGCGCCCGGCGATGTTGGTCTCGACCTCAAGGGTCGCGTCGGCTGGAACAAGTGTGATCAGGCGCTCGCCGGACTGCAGGACCGAGCCCACCGATACCTTGGCTACCGACTGAACAGTCGCATCGGCTTCGCTCTTCAATTCCACCAACTGCTTGCGCAGCTTCGCTTTGTTTAGGAGCTCACGCGCGTCCGACATCCGTGAAGTCGCTTCCGAAAGGCTTTGCGATACATCGGCGCGCCAGTTCTGCACGTAGGCGTCACGCTCGGCTGCGGCCGCGGCCTGCTGGCGCTTGGCAGCTTCGGTCGTCTGCTCGGCATTCTTGAGCGAGCGCGACATCTCCGCCGAGTTGTCTTCGGCGAGAAGCGTGTTGAGACGGCTCCCAACCTGCCGCTCTTCAAGCTGCTGCCGCATCTTTTCGATGGACGCCGCGACAGCCAAACGCTGCCGATAGCCCTCTGCGTCGGATTGTGAGCGCGAGATGACGGAGCTCAACTCGTCACGCTGCCTGTCGAAGCTTTCAAGCTTTGCATCGTATACCGCCTTGCGGCGATCGAAGATCGCGGCCTGCAGTGTCCAGCTTGGGTCCAGTCCATCATAGCTGAAAGGCTTGCCGTCGGCCTCTGCCTTGAGGCGCGCCACTTCGGCTTCGAGCGTCGTGACCTGGGTGGCCAGCGCGGTCAGATCCGCTGAAGCGAAAGTGGCATCGAGGCGAGCCAGCAACTGGCCCGCCTTTACCCGCTGTCCTTCGCGCACCTCGATCGACCGCACGATCGCGGTCTCCAACGGCTGGACGATGATGTTGGGCGATTGCGAAACTACAAGCCCCCGTGTCGTGACGACCTGGTCGACGGGGATCAGCGCGGCGAGCGCAATCAAGGCGGCGACCATGCTGGAGATGATCCACACGATACTGCGCGCCATCAAAGGAATCGGTGCGTTGGCGACTGCCGTCGACGGCCATTTGAACTCGAGGATGGCGGGCGCGGTCGGATCGCTCGCATCTCGCCGGCGCCGGTGAACTGGGAGAGTGGAATAGGTGGTGCTGCTCATTGCCGGCCAGCTCAGTCAGGTCGAGACGGCACAGCCGCCAGGCGGCCATGGCGGCCGTCAAGATGCCGGTTCTGCTGGAACCAGAGCTGGCGATAGACACCGCACCGCTCCAGAAGCACGGTATGGGGGGCAACATCGAGCACCTTACCCTGGTCCATGACGAGAATCTGGTCGCATTCGGTCAAGGAGGCGAGCCGGTGCGAAACGATGATCATCGTGCGCCCGCTGGCAATGCGCATCAGGTTCGCGCTCACCACGGCCTCGCTCTCCGGATCGAGCGCGCTCGTCGCCTCGTCTAGGATCAGGACCGTCGGATCGTGAATGAGCGCACGAGCGATTGCCAGCCGCTGCTTCTGGCCTCCAGAGAGATTGGGCGAACCTTCTTCGATATAGGTGTCGTAGCCGTTCGGCATGCGTTCGATGAATTCGGCAGCACCTGCCAATTGAGCGGCACGCATGGCGTCGGACAGCGTCAGCCCGGAACGTCCTGCAATGATGTTGTCCTTGATCGAGCCGCGGAACAGAAAATTGTCCTGAAGGACGACGCCCAGTCCCTGGCGCAAATGGCGGAGGTTGATTTCCTTGAGATCAACCCCATCGAGCTTGAGGAACCCGCTGTAGTCGCGGTTTATTCCCTGCAACAGGCGCGCGATCGTCGATTTGCCCGATCCGCTGCGCCCGACAATGCCGAACATAGTACCGGCCGGAATGTCGAAGCTGACCCGGTCGAGCGCAGGTGTTTTGGTGCCGATGTAACTGAAGGTCAGATCGCTGAACTTGATCTCGCCGACGAGCCTCGGCCGCAGCCCGGCGGAATTGGAACTGCTCTCCAATGGCCGGTTGAGAACCGAAGCGGCTTCCCCGATCGCGGCGCTGACCTCCTCATAGTCCTCGACCAGCCGTGCCAGTCCGACCAGAGGTTGCGCGACGCGTTGTGCGATCATCATGAAAGCGAACAGGCTGCCGACCATGTAGCCTGACCGGTCGTTCATCGCGAGATAGGCGCCGATCAGCATTGTGCCGAGAACCATGACGCGCTCGATCGGCGTGACGAGGGTCTGCGGCCAGTTGGCCAGTTCCCCGAAGGCGAGACGCGCCTTGCCCGCGTCGGCCACCCGTTCGTCCCACAGCGCCTTGCGCTGCGGTTCGAGCCCGAGCGCTTTGACTGTCTTGATGCCGACGACGGTCTCGCCGAGCGCGGCTGCCTTCCAGGTCTCCGCGTCCACGACGCGCTGATAACGCCGACGCAGCGGCGCAAGAAAGGCGAAGATCGTCGCCATGATCAGGACCGCGCAGGCGAGCACCATCCAGGCCAGTATGGGATTTATGTAGAAGATGACCGGGATCAGCACACACAACGTGATCAGATCCAGGAAGGTGCTGAGGAGCTTGCCGGTCAGGAACTCACGAATGCGATAAACCTGGGCAAGGTGATACATCGTCTCGCCTGCAGGATGCCGCTCGAAATAGTCGAGCGGCAGGCGCAACAGCCTGCCGAAAACATGCAGATTGAGCTTCGTGTCCAGACGCGTGCCGACAACATTGACGATGAGCCGCCGAGCATGACCGAGTAGCGTCTCGTAGGCGAACACAACAGCGATCACAGCCGAGAGAAGCACCAGGGTCGAAACGCTGCTGAACTGCAGCACCTTGTTGACCACCGTCATTACGATGAGGGGCGGCAGAACGGTAAGAATGCTGAGCGTAAACGAGGCGATGCCAATATCACGCAGCGGGCGGCTCTCAAGCCGCACCAGATCGATCAGCCAACCAAACGTGAATGGCGCGTCCGCCGCGACATAGGACCGCGCCGCCCGCAACAGGACAGCCTCGCCAGACCACACCTGGGCGAGGCGGAGCTCGTCGATCGGTAGAGCGTCCGCGTCATCGGAAGCGTCGACGCTCTTGAGGAAAACGAGGTTGTGTTCAGCGCTTGCCCCGATGAGGAGACCGGCTCCGCCATCATTGAACAGGAGGACGATTGGCCCCACATGCTCAAAACGCAACAGATGCGACCAGCGGATCCGCAACGCACGAGACCACATCCCGGCGTCCTGGGCCCACTGCGAGAGGTCGGAGGCGGTCGGAAACGACCCTTCGTTCGTTGCCCTGAATTCGTTAGGATCGAGCTCGACACCGTGATAGCGGGCGACCTGGAGCATTGCTTTGATCCGCGGCTCGATCCGATCGAAAGCGGTGGGGCCGCCAGGGACCCGGTCCTCTCCGATCTTGTGACCTTGCCCGGCCTTGTCCGCTTCCAAGTCCGTGCGGATTGGGACCGGCTGAGCTACGGTGTTTTGAGGAACGCTCACCATCTGCTTCCTCTGCCACCTGCAAGCGAGGTTTCGAGAACGCTGCCGCCACGACCGCGCCGGCGTGGGTGCCCGGCAACTCTATTGTAGTGCGAATAAGGCCGCGGCACGAGGCCTTTCCCTCTTTCCAAGACGCGAGGACGCGGGCCCTGCGTTTCCGCAGGGCCCGCGTGAGCTTTTCTCGACCGACACTCAGTCATTCGGCTTCAGAATATCCTTCAGAGCCTTTTTCAGCGTGTCGTCGGCCTGACCGTATCCAGCACCTTGCTTGCCCTTGTCCGATAGCAGGTCGGATGCGGCGCCGGACGGCTTGTTCTGGTTCTGACCAAAGCCCTTGACCGCATTGAGCACGTTCAAGAGATCGGTCGTCGCCGAACTGGCAGCCTGGCTCACGAGCTTCCCGAACGAGGCGGGGCTGGCTGCGCCGGACGATCCGGACTGCAAGAACTGCTTGGAGTCCCTCAGCCCGAGCGTGCTCGCCGTCAAGGTGGCGTGGGGTCCGCCATTTCCATTGCCTTGGCCACCGGCAGAGTTGCCCTGTCCTTGGTGCGAGCTGTTATCGGCATTGTTGTGGTCGCCGGAATTGCCTGGCGCGTCCTGCTGGCCATTGCCGTGCCCGTTGTTGCCCTGCGGACCTTGATGCCCGGTTTCGCCGCCCGGGCCTGTCGGTCCGGTAGCCCCCGTCGGACCGCCGCTACCCGTCGCTCCGGTTGAGCCGGTGGCACCAGTCGAGCCAGTCGCTCCAGTGGCGCCGGTCGCACCTGTGGCTCCGGTTGGTCCGGTCGCTCCAGTTGCTCCAGTTGCGCCGGTAGCTCCGGTCGAGCCCGTGGCACCAGTCGCTCCGGTCGAGCCGGTTGCTCCAGTTGCACCGGTATCACCCGTCGCCCCTGTGGCTCCGGTCGCGCCAGTCGAACCGGTTGCTCCAGTTGCTCCAGTTGCACCGGTAGCTCCGGTCGAGCCCGTGGCACCAGTCGCTCCGGTCGAGCCGGTTGCTCCAGTTGCACCGGTATCACCCGTCGCACCTGTGGCTCCGGTCGCGCCAGTCGAACCGGTTGCTCCGGTCGCACCTGTGGCTCCGGTTGCTCCCGTCGAACCCGTGGCACCAGTCGCTCCGGTCGAGCCGGTTGCTCCAGTTGCACCGGTATCACCCGTCGCACCTGTGGCTCCGGTCGCTCCCGTCGAGCCCGTGGCACCAGTCGCTCCGGTCGAGCCGGTCGCTCCAGTTGCACCGGTAGCACCCGTCGCCAGTCGAGCCGGTTGCTCCAGTTGCACCGGTAGCACCCGTCGCACCTGTGGCTCCGGTCGCCCCCGTTGAGCCCGTCGCACCAGTCGCTCCAGTTGCGCCGGTATCGCCCGTCGCACCTGTAGCTCCGGTTGCTCCCGTCGAGCCCGTGGCACCAGGCGCGGTCGCCCCCGTTGAGCCCGTCGCCCCCGTCGCACCGGTCGAGCCGGTCGCTCCAGTTGCGCCGGTATCGCCCGTCGCACCTGTGGCTCCGGTTGCCCCCGTCGAGCCCGTGGCACCAGTCGAGCCGGTCGCTCCAGTTGCGCCGGTATCGCCCGTCGCACCTGTGGCTCCGGTTGCGCCCGT
>CCNA01000005.1 GCA_000824805.1 Mesorhizobium sp. SOD10
CACACAGGATTCTAGGGTCTGCGTGCGTCGCTTCGCTCCTTGCTTCGCCCTGGAATGACGAACTCGGACGACCGCCCCCACAACGACGTGGCTTGTGTTACCCGAAATACCGGTTCATCCGCTTGGCCAGCTCGATGTCCAGCGCCGTCACGCCGCCGGCGTCATGGGTGTTCAGCGTCACGTCGACGGTCTTGTAGACATTCGACCAATCAGGGTGGTGGTCCATCTTCTCGGCGGCCAGCGCCACGCGGGTCATGAAGGCGAAGGCCTCGGAGAAGTTCTTGAAGACGAAGCTGCGCTTGATCGAGGCGCCGTCGGCGGCGAGCGACCAGCCTTCGAGTTCGGCGAGCGCCGCCGTGATCGCTTCCTTGCTGAGTTTTTCTCTGGTCATGTCGGGCTCCCGTGCTATTCGAAGATTGAACCAACCATAGCGCCGGATCGATGAGCGCAAAGCCCATAAAATCTATTCTGTTCGTCTGCCTCGGCAACATCTGTCGCTCGCCGCTGGCCGAGGGCGTGTTTCGCGCGGTGCTCGCCGGGCACGGCAAAGACCTTGTGATCGATTCAGCCGGGACCGGGGGCTGGCATGCTGGCCAAGAGCCGGACCGGCGCTCGATCGCGGTGGCGGCAAAGCACGGTGTCGACATTTCAGGACAGAGGGCGCGCAAGGTGCTGCCGGAGGATTTTTCGCGCTTCGACCTGATCCTCGGCATGGACCGGGCGAATGTGCGCGACCTCAAGGCGTTGGCGCCGCCTGCCATGCACGACCGGATCCATCTCTATCTGGATTTCGCGAGGGGGAAGGCCGTGGACGTGCCGGACCCCTATTATGACAGCGCCGAGGCCTTCGCCTCGGTCTACCGCATGATCCGCGAGGCGTCGGAAGCGCTGGCGAAGCGGCTCGAGGACAGCGTTTCGCCGACCAGCGGCCAGGCCTCCTCGACGATGTAGGGGCCGCCGCCGACCGAATCGCGCGACGACATCAGGACGAAGCGGCCGACGCGGAAGGGGAGCGCGGCGAAATTGCCGCGCGCCGAAAGATATTGCGCGACATCGAGCGGGCTCGCATTGCGCAGGCGCGCCAGCGTCACATGCGGCGAGAACTTGCGCGGATCGGCCGGCAGGCCGAGCCGCTGGCAGATGCGGTCGATCTCGCCCTGCAGCGCCGTCAGGTCCGGCGAGGCGGATACGCCGGCCCACACCGCATGCGGCTTCTTGCCGCCGAAGGCGCCGACGCCGGAGAGCGTCATCTGGAACGAAGGGCGGTTAACTCTGTCGAGGGCATTGGCGATCTCGTCGGCGATATGGCCCTCGACATCGCCGATGAAGCGCAGCGTCAGATGGTAGTTTTCGACATCGATCCAGCGCGCTCCGGGCAGCCCGCCCCGGAGCAAGGACAAGGAGAGAGCGGCGTCACGCGGAATTTCGAGGGCGGTGAAAAGACGTGGCATGTGAAGCCTCCTGTCCTCGAATCGAAACTCTCGGCCCTAGCGAATCATCGATATCAGCGCGGGGCAAGCGGTTTGTTGTCCACAGGGTTTCCCCATCGGAAAGCGTTGTGTCCCAGACTCATGACGGTCCTCCATTCTCGGCGATCGCCTTTTCGACCGCGGGAAGGATGCGCTCGACCATAACATCGACCCCCTTGGAATTGGGATGCAGGCCGTCTTCCAGCTGGAGGTCGGGATGGCCGGCGACGCCGTCGAGAAAGAACGGATAAAGCGGGACGCCGTATTTTTCGGCAAGCCGCGGATAGATGGCGTCGAAGGCCTTCTGATAGTCGGCGCCGAGGTTGGGCGCGGCCCGCATGCCGGCGAGAAGCACCGGAATGTTGCGTTGCTTCAGCTTGCCGAGCATGGCGTCGAGGTTCCTCTCGGCGATCTCGGGCGAAAGGCCGCGCAGCATGTCGTTGGCGCCGAGCTCGAGGATCACCAGCCGGGTGCCGTCCGGCACCGACCAGTCGAGCCGCGCCAACCCGCCGCTCGACGTGTCGCCCGATACGCCGGCATTGGCGACGGCGACATCGAGGCCCTTCGCCTTCAGTGCCGCCTGCAGCCTGTCGGTGAAACCCTGGCCAGGGCCAAGGCTGAAGCCCGCCATCAGGCTGTCGCCGAAGCCGACGATGGTGAAGGTGGCGGCGCGCGCCGGCGGAATGGCGCCGCAAAGGGCGAGGAAAAGGATGAGGGCTGCGGCAAAACGGTGTTTGAATGCCATGCGGCGAGCCCCATATGAGCGAAACAACCCAGGAAAGGAGACTACGGGCCGTCTCCTTTTTTCACATATAGGGCACTTTCATTGTGACAGAAGCCGTCATCGTGCTGAGGGACGTATCGCTGACGCTCGGCGAGGGCGCGTCCTCCGTCCATGTGCTGAAGGGTGTGAGCCTCGACGTGGCTGCCGGGCAAGCCACCGGCATCGTTGGCCCTTCGGGCTCCGGCAAATCCACCCTGCTTATGGTTCTTGCGGGCCTGGAAAGGGTGGATTCGGGCACGGTCCGGATCGCCGGCGAGCTGATCAACGGCAAAAGCGAGGATCAGATTGCGTCGTTTCGGGGGCGAAACATCGGCATTGTATTCCAGTCCTTCCATCTCATCCCGAACATGACGGCGCTGGAGAATGTCGCGGTGCCGCTCGAGCTTGCCGGCCATTCCGATCCGTTCGGGGTGGCCGCGCGGGAACTCGCGGCGGTCGGCCTGAGCGACCGCGTGACGCATTATCCGGGCGAGCTTTCCGGCGGCGAGCAGCAGCGCGTGGCGATCGCGCGGGCGCTGGCGCCGTCGCCGCGCATCCTCATTGCCGACGAGCCGACCGGCAATCTCGACCAGGCGACGGGAAAGCAGATCGCCGACCTTCTCTTCGCCAAGGCGGCGGAACGCGACATGACGCTGGTGCTGGTCACGCATGATCCGGTGCTCGCCGGGCGTTGCGCGCGCCAGGTCTCGATGCGCTCGGGGCGGATCGAGGATGCGCCTTTGCTCAAAGTGACGGCATAGTCGCATGGCTGGCTCCCCCTCATCCGGCCCTTCGGGCCACCTTCTCCCCGAGGGGAGAAGAGATCGCCGGGGCCGGCGCCAACCTCTTCTCCCCGCCGGGGAGAAGGTGGCCGCGAAGCGGCCGGATGAGGGGGTCGCTTGGCTTCGAACTCTGAAGCTCGCCATCCGCTTCTCGCTGCGCGAGATGCGCGGCGGCCTGTCCGGCTTCATGATCTTTCTTGCCTGCATCGCGCTGGGCGTGGCGGCGATCGGCGGCGTCAATTCGGTGGCGCAGGCGATCTCGGCCGGCGTCGCCAATCAGGGCCAGACGCTGCTTGGCGGCGATTTGCGCTTCCAGATCAACCAACGCAGTGCTTCCGGCGCCGAGCTCGGCTTTATCCGCAGCCTCGGCGCGGTTTCGCAGACTTCCGGCATGCGCTCGATGGCGCGGCTGGAGGACGGTTCAGACCAGGCGCTGGTCGAGGCGAAGGCCGTCGACGACGCCTATCCGCTCTACGGCGCGCTGGAGACCGATCCGGTGCTGCCGAAGGACCAATTGTTCGGCGAAAGGTCCGGCGTGTTCGGCGCCGCCGCGCCCGACCTGTTGTTCGACCGGCTCAATCTTCACATCGGCGACAGGCTGAAGCTCGGCAGCGCCGTTTTCGCGCTGCGCGCCAAGCTGGTCAGCGAGCCGGACGCGGTGTCGGACGGCTTCGGCTTCGCACCGCGGCTGATGATTTCGCGCGAGGGCCTTGCCGCATCCGGCCTGGTGCAGCCGGGCAGCCTGGTCGAGAACGCCTATAAGGTGAAGCTGCCGGACGGCACGTCGGAGGCGCGGATCAAGGACATCCAGGCCCAGGCCGCGAAAGATTTCCCGCAGGCCGGCTGGTCGATCCGCACGCGCAGCAACGCCGCCCCCGCGCTCTCCGCCAATATCGAGCGCTTCTCGCAGTTCCTCACCCTGGTCGGGCTGACGGCGCTGGTGGTCGGCGGCGTCGGCGTGGCGAACGCCGTGCGCGCCTATCTCGACGGCAAGCGCGGCGTCATCGCCACCTTCAAGAGCCTGGGCGCCTCGGGCGGCTTCGTCTTCACCGTCTATCTCGTGCAGATCCTGTTGATTGCCGGCCTCGGCATCGTGCTCGGGCTCATCCTGGGCGCCGCGATGCCCTTCGCGGCGAGCGCGCTTTTGCAATCGGTCATCCCGGTGCCGGCGCAAGGCGGCTTTTATCCTGGCGCGCTCGCCATGGCGGCGCTCTTCGGCCTGCTGGTGACGCTGGCCTTCGCGCTCTTGCCGCTCGGCCGCGCCCGCGACGTGCCGGCGACCGCGCTGTTCCGCGAAATGGGTTTCGAAAGCCGCGGCCTGCCGCGTCTGCCCTATACGGGTGCCGCGCTGGCGATCGTCGTCGCGCTGGCGGCGCTGGCGATCCTTTCGGCCAATGACTACCGCATCGCCTCGATCTTCGTCGGCGCCACGGTCTTTGCCTTCCTGGTGCTGCGGCTGGTCGCGGTGCTGGTGCAATGGGTGGCGAAAAAGAGCCCGCGCGTGCGCTCCGTTTCGCTACGGCTGGCGCTGGGCAACATCCATCGTCCGGGTGCGCTGACGCCCTCGGTGGTGCTGTCGCTCGGCCTCGGGCTGACGCTTCTGGTGACGCTGGCCCTGATCGACGGCAATCTCAGGCGACAGATCTCCGGCAGCCTGCCGGAGCGGGCGCCGAACTTCTTCTTCGTCGACATCCAGAGCAGCGATGTCGATGCCTTCGCCAGCCTTGTCGGCAAGGAGTCGCCGCGGGGAACGCTGGTCAAGGTGCCGATGCTGCGCGGCCGCATCATGGCGCTCAACGGCGTCGACGTCGACAAGGTGAAGACCCCGGCCGACGGCGCCTGGGTGCTGCGCGGCGACCGCGGCCTGACCTATGACGCCAAGCAGCCGGAGAACGCGACGCTGACCGAAGGCGCGTGGTGGCCGCAGGACTATTCCGGCGAGCCGCTGGTGTCGTTCTCGGCCGAAGAGGGCAAGGCGATTGGGCTGAAGCTCGGCGACACCGTGACCGTCAACGTGCTCGGCCGCAACGTCACGGCGAAGATCGCCAATTTTCGCCAGGTTGAGTGGGAGACGATGGGCATCAACTTCGTCATGGTGTTCTCGCCCAACACCTTCGCCGGGGCGCCGCATGGCTGGCTGGCGACGCTGACCGACAAGAGCGCTACCACGGCCGACGACGCAAGGCTGCTCAATGCCGTCACCCGCGCCTTTCCGGCGGTGACGACGGTGCGCGTCAAGGACGCGCTCGACGTCGTCAACCGGCTGGTGACGCAACTGGGCACCGCGATCCGCGCCGCCGCCGGTGTGGCGCTGATCGCCTCGGTGCTGGTGCTCTCGGGCGCTTTGGCCGCCGGCAACCGGGCGCGCATTCACGACGCGGTGGTGCTGAAGACGCTCGGCGCGACGCGCAAGACGCTGATTGCCGCCTTCTCGCTGGAATATGTGCTGATCGGCCTTGCGACCGCGCTGTTCGCGCTTGCGGCCGGCGGCATCGCCGCCTGGTTCGTGGTCGCGCATATCATGACGCTGCCGTCGCATTTCATGCCGGAAGTGGCGGTGGCGACGATCCTGGTCTCGCTGACGGTCACCGTCGGCATCGGCCTTGCCGGCACCTGGCGTGTGCTCGGCCACAAGGCGGCGCCGGTGCTGCGGAACCTCTGATGCGCAGCTCCTGACTGGGGCCTCCGGCGGCCTTTCCGGTTAAATCTTCGTAAGAATGGCGGCTGGAAGGCCTGAAAACCGGGCTTTTGCCTTCTCACAAAGCGTTACCGCTCGTTACCGTCTTGTTCTTGACGTCGAGAACGCTCATATTTTGCGCAGGCATGCTGGAGCTCCGCCAGCGGCGCCTGGTCCCAGAAAGACCTGTCACCGGACGGGGCAGAAGCAACAGAGGATTTCCAATGGCTGATCCCATTCGCAACTACCAGACGGGCGCCGTCCCCGGCGCACGCGTCGATATCGATCAGGGCCTGCGCGCCTATATGATCAAAGTCTATAACCTCATGGGGCTTGGCCTGCTCATTACCGGCCTAGCCGCCTGGGGCGCCTTCCACCTCGCCGTCACGGGCGACGGCCAGCTGACTGCCTTCGGCCAGCTCATCTATGCAAGCGCGTTCCGCTGGGTCGTCATCCTGGCTCCGCTTGCGGCCGTGATGTTCCTGTCCTTTAGGATCCAGTCGATGAGCGTGGCGGCGGCGCAAACCACGTTCTGGGTCTATGCGGGCCTTGTCGGCCTGTCGCTGTCGACGATCTTCCTCGTCTACACCGGCACCAGCATCACCCAGACCTTCTTCGCCACGGCCGCGGCCTTTGGCGGTCTGTCGCTCTACGGCTACACGACCAGGCGCGACCTGTCGGCGTTCGGCTCGTTCCTGGTCATGGGCGTGATCGGCCTGCTGATCGCGATGCTGATCAACATCTTCCTGCAGTCGTCGGCGCTCGCCTTCGCCATCTCGGCGATCGGCGTGCTGGTCTTCGCGGGCCTCACCGCCTACGACACGCAGCGGATCAAGGAGATGTATTTCGAGGGCGACGTCGCCGATGTTGCCGGCCGCAAGGCGATCATGGGCGCGCTGCAGCTCTATCTCGACTTCATCAACCTGTTCATGTTCCTGCTGCAGTTCATGGGCGACCGCCGCTAAAGGCGTTGCCCGGTCCCGCTGGACCATAGAGTTGCGAAGGGCGGCCCAACGGCCGCCCTTTTCTTTTGTGCATCGCTCTGCTGTTATCGAGGCAGGAAAGTGAATTGCATAAATTATGAGCACTATTGCGATCAGACCCGCCACCGCGACCGACCTCGACCGGATCACGGAAATCTATGCTGATGCGGTCACGCACGGCACGGCGAGCTACGAACTGGAGCCGCCCAGCCGCGCGGAAATGGGCGACCGATTCGATAATCTGGAGGCGGGCGGTTTCCCCTATCTCGTGGCCGAGAAGAACGGCGTCGTGCTCGGCTATGCCTATGCCGGACCATTCCGGCCGCGGCCCGCCTACCGATTCGTCGTCGAGGATTCGGTCTATGTCGCGCCCGAGGCCAAGGGGCAGGGCGTGGGCTCGGCGCTGATGCAGGCGCTGATCGAGGCGGCGCGCGCGGCGGGCTTCCGTCAGATCATCGCGGTCATTGGCGACGGCCATGCCGACAGCGCTTCGGTGCGGCTGCATGAGAAGCTCGGCTTTCGCCATTCCGGGCGCCTGGAGGGATCCGGCTACAAGCACGGGCGCTGGCTGGACACGGTGTTCATGCAGTTGTCGCTGAATGGTGGCGCGGCGCTGCCGCCGGATCCGGATTCGCTGCCGGAACGGAGGTTTCGGACTCAAAGGGAACTGAAGAATTGAGGAATTGAAGAACTGAAGAAAGACGACTGCCGCAGCGGCGCCAACCACCCTTTCCTCAGTTCTTCAATTCTTCAGTTCCTCAATTCCTCTTTTTCCCTCAGGCCTCAACGAGCTCAGCTTCGCATCGAACACGCCGAGCACGCGGCCGAGTTCCTGGCCGCGCTTGAGGATGCGGCCGCCCGCGGCGATGACCGCGAAGGCGCCCTGCCGGCGCGCCAGCTTGGGGTCCTTGACGATCTGGAACAGCGGTACTTCACTGGCCCGGCGGAAGACGGAAAAGACGGCGCGATCAGTGAGATGATCGATCGCATAGTCGCGCCATTCATTGGCCGCAACCATGCGTCCGTAGAGCCTCAGGATCTGGTCGAGTTCGCGCCGGTCGAATCGCACCGGCTGATCGAGGCGGGCGTTGCGCGCCTCATGCAGCGGGATCAATATTCCGGATGCTTCCCCATCCTCCGTCCCGCTGCTGTGATCGGTCATGCCTCGATCCTTCGATTGAATCATGCGCCGGCCAAGGTTCGCGCTTTCATGGCGGAATTGCAAGGGCGCGATGGAATTGCCGGACGCCGTCCCGACGCAAGCGGTCGCGCGGTTTCCCAAACGTCCAGTCACGTTTGCAAAACGCATGTTGGAATTGGTGATGCTCCGCCACATTCTCGCCACAAATAATCCGCGCTCATGCCCCAATGTCCGACGACTTTACCCGCGTTGCCTGAGACGGTTCGGTCCGGCACCGGCTCGTAAACCCCAAGCCCCCCGCCCACGGGTCAGCGTCGGATCGAACCAACCTCGGTTTTTCTTTGGAAAAATCAGGTGCGACGATCCCAAAACCTAAATGACCGGCGTCAGAAGCAAGCTGACGCCGGTTTTTTCATGCCCGTCGTTCTGGCGCGCCCAATCCGTCCCGCGGACAGGCGGACGTCATTCAAAGCACGATCAGGGAATGAGAACGGGAACCTTTGCGCCGGGTGAGCGGCCATTCCTAATGAGCGCATACAGAATTTCATCGCGCCAAGAATCGCCAACACGCAAATGGTCGCGCAGCAGGCCTTCGGGCTCAAATCCGAGTTTTTCGGCCAGCTTGCGCGACGGGGTGTTGTCGGGATCGATGAAAGCCTGCAAACGGTGCAGGCCGAGATCCTCGAAACAGAAGTCAAGCATCGCTGATACAGCCTCGGTGGCCATGCCCCGGCTCTGATACGCTGGATTGATGAAATAGCCGATGGCCGCACGTTTGTTGCGGATGTGGCCATCGTGATAGCTGACGAGGCCGAGGCAGCGGTCAGTCTCAAAGTCGGCCACCGCCCAGTGCCGATAGTAGGAGGGGGTGCAGTCGATGTATCGGAGCACGACGCGCTCGGTATCGATCCGCTTGGTGTGGACTGGTGTATTCCAGAAGCGCATCGCCTCCGGGTCGGCAAAGCATTCGTGCATCGCATCCGCGTCCTCGGCCCTGAACTGACGAAGGCGCAGGCGCGTCGTCAGGAGAATCGGGTGCGGCTCGGGTCGTTTTGCCATGGATGCTTCAATTGCTGGGCCCGGCCAGCTTGTATCAGCGATCGGGGAGTCGTCAGAGACGATCGGGCTTGTGGATGAAGGCGGCGCCGAGGATCGGGCCGGGCATGCCGTCCTTGCCGACCGACTGCAGCAGCACCGCGCAGCCGCCCTTCTTGGCGATCTCGCTCATCGGCACTTCGTAACGCTGCGCCTTGCCGTGCCACATGCCGGCGGTCTGGATGTCGGACACGGCGTTCCAGTAGGTCAGGCTGCGGCCGCTGTTCTCGCCCTGGCCGATCTTCACCATCTGCGGCGGGTCGAAATAGACGATCACCACATGGGCATCGGTCGGGCCGCCGCCGGCGTCGCCCGTGTCGATCATGACGCGGTCGCTGGTGCGGCTCACCTTGATGCCGACCCGCATGCCCTGGCCGTTCCTGTCCATGCGGGCCAAGGCGCCGTCGACATCCTTGCGGCTGGCGCCGTTGACATGGCTGCGGCCGTTGATGATGGCTTGCGGCGTGTAGACGGAGCGGCTGCCGAAGGCGCGCATATAGTCATATTGCCGCTCGGTGTTTTCCTTGGTGCTCAGCGTGTCCTGCCAGCCGAGATAATCCCAGTAATTGACGTGATAGGCGAGCGCGATGATGTCGTCCTTGCCGGCGAGCTCGGCGAAGAACTCGTCGGCCGGCGGGCAGGAACTGCAGCCTTGGCTGGTGAACAACTCGACCACGCCCAAGGGCCTGTCGATTTGGGGCTTGTCGGTTTGAGGCTTGCCGGCCGCGGCCTTCTCGGGTTCGGCTGCCAGGGCCGCGCCGCCCAACGCCGTAAGGGCCAGCGCTACTGCCGCAAGCCGCAATCGTCCTCGAAATGCCATAGCTTTTCCAATTCCCGCCGGTGACGCCGGCCTTGTTCTGATTGCTAAAATATGTGGCAGAAGCGCCAGTCAACGGGAAGTCACGTTGCGGTGAAATTTTGCTGTTGCAGCCGCAGGTAAGGGCGCAATAGGAGAGGCGGTTGCATTTCAAGGCGCGGTTCGATTCGGGGGCAGCATCCTCACCATGTGGCAAACTCTCCTGACCCCTGTCGATCTCTATTGCGAGCGGACGGGGCCTGGACTTTGGGCCGAGCCGGCTAATGCTTTGACCAACTTGGCTTTCATTGCCGCGGGACTGTGGGGCGTCTGGCAGGTGCGGCGATACAAGACCGGCACTTTCGCGGAAGTGCTGGCCTGGTGGGTGGTGGCGATCGGCATCGGCTCTACCCTTTTCCATATCTTCGCCAGCAAAGGCACGATCTGGGCCGACATCCTGCCGATCGCCGGCTTCACGCTGGCCTACACGCTGTTCAACCTGCGGCGCTTCCTCGGCATGGATTGGGGCAAGGCGATCCTCGTCTTCGTCGCCTTCTATGTCGTGGCCGGCCTGATCACCTATGCCGTGCCGGACTGGCTGCGCCAGGCGTCGAACGGCACGACGAACTATCTGCCGCCTTTCCTGGCGCTCGCCTTCTTCGGGGCATGGGTGGCGGCCACCGGCAACCGGGCCGGCTGGTACAATTTGACCGGGTCGGCGATCTTCGTCGTCTCGGTCATCTGCCGCATGATCGATCCGCTGGTCTGCGCCAGCTTCCCGCTCGGCACGCATTTCCTATGGCACGTTTTCAACGGGCTGATGCTGGCAGTGCTTTTGGCGGCGACGGCGCGGTTTGGGAAGCCGGCAGTAGGCAGTAGGCAGTAGGCAGTAGGCAGTAGGCAGTAGGCAGTAGGCATCCTGTTTCCCTACTGCCTATTGCCTAAGCCCTGTTGCCTGGCCGCTAAGCAGCCAAGTCACGCAGCACGTACTGCAAGATGCCGCCGTTCTTGAAATAGTCGAGCTCGTCCAGCGTATCGATGCGGCAGACGATCGGCACATTCTTCACCGTGCCGTCGCCGAAGGTGACCTTGGCGACCATCTTCTGGCGCGGCTTGATCGCGTCCAGGCCGTCGATCTCGACCAACTCGTCGCCCTTGAGGTTGAGGGAGGCCCATGAGGTACCCTCCTCGAAGACGAAGGGGATGACGCCCATGCCGACGAGGTTGGAGCGATGGATGCGCTCGAAGGACTGGGCGATGACCGCGCGGACACCCAGGAGATTCGTGCCCTTGGCCGCCCAGTCGCGCGAGGAGCCGTTGCCGTATTCGACGCCGGCGAAAATGACCAGCGGCACGCCTTCCTTCTTGTACTCCATGGCGGCGTCGTAGATCGACATCTCCTCCTTCGAAGGATAGTGGATCGTGTAGCCGCCCTCGCGGCCGTTCTCGCCCAGCATGTGGTTGCGGATGCGGATGTTGGCGAAGGTGCCGCGCATCATCACCTCGTGATTGCCGCGCCGCGTGCCATACTGGTTGAAGTCGGCAACGCCGACGCCGTGCTCGGTGAGGTATTTGCCGGCCGGCGAGGCGGCCTTGATCGAGCCCGCCGGCGAGATGTGGTCGGTGGTGATCTTGTCGCCGAACAGGCCGAGCACACGCGCGCCCTTGATGTCGCCGACCTTACTGAAGGCACGGCCCATGCCGGCGAAATAGGGCGGGTTCTGCACATAGGTCGAGTGGTCGTCCCAGGCATAGGTCTGGCCTTCCGGCGCCTTGACCTTCTGCCAGTAGGCGTCGCCCTTGAAAACGTCGGCATATTTGCGGGCGAACAGCTCGCGGGTGACGTTCTTCTCGATGAACTCCTGGATCTCGGCCGAGGTCGGCCAGATGTCCTTGAGATAGACCGGCTTGCCGTCGCTGCCCTCGCCGAGCGGCTCGGCGGTGAGGTCCTTGGTCACCGTGCCGGCCAACGCATGCGCCACCACCAGCGGCGGCGAGGCGAGGTAGTTCGCCTGCACATCCGGCGAGACGCGGCCTTCGAAATTGCGGTTGCCGGACAAGACTGCGGCGGCGATCAGGCCCTTGTCGTTGATAGTCTTGGAGATCGGCGCCGGCAGCGGGCCGGAATTGCCGATGCAGGTGGTGCAGCCGAAGCCGACCAGGTTGAAGCCGATCTGGTCGAGTTCCTTCTGCAGGCCAGACTTTTCGAGATATTCGGCTACCACCTGGCTGCCGGGGGCGAGCGAGGTCTTCACCCACGGCTTCTGCTTCAGGCCGCGCCGGTTGGCGTTGCGGGCAAGCAGGCCGGCGCCGATCAGCACGCTCGGGTTGGACGTGTTGGTGCACGACGTGATGGCGGCGATGACGACGTCGCCATGGCCGAGATCGTAGTCGGTGCCCTCGACAGCGTAGCGCTTCGAGATCTCGGCGGCCTTCTTGTACTCGGTCTCCATCGCCTTGGCGAAGCCGGCGGGGATGTCCTGCAGCGCAACGCGGCCCTCGGGGCGCTTGGGGCCGGCCATCGACGGCACGACGTCGCCGAGGTCGAGCTCGAGCAGGTCGGTGAAGACCGGATCGGCGGAGCCGGCGTCGCGCCACATGCCCTGCGCCTTGGAATAGGCTTCGACCAGCGCGATGCGTTTCTCGTCGCGGCCGGACATGGTGAGGTAGCGGAGGGTTTCCGAGTCGACCGGGAAGAAGCCGCAGGTCGCGCCATATTCCGGCGCCATGTTGCCGATGGTGGCGCGGTCGGCCAGCGTCATGTTGGAGAGGCCGGGGCCGAAGAACTCGACGAACTTGCCGACGACGCCCTTCTTGCGCAGCATCTGGGTGACGGTGAGCACGAGGTCGGTCGCGGTGACGCCCTCCTTCAGCTTGCCGGTGAGGCGGAAGCCGATGACCTCGGGCAAGAGCATGGAGACCGGCTGGCCGAGCATCGCCGCCTCGGCCTCGATGCCGCCGACGCCCCAGCCGAGCACGCCGAGGCCGTTGATCATGGTGGTGTGCGAATCGGTGCCGACGCAGGTGTCCGGATAGGCGACGGTCTCGCCGTCCTCACTGTTGGTCCACACGACCTGGCCGAGATATTCGAGGTTGACCTGGTGGCAGATGCCGGTGCCGGGCGGCACGACGCGGAAGTTGCGGAAGGCCTGCTGGCCCCATTTCAGGAATTTGTAGCGCTCCTCGTTGCGCTCATATTCGAGCTCGACATTGCGGGCGAAGGCCATCGGCGTGCCGAACTCGTCGACGATGACGGAATGGTCGATGACGAGGTCGACCGGCACCAGCGGATTGATCTTTTCCGGGTCACCGCCGAGTGCCTTGATGCCGTCGCGCATGGCGGCGAGGTCGACCACCGCCGGCACGCCGGTGAAATCCTGCATCAGCACGCGGGCCGGGCGATAGGCGATCTCGACGCCGGCGGTGCCCTTGTCGGTCAGCCAAGCGGCGACCGCCTGGATCGATTCCCTGGTCACCGAGCGGCCGTCTTCGTTGCGCAGCAGGTTCTCCAGCAGCACCTTCATCGAATAGGGCAGCTTCGCGATGCCGGTTAGGCCGTTCTTCTCGGCCTCGGCGAGGTCGAAATAAACATAGTCCGCGCCACCCGCGGTCAGGGTGCGGCGGCAATTGAAACTGTCGAGGGATTTCGTCACGGCGATCCGTCCTTGTCTGTTCAGCCTGAAAGGGAACGGACGCCGTTGGCATGCAATCACGCGCAAAGGTGCGGGTACGGCCATTTCCGCTGTCCGCTCCCAAGCAACCCGAGCCGTTCAAGGCGGCGCGTTCGCTGGTTCGGCGCTAATTCTGATCCCGCGCCGACCGCTGGCACGGATGAACCGCATATAGAGAATTTCCTGGAATAGTTCTAGACAGTCCAAAGACGAATTTGCGTGAGCCGGAAACGGCCGCGAAACGGTGCTTTCGGGACGGGCAAAGAATGCGGCTGATCGCCGAAAATCTGGGCGGCGAGCGCGGCGGCGAGACGGTTTTTTCCAACATCGGCTTCGCGCTGGACAAGGGCGAGGCGCTCATCGTCACCGGGCCGAACGGCGCGGGCAAATCGACGCTGCTGAGGATCGTCGCCGGCCTGCTGCCCGCCGCCCAGGGCAAGGTGCGATTCGAGCATGGTGGCGAGGCCTTCCCGACCGTCGCCTCCGCCTCGCATTATCTCGGCCATCTCAACGCGATGAAGACGGCGCTCAGCGTCGAGGAGAATCTCGGCTTCTGGCGCGCGTTTCAGGGCGAGCCCGGACTGGGCGTGGAGGAGGCGCTGGAGACGGTGGCGCTCGGCGGTCTCGGGCATCTGCCCTTCGGCTATCTGTCGACCGGGCAGAGGCGGCGGGCCTCGATCGCGAAGCTTCTGGTCAGCCGGCGGCCGGTCTGGCTGCTCGACGAGCCGACGGCGGGGCTGGACAAGGCCTCGGAGGAAAGGTTCGCGGGCTTGATGAAGGCGCATCTGCGCGGTGGAGGGATCGTGGTGGCGGCGACGCATCTGCCGTTGGGCCTGGAGGGGGCGAAGGTGTTGGGGATGGGCAACTGATGTTGGCGGGCGGCACTCCCCTCTGCCCTGCCGGGCATCTCCCCCACTTGGGGGGAGATTGGCAGCTTCGGCGCCCCGCTCATCTTGCCAACGTTGGTGATTGGCGAAATCGCCTGCGACGGCTGATCTCCCCCCTTGTGGGGGAGATGTCCGGCAGGACAGAGGGGGGCGCGAAGGAACGCGGACCTAACCAGGGGGCCACCTTGTAATGTGGTCGCTCTTCCTCCGCGACATCCGCCTTTCCATCCGTGCCGGCGGCGGGGCGCTGATCGGCGTCATCTTCTTCCTCGCCGTCATCGCCACCATCCCTTTCGGCGTCGGACCCGACCTCAACCTGCTCGCCCGCATCGGCCCGGCGATTCTATGGATCGCCGCCCTGCTCGCCTGCCTGCTCGGGCTCGATCGCCTCTTCCAGGCCGACCGTGAGGACGGTTCGCTCGATCTGCTGGCGCTGAACGGCGACCGCCACATGCTGGCGCTGACGGTGCTGACGAAATGCCTGGCGCACTGGACGGGCAGCGTGCTGCCGCTGGTAGTCGCGGCACCTCTGCTCGGCCTGTTCATGAACATGGAGCCGCTCGGCATCGGAGCCACGGCGCTCACGCTTCTCGTCGGCACGCCGGCCATCACTTTCATCGGCGCGGCCGGCGCCGCGGTGGCGGTGGCGCTGCCGCGCGGCGGGCTGCTGATCTCGGTGCTGGTGCTGCCTTTGACCATTCCGGTGCTGATCTTCGGCGTTTCGGCAAGCTATGGCGCCGTCGCCGATCCGGCGCCGTTCCTGCAGCCCTTCCTCATTCTTGCCGCGCTGACGCTGTTCCTTGCGGTGCTGGGTCCCTTGGCGGCAGCGCTGGCGCTGCGGCATGGGACGGATTGAGGTGGCGAGAACGTTGCCTCACTGCGGCACCGCGGCAAATTGCGGACCGGCCGGTGGGAGGTTATGGAAAGCTATGATCGGAACGGTTGACAGGGCCAAAGACAGGGAGCGACCGCTATGAGCGCGCACGCCCTGTTCGTCACCGCCGCCTATGCCATCACGGCTGTCGTGCTCGCCGGGCTGATCGGCTGGATCCTGCTCGACCAGCGGGCGCGCAAGCGCGAGCTTGCCGCGCTCGAGGCCGCCGGTGTGCGGCGGCGCTCCGACAAGGCCGTCAAGCCATGAGCCTTGAAACCGAAGCGCCGGCGCCGCGCCGCCGCCTTTTCGTGCTTCTGCCGCTGCTGGTGTTCCTGGGGCTGGCGGGGCTTTTCCTGTCGCAGCTGCTCTCGGGCCGCGACGCCTCGGAAATCCCCTCGGCGCTGATCGGCCTGCCGGCGCCGCAGACCAGCCTGCCGCCGCTCGAGGGAGCCAATCTGCCGGGGCTCGAGTCAAAAGACTTTGCCGGCAAGGTGACGCTGGTCAATGTGTTCGCGTCCTGGTGCGCGCCGTGCCGCGAAGAGCATCCGGTGCTGCTCGGCCTGTCGCAGGACAAGCGCTTCACGCTTGCCGCGCTGAACTACAAGGATCAGCCGGAAAACGCCCGCCGCTTCCTGGGCGATCTCGGCAATCCGTATCAGGCGATCGGAGTCGATCCGGCCGGACGCGCGGCGATCGACTGGGGCGTCTATGGCGTGCCCGAGACCTTCGTCATCGGCAAGGACGGCAAGATCGCCTACAAGCATGTCGGGCCGCTGACGCCCGACTCGGTGAGGGCGTTGCTGCTGCCGCAGATTGAGAAAGCGCTGTCGGCGCATTGATATTCAGGTGAAGCCGGCCTGCAAGTGCCGGCTTCCTGCGCTTCCGGTGCTCACGTACTTTAAGTACGCTCCGCTCCGGTTCTCGGAAGCCACCACTTTCGACTCGGTCTGACTTGAATCTCAATGCGCCGCGGGGCCGTGCTGGGTCGAAAAAGACTCAGCCGTAGATCTGCTTGTGAACCTGGTAGAGCATCTCGGAACGGTCGGCGCGCAGATCGGCGAGATCGCGGCTGGACAGGTTCTCGATTTCGGCGACGAGGCGGTTGTAGTGACGGCGCTTGGCGATGCTGGCGCGGGCGCGGGAGACAAGATTGTCGAACATGACAGGGTTCCTTTTAGTTTTTCCTCCCTGACGATTGCGAGCATGACATAGGTGTGGTGCATTGCAAAAGAAAGATGTTGCAATGCACCATTGCAACCAGCGCATAGCCGGTTAATTGGAGCCTAACGGACCATGCGCCCAGCGCGGCCCGCGAGACTGGCCTCTTCACGCAGTTCTCATTCCTTTTGTCATACAAAATACCAGCCTGCCGTCTTGCCAGATTGGCTTCGGGCTGGCTTGATCCGCCCGTCACCTGATGCCGGGAGGAAATTGATGGCGGCCGCTGACTATTACGAAATTCTCGATCCGCGCTTCGCGCGCCTGTTCAACGGCAGCGCGCAGGTGGAAAAACTGTTCACCGGATGCCGCTGGGCGGAAGGACCGGCCTGGTTCGCGGCCGGCCGCTATGTCGTCTGGTCCGACATCCCGAACAACCGCATGCTGCGCTATGACGAGACCGACGGCAGCGTCAGCGTGTTCCGGCAGCCGTCCGGCAATTCCAACGGCAACACCGTCGACCGGCAGGGCCGGCTGGTGACCTGCGAGCATTCCGGCCGCCGCGTCAGCCGCACCGAACATGACGGCTCGATCACCACCATCGCCGAGAAATGGAAAGGCAAGCGGCTGAACTCGCCCAACGACGTGGTGGTGCGCTCCGACGGCTCGATCTGGTTCACCGATCCGAGCTACGGCATCGACACCGACTATGAAGGCGACAAGGCCGAAAGCGAGATCGGCGCCTGCAACGTCTATCGCGTCGATCCGGAGACGGGCGATGTCGAGGCCGTCATCACCGATATGGTGCGACCGAACGGGCTCGCCTTCTCGCTCGACGAAAGCCTCCTCTATGTCGTCGACACCGGCCGCACGCATGGCGAGAAGAACCCCGCGCATATGCGCGTCTTCAACGTCGACAAGCATGGCAAGAAGGTTTCGGGCGGCAAGGTGTTCGCCGACTGCACCGCCGGCCTGTTCGACGGGTTCCGGCTCGATTCCGACGGGCGCATCTGGACAAGTGCTGCCGACGGCATCCATTGCTACGACCCTGACGGGACGCTGATCGGCAAGGTCAAGGTGCCGGAGGTGACTGCCAACTGCGTGTTCGGCGGCAACAAGCTCAACTGTCTCTACATCGCCGGCACCACCTCGCTCTACATGGTGCGGCTGATGGTGAATGGGGCCAAAACCTATTGAGGCAAGACTGTTTGGAAATTCTACTCCGGCGGCCATTTACTGGCGGTTTCTGCGCTTCCGGCATTCGCCGGCCGAAGCACTCGAGAGCGGTGTGGGAATTAAGGCTACGGCCGGCGTAGGCCGGTGCTCACGGACTTGAATGTCCGATCCGCTCCGGTTCTCGAAACCACCACCATATGGCTCGCCGGAGCGAATTTCGAAACAGTCTCCCGGCAAGTAGCGAATTCAAAGGAGCGACATCATGCCATTCGTCAACATCCGCATCGTCAAGGAAGTGATCGCGGCCGATCCGGCCGGCAAGAAGGCTGACATCGCCAGGAAGGTGACATCGGCCATCATGGAGGCCACCGGGCTTAGCAACAACGATGTCTGGGTCGTGTTCGAGGAGGTCAACGCTCGCGACTGGTATGTCGGCAAGACCGATGTCGAGACGCTGCGGAAGGGGTAGGGCTCTTCCTTCTCCACAACAAGGGGAGAAGGGAAGGGCCGCTCACCGTCCGCCGATAAACTCGACAAAAGCCCGCACCGCCTCACGCATGGCCCGCCGGTTCGCGTCCTTCGCCAGAATCGCTTCCATCTCAGCCGGCTTCTTGCCCAGCAGCGCGATCTCCAGCGCCGTCTCCTCATACATCGCGAACGACATGGTCCGCATGATCTCGGCCAGCGCAGCGCGCGCATAGAGCGAACGGGGCGAGGCATGGACCAGCATCGCCGGCTTGCCGACGGCGGCGTCGCGCGACACGAGCCAGTCGAGCGCGTTCTTCATGCCGGCCGGCACGCCATGCGCATATTCCGGGCAGGAGACGATGACGCCGTCGGCGCGGGTGATCATCTCGATCAGGCGCGCTGCTTCGGGCGGCGTGCGCTCGCCCTCATCGTCGGGGTTGAAGATCGGCAACCGGCCGAGACCATCATAAATATCGAGGCGGCAATCGGCGGGCGCGTTGGCGGCCAAGGCCGCCACCAGGGCCGAATTGGTCGAGGCGGCGCGCAGGCTGCCGATATGGCGATGATGTCGATCAAGAGAGAGCCGGACGAAAGTGTGAGTCGTCCGCGAAGCCTACCACATGGTCTGCCGGTAATCGTCGTCCAGCTCGCGATCGATCTCGCCCGCGCTTTCGCTGAGCGCCAGCTGGTCGCGGATGATCTGGCCGAGCGTCGGCAGGGTCGCGCGGTCGTACCAGGTCTCCGGCTTCCAGAGATCGGAGCGCATGAAGGCCTTGGCGCAGTGCATATAGGCGGCCTTCACCGTCACCACGATCACGCTTTGCGGTTCCTTGCCGTCGACAGCCAGGCGTTCTCGCAAGGCGGGGTCGACGGTGATGCGGGCATCGCCGTTGACGCGCAGCGTCTCGTTCATGCCGGGGATCAGGAAGAGCAGCCCGACCGACGGATTGCGGATGATGTTTTCCAGCGTGTCCAGCCGGTTGTTGCCCGGACGATCGGGAATGGCGATGGTGTTGTTGTCGAGGATCGCGGTGAAGCCTGGCTTGTCGCCCTTGGGCGTCACATCGGCATTGCCGACGCCGTCGGAGGAGCCGATCAGCACGAAGGGGCTCTTGCCGATGAAGGAGCGGCAATGGCCGTCGAGGCTTTTCAGTTCCTTGCGGATCGAGCCGTCGGTCGGCCGGGGCGTCTTGTAGATCGTCCTCAGTTCGTCACGCGTGGTGAGGAATTCCATATCGCCCCCCTCTTATTCTGACGCAATTCCGGACTGAAAACCGCGTCACACTTTTCCTGGAATTGCTTTAGTTGCCGGCCTTCTCTTCCTTGGGTTTTTCCTCGAGCGAATGGCGCATGATCAGCGGCATCTGGCTGAAGGTGAACAGCAACGTGATCGGGATCGTGCCCCAGACCTTGAAATAAAGCCAGGTCGCCTCGGAAAAGTTGCGCCAGACAATCTCATTGAGCACGGCCAGGAACAGGAAGAACAGGCCCCAGCGGAAGGTCAGCTTGCGCCAGCCCTCGGCATCAAGCTGAAAGGCGGAATCGAAGACGTAGCCGAGCAGCGAGCGGCCGAACAGAAGCCCGCCGAGCAGCGTGACGCCGAACAGCGAGTTGATGATCGTCGGCTTCATGAAGGCGAAGGTCTTGTCCTGAAGGTAAAGCGCCAGCGCGCCGAAGACGAAGACGACGATCGCGGAGACCAGCGGCATCAGAGGCAGGCTGCGCGTGAGCAGCCAGGAGGCGCTCAGCGAAAGCGCGGTTGCCACCATGAAGAAAGCGGTGGCGATCAGGATCGGCTCGCCGAGATGGGCGAGCACCGGAAATTTTTCGGCCAGCCACTCGCCGCGGATGGTGGTGAAGAAGAACACCAGCCCCGGTCCGAGCTCGAGCAGGAACTTCAAGCCGGGATTCATCGGCTTGCGGCGAGGATCGGACGGGTCGCGTTCGAGGATGTTCATAAAAGTCCTTCTTGCGCATGATCTGGCCAAAAAGCAGGCGACCTCAGGATCACGTCTTTGTTCAGGCCACGCCGGCGATCGCCCTGGCGAATTCGCTGGCGGAAAATGGTTCGAGGTCGTCGACCTGCTCGCCGACGCCGATGAAATAGACCGGCAATCTGTGCTTGGCGGCGATCGCCACCAGAATACCGCCGCGTGCCGTGCCGTCCAGCTTGGTCATCACCAACCCGTTGACGCCGGCAACGTTGCGGAAGATCTCGACCTGGTTCAGCGCGTTCTGACCGGTGGTGGCGTCGACCGTCTGCAGCACCGTGTGCGGCGCTTCCGGATCGAGCTTGCCCAGCACGCGCACGATCTTTTCCAGCTCGGCCATCAGCTCGGTCTTGTTCTGCAGGCGGCCGGCCGTGTCGATGATCAGCACGTCGGAGCCGGCCTCCTTGGCCTTCTCGAAGGCGTCATAGGCGAGGCCCGCCGCATCGGCGCCGAGCTTGGTGGCGATGACCGGCGATTTCGTGCGCTCGCCCCAGATCTTGAGTTGCTCGATCGCGGCGGCGCGGAACGTGTCGCCGGCGGCGAGCATCACCTTGAGGCCGCCATCGGTGAGCTTGGCGGCCAATTTGCCGATGGTGGTGGTCTTGCCGGTGCCGTTGACGCCGACGACCAGGATGACATGCGGCTTGTGGCTGAGATCGAGCTCTAGCGGCTTTGCCACCGGCGTCAGCACCTTCTCCACCTCCGCCGCCATCACGGCGCGGACCTCAGAGTCGGAAACGTCGCGGCCATAGCGGCTGGAAGCAAGCGAGTCGGTGACGCGCAGCGCTGTCTCCACGCCGAGATCGGCGCGGATCAGCACGTCCTCCAGGTCCTGCAGCGTGTCCTCGTCCAGCTTTCGCTTGGTGAAGACGCCGGCAATGTTGCCGGTCAGCTCGCGCGAGGAGCGGGCGAGCCCATCGCGCATGCGCTGGAACCACGAACGCCGCGGCGCCGGCTCCGGCGCCTTTTGCGGCTCGGCTTTCTGCTCGACCCTTTTTGAGACCGTCACCTTGCCGGCGGCGGGCTTTGGCGGCGGCGGCACGGCTTCCGGTTCCGGTGCGATCTCGGCAAGGATCGGCTGCGGCTCGACGGGCACCGGCTGTCGAATAGGGGGCGAGATTTCGGCGTCGGCTTCGGCGGATGGTTCCACAGAAGGTGCCCCCGCCGGCGGAACCTCGATGGGTGCCGGCGCCTCGACCGGGGCTTCGGCAGGCGGCGCCGGCACTTCGGCCGGTGCCGGCTCGGGCTGCGGTTCCGGACGCGAAGGCTCGATGTCCGGCTGAGTCGGCGCCGGTGCGGGCACTTCCTGCAGTGCGGGTTCGGGCTCCGGTGCCGGCGCAGGTGAAGGCTCAGGTTGTGCCGGCGGCACTTCCTCGGGGGTCGGCGGCTCCGGCTTCTCGGGCGCCGGCTGCGGCTCCTCTTGGGGCTCAGGCTGCGGCAGCGGTTCCGGCTCGGCGGCAACGATCGGCTCCGGCGTCGGCGGAATGGTCGGAGCGGGCTCCGGCTTCGGCTCCTCGGGAACCTGCTGAGGCGCCGGTTCTGCCTCCCCCTCGATGGGGGAGGTCCCGAGCGCAGCTCGGGGGTGGGGGTGACCGGCGCCAGCGTCGGCGCTATCACCCTGCCCCGCCACTTCGTGGCGACCCTCCCCATCGAGGGGAGGGTGGGGCGCTGCCTGCTCGGCCTCCGGCTTCAGCGCGTCCAGCTGATCCCATTTGATCGGCGGCAGCGCCTCGTCGGCAGGCTCCTCGACGACCTCTTTCCTGCCGAACGAAAATATCTTCTTGAAGAAACCAGCCATGCGTCTCGCAGTCTCAGGCGGCTTGCGCGGCAGAGGGCGCCGCCAACAGTCGGGCGCCATCATGGCCGGTGATCACGGCATCGATGATCTCGCCGGGCGCGCCGGTGCCGATCGCGGCCAGCGTGAATCCTTCGGTGCGTCCGAGCCCGTCGCGCTCGATCAGGATCGACTGCCTCGTGCCGGGAAGCGATGAAAGGTGGCGGCGATAGGCGGCCTCGCCGGCGGCGCGCAGCCTTGCGGCGCGCGCCTTTACCACCTCGCGGCGGACTTGCGGCATGCGCGCGGCGGGCGTGCCCTCGCGCGGTGAGAAGGGGAAGACGTGGAGATGCGTCAGCCCGCACTCCTCGACGATCCTCTCCGAATTCTCGAACATCGCCTCGGTCTCGGTCGGGAAGCCGGCGATGATGTCGGCGCCGAAGACGACGCCGGGGCGCAGCTTGCGCACATCCTCGCAGAAGCGGATCGACTGGTCGCGCAGATGGCGGCGCTTCATGCGCTTCAGGATCATGTCATCGCCCGATTGCAGTGACAGATGCAGATGCGGCATCAGCCTCCGCTCGGTGGCGATGGCATCGAGCAGGTCGTCGTCGGCCTCGATGGAATCGATCGAGGACAATCTCAGCCGCTTCACATCCGGCACCTGGCGCAGGATCGTCTTCACCAGCTTTCCGAGTTTTGGCGCGCCCGGCAGGTCGGCGCCGAAACTGGTCATGTCGACGCCGGTCAAAACAATCTCGGCATAGCCGTTGCCGGCGAGGCGTTTGACCTGCTCGACCACCGCGCCCATGGGCACGGAGCGCGAATTGCCGCGCCCATAGGGAATGATGCAGAAGGTGCAGCGATGGTCGCAGCCATTCTGCACCTGCACGAAGGCGCGCGCCCGGCCCTCAATGGCGTCGACCATATGGCCTGCCGTCTCGCGCACCGAAAAGATGTCGTTGACGCGCGCCTTTTCGGTGTCGTTGACGCCGAAATCGGGCAGCGCGCGGTAAGAATTGGCCTTGAGCTTCTCCTCATTGCCGAGCACGAGGTCGACCTCGTCCATGGCGGCGAAATTCTGCGGCTCGGTCTGCGCCGCGCAGCCGGTGACGATGATGCGCGCCGAAGGGTTCTCGCGGCGCGCCTTGCGGATCGCCTGTTTGGCCTGGCGCACCGCTTCCGCCGTGACGGCGCAGGTGTTGAAGATGACGGCCCCGCCTTGCAGCGCGCCCAGGCCAGCGCTCTCGGCCTCGCGGCGCATCACTTCCGATTCATAGGTGTTGAGGCGACAGCCGAAGGTGACGACGTCGATGCCCTTGTCGGCGGGGGCTTGGGGCGCACCTTTTTGAAGGGCGGACATCAGGCGGCGCTTTCGGTGTCGCGGGCCCAGGCGCCGGTCGAGGGATCGAAGCTGCCGGAAAACTCCCATTCGGCCGCACCCGTGAGGATGACGTGGTCATCGTCGCGCCATTCGACATTGAGCTCGCCGCCGCCGGGCGTCAGCAGCGAGACGCTGCGGCCGGTGCGCTTGGTGCGCGCGGCTGCCACCACGGCGGCGCAGGCGGCCGAGCCGCAGGCCTTGGTGAGGCCCGCGCCGCGCTCCCAGGTGCGGATGATCATCCTTTCAGGCGACGTCACCTGGGCAATGGTGATGTTGGCGCGCTCGGGGAAGATCGGATGGTTTTCGAGCAGCGGGCCGAAGCGGTCGAGCTCGTAGGACCAGACGTCATTGTCGACCCAGAAGATGGCGTGCGGATTGCCCATCGACACGGCCGAGGGCGAATGCAACACCGGCGCGTCGATCGGGCCGATCTGCAGCTCGATCATGCGGGTGTCGCGAAATTCTTCCGCCAGCGGGATCTCCTGCCAGCCGAAACGCGGCTTGCCCATGTCGACCGAGATCGTGCCGTCGGCATGCTCCTGAGCATTGAGGATTCCGGCGCGGGTCTCGAAGGTGAAGCTCTTCTGGCCGGTCTCGGCGGCCAGAGCCTGCACGACGCAGCGAGTGCCGTTGCCGCAGGCCTGCGCGCTGGTGCCGTCGGAATTCAGGATGTCGATATAATAGGCGGTGCCCGACATGCGCGCGTCATGGATGGCCATGATCTGGTCGAACCTGGTCGCCGCATCGGCGTTGAGGGCGATCGCCGCCGTCGCCGTCACCTTGTCGGCGCGGCCGCGCATATCGGCAACGATAATCTCGTTGCCGATACCGTTCATCTTGGCGAAGGGGGCGGTGCCTGCCATCTAACCGGTCATTCCAGTTCCATTTGGCCGCTATATGGCGGAAAAGGGCGGGAATTACCAGTCCGGCCGAGTCTTATGTGACGGCGAAGACGCCGAGCACGATTAGCAGGAAGATGATCAGCACGATGCCGATGAGGATGCGCGCGCCGGTAGCGGCCGCGCCAGCCAAAGCCGGCATGCCGAGCAGGCTCGCGGCGGCGGCAATGATGAGAAGGATGATGATCCACCTGATCATGGGAGGCTCCGGCGAAATTGCGACGGCGGATCAACGTGTTTGGCCGCTTTGGGTTCCTTTGTAGACGGCCGGCACGTCCCATAGCTCGCCCGGCCGCAAGGCGCGGAAACGCTCCGGCGGCAGGTCTTCGGCAGCCAATGCCTCGGCCAGTTTTTGGGCCGGTTCCTCGACCGGCTCGTCGGTGAGATGGAATGTGCCCCAGTGGCAGCCGGCGGCGAAGGCGGCATTGCAGAGCTTCATGCCTTGCACGGCCTCCTCAGGGTTCTGATGCTGCGGCGCCATGAACCAGCGCGGCTCATAGGCGCCGATCGGCAGGATGGCGAGGCGGAAGCCGCCATGCTTTTCCGCCATCAGCCGGTAGTTGATGCCGTCATGGAAACCGGTGTCGCCGGCGAAATAGATATTGCCGCCCGCCGTTTCGATGACAAAGCCCGCCCACAGCGCCATGCGGCGGTCGCGTCCGCCACGCGCCGACCAGTGATGCGCCGGCTCGACATGGATGGCGGCCGCGCCGATGTCGACCCGGTCGCCCCAATCATGCGCGCCGAGGCGCATGCCAGGCACAGCGCGACCGATGACGGCGTCGTTGCCGAGCGGCGTGATCACCAGCGGGTCGTGGCTCTCCTTCAGCCGCCTCAGCGTGGCGAGGTCGAGATGGTCGTAGTGATTGTGGCTGACCAGGACCAGGTCGATCGGCGGCAGGTCGGCAAAGGCGATGCCCGGCGCATTGACCCTTCTCGGACCGGCAAAGGCGAAGGGCGAGGCGCGCTCCGACCAGATTGGATCGGTCAGGATGTTCAGGCCCGCCGTCTGGATGAGCAGGCACGCATGGCCAACCATGGTGAGCCGAAGCGCGCCGCCATCCAGCCGACCTTCCGGTTTTGCCGGCGGATGGGGGCTCGGAAAGGGGGCCGGCCATTTCGCCCGCTTGCCGCCGAACTGCCATCTGAGGAGATCGCTGAAGCGCCCGGGCGGCTTGCCGCCGGGGTTGAAGAACAAGTCGCCGTCGAAATGATCGCTGGGCGGGCCGCTGTAATAGCGGTTGGCGGTTCTTTTTCTTGCGGTCATTCTCTCTTCCCGCCAGCTCGGTCCTCCTGAGATAAGGAAGCGCCCGTCTGGCGCAAGCATTTTGCTGGCGAATGCCAACGAGCGAAGCCCTCTTCCATTAAGATCGGGTGAGGGGACGACCGCCATGGCGATGAAGCGGACCAAGACACCGTGGATGAAGGCCGAGGATTTCGGCCGCTCGCTGCCGCATGGGGTCGGCGTGAACCTTCTGGTCACCGACATGGCGGCGATGGAGACCTTCTGCCGCGAGGTGCTCGGCGCCAGGATCGTCTATGCCGATGAGGATTTCGCGGCGATCGAGCTTTTGGGCTCGATCTTCATGCTGCATGCCGACCATTCCTATCTCGACAATCCAATGACTGGGGTCACTTCGGGCGTCGAGACACGCGGCGCCGGCATAGAACTGCGTCTTTACGGCGCCGATCCGGATGCGGTCGAGAAAAAGGCGGCGGCGCTCGGCCACATCGTGCTGGCCGGCGCGATCGACAAGCCGCATGGGCTGCGTGAATGCTACATTGTCGGTCCGGACGGCTATGTATTTGTGCCCAGCGTCCGAATTTAGCACTGCCATTTCAACGGTTTAGCGGCATCCGCCGCCGGTGTCCCCGATGCTGTTCTCTTGCTGCGACAAATTTGCAACAGCCGGCTCGAAAACCCTATTTTAACCATATCGGGTTGAAATTCTGCCACCTTCGCCGTCTTGGTGAAGCGAAGATTACGCGGATGGCTCCCCCCGGCCGGATCCGACGGAGGTTTTGATGAATTTTTCGATGACCCGCCCCTTTTCGCGGAGCGGCCTCGTGGCCGTATCGCTGGCCGCGCTGGTTGCGAGCGGCTGTTCGACCTCGCGCTTCTCGTCGATGGACGACCAGCAGCCGGCGCCGCTGACGCCGGCGCCGTCCGGCACGGTGACGCAGAACCAGCTGCCGCCGCCGGCTTCCCCCGGCACCACCGATCCTTCGCAATTCCCGACCGCGCCGAAGAACACCCAGGTCGCCTCGCTGCCGCCGGACGGCACGGCGCCCGCCGGCGCCACCGACCTCACCGCGGCCAGCGTCGCCGGCGTGTGGAACGTCAATGTCTCCGGGCAGAGCTGCAAGGTGGCGACGCCGCAGACCAAGTTCGGCGCCGGCTACCGTGCCGGTCCGCTGCATTGCCCGGCGCCGATCGACGGCATCAAATCGTGGAATGTCGCCGGCAAGCAGCTGACGCTTTACGACGAAAATGGCGGCACGCTGGCCAGGCTCTATTCCTCGGGCGGCGAAAAGTTCGACGGCCAGACTTCCAATGGGCAGCCGATCTCGCTTACAAGGTAGGGCGAGAGTGTGCTGATATTCAGGTGAGGCCGGCCCGTAAGCGGCGGCTTCCTGCACCCGTCATTGTGTTCAATATAGACGACGTGAACCATGCACCTGCGTGACGGCCTCCAGACCCACGCGACCGTCAAGCAGCGCTACGATCATCTCGTCCAGAGCGGCGCGGTCGAGCGCGATCTGGCGCAGGAGCGCATCATCGCCGCGCTCGACCGGCTGATCGACGAGATCTCGGCCAAAAGGCTGGCGCATAAATCGAGCGCGCTGGGCTGGCTGTTCGCGGCCAAGCGGCAGCCTCGCGAGCCGGTCAAGGGCCTCTACATCCATGGCGGCGTCGGTCGCGGCAAGACCATGCTGATGGACATGTTCTTCGAGCTGTTGCCGGTGCGGCGCAAGCGCCGCGTGCATTTCAACGACTTCATGGCCGATGTGCAGGACCGCATCCAGAAGCACCGGCAGGCGCGCAAGGAAGGTACGGTCAAGGAAGACGACCCGATCCCGCCGGTGGCGCGGGCGCTCGCCGACCAAGCCTGGGTGCTGTGCTTCGACGAATTCTCCGTCACCGACATCGCCGACGCGATGATCCTGTCGCGGCTGTTCTCGGCGCTGTTTTCCAATGGCGTGGTGCTGGTCGCCACCTCCAACGTAGCGCCGGAAGACCTTTATCGCGACGGGCTGAACCGCCAGCTCTTCCTGCCGTCCATCTCGCTGCTCGAGCGCAATGCCCATGTGATGACGCTCGACGCCGAGAAGGACTACCGGCAGGAAAAGCTCAATCGTCTGCCGGTCTATGTCACGCCGGCCGACGCTTCGGCCGATCGCGCGCTGGATGAGGCCTGGAGGGCGATGACGCATGGCAAGCCGACCGAAGCGGTGACGCTGACGCTGAAAGGCCGCCAGCTCGTCGTGCCGCGCGCCGCGGGCGACGCCGCGCGCTTTTCCTTCGCCGAACTCTGCGAAAAGCCGCTCGGCGCCCGCGACTATCTGGCGATCGCCGACCGCTTCTCGACCGTCTTCATCGACCATGTGCCGGTGCTGGGCGAAGGCAAACGCAACGAGGCCAAGCGCTTCATCCTTTTGATCGACACGCTCTACGATCACCACATGCGCCTGGTGATGAGTGCCGCGGCGTCACCCGAAAGGCTCTACACGGCCAAGCGCGGCACGGAGGTGTTCGAATTCGAGCGCACTGCCTCGCGCCTGGTCGAAATGCAGAGCCGCGACTGGCTGGAAAGCTGGACGGAACGGCCGAAGATGGCGCCGGTAGCAGAGGCAAGGCAGGCGCAGGGATAGAATGTTGCTCCGCCCTTGAATGACGAAGGACAGGCTGGCGATCCTTCCCGCCCCCCTCTGCCCTGCCGGGCATCCCTCACACAGGGAGAGATCCTCAACGGGGAGATTTACCATCGCATCACAACAGCGTCATCGCCGGGATGAAGCCTTCGGATTTCGACGTTCACTGTGTAAATTCTTCTCAGTCGGCTCACAAATTTTGACGTTTACGTAATTCCCAAACGATCTAACCGATTGAAAACACAGGAGTCGAAATAACCGTTTGAATTTTTCTTTGGCCGGCGGTATTCGGTGCGGCCAAATCCTGCGGTTTCCCGCATCCTTTCGGCCTCCCGGCCCCGTCACGACCTCGTCACAGACAAAGGGAAAACATCCTAATCATGGCACGCAACAAGATAGCGCTTATCGGCTCGGGCATGATCGGCGGCACGCTCGCCCATATGATCGGCCTCAAGGATCTCGGCGACGTGGTGCTGTTCGATATCGCCGAAGGCATTCCGCAGGGCAAGGGCCTCGACATCGCGCAATCTTCCCCCGTCGACGGCTTCGATTCCCGGCTGACCGGCGTCAACGACTATGCCGGCATCGAGGGCGCGGATGTGTGCATCGTGACCGCCGGCGTGCCGCGCAAGCCCGGCATGAGCCGCGACGACCTTCTCGGCATCAACCTCAAGGTGATGGAGCAGGTCGGCGCCGGCCTCAAGAAGTACGCGCCGAAGGCCTTCGTCATCTGCATCACCAATCCGCTCGACGCGATGGTGTGGGCGCTGCAGAAGTTCTCCGGCCTGCCGACCAGCCATGTCGTCGGCATGGCCGGGGTGCTCGACAGCGCCCGCTTCCGCTACTTCCTGGCCGAGGAGTTCAAGGTCTCGGTCGAGGATGTCACCGCCTTCGTGCTCGGCGGCCATGGCGACTCGATGGTGCCGATGATCCGCTATTCGACCGTCTCCGGCATTCCGCTGCCCGATCTCGTCAAGATGGGCTGGACCTCGAAGGAGAAGCTCGACCAGATCGTGCAGCGCACCCGGGACGGCGGTGCCGAGATCGTCGGCCTGCTCAAGACCGGCTCGGCCTATTACGCGCCGGCCGCCTCGGCGATCGCCATGGCCGAATCCTACCTCAAGGATAAGAAGCGCGTGCTGCCGTGTGCTGCGCATCTCTCGGGCCAGTATGGTGTCAAGGGCACCTATGTCGGCGTGCCGGTGGTGATCGGTGCCGGCGGCGTCGAGCGCGTCATCGAGATCGACCTGTCCAAGGCCGAGCAGAAGATGTTCGACAATTCGGTCGCGGCCGTCCAGGGCCTGACCGAAGCCTGCACCAAGATCGCCCCGCATCTCGCCGGCAAGTAATCGTCCTACCCGGAGACCAAGCGCATGAACATCCATGAGTATCAGGCCAAGGCGCTGCTGAAGACGTTCGGCGCGCCAGTCGCAAGCGGCGTCCCGGTGTTCAAGACGAGCGAGGCGGAAGCTGCCGCCAAGGCGCTGCCCGGTCCGCTCTATGTGGTGAAGAGCCAGATCCATGCCGGCGGCCGCGGCAAGGGCAAGTTCAAGGAGCTCGGCCCCGACGCCAAGGGCGGCGTGCGGCTGGCGAAGTCGGCGGCGGAAGTCGTCGCCAACGCCAACGAGATGCTCGGCCACACGCTGGTCACCAAGCAGACCGGGCCTGCCGGCAAGCAGGTCAACCGGCTCTATATCGAGGACGGCGCCGACATCGCCCGCGAGCTTTATCTGTCGATCCTGGTCGACCGCTCGGTCGGCCGCATCGCCTTCGTCGTCTCGACCGAGGGCGGCATGGACATCGAGACGGTCGCGCATGACACGCCGGAAAAGATTGTCACCGTCGCCATCGATCCGGAAAAAGGCGTGACGGCGGACGACGTGAAGACGCTCAACGGCGCGCTGAAGCTTGACGGCGATGCGGCCAAGGACGGCGCCTCGCTGTTCCCGACGCTCTACAAGGCCTTCGTCGAGAAGGATATGAGCCTGCTCGAGGTCAACCCGCTGATCGTCATGAAGGACGGGCATCTGCGCGTGCTCGACGCAAAGGTGTCGTTCGACAACAACGCGCTGTTCCGCCATCCGGACGTGATGGAATTGCGCGACACCACCGAAGAGGACGAGAAGGAGATCGAGGCGTCGAAGTTCGACCTCGCCTATGTCGCGCTCGACGGCAATATCGGCTGCATGGTCAATGGCGCCGGCCTTGCCATGGCGACGATGGACATCATCAAACTCTATGGTGCTGAGCCGGCCAACTTCCTCGACGTCGGCGGCGGCGCCTCCAAGGAAAAGGTCACGGCGGCGTTCAAGATCATCACCAAGGATCCGGCGGTCGAAGGCATCCTGATCAACATCTTCGGCGGCATCATGAAGTGCGACGTTATCGCCGAGGGCGTGATCGCCGCCGTCAAGGAAGTGGGGCTGAAGGTGCCGCTGGTGGTGCGGCTGGAAGGCACCAATGCCGAGCTCGGCAAGAAGATCATCAACGACAGCGGCCTCAATGTCGTCTCGGCCGACGACCTCGATGACGCGGCCAAGAAGATCGTCAAGGCGGTGAAGGGCTGAGCGGATGCCTCCGCGCAAGATAAACTTGGTCGAGGCTGCGGATCAAAAGATCGCCAAGGTCTTCGATCCGCACATTGCCGGCGACGTCAACGATGCCCAAGCGAAGGTCGCCAAGTTCGGCGAGGTCTTCGACTGGCATGCGCACGACCATGAGGACGAGGCTTTCCTGGTGCTGCGCGGCAGGATCGCCATCGATTTCCGCGACGGGCCGGTCGAGCTCGGCGAGGGCGACTTCATCGTCGTGCCGCGCGGCGTCGAGCATCGGCCGCGCTCGCTGACGAAGGAGCCCGTGGTGCTGATGTTCGAACCGGCGACGACGCTCAACACCGGCAATGCCCAGAGTGACCTCACCGTCACCGACCTGAAGCGGCTCTGAGCCATGAGCGCGTCGCCCTTCTCCTCCCTCTCGGACGCTCACCAACGCCTGCAGGCGTTGGTCGGCGCGTGGCGCGGCGAGGAAGAGGTCGCGGCGACGCAATGGACCGATGCCGGCGCGGCGACTTCGGAAGTGCTGGCGGAGGCGCAGTTCGGCGGCCTGTTTGTGATGCAGCGCTATCGCCAGCGCCGCGACGGCACGGTTTCGTTCGGTGCGCACAATGTGTTCGGCTTCGACCAGCAGAACGGACTCGTCACCATGCATCAGTTCGACTCGATGGGATTCGTGCCGATGTCACCGGCCACTGGTACGTGGAAAGGCGATGAACTGGTCCTGGAGCGGTCGTCGCCGCGCGGCGCAGCCTGCGTGACATATGGTTTTGACGGCGCCGATACTTATCGCATGAGACTTCAGTTCAAGCCTACGGGCAGCGATGCCTGGCAAGACATGGTGAGCGGGCTCTACCGGCGCGTCTCGCCTTCCACGATCAACGGTTTTTAGAAAAGGGCCGCGATGTCCATTCTCGTCGACAAGAACACCAAGGTGCTGGTTCAGGGCCTGACCGGCAAGACCGGCACCTTCCACACCGAGCAGGCGCTGGCCTATCACGGCACCAAGATGGTGGGCGGCATCCATCCGAAGAAGGGCGGTGAGACCTGGACCGGCTCGAAGGGCGAAAGCCTGCCGATCTTCGCCACGGTGGCCGAGGGCAAGGCAAGGACCGGCGCCAACGCATCGGTCATCTATGTGCCGCCGGCGGGCGCGAGCGAAGCCATTATCGAGGCGATCGAGGCCGAGATCCCGCTCATCGTCTGCATCACCGAAGGCATCCCGGTGATGGACATGGTCAAGGTCAAGGCGCGGCTCGACCGTTCGGCCTCGCGGCTGATCGGCCCGAACTGCCCGGGCGTGCTGACACCCGACGAATGCAAGATCGGCATCATGCCCGGCAACATCTTCCGCAAGGGCTCGGTGGGCGTTGTTTCGCGCTCGGGAACACTTACCTATGAGGCAGTCTTCCAGACCACCAATGTCGGCCTCGGACAGACCACGGCGGTGGGCATCGGCGGCGACCCGGTCAAGGGTACCGAATTCATCGACGTGCTGGAGATGTTCCTTGCCGACGACGAGACCAAGTCGATCATCATGATCGGCGAGATCGGCGGCTCGGCCGAGGAAGACGCCGCGCAGTTCCTCAAGGACGAAGCCAAGCGCGGCCGCAAGAAACCGATGGCGGGTTTCATCGCCGGGCGCACGGCGCCGGCGGGCCGCACCATGGGTCATGCGGGCGCGGTGATCTCGGGCGGCAAGGGCGGCGCGGAAGACAAGATCGCCGCGATGGAATCGGCTGGCATCAGGGTCTCGCCCTCTCCGGCGCGGCTCGGCACGACGCTGGTCGAGGCGATCAAGGGTTAAGGCAGTAAGGGAGTAGGGCAGTAGGGGAGTAAGGGAATAGGAAGAACGGGGCGCGCGGCAACAATTGCCACTTTCCCTACCGCCCTACTCCCCTATTCCCTTACTCCCCTCCGAACAGGAGACGGAGCCGGGCTCCGCAGATAAAAATGGCAAGACAAGATCAGGCCAACGACCAATTCTCGCTCACCTCATTCCTGTACGGCGGCAATGCCGACTATATCGACGCTCTCTATGCCGCCTATGAGGACAATCCGGCTTCGGTCGATCCGGAGTGGCAGGATTTCTTCGCCGCGCTGAAGGATGACGCTGGCGACGTGCGCAAGAACGCCAAGGGCGCCTCCTGGGCGAAGCCTTCCTGGCCGCCGACGGCCAATGGCGAGCTGGTCTCGGCGCTCGACGGCAATTGGGGCCTGGTCGAGAAGGCGATCGAAAAGAAAGTGAAGGAAAGGGCGGTCGTCAACGGCGCCGTGCTTTCCGACGCCGACGTGCACCAGGCGACGCGCGATTCCGTGCGCGCCATCATGATGATCCGCGCCTACCGCATGCGCGGCCACCTGCACGCCAATCTCGACCCGCTCGGCATTGCCAAGCCGCTCGAAGACTATAACGAGCTGTCGCCGGAGAATTACGGCTTCACCGAAGCCGACTACGACCGGCCGATCTTTCTCGACAACGTGCTCGGGCTCGAATTCGGCACAATCCGGCAGATGCTGGACATCCTGACCCGCACCTATTGCTCGACGCTCGGCGTCGAGTTCATGCATATCTCCGATCCGGAAGAGAAGGCCTGGATCCAGGCCCGCATCGAAGGCGCCGACAAGGAGATCACCTTCACCGCCACCGGCAAGAAGGCGATCCTGTCGAAGCTGATCGAGGCCGAGGGTTTCGAGCAATATATCGACGTCAAGTACAAGGGCACCAAGCGCTTCGGCCTCGACGGCGGCGAAGCGCTGATCCCGGCGCTGGAGCAGATCATCAAGCGCGGCGGCCAGCTCGGCCTCAAGGAGGTCGTGCTCGGCATGGCGCATCGCGGCCGCCTCAACGTGCTTTCCCAGGTGATGGGCAAGCCGCACCGCGCCATCTTCCACGAGTTCAAGGGCGGCTCGGCCGCGCCGGACGATGTCGAGGGCTCCGGCGACGTGAAATACCATCTCGGCGCCTCGTCGGACCGCGAGTTCGACGGCAACAAGGTGCATCTGTCGCTGACGGCCAACCCCTCGCATCTGGAAATCGTCGACCCCGTGGTGATGGGCAAGGCGCGCGCCAAGCAGGACCAGCTCGCCGGCCGCGAGCGCGGCGAGATCGTGCCGCTGTCGGAACGCGCCAAGGTGATGCCGCTGCTGCTCCACGGCGACGCGGCGTTTGCCGGCCAGGGCGTGATCGCCGAAATGTTCGGGCTGTCCGGCCTGCGCGGCCATCGTGTCGCAGGCACGCTGCATTTCATCATCAACAACCAGATCGGCTTCACCACCAATCCGCGCTTCTCGCGTTCGTCGCCCTATCCGTCGGATGTGGCCAAGATGATTGAAGCGCCGATCTTCCACGTCAACGGCGACGATCCGGAGGCGGTCGTGCATGCCGCCAAGGTTGCGACCGAATTCCGCATGAAGTTCCACAAGCCGGTGGTGGTGGACATGTTCTGCTACCGCCGCTTCGGCCACAATGAGGGCGACGAGCCGTCCTTCACCCAGCCGATCATGTACCGCAACATCCGCAATCATAAGACGACGGTGCAGATCTATGCCGACCGGCTGATCGCCGAAGGCCACGTCACCCAGGCCGAGGTCGACAAGATGCGGGCCGACTGGCGCGCGCATCTCGAGGCCGAATTTGAAGTCGGCCAGTCTTACAAGCCGAACAAGGCCGACTGGCTGGACGGCGCCTGGTCGGGCCTGCGCACCGCCGACAATCAGGACGAACAGCGGCGCGGCAAGACCGCCGTGCCGCTGCGCACGCTGAAGGAGATCGGCAAGAAGCTGACCGAGGTGCCGAAGGATTTCGAGGCGCACAAGACCATCCTGCGCTTCCTCGAAAACCGCCGCCAGGCGATCGAATCCGGCGAAGGCATCGATTGGTCGACGGCCGAGGCGCTGGCTTTCGGCGCCATCCTGCTCGACGGCAACCCCATCCGGCTTTCCGGCCAGGATTCGGAACGCGGCACCTTCTCGCAGCGCCATTCGGTGCTTTACGACCAGCGCGACGAGACCCGCTACATCCCGCTCAACAATCTCTCGGCGGCGCAGGCCGGCTACGAGGTCATCAACTCGATGCTCTCGGAAGAGGCGGTGCTCGGCTTCGAATATGGCTACAGCCTGGCCGAGCCCAAGGCGCTGACGCTCTGGGAGGCGCAGTTCGGCGACTTCGCCAATGGCGCCCAGGTGGTGTTCGACCAGTTCATCTCGTCGGGCGAGCGCAAGTGGCTCAGAATGTCGGGCCTGGTCTGCCTGTTGCCGCATGGCTATGAGGGCCAGGGGCCGGAGCACTCGTCGGCGCGGCTGGAGCGCTTCCTGCAGCTCTGCGCCGAAGACAACATGCAGGTCGCCAACGTCACCACGCCGGCCAACTACTTCCATATCCTGCGCCGGCAATTGAAGCGCGACTTCCGCAAGCCGCTGATCCTGATGACGCCGAAGTCGCTGCTGCGCCACAAGCGCGCGGTGTCGACGCTGTCGGAGATGGCGGGCGAGAGCTCGTTCCACCGGCTGCTGTGGGACGATGCGCAGCTGTTGCCGAACCAGCCGATCAAGCTGGTGAAGGACTCCAAGATCCGCCGCGTCGTGCTCTGTTCGGGCAAGGTCTATTACGACCTCTATGAGGAGCGCGAGAAGCGCGGCATCAACGACATCTATCTGCTGCGCGTCGAACAGCTCTACCCGTTCCCGGCCAAGGCGCTGATCACCGAATTGTCGCGTTTCCGCAATGCCGAGATGGTGTGGTGCCAGGAGGAGCCCAAGAACATGGGCGCCTGGTCGTTCATCGATCCCTATCTTGAATGGGTGCTGGCGCATATCGACGCCAAGCATCAGCGGGTGCGCTACACCGGGCGGCCGGCCTCGGCCTCGCCGGCGACAGGGTTGATGTCGAAGCATCTCAGCCAACTCGCCGCGCTGCTCGACGACGCTCTCGGCGAATAACCGGACGAAACAGACCTCAAGAAGACAAGAGAACGGACAGGCACAATGGCTACCGAAATCCGCGTCCCCACTCTCGGCGAATCCGTCACCGAGGCGACTGTCGGCAAGTGGTTCAAGAAGGTCGGCGACGCGATCGCCGCCGACGAGCCGCTGGTCGAGCTCGAAACCGACAAGGTGACGGTGGAAGTGCCCGCCGCGGGCGCCGGGACGCTGGCCGAGATCACCGTCAAGGAAGGCGAGACGGTCAATGTCGGCGCGCTGCTCGGCTCGATTTCCGCGGGCGGCGCGGCCGCCGCTCCGGCCACGAAGCCGCAGGCGGTGGCGCAGGCTTCCAGCCCCGACGCCGCGTCCACCACCAAGCAGGCCGCGGCCGAAACCGCCAAGATGGCCGGCGATGCCGGTCCGGTCGAGCCGCGCACCATGCCGCCAGCCCCGGCCGCGGCCAAGCTGATCGCGGAACACAATCTCTCGGTCGACCAGTTGTCCGGTTCCGGCAAGCGCGGCCAGGTGCTGAAGGGCGACGTGCTCGACGCCATTGCCAGGGGCGCGCCGTCGCAGCCGGCCGAGACGCCGAAGGCTGCTCCTGCTCCAGCGCCCGTCGCGGCTCGCGCGCCGTCTTCGGCCGAGGATGCGCCGCGCGAGGAGCGCGTGCGCATGACCAAGCTGCGCCAGACCATCGCGCGCCGCCTCAAGGAGGCGCAGTCGACCGCCGCCATGCTCACCACCTTCAACGAGGTGGACATGAGCGCGGTGATGGCGCTGCGGACCAAGTACAAGGACGTGTTCGAGAAGAAGCATGGCGTGAAGCTCGGCTTCATGGGCTTCTTCACCAAGGCGGTCACGCATGCGCTGAAGGAGATCCCGGCCGTCAATGCCGAGATCGACGGCAGCGACATCATCTACAAGAATTTCGCCCATGTCGGCGTTGCCGTCGGCACGGACAAGGGCCTGGTGGTGCCGGTGGTGCGCGACGCCGACCAGATGTCCATTGCCGAGATCGAAAAGGAGATCGGGCGGCTGGGCCTTGCCGCGCGCGACGGCAAGCTGTCGGTCGCGGACATGCAAGGAGGCACGTTTACGATTTCCAACGGTGGCGTCTATGGCTCGTTGATGTCGACGCCGATCCTGAATGCGCCGCAGTCGGGCATCCTCGGTATGCACAAGATCCAGGAGCGGCCGGTGGTGGTCGGCGGTCAGATCGTCATCCGGCCGATGATGTATCTGGCGCTCTCCTATGACCACCGCATCGTGGACGGCAAGGAAGCCGTGACCTTCCTGGTGCGCGTCAAGGAAAGCCTGGAGGATCCCGAGCGGCTGGTGCTCGATTTGTGAGCAGGTCGGTCGCGCTGTGAGCGGCTGGCTGGAAGGGTTGGGGTTCAAGCTGGGCCGCGGTTTGCGGCGCAGCCTCCTTCTGCTCGGTGTCTCCACTGCCATACCGGCACCGGCAATTGCTGCCGACTGGGATGTCTCCATGGCCAGCAGCAATTTCGGCATATTCGCGCTCTCCGACGCGCAGCTGGCGGAACGCAGGATCACGGTCACGCCGATCGGCGAGCTGGAACTGCCGACCGGCGAGATCATCGCCTGCGATCCCCTGATCACGGACGACAATTGGCCGGCGCTGGCCCGCAAGGTGAAGCCCGGGCATTATCCGGTCACGCTGTTCGAGGCGCAGGGCCGCGTGGCGGCGGCCTTCCTTCGCTTTCGGCCTGGCGTGCCAGTGCGCTGGGAGCTCGCGACGTTGCCAGACCAGGACGTCTCGACGCTGAAAGGCGACGAGATCTTCGGCTATCCCGTCGATGCTGGCCTCGGCTCGTTCATGGATAAGGCGGCCATGGCCCTGATGTCGGCCGCGCAGGACAAGCTCAAGCCCGACCAGAATTATTATGACGATGTGCTGGCGGCCGAGTTCGCGCCCAACCAGGACCGGTTCGTCATGCACCGTCCGGCCGCCGGCAGTCCGGTCAACATAGCGATGTTCTGGAGCGGCTGGGGCGACGGGTTCTACCCGTCCTTCTGGGGACTCGACGCGACCGGCGAGCCGGTGGTCCTGATGACCGATTTCGGCGTGCTTGAAAACGCCGACGGCCGCGATAGCGACCAGGCCAAGTGATGACGAATGCCGCCTCGCCCCTGATCGGATTGATGGCCGGATCGCTGGCGCTCGCAGCCGCGAATTCAGGCGCCCAGGCCGCCTGCCCGGTCCAGCTTGCTGTCTATGGCGAGGCCCGGAGTGGCGCCGAGATCGACTTCACCCCGGCCGGCACTTCGGCCACGATCACCAACGCATTCCGCATGATCCTCGACAACAATGTCGTGCTCGACGGCATCGCGATGTGGACCGAGGGATCGGCGGCGCGGCCGCATGGATCGTTGATGTATAAGTGCCCGACCGGCGACGTCACCGGCGAGGAGCTTGCCGCCTGCACGGTCTGGGAAGGCGTCATCTACAGCGCCGACGAGAAGGGCGGCGTCGGCCTGCTGCCGGCCGAGGGCGCCGATGCGCCGAAACGCCTGATCTTCCCCGATCTCGGGCCCTCGCTCGAAATGTCAGCCGCTTATGGGCCGGCCGGCTTCTCCAAAGTGCCCTGGGACATCTTCGTGCTGAAAGGCTGCCAGGAATGAGCGCGGAAAAAAAGACGCTGCTGGTCACGGGCGGCAGCCGTGGCATCGGGGCCGCGATCTGCCGGCAGGCGAACCGGGCCGGCTACCGGGTGGCGGTGAATTATGTGTCCAACCAGGCGGCGGCCGATGCGATGGTCGCCGAGCTCAAAGCCGCAGGCGGCGATGCCTTCGCGGTCAAAGGCGATGTCGGCAGCGAGGCCGATGTGATTGCGATGTTCGAAGCCGTCGACCAGGCCTTCGGCCGGCTCGACGCCTTCGTCAACAATGCCGGCATCGTCGACGTCAAGGCCCGGGTCGACGAGATGAGCATGGCGCGGCTGGAGCGCATGATGCGCATCAATGTTGTCGGTTCGTTCCTGTGCGCCCGTGAAGCGGTGAAACGTATGTCGACCCGTCACGGCGGCAAGGGCGGCGCCATCGTCAACCTGTCCTCGGCGGCCGCCAGGCTCGGCTCGCCAGGCGAATATGTCGATTACGCCGCCTCAAAGGGCGCGATCGACACCATGACCATCGGACTGGCGCGTGAGGTGGTCCTCGAAGGTATCCGCGTCAACGCGGTCAGCCCCGGCATTACCGAGACCGAAATCCACGCCTCGGGCGGCCAGCCGGACCGCGTGGCGCGGATGCAGGACGCGCTGCCGATGAAACGCGCCGGCACGGCCGATGAGGTCGCGAGCGCGGTTCTTTATCTTTTGTCGGATGCGGCCTCCTATGTAACGGGCGCGATCCTGAATGTGAGCGGCGGCCGATAGGCGCCAAAGCAAAGGACAGTTTCATGGCTTATGACGTCGTAATCATCGGATCGGGACCGGGCGGCTATGTCTGCGCCATCAAGGCGGCGCAGCTGGGCCTGAAGACGGCGGTGGTCGAGAAGGACGCAACCTTCGGCGGCACCTGCCTCAACATCGGCTGCATTCCCTCCAAAGCACTGCTCCACGCCTCCGAGATGTTCGCGGAAGCCGGCCATGCTTTCGATACGCTGGGCATTGAGTTACCGGCGCCGAAGCTCAATTTGAAGAAGATGATGGCGCACAAGGACGCGACGGTCGCCTCCAACGTCAACGGCGTCGCCTTCCTGTTCAAGAAGAACAAGATCGACAGCTTTCGCGGCACCGGCAGGGTGATTTCCGCCGGTAAGGTTTCGGTGACCGGCGAGGACGGCAAGGTCGAGGAAATCGAGACGAAGAACATCGTCATCGCCACCGGCTCAGATGTCGCCGGCATTCCGGGCGTCAAGGTCGATTTCGACGAGAAGGTGATCATCTCCTCCACCGGCGCGCTGTCGCTGACCAAGGTGCCCGCCACCCTCGTGGTGGTCGGCGGCGGCGTCATCGGGCTTGAGCTCGGCTCGGTGTGGGCCAGGCTCGGCGCCAAGGTCACGGTCGTCGAGTTCCTCGACACCATTCTCGGCGGCATGGACGGCGAGGTGTCGAAGCAGTTCCAGCGGCTACTGTCCAAGCAGGGTTTCGAGTTCAAGCTCGGCGCCAAGGTCACCGGCATCGCCAAGGCCAAGAAGGGCGCGACCGTCACCTTCGAGCCGGTCAAGGGCGGCGCGGCCGAAACCATCGAGGCCGACGTGGTGCTGGTCGCCACCGGACGGCGCCCCTATGCCGACAGCCTCGGGCTGAAGGAAGCAGGCGTCGAGGTCGACGAGCGCGGCCGCGTGAAGACCGACGGGCATCTCAGGACCAGTGTTCCCGGCATCTATGCCATAGGCGACGTCGTCGCGGGGCCGATGCTGGCGCACAAGGCCGAGGACGAGGGTGTCGCGGTGGCAGAGACGATCGCCGGCCAGGCCGGCCATGTGAACTACGACGTCATCCCGAGCGTCGTCTACACCAGCCCGGAAATCGCCTCCGTCGGCAAGACCGAGGAGGAATTGAAGAAGGCAGGCATCGACTACAAGGTCGGGAAATTCCCGTTCAGCGCCAATGGCCGCGCGCGCGCCATGCTGCACACCGACGGTTTCGTGAAGATCCTGGCCGACAAGGCCAGCGACCGCGTGCTCGGCGTCCATATCGTCGGCTTCGGCGCCGGCGAGATGATCCACGAGGCGGCGGTGCTGATGGAATTCGGCGGCTCGTCGGAAGACCTCGCCCGCACCTGCCACGCGCATCCGACCATGTCGGAAGCGGTGAAGGAAGCGGCGTTGGCGACGTTCTTCAAGCCGATCCATATTTAGTCGGTAAGGGCCGTAGCTCGCGACCTCGCCATTCTCTGGCGAAGCAAGGAGCGACGCAGCGCAGGCCAGCGAATCCATGCCGCTAAGGCTTTGCAACCATTGTAGAATTCTGCGCCGTTGCACCCTACGGCAACAGTAACGGCATGGATACTCGCGTGAAGCCCGAGTAGGACAAGGCGTGGTTGCCCCGAACAAAACGGCCCGCCTTTCGGCGGGCCGTTCGTTCTTAAGCTGCAGCCCGATTACTGGGCCGGCGCAGGCGCAGGCGCCGGAGCAGGGGTCGGCGCGGGTGCAGGAGTCGGGGCTGGCGCCGGAGTGGGCGCAGGTGCCTGCTCGGGCGCCGGAGTTGGCGTTGCGGGCGCGGGAGCCGGCGTGCTGGCAGCCGGGGGCTCAGCCGTGGCGGGGCCATGCTCGCCGCCGCTTCTGCCAAAGACATAATACGCAACGATGGCCAGGATAATGACAACAAGGGCGATCAGCCACCCGCTGCCGCCACCACCGCCACGCGAGGGGGGAGGCGTGCTCGAAGGGGTGTAGGGATCGTTAGGGTTCGCCATGAAACGTGTCCTCCTTGGATGAAAGTCATCAAAATAACAGCCATCAACGCGCTGAGCCCGGATCGGGTTTCACGCGAACGGACGGAAAGCGCTGAAAAACCGGCGTTTTCAGGTCCGCCAGCCGCCAGACGACTCAGTTGACGGCGGTAACACTATACCCTGCCTTGCGAAAATCCTCGACCAGTCCTTCCGGACCGGGCAGATGCATGGCACCGACGGCCATGAAGACGTTGCCCTTGGCCAAAATCGGCCCGGCATGCGCGGCCATCACCTTGTTGCGGCTGGTGATCATAGTCTGCTCGAAGGCGGCATAGCCGGCCTGGTCGTCGGCGGCGTCGGGCAGCACCGCCTTGAAGAGCGGCCAGAACATGCCGACCTCGCCGCGCTGGTAGAGCACGATCATCGTTTCGTTCACGTCGTTCACCTTGTCGCCGAGCTTCATCGTCTCGACCAGGCTCTTCATGTGAAATTCGAGCGGCAGCGAGGCCATGGCGCGCAGCTGATCGACGGCGGTCTCGAGTCCTTCGACGTCCTTGCCCGAGGCCTTGGCCTCCGAGGCCAGCTTGATGTCCAGCACGGGTTCGCCGGCGCTCTGGCGCGCCACCTCGCAAGCCGGCAGCGCCATCATCGCCGACAGGATCCACGGCTTCATCTTGGCGACCGTCGCCGGCGGAATGCCGCGGGCGTCGAGCCCCTTGTTCAGCGCCGCCGCATCTTCGGGCGACAGCAGCGACGACAGCGTGGTGTTGTCGGTGAACATCATCAAGCCGGGTTCGCTTGCCATCGCGGCCATCATCTTGGCCTTGTCCATCGCATCGGTGGTTTCGATGACGATAGTGTCGGCGCCGTCATAGGCTTTTTGCGCGGCTGCCGGCAGCGTGGTGACGCGCGTATCCGTCATGTGCATGGTGCCGAACAGATAGGACGGCTTTTCGCCCGGTTTCTCCAGCTTCCACAGCAAACCCTTGCCGTTGGGAACGGCCGCCGCCTCGGTCTCGACCTTCTTAAAGGCGGCGGGATCGTTCTTTTCCAGCGCGGACAGAAGATCTGTGCCCACGCAATTGGGCGTTTCGGCATGCGCCCGGCCGGCAAGCAGCAGAACGACGAGGAAAGACAGGAAAAACAGCAGGTTGAGCGCTGCGAGCAGCTTCAACGAGACAAGGGCCGCGCGGTCGGCGATGGCAATGACGCGTTTCATGGAAAGTGTCTTAGCGCTGAAAAGCGGCAAAACGGTTAATTGGGAGAATGAAATTGTTTGCGGTGCGGTGAGCTGCTGGATGGTGGTTAGCGGAAACGCCCATTGAAGTCCGGGGTCACGCCCTTGGATGCGCCTTCTCGTAGATATCGAGCAGCCTAGCGGTGTCGACGCCGGTGTAGATCTGCGTTGTCGACAGGCTGGCGTGGCCGAGCAGTTCCTGGATGGTGCGCAGGTCGCCGCCGCGGCCCAGCAGGTGGGTGGCGAAGGAGTGGCGCAGGGCATGCGGCGTCGCGGTCTCCGGCAGGTTCAGCGCCGAGCGGAGCTTCGCCATCTCGCGCTGAACGATGGCCGGGTTGAGCGGGCCGCCGCGCGCGCCGCGGAAGAGCAGGCCCTCGGGACCGATATGGAAAGGGCAGAGCCGGCGGTATTCGGCGACCGCCTTGCGGGCCACCGGCAGTACCGGCACCAGCCGCGTCTTGCCGCCCTTGCCGGTGACGCGCAGCACGGTGTCGGCTTCCGTGGCGAGGTCGCCGCCGGTGAGCCCGAGCGCTTCCGAGATGCGCAGGCCGGAGCCATAGAGGAGCGTCAGCACGGCGGCGTTGCGCGCGGCGATCCATGGCTCGTCGGCAAGCTGGCCTTCCACGGCCACGACCTGTTTCGCGTCGCTCGCCGTCAGCGGCTTGGGCAGCGACTTCGGCTGGCGCGGCGCGCGCAGCGCCGCCGCGCCAGCCGCATTGACCATCCCGCGTTTTTCGAGAAAGCGCAGCAGCGAGCGGATGCCGGCAAGGCCGCGCCCCAGCGTGCGGGCGCCGGCGCCTTCATTGCGCCGCGCGGCGAGGAAGCCGCGCAGATCGGCCGGGCGCAGGTCGGCAATGTCCGAAATGCCGGGTGCGCCGCCGCAATGACCGGTCAGGAAATGCAGGAATTGGCGGGTGTCGCGTTCATAGGCCTCGACGGTCTCCGGCGACAGGCGGCGCTCATGCGCGAGCGTCTTCAGCCAGGTCTCGCGCGCCGCCTGGAGATCGGGTTTTGCCGGGATGAGAAATTCCTGCATGAGGGCAGTTTCGGGCATGTGGGTTAGGAAGCGGTGAAGAGGCGTCATTGAAATGATGGCTTGAGGGGATTAGAGCAGGGCAAAGGAAGCGCCGCCGATGTCGAAGCTCGAAAATCCCGTACAGATGGCCGTGATCGGTGCCGCGCACGGCATCAAGGGCGAATTGCGGGTGAAAACCTTCACCGGCGATCCGCTCGCTCTGGCCGATTACGGCCCGCTTCATGCCAAGGACGGCCGCACCTTCCAGATCACCGATATCAGGCCGGCCGGGACTGTAGTGGTGGTGCGCTTCAAGGGCGTCAACGACCGCAATGCCGCCGAGGATTTGGCCGGCACCGAGCTTTTCGTCGACCGCTCGGTGCTGCCCGACGACGGCGAGGAGGATGAGTTCTATCACGCCGATCTCATCGGCCTCGATGTCAGGGACGATACCGGCGTCATCGGCAAGATCGTCGCCGTGCATAATTTCGGCGGCGGCGACATACTCGACGTCACGCTTGCCGGCCGCAAAGGCGTGCTGATCCCGTTCACGCAGGCCGCGGTGCCGCATGTCTCCATCGCCGACGGGTTCGTCGAGGTCGATCCGCTCGCGGCCGGGCTGGTCGACGACGAGGAAAGCGAGGCACCTGACCGGTCCGGCTTCGACCCCAAGGGTCGGCCGCGCGGGCCGAAGGACGCCGGGGGCAACCGTTGAGCTTTGCCGCTTCGGTGCTGACGCTCTATCCGGAGATGTTCCCGGGCGCGCTCGGCCTGTCGCTCGCCGGCCGCGCGCTGGAGGCCGGCATATGGTCGCTCGAGGCGATCCAGATCCGCGATTTCGCCACCGACAAGCACCGAACCGTGGACGACACGCCGGCCGGCGGCGGGGCCGGCATGGTGATGCGCGCCGACGTGCTGGCGCGCGCCATTGACCATGCCTCGCCGCCGGGCGATGAGCGTCCCAGGCTGCTGATGAGCCCGCGCGGAAAACCGCTGACGCAGGCCGTCGTGCGGGAGCTTGCCGCCGGCCCGGGCGCCGTCATCCTGTGCGGCCGCTTCGAAGGCGTCGACCAGCGGCTGATCGAGGCGCGGGAACTGGAAGAGGTCTCGATCGGCGATTTCATCCTGTCGGGCGGCGAGCCGGCGGCGCTTGTGCTGCTCGATGCCGTGGTGCGGCTGCTGCCCGGCGTTATGGGCAATGCGGTGTCCGGCGAGGAAGAAAGTTTCGAGAACGGCCTGCTCGAGCATCCGCACTACACACGGCCGCAGGAGTTCGAGGGCCGGCCGATCCCGGATGTGCTGATCTCTGGCAACCACAAGAAGATAGCCGAATGGCGACACGCCGAGGCCGAGAAGCTGACCGGCGAGCGTCGCCCGGATTTGCTGACGGCCATACGGAACCTACGTTACGATCCTTCAACCAAGTTGCTTTCGGTCTGGTTCACGCCGAGTGGCGACCGTTACGACTATGAGGGCGTGGAACCAGAGGTATACGCGGCGTTCACTGCGGCTGCTTCTAAGGGGCGGTTTTTCAATGACTTCGTGCGGGACCGATATAGTGTACGTCTAGTCGAATACGGGCGCCGGCGTTAGCCTCCCTTATTAGGCTCAGCCCTTGGTGAAATAGTAAAAAGCCAGAAGCAGGCCGACCGTGACTACGAAGCCGCGCACCACGGCCTGCGGCACGCGCTTGGCGATCCACACCCCGGCATAGCCGCCGAGTGCCACGCCCGGGATCATGACGACCGCCTGCGGCCAGGCGACGACGCCTCCGGAAACGAAAACCAGGATGGCGACGACCGCGATCACGATGGACAGCATGTTCTTCAACGCGTTGAGCCGGTGGTAGTCGCCGGCTTGCGTCAGGCCGAGCGTGGCCAGCATCATCACGCCCATGCCGGCGCCGAAGAAGCCGCCATAGACCGCAGTCGCGAATTGAACAAGCGAACCGGCGAGGGAGCCTACCGAGGCCTGGTGCTCCGGCCCCGCCGCGGGCTTCAGCCATGGCCCGGCGGCGAACAGCGCGGTCGCGGCGATGAGCAGCCAGGGCACAAGGGCGCGGAAGGACGGGTTGGACAGCGCGAGCAGGATGAGCGAGCCGGCCAGCGCGCCGAGCGCGGAAATCAGGCATAGCAGCAGGGCGCCGCGCCAGAAATGCCGGATATCGATCCAATAGGCGAGCGTCGAGGTAATGTAACCCGGCAGCTGCGTCACCGAGGAGGTGGCGTTGGCGACGATCGGCGGCAGGCCGACCAGCGTCATGGCGCCGAAGGTGAGGAAAGTGCCGCCGCCGGCGACCGCATTGGCGGCGCCCGAGGCAAAGCCGGAGAGGAAGAGCAGCACGGCATCGTAGAGCGTCATTAGGCGGGCCTGGAAGAAGGACTTTTCCCGGCTTAGAAAGCTTGCAAGGCTTGTGCAACCCGGCACGGCGACGATGCGATGGTGCCATGAGCGCAAAAAATACGCCTCAAGGTCCTTTTTGATGCGTGTCGTGGTCCCACAACAGCTCGCACTTCCGGGCGACACGCATTAGGGCGTGACAAAGCGCCGAAATAGCTGTATGTCGCCGCCCGAACCGGAAGAACGATCTTCCGGACCCGTCAACAAGTGCGGTGTAGCCGTCCCTGCCCGATGTTTCGACAAAGGGCATAGCCGAGCGGTCGATGGAACTGCAAGGCGAGTTGAGGACGCTCTGACTGTCGGAAGAACAAGAAGTGGATATTGAGATGGATCTCATCCGTCAGCTCGAGGCCGAGCAGGCCGCCAAGATCGAAGCCAAGCGCAAGCTGCCCGAATTCCAGCCGGGCGACACCGTGCGCGTCCAGGTGCGCGTCACCGAAGGCAGCCGCACCCGCGTCCAGGCCTATGAGGGCGTCGTCATCGCCCGATCCGGTTCGGGGTTCCAGGAAAATTTCACCGTACGCAAGATCTCCTACGGCGAAGGCGTCGAGCGCGTGTTCCCGGTCTACTCGCCGATGGTCGAGGGCGTCGAGATCGTGCGCCGCGGCAAGGTTCGCCGCGCCAAGCTCTATTATCTGCGCGACCGCCGCGGCAAGTCCGCCCGCATTTCGGAAAACACCGGCGTGCGCGCCCGCAAGCTGAACGACGAAGAGCGTGATGCGCTGAACGCCGAGCGTGCCCGCATCGAGGCCGAGAAGGTCGCCGCCGCTCAGGCGCTGGCCGCCGAGACGGCCGCCAAGGAAGCCGCCGAGAAGAAGGCCGCGGAGGCCGCTTCCGCCGAATAAGGCTTTTGCGAGACAGGTTTTGGAAAGGCGGCTTCGGCCGCCTTTTTTCGTTTTCACCGAGCTGTGATCGCTTACCGCAGGAAAACCGCCGCACCGGCATTGACCGCAAATTATCTTGTGGACTAAATAATAGTACACAAATCAATGGAGATCGAGAATGTCTGCACTCTACACCGCCCAAGCTCACGTCAGCGGCGGCCGCAACGGCCATGGCGAGACCAGCGACGGCCTGCTCAAGGTCGATCTGGCGATGCCGAAGGAACTCGGCGGCAAGGGTGGCGCGACCAATCCCGAGCAGCTCTTCGCCGTCGGCTACGCCGCGTGCTTCGAGAGCGCGGTGCGCTTCGTCGCCCGTCAGCAGAAGTTGCCGCTTGAGGGCGCTTCCGTCACGTCCACGGTCAGCCTGCATCCGAACGACCAGGGCGGATTCCGGCTCGGTGTCGCGCTGGCGGCGGAGATTAAGGGGCTTGATCAGCCGGGCGCCGAGGCGCTTGTATCGGAAGCGCACAAGATCTGCCCCTATTCCAACGCCATTCGGGGCAATATCGACGTGGCGCTCTCGGCAAAGGCTGCATGACGACGACGGAAACCACGACCAGGCAAGCCTCGGCACAGGATGCCGGGGCGCTCGAGGTGCCGCGCCTCGACCAACAGCTTTGCTTCGCGCTCTATTCGGCAAGCGGGCTGATGACGAAGCTTTACCGGCCGCTGCTCGACCCGCTCGGCCTCACCTATCCGCAATATCTGGCGATGCTAGCGCTGTGGCAGCATTCGCCGAGCACGATCGGCGAGCTCGGCGCGGCACTTGGGCTCGATTCGGCGACGCTGACGCCGCTGATCAAGCGCATGGAAGCGGGCGGCCTGGTGACGCGCCGGCGCGATACCGCCGACGAACGCCGGGTGCTTGTCGAGCCGACCGCGAAGGGCGAGGCGCTGCGGGCGAAGATGAAGGACGTGCAGGAAGGGCTAGCCTGCGGCATGCCGCTGGAGCGGGCCGAGCTCAAGGCCCTGCATGGCACGCTGACACGCCTGGTCGCCGGATTGCGCGAAGCCACGCCCGATCGGGGCTGAACGCCGCAAAGGCCGTCCTCAAAACCTTCTTCGAAGAGCATCGGTTCACGTATTGGCCGACCGGCGGCAATACGGACCGGCTTGCATGGCGCATGCGGAAAGCTAAAGTCGGCGCCTGATTTGTCCTGGCGCGCGGGGATCGTGCGGCCAATCACGTTCGGGAGTTTGTCATGACCAAGTCGAAACTGCTGCTGGCGGCACTGCTCGCCTGCCTTCTCGCGCCTGTCGCCGCGCTCGCGGACAATCTGCCCGATCTTGGCGGCAGGAAGGTCGTGGTGGTGACGGAAAACGCCTATCCGCCGCTGCAGTTCATCGACAAGAAGACCGGCAAGCAGATCGGCTGGGAATATGACGCGATGGACGAGATCGCCAAGCGGCTGAACTTCAAGGTCGAGTACCAGAACACCTCCTGGGACGCGATGATCCAGGCGGTTTCCGACAACCAGTACAACATCGGCATGACCGGCATCACCATCAAGGACGACCGCAAGGAGAAGGTCGACTTCTCCGATCCGTATATGCGCTCGGAGCAGTTCATGCTGGTGCGCGGCGACGAAAGCCGCTTCACCGATGCCAAGAGCTTCGCCGCCTTCAAGGACGGGCTGATCGGCGCCCAGCCCGGCACGACGCCCTTCTACACCGCCGTCTACAGCGTCCTCGACGGCAACGAGCAGAACCCGCGCATCAAACTGTTCGAGACCTTCGGCGCGACCGTGCAGGCGCTGAAGTCGGGTGACGTCGACGTGGTGCTGACCGACGGCACCGCCGGCAAGGGCTATGTCGATGCTTCCGAAGGCAAGCTGAAGCTGATCGGCGGACCGCTCGGCACCGAGGATTTCGGCTTCATCTTCCCGAAGGGCTCGGACCTGGTGAAGCCGGTGAATGCCGCGATCGCTTCGCTGAAGGCGGACGGCACGTTGGACAAGCTCAACAAGAAGTGGTTCCTCGATTACAAGATGGGGCAGTGAGCTCTTCTTGTTGCGCGCGGTGAGTTTGCAGGAAATCGCGCGGACGACGCGCCCAGGCCCCCCTCTCTGCCCTGCCGGGCATCTCCCCCTCAAGGGGGGAGATCAGATGTCGCGCGGGCCTTCGCCAATCTCCATCGCAACAGAACGGGCGGTGAGGCTGAAGCTGCCAATCTCCCCTCTTGCGGGGGAGATGTCCGGCAGGACAGAGGGGGGTCTCGTGGAGCGCTGCCATCGCAAAAATGGCCGCGATGGCGTCGCCTGATGGCAACGCCTATATCCACCCCCAAACCAGAATTCCCCTGGTGGCTGGCCGCGGCTGCCGTCCTTGCTTTGGCCGCCGCGCTCTCTATCGCTTCCAGCGACCTCTACGCGCAAGTCTTCGCCACCGTCGCCAAGGGCATCGGCATCACCATCTTCGTCACCGTTGTCGCCTTCGCCTTGGCCTCGGCGCTTGGGCTCGGCATCGCGCTGATGGCGCTGTCGGGATCGCAATGGCTGCGGCAGATCGCGCGTTTCTATGTCGAGATCATCCGCGGTGTGCCGATCCTGGTGCTGTTGTTCTGGATCGCCTTTGCCGGCGCGCCGGCCTTCGTCGCGGCCTGGAATGCGCTGACCGCGCCGCTGCAGAGCGCCGGCCTGATCGGCGAACTGCTGGTGCGCGACGTGTCGCTGCTGTGGCGCGCCATCATGGCTTTGACCATCGGTTATTCGGCCTTCATCTCGGAAGTGTTCCGCGCCGGCATCCAGTCGGTCGAGAGAGGCCAGATCGAAGCCGCCAAGGCGCTCGGGCTCAGCCGGGCGCAGCGCTTCCGGCTGATCGTGTTCCCGCAGGCGATCCGCATGATCCTGCCGCCGCTCGGCAACGACTTCGTCGCCATGGTCAAGGATTCATCCCTGGTCTCGGTGCTCGGCGTCGCCGACATCACCCAGATCGGCAAGATCTATGCCGCGGGGTCCTTCCGCTTCTTCGAGACCTATTCGATCGTCGCCTATATCTATCTCATCCTGACCGTCGGCCTGTCGCTGGCGCTGCGGGCATTGGAACAGCGGCTGCGCCGCCAGCATCAGGAATAGCGAGCAGCAAAAGTCCGCGCTACGATCCAGGGTATGGCGATATTCGGTGACGCCGGCCTGCAAATGATGGTTTTCTGCGCTTCCGGTACTCACGGACCCGCTCCGCTCCGGTTCTCGAAGCCACCATTTTCGGCTCGGCCTGACCCGAATCTCAACACACCCCAAGGACCGGGAGGACTGTTTCATGAATTTCGACAAGGCCAATGCGGCGCTGGATTCCGTCTATTCGGCCGACTCGCCGGAAGGGCTCGCCAAGGCCTATGCCGACTGGGCCGCAACCTATGACAGCGAGACTGCCTCGCTCGGCTATCTCCTGCCGTTCCTGATCACCGCCTGGGTGGCGCGGCATGTTCCGGCGGGCGAAGGCCCGCTGCTCGACGCCGGCTGCGGCACCGGCCTGTCGGGGCCGTCGCTGAAGGCCTTGGGCTATGGCGACATTGCCGGGCTCGACCTCTCCGACGACATGCTGAAGATCGCCGGCAGCCGACAGGCGGGCGGCAAGCCGGCCTATAGCGAGCTGAAGAAGGCGATGCTCGGCGGCCCTCTGCCCTGGCCCGACCGGCATTTCCGCGCCTTCTTCTCGACGGGCGTCTTCACCATCGGCCATGCGCCGGCTTCCGGCCTGCACGAGCTGGTGCGGATCACCAAGAGTGGCGGCCACGCCATCTTCACCGTGCGCGACCAGGTTTTCGAGAGCGGCGGCTTCCAGGCGGTGTTCGACGAGCTGATAGAGACGGGGAAATGGCGCCTGGTCGAGCAGAGCCCGTGGTTCCGCTGCTACGCGATCGGCGATCCGGACGCGCTGGTGAAGACTTTCGTGTTCGAGGTGCTCTAAGGGGTGAGCTTGCCGACCTTGGCTCCCTTCCTCTCCCTCCGGAGGGGGAAGAGGTGGCGCTGCGAAGCAGCGACGGATGGGGGAGAGGAAGGGAGCTATTCGCCGACCCTGCGTTCTGCCTCTGTCCTCCGGGGTGGAAGTGACGGGCGAGGAACCAGATCCTGCCGCTAATTGCCGAAAAGCCAAAACATTGCTATCTACCCGGCCATGGAAAAGCTTTTCAGCGATCCGGCCTATAAGGGTTTCGTGCTGCAGGACAGAAAGCGCCTGCCGTCGCGATTTGCCGCGCGGGTCTGTGGCGCGCTCACCAGCCGACTTAGCCTGGCCGTCTGATCGAAGTCGCTCGCCGGCTGAAAGCCGCGCCGGCTTTTCCCATTTCTCATATCGACGGATTACGCACATGAGCGCACCGCGCACCCTCTACGACAAGATCTTCGACGACCACACGGTCGACCGCCAGGACGACGGCACCTGCCTGCTCTATATCGACCGCCATCTCGTGCACGAAGTCACCAGCCCGCAGGCTTTCGAAGGCCTGCGCATGTCGAACCGCAAGGTCCGCCATCCGGAAAAGACGCTGGCCGTGGTCGACCACAACGTGCCGACCTCGCCCGAGCGCAAGTTCGGCATCAAGAACGAGGAGAGCCGCATCCAGGTCGAGGCGCTGGCCAAGAACGCCAAGGATTTCGGCATCGACTATTATTCCGAGAACGACGTCCGCCAGGGCATCGTCCACATCATCGGGCCCGAGCAGGGTTTCACGCTGCCGGGCATGACCATCGTTTGCGGCGACAGCCACACTTCCACGCATGGCGCGTTCGGCGCGCTGGCCCATGGCATCGGCACGTCGGAGGTCGAGCATGTGCTGGCGACGCAAACGCTGATCCAGCGCAAGGCCCGGAATATGCTGGTGCGCGTCGACGGCCAACTGCCGGAAGGCGTCACCGCCAAGGACATCATCCTCGCCATCATCGGTGAGATCGGCACCGCCGGCGGCACCGGCTACGTCATCGAATATGCGGGCGAAGCGATCCGCTCGCTGTCGATGGAAGGCCGCATGACGATCTGCAACATGTCGATCGAAGGCGGCGCCCGCGCAGGCCTGATCGCGCCGGACGAGACGACCTTCGCCTATGTCAAGGACAAGCCGCGCGCGCCGAAGGGTGCCGCCTGGGATGCGGCGCTCGCCTATTGGAAGACGCTGCATTCCGACGAGGGCGCGCATTTCGACAAGGTCGTCGTGCTCGACGCGCAAAAGCTGCCGCCGATCGTCTCCTGGGGTTCTTCGCCGGAGGACGTCGTCTCCGTGCAGGGCATCGTGCCCAATCCGGAAGAGATCGCGGACGAGACCAAGCGTATGTCGAAGATCCGCGCGCTCGATTATATGGGGCTGACGCCCGGAACCAAAATCACCGATATCGCGCTCGACCGCGTCTTCATCGGCTCCTGCACCAACGGCCGCATCGAGGACCTACGCGCCGCCGCCAAGGTGGTCGAGGGCAAGAAGGTCAATCCGCGCGTCAACGCCATGATCGTGCCGGGCTCGGGCCTGGTGAAGGAACAGGCGGAGGCCGAAGGCCTCGACAAGATCTTCCTCGCCGCCGGCTTCGACTGGCGCGAACCGGGCTGCTCGATGTGCCTAGCCATGAACGACGACCGGTTGAAGCCGCATGAGCGCTGCGCCTCGACCTCGAACCGCAATTTCGAAGGCCGGCAGGGCTTCAAGGGCCGCACGCACCTGGTGTCGCCGGCCATGGCGGCGGCCGCCGCGATCGCCGGCCATTTCGTCGACATCCGCGACTGGAAGTAACGGCCCAGCCGCAAGCTCACAAAGGCCCGGACAGGACGTCCGGGCCTTTGCTTTTAGCGATCTACCTGCGAATGATCTCGTGGAACTCCTCGCGCCGGCCGGGCTGATCAGCGGCGACGACCAATGCCAGCTTCCGCTCGTCGAAGATTTTGAACCATTCGTCCCACTCCACGAGCTCGTAGCCGCCGGCGTTGATCGGACGCTCCGGGCGGTCGGTGTCCTCATAGGCGTTCTGCCCGAAAACCAGCCGCAGCATAGCCTGCGTTCCGGCCTCTGGCGAGACGTCGACGATGGCCGGGAAGCCGGCGCGCGCCGCCGCCCAGGAGCGGATTTCATCGTGGTTCGTCAAAGTGATCGTGTCGGCCATCTCGATCGTCTCCCGTCTGGCGTCTCCTGTCTGGCCGGACAACGCCGCTCCGGCAGGCCGGTTCCGCGTGGCACGCGATGGGTCTATCGGGGGCTTAACCGCTTGTTTGGGCTTGCCCCCTTATATCTCCCCTTGGGTAAGTTGGGAAAGTCGCGGTCCTTTGGACACCGGTCTGCTCATAGCGCTGCTCAATCCGACGATAGCGCTGGCGCTCGGCGCTGCGTTCCTCCTGCTGTGGTCCTATCAGCGCCATCGCCCGTATCTGGCGACGCTCGGCGCGAGCTACTGCCTGTCGGCGCCGGGTTTCCTGCTGCAATATTTCACGCTTCCGATCGGCGTGGCGCTGACCAAGCTCGTTTCCAACATCTGCTTCACGATCGCGGCCTGCTGCCTCTCCAGCGCGATTATCGCGCGCTACGGGCGGCGCGTGCCCTATGTCGGCATCGGCATCGTGACCGGCGGCGGGCTCGCCGCCTTCATCTGGTTCATGTTCGTCCAGCCGGACCTCACCTGGCGCGTGCTGGTCATGAATTTCGGCTTCGGCGCGCTCAGCCTGCTGGTCGCCGCGGAACTCAGAACGGTGCGCCACAACGGTCCGACCGAAAAGATCCTGTTCGCGCTGTCGCTGCTTTCCGCGCTGAACTTCATTGCCCGCACGCTAATCGTCGTCATCGCGCATGGGCCGTTCCCCAGCTATGACGGCTTCTACGGCTCGTCCTACTGGACGACGGCGCTGCTGTCGCACGCGTTGCTGTCGCTGCTGATCGCGCTTTGCCTATTCACGGCCGCAGCGCTCGATGTGATGAAGGCACTGAAGACCGAGACCCATACCGATCCGCTCTCGGGGATCCTCAACCGCCGCGGTTTCGAGGAGCGGGCGACCCTCTTGCTCGACCAGTGCGGCAAGGCGGGGTTTCCCGTCGCCCTGGTGCTGGCCGATCTCGATCACTTCAAGGCGCTGAACGACCAGCACGGACACGAGGCCGGCGACCGGGTGATCGCCGACTTCGCCGCCAAGCTGCGCGCCGCCACCGGCGCGCGCGGGGCTGCCGGCCGCATCGGCGGCGAAGAGTTCGCCGTGATTCTGCCGCTGAGCGACCTTGCCTCGGCAAGGCTCTTCGCCGAAGCGATCCGTGCCGTCTATTCGGCCGGCGCGATCGATGGCCTGCCTGCCGGCATCAGGGTCACCGCGAGCTTCGGCGTCGCCGCCCGCTCCGGCAGGGAAGGGCTGATGCCGTTGATGCGGCGCGCCGACGAGGCGCTCTACAAGGCCAAGAAGAACGGCCGCGACAGCGTGCGGCTCTCATATGAGAGGCCCGAGGCCGCCTTCGTTGCCGAGCCGTTCGCCGTCGGCTGAGGCAAATCTACAATCGCGGCGGCAAGGTTACGGCGAAGTCGCCGTATGCTTGGAGATTGACGCTACGACTGTGTGCGCGTGTCAGGCGCGCTGCGGCGGCGTCAAGCGCCGGTTATCTTCAACGGCAGGGGCTGAGATTGGGCATCTCGCCGTCGGAAAGCCCGTACATATAGGAGCGGCCTTTGACCAGCACCGGCGGTTGGTAGCAGCCGGGCGCGCCGGCCTCGTCCGCGTCGTCATAAACGATATCCGGCTGGCCGGCGCCGGTGTATTCGGAAAGTTTTTTCGCGAGCTTGCCCTCGCCGACGATGATGCGCTTGTAGCCGGCGGCGCTGTCGATGACGAGATTGCCGAAGGAATCGGCATAGACGCGGTCATGGTGGCGCAAGCCGGCTTCGGCCGGCGCGGCGATCGCCGTCATCAGCCCTGCCAGCGCCGCGGCGGCAATGCTTGCCCGCACTGATTTCGAACGCATGTCGCTCTCCCTTGATCGGCGCGAGGTCGCGCCCGCATTCCGGTTCGAATCGGAAATTAACCCTTTCTTAACCTTTGTTAAGAGGCGCGAGGCTTTCGGGCGCCGGCTCTTAAGGAACATGGTTAATTTCGGAGGGCCGGGTTCCCAGGCGGCGAGGCGGTCCGGGGCTGGGCTGACTCCGCGTCAACTTGATCTTGCGGCGCCGTGTGTCTACAGCGGTCCACCGATTCACGGAAAAGGCAATCGCCTCTCTCTTTGTTTCGACGCAATTCCGGACGGAAGGCAACGGCGAGGGCGCCGAACCCAACCGTTCACACTTTTCCTGGAATTGCTGTAGCGTGCCGCGCATGAAAGGGCAGCGCATGAGTTTGGGCCACACGGTTCGGGTGTCGATCACCATCCCGCTGCTTCTCGCGGCCGCAGCCTGCGTGCCGCAGGACGGCGCGCCGAAGGCGGCGAATGCCGCGCCGTCCGCCGCCTCGGCTGCTCCGGCCCCGCAGTCCGCCGCACCTGTGGCGCCGGCGGCAGCTGCAACGCCCCCGATACCCGGCGCGGCCTCGATACCGACTACGGCCCCGGCACCTGCAACGACCAAGACGCCTGCGGCGCCCACGACCAAGATCGTCACCGACCTTACCGTGCCGCGATCCGGCATCGGCACGGCCACCTACAGATGCGGCAATGGCGGCATGATCACCATCCAGAATCTCGGCTCGTCGTTGCGCGTGGTCCGCCCCGATGGCACGGCCGAGGAATTCGCGGCCTCGCCCGCCAACCAGAGCAGCCGTTACCAGGAAGCGGCGACGCATGACGCAATCGTGATCGACGGACGCGAAGCGCTGGTGATGAAGAGGGGATCGACGCCGCAGACCTGTCGGCGATAGCCCTTCTGTTGCACCGCAAGAAACGCTGCGCCGGCTTCGAAACAGCCGCTAATCGATTGAAGCGCGCGACCGCCAATTTGTCAGACTAAATGACGTTTCCAAAACGATTTTCCGGCTTTGACGCGGTGCAAAAAGCGCATTAGAAACCGCCTGTCCGGAGCCATATATGAGGGGCGGAAAACGCTGCTTCTCGGTAGCGGAATTCGGGACGCCGAACTGGGGCAGCCATGAGCAAATCACCAGCCACCCGCGCAGTTGCCAGACGTGAAAGGCCGCTCTCGCCGCATCTGACGGTCTACCGGCCGCCGATCACGATGACGATGTCGATCATCCATCGCATCACCGGCGGCGCGCTCTACTTTGGAACGCTGCTGGTGGCGGCTTGGCTGATCGCCGCCGCGAGCTCGCAGGCCGCCTTCGATTGGGTCAACTGGGCCTTCGGCTCCTGGCTCGGCCGGCTGGTTCTCTTCGGCTACACCTGGGCGCTGATGCACCACATGCTGGGCGGGCTGCGCCACCTCATCTGGGACACCGGGGCTGGACTGGAAAAACACACCGCATCGAGGATCGCCTGGGCGACGCTTGCCGGCTCGATCGTGCTCACGCTGTTGATCTGGATCGCCGGCTACATGGCGCGGGGAGCTTTCTGATGAGCGCGAAGAACACCGACATGCGCACGCCGCTGGCGAGGGTCCGCGGCCTCGGTTCGGCCCGCGAGGGCACCGGGCATTTCTGGCGGCAGCGGCTGACGGCGATCGCCAACATTCCTTTGATTCTGTTCTTCGTCGGCTTCCTGATCGCGGTCAACGGCCATGACTACGCGGATGTGCGGGCGGCGCTTGCGAACCCGTTGGTGGCGGTCATGCTCGGGCTGGTGCTGATCTCGCCGCTCTATCACATGCGCATCGGCATGCAGGTGATCATCGAGGATTATGTGCATGGCGAGGGCATGAAGCTGGCCCTGATCGCCCTCAATACATTCTTTTCGGTAGCAGTCGGCGTCGCTTCGCTGTTTGCCCTGCTCAAACTCGCATTCGGAGGCTGACGTCTTGGCCAACGCAAATACCGCCGGCACCGCTTCCGCCTACACTTTTGTCGATCACAAATTCGATGTGGTGATCGTCGGCGCCGGCGGCGCCGGGCTGCGCGCCACGCTCGGCATGGCCGAGCAGGGGCTGCGCACCGCCTGCATCACCAAAGTGTTCCCGACCCGCTCGCACACCGTTGCCGCGCAGGGCGGCATCGCCGCTTCGCTGTCGAATATGGGCCCGGATTCCTGGCAGTGGCATATGTATGATACCGTGAAGGGTTCGGACTGGCTGGGCGACGTCGACGCCATGGAATATATGGTGCGCGAGGCGCCGGCCGCCGTCTACGAGCTCGAGCATTACGGCGTGCCGTTCTCGCGGACCGAGGAAGGCAAGATCTATCAGCGGCCGTTCGGCGGCCACATGATGAATTATGGCGACGGTCCGCCGGTTCAGCGCACCTGCGCCGCCGCGGACCGCACCGGCCACGCCATCCTGCACACGCTCTACGGCCAGTCGCTGAAGAACAACGCGCAATTCTTCATCGAGTATTTCGCGCTCGACCTGATCATGGAACCGGACGGCACCTGCACCGGCGTCGTCGCCTGGAACCTCGACGACGGCACCATCCACCGTTTCTCGGCCAAGATGGTGGTGCTGGCGACAGGCGGCTATGGCCGCGCCTATTTCTCCGCCACCTCGGCGCATACCTGCACCGGCGACGGCGGCGGCATGGCGGCCAGGGCCGGGCTGCCGCTGCAGGACATGGAGTTCGTGCAGTTCCATCCGACCGGCATCTATGGCGCCGGCTGCCTGATCACTGAAGGCGCGCGCGGCGAGGGCGGCTATCTGGTCAATTCCGAGGGCGAGCGCTTCATGGAACGCTACGCGCCGTCGGCCAAGGATCTTGCCTCGCGCGACGTCGTCTCGCGCTGCATGACGCTGGAGATCCGCGAGGGCCGCGGCGTCGGCAAGAAGAAAGACCACATCTTCCTGCATCTCGACCATCTCGACCCGGCCGTGCTGCATGAGCGGCTGCCGGGTATTTCCGAATCGGCCAAGATCTTCGCCGGCGTCGACCTCACCAAGGAGCCGATCCCGGTGCTGCCGACGGTGCACTACAATATGGGCGGCGTGCCGACCAATTACTGGGGCGAGGCGCTCAACCCGACGCCAGAGAATCCCGACCGCGTGTCGCCCGGCCTGATGGCCGTCGGCGAGGCCGGCTGCGCCTCGGTGCACGGCGCCAACCGGCTTGGGTCGAATTCGCTGATCGACCTCGTCGTGTTCGGGCGGGCGGCGGCCATCCGCGCCGGCCAGGTGATCGACCGCAAATCGGCGATCCCGTCACCCAATGACGCTTCGGTCGAAAAGATCATGGAGCGCTTCGACCGGCTGCGCCACGCCAACGGCTCGATCCCGACGGCGGTGCTGCGCGAGAGAATGCAGCGCGCCATGCAGGAAGACGCCGCCGTATTCCGCACGCAGGAATCACTTGAGAACGGCTGCAGGCGCATTTCGGAACTCTGGGGCGAGCTCAAGGACATCAAGGTCACCGACCGCTCGATGATCTGGAATTCCGACCTCGTCGAGACTCTTGAGCTGGAGAACCTGATGGCCAACGCCATCACCACGGTCTATGGCGCCGAGGCGCGCAAGGAGAGCCGTGGCGCGCATGCGCGTGAGGATTTCGACAAGCGCGACGACGCCAACTGGCGCAAGCATACGCTTGCGCATCTCAGCGAAGACGGCACGGTGACGCTCACCTACCGGCCGGTGCATACCGAGCCGCTGCTGGCGGAAAAGGACGGCGGCATCAGCCTGGCCAAGATCGCGCCGAAGGCGAGGGTCTACTGACCATGGCATTGGCGGCCGCGGGATATTCCGGCACGCCCCTTCCGGCCAAGCTCGGCCTGAAGGACGGCATGGTCGCTGCCTTCATCGCGCTGCCGCCGGAGCTCGACGACCTTGCTGAAGCGGTGTCCTTCGCCGAGGTCGATCGGCTGCCGAAGTGGTCGGCGATCTCGGGCAGCCGCAAATACGATGCGGTGCACGCCTTCACCCGGCAGCGCGCCGAGATCGAGGACGGCTTGGCCGGCATCGAGACGGCGATCAAGCGCGACGGCATGGTCTGGGTCTCCTGGCCGAAGAAAGCATCGAAAGTGCCGACCGACGTCACCGAGGACGTGATCCGCGCCGAGGCGCTGAAGCGCGACCTGGTCGACGTCAAGGTCGCCGCCGTCAACGAAATCTGGTCCGGGCTGAAGCTCGTCATCCGAAAGGACCGCAGGTAATGGTCGAACTCACGCTTCCCAAGAATTCCAAGATCAAGCAGGGCAAGACCTGGCCGAAGCCGGAGGGCGCGACGAACCTGCGCGAATACCGCATCTACCGCTGGTCGCCGGATGACGACGAGAACCCGCGCATGGACACCTACTTCGTCGACATGGATGATTGCGGCCCGATGGTTCTCGACGCGCTTCTGTGGATCAAGAACAAGATCGACCCGACGCTGACGCTGCGCCGTTCCTGCCGCGAAGGCATTTGCGGCTCCTGCGCCATGAACATCGACGGCTCCAACACGCTGGCCTGCACCAAGGGCGCGGAGGACATTTCGGGCGCGGTGAAGGTCTATCCGCTGCCGCACATGGCCGTGATCAAGGATCTTGTGCCCGACCTCACCAATTTCTATGCCCAGCATGCCTCGATCCAGCCGTGGCTGCAGACGGTCTCGCCGACGCCCGCCAAGGAATGGCTGCAGAGCCATGAGGATCGCGAGAAGCTCGACGGGCTCTATGAATGCATCCTGTGCGCCTGCTGCTCGACGTCCTGCCCGAGCTATTGGTGGAACGGGGATCGCTATCTCGGCCCGGCCACCCTGCTGCAGGCCTATCGCTGGCTGATCGACAGCCGCGACGAGGCGACGGGCGAGCGGCTCGACAATCTCGAAGACCCGTTCCGGCTCTATCGCTGCCACACCATCATGAATTGCGCGCAGACCTGCCCGAAGGGTCTCAATCCCGCCAAGGCAATCGCGGAAATCAAGAAGATGATGGTGGAGCGCCGCGTTTAGGCTTCGACTGATCGCTCACGACAATCCCGAACGCAGCGTTCCTTCACACCCCCTCTGTCCTGCCGGATATCTCCCCCGCAAGAGGGGAGATTGGCTGTCATCATGGCTTTCGCTAATCTCCGACATTGCAACAAGGGGCGAGCGGCGCCGCACCTGCTGATCTCCCCCCTTGCCGGGGAGATGTCCGGCAGGACAGAGGGGGGTGCTGTCCCTCCAGCGCCAAAAAGGATGCCAACCCAATGACCGATCTCCCCCTTCTCTCCGCCGTCGAAGCGCGCGTGCTGGGCTCGCTGATCGAGAAGAAGGAGCTGACGCCGGACGTCTATCCGCTGACGCTCAACGGCGCGCATCAGGCCGCCAACCAGAAGACGGCGCGCGAGCCGGTGATGGCGCTGGAGCTGACGGAGGTCCGGCGGGCGCTGAGCACGCTCGAGCAGAAAGGCCTGGTGCGCCAGGCCTTCGCTTCGCGCGTCGAGCGCTACGAGCATTTGATGGCGCAGCGCTTTTCGCTGACCACGCCGCAGATCGCCGTCGTCGGCCTCTTGCTCCTGCGCGGCGCGCAGACGGCGCATGAATTGCTCGCCCGTTCGGAGCGCATGACGCGCTTTGCCTCGATCGAGGAGCTTCGCGACAATCTCGATTTGATGATCGGCCGCCGGCCGCCGCTGATCCAGCTGCTCGAACGCGCGCCCGGGCAGCGCGAGGAGCGCTATGTGCATCTCTTGAGCGGGCCGGTGGACGCAGCCGCGGTGGCGGCGCCTTGGCAGCCGCCGGCGTCGGCAGACTCCGACCTTGAAGCGCGGGTCAAGACGCTGGAGGATGAAGTCGCGGCATTGCGGGCGAAGATCGAGGGGCTGGGCGGCTAGCCACTACGGGAAATGTCGGCGGGACAGCGCCCCCCTCTGTCCTGCCGGACATCTCCCCCTCCAGGGGGGAGATTGGCAGTTCCGGCGCCGACGCCCTTCTTTCACCGGCGATTGGCGAAAGCCAACGCGACATCCGATCTCCCCCTTAAGAGGCCTTGAGAGGGAGATGCCCGGCAGGGCAGAGAGGGGGCGAAGGATCGCTGCCCCCGCAATCTGCATCACCCCAACCGTGCATCCAGCGACACCTTGATCGCCCCCAGTGCCTTCGACACCGGGCATTCGGCCTTCGCCTTCTCGGCCAGTTCCTTGAACTTCGCCGCGTCGATGCCCGGCACCTTGCCGACCAGGGTTATGGCGCTGCCGGTGATGCCGGTGCCGGGCACCAGCGTCACCGCCGCCTTGGCGTCGAGCTCGGCGGCGGGTGTGCCGTTTTCGGCGAGGAAGTGCGACAGCTGCATGGCGTAGCAGCCGGCATGGGCCGCGGCGATCAGCTCTTCCGGATTGGTGCCGGATTTGCCGCTCTCGTCCTCGAAGCGCGCCTTGAACGAGTAGGGCGTGCCCTTCAAGGTCCCGCTTTGCGTGTCCAGCGTGCCGTTGCCTTCCTTCAGATTGCCTTTCCAGACGGCGTTTGCGGTGCGGTCCATGGAGTCCTCCTGCCTTGTCGGGGTTTTCGCCGGCGGGCGCCGGCGCTCGCGGTGACTATAGCGCGGGCGCGGCGGAAGACCATCCACGGTGTGCTGATATTCGGGTGAGGTCGGCCTGATCAGAAATGCCTCCCGCCAGCCCTGGGCAGCGCCGCGGCAAAATTCTCGAAAATAGGCGCGCAGAAATGTCGGCTTCCGGGCCGCTGGACCGTCCTGCGGGCGGCCAATGAGTTACGGCCGAAGGAGGTCAGGATGGACAATCTGTTTTTCGCAATCTGGAGGCGCCCCGGCCGAAAGGTCCAGCGGCCGGAGGATTTCTGGCTGGATCCGCCGCCACTCGGCTTCGGCCGGCTGATGGCGGTCGTGGCCATTATCGGGGTCGGGGTATGCTTGCTCGACTATACGGCGGCCACCAGAGGTAAGGCTGACAGCGTCGCTGTCGCCTCCTATGGTTCATCACAGGAAGGGAACTAATATGAAATATGTGCTGCTGGTCTACGGTGAGGAGAAGGACCTCTTCGCGCTTAGCCCGCAGGAATCGGCCAAGCTCGATGCCGATTCGCTGGCCTATGACAGGGAACTGGAGGGACAGGGCAAGCTGATCGTCGCCCAGGCGCTGCAGCCGGTGAAGATGTCGAAATCGCTCAGGCGGCGCAAAGGCAAGCGGCTGGTGACCGACGGCCCCTTCGCCGAAACCAAGGAGCAATTGCTGGGCTTCCTCATGGTCGAGGCGGCGGATATCGATGAGGCGCTGGCAATCGCCGACCGCGTTCCGTTGGCCGAGCGCGGCACTGTCGAGGTCAGGGCGATCTACGACATACCAGGGTCATGACGGCGGCGTATAATGACGGCGTATACTTTGGGATTTGTTCATCGTCGCGATTGTCGCTTGTTGAAGCGATGCCGCACTTCTCCTATCGTTGCCCGGATTTCGGGGGAATTCGGCATGCCTTTCCTGATCGCTTTGCTTGGCGTGCTCGGCGCGGCTGCCTTCTGGTGGTATCGGCTGAAGGCGATGAATGAGGCGGCGAACGAGGTCGCCGATGTCATCGGACGCGTGCAAGGTAACATTCGCCGGAAGAAGCTGCGCAAGCAGGCAGCACTTTCGCCACTGACGGCGATCGACGATCCGGTGGTAGCGGCTGCGACGCTGATCACCGCGATCGTTGCCGAGCATGGCCCGATCCTGCCGCAGCGCGAAGGCATCATCCGCGAGGTGATCGCGCAAATCGCGGAAAATCCGACGAAAACCGACGAGGCGGTCGTCTACGGCAAATGGGCCACCGCGCAGATCGACGACACGACCATCGTCATCGACAAGCTGGCGCCGTTCCTGCGCGAGCGTCTCGATCCGCATGAGCGCGACGACCTGCTCAGGATGCTCAACCGCGTCGCTCAAGGCGGCGAGCAGAGTCTCAGGATCGCCGACCAGCGGATGCTGAGGCTGCGACAGAAGCTGGGCTTCGAGGTGAACTGAATTGAAACAGCGACGATCGGATCGCCTGCCTTCGTGATTGGCCGAAAGCCCTCGCGCTCCGCCCGTGGATGACGATGTTGAATGGCTTACGCCAATCGTTCAGATCGCCTCCCCCTTCAGCAGCCTTGGCGTGTCGCTGGAAAGACCTGAGGCCTGGCGGATGAAGAAATCCTTGAGCCTGGGCATGCGCTCGACCAGGCCGAGGCCGAGATCGCGCACGGCGCGCAGCGGGCCGATGTCGTTTGAGAATAGCCGGTTCAAGACATCGGTGGTGACACCCATCTGCAGCGTGTCGAAGCGGCGCCATTGCTGGTAGCGTTCGAGCACGTCGAGCGCGCCGATGTCCTGGCCGAGCCGATCGGCCTCGACCACCACTTCGGCGAGCGCCGCGACGTCCTTGAAGCCGAGATTGAGGCCCTGGCCGGCGATCGGGTGGATGCCGTGCGCGGCGTCGCCGGCGAGCGCGATGCGCGGCGCGACGAAGGCGCGGGCGAGCGTCAGGCCGAGCGGCCAGGCGCGCGGCTTGTCGGCAACGCGGATCTCGCCGAGCTTCAGGCCGAAGCGCTGCTCCAGATCGTGCTCGAAGACGAACTCGTCGCCCTCGACCAGCGCCTTGGCGTCTTCCGTGCGCTCCACCCAGACGATCGACGAGCGGTTGGTGCCGTCCTTGTCCGGCTTCAGCGGCAGCGTGGCGAAAGGACCGGCAGGGAGGAAATGCTCCTCGGCGCGGCCATTGTGCGGACGCTCATGCGCGACCGTGCAGACAATGCCGGACTGGCCGTATTCCCATTTCACCGTCTTGATGCCAGCCATGTCGCGCAATTTCGAATTGACGCCGTCGGCGGCAACCAGCAGCCGCGCCTTGAGCGTCGCGCCGTCTGCCAGATGCACGGTGATGCCGGCGCCGTTCACATCGAAGGCGCTGACCGCCATGCCTTCGATGATGTCGATGCCGAGCTTTTCGGCGCGGCGGCGCAGCGCGCCGTTCAGGTCGCGGTTGGCGACCATGTGGGCGAAAGGCTCGCCGGGGGCCACCTCGCCGTCGAAGGTCAAGAACACCGGACGCACCGGGTCGGCGGCGCGCGAGTCGGTGATGATCATCTCGGTGATCGCCTGCGCCTCCGGCGCGATCTCTTCCCAGACGCCGAGCTGATCCAGCATGCGGCTGGCCGCCGCCGCGATGGCCGAAGCGCGGCCGTCCTTCTCCCAGACGCCGGCGGGGGCGGCATCGACGATGGCGACGGCGAGGCCCGGCCGCGCCTGCTTCAGCGACACGGCCGCGGTGAGGCCGACATAGCCGGCGCCGGCGATGAGCACGTCGAGCGGCGCCTCGCGGCCCTCGTTCGCCCCCGCTTCCCTCGGCCTGCGGTCGACCATGGCATCATCCTTTCATGGCTTCGGCCGGCTGCCGTTTGCGGCCTTGACTGCCTGCGCGTCCTGTCCGAAACCGGCCATGGCACATCCTTGAAGGATTTCAAACATGACCGCGGCCGTGGACGAGCTTCTCGACATTCTCGACCTCGAGCAGCTCGAACACAATCTGTATCGTGGTCGCAGCCCCAAGGTCGACTGGCAGCGGGTCTTCGGCGGGCAGACCATCGCCCAGGCGCTGGTCGCCGCGCAGCGCACCGTCGAGCCGGAGCGCCACGTGCATTCGCTGCACGGCTATTTCATGCGGCCCGGCGACACCAAGCTGCCGATCGTCTACGAGGTCGACCGCATCCGCGACGGCGGCTCCTTCACCACGCGCCGGGTCGTGGCGATCCAACACGGACAGGCAATCTTCTCGCTGGAGGCGTCTTTCCAGCAGGACGAGGTCGGGCTCGAGCATCAGCTGCCGATGCCGCGCGACGTGCCGGCGCCCGACACGCTGCTCACCCAGCGCGAGCTGCTCGGCAAGTTCGGCGAGGCGGTGCCGGAAGGCATCAGGCGCTATTGGGAGCGCGACCGGCCGATCGAGATGAAGCCGGTGATGCTGAAGCACTATACCAGCCGCGAGAAGCTGGAGCCGCAGCAGAACATCTGGATCCGCACCACCGGCCCGGTGCCGGACGACCGCGCGACGCAGGCGGCCGTGCTCGCCTATCTCTCCGACATGACGCTGCTCGACACCTCGACCTTCGCGCATGGGCGGGCCATCTTCGACCGCGATATCCAGGCCGCCAGCCTCGACCATGCCATGTGGTTCCATCGCAGCCATTCGCTGGACGACTGGATCCTCTACAACCAGGACAGCCCGTCGACGCAAGGGTCGCGCGGTTTCACGCGCGGGTCGCTGTTCGCGCGCGACGGAACCCTGATCGCCTCGGTCGCCCAGGAAGGGCTTATCCGGTTGAAACGCTGAGCCGGCTTCCAGCTAAAGCCTAGAAAACGGGCATTTTTGAAAATTTGCATATTTCTTAATCAGGTGTCCTGACGCCCTTGCGCACGTTTAGTGTGCACCGGCCGCACATTCTCTTTGTCTACAATAGGTTAACACCGTGCCTCGGCATTTGGCACGGAGCTTGAATCCTGTCGTGCACTCTCCGGCTCCTCGGGATCGGTGAAGGTGTGCAATCGCGGGGGACCGCAACAAGCAAAGGGTGAAACCTTATGAAAATCGTGATGGCAATCATCAAGCCGTTCAAGCTCGACGAGGTGCGCGAAGCGCTCACCGCCGTCGGCATCCAGGGCCTGACCGTCACCGAAGTCAAAGGCTACGGGCGTCAGAAGGGACATACGGAAATCTATCGCGGCGCGGAATACGCGGTCAGCTTCCTGCCCAAGATCAAGATCGAGGTCGCCGTCGGCGCCGACATGGTCGACAAGGCCGTCGAAGCCATCACGGCAGCCGCCAAGACCGGCCAGATCGGCGACGGCAAGATCTTCGTCTTCGGCATCGACCAGGCAGTGCGCATCCGCACCGGCGAAACAGACACCGACGCGCTCTAAGCGGCGACCATCCATTCCAACGGAGAGTTCAATGAATATTCCTTCCCCCTTGAAGACGACGGGACGCGCGGCTGCTTCGCTCGCGCTCGTGGCCATGAGCACCGTCGCCGCCATCGCGCAGGAGGCCGCCCCGGCAGCCACCGCCGCCGCGCCCGCCGCGCCGGCGCCCGCGCTCGACACCGGCAACACCGCCTGGATGCTGACCTCGACGGCGCTGGTGCTGATGATGACGATTCCCGGCCTGGCGCTGTTCTATGGCGGCATGGTGCGCAAGAAGAACGTGCTCGCCACCATCATGCAGAGCTTCGCCATCACCTGCCTGGTGACGGTGCTGTGGTTCATGTTCGGCTATTCGCTGGCCTTCTCCGACGGCGGCGCCACGAACGCCTATATCGGCGGCTTCACGAAATTCTTCCATCACGGCATCACCACCGCAACGCTGTGGGCGCCGGGCGTGGCGAATATCCCTGAATTCGTCTTCTCGATGTTCCAGATGACCTTCGCCATCATCACTCCGGCGCTGATCGCCGGCGCCTTCGCCGAGCGCATGAAGTTCTCGGCGCTGCTCATCTTCATGGGCCTGTGGCTGGTCTTCGTCTACGCGCCGATCGCCCACTGGGTGTGGGGCGGCGGCTTCCTCGGCTCGGCCGGCGTCCTCGACTTCGCCGGCGGCACGGTCGTCCACATCAACGCCGGTGTCGCCGGCCTGGTCTGCGCGCTGGTGCTCGGCAAGCGCGAGGGCTACGGCACCACCAACATGGCGCCGCACAACCTGGTCTATTCGGTGATCGGCGCCTCGCTTCTGTGGGTCGGCTGGTTCGGCTTCAACGCCGGCTCAGAGCTCGCCGCCGACGGCCTTGCGGGCGCGGCGATGATGAACACGCAGGTCGCTACCGCCGCCGCGGCCTTGGCCTGGATGTTCGCCGAATGGATCGTCGCCAAGAAGCCTTCGGTTCTCGGCATCATCTCGGGCGCCGTCGCCGGCCTCGTCGCGGTGACCCCGGCCTCCGGCTTCGTCAACCCGACCGGCGCCTTCATCGTCGGCATCATCGCCGGCGTCGTCTGCTACCTCTCGGCCGTCAAGCTCAAGCATGCGTTCGGCTATGACGACTCGCTCGATGCCTTCGGCGTGCACGGCGTCGGCGGCATCGTCGGCGCGCTGCTCACCGGCGCGCTCGCCGATCCGGCTATCAACGCGCTCGGCAAGGACGCCTCGGTCGCCAAGCAGCTCTATGGCATCGTCTTCACCATCCTGTGGACGGCAATCGCCACCTTCGTGATCCTCTATATCGTCAAGGCGCTGGTCGGCCTGCGTCCGTCGACCCAGGAAGAGGTCGAAGGTCTCGACGTCACCCAGCATGGCGAAGTGGTGCCGTAAGGCCCGCTTTGCAGCTTGCTCTGGCGCAATTCCGGACGGAAAACCGTTTCACACTTTTCCTGGAATTGCGCTGAGGGCCGGCGGATCCTCCTCCCGCCGGCCCGGAATTTCCTCCCAAGATCCCGTCGTGACGCTCTCGAAAGGGGCTCACGCCTTGAGGCCCGGAAGAACCCTCCGGGCCTCCTTTTTGTCGGGCGGCCATCCAGGCCCGTTTCGATCACGTTCACTTGATCGCGTCGGCGTGAAACATCGGCCTTCCAGTTTCCGTACTGGGATGGCGGGCGTCATCAAGGCGCCCGCCAAACAAAAGGGAAGGAACCACCTGATGAACATCAAGAATATCTTGCTGGGAGCAATGGCTCTTTCGATGATCAGCGGCGTTGCACTTGCCGGTGCTCTCGACGAGCCGGACAACATGGCCCCATTCTTCACCGATTCCAGCATGAAGACCATGAAGTCCGAGGCCGACTTCAAGGCGGCCTGGGCGGCGACGCCGAAGGACAAGCAGGACATGATGATGAAGGAGTGTCAGGACGCGGCGATGAGCAAGCCTCACGCCGAGTTCTGCGCCAACCTGAACATGTTTGCCGGCCACAAGTGATCAACGGACGGGGTCGGGTCCTAACGGGTCCGATCAGTTAGGCGTTTGATGTATAGGGTGGCGGGCCGCGAGGCCTGCCATCTTTGTTGGAGCCGCGCCGGTAAAGGCCCATGGTTAATGCGGCCTTAACCTTCCCCCCGATAGTCTGGCGCTCGAATCTGCCGGAATGCGCCATGCGCCCGGCCAGGCAACGATTACGGGGAAGAGCATGCGTTCAGGCGCTTCAGCACCGCTCGCGCTGACCGATACGGGGCACGGCATCCAGGCATTCGCACGGCGCCAGGTCGGGCGGCTGGTCGGCGCCGGGCTGTTCCTGTTCACCGCCTTCGGCGTCGCGGCCTTGGCCACATGGAACGTCGCCGACCCGAGCTTCTCCCACGCCACCAGCAACGTCGTCACCAACGCCATGGGCTATGCCGGCGCGGTGTTCTCGGACCTCGCCATGCAGTTCTTCGGCCTTGCCGCCGTCGCGGGGCTGGTGCCGGCGGTGATCTGGGGCTTCCTCCTGTTTTCCGCGCGTGGCGTCGACAAATTGCCGAAGCGCGGCTTTGCCTGGTTCGGCTTTGCGCTTTTAGCCGCGGCCATTGCCGGTTGCGTGACGCCGCCCAACACCTGGCCGCTGCCGACCGGGCTCGGCGGCGTCTTCGGCGACATGGTGCTGAAGATTCCGGGCATCGCGGTCGGCGGTTATCCGAAAGGCCTGTTCGCGACGATCATAGCGGTCATCCTCGCCGCGCCGACCTTGTGGCTGTTCGCCTATGGCTCGGCGCTGATCGCGCGCAAGAACGGTTTTGCCGTCATGGAGCGCGCTGCCCAACCCGATCCGCGCGAGCAGGACGAGATGCTGTTCGACGAGGATGAGGACGAAGGCGATGAGGGAATACTTGCGCTGGGCGCCGTCACCCATTGGTGGCTGTCGTTCCGCGCCTTCCTGCACCGCCGCGCCGAGCGGCGCAGGCGCGAGCGCGACGAGTTCGAACCGCCAATGGAGCCCAAGGCCAGCGCCTGGCGGCGCGCCGCCGAGCGGGTCGAATCGGCCGAGTTCGCCGAAAGCCGGATGAGCCCGGGCGGCCGCGCCCGCGTCGAGCCGGAATTCTTCGCCGCCATGGTCAACGACCGCAGCGCTTCGGTCGATCCGGCCGACCAGGATATCTTCAACGAGGACGAAGACGGCGATCTCGACGACTTCGACGACGAGGCGCCCGTCCAGCGGCGCGGCGCGCCGCCCAAGGTGCGGAACTTCCGCTCCGATGCCGCGACCCGCGTCGAGGCGCCGGCGGCGCGACCGGTGCCGGGCGCCCGCATCCAGCGCGAGGCGCAGACCTCGCTCATCGGCTCCGACGCGTTCGAGATGCCGTCGCTGCACTTCCTGTCCGAGCCGAAGAACGTCGCCAAGGATCCAAGCCTGTCGAAGGACGCGCTGGAGCAGAACGCGCGGCTGCTCGAAGGCGTGCTGGAGGATTTCGGCGTCAAGGGCGAGATCATCCATGTCCGCCCCGGTCCCGTCGTCACGCTCTACGAGCTCGAGCCGGCGCCGGGCATCAAATCCTCGCGCGTCATCGGCCTTTCCGACGACATCGCCCGCTCGATGAGCGCGATCGCCTGCCGCGTCGCGGTCGTGCCCGGCCGCAACGCCATCGGCATCGAGCTGCCCAACGCCAAGCGCGAGACGGTCTATCTCAGAGAGATCATGGCCAGCCGCGACTTCGAGACGACAAAGGCGAAGCTCGCGCTGGCGCTCGGCAAGACGATCAATGGCGAGGCGGTCATCGTCGACATCGCCAAGATGCCCCACGTGCTGGTCGCCGGCACCACCGGCTCGGGCAAGTCGGTCGCCATCAACACCATGATCCTGTCGCTGCTCTACCGGCTGACGCCGCAGGAATGCCGGCTGATCATGATCGACCCGAAGATGCTGGAACTCTCGGTCTATGACGGCATCCCGCATCTTCTGACGCCGGTCGTCACCGATCCGAAGAAAGCTGTCGTCGCGCTGAAATGGACCGTGCGCGAGATGGAGGACCGCTACCGCAAGATGTCCAAGGTCGGTGTGCGCAACATCGACGGTTTCAACGCGCGCGTGCAACTGGCCGAGAAGAAGGGCGAAAAGATCTCGCGCACGGTGCAGACCGGCTTCGACCGTCAGACCGGCGAGGCGATCTACGAGACTGAGGACCTCGATCTCGAGCCGATGCCCTATATCGTGGTCATCATTGACGAGATGGCCGACCTGATGATGGTGGCCGGCAAGGATATCGAAGGCGCGGTGCAGCGCCTGGCGCAGATGGCGCGCGCCGCCGGCATCCATGTCATCATGGCGACGCAGCGTCCGTCCGTCGATGTCATCACCGGCACCATCAAAGCCAACTTCCCGACCCGCATCTCCTTCCAGGTGACGTCGAAGATCGACAGCCGCACCATCCTCGGCGAGCAGGGCGCCGAGCAGCTGCTCGGCATGGGCGATATGCTCTATATGGCCGGCGGCGGCCGCATCCAGCGCGTCCACGGCCCCTTCGTCTCCGACGACGAGGTCGAGAAAGTTGTCGGGCATCTGAAGCTGCAGGGCGTGCCGGAATATCTCGACGCCATCACCGAGGACGACGAGGAAGAGGACGAGGACGGCCCGTCGAGCAAGGGTAGCTCCGGCGGCGGTGGCGGCGGCAATTTCGAGGATTCCGATGATCCCTACGACCAGGCGGTGGCGGTGGTGCTGCGCGACGGCAAGGCCTCGACCAGCTACATCCAGCGCCGGCTCGGCATCGGCTATAACCGCGCCGCCTCGATCATCGAGAAGATGGAGAAGGAAGGCATTGTCGGCCCGGCCAACCATGCCGGCAAACGCGAGATTCTGGTGCCAACCGAAGAGGACAAATTCTAGGGTTTATCGATATTCAGGCGAGGCCGGCTGCAAATGGCGGCTTCCTGCGCTTCCGGTGCTCACGTACGAAAAGTACGCTCCGCTCCGGTTCTCGACAGCCACCATTTTCGGCTCGGCCTGACCTGAATCCCGATAAACCAACGGCGCCAGCAGGCAACCGGAAATCGTCTGGCGCGTTTCGTGCGACGGACAGTTGTCCGCGCTTAGGCGGCGGGCCTGTCGCGCACCGCCAAACTTAGGCCCTAGTGGGAGTCCAGAAACTGCGGCGACACGAATCACAGAAAGTGACCGGCATGAAGACCCAGACCGAATCCGCCCTCACCCGCCGCCAGGTCATCGGCCTCGGCCTGATGCTTGGCGGAGCCGCCGCGCTCAACCTCGTGCCGGGCTATCAGCTCGTGGCCGCCGCGCAGGCCGCCGTGCCGCCGGCGGCGCAGAAGATCGCCGACCATTTCTCCTCGGTGAAGTCGATGAGCGGCGAGTTCGTCCAGTTCGGCCCGAAAGGCGAGCAGACCGGCGGCAAGTTCTTCCTCGAACGGCCGGGCAAGATCCGCTTCAACTATGACGGTTCCTCCAATTTCCGCGTCATCTCCGACGGCAAGTCGGTGGTGATCCTGAACAAGAAGCTCAACACCTCCGACCTCTACCCGCTGTCGAAGACGCCGCTGAAGCTGCTGCTCGACGACCGGATCGACCTCTCCGGCGGGCGCGTCAAGGCCGTTAAGGAAGAGGACGACCTCACCACCATCAAGCTTTCCGACAAGTCGGTCTTCGGCAATGCCACGATCACCATGATGTTCGATCCGAAAACCTACGAACTGCGCCAGTGGACGATCACGGACGCACAGGGCAAGGATACGACGGTGATGATCTTCAACGTCAAGGAAGGAGTCAGCATCCCGGCCGACACGTTCGCGATCGACTACACGGCGAACAGAGAGTTGAATAGCAGGGAGCGATCCGGCGGATGAGCCGGCGCCGAAGCGGCCGAGATCCACAGCCGAGCTTGTCTTTCCGGTAGGCGGCTGGCACTAGTGCGGCGAGCTTTGCCGTCCCGGACCTCGCCTGAATGCCTTTCACCATCGCCACCTGGAACATCAACTCCGTGCGCCTGCGCATGCCGATCGTCGAGCGGCTGCTGAAGGAGCACGCGCCGGACGTGCTCTGCCTGCAGGAAACCAAGGTGCCCGACGAGCTGTTTCCGGAAAAGGCCTTCCGCAAGGCGGGCTATGAGCACATCCTGTTCCACGGCCAGAAGGGCTATCACGGCGTCGCCACCGTCGCCCGCCGCCCGATCGAGCTGGTCGAGAAGCGGCGTTTCTGCGAGATCGACGACAGCCGGCACTTGTCGGTCAGGGTACAGGCAGGCGGCAAATCGGTGCTGGTCCATAATTTCTATGTGCCGGCCGGCGGCGACGAGCCGGATCCGGAGATCAACCGCAAATTCCGGCACAAGCTCGATTTCGTCTATGAGATGAACAGTGTGCCGGCGAGCGGGGACGAATCGTCCGCGTCGATCCTGGTCGGCGATCTGAACATCGCGCCGCAAGAGCACGACGTCTGGTCGCACAAGCAATTGCTCAACGTCGTCAGCCACACGCCGGTCGAGACGACAAGTTTCGAGGCGATGCGCAAGGCCGGCGGCTGGGTCGACCTGATGCGACTCAACGTGCCGGCCGAGCAGAAACTCTACACCTGGTGGAGCTACCGCGCGAAGGACTGGCAGGCGTCGAACCGCGGTCGACGCCTCGACCATGTCTGGTCCTCCGCCAATCTGGTGCCGGCTTTCAAAGGCTACGAGATACTGCAGGCGGCGCGCGGCTGGGAGAAGCCGTCGGACCATGTGCCGGTGATCGCGCGATTCGAATTGGATTGAAGCGCTGCGGGATAGGGCGGCGCTGGCGTTCGCTCCTTGCTCCGCCCTAGAATGACGAAGCTCTCGGGCCTTTCGTCGGGGCCCTACTCCGTAAACCGCGGCGCCAGTTCCTCGATGCGGGCGATCATCTGCTGGAATTCCTCCAAGATGCGGTCATGCAAGAGCACCGCGATCTCCGGATATTCTTCCAGGATGCGATGGAACATCTTGCGGCTCAATCGGATCACTTCCGAATCGACGGCGGCGGAGGCGCTGGTCAGCCGGTTGGTGTCGGCGATCAGCGCCAGTTCGCTCAGCATGGTGCCTGGACCCGCAGTGCCGATCGGGACGCGTTCGCCCCCGAGCTCCCGATAGAGCGTGATCAAGCCGCTGACCACGATGTAAGCAGAGTCGGCGACGTCATCCTCGCGGTAGAGCTTATGGTCGGCCTGGAGCACGGTGGTCTCGGCGCCGAAGGCGAGCAGGCGCAACTGTTCCTGCGTGAAGCCTTGGAAAAGCTTCACGCCGGACAGGATGCGGATGTCGTCATCCAGTGCCATCCTAGCTTTGTCCCCGAGCGGTCAGTCCAATCCCTCCTTTGGAGCGGGCGCCCTTCTGGGCACGCGAGAAACGCTCCACCGTGCATCGTGCGATGCGTGCAACGAGCCGACCCGTCACCCTCCAGCACCAGGATCGTACCCGAAGCGGTTCCGCCCGACCGCTCTATCTCTTTTGGCTCAATTCCAGGCGGAAGGCTACGGCGAAGCCGCCGAGCCCAACCGTTTCACACTTCTTGGATCATGAAATGTTTAAGGAACCAGCTTGTAGCCGCCGCTTTCCGTCACAAGAATTTCGGCGTTGGACGGATCGCGCTCGATCTTCTGGCGCAACCGGTAGACATGGGTCTCCAGCGTGTGCGTGGTGACGCCGGAATTGTAGCCCCAGACCTCTTCCAACAGCACGTCGCGCGTCACCACCTTCTGGTCGGCGCGGTAGAGATATTTGATGATCGAGGCTTCCTTCTCGGTCAGCCGCACCTTGGCGCCGCGCGGATCGATCAGCAGCTTCTGGCTGGGCTTGAAGGTGTAGGGGCCGACCGAGAAGGTCGCGTCCTCGCTCTGCTCATGCTGGCGAAGCTGGGCGCGGATGCGCGCGAGCAGCACTGCGAAGCGGAAAGGCTTGGTCACATAATCGTTGGCGCCGGCCTCTAGGCCCAGGATCGTGTCGGAATCGGTATCGTGGCCGGTCAGCATGATGATCGGCGCCTTGTAGCCGCCCTTGCGCAGGATCTTCACCGCCTCCCGGCCGTCCATGTCCGGCAGGCCGACATCCATGATGAGCAGGTCGACAACACCGCCGCGCGCGGCGGCAACGCCTTTTGCGGCGGTCGATTCCTGCTGGACGTCGAACTCTTCGTAAAGCGCCAGCTGCTCGACCAGGGTGGCGCGCAGGTCGTCGTCGTCATCAACGATCAGGATGGTGCGTGATGTCATGGATATCAATCCGTTGTTTTAAAAAGAATATTCAGTTGACCTCCCCCCATTTATGCGGAAGCTCACCGGCGCAACAGCCGATCACAGTGATTTGTTCCGTGACACGATCATACAAGAAAAAACGCGCGCGCAATGCGGCGGGCGCATTTTTGCCGAAGGGCTTGAGCGTTTTGGTGGTGCGGGCGCGCCCCGGCAACCCCGCGCAAGGCTTCCTGCAAGCCGGAAAAACGGTGTTTCCCTGCGCGCTGGGGCGCAGCGGCATCACCGCCAACAAGCATGAAGGGGACGGCGCGACGCCGCTGGCGTCGATGCGCATCCTGTCGGGCTATTTCCGGGGCGATCAGTTTGCGGCAGGGCGCCGGACGAGGCTGCCGATGGTGCCCATCGGCCCGGACCTCGGCTGGTGCGAGGTGCCGGACGACCGCAACTACAACCGTCCGGTGAAGATCCCCTATGGCGCGAGCCACGAGCGGATGAAGCGCGACGACCGGCTCTACGATGTCTGCCTGGTGCTCGACTGGAACATCGCGCCCCGCCGGCGGGGGCGCGGCAGCGCGATCTTCTTCCACCTGGCGCGGCCGGGCTTCACGCCGACCCAAGGCTGCGTGGCGGTGACGGCGCGGACCATGGCGAGGCTGCTTCCGTTGCTGTCGGACAGGACGGTGGTGAAGGTGGTGAGGTAGGCAGTAGGCAGTAGGCAGTAGGTGTCTCCTTCCCTACTGCCTAATCCCTAATCCCTACCGTCCCGGCTGCTGCCAACCCGTGCCGAGCAGCCCAATCTCGCGAAGCTCTCGATCCATCGTCTTCGAAATATCCCGGCGCTCGGCGCCGATGTCGCGCAGCTGGCTGTCGGAGAGGTCTTCGACCGAGTCGTGTGGCAGCCTGGCGGCGACGTGGGCGTGGCGCAGCCAATCGCGGGCTGAACGCAGCCAAAGGGTGAGGCTGGAGGGGGATTCAAGGGGGGTGCTGGGCTTCAGGGCGATCTCAGACATGGCTTTATCCCGTGTTCTCCGGATCAAATCCGGTTTTATGGTGTTTTCGATGAAGCCATGATGCCCGATTGAAAAACAAACGAGAAACGAGTAGTTCTTTTCTGATCATCAAGTTTTATTTGGAGATCGCATGTCCAAGCTGCTGCCGGGAACGCGGGCGCTGAGGACGTTCGAGGCGGCCGCCAGGCATCTCAATTTCACCCGCGCCGCGGACGAGCTCGGCCTGACGCCGGCGGCGGTCAGCCATCAGATCAAGGAAATCGAGGATCAGCTCGACCTGGTGCTGTTCACGCGCACCAGCCGCACCATCCGGCTGACGGAGGCGGGCAATGTGCTGCTGGAGGCCTCGGTCGACGCGCTCGATCTGCTGAACCGCGCCGTCAGCCGCGCCCGCAAGATGACGCGCGGCACGGCGCTGCTGAAGGTGACGCTCGACGCGCAGTTCGCGACGAAGTGGCTGATGCGCCGCGTCGACGATTTCCGCCGGCAGAAGCCAGGCGTCGAGCTGCGCTTCGACATCACCTACGACGTCAGGGATTTCGAGCGCGACGATGTCGATGTCGGCATCCGCTTCGGCACCGGCAAATATCCGGGGATCATCGCGCACCGGCTGTTCGAGAACGTCATCATCCCGGTCTGCAGTCCGGCGCTGCTCGCCTCAGGTCCGCCGCTGAAGGAGCCGCGCGACCTCTTCAACCACACGCTTGCGCATATCGAATGGTCGCGGCAAGGCGTGACGTGGCCTAACTGGAGCATGTGGATGCACGCGGCCGGCGTCGACGATTTCGACGACAGCCGCACGCTCGTCTTCGGGTCCTCGACCGATGCGACCCAGGCGGCGCTCGACGGCAATGCGGTGGCGCTCGCCGACTTTGCCATGGTGGCCAACGATCTTTCGCAAGGGCGCCTGGTACGGCCCTTCGAGCTCGGCATCAAGGTCGCGCCGGAGTTCGCCTATTTCCTGGTCTATCCCGAGGCGTCCAAGGACGATGCGCGGATCATCGCCTTCCGCGAATGGCTGCTGGGCGAGGTGGCGAAAGACGCGGACGCGGGGTAGCGCCGTCTCTAGACTAGCTTCAGGCCGCCGGCGCCGCGGGCGCGCCGAACCAGCCGATGATGGCGCCGATGATCAGCATCACCCCCAGCCAGTGGCCGGCATCGATCAGCGTCAGGGCCCAGCCGAAGCCTTCATAGCGGTGGTTGACGGCAAGCGTGGTGGCGATGAAGCCCAGCCAAAGCACGAAGCCGAACAGCAATCCCGCCACAGCGTTCGGCTCGCCGCCGGTTATGGCGCCCACCACCAGCGTCAGCACGAGCGCCATAATGAGCTCGGCGATGAAGCTGATGACGAACGGAACGACCGAGCGCTGCATGGTGGCCGGGTCGAGCTTGGCCGCGTTCAGCCAAGGCTTGCTCAGGCTCATATACCAGGCGGCGCCGAACAACCATGCGACGACGGCGGCGGCGACCACCGCCAGCCAGTTCACGACCGAAAAATCCATGCTTTCCCCTCCAGATCGAAATGCGATGGAACGCTTGTTCGCTGGTCGCGTCAAGCAAGGCGCCACACGGTTGTACGCTTGACCTCGGCATCCTCCAGCACGCGCGTCACCGGAACCTGATAGACGGCAAGCTGTTCCAGCCCGGTCTTGGGAAGGTAGGCACGGCCGGGATCGCCGACGAGGATCTCGGCGCCGCGCGCTTTCAGGGACGTGAACCAGGGCAGCAGCCTGTCGGCGAAGGCCTTGTCGTAAAAGACGTCGCCGGCGAGCACGACGTCCCAGCCATCGTCGGTGCCGACGCAATCAGTGCCGAGGAATTGCGCTTCAATGCCGTTCGCTTCGAGGTTGATGGCGATTGCCGTCTCGCAGAACGGGTCGATGTCGGCGGCGATGACTTGCGCAGCACCTGCTTTCGCCGCGGCGATGGCGACGAGGCCCGAGCCGGAAGCGAAGTCGAGCACCCGCTTGCCGCGCACGGTTCCGGGGTGATCGAGCACATAGCGGGCGAGACCCTGGCCGCCGGCCCAGGCAAAGGCCCAGAAGGGCGGCGGCAGGCCGATCTCGGCCAGCTCCTCCTCGGTGCGCAGCCACAAATCATGCGCTTCGTCGGCGAGGTGCAAGAGTACTTCCGGCACATGCGGCGGCGCCATCAGCGCCGTGTTGTCGAGGATGAAGGTCTTCGCGCTTTTCGGCGTAAGTCGTTTCACGGCGCCGGGTTGAGCTCGGCCATGCGGCAGACCTCTTTCCATTCGGCCGCCGTCACCGGCTGCACGGAAAGCCGGCCGAGCCGGGCCAGCGCCATCTCGGCGAGCTTGGGGTTGGCCTTCACTTGCTCCAGCGTCACCGGCTTCGGCACGTCCTTATAGGCGCGGATATCGACGCATTCCCAGCGCGGATCGTCGGTGGTGGTGTCGGGATGCGCCAGCGCGCAGACCTCGGCGATGCCGACGATGTCGAGCCCCTCATTGGAATGATAGAAGAAGCCGAGATCGCCGATCTGCATGGCCTTCATGTTGTTGCGGGCGGCGTAGTTGCGGACGCCATCCCATTGCGTGCCGCCCTTGCCCTTGGCCTTCAGCGCCTCGAAGGAAAAGACCGAAGGTTCGGACTTGAACAGCCAGTAATTCATATCGTTTGTCCCATCGCTTTGTCGTACCGCCACGCATGGCGTTCCCGTCTATGCTTACTCTCTCGCCGTCGCCGCGGCGAGAGCAGCGAACGATCATGCGCCGGCGGGCTTCTGGAAGACCCAGTTCCACGGACGGATCTGCACGCTTTCGAACAGGCCGGCCTTGGCGTAGGGATCTGCGGCGGCGAGCGCCTGGGCAGCAGCCATGTCCGGCGCCTCGATCATCACCAGGCTGCCGTCCGGCTTGCCGTCTGCGTCGAGGAAGGGACCCGCAAAGGCAAGCTTGCCCTCAGCGATCAGGCCCTCCAGGAAGGCCGCATGCGCCGGCCGCGTGTCGACGCGCAGCTGCAGGCTGCCGGGCTTGTCCTTGCAAATCAACGCAAACAGCATTTTTCAACTCCGATCATTCAGATTTCGGTTTCGGTCTTGAGCGGGCGCGTCATCAGCGCAGTCACCGCCTGGCCGATGGTCACCTTGCCGTCGAGGATGGCGGCGACGGCCGAGATGATCGGCGCCTCGATGCCGCGCTCGGCGGCGATGTGGGCGGCGATGCCCGCCGTCGGCACGCCTTCGGCCAACGGCAGGCCGCCGAGCGGCTTGCCTTGGCCGAGCGCCAGGCCGTAGGCGAAATTGCGCGACTGCGCGGAAGAACAGGTGAGCAGCAGGTCACCGAGGCCGGAAAGCCCCATCAGCGTCTCGGGTTTCGCGCCGAAGGCGGCGCCGAGGCGGCGCAATTCGACGAAGCCGCGCGTCACCATGGCGGCCTGGGCACTGGCGCCTAACCCGGCGCCGGTGATCGCGCCGGCGGCGATAGCAAAGACGTTCTTCAGCGCGCCGCCGATCTCGACGCCGATCAGGTCGTCACTGGAATAGCAGCGCAGGTTCTCGGCCGAGAAGCGGGCGGCAAGCTCGGCGGCCAATTCCGCCTCGCGGGCGGCGACCACGACGGCGGTCGGCAGGCCGCGCGCGACGTCGCTGGCGAAGCTCGGACCAGAGAGCGCCGCGACCGGATTGTCCGGCAGGCTTTCCTCGACGATCGCCGACAGCAGCGCCCCGGTGTCGCGCTCGATGCCCTTGGCGCAGAGCACCAGCGGCACGCCTGCAGGGACATGGCTGCGCGCAGAGGCGAGCACAGCGCGCAGCGACTGCGCCGGCGTGACGGCGAGCACGCAGTCGGCGCCGCCGAGCGCCGCGGCGATGTCGCTGGTGGCGACGATGCCCGGCTCGATCGTGATCCCCGGCAGATAGCGCGGGTTTTCGCCGCGATCGATGGCGGCGACGGTCTCGGCGTCGCGCGCGTAGAGGCGGACGAAATGACCGGCTCGCAACATGGCGAGCGCCAGCGCCGTGCCCCAGGCGCCGCCGCCCAGCACCGCAACGCGCCATCCGCTGGCAGGACTTTTGCTTTCCTTGCTGGTGATGCCTTTCTTGGTCATGCCTTGGCACCGCGCCGGCCCGAGCCGACCAAGGGAGCCGAAACACTGTCGAGCGGCCAGCGCGAGCGCGGCACGAAATCGGCGGCATTCTCGTCGACGATGCCCGCGCGCAGCCGCTCGATGCCGGCCCATGCGATCATCGCGGCGTTGTCGGTGCAAAGCTTTTGCGGCGGCGCCACGAAGGCGAAGCCCGCTTCCGAACACAGCGCTTCAAGCGTCGCCTTGATGGTGCGGTTGGCGGCGACGCCGCCGGCGACGACCAGCGCCGGCTTTGCCCGGCCCGGGAATTCCTGGCGGAAGCGGGCAAGGGCGCGGCCGACACGGTCGCCCAGCGCGTCCGCCACCGCCGCCTGGAAGGAGGCGCAGATGTCGGCGACGTCCTGGTCGCTCAGCGGCGCGATCGCCGTTGCCGCCTGGCGCACCGCCGTCTTCAGGCCGGAGAAGGAGAAGTCGGGCTGCGCCGAGCCTTTCATCGGGCGGGGGAAGGCAAAGCGGCCTGCGTCGCCGCCTACCGCCGTCTTCTCGACATTCGACCCGCCGGGATAGGGCAGGCCGAGCATCTTGGCCGTCTTGTCGAAGGCTTCGCCCAGCGCGTCGTCGATGGTGGTCGCCCAGCGCTGATAGTCGCCGACGCCGCGCACCGCGACGATCTGGGTGTGGCCGCCGGAAACGAGCAGCAGAAGATAAGGGAAATCGAGCCCATCGGTCAGCCGCGCCGTCAGCGCGTGGCCTTCAAGGTGGTTGATGGCGATCAGCGGCTTGTCGGCGGCTGCAGCGATCGCCTTGGCCGTCATCAGGCCCACGATCAATCCGCCAACCAGGCCGGGACCGGCGGTGGCGGCGATGGCGTCGACCTCGTCCAGCGACACCGCCGAATCGGCAAGTGCTGCCTCGACGATACCGTCCAGCGCCTCGACATGGGCGCGCGCTGCGATTTCCGGCACGACGCCGCCGAAGGCCGCGTGCTCCTCGATCTGGCTGAGCACGACGTTGGACAGGATCTCGGGCGCGGCGGTACCGTCCAGCGCCACCACGCTGGCCGCCGTCTCGTCGCAGCTCGTTTCAATGCCCAGAACGCGGATCAATTGGTCGCTGTCCTCGAAGGTTGTCTGACCGGCGTTTACTAGATAGGAGGTCTGCCGATATTCAGGTGATGCCGGCCTGCAAATGGCGGTTTTCTGCGCTTCCGGTGCTCACGTACCCAAAAGTACGCTCCGCTCCGGTTCTCGAAACCCACCATTTTCGGCTCGGCCTGACCTGAATCTCGACAGACCTCGAGTTCACTCGGGGGTTATCACGGACGGCGCGCCATGCAAACTTTGAAAATCGGAACACGCGGAAGCCCGCTGGCGCTGGCCCAGGCGCATGAGACGCGGGCGCGGCTGATGCAGGCGCATGAGCTGCCCGAGCAGGCGTTCGAGGTGGTGCCGATCTCGACCAGCGGCGACCGCATCCAGGACCGGCCGCTCTCGGAAGCCGGCGGCAAGGGCTTGTTCACCAAGGAAATCGAGGAGGCGCTGCTCGACGGCCGCATCGACATCGCGGTGCATTCGTCGAAGGACATGCCGACGGTGCTGCCCGACGGGCTGGAGCTTTCCACCTTCCTGCCGCGCGAGGACGCGCGCGACGCCTTCATCGGCAAGAGGGTGGAGCGGATCGCCGACCTGCCGCATGGTGCCACGGTCGGGTCGTCGTCGCTGCGGCGCCAGGCGCTGCTCCGCCGCATGCGGCCGGACCTCGACGTGGTGATCTTCCGCGGCAATGTGCAGACCAGGCTGCGCAAGCTGGACGAAGGCGTCGCCGAAGGCACCATCCTCGCCTATGCCGGGCTGAAGCGGCTTGGCCTCGAACATGTCGTCACCGACCTGATGGCGCTCGAGGGTTTTCCGCCGGCGCCAGGCCAGGGCGCGATCGGCATCGAAACGCGCATCGCCGACCGCGACGTCGAGAAGATGCTGGCGGCGATCCATCATGTGCCGACCGGCCAGGCGCTCGCCTGCGAGCGCGCCTTCCTTGCCGCGCTCGACGGCTCGTGCCGCACGCCCATCGCCGGTCATGCGACGGTAGCCGGCGAAAAACTCTCCTTCGCCGGGCTGATCATCTCGCCCGACGGCACGGAATCGCATGAGGTCCGGCTGGAAGGCGAGGCTGCGGATGCGGCGGAGATCGGCCTCGATGCCGCCCGCACAGTTCGCGCCAGGGCCGGCGCTAAATTCTTCGACGGCTGGGCCTGACATGGTCCGCGTCCTGGTGACGAGGCCGGAGCCTGGCGCGTCGCGCACGGCACGACGCCTCGAAGCCCTAGGATTCCAGCCGGTCTTGCTGCCCTTGACCGAGACGAGCGCATTGCCGGTCGAAGCGAGCATCGGCGGCGATGCCGTCGCGGTCGCTGTCACCAGCGCCAATGCGGTGCGGCATGCACCGAAAGCGCTGGTCGCGGCGCTTGCGGACCTGCCTTGCCACGCGGTCGGGAAAAGGACGGCCGAAGCCTGCCACGTAGCGGGATTTCTCGCTGTCACGGAGGGTCCGGGCGATGCCGAGGCGCTGGCAGACACCATCGCAGGCGATCTTGCCGGCAAGGCAATCGTCTATCTATGCGGTCGCGTCCGCTTCCCGGTGTTCGAGCAGCGGCTGGCAATGGCGGGTGTGCATGTTCAGGCGATCGAGACCTACGACACAACAGCGATCGACTATGGCGATGCAGAGGTGGCCGACCGCCTGTCGGGCCGATCGATCGACGCCGCGCTGCTCTATTCGGCCAAGGCCGGCGCGGCGCTGGTCGGCCTGATGGCGCGGCCGACGCTGGGGCATCTCTTTGCAAAAACGGAATTCCTGGCGCTTTCGAGCCGTATCGCCGAGCCGATAGAAAGGGTTGCCGGTAACAGGGTTCGCATCGCATCCAAAGCCGAGGAAGATGCGTTGCTGGCCCTTTTGTCGCTGCCCGGCTGAGCCGCGTCATCACACCGCCCCTTTTCACCGCTTGGTGATGTGCTAGAGCATCCTGACGCTCTGACCCGTTGATCCATCCTCAAGCCAATTTGCGGAGCCAAAGCATGGTCAAGACGCCGAAGATGCGGCATTCGAAGACCCGGCGCGAGCCGGCGACCATCGAACTCGAGCCCGGCGCCGTCTCGCGAATCACCGACGAGGATGCCGCCAAGGCCGAGGCCAGCACCGCGCAGACCGACGAGGCGAAGGCGGAAGAGGCGGCCGCTGCTTCGCAGCCGGAAGCTCCGGAAGAGCCGATCCATGCCGAGCAGGCCGATATCGAGCCTTGGGAGCATAGCGACGCCTTCCAGGCGACGGCCGACAAGCCCGAGACCGGCAAGGACGAGCCGGAAAAGCCATATCCCGGCGGTTCCGATGCATCGAAGAGCCAGCCCAAGGGTTTCGACTACAATTTCGAGGATGCCTCCACGGCTAGCGCCGGCGCCTCCACCACGAAGCCAAGCGAGACGCGAAGTGAGACATGGGGCGAGGACCGCGTGCCGCAGCCACCGCGCAGAACCGGCGTCAACGCCATCGCCGCAGGCGTCATCGGCGGGGTAATCGCGCTTGCCGGCGCCGGCCTTTTGCAGGCCGTCGGACTGATTGGCGCGCCGGGATCGAACGGAGGATCGCTCGATGGGGTCAATGGCGAGATCGCTTCGCTGAAAAGCGAAATCGCGGCGCTGAAGGAAAGCGGCGACAGCGGGGCCTCGGCCAAGGTCGATGGTCTTTCCTCGGCGCTCGAGCAGGTCAAGACCGATGTCGCGGCGCTGAAATCCTCGGCCGGGCAGAGCGGCGACGCCTCCGCGCTCAAGGCGCTCGGCGACAAGGTCGGCCAGATCGAGACGGCCGTCGCCGAGCTGCGGAAGAACGGCAATGCCGCGCCCGTCGATCTCGGCCCGCTCAACGAGAAGATCGCCGGGCTCGACGCGCTGGTGAAATCCACCGGCGACGCGGCCAAGGCCGCGGAAGGCCGGATCGCGGCGCTGGAGCAGTCCGTGTCGCAGCTTTCCGGCAAGGTCGAAGCGCAGGCCTCGCAGCCCAAGATCGCGCTGGCGATCGCCGCGTCGGCGCTGAAGTCGGCACTCGACCGCGGCGCGCCCTTCGCGACCGAGCTCGACACGTTCGCGGCGATCGCGCCGGACGCGCCGGAACTCGCTGCGCTGCGCTCCTATGCCGAGAAGGGCGTGCCGACCCGCGCCACCATCGCGTCGGAGGCCGATGCCGCGGCCAATGCCATGGTCGAGGCGGCAAAGCCGGTCGACCAGAATGCCGGCTTCTTCCAGAGCCTGGTGTCGAGCGCGGAATCGCTGGTCAAGGTGCGCCCGGTCGGCGCCATCGAAGGCAAGGGCGTCCCGGAGACCGTCGCCCGCATGGAAGTGGCGGTCAACCAGGGCGACTATGCCAAGGCCCTCAGCGAATATGACACGCTGCCCGACGCCGCGAAGGCCGCCGGCGCCGATTTTGCCGGCAAACTGAAGGCGCGGCTGGAGGTCGAAAAGCAGCTCGAAGCGCTGATTGCCGGCGCGACGAAGGCGTGAGGACGACAAGATGATCCGCCTCCTCGTCTTCCTCGCCGTCGTCTTCGCGCTGGGGTTGGGCTTTGCCTGGCTGGCCGACCGTCCGGGCGAGATGATCGTCACCTTCAACGGCTACCAATACCAGGTCACGCTGATGGTGGCGGCGGTGGCGATCGTCGCCGTAGTCGCCGCGGTGATGATCGTCTGGTGGCTGATCAAGTCGCTGTGGAACAGCCCTTACACGATCTCGCGCTATTTCCGCGTGCGCCGCCGCGACCGTGGTTATCAGGCGCTTTCGACCGGCATGATTGCGGCTGGCGCCGGCGACGGCGCGCTGGCGCGCAAGAAGACCAAGGAAGCGGCCAAGCTGATCAGCTCCGACCGGGAGCCGCTGATCAACCTGCTCGACGCGCAGGCCTCGCTGCTCGAAGGCGATCATGAGGGCGCGCGGGAGAAATTCGAGCGCATGCTCGACGATCCCGAGATGCGGCTGCTCGGCCTGCGCGGGCTTTATCTGGAGGCCGAGCGGCTCGGCGACCGCAATGCCGCGCGCCACTATGCCGGCCGCGCGGCCGCGGTGGCGCCGCAGCTTGCCTGGGCAGCGGAATCGACGCTGGAGGAACTGACCGAACGCGGCGACTGGGACGGCGCGCTGAAGCTGGTCGAGGCGCAGAAATCGACCAAACAGATCGAGCGCGACGCGGCCAACCGCCGCCGCGCCGTGCTGCTGACGGCCAAGGCGCAAGCGCTGGTCGACAGCGACCCGAACGCCGCCCGCACCGCGGCGCTCGAAGCCAACAAGCTGGCGCCCGATTTCGCGCCGGCCGCGGTCATCGCCGCCGACCTGGTCATCCGGCAAAACGACGTGCGCAAGGGCTCCAAAATCCTGGAGACCGCCTGGAAGGCCGAGCCGCATCCCGATATCGCCGAGCTCTACACCCATGCAAGGCCGGGCGACGCCGTGCTCGACCGCCTCAACCGGGCGAAGAAGCTGCAGGAATTGAAGAAGAACCATGCCGAGTCGTCCATGGCCGTGGCGCGCGCGGCGCTCGACGCGCAGGATTTCGCCACCGCTCGGCGGGAGGCGGAGGCGGCGATCCGCATGGATCGCCGCGAGGGCGCCTATCTTCTGCTCGCCGATATCGAAGAGGCCGAGACCGGCGACCAGGGCAAGGTGCGGCAACTGCTGTCCAAAGCCGTGCGTGCGCCGCGCGACCCGGCCTGGGTGGCGGACGGCGTCATCTCAGAGCGCTGGGCGCCGGTGTCGCCGGTCACCGGCAAGCTCGACGCCTTCACCTGGCGCGCGCCAATGGAGCGGCTCGGCCAGCTGATCGACAGCGACGCGGATGCCGCGGTGCCGGCGATCACGGCTGCGCCGCCTGTCCAGCCTGTCGCCGAGAAGGCGATCGACATCGTCGCCGATGCTGCGGCCGAGAAGCCGTCCCCGGTGCCGGCGAATGGCGGCGAGAAGGACACGGCCGTTGCGGAAGCCGTCGGCGAGGCCGAAACCAACGGGCGGGGCTCGGAGCTGCCGCCTCTGCCGGACGATCCGGGTGTCGCGCCGGAAGAAGCAGCGGAAAAATCGCCGCGCCGGTTTCGTTTGTTTTGAGGCCGGGTTTGGTGGGCAGGGAAAAAACATCGATGTTCGAGCGCGTATTGTCCTTCCTGAGGGATCTGCCGGCAGGTCGCGAAGCCAAGCCGAGCGCCGACGATCCGCGCGTCGCGGCCTCAGCGCTGCTCTACCATGTGATGAATGCGGACGGCGTGCGCCAGGACGTCGAATGGGAGCGGTTCAAGCAGATCCTGGCCGAGACCTATTCGGTGAGCGGCGAGGAGCTCGATGCGCTGGCCGCCGCCGGCGAGCGCGCCGACAATGAGGCCATCGACCTCTACGCCTTCACCAGCGTGCTCAAGCGTCACCTCAACGCCGAGGCGCGCAAGGCCTTCATCGGCCTGATGTGGGAAATCGTCTATGCCGATGGCGAGCTTGACGAGCTCGAGGACAACACCGTCTGGCGGGTCGCCGAGCTGATCGGCGTCGAGCGCCGCGACCGTATCGAGGCGCGCCGCAAGGCGGCGGCCGAGGTGCCCGGCGCCAAGGGCAAGTCGAGCGACGAATAACAGGACCCTTCGCCTTCCATGCCACCCAGACCGAGGCCGAGACCAAAAATCCTGATCGTGCTGCATCAGGAGACGTCGAGCCCCGGCCGCGTCGGCCATATGCTTTTGGAAGAGGGTTTCGATCTCGATATCCGCCGGCCGCCATTGGGCGACGAATTGCCCTGCACGCTGGACGGTCATGCCGGCGCGGTTATCTTCGGCGGGCCGATGAGCGCCAATGACGAAGACGAGTTCGTGCGCCGCGAGACGGATTGGCTGGAAATCCCGCTGAAGGAGAACCGGCCGTTCCTCGGCATCTGCCTCGGCGCGCAGATGCTTGCCAACCATCTCGGCGGCAAAGTCGAGGGCCATGGCGAAGGACTGGTCGAGATCGGCTGGTATCCGCTGAAGGCGACCGAGGCCGGCAAGAAACTGCTGCACTGGCCGGAGATGGTCTACCAATTCCACCGCGAGGGCTTCTCGCTGCCGAAGGATGCGACGCTGCTGGCGACGGCGGAAACCTATCCCAACCAGGCGTTTCGCTACGGCGAGAATGCCTGGGGCATCCAGTTCCATGGCGAGCTGACGAGGGTGATGATGCAGCGCTGGGTGGTGCGCGGCGCGCATCGCTTCGAATTGCCCGGCGCCCAGCCCGGCCGCGACCATCTCGGCGGCAGGCTGATCTGGGACATGCACCTCAAGCGCTGGCTGGGCGAGTTTTTAGAGCTGATTTTTGGCAGGCCGGCGGTGGGGTAGGGTGAAGGCCTATTGCCATGAACGGCCGGTTTGACGCGAAGTCTACAACAACTGCTTTGCGCCGCATCTCGGCCGTAGAGGCAAACCTTGCCTTCGTTCAGGAGCAGACATTCCGGTGGTGGTTTTTTGGGCGGGCATAACACGTGAAGTTTATGTTGTTGAGGAACACCCGTTAGACATTGTGTGGCGCGGTGCCTCGCAGCTACAGAGGCCAGTCGAGGCAACTTCGAGTTGCTCTAACCATAAGGCTAAGCGGTGGGGCCGGATATTGAAGATCGCGTAATTTCTCTTGGCCGTGGGCTAACTGCGATACCTGAGCGCCTTCTGCTAGCCCATGCTCGCGGCGAAGTCCTATTCATTTGCGGCGCAGGGATTTCGAGACCTGCAGGACTCCCTGATTTTCGTGAACTCGTAATCGACGTGTACGCGCGTTTGGACACCAGCGTGCATGCCGTCTTGGTCGGTTTGCCAGCTGGCGTGTGTAACCAATGGCAGGTCGATTGTTCTGGCTTGACCGAACGCCAGACGGCTGAAGTTAAGCGGTTCATTGTCGGCGACTATGACGTTGTCCTGGGCATGCTTGAACGCCGTCTTGACGATAGGACCCGCGGCGACAGCCAAGTCAGGCGTGAAGTCGCTGCGAGTCTCCGCTCCGGTCCCAACAATCCTGCACCAATCCATCGGGCACTCATGCGCCTCGCAGACCGAGGCGGGGTCAGGACCATTGTCACCACGAATTTTGATCTGCTACTCGAAGTAGCATCTCAGCGGCTTCGATCGCCCGTCCAGACCTATGCATTGGGTTCTATCCCTAGGCCTTCTAGGCAGATGGATTTTTCGGGGGTGCTTCACATACATGGCGCTCTGGACAGAAACCTATCTCGCTTTTCCGAGCTCGTGTTGTCGGATCAGGACTTCGGTGAATTCTACCTGCGGCGGCGAGTCGTGCCTGATTTCATCTACGATGCGGCTCGCCTCTTTCACCTCGTCCTGGTTGGATATAGCGCAAACGATCCACCGATGCGTTACCTATTGAATGCAGTGGCTGCCGACGGCAGTCGCTTTGACGACTTGAAAGAGCGGTTCACCTTCTTCGGCACAAATGCGCCCGATCCGGTATCATTGGAGGACTGGAAGGCGCGCGGGATCACGCCGGTTCACTATGACTCCAATGGCAATCATAATGCACTACTGGAAACGCTTGACCGGTGGTCCGAACTGTCGGCCATAAATGGAAGGAAAGCAAAGATCGACGCGGAGCTTCGCCGGATCGTCAAGTCAACCCGGGCGGCAGCCCCAGAATCTGATCGCGACTTATACGATCACCTTTTCCGCCGAAGCAATGCGAGCGAACGGGTGCGATTAGCATCGCTAGTATCTGACGCGAAGGCGGACATTGGTTGGCTCGATGCCATCGTGAAAATCGCTAGTGAAAAAGAGCGAGGGCGGAAATCATGATCCGACCTTGGGCTTATCTCGACCCGCACGATCGGGACACGTTCCGAGCAACGATCGCATTTCTGCACAAGCGCTTAGCAGAGCAAGGTACGATCAACTGGGCACTCAGCCTGGGACGGAATCACCGTGTTGAACGAATCGCCATTGAAGACTTGCTGAACAGTGACGGAGCGCGGGACTTACAGGAACCCTGGGCAACCGCTTGGCGCTTGGTTGAAGAAAGCTGGTCCTCCGGTTATTCCGAGAGAGATGATGGAACGGCGATCTATGGCATCCAAAAGCGCCTGCGTGCCGGCGATCGTTCTGGTGCGGTTGTTTCCGCCATCGTGAATCTTGTTGCTCCGCGCCTCAAAGTGAAACCGATTGATTCCTGGCGCTGGCAGTTCATCAAGAAGCCGCGGTCCCCTAAGTCTTTCGAACACCTCCTTTCTGCGAGCCTGACGAGCGGCGGTCTGATCGATCTGAAGTTACTTCAACTCGCCAACCTATCAGACATCCAATTTCTAAAGTCAGTAGCCAATGCTCTTGAAGCCGCAATTCTGCACGGTCTCGATATCGCTCGACGGCTCGGATGGGATGGGCAGCGGCGCTTGTGGCAGCTCGGAAATTTGGGGCGGGTCTACTACGTGACCTCTGCTCCGCAGGCTGGCGAAAGCAAAGACCCGGATTCCTACCATCACGGGATCGCCCCCTCCGTGAAGCTCCTCCATGCCGTTGTGGCACGGATTGCTGAACTTGACTCAGGCGCCGCGCGGCCATTTCTAATGCGATGGAGCCTGGTTGACTCCCCGGTGCACATTCGGCTGTGGGCTGCCATGTCCCGGAACTCGCAGTTGACCTCGGCCGAGCAGGTCGGGTCCTTCCTCGTAGGGCTCGATGATCGCAAGTTCTGGGACTTGCACGTGTTTCCGGAGATCGCTGAGCTTCGGTCAACTCGTTTTGGTGACCTGAATCAGAGAACCCAAGAAGCCATTACCGAACGTATCCAAATCGGTCCTCCGCGGGATCATTGGCCAAAGAAGGCTGAGGCGGCAAAAGTCAAGAACGCACGCCTCTACTGGTCTGTTCGCGAGCTGAAGCGTATAGAGGTTGCGGGTGGCCAACTGCCACCAAGTTCGAAGTCATGGCTAGACGCACGAATCCCCCAATTTGCCGATCTTGCAACGATGACAATCGATGCAGGTTTTCCAGAAGCGGCAACCGCAAGGTGGATTCCTCCGAATCCCGATGATCGGTACAATATACTTGAGGGGGTACCGCGTCTGCGCGCGCTCGAGGCCGCGCTTTCAACAAGCCGCGGCGGCTGGGATGACGACCCCGCTGAACGGGCGAATGATTGGCTGCAACAACCTGAAAAGGCCGCACTTGTCCTCGGAGATTTGGAAGCCGCAGGAAGTGGCGGAGATGACTTCCCCAGAGTCTGGAACCGTTTCGGCTGGGCACATTCACCAAGTTCGCCAGAACCTGTAGGCGCGGCACTACGTGATCTTCAGGGCGAGGCAGTAAGAGTCCTAGCGCTTCTAAACCAACTCTCAGAAGGGACGCTATCAGCATCGATAGGCGGCGTCAGCGCGTGGCTGGACGCGTGGAAAGAGCAGATTGTCTCCAAACCGCTGGGATTGCCCGTGTGGTTGCGAATTTGGTCGATTGCCGTGGAGGCGACCAATATGAGACCGGAGAAAGGCGATGATACCGATCTCAGCGTCACTGCCCGCTCCGTCGACGACAATCGGGAGCCGATGGATCTCGATACGCTCAACACGCCCGCTGGAAAACTTGTCGGTGTCTTCTTGGCGGCATGCCCAATGCTCACGCCCGATTCACAGGCATTTGCCGTTGGGTCGGTTGAGCGGCAGATGCGCGACGTCGTGATTGCGTCAACCGGGCGAAGCGGACTGATCGCTCGGCATCGTTTGATCGAGGAACTGCCTTACTTTCTCCGCGCTGACCCGGACTGGACACAGGAGCATCTGATTGTCCCGCTACTGAACGACGACGGGGCGTCGCTCGCGCTCTGGCGCGCTATTGCCCGGCGTACCCATTTCACCGAGGTCTTGAAGATTATTGGCGGCGCAATGGTGGAGCGAGCGACAGATCGCCGGCTGGGGCGGGAGACGCGGCGAAGACTGGTGTTCAGCATCGTCATCGAGTCGCTCCACGCCTTCCGTGAGGGGCGGGAACCCGCCGTACCCAATCCGCGGGTTCAACAAATGTTGCGCGTACTCGATGACGAGGTTCGTGCATCGGCGGCGAACGCGATCCAGCAATTCGTCCGCGATTTGTCCAAGAAGGTTCCCGAGCAAGGCCAGCCTGAGGGCGAAGCACTAGAGAACGCACCTTCCGCTGCGGCACTGTTCAGGTCCGCGGCTGCGCCCTTCCTTCGCGACGTTTGGCCACAGGAACGCTCGCTCGCAACTCCAGGCGTCAGCGGCGCACTTGCCGATCTTCCCGCCACCTCAGAAGAGGCTTTTGCCGAGGCCGTAGACACTATCGCACGCTTCCTCGTGCCCTTTGAATGCTGGTCGATGCTGAACTACGGCCTCTACGGCGACGAGGGCGAGGCGAAGAAGCTCGCGATCATCAACGACGAGGACAAGGCAAGAGCATTGTTGCGATTGCTCGATCTCACCGTGGGAACTTCGGAGGGCGCCGTCATTCCCGACGATCTCAGCGATGCATTGGATCAGATTCGGTTCGTCGCGCCATCTCTTGCAGATGAACCTGCCTTCCGGCGCCTCTCAACCTCCGCTCGTCGTTGAACCGTGTTGTCAGAAGCCGTCGGTCTGCATTCCGCCCATATCGCTAGTTGCCGGCGGATGTCGATGGCGGCAAACGGCGAATCTGGTGGCCGGCGCTCGATCAAGTTGGCCGTCCAGGTGCCGCACCTGGCGTTGCGCCGGGGACAAATAGGCTCACAAGGCCGCAACCGCGATAGCGAGGATGCCACCGATTGCCGGGCGACATGGCACAAACTAGCGGGTCACTGACAATCTCGTCGGTATCGACCAGCGGCGAATCTATGCTAAGGCGCCGCCCAATCAACCAAAGGACGACACCAGTGAGCGAACTGACCGTGGCCGAGGCGACCGAAAATATCTATGCCTCACTCCGAGCCGACAATGCCGACCTCGATGCGCATATCGCGGCACTCAAGGCCGTGCTGGCACGAGAGGGGAAGAAACAGGCGGTGTTCGATCCGGCCAGGCTGGTGCAGAACAACCGCGCCGGCCGCAAGCTGATGCAGGCCTATTTCCGGCAGCGCGGCGTGAGCGTGAGCTTTTCGGATTAAATTTGCTCGCGACGCTGCCTCGCTAGCCGACGCCTGATTGGCCCGAACGTCGGAAGCCGGCCGCTCAGATCCAGAACGCAATCAGTTGCGGCTGTTGAGATGCCTTACCTGCCGCAGCGCCGGGAACAGATAGGCCCACAGGCCGGCAACGGCGATGGCGCCGATGCCGCCGATCACCACGGCGGGAACCGTGCCGATCAGCGCCGCCATGGTGCCGGCGCGGAATTCGCCGACTTCGTTGGAGGCGCCGACGAAGACCTGGTTGACGGCGTTGACACGGCCGCGCACATCGTCCGGCGTCCAGAGCTGGATCAGCGTCTCGCGGATATAGACGCTGAACATGTCGGTGGCGCCGAGCAGGGCAAGCGCCACGATCGACAGCCAGGTGATGGTCGACAGGCCGAACAGCACTATCGAAGCGCCGTACAAGGCGACGAATCCCAGCATGATCTTGCCGGCATGGTCGCGGATCGGATGACCGGCGAGCCAGACGGCGACGCAGATGGCGCCGATGCCGGGCGCCGAGCGCAGCAGGCCGAGACCCCAGGGGCCGAGTTGCAATATGTCGCGTGCGTAGACCGGCAGCAGCGCCGAGGCGCCGGACAGGAGCACGGCGAACAGGTCGAGCGAGATCGCGCCGAGTACGATCTTCTCGCCCCAGATATAGCCGAAGCCGGCAAACAGCGTCTGCATCGTCGGCTTGTCGGTGGCCGTCTGCTGGGCGGGCTTCGGGATGGTGAAGACGAGCAGCGCGGCGGCGAGCATCAGCACGGCGGCGGTGGCGTAGGCGACTTCCGCCGAAAGGCCGTAGAGCAGGCCGCCGGCCACCGGGCCGACGATGGTCGCCGTCTGCCAGGCCGACGAGTTCCATGCGATGGCGTTGGCGAAGTCTTCCTGCGGCACGAGATTGGCGAACAACGAGGACGAAGCCGGCCCGTAAAAGGCGCGGGCAATGCCGAACATGACCAGCACGGCGAAGATCGGCAGCGGGCTGGTCAGGCCGCGCAGCGTCAGAAGCAGGAGGGCCAAGGCGCAGCCGGCCTCGATGAGCGTCGCCAGCGTCATGATCAGCCGGCGGCCGAAGCGGTCGGCGACGACACCGGTGACCAGGACCAGAAGCAGCGAAGGCAGGAACTGGACGATGCCGACAATGCCGAGGTCGAACGGATCGCGGGTCAGGTCATAGACCTGCCAGCCGACGGCGACCGACACGATCATGGTGGCGAATGTCGTGAGGAAGCGCGCCGTCCAGTAGCTGAGGAAGGGGCGGTGCCGGAACGCGGCGTAGCGCTGGTCTGGTGAAGTAGCTTCGACGGTCATGATTCGAGGGCCCCGTTGCGACAATGGGCCGGCGGGGCACTTCCACGGTGGGCGCTGGTCCGGCCGCAACCCTTTAGCCCAGTTCGTCTTGCCATGCGCGCAAAAAATCCGCGCTGGAGCAAAGAAAATCGAATTTTTTGCCGAGATACCGACTCAGCCCCTCAGCACGGCCGAGATGGCCTTGAGGCCGCCGCGCAATTCCGCTTCCGTCGGCCAGCCGAAGCCGAGGCGGAAGAAGCGTTTGGGCATCTCGAACCAGTGGCCGGGGCCAACATAGGTGCCGTGCTCCTCCAGCAGCCTGGTGTAGAAGCGGTCGAGGTCGAAGCCAGCATCGACGTTGAGCCGCGGGAAGCCCACCACGCCACCCTGCGGCCGCACCCAATCGACCAGCTTCTCGCCGTCGATCCAGGCTTGCACGATGTCGCGGCGCCTGGCCATGTCCGGCAGGAGCGAGGCCAGGAAGGCATCTCGGCGTTCGAGCACGGTGCGGGCGATCGCCTCGTCGATGACGCTGCCGCAGATGCCGATCTGCTCCTTGGCGGCGAGAAAGGTTTCCTGCAGTTCCGGATCGCGCGTCAGCAGCCAGCCGATGCGGATGCCCGGAATGCCGAAGGCCTTGGACAGAGAGCAGACGCTGATGGCGTTGGGACTGAGCGAGGCTGCCGCGGGCAGGCGCTCGCCATAAGAGAGGTCGCGATAGGTCTCGTCGACCAGCAGGCGGCATTTGCGGCTGTCGGCAAGCGCAACCAGCGCGTCGAGATCGGCGCGTGTCATCATCGCGCCGGTCGGGTTGTGCGGGCAGGTGACGCTGATCAGCCTGGTGTTCGGCCGCAGCTCTGCCTGTACGCGTTCGATGTCGAGAACAAAGCCCTGATCGAAATCGAGATCGACATAGGAGATGGCGCAGCCGATCGCTTTGGGCGTCTCGATGTTGGTGGCGTAGTTCGGCCGCACCACCACGAGATGGTCGCTGGCCGAGAGCAGCGCGGTAGCGGTGATGAACAGCGCGCCGGCCGCGCCTGCGGTCACCAGCACATCGTCGAGGGAAACGCCCTTGTCCTGCGCGGCGATCAACGCCCGCAACTCCTTGTCGCCGCGATGCTCGCCATAGAACAAGGTGAGGTCCGGAAGCGTCAGACCGATGTCGGAGAGTTTCTGGTCGGCGATCGAACTTTCGGAAAGGTTGTAGCGGATGCGGTCGTAGCCGTATTCCTCCGGCGCTTCCTTCTCGATCAGCATCCTGGCATAGTTCATGGCCGGCTCCCCCCGTTGGAGCGCCTCGCCATTTCGTGGAAACGGCAAATCGCTCCATTTCTTGTTTTTACGCAATTCCGGACGGAAGGCTACGGCGAGGCGCGGAGCCTAACCGCTTTACACTTTTCCTGGAATTGCTCGGCATATCCAAGCCATAAAAGCAGGAAGCCTGCCAAGGCGGATTCCTCGGCAGGCTTGCTTAAACCATTGGTGCAGGCGCCTTATTTCAGGCGGGCGCCTTGGCCTTCCTGCCCTTGGTGGGTTTCGCCGGCTCGGGTTCCGCCTTGCGGCCAAGGCCGATCGACTTGGCGAGCTGCGAGCGCGAGGCCGCATAGTTGGGCGCGACCATGGGGTAGTCGACCGGCAAGCTCCATTTCGTGCGATAGGCTTCGGGTGTCAGGCCGAAATGCACGCCGATATGGCGCTTCAGCGATTTGAACTTCTTCCCGTCCTCGAGGCAGATGATGTAGTCCCGCGTCACCGAGCGCTTGGGATTGACGGCAGGGACCGGCGGGGGCGCGGCGGGTTCCGCCGGCTGGCTGATCCCGCCGATCGATGAGGCGACGCTGGCGATCAGTCCGCCCAGGTCCGAAGCGGGCAGGCGGTTTTTCGCGACATAGGCCGATACGATGTGAGCGGTGAGCTCGAGCAGGTCGACTTCCTTGGCTGTGCTGATGTCCTCGTCCACGTAGTCCCTCCATTTCTGCCGCAAGGCCGCGAAACCGATCCGGCTTTCGCTGTGTGTAAATCAAAGCGCTGCGAGCGTTGTTGGCGAATTCTGAAAAGCCGCAGGGGCCGCAGGCCGGCGAATTCCTAGTCGGCAAATCTGCCCGACGCAACGTTTTGTCGCGTCAATACACGCTGTTTTGAACAATTATACTGAAATGTAACAATATCAGATGATCAGCGCCTTGTCGTGCCATAGACGAAATCCACCCTCGAAAGCGCGAGTGTTGTCGCCGCGCCGGGATTTTTCGGGCAATTCATCGAGCTTGTCGACATTGCCGCCGCCGATCACGACATAATCCGGCTGCAAGGCGGCGCGAAGCCTGCCGACCACGTCGAAAACGTATTTGCGCCACTTCTTCTTCCCGTGCTTCACCAGGCCGCGCTCGCCGACGTAATCCTCGAACGTCGCTCCCTTTTTATAGGGCAGATGGGCAAGCTCCATGGGCTGGCCGACATTCTTGATGATCATTGCGGCGCCCAAGCCGGTGCCGAGGCCGAGGAACAGCATGCGGTCGCCGTCATAGCTGCCGATCGCCTGCATCAGCGCGTCGTTGACGAGCTTCACCGGTTTGCCGAAGGCGGCGGTGAAATCATAGCCGTTCCAGCCCTTCCCGAGATTGAAGGGATCGAGCGAGGGCTTGTTGTCGCGCACGGGGCCGGGATAGCCCATCGAGATGACGTCGTAGTCAAGGCCCTCTGCCAGTTTCTTGACCGAAGCGACGACCTGCTCGGGGGTGAGGCTCGGTCCGGACGCGACGCGGCGCATCTCTCCGCCGGCGCTGGTGAGGATTTTCACATGCGAGCCGCCGACATCGATGGCGAGCACGACCGGATCGCTGCTTGCCGCGGCTTTCTTCGCTGCCTTCGCCATTCCGTCCTCCCCGGAAGTTACTTGGTCGGATTGATCCAGCCGTCCGGCGGGCCGAAGCCGTACATGGCATCGGCAGGCCCCCAGGTCTTGGGCGCATAGATCGCCGGCGGCGTGGTGTCGCCGAGCACCGGACCGACGATGCGCCAGGCAAGCTCGGCGGCGTCCTGGCGGGTGAAGAGCTGGCCGTTGCCGTTCATGGCGTCGCCGATCAGCCGCTCATAGGGCGGCATGTCGCCCTTGGTGTCATCCAGCGCGGTCAGTTCCACCTGCTCGCCGATCATGTCGTCGCCGGCGACCTTGCGCTGAGCGCCGATCGAGATCGCCACCTGCGGGTCGATGCGGAAGCGCACATAATTGGCGTCGCCCGGCTTGATCGGATCGAAGACGTCGAGCGGCGGCCGCTTCAGCCGCACGATCACTTCGGTTGCGTGCACCGGCATGTTCTTGCCGGCGCGGATGAAGAAAGGCACGTCCTGCCAGCGCCAGGTGTCGACGAAGAAGCGCACCGCGGCGAAGGTCTCGACGGGCGAGTTCGGCCTGACACCCGGCTCGGCCAGATAGCCGTCGAACTGGCCGCGCACGACATCGTCCTTGGTCAGCGTGCGAATGGCGCGCAGCACCTGCACCTTCTCGTCGATCAGGTCGTCGGCCGAGCGGCCGACCGGCGGCTCCATGGCCAGAAGCAGCAGGATGTTGAGCAAATGGTTCTCGATGACGTCGCGGATGCAGCCGACATCGTCATAGAATTTGCCGCGGCCCTCGACGCCGAAATCCTCGGCCATGGTGATCTGCACGCTTTCGACGAAGTTGCGGTTCCAGATCGGCTCCAGGAAGGAGTTCGCGAAGCGGAAATAGAGCAGGTTCTGGATCGCCTCCTTGCCGAGATAGTGGTCGATGCGGAAGATCGACTGTTCGTCGAAGACCAGATGCAGCACCCGGTTCAGCCAGCGCGCCGACTGCAGGTCATGGCCGAAGGGCTTTTCGACCATCAGCCGCGCGCCGCGCGCGGTGCCGGACTGCTCCAGGCCCTGCACGACCGTCTCGAACATGGTCGGCGGCACCGCCATGTAATGCAGCGGCCGCTGCGCGGAACCCAGCGCCGTCTTCAGCTTCTCGAAGGTCGCGCTGTCGCGGTAGTCGCCGCTGACATAGCGCAGCAGCGAGGCGAGCTTGGAGAAGACCTTGTCGTCGACGGCGCCCAGCGCGGTGACGATGCCGTCGCGCGCGCGGTCCACCAGCTTGGGCAGCTCCCAAGGCTCGAAGGCGACGCCAATTACCGGCTCGGTCAGTGTCCCCTTGGCGACCATCTGGTAGAGCGCCGGGAAAATCTTCTTATGCGCAAGGTCGCCGGTGGCTCCGAAAAGCACCAGCGTGTCGGACCTCTCCTGGCTCATGCAGTCTCTCCCCTCACGCGCCGGTCTTCGGCTTTTCGACATGGCCGCCGAAGGCATAGCGCATGGCGGACAGAAGCTTGTCGGCGAACTGCGATTCGCCCTGCGAGGAGAAGCGGTCGAACAGCGCGGAGGACAGCACAGGGGCCGGGACGCCCGTGTCGATAGCCGCCTTCAGCGTCCAGCGGCCCTCGCCGGAATCGGAGACGCGGCCGCCGAACTGGGCGAGCGTCGGGTCGTTCTTCAGCGCGCCGGCGGTGAGATCGAGCAGCCAGGAGCCGATGACGCTGCCGTGCCGCCAGACCTCGGCGACCTGCGGCAGGTCGATGTCGAACTGGTAGTATTGCGGGCTTTCGAGCGGGCTGGTCTCGGCGTCCGCGGTGCGCTGCCTTTTGCCGGCATTGGCCGACTTCAGGATGTTCATGCCTTCGGCATAGGCGGCCATGACGCCATATTCGATGCCGTTATGCACCATCTTGACAAAGTGGCCGGCGCCGCTCGGGCCGCAATGGAGATAGCCGAAGGGCGCCGTGCCGGCATCCTTGGACGGGCTGGCGCCCGCATCGGCACCGGGCGCCAACGTGGCGAAGACCGAATCGAGATGCTTCACCGCCTCGTCGGGGCCGCCGATCATCAGGCAATAGCCGCGCTCCAGGCCCCAGACGCCGCCGCTGGTGCCCACATCGACGAAGTTGATGCCCTTCACCGCTAGCTTGGCCGCCTGGTCGACGGCGTCATGGTAATAGGAATTGCCACCATCGATGATGATGTCGCCCGGCTCCATCAGCGCCGCGACCTGGTCGACGATCTTGCCGGTGATCGCGGCCGGCAGCATCAGCCAGGCGCAGCGCGGCTTGGCGAGCTTGGCGACGAATTCCTCCAGCGAGGCCGCGCCAATGGCGCCGTCCTTGACCATGCCGGCAACGCTTGCCGAATTGATGTCGTAGACGACGCATTCATGGCCGTCGCGCATCAGGCGCCGCACCATGTTGGCGCCCATCCTGCCCAGTCCCATCATTCCGATCTGCATGGTTTTCATCCCGATTGCTTGAGGAAGGAGTAGTATGGCCCTGCCGGATCACGATTGAGCGTCAATGACGACGCTGAAGTCGACATTCTCCCAACGCATCGCCTCGGGCCAGAAAAAAGTGAAGACGATGGTGGTCCCCGGCTCCAGGCGGTTAACTGGCAAATCCACCAGATGGATGCCGAATGCGTTCTCGACCGTCTTGCTGTCCTGCACCGTCAGCCATTTGTCGCTGCTCCAATGGACGACTCCGGGCGCCGACAATTCGATGCGCAACGTCTTGCCGGCCGGAATGGAGCGGACCTTGTGGTTGAAGCGCCAGATCCGCAGCGGCGAGACCGTCTTGCCCTTGATGTAGCGTTCGACGCCCTGCGGCGGCAGGTCGAAGACGGCGCCGTCGCGCAGCGAGCGCAACAGCTTGATGTGCTCGGCATGCGCCCAGACCAGCGGCATGGCGCTGCCGGAAGGGGCGCCCAGCCGCAATTCGCGCGCCGGCATGTCGGGGCGATCCCAGACTTGCTCGGGCAGGAGGCCGCCCACGCCGGCCGAGCGCTCGAACGTCTCCAGCAGCTGCGCGGCTAGGTCCTTGCGGCCGGCGGCCAGCTCGTAATGGGCGCGCTCGCCGGCAAGCAGCGGCCACGGCCTTCCGCGGCCGGTGCCGTTAAAAGGCGCGCCGTCCTCGTGCTCGCCATAGCCGTCGCCGTTATAGCGGTACCAGAGCGGGCCTTGCGGCAGGTCGCAGCGCAGTTCGGCGTCGATCGCCTTGACAGTGTTCAAGATGCGCGGATCGTCCGCGGCTCTGAGCCCGAAACGCACCAGCGCCAGCGCGTCCGGGCTGATGATGGCTTCGGCCGGCTTGTCGGTGTCGCCAGGCGGCCGGTTCTTGATTGGCACGAAGCCGTCCTTCGGCGAGGCGGCGCCGCCGTCGTCGAGCGGCGCGATGCGGACATAATATCCCTCGATTCCCGCCCTGGTGCTAGCCTCCGTGCCGGTCACATAGGTCCAGCGCTCGATCTGGTCGTTCCAGCAATCCGCGGTTTCACGCAGATAGTTTGCCGGCTCATTTTTGCCGCAGGCGTCGAGCATGTCGGCGGCTGCGAGCAATGCGGCTATTTCCACGGCCAGGGTGAACGGGCTGTAGCCCGCATCCTCTTCCCAGCGATCCTCGCCGGTGACCGGGCCGTTGCGCACGACATAGGCGGCCGCCTTCTCGATCATCGCCAGGAAGTCGGCGAGCTTCGACTTTGGCAGATGGCCGGCGCGGCGCAGAGCGTCGGCAAGCAACAGCGGAAAGGCGCATTCATCCATCTGGATGCCGGACCAATAGGCGGTGCCGTCGGACCAGCAATTCTGCGGCCAGTGGCCGTCCGGCTGCTGGATCGAGCGCAGGTAGGTGAGGATCTGCAGCGCCTGCCTGCCGTCGCCGGCGGCGAGGAAGCCGCCCGCCGTCTCGACCAGATCGCGCGGCCAGACGAGGTGATAGCCGCCGAGATCGTCGTCGCCCTTGTTGAAACCCCAGGGGATCGAAAGGCTAGCGACGGCGGCGCCGGGCCGCGCGATCGACAGGTGCGTCGCCAGCACCGCCGTGCTGGCGCGGTAAGAGTTCAAACCGGAGGCGGCGCGGCGGTCGAGCTTTTCCAGCCTTGCCTGGAACGCCCGCCAATTGTCGACATAGGTCTTCGCGGCCGGCTCGAAACCCTGTTTCAGGCTTGCAAGGGCGAAGTCGGCGGCTTCCTCGGGTGAAGCGCCGAAGCCGAGCGCCAGCAAGGCAACCGTCCTGCCGGCCGAAAAGCCGATCTCGCCGGTGAGCGCGACATTGCCGTTTTCGGCTGTATGACAGGAAGGATCGAGCGCGCCGTTATCGTGCAGTTGCTGCCAGCCGTCGGAGAAGCCGACATAGCCGGCCGAACAGGCGCGCCAAGGCAACGAGGAGGCAAGCGCCAGCGAGACGCCGCGTCCGGTGGCAAAGAGAAGGCGCTGTCCCTTGTGCTCGCCGACCCATGCCGTGTTGCCCATGCCGGCGTTGACGAGATGCGGCGCAAGCAGCGCGTAGACGCGATAGTCGCTAGCCTGCCCCCGGAGGGCCGTGAACCTGGTTTCCTGCAGCAGCACAGGTCGTTTGGGGTCCGTAACGATGCGCTTGTCGAGCCGGTAGGCTCCATCGGAAGCGATGTTAGTCAGCCGGTAACCAGGCACCCCGTCCTCGAAAGACTCGACAGTGTGGGCCGCATCGCGCTTCTCTTCGGAAAAATAGCCGCCGGGACCGGTGACGATCAGCCCCAGGTCGCGCGTGCAGGCGCTGTCGAGGCGCGGATAATAGATCTCGTTCAGGATGCCGTGGCTGGTTGTGAACCAGAGCGGGCTTTTTGCCGAAAGGGCGGTTCCGACGCCGCTCTTGGCGCTTGACGTCCAGCGTGCGGGAATTCCGGGCGCGCCTTGAGCAACGGTCGGCGTCACTGCCATGCATTGGCCTCCTGCCGCGTTCCTAGACCAGGAGTCGCCGTCTTTTCAATCGTCGCACCGCAAGTTGATCGGGGCAGTGCCAATGCTTTGCAGTTGACAGCTTGCGGTTCGTCTGAATTTGTCTGACAATAGATAAAAAACAGGCATTCGCGTTACGACGATCCGTTAAGACCAGCAACCCCGGGAGGAAACCTATGAAGAAACTGCTCGTTTTAAGTGCATTCGCGGCGATGCTCGCCTCGGGCACGGCGCTCGCCGACACCAGCGGCAAGAAGATCGCCTTCTCCAACAACTATGCCGGCAATTCCTGGCGCCAGGCGATGCTCGACAGCTACGCCATCGTCACCAAGAAGGCGGTCGAAGACAAGGTGGTCGCGGCGGCGGACGTCTTCACCACCGCCGACAAGGAAGTACCGACGCAGGCCGCGCAGGTGCAGAACCTGATCCTGCAGGGCTATGACGCCATCGTCATCAACGCCGCTTCGCCGGATGCGCTGAACGGCGCCATCAAGCAGGCCTGCGACGCCGGCATCGTCGTCGTCTCCTTCGACGGTATCGTGACGGAGCCCTGCGCCTACCGGGTCGTCGTGGACTTCAAGGACATGGGCAAGCAGGAAGTCGAGCAGATGGCCAAGTTCCAGCCGAAGGGCGGCAACCTGCTCGAAATCCGCGGGCTAGCCGGCACCTCGATCGACGACGCCATCCACGCCGGTATCCTGGAAGGCGTCGCGGCGCATCCCGAGTTCAAGATCGTCGGTTCGGTGACCGGCGACTGGGACCAGACCACCGCACAGAAAGCGGTGGCGACCATCCTGCCTTCGCTGCCAGAGATCGTCGGCGTGGTCGACCAGGGCGGTGACGGCTATGGCGCGGCGCAAGCTTTCGCCGCCGCCGGCAAGCCGCGCCCGACCATCATCATGGGCAACCGGCAGGACGAGTTGAAGTGGTGGAAGGAGCAGAAGGACAAGGACGGCTACCAGACCTGGTCGGCCTCGATCGCGCCCGGCGTGTCGACGCTCGCCTTCTGGGTGGCGCAGCAGGTGCTCGACGGCCGCAAGGACGTGCCGCACGACCTCTTGGTTCCGTATCTTGCCTTCACCCAGGACGATTTCGAAGCCGCGCTGCCGAAGATCAAGGAAGGTGGCGTCGCCACGCATGAATACACGCAGGAAGACGCCATCGCGGCCATCAAGGCCAACATCAAGCAATAGCGGCGCGACATTGCCAGCCGCATCGGCAACCGGATAAAGTTGAGGATGCTTCAGGCTATTGCGGATATCGTCAGGCTCAACGGCGCCGAAAAACATTTCGGCGCCGTTCGGGCGCTTAACGGCGTCGACTTCCATGTCGGCGCCGGCGAATGCGTCGGGCTGGTCGGGCACAATGGCGCCGGCAAGTCGACGCTGATGCATATGGTGGCCGGCACGCTGCGGCCGGATGGCGGGCAGATCGCGGTGCGCGGCAATCAGGAGGCGAGCTATTCGGTGGCGCGGGCGCTGGAGCTCGGCATACGCTGCGTCTTCCAGGAGCTGTCGCTCTGCCCCAATCTCAGCGTCGCCGAGAACACCCGCATCAACCATCCCTCGCTCGCCGGCTTCGGCTGGCGGCGCAAGGCCGCTGATCTCATCCGCGCCAAGCTCGACGAGATCTTCCCCGGCCACGGCATTTCGGCGGACGACATCGCCGGCGACCTTTCGATCGGCCGGCGGCAGATGGTCGAGGTGGCGCGCGCTTTCACGCTGACCCGCGAGCCGCTGCATCTGGTCATCCTCGACGAGCCGACCTCCTCGCTCGACGCGCATACCGCAGGCCAGCTCCTGTCTTTCGTGCGCCGCTTCGTCGAGCAGGGCGGCAGCTGCATCCTGATCTCGCATGTGCTGGGCGAGGTGCTGCAGCACGCCGACCGCATCGTGGTGATGCGCGACGGCAAGGTGGTCGCGGCCGACGCCGCGAGCGCTTTTGACCGCGACAGGCTGGTCGCCGCCATGGGCGGGGCCGAAGGACATCAGAAGGCCGCGGCCGAAGCCCGGAAAATCGAGGCCGGCGCGCTTAGGGTTCGCGCGCGCCCGGCCAGGCAGCCGGATGACAAGGAGCTTGTCGCCCGCGCCGGCGAGATCATCGGCCTTGCCGGGCTTGCCGGTCATGGTCAGACCGACCTTTTGCTGGCGATCTTCTCGGCCGCTTCCCGCGCCAGGACCGGCATCGAGGTCACCGCGCCCGTCGCGCTTGTCGCCGGCGACCGCCAGTCGGACGGCATCTTTTCGCAATGGTCGATCGCGCAGAATATCGGCATCCGCTCACTGGCCAGGCTGCGCAACGGTCTGCTGATCTCCCCGCAACGCGAGGCCGAGCTTGCCGAGTTCTGGAAGAAGAAGATCGGCATCCGCACACCCGACATGAACAACAACATCTATTCGCTGTCGGGCGGCAACCAGCAGAAGGCGCTGTTTGCCCGCGCGCTCGGCTCCGACGCCGAGATCGTGCTGATGGACGATCCGATGCGCGGCGTCGACATCGGCACCAAGCTCGAAGTCTACGACCTCGTGCGGGAGGAGGCCGCCAAGGGCCGAACCTTCCTCTGGTACACCACCGAGACCGAAGAGCTCGACAATTGCGATCATGTCTATGTCTTCAAGAACGGCCGCATCGTCGCCAATCTGCGGCGCGACGAACTGACGGAGGAAAAGATCATCCAGTCCTCGTTCGGCGATGCGGCCTGAGATGACCGCGCTCGCTCCCGGCACGGTCCCCAGAACCTCGCCGCGCGGCAGCGCGGCGCGGGCGCGCATGCTGCGCAGCCTGCTGCCGGCGCTGTCGCTGGCGCTGGTGCTCATCGCCATCGCCTGGCTCAACCCACGCGCCATCAGCTATTTCGGCTTCAACCTGATGCTCAACCTGGCGATCCCGATCGCGCTGGCGACGATCGCGCAGATGTTCGTCATCGCCGGCAATGAGCTGGATCTCTCGATCGGCACTTTCGTCGGCTTCGTCGGCTGCGTCACCGCGACATGGCTGAGGGAGGCGCCGTTGCTGGGCGTTCTCGTGCTGCTCGGCTCGATCGGCGTCTATGCATTGCTCGGCGCGCTGATCCATCTGCGCAATCTGCCGTCGATCGTGGTGACGCTCGGCATGAGCTTCGTCTGGCAGGGGCTTGCCATCCTCATCCTGCCCAAGCCCGGCGGCAAGGCGCCGGACTGGCTGCTGGCGATCATCTCTTTCAAGCCGCCTTACATCCCGTTCCCGATCCTTGCCGCGTTGCTGATCGCCGCGGTCGTGCATTTCGGCCTGATGCGCACCTCCTACGGCGTCATCCTGCGCGGCTCGGGCGGCAATGCCGCGGCGCTGCGGCGCGCCGGCTGGTCGCTGCTCAGGACCAAGATCGTGCTGTTCGCGCTGACCGGCCTGTTCGGCGTGCTTTCCGGCATGGCGCTGATCGGCATCACCACGTCGGCCGACGCCAATATCGGCAATGGCTATACGCTGCTCTCGATCGCCGGCGTCATTCTCGGCGGCGGCGAGTTCGTGGGCGGTCGCGTGTCGCCGATCGGCGCGGTCATCGGTGCCCTGACGCTGGCTTTGGCCGCCTCGCCGCTCTTGACCTTCATGCACATCCCGCCGGACTGGCAGGTGGCCGCCAACGGCGCGATCCTGATCATCGTGCTGGCGGCGCGGGTGCTGATCAGCCGCAGGGAGCGATGAGCGATGAGTTCGGTTCGGATGGTGCTCGAAAAACCCTGGATCTGGTCCTTCGCCGGCGCGCTCGTCGTCTGGCTGGCAACCGTTGCCTTCACGGGCGGTTACGGCGCCGGCGGCATGGTCACGGCAGCGCTTTCGCTTGCCGTTTTCACAGTCATCGTCGGCATCGGCCAGATGTTCGTCATCACGCTGGGACCCGGCAATGTCGATTTGTCGCTGCCGGCAAATATCGGGCTGGCCAGCGCGGTCGCCATGAAGGTGATGGGCGGCAGCGATTCCATGATCCTCGTCGGGCTGCTCGCAGCACTCGCCTGCGGCGCGGCGATCGGCGCCATAAACTACCTCTTGATCTGGGCGCTGCGCATCCCGCCGATCATCGCGACGCTGTCGGCAAGCTTCATCATCCAGTCGGTCGACATCAGCTACGGTCGTGGCCTGCAGATCAAGCCGCCGCCGGGCTTCGCCGACTTCACCAACTGGCAGGTGCTGGGCATCCCCGTGCTGGCGATGCTGACGGTGATCTTCACCATCGGCGCGGCACTTGCGCTGCAGCGCATGATCTATGGCCGTTCGGTGCTGGCTATCGGCCAGAACATCCGCGCCGCATGGCTCGCCGGCGTCCATGTCGGCCGCATCCGCTTCCTCACCTACACGCTGTGCGGCGCGCTGGGCGGCATAGACGGGGCGCTGCTTGCCGGCTATTTCCGCGGCGCCAATGTCGACATCGGCAACGAATACCTGCTGGCCTCGATCGCGGTCGTGGTCATAGGCGGCACCTCGGTCGCCGGCGGTAAGGCGAATGTGCCCGGCGTCTGGGGCGCCGGGCTGTTCCTGGTGCTCTTGCTCACCATGCTCAACACATTCGGCGTCAGCGCCGGCGTGCGGCTGGTGCTGACCGGGCTGATCATTGTCGGCGTGATCACCGCGGCCGGCGGCGAGAAGGCGGTGCGCTAGCTAAAGCAATTCCAGGAAAAGTGTGAAGCGGTTTTCCGTCCGGAATTGCGACAAAACAACAACCCCTATTTGGCCGCCTTGGCCCGGGCGATCGCGTCGACGATCATCTTCTTGGCGTATTTGGAATCGTGCCAGCCCTCGATCTTGACCCATTTGCCGGGCTCGAGATCCTTGTAGTGCTCGAAGAAGTGCTGGACCTGCTGGCGCGTGATCTCGGGCAGATGCGTGTATTCGGTGACGTTCTCGTAGCGCAGCGTCAGCTTGGGCGAGGGGACGGCGATCACCTTCTCGTCCTGGCCGGCATTGTCTTCCATGATCAGAACGCCGATCGGCCGCACATTGATGACGCAGCCCGGCACCAGCGCGCGCGTGTTGCAGACCAGAACGTCGATCGGGTCGCCGTCGCCCGACAGCGTGTGCGGCACGAAACCGTAATTGCCGGGATAGCGCATGGAGGTGTGCAGGAAACGGTCGACGAACAGCGTGCCGGCCTCCTTGTCCATCTCGTATTTGATCGGCTCGCCGCCGATCGGCACCTCGATGATGACGTTGATGTCGTCCGGCGGGTTCTTCCCGGTTGGCACGGCTTCGATACGCATGGCTAAATCCCTCTCTCGATTGCAAGACCGATAGCGGGCGAAACGTCATGGTGCAATGCGGCGAATAGCACTGAACGCCCATGGAAGCGCACAGTTTGTGATGGATTGTAACCTAGGCGCGGTTAGTCATTCCAGACGAAAGCCACTTTCTTCAGCGCCTTCTGCTCGAAGACCTCGACGCCTTCGGCGATATCGCGGCCGCCATTGCCGGCATAGAAGGCCAAGGCGTTGTGATTGTCTTCCAGCGCCCACACCACAAGGCCACGCAGGCCATGGTCGGCGAGTCTGGCCTTGGCCGCCTTGAACAGCCGGCTGCCGAGCCCGATGCCCTGATATTCCGGCCGCAGATAGAGTTCGTAGATCTCGCCCTGCTGGCGGAGCTCGCGGGCGCGGTTCTTGCCGATCGTGGCATAGCCGGCGACCGTTCCGCCGATCTCGACCACCAGCACGGTGGTCGCGCGGCGAATCGCGTTTGCCCACCAGTCGACGCCGCGACGGTTGATCATCGAGGTCAGCGTGCGGTGCGGGATGATGCCCGAATAGGCGCCGCGCCAGGCCTGCTGGTGCACCTCCGCGATGGCGCTCGCGTCGCGCGGTTCTGCCTTCCTGATGTCGATCGTGAGCGTGTTCATGATTGGTTAACCATAAACCCGCCTCGTCCGATTGCAAAGAGTCCCCCACCAGGCCTCGACGCTTTCGCACAGGCGAAAGGCGCGTCTGACGACGGGGCCTTCATTTCCGTGAAATCAGCGCAAACGCCGGGGATTGATTGAAGCCGCCCCAACGTCGTCATTCTAGGGTCTTCGCGACGGAGCTTCGCTCCTGCTCCGCCCTAGAATGACGATCGCGATGGGCGTTTCGGCCAATCTCCAAGGCATGCCGCCAATGCAAACAGAGCCGACCGGTCAAAATCCCAATGCGGGAACTCGTCAGATTTCGACCAGATGATCGTCGAGTTCGTTGGTGTCGCCCTCGGTGACCGGAAAATGCTCGGCGAGCACCGCGCCCACCGATTCGATGGCCTTGATAAAGCCGTGCGCCAACCGGTCGTCCCCGGCGTGTTTCGTCAGGTCGCGCACGACGCCGTCCCAGACATGCTGGCCGACCTTGGCGTCGATGCCGGAGTCGGCGACGACCTCGGCATAGCGCTCGGCGATGGAGACGAAGATGAGCACGCCGGTGCGCGCGTTTGTGCGATGGACGTTGCGGGCCAGGAACTGCTTCATCGCATTGGCGTGCGCGGCCTGATAGCGCAGCCGTCTCGGCACGAAATGAATGCGCAAGGCGGGCAGGAACCAGAGCAGGGCGAACACCGAAGCCAGCGCCAGCACTTGCGCCAGCACGAAATGCGGGAGCCGGATGGTCAGCCATAAGCCTTCCAGCCCGTAGGCGACGGCAAGGCTGGCGATGAACAGGCCGATCGTCGCGGTGAAAACGGCCGGAAAGAAGTAGCCGTCGCTGGCTCGAGCGACGACGCAGTAGATCTCGCCGTCGGTCTTCAACTCGGCCGTCCGGATCGCCTCGGCGATGCGGTCATGGTCCTCGGCGCTGATCGGTCGCGTTGCCATGATGCCTCACCAGCTTCCCGAAGAGCCGCCGCCGCCCGACGAGCCGCCGCCGCCGGAAAACCCGCCGCCGGAGGACCAACCTCCGCCGCCTGACGACCAGCCTCCGCTACCCGATGACCAGCCGCCGGAGGAAGAGCGCCGGTTCTGATCGAAAGTCATGCCGAGCCAGCGATAGCGGCCGGGACCGATCTTCTGGCCGAAGATCGGCGGCAGCACTGTCATCGCGATGCCGCCGAAGAAAATCAGCGCCCAGATGATGATGAAGATAGCGAAGAAAAGGTCATCGGAGTTGAACGGCGCCTGTTCGTTGCGCTTGCCGCGCGCCTCCAATTCCTCGGGATTGCCCTCCAGCACCATGATCATGTCGTCGACGGCTTTGGTGATCCCGCCGGAGAAGTCGCCGGCGCGGAAGGCCGGCACCATGTCGTTCTCGATGATCAGCTTGGTGTGCAGGTCGGTCAGCGTGCCTTCCAGCCCGTAGCCGACCTCGATGCGCATCTTGCGGTCGTTCGGCGCCACCAGCAGCAGCACGCCGTTGTTTTCCTTGGCCTGGCCGAGCTTCCAGAAGCGGAACAGCCGGTTGGCGTAAGGCTCGATCTCCTCGCCGCCGAGGCTGGGTATGGTGGCGACGACGATCTGGTCGGAGCCCTTGGTTTCGAAATCGGCGAGCTTCTGGGTCAGGGCCGCGCGCGTGCCGGCATCGATGATGCCGGCATTGTCGACGACGCGGCCGGTCAGCGCAGGAAGGTCGGCGGCGAGGGCGGCGAGGGGAAGGAGGAAAAGGGCGAGCAAAACACCGACGAAGGCGCTTCGGCACACCCCCTTGTGGCCTGCCGGCCATCTCTCCCGCAAGGGGGGAGATTGACAGCTTCGCCGCCGGCCCGCTCCTTCGGACGCCGAAAATTGGCAAAAGAAGAGATGACGCCCGATCTCCCCCCTTGCGGGGGAGATGTCCGGCAGGACAGAGGGGGGTGTGAAGGAACTCAAGGCCTGCAAGCTCGATTAATTTTCAGCCGAGCCTCTCACCCGCCCTGCTTGGTGCCCGTGCCGAAATCGACCTTCGGCACCTGCATCTTGTCCTCCTCGACGGTGAAGTTCGCGAAGGGCTGGTTACCGCGGAACCAGAAGGTCGCCCACAGCACGGAGGGGAAGGTCTTCAGCGTCAGATTGTAGTCCCTGACCGCCTGGATGTAGTCGCGCCGCGCCACTGCGATGCGGTTCTCGGTGCCTTCGAGCTGAGCCTGCAGCGCGAGAAAATTCTGGTTCGCCTTGAGGTCGGGATAGGCTTCCGACACCGCGATAAGCCGCGACAGCGCGCTGGTCAGGCCAGCCTGAGCATCCTGGAACTTCTTCAGCGCTTCGGGATCCTTCAGTGTGTCTGGTGTCACCGTGATCTGCGTTGCCTTGGCGCGCGCCTGAACGACCGCGTCGAGCGTGTCCTTCTCATGCGAGGCATAGCCCTTGACCGTCTCGACAAGGTTCGGGATCAGGTCGGAGCGGCGCTGATACTGGTTGAGCACCTCGCTCCAGGCCGCATGGGCGTTCTCCTCGGCCGTCGGGATGGTGTTATAGCCGCAGCCGGCAAGCAGCGGCAGCACGAAAACCATGATCAGGAAGGCGGGGAGGCTGCGGAAAGGAGAGGACAGTGAGAGGCGCTCGGTGATCATGAATGGTCCCTCGACAGAAGTTGCACGCGAAGCATTACCACAATCCACGCGTAAGAAAATGTCCGGTCGATGACGCCGATTCCAGCCCTGGCGCGAGCCACTGTGAATGATCGAGCGAACGAGATTCGCCTTTTTGGTTTGACCCAATTCCGGCTGGAAAACCGCTTCGCACTTTTCCTGGAATTGCTCTAGGCTGCGGGCAGGAAAGGGCAATTGCCATGGCCGAGCGCCGGGACGACGAGACCGAATCGCGCCGCATCCTCGAATGCGTGGCGCGCGAGACGGCGCCGGGCGGCGCGTCGTTCATAAGCCGCACGGCGAAGCATGCGCGCGACCATGTACCCGCCGCCAACGCCGACCGCGCCGATCCTATCGAATATTGGGGAACCCGCATTGGCCGAACGCTCGGCGTCATCATAGCCATTGGGCTATTGGTCTGGCTGGTGTATGCCGCCACGCGTGGCGGCTAGGATTCAGATTCCATGAATGCAGAAAAAACCGACGCGCCGCGCGCGGTCATCGTCATCTCCAGCCATGTCGCCCGCGGCTCGGTCGGCAACCGCGCGGCGGTGTTCGCGCTGGAGACGCTTGGTTTCCCGGTCTGGGCGGTGCCCACCGTCATTCTGCCCTGGCATCCGGGACACAGCCGCGCAACCCGCATCGTGCCGCCGCTCGACCAGTTCAAGGCGCTGATGGCCGATCTCGAGCGGGCGCCGTGGCTGGGCGAGGTGCGGGCCGTGCTGTCGGGCTATCTCGGCGAGGCGGGCCAGGCTGAGGCGGTGGCCTCGCTGGTCGGCGCCGTCAAGGAAAAGACGCCGAAGGCGCTTTACGTCTGCGATCCGGTGATGGGCGATTCCGGCGGGCTCTACGTGCCCGAGCCGACGGCCGTCGCCATGCGCGACAAATTGATGCCGATCGCCGATATCGCGACACCCAACCGCTATGAGCTGGAATGGATGGCGGGCGCGCCGCTGCCCGACATCAAGGCGGTGACGGCGGCCGCGCTTCATGCCGGGCCGTCGACCATGCTGGTGACCTCGGCGCCGGCGATGATGACCGGCGGCATCGGGAATTTCCTGCTCGACGGCAGCCAGGCGCTGCTTGCCGAGCACCGCGTGATCGAGAGGCCGCCGAACGGGCTGGGCGACCTGACGGCCGCGGTCTATCTGGCGCGCGTTCTCTCCGGCCAGCCTCCGGTCAAGGCGCTGCAATCGACCACCGCCGCTGTCTACGAGATCCTCGCCCGCACAGCCAAGCGCGGGGGTGACGAGCTGCAGCTCGAAACCGACGCGCAGAGCCTTTCCCATCCCATGGCCATGGTGCAGCTGCGCCATCTGCTCCATCCCGGGCGGGACAAGCGGGCGTGACGCCGGGTGGGCTGGCCGGCGTCGACGGCTGCAAGGCCGGCTGGATCGCCGTCCATCGGGAAGCAAACGCCGCGCCGTCGGTCACGGTCTTTCCGAGCTTCCAGGCGCTGCTCGATGCGCTGCCCGATGCCACCATCGCCGTCGACATGCCGATCGGCCTGCCGGATTTTTCGCGCAGGGGCGGCCGCGGGCCGGAAGCGCTGGTGCGGCCGCTGCTCGGGGCGCGGCAATCGAGCGTCTTCGCCATTCCCTCGCGCGCGGCGCTCTATGCCGATACCAGTGACTTCACCACCGTCGAGGCTTGGTATGAAGCGCATCGGCGCGCGAGCGCGGTGGCGATGGAGACCTCCGATCCGCCGCGCGGCGTTTCCATCCAGGCCTTCGGTATCTTTTCGAAGATCCGCGAGATCGACACTTTGCTGATCGCAAAGCCGGAATTGCGTCACCGCATATTCGAATCCCATCCCGAAGTCGCCTTCTGCCGGCTGAACGGCGGCGCGGCGATGGTTCTGCCGAAGAAAATCAAGGGCGCGGTCAACCCGGCCGGCATGGAAGAGCGCAAGGCGCTGCTTTGCCGGCATGGCTACGAAAAGCGCTTCCTCGATCAGGCGCCGCCACGGGGTGCTGCGAGTGACGACTTCCTCGACGCGGCGGCGATGATGCTGATTGCCGGACGTGTCGTCAGGGGCGAAGCGTTGCCTTCGCCCGATCCGCCGCTGGTGGACCGTTTCGGCATCCCGGTCGCCATCTGGGCCTGACATCGAATCATTGTTTTTGCCGCTTGATGCATAGCTTTGTCGCCAGCGCCGACAATTCTGCATTGCTCGCGGCGGGCTTTTGCCGCTACAGGCATTCCGATCGCCACGACCTTGCCGCCTCAAACCCGGAAAGGCTTCCGCCGCCATGCCGCATCTGCCCGAGCATCTGATCACTGGCTACCGCAACTTCATGAACGGCCGCTACCTCACCGAGAGCGGGCGCTACCGCTCGCTGGCGCGCGAGGGCCAAGCGCCCGAGACGATGATCGTCGCTTGCTGCGATTCGCGCTCGGCGCCGGAAGCGATCTTCGATGCCGGTCCCGGCGAGCTCTTCGTGTTGCGCAATGTCGCCAATCTGGTGCCGCCCTACGAGCCGGACGGCGAATACCACTCGACCTCGGCCGCGCTCGAATTCGCGGTGCAGAGCCTGAAGGTCAAGAACATTGTGGTGATGGGCCACGGCCGCTGCGGCGGCATCCGTGCCGCTCTCGACACCAATTCCTCGCCGCTGTCGCCCGGCGACTTCATCGGCAAATGGATGAGCCTAATCGCGCCGGCCGCCGAGACCGTGGCCTCCAGCACCATGATGACGGCAACCGAGCGCCAGACGGCGCTGGAGCGTATTTCCGTCCGCTACTCCATCGCCAATCTCAGGACCTTTCCCTGCGTCTCGATCCTCGAGGGCAAGGGCAAGCTCTCGCTCTACGGCGCATGGTTCGACATCTCGACCGGGGAGCTGTGGGTGATGAACAAGGAAACCGGCGATTTCGAGCGGCCCGAGCTGTAGGGGAGAGATTGATGCAGCGAAGCTGGTGGAGGATATTTCTGACGGCGGTGTTGCTGCTGTCCTGGCTCGTTCGCGCCAGCGCCGATGACCGCGCCATCATCGACCGCTGGTATTCGGCGCTGCTGGTCGCCGACCGCACCGAATTGTCCGACCTGCTTGCCGATGACGTGCGCATGAAGCTCGACGATATCGGCGTCGTCCAGACCAAAGAGGATTTCATCGCCTCGATCGACGAATGGCAGGGCGCGGTCGCAGGCGCGGCGATACGTCATCGCATCGAAAAGAGCGAGAACGGTGAGACCACGGTGCTCGCCTGCTACGATTTTCCGAGCAACGACACGCTGATGCGCGAGACTTTCACCGTCGCCGGCGGCCGCATTATCGCCAGCACGCAGACGGCGGTGGCGCAGGACTGCAGCGCCTATTGAGGCGAGCCTGAGTTGCGCTGCACGCGGCACCGCCCTACATCGGGGCTGCCCTCCGCCTATCGAAACTCCCTGTTGGATCCGCCCATGTCAAAAACCGTCGACCTCGCCGCCCATCCGCTGACCGTCTGGCAGGGGCCGCTCGGCCTGCCGGATTTCTCGCGCATCGGCGACAATGATTTCGGTCCGGTTTTCGACGCGGCGCTTGCGGCGCATCAGGCCGAGATCGACGCGATCGCCGGCAACAGCGAGACGGCGACCATTGAGAACACTCTGGCCGCATTGGAACTCGCCGGCGAGCCGCTCGACCATGTCTCGTCGATCTTCTGGTGCCGCGCCGGCGCCCACACCAACGACACCATCCAGGCGATGGAGCGTGAGGTTTCGCCGAAGATGTCCAGGCATTTCTCGGCGATCTCGATGAACGAGAAGCTGTTTGCCCGCATCGACGACCTCTACCAGCGGCGTGACAGCCTGAAGCTCGATCCCGAAACGCTGCGCGTCCTGGAGAAGACCTGGAAGGGCTTTGTCCGGTCGGGCGCGAAGCTCGACGGCGAAGGCAAGAAGCGGCTTGCGGCCATCAACGAGGAGCTCTCCTCGCTCGGCACCAAATTCGGCCAGAACGTGCTCGCCGACGAGCGCGACTGGGCGCTGTTCCTCGACGAGGCCGATCTTGCCGGCCTGCCCGACTTCCTGAAGAGCGCCATGGCGGAAGCGGCCGAGATGCGCGGCCAGAAAGGCCGCTATGCGGTGACGCTGTCTCGCTCGATCTACGAGCCGTTCTCGACCTTCTCCGAGCGCCGCGACCTGCGCGAGATCGCGTTCAAAGCCTTCATCATGCGCGGCCAGAATGGCGGCGCCTCCGACAACACCGATGTCGTGCGCGACATGCTGAAGCTGCGCGCCGAGAAGGCGAAGCTCCTGGGCTACGATTCCTTCGCGGCGCTGAAGCTCGACGACACGATGGCGAAGACGCCGAAGGCCGTGCACGACCTGCTCGATCCGGTGTGGGAAAAGGCGCTGGAGAAAGCCGCCGCCGACCAGAAGGAACTGGAGCGGCTGGCGGCGGAAGCCGGCAGCAACGAGAAATTCGCGGCCTGGGACTGGCGCTTCTACCAGGAGAAGCTGCGCGCCGAGAAATTCGCCTTCGACGAGGCTGAGCTGAAGCCATATTTGCAGCTCGAGCGTGTCATCGAGGCCTGCTTCGATGTGGCGACACGCCTGTTCGGCATCAGTTTCGAGGAAAAGAAGGGCATTGCCGCCTGGCATCCCGATGCGCGCGTCTTCGTGGTGAAGAATGCCGATGGCAGCGAACGCGGCCTGTTCCTGGCCGACTATTTCGCGCGGCCCTCCAAACGCTCCGGCGCCTGGATGAGCGCACTCAAGTCCGGCTACAAGCTCGGCCAAGGCGCCAAGCCGGTGATCTACAACATCATGAATTTCGCCAAGCCGCCGGCCGGCGAGGCAGCGCTTCTGTCGGTCGATGAGGCGAAGACGTTGTTCCACGAGTTCGGCCACGCGCTGCACGGCATGCTGACCGACGTCACCTGGCCGTCGGTCTCCGGCACGTCGGTCAGCCGCGATTTCGTCGAACTGCCCTCGCAGCTTTACGAGCATTGGCTGACGGTGCCGGCGGTGTTGGAAAAGCATGCGCTGCACGTCAAGACCGGCAAGCCGATGCCGAAGGCGCTGCTCGACAAGATGCTCGCCGCCCGCACCTTCGGTGCTGGCTTCGCTACGGTCGAGTTCACCGCCTCGGCGCTGATCGACATGGCTTATCACGCGCGGCCGGACGCGCCTGCCGAGCCGCTTCGCTACGAGGCCGAGACGCTGGAAAGGCTGCATATGCCGGATACGATCGCGATGCGCCACCGCACTCCGCATTTCGGCCATGTCTTCGCCGGCGACGGATATTCAGCCGGCTATTATTCCTACATGTGGTCGGAAGTGCTCGACGCCGACGCCTTCTCGGCTTTCGAGGAGACGGGCGATGCCTTCAATCCGGAACTCGCCGAGCGGCTGCGCAAGAACATCTATGCCGCAGGTGGGTCGAAGGATCCGGAGGAGCTTTACACCGCCTTCCGCGGCAAGATGCCTTCGCCTGAGGCGATGATGGTGAAGCGGGGGCTGGTGTGATTGGCCCCCTTGTGGGGGAGATGGCCGGCAGGCCAGAGGGGGGCGCTGTCCCGCCGACATCTCAGTTCATCATAGCCCCGCCGACATCCCGCTTGGGTCTTGTTACCCAAGCTAAGCGAGGTCGCGATCCTTCGCGCCCCCCTCTGCCCTGCCGGGCATCTCCCCCACAAGGGGGGAGATTGGCTGTTTCCAAGGATCCGCCACCCTCGGCCAGATCGGCCGGTTCAGCTTCCTGTAATCCGTCACCGCCGGGTTGCTCGGATAGGAACTCGGCGCAGCCACATAGATGATCTCGGCGGCGATCGGCGCGAAGCCGGCGTAGAAATGGTTGGTCGACTTGATCAGGAGGACGTCCTTCGACAGCGGATCGATGCCGATGTTGGAGAAGACATCCGGCTCGAAAGTCTGGGTGCGGTTGGTGTTCAAGATGACGTCGACCTCGGTGCCTTCGATCCGCACCACCGCCGATGGGCCTAGCGTCACACGGCTCGGCCCGAAGCTTTGCCAGCCTTCGCTGACCGCCCTCAGCACGGTGACGCGCGCGTCGATCGGTTCGCCGGCCTGAGGGCCGGCCTTGCCGCCGAAGCGCAGGTCGATGACCGCACTTTCGCCGGCGGCGTGGCAGAAGGTGACCGCGATCGGATCCCAGATCGTCGCCACGCCGACCTTCGTCACGCCACGCGCAAGCAACTCGCGCAGCACGATGGTGCCGTCGCCCGGCACGCCGCCCCCCGGATTGTCCCAGATGTCGGCGATCACCGCCGGCTTGTCCTTGCGCGTCGAGCGCACTGCAAGCGCCTGCTCGATACCGGCCGAGGCGGACAGCATCGTCATGGCCGTTTTTTCCCGCAGCGCATAGAGCTCGCGTCCCAGCGTCTCGGCGAGTTGGTCGCCCTTTTCCTTGTCGTTGTCGGTGACGACCAGGATGCGGGTGCCCATCTCCGGCACATCGGCGGCCATGAAGCCGTGGATGACCGACACCGACAGCACACCGTCCTTGCCATGCAGCGCCTTGATCCTGTCGACGAACGAACGCATCGGCTCGCGGCTGGTCGGCAGCACCTGGATCATGCGGCAGTCGAAGGTGGAGATGATAGGCTTGATGTCGCCGCGCGCCGCGGCAAGTCCGAGCTCGACGACATGCTCGCCGCGCTCATAGAAATCGGTGTGTGGGAATTCGAGGAAATAGGCCATGACATCGCAGGCCGCGACGCGCTTCGGCGTCAGATGGCTGTGCGGGTCGAATTCCGAGGCGATCACGACGTTCGGGCCGACGATGGCGCGCACGCGCTCCAGCAGATCGCCCTCGCAGTCGTCATAGCCCTGCGCCACCATGGCGCCATGCAGACCAAGGATCACCGCATCGACCGGCAAGGCGGCCTTGAGCTGGTCGAGAATCTCGTCGCGCAACGCCTCGTAGGTCTGCCGCTGTACCAGGCCGCCGGGTTCCGCCCAGGTAGCGGTGCCTTCGATGACAGTCAGCCCGTCCTTGTCCGCGCGCTTGCGCAAAGCCACGATCGGCGAGGAGCACAGCGTAGGCGTCTCCGGATGTTTTCCCGGGCCGGCATAGAAAGCCATCTCGAAGGAAGCCCGGTCGGTCGGGACCGGCGAGAAGGTGTTGGTTTCCGTCGCCAGCGAGGCGGTGAAGATGCGCATGAAAGCTCCGTAAGGACTCTTTGTTTTCGCAATTCCGGACGGAAACCCGCCGCACACTTTTCCTGGAATTGCTGGGATTGCTATTTAACGGCACCGAGCGCCAGTCCGCGGACGAGGTAACGCTGCAGCCAGATGAAGAGGATCGCTACCGGCAGCGTCGCCAAGAGCGTGGCCGCCATGACATGGTGCCATTCGATCGTATAGCGGCCGGCGACCAGCGAGAAAACCTGGATCGGCAGCGTGTAGCTTTCCTGGCTGCGCAGCATGGTGAGCGCGACCACGAACTCATTCCAGGCGTTGATGAAGGTGAAGATCGCCGTCACCGCGATCGCCGGCAGGCAGAGGGGCAGGAAGACCTTGCGCAGCGTCAGCCAGCGGCCGGCCCCCTCCATCCAAGCGGCTTCCTCGAGGTCGCGCGGGATGGTGTCAAAATAGCTCTGCAGCATCCACACGGTAAAGGCGACGTTGAAGGCCATGTAGATGAAGCCGAGCGCCGTCGTGCTTTCGACCAGCCCCCAGGCGGCCATCAGCCGGAACAGGCCGAGCACCAGCACGATCGGCGAGATCATCTGCGAAATCAGAAGGAACTGGCGGAACGCGCCATAGCCGGCAAAGCGGAAGCGCGACATGGCGTAGGCTGCCGGCACCGAGATCAGGATGGCGCCGATCGTCGCCAGCGCCGAAACATAGAGCGAGTTGATGAGCGCCTGGCCGAAACCGGTCGCCACCCACATGTCGGCGAAGTTTGACCAGTGGAACTCGCTCGGCCACCAGGTCGGTGAGAGCACCTCCGGCCGCGGCTTGACCGCGGTGAGGAACATCACCGCGAAGGGAAAGATCGTCACCATGATCAGCGGCAGAAGCAGCAGCCAGGCGATGATTGTGCGTTTCATCTTGCCGTTTCTCATGCGCGCTGCTCTCGCATGGCCAGGCGCACATAAATCATCGTGAAGACGAGCAGGATGGCGAACATCACCAGCGACACGCCGGAAGCCTCGCCCAGTTTGCCGATGCGGAAGGCGAGCTTGTAGAGATGTGTGACCAGAATGTCGGTCGAGTTTGCCGGCCCGCCTTGAGTCATCACCCAGATGATCGGGAAGGAGTTGAAGACATAGATGGTGTTGAGCACGATGGCGATGTTGATGAACGGCTTCAGCAACGGAAAGGTGATCTCGCGGAACTGCTGCAAGAGCGTCGCACCCTCGAGCGCGGCCGCCTCATAGAGATCGTCGGGGATCGAGGACAGGCCGCCGAGGAAGATGGTGGTGGTGAACGGCACCGTCACCAGGATGCCGATCAGCACCTGCATCGGGAAGGCGGTCTCGGCGCTCGCCAGCCATTGGATGTTCTGGCTGATAAGCCCAAGTTTCATCAGCGCCGAATTCAGCATGCCACTTTCGCCGTTGAGCGCCCAACGCCAGACCACCGCGGTCATGGTCAGCGACACCGCCCAGGGCAACATGATGATGACGCGGGCGAGGCCGCGTCCGTAGAAATCCATGTTGAGGATCATCGCCACCGGGATAGAAAGAAGCAGCGCGCCGCCGACGACCAGCACCGTCCACAGCCCGGTGCGCCAGAGAGCGGCGACGAAATCCGGGTCGGCGGCAAGCGCCGAGAAATTAGCCAGGCCGCTGAATTCGCGAAGCTGGCCAAAGCGATTCACATCATGCGTCGATATCTGGACAAGGTCCCAGACCGGCCAGAAGATCACCACCGCCGCCAGGAGCAGGCTGGGCAGCGTCAGCAGGTAGGGCAGGATCCGGCTTTGCATCGGCTGGATGGCACCGTGTTGCAGTGAAGATGGCTTTGCACCGGCCGAAAGATGTGGCGCGCTCCGACGAAGTGGAGCGCGCCACGGGCGCAGGGAGATACGCCCTTATTTCTTCTTGAGCACCGCGTTCGCCTTGTCGGCCGCATCCTTCAGGGCCGCTTCCGGCGTGGCGCTGCCGAGATAGATCTTCTGCATGGCGTCCGACGTGATCTGGGCGATCTCTTCCCAGCCCGGGATGACCGGCGCGAAGCGGGCGTTGGGCAACAACGCGGTGAAGGCGGCGAGGTCGGCGTTGTTGACGTAATAGTCCATCTTCGCCTCTTCCTTGTTCACCGGCAGGAAGCCTTCGCCCTGCGTGAACTTGGCGCGCTGCTCCTTGGTGAACAGGAAGTCGAGCAGCTTCCAGGCCTCGTCCTTGTTCTTGGAGTTCTTGAACATAATGATGCTATCGGTCACGCCATAAGTGCCGCGCGCGCCGGTCGGGCCAGCCGGAATGGCGGCGACGCCGTACTTCAGCTTCGGCGCTTCTTCCTTGATCTGGTTGGACAGGAAGGGCGCGGTGATCATCATGCCGACCTTGCCTTGCTTGAACAGGTTCTGCACGTCCTCGCGGTTATTGGAGGTGACGCCGGGTTCCGTCAGGCCCTCGTCGATCATCGATTTGTAGAGCTTGGCTGCCTCGAGCGCGCCGGGCGTGCCCAAACCGGACGTGCCATCCTTGTTGAGGATCTCGGTACCGAACGACCACATCGCGTAGTAGTAATAGACGTCGGTCTCGATCTCCTTGCCCTGCAGGCCATAGCCGAAGGCGCCGACCGCCTTTATCTTGCGCGCGTCCTCCTGCAGCTCGGTCCAGGTGGCCGGCGGCTTGGCGATGCCGGCCTTCTCGAACAGCTCCTTGTTGTAATACATGGCGCGCGCCGAGGCGGCGATCGGCAAGCCGTAAGTGTGGCCGTCCATGATTGAGGGCTGCAGGAAGGTGTCGATGAAGCGGTCCTTGAACTCGGGCGTGATGTAGCTGTCGAGCGGCTCGGCGACATCCTGCTGCACGAAGTCGATCAGCCAGCGCGTGCCGATGATCGAGAGGTCCGCATTGGTGCCGGCGGTGATGTCGGTGGTGAGTTTCTGCAAGAGCACGTCCCACGGCACCACTTCATATTTGATGGTGATGCCGGGATTGGCCGCTTCGAATTCCTTCTTCACCTCTTCGAAATAGGGGCCGGTCTTGGCGCTGTATTCGGCAACGGTGACGCGCACCTCGCCGGCATCGGCTGGTGCTGCAAAAGCCAGCATGCTCATTCCGGCCAACAGGCCGACAGTCCATTTCGCAAGGCTCATCTGATCTCTCCCATTGATGCCCCGTGGGCGCCTGACTCTTATGCGCGCAGGATTTATGTTACTTTCCTACATTATCGATGATTCCCCGCCATGCAAGCGGATAATCATGTTGCTTAATTACATTTGCTTGGCTAGCTTAGTGGCTCAAAATGCGGGGTGGAGGAGCGCGCAGCGTGGGTTCGACAGCCGAGTTCGAGGGCAAGACCGTGGTCGTCACCGGCGCCGGCGGCGGCCTCGGTTCGGCGATCGTCGAGCTCATGGCCGGGCGCGGCGCGCGCGTCGTCGGCTGCGACCAGTCGATGGAGGCGTTGGCCAGCCCGCATATCGCCTCGCGCCATGTCTTCGACCTGCTCGACCGCGCCTCGATCGAAGCGGCGATCCCGGCCCTGCTCGACAAGGACGGCGTTCCCGACATCCTGATCAACAATGCCGGCTGGACGCGCGCCGAAACGTTGAAGGCGCTGACGGCGGACAGAATAGAGCAGGAGCTCGACCTCAATCTGACCGGCGTGATGACTTTCGCCGATCCGCTGATCAAGGCGATGTCCAAGCGCGGTTCGGGCAGCGTCGTCTTCATCTCCTCGGTCAATGCCATCGCCCATTTCGGCAACCCGGCCTATGCCGCGGCCAAGGCCGGCATCAACGCCTATGCGAAATCGATCGCCGTCGAGCTCGGCCGCAGCGGCGTGCGCGCCAATGTCGTCTGCCCGGGCTCGATCCGCACGGCCGCCTGGGACCATCGTCTTGCTAAGGACCCCGAAATCCTCGGCCGGCTCAAGCGACTCTATCCGCTCGGCCGCATCGTCAATGCTTCGGAAGTGGCGGAAGCGGTGGCCTTCCTTGCCTCCGACCGCGCTTCCGGCATAACAGGTGCCGTGGTGCCCGTGGATGCGGGACTGACGGCAGGCTACCTGCCTTTCATCGACGACATATTGGGAGCGTGACTATGACTGACGTCCAGTTCCGCAACCTGTCGAAATCCTTCGGCCAGCACACAATCCTCGAAGACATCAATCTCGACATCAAAAGCGGCGAGTTCGTCGTGCTGGTCGGCCCGTCCGGCTGCGGCAAGTCCACGCTTTTGCGCATGCTGGCGGGGCTGGAGACGATCACCTCCGGCGACCTCGTCATCGGCGGTACGCGCGCCAACGACCTGCCGCCGCAAAAGCGCAACATCGCCATGGTGTTCCAGTCCTATGCACTGTTCCCGCATTTGAAGGCTTCGGAAAATATCGGCTTCGGCCCGAAGGTCCGCGGCGAGACCCGTGACGCCATCGACGACAAGGTGAAGAAGGCTTCGGGCGTGCTCAACCTCTTCTCCTATCTCGACCGCTATCCAAGGCAGTTGTCGGGCGGCCAGCGCCAGCGTGTCGCCATGGGCCGCGCCATCGTGCGCGAGCCGTCGGTGTTCCTGTTCGACGAGCCGCTCTCCAATCTCGACGCGCAATTGCGCGTGCAGATGCGCACCGAGATCAAGGCGCTGCACCAGCGGCTGAAATCGACCATCGTCTATGTCACCCACGACCAGATCGAGGCCATGACCATGGCCGACCGCATCGTGGTGATGGACCGCGGCCGCATTCAGCAGGTCGGGCAGCCGCTGGAGCTCTACGACAGGCCGGCCAACAAGTTCGTCGCCGGCTTCATCGGCTCGCCTTCTATGAGCTTTGTCTCCGGCGCGCTGAAGACCGCCGGAGCCAAGTCCTGGTTCGAGACCAGCGGCGGCGGCCGTCTGGCGCTTGCCGGCACGGCTGCTTCCGGCAGCGAGACGGTCGAGGCCGGCATCCGGCCCGAGCACTTCGTGGTCGGCGCCGGTAACGAAGCCCTCGCCATCGAGGTCGATGTCGTCGAGCCGACCGGTTCGGAAACCCATGTCTATGGCTCCGTCGGCGACGACACGGTGCGCGCCGTGTTCCGCGATCGGCTGCAGGTGAAGCCGGGCGACCGGCTGCCGGTGAGCGTCGACCCGCGCAAAATCCATCTCTTCGACAAGGCGACCGGCCTGCCGCTGTGAGAAGACGATGAAGAGCCCGGCCGACATCATCACCCGCCTGCAACTGATGTCGCAGGACGGCACCAAGTCGGACCGCCGGCTGGCCGGATTGGTGCTTTCCGACCTCGATTTCGCCTCCAAGGCGGCGATCTCGGAGATCGCCGCGCGCGTCGGCGTCAGCGAGCCGACGGTCACTCGCTTCTGCCGCAATCTGGGCTGCGAGGGCCTGCGCGATTTCAAGTTCTATTTGGCGCAGGCGATCGCCATCGGCGGGCAATATTTGTCGCCGGAGCCGCTCAGCCGCGACGCGCGCGAGCAGCGCATCGCCTCAGCGATCACCGAGGCGGCGATCGCCGCCATCCAGCGCGCCAGCGAAAACCTCGACATGACGACGCTGATGGATGTCGCCGCGCGCATCGCCGCTTCCGGCAATGTGCTCTGCATCGGCTCCGGCGGCATTTCCTCAATGATGGCGACCGAGATGCAGAACCGGCTCTTCCGGCTCGGTCTCTCGGCGCTCGCCCAGACCGACGGCCAGCTGCAGCGCATGTATGCCGCCGTCGCGACGCCTGAGACGACGCTGCTTGCCTTCTCGGTCTCGGGCTATGCGCGCTCGGTGATCGAAGCCGTCGAGGTCGCCCAGCAATATGGCGCCGCCACCGTCGCCATCACGGCGCCGGACTCGGCCCTGGCCAAGGTCGCCGACACGGTGATCTTTTTGCAGCCGGTCGAGGACGGCAACATCTACAAGCCGACCTCGTCGCGCTACGCGCTTTTGGCCATCGTTGACATGATCGCCACCACGGTCGCGGAATCGCGAGGGCCGAAGGTGCTGGAGAACCTGCGCCGCATCAAGCAGAGCGTGAACACGCTGAAGGTGGACGATCCGAAGCTGCCGCTGGGGGATTGAAGGCTACTTGGAAAGTGCCTCGACGCTTTTCATGAGCGCGGCCGGCTCACCTATGACCCGCAACGTCTTCAGCCGCGAGGTGCCGCCGGCGGCCACCGAAACGGCCGACGCCGGCACACCCAGCGCCTTGGCCAGCATTCGCTCCAACGCCATATTGGCGGCGCCGTTCTCCGGCACGGCGCGCACGTGCGCTTTTAGATGGCTGCGTCCGTCGGCGGCTGTCTCGACGCCGTCGATCCGGTCGAGCGCGGCTTTCGGCGTCAGCCGCACGAAGAGGTCGATGCCGTTCTCGCGCAGCCGAAACGGCGAGCCCATCAGCCGCCGGCCACCACCCAGGACCAGACGGTGGTGATCAGGAACTGCCGGATGAAGAAGATGATCAGAAGCAGGATGATAGGTGAAATGTCGATGCCGCCAAGATCGGGCATGAAGCGGCGGATCGGGCGCAGCGCCGGTTCGGTCAGCCGATAGAGCATGTTGCCGACGCTGCCGACGAATTGGTTGCGCGAATTGACGACATTGAAGGCGTAGAGCCAGGAAAAGATCGCCGAGGCGATGATGATCCACCAATAGATATCAAGCGCCATGACGATAGTCTGAATGAGGGCGATCATGCCGGTCTCCAAATTGTCGCCGACATGTAGCCATTGCTTGGCGTGCGGGCAAGGCCCGCAGGGCTTGGTGTGCGGGCAGGCCCGCGGACGCGGCGAGCAGGCAAGGCCCGTCCGGCCACGGCGCTTGTGGCCGGCCCGGTCTTTCACCTTGACATGAAACGGCCGCGACCGATACAAGCCCATCCGCTGGAACGGGGCTGTAGCTCAGCTGGGAGAGCGCATCGTTCGCAATGATGAGGTCAGGGGTTCGATCCCCCTCAGCTCCACCAGCCAGCACGAGCATGTGCTCATTGGGTTTTGGCCTCCCCCGCTCGCCATTTCGTGACCGCAGGATTTCGGGCCGCGTGCTTGGAACCAATGGCGGGGCAAGACGGTTCAGCTATAGTTTTGAAGCTGATATGCCCCGGCCGGCTGGGTAAGCGGCGATGCCCGAGGAGGTTTCGATCATGCAGATTTCATCCAAATTCCGTTCCGTCGCGATCGCGGCAATCGCGGCCGCGGGCGTGAGCATTACCAGCGCCGCGCATGCCGACAGCGGCACGATCCGCTTTTCCGTCTACAAGGCGGCCTTCTTCATCGGCGGCTCCGGCGGGGAGGGCACGCTGACCTTCCATGGCAAACGCTATCCGATCTCCATCGGCGGCATCTCGGGCGGCCTCGCCTTCGGCGCGTCCAAGACCTATTTCCAGGGCAGGGTGCGGCACATCCGCCGCGCCAGCGATGTGACAGGCGTCTACGGCGCGGCCGGCGGCGGCGGCGCGCTGGGCAGAGGCGCCCAGGTGATCGTCATGACCAATGACAAGGGCGCCCAGCTCGAGCTCACCGGCCGGCAGGTCGGCTTGCAGGTCAACGCCGATCTCAGCGGAATGAGCATTGCGCTGAAGCGATAGAAGGCGCAGTTCCCGCCCTTCGTGGATGGCCGGCAAAGGCGCCGCCTTTGCGCCGAATGCCGGCCACAAGAGGCAGAGCCGCTCAAGCAGCCGGCTTGGCACGCGAAGGGCCGGTCTCGACCTCAGGGGCCTCAATCGTCCCAATCATCCCAATTGTCTTCGTCCCGCGGCGGGTAGTCGGGAACGACCCGGATAATCGGCCGCGGACGCTGATAGCGCCAGTAATACTCGTCCGGCGGCTGCGGCTCATAGGTGCGGTAAACGGGCCGGTAGTAGTTGTGGCGCTTCCAGTATTTGTGCTTCTTGTGCGGCCGCACGCAATAACCATCCTCGGTCAGATAAGCGCATGTGACATGCGCCTCTTGCACCAGGCTATTTCTGGCCGGCACGCCGATCATCGGCGCCGCCTGGACCGCAGGCACTACCGCCAGCATGGTCCCGGCAAGGGCAAGAACGGACAATTTCATCGGCCTCTCCTATCTGTGCAGATTAAGGCCGGAAGAACGTCCTGATTGGGGGCGATTTGCGGCGGCCGAGATCACTTTGATTTTCGGCCGCACATATGAGCGTCAGATGATGTATCGCGCCGGGTCGGGCTGAGGTCACGAGCGACCGCTGTCTTTCCTACCATCCCGCGAGTGGAGGCCATCCTATAGCGCTAATTGGCCAGCTGATCGAGAAGCGTGTCTATTTCCCCTTTTTTGGGCGCTTCGGCGGAATCAGGGACAGCTTGCGGGTCGATCGGGGCGGGCTGCTCCGCCGGCGCGGCGGCTTCGGCTTCGGTCTCGCCACTCGCGTTCGAACTTGGCGGCGGCGGGTTTTCCGTATTGCCGTTGTCGGGCGCCACGGCGGGTTCCGGAGCTGCGGGCGGCGCTTTGGGCCGGGGCGCGGCGTTGCGCAGAAGATCGCCGATCAGATCCGCCGCTCCCTTGCCGGAACCGTCGCCGTTCGAGCCCGTTTGGCCGGGGATCAGCTTGTCGAGATTGAGTTTCCCGGTCGGCAGCCCAAGGCGGCTCAACATGTCCAGCGCGCCCTGCGGGTCTTTGGCCAATGCGCTCAGGTCCGGATAGGCGCGTGGCGCGAACAGCGGGCCTTGAACCACGATCGGCACCCCGATGCCCTTCACGGCGACGTCGCCTCCCTGCCCGGCAAGCGAGGCAACCACGCGGGGGTTGAGACGGATGTCGAGCGTCTGCTCGGCGAAGTCTATCTTGCCCGAGCCGTCCATTCGCACCAGCGGGCCCAGCAGGCTGATGTCCGTCGTCTGCGCGACGCCGTTCGCGATGGCGAATGAGGCGCCGAGCTCGGTAAACGTCGTCTTCTTGGCCTGATCCTGCTTGAAGCCACTGGCAAGCAGCCCGACCAGGTTGTTGTAGACCTCCGCTATGTCGATGCCGCGGAAGGCGCCGTCGCTGAATTTTGCTGCCGCCTTGCCGCCGAGGGAACGGGCGAGCGAGTGCGTGGTCTTTCCCGAACCTGAAACCGCGACCGTCGCATTGAGCGTTCCTTCGATGCGGTCGAAATCCGCCGCATCATGGAGCAAGGGAGCCGCGGCCGCGCCGGCTATCGCCGTGTGCAGTTCCAGGGAAGCGGCGTCGCCGGAGCCGTCGGCTGTCATTTCCGCGGCAATCGTGCCGCCGTAGAAGGGGCTTTGCGGCACGCTCAGGTGAGCCTTCCCATCCGCCACCGTCAGGGCGGTCGCCACCGGCCCGGCGAAGACTTTTCCATAGCCGAGCTTGTCGGCCTGGATATCCACCTTGGCATCAATTCCCTTGAGGAAGGAGAGATCGACCGGCGCGTCGGTGGCGCCGTTCGGCTTCTGCTTACCGCCCGCCCCGGCCGCGCCGCCGCCGGCGAACGCCGCGAAGTCAAGCTTCGCAAATTTGAGCGACGTCCGGATGTTGAGCGGCTCCCCAAGTTTCATCGAGCCCTGGCCCGATGCCTTGACGCCGTTCAAGGCAACAGCGGCTTTCTGAAAGGAAAGCTGCCCTGGCCCGACGTCCACATCGCCTTTGAAGGCAAAATCTTGCAGACCCCGGGAAGCGCCTTGTCCCAGCCATTGCATGAGCTTGTCGACCGAGGCCGATGTGACTGAAATCTGACCCTTGAACGTGCCGCTGCCCCCGGCAGTGCCGCTTATGCTGGCTTCGAGGTATTTGGAGGAAACCGAAAGGCTGATCGGCCCGGACGCATCGGCAACGGAGCCGCCGGCGAGAAAGGATGCAGGCGCGACCTGGGACTTGAACGTCACGGCCTGTCCCCGCCAGGCGAGCTTGCCCGTCACATCGACCGGTTTGCCGATATCGTGAACCTTCGCGTCAAGATTGACCCCGGTGATGTCGTCGGCCGTTCGGGCATCGGCAAGTGCTGCAAGCGGAAGCTTGCCTTGCCTGATCCCGACCGTTCCCTGCAGATTGACGCTGCTGCGGATGCGCTGCGCCGTGAGTCCGCGAAAAGCGAACCCCATATCGGCGGTCAGCTTGCCGGACAACGGCACGGATTGTCCGGCAAGCTTCGCTATCGAGCCGATGTCGAGCCCTGAACTCGCAATATTGCCCCGTATGGTGGGAGGTGTTTCACCGACAGTCGTCGAGGCTTGCGCTGTGAGGTTTCCAGCGTCGAGGCCAAAGTGCTCCAGCCTTGCCTCGAGATGCCCGTCCCGCAGCGTTGCGGCGAGTTGGACGTCGGAAGCCCTTATCTTGCCGCTGACCAGTTCGTCGATGGCAACGCTGATGTCGGCGTCGAAAGCAGACAGCATGGCAAGATCGGGCTCTGCGGAGCCGGCCGAATCCTTGCCGGCGCTGGAACCACCCTTTCCGATATCGCTCAAGGCGTCGATATCGACGCGCTTCGCCGCCAGGTCGGCGAAGAAGCGGTGCCTCGCGCCGGGCTGAAAGAGCGCGTCCATCTGGAAGCTCTGGTCGCCGACATCGAACTTTCCGCCCCTGATCTGATAACTGCCGTCGCCGTTGAGCTGAATCTCTCCGCTCGCATGCAGTGAAGAGAATTTGGCAACCGGCGCCGGGTCGAGCCGCGCCTCGATGGCGATCCGGGCCGGCAGCCGTTTCAGGATAGGCCGCAGGGCGGAAAGGCTTCCGCTCATTTCAATGCGACGGCCGCCGCTGGTGCCGGCCAGCGAAAACGAGACCTCCCGGTCGAGGTCCGGAACCCTCAGATCGGCGTCGATCGCCGTCGCTGTGGCGTTGCCGGTCGACGCGCCTGAAGTAAGGGTGCCGTTCGTTATCGTAACTTGGTTGATCGCCAGCCGCTCGAGCGTATCGACAATCGCCGCGAAGGGATCAGCCTGAACATCAATCGGTTCCGCAGGCGACGCCGCGTTTGCCGAAGCCTCGAGCGCGATTGCCGGATCCGCCAGCGCGACGGACTGTATCTCAAGCTTTTTCGACCAAAGCGACGACAGCGTTATCGACGTCGAGAACCGCGGAGCGGATATCGCGATGTCGCCCGTGGCGGTCGAGAGCGAGATATCGTCCGCGACCACCGCCAGCTTGGGCAGCAACGCCAGTTTCACAGGTCCGTCCAGCCGAATTGTCATTCCGGTCGCGGATGACAGTTGCCGGCTCAATTCGGCACGAACCCAGTCGATTGAAACAAGAGCGGGCAGAAGGAAGAGAAGCCCGACGACAAGAACAACAGCTACGGTGAGTGCAGCGACGATTTTTCTCACATCGACCAGCCAAGGGATCTGAAGAATCAGTATTGTTGAACATACATGCTTCCGGCGCCCGACTGAATCCTGCCGAATCACGGGCTTCGCCGCGGGCCCTCATAGCCAAGCCATTCGGATGCAAATGTTTCGAAGCTCCGCGCGTTTGGAAACGATCGGCTCTCCTCCACGCCATTGCCGCGAAACGGACCGGGCGCATTCATTCCGCATTCGACGGCGCAGACGCCGTCTCAACGAACAGGGGAATGCGAAATGTCCATGCTTGGAAACCTCGGCCGCTCAATCATGCGCCAGCATAACGACGCCAAAACCAGAAGCCTTATGAACAGCCTGTCGCCCAAGCTGCAGAAGGATATCGGCTGGGAGGCGGCGCCGGGCACGCGCGAAAAGGCGCGGCTCGCGCAGGTCGTCTTCGCCGGCACGCGTTGAGCGAGCCATGCCCTTCGTTCCAATGCGGCGAGGGGCTTTTGCTGATCCAGATCCGCCACGCAATACGACAGCGACATGTCAGCCATCTCAATGGAGGAAATGCCAATGTCAGTGCTTGGAATCCTACTCCATTTCAGCCGCGCGGTTATCCACGCGCACAACAATGCCAAGGTCAGAAACCTGATGGATGCGCCGCCGCCCGAAACCCGCGGAGATATGGGGCGGTGTGTTTCGCCCGACACCTCCGAAAAGGAACCCGGCGCCATTCACCCCGGAGGACGCTGACACGACCGGAGTCCTGTCCCACTTACCTGGGGACCGCCGTCGCTCTGTGATTGCGTTGGCGCGCATAGGCTACACAGGCGTCCACCGTGCTGACGCAGAGCGCATCGATGCTGTTTGGCAGATTGTTGTCGCCGGCATAGGCAACCTCGGCGACGCGGCCGCCAACCATGCGGATCTGCGTGTTGCAGTAGCCGCCAGGAGCAACGTTGACGGAACCGCCGACAGCGGGGATCGCGCCCACGGCCATTGTCGGCACCGCGACACTGAGGTTGCCGCGCTGCACGGTGCGCTGATAGGTCCAGATCTGGCCGGACGATCCCATATCGGCCGTCGCACTCGGAAAGCCGGCGCACATGCGGACATCGGCCTCGCTGAGACCGACCATCTCCTTGCGGGCGGCGGCGGTGGTAGCGTCGACCTTGGCGATGCTCGACGTGTCGTCGGGGATGACGCAGGACGACAGGATGGAGATGCTTGCCGCGACAAGGGCAAGTTTTCGAATACGCAAGGATGTCATGCCGTCGGTCGGAGTTGTACGCCGCCCCAGCGCCCTCCTGCCTACCTAGGCAATCGTCCAAATGCGTCAACCCGAGATAGACATGGGAATGCCGCGCGTTAACGCGGTTCACCGTTTCACGAAAACGGTGAACCGCTCTATCTCTTTGTTTTTACGCAAATTCCGGACGGAAAACCGCTCACACTTTTCCTGGAATTGCTCTCGTGCGCCAATGCACTCACACCACCCGAAAATAGCTCGTCATGCCGGTCTTCTGGTGCTCGATGATGTGGCAATGCAGCAGCCAGTCGCCGGGATTGTCGGCGACGAAGCCGAGCTGCACCTTCTCGTCGGGCTGGATCAGATAAGTGTCGGAGATAAGCGGCTGCACTGCCCTGGTCGATGACGACAGCACCTTGAAGCTCATGCCGTGCAAATGGATCGGGTGCGCGTGCGGGGTGAGGTTCTCCATGTCGATGATGTAGCTTTGGCCGAGCTTCAGTTCGGCGAGCGGCGCCGTCGGGTCGGGCGTGTCGCCCGGCCACGGCACCTTGTTGATCGCCCAGAAGCTGTAGCCGAGCGAGCCGCAAATGCTGTCGGCAACGACGTTTTCCGCCGTGGCGCTCAGCGCCAGCGGAATGCGTTTGGCGCCGGCAAGGTTCACCTCCGCCACCGGATTGGCTTCGAGCGGGCCGAGATCGCGCAGATCGTGCTTCAGCGATTTGCCGACCGAACGCAGCGTCGCCAGGATTTTCGGCTTGGTGCCTCGGACATCGCGCAGGCTGACGATCGCGCCTTCCTCGTCGGGCATGCGGATGGCAAGCTCCAGCCGCTGGCCGGGTCCCAGCTGCAAGGCGTCCGGCGTAAACCGCTGCGGCACCGGATTGCCGTCGAGCGCGATGACCGTCGCCTCGGCGCCGTCGATGCGGAAGGCGTAGATGCGGGTGACGTCGGTGATGGCGGCGCGCAGCCGCACAAGCCCGCCGGCCGGTGCGTCGAATTGCGGCTGGTCGAGCCAATTGGCGGTGCGCACCGTGCCGAAGGTGCCGGCCTTGGCGGCGTCGCGCGGTCTGAACGGCTCGATGAACTGGCCGTCGTCGCCGAGCCGCCAGTCGCGCAGGTTGACGACCATCTCGACATCGAAGACCGGATCGCTCGGGTTCTCGACCACAATCACGCCGGTCAGGCCATGACCCATCTGGATCAGCGTGTTGCAATGCGGATGGTACCAGAAGGTGCCGGCGTCGGGCGGCGTGAAGGCATAGTCGAAAAGATCGCCCTGATAGACATAGGGCTGTACCATGAACGGCACGCCGTCCATCTTGTTGGGAACGCGGATGCCATGCCAGTGGATGGTCGTCGGATCGTCGATGCCGTTGATCAAACGTGCGGCAAACGGCTCGCCCTTCCTCATCCGGATTACCGGCGGCGGACCTGCTTCACCATAGGTCAGCACATTCTTCGTCGGCGCGCCTTCCATCAGTTGCACCTCGATGCTCGCGGTCTTCAGGATCAGCGATTCGGGCTTCGGCGCCGCCCAGCCGGCAAATTTGCCGGCGGCGGAGAGGCCGATGCCGGCCGCGCCGGCCGCCGCGGCGCCTTGCAGGAGTTTGCGGCGTGTGAGGGCCGGCATTGGATTTCCGAAATAGATGAGTGGCTGCGTCAGGCTTTACCACCATTCGCGCCGTTCCCGAAACGGACAGATCGCCGCTCCGGGTACCCGTCAATCTGCGACGGCGGCGAGATGTCCGCCGCCGAAATCCTTGAGCAGCAGCTTCGGCACGGTTTCGCCAATCCGCCGGGTCGCGCTCGGAATTTCGCGATCGAGACGGGCAAAGCGGGTGCGGCGCCGTGACGGATCGGGAACGGGCACTGCCTCGATGAGCCGCCGCGTGTAGGGATGGCGGGGGTTGGAAAAGACCTGGTCGCGACTGCCGATCTCGACGATCTGGCCGAGATACATGACGGCGACGCGGTCGGAGATGTTCTCGACCACAGCCATGTCGTGCGAGATGAAGAGATAGGCGACGCCGAACTCGCGCTGCAATTCCTTCAACAGATCGAGCACGCGCGCCTGCACCGACACATCGAGCGCCGACACGCTCTCATCGGCGATGATCAGCTTCGGCCTGAGCGCCAGCGCCCGGGCGATGCAGATGCGCTGGCGCTGGCCGCCCGAGAATTCATGCGGATAAAGCTCCATCTGTCCCGGCGACAGGCCGACCCGCTCAAACAAGGCGGCCACGCGCTCGCGGCGTTCCCGCTTCGATCCGATGCCGTGGATGAGCAGCGGCTCAGCCACCAGATCGCCGACGCGCATGCGCGGGTCGAGCGAGGCGTAAGGATCCTGGAACACCATCTGCACGTCGCGCCGCACCGCTTTGCGCGCGTCGCCGCCAAGCCCGGAAAGCTCGCGGCCGCCGATCGTCACGCCGCCGGTATAGGGCACGAGGCCGGCTAGCGCCTTGGCGGTGGTGGACTTGCCGCAGCCGGATTCGCCGACCAGCGCCAGCGTCTCGTTGGGCGCGATCGAGAAGCTGACGCCCTCGACGGCGTGCACCCGTCGGTTGACGCGGCCGAAGAAGCCGCCGTGCAGGTCGAAGCGGACGTGGAGATCATTCACCACCGCCACCTTTTCCTGCCCGGCCGCGCGCTCGGCCTCGGCCGTGTTTCGCCGCCCCGCGCCCGCGCCGATGCGCGGGACCGCCGCGAGGAGCTCTTGCGTGTAGGCCGCCCGCGGCTTCGCGAAAATATCGGCGGTGGCGCCTTCCTCGACCATGCGGCCATTGCGCATGACGATGACGCGATCAGCCATTTCGGCAACGACGCCCATGTCGTGGGTGATCAGGATGACACTGGTACCGTGCTGGCGCTGCAGGTCGCGCAGCAGCTCCAGCACCTCGCCCTGCACGGTGACGTCCAGCGCCGTCGTGGGCTCGTCGGCAATCAGCACGTCGGGCTCGAGCGCCAGCGCCATGGCGATCATCACCCGCTGGCGCATGCCGCCCGACAATTCGTGCGGAAATTGTCTCAGCCGGCTTTCGGCTTCGGAAATGCGAACCGCCTTCAGCGCCTCGACCGCGCGCCGTTGCGCCTCGGCATGGGAAAGACCGGTATGCGCCTCGATCGATTCGGTGAGCTGCCGGCCGATCGACAGCACCGGATTGAGGGAGGTCATAGGTTCCTGGAAGATCATGGCGATGCGATCGCCGCGGATGTCGCGCATGCGGCGCTCGTCGAGAGCCGTCAGTTCGACGGCGCCGCGATCCTTGTCAAAGAGCCGGATCGTGCCGGAAACGATGCGGCCGGCCGGCTGCGGCAGCAATTGCATGATCGCCAGCGCCGTCATCGACTTGCCGGAACCGGACTCGCCGGCGATGCACAGCGTCTCGCCGCGTTTGAGCGACAGCGACAGGCCGGACACCACCTCGCGCTCGCCATCCTCGCCGCGCACGCCGACGGAGAGGCCGGTGATTTCAAGCACCGGCCCCAAGGCCACCTCTGCAGCGGCATATGCGTGTTCGTCGACCACGCCTGCACTCATTCAAACACGCAGCGCGGAAAGTAGAACGACACCACCCAGTTCGGCATGTCGACGATCTCGCTGATCCGGAGATCGCCGCAGACCGAGACCAGCATATAGGCATCGACGGGGTCGAGTTTGTAGCGGCCGGCAAGCAGGTCGATCATCTGGCTGACGGCCTCCTTGGCCCCGGTCATCAGGTCGGGTCCGATGCCCGTCGTCACTTCATAGCCCTTGGCGTCGAGATGGCGCGTCACCGGGCCGGGCGTAATGAAACGCGGCGTCTTCAGCCGCGCGTCCTTCACCAGGTCGAGTTTCATAACAACGTCCATCGGACTTTCGATCGCCGTGCCGCACACCTCGCCATCGCCCTGCGCGGCATGGGTGTCGCCGACCGAGAACAGCGCTCCCGCCACCTCCACAGGCAGATAGAGCGTGGTGCCGGCGGCGAGGTCGCGGATGTCGAGATTGCCGCCGACGCGTCTTGGCGGCACCACCGAATGGTGCCCCATCTCAGCCGGCGCGTTGCCGATCGTGCCGGCGAACGGCTTCAGCGGCACGCGCCCGTTCTTGCCGAAGAGCGCGGGCTCGAGCGAGGCGGCATCGTATTTCCAGATGTTGAGCGCCGGTTCCTTGAAGTCGTCGGCGAGCAGGCCGAAGCCCGGAATGTTCGCCGTCCAGCCGAAGCCGGACGGTTTGAACATCTCGATCGTCACCTTCAGCGCGTCACCGGGCTCGGCACCTTCGACGAAGATCGGCCCGGTCACCGGATTGACGGTGGCGAAGTCGAGTTCGGCGACGTTGGCGACCGTGCTGTCGGCTTTCAACTGCCCGCCGGACGAGTCCAGGCACTGGAACTCGATCGTCGAGCCGGGCGCCACCCGTTCGGCCGGGGCGAAGGAATTGTCCCAGCCGAAATGGTGATGGCGCCCGTGGATGGTGTAGTCGCAGTTACTGCACATCTTTCACATACACATTGTCGTAGTTGATCGGGATATGGACCGGATCGACATAGAGATTGTCGGCGCCGCCCATGCGGGCTGATTTCAGCGTGAAGCGCTGCTCGTTGAAGACCGGCGCCCAGGGCGCGTCCTCCATGATCTTGTCGTAGATCGCGCTCCACATCTTCTCGCGCTCCGCGGACTTGGCCGGATCGACGACGGAGTCGGCCTCGGCCGCCTTGGCGTCGAGGTCCTTGTTGCAATACCACGACCAGTTCCAGCCGCCCGGTACCGCGCCGGCGCAGCCGAGGATCGGACCGTAGAAGTTGGACGGATCCGGGAAGTCGGCGATCCAGGCCATGCCGCCCGACCAGATCATCGGCGCGCCGGCCTTGTCGCCGCCGGCGGCAATCACATTGGCCTGGGCGAGCGACTGAATGCTGGCCTTGATGCCGATGGCCGCCAGGTCCTGCTGGATCGCCTGGGCGATGCGCGGATTGGGATCGGTATTCATGGCGAAGAGCTGCGTCTCGAAGCCGTTGGGATGGCCGGCCTCGGCCAGCAGCGCCTTGGCCTTGGCGACGTCATAGGCATAGCCCTTGAACGCCTTGTCATAGCCGGGCATCGAGGGCGGCAGCGGCTGGTTGGCCGGCACCGCGCGGTTGTTGATCATCTGGACGATGCGCTCCTTGTTGATCGCCATGTTGACGGCCTGGCGCACCTTGACGTTGTCGAAGGGCGCCATGGTGGTGTTCATGGTGATGTAGCCGGTGTGCAGCTGCCCGCCCACCACGACGCGCGCCTTCTGTTCCGGGTCGTTCATCACCTCCTGGAACTTGGCTGGCGGAATGCCGTCGCCGGGCACGTCGATCTCGCCCTTCTGCAGGCGCAGCAGGGCCACGATCGGCTCCTGGCCGATCTCGAAGGTGATCTTGTCTAGATGCGGCAGGCCCTTGTGCCAATAGTCGGGATTGCGCTCGAAAACGATGCGCTGGCCGAGCGTCCATTCGGCGAGCTTGAAGGCGCCGGTGCCAACCGGATGCTTGCCGAAGTCGGCGCCGTATTCTTCGACCTCCTCCTTCGGCACGACATGCGAGAAGTTAATCGCCATGACATGCAGGAAGGTGGCATCCGGCCGGGTCAGCTCGAACTTCACCGTATAGGGATCGACCACGGTCACGCCGGAGAGGCTGTCGGCCTTGCCGGCGGCGACATCGTCATAGCCCTTGATCGAGCCGAAGAAGCCGGCGCCCGGGCTCTGCGTCTTCGGATTGGTGACGCGATCGAGCGAGTATTTGACGTCGTCGGCGGTCATCTCGCGGCCGTTGTGGAATTTGATGCCGTGGCGCAGCTTGAAGGTGAAGGTCTTGCCGTCCGGCGAGATCTCGTAGCTTTCGGCGAGGTCGGGCTTGAGCTTGGTGGTGCCCGGCTCATAGTCCATCAGCCCGTCGAACAGGCTTTTGATCATCGACCAGTTCTGCCAGTCATAGCCGATCGCCGGATCGAGCGTAGCGACATCGTCCTTGTAGGTGATGGTGATGGCGCCGCCCTGCTTGATGTTCGGGTCGACGGCGTCGTCGGCGCGCGCGCCGGCCATGCCGAGCATCAGCGCAAGCGCCGACGCGGCCACCGTGGATGCAAGAAATCGTCTCATGTCACTGTTCCCTTTCTCTGCTTGTTGTCGTTTTCATCTCAGTTTGATGCGGGGATCGATGAAGGGCGCGATGATGTCGGCCAGAAGGTTACCGAGCACGATGGCGAAGGCCGAGACCAGCGTGACGCCCATGATGATGGGGATGTCGACGCGCTGGATGGCCTGCCAGGCGAGCTGGCCGATGCCGGGCCAGCCGAACACGCTTTCGACCACCACGATGCCGCCCATGAAGACGCCGATGTCGATGCCGATCATGGCGACGACCGGCAGGATGGCGTTGGGCAGCGCGTGGCGAAACAGGATGGCGCCGCGCGCCAGGCCCTTGGCGCGGGCGGTGCGCATATAGTCCTGGCGCAGCACGTCGATCATCGACGAGCGCATCATGCGCGCGTACCAGCCGGCCCCGAGTATGCCCATGGTCAGCGAAGGCAGCACGAGGTGGCGCCAGCTGCCGTAGCCGCCGATCGGGAACCAGCCGAGCCTGACGGCGAAGACGTAGAGCAGGAGCAGGCCGACGACGAATTGCGGCGCCGAGACGCCGACGAAGGAGGCGACCATCAAGGTCTGGTCGGTGGCGCTGCCACGCCTGACGGCAGCGATCAGTCCCATGCTGAGGCCGATCGTGAGCTCGCACAGGATGGCGCCGACCATCAGAAGCAGGCTCGCCGGCAGCCGCGAGACGATCAGCTCGGTGACTTCCGAGCGCTGGATGTAGGAGCGGCCGAGATCGCCGCCGAGCAGCCTTGTGAGATAATGCCAGTACTGGACGATGAAGGGCTGGTCGAGGCCGAGCTGGCGGCGGATGTTCTCCACCGTTTCGGGCGTGGCGCTGCGCCCGGCGATCTGGCGCACCGGGTCGGCCGGCAAAAGATAGAGCAGCGCGAAGGTGATCAGCGAGACGCCGAGCAGGATGAGCAGCGACTGGATGAGCCGGCGGCCGAGATAGGCGATCATGACCGGCCCCGCATTATTCCCGCCCTCTCTGCGTCGGGTCGAGAATGTCGCGCAGCGCGTCGCCGATCAGGTTGAAGGCCAGCGCCAGCGCCAGGATCGCAGCGCCGGGGAAGAACACCAGCCAGGGCGCTGCTTGGAAATAGGTTTGGTTCTCGAAAATGATGTTGCCCCACGAGGCCGTCGGCGGCTGCACACCGATGCCGAGATAGCTGAGCGTGGCTTCGAGCAGCACCGTGGTCGAGATGCCGAGCGTGCCCCAGACGATGATGGTCGGCAGGAGATGCGGCAGGATGTGGCGGATCAGAATCCGCGGCGCGCTCGCGCCTATGGTGCGCTCGGCGTCGATGAACTCGCGCTCGGACAGCGAGGAGGTTTCGGTGTAGATGACGCGCGCGGTCTGCACCCAATTGACCAGCGCGATCACCATGGCGACGATCCAGAGGCTCGGCTCGAACACCGCGGCCAGGCAGATGGCTAGAAGCAGCGCCGGGAAGGCCATCATCAGGTCGGTGAAGCGCATCAGCGCGCTGCCAATCCAGCCGCGGAAATAACCCGCCGTGACGCCGACCAGCGTGCCGATCAGAAGCGCCACGCCATTGGCGACGATGCCGATGATCAGCGAGGTGCGGGCCCCGAACAGGATGCGGGTCAAGAGGTCGCGGCCGAGCAGGTCGGTGCCCAACCAGAATTTGGCGTTCGGCGGCAGGGGCGAGCCTTCGAGCGTCAGGCCGTCGAACATCTGCTCGTTGGGATCGTAGCCGGTCAGCCATGGCGCGAGGATGGCGCCGGCGACGACGATGGCGACGATGAGGAATCCGAGCAGCGCCAGCGGCCGCTTGACCAGCCGGCGCCAGACGCCGGCGCGCGGCTTTGCCGGCATCCGGCCGGCCGCGGGAAGGTCAGGCGCGATGGGATTGGTCATCGCCGTCCTCCGCTTCAGTCATCGCCACGATGCGCCGCGCCGCTTCCTCGACGCTGATCTGCCAGCCCATCGCCAGCAACCTGAGCTGCGCGTAGGCGCGGTCGTCGCCGCTGCCTTTCGAGAGGGCCGCGACGGCGCGCACGATGGTCTGGCGCTCGCCGACGCGCTGGCGCAGCGCCGCGATCTCGCCGGCAAGCCGCTTTCGCGCCTCGAAGCTTTGCCGCGCGATGAGCAGCGCGCTATAGACGCCGGCGGTGCCCACCGGTTTCAGTAATTGCGCGTCGGCGTTGTGCGACAGCGCCCATTCGATGCGGCCCGGCGCTTCCGAGCCGATCAGCGCCACCAGCGGCATCGGTGCCTCGCCGGGCTTCCACGGGAACTGCTCGTCGAAGCCGAGATCGGCGTCGAAGAAGACGAAATCCGCCGCCAGCGCCTCCGCCGGCAGATGCGGCCAGCACTCGACCGCTTCGAGGCCGATCGCCGACAATTGCCGAGTGATCGCCTGCACCGTCGTGTGTGGACGATGCAGCACGAAGGCTTTGGCGCCGCCGAGATTGGGGATGCGCGCGGCGCGACTCACGACACCACCCTGAGCCGCGGATGGCCGAAGGTCTTGGCCGGATCGTAACGCGAGAGATAAGGATCGGGCGCCACTTCTTCCTCGCGGCTCACCACCTCGAAGAAGCCGTCGGCAATGCGCCCGATGAGCACCGGCAGCGTCGCATGCTGGGTGTTTGGGTCGATGGCGATCGGCCCCAGCCGCGTCGCAAAGCGGCGTTCGGCGAAGGCTTTCGAGAATTCGGCGGGACCGGCATCGGGATCGCCGGAAAGCACATCCGCCATCACTTGCACGGACGCATAGGCCGAGGCCTCGAAGGACGAGGCGAAAGCGGCGGGGCACGGCGCGAAATAAGGCCCGGCGGACAAATGGCCCTTGCCCGTTTCGCCGATCGCCGGCAGCTCGCCTTCGGTGAGATTGCACGAGATCACCGGGCAGGCGTCAGGCTTGAAGGCCGCATCCTCTTGTCCCAGCTCGCGATATGCGGCCAGGAAGGCATAGGACGAGGTGCCGATCAGGTTGTTGAGGATGAAATTCGGCCGCGTGACGCGGATTTCGTCGATCAGGCGCGACACGTCGGTCTCGCCGATGCGCAGATAGCGTTCGCCGAGCACCTTGCCCCCGGCGTCAGCGATCAGGTCGCGCGCGACGCGATTCATCTCCCAGCCCCATATGTAGTTCGAGCCGAGCAGGAAGCCGTTGGCGCCGAAGCGGGGCGCGACATGGGCCATCAACGGCACCAGATGCTGGTTCGGGCAGGCATGCATGTAGACGACGTGCTCGTTGGCCTCGAACCCTTCATACGGGCAGGCATACCAGAGCATGCCGCCCGCCTTCTCCAGCACGGGAATCGTCTCCTTGCGACTCCAGGAGGTGACGCAGCCGATCACATGGCGGGCGCTGCTGGTCCGGAAGATGTCCTCGCAGAGCGTCGCATATCGGTCGGCGTTGCTTTGCGGGTCGCGCTCGACCGGAACGAGCTCGATATCGTGTTGGCGGTCGGCATTGATGTCGGCGATCGCCCGCGCCGCGCCCGCGCGGCAGGCATCCGAGATGAGCTGGTAGCTCCCCGACCGCGAATAGAGGACGCCGATCTCGATACGCCGTTTCAAACGATGTCCCAAAACGAAAAAGCCCCGCAGCCAGCGCCGGCAGGCGTGGCATACGAGGCATTGTTGCCGCCCGGCAACCAAAGCCGGTATTTTCGTTGGCTACCCTATTCCCTACCGTCCATCAGTCAAGCCCGAAAGTTTGAGCGGCCGGACGCGCCCTCTAGGAGCGTTTCACCGTTCCACACTCTTCCTGGAACTGCTCTAGTCCCGCAGGCTGAACACGAACGGCGCCGTGCGTGTGACGCGCGCGCCGAGTTCGGCCGGCGGCGCCGGCACCGACGCGCCCTGTAGTGCGCCGAGCGCGGCGCGGTCGAGATCGCTGTCGCCCGAGGATCGCGCCAGCCTGGCCGAGACCACACGGCCGGAGGTGTCGACCGTGAAGGTCACGGTCGGCGTGCCCTCGGCCCGCCTGGAGCGCGCCGCGCTCGGATAGCGGGTGTGCCGCCTGATCCACGCCGCCAGGCTGGAGTTCCAGCGTGACGGGCTGACGCTCGAACGGGGCGCCGCGTTCGAGGACTGTGGCGCCGCGGCCTTCGCCGCCGCCTTGGCGTCGATGCTGGCGGTGATCGTCGCCTTCGGTGGCGCCGCCTTTTCCTTCTTGATGCGTTCCTTCGGCTTCTCGACCGGTTTCCTCTCGGTCTTTTTCCTGGGTTCGAGGGGCTTTTGGGCCTTCATCGTCGGTTCCACGGGTTTCGGCTGCGGCAGCGGAATGGCGACATCGGGCGCGATCGCCTCAACAGGATCGGGCACGACCTCGTCCAGCGGCGGCTGCTCGCTCAGCGCCGCAACCGTTGCCGGAGGAGCCTCCTCAGCCTCTTGCGCATCGTCGGCATCGGACGGCCGTTCGGTGACGGGCTCTGCCTGCTCCGCCACCGGCGCCGGATCAGTCACCGGTTTTACGTCGACAGGATTTACCGTCTCCTCCGCTGCATCGGGCGGCTCCGGCGTCACCGTGTCCAGCATCGCCTTCCCTTCCGGCACGGCGGGCGCGACGGGCAGCGGCGCCATCTCGACCGCCAGCGCCGGCGGCGGGCCGCCATCGGGCATGTCGGCGAAACTCAAATTCTGCACCGCATAGGCGACCGCCACATGCGCGGCCAGGATGATCGCGGCCGCGCTCGTCCACAGACCGGCCTCACGCGCGCCGAAGCGCGGCTGGGAAAGAGCGGTGACGGTCATGGCGCCCCGCTTCCACCCGGCGCCGGGGCGGTGTTCGCGCCGGTCGCAGCGGTTCCTGGCATAGCCTGCCCGCCGGCGCTCTCGAGGCCGACCAGCGCGACCTTCAGATAGCCGGCGGCGCGCAAAAGATTCATCACCTCCATCAGCTCGCCATAGCCCACGGTCTTGTCGGCGCGCAGGAAGATGCGCGTCTGCTTGTCCCCCTTGGTGCGGCTGTCGAGCACCCCGGCAAAGGCCGACCGCGGCACGCTGTTATTGCCGATCGCCAGCGTGAGATCGCTTTTCAGCGTCAGGAACAAAGGTGTCTCGGGGCGCGGCGCCGGCGTCGCGGTGGATCCGGGCAGGTCGACATCGACATCGACGGTGGCGAGCGGCGCCGCGACCATGAAAATGATCAGAAGCACCAGGATGACATCGATGAACGGCGTGACATTGATGTCGTGGCTTTCCTCGAGATCGTCGCCGGAAGTCTCGCGAATGCGCGCCGCCATCGCCGCTACTCCGCCGCGATCGCCGCTGCCGGCGGCACCGTACGGAAATCGAGGTCGCGGCTCACCAGCCGCTCGACGCCGGCGGAGGCGTCGGCGAGGATCTGCCTGTAGCCGGCTATCGAGCGGGCGAAGACGTTGTAGATGACGACCGCCGGAATGGCCGCGACAAGGCCCATCGCGGTCGCAAGCAGCGCCTCGGCAATGCCCGGCGCCACCACCGCCAGATTGGTGGTCTGCGCCTGCGAGATGCCGATGAAAGCGTTCATAATGCCCCAAACGGTGCCGAACAGGCCGACAAAGGGCGCCGTCGAGCCGATGGTGGCGAGCAGGCCGGTGCCGCGCGACATGCGCCTGGACGCCGCCGCCTCGATCCGCGAAAGCCTGGAGGCGACGCGCTCCTTCAGGCCGTCGCCCGAAGCATGGTCGAGCGCGCCGGCCGAAAGCGCCCGTTCTTCTTCCGCTGCCCGCACCAGAAGCGCGCCCGGACCGCCGCTGTGGCCAAGTTCCCGGCCGGCCTGCATCAGCGTCGCGGCATTGCCGATGACATCTGCGGCGCGGCGGGCTCTCAGCTTGCCACCGAAGACCTCCAGCGACTTGGCGAGCCAGATCGTCCAGGTGACCAGGGACGCGAAGGCCAGCCCGACCATGACCGCCTTCACGACGATGTCGGCATTCATGAACATGCCCCAGGGCGACAGGTCATACGGCAGGGTCAGCGAGATGGAAGGCCCTTCGCCCGTGGCGCCGTTCGGAGCCGGCTGGACGCTTGGCTCCGCCGGCGTGGGAGCGGGCGCCTGCGCCGCCGATGTTTGCGGAACTGGAGCAGCCGGTGCCTGCGCTGCCGGAGCCGGCTCGACCGGAGCCTGCACGGCGGGTGCGGCCGACTGCTGGGCCTGCGTCGCAGGCTGTTCTTGTGCCTTGGCGATGCCGGTGGAAAGAATGAGGGACGCGGCCAGCGCCGCGAAAAGACCGTTCCGGGACAAGGCTCGTCCTCGCTTCATCATCGCAATGCGGTGGCCGCCGGGCATACCATAAAGACGCCAAGCGGCCATGCCGGTTGACTATGAAACATGACATTGCGAGTCAACTATAAAGATGACTATGCGGCTCAACAATATACGATGCGCCGATACCCACTCGGGTACGCTGCGGGCCTGGACCGCAGGTCGGTTGCTGGACACGCTGCGCATGGAGCAACCAATTTTAGTTTTGTGTGCAATTGCGGACGGAAAACCGCTATGCACTTTTTCCGGAATTGCTCGAAAGCAGGCGACCGATGATCAAGGCGACACCCTTCGACTTTCCCTATGACGGCAGGCTGGAGCCGCAGCACACGGCGCTGCTAATGATCGATCTGCAGGAGGATTTCCTGTCGCCGACCGGCTACTTCGCCAGGAAGGGCTATGATCCGTCGCCGCTGCGGGCCATCCTGCCGACGGTCAACCGGCTGATTGGCGCGGCCCGCGCCGCAGGCCTCACCATCATCCACACAAGGCAAGGCTACCGCGCCGACATGGCCGACATGACGCCTTACGAAAAATGGCGCCGCAAGCGGGCCGGCCTCGACGGCACCGACGTCCTGCTGCGCTCCGGCCCGGGCTTCCAGATCTCCGCAGATGTCGACGTGACGCCGCAGGACATTATCATGGACAAGACCTGCAACAGCGCCTTCACCTATACGGACCTGGAGCTCGTTTTGCGCGCGCGGGACATAACGCACCTCCTGTTCACCGGCTGCACGACGGATGTTTGCGTGCACACCACGTTGCGCGAGGCCTGCGACCGCAACTTCCAGTGCCTGACGATTTCGGACGCCTGCGCGAGCGGCGACCAAAGGGCTCACGAGGCCGCCCTGCATATGGTGACGGTCGAGGACGGCGTCTTTGGCGCGCTGGCGGAGTCGGCGGCCGTCATCACCGCGCTATCGCGACTCGCGGACGGGGCGGACTGACAACCTCGGGATCGCGCGGGTCGCCGAGTTCCGGCCAGCCGATATCCTTGCGAATGTGGAGCGGCAGCAGATAAAGCGTCCGCGCTGCCCGGTAGCGGGCACGGGTTGCTGCATATTCGGTCGCGATGCGCCCGATGGATGACAGGATCGACATTTGCTTTCCCCTTGGTTGATGCCGGCGTCACAAGCCCGGCGCACTCACCAAGACGAAACAGGGATGGCTGTTGGAATGGTGAGGAGAAATTTTTTCTGAATGCACGGGCCGCCCGATAGGTCCATGGCAGCTTCCGGTCGCGACATTTGATCGATTGCCGAAAATTCTTTTTGCATGCACCGTTCCGTTTTCGGTTCCGGCTTCGTCTTGAGGGTCGTAACGGGCGCGAGAGCCGCGACGGCCTCCGCCATCTGGACAAACGGAGCCAAGCCATGTCGACCACAGTGACCTTGATCAACGTCTTCACCGCCAAGCCGGGCAAGCAGCAGGCACTCGCCGAGACGCTCGCCGAGGGAACGAGGAACTTCTTCAGCAAGCAGCCGGGCTCGCTGTCGTCGTCGGTGATCGTCGGCGGCGACGGCAGCAAGGTCGCCAACATCTCGCAATGGCGTTCGGCGGAGGATATCGCGGCCTTCCGCAGCGATCCCCGCTTCGCCGATTACATGAAGAGCGTCGTCGAGCTGGCCGCCGGCGAGAGCATGATGGGCCACACCACCTATTCCCATACGGGCGGCGTAGAGAGCCAGGGGGCGTGACCGGTTCGCAGGATCAGTCGATTGCGGCGACCGAAACCAGGCTTCGCGCCTTTGAGCGCGAGGCCGCCGGCCTGCGGGCCAAGCTGCACCGCTACGCGTCGCGGATGGTCGGATCGGTCATCGATGGCGAAGACATCGTCCAGGAGGCTTTGGCCAAAGGCTTCGTGGCGATCAGGAATGGCGACATGCCCGACAAGACCGAGCCCTGGCTGTTTCGCATCGCGCACAACGCGGCGCTGGATTTCCTGCGCAAGCGGACCCGCCTGCAGGGGCGCGAAAGCGAGGTCGAGCTCGACATGATCGCCGACCAGAATTCGGCGGTGGATGCGCGCATCGCCGCCGAGGCGAGTCTGGCCGAGCTGATGCAATTGCCGCCGGCGCAACGGTGCGCGGTCGTGCTGAAGGACGTGCTCGGAAACAGCCTGGAGGAGATCGGCCAAATCCTCGAAACCTCCGACACGGCGATCAAGGGCGCGCTGCAACGGGGTCGCGAGAACCTGCGCAAGCTGGCGGCCGCACCGCGCATGGCGCCGCCCCGCCCGGCGCTCGACCGGCAGGATATGCGCCGCCTCGGCGACTATGTGGCCGCCTTCAACGCCAGGGACTTCGATGCCTTGCGCGCCCTGCTGGCCGAGGACGTCAAGCTGGAGCTGGTCAACCGCTTGCGCGCCGACGGCAAGGAATATGTCGGCAGTTATTTCGGCCGTTATGCCGACGAAACGCATTGGCATTTCACGACCGGACTTGTCGAAGGCCGGCCCGCCGTCCTGGTCACCAGTCCCGAACGTCCGGACGGACCGCCGCGCTACTTCATCCTCATCGATTGGGAGAACGGCCGGATCGCCGGCATCCGCGACTTCCTGTTCGCGGATTACGTGATGGACGGTCTGGATTACTCGTCTCAGCCGTAGGGCTAACCGGTGTCAGCGAAGGTGGATATCGGAGAAGGGCCGGGACGAAAGCATTCCCGGTCGCAGAATCTCGGCCTCGCGGCGCGCTTGCGAATTCGCGACCAGCGCGATCGTCTCGCGCCCGATACGGGCGATCTCGCCCGGGCGGTCGATGCCTCCGATCATGAACTCCTCGATGCCGAGCGCTGCATAAGGCAAAAGCGTCAGAGCGAGCCGCGCCGGCGACCCGGCGATCTCGACAGCCTTGTGATCCGGGGCGCCGGTCCAGCCGTCCGGATGGATGCGTACCGGCAGCGCGAAGCGCAGCCTGCCGGCGCGGCCGTGCTCCGCGGCGGCGCGGCGCGCTCGCTCCATCAGTTGCTTCACCTCGCCGGGTGAGCCGGCGGCCAGCTCGAAGACATCGGCGTGCCGGCCGGCGACCTTCAGCGCGGTGCCCGACTGGCCGCCGAGCCGAATGGCCAGATCGGCGCCATGCGGGCCCTTGCGCGGCACGAAGCCGCCCCGGACGCTGTAGAAGGCGCCTTCATGGTCGAAGGGCGTGTCGTTCGACCACAAGCGCTTCAACAGCACCAGATATTCGTCGATGCGCTGCCAGACCACGCCGTGGGCGACCGGCCGCGCCTCGCCATCGCTGTCTTCCAGCGGTTCGCTCAGCATGCGAAGCGAGAGGCGGCCGCCGCCCCGACGGTCGAGCGCCGCGAGCTGCCTTGCCGCTTCGATCGGCTCTATCACGCCGGCCCAATGCGTCAGCACCACCTCGAGCGAGCCCGTGCGGTCGAGCGTCTGCGCGGCGATGTCCATATTGGTGAGCAGGCCGGCCGGATCGTCCACCACCAGCTTGCGGAAACCGGCGTCCTCGATCAGCGACAATTTGGTCGCGGTTTCGGCGAAATCATAGAAGAAGCTGCCATTGGCAGGCTTGCCTGGAACATGCGTGAACTCGATCGGCATTGCCATCTCCTCCATCACGTTGGGCGCCCCGCTCCGAGCCCGAATAGATTCATCTCGCCGGCGCGCGACAGCGCGCCGACCCGTGGCCGGTCTTCAGCTCCAATTACTCAACTCGAATTTTTGGACGGCGGGACCCCTGGCCCCCGATCCGTCAGGGGATGATCCCGAAAACGACGGCAGCCGTGAATACGAAGGCAAGCGCAAAGACGAGGTAGGCGAACGTGCCGCCATAGGCGGGCCTCCAGCTCTGGTCGGCGGCAAGCCTCTGACCTTTGCGTTGGGCGTTCTGAATGTAGGACATGGTCGATCCTCCGTCGCGGCCATTAATCTATAAAGATAGTAGACTTTGTCGAGTGCTATTTTTCGGTGATTTGTAGAACGGCATTTTCGGAGTTGCGCGAATCGTGGTTTTTCATGCTCGCGATCTGCCGGGCGTCATCGAATCCGAATACATGTGATCTGGAGAAAAGCCGGCGAAATCGTTCATTTTGGCCGTTCACCGACATGAGATCCAATCGCTCGAACGGTCTTGGCCACCTCGCGCATGCCGGATAGCATCGCTTGAACCGATATCGGCGGTGCTGGAGGAGAGAAAAGAATGAGTGGAAGGCTGGCGGGCAAGGTCGCCATCATTTCGGGCGGCGCGACGGGCATGGGCGGGGCGGCTTCGGAATTGTTTGCCGCCGAAGGCGCCAAGGTGGCGATCATCGACCGCAATGGCGAAGCGGCCGGCAAGACCGCCGAGGCGATCCGGGCGCGGGGCCATATAGCGGAGCATTTCGTGGCCGATGTCTCGGACGAGGCGCAGGTCGAGGCGGCGGTGAAGGCGGCCACCGCAAAGCTCGGCCCGGTCACGGTGCTGTTCAACCATGCCGGCACGATCGTCATCAAGCCGTTCCTGGAGACGACCTTGCAGGAGTGGGACTGGCTGCATGCCGTCAACGTCCGCTCGATGTTTTTGATGACGCGCGCGGTGCTGCCCGGCATGATTGCCGCCGGCGGGGGCTCGATCGTCTGCACCTCCTCGATCTCGGCCGTGGCGGCGACGCCGAACGAAGTGCTCTACGACACGACCAAGGGCGCCTGCCACATGTTCGCGCGCGCCATTGCGGTGGAGTTCCGCGACCGCAATATCCGCTGCAATGCCGTCTGCCCCGGCTTCATCCGCACGCCGCACGGACTGCGCGAGGTGGCCGATCTCGGCAAGCTCGGCGTGGACGTCTCGGACGCGGCCATGGCCGCGCAGCAGGGCCGCATCGGCGAGCCGGAGGAAGTGGCGAAGGCCGCGCTGTTCCTGGCCAGCGACGAATCGAGCTTCGTCAACGGCGCACACCTGTTCGTGGACAACGCGTTCACGGCGATTTGAGTTCTCTTCCTCGCCCCACGAAAGTGGGGAGAGAGGTGGCTCGGCGAAGCCGAGACGGAGAGGGGACGCCCTGCGTGAAGCCGGAACCGGCTGAGGATCCGGCGCAAACGCGGCGCCGAAAGAGCAACCATTCGACCGTCGGCACAGCCCCCTCTCCGGCCGCTTCGCGGCCACCTCTCCCCCGCCTTGCGGGGGCGAGGAAATCCGCGCCTACCGCTCTTCCCTTCTAAACGGCTTCAGCAGCGCCGAGGGCGCGACCGCGTTGCGCGACATGATGGCCATGGCGACGATGGTGAAGATGAAGGGCAGCATCAGGAACGCTTCGTAGGGGATGTGGCCGAGGCCGCTCGCCTGCATCCTGAGCTGCAGCGCGTCGACGAAGGCGAAGAGCAGCGCGGCGCCCGCCGAACGCCAGGGGTCCCAGCGGCCGAACACGACCAGGGCGATCGCCACCCAGCCGCGCCCGGAGACGACGCCGAAGGTGAAGGCGTTGAACTGCGCCATGGTGAGGAAGGCGCCGGCGAGCCCCATCAGCGCACCGCCGAGGATCACCGCCTGGAAGCGCGTGGCGATGACGCTGACGCCGGCGGAATCGGCCGCGCGGGGGTTCTCGCCGACCATGCGCACCGAGAGCCCCCATGGCGTCCGGTAGAGCACGAAGGCGGCGAGCGGGACGGCGATGATGGCCAGATAGACCAGCGTGAACTGGTTGAACACGGCCGGCCCCAGGATCGGAATGTCGGCGAGCAGCGGGATCGGCACGGGCTTGAAGCCGCCGATGCTCGGCGGCACCGATTGCTGGCCGAAGATCAGCCGGTAGAGGAAATAAGCGAGACCCGAGCAGAACAAGGTCACGCCGATGCCGCAGACATGCTGGCTGAGGCCCAGCGCCACGGTGAACAGCGCATGCAGCGCGCCCATGAGGGCTCCGACCAGCACCGCCACCAGCACGCCCAGCCATAGGCTGCCGCTCAAGCTCGCTGCGGTGAACCCGGCCATCGCCGACAACAGCATGATGCCTTCGATGCCGAGATTCAGCACGCCGGCCCGCTCGGAAAACATTTCCCCCAGCGTGGCGAAGGCGAGCGGTGTGGCAATGCGGATGATGGCGGCGAGGAAGCCGACCTGAAAGATCTGTTCGAACACCGCGCTCATGCAGAGGCTCGCACGCGGCGGATGCGGTAGGCTGTGAAGAGCAGCGCCACCAGCATGGCAAGCAGCGCCGTGCCCTGGATGACGTCGCTCAGGAAAGCGGGCACGCCGGTGGCGCGCGACATCGCTTCGGCACCGGTCATGACGGCGGCCAGGAAGATCGCCGCCGGCACCACACCGAGCGGGTTGAGCCTGGCAAGCATCGCGACGACGATGCCGGAATAGCCGTAGCCCGGCGAGATGTCGCTCATCACCTGGAAGTGTACGCCGCCGACCTCGCCGACGCCGGCCAAGCCCGCCAGCGCGCCGGAGAGCAGCGCGGTGGAGATGAGCACGCGCTGCACATTGATGCCACCATAGCGGGCGGCTTCCGGATTCTCGCCGGTGACGCGGATGCGGAAGCCGAGCGTGGTGCGCGCGATCAGGAACCAGCAGAGCGGCGCCGCGATCAGCGCCACGACGACGCCGAGATGCAGCCTTGTGCCTTCGATCAGCACCGGGAAATTGGCTGAATCCTCGATCGGCGGCGAGATCGGGTAGCCGGAGAAGGTGTCCTTCCACGGCCCTTCGATCAGCGCCATCAGCGCGTAATAGATGACCGAGTTGAGCAGCAGCGAGCTGACCACATCGTCGACCTTGAACTTGACGCGCAATGTCGCCGGAACCAGCGCGACGAGCGCTCCTGCAGCCGCGCCCACCAGCGCCATCAACAGCATCGCGAGGTAGCCCGGCATCGGGATCGCGCCGACGAAGCAGCTCGCCACGGCGCCGGCGAGCAGCTGGCCCTCGGCGCCGATGTTCCAGAACTTGGCGCGGAAGGCGATCGCCACCGCCAGGCCGGTGAAGATCATCGGGGCGGCGCGCACCAGCGTCTCGGTGATGGCGTAGCTGTCGCCGAGCGAGGCGGATAGCATGACGCCATAGGCTTCGACGACGCCGGCGCCGGCTACGGCGATCAGTCCACTGCAGAGCACCAGCGTCACGGCGATTGCGATGAGCGGGAGGGCCAGGTTGAACCAGGCGGGCGTCGAGGTGCGGGCTTCGAGGCGAAACATCAGGCCGCCTCCCCGGTGTGCCCGGCGCCGGTCATCATCAGGCCGAGCCTAGCGACAGTGGCGTCCGCGCTGGGAAGCGTGCCGGCGATGCGGCCCTCATACATCACCGCAATGCGATCCGAGAGCATCAGCAATTCCTCGAGGTCCTCGCCTATGACGATGATGCCGCAGCCCTTGGCGCGCATGGCCAGGAATTTTTCGTGGATGAAGCGGGCGGCGCCGATGTCGAGGCCGCGTGTCGGCTGCGAGACGATCAGCACCTTGGGATCGAAGGCGAGCTCTCGCGCCAGCAGCGCCTTCTGCAGATTGCCGCCGGAGAGCGCGCCGGCACGCACCATCGGGCCGGGGCAGCGAATGTCATAGGCTTCGATCTGCGCTTCGGCGAAAGCGCGGATCGCTGCCGGGTTGAGCAAGCCCTTGCGGCTGAAGGCCTCGGTGCCGATGCGCGGCAGCACCATGGAATCGACCAAAGGCAGGTTGGTGACCAGGCCGGTCGTCATCCGGTCCTCCGGAATGCGGCCGAGGCCCAGCGCCTGCAGCTCGCGCGGCGAGAATTGCGCAACCTTCTTGCCGGCTATGGTCATCGTGCCGGACCTCGGTGGCAGCATGCCGGAAATTACATCGGCCAGCGCCCGTTGGCCGTTGCCGGAGACGCCGGCGATGCCGAGGATCTCGCCCGCGCGGACGAAAAGCGAGACGTCGCGCAACGGCGTGCCGGCATGACCGGAAGTGGAGATGCCGTCGAGCGTCAGCACGGAAGCGCCGGGCGTCGAAGCTTCCTTGACCGGCGGCACGATCTCGTGGCCGCACATCAGCGTGGCCATCTCGGCCGAGGTGGTGCCTGCCGGATGATCGACGCGGCCGGCGACCTTGCCGTGGCGCAAGACGACACAGCGGTGGGTGAGGGCCCTGACTTCGTTCAGCTTGTGCGAGATGAAGATGATGCCGAGCCCCTGGGCGGCCATCGAGCGCAGGGCGGCGAACAGACCGTCGACTTCCGAGGGCGCCAGCACCGCCGTCGGCTCGTCGAGGATCAAAAGCTTCGCGCCGCGAAACAGCGCCTTGATGATCTCCAGCCGCTGCTGTTCGCCGACCGACAGGGCCGACACCGGCAGGTTCGGATCGAGGCTCAACCCGTACTGCCGGCTGATTTCGGTGAGCCGGGCAAGCCCGCGCGCACGGTCGATGCGGCCGGATTTGCCGGCAATGCCGATCAAAAGGTTCTCCAGCACCGTGAGGCGCGGGGCGAGATGAAAATGCTGGTGCACCATGCCGATGCCGGCGGCGAGCGCGTCGGCCGAATTGTGGATGGCGACCGGCCTGCCCTCGACCAGGATCTCGCCGGCATCCGGCGCATAGGCGCCGAACAGCACGTTCATCAGCGTCGTCTTGCCGGCGCCGTTCTCGCCCAAAAGGCCGAGGATTTCGCCGGGCGCGACGCTGAGATCGACACCCTCGTTCGCCTTGACGGCGCCGAAGCTCTTGGTGATGCCGCGCATTTCGATAAGTGAGGCGGACAAGGGTGAATCCCAGTGAGAATGGCGCGATTCTTTACCCTCCCCCTTGTGGGGAGGCTCGGCTCACGATCGCAGCGAAGCGGAGATTGTGAGACGGGGCGGGGGTGCGGCGTCTAAGGCCTCCACCCCGCTCCGCTTCGCGGATCGACCCTCCCCTTAAGGGGAGGGTAAAGGTCAATCCGAAACCGGCGTGTTCTCGTCGACGTCGACGCGGAAATTGCCTTCCAGGATCTCGGCCTTCTTCTTCTCGACCAGGTCCTTGACGTCCGCCGGCAGCGTCTTGTCGAATTTATGGTAGGGCGCGAGATAAGAGCCGCCCTTGGCCATGCGCGAGAAATCGCCATAGTCCTGCGCGGTGAAGACGCCGGCCTTGACCAGCTTGATCGCCTGCTCGACGGTCGGGTACATGTCCCACACCGGGCCGGTAATCACCGTATCCGGCCCGAGGCTCGACTGGTCGGACATGTTGGAGATGGCAAAAATCTTCTTCTCGACCGCCGCCTCGATGACGCCGAAGCGCTCGGCATAGATGACGTCGACGCCGGCATCGATCTGCGCCACGGCCGCTTCCTTGGCCTTGGGCGGATCGAAGAAGGAGCCGATGAAGGCGACCTTCTTCTTGACGTTCGGGTTGACCTCCTTGGCCCCGGCAAAGAAAGCGTTGACCAGCCGGTTCACTTCCGGGATGCCCATCGCCGCGACGGCGCCGATCGTGCCGGACTTCGACATCTTGCCGGCGATCATGCCGGAGAGATAGGCGGGCTCGTGGATCCAGTTGTCGAAGACGCCGAAATTGGGTTCGGCCGGACCGGCGCCAGAGCCGAACAGCCACGCCGTCTTCGGGAACTGCTTGGCCGTGCGGCGCGATTCGCGCTCGGCGGCAAAGGCGTCACCCAGCACCAGCTGATAGCCTCCTTGAGCATATTCGCGCATCACGCGGCTGAAGTCGGCGGTCTGCACCTTTTCCGACCATTTGTATTCGATGCCCAGTTCCTTCTCGGCCTTCTGCAGAGCGACATGGATCTGGTTGTCCCATGGCTCCTCGATCGGCGTGGCGAAGATCGCCGCCACCTTCAGCTTCTTGTCCTTGGCGAAGGCCGCGCCAGGCAGCACGGTGGCCGCGAGGCCAAGCGCGCCGAGTTCCAGCACGTTGCGCCGCGACAGGCCGGCGCGTTGTGTTTTGCTATGTTGGTTTTCCATTGAAGTGCCCCTCTGTTCGACAGCCGTGTCGAGCCGGCCGTTCCAAATGTCAGACGCCCAGAACTATGGAACGGCGCCTGAGATTTGTCCACATGGTCAAATTTGGTGGCGACGACGGATGGGCGATCCTTATCTTCGTCATTCTATGGCGGAGC
>CCNA01000006.1 GCA_000824805.1 Mesorhizobium sp. SOD10
TTGACCCCAGCATCGTCATGTGAGTCTGGGATCAAACACCTAGCTCGGAGGTGGCGCATAATGATGATGGTCCTCTCGAGCAGAGTTGAAACCAAACCATGAGGCTGCGAATTGCTCCGATCCCGACCTCGGCAAGCAGAGTAGATGAGCGATCGCGCCAAAGGTGCCATTCCGCAGGAGCCGAGAGGAATATGAATGGTGGGATCGGCTTCTTGAATCGATTTCGGCGAACTGCTTCGTAACCTGTTCGCGAATAAAGATTATGTTAGTCGCTGAGGACGCGAGCAAATCTGTTATTGGCGTTCTCGTGGGCCAAGTCCCCCGTATCGTTCTGTGCGGCTTCTCCCAGCGAACCCGTTGTGGTCGGTCCATTATCCGATGGAGTTCGAGGCCTGATCTCCGGCAGGACTGCGGTCAAATAAGTCCGTTCCGACCCGCAGGCACTCCATGTAGGTTCGGTAAGCAAAACTGCGATCACGCTTCCTGCCGGTCGTTTCCGTGAGAATGCCAACCTCCGTTAGCGTTTCGATCGCCCGGGACGCCGTCGGCTTACTGGCATCAATCAATTTCATAGTGGAGGCCACCGTGACAATCGGATGCCGGGGCAGCTGCTCAAACAGTCTGATCGCCGAGACGGAAGCAGATTCTGTGTTCAACAATCGCGTCCGATCCGCGCTGACGAGGTTGAACAGCTCACGCGCCGACGCGACCGCTTCATCGGCAATCGTGGCGATCCCGTCGAGAAAGAAGTCGGTCCAGCCTTCCCAGTCCCCCTCCAGCCGGACGCGGTTGAGCCGACGATAATACTCTTCACGATGACGCTTGAAGAACAGGCTGAGGTAGAGAAGCGGGGCTTTCAGCAAGCGCCAATGCTCCAACAGCAACGCGATCAGCAGTCGTCCGATTCTGCCGTTGCCGTCGAGGTATGGATGGAGGGTTTCAAACTGCACATGCAGCAGACCCGTGCGCACAAGGGCCGGCAGCTTTTCATCGGCGTGTATGTATTTTTCGAACGCGCCAAGAAGTTCGGGGAGTTTGTCGGGCGGCGGTGGCACGTAAGCTGCATTCCCAGGCCGGCTTCCCCCAATCCAGTTCTGGCTGCGGCGAACCTCTCCAGGCTGTTTGTTCGAGCCGCGTACGCCACGCATCAGCCGCTTGTGAGCCTCGTTCAGGAGCCGCATTGAAAGAGGAAGGCCGCGCTTTGCTGCGAGTTGCCCGCGCGCATAGGCCAGAGCGTCGAGATAGTTCGTCACTTCCTCGATGTCTGCATTGGCAGCAGGATGCTCTTCGGCCTCGAAAGCAAGGAGGTCGATCAGCGATGCCTGGGTGCCCTCGATCTGGGATGAAAGCACCGCCTCCTTACGCACGAAGGCATAGATGAACCAATCGAGCGACGGCACCATCTCGCCTGCAAGGTCGAGCCGAACGAGCGCCTGCTCGGCTTCGCGGAGGCGATGTTCGAGCTTGTCTTCGATGGCCAGTGCCGGGCGCATGGGTGGCAGATCGAAGGGGACGAAGGCATTGACCTTCTCCCCACCGACAATCACGCTCTCATATCGACCTGTCTTACGCATTGGCATCACTGACCCTCGTGAGGCGATGATCCTCAGACGGAAGGCACGACAATGTTCCCTGCCTCCTTCACTAGGAACGGACACTTGACTATCCGAGACCGGTAGTCAAGGTTTCGTTCTTAGTAGGAGTCACTGAAAACGATTCCTTCCAGAGGGACGTCCCCGCGGTGGCATAGATGGCGTTCATGTCGGGATTGCCGGTAATCAGATTTTCAGCAGCCGCAAGTGCAGTGTCTTGCACATTCTGGCTATCGACCACAGCTACGGTTTCAATGCCGTCCTTACCGTTGATGGCGTCCTCGAAGCCTTTCTGGCGCACGTTCTGGATGTAGGAGTTGAGGGCGCCGACAATGCCGATTCTGGCCTTGCCTTCCCGTATTTGGCCTTAACATAGTCGAGGAAATGCGCACCCATGTCGGCACCGCCTTGGCGTTGTCCACGCGATCTGCGCATTCTGCGGCGCCGTAGTAGGATAGCGTCGATCGCCACCACGGGATCTTGGCGTCCGCCACCTGATTGACCGCCGCCGTGACGCCGTTGACGTCGATGGCCACGACGATCAGGCCGTTCACCTTCATGGCGCAAGTCCGCATGATCTTGCACGCCGTCTCGCCGATCGTGCCGAGGTGTGCCGGCACTGCCTCTCCAGCGGTCGCCGCGAAGGTGGCTACTGGCTGGTGGGCGACGTAGGCAACACGCCGGGCCGCTCGATCTATGTCCGGCTCAAAGACACGCCCAAGGGTCCAGCCGGCAAATGGACCGACGCAGCGACCGGCGAACATGGCGATCTCCCCGACGTCATCCGCGAAAGCTGCGGCCTGGTAGACTTCAAGGAGGTCACTGAGGAGGCCCGGACCTTCCTCAGCGTGCCGCCCCCGGAGCGTGAAGCCCCTGATCACCAGCGGCAGAGCCCGGCGCCGAACGGTTCCCCCGAAGCGGCTCGTCGCGTGGTTCGCATGTCGCAGCCGATCTACGGCACACTCGTACAGGCGCATTTACGGGAAGGCGGCATTACGGATTTACGCGGAACCGGAAGCCTGCATTTCCACCCCCGCTGCTACTATCGCCCGGACGAGCACTCGCCAACCGAGACCTGGCCGGCGTTGATCGCAGCGGTCACCGACCTCAACGGGAGGATCAGTGGAGCGCATCGCACCTGGCTCGACCCCGCGGCGCCGGGTCAAGGCGCCTCTCGACACACCGCGACGAGCAATGGACGATCTTCTCGGCAACGCGGTTCGCTTTGGCATCGGCCGCGAAGTAACGGCAGCCGGCCAGGGCATCGAGACGGTGCTCTCCGCTCGACAGGTTAGCCGGACATGCCGATGCTGGCGGCGCTCTAGGCAGCCCATCTCGCCGCCAGCGTGGCCTGGGAGCTAAGATCGACAAGGTCGACGGCACGCGGATCTTCGTCAATCACCGCAAGAACTATCTCTTCCCCAAATTCGTGGCGAACAACCCCGAAGCGTCGCTCAACGAACGCATTCAAGCCGAGCAGGAGATGCCCCTTTGCGAGAGCAAGCTTGAATATTGGGAGAAGCACCCCCGCTTCGTACTTTCCGCCGCCGTCGAGCAAAGTCAGAAATTGAAGGCGCATTTCGGCGTTGATTTTGGCGAGCTTAAATACCCCACGATGAAGCCCAAGGGGCTGCGCCGCCCAGGAAGAAACCCTTCGTCGAATACAGGGAAACGAAATGGCGGGCCGAGTTCACTCGCCTTTCGACGCGGCATAGGCCGACCAGCCGTCGGGCGTGTCGGCGATGTAGCGGGTGAACTCCGTTTCGAGCGCGGCGACGGCCTCGTCCTTGCTCTCCGCGCGGCCTCTACCGCCACCATGGCCGCGCCAGCGCCTGTCATAGGTCGAGCACGACCAGAACCACTTGCCCGCACTCGGTCCGTGCCTTTTACCAAGGAGCCGGCCGACGGAATCGGACCCAAGGAAAGTCGGCGAGAAGTCATACGGCTAGGTATTGCCGCCCATCACGGTCCGAGAGCCAGAAGCGCGCGCCGCGATCGCGCACGAAGCGCGCCATGTCGACAATGCTGATGAACCGGCCGAGCACGTCATCACCCTCGAACACCTCACAGGCGCCGTCGACTTCGCGGGCTTTCAGGCGATCGGCCGGCCATAGTCCTCGTGAACCCCTTGCGCCGTGAGGCTCAGCTTCGACTCGCCCGTGGCGATCGTGGCCACAGTTGAGCGGTTGTCAATCGACAGACCGCCGAAGCGCGCCGAGAATCAAAACGCAGGAGGCCATGTCGGGCGACTAATCGGAACAGTTTAGCGCCCGAGCGGCAACTTGGAAACTGACAGCAGCTCAGTCTCGTCCCTGATCCCTGCCAAGTAATCTGCCAAAAGGCGAGATACCAGGGCTTCGCGCCGCTCCAAGGATTGGCGTTCGTCCTTAAATTTGTCGAACACGCGACCGAGCAGCGCAACCTCTGAAGAACTAAAGATGCCCGCCTCTTTGGCTCTTTGGTAAATCGGCACGTGAGGTCCCTCCCTAAACCGGCTGATCCCTCAAAACGCCGATCAAATTGAGCGGCGCTATTGTTGGTTGTCAAGAAAAGAAAAGCCCGCCGGCGTGAGCCGACGGACAATCTTCTCAAACTGCCTGTGCGCCCCTTTCCCGGATGGTCCGCCCGACCGAGGAACCCGCACAAGGAACGTCATAGAGCCGGACGACTGTGACCGCTGGAGTGGATTCATAAATCTATGTTGCGACGCGCCCTGGCCCCTCCTTTTCTCCGATCGATTAAGCCAAGACCTGCGAATCATAGCTGCATGAGTTCATCGATAACAATTCCGCTCTATGGTGATCGACCGTAGGAATCGTTTGAAAGGGGTCAGCCGGAAGGTGGGTGGCGATGCTGGTGAGTGAAGGCGATCGACGGACCCTCGGGATCGACATCCGCTTGGCATCCCTGCTGGCGGCGATAGCCGGATCCCTCAACGCCGCTGGTTTCCAGGCAACGGGCTTTTTCACCGCCAACATGACAGGCAACGTTTCATCGCTGTCCGACCACCTCGGGTTGGCACAATTTGGCACGGCGGCTTTCTTCGGCGCCTTGGTCGGCGCCTTCGTTACAGGGGCGTTCATCTCGGGCTTGCTGATCGAGGCCGGCCGCAAGCGAGGGGTCCGCGCTATCTACGCCTACAGCATCACTTTTGAGGCGGCGCTCCTAGTTGTTCTCGGGCTTGCCGATATTGCCCTGACCGGCCCGCAAAGCGGCTGGGCATTGGTTCTCGGACTGAGCTTCATCATGGGGCTCCAAAATGCGGCGACCACACTGATATCGAACGCCAGAGTGAGGACAACGCATGTGTCAGGAATGGCAACCGACATCGGGCTCGGACTTGCAGCCCTGCTCAGTTCGCCGTCAAGAGTCCCGAACGCGATGGGACGTCTGAGTCTCCACACTGGCACGATTTGTTGCTTCCTGTTTGGCGGCGTCTTAGGAGCGGTCCTGTACAATTTGATAGGTGGATATTTGTTGTTCTGCTGCGCTGCGGTACTATTGGCTGTCTCGCTTCCGGAGGGGCGACGCGCCAAAGCGTTGCCATAGGGGCCCCCGATTGCCATTTCTTCGGGCTGGCGGTAAATGCGCGATTGGAGAAGGCGCACGTAGTTAGTGCGCCTAGTGCTGACGGCTCGCCGAGACACCCGCGCTTTCTCAGCCCTCTCTGAAATCCAGCATTGACGCGTGGCGCAGTTTCGCCTCACCCCTGAGAGTCTTCACCCGCGCCACGATGCCAGACCTCACCCATTCCACATCGTCCGTGACCGCAGCCGGCACGCCAGTCGGTTGCTTCGCCCTTGCCTCCTCCACGCGCCGCCATAACCGTTCTTTGATGGAACGGTTTGCCGTGATGACGGCACCGCCGGCGTATTTGCCGTCACGCGCCACAAGCGCGACGGCCGGTTTACCGGGGTCGCGCCTTATGCCCAACAACTCGAAGTCGGCGACATCCCAACATTTCGTCTTTACCTAGGCTTCGGTCTTCCCGCTGCGATAAGGGCTGTTCTTCCGCTTCGAGACCATGCCCTCGAGTCCCATCTTGTCGGCGGCGGCGTAGAACTCGGCACCGCCACCCTCGACGCGATGGCTATATTGGATGATATCTGTAGCCGGCCTGACCAGCTCCCAGAGGATGTCCTTGCGCTGGACGGCCGGCAGCGACCGCAGCTCCCGGCCGTCCAGATGCAGGATGTCGAACGTGACGAACGCGAGCAGCTCGGTGTTCCATGCCATGCGGGAATGCATCTCATGGAAGTTGGGCCGACCGTCAGGATCCGGCGCGATCATCTCGCCGTCGATGATGAAGGATTTCGCCGGAAGCTTCTCGACCGCTCCGATGACGGGCCGGTAGCGCTTCGACCAGTGTGGCCGTTCCTTGAGAATGCGCGAGCACCAGCCCAATCGAGGATCAGCTGGGTGCGAAACCCGTCCTATTTGATCTCGTGAAACCGATCGTCGCTGATAGGCGGCTCGAGAACCTGAGCGGGTTCCGTCGGCTTGATGAATTTCAACCGCTCTCTGGCGCCATGCATACACGTTGTACTCCGAACGCGATTCAAGCCGCACCTGGCCGATCGGTTCCAAGCCAAATTTGTTTGTAATAACCGTTATTCGCGGTCTACCCCGCCAAGCTTCCTTCGCGGTGCTCCATCGCTTCGAAGATCACTTCGTAGACGCTGTCGACCTCCTCGTTGATCTCCGCAGCCGGGATGCCTTCTCGCTCGGCCGCCTTCATCAGCTCGTCGGCCAGGTCGCTCACCGCGACGGGATCATCAGTGATCGCGTTTGGGAGGTGCTCTGCCATCCATTGTCGACGAAGTTGATGCCGCGTGTGCTCATTGAGCATGATCGCGCAGTCTCTACTATATTCCCAAGCCAGCGGCTCGGGCCGGTTCGACTAAGGCTTGATCCGCAGCCTTTTCAAGTAGCCGCGACAGATGCCACTCGTGAAGCTCTTGCATGCTTTGCAGAAGCGCAAGGAAATCGAGCGCCTGACTGATTGGCAATTCATCACGCTCCAGTTGAGCGATGCGCTCGCGCTGTTGCGCAAGGTGATGCCTGCCCAGCCGAACATGTCCTCGGACCATGCGGATATCGTCGGAAAGCGCCATTAGGGACAACGGCGGCGCGTTCAAGGCGTTCCGCGATCCGCCAAAGAGCGGGAACAAGGCGGCAATGGTGGTGCTACTCCCATTCAGACGGAACCTACATGGCAGAAGACAAGAAGCGCTAAGTTCGGCGACCGCGATCTGCGGACCTCATTAAGAAGTACGGCAAAATAACCGCGAACGCTTGAGCATGATTGCGCGGCGGTGACACCTAGCAACAGGTCAAAAGAGTGTCACGGCGAAATGCCCGTGTTAGTACTGTCAGAGCCCTGGGCCAGCCGGGCCGCCAGACTAACAAGGTGTCGCACCGGCGCCGGTTTGGGCAGGTACGGCACTCCCTGGAAGATCGGGCCTGAAAAGCCGGATCGTAGCCAGAATGAACGGTGAAAGGAACGCCCAGTTCCTTTAGGCGAGCAGCAGCCCTTCCTTCCGGCCCATCCAACAGCTTGATATCGAGAATGGCAACGCTTGGCGTGTTGCGCTCCAGCCACGCCTCGGCTGCGGTGTCACTGGCAGCACAGCTGACTTCGAACCCCGCTTGCTTCAGGTCCCCAGCAAGGTCGTTGGCGATCAGATACTCGTCTTCCAGAATGAGAGCCAACATAGCATCCACCTCATGCCTACTTCGATTTACTACCCCGCAACACAGCCGGTTCCCCATCCGTGAAGCTAGAAAGAGCCTGGCTGTGGGAGGGGTCAGCCAGGCTCTTTGTCGGGGACCATCCACCCGACACGACGCGGTGAAGCGCTCGGGAAAGCGCGCGTCGCGCCCCCGAACATCGGCTTAGGCTCAATGTTCCGCTACGGAAGCGCCGCCCCTAGAATAGAACAGCCCACACGCACCTGGTGCCAATGGATAGAGGGCCTTTAAGCGAACTGAGGCCCGCGCCGCTGGTATAGCGGTCTGGGACGCCGTTGATGATCTCGTCTTGCGCTACTCCGGGCTCGACGTCGTCATGGCAGATGGGTCGACGGAGCGGATCGACGTGCTTTATCCCGCCATGGGATGCGAGGTCCGATCCGAGCTCGCGATGGACATCGGCGCCGACTGCGATGACGACGGCTACATTCTCATTGGCCCGCACCCGCAAAGCTCGGTCGAGGGAGTTTACGCCATCGGCGACGTGGCCAAAGCTCTCAACCAGATAGCAGTGGGATTTGGTCAGGCAGCTTTAGCTGCCGCTCACATCCACAACGCTGCTGGCAGAGCAGGCTCGCGGCGGTCACTCGATGAAACCTTCGGGCTAGTCGGTTGAAGCAACCGGCCCGGGAGTTGACTGGAGCTGGCGGCACTGAGGCGAAGATAAACGACCGAGCGTGCTATTCCGTTCAGGCCTTGAATCGCGACCAAGCTAAGCAGCCGCTGACGAACGGCGATGTGCTGACGAGAAGGGCACCGTTCGCATGCAACCTGAATAGCCCTGCCCATGAGACCGGCCCAACGACCCACACAGATCCGTCGGAGCTGGTCCATTTTAAGCCCGTGCTGGCACCAAGAACCACTTGCATCATGGAGGCCGGGCTCATCCCCCTTTGAAAGACCACTATCGTTTCGGAGTTTCGGGTGAAGCTCGGTCCGACCCCTGCCGCTAGCCCTGACAGTAAGACAATGCTCGTCAAGGCAGCGCTCGCGCTCCCACTCGCCGTCCCGCTCCGGCTCGGCAAGACCCACGCGAGCAGCAAAGGTCCAAGACCAAAGACAACGACCCACCCGATGTCCCAGGCCAGCGGAGCATCGCTATTCATCTTGATCCGATGGAGCCCCAGCAGCCAGTGAAAGACAGCGGCATCGACAACGTGCCACAGGCCAAACCCGACCAGCGACAGCCGCAGAATCTCACTTGTCGTGACGACGCGTGAGTTGGCTGCGCGTGCCGCTACCAGCAAAATGGTTGCCAATACTAGCAAAAGGTACATCGCCAGATGGAACAGGCCGTCGCTCATGATCTGGAACCGCAAGTCGGCTTCGGGGGAAACGGCTGAAAGCAAGTGATGCCACTGCAAGATCTGGTGCAAAACGATGCCATCGAAAAATCCAGCCAGCGCGAAGCCGACCAGCAGCCATCCGCAAAGCGCCTTGCGATCCAGGCCACCAAGAGAACGGCCAACGGCCTCATGGAGCGACATCGGGTCCTCCCACATCCGTGCCGCCGATCGGCGCCTTCTCCGGCGGACCATGGAGGCCATGACGGGCCTCCAGCCAAAACACGACAATCAATCCCCCGGCGACCGCCGAAAGCACCAGTAGGGCTGCAAACATCTCCAGCATTGGCGTCGCTCCTGTCGCAACCGAACAGGCCGTTGGTTTGGTTGTTCCAGCGGCCGGAAAATTTACCGCCAATCGGTGGGGAACAATCCCCACATTGTCCGGTTCGGTGCGCCTGGCGCGTGCATAACTCGCTGCCAATCACCCGGCTGAAGAGTGAGAGTTGCCGTGTCCCCCACCGACACAAGTGCAGAACTGCATGCTGGTATCCGCCACCCCACTGGAGCCGCGCGCTGGCTGTTCTCGACCAATCACAAAGACATCGGCACGATGTATCTCGTCTTTGCGATCATCGCGGGCATCGTCGGAATGCTTCTCTCGATGGCGATGCGAATGGAGCTTCAGGAGCCCGGCATTCAGATTTTCCCGGGTCTGGCCGCTTTCCTCTACGGCTATCAGGGCGATTCGGCGATCGATGGCGGCAAGCAGCTCTATAACGTGTTCACCACTGCCCATGCGCTGATCATGATCTTTTTCGCCGTGATGCCAGGGCTGATCGGGGGATTCGGAAATTGGATGATCCCGTTGATGATCGGCGCGCCCGATATGGCGTTCCCGCGGATGAACAACGTTTCGTTCTGGCTTCTCCCACCGGCCTTCATGCTGCTGCTGCTTTCCATGTTCATGCCTAGCGTGCCTGGGGGCTACGGCGCTGGAACCGGCTGGTTCCTTTACCCGACCTTGTCGACATCTGGCCACCCGGGGCCGGCGGTCGATCTTGTCATCCTGGCCTTACACATCGCTGGCGCGTCTTCGATCCTAGGCGCCATCAATTTCATCACCACGATCTTCAATATGCGGGCTCCCGGCATGACGCTTCACAAGATGCCCCTGTTCGCCTGGTCGGTTTTGATTACCGGGTTCCTGCTGCTATTGGCTTTACCTGTGCTGGCTGGCGCGCTGACGATGCTGCTGACCGATCGAAATTTCGGCACTGCCTTCTTTGTGCCGGATCAGGGCGGGGATCTGATCCTGTACCAGCATCTCTTCTGGTTCTTCGGGCACCCTGAAGTCTATATCATGATCCTTCCGGCCTTCGGCATCGTCAGCCAGGTGATTTCGACGTTTTCGCTAAAGCCGATCTTCGGGTATCTGGGGATGGTGTATGCAATCGTCGCCATAGGCGCGATCGGGTTTATCGTGTGGGCACACCATATGTACACGAGCGGGATCGGTCTCGATACCCAGCGTTACTTCACCTTCGCGACAATGGTCATCGCTGTTCCGACCGGTATCAAGGTCTTCTCTTGGATCGCCACCATGTGGGGTGGATCCATACGCCTGCAAACGCCGATGCTTTGGGCTCTCGGCTTTATTTTTCTTTTCACCATTGGTGGCGTAACCGGCGTCCAGTTGGCCAATGCGGGGCTCGATCGCGAGCTGCACGACACCTACTTCGTGATAGCCCATTTCCATTACATCCTATCACTGGGCGCGCTCTTCGGTATCTTCGCAGGGTGGTACTACTGGTTCCCCAAAATGACCGGATATATGTACAATTCCGTTCTTGCCGGCGTACATTTCTGGACAACTTTCATTGGCGTCAACCTGGTGTTCTTCCCGCATCACTTCCTCGGCCTGGCCGGTATGCCAAGGCGCTACATCGATTATCCCGACGCGTTTGCCGGATGGAACATGGTGTCTTCTTACGGCTCGTACATGTCCGGCGTGAGCGTCCTCTTCTTCCTCGCTTGCGTGATGGAGGCTTTTTACCGGAGACGCCAAGTTGGCAGCAATCCGTGGGGTTCAGGAGCCACAACGCTGGAATGGATGCTGCCCTCGCCCCCGCCGTTTCATCAGTGGGATCGCCTGCCGGTCATCAAGTAGGCTACCTGAGGCACCCGCTGGAGGTTCATCCAGGCCCGTTGAGCGCCAACGTTGCCTTCCGAAGACATCTTTGCGCTTCAAGACGAGATCGCGCTGGCAGCGGTGGGCGCCATTGCGCCGAGGGTGCGGAAGGCCGAGATCCAACGCGTCAGGCGCAGGCGCCCTGACAGTCTCGATGCCTATCATCTCGTGCTGCAGGCCCAGCGTGATGTCGATTCCGGTATGCCGGAGCAAGGGACCAGGGCGCTGGTACTTCTTGAGCACGCGATCGCGCTCGAACCGGCCTATGCGCTCGCGCATGGCAATACTGCGATGTGCCATCCTTCGCGCCCGCCTGAAGGAGATCAACCGCGCGTTTTCAATCCGTCACGCCCGGGCGGCCCTTGTTCATGGACAGGATGACGCGCTCGCCCTGACATGGGCGGGCTTTTCCCATCGGGATGGATGCGCTTGATCGCGCCGATGACGGGTTGATCGCCAGGGCGGCTTCCAGTGCCTCGCTCGAAGAGAGATTTACTTCTGATCGGAAGCAGCGCGATAGCTAACCCACCCTATGCTGCTTTCTGACCGCGGGCATTGAACGGATGCGCCAGCGTGAAAGCATCCGGTTGCAGCCCCCGCTCAACCTGTCTCCAGGTTACAGGACGGGCGATCGCGAAGCCGGGTCGTGCTCGGGGCGAAAACGCACCGACCGCGGTGTTGCCCCGCCCGTTGCGAAGATAGTCCAGGAAGATATGCCCTCTTCGCGCCACGGGATCGGCTGACACCAGGTACCGGTCCGGATCGGCATCGACCAGGCGTTGAGCGAGAGACCTCGCCAATTGGCGCGCGCGGTCATGGGTCATCCTGGTGGTGAGCGGAGCCATCAGGTGGATGCCTTTGCCGCCGGTCACCTTCGGCCAACTCTCCAGGCCAGCCGCTTCCAAGATGTCGCGCAAAGACAAGGCGGCTTCGATCACCTGGTCCCACGGAACGCCCTCTCCGGGATCGAGATCCAGGACAACCCGGTCGGCATGTTCTATATCGTCGACCTTGGCGTTCCACGGATGCAGTTCGACGGCATCCATAGCGACCAAGCCGAGCAGGCCGTCGAGGTCATCGATCCATACCCGGACACCCTCACCGCCCTCGCGCTTCTGGATGCGCAGCTGGTGCACCGCCGCAGGTATCGCAGGCAGTGGCCCCTTGTGATAGAAGGTGATGCCCAAGACATGGCGGACCAGCTTGAGTGGTCGCCGGCCGAGGTGGATCAGTGCTTGATCGGCCACGCGCTCCCAGTATCGCGCGAGCTCCTCCTTCGAAGGAGCGACGGCTTGGGGCAGAAGCTGCAAAATGTTCTCGCGAGGGACGCCGCTTTGGACCTCAGACCTGCGCTTGGAGGGCGACGGCGGCTTGGCCGGAATCGTCTGAAGGTCTTCGCGCAATCCCTTGAACACGGCCTCGCGCAATATCCCCCTGTCGGTCACACCGCTGAACTGTATCTCGGCCAGCACAACGGGTTTCACCCAGGTGGCCTTGGGCTTTTGGATCGGCTCTGACAAAGGAGATTTGCTGACGATAAGCGGGTCGAGCCGCTCTCGAATGCGCCGCGCCGCTTCCAGTGTGTAGCCGCTTTGAGCTTTCCCGGCATAAAGCAGCCGATCGCCGTCCTGCTTGCCGATATAGAGCGAGGCTATACGGCGCGGTTGAGCGCCGAGCTTCTCGACAAACGCGACGATCGGAAAAGTGTCGCTCTTGATGCATTTCACCTTGAGCCAGCTCGTTTGGACACCCGAGCGATAGACAGCGTCCACCCGCTTCGAGACGATCCCCTCCAAGCCCATTCGGCAGGCGTGCTCGAACACGTTCTTGCCACTCATTTCAAGGTGCTCAGCGTAGGTCAATATCGGCGCGGTGTCCCTCAGCAGGTGCTGCAGCGCGCCCTTGCGATCAATCAGGGGCTGCTGCCGAAGGTCCTTCCCGTTGAGGTGCAACAGGTCGAAGCCAAAGAACATAAGCTTGGAGGAGTTCGGATTGCCCAACTCCCGCTCCAGAGCCTGAAAGTCAGGCAGACCGGTGGCGCCGAGAACGACAATTTCGCCATCGAGTATGGCGGATTTGACCGGCAGATTCGCGGCGGCCTGGACGATACGCCTATAACGGTGCGACCAGTCGTAGCCGCGCCGCGTGAATGCCTTAGCCTTCCCAGCCTCCACCACCAGCTGCGTTCGGTAGCCGTCATATTTGATTTCATGCACCCAGTCGCCGTCACCAGGCGGCTTGTCTGCCAAGGTTGGCGATTGGAACTCGATGAATGCGAGTTGGCCCTTCGCTCTATGCATGCACTCGTGTCTCCCGCAACGGGGACTCAAACCGTGCCGCAGCGATCGGTTCCGATCATTTTAGCAAAAATGAATATAAAATCGGCTGCGCCAGGTGCGGTCGGGACATCGGCTCCAGCGCAAGTTCAACGCACGCCGGTATCATTGCCACTGCGGAGGGCAATGACCGTGGCTTAGACCCTCTCCTCAAAGCCATCCAGCTTCTGCCAGTTAAAGATGATCCTAATGCCTGGTTCGTCCGGGGCATTGACGGCCCATCTGCAACGTGAGCGGACGAGTGGTGTACAATTGATGTCGAGTTGCGCGCCTCTACCCAACCGGCACGGGCCGGCCCCTACGAGACATTCAGGGACAAGCAGGACGGCTGCACCAAAGTGGTGATGCGCCCGCATGGCTGATCCCGGGCGTGTGGTTAACTGCTCGCGTCACAAACCGCGCGTTCGTTCACTCATCGAGGCACCGACAGGATTTCGAGTCGAACCGGTCCACCGCGATCGCAGCTTGTGCAGAATAGTGCTCGCTCTACAGAACTGAACAACGCGGCCTTGCCCACCAAAGACGGCATCACTTGGGATGGAACTGACCTGGTCGACCAAAACAAGCGCCCAATGGATCCTGATGTCTTTGCAACACAGGCTTCGGCAACATCCTCAATTATAACTTGGATGGGACGGTGACCAAGAACGTCGTCCGCTCAAGCTTCGTGATCTTGCCGGCGCAACGAATGGCAGATCGGCGTTCATCATTTTTTCCGAATTATTTTCTGGTCTCCGATGGCTAGTGACTCCGCTCTCGGTTACATAGCTGTCATTCGTGATTGAGCTCGGTAGGAATCTTCAGAGCGGCCCTTGGGAATGGCTGCGCTTTGGATCGGCCGTTCGGCCCACTTCAACGCCGGCTTGGCGCGCTTTCTCTCAAGTTGCAGTGATTCTGTCGCTGACCAAGATCCCATCTGCTCCTCGCGGCGTACGTAGCCGATCATGAATGGCTGAACTAGCCGGAAGCGTTCCTGTGGCGTGAAAGAGGTGATCTCCGGTGTGTCCGAAGCTCCCGGGTTGCCGCTACTTAATGATGCCAATCTTCTTGCGATCGATGGTAACGAAGACAGCGCAAACCAGAACAATTCCTTTGACGATATTCTGAAGGTATGGGTCCACGCCGATCATGTTCATGCCGTTCGATAGCAGAGTGATGATCAAAACGCCTAGTATGGTACCGACAACACTGCCCACACCTCCCGTCAAAGGCGTTCCGCCAACCACGACAGCTGCAATGACGTCCAGTTCCAGCCCCTCGCCGAGCTGCGCCGTGGCTGCCATGGCGCGAGCGCCCTGAAGCAACCCTGCGATGCCGCATAATGCCCCGAGGAGCACGTACATGGAGATCTTGACGCGATCGACTTGGATGCCCGTTAAAATGGCCACACGCTCGCCGCCGCCGATGGCGCGAACCTCACGGCCAAACACTGTCCTGTTGATGATGCCATAAGCAACCAGAGTGAGCACCAAGCCAATGATAACGGAATGAGGAATGCCCAAAGTTCGATTGGTGTAGGTGTCCAGAAACTGCTCGTCCTCGATCGACACAGGAGCGCCGCGAGTGAAAAGAAGCACGATGCCGCGATACACCACCATCGCCCCCATGGTGGCTATGAAGGACGGGACCTTGCCCTTGGCAAGCAACATGCCATTGATCCAGCCGGCGGCCGCGCCAACGGCAATGGCCGGAATGATTGCCGCAGCACCGAGACGATCTGCGGTCAGCGCCGTCAACAACGCCGCGAGCGCCACGATTGAGCCGACCGAAAGATCGATGGAACCGGCCATAATGACGAAGGTCATGCCCAGCGCCGCGACCAGCAGCACCGTGCCCTGTTGAAGCACGATGAGAAGGTTGCCGAAGGTCAGGAAGCGTGGTGACAATATCGAGAAAATCACAATCAGCAGAACGAGCGTGGCTAGCGGAAAGCTGCGCTTGAGGAGTTCAAGCCTGCCTGCGTTCCTGATCGGTCCGCCACTTGCGTTCAGCGTCTCCGTCGTGCTGGCTGTCTCGTTCGTTTCCATGGTCAGGCCATATGTCCAATGATGTCGTGTTCGGTGGCATCGGCTGCCGTCTCGATGCGATGCGTGACATATCCCTGTCGAAGCACCAGCAGACGGTCTGACATGCCGATCAATTCAGGCATGTCTTCCGAGGACAGGATTATGGCGAGGCCCTGCGCCGCCTTCTGCCTTATGATGCGGTAGATTTCCGCGCGGGCGCCGATATCGACGCCGCGCGTGGGGTTGTTGAGCAGGAGCAGGCGGGGCTGGATGGCCAGGCATTTGCCGATCACCACCTTTTGCAGATTGCCTCCGGAGAGTGAACGACAGGACGCATCGACGCTTTGCGCCTTGATGCCGATCTGGGCGATGAGATCGCCCGCGATGGCGGCGGCAGCGGCGCGATCGAAGACCGGCCCATGATGCGGCGGGCGGGCCATCACCAGATTGTCGAGTACGCTGAACTCGGCAATCAGCCCTTCATTGTTACGGTCGCCCGGCAGGTGGGCGACGCCCTGTCGCCAGGCGAAAGTCGGGCTCGACGGCGCGTATGAACCGCCTACGAGCTTCATAGAGCCATGGCGCAAAGGCAAGTCGCCGCAAATGGCCGCAAACAGCGCTTCGGCGCCGGCGCCTTTCAATCCGGCAAGGCCGAGGATTTCGCCAGCGCGAACATCCAGGCTGATGTTGTTGAGTTCGCGCCCGACAGCAACGTCGCTGATTTCGAGAACGACGGGATCCCGCGCCGTCCTGCCTGGGTCTTTCGCCGGCCGCGGCGGATAGATGCTTTTCGCAAGCTCGCGCCCCACCATGCGGTGATGAATTTCACGCGGCGCAATCTCGCTCGTGCGAAACGTTCCGACAAATTGCCCATCTTTGAGAATCGTCAATTCGTCGGCGACGGCAAGCACCTCGTCGAGGTGATGGGAAACGAAGGCTATCGTCATCCCCTGCCCCCTGAGTTCGCTGATGACGCGAAGGACGGCCTGAACCTCTCGATGATCCAGATAAGCGGTGGACTCATCGAGAAGGAGAATCTTCGGACTTGTAGAGAGCGCTCGAGCGATCTCGATGCATTTCAGCTCACCAAGATTGAGCCGACCCGTATCGGATGAGACCGATATCTGCGCGCCGATCCGCTCGAGGATCGCCTGCGCTGCCGATTCCATGCGTCTGCGGTCGATAAAACCGAGGCGGCCGGCAAACATCCGCAGGCGGTCGATGAAGATGTTCTCCGCAACGGACAATGAGCGATTGATCGTGATTTCCTGGTAGACGAGCGACACGCCAAGGGTCGCCGCCCCGATGACACTTGGAGGGGCGTATCTTGCGCCATTCAACGTCATTTCGCCGGCATCAGGCCGTTCGGCACCGGCAAGCATGCGCAGGGTCGTCGATTTGCCGGCTCCGTTTTCGCCCACGATCGCGTGAACCGTACCCGGCCGCAGCTCAATCGAGACGCCATGCACAGCACGTGTCTGGCCGTAGCTCTTATGCAAATTGCTCGCGGTAAGCGTCATGAACCGAACGCGTCCAATACCAGGGTGAGGCCTGCCCGCAACCGTAAGGCGGCAGGCAGGGCCGAATGTGCGTTCAGTTGCTGTATTGCATCTCGAAAACGGCTGGCTTGGCATCCTTGTTGTAGAAGCGGGAGTGCTGCCGGAAATCATAGGTGGGCACACCGCCTGGAAAATCCTTTTCAAACTGCGCGACCCGATCCTTGGTCAGCGGCAGCAGCTTGAGCTTGACGTTGTCGGCGGCGGGCGGCACGGGAATGCCCTTGATCTGGTCGAAGAGAGTTACAAGCGCGAAGCCGCCCTGAAGCCAGTGACCGCCGATGTCGAAAAGCAGATCGCCGGATTTCACCGCTTCGACATTCTCAGGGTTTAGATCCATTCCGACGACCATGACGTCCTTCCCGGGTACTTTCCCATGGTTCTTGAGAGCCGCCATCACACCGGTCGCGGTCCCCCCATTCGCCGCCCAGACGCCCGTGATGTCAGGATTGCCCTGGAAGAGTGATTCAAAAGCGGTCTGCGATGTATCACGGACGAAATTGCCGTCGACTTCACCGGCGACGCGGACGTCGGGCGCTTCCTTGAGAGCGTCTTCCAGTCCTTTGCGGCGATCGATGGCGACCGAGGTGCCTGCGGTGCCGTTGACCACGCCGATTACTTTCTTGCCGTCCGGCCCAGGCTTGATCGCGGCGAACAGCGCCTTGGCCATTTGGTATCCGGCATCTTCATCGCTCGGCCCGATGAAGGCGATGTAATTGGGGAAACGCTCGGTTTGAGGCGAAAAGTCCGGGTAGCTGTCCGTCAGTATGACCGGAATATCGGCTTCCTTCGCCAGCGTGAGCCCTCGGGCGGCAGTGGCCCAATAGGGAGTGAAGATGATCCCGTCGACCTTTTGGGCCACCAGATCCTCAAGTGACTTGACCATCTGGTCGGGCTTGTTGTCGGCGTTGAGCACGACCAGGTGCACGCCGAGCTCATCCGCTCCCTTCTTCATGAAGGCGACATAGCTGTTCCAGAATTGCGCGTCCAAGGTCGGCACCACTACGCCGACCGTTGGGCCGTCGGCCGCGACGGCCGCCGTTGACAGGAAGGCCGCGGCAGCGACGCCGATAACGGCTGATTTCAGCCTCGACAACAAAAACATGGTTCCTCCAACCGGTTCGCAATGCAGCCCACAAGGCTCTTTGCATTGCTGGTTCATCTCGATTTTGACCAGAACTGCCCGTTTCCGATCCTTCTGGTGGCGACAGTTGACGAAGTTTGATTAACATACACGGTCAAAATCAGTCAAAATAATTCTATAGCAACCAAAAATGGTAGCCATTCGGCTATCATGGTGACAAATCATTGGGCTCGCTTGGGGGATTCGTGATATTCGCGATCCCAGGCGCGCTGTGATTCATGCGGAGATGCGAACGTGGCAAGGAACGTCCGAAAATCGTCGGTGGCGGACATGGCGCCTGCAGTGCCCGCCGGGCCATGGGAAGACGACGGCGGCCGCGGTCGGGTCGATCTCATTCCCGCCAAGCGTCACGCCTTCATCCTCGAATGCCTTAAACGGGAAGGAGCGGTCGGCGTTCAGGAACTCATCGATCTCATCGGCGCATCGCCTTCGACGATCCGGCGCGACCTCGAGACGCTTGAAAGGCAAGGTGCGTTGGAGCGGACGCATGGCGGGGCGATGCTTCAACGCACGGAGTTGGCTACCTTCGAGCCGGATCTCGCCACCGCGGCGCAATTCGCCAGGGCTGAGAAGGCCGCCATAGGCGCTGCTATGATGTCGGAGCTTCGAGCCGGCCAGAGCGTCATTTTTGACGCAAGCACGACAGTTCTAGAGGTCGCGCGCGCGATCGCTGCGGCCCCTATTCCGCTTACGGCCGTCACCAACAGCCTTGCGATCGCGCAGATCCTTGCAACGGTGCCGGAAGTACGTTTGGTGATGCCTGGGGGCACCTGCAAGCCTGGTTCGCTGACGCTGATCGGCCAGCCTGGCGAGAATTTTCTGAGGACCATTCACGCGGATGTGGCCATTCTGGGCACCCACGCCATCACCGGAGACATGCTCACGGAGACTTCGCTCGAGGTTGCGGCAATGAAGCAGGCGATGATTGCGGCGGCGCGCCGTGTCGTCGTCCTTGCCGACCATTCCAAGTTCACCGCCCCTAATTTCTGCACCATCTGCCGTCTGGCCGATATCCACCAGATCATTACGGATGATGGCATCGACCAGGCTCACCTCACCAATCTTCGGACGCTCGATGTGGACGTCAGGGTCGTGCGCCTCAGCCGTTCGGGTGCTTGAATTGCGCGCTCTTGAGGCTGCCGATATCCGGGTCGTCGCTGATGACTTGACCGGCGCCCTCGACAGTGCGGTTTCCTTTGCGTCGCGAGGGAACGGCATTGGGGTAAGCTGGCGATTGGACCGCGCTTTTGCCGGGCGCATGGCGATCGATGCCGCCACCCGGGAAGGCTCATTGGCGACGGCCGTCGAGCGACACCGGACGCTTGCGCCATGGCTCGCCGGGGGACAACTGAGTTTCAAGAAGATCGACAGCCTTTTGCGTGGCCACGTGATCGCCGAAATCGAGGCCTGCATTGTCGAGGGGGCCTACCAGCATGTAGTTCTGGCACCGGCGTTCCCGTTTCAGGGGCGTGCCACGCGGCTTGGACGCCAATGGCGCCTCGATCGATCCGAAGTGGTGGGTCCCGATCTTGTCGCCGGCCTGGGTCGGCGCTTCCCGGCCGGTCGATCGACACCAGGGCCGCGCCCGGTGGATTTCATCACGCTCTACGACGCCGAAACGGATGCCGACCTGGACAGGGTAGTCGCAGCGGTGCCGAAGGGATCGACATTGTGGGTCGGCACAGGCGGCCTGGCGGCGGCCCTAGCACGACATATGAACGCGCCGCCTAAGCCAGCCCCTGCGTTTTCCGCTCCATTCGTGGCCCTTGTGGGAACAAACCATGAGGTGACCGCGAACCAGGTAGCCCTCTTTTCCTCCACGCATGCGGGCGGGCATATCGTCGTCGACGGCGACATCGAAGGTGCAAAAACGCATTTGACGAAACGGATGACGCGCGGGGAGCCATCGGTTGTCAGTGTCGCCGCATCGGGCGATCGCCACGTCGTGGCGGATCATATCGGCAAGGTGTTTGCCTCGCTCCTCGAGGGTTTGCCGAAGCCGGGCACCTTGCTCGTCACCGGGGGTGAAACCCTGCGGTCGGTCTGCGACAGCCTCCGCGCGATCGAACTTACGGTCGAATGCGAGATTGAGCCGGGGCTTCCGGTTTCCAGAATCACAGGTGGCGTTTTCGATGGGCTAGTCGCCATTTCGAAATCCGGCGCATTCGGCGACCATGCCCTGCTCTGCAGGCTCGCGGCTCTAGCGTGCCGGTGATCAAGACGGATCACCGCCAGGGGTCGTCAGGTTCGTCCAAGCCGGTCAAATAGCGTCAAACAATGTATCAGAGTTGGGCCAAGCCCTCACCTGCGCCCTCGAAGCAGGCAGGCCGACGATAGGATTTTCGCCATGCCTATGATTACGGATGACGAAAAAAGAAAACTATTGCGCATTTGATCCTGGAGGGATTAGAAGATGATCACAATTGACCGATTAGGGGCATGCATGTCTGGTCCAAGACTCGGCATAACGATGGGCGATCCCGCGGGCATCGGCCCCGAGATCATTGCGAAGGCATGCGCACGGCTGAGGCCGCGGCTTGCCGACGGGTCGTTATCGCTTCTCATCGTCGGCAGCGTTGCCGCGATGCGCGCAATGGAGTCGATTTCGGGACGCATCGAGGAGGAAGAGCCGTCGGCTTCGGCCGCAGGCCCTTTTCCGCCCGTGGCCATTCTTGAGGCGGGACCGGAGCGGACCCCCATCGAACCAGGCGTCATGTCGGCCGAAGGCGGACGCCTTGCCTATCTGGCCATCGAAAAGGCCGTTCGCCTGGCTCAGGCCGGTTCGATTGCGGGTATCGTTACCGCCCCGCTCAACAAGGAAGCGCTCAACCTGGCCGGCTATCACTATGCCGGCCATACCGACATGCTGGCGGAACTGACGGGCGCCCGCGATTCCGTGATGATGCTTGCCCATGGCGATTTCCGAGTCAGCCATGTCTCGACCCATGTCGCCCTCGCACAGGTTCCGTCGAAACTGACCGAAGCTCGGTTGCGGCGAGTTATCGAGCTGACGGCCGATGCGCTGCGCGGCCTCGGCATTGCCCATCCCCGCATTGCAATTGCCGCGCTCAATCCACACGCCGGAGAAGGCGGGATTTTCGGCCGTGAAGACATCGACATCACGACACCTGTCGTCGCCTCCTACGCGTCCGCCGACTTTAGCGTGTATGGACCCGTTCCGGGCGATACGGTCTTCGTCAAGCTGCGCGCCCGTCAATACGACGCGGTGGTCGCGATGTATCACGATCAGGGCCATGTCCCGGTCAAGCTGCTCGGCTTCGACGTCGATCCCGCGACCGGCGAGTGGAAAGCGCTCTCCGGCGTCAATGTCACGCTCGGCCTTCCGATCATCCGCACCTCCGTCGACCACGGCACGGCTTTCGACATCGCCGGCAAGGGCATCGCCAACGAGGACAGTCTGGTCGAGGCGATCGAATTCGCGGTGCAAATGGCCGCGGCGAAATCCAACCCTTAGGCGTCAGCACGCCTGTAACGCACGCGGAAGCGGATTGAACGATGGCAGTAGAAGACAAGAAATCCTATCTCATGTTGATCGACGGGACGTTAGTCACCGGCGAAGCTGGCACGCGCCCGGTGATCAATCCGGCGAACGGCAAGGCCTTTGTCGATGTGCCTGAGGCCAGCCCGGATCAGGCTCGCCGGGCGATAGAGGCCGCGCGCAAGGCGCAAAAGGCCTGGGGGCTCAAGTCACCCCTTGCCCGCGCGGCGATCATGAAGCGGATCGCGGCCTTGGTCCGCCAGAACGCCCGGCACCTAGCCGAGGTGGTGGTGAGGGAACAAGGCAAGCCGATCAACGAGGCTATCGGTGAAGTCGGCGGCACGGCCGAGTTCTTCGACTATTACGCCGAATTCGCCCGTCGCATTCAAGGTGAGATCCTGCCATCCGACTATGCGGGAGAGCAGGTCTGGATCCAGCGCGTGCCTGTCGGCGTCGTCGCCGCCATCATTCCGTGGAATTACCCGAGCGCGCTTGTCAGCCGAAAGGTGGCGCCCGCCATGATCGCCGGCGACACCATCGTCCTCAAGCCGCACGAGGATACGCCGCTTTCGGCACTCGAAATGGCCCGCATCTTTGTTGAAGCCGGCGTGCCGGCGGGCGTGGTCAACATCATAACGGGGCGAGGCGAAACCATAGGCGAGGTGCTCTGCACGGAGCCCGGCGTCGATCTCATCACGATGACGGGAAGCGTGCCGACCGGCAAGCGCATCATGGCCAACGCATCAGCCAATCTGACGCCGGTTTCGCTGGAGCTTGGCGGCAAGGCGCCTTTCATCGTGCTTGCCGATGCCGATCTCGATCTGGCGGTGCGTTCGGCGGCTACCTCGCGTTACATGAATTGCGGACAGGTCTGCATCTGCAACGAACGCACGCTCGTTCATCGATCGGTTTACGATCAATTCGTCACCCGCTTTGTCGAGTTTTCCAAATCGCTCGTCGTCGGCGATCCGATGCAGGCGAACACCGATATCGGCCCCAAGGTCAGCCGTGAGGAGCTGGAGAAGGTCGAGGGGGTGCTTGCGGAGGCGGTCGCGGGCGGCGCAAGGCTCGCCCTCGCCGGCGGGCGCCCGGCAAACGCGCCGATAGACGGCGGCTACTGGCTCAATCCGACGGTGTTGACCGACGTGACGCCCGATATGCCGATCATGACGCGCGAAATCTTTGGCCCGGTCGTGCCGATCATGCCCTTCGATACGTTCGAGGAAGCGGTCAGCATCACCAATGCCAGTCGTTATGGCCTGTCCGCCTATCTGTTCACCAATGATCTTGGCCGCGTCATGAACGCCGTCAACGAGGTCTCGTTCGGCGAGATCTACGTGAACCGGATTGGGCCGGAAATGCTGCAGGGCTTCCATGTCGGCTTCCGCGAAAGCGGGCTGGGCGGTGACGACGGCGTGCATGGGCTCGAGAGCTACATGCGCAAGAAGACGGTCTACGTGAATTATTCGGGTGCCGCCACGGCGGCATTGATGCCTTACGGGCGCTGAGCAGCGCCCGACCAATACCATTAAGGTCGCCATCCGGCCGATACGGCCGTTTCATATGATCGGGAGGAGTGAAATGAACTATCGTGGATTAATGGCGGCCGCCTTGGCCGTAGCACTTTCGGGAATGGCTGCATCCTCGGCGAACGCCGATGACACCATCCCGCCCGAGGCAAAGGCGTTGCTCGAGCCGCTGCCCCTGTCGCCCAGGGGCCAGCCCGTCCCGGGCTTCCCGGATGGCCCGCCGGCAGTGTCGCCGGACGTGCTCAAGTTTTCGGCCGACGATATTGCCAAGCTCAAGGCCGGAAAGTTCACCGCAGGACTGGTGATGCATACGATGGATGCTGGCTGGCCCCAGCTGCAGGTCGCCGGCATCACCAACACGCTCAAGGACTTTGGCATCGACGTCGTCGGAACCACCGATGCCAAGTTCCAGCCTGGCCAGCAAATCAGCGATCTCGAGCAGATGATTGCCCGTAAGCCGGATGTGATCTTCTCGATCCCGATCGATCCGAAGTCCGAATCCGAAGCCTACAAGAAAGCGGCGGCGGCCGGCATCAAGCTGGTGTTCATGGACAACGTTCCGGTCGATATGGCGCCGGGCAAGGACTATGTGTCCGTTGTCGCCTCCGACAATGAGAAGAACGCCTATTTCGCCGCGCAAGAACTTGTGAGCGGGATCGGCGGCAAAGGCGAGGTCGGCGTTATTACGCTGGTCTATGACTATTATTACTCGGTCGCCGCCCGCAAAGTCGGCGCACTAAAGGCCTTCGCCGAGCATCCCGACATCAAGGTCGCGGATGTCGGCACCTTCACAGCGCCCGAGAAGGCCTACGAGGTTGCCACCGCGATGCTGACGGCGCACCCCGACATGAAGGGCATTTTCGTTGCGTGGGATACTCCCGCCCAGCAAGTCGTGGCCGCGGCCAAGACGCTCGGCCGCGAAATCGTCGTCACAACCAATGACATCGCCGCGGACAGCGCCTTGAACGTGGCCCGGGGTGAATTTCTGGCGGTAGGCGCGCAGCGCCCCTACGACCAGGGCGTCGCCGAAGCCAAGGCGGCCGCGCTCGCTTTGCTCGGGCATGACGTCCCGCCCTACATTTCGGTGCCGACATTGCGCGTCAAGAAGCTCGATCTTCTCAGTGCCCTCAAGGAGGTCACGAAGGAAGATGCGCCGGCGTCGGTGGTAAAGATCTGCAACGGCGAGTGCTTCTAGCACCTTGCTGCGTCGGCGGGCCACTGCATCCGCCGGCGCATCCCAGAGCAATCGAGAAACCATCATGGCCGAAACGAAAACGCCAGCACCCCAGCACGCGATCGTAACGATGCAAGGCATCGGCAAGTCGTTTGGCGCGAACCGCGTGCTGTCGGACATTTCGTTCGATGTCATGGCCGGCGAGACGCATGCGCTGCTCGGCGAAAACGGCGCCGGCAAGTCGACGCTCATGAAGATCCTCATGGGAGCCTATCGAACGGATGAGGGCCGGATTCTGTTCGACGGACAGGACGTCACCGCCTTGTCGCTGCGGGACAGGATCGATCGCGGTATCGCAATGATCTTCCAGGAACTGAGCGTTTTGCCGAACCGCTCGGTTGCCGAGAACCTCTTTATCCTTCGCGAGCCCCTCGCCTTCGGCCGGCGTGTCGACAGCAGGAAGATGCTTCGCGAAGCTCGGACCTTGATCGAGCGGTATGCATTCGCACTCGACGCTTCGGCGCGCGTGAGCGACCTGGCATTCGCTCAGCGCCAGATGGTCGAGATCCTCAAGGCGATCTCGCGGGGCGCCAAGCTGCTCGTGATGGATGAGCCGACGTCGTCACTGACCATCCATGAGGAGGAAACGCTTTTTCGCACCATCGGCCAGCTCAAGCAGAACGGGATCGGTATCGTCTACATCAGCCATCGCATGGCCGATGTGCTGAGGCTTTCGGACCGCATCTCGATCATCAAGGATGGGCGGCTGGTCGGCCCTCTGGACCCCCGCAAGACGTCCATCGACGATATTGCCGCGATGATGTCGCGGCCAAAGGGCCAAGTGCCCTTGCCGGCTGCCGCGGCGCCCGCGACGCACCATTCGGTAATGGCCGCTGGAACCCCCGCCCTCGAGGTCGACAATCTTGCAACGTCACGAAAGCTGTCCGGCGTATCGCTCTCGATCGACCCAGGTGAGATCGTTGGCCTTGCCGGACTTGTCGGCAGCGGTCGCTCGACCTTGGGTAAGGCCTTGTTCGGAGTGCTTCCCGATGTATCGGGTGACATAGCAGTTGCGGGAGGGCCCCTCCGGCCGGGTAGTGTCAGCGGAGCGATCGCTGCCGGGATCGCGCTTGTTCCGGAAGACCGACGGCTCGAAGGTCTCATAGGCGGGCGCTCGATAGAGGAGAACCTGTCGCTCCCCCGCCTTTCCGATTTCTCGCTGGCGGGTCCGCTCGGGCCGATGGCGACGGCCCGGATCACGGCTCTGTTCAGACAATACCGGGACGATCTCAACATCCTGTGCCGCGGACCTTCGCAGAAGGCCCAGGAGCTTTCGGGCGGCAATCAGCAGAAGATCGTCTTCGGCAAATGGCTGGCGATGAAGCCGAAGCTGTTGATCCTCGACGAACCGACCTCGGGCGTCGACATCAACGCCAAGCGCGATATGCGTGAACTTGTGCGTCGTACGGCCGGCGAAGGCGTTGCCGTGCTGCTCATTTCGTCGGAGCTCGAAGAACTCCTGGATCTGTCCGACCGCATCCTTGTGATGGCGGAAGGGCGGATCACGCGCAGCATCGGCCGCATGCACGACGAGACAAGACTTCGCGCATTGCTGCAGGCTGAAGCCGCCAGACAGACCGACATACGCGCTCAGGGAGTTGCAGCATGAAATCGTCCTCGATGCCGTTGCGCGCTAGTGCCGTGAATTTCCTGCGCGACCACATCACCTACGTGATCTTCCTCGCCATCACTCTCTATTTCGTCCTGTTTGCTCCCCACTTCGCCTCTGTCTCGACGGCAGGCGCGGTCCTGCGCATCACAGCCATCGTCTCGGCAATGGCGATCGGCATGACGTTTGTGATCATCTGCGGTGAAATCGACCTCTCGGTCGGATCCCTCGCGAGCTTCTCAGGGATGATCGCCGCGCTGATGCTTGATCAGAATGTCCCGACCTACGTCGCGGCACTTCTAGTGCTGGGCGCCGGCGCCGCAATCGGCGCGACCTCGGGCATCCTCGTTACGAAATTGCGCATCCCATCGTTTCTCGTGACGCTCGGCATGCTCTCGATCTTTTCCGGATTGGCACTGACGATCACCGGCACGCGGCCCGTCTCGATCGTCGACGATGATTTTTCGAACCTGTTCTGGAACGGCAGTTTTCTGGGCGTCCAGGCACCAATCTGGTGGACCGTCGTCCTCACCGCAGGCGGCTACTATCTTCTGCATCAGATGCCCTATGGCAGGCGTGTCTATGCAACCGGCGGGAATGCCGTAGCCGCCCGCTTTTCCGGGGTGCGCACGGACGGCGTCAAGATCTTCGCCTTTGTCCTGTCCGGCATGACCGCCTCCCTCGCGGGCATGATGCTCGCGGCCCGTTCGACGGCGGGCAATCCCAGCCTTGGAGCGGGGCTCGAGCTCGACGTCATCGCGGCCGTGATCATAGGCGGGACAAGTCTCTTTGGCGGCTATGGATCGATCGTCGGTTCCGTCGTCGGCGCGATCTTCATTGGAATTCTCGGCTTTGGCCTTCTCGTGCTCGGTCTTTCCACCAGCATCCAGGAGGTGATCAAGGGAGCAATCATCATCATCGCCGTCTCGTTGAATCGGCGTTGAGGGGGCCGGAACAAGGCGCCGGCCCTATGCGCATTCAGGAACTCGGTCTCCGCGGCGACGGCTGCAGGAAGGTCCAATTCGAAATCCGGCGATGGTCGCCGAAAGACGGGAGGAAGTGAAATGAAAAGACGTATTCCGTTTGTGATGATGGGCGCCCTTGCAGCATCCAGCGCAATGTTTGCAAGCGCCTGGGCGCAGGACACCTACAAGCCCGACTGCTATGCTCCTGCGCCAGACAGTGCTTCGGTGATCTCCTATCCGAAGAAGTCGGCGCCATATAAAATTGCCCTGGTAAACGGCTATGTAGGCAACGACTGGCGTGCCAATTCGATCCAGACCGCCAAGGCCTGGGGGGCGCGTCCCGAGAACAAGTCCAAACTATCCGACTTGAAGATCATTTCGGTTGGAAACGATTCCACGGCTCAGATCTCGGCGATCGATAACTTCATTGCGGCCGGCTACGACGCCGTGATCATCAATGCCGTCAATCCGACCGCCTTCGACGCCGTGGTCAGGCGCGCCAAGCAAGCCGGCGTGGTGCTGGTGACCTATGACAACGTGCTCGATTCCAACCAGGTCGTTCAGATCAACGAAGACCAGGTCGAGCTGGGCCGGATCAAGGCGCAGGCCGTCGTGGATGGCATCAAGGCCAAGAAGGGCAATGTTTCGGGTCAGGTTCTGGAAATCGATGGCGTCCCCGGCAACAGCGTTGACCGCGACAATCAGGCGGGCTTTAACCAAGTCTTCTCCAAGTACCCCGATCTAAAGACGGTCAAGGTCGAGGGCGACTGGGACGTAGGTAAGGCGTCGAAGGTGACGTCCGACGCCATCGCCACCAACGGCAATTTTGACGGCATCGTTGTCCAGGAGGGCTCCGTCGGCGCGCTTGAGGCTATGGCCGCAGCAAAGCATCCCGTCATCCCGGTCGGCTTCGATGCCGGCAACGGCACGCGGATGCTGGTCGCCAAGGGCAAATATCCGGGCATCACCGCTGCCCAGGCGCCGGCGCTGGCCGCGATGGCGCTGGAGGCCTCGGTCGTGCTGCTGGAGGGCAACGCGTTGCCGCAGAAGGTGTTCTTGCCAATCCCCCAGAAGAACAACGCGGATCTGGCGGAAGGCAAGGATTTCTTCCCCGACCTGCCGAAGACCTTCTACACTGCCACCGGCTTTCCGCAGTGCTTCCCTGTGTTCACGCCGAATGAGCTGCAGGGCCAGACCGCCGATAATGCCAACTGAGCCGTGACACGAACCTGGCCGGCGGTTGCGCCGGCCAGGTCGGCGGCAACGGAGCGCGCATGGCCGATCGCTATGTCGAACTGAAATCGGTGTCGAAATCCTATGGCGGCGTCCCGGCGCTGACCAAGGTGGATTTCCGCTGCGAACCGGGACGCGTGCACGCCATTCTCGGCGAGAACGGCGCGGGCAAATCGACGCTGATGAAATTGCTGGCTGGCGTCATCCAGCCGGACAGCGGAACGATCTCCATCGGCGGGCAGACGGTGCGCTTCTCTTCCCCGCGCGACGCGGCCAAACAGGGCACTGTCTGCATGTTCCAGGAACTGTCGCTGATGCCGCATCTTTCGGTTGGCGACAATATCGTGCTTGCAGCCCCGCGCACCCGGATGGGACTGGTGGAGCGCGGCGTCTATCAGGAGGCGCGCGAGGCGCTGGACCTGGTTGGTGCCAGGTCGATCCCGCTCGGCGCTCGCGTTTCTGGCCTTTCCCTGTCGGAGCGACAGCTGGTGGAAATCGCGAAGGCCGTGTTCCGCAAGCCCAAGCTTCTTATCCTTGACGAGGCGACCTCGGCGCTGACCAGCGAACTCGTCGAGACGGTGTTCGGTGTCCTCAGGATGCTGAAGGCGCAGGGTGTCGCGATCCTTTTCATCTCGCATCGCATGCATGAGGTCGACGCCATCGCCGACCGCATATCCGTCTTCCGCAACGGCAGACATATCGAGACCTTCGACGTCGGCGCGCGCACGACGGATCAGATCGTCGGCCTCATGATCGGCCGCTCGCTGGAAGAGCTCTTTCCGCCGCGCCGCCCGCCTGTGCCCGACACGACGCCGGCAGTTCTGGACGTGTCCGACGTCAGCTGGCAAAGCCAGCTCGTCAATGTATCGCTTGCCGCGCGCGCCGGCGAAATCGTTGGGCTCGGCGGTTTGGACGCGCAGGGCCAGCAGCAGATCATGCATGCTGTCTTCGGCGTGTTGCGGGGCGTGACGGGCCGCATCGAACTCAACGGCAAGCGACTGAATGGCCTGAAGCCGCCGAGGCTGAAACAATCCGACATCGGTCTGGCGCTTGTGCCCGAGGACCGCAAGACAGAGGGGCTGATCCCCAGCATGTCGGTTGCGCAAAACATGCGCCTGGCGGCTCTTGGACGGGCGCCGTTCGGCTTGCTCGACCTGAACGGCAACAGCGATGCGCGACTGCGGCAACTGATCGAACGCCTGGCCCTGACCTATGGTTCGCTCGAGGATCCCGTTGCAACGCTGTCGGGCGGCAACCAGCAGAAGGTGGTGCTGGCCAAATGGCTGGTGCTGTCGCCCAAATGCCTGCTGCTGATGGACCCGACGCGCGGCATTGACCTCGGGACCAAGGCCCAGATCTACAGGCTGCTCACCGATCTGGCGGCCGAAGGAATGGCGGTGATCCTGCAGTCGACCGACTATGAGGAACTCATCCATTTGTGCGACCGGGTCTACGTCTTCTACCGGGGGAGTGTGGCAAAGGAACTGAAGGGCGATCAACTGTCCGCCGACGCGCTCATCGCCGCCTCAATGAATGTGCACCTTCACGCTGGGGCTCGAGCATGACGACCAGGCTTCGCCAAAATGCAAGGGAAGCGATTGCCGCGCTCGCGCTGGTGGTGCTTTTCACCGGCTATATCGCCATTCATCCACGCGGCTTCTCAACCTACGTGGTTACCATCTGGTCGAACGAAGGGACGCTGCTTGGGCTTGCCGCGATCGCCCAGTTCTTTGTCGTCCTGGTTAAGGGGATCGATCTCTCGGTAGGGTCTGTTGTTGCGCTGACCAACGTGGTGGCATCCTTCGTTCTCAACGGATCTCCAACGTCGATCGCTCTTGGCATGGTGGCAGTGCTCGCCGTTGGGGTCGCCTGCGGGCTCGTAAACGGGATCGCGGTCGTCCATGGCCGGGTGCAGCCGATTGTCACCACCCTGGCGACAGGTGGTATGTTCAGCGGCATCGCCCTGCTTCTGCGGCCAACGCCTGGCGGCAGCATCGATGAGACGATGTCGGACGCGCTCACCTATGCGGTGGCGGGCATCCCGGTCTCGGCGATCGTTCTTGTCGTCGTCCTCGTCGCATTGCTGGTCCTTTTGCGCCGCACGACCGTCGGGCTCGGCCTCTATGGCGTCGGGTCGTCCGAACAGTCAGCCTATATGACCGGCCTTCGTGTGAACCGGCTCAAGCTGGTCGCCTATAGCAGCAGCGGCTTCGTCGCCGCCCTTGCCGGCATTTATGTCAGCATGGTCACGCTTACTGGCGATCCCAATATCGGGCCGTCCTACACGCTGAACTCGATCGCCGCCGTCGTGTTGGGCGGCGTTGCGCTAAGCGGTGGCGTGGGCAGCCCCATCGGCGCCGTGATCGGCGCTTTGATCCTGAAGACCATCTCGTCGCTGATGTTCTTCTCCGGACTGCCGCCATTGGCGCAACCGTTTTTCGAGGGATTGATCCTGGCAACCGCAATTGCACTCGGCGCGCTCGGCGTTTTCCGGGTGCGCAGCCGGCTTGAGCTATACCGCTGATGACTGATGCAACCGAGCGAACCGTTACGCCACGCAAATCCCCCCCCTGGCTCAACCGGGACCGGATGTCGGTCCTGCTGATCGCCCTGGGCTGCGTCGCTCTGCTTCTGGGCGGCTCGCTATTGTATCCCGGCTTCCTGAAGCCCGGCTACCTGTTGCAGCAGCTTCAGATCGCCGCCTTTCTTGGCATCATCGCCACCGGCGCCATGATGGTGATCCTGCTCGGCGAGATCGACCTTTCCGTGCCCTGGACCATAACAGGCACGGCGATTGTCGTTATCTCGGCCTCCGGCAGTTCCAATCCCCTGATCGCCAGCCTGGCAATTCCCCTGGGCTTGTGCCTTGGCATGGCGGTCGGGCTGTTGAACGCCATCGGTGTCGCCGTTTTTCGCGTGCCCGCGATGGTCTGGACGCTGGCCGTCAACGCCATGCTGCTTGGCGCCGCGGTTTTCTACACCGGCAACAGCCGTCCTAACGGTGAAGTTCCCTGGCTAGCGACGCAGGCGGCGACCGGCCGCAGCTTCGGCATCCCCAATGCTTTTCTCGTTTGGGCCGTCCTTGCGGCGATCACCGTCTGGATGCTCAAACGGACCGTTTATGGAAACTACCTCTATGCGCTCGGCAATTCGCGACGTGCCGTGTTTCTTGCCGGGGCACGGGTTCATCTGGTGACAGTGGCAACCTTCGTCCTTGCAGGGTTGTTTTCCAGTTTCGGCGCCATCCTCCTGCTCGGCTACACCAACCAGGCCTATCAGGGTATGGGGGACCCTTATCTCATGCCGGTCATCTCGGCGGTGGTAATCGGAGGAACCTCAATCCAGGGCGGTCGAGGAAACTATGTCGGCACCTTCGTCGGGGCTATCTTCATCACGCTTCTGTCGTCGATCCTTTCCGTGATGCAGATGCCCCCCGCAGCGCGCCAGATCATCTTCGGCGCAATCATCTTGGTCATGCTGCTGATCCACGGCCTCACCGACAAGAACGGCGACATCTGAGGGCGCCAGTTCGATCGGAAGGTCTGGACGTCTGGATGATGCTCGAGGACTTACGAGGAGGCTGCCCGAGCCATCGTGCAGCCATCGAAGAACCAAGCCAACTGCACAGGCGATTTCGCCGGCAGCCACTTACTGCAAGGCGGCGGCAGCGCCACTCGAAGGACAGGACCAACTATGCGCATCGTGGACATCAGGGAAAAGACAGTCTCGATTGCCTCCCGCATCTCCAACGCCTACATCGACTTTTCCAAAATGACTTGCTCGGCCGTCGCCGTGATCACCGACGTCGTACGTGACGGCAAACCGGTCGTTGGCTACGGTTTCAACTCGAATGGCCGCTATGGACAGGGCGCCCTAATGCGCGACCGTTTCTTTGCGCGAGTTCTTGGCGCCGATCCGGAAACGCTCATTGACCATCAGCAGAATAACCTCGACCCGTTCGCAATCTGGAAGACTCTCATGACCAACGAGAAGCCCGGTGGCCACGGCGAACGGTCCGTGGCGGTGGGCACCATAGACATGGCTGTCTGGGGCGCCGTCGCCAAGATCGCCGACGTTCCGCTGTGGCGCCTGCTGGCGGACCGTTACCGGGCAGGCGTGGCGGACGAGAAGGTTTGGGTCTACGCGGCGGGCGGTTATTATTATCCTGGCAAGGACCACTCGAAGCTTCAGGCGGAGATGCGAGGTTATCTGGACCGCGGCTACAAGGTGGTGAAAATGAAAATCGGCGGCGTGCCGCTGGATGAGGATCTGCGCCGCATCGAGGCTGTTTTGGAGGTGGTCGGTGAGGGCAAATATCTGGCTGTGGATGCCAACGGACGCTTCGACCTGAAGACCGCCATCGCCTATGCCGAGGCGATCCGGCCGTACCGCCTGTTCTGGTACGAGGAGCCTGGGGATCCGCTGGACTACGCGCTACAGGCTGAACTGACGAGCCACTATGACGGCCCGATGGCGTTTTCTCGCATCAGGATGCGCGCAACCTCCTGCGCCATGGCGGCATGCGGCCCGACCGCGACTATCTTCAGTTCGACTGCGCCCTCTCCTACGGCCTGGTGGATTATCTCCGCACACTGGAGGTGATGAAGACGCTTGGCTGGTCCTCACGGCGCCTGGTTCCGCATGGCGGCCATCAAATGTCGCTCAACATCGCCGCGGGCCTGCATCTGGGCGGCAACGAATCTTATCCCGGCGTTTTCCAGCCCTTTGGCGGCTTCGCCGACGACATTGCTGTAGAAGACGGCTATGTCGGGCTACCGGATATTCCAGGTGTCGGCTTTGAAAAGAAAGCCGAACTGTTTACGGTCTTCCGACAATTGCACTAGCCGTCAGCGGTCGCGCTCCTGAAACGAGGTTTCGGCACTCCGAACGCTCGAGATAGGTACTCATATCGCCGTCGATATGGCGCGAGTAGTTGTCTCAACGGAGAGAAGGCGACCGCTAAGGAGAAGATCGCCGCGCCGCCTATGGCTGTAACGGCCTCTAGCGGGTGCTTCGAGCCGGTGCTGTGGCGGAGTCGTTTTACAGGGCTCCTTTTGCTTGTGCCCTCTTGCCGAGATAGAGCTCCTGCATGACTGACGACTGTTGCAACTCTTCGATGCCGCCTGACGCTACGATGCGCCCCGAATTCATCAGATAGCCTTGTTCGGCCACCGAAAGCGCCAGTCCGGCATTCTGCTCGACCAGCAGCACAGCCGCGCGGAACTTCTCGCGCACATCGATGATGATCCCCTGCAGCTCGGACACCAGCAACGGCGACAGCCCGAGCGAGGGTTCGTCAAGCAGAAGGATGCGCGGTCTCGCCATAAGGCCGCGCGCGATCGCCAGCATCTGCTGCTGGCCGCCGCTGAGCGTACCCGCCTTGGCGCCGCGCTTCTTGGCAAGGATAGTGAAGTAGTTCTCCATCAACGCGAGGTCGGCCTCGACCGCATCCCGGTCCTTGCGGCAATAGGCGCCCAGCAAAAGGTTCTCGCGCACGCTCATATCGGCGAACACGTGGCGGCCTTCCGGCACCATCACGACGCCGAGCGTGGCCTTCTCATCGGCGTGAAGCGCGGTGACGTCGCGGCCGTCGAAGGTCACGGTGCCGCGCCGCGGCTTCACCAGACCGGCAATGGAACGCAACAGCGTCGTCTTGCCGGCGCCGTTGGGGCCGAGGATGGTGACGATCCCGTTTTGCCCGACCGTAAGCGAGACGTCGCGATTGACCGCGACAGGCCCATAGCCGGTATCTACATGCTCGACGGCAAGCAGGTTCATGACGCGGCCGCCTTCCTGTTGGGACCCAGATAGACCTCGCGCACCTTGGAATCGGCGAGCACCTCGGCCGGCAGGCCTTCCGCGATCTTGGTGCCGAAGTCGAGCACGATGAGGCGGTCGCATAGGTCTGACATCATGTCCATGTCGTGGTCGATGAGGCAGACGCCGATGCCTTGCGGCGGCAGTTGCGCGATGACGGCCGCGAAGGCCTGGGCTTCGCTGTCGTTCAGCCCTGCGCCGGGTTCGTCCAGCAGCAGCAGTTCGGGCGAGACGCCGAGCGCGACGGCCAGGCCAAGGCGCCTGAGGCTGCCGAAGGGCAGCGATCCCGCGATCGCCCTCCCGAGCGGCGCTAGGCCGACAAAGTCGAGGATCATGCCGGGCGACGCCCAGCGGCTGCCTCTCATCCTGCCCTGCTCCCAGGCGATACGCACGTTCTCGTAGACGGTCAGGCCCGGAAAGGACATCGCCTGCTGGAACGTCCGGACCAGCCGCTTTCGCGCAATGCGGTGCGCGCCGATATTGGTGATGTCCTGCCCTTGCCACGATACCGTGCCGCCGGTCGCCGGGTGGACGCCGGTGACGACGTTGAACAAGGTGGTCTTGCCGGAGCCGTTGGGACCGACGATGCCGACCACTTGGTCGGTGCCGATGTCGAGATCGATGCCGTTGAGCGCGACGACGCCGCCGAATTGCTTGCGCAGACCCCTCACCTCAAGCGCGGCCATTCGTGCCTCCGCCTTGCTTTTCGAGCCCCCCGCGAACCGCGCAGTAGACGTTCTTGATGCCTGCGCCGACCCCGCCTGGAAGCAGAAGGATCACCAGAAGCAGGCAGACGCCATAGGCGATGCGGGAATCGACCGGATCGAGGTTCAGCACTTCGGGCAGGAAGTTGACGATGACGGCGCCGATCAGCGGCCCGTAGAGGTAGCGGGCGCCGCCCAGCATGACCATCAAGGCCAGGTAAAGGCTGGGGAAGGCGCCGAACAGGGTCGGCGAGATGTGGCGCAGGTAATAGAGCTGCAGCACCCCGGCCAGGCCGGCGAACAGGCCTGACACCATGAGCACGCCAAGCTTGTGCAGGTCGACATTTATGCCGACCGAACGCGCCAGCTGCTCGTTCTCGCGGATCGCCCGCAACGTCCGGCCGTAGCGCGAATTGCCGATGAGATAGGTCGCGGAGAGCGCCAGGAAGAGCGCCGCCAGGACCAGGTAATAATTGTTGGAGAGCTTGTCGAAATTGATGCCGGGCAACGGCGTGACCGACCCGACATCGAGGCCGGTGGCGGATCCGGTGAAGGTGCCGCCATTGGTGAGCACGACGACGAACAGGGCGCAGAAGCAGAAGGTGATGATGATGTAATGTTGTCCACCCACTCTCAGCGTCGGCAGACCGATGACGCCGCCGACGATCGCCGACAAGGCCATGGCGAAGGGCAGCGACGTCCAGAAGCCGAAGCCGAGCTGCACGGAAAGGATAGCCGAGGCGTAGGCGCCGACCCCCATCAGCGCCGCATGGCCGACCGACATGATGCCGGCCTGGCCGAACTGCAGACCGAGGCCGTAGAGGCCGATCGCCGTATAGAGCGTCGTGATGGCGATCGACAGGAAGCGATAGCCGAGGCCGAGCCAGGGCAAGGCGATGAGCAGCACCGCCAGCAGGATTGCTGTGATCGCCTGGACGCCGGCCGGCAGCGGAACGGCGGCATTGTCGGCCGTCAGAAGCGCGAGCCGATCCCGTGCCCTGACGCCTTCTGGCGCGGCGCCTGTCTTGCCGGCGCTGTTGTCGGTCATTGGCATCGACATCTCACGATGCCTTCGGGCCGAGCGTGCCGCCGAGCAGACCCTGGGGCCGCAGCACCAGGATCAGGATCATCACGACCAGCGAATAGGCGTCGGTCCATTCCGGATATCCGTAACCGGCGCTGAGGCCGTCGACGAGGCCGAGCACGAGACCGCCGACGACGGCGCCGCCGACATTGCCGAGACCGCCGATCAGCGAGACCGCGAAGCCGCGGATGATGATGACGCTGCCGGTGAAGGGCGTGATCGGAAACAGCGAGATCATCAGCGCACCGCCGATGCCGGCAAGCAGGCTGCCATAGATGAAGACGCCGGTGACGTAGCGGCGGACCGGAATGCCCATCAGCTCGGCGGTGTCGCGGTCCGAAACGCTCGCCCGCAACGCCATCCCATAGCGGCTGCGCGAGATGCCAAAATAGGTTATCGCCACGATCACTGCGGTAATCGCGACAACGATCGCGCGCATGGCGGTGACATCCACGCCGCCGATCGTCCAGACCAGGCCGACCGGGTCGGTGATGCTTTTCTGGAACTCGTTGAAGACGCGGATGACGGCGTGCTGCAGGATCACGCTTAAGCCAATCGACATAATGAAGCCGTTCATTGGCCGATTGAGCGTGAAGCGGAACAGGCATCTTTCGGCGGCAAAGCCGAGCGCCCCGACCAGCAGGCCGGCGAACACCAGCGCCACGAAGAAGTTCATCCCGGCGCCGACCATGAACCAGGTCGCCATGCCGCCGACCATCAGGAACTCGCCATGCGCGAAATTGACAATGCCGGCCAGGCCGAAGATCAGAGTGATGCCGATGCCGATGAGAATGGTGACGCTGGCAACCGATAGGCTGTTCACCAGTTGCTGCACAAAAATGTCCATCATCAAATCCGGGTGGAGAACCTGCAGGGAAGGATGGGCGGAACATAGCCGCCCATCCCGATGTCGGATTTCGTTGCGGAACGGCTCAGCCGCCGTTGTCGCCGGGGGGCGGTGCGGCCGGCGGCTGCTCGACCGCGCATTTGAACTGGTCGGATGTGTTGGGCTCGACCATGCAGACCTCGGTCGCGAAGGTGACCTGATGATGCTTGTTGAACACAAGCGGTACAGGGGAAACGACGCCCTTGTAGTCCGATTTCAGGAGCTCTGCGACCACCGCGTCCGGATCATCGATCTTGCCGACCTTCTCCAGCGCCTTGGCGTACCAGAAGAAGTAATCGTAATAGAGCAGCGAGACCGAGGACTGCGGGCCCTTGGCGGCGCCGAGGCCGAAATACTTGTCGAAATACTGCTTCACCTCGGGGTATGGCGAGGAACCCCAGCAGACCGGCACGCAGCTCATCGTCACCGGCACGTCCGCCTTCAAGCTGCGCTCCTGATAGATGCCCGGATCGACACCGAACAGGAAATAGGACGGCGCCACGCCGAGCTTGAGGGCTTGCGGGAAGGCGGTGAGCGTTGAATCGCCATTATACCAGAAATGCACGATATCGGGCTTCATGCCCTTGATGCGGGTGAGCAGCGGCGAGAAGTCGGTCGTATCCGGCGGATATTGCACGAGGTCGACTTTCTGCCCTTCCGCCTCGAGCGCCTTGACATAGTGAGATGACAGATACTGCCCCGTCGCGTCGTTGCCGACGAACACCACCGAATGCCTCGGCGGCGATTTCAGCTGCGGCGTGAGCAGCGAGAGCACGCCCTTGGCGGTGCTGCCACTGCGCTGCCATTCCTGCGGCTCGCTCTGGAACGCGTAGTGAAGCCAGCCGTCCTCGGCGACGGCCTTGTCGTCGAGCACGGCGCCAAGCGAGCTGTTGCCGGAAAACTGCAGCACCTTGGCCGGACCGGTGATCTTGGCCATAGACACTGAGAAGTCATGCGTCTCGGTGCCCCAGATCGCCTTGACGCCAATGTCGTTGACCAGCTCGCGCGCGGCCGCGATGGTGACGTTCACATCCGTCCGGTTGTCGCGGATATAGAGTTTGACCTTGTAGGTCTTGTCGCCGACCTTGATGCCGCCGGCGTCGTTGATCTGTTGCGCCGCCAGATTGGCTGCGCCGACAATGGTGTTGCCGGCCGAAACGAACGAGCCCGACTGCGCGGCGATAACGCCGATGGGAAGTTCCTCGTCGGCGTTGGCCGTCTGCAAAGCCATCGCGAGCCCCGCCGCCGCCATGGCCAATCCAAGTCCTAGCTGTCTCATGCATGTTCCTCCCGTTACATGACCAACTTGTCATACAACCCTATTATCATGTAACACGGCTGTCAACGTGACTCCGACCTGACTGCGATCGAACAGGTGGCGTCGTGTCAACCCTCTCGTTCGTCTGTTTCCGATCTAAGCTTGGGTTGGGAAGTTCATCGCAGTCGGTGCGAGGCGCCGGACAAGGAAGGATGCCCAACGCAGAGACATGCGCCGCGATCATTGTGCTGATGAAAGTGGCCCTGCAAACGCCAAGGCGGAGGGCTCAGAGCCTTGCCAAAGTCACAGCGACAAGCGGTACGCCTCGATCGCGGAAGCGCCAAAAATTTTCGACCGTTCTTCTTCCGTCAACGCGCACAGGCAATCGTCGAGGGCGCGCTTGACCGACCGATAGTTTGCGGCGGCCAGGCAGACCGGCCAATCCGAACCGAACAGGCATCGCGACGGTCCGAAGATCGAAAGCACCGCGTCGACATAGGGCTGCAGATCCTGGCTATTCCAGCGCCGCGAGTCGGCCTCCGTGACCATCCCGGACAGCTTGCACCAGACGTGGTCGCGATGCGCCTTGAAACCTTGCATCAATCCGGCCCATGGCTCCATCGCATGCTGCGCAATGCGCGGCTTTGCGATGTGGTCGACCACGAAACGCAAATTGGGATGCCGTTCCACCGTCTCCAGGGCCGCGGGGATTTGCGGCTCCTTCAACAGCAGGTCATAGGCGAGGTTCGCTTCGGCGACCGCAGCCAGCCCGCGCTGGACATCCGCGCGCAGCAGCCAGTTCGGATCCGCCTCGTTATGGACGAGATGACGGATGCCGACAAGATAGCGGCCATCCGGCCGCGCCTTCAGCTCGGACAGCGTGGCGTCGACATCAGGATCGGTGAGGTCGACCCATCCAACGACGCCGGCGACGAAATCGGTCCGGCTCGCGGTCTCCAGGAACACAAGCGTCTCGTTGAGCGAATGCCAAGTCTGGACAAGGATGGTTTTGTCCACGCCGGCCGCGGCGAGCGCCGGCCTGAGGTCGTCGGGGGAGAACACCCGGCGTATGGCGGCATAGTCTTCCGTCATCCAGCCGCAGGATCCATCCGCCGGGTCCCAGAAATGCTGATGGCCGTCGATCACCATGGCGCTCACCAGCGCTGGTGCACGGCAGCCTTGATGCGCCGCTCATAGATGTCGGCGATGCGCTCCATCAGTTGCGGCGACAGCGCCGGCAGGTCGGACGCGGCGGCGTTTTCCTGCGCCTGCCGGACGGACTTGGCGCCCGGAATGGTCACCGTCACCGCCGGGTTCATCAGGATCCAGCGCAGCGCCCATTGCGCCATTGTCGCGCCTGGCGGCAGCAGCGGCCGCAATTCCTCGGCCGCCTGCAGGCCTTCCTGATAGTTCACGCCGGAGAATGTCTCGCCGACGTCGAAGGCCTCGCCCTGCCGGTTGTAGTTGCGGTGGTCCTTGGCGCTGAAGCTGGAATCGCTCTTGAACTTGCCGGACAAGAGCCCGCTGGCCAGCGGCACCCTGACGATGATGGCGACATCCTTCTGGCGCGCCGTGTCGAAGAACAGCTCCGCGGGTCGCTGCCGGAACATGTTGTAGATGATCTGGACGCTGACGACGCCGGGATATTGCAGCGCCTTGATGCCTTCCTCGACCTTTTCGACGCTGACGCCGTAATGGCGGATCTTGCCTTCCTCGACCAGCTTCTCGAGCGCTTCGAATGTTTCTGGCTGGTAGAAGACCTCCGTCATCGGGCAGTGGAGCTGCACCAGGTCAAGAACGTCGACCTCGAGATAGCGCAGGCTGCGCTCGACAAAGCTGGTCAGATTCTTGCGATTGTAGCCGGAGGCGACATGCGGGTTCAGCCGCTTGCCGGCCTTCGTGGCGACCATCGGCCTCGCGCCGCCCCGCCCCTTCAGCGTCTTTGCGATCAGCTTTTCGGCCCGACCGTCGCCATAGACGTCGGCCGTGTCGATCATCGTCACGCCTGAATCGAGCGCGGCATTGAGCGCCGCGATCGCGTCCTTCTCCTCGACGTCGCCCCAGTCGGCGCCGATCGCCCAACTGCCGAAGCCGATTTCCGACACTTGCCAGCCGGTGCGGCCAAATCGCCTTTGATGCATGGAAACTCACTCCTCAAAGCCAACGTCGTCTTGACGGGTCGTGCCCGCAGGAATATCAGATCGGATGGTTGTATGACAACCCTGTAAGCATGCAAAAGGTGATTACGGATAGCGCCGGGTTTGGATCTATCGGAAGGCTGGAGGACGACGGGATGCTCCTGGCATTCGCGCAAGATGCCGATCGAGGCCGGGCGGGCTTAGAACGTCGGGCCGTAACCGCCTCCTGTCGCGGCAGGCCAGACACCGCTCAGGCGCCCTCGCCCGATCTATTTCAGATGTCCGGCGCCGTCGCGGAGCTGCTCGAAGCGCTTGTAGGAACGGGTCAGGTGCAGCCGCATCGCGCGCTGCGCCGCCTTGGCGTCGCGCGCCGCGATAGCGTCGTGGATCGCCCGGTGCTCGCGCCGCGTCCGCTCGAAATGCCGCTCGCGCTCGTCGGGCTCCAGGCGATCGAACTGCGTCCATTGGCGCGGGATCATCGCGGTACCGAACGTGTCGAAAAGCCGGCTGAAATAGGCGTTGTGCGAGGCGAGCGAAATCGCCCGATGGAAAGCCGCATCCTCGGTCGCGGCGAGACCGGTTTCGGCGATCGCGCGGTCGATGGCGTCGAGCTGCCTGGCCATGAGCGCAAGGTCCTTGGCGGTCCGGCGCGTGGCTGCCAGCGCCGCCGCCTCTCCCTCGACGCCTATGCGCAGCTCGAGCACCGCCAGGATCTCGTCGATCGATTCGACATCCGTCGGCACGATCGAAAAGGTTTTCGGCGGCGGCTCCTGGGCCACGAAGGCGCCGAGGCCCTGCCTTGTCGTGATCAGCCCTCGTGCGCGCAGCGAAGCCAGCGCCTCGCGAACCACCGTCCGGCTGACGCCAGTCGCGTTGACGATTTCCTGCTCGGTGGGAAGCCGCTGTCCCGGCGCAAGATCGCCGGCTTCGATCTGCGCGGCAAACTTGTCGACCAGCTCGCCCCTCAGATTGGGGGACTGGCGAATGGCGCCGAACATTGCTCCCTCGCGATCCGTCATCGGAAAACCGGCCCTTTAAATCGATTCTTGCGCCAAGGATCGCACCGCTTGGTTGCAACGGCAATCTTTCGTTTGTTTGAGCCCAACAGCAAGGAAGGACCAACATGAAGCAGCAAATTGGCTTTATCGGGCTGGGCGCGATGGGTTCGGGCATGGCGGCCAACCTTCTGGCCAAGGGCTGGCCGCTGACGGTCTGGGCGCACCGCAACCAGGAGGCGGCGCTGAAGCTTGTCAGCGCTGGCGCCCGCCAGTCGGCGACGCCGCGCGCGCTCGCCGAAGGCTGCGACATCGTTCTCCTTTGCGTCACCGGCTCGCCGCAGGTGGAAGCGGTCGTAAAGGGTCCGGAGGGGCTTGCGGCTGCCAACAAACCGCTGCTCATCATCGACTGCTCTACCTCCAACCCGTCCTCGACGATCGCTCTCGCCGCCGAGCTTGCAGCTCAACGCGTGACGCTGATCGACGCGCCGCTGGCGCGCACGCCCAAGGAAGCCGCCGCGGGCAAGCTCGACGTCATGGTCGGCGGGGCGGCGGAAGCGGTCGCCCGCGCGCGGCCAGTGCTCGAAGCCTTCGCCGCGCGCATCGTCCACACCGGCCCGACGGGCAGCGGCCACACCATGAAGCTGCTCAACAATTTCGTCTCGATGGGCTATTCCGCGATCTATTCCGAGGCGCTGACGCTCGGCGCCAAGGCGGGGTTGACGCCGCAGGTCTTCAACAGCGTCATCTCCGGCAGCCGCATGGACTGCGGCTTCTACCAGGCCTTCTTCGACTTCGTGCTGAACCGCAACGAAAACGCCCAGCGCTTCGCCATCGCCAATGCGCTGAAGGACATGACCTACCTCACCTCCTTCGCCCAGGCCGCCGGCATCGCCAACCCGGTCGGCGCCGTGGTCCGCAACGGTTTTGCGACGGCGGTGGCCACGGGGCATGGCGAGAAGTTCGTGCCGGCGCTGTCGGATATCGTCGCGGGGCTGAATGGGGTATCGCTGGTTGAGCCGGCGGCTGAGTGAAATCGCACAGGGGCGCTTCTCTCCGTTTTGGCTGGCGCTGACCGAGCGGGCTGAGCCGCTGCCTACCCGGCTGCCTGCCCGCGCATTGCCTTCCGCAGCCGCGAATGCCGTGCCGGCGACGCTGGCTTCGCGGAGGCTTCGCCTCCAGGCAGTCCAACGCGTGAGGCAGCACCTGCGAGATGCCGCGTCATGGCAGCGCTCGCGCCCTTCACGTCGCCGGCCTTGATCGCCGCCAGGATGCGTTCGTGCTCGCCCAGTGTCGTGCGTGCCATGTCGTCCGACTTCTGCTGGTTGCCGGCGGCCAGGATGCTTTCGCGCACCCGCTCCGAGACGAAGACGAGAAACTGGCCCATATAAGGGTTCTGGGTCGCTTCTGCGACGGCGCGGTGGAAACCGAGGTCGTTCTTCAGCCAGGCGACGCTGCCATAGGGAGCCGTGCGCATCCCATCGAGCGCCTGCTCCATCGCCGCGATATCCGCATCGGAGCGGCGGGTCGCGGCCAGCGCGGCGATCTGCACTTCCAGCATGCCGCGCAGCTCGAAAAGATTGCGGAAGGAATCCGCCCGCTGCAAGGTTTCGTAGTCGATCGTCAGCACCGTCGCGTTGGTGGCGTCGGCGACGAAGGCGCCCCTGCCCTGCTGCGACCAGATGCGGCCTTCCGAGCGCAGCCTTGCGATCGCCTCGCGCACCACGTTTCGGCTGACCCCGAACGTGGTCGCCAGCGCCTGTTCGGTCGGAAGCTGATCGCCGGGCTTCAGCCGCCCCTGCGCGATCTCGCGCGAGATCGAACTCGCCACGAGGGTGGAGAGATGCGGACCGCGATTGACCTTGTCGAGCTTCAGCGTCATCGCTCACCTATAGTCGAGCGCGGATGCGGACGCCAGAATGCGGCCGTTGCTCAATATATGGCGCGGATCGATCGCGTCCTTGATGCCTGCCGCGAGATCGAGCGTTACCGGATCGATGCGGTCGAGGAAGGCCCGCTGCTTGACCCGGCCGATGCCGTGCTCGGCGCTGATCGAGCCGCCATAGCGGTCGACGACGGCGAAAATCTCCGCTTCCGCCTCCTCGAACAGATGCTCGATCGCCTCGGCCGCCATGCCCTCCGGCGGCACGACGTTGAGATGGATGTTGCCGTCGCCGACATGGCCGTAGGTGACGGGCAGCGCGTCGGGTCTCGCCCGCTCCAATTCGAACAGTGCATCGGTGACGAAATCGGCAAGCTTCGAGATCGGCACGGAGACATCGGTGCGCAGATAGCGGCCGCCGCGCCCCTGCCGCTCGACCATGATCTCGCGGTAGAGCCACAGGCGCTCACCCTGCGCCCGGGTCGATGCCACGATGCCGTCCTCGACGAGATCCTCGACGCCCGCGAGAAAACTTAACAGCATATCCTTGAGGTCGATCAGTCCTCCGGACGAAACCTCGATCAGGACATAGGCCGGGTAAGGCTTGCCGAGTGGCTCGTGGAAATCCTTGCCCTCGCGCATGGTGATCTCGATGCCGCCGCGCAGGATCAGCTCGAAGGCGGTGAGCAGGTCGCTGCAACCGCGCCGCGCCCGCGCATAGAGCGCCATTGCATCCTCGACGGAGCGTAGGCCGACAAGCGCCGTTTCGATCTGCGTCGGCTTGGGGAAGAGTTTCAGCGCCGCGGCGGTGACGATGCCGAGCGTCCCTTCCGAGCCGATAAAGACCTGCTTCAAATCATAGCCGCGATTGTCCTTGCGCAGCACCTTCAGCCCGTTCCAGATCCGGCCGTCAGCCAGCACGACTTCGAGGCCAAGCACAAGGTCGCGCGTCATGCCGTAACGCAGCACGTTGAAGCCGCCGGCATTGGTGGCGACATTGCCGCCGATGCGGCAGCTTCCCTGTGCGCCGAAGGTAATCGGCAGGATACAGTCGCTCTCCTCGGCCGCGCGCTTGGCGTCCTCGAGGATGCAGCCGGCCTCGACCACCATGGCGAAGTCGATCGGGCTGATCGAGCGGATCCGGTTCATGCGCTCCAACGAGACGACGACCTCGTTGCCGTCAGCCGCCACCGCGGCGCCGACAAGGCCGGTCAGCCCGCCCTGCGGCACGACGGGGATGCGCTCGGCATGGCAGTGCCTCATCAGCGCCGACATCTCTTCCACCGAAGCCGGCCGCACCACCGCCAGCGGGCAGCCGAAATGGTCGCCTGACCAGTCGCGGCTATAGCGTGTGATGTCCTCTGCCTCGGTCAGCAGCCCGCCATCCGACAGCACGCCGGCAAGGGCGGCGATCAGCGATGCGGAATTGGGCGGCACTGCATTCATGGACCGGACCTGGACCCTTCCTGAAAACGACTGGACAATCACCAAGCTTGTCGTGTTATCATACAACCCTGATTTAGAACATCAAGCGATAGCATACTTCCCGAAGCCGTTTGGTGTGGATGGTCAGACTGGCAAATCAATGAATTCGGAGGACCTTTCCCAATGAGCGACGCCCCCGGCTTTCGCTATATGCACACCATGATCAGGGTGCTCGACCTCGACAAGTCGATCGCCTTCTACACCGAGGTGCTCGGCATGACTTTGCTGCGCCGCGAGGATTATCCCGGCGGCAAGTTCACCAATGCCTTTGTCGGCTACGGGCCGGAGGACAAGGAAGCGGTCATCGAGCTGACGCTGAACTGGGGCCGCGAGGAACCCTATGAGATCGGCACCGGCTTCGGCCATCTGGCGCTCGGCGTCAACGACATCTACGCCGTTTGCGCCGAACTGGAAAAGCGCGGCGCCAAGATCCCGCGCAAGCCCGGACCGATGCAGCACGGCACCACCCACATCGCCTTCGTCGAGGACCCGGACGGCTACAAGATCGAGCTGATCGGTCTGGACACGATGCAGTAAATTCAGCCCGGACCGCACCGGCCTCGCGCCGATGCGGTCCCTTTCCGTCCGCGCTTGCTTGGGAGGCGGTGCGGATCGGTACGTCACTTGATGACCGCGATCTTGCTGCGGTCGATAGTGATGGCGACGGCGGCGATCAGCACCGCGCCGAACACCATGTTCTCCAGGAAGATATTGACGCCGACGAAGGTCATGCCGATGCGCACGATCGAGATGATCAGCGCGCCGACCGCAGTGCGCGCGACGCCACCCAGCCCGCCGGTGATCGCAGTGCCGCCGACAATGACGGCGGCAATGGCCGGCAGCAGCAGCTGGTTGGCGAGCACCGGCGAGCCGCTTGACAGCCTGGCCGCCAGCACGACGCCGGCAACGGCCGCCAGCATGCCCGATGCGGCGAAGGCGATGATCTTGGTGCGGTCGACATTGATGCCGGCCGCCCACGCCGCCGGCTCGCCGGCTCCGACCGCGGTCGCCTGGCGGCCGAAGCGCGTGTAGCGCAGCGCGAGGAAACTGACAATGCCGATCAGCGCCGAAATCAGCACCACCATCGGCAGGCCGAAAATCGTGGCGTTGATCCAAGCAGTCTTTTCGCGCCCGGCTTCCTCGATGGTGATGGCTCGGCCGTTGGAGACCCAGAGCGCCAGGCCAGTAACCACGCCGCCGGTGGCCAAGGTCGCGACGAAGGACGGCACGCGCAGCTTGACGTGGACGATGCCGCTCAGCAGACCGAAGGCGAGGCCAGACAGGATCGCCACCGGAAAGGCGGCAAAGCCGAGCGCAGGCAAGAGCTGCGCCAGCATCACGCTCGCCAGCGAGGCCACCGCCTGGATCGACAGGTCGATGCCACCGAGCAGGATGGCGAAGGTGACGCCGGTGGCCAGGATGAACAGCACGGCGGTGTTGGCGAAGAGCAGTGCCAGCGTCTCGCCGGTCAGGAAGCCGGGCGCGGCGATCTCGATGATCAGCAGCAAGGCAACGAGCAGGACCAGCGGTATGGCGCCCTGCGTCCACTTGCCCTCGAAAATCCGCCTGATGGAAAAAACCTCATTCATCGGCTCACACCATCGCTCGCAAGAGGTCTACCTGCTTGGGTTTGTTGCCGGGGCTCGCATCGAAGCGCGCCGTGATCTCGCCGTCGCGCATCACCAGCACCTGGTGCGACAGGCCGATCGTCTCTTCCAGCGTGTCGGAGATTAGAAGGATCGCCACGCCTTGCTCGGAGAGGTCGCGCACCAGCTCGTAAACCTCTTCCTTGGCGCCGACATCTAGGCCGCGCGTCGGATGGTCGAGCACCAGGATGCGCGAGCCGGCCGTCATCCAGCGCGCCAGCACCACCTTCTGCTGGTTACCGCCGCTGAGCTTGCGGCAGGCGGCGTCGGGCCCGGGCGCCTTAATGCTGAGCCGCTTGATCCAGTCGGCTGCAAGCCGCCGCTCCTTGCCGTAATCGATGGCGCCGTTGCGCATGACGCTCGAGAGGTCGGCCAGCGAGATATTTTCGGCGATCGACAGGAACATCACCAGGCCTTCCAGCCTGCGTTCACGAGGCACATAACCGATGCCCTTGCGCACCGCCGGCTCTGGCGAGCCGAAGCGCACCGTCTCGCCGGCGATCTTCATCTCGCCCGCATCATGCGGCAGGAAGCCGCCAACGGTGCGCGTGACCTCCTCGCGGCCGGAGCCGACAACGCCGGCGATGCCGACGATCTCTCCGGCGCGGATCGAAAGGTCGACACCATGATAGAAGCCGTTCGCGCCCAGGCCCCTGGCTTCGACCATGAGCTTGTCGCCCGGTGGCTGCTGCCGCGCCTCGCGGTAATATTCGGCCTGCAGCCCGCGCCCGACCATGATCTCGTGCAGCTCCGGCCCGGTGACTTCCGCCGCGCAGTGCTCGGCCACGACCGCGCCGTCCTTCATCGTGTAGACGCGGTCGGAAATCGCCAGCACTTCATCGAGGCGGTGCGAAACAAAGACGAAGCTGGCGCGGGATTTGAGCGACCGCACCCTGGCGAACAGCACCTCGATATCGGCGGCGTTGAGCACCGAGGTCGGCTCGTCGAGCAGGATGAGCAACGGACGCTCGACCATCTCCTCCAGCGCCAGCGCCTTGGCGAGCTCGACCATCTGGCGCGCTGCGAAGGTCAGATCAGAGGTGCGCGCGGTGACGTCGATATCTATGCCGATCTTGGCGAGCTGCCGTCGCGCCGCGGCGTTCATGGCGCGCCAGTTGAGGAGGCCGAAGCGGGTGAAACGGTCTTCTTCACCCAGGTAGATGTTTTCGGCGACCGTCAAGTTGAGGACCAGCGACTGCTCCTGGAACACCATGCCAATGCCATGCCTGGCCGCGTCGCGGGCGTTCCGCAGCTTGAGCTGCTCGCCGTCGAGGGTAATCGTGCCTCCATCCGGCCGGTAGCCGCCGGCCAGCAGCCGCATCAGCGTCGACTTGCCGGCGCCGTTCTCGCCTATCAGCCCGACCACCTCGTTTGGCCGCACCTCGATGGAGACATCGCGCAAGGCCTGGACGCCGGGGAAATTCTTTATGATGCCGGTTGCCTGCAGCATGGCGCTCACTTCACGATCTTCAGACGAACGCGGTCGAGTGACAGCGCCACGGCTGCGATGATCATCAGGCCCTGCACCGTCTGCTGGATGTAGGGCGAGATGCCGAGCAGGATCATGCCGTTGGCCAAAACGGTGACGATCAGCACGCCGATCAGCGTATTGACGACGCCACCCTCGCCGCCGGTCAGCGCCGTGCCCCCGACGACCACCGCCGTGACCGCGGCAAACAGCCTGCCGTCACCGATGACGGCATGCGACTGACCGAGCTGGGCGGCGGCGAGCACGCCGGCGATGCCGAAGAAGAAACCGGCCAGCGCGAACGCCGCGATGCGCACGCGCGTGACGTTGACGCCAGAGAGCTTGGTCACGTCCTCATCGCCGCCGATCGCCAATATGTGGCGGCCGAGCCGCGTGTGATACTGGATGATTGCGGCGAGCACGAAAGCCCCGACTGCGACCCAAACCGCCAGCGGCAATCCGAGGAACCGATGCAAGGCGAGGTCGCGGATCGAGGCTTCGTTGAGCCGGATGGCCGAGCCGCCCAGCATATAGACCGACAGGCCGAGCCCGACGAACCACATGCCGAGCGTCGCCATGAAAGAGGGGATGCGCAGCATCGTCTGCACCAAGCCGCTGATCAGTCCCATGATCGTGCCCGAGGCGATCGCCGCCAGCACCGCCCACCAGCCATAATCGTTGCCGTTGCTGTCATTGGCGGCCAGCAGCACCACCACCATCGCCGCCACCGACAGCGTGCCCTCGACCGAGAGGTCGATGCTGCCCATCAGGATGATGAAGGTCAGCCCCATCGCCAGTGTCAGCGGGACCGCGGCGGAGTTGGCGAGGCGCACCAGGTTGCGGAGCTCGATGAAATTGGGATTGGCAATGGTGATCAGAATGCACAGCACGACCAGCACCGCCACCGGCGCGAGCCTGCGCCAGCGCCTGCCGCCGAGCATTGTGGCGATACGGCCGGGGAGGAATGTCATAAGCGTCGTCCGCTCGATGTCCGAAACGGACTTCAGGGGTTCTGTATCGATTGTCAAGAAACCGCTTCCCGTCTGCTGGTAACAGGCGTCGTGGCCGCGGGAGCAGGACGCCGGCAAAAAGGGAGCGGGCCGCCGCCAGGGAGAAGCCGGCCCGCCCCAACGGGTCAGGCGCGGATCGCTCCGGTCACCCGTCCCCAGAGGTCGTTCCAGTCCATCTCGGGCTTCGACTCGACATTGGTCTTGTAATATTCCTCGACATTGTCGTGCGAGATCAGCACCGCCTTGCCGTAGAATTCGCGGTGTTCCGGCGGCTCCTTGGCCGGGTCGAACTTGCCGATCTTGGCGTTGTAGCCGATGGCGAGCCCCATGCCACCCTGCCAGAACGGATCCGAGGTGATTGTGCAGGCGAACTCGCCGGTGCGCACCGCGTCGACTGCTGTCTTGATGCCGTCGACACCGACGATCGGCACCTTGCCGGCGAGGTTTTCGGCGCGCAGTGCCTCGAGAGCGCCGGAGCCCATGTCGTCATTGGCGGCCCAGATGCCCTTGATGTCGTCGCCGAAGCGGGTCAGCAGATTGCCCATCAGGTCGAAGGCCTCAGTTGATTTCCAGTTGGCGACCTGGAAGTCGAGCAGCTTGATGTCGGGATTGGCGGCGAGCGCCGCATCAAGGCCCTTCTTGCGCTCGATCGCGGCCGTCGTTGAGATCAGGCCACCGAGCGCGACGATGCCGCCCTTGCCGCCGATCGTCTTGAACAGGATCTCGGCAATGGTCTTGCCGCTGGCGATGCCGTCGAACTCGATATGCGAGACATAGTTCGGATTGAAGTCCTTTGGATGCAGGTCCGCCGGCTTGTTCCACTGCGTCACCACATAGGCACCGGCCTTGGCGCAGGCTTCGACGATCGGGCGCGCGTCGGGCGTGTCGTTGGGATCGGAATTGAGCACCATATTGCCGTTGGTCTTGGCCAGCATCGCCTTGATGTCGGCGATACCCTTCTCGCTGTTGCCTTCCGAGACCAGCGTGACGTGCTCAAGCCCGGCCCATTTGGCATAAGCCTCGGCGCCGGACTTCCAAACCGCGTGGTAGGGATTGGACAGCGAGCGGATCGACGTCACCAGAGTCGGTTTGTCAGCCGCGCGCAATATATTCGGCATCGCCAGCGTCGCCGCCCCGGCGGCGGCGCCCAGCATCACCGTCCGGCGGCTGACCCTGCCGGAAACAAGACCATTGCTGTCCTTCATTTCGAACCTCCCGATTAAGTTTGCTTCCCGGTCCGGCGCCTGCGCAGGAAGCACGGCCGGATCCTCCAGCGAGGGTCATCGGTCTCCTCTTCTTGTATGACAACCCTTCAACACGGCAACCATACTCTTTCTCTTGACGCGGCACAAGCGACTTGAGATCGTCGCTGGCATGAAGAGCGGGGCCTTGCCTCGGATGCAAGGGAGCGAGAATGGCCGACTATATCATCGTTGGCGGCGGCTCGGCCGGCTGCGTTCTTGCCGCCAGGCTGAGCGAGGATCCAGTCCTATCGGTTGTCCTGATCGAGGCCGGGCCGCCCGACACCGACCGCTATATCCATATGCCGGTAGGCTTCTTCAAGATGACGTCCGGGCCGCTGATCTGGGGTTATGACGCGGCGCCCGGCAAGGGGATCGACGGTCGCGTCATGGTCTATCCGCAAGCACGCGTTCTGGGCGGCGGCTCCTCGATCAATGCCCAGGTGTTCACACGAGGCTGCCCGCAGGACTATGACGACTGGGCGGCCGACTTCGGCTGTGCAGGATGGAGCTACGCCGATGTTCTGCCCTATTTCGTCCGGTCCGAGGGCAACGACACCTTCGCCGGTTCCCAACATGGGATCGACGGTCCTCTTGGCGTTTCCAGCGGCGCGCCGCATCCGCTGACCCGGATCTTCGTCAAGGCGGCGCAGCAGGCCGGCCTCCCGTTCCGCGCCGACTTCAACGCCGGCGAGCAGGAAGGCGCCGGCTTCTACCAGACGACGACGCGCAACGGCAAACGCTCGAGTACGGCGGTCGCCTATCTGAAGTCGGCACTCGGCCGCGGGAACCTGACCCTGCGCACCGACGCCACGGTCAGCCGCGTCATCGTCGAGAATGGCCGCGCCGTCGGCGTCGAGATCATCGTCAACGGTCGCACCGAACGACTGAATGCCGAGCGCGAGGTGATCGTAACCGCCGGCGCCATCGGCTCGCCGAAACTCCTGATGCTGTCCGGCATCGGCCCGGCCGAGCATCTGAGCCAGCATGGCATCAAGGTGGTGCACGATCTCGCCGGCGTCGGCCGGAACCTGCACGACCACATGGATGTCGACGTCGTCGCCGAGCTCAACGGGCCGCATGGCATCGATCGCTACAAGAAGAAGCGCTGGCAGGCGGTCGCCGGCCTCGAATACGCGCTGTTCGGCAAGGGACCGGTGGCCTCCAACATCGTCGAGGCCGGCGGCTTCTGGTGGGGCGACCGCGCGGAAAAGACACCCGACATCCAGTTCCATTTCCTGCCCGGGGCCGGCGTCGAGGAAGGCATCGGCTCGGTTCCAGGCGGCAATGGCTGCACGCTGAATTCCTATCATGTGCGGCCGCGTTCGCGCGGCAGTGTTGCTCTGCGCTCGGCGGACCTGCGCGATGCGCCGGTCATCGATCCCAATCCCTTCGGCGAGCGCTACGACCTCGAGCGCGCCATCGACGGCATCGAGATCAGCCGCGAGATCCTGTCGCAGCCGGCCTTCGCTAGATACATTCGCCGCGAGCATCTGCCGGGCGCGGGATGCCAAGGCCGGGCGGCGCTCGAAGCCTTTGCCCTCCAGCATGGCCGCAGCGCCTATCATCCGGTCGGCACCTGCCGCATGGGTGACGATGCCGACAGCGTCGTCGATCCCGAGCTTCGTGTGTGCGGTCTTGCCGGCCTGCGCGTCTGCGACAGCTCTGTGATGCCGCGCATCGTCTCTTCCAACACCAACGCAGCGGTGATCATGATCGCCGAGAAGGCGGCGGATATGATCGCGGGCAAGGCACCAGCGGCATAGTTCGATCGTCCTCGAACGTCTCGCGCGGCGGAAAGTCCGCGCGGCTGTAGTCGGCCACGATGAGCCGACCTTGCCGCCGCGCGAACGGCTGCCGCCGAAGTTCTTCAGGCTGGATTGGGCGAAGCCTTCGCCGAAGACCATGCAGCGATCGTCAGCCGGTGACAGCGTGCCGCCGAGCGCCAGCCGCCCCAGACCGGCCGATCGTGCTCATGGAAGGCCGTGCCCGACATATCCACGTCATTGCCGTTGTGATGGAGGTTGGCGATGCCGTAGACATGCGGGGACCTTGCCGTGGGCGCCGTCCAGCATCCTGGCAGTCCAGCGACAGTCCGGCCTTGCCGGTGGGCGCATCGCTGCCGCTCAGCGGTACCGATGCGTCGAACGGATCGGTGAGGCTGTTGAAGCGCACCGAGGAGGAAGGGAGTTGAGCCTGTGACGTTAGGGTCCACTTGCCCTGAAGCGCTCGTTTCTGGTCGGCTTCGATGCTCAGCGCATAACCGAAGGCGTTGTTGCCCTACCCTCGCGGAGCAGATCGCGCAAAGACTGGGCGCCCGCCGGTTGATTGCCGTGGTTCTCGCATCGCTGATGGCAATTGCGGACTGCCGCTGCAGATGTGGAACACGGTCCTCAACGCGCCGTTCTTCCAAGCCTTCGAACTGGCTGTGATCGACGACGAGGGCGAGCATCCATTGGTTTCTCCATGCCAGCGGAGACAAAGGCCGGATGGAAACATGGTCAAGGTCAGTCCGGCGCACTGGGGGATGGCACCTCAGAGAGGGCAGACACGCCCCCCTGCTACCAGATGCAGACTGTGGATAGTAATCGTCGGCTTACCATGTGCCGGCATCCCAATGAAGGCGCAAACAGTGCGCCTAAGCTGAGGCTGCATCAATTAAGACGCGCCCCCGCCCAATACTGGCATCCGACGCTTTCATGTTCCGAACCTCAAATCCTCGTATGCGTCGGCCGCTGGGTTTTTTCAGGCAGGGATTTCGTGGGAGGAGTTATGCACTGGCTTGAGCGAATAGCGGAACGGATGGCGAAAGGCGTTGCGCGCGCCAGTTCCTGATCGTTATGAAACCCCGGCACGAAGCGTAACGTGCAGATCGCGCATGGCCGCCGCCCTTTTTTTCGCCGGCGATGGGGTCCGTCAGGCCCGCACCAGTGGGCTGCCAGAATCTGTAGGCGATGCCGATCCTGGTCTTAACGGTCCGTGCTCGACATACGAAGAGTTTGTATCGAGCACTCAGGCCGGTGCGACGGTGATGATGCCAAATTCATCGAGCCTACGGCCTCATTGCGGACTACGACGACTTCCTCGACCGGGTCGGGCTCAATCGCCATCCTCCCTTTTTGTTCTGAGAGGGATAAGGCCGGACGGAAGGGAGCTAAGAAGCAGAACGATGCACACGCAAAGCAGCACTACGTCTTTGTAGAGAAACTCTCCCGCGAGATTCCATGCAATGGGATCGGCGGAGATGCTCCATATCACCACTCCGGGGGTCGTAAAGAAAAATGACCAAGTGATCAAAAAAGTACCGACGCCGATCAACGCTCCGAGCGCGGATAGGACGGGCACAAAAGCGCCCAATGCGAGGAGAAGTGCCGTCGACAGCTCTATATAGCCCAGAAGATAAGCCTCGCCCTCAATTCCGAAAATCTGCAGCCAGGAAACAAACGGACTGTGCGAAATATATAAAGCGATTCCCTGTGCCGACTGTGGTGTGAATTTCTGTATCCCGAACGATACGAAAATCAGCACCATTACCCACCTGAGGATAGCGAGCGGCCAATACGAGCCGAAGCCTTTCTCAGCAATGTTGAACTCTCTTTGCATCCTGTGTCCTTTGCCTGAGGCGATACTCGCAACGCATAGCCGCACCGCAAGGCGCGTTAGCTCGCAGCAGCCAATTCCGTTGCTATAACCTGCTTCGTCGGCACCGACGCTTTGTTACATGCGCATTCTGGAAAAAGCAGCGCCAACCGGCATTGGCGCCGGAATTTCGCTCTCGCTGTACGGGCTGCCTTCGGCAGGTTTCGGCGAACATCGCCAGATATCCGAAGTTGGATGGTGACGGGTACGAAGCGGCGGTATCGGATGGCCAACGACATGTCTCTAAGCAGGAGCAAAAAGGCACCGCCCGGATCCTCGGCTGGGGTGCACTGATTATCATGGCTCTGTTTTTGTGGCTGATGGGTTTCTTTTTCCTGGCGCCCTTGCCAGAGGGATCGTGGCAGACGTCGCCTTTTAAGCGCACGCCGGAACAGAACGTGGGGCAAGGCAATGCTCCCGCCGACAGCCATCCATCTCCCGCGTGCAAAAAGATTCATTCGGGAACTACAAGCTGCCCAACCGACCGGGCGGGTCAACTCGGCAAAGCCGAAAGCCTGTAATGATTTGAAATAGCGAAAGAGCAGATTTCGGTACATGATCATGAAGGGCCTACGCATTTAAGCTGATTCTATGGTCCCTTTTCAGTGGTGACCGACGGCTGCACCCCGCCCCCGCCCGTGACCGTAGGTCGCCGACTTCCTCTTCGGAGCCGTTTGCTGCCGGTCAGAGTTTCTGAACGCCGCAGAAGCAGCTGAGCGGACTTTCCTCGCCCGCTAAGCGGCCAAGGTCCACGAGAATGCGGACGTGTCGGCGCGGCTTGGCTAGCTCGGCGGTGGCATATAATGATGATGGTCCTCTCGAGCAGAGTTGAAAACCAAAGCATGAGGCTGCGAATTGCTCCGATCCCGACCTCGGCAAGCAGAGTAGATGAGCGACATCGGGCCAAAGGTGCCATTCCGCAGAAGCCGAGAGAAATATGGGCGGTGGGATCGGCTTCTTGAATTGATTTCGGCGAACTGCTTCGTAACTTATTGGCAAATAAAGATTATGTTAGTCGCTGAGGGACATTGTTTTCGACGCAAAATCAATACCTTAGCGGGTGGTTCGCCAGCCCATTTCCTTCGTATTCTCTCGTATGGTCTGGCGAACCTAAGGACCATGAACGAGGTTAACTATGGTTCTCGATACAGCGACCTTGTGGTCACAAGCCAGCAACTTCTCCTAGTGAACGTTAGTAATGGCCTGAAGCCGAATTTCCGCTATGAGGAAGTTTGGGATAGAAAACTTCTGCTTTTTGCCACGGATATTTCCCATGAGGCACGGGCGAGCTGCCTTACAAATTCTACTGCAGCAGCGCCGTCGTCCGGTCGAGCGCGCTTGGAAACCCCTTCAGCGACAGCGCGAGATTCGTCTCCTTGCCGCCGTCGGCGACGACCTTGACCTTAAGGCTGGTCCCCTTGCGCAGAGCCGCCGCGGTCTCGCCGTCGAAGCTGAGATCGACGATACAGCCGCCTGGGAGGCAGGTACGGAAACGGAGCGGTGGAAGCACGACGCCGTCGTCGATCTGCAGCGTCACCCCCTGATCGAGCGCGAGGCCGAACGGCAGCACAAGCGTTCCCTGGAGAACGTCGCCGTTGGGCCGGAACTCAACCGCCAGAATGCGCTGACGCGACTGGCCGTCGGCCTGCTCCTGGGAGAGCGAGCATGCTTTGCCCGCCGCGCCGTTCTGCGTGGTGACGTTGCAGGACACCGTCCAGTCGCCATGTCCCTCGCGTAGCGACGTCGCGCCGCCCGGCAGGCCGGTCTCCTCGGCGAACGCCGAGATGGCAAAGCTCATGACCAGCAACGCGGTTGCCACCAGCAGGAGGCTTCTACCCAAATTCTTCCGCTTCATCTTCTTCCTATCTTCATCAGGCATTCGTCCGGGGCACATCGCCCCGAAATCTTGGTCCCAGCCGGCCCGACTCACCATTTCACGCTGAAGCCGAGCTTGGCGCCGATCGACCGGCTGTCGCCGAACTCTTTGAGGCTCGACTTGGCGAAGGCCTCGCCGAAGACCGTGTAGCGGTCATCGGCCCAGGAGAGCGTTCCGCCGACGCCGAGCCCGCCCCAGAGCGGCTGGTCGTGCTCGTGGAAGGCCGTACCCGACACGTCGACGTCATTGCCGTTCAGGAAGTCGTAATAGAGGTTGGCGATGCCGTAGATATGCGAGCGGCTCACCTTGCCTTGCGCGCCCGTCCAGGCATCCTCGTAGTCGAGCGACAAGCCGGCGCGGCCGGTGAGCATATCGCTGCCGCTCAGCGACACCGCCGCGTCGAATGGATCGGTGAGGCCGTTGAAGCGGACCGAGGAGTAAGAGAGCTGGGCCTGCGGCGTCAGCGTCCACTTGCCCTGCAGCGCAAGCTTCTGGCCGGCCTCTATGCTCAGCGCATAGCCAAAGCCGTTGTTGCCCTTGGCGAGATCCGCCCCCAGCGTGGCGGATTTGAGGTCGCTGTCATACCAGGTCACCTCGGCCTGGCCGTCGGTGTAGAAACCATTGTCGCCATACCAGGTCAGCGTGCCGCCGAAGCCATAACCAGTAGCCCGGATGGAGCCGACTCCGTAGATCGACGAGATATCCGAAGAGGCGGTCCCGTAGTGGAAGGTGAGGCCGCCAACCAGGATGCCGGTGGCGTCCTCGTAGAGGAGGCCGTCGAAGCCCGACTGCAGCTTCCAGGTGGTCACGTCGTAATCCGAGACGGTGGAGGCGCTCTCGGGGCTCTGCTTCGTATGCGCCGTCTCGATGCGGGCCCAGATCGCGCTCTGGGTCGGAACGCTGCCGATCTCGTCGGCGCCCTGGCTTGCACCGGTCCAGGAGCGGTTGCCGACGCGCTGCTGCAGCGTGCCAAGCTCGTTCAGGCTCTGCAGCACGCCGGGATAGGCCTCGTAGATCGGCACGGCCGGCGAATAGAGCGGATCGGGCTGACCGTTGATCAGCGCCGAGCGCAGGTACCAATCGCCGTCGCTCGGGGTGCTGATGCCGTTCTGGTAGAGCCGGTACGCATAGGCGCCGCCGACCACCGCCTGGTCGCCCTCGAAGACATAGTCGCCAGCGAGCGAGAAGGTGCCGGCCGAGGTCCCGCCGACATCGATGATCTTGATGCCTTCCACCGTCTGGGCGCCGCCGCCCCCGAGATTCGCCACTTTGAGCGTGGTGCTGCCGGAGGTGTTGCCGGTGACGACCAGCCGGTCGGTCACGGAAGCATCGCCATCGAGCGCGGCGTTGAGGAAGATGGTGCCGCCGGCGCCGGTGTAGTCGCCGTTGATGATGAGCGTCGTCCCCGGCGCGTTGCCCAGGCGCACGGAACCGCCGTTGCTCAGCGAGGCGACGGTCTGGTCGAAGCCGCCGAGATCGAGCGTCGCGCCGGAAGCGACGGTGAACGCCGAACCCGCGGCCAGCACGTCCGCCGCGCCTGCCGCAAGCGTGCCTTGCTGCACGGAAGTCGGTCCCGAGAAGGTCGAGCCTGCCGCCGTCAGGACAAGCGTGCCATCGCCTGCCTTGGTGAACGCGCCCGATCCGCTCAGCGCGCCATTCAGGGTCAAGGTGGTGGCGGCCGCTGTCGAGATAGTGCCGGAGCTCATCACGCTGACTGCGCGCGAGGTGGCGAAGCTGCCGGTCACGCTCAGCGTGCCGCCGTCGAAGGAGAGCCCGCCGGCCGCATCGCCCAGATTGGCGTCCCGCGAGACCTGCAGCGTGCCGCCATTGACCGCGGTGCCGCCGGTGTAAGTGTTGATACCCGTCAGAACCAGCGTGCCCCGATCCGACTTCACCAATTGCGTGTCGCCGAAAAGAGCTGAGGCGATCGTTGCGGTCATCTCCGCGCCCGCCGCCGTGCCGTCACCCACGACGATGCTGCTGGACGGGCCGACGAGCTCGATCCCGTCGCCGTTGACGACGTAGCCGTCGGTCATGAACTGCATGCCGGAGGCCTGCACCTGGCCCAGACCGCCGTCCACGGTCACCGTTCCGGCCTGTCCGGCGAAGATGGCAAAGGAGGCGTCGGCGAAGCCGGCATTGGCCGTACCCGTCTCATTTGCCCAATTGTCATTGCCGGTGGCGGACTGCCAGACGCCGTCGCCACCATTGACCGCGCCATTGTTCTTCGGCCCGGCATTGCCGTCCCAATAGTTGAAGGTGAGCCCTTGCGTGTTGACGAGATTCACCTGGTGATCGATCGAGGTCTGGATCGAATAGCCCGACGATGGGATCGCCCCGACCACGAGTCCGTTGTTGGTCAGCGTCCCGTCATAGCTGAAGACGCGATAGACGCCTGGCCCGAAGGTACCGCCCGCGCTCACGCTGACGTTGAGCGTTCCGTCGAGCACGAGATTGCCGCCGACCGTGGTCAGGTCGTTGAGAGCCCCGCCGGCGACATTCGCCTCGCCGAAGGAATAGTTGAGGACCGAGCCGCTGGAGAGATTGAGGTTGCCGGCGATCGCCAGGGTGCCTGGCGTGCCGTCGGCCGAGCCCGGCGAAAGGGTAGCGCCATCGGCGACAGTGACGTCGCCGCCGATCGAGCCCTTGCCGCCGATGATTGCGCCGCTCGCGACGGAGACCGCGCCGGTGGCCGCGCTGTTGTCGCCGTCGACATAGAGGCCGCCGGCCGTCACGGTGGTCGCGCCTGCATAGCTGTTGGAGCCAACCAGGGTAAGCGCGCCGGCACCGGTCTTGGCGAGGCCGCCGGCGCCCGTGATCTCGCCCGACAAAGTGAGATCCGCATCGGCCTGGAAGGTGCCGGTGCCTGCGGCAAGATCGATGCCGCGAGCCGAGCTGAATACCGCGGTGGTCCTCAGCGTCGTGCCGTCGCCGAGGCTGACGCCTCCGGCCGCGGCGCCAAGGTTGCCGTCGGCTGAAACCTGCAGCGTGCCGCCGCTGATGGCGGTGCCACCGCTGTAGCTGTTGGCCCCGCCAAGCACCAGCGTGCCGAGATCGGCCTTCACCAGCTGGCTGGCGCCGGTGAGGTTCGAGGTGACGGTTGCCGTGTAAGCGGCGCCGACCTGCGTGCCATCGCCGACGCGGATCGTCGCCTGTGTCCCGTCGAGCGCGACGTCGCCGCCCTCAATCGTGTAGCCGCTCGTCGCGAACTGCATGCCGGCGACGTGGATGTCGCCGAAGCTGTTGTCGGCGCCAACGGTACCGGATGCGCCTGCGAAGACGGCGAAGCTGCCATTGTCGAACGTGCCGTTAAGCGCGCCGTCCGCTTCCGTCCAGGACGCATTGCCGCCAAGCCGCCAGGTGCCGCTGCCGCCGGCGATCGCGTTGTCGTTCTGGTCGGCAGCGTTCGGGCCGTCCCAATAGCTCAGGACCAGCCCGGCCGTGCTGACGAGATTGACCTGGTGCGCGATCGACGTCTGCACGCTGTAGTCGCTCGATGTAGTGTCGAGACCGCTATCGGTCAGTGCGCCGTCATAGCTGATGACGCGGTAGATACCCGGTCCGAAATTGCCGCCAGAGGCTTCGGTGACGTTGATCGTGCCGTCGAGCGTCAGATCGCCGTGGACGACGGTGAGGTCGTTGTAGGCGCCACCGACCACGCCGGCCTGGCCGAACGAATAGTCGAGGTTGGAGCCGTCGGCCAGTTCGAGGTTGCCGTTGATGGTGAGCGTGCCGGGCGTGGAGCCAAGGTCACCGGGAGCCAGCCGTCCCGCAACGTCGACGAACACATCGCCGCCGATGGTGCCGGTGCCGCCCAGCGTGCCATTGTTGACGTTGGTCGGTCCGGTCGCGGCGCTCTGGTTGCCATAAATGTAGAGCCCGCCGCCACCGGCGATCAGCGTGGTGCCGCCGTAGGTGTTGTCGGCCGTCAGCACGGTGTCGCCGCTTCCGTCCTGGGTCACGCCGCCGCTGCCGGAGATCGTGCCGCCGAACGTGTAGAGGTCGGAGCGGTTGAAGCTCAGCGTGCCGTTGTCGATCACGTCGCCCAGGATGGAGCCGGTCGTACCGCCGGTTCCCAACATCAGGAGACCGCTCGCGATCGTCGTGCCGTCGGCATAGCTGTTGTCGGCGCCGAGGATCAGCGCACCGGCGCCGGTCTTGGTCAGCGCGCCCGCGCCGTCGATAGCGCCTTGCCACTGCACGGTGCTGTCGACCTGGAACGTTCCGCCGCCCGCCTGAAGCGTCGCAGCGCGGTTGGTCACGATGCTGGTCGCGCCCTGCTGGTAGAGCGTGCCGCCATCGAAGGTTACCTTGCCGGTCACGTTGCCGAGATTGGCATCGGCCGTGATCTGGACCGTGCCGCCATCGATGAAAGTGCCGCCCTGATAGCTGTTGGTGCCGGTGAGCACCAGCGTGCCGCCGCCTTCCTTGGTCAGCGCGCCGGCGCCGCTCACCGTGTTGGTAAGCGCCAGGCTGGTGGCGGCATCGGTCTTGAACGTCCCGCCGCCCGCGTTGAGCGTCACGGCACGCGTCGAATTGACGTTGGCGGTGGTGTGCAGCGTGCCGCCGTCGAGCGAGAGCCCCCCGGCAGCGCCGCCGAGATTGCCGTCAGCCGAAACCTGCAACGTGCCGCCATTGATCGCCGTGCCGCCGCTGTAGCTGTTGGCGCCCGAGAGCACCAGCGTGCCGAGATCGGTCTTCACCAATTGGCTGCTGCCCGTCAGAACGGAAGCGATGGTGGCGACATAGGCCCCGCCCGCTGCCGTGCCATCGCCGACCCGAATGATCGACTGGAGACCCGCCTGCGTGGGATCGTCGACCAGCACGATGGGATTGCCTTGCACCACATAGCCGTTCGTGGCGAACTGCATGCCCGTGGTCTGCACCTGACCGTTGCCGTTGTCGACCGTCACCGTGCCGGCGCCGCCCTGGAAAATGGCGAAGCTGCTGTTGGCGAAAGGTGCGGCGAACACGCCGGTCGCATCCGTCCAATTGGTGTCGCCTGCGGCGCGCCATGTGCCGTCGCCGCCATTGACCGCGCTATTCGAATGGGGACCGGTATCACCGTCCCAGAAGCTCAGCGCCAGCCCTGTCGAGTTGACCAGATTGACCTGCTTATCCACCGCCGTCTGCACGAAATAGTTCGGGTCGGTGACGTTGAGGCCGTTGTCGGCGAGCGAACCTCCATAGTTGAAGACGCGGTAGACGCCAGGCCCGAAGGTGCCGCCCGGCGTCTGCGTGATGTTGAGCGTTCCATCCAGTGTCAGGTTGCCGCCGACATTGACGAGGTCGTTGAACGGTCCGCCCGGCACATTGGCTTGGCCAAAATTGAAGTTGAGGTTCGAGTTCCCGAGCGCGAGATTGCCGTTGATGGTCAGAGTGCCGGGGGCATTGCCTGCATCGCCGGGGTTGAGCGTGCCGCCGTCGGCCACCGTGACGCTGCCGCCGATCGTGCCGGTGCCGCCGAGGGTGGCGCCGCTCGCGACCGATGTCGGGCCGGTCGCGCCGGTCTGATTACCATTGACGAACAATGCACCGGCATTGATGTCCGTCGCGCCCTGGTAGCTGTTGTTTCCTGTCAAGATCAGCGTGCCGTCCCCGGCTTTGGTCAACGCGCCAGCGCCCGAAACCGCGCCGGTCAGGGTCAACGTGGTGCCGGAGTTCGTCGAGAAGGTGCCGGCCCCCTGCAGGTTGGTGGCGCGACCGGAGGTGAAGCTTGCCGTGGTGTTGAGCGTGCCGCCGCCGCTGAAGGCGAGGCTGCCACTCGCTGCCCCGAGATTGGCATCGCTGGACACCTGCAACGTACCGGCGGTGATGCTGGTGCCGCCCTGATAACTGTTGGCGCCGGTGAGGATGGTCGTGCCGCTGCCCATCTGATGGACCGAGCCGGTTCCCGATATCTTGGCCGCGAAGGTATTGCCGTTGTTCCAGTTGAACGCCAGCGTGCCATCGTCGAGCACGTCGCCAACGATACTGCCGGTCGTGCCGCCATTGCCGAGCTGCAGCGTGCCCTGCGCGATAGTAGTTCCACCGGTATAGACGTTGGTGCCGGTCAGGATGGTTGTGCCGGCACCGAGCTGCTGCACCGAACCGATGCCTTGAATATTGCCGGCGATGGTAAGCGTGTCCGACCGGTTGAAGCCGAGCACACCGGCATTGTTTATCGTGCTGCTTACGATCGAGCCGGTGGTCCCACCGTTGCCGATGACCAGCGTGCCGGCGTTGACGTTGGTGATGCCCGTATAGGTGTTGCTTCCGGTCAGAATCCACTTGCCGGAATCGTTCTTGGCGAGCGACGTGATGTTGGCCGCGTTCTGATCGCCGATCGTCGCGCCCATGATGTTGTCGCCGGCATTGGTGCCGCCGAGCGCCATCACGCGCGCTCCGGTGCCGGTGTAGGACACCGCGCCGGTGTTGGTGAAATTGACCGCCCCGGTGCCCGAGGATTCGATGAACGTCGTGCCCACGGCCAGGGTGAACCGACGGTCCGTGTTGTCGCCCGAACCGGTGTAGCGGAGCGTCGAGCCGCTGCCGATGATCAGGTTCGAGGCAGCGTTGGATGAAGCGCCGATGCTGCTGCCGAACCCGCCGTTGGACAACTTGTCCACGCCTAACACGCCGCCCAGGATCTGTGTGACACCGGTGTAGGTGCTGGCCGAATTCGTCAGGATCCAGGTGCCCGCATCCTGCTTGGTGAAGGACGTGACGCCGGCGCCGTTGTTGTCCAGCCGCAGCCCGAACCTGTTGTCGTTCGTGTTGGTGCCGCCGAGCCGGATGGTCTGGGCGGTGTTCGGATTCGCGAAGACGATCGCGCCGGTATTGGTAAAATTGATCGCGCCCGTGCCCGACGAGAGAATCTGAGCTGTGCCACCGATGGTCATGAGCCGGTCGGTGCTGTTGCCCGCACCGACATAGTTCAGGATTCCGTTGTTGACGACGAGGTTGCCGGCGGCGTTGCTCGACGCGCCGATCGAGCTGTTGGTGCCGCCATTGGTCAGGCACTGGACCTGCAATGTGCCGCCGGTGACGCTGGTGCCGCCCGTATAGTTGCTGCTGCAGCCGGAAAGGACCTGCGTGCCGCCGCCTGCCTTGACGAGGCCACCGGTGCCGGTGATCAGGCCGGCGTAGGTGGCGGTTCCGCCGGTGAGCGTCAGCGTACCGGCGCCGAGCTGGATATTGCCGCCAGCCGGGCCGCCGCCGCTGAGGACGCTCGTAGACATGTTATATCCATTGAGGTCCAGCACCGCGCCCGCGACGTTGGCGAGCGTGTAGCTGCCCGTGCCAAACGCTGTGGCCGATCCAGCCCGCAGGATGCCAGCCTGCACGTTAACGCCGCCGGTATTGTTGTTGTTGCCACTCAAGACGAGCGTGCCCGCACCATATTTCTGCAACTGCCCCGCTCCGGTCACGGTGCCCGTGAAGGTCAGCGTCGTCGCCGGGTTGGTGACGTCGATCTGACCGGTGCTTTGCAGCGTGAAGCCGCGGTCGGTCGTGACCGTGCCGCCGGTGTAGCGCAGCATCGAGCCGCCGAATACGAGGCTGGATGAAGCGCTGCTCGATGCGCCGATGCCGCTGGCGGCGCCACCGTTCGCAAGACAGTCGACGATCACCAGACCCTGAATCGTGGTGGCCCCGGTGTAGGTGTTGTTGCAGCCGGCGAATGTCTGGGAGCCGCCGCCGATCTTGGTGAAGCCGCCGGCGCCCGATATCGTGCCGCTGAAGGAACCGGTGTTGCCGTTCGCAGTCAGCGTTGCGGAGCCCAGAGTGACGAGGCCGCCGCCGTTGAGCGCGCCGACGGTGTTGTTGATGCTGGCAAGGTCCAGTGTCGCCCCGGCGTCGACCGTCATCAGTTGGTTCGTCGCTCCGAACGCCGTGGCGGAGCCGGCCCGTAGCGTGCCGGCCGTCACGCGAGTGCCGCCGGTGTAGGTGTTGGCGCCCGACAGGATGAGGGTTCCAGCCCCGCTCTTGGTGAGACCGCCGGTGCCGGCCGCTATTCCGCTGATCGTCAGCGCGGTTGTCCCTTGCGCCACGTCGATGCGCCCGCCACCCGTGCCCACGGTGAAGCCACGGTTGGTCGAGCCGGTGACGCCCGTATATTGTAGTGCGCCGCCATTCTGCATCACGAGATTGGACGAGGCTGTGCTGGAGGAGCCGATCGCGCTCGCCACGCCGCCGTTGGCAAGTGTGGCCACGGCGAGCGTTCCGGCATTGACGGTGGTGGCGCCCGTATAGCTGTTGTTCGTGCCGCCCAGCGTCAGCGTCCCCGCACCGTCCTTGACGAGGGTGGCGCCGTCGGTGCTGACGACCTGACCGGAAAGGGTCAGGTTCGCGGCAGCATTTGTGACGGAGATCGTATCCGACGTGATCGCGCCGGACCGGGAAAAGGTGAAGCCGCGGTCGGAGGTGGCGGTACCGCCGGTATATTCGAGCGTGGCGCCCTCGATCACCAAGTTGGACGAGGCACTGCCCGATGCGCCGATCGCGCTCGCCGCGCCGCCGCTGGCGATCGAATTCACTGACAGCGCGCCCTGGGCCACCGTCGTCACACCGGTGTAGGTGTTGGCGCCGCTCAGCGCGACCTTGCCCGTGCCGGACTTGGTGAAACCGATCGTACCGGTGTTGTCTACGATCTGCGAGGCGATGGTGAAGGTGCCGGTGCCATTCTGCTGCACGCCGAGCACGCCACCGCCCAGCGTGCCGGTCATCGATCCTCCGGTAATGAGCTGGTTGGCCCCGCCCACGGACGGCGCGACAATGATTGTACCGTCCACGCCGAGCGTGTTGCCGGCGCCTACCGTAACCGTCGAGTTGGCCGCAGCCGTATATTGCAGTCCGCCGATCTGCACGCTGCCGGTGACCGTGCCGAAATAGGGCGTGTTGGCCGCGCCGCCGGCATCGCTGATGATTTCGTTGGTGAGCCAGGTGGAGGAATCGTCCTTGTTGACATAATCGGCCGGGGTGAAAGCGACAATGTTGCCGCTCTGCACCTTGGCGTAATCGGACCCATTGACCGTGGCCCAGCCGCCGAGGACACCATCGGCATTCGACGTTGTGATGGCGCCCGTCGTCGGGAGCACGAAGTTGGCAAGCCCGGCCGTCCGGGTGATCGCTCCGAGGTTGATGGTGAGGCTGCCGGCGCTACCCGATTTGGCGCTGATCGTGTTGTTGCTGCCGGCGATCGTGAGGCCATTGAGGGTCTGGCTGTTGGTTTCGCCGGCCGCGCCCGCCACCGCGAGCGTGCCGCCGCTCATGCTGAGCGATGACGTGGTCGGGAGGATGTTGCTGGCCGGCCCGCCGGCCGGTGAGAAGTCGAGCGCCAGCGTGCCGCCGCCGAGCATGGTCGGGCCGGTATAGCTGCTGGCGCCGGTCAACGTCAGCGTGCCCGCGCCGAGCTTGGACAGCGTGCCGCTGCCGGTGATGCTGCCGCCGTAGGTGTTGCTGACATTGGTGCCGAGCGTCAGCGTGAGGTTCGCGCCGCCCAGCGCCACCGCGCCGCCGGTGCCGGTCAGCGAGGTGGTCGACAGGTCGAATCCGTTGAGGTCGAGCGTGCCGCCGGTGGTGACGATCCCCGTCGTGGTGCCGAAGGCCGAAGCGTTGCCCGCGCGCAACGTGCCGCCGCTCACCGAGATGGTGCCGGTCCGCGTACTGGCGCCGTCCAGCACCCAGGTGCCGCTGCCGCTGCTGCCGACATTGCCGGTGCCCGAGATCACGCCGGAAAAGCTGCTGGTCCCGCCAAAGCTGCCGCCAAATGTCAGCGTGCCCGACGAAATCGCGGCATTGCCGCTGAGCGACAGCGCGCCGGAACCGTCGTTCAGGATCGTGGCCGCCCCGCTGGTGCTCCAGGTGCGATTGCTGCTGGCCCCCGCGCCGGTGTAGCTGAGCTGGCCGAGATTGCCGATGCCGATGTTCGACCCGGCGCCGAGCGAACTTGCAACGCCGATATCGGCGAGAACCGGCGCCCGGACGATTCCACCGGAGACCCCTGCCCCACCGACGAAGGTGTTGGCGCTGCCCAGGTTGATGATGCCGCCCGCGCTGGCGTTGAATGACGCGCTACCCGAGCCACTGATCACGCCCAGCAGATTGAAGTCCGCCGTCTGCGCCTGAAACGCCGCATTCACGATCGAGATGTCGCCCGTCAGCGTCAGCGCGCCCGTGCCTCGCTGATTGAATACACGCGTCGGCCCGCCGCCCAGGACCCAGTTGCGGTTCGAGCTGTCGCCGTCGCCGATATAGGTGATGCTCGAGGAATATTGGCTTCCCCCGACGAACTGGATCGTGCCATTCGCCACCGTGGTCGGCGCACCCAGCGAGCTCGCCTCGCCGAGATTGCGAACCGAGGTGAAGTTGGTGTTGGCTGACCCCTGGCTGACGCCGTTGAAGCGCGTGGTACCGCTATAGGTGTTGGCGTCATTGGTCAGGGCGGTGCCGGGATTGAGATTCAGGCTGCCGCCGCCGGTGTAGAGCATGGACGACGTGCCGGAATTGGCGATCGTCAGCAGCGTGCCGGCGCCGATTGTGACGGTGCGATTGCTGGTCCCGGCGACGTTGAGGCTGGCGTTCGCCGTCGTCGTGATGCCGTTGCTCGCATCGCCGAGCGCGGCGTCGTTGGCGGCGGCCAATGTGCCACCGCTCAGGATGATGCCGCCGCTGAAGGTATTGGCGCCGGTCAGATAGAGCTGGGCGCCCCCGGTCTTGGTAAGGCCGCTGGTTCCCGCGAGGATCGAATTGATCGTCGTGTTGCCGATCGTGTTGATGGTCGGCGTCACTCCCCCCAGCGTCAGCGTGTTCCCGCTGATCACCCAGTTGTTGACCGTCTGGAAGGTCATGTTGTGGACCGTGATCGGCTCGGTCAGCGTCACCGTGCCCACGGTCGTGGTTGTACCGGCGGCCGTTATGCCGAAGATGGCATTGTCGAGCGCGCCATTGTCCCAGATCCGGTAAGGGCCCAGCACGTCGCTGTTGGATTCGCTCCAGACCTGGTCGGTCGTGTTCCAGTTTCCATTGCCGCCGCTGCCGGTCCCGGTCCCGTTGGCGTCCCAATAACGGTCGGCGGCTTGCGCCGCCGACGGTAGTCCGGACAGCGCGAGCACGGACAGCGAGGCGCCGCAAAGCAGGCGAGATCGAAAGAGTCCGACCAGATTTTGCCCTGCTGACTCGCCTCGGGCGCTCACGCGCCCCCCCCTTCGATGCATGACGAAGCCTTATCGGATAGATGCCGGATCAAGACAGATGCGCGCAGACGTTGCCATGATACCGTAAAGAAATTCAAATCATACAGTGGCCATTTATAAGATAGTCGCTATCCGATATCGGAAGTAGCTGAGTTAACCATGATTCGTCTTTATGAGGACTGCCTCTTTATGAGGATTAGCTAATGAATGATCCCGTATCGCGCGAATTTCTCGATGTGGATCATTTTCGCGAGCAACTACGCGGCCGCGACGCGCCAGCCATACAAATCGAACCTGGACGGATCAGCATCCGTTTCCGGTACATAAATCTGGGTGGCGTCATCTTCAGCGACAATCGGGTGAATCGCAAAGTCATCGATCACTCTCGCATCGAACCGGGCTGGGTATATTTCATCGTCAATCTTTCACCCGCCATCTTTTGCGGGACCGAAGTCAACAGCGGTCATCTGACCGTCCTGAATTCAGGGCGCGAGTATCGAAGCATCCTGGCCAGCAACTGGCATGCGATCGGGATCATGATTGAGACATCCGTGCTGGCCGAAGAAGGTATTTGGCTGCCGCCTCATCTGCTGTCGGGCCCAGAAGGCGCTTCAATTCCATTGCCGGTCGAACTTGCCGGGGTTTTTCGTCGCTTGGCCGAGGCAGCATTCGACAGAAATGAAGACGGGCCTGTCGACAAAGTGTGGTTGCGCAACGCTTTGTTGCTGGCAGTCGACAGGGCGCTCGGGATCGGCGCGCGGGCGCGCGGTTCCGCTCATCCCCGGTCTGTGATCAATGGCTGTGAATTGACGCTAAGGATGATCCGCTATGTCGAAAGTCGGTACGGGCAGCGCATCACCGTGAACGAAATCGCCCGCGAACTGGACGTTTCGGCGCGCGCGCTGCACTATGCCGCACGATCGACGATTGCCATGAGTCCGCTCGATTTGATCCTTGCATTCCGCCTCAACCATGCGCGCAATGAACTCTGGGATATGCGCCTGTCCGAGCCGAACGTCACGCGTGCCGCATTGAAGCAGGATTTCGGACATTTTGGACGGTTCTCTCAGCAGTACCGGGTGTTGTTCGGTGAACTCCCGTCCCAGACACTCCAGAGGATCCGATCACTCTCGGATTGAGCGCAAGAGGACACCCAAGATGGGTTACTTCCCGGCGGTTAGAAGACAGGCAATTGCAACGGGACGATGATGCACTCCGATCTGGCCGCTGCCGCCCAAGCCCTGCGGGACAACGATCTGGCAAAAGCCGAGGAGCTCGTACGCGCCCGCCTCGCGGCCTTGCCGGATGATGTCGAGGCGCTGACCCTGCTCGCCCGCATAGCCATTGCGACCAACTTCCTCGCGGATGCCGAGCAACTCCTGCGCAAGGCGCTCACCCTCGCGCCGGCGTTCGTGGAAGCCTATGTCCATCTGACCTCGCTTCTTTGTCGCCTCGAACGCGCCGAGGAAGCCATCGTGCTGCTCGATCGCGCCATTGCGGGCTATCCTGGTGACGTCTGGCCGTTCTCCCTCAAAGCTGCCGTGCTCGACGCCGAGCGCCGGACCGAGGAGGCCCTGGCGCTTCATGAAGAACTGGTCGGGCGTGCGCGGCACGCCGCGGTTCCCTGGCTCAACTACGGTCATGCGCTTCGAGCGGTCGGGCGCGCCGATGACGCCGTCGCCGCCTACAGGACGTCGCTGCGGATCGATCCGGACAACGGATTTGCGTGGTGGGGCCTGGCCAGCCTGCGGACGGCCAAGTTCGAACCGGAAGACGCCGCGCTGTTGGAGCGCGCCCTTTCCCGCGCCAGCGACGCGCTGCAGCGGGCGCAGCTTCATTTTGCCTTGGGTAAGGCGTTGGGCGACCAAGGTCGGTTCGAGCAGTCGTTCCATCACTATGAGGCGGGAAACCGGCTTCGCCAGACGCTGATCGCCTACGATCCTGGCGCGACGAGGGATCTGGTTCGCCGGATCGAGACCAGGTTCGATGCTGGATTCCTGGCAGAGCGCGCGGGACAGGGATGCGACGCACCCGACCCGATCTTCATCGTCGGAATGCCGCGCTCGGGCTCCACACTGGTCGAGCAGATCCTGGCCAGCCACCCGATGGTCGAAGGTTGCGGAGAGCTCTTCGAGCTGCAGAACCTTGTAGGGCGGATCGTGGGGCAGGACGTCTCGGGAAACGCTTGGCCCGAACTCATAGTGAGGATGGGCGCGACCGAATTGCGGGCCCTTGGACAACGCTACCTCGCGTCCGTGCAGCGGCACAGGAGGACGGATCGCCCGTTCTTCACGGACAAGATGCCCTCCAATTGGCGATATATCGGCCTTATCCACCTCATATTGCCGAACGCCAGGATAATCGACGTCAGGCGGCATCCGATGGCATGCTGCCTTTCGACCTTCGGCACCTATTTCAATCAGGAGACGAGCTTCCCGACCACGCTGGAAGATCTCGGCCGATACTGTGCGGACTACATCGGCATGATCGCGCATATCGACACGGTGCTCCCGGCGAAAATTCATCGTGTCCGGTACGAAAGCGCGGTGACCGATCTCGAAGGGGAAGTGGGCCGGCTGCTCGACTATCTGTGCCTGCCTTTCGACACGGCATGTCTCCACTTCCACGACAATCCTCGTTCCGTGCACACTCCGAGCGCCCAGCAGGTCCGCAGGCCGATCAACAGCGAAGGTCTAGGCTTCTGGCGCAACTACGAACCGTGGCTTGACGACTTGAAGGTTGGCCTTGGCCCGATGGTCGAATCCCAAACGTAGCGACGATGCGAGAAAATCGCGATTGCCGCGTAGATCCACTGTTGCCGGCCCGACCGTTGCATTCAGAGCAGTTGCCAAAAATGTCTGCACCAAGGGTCACTTCAATCGGCGACATCAGGAGCGAAGCAGCCGTTCCTGAGCCGTCGCGAACACAACCGGTAGGGCTCGAGCCCGCCCTTTTGCACGCTGTTGCCGCCGATCATCGCATCCACAGTCGGAGAGCCTTTCGAAATCAGAGGCTTGCGTTACGTCTCACAGGTGACATCGACAAGGCGGAGAAAATCGACCAACCGGCCTAATTATACCATCCAGAACTCATCAACTTACCTGACGATGCTCGCTTAATTCCCCAGGAATAAGCTTATGGCCCGGCGGACCTACTCAGAGCATTGCTTTTACTGCGGTTTTCGCAGGCTAAAATCAGATGCTGCGAAGGGCGGGGTGCGGCTTCTGACAAAGGCTGCTGCTATCGAATGCGCCAATTTGCGCCACGGCATCCGGGTAAATTCTATTCACCCTGCGGTTGTCAAAGGTGGCTTTGGGGACACGGTTTTCAGCGACATGGTCAAGGCGGGTTTGGTACCCGATGAGGCTACCGCCGAAGCAGCCCTAAACAGCTTTCATCCAATGGGCCTGGGTGAGCCGGGAGATGTCGCCGAAGGCGTCTGCTATGTCGCTTCTGCAAAGTGGATGAACGGCGCTGAGCTCGTTCTAGACGGCGGCGCCAGCGCACAGTAACATGTTTTCGAGGACGGCGAGACACAGCGCGAGGTGGCCTGATCCACTTCTAGGTCCCACGTTGCCACTTACACTTTCAATCCACGCGGGGCCTAAGCATCTGGCTGGCGCAAAAGTCGGTCAGCGTCGTCGTTTGGGAAGTCCGCTTTCAGGAAGCGCCAAACGCACTGTCAATGGCCGACACAGGGCGCAAAGCAGCCATGTCGTCTTTGGCCGCTTGCAGACAGTCCACTTTTCGCCCTTGCCCCGCTCGCTGGGATCCGAGAGGCGAGAAGCTACACTTCCCGCTGGAGCAGCCGTAGCATGGATTTGAGATGGCCGGCGGCATGTCAATGCGCGGAACCTGTGCTGCTAGGACGCCGCTACTCGGACGCCCGCGCCCCGGCTGCGCCCGAACTCGAGATCCCAGCCGCGCTCCTTGAGGGGCAATTCACCTTGTAATCCGAGCCGCGGAAAAAGCAGTCGGCAACATTGAAAGCTTCCTCCAGGTGGGGGTAAGCGGAGGCGATGATCATCTCCACGCCGATCGCCTGATATTCGCGGATGCGGGCGGCTACGCTTTCCGCACTCCCCACAAGCGCGGTGCCGGCCCCCCTCGGACGAGACCCAATCCAGCCCATAGGTTGGGTGCAATAACCAGCTTGTCGCGGCGTCCCTGGTGCAGAGCGGAGATGCGCTTCTGATCGATCATGCCGAGCTCTATTCGCGCGAGGCATCGCAGGTCCGGCTGGCGGTCCAGGGGATGGATCGAGTCGTACGCCTCGTCACGCGCAAGCCGATGCTTGGCGAACCTATTGGCGAACCTCGTGGCGAACCGTCCTATAAGTCATTGATAAATAACGATAATGGTGGGCCCGGAGGGACTCGAACCCCCAACCAAGCGGTTATGAGCCGCCGGCTCTAACCATTGAGCTACAGGCCCCACGCGGGCTGGCTTAGTGTTTTTCGCTCGTCCGCACAAGGCTTTCGAAAGCGCTGGCGCAAAACGCCAAAATCAGCCCATATTCGCGCCGTAGAGCGGCCTGCGCCCATAGGGCGCGAAACAAGATCCGGCCCTTGCGCCGCACCGCCGGGAATCGACGCGTTCGCGGGTCGAGGCAGATGCGGCGCGGAGCGTCGGATCGCAGACTTCGAGGAGTTTTCATGACCAGACATCTTTTGCCCATCGCGCTCGCTGCCGCGGTCGCGTTTCCGGCGCTGGCGAGCGCTGCCGACATCCAGCCTGCGCCCCGCATCATCGTGTCCGGCGAAGGCGAAGCGACGGTGGCGCCGGACATGGCGATCCTTTCGCTCAGCGTCATGCGCGAGGCCAAGAGCGCGCGCGAAGCGCTCGATGCCAACAACGACGCCATGGCGGCGATGATCGCGGCGATGAAATCTGCGGGCATTGCCGAACGCGACCTGCAGACCGCCGGCATACAGATCAACCCGCGCTACAATTACATCAACAAAACCGACGGCAGCCAGGAAGCGCAGCTCGTCGCCTATCAGGTGACCAACACGCTGTCGGTGCGCGTGCGCGATGTCGACAAGACGGGCGAGATTCTCGACAAGGCGGTGTCGCTCGGCGTCAATCAGGGTGGCGGCATCACCTTCACCAATGACGATCCGAAGGCGACGATCACCGAGGCGCGCAAGAAGGCCGTCGCCGACGCCATGGCCAAGGCAAAGACGCTTGCGGAAGCGGCCGGCGTCAGCCTGGGCAAGGTGCTCGAGATCACCGACCAGAATATCGCGCCGGCGCCGATGCCGATGGCGGCCAAATCATTCGACGCCGCCCGTTCGGCCGTGCCGGTGCAGGCCGGCGAGAATTCCTACAACGTCCAGGTCACGGTCACCTTCGAGCTGAAATAACGATCGGCCCGCGCAGGCGCCACCGACGCAAAAAAGCCCCGGAGGATCGGTCCTCCGGGGCTTTTTCGAGACACGCCTCACATCGAGGGGCTCCGCTACTCACAGGCGATCCTCGCAGAGGATCGTCCTTTCTGCTCATCCATGCTTCAAGATTTGATCTTCACAGAAGATCATAACCATAGGCGATCCTCAAAGAGGATCGTCCGCATAGGCGATACTCCAAGAGAGTCGTCCTTTCGGCCTCAGCGATAGATGATCGGGCAGCCGCGCTCGTTGGCGAACACCACCACCACGCGATCGCCATACTGGCGGCCAGCGACCTTCACCGTGCGACGGCTGATGTCGACGATGCGGACGCGGTGCAGACCCATGCGCTCGGCTTTGTCGAGGGCGCGGTCCGGCGAGCAGCCGCGCCAGCCACGGTCGCGACGCCAGTCGCGGCGATAGCCGTCGTCGTCGCCGGTGTAGATGCCGAAACGCGGGTCATGCCTGTCTCCGAAACCGAGATAGAGGCTGTCCGCATGCGCCGGAATGGCGGCCAAGGTGCCAAGTCCGACAAGAGCCGAAAGGGCTGCCGTCTTGATCGTGTTGAACATCGTCTTCTCTCCTTGTTGTGGGCTGTTGCCCCTAGAACCGATGATTGGAAAATGCCTTTTTGCGTCTGAATTTTCCGCGAACCGGCCGTTCATATCCGGTTCATGTAAGCGCGAACCCGCCAGGGTTCGTCGCTCGTGGTCAAAGGCGCTAACTCCGCCAAGGTTCCAAACGCGAATCCGTAGGGTTCGTCGTTCCTCGTCATAAAGCCCCCTCAGAGTTCGTCGTCAAAATGCGAACCGGTTACGGTTCGTCGTCCAGTATGTAGTCAAAGTAGTCGTCTGGCTCGGCCAGATCGGTTTCCTTGGCCTTCACGCGGCCCTGGATCGAAATGCCGGCTTGGTGCACGGTCTCGGCACTTCCCGAAACAAGCCTGTGCCACCAGTAGAGATCATGGCCCTCGGCGATAAGACGGTAGGCGCAGGTCTTTGGCAGCCAGGTGATGGTGCGCACATTCTGCGGCGTCAGGCCGACGCAGTCGGGCACCCGCGCCAGGCGGTTGGCATAGTCGGAGCAGCGGCAGTTCTCCGCGTCGAACAGCCGGCAACCGACGCTTGTCCAGAAGATCTCGCCCGTATCCTCGTCCTCGAGCTTCGACAGGCAGCATTTGCCGCAGCCGTCGCATAGCGATTCCCATTCGGCCGGGGTCATCGCTTCGAGCGTCTTCGTTTTCCAGAATGGCTCAGTCATTTCGGTGGATTTGGCCCTCCGCGGCCTTTCGGTCAAGCGCGCGGTGACGGGTGACCCAGTATCAACATTAGAAAAACACGAAATTGCCTTCAAAAGGCCGGCCAAGCATCCTTGGCTGGCGCCAATGCCCGACGGAACCAATTGCGGTTGACGAAAGTTTGGGCAGGGATGGGACCCCACTAGGAGAAAATCGATATGAAACGCCAACCACGGATTCTGGCGGGTACGGCAATCGGCCTGCTTATGGCATCCGCGCCGTTGGGCGCGTATCCGCTGCAGGGGGGTGTGGCTTCCGGAAGCCTGCACGGCGCGCCGCTCGTGCTGGCTCAGGCCGCTTGCGCAGAAGGCCAGTCGGCAGAGGAATGCGCGCAGGGGGGAGCCGAGCAGCCGCGCAAAAGGAAGCGCGAACAGCAGCAACAAAGCGAATCGGCGCCGGCAACCGAACAAGCAGCACCTGCTGAGAGCGAGCAGAAGCCGCGCCGGAAGCGGCAAGAGCAGCAGCAGATGGAGGGCGGCCAATCCGGGGAGGCTGCCCCGGCCGAGCAGCAATTCAAGCCGCGCAAGAAACGCGATCAGCAGCAGCAGACCGAGGCTGCACCCGCCGATCAAGGCGGCCAGCCCGCGACCGACGAACAGCAATTGAAGCCCCGCAAGAAGCGGGACCAGCAACAGACCGAAGCAGCGCCGGCCGATCAGGGCGGGCAGCCTGCAACCGACGAGCAACAGCCGCGCAAGAAGAAGCGCAACCAGGCCAAATCGGCGCCGGCTGAGCAACCGGCCGAGCAGGTCGCGCCCGACCAGCAGCAACAGCTACGCAAGAGGAAACTCAATCAGCAGCAGAGCGAGACGGGCCCGGCCGAGCAGGTCGCCCCGGACCAGCAGCAACCGCGTAAGAGGAAACTCAATCAGCAGCAGCAGAGCGAGACGGCCCCGGCCGAGCAGGCCGCCCCCGACCAGCAGCAACAGCTGCGCAAGAGGAAGCTCAATCAGCAGCAGGAAGCCGCGCCTGCCGAACAGCAGCCAGAACAGCCGGCAAATGACAACCAGCCCGGAAAGAAACGGAAGCAGGGCCAGCAACCTACCGAGCAAGGCCAAGCCCCGGCCGAACAGGCCCCCGCAGGTCAGGAGTCTCGCAAGCTCAAGCCCTTGCCGGTTCCGGGAACGGAGCAGGCGCCGGCCGGAACCGAGCAGGCGCCGGCTCAAGGCGAACAGCCTTCGAACCAGAACAAGAGGCAGGCCAAGAAGCCGCTTACCGAGCAGCCCGCAACAGGGCAGCAGCAGCCTGCCACGGGTGAACAGCCTGCCATTAACAATCAGCCCGAGACTGGCGGCAATGCCGCGCAAGGCGAAACTCCCGCCAACCCGAACGAGGCGCCTCTCCTCGACAGCCAGAAGGATGTCTTGCGCAGACACCAGGGCCGCCGGCCGGCCGGCCAGAACGAGAATGGCCAGGTCGAGCAAGGCGGCAACCAGGCCGGACAGCAAGCCGAGAGGCAGGCCCCTGTCAATCAGGGCCCGCCGCCCACCGACGACAAGACGGCGCAACAGGCGATCCAGCCTGAAAAGATTGCTCCTGTCATCGAGGAGAAGGGCAAACGCGTCGACCTCACGCCCCAAGAGATTGTCCGCGAGCGTCGCCGGCCGCAGGGCGCGGATGTCGTGAAGCAGTTCGGCGACCGCGTGATTCTCCAGTTCAACAACCAGACCTTCGTGGAAAGCAACGAGGCTCCCCGCATCACCCGCGGTGCCAGGGATGTCTACTATGAGGATCTTTCAGGCGGCCGCACCCGCGAAATCGTGGAGCGCGACAACGGCATCAGGATCATCACCATCCGCAACCGCAATGGCGACGTCATCCGGCGATCGCGCATTACCCCGGATGGCCGCGAATATGTGCTGAGCTATGTCGACGAGCGCTACTACAACGATGTCGACGAGTGGCGCGATCCCGGCGACGACCTGCCGCCGATGCGGCTCGACATCCCGCGCCGGGACTATATCCTGGATTCGGAGGAAGTCGAGGATCCGGACGAGTATTATACCTTCCTCGAGCAGCCGCCGGTGGAAAGGGTGCAGCGTCTCTACTCGATCGACGAGGTCAAGCGGTCGGCCCGCGTGCGCGACATCGCCCGGCGCATCGATCTCGACACGCTGAACTTCGACTTCGGCTCGGCCACAATCTCCGACACCGAGGTGCAGAAGCTCGATGGCGTTGCCAGCGCCATGGAAAAACTGCTGAAGAAAAATCCGGCCGAGACCTTCCTGATCGAAGGCCACACCGACGCCGTCGGCACGCCGGACGCGAACCTCGCGCTGTCGGACCGCCGCGCAGAGGCGGTCGCCGAGGCGCTCACCAACGCCTTCGGCATCCCGGCCGAGAACCTCACCACGCAGGGTTATGGCGAGCAATATCTCAAGGTGAACACGCCCGGTCCGAACCGCGAGAACCGGCGTGTCGCCATCCGCCGGATCACCTCGCTGGTGGCGCCCGTGGCGAGCAACAGCGAGCAGTAATTGAGCGTTTGATTTCAAGATCCTGCCCGGATCTTCGGAATCAGCGCGCAAGATGAGGCCCGTCCGCTTCGGACGGGCCTTTTTCCTTGTCGGCTCAAGAAGAATTGTCCTGCCTTGCCCGCCTGCTCATTGAATCGCCGCATTGCGGCACCCAGATTCTGTCCAGGGCGTTCCCTGCCCTGTCCCGACTCCAGCGGGACACACTGAGCCCCGTCGGGTCCCCTCCCCGGCGGGGTTTTTGTCTTGAAAACAGGGCCTATCTGGCCGAAATACCCTCTATCGCAATTCGACCGGAACCCTTCATGAAGCGTCTCGAACTCGCCATCGAATCCGTCATCCTCGCCTCGCGCTGGCTGCTGGTCGCCTTCTATCTCGGGCTCGGCGTAGCGCTCGCGACATATGCCTTGTCCTTCGGCAAGAAGCTTTACGAGTTTGTGATAAGCGCCTTCACGCTCGGCGACACCGACACGATCCTGAAGATGCTCGGCCTGATCGACGCCGCGCTGGTCGCCTCGCTGGTGGTGATGGTGATCATCTCGGGCTACGAGAATTTCGTCAGCCGCTTCGACGAGCAGGACGGCGAGGTGCATTGGCTGGGCACGATCGATGTCGGCTCGCTGAAGGTCAAGGTCGCCTCGACCATCGTCGCGATCTCGTCGATCCACCTGCTGCAGGTTTTCTTGAACTCCGTATCCTACACCACCGACCAGCTGATGTGGCTGACCATCATCCACCTCGCCTTCGTCGTCTCGGCGCTGATGCTGGCCTATATCGACCGGGTGATGGCGCTGGCGAAAGGCAAAAAGGCCGAGGCGGCGGAGTAGACCGCCGAAGCCCGTCAGTAGATTCTTTTGACCTTGGTCTGCGAGTTCGCGAACACCTCGTCCGGGACGAAAAAATCACCGGCAAGCTGATCGGCCGCGCCCGGCGCATAGGCCGAAAAGTCCGTGACGCCTTCTTCGCGCAGAACCTCTTCGTCGATGTAGAAATTACCGGTCGCCTCGCGCGACGGGCGCATGAAGATCGCATGCGCCGCATCGGCCATGATGTCGGGCGAGCGGCTCATCGCCGCCACCGTCGCACCGCCGAGAAGATTGCGCACCGCGGCCGTGTCGATGGTCGAGATCGGCCACAGCGAGTTGACGGCGATGCCGGCTCCGGCGAACTCGGCGCTCATGCCGAGCGTGCACATCGACATGCCGAACTTGGCCATCGTGTAGGCGACATGGTTCTTGAACCATTTGGCCTTCATGTCGAGCGGCGGCGCCAGATTCAAAATGTGAGGGTTCTTGGCCAACTTCAGGTGCGGAATGCACATCTTAGAGACCAGGAAGGTGCCGCGCGTGTTGATCTGGTGCATCAAATCGTAGCGCTTCATGTCGGTCTCCAGCGTGCCGGTGAGCTGGATGGCGCTGGCATTGTTGACGCAGATGTCGATGCCGCCGAACGTCTCGACGGTTCTCGCCACCGCATCGGCGACCTGCGCCTCGTCGCGGATGTCGCAGAGCACCGGCAGCGCCTTGCCGCCCGCCTGCTCGATTTCTTCGGCCGCCGTGTAGATCGTGCCCGGCAGTTTCGGGTGCGGCTCGGCGGTCTTGGCCGCGATCGTCACATTGGCGCCGTCGCGGGCCGCGCGCAGCGCGATCGCCAGCCCGATGCCGCGCGATCCGCCCGAGATGAACAGCGTCTTTTCCTTGAGCGACATCCTTCGCCTCCCTCTTCGATGTGGAGGCAAATTGCGCGGCGCACGGCCATGGCGCAAGACCCAAGGAGCCAATCGGAGATTACGCTGCGTCGTGCCGGAAGCAGCCCTAGACGAGCACCAGACCCTGCCGCATGGCAATCGCGATCGCATCGGTGCGGTTGACGGCGCCGAGCTTGATCAGGATGGCGGCGACATGGAATTTCGCCGTGTGCACGGAAATGTTGAGCCGCCGGGCGATGACCTTATTGGGCGCGCCTTCGGCCAGCAGCGCCAGCACTTCCGCCTCGCGCGGCGACAAGGAAGGCCGCGCCTGGTTGTCGTCCGCCACGTCATCTTCCGCGAGCTCGTCATGGAAATCGCCATGCACGGTCGCCGACGCCCTTGCCCTGTCGATGCGATAGCCCGAAGCGGCGAGCCGCGCCGCGGCGGCGACCAACAGGCCATCGGCCGACGGCGGCAGCACGGCGACCACGTTGCCGTGAAGCCGCTCGTGCCCGCTATGGCGGGACAGCAGGACGACGGGCATCGTCGAGCCGATGGCTCGGCTTTCCAAGGCGGTGTCGTCGGTCACGGCGACATCGGCTGCTTGATCTGTGCCGCTCGCGGCCAGCGACGGCAACAGATCGTCGCTGGCGCCAAGCGCATCGGCCAGTTGCTCGGCGCGCCCAGCGTCGCCAAGCGCGATCAGCACCGTCAGCCGGTGAGTTGCCGGCTCCGGTCTCGCAATCGTCTGTGCCGCGCTGCTGGCCATCGATCCTCTCAGCTCAGCGGCTTCTCGCCGATGGTGATCGACACGTCACGCTCGGCGCCGCCGCTCGAAACGCCGAGCGTCACGGTCGTGCCGGCGCTGTCGGGCCCGAGTTTGCGGATCAGCTCGCGCGGACCATGCACGGCCTCGCCGTTCCAGGCGACGACGATGTCGCCGACATGCAGGCCGGCGGCCTTGGCCGGGCCGTTGTCGTCGAGGCTCATCACCATGGCGCCTTTGGTGTCGCCATTGCGGATCGGGTGCAGCCCGGCGCCGAGATAGCCGCGCGCGACATGGCCTTTCTCGCGCAGCGTCGCCACCGCCCGCTCGATCGTCTCGTAGGGCATGACGAGCGCACGCCGGCGCGGCCCGAACAACAACATGCCGATCAAGCCACCCTTGGCGTCGAGCACGGGCCCGCCCTCGAAGCGCCCGCCGGTGTTGATGGCGAGGTTGATGCGCCGGTCGATCGTGCCGCCGCGCATCGAGCGCCAGGCCGGCCCGACCTCGCCGACCGTGCCGAACACGGCAAGCGCGGCACCATCGCTGTTTCCCACCGCGATCGCCAGATTGCCGGGCCGCACGGCGCCGGCCTGAGCGAGTTGCGGCAAACCGGCAGCGGCGGAAGCCGGCTTCAGCAGGGCAACGCCCGTCGACGGATCGCGGCCGCCAAGCTCGGCCTTCACGGTTTCACCGGAAGCCAGCGTCAATTCGATCTCCTCGCCGGCTTCGACCGCTTCCTCGGCGGTGACGAAGTAGCCGTCGCGCCAATGGAAGGCGCTCGCGGTGCGGTGGTGGTGCGTGACGAAGCTCGCCAGCGCGGGGGCCGCGGCGGCCGCGACATCGGCGATCGCGTCGGAAAAGGCACTGAGGTTGAAGTCGCTCATAAGACTGTCTCCTGGGTTCGGTGACCCAGATATCGCTCGGTAACGCCGCCGCGGGTACTCGCCTGACGGCTAGTCGCCGGCCGGACTGGCCATCTGGTCAGGTCGCGGCAATTGCGGCTGCTCCGCACATATAGTCATCATTTTCGCTGGATCACACTGGAGCCCTGCACATGGCCTTCGCCGCCGAAAAACTCCAATCGGATGACGCCTTGCTCGACACTTACTCGGCCACGGTTGCCGATGCCGTCGACCGCATCGGTCCGGCCGTCTGCCGCATCGAGCGCATCGGCGCCGGCGGCCACGGCTCCGGCTTCGTCATCTCGCAGGACGGGCTGGTCGTCACCAACTTCCATGTCGTCGGCGATGCGCGCGCCGTGCGCGTCACCATGCCGGACGGTGCTTCACGCGAAGGCCACGTGCTAGGCCGCGATCCGGATACCGACATTGCGCTGGTGCGTGCCGACGGCAGTTTCGCCGATGTCGCTCCGCTGGGCGATTCCAAGCGGCTGCGCCGCGGCCAGATCGCGATCGCGATCGGCAATCCGCTGGGTTTCGAATGGACCGTCACCGCCGGCGTCGTCTCCGCGCTCGGCCGGTCGATGCGCGCCTCGACCGGCCGGCTGATCGACGACGTCATCCAGACCGACGCCGCGCTCAATCCCGGCAATTCGGGCGGGCCGCTGGTGTCTTCGGCGGGCGAGGTGATCGGCGTCAACACCGCCATGATCCACGGCGCGCAGGGCATCGCCTTCGCGGTCGCCTCCAACACCGCCAATTTCGTGATCTCGGAAATCATCCGCTTCGGCCGCGTGCGCCGCGCCTTCATCGGCGTTTCCGCCGACACGACCAACCTGCCGCGCCGGGCAGCACTTCTGTCGCAGGTGACCACGAACACGGCCGTGCGCCTGCGAAGCGTCGAGAAGAACGGTCCCGCCGCCAAGGCCGGGCTGAAGGAGGGCGACATCATCGCGGCAATAGACGGCCGGCCGGTGACCGGCGTCGACGACCTCGTGCGCATGCTCGATGCCGAGCGTATCGGCCGCGAGACGCTCTGCACCGTGGTGCGCCGCACCGGCGTTAGCCAGGTGGCGGTGATGCCGGTGGCACGGACGAACTAAGCCACTGCGACCGTACCTTCGGCGTATTGCGCCAAGAATTCCTCGCTGGGCGGGATCGGCTTGATCACGTCGATCAGCACGCCATTGGGATCGCTGGTGATGAAATGCCGTTGGCCGAACGGCTCGTCTCGCAAGCTGCGCAGGATCGGCAGACCGGCGGCAACCACGCGCTCGTAGACGGCGTCAGGATCGCGGACCTCGAAATTGATCAGCAAGCCGGACGTGCGTCCGCGTCCCTCCTCCGGGATTGTCTCATGGTCGCCTTGAACGATGCCGAGATTGACGCGCCGGTCCTCTGTCGACCGCAGATGCACATACCAGTCGCTCTCGAAGAGCGGCTTGAAGCGGAAATGCGCGACGTAAAAGGTTGCGGTGGCTGCGACATCGTCCGTCATCAGCACCGGATAGTAGCTGGTCGTCTTCATCTTTCCTTCTCCTCTCGTTCGACATACAGTCTGTATGTAAGTGCAATAACATACAGGCTGCATGTATGCAACAAGAGACCGGACGCCGCTCCAACCGCGACCGCACCGAGGCGACGCGCGCCGATCTGATCCGCGCGGCGCGAAAGCTGTTCACGGAAAAATCCTATGCCGAGACCGGCACGCCGGAGATCGTCGCCGAGGCCGGCGTGACGCGCGGCGCGCTCTATCATCACTTCGCCGACAAGCAGGCGCTGTTCGCCGCGGTCGTCGAGCAGGAGGCGGCAGCGGTCGCGGCAGAGATCGATCATGCCTCTCCGCCGTCGCTGTCGGCGCGCGAGGCGCTGATCGCCGGCTCGGACGCCTATCTCAAGGCGATGCGCGCGCCCGGCCGCACACGGCTTCTGCTGCTCGACGGGCCGGCCGTGCTCGGCCGCGCCGCCATGGACGAGATCGACAACCGCCATGGCAACCGCTCGCTCCGCGAGGGCCTGGTCGCGGCGATGCGGGCGCAAGCGGTGACCAGACTGCCGGCCGAGGCGCTGACCGCCCTGCTGGCCGCGGCTTTCGACCGGGCAGCTTTGGCCATTGAGGCCGGCGCGTCTGCCGCGGATTACCGCGCGGTGCTGATCGCGCTCATGGACGGCTTGTCCCCGGCTCCTCCTCCGTCCAAACGCCCGGCTCCATCTCGTTGAAGCAGCCAAGCTGGCGCTTGAACTCGTCGATCAGCCAGGTCGCCGCCGGCTTGGGGCTGCGGTCGGCGCGGTGCATGGCATAGAGCGGCGAGCGCACCTCGCGATAGGGTTCCAGATCGAGCTCGACCAACCGGCCGCTTGCGAGGTCGTCGGCGATCAGCCAGCGTGGCAGGCCGCCCCAGCCGAGACCCTCACGCATCAGCGCGTGCTTGGTGCGTACATCCGTCAGCCGCCAGGTCCGATAGGCAAACACGCCATAGTCGCGCCCGCGCGTCCGCTCCGACTGGTCGGAGACGACGAGTTGGATATGCTCGCGCAGGTCCTCGACGGTCACCGGCTTCGGCAGTTTGGCCAATGGATGGTCGGGCGCCGCCGCCGGCACCATCGAGGTGAAGCCGATGCGCAGCAGAGTGACGTCGGCATCGCCTTGCAGGCCGCCAAAGCCCAGATCCGACTGGCCGCTGACGACCTGGTCGACGATCAGGCCGAGCGAGCCGATATAGAGCCGCAGCATCACCGCCGGGAACTGGGCTTCGAAGGCCTTGAGCACGCGCACCAGCGCCGGTGAAGGCAGCGCCACGTCGACCGATATCGCCACTTCCGCTTCAAGCCCTTGCCGGTAGCCGTCGGCGCGCGAGCGGATGCGCTGCAGGACGCCGATCATGCGCCGCGCATCTTCCAGCATCGCCTTGCCGACATCCGTCAGCTGCGGCTCGCGCACGCCCTCGCGCTCGAACAGTTTCAGGCCAAGCTGCGCTTCGAGATTGGCGATGCCGTAGCTCACCACCGACTGCGCCCGGTTGAGCTTGCGACCCGCGGCCGAGAAGCTGCCGGTGTCGGCCACGGCGACGAGGATTTGGAGCTGATCCAGAGTCGGATTTGGTTGCATGGCTAAGCCATCCATTTTATTGATGGATTGTATGCATATTATGCCAGTTTTCCTGATAGAGCGGCAATCCCATATTGGCGGGGAAAGTTCAATCCAACCCAAGGGACACCGCCATGTCTATTCTTCTCGTTACCTCCAGCCCGCGCGGCGCCGCTTCGCATTCGACCCGCGTCGCCACCGATCTTGCCCAAAAGCTCGTTGCCGCCGATCCGTCCAACACGCTGGTCGTGCGTGATCTGGTCGCCAATCCGCTGCCGCATATCGACCCTGATTACGCCTCCGGCATCTACACGCCGGCCGAAGCCCGCACCGCGCGCCAGGCCGAGGTCGTCGGCGTTTCCGATGCCGTGCTCGACGAGCTTTTTGCCGCCGACACCGTGATCCTCGCCACCGGCTTCATCAACTTCAACATCTCCTCGACGTTGAAGTCCTGGGTCGACCACGTCGCCCGCTCCGGCAAGACCTTTGCCTATGGCGAAGGTGGCCCGAAGGGCCTCGTCAGCGGCAAGAAGGTCTACATCGTGCTCGCTTCCGGCGGCATCTATTCGGAAGGCGCTGCGGTGCAGATGGACCATGCGGTCCCGTATCTGCGCAGCGTGCTCGGCTTCCTCGGCATGACCGATGTCGAAGTCATCCGCGTCGAGGGCGTCGGCATGGGCGCCGACGCCGTCACGGCAGCACTTGCCAAGGCCACCGCCAAGGTCGATGCGATCGCTGCCGCCAATACCGATCAGGTCGTCGCCGCGGCCTGATCACCGGTGCCGGGAATGTAAGAGGCAGGCGCCCGCCAGCGCCTGCCTCTTTTTTGCATTCGCGCTCGCGGGCCGGCACTGGGTGATCGTGGCGATCAGAACGCCGTGCCGATCTGGAACGACTTTTTCTTCCCGCTGGTGCTGATCACCTCCGACAATTTGAAGACACTGCCGCTATGGCTGACCGTGTTCGTCGGCGAATTCACCACCGACTGGGTGGTGTTGTTCACCGGGCTGACACTGGCGGCGCTGCCGATTACCTTGCTCTATCGTGCTGTCGAAGCAGTTCATTTCCGGCATCACGCAAGGCGCGGTCAAATAGGCGCGGTCCAACAACGAAGTCAGGACATCGAAAGTGGCGAACCAGAACAAGATCATCATCACCTGCGCGGTCACAGGCTCGATCCACACGCCGTCAATGTCGCCGCATCTGCCGGTGACGGCGGAAGAGATCGCGACCGCCGCCATCGAGGCGGCCGAGGCAGGTGCCGCGATCGTCCATCTTCACGCCCGCAATCCGGTCGACGGACGCCCCGACCAGTCAACCGAGGCCTTCGCGCCTTTCCTGCAGGTCATCAAGCAGCGCTCCAATTGCGTCGTCAACATCACCACGGGGGGCGCCGCGACGATGAGCGTGGAGGAACGCGTCAAGCCGGCGAAGGTGTTCGCGCCTGAGGTCGCGTCGCTCAACATGGGGTCGATGAATTTCGCGCTGTTCCCGATGCTGGAGCGCTTCAAGACCTTCGAGCATGATTGGGAGCGGCCTTATCTGGAATCTTCGCGCGACCGCATCTTCCGCAACACCTTCGGCGACATCGAGCACATATTGCGCACCTGCGCCGACAACGGCACGCGCTTCGAGATCGAGTGCTACGACATCGGCCATCTCTATACGCTGGCGCATTTCGTCGAGCGCGGCCTGGTGAAGGCGCCCTTCTTCGTCCAGAGCGTGTTCGGCATCCTCGGCGGCATCGGCACGCATCCGGAGGATGTCGCGCACATGAAGCGCACGGCCGACCGCCTGTTCGGCAACGACTATCATTGGTCGGTGCTCGGCGCCGGCCGCCATCAACTGCCGATCGCCACGCAAGCGATCGCGCTGGGCGGCAATGTGCGGGTCGGCCTGGAGGATTCGCTATGGATCGGCAAGGGCAAGCTTGCCCGCTCCAGCGCCGAGCAGGTAACCAAGGTGCGCCAGATCATCGAAGGCCTCGGCGCATCGATCGCCACGCCCGACGAGGCGCGGCAGATCCTGCAGCTCAAGGGCGGCGACAAGGTCGCGTTCTGAGCGGGAAAGCGATAAGTCGGCGTAACCGAAACTCTCGCTATTCCGGTCAGCCGAACATCTTCTCGCCCTGCTCATCGACCAGCTGGATGCCCTTCTTGATCGAGATGTCGATGGCGTCGTCCAGCCCGGCGAAACGGTCGGCGCGGATGAAGCGGTGTTCTTTCATCACTCCGTCCACTTCCTTCGAGACCACGCCGCAGGTCTGGTACTGGCCGTCGGCCTTGTAGGGCGTCGCGCTGATCAGGAAGCCTTTGTGTTCGACCTGCTTGGCCGGCTTGGCGGAGCCGGTGTCCGTGGCCTCACTGCTGCCGCCGCCGAACAGCTTTTTCAGAAAAGACATTGTTCAAAACTCCATCTCACGCGGGCGCCGAAGGATTCACGGCGCCCTGTTCATTCTGACTTTGTCTCAGCATGCGCGAATGCGCCGCCGTGTTCCAGCCCCTTGACGAAGACGCCGACCAGAAGCTCGATCTGATGCCAGATCTCCTCGGCCTGCCGGCTGTCCGAATTCGCCACATAACCGCTGGTCACGATCCCGTGCACGCTTGACCACAAGGTCCGGGCCGCAAGCGCGCGGCGCTTGTCGTCGAGCCCGAAGTCTCCAGCCTTGAGCACGCCGGCGACGATGTCGAAGAGTGCGTCGAGCAGCGCGTCATAGGCATCGGGGCCCGGCCGCGTCGCGCGGCGCCGGTTGAAGGCAAGCACGGCCGGCCAGCTGCCGGGATGCGCCTCGACGAAGCGCACATAGGCCGCGGCCATGGCGAGGATGCGGTGCTGGACATCGGTCACTCCTTGCCTTTCGAGATCGGCCATCGCCGCCAGGCCTGTCGCGCCGAGCCGGTCGAGCAGCCGCATGTTGACGGCACGATGCACCTCATCGAGATCGGCAAAGAGGTTGTAGACCGATCCGACCGAAATGCCGGCTTGCTCGGCTATCGTGCGCGCCTTCAGATTCTCGGCCCCGCCCTCATTGAGCAGTGCCTCGGCAATGGCGAGCACCTTCTCGCTCATCTCTTCCTTGTCCAGCGCCATGCTGTTTCCCGTCCTTGTTTCCGGAGCCGGCGCCCGGCCCGGATGCATTCCATTGCCTGCGTTTAGCATGTCCAGCACTGCATGAACAGCGTTCAAAATAGCGCTTGAACAATGTTCAATTCCTGTTATGTTTCCACGTGAACACTGTTCACATCAACAGGGAGAAGACCATGCTTAGTCTGATCAAGACATTGCTGGACGGCGCTAGTGCCCGGGCCGAGGACAATCTGAAGGATCGTTTCGCCATCGACCTTCTGGCGCAGCGCATCCGCGACGCGGAGGCGGGCCTCGCCGCCGCCAAGCAGACGCTCGCCGCGCTGATCGTGCGCCAGCGTGCCGAGCAGACCAGCCTCGACCAGCTCGACCGCCGCATCGCCGATCTGGAAACCCGCACGCTGAGCGCGCTTTCGGCCAACAACCAGGCGCTTGCCGAAGGCGGCGCTTCCGCGATCGCCGAACTAGAGAACGAGCGCGAAGTCCGCCGCGCCACGGTCAAGAGCCTGGGCGAGAAGACCTTGCGGATGCGCCTGTCCGTCGAACAGGCGCACCGCCGCATCATCGGCCTCAACCAGGGCATGATCTCGGCTCGGGCGATCGATGCCGAACGCAAGGCGCAGTCGCGCCTCAACCGTTCGATCGGCCACACGGCGAGCATCAATGAAGCGGAGGAATTGCTCGACCGCATCAGGGAAAGCAGCGACCCGTTCGAGGAGGCCGGCATCCTTGACGAGATCGACGGCGAGTTGCGCCACGAGGCGATCCGCGAACGCCTCGCCGAGGCGGGTCATGGACCGGCCACCAAAGTGCGCGCCGAGGACGTCCTGGCGCGCCTGAAATCGCTCAACTGAACCCGCGATTCCCAGACAGATAAAATCCTCAAACGGATCAAATCGAAGGAACGTTACGATGAACGGCAATCAGACCTACATCCTGTTCAACACCGTGTCGGTGGGCGCCGCTTATTTCATGCTCGGCCTGTCGCTATGGCTGGCCCCGGTCGACCTCTCGACCAAGGGTTACTGGGCCATGGGCGTCCTCCTGCTTACCGGCAGCCTGGTGAACTTGGTCAAGTACCGCACCGACGAGCGGATCGCGGCCGAGACCACCGCCAAGATCGAGAAGGCGCGCAATGAGAAGCTGATCAGCGAATATGTCGGCAAGGAATAGTCAGTGCCCTGCCGTACGCTGACTGAATGCAAAAAGCCCGGATCGCTCCGGGCTTTTTGGCCTCCGTATGGAAAATGGCTTACAGCAATTCCAGGAAAAGTGTGAGCGGTTTTCCGTCCGGAATTGCGTAAAAGGACGTTTCGCCGTTCCGTGAAACGGTGAAACACACTAGCGGCGCGACAGCGCCTCGATCGCTTCGGCGGCGTCTTCCAGGATGCTGATCGCCTCGGCCTGCTTGTCTTCCGGCGCGTCGGCGATGTCGCCGAGCGCGGCGCGGAGCCGGTGGCGAAGCGCGCGGAAACGGTCGCGCGTCTGCGAGCGGCCACGGCGCCCCTCGTCCCTGTCGTCGCCCCAGCCGAACCATTCGCGCGCCGCGGCCATCTTGCGGCCGAAGCGCTCGAGATGGTCGAGGACGCTGTCGATCATCTCGCGGTTCTCCTCGAGATGCGCCCTGCCGGCCTCGGTGATCGAAAACACCTTCTTGTTGCCTTCGCTGGACGACACCGCATAGCCCGCCTCCTCCAGGAAGGTCAGCGTCGGATAGACCACGCCCGGGCTCGGGCTGTAGATGCCGCTGGTGCGCTCTTCCAGCGCCTTGATGATGTCATAGCCGTGGCGCGGCGCGTCGGCCAGAAGCGACAGCGTGATCAGCTTGAGATCGCCGTCGGCCAGCATGCGCCCGGCGCGGAACATGTCGCCCGGGCCGCCGCGGCCGCCGCCGCCCCTGCCGCCATGGCTAAACGGGCCGAAGCCGCCGCCCCCTCTGCCCCCAAATTTGCCGGCCATATGCATGAACATGCGCTCGCCGAAATGGTTATGCCCGAAGTGACCGTGTCTGTGCATAGATTGCTCCTTGCGTTTTATCTTACGATACATCGTACGTAAGGCCGGCCGCGTTCCGCGTCAAGATATATCTTAAGATGTATCGTAGCCCAAGCCAAGAGCTGCCGTTCCGCACGCGGAGGGAGCCAAGCTGCCTACCAGCGTCCCCTGTGCCGGTTCCAGGCATAGAGAAGGTCCGCGAAGCGGTCGTAGCCAAAGCGCGTCAGCGGCAGCGTGATCACGTTGCCGAACAAGCGCGCCAGCCATCCCTCGCCCGGCGTGAAGCGCCAGACCGCGATCGCCACATCAGCGCCAACCAGCAGCCGCCCTTCGGCATCGATGGCATGCAGGCGCCGGCGGATATCCTCGAGCGAGGCGCCGTAGGCCGAAAGCGCTTCGGGCTCGAAGTTGATGTCGCGGAATTCAACACGGCCCGCCTTGACCGCATCGATCAGCCGCCGCTTCTGGCGGCTGACGCCGGCGTCGCACACCGGACAGCGTGTGTTGTACCAGACGATGAGCAGCGGCTTGGGCATGGCGCGACTATCGGGAATGCAGCGCGGCTTCGCAACAGCCGCGCCGATCCCCAAGCCGCCTCACCCCAGCGAGCTGATGATCTCGCGGTAGGCGAATTCCGGGAACGCCTTCATCGTCCGCGTTTTGACATTGCCGCCTGACGCCAACATCAGCGCGAAGCGGGCGAGCACCGCATCGTCCGGAGCTTCGACGATGGCGACCATGTCGCATTCGCCCATGGTCAGGTAGAATGATTTGAACGAGCCGCCCATCTCCCCCAGCAGCTTCTTGGCGGCATCGAGCCGTTTCGGCGACTCCCGCACATTCCTGGCGCCCAGCTCGGTCCAGTTGATAAGCACGATGTAGGTTGTCATGGCACACCTCCCTCCGGTGCCACGGAGCGAGCGTCCGGCGGTTTACGGCCGGCGCCGGGCGGGCATCCGGTCTATCGCCCACAATGCATCCGACCCTGAAATTATCCTCCTGTCGGGCAAACCCGGCAAGGCGCCATGAGGGATAGCCTGAAACGCAAAAAAGGGCGCCGGAGGCGCCCCTTGGATCTTCGTGTGTTTGCGTTTCCGCTCAGCTGTCGAGGAAGCTTCTGAGCTTCCGCGACCTGCTCGGATGCTTGAGCTTGCGCAACGCCTTGGCTTCGATCTGGCGGATGCGTTCGCGCGTCACCGAGAACTGCTGGCCGACTTCCTCCAGCGTGTGGTCGGTGTTCATGCCGATGCCGAAGCGCATGCGCAGAACCCGCTCTTCGCGCGGGGTGAGCGAGGCCAGCACGCGCGTCGTCGTCTCGCGCAGATTGGCCTGGATCGCCGCGTCGATCGGCAGGATCGCCATCTTGTCCTCGATGAAATCGCCGAGATGCGAATCCTCCTCGTCGCCGACAGGCGTTTCGAGCGAGATCGGCTCCTTGGCGATCTTCAAGACCTTGCGCACCTTTTCCAGCGGCATGGCAAGCTTCTCGGCCAGTTCCTCCGGCGTCGGCTCGCGGCCGATCTCGTGCAGCATCTGGCGCGAGGTGCGCACGATCTTGTTGATCGTCTCGATCATGTGCACCGGAATGCGGATGGTGCGCGCCTGGTCGGCGATCGAGCGGGTGATGGCCTGCCGGATCCACCACGTGGCGTAGGTCGAGAACTTGTAGCCGCGGCGGTATTCGAACTTATCGACCGCCTTCATCAGGCCGATATTGCCTTCCTGGATGAGATCCAGGAACTGCAGGCCGCGGTTGGTGTATTTCTTGGCGATGGAGATGACCAGGCGAAGGTTCGCCTCGACCATTTCCTTCTTGGCGATCGCGGCCTCGCGCTCGCCCTTCTGCACCTGGTTCACGATCTTGCGGAATTCCTGAATCGAGATCGCCGTTTCGGTGGCGAGGTTCTGGATCTCGGCGCGCAGTTCCTTGATCGTGTCCTTCTCGTTCTTGGTAAACTCCTTCCAGCCGCGCGAGGTCAGGTTGGAGATCGAGCGAGTCCAGTTCGGATCGAGCTCGGAGCCTTGATACTCCTTGAGGAATTCCTCGCGGCGCACGCCATAGCTTTCGGCCAGCCGCAAAAGCTTGCCCTCGTTCTGCACCAGGCGCTTGTTGATGTCGTAGAGCTGCTCGACCAGCGCTTCGATGCGCGCGGCGTTGAGCGACAGCGACTTCACCGCCTTGATCAGCTGGTCCTTCAGCTCCTTCAGGCGGCGGTCCTGGCTGGGCGAGAGCGTGCCTGCCGCGGCCAGGCGGTTCTCGACCTGCTGGTCCTGCAGCTTGCGGAGCTTCTTGTAGGTGTCGGCGATGACGTCGAGCGTCTCCATCACCTGCGGACGCAGTTCGGCTTCCATCGCGGCCAGCGACAGGCTCGCCTCGTCCTCGTCGTCTTCCTCTTCCTCCAGCCCGCGCGTGTCGCCGCCGACATTGGTGATGTCGTCTTCTTCCTCGCGTGCCGCCGCGCGTCCGCGCGGCTTCTCTTCAGGCTTGGGCGCTTCCTCGACGCGTTCGACCACCGGCGCCTGCTTGGCCTCGGGGCCGGCATAGGTCGCCTCGAGGTCAATGATCTCGCGCAGCAGGATCTTCGATTCGTTGAGCTCGTCGCGCCAGATGATGATGGCCTGGAAGGTTAGCGGGCTTTCACAAAGCCCGGCGATCATGGTCTCGCGGCCGGCCTCGATGCGCTTGGCGATGGCGATTTCGCCCTCGCGCGACAGAAGCTCGACCGAGCCCATCTCGCGCAGATACATGCGCACCGGGTCGTCGGTGCGATCGGTCGGCTCTTTCTTGGTGGTCGTGGCGGCGACGGCGGTGCCCGTCTGCTCGGCAAGCTCGTTGGCGTCTTCCTCGCTGTCGCCGGCCGCTTCGCCTTCGCTCTCTTCACCCTGCTCGTCGTCTTCGACGACATTGATGCCCATGTCGTTGAGCATCGCATTGATGTCTTCGATGCGATCCGGATCCGTCTCTTCCGAGGGCAGCACCGCATTGAGTTCGTCGAGCGTGACATAGCCGCGTTTCTTCGCGGCCTTGATCATCTTCTTGACAGCATCGTCGGAAAGGTCGAGCAGAGGGCCATCGGTGGCGCCTTCACGTTCGGTCTCGACCTCTTCCTTTTCCTTTGTCGCCATTCTTTGTCGTCTCCAAGCGGCCGATATCGAGGCCGCGTAAACTGTCGGACCGGTTGCCGGTTGTGCCCGCGCCGGAACGCTTTCTACCGGCCCGGCAACCTGCGTCATCTCTTTTGTTTGTGCATGTCGCCCAAAACCGGCTTTCCACCTTTGGGCGACATGCATTAAGTCCAGCTTAACCGTGATATCTGGAGCAGGCATTTTGCCTGTCCAGCCATCACCAGTATCTCACATCGCTCAAATTTCCCGCCGACGCCGGGGCACGGTTAACGTTTCGAATCGTCCTGATTCCGCCAATCTGCCAGAAGGTCAAGCGCCTCTGGCATGATTCGCATGAAAAAAGCGAATCAATTACCCGACTTAGAGGCGTCGATTCGACGCGCTGCGTATTTCCACTTCACTTTCAACGGGTGGTGTTGGGCCCTAAACGCGGCCAACCCTGCCCGACGAAACGCCGAATCCTTCGATCAGCGCTTCCGTTGCCTGCACATCGTTGAATTGCGCTTGAATCTCGACGAGATGCCGGAAGTTTTCGTCCGAAGGGTCCGCATCGAGCGCCGCCTGCGCCTGTTTCAGCTCTCTATGTAATGTGCGGGCGCTGCGCTGCAAGTGCATCGCCTGGTTGAAGGCGTCGCGGGCGTCCTCGAGCGCCGCGGTTTCGAGCGCCGGCCACTGCCGCGCGCGCTTGATCAGTTCCACCGCCCGCTCCCAGATGCCGCCGCAGCCGGCGCGCTCGATGGTGGCGATGATGGCGCCGCGCTCGTCGGCCGCGTCATGCGCCATCGCGTCGAGAATGGCCGCGTGGAGCTTGCGCAAATCCGAATTGGCGAGGTCGAGGAATTCGACATGCGCGAAATTCTCGTCGATCAGCGCCGGATGGTTGACCAGCGCCACGATGATCGTCGCCTCGCGCACCGACATGGCTTCGCCCGTGCGCTTGACCAGCGCCGAGCGGCCCAGGCTCTCGGTGATCGCGGCGCGCCCTCCCGCAGCGCTCCGGCCAAACGCCCCGCCTGGCGCCGCCCCCCTGCCGCGCTCGCCCGGGCGGCCGTCGGAGCGTGCCCCGTGTTGGCCTTGCCGCGCGCCGCGCTGCGAGCCGAAGAAGCTCTGTTCCCGCTCGCGCATCTCCTGTTGATAGTGGTAGCGCGTGCTCTCGTCGCGGATGCGGCTGGTGATCTCGCGCAGCCTCTTTCCGAGTTCGGCGCGCCGCTCCGGCGTATCGAAGACACCGCCGGCCGTCTCGCGCATCCAGAGCAGGTCGGCGAGCGGCCGCGCTTCCGAAAGCACCGCCCGAAACGCGTCAGGCCCTTCCGCCTTGACCAGATCATCAGGATCCTTGCCCTCGGGCAACAGCGCAAAGCGCGCCGAGCGCCCGGGCTGGACGGCCGGAAGCGCCAGATCGGCCGCCCGCCATGCCGCTTTCAGCCCGGCCTTGTCGCCGTCGAAGCACAGCACCGGCTCCGGGGCCATGCGCCACAGAAGCTCGAGTTGGTTTTCGGTGAGTGCGGTGCCGAGCGGCGCCACGGCGTTCTCGAAGCCGGCCTGCGCCAGCGCGATCACGTCCATATAGCCTTCGACCGCGATCACCGTGCCGCCCTTGGCGAGAGCCTTTCGGGCTCGGGCGAAATTGTAAAGCACATTGCCCTTGTGGAAGAGCTCGGTCTCCGGCGAGTTCATGTATTTGGCCAAGGCATCGGGCGCTAGCGCCCGCCCGCCGAAAGCGATGATCTTGCCGCGCGAATCCGGGATCGGGAACATGATGCGGTCGCGGAACCAGTCATAGGAGACTGGGATGTCGTCGCCGTGCCGCACCAGCCCGCAGGCTTCGATATCGGCCTTCGGCACGCCCTTCGCGGCGAGATGCTCCTTGAGCGCGTTGCGGCTGTCGGGCGCGTAACCCAGACGGAAGGATTGCTGCGTCGCCGGCGTCAGCCCGCGGTCGCGCAGATAGGCACGGGCCTTGGCGCCTTCCGGTCCCTGCAGCCGCTCCTGGAAGAAGGCGGTGGCCATTTCCATGACGTCGGTCAGGCTGGCGCGTTCCTTCTCTCGCCGCTCCTGCGCCTCATCCCGCACCGGCATTGGCACGCCGGCCATCTCGGCGATCTTCTCGACCGCCTCGGGAAAACTCATGCCGTCGAGCTCGGTGAGGAACTTGAAGTGATCGCCCGACACCGAACAGCCGAAGCAGTGATAGCGGCCCTTCTTGTCCTCGCAATGGAAGGACGGGCTTTTCTCGCCGTGGAACGGACAGCAGGCCCAATAGTCACCGCGCGACGTGTTGGTCTTTTTCCTGTCCCATGCGACGCGCTGGCCGATGACCTGAGAAATCGGCACGCGGTCGCGAATCTCGTCGAGGAAGGCGGGCGGAAATCGCATCGGGTAAAAGCTCGTTTGCCTCCATATAATCAAGCCGCCCGGGCGCGGCGACTCCGGCTGACACATCGTACCCGCTTTTCACAGAGGAAAAGAAGGCGGCTGGGTGACCGCCTTCCGAATTTCCGGATTGCCGTGGATTAATGCGCGGCGATCGCGCCGAAGATGATGCCGGAAAGAATGCTGACCAGCACATAGTCATTGCCGACGCGGATCCACTCCTGGCCGGGGCCGGGACGGCGCAGGCCGTAGCGGTTCCAGTCGCGGATCGGCTGGTGGCGCCTCCAGTTGGAGTATTTCTGGCCGTTGCGCCAATGGCTGCGCTTTACGACGACCTTCTTCTTCACGACACGCTTGTCGACATGCCTGCCGGGCTTCTGCCAGTCGACCTGGGTGTAATTCGACTGCGGCGCGCTTGGTTGGGCAAGCGGCGCGGCCTGGCCGGAGAAGGCCGAGGCGGCCAGCGTCGAGGCGGTGACGGCGGAAAGTATGAGACGCTTCACAGTCGGTACTCCTTGTTGTCGATGGGCGGAGGAGTAACCGCCGATGGATGAACCGAAACTGAACGTCAGAATTACAATTATGTAATGATTTCCTAGGCTTGCGCAGGCGGCTTCAACAACGCTTCGGATCGGCCCGGCCACGCCGCCAGGCGTTGGATAGCATGAGACGGAAGCGCCGCCGCCGGGCACATGCAACCAATGCTTCCTCTATTCATTTCCGACATGCGCCGTCGAGCCGAGACGATCATCGCATCAGAAAAATCTATTATTCGGCTAATCTTAATTGGTATATTTCGACGCGTTGAAATGGCTAAGATTCGTACTCCTCTCCACGTCGCCAAAGCCAACTTGCGAGGTCGGCTGTGAGCGGCTCCGTCGTCCTCCTGCACCTTGCCGGCGCGGTGGCGCTGATGCTGTTCGCCACCCGCATGGTAAAGACCGGAGTCGAGCGCGCCTATGGCGACGTGCTGCGCCACAGGCTGCGCGCCACCATGCGCAATCCGGTCATGGCGGTGCTGGCCGGCTGTGGGCTGGCGGTCGCGCTGCAGAGCTCGACCGCAGTGACGCTGCTGGTCGGCTCCTTCGCCGGCGCCGGCATCGTTTCGGGCGCCGCCGGGCAACTGGCGGTGCGCGGCGCCGAGATCGGTTCGGCGCTGGTGGCCAAGCTGCTCACCTTCGACCTTACACTTCTCGTGCCGCTCTGCCTGATCGCCGGCACGGTCATGTTCATGACCACTGAGCGGCGAGACTGGCGGCAGTTGGGCCGCATCCTGATCGGCGTCGGCCTGCTGATCCTGTCGCTCGAGATGATCGGCCAGGCGTCGGAGCCGCTGCGCAACAGCCAACTGATGCCGCTGATCATTAATTATTTCTCAGGCGACTCCATCACCACTTACCTGTTGGCCGCCTTGGTCACCTGGCTGTTCCAGTCGAGCATCGCCGCGGTGCTTTTGATGGCGACGCTGGCGGGCCGCGGGCTGATCACGCCGGAACTGGGCGTGGTCCTGGTGCTCGGCGTCAATCTTGGCTCGTCGCTTATTGCGCCGATGCTGACGCGGTCGGCGCCGCCCGAGGTGCGCATCGTGCCGGTCGGCAACCTTTTGATGCGCGGCCTCGGCTCGCTGATCATGCTGGTCCTGATCATGACCTTCAAGCCGGATGTCGCCTTCCTCGGCAAGACCGCGCCGGATCAGATCGTCAACGCCCACATTCTGTTCAACGTGCTGATCCTGCTGGCCGGACTGCCGCTGGCTGGCCTCGTCTACCGCGCTTCCGAAAAGATCGTGGCGCTGGGCAGCAAGCCGCAACCCGCCGCCACGCTCGAGGTCGTGGAGCTTTCGGCGCTGAACGAGAGCGCGCTCGACACGCCGAGCCAAGCGTTGGCCAACGCCACGCGTGAGGTGGTGCGGGTCTGCGAGACGGTCGAGATTATGCTGAAGCGCATCATTGAGCTGTATGAGGATGCCGACCCCGCCAAGATCAAGGCGCTTGCCGCGCTCGACGACCGCGTCGACAGGAAGCACGCCGCGATCAAGCTCTATCTCGCCAAGGTCACCAGGAATCCGCTCACCGAGGACGAGGCATTGCGGTGCCAGGAGCTGATCGGCGCCTGCGTCAAGCTGGAGCAGGTCGGCGACATCATCGTGCGCAACATGCTGGTGCATGTCAGGAAGAAGCTGGAGCGCGGCCTGGAATTCACGCCTGAAGGCTGGCAGGAGCTCTGCGCCTTCCATTCCTCGGTGCTCGCCAATGCGCGGCTCGCCTTCAACGTCCTGGTCTCGCGCGACCCGGAAACCGCCAGGCAATTGGTGTTGGAAAAGGACCTGCTGCGCGAGCGCGAGAAGGAAACCAGCGCCAGCCATTTCCTGCGCCTGCGCGAAGGCACCGCCAAGAGCGTCGAGACGAGCTCGATCCACCTCGACACCATCCGCGACCTGAAGCAGATCAACTCGCTGCTTGCCTCGATCGCCTATCCGGTGCTCGAGGAGCGCGGCCTGCTCGGCGGCTCTCGGCTGAAGGCGAGTTGAGGCGATAGAGGGCAGTCGAAAAAATTAGTCTTTGCCCATCCTCGCTTCCGTCGGCTAAGGATCGCCCGAGGAATTGTTGGGAGGATGATCGGTCGATGGACACGCATTCGCGCAGCTTCGCCAAGGCGCTTTCATGGCGTGCCACCGGCACGATCGACACGATGATCATATCGCTGGTGGTCACGGGAAGCGTCAAGCTGGCAGCCACCATCGGGCTGACCGAAGTCGTCACCAAGTCGCTGCTTTACTATCTGCATGAGCGGGCGTGGCTGAAGATACCTTACGGACGCAAGACGACCGCGTGATCGGGGCATGGGGCCGGCTTCGATCGGTCCAGTCAAGGAAAGCTAAAGCGCCATCGCCAATTTCTGCATTGCCGCGCCCGCCCGGGCGTGGTTTGAGGCCATGCATTCCTCGCCTGTGGTTTGAACCATGCTGCCGCTGATTGCCCTTTTCCTTGCCGCCTTTGCCTTCGGCACCACCGAGTTCGTCATCGCCGGCGTTCTGCCGGAGGTGGCGCAGGGCCTCGGGATTTCGGTGCCGACCGCGGGCTATCTCGTCTCCGGCTATGCCTGCGGCATCGCCATCGGCGGCCCTCTGTTGGCGCTCGCGACCGGCAAAGTCTCACGCAAGACGCTGCTGATCGGACTGACGATCGCCTTCACCCTCGGCCAGGTAGCCTGCGCGCTGGCGCCTGACTTCACCTCGATGCTTTTGCTGCGCGTCGCCGCGGCCGTGGCGCATGGCTGCTATTTCGGCGTCGCCATGGTGGTTGCCGTCAGCCTGGTGCGCGAGGATCAGCGCGGCCGGGCGGTCGCGGTCATTCTCTCGGGATTGACGGTTTCCAATGTCATCGGCGTGCCCGCCGGTACCGCGATCGGCAGCCTCTGGGGCTGGCGCGCGACCTTCTGGGTGATGGGCGCGCTGGGCGTCATCGCGATGCTCGCCATGCTGGCGCTATTGCCGCGAACGGCGGGCGCCGCCAACCGGCCCGCCGGGCTGGCGCGCGAAGTTCGTGTGCTCGGCCGCCAACAGGTCTGGACGTCGCTGATCCTGATGCTGATGCTGATGATCGGCCAGTTTGCACTGTTCACCTACATCACGCCGATGCTGCTCGAAGTGACCGGCCTCGACGAGAGCCTGATCCCTTGGGTGCTGCTGCTCAACGGCGTCGGCGCCACGATCGGCGTTCTGGTCGGCGGCAAGCTCGCCGACTGGAAGCTGATGCCCTCCCTTATCGTCATGCTTGCCCTGCAGGCGGCGGCGCTCGGCGTCATCCATCTTGTCAGTCCCTACCCGGTGCCGATGATCGTCGCCATCGTCATCTGGGGCGGTCTCAACTTCGCCATCGGCGCGCCGATCCAGACGCGCATCCTCGCCTGGACGGCCGATGCCTCCAACCTCGCTTCCTCGCTGATCCCATCCGGCTTCAATGTCGGCATCGCGCTCGCGGCGTCGCTTGGCGCGGCGATGCTCAATGCCGGTTACGGCTATCGCAGCCTGCCGCTCGCCGGCGCCTTGGCCATGCTGGTGGCGGTGGTGGTGGCTGTCGGCTCGCAAGCCTGGGAATGGCGCAGCCGCGCGACGCCGCCGCTGCCGGCGGCGGCGGAATAATCTAAAGGTCGATCCGGAACCTCAGGCTTTCCGCGCCTCCATAGGCGGCGACCTTGGCGAAGCGCCCGACAAGGATGCCACCGTTGGCGAGGATCACCTTCTGGGATGCCGGATTGTCGAGGTCCGTGGTGATCTCGACATGGTCCAGTCCCACTGCCCTTGCCTCGTCGAGCATCAGCCGCAGCGCTTCGGTGGCGTAACCGCGTCCCTCCTTCCACGGCACCACCGCATAGCCGATATGGCCAAGCACGTGCGGCGGCAGCGCCGACGTGCCTTTTTGCCAACGCAGCCCGATCGAGCCGGCAGCCTCGCCATCCCAGATCCAGCGCCGGAAGCCGGGCAGGCGCGGCACGGTTGTGCCGTCGGGCAAGGCGATGGGCGGCCCCTTGGCCTGAGGATCGTCAAGGCTGGCAAGAAAGGCAACCGGATCCCGTTCGATCGCCTCAAGCTGTTCACGCGTCGCTTCCAGCAGCCGCACATTGTCGGGCGACCACCCGCGCTCCAGCGCCGCCTTGTAGGACGGCAAATGCTCGAGCGCGGGTTTGACGATCTCGATCATAGTTCGTTCCTTGCCGAGGACCGACATAGCCGCCACACGGATCACTCTCAAGTCGCCTGGAACTGGATTTCGCCCTTGTTCAGGAAACAGGCCTTGTCGAACAGCGAAAGGTCGAGCGGGTTCGGCAGCCGGATATCTCCTGTATCCGGGAACGGCTTCCCGGCGGGATCGTAAGACCTATGGATCTGCGAGATGAAGACCAGCACCAGCCCGCGTTCCCGGGCGAACGACCTCAGCGCGCGGATCTGGACCATGAGCTCGGGATTCTCGCGCTTCTGGTCGAGCAGTTGCAGGTAGTCGATCACCGCCAGCGTACCGCGCGGCGCCGACCGCAATGCCTCGATAATGTAGGCGGCGCTGATGGCGTCGGAATTGTCGAAGATGAACAGGTGGTCGAAATCGGCAGGGTCGGCGCCGATGTCCCGGAACCGCCCCAGGATGTCGGCATGCATGTATTCCAAGGTGAAGAATACGGCGCGACCGCCCTGCTTCATGGCCGCCACTGCGAGCTCGAGGCTCATCAGCGTCTTGCCTTGGCCCGGCCGCGCCGCCACGAGAACCATGTCGCCGGGTATCAGCCGGGCCAGCAGCCTGTCACCGGGCCCAGCCTCGGCGACCTTGGCCGCAAGCAGGCTCCAGCTGGCAAAACCTTCTTCACCGGCAACGCGGTCGAGCGCCGTGTGGATTGGAATTTTTTCCCGGCGAGACAGGAGCCTCGCCTGGCGTTTCAGATGATAGACGGGTGCGGAAAGCCGCATCGAAAAACCTCCTGCCGCGAGCAGTCTTGGCAATCCCTCCTTATGCCTTGCGCTCGAACAGTTGGTCGGGTGATCGACTGCCCTGCATGAACGATGCTTTCCCGGTGGAGGGAGGAGGCGTGAGCGCGCCGGAATCAGATCATAGCTCAATCGAAGCAAGCCGAAAATCCGACCTTCAAAAGGCGTCGCTAAACTAGAAGTGTTTCGCCGATGGGTGCGAGACCTTCTATGATCGGCCCGGGTGATTCCCGAGATATTGACCAGGAGGGGCAAAGGGTGCGGTTGAGATCTGTTCCGCTGGGCGCGGCCATCTTCTGTCTTGTCGTGGTCCTGGCCGCTCTGACCGCATCGGTCAGCTCGTTCGCGGCGTTGCGGCCGTCGACCATTCCCGACTGGCTGCAGCGCCATGTCGGCGACGGCGAAGGCCAGATCTCTCAGGTCGTGCTGGAGCGGGCGCGCGCGCTCTACCAGAAGAAGGTCAGTGAAGGCTCGGTCAGCAACCCCTGCTATTTCGCCATGGATGCCACGCGTCCGGGCGACCTCGGCAACGGCGTGCTCGGTCAGCGTTATTACATCATCTGCGAAGCCAAGCAGCTCTTTCGCGCGGTTTCCTCGGGCCATGGCGGCGGCCGCAACCTGAGAGGCGTCGCGGATTTCTCCAACGGCAGGCGCTGCGCGAAGAATTTCGGCAATGCGATGGATTCCGAGCTCACCGCCGGCGGCGCCTACATGACCGCCGAGACCAAGACCTCCTTCAAGGGCTACTACCGTGTCGGCGCTCAGAACGCTGCGTTCATGCGCACCTTCATCCAATTCGATGGCGAAGGCGAAGCGGCGAACGCCAGGCAGCGCGTGATCGGCGGCCATCCGGCTGCTTTGCTGAGGGGCATGTGCCTGCGCAAGGACCCGAAAAGTTCCTATGCCGACCACGACGGTTTCGTGCCGTTCGGCAAGCTGGTGAATTATGCCGGCGGCCGCAGCAATGGCTGCACCAGCTGGTCGCCCGCCGATGCCGAGCAGATCATCCCCCTGGTGAAAAACAACCCGACAACGCTCTACATCTATCCGGAATCGCGCGATATCGCCGCTGTCGCGCGGGCCAAGGCCGCCGGCCAGGCGCTCTCAAGCGCGGGCACCTATTGGAACGCCTCCTGCCTGAAGGAGATCGGCACGCCTAAATTCTGGCCGAAGAAGGTGCTGGAGCCGATCATCGCTCAGTACAAGAAGGACCATCCGGCGCCGCCGCCGCAGCCGGTGCCGATCTGCAAGGATTAGGCCGTAGTGACAATTTAATCATTTGAGCCAGAGCATGATGGCTGCGAGTTTGACGAAGCCGAGGAAGTTGGCGGCGATTTTGTCGTAGCGCGTTGCGATGCGCCGCCACTGTTTGAGCTTGGCGAAGAAGGCCTCGATGCCCCAGCGGTTTTTGTGGGCGATCTTGTCATAGGCGTGTTGGTATTTGCGGTGGCGTCGCGGCGGGATGACCGGCTCACCGCCTTGGTCGAGGACCACATCATGCAGTCGATCGGCGTCATAGGCGCGGTCGGCGATCACTTGGCCCGCAGAAAACCCTCGACCAGACCGCAGGCAGGTGCCATGTCATTTTGCTGACCGGGGCCGATCTCAAAGCGGACCGGCAGGCCGAGTGCGTCTACGACGGCATGGAGCTTGGTGCCGAACCCACCACGCGAGCGACCGAGAGCCTGGGCTTCAGATCCCCCCTTTTTCGCCGGGCTCCCGCAGCCTGGGCCTGAGCGCGGATAACGGTCGCGTCGATCATCAGCCATTCCAGATCTGGATCACTGCTGATCGCTTCGAACAGCCGGTCGAACACGCCCGCTTCGATCCAGCGATAATAACGTCGCTTTGCCCTCTGATGCGGGCCAAACCGCTCCGGCAGGTCGCGCCAGCGTGCGCCAGAGCGAGCGATCCATAAAAGCGCATCGAAGAAGCGCCGGCCATCGCTGCGAGGGCCGCGCTTGCCCTTGCGCCCGCCTGGCACAAACAGCTTAATCCGCTCCCACTGATCGTCGCGTAGAACTTCACCTTCCAAAGCTGACCTCCAAAAGTCAGCCTTGAATCTGATTTGCCTATCGAATGGAATCCCAAGCCGTTAAATTGTCACTACGGCCTAGAGCAATTCCAGAAAAAGTGTGAGCGGTTTTCCGTCCGGAATTGCGTAAAAACAAGGAGATAGAGCGGTTCGCCGTTCCCGTGAAACGGCGAACCGCTCTAGCGAAGCCGCACCCTACTGCAGCAGCCCCTTGACGACGGCGCTCGCCTTGGCGAAGTCCATCTGGCCGGCATATTTCTGCTTCAGCGCGCTGATCACCTTGCCCATATCCTTCTGGCTGGCGGCACCCGTCGCCGCAATCGCCTCGCGCGCCGCGGCCGTGATCGCGGCGTCGTCAAGCTGCGTTGGCAGGAATTCGCGGATGATCTCCATCTCGCCACGCTCCTGTGCCGCCAGTTCCGGCCGCTTGCCGTCTTCGAAGGCCTTGGCCGATTCCTCGCGCTGCTTCACCATCTTGGCGAGGATCTGCAGGATCTCCTCCTCACTCGCCGGCGGCTTGCCGGCGCCGCGATTGGCGATGTCGCGGTCGTGGATGGCGGCCTGGATCAGCCGCAGCGTCGGCAGGCGGTGCTTGTCCTGCGCCTTCATCGCGCTCTTCATGGATTCGGCGATTTTCTCGCGCATCGTGCTTTCTCCTTCGAATGCGGCGGACAATAGCTTTGCCGAACGGGTAAGGCAAATTCCGCCAAACCGCTGATATTGCTGGACGAAAGCACATAGGCCGTGGTTCGGGGGCGGCGCATTGACCACTACCGCCGCTTCCCCTATGTACTCGGTCCTGCATGAGACAATGAGTTGACGCAAGGGAGCTGAAATATCCAGCCCGCGCGTCTTGCCGCGCCAACGGTCTTGCCGACCGTTTTGAAGCGCCCGACAGGAGTGCCGCCATGGCCATGACCACCGCCCCCTGGGCCACCGAAAAGCCGACCGCCCTTCTGGTGCTTGCCGACGGCACGGTGATCGAGGGCCGCGGTCTCGGCGCCACCGGGTCGGCCGTCGCGGAAGTGTGCTTCAACACCGCGCTGACCGGTTACGAGGAGATCCTCACCGATCCGTCCTATGCTGGCCAGATCGTCACCTTCACCTTCCCGCATATCGGCAATGTCGGCACCAATGACGAGGATATCGAGGACTTGAATCCCGTGGCTCGCGCCGGCGCGGTCGGCGCGATCTTCAAGGCCAATGTCACCGACCCGTCCAACTATCGCGCCGCCGGCCATCTCGACCAGTGGCTGAAGCGGCGCGGCATCGTCGCGCTGTCCGGCATCGATACCCGCGCGCTGACAGTGCTGATCCGCGAGAAGGGCATGCCCAATGCCGTCATCGCGCATGCGCCCGACGGCGTCTTCGACGTCGAGGATTTGAAGCGGCAGGCCGCGGCCTGGTCGGGCCTGATCGGCCTCGATCTCGCCAAGGAGGTCACGTCGGGCCAGTCCTCAGTCTGGCGCGAGACGCCCTGGGTCTGGAACGAGGGCTATGGCGAGCAGGACGCGCCGTCGATGCATGTCGTGGCCATCGACTATGGGGTGAAGCGCAACATCCTGCGCCTGCTGGCGGGGCTCGGCGCCAAGGTCACCGTGGTGCCGGCCAAGACGGGCGCGGAGGAAATCCTGGCCATGCAGCCGGACGGCATTTTCCTGTCGAACGGCCCCGGCGATCCGGAAGCGACCGGCGAATATGCCGTGCCGGTGATCCAGAACCTCCTGAAGACCGACATCCCGGTGTTCGGCATATGCCTCGGCCATCAGATGCTGGCGCTGGCGCTCGGCGGCAGGACCGAGAAGATGCACCAGGGCCACCACGGCGCCAACCATCCGGTCAAGGACCACACCACCGGCAAGGTCGAGATCGTGTCGATGAATCACGGTTTCGCCGTCGATGCCGACTCGCTGCCCGAAGGCGTCGAGGAAACCCATGTCTCGCTCTTCGACGGTTCGAATTGCGGCATCGCGCTGACCGGCCGGCCGGTCTTCTCGGTGCAGCACCATCCCGAAGCCTCGCCCGGCCCGCAGGATTCGCATTACCTCTTCCGCCGCTTCGTCAACCTGATCCGCGAGCGGCGCGGCGAAGAGGCGCTGGCGGAACGCGCCTAGCTCAAACCACCAGCCTAAGCAGCGTCGGTCACCGCTTCCTGCGAGTGCATGCGCTCGACTTCCTTCGCCGTCGGCTTGGCCACTTTCGTCACGAAGACGATCACCGCCAGCGTCAGGAAGATCGCGCCGAGCACATAGGGCGCGCCGCCGAACACGACCGGCGCGGTCGGGCTCGTGAACCAGGAGAAGATCGCCGTATAGAGCAGCGGCGTGACGATCGAGGTGATCGAGAAGATCGAGGTCATTGCGCCCTGCAATTCGCCCTGCGCCGAAGGCGGCACCTTCGCGGCGGCGAGGCTCCTCAACGGTGGGTCTGCCAGCGCTTCGAGGCAGCCGGCCACGATCACCGCATAGATCATCCAGCCTTGCGTCGAGAACGCATACCCGAAAGCGCTGAGCGCGGTGAAGGTCAGGCCGATCGCCGCCGTCCTCCACTCCCCAAACCTGGGAATGACCCGCGGCAGCACGATCGCCATGACGATCGCGCCGCACAGGCCGAAGGCGCCGAGCGAAAAGCCGATCTGCTGCTGGTTCCAGCCATAGCGGTAGCTGGAGACGAACGCCCAGACCGCCGGGTAAACCATGTGGCCGAGCGTCATCAGGAAGAACACAAGCCCGATCCAGCCGATGCCCGGATAATTGCGCATCTGGATCAGCGTGCCGACCGGATTGGCGCGCTTCCACTCGAAGGGCCGGCGGTGCTTTTCGTCCAGCGTTTCCGGCAGGAACAGCATTGCGATCAGGAAATTCACGAAAGCAAGCGCGGCGGCGAAATAGAACGGCACGCGCGGCCCGAACGTGCCGAGCAGCCCGCCCAGCACCGGGCCGATGACGAAGCCGACGCCGAAGGCGATGCCGAGCAGGCCGAAATTCTTCGCCCGGTTCTCGTCGTTCGAGATGTCGGCGATGAAGGCCAATGTCGTCGAGTAACTCGCGCCGGAAATGCCCGCGAGCACGCGGCCGATGAACAGCATCGGATAGGACCAGGCGACGGCGCAGATCAGGTTGTCGATCGAGAAGGTCAGCACCGAGGCAAGCAGGACTGGGCGGCGTCCGAAGCGGTCGCTCAAGCCGCCGATGATCGGCGCGAAGAAGAATTGCATCGCAGCATAGACGAAAAACAGCCAGCCGCCCTCGATCGCGGCCTCGCTGACGCTGACGCCGCTCAGTTCCTCAAGGTAGGCCGGCAGCACCGGCATGATGATGCCGAAGCCGATGATGTCGAGCAGCAGCGTCGTGAAAACGAGCGCAAGGCCCCGCTTGGCGGTTCTCGGGTCGATCATGGCGATAAGCTCCTCAGGCCGCCCGAGGCGGGAGGGCACTTATAAGCGACGTTGCCGGCGGGAACAATGCGCGAACGAAGGCAAACGCCTTATCCTGACACTCCTTGCCAGCCGTCTTTGATCGCCGATCTTAGCGGAAAAGAAGCGGCTGGCGCCGCCTCAGATAGGACCGCTCATGGTGTTGCAGTCGGACAGCTTGCCGCTCTTGTAGCCGCGCGCCAGCCATGTCTGCCGCTGCTGCGAGGTGCCATGGTTGAAGCTTTCCGGCACGACATAGCCCTGCATCCTCTTCTGCAGCGTGTCGTCGCCGATCTGCTTGGCGGCGTTCAGCGCGCTTTCGATGTCGCCCTGCTCCAATATGCCTTTTTGCGCGGTGTAATGTGCCCACACGCCGGCGAAGCAATCGGCCTGAAGCTCGATGCGCACCGAAAGCTGGTTGGCGTCGGCCTCGCTCATGCCTTGCCGCATCTGTTTGAACTTGCTCATGATGCCGGTGAGGTTCTGCACATGGTGACCGACCTCATGCGCCACCACATAGGCGCGCGCGAACTCGCCGGAAGCGCCGAACTGCTGGTCGAGCTGCTGGAAGAAGGTCATGTCGAGATAGACCTTATGGTCGCCCGGGCAGTAGAACGGCCCGGCAGCCGCCGAGGCGAAGCCGCAGGCCGAGCGGACCTGGCCGCTGAACAGCACCAGCTTGGGATCCTCGTAAGTCAATCCTTGAGATTTGAAAATGCCGGTCCAGGTGTCCTCGGTTTCCGCCAGCACGGTCGCAACGAATTGCTTCATCTCGTCATTGGCCGGCGAGCCACCATTTTGCGAGCTGGTGTCTTCCGTGATCTGGCCGCCGCCGTCGCCGAGGATCTGCGACGGGTCGAAGCCGAAATACCATCCGGCAAGCACAACCAAGATGACCAGGAGGATGCTGCCGCCGCCACCGGTGCGGCCGCCGATCGGGATGCGGAACTGGCCGTCGCCGCCCAGTCCGCCGCCGAGCCCGCCGCCATCGCTGCGCTGGTCCTCGATATTGTCGCTCTGACGACGGCCTCTCCAAAGCATGGCAACTCCTCGCAATGCGAATGTCCTGGAAGACGGCCCGCAACCACCCCCTGCAGACAATTATCGCAATGGCTGGCCTAAGTCACAGAATTTTTCGCTCGAAAAATGTGCGGGCCGAAGGAACTCCGATCGGCTGATCAATTTCCACTCCCGATAACCCGGCTAAAAACCTCAGCTTTTCTGCTTGGCGCCGGCGCTCTTCCCGTCCGAACTCTGCGAACGTTCCTCGAAACGCGCCGCGCCCTTCTTCATCGGAGGGCCGGTCTCTGTCTCGGTCTTGCGCTCGTCCCTGGCGGTCGCCTGTCCCAATCCCCTGGCCGCCTGCTTTCCCTTGGCGGTCGATGCCTGCTCGACGCCCATTGCTTCCTCCCTAAGCGATAGCGGCATGATGTGGGAAAAAATGCAGCGGACATGCGTCGGTTCCGCTTCAACGCGCTCGGATGGATCGAACTCCTACGCCTGGCGATGCGTCATTGCGCGGCGGAAAGCCTCCAGCGTTTCGGCGCTGACATGGTGCTCGATGCCCTCGGCGTCGATGCGCGCCGTCTCGGCGCTGACGCCCAGCGAGCGCAGGAAGGCCTCCACCGTCTGGTGGCGGATGCGGCTCTCCTCGGCGACCTTGCGGCCGGCCTCGGTCAGGAACACGCCGCGATAGGGTTTTCGCGAGACCAGCCCGTCGGCACACAGCCTGGTCAGCATCTTGGCCACCGTCGGCTGCGCGACCCCGAGCCTTGCGGCGATATCCACCTGCCGCGCCTCATTGCCGTCCTCGATCAGATCGGCGATCAGCTCGACATAATCCTCGACCAGCGCGCTGCGGCGCGCCTGGCGCTGCTGCCGGAATCCTTCCGAATGGATTTCGGCATCGGGAAGCGGCTCTTCGCGTCGAACCGGTTTGTTCCTAAGCGCCAATATGCGCTCCTCCTGGCCTGTCCTGGAGCATGAGGCCGAAAAGTGTGAAGCGGTTTTCGGTCGACATCGTGCTCTATCCCGTTCGCTGAATCGGGACCCGCATCCATAACACGAACCCCCGATGGTCCGGCCGTTTATTTGCATTCCCGCCCTGGCGCAACCGGGGTTGCGGTCGCTCGGGTCCAGGCTTGCTCCGACGTATCACGAAAGCATGATCAATGAAATATAGCCCATTGCATAATGTTGAGCCCTGGCATAGATAAACGGTACGTTCGATAATTCCAGCGGTAAGTCCCATGTCCGATGCCGATGCAGCAACCGTAGCCCGACCCGCATGGCGATTCGACAGGCCCGATGACGAGCAGCCCAGCCTGCGCGAGGTGAATGCCTCGATCGCGGTGCCAAAGACCGGCGTGTGGTTCCGCCGCCTGTTCGCCTTCATGGGACCGGGCTATATGGTCTCGGTCGGCTACATGGACCCGGGCAACTGGGCGACCGATCTCGCCGGCGGCGCCCAATTCGGCTACACGCTGCTTTTCATCATCATGCTGTCGAACCTGATGGCGATCCTGCTGCAGGCGCTGGCGGCGCGGCTCGGCATCGCCACCGGCCGCGACCTCGCCCAGGCCTGCCGCGCCTACTATCCGCGTCCCGTCAATTTCGTGCTCTGGATCGCTTGCGAACTCGCGATCATCGCCTGCGATCTTGCCGAGGTGATCGGCACGGCGATCGCGCTGCAGCTTCTGTTCGGCATTCCGCTGATCGGCGGCGCCATGCTGACCGCGCTCGACGCCTTCCTGGTGCTTCTCTTGATGAACAAGGGCTTCCGCTACCTCGAAGCCTTCGTCATCGCGCTTCTGATCGTCATCTTCGGCTGCTTTGCCATCCAGATCTTCGTCGCCGCGCCGCCGGCAGGCACCATCCTGCATTCGATGTTCGTGCCGTCGTCGCAGATCGTCACCAATCCGGCGATGCTCTACATCGCCATCGGCATCATCGGCGCCACCGTGATGCCGCATAATCTCTATCTGCATTCCTCGATCGTGCAGACCCGCGCCTATGAGCGCACCGACGGCGGCAAGCGCGACGCCATCAAATGGGCGACGACGGATTCGACCATCGCGCTGATCCTCGCACTCTTCGTCAACGCTTCGATCCTGATCGTCGCGGCGGTCGCCTTTCACGATACCGGCCATCACGACGTGGCCGAGATCGGTCAGGCCTTCGAGCTGCTGTCGCCGCTGCTGGGCCTGAGCATCGCCTCGATCCTGTTCGCGGTCGCGCTGCTCGCTTCCGGCCTCAACTCGACCGTCACCGCAACGCTTGCCGGCCAGATCGTGATGGAAGGCTTTTTGCGGCTGCGAATCCCGCAATGGGCTCGCCGCCTCCTGACGCGCGGCATCGCCATCGTCCCGGTGGTGGTCGTCACCGCGCTCTACGGCGAGAAGGGCACGGCCGAGCTGCTTGTGTTCAGCCAGGTGGTGCTGTCGATGCAGCTGCCCTTCGCCGTCATCCCGCTGGTGCAGTTCGTGTCGGACAGGAAGAAGATGGGCAGTTTCGCCATACCGCGTGCCGTCGCGGTCCTGGCCTGGGTGGTGGCGGCCGTCATCCTCGTTCTCAACTTCAAGCTGCTCTATGACACCTTCGCCGGCTGATCGCGACATTCGCGCCGGACGCGCTATCTTCGCGCCATGGCCGAACCGGACGAAGCCCGCAGATTTTACGCCAGGCTGATGGCCGCGCAGGCGCGGTCGGCCGACCCGCGCATCGAGGAGGTGTTCGCCTCGGTGCCGCGCGAGGCTTTCCTGGGTCCGGGACCATGGACGGTGTTTGCCGGCGAAGGCCGGTTCGAGACGCCGAGCGCCGATCCGACCTATATCTACCAGAACGTGCTCGTCGTGCTCGATGCCGACAAGGGCATCAACAATGGCGAGCCGATGCTGCACGCGATGTGGATCGGCAAGGTTGAGCCGAAACCGGGCGAAGCCGTCACCCATATCGGCGCCGGCACCGGCTACTACACGGCGCTGCTGGCGAGACTGGTCGAGCCGGGCGGCAGCGTCACCGCCTTCGAGATCGAGGCCGACCTTGCCGCGCGCGCCAAGGCAAACCTCGCCCGATACGCCAACGTCGAAATTATCCAGGGCGACGCCGTCGCCAATCCGTTGCCGCCCTCCGATATCATCTATGTCAATGCCGGCGTCGTCGCCCCGCCCGCCGCATGGCTGAAAGCGCTGAAACCCCACGGCCGTATGGTCTTTCCGTGGCGTCCCTCTGAAACGGTCGGCTTCGCGGTCCTCATAACCCGCCTGGAAAACGGCTTTGCCTGCCGGCCCTTCATGGGCTCCTGGTTCATCCCTTGCGTCGGCGCTTCCATTGCCGGGCCGGGCGCGAAAATACCGACGCGCGAGCGCGCCGCGCGCACCCGCTCGATCTGGCTGAGAAAAGACAAGGCGCCCGACCGCACCGCGACCGCCGTGTTCGGCGACGTCTGGTTCTCGTCACGCGCCATTCGCGCCGACAGCGCCCGATAGAAATTCGCGGAGCCGTGTCGGAAAGCGGCCTTGCCGTTCGTCCTTGGAGCAATTCCAGGAAAAAATGCGAAGCGGTTTTCCGCCAGGAATTGCGTCAAACGCTTTGGACAGAAAATCCGGCCGTGACGGCGCGGACCAGCCAGAAGGAGAAGACTATGCGCAAGATCATTGCCGCCACATTTGTCAGCCTCGACGGCGTCATGCAGGCGCCCGGCGGGCCGGAAGAAGATCCGGTCGGCGGTTTCAAATTCGGCGGCTGGACCTTCCATTATTTCGACGAGGTGGCAGGCGCGGCCATGGAGGAACTGTTCTCCAGACCGTTCGACCTGCTGCTCGGCCGCAGAACCTACGATATCTTCGCCGCGCATTGGCCGTATCAGAACGATCCGATCGCGGATGTCTTCAACCCTGCGGTCAAATATGTGGCGACGCACCGGCCGGATTCGCTGACCTGGCAGAACACCCAGTCGCTCGGGTCCGATATCGTTGCCAGGCTTAAGGAACTCAAGCAGGAAGACGGGCCGGACCTGCTCATTCAAGGCTCGGCCAATCTGATCCAGACCCTGCTCGCCAATGGCCTGATCGACGAGATGCGGCTGATGATCTTCCCGCTGGTGCTCGGCAAGGGCAAGCGGCTGTTCGGCGACAACGCCATGCCGGCGGCCTTCAAGCTCGTCAAATCGCAGGCTTCCACCACCGGCGTCATCATGGCGACCTATGAGCGCGGAGGCGAAATCCGCACGGGTTCTTTTGCCCAGCAGGAGCCTTCGGAAGCCGAGCTCGAGCGGCGCAGGAACTGGAAGTAGCACAAGGCTGTCGCGCGGCGGGCCGAGCCCGTCGCGCATCCGATTTGAAGCCTCTCTTCCGCAACGAAGACTGGACAATTAGGAGCCGCCGATGACCCCAACCATAACCGCCTTCGAACGATCGCCCGATGGCGGCAGGGGGCTGGCGCGCGACATGCAAGTGCGCTGGGCGCTCGAGGAAGTCGGACAGCCTTACGACGTTCGTCTCGTCTCGTTCACTGCGATGAAGCAGCCCGGGCATCTCGCGCTCAATCCTTTCGGCAGTATCCCGACCTACGAGGAAGGCGATCTCGCCCTGTTCGAGTCAGGCGCGATCGTCCTTCACATCGCGGTGCGTCACGCGGGTCTGTTGCCCGACGATGCGAACGCCCGGGCGCGCGCGGTCGCCTGGATGTTTGCCGCGTACAGCACGGTGGAGCCGCCGATCCTCGAGCGCGCAACCGCCGTGATCCTGGAGCACGATGCGCCGTGGCGCGATGAGCGCCTGCCCCTCGTCGACGATCGAATCCGCAAGCGGTTGGCCGAACTCTCCCGCCATCTCGGCAGCGATTGCGACTGGCTCGATGGCGCTTTCAGCGCCGGCGACCTTGTCATGGTGGGCGTGCTGCGCCGGCTGCAAAGATCGGGACTGCTGAACGAATTCCCAAACGTTGCTGCCTATGTGGCCCGCGGCGAGGCTCGGCCGGCCTTCAAACGCGCTTTCGAAGCGCAATTGGCGGTTGCCATGGCGGCATCGAACAGCTGACCAATTCCAGCCGCTCACGCCGCCTGGCGATGGCGGGAAAGACCTTCGCGGATATGGCTGGCGAAAGCCTGCGCTGCCGGCTGGGTGGCATGTTTGGGCAGATGCAGGCTGATGGAGAAATTCGGCAGGGGCGGAAGGCCGGCATCGGACAGGATGTCGAGATCGGCCGGAACCGTCGAGGCAAGCCAGGTGGTCACGGCGAGGTCCGAGCGCACCGTCGCGGTCGTGGCATCGATGTTGCCGTTCTCGAACACGGTGCGCCAGTCGAGCCCGTGCTCGGCGAGTGCGGCGAGCACCGCCGGCCGGAACGCGCAGGTGTCGGCGACGATCGAAACCGGCAGCGGCCGCTTCAGGCGCGCCCCCCCGCCTCTGGCGCCGACCCAGACCAGCCGGTCGACGAGCAGGCATTCGCCGGCGCTGGGACCGGCGCGCTCCTCGATGACGGCAAGATCGATGGTGCCGGCCGCCAAGGCCGACGCGAGTTCCGGCGAGGACGCGCAGACCAGCGAAATCTCCACCTGCGGATAGGCTTCGGCATAGGTCTTCAGCACCGGCGCGAGCAGCGTGCCGACAAGATCGTAAGGCACGCCGATCCGCACCCGCCCGGCAACCGCCCTGCCCCTGATTTCGGCAAGGATCTCGTCGTTGAGCTGCAGCAGGCGCCTGGCCTTGTCGAGCAGCCGCTCGCCGGCTCGCGTCAGCTTGAGACCCCGGCGGCCGCGCTCGAACAGGCTTTGCCCCAGCACCTCTTCCAGCCGCTTGACCTGCTGGCTGACGGCGCCTTGCGTCAGGTGAAGCGCATTGGCCGCCGCCGTCATGCTGGCCTTGTCGGCGGTGGTGACGAAGGTGCGGATGAGGGTCGTGTCGAGATCGCGGATCATGGCTGGCATTATAATTGCCAATGCACACCATATCAAACATTGCATTTACTGATGAGCAGCCACGCCTAGCATGACGCCTTCCATAAGGAACGCGCCATGCTCCAGCCTATCCTGCCCTTGATCCTGTTCGCTTTTGTGGCCACCGCCACGCCCGGCATTGCCACCACCTTGTCCACTGCATCCGGCGCACAGTTCGGCTTTCGCCGGTCCGTGCCGCTGATGGCTGGCAGCGCGGCTGGCCTCGCGACGGTAACCGGCGCGGCGGCCGCGGGGCTCGCCGGTCTGCTGCTAGCCATGCCGTCCTTGCAGCTTGCGATGAAGATCGCCGGCTCGCTCTACCTGGTCTGGCTTGCAATCAAGATCGGCCGCGCCGGACCGCCCAATCTCGACGTCACCATGGCCAAGCCGAACAGTTTCTTCGGCGGCGCCGGCATCCAGTGGATGAACCCGAAAGGCTGGGCGATGGGTCTGGGGGCGGCGGCTTCCTTTGCCGCGTTGGCCGAAGGACCTGCGCAACTCGCCCTGTTGCTTGGCTCGACTTTCGGCCTCACCGCCGCGATCTCGCTGTCCATCTGGTGCGTGGCCGGCATGATCCTGGCGCGGCTGCTCAAGACCGAGTGGCAATGGCGCGCGCTCAACATCGCGCTGGCGCTTGTGCTCGCCGCTTCCATCATCCCGATGTGGCGGCCGGCGTAACGCCGTTCCTCGCCCCACGAAGGTGGCTACGGCATGCACACATTTCAAAGCGGCTGGTCTTTGGCGATAGCATGCATGGAGCTTGGCGCATACACCGTCCAATGTAGCCTCGGCCCGATCAGTCACGTCAGTCACAGAGATAGCCCTCAGACGGCGTAACGCGCGGCCGGCTTGCCGGAGAACAGGCTGCCGAAGAAATGATCCCGGGCGCCGAGATAGGTGTTCAGCTCGGAAGCGTCGGCAAGGCCGGGCGCAGTGACGGTCTCGCCCTGCGCGAACCCGGCAAGTGCCGCGTCGACCAGATCTTCGGCACTCATGATCCAGTCCGGATTGATCCTGTCGAGGCTGATTCCGGAGACGTCCCACAACTCCGTGCGGATCGGTCCGGGCACGACGGATTGGACTTTCACATTGGTGCCGGCGACTTCCTTCTGCAGCGCTTCCGTGAAGTTGGCGACATAGGCCTTGGTGCCGCTGTAGATGCCGCCGACGGCGATGCCATAGGCAACGACCGAGGCAATGTTGATGATCGCGCCGCGATCGCGCTTGATGAGGCCCGGCAGCACCGCGCGGGTCAGCCTGGTCAGCGCCACGACATTGACCTTGATCATGCGCTCGGCCGCGTCGGCGTCGGCGCCGGCGATCGTCTCCAGGCCACCCACGCCGGCATTGTTGACCAGCAGCGTCACACTGTCGTCCGTCGACACCGCCTGTTCGACCCGGCGCAGATCGGCATCGGCCGCAAGATCGGCGACGATCGTCTTGACCTTGCGGCCATAGGCGTAGGCGAGCCTGTCCGCCACCTCCTGCAGCCGGTCGGCGCGGCGCGCCACCAGCACCAGATCGTAGCCCTGCCCTGCCAGCCGGTCCGCATAGACCGCGCCGATGCCTGATGAAGCGCCGGTGATAACGGCCGTGCCCTTATTGTCCTTCGTGCTCATTGTCCTGTTCCTTTGTGCACTTCGCTTGGTCCGGCGCCGATGGTCAGTTCATCCGCCCAGCCTCTGATTTCAATTAGTGGCATATGCCACCTTATCCGAAGTAGGCATATGCCACTATCTTGTCAACGGCGGCGACGAAAACTATTTCTGGGGCAGGCCGACGCGCCTTTGCGCCGGCGAGGAGTGATCATGACCGTAGCTCGGAAGCCGGGTTTCAGCGACTGCAACAACGCCACGCTGCGGCGCGCCGCGCGCAGCCTGGGCCGATTCTATGACGACGCGCTGGCGCCTTCGGGCCTGAAGAGCACGCAATTCGGCCTGCTCTTTCAGATCCACATCGGCGATGAGCCGGCGATGGGCGCCATCGCCGAAGCGCTGATCATGGATCTCTCGGCGCTCGGCCATACGCTGAAGCCGCTGATCCGCGACGGTTATGTCGAGACCTTTCCCGACAAGGACGATCGCCGCATCAAGCGCGTGCGGCTGACGCCACCAGGCCAGGCCAAGCTCGACGAGGCGCTCAAGCTCTGGAGCGCCGCGCAGCGGCAGTTCGAGGACAAGGTCGGCGCGGAACAGGCGGCGAAGCTGCGCGCGGCGCTGGACGCCGTGGCCGATCTCGACCTGAAACTGCCGGCGGCCGCATCTTCGAACCGAGAAAGCGGCCGCCGCTTAATTCTGTAGCCGCGAAGACGTGCTGAGATTCAGGTCAGGCCGGGCTCACCTGAATAGCGGCACGTCTTACTCGGCGGGCATCGCCACCGGTCGGGCCAGCACCCTTCCCGCCAACACGATACCGAGCCCGACGATCGGGAACACCGCGGCGATCAGACCGAGATCGGCCGGCACGCCGAAGCGCAGCACCGCGGCGCCGACAACGGCACCCAGCGCAACGCCGAAATAGAGCGCCGAAGCATTGAGCGACAGCACGATCGGGGCGGCGTCGGGTGCGATCTTGAGGATGCGGCTCGCCTGTGCCGGCGGGAAGGCCCAGCCGACGATGCCCCACGGAACCATCATGCCCATCAGCGCCGGTCCGGCGAGATGGTGCGGCAGGAAAGTCGGGATCAGCGAGAAGGTGACGAGCATGGCGGCCGACAGCGTCAGCGACCAGGCGACGGTGCGGGTCGCGCCGAAGCGGTCGGCGGCCTGCCCGCCGGCAATGTTGCCGATGACGGCGCCGACGCCGAAGGCGAGCAGCATGCCGGGCAGCGCCAGCGGGCTCAGGCCACCGCCCTGGATGGCCAGGGGCGCGATGAAGCTGAACACCGTGAAGGCGCCGACCAGCGCGAGCGCCGTCGTGAGAAGGATCGGCATCACGCCGGGGCGCACCGCCGCCGCCAGCCGGCGCTTCAGCGGCAGCCTGGTGCCGACGATGCCGCGCGGCAGGCGCCACCAGAGGATCGCGCCGGCCAGCGCGCCGAGCGCGGCGATGGCGAAGAACGTGCCGCGCCAGCCGGCGATCGCCGCGACCAGCGCGCCGAGCGGCGCGCCGACCGCAACAGCCACCGTCGTGCCGCCGACGACGACGGCAATGGCGCGCGCCCGGTGATGGTCATCCACCAGCGCCACGGCCGTGCCCTGCGCGGTCGCCGCGAACAGGCCGGACGAAAGCGCCATGACGATGCGGGCAATCAGCAACAATTCGAAGGACGAGCTCACCGCCGCCACCAGATTGCCGATCACGAAGAACACCAGCGTCCACAGGATCACGCGCCGCCGGTCCCATTCGCCCGTCAGCGTCGCCAGCACCGGCGCGCCGATCGCATAGGCGAGCGCGAAGGCAGTGATCAGCGAGCCGGCGAGCGGCACGGAGATGCCGGCATCGGTCGCGATATCGGGAAGAAGGCTGGAAATGACGAAGCCTTCGGTCGAGATCGCAAACGATCCGAGCGCCAGCCAGAAAATCCGCTTGTCCATGGGGATCGTCCTTAGTTCAAAAGTTATTGAACAATTGGACATAACAGGGCATGATGTCAACCGAGCCGGGAGAAAATAGCTGAACCCTGCTGACAGCCCTGTGTCAGGACCGGGCCGAAGGGAAGAGGCTATTGCTCTCGGCAGAAAGGGAAGCCGCGTTGAAGTTCGTGCCGTTTGTGCTTAATTCTGGGTCATGAGCCTGCCCCATCCAACCGCCGACCAGATCAGCCTGCCGATCGTGCTCGCCGTGCTCGGCGACCCGACCCGGCTTGCCATCGTGCGCTATCTGGCTCGCAAGGAAGGCGTACCGCTGAACTGCAGCAAGTTCCTCGACCTCGCCTCCAAGACCAATCTCAGCTACCACCTCGCCAAGCTGCGCGAGGCGGGCGTCACCCGAAGCGAAGCGGTCGGCACCAGCCGGCTGATCACGCTGCGGCGCGATGACCTCGACAAGCGCTTCCCCGGCCTGCTCGACAGCGTGATTGCCGCGGCCGATGGCGACTCCACTTTGCCCGCGGTCGGCACGTCCGAGGTCGAGGTTTCGGCCTGAGCGCATATGCGCGTGCTTCGGGCCTCACAATCGCCGCTAAATTCAGGATGACATCCGGCAGCCCTGCCGCCTATATCTGTCGCGCCTTGGAAATTGCAGCCAAAAGATGAAGCGCAAAGCTACGCTCCGACTGACGCTGAAGGCACTCCTGGCCGCCTCGTTGCTGCCCGTCTCCCTGCCGGCCTTGGCTCAGGAGGCACCCGGGACAATCATCTCGATCATCGGCGGCCTCGCCCCGGATGATCTCCTCAACATCCGCGCCACTGCTTCACCGGGCGGAAAGATCGAAGCGCGGCTGCCCAACGGCGCGGCGGTGAAGAATTACGGCTGCAAGACGGTCAACAATTATCCATGGTGCAAGGTCGAGGACACGCAGGACGCCCACATAACCGGCTGGGTGCCGGCCCGCTATCTCAGCCCCAACAACCCGGCGTCGCCTCCTGAAGACACCGCCGCGCCGGCGGCCGCGCCTCAAGAAGCTCTCGAGGAGCCGCAACCTGACATCGCGGCGCGCCTGGGTGGCGGCGAGCCGGCCAAGCCGCCATCGGCGGCTGAAATTGGCAGGACCGCCATGCTGGATGCTTACGGCCTCGCCTTCGCGGCTGCGGCAAACGCCCAATCCGACGCGCCGGAAGCTGGCATCCCCTGCGCGCGTCATGTCGGCCAACCGATGACCCGCTGCGAAATCAGTGTCGCGCATGAGGGCGGCGACAGCGTCGTGACGGTGACCTGGCCGGACGGCGGCACACGCGTCATCAATTTCCACGACGGCAAGCCGAGTGGCTCCGACTCCTCCGACGAATTCCGCTTCACGCGCGAAGGCACGCTCAACATGATCCGCATCGGCGTTTCCGAACGGTTTGAGATCACGGATCAGCTCGCGCTGGGGGATTGAAAAGGGAATAAGGCAGTAGGGCAGTAAGGCAATAGGGAAGAGCCACCCCACTGCCCTACTGCCCTACTGCCCTGCATTTTCGGGGTTACATCCCGCAAAACTCTTCCCTATAAGGCCCTCCTAGCCTGATACCAGAATCGCAAGCACAACCGGCCGGGTCCTCCCCGCCCGGTTTTTTGTGCAAGCCGCTCGCCGAACGGAACCGCTCGACCATGCCAAGACGCACCGACATCAAGTCGATCCTGATCATCGGGGCCGGCCCCATCGTCATCGGCCAGGCTTGCGAATTCGACTATTCCGGCACACAGGCCTGCAAGGCGCTGAAGGAAGAGGGTTTCCGCGTCATCCTGGTCAACTCCAACCCGGCCACGATCATGACCGACCCGGAGCTGGCCGACGCCACCTATGTCGAGCCGATCACGCCCGAAGTGGTGGCGAAGATCATCGCCAAGGAGCGCCCCGACGCGCTGCTGCCGACCATGGGCGGCCAGACCGCGCTCAATACCGCGCTCTCGCTGCGCCGCATGGGCGTGCTCGACCGCTATAATGTCGAGATGATCGGCGCCGATGCGGCCGCCATCGACAAGGCCGAGGACCGCGCGCTGTTCCGCCAGGCGATGAGCAAGATCGGCTTGGAGACGCCGCGCTCGATGCTGGCCAACGCCACCGAGGTCAAGGACGCCGACCGCAAGATCCACGAGGCCGAGCGCGCCGCGCTGAAGGCGGAGAACCCGGAAAATCTCGATGCCGCGCTCGATGCGCTGGAAACCCGCTGGAACCTTGGCGAAGGCGACCGCAAGCAGCGCTATATCAGCCACGCCATGGCGATCGCCGCCCAGGCGCTTGACCATGTCGGCCTTCCCGCGATCATCCGCCCCTCCTTCACCATGGGGGGCACCGGCGGCGGCATCGCCTACAACCGCGCCGAATTCTACGACATCGTCCAGTCGGGCCTCGACGCCTCGCCCACCACCGAGGTGCTGATCGAGGAAAGCGTGCTCGGCTGGAAGGAGTATGAGATGGAGGTCGTCCGCGATAAGGCGGACAACTGCATCATCGTCTGCTCGATCGAGAATCTAGATCCGATGGGCGTGCACACGGGCGACTCGATCACCGTCGCGCCGGCGCTGACCTTGACCGACAAGGAATACCAGATGATGCGCAACGCCTCGATCGCGGTGCTGCGCGAGATCGGCGTCGAGACCGGCGGCTCCAACGTGCAGTTCGCCGTCAACCCGGCCGACGGCCGCCTGGTCGTCATCGAGATGAACCCGCGCGTCTCGCGCTCCTCTGCCCTTGCATCGAAGGCCACCGGCTTCCCGATCGCCAAGGTCGCGGCCAAGCTCGCCGTCGGCTACACGCTGGACGAGCTGGAGAACGACATCACGGGCGGCGCTACGCCGGCCTCCTTCGAGCCGACCATCGACTACGTGGTCACGAAGATCCCGCGCTTTGCCTTCGAGAAATTCCCCGGCGCCGAGCCGGTGCTTACCACCGCCATGAAGTCGGTGGGCGAAGTGATGGCCATCGGCCGCACCTTCCAGGAATCGCTGCAGAAGGCCCTCCGTGGACTGGAAACCGGCCTGACCGGCCTTGACGAGATCGAGATCCCCGGGCTTGGCCATGGCACCAACCCGGCCAGCCACGTGGACGACCGCAACGCGATCCGTGCCGCGCTCGGCACGCCGACGCCCGACCGGCTGCGTATGGTGGCGCAGGCGATCCGCATGGGCACCTCGCTGGAAGACGTGCACGCCATGTGCAAGATCGACCCGTGGTTCCTCGAGCAGATCGCCGGCATCATCGCCATGGAGGAACGCGTCCGCGAGCACGGCCTGCCGCAGGATGCCGTCAATCTGCGCATGCTGAAGGCGATGGGTTTTTCCGACGCCCGCCTCGCCTCGCTGACGAGGACGGACGCCGAAATCGTTCAGAAGCTCCGCGAGAAGCTCGACGTTCATCCGGTTTACAAGCGCATCGACACCTGCGCCGCCGAGTTCGCCTCGCCGACCGCCTATATGTACTCGACCTATGAAGTGCCCTTCGCCGGAGCGCTCGACAACGAGGCGCGCGTGTCGTCGCGCAAGAAGGTCGTCATCCTCGGCGGTGGCCCGAACCGCATCGGCCAGGGCATCGAGTTCGACTATTGCTGCTGCCATGCGGCCTTCGCGCTGCGTGACGCCGGCTATGAAGCGATCATGGTCAACTGCAATCCGGAAACGGTCTCGACCGACTACGACACCTCCGACCGGCTCTATTTCGATCCGCTGACGGCGGAGGACGTGCTGGAGATCCTGCGCGCCGAACAGGCCTCGGGCGAGCTCGTCGGCGTCATCGTCCAATTCGGCGGCCAGACGCCGCTGAAGCTGGCCGACGCGCTGGAGAAGGCCGGCATCCCGATCCTCGGCACCTCGCCCGACATGATCGACCTGGCGGAGGACCGCGACCGTTTCCAGAAGCTCTTGCACAAGCTCAACCTCACCCAGCCGAAGAACGGTATCGCCTATTCGGTCGAGCAGGCCCGCCTCGTCGCCGGCGAGCTTGGCTTCCCGCTGGTGGTGCGCCCGTCCTATGTGCTCGGCGGCCGCGCCATGCAGATCATCCATGACGAAAGCATGCTGCAGACCTACCTGCTCGACACCGTGCCCGGCCTGGTGCCGGAGGACATCAAGCAGAAATACCCCAACGACAAGACCGGCCAGATCAACACACTGCTCGGCAAGAACCCGCTTCTGTTCGACACCTACCTCACCGGCGCCATCGAGGTCGACGTCGACTGTCTCTGCGACGGCAAGGAGACCTTCGTCTCCGGGATTCTCGAGCATATCGAGGAGGCAGGCATCCATTCGGGCGACTCGGCCTGCTCGCTGCCGACGCATTCGCTGCGCCCTGACCTCGTCGACGAGCTGGAGCGGCAGACCGCTGCGCTCGCCCGCGCGCTCAATGTCGGCGGTCTGATGAATGTGCAATATGCTATTCAAGACGGCACGGTCTATGTGCTGGAGGTGAACCCGCGTGCCTCACGCACCGTGCCCTTCGTCGCCAAGACCATCGGCCGTCCGATCGCCAAGATCGCGGCCCGCATCATGGCCGGCGAGACGTTGGAAAACGCCTTCGCCCATTACGGCGCCATGCCCGACGCGCGGAATCCCGGCCACATCGCGGTCAAGGAAGCCGTCTTCCCCTTCGCCCGCTTCCCCGGCGTCGACATATTGCTCGGCCCGGAAATGCGCTCGACCGGCGAGGTCATGGGCCTCGACCGCGACTTTGCGCTGGCCTTCGCCAAGAGCCAGCTCGGCGCCAATGTCGACCTGCCGCGCTCCGGCACGCTGTTCGTTTCGGTGCGCGACGAGGACAAGAAGGGCATCCTGCCGGCTGTAAAACGCCTGGCCGACCAGGGCTTCAAGGTGCTGGCCACCTCCGGCACCGCTCGCTTCCTCGCCGAGAACGGCGTGACGGCCGAAAAGATCAACAAGGTGCTGGAAGGCCGCCCCCACATCGAGGACGCCATCCGCAATCGCCAAGTCCAGATCGTCTTCAACACCACGGACGGCCAGAAGGCGGTGTCGGACTCGAAGTCGCTGAGGCGAGCGACACTGATGCAGAAGGTGCCGTATTACACGACGCTGTCTGGGGCGGCCGCTGTGGCCGAGGCGATTGCGGCGTTGAGGGCGGGGAACCTGGAAGTGCGGCCGCTGCAGGAGTATTTTGGGTGAGTTGACAGAGGCAGGGTAACTGCCTCCGGCGGATAGGTCGATCTTGGGCAAGGAGGCTCCTCTTTCGATTTGGACCGATCTTCCAGACTACCAAAGACCTGGGCAGCCGTCGCAGCCTTCCATTCGAAGCTGGCGCTCCCCCTCTTCTGCCTGCAGGCATTTCTCTCCGTGGATCGGGGAGAAGGAGCTGACCGCAACGCGGCGCTCTTTTTGTGTTTTCGGTGATTGGCGAAGCCATGGGCAGGGCTTCTTTTCTCCGTCACTATACGGGGAGAAATGCGCAGCAGGGCAATGAGGGGCACGCCCCGGCGCCGGCAATGTAAGCCCCTTGCCAGCCCCCGTGGGCAGCCGTGACGCGCATGGTCGGCCCCCCTCAACACTTGCAACCGCCCCTACAAGAACCCGATGAACCGCCCGGCCATCAGCACGCCGAGCCACAGCGCCAGCGACAGCACCGCCAGCATGACCGCAAGCCCACCCGCCGGCTCGTCTCCGCCGCGCCCGCGGGTAAGCCATAGAAAGCCGAGGAAATTGGCCCCCGCGAGAAGGATCAGCGTCATCTTGGCGAGGAAGATCGGCATTGCCGCATAGGCGCTCGCCCGCACCGAAAAAAGCAGCGCGCCAGTGACCAGCGCTCCGGCGAAAGCGACGCATGCCGTGCGGCGCAGCAGGCCGGTGAACGCCGCATAGGGCAGCGCCCGGAACGCCCCGCAGACCCTCAGATCCATCAGCGCGACGCTGGTCAGCAGCGCGCCGCCGCCATGATGTGCAGCGCGTTGACGATCGGGTAGGCGACGAAGGAGGCTTTCAGCCCCCGCACCAAGGCAAGCTGCTCGATGCCGGCCAGAAACTCCGCCATCTAGGCCGGCGGCAAGCGGTCGGGATAGACGTCGTAGCTCTTGCCGCCGACGCTGATGCGCACCGCCTTCATGCGCTTTTCCGTCTCGTCGCGCGAGCGGTGGCCGATCGCGGTCACCTGGTCGCCGATCTTGGCGACTTCCTCCGTGAAGCCGGCGGCGATGGTGCGCGAGGGCGGCGCCAACTCCACCCGCCACACCTCGCCCTGCGCATCGACATCCAGCGTCGCATGCGGATTGCCGATATAGATCGCCGCGATCTTGCCCTTGAGCTCGAAGAAGCCGTCCTGCGTCCACGACCAGCCGTGATGGGCATAGGCGGCGGTGCCTGCGGCAAGCGTCAGCGCCGCCGCCAGCGCGATGCGCCGCATCTGGTTGAAAGGTGACTGCATCGCCCGTCTCCTCCTCGGGTCATCAGGCCGAGAGTAGGTCACCGCGCGACGAGGTCAAATCACATCGGGGCCTCAGCCCTGATGCGCGCCCGCCAGTTCCTTCACGTGCTTCTCATGCATCTTCAGCACCGGCAGCGTCTTCTTGGCGAACTCCTTCATCGCCGGATCGTCGCCCGATTTGCCGTAGGTGCTGAACAAGGCCACCGCTTCCTTATGCGCATCCGTCTGCATCTGGATGTATTTCCGGTCGAAATCCTTGCCGCTCGCGGTCTTCAATTCGTCGAGCATCTGCTGCTCCTTGGGCTGCAGCATGGAGCCGGCCGGCTTGATCGAAGCGGTGGTCTGCCCCTGGCTGAGAGCGGCCTTGAAGTCCTCCCCGGCCTTGGTGTGGTCCGTGATCATCTGCTTGGCGAATTTCTTCACGTCGGCCGACTTGGATTTCTCTTCGGCCAGCTTGCTCGACTGGATCTCGAACTCGTTGGCGCTGGGCACGGTCTTGACGAAGGTTGGGGTGTCGACCTTGCTGTCGGCGGCCATCGGCGTGACCTTGGTCGAATCCGTGTCGCTCGATTGGGCAAATGCGGCCGGCCCGCCTGCAAGAAGCGCTATGGTGGCGACGGTTAGCAGGGTTTTCATGTTGAAATCTCCGATCCGGGATGATCCCTCAGAGACTTCCAACGCCGGGTGGACCAGCCGGTTGCGTCGGCGCTCGCACTTATCCGTTAACCCCGCCGGCGGTCAGGCCGGAAACGATGCGGCGCTGGAAGATCAGCACCAGCACAACCAGCGGCACGGTGACGGTCACCGAAGCGGCCATGATGTTGCCCCAGGGGATCTCGAACTGCGAATTGCCCGACAGAAGCGCGATCGCCACCGGCACGGTGCGCTGCATGTTGGTGGAGGTGAAGGTGAGCGCGAAGAGAAACTCGTTCCAGGCGGTGATGAAGGCGAGCAGCCCGGTGGTGGCGAGCGCCGGCCACATCAGCGGCAGGAAGATGCGCGAGACGATGATCCACGGCCCGGCGCCGTCGAGGATCGCCGCCTCCTCGATCTCGACCGGCAGGTCGTGCACGAAAGTGGTGAGCACCCAGACGGTGAACGGCAGCGTGAAGATCATGTAGGACAGGATGAGAGCGAGCAGCGAATTGTAGAGATGCAACGCCCGGATGATCTCGAACAGCCCGGCAAGCGCCGCAACCTGCGGAAACATCGACACCGACAGGATGGCGAGCATCAGCCCCGAGCGGCCGCGGAAGCGGATGCGCGCCAGCGCATAGGCCGCGGTGATGCCGATGAGCAGCGAGATCGCCACGACCGCGCCGGAGACGATGAGCGAATTGACGAGATTGCGCAGGAAGGGACCTTCCGTCAGCACGTTGCGGTAATTGGCGAGGCTGAACGATTGCGGCCAGAGGCTCGCCTGGAACAGCTCGGTTCCCGATTTCAGGCTGGTGACGATGGCATAGTAGAACGGAAACACCGCGAGGAAGACGATCGCCAGGAGCAGCAGATAGAAGGCGGCGCGCTTCAGCATTCTCATGTCAGCGCCCTCCGTCGAAACTTAGCCGGCCGATCCGGATATAGGCGATGGTGAGCAGCCCGATGATGAGGAAAAGCAGCGTCGAGGCGGCCGAGCCATAAGCGAACTTGTCGAACTCGAACAGGTTCTCACGCGCGAAGATCGACATCGACTTGGTCTGCACATTGTTCGGCGTCAGCACATAGATCAGGTCGAAGATGCGCAGCGCGTCGAGCGCGCGGAAGATCACCGCCACCATCACCGCCGGCCGGATGAGCGGCAAGGTCACGCGCCAGAAGATCTGCCATGGGCTCGCGCCATCGAGCTTCGCCACTTCCAGGATCTCGCGCGGCAGCATCTGCAGGGCGGCCAGGATCAGCAGCGCCATGAACGGTGTCGTCTTCCAGATGTCGACGATGAGCACCGCGATCATTGCGGTGTCGGCGCTGGCGGTCCAGGCGATCTTGGTGTCGATCAGGCCGAGATTGAGCAGCACGACATTGATGATGCCGAACTGGTCGTTGAGCATCCACTGCCACATCTTGGCCGAGACGATGGTCGGGATCGCCCAGGGGATGAGGATCGCGGCCCGTACGATGCCGCGCCCCGGGAATTCGGCGTTGAGGGCAAGCGCGACGATCATGCCCAGCACCGTCTCGCAGGCCACCGACACCACGGCGAAGCGCACCGTGTTCCACACCGCGCGCCACCAGACCGGATCGACCAGCAACCCGTCGTAGAGCACCCGGCCGCTCGGCAGTCGCAGCACCGAGAAATAATTGTCGAAGCCCACCCAGCGCCGGGCGTCGAGATCGGCCAGCGACGCATCGGTGAAGCTGTAATAGACCGTGCGCAGGAACGGCCAGCCGGCGACGACGGCGAGCACGAAAAGCATCGGCGTCAGAAACAGCCATGCCGTGCGAACGCGCCGGCGCATCAGCGGCGATCGCCTTACCGCGCTCACCAGCCCTTGCCTTTCAGCCTGTTCAGCCTCGCTTCGAGTTCGGCCAGGTTGTCGGCGGCCGTTCCATTCCCGGACATCGTATTGTGCACCGCCGTCCAGAACTGGCTGGATGCCTCATTATATTTGATCCTGGCGGTCGCCGAGGGACGCGGCTGCGCGTTGAGGAAGATCTCTTTCCAGCGCGGCACGATCGGCTGCTGCCGGGCGATGTCGGGGTCGTCATAGAGCGCTGCGATGGTCGGCAGGTTGGACGTCTTCAGCGTCCGGTATTTCTGCATCTCGGGAGAGGCGATGAACTTGACCAGGTCGATCGCCGCATCGGGATGCTCCGAATATTTGGAGACGGCAAGGTTCCAGCCGCCCAGCGTCGCGGCCGGATGCGCGCCGTCGCCGGCCGGCAGGGGCGCCACGTCGAACTTGCCCTTGATCGGCGAATTCTCGCTGTTGCCGAGCGCATAGGCATAGGGCCAGTTGCGCATGAAGACCGCATTGCCGGTCTGCCAGACGCCGCGCGCTTCCTCCTCCTGATAGGCAAGCACGCCCGGCGGCGAGATGGTGCCGATCCAGCCCTTGACCCTATCGAGCGCCGCTGCCGCCTTTGGATTGTTGATGGAGATGCGGCCGTCCGGCTCGATGATCCCGCCGCCGCCATTCGACATCATCCATTCGAGCGCGTTGCAGGTCAGCCCCTCATAGGCATTGCCCTGAAAGACATAGCCCCAGAGATCCCTGTTGCCGGCGGCCCGCTCCCTGTCCATGACCAGCTTCGCGGTGTCCTGCAGTTCCTTCCAGGTGGTCGGCACCTTGGCGCCATATTTGTCGAGCAGATCCTTGCGGTAATAGAGCGCCGGCGCGTCGGTGAAGATCGGCAGGGCGACCAGCCTGCCATTGACCGTTTGCGATTGGATGATCGACGGGAAATGCTCGCCCACCACATCCCTGGTCGCCTCGGTCAGGTCCACCAACTGGCTGGCAAGCTGCGGCGCCCAGATGACGTCGGTCTGGTAGACGTCGATATCGCTGCTGCCGGCGGCAAGCCAGAGCCGGTACTGGCCGAACTGGTCGGTGGTCGAAGGCGGGATGACGACGATGTCGACCTTGTTGCCGCTCTTCTTCTCGTAACGGTCGAGTATCTCGCGCAGCACCTTGATGCCGTTGCCGGTATCGCTCGACACGATCGACAGTTGCACGGCTTGCGCTTGAGCCGTGGCCAGCAAGACGGCGGCGGCCAAGGCAAGGAACGCGGAAACAAATTTCGTGGGGATGTGGACCTCCCTCGGCGTCCGGCGTCGCCGTCTCGGCGCCGCGGCTCATCAAGGCCCCTGCGTTGAATGCGCGACGTCGCTTAGGGTTCCCCGCGCTTGTGCGCGCTGACCAGCCCGGCGGCAGAGAAGCCGATCTCGGTCGGCTCGACCGCGTCGGTGCCCCGCTCCTTCCACCTCGCTTCACGCAAAGCGGACGGGCTCCGAAACCCCCGCCCCGGAGCCCGCCTGGGAGTGGCTGACGCATGCCGGCACAGCCGCCTCCGCCGCCTTGCCAGCGTCGATCCGCCGATCGGCCGCCCGGCACGGCGAGGCATTAGCATGCCCTAACGTCAGCCTATGTGAAAGAGTTCACAATGCCGGAGGCGTCAGCCTTCCCAGTCGACCGGGATCATGCCGAGCCGCTCGTAGAGCCTGAAGGCCGCGCTGTTCTTCACTATATTGGTCTTGAGATCGACATGGGCCGCCCCGCGCTCGCGAAACGTCAGGAACACATGCCGCATCAGCGCCTCGCCGATACCCTGCCGTCTCGACTCCGGATGGACGGCGAGGTCCTTGACGAAACCGGACGTCCAGCAGAGCGCCGCGCCCGCCAGCAGGCCCTTGCCGTCGATCACCAGGAAACAGAGGGCGGGATCGAATTCGGCGTCGCCCGCGATGCGCGGCCACCACTCGTCGAACGGCCCGTCGACGCCGTCGTCGAACACTTCCTCCAGCAGCGCGTGGAGCGCCAGAGCATGATGCCGAAAAGTGTGAAGCGGTTTTCGGGCAACATCATGCTCCGTCGCTAACGCGTCCCGGTGTTCGAACGCGCGCATGCCGAAGCCCTCCGGCCAATGCGGCGCGGTGAGCGTATCGTCGAGCAGCTTGCGCAGGCGGATGTCGTTGGGAGCCGGGGGATGGGGCGTCGTGTTCTCATGCATGGCGCTGTCTCGAACGCCGCGCGACCTGACCGTCGGCTCAGGCGTCGGGTTGCAAGCGGCGCCGCTTGCGGTCGGCGCCAAGGCCCGTCGCCTCGAGCAGGCCCTTGCGCTTGGCGTCGTAATAGTAGCCGGTCTGGTAGAGCGTGTCGGCCCGCTTGGCGTTGCCGCCCGAAACCAGCCAGGCGCCGCGCAGATATTTCACCGCATATTTGAGATTGGTCTCGGCGTCGAACAGGCCGGCCGCCGGTCCGTCATAGCCCATGCCGCGCGCCGTCGCGTGCTTGATCTGCATCAGCCCCCAATGGCCGTGATTATAGGCTTTCGGGTTGAAGGTGCTCTCGCGGTTGACGACATGGCGCACCAGCTCGACCGGCACTTCGTAGATCGCCGAATATTTCTCGATCAGCCGTTCGATCTCGGCGCGCGGACCGCTGGCATGCTGCTCGGGCTGGCCGGGTGCGGCAAGCAGCGCCGGGTTGTCCGGCGCTACATAGGCAACCTGCTGGACGCCAGGCATGGGGGCGACTTTCGCCGATTGGCCGGTGACGGGCATAGCGACGCCCGCAGTCGTATAGACCGCAGCCTGCTTGATGGATGCCGCTTGCTTGATGGATCCGGGGCCGGTCGGCGAGCCGCCGGCGGTCAGCACCGGCGCCGGTGGAAACTGGCCGGCCATCGGCGTCGCTCCGGCGAAGGCCGCGGGCTGAGCCAGCGCCGCGGCGGGCGCGCCGGGCTGGACAGGCGGCGGCAACGGCGCGCCTTGCGTCGCCGGCGCGCCGGGCGTGGCCGCCATGGCGACGGCATCGCCGGCCAGCGCCGCGGTCTGCACCTGCGCGAGGCCCGACGGCTCCGGCAGCACGGCCACCGTTTCCGGCAGGGCAAGGGTCGGCGTGTCGTCCGCGACAGCAGGCGTCGATGCCTCCGCAAGCGCGGGCGCGGCCTTCATCTGCGAGGTCGAGGTGCAACCGCTGAGACCGGCTGCTGCAACGAGCACGCCGAGCGCGGTGAGTATGATTTTAGCTGGCAAGCCGTGTGGGTCCGGTTTGTCGGTTGTTAAGGAGTCCTTACACCAGCGATTCACACCCGGCAATCGGGGTCACCACGCGGTTTTCGGGTGGCGATAACAGGGCGGAACTGCCATATTGTTCCGGATCTGTACTCGTTTTTCACCGTTTTGCAGAGGGAATAGGCCTTGAAACCCGCATCTCAGATCACGGCCGGCCACGCAGTGTTAGAAACAGTGATCGGCTTCATGGGCATCGCCTGGAGCGAAAAGGGCCTGATCCGGCTCTGCCTGCCGGAGCGCAGCCGCGAAGCGGTCGAGCGCCGGCTGTTCCGCCACCAGGGTGTTTCGACCTCGACCGATCAGCCGCAATGGGTTGTCGAGCTGATCGCCTCGATCAAAGCCTACGCGGCCGGCGAGGACGTCGACTTCTCCGGCGTTCCGGTCGACCTCGACGGCGTCGATGATTTCCGCCTCGCCATCTACGATGCCGCGCGCAAGCTCGGCTTCGGCGAGACCACCACCTATGGCGAGTTGGCCAAGCGCGCCGGCCATGCCGGCCTCGCCCGCGAGACGGGCGCGGCGCTCGGCGCCAATCCGGTGCCGCTGGTCATTCCCTGTCACCGCATCCTCGCCGCGGGCGGCAAGATCGGCGGCTTCTCGGCGCCCGGCGGCTCGGCCACCAAGGAGAAGATGCTGGCCATGGAAGGCGTTCGCCTCGGCCCGCCGCCGGCCGCGCAGGCCTCGTTCGGATTCTGAGGGGCGCCTGCCCGCTTGTACCTGTTAATCGTGCAAGAACCGGCGGCGGAAGCGCCGCTCGAAATCTGGACGCTTGCAGACATAGACCATGCATGACCGGGTGTCGGCGCTCGGCACATAGGCGCGCGCCCTCACCTCGCCCGCGTTGCAGAAGCGCTCGTCGCGCACATAGCGGTCGTAGAGCGGCAGCCCCGGCACGCGCGCCGACTGGTAGCGCAGGATGACGGCGCCCTGTCTGGCGATCGTCGCCTGCACCCGGTCGCAGCTCATGCGCGTCGGATCATAGCGCGACACCGCTTGCGCCTCCGCAGCCAGCAGCAGGAAGCAGGCGGCAAGCATGATTATCTTCATGGTTCCCCTCCTTGGAACGGCAAACATCTCATCCCTCCACAACGTGTGGCCCCTGTCAAAACTTCCATTCGGCTGGGCTACCGTCGAGCGGCCTTCAGGCAATCCGTCTTGTTTTCTTGCTCAAACTATCCTATATCCGCAGCATTGAATTTGGCCGATCGATCGGGCCGCGATCTTCGCGTTTGCTGACGTCTATCTCCAAAGTTTCGATACCGCCGGCCGAACGTTGGTTCGGTCTAACAAAAGCAAATGCGAAGGGCATTCTATATGGCAACTGGTACAGTCAAGTGGTTCAACGCCACCAAAGGCTACGGCTTCATCCAGCCTGACAATGGCGGCGCGGACGTTTTCGTCCACATCTCCGCTGTCGAGCGCGCTGGCATGACCAGCCTCACTGAAGGCCAGAAGATCAACTTCGAGATCGAGCAGGACCGCCGCACCGGCAAGTCCGCCGCTGGGTCTCTGAGCAAGGCAGCCTGATTTGGCTTGAGCATTTTGCGGCCTGGCTTAACCGCCAAGCGCCGCGAAATGCGAGTGAGCAAGGCGCGCACTGGGCGAAGGTTCAGGGCGCGCGGCAAGTCACGGATGTACTGACGGTCGCGCGAGAAGCGCGCCGGAGCGAAAAGAGCCGACAAACTGGAACAGCAGATAGCTGCCAGCCCGGACCGGACGCTCCCGATCAGGCTACCGGCAACAGGAAGGCGGGCAATGCCCGCCTTTTTTGTTGTCTGGACTTGGGCCAAACCGCTGTCTGGGTTGAATAGCCCCACCATGGTACCATTTTAGCGCAATAGTGGTACTATTGGCCCATGACCAAACTCGAACAAATAGAAAAGTCCGTCGCCGAACTGAGCCCCGAAGAGTTGAAGGCGTTTGCCGCCTGGTTCGAGGCTCTGCAGGCTGATTTGTGGGACAAGCAGATTGAAACCGACGCGAAGGCGGGCCGGCTGGACAAGCTCGCAGAGCAAGCCCTGGCCGCCCACCGCGCGGGCCGGACACGGCCCCTGTGAATCACTTTGCCGCCCCTTCGTTTTGGGACGTCTATGATAAACTACCTAAAGCAATCAGGATGAAGGCTGACAGCAGCTTCGCCAAGCTGCGTGCCGATCCGTTTCATCCTTCGCTCCATTTCAAGCGGGTTGGACGTTATTGGTCGGCTCGAGTCGATCTGGATTACCGCGCCGTCGCAGTCCGGGACCAGGACGACCTGATCTGGTTTTGGATCGGCGCCCACTCCGAATATGAACGGCTTTTGAAATAGCCCTTCACTGAGCGGCCCATTGGCACGCCTGCACAGGTCAGGCGCAACCGGCGGCGCGTGAGCATTACCCCACCCACTCGATCGGCACATGTCCCTTATCCGCCTCGACCCGCTTCAGCCAGGCCATCACGGCCGGATAGGCGTCGAGCTGGAAGCCGCCCATCCCGGCGGTGTGGGTATAGGCGTACAAAGCTATGTCGGCGACGCTATAGGCGCTGCCGGCGAAGAATTCGTTCCGCTCCAGATGCTGGTTCATCACGCCGAGCGCCTTGTTGCCGCGCTCCAGCGTCAGCGCCAGCCGTTCCGGCGTGGCGTCCTTCGCCCGTTCCGGAAAAGTCAAAAGCGCCTTGCGCACCGCGATATAGGGCTCATGGCTGTATTGCTCGAAGAACAGCCATTGGTAAGCCAGCGCGCGTTCATATTTGTCGGCTGGCAGGAAGCGCGTGCCCTCGGCAAGATAAAGCAGGATGGCGTTGCTCTCGGCGATGCGCCTGCCGTCGTCGAGCTCGAGCATCGGCACCATCGCGTTCGGATTCTTGGCAAGGTAGTCGGGCCTGCGCGTTTCGCCGGTATGCGAGCTCACCTCGACCCGGGTGAAGGCAATGCCGAGCTTCGCCATCAACAGCCGCGGCTTGTAGCAATTGCCGCTATCGGCCATGTCGTAAAGGATCATGCCTCTTACCTCTCGCGTCGTGCCAGGAGGCTCTAGCGCAGGGGTCGGGTCTCATCCAGTGATTTGTTTTTGAGAAGAACCATCAGCGGCGCTGATGCGTCTTTTGGGTTCTTTGGTGGGGCATCAGCGATGCTGATGCAGCGGCACAACCTTGTTGCTGGCGCCGAGCAGGGCGTCAATGGAGAGCGGTTCTTCGTTGAAGATCGTGCCGGCAAGCGCCGGACGGGCGAGATGGAAACCTTGCAAAAGGTCGACGCCGCCCTCGAGCGCGACACGCAAATGCCGTGCGTTCTCGATGCCCTCGACCAGCACTTTGGCGCCTCGCTCGTGCAGCATCGCCACCAGCGGCCGGAAGAAGCGCTCGGCGGCGGCGTGGCGGCAGAGCTCGCCGAACCAGGCGCCGTCGATCTTGACGATGTCGGGCGCAAGCAGATTGATGCGGGCCTCGGTCGAATGTCCCGTGCCGAAATCGTCGATGGCGATGCGGATGCCGTCGCGCCGCATTTCACGCACCAGGCTGGCAAGAACACGGTCGTCCGCCGCCTGTTCGGTGATCTCGCAGACCAGCAGGCCGGGCTCCAGCTCGAAATCGCCGAGATGCCTGGTCATCAGCCGGATCTCGGCGAGTGCCCGTCCGAGATGGTCGTTGACGGTGGGGTTGTAGTTGAAGAACAGCGTCAATCCTTCGGCGCCGATGTTGCGATAGTTGCCGAGATGCAGCATCCGGCACATCGTTTCGACAAACAGCCGGTCGGACGCGGGAACGCGGTCGAAGAACATCGAGGGGGCCATGGGCTCCGCGACACGCCGCGGCTCGATCAGCCCCTCGACGGCAATCGCCTTGAGTGCCTTGCCCTCCGGCGCGAAGATCGGCTGATAGGCGCTCCACAGCCGGAACTCGCCATAGACGCCGAACTGGAGGCCGATCTCGTCGGCGAAGATCGCCTCGGCGACGTTGCGCCGCCTGTCTGGTTGTTGGCTCATGGCGCGATCTTGCGCCCGAACACTCTTGCCGGCCGCCCCTGCGGCGCCGGGGCCGGGCTTGCGGCGGCTTGCGCCTTGCTTTCTTCGGCCGAAGACTGCCGCGCGACCTTGCCGAAGACGCGAAAGCTGGTGGGGGCAAGTTCCGGCCGGGCAAGCACATAACCTTGCACCATGGAGGCACCTGACCTCTCGGCAAGCTCCAACTGCCAGCCTTCCTCGATACCTTCGAAGACGGTGCGGATGCCCTGGTTCTCGAAGCTTTGCACCATCGCCGTCAGCAGCGCGAAGCCAGCGCCGGACTCCATCAGATGAGTGATCCAATGGGCATCGAATTTGACGATGTCGGGCTTGAGTTCCTTGATCCGGTTGATGTCTGAATCATCGGCGCCGTAGTCATCCACCGCAATGCGGAAGCCATTGGCTCTCAGCGCCTCGACGAAGGCGTAAAGCGTTTCCTGCGAAGCCGATTTCTGCTCGGTGACCTCGCAGACGATGCGGCGCGGATCGATGCCGGCTTCGTGCAGCACCAGCCGCATGTCGCGCAGCGCCTTGTCGGCGATGTGGCGATCGGTGAAGACCGAGGGGTCGAAATTGACGAAGATGGACGCCTCTTCCGGCAGGCAGGCACCGGCGTTCAGAAGATGCAGCGTGCGCGTCAGCGCCTCGATATGCAGCCGGTCGGCCGCCGGGCAAGTGCCGAAAAACGTCGCCGGTGACTGCGGCTCGCCATCGCGGAACGGCCGGATCAGCCCCTCGAAAGCGGCGACCGAAAGCTTGCCCTCCCTGAAGGCGAAGATCGGCTGGAACGCACTCTGCAGCGTATAGATGCCCCAGACACCCGTCGAGGTGCCGTCGTCATGACGGATGATGTGGGCAAGCCCGATGCTGCGCGACAAGGTTTCTCGCTCCGCGAATAGCGCAATCCGATCTGCAATCCTGCCAGCCAAGGGTTTACTGGCCGTTGATGAATTTAGCGTTGCCGCTCACGCAGGCTTGACCTTGGTCACGCCTCCTTGACCTCTGGCTCATCGCACAATGCTTGCGCTCGGCGCGATGATGCGACATGAGAGGCGCCGCGGCCGCTCCTGGCCGCCTTTCCTAGGAGACGTTTTGTCATGGCCTTTCTCGCCGACGCCCTTTCCCGCGTTAAGCCTTCCGCGACCATCGCGGTGACGCAGAAAGCGCGCGAGCTGAAAAATGCCGGCCGTGATGTGATCGGCCTCGGCGCCGGCGAGCCGGATTTCGATACGCCCGACAACATCAAGAACGCGGCGATCGAGGCGATCCGCCGCGGCGAGACCAAATATCCCCCGGTCTCCGGCATCGTGCCGCTGCGCGAGGCGATCGCGAAGAAATTCAAGCGCGAGAACAATCTCGAATACCGGCCGGAGCAGACCATCGTAGGCACCGGCGGCAAGCAGATCCTGTTCAACGCCTTCATGGCGACGCTGAACCCGGGCGACGAGGTCATCATTCCCCGCCCCTACTGGGTGAGCTACCCGGAAATGGTGGCGATCTGCGGCGGTACGTCGGTCTTCGCCGACACCTCGATCGACAACGGCTTCAAGCTGACGGCGGAAGTGCTGGAGAAGGCGATCACGCCGAAGACCAAATGGCTGTTGATGAACTCGCCGTCAAATCCGTCGGGCGCCGCTTACACGGAGGCGGAGCTCAGGGCGCTGGCCGACGTGCTTCTCAAGCATCCGTATGTCTGGACGCTGACCGACGATATGTATGAGCACCTGACCTATGGCGACTTCGTCTTCAAGACCATCGCCGAGGTCGAGCCCAACCTCTATGAGCGCACGCTGACCATGAACGGCGTGTCGAAAGCCTATGCGATGACCGGCTGGCGCATCGGCTACGCCGCGGGCCCGGTGCCGCTCATCAAGGCGATGGACATGATCCAGGGCCAGCAGACCTCGGGCGCCTGCACCATCGCGCAATGGGCTTCCGTCGAGGCGCTCAACGGCCCGCAAGACTTTATCGCCAAGAACAAGGCGATCTTCCAGGGCCGGCGCGACCTCGTTGTCTCGATGCTCAACCAGGCGCGAGGCATCACTTGCCCCTCGCCCGAAGGCGCCTTCTACGTCTATCCGTCCTGTGCTGAGCTGATCGGCAAGAAGACCAAAACGGGCAAGGTGATCGACAATGACGAGGCCTTCTGCTCCGAGCTGTTGGAAGCCGAAGGGGTCGCGGTGGTGTTCGGCTCGGCCTTTGGCCTCGGACCGAACTTCCGCATCTCCTATGCCACCTCGGATGCCTTGCTGGAGGAAGCCTGCACGCGCATCCAGCGCTTCACCGCGTCACTGACCTGATCGGCGCAAGCCGCCAAACGAGAAAAACCCGGCTTCGAGCCGGGTTTTTGTTGAGCGCTAATCAGCCGCCATATTGCTCGTCGGAAACTTGCTCCAGCCAGTCGGCGTGGACGCCGTCCAGCGCCTCCTGCATGGCGATGTGGGTCATGGCTGTTTTCCGTCCGGCGCCATGCCAGTGTTTTTCGCCCGGTGCGAAGGAAACGACATCCCCTGCCCTGATCTCCTGCACAGCGCCGCCCCAGCTTTGCGCTAGCCCGGCGCCGGCGGTGACATAGAGGGTCTGTCCGAGCGGATGGGTATGCCAATGCGTGCGCGCGCCGGGCTCGAAGCTGACCAGCGTGGCTCTCAGCCGCGCTGGCGCTTCCTTCTCGATGATCGGCGTCTGCAGCACCCGCCCCGTGAAATAAGTCTGAGGCGCAACGATCGTCGGCACGCCTCCGCACGCAATGATCTTCATCGTTCAGATCCTCGTCTAGTTCAAACGTCTGCTGCTAGCGCGGCATTGTCCAACGCAGTTTCATCCTCGCATCGCGAAAGCGCAACCGGCTTTGCAATTGTCGACGAAGGCAAGAGCGCGCGTTTGAAAGCCCTCTTCAGGGTGCCAGAAAACTGTCATAAATCGTTGCTTTTTAACCATAAAATCCGAGCAGGAAGCCAAGCTTTGTCGAATGCGGCGCGGCAGCGGTCGCACTCAGTGTTTTTTAACGGCTGAGGTCCTAGCCATGGCACGTGCTGTGGGGGCGCGGACATGAGTATCTTAGCGACAATCAAGGATCACAGCGGCCGTATCTATCGCGGCATCCAGGCTTTGCTCGCAACGAGCATCGCCGCCACTGGCCTTGCCGCCTTCGCGCTGACGGAGAACACCTCCCGCACCGGCGCGCTGGCGGTGTCGGTGACGTCGACCTTAATGGCGCTTCTGGTGCTGATGTATATGCGCTCGAGCGTTGTCCAGCGCCTGCAATCGGCGGCGGACGCCGAGGCCGAGAAGCATCGCTTCCTTACCGTCGATGCCATGACAGGAGCCACGGCCCGGCGCTATTTCATCGAAGCGTTGGGCGACTGGTTGGGCGGCTTGCGCAACCGTCGCCAGGCGAGCCTGCTTTTGATCGACCTCGATCATTTCAAGCAGCTCAACGACACGTTCGGGCACCAGTTCGGCGATCTGGCGCTGGCCCATCTGGTTGCGGAAGCGCGGCGCATTTTCGAGGACGGCGTCATCGGACGGCTCGGCGGCGACGAGTTCGGCGTCATGGTTCCGCATGGCGATATCGCCCTCATCAACCGGGACGCGCGCCGGCTGCTGGATGCCATGCGCGCCGGCAAGAGGCATGAAGGCAAGATCGTCCCGCTGTCGATCTCGGTGGGCGTCGCGCTTGCGCCGTTGCATGCTTCGAATGCAACCGAATTGATGCTTCTGGCCGACCTCGCGCTCTACGAAAGCAAGGCCGGCGGCCGCGGCCGCGTCACCGTCTTCGACGAGGAGATGCTGTCGGACAAACGTTATCGCCGGCTGGTGGAACGCGAGCTGCGCGCCGCGATCTATCTCGGCGAGCTGGAACTGCACTATCAGCCGATCGTCGATCCCGACGGCTCCGTCGAGGCGCTGGAAGGATTGATCCGCTGGCGCCATCCCGTGCGCGGCTTGATCTCGCCCGCGGAATTCATTCCGATCGCCGAGCGCTCGACGCTGATCGATATGATCGGCGAGTGGGTCTTCAAGCGCGCCTGCGCCGATATCGGGCACTTTCCCGGACGGCGCATCTCGATCAACGTCTCCGGCGAACAGCTGAAGCGCGACGAGATCGTGACGATGTGCGACCGGATCCTGCGCGAGACCGACCGATCGGCATCGCAATTCATCATCGAGATCACCGAAACGGTGGCGACGGCCGCGACGCCCGAGGTGCTGAGGCGCCTGGAGGCGCTGCGCGGCCTCGGCTTCCACATCGCGCTCGACGACTTCGGCACCGGCCATTGCGGCTTCAACTATCTGAAGTCGCTGCCCATCGACAGCGTCAAGATCGACCGCTCCTATATTCGCAGTCTCGCCCATGACCAGGTGGCGCAGATCTTCGTTTCCGCGCTTGCCCAGATCGCCCGCATCCAGGAAATCTCCATCGTCGCCGAGGGCGTCGAAACCGCGCAGGAATTCGCCCTCGCCCGAACGGCTGGCTGCAGCCGCTTCCAGGGCTATTTCTTCGGCAAGCCGGCGCCGCGCGACAAGGCAAGCGCGTTGTGTGTCGCCGCCCGCGAGCCGCTCGCCCTCACAGCCTGACGAACAGGAAATGGCGGCCTGCCGGACCCAAGCCGGCGAACATCCTATTTTTCTTGCCCTCCCGGCAAACCCGTGTGACGATGGTTTTGGGAAGAGGTGAAAACCCGCCCGCGACGGCCGAACAGGCCGGCCGCCGCTCTGCATAGGGTGCGATCGGACGCAAACCGGTTTCCACTTTTGCTGATCGCTCTCTTGGGAAACGCCTGAGTGGAGGTTCAGCCATGGGTACTCGCGCCGGAGGACGACGCACGGGACCGAAATGCATCGCCATAGTCGGTCCCTTTGCAAGCGGTAAGACGACACTTCTCGAAGCAATTCTCGCCCGCACGGGCGCCATCCCCCGCCAGAACCCCGTTTCATCGGGCAACACCGTTTCCGACCATTCGCCAGAGGCCCGCGCCCACGCCATGAGCGTCGAGGCGACCTTCGCCACCACCGATTTCATGGGCGAGCAGCTCACCTTCGTGGACTGCCCCGGTTCCATCGAATTCGCCTTCGAGGCCGAACCCGTGCTTGCCGCCTGCGACCTCGCGGTCGTTGTCGCCGAGGCCGACGAGAAGAAGATCCCGGCGCTCCAGCTCATCATGCGCAAGCTCGACGATCTCGCCATTCCGCGCATCCTGTTCCTCAACAAGGTCGACAAGGCGACCGCGGGGGTGCGCGAGACGCTGAAGATGCTGCAGCCCACAAGCTCGGTACCGCTGCTGCTGCGCCAGATTCCGGTGCGCAAGGACGGTATCGTCATCGGCTCGATCGATCTGGCGCTGGAACGCGCCTACATCTATCGCGAATACGCCGAAAGCCAGGTCGCCGAGATCGCGAACGACGACAAGGCGCGCGAGCTTGAAGCGCGTTTCTCCATGCTGGAGACGCTCGCCGATCACGACGATCACCTGATGGAGCAGCTGCTGGAGGAGATCGAGCCGCCGAAGGACGCGATCTTCGACGATCTCTCGGCCGACCTGCGCGCCGGCGCGGTGACGCCGGTGCTGATCGGCACGGCCGAGAAGGGCAATGGCGTGCTGCGCCTGTTGAAAGCCATCCGCCATGATGCACCCGATGTCGAGGCGACGAGGAAGCGGCTTGGCGCGCCGGACGGCCAGACGGTGGTGCAGGTGATGAAGACCATCCATACCGCTCATGGCGGCAAGCTTTCGGTGTCGCGCGTGCTTTCCGGTCAATTGGCCGACGCGGCCGAGCTTTTCCTCTCCAACGGCGACACGGCGAAAGTCTCAGGCATCTACAGGATGCTGGGCAAAGACCAGATCAAGCAGACATCGGCCAAGGCCGGCGACACGGTCGCGCTCGGCAAGCTCGACAACGTCAAGACCTGCCAGACGCTGAGCTCGGCCAAGGGCGGCATCCGACCACTGGTCACGCTGGAGCCGCCGCAGCCCGTCTTTGCCTTCGCGCTTCGTCCCAAGGAGCGGAAGGACGAGGTAAAGATGTCGGCTGCGATCCAGCGGCTTGCCGAGGAAGATCCATCGCTCAGCCTGCGCCACAACCAGGACTCCGCCGAAACCGTCCTGTCTGGTCATGGCGAAATGCATCTGCGCGTTGTGCGCGAGCGCCTTGAGGGCAAGAACCAGATTCCGATCGAGGGCCATGCTCCGGCGGTGCCTTACCGGGAGACGATCCGCAAATCGGCGCAGCAGCGCGGCCGCCACAAAAAGCAATCCGGCGGCCACGGCCAATTCGGCGACGTGGTGATCGAGATCAAGCCGCTGCCGCGCGGTTCCGGCTTCCAGTTCTCCGATACCATCACCGGCGGCGTAGTGCCGAAAACCTATATCCAGTCGGTGGAAACCGGCATTCGGGACTATCTGAAGACAGGCCCGCTCGGCTTTCCGGTCGTCGATGTCGCCGTCAACCTGTCGGACGGCTCCTACCATGCGGTCGATTCCTCCGACATGGCCTTCCAGATGGCGGCGAAGCTCGCGATGAAGGAAGGCATGGCCGCCTGTTCGCCGGTCCTGCTGGAGCCAATCATGAAGGTCGAGATCGTCACGCCCTCCGACGCGACCTCGAAGATCATCGCCCTGATCCCGCAGCGGCGTGGCCAGATCCTCGGCTATGACGCAAGGCCCGGCTGGCCGGGCTGGGACGTTGTCGAGGCGACCATGCCGCAGGCCGAAATCGGCGACCTGATCATCGAGCTGCGCTCCGCGACCGCCGGCGTCGCCAGCTACAAGGCCACCTTCGACCATATGGCCGAGCTCACCGGCCGGCTGGCCGACGAGGCGATGAACGCCAACGGCAAAGCCGCCTGAGCAGGTCGGCCTGCTTGACAGACTTTCTGTTGAAAATATGAAAACGGCGTCCGGATGATCCGGACGCCGTTCCTATTGCGGACCGTTTTCCTGGGAGGCAACGGCTGGTCCGCCGCATCCGGAAAAATGGTTCGGACGCGGTAGCTGCCTGAGCCCGGTCTTCCGAGTGATGCCCCCATCTCCCGAACCGACCAACCGCGTCCTATTATCTACTTAAACCATAGACTGCGTGGGTGACATGTTACCCGATGTTACATGTCACTGTTACGTGGTGGATGCAGTCGTTTTTTTGCCGGCTCGAAGGCGTGCGGGCAACAAAAAAGCCGGATCAATAAAGATCCGGCTGAGTTTGATTGGAAGTGCCGATTAGGGCTAACCTCCAGAGGGGAACACTCGAGGGCGCTAATGGGAGGAGAACGCGCCCTGGAGATGCCACTATATATGTGCTCATCATGCCCAAGAAACAAGCATCTATTTTGCAACACACGCATGCAAAAAGACGCAGGCTGTGGTCCAACCTATTCCTTGAACCCATAGGACCAGAAAAATCGCCGTTTCCGATGCGTTTCCGGTCTTGAAGCGACTGCTTAAATGCAAAATCGAACCGGTTTTTGCTCGAAAACAGGCGAGTCGGCGAAATGATGTCGATTTCGGCAAGCCGAGTTTATTTTAGTGGCAGGAGACCGATGATGCGAACTTTTTCAGCAATCGCCGGTAGCGCGCTGTTCCTGGTCGCGGCACCCGGCATCGTCGCCGGATTGGCGCCCTGGTTTTTGACCGACCATTATCGCAAACCTCTGTCGGCGCTGCCGGGCTTCGTGCCTGCGGGCTCAATTCTCGTGATCGCGGCGGCCGCTATCCTGCTTCATGCCTTCGTCCGCTTTGCCCTCGAGGGCCTGGGCACCCCGCTCCCGTGGCGCCGACCGAGAAACTGGTTGTCGGTGGCATCTACCGCCACGTGCGCAACCCTATGTATGTAGCCGTGCTGGCGATTATCCTTGGCCAGGCGTTGATCTTTTCGAGCTGGCCGGTGCTGTTTTACGGCCTCATCGCCGCGGCAGCGATGATCTCCTTCGTCAAGCTACGAAGAGCCCACACTCGGCAACCGTTATGGCGAGGAATACGAAGTCTACCGGCGCCCCGTGCCCGGCTGGCTGCCTCGGCTGACGCCTTGGCGCGGATAAACCGCGCTGAGGGTACGCCGAGATTCAGGTGAGGCCGAGTCGAACATGGTGGTTTCTGAGAACCAGCCCACGCCGGCCGCAGCCCTCATAGACCGGAGATACCTATAAGGGCTTCGGCCGGCGAAGGCCGGAGCGGAGCGGGGCGTACCTGAAGTACGTGAGCACCGGAAGCGCAAGAAGCCGCCATTTGCAGGCCGGCCTCACCTGAATATCGGCGCACCCTAATAAGACCAGCTGCGCGCCTTGGCGATGATGAAGTCCCGAAACACGTGCAGCTTCGCCTGATTCTTCATCGCGTCGGGATAGGCGAAATAGGTGTCGAAGGAGGGCACCTCGGTTTCCGGCAGCAGCTGCACCAGGTTCGTATCCTTGTTGATCACGTAGTCCGGCAGCATGGCGATGCCGGCGCCGCCCTGCACCGCGCGCTTGATCGACAGGATGTCGTTGATCTGCAACGTCGGCACACGCTGCGCGCCTTCAAAATCGCCCACCGTCTCAAGCCAGTTCAGCTCCGACAGATGCGATGGCACCGGCACGCCGAAAGTGACGATGCGGTGGTTCCTAAGCTCGGCGATCGAGGCCGGCTTGCCGAATTTGGCGATATAGGACGGCGCGGCATAGAGATGGAAATGCACCGTGAACAGCCGGCGCTGGATAAGGTCGGGCTGTTGCGGCTGGCGCAGCCGGATCGCGCAATCGGCCTGGCGCATGGTGAGGTCGAGTTCCTCATTGGCCAGGATCAGCTGCAGGCTGATCTCGGGATAGAGCTCGATGAATTCCTGCACACGTTCGGTCAGCCAGCCGGCGCCCAGTCCCACCGTGGTCGTCACCCTGAGCACGCCCGAGGGCCGGTCCTTAGTTTCGGTGAGCCGCGTCTTGATGGTTTCCAGCTTCATCAGCACGTCATGCGCCGTGCGGAACAGCATCTCGCCCTGCTCGGTCAGCACCAGGCCGCGGGCATGGCGGTGGAACAGCGCGACGCCGACATCATGCTCCAGGGCGCTGACCTGCCGCGAAATGGCCGATTGCGACAGATGCAGCGTCTCGGCGGCATGGGTGAACGACCCAGCCTCCGCCGCTGCGTGAAATACGCGTAATTTGTCCCAGTCCAGCGCCATGATTCCCCTCGCGTTGCCTTTGGCGTCTGAATGAAAAATCAGGCTTTTAAACGGCTTTTTTCAGCCGATCTGTCATTCTGCCGCTTCGCGGTGAGCCTCGATGCCCGCCAGATATTTTTCCGCCTCGAGCGCCGCCATGCAGCCCAGCCCGGCCGCCGTCACCGCCTGGCGGTAGACGTCGTCGGTGACGTCGCCGGCGGCGAACACGCCGGGCACGTCGGTGCGGGTTGAATCCGGCGCCGTCCACAGATAGCCGTTCGGCTTCTGCTTCAGCTTGCCGACGAAGAGCTCGACGGCCGGCGCATGGCCGATCGCGACGAACACGCCGTCGACCGGCAGCTTCGATTCCTGGCCGGTTACGACGTTGCGCAGCGTCAGGCCTTCGACGGAAGGCGGCAGCGGCGCCTTGCCGGGGCGTCCGGTGATCTCGTCCACTACCGTGTCCCAGATGACGCGGACATTGTCCTTCGCAAGCAGCCGCTCGCGCAGGATCCGCTCGGCGCGGAAATCGCCGCGCCGGTGGATCACGGTGACGCTCTTGGCGAGGTTGGACAGATAGAGCGCTTCCTCGACCGCGGAATTGCCGCCGCCGATAACCGCGACGTCCTTGCCGCGATAGAAGAAGCCGTCGCAAGTGGCGCAGGCCGAAACGCCGAAGCCCATGAAGGTCTGCTCCGACGGGATGCCCAGCCACTTGGCCTGTGCGCCGGTAGCGATGATCAGCGCATCGGCGGTGTAGACCGTGCCGGAATCGCCGGTAGCGCGGAACGGCCGCACATTGAGGTCGACCTCGGTGATGATGTCGTTGATGATGTCGGTGCCGACATGCTCGGCCTGCGCCAGCATCTGGCTCATCAGCCAGGGGCCTTGGATCGGATCGGCGAAGCCCGGATAGTTTTCGACATCGGTGGTGATCATCAATTGGCCGCCCTGTTGCAGGCCGGCGACGAGCATCGGCTTCAGCATGGCGCGGGCGGCATAGATCGCCGCCGTATAGCCGGCCGGGCCGGAACCGATGATAAGAACGGGCGCATGTTTCGTCTTCATGAAAGTCCCCTGCGGCGCACAGCCGTGGTTTGTCGCGCGTAATGTAAGTGTTGCCCATAGGACCAGCAAGGCAAGTTGGCCTTCGTCCCCGGAAAGCTTCGTGCCCTGCATATCAGGCCATATCGCCGCCCGTCGCCAACGCATATCGACCAGAGGCGTACGCGGCACCGCGATCACGGCATGCGTCCAAACGAGAGAAAATCATCGCAAAGGGATGGCCTCCGAGGCGAAACCAAATTACAAAATCGTGAAAGATTCTTGCGCGAAAGTCCCTCATGCCGCTCAAAGCCGATCTCGACGCCATCGACTGGAAGATCCTGCGCGAGCTTCAGGCCGACGGCCGCATGACCAATGTCGAATTGTCCAACCGGGTCGGCATCTCGGCGCCGCCTTGCTTGCGCCGTGTCCGGCGGCTGGAAGAGGCCGGTATCATCCGCGGTTACCGCGCGCTGCTCAATGCGCCGGCGCTCGGCATGGATGTCGTCGCCTTCTGCCTGATCGGCTTGCATCATCAGGCCGATGCCGAACTGAAGACCTTCGCCGAACGCACGCGCGGCTGGCCGATCGTGCGCGACGCCTGGATGGTCTCGGGCGAATCCGATTTCCTGCTGCATTGCGTGGCAAGCGACCTCGGCACCTTCCAGACCTTCGTCATCGAGGAACTGGCTTCGGCACCGAATGTGGACACCGTGCGGACCGCCTTGACGATCCGCCGCGTCAAGGACGAAGGGCTGGTGGCCTTTCAAACTTAATGTGCCGGCTTCCGAAAATTCGCCAACTCAAACAAAGGTTTGGCACAAGCTTTTGAATCAATCCGCGATCAAAGCGACCGTATCGCGGCAAGCAGCTCCTCAAGGTCTGTGGGGTCGCGCAACGGCGAAACCGAAAGCCCGCTTATCGTCGAGACTTCGCCATCGACAAGCCAACCACGCGCAAGGCCGGCGCGCTGGCCGGCTTCCATATCGGCGGCCTTGTCGCCGACGATCAGCGATCGCTTCAAGTCGAGGCAGAGCCGGCGACCAGCCTCCAGCAGCATGCCCGGATTGGGCTTGCGCATCGGGTGATCGGCAACCGCCAGCGGACCCTTGCCGGCTTCGTGATAGCCGCAGGCAAGCACCATGTCGACAAACGCGTTTTGTTCAGCCAGCAGCTCAAGCACGCGCCCGTTGACCCGCGCGAACGCATCCCAGCCGAAATAGCCGCGCGCGACGCCGGACTGGTTGGTGACGATAACGACCGGAATGCCGCGTTGGTTCGCAGCCTCGATGACCGGCGCGATGCCATCACGCAGCACAACACCCGCCGGATCGCCGGGATAGCCGGTATCGACATTGATCGTGCCGTCACGGTCGAGGAACAGCGCCGGCCGGCCGGCTGGAAACTCCGTGGAGCCAATCTGCTCGACCCACAAGCCCGGCTCGGCGAGCGGTAAGGGACCGGTGCCGTCAGCCATTGCTGAGACGCGCTTCCACCGCCTCGCACAGATGGTGATAGAGGCACAGATGGCCCTGCTGGATGATCGGCGTCGAGGTCGACGGCACGTTGAGCAGGATGTCGGTCAGCGGCTTGAGCTTGCCGCCGGTCTCGCCGGTAAGGCTGATCACCGTCATGCCCATCGCCCGCGCCTGCTCGGCGGCGGCAAGGATGCTGGGCGAATTGCCGCTGGTCGAAATCGCCAGCAGCACTGCGCCTTTCGATCCATGCGCCTCGACCTGGCGCGAGAAGACAGTGTCGAAGCCGTAATCGTTGCCCCAGGCGGTCAGCACCGCGGCGTTGGCCGGCAGCGCGATGACGTTGTAGGCCTTGCGCTCCTTCAGGAAGCGGCCGACCAGCTCGCCGGCGATGTGGATGGCGTCGCTGGCCGAGCCGCCATTGCCGCAGATCAGCAGCGCTTTGCCTTGCGAGAGCGCCGTCACAACCGTGCTCACCGCGCGTTCCATCTCGCCGGTCAGGTCGCGCTCGACCATCGCCGAAATCGCCGCCGCGGAGCGGACCAGGTAGTCGTTCAAATCGGACATGAGACCCTCAGTTTGCGGCACGCAGCTTGCCGATCATATTCGTCGTGCTCTTGCCGGCGACGAGATCGACCAGCACCACGCGCCCGCCCGCCTTCTGCACCACATCGGCACCGACCACGGACTCGATCGTGTAATCCGCGCCTTTGACCAGGATGTCTGGCAGCAGCGCCTCGATGAGTTGGAGCGGCGTATCCTCCTCGAAGACGACGACGGCGTCGACCGAGGCAAGTGCTGCGAGCACGCAGGCGCGATCATGCTGGTTGTTGACCGGCCGCCCCGGCCCTTTCAGCCGGCGCACCGAGTCATCGCTGTTGAGGCCGAGCACCAGCCGGTCGCACTGGCTGCGCGCGGCATGCAGCAGGCTGACATGGCCGGCATGCAGGATATCGAAGCAGCCATTGGTGAAGCCGACGGTCAGCCCCTCTTCCTTCCAGGCCGCCACCATCCTGGCCGCGCCATTGAAATCGAGGATGGCATCCTGGTGACCGGTCGGCCCATGTGAGCGGAACAGCGCGCCCGACAATTCCTCGACGTTCAGCCGCGCCGTGCCGCGTTTTCCCACTACGACGCCGCCGGCCGCATTGGCGATGACGGCGGCATGCACCCGGTCGGCGCCGGCGGCGAGCGACAGCGCGAAACTTGCGATGACCGTGTCGCCGGCACCGGAAACGTCGAACACCTCGCGCGCCTGGGTGGAGATGTGGCGGGCATCCTCGGCGGAGATGACGCTCATGCCTTTCTCGCTGCGTGTAGCGACGATGAACTCGAAATCGTGAGCGGCGATCAGGTCGCGCGCCGCGGCGACGATCTCCTCGTCGCCGAACACCTTGCGCCCGACCGCCTCGCCAAGCTCCTTGCGGTTCGGCGTCACCGCGGTCGCGCCGGCATAGCGCGCATAATCGCGCCCCTTCGGATCGATCAGCACCGGCTTGCCGGCGTCGCGGCAGATCGCGATCAGTTCTCCGGCGACGCCGTCGAGCAGGATGCCCTTGCCGTAATCGGAGAGGACGACGATGTCGGCGCGGCCAAGCGCGGCCTGGAAATGGTCGATGAGCTTCGCCCGCTCGGCGGAGGTGAGCGGCTTGATCTCTTCCTCGTCGAAACGCAGCACCTGCTGGTTGAGCGCACTGAAGCGGCTTTTCGACGAGGTCATGCGGTCCCGGCGCTGCAGAAGCCCGTCGGTATCGACGCCGATCTCGCTGAGCATCCGCAGCAGATTGTCGCCGGCCTGATCGGCGCCGATTACCGACACGGGAATGGCCGCAGCGCCCAGCGAAACGATATTGGAGACGACATTGCCGGCGCCGCCCATGTTCAGCGTCTCGCCACGTCCATGCAGCACCGGGATCGGGGCTTCCGGCGAGATGCGTTCGATCACGCCGCTGACGAAACGGTCGAGGATGAAATCGCCCACCACCAGCACGGTGACGTCGCCGAACCGGGCGATGGTGCGGTGCAAGGGTTCCGGAGAAGGCGGATTGTGCTTGATCATCTCACTGGCGCGCCTAAGGCGGATCTGGTCGGTTTGAAGCGCCGAAATTGCAGCGCCTGTCATATTTGCGATGCCGATATACCGCAATTCGGGCTTGCGCAACGGCAGGCTGCGAACCGTGGCGGCGGAACGGGCGCGAGTGAAGCGGGAGCTTTGCGGCGCGACTATGGCCAAGCACTGCCGGCTTTGCCTTCGAACGAGCTTTATCGACACTCCCGCCCGCCTCCCCTATAAGAGCCGGAATCGTAAGCAGCAGAGGCCTTCATGATCATCGTCACGGGCGGCGCCGGCATGATCGGCTCCAACATCGTCGCCGCGCTCAATGCCGAGGGCCGTGACGACATCATGGTCGTCGACGATCTCACCGACGGCCACAAAATAGCCAACCTCGCCGACCTTCGCATCGCCGACTATCTCGACAAGGACGATTTTCTTGCGCGGCTCGAGGATGGCGGGCTCGGCCGCATCGAGGCCGTCTTCCATCAGGGCGCCTGCTCGACCACCACCGAATGGAACGGCAAGTTCATGATGGAGGTGAACTATGCCTATTCGAAGCAGCTCTTGCATGCCTGCCTGAAGCTGCGCGTGCCCTTCCTCTATGCCTCGTCGGCTTCGGTCTATGGCGGCGGCAGCGAGTTCCGCGAGGAGCCGGACTTCGAGCGCCCGCTCAACGTCTATGCCTATTCGAAGAAGCTGTTCGACGATTATGTCCGCCGCAACGTCTTCGATACCGATCATTCGCAGGTGGCGGGACTGCGCTATTTCAACGTCTACGGCCCGCGCGAGGCGCATAAGGGCGCCATGGCCTCGGTCGCCTTTCATCTGTTCAACCAGGTCAAGCGCGGCGAGAATCCGAAACTCTTCGGCGCTTACGGCGACTTCGGCCCAGGCGAGCAGAGCCGCGACTTCATCCATGTCGGCGACGTCGCCGAAGTCAATCTGTGGCTCTGGAAACGCGGCCTGAGCGGCATCTTCAACTGCGGCACCGGCCGCGCCCAGCCGTTTCGGGCGATCGCCGAGACGGTGATCGACACGCTCGGCAAGGGGGAGATTGAATTTATCCCCTTCCCCGACCATCTCAAGGGCAGCTACCAGAGTTTCACGCAGGCTGATATGTCCCGCTTGCGCGCGGCCGGCTACAATGGCCAATTCCGCACAGTCGAAACCGGCGTCAGGGACTATGTCGAATGGCTGAAGGCCCAACGATCCTTGTGATCGGCCCACGCTGGGTGGGCGACATGGTGATGGCGCAGTGCCTGTTTGCGGCACTGAAGGAAAAACATCCGAATGCGGCCATCGACGTGCTGGCGCCGGCCTGGGCGGCGCCCTTGGTCAGGCGCATGCCCGAGATACGCAGCCAGATCGACTTTCCGTTGATGCCGGGAGCGCTCGAATTCCGCAGCCGCAGGCGCTTCGGCCGCCTGCTGCGCGGCCGCTACGATATGGCCTATGTGCTGCCGGGAAGCTGGAAATCGGCGCTGATCCCGTTCTTCGCCCGCATCCCGCGCCGCGTCGGCAATTTGCGCGAGATGCGCTACGGCCTGCTGACCGACATCGTGCCGCTGCCCGAAACCCTGAAGCGGCGCACGGCGCGCGCCTATTTCGGCCTCGCGCGCGGTGGCACGTTTCGCGCCCCGAGGCTCACCGTCGACGACGCCAATCAAGCCGATCTGCTGGCGCGGTTCGGGCTGACCGGCCGGAAATTCGTGGCGCTCATGCCTGGCGCCGAATTCGGCCCGGCAAAACGCTGGCCGAGCGATCACTATGCCGGGCTTGCCCGCGACATGATGGCCAGGGGTCTGGGCGTCGCCCTGCTCGGCTCGAAGAACGATGCCGACGTGACCGGTGAGATCGCAGCACTTGCGCCGGGCGCCATCGACCTCGCCGGCAAGACGCGGCTGGAGGACGCCATCGACCTGATCGCCGCGGCAAAGCTTGCGGTGTCGAACGACAGCGGGTTGATGCATGTCGCGGCCGCCGTCGGCACGCCGATCGTGGCCGTCTACGGTTCGACCTCGCCGGAAAACACGCCGCCTCTCAGCGAGCGCTCCGAGCTGATCTGGCTGCATCTGTCCTGCTCGCCCTGTCACAAGAAGGTTTGCCCGCTCGGCCATCTCAACTGCCTGAAGACGCTCGATGTCGCCCGCGTCACCGCCGCGGCCGACCGTTTGCTCGAGGTTCCGGCAGCGGCATGAAGGTGCTCATCGTCAAGACATCGTCGATGGGCGATGTCATCCACACATTTCCGGCCGTCGAGGACACGCTGCGCAACCGCCCCGACATCACCTTCGACTGGTGCGTGGAGGAGCCGTTTGCCGGCATCGTGGCGCTGCATCCGGCGATCGGTACCATCCGCAAAGTGGCTGTCCGGCGCTGGCGCAAGAGGCTGTTTTACGGCGAAACCTGGCGCGAGATGGCGGGACTGCGCAGAGCGCTCCGCGCCTGTCGCTACGATCTTGTCATCGATGCGCAAGGGCTGTTGAAGTCGGCCCTGGTCGCCATTCAGGCCAGCGCGCCGATTGCCGGATTCGACCGGGCGAGCGCCCGCGAACCTTCGGCAACGCTGCTCTATCAAAGCAAATACGCCGTGCCGCGCGAACTGCACGCCATCGAGCGCACCAGGCGATTGTTCGGACTGGCCCTGGGCTACCAGCCTGACCTGTCGACGCTGGAGTCCGGCATCGTGCCGCCGGCGGGCAATCTGCCCGGCATTGAAGGCAGAGCCGCTTTCCTGCTGCACGGCACCAGCCGCGAGGACAAGAAATGGCCGGTCGAGGATTGGATCGAAACCGCGCGCGGACTGGCCGACCGGCACTTCACGCCGGTTGCCACCTGGTCGAATGATGCGGAAAGGAAAGTGGCGCAAGCCATTGCCGCGGCCGTACCAAGGACGGTGCTGGTTCCAAAATCGCCGCTCGCCGATATCGCCGCGATCCTCGGCCGTTCGACGCTCGTCATCGGCGCCGACACCGGCCTCACCCATCTTGCCAGCGCCTTCGGCCTGCCGACGGTCGCCATTTTCCTGGCGACGGAACCAGGTCTCACCGGCCCGCGCGGACCGTTCGCATCGACCTTGCTTGCGCCAGCCGGCCGCAAGGTCGCGCCGGCTGAAGTGATAGCGGAGGCGGAGCGGCTGCTGGCACAGCGTGCTATCTCCCCCACAAAGGGGGAGACAAAAGTTAGATAAACTGCACCTCGACGATCTCGTAGCCGCGAGCACCGCCCGGGGCGTTGACCTCGATGGCGTCGCCCACTTCCTTGCCGATCAGCGCACGTGCGATCGGCGAGGAGATCGAGATGCGGCCGGACTTCACGTCCGCTTCCTGGTCGCCGACGATCTGATAGGTCTTCTTTTCCTCGGTGTCCTCATCGACGAGCACCACCGTCGCGCCGAACTTCACCTTGTCGCCCGAAAGCTTGGACACGTCGATGACCTCGGCGCGCGCGATCAGATCCTCAAGCTCGTTGATGCGCCCTTCATTGTGGCTCTGCGACTCCTTCGCCGCGTGATATTCGGCATTTTCCGACAGGTCGCCATGCGAGCGCGCTTCGGAGATCGCCTCGATAATACGAGGACGTTCCTCCTGCTGGCGCCAGCGGAGCTCTTCCTTCAATGACGCGAACCCCTCGCCTGTCATCGGGACCTTGATCATCTGCCTGACCTTTCCTGCCGCCGCTCCCGTTTTCGGGGGTGGCCTTGTCGATAGGTACAAAAAGAAAACGGTCCGGCAGCCTCGGGCTAACGGAACCGTCTCACCACAATTTCCCTGAATATAGCAATCTTCGCGCGATTTTCACGCCCAAAAATGAAATTCGGCAAAATGATCACCGCTTTCGCGGGTTACGCGGCCCGGCAAACGAAAAACCGGCCGCGATTGCCCGCAGCCGGTTCGAGGAGCCTCGAAGCCCTGTTCAGCTCCTCAGGAAATGATCGATCTGCTCGGATAGCATGCCGTATTCGCGCGAGCCCTTGCCGGTCCGCTTTTCGATTTCCTGGAGCTGCTGCTGCGCGCCGGCAAGATCGCCGATCTGCAGATGCGCCTCGCCCAGATATTCGCGCACCAGCGTGTAGTTCGGGTCGATGCGCAGCGCTTCCTCGTAATAGCCGAGGCCGACCGTGATGCGGCCCGAATGGCGATGCGAATAGCCGAGATAGTTGAGGATGCGCGGATCCTGCTTGTTGGCGGCAAGCGTCAGCACCGAGATCGCCTCGTCATAGCGCCCGGCCATCGCCAGGTCGTGGCCGGCCTCATAAATGCTGTCGTCGTCCAGCATGCCATATTGCGGCACGACGCATTTCTTCTTCTTCTTGTCCCAGACCTCGCCTTTCTTGCAGGTGGTGGTCGTCTGGCCACCGCTGCTGCCACCTTCACCAGCCGTATAAGCTGGCGCAACGAACAGCGGCAGCGCCGCAACAGCCATGACCTGAACAAGCAAACGTCTGCGCATCGAAGCCTCCATGAGCGTGACAATGGCAGATTAACGCCGCTCCGGCGCGGTTTCATCCCGAAATGCGGGCGGCTGCCGAACTATTTTCGACAGCCGGAAAGAAGCATTTACCTGCGGACGTGACGCACGCTTTAATTCCGCTATCATCGGGGCCAAGCGCATCACGTGGGAGAAAGGCCAGTGCAGCAGCGCGTCGAGAAGGAGTGGGATCTTTCGATCGATCCGGACACGGTGCGCCTGTTCATCCTCAAGGCGAAAGCGCTGAGCGCCGCCGTCAACGAGGACTATGACGATGGCGCCGAGCATGAGGTCGAGTTCGACGGCGACACGCATGCCAGCCACCACCATGACGGCCTTGTCGAGGAAGCCTCGGAAAACCTCACCGAGGAGGAATTCCGCGAGCTGATCAACGATCTCAACATCGACGAAGCGGCCGAGCTGATCGCACTCGCCTGGGTCGGGCGCGGCGACTATGACGCATCCGAATGGGCGGATGCGGTGGCCGCCGCCAGGGAGCGCCCCAGGAAGCGCGCGGCCAAATATCTGCTTGGCCTGCCGATGCTTGCCGACTGGCTGGAGGAAGGCCTTGAGGCCATCGGCGCGTAACGCGCCGGTAACCGATTGTGATCGGCAAGGCTGCCGACGCAGGCAACTTCGCAACGCGACTGCCGTTTCGGGGCGATGGCAACGCTGAGCCTTTCACGACTTTGCAGACTGGCGCTGCCTGTGGCGGCCGCGATCCTGCTGGTTTCGCCGGTCCTGGCCAAGCATCACCACCGGCACAAAAGCCCCGTCCCGCCAGCCAGCCAAAGCGCCGCTCCGGCACCGGAAACGCCTCCGGCAACCCCGGTTCCGGGACCGCGGCCGCAGGATATGGAGAACGGCGCCGACAAGTCCGGGCAAGACAAAAGCCCCCTCGACGGCAATGACGACTTCCTCAACCAGGAGAAGTCGCATCCGAAATGGGACGCCCGTCCGCCGCGCTCGAAGGGCGCTCGATCCGAGTCTCGGACGGCCTCTGAGCCTGAGACGCCGGACGTCGTGCCGACGCCGCCGCAGAAGCCCGCCGAACTGGAGCCGGAGCCGCCGGAAACCGCGCCGCAACCGCCGGAAAAGCCCGAACCGCCGGGCGAGGAAAAGATGCTTCCCGATCCGCGCTCGGCCGAAATGCCCGCCGACAAGATGCCTGCGGAAGAAACCGCATGCCGGGAGCGGCTGAAGGCGCTGGGCGTCGAGTTCGAGGAGCACAAGGCCGAGCACGATGCGGAAATCGGCTGCTCGATTCCCTATCCGATAATTTTGAAGACGCTCGGCAAATCCATCGGCATTAGTCCCGGCGCCGAGCTCAACTGTCCGATGGCCGAAGCGGCCGCGCGCTTTATGGCCGATGTCGTCCAGCCGGCGGCAAAGGCCGAACTCGGCGCCGACCTGAAATCGGTCAACCAGGCCTCGGCCTTTATCTGCCGCCCCCGCAACGGCACCCGCAAACTGTCGGAACACGCCTTCGGCAACGCGCTCGACATCGCCGGCTTCACCCTATCGGACGGGAGGCGGATCGAGATCGGGCCGGCGCCGCTTGACAAGGACGCGAAGTTCCTCGACGCAGTGCGCAAGGCTGCCTGCGGGCCGTTCAAGACGGTGCTTGGGCCGGGTGCCGACCCCGACCACGAACTGCATTTTCACCTCGACCTGGAACCGCGCCGGCACGGCGGCACCTTCTGCCAGTAGGCACGATCTCGAAAGTTTCGGGTTGCGTTCCGGCAAGAACAGCGCCGCAATTCCGCCCCATGCATGAATGTCGGCGCTGATCTTTCCTTTACTGTTGAGGGTTAACCTTGTGCCATTCGGGGACAAGGACGCCTCTCAATGGCTGGAAGACTTGGCGCTGTGCTGGTGGCGGCGCAACGGAACAAGTGCGCACGGATCGCGATTGCCGGGCTGGCCGCGGGCGCCATCGCGACGATATCGGCCTGCACGACCGGTGACGTCTTTGCGCTGCAGCCAGCCGTCGATGTCGGCAGCCAGACGGCGGCCGTGCCGCAGCCCGACGCGCCGCAATATTCCGGCATGCAGCGGCTCGTTCCATCCAACCCCTATATGACCCAGGCCGCGTATCCGCGCATGGATGAGCCGATGTCGCCTCTCGAGCAGATGCCCGCCAGCGAGATCGACTGCCGCAACGAGCTGAAGCGGATGGGCGTCGTCTATCAGGACATCCAGCCGATCCATGAAGGCCAGTGCGGCATCGACTATCCGGTGAAGGTGACGGCGATCGGCAGCGTCGCCATGAGGCCGGCGGCGACGCTGACCTGCAACATGGCCGCCACCTTTGCCGCCTGGACGAAGAACGAGTTGCAGCCGGCCGCCCGCTGGCGCTATTTCTCCGGCGTCAAGGCGATCCACCAGGGCTCCAGCTATTCCTGCCGCAACATCGCCGGCGAGGGTGTTTTGTCCGAGCACGGCAAGGGCAACGCCCTCGACGTCATGAGCATCGAGCTCAACAATGGCGACGAGATCGACGTGCGCAAGCCCGGCCTGTTCGCTTTCCGCACGCGCGGCTTCCTCAACAATGTGCGCGCCGACGGTTGCGAGTATTTCACCACGGTGCTCGGTCCGGGCTACAATTACGATCATCGCAACCATTTCCATTTCGACATCAAGAACCGCCGGAACGGCTATCGCGCCTGTCGCTGACTTCAGGCGATCACCGAGGCAACCCGCTTCGTCCTCATGTCGCCAGCCTGGCTCACAGGCCTCTGCCCCAAACGGCCAACACGGCATAAAATGGTCGCGCGAGGATTTGGGAGCGGTTTGTCGTGGGTGAACGAAGCCTGAGGCGGCGCGCGGCGATCTGGCTGGCGGCCATCTGCGCCTTCTATCTGGCGCTCGCCTATGTCGCCGCGCCGGAATTCTGGACCTGGCGGGAGCGCGGCTTCCGCACCCGCCCCTTCGAGATGGTGACGCATACGCCGCAGGGCATTCCCGGCGATCCGATCAATGTCGGCCTTATCGGTACCGAGAAGGAAGTCGTCCATGCCTTCGCGGTCGCGGGCTGGGACACGGCCGATGCCGTGACGCTCAGGACCGCGATCGACATCGGTGAAAGCGTTCTGTTTTCCCGCCCCTACCCCGATGCGCCGATGAGCCGCCTTTTGTTCGAGGGTCGCGGCCAGGACCTTGCTTTCGAGAAACCGGTCGGCGGCAGTGCCGACCGGCGCCATCACGTCCGCTTCTGGCAGACGGACACCGTCGGCGACGACGGCCGCCCGCTCTGGTTGGGCGCCGCGAGCTTCGATCGCGGCGTCGGCTTCAGCCACGACACGGGCGCCGTCACCCATCATATCGGCCCCGACATCGACGCCGAGCGCGACTTTCTGATCGGCGACCTGAAGGCCGCCGATCAGCTCACATCCACCAGCGAGATACCGGGAATCGGCGCGACCAAGACGGGACGCAACGGCGGCGGCGATCCCTATTTCACCGACGGCATGGCCGTGATCGGCGTGTTGAAGACGCTGCAGTGACCTTGCCACGCGCCTTCAGGTCGTGTGATCACGATCTTGCCGAACGGTCCTTTTCCAGATGATGGTTCTGTCGGATCATCTGGTGGAGCACATCGCCGTCCATGCCGTGTGGCCCCTCACGCGCGCGCTGACACCGAAGGTTCGCGTGGTCATCGACGCGCTTGTCGGGCATTTTTCGGCGCCGATTTGGGATGCCGCCTGAACACTACGCCTGTCATCTGCCAAAAATACCGGCAGGCTATTTTCGAATGCACTGCAGCAATGCTATTGACCGCCGATGCTTTACGTTGAAATCGCCGTCGTTGCCGTCCTCATCTTGGTGAACGGCCTTTTGTCGATGTCGGAGCTTGCCATCGTCTCGTCGCGGCCCGCCCGCCTCAAGGCGATGATCGACCGCAACGTCAAGGGCGCCGGCCGTGCGCTGGCGCTGGGCTCGAACCCCGGCAAATTCCTGTCATCGGTGCAGATCGGCATCACGCTCGTCGGCGTCCTGTCGGGCGCCTTCTCGGGCGCGACGCTCGGCGAAAGGCTGGCGCAATATCTGGCCTCGGCCGGCATCCGCGAAAACATCGCCGACCCCATCGGCGTCGGCATTGTCGTCGCTTTGATCACCTACGCCTCGCTGATCGTCGGCGAATTGGTGCCGAAGCAGATCGCGCTGCGCGATCCCGAACGCGTCGCTGTCCGCGCCGCGCCGGCAATGACCATCCTTGCCACCGTCTCGGCGCCGCTCGTCTTCCTGCTCGACGTTTCCGGCCGCGCCGTGCTGTGGCTGCTCGGCCAGGCCGGCGAGGCGGAAGAGAAGGTCACCGACGAGGAGATCAAGATGCTCGTTGCCGAGGCCGAGCATCACGGCACCATCGAATCCGACGAGCGCCGCATGATCGCCGGCGTCATGCGCCTTGGCGACCGCGCTGTGCGTGCCGTGATGACGCCGCGCACCGAGGTCGACTGGCTCAACCTGCAATCCGACGAAGCCGCGGCTCGAAAGCTCTTGATGGAAACCCAGCACTCGCGGCTGCCGGTCGGCGACGGCAATGTCGATGCCATGGTCGGCGTCATTCAGACGCGCGACGTGCTGGCCGCCCTTCTCGCCGGCAGGGTGCTTGATCCGCGCCAGCATGTACGCGCCGCCCCCATTGTGCATGACCAAGCCGACGCGCTCGACGTCCTGCAGAGGCTCCGCGAGTCCGACGTGCCTATGGCGCTAGTCCATGACGAATACGGCCATTTCGAAGGCATCGTCACGCCGGCCGACATCCTCGAAGCCATCACCGGCGTGTTCCGGTCCGACCTCGAGGCCGGCGAGGAGGAGAACGCCGTCAAGCGCGAGGACGGCTCCTGGCTGCTCGCCGGCTATATGCAGGCCGACGAGATGGCCGAGGTGCTCGGCATCGACCTGCCGGAGAACCGCGACTACGAGACCGTCGCAGGCTATGTGCTATCGCATCTCCATCATCTGCCGACGACGGGCGAATGCGTCGACGCGCAAGGCTGGCGTTTCGAGGTTGTCGACCTCGACGGCCGCCGCATCGACAAGCTGATCGCCACCCGCCTGCCCGATGGGCATCGGCAGGTCGTGCGCTGAGCGGAACTTTGATCGCCTGCTTGCAGTTTCAGGGCATGGGGAAAAATCCATGGCCGAAGACAAGCAAGAACGCGATGCGCGACTGAAGGCGGAGAAGGAGTTCCGGGTCCGGTTTCTCGTGAAGGAGACCGGCATCACCGAGACCCAGGCTCGCGACCTTGTCGACATGATCGGCATCGATGCCGGTTCGCTTCTTCGGGAGGCGCGGCTCTTGAAGAAGAAATAGCGAGGCTGTGAATTGACTCGCAACGGTCACATTTCGAGCATACTATTTGTCCGTCGTCCGGACCGGACAGAGGCAAACGGACGTCTGAAAGCGGCATTATGCTTTCGCCCTGTCCAGGGAGGCAAGCGTTGTCAGCGTACGGCGTGGCGGATCCCGCCCAGCTCGATATTCTCGCAAAAGCCTTGAACGATTACTGCGCAAGGCGCCATGTTGCCGACAAGGATGAGCGCGAACGGATCGCGGTCAAGGTAATGGCGCTCGTCGGACAGGGCGTTTCCGACCCTATCCGGCTTTCGGCGGAGCTTGAACGCGGTTCCGCCTGATTGGCTTCGGCGCGTACGCGGGCTATCGCGTGCGCGGATTATCGGTTGTCAATGTTAGCCGCTCGGGGCGAAGCTAACGATGTGTTGCCCTGGTCGGCCAAGCCGCGGGGCAAGGTCCGGCCCGCAAAATCCTGTGTCACCATGATAAGCGGGCCGGACCGCCTGGGTTCCGCTCGCCCCTCCCACCCGCGGCTGCCGTCCTTCCCGGCTGCATGCTCAAGTCAAAAATAAATATTTACCCGACTTATATTCGAGCTACTAACGTTGCTTTAAAATAACGGCAAGCAAAATAAGTAATAGACATTAAACCTCGAGACATGAATGAAGAACCGGCTTAATCTGTTGACGGTTTGTTTCGGCGTGCGCTGCCCACATCGCATGGCTGGCGGCAGCGGGCATAGGCTTATCAGAGCGAGCGGCGGCACGATTGGGCGCGTTCGCGGCGGGACGCTGGGGGTCAGTTGCATCGCGCTGGCTTGCCTGCTCTCGGGCACGGCCTCGGCCATGACCTATTTCGTCAGCAGCGAGACGGACCTGCGTAACGCCATCACCCTGGCCAATGGCGACGGCGATCCCAGCCGGCGACGATAGGTCGAAAAAGGCAACCAGCGGTCGCTGGTAACCATCCGACATCCATAGGAATTTAGTCTTGGATGGGGCGATTCTCGCAGGAGGTCGCGGTGGTTCGGCGCAACAAGGCAAAGCAATTATCTGAGTCAGAGCTGGAGCGGTTCATCATCGCGGCGGGAGCGCTGCACAGGAGCATCGTGGACCCGCTGATATCGACACAGTGCGATCATTACCGCTCCATGCAGACCTTGCATCAAGCGCTGTTGAAAGCGGTGAAGGACGTCACTGGGAAGGATGCCGCCTTTATCCGTTGGTTTGGGGCGGGGTCGCAGTAGACTGCTTCGCCCGCAGCACTTCCGGTCTGCTCAATGCGCATACGGCGGCGGCGCCTTCGGCGTCACGTTGCGCGGGAAATGGCACCAGCGCGGTGACAATGACGAAAGCCACCATCATGATCAGGAACGCGTCGGCACAGGCCATGGCGGAAGTCTCGCGATAGGCAATTTGCCAGAGCTGCTTCAGCGATGCGGCATGGCCTCGTGGACGGCGCCGTTGCTGCCGTCAAAGGCGAAAGGCACTCGGTGCCTGCTGGCTTGGCTATTCCTTGATGAAGGTGTCAAGACTGGTGCCGAAGGCACGCCAAGTTCCTACCTGCTTGCGGGAAGCGGTTTCGCCTTCCTTCCCGGTGATAGTGCTGCCCGCCACGGTCAGCCACATCGTCTCCAGTTTGCCGTCCCGCAATATGCCGGTGTAGCTCACTGCGGCGGGCCCGGCCGTGCCCTCGCCGGCGGCTGTGACTCCAATCACGTCGCCATGCGCGATGCCGAATATCGGCACGGTCTGTCCATAGAAGCTGCTGTCTTCGAGTGCCGTGCGAAACGTGCCTTCTATCCGGCCGCCGTCCTCGCCGGTTATGTCGAGGACGGACCCATACTGATTACGCCATCTGCCAAGCCAAGGCATTCCGCTCCTCCACGACTATACGTCTTCGTCTTCGGCGGATTGGGGTCTGCATCTAACGCGCCGTTCTGGGCGGTCAAGCCACCGCCAAAACGTGGTCGGGACCAAGCAAGGCAGCCAGCTTTGGTTCCGCAAATTGAAAGGGGCGGCGCTGGCGCCGCCCCTTTCCCCCTGGGAGGATAAACTCTATTGACCGTTCAAGCGGCCTGCGCTTCGCCGGCGATCGCGTCGGCGGCACGGGCGGCCTTCAGCACTTTCGCCCACCAGGCGACGTCGTTGATCAGCGCCGCGGCAGCCTGGTTCAGATGCTCGATGTCCTCGAGCTTCTTCTCGCCCTGGCGAACCGCGAGGAAATCGCCCCAGGCGATATGCACGGCCGACTTGACCGGCGCCATCTGCAGCTCGACGGCGATCAGGCGGAGCTGCTCGACCGCGCGCGCGCCGCCGACCGAGCCATAGCCGACAAAGCCGGCCGGCTTCTTGTTCCATTCATTGGCGGCGTAATCGATGGCGTTCTTCAGGACACCAGTCGGCGCGTGATTGTATTCGGCGGCGGTGAAGATGAAGCCGTCGAACTCGGCGACCTTCTTCTGCCAGCGCTGCGCCACTTCGTTCTGCGACGGCGCCCAGGCGGAGGACGCGACTTCGTCGAAGAAGGGCAGCGGCCAGTCGCGCAGATCGACAATCTCGACGTCGATATCGGCACGGGTCTTGGCGATCTTGGCGATCCACTGCGTCGGCACGTCGGCGAAGCGGGCGGCGCGCGTCGAACCGACGACAATGGCAATTTTGGGCTTGGACATAAGGGGCTCTCCTTGCGGGAATTTCTGGTATCGTTTGGATACCGGCGCTATATGTGATACTGACAAATCGGCGCGCAAGGAGGCACATTTTTGTTACTGAGGCACCCGCATATCACCGAGGACTGCCGAGCTGTGTCGGAAATCCTGCAGCGGGTCGGCGACAAATGGACCGTGCTCGTGGTCGGCAAGCTGGGTGACGGTGCGATGCGCTTCAACGAATTGCGCGCCGCCGTCGGCGGCATTTCGCAGAAGATGCTGACCACCACCTTGCGCGGACTGGAGCGCGACGGCTTCGTCACGCGTAAGGTGTTTCCGACCATTCCGCCACGTGTCGATTACGAGCTGACCGAGCTCGGCCACGAGCTGCTCGTGCCGGTCGGCGCGCTCGGCGAATGGGCCCGCAAGAACACCAATCGGGTCCGTGAGGCGCGCGCGAAATTCGACAGCCGGCAGACCTGAAACCCTTATAGTTCAAAGGTTTCTGAACCATTGGATAAACCCTGCGGCCCGGCGCCGGGCCCGTGGTACCTTCCGGCTTTGACCGGATCCGCCACCGCCCGCAGCCAGCCTCGCTGGGGTGTCCGCGCAACCGTCTCCACAAGGATGACTGTCTTTAGCCGGCCACCGATCAGGCGCTTGGGATGGTACTGCCGCAGCACGTCGTCGAGCAGTTCTCCGGCTGCGAGGCCTTCTTGTCGATCGCCTTCGGGCCCCTCATACAGGCGATGCGTGGAAGGTCTTTGCTGACCTCCGTATAGGCCGTTATGCCGAGCAGGCAGACCAGAGCAATAAGGGCTGCCAGAGCCAGCCGTTCAGCATGTGTTGACGCATTGTTTCTCCTCGCGCCCTCAAACTGAGGCGCGAAGGCAACCATTGGATGTTGCGAAGCGCATCTTCCGCGCGGGTGTTGTTACAAAACGGCAGCTTGGGAGAATCGGAGCCCGTCAGCTGTCTGCCGGAACCGGCTTCGGCTTGCCTTCGCCGTCGAGCGCCACCATGACGAAATCGGCATGGGTGACCTTTTCCATCAGGTCGGAAAGATAGCGCTGCGCCCAGGCCTCGACCTTGAGCACCATCGAGGTGCGGCCAACGCGCTCGACATGGGTGTAGATGCAGAGCGTGTCGCCGATCTTCATCGGCTTGGCGAAAGACATCTCCTTCACAGCCGCCGTCACGACGCGGCCCTTGGCGCGCTCGGCCGCGCGGATGCCGCAGGCAAGGTCCATCTGCGCCATCACCCAGCCGCCGAAGATATCGCCGGCGGCATTGGCGTCGGACGGCATGGCGAGCGTCCTCAAAGTGAGATCGCCGAGCGGCTTTCCGTCCGCGTAGTGCACCATGGAGAAGTCCTTCAGCCGCTGTTCTCCTGAACCCGTACCAATGCGGTTGCGATGTCGCAAGCTCTGCTGATAGCGAAACCAAGCGCGCGGCGCGGTCGCTTTTTTCACAAGCCATGCCGGAAGCCACGGCGACGCCGCTAGCCGGCAATGTCTAGGGTAAGCCCACATTGCGGAGCCGCCCTTCCACCATGCAGACTTATGATTTCATTATCGTCGGCTCGGGTTCGGCCGGTTCGGTCGTTGCCGACAAACTGTCGGCTTCGGGCCGCTTCTCGGTGCTGGTGCTGGAGGCCGGCGGAACCGACCGGCGCTTCTACGTCCAGATGCCGCTCGGCTATGGCAAGACCTTCTTCGACCCGGCCGTCAACTGGAACTACAAGACCGAGCCCGATCCTGGCCTCGCGGGCAATGCCGACCACTGGCCGCGCGGCAAGCTGCTCGGCGGCTCCAGCTCTATCAACGCCATGGTCTTCATTCGCGGCGCGCGCGAGGATTTCGATGCCTGGGCCGCCGCCGGCAATCCCGGCTGGGCCTATGACGATCTTCTGCCCTCCTTCAAGGCGATGGAGGACAATGCGGCCGGCGCCGACCAATGGCGCGGCGTCGGCGGCCCCTTGCATATCACCGACTGTTCGCGCGCCGTGCACCCGCTGACCAAGCGCTATCTCGCCGCTGCCCAGCAAGCCGGCCTGCCGCTCAACCCGGACTTCAACGGCGCTTCCCAGGAAGGCGTCGGCGTCTACCAGATCACGACCAAGAACGGCCGCCGCATGTCCGCCGCCCGTGCCTTCCTGAGGCCGGCGATGAAGCGCGGCAACGTCCGCGTCGAAACCGACGCGCTGGCGACGAAAATTCTGTTCGAGGGCAAGCGCGCGGTCGGCGTCGAGTATGAGCAGAACGGCGAGAAGAAGACGGCACGCGCCGGCCGCGAGGTGATCCTGTCGGGCGGCTCGATCAACTCGCCGCAGCTGCTGCAGCTCTCCGGCGTCGGCCCCGCCGCGCTGCTGACTGGCCTCGGCATCCCGGTCGTCCACGTCAACGACAATGTCGGCGCCAATCTGCAGGACCATGTCGGCATCAACTATACGTTCAAGGGCAAGCTGCCGACGCTGAACCAGATCCTGCGGCCCTGGTGGGGCAAGCTTCTGGTCGGCATGCAGTACATCCTCTTGCGCTCCGGACCGCTGTCGCTGTCGATGAACAATGCCGGCGGCTTCTTCCGCACCGACCCGTCGATGGCGCGGCCGAACATGCAGCTTTATTTCCAGGCCTTCTCGACCGTCATCCCGAAGAGCGGCGAGCGCCCGATCCTGACGCCCGACCCCTGGCCGGGCTTCTCCATCGGCCTGTCCAACTGCCGGCCCTCGAGCCGCGGCGAGATCATGATCCGCTCCAGCAATCCGCGCGACTATCCGAGGATCACGGCCAACGCCTATTCGACCAATGCCGATGTCGACGAGATGCTGGCGGCGGTGAAGTTCGTGCGCAGGATCGCCGCGATGCCGGCCATGGCCGAGATCATCGAGGAAGAAGTGCTGCCCGGCCCGTCGATCCAGTCGGACGCCGACCTCATCCAGGACTTCAGGAAGCGCTCCGGCACCGTCTACCATCCCGTCTCGACCTGCCGCATGGGGCCTGACGCGTCGCGCGCCGTGGTCGATCCGCGGCTTAAGGTGCACGGGCTGGACGCCTTGCGCGTCATCGACGCTTCGATTTTCCCCGACAACATCACGGGCAACACCAACGCCGCCTCGATCCTGACCGGATGGAAAGGCGCCGACCTGGTTCTGGAGGATCAGAAATGAAAATCACCGACGTCAAGACCTGGGTTGTCGGCAACCCGCCGCCCGGCATCGGCGGCAAATATTTCATCTTCGTCAAGCTCACCACCGATGGCGGCGTGGTCGGCTATGGCGAGGCCTACAACGCCACCTTCTCGGCACATGTCACGGCCAAGATGATAGAGGACATGGCCGAGCGCTATCTCGTCGGCCGCGATCCGCACGACATCGAGAACCTGTTCCGGCGTATCTACTCCTCCGGCTTCACCCAGCGCCCCGACGTTTCCGGCATGGGCTGCTTCTCGGCGCTCGAAATGGCCTGCTGGGACATCATCGGCAAGGAAGCCGGCAAGCCTGTCTACAAGCTGCTGGGCGGCCAGGTGCATGAGACGCTGCGCTCCTACACCTATCTCTATCCGCACGCCGGCAGCGTCCATTCGGAAGATGCGCGCGGCCAGAATGTCTATAACGACCCCGATATGGCCGCCGCCTGCGCGCTCGAATATGTCGAGCAGGGCTTCAACGCCGTGAAGCTCGACCCGGCCGGCCCCTACACCGCCTATGACGGCCACCAGCCGCGCTTGATCGACATCGACCTCTCGGTGCGCATGATCAAGGCGATCCGCGAGGCAGTAGGAACGCGCGCCGACATCCTGTTCGGCACGCATGGCCAGTTCACCGCATCCGGCGCGCTGCGCATGGCGCGCGCCATCGAGCCTTACGATCCGCTCTGGTTCGAGGAACCGGTGCCGCCGGATATGCCCGAGGTGATGGCGCAGGTCGCCCGCGGCACCTCCATTCCCGTCGCCACCGGCGAGCGGCTGACCACCAAGTCCGAATTCGCCCGCGTCATCGAGAATCGCGCCGCGACCATCCTACAGCCGGATCTCGGCCGCTCCGGCGGCATCCTGGAGACCAAGAAGATTGCCGCCATGGCCGAGGCCTACCACATCCAGGTGGCGCCCCATTGCTATTGCGGCCCGATCGTCGGCGCCGCCAACATCCAGCTCGCGGTGACGCTGCCCAATTTCCTGATCCTGGAATCGCTGAAGCAGTGGGATGGCTTTCACGCCACGCTGCTCAAGAAGAAGATCGAATGGCAGGACGGCAACGTCATCCCCTCGAAGGAGCCGGGCCTCGGCGTCGAGCTCAATGAGGACGTCTGCGACGCACATCCCTATAGTGGCAAGGACCTGCATCTGCAGATGATGCAGACGCCGCTGATGCCGTGAGCGCGCCCCCCGCCTACGCTTTCATCGGCCTTGGCCATCTCGGCGGCAACCTCGCCGCCAGCCTGTTGCGCAACGGCTTTGCCGTCACCGTCTTCGACCGCGACCCGGCGGCGGTCGAGCGCCTTGTCGCGCTCGGCGCCACGGCGGCAAATAATCCCGCCGAGGCTGCTTCCCGCGCCGGCAACGCGACCACCTGCCTGCCTTCGCCGAAGGTCAGCGAGGTGGTGCTCGCCGGCCCTGACGGATTGCGTGATGGCTTGCCCGCGGGCGGCGCCTGGATCGAGATGTCGACCAATGGCCGCGATGAGATATTGCGGCTTGCCGCGCTTGCTTCGGCAAAAGGCATCGAGACGCTTGAATGCCCAGTAACTGGCGGCGTGCACCTGGCCGCGGTGGGCAAGATCACAGCGCTCGTCGGCGGCGACGCTGCGCTTTACGAGCGGCATCGGCCGGTCATCGAGGCGATGTGCGCAAAATCCTTTCTGATGGGACCGGTCGGGTCGGCGGCGGTGATCAAGGTTATCACCAATATGCTGGCCTTCATCCATCTCGTCGCCGCCGGCGAGGCGCTGATGCTGGCCAAGCAGGGCGGGCTCGACCTTGCGCAAGCCTATCACGCCATCGTCGCCTCCTCCGGCAACAGCTTCGTCCACGAGACCGAAAGCCAACTCGTGCTCAACGGCTCCTACGACATCGGCTTCACCATGGACCTGGCGCTGAAGGATCTCGGCTTCGCGCTGGCGATGGGCAGCGATTTCGGCGTGCCGCTCGACCTGGCGACACGCGTCAGCGCGATCTTCGAGGAGGGCAAGCGCGCCTATGGCGGCGACGCCTGGTCGACCAAGATCGTCAAGCTGCTCGAGGATGCGGTCGGGACGGAGCTTCGCGCGTCGGGCTTCCCGGCCAGGCTGGAACTGTAACCCTGCAAATATTTAGCCAGCTGTTTCAAGCGTCTGGCGTGCCGGCTGAATCAAACTCTCAGCCGGTTGATTCAACCTCTCAAGGTCAGCGCGCCGGGCAGCATCTCGAACGTCGCCGGAATACGCCCCGGCGACTCGCCGTCTATATCGACCAGCGCTCCGTTCTTCTCCGCATCGCCCAGCGGCTCGACCAGCACCTTGCGGCCGCGCAGGATCGTGATGGCCGGATGGTTGCGGTGACGCCCGCCATAAAGCAGCCGGATGTCTCGGATCAGCCCGAGCTTGTTCGCCGCCCGCACGATGACGATGTCGAACTGCCCGTCGGCGAGCTCGGCGTCGGGCGCGATCATCATGCCGCCGCCGAAGAACTTGCCGTTGGCGACCGCCACCAGCGCCATGCGCGCCTCGACCGGCTCGCCATCGTCTATGGTGATCCTGACATCCTGGAAGCGGTAGCGGAGGAACTCCACCACCGTGCGCCAGAAGAACAGCGCCTTGACCGAGACCCGACCGTTGCGCTTGTCGGCATTGACGGCGCGATCCGTTTCGCCGGACAGGCCAAGGCTGGCGATGTTGATGAAGTGGCGGCTGGCTAGCTTGCCTTGGTCGTCGATGTAGCAGATCCGACCGGCGTCGATCTTGCGGCCCTTGGCATCCGCCATGTGCTTGACCGAGGCGTCTATGGAGCGCGGCATGCCGAGCCCGCGCGCGAAGTCGATGCCGGTGCCGCAGGGCAGAAGTCCAAGCGCGCTTTCATGGCCGGTCTCGGATTGCGCCTGCAGCAGCCCGTCGGCCACCTCGCTGGCGGTGCCGTCACCGCCGGCCGCGATCACCAGCCCGCATCCGCCGGCTGCGAGATCGATCGCCAATCGTTCCGCGTCGCCGCCGGCTTGCGTCTCGCGCAGCTCGAAATCGCCGAAATTCGCCTTGAGCGACGCCGCCGCCTCTGGCCAATGCCGCTTGAGCCTGCCGCCGCCGGCTATCGGATTGAGAACCACCCCGACCTTCAAGCCGACCTCCCCCGAGGCACGTCGTGTAAATGCGCCGTGAAGTCCGCGCCGGCCCAAAGTCTTTTGCCGGCCCAAACTTTTGCCGACATTGAAACGCGGACCGGGTAGCGGAGCAAGGCTCTAACATCCAAGGTCGCTAAAAAAGCGGGGCAAGCTGTCTAAGGGGCTCGGCCGCCGAATTCCGAGGCTATTGCCTTTGGTCCCCGATAACCCCGCTATCCACAGGCGCCCCGTTATTCCCTGAACCCCTTACCCGGCGTACATTCAACCCATCTCAGGTGGCTACCGAACGCCCCAGCCGAAAGGCAAAAGCGCAAGGCGGATTTCCTGAGGCCCGTACGGCCCAGAACGAGAGCAGGTTTCGCCTGTTGGAGGGACGGATGCCGAGACCTACGGGTGCCGCGGAAAGCGTGCCAACGCCGACGGCGGACCGATGCTGCCATGAAGGCCGGAAAAGACCTTCGATGGCACGCTGGGCGAAGCCCGCAAGGGTGGAGGTCGGCGTGGTCTGGAACGGGCGCTGCCTTCGGGTGGTGACTGGCAGGACCGTCAAAATCAAGGCCGGCCTGGCGCGACGACTTTACGGAAGTTGCTGCCTTAACCGGTTCCTGATCTGACAGGGAGGCGCTGGGAGAAATCCCAGCGCCGACTGTCTTTTTGAGCAGTCCAGCGCACCTGCCCGGCGTCGGCTACTGAGGCTTTCCGGCCACAGTCGCCGGTGGAGCAACCTTCGGAAACGTCCCGTCATCCACATTTCACAATCGCGGCCAAATCCCGCCTTGTTCGGCGCGGATTGATGCAGGCGGGGTGAAGAGGGGCAATTTCGAAGGGACAAGACCGTGATCAAGACCGCCCTTGTCGCCATGACCATCGTCGGCTGCGACTGCGACGCCAAGCTGTGCGAATATATCGGTGAGACGCCGGCCAAATGGGCGACGATCGCCGACTGCGAAGCGGCAATGAAGAGCCAGATGCTGCACCAGCGCAATTTCAACTATCCGCTGGTTTCGGGCATCTGCCGCGTCAAGGGCTCGGCCTCTACCTCCGAGCTTGCCGCGAAAGCCTCCAGGCCGGATCTGAAGCCCAGGAACCGCGTCATCGAAACCATCGCCCCGCTGCCGCCCGAACTCGACCATCGCCCGAGCGTTCCGGTCGGCGCAACGGTGACCGCCAGCGAAACGGAATCGGCGAAGCCGGTTGCCTTCGATGGGTCGGTCGATGGCGGCCGCGCGGTGCTTTACCGCACCAAGGCCGGCTATGCCGTGGTCACGACCGACCTCAGCCGCGCTGCCACCGCGACCGTGGACGCGGCGAAGCGCTCGGCAAGCTGGCTGGCGGGACTGACCGGGCTGTAAGTCCGTCCAAGGGATGTCGCGATTCAGGTGAGGCCGGTCTCGCCTGAATATCGTCGCAATGGCAGGCGTGCGCCGACGACTCTGGTGGCTTGCGACGAGCCAGGCCTCGATTGATAATGCCGACATATTACAGGAAGATAGTGGCGTGCACCGGGGTTGGGGGTGTCGTGACAATTGCCGTTCGTATCGCGCTATGCCTGTTGCTGGCGCTCGCTCCCTTGCATGCCAGAGCAGAAGCCGAAGACAAGGCCATGATGATCGCCTCCGACGACGCCGAGATGGCGGCGGCGATCGAGAAGGCGCGATCCAGCCTGGATGAATTCCTGGCCTTGTCCGACACGCCGCCGCCGGGAACCGACAAGTTCAAACTGAAGGTTATGATCACCGATGGGAATGCGACCGAGCATTTCTGGGTCATCCCCTTCAAGCGGACCGAGACCGGCTTCGTCGGCATATTGGCGAACGAGCCGGAAATCGTCCGCAACGTCGTCCTCGGCCAGAACATCGAATTCACCAGGGACGATATTTCCGACTGGGGCTACACCAAAAACGGCCATCAGGTCGGCAGCTTCACCGTCTGCGTGATGCTCAAGAAGATGTCGAAGGAAGAGGCCGAGTACATGCGTACCCAATACGGCTTCGATTGCTGAGGTCTATACGCCCACTCCATCCCTCGCGCCGATCTTGCGCACCAGCGCAGCGGTGGCCAGCATGGCGCCGAGATCGGTGATCATCGGCGCGACATGCCTGTTGTAGTCGATCGGCTCGGATATATCCGGAAGCTCGAAGAAGTTCTTCGAGCGCGGCATCAACAGAAAGCCGTCGCTGCCGCTGAGCGCCACCCGCGCCTGGTCGTAGGGCCATGTCTCGCGCAGCCAGGTCAGCGCTTGCGCCATCCGGCCGGTCACCAGCGGCCGCGCCGCCTCGATATTGTCGGTGCGGAATTCATAGGTATTATCGAGGTCTTCGACGCCGCATGACAGCTCCTGCATCTTGCCGGCGAACATGCCGCGGAAGAAATGCACCACCTTGCCGGCCTTGCGCGCCGCGACCAACGTTCCCGGGAACGGCTCGATGGTCTCGAAGGCGATGATGATGCCCTTGAAGGCGGTCGACTCGCTTTTGCCGGAGCCTTCCCAGAGCCTTGCCTCGTAGAGCTCGAAGGGGAAATCCTCGTAGCGCCCGGAAATGATGTCGTCGAAGCTTTGGCGGCTGAAAGCGCCGACCGTTTCGCGCGGCATCCTGTCGAAGGAGTTCGGCCGCGTGCCATGCTGGTAGCGCACGTCCCGCACGAAGCCGAAGATCATCGGCAGCAGCGTGTCGCGGAACGATCGCTGCAGCCGGGTCGCCGGCCTCAGCGCTTGGAAATAGACAAGCACCGCGACCGCGAGGCCGCCGATATAGAGAAAGACATGCGGCGTCGAGAGCCACTGTTCGTGAGGATCGGCGGCGGCGTTGAACAGCCAGGCTATCAGCGCGACGAAGACGACAACCAGGCCGACGAACACCGGCACCCGCCAGCGGACCTGTCTCCGGGCTGACGCCCGTTTCGCCTCATAGTCCTCGATGCCGCGCCTGATGCCCGCGATCACCGCCTCGCTCGGCATGAAATCCGCTGCTTCCATGGCCACCCCCGGCCGCCGCTGAGATGCGGCCATGATAGCGGCTTTTACGTGAAAGTCGCCTGCGCTCGCTCCGGTAGGCGGCTTGGTCTCCGATACAGGGATTTTGGCCGGTCGGCTCTGTTTGGGTTGGCAGGTGGCATGCCTTGGAGATTGGCCGAAACGCCCATCCAGTCGTCATCCACGGGCGGAGCAAGGAGCGAAGCGACGCGCGCAGACCGGATCCATTCCGTGACTTCCGAGCGCTGCTGCGGTGCAGAATTCTGCTCCGCTGCATTCTTTGATCAGAGTCACGGAATGGATTCCAGGGTCTCCGCGACGCCTTCGCGGCTGCTCCGCCCTGGAATGACGAGATTCGGGCGGCTTCAGCCAATCCCCGGCATTTGCGCTGATTCATCGAAAGGAACGGTGAAAATCGTGCCCGTCGACAAACGGCAACCTTTCAAAATCCCTTTACAGAACCACTACTTCCCCGAAGCGGGAAAGATCGCTCCCAGCCGGGCCGCGACCCGCCGATTGAGGTGGTCATCCAAAGCCTCGATCGGCACCAGCCGCTCATGGTTGCCTGCCCGCAGCCGCATGAAGAAATGCAACTTGTAGGCGGCGACCTCACCGTGCGTGGCGGCATCGGCGCTGACATCGACAATAAGGATGGAGCCGATGCGCCCGGGCCATGGCTGTGTGGCCAGGGCGGTTCCGAGGAAGTCGCCAAGGCCATAGGCAATCACGCTGCCGCCGATGCGCTCGATAGGTTGCACGACATGCGCGTGATGCCCGGCGATCAGCCGGACGCCGTGATTCCCCAGCCGCCTCGCCAGCGCCCGGGTCTGCGGCCTCGGAAAGTGCCGGAACTCCCAGTCCCAATGCGGCACGGCGCAAGTGAGATCGATGCCGGGAACAGCCTCGCGCGGCCATTCGGCGGCAAGCATCGAGATGCGTTCCTCGAAGGGCGTGGCGTCCGTGTTGCGCCAGAGCGTGAAGGCCGCGAAGCCGATCGTCAGCGATCCGGCTGCATGATTCTGGACAGGCCCGCCGGCAACCGTGCCGATGGTTCCGATCTCGAGCCGTTTCAAGGCCGCCAGCGTTTCCTCGAAGCCGGCAATCCCCTGGTCGAGCACATGGTTGTTGGCCAGGGATAGAACGAGCCTGTCGCGCGCGATACCGGCGGCTGCGAGCGCATCGGCCAGGAAACGCTCACTCATAGCGTGATGCGTGCCGAGCCATGTGCCCATGATCGCGCGTGGCCGCTCGACGATCGGGCTTTCGCAATTGCCGACCACGAGGTCGGCGGACGAAAGCAGCATCGTGATTGCCGGATCGCATTCCGGCGCATCGCGATTGGCGACCGCAGAGATGTCGCCGACGAAGGCCAACCGCACCGTCTGGAGCGGCGGCGGGTCGATGAGCACCGCCGCAGACGCCGCGAAACCGTTCCTGTCGCCGGCAAGCGACGGTCTCAGCAGGCGCGGCAGCCATGACAGTTTATAGGCAAGCGGATAGTTCGACACGGGCCCGTCCATTTTCGCCCTGTGTAGACTGTCTGACCGGCCGGTTGAAGCGGGTCGCCGGCGATCTTGCCGGCAGGCATCTCGGCCTGATCGAAATACGTGTATGCTCGCCTTGTCATGAAGTGGAGGGCGATGACGATGCTTAGAGCGATCCTTGCAGCAGTCTTGTTTGCAGTCCTGTCGGCGTCCTTCGCCTGGGCGGAGATGCCGGACGCAGCCAAGTCCATGTTCGAGGCGAAGAGCGTGGCCGACCGGAACACGGCGCTGTCGACTTTGGAGGCGGCAGCGGCCAGGGACCCGGCCTCGGCCTATGCGGCCGGCGCCGGCGAATTCTTCACCGCGCTCGAGCTCCTCGCCGGCGGCCTGCATCGCCACGGTTTCGAGAGCCCGAAATCCTTTATGCTGCCGCTGATGCAGTTGCCCGTGCCCGACAATCCCAACCCGCAGCCGCTGACCTACGAAGAATTCCGCGCCATCCTGGTCGCCTTCCGTGACCGGCTCGAAAAATCCGCCGCCACGCTCGGCTCGGTCCCGGCCAATGCCGACATCGGCATGGTGGTCGATCTCACCCGTCTCGGCATCGACCTCAACGAAGACGGCGCCATTGCGCCGGACGAAAGCTTCGCCGCCATCATGGCGTCGCTCTCGCGCGGCGGCATCGACACGAGCAATGCCGCGCCTTCGCTTACCTTTCGCTTCGACCGCGCCGACGGTTTCTGGCTGCAAGGCTACGCCGAGTTCCTGATGGCGCAGGCCGATTTCTGGCTGGCGCATGATTTCCGCAACGCCTTCGATGGCTCCTTCCACATGCTGTTCCCGCGCGCCAAACTGCCGCTGCAGGACGCGCTGGTGCCGCTGGACGGCGGCATGAGCGGCAACATATTCGCCTCGGAATGGCGCTTCGCCGACTTCGTCTCGCTGGTGCATCTCGTCAACTGGCCGGTGATCGAGCCGGAACGCCGCCAAGCCGCGCGACGCCACCTGCTGGAGATGATCCGGCTGTCGCGCGAAGACTGGAAGTCGATCCTGGCCGAGACCGACAATGATCGGGAATGGCTGCCGGGACCGCAGCAGAAGGGCGTCAACCTGCTGACCGGCCTCGAGGTCGGCGAGGAACAGGTGCAGGCCTGGCTCGCCACGCTGACGGTGGCCGAGGATCTTCTCGAAGGCCGCGTGCTGCTGCCGCATTTCCGCATCACCGGCAAGGGCATCAACATGAAGCGCTTCTTCGACGAACCGACACCTTTTGACCTCGTCCTGTCGATCACCGGCCCCGGCATCGCGCCCTATCTCGAAAGCGGCAAGATCCTCACCAGCGACGATTTCGACCAGATCCAGCGCGAGTTCGGCGGCGCCGGCTTCTTGACGTTTGCGCTGTGGTTCAATTGAGGACCTATCCCACAGCTAAAGAATAGCTCCCTGATAAAGCACCGCTTCCGCCTCCTCCGGCGCGAAGCGCCGCGCCAAAGTGCGAAAGGCGCTGTGGACGCCATCGCGGTCGAGGTTGCAGCTTCTGAGATGGCGGATGGCCAGCGTCGGATCGAATTCGGTGCGTCCGTGCAGGACCCGCTGATTGTCGAAGACCAGCACCTCACGGGGCTGCAACTGGTGCTGGAACTGGTTCGCCGGATCGCAGATCAGCCGCGTCAGTTCGGCAAGCGCCGCGATCAGGCCATCGACCTTATCGATGGGTCCGGCCTGCGGGGCCAGGCAGCGGTCATTGTAGCGTATGCCGGTGACGGCGCCGCTTGCGTCGAGGCTGATGACATGCGCCTCGGCGCTGAAGAACACTTCACCGGTATGCTCGCGATGGAAGGTGACGCCATGACGGGTCAGCAGGTCGAAGAGCTCCGGTCTGTTCCTGCGCATCCGCTCGGCGACTTGGAAACCATCGACCATCAGCGACGTGCCGCCGCTGCCAGCGCCGGTCCTGATGGCGTGGAAGAAGATGAAGCCCGGCGGGGAATAGCGGAACGGCTCGTCGGTATGCGGGATCTGCGCGCGCGCCGTCTCTCCGGCGACCCGCGCATCGGGCCGGGAGATGAGATCGAACACCTTGCCGTAGCTGGTCTCGCGCACGGGGCCGTAGCGGCCGGCGACACGCAGCGTCGCCTCCGGCTCAGCCGGAACGCCCGTCAGCATGGCGATGCCGTGATCGCGCAAAGCGCGCAGGGATTGGAAAAGCACCTCGTCGTCCTCAACCACCGCGTCGAAGGCGAAACGGCGGAGCCGAGCCGCGAGGTCGCTGCTCCATAGGTCTGGCCGAAAGCGTGGTGCGCCAAGGCCTGCGGCCTGCCCGGCATGAGCGGCCAGAAACTCCGCCGCGAAGCGCGAGACATGACTGTCCTGCCAAACCACGTCCATCGTCCCGGCGGACGAGATTTCGATCGACGTTGCCCGGATATCGGCGGGAACGTCCGCCGGCGTCAGCCAGCGCTTGCCCGAGGCGGTATCGCCGCATATCCCGCATTCGCAGGCAAGCCGCAGCCACCGCATCGACAGCCGGCCGGCGCTGCCGTCATCGAATTCCACCGCGATGCGTGTTCCTTCGTTGCGCATCGCTCGCAAGGAGCGCGGTGCCCCAATAGCCCGACCGGCGGGGACAGACTGCGTTTGTATATCGAGCATCGTAATGGCTTTCCTGGATTGAGTTGCCTTCAACAACGCTAAGCCGTGGCCGACTTTTTCTGCAAACGAGTTTGCTTTCCCAAGTTTTGAGGTAAGCTCAATCCATGACGTTTCTTCGCGACCTTCCGCTGTCGGCTTTGCGCGCGCTGGCCGCTGCCGCGCGCACCGGCAGTCTCACCCGCGCCGCCGAGGAGCTTGGCGTCACGCCGGGGGCTGTCGGCCATCAATTGCGGCAGCTGGAGGATCGTCTCGGCGTCAAGCTGGTCAGGCGCGAGGGCAACGGCATCGCGCTCACGCGCATTGCCGAGGCGGCGCTGCCCGACATCGACCGCGGCTTCGACGCGCTGGCCTCAGGCTTGCGGCGGCTGCGTTTCGAGCGCCGCGCCGATACGTTCACCATCGCGGCCGATCCCTCCTTTTCCTCGCTATGGCTGGCGCCGCGTCTTGACCGCGTCCGCCCGGCGCTCGGCAAGCTGGACGTGCGCATCGTCGTGTCGATCGCCTTGGACTCGATGCTGGACGAAGGCGTCGACCTCGCCATCAGCTACCGGAACAGCTCGGCAAGGCACCTCGCATCGGCCGACCTCTTCATCGAAAGGGTGATCCCGGCCTGCGCCCCGGCGTTGATCCGCAACCGCGCCGATCAGGACGGCGCCGGACTGCTCGACCGCCTGCCCCTCCTCCACATAGACCAGACGATGGGCGACGACGTTTACCCCACATGGGCAAACTGGTTCGCCGCCGCCGGCCGCCGGCGCAAGAACATCGACCACGGACCCCGGTTCCCCTTGACTGTCCTGGCCGCGCAGGCGGCGATCTCCGGCATGGGCGCGCTGCTTGCCAGCGAACTGGTGCTGAGGGAGCATCTCGGCTCCGGGCAGCTCGTCGAGATAGCCCGCGAGATTCCGGCATTGACCATCAAGCGCCGTCTGGTCTGGCCGATGGACGGACCGAAGGCCCGCCGCGCCAGCGCCGTCGCCGCGGCGCTCGCCAATGCGGACGCGGACAGTCTCAGGCCCATCGAGTCATGACGCCTCTCCTGACAGCCTTCTGTCAGCAGCGTCCATGCCCGGCCGGAGCCCTCTCACTCGGCTCTTTCCATTTCGGCCGAGTCCACCCATATTCGGGCCATGGCCAGACATCCTGACAAGAAGACGCCTTCGCAAGACGGCGCGCCGAAGCGGCGCAGTCCGCTCACCGAATTCCTCGACGCCGCCGAGCCGTTGAAGCCCGGTGGCTTTGCCGAGGCGCCGCAGGCCGAGTTTTCCGGCGCGCCGCTGACCGGCTCGATCTCCGATTGGGCCGGACAGATCGAGCGCGAGGCGGAAAAGCAACCGAAGGCGAAAGCCCCGAAGAAAATCCCCGAACGCTCGTCGGCGCCCGGGCGCACCGCGCGCGGCACCTCGATGGGCGGCGCCGCTTCGGCCAAGGAGCGCGCGGCCGCCGGCCTCAACCCGGTGGCCGGCCTCGACATCAGCCTGGAGGACGCCGAGTCGGTTTCCTCCAGCGGAGTCACGGCGACCGTCGCCGCGCTGTCGAAACTGATCGAATCCGGCAATCCGCTGCACAAGGACGGCCAGCTCTGGACGCCGCATCGTCCGGCCCGGCCGGAAAAGTCCGAAGGCGGCATTGCCATCAAGATGGTGTCGGATTTCGAGCCCGCCGGCGACCAGCCGACCGCCATCAAGGACCTCGTCGAAGGCGTCGAGCAGAACGACCGCACCCAGGTGCTGCTCGGCGTCACCGGCTCGGGCAAGACCTTCACCATGGCCAAGGTGATCGAGGAGACGCAGCGCCCTGCCCTGATCCTGGCGCCCAACAAGACGCTGGCCGCGCAGCTCTATGCCGAGTTCAAGAAGTTCTTCCCCGAGAACGCGGTCGAGTATTTCGTCTCCTACTACGACTATTACCAGCCGGAAGCCTACGTCCCGCGCACGGATACCTATATCGAGAAGGAATCCTCGATCAACGAGCAGATCGACCGCATGCGCCATTCGGCGACGCGCTCGCTGCTCGAACGCGACGACGTCATCATCGTCGCCTCGGTCTCCTGCATTTACGGTATCGGCTCGGTCGAGACCTATACGGCGATGACCTTCCAGATGCAGGTCGGCGACCGACTCGACCAGCGCTCGCTCCTCGCCGACCTCGTCGCCCAGCAGTACAAGCGCCAGGACGTCAACTTCGTGCGCGGCTCTTTTCGCGTGCGCGGCGATACGATCGAGATCTTCCCTGCCCACCTGGAAGACCGCGCCTGGCGCATATCGATGTTCGGCGACGAGATCGAGGCGATCACCGAATTCGATCCGCTGACCGGCCAGAAGACGGGCGAGCTGAAGAGCGTCAAGATCTACGCCAACTCGCACTATGTGACGCCGCGGCCGACCTTGAATCAAGCTATCAAGTCGATCAAGGAAGAATTGCAGCATCGCTTGCAAGAGCTAGAAAAGGCTGGTCGTTTGCTGGAAGCGCAGCGGTTGGAGCAGCGCACGCGCTTCGATCTCGAGATGCTGGAGGCGACAGGCTCCTGCGCCGGCATCGAGAACTATTCGCGCTATCTCACCGGACGCCGGCCGGGCGAGCCGCCGCCGACCTTGTTCGAATATGTGCCGGACAATGCGCTGATCTTCATCGACGAGAGCCACGTCACGATTCCGCAGATAGGCGGCATGTATCGCGGCGACTTCCGCCGCAAGGCGACCCTGGCGGAGTACGGTTTCCGCCTGCCCTCCTGCATGGATAACCGGCCGCTGCGCTTCGAGGAATGGGATGCCATGCGTCCCCTCTCCGTCGCGGTTTCGGCGACGCCCGGGGCCTGGGAACTCGAGCAGTCCGGCGGCGTCTTCGCCGAGCAGGTCATCCGCCCGACCGGCCTGATCGACCCGCCGGTCGAGGTGCGCCCGGCCAAGAGCCAGGTCGACGATGTCGTCGGCGAAATCCGCGAGACCACCAGGCTGGGCTACCGCACGCTGGTCACGGTTCTCACCAAGCGCATGGCCGAGGACCTCACCGAATATCTGCACGAGAACGGCATCCGCGTCCGCTACATGCACTCCGACATCGACACGCTGGAGCGCATCGAGATCCTGCGCGACCTGCGCCTTGGCGCCTTCGACGTGCTGGTCGGCATCAATCTGCTGCGCGAAGGCCTCGATATCCCGGAATGCGGCTTCGTCGCCATCCTCGATGCCGACAAGGAAGGTTTCTTGCGCTCGGAGACCTCGCTGATCCAGACCATCGGCCGCGCCGCCCGCAATGTCGACGGCAAGGTCATCCTCTATGCCGACCAGATCACCGGCTCGATGGAACGGGCGATGGCGGAGACCAACCGTCGCCGCGAGAAGCAGATGGAGTGGAACGCCGCCAACGGCATCACGCCGGAATCCGTCAAATCGCGCATCGCCGACATTCTCGACTCGGTCTACGAGAAGGACCATGTCCGTGCCGATATCTCGGATTTCACCGACAATGCCGGCGCCATGATCGGCAACAATCTGAAAACCCACCTCGAGGCGCTCGACAAGCAGATGCGCGACGCCGCCGCCAACCTCGACTTCGAGAAGGCCGCCCGTGTCCGCGACGAGATCAAGCGGCTGCGCGAAATGGAGCTTGCCATCTCCGACGATCCGCTGGCGCGTGAGGTGGAAAGCCAGAGCCCCGCATCGGGCCGCGAGAAGGGCAAGCACAACAAAGGCGTGGCCAGACATCGCACGGCCGAGGAACAGGAGCGTTTCCGCCGGCTCGACGAAGCGCGCGCCGCCGAGGAGGCGGCCAGGACCGCCCGGCCCAACATGTTCCGCAAGCCGCATCTGGACGAGATGGGCGCCGACGGCGCCGTGCCGGTGAAGAAGCCGCTCTTCGCCAAGCCCTCGCTGGACGACATGGGCCCCGGCACGGATATGGCGACGCCCGCCGGCGCGGTGTCGCGCTCGCTGTTCAAGAAGCAGACGGCGCAGGAAGCGCATGGTTCCGATTTCGGCATTCCCGGCGACCGGACCAAGCCCTTGTTCCGGAAGAACTCGCTCGACGAGATGACGGTGCGCCGCACGGAAAAACCCGTCGAAGGAAAAATGCCGACGAAGCCAAGGCCAATCTCGGGAGTTGGCGAGGCGGACCGGGGCACGAAAGAACGCGACGACAAGCCCATCGTCCGCCAACGCTCAGGCATCGGCTCCTACGAGGACCCGAACGACGAGCGCCGTCAGAAACGGCGGCCGAGCAAGACAGGGCGCCCGGGGCAGTAGCGCCTTTCCCTTCTCCCCTTGTGGACCCACAAAGGGAGAAGGAAAGGAAAGTACTCCACCGCCGCCCCTTGCCTTCTGTCCCTCCCCCGGTATACCCAATCTCTCGTCTCGAACATCTGGAAAGGAGGGCTGCGTGTCTATCGATCACCACCGTCAGCGCGGCCCTGTCTGTGCCCTGCGAGCTTGCTTGCAGGGCTGACCAGGGACGGTCCGGGGTTTTCTCCGCTTCGATTTTTGGTCTGCCCTTCGTGGTGCCGCTGAGCCTGGCCTGATGGCCTGCCGGCGCGCCGTCAAAGTGCATCAGCCCGAGTTCCTCCGGGCAGACCAGAGAAATCGACATGGCCCTGATCAGCCTCAAATCCCTCGGCGTGACCATGAGTGCGCCGCTCTTCTCCAACCTCGACCTCATCATCGGCGCGGGCGACCGGCTCGGCATCGTCGCCGCCAACGGCCGTGGCAAATCCACGCTTCTCAAATGCCTGGCCGGCGAATTCGAACCCACCGCCGGCGACATCACCCGCTCGCGCGGCCTGCGCGTCGGCCACGTCGAGCAATCCGTCCCTGACGCATTGCTCGATCGCGGCTTCCATGACGTCGTCGCCGATCCCTTGCCGCGCGAACAGCGCGAGAGCGAATTCTGGCGCGTCGACGTGGTGCTGGATTCGCTCGATGTGCCGGACGAACTGCGCAGCCGGCCGATGCGCGCGCTGAGCGGCGGTTGGCAGCGGCTGGCGCTGATCGCCCGTGTCTGGGTCACCGATCCGGACGTGCTGCTCCTCGACGAGCCGACCAACCATCTCGACCTCGCCAGGATCAGCCAGCTCGAGGCATGGCTCAACGCGCTGCCGCGCGACGTGCCGGTGATCATCGCCAGCCACGACCGCGCCTTCCTCGATGCCACCACCAACCGCACGCTGTTCCTGCGCCCGGAAGAATCGCCGGTGTTCGCGCTGCCCTATTCCCGCGCCAGGCGGGCGCTCGACGAGTTCGATGCCTCGACGGCGCGCAAGTTCGAGCGCGACATGAAGATAGCCCAACAGCTGCGCAAGCAGGCCGCCAAGCTCAACAATATCGGCATCAATTCCGGCAGCGACCTTTTGACGGTGAAGACCAAGCAGCTCAAGGAACGGGCCGAGAAGCTCGAGGATGCCGCCGTACAAGGGCATCGCGAGCGCTCGGCCGGCGTGATCCGGCTGGCGAGCCGCGGCACCCACGCCAAAGTGCTTATCACACTCGAGGACGCGGCAGTCGAAACCCCTGACGGCACGCTGCTGTTCCGGACCGGCAAGCACCATATCTGCCAGGGCGATCGCATCGTGCTGCTTGGCCGCAACGGCGTCGGCAAGACGCGCTTCATCGCGATGATCCGCGACGCAGTCGCCGAGCCGGGTTCAGTCGCGAACATCAAGGTGACGCCGTCGGCCGTGCTCGGTTACAGCGACCAGGCGCTCTCGGGCATCGATGGCGACGAGACGCCGCTGGCGATGGTCTCGCGCCGCTTCGAGCTCGGCGAGCAGCGCGCCCGCTCGCTGCTTGCCGGCGCCGGCGTCGCCATCGAGATGCAGGAGAGGACGATCGGCACCTTGTCCGGCGGACAGAAGTCGAGGCTGATGATGCTGGTGCTCAGGCTCATCCATCCCAATTTCTATCTGCTCGACGAGCCGACCAATCATCTCGACATCGACGGCCAGGAGGCATTGGAGGACGAGTTGCTGAAGCATCAGGCGAGCTGCCTGCTCGCCTCGCACGACCGCTCCTTCATCCGCGCCGTCGGCAACCGTTTCTGGCTGATCGAGAAGCGCCGGCTGACCGAGGTCGATGACCCGGAGGCCTTCTTCCGCTCGATTGCCGAAACACCGAGCTGAGACGATACATCTGCCGGGCCGGCACCGTCGGCGCGGCAATACTTTTCGATCTGCTAAAAAAAGCGCATGCTGAATTGCTCAGCCATGGAGGGAACGGGCCATGCGTGCAGTGGACATCGTCAACAATCTCTACCAGGCCTATGCGGATCGCGACATCGAGGGCGCCCTGGCGCGGTGCTCCGAGGATGTCGTGTTCCGCTGGATTGCCGATCCACGGCAATCGCGCCACGCCGGCACCGCGCATGGCAAGCAGGAATTCCTCACCAGATTGCTGGCGCTGGACGACGACTTCGAATACCGGCACTTTGTCCCGGTCGAGATTATCGACGGCGGCGACAAGGTCGCCGCGCAGGTCGAGATCCACTTGACGCGCCGCGCCACCGGCGAGGAGTTCATCATGCGCACCGCCAATTTCTGGACGGTCCGCGATGGCGAGATCATCGAGATGGTGGAATATTACGATACCGCGCTGGCGGCGTCGGTGCTCTGAAAAAGATTGAGGCGATCTGTCGGATCGCCGATTGCCGCCTCGTCCTTGAGGATGCCGACACGATGATGCCGGCATCAACAGGGAGAAGCAACATGTCGGTACTGTCATCCATCGGCCGCCTCGCCAACCGGTACGCGCAGGCGCGCGCCCGTCACCGCAGCGAGCGCATCCTGCTGTCGCTACCGTCCGAACTGCGCAAGGACATCGGCTTTCCGGAGATTTTCGAAACGCGGGAAAGCCGCCGCGCCACCACCTTCTCCGCGAAGGTCATATAAAATGGCGCTTTCAATGCGATTGTTTCCCGGTTGCCCGGACCGTCGGGGGCCGGCGCTTTAAATTTTTTCGGGGGCCATGTCGGATCGCCGCTGCTTCATCCGTCCTTTGGCTCGCAAGCCAGATCAACCCGTGAAGAGGAACATGAGCATGAACGACCAGACCCCGCCCCGCGCCAAGGTCCTTGGCGGATTGACCCCCTATCTGCAGGTCGACGGCGCCATCAAGGCCGCCGAATTCTACAAGAAGGCCTTCGGCGCGGAGGAAGTGTTCGCCTATCCGCCGGACGACAAGGGCCGCACCATGCATATCCATCTCTATGTCAACGGCTCGACGCTGATGCTGGGCGACGCCTATCCCGAACACGGCCATCCCCACCAGGTGGCGCAGGGCTACACGCTGCAGCTCCATCTCGGCAGCGACGATATCGACGCCTGGTGGAAACGCGCGGTCGATGCCGGCTGCGAAATCGTCACCCCGCTGCAGGTGATGTTCTGGGGCGATCGCTGGGGCCAGGTGAAAGACCCCTTCGGCGTCGCCTGGGCGATGAACGCGCCGGTGAAGTGATTTCCTAGCGAGCAGGCGGTGTCCCGCGGGATGACGCGCTCACTCGCGCCGGGTCGTTCCCCGCCGACCCGGCGCTCGTTTTCAGCAAAGGAGTTTCATCATGTCCTATGTGGATGGTTTCGTGCTTGCCGTGCCGAAGGCAAATCTCGATGCATACAAGAAAATGGCTGAGAACGGCGGCGCCGTCTGGATGGAGCATGGCGCGCTCGCCTATGTCGAATGCGTCGGCGACGACGTGCCCTATGGCGAGCTGACTTCGTTCCCGCGCGCCGTTCAGGCGAAGGACGACGAGGTCGTCATCTTCTCCTGGGTCGTCTATGAATCCAGGCAGAGCCGCGACGCGGTCATGGCCAAGGTGATGGCCGACGAGCGTCTCAAGATGGACTGGTCTGCCATGCCGTTTGACGGCAAGCGCATGATCTTCGGCGGCTTTCAGCCATTTATCGAGCTGTAGGCACGGTCCTTCGCTTCGTCATCCTATGGCGAAGCAAGGAGCGAAGCGACGCGGCGCAGACCATAGGATCCATTCCGTTACTCATGAGCGTCACTGCGGTGCAGAACGATCTCTGTTCTGCGCCGCTTTTACACTTCGCGCGAGGTCACGGCATAGATCCTCGGGTCGAAGCTTGGGCGCTTCGGCCAACCGGTGACCGATGCGCTAATTCAGCTTGTCCAACAGCGGCTTCAGCCGGTCCCCGTAACGCTTCCACAGATCGACCGAGCCCTGATACATCGGCTGGCGCACCTGCGCGGCCGATGCGGTGCGCACCGGCCGGTCCGTCTCGTGGAACGACAGCACCTTGTCGTCCCAGGGCAGGCCGAGATAGGCCATCAGCGCTCGCGTCTGCCCTTCCTGCTCGGCGACGAAATCCTCATAGCGCACATCGTGGACGACGCCCGGCAGCACCTTGTGCCAATGCGCCATGATGTCGGTATAGAGGTTATGGAAATCGGCGAGCTCGCCGAGGTCGTAGCCGTAGCGGTGGCTGTCGCCGCGGAAATGCACTTTGAAGATCGACAGGCACGTGGCCGCCGCATCGCGCGCGCAATGGACGATCTTGGCCTTGGGCAGCATCATGTGCAGGAAGCCGACCAGAAGGAAGTTGCCCGGCATCTTGTCGGTGACATGGCGGTAGCCCGGATAGCGGGTATGCAGCATGTCGAGATAGGCCTGGCCCGCCTCGGCAAATGCCTTGTCCGGCATGTCGGCGATACCGGCGGGGAAGCCGCCCGGCATGCTCATCGGAAACTGTTTGCCGACGGCCGTCTTCAGGATATTCAACTCGCCGGCCCCAAGGACCTGTGGATGGCTGGCGATGATCTGCTCGACCAGCGTGGTGCCGGAGCGTGGCATGCCGACGACGAAGATCGGCGTATCGTCGGAAATGCCGCTTGGCCTGTGCTTCTCGAAGAAGGCCGCGTCAAAGGTCGCCTTCATCGCCTCGAACTCGCCGCGCGTGCGCACGGGATCGTAGACGATCGCCTTGCGGCGGATGGCATTGCCCTCGGCGAAATAGTCGAAGGCACGGCCATAATCCTTGAGGTCGTCATTGACCTTGCCCAAGCCGAAGGAGAGCTGCATGCGCGCGAGGCTGCCCTGCGGCGCCTTGGCATGCTCGGCCTCCATGCCGGCAAGCTCCTTGTCGCGCTCGGTCTGGCGTTTGACCTGCGTGAGCAGCAGCCAGGCCTTGGCCATGTTCGGGGCGATCGCCAGCGCCTGGCGGGCGAGATCGGCCGCCTCGTCGAGCTTGCCCTTCTCCATCATCGCGACGCCCAGCCCGTAGAGGAGTTCGGCGTCCTTCGGCCGGATCGACAGCGCCTCGCGGAACAGCTTGATTGCCTCGTCCAGCCGTCCGGCCTCCTGGAGCGTCTCGGCAAGGCCGATGCGCGCACGGACATGGAACGGGTTGCGGCCGATCGTGCCGCGATAGATCTCCTCGGCCGCGTCGAACTGGCCGAGCTGCGTGAGCGACGAACCGAGATTGTCGCGTGCGGCCAGTTGGTCGGGCCGGATATCCACCGCGCCGCGGAAGAAATCGATCGCGGCGGCGACGCGCCCGAGATCCCGCATGACCGTGCCCATATTGTTGAGGAAGTCGGCATTCTCGGGCTGCAAGGTCACCGACTGCTCGAGGAGATCGAGCCCCTCCTCGCTCCTGCCGGTCTGGTGCATCAGCAGCCCGAGGAAATGCAGCGCCGCGGCATGGTTCGGCTGCTGCCCCAGGACCTGCCGGTAGAGCGCCTCGGCCTGCTGGCGGCGGCCGGCCTGGTGCAGCTGCAGCGCCTTTTGCACATACGGGTCGAGCGGGCTCGCCGAGCCACCTGGCCTGCCGGCGGCGTTTGCCGCTCTTCTGTGATCTCTGTTAATGGGAAACCTGCCGTATTTGTTGGTCCGCCGGACCTACGCCATGCGGGCAAGAGATTCAAGACAAAGCGTCGACGCGCATCGCGGTCTCCATTGCGCTGATGGGCACCGCCGTCCTTTCAGCAGGGTCCGTCGCCGACGATGCGATAGTCCGCCGCGCGCGCCTCGCATGCGTTGGGGAAGGTGCGCATTTGGCCGTGGCGCCTCGCGCAGACGGGAGCGTATTCGCGCGTGCAGAATGTCTGCTCTCCACCACCGCCGCCGCCGTCGCGGCAAGGACCGTCGCGCACGATACGGTACCCTTCCCGGTCGGCCAGGCAGGCATTGGCGAAGGTCTGGCGATCGCCGCCGCGCCGGGCGCAGACCGGTTGGTACTGCATGGTGCAGAGCTGCGGATGCGGCCTGGGCGGCCGCGGCCGGGCCCCATCGTCGACGACCACCGTGCAGGCCGCCAGCAGCGCGGACAGGATGAAAGTGACGACGCCCTGACGTGCGACCGCAAGAAATCGCATATGTCCCTCCTCCGCCCCGGCGCGTGATGCCGGCTCGCGGCATCCTCGCATGCTACGCGGCAAACGCAACCACTGTTTGTGGAGGCGCGCGACCCGCGGTCACCACCCTCGTTCTGGCCTATGCTTGGCCAGTCTCTGGCCGATGACCGGTGATGGAGCCGGGTCTATCGAGGCCCCAGCGTTGGACGCGCCGCGGGCCGCCCGCGACCGTCGTCTTGCAACTATCACGTTTCCGTGTAATAAAAATCACGTTCGGGCATTTGCGACCCGGAGAGCGGCACGTTTTGGACGACCTTTCCCCGACAAGTGTGAATCTCTGACAACCCCGTTTTTCGGCGGGGGGTTCGACCATGCGCAAATGCATGACCGCCGAAGCAACCACCGGGATTTGCCCAGGCGCGAGGCAGCGGGCAAACCACAAGACTGACACGGGTGAAGGAGTTTTCCCCAATGGCCCAGACCGGTACCGTAAAGTTCTTCAATGCCACCAAAGGCTTCGGCTTCATCACGCCGGATGGCGGCGCCAAGGACGTGTTCGTCCACATCTCCGCGATCGAGGCTTCCGGCCTGCGCACGTTGGTCGACGGCCAGAAGGTCACCTTCGACGTCGAGCCCGACCGCATGGGCAAAGGCCCGAAGGCGGTCAACCTGCGCGCCGCCTGATCGTCAAACGCCTGTCCTTGCGGATGCAGTGGTGCGGCGGGATCATAAATCGGCTTGCGGGCAGGCCCGAAATTGCGAAGGCGCGACGGAACCGTCGCGCCTTTTTTGCACCCAAATGCTTGGGTCGGCAGGCGAAAACTTTCTCTTGCCGATAACGCTAAAATAAAGGACAAATTTCCTCTCGGGCAGTTTGCCGGCCCGAGACTTGACTTGATGGGATCAAAGGAGTTTCCCATGCCGCAGACCGGCACCGTCAAATTCTTCAACCATGCCAAGGGCTTCGGCTTCATCACGCCCGATGATGGCGCGAAGGATGTCTTCGTCCACATTTCGGCCGTGCAGGCGTCGGGCCTTCCCGGTCTTGAGGATGGGCAGAAAGTGACATTCGACACCGAGCCGGACAAGCGCGGCAAGGGTCCGAAGGCCGTCAATCTGTCGATCGGCTGACCGGCCCACGACGGATCCGACGGAGGCTATATGAGGCGGGGCCGCCCCCGCCCAGAACGGGTTGTGCCCAAGCCTCGAAATCGCCAAGCCACGAAAAATCGTTTGCGCGGACTTTCGTTCAGCCTCCGTTCAGCCACGGTCTTCTATTAACCTTTGCTAAAGCCGGTCCGTATCCCCTGACAAATGCGCAGGCCGGCGCGAAGGAGACCGAAAATGAACCGTTTTCTCAAGACCGCCATCCTCAGCGTTGGCATTGCCGCGACCACATTGGCCACCTTCTCGGCGGCCAATGCCGACGACTGGCGCTGGCACCATCATCGCCATCATGACGGCGACGCCCTTGCCGCCGGCGTTGTCGGCCTTGCGGCCGGCGCTCTGATCGGTAGCGCGCTCAGCAACCCCGGCCCGCGCTATTACGAACCGGCCTATGGTGACGACTACTATGTCGACCGGCCGGTGCGTCGCTACTACGTGCAGCCCCGCGTCGTCTATGCCGACCGCTATGCCGAGCCGTGGACCCGGGCCTGGTACGAATATTGCTCGGATCGCTACCGCACCTTCAATTCACGCACCGGCACCTTCACCGGCAGCGATGGCGATCAGCATTTCTGCGTCGCCAACTAACCAGACCCAAGCTTCCCTGCCCAAAAAAGCGCCGCCTCCAGCGGCGCTTTTTCTTTGCATGCGGATCAGGTGAGAAAGGGGTTGGTCCGCCGCTCGTCGCCGAAACGGCTGCCTGGCCCATGGCCGCAGATGAAACCGATGTCGTCGCCAAGCGGCAGGAGCTTGTCCTTGATCGAGGCGATCAGCGCGGCGTGGTCGCCGCCGGGCAGATCGGTGCGCCCGATCGAGCCGCGAAACAGCACGTCGCCGACATGCGCGAATTTGGCCGCGCGGTTGTAGTAAACGACATGGCCCGGCGCATGCCCCGGGCAATGCAGCACCTCGAAATGATGATTGCCGAACGACACCGTCTCGCCTTCGGTCAGAAAACGGTCGGGCAGGCAATTGCGCACCGGATCGGTGAGCCCGAAACGCTTGGCCTGGCTCTCGAGATTGGCAAGCAGCGGCTTGTCGGCCTCGTGCGGGCCGATAATCTCGATGCCCAACGCGTCCTTCAGTTCCATCGCGCCGCCGGCGTGGTCGATATGACCATGTGTGATCCAGATCGCGCCGGCGGTGATGCCATTGTCCTTCAGCACCGACAGTATCTTGTCGACATCGCCGCCGGGATCGACGACGACGCCCGTCTTGTCGTCCATATCGAACAATATGGTGCAGTTCTGCTGGAATGGCGTGACCGGCACGATACCGGCATTGAGCTGACCCATAACGTTCCTTTCCAAGTTTCGCCCTGATGTAGACAGGTGTGCTAAGCGCGTCCACTGCCGGCCGGACAAATATCCTGGAAACGAAAATGGGCGGCCGAAGCCGCCCAGTTGGAAGCTTGAAGCGAGAGGCCTCACTTCTTCATCGCGTTCATGACCGCGCCGACGATGCCGGTCAGGATGGCACCGCCGCCCACGCCGCCGAGAAGGTTCTTCAGGTCGAGCGCGCTGCCGATTCCACCCGCCGCTGCCGCCGCGTCGACTCCACCGCCACCGAGCAGACTGCCAAGGATGGCGGCACCGCCGACGCCGCCGATGGCGCCGCTAAGGATTTTGGTAAGCTGGCCCATCGCCGCCTGCTTCAGCGCCGCGCCAACCGCCTGGCCACCGATAACGCCGGCAATTACCTGTACAACGATCTGAATAATCGTGTTGCTGTCCATGTAACTAGTCCCTCCATAGCCGCCTGCCTCCAAGGGCCGACACCATCATGAGACGCCGAACCGTTCGAAAGTCAAATGCGTGAAAGCTTAAATAAAAAGGGCGGCCCGAAAACCGCCCCTATTGCACAAAAAAAGCTGTGACTATCGCTATTCTGCGGCAATCGCATGCTTTGGCTGCACCGCAGCCGAATAGTCATTCATCAACGTCTTGGCTATCTCGCCGACCTCGAATCGGTACGGACCGATCTCCGAAACCGGCGTGACCTCGGCCGCCGTCCCGGTGAGGAAGCACTGCTCGAAACCTTCGAGTTCCTCAGGTATGATGGCGCGCTCGACCAGTTCGAAACCGCGGTCCTTCGCCAGGCCAATCACCGTGCGGCGGGTTATGCCGTCGAGGAAGCAGTCGGGCGTCGGTGTGTGGATCTTGCCATCCTTGACGAAGAAGATGTTGGCGCCTGTGGCTTCCGCCACCTGGCCACGCCAATCGAGCATCATGGCGTCGGCATAGCCCTTGGCCTCTGCGGCATGCTTGGACAGCGTGCAGATCATATAGAGGCCGGCGGCCTTCGACTTTGACGGCGCGGTGCGCGGATCGGGCCGGCGCCACTCGGCGATATCGAGGCGGATGCCCTTGAGCTTCTGCGCGGGGTCGAAATAGCTCGGCCACTGCCAGATGGCGATGGCGCAGTTGATGCGGTTGTTCTGCGCCGAGACGCCCATCTGCTCGCTGCCGCGCCAGGCGATCGGACGCACATAGGCGTCCTGGAAACCCTGTTTCTTCAAAAGCGTACGGCAGGCCTCGTCGATCTCGGCGACCGGATAGGGGATCTTGAAGCCGAGCAGGCGCGCCGATTCATGCAGGCGCTCATTATGCTCGGTCAGCTTGAAGATCTGGCCGCCATAGGCGCGCTCGCCTTCAAAGACGGCGCTGGCATAGTGCAGGCCATGGGTCAGCACGTGGATCTTGGCGTCGGCCCATTTGACGAACTCGCCGTTCATCCAGATGAAGCCGTCCAATTGATCGAAGGGAACGGATGCCATGGAAACCTCCCGCGGGCGGGCGCCCGCAATCGTTGTATCTTAAAGCCTTTCATATCGGCTCCGTCACGGGATCCGAAACGCCGGCCAATGCTTGAAAGCGTAGGCGGATATTCAATTCGTGGCAAACTCAGGAAGTTCCGGAAAAACGGCTTCCGCTTGCCTTTTCGTTCGCAATCCGCCGAAAAGCTTGTCAAAAATTATCATTGCCCGGAAATTACGTCAATAGTACTGACATAATTCCCGCCTTGCATGGAGAAATGATGACGGATCAAAGCCCCGCAGCCGGAAAACCGATCAGGACGGCGATTGCCGACGAGGACGGCATCGATTTCGCCATCATCGAACTATTTTTCTTCGCCTATCGCGATTTCACCTCCGATCCGGACCAGATCCTCGCGGAATACGGCTTCGGCCGCGCCCACCATCGCGTGCTGCACTTCGTCAACCGCAGGCCCGGGCTCACCGTCGCCGAATTACTTGACGTGCTGAAGATCACCAAGCAGAGCCTGGCGCGGGTCTTGAAACAGTTGATCGATACCGACCATATCGTCCAGGTGCAGGGTCCGCGCGATCGCCGGCAGCGCGAACTCTACCCGACCGCCAAGGGTCGCGCGCTGGCCTTGGCGCTGGCGCGGCCACAGTCGCGCCGCATCCGTGCGGCATTGGAGGACTCCGGAGCGACCGAACGAGCCACGATCGAGCGATTCCTGGAAGCGATGGTCAATCCGGAACTAAGAGCGCAGATCGACATTGTGCCTGCGCAAACATCGGGGAAAAACCATGGAGACCATTGAGAAGGTTGATCATCCGGCCGCGCCCGACGATGACGCGCCGCACCTCTTGGTTGTCGATGACGACACGCGTATCCGCAACCTGCTCAAGCAGTATCTGTCCGAGAACGGTTTTCGCGTCACCGTCGCCGGCAATTCCGGCGAGGCCAGACGCAAGCTTGCCGGCCTCGACTTCGACCTTCTGGTGCTCGACGTCATGATGCCGGGCGAGACCGGCGTCGACCTCACCAAGGCGCTGCGGGCCGAGAAGAACGTGCCGATCCTGATGCTGACGGCGCTGTCGGAGACCGACAGCCGCATCACCGGACTGGAGGCCGGCGCCGATGATTACCTGCCGAAGCCATTCGATCCGCGAGAGCTCATCCTGCGCATCAACAACATCCTGCGCCGCGGCGGCCCGGCGGCGACGCCGAAGGTCGAACAGCTGGTGTTCGGACCCTACACGTTCCAGATCGCCAAGCGCGAATTGAAGCGCGGCGGCGAGGCGCTTAAACTGACCGACCGCGAGCAGGAGATCCTCGCGATCTTCGCCGCGCGGGCGGGCGAGACCATACCGCGCCATGAACTGGTGGGCGATGAATCGGATGTCGGCGAGCGCACCATCGACGTGCAGATCAACCGGCTGCGCCGCAAGATCGAGCGCGACCCGTCCAATCCGGTGTGGCTGCAGACGGTGCGCGGTATTGGGTATCGGCTCAGCGTCGAATAAATTACCGTGGAAGGCCCTTTGCTGAATGGCCATCGACGAGCGGAAGGGCGAATGGCGACCACGCAACTGGACAAGCCGAAGGGAGGCGGCCTCGGCGATTTCGCATCGCGGACGCTGAGGGCGATGCCGCGCGCCTGGAACCGGTTCTGGCGCCTGGTCGCGCTCTATATGCCGAAGCGGCTCTATGCCCGCTCGCTGATCATCGTCATCGCGCCGATGATCCTTTTGCAGTCGGTGGTGGCCTTCGTCTTCATGGAACGCCACTGGCAGACCGTCACCCAGCGCCTGTCGCAGGCGACGATCTCGGACATAGCGGCCGTCATCGACATGATGGAGACCTATCCGCACGACGCCGACTACGCCAACATCATCCGCATCGCCCAGGATCGCATGCAGCTGAAGGTCGACCTTTTGCCGCCCGATCCGCTGCCGCCGCCCGGGCCGAAGCCGTTCTTCTCGATCCTCGACGAGGCGCTGTCGTCCGAGATCACCAGGCAGATCAACCGTCCATTCTGGATCGACACGGTCGGCAACTCCAACGTCGTCGAGGTTCGCGTCCAGCTGGAAGGCAAGGTGCTGCGTGTCTTCGTACGGCGCAGCCAGGCCTATGCCTCGAACACTCATATCTTCCTGATCTGGATGGTCGGCACCTCACTGGTGCTGTTGATGATCGCCATTCCGTTCCTGCGCAATCAGATCAGGCCGATCCTCACGCTCGCCGAGGCCGCCGAGAGTTTCGGCAAGGGCCGGCCGATGCCGCGCGATTTCCGCCCGCGCGGCGCCGAGGAGGTCCGCCGTGCCGGTTTCGCCTTCATCCAGATGCGTGAGCGTATCGAGCGCCAGATCGAGCAGCGCACCGCCATGCTGACCGGCGTCAGCCACGATCTCAGGACCATCCTCACCCGATTCAAGCTGCAATTGGCGTTGGCCGGCGGCAAGTCCGAGACCAAGGCAGCGCTCAACCAGGACATCGATGACATGCAGTCGATGCTGGAGGGCTATCTCTCCTTCGCCCGCGGCGAGGCGGCGGAGGATACCGGCCGTTTCGACCTCAACGCCTATTTCCAGAAGCTCGGCGAGGAAGCGCAATTGCGCGGCTGCAAACTCACGACGACGCTGACCGGCGATCCGGCCGTGCATGTGCGGCCGAACGCTTTCGCCCGGCTGCTGTCGAACGTCATCGGCAATGCTTTTCGCTATGCCAAAACCGTCGACGTCCATGCCAACCATGGCCGAGGCTCGCTCATCGTCACCATCGACGACGACGGGCCGGGCATCGCTCCCGACAAGCGCGAAGAGGTGTTCAAGCCTTTTCTGCGCCTCGACGAGGCGCGCAACCTGGACGCCAGCGGCACCGGACTTGGCCTGTCGATCGCCCGCGACATCGCCCGCAGCCATGGCGGCGACATCAGCCTCGAGGACAGCCCGCTCGGCGGCTTGCGCGCTGTCATCAAGGTCCCTGCCTAAGCCAGAGCATGATCCCGTACCGACCTCCGGTTCGGATAAGATCATGCTCAATCAAAACAGCTTCATCCGCCCGTCATGAAATCATGATCAAGAGCGCGCATGAAGCGCGCGACCTTCGTTGATTCGGCTCCGACGCCCCGCTTCGATCCGGTGCCCGCCCGGGTGCGCTGGAGCGAGGCGCGGGCTGCTGCCTGGTTGCCGTTCCGGCACCGCGCCGGCGCGCCCAGGACTTACCGCAGCGAAGGACCGTCAGGCGCATCGGGATCGCCATGCGTATCGGGATCGCCATGCGTATCCTGATGATCACCGACGCATGGCGACCGCAGGTCAACGGCGTGGTGCACACGCTGGAACGCCTGACTGAGGCGCTGAAGCCCTTCGACGTCGCGCTCGATTTCCTGACCCCGAACCTCTTTCGGACCTTGCCGATGCCGACCTATCCCGACATCCGGCTCGCCCTGACGACGCCGAGCCATGTCGCGCGTCTCATCGATGCCGCCAAGGCCGACCACATCCACATCGTTACCGAGGGTCCGCTCGGCATCATGGCACGCCGCCATTGCCGAAAGGTGGGCCGCCCCTTCACCACCAGCTATCACACGCGCTTTCCCGAGTATCTCCGCGCCCGCCTGCCGGTGCCGGAGAGCTGGGCCTATAACTGGCTGCGCGATTTCCACAATTCCGGACAGGGCACGCTTGTCGCCACGCAATCTCTGGCGGACGATCTCGCGGCGCGCGGCTTCAACAAGCTGAGGCCCTGGACGCGCGGCGTCGACACCGACCATTTCCGGCCCGACAAGCGCAAGGAAACCAGGTTTCCCCGCCCGGTTTTCCTGTGCGTCGGCCGCGTCGCGATCGAAAAGAACCTGACCGCCTTCCTCGACCTCGACCTGCCGGGCAGCAAGGTTATCGTCGGCGAAGGGCCGGAACTGGCAAAGCTCAAGGCGCGCTATCCCGACGCGCATTTCCTCGGCCACCGACCGAACGACGAATTGGCCGAGATCTACGCGTCGGCCGATGTCTTCGTCTTCCCAAGCCGCACCGACACCTTTGGCAACGTCATCATCGAGGCGCTGGCCAGCGGAACGCCCGTCGCCGCCTATCCGGTGACCGGACCGATCGACATTGTCGGCGACGGTGTCGGCGGAGCGGTGTCGAACGATCTGGGCGAGGCGGCGCTGAAGGCGCTTCACGTCGATCGAGCGGAAGCCCGCCAGCGCGCCATGCGCTACAGTTGGCAGGCCTGCGCCGAACTGTTCATCGACGCGGTGGAGGAAGCGCTGGGGATGCCGCGCAAATTGGCAGCTTGATAAACGCAGCGATTGGGATGCGCCGAGATTCAGGTCAGGCCGAGCTGAGAATGGTGGGCTCCGAGAACCGGAGCGGAGCGTACTTGAAGTACGTGAGCACCGGAAGCGCAGGAGACCGCCATTCGCAAGCCGGCCTCACCTGAATCTCGGCGCATCCTAGAATAGGCGCCCGCCGTCCGGCACCTTGCGCTCTATGGCGCCGAGCACCACGGCGCCCTCTTCGTCCGGAAAGCCGAGCGTCAGCACTTCCGACATGAAAGGACCGATCTGTCGCGGTGGGAAATTGACCACCGCGAAGACCTGGCGGCCGATCAGCGTCTCCGGCGCATAATATTTGGTGATCTGCGCCGACGACTTCTTCACGCCGATCGCCGGACCGAAATCGATCTTCAGCTTGATCGCCGGCTTGCGCGCCTCCGGAAACGGCTTGGCCTCGACGATCGTACCGGCACGGATGTCGACACGGTCGAAATCGGCAAAGCTGATCTCGGGCTTGCGCTCGCTGCTGGAACTCATCGGTTTGGTTCAGGCGTTACCGTGGGTCTCGAAGAGCACGCTGGAGAGCGCGTCCTTGGCCGATGTACCCGACCAGACAACGAACTGGAAGGCCTGGAAATAGCATTCGCAGGCCTCGAGCGCCGAAGACAGCAGCACCTCGACCTGCTGGCTCGACGGCTCGACGCCGCCGGCAAGCAGCAGCGACTGCCTGAACATAATAGCGCCTTCCTGTTCCCACAGATCGAAATGCCCGAACAGCATCTGCTCGTTGATCAGCGACAACAGCCGCATCACTTCCAGCGCGCGTGTTTCCGGCACCTTGATGTCGAAGGCGCAGGCCAGATGCAACGCCTCGAAATCCTCCATCCAGGAAAAGGAGACGTGATAGTCGGTCCAGCTACCGGCGACCGAAATCGAAATCTCATCGTCGCCGGCGCGTTCGAAAGACCAGTCGTTGTTGTGGGCCACCTGCTCGATGACGTCCACCGGGTGGATTTCGCGGGAGAATTCGAGTTCGAGGAGTTCCATGAATGCTTCCTGTGTTCAGGGGAGCGCCACACGCTCCGCGGGGCACACACGACGAACAATCTTGTCTAGAACTCGGACGGTCAGGACTTTCCAACGCAAAGACCCAACCGGACCCCACCGCCCGGCGCATGACCCTGCTCGAATCATGCAACAAATTCAGTCTATTGATCGGGAGTCGCGTGAACAGCCCAATTTTTCGCACTGCGTCATCCGCATGTGGAAAGGTGGCTGTGACGAAGATTCATGCAATGCCGGTAAGCGATTCACGGCAAAGCGATTTTTCGGATCGCGCTATGTGGAAAAGTTGAACGATTATTTTTTTGCGCGGGGCTTCGCAGCACCCGCAGGTGCGGCCTGTCCGGTCAGTTCGGCGAGCTTGGCCTCGAGCGCCTCGAGGCGCGTTGCCAGCTGGATGTTGTCTTCCCGCGCCTTGACCGCCATCTCGCGCACGGCCTCGAACTCCTCGCGCTGCACCACATCCATGGAGTTCAGCATGCGCTCGGCCTGCGCCCGGAACGCGGTCTCCACCTCGCGCCGCACGCCCTGCGCGGCGCCAGCGGCGTCGGTCATGATCTTTGCGAATTCGTCGAGAATGCGGTTCGGTCCGGTCGCCATGGCAGATCCTCGCTTTGTCGTTTTGACGTAGTGGCGCGCGGCGCGGAATGCAAGCAAAGCCTTGCCTTGACCGCGCCAAAAGCCTGCCGCATGGTCCGCGCCCGATCGTGACCGTCACCGGGGACCCCGTTTTGAGCGAATATTTCCTGCTGCCGCTGGCCTCCCTGCCCTTCCCCAACATCGATCCGGTCATCGTGCATGTCGGGCCGCTGGCGGTGCATTGGTACGGCGTCGGCTACATCGTCGGCATCCTTTTTGCCTGGTGGTACGCCAAGCGTCTGGTCACCAACACCAGTCTCTGGCCGGAGGGCAAGCTGCCGATGAAGCCCGAGGACCTCGACGACTTCATCGTCTGGGCGGCGATCGGCGTCGTGCTCGGCGGACGCACCGGCTACGTGCTTTTCTATGACCTGCCGCGCTATATCGCGCATCCGCTCGACATCTTCGCGGTCTGGCAGGGCGGCATGTCGTTCCATGGCGGCCTGCTCGGCGTGATCCTTGCCATGACGCTGTTTTCGCTCAAGCGCCGCATTCCTACCTGGACATTGTTCGATGTGGTGTCGGCCGGCGTGCCGGTCGGGCTCGGCCTTGTGCGTGTCGCCAACTTCATCAATTCGGAGCTCTGGGGCCGGCCCTCGGACGTGCCCTGGGCAATTGAATTCCCCAATGGCGGCCCGTTCACCCGCCATCCCAGTCAGCTCTACGAGGCCTTGCTCGAAGGCCTCGTGCTCTTCCTGACGCTGCGCTTCCTCACCCATTCGCGGCTGAAACTGAAGACGCCGCGCTTCGTCGGCGGCGCCTTCATCTGCGGCTACGGCCTGTCGCGCATCTTCGTCGAGTTCTTCCGCGAGCCCGACCAGCAGCTCGGCTATCTGCTCGGCACCAGTTGGCTGACCATGGGCATGATCCTGTCCACGCCGATGGTGCTCGCCGGCATCTGGGCCATGGCAACGGCGAAGCCGGCGCCTGAGCCGCGGGCGGCATGACTGGGCTGAAGCAGCGCATCATAGGCCTGATCGGCGCAGCGGGGCCGATCCCGGTCAGCGAATATATGGCGCTCTGCCTGTTCGATCCCGACGCGGGCTATTACACGACGCGCGAGCCCTTCGGCGCCGCCGGCGACTTCATCACTGCGCCCGAGATCAGCCAGATGTTCGGCGAGCTCGTCGCCGTCTGGCTCTACCAGGCCTGGCAGGCTGCCGGCCGGCCTCTGCCCGCGACCTTCGCCGAGATCGGTCCCGGCCGCGGCACCTTGATGAAGGACATGCTGCGCACCTGGTCGCGGCTCGACCCGGCGCTCGTCGCCGGCGCCTCCTTTGCCATGGTCGAGACCAGCCCGCGCCTGACTGAAATCCAGAAGCAGACCCTCGCCGGCCAGAGCGCGGCGCTTGCCTGGCACCAGACGATCGATACGCTGCCGCGTCAGCCGCTCTTCATCGTCGGCAATGAATTGTTCGACGCGGTGCCGATCCGGCAGTTCGTCTATGTCGGCACGGGCTGGCGCGAGCGCGTTGTCGGCCTCGACGGGGCCGATGAGCTGCATTTCTTCGCCGGCGCGGGGTCAGTCGACCCGGCGCTGCTGCCGGCAGCCGCCGCCGATCCGCCGCAAGGCGCCATCGTCGAAGTGGCGCCTGCCCGTTCGGCGCTGATGTCGCGGATCGCCGAACGCATAGCCGCCCGGGGCGGCGCCGGCCTCTTCATCGACTACGGCCATCTGCAACCGGGCATAGGCGACACTTTCCAGGCGTTGCGCCGGCATCAGCGCGAGGACGTTTTGGCCAATCCGGGCGAAGCCGACCTCACCGCCCATGTCGATTTCGCCGCTCTTGCCGAGATAGTGCGCGCGCACGGTCTCGACGTGCAATTGTCTACCCAGGGCGAATTCCTGCTTGGCATGGGCTTGCTCGAGCGCGCCGGCACGCTCGGCGCCCATGCCGATCCCGAAACACGTCAAGCCATTTCAGACGCGGTCGAACGCTTGGCCGGTCCCGACGCGATGGGCGAGCTGTTCAAGGTCATGAAGGTCCTGCCGGCGGCAGAACCCAGTTGAGATCGGCGAGCGGCCTCGCGGTCTGGTCCGCTCGTTCTCCGAACTTCGCCTTGACGAACCTGCCTTGCGCGGACGACAAACCCAACCATGCTGAATCAGACCAGACCCGATCCAGTACGCTCGCCGCTGCTTGAAAAGGCTGAAGGCATGCGACACGGCTACTTCACCCGCGTCGGCGGCGTCTCCGACGGCATCTATCGCGGGCTCAACATCGGCACGGGCTCCAGCGACGATCAGACACTGGTCGCCGAGAACCGGCGGCGCGTTGCCGACTGGATGGGCGTGCCGGCGGATCATCTGTTGACCGCGCACCAGATCCATTCGCCGGATGTCATTGTCGCCAGGGAGCCATTCGCCGGTCCTCGCCCGAAAGCCGACGCCATCGTCACCGACCGTCCCGGCATCGCCATCGGCGCCTCGACCGCCGATTGCGGCCCGGTTCTCTTCGCGGATGCCGGGGCGCGCGTCATCGGCGCCGCACATGCCGGCTGGAAGGGTGCCTTTACCGGCGTGCTCGAAAACACCGTCGCCGCGATGGAAGCCCTCGGCGCCCGCCGCGAGCGCATCGTCGCCGTGCTTGGCCCCTCGATCGGCCCCGACAATTATGAGGTCGGGCCGGAATTCGTCGCCCGCTTCATCGAAGCGGATGCCGGCAATCACTGCTATTTCAGGCCCTCGAAGACGGCCGGCCACTCGATGTTCGATCTCAACCGATATACGGTCGACCGGCTGCGCAAGGCCGGCGTGACCGCCGAGGGCCTCGGCCGCTGCACCTACGCGGAAGAAGAGCTGTTCTATTCCTACCGGCGCACCACACACCGCAAGGAAGCGGATTACGGGCGCCAGGTTTCGGCAATCGTTCTGGAGAAAGAGTAATGGCGCTGCATTTCGAACGTTCGGAATTCGACGCGCGACGCGACCGGCTGCTGATCGAAATGGCCGAGAAGAAGCTCGACGCCGTGTTGCTGTTCGCGCAGGAGAGCATGTACTGGCTGACCGGCTACGACACCTTCGGCTTCTGCTTCTTCCAGTGCCTGGTGGTGAAGGCCGACGGCTCGATGGTGCTGCTCACCCGTTCGGCCGATCTCAGGCAAGCGCGCCATACTTCGACCATCGAAAACATCGTGCTGTGGACCGATCGTCAGGGCGCCAACCCAGCGATCGACCTGCGCAACCTGCTCAACGATCTCGATCTGCTCGGCGCCCGCATCGGCGTCGAATACGACACCCATGGCCTGACCGCCTATAACGGCCGCCGCCTGGACGAGCAGTTGCAGACCTTCGGCCAGATCGCCGATGCCTCCGGCATCGTCGGCCGGCTGCGCCTGTTCAAGAGTCCGGCCGAGATCGCCAAGGCGGAAAAGGCCGCCAATCTCTCCGACGACGCGCTGGATGCGGCGCTGCCGCTGATCAAGCAGGGCGGTGACGAAGGGCTCATTCTCGCAGCCATGCAGGGCGCGGTCTTTGCCGGCGGCGGCGACTATCCCGCCAACGAGTACATCATCGGCTCCGGCGCCGATGCCTTGCTCTGTCGCTACAAGGCCGGCCGCCGCAAGCTCACCAAGAACGACCAGCTCACGCTCGAATGGGCCGGCGTCTTCCACCATTATCATGCTCCGATGATGCGCACTGTTCTGACCGGCAAGGTGTCGAAACGTCACCAGGAATTGTTCGACGCTTCCCGTGCCGCCCTGCTCGCGGTCGAGAAGGCGATGACGCCGGGCAACACCTTCGGCGATGTCTTCGACGCGCATGCGCGCACGCTCGAAGCGCACAATCTGACCAAGCACCGGCTGAACGCCTGCGGCTATTCGGTCGGCGCCCGCTTCACGCCGTCCTGGATGGACATGCCGATGTTCTACCAAGGCAATCCGGAGCCGATCGCGCCCAATATGACGCTGTTCGCGCATATGATCATCATGGACTCGGAGACCGAGACCGCGATGACGCTCGGCCGCACCTATCTCACCACGGAATCGGCGCCGAAGCCGCTGTCGCGCCATGATCTCGACTTGATCGTGCAGTGAATCCATAATGGTTGGTCCACGCGGGGGCGTTCGCCAGCAGGGAGTTTTCAGGCAAATGAGACGATCGCAGGTGACGACCGTGTCATTGCTTGCGGCGCTGGCGCTTGGCGCCTGCACCAACGCCAAGGACGTGCTCGAACCTTCGGCGATCACCCCGCCGGCGAGCTCGGTCCAGTCTTCGGCCGCCCCACAGGCCACATCGACAACGGCCACATCTGCGACCACAACCGCGCCGGCTCCTTCGCCCGCTCCCGCGACGACGGCATCCGCAAAACCCGCAACGCCGGCGCAAACCGCCGCCCTCGCCAGGACGCGGCTGCAGGTGGCACCGATCGTCGGCGCGTCGGTGGACGCGGCGGCACCGTTGACGGCGGAGCTGCAGACCCGTGCCAAACAGCGCGGCCTGACGCTTGTCGGCAGCACGGACCAGACGGCGACGCATGTGCTGAAGGGCTATTTTTCGACGATGTCGGAGGGCAAGGACACGACCGTCATCTATGTCTGGGACATTTACGATCCCTCCGGCAACCGCCTCCACCGCATCAATGGCCAGCAGAAGGCGCCTTCCGTCGGCAGCGGCGAAGGCTGGCCCACGGTAGCGCCCGCCACCATGCAGGCCATCGCCGACCAGACGATCGACCAGTTCGCCGCCTGGCTCGGCAGCGGCGGCGCCGGTTGATCGGATCGGCCGAACTGTTGCCAGCCAAACTGTTGCCAGGTTGCGATGTTTTTGCGCTGTTTGTTCCGGTCGCCGCAAGGATTCCCCACAACGAGGCTTGCAATACCGGCGCGGGCCGCTAAAAGCCCGCATAAAAGGCTTATGAGAGTCTCTCCGGCCTCTCCATCCTTCACCAGGAACGGTGCATGAAGCTTTTCGCGGGCAATTCCAACCGGGTGCTGGCCGAGGCGGTCGCTCGCTATCTCAACATCCCGCTGGGGAAGGCCAGCGTCAGGCGCTTCGCCGACCAGGAAATCTTCGTCGAGATCCAGGAAAACGTGCGCGGCGAGGATGTGTTCATCCTGCAGTCTACCTCTTATCCGACCAACGACCATCTGATGGAACTGCTCATCATGATGGACGCCTTCATGCGTTCCTCGGCGCGGCGCATCACGGCGGTCATCCCCTATTTCGGCTATGCGAGGCAGGACCGCCGCGCCTCCGGCCGCACGCCGATCTCGGCCAAGCTGGTCGCCAACATGATCACCCGCGCCGGCGCCAACCGCGTGCTGACGCTCGACCTGCATGCCGGCCAAATCCAGGGCTTCTTCGACATCCCGACCGACAATCTGTTCTCGGTGCCGGTGATGGCCCGCGACGTGAAGGCGAAATACAAACAGCTCGGCAATGTCGTGGTCGTGTCGCCCGACATCGGCGGCGTGGTGCGGGCGCGCGCTTTGGCCAAGCGTTTCGACGCGCAGCTTGCCATCGTCGACAAGCGCCGCGAGCGCCCTGGCGAATCGGAAGTTATGAACATCATCGGTGCCGTCGCCGGCAAGGACTGCCTCCTGATCGACGACATCGTCGATTCCGGCGGCACGCTTTGCAATGCGGCCGACGCGCTGCTCGCCAACGGCGCGACCTCCGTCACCGCCTACATCACGCATGGCGTGCTCTCCGGCGGCGCCGTCGCCCGTATCGCTGGCTCGAAGCTGCAGGAACTGGTGATCACCGATTCCATCCAGCCGACGCAGGGCGTGCTCGACGCGCCGAACATCCGCGTCATTTCGATCGCCGACCTGATGGGCGAAGCGATCTCGCGCACGGCGACGGAAGAATCCGTGTCGAGCCTGTTCGACTAAGCTAAGCTGCTGCTGGCCTGAGCAGGCCCGGTCATCCGTTTCGTCCCTTCGCCCGCCTCGCGCGCGCCGCGCATATAGCCGCGCGGCGAGGTGCCGAGCATGCGCTTGAACATGGTCGTGAAGGCCGGCACGCTGTCATAGCCGAGATCGAGCGCCACCCTGGTGATCGGCTCGCCGTCGGCGAGCCTGGGCAGCGCCGCGAACAGGCACGCCTGCTGGCGCCAGGTCGACAGCGACAGCCCGGTCTGGCGATGGAAGGCACGGGTGAAGGAGCGTCGGCTCATACCCGCGGCATTCGCCCATCCGTCGATCGTCGCATGCGGCGACGGGGCTGCCACGAAGCGCCGGCAGAGCGCTGCGAGCTTCGGATCGGACGGGAAAGGCAGGCCGAGCGGCCGTTCCGGCAGGTTCGGGATCTCGTGCAGCAGAAGTCCCATGACGAGCGCGGCACGCCCCTCGAGCTCACTCCCCTGCGGCAGCTTCTCCGATTCGACGATCAGGCTGTGCATCAATTCCGTGATGCCGACGACGCGCAAACCCTTGGGCAAGCCGGCGATGGCGTCCGGCATGACATAGACCGAGCGCATCGAGACATCGCCCAGCATCTCGACGGAATGCTCGGTGCCGGCCGGTATCCACATCGCATGGTCGGGCGGCACCATCCATCGCCCGTGCCTGGTCGTCACAAGGACCACGCCGACCAGCGCGTGCAGCAATTGGCTGCGGCTGTGACGGTGCTGCGGCACGTGGTAGCCGTCCGGGTATTCCGTGGGCAGTGCCACGGCCGGCCCGACGGCCTGTTCCAGCCATTGCCAGCGGCTTTCATGCAGCCGGCCGAGCTCGGCGGCGTTACCCCTGAATATCTCCTTGCCATGCGGCATCGATGTGGCCCACTTGCGAAACTATTGGACCAAACCACGAAAGAAGTCGCGTGGCAACCGGCCTATAAGGCCAGCTGCGGTTCGCCGCAAAAAGACTACGGAGCATTGCCTTGACTGATACGACCGCCACCTCCGTCGCCGCACCGGCGCCGGCAAGCAACATCTCGGCGCAAGCGACGGCCTTCACCGTCATTCTTGCGGTGAGCTTCTGTCACTGCGTCAACGACATCATGCAGTCGCTGCTTTCCGCGATCTATCCGCTGCTCAAGGACAACTATGGTCTCGATTTCTGGCAGATCGGCCTTCTGACCTTCACCTTCCAGGTGACGGCTTCGCTGCTGCAGCCGGTCATCGGCATGATCACCGACAAGAAGCCGATGCCCTACTCCTTGCCCTGGGGCATGGCTTCTTCGCTGATGGGGCTGGTGGTGCTCGCTCATGCCGGCCATTACTGGCTGCTGTTGATCGGCGCGTCGCTGATCGGCATCGGCTCGGCGATCTTCCATCCGGAATCCTCGCGCATCGCCCGCTTCGCGTCTGGCGGCCGCTTCGGTCTGGCGCAGTCGCTGTTTCAGGTGGGCGGCAATTTCGGCCAGGCCATGGGACCCTTGCTCGCCGCCTTCATCGTCGTGCCGTTCGGCCAAACCAGCATTTCCTGGTTCGCCGTCGGCTCGCTGATCGGCATCGTCGTTTTGTGGCAGGTCGGCGGCTGGTACAGCCGGCTGCGCGCCTCGATGGCCACCCGCAAGCAGGCCGCCCATGTCTCGCCCTTCGCACGCAAGAAGGTCATGTGGGCGCTGGTCGTGCTGACGCTGCTGGTGCTGACCAAGAACGCCTATATCGCCTCGCTCTCCAGCTACTACACCTTCTACGCCATCCATAAGTTCGGCGTTTCCGTGCAGATGAGCCAGGTGATGCTGTTCCTATTCCTCGGCGCCTCGGCGCTGGGCATCCTGCTCGGCGGCCCGTTCGGCGACCGCTATGGACAGAAGGCGATGATCTGGTTCTCGATCGTCGGCGTGCTGCCCTTCACGCTGGCGCTGCCCTACGCCAATCTGGAATGGACGATGGTGCTCACCGTGCTGATCGGCCTGATCCTGTCGTCGGCCTTCTCCAACATCGTCGTCTTCGCGCAGGAACTGGTTCCGGGCCGCGTCGGCATGATCGCCGGCATCTTCTTCGGCTTCGCCTTCGGCATGGGCGGCATCGCCGCTGCCGTGCTCGGCGTCGTCGCCGACATGAAGGGCATCGACTTCGTCTACCAGGTCTGCTCGTACCTGCCCTTCCTCGGCCTGCTGACGGTGTTCCTGCCCAACATGAAGGAAGCGCGGAAGGCCTGATTGGGCGGCCACTTCGAATGGCTTCCGAGGATCAAAGCACCCGCCGTAGGGCGGATGCTTTCGTGTCTGGCGACCTGCCTCAGGCCTTAAAGAAAGCCAGGAGGTCGGCGTTGATCACATCCGCATGGGTCGTCGCCATGCCGTGCGGAAAACCCTTATACACCTTGAGCTCGCCCTTCTTGAGCAGCTTGATCGCAAGCAGCGCGGAGTCCGCGATCGGCACGATCTGGTCGTCGTCGCCATGCATGACCAGCACCGGCACGTCGATGGTCTTGAGGTCTTCGGTGAAGTCCGTTTCCGAGAAGGCCTTGATGCAGTCGTAATGCGCCTTGGCGCCGCCCATCATGCCCTGACGCCACCAATTGTCGATGACGCCCTCGGAAACCTGCGCGCCCGGGCGATTGAAGCCGTAGAACGGCCCGGCCGGAACGTCGTGGAAGAACTGGGCGCGGTTGGCCGCTAGCGCCGCGCGGAAACCGTCGAACACCTCGATCGGCAGGCCGCCCGGGTTGGCGGGCGTCTTCAGCATGATCGGCGGCACCGCGCCGATCAGCACGGCCTTGGCGACACGGCCTGCGCCGCGATATTGCGCGACGTAGCGCGCCACCTCGCCGCCGCCCGTCGAATGACCGACATGGATGGCGTCCTTGAGATCGAGATGCGCGGCGAGCGCCGCCACGTCGGCGGCGTAGGTGTCCATCTCGTTGCCGGTGTCGGTCTGGCTGGAACGGCCATGGCCGCGCCGGTCATGGGCGATGACGCGGTAACCTTTTGACAGGAAGAACAGCATCTGGGCGTCCCAGTCGTCGCTGCTCAACGGCCAGCCATGATGGAAGACGATCGGCTGGCCCGTCCCCCAATCCTTGTAGAAGATCTGCGTTCCGTCCTTGGTGGTGATCGTGCCGCTGCCCGAACCTGACTTGGTCTGCGAAGTCATCTTAATCTCCTTTGTTTGATGTCGCGATAAACAATATCGCGATAACAATCGCCTAGCGGAGTTTCGAGCTCTTGTCCACAAAATATGTATCGCGATATCTTTTTTCGTGGTATAGAGCAGATGCTCAGTCGGCAAAAGGAATGCGCCGTGCCTCTCCCGTTGGACAATCAGCTCTGCTTCACGCTCTATGCGACCAGCATGGCGATCAACCGCACCTACAAGCCGATGCTGGACGAGATGGGAATCACCTATCCGCAATATCTCGTGCTCAACGCATTGGGAGAGGCGGACGGCATGTCGGTAGGCAGCATCGCGCATCGGCTCGCTCTGGAATCGAGCACCATCACCCCGCTGGTGAAAAGAATGGAGCAGGCGGGCCTTGTCACCCGGCAGCGCAGCCAGATTGACGAGCGTCAGGTGCAGGTCGACCTGACCCCAAGAGGGCGGGCCCTCCTTGTCCAGTGCAATTGCCTCAACGAGACGCTGGTCGAGCGCTCAGGCATGAAGCTGGCCGAGCTCGATGCCCTGAACCGGCAAATCCAAAAATTGCGCGATGCGCTGAATGGCGGCCAGGCGGACGACGCCTAGCGCAATTCCAGGAAGAGTGTGAGCGGTTTCCGTTCGGAATCGCGAGCCGCCGTCACGCCTCGATCTTCACCGGCGGCAGTGGCGGCGCTTCCAGCCCCTGGAACGGGTCGCGCCAGGCGTCGATCGTTTCCAACCGGCCGTACCAGCGGCGGATCGACGGATAATCATCGAGCGGCAACCCGGCAACGTCGTTAAACGGCAGGAACGTCGCCATGCGAAAGTCCGCATAGGAGATCGAATTGCCGACCAGCCACTCCCGTCGGGAAAGCTCGGCCTCAAGGATGGCTGCGGCCGTGTGAAACTGCCTCAGCCCCTCCGCAACCAGCGCCTTGTCCACCGGTCCCAATCCCCAGCGCTGCTTGGTTCCGCGTTCGAAATGCACCATGTCGCAGGCCCTGACAAAATTCTCCTTGCCCCAGCTTAGCCACCGGATCATCTCCGCCTCGTCGTCCCCGGTGCGCCAGAAATCCGAATGCGCAACGCGCGAGAGCCGGCAGGCTATGGCGTCGGCTTCCCAGAGGCTCCATCCGGGGCCAACCAGGATCGGCAAGGTCAGATTGGGGTTCAGCGCGCGATAGCGCTCGGCCTGACCCGGTGCCATGGGCAATGCGAATTCAAACGCGATCTTAGCCTTGAGATAGCGCGCCGTCGCGACCGCGAGGCGCGGATTGGGATTGCGGCTGAACAGAAGTTTCATGTCGATCTCCAAAGGTCTTTCGAATGCCTGTTATAGGACGATCGAGAACTGCCCGATGCTACATGACGAGGGTAAGGAACCTGGCGCCGCCAAGGCTTCCGGTTCAACGGCTTGCGCCTCAGGCTGCCTTCCGCTATAGAGCCGCCACCCGCGTAGACACCCTTGGAGGCAACGCGGAGGAAGGCTGGCCAGGCCTCGCATGATCCCCAAAGCATTTGGACAGCCAAAAGCGTTTGGACCGACTGTGCAAGGCCGACGGCTTTCGACGTTTACGGTTGGCCTCGTGCTTGCCGCAAGCGCTCCATAACACGCGAAAGGAAATGCCATGAGCCACGATACTTACGAGCTCAAGGCCGAAGCGCGCGAACAGGTCGGTAAGGGGTCCGCCCGTGCAGTTCGCCGCAACGGTAAAGTGCCTGCAGTCATCTATGGCGACAAGCAGCCTCCCCTGGCTATTGCGCTGAACTACAAGGACATCTTCTACAAGATCCATGGCGGCGGGTTCCTGACCACGATCGCCACGATCGATGTCGACGGCAAGAAGATCCAGGTCCTGCCGAAAGACTTCCAGCTCGACCCGGTCAAGGATTTCCCTGTCCATGTCGACTTCCTGCGCATCGGCAAGGACACCGAGGTCAATGTCGACGTGCCTGTCCACTTCATCAATGAGGACAAGTCGCCCGGCATCAAGCGCGGCGGCGTGCTCAACATCGTTCGCCACGAAGTCGAGTTCCACTGCCCGGCCAACGCGATCCCGGAATTCATCACCGTCGACCTCGCCGGCACCGACATCGGCGACTCGATCCACATCTCGGCGGTCAAGCTGCCGGCCGGCGTCAAGCCGGTCATCTCCGATCGCGATTTCACCATCGCGACCATTGCGGGGTCGTCGGCGATGAAGCCGGAGGCGGAAGCCACCACCGAGGCGGCGGCGACCGAGACGGCGGCCCCGGCGGCCGAAGAGAAGTAATTCTCCGAGCCGGATGATTTCATCCGGCTCTAAATCAAAGAAACAGAGCATGATGTTTTCCGAAAACCGCTTCGCACTTTTCGGCATCATGCTCTAACGCCGGAGGCGACGATGCTTGTCTTTGCAGGCCTCGGCAATCCGGGCGCGAAATACGAGAACAACCGGCACAATGTCGGCTTCATGGCGGCGGACGCGATAGCCCGCCGCCATTCCTTTTCGCCCTGGTCAAGAAAATTCCAGGGCCTGATCTGCGAAGGCACGCTCGGCGGCGAGAAAATCCTGCTGATCAAGCCGCAAACCTTCATGAACCTGTCCGGACAGTCGGTCGGCGAAGCGCTGCGCTTCTATAAGCTCGAACCGGCTGCCCTCACCGTCTTCTATGACGAGATCGACCTTGCCGCCGGCAAACTCAGGGTCAAGGTTGGCGGCGGCTCAGGCGGCCACAACGGCATCCGCTCGCTCGACCAGCATGTCGGCAACACCTATCGCCGGGTTCGCATTGGCGTCGGCCATCCCGGCGTCAAGGAGATGGTGCACGGCCATGTGCTTGGCGATTTCGCCAAGGCGGACCGCGAATGGCTCGATGTCCTGCTGGACGCCATCGCCGACGACGCCGCGCTGCTCGCCAAGGGCGACGACAGCTCGTTCATGAACCGCGTCACGCTCACCCTGCGCGACCAGCTCGTGCCGACCGGCGATGAAGACCGCCCGCCGCCCAAACCGCCGAAGCAGCAAAGTCATGTCCGCCAGGCGCGCCCGCAGCAGCCGGCGGCAAAACTGCCCGAGAGTGGTCCCATGGCCGCCATGCTGAAGAAGCTGTTCGGAAAAGACTAAAAGCGGCGCCGCCCGCGCGAGGACCGCTCAGCGGCAATTCACATCGGTCGGCGCAGGCCTTCGTTCGCAGCGAACCGGTGCGTCTCGCCAGACTTCGCCGGCTTGCACGATGATCCCGCGCTAACCAGATTAGCGGCCATGAGGCCGCCCGGCCGATCGGGGCTTGACGTTCGTCACCCCTATCGCCCATAGCCCTCACCAAAATCGAATTCCGACAGGACTGGACGAACATGGGTTTCAAATGTGGCATCGTTGGCTTGCCCAACGTCGGCAAGTCGACGCTGTTCAACGCGCTGACCAGGACGGCCGCCGCGCAGGCCGCCAACTATCCTTTCTGCACCATCGAGCCGAACACCGGCGAGGTGGCTGTGCCGGATCCGCGGCTGCAAAAGATCGCGGCGATCGGTAAGTCGAAGGAGATCATCCCGACCCGCATCTCCTTCGTCGACATAGCCGGCCTGGTGCGCGGCGCCTCCAAGGGCGAAGGGCTGGGCAACCAGTTCCTCGCCAACATCCGCGAGGTCGACGCCATCGTGCATGTGCTGCGCTGCTTCGAGGATGACGACATCACCCATGTCGAGGGCCGCATCGATCCGGTGGCCGATGCCGAGACGGTCGAGACCGAGCTGATGCTCGCGGACCTCGAAAGCCTCGAACGCCGCATCGTCCAGATCCGCAAGCGCGCCGCCGGTAAGGACAAGGAAGCGATGGCCGTGCTGCCGATGATGGAGGCCGCGCTCGAATTGCTGCAGGCCGGCAAGCCGACGCGCTTCCTGCTCAACGGCATCGCGCCGGAGGACCTGCGCATCCTGCAAGGGCTTAACCTGCTCACCTCTCATCCCGTCCTCTATGTCTGCAACGTCGCCGAGGCGGATGCCGCCACCGGCAATGAGCACACCAGGGCGGTGGAGAAGATGGCGGCCGCGCAGGGCGCCGGCACGGTGGTGATCTCGGCGGCGATCGAGGCGGAAGTCGCCCAGCTTTCCGACGAGGAAGAAATGGAGTTCCTGGCCTCGATCGGCCTCGACGAGCCGGGCCTCAACAAGGTGATCCGCGCCGGCTACGAGCTCCTGCATCTGATCACCTACTTCACCGTCGGGCCGAAGGAGACGCGCGCCTGGACGATCCACAAGGGCGATAAGGCGCCGCAGGCCGCCGGCGTCATCCACACCGACTTCGAGCGCGGCTTCATCCGCGCCCAGACGATTTCCTACAACGACTTCGTTACGCTGGGCGGCGAAGTCGCGGCTAAGGAGGCCGGCAAGGCCCGCGACGAAGGCAAGGAATATGTCGTCCAGGACGGCGACATCATGCTGTTCAAGTTCAACACCTGAGTGCCTGACTGGCTTACCAGAAATCACTTGACCAAATCGTCCCACCACCAGGATCTAAGGATGAACCGGGCTGCCGACATGACGGGAAAGACTTGGGCCTATGAGGATTTCGTCGAGGGCTCCTCGCTGGACCTCGGCAGCAAGACTGTAAGCGCTGCCGAGATCATCGAATTCGCCTCGGAGTTCGATGCCCAGCCGATGCATCTCGACGAGGAAGCCGGCAAGGCCAGCATCCTCGGCGGGCTTTCGGCTTCGGGCTGGCATACCTGCGCGATGTTCATGCGCATGCTCTGCGACGCCTTCCTGCTCGATTCGACCTCTCAAGGGTCGCCCGGCATCGAGCATGTGAAATGGAAGAAGCCGGTTCTGGCCGGCGACACCCTGCGCGGCACGGTCACGATCCTGTCCAAGCGCCAGTCCAAATCGCGGCCCCAGCTCGGCTTGATCACCATGCGCAGCGAGCTGGTCAACCAGCGCAGCGAGAGCGTCTTCGAGCTGGAGAACACCGGCATGTTCCTCGCGCGTGATGCCGCACGGGGCCTATCATGACTTTGGACGAATTCTTCCTGATCGGTCAGACCGTGACCCTCGGCTCGCACAAGTTCGAGGCCGACGAGATCAAGGCGTTCGCCAGGAAATATGATCCGCAGATCTTCCATGTCGACGAAGAGGCGGCGAAGAAGAGCGTGCTCGGCGGGCTCTGCGCCTCGGGCTGGCACACCGCCGCCACCTGGATGAAATACAATCTCGAAAAGCGCATGGAGACCGAGGGCGTGCGTTGGACCGGCCCCGGCCCGCAGCCGGAATTCGGCCCCTCGCCGGGCTTCCGCAATTTGAAATGGCTGAAGCCGGTCTATGCCGGCGAGACGGTGACCTTCACGCGCACAGCGCTGGCGCACCGCCCGCTCGCCGGGCGCCCGGGCTGGAACTTGCTCACGCTGCGATCGGAAGGCTTTGATTCGACCGGCGACAAGGTGATCGAGTTCGACAGCGCGGTGCTGGTGAAGGTGGAGTAGGGCCACCTCCCCCTTCCCCCCTTCTTGTGGGAGAAGGAAGAGGCGCTCAATGCCCCTCGAACCCAATCAGCGTCCTGACCGGCACGCCGAGCGCTTCCAGCTTCTGACGGCCGCCGAGGTCCGGCAGGTCGATGACGAAGCAGGCGGCGACGATGTCGGCGCCGATCTGCCTGAGCAACTTCACCGCCGCTTCCGCCGTGCCGCCCGTGGCGATCAGGTCGTCGACTAGGATCACCTTCTCGCCCGGCGAGACGCCGTCCTTATGCATCTCCATCTCGTCCAGCCCGTATTCGAGGCTGTAGGCTACGCGCACCGTCTCGTAAGGCAGCTTGCCCTTCTTGCGGATCGGCACGAAGCCGGCCGAAAGCTGGTGCGCCACGGCGCCGCCGAGGATGAAGCCACGCGCCTCGATGCCGGCGATCTTGTCGATCTTCAGCCCGGCATAGGGATGCACCAGCTCGTCTATGGCGCGGCGGAAGGCGCGCGCGTCGCCGAGCAGCGTGGTGATGTCGCGAAACAGGATACCGGGCTTCGGATAGTCCGGAATGGTGCGGATGGCCGCAAGCAGCGTGTCTTCGAGGGAGGGTTTCATAAGCGGTTGATCCGTTGCCGCACAGTTTTGCCGGCAAGCGGCCGAAAAGAAAAGGGCACCTTTCGGCGCCCTTGCATTTTTCTGGAAGCCGGCCCGCTCAGTGCGCGACGTCGGCCCACACCCTCCGCTTGGTCATGTAAACCAGAGCGCCGAAGAGCAGCAGGAAGACCATGACGCGGAAACCGGTCTTCTTGCGGTCCTCCAAATGCGGCTCGGCGACGAACATCAGGAAGGCCGAGACGTCGCGGGCATACTGGTCGACGGTCTGCGGCGAGCCGTCGTCATAGGTCACCTGGCCGTCCGAAAGCGGCTTCGGCATCTTCAGTGACACGCCGGACAGGAAGTACGGATTGTAGTGCGTACCTTCCGGGATCACCATGCCGGCCGGCGGCGTCTGATCGTAGCCGGTGAGCAGCGAGTGGATGTAATCCGGGCCGCCCTGTGCATACTGGGTGAAGATATCGAAAATGAAGCGCGGGAAACCGCGCTCGACGCCGCGTGCCTTGGCGAGCAGCGACATGTCCGGCGGGGCGGCGCCGCCATTGGCGGCCGCGGCCGCCTGCTCGTTCGGGAACGGCGCCGGGAAGTGATCCGATGGCTTGCCGGGGCGGTCGAACATGTCGCCGGCATCGTTCGGGCCGTCATGGATGGTGTATTCGGCGGCCAGTGTCTTGATCTGCGCGTCCGAGTAGCCGAGCCCTTCCAGGGTGCGGAACGCCACCAGGTTCATCGAATGGCAGGCCGAGCAGACTTCCTTGTAGACCTTGAGGCCGCGCTGCAGTTGCGCCTTGTCATAGGTGCCGAACGGCCCGGCGAAGCTCCAGCTCATTTCCTTCGGTTCGTTGATCGGGAAATGCGTCGGGGCCGCCGCGTTGTGTTCCTCTTCGGCGGCGATGGCAGCGGTGCCCGCGACCACCAGGCCAAGCAGCGCCAGCGAGGTGAGAATCTTCTTCATGCCAAATCCCCTCAGATTCTCAGCCCTTGGTTTCCGGCGCGGTAACCGCGCCTGCCGGATGTCCGCCGGCGCCCTTGTTCTTCTTTTCCAGCACCGCTTCGGTGATCGAATTGGGCAGGCGCCGCGGCGTCTCGATCAGGCCGAGCACCGGCATGATGACCAGGAAGAAGGCGAAATAGAACAAAGTCGCCATCTGTGCCATGAACACGTAAGAGCCTTCCGCCGGCTGCGAGCCCAGCCACCCGAGCAGGATGGCGTCGGCGACGAACAGCCAGAAGAACAGCTTGTACCATGGCCGGTAGACCGCCGAGCGCACCTTGGAGGTGTCCAGCCACGGCACCAGGAACAGCATGGCGATGGCGCCGAACATGCACAGCACGCCGCCGAGCTTGGAGTTGATCGGGCCGATATTGAAGGTGATGGCGCGCAGGATCGCGTAGAACGGCAGGAAGTACCATTCCGGAACGATATGGGCCGGCGTCTTCAGCGGGTTGGCGACCGTGTAGTTGTCCGGGTGGCCGAGATAGTTCGGCAGGTAGAAGACGAAATAGGCAAAGAAGAACAGGAACACGATCATGCCGAACGCGTCCTTGATGGTGGCGTAGGGCGTAAAGGCGACCGTGTCCGTCTTCGACTTGACCTCGATGCCAGTCGGATTCGACTGGCCAACGACATGCAGCGCCCAGATGTGCAGCACCACGACGCCGGCGATCATGAACGGCAACAGGTAGTGGAGGGCGAAGAAGCGGTTCAGCGTCGGATTGTCCACGGCGAAGCCGCCCAGCAGCAATTCCTGGATCCAGTTGCCGACCAGAGGGATGGCGCTGAAGAAGCCGGTGATGACGGTCGCGCCCCAGAAGCTCATCTGGCCCCAGGGCAGCACATAGCCCATGAAGCCGGTGGCCATCATCAAAAGGTAGATGATGCAGCCCAGAATCCACAGCAGCTCGCGCGGCGCCTTGTAGGAGCCGTAGAACAGCCCGCGGAAGATGTGGATGTAGACGGCGACGAAGAAGAACGAGGCGCCGTTGGAATGGAGATAGCGCAGCAGCCATCCCGAATTCACGTCGCGCATGATCTTCTCGACCGAATCGAAGGCGAGATTGGTGTCGGACGTGTAATGCATGGCCAGCACGATGCCGGTCAGGATCTGCGAGGCGAGCATGATCGACAGGATGCCGCCGAACGTCCACATGTAGTTAAGGTTGCGCGGCACCGGATAGGCCACGAAGCTGTCATAGATCAGCCGCGGCAGCGGCATGCGCGCATCGAACCAGCGCTCGATACCGGTCTTGGGCGTATAGGTCGAGTGTCCCTCGCTCATCGAAATGTCCCCTGCCTCAACCGATAAGGATCTTGGTATCGGAAATGAACTTGAATACCGGGATCGCCATGTTCTCCGGCGCCGGACCTTTACGGATGCGGCCGGCGGTGTCGTATTGCGAACCGTGGCATGGGCAGAACCAGCCGCCGAAATCGCCTTCCTGACCGAGCGGGATGCAGCCGAGATGGGTGCAGACCTGGACCATCACCATCCAGGCTTCCTTGCCGGGCGTGGTGCGGTTAGCGTCGGTCGCCGGCGCGTCGGCCGGCAGGTTGGCGTTGCGCGCAATCGGGTCCTTGAGATCGGCGAGGTTGACGGCTTCGCCGTCCTTCATTTCCTTTTCGGTGCGGTTGCGCACCACCACCGGCTTGCCGCGCCATTTGACGACCAGCGAGCTGCCGGGCTGCAGCGACGAGACATCGACCTCGACCGAAGCCAGCGCCAGCGTCGAGGCGTCGGGGCGCATCTGGTCGATGAACGGCCACGCGACGGCTCCAGCGCCGACAACGGCGGCCATGCCGGTGGCTACGTAGAGAAAATCGCGACGGTTGGGATCGTGGATGTCGGTTGCGCTCACGGGTGCCTGATCCTTTCGCCTCTTCCTAACCGGAGGCCGAGCCTTGTCCCCGCTCAATCGCACCTGCCCGACAGCGCATGGCGAACAGGCTAGCGAATTCCTCCGGCATTTGGAGGTTCGGTTTATGCGTGAAGCCCGTTTTTGTCCAGCGGGGTGAGGGCACAAGGGCAGATTGTCGCGGGCACGTGCCGCGGCCTGCGCCACGGCGTGATCATCGGGCCGCCGAACAGCGCCAAACAGCACTGAATTCAATGATAAAATCGAGGCTCCGCTTGCCTCGACAGCGGCCGCTGGCCCGGTCTATTGTCGGGCCATCGCGCATGTCATCGACCGCGACAGATGGGCGGCGGCACCCGACCGCTGGCAGGGCGAGTTGCAATGCGGGCCGTTCGGCTCCAACTCCTGCCTTATCTTCAATTATCAGCCCGAGGTCGGCGGTGGTCCGCGCCTGCACAAGCATCCTTATGCGGAGATCTTCATCATCCGTTCCGGCACCGGCCTGTTCACGGTCGGCGAGCAGCAGATAACGGCGACCGCGGGCCAGATTCTGATCGTGCCGCCGGACACGCCGCACAAATTCACCAATTTCGGCCCGGGTCCGCTCGAGACCACCGACATCCACGAGAACGGCAGCTTCCTCACCGAATGGCTGGAGTGATCCCGGCTGCGCGAGAGGCAGGCCCTGTTTCCCTTCACCGATCCCCGCCTAGTTCTATCGTCCTTGTTTCTTCGCAATTCCGAACGGGGACTGTGCACACATTTTCTGGAATTGCTTTAGCTTGCGCCCAGCCTGACCAGCACGGCCCGCGGGATGTTGTATTCGCGGATTACGGCATCGTGCTTGCGCAGCCCGCAGAGCTCGCGCTGGATGAAGTAGGCGTGGACGGCGGCGGCCGCTTCCTTGAGCAGCCGATTGCGATGCTCGCCCTCACCATGGTCGCGCAGCTTCGCCAGGGTTTCCTCCACGCGCTCGCCGGCGCGGCCGAGCGCCGCGGCCTTCTCGGCGAGGATTTCGTGGCCGAGCAGGTCGAGCGCGCTTTCCTGCGCGCCGGACCGTCCGAAATTACTGGGCATTCTGACCGACATATCTCTCGTTCTACTCCGCCGGGCGCGTCTCTTCCAGCACGCTTTCCTCGTTGAACAGGAAGCCGCCGGACTGCCGTTTCCAGAGCCGCGCGTAGAGGCCGTCGAGCGCCACCAGTTCGTCATGCGTGCCCTGTTCGACGATGCGGCCGCCGTCGAGCACCACCAGCCGGTCAAGTGCTGCGATCGTCGAGAGCCGGTGCGCGATGGCGATCACGGTCTTGTTCTCCATCAGCCTGGTCAGGTTCTCCTGGATCGCCGCCTCGATATCCGAATCGAGCGCCGAGGTCGCTTCATCGAGGATGAGGATAGGCGCATCCTTGAGGAAGACGCGCGCGATCGCCACGCGCTGCCGCTGCCCGCCGGAGAGTTTGACGCCGCGCTCTCCGACATAAGCCTCGTAGCCGACGCGACCTCTGGTGTCGCGCAGCCCCAGGATGAAGTCATGCGCCTCGGCTCTTCGGGCTGCGGCGATCACCTGCGCATCGGTGGCGTCCGGCATGCCGAGCTTGATGTTGTCGCGAAGCGAGCGGTGGAACAGCGCGGTCTCCTGGCTGACCACCCCGATATTGCCGCGCAGCGAGTTCTGCGTGACCCCGGCGATGTCCTGGCCGTCGATCAGGATCTGCCCGCCTTCGAGGTCGTAGAGGCGCAGGATCAGATTGGCCAAAGTCGTCTTGCCGGCGCCTGACGGGCCTACCAGGCCGACCTTCTCGCCCGGGCGCACGACGAGGTCTATGCCGTCCAAGACCCCTCCCCCCTTGCCGTAATGAAAGGTGACGTTGCTGACGTCGATGCGACCGCCGGTGACGACCAGTTCCTTGGCGTCCGGCGTGTCGGTCAGGCCGAGCGGCTGCGAGATCAGCGCCTTGGAATTCTCCAGCACGCCGAGATTTCTCAATATGCCGTTGAGCTGCATCATCAGGCGGCCGAGCAGCATGTTGAGCCGCAGCACCAGCGACAGGGTGAAGGCGACGGCGCCGACCGTGATCGAGCCTTCGACCCAAAGATAGATGGCAAAGGCGGCGATCGCGGTGATCATGACGCCGGAGAGCATGGTCAGCGCCATGCGCACGCCGGTCAGCCGGCGCGTGAAGGGCCGCAGCGCGTCGAGATAGATGTCGAAGCCGCTGCGGATATAGCGGTCGTCGCCATCGGCCGAGAACAACTTCAGCGTCTGCACGTTGGAATAGGAATCGACGATGCGGCCGGTGATCATCGAGCCCGCCTCGGCGGTCGCTTCGGCATGCTTGCGGATCGCCGGCAGATAGAGTTTCGCCAGCCAGCCGAAGGCGGCGATCCAGACCACCACCATGACCGCCAGCCGCCAATCCAGCCCGGCTACCAGCGCCAGCGTGGTGACCGTATAGACGATCATGAACCAGACCACCTCGATGAAGCTCTCCATCAGGTCGCCCGTCGCCTGCCCCGCCTGCCAGACTTTGGTGGCGATGCGGCCGGCGAAGTCGTTCTGGAAGAAAGCGTAGGACTGGCGCGAGACATGCCGGTGCGCCTGCCAGCGCACCAGATTGTAGAAGCCCGGCGTGATCGTCTGCTCGTCGACCAGCGCCGAAAGGCCGACCACGGCCGTGCGGATGACGAGTACCACCGCGCCCATGAACAAAAGCTCGGGACCGGCCGCGGTCCAAAGCGCGTGCCAGCTGCGCTCACTCGGCAACTGGTCGAGGATATCGACCAGCCTTCCGACGAAATAGAACAGCCCCGCCTCCACCAGCGGGGCGATGCCGCCGATGATCAGCATGGCGAAGAAGGCGAGCTTTGCCTGCCCGACATAGTGCCACAGGAAGCCGCCGACGCTGGCGGGCGGCCGCAGATTCGCGGGCTCGCGGAACGGGTAGACCCAGCGCTCGAACCAGCGGTAGATGGCATGCATCATTCGGCGGCTTCACCTTTCGTCGCCGGATCGTCGGCCGCCTGCTTTTCCTCGAGCAGGAAGCCGCCCGACTGGCGCCGCCAAAGCTGGGCGTAGAGGCCGCCCTTGGCGATCAAGGCCTCATGCGAGCCTTCCTCGACGATGCGGCCCTTGTCCATGACCACGAGCCGATCCATCGCCGCGATGGTCGACAGGCGGTGGGCGATGGCGATGACGGTCTTCCCCTGCATGAGCTTGTAGAGGTTCTCCTGGATGGCCGCTTCCACTTCCGAATCGAGCGCGGACGTCGCCTCGTCGAGAATGAGGATCGGCGCGTCCTTCAGCATAACGCGGGCGATTGCGATGCGTTGCCGCTGGCCGCCGGATAGCTTCACGCCGCGTTCGCCGACAAGCGCATCATAGCCGCTTTGGCCATGCGGATCGGTCAGCCTCGCGATCACATCGTCGATCTGGGCGGCTTTGGCGGCGCTGAACATCGCCTCGTCGCTGGCCGACTGGCATCCATATTTGAGGTTCTCGCGAACGGATCGATGCAACAGCGAGGTGTCCTGATTGACGAAGCCGATCGCCGCGCGGACGCTCTCCTGCGACACGTTGCGGATGTCCTGCCCGTCGATCAGCACCTTGCCGTCCTGCACATCGAACAGCCGCAGCACGAGATTGACCAGCGTCGACTTGCCGGCTCCTGAACGCCCGATCAGGCCGACCCGCTCGCCCGGCGCGATCTTCAGCGACAGATTGTCGATGACGCCGCCTTTGCCGTCCTTGCGCCAGTAGTTGAAGTTCACCCGGTCGAACTCGATGCCGCCGGCGGTCACCACGAGGGCCGGTGCGTCGGGCTGGTCCTTCATGACGATCGGCCGGGCGATCGTCGTCATCGAGTTGCTGGCGACGCCGATCTGGCGGAAGACGTTGGCGCCGACATCGAGGATCCTGCCGGAGATGTTGGCGATCTGCAGCGCGAACGGTATCGCCGTCGCCACGGCCGCCGTGGTCATGGCGCCGGCGTTCCAGCCGGCGAGCGCCAGCCAGCTCACGGCGATCAGCAACGCCGCGTTGAGGATGAACAGGGCAGACCACATCAGCGTGAAAACGCGCATCAGCCGGTAAAACGTGTCGGCGTGCTCGACCACCGCTTGCGAGACATATTTGTCTTCGTGCTCGCCGGTGGAGAATGTCTTCAGCGTCAAAATGTTGGTGTAGCTGTCGACCATTCGGCCACTCACCTGCGACCACCGCTCCGACAGTTGGGACGAGCGTTGCGTGATCCTGGGCATCGCGGACCAGAAGATCAGGCAATAGAACACAAGCCATACCGCCACCACAGCCAGCAACAGCGGGTCGAGTCGCGCCAGCACCACGATGGCGACAGCAACGAAGACCAGCGCATACCAGACGGCATCGACGGTGAGGTTGACGCTCATCTCCATCGAATCGCCGCTCTGCATGACCTTGGTGCCGATGCGGCCGGCAAAGTCGTTCTGGAAGAACGACCAGTCCTGGCGCACGACATGCCAATGGCTCTGCCAGCGGATGAGGTCGATGAGGTTCGGCGCGATGGCGTGGTTGCGGATGAGCGCGTCGATAACCATCGACAGCGGACGCAGCAGCACGACGAAGGCCATCAGCACGAGCAGCGGCCCATGCGCGGCAAAGAAATCGCCCGGCTTGGTGCTGGAGAGCAGGCCTACGATCAGACCGACGAAAATCGGCAGCATCGCGTCCACGACAGCGGCGACGGCAACGATGATGATGCGCAGCCAATAGGCGGCGCGAAACTGCCTTATGAAATACCAGTAGAACCGCCAAAGTCCCATTGGCGGCTGCCGGTCTTCGGCCAGCGCCACCGGCGAATAACGGCTTTCGAACCAGGTGAAGATGCGGTCGAACATTTTTCTCTCGCAGAGGCCGAAAACCTGCCGGTGCCCGATCTGGTCGCCGGCAGGCCTCTGACCAAGTCGTGGTTACGCCCGGGAACGATTCCCGGCAATCGCCGTAACCTTGATGCCGGAGCGGCTCGACGGCTCGCAGAACCATCGGACCGCTCCAAGTCTTTGTTTTTGCGCAACTCCGGACGAAAAACCGCTAGGCACTTTCCTGGAATCGCTGCGATCGCGATCGCGTTACTCCGCCGCCAGCTCGGATTGAGGCGCCTTGGCGTCGGCCGGCGCATCGTCGAGCAGGAAGCCGCCGGACTGGCGTTGCCAGAGCTGGGCATAGAGCCCGCCCTTGGCGACGAGGTCCTCATGCGCGCCTTCCTCGATGATGCGGCCCTTGTCCATGACGACGAGCCTGTCCATCGCTGCGATCGTCGACAGCCGATGCGCGATGGCAATCACGGTCTTGCCCTGCATCAGCTTGTAGAGGTTCTCCTGGATCGCCGCCTCGGCTTCCGAATCGAGCGCCGAGGTCGCCTCGTCGAGGATCAGGATCGGCGCGTCCTTCAGCATGACGCGGGCGATCGCGATGCGCTGCCGCTGACCGCCGGACAGTTTGACGCCGCGGTCGCCGACATGGGCGTCGAATCCCTTGCGGCCGTTATGGTCCGAAAGCCCGCCGATGAAATCGAGCGCCTCCGCCCGCCGCGCCGCCTCGATGAGCATCTCGTCGGTCGCGTCCGGCCGGCCGTAGAGGATGTTCTCCTTCACCGAGCGGTGCAGCAGCGAGGTGTCCTGCGTCACCATGCCGATCTGAGCGCGCAGCGAATCCTGCGTCACCGCCGCGATCTCCTGGCCGTCGACCAGGATCCTGCCGCTTTCCAGGTCGTAGAAACGCAGCAACAGGTTGACCAGCGTCGACTTGCCGGCGCCCGAGCGGCCGACAATGCCGACCTTCTCGCCGGGCCTCACGGTGAGCGACAGGTTCTCGATGACACCCTTTTCCTTGCCGTAGTGGAAGCGGATGTCCTCGAAGCGGATTTCACCCTGGCTGACGGTGATGTCCTTGGCGCCCGGGCGGTCTTCGACCAGGCGCGGCAGCGAGATCGATTGGATGCCGTCCTGCACCGTGCCGATATTCTCGAACAGGCTTGACATCTCCCACATGATCCACTGCGACATGCCCCACATGCGCAGCACCAGGCCGATGACCACGGCGACCGCACCGATCGTCACCGCCTCGCCCAGCCACAGCCAGAGCGAGATCGCCGTCACCGAGAACAGAAGCAGCGAATTCAGGATGTAGAGCATGCCGTAGAGCTGCGTCACCAGCCGCATCGAGCGGTAGACGGTGTCGAGGAAGCTCGCCATGCCTTCCCTGGCGAAAGCAGCCTCGCGGCGGGCGTGCGAAAAAAGCTTCACCGTCTGGATGTTGGTGTAGCTGTCGACGACGCGGCCGGTCATAGTGGAGCGCGCATTGGCCTGCTCCTCGCCGACCTTGCCCAGCCGCGGGATGAAAAAGCGCAGCAGCGCGATGTAGCCGACCAGCCATCCGGCCAAGGGCGCCGCCAGGCGCAAGTCGGCCGAGCCGACGATGAACAGCATGCCGAGGAAGTAGACGATGACGTAGTTCAGGACGTCGATCAGCTTGATCACGCATTCGCGCACGGCGAGCGCCGTCTGCATCAGCTTGGTGGCGATGCGGCCGGCGAATTCGTCCTGATAGAAGGCCATCGACTGCTTGAGCAGATAGCGATGGACCTGCCAGCGGATACGCATCGGGTAGTTGCCCATCAGCGTCTGCTGGTTGAGAAGCGAATGCAGCCACACCGTGCCGGGCAGCGCGAACAGCACGACGAAAGCCATGCCGGCGAGCTTCCAGTGCTCCGTCTGCAGGAAGGTTTCGCGGTTCTGCGCCGACAGCCAGTCGACGATGCGCCCCATGAAGCCGAACATCCACACTTCGGTGAAGGCGATCGCCGTCACCAGCACCGCATCGATGATGATATAAGGCCAGGCGCCGCGCGTATAATGCACGCAGAAAGCGATCAGCGTCTTCGGCGGCTCGACCGGTTCCGCGGCCGGAAACGGATTGAGCCTGTTTTCAAACCAGCGGAACATTCCGGGCACTCACAATGCTATGCGCGCTCGCGCGACGCGGGATTGATGGGCAAGGCCTTTCGGCCGCGCGGCGCGACGGGCCGGCGATACGGAATCGTCCGTCTCACCGGCCCTGCCTCGCGCAATATAGGATGTCCCAGGCTTTTCGCCGACAGCCTCGCTCGACGATCCTGACGGCCCCGAACTCGCTGGCGAAAAGCCCGAGCCTGCCCGGTTCCTGTCGCCCGGCCGGATCAGGCGGATGATCCGCCGCACCAGCGTGGGCCGGCTGTGGTCGGGCACCGCGCGCGAGAAATCGACGTCCGGCAGCATGCCGCGATGCGGCCTGCGCCGTTCCTCGGCATGCACCGCCGACGAATAGGTCTCGCCGATCAGCAACGCCCAGGTGGCCACCTTGCGCTCGTGCAGGCTTCTTGACCCCGGTATTTTGTAGGGATCGAACATTGGTCCGTCCTCCATATGCAAATGCGTTAAAAAGGGTGATGCGGCCTCGACCACCGGCATTCGACCGACGGCGCGGATCGAATCGGCCGGGACGGAACGACAAGCGTCGGCCTCGACACGTTCAGCTGGGGCGCGGCGCCCCTTTGGCAGTTTGAAAAACATCGCAAGATTCCTTCGAAGGCCGAAAACTGGGTTCGGCGGGAATCGGTGCGATGAGGACTTAAAGTGTCAGAAGAATCGTCGTACCGAAACCGCCGGCGGGCAGAGGTGAGCCCCGGATGGGAGCTGGATGCGCATGGTCATCATGTGTTCCCCTCCATTCGGTTCGGGTTGACGATGGTGGGGGTATACTCGACTTCGCAGAAAATGGCCACCCGCCAGTCCAGAAATTGCCGAAAGCCGGAGAAGCCTGTGGCCGATCTGCCACTTATTAGCAGGATGCGAAAATGAACGATCGTCTCCGCATCGCGCTCTACCAGCCGGATATTGCCGGAAACACCGGGACAATCCTGCGCTTCGCCGCCTGCGTCGACGTCGGTGTCGATATCATCGAGCCGGCTGGTTTCCCGCTCTCCGACCGGGCGCTGAAACGGGCCGGTATGGACTACCTCGAAATGGCGGCGCTCTCCCGCCATGCCGACTGGCACGCCTTCGAGGAATGGCGAAAGGCGCATACGCGCCGCCTGGTGCTGCTCACCACCAAGGCCGCGACCGCCTATACGGACTTTGCTTTCGCCTCCGGCGACATTCTTCTGTTCGGCCGCGAATCCGCCGGCGTGACGGAAGAAGTCCACCAGGCGGCGGATGCGCGGCTGACCATTCCGATGCGGCCGGGCGCGCGCAGCATCAATGTCGCGCTGTCGGTCGCCATGGTCGCGGGCGAGGCGCTCCGCCAGCTCGGAAAATAGCTTTCGCGCTTCCGCGCTGCCCCGAACCGCCATCCCTTCCGCCGTCATTCCTGCCCAGGCGCACATCGCCGTTCTCCTGCAATTGCCCTATCAATCTTTCTTGGCTACAAGCTCAACTTAACTTGAGGTCAAGCGGGAATTTGGAAATGGCGCCGGTGAAGGAATTGACGGTCGGCCAAGTGGCTATGCGGAGCGGCGTCGCGGTATCGGCGCTGCATTTTTACGAGGCGCGCGGGCTGATCCGCAGCCACCGCACGTCCGGCAATCAGCGGCGCTACGGCCGCGACGTGCTGCGCCGCGTGGCGATCATCCGCGTCGCCCAGGAGGTCGGCATTTCGCTGGCCGAGATCGCCCAGGCGTTCCAGTCCCTGCCTGAAGAGCGCACGCCGAACCGCGAGGACTGGAACCTGCTTTCGACAGCCTGGCGCGACGCGCTCGACCATAAGATCAGCCAATTGAAGAAGTTGCGCGATGGCCTGACCGACTGCATCGGCTGCGGCTGCATGTCGATCGACAAGTGCCCCCTGAGGAACAAGGAAGACCGGCTGGCCCGAGAGGGTACGGGGGCGAGAAGGCTGGCGGTGCGCTGACGGTCTGGCGCCAAGGTGCATTGAGATTCAGGTCAGGCCGAGTCGAAAACGGTGGCTTCCGAGAACCGGCCTACGCCGGCCGTAGCTTTAATTTAGCTGCCGGGTCACTCAGAAGTGCTTCGGCCGGCGAAGGCCGGAACCGCAGGAAGCCGCCGTTTGCGACTCGGCCTGACCTGAATCTCAATGCACCTTAATCCGCCCCTGGCAGCCGGCGCATGGTGAATTCGATCACGTCGCCCGGGCGTTCGAACCAGCTTTCGATCTCGGTCCAGTAGGCCTGCTTGGGGAAACGTTCGAACCATTCCTTCGCCTTGAGGCGCGCGGCGGCCCTGGGCAGCACGAAGGTCTCACGCAGGAAGCCGTCACGCGGCTGGTTAGCGCGCTCGGCCCGCGAGCGTTCCAGACTCTTCTTCAAACCATCCAGCGGCGGTCTTGCCGGGGTGCGCACGAAGGAACTCCTTTGCACCTGGATCAGACAGGGCTTGACCCTTGCCTTTAAGAGATTAGGGATCGCGCGCAGAAAAAACGAGTCATTTGTCAGGCAAGCGGCCTGTGACTGGAGACGGATTTGGAACGACCTGACCTTCCGGTGGGCCTGCCGGCTGATATCGAGCAGAAGAAGATGAAGGCCCGCCTCTGGTTCGAAGCGCTGCGCGAGCGCATCTGCGCCACCTTCGAGCAGCTCGAGCAGGAACTCACCGGCCCGCAAGCGTCATGGTCGCCCGGCCATTTCGAGAAGACGCCTTGGGAGCGCGACGAGGGCCGTGGCGGCGGCGGCACCATGTCGATGATGCGCGGCCGCGTCTTCGAAAAGGTCGGCGTGCACACTTCGACGGTCCATGGCGAATTCTCCCCCGAATTCAGGAAACAGATTCCGGGCGCCGAGGAAGACCCGCGCTTCTGGGCGAGCGGCATTTCGCTGATCGCCCATCCGTGGAATCCCAACGTGCCGGCCGTGCACATGAACACGCGCATGGTCGTCACCACGCGCCAGTGGTTCGGCGGCGGCGCCGACCTGACGCCGGTGCTCGACCGTCGCCGCGCCCAGGACGACCCCGACACGATCGCCTTCCATCGGGCCATGCAGTTCGCTTGCGAGAAGAACGCCGCCGTCGCCGATTATCCCAAATTCAAAGCCTGGTGCGACGAGTATTTCTTCCTGCCGCACCGCAACGAGCCACGCGGCATCGGCGGCATCTTCTTCGACTGGCTGCATTCGGACGAGGACAAGGGCGGCTGGAACGCCGATCTCAATTTCGTCCAGGACGTCGGCCGCTCTTTCCTCGTCGTCTATGCCCATCTGGTGCGGGGCAACTTCAACCGGAACTGGACCGACGCCGAGCGCGACGAACAGCTCATCCGGCGCGGCCGCTACGTCGAATTCAACTTGCTTCACGATCGCGGCACCATCTTCGGCCTGAAGACCGGCGGCAATGTCGCCTCGATCCTGTCCAGCCTGCCGCCCGAGGTAAGATGGCCGTAACGATCCGGTGAACGGGGCGATGGCCGCATTGCTGTCCCATTCGCCGAATCTTGGCGGGCAATGTGGCAGGGACAATATCTTTTTCGTCTAATATCCTTTTGAAAAAATTGAGCTATTTAAGATCGCCGGGTCGGGAAGCGCCGGCGGTCGAAGCGGAGATCCCTTGTCTCCCGCCGGCCGTGACCCGACGCGACTTGACGGCCCTGACCAATGACGGTGCCTTGCCAAATGGGCACCCGCATTCCAGGAGAGCATGCCATGCGCAAGCTTATCGTGACGGCGGCAGCGGCCGCCTTTCTCGCCTCCGGTGGCGCCGCGTTCGCGGCGGTCAAGCACACCACGGGAACCGTGAAGAGCTTTGACGGAACGGCCATGAGCCTTGTTCTGGATGATGGATCGACATTCAAGCTGTCCAAGGCCTTCAAGGATCCCGGCATTCAGGCCGGCGAGAAAGTCCGCGTGTCCTGGGACATGAGCGGCAAGAACAAGATTGCCGAGGCCGTCAAGATCATGAAGTAACGGCTGGCCCCGGCAGAGCAGGCTCAGGCAGCACGAAAGGCGGAGCACCAGTGCTCCGCCTTTCGGTTTTGGGTGTTTGCCGTGCCGACCGGCCTTGGCTTTCTCATGCAACCGAAAATGGCGGCACGTGTTATTGTTATCCATCCGGGCAATCCTGCGAAACGCGCGCAACGGCTTCCGACGGGATTGCATAAAAACAAATGGCTGGAGCGGCCGGCTTGGTGGCTCCGGAGCGAGGAAAGGAGACCCCGATGAAGGAATTTCAATGCGGATCGCTGGTTCCGGGCTGTGACTGGCACACGCGCGCCGAGGAGGAAGCGGAGGTCATGCGCCGCGCCGTCGAGCATATGCGCGAGACGCATGGCGAGACCATCATCCGCGAGACGATGATCGAGGCGATCCGCTCGCGCATCCAGAAGGTTCGCGACGCCGCCTGAGGGGCCAAATTCCAGAATTCGACCACATCGGCCAACACGCAAGAGCGGAACGCCGCTTACGCCTATGCCAAACTTTCTGCCGGCGATCTCCCGGGGTCCCCGGCAGAAACATTTTCCGCAGATTCCAAACAATTCTTATATTCGTAGCGGCTTGGATAACCTTGCAGTAACGGTGCGCGTGCGATTCTCCGATCCATGATCCGGCCGGCGGGGCTGCCCGAGGAGCCTTCGCCATCAAGGCGCTGTCCGGAATGGTGGGGCGAGGTACTTCGCGCATGCGCGAGCGGTCCAACATCGGAGTCGGTCTCTGCGCGGCGGCGCTCCTGTCGTGCGCCCTCCTCTTTGCGTCCGCGGCAACGGCCCAGGAATGGACGACCTCGCTCGTCGATATCCATCAGGGTTCCCCACTCAGCGATCGCGCCAGGGGCCTCGGCAATGGCGGCTACGAGTTGCAGAGCGGAAGCTGGGTGTCGTTCACCCATTGGTATCATGCAAGCTGGGTCGATATGCATGTGGACCTTCTGACCCAGATCACACCTGATACCGGCATTCTTTGGGGATTTGGCACAGGCGAGCAAGCCGAGAAATACCGTATCGAGCCCAGCCTGAAGCTTGGCTTTCTCACCCAGATCCACCCCAACCCGAACAGCACGCTATCCCTTTCGGTCACCTCGACCATCGGCGGCGGCCTCAATGAAAAGCCTTGCGAAGCCGACTATGGCGACCTTGGCACCTACAGCGTCAATTGCCGGCTCGCGGCGGGCATGACCGCGCCGGAGGAAACCTTGAAATATCTGGTCAGCGCCAAGCCGGAGACCATGCATCTCTGGTTGAACTACCGTCTCACTTTCTGATCGCGGGAGCCCCAAATGAACATCATCTCATGCCCGAATTCGCGCCCATCCCGGTTCCCGTTGAACTGGGGAATGAGGTTGGGCGTTGCAGCCGCTTTTGCAATCCTTTGGGCGCCGATGGCCTCGGCGCAGGAGGTTCTCAGCGCGGATGAGACGGCTGCGCTCTGCCATGGCGGCGGCTCCATCTGCGTGAGCGCAAGGATCCCGGTTGCGCGGACGACGCAAACGGTACAGAACTGGATGAGCCCCGACGTCGGCGCCGCTTGGGCAGCCGGCTACAAGGGCAAGGGCGTCACCATCACCATGGTCGACGACTTCAGCAGTTCATCGCGCTTTTACGGCAATTTCGGCATCGGCACCCAATACCAGCGGCACGGCGAATGGACGCGCGAAGAAGCAAGCATGATCGCCCCCGCCGCGACCATACGCTCCAAGGATTTCTCGACGGGTACGGCCGTTTCGCTGGCGCGCGGTCTCAACGTGCTCAACCTGAGCTACGGCATGTACACCACGGCGGGCTACAGCACGAGCCAGATCGGGTGGGCTCCAGAGGAGTCCTCGATCATCTCCTATGCCACCAAGGGTTCGGCCATCGTCTCGAAGGCGGCCGGCAACGACTCTGTCGCTGTCGGCGGAGTCACCGGTGGCCAGCAGGACTATCTCGACCTTGCCCTGATCGGCAAACCGACGGCGATCTTCGTCGGCGCGCTGTCGACGAACGGCACCACGGCCAACAAGGCCCAGCTCGCCTGGTATTCCAATTATGCCGGCTCCGACCCGGCCGTGCAGAGCCACTTCTTGGTGGTCGGCGTCGAGGGCGACAAGACCGGTCTCTACGGAACCTCTTTCGCCGCGCCGATCATCTCGGGCTATGCCGCGATCATCGGCAGCAAGTTCACCAAGGCGACGCCGGTACAGATCACCAATGACCTGCTCAATACGGCCCGCACCGACACGCTGGTGAACTACGACCCGTCCGTCTACGGCAAGGGCGAGGCAAGCCTTTCCCGCGCGCTCGCCCCTGTTGCGATCCATTGACGGGCGCCTAGAGCAATTCCAGGAAAGGTGTGAGCGGTTTTCCGTCCGGAATTGCGTAAAAACAAAGGGATAGAGCGGTCCTGATCTTTTTAGATTTCCAGGGCCTGCGCGGCGCGTCTCATCAGCGCGCCGCGTTCCAGGGTGAAGCCCGACTCGACCCATTCCTTCTCGAGGTTCTTCAGCGTGGCGCCGAGCTTCGGCCCCGGCGAGCCACCAAGCGCGGTCAGGTCGGCGCCCTTGATCGGAAACACCGGCTTTTGCCATTTCAGCGTGAAATTGAGCAGGCGTGAAAAGCCGCCGGCTTCCATCATCGCCTGATTGTCCTCCGCGGCGCGCATTCGCGCGGCGGCAAGCGCCAGCCGGATGCGGTCTAGATAGCCGGTGCGATCGCCATAGTAGAGTTTCTTGGCCAGTTCGGTCTCGGTCGCCTTCGCATCCGGCGCAACGGTCAGCGCCCAATGCCGCAGACGATCGGCCTCTTCGTTTGACAATCGCAGCCGCTCGCCAAGCGTCTTCATGCGCACGGCATCGGGCGGGACGATCGCCTCCAGCCTCAGCATCGGATCGGCGGGCCAGCCGAGATCTTTTCCAGCCTTGACCAAGCCATGAATGGCGTCGATGCCCCATTTCTCGCTCTCCGGCAGCACGGCGGAGAGCACGCCGGCCTGGCGCATCCACAGCAGCGCGCGTGAGGGATCCGGAGCCGACAACAGCTTCTTCAGTTCGGACCAGACGCGCTCGGCTGAAAGCTGTGCAAGCCCGTCCTTCAGCCTGGCGCAGGCCTTCAGCCCTTCCGCGTCCGGCCGTCCCTCGCCATACCAGGCAAAGAACCGGAAGAAGCGCAGGATGCGCAGATAATCCTCGCGGATGCGCGCTTCCGCGTCGCCGATGAAGCGCAGCCGCCGCGCCTCGATATCGGCTATGCCGCCGACGAGGTCGACGATCGTGCCGTCGGCTTCGGCATAGAGCGCGTTGATGGTGAAGTCGCGCCGCTCGGCGTCCGCTTTCCAGTCACGCCCGAAGATCACTTTTGCCCGCCGCCCGTCGGTCTCGACATCGGCCCTGAGCGTCGTCACCTCATAAGGCTTGCCGCCGGCGATCACCGTGATCGTGCCATGCTCGATGCCCGTCGGCACCGTCTTGAAGCCGGCCGCCGCGGCGCGCCGGATCGTTTCCTCCGGCACGGTGGTCGCGGCGATGTCGATGTCGGCGACCGGCTGGCCGATCAGCGCATTGCGCACCGCGCCGCCGGCGACACGCGCTTCCTCTGCGCCCTGCTTCAGCGCCGCAAGAAGCTTCTGCAGGTGCTTGTCGGCCAGCCAATCGGCCCTGCCTGAGAGTGACGCCTCAGCGCTCAACCATAAAGCCTTTCATAGAGCGTGCGGATGATGCCGGCGGTGACGCCCCAGATGCGCTGGCCGCCATAGGGCATCTCGTAGAAGAACCATTCGAGCTCGTTCCACATGCGGCTGTCGCGCGCGTGGTTGGCAGGATCCATAAGGAAGCTCAAGGGCACCTCGAAGGCAGCGTCGACCTCCTCGGCGTTGAGCGCCAGCGCAAAACCCGGCCGCACAATGGCAAGCACCGGCACGATGCGATAGCCGCTGCCGGAGACGTAATCCGGCATGCGGCCGATGATCTCGATATGGCCGCGATCGAGGCCGATCTCCTCGAAGGTCTCACGCAAAGCGGTGGCCTCGGGGCTTGGATCGGTCGCATCGATGGTGCCGCCCGGAAAAGCCACCTGTCCGGAATGGCTGCGCAGCTTCTCGGCGCGCTTGGTGAGCAGCACCATGGCGCCCTCGGCACGGTCGATCACCGGGATCAGCACCGCCGCGTCGCGCAGCGGCTTGATGTGCTTGAGCCTGGGATGGCCGGGATTGAAGCGATGGTCGCCGAAATCGTCGCCAGGGCTGGGGACGGCCAGCGCGGCGACGCGCGCCCGGAAGTCCGCGATCGAAAACGGCGTCGGCGTCACCTGGTCCATCACGCGCTCAGCCGTTTCAGCTTCTCGGCAGGCATGATCGGATAGGCTTCGCCACCCGAGCGGACGGCGAACATCGCCCTGCCGTCGATGTCGATCTCCTCGCCATGCTCGACCAGTTCGTACATCACCGGCCGCGCAACCAGCGCTTCCAGCCGTCCGCGCACCAGCACATAGGGCTTCAACCCTCCGGTTTCGTCCTCGTCGACGAAACGCAGCGGATGGCCGGGACCGGCGGCCACGACGTCGCCGACATTGGTGCGGAAGGTGATGACCTGGTCGTCCCCGCTGCCGGACACGTTCATTTCGACGGCGATAAAGGGCGCGTCGGCGACGCGTATCCCGACCCGCTCGACCGGCGTCACCAGATAGGTCTTGCCGTCTGCATCCTTGCGCAGCACGCTGGAAAAAAGCTGTACCAGCGGCATGCGGCCGATCGGCGTGCCGAGATAGAACCAGGTGCCGTCCGCCTTGATCTCCATGTCGAGGTCGCCGCAGAAGTCCGGATTCCAGCGTTCGACCGGCGCCGGCCCCTTGCCGGCCCGCGCCGCGCGCGAGATCAGCGCCTCCAGGCCCCGCGCCTCGGTGGCGCCAGTCAGACTCTGTTTGCCCAGACTCTGCTCGCCCGGGCTGTGTTCACGATGTTCGCTGCGTTCGGCCATGGTCACGAAATAGTCACTGTTGTCCCGATTGTCAGCCTTGTCCGCCCGAGTCTGTGATTTAAGTTCAATTACAGGCGCTGGGTGAGGCCGAATCGCGGCATTCTGCGGCCTTGAGAATGCAGGCCGGTATCTCCAACCACAAGGATCGAGCGGCATGAGCGTGATGATCAAGGAAAGCCCGATCAGCGAAAAAGCGATGATCGAGGAAGCCGAAAAGGCGCTGGCCGACATCTCCAGGGTCCGCGACGCGGTCGGCCGGGTGATCTTCGGCCAGGAAGCCGTCGTCGAGCGCACGCTGGTGGCGCTGCTGGCGGGCGGCCATGCGCTTCTGGTCGGCGTGCCGGGCCTCGCCAAGACCAAGCTGGTCGAGACGTTGGGCATCGTGCTCGGCCTCGATTCGCGCCGCGTCCAGTTCACGCCCGACCTGATGCCCTCGGACATCCTTGGCTCCGAGGTGATGGAGCAGGACGAGTTCGGCAAGCGCTCCTTCCGCTTCCTTTCCGGGCCGATCTTCACGCAATTGCTGATGGCGGACGAGATCAACCGCGCCTCGCCGCGCACGCAGTCGGCGCTGCTGCAGGCAATGCAGGAATATCACGTCACCATCGCGGGCGCCCGCCACGACCTGCCCTCGCCCTTCCATGTGCTAGCGACGCAAAACCCGCTGGAGCAGGAAGGCACCTATCCCCTCCCCGAGGCCCAACTCGACCGCTTCCTGATGCAGGTCGATATCCTCTATCCGGAGATCGAGGCGGAGCGTCGCATCCTGCTCGAAACGACCGGCGTCGACGAGGCAAAGGCCGACAATGTGCTGCAGCCGGCCAGGCTGAAGGAAATCCAGACGCTGATCCGCCGCATGCCGGTGCCGGAAAGCGTTGTCGAGGCGATCCTCAAGCTGGTGCGGTCGGCCCGGCCGGGTCAGGGCAATGCCGAGACCGACAAGCATGTCGCCTGGGGGCCAGGTCCGCGCGCCAGCCAAGCGCTGACCCTGTGCGCCCGCGCCCGCGCCCTATATGATGGCAGGTTGGCGCCGTCGGTCGACGACGTACGCGCCTTGGCCGAACCGGTGTTGCAGCATCGCATGGCGCTGACTTTCGCCGCCCGCGCCGAAGGCACCTCGGTGCGCGACGTGGTGGCGAAGCTGGCAAAAGGCATCTGATGGGTCGAATAGGCGAGGTCCAGGCACCGGTTGCGACGCGCGACGCGCTCGCCCGCGGCCGGTTGCGGGCTTCATTGGTGCCGGACCTGCTGGTCGAAGCGCGCCGTATCGTCAACACGGTGATCGCCGGCTGGCACGGCCGCCGCAAGCGCGGCATCGGCGAGAATTTCTGGCAGTTCCGGCCCTATGTCGAGGGCGATTCCTCGCGTATCGACTGGCGCCGCTCGGCGAGAGACGACCATACTTATGTGCGCGACCGCGAATGGGAAGCCGCGCATACCGTCTGGCTCTGGGCCGACCCCTCGCCTTCCATGCTCTACAAATCCGCCACGGCTAGCGTCTCCAAGGAATCACGGGCGCTGGTGCTGGCGCTCGCCCTGGCCGAGCTTTTGTCGCGCAGCGGCGAGCGCATCGCCTGGCCGGGTCTGACCGATCCGTTCACCGCCCGCAACGGCGCCGAGCGCATCGCCGCCCAACTGAGCCACGCCGCCGCGCTGCCCGCCAAGCCGGATCTGTCGGCCATCCGCCGCTTCTGCGATATCGTGCTAGTCAGCGATTTCCTCGATCCGGTCGAGGAAACCAAGGCCTGGCTCGACGTGCTCGCCCGCCACTGCGTGCGTGCGCATCTGATCGAGGTTGCCGATCCGGCTGAGGAAAGCTTCCCCTATGCCGGCCGCACCGAATTCACCGATCCCGAGACGGGCGACAAGCTGACCGCCGGCCGCGCCGAGATGCTGGCCGAGGAATATCGGCTGCTTTACCGGGCCCGCCGCGAGGAACTGGCCGCCTGGTGCAAGCGTCTCGGCTGGAGCTACACCGTCAACCACACCGACCGCCTCGCCTCGGAGGCGCTGGTGCGCATCCATATGGCGATGACCGCCGACGGCACCGATTTCGGAAAGGCGGTCGCATGAGCTGGCTGCCGCTTTCCTTCGGGGCGCCCATGGTGCTGTGGGGCCTTCTGGCGCTGCCGGTGATCTGGTGGCTGCTGCGCCTCACTCCGCCCAGGCCGCAGACGGAGGTTTTCCCGCCGCTGAGAATCCTCGCCCGGGTCCTGAGGCGCGAGGAGACCCCGCAGCAAAGCCCGTGGTGGCTGACGCTGCTTCGGCTGTTGATGGCGGCCCTCGTCGTGATGGCGCTGGCCGAGCCGGTCTTCAATCCGCGCGAAAAATTGCCGGCGGAAGGTGCGGCTCTGGCACTTGTCATCGACAATGGCTGGGCGAGCGCCGCCGACTGGAACAAGCGCGTGGCCACCGCCGAGCGGCTGATCGCCGATGCCGGTTCGAACGGCGTGCCGGTCGTCATCGCCTTCACCGCCGAGAAGCCCAACGCCGAGATCGGACCTTTCGACGCTTCGGCCGCGCTTGATCACCTGCGCGCTGCCAAGCCGCGGCCGATTCCTACCGACAGGCCCGCCGTCTATGCCCGTGTCGCCGCCGCGTTGGAGCGCCTGCCGGGCGCCAGCGTCGCGGTGCTCGCCGACGGACTTGCCGCCAAAGGCGATGAGGCCGCTTTCAAGACGCTGCTCGAAAAGAACGCGACCCGGCTGGTCTGGGCCACATCCGACCGGCCGTCCGTAACCGGCCTGATCGGCGCCGACAACCAGGTCGACGGTTTCGCGCTGACCGCCATTCGCGCGCCCGGCAACCCGGCGCCGGCGCAGGTCACCGCGGGTGCCTTCGACGACAAGGGCCGCCGCATCGCCGATGCGACGCTGACCTTCGCGCCGGGCGAAGCCACCGCCACGGGTACGATGGCGGTTCCCTTCGAGCTGCGCAACGATTTCGCCTCGATCGCACTCGACGGCGAGCATCAGGCCGGCGCCGTGCGCGTGCTGGACGAGAGCTCGAAACGGCGCCGCGTCGGCCTTCTGTCACAGGCTGAGGCTGACCAGGCGCAGCCGCTTCTGTCGCCGCTCTACTATATCCGCCGCGCCCTGCAGCCCTTTGCCGACCTGGTCGAGCCGTCGAGCGCGGACCTGGCGGACGCCATTCCGCAGCTTCTCGACCAGAAGCCGGCGATGATCATCATGGCCGACGTCGGCACCATTCCGGCGCAGGTCAAGCAGCGGCTGGTCGACTGGGTCGACAAGGGCGGCACGCTGGTGCGTTTTGCGGGTCCCCGCCTTGCCGCGGCCGGCAATGACGACGATCTTTTGCCGGTCAGGCTGCGCAGCGGCGAGCGCGCGCTGGGCGGGGCGCTGTCTTGGACTACGCCGCAGGCGGTCACCGAATTCCCGAAGAACGGTCCCTTCGCCGATCTTTCTCCGCCCTCCGAGGTGACGGTCAGCCGGCAGGTTCTGGCCGAGCCGACGCCCGACATCGTCGAGCGCACCTGGGCCACGCTTGCCGACGGCACGCCCCTGGTGACGGGCATGAAGAAGGACAAGGGCACGCTCGTGCTCTTCCATGTCACGCCCGAGGCGACCTGGTCGAACCTGCCGATCTCCGGCAGCTTCGTCGAAATGCTGAGACGCATCGTGCAGCTGTCGCGCAACCAGGGCGCCGCGATCGCCAATGCCGAGGCCACCTCCGCATCGCTCGCGCCCTATCGGATGATCGGCGCCGACGGCATGCTGACGCCGCCCTCGCCGGATGCCCGGCCGCTGGTGCCCGGCGCCGGTCCGCTGCCGGTGACCTTGGAAAATCCGCCCGGCCTTTACGGCTCGGAGACGGGCGTCTTCGCGCATAATCTACTCGACGCGTCGAGCACGTTCGCGCCGCTTGTCCGCCCGCAGGTTTCGCTGCCGGTGACAGCCGTCCCTTACGCCTTCGATGAATCGGAAAACCTGAAGGGGCCGCTGGTCGCCATCGCGCTCCTGTTGATGGCGCTCGACACTTTGGCCGTGTTCTGGATGGGCGGCTTGCTGGCGCGCCGGCCGCGCCGCGCAGGCACGGCGGCAACCGCCGCGGCCGTTCTGGTGGTACTTGGCGGCCTTTTCGGCCATGCCGATCTTGCCCGCGCCGACGATTCGAAGCCCGGCGACGGCCTGGCGATCGACGATATTTCGAAAACCCGCATCGCCTATGTCATCACCGGCGAGCCGGGCGTCGATTCGATCAGCCGCGCCGGCCTCGAGGGCCTCACGCGTTTCCTGATCGAGAAGACCGCGCTCGAACCCGGCCCGCCGGCCGGCGTCGACATCGCCAAGGACGAACTGTCCTTCTTCCCGCTGATCTACTGGCCGATCGACGCGACGGCGCCCATGCCGAGCCAAGCGGCGATCGCCCGCATCGATGCCTATATGCAGCAGGGCGGCACGGTTCTGTTTGACACGCGCGACCAGTTTTCGAACGGCATCGGCGCCGGCTCGGCGAGCCCTGCCACCGAGCGGCTGCGCGACATTCTGGGTAATCTCAACGTGCCGCCGCTGGAGCCGGTGCCGTCGGACCACGTGCTGACCAAATCCTTCTTCATCCTTCCGGAATTCCCCGGCCGCTTCAACGGCAGCCCGCTCTGGGTCGAGGCCTCGCTCGATGCCAGCAACACCGAGAACCGTCCCGTGCGCACTGGTGACGGCGTCTCGCCGATCATGATCACCGCCAATGATTTCGCCGGCGCCTGGGCGATCGACGAGAACGGCGATCCGATGCTGCCGACGGTGCCGCCGGACCCGATGCAACGCGTCTACGCGCTGCGCGCCGGGGTCAACATCATGATGTACATGCTGACCGGCAACTATAAATCCGACCAGGTGCATGTGCCGGTGCTGCTCGAACGGCTGGGGCAGTAGGTCATGAACTGGTCGATCTCCTTCGAACCGCTCGTCTCCTGGCCGCTCTTCGGTCTGCTCTTCGTGCCGTTGCTCTTGCTGGCGCTGGTCGGCCTGTGGTTCCGCCAGCGCGGCTCGGCATTACGCTTCGTCGCGCTGCTCGCGCTTGCCGCGGCTTTGCTCAATCCCGTTTTCCTCGCCGAGGAGCGCGAGGCGCTGAAGAGCGTCGTCGCCCTCATCGTCGACCGCAGCCAGAGCCAGGACATCGGCGACCGCACCAAGCAGACCGACGAGGCGCTGGCCGGCCTTGAGCAGCGTCTTGCCCGCTTCAAGCAGTTCGATGTCCGCGTCGTCGAGGCCGGCAAGTCCGAAGCCGCGGACGACCGTACCGAAACCAAGCTGTTCAGCGCTCTGGAGGGCGCCTTCCGCGACGTGCCGCCGTCGCGCATCGGCGGCGCCGTCATGATCACCGACGGCGAGGTGCACGATGCGCCTGCCGGCGCGCCGGAGTTCAACGCGCCGCTGCATGCGCTGATCACAGGCAACGAGCATGAGAAGGACCGCCGCATCCGTTTCGAGAATGCGCCACGCTTCGGCCTCGTCGGCAAGCCGCTCGACATGACTTACCGCGTCATTTCCACGGAAGGCGACGGCGCGCCGGTGGAAGTGCGCGTCTCGGTCAATGGCGAGCAGGTCTCGGTCGAGCACGCGACCATCGGCCAGCCGATGAAACTCTCGGTCACGATCCCCAATGCCGGCCGCAACATCGTCCAGCTCGGCATCGACCGGGAACCCGGCGAGCTCACCGACGCCAACAACCGGGCGATCGCCCTGGTCGACGGCATCCGCGAAAACTTGCGCGTGCTCCTGGTCTCCGGCGAGCCGCATGCCGGCGAGCGCACCTGGCGCAACCTTTTGAAGTCGGACGCATCGGTCGATCTCGTCCACTTCACCATCCTGCGCCCGCCGGAAAAGCAGGACGGCACGCCGATCAACGAATTGTCGCTGATCGCCTTCCCGACGCGCGAGCTGTTCGTCGAGAAGATCAAGGATTTCGACCTGATCATCTTCGATCGCTACCAGCACCGCGACGTGCTGCCGATCCTCTATTACGACTACATCTCCGAATATGTCGAAAAGGGCGGCGCGCTGCTGATTGCCGCCGGTCCCGAATATGCCGGCGAAAACTCCATTGCCCGCACGCCGCTCAACGCCGCGCTGCCGGCCATGCCGACCGGCGAAGTGGCGGACAAGGCCTTCTATCCGCGTCTGACCGATCTCGGCCAGCGCCATCCGGTGACGCGCGGGCTCGACGGCTCGGCAAGCGAGCCGCCGCATTGGAGCCGCTGGTTCCGCACCATCGGCGTCAAGAACCCGGAAGGTGAAGTGGTGATGAAGGGTGCCGACAACCGGCCCCTGCTGCTGCTCGACCGCAAGGGCGAAGGCCGTGTCGGCATGCTCTTGTCGGACCAGGGCTGGTTGTGGGCGCGCGGCTTCGAAGGCGGCGGCCCGCATGTTCAGCTCTATCGCCGCATCGCCCATTGGTTGATGAAGGAGCCGGAGCTGGAAGAGGAACGGCTAACTGCCGACGGCCGCGGCATGGTACTCGAAATCCGCCGCCAGACGATGAGCGACGATCCGGGTCCCGCCCAGGTGATCACGCCGTCCGGCAAGACCGTGACGGTGAAGCTCGATAAAGCCGAGCCCGGCATCTTCACCGGCAGCCTGCGGACCAGCGAAATCGGCCTTTACCAGATCGGCAATGGCGATCTCACCGCGCTTGCCCATGTCGGCCCGATCAACGCGCCGGAATTCTCCGACGTGATTTCGACCGAGGACAGGCTGAAGGCGCCCACCGAGGCGACCGGCGGCAGCGTGCGGCGGCTGGCGCCGTCATCGACGCTCGCCAATCTCGCCGGCGGCGTGGCCTTGCCGTCGATCGTGCCGGTCCGCTCCTCGGCGGCCGCCTCGGGCGACGATTGGATCGGCCTGCGCACGACAGACGACAGCACGCTCAAGGCCGTGTCGCGCGTGCCGCTGTTCGGCGGCTTCGTCGGCCTCGGCCTCTTGCTGCTCGCCATCGGCTCGATGTGGTATCGCGAAGGGCGGTAGCGCCACCTTCCCCTTCTTCCCTTGCGGAGACAGAGAGGCGCCCCACCCCTATTCTTCCGGCTCGGTCGTGAACAGCAGCGGATAGCCCTTGGCCTTGCCGGCATCGGTCGCGCGCGCCGCCTTGGTCTCGGCGACGTCGCGCGTGAACACGGCGACCACGCACACGCCGCGCGTATGCGCAGTGATCATGACGCGATGCGCCTGATCCTCGCTGAGCTTGAATTCACCCTTGAGCACCGTCACCACGAACTCGCGCGGCGTGAAATCGTCGTTGACGAGGATGACTTTGTAGAGCTTCGGCCGCTCGGTTTTCGGCCGCGTCTTGGTGCGGGGTTTGAGGACGGTTTCGGGCATCGGAATCCACCAGTGATGAACTGGGTATTCATTTCACTTTGTCACGCAGGGACGCGCACGTCCATTTGCCTGCGCAACGGCAACGGCCGAGGCGATGAAAACTTTATGTGGGGAAGCGTTGCCTGCCGGTCAACGGCCCTGCCGCCCGGCCGTGCGCGGCCTGCCGGGGCCGCCCGATCCGCGCTCCAGCAGCGCGAAGAGTATCCAGGCGACAAAGCCGATCGTCGTCGCGCCCGTCAGCACGAGCAGAATCCAGGACTGCGCCGGCGTGATGTAGTCGAAGCTCGAAGAGATCAGCGGAGCGCACAGCTCGGGCTCGGTCCTGCCGCTGGCGGGATCCGGCACGGGGCTTGCGGTGAAGATGATCAACGATCGCGCGGCCGCGGTGACGATCAGGCCGCCGACTGTCAGCGAACGCATCAGGGACGAAAACCGCTTCTTCATGCGGATGTCCTACAGCACCGGCATTGCAATCAGGTTAAGGGCCGCAACAGGCGTAGCGGAAACTGCCGGTTGAGAAGGCTTCCGTCGCGCATAAGCCGCCCCGGCCGAAATGGCCGGAACGGCTTTGCAGGATGTGCCGAAGCCTGGATCAGGTCTTCGGAGCGTCCTTCTTGTCGGTCTTCTTGACGACCTTCTTGGCAGCCTTCTTGTGCGTCTTGGCGGTCTTCTTGACGACTTTCTTCGCCGGCTTCGCGGTGCTGTCGGCCGGAGCGGTCGTGGTGGTCGCGGTCGAGGCAGCCGGAGCGGTGGTCGTCTGGGCGTTGCCGAGAGCCGGCATCGCGAAGGCGAGAGCAACACCGAGGCCGAGGGCGGAGAGGATGGACTTCTTCATGGCTTCATTTCCCTTTTTCTTGCAGATCTGGATGAGCGTCACTGAGCGGGATCGATCGGCGTCACTCCAAGCAACTTCAAAGCGTTTGCGAGCATCCGGATTCCCTGTGCCTGTTTCTTGTTGGCGCAGAACCGGTTTCCCCTTCTTTGCAGTGCTTTCGCCGCGGTGACCTGCGTTGCCGCGGCATGGGTTTCGAGGGCTTCGTCAACCTGACGGCTCAGATTGGTGCAGCGCTCGGTCCGGGTGAGCGGGGCGACCTTTGCGGTGGAGGCGCCGGCTGCGGCTGTGATGAGCGATATGCTGAGCAAAGCACCCATCACGCTGATCCAGAACCTCTGCATTGGTCTTGTCCGTTACTCCGGAAACTTGCGCCGCAGCCGATGACCTGACCGCCACGGCACCGGTTATGACCTTGAAATTTTTCACCAGTTTTTCCCGACTGTAGAATTTTGTTTCTGGATTGTTTCTAGGGGAATCCGGCCGGCGCGGCGGTCGCGGCCACTGGCCAAGATGTGGCCCGAATTCTATCGTGTGGGTATTTCGCGACGAGATGTCCGGCCAAAATAGAATGATAGGTTTCGAGTGAAATCCGATGCGCACATACTGATCGTCGACGACGACAAGGGCATACGCGACCTGCTGCAGGAATTCTTTCAGAAGCGCGGCCTGCACACGACGGTGGCCGGCGACGGCACCGAGATGGAAGCGATCTTGCGCCGCACGCCGGTGGACCTGATCGTTCTCGACGTGATGCTGCCCGGCAAAAGCGGGCTTGAGCTTTGCCGCGAGATCCGCGCCAACTACACGACGCCGATCATCATGCTGACCGCGGTGACCGAAACGACCGATCGCGTGGTGGGCCTCGAAATGGGCGCCGACGACTACGTGCCGAAGCCTTTCGATCCGCGCGAGCTTCTGGCCCGCATCCGCGCTGTGCTCAGACGCAACGGCAGCGCCGAGCCGCGCCGCCCCGTCGCCAAGCAGATCTACCGCTTCGCCGGCTGGACCATGGATTGCGCGCGGCGCCGCCTGACGGCGCCCGACGACGTCCGGGTGGAGCTGACCATGGCGGAGTTCAACCTGCTGCAGACCTTCGTCAAGAGCGCCCAGCGCGTGCTTACCCGCGAACAGCTGATCGAGCTTTCCGGCGGCGACACCGGCTACAGTTTCGACCGCAGTGTTGACATCCTGGTGAGCCGCCTGCGCCGCAAGATGGAAGACGACCCGAAGACGCCCAAGCTGATCCTGACCGTGCGCAGCGGCGGCTATCAGTTCCTGCCCGAGACTACGTCCGAATGAGACGCTTCCTGCCGCAGACGCTGCCAGTCTGGGTGCTGCTCATCGTTATTGCCGGCCTGATGATCAGTCAGGTGGCGACGCTCTACATCGTGGCGCGCGACCGGGCCGCCGCCAACAGCATCGTCGATCTCTACCGGCTGAACGACCGCGCCTACTCGCTGGTGCAACTGATGCATGACGCCACGCCCGAAGAGCGCAAGGCGACCGCGTCGGGCCTCTTCAACTCGACCTATGCGCTGACGGTTTCGGATACGCCCGCCGTCACCTCTTCGATCGCCGGCGACGATGAACTGGCCGAGTTGGAGGACATCCTGGTCGGCCGCCTGTCGAAATTCGGCATCACCGACGCGCGCGTGAGGCGCGATCCCGCCACGCAGGAATCGGACGTGCCTGACGGCGAGGCGACGAACAAGGATGTCGGCCAGGTCGAGCGCGACCTTCTGGTCCTGGCAGCGGATTTCGCGCAAAGCGACAAGCTGACCGCCTCGCTGCGCTTTTCCGACGGGCAATGGCTGAATTTCACCGAGCCGATCACGCCGGCGGGACCAATTCTGAGCGTCGACAGCCTGCCGCTCTACTCGCTGATCGCCGGTTTGATCGTCATCATGTCGATCTGGTCGCTGCGCCGGCTGACCGCGCCCTACCGGATGATGGAAACGGCGGTGACGCGCATCGGCAACGACCTGAAAAGTCCACCGATCGCCGAGAGCGGCAGCCGCGAGATCCGTGCCGCCGCGAAAGCGATCAATGCCATGCAGATGCGGCTGCGCGATTATGTCGAGGATCGCGAGCACCTCGCGGCGGCGTTGGCGCATGATCTGCGCACGCCCCTGACACGCATGCGCCTGCGCCTCGAATTGCTGCGCAAGTCGCCGGCGCGCGAGGCGCTCGCGCACGACCTCGCCGAGATCGAAAGCATCGCCAGCTCGGTCATCGACTTCGCCAAATTCGAGGTGACCGAAGAAAAGGCCGAGCGGATCGATTTCTGGTCGCTGGTGGAATCGGTGGCGGACTCCTTCGACGGGGCGTCCTTCGACGAAGACGTGGTTCCGTCGCGCGGCCTGATCTGCATCGCGCGACCGGTGGCGCTGCGCCGGTGCGTCACCAATCTCATCCAGAACGCCGTGACTTACGGCAAGAAGGCGCATCTCGGCGTGCGGCGATCGGGCGACACGATCACGCTGTCGATCCGCGACGAAGGCCCCGGCATTCCGCAGGCGAAGCTTGATGCGGTATTCGGCTCCTTCGTGCGGCTGGAGGAATCGCGCAACCGCACCACCGGCGGCCTCGGCCTCGGCCTCACCATCGCTCGCAACATTGCGCGCGGCGCAGGCGGCGAGGTCAATCTTTCCAACTACCCTGGCGGCGGGCTGCTGACGGAACTAAGCTTGCCGGTGGCAACTTGAGTCAGCAGGCGATCGTCCCGCCGCATTGCGCCACTGGATCGGCCGCCCCTTCCTTGTGATAGTGCGGCCCGCTTGGTTACGAGGGAAATCCACCCATGTTCTACGCCGTCCTTGCATATCACGTGGAAGACACCGTGCAGTCCTGGACGCCCGACGAGGATGCGGCGCTGATGAAGGACCTGCTCGAGGTCAACGACCGGCTGACGCGCGAGGGCAAGCTCGGGCCGGCCGCCAGGCTCGACGCGACGGCCGAGGCCGTGACCCTGCGCGGCCCAGGCGATGGCATGGTCATCGACGGTCCCTTTGCCGAGACGAAGGAGCAGTTGCTCGGCCTCTATGTCCTCGATTGCGCGAACCAGGACGAGGCGATCGCCGCGGCGCGCGATCTCAAGCGCGTGAACCCGACCGCCGTCTACGAGATCCGGCCGATTGCGCTTTATCTGCCGGGCGCGCCGCTGGCCTGAATTCCGGGAGAAGCGACGGATTCACCGCAGCGGGCGGCGCCCGGCGGTGCGGCTGCGCGCCGCAGCATCCGCGGGGGCTTCATCGGCCGGATAGCCGAAATCCTTCAGCTCCGAAATGGACAGACCGGCCAAAGCCCTGCGCTGCATGGCGTCCTGATACCGGCGCTGGAACCCGGCGAAGATTAACGCGATCTTGGCGGCGAGCGTGCCGGCAACTCGGGTGCTCGGCTGGCAGGTTCTGATATTGATGTAGGTCATTGTCATTCTCCCTCGTTCGAACTCACGAGGGCAGTGTCTCATCGGCGCGCTTTGGCAACGTTCGTCCAGGCGTGAAACCGCAGGAAAAAGCCCGCAAAATCGTCGTTAAGTCGGCGGCGGAACATGGTATTCTGCTTAACGCTGTTTCACGGGGCCCCGGATGCACATTCGATTGCTTGGCGGCATCGAGGTTGTCTCCGCAGGCGGGCAACCTCTGCACTTCGCGACGCGCAAGACGTCGCTGCTCTTTGCCGCGCTGGTTCTGGCCGGCCCGAAAGGGCTTCGCCGCGAGAAGGTGGCGGCGATGCTGTGGACCGGCAGCGGCGAGCAGCAGGCGCGAAACAGCCTGCGCCAAGCCCTGGTCGACATCAGGCGGCTGTTTCCGTCCACCGGCAACGAGGCCATTCGCATCGAAGGCAATGCCGACACCATCTGGCTGGTGGCGAATGACAACGAGGCCGACATCTGGATTTTCGACCGGAACTGCCAGGCTGATGACGGCGCGAGCCTCGCGGCAGCTGCCGACCTGTACCGGGGTGACCTGCTCGACGGACTGCCATCCCCCGGCGAAATCGACGAATGGCTTGCGCCGCTTCGGGCGAACTACACCCGCAAGGCGTTGGACCTGGCCGAACGGCTGAGCCTCCTGCCGGAACTCGGTGAACGCGAGGAGCAGGCCTGCGAAAGACTGGCTGAGCGGCTAGTGACGTCCGACCCATGCGCCGAGCAGGCCCACCGCGCCCTGATCCGCGTCTTCCGCCGCCACGGCCGGACCAACGACGCCTTTCGTCAGTTCCTGGCCTGTAAGGAAGCGCTCAAGCGCGAGCTCGGTGTCGAGCCTGAGGAAGCGACGCGGGCGCTGATCGAACGCATCGAGGCGCCAATGGAGCTGAAGGGTTCGATAGCCGACTATGGCCAGCCCGAGGCCGAACTTTCCCGCCTGGAAGCGAAGGCGCCTCGCCCTGTCGTTTCGGTGCCGGCAAAGCCGTCGATCGCGGTCCTGCCGTTCCAGAACATGAGCGGCGACGCCGAGCAGGAATATTTCACTGACGGCGTTGTCGAGGAGATCACGACGGCGCTGTCGCATGTCAGCTGGCTATTCGTGATCGCGCGGAATTCCGCCTTCGCCTACAAGGGCCAGGCGGTTGACGTCACCCGCGTGGCACGCGAGCTCGGGGTGCGCTATGTGCTGGAGGGCAGTGTCCGCAAGGCCGGCAGCCGGCTTCGGGTGGCAGGTCAGCTTATCGAGGCGTCGGCGGGAGTAAATCTGTGGGCCGACCGCTTCGAAGGCGATGTCTCGGAGGTGTTCGAACTGCAGGACCTCGTTGCCTCCAGTGTCATCGGCGCAATTTCACCCAGACTCGAACAGGCCGAGATGGCGCGCGCCAAGCGCAAGCCCACCGAGAGCCTCGACGCTTATGACCACTATCTGCGCGGCATGGCGAGCCTGTACCGCTGGACGAGAGAAGGGCTGGAGGAGGCGTTGCCACAGTTCTACAGGGCCATCCAGCTCGACACCGATTTTGCCGCCGCGGAAGGCGCTGCCGCCTGGTGCTATTTCTGGCGCATGGCGAATGGCTGGATGACCGACCGGCAGAAGGAAACAGCCGAGGTATCCAGGCTGGTCGGCGACGTGGCTATCGCCGGCAAGGACGATGCGATGGCGCTGGCTTTCAGCGGCCTGGCGCTGGGTTATGTCACCGGCGATTACGAGGCCGGATCGGCACTGGCTGACCGCGCGCTCGTGCTCAACCCGAACTGCGCAGCCGCCTGGAGCGCCAGCGGCTGCCTCAAGGCCTGCCATGACGACCCCGACATCGCAATCGAGCACATGTCGCGGGCAAGGCGGCTGAGCCCGTTCGATCCGCTGACCTTCTTCATGCAGACCTTCACTGCCTTCGCTCACTTCGTGGCCGGCCGCTACGATGCCGCCTGGCCGCTCGCCGAGGCAGCGTCGCGCGCGCAGCCCTATTATCTCACCGGCCTGCGTGTGGCGGCCGCCAGCAACGCCATGGCCGGCAGGCGGGATGCCGCGAGCAGGCACATCGCGCGCTCGCTGGAGCTCGACCCGCAACTGAAGCTTTCCAACCTCAAGCACCGGGTGGGGCAGATCAGGCCAGAATATTTCGCCAAATATGTCGAAGCGCTACGGCTGGCCGGCCTGCCGGAATGACATATCTTGCGCAATCTCGTCAGTCTGGTAGCGCCGCGGCCTTGATTTCCGCTCCGATGCGCAGCGTCTCACGCAGCAGGAGGTCGAGCTCGTCGCGGCGGGTGCGGTGGTTGGTGATCGCGACCCGCAGGCAGTGCTGCCCGTGCACCGTGGTGTCGGACACGGCTGCAATGCCTTCTTCCTGCAGCCTGAGCATGATTTCGGTATTGAACGCCTTGAGCTGTTCCTCTGACGCGCCATCCAGCCGGTGGCGGAAGCTGACGATGTTGATGGTGGTCGGCGCCATCAGCTCGAACGACGGCTCCGCCTCGATCAGCTGGGTGAGGTAGCGGGCCTGGGCGATGTTCTGGTCGATCAGTCGGCCGAACTTTTCGACGCCATGCTCCTTCAGCGCCATCCAGATCTTCAACGCGCGGAAACCGCGCGATGTTTGTAGCCCGTAATCGTGCAGCCACTCTCCGGAGGCGAGGCCGCGCGGCCTCGATTCCAGATATTCCGGCGTGACGGCAAAGGTTTTGCGATGCTGGGATGCGTCCCGCACCAGCGCGCAGCCGGCTTCGAATGGCGCGTGCAGCCATTTGTGCGGATCGAGCGCGATCGAATCCGCCTGATCGATGCCTGCGACGAGCGATCTGTTTTCAGGTGCGATGGCGATCAGCGCGCCGATGCAGCCGTCGATATGGAACCAAAGGTCCTCCTCGGCAGCCAACACCGCCAGCGCCTGCAGGTCGTCGATCGCACCGGTGTTGACGGTGCCAGCCGTGCCGATCACGCAGGCCGGCTTGAAACCCGCCTCGCGATCCTCCGCGATTGCCGCTTTGAGCGCGGCGATATCGATGCGCAGACCGGCATCGGTCGGAATCCGCCGCAGCGCCCGATTGCCGAGCCCGAGCGCCTCCATCGCCTTGCGGTGACACGAATGGACCTGGTCCGAGGCGTAGTAGCGCAACGGCTTCGGCATGGCGCCGACGCCACGTTCGCGCACGTCGATGCCGGCCTTGACGTTGCGCGCCACGGTCAGACCGATGAGGTTGGCCATCGAGCCGCCGCTGACCAGCGTGCCGCTTGCCGAGGCCGGAAATCCGACCATCTCCTTCATCCAGTTGACGACCTGACCGTCCATCAAGCCAGCGGCATGGTTGCCGCCCCCGAGATTGGAACCCTGGATCGCGGCAAGGAAGTCGCCGAGCGCGCCGGTGAAGTTGCTGGCCCCCATATACCAGGACCAGAAACGCGGATGGATGTTGCCCATCGGATAAGGCATCACGTTGCGGGCGACATCGTCATAGACGTCGGCAATGAGCATCGGCTCGCGCGGCAGCGGCGCAGAAAAGAAGGTGCGGACATCGACCGGCATCTCGCGCCACACCGGACGGTCCCGGACATCCCTGAGATAAGCGACGGCGTCCTCGACGATCCGGTGCGAAAGGGCCTGCATATCGGCCCAATCTGGTGGATCGAGCGTTTCCTCCGCGACAACGGCTTCCTGCAGCGTGTCCATCAGTTTCTCCCCCGAGACATGCGAATCGGCCGCGGCGCCGCCGACCCGACGGGACGGCGGCGCCGCGCCTTCTCAGGCTTCGAACTGGCAGCTTGGCGTCGAGCGCGACAGCGCCGTTTCCTCGGCGTCCATCTCCGCCTCGATGCCATCGAAGAGCGGCGTCGACATGTAACGCTCGCCGGTATCGGGCAGCATGCACAGGATCACCGAGCCCGCCGGGGCCTTGCCCGCGATCTGCCGCGCGACGGCGAAGGTGGCGCCGCCGGAGATGCCGGTGAAGATACCTTCCTGCTGCGCCAGTGCCTTCGCCCATTTGATGCCATCGGGACCGGGGATCGGCACCACCTCGTCATAGTAGCGCCGGTCGATCGCTTCCTGCAGAACATTGGGGATAAAGTCCGGCGTCCAGCCCTGGATCGGATGCGGCTCGAAAGCCGGATGGCTGACGGCCGGCGCACCGCCGGCGCCGCGCTCCTGGGCCTTGCCGCTGCCGATCAGCTGCGCGTTCGCCGGCTCGGCCAGCACGATCTTCACCTCCGGCCGCTCGCGGCGCAGCACCCGGCCGACGCCGGCCACCGTGCCGCCGGTGCCGTAGCCGGTGACGAGCACGTCGAGACGCGACCCGGCGAAATCGTTGACGATCTCGCGGCCCGTGGTCGCCTCGTGGATGGCGGCATTGGCCTCGGTCTCGAACTGGCGCGCCAGGAACCAGCCATTAGCCTCGGCCAGCTCGACCGCTTTCTTATACATACCGAAGCCCTTCTGGGCGCGCGGCGTCAGCACCACCTTGGCGCCAAGCATGCGCATCAGCTTGCGGCGCTCGACGGAAAAGCTGTCGGCCATCGTCACCACAAGCGGGTAACCTTTCTGCGCGCAGACCATGGCAAGGCCGATGCCGGTGTTGCCGCTCGTCGCCTCGACCACCGTCTGGCCGGGCTTGAGCTTACCGCTGCGCTCGCCTTCCTCGATGATGTTGAGGGCCAGCCGGTCCTTTACCGAGGCCGCCGGATTGAAGAATTCGGCCTTTACATAGATCGTCGCGTGACCCGGCCCGAGATTGTTGATGCGGATGACCGGCGTGTCGCCGACCGTGTCGAGAATGCTATCGAATAGCCGGCCGCGCCCGGCCGTGGTCCTGATTTTCAACTGATGCAACATGCGGCTTTCTCCTCGATGTCCTCACGTGCCGGTTACAGACCGGCAGTTTTGGCGGCGCGGTTTCGACACCTGGCCGCGATAGGGTTTGCTCGACCTGCCGCATACGCGGCAACGGCGGCGTTCCGGCACGGAATGGGGCTGCCGGCTGCCTCCTGTCGTCTTTGGTGATAGAATATGGACCAACTGGTAAGCGTTGGAGAAAGCGTGGAAACATACGTGGAATCCACTCGACCGTGCATGGAGGGCAGCTCAGGCAGCCTTTCCGTGCGGTTGCTCGGGAAGCTGACGATCGCCCGTGACGGTGTGCCCGTCAGGCTCCCTTCCTCGCGCAAGCTGCGCGCGCTGCTCGCCTATCTGGCGCTGGCGCCCCACCCTGTCAGCCGCAGCCGTCTTTGCGAACTTCTCTGGGACGTGCCCAACGATCCGCGCGGCGAGTTGCGCTGGTGTCTGAGCAAGCTGCGTGCCGCGCTGGACGAACCGGGCTTGCGCCGGGTCGAGACGGAAGGCGACACCGTGGCGCTTCGCCTCGGCGGAGCGAGCGTCGATGCCGTCGAGGCCGCCGCAGCGGTGGCGGAAGGGATCGAGACGCTTCGCCTCGACCGTCTGCGGGCGCTTGCGCAACTGTTCGCCGGCGATTTTCTCGACGGGCTTGAGCTCGATCGCAGCCCGCATTTCGGCAGTTGGCTGACGGCGCAGCGCCGCCGTTTCAGTGCCTGCCATGTAGCGGTTCTGGAGCACATCATCAGTCTTGTCCCGCAGGGAGCCGATGAGGCCGGCGTCTATATCGACAAATGGCTGGAGCTTGCGCCCTTCGACGGCCGTGCCCATGTGGCGCTGCTGGAAAACCTGGCCCGGCGCGGACAGATCGGCGCCGGCGAGGAGCACCTTGCCACCGCAGCCGAGCTGTTTCACTCCGAAGAGCTGGATTTCACGCCGTTGCGTGAGGCGTGGCAGGAGATAAAAGCCCGCAATGCCAGCGCAACCCCATGCGCCCGATCCGGGCCGGCTTTCCCGCCCCCGGATCTGCCGGTCGCCGAGATCGAAACCGAACCGGCGGCGACGCGCCGGGCGTCGCTCGCGGTGATGCCGTTTGCGGAGAGCGCCGGCACTGGCGGCTTCCGTGGCGGACTGGCCGACGGCCTCACGCACGACATCATCACGCGGCTTGCCAAGCTTCGCGATTTCTTCGTCATCGCCCGTGGCTCGGTCTTTGCGCTCGCCGAGAAGAACATAGCGCCGGAAGACGCCGGACGCAGGCTGAATGTCGACTATGTCGCGACAGGCTCGGTGCGCAGCCTGCCGGGCCGGTTCATCGTCTCGGTCGAGCTTGTCGAGGTCCGCACGGCAAGGGTGGTCTGGGCCGAGACCTTCGAGCACAAGCCCGACGACATCTTCATCGTCAGCGAGAATATCGGCAACAGCATCGTCTCTTCCATCGCCGCCGAGATCGCGACGGTGGAGCGCAACCGCGCATTGCTGAAAGCGCCAAACTCGCTCAATGCCTGGGAGGCCTATCATCGCGGCCTCTGGCACATGTATCGCTTCACCCGCCAGGAAAACGAGCTGGCGCAGCATTTCTTCGGCGAGGCGCTGAAGCTGGACCCCACTTTCGCGCGCGCCCATGCCGGCATGTCGTTTACCCATTGGCAGAATGCTTTCCAGCGCTGGGGCGACCGCGATCGCGAAACCGCGCTTGCCTTCGAAAGCGCCGGCCAGAGTCTCTTGGTCGACGACCGCAACCCTGCCGCCCACTGGGCGATGGGCCGCGCGCTATGGCTGCGCGGCGAGCAGGACGGCGCGCTGCTGGAATTGGCGAATGCCGTCGATCTCAGCCCCAATTTCGCGCTCGGCCATTACGCGCTGTCCTTCGTCCATTCGCAGTCGGGCGATCCGCAATCGGCGATCGGCTCATCCGACCATTCGCGCCATCTCAGCCCCTTCGACCCGTTGCTGTTCGGCATGATGGGCGCGCGCGCCATGGCGCATGCGCGGCTCGGCGAATTCGACGCGGCGGCCGAATGGGCGCTGAAGGCGGCCGCAAGACCGAACGCCCATGTCATCATCCTGGCGATCGCCGCCCATTGCCTGGCACTGGCGGGCCGGCAGGACGAGGCGCGCAGCTTCGCAGCCAGGATCCGCAACACTTGGCCCGACTATCGCGCCGACGATTTCATCGCCACGTTTCGCTTCGACCGGGACGGGGAAGCCCTGTTCCGCAAGGGCGCCAAGCTGATCGGGCTGAATTGAGCCATTCAGCTTAATGCATCAGCGGGCCGCTGGCCTTCCGCCAGGCGTCGATGCCGCCCTGGATGTGGCGGGCACTGGCGATCCCGACATCCTGCGCCGCCTGCACCGCCATGGCCGAACGCTCGCCGAAGGCGCAATAGAACAGGATCTGCTTGCTCGTCGACTTCGCCAGTTCGTGCAGCATGCCGCCGGCGGCGATGTTCTCCTGCAGCCGCGCATAGGGCAAATGGATCGCGCCGGGAATGACGCCGTGGCGCTCGCGTTCGGATTGCTCGCGCAGGTCGATCAGCGCCACGTCGGGCCGCCCGACCAGCGCCAGCGCCTGCTGCGCGGTCACCGCCCAGCCGCGGCTGGCGATGTCATCCTGGTGCAGCCCGACCCGCATATTGGCGGGCACGGCCACGTCCATCATTTTCGGGTTGGACAGATTGAGGTTGTTCATGATGTTCACATACTCATCGACCGACTTCACCTGCAGGCGCGGGTTGAAGGCCTTTTCCTCGCCGATCGTCGACACAGTCTCGCCCTTATAGTCATGCGCCGGGAAGATCAGCGTCTCGTCGGGCAGCTTGAGCAGGCGGCCGAAGATCGATTCATACTGCTGGCGCGGATCGCCGTTCTGGAAATCGGTGCGGCCGGTGCCGCGGATGAGCAGGGTGTCGCCGGTGAAGACCCGGTCCGGCAAGACGAAGCTGTAGGAATCGTCGGTATGGCCGGGCGTGTAGATCACGTCGAGCGCCAGCCCTTCGATCCCGAGCTTGTCGCCGTCGGCAAGCCGCATCGACACCACATCGGCCTTGGTCTGCTCGCCCATGACGGTCACGCAATGCGTCTTGTCGCGCAACGCGCCAAGGCCGGTGATGTGGTCGGCATGAAGATGCGTATCCACCGCTTTGACCAGCCTGAGATCGAGTTCGTTGACCAGTTGCAGGTAGCGGTCGACCTTTTCCAGCACCGGATCGATGATCAGCGCCTCGCCGCCCCTGCGGCTAGCGAGCAGATAGGAATAGGTGCCCGAAACGGAATCGAACAGCTGACGGAAGATCATTCGCGCCCCCTTTCGCCTGACGCCGGCAGTCCGGCTGTCGGCCAGTTTAGAACAAGCACGAGGTGCCCGCCAGCGGCGCACCTCAAGCTGCTCCAAAAAGGCAAAACCTTATCGCCTCAGCACGGCGCTCAGCACGTCGCGGATGCCGATCGAGCCGACGAAACGCGAGCCTTCGTCGAACAGCGCCACCGGCGCCGTCTGCGAGCGGTGCATGGCGAGCATCACCGTTTTCAGCGGCGTGCCGGGATTGGCCCAGAACACCTGGGCGCCCTCCTCCGGCTGGCGCTCGACATCGGCGCAGGAGACCCACACCGCCGGCTTGCCGTCGCGCTCGGCGGCGGCCACAAGGCCGTGCTCGTCGATCTTGAAGCGGGTCGTCTTGCGCCGGTCGAGCCACACCCAGCCATCGTCGCCCTGCTCCAGGTCGCGGCGGTCCCGCATGACGTTCCACGCCGTCAGCACCGACAGCGGGTTCACATTGGCGATGAAGTCGCGGACATAGTCGTTGGCGGGCCTGAGCACGATGTCCTCCGGCGCGCCAGTCTGGACGATGCGGCCGCCCTCCATGATCGTGATGTGGCTGCCGATCTTCAGTGCCTCCTCGAGGTCGTGGCTGACGAAGATGATGGTCTTCTTCAGCTCCGCCTGGAGCTGAAGCAGTTCGTCCTGCAGCTTGGTGCGGATCAGCGGGTCGAGCGCCGAGAACGGCTCGTCCATCAAAAGGATCGGCGCTTCGGTGGCGAAGGCCCGGGCAAGGCCGACACGCTGCTGCATGCCGCCCGAAAGCTCATGGGCGTATTTCTTCGACCATTGGTCGAGATGGACAAGCTGCAGCTGCTTCTGCACCCGCGCCTTGCGTTCCGCCTCCGGCACGCCGGCAAGCTCCAGGCCGAAGCCGACATTTTCCTCGACTGTGCGCCACGGCAGCAGGCCGAACTGCTGGAACACCATGGCCACCTGCTTCTGCCGCAGCCGGCGCAAGGTCGTCTCGTCGCAGGTGACGACATCGACGATACGGTCGCCGTCCTTGACCAGCACCTGGCCGCGCGACACGACGTTCAGCCGGTTGACGGCCCTGAGCAGCGTCGACTTGCCCGAACCGGACAGGCCCATCAGCACCGAGATCTCGCCTTCATGCACGGTGAGGCTGGCGCCGGCGCATCCAAGCACATTGCCGGTCTTTTCGAGGATCTCTGCACGCGTGGCGCCCTGGTCGATCAGCGCCAGCGAACCGGCCTGATCGGCGCCGAAGACGATGTCCACATTCTTGAAATCAACCGCGACGGTCATTTCTTGCCTCCAACGCCGATGCGGGTCATGCGGTCGAGCACGATGGCAAGCACGACGATGGCGAGGCCCGCCTCAAGCCCGAGATCGATGCGGCGCGAGCCGAGCGCGCGGTTGATTTCCGTGCCGAGGCCGCCGGCGCCGATCAGCGCGGCGAACACCACCATCGACAGCGACAGCATGATCGATTGCGTCAGGCCCGCCATGATGGTCGGCAGCGCCGAGGGCAGCTCCACCTTCCACAGAAGCTGGCGCTTGGTGGCGCCGAAGGCCTCGCCCGCTTCGATGATTGCCTTGGGCACGGAAACCACACCGAGATGGGTGAGCCGCACGGCCGTTGGGATCACGAAGATGATGGTGACGATGAGGCCGGGCGCGTTGCCGAGGCCGAACAGGGTGAGCACCGGGATCAGGTAGACGAAGGTCGGCAGCGTCTGCATCAGGTCGAGCACCGGCAGCATGACGCGGTAGACCTTCGGTTTGTGCGCGGCCCAGATCCCGAGCGGCACGCCGATGGCCATCGCCATGGCGGCGGCGGCAACCACCAGCACCAGCGTCTGCACCGTCTGTTTCCACAGATTCTGGTTGATGATGAAGATCAGGCCGAGGAAGACGCCGATGGCAAGCGGCCGCGAACGCTGCAAGAGCCAGGCGATGATGGCGATGACCAGCGCCAGCAGCACCGGCGGCACCATCAGCAGGAGGTTCACCGCCCCGTCGAGGATGAAGTTCAGCCCGTTTGAGAACGCCCGGAAGATGGTGTCGAAATTGTCGGTCAGGAAGCCGAAGAACGCCTTGCCCCATGGCCCGATCGGGATCTTGTAATCGGTCAGGAATTTAGAAATCGGATCCATCTTTCCCCTCTCGGCTTCGCCGCGCTTGCCGCACGGTCATCCTCTCACGTCTCCAGGCATATGAAAAAGGGCAGCCTCTTCAAGGGCTGCCCTTTTCCGGAATTATGCCGGTCCCAAGCGGATCAGCCCCCGAGCGCGGTCTTGACGGCCGCAGCCGCGTCGCCGCCGTCGAAGGTGGTGACGCCGGCGATCCAGGGCGTGATCGCGTCCTGATGCTTCTTCAGCCAGTCGGTCGCCACCGTCTGCGGGTCGCCACCTTTCAGGATCGCGTCCATCATCTCGCCTTCCATGTCGAGATTGAACTTCAGGTTGGCAATGAATTTGCCGGCGTTCGGGCATTCAGTGGTGTAGCCCTTGCGCACGATGGTGTAGACGGTGGCGGCGCCGAAACCGCTGTCGCCCATGCCGTCGAGATAGGTGATCTTCATGGCGCCCATCACTGGATGCGGCGTCCAGCCGAGGAAGGCGATCCACTCATTGTTCTTCATCGACTGCTCGGCCTGCGTCAGCATGCCGGCCTCCGAGGACTCGACCAGCTCGAACCCGGCCAGATTGTCCTTCGGGTTCTTGATCATGTCGAGGATGATGCGGTTGCCGTCATTGCCGGCCTCGATGCCGTAGATCTTGCCGTTGAACTTGTCCTTGAACTTGCCGAGATCGGTCAGCGTCTTGACGCCGGCGTCCGCGACATAGTTGGGCACGACGATGCCGTAGCCGGCGCCGGTCAGGTTGGTGCTGATCGTCTCGATCGAGCCCTCTTTGGTATAGTCCTTGATGTCGTTGGTCATCGACGGCATCCAGTTGCCGAGGAAGACGTCGAGGTCCTTGTTCTTCAGCGAGGCCATGGTCACCGGCACCGAAAGCTGGATCGTCTGCGGCTCATAGCCGAGCGCGGTGAGCAGCACCGAGGCGAGCCCCGTGGTGGCCTGGATGTCGGTCCAGCCGACGTCGGAGAGCCGAACCGCCTTGCAGCTCGCCGGATCGCCGGCATAAGCGGCGGTCGTGGACAGAAGCGCCGCGAGGCCGAGGCCTGCGACGAAAGATTTCATACGCGACATGAACTTTTCTCCCATTAGATTCCGAGGCGAAGCGAAGTCACGGTTCTTGCGCCCGCCTTGTTTCGTCAGCCAAACACCATTTTGAAGTTGTTTCAAGCGCTTCAACGTCGCGACGAACGGCGCGCGCTGGCCATTAAGCGACATGACAGGTTTTTGAACGACATAGGATTTTAGACGGCAAGGAGTTTTTGGTGGACGGAGCCGCAGGCCCTCTCCCCGTGCGCCGACATGTGAGCTTAGAAGGACGGCATGGCCAAGCTTTACTTCCACTACGCGACGATGAACGCCGGCAAGACGACCATGCTTTTGCAGGCGTCCTACAACTATCGCGAACGCGGCATGTCGACGATGCTGTTTGTCGCCGGCCACTATCGCAAGGGCGACAGCGGGCTGATCTCGTCGCGCATCGGCCTCGAAGCCGAGGCCGAGATGTTCCGCGACGGCGATGACCTTTATGCCAGGGTCGCCGAGCACCACCGGCACGCCCCGGTGCATTGCATCTTCGTCGACGAGGCGCAGTTCCTCGAGGAAGAGCAGGTGTGGCAGCTCGCCCGCATCGCCGACCGCCTGGACATTCCGGTCATGTGCTACGGCCTGCGCACCGATTTCCAGGGTAATCTGTTCTCCGGCTCGCGGGCGCTGCTCGCCATCGCCGACGACCTGCGCGAGGTGCGCACCATCTGCCGTTGCGGCCGCAAGGCGACGATGGTGGTGCGTCTGGGCTCCGACGGCAAGGTAGCGAAACAGGGCGAGCAGGTGGCGATCGGCAAGGACGTCTATGTTTCGCTCTGCCGCCGCCATTGGGAAGAGGAGATGGGCAGGGCGGCACCGGACGACTTCATCGGCTTTGTCAGCCCCTGAGCCGGAAGCTTTTTGGCTGCCGGTTGTCGGGTAGCCGGCTGCCACCTTCTTGCAGCCGCGCGATCTATGCTGCCCCTTGTTAAGGTCGGCGCTCTAATTTCCTGCCCAGCCAGAACCAGCCGGAGAACCCACGCAATGTTTCGAGCCATCACGCCCGCCGTCGTCTTGCTGTTCGCCGGCGGCCTTGCCGCGCATGCCGATGGCGATGCGGCACTGGGCAAGAAGGTCTTCAACCGCTGCATCGCCTGCCATGAGGCGGCGACGGATCGCGACAAGGTCGGCCCGCATCTCATGGGTGTCGTCGGCCGCAAGGCCGGCTCGGCGCAAAGTTTTCAGAGCCATTATTCGCAAGCCATGAAGGATGCCGGGGCCGCGGGCCTCGTCTGGGACGACGCCAACCTCACCGAATATCTCAAGGCGCCCAGGCAGAAGGTCCCCGGCAACAGAATGGCCTTTACCGGCCTGACCAGCGATGACGACATCGCCAACGTGATTGCCTATCTCAAGGCCGACCCCAAGCCCTGATCGGCGTTGGAAGAAGCCGGTATTGCCGCCGGCACAAGAGCATTCCAGGAAAAGTGTGAGCGGTTTTCCGTCCGGAATTGCGCAAAAACAAAGAGATAGAGCGGTTTGCCGTTTCCGGGAAAACGGTGAACCGCTCTAGAGATTTGCCGGCGCTGTTTCATCGCTTTGGGTGTCCGCAAAAACAATAACTTAAGGCATATAAGCTGAAGCCGTTCGACGGCTGCGCGCATTACTGGACGCCATGCGCATGCTTGCCTTGTCCTTCAAGGGCCTGATCAATTCTTTTGTTTTGACGCCTCTCCTTGTCTTCCTTCTTTCAATCCCTTGAAGCCCCACATATATTCGCCGCCACGACACGGAAAACGCATGCCGAAGCGGGAGGCCCCAATGGCGACATTGCAGAATTTCGATGCCGAAATTGCCAAGACCAAGCAGGTCGTGCAGGACATGCGCACCAAGATCGAGCAGTCCGGTACGGTACTCGACACGCTCGCCCAGGCCGACAAGAAGATCGGCGACGCCAATTTCGACATCGAGAACGCCAGCATCGAGGACGTGCTCAAGCAGCAGAAGGTCATGGAAGGCAACATCGCCGACCTGATCATCGGGCTCGAGGACGCCACCAACGTCTTCGGCGCCGAGTTCGAGAGCATGAAGAATTACACCGGCTGGGAAAACTTCGTCGGCATCTTCTCGGCGCAGCGCAAGCAGCGCATGCGCACCGACCGTGTCCGCAACATGTCCCTGGCCGGCAATCTGCAGGAGCTTCTGGCGAAGTCGGATACCATCGTCGGCATCCTGAAGGCGCAGAAGCAGGTCCTCGACCAGCGCTACAAGACATCCGAAACCAGCCTGTCGCAGGTGATCGAGCGGCGCAAGACGACCATGTCCAACCTCGAGGCGGTGCAGAAGCGCATCGAGGAATTGAACCCTCTGCTGCTCGACATCGAAAACAAGATCGCCTCCTCCACGACCCAGAAGGAGCGCACCGAGCTCGAGGGCGAGCGTTCGAAAATGGCGACCGAGTACAACGAAAAACAGGCCAAGGAACAGGAACTGCTGGCCGAAAGCCAGACGCTGGAACGTTACACCTCGATGTTCCAGACATTTGTGGATTCCCTCAACAACCAGATCGCCGCACAGGCGACGCTGATCAACAAGCTCACCATCGACACCGAGCAGCGCATCGTGCTGTACAAGGCATTGGAAGATTCGCTGAAGACCGCCGCCCAGCAGGACGTCGCCCACAAGATCAACACGCTGGGCAGCCAGGTCGACAACACCGCCGAGGAGACGATGGCCGGCATCGGCGCCGCCTCGCAAAAGCACATCGGCGATCTGCTCGAGATGCACGAGAAGAACATGGTCGCCACCGCCGACATTCAGCGCCGCAAGAAGCTTGCCGACGATGCCTTCGCCCGTCGTTTCGACGAGGTGATGAAGAAGCACAACGCCGCCAACTACGTGCAGCAGTAGGCGTGCCGGCATTTTCGTCCAGGGCAGTGCCATGATCCCCGAAAATGATGCGGCGGCGCGCTACTTCTCCGCGATCAGGGCGGCTTTGAGCGGGCTCGAAGTGTTCATGCGCGACGACCGCTCGCCGCTCTACCGGCACGGCATCGTCGCCAAGGTCGTCGCCGAATACATCGCCCGCCTGGACAAATCCTTTTCCTGCTGGCGCAACCGGCTGGGTTTCATGGACACTTTCCGGATTTCGCGCGCCGACAGCGGCTATCCGGTCTTCCAAAACCTGCTCGAACTGGAGAACGACCGCCAGCAGGCCGATGCTCGCCTGGCCAACATCCCGCAGGCCGGTGAGCTGCGCGAGGAAATGGCCGACTTCATCCTACGGCATAAGGAATTTCCCGCCGCACTGCAGAAGTCGATGGCCGAGCGGCTCTATCTGGAGGGCGTCAAGAGCGAGGCGACCTTCGCTCCCTTCATTCTGGCGCAGACCGCCAAGGTCTCGGTCAATCCGAAGACCATGCGGCCCTATTATCTCGTCCACTGGGCGACGTTCGACGGCAGCGCCAACCTGCCGCTGGTCTATATGGTGACTGTGGAGGACTCCTCCGAAAGCATGGTGCGCCAGCTGGTCGACGTGAACGGTAAGCTGAACGAGAAGGTCGATATCCCGCTGCCCGTCGACGGCCTGCTCAACCCTGAGCTTGCGCACCGCTTCGATGACTTCACCGAGAAGAACTCGGCCTACGCGCTCTCGCCGGCGACGATCGCCGTCAATCTCGATAAAGATTTCGAGCCGCTGCATCCCAAGCAATTGCGGCGCGTCGTGCTCGGACCCTTCTACTCGGCCGGCATCACCGACAACAATTCGACGGTGGCCGAGGTGCTGGCCAAGGTGCGCAAGCCGGAGAACGCCTGGCTCTTGACCTGGACCATCCAGGAGGTCTTTTCGAAGGCGGAGAAACCCGGCCGCAAGGGCCTGTTTTCCAGCGAGAAGACGACGCAGGAATTCTTCATCAACACCGACGACCTTGAAGCGGCGCGCCAGGGCGTGTCGAGCTACGAGAACCACGCGCTGATCCCGCACGAGGCCTATCAGGCGCTCTATGCCGCAGGCGAGGCGCAGAAGATCTTTTCGGGCTACAAGGTCCACATTCTGTCCAAGGGGCAGGTCATCAGCGACGTCTGATTTCAACCGCGGAGCATCCTTCATGGACACCGGGCTGACCACGATTTCGGAAGCGGCAATCGAAAAGCACCGCGCGACCGCGCAGAGCTTCATCACCCGTATTGTCGTGCTGGAGGACCCCTCGCGCGAATCCGGCACCGCGCTGGCCGGCACCAACCGCCGCTTCGTCTCGACCGTGTCGGTCGGCTCGGTGCGGCGCACGCGCGAGGTCGAGCTCACCAAGACGGTTGCCGCGATCCATCCCGACGACCAGTTGATGACGATCCCGCAGCACACGCTGCTCTACCGCGCCCGGCGCGGCCTGGCGATCGCGCTCGCCATATCCGACATTTTCGCCGAGGGTTCCGACCTTGAAAGCCTGCAGGCGAAAAACGCCCGCGCGCCGCTGGAAGGCGACGAGGCAGCCACCTTCAAGAAGCTTTTGTCTGCGTCGGCTTACGTCTCCGCCTTCAGTTTCGCCTCTTATTTGTTCCAGCTGATCGACAGCGACGGCGAGGCGTCGAACGACATCCCCGAGCCTGACTTCCTGTTCGACACGCCTCAGGATGCGGTGAAGTCGATCGTCGCCGGCCTCGACAAGGCGATCGCCGGTTCGAAGGACGATGCCGATCTGGCGACGCGGGCACGGGCCTTTGCCCGCGTCGCCATCGACGGGCTTCTTGCGCGCAAAGGCCGCTTCGACGGCATCGGGCCGTTCGAGAACGCCCATATCCGCATCGATGTCGACGACTTCACCCTCGACGGCTTCGACGTCGCGCCCGGCAAACGTTCCAAGCCGCTGGTGATGACCTTCAAGAAGCCGGAAGAGGTGGTCGGCAACCACATCGCCAAATACCAGTCGGTCAAATTGGCCAAGATGCTGATGGCCTATGATTTCGAGCGCGAGCTGAACCCCTTCGTCGAGCTCGGCGGCTTTCTTTTCACCTTCATCGGCGACGGCGCGCCGGGCACCGGCAAGACGACGCTGATCCAGATGATCGCCGGCCTCGTCAACGGCTACTGCCAGGTCGCCGGCTATCCGTTCATCTATGAGAATTTCGGGGTCGACCAGATTTCGTCCTATCAGGGCAAGTCGGGCCAGAATTGCCGCCAGTTCATCAACAATGTGCTCAACCCGCGCGTCATCGGCTTCGGCACCATCGACGACATCGACCAGGTGGCGGCGCGCCGTTCCGACGACCGGGCATCGGCCGGCCAGCAGGAAATCACCGGCGTCCTGATGGACGCTTTCGCCGGAGCCTCGACGGTCGTGCGCGGCAATTGCACCTTCGGCATGTTCTCCAACTATCCCGAAAATGTCGACGACGCGCTGCGCCAGCGCGCTGGCGCGCGCTGGCTGGTCGACGGCCCGCAGACCCGCGACGACTACATCGACATCTTCGTGCTGCTTGCCGGCAAGAACCACAAGATACCGCTTGGGCCGCACGAGCTTTATGCCGCGCAGGAAATCCAGCGCGCCGTGGCCGAGGCTTATGAAGAGCATGAGAAGCCGCAGGAAGACGGGTTGATGAAGGTCTATGAGCGCTACATGAAGCAGAATGGCGCGCCGAAAACGATGGCCGACATCGGGACCTACCTGCACATGATCAAGGACGCCGAACCGCGCTTCACCGGCCGCGCCATCAAGAACGTCACCGACGCCATCAAGATGCGCGCCATGGACATCGAGCTGCCGGACGACTGGTTCGAGAAGCCGGAAGCCTTCATGCATAAAAGCTATGACGACAAGAAGGCGATGATCGAGGAACTGCGCGGGCCGTTCTCGATGGATATGGTCATGCAGGAGATCAACCGCTACGCCGATTCCGAATTCCGCTATTCCGACAAATCCGACGACGCCGCAGTGGAGAAGCTGCTGCGCGACGCCAGGCTACGCGAACGCGCGGCGCGCGAGATGGACGAGCTGAAGAAGAAGGGGCAGTGGAATGCGTGAAGCGCGCCTTCCCCTGCTCCCCTTGTGGGAGAAGGACAGGTGAAGAAAAAAACCGACCTTCTGCGCGACAACGAGCTGATCTACGGCCGCCTGCTGACCGTGGACGAGCCGCATCTTATCCAGCGCTACAACAAGGCGCTTGCCGCCTTCGGTCTGGAACCCACCAAGCTGAAAAACTTCCAGATCGACCGCACCGGCTTTTCGCCCGAGATCGCCGAAGAGTGCGGCGACTACGATTATCTCGATCCCAACGAGGTCAATCGACGCTTCATCATCCTGACGCCGTCGCAGATCGACCTGCCGGTGGTGCACACCGCCTTCTCCAACACCTCGCAGCTGATGTTCGAGTTCATGTCGAAGAACCAGCGAGCCATCGACGCGCTGACCATCAAGGACGTGATCTACGGCGAGATCGAGGACTCGGTTCCCAAGGTCAACGACATCGAGGATTTGCTGTCGATCAACCAGGTCGAGTTCAAGGTGCTGTCGGCCGAGGACGTGCTCGGCAAGGCGGCCGAGCTCGGCAAGCTGGTCGACCGGCTGAAGCAGGAACCGGACGCCTGGCGCGACAATGCCATGCTCCAGCGCATGGTCGATCTTGCCAAGATCTGCGGCGACATCCGCGAGAACGCGCTGGTGCCGGACCAGGTGATCTTCCGCCACAACGCCTACTGGACCAGCCATTTCGGCGGCCTCTACGTCTTCGTCGACCCCGACATGACGACGGTGATCAGCGACCCGGCCGCCCCCGGCTTCCGCCGCTCGCGGCCCTGGCAGGTGAGCTATCTATCGATCAACGACGCCGACAAGGTGTTCCGCTTCCTGGCCGCCACCGGCCGCCTCGACCTGCCGCGCGCCTCATGGATCGAGATTTCCGGCTATCTCGAGCATCGCGCCGAAATGATCGTGCGCGCGCTGATCCGCGACGCCGAGCCCAACCGCAATCTGACCGATGTCGACAAGGTCTGGCTGCAGACCTGGATTCATGGCCATGCCGACCTGATCGCCAGCGACGGCAATTTCCCGTTCCTCAATGCCGCCAAGCGTGAGATCGCCCAGTTCGGCCATCTCAAGATCGAGGATGTGCCGCCGCGCCAGCGCTTCCTGGTCGTGCGCGCCAAGCCCGATCATCCCGACGCCTGGCTGACCAACCAGCTGATCTCGGATTTCGTGCCGCAGGACTTCGTCTCGCGCTACGTCTTCAACAAGCCCGGTTTCTACAAGGACTATGGCGGCTTCAGCGACGCCTGGCGAAGCCATGTTGTGGACGTTCTGAAAACCACATATTTGAAGGACAAGGCAGCGTTCCGCGCGCGCCTTTACGGATTGACTGACTAGAGCATGATCCCGAAAAGTGGGAACCGGTTTTCGGAGGAGATCATGCTCTAACAAAGAGTTAGATCAGGATGGCGTTTCATTGAAACGTCGTCCTGATCTAGAGCAATTCCACGAAAAGTGTGGGCGGTTTTCCGCCCGGAATTGCGCCAAAACAAAGGGTTAGGGCAGATCGCCGTTTCCCTTGAAACGGTGAAATGCTCTAAGGGGGTGACGAGAGCCATGCTTGACCCGATCGTGAATTTCTTCACCCGGATTTTCCAATGGATCGGCCGCGGCATCGGCTTTGTCATCGGCGTCATCCTGTGGCCGTTCATGTGGGTCGGCCGCTGGTACGGCCAGCGCGGCTGGATCCTCAAGGCGGTGGTCGGCCTTGCCCTGCTGGTGCTGATCGGCCTCTACGCCAACTTCTTCTACGCCACCCAATGGTGGAGCAATTTCAACCCGAACTATCCCGACACCTACACGTTCGAGAAGCGCAACGTTTCGGCCGGCGAGCAGGTTGCGGCCGGCAGCGGCACCGACACGGCCAAGACCTGCGGCAACTCGGCAATAGCCCAGGTTGCCGCCGATCTGACGGACTTCAACGTCAACCAGAATGCCTGGATCTCGTCGATGATCCTCTACAAGCTCGGTCTGTTCGGCATCAACTGGGACAACACGCCGTGGATGGACAACAAGGCATCCTTCCAGCGCGGCATCAACCAGGCGGTGCGGCGCACCGCGACCGAGCTTGCCGACAATCTCGGCCGTGTGCGCACGACCTCGCAGATCGACGCCGACCTCCAGGATGCGCGCGGCAATCTGCAGTTCGATGAATACACCTGGTATTTCGGCCTGAATCCCTTCGGGCCCAAGACGCCGACGCCGAGCTATTACCGCGACGCGGTGCGCAAGCTGCGGTCCTTCAACGCGCGCCTGGCCTCCTGCCAGGCTACGTTCGACGCCCGCGCCGACAATCTCAAGCAATATATCGACCGCATCGCTTCGGACATCGGCTCGACCTCGGCTATCCTCAAGGAACGCGCCGAGAACCATAATGACGGCTGGTTCGACTTCCGCGCCGACGACCGCTTCTGGTTCGCCTATGGCCAGCTCTACGCCTATTACGGCCTGATGAAAGGCGCCCAGGCCGACTTCGAGGACGTGATCAAGGAAAAGCACCTGCAGAACCTGTGGGATACGATGGACCAGCAATTCGTATCGGCGCTGCGCATCCAGCCCTTCATCATCGCCAATGGCCGCGAGGATGGCTGGCTGTTGCCGACGCATCTGACCACGATGGGCTTCTACATCCTGCGCGTGCGCTCCAACATGGTCGAGATCAGCAACGTGCTCACGCAGTAGCGGCGTCTCGAGGCGACAGGGCGATGGCGGATTTGCGCCGTTGCCGCTGTCGCTTTTCGCGCATTAGGCGGCTGTTTTGAGACGGCGGAGCGGCATCTGCTCTGGCTTCTATACGCCGCGACGACGGGGCCCGGAATGATCGACTTGAAGAGGCCCGGCGACCGGAACACTCTTTCTTAACAGGAAACATAGTTGCATGGAAGTTGACGCCGCGACAGCGACAGGGTTACATGCCCTTGCGTCCGGGCGGCGTTTCGACCATGCACGAATGATCGAACCCCTCCCCTCCACCGCCTACTCCAGAGGAAAGCCGCCATGGCCGAAGTGAAGTCCGACATCGAGATCGCGCGCGCCGCCAACAAGAAACCGATCCAGGAGATCGGCGCGAAGATCGGCATCCCCTACGAGCACCTTTTGCCTTACGGCCACGACAAGGCGAAGGTCTCGGCCGAGTTCATCAAATCGGTGAAGAACAACAAGGACGGCAAGCTGATCCTCGTCACCGCCATCAACCCGACTCCGGCAGGCGAAGGCAAGACAACGACCACGGTCGGCCTCGGCGACGGTTTGAACCGCATCGGCAAGAAGGCGGTCGTGTGCATCCGCGAAGCCTCGCTGGGCCCGAATTTCGGCATGAAGGGCGGTGCGGCCGGCGGCGGCCTCGCCCAGGTCGTGCCGATGGATGACATGAACCTACACTTCACCGGCGACTTCCACGCCATCACCACGGCGCACAACCTGCTTTCGGCGCTGATCGACAACCACATCTATTGGGGCAACGAGCTCGGCATCGACATCCGCCGCGTCGCCTGGCGCCGCGTCATGGATATGAACGATCGCGCCCTGCGCGAGATCATCTGCTCGCTGGGCGGCGTGGCCAACGGCTTCCCGCGTGAGGCCGGCTTCGACATCACCGTCGCCTCCGAAGTGATGGCGATCCTGTGCCTCGCGACCGACCTCAAGGACCTCGAGAAACGCCTCGGCGACATCATCGTCGCCTACCGCCGCGACAAGTCGCCGGTCTATGCCCGCGACCTCAAGGCCGACGGCGCCATGGCGGTGCTGTTGAAGGACGCCATCCAGCCCAATTTGGTGCAGACGCTGGAGAACAACCCGGCCTTCGTGCATGGCGGCCCGTTCGCCAACATCGCGCATGGCTGCAACTCGGTCGTCGCCACCAAGACGGCGCTCAAGCTTGCCGACTATGTCGTCACCGAAGCCGGCTTCGGCGCCGACCTCGGTGCCGAAAAATTCTTCGACATCAAGTGCCGCAAGGCGGGCCTGAAGCCTGCCGCAGCCGTCATCGTCGCCACAGTGCGCGCCATGAAGATGAATGGCGGCGTCAAGAAGGAAGACCTCGGCAAGGAAAACATCGAGGCGGTGAAGAAGGGCTGCCTCAATCTTGGCCGCCACATCGAGAACGTGAAGCAGTTCGGCGTGCCGGCGGTGGTGGCGATCAACCACTTCACCACCGATACCGAGGCTGAGATCCAGGCGATGAAGGACTTCGTCAAGGCGCAAGGGGCCGAAGCGATCCTGTGCAAGCACTGGGCGCAGGGCTCGGCCGGCATCGAGGACCTCGCCCGCAAGGTGGTCGAGATCGCCGAATCCGGCGCCTCCCAGTTCTCGCCGCTCTATCCGGACGAGATGCCGCTGTTCGACAAGGTCAACACCATCGTCAAGCGCATCTACCGCGGCGACGAGGCGATCGCCGACAAGTCGATCCGCGACCAGCTGCATGCCTGGGAACAGGCCGGCTACGGCAACCTGCCGGTCTGCATGGCCAAGACCCAATACTCGTTTTCGACCGACCCGAACCTGCGCGGTGCGCCGACCGGCCACACTGTGCCGGTGCGTGAGGTCAGGCTCTCGGCCGGCGCCGGCTTCGTCGTCATCATCTGCGGCGAGATCATGACCATGCCGGGGCTTCCCAAGTCGCCATCCTCGGAAAAAATCTTCCTCAACGAGCAGGGTCAGATCGAAGGCCTGTTCTAGACGGCGGTAGAGTTGAGATAAGGGGCGCTGCGGCAACCGCGGCGCCCTTTTCCATTCCCGAGTTCGGCTTGGCTAAGCCGCGTTGCGCTTGAGCGCCCGCTGGTTGGACGCGTAGATCGTGTCGCGCTCCGGCAGCTTCCCGGTCTTCAGGCAATCGATCCATTCGGCGGTCTTCAGCACCGCCGCGAAGCGCGACTGCAGAACCACGCTCATCACCCGGTGTATGTCCTCGGCCGACGCGTAGCCGGCGCTGTTGGCGTAAGGCACCGAGCCGCTGGCATCCGAAAGGAATTCGACGGCAAAGCCCATATGCACGGCGTGGATGATGGTCGACAGATCGCAATTATGCGTCATGTAGCCGACGACCGCGATCGTATCGACGGCGTTGGCACGCAACCAGTCCTCGAGATCCGTGCCGGTGAAGGCCGAAGGCAGCGCCTTCTCGACATAGTGGTCGCGGCCGCGCCCGGCGATCTCGGCATGCAACTCGCCGCCATGGCTGCCTTTGGCGAAGATCGGCGACGTCTCGGGCGCCATCTGCTTGACGACGACGATCTTGATGCCGGCCGCCGCAGCCGCGTCCATGGCGCGCGCAACATTGGCGACGGTCTCGGCGAAGGGCGGATGCTGGATGGCGAGATTGCCGCCGTCATAGTCGTTCTGGACATCGACGACGACAAGCGCGCGGCGCGGCTGGGTGGCTGGTGGTGACATGGCGGTTTCCTTTCGACCGGTTGATGGCACAAAGCTAGGCGGATGCTACAGGTCGAGAAAGTGGCCCGATTGACGTCAATCGAAAGAATTGGGACATTCGGCTTTCAATGGAACGAAGCCTGCCATGAAGAACCCGATCATTGCCGCTGTCGCTTTCGATGGCATCAGTCCGTTCCACCTCTCCGTGCCGTGCCTTGTTTTCGGCACTGATCGAACGAAGCTTGGGCTGCCGCGCTTCGACTTCCGCGTCTGCGCGATGGAGGAGGGACCCATTCATACCGATGCGGGGCTGAGCATCGTCGTGCCGCATGGGCTTTTGGCGCTCGACGAGGCCGACATCGTCATCATCCCGAGCTGGAAGGATCTCGAGGATCCTCTGGCCGCGCCGTTCAAGGATGCTCTGCAGCGCGCGCATCGGCGCGGCGCGCTGATCGTTGGCTTGTGCCTCGGCACCTTCGCCATCGCCGGCGCCGGATTGCTTGCCCGGCGCAGGGCGACCACCCACTGGGCCTACACCGATCGGTTGCAGAAGCTTCACCCCGACATCGCGATCGACGCCGACGTGCTCTATGTCGACGAGGGCGACATCATAACCTCGGCCGGCGTCGCCGCCGGGCTCGACTGCTGCCTCCATATCGTGCGCGCCCGCTATGGCGCACAGGCGGCGCTGCGGCTTGCCCGCCATGTCGTGCTCTCGCCGCACCGGCAGGGCGGGCAGGCGCAGTTCATCGAGCGCCCGCTCGCGCCGACGCTGAACGCCGACCGCTTCGCCAAAGCCCTCGATGAGGTGCGGGCATCGCTCGGCGAAGCCCACAGCCTGGACAGTGTCGCCGAAGCAGCGGGCCTTACCCGCCGCACCTTCACGCGCCGCTTCCAGAAGTCGACCGGCACCAGTTTCGGCGACTGGCTTGCCGACCAGCGCGTCGCGCTGGCCCAAAGGCTGCTGGAGCAGACGGACAAATCGATGGACATCGTGGCCTTCGAAGCCGGCTTCGGCAGCGCCACCTCGCTGCGCCAGCATTTTGCCGCTCGGCTCAGGACCTCGCCGAGGCAATACCGGCGCGAGTTTTCGAGAGGCACCCAGGTGCCAGGCGGGCTCAGCCTCTTGTAACGGCCCGCGCCGGATTGCCGACCACCGTCATGTTCGCCGGCACGTCGCGTGTCACCACCGCGCCCGCGCCGACGATGGCGCCCTCGCCGATGCTGACGCCGGCGAGGATCACCGCGCTGCCGCCGATCCAGGCGTTGTCGCCGATCGTCACTGGTTTTGCGATCTCCAGCCCGGCCAGCCGGCCGATGGCTTCACGATGATGTTCGGCGCAGTAGATCTGCACATTGGGGCCGAGCAGTGTACCCTTGCCGATGCGCACCGGCGCGGTATCGAGGATGGTGCAGCCGGCATTGAGGAAGACGCCCTCGCCGAGGAACAGGTTGAAGCAATAGGCGCAATGGAACGGCGCCTCGATGCGCGCGCCCTCGCCCGCGCCGCCGAGCAGCGCCCGCAAGGCGGGAGCGATATCGCCGCGCTGCCGGGGCGGCAGGCCGTTGTGCTCGAACACCGCATCGCTCGCGGTGACGCGAAATGCCTCCAGCTCATCGTCGATGCAGGTGTACCACTCGCCCGCTGCCATCTTCATGCGCTCGCTTGTCGTCATGGCGATACCTCCGGATTTTTCGTCTGCTGCCGAAGCATAGTTGCCAAAGCATAATAGATTGTCAGACAAAGCCGCGTGGCCAAACGCCTGGCTTGTGTTAGCCTGCCGTTGCGAGACATGCGACGGTCTCAGGTTGGGGGGTCGATCATGCTTTTCATTCTTGCACTGCTGATAGGCGTCGTTACCGGCTTGCGGGTCGGAACGGCGCTTGCGGTCACCGCCTGGGGCGCATGGCTCGGCTGGCTGCCGGTCGGAGGCACCTGGGCGAGCTTCATGGGCCACTGGATCGCCGTCGGCATCTTCACCGTCCTGGCCGTCGTCGAGCTCATCACCGACCAGCTGCCATCGACGCCGAGCCGCAAGGTGCCGCCGCAATTCGGCACCCGCATCGTCGTCGGCGCCTTCTGCGGCGCGGTCATCGGAGCGACCGCCGGCTCGACCATCGGCGGTCTGATCGCCGGCGCCATCGGCGCGGTGATCGGCACGCTCGGCGGCGCGGAAGCACGTGCGAGACTGGCCGCCGCCTTCGGCAAGGATCCGCCCGCCGCTTTCGTCGAAGATGCCGTGGCCATCATCGGCGGCCTGCTCATCGTGGCGGCGGTAGCATGAGCGCAAAGAGCTTCGACGCCATCGTCATTGGCGCCGGCCAGGCCGGACCGCCGCTGGTCGGCCGGCTCGAGGCCGCCGGCATGAAGGTCGCGCTGATCGAGCGCAAGTTCATCGGCGGCACCTGCGTCAACACCGGCTGCATGCCGACCAAGGCGATGGTGGCGAGCGCCTATGCCGCGCATCTCGCCCGCCGCGCCGCCGACTACGGCGTCGCGCTCTCGGGCCCCGTTGGCGTGGACTACAAACGCATCAAGGCGCGCAAGGACAAGGTCACCAACGATGCCCGCGGCAATCTGGAAAAATGGATCGCCGGCATGAAGGGCTGCACGCTTTATCGCGGCCACGCGCGGTTCGTCACCGCCGACACGGTGCGCGTCGGTGACGAGCTGCTCACCGCGCCGAAGATCTTCCTCAACACCGGCGGCCGCGCCTCGGTGCCAGACCTGCCCGGCGTCGACGACGTGCCCTACCTCACCAATTCCTCGATGATGGATCTCGATGTGCTGCCCAGCCATCTTATCGTCGTCGGCGGCAGCTACGTCTCGCTCGAATTCGCGCAGATGTTCCGCCGCTTCGGCTCCGAGGTCACGGTGATCGAGAAGGCCCCGCGGCTGACCGGGCGCGAGGATGAGGACACGTCCGCGGCCATCCTGTCCATGCTCGAAAACGAAGGCATCGCCGTCCATGTCGGCGCGGACAATATCGCCTTTGCCAGGCAAGGCAACGGGATCGCCGTCACCTTCTCCGCCGGCAAGCCGGCGGCGGTCGGCTCGCATGTGCTGCTGGGGCTGGGGCGCACGCCCAACACCGACGATCTCGGCCTCGACAAGGCCGGCGTCGCGGTCGACCAGCGCGGCTACATCGTCGTCGACGACCAGCTGCGCACCAACGTGCCCGGCATCTGGGCGATGGGCGACTGCAACGGCAAGGGCGCCTTCACACACACCTCCTACAACGACTTCGAGATCGTCGCCGCCAATCTGCTCGACAATGATCCGCGCAAAGTCAGCGACCGCATCGAAGCCTATGCGCTCTATATCGACCCGCCGCTCGGACGCTGCGGCATGACGGAGGCGGCGGTGAAGAAATCCGGCCGCCGCGCGCTCGTCGGACAGCGGCCGATGACGCGCGTCGGCCGCGCGGTCGAGAAGGGCGAAACGCAGGGCTTCATGAAAATCCTCGCCGATGCTGACACCGGCGAAATCCTCGGCTGCTCGGTGCTCGGGCCGGGCGGCGACGAGGCGATCCACTCAGTGCTCGACCTCATGTACGCCAAGGCGCCGATCTCAACGCTGGCGCGCGCCATGCACATACACCCGACCGTCTCGGAGCTGCTGCCGACCATCGCCCAGGAGCTCAAGCCGCTGGTCTGACGTCCGCCGTCGCGATCGCCTCGCCGAAAGCTCCCCGCTTTTCTGCATTGCTGCGTTGCAACAATGGCGCTTGCGCGTCGGCATGTCTGCGGACAGTCTCGACTTTGAACCGATTCAGTCCGGACATCCCATGCCGCTGCCGATCCTAGCGCTCGCCATTGCATCCTTCTGCATCGGCACCACGGAATTCGTCATCATGGGCCTGCTGCCGGAAGTGGCGGCCGATCTCGGCGTCTCGATCCCCTCCGCCGGCCTGCTGGTCACCGGCTATGCGCTGGGCGTCGTCTTCGGCGCGCCGATCGTGGCCATGGCGACCGCCCGCCTGCCGCGCAAGCCCGTGCTTGTCGGCCTCGCCGCCCTCTTCGTCATAGGCAATCTCTTCTGCGCCATCGCGCCGAACTACTGGCTCTTGATGGCAGCGCGTGTCTTCACTGCTTTCGGCCACGGCGCCTTCTTCGGCATCGGCTCCGTCGTTGCGGCGAGCCTCGTGCCGCGCAACAAGCGGGCGAGCGCGATTGCGCTGATGTTCGCCGGCCTGACGCTGTCCAACATCCTCGGCGTTCCCGCCGGCACGGCGCTAGGCGAAGCCTTCGGCTGGCGCGCCACTTTCCTCGCCGTCGTCGGCATCGGTCTCATCTCGGTCGCGGCCATCGCCTGGCTGGTGCCGTCGGATGTCGCGGAACCCAGCGGCGGCGGCCTGGTGGGCGAGCTTCGCGTGCTCGGCAAGCTGCAGGTCTGGCTGGCGATGCTGATCGCCTCGCTCGCCTCCGCCAGCCTGTTCGCCGTCTTCACCTACATCAAGCCTTACCTCACCGGCGTCTCCGGCCTGTCGACGGCAATCGTCACCTGGGTGCTGCTCTTGTTCGGCGCCGGCATGACCATCGGCAACATCATCGGCGGCAGGCTGGCGGACTGGAAGCTGATGCCGACTGTGATCGCTACGCTGCTCGCCATGGCGCTGCTGTTCGTCGCCTTCACGGAGCTCGGCGCCATGGCAAGCATGGCCGTGGCGATCGTCTTCCTTTGGGGCATGCTGATCTTCATCGTCGTGCCGCCCTTGCAGATCCGCGTCGTCGAGGCGGCTGCCGAAGGACCGAACCTGGCCGCCACGCTCAACCAGGGCGCCTTCAATGTCGGCAATGCCGGCGGCGCCTGGATCGGCGGCCTCGCAATCTCCTGGGGCGTGTCTTACGCCAACCTGCCGCTGGTGGGCGCAGCGCTTGCGTTTCTGGCCGTCGCTGTGGCCGTGCTGTCGCAGGCGCTCGACCGCCGAACAATCCTGCAGCCGCAGCCGGCGGAATAAGGCTCGGCGTCTTCGCCGTAGCAGGCTCGGCGTCTTCGCCGCAGCAGACTCGGCGCCTTCGCCGTAGCCACCCTGCCCCGACAGTGGCGGCGGCTGGACCAATCGACAGCCCGATCGCAAAAAGGCATGGGTGAAACCGCTTCAAGCGGAGGTACCCCATGCAGAAGACGATCGAGCGCATCGCCGGCGACAGCGAAGGCGTCGCCTACGAATTGCCGGTCTTGCGTTTCGAGGGCAAGGACAAGGCGGCCCCTTCCGCCTATCTGCAGGCGGCACTGCATGCCGGCGAGCTGCCAGGCGTCGTCGCTATCGACGCGCTGATGCCGATGCTTGCCAAGGCGGAAGCGGAAAGCCGCATCAGGGGTCCGATCACCATCGTGCCCTGGGCCAATCCGATCGGCCGCGCGCAATATCATTTCGGCGAGCATCAGGGCCGCTTCAATCTCGGCACCCGCACCAACTTCAACCGCTCCTTCCCGTTGCTTGCCACGCCCGACGCCAGGCTCCTGCCGGATATCAGCCTTGGCGGCGCCGATCGCCGGCTGAAGAACCGGCTCGTCCAGCTGTCGCTCGGCAACGACATCGTCCTTGACCTCCACTGCGACGACGAAGGTCTCGCCTATCTCTACATCCACACCAGCCTGTGGCCGCATATGGCCGACTGCGCCGCCGCCATGGGCATCGACGCGGTGGTGCTGTGGAGCGACGACACGGACGGCACATTCGAAGGCGCCTCGATCATGCCCTACCAGAACGCGCCGGCGAACGTTGCACGCTTTGATCGCCGCGCCGTGACCACGGTCGAATATCGCGGCATACTCGATGTCGACGCCGCGCTGGCGGCCTCCGATGCCGAAGGGCTTTACCGGCTGCTGGTGACGCGCGGCGTCATCCAGGATCCGTCGATCCCGAAATTCGAGACATTTTCCGGACCCGTCGTGCCGCTGGAAAACATCGACATGATGCCTTCGCCCAGGGCCGGCGCGATCCTCTACGACGTCAAGCCAGGCGACCGCGTCAAGAATGGCGACAGGCTGGCGACGATCGTCCATGCGCCCGGCGAGGCCGGCGGCCGCACGGAAGTGTTCGCCCCGCAATCGGGCCTCATCCTGACCCGCCGCGCGCGCCGCATCATCCGCGCCGGCGAGGATCTTCTGAAGCTCGCCGGCGACGCCAGGAGCGGCGACGCCCGCTCCGGCACGCTGGAAGACTGAAGCCGCGCGGTCGGAGTCGTCGTGAAATCCAGTTGCACGGACCTCCATTCGCCGCTATGGGAGTCGCCATGAACATGCGTTCGAACAAGACCATTTGGTGGTGGGGCTGCTGACAGCGGCCTGTTCGTGCGCGTGCGCGTGAAATTTGAGGGTGGCCGCAACGGAATGTCCGGGCGGCCATTTGTTTTTAGAGCCATTCCCGGGTCCGTTGCCCAAAACGCTGATGGAGACGGCAATGACGACTAAAGTTCTGGACAACGGGGCCGAGCGCTTCGTCACCGCAGGCGGGGTGACGATCACCCGCGAGCGGCACGACCGGCCATATGAGGGCGCGATCGATGCCTATATCGACGGCCTGAATTCGCGCCGCGGCGCCGTGTTCTCCTCCAACTACGAATATCCGGGCCGCTACACGCGCTGGGATACGGCCATAATCGATCCGCCGCTGGTGATCTCCGCGCGCGGACGCACGATGCGCATCGAAGCGCTGAATAGGCGCGGCGAAGTGTTGCTGCCGGTGATCGGCAAGGCGCTTGACGAGCTCAGCGAAGTGACGATCGCCGAGACCTCGAAGACGCTGATCCGTCTCGATGTCGCCAAGCCCGGCCGGGTCTTCACCGAGGAGGAGCGCAGCCGCGTTCCGTCCGTCTTCACCGTGCTGCGCGCCATCACCGCGCTGTTCAGGACCGCCGAGGATGCCAATCTCGGCCTCTACGGCGCCTTCGGCTACGACCTCGCCTTCCAGTTCGATCCGGTCGACTACAAGCTGGAGCGAAAGGAAAGCCAGCGCGACCTGGTGCTGTTCCTGCCCGACGAGATCCTGGTCGTCGACCATTATTCGACCAAGGCCTGGACCGACCGCTATGACTATTCCGGCGAAGGCTTTTCGACCGAAGGCCTGGCCCGCGACGGCCATGCCGAGCCTTTCAAGACAGCCGACCGCATCCCGCCGCGCGGCGACCATGAGCCGGGCGAATATGCCAACCTGGTGCGCCGGGCGATGGAGAGCTTCAAGCGCGGCGACCTCTTCGAGGTCGTGCCTGGACAGATGTTCTACGAGCGCTGCGAGACGCAGCCCTCCGACATTTCCCGCAAGCTGAAATCGATCAACCCCTCGCCCTATTCCTTCTTCATCAATCTCGGCGAAAACGAATATCTGATCGGCGCCTCGCCGGAGATGTTCGTGCGCGTCAACGGCCGCCGCGTCGAGACCTGCCCGATCTCCGGCACCATCAAGCGTGGCGACGATGCCATCTCCGACTCGGAGCAGATCCTCAAGCTGCTCAACTCCAAAAAGGACGAGTCCGAACTCACAATGTGCTCGGATGTCGATCGCAACGACAAGTCGCGCGTCTGCGACCCGGGCTCGGTGCGCGTCATCGGCCGCCGCCAGATCGAGATGTATTCGCGCCTGATCCACACCGTCGACCATATCGAGGGGCGGCTGCGCGAAGGCATGGACGCCTTCGACGCGTTCCTGTCGCACGCCTGGGCCGTCACCGTCACCGGCGCGCCGAAACTCTGGGCCATGCGCTTCATCGAGCAGAACGAGAAGAGCCCGCGCGCCTGGTATGGCGGGGCGATCGGCATGATCAATTTCAACGGCGACATGAACACCGGGCTCACCTTGCGCACCATCCGCATCAAGGACGGCATCGCAGAGGTGCGCGCCGGCGCCACGCTGCTTTTCGACAGCGTTCCCGAGGAAGAAGAAGCCGAAACCGAACTGAAGGCATCAGCCATGCTCTCCGCCATCCGCGACGCCAAGACCGGCAACGCCACCGGGACCGAGCGCACCACCGCGCGCGTCGGCGACGGCGTCAACATCCTGCTGGTCGACCACGAGGACTCTTTCGTCCACACCCTGGCCAACTACTTCCGCCAGACCGGCGCCAACGTTTCCACCGTTCGCACCCCGGTGCCAGAAGAGGTCTTCGAGCGGCTGAAGCCCGATCTCGTCGTACTGTCGCCCGGACCGGGTACGCCGACGGACTTCGATTGCGCCGCCACCATCAGACGAGCGCGCAGCCGCGACCTGCCGATCTTCGGCGTCTGCCTCGGTCTGCAGGCACTGGCCGAAGCCTATGGCGGCGAGCTCAGGCAGTTGCACATCCCCATGCACGGCAAGCCGTCGCGCATCCGCGTCTCGAAGCCCGGCATAATCTTTTCAGGGCTCCCCAAGGAAGTGACCGTCGGCCGCTATCACTCGATCTTCGCCGATCCGGTGCGCCTGCCCGACGGCTTCGTGGTCACCGCAGAGACCGAGGACGGCATCATCATGGCCTTCGAGCACCGTAAGGAGCCGATCGCGGCCGTGCAGTTCCATCCTGAATCGATCATGACGCTCGGCCATAACGCCGGCATGCGCATCATCGAGAACATCGTTGCGCATCTGCCGCGCAAGGCCAAGGAAAAGGCCGCGTAGGAACGATGACGGAAGCGCCGGAAACGACGGCGGCCGCGGTGAAAGCCACGGCCAGACAGAAGGTCGCAAGGCTGGCCTTCTGGTCGATCGTCGTCGCCGGTGTCGTGCTCGCCCTTAAGCTTGTCGCCTGGTATATCACCGGCTCCGTCGCGCTCTATTCCGATGCGCTGGAATCGATCGTCAACGTGATTGCGTCGGCCGCTGCCTTCTGGGCGATCCAGGTCAGCTACAAGCCGGCCGACCAGGACCATCCCTTCGGCCATCACAAGGCCGAATATTTCTCAGCCGTTCTCGAGGGCGTGCTGATCGTCGTTGCGGCCCTGCTCATCCTCAACGAGGTCTGGCGGTCCTGGCAGCATCCGGTCCCGCTAGAACAGCCTTGGGAAGGCCTTGCCGTCAACGGCGCCGCGACCGTCGTCAACGCGATCTGGGCCTTGACGCTGATCCGCGCCGGCCGGAACGCGAAATCACCTGCTCTCGTGGCCGACGGTCAGCACATCATGACCGACGTCGTGACGTCCGTGGGCGTGTTCGGCGGTCTCGTCGGAGCCGTGCTCACCGGCTGGCAGATTCTCGATCCGGCGCTGGCCGTGATCGTCGCGCTCAACATCCTCTGGCAAGGCTGGCATGTCATCGGCTCGTCGATGAACGGCCTGATGGACCGCGCCGTCGATCAGCAGGAACACATGCAGATCCGCGACATCATCTCGGCCAATTCCAAGGGCGCGCTCGAGGTGCATGATCTGAAGACGCGCACTGCCGGGCGCGCCACCTTCATCGAGTTCCACCTCGTCGTGGACGCCGACATGACGGTCGGCGCCAGCCATGTCATCTGCGACCGTATCGAGGACGCGCTGAAAGCCGAGATCCCCTCGGTGCGCGTCATCATCCATGTCGAGCCGGACGACGAGGCCAAGCTGCCGAAAGGCACAACCGCAGTGCCTTTCGCCTGAATCTTATGGAGCGCAGGCCGACTGCGGCATGGGCGTCAATCGAAAGACCTTGTCGTCCGACTTCGTCTTGCCGTTCGCCGCTTTTGAGCAAAGATCGACAACCGCCACGGCATTGTTGGGATTCGCAACCATCATCATGCCGCCAGCGCCGCGTTTGAGAAAAATCTCCTTCTGCGAGATGTCGCAGGAAAAATCGCTCATTTTCGCGCTGGCCGAGCAGCGCCACTGGTCGGCCTCGCCCTGGCAGGAATAGGTCTGCGTGACCTTTTTCCCCTTCTGCCTCGTCGTCACGGAAACGGCGATATCCGCCCCGTCGGGCCAGTTCGCGGCGTCGCCGCCGACGGCGAAGGAGGCGAGTTCGATCGGGCCGCGGAAGACGCGGATCGATTGCGTCAGCTGGCCCGGATGCGACTTCAGATGCTGATCGTCATAATCGCGTCCGAAGCAGAAGGGTTGATCGGGCTTCAGCCGCACGCGCAGCGGATCGCCAAGCGCCGGATCGATGGGATCAATGCGCGCGAACTCCGCCTTGCAGGTCTCGGCCGGCATCGGATCCAGCTTGAAATTGTCGTCCTCGCTGCCCAAGGCCTGCTTGTTGTATTCGGCCTTGCTCATCGACTCCGACGCGTCGGGATCGAGATAAACATCCGGCGACAGGCCCGACAAAAGCAGCTTTCCCTTGTCGTCGACCTTCAGCGAAGCCAGTGTCCGGTCGCAATCCATGCCGCAGCGGATGCCGCTTGCCTTGTCGCTCGGGTCTTCCTTGTTGCACCAGCTGCTCGCCCATTCCGGCTTCTTGGCGCCACGCACCGTGGTGGTGAGAAAGCCGTTATAGGAAGTATCCTGGTTGGCCGGAGGTTCTTCGTTCGGCCGGCTGACCGGGTCGTGGCCGTAGAAGAAGAAGATGCGCGCCACCTTCTGGTGCGGGTGTGCTTTGAGATGAGCGGCGTCGTAAACGCGGCCGAAGCAGGCATCGGCGCCGGTCGGGCTGAGCTCGGCAAGCTTGGGCGGCTGTTCGGCGCGCACGGCGCCGGCTAAGGCGGCAAGGGCGGTGCACAGCACCACGCCCGCCATGGCCCTCCCCACAACGGTCCTCGATGCCATGTGACCCTCCTCCCACCGACAGGACTTGGATATGCTAGTCTAGGAGTGCCGCCCGGGCCATGCAAAATCGCGCGAGCGGGCGGACAACGGAGGATAGGATGCTGCGCCGTGACATTTTTCGTGCCGGTCTCGCAGGCGCCGCGGGTCTTTTCGGCTTGAGCCGGGCAAATGCGGCAACGCCTGAGGGAAAGCTGAAAGTCGCCTATCACCTCAGCGACGCCGACAAGGTCAATTTCGTCCTCGGCAACATCAAGAACCACTATGAGGGCACCGGCGGCAATGTCGATATCGTGCTTGTGGTGCACGGTCCGGCTCTGGCCGCCTTCAAAGCCAAGGGCGCTTCCGGTGCCGTTTCCAGCCGCTTTGCCGGCCTCGTCCAGCAAGGGCTTGTCCCGCAAGCCTGCGGCAACACCTTGCATGGCATGGACATCGCGCTGACCGACCTGCTGGCGGGCTTCGAGGTTGCCGACAAAGGCGGCGTCGTGAAGCTCGCCGAGCTGCAGCACCAGGGCTATGTCTATCTCAGGCCCTGAGCGCGACCGGACTTGAACGCCCCCACTTGAACGCAAGGCCGGCAATGGCCTACGAAAGACGGCAACGCGGAGGCCGGCCCACATGACGACACTTGCCATCCCCGATCTTGCCGGAAAGGCGGTGCTGGTCACCGGCGCTTCGACCGGCATCGGCGCGGCTCTTGTGCGTGCCTACGCGGCGCAGAAGTGCCGCGTCGCGCTGCACTACAATGCGAGCCGCGAAGCCGCCGAGAGCCTGGCCCGATCCGTCCGCGACGATGGCGGCGAGGTGTTTCCGGTCCAGGGCGATTTTTCGATGCCTGCGGACGTCGAGCGTGTGGTCGAAGAGAGCGCAAACCATTTCGGCCGGCTCGACGGCCTGGTCAACAATGCCGGCGGCATGCTCGGCCGCGTCGCCTATGCCGATCAGGACGAGGCGCATTACGATGCCGTGATGGACCTCAATGCGCGCTCGGTGCTGACCGCCTCGCGCAAGGCGATCCCGTGGCTGAAGCGCCAGGGCGGCTTCATCATCAACACCACCTCGATCGCGGCCCGCAACGGCGCCGGCGGCGGCGCCGGGCTTTACGGCTCCGCCAAAGCTTTCGTTTCCAACGTGACTCGCGGCATGGCCAAGGAGCTGATCGGCTTCGGCATCCGCGTCAACGCGGTGGCGCCGGGCACCATCCTGACGCCGTTCCACGAACGCTATTCGAACGCCGAGCAGATCAAGGCCATGGTCGCCACCATTCCGCAAGGGCGCGCCGGCACGGCGCAGGATTGCGTCGGCGCCTATCTGTTCCTGTCGTCCGACCTGTTGAGCGGTTACATCATCGGCCAAGTGATCGAGGTGAATGGCGGCCAGTTGATGCCGTGAGCCGGCGATTGCATACTTGATGCAGCGTGCAACCTGGAGGGAGAGCAAGGGCATGTACGGACTGATCGGCAAGATGCGGGCGGCGCGCGGCCAGCGCGATGCGGTCATGGACGTGCTGCGCGAAAGCACCGCCGCGCTTCCCGGCTGCCTGAGCTACATCATCGCCACCGATCCGGCCGACGCCGACGCGATCTGGGTCACCGAAGTGTGGACCGACCAGGCGAGCCACAAGGCCTCGCTGCAGCTGCCGGAAGTCCAGGCGGCGATCGCCAAGGCGCGCCCCTTTATCGCCGGCTTCGAATTCCAGATCGAGACCCGTCCGGTCGGCGGCTTCGGCCTTCCTGCTCCCGAAAAGGCTGATTGACCTCTCTTGCGCGAATTTGCCGAAAGCGGGTTCGCATTTGTCGGCGTCCGCTTTAAGAGCCCATATGGACTCCTCGCCAGAGCAACCATCCCAGGACCAGACGCCGACCGAGCGCATGGCGCGCCTGCACCCGCCCCGGCAGTGGCTGGTGTTGCTGGTGTTTTCCTTGCTCTTCGCCGGCGCGCTGGAGCTCGCCGCGCTGCCCGCGGCCCTGCTGATCGGCCCAATGCTTGCCGCGATCCTGGCCGGCACCAATGGCGCCACCGTGCGCGTACCCCGTCCGCTGTTCGGCTCAGCCCAGGCGATCGTCGGCTGCCTGGTCGCCGGCTCGATCTCGGCCGACATCTTTCCGGTGTTCTATGCGGAATGGCCGCTCTCCTCGGTGTGGTGATAGCAACCGTCGCCGCCTCCAGCCTGCTCGGATGGCTGATCAGCCGCTGGCGCATCCTGCCCGGCACCACGGCGGTCTGGGGCTCCTCGCCCGGCGCCGCGACGGCCATGGTGCTGATGGCCGGCGCCTTCGGCGCCGACCAGCGCCTCGTCGCCTTCATGCAGTATCTGCGCGTGATCTTCGTCTCGATGACGGCCGCCCTCGTCGCCAAGATGTGGGTCGACACATCCGGCGTCGAAGTACCGCCCGTCGTTTGGTTTCCGCCGATCGATGCCTTCGCCTTCGCCGCGTCGGCATCGCGGCGGTGGGTGGCCTGGCCGGAAAGCTGGTCAGGCTGCCCTCGCCGTTCTTTCTCGGCGCCTTCATTTTCGGCGCGGTGATCCATCTCGGCCTCGGCGTGCCGATGCAACTGCCGCCCTGGCTGCTGGCGATCAGCTACGCCATGGTCGGCTGGTCGATCGGGCTGAATTTCACCCGGCCGATTCTGCGCCATGCGGCACGCGCCCTGCCGCAGATCGTCGGCTTGATCGTCGCGCTGATCGCCTTTTGCGGCGGCATGGGATTCGCCATCAGCCGCCTGCTCGGCATCGACCCGCTGACCGCTTACCTGGCGACCAGCCCGGGCGGCATGGACAGCGTCGCCATCGTCGCAGCCGCGGCGCAGAACGTCGACATCTCCTTCGTCATGGCCTTGCAGTCGGCGCGATTCCTGGTCGTGCTGCTCATTGGGCCAAGCGTAGCCAGGCTTGTGGCGCGAAACCTCAGGGGCTGATCCGCTATATCCAGGGCATGGGCGCAAAAGCAATTCCCGGAAAAGTGTGCAGCGGTTTTCCGTCTGGAATTGCCTGAAAGCAAAAAATTAGAGCAGGGCAGCATCCCGATCGGGATGCCGAATTGCTCTAAGGGAGCGGAGGAGAATGCCATGAACCGTCGCGTGAATGCCGTCGATCTTTCCGGCCGCGTCGCCGTGGTGACCGGCGGCGCGCAAGGCATCGGCCTTGCTGTCGCCCGACGCTTGCTGTCGTCCGGCGCCGGCGTCGCCATCTGGGACGTCGACCAGGCCGCGATGAGCAAAGCTGCCGCCGAACTCGCGTCGCTCGGCCGCGTCGAGGCCATTCTCTGCGACCAGTCGCAGATCGAGGCCGTCGATCGCGCCGCCGCAGAGACCGAGCGGACGCTTGGCCCCGTCGATCTCCTCGTCAACAATGCCGGCATCGCCGGACCGGCGGCAACCGTGGTGGACTACGACCCCGCCGCCTGGCGTCAGATCGTCGATATCGACCTCAACGGCGTCTTCTACTGCTGCCGGCGCCTGGTGCCCGGCATGATCGCGCGCAATTACGGCCGCATCGTCAACATCTCCTCGGTGGCCGGCAAGGAAGGCAATCCGAATGCCGCCGCTTATTCCGCCGCAAAAGCCGGCGTGCTGGCGCTGACCAAGTCGCTCGGCAAGGAACTTGCCGGACATGACATCGCCGTCAACGCGCTGACGCCCTCGCCCGCCCGCACCCGCATCTTGGAGCAACTCACCGAAGCGCAGGTCGCCTATATGCTCGGCAAAGTGCCGCGCGGCCGTTTCGTCGAGGTCGAGGAGGCGGCCGCCATGGTCGTCTTCATGCTGTCGGACGAGAACTCCTTCACCACCGGCGCGACCTTCGATCTTTCCGGTGGACGCACGACCTACTGACCGTCGCCAAGCTTACGAGACGGCTTTCGACCGGCTGCTCATCGTGCTGGCGACGATCACGGTGCTTACTGTCATCATCGTCTTTCTCGACCTTCGTCGCGGATCGGCGCCGGAACAACACGTCGCTTCTGTCCCGGCCTGCCAGGAAGGTTGACACCACGCGAGGCCACCAAGTGCGGCGAAGCAGCAAAAAATACTTGACTCACATACTCATATTTGAGAGCGCGGAAGCGCAATCAAAACATGAGAATTGGAGACAGGTTAATGCCGAAGCGGTCGAGGACGTGGCGCCGGGGACTATCATTGCTGGCGGGCAGCGCCATGCTCGGTCATGCCTGCCCGGCGATTGCGCAGGATGGCGGCGACGCCGTCGTTCTCGACAAGATCGAGGTAACCGCCGAGAGCAACGAGATCCTGAAGCAGGACGGCTATGTCGCGAAGAAGGATCGCATCGGCACCAAGACCGACACGCCGATCGCTAGAATCCCGCAGGCGGTTTCGGTCGTCACGCAAAAGCAGATCGAGGACCAGAAGCCGCGCACCCTGAACGACGCGCTGGGCTATACGGCGAGCGCCAATCCAAACAGCTTCGGTTTCGACACGCGCTACGACGCCTTCTTCCTGCGCGGTTTCCAGGCCTTCTACAACGGCATGTTCCGCGATGGGCTGCGCCAATACAATGGCCCTTCCGCCTGGTTCAAGACAGAACCCTACGGCATCGAGGGCGTCACTATCCTGAAGGGTCCGGCCTCGTCGCTTTACGGCGTCAGCGGTCCCGGCGGCGTCGTCAACGTCGTGACCAAGCGGCCCAAGGACGAGCGGTTCCACGAGATCGAGTTGCTGGCCGGCGAGCACAACCGCTTCCAGGCGGCGCTCGATGCCTCCGGGCCGGTCAACGATGACGGCAGCATCCTGTACCGCTTCACCAGCCTCGGCCGCCTGAGCGAGACCAGCCTGCCCGACTACCCTGACGACAAGCTCTATCTGGCGCCGGCCGTCACCTTCAAACCGGACGAGGACACCAAGCTCACCATCCTCGGCGAGTATTCGAAGTCCGTCACCGGCGGCACCGCCGCCTTCTACAACTCCGCCTATGGCGTGTTGTCGAATGTCTATGAAGGCGATCCGACCTGGAACGATTTCACGCAAGATCAGGGGCGCATCGGTTACGAGTTCGAGCACCGCTTCAACGATTGGCTGACCGTGCGCCAGAACCTGCGCTACAACGCCGTCGACTCGGACATCGAATATAGCGGCCACTATTCGATCGGCGCCGACCAGCCGCTTGAGCGCTACTGGGGCCACTACACCGAGGCGATGAAGAACTTCGTCGTCGACAACATGGCGCAGCTCGAATTCGATACCGGCCCGGTCACGCACACCGCGATTGCCGGCATCGACTATGCCTGGTCGGACTATGACGCCGGCAGCGGACTCTCCTATGTCTCGGTCGAGGACATCAAGGCCGCCTCCGTCCCCCATTCCGGCGGGCAGGAAATGAACCAGCTCGGCGTCTATCTGCACGACCAGATGGAGTGGAACGATGTCACCCTGTTCACCAGTGGCCGCTACGACTGGGTCGACACAACGTCCACCGCGGCCGATTTCAGCCAATCGGAGCAGAAGGACAGCGCCTTCTCCGGCCGCGTCGGCCTGTCCTACCGGACCGAATGGGGCATCATCCCCTACATCAACTACTCGACCTCGTTCTCTCCCAACATCGGCTTCGTCTATGACGACGTTAATAGCCCGGTCGGCCGCGTCGCCCGCCCGACCATCGCCACGCAGAAGGAGATCGGCGTCAAATACGAGATCCCCGACCATAACGCGACCGTCAGTGCCGCGCTGTTCGACATCGACCAGAAGGACGGCGTCGTCTTCGACGCCTCGACCGGCATCAACAAGCAGCGCCAGCTCGACCTGAACTCGCGCGGCGTCGAGCTGGAGGCCAACGCCTCTTTGGACAACGGCTTCAGCGTCATCGCCTCCTACACCTATCTGCGTGTGAAGATCGAACGCGGCGCCGAAGGCACCGCCGGCAAGGAATTGTCGGCGACGCCGAACCACATCCTGTCGCTCTGGGGCCATTACCAATTCGAGAACGGCACGCTGGAAGGGCTGGGGCTCGGCGCCGGCGTGCGGTTTGCCGGCGCAAGCTATGGCGACGACACCAACACCTTCAAGAACGATGCCCGCGCTTTCGTCGACGCCTCGCTGTCCTACGATTTCGGCTACCGCAACCCGAAGCTCGAAGGGGTTAAGCTGCAGATCAACGCCAAGAACCTGTTCGACAACCAGCAGACGATCTGCTCGGCCGGCTACTGCTACCGCGACGAGGGCCGCTCGCTGTTCGGCAGCCTGCGCTACCGCTTCTGATGTCGATCTCCGTCTCGAACCGGTCCGCATCGTCGCCGGCCCTCATCGTTACGGCGATCGGCGGCCTCTATGTGGCGCAGAGCGTGATCGGCGGCATCACCTGGACAGGTCTGCCGGCCGTCATGCGCGACCAGGGCCTGCCGCTCGACCGCATCGGCCTGCTCACCCTGATCGCCCTGCCATGGGCGCTGAAATTCCTGTGGTCGCCGGCGGTGGAACGCTACCGGCTTCCGCCGGCGGGCAGGAACCGCACCGGCACGATCATTCTCATCGGCGGCCTCGTTTCCATCATCGGACTGCTGGCTGTCGCCGAGCTCGGCCCGGCCGCTTTCTGGCCCGTGGTCGCCTGCCTCACGGTGGTCGCCTTCGCGGCCTCCACCGTCGATATCGCCTGCGATGGCTTTGCGGTGCAGAACCTTGCCGGCAGGAATCTCGGCTGGGGCAATGCCGCCCAGGTCGGCGGCGCCTATCTTGGTTCGGCGATCGGCGCCGGCCTTTTCCTCTATCTGGTCGAAATCCATGGCTGGCGCGCGGCGGTGTCGGCCATGGCCTCGCTGCTTGTGCTGCTCGGCCTGCCCTTCCTGTTCGGCATTGCCGGCCAATCGCGCAAGGAAGTGCGCGAGCACGTGCCCTCGCTCGGCGCGGCATTGCGGCGCCCGCAGATACGCCGCGGTCTGGCGGCGTCGGCGATCTATGTGCTGGCGCAGAAGGCGGCGCTGACCATGCTCGGCCCGTTTCTCGTCGATGCCGGGCTCAGCCTTTCCACGATCGGCCTGGTCAACGGCGTCGGCAGCATGATCCTCGGCGTTGCGGCCTCGCTTGCAGGCGGCGCTCTCGTCCGGTGGCTGGGCACGCGCAGCGTGCTTGTGCTCGCGCTCGTCCTGCAGGCCGGATCGCTGCTCATCCTCGCGGCCTTCTCGCTTTCCGGCATTTTCCCGACAGGCCCGCTGGCGGCCGTCGCGATGCTGAGCTCCTCGGGCATCATGGCGCTTGGCTTCGTGGCGCTCTATGCGCAGTTCATGCGCTGGTCGGATCCGAGGCAGGCCGGCGTCGATTTCACGCTTTTCCAGTGCATGGACGCCTTGGTCAGCATGGCGGGCGGCATCCTGGCCGGCTACCTGGCGCAGCATCTGGGTTATGGCGCGCTGTTCGGCGGCGCAGGCCTCGTCGCGCTGGTGGCAGCGCCGACGATCGCCATGGTCAGCGATCGCGAATGAAAAGACGGAACTATTCCTCGCCGGCACCGTCTTCGCCCGGCGCGCCACGGCGCCAGTAGGCGGTGACAAGATGCCGGTCGCGCGGCATGCCCCATTCCTTGCGCAGAATTCTGCGGATCGCGCGGAAATCGGCGAACTCGCACCCGGCCCAGGCAAAGAGATCATCGGCCCCGCGGCCGCGCTCACGCAGCGCTTCCGGCAGCAGGCCGGCACGGCCTGCTTCGCGGCCATGCCGATAAAGCCAGTGGACGGCGATGTTCTCGCCCGCCGCCAACGTCACTCGGTCCTGCGGACCATCGACCTCGATGAAGGCCTCGGCACGGACGGGCGGCGCAAGCTCTTCCAGCATCCGGCCGATCGCCGGAAGCGCGGTATCGTCGCCCAGCAGAAGCAGGTTTGATGCCTTGGGCACATCGCCGCCGCCGGGGCCGATCATGCCGATGACGTCACCGGCCCGCGCATTCTGCGCGAAACTCGCGGCCGGCGTCTCGACGCCGGGATGCAGCACGAAATCGATGTCGAGCCAGCCCTCGGCCACGTCCAGCGCGCGGATTGTGTAGACCCGCACGGTCAGCGCATCCTCGCCCGACGGCCAGACGATCAGCCCGTCGGCGCCCATGGTCGGCCAGACCGCCTGGCGTCCGGCCGGCGGCAGCAGAAGCCGGACATGAAATCCGCCATGGGCGAAGCGGCCGAGGTCGCGGCCGGAGAAGCGCAGGCGCTGCATATGCGGCGACAGCCGCGTCGAGGACAGGACCGATATCTCGCGGAAGAACACCGGCGTGCCGCCATCCTTGCCGTCGCCTTGCCAGCGGAGGCCCTCGGTGGTGCGCAGATGCGCGGCGACGTGGCCGGCAAAGATCATCTTCATATAGGAGAGGCAGGTCTCGTCCTCCGCCGCGACGCGGACCAGCACGCCACTATCGTCGAACGAGGCGTTCAACGAGCCGTAATGCATGCGGAATTCCCATCGGCCGGCAACGCCGGTCTCGACCTCGCTGTCGCCGTGCTCCTCGCGCAGCCTGTCCATCACCGCGCGGATATCATCGTTCTGGATACGGGTTTGCGCGCTCAAGAGCTTCATCGCCGGGCCTTTCGATATCGATGGCAGCGGCACCGGCCGAACGCGATGTCGCCGAGCGCCGGCATGCCACAGCGTCGGCAGCATTGCCACTAAAACATGATTATAAGAGTCATATTTTTGGACGGAACCGCACGAAGGTCGGCAACGCATCCGGTTTTCAGCTGATGATCAGGCTTCCTCCAAGGCCGATCATTTCGATGATTGCACCATGGTACGGTGAACGTGAGACAGAGGTGATCGACGCGACTCGGAAGGGATTACGGAACTCATCGACACATGCCGTACACATGGCTTCAAAGACGTCGAACAGCACGCCCTATAAGTTCCAACCACGGCGTGCGGCCTGGCCGGCACTTGCCTCCGACGGGCCGCTCCTGTAAGAGAGCCGCCATGACCACGCGCGTCCGCTCCGTCGCTTCTTCTCGCACCGGCTTTGCCGGCGAGACCGCGCGCGCGCTTGCTTCGACCCTGCTTCTTCTCGGCCTTATCGGCGATCGCCGGGCTCGCTGAAGGAGCGCCCGGCGGTCGATACCCGCCGCTTCAGGCGCATGCTCCTTGGCAAAGTCACAATCAAGCGAACGAAATTCTGGTAGAGGCGACGCTCGCCATCAATCCGCCTAAGGCGAACATGCGGGCCGCCCGGAGAAGAGATGATGAACGCACGAGAGGAAATCCGCGCCGGCGAGGCTGAAGCCGGGAAGCGCGCGGCCGGCCACATGTCGGACGCAGCACGCAAATACCAGCCCTACCCGACCGTGGGCCTGACCGACCGCACCTGGCCGAACAAGGTGATCGACAAGGCGCCGATCTGGTGCTCGGTCGACCTGCGCGACGGCAATCAGGCGCTGATCGACCCGATGGGCCATGAACGAAAGGCACGCATGTTCGCGCTGCTGCTCGACATGGGCTTCAAGGAAATCGAGATCGGCTTCCCCTCGGCCTCGCAGACCGATTTCGATTTCGCCCGCTGGTGCATCGAGGAAGGCGGCGTGCCCGCCGACGTGTCGCTCCAGGTGCTGGTGCAGTGCCGCCCCGAGCTGATCACGCGGACCTTCGACGCGCTCAAGGGCGCGCATCGTCCGATCGTGCATTTCTACAATTCGACCAGCGAGCTGCAGCGGCGCGTCGTCTTCGAGAAGGATGTCGCCGGCATCAAGCGCATCGCCACCGATGCCGCCAAGATGATCACCGACATGGCGGCCAAGGCCGGCGGCGGCTACCGTTTCGAATATTCGCCGGAAAGCTTCACCGGCACCGAGCTGGAAGTCGCGCTGGAGATCTGCAACGCCGTCACCGAGATCGTGAAGCCGACGGCCGACAACAAGCTGATCATCAACCTGCCCTCGACGGTCGAGATGTCGACGCCCAACGTCTATGCCGACCGCATCGAATGGATGTGCCGCAATCTCGACAACCGCGAGAACCTGATCATCTCGCTGCATCCGCATAACGACCGCGGCACTGGCATCGCCACCACCGAGCTCGGCCTGATGGCCGGCGCCGACCGCGTCGAAGGCACGCTGTTCGGCAATGGCGAGCGCACTGGCAATGTCGACATTGTCACGCTGGCGCTCAACATGTTCACCCAGGGCGTCGATCCGGAGCTCGACTGTTCCGACATCAACCGGATGAAGGATGTCTATGAGTATTCGAATCAGCTGAAGATCCCGGAACGCCATCCTTATGTCGGCGAACTGGTCTACACCGCTTTCTCCGGCTCGCATCAGGACGCCATCAACAAGGGTATGAAGGCGCTGAAGAAGGCCAACACACCGCTTTGGGAAGTGCCTTATCTGCCGATCGATCCGGCCGATGTCGGCCGCACCTACGAGGCGATCATCCGCATCAACTCGCAGTCGGGCAAGGGCGGCATCGCCTATGTGCTGCACGCGGACTACGGCCTCAACTTGCCGCGCAATCTGCAGATCGAGTTCAGCCAGGCGATCCAGGCGATCACCGATGCGGAAGGCAAGGAAGTGCCTGCCAAGCGCATCCATGAACGCTTCCTCGAAACCTATGTCGACCAGCCCGGCGCGCGCCTGAAGTTCCTCGACCATCGCACCTTCCCCGACACCGAGGTGAAGGGCCGGCGTATCGTGGAGGCGGAGATCCTCGACAACGGCAAGGAAGTGACCATCACCGGCTCGGGCACCGGTCCGATCGACGGCTTCGTCGATGCGCTTTCCCGCCATGTCGGCGTCGACATGTCGGTGCTCGACTATTCCGAGCATTCCCTGCAGCGCGGCTCCAACGCCTCGGCCATCTCCTATGTCGAGATGGAGTATCCGGGCGGCAAGCTGTTCGGCGCCGGCATCAACACCAACATCGTCGCCGCCTCGCTTGAGGCCGTTGTTTCGGCCGCCAACCGTATCATCGGCCGCCGGAGCAGCTGATGTGAAACGGTCCGGCTCGGCGGCGGGCCGACCGGGCAGATCTGTCTGAAGCGTGGCGCATTCCAATTGCACCACGCTTCAGCCACAGCTCGCGAGAGCTGCCATTCGTTAACCGGTGGCGGAATTTCCGGTGGGCTTACGCGATCGCATAATAGAAGCATCCTTGTGCGACGGCGCGAGCGCTATATGATCGCGCCCTAACCTGTGCCGACTTCGGAAGGATCGACACTTGGAGCATGCCCCGCCTGCCGCCCCCGCAGTGCGCGAGACATTGGAGCGACTGCTTGCCAGCGAAACGTTCGGACGGTCCGAGCGTGCTCGCAGGCTTTTACGCTATCTGGTTGAACGCGAGCAGGCCGGCGAGGCCGACAGGCTGAAGGGCATTTCCATAGCCATGGATGTCTTCGGCAAGGACGGCGATTTCGACGCCTCCACCGATGCCGTGGTCAGGGTGCAGGCCGGTCGGCTGCGCGAGCTCCTGGAGCAGTATTTCGCCAATGAAGGTGTCGCCGAGCCGGTGCGCATCGCGATCCCGCGTGGCGGCTATGTCCCTTCCTACGAGCTGAATGCGATTCGGCTGCCTGGCGACGCTAGGTCCGCCTCCGAAACCATCGCGCAGCGGCCCAACGCATCGGCCGAAGCCGCTCCGTCGGTGTCCGAGCATCTCGACAACTCTGTGCCGGGCGAACCTGTGGCGCTGACGGCGCCGGCGGCACCTGCGCAGTCGCTCACGCGGCAGCTGCGTTTCTTCTGGGCCGCCATGATCCTGGTCATTGTCATGCTCGGCGTGCTTATCGTGCGCCAAAGCAACGCCTTCCTTGGCGGCGAAGCGGGCACATCGGTCGAAACGGCGGGCACGGCGAGCATCGCTGCCCAGCCGACATTCGACTCACTGCCGCTAATCTACATTGCGGTGAAAGCCGAGGGGCCGGAGGCGGCTCGCGTCGCGTCGTCGCTGCGCGCCGGGCTTGCCGGTTTCGACACCATCGATTTTATCGGACGCGATGCGGATTCGACGCGCGATCGGTCCGCCGATCCGATCAGTTTCGTTTTCGAAATTGTTCCCGGGCCGGCTGCCGGCGACGTCACGGTGGAATTGCAGAGCGTCGCGACCGGGCGGGTTCTCCTGTCACGCAACCTGACATCGGCCGAAAGTGCCCCCGATATGGTTGAAAGCAACATCGCCAGCCTTCTCACCTCAACCGTTCCCGCCTCCGGGGCGATCTACAGCTACATTGACCAGAGCGACATCCGAACCAGCCAGATCGCATGCCTGGTGCTCGACGACCGCTATTATCTCGATATGAGCGCCCAGACGTACGAGGCTGCGTATCGTTGCCTGCAGAAGCTGGTCAGCGAAGGCACCAAATCGTCGCTTGTCTACGCGGAACTGGCTTCGCTTCATGTGGAGGCGGTCAACGCCCACTATGCCTATCCGCCGGAAGCGACGCTCGAAAAGGCCATGTCGCTTGCGCACCGCGCCGTCCAGATGGGGCCGATGAGCCCGCACGCGCATCGCGCCTTAGGCTACCTGAACTCGCGCCTCGGCAACACGGACGAAGCAACCCGCTTGATGCGCAAAGCCTACGAACTCAACCCGTATGATCTCGGCATGGCCGCCGCCTATGGCTACGGGCTGATCTTCGCCGGCAAATATGACGAGGGGACGCCGATCCTGGATCACGCGGTCGAAGCCTTCAGCGGCCATCCGACCTGGTGGGATTATGGCCTGTTCATCGGAGCCTTCATGCAGGGCGATATGAAGAAGGCCGCGATCGCCAGCGAGTCGCTGCGCACGACGGCATCCAAGTCGCACTATCTGGCCGCGCGACTGATCGGCGCCAAGATTTCAGGGCGCGACAAGCTGGCGGGCGAGCTTGCCAACGAGCTCGTCGCCGAATTCCCGAACTTCGTCGCCGACCCGCGCGCGACATTCGTCGACCGCAAATACCCCGCCGATCTCACCGACCGGCTGGTGCAATCCTTGCGGGCCGCCGGTATCGGCAACCCGAGCTAATCCAGCCCTGCGCCCGTGTTTGGGCCACAGGATTTCAGCGGGCGGAAGTACGACGCCGATCCGTCAAGTTCAGACGATGCTTGCGCGTCGGGCGCCTGACGGGCCGCTGTGGTCGCGAAGATTTTACTGGCCATCGGCCTGGATCGGGAGCAATCCAGCCACAATTCGCAATGGCTGCACGTCTGCCTACCGCTCCTTCTTTCATGCTTCCATTCCCTTATGCCGTCGAGCGCGGCGCTGGTCCGAAGACAATCGTCTTCCTGCACGGCTTCGGGGCCTGCCGTGAGATTTGGCGTGACGTCATGGCATCGCTGGCGGCCGAAGCGAGAATGTTGGCTTACGATCTGCCGGGCCATGGGCAATCCCTGAAATGCGAAGGCATGGGCGGTGCCAAGCCGGCCGCGCAGGCTATCCTGGCCGATCTGGCGGAGCGAGGGTTGAGCAAGGTTCATCTGGTCGGTCACTCGATGGGCGGCGCGATCGCGACATTGATGGCGCTTGCCGATCCCGATCGGGTTGCCTCGCTCACTCTGTTGGCACCCGGCGGTTTCGGCCCGGAAATCAACGCGGCCTTGCTGCGCCGCTATGCCGCCGCAACTGGTAGGAAAGAGATCCGGGCCTGCCTTGCAGCCATGTCGGGCCCGCGCAGTGTGCCGCCTGACCATGCGGTCGATGCAATCTGCCGGATGCGCAAACGGCCGGGCCAGTTGCAGACGCTGACCGATATGGCGGCGGTGATGACCAGGGATGACCGGCAAGGCGTTATTCCCGGGGCGCAACTGGATGGGCTCGACATGCCGGTGATGGTTGTCTGGGGAGCGGAGGATCCGCTCCTGCCTGTCCTGCAGACCGAGACTTTGCCGCCGCACTTCCACCTGCATCATGTTCTTGACGCTGGTCATATGCTGGTCGAGGAGGCCCCGGCCCTGGTTGCCGAGATGGTGCGTCGCAACACGCGGCGGCGCGCCAGACGGTTGCATCCGCCGCTGGGCGCAGCGGCGAGCTGATTGCCGAGTACTCTGCCGGGATTGGCTCTCCCGGACCGATCTCGAAAGCATCCGTGACGCGTTTCATATGGACCGGGGCGGCCGCGCCGCTCATCGTCGGCAGTGCATTTTGCCGGCGACTGTGTTAACTCGCTGTTAACCAACAACGAGGCAGCCGCCCATGAAGGATGCAGGCGACAAGACCACTCCGATAGAGCCGTCGCGAAAACTCTCGGACGCCATACGCGACGTCAAGAACGCCTTCGCCGACCGTGATGATGTGGTCGTCGACATGCGCGAGGCGCACCGCATGCGGCTCGATCTCTTGGCAACCGAGCTTGCGCCGGTCTTTGCCGATGTCCCGGCCGACATGGACAGCTTCGACTTCGCCGTCTCGTCCGGCTTGCAGCCGCGGCTATGGATCGATGCGGTGAGCCACGTCGCCATGGGACGCGACCGCCGCACCTACCGCTTCCTCAAGGATACGCGCGTCGGCCGTGTCGTGCTGGCCGAGACGACCGAGATGAAAGCCGTCGCCGATGCGGTGACGCGTTACGTGGCCGAACGGGTGGTCGAGCGGCAGCATATGATGGAGGGCGGTATCGAGAGCGCCGTTCCCGGCCTGCATCGGCCTGTGGTGCGGGAAGCGGAGCCGCCCATTAAATCCGAGAGCCGCCTCAATGGCTGGACGACCTTCTTCGCCGGCCTCGGCCTGATTGCCGCCGGTGCGCTTGTGGGCTTGGCGGTTTCGCTGGCGATGTTTTGGGATCGCATCGTGCACATGAAGATCAGCTTCTGACGAGCTCGCGGTTCGCGGCCGGCACGTCGAGATCCGTCGTTTGCAGATCAGAAGGCGGCAGCGCCGGCCCGGTCAGACCGCGCCGCGTCAAGCGCACGCGCCAGGCGCCCTTTTCGCCATCGATCTCGAACAGATTGTACTGAGCGGCAGGATGCTTGCCGCCCGGCGCCTGGCCCGCGGCGGCAACCCCGACCACGGGCACTTTGGCGCCACGTGCGCCGATGGTGAACAATGACGGCAGATGCGAATGGCCGTGCAGGACGAGCTCCGCGCCATGCCGGCGAATGACCTTGTGAAAACGGGCGATGCCGAACAGCCGCTTATGTTGCTGGACGGCGCCGCGCACCGGCGGATGGTGGATCATGATGGCGCGGAACAGCCCTTGTTTCGCCGCGTCGTCGAGAACCTTGCCGAGCCGCTCGGCCTGCCCTTCCATGAAGAAACCGTTGGCCATGAAGGGTGCCGTGGCGCGCGCCGTGGTGACGCCGATCAGCGCAACGTTGCCGCGCACGCGCAGATAGGGAAAGGAATTGCGGTCGATCGGAGTGTTGACGCCGTCGCCCGTCATCCAGGGAGCCCATGCTCGGCAGACCTTGTCGAAGGCGCCCGGCACATAGGCGTCATGATTGCCTGGCACCACCGAAACGTCATACGGCGATCCAAGCGTCTCGAGCCAGTGTTTCGCCATCTCGATCTCGCCGTCGAGCGCCAGGTTGACGAGGTCTCCGGTGACGGCGAGATGGTTCGGCGCGTTCGCCTTTATGTCGGCGACGAGAGTGTCGATGACGGCGTCATGCATGTGGCGGCGCCGGTTGCGCTGCCAGTTGACATAGCCCAGCACCCGCTTGGACGCGAGGTCGCGATAGGTTACATCGGGCAGCGGTCCCAGATGAGCGTCGGAAATATGCGCGAGCCTGAACATGGTCTCTTCTTAAGCGACGCTGGCAGAGCTTTCCACTCACCCTTTGCTGTTCGGACAAGCGGGTTCCGAAAAAGTGTCCCACGGTTTTGCGGCCAGAACCTGCGAAAAACACGGAAAGCCAAGCAGATAGCCGTGGGGCAGCCCACGAACATCTGCTTCGGTATCGTGGAATGAACCGCCGCGCCGATCCGGAAGAGACATTCCGGCAGACCGGTTGGCCGGGATTGCGGGCAAGGCTGTTCCATTTTTACTTCCTGCTGCGCCGGCCCATGACGCTTGGGGTGCGCGGGCTGGTTTACGATCGCGCCTCCAACTCCGTCTTCCTGATCCGTCACACCTACGTTCCAGGATGGCAGCTCCCGGGCGGCGGCGTCGAGATCGGCGAAACGCTTGAGGAAGCGCTAGCGCGCGAGCTGGCCGAGGAAGGCAACATCGCTCTGACGGCTCCGCCGGTGCTGAAGTCGATGCATTTCAACCGCCGCGCCAGCAAGCGCGACCATGTCGGCCTTTATCTGATCGAAGCTTTCAGCCAGACGGCGCCGAAACGGCCGGACCATGAGATCGCCGAAGCAGGCTTCTTTCCGATCGACCGCTTGCCCGAGGCCACGACGCCGGCGACGCTCCGGCGGATAAAAGAGATTTTTGGCGGCCAGCGTATCTCGGCTTACTGGTAGTCACGCCGCCTTCCTGAACCTGTTGCGGTCATGCGGCGCGGCATAATCGAGTTCCGGCCCCGCCGGGACGATCCCCGTCGGGTTGATCGATTTGTGGCTGCCGTAATAATGCGCCTTGATGTGATGCAGGTTGACCGTGCCCGAGACGCCGGGCACCTGATAAAGATCGCGCAGATAGTTCGACAGGTTCGGATAGTCGGCGATGCGGCGCAAATTGCATTTGAAGTGGCCGACATAGACCGGATCGAAACGCACCAGCGTCGTGAACAGCCGCCAGTCGGCCTCGGTGATCTGCTCGCCGACCAGATAGCGTTGTTGCGACAGCCTCTCCTCGATTGCATCGAGCGCCGAGAACAGCTCGCCGAACGCTTCCTCATAGGCTTTCTGCGTGGTGGCGAAGCCGGCGCGATAGACGCCGTTGTTGATCGCCGGATAGACCAGCGCATTGATCCCGTCGATCTCCGCGCGCCGCGCCGCGGGATAGAAGTCGAGACCCGAATCGCCCCATTCGTCGAAGGCGGAATTGAGCATCCGGATGATCTCGGAGGACTCGTTGTTGACGATCGTCTTTTCTTGCTTGTCCCACAGAACCGGCACCGTCACGCGGCCTGAATAGGCCGGATCGGCCTTGGCATAGATCTGGTGCAGGAAATCGAGACCGTAGAGCGTGTCCCCGGTGGCGCCGTCCTCGGCTTTGAAGGTCCAGCCGTTTTCGCCCATGAAATGGTGCACCACCGAGACGGAGATGACGCCCTCCAGTCTCTTCAGGGCACGGAAGATCAGCGTACGGTGCGCCCAGGGGCAGGCGAGCGACACATAGAGATGATAGCGGCCAGGTTCCGCCTTGAAGCCGCGCGGGCGCCCTTCCGCCGGCCTGCCGTCGCGTGTGATCCAGTCGCGCCATTGCGACTCCGTCCGCACGAACCGCCCATCGCTGCCGGTCCTGGGCGAGCGATCCTGCCATTTGCCTTCGATCAGCAGTCCCATGCGAAAAATCTCCCTGTAGCTCAGGCATATCTAGACCGATAACCCGACTGGCGAAGCCTTCGGGCACTGAACAGTTCGTCAAACGACGATCTGGTTCGTTAACAACGAACCAGATCGCCAACTGGAGCAGAGAAAGGCAAAGGGCACCGATTGCAGCGACGCCAAATTGGTGCTAGCGGAGGCGCCCATGTTCGACTTTGCCTCGATCCGGTTCGACCGACGACGAAAGGGCGCCCGCGCTTAAGAAGCGCTGACTGGCGAACGCTGCCGCTTTTGCAGCAAACCTTCCTCGTATACCGGAACGCAAAGACCATGAGCCTTGCCGACGTGAAATACCTGCCGGAAACCCCGGCGCATGATGCCGAAATCGAAGCCATCAACGACGAGGCCTTCGGCCCCGGTCGTTTCGTTCTTGCCGCCTACAAGATCCGCGAGGCCGGCGGGCACGACCGCTCGATGTCCTTTGTCGCCGTCAAGGACGATACGGTGATCGCTTCGGTGCGCATGACGCGCGTGGCCGCGGGCGCCGGTCGCGCCATGATGCTCGGCCCGCTTGCGGTGCGGCCCGCCTTCAAGAATCTCGGCATCGGCCGCAAGCTGGTCGCGATCGCGCTGGAAGCGGCCAGGAAGGCCGGCGCGCCTGCCGTCATTCTGGTCGGCGACGAACCCTACTATGGACCGCTCGGCTTCAAGCGCTTTCCGCGCGGACAGATCACCATGCCGCGCCCGGTCGATCTCGACCGGCTGCTGCATCACGAGATCAAGCCGGGCGCAATCGCCCGTTTTGCCGGCGATGTCTCTCACGCCAACATGGCAAGGGTTGCGGAATTTGCCCCGGCCGCGGCGCGTTCGGCCGCCAGTGCGCAGCCGTCGATCGACCCGCCTATCGCGGTTGCGCCTCCTTTGCGCGCTTCGTAGCATAATCCGGATCCTGGGAGGCTTGCATGAACCCGAACGGCCAGATCGCGATCGTCACCGGCGGCGGGTCGGGCCTTGGCGAGGCAACCGCGCGCGCCTTGGCGGCCAAGGGCGCCCGCGTCGCGATCCTCGACGTCGGCATCGAGCGCGCCGCGAAAGTCGCGGCCGACATCGGCGGCATTGCCGTCCAATGCGATGTCAGCAGCGGCGACAGCGCCACGGCCGCAATCGCCGAAGTCGCTGAAAAGCTTGGGCCGCCGCGCATCCTGGTCAATTGCGCCGGGATCGCCATCGGCGTGAAGACGATCGGCAAGGACGGACCGCATCCACTCGACCAGTATCGCAAGGTGATCGAGATCAACCTGATCGGCACCTTCAACATGATCCGCCTAGTCGCCGACCGGGCGGCGAAACTCGACCCGCTCGATGGCGGCGAGCGCGGCGTCATCGTCAACACCGCCTCCGTCGCCGCTTATGACGGCCAAATCGGGCAGGCCGCCTACGCGGCATCCAAGGGCGGCGTCGTCGGCATGACCCTGCCTGTGGCGCGCGACCTGGCGCGGTCCGGCATCCGCGTCTGCACCATCGCGCCCGGCATCTTCAAGACGCCGATGATGGCCGGCATGCCGCAGGAGGTGCAGGATTCGCTCGGCGCCTCCGTCCCGTTCCCGCCCCGGCTCGGCGAGCCGTCTGAATATGCGGCGCTTGCCCTCCATATCGTCGAGAACCAGATGCTGAACGGCGAGACCATCCGCCTCGATGGCGCCATCCGCATGGCGCCCAAATAAGCGGGATGGTTGGCTCGCCGACACGCGCCGGTGCCTCTCCCGAAAAGACTGGCCCGCTCGCCGGCCTGAAAGTGATCGAGATGGCCGGGCTTGGTCCGGTGCCGTTTGCCGCCCTGATGTTGTCCGAGATGGGCGCCGGGGTGCTGCGCATCGAACGCGCCGAGTCCGGCCAGCCGCTTCTGAGCCTGCCGGAAGAATACGATCTCGACCGCCACGGCCGCTCCATCCTCAAGCTCGACCTGAAGCGTCCGGCGGGGGCGGAACTGCTGCTGCGCCTTGTGGCAAAGGCTGACATCCTCGTCGAAGGCTTCCGCCCCGGCGTAATGGAGCGGCTCGGCCTCGGGCCTGATGTCGTTCTCCGGCGCAATCCGGCGCTGATCTATGGCCGCTTGACCGGTTTCGGTCAGGATGGTCCGCTATCCGCGCGAGCCGGGCACGACATCACCTATCTCGCCTATGCGGGCCTCTTGCATGCTCTCGGCAGGCAGGGCGCGCCACCGGTGCCGCCGCTCAACCTCATCGCGGATCAAGGCGGCGGCGCCATGATGCTGATCGCAGGCGTGCTTGCCGCCCTGTTCCAGCGTTCCGTGACGGGCAAGGGCCAGGTAATCGATGCCTCGATGATCGAGGGAGCCTCGATGCTCGCCTCGCCTATCCACGCCTATATGGCGGCGGGTCTGTGGAGCGACAGGCGCGGCGAGAACCTGCTCGATTCCGGCGCGCCGTTCTACGATACCTATGAGACGGCGGACGCAAGGCACATTGCCGTCGGCTGCCTCGAACCGCGCTTCTTCGCCGAATTCGCCAGGCTGCTGCCGCTCGACAATCATTTCGTCGGCAGCCAGTACGACAAGTCGTCCTGGCCCGCGATGCGCGCCGCCATTGCCGGTCGGATCAAGACGAGGACGCGCGACGAGTGGGCCGCGCTTTTCGCCGCGACCGACGCCTGCGTGGCGCCCGTGCTGTCCTTGGCCGAAGCCAGGGCTCACCCGCACAATCGCGCCAGGCAAAGCTTCGTGACGTCGGGTAGACTCGAGCGCCCGAGGCCCGCGCCGCGTTTTTCGCAAAGCCCACAGACGCTTGCCACGGCGCCGGCCGCCGCCGATCGCCAGCCCGCGGGCATATTGGCCGGTTTCGGTTTGAGCGAGGAGGAGATCGGAGCCCTTGCAAAGGCGGGTGTACTCGGCCGATAACCGGAGAATAGAAATCAACTTATCTCGGGTGAGCTTGTGACCGAATCGAAAAAAGACGTCATTCGCGAGACCGACGCAGAGGCGGTCAGGCTGGCGAAAACCCTGATCCGCTCGGCGCGTTTCGGCGCGCTCGCCGCGATCGAGCCTGGCACCGGCGCGCCGCTGGCGAGCCGGGTTGGCGTTGCAACCGATATCGACGGCGCGCCGCTGATCCTGATTTCGATGCTGTCCGCGCACACCGGGGCATTGCTCGCCGATCCGCGCTGTTCGCTGCTGCTTGGCGAGCCCGGCAAGGGCGATCCGCTGGCGCATCCGCGCATCAGCCTGGCGTGCCGCGCCTTGCGGCTGGAGCGGGGATCGGCCGATCAGATCCGAGCCGAACGGCGCTACCTCAACCGCAATCCGAAGGCGAAGCTTTATGCCGGGCTCGGCGATTTCTCGTTCTTCCGGCTTCAGCCCGAGCGCGCTAGCCTGAACGGCGGCTTCGGCAAGGCCTTTCTTCTCGACCGCGACGATTTCATCACCGGCGCCGCCCTTGCCGAGGAGTTCTCCGGCAGCGAGCAGGCGGCACTCGATCACATGAACGCTGATCATCGCGACGCGCTTGCCCTTTACGCCCGCCATTTCGGCCGTGCCGAGGGCGACGGCTGGATCGCCACCGGCTTCGACCCTGACGGCATGGACCTCGCCGCCCCGGACGCGACCTGCAGGATTTTCTTTCCCCAGCCTCTGCAAAGCGCGCGCGAATTGCGTTCGGCGCTTGTCGAGATGGCAAAGGCGGGGCGCGCGGCGGAGCAAGAGCGATAGTTGATCGCGAGCCGGCGAAAGCAACGCTTGAGATTTAGATAAAATGATCTACCCTCGTTGTGACGCTGATTCAGCAGCGCCCATCGACATCTGAACATTGTGGATTCAGGCGCCATTGCCCCCTGGCGCCAGGATGATCCAGGACCCTTGGGGGATCTATGATCTCAAATAAGCTAATCGCCAATGCGGAATCGGCGGCCGCCTTTCTCACTCTCATGGGCAACGAAAAGCGCTTACTGATCGTGGCCCATCTGATCGACAACGAAATGTCGGTCGGCGCCATTGCCGAGAAGGTGCAACTCAGCCAATCCGCGCTGTCGCAGCATCTCGCCAAGCTGAGGGCACTCGATCTCGTCGAGACCCGGCGCGACCGCCAGATGATCTATTATTCCTGCAAATCCGAAGCGGTGCGCGAATTGCTGCGCATGCTGGAAGGAATTTTCGGCGAAGGCGATCTTTCACAGATGGCCTACCGGTTGCGCCGCGCCGGGGCTTGACCCGCGGTTCCGGTCGCTCATACCTCGCCGACCACCCTTCGGCGAGGCATGCATGAACCTCATCCCCATCGACGATCCTCGGGACCCGCGCGTCGCCGTCTATCTCGACATCCGCGAGCGCGATCTCGTCGGCCGGCAGGGGCGCTTCATCGCCGAAGGCAAGGTGGTGCTGGACCTCCTGTTGTCGACCGGGCGCTTCGCCGCCGAGTCTGCCCTTATCCTCGAAAACAGGCTGGCTGGCGTCCAGGGGATCCTGCACAAGGCGCCGCCGGATTTTCCGGTCTATGTTGCCGCCGGTGAGGTCATGGACCGGATCGCCGGCTTCCACATGCACCGCGGCATCCTGGCGATCGGCATGCGTGGCGCGCCGGCGCCCGCCGAAATTCTGGTGGAAACCTTGCCTCGGCGGGCGTTGGCCGTCGTCCTGATCGGCATATCGAACCACGACAATATGGGGGCGATCTTCCGCAATGCCGCGGCCTTCGGCGCGGACGCGGTGCTGCTCGACCAGACCTGCTGCGATCCGCTCTACCGTAAGGCAATCCGTGTTTCGGTCGGCGCGGCGCTGAAGGTTCCCTTCGCCTCCTTCGGCGATAGCGGAGCCTTCATCGCGACCCTCGATCGACTTGGCTTCAGCCAGTTCGCCCTGTCGCCGCACGGCGCAACCGACATCCGCGCCGCGCAACGTTCGGCCAGGCTGGCGCTCTATCTTGGCACCGAGGGCGAAGGCCTGCCGCGGGACCTGCTTACCCGGCTGCACACGGTCAGGATCGGCATGGCGGAAGGTTTTGACAGCCTGAACGTCGCCGCCGCGTCGGCAATCGCGCTGCATCACTTTTCCGACCGGTAGCCGCAGAACGACCCGGGGGCGCCCTGCGATCGTCTTTTCTCAGTTGGACGTGCCGGCCTTTTGCAAAGCCCTCACGCGGTCGGCAAGGCTGACGCCGCGCCCATTCTGCTGCCCCTCGCCCGCCAGCGCCTTGGCGATAGGGGAATCGGGCCCGTCGAGCTTCATCGTCAGGTTGACGACCTCGGCCGCCAGTTCGTTCATCTGTTCGCGAAGATCGGCGCCCGAGCGTGCGTCGCCCACTAATTCCGGCATTGCCGTCCCCGAGGCGGCAAGATCGGTTTTCAGCCGCTTGTTCTCACGCGCGAGCGCCGTCAGCCTTGCCTCCAGCCGTTCCCGGTCGCCCTCGAGCTTGGCGATTGCCTTATCGACATCGTCATTTTTCGCATCCGAGCCGGCAGCCAGTTGGGCGACGCCGTTCGCGGCGGCGGTTTGCTTCGAACGTTCGCGCATTCGAGCAAGGTCCTTCTCGCGGCGGTCGAGCTTTTCCTCGCGGTCGGCAAGTGTGGCGAGCAGCCGCTCCACCTTCTTCTCGAGCTCGGCCGTTTTCTTCTTCTCGACCTTCAACGCTTCGCGCGCGGCCTTGCTTTCCGAGGCGATCTCCTGGTTGCGCCGGTCCGCCTCCCTGCGCTGGCCTTTGAGCAGCGCGATGTCGCTCGCGAGCTTTTCCAGCTCCGATTCGCGCGCGACCAGCTCGATCTGGCGGTTCGAGGACGAGAAGCTGGCGTCGTCATACATCTGTTCGAGCTTCTGCAGCTCCAGCGCGCGCTTCTCCAACGCCCGCTCCGTCTGTGCGAGCTTTTCCGACAGGCGCTGCAAATCCTCCTCGCGCTGCTTGAGCTCCGCATTTTTGGCCTGCAGATCGGAGAGGGCCTGGTTCTTGTCCTTGGTTTCGACCGCGAGCCCCTTCAAGGCCTCGCGCCCGCGACCGATCTCGACCAGCTGTTCGGCCACCTTCTGCTGCAGGTTCTTGACGGTTATCTCCAGCCGGCGCGTCGTCATGGCATATTCCGCACGGACCCGGTCCTTGTCCGCCTGGATCTCGGCGGGCGTCAGCGGCAACGAAGCCTCGATACGCCTGCGCGTCAGGACAACGGCCCGCCGCCAGACCGCCGGCGCGATCAGCGACACCAGAAAAACGGCGCAGAGGAAACCAAGTACGAAGAACAGGACCGACTGGACCAAGGCGTGCTATCCACTTTACGGGCGGCGATCGTGGCGTTGTGCCATCTTGGCATGGCGGAAATTCAACGCCGCGGCAAGAGCTTGCCGCGGCGCGATCAGCACTGTCCGAGCGATTGTAGCCAGCGCAAGATCAGAACGGGTTCCAGGTCGGCCTTTCGGTAAGCTTCAGGTAGCCAAGATTGACCCCGAGACGGGCACCGACACCGGTGCGGATCGGCACGATCAGCACCCGGTTGGACTGCAACACGTTGAAGCCGACGCCCGCAATGACATAGGCGGAACCGGCAACGCCGCCGAACCGGTTATAGAGGCTGCTGATGTCGTCGAGATTGTAGACCAGCATCATCACTCGCGACCCCGCGCCGCCGAAATCCCAGCCGAGCGACGGACCTTGCCAGAACACCTTATGGTCGCCGGCGTTCTTGGTGTAGAGCGTCCCCTCGCCATAGGTCAGGCCGCCGATCAGGGCGCCGGATCCTTCTTCGCCGAGCAGGTAGCCGTTGGGCAGGCCGTAGGAGGCAAAGATCTTCTCGACGACGGTGGCCAGGCCGCCGGACGTCTCGCCGAAGAATTTATGACCGGAATCGACGATTTCCTGAGCGGTGTACTGCTGAGCCCGCGACGCTGAGGTCGAAAGGACCAAAGCCGCCAGGAGTGTGATGGTCATGGTGAGGACACGGACGAACGTCCGGTCATAGTATCGGGAAAACATGCTTCCAAATCTCCGTCAGGGAGCACTTTCGCCGACGCCTCGCACCCCTACGGCTCTTGCCGGCCGTTCAGGGTGGCTATCACAGGCAAATTATGCCGTAATCCTTTTTCAACCATTAAGCTCCCACACGAAGATGGCGGTTCGAAGGCTGCGCCTGCGCCTGTGCGGCGGGTTTCCCCCGCGAACACACCATTTTCACCGCCGACAATTTTGGATTTGTTGATGCGCGCTCGGGCCCTGTGTATTCAGAAAGCCTTGGAAAAGAGCGTGATTCGTGTGGGCAGGCGCGAAAACTGTCTCTCGGCCATGAACAAGTGACTTAAGCAGGGATTTCGCCGATGGCCGAGCTTTTCACCCTTTCCGCGCCTGATCTCGCCGCGCTGCTTTGCAGCCGCGTCTGCCACGACATTATTTCGCCGGTCGGCGCAATCAACAACGGCCTCGAATTGCTCGACGAAGGCGGCGCCGACGAAGACGCCATGAAGCTCATCCGCCAGAGCGCCAAGAATGCCTCGGCGCGGCTGCAGTTTGCCCGCATCGCCTTCGGCGCTGCGGGTTCCGCCGGCATGATGATCGACACCGGCGATGCCGAGGCCGTGGCCATCGCCTTCTTGAAGAACGAAAAGCCGGAACTGGTTTGGAACGGCTCCCGGGCGCTGCTGCCCAAGAACAAGGTCAAGCTGCTGCTCAACCTCATTCTCGTCGCCAACGCAGCCATACCGCGCGGCGGCAAGCTGGTGATCACGCTGGAGAACCTCGAAACCGAGCCGCGTTTTTCGCTGTCCGCCAGCGGTCCGATGCTGCGCGTGCCGCCGAAATTCCTCGAATTGCATTCTGGCCATAAGCCGGAGGAGCCGATCGACGCCCATTCGGTCCAGCCTTACTACACGCTGCTTCTGGCGCGTGAGGCGAATATGACGATCTCGATCCACGCGACGGCCGACGAGATCGTGCTGACAGCCGCATAAGAAAAGCCGAAGTATTTTTACCGCTAGTATTTGTGCTGACAATGCAGGTCGAGCAATGCCTGCCGCAATTCATTGTAACGTCGCCGCGGACCAAACCGCGCGATGTGTCTGTTTGGAAAAACTTTACCCAACGGCTTTTCGGCTTCTTTACCAGATTGGGCCTATGGTTCTTTCGGTTGCCCGGAGGTTGCCGGTTCGGCAGATGGCAAAGAGGACCCGGATATGAAGCGCTGCCTGTTCGTCGATGATTCGAGCGTCATCAGGAAGGTCGCAAAACGCATCCTTGGCGGCTCGGACATGATTGTCGTCGAGGCGTCGACCGGGGTCGAGGCTGCCGACATCTGCGCCGACGACATGCCGGATGTGATTGTCATCGATGGCGGGCTGACCGACATCCAGGCGGTCGACCTCATTCGCCGCATTCGCGCCATCGAAGCTCCCGTCAAGCCGCAGATCCTGGTCTCGCTGGTCGAGGTGGACGTCGCAGCGATCATGCGCGCCAAGCGCGCCGGCGCCCAAGGCTATCTGCTGAAGCCCTTCAACCGCGCGCAACTGCTCGAAAGCTTCCGTTTCCTCAAGATCGCCGCCTGATTCGCGGCAATCGATCCAACAAAAAACCCGGCCGGAGCCGGGTTTCTCGTTTAAATCCCTGGGTCGCCTACGCGCTGACGCGGATATCTTCCGGCTCGCGCAGCACATAGCCGCGGCCCCACACCGTCTCGATGTAGTTCTGGCCGCCGGACGCCGCGTCGAGCTTCTTGCGCAGCTTGCAAATGAAGACGTCGATGATCTTCAGCTCCGGCTCGTCCATGCCGCCATAGAGATGGTTGAGGAACATTTCCTTGGTAAGCGTGGTGCCCTTGCGCAGCGAGAGCAGCTCCAGCATCTGATATTCCTTACCGGTCAGGTGCACGCGCTGGCCACCGACCTCGACCGTCTTGGCGTCGAGATTGACCACCAGGTCGCCCGTGGTGATGACCGACTGGGCATGGCCCTTGGAGCGGCGCACGATCGCATGGATGCGCGCCACCAGCTCGTCCTTGTGGAAGGGCTTGGTCATGTAGTCGTCGGCGCCGAAACCGAGGCCGCGCACCTTGTCCTCGATGCCGGCCATGCCGGAGAGGATCAGGATCGGCGTCTTGACCTTGGAGAGGCGCAGCGTGCGCAGGACTTCATAGCCCGACATGTCGGGAAGATTGAGATCCAGAAGGATGATGTCGTAATCGTAGAGCTTGCCGAGATCGACACCTTCTTCGCCGAGATCGGTCGTATAGACGTTGAAGCTTTCCGATTTCAGCATCAATTCGATGCTTTGTGCGGTTGCACTGTCATCTTCAATCAGCAGAACACGCATTTCATTCCCCTTTTCTGCTGCCGGACCATCTCACGACCCGTCCGGGACCCGGAGCAGTGATTGCCTGAACAGAAGGTGCCACCGACTGGTTAACAAATCCTAATTTCGTGTCATCCACGATACCAGATTTTTTAACCCCTTTCTACACCCACTTGAATCTAATAACGAATCAGAGACCTAAACCGCTAATGCACCACATTAATAAGTCAGCCTAAGTGACTCTAGAGACTCGCCGGCCCGGGCTTCCGCCGCAGCCGGAATTTTTACCCGGCCTTAAGTCCTCGCCCGTATGATTAACAATGCCCGTAAACGAATGGTTACCGCCGGCAAAAATCTTTAGGGCTTTGTTTCCCATAGCCCAGGGAAAGCCGGGGGAAACGGGCGGCGCTTGGGTCGTTCTGGGCGGACTGGACGGTATGCAGGTGTGCGTTTGCGGAGTATCGAGTCATGAAGTCACGTGAAAACCTCGTTCGGCTGAAGCAGTTTCAGGTGAATGAGAAGCGGCGGCAGCTCTTGCAGCTGGACATGATGATCGCCGAGTTCGAGCGCATGGCCGTCGAGTTGGAAGCGCAGATCATCGCCGAAGAGAAAAAAGCCGGCATCACCGACATCAACCATTTCGCCTATCCGACCTTCGCCAAAGCGGCGCGCCTGCGCCGGGACAACCTCAGGAACTCACAAAACGACCTCGCCCAACAGCGAAGCACCGCCGAATCATTACTCGGCGAAGCTGAAGCGGAGCTGTCCAAGGCGGAGATGCTGGAATCGCGCGACACCAAGATTCGCGAGGCCGAAACAGGCGGCCGCAGCGCCATGATCGGCTGATCGCCGGGCATTTCGCACTCATGCCGGAGATCTGCCGGCATCTTCAGAACCGGCGATCGGCAGAAGGCGGCGTCGCCGGGCAATTCCAGGAAATGTGAACGGTTGGCCTGGTGTCGCTGCTCGCAGTCCCCGACGCAGTGAAGGCAAAGGCCAAGGAACGGAACATCCGGGTCGAGCGTATGTCGGTCGTGCCCGACCGGGAAGGCCTTGTCGAGCTTGCCGGGCTCGTCGATGCCGGAAAGCTCGCGCCCCACGTGGCGAAAGCCTTTCCGCTCGACCAGGCGGGGGCTGCGCCCGCTTTCCTCGCCACGCGGCCGATCGGCAGGTCGTGCTTGACGGTCTGAGGCTTTTGCATAAAACGAAAGGGCGCGGTGTTCCCGCGCCCTTTCGTCTTAAGTCTTCAGGCCTAGTGCCGGTATTGCTGGATTCGCGTGGTGCGCAGCCCGGCAAGGCCGTATTCGTCGATCGATGCCTGCCAGGAGAGAAATTCTTCGGTGGTGAGCTTGTAGCGCTGGCAGGCTTCCTCGAGGCTGAGCAGGCCGCCGCGCACCGCCGCGACCACTTCTGCCTTGCGCCGGATAACCCAGCGCCGCGTGTTCGTCGGTGGCAGATCGGCGATCGTAAGAGGGCTGCCGTCGGGCCCGATAACATACTTGACTCTAGGTCTAACCAGATCGGTCATCGTACTCTCTACTAAAAACTCAAAGACCCAATCCCCGCCACAGTACCGCCACAGCTTTAAAAATTGCCTAAGCGAACCCTAATCACTAGGTAAGGATCATGAACGCCCGGTTAGGATTTCGTTTAGAATTTGAAACACCGGCCTCCAGGCCCTGAAATTGCCGGTAATCTCGTCCTGGGCCGCAAGCTGGCGCGGACGTGGCGCTTGACCTATATTCCGGCCATTGGCATTGAGCGCCGCACAGTGAAAGCATCATGAACAGCCTCGATCTCCCTCGCCGCCCAGAAGAAACCCGCGTCGTCGTCGCGATGTCGGGCGGTGTCGATTCGTCTGTCGTCGCAGGCATCCTGAAGCGCGAAGGCTATGACGTTGTCGGCGTGACGCTGCAGCTTTACGACCATGGCGCGGCCACTCACCGCGCCGGCTCGTGCTGCGCCGGGCAGGACATCGACGACGCCCGCCGCGTTTCCGAGACGCTCGGCATTCCGCATTACGTGCTCGACTATGAGGAGCGCTTCCGTAAGGCGGTCATCGATCCCTTCGCCGAGAGCTATGTCGCCGGCGAGACGCCCATCCCTTGCGTATCCTGCAACCAGACCGTGAAGTTCGCCGATCTTCTGGCGACGGCGCAGGATCTCGGCGCCGACGCCCTTGCCACCGGCCACTATATCCGCTCGGGCGCCAATGGCGCGCATCGCGCGCTCTACCGGCCGGTCGACGCCGACCGCGACCAGAGCTATTTCCTGTTCGCCACCACGCAGGCGCAGATCGATTACCTGCGCTTTCCCCTCGGCGGCCTGTCGAAGCCGCAGGTCCGCGCCATCGCCGAGGAGATGGGACTCACCGTCGCCGCCAAGCAGGACAGCCAGGACATCTGCTTCGTGCCGCAGGGTAAGTATTCCGACATTATCGCCAAGCTGAAGCCGGCCGCGGCCAATCCCGGCGACATCGTCCATATCGACGGCCGCGTGCTCGGCCGCCATGAAGGCATCCTGCGCTACACGATCGGCCAGCGCCGCGGCATCGGCATCGCCTCCGGCGAGCCGCTCTATGTCGTTCACCTCGACGCCGACCGCGCGCGCGTCATCGTCGGCCCGCGCGAGGCGCTGGAGACGCACAAGATCTATCTGCGCAACATGAACTGGCTGGGCGACGGACCGCTGTCGGACGTTCCGTCCGGCGGGATCGAGCTTTTCGCCAAGGTCCGCTCGACCAGACCACCGCGTCCGGCCGTGCTGCATCACCGCGACGGCGTGACTTCCGTCGAGCTGGCCGACGGCGAATCGGGCATCGCTCCGGGGCAGGCCTGCGTGCTCTATTCCGACGACGGCAACGAGGCGCGGGTGTTCGGCGGGGGGTTCATCGAGCGCTCCGAGCGCGGCGCGGAAGCCGAGGCGATGCTGTCCAGGCTTGCCGCCAGGCCGGCGCAGATTCCCGCCGAATAAATTCTCAGTCTGATTGCTTCATGCGGACGAACCGGTATGGATCACCGTGCCGGCGGTCAGGATGCGCAGCACCCGGATCGCTTCCTCGCCGTCGGTGCGCGGCTCGGCGCGCGTCTCGATGCATTGCATGAAATGGGCAAGCTCGCGCGTCAGTGGCATGCCCTCGCCGACGGCCACATAGGAAGGTTCGTTGGCGGTGAAGGCCCACTGGCCGCTGTCCTGCCACACCGCGTGGCGGTAGACGGCAAGCTTGCGCTCCCAGGGCTCGACGTCATCGAACACCGCCATCGCCTTGGTGCCGACGACCGTCAGCCGTCGCTCGCGATAGGGATTGAGGCGCGAGGCGAAGAGATGGCTGCGCAGGCCGTTCGGGAAACGCATATGCAGGTGCGCGAAGTCGCTGAGATTGTCGAGGAGTGCAGCCCCCTCGCCCCTGACCTCGATCGGCTCCGTGCCGGTGATGGCGAGGATCATCGACAAATCGTGCGGCGCAAGGTCCCAGAGCGCGTCGTTTTCGGTGTGGAACTTGCCGAGGCCGAGCCGGTGCGAGTGGATGTAGCGCACCTCGCCGAGCTCGCCATTGTCAATCAGCGCCTTCAGCGTCTCGAAGGCGGGATGGAAGCGCAGCACATGGCCGACCATGAAGATGCGGCCATTGTCCTTTGCCGCCTTCACCGCGCGCTCGGCGTCGGCGACCGTGAGCGCGATCGGCTTTTCGACCAGCACGTCCTTGCCGCTTTCGACGGCGCGCACAGCTGTGTCGGCATGGAATTGCGGCGGCAGCGCCATGACGATGGCGTCGACGTCGGTCCGCTCGAATAGCCTGTCCGGCTCGATCGCCAGGCAGTCCTGTTCGCTGGCGAAACCTTCGGCGCGGGCGCGGTTGACGTCGGAAACGGCATGCAGCGCGCCAAGCGCCTTGAGGGTGCGGATATGGTTGCTGCCCCAGTATCCGCAACCGAGGACGGCGATGCGCGGCTTCATTCGTTCAAACTCTAGAATTTTATGGCCGAGACATAGCGACGTGCCCCGCCGAACTCAACCCCGGGACATGCCCTGAGTGTCTGTCCGGCAAAGCTTTTCTGGGATGAGATTAGGCCGGCCGGATTATGCCGGCATGTCGGCTTATCCAAGCTTGACAGGCTCACCCTCGCAACCTTATATCCGCGCGACCTCGGCGAACGCCTCGCGACGCCCGTCCATTCAGGACGGTTTTCCGGGCATTTGCCACCCTGGCGGGGTAGCTCAGTTGGTTAGAGCACGGGAATCATAATCCTGGGGTCGGGGGTTCAAGTCCCTCCCCCGCTACCAGCCCCTTGAGGGCATCCAAAACTCAATGAAATAATGGGCGGCTAGGCGTCGTGTCCTGACACGTCCCAATGCATCCCTTCCCGAAGCCCAAATCGGGTTAATTGAATTCGCTTTGGCGGCGGCCTATAGGTCGCGGCCATGGAAACCATAGCCAACGCCCAGAAAAACATGATCCCGCTGTCCGCCAACAAGTCTCATGCCGGACGGGCGGCGCCGTTCCTGCCGATGAGCCGCGCCGAGATGACGGCGCTCGGTTGGGATGAATGCGACATCGTGCTTGTCACCGGCGATGCCTATGTGGATCATCCGAGCTTCGGCATGGCGATCATCGGCCGCCTGCTCGAATCCCAAGGTTTCCGGGTCGGCATCATCTCGCAGCCCGATTGGCAGTCGGCGGAGCCGTTCAAGGCGCTGGGCAGGCCCAGGCTGTTCTTCGGTGTCACCGGCGGCAATCTCGATTCCATGGTCAACCGCTATACCTCGGACCGCAAGCTGCGCCATGACGACGCCTATACGGCGGGCGGTGAGGGCGGCAAGCGGCCGGACCGCTGCACCATCGTCTATACGCAGCGCTGCCGCGAGGCTTACAAGGACGTGCCGGTGGTGCTGGGCGGCATCGAAGCCTCGCTGCGCCGCATCGCCCACTACGACTACTGGTCCGACAAGGTGCGCCGCTCGATCCTGGCCGATGCCAAGGCCGACCTTTTGATCTACGGCAATGCCGAGCGCGCCGTCGTCGAGGTGGCGAACCGGCTTGCCGCCGGCGACACGCCGCGTCAACTCGACGCCATCAGGGGCGTCGCCCTGTTCCGCCGCGTCCCCGAGCATTTTGCGGAACTCCATGCCGACGACCTCGATTCCGCCGACGAGGGCGCCAGCCGCAAGCCCGGCGACATCGTGATCCGGCTGCCGTCCTTCGAACAGGTCGAGAACGATCGCGATGCCTATGCCCGCGCCTCGCGCGTGCTGCACCGCGAGGCCAACCCCGGCAATGCCCGCCCGCTCGTCCAGCGCCATGGCGACCGCGACCTGTGGCTCAACCCGCCGCCCATCCCGCTGACCTCCGAGGAGATGGACGCCGTCTACGACCTGCCCTACGCGCGCGCCCCGCACCCCTCCTATGGCGATGCCAAGATCCCCGCCTGGGACATGATCAAGTTCTCGGTGACGGTGATGCGCGGCTGCTTCGGCGGCTGCACCTTCTGCTCGATCACCGAGCACGAAGGCCGCATCATCCAGAACCGCTCCGAGGGCTCGATCCTGCGCGAGATCGAGAAGATCCGCGACAAGACCCCGGGCTTTACCGGCGTGATCTCCGATATCGGCGGGCCGACCGCCAACATGTACCGGATGGCCTGCAAGGATCCCAAGATCGAGGCGGCCTGCCGCCTGCCGTCCTGCGTGTTTCCCGACATCTGCCCCAATCTCAACACCTCGCATGACGACCTGATCCGGCTCTACCGCAAGGTCCGCGAGGTCAAGGGCGTCAAGAAGGTCATGGTCGCCTCCGGCGTGCGCTATGACTTGGCCGTCAAGAGCCCCGAATATGTCAAGGAACTGGTGACCCACCATGTCGGCGGCTACCTCAAGATCGCGCCCGAGCACACCGAGCGCGGGCCGCTCGACAAGATGATGAAGCCCGGCATCGGCACCTATGACCGCTTCAAGGAGATGTTCGACGCCGCGGCCAAGGAGGCCGGCAAGAAATACTATCTCATTCCGTATTTCATCGCCGCCCATCCCGGCACGACCGACGAGGACATGATGAACCTCGCTCTCTGGCTGAAGAAGAACCGCTACCGTGCCGACCAGGTGCAGACCTTCCTGCCTTCGCCCATGGCCACGGCGACGGCCATGTATCATACCGGCGTCAACACGCTGAAGGGCGTCCGGCGCGGCGCGACGGATAAGGTCGAGACCGTTCGCGGCGGGCGGCAGCGCCGGCTGCACAAGGCATTCCTGCGCTACCATGATCCCGACAATTGGCCGCTGCTGCGCGATGCGTTGAAGGAGATGGGTCGCGCCGACCTTATCGGTCCTCGCCCCGACCAGCTCGTGCCCGCCCACCAGCCCCCCGGAACCGGCAAGGCCGCCGCCACCAAGCGCCCCGTGCGCCCCATCGGCAGGGGGCAGAGGTTCACGACCAAGGGCGTGCCCTTTCCAAAGAAGTGAGGCGCCTGCAAAGCTGGGGCGACCTCTTCTTCTTGTCCTCAGTGCGCGCTTGGTGCGGGCTCCGCCTCTCGCTGCATGACGGCGGCAAAGAAGCCGTCGGTATCATTGCGGGCGGGCGTCAGCGACAGATAGTCCAGGTGAGACGAATTCGTCAGTTGCGGCGCGGCCTGGTTGAGCGGCACGGCACGAAAATCGGGATGCCTCGCCAGGAAAGCGGCCACCTGCTCCTCATTCTCCTCGGGCAGCATGGAGCATGTCGCGTAGACCAGCCGTCCGCCGGGCTTCACCAGACGCGCCGCGCTCGCCAGAATCCGGGCTTGCAACGACACGAGATTGTCCAAGCCCTGTTCCTCCGGCGCCCGCCAGCGTGCATCGGGATTGCGTCGCCAGGTGCCGGTGCCGCTGCATGGCGCGTCCACCAGAACGCGATCGAAACCACCCTTGTGGCGCTTGATCCAGCGATCCGTCTCGCTGGCCAGCAGCCTGGTTTCGATATTGTGCAATCCTGCCCGCCGAAAGCGCTCGGCACTGCGCTTCAAGCGGCCCTCCACGACGTCGCAGGCGACAATGTGGCCCTTGTTGTTCATCTGCGCGGCGATGGCCAGCGTCTTGCCGCCGGCCCCGGCGCAGAAATCGACCACGCGCTCGCCCGGCCGGGCATCGACCAGCATGGCGACAAGCTGCGAGCCCTCGTCCTGGATCTCGACCTCACCGGTTCTGAGCATCGGCAGGCTCGCCAGCGAGGGACGTTCATGCACACGAATGCCGTAAGGAGCCATGGCCGAGGCCTCCGCCCGCAAGCCAAGGTCTTTCAACGCGCGAAGCATGGCCTCGCGCGTCGACTTGATCGAATTGACGCGCAGGTCAAGCGGCGCCGAGGTCAGAAGCGCGGCCATCTCCTGCCTGAACGCTTCCTTGAAACGGCGCTGCAGGGGATCGGCTGCCCAGGACGGGCATTCGAGGCGCACTTCTTCCGGCATGCCGGGATGGTCGATCGTGCCTCCCTGCAATTTGACCAGCAGCGCGTGCTCATGATCCTTCAGGATGGCGGGCGCGGATTTCGCGCCATTGAACAAGCGCTTGATCTGATCGGGCGCCTTGCCTTCCTTCAGCGTCAACCATGCAAGCAGCCGGTTGCGGGGCCTATCATCGCGCCCGTGCCTCGCCAGCCACCATCCAAGCCGTGCATGGTGTCTGAGAAGTGCATAGAGCAAGTCCAGCATCTGACCACGGTCGCTATCGCCGATATAGCGCCTGGCCCGAAACCAGGCCGAGACGACAGCATCCGCGGGACGCGGAACGCTATCGACTTCATGCATAAGTTCGATTGTGGCTTGCAGGCGGGCGGCAGGGGTCACGGAACGGCGATCAGGCTGAAAACACCCCCCTATAGACGACAGAGCGGCTCCTGACCATTCTTCGCGCGTCCCCGCGCTCAGCCCTTGCGTTCCTGCAGGATGTTGCCGCCGTCCACGACGATCACGGCGCCGTTGACGTAGCTCGCCGCATCAGACGCCAGGAACAGCACGGCGGCCGCGACTTCCTCGGGGCTGCCGGCGCGGCCGAGCGGCGTGTTGCGCGCAGCAGCGAGTTCCTCCGGTGTCGAGGCACCCGTCGAGATCCAGCCCGGCGCCACGGCGTTGACCGTGACGCCATCGCGGCCGACCTCCAGGGCGAGCGCATGCGTCAGCCCGATCATGCCGGCCTTGGCCGCGGAATAGGCTGCCTCGCCTTCATTGGATACGTAGGGCCCCGTCACCGAGGCCATGTTGACGACGCGCCCATGGCCACGTTGCACCATGCCTGACAGAAATCCGCGCGTGCTCAAAAAGGCGGTCTTCAGGCTGACATCGATGCCGCGATCCCAGTCGCTTTCGCTGAGGTCGATAAACCGTCGCTGCAATGCCGGCTGGGCAACGGTGCCCATCCCGGCATTGTTGACGAGGATGTCAATCTTGCCGGCTTCGGCGCTTAGCCGCTCGACATCGCCGGAGAGCGTCAGGTCGGCCACGACAGCGCTTATATCGAGCCCTTCCGCCCGCAGTTCCTCCGCGCGTTGCTCGACGCGTGCGGACGAAGCGGTGATGACGACAGAAAGACCGGCCTCGCCCAACGCCCGCGCGATCGCGATGCCGATGCCGTCGGCGGCGCCGGCGCCTGTCACCAAAGCCTTGCGGGACTTGCGGAACACGATCATTTCCTCTCCCCCATTAGATGCCGGTATGCCGGCGCGGGCACTCATGCCGCCACGAAACGTCCACCGGTTCAGTAGCCGGCGCTGACGCCGAAATCGATCGAAAGCGCGGCTCCGGTGATCGGCGCCGCGCTTGGCTGGCAAAGATAGTGGACGAAAGAAGCGATCTCCTCCACCTGGATGAACCTTGCTTTGTCTCGTTGCGGATAGTGTCCCAACAGCCGGCGCTTGTAGCCGTCGGGGTCGTCTCCGCCATAGGTCCTGGCCTGATATTCGATCATCGGCGTCGCGGTGTCGCCGGGACAGACGGCGTTGACCCTGATGCCTTGCGGGGCGAGTTCCAGGGCGAGAGCCTTGGTCAAAAGCACCAGCCCGCCCTTCGAGGCGCAATAGACGGAAGCCCCGTTGTTGCCGACGACGCCGGCATCGGAGGCGATGTTGACGATCACGCCTTGCGCTGCCGCCAGATGCGGGATGGCCGCCGAGATCAAGAAGAAGGCGCCCTTGAGGTTGACGTCCAGCACCAGATCCCACTGGTCTTCCTCGACCTCGTTTGCCGGCCCTTCCAGCCAGACGCCGGCGGCATTGACGAGAATGTCGATCGCGCCGCCCCACTCTCTGGCCTTAGCCACCGCGTCGCGGCACGCGGCGACGGAGCGGATATCGAGCGGCAAACCGATCGCGTCCGCCCCTGTCGCGGCAATCGCCGCCACGGCGGCGTCGAGCTTGGGGCCGGCAAGATCGGCAAGCGCGATCCGCTCGCCGTCGGCCGCGAAACGCAGCCCGGTCGCGAGACCCATTCCCCCGGCCCCGCCGGCGATGAGGACCGTCCTACCAGCCATTCGATACCTCCGCGAAACGCAGTGCCTGACAGAGGCAACCATGTCACTGGGTCATGTCGCATGGACCAGCCGGGCAAAACAATGATCTCAGCGGGCCGTGCTGCCCGCAATCATCCCAGCTCGAGCGTCGTGATAGCGAAGACCGTCGACAGGGTGTTGCCGGGCTTGCCGACCTTGTACAGGCGTGTCGGCGCAACCCGGAACCATGCCGGCGGCCTGCTTAGCCAATGGCAAGGGTGGACATATCGAAGATCGTCCCGGTGGTCCGGCAGAACAGCCCATGCCGGTGGCGCGCTCATCGGGACTCGTCAATTCAACGCAGGGCCGCGGGCCAGACTATTATTGGGACGGGTTTCCCGAACCGATGCAAAGAGTTACCAACGCATTCACCGCCTGATCGTTCGTTGTTCCAATAGGCAACTGGACAGGACCGGCGAAGATCGGGAATCTTCATTTGTCGTTGCTTGGAATCGCATGGAGTATCGCAGGAAATGCCGCTGAGTGCCGCTGAGATCGCCCGTCATCCGGCAGCGCTTCGCAGCGTCCAGGAACAGGCCAAGGCGCTCATCCACATCTATGAAACAAGCCCACGGCTGGCTGCGGTCTTTGCCACCCAGCAGCGCTGGCTCCTCGGCCATGTCGGCCTGGCGTTGCATTTCCGGCGCGATCCCAGCGACCGCCGCACCGAGATGACGATGGCGCGTTTCATCGAGGCCGTGCGCCGCAATTCCGTGGCCAGCCGCAACACCGCCGAAGCCTTCGTCAAGGAGATGCTGCACTACAACATCGCCGAATATATCTCGGCCAGCGGTGATGGCCGGGCTCACCCCATGCGGGCCACTGCGAGCACCATCGAGACCTTCACCGGCTGGATCTACGCGCATCTGAGGACGCTTGACCGCATAGACGGCGGGACGCGGCTTGCAGCGTTCCTCGATCGGCCCGAAATGCTGCCCACTCTGCAGCCGCTGATCGCCGACGGGTTGCTCCTCAGCGACGGCGTGCGGGAGCCCGGACCGACTTTCTCGTTGTTTATCTGGCTGAATAACGGCGGCATCGCCATGGACTGGCTGATGTCCGGCATCGACCCGGAGGACGTCCATCTCGACAGGATACCGACCAGCGTCATTTCGGTCAGCGAATTCGCACACTGGCTGAAGCTCTCCCGCACGCATCTGGCGCGCAAACTCCATGATGCCGAGGCGCTCGGCAGCATCGGCTGGGTTGGCCAGCGCGGTCATTCCGTAATGTGGGTTTCGCGACAGTTCTGCGATGAATACATGGCCGTCCAGGCGTCCAAGCTCGCCGTTGTCGACGAAGCTTTCGAAGTCTGTCTCTCGACTCTGAAAGGGCGCTGACCACCGGAACGCCGCAGCCCTGCGCCAGACCGGCCCCCCCCCCGCTGGCGGGTGCAGGCCAAAACTGCCATCCGCAACGTGCGAGCACCACAGCTCGCACTCATCGACGCGGCTTTCGCCGCCAGCACGACGCGAGCGACGGACTGACAGGTGCTATCCGGCCTTCAGGATGGCGGAAAAACGCGGATCGAAGGCCCTGCTGATCGGCTCGGCCGCGGCGCCCACCGCGATCGCCCAGGGATCGGTGGTGCCGAGCTGCAGCCGTGGCAGGTGCCGGACGGGGCGGTCCGCGATCGAGGGCAGCAGCGGATGCATGGCCTGAAGCAGAAGCCGGGCGAGCGCCTCTGGCGCGCTGCTGGTGAGGACTACGGTTTGCGGATCGAAGATCGTTTCGATCAGATGCACACTCCAGCGCAGGTCGGACGCGGCTCTTTCGACCCAGCCCATGACCCTCGGGTCTTTAGCAAGCGCCAGCGCGCGGAGCTTTTCGTAAAGCCCCCTCTCGGTGGGGTCGAGGCCGAGATGCTGGTAGAGCGAGGCGAGTGAGGCACGATGCTCCAACGGCGTCGAGCCCGGGCCGCTTGGCGAAAGCAGCGCCATGCCGACCTCACCCGCATTGCCGTTGCCGCCGCTGTAGAGTTCGCCATTTAGGATCAGCCCTGCGGCTATGCCGTAACCGACATAAAGGCAGACGGCGTGATCGACGCCATGCGCGGCGCCGACCATCCGCTCCGCCGTCGCGCAGGCCGCCGCATCGTTCTGCAGCCCGACATTGAGCCCGGTGCCGGTTGCCAGCGCCTCCGCCAGCGGAAATTGCTGCCATGCTGGCATCATCCATTTGTTGTCGGGGTTCTTCAGCCCGAACGGCCCCGGCATGGCGACGCCCAATCCGACCAGCCTTCGTTCGGATTGGGAAAACATCCTGGCCAGTTCGCCTCTGACATGGTCGACCAAGCCGAGGATGATCGTGACGCCCGCGGAAGGCTCGTCGAGCGGCAGGCCCGCCTCGGCACGTGCGATCACCTTGCCAACGAGATCGACCACCACCACCCGTGTCAAATGCCGGTCGATCTGCAGCCCGATGGCGAAAGCCCCCTCGGGAACCAGTCGGTAGGGCGTGAAGGGCTGTCCCCTGCCCTTGCGCACCGCATCCAGAGCCATGACCAGGCCGTCCCGCTCGAGATCCTCGACGATGTTGGAAACCGCCTGCTTGGTGAGCTGCGTCGCCCGCGCCAGGTCCGCGCGCGAAAGCGCGCCGTTGAGCCGCAGCGCCTCGATCATGACGCGACGGTTATGCGCGCTGGTACCCTCCTGGTTGGTGCCGCTCTTGGCACGGATCGGGCTGATGTCGTGCACCGTCGCTTCCCTCTTGACTCGATTAAAGGATTGATCGACTAATTAAGTCAAGCGAATTGACTTAATAGGTGAAGTCCCCGCGGTTCTACAAGAAGACGGCAAGGCTTTCGGGCTCCGCCGCACGCCGTTGGAGACGGATCCGATCACACGCGAAGCGAATTCGAGAAGGCGGCTCCCCGCCCCCTCGCAGCTGTCGAAAATGGGAGAAGACAAATGCTGAAATCGATCGGTAAGACACTTCTGGGCGCGGTGTTCGTCGGCGGACTGTTCGTCCCCAACGCCTTTGCCGAAACCACCTTGAACGCGCTCTTCATGGCGCAGGCCGCCTATAGCGAAGCCGACGTGCGCTCCATGACGGAGGCCTTCACCAAGGCCAATCCGGACATCAAGGTGAACCTCGAATTCGTCCCCTATGAAGGCCTGCACGACAAGACAGTGCTCGCCCAAGGATCCGGCGGCGGCTATGACGTCGTGCTGTTCGACGTCATCTGGCCGGCCGAATACGCGACCAACAAGGTGCTGGTCGACGTGTCGTCGAAGATCACTGACGACATGAAGAAGGGCGTGCTGCCCGGCGCCTGGACCACCGTCCAGTATGACGGCAAGTATTACGGCATGCCGTGGATCCTCGACACCAAATACCTGTTCTACAACAAGGAAATCCTGGAAAAGGCCGGCATCAAGGCGCCGCCGAAGACCTGGGAAGAGCTCGGCCAGCAGGCCAAGATCATCCAGGACAAGGGGCTGCTGAAGACGCCGATCGCCTGGAGCTGGTCACAGGCCGAAGCAGCGGTCTGCGATTACACCACGCTGGTCAGCGCCTATGGCGGCGACTTCCTCAAGGACGGCAAGCCCGACTTCCAGAACGGCGGCGGCCTCTCGGCGCTGAAATATATGGTCGACAGCTACAAGTCGGGCCTCACCAACCCGAACTCCAAGGAATTCCTAGAAGAGGACGTCCGCAAGGTGTTCGAGAATGGCGATGCCGCTTTCGCCCTGAACTGGACCTACATGTACAACATGGCCAACGATCCGAAGGACTCGAAGGTCGCCGGCAAGGTCGGCGTCGTGCCGGCGCCGGGCGTCGCCGGCACCAGCGAGGTCTCGGCCGTCAACGGCTCGATGGGCCTCGGCATCACGGCTGTGTCCAAGCATCAGGACGAAGCCTGGAAATACATCGAGTTCATGACCTCGCAGGCGACGCAGAACCAGTATGCCAAGCTCTCGCTGCCGATCTGGGCTTCATCCTACGATAATCCGGCCGTCACCAAAGGCCAGGAAGAGCTGATTGCCGCCGCAAAGCTGGGTCTCGCCGCGATGTATCCGCGCCCGACCACGCCGAAATACCAGCAGCTCTCGACGGCGCTGCAGCAGGCGATCCAGGAATCGCTGCTCGGCCAGACGACGCCGGAAGACGCGCTCAAGATCGCCGCCGAAAACAGCGGCCTCTGATCTGGCGTTCCTCAATGCGGGCGGCCTCATCCACGAGCGCCGCCCGTGCTATTTCTGACCGGATGAAGGGAGAGAGGCGCCTCTGATGTCGGGCACCTGGATCACTGCTCGCGCGTGGCTGTTGATGCTGCCGCTTCTGGCTATCATGGTCGCCGTCATCGGCTGGCCATTGGTCGATACCGTCAGGCTTTCCTTCACCGACGCCCAGCTTGTCGGCACGGCGGGCAACTATGTCGGCTTCGACAATTACACCAAGATGCTGACGAGCTCGAATTTCACCCGGACTTTGATCACCACCACCTGGTTCGCCGCCATCTCGGTCGCCGCCGAAATGGTGCTCGGCGTGCTTGCGGCTCTCCTGCTCAATCAGGAATTCCGCGGACGCGCCGTCTTGCGCGGGCTGATGATCCTGCCCTGGGCGCTGCCGACCGTCGTCAATGCGACGCTCTGGCGGCTGATTTACAATCCCGAATATGGCGCGCTGAACGCGGCGCTGACCCAACTCCATCTCATCGACGACTATCGCTCCTGGCTGGGTGAGCCCGGAACGGCGCTCGCCGCGCTGATCGTCGCAGACTGCTGGAAGAATTTTCCGCTTGTTGCGCTGATTGCGCTGGCCGCTTTGCAGGCGGTGCCGCGCGACATCACCGCCGCTGCGCTTGTCGACGGCGCCGGGCCGTTCAACCGCTTCCGCTTCGTCATCCTGCCCTATCTTGCAGGCCCGCTGATGGTGGCGCTGGTGCTGCGCACCATCGAGGCGTTCAAGGTCTTCGACATCATCTGGGTGATGACACGCGGCGGCCCGGCCAACAGCACGCGCTCGCTCTCGATCCTGGTCTATCAGGAAGCCTTCTCCTTCCAGCGCGCCGGCTCCGGCGCCTCGCTGGCGCTGATCGTCACCCTGCTCGTCACCGTGCTCGCCGTCGCCTATGCGGCGCTGGTCAAGAAGACCGCCGGGAGCGCGGCCTGATGGAACGCAAGAGCCCGGTCTTCACCGTTTTCGTCTATGTCTGCGCCCTCCTGCTTGCCGTCGTCATCCTGGCGCCGCTTGCCTGGCTCTTCGTCATGAGCATATCGCCGGCGGCCGACCTCGCCGCCAAGCCGCTGCGCTGGTGGCCGCAGGCCGCCGACTTCTCCCGCTACGCGCAGCTTCTGTCGAGGGCCGAGAACAGTGCCGGCGCGGCCTTCACGTCATCGCTGCGCAACAGCCTCGAGGTCGCGGGCATGGCAACGCTCGCCGCGATCCTGCTTGCCGTGCCCGCCGGCTGGGCCGTTTCGCGTACGCCTTCGGTCGGCTGGTCGCTGTCGCTGGTGATCGCCACTTACATGCTGCCGCCGGTGGCGCTCTCGGTGCCGCTGTACATGGGTCTGTCCTATCTCGGCCTGCTTAACACCGTCTTCGGCCTGGCGCTGATCTATCTGACCATCCTCGCGCCCTTCACCACCTGGCTGATGAAATCCGGTTTCGATTCCATCCCGCGCGAGATTGAGGCCGCTGCCATGATCGACGGGGCGGGACTGCTCCAGACCTGGCGCATCATCACCTTGCCGCTGGCCGCACCCGTCGTGGCGACGTCGGCGCTGTTTGCCGTGCTGCTTGCCTGGGACGAGTTCTTCTACGCCCTGCTCTTCACCTCGGACCAGCGGGCAAAGACATTGACGGTCGCCATCGCCGATCTCGCCGGCGGCCGCGTCTCCGACTACGGACTGATCGCCACCGCCGGCGTGCTCGCGGCCTTGCCGCCCGTGCTGATCGGCCTCGTCATGCAACGCGCGCTGATCTCGGGCCTGACCAGCGGCGGAGTGAAAGGATAATCATGACTGCAGAAAAGAAACGCCCGGCCGGGCTTCTCGCGATCGATCGCGAGATGGCGCGCCAGCACGAAGATGCGCTTGCCTCCTACCACAACAATCAGGAGGCGGCCGCCAAGGTCGCCGCTTCGATCAGGAAAACCGGCCGGCTCGTCATGCTAGGCATGGGCGCCTCGCATGCCGTCGCCCGCGCGGTCGAGCCGCTCTATCGGGCGCATGGTATCGACGCCATCGCGCTGCCACTCTCGGAACAACTTGGACAGCCGCTGCCGCTTGAAGGCAGGACGGTGATCGTCACCTCGCAGTCCGGCGAAAGCGCCGAGGTGCTGCGCTGGTTTGGCGGGGCCGGCGATCGCACCGAAACCTTCGGCCTGACGCTGGAGGCCGGCTCCTTCCTCGGCCGCACAGTACCTTGTCTGGTAGGTGCCGGCGGCACCGAGCTTGCCTTTGCCGCGACCCGCAGCCTGACCGTGACCTTCGCCCTGCACCTTGCCATACTGGCCGCGCTTGGCGACGATCCGGCCGGCGCGCTCGCCGTGCTCAAGGCGCCTCAGACGGTCGACATCGATGCCGCGCTCGCGGCGCTGAGCACCGTCGCGACCGTCGTCACGTCCGGCCGCAAGCTTCAAGGCTTGGCTGAAGCCCTTGCGCTCGGCTTCACCGAACTGTCGCGCCTGCCTTGTTTCTCACTGGAAGGCGGCCAGCTGCGCCACGGGCCGATGGAGATGCTGGGCCCAAGCATTGGCGTCGTGCTCTTCCGCGGCAACGACCCGACCGCGGAACTCGTCACCGCGATGGCCGTTTCGGTGGTCGAGACCGGCGCGCCGCTGATCGTGTTCGACGCTTCGGACAAACCGCCGGTCACAGGCGCCGTGACACTGGGCTTCAAACCCGCCACGGGCCTGGCGGCGGTCTTTGCCATGCTGCCTGTGGCGCAACGCCTGATGATCGCCTTCGCCGATTCCCGCGTCGGGAATGCCGGAACGCCGGTGCGTACCACCAAGATCACGCGGAGCGAGTGATGCGGCCGCTCGCGGTAATCGGCAATGTCAATGTCGACCTGATCGTCGGGCCGGTCGCGCCCTGGCCGAAGGCAGGCACCGAGACCGTCGTCAATCATGATGACCTGCGGGTTGGTGGCCAGGCCGGCAACACGGCGCTTGCCTGGCAGGCATTGGGCATCGACTTCGACATTGCCGCCAATCTCGGCGACGACCAGTTCGGGCGCTGGCTGCGCGAAGCCTTCGGATACCGCGCGCAGAGATGGCCGGTTCGTCCGGAGGGCACGACATTGTCGGTCGGCATGACCCATCCCGATGGCGAGCGCACCTTCTTCACCACGCGCGGCCACCTACCCCGCTTCAGCCTGGGCGACGTGCTCTCGGTGCTGGACGGCAACCGGCTCTCCGGCGGCTATGCGCTGCTCTGCGGCTCGTTCCTCACCGACGACCTGGCGCGCGATTACGACGCCTTCTTCGACTGGGCCGAAGCGCACCGCATCGCCGTTGCGCTCGATACGGGCTGGCCGATCGACGGCTGGACGGAAGCGAACTGCGCCGCTGCGCGCGGCTGGCTGTCGCGCTGCACACTGGCGCTCTTCAACGAGGTCGAGACGACGACATTGGCCGGTCTCGCAAGTCCGGCGGAAGCGGCACGCAAGATCCGCGACGGTATGAGGGACGGCGCGACGGTCGTGGTCAAGCGCGGGCCTGACGGCGCGATCGCCATCGGCGCCGATGGCAAACTCATCGACTTGCCGGCGCCGCGCGTCAGGGTCGTCGACACGATCGGCGCCGGCGACGTCTTCAACGCCGCCTTTCTGGCGGCGCTGGCGGAAGGGCGATCGCTGGAGAACTGCCTGTCAGCCGCCATCCGAGTGGCCTCGCGCGCCATCTCAACCCTGCCCCGCGACTATGGCGGGCCGATCCAATTCGAGGATGCCGCCCATGAGCGCGCTTGAAATCCGCGACGTCCGCAAGAATTACGGCAGCGTCGAGACGCTGAAAGGCATCGACATCGCGCTTGAGAACGGCGAGTTCCTGGTGCTGCTCGGCTCCTCGGGCTGCGGCAAGTCCACCTTGCTCAACATCATCGCCGGTCTCGCCGAAGCAACCAGCGGCGACGTGCTGATCGGCGGCCGTTCGGTGCTTGGCGTGCATCCGAAGAACCGCGACGTCGCCATGGTCTTCCAGTCCTACGCGCTCTATCCGAACCTGACCGTGAGCCGCAACATCGGCTTCGGCCTGGAGATGCGTAAAATTCCCGCCGCCGAGCGCGGCAAAGCGGTGCGCGAGGCGGCGAAGCTCCTGCAGATCGAGAACCTGCTCGAGCGCAAGCCCGGCCAGCTCTCCGGCGGCCAACGCCAGCGCGTCGCCATCGGCAGGGCGCTGGTGCGCAAGCCCCAGGTCTTCCTGTTCGACGAGCCGCTCTCCAATCTCGACGCCAAGCTGCGCCTCGAGATGCGCACCGAGCTCAAGCGTCTGCACGAGATGCTACGCACCACGGTCGTCTACGTCACCCACGACCAGATCGAGGCGATGACGCTGGCGACCCGCATCGCCGTCATGCGCGACGGCCGCATCGAACAGCTGGGCACACCGCAGGAGATCTACAACCAACCCGCGACGCTCTATGTCGCGGGCTTCGTCGGCGCGCCTTCGATGAACATGCTGGAAGCGACGGTCGAGGACGGCAAGCTCGCGATCGCCGGCACAGATGCGCGGCTGGCGCTGCCGGTGCGCTACGCCGATACCGCCCGCGATGGTGCTTCGGTCGTCGCCGGGATCAGGCCCGAGGCGCTTCGCCTTGGTCCGGGCGGCGGCGCCGAATTGTCGTTGCCGGTCGAGATCGACGTGGTTGAACTGACGGGACCGGAACAGGTCACCACCGCCCGTGTCGGCGCGCAGAAATTGACCGCAACCTTGCCGCCGCAGGCTCGCGTCGCCAAGGGCCAGCCATGCGCTTTTGCCTTCGACGCGGCCGCGTTGCGCCTTTTCGATCCTGTGACGGGTAAGGCGCTCTGAGGAGCGGCGTTTCCGCTCGGGGAGAGGCCATCTTGACGCGGCGGGCGTCGAAACGTCATGCTGCCCAGATCAGGCAAGGGGGGTTGCATGAAAAAAACTTATGAGAAGCCGACGCTGAACAAGCGCCAGAAGCTGTCCCGCGTCACCGCCGTGTGCACGCCTTCCACTTGCGTGGCTTGACCGCCTCAGGGAAGGGTATGAACTGGCACAAGCCGGAGAGTGGTTCGCCGTTTGCGTGAAACGGCGAACCGCTGTTGACCGTACTGAGCCGCTATGGCCGCGGCGCCGTCAATCGATGTCGAAGGACACGCCCTGCGCGAGCGGCAGCGCCTTGGAGAAGTTCACCGTGTTGGTGGCGCGGCGCATATAGGCCTTCCAGGCGTCCGAGCCGCTCTCGCGGCCGCCGCCGGTCTCCTTCTCGCCGCCGAACGCCCCGCCGATCTCCGCGCCTGAGGTGCCGATATTGACGTTGGCGATGCCGCAATCCGAGCCGTCGACGCCGAGGAAGCGTTCGGATTCCTGCAGGTCGCGCGTGAAGATCGACGAGGATAGGCCCGCGCCCACCGCATTGTGCTGCTCCAGCGCCTCATCGAAATCCGTGTATCTCATCACATAGAGGATCGGCGCGAAGGTCTCTTCCGTAACGGGCGAGACCTGCTCCGGCATCTCGACCAGCGCCGGATGCACGTAATAGGCATCCGGATGGCCGTTCTCGACGCGCGTACCGCCCGTCACCTTGCCGCCATGCGCTTGCGCTTCCTTCAGCGCCCTCTGCATGTTGTCAAAGGCCGCCTTGTCGATCAGCGGACCGACCAGCGCCTTGCCTTCGAGCGGATTGCCGACCGAGACGGTCTCGTAAGCCTTCTTCAGCCGCGGCAACAAAGCGTCATAGACGCTGTCATGCACGAACAGGCGCCTGAGCGTCGTGCAGCGCTGGCCGGCCGTGCCCATGGCGCCGAAAGCGATGGCCCTGAGCGCCATGTCGAGATCGGCGGTCGGGCAGACGATGCCGGCATTGTTGCCGCCGAGCTCGAGCACGGCGCGGGCGAAGCGCTTGGCAAGCCTGGGGCCGACCTCGCGGCCCATGCGCGTCGAGCCGGTGGCCGAGACCAGCGGCACTTTCGGATGGTCGACCAGCACCTCACCGACCACGCGGTCGCCGATCAGCACCTGGAGCAGGCCCTCCGGCGCGTCTGTGCCGAAGCGCTGTGCGGCGCGCCTGAAGATCGCTTCGCAGGCAAGCGCGGTCAGCGGCGTCTTTTCCGACGGCTTCCAGACCACCGCATCGCCGCAGACGAAGGCGAGCGCCGCATTCCACGACCACACCGCGACGGGGAAATTGAAGGCCGAGATGACGCCGACCACGCCCAGCGGATGCCAGGTCTCCATCATGCGGTGCCCGGGTCGCTCGGTGGCGATGGTGAGGCCATAGAGCTGCCGGGAAAGGCCGACGGCGAAATCGCATATGTCGATCATTTCCTGAACTTCGCCAAGGCCCTCGGACGGGATCTTGCCGACCTCGATCGACACCAGCCGGCCGAGTTCGTCCTTATGGGCGCGCAACTCTTCGCCCAGCAGCCGCACCAGTTCGCCGCGCTTCGGCCCCGGCACCAGCCGCCAGGCCTGGAAGGCCCTGTGCGCGGCATCGATGGCTTTGCCGGCGTCCGCCGCCGAGATCGACTTCAGCGCCGCGATCTGCTCGCCCGTCACAGGGCTGCGCACGACGAGGTCGCCTCCAACAAGCGCATCCTTGGCGACGCCGAGCTTTTCCAGAAGTGAGGCCGTTTCCTTCGCTAATGTCATTTTTATCCCTTTCAGATCCCGCCTCTCGGGCGGAGATGGAAGCCATGCGCCATGCCGTGACCGTGTCGTCGGGCACAGCCGAGCGCTTTGATGGCGTGGCATTACTCGTTTCGGGGAAAAACCGCCACCCCGGCATGGTCCAAGGCCGGTTTGCGAAATTGGGCCAGACAACAAGGTCGGGCGAAGGCGTCCGTCCTCAGCGCACCTTTTGCATCGACGACTTCTCGGCGCTTTCCTTGATGAGGCGGTCGATATGCATTCGGATATGCGCCGCCTCGGCGGCGGTGTTGGCCAAAGCGATGGCGCGGTCGAAGGCGACGCGCGCCTCCTCGTTGCGGCCAAGCTGCATAAGCAGCCCGCCCCTCAGCCCGAAGAAGTGGAAATAGCCCGACAGCCGCTCTTCCAGCGGCTCGATCATGGCAAGTGCTGCCTCCGGGCCGCGCACCTTGCTGACCGCTACGGCACGGTTCAGCGTCACCACCGGTGACGGCTGCATCTGCTCCAACAGGCCGTAGAGCAGGTCGATCTCGGCCCAGTCGGTATCCTCGGCCGTCGCCGCCCGCGCATGCAGCGCCGCGATCGCCGCCTGCACCTGGTAGGGTCCGGGCTTGCGATGGCGCAGCGCCTTGTCGACCAGCGCCAGGCCCTCGTCGATCATCTTGCGGCTCCAAAGCGAGCGGTCCTGGTCCTCGAGCAGCACGATCTCGCCATTCTCGTCGAAGCGCGCCGGCGCGCGCGCATGCTGGAGAAGCAGCAGCGCCGTCAGCCCCATGATTTCCGGTTCCTGCTGGAACAGCCTGAGCAGCAGCCGGGCAAGGCGGATCGCCTCTTCGCAAAGCGGCGCGCGGGCCGGCGCCTCGCCGCCATTGCTGGAATAGCCTTCGTTGAAGATCAGATAGACCATCGCGGCGACCGCGGCGAGCCGCTCCGAGCGCTCGACCGCGCCTGGCGTCTCGAACGGCACGCCGGCGTCGGCAATGCGCGCCTTGGCGCGGGTGATGCGCTGTTCCATGGCGCTCTCGCCGACCAGGAAGGCGCGCGCGATCTGCTTGACGGTGAGTCCGGAGACGATGCGCAGCGCCACCGCGATCTGCTGCGTTGCCGGCAGATCCGGATGGCAGCAGATGAACAGAAGCCGCAGGATGTCGTCGCGGTAATGCGCGCCGTCCAGCCGCTCGGCCATGTCGCTCTCGGCGTCCTCCAGATCCGATACCTGGTCTTCCTCCGGCATCGGCGCCTGCTTGGAGCGCTTGCGCACCGCGTCGATGCCGCTGTTGCGCCCGACGAAGATCAGCCAGGCCGCCGGATCGCGCGGCGGCCCGTTCTTCGGCCAGTTCTTGAGCGCCCTCAGGCATGCGTCCTGGAAAGCCTCTTCCGCGGCGTCGAGGTCGCGGAAGTAGCGCAGCAGCGCGCCCATCGCCTGCGGACGGGCGTTGCTGATTGCGGTGCTTATCCAGGCGAGCTCTGTCATACCGCGACCTTTGTCGGATTGAAGACCGAAACCGGCCGGATCTCATAGGAGCCGCCGCTCGGATTGACCTCGGAGAGCTCGCGCGCGAATTCGACGGCTTCGTCGAGATCGTTGCATTCGAGCGTGTAGAAGCCCAGGAATTGTTCCTTGGTCTCGGCGAACGGACCGTCGAGCACGACCGACTCCCCCTTGACCTTCCGCAGCGTCGTGGCCGCCGTGGTCGGCAAAAGCCGCGCCACGGGGCCTAGCCGGCCGGCCTTGGCGTATTTGTCCTGCACGTTCAGGAGCTTTGCCATGACCTCGTCGTCCTGTTCCTTGCTCCAGGAGCAAACGACGTCTTCGGAGGCATAGCAGAGGATGGCGTAGAGCATGGTCTCGTCCTTTCCGTATCAAAGGACGCGACACTAGGACCCTTCCCGACACGAGGTCGATAAAAAAATTCATCGCCCGATCACGGCCTTGGCGATCTTTGCGCCTGCCTGTCAGGCGCCATGCGCCTGCAGCCATCTGAGCACCAGCGTTTCTTCCTCGTCCAGCCCGGATATCAGGCGCTTGCGCTTGTTGGCCTCTGCCATCTCGTCAAGCAGGCGCCCTTTGCTCCAGGCCTCGAACACCAGCGGATGGATGTAGCAGTTGCGGCAGACCGCCCGCGTATTGCCCAACCGCTCCGCGACCTTGTCGACGACGCTGTTGATCACCCGGTTTTGCTGCCTTTTGCTTTCCGGCAGCTCGGTCGCGGCAAACAGCGACGCCGCATGGATTGTGCCGCCCCAGGTGCGGAAATGCTTTGAGCTGAAGTCGGCACCGGATGCCTCGCGGATATAGCGGTTGACGTCCTCCGAACGCACCGGCCGCCGGTCGCCATGCTCGTCCAGATATTGGAACAGCTTCTGTCCGGGCAGATCCTGGGCGCCGCGCACTACCTTGGCGATGCGGCGGTCGACCAGCTTCAGCTTCCATTCCTTGCCCGACTTGCCCTTGAAGGCGAAGCGCAGGCTGGAGCCGTTGATCTCCACATGGCGGTCGCGCAGCGTGGTCAGCCCGAAGCTCTTATTGTCGCGCGCATAGGCCGCGTTGCCGATGCGGATCATGGTGTTGTCGAGCAACCAGACCACCGAGGCGACGACACGCTCCAGAGGCAGCCCGTGCCGGCGCAGATCGGCGTCGATCTGCCGCCTGAGAACAGGCAGGCTTTCCGCGAACGCGACGAGGCTTGAATATTTGACGCCGTCGCGTTCCTCGGTCCATTGCGGGTGATAACGGTATTGTTTGCGGCCGCGCAGATCCCGGCCCGTTGCCTGGATATGGCCGTCCGGATCGGGCGATATCCATACGTCCGTCCAGGCCGGCGGAATGACGATCGCCCTGATGCGGGCAAGCGTCGCTTCGTCGACGGTTCTGCCATCGGGTCCCGAATAGGAGAACCCCGTTCCTTTTCGCAATCTGCGGATGCCGGGATCGGCATCGCTGACATAGTTGAGCGACGTGCTCTCCGCCGAGTTGCGAGCGCCGTTCCTTCGGGTTTCCTCGTCCCGCGCCGAGCGGTCCGATGACGATTGTGAATGCCGCAGCATGCCGGCTCCGCGAAATGACCCGTAGATAAAGCCGCGCGCCGAAGACTGGTTCCGAATGAGGTTTCAGTCCCGCCGGTTGGCGGATAGATCCGCCATCCAGAGCCCGCCATCGTCGGTATGGGCGGGAAAATACTCGCGGCCCTTTGGCACCGCCTCGAGGACGATTCCCGACTCGTCCGCCAGATAGTCGTAGCCGATCTGCTGCAGCCGGCGATCCGGATCGAGGCGATTGTAGAGGTCGCGGCGCGCCGTGCGCCGCTTTGGCTCGATCATCTTCAAATGATAGAGATTGAGGCCGCTATCCTCGAGCCTGAAGCCGATATCGTCGGGAAACCAGGCGCCATGCAGATCCTTCGATCTATAGCGCTCAGGAGGGTAGGCGCCAAAAAGCCTGTGCTGCATCTTCTGGCCCCACGGGCCATCGACCCTGTAGCTGGCCGGCGTATACATCTCCCGGCAGCGGAATCCCCAGGCGATGCGCCTGGACCCGCTGATCAGCCGGCCGATGCGGCCGGCGACGGCATTTTCCAGCCTTTCGTCGGGATCCATGGCCAGAACCCAATCGGCGCCCGCCTCATGGGCCGCGGCGATAAGCGCGCGCCGCCTCTGCGGCTCGCTGCTGAAAAGCCCCTCCGAGGCGCGGTCGTCATAGGCGACCCAGCCGTCGACGACAGGCGCAAGGTTGGCGATGAGGTCGGGCACGAGGTGCTGATCGTAGCGATAGCTGAAGACGGCAACGATTTTGCGCCGCGACCAAAGCCATCGGCCGCGTCGCCGGCGCGGCGGCTTCATCTCGATGGTGATCATCGCCGGCCCTCCGTCTTGCAGCCTACCGGGCGCCGACGGACGCCCCCAACGATTTGGCGAACAATGCCAGCCACACGATCGGCAGCGACAGCCTGGCGAAAGCCCGATCCCTGCCGGACAGCCCCTCCTTGATCAGCGTGCCGACATTGCGCCGGTCATGGAACACCTTGCGGAACGGGCGCGCGGGTCTTTCGGCTTCGAGGGACCCGAGATAGGCGCCATAGCGGCGCCCGCGGCGATATTGGTCGGCAAGCAATCCGAATAGACTCGTCTCGTTGCGGTGAATAGTCAGGATCCTCGGTTCCCAGACCGGCTGCAAAGCCTCCGGCAACCTGGCCATGAATTCGGTGTCTTCTCCCGACGTCAGCCGCTCGTCGAACGCTCCGTATTGCTCGAACAGCTTCCGGTCGAACGAAACCCCGTAGCGCTGCGCCTTCTCGGCCGGAAGACCGGGCAGGCGTCGCATATAGGTGACGAGATGCGCCGCGCAGGCGACCAGATTGCGCGGGTGGCTGTTGAGGACGGCGCTCGCCACAGCCGCCTCGCCTTCCCGGTGACGCTGCAGCCGGATTTCGGCCCATTGTGGACAGGCCAGGCAATCATCCGCGAGAAAAGCGACGAATGGAGCCTGCGTTGCGGCTATGCCACGATTTCGCGCGGCGCCGGCAAACAATCGCTCCTCGACATCGATCACTGTGACGTCGATGCCGCAATCGGCAAGCAGCGCTTTGGCGTTGCCGCCGCCGGAATTCACCACCACGATTTCGAGCGGAACATTCTGATCGAGCACCGACCTTACCGCGGCCGCCAGTACGGCGGGTGCCCGGAAACCAATCACCACAACCGCGAGATCCGGCCTCCCGGCCATCAGGCGCTTTGCAGTTGGGCGGCAGGCGCCGAGAACCGGCGCCGCAGCGCGATCTTCAGCCGATAGCGCATGCAGCGCCAGACATCCGCGCCCGCCCGAGGCGCGGCTTCAGCCACGCTGAGGAATCTTGCCGCCGTGTCGAAATCGCCGCGCGCATAATGGACGCGCGCGATCTTCAAAGCGACGAGCCCTTCCCGGGTCTTGAGCGACCGCTCCGCGACGCCGCAGGACCGGAGCCGGCGCAGCGCCAGGCGCCATTGGAGAAAGCCCGTGGCAGGCTTGATCGTGAAACGGTCGTCGGACCGCTCAGCCGACACGAAATAGATGAAGATCGGTCGTGTCAGGACCTCAAGCGAGCCTTTGGCCATCAGGCGCGCCCAAAACAGCGTGTCCTCGTCATAGGCAAGCCCAGTCGGGAACCTCGTGTCACCGACAACCCGCCGCGACACCAGCGCGCTGCCGACCGCGATCGATCGTATTCGCCCTTCGAGATAGGCGCAGGCATTGGCCGGTCCGCTTGCCGCATAGCCGCCTGGCAACTTGATCGACCGCTTCTCCCCATCGACCTGTCGGCGGTAGGCGCCAACCACCATGTCGGCCTCCGATTGCGCCCTTGCCTTGGCCAGCAATGCGCGCAGCCCACCCTCCAGATGAAGATCGTCGGCATCGATCATATAGATCCAGGGAAAGCTGGCCTGTTCCAGCCCCAGATTCCTGGAACCGCCGGCGTCACGGCAGCTCGATTTGATGATGCGCAGCGGCAAGGCAAGCCGCAATGCAGCTTCCGTAGCGATCGCCGTGGTGGCGTCGGAAGACGAATCGTCGACCAGCAGCACCTCGCCGATGACTTCTTTTTCCGGCGCCAGCGAAGCGAGCGTCCGGGCGATCGTCCGAGCCGCATCATGTGCCGGAATGATGACGCTTACCGCTTTCAAATCTGTCCCCACGCCGCTAAGCGATCCGAGAGCAACCAATCCCGTTATTCAAGATACCGGGTGCCCCTGCCCTTGAGAAGCGTCCGCGGGCGACCGGTCTGTTATCACACCTTTTCGACAGCGACCGGAATGACGTCGACCGCCTGTTCGCCGACCTGACCGCCCGTCGTCTTCAGCACGCCGACGATCGGCGCCACGTCGGAATAATCGCGTCCGTACCCGACCGTGATATGGTCGTTGCCCGCCCGCATGCCGTTGGTCGGATCGAACTCCTGCCAGCCGGCATCACGCCCGCACCAGGCCTTGACCCAGGCATGCATGGCATCCGCGCCTTCGAGCCGGGGCTTGCCCTTGGGCGGAATCGTACGCAGGAAGCCGCTGACATAGCCGGCCGGGATGCCAAGCCCGCGCAGGCCGGCGATCATGATATGCGAGAAATCCTGGCAGACGCCGCGCTTCAGCGCAAAGGCGTCGCTCGCCCGCGTCTGAACCGTGGTTGCCTTGCCGTCATAAGTGAAATCGCGATGGATGCGATTGCAGAGCTCGACCGCCGTGCCCACGACAGAACCGGCAAGGCTCTCCCGCGCATAGGCGGTGATCGCCGCATCGATGCCGACATGATCGCTGGCGGCTAGGAAATGATGGGGCGCGGACGGCGACAATGACCGCACCAGATCGAGCTCAGCCCTCAGCCCGCTCATTTCGGGGGAGACATCGAGGCCCGGCTCGGGCCGCGAGACCGAAACGCGCGCGCTCATCCGGATGTCGAGGGCCTCATGCACCTCGCGAAAGGCGATCGAGGTGACGTTGTTGCCGAAAAAATCGGAGAAATCGGCACGCTCGGCCGGCGTCGGCTGAAAGGACAGCGAGGCCGCGATGACGCGCTGCACCCCGGCGATCGTCTGCGGCATGACGCGCACCTGATGCCGTCCGCCGCCGGCGGCGGCGGCATAGTCGTAGTGCAGATGGAGTTTGATGTCGTAGAGCATCTAACCGAAATAGGCTCGGGCAAGGCTGTTGTAGAGATCGCCGATCTGGCCGGCGAGGTCATCGAGCAGTTTGGCGCTCATGTCCGACGGCTCCATGACCGCGATTGCCGTGTTGAGCTGCAGGATTTCCTTGGCGGCGGGCGACATATGCCCCTCGCCGATCGAAGGCAGCATGCCGATCTCCGCCTTCAGCCGCTCGAGCTGGAACAGGATAGAGCGCGGATTGAGCGGGTCGAGCGCCAGCAGGTCGATCACCGTGCGCCGCCCAGCCTGCACCGGATATTGCCGGCGATGGGTCATGACGCTGTCGCCGATCTCCAGCATCATGTCGAGCGCGCCTTCCGGCGCCCCGTTCCTGGTCAGCCGGCTGAGCGTACGGGCGATCTGGATGCCGCGTTCCAGCCTGCGGCCGATTTCCAGGAAGCGCCAGCCGGTGAAGCGATACATGTTCTCGTGCAGCAGGCCGGAAAAGCCGGCGAGCTTGCGCAGCATCACCGTCATCGCCCGTGTCGCGTCGTCTCCGGGCGCGACCGTCTCGGCGAATTTGTGGATGGTCTTCGACAGATCCTTCAGCGCCAGCCAGCCATCGGGAGAGAAGCGGTCGCGAATTTGCCCCGCGCTGTAGACCGCGCTGTCCAAAGTGCCGATCAGCCCCTGTGGTATCGCCGTTTCCACCTCGATGCCGAACGGCTCCAGATAGTCCCTGATATCGGCAAGCAGCGGCATATCCGGATCGGACGTCTCGGCAAGCCGCACGTGATAGGCGCGCAACACGCGCACCGTGTCTTCCGAACGCTCGATATAGCGCCCGAGCCAGGTCAGGTTCTCCGCCGCGCGGCTGGGCAGGCTGCCCGGCATGGTGCGGTTGAAGCCATCATTCTCCTGCGGCAGCAATGTCTCGCGCTCGACCGGCCTGTCGCTGACCACCCAGACATCCGCCGCCTGGCCGCCGCGCTGCATCGCGATCGCCGTCGGGTCGAGCGAAAAGCCGACGCGTGCGAAGCCACCGGGCATCACCGTCCAGCCTTCCGGCGTGCGCGCCAGATAGACGCGCAGGCTGGCGGGCCGAGGCTCCAGCACGCCGCCGACGAACACCGGCGTGGTCGACAGCGTCACCGCTTCCTGGCCGACGAAACCGGCGCCGTCCGCCTCGATGCGCGCGACGAGTTCGGCCCGCTCTCCGGCCGAAAGGGAAGATCCGAGCCGTGTCGCGCCATCGTCCTCAAAGGCGAGCCGGGTCGACAGCGCCGGGCCGACGACCATGCGGTCGATATTGGCCAGCACATGGGCGCGCTCGGCCTCCTGCCCGCACCACCAGGTGGCGATGCTCGGCAGCTTGAGATCGTCGCCTTGCAGTTCTCGCGCGATCCTGGGCAGGAACGACAGCAAGGCCCGCGTCTCCATCAGGCCTGAGCCAAGCGCATTGACCGCCGAAACCGTGCCGCGCCGGATCGCCTCGACCAGGCCCGGCGTGCCGATCTGCGAGTCCGGCCTGAGTTCCAGCGGATCGGCAAAGGCGGCATCGAGCCGTCGCCACAAGACGCCGATCGGCAGCAGGCCCGAGACGGTGCGCACCATCAGCCTGCCGCCGGAAACGGTCAGATCCTCGCCCTCGAGCAGCATGATGCCGAGATAGCGGGCGATATAGGCGTGCTCGTAATAGGTTTCGTTGAGCGGTCCGGGCGTCAGGATGGCGACACGTCCTCCCGACTCCTTGGCCATCCCGTTCAGCGCGTCGCGGAAACGGCGGAAGAAGCCGGCGAGCCGATGCACATGCATCTCGCCATAGACGTCCGACAGCGCGCGCGTGGTGGCGACGCGGTTCTCCAGCGCGAAGCCCGCGCCCGACGGCGCCTGCGCGCGATCGCCCAGCACCCACCAGCGCCCGTCCGGGCCACGGCCGAGCTCGAAGGCGACCATGTGCAGGAAATGCCCGCTGGCCGGGCGGACGCCGGCGACGGGGCGCAGATATTCGGGGCTCGCCGCGATCAGCCCGGCCGGCAGGATGCCCTTTTCGATCAGCCGGTTCGGCCCATAGATGTCGGCCAGGATCGCCTCGAACAGGTCGGCGCGCTGGGTAAGGCCCGCGCTGATCTCGGCCCATTCCTTCTCGTCGATCAGCAGCGGGACATGCGCGAGCGGCCATTCGCGCTCATTGGCGCCGGCCTGTTCGTAGACGCGGTAATAGACGCCGGCGTCGCGCAGATACTGGTCGGCGCGGGCAAAGCGCTGTCCAAGCCGATCCGCCCCCAGATCGTCGAGCGCGTCGATAAAGAAGCGCCAGGCCGGACGCGGGCTGCCCGACGCGTCGACCATCTCGTCGGCAACGCCTTCGATCGGCCGATAGCGCTCCAGCAGGCTCTGCGTCCGCAGCCTGCCGCCCGCCCTTCTCTGATTCCCCTTGGCCATTGTCGATCAGAATCTCGCCGGCCGCCTGAGGTCAAGGGTCATGGGAAACTCTTCAGAAGCTTCTTCGTCGCGCAGCACATAGCCGCCCGGCGTATGGCCGCGCGGTTCGAACCGGGCAAGGCGCCGTGCCTCGGCCTCGTTGCCGTTGACCGGGAAGGTGTCGTAATTGCGCCCGCCCGGATGCGCGACATGGTAGACGCAGCCGCCGACCGAGCGGCCCGACCAGCGGTCATAGATGTCGAAGACCAGCGGCGTGTTGACCGGCAGCGCCGGATGCAGGCCCGACGGCGGCTGCCAGGCCTTGAAACGCACGCCGGCCACCGCGACCTCGCGATTGTCTGTGACCTTCATCGGCACGATGCGGCCGTTGCAGACGATGGCGTGACGCTCCGGATTGAGCCCTTCGGTCCGCACCTGCAGCCGCTCGACCGAGGAGTCCACAAACCGGACCGTGCCGCCGATGGCGCCCTGCTCGCCCATCACATGCCAGGGCTCCAGCGCCTGCCTCAATTCCAGCTTGACGCCGGCATGTTGCACCTCGCCGCAGAATGGAAAGCGGAACTCGAGCTGGGCCGCGAACCATTCGGGGCGGAAGTCAAAACCGTTGAGCTTCAGATCCTCCAGCACGTCGAGGAAATCCGCCCAGACATAATGCGGCAGCATGAAACGGTCGTGCAGCGAGGTGCCCCAGCGCACGAAACGGCCCTCGAGCGGGTTCTTCCAGGCACGCGCAATGATCGCGCGGACCAGCAATTGCTGCGCAAGCGACATGCGCGCATTGGGCGGCATCTCGAAACCGCGGAACTCGACCAGGCCAAGCCGCCCGGTCGGACCGTCGGGCGAGAACAATTTGTCGATGCAGATTTCGCAACGATGCGTGTTGCCGGTCACGTCGGTCAACAGATTGCGGAACAGCCGGTCGACCAGCCAGGGCAAGGGCGCCTCGCCCTTGTCCGGATGCGGCACCTGCGCCAGCGCGATCTCCAGCTCGTAGAGCGAATCGTGCCTCGCCTCGTCGATGCGCGGCGCCTGGCTGGTCGGGCCGATGAACAACCCTGAGAACAGATAGGACAGCGACGGATGCCGCTGCCACTGCAGCACCAGGCTTTTCAGCAGGTCGGGCCGGCGCAGGAACGGGCTGTCATTCGGCGTCGCGCCCCCTACCACGACATGGTTGCCGCCGCCGGTGCCGGTGTGGCGGCCGTCGATCATGAACTTGTCGGTGCCGAGCCGCGACTGCCGCGCCTCCTCATAGATCGCGCTGGTCGTCGCGACGCATTCCCGCCAGTTCGCGGCCGGGTGGATGTTCACCTCGATGACACCGGGATCGGGCGCGACGCGGATGACGTTGAGGCGTGGATCGTGCGGCGGAGCATAGCCCTCGATATGCACCGGCAGGCCGATGGCCTTCGCCGCGTTCTCGGCTGCCGCCACCAGTTCGAGATAATCCTCCAGCGCCTCGACCGGCGGCATGAACACGCAGAGCCGCCCGTCGCGCGGCTCGACGCTGAGCGCGGTGCGCACCGCGCCGCCGATCTCGGTCAGTTGCTGCTCGACCCGGTCCTGCCGGGCCGTGGCGGCGGTGAAGGACGCCTCGGCCTGTTGCCGCGCGATTTCGTCGGCGCCGCCGGCCTGCGCTTCCCGCAGGATGGCATCGCGCGCCGGCAGCGTGCCGCGCGGCACGGAGGGATCGACCGGCACGATATAGGGGAATTGCGCCGGCGGCACGTAAGGCAGCGCGCCGAGCGGCAGGCGATAGCCGACCGGTGAATCGCCCGGCACCAGGAACAGCCGGCCCCGCCGCGTCTTCCATTTCTCCGAGCGCCAGCGATTGCCCGCGGCGGCCTGGCTGTTCCAGCGCTGCACCGGCAGCACATAGCCGGACGGCTTGGTCAGGCCACGCTCGAAGACGCGGGCCATGCGGCTGCGCTCTTCCGGGTCCTCCAGCTTCGAGTTGGTGGGATCGACATTGTCGGGCAGCTTGCTTTCCTTGAGCAGCCATTCGCCCGGATCCTCATAGGCCTCGCTGACCATCGCCTTGTCGATGCCGAGCTCGCCGGCGATCGCCTTGAGCAGGCTTTCGGCCTGCTCCGGTCCCACGGCGGCACCACCCTTTTCCCGCGCGATCAGCGACGGATCGCGCCAGACCGGCTCGTCATCGGTGCGCCAGTAGAGCGAGAAGGTCCAGCGCGGCAGGCTTTCGCCCGGATACCATTTGCCCTGACCGTAATGCAGGAAACCGCCTGGCGCGAAGCGCTCGCGCAGCCGGCGGATGAGCTGGTCGGCCTTGTCGCGCTTGGTCGGACCGACGGCGGCCGTGTTCCATTCGGTGGATTCGAAATCGTCGATCGACACGAAGGTCGGCTCACCGCCCATGGTGAGCCGCACGTCCCCGTCTCTTAGCGCCGCGTCGACTTTTTCGCCCAGTCGATCAAGCTCCTCCCAGCTTTCATCGGAGAACGGCTTGGTGATGCGCGGATGTTCGGCGATGCGCTCGACCCGCATGTCGAAGCCGAAATCGACATTGGCGAAGCTCGCCATGCCGGAGATGGGAGCCGCATTGCGGAAATGCGGCGTCGCAGCCAGCGGCACATGGCTTTCGCCGGTGAGCAGGCCGGAAGTCGGGTCGAAGCCGATCCAGCCGGCACCGGGAATATAGACCTCGCACCAGGCATGCAGGTCGGTGAAATCGACCGAGGTCCCGGGCGGTCCGTCGAGCGAGACGAGGTCCGGCTTGAGCTGGATGAGATAGCCGGAGACGAAACGCGCGGCGATGCCGAGGTTGCGCAGGATCTGGACCAGGAGCCAGCTTGAATCCCGGCACGAGCCCTTGCCGACGGCAAGCGTCTCTTCCGGCGAATAGACACCGGTCTCCATGCGCACGATATAGGCGATCTCGCGCTGCAGCCTTGCATTGAGGCCTACGAGGAAGCTGACGGTGTTGGCCGGGCTGCGGTCTATGCTTTCGAGGAATTTGGACAGGAGCGGTCCTGCCGGTTCCGGTTTCCGGTAGATGGCGAGATCTTCCCTGACCTCCTCAGGGTAATCGAACGGGAAGTTTTCCGCGCTCTCCTCGACGAAGAAGTCGAACGGATTGTAGACCGTCATGTCGGCAACGAGGTCGACCTCGATCTTCAGTTCCGTCACCGGCTCCGGAAAGACGAAGCGGGCGAGGAAGTTGCCGTATGGGTCCTGCTGCAGGTTGACGAAGTGGTTCTTCGGCTCGACCTTCAGCGAGTGGCTGAGCACCTTGGTGCGCGAATGCGGCGCCGGCTGCAGCCTGATCACCTGGGGACCGAGCGCCACCGGCCGGTCATATTTGTAATGGGTCAGGTGATGGACGGCCGCCAGAATTGCCATGGTGCCCCGGAGAATGGCGTTTTATCGCCAGACCCTGACATAAGTCCTGGCCATTCTCCAAGCAGAGATGTTGCGCTGCACTTAATTTAAGCAGCTACCGGATGTTCGGACATCGCTTGTCCCTATCCCCCGTAAGGGACACGCCACTTTGCGCCTAAATGATCAATACATCGACGAACCTGCCGAATCCGCGCATTTTCTCAAGATTTACCGCAAGCCATGCGTTCTTAAGATGGTCGGCTGCGCGATCACCAATCTCAGGCGTCAGGCCTGGCGGGAGTTTGGGAAAAGTTGCGAAGCGGGTGCTGCATGGGTGGAAAAGAAGACAGTACTCAAGAACCTGCGGCGTCCCGTCAGGGCGCGATGGCATTGCCTCCAGGGTGACAGGGGTCAATTCCTCAAGCCGCACAGGAAACGACAGCCCGGCAATCCCGACGTCCATTTCATAGATATGGGGGGCTTCACGGTTCACAACCGGAATCCGAATCAGGACATCCGGTTCGTCCTCCACAGTAACGGTGTGAGACCAGTTGCCGAGCTTGTTGGCTTCGACCTTGTAGCGAGAGAGAGGCCTGTTCGCGGCCCTTTCGGGCGTGAAGGTTTTGACGAAATCGAGGATCGCGTCCTGTATCACCAAGAGTTCGGGCATCGGATTTCGCCAGTTCCAGTGCAGTTCGCCAACAATGACGGGAACGGTCAATCCCTGCCAGTATTCTGCATTGACCTGCACTTCCCTCACGCTGCGCCCTACTAGATCCTGCAACGGTTTCTCGATCAGCGCTCGAATGTCTTCGATATCCGATTCCGATAGTCCTTCAATCTTGGTCCGAAACGGGTCGGTGTAGTTGATCCGCTCGACAGTGATATGAGAGCAATACGCTGCAGGGGCTTTGCTGTGGAGGGGTCGCGCGGAGCTTGGAAATAATGCGAACTCGTCGAGCCAGCGAGCAATCGAAGTCCGCCAGCTAGATGCGGCAGGGACCTCGCTATGGGAGAGAGACGGGCTTGGATGCTCAATTTTCTCAAGCCAACGGGTAATGGCAATGCGAACACTGCCGAGGTCATCGAAAACCAGATTGGCGTCCCAGACATACATTGTCCGGACAAGCCCGCGATTCAGGCAGAGTGCCCAATTGTGTCCGGAATATATCGAAAATCTGCACCCTGCAGGGTATGAAACCCAAGTGCCGCCGTTGAAGCTGAATTGACCCGGATATCCGTCCTTCTGCACCAGACGCTTGCCGCGAAAACGTTTGAGGCCCTCACGGACGCAGTCGGCGCTGCTCTGACTTGTCATTGCGCTCTCCCAAGGAACTGAAGAGCAACACTGATTATCCAAATCCTGTACTGTTTATTTAACAACACAGCCCCAATGGGGGCCATCTGTATCAGAAAAACGCCTGAATCCCCGTCTGCGCCCGTCCGAGGATCAGCGCATGAACGTCATGCGTGCCCTCATAGGTGTTGACCGTCTCCAGGTTCTGCGCGTGGCGCATCACGTGGTAGCCGATCTGGATGCCGTTGCCGCCATGCATGTCGCGGGCTTGGCGGGCGATGTCGAGCGCCTTGCCGCAATTGTTGCGCTTGACGATCGAGATCATCTCCGGCGCCATCTTGCCTTCGTCCATCAGCCGGCCGACGCGCAACGAACCCTGCAGTCCGAGAGCGATCTCGGTCTGCATGTCGGCAAGCTTCTTCTGGAAGAGCTGCGTGCCGGCGAGCGGCTTGCCGAACTGTTTTCTGTCGAGGCCGTATTGCCGCGCCCGGTGCCAGCAATCTTCCGCCGCGCCCATCGCGCCCCAGGAAATGCCGTAACGCGCCCGGTTGAGGCAGCCGAACGGACCTTTCAGGCCCGAGACATTGGGCAGCAGCGCCTCTTCGCCGACCTCGACGCCTTCCATCACCACTTCGCCGGTGATCGAAGCGCGGAGGCTGAGCTTGCCGCCGATCTTCGGCGCCGAAAGCCCCTTCATGCCCTTTTCCAGAATGAAACCACGGATCTGGTTGTCATGCGCTGTCGACTTCGCCCAGACGACGAAGACATCGGCGATCGGCGCATTCGAGATCCACATCTTGGAACCGGAGAGCTTATAGCCGTTCGCGGTCTTCTCGGCGCGCGTCTTCATGCCGCCCGGATCGGAGCCGGCATCCGGCTCGGTGAGGCCGAAGCAGCCGATCCATTCGCCGGAGGCGAGCTTCGGCAGATATTTTTTGCGCTGCTCTTCCGAGCCATAGGCATGGATCGGATACATGACCAGCGACGACTGCACGCTCATCATTGAGCGGTAGCCGGAATCGATGCGCTCGACCTCACGCGCCACCAGCCCGTAGGTGACATATCCGGCGCCAAGCCCGCCATATTCTTCCGAAATGGTGATGCCGAGCAGGCCCGCCTCGCCCATCTCGCGAAAGATCGACGGATCGGTCTTCTCGTCGGCATAGGCTTCCTCGATGCGCGGCGCCAGCTTGTCGGCCGCGAACGCCGCCGCCCCGTCGCGCACCATGCGCTCGTCCTCGGAAAGCTGGTCCTCGATCAGGAAAGGATCGTTCCACACGAAGGCACTCTTCTCAGCGGCCATGGCCCGCTCTCCCGGCATATTTAAGGTGACCGGCTTATCGGCGTCCGCAGGGGAAAAATCAAACGAAATTGCATCACGGATCAATGAGCGTTAGTAATGGATCATGAACGTCCAGCGCCGCCTTTTGCCCAACGCCGCCGCCCTTGCCGCCTTCGAAGCGGTGGCGCGCCTCGGCTCCTTCACCGCCGCCGCGCGCGAGCTCGACCTGACGCAAGGGGCCGTCAGCCGGCAGATTAACCTGCTGGAAGAGCAGTTCGGCCGGCGTTTGTTCGAGCGCGACAGCCGCAATGTCAGGCTCTCGACGGCCGGCGAGACCTATGCCGAAGCGGTGCGCTCTGCGCTTGGCCAGTTGCGCGACGCAGCACTTAGATTGATGAGCAATCGGCATAGCGGTGTTCTCAACCTGGCCATCCTGCCGACCTTCGGCACGCGCTGGCTGATGCCGCTGATCCCGGATTTCGTCGCTCGCCACCCCGATATCACGATCAACTTCGCCACCCGTATCGGCCGCTTCGACTTCACGCGCGAGCGCCTCGACGCCGCGATCCATCACGGCATGCCCGATTGGCCCGAGGCGGATTGCACGCTTCTGATGCGCGAAACCGTTATGCCGGTGGTTTCGCCCGAATTCCTGGCCAATCGCGCGATCGCCGCGCCGGCCGATATCAGTCGCTTGCCATTGCTGCACATGGCGACGCGTCCCGGCGCCTGGAGCGAATGGTTCGAGCATCAGGGGCTGGAGGCGCCGACCGGTCCCGGCATGCAGTTCGAGCAATTCGGCACGGTAGCGCAGGCCTGCATGGCGGGTCTGGGCGTGGCGCTGCTGCCGGAAATCCTGATTGCGGGTGAATTGCAGCGCGGCCAGTTGGTGCCCGCCCCCGGCCAGCCGATGCAAAGCCGCAGCGCCTATTATCTGGTCGTGCCGCACGACAAACGCGGCCATCCGCCGGTCGCCAGTTTTCGCGACTGGCTGCTGGGTCAGATCGGCAAGGAGCCAGCAGTGCTCGCGTGGTAGCTACTTCCGTTTCATCGCTGCCGCGAGCGCCGCACCGAATGCGCCCTGCGAAGGGCGCTCCGGCTGGCGATGCGGCGCCTGAGATCGCGGCGCCGGCTTGCCGCCGCTATGGTCGCGCTGGCCGCCACGAGGCGCCCCACCCTCGCCGCCATCCTTGCGCATCGACAGCCCGATGCGCTTGCGTTTGATGTCGACATCAACGACCCGCACCTTCACCACGTCGCCCGCCTTCACCACCTCATGCCCATCCTTCACGAAGCGGTCGGCCAATTGCGAGACATGCACCAGCCCGTCCTGGTGCACCCCGATATCGACGAAGGCGCCGAAGGCCGCGACATTGGTGACAGTGCCTTCGAGCAGCATGCCGGGCTTCAGGTCCTTGATGTCGTCGACGCCCTCGGCAAAGGTCGCGGTCTTGAAGCCGGGGCGCGGGTCGCGTCCGGGCTTTTCCAGCTCGGCGATGATGTCGCGCACCGTCGGCAGGCCGAAGCGCTCGTCGACGAAGACGCGCGGATCGAGCGCCTTGAGCACGGCGCTGTCGCCCATCAGCGAACGCACGTCGCGGCCGCAAGCGGCGACGATCTTCTTCGCTACGCCATAGGCTTCCGGGTGTACCGCCGATGCATCGAGCGGCTCCGTGCCGTTCGGGATGCGCAGGAAGCCGGCGCACTGCTCGAATGCGCGCGGCCCTAGCCGTGCCACCTTGAGCAGGTCCTTGCGGCTGGCAAACGGCCCGGTCGCGTCGCGATGCGCGACGATCGCCTCGGCGAGCGACGGCCCAAGCCCCGACACCCGCGCCAAGAGCGGCGCCGAGGCCGTGTTGAGGTCGACGCCAACCGCGTTCACCGCATCCTCGACCACCGCTTCGAGCGAGCGGCCGAGCCGGTACTGGTCGACATCGTGCTGGTATTGGCCGACGCCGATCGATTTCGGCTCGATCTTGACCAACTCGGCGAGCGGATCCTGCAGTCGCCGTGCGATCGACACCGCGCCGCGCAGCGAGACATCGAGACCCGGGAATTCCGCCGCTGCCGTCGCCGAGGCCGAATAGACCGAGGCGCCAGCCTCGCTGACGATCACCTTGAGCGGCTTCGGTCCGGCGCCAACCGGCAGCTCCGACAGCATGTCGGCCACCAGCTTTTCGGTCTCACGGCTGCCCGTGCCGTTGCCGATGGAGATCAGCTCGACCTTGTGCTGGCGGATCAAGGCGGCGAGTTCCGCCTGCGTGCCGCGCACATCGTTTTTCGGCGGGAACGGGTAGACGGTCGTCGTCGCCACCAGCTTGCCGGTGCCGTCGACTACCGCCACCTTGACGCCGGTGCGGATGCCGGGGTCCAGCCCCATGGTCGGCCGCGAGCCGGCGGGAGCGGCCAACAGCAGGTCCTTCAGGTTGCGGGCAAAGACATGGATCGCCTCGTCCTCGGCCCGCTCGCGCAAGTCGCGCATTAGGTCGAGCGTCAAATGCAGCGACAGTTTTATCCGCCAGGTCCAGCCGGCGACTTCCATCAGCCATTTGTCGCCCGGCAGGGTGCCGCCGATCGCATAGGCATTGGCGATCATGCGTTCGACCGGCTTCACCGGTGAGGTATCGTCGGCATCGACCTCGATATCGAGCGACAGCACCTCTTCATTGCGGCCGCGCAGCATGGCCAAAGCACGGTGGCTGGGCACGCCCGCCCAGCGCTCGACATGGTCGAAATAGTCGGAGAATTTCGCGCCGGCTTCCTGCTTGCCGTCGACCACTTTTGCGCGCAGAAAGGCGCGTTCCTTCATATAGGCACGCAGCTTGCCGACCAGATCGGCATTCTCGGCGAACTGCTCCGACAGAATGTCGCGCGCGCCTTCGAGCGCTGCCTTGGCGTCGGGAACCTCGTCGGTGACATAGGCGAGCGCAAGCTCGCTCGGTACCGCCGACCGGTCGGCCAGGAGTGCCTCGGCGAGCGGCCCGAGCCCGCGCTCCTTGGCGATCTCGGCCTTGGTGCGCCGCTTCGGCTTATAGGGCAGGTAGATATCCTCGAGTTCCGCCTTCGTGGCGGCCGCCGCGATCTTGGCTTCCAGCTCCTCGGTCAGCTTGCCCTGCTCGCGGATGGAGCTGACGATCGTCTCGCGCCGCGCATCGAGCTCTCGCAGATAAGCGAGCCGCTCGGAAAGATCGCGCAACTGCGTGTCGTCCAGACCCCCGGTGACTTCCTTGCGGTAGCGCGCCACGAAGGGGACTGTCGCGCCCTCGTCGAGCAGCCCGATTGCCGCTGCGGCCTGTTCCGGCCGCGCGCCGATCTCGGCCGCGATGATTGCTGCGATGCGCTTGGTGTCCGATGCCATGCTGGTCCCTGCAGAAAAGAGCGGCGACCATAGGCCGGCAGAACCGCTACGCCAACCGCAGCGGTTTCATCACAGGGCGAAGGTCCACAGAAAACAGCCCTTGGAACCAGCCTCTAGTCGGCTCAAACCATTTGGCTCAGCGCTTCCAGGAACGCCACAATGTCGTTGTCCAGCTTTTCATCCACCGGCTCCGGCTGCGACGACATCTTGGCAATGACCACTTCCGTCTTCGGATTGACGTAGAGCCACTGGCCGTGAATGCCGATGCCGCAGAAGGCGCCGCTGTCATGGCCGGTCTGGTACCATTTGTTGCGGTAGCGTCCCTTCGGGAACAAAAACGCCATCGTGCCGCGCTGCCAGGCTTCATGGCTGCCGCCGGTGGCGACGGTGTCGCGCACCCAGGCTTCAGGAACGATGCGGCGGCCGTTTGCCGTGCCGCCCTGCCGCATCATCTCGCCGATGCGGGCAAGGTCGCGCGGGGTCATCGACATGCCGCCGGCCGTGCGCGCCGTGCCTTCCATGTCGACCGTCACCGACATGTCGCTTGCGGCCCCCAGCGGCAGCCAAAGCTTCTCGCGGAGCAACTCGCTCACGCGCGTTCCCGACGCCCGCTCGACGACGATGCCGAGCACATCTGAATTGGGCGAGCGGTAGCGATAGGTCTGGCCATGCGGCTCGGCAAGGCGCTGGATGGTCATCAGGAAGGAAGCGAGGCTCTCCGATCCGCCGCCGGGATTCCACAGCGTCGAGCGGCGGTAGCGGGCAAAGGCGCTTTCCGGATCGAGATAGGCCTCCTCGAAATCGAGGCTCACCGTCATGTCGAGCACATTGCGCACGCTCGCATCGGCATAGGCCGAGTCCTTGGCTTCGGGAATGTATTGCGTCACCGGCGCGGTGGGGTCGAACAACCCCTCGCCTTCCAATATGCCTGCGAGGATCGCCGTCACCGACTTGCTGATCGAAAAGATGATGTGGCGGGCTCCGAACGGCATATGCGGCGCCGACCAGTCGCCGACCAGCTTGCCGGTCTTCAGAATCGTCAGTCCGTCCGTGTCGGAACGTTTCAGAAAGCCCTCGACCGTTTCACTGCCGCCGGCGAGTGAGACCTTCTCCTCGAGCAATGCGCCGAGCGATTTCGCCTGCTCCTCGCCGCCGGGCGCCGCCGCGACATGCGCGCTCGGCACCAGTTCGCCGACATTCTGGAAGGACCATCGGTTGAACGGCGAAAGCCGCCAGGTTTCGAGCCGCACATCCTTGCGGGCAAAGCCATATTTGGCCTCGAAGGCGCTCTTGCCGGTCACGACACTCTCCCAGATTCGATTTGCGGTTTCAGGCCAGCGCGGCGGCGATGGCATGCACCGCCTTCTGCGTCGCCACCGAATAGGCGAAGTTGAGGAAATCCGGATAGGTCGAAAGCTTCACCACAACCATCCTGTGTTCCCAGCTGATATGGATCAATTGGCCGAACACGCCGCGGCACATCAGCGAGCGTGAGCGCGAATCCTCGATCCAGAACTGGTTGCGGTAGCTGCCGTCCGGCAGGGTCGGGCTGAACTTCGGTCCGTGCCTGCCGGTGCGCGTCGCCTCGATCCAGTCGGCCGGGATGACGCCGCCGCCATGGTCGAGGATCAGCTGCCCGAAGCGGCCGTAGTCGCGCAGCGTCGCGTTGAAGCCGCCATCGGCCAGCGCATAGCCGGCGCTGTCGACGGTGAAGCAGGCGCTTTCGTCGGCGCCGAGCTTTTGCCAGAGTTCTTCCGAGACGAGCTGCGCCAGGCGCTTGCCGCTCACGCGCTCCATGATGAAGGCGAGCACGTCGGTCTCGATCGAGCGGTATTCGAAAGCCTCGCCATGCGGGCGCACTTTGTCCTTCAGCCGCAGGATCAGCTCGAACAGATGTGACGGCCACGCAAAATCCGGATCGCTGCCTGGCGGGATCGGCTTCCAGCCGGTCGCGACATCGACCTGGCCGATCTCGGAATAGCGGTCGGTATATTCCTCGGAAAAGCGCACGCCCGTCGTCATGTCGAGCACGTGCTGGACGGTAGCGCCGGCCCAGCCGGTCTCACCGAGTTCCGGCAGATAGTCGGTCACCAACCTGCCCGGATCGATCAGGCCGCGCCCGACCAGTATGCCGCACACCGACCCGGTGACCGACTTCGCCATCGACTGCGACAGATGCAGCGTGCGCTCGTCCATGCCGTTGAAATAGCGCTCATAGGCTATTCTGCCGTCCTTCAGCACCAGGAAGCCGTCGGCATAGGTTTCGTCGAGCAGGCCAGCGAGTGTCGTCGGGCGCCCTTCGCTATCCGCTACGGCGAGGTCGTCGAGATCGACCTCGGCGCGTTCGAGGCGGCGGCGATGGCCGTTGCCGCGCCAAACCTCGACCGTTGGCAGAAATTCGCGGATGTGCTGGAAGGCCCAGCGATTCCAGGGCGGCCGGTCCCAGTCGAGCTTCGGCGGCACCAGCTTCGGCGGCGAGCCCTGCATGATCGGCGGCCGCGGATCGGAGTTGCGATAGGACGACAAGATTTCCTCCTCGAGGCATGCCGCTCAAAAGCCCCTCGTAGAGCGATATGCACAGAACCACTCACAAGGAAGGGAGGCCGTAGCCTCCCCTCCTTTCATGCGTCGCGCTGTTTATTTGCGCAGGTTGGTCCAGATCTTGTTGTAGATCTCCACCACGTCCGGCGGGCAAGGCGGCACGAATTCCGGTGTCGGCGAGCCGGCCGGAGGGCTGATTTCCGGCGAGTTGGCGAACTCCGCAGGAAGGAATTTGTGGCTGCCCGCGATGCCGTTGTCATAGCCGGCGAACTCCGAGATCAGCGCCGCGTTTTCCGGAGCCATGACGAAGTCCTGGAACAGCTTGGCGTTCTCGAGGTTCTTTGCGCCCTTCAGCACCGCGACATTGTCCATCCAGCCTTCGATGCCTTCCTTCGGATAGGCATATTTGATCGCCGGGATTTTTTGCCGCGAACGGTAGCTGGCGCCGTTCCACTGCTCCGAAACGATGACGTCGCCGGACGTGATTTTGGTGATGGTGTCGTAGCTGAAGGTTTTCCACGACGGCTTGGCGGCCATGAGGATGTCGTTGATCTTCTTCAGATTGGCCTTGTCGGCGCCGCAGCGTGGCACACCGGCATAGCGCTCGGCCGCATGCATCACGGTGTTGACGTCGTCGAGCATGTTGATCTGGCCCTTCAGTTCATCGGGCGGATTGAACAGGATGGCCAGCGTGTTGATGTCGCCCTTGAACTTGTCCGTATTGACGGAGAACGCGGTCGTGCCGAATTGCCACGGCGCGGTATAATGGCGCCCGGCGTCCCAATAGACGTCGACGAATCGCGGATCAATATTCTTGCCGTTCGGCATCGCGTTGGGCTCGGTCTTTTCGAGCAGGCCCTCTTCGACCATGATCTTCACGGTGTAGTCGGACGGCACCACGATGTCATAGCCGGAATTGCCGGCGCGCACCTTGGACAGCATGGTTTCGTTGGAATCGTAGTCGTCCAGCGTCACCTTGACGTTGTACTGCTTCTCGAATTTTTCGATCAGCTTGGGGTTGGTGTAGTCGCCCCAGTTGTAGATATGCAGTTCGCCGTCGGCGAGCGCCGGCACTGCCCACAAAAGAACGGCCGCGGAAACGGCCGCCATCAGTTTTCCAGACATTTTATATTCTCCTTGCCTTCCCATTGTGTGTTGGAGCTCGTGGATCATTTCGCGCGCCGCCGCGCGATCAGGAACGAGACCGTGACGAACAGGATCGACACCAGGAGCAGGATGGTCGAGATGGCGTTGATCTCCGGCGTCATCGGTCGCCGGATCTGGTTCCAGATATAGAGGGGCAGCGTCGTCTGGCCGGGGCCGGCGACGAGCTGCGTGATGGTGAAATCGTCGAACGAGACGATGAAGGCGAGCGCCGCGCCAGACATGATGCCGGGCACCAGCAGCGGCAGCGTGATGCGCTTGAAGGCGTTCCACGGCGTTGCGTAGAGGTCCGCCGCAGCATATTCCAGCGTCAGGTCCATGTCCTCGAGCCGCGCCCTGATCGGCATATAGGCAAAGGGGATGCAGAACACGGTGTGGGCGAGGATCAGGTTGCCGATGCCGAAATTCAGCCCGAGCGTGCCGGCAATCAGCGCGAAGAAGGAAAGTGTCGCGACCGCCGTGATGATCTCGGGCACCATCAGCGGCAGGTTGATGACCATGAAGGCGGCCGCCAAACCGCGCCAGGGCTTCACGCGCGTCATGCCGATCGCGGCAAGCGTCGCGCAGATCGTCGAAACGATCGTCGCCGTCACCGAGATGATCAGCGTGTTCTTCGCCGCGTTGTGGAACTCCTCGTTGAGGAATGCGCTGCCGTACCAGTTGAGCGTGACGCCCTCCCAATGCGTGACCAGCGACCCGCTGTTGAGCGAGAAGACCATCAGGATCAGCACCGGTGTATAGAGCACCAGCAGGCAGATGACGGCGATCGAGCGGAAGCCCGGCTGGTCCTTGATGTCCATGATGCGGGGCTCAGCCATGCTGCACCTTCCCCGACGTGTTGCGGACATAGAAGAACAGCGCCACCAGCACCGCCGCCATCAGGATCAGCGCCTGCGCGCAACCGAGCGGCCAGTTGCGCCCCGATCCGAATTGCTGCGCGATGAGATCGCCGATCATCAGGTGAACGCCGCCGCCCAGGATCAGCGGCGTCACATAGGCGCCGAGCGCCGGGATGAAGACGAGCAGGCAGCCGGCGATGATGCCGGGCTTGGACAGCGGGATGATCACCCGCCACAGTACCTGCCGGCGCGTCGCGTAAAGATCGTAAGCTGCCTCGACCAGGCGGAAGTCGAGCTTCTCGAGGCTCGAATAGAGCGGCAGCACCATGAACGGCAGGAAGGCATAGAGTAGGCCGAGCTGGATGGCGAAGTTGGTGTAGAGCATCGTGATCGGCTTATCGATCACGCCGAGCGCAAGGAGCGCGTTGTTGATCAGACCCTCGTCGCGGATGATGAACATGATCGCCAGCGTGCGGACCAAAAGGTTCGACCAGAACGGGATGGTGATCAGAAGCACCCACCAGTTGCGCTGCGCCGGCGGCCGCGTGGCCATGAAATAGGCGGTCGGGAAACCGAGCAGCAGGCAGATGATCGTCGTCACCACGGCGAACAGGAAGGAGCGCAGGTAGATGATCAGGAAATCCGGCGTGAACTGCAGCGTGTCGTCAAAGATGTCGCGCTGGAACAGGAAGTTGAGATAGGCGTCGGTCGAGAACTGCCACTGCACGCCGCCATAGGGCGCGGCGACGAGGAACGAGTAGATGCAGATGATGATCAGCGGCAGCACGCCGAAAATGCCGATGATGATCAGCGCCGGCAGCGACAAGAGCCGGTTGCGCCGCGCACTTGTCTTCACCGCCTGGGCTTCGAACAACGCGGCCTTGGAAAGCGTGGTCGGGGAGAGCGCGGCTGTCGTCATCAGTCTTTCAGGACGCGGGCGGCGTCCTCCTCGAACTGAATGCCGACCTTGGCGCCGGTCTCGTAGGTCACCGCGCTCGAACGGCTGTTCTGATGGCGTACGATGAAATTCTCGCCGCCGCCGTCGAGCTTGACGTGATAATGCGTGTCGGTGCCGAAATAGACGATGTTGGAGAGCGTGCCGGTGATCGTGCCCTTGGCCGGATCGGAAACCAGATCGGCATGCTCGGGACGCACCACCAGCGTCACCTCGCCGGTCGGATTGAAGCCTTCCGGATAGCCGGCGCTGATCGTGGCGCTGCTGGCGAATTTGACCGTCGCCACGCCGGCCTGTTTCGACACCACCGTGCCGGGCAGGAAATTCGTTTCGCCGATGAAGTCGGCGACGAAGCGTTCGGCCGGCCGGTCGTAGATGTCGCGCGGCGTGCCGACCTGCAGGATCTTGCCGGCCGACATCACCGCGATGCGATCGGACATGGTCAGCGCTTCTTCCTGGTCGTGGGTGACGAAGATGAAGGTGATGCCGGTCTCGTTCTGCAGCCGCTTCAGCTCGATCTGCATTTCCTTGCGCAGCTTGTAGTCAAGCGCCGACAACGGCTCATCGAGCAAGAGCACCTTCGGCTGCGGCGCCAGCGCACGGGCCAGCGCCACGCGCTGCTGCTGGCCGCCCGAAATCTGGCTGGTGCGGCGTGCCTTGAGCGCCTCCATCTTGACCAGCTTCAGCATCTGCGCGACGCGCGCCTCGATCTCCGCTTTCGGCTTGCCGAGCATCTCCAGCCCGAAGCCGATATTCTGCGCCACCGTCATATGCGGGAAAAGCGCATAGCTCTGGAAGACGGTGTTGACCGGGCGTTTGTAGGGTGGGAGCGGCGCGATGTCCTGGCCGTGAAGCAGGATCTCGCCGGCGGTTGGGAAATCGAAGCCGGCAATCAATCTCAGCAGTGTCGTCTTTCCGCATCCGGAGGGGCCGAGCAGCGTGAAAAATTCGTTCTCGCGGATCGACACCGACACCGTGTCGAGGGCGGCTACCTGGTTTTCGCCGGTACCAAAGACCTTGCGAACACCGCGAACTTCGATCGCGTTCTTACCCGGCTGTTCCGGCACGATTACCCCATTGAGAGAGCCTGCTCTTGTCGGCAGGTGTGTTCCTGTTTTGATTGTCACCACAAGCCGGTCGGCTTGGCAACTGCTGAGCGGTGACTCGATCCGAGCCTCTGTTCAATTAAGCAATTCCTATGCCATCGTTAGGCCTGGTAGGTGATCCTCCCCCCGCAGATGGTGGTCATCGGACGCACGGTGTGCAACGCTTCCGGCGCGGTCGCCTCGATATCGGCCGACAGGACGACGATATCGGCGAGATATCCGGTTTTCAGGCGCCCCTTGCGATGTTCGTTGAACTCCGCATAGGCGCCTTCGACCGTGTAGCCCTCTATTGCTTCCCGCAACGAGAAGCTCTGGTCCGGCATCCCTTCTGCCCAAGGCTTACGCATCACCGCCGCCTGAATGGACAGGATCGGATCGACCGGCGAGACCGGCCAGTCGGATGCGAACACCACGCGGGCGCCGGCGTTCTTCAGAGTGCGCCAGGCATAGCTTAACGGCCACTTGTCGCGGCCGATGCGCGAGATTGTCGGCTCCAGCGGGAAGTTCAGCGCGCCCGGCGGATGCGCCGGCTGCATCGAGGCAAGCACGCCGAGCTCCGCGAAGCGCGGCACGTCGGAGGCCGTGATCACCTCGATATGCTCGATGCGATGTCGGCTGTCGCGCCGGCCGTTCTTCTTCAGCGCCGCCTGATAGCCGTCGAGCACCGCCCGAACGGCGCCGTCCCCGATCGAATGCACGGCGATCTGCAGGCCGCGTCTGTCGGCCTCGACCGCCACCTCGGCGAAATGTTCCGGCGAAAACAGCGGCTCGCCGCGCCATCCAGGCCGGTCGGCATAGTCGTCGACCATCACCGCCGTCCAGGAATCCAGCACGCCGTCATAGAAGACCTTGACCAGGCCGGAAGACAGCCATTCGGAATTGTAGGTCGCGGCCATCCGCGAGGCCTTTTCCAGCATGTCCAGCTTCATGAAATTCTTGAAGTGGAACGGGATCCTGGTGCGGCAAAGCAGCCGTCCCTCTTCTTCCAGCCCGGCCAGCAGCTCAAGCTGGTAGAGGTTGCCATCCATGTTCTGGATCGAGGTGATGCCATGCTTGGCGCACCATTCAAGGCCGCGATGCATCAGGTCGCGATCGGCCGCCAGTTCCTTCGCCGACGGATAAGGATCCGGCTCGGCGCCCTCGAGGCCAAGCCGCGTCCGGTTTGCTCCGTAATGATCGAGAAGCGGTCCGAAGGCCTCGCCTTCGCGCAACTCGCCGGCAGCAAGCCCGTCGGCGCCCATGACGACCTCATTGCCCTGTCCGACCTGCCTGCCATTCAGCAGCCCGGCCTCTTCCAGCGCCTTGGTGTTCGCCCACATCGTGTGGTGGTCGGAAGCCGACATGGCGAACGGCCGGTCGGGAATGATGCGGTCGAGATCGTGGCGCGTCACCGGCTCCGGCAGGATGGCGTAGTCGACGCCGGCGCCGATCAGCAGCCTGGTGTCCGGGCGCTTGGCCGCGAAATCCTGGATCGCGTTGCGCAGCGCCTCGAAGCCATGCACGCCTGCCAGATGCAGATTGTCGAGCTCGGCCGCGCCGCCGAACAGATGCATATGCGCTTCGATGAAGCCCGGCAGGACGGAGCCGCCCTGAGCGTCGACAACCTTTGTCGCCGGTCCTTTGAGCTCTTCGATGGAAGCGCGGCTGCCAATGGCAATGATGGCGCCGTTCTTGACGGCGACAGCCTCGGCGGCGGGATTGTCGTCGTCCATGGTCAGCACTCGGCCATTGACGACCACCAGATCCGCACCACCATTCGCAACCGACATCGCGACTCCACATTTTGCTGAGGGACCGACAGCGCCCGGAGCCCAACGAGCTACCGCTCCACCGGGGCGGCGCCATAGGGCAAGAGCGATGCCGATGCGCCGTCTTCGAAATTCCCCTTGTTATCGTGGAAGACAGCGTGGATAAAGAATGCGACTGTTTATTCGCGTTTGTCAACAGCCGGAATTTGCAATGTATAGTGGACTGCACCCCGCGCCGACGGTGGGGTCGAGCGGGGAACGGGGGCAACGAGCAGTGAAGCGCAGTCTCGACCGCAAGACCAGAATAGCGCTCGAACCGCGCAAGCAGCCGCGGCAGCAACGGTCAAGCAAGGTGGTCGACAGGATTCTCGATGCGGCCCTGATCCTGACGCGCGAGCAAGGAACCAGAGCGCCGACGACGCTCGCCATCGCGCAGCGCGCGGGCCTGTCGGTCGGTTCGGTTTATCAGTACTTTCCCAACAAGGAAGCCATTCTTCTGGACCTGGCCCGGCGCTGGCTGTCGTCTTTTCCCCAGGTGATCCAGAAGCGCATCAACGCCCCCCGGCCAACCAACCGTGATGAGTTTCGGCGCGAAGTGCGCAAGCTCTTCATCGACACATCCAGGCTCTATCTTGAAAACGCCACGCTGATGCCGGTGATCGAGGCCATATCCGGCAACGCCGACCTGAGGCCGATCCAAGACGAGTACGACAAGGACATCATCGCTCTTTACGCCGCGTGGCTGCAGCATGTGAATCCGGCTCTTGAAGACAAGATCGCCAGCCGGCTCGGCGTGCTGATGATGGAAGTCGGCCATGTCTGCCGTCTTGTCGGGTTGAAGAGGGATCGCAGGACATACGACCTCATCGAGGACGATGTGGAGGCCATGTGGCTCGCTCTGGTGAGCCCCCATCTCAATCTCGAGTGATTTGGCACTTCCAACCGATTTCGCACTTCCAGGGGAGATTTCATGAAAACTGTCTATTCGCCACTTCATGCCGGTCATGCCGACCAGATGGAGCTGGTCACGTCCGCGATCGTGCCGGGTTTCGAGAAGCCGTCGCGGGCTGAATTCATCAGGGCACGCGTGGAGAGCGAGAAGCTCGGGCCGATCATCGGGCCGGCCGAGCACGACCTTGCCGCGGCCAAGCGTGTCCATGAAGCCCATTACATCGACTTCCTGCCGACGGTGTGGCCGGAATGGGTCGCCGCGGGCTTCACGGGGTCTGCCATGGGCTTCACCTGGCCGACGCGCGGCCTGCGCGGCGACGTGCCGCCGAAGCGCATCGATGCCTTGCTCGGCTACTATTCCTTCGATGCGGGCGCCACCTTCGTCGAGGGCACCTGGGCGGCGATCAAGTCCTCCTATGACGTCGCGCTGACCGCAGCCGCCCTGGTCAAGGCCGGCGAACGCAGCGCCTTCGCGCTTTGCCGCCCGCCGGGCCATCATGCGGGCGCGGCCTTCATGGGCGGCTACTGCTTCGTCAACAACGCCGCCGTCGTCGCTCAATGGTTCCGCGACCAGGGCGCAAGCCGTGTCTCCATCCTCGATGTCGATTACCATCACGGCAACGGCACGCAGGAGATCTTCTATCGCCGCGGCGACGTCCAGGTGCTCAACCTGCATGGCGATCCGATGGTCGAGTATCCCTTCTTCCTCGGCCACGCCGACGAACGCGGCGAGGGCGAGGGCGAAGGCTTCAACATCAATTACCCGATGCCTTTCGGCACCAATTGGGACGGCTGGAGCGCGTCGCTGGAGGACGCCTGCGCCAGGCTCGCCGCCTACGCTCCCGATGTCGTCGTCGTCTCGCTCGGCGTCGACACCTTCGAGAAGGACCCGATCAGCCAGTTCAAGCTGAAGAGCGAGGACTATCCCAAGATCGGCCGCCGCATCGCCAAGCTCGGCCTGCCGACGCTGTTCGTCATGGAAGGCGGCTACGCCGTGGAAGAGATTGGCATCAATGCCGTCGGCGTGCTGACGGGTTTCGAGGATCGCTGAGCCGCACCCGAACGGCCATACGCCGTCGGATGCAACCGGGGGCGTATTTTTGCGCCCGCCGCGAAATCATTGGCTCAATTCAGCTTTGAATCACCGCCAAGTAACGCGAAGGCCGGCTGCTGAGTCGCAATGCGAGTCCATCGGATTCGATTTTGTCAAATCGCATTTGATGTCGGATTCATCTGCGGGTAGATTAGGCCCGAATCAGCCGGTCCACGGGGGGCGCGGCGACCAACCCAAAGTCTCAAGTTCCGGCGCCAGGCCGGTACCAGACGCGGACGGTTTCGCGTTCCCCTAGAGGGATTCGGCGCGATTGGGCGCCGTTCGCGCCCGTGAGTGTGTTTTCGTAAACGTGACGCGTTTCGGTCCGGCCGTTGGCTTCGCCAGCACCGGGCACAAGGATCGATTCCGGCAAGAATCCAAGAATCAAAATGAGCAGTTCCGCCGCGCTTCTTCAAACCGACGCTTCAGGCTCGCGCCTGACGTCCCGCGGCGATCTCACCACTTTCTTCATGCAGCTTGCCGCCGATATCGGCGCCGACAGCTATATGCTGGTCGCCATCGTTCATGACCAGGACCGCAACGATGCGCGCATCGTTTCCTCGAACTGGATCTTCGACGGGATAGAGCTGATCGGCAAAAGGCTGATTGCCAATTTGGCGCTGGGTCCCTTGACCGTGGCGCCGGGCGTACGCCCGAAGCCGTTGGTGGCCGCGCACGCGCCCGACGCCGGCGCATTGCTGACCGGCGAGGAAGCCCGCCTGCTCGACGTGCTTGGCCACGCCGAAATCTATTCGCTGCGGCTCAATGTCGGCCGGCAGCGCCTGTTCGTGCTGTTCTCGGCCGCCGAGGCGGGCAAGATCGACGTGGCCGCCCTGATGAAGGCACAGATCAAATGCTGTTATGCGCTTTCCGGCATTCCGCAGCTGATCGCGGCGGCGTCCATGCAGGATCCGCTGTCGGACCGCGAGCGCGAATGCCTGTTCTGGGTCTCGGAAGGCAAGACCACCGACGAGGTCGCCGTCATCCTCGGTGTCTCGTCGAACACCGTCAACAGCTACATCACGCACGCCATCCAGAAGTTCGCGGCCTCGAACCGCGCGATGGCGATCGCGACGGCGATCAGGAGCGGCATCATTTGAAGCACGCACAGGTCAGAGAGGCGGCAGCCGCTCTTTTCAACGATCAGCGCAGTCCCTTCGGCGCCTTCTCGCTCGGCTCCGAGACCCATCACGCCGCCACCATCCCCGATGCCGTGCGCCGTTGCCGCTGGATCGCCGTTGATATCAACGCCTCGGCCTTCGGCCTCTATTTCGTCAGTCCCTCGCCCGAGCGCGCGCGTTTGGTTGCGTGTTTCGATTCCGACTATCCCGGCACGGCGGTCGCGACCAAATTCATCTCCGGCGCCAATGGTGAGGATATGGTGCGTCACAGCCGCCTCTCGACCGCGCCGCGCTGGTGGGTCGACGACGGCATCGCCGGATCGCGGCAGGTCTTCCAGTCGCTCGCCTGGGCGGAGCCGACCGCGCCGCTGGCGCCCGGCACAAACGGCATCGCCTTTCCGGTGCATGCCGATCGCGGGCAATGCGGGCTGGTCGTCTTCCTGGGCTCGGAGATCGCGCTGTCCGACGACACACTTTGCGAGATCCACGCCCGCTCCTTTGCGCTTTTCGCGGCTGTCGCCCGCATCCGACCCGGCGATACCGGCCGGATGCGCTCGATCTCCAAGCGCGAGCTCGAATGCCTGAAGCTGACCGCCAACGGCAATACCAGCGAGGAGATCGCCAAGCTCCTCAAGCTGTCGGTTCACACCGCCAACCAGTATCTCACCCAGTCGACGCAGAAGCTCAACGCGGTCAATCGCAACCAGGCGGTCGCCAAGGCCCTGCGGCTCGGCCTGATCGAATAATCGATCGAGCCTAGCCTCGACATGTCCAGGAGATCAGACACTCAGGGGAATGCCAGCGGCTCGGTCCTGCGGATACGAGCCTCTTCGATCGCGTCCTCGAGCAAGGCCGTGTTGTGCTCCGGCGTTTCGCCAGGCTTCTCGAACGACACGTAGTTGACCACCACGGATGCCTGGTGCTCGGTCAACGTCAGCTGGAAATAGACCGTCACGCCGCGCGGCCGCAGCTCCAGGTCGAGCACGATGCGCGGGCTGCCACTCCAGTCGACATGCGCCTCCGCACCATGGCCGAGCCGCAGCGTTCCCGGCCGGAAGTAAAGCTCGACCGCCGAATCCACGAGGTCCGACAGGCAGGCGAGATGCTCCAGCCGGATGAAGGCAATATAGTCGGCAACGTCGATGAGCCTCAATTCGCCCACCACGGGCTCGATGGCGCTGGCGACGATCAGCTCGCGGGAGTTGGCGTGTGGTTGCCGGTCCATGGATTAGCGGCGTCCGTTCATTGGGTTGCCTTGCGCGGTGCCTTCTTCGAGTAGACGATCCGCACCAACTCGGCGACCGCCTGGTAGAATTGCGACGGGATCACGCTATCAACCGAAACTTGCTTGTACATGGAGCGCGCGAGCGCTACGTCCTCGAAGATCGGAATGTTGTTCTCCCTGGCGATCTCGCGGATCTTGAGCGCCACCAGATCCTGTCCCTTGGCCAGCACGATCGGCGCGGAATCCTCCTCGCGCACATATTTCAGCGCGATCGAGTAGTGCGTCGGGTTGGCGATCACCAGCGTCGCGCGCGGCACGGCCGTCATCATGCGTCTGCGCGCCCGGTCGCGCGCCAGCGAGCGCAGTCGCGACTTGACGATCGGATCGCCTTCCGACTGCTTCAACTCGTCCTTGACTTCCTGCTTGGTCATGCGCAGGTCGCGCCGCCAGTGAAAGCGCGACCAGACGATGTCGGTCACCGCGATCAGCCCCATCACGAAGACGATCGCCACAAGGATGTCGACGAAGATGCCGCGGATGACGAGGCCGAACGAGACCGGGTTGGTGATCATGCCGGCGAGCAGCTTGCGATGATCTTCCGAGAGCGTGAAGCTCAGCACCGCGATCGCAAAGCCGAGCTTGGCCAGCGACTTCAGGAACTCGACCCAGCCCTGCATGCCGAACATCCGGTTCCAGCCCTTGGCGATCGAGATGCGCGAGAGCTGCGGCCTGATCCGCTCGCCGAGGATTTGCGGCATGTTCTGGAAGACCGAGGCGCCGACGCCGGCAATCGTCAAGAGCACCAGCAGGCTGACGACGGCGCGGCCGATCTCGGTCATTACCTGCTTGTAGAGCGAGATGACGTCGGTCTCGGTGTCCATCGGCCAGGCTTCCGGCTTTTCCAGGAAGGTTGATAGGAACATGCCGAGATCGACGATCGCATCCTTGGCGTAGAAGACGGCAAAAACCAATATGGCGAGGAAGGAGGCAAAGATCGCGGTCTCGCGCGAATGGGGCAGCTTGCCCTGTTCGATCGTGTCGCGGATCTTCTTTTCTGTGGCTTCCTCGGTTTTGGAATCCTTGTCGACCGCTTCAGCCATGGCGCTCTGACCGGGTCGCTATCGTCAGGCGGCTTCGGCGGCGGCGGTCTGCATCGAAGGCAGCTCGAAAGCTCCTTCGCGCGACAGCCGGATGGCGGCGACCGATATGCTCTTGCGCGCCGCCATGATGTCGGCAAGCGCGATGCCTTCCGATCCTTGTCCGAGTTCGGATTCGATCATGCGGCGGGAGCGCGCGCCGATCGCCGACAGCGCCGATTCGGCGAGTTCCGGCGCGGCCCCGCGCAGCGCCAGCGTGACGAGCTCGGTCGACAGGCCGTCGAACAGCAGGACCCTGGCTTTCTGCGGCAACAGCGGCAGGTCGTCGAAGGCGAACAACCGCGACCTGACGCCGGCGAGATCGGGCGTGCCGGCTTCCTCCAGGTCCTGCATAAGTTCGTCCAGTTCGGGCTTCGCCATTTCGTTGAGCATGCCGGCGACGCGTTCCTGGCCGGCGGTGGTGTCCCGGCTGGCCTTCTGCGACAGCACGCTCACGCGCAGCTGATTCTCGACGATCCGGGATGCCGCATCCGGGACGTTGGCCATCGTCACCATGCGCTTGACGATCTGGCTGCGCATCGGCTTTTCCATCGTGAGCAGCACGTTGGCGGCGGTCTGCGGCGCGAGCTTCGAAAGCACCATGGCCGATGTCTGCGGATGCTCGCCGGCAAGGAAGGAGCCGAGCCGCGACGGCTCGAGCTTTTCGAGATCCGGCCATATCGGCGGCGGTCCTTCCGGGACCGGCTCGAACCTCCTCTCGCCCATGATGGCGCTCATCTCCTCGGGCGACAGCGATTCGTTCAGGATCGTATCCATCCGGTCGGCTGAATCGAGCAGGCCGGCGCCCTCGGTGAATTCGGCTTCGAACTCGGCAACGATGCGCTCCAGATCAGCCTGCGGAATGGTACGTAAGAGACGTGCGCCCTCGATCAACGCCTTCAGCTCGTCCTGCTTGAAGAACTTGAGCAGGCGGCTGGCCGCGGGCTTGCCCATGGCCACCAGTATGGCTGCCGCTTTTTGCGGACGTGTCAGCGCCAATGCCGTCGTCATGCGTGTTGCCCTCGCTGCCGATTGGTCCGCCCTCTCAGGCGCTCTTCGCCGCCGCGATGATCTCTGTGAGCCTGATGCCGAAGCGCGTCGGATCGCTCTCCAGCACCGTGATCTCGCCGCGCGCTATTCTGCGGCCGTTGACCACGACGTCGACCGGCTCGCCGATACGCCGGTTGAGCGCGACCGTGGAACCCTTCTGCAGCGCCATCAAATCCGACACGGGCATTTCCGTGCTGCCCAGAATGATCTGCACGTCGACCGGAATGGTCATGATGATCGAGGAATTGGACCCCGACCGAAGCGCAGCGTCCGGACGGCCCTCCTCTTCACGAAGCACGCCCCGCAGTTCTTCGATAGCGCGATCCAACTGCTCGTCAGGTTGGCCGGTTTCCATTTCGGGCTCGGCTTCCACATTTGTCGCTGGCATGCTTCTTCGTCTCCATGAATCCCGGGCCTGGCATCAGCCCGGCATCAGTCCGTCGATGAAATCCTGTCCGGCATCATGAGGGCGGCTGATGCGGACGGTGTAATTCTGCCCAAGCTTGCCGAACTCGCAGACGAACAACGTTTTGTCGCGAGCGCTGAGCCTGGCGTTGAGCTGGGCGTTCTCCTCCAGTTCGATCACCTGGCCTGGCTTGAACGCTGCGAGGTCGCCGAGCGTCAGCCGCGCTAGCGGCATCGTCGCCTCGAGCCGGACGGTCGAGCGCATAACCTCTTCGGAGAAGCGGGCTCGCCAGTCGAATTCGGTGGTCTCGCCATGCTCGCCCGTGGTGGCACCGCCGCTGCGCGAGGTAAGCAGCAGGCGTTGCGGGATCATCACCGTGACTGTGCCGCTGTCGGACGGCGTCGACAGGCCATAGACGATGCGCACGGCGGCGCCGTCGCGCAACACGCGCCGCCTCGCCTCGTTGCCGGATATTGCTTTCGGCACCGGCAGGCGCAAGTCGAGCGAACGTTTGCCGGATCCGTTGAGCGCTGCCGCCACCTCCTGGAACACGGTGGTCGCCACATCGGCCTCGATCTGCGACAGGTCGCGCTCGATCGGCGCCACCGGCTGGTCGGGATCGCCGCCGAACAGGGCGCTCACCATGACGGCGACCGCATGCGCATCCATCACCAGCGTCATGGCGTCGGCCGAGATCGGCGAGGACACGATGGTCAGCGCAAAAGCATCGCCGGCTCGTGAACGCGCCTCGGGAACGCGGCCGACCTCCACCGCTTGCAGGTCCACGGTCACCGGCGCGCCGAGTTCCGCGGCAAGCGCCTTCTGCAGCAACGGCAGCGCCCGCTCGGCCATGCCGCGGCCGACGCCGATCACCTGCGCCGCCTCGCCGCTGTCGCCGACGAGTCGCTCGATGATCAAGGCCCGCGTTTCTGACGGACTGGCCGGACTGGTCATGACGGCAGGCGGCCCTGTCTCGGATGCTGCATGCTCAGGCCGCCTTCTTCTCGGCGGTGCCGGCGCTCATGGTGCTTTGCTCCACCGCATCGATCGTCGGACGTTCGTAGGAGGATATGGTCTTGCGGCCGAATTCGATCGCCACCTGCGGCAGGGCGCCGTTCATATACGCAAGCAGCGTCTGTTTGACGATGATGTAGAGGCGGTTCCTCTTCTCGCGCACCGTCTTGATCTTGGTGGCGACCGGACCGACCACCGCATAGGACAGGAAGATGCCGAGGAAGGTTCCGACGAGTGCCGCGCCGATCAGGCCACCGAGGATTTCCGGCGACTGGTCCAGCGCGCCCATCGCCTTCACCACGCCGAGCACGGCCGCCACGATGCCCAGCGCCGGCAGGCCGTCGCCGACCGCCACCATCGCGTGGTAGGCCTTCAGCTTGTCGGTGCGGATCGTCTGGATCTCTTCGTCCATCAGCGCCTCGATCTCATGCGAGCGGGCATTGCCGATGATGATGATGCGGCAGTAGTCGCAGATGAAATTCGTCAGGTCATGGTTCTTGAGCACGGTCGGGAAGGCCTGGAAGATCGCCGACTCTTCCGGATTGTCGATATGCGCCTCGACCTCGCTGCGCGACTTCGAGCGCAGTTCGCGCATCAGGCTGTGCAACACGCCCAGTGTCTCGAGGTAGTCGCGTTCCTTCGGCACCGCCTGCTTGAAGGCTTCCAGAATGCCCTTGCCGGTGTCCTTGACCGTCTTCATCGGATTGGCGACGAGGAAGGTGCCGAGCGCCGCGCCGCAGATCACCACCGCTTCCCACGGCTGCAGCAATACATGCAGATGCCCGCCCATGGCCATGAAGCCGCCGAGAACGCAGCCGAGCGTCACCACAAGTCCGATCAGAATGCCCACGACAGGTCCTTCCGCATGTCACGTCGTGGAGCAGGGATAGTCCCCTTGCCTTGTGTGAGGCTTGAATCGAAGGCAGCGGACGCGATTCAGCTTCGCGCAAGGAAGTGACGCTATCGTGCAGGGATAGCTTCGGCCGGAGGCATGCCCTTTGCTTAGTACCTATACCAGCTATCGGTTGATCGCCAAAGACATCCCCAAGTCTATCGCCCGCATCGAGCAGCAGCCGACGGTCGATCGCGACACCCAATACTATCTGGCCAACATCACCAAGGTGAAATCGATCGACGATTTCGTCAACAACGACCGCCTGTTCAAATATGCCATGAAGGCCTACGGGCTGGAGGACATGGACTATGCCAAGGCCTTCATGGTCAAGGCGCTGAAGGAAGGCGTCTCCGACCCCAACAGCTTCGCCAACAAGCTGACGGACAAGCGCTACGCCCAGTTCGTCAGCGCCTTCAACTTCGCGGCGGACGGCGCCGATGCGACGGTCTACAACCCGGCGCAGCAGCTGGTCACGAAGAACTACGCCATGCAGGCTGAGATCGCCGGTCTCGATCCGGATTCGGATTATGTGAAGGGCGAGACGACATACTATCTCGCCAACATCACCAAGGTGAAATCGGTCGACGATTTGATGTCGAACAATCGGCTGTACACCTACGCACTGGCCGCGTTCGGTCTCGACTCCGCCACCGAAGACAAAGACCTGATCAGGCAGGTCCTCGAGGGCGGCGTGCGCGACCCCGACAGCGTCGCCAACAAGCAGACCAACAAAGCCTATGCCGGACTGGCCGCGGCCCTCAATTTCGAGCAGTATGGCGAAAACGCCACCACCTACGTGCCGGCGCAGCAGCCGACCGTCGACAAATACCTGCGCCAGACATTGGAAGAGGACGCCGGCCAGACCAACGAGGGTGTTCGGCTGGCGCTCTATTTCCAGCGCAAGGCACCCGACATCACCAGCTGGTACGACGTGCTGGCCGACACTGCACTTGCCAGCGTGGTGCGTACCGCGCTCGGCCTGCCGGATTCCTTCGCAACCGCCGACATCGACAAGCAGGCGCAGTTGTTCGAGCAGAAGCTCGACATCAAGGACTTCACCGACCCGGACAAGCTCAGCAAATTCCTGACCCGCTTCACCAGCATGTACGAGATTGCCCATCCGACCTCGACGGCGGTGACATCGGTCAGCGTGCTCTTCGCGCAACCGACCACTGTCGGCATCTCCACCGATCTGATGATGGCCATGCAGCAGTTGAAGTTCTGAGAAGATCATGCAGGACAGTCTTTACGTTGCCCTCTCCTCTCAGATCGCCCTCGAGCGTCGCCTCGACACCATCGCCGACAACGTCGCTAACGCCTCGACCATCGGCTTTCGCGCCACCGGCGTGAAGTTCGAGGACGTGGTCTCGGGCACCGGGCCAAGATCGGTGTCCTTCGCCTCCTCCGGCAAGACCTATCTTTCCGGCGCGCATGGCGCTCTGACCGAAACCGGCAACCCGTTCGACTTCGCCATCCAGGGCGACGCATGGTTCGCCATCGAGACGCCCGCCGGCACGGTGATGACGCGCGATGGCCGCTTCTCCATGAACGAGAACGGCGAGCTGATGTCGATCGAAGGCTACCCGGTGCTGGATGGCGGCGGCGCTCCGATCCAGCTCGATCCGCGCAACGGCCCGCCCAAGGCAGGCGCCGACGGCTCGCTCAGGCAGAACGACCAATTGGTCGGCGCGATCGGCCTCTATAATTTCGACCCCGGCGAGAATTTCGTCCGCTATGGGAATTCGGGAATCGTTCCGGCGCGCACGCCCGAGCCCGTCACCGATCGCTCGGACGTCGGTGTCGCTCAAGGGTTCCTGGAAGAATCGAACGTCAACCCGGTGCTGGAAATGACCCGGCTGATCCAGGTGCAACGCGCTTTCGAGAACACGGCGGCGCTGATGCGGCAGACCGATTCCTCCACCGACGACGCGATCAAGACGCTCGGCTCGAAGTGACGGCATGGCGACCGGATCGTCCCTGTTGCGCGCTGCCGAGAGCCTGGCGGAAACCGGACGGACCGACAGGCTGGCCGCGCTCGAACGCGTCTGGCGGCGGTTCGACGATCCGCAGGCGCTGCTGGCGCGCGGCGGCCGCATCGCCGAGATATCGCCGACGCATTACAAGGTTCGCGGCCTGTCCGGAATTGCCAGGCTGGGCGACATCGTCGAGCAGCGCGGCAAGGCCGGCGCGCGACGTGGCGAGATCGTCAAGATCTCCAGCGACGAGGTGGTGGTCGCGCCCTTCGAAGGCAGCGCCGATGCCGGCATCGGCGACGCCGTCTTCCGCCGCGGCCCGCTAACGGTCACCCCGCATACCTCCTGGCGCGGGCGCGCCATCGACGCCCTGACCCGGGTCATTGACGGCGGCCCGCCGCTGATCAGGCCGAATGCGGCCGAGGTCGCGCATGGCGCGACGCCCGGCGCCTTGTCGCGCCAGCGCGTCGGCACCGGTTTCCTCACCGGCGTGAGGGTGATCGACATCTTCACCCCGCTTTGCTTCGGCCAGCGGCTCGGCATCTTCGCCGGTTCCGGCGTCGGCAAGTCGACGCTGCTAGCCATGCTCGCCGGCGCCGAGGCTTTTGATACGGTGGTCGTGGCGCTGATCGGCGAGCGTGGCCGCGAGGTGCGCGAGTTCCTCGAGGATACGATCGGCGCCGAGAGCATGGCCAAGACCGTCGCCGTCGTCGCCACCAGCGACGAAAGCGCCATGATGCGTCGCCGCGCGCCCGACACCGCCATGTGCGTGGCCGAGCACTTCCGCGACCAGGGCCATCGCGTGCTCCTGGTGCTGGATTCCATCACCCGTTTTGCGCATGCGCTGCGCGAGGTGGCGACCGGAACCGGCGAGCCGCCGGTCGCGCGCGGCTATCCGGCCTCGGTCTTCACCGACCTGCCGAAGCTGCTCGAACGCGCCGGGCCTGGAGCCGAGGGGAAAGGTTCGATCACCGCCATCATTTCCGTGCTGGTGGACGGCGACGACCACAATGATCCGGTCGCCGATTCGGTGCGCGGCATTCTCGACGGCCATGTCGTGCTCGACCGAGCGCTCGCCGAGCAGGGCCGCTATCCGCCGGTCAATCCGCTGTCGTCGATCTCGCGCCTTGCCGACAAGGCCTGGAGCGCCGAGCAGCGCATGCTGGTGACGAAGCTGAAATCGATGATCGCGCGCTTCGAGGACACGCGCGACATCCGCCTGCTGGGCGCTTACCAGAGCGGCGCCGACGCCGAGCTCGACAATGCGGTGCGCCAGGTCCCGCTGATCTACGAGGCGCTCACGCAATCGCCGAGGGACCGCGCATCGGCCGATCCGTTCGCCGACCTCGCCCGCCATCTCAAGGGGAAGCTGAATGGCGATCAAGGAGACTGAGCTCCAATATACCGAGCGCATGTTGCGCGACAGGCTTGCCGAGGCCGAGGCGGCGGAGAGGGCCGAAGCCGACGCGGCAAGGACTGCCAAAGACAAGGCCGCGCATGCCAAGACACAAAAGACAGCGGCTCTCCTGACCAGAGCCGACAGGCCGCATCCGCGGACACCCACCGCTGGGACTGCCGATGTCGTGCAGGCCAGCCGCGATTCCTTGCTCGACGGGCTCTTTCCCCGCACCGAATGGCCGGAGCCGCCGAAAGCCCAGTTCCCGCGCCTGGCCGACAGGAGCGCCGACCGCCGCAGCGATTTCGTCATCGCTGCGCTCGGCATCACGCTCGGCCTGATCTGCGCGTTGTTTCCCTGGTACATTTTCTTCAACCAGGAGCAGTTCGGCGTTCAGGCCATCAAGTTCGGCGGCAGCGGCAGCAATGCCGGGCGCGAGGGCGGCGGCGTCGTGGCCGAACGCAGCGGGCCGCTGACGGCCAAGGATGTTCCCAATGCCGATATCGACCTCTTTGCCACCGGAACGGTTGAGGACGACCCCGCGCCGCCGCCCGGCGACCAGCCGTTTCCCGCCGCCGCTTCGGAATTCAAGATGGTGCATGTCGCCAACGGCCGCGCCATGATCGAGGACGATACCGGTCTGTGGCTCGTCCAACGCGGCTCGGTCCTGCCCGATTCCAGCCGCGTCGCCTCGATCGAGCAGCGCGGCGGCAAGTGGGTGATCGTCACCAGCACCGACAAGGTAATCCAGCTCTCCAAGTAATGGCGCCGGGCCATGCGGCCCGCCCCGCGCAAGGTCCGCGCAAGACTGGCCGCCTAGTCTTGTGCGTACTCGCCCGGGAGATTCCATGGAACCCGTAAATCTTTTCGATCTCGCCACGCGGCAGTCGCAATGGCTGGCCGTGCGCCAGTCGGCGATTGCCTCCAACATCGCCAATGCCAATACGCCGGGCTACACCGCCAACGACGTGGAGCCCTTCGAAAAGGTTCTCGACCGGACCGCAGTGACGCTTGCCGCCACGCAGGCCGGCCATCTCGGTGCCGAAACGGCCAATGCCGGCTTCAACGTCAAGCCGGAGGATCCTGAGGGCGCGATCATGCCGTCGAAGAACACCGTGGTTCTCGAACAGGAGCTGATGAAGGCGGGCGAGGTCCGCCGCTCCTTCGAGCTCAACACGGCGATCGTCAAGGCCTTCCATTCGATGATGACGATGGTGGTGAAGAGCTGACCATGGACGCCCTCACCGCAGCCCTCAAAGTCGCGGCCTCCGGCCTTGGCGCCCAGTCGGAGCGCCTGCGCGTGGTCTCGGAAAACCTCGCCAACGCCCAGTCGACCGGCAGCACGCCGGGCGCAGATCCCTACCGCCGCAAGACGATCACCTTCCAGTCCGAGGTCGACCGCGCGACCGGCGGTTCGCTGGTGGAAGTCAGCGCGATCTCCCGCGATCCTTCGGACTTCCCGATCGAGTTCCAGCCCGGCAACGAAGCCGCCGACGACAAAGGGTACGTCAAGATGCCCAACGTCAACACGTTGGTCGAAATGGCCGACATGAGCGAGGCGAACCGCTCCTATGAAGCCAACCTGCAGGTCATCAAGCAGGCTCGCGATCTGATTTCCATGACCATCGACCTGATGAGGAACCAGTAATGATCGGCGGTATCGGGGCAATACAATTCAAGACGGCAGTCGATGGAGCGGAGCAGGCTTCACCGGGTCTGCTGCAGGGCGGCATCGGAACGCAGGCAAGCGAAAGCGTCGGCAGCAGCTTCGCCGAAGTCCTCAGCCACGCCGCGACGAAAACGGTCAACACGCTGCAGAACGCCGAGCAGATGTCGATCCAGGCGCTGAAGGGCGATGCAGACACGCGCCAGGTGGTCGATGCGGTGCTGAGCGCCCAGCAGGCGCTGCAGACCACCATCGCCATCCGCGACAAGGTCGTCTCGGCCTATCTCGAAATCAGTCGCATGAGTATCTAGGACCGCGTCATGAAAGCCCTTGCCATCGCCGCCACCGGCATGAACGCCCAGCAGACCAACCTGGAAGTCATCGCCAACAACATCGCCAACATCAACACCACCGGCTACAAGCGGGCGCGGGCCGAATTCTCCGACCTGCTCTACCAGGTCGACCGCACGCAGGGCGTGCCCAACCGCTCCAACACCTCGCTGGTGCCGGAAGGCGTCTCGATCGGTCTTGGCGTCAAGACGACGGCGGTGCGCAACGTTCACACGCAGGGCGAGCTGGCCAGCACCGGCAACAGTTTCGACCTGGCCTTGACCGGCAGGGGCTGGTTCCAGATCCAGGGAGCCGACGGCGGCACGCTCTACTCGCGCGCCGGCGCCTTCAACACCAACGCCACCGGGCAGCTGGTGACCGTCGACGGCGCCGAGGTCATTCCGGCCATCACCGTGCCGACCGACGCGGTTGAAGTCATCGTCAACAAGACCGGCCAGGTCTTTGCCCGCCTGGACGGTCAGACGAACTTGCAGTTGCTCGGCCAGCTTCAGATCGCCAACTTCGCCAACGAGGCGGGCCTGGCGCCGCTCGGCGACAACCTCTTCCAGGAGACGGCTGCCTCAGGCCCGGCCAATGTCGGCGTGCCTGGCGACCCCGGCTTCGCCACGATCCAGCAGGGCTACCTCGAATCCTCCAACGTCGATCCGGTCAAGGAAATCACCGAGCTGATCTCGGCGCAGCGTGCCTACGAAATGAACTCCAAGGTCATCCAGGCCGCCGACGACATGGCCTCGGTGGTCTCCAAGAACATCAGGTAACGGACGATGGCCGCCCCGATCTCCTCCGCACTTCGTCGCGCCGCGCTGGCCACCGTCCTGGTGACCGCCGGCATGCCGGCTTTCGCGCAGGATACGGCCGGTCAATTGGCAAACCAGATCGCAGCCGGCCAGCCCGCCGGCGAGGCCGTGCTGATCCCCAACCGGGTCATCTATCCCGGCGAGACCATCGAGTTTGCCTCGCTCAAGCAGGTGACGCTCATCCCCGGCAAGCACAAGCCCGACGGCATGGCGACGCGCTCCGAGGAGCTTCAGGGCAAGGTCGCCAAGCGCACGCTTCTGCCCGGCCGCTACATCCCGGTCACCGCCATCCGCGACGCCTGGCTGGTCGAGCAGGGCGCTTCGGTGCAGGTCTATTTCACCGCCGGCGCGCTGACCATTTCGGCGGCCGGCGTCACGCTGCAACCCGGTGCTGCCGGCGACCAGATCAAGATCCGCAACATCGACAGCGGCAAAATCATCTCGGGCACGGTGATGGCCGACGGCACCATCAAGGTCGGCGCTTCGTGATGCGCGCGTTTGTCCTTCTGCTGAGCGCCGCCATCGGCCTTCAGCCGGCATTGGCGGATGGGCTGACGCCCAAGGCCAAGCGCGAGCTCGCGCAGAAGAACGGCGGCGTTTACGACGATCCGGAATATGATCCGGCCACGACCCAGCGCATGTTCCGCGTCTCGACCGGCCCAAGCACGCTGCCGCCCGGCCAGGTCGCCGCGCGCATCAAGGATATCGCGCAGTTGCAGAGCGCGCGCGACAACCAGCTCGTCGGCTACGGCCTGGTCATCGGCCTCGCCGGAACCGGCGACAGCCTGCGCAACTCGCCCTTCACGGAACAGTCGATCCGAGCGATGCTGGAGAATCTCGGCATCGCCACCGAGGGCGGCAGCGCGCGCGCCAAGAACGTGGCCGCCGTGATCGTCACCGCCAACATGCCGCCCTTCGTCCAGTCGGGCGCCCGCATCGACATCGACGTCTCCTCGATGGGCGACGCCACCTCGCTCGCCGGCGGCACGCTGGTGATGACGCCGCTGAAGGCAGCCGATGGCGAGATCTATGCCGTCGGGCAGGGCTCGGTGATCGTCGGCGGCTTCGCCGCCCAGGGCCAGGCCGAGCAGTTGACGCAAGGCGTGCCGACCGCCGGCCGCGTGCCCAACGGCGCCATCGTCGAGCGCGCCGTACCGGCCGAGTTCGATGACCAGGGCGTGTTGACGCTGCAGTTGCGCAACCCGGATTTCTCGACCGCCATTCGCATCGCCGACGCCGTCAATGACTATACCTCGCAGCGTTTCGGCATGCGCGTCGCCGCCGAACGCGATGCCCGAACCGTGCAGATCAGGCGGCCGAAGAATGTGTCGGCCGCGCGTTTCTATGCCGAGATCGAGAATCTCGTCGTCGAATCGGACGCCCCTGCCCGCGTCGTTATCGACGAGCGCACCGGCACGATCGTCATCGGCAACAATGTCCGGATCTCGCGCGTGGCGATCAGCCACGGCACGCTCACAGTGCGCATTACCGAAGCGCCGAAAGTGGTCCAGCCGGAACCTTTCTCCAGGGGCCGGACGGCGGTCGAGCCTTTCACCGCCATCGAAGCGAGCCGGCCCGACGCGCGCGTCGCCGTGCTCGACGGTCCCGATCTCGAAACGCTTGTCTCCGGCCTCAATCGTCTGGGTGTGAAGCCCGACGGCATCATCGCCATCCTGCAAGGCATCAAATCGGCCGGCGCCTTGCAGGCCGATCTGGTTCTCCAATAGGCACGCCGATGATCGCGCTTCTTTCCTCGAAAACACGCCGTCCCTTCGTAATGATCGCCGCCGCGGCAGCGGCAGCACTTCTCGGCGGCGCTTCCGTTCGCGCTGAGGACGTTCGGCAGGTCCTGCCCGGCGGGCAGGCCCCTGTTCAGCCGGCCGAACTTACGCGCGAGAAGGAGCCGGTCCAGCCGGCTGCGCTCGCAGGCGGCAAGGCGCCGGACGAAAGCGAGATCCAGCGCTTCTGCTCCAACATTGCGGACGCCGCGCGCGATCGTCGCTACGCTCTTCAGGCCGAGGAATTGAAGCAACTGCAAGCCGGCATCGACGAGCGCATGAAAGCGCTGGAGGCAAAGCGGGCCGAGTACGAGGAATGGCTGAAGCGCCGCGAAGTGTTCCTGGCGCGCGCCGAGGACGGCGTCGTCAAGATCTATGCCGGCATGAAGCCCGACGCCGCCGCCGAACGATTGGCGATGGTGAATGCCGAACTCGCGGCGGCCATCCTGATGAAGCTCGATTCGCGCAAGGCCGGCGTCATCCTGAACGAAATGGACCAGAAGGCGGCGGCGACGCTCACCGGCATTATGGCCAGCGCGGCGCGAAGGGTTGATCCGTCATGAAATCGAAATTGCTCGCCCTGATCGCCCTCGCTACCCTGGCTGGCTGCGGCACCGACCTCAGGGAGGTCGGCAGGGAGCCCGCTTTGTCGCCGGTCGGCTCCGGCATTGGTGAAGGCGGTTCTGGTCCCTACAGCTATCCTGAGCCGCCTGCCTCGCGGCCGAAGAAGTTCTCGCTGTGGGACGATCGCCAGAGCCGGCTCTTTACCGACCCGCGTGCGCTGCGCCCCGGCGACATCCTGACCGTCAACATCAGGCTCAACGACAGGGCCAATTTCAAGAACCAGAACGACCGCAGCCGCACCGCCGCGCGCAAGCTCGGCTACGACGTCACGCTCGGATGGGACGGCAAGAGCACCAGCGGCAAGGGCGACGCCGGCTTGAGCTCCAGCACCGAGACCAACGCCGACGGCGAGATCAAGCGCTCGGAGGACATCGCCCTCAACGTCGCCGCCGTCGTCACCGAGGTGCTGCCCAACGGCAATCTGATGATCAGGGGCTCGCAGGAGGTCCGTGTCAACTATGAGCTTCGTGTGCTGACCATCGCCGGCATGGTTCGTCCGTCCGACATCGGCGCGGAGAACACCATCCCTTATGAGCGCATCGCCGAGGCGCGCATCTCCTATGGCGGCCGAGGCCGTGTGAGCGAGGTCCAGCAGCCGGCCTATGGCCAGCAGGTCCTCGACCAGGTTCTTCCTTTCTAGGGCCGGGAGAGCGCTGCCGTGGCCAATGTCGAGCAGGTCCAGCCCAAGAAGGGACCTTCCCTGGTGATCCAGCTCGCCATGCTCTTGGTCGTGACGGGCGCGGCCGTCGGCATGGGCTGGCTTGCCGGCGGCTATCTCAAGCAAGGCGAAACGCCGGCGCCGGTGCCGGCGGCGCCGGAAAACGCCGGCACCGCGGAAAAACCGTCCGAGAGCGGCAAGGCGGCCACCGGGCCGGCGCTGGTGCAGCTGGCGCCGATCACCACCAATCTCGCCTCGCCGTCGGACGTCTGGATCCGGTTGGAGGCATCGGTATTTTACGATGCTTCGCAGCCGCCGGAAATGACCGAGCAGATTCATCAGGATCTGCTCGCATTCGTGCGAACGCTGAAGCTGCACCAGATCGAAGGCGCCAGCGGCTACCAGCATCTCAAGGCCGATCTCGATGAGCGCGCGGCGCTGCGCAGCGGTGGCCACGTCAAACAGGTTCTCGTCAGGACGATGCTGCTCGAATGAGAAAATTCCTCATAGCCACGGCGCTCATCGTCGTTACCACGTCCGTCGCCGCGGCCCAGCAGCTCGATCTCGGCGGCATCGGCAAGGCCGACGGCACGACCGTCGGTTACCTGATCCAGATGTTCGGCCTGCTCACCGTGCTTTCGGTGGCGCCGGGCCTCTTGATCATGGTGACGAGCTTCACCCGCTTCGTCATCGCCTTCTCGATCCTGCGCGCCGGCATCGGCTTGCAATCGACTCCGGCAAACCTGATCCTGATCTCGCTGTCGCTGTTCATGACCTTCTACGTCATGGCGCCGACCTTCGACCAGGCGTGGAACACCGGCGTGAAACCGCTGATGGACAACCAGATTACGCAGGCCGAGGCGTTCGAGAAGATCTCCGGCCCGTTCCGCGACTTCATGCTGCACAATGTCCGGGACAAGGATTTCGATCTCTTCGCCGACCTGGCCCGTGAGCGCGGCCAGACCGTGTCGCGCGAGACCGTCGACCTGCGGATCCTGGTACCGGCTTTCATGATCTCCGAGATCCGGCGCGGCTTCGAGATCGGCTTTCTCATCGTGCTGCCCTTCCTCGTCATCGACCTCATCGTCGCCACCGTCACCATGGCCATGGGCATGATGATGCTGCCGCCGACCGTGGTATCGCTGCCGTTCAAGATCCTGTTCTTCGTTTTGATCGACGGCTGGAACCTTTTGGTCGGCAGCCTGGTCCGATCCTTCACCTGACGCGCCGGGGACAGGTGTCGAAACGCCGTCCCCGTTCCGTTCGAATTTTACGCAGAATATTTTCGATTAACCGTCCGATTTAGCTCTTTGGTAGGGACTTGCCGCCATAGTCGCTCGCAGATGGCGGGTGACCCAGCTGAGCGGTCATTGGCATGATGCCGCACCGTCATACCGGACAAGCCGGTATGTAAAAAAAATCCGTGTAAAAATAGGTACGAGTAGCCATGGCCAGTATCATGACCAACAGCGCTGCGTTGACCGCGCTGCAGAGCCTCAACAACACCCAGAACCAGCTCCAGACCACCCAGACCCGCATCTCCACCGGTTACCGCGTCTCGCAGGCTTCGGACAACGCCGCCTATTGGTCGATCGCCACCACGATGCGTTCCGACAACCAGGCCATGTCCACCGTTTCGGACGCCCTCGGCCTCGGCGCCTCGAAGGTCGACACCGCCTATACCGGCATGGATAGCGCGATCACGACGATCAACCAGATCCAGCAGAAGCTGACCGCTTCCTACGGCCAGACGGATGCTTCCAAGGAAAAGACCCAGGTCGAAATCAAGGCCCTTCAGGATCAGCTGAAGGCCTATGCCGACGGCGCCACCTTCTCCGGCACCAACATGCTGTCGGTGTCGACGGCTTCGGGCACGGCGGCGGACGTCAAGATCGTTTCGGCCTTCAACCGCAGCGCCACCGGCGCGGTTTCGATCTCGACGATCGACGTCAACGTGGAAAGCATCAAGCTCTATGATTCAGGCGCCGCCCCGACCTCGAAGGGCATCCTCGATGCGGCTCGCCTCGGCACCACCGGCGCCACGACCGCCACGGCTCAGAACCCGACCCTGGGTGCAGCTCCGGCAGCCGGCGATACCTACTCGGTTGCCAGCATGGCTATCTTCTCGGGCGGCACCGCTGCCAGCGACGCTCAGATCCAGCAGATGATGAACGTCGTCGATGCCGCGCTGAAGGACATGACGAACGCCGCCACCAAGCTCGGCGCCGCCAAGAGCTCGATCGACCTGCAGAAGACCTTCACCTCGAGCCTGATGGACTCCATCGATCGCGGCGTCGGCCAGCTCGTCGATGCCGACATGAACAAGGAATCGACCCGCCTCCAGGCACTGCAGGTTCAGCAGCAGCTCGGCGTCCAGGCGCTGTCGATCGCCAACGGCTCGTCGCAGTCGATCCTGTCGCTCTTCCGCGGCTGATCGCTCTATACTGACCAGGCCAAAGCATCGGGCCGCGCCAAAAGCGCGGCCCGATTTGCGTTTGCTCAAGGCCCGCGCAATCTTCGTTTCTTAACTTCTCGAAAGCCTACTTTTAACAGGCCATTAACCATATCGCGCTAGGTATGGTTAACCAATGACTTACGACAGGTTGCCGACTCGGCCCCGACCGGCGCGATCGCAACCGATGGGCAGGTCGAGACCCGGCCTGTGTGGCATGCCGGCTTTTGAGAAGGAGCGAGTTTCTTGGCGAGCATCATGACAAACGCTGCGGCGTTGACTGCACTTCAAAGCCTCAACGCCACCAACAAATCGCTCGAGCAGACGCAGGCCCGGATCTCGACTGGCTACCGGGTCTCCGAGGCCTCGGACAACGCCGCCTACTGGTCGATCGCCACCACCATGCGCTCCGACAACTCGGCGCTGTCGACGGTGCAGGACGCGCTCGGCCTCGGCGCCTCGAAGGTCGACACCGCCTATACCGGCATGAACAACGTCCTTTCGACGATCGGCCAGATCAAGACCAAGCTTCTGTCGGCCGTTGGCCAGTCGGATGCCAACAAGGCCAAGACGCAGACCGAAATCACCGCGCTTCAGGCGCAGATGAAATCCTTCGCCGACGCCGCCACCTTCTCCGGCTCGAATTATCTTTCGGTAACGTCCAAGCAGGTCGCGACCGCCAATGACGGCGTCCAGCCCGACGCCCAGATCGTCTCTTCCTTCAATCGCTCCTCGTCCGGCGCCATCTCGCTCGGCACCATCGACATCAATGTCGAAAGCACCAAGCTGTTCGATTCCGGCCTCTCCACGGCCGTCAAGAACCAGGGCATCCTCGACCGCAAGACGTCGATCTATTCCACCGCTGCGGACCAGGCGGCATACGATGCCGCCTATGCGGCCTCGATCGCCGCCGGCAACACCGACATCGCCGCCAACACCGCAGGCCAGGGCGCGGTGACGGGCACGCCCGTGAAGATCGACAACGTCTCCGCCTTCAATCTCGACATCACGGCGGCGGGCGTGACCGATGATATCATCACGCAGATGGTCACCAAGATCGACAACGTCATGAGTCAGCTTACCGACGCCGCCACCGTGCTCGGCGCCGCCAAGAGCTCGATCGACCTGCAGAAGACCTTCACCCAGAGCCTGATGGACTCAATCGATCGAGGCGTCGGCCAGCTTGTCGATGCCGACATGAACAAGGAATCGACGCGCCTGCAGGCGCTCCAGGTCCAGCAGCAACTCGGCATTCAGTCCCTGTCGATCGCCAACAGCTCCTCGCAGTCGATCCTGCAGCTGTTCAAGAACGGCTAAGCCGCCTGATCCCCATTGACCGACGAAAGGCCGCGTCTGAAGCGCGGCCTTTTTGCGTCGGCGGGAAGAGGATAACCGTTCAACACTTAGCAGGCTCCTCGGCCGCAGGCCTATCATCCTCGCACAAGCTTCGCGGTCTAGTCTTCTAGCGGACAGTCATGCTGGGAGCGGTTGAATCGTGCCGGAACAAATCCAGAGCATCATCGCGAATTTGAAGAGCTTCGGCGTGAGGCGTCTGGCGCTCATGGGCGGCATCGCGGCTCTGGTCATGGCCGTCATCGGCATCGCGTCCGTCTATCTCAACCGTCCGGCCTATGAGACGCTCTATGTCGGTCTCGAGCGTTCCGACGTCAACCAGATCGGCCTGGTGCTGGCCGATGCCGGCATCGGCTTCGATGTCGGCTCCGACGGAACCTCGGTGCTGGTGCCGGCCGGCACCACCGCGCAGGCGCGCATGCTGCTTGCCGAGAAAGGCCTGCCGACCAGCGCCAATGCCGGCTACGAGCTGTTCGACAATGTGGGCTCGCTCGGCCTCACCTCCTTCATGCAGCAGATCACCCGCGTGCGCGCGCTGGAGGGCGAGATCGCGCGCACCATCCAGTCGATTTCCGGCGTCAAGGCGGCGCGTGTCCACATCGTCATGTCCGAGCGCGCCAATTTCCGCCGCGACGAGCAGCAGCCCTCCGCCTCTGTGGTCATCCGCTATGCCGGCAACGATGCCGAGAAAAGCGCCATGTCGATCCGCCACCTCGTCGCCGCGGCCGTTCCGGGCCTCTCGGCCGACAAGGTCACGGTGCTCGATTCCAACGGCAACCTTTTAGCCGCCGGCGACGACCCGTCCAACACGAGCGCCGCGCGCACGCTCGGCATCGAGCAGACGGTCGAGGCACAGATCGGCGACAACATCCGCCGCGCGCTGACCCCCTATCTCGGCCCGGACAATTTCCGCGCCAGCGTCAAGGCGGACGTCAACACCGACAGTCGCCAGACCGAGGAGACGATCTTCGATCCGAACTCGCGCGTCGAGCGTTCGGTGCAATCGGTGAAGACCAACGAGGCGAGCAACCAGAAGCAGGCCTCGACCCCGACCAGCGTCGAGCAGAACCTGCCCGAGACGCAGACGACGACTACGGAGGGACCACAATCCTCCTCGCAGAACGATCGCAAGGAAGAGATCACCAACTACGAGATCAACTCGAAGAAGATCGCGACCGTTTCGAACGGTTACACGGTCAACAAGATGTCGATCGCAGTCGTCGTGAACCAGGATCGCCTGAAGACCATCCTCGGCAAGGACGCTACCCCGGAGCAGATTGCCAAGCGCGTCGCCGACATCCAGAAGATGGTCGCCTCGGCGACCGGCTTCGACGACAAGCGCGGCGACATCATCGACGTGTCTGCGGTCGAGTTCATCAACGGCCTCGACGGCGAGCCGATCGACCAGCCGGGCATCCTCGCCGCGATCGGCACCTATACCGGCACGCTGATCAATGCCGGCGCCTTCATCGTCGTGGTTTTCCTGGTGGCCTTCTTCGGCCTGAAGCCGATGGCTGCCGCGCTGACGGCGTCGTCGAAGCCCGCGGCCATTGCCGGCCCGAGCTTCGACGATGTGCAGCGATCCTTGCCGACGCCCGACGCGCCTATCGCCGCGATCGCCGCCGAAACTCCGGCCGGCGCGCTCCCCGGCGCACGCGCCGGCGCAACCCCGCTCGACGACCTGCGCCAGAAAATCCGGCCGGCGCCGCAGGAGCGGCTTGCCCGCATGGTCGACCTCAACGAGGAGCGCACCGCGCAGATCCTGCGCAAATGGGCGGCTGCCCCGGAAGCCGTGGGTTAGGCCATGGCTTCCGCAGCCCTTTTCGATCTCCTGCCCGATTTCGGATCGCGGACTCCGCATGCCGGCCAGCCGCCGAAGGATCGGGGCGACGTCCAGCAAATGCCTGCGGCGCCGGCGCCGCAGGCCGATATCGGCGCGCTGATTGCCGAAGCGGTGGCCGACGCAGAGGCGGCGCTCGAGGCACGCCTTGCGCTTTCCCACCAGGCGGCGCTCGATGCCGAGCGCCAGGCCAATGACGAAGCGGCGAAAGCTTTCCTTGAAAGCTTCGGCGGCGATCTCGGCGCGGCCGTTGCCACGCGCATCGAAGCCATGGAGCAGCGTGTTGCCGAGCTTGCCGGCGCGACCATTGCCCGCATCGTCGGCGGCTTTCTCAGCGACGACCTGCGGCAACGTTCGCTGCAGGCCCTTTCGCAAGCCATCAGCGCCGCGGTCGCCGACAGCGAGGCCGTGCGTATCGGTGTCCGGGGGCCGCTCTCGCTGTTCGAGCCGCTAAAGGTGGCGCTCGGGTCCCGCGCCGCCAATCTCGACTTCACCGAGGCGCCGGGCTTCGACCTGACCGTCACAATCGACGAAACGGTGTTCGAGACGCGTATCGCCGAGTGGTCGGCGTGCTTGTCGGAGGTCCTGTCATGAGCGCCGTCGACCATGCCAACCCTCGCCACGAGATCATCATCGTCAAGCGCAATCACGACGGTCATGACGACGGTCACCACGGTGGCGTGTGGAAGATCGCCTTCGCCGACTTCATGACGGCGATGATGTGCTTCTTCCTCGTCATGTGGCTGATCAACGCCGCCAATGAGCAGACCAAGGCAGCCGTCGCCAGCTATTTCAATCCGGTCGAGCTGATCGACCGCAACTCCAGCCGCAAGGGCCTGGAAGACCTGGGCGACGGCCCGAGCAAGGTCGGGCTGACCGCGGACAACCCGCAGCAGGGCGCGACCAAGGCCGGCGATGACGGCAAAGGCGGCGCCGGCTCCTCCGAACGCCGCCAGACGAAGGACGGGGCGCAGGATGCCCAGCTCTCCGATGAGAAGCTGTTTGCCGATCCCTATGCTGTGCTGGCGGAGATCGCCGCCGATACGGGAGTGATGCAGAACGTCAGCGCCAAGGGCGAAGGCGGCGCCCAGACGGCCGGTCCGGCGACCGGCGCCTCCGGCGGCGAATCCTACCGCGATCCGTTCGCGCCGGATTTCTGGTCGCAGCAGGTGGCGGCGCCCGATGCCGAGGCAACCGCCGAGCGCGCCAAGATCGACGGTGATCCGGCCAAGCCCGGCGAGAAAATCGCCACCGCCGCGGCGCCGAAGGTAAAGGCCGTTCCGGCGGCGCCTCCGCTGACGGCCGCGCCGCTCGAAACGCTGGCAGCCGCGGAACAGGCCGACGCCAAGAGTGGGCAAAAAGCCGCGCAGGGCGTGTCCGAGAAGCCATCGAGTGAAGGTAGCAAGACCGACGAGGGCGGGAAAGCCGAAACCGACAAGCGCGAGGCCGCGGCCGGCGTCGTTAAGGCCGAGGCGGCGAAGACGGAAAAGATCGAAGAAGAGCAGACCGCCGACAAGGGCCACAAGACCCCGAGCAAAGCCGCCCTCCAGGAGGCGGCGGACATCAAGAAGGAACTCGCCAAGGCATTCCTGCCCGGCGAGAAGCTCGCCGACGGCGTCTCGGTCGAGGCCACCGACAAGGGTGTCGTCATTTCGATCACCGACCAGCTCGACTTCGGCATGTTCGAGATCGGCTCGGCCATGCCGCGCCGCGAGCTGGTGCTGGCGATGGAAAAGATCGGCCACATCATCAACCAGAAGAAGGGCACCATCACCATTAGCGGCCACACCGACGCGCGGCCGTTCCGCAGCGACACTTACGACAACTGGCGGCTATCCACCGCGCGCGCCCATTCGGCCTACTACATGCTGGTGCGCGGCGGCGTCGACGAAAGCCGCATCACCGAGGTTGCCGGCTTCGCCGACCGGCAGCCCAAGATCGCTTCCGACCCGATGGCGGCCGCGAACCGGCGCATCGAAATCCTGATGACGGCCGGCGGATGAAGGGCAGGAGCGCCATCGGCGGCGCAATAGCGCTGCTATTGCTCGCGGCAGGGTCGCCCTCGGTCGCCTCCGCACAAGAGGCGCTGCAGCCCTATCAGCTGGTGCGTTCGCTGCAGCTGATCCAGGACCGAATTGCCGGCGGCGATCATGCCGCGCTGCCGATGCAGGCGAAGCTGCTCGAAATGATCGACGCCCGGATGCGCGATGCCAATGCCGAGGACTTCAAGGAACCGAAGAACTTTCGCGCCTTGCTGGTCTATGGCATGAGCGGCGGCAATCCGGTGACGGTCGCGGCGGCGGCTTCGCGCGCGATGACCGACCCGCAAAGCCTGGCCATCGCCAAGGGCGTGGTCGCCTATCTGAACGGCCGGCCCGCCGAGGCCATCGAAACGCTGAAGCCGATCGATCCGATGAGCGTGCCCGCCGACATCGGCGCCTTCCTGGCGCTGGTCAAGGGCTCGCTGCTTGCAAGCGATGATCCTGTCCAGGCGCTCACCCTGCTCGACGAAGCGCGCCTGCTCAGCCCCGGCACCCTGGTCGAAGAGGCTGCACTCCGCCGCTCCGTCGGCATCGCGGCCGCGCAGGGCGACGCCACCCGTTTCGTGCTGGCCTCGACCCAGTATGTCGCGTCCTACCTCTATTCGCCCTACGCCAGCCAGTTCGCCGATGCCTTTGTGTCCGGCGTCATCACGCTGCACATGGCGATCAGCCAGGACAAGATCGCCGACATCACCTCGATGATGGATCCCGAGCGCGAGAAGGTGATCTACCTGCGCATCGCGCGCTACGCCGCGATCGACGGCATGACGGAGCTCTCGGCTTTCGCCTCGGCCAAGGCGGAGCTGGGCCGCGACGGCAACGGCAACCAGGACGACCCGCGTACCCAGCTCTATTCGAGCCTCTCGACCATGACGTCGGCCAATGTCGATGAGGTGCTTGCCAAGCTCGGCAAAATCGATCGCCGAAAGCTTTCGCAAGGCGACCGCGACCTGCTCGACGCCGCACAGGCTGTCGCAGGCGAAGTGATGGCGCCGGTGAAAGCGGCCGCCAATGCTGAAGCCGCACCGAAAACGCCTGCAAAGGATGACGAGGCGAAATCCGCGGCTGAGGCCTCTGCCAATCCGGCCAATGCGGACTTGCCTCCGGTGGAAGGAGCGATGCCCGACCCGGTCGCGGCGGCGCCCGCGGCTTCGCCGTCCCCCGCCCCGCAGCCGGCGCAAGCATCGGCTGAAACGCCGGCGTCCGCTCCGGCAAAGGCTGACGCCGCGCCGGTGGTGCAGGCATCCGCGCCGGCGAGAACGGCTGATGCGCAAGACCCGATCGATGCGGCGGTGACCAGCACGCGCCATCAACTCGACCAGATCGACCAACTGCTCGGAGCAGCTCCCAAATGACCAGCGTCAGCCAGACCTTGCCGGGCCTTGCTTCGACCCAGTCCCAGCCCCGGCAGCAAGCCGCGGGCGGTAAGGACAACGACCAGAATTTCGGCGAAATGGTTCACGGAACGGAAAAGCCCGATCGGCTGCGGGACAAGCCTGCGACCGGGCCGGTATTGCCGGACACGCATCCGGCAAGGCGTTTATCGGTCAACAAGCACGATCAGGAGCCGGACCAGGACCCGCGGGATAAAACCGGCCCGCAGAGAGCAATGGCGGGAAAGTCCGCGAAGACCACCGCCCGGACCGATGAGCCGAAGTCGACGGCGGACAGAGATCCCACGGCGCAAGCCGACGATTCTGGACCGCTGCAGGATCGCCTGCCATTGCTGATGGCGCTGAGCGACATGAAGCATTTCGTGCAGTCGGGTGCCGGCGGCAAGGCTTCCTCCGGCGGTGAAGATGGCGCCGGCGAGCACGGATCGCTTGAATTGCCGTTGCGCCCGGGCAAGCGAGCGGCGGTCGACGGTTCCGGCGGGCCGCAGTCGCTATCCGGCCGTTCGGGGGCTGAAGATCACGGGCCTGACTTCGGGCAGAAGCCGGTGAAGGCGGACGTGGCTCTCGACATGCCGGGCCGCCCCGATGCCAAGATCCTATCGGCGCAAGGGAACGAACCGCAGGCCGACGGCCCGGTACCGCCGCAAGACTGGCGGCCGGCTTCCGTCTCCAAGGCCTCGCTGCAATCGCAGTCGGCCACACAGCAGACATCGGGCAAGCCTTCCGCCGCACGCTTGGAAGTCATCAGCCAACAGAGCTTCCCGGCGCCGCCGCAATACCCGATCGGCCAGACGGCATCGGCACTGATTGAGGCCCTTGCCTCCGACAAAGGCGTTCAGCAGGCCTTCGCAAGCGCCTCGGCAGGCTCGCAGACGACCAATTCTGTTGCCGTTCCGACACACGTGCTGAAGATCGAACTCCACCCTTCGGAGCTCGGAGCGGTTACCGCCAGCCTGCGGCTCTCGGGCGAGCAACTTTCGATCGAGATGAAGCCCGAGACGCACGAGGCGTATCGCCGACTCACCGCCGACAGCGATGCCATCGTCAAATCCATGCGCAGCCTCGGCTTCGACGTCGACAGGGTTACGATCCTGCAACCTTCGATAGCAGCCCATGCAGCCAGCCGCACCGACGCGACGAGCGCCATGCCGATATCGGCAGGCCGCGACCAGCCTTCGTTCCAGCCCGGGAACTCGGGCGGCAACGGCGCGGGCGGCGACCGGCAACCGGGAAGGAACGAAGGCAATGGCGCACAGGAATTCGCGCGTGCCGCTTCGCCTCATCGCGAGCGCGCTGGCGACGATATGTATATCTAGTTTCGCCGCCGGCGCGGCCAGCGCCGCCGCCAATCCTTGCGAGCCGGAGATCCTGCGCGCCGCCGACCGCTACGGCGTGCCGGCCGGCATCCTTTACGCGGTCGGCCTGACCGAGACCGGGAAGAAGGGCAGCCTTCAGCCTAACGCCCTGAATATAGAAGGAAAGGCTGTGTTTCCGCGCAGCCGCGGCGAGGCGCTTGCCACGTTCGAGAATGCCCGTCGCGAGGGCAAGACGCTGATCGATTTCGGCTGCATGCAGATCAACCATCGCTATCACGGCGCCCAGTTCCGCAGCGTCGAGGACATGCTCGACCCGCACCAGAATGTCGACTACGCGGCCCGCTTCCTGGCGAGCCTGCATGCCAGGCACATGACCTGGTCGATGGCCGTCGCCCGCTATCATGCCGGCCCCGACAACGACCCGGCGCAGAAGGTCTATGTCTGCCGCGTCATCGCCAACATGGTCGCCACCGGCTTTGGCAAATGGACCCCGAATGCCAGCGCCTTCTGCAACCAATAGTTGCTTACCTTCAAACGCGCTCGACGCCGCCGGCATACGCTCCGGGCCAATATCGCCAGCTGGCAGTCCGGGACGAATACACCTGCACGGCCGCCTTTATTACGACCTCCAAAAAAACTCCCAAGAAAATAGCTACAAGAAATGATGGTTTTTCAGGATTCGCCGAGCCGAGTACCCCTTTCCGCACGGGGCAAGTGAATTTGATTCGGAGGGCGGGCCGATGATCGTGATCGTTGACGAGCGAGAGCTCGTGACAGAGGGCTACTCTTCACTTTTCGATCGCGAGGGAGTGGCCACGGCCGGCTTCGCGCCAGGCGAATTCGGCGAATGGGTGAGTTCCGCCGCCGACACCGATCTCAGGTCCGTCAGGGCCTTTCTCATCGGCGACTGCCGCGAGGGCGCGATATCGCCGCGCCAGATCCGCGACCGCACCGGCGCACCGGTGATCGCGCTCAGCGAACAGCACTCGCTCGAACATACGCTGCGGCTGTTCGAAAGCGGCGTCGACGATGTCGTTCGCAAGCCTGTCCACATCCGCGAGATTCTCGCCCGCATCACCGCCATCCGCCGCCGCGGCTCCGAAGAAGCCGCCTACACTGAAGTCGGCTCGATGCGCATCTTCATGGACGGCCGCGATCCGGAGATCGACGGCGAGCCGCTGCCGCTGCCGCGGCGCGAGCGGCGCATCCTGGAATATCTGGCCAGCAACCGCGGCCGGCGCGTGACCAAGACGCAGGTCTTCAACGCCATCTACGGCATCTTCGACGAAGAGGTCGAGGAGAACGTGGTGGAAAGCCACATCTCGAAGCTGCGCAAGAAGCTGCGTGAGAAGCTCGGCCACGACCCGATCGATTCCAAGAGGTTCCTCGGCTACCGGCTGGTGTTTTGATGGCCGCCCGCGGCACGTCCCGCGCCAGCCTCGCGCAAGACACCAGGCATAGTTTCATGGCCTCCTATCCAGGCACTGCGGAGATCCATCGATGAGCCTCTACGGAATGATGCGGACCGGCGTTTCCGGTATGAACGCGCAGGCCAACCGCCTCTCCGCGGTGGCCGACAACATCGCCAACTCCGACACCACCGGCTACAAGCGCTCTTCGGCCGAGTTCTCGTCCCTGATCATGCCCGGCACCGGGGGCGCCTATAATTCCGGCGGCGTGACCACCACGATCCGTTCGGCCATCAGCACGCAAGGCGTCATGACCTACACCACTTCGGTGTCCGACCTTGCCGTCAACGGCGACGGCTTCTTCGTCGTCCAGGACGCCAGCGGCACGCCCTATCTGACCCGCGCCGGCTCCTTCGTCCCGGATGCGCAAGGCCGGCTGGTTAATGCCGCCGGCTACCAGCTCATGGCCTACAGCTACGCCAATGGCGATCCGGCCGCGACCGCCAACGGCTTCGAAGGCCTCGTGCCGGTGCAGATCTCCGACCAGGAAATGACGGCGACGCCAAGCACGGAAGGCATCTTCAGCGGCAATCTGCCGGCAGGCGCTACTCCGGTCGCGGCCGGCAGCCTGCCCTCCACCAACAGCGCTTCGGCCCAGTACACGTCGAAGACCTCGCTGGTCGCATATGACAATCTCGGCAACAAGAAGCTGCTCGACGTCTATTTCACCAACACCGGCGCCGGCACCTGGGAAGTCTCGGTCTTCGATCAGTCGAAGGCGACGCCCGGCACCTCCTTTCCCTACACCGGCGGCGCACTGGCATCGACGAACCTCACCTTCGATACCACCACGGGCAAGCTCACCGGCGCAACCGACAGCATCTCCTTTACCGTTCCGGGCGGCCAGACCCTCAACCTCGATCTCTCCAAGGTGACCCAGCTCGGCACCGGCTTCACCGTCGCCGACGCCAAGGTCAACGGCAACGCGCCGAGCTCCATCCAGAAGGTCCAGATCGGCCAAGACGGCGTCATCTACGCGCAGTTCGCGGACGGCTCGACCAAGGCGCTTTACAAGATCCCGCTGGCCGACGTTCAGAGTCCCGACAACCTTACCGCCATGCCCGGCAACGTCTATGTGGAGAGCACCGACTCCGGCGCCGTCCATATCGGCTTCGCCAATGAGGGCAAGCTCGGCTCCATCGTCTCCGGCGCGCTTGAAAACTCCAATGTCGATATCGCCGAGGAACTGACCAACATGATTGCGGCGCAGCGCAGCTACACCGCCAATTCCAAGGTCTTCCAGACCGGTTCGGACCTGATGGACGTCCTCGTCAACCTGAAGAGATAAACAACGGGCGCCGCCCGTGAAAGATCAGCATGTCGCTTTCCTCCGCACTAAGCATTGCCCAGTCGGCGCTTCTGGCCACGTCCAAGCAAACCAGCGTCGTGTCGCGCAATGTGGCCGATGCGTCGAATCCGGACTACACCCGCCGCATCGCCGTGGTGACCAGCACGGCGCCCGGCGCCAGGGCGGTGGAAATCCAGCGCGCCGCCAATGACCTCCTGTTTCGGCAGAACCTCTCGGCGCTGTCGGCATGGAGCGGACAGAGCGCGCTTTACGACGGCATGGATCAGCTCGATCTGTCGGTCAACGGGGTCGACAACGCGTCGTCCCCCTCCACCGCGATCGCCAACCTGCAGAAAGCCCTGCAGCTCTACGCCACCACGCCGTCGAACCAGAACCTCGGCACCAGCGTCGTCGACGCCGCCAAGCAAGTGGTGAATTCGCTGAACAGCGGCACCCAGGCGATCCAGGATTTCCGCACTCACGCGGACAGCCAGATCGCCACCGCCGTCGACGATCTCAACTCGCTCCTCAGTCAGTTCCAGGATGCCAACAAGGCGGTCATCTTGGGCACCCGTTCCGGCACCGACGTTTCCGACGCGCTCGACCAGCGCGACGCTCTCCTGAAGAAGATATCGGAATACGTCCCGGTCTCGACCTTCACGCGCGGCGACAACGACATGGTCATCACCACCAAGGACGGCACGACGCTGTTCGAGACCGTGCCGCGCTCGGTGACCTTCACGCCGTCGTCCGGTTATTCGGCCGGCACGCCCGGCAACACCATCTATATCGACAACGTGCCGGTCTCGGCCGGCACCGGCGACAACACCACCGCCGACGGCAAGCTTGCGGGCCTTCTGAAGCTGCGCGACGGTGTCGCCTCAACGATGCAGAGCCAGCTCGACGAAATCGCGCGCGGCCTTGTCACGGCATTTGCCGAAACCTCGTCGTCGCAGCCCAATGCGACCGGCCTGTTCACATGGCCGGGGGCACCGGCGATTCCGGCCGCCGGCACGCTGGTCGACGGCCTCGCCGGCACGATCAGCGTCAACGCCGCCTTCGATCCGAGCGCCGGCGGCAACCCCGCGCTGTTGCGCGACGGCGGCGCCAACGGCGCGGCCTATGTGGCCAACACCGGCGGCGGCGCATCCTATGCGGACCTTCTGATCGGTTACTCCAGCAAGCTCGATCAGCCGATGGCCTTCGACAGCTCGGCCGGCATCACCGTCAGCTCCGGCGTCTCCGACTATGCGGCCAATGCCATCGGCTGGTTCGAAGGTGTGCGCCAGCAGGCCTCGACCAATGCCGACAGCAAGCAGGCGCTGGCAGCGCGCACGGCCGAGGCGCTGTCCAACGACACCGGGGTCAATGTCGACCAGGAGATGTCCCTGCTCCTCGACCTCGAGCACACCTATCAAGCCTCGGCGCATATGATGAAGACGGTAAGCGACATGCTGGACGCCCTGATGAGCGCGGTGGGATAATTCATGAAAGCGACAGGCGTTTCCTCTGCGGCCATTTCCAACGCGCTGCGTTACCAGCAGGCGAAGATGCAGGCGGACCTCGTCAAGGCGACGAAGGAATCGCAGACCGGCACGGTCGCCGATGTCGGCCTGGCGCTTGGCAGCCGCACGACCCAGGCCGTCACCTTCCAGCGCGATCTCGACCGGCTGAACGGCATCGTCGATTCCAACGCGCTCGTCTCGGCACGCCTGACATCGACCCAGGATTCGCTCGGCCAGATCGCCGATACCGCCCAGAGCTTCCTGTCGGCACTGACCAGCGGCGTCTCGGGCGACTCCTCGACCAGCATCCTGCAAACCGCCGGCGCCTCGGCGCTGCAGCAGATGACAGGCATCCTCAACACCAGCGTCAATGGCGAATATCTGTTTGCCGGAACCAACACCGACGTCAAGCCGATCGACGATTTCAACGCCGCCGGCTCCCCGGCCAAGGCTGCCTTCGATGCCGCTTTTTCGAGCTATTTCGGCTTTGCCCAGACAGACCCGGCGGCGGCCAACATCACCGCCGCGCAGATGGACGACTTCATCACCACAAAAGTCGAGCCGCAATTCCTGGGCGCCGGCTGGCAGGCCAACTGGTCGAGCGCTACCGACGACCAGATCACCAGCCGCATTTCGCTCAACGAGACGACCCAGACCTCGGTCAGCGCCAACGAGCAAGGCATCCGCAAGCTCGCCATGGCGGCTGCCATGGTCAGCAGCCTGGTCAACGGCAACATCAGCGAAGCCGCCCAGAACGCCGTCGTCAGCCGCGCCCAGACGCTGGTCGGCGAAGCCATCGGCGGCATCACCCAGATACGGGCCCAGACAGGCATTGCCCAGCAGCGCGTGTCCGATGCCAGCGACCGCATGAAGACCCAGGTCGATCTCTTCGAGAAGCACATCGTCGACCTCGAGGGTGTCGATCCCTCGGAGGCCGCGACCCGCGTCGCCGACCTGACGCAGCATATCGAGACGTCCTTCGCCTTGACCGCGCGTCTGCAGCAGCTCAGCCTGCTCAACTATCTGACTTGAACACGTAAACCGGAACGCCAGAGCGCCGACCATGTATCAATTCTCCTACGCCGACATCCAGACCGACTCCGTCGCCGATGCCAAGGACCGGGAGCGGCAGCTCCTCACCCGCTCGATCGACATGCTGGCAGCGGCAGCGGCCGTCGGCGCCGATTCGATGGAGGCGGTCGAGGCGCTGCATTTCACCAACCGCGTCTGGACCACCTTCGTCGAGGATCTCGGCTCCAGCGACAACGCGCTCCCCAAGGAGCTGCGCGCCAACCTGATCTCCATCGGCTTGTGGCTCCTGCGCGAGACGGAGGACATCCGCCAGGGCCGCACCAACAATTTCGAAGGACTGATCGAGGTCTCCCAGATCATCCGAGACGGCATCCAATGACCAACACGCTGAAGATCTCGCTGAAGCCCAACGAGAAGATCTACATCAACGGCGCGGTCATCCGCGTCGACCGCAAGGTCACCATCGAGCTGATGAACGATGTGCAGTTCCTGCTCGAAAGCCACGTCATCCAGGCCGACCAGGCCTCGACGCCGCTCAGGCAGCTTTACTTCATCGTGCAGATCATGCTGATCAACCCGGCGGGTGCCGCCGAGGCGCGAGACATGTTCCGCCGCTCGCTGCCGATGCTGATCGCAAGCTTCGACAACCAGGACATCTGCAACAGCCTGAAGCAGATCGACCGCATGGTCGGCGAGGACGAGATCTATGAGGCGCTGAAGGCGATCCGCGCGCTCTATCCGCTCGAGCGCAGGGCGCTCGAAGGCAATGACGACATTCCCGAAACGCCGCGCGCACTGGCTGTAGGAGCATAAGATGGCCGTCGACATGACGACAACGATCCCGGTTGGCGCCAACCAGGCCAGCCAGCAGACGTCGAAGACGGCGGTGGACTACCAGTCGTTCCTGAAGCTGCTCATCGCCGAGATGAAGAACCAGGATCCGACCAAGCCGATGGATTCCACGCAATATGTCGCGCAGCTCGCGACCTTCTCCCAGGTCGAGCAGTCGGTCCAGACCAACACCAAGCTCGACCAGATCATGCAGTCCTCGGCCTTGTCGCAGGCCGACGCGCTGATCGGCCGCTCGATTACCTCGGCCGACGGCAAGGTCACTGGCACGGTGGCTTCGGTAACGCTCTCCAGCAGCGGCCTGATCGCCGTGCTGCAGGACGGAACCCAGGTCCCGGTCGGCGCTGGCGTGTCGATCAAGCCGGCCGCTTAACCGGTTCTCGCAGGGGCCGCCGATGAACGAGGCCGATGCCCTCGATATCGTCCAATACGCCGTGTGGACGGTTCTCACCGCGTCCGCCCCCGTGGTGCTCGTGGCGATGGTGGTCGGCATCGGCATCGCGCTCATCCAGGCGCTGACCCAGATCCAGGAAATCACGCTGACCTTCGTGCCGAAGATCGTCGTCATCATGCTGGTGGTGGCGCTGACCGGCCCATTCATCGGCAGCCAGATCTCCGCCTTCACCAACGTCATCTTCGAGCGCATCGAACACGGGTTCTGACGCCTCCTCGGCGTGGCGCTCCGGCTTTGCATGAGCAGCAAGACGACAGGCCTGGCCGAGGTTGAAGGCGCGAAAAAGCGAAATTTTGGTCCAGACCGGCAAGATGCTTGGTTTAAAGCTTCGCCGACGCATTTTCGCCTTTGCCATCCTGTTGTTGGGTCGCACTCTTTGGCGAGTCGCCCGCCCCTCCGGGTACGGCGAGCCTCTATAGCGGACGAAAGCGCAATCATGATCGACGACGAGCCGGAAAGCGAACGCGTCTCCGCGCTGGCGCCGTTCCGGCATGGCATCTTCCGCGCCGTCTGGTCGGCCAGCCTGGTGTCGAATTTCGGTGGCCTGATCCAGGGCGTCGGCGCCGCCTGGATGATGACCACGATCGCCACCTCGCCCTACCAGGTGGCGCTGGTCCAGTCCTCGACGACCTTGCCGATCATGCTGTTCGCGCTCGTCGCCGGCGCCATCGCCGACAGCTTCAACCGCCGCAAGGTGATGCTGGTGGCGCAGACCTTCATGCTGGTCGTCTCGGCGCTGCTGACCTTGTTCACCTGGCAAGGCTGGATGACGCCCTGGACGCTGCTTGCCTTCACCTTCCTGATCGACAGCGGCACGGCGCTGAACAGCCCGTCATGGCAGGCCTCGGTCGGCGACATGGTGCCGCGCGCCAAGGTGCCGGCGGCGGTCGCGCTCAATTCGCTGGGCTTCAACATCACCCGCAGCGTCGGCCCGGCCATCGGCGGCGTCATCGTTGCCGCGGCGGGTGCCGCCGCCGCCTTCGCCGCCAATGCGGTCAGCTATATTGGCCTGATCGTCGTGCTCGCCCGCTGGAAGCCGGCGCTGCCCGAGCAAACCCTGCCGCGCGAGTCGCTGGGTGCGGCGATGGGCGCCGGCCTGCGCTATGTCGCCATGTCGCCCAACATCGCCAAGGTGCTGGTCCGCGGTTCCGCCTTCGGCTTCAGCGCCGGCGCGGTGCTGGCGCTTCTTCCCCTGGTGGCGCGGGACGTCGTCAAGGGCGATGCGCTGACCTATGGCATCATGCTCGGCGCCTTCGGCATCGGCGCGGTCGGCGGCGCGCTGATCAGCGTGCGGCTCAGGCAGCTGCTGTCGAGCGAGGTAATGGTCCGCATGGCTTTTTGCGGCTTCGCGCTCTGCGCCCTCGACGCCGCCGTCAGCCGCGATGGCTGGCAGACGTCCGCGGGCCTGCTCATCGGCGGCGCCTGCTGGGTGATCGCGCTCTCGCATTTCAACGTGACCGTGCAGATGTCGACGCCGCGCTGGGTGGTCGGCCGTGTGCTGTCAATCTACCAGACGGCGACCTTCGGCGGCATCGCGCTGGGCAGTTGGATCTGGGGCGTCGTCGCCGACGCGCATGGCGCCGAGATTGCGCTGATCGCGGCGGCGATCGCCATGCTTGCCGGCGCGGCCATCGGTTTCGTCCTGCCATTGCCGAAGCAGACAGTCCTCAATCTCGATCCGCTCAACCGCTTCAAGGAGCCGATGCTGGCGCTCGACCTCAAGCCGCGCAGCGGCCCGATCGCCATTATGATCGAGTACATCATCCGCGAGGAGGACGTGCCGGAATTCCTGGCGACCATGGCGGAGCGCGGCCGCATCCGCCGCCGGGACGGTGCCCGCAACTGGACTTTGGCCCGCGACCTCGAAAATCCGTCGGTGTGGATCGAGCACTATCACACGCCGACCTGGGTCGAGTATATCCGCCACAACCGGCGCGCCACCCACGCCGACGCCGTGGTCGGCGAACGCATCCGGGCGCTGCACAGCGGCGAGAACCCGCCGCGCGTGCGCCGTATGATCGAGCGCCCGACCACCGCGGGCACGACGCTTGTCTCGCCGAAGGGCCCGATCGAGCATTAAGGACTTTCCGGGATCAGCCGGCGCTCTGGATCATGTAGAGCTTGCGCGTGGTCTCGTGAATGCGCCACTCGCCCTTCCATCCCTGCGGCAGCACGAGCAGGTCGCCCGGCCCCAGCACGCGCATCTCGCCATCGGCGCGGCTGACCTCGACGCGGCCGGAGATGATGTGACAGATCTCCGATGAGTTCGTGCGGTCGGCGGTGAAGCGGCCGGGTGTGCATTCCCAGATGCCAATGTCGACGCTCCCGTCCGGCGACTGGAAGAAGGATCGCACGGCCTCGACCTGATCCCCTTCGATCGAGGTCGGCTTCGGTGAAAAGGCGCCGATATCGGCTTTGGCGAGGTCGTGGAAAGTCGAAAGATCGATCAAGCTGGTCTCCATGATCAATGACCGGTTAGGCTGTCGGCCAGGGCGGCAAGCTTCGAGGTTTGCGCGAGCCCGGCGGCTTCGCGGTTATCGGCGATGCGATAGAGCTGGTACATCGAATGGACGCCCAGCCAGCGGAACGGCTCCGGCTCCCAGCGCCGCACCTTGCGGTTGACCCAGGGCAGCCGCGTCAGCTCGGTGTTCACGCCGAGCACGAGATCGGTCAGCGTGCGTCCGGAGAGATTGGAGCTCGACACGCCGAGCCCGACATAGCCGCCGGCCCAACCGATGCGCGTCGCGGGATCAAGGCCGACGGTCGTGCACCAGTCGCGCGGCACGCCGAGCACGCCGCACCAGGCGTGGTCGATCCGGCACCCCGCCGTCTGCGGCAACAGCGTGGTCAGGATCGTGTGGAGCTGGTCGATCGTCGCCTGCTGCGTCTGCCCGTTGACATCTGTGCGCGACCCGTAGCGGTAAGGCACTCCGCGACCGCCCATGGTGATGCGCCCCTCACGCGTGCGCTGGGCATAGCAATAGGCATGCGCGGCATTGCCGAGCAGCTCGTGCCCCTCCCAGCCGATCTTGCGCCAGAGCTCTTCCGACAGCGGTTCGGTGACGATCTGCGCGCTGTTGAGCGCCAGCCATGTCCGCTCCTCGCCAGGAATGCCGGCGGTGAACCCTTCGGTGGCCCGGATGATGGTTTCGGCCCGCACCGTGCCACGGTCGGTGGTCACAACGCCCTTGGCAATGGCAGTGACCGTTGTTTTCTCATAGATCGATACGCCGAGACGCTCGACCGCCGCCGCGAGCCCCCGCACGAGCTTGGCCGGCTGCACGCGCGCCTGGCCGTGGATGACGAAGCCGCCCATGACATTCCGGATGTTGATGCGGGCCCGGGTCGCCTCGGCGTCGAGCAGCTCGATGCGCCGGGGATCGGCATCCCAGGAGCGGATTGTCTCGCATTCCTCGCGCACGCGTTCCAGCTGCGCCGGATTGGTGGCGACCGTCAGATTGTCGACGCGGCGGATGTCGGCATCGATGCCTTCTTCCGTCGCCACCCGGATCACCTCGTCGACGCAGCCGGCCATCGCCTTCTGCATGGCGGTGACGCCCTGCCGCGTCGACGTCTTCAGATATTTCTCGCGTGACCAGCCGAAGCCGCCGGACAGCCAGCCGCCATTGCGCCCCGATGCGCCGAAGCCCGCGAACTCGCGTTCGATGAGCACGATGCGCAGCGAGGGCTTGGCCTTCTTTAGATAGTAGGCCGTCCACAGCCCGGTATAGCCGGCGCCGACGATCGCGACATCCACCTCGATGTCGCCCGGCAAAGGCGGACGCGGCGCGGGGATATGACCCAGATCCGCATACCAAAACGAGATGTCGCCGTTGCGCTTGACTTGCATGGGAATGGCTTCCGGTAGGGCAATTCCAGGAAAAGTGTGAAACGGTTTTCCGTCCGGAATTGCGTTAAAACAAAGGGATTGTCAGGTGAGCGTGGTGTCGGCCGTGCTGTCGTCGGGCAGGAGTTTCGCATCGGCGCCGTCGAAGCAGAGCTCGACCTTCTCGCCTAAGCTAAAACTTTCGCCGGCGAGAGGCGAACGCACGATTGCGGTCGAGCCGTCCGCGAGCTTCACTTCATATTTCGAGCCTGAACCGAGATAGATCGCCTCGGCGATCGTTCCCGACAGCCGGTTCGTGCCGGCGGCGTCCCGCCCCGGCCGGCGGATGACGAGTTTCTCCGGCCGCAGCAGCATCACCGCATTGGCTTCGCCGGCAAGACGCCGCGGCGCGCTGACGGTTTCGCCGGCGATGGTCAGCGCCGTGCCGGTGCCGTCGCTCTTCACCTCGCCGCGCAGCACGGTGGAATCGCCGATGAAGCGGCCGACGAACAACGTCGCCGGCTGGTCGTAGAGCTGCCGGCCGGTGCCGACCTGCTCGATGCGCCCGCGGTTGAAGACGGCGATCCGGTCCGACAGCACCAATGCCTCTTCCTGGTCGTGCGTGACATAGACGAAGGTGGTGCCGAGCTCGCGGTGGATGCGCTTGATCTCGAGCTGCAGCCATTCGCGCAGCTTCTTGTCGAGCGCGCCGAGCGGCTCGTCCATCAGGAGCAGCGGCGGATCGAAGACGATCGAGCGCGCCAGCGCGACGCGCTGCTGCTGGCCGCCGGACAATTCGCTCGGATAACGATGCGCGAAGTCGCCCATCTTGACCATATCGAGCGCTTTCGCGACGCGTTTCTTCCGCTCTTCCTGTGCGATGCCGCGCAACGTCAGCGGATAGGCGACGTTGCGACCGACCGTCATATGCGGGAACAGCGCATAATGCTGGAAGACGACGCCGATGTTGCGCTTATGCGCTGGCACGCCGACGACGCTCTTTCCCCCGACCAGAAGCTGGCCGCTGGTCACGTCGGTGAAGCCGGCAATGACGTTGAGCGTCGTCGTCTTGCCCGAGCCGCTAGGCCCCAGCAGCGTCATGAACTCGCCGGGCTCGATCCTGAGCGAGACGCCGTCCAGCGCCTTGAACGAGCCATAGGCCTTGCTGACCGTGTCGAGATCGATCGCGGCGCCGCGATTTTCCGCTCTCGGGTTCATAGGCGTCCCTTCCGCTCGCGGCCAAGGAGGAGCATGCCGCCGCCGATCAGGATCGTGGTGGCGCATAACAGGATGGTGCCGACAGCCGCGACCGTCGGGTCGGCATCGCGCGTGATCGAGGAAAATATCTGCACCGGCAATGTCTTGAGATAGGGGTTGGTGATGAAGAGCGACACCACGATCTCGTCGAAGGAGGTGGCGAAGGCGAACAGCAGGCCCGACAGAATGCCGGGCAGGATCAGCGGCAGCGTCACCGTGCGAAACGTCGTCAGCGCGCCGGCTCCGAGGCTTGCCGCCGCCGTCTCCAGCCGTCTGTCGAACACTTCGAGATTGGCCGAGACCGCGATCAGCACGAAGGGCAGTGCGAGGATGGTGTGCGCGAGCACGAACCCGGTCAGCGTACCGACGAGCTGCGCATCGAGATAGACGGCATAGATGCCGATGGCCAAGACCACGCCAGGCACCACCATCGGCGTCAGCATCAGCATGCGCAAGAGATTGGCCGGCCGCGCCTTCATGCGGTCGAGGCCGAAGGCAGCCAGCGTGCCGAGCACCGTCGCCAGCACCGCTACCAGCGAGGCGACCTTGAGCGAGTTGAGGAAGCTGGTCGACCATTCCGGATTGGTGGCGAAGTTCTGGTACCACTGCCAGGAAAAGCCTTGCGGCGGAAAAGCGAGCGACTTGTTCTCGTTGAACGACATCGGCACGACGACCAGCGTCGGCGCCACCAGCCAGATCGCCACTAGCAGGCAGACGAGGCCGAGGATCACGCGGGTGAGCGGCTTCATTTCCATCAGCGTCGCCCCGCTTCCCGATGTCTGGACCGCATGACCGGCGCCGCCAGCGCCAGCAGCACAAAGGTTGTGACCAGCAGCACCACGCCCATGGCGCCGCCGCGCCCCCACTGCAGAAGGCTCAGCACCTGCGTCTGCACCAGCGTCGACAGCATGGTCGAACGCGGTCCGCCGAGCAGCGCCGGCGTGATGTAGAAACCCAGCGCCAGGATGAAGACGATGATCGCGCCGGCATAGACGCCCGGCAGCGACAGCGGCAGATAGACCGTGAAGAAAGCGCGGGACGGCCGCGCGCCCAGGCTTCGCGCCGCCTGCACCAGCCGAAGGTCGATGCCCTTCATCACCGAATAGAGCGGCAGGATCATGAAGGGCAGCAGCACCTGCGCCATGCCGATCACCACGCCCGTCTGGGTGCGAATCAGCCGGACGCCGTCGAAGCCGGCTGATCTCAGCAGCGAATTGATGACGCCGGAATCCTGCAGCAGGATCACCCAGGAGAGCGTGCGCACCACGCCACTCACCCAGAATGGGATCAAGACGCAAAGCACGAGGACGAGCCGTGCGCGCGGCCCGACCGCGGTCATCAGATAGGCGTAAGGATAAGCGCAAAGCACGCAGACCACAGTCACCCAGGCCGAGATGGTGAAGGTGCGCTGGAGCACCGTCAGGTTGACCGGGGCGCCGAAGAACCAGACATAGTTCTGCGGGCCCCATTGCGGCTCCGACAGGCTGCGCAGCACGATGGTGAGCAGCGGGTATCCGATCACGGCTACCAGCAGGAGGAGCGCCGGCAGCGTGAGCGCGTAAGGCCGCCATGCCCAGCCCGCCCGTTGCGGGACGGAAGGCGTCGTCGGGTCGAGCGCGCTCACTGGCTTTGCCTCTTTCAGCCGGTCAGTTGCCGGCCATCAGCGCTGACCACTTCTCCTGCGCCACGGCGAAGTTCGGCACCCAGAACTTGAAGTTCTGCTTGTAGCCCTGCTTTTGGCGCTCCGGCGTGTTGGTCAGGAAGGCGGCGACGGAAGCGTCGACCTTGGGCTGCGCCTCGCTGTTGATCGGCGTGTAGGACGTCTTCTCGGTCAGGATTTCCTGGGCATTCTTGCCGAGATAGGCGTTGAGCAGCGCATAAGCGGCATCCGTATCCTTGACGCCGACCGGTATCGTCATCTGGTCCATCACCACCAGCCAGTCCTGCCATGCCGGCGCGTATTTTGCGCCGTTCTTGACAGCGGTCATGGCGCGGCCGGTCCACATCATCAGCATGTCGGCCTCGCCCGATTCGGCGAGCTGCTGCGATTCAGCGCCCGTCTTCCAGAAGATGGTGTCGGGACCGAGCTTGCGGATCACGTCGATAGCCTTGTCGATATCGGCCACCGTCATCGCCTTCGGATCGCCGCCTGCATATTTGAAGGCCTGTTCGAGCAATCCGCCGGCCGGGCTGCCCGAACCGTCGATGCCGCGCACGCCCGGGAACTTTTCGGTGTCGAAGAAGTCGGCCCAACTCTTGGGCGCATTATTCTTGTACTTCTCCTTGTTGTACATCAGCACGACGCCGTAGTTCATCGCCGGCACTGAGCACTCGCCGACCTGGCCTTCCGGGATTTTCGAGACGTCGAGCTTCGTCAGATCCAGCTTCTGGAACAGCTTGCCGCAGTAGACGTAAGGCGGCAGGTCGTCGGTATCGACGACGTCCCAGGTGACATTGCCGGATTCGACCTGCGCCTGCAGCTTGGCGATCTCGGTCGGACCGTCATTGAGCAGCTTGACGCCGGACTTGTCGACGAACTCCTTCAGCGCCGCGACCTGGCCGTCCTGATAGATGCCGCCATAGGAGACGAAGGTCAGGGTCTTGCCCTTGAGCGAGCCTTCTTTCACCTCGCCCGCCACGGGCTTGTCCTGCGCGAAGGCCGCGCCGGTCAGAACGCCAAGCGCCAGGACGGCGCCGATACCATATGTCGATTTCAGCATGACGATAACTCTCCCATTCATGCCCGCGTTTGATCGGTTACCTGGCGGCGGGCGGTTTCCAGGTCGTGTATTGATCGAGCTCGGCGCGCGCCGAGGTCGGCGGCGCGATGATCCACATCACTTCGGCCCGGCCGCTGCCGATGTTCTCCGCGCGATGCGGGGTGGATGTTGTGTATTCGACGCTATCGCCCTCTTCGAGGACATGGCGCGCCTCGCCAAGCGAGATCTCGACGATGCCGCGCAGCACGATCAGCATCTCGTGCGCGTCGCCATGCGTGTATTGGTCGGGGCCGGTCGAGCCGCCGATTTCGAACTCGCCGACATAGACTTCCATGTCGCTGAGCGGCGGCCGCGACAAGAGCATCTTGCGGCAGCCGTCGCTGGGCGGCAGGCTTGGCCGCTCGCTGCGCCTGAGCACGCCATGGTGATTTGGAGCCGTGCTCTCCGCAAACAGCAGCGCGACGCTGACTCCGAGCGCAGAAGCCATCTGATTGAGCGATGCCGTGCTGGCACCAGTCAGGCCACGCTCAAGCTGGCTGATGAAGCTGGCGCTGGTGCCGGTCGCCTCTGCCAGATCGCGCAAGGAAAGGCGGCGGGCAAGGCGAAGGCTCTTGAGCCGTATGCCCAGCACTTCCTGGGCGGCCGTCGCGACCGAACCGTTCTTGTTCCCGATCGGAGCCTGGCCTTTATCGGAAGCCTTCGGCATCTCGTTTGTTCTCCACTGCACATTTTGTACAGTGCTACTGTACAAATAGCAAGCGGCGAGAATCCAGCCAAAACCAGCCTTCAGGTAGGCCAGTCGGCCGGACCGATGGATCGATGGTTCTTCGTCCAGGAGTAAAAGCGCGGGTTCAGCCCTCGCCCGACAGATCGCGGCGCGCCTTGTCGAGCTCTTCGGCATAGCGGCGCATCAGATGGCTTTCGGTAAGCAGGCCAAGCACGATGCGCTCGTCGAAGTCCTCGACCACCGCCAGTTCTTCGGCCCCGGTGCGCTGAAAGGTCTCGGCCGCGGTCTGGACGTTCATCGAAGGCACCAGCACGGCGTCCTTGAATTGGGCCAGCGCGCTCACGGGCGTATCGTCGTCGGAGCGATCGCTATGCAGTTCCGCCACCAGCAGCATGCCGACATATTGGTCGGCCTGCTCGACGGCGATGACGCGCTGTCTCGAGCCGAGCGGGACCTCCTTGCGGAATTCGGCGAGCGTGGTCGAGGCGGGGATAGTGCGAACATCCTTGCGCATCATCGAACCGACGGTGAGGCTGCGCATCCAGCCGACGTCATGCGCGCTGCGGATCGTCTCGCCGCGCAGATGGAAGCGCCAGGTCGAGAAGGAGTAGCCGAAGGTCTCGCGCACCAGGATCGCCGACATGATCGAGGCCGCGAGTACCACGCCGGTGAGCGTCAAGTCGCGGGTCGATTCCAGCGCCAGGAACGTCATGGTGAGCGGGCCGCCGACGACGCCGACCGCAAGCGAGGTCATGCCGACCACGGCGGCAACCGCCGGGTCGATGCCGATCGACGGCGTGGTCAGCGCCATGACGCCGGCAAAGACCTTGCCGAGCAAAGCCCCAAGGAAAAGCGAGGCGAAGAACAGGCCGCCGCGGAAGCCGGAGCCGAGCGAGATGGCGGAGGCCGCCAGCTTCAGCACGAAGACGCTCGCCACCACCGGCAGCGCGTAGTTCATGGCGAATTCGCGATGCAGCGCGCCGTGGCCGCTGGAGAGCACTTGCGGCGTTACCAATCCGAGCAGGCCGACGAAGATCCCGCCGATGAAGGGCCTGACCGAGGAGTCGATCGACAACCGCACGAAGACGCGCTCGACGATGCTCACCAGATGCATGATGGCGATCGAGGCCGCTCCGCCGAGCAGCCCCAGAAGCAGGAACGGCACATATTCGCTGGCGGTCAAGTTCGGCAAGCCCGACAGTTCCAGCGGAAACGGCACGCCGCCGAACACTTCCGCCGTCAGCGAGGCCGAGATTGCCGCCGTCATCACCGGTGCCACATTGGCGACGGAGTAGATGCCGATCACCAGCTCGAAACCGTAGAAGGCGCCGGTCAGCGGCGCGTCGAAGGCGGCCGCGATCGCACCGGCGGCACCGCAGCCGACCAGAACGCGCACGTCATTGCGGCGCAGGTGGAAGGCGCGGGCAAGCCGGGAAGCAATGCCGGAGCCGATCTGCGTGTAGCCGGCTTCCAAGCCGACCGAGGCGCCGAAGCCGCTGGAGATCATCGTCTGCACCACGATGATGAACGTGTCGGTGAGCGACATGCGCCCGCCATAGAGCGCGTTGGCCTCGATCGGGTCGACCGGCGTGCGGAACTTGCGCTTTCTGAGCCAGATCACAGAAAGGCCGAGCAATAAGCCGCCGATCGCCGGATACATCGCCTGCGTAGGATCGGCGAGCGAGAACATCGCGGAAAGCCGGCCGCCCGGCTGCACGTCGAACAGCAGCCAATGCATGCCTTGCACCAGCGCGCTCATGCCGGTGACTAGGCCACCAGCGATCACGCCGACCACGCCTGCCATCAGCACGATTACGATGCCGCGCGCCTCGAGCACGGGAATCGAACTGATCAGCACCGCGCGAAGCCGGCGGGCGTAGACTTGTGGGTCGTTTCTGGCAGGCAACGGAACGGCTCGCCGGTATGCGAAGGAAAAACAGTTGCCGTGCCTGATACGCGCGGCGGCTATGCGTGGCAACCGCAATGCCGACCGCTTGTGGCGCGATTTTGGCATTGGGCGAATTAGGCTTAAGCAAGACTTGTCGCGCGACCAAGGAGATAGATTTAATCAGCTAAGGGGATGGTCAGTGGGCCGCAATCATCTTCCGCGACGAAGATCGCCAGCAGCTCCGCCGGCTCCGTGGCGCTCGCGTTCTCGGCGAAGGCGTGGATCGCGCCCGGCGCTTCGAACTAGGTCTGGCCCTGAGTGTAGGTCACCGCCGGGCTGCCTTCCATCTGCGAGCGCAACGCTCCCTTGACGACGAAGGCCGTGACGGAGCCCGGATGACGGTGGCGCGGCGTGTAGGCATTGGGCGGGAATTCGACCAGCGCCGTGGTGACCGAATGCCCAGGCACATTCGGCAGCTTTTCGCAGGAAAGCGGCTTCACCGTGGTGGTCGGACGCGCCGCCGCCCCTTCCCCGGCATCGGCCCCCATCATGTGGATATGCACGTCCGTTCCACCTGCGGCGGTGAATGCCCGGTGGTGCTGGACTACAGCCATGCCAAGCAGCCCGGCAGTGATGGCGGCAACGCCGAGCAGCGTCAGGCCCCGGGAAGAAACATCTTCGACCATGACAGCAACCCCTCTCTCATGCGTTCAGCCGGAAATCGGCCCGCCAGCCAAGCGCGCTGACAGCTTTGTCGGTCGTGATGTGACCGTTCGGCTCCGCGACATTGAAGGCGCCTTGTGCGCCCCGCTCGACGGCAAGCAGCGCCGCGTAAGCGGCGGCGTCGACATGGACAGCGGGCTCCACGGCGCTTTCCGCGCCGGTGCCCGGTCCGTAGAGGTGGCCGTAGCGGAGCACGATGCCGGTGATCGGCGAGGCACCGAGCACATGTTTCTCCAGCGCAATGACGCCGCCGACGCTGACGGCGCGGCCGCCTTCCGCGCCGCTGTCCAGCGGATCGGTCTCGGCATGCGGCTCAGCACCCGGCTCGTAGACCCAGGCGATGCTCTGCGCGATCAGCCGCTTGGCATTGGCCGCCTTCGCTGCCTCGACGAGATTGCGCGTTCCCTCATCGCGAATGCGGGCGTTGCGTATGGCTGCCTCAGCCATTTTCGATGGATCGAGCCCAGCCGGCAGATCCGTAAGCTGGTGGATGACGATCTCCGGCCTACCCGCTGCGACCGCGGCGCGCAGTGCATTTGCATCGAACACGTCGACCACCACGGGATCGGCGCCAATCGCTCGAAGATCTTCGGCTTTTGCCGCCCGGCGAGTCGTCGCCGTCACCTGATGACCGGCCGCCGCCAGCTGCGGCACCAACCGGCGGCCGATCGCGCCCGAGCCGCCCGCAAGAAAAATACGATGGCCCATCGTCTTTCTTTCCTCGTTGCGATAATGTCAGAGTACGAACAACATATAAGAGCTCTGATATTATGCGCAAGAGGAATCCCTCCATTCCGTCCGCCGGTGAAGGCAAGCGCGGCGAGCAAGGCTATCTCGGCTATCTGCTGCGCCAGGCGGCCGGTGCCTACCGGTTGAAGGTGGAACGGGCGCTGGATGAATTCGGCGTCACGCAGGCGCAGTTCGCGGCCCTCACCATGATCTCGGCCTATCCCGGCCTGTCCAATGCCGACCTGGCCCGGCTGGCCGTGCTGACGCCGCAGACGGTGAGCGTGATCGTCGGCAATCTGGAAAGGGCCGGCTCGCTTATCCGTCGGCCGCATGCCGTCCACGGCCGCATCCAGCATCTCGACCTTTCGGACAGCGGCCGCGCTTTGCTGAAGAAATGCCGGGAACGTGTCTACAGGCTCGAAGGCGAACTGGCCACCGGCCTTTCCGCCGCGGAGGAACGCGCCGTGCGGCGCTGGCTGGTCGCCGTCGCGACCGCGGACGCGGCACAGGCGTAATGCCTTCCGACGTTCAGGTTGGCGTGCCGCCATCCGTTTCGTAAAGCGTGAGCTTGCGGTCGCCGATGCCGAGTTCCGCCCAGCTCGCGCGCCATTGGGTGATATGTTCCGACTTGAAATGCGCTTCGAGCGCGGCGCGGTCGCTCCAGGCCTCCGAAACATGGATGAGCCCGGCATCCAGCACGTCCTGCGCGTAGGAATAGCCGAGGCAGCCCGGCTCGGCGCGGCTCGCCAGGATATGCGTTGCATAGCCGGCTTGGCCCGTTCGAGCCTGTCGGCTGGCATGCGAACGGTGCCGGTGATCAGGAGCATCTGCCTTCCTTTTCGCAAGACGGTGGCCAGGCCCCGTAGCCGCTCTCCCACCTTCGCGCAAGCTTGGAGGGATACGGTCGAGGGCCTGCCCGTGCGTGGCAGGTCTTGATTTGGGGACGACATGGCGATCAGCGAAACACTCCCGTCCGGCCTGGTGGCGAAGAACGGCCGCGACGTCTTCTTCGCGCTCGGCATCGTCGTCATCCTGGCGGTGCTGTTCCTGCCGATCCCCGCCTTCCTCATCGATATCGGTCTCGCCTTCTCGATCGCGCTTTCAGTGCTGATCCTGATGGTGGCGCTGTGGATCCAGCGGCCGCTCGACTTCTCGTCCTTCCCGACCGTGCTGCTGATCGCCACGATGCTGCGGCTCTCGCTCAACATCGCCACCACGCGCATGATCCTGTCGCATGGCAATGAGGGCACGCATGCCGCCGGCTATGTCATCTCCGGCTTCTCGAAGCTGGTGATGTCGAGCGACTTCGTCATCGGCCTCATCGTTTTCATGATCCTGATCGTGGTGAATTTCATCGTCATCACCAAAGGCGCGACCCGCATCGCCGAGGTCGGCGCGCGCTTCACCCTCGACGCTATCCCCGGCAAGCAGATGTCGATCGACGCCGACCTCTCCGCCGGCATGATCGACGAGAAGACGGCGCAGCTGCGCCGCCGCGAGCTGGAGGAAGAATCGTCCTTCTTCGGCTCCATGGACGGCGCCTCGAAATTCGTGCGCGGCGATGCCATCGCCGGACTCATCATCACCGCCATCAACATCGTCGGCGGTATCGCCATCGGCTATCTGCGCCATGGCATGGGCCTCGGCCAGGCGGCCGACGTCTTCATCAAGCTGTCGGTCGGCGACGGTCTGGTCACCCAGATCCCGGCGCTCATCGTCTCCCTCGCCGCCGGCATGCTGGTCTCCAAGGGCGGCACGCGCGGCTCGGCCAACCAGGCGGTGTTCGGCCAGCTCGGCGCGCATCCGCGCGCACTCTATGTCGCGGCCTCGCTGCTCGTCATCCTCGGCCTGATGCCCGGCCTGCCGCTGTTCCCCTTCTTCGCGCTCGCCGGCGGCATGGCCGGCCTGGGCTACATCATCCCGCTGCGCCAAAGCCGCGAGCGCGCCGCCGCGGAAGCCTTGAAGACGCAGGAGAAGGCGAACAAGGTCGAGGAGGAGAAGAACTCGGTCAAGGCCTCGCTGGTCACCGCCGAGATCGAGCTTCTGATCGGCAAGCAGCTTTCGACCCGGCTGATGGTGGCGCATCAGGAGCTGGTGTTTCGCATGTCGAAGATGCGCAAGAAATTCGCCCAGCAATACGGTTTCGTGGTGCCGGAAGTACGCGTCGCCGACGACCTCGCCATCCCGCCGAAGAGCTATCAGATCAAGGTGCACGGCACGGTCGTCGCCGAATACCAGATGCGCGTCGGCGAGATCATGGTGCTACTCGGCACGCGCGGCGTGCCGGAAATTCCCGGCGAGGAGATCCGCGAGCCGGCCTTCGGCATGCGCGCCTATTCGGTGCTCGAAACTTTCGCCGAGGACCTGAAACGCGAGAACTTCACCTTCGCCGACAATATGTCGGTCCTGCTCACGCATCTTTCCGAGGTCATCCGCAACAACCTGCCGCAGCTTCTCTCCTACAAGGACATGAAGGCGCTCCTGGAACGGCTCGACCCCGAATACCGCAAGCTCGCCGACGAGATCTGCACCTCGCACATCTCCTATCCCGGCCTGCAGGCCGTGCTGAAGCTGCTGCTCGCCGAGCGCGTCTCGATCCGCAACCTGCATCTGATCATCGAGGCGATCGCCGAGATCGCGCCGCATGTGCGCCGCACCGAGCAGATCGTCGAGCATGTGCGCATCCGTATGGCGCAACAGATCTGCGGCGACCTCTCCGAAGGCGGCATGCTCAAGGTGCTGCGCCTCGGCAACCGCTGGGACCTCGCCTTCCACCAGAGCCTCAAGCGCGACGCCAAGGGCGAGGTGCGCGAGTTCGACATCGATCCGCGCCAGCTCGAGGAATTCGGCCAGGACGCCACCAAGGCGATCCGCAAGCATCTCGAGGCCGGCGAGCGCTTCGTGCTCGTCACCGCGCCCGACGCACGGCCCTATGTGCGCATGATCATCGAGCGGCTGTTCACGACGCTGCCGGTGCTGAGCCATGTCGAGATCGCCAAGGGTGTCGAGATCAAGGTGCTCGGGACGATCTCGTGAACGCGCTCTCGCAAGGCGTCGTCATCGCCGCCTTCCTCGCCTTCTGCCGGATCGGCGCCTGCTTCATGCTGATGCCGGGCCTGTCCAGCGCCCGCGTGCCGATCCAGATCCGGCTCTTCGTCTCGGTGGCGGCGACCGGCGGCCTGCTCGCCTTCCTGTGGGACCGCATCTACCCCTTCGTCGATCCGCGCCCGCAGGTGCTCGCACCGATGATCGTCTCGGAGCTGCTGGTCGGCGGCCTGATCGGCGCCATGACCAGGCTCTATATGGAGGCATTGCGCTTCATGGGCTCGGCCATTGCCATGCTGATCGGCTATGGCGGCTCGGGCGGGCCGGCGATCGAGGAGCCGGAGCCGCAGGCAGCCCTCGCCGCCATCATCTCGTTTTCGGCGCTGCTTCTGCTCTTCGTCTTCGACTTCGACCACGAGATCGTCAAGGCGCTCGTCGCCTCCTACCAGGTCGCTCCGGTCAATGTGTTCTTCAACCCGCAGGCTGCCCTCATCGACGTCACCGACACGGTGTCGGACGCCTTCTTCCTGGTCATTCGGCTGGGCAGCCCTTTCGTCGCCTATGCTATCTTGGTCAATCTGACGATCGGCTTCGTCAACAAGCTGACGCCGCAGATCCCGGTGTATTTCATCTCGCTGCCCTTCGTCATCGCCGGCGGCATGATCATCTTCTATTTCGCCGTCGGCACGCTGCTGTCGCTGTTCGTCGACGGCTTCGTCGATCTCACGCTGGCGAGATAGCCATGACCACGCGCAAGGACCGCCTGAAGAAACTGGTCAAGGTGCAGGAGCAGTTGAAGGCGCTGCACGAGACCCGCCATGCAGCCTTCCTCGCCGCCGCCGTCAAGGCGGAAGCGGAGGCCAGGGACCTGGTCGAGCGCTTCGAGGACGACAGTTCGCTGGCCGGCCTGTTCCCCGCGCTCTACCATCGCCGCATCACCGACGCGCTCGGCCGGCAGAAACAGAACCTGGAGAACGCGCGCCAGGAAGCGTCTCTGATCGCCACCGCCACGGCCCGTACCAACATGGTCGAGCGCGCCTACAAGGATGTGCGCCGCCGCGACGAGCGTGAGCGTTCCGACCGCGAGCGGCTCGACCTGATCACGCAAAAGCGAAATTCCGACGGCTAGCCTTCGCAAGCCTGCCACAAGCTTGTTCAGTCATTGTGCGGATGACAAAAACCGGCAAAGGGCGGACTTTCTTGGCCATTTCCCCACCCAGCGACATCGTCATGGACGTTGCCCGCGCAGCGGAGCCGGCCGATGTCGAGGCTGCGCGCGCGGCGCTCGCCAGACGGGCGAATGGCTCCCCGGCATCGTTCGCTCTCGATGCATCCGCGACGGTCGATGCCGGTTCCGTGCTCTCGCGCGCCGCGGCCGACAAGGCGGAAGCCGCCAATCCGGCGAAGAAGTTCCAGCGCTTCGAGGCGATGGTGCTGACGACCTTCATCCAGAACATGATGCCCAAGGACACCGAGGGCGTTTACGGCAAGGGCCTGGCCGGCGACATGTGGAAGTCGCAGCTCGCCGAAAAGGTGGCCGATGTCATGGCCGCGCATGGCGGCATCGGCATTGCCCGATCGATGCTTGCCGACCACTATCTCGACGGCAAGCACAAGGTGCCTGTCGGCCCGGTTGCCGGCGGACCGCAGAAAACAGAGATCGACCAGCAGACCAGCCTTTCGACCTCGATGATCGAGGAGCTTGAGCGCAAAGCCGCACGGTCGATGACCGGTGACGAAACGACCATAAAAACGGACATCAAGATCTAGGGACCTACATGGCCGACCAAACGGACCTTTCCAATCTTCCCGCGCGCACCAACGCAATAGAGACGCCCGCCGCCGCTCGACCCGGCAACCTCGCCGCCATCATCGGCCGCATCGAGGAAGTCGTGGACGAGGAGACCGCCGGTATCCGCAGTGGAACGGCCTACGACCTCAAGGCCTCGAACGCGCGCAAGAGCCGGTATCTGTACGAGCTCAACCGCGCCTTGAAAGGTGCCAACGAGATCGAATTTCTCGAACAGCATAAAGAAGGCCTGCTGCGGCTGCGTCAGAAGCTGGCGAAGAACGAGGCGGCGATCCTTGCCCATCTCAACGCCGTCAACGAGGTCGCCACGCTTCTGAGGAACGCCATCCAGCGCGCCGATACCGACGGCACCTATTCGGCCGGCGAGTTCGGCATGGCCCGAGCATGACTGAGATGATCGGGGCGCAAGGACAGACCCGGTGATAAAATTCATCGCCGCCGCGCTGTGGATCTGCGCCGTGACGCTCGGCGCGGTCTTCTATTCCTTCCAGGCGGCCGGCCAGCGCGGCGCGGCCGAACCGCCGAAGCCGATGCTGGGCGGTCTCGACTACGTCAAGACCGACATGATCTCGGTGCCGCTGCTGCGCGACGGCTCGATCGACGGCTACTTCCTCACCAAGCTCGTCTACACGGTGGAGCCGGAACAGATAAAGAAACTGTCGGTCCCGGCGCAGGCGCTAATGACCGATCAGGTCTATTCCTATCTCTATTCCAACCCGCAGATCGATTTCACCAAGAAGGAATCGATCGATCTCGACGCTTTCCGCAAGTCGATCCGCGACACCATCAACACCCGTGTCGGCGTCGAGCTGGTGCACGAGGTGTTGATCGACCAGGTCAACTTCCTTTCCAAGGACGATATCCGCGACAACGCGCTTCGCCGTCGCAAGAATGCCGGCGAAACCGCGGCGGCGATGACCAAGCCTTTCCAGGCAGCACATTGATCGCTTCAGGAGTAGCCGACGGCTACCCGCTTGCCCGTGATGCGACATGACGCATGGTGACCGCGTTGACGTTTACGTCAACTCGAAGCTATATGCGCCGTGAAAGGCGACCGCTTGGGCGCGGCGCGCCGACCTCGCCCAGCGGCTCGACAAGCCGGTGCGCGTCAATGCAACCAACGAGGAGAACCGCCATGGGCGTTCAGGAGATTGCCGACAAGATCAGGTCGCGCGTGGCAAGCGCGGGTTTCGAGCATTCGGTCAAGTTCGACACCGGCAGCGACGGCGTCATCGTCATCGACGGCGCGACGGTCTCGACCACCGACGCGCCGACCGACTGCACCGTCAAGCTCTCGCTCGACGATCTGGATTCGCTGATCGCGGGCGACCTCAACCCGACCATGGCCTTCATGGCCGGCAAGCTCAAGGTCGAGGGCGACATGACGGTCGCAATGGCGCTCAGCCAGCTGCTCGGCTGATCGTTCGCAAAAAAAAGCGCCGCCCCTCGGGCGGCGCTGTTTTTTGTCGAATAGTAGACGTTACGCCGCGAAGCCCGGCGCCTGGCCCTTGATCTTGCGGCCGGCGGCCTTGATCGTGCCTTTGGCACCGTCCAGCGCGCCTTCCTTCAGCTCCCTCCCCAGAAGCCGATGCCGCTCATAGGGGCCAGGCATGGCAAGCGCCCCGGTGCGGTCGGCCGAGAAGCCGAACCGTCCATAGTAGGGCGCATCGCCGACGAGCAGGATCGCGCCATGGCCGAGCCGCGCGGCTTCGGCAATGGCATGCCGCATCAGCGCAGAGCCGATGCCGCCGCTCTTCAAGCCCGGCTCGACCGCGAGCGGGCCGAGCAGAAGCGCCGCCGGACCGCCCTCGCCCAGCCTGACATCCCAAAGCCGCACCGTGCCGACGACCGCACCCGAGGCATCGCGGGCGACGAAGGCCAGGCCTTCCGAAGGCCGGCGGCCGCGCCGCAGCTTCTCGGACGATTTCTTCTTGCGCTTCAGCCCCATGGCGCGGTCGAGCAGGGCTTCGCGCGCTGCAATGTCGCCCGCGCCTTCGCCGACGATGACGAAGGCCGGCGCCTGGGCGGCCCCCTCGTCCGGCGCGTCGCGCGAGCCAGCCTGTGCCCGGTGGGCAAGGGAGGGCGCCAGCGCATTTTCAGGCGAAGTGGAAACCGGTTCGCCGTAAGAAAACGCACCACGAAGCGCCGCCGCAATCGGGCTCTTCTCCCCCGCGGAGAAAAGCTCAGCCGACGGTCCGGACGAGGGGGCAATTTCGGTGGCCGCAAGGGCCGATTTGGTCAGGTATTCCATATCCGCGATCCTTCACGAGCGGAGATCTGTTCCACAAGCGAGCCCGGGCGGGCGACAGGCGCCCGCGCCGGTTGATCCGAGCGGTTCTTGCGAACTGCTCAGATCACGTAGGATCGGAGAGGCTCGAAACCGTTGAAGGCGACCGCCGAGTAGGTGGTCGTGTAGGCTCCGGTGCCTTCGATCAGCACTTCGTCGCCGATGGTCAGCGACAAGGGCAGCGGATAAGGCGTCTTCTCGTACATCACGTCAGCCGAATCGCAGGTCGGGCCGGCAAGCACGCAAGGCGCGGTTTCCGAGCCGTCATGGCGGGTGACGATCGGGTAGCGGATCGCCTCGTCCATCGTCTCGGCGAGACCGCCGAACTTGCCGATGTCGAGGAACACCCAGCGCACATTGTCGTTGTCGGCCTTCTTCGAGATCAGCACGACTTCCGACTTGATGACGCCGGCATTGCCAACCATGCCGCGGCCCGGCTCGATGATCGTCTCGGGCAGCGCGTTGCCGAAATGCTTGCGCAGCGCCGAGAAGATCGCCTGGCCGTAGGCCTGCGCCGCCGGCACGTCCTTCAGGTAACGGGTCGGGAAGCCGCCGCCCATATTGACCATCTTGAGCACGATGCCTTCCTCGGCGAGCGTCGCGAACACCTTCTTGGCGTCGCCCAGAGCACGGTCCCAGGCCGAAAGATCGGTCTGCTGCGAACCGACATGGAACGACACGCCATAGGCTTCGAGGCCGAGCCCCTTGGCATGGCGCAGCACGTCGACGGCCATCTTGGGCACGCAGCCGAACTTGCGCGACAGCGGCCACTCGGCGCCTTCTCCGTCGGTCAGCACGCGGCAGAACACGCGCGAGCCGGGAGCGACACGGGCGATCTTCTCGACCTCCTCGACGCAGTCCACCGCGTAAAGGCGAATGCCGAGCTGGTAGGCGCGTGCGATGTCACGCTCCTTCTTGATGGTGTTGCCGAACGAAATGCGATCGGCCGGCGCGCCGGCATCCATCGCCATCTCAACCTCGGCAACCGATGCGGTGTCGAAGGACGAGCCCATCGCAGCAAGGAGGCGCAGGATTTCCGGCGCCGGGTTTGCTTTCACCGCATAATAGATCTTGGAATCAGGCAGCGCCTTCTCGAAGGCGCGGAAATTGTCGCGCACGACATCGAGGTCGACGACGAGGCAAGGGCCGTTCGGACGTCGGGTGGCGAGGAAATCAAGGATGCGCTGAGTGGCCATCGAGGTCTCTCCATTGGCGCCTTTCGGCGCGCACAAAGGCTGCGGAACGCGGGCGCTCAGCCTCGCGAACTCGCGGTGGACAAAGGCGGGACGTCAAATCCATGGAACCAGCCGGTGGAGACCCCGGAACCATGAAATGCCGTCTCGCGGCGGTGAACCTTGGCCTTGCCCGGCCGCGGTTCGCTTTGTCTGCCTTGGCTTGGATGGGAGACCCCGTCCGCACTGCCGGCAATGAAGGTGTGCCTCTTTAGTAACCCCGGTCTTTGGACAACCGGAAGAGAACCAGAAAGGCCCGCACCGTCGTTGCTTCAAGGTGTCCTCGGTCTTGTGGTTGGCCACTGACCGACTGGAGGGGTTGGCTCCAGTTACCTTACCGATTGCCCTCACCATTCGAGGATCGGCGGACACCCACAGGCACGTGCGACTTTGGGCAAGCGCGATATAAGAGCGAAGGCTTTCACAATCAATAAAAATCGTAAGCCCCGGTTGTAAAATTTCCGGCATCGAACAATGTTGGTCGCACCGTATCCGGAAATCGAACGATGCCAGGAACTCAAGGACCGCTGAACGCCTTCCTCGATCTGCGCCAAATGCCTGTGGCAAATGCGGAATTGGGCCCGCTCGCCGGCCTGCGCCTGGCCGTCAAGGACATCTATGACGTCGCCGGCTACCGCACCGGCTGCGGCAACCCGCAAAAATATGAGGAGGCGCATGCCGCCTCGCGCACGGCGCAAGCGGTGCAGACGATCCTCGATGCCGGCGCGCGATTCGTCGGCAAGACCCAGACCGATGAATTGGCGTTCTCGCTATTCGGCCAGAACGCGCATTTCCCCTTCCCGGTCAATCCCGCCGCGCCCGACCGCGTCACCGGCGGCTCCTCCTCGGGCTCGGCCGCCGCGGTCGCCGGCGGGCTGACGAACATCGCCACGGGCTCGGATACCGGCGGCTCGATCCGCGCGCCGGCAAGCTTCTGCGGCCTGATCGGACTGCGCACCACCCATGGCCGCATCTCGCTCGAGGGCACGATGAAGCTGGCATCGAGCTTCGACACTTTCGGCTGGTTCGCCGATGACATCGAGACCTATGAGGCGGTCGGCAAGCTACTGCTCGGCCGCGACCCGCACCAGCACCCGCTCAACCGTCCGCTATCGATTCGTTGGCTGGACGCCTTTGTCACGGGTCCGGCGGAAGCCGCCGAATATGCGCGCATGAAGGCGCTCGCAGCCGGCGTCATCGGCCAGCCGGTGGAGACCGAATACGCCTTCGCGTCGTTCCCCGACGAGCTTTACTGGTGCTTTCGTCGCTTGCAGGCCTTCGAGGCCTGGCGCGAGCATGGCCCCTGGATCTCGGCCGGCGGCCGCCTCAGCCCAGGCGTCGAGGAGCGTTTCGGCTTCGGCCGAACCATCGACGCCAAGACCGCGGCCACCGAAGCCGCGCGCCGCCTGGCGTTCCGGGCCGAGCTTGGGGCGCTGCTCGGCAACAACGGCTTTCTGGTGCTGCCGACCGTTCCCGGCGCGGCACCGCTTGCCGCCAGCACGCCGGAACAGTTCCAGGCCTATCGCGAAAGGGCGCTGCATCTCCTGTGCGTTTCGGGCCTTTCGGGCTTTCCGCAGATCACCTTGCCGATCGGCTCCGTCGAGGGCGCGCCCTTCGGCCTTTCGCTGCTCGGCCCTTCCGGCAGCGACGTTGCCCTGATACGGCTCGGCCGCAGGATTCTCGACGCGGCACGAAAGGCCTGACCATGGATACATTGACCCGTATGCGCGCCTTCATCGACGTGGTCGAGGCGGAAGGCTTTTCGGCCGCGGCGCGCAAGATCGGCCGCTCCAAGGCGCTCTTGTCGAAATATGTGCGCGAATTGGAGGACGAGCTCGGCGCGCTGCTCTTGAACCGCACCACACGCCAGTTCTCGCTGACCGAAGCCGGCCACACCTATTATCAGCGCGCCTCCGAGATCGTGCGCGAGGTCGACAGCCTCGCCGAGGCTGTGCGCCAGTCTTCCGGCGACGTCCGCGGCAGGATCAAGCTGTCGGCCGCCCGCACCTTCGCCGATGCGCCGATCGGCCAATCGCTGGTCGACTTCACCAGGCAGCATCCCGACATCGTGCTCGACATCCATCTCGACGACCGTTTCGTCGACCTGGTCGAGGAGGGCTTCGACCTTGCCGTGCGCATCTCGCGGCTGGAGAACTCCTCGCTGATCGCCAGGCGGCTGGCGCCGTTTTCGGTCAGGCTTTGCGCTTCGCCGGAGCTGATCGCCAAGCATGGCGCGCCGACGCGGCCGCAGGACCTCGCCAATATGCCCTGCATCGTCGACACCAACGGCCGCTCGCTGTCCAACTGGCGCTTCAAGGGTGAGGGCGAGGACTCCATCAGCGTCGCCGTTTCGGGTCCGATCGAGGTCAACAGCCCGATCGTGGCTAGAGCGGCCGCGCTTTCCGGCCTGGGCTTTGCCATGCTGCCGGATTTCATCGCCGCCCCCGATGTCGCATCCGGCAGGCTGGTCACCGCGCTCGACGACCGCATCCTCTCGGGTACCGGCATCTTCGCCGTCTATCCGCACCGGCGTTATCTGCCGGCCAAGGTTCGCGTCTTCGTCGATTTCCTGGTGCACTGGTTCAGGACACGCGACACCGCCTGATGCCTGCCATCCGCCCCAGGCAGCGCGCATCAACATGAAGCTGAGGCGGGCGTCCCAATTTCGCCCGCTTTATGTCAACCCTCGGGCTCGCTCCCGAGAGCAATTCCAGGAAAAGTGCGTAGCGGTTTTCCGTCCGGAATTGCGCAAAACAAATAGTTGGAGCGGGTCAGCGTGGAACGCAGAACCGCTCCAAGTCAATGGAATCGCGGCACGGAATGCATCTGAAACGGCAAGCAACCATGCTGGCTTCGGCCCTTGCGGCCACATTGGCCTCGGTCGAGCAGGCTGAGGTCCATCCACATGTCTTCGCCGAAGCCCGGCTCGACGTCATCCTCAGCCAGGATCACCAAAGTGTGACGGCGCTGCGCCACCTTTGGCGCTTCGACGACCTGTTTTCGAGTACAGTGATGATGGAGTTCGACAAGAACTCCGATCTGAAACTGGACGATAAAGAGCTCAAGGAAGTGGCCGACACCGTCCATTCCTCGCTGGCCGAGTTCAACTATTTCCAGCTCGTCACCCAGGACGGCAAGGACGTGCCTATGGTGCCGCCGCCGCATCTGATGGCGAATTTCGACAACGACCAGCTGATCATCCTATTCGAGTCGCAGCCGAAGACGCCGATCAAGCTCGCGGGCAAGATCGACATCGGCGTCTACGATCCGACCTTCTACACCGCGATCGACTTCACCGACGACGCCAACCTCACCGTCAAAGGCCTGCCCTCGACCTGCACCAAGAAGGTCATCCGGCCCGATCCGGACGAGGCGATCAAGGAAAACCAGAAGACCCTGACGGACGCATTCTTCAACGATCCGACAGGCACCGACATGAGCAAGATCTTCGCCACCAAGCTCGAGTTGAACTGCCCGCCGGAAGGATGATGATGAAACCGTCGCTACGCCTGGCGCTTAGCCTGCTGGCCGCCACTCTAGTGATCACGCATTTGCCTGTCGTGGCGCATGCGCAAAGCTCGCTCGGCATCGGCACCAATGATGGCATGGCACCGACTACGACGGGTCCGTTCGCCCATATCCTGATGTGGATCAATCTCAGGCAGCAGGAATTCTATCATTCGCTGGCCGCCGCCATGAAGGCGATGCGCCAGGACGGCAGCAAGCTCTGGCTTTTGATTGCGCTGTCCTTCGCCTATGGCATCTTCCACGCCGCCGGCCCCGGCCACGGCAAGGCGGTGATCTCGTCCTACATGGTCGCCAATGAAGTGGCGCTGAGGCGCGGCATCATGCTTTCCTTCGTCTCGGCGCTGCTGCAGGGCCTGACGGCGGTTGTCGTCATGATGCTTGCCTATTCCGCGCTGCGCGGCACCGCCATCTCGATGACCGACGCGGCCTGGTTCCTCGAAATCTCGAGCTATGTGCTGGTGACGCTGTTCGGCGCCTGGCTTTTGTGGCGCAAGCTCGGCCCGTCGATCCTGCGCCTGTTCGGCAGGACGCCTGCCTACAGCCTGTCGGCTGCCCATGCTGGCCATTCGCATGGCGGGGATTCCCATGCAGGCCACGCGCATGCCCATGCGCACGCCGCGCATTCCCATGCCCTGCACGCGCATGACGATCACGATCATCATGACCATTCGCACGCGCATGGCCACGATCATGGCGCGCATGATCACCACCGTCGCGCCGCGCACGGTCATGACCACCACGACCATAGCCCCGGCGAAGTCTGTGAGACCTGCGGCCATTCGCATGCGCCGGACCCGGCGATGCTGTCGGGTGACCGCTTCGACTGGAAGACCGCCTGGTCGGCGGTGGCCGCCGTCGGCATCCGCCCCTGCTCCGGCGCGCTGATCGTGCTGAGCTTCGCGCTGCTCAATGGATTATGGGTGGGCGGGCTGCTGTCGGTGCTGGCGATGTCGATCGGTACCGCGATCACCGTCTCGGCGCTGGCGACGATCGCCGTGACAGCCAAGAACTGGGCCGTCTATTTCGCCGGCGACGGACGCATCGGCAACCGCATCCATTCGATCGTCGAGATCGGCGGCGCCGCCTTCATCTTCCTGGTCGGACTGCTGCTTCTGTCGGCCAGCCTGTCGGGCGGCGCCTGAACCCTGTCAGGCGATCTTCCCACCAAGCTCATCCTCGATATGCGCGCGGATGATCTCGTCGAAGCTCTTCTCAGCGGCGAAGCCGAGGTCCCTCGCCCGCTTCGCCTCGAAGCGTGTCGGCCAGCCCTTGACGATTGCCCATATCGTCTCGTCGGGCTGCTCGCGGATCCGCTTCGAGACCTCGGCGCCGGCGATGCGCTCCAGCGCCTCGATCTGCTCGCCGACGGTGACGGCAACGCCCGGCATTGTGAGGTTGCGGCGCGGACCGACCTTGTCGCCGTCGATTTCGGCCGCGTGGATGAGGAAATTCACCGCCGAGCGTGGGCTGGCATGTGTGTGCAGCACCGAGCGCGGCACCGGCAGGATCGCTTCCTGCCCGGCGAGCGGCTCGCGGATGATGCCGGAGAAGAAGCTCGACGCCGCCTTGTTCGGCTTGCCGGGGCGCACGCAGATCGTCGGCAGCCGGATGCCGATGCCGTCGAAGAAGCCGCGCCGTGTGTAGTCGGCAAGCAGCGCTTCGCTCATCTGCTTCTGCGTGCCGTATGAGGTGAGCGGCGTCGGATGGAATTCGTCCGGAATGACGTCCGGGAACGGCGCGCCGAACACCGCGATCGACGAGGTGAAGACGAGGCGCGGCGCAAAGGCCGCCAGGCGCACCGCGTCGAACAGCGCGCGCGTACCGTCGAGATTGACCCTGTAGCCCAGATCGAAATTGGCTTCCGCCTCGCCCGAGACGATGCCCGCCAGATGGAAGATCACATCCGGGCGCGGAGCCACGAGGGCTGCCATGGCGCCGGGCGCGGATAGATCGCCGGTGTGGGTCGAGACATCGACACCCGCGAGCGCAGGCGCCTGCGGCGCCACGATGTCATGCAGGTCCAGCGCCGTAATTTTGCGGCCGCGCAAGGCGCCGTCCCTGGCGAGCCGCGCTATGAGCTTGCGGCCAACCATGCCGGCCGCGCCCGTGATCAGTATTCTCATCTTCAGAGACCTTTCTTGCGTTGGCTGCGTCCGCGCAGCCACAGGACGACGAACAGCCCGACCATGAAGACCGCGGCGATGACGGCCGCCAGCACCGTCGATAGCTTGCCCGCGGCCAGCATGATGGCCGGCAGGAAATAGGCGGCGAGGCCGAACAGCAGCAATATCACCGCCGCGGCGATCGCCGCGTTCTTTGTCTCGCGGTCCATCAGCGGGCGGTCCTCGTTTCGAGGCTGTTCGGTTTCATCGTCACGGCGGGATCAGTGATAATGCCGGCGGTCGGCGGGCGCGCCATGCGCATGGTCGAGATCGTGGTGATGGTCATGCTCATCATGGCTGTCGGCGCATTGTCCGAACTCGGGCTCGACCGTGGCATGGTCGATGCCGTGCTTGACCGCAAGCCGCTTTTTGATGGCGCTCACCGCGATATGCGGATCGACGCCGTCGTTCAGGCAGGCATGCAGCGTCGCCATGTTCGATGTCCCGTCGAGCGACCATACATGCATATGATGCACCTCGCGCACGCCCTTGACAGCGCCCTCGATGTCCTTGGCGATCAGGTCGCGGTCGAGGCTTGCCGGCACGCCTTCGAGCAGGACATGGGCCGCCTCGCGCATCAGCGACCATGCCGTCGACAGGATCAACAGCGACACCAGGACGGAGAGGATCGGATCGATCGGCGTCCACCCCGTCGCCACGATGATGATGGCGGCGGCGATCGCCGCCGCGGAACCCAGCAGGTCGCCCAGCACATGCAGGATGGCGCCGCGCATGTTCAGGCTCTCGCGGTCTCCGCCATGCAGCACGAAGAAGGAGGCCACGTTGACCAGGAGACCTGCCACCGCCACCAGCAGCATCGGCCCGCCGAGCACCGGCGCCGGGTTCATCAGCCGCCCCCAGGCTTCGTAGACGATCCAGAGCGCGATGGCGAAGATGGCGATGCCGTTGGTGTAGGCGACCAGCGTCTTCACGCGGGCGAAGCCATAGGTGAGCCGGCCGGTGGCCGGACGCCCCGTCAGGTGGAAGGCATACCAGGCAAGGCCGAGCGCGATCGAATCGGCGAGCATATGGCCAGCATCCGCGAGCAGCGCCAGCGAGCCGGTGAGCAGACCGCCAAGCGCCTCGGCGACCATGAAGCCGCCAGTCAGGCAGGCCGCGATCAGCACCCGCTTCTTGTCGGTCGACCCATGCACATGGCCAGGGCCATGGCTGTGACCGGCCGGGCCATGATCGTGCGAAGCGTGGTCATGCGCCATTGCCGAACTCCTGTCTTGCCGGCAAGCGGTTTCCCGCTTCCGGAAATCGTGGTCTATGCGCCGAAATCGGCGCGAAAATCCTCAAGCCGCCGCTTCTGGCCGCCTTCACTGTCGAAATTCGCCGGATCGAGCCAGCCTTCATAGGCTTTGCGCAAGGCCGGCCATTCCTTGTCGATGATCGAATACCACGCCGTATCGCGGTTTTCACCCTTGACCACAAGGTGCTGGCGAAAGATGCCTTCGAACTTGAAGCCGAAACGCTCGGCGGCGCGCTTCGAGGGTTCGTTGCGGTTGTTGCATTTCCACTCGTAACGGCGGTAGCCGAGATCGTCGAAAAGATATTTCGCGAACAGGAACTGCGCCTCGGTCGCAGCCGGCTTGCGCGAGACCAGCGGACCCCAATAGATGTTGCCGATTTCGCCGACGCCATTGTTGGCGTCGATGCGCATCAGCGTCTGCCGTCCGGCGATCTTGCCGCTTGCCTTGTCGATAACCGTGAAGAACAGCGGATCCTCGCTCGCTTCCGCCTTGTCGAGCCAAGGCTGGAAGGCGGCGCGGGTTTCCGGCGGGTAGTCGGGCAGCCAGGCGAAACGTCCGTCGGCATCGGAAACCGAGGAGGCCTCGTAGAGGCCGTCGCCATGCTTTGCCGCGCTCAGCGGCTCGAGCCTGACGGTGCGTCCCTCGATCGCCTTGCGTTCCGGCCGCGGGCGCGGCTGCCAATTCTTCAGATCTTCCGACACCGGCCACTCCAATCCGTTGACTTTTTCCAGCGGACGGTCACAAAAACGCTCGCTCACAGAAAGAACCACAGGGACGGGAAAAATGCTCCACACCATCGCGGCCTTCGACCGTCTCGGCGAGGAAAACGCCTTCGCGGTGCTGGCCAGGGCCACCGCGCTTGCCCATCAGGGCCGCGACATCATCAACCTCGGCATCGGCCAGCCCGACTTCAAGACGCCGCAGCACATTGTCGAGGCGGCGATCAAGGCGCTGCGCGACGGCCATCATGGCTATACGCCGGCAAACGGCCTCTTGGCCACCCGCGAGGCCGTGGTGCGCCGCACGCTGACTACCACCGGCGTCGAGGTGTCGCCCGAGAATGTGATGATCCTGCCCGGCGGCAAGCCGACCATGTTCGCCGCGATCCTGATGTTCGGCGAGGCCGGCACCGAGATCCTCTACCCCGATCCCGGCTTTCCGATCTATCGCTCGATGATCGAGTTCACCGGCGCCACGCCGGTGCCGGTGCCGATCCGCGAGGAGAACGGCTTTGCCTTCTCGGCCGACGAGACGCTGGCGCTGATCACGCCCAAGACCAGGCTGCTGATCCTCAACTCGCCCGCCAACCCGACCGGCGGCGTGACACCTCGCGCCGAGATCGAGAAGCTGGTCAAGGGCCTGGAGAAGCACCCTGAGGTCGCCGTCATGTCGGACGAGATCTACGACGTCATGACCTATGACGGCGAGACCCACTGCTCGCTGCTCAACTTCCCCGAAATCCGCGACAGGCTGATCGTGCTCAACGGCTGGTCGAAGACCTGGGCGATGACGGGCTGGCGCATGGGCTGGTCGATCTGGCCGAACGGCGACAAGGGCGCGCATCTCTATGACAAGGTGCGCAAGCTGGCCGTCAATTGCTGGTCCTGCGTCAACGCGCCGAGCCAGTTCGCCGGCATCGCGGCGATTGACGGCCCGCAGGACGACGTCGAGAAAATGATGCGCGCCTTCGACAACCGCAGGAAGATCGTGGTCGAAGGGCTGAATGCGCTTCCCGGCATTTCCTGCGTCACGCCGAAGGGCGCCTTCTACGCGTTCCCCAACGTCTCGAAGACCGGCTGGAAGGCGAAGAAGCTTGCCTCGGCGCTGCTTGAGGATGCCGGCGTGGCGCTCATCGGCGGCCCCGACTTCGGCGTGCTCGGCGAAGGTTATATTCGCCTTTCCTATGCCAATTCCGAGGAGAACATCCTGCGCGCGCTGGAGCGGATCGAGACGTTTCTGAAGAAGTGATCCGTCAGGCGCTCACCCGCGCCCGACAAACGGCATCTTCGTCGCCATCACGGTCATGAACAGCACGTTGGCGTCGAGCGGCAGGCTCGCCATATGCAGCACCGCGTCGGCGACGCGCTGCACGTCCATCACCGCCTCGGCGGCGATCGAGCCGTTGGCCTGCGGCACGCCGACCGTCATCGGCTGCGCCATCTCGGTCAGCGCGTTGCCGATGTCGATCTGGCCGCAGGCGATGTCGAAGGGCCGGCCATCGAGCGCCAGCGTCTTGGTGAGCCCGGTGATCGCGTGCTTGGTCGCCGTGTAAGGCGCTGAGCCCGGGCGCGGCGCATAGGCCGACACCGAGCCGTTGTTGATGATGCGGCCACCCATCGGCTTCTGCCTTCGCATGGCGCCGAAGGCCGCGCGGGCGCACAGGAATGAGCCGGTGAGGTTGACGCCGACGACATCATTCCAGACCTCGACCGGGATCTCGTCGATCAGCGTCGACTTGTAACCCATGCCGGCATTGTTGAAGAGCAGGTCGACACGGCCGAAGGCCTCGAGCACGGTCTCGAACATGTCGTCGACTTCCTCCGCCTTGCTGATGTCGCAGGCCACGGCCAATGCCTTGGCCTGCGTCTTGCCCGCGTCGGCGATCGCCTCTTCCAGCAGCGTCTTGCGGCGGCCGCAGAACACGGTGTTCCAGCCCGCCTGGAGCAGCGCCGTGGCGACGCTCTTGCCGATGCCGGTGCCGGCGCCGGTAACGATGGCGGTCTTCTCTGGTATGGCTGTCATCGCCGTCCTCCCGGTCATGCATGGAAAGACGTGGCATCGCAAATGCCGGGGATCATGGCAAGCCGGTGTTGGCGACAAAATGGAGGCCAACAAAAAGGGCGGCCATTGGCGACCGCCCCGATCTGAACCGCGCTTGGGAGGAGGAAAAGCCCGTCCGACTGTTTAGAATGATGCGCTTGCTGAGTTAACGAAACATTAACGACCGGCAAGGCGGTGCGCAGCGTTGTTTACCAACGCTGATTCACCACGGCGAACTAGGCGCGCTGCCGGCCGGCACCTTTGCCGCCGAAACCGTCGCCTCGACATGATCGACCAGCGCGTCCGGCAGGCCGAGGCGGCCGGCGAGCAGGTCGAGATAGCCGCGCTCGGCGCGCGTGTTGGGATCGATGGTCAGCCGCGAGGCAGTGTAGAGCTCGAGCTTCTGCGCATCGGTCTTGGCGCCGGCGACCAGCGTGTCGAGATCGAGCGGGCTTTCCAGCTCGGCGAGCAGGAACTTTTCCGCTTCCGCGCCGATGCCGGCGAGCTTGAGCTTGTCGGCGATCTTCTTGCGTTCTTCGTTGTCGACATGGCCGTCGGCCTTCGCCGCCGAGATCATCGCCCTGACCAGGGTCAGCGTGAACTCGGCCTCGCCCTGCGGCGCCTGCGCGGGGTCGAAGGCGGAATCGGCCGGCGGCGGCAGCAGCTCCGGCTCGCCGGATGCGGGCGCCTGCGCCGGCTCGTTGCCGGCCTTGTAATTCTGATAGGCCTTGTAGGCGAGACCGCCGATGGCGGCCAGACCGCCGAGCTTGATGGCCGCGCCCGTGACTTGCCGGCCTGTGCCCGTGCCGAGCAGCACCGCGGCCAGCGCGCCGGCGGCCAGCGGATTGTCCTTCGCCATCTGCACCGCCTGCCCGGCCTTGTCGCGGACGGTCGAGCCGGTCCCAGGGATTTGCGAGCCGAGAAGGTCGTCGAGCAGCTTCTTGGGGTCGAGCATCAATGCCTCCAGAATTGGCCCGGCCGAATGCGCGCGGGCAAAGTTTCGGACCGGCAAGAGGTAGGCCTCGCGCTTTGACATTACAATGACGGGGGCTTTTCGGTCGCGGGGCTGGCCGCTCTAATTGCCAATATGGCGCTTGCCGCCGCGCGCTTGCGCAAGTTCGACCTGACGATGGCGTTCGGCATAGCGCTCGCGATCCGCATCGGACCGCGTTGCAAAGCAATGCGGGCATGAAACGCCGATCGCGTATTTCGGCGACAGCCGATCCTCGACCGTCAGCGGATGGCGGCAAGCGCGGCAGAGCTCCGCCTCGCCTTCGGTCAGTCCATGCGAGACGGACACTCGCTCGTCGAAGACGAAACATTCGCCTTGCCACAGGCTGTCCTCGGCCGGCACCTCTTCGAGATATTTCAGGATGCCGCCCTTGAGATGGAAGACGTTTTGGAGGCCGAGCGACTTCACATAGGCCGTCGCCTTCTCGCAGCGAATGCCGCCGGTGCAGAACATCGCTACCTTGCGCCCTTCGAGCTCCTCACGGTGCTCATCCACCCAGGCCGGGAACTCGCGGAAGCTGCTCGTCTTGGGATCGACCGCGCCCTTGAAGGTGCCGAGCGAGACCTCGTAAGCGTTGCGCGTGTCGATGACGACGGTGTCGGCATCAGAGATCAGCGCGTTCCAGTCGGCCGGAGCGACATAGGTCCCGGCGCTGGTCGCCGGGTCGATATCCTCGACGCCCATGGTGACGATCTCGTGCTTCAACCGCACCTTCATGCGGTGGAACGGCATCTCGGCGGCGCTGCTGTATTTGACTTCCAGCCCGGCAAGACCTTCGAGGGCCTCGAGGTGACCCATCAGCGCAGCAATCGCTTCCTCGCTGCCGGCGACGGTGCCGTTGATGCCTTCATGCGCCAGAAGCAGCGTGCCCCTGATGCCGCGCCCGCAACAGAAAGCGGCGAGCGGCGCGCGCATCGCCTCGTATCCGTCGAGCCGGGCGAATTTATAGAGCGCGGCGACGCGGACGGGCTGGATTTCCTTCGCAATTGTCATGGCCATGCCACTAGACCGTGGTGAAAGCCGTTTCAAGGCAGACACTGCCGTCGCATGACGACGTGACATCGCGACACGCCGGGCTTCGTGGACTTGAGCAGGCCCTTCTGCTAATCGGTTTAAAATGATCGAAATGGAGACCAGCACATGACCAGCAAGACCGAAAAGCTCCTGTCGCTCCTCAACGGTCAGCCGGTTATCCCGGTGCTCAAGATCGCCAATATCGCCGCTGCCGTGCCGCTCGCCCGCGCTTTGTCGCGCGGCGGCTTGCGGGCCATCGAGATCACGCTGCGCACGGCCGACGCGCTGGAAGCGATCCGGCGCGTCGCGGCAGAGGTCGAGGAAGCAGTCGTCGGCGCCGGCACCATTCTCGATGCGAGGCAATTCGACGAGGCAGCTCACGCCGGCTCGAAATTCATCGTCAGCCCCGGCATAACCAGCCAGCTTCTTGACGCGGCCAAGGACAGCCCGGTGCCACTGCTGCCCGGCGCCATCACGCCCGGCGAGATCATGGCCGCGCGTGAGGCCGGACTGCGCTTCCTGAAATTCTTCCCGGCCGAGCAGTCCGGCGGCATCGCTTCGCTGAAAGCCTTCGCCTCGCCGCTGGCGGACGTGAAATTCTGCCCGACCGGCGGTATCACCGGCAAAAACGCCGCCGACTATCTGGGCCTGCCCAACGTCATCTGCGTCGGCGGCTCCTGGGTGGCGCCGGACGATCTCATCAAGGCCGGCAAATGGGACGAGATCGAAGCGCTGGCGCGTGAGGCGAGCAAGCTCAAGAAGTAATCAGCGCTTTCACCAGGGCAGCGCGCCGTTCTCATCGAAATAGCCGCCTGTCGGTCCGCCTGGCTCCAGCGTCGCCAGCCGCACGATGATCTCTGCCGCCTGCTGCACGGTACGGCCGCCTCTGTGCGCGTTGAGGTCCGTCGCGGTGTAGCCGGGAGCGGCCGCATTGACCATGATACCGCGCGGCGCGAGTTCCCTGGCGAAGGCCAGTGTCACGGCGTTGAGCGCCGTCTTCGAGCTGCCATAGCCCATGACATTGGGCGACTGGCTGTTGCCGGCCGCGCGCGCCAGCGATCCGAGATAGCTGCTCACCATGACAATGCGGGAAGCGGGCGATGCCAGGAGCAGCGGCAGGAATGCCTGGGTGACCCGCACCGGACCGAAGACGTTGACGTCATAGGTGGCTTTCATATCCGCGACACTCTCGCGGCTCGGCGGCCGTTGATAGCGGCCGTTCGGGCCAAGCCCCTCGACATAGCCGGGAGCGATGCCGGCATTGTTGACCAGCACGTCCAGGCGGGGCGTCCGCGCTGCGACGGCTTTGGCCGCGGCCGCCACGCTGTGGTCGCTGACGACATCGAGCTCGAGCCACTCGACGTCAAGCGCTTCGCCGCGCAACGCCTGCGCGGCGGTCTCGCCACGCTCTGCGTCGCGCGCGCCCAGCCAAACCTTGTAACCCAATGCCGCGAGCCGCCGGGCGGTCTCGTGGCCTATGCCCTTGTTGGCGCCGGTCACCAGCGCATTCCGTTGTGTCGTCATGTCCACGTCTCCTCTTCGATGACCTAGAGATGGCGTGAGTTGGTCCGCTTCGCGCGCCGGAAGCTCTCATGCTCTTGCCTAATCCTCTCAGGTGCGTCCTCGCGTCACCCAGGTGCGCATCTTCGCGTGACCCAAGTGCACGTAACCGCCTCGCTTGGTTGCTTGGCGGCAATGGATCGGCAATGCTGAAATGATGAATGAAGCGCTTCAGGAATTGATTGCGATTGCCGGCCGGCATGCGCGCGGGCGGCGCACGAATACGGCCATCCCGCGCGTTACGATCGGCCGCAGCGAAGTTCCGACGCCGCCGTTGCCCGAGCTTTGCCAGCCGACCACGCTGTTCGTTCTGCAGGGAACCAAAACGGTGCTGATCGGCGACCGCACGCTTGCGTACAGCGCCGGCAGCTATTTCGTCTACGCGGTTGAAACGCCCGCCACCAGCCAGCTGATCGAGGCGAGCGCCGCGCAGCCTTACATGGCCATCGCCTTCTCGATCGATACCGAGTTGATCGCCGGCCTGCTCATCGACCACAAACCGGCGATCGACAGCGATCGCTTCGTGACCGATCAAGTCGATGACTTGCTGCTCGATGCGTGGTGCCGGATGCTGCGGCTCCTCGACAGGCCGGCAGAGATTCCTGTTCTCGCGCCGATGCTCGAACGGGAGATCGCGTTCAGACTGTTGCAAGGCCCGCAGGGCGAGAAGCTGCGTCAGCTCGCGCGCGCCGACGGGCGCCTTTCACGGATCCGCCGCGCCACGGCCTGGATCCGCGCGCATTACAACGAGCCGATCGATGTGACGCAACTGGCGGAGCTGTCACATATGAGCAATGCCGCCTTCCATCGCCATTTCAAGGCGGCGACGGCGATGAGCCCGATCCAGTACCAGAAGCAGCTCCGCCTGCTGGAAGCGCGCCATCTGCTGATCGCGCAGCCCGGCAGCGCCGCGCAGGTTGCCTTCACCGTCGGCTACGAAAGCGCTTCCCAGTTCAGCCGCGAATATGCGCGCCAGTTCGGATTGCCTCCGGCGCGTGACGCCGCGCGGCTTCTGGCCAAAGGCGAAGCGGCCACGCTGGACGTTGACTGAGCACTAAAGCGCGTCGCGATCTTTCGGATTCGCTCCCTGCGCTTTAGGTTTTTCATTCTACGCATGTCTTTGTCCCGAAACCGGTTCCCACTTTCGGGAGACATGCTTTAAAAAACCGGCCGGCTTGCGCCGGCCGGGGTAGTCTTGAACGCAACTATCTGCAGACCCTGACCTTCTCGACCACCTTGTGATGGTGGCGCCAATGCGTCACCAGCTTGGTCGCGCAATGATGCTTTCCGGTCTTGACGATGACGGTTTCGGCTTGCGAGGGAGCGACGACAGCCGATGCCGCAGCCAGCGCCAGAACTGACGCCAATACAATCTTCTTCATGAATATCCTCAGTTTGGAACGAACCCGTTTCAACCAATCATTGGACGCGGCGTTCCAACCTCACGGTAAGTTCAGCCAGGCGTGAAGATGCACGCACGGAACGCCGACTGAGGCATTGCCATGGTCTGGTCCCGCTCATGGATTCGAACCGCGATCTCACGCCTTCAAACGGCCCTGTCCTACCATTAGACGAAGCGGGAAAAGTGCGGACGAGCCAAACACCGATGCGCCACAAAACAAAAGCCGCGCTGGCGGGCCAACGCGGCTTTGCGGCGGCCGGGCAGGCTCGCCTATTTCGTTTGGAAGCGCGCGACCGAGAGGAACTTCACGGCGTTGCCGGTGAAACGGCTTGCGTCCGGCACCTGGCCATCCGTCTGGAAGCCGGCCGTGTACACTTCGCTCGGCGGCGTGTGCACGATGTTGTAGGCATAGCGCGGCGCCGTCGTCGGGTCAGAAACCGAGGCGATGTTGACGCCGCTGCCCAGCGCCCAGCGTGCGGCTTGCGGCGGTGCCGCCACCACCATGGCCTTGGGTCCTGGCTTCAGATCGTGGGCGGACGCCCTGTCTTCCTTGGCCGTCGTCTTGACACCGCCGCCGATCGCCTGCGCGGGATCGGTCCCGGCCGGCAGGGCTGCGATGACTTTGCGCGGCGAGGCCGCATCGACGCCTGACGGATCGTTGAAGGCGGAGCGCGGCTCCGGCTCGGTCAGCGACGCGAGCTGGTATTCGGCACCGCCGCCATCGGCCTCGACGGTCGCATTGGCCTGTTCGAGAACAGCTTTGACCTCATCCTGCTTGCCGGGTTGCGGCCGTGCGGTCGGCAGCACGGAGAACGCATCGGTTGCGCTCTTGTCCTGCGAAGCCGTTTCGGCCAGCGCCAGAAGCACGTTCTTGTCCTTCGGCGCCAGTTCGGCCGGCGTCGAGCGGTCGGGGCGCCGAGTCGGCAGCGGGATGTTGTTGACCGCCACCTGCGCGGGATCGGTGCTCGCGGCCTCGGCGGCGCTGGCTGCGCCGAACGGAACCTTGTCCGGCACCGGCGCCTGTGCGGTCGAAACCGCCTGCCCGGTCGTCGCCGAGGCATCCGCTATGGCGAACGGCACGTTCTGCGGCGTCTGCTGGCCGACATCGACCTTCGGACGCGGCGCGAAGTCGGGCAGCGGGATTTCCTTGGGCGGCAGCGCGGCAATGATCGTTTCGGGCGTATTCTGCTGCGGCTGCGAATCGTCGGCGCTGTCATCCGCGATCTGCGGGATATTGGCGCGCTTGGCGTCCTTCGGCGAAACGATCGCGATACCCGGAAGATTGCTGGTGCGGGCCGTGGCGGCGCTCGCGACCTGAACCTGCTTCGCAGCTTTCTGCTGAGGCGCCGGGGCGCTGTCATCGGCCTCGTCATCGGCCTCGTCGGCGCCGCCGCCGCGGAACCAGGCGAACAGGCCGCCGGACCGCTTGGTCGAGCCACCGGCGCTGGCCAGCTCGATATTGGGCGTGCCGGCGCCCTTACGAGCCTGATAAGCCGCCAGCGCCTGCTGATAGCCAGGCAGCGGCTTGCCGTCGCTCGGTACATGCAACGTCTTGCCGTTGGGGAACAGGCTGACCAGTTCCTGACGGCTGATGCCCGGCCAGTGGCGCACATTGCCGACATCCATATGCACGAAGGGCGAGCCGGAGGTCGGATAATAGCCGACGCCGCCGCCCTGCATCTTGAGCCCGATATTGCGCAGCTTCTTCAGCGGCACGCCGGGAATGTAGAAGTCCATCGCCTTGCCCAGCATGTGCTGGCTCTTCTCGGCGACGCCGCGGCTGCGCGAGCGCAGCATCGCGTTGGTCGACGGCGAACGATAGCCGCAGACGACCTGGATATAATCGGTCGCGCCGCTTTCGCGATAGGCTTCCCAGACAAGGTCGAGCAGCCGCGGATCCATCTTGGTCGGCTCGTTGCGGCGCCAGTCGCGCAGGATGATGTTGATCTTGCGCAGGCCTTCCGGATCGTAGCGCCCGTTGCGCTTGTAGACGATCTCGGCCTTCTCATGCGTGTGCAGGTGATAGAGCTTGAGCGAACGGATCTCCGCCCTGGCGCCCGACATTGCCGCTGACAGGAACGCGACGGCGAGAATCAGGAACGTCAGCCACTTTGGCCAGACGCTCATGTCAAAATGCCGCCCGTTTTTGTGTCGTTCGATTTTGTTCAAATCAAATGGCTTTCAGGCTGCCGTTTGTCCCCGGATTTGACCAAACGGATGCGTGGTTTTCACATCCGAATATCGATCCTAATGGTTAATCATCGTTTATTGAAGCCGAAATGCGGTAACACCGTGGCGATATCCCGCCAAAAATGATGCACAGCACTTCGTGGTAAACCGCTGGTTTAGATCAAGAATCCGGCCTCGGCCAGAACACGATCTGTTACTGTTAGCGTTAATGCGTGATCGTCGGCAACGCCAACCGCTGAAAACCCGGGATTTTCACGTCCAAAGCGACAATTTGACTCGGAGGTTAAGCTCGCAAGCTGGCTCGAGGCTTGTCTGTCACGAGGCAAGCCGGTCGACGCGACCAGCTTCGGGATCAATGCCATATTCCTTCAACTTGCGATAGAGCGTCGAGCGGCCGATGCCCAACCGGCGCGCGACTTCGCTCATCTGGCCGTTGTAATGGTCGATCGCGAGCTTGATCATCTCGAGCTCGACATCGGCCAGCGCACGCACATTGCCGCGCTCGTCGAGCGCACGAAGCGTTCCGAAGCGCGGCTGCGGCCTGGCCGGCGCCTCGCCGTCGGACAAGGCGATCCCCGTCGTGTCGGCAACCTCGTCCTGGCGGATCTCCTCCGCAACGGTTTCGGCGACGGCGGATGCCGGCTCCGCTCCGAGATTGACCATGCCTTCCACCTGCGCCCGGATCTGCGGGAACTCCTCCTCGGTCAGCACATCGCCCTCGGCAAGCACCGACGCGCGAAAGACCGCATTCTCCAGCTGGCGGATATTGCCCGGCCAGTCATAGGCCTGCAGCATCGCGAGCGCCGACGCCGATATGCCGGCAAGGCGCCGGCGCGGATCGGCCGGAGCGACCTTTTCCATGAAATGGCGGACAAGATAGGGAATGTCATCGCGGCGGTCGCGCAGCGGCGGCACGAAGATCGGATAAACGTTCAGCCTGTAGAACAGGTCCTCGCGGAACTTGCCGTCCTTGACCTGCTGCAGAAGGTTGCGGTGCGTGGCCGAGATCAGCCTTATATCGACCTTGACGGTCGAGCGGCCGCCGACCGGATCGACCTCGCCTTCCTGCACGGCGCGCAGCAGCTTGACCTGGACGTCGAGCGGCAGGTCGCCGATCTCGTCGAGGAACAGCGTGCCGGAATTCGCTTCGACGAATTTGCCGGTGTGCTTCTCCGTTGCGCCCGTGAAGGAGCCCTTCTCGTGGCCGAACAGGATCGATTCGACGAGATTGTCCGGGATGGCGCCGCAATTGACGGTGACGAACGGCTTCGAGCGGCGGTCGCCGCTGCCCTGGATGGCGCGCGCCACCAGTTCCTTGCCGACGCCCGACTCGCCCTCGATCAGGATCGGGATGGTGGAGGCCGCCGCTTTCTGCCCGAGTCGGATCACCCGGTCCATCGCCGGGCTGCGCGTGATCATGTCCTTGAAGGTGAGATGGCCGCCGCCGCGTCGCCGCGACGCGCGCTTCATCTCGTCCTCGACGGCTTCCACCTTGAGCGCGTTGGAGATCGCGGTCTGCAGCCTGTCGGGCGACGCCGGCTTGACGACGAAGTCGAAGGCGCCGTGCCGCATCGCCGAGACGACCGTCTCGATGCCGCCCTGGGCCGTCTGCACGATGACGGGAATGTTGATGGCGCGCTCGCGCATCGCCTTCAGCACGCCGATGCCGTCGAGGCCGGGCATGACGAGGTCGAGGATGACGACAGAGACGTCGCGCGCGTTCGGCCCGTCTAGCACGTCGAGGCCGGCCTCGCCGCCATCCGTCACGATCGCGGTGTGGCCGAACTTGGTCAACGCGGCTTCGACCAGCCTGCGCTGCACCGGATCGTCATCGACTATGAGTATGGAACCTGTCATGACTGTTTGAGTTGTCCGCCCGAGAAAATCCCCATGGATCATCTTGGCACAGGGTTCTAAATAAGGTTTCAAAAAACCCGGTGAACGAATTCCTTAGGATTTGACCGGCTTCTCCTTTCCCTTTGATTCTGGAAGGTATTGTTGATGCGCATGGTATTTGGTCGGCGGCTTGCGGCGCCAACGTCCGACCAGGGCGCTGCGGGGCTTGGCGACCTGCCGGAGTGGAATCTCGCCGATCTCTATTCCGGCATGGAAGCGCCCGAGTTGAAGCGCGACATCGCCAAGGCGGCCAGCGACGCCGTCGCCTTCGAGACCCGCTGGAAAGGCACGCTGGCCTCGGAAGCCGGGCGTGGCGGCGCCGGCCGGCTGGGCGAGGCGCTGAAGGCCTATGAGGCGCTCGAGGAGCTGATCGGCCGCATCGTCTCCTATGCGGGCCTCGTCTATGCCGGCAACACCGCCGATCCGCAGCGCGCCAAGCTCTATGGCGACGTCCAGGAAAAGATGACGGACGCCAGCGCCCATCTTTTGTTCTTCGCGCTCGAGCTCAACCTTATCGACGACGCGGTGATCGAAAACGCTTTGGCCGCCGACAAGTCCTTCGGCCACTACCGGCCCTGGGTGCTCGACCTCAGGAAGGACAAGCCCTACCAGCTCGAGGATCGCATCGAGCAATTGTTCCACGAAAAATCGGTCACCGGTCGCGGCGCCTGGAACCGCCTGTTCGACGAGACGATGACCGACCTGCGCTTCGATGTCGACGGCGAGGAGCTGACGCTGGAGCCGGCGCTCAACCGGTTGCAGGATGCGAATGGCGAGGTCCGCCGCCGCGCCTCCGAGGCGCTCGCCGCGACCTTTCGCAAGAACCTGCGTACCTTCACCCTCATCACCAACACTTTAGCCAAGGACAAGGAAATCTCGGACCGCTGGCGCGGCTTCCAGGACATTGCCGACTCGCGCCACCTCGCCAACCGCGTCGAGCGCGACGTGGTCGATGCGCTGGCCGCGGCCGTGCGCGAGGCCTATCCGCGGCTGTCGCATCGCTATTACGCCATGAAGGCGCGCTGGCTCGGCATGGAGGTGATGAACCACTGGGACCGCAACGCGCCGCTGCCGGAGACGCCGCAGGCGGTGATCAGCTGGGACGACGCCAGGGACACCGTGCTCTCCGCCTACCAGCGTTTCTCGCCGGACATGGCCGAAATCGCACGCGGCTTTTTCGATCGCAGATGGATCGACGCGCCGGTCAGGCCGGGCAAATCGCCCGGCGCCTTCGCTCATCCGACGGTGCCGTCGGTGCATCCTTACGTGCTGCTCAACTATATGGGCAAGCCGCGCGACGTGATGACGTTGGCGCATGAGCTCGGCCATGGCGTGCACCAGGTGCTGGCCGCCGGCCAGGGCGCGCTGATGGCCTCCACGCCACTGACGCTGGCCGAGACCGCCTCCGTCTTCGGCGAGATGCTGACCTTCCGTTCGCTGCTCGAGCAGACCGGCGACAAACGCGAGCGCAAGGCCATGCTTGCTCAGAAGGTCGAGGACATGATCAACACCGTCGTGCGCCAGATCGCCTTCTACGAGTTCGAGCGCAAGGTGCATGCCGAGCGCAAGAACGGCGAACTGACGTCGGACAGGCTCGGCGAATTCTGGCTGGAGGTGCAGGCCGAGAGCCTGGGTCCGGCAATCAAGCTGCGCGAGGGCTACGAGGTCTTCTGGACCTACATCCCGCACTTCATCCACTCGCCCTTCTACGTCTATGCCTATGCCTTCGGCGATTGCCTGGTGAATTCGCTCTACGCCGTCTACCAGAACGCCGAGCGCGGCTTTCAGGAGAAGTATTTCGAGATGCTGCGCGCCGGCGGCACGAAGCACCACTCCGAGCTTCTGGCGCCCTTCGGCCTCGACGCCACCGATCCCGCTTTCTGGCAGATCGGCCTCGGCGTGATCGGTTCGCTGATCGACGAGTTGGAGGCGCTCGACAATTGACGACAGCAACGGCGCGCATATCGCTCGCAATAATTTAGCGACGCATAGTAGCGAGAATCTATTCTTGCTCTAAATAGCTGTTCTTGAATAACTCTCCGGCGCATTTTTCAACTGGCTTTCGACAAGCCATATGATAGCGTCCGGCCTCAAGCTCAGCCGGACGCATTGCGCAGGCCAGAGATGGCCGGTCGCGGTGCCACGGCGAATGCGATGATGGCCGTCGGCTAGGGACAAGGCCGAACGCCGATGGCTCGATTGAAGCCGGCGGTTCCGCCAACCACGGAACCTTTGACGATCCTTGGCGTGCGCTCGCCTTCCGGGCCTCGGCCGACAGATCGGACTGGAGAGGGAAATGAGCACTTTCTTCTACATGCTCCTGGCGTTCGTTGTGGGTATCCTGGTCGGCTGGTTCATCTGGGGCCGCCTGCGCGGCGAGCTCGACGGTCTGCGTGGCGATCTCGACCGCACCCGAAGCGAGCGCGACAGGCTGCGTGCCGACAGCGATCGGTTGAAGGGCGAGCTCGACGCCTGCGGCCGCGCACGCGCCGATCTCGAAAGCCGGCTGCGCGACGCGCCTTCCGCGAAGAGCGGCGCCGACAAGGCCGCCACGCCGGCACCGGCGGCGATGATGTCGACGCCGACGACTGCGACATCGGCCAAGGCCGCGTCCGCGAAGCCGGCCTCTGCCAAGAAGCCTGCCGCGACGAAGACCGCGGCGGCACCGAAGCCGGCTGCCAAAACCGCTGCACCCAAGAAAGCGGCGGCCCCCGCGGCAAAGAAAGCTGCCGCGCCGACGACAGGCAAGGCCGACAATCTGCGCCGCCTCATCGGCGTCGGGCCGGTCAATGAGAGGCTGCTCAAGGGCCTGGGCGTCACCACCTATGCCCAGATCGCGGCATGGACCGAGGCCGACGTCAAACGCGTCGAGGAAGTGCTCAATTTCGACGGCCGCATCTCGCGCGAAAAATGGATCGAGCAGGCGAAGCTGCTGGCCGCCGGCGACGAAGCCGAATTCGCCCGCCAGTTCCCCTCGGCCGGAACCGCGAGCAACAGCTGAATACCAGCGGCAAGCAGACGGCGTCCCAACGGGCGCCGTCTTTTGTTTTGGGCCACAACCGGCTTTGCGCCGCCCGACGCCGTTCCCTCGATTGCGCCACGCCGAACCCCCATATAGAGCGGTCGACTGAATTGTCCGCACCCAAGGCTCATGTCCCTGCCCGCAGCCATTTTCCGCAACGACGCGACCGCTCGTCAGCTGGTCTTCGACAGGCCGCGCGAGATCATCGTCGCGCATGACGCGGAAGAGTTCACGCCCGCGCTTGAAAAGGCGCAGGCCGCCTCCGACTCCGGCAAATGGCTGGCGGGCTATTTCTCGTACGAAGCCGGCTACCTGCTCGAGCCGAAACTGGTGCCGCTGCTGCCCGAGGGCCGCCGCGCGCCGTTGGTCTGTCTCGGCGTCTTCGATGCGCCCGTCGAGCAGGCCGTGCCGAAAAATGCGGTGCGCGCCAGCAACGGCCCGATCTTCGATGCCAGGGCAACCTGGTCAGCCGAGGACTATGCCGGCCGCTTCGCGCGCCTCCACAACCACATCCGCAAGGGCGACTGCTACCAGGGTAACCTCACCTTCCCGGTCCGTGCGCAATGGTCCGGCGATCCGCTCGCTGCCTTCGACGCTCTGACGGAACGCCAACCGGTCAAATATGGCGCGCTGGTCTCGCTCGGCGATCCGATCGTCCTGTCGCGCTCGCCCGAATTGTTCTTCGAAATCGATGCCGACGGCATGATCGAGACGCATCCGATGAAGGGCACCGCGCCGCGCGGCGCGACCAAGGCGGAGGATGCGCGGCTGAAGGCCTTCCTGCGCAACGACGAGAAGAACCAGGCCGAGAACCGGATGATCGTCGACCTTCTGCGCAACGACATCTCGCTGATCAGCGAAGTCGGCACGCTGGACGTGCCGGAGCTGTTCCGCATCGAGAGTTATCCGACGGTGCACCAGATGGTGAGCCGGGTGCGGGCACGGCTTTTGCCCGACATCGGCATCCGCCAGATCTTCGCCGCGCTCTTTCCCTGCGGCTCGATCACCGGTGCGCCGAAGATCCGTGCCATGGAAATCCTGCACGAGCTGGAAGACGCGCCGCGAGACGTCTATTGCGGCGCCATCGGCTGGATCGCGCCCGGAGGCAGGATGCGTTTTTCGGTAGCGATCCGCACCATCTCGCTCTTTGCCGAGGGCGAGGCCGTCTACAATGTCGGCGGCGGCGTCGTCTTCGATTCCACCGCCGAAGAGGAGTACCGGGAGTGTCTGTTGAAAGCGCGCTTCGCGACGGGAACAGTGCCGGCTTCGAGCTGATCGAGACCATGCGCTGGGAGCCGGGCTCAGGCTTCCTGCGCTTCGAGCGCCACCTTGCGAGGCTTTATGCGTCCGCCGCTGACCTCGGCTTCGCCTGCGACCCTGAACGCACCGGCGAGGTGCTTTCGAGCACCATCGGCGGACACAAAGTTGCCTTGCGCGTGCGCCTTGCCTTGCAGCGCAATGGCGAAGCGACGGCCGCCGTTCAAGCCTATGAACCGCTGCCGGCGGACAAGGTCTGGCGGCTGCAGCTGGCGCGGATCCGTCTCGATTCCGCCAACACACTGCTGCGCCACAAGACAAGCCTGCGCCAAGTCTATACGCAGGCGCGCAGCGAATATCTCTCGAACCGCGCCGACGAAGTGCTTTTGGCCAACGAGCGCGGCGAGCTCTGCGAGGGCACGATCACCAATCTCTTCGCCGATTTCGGCGACGGCACGCTCGCCACGCCCCGCCTCGACTGTGGCCTTTTGCCTGGAATACTGCGCGGCGAGCTTCTGGACGAAGGCCGCGCGGTGGAAGCGGTCTACAGCTTTGACGACCTGAAGGCGGCGAAGGCGATCTTCGTCGGCAACTCGCTGCGCGGGCTGATCCGTGCGACGCTCGGCTGACTGGAGCCGACGACGATTTTCTGTTTGAAGAACGCATGACTATTCGCCAGCCGACCCACACGCCCTATGATGGGTCCTCGAAACTCTTCACCATCGGACTCAAGCCCCTCGAATTCGAGCGCTGGATCGAGGTCGACGAATTCCTGCTGCCGCATCTGGCCGAAAAGCAGCGGCTCTACGCGGAAGTCCCGGAAAAGGTCTTTGTCGAGGAAGACGGCACACACGACGCTCAGCGCGAAGTGCTGGACCTGCTCGTCGCGCATCTCGAAGCCGCGCATCCCGGCACGCACTGCCGCGACGGGGGCGAGCCGGTCGGTTTCGAGGGAACGATCGACAGGCTCCCCCCTGCCCTGCGCGAGGCGCCGTTGGCAAAGGCCTCGCTGCTTGTCCAGGAAGACCTGATCCTGATGCGTCGCGACGAGCGCGGCTGGCGGCTTGCCGCCGGTTCGCTCTGCTTCCCTTCGTCCTGGTCGTTGCGGGAAAAATTCGGCAAGCCGCTGCAGGAGATCCACGAACCGGTGCCTGGATTCGGACCCGGCACGCGGCCGGCCGAGCTCATCAACCGCATGTTCGACGGCCTGCAGGGCCAGGCGGTCGAGCGCTTCAACTGGTCGATCCAGGCGGGCGATGCGCTCTATCATCCGCTCTCCAATGTCGAGCGCATCGACCGCGCTACGAGCCGCCCGAGCCGCTTCCCCGACGGCGACGTCAAAGCCCATGCCTTCATCCGCGTCGAACGCCAGACGCTGCGCAAACTTCCCGTGTCACGCAACATCCTCTTCACCATCCGCATCCATCTCGATCCGCTGGCGGTGCTCGCACGCCACCCCGACAGGGCGATGCTTGCCGCGTCATTCGCGGAGCAGCTCAACGCGCTCGATCAGGCCCAGCTCGACTACAAGGGCCTGACCGCCGACCGTGACCGGCTGGTCGCCTATCTCAGCGGCCTGTCCAAAGTGGTTTAACCACGCCGCCACGCGAGTTAGCCGGCAATTGGTGATTTTCGCTGGTTTGTGACAATGATCTGTGATTGTAGCGCTTGACCGCGGCGCGAAGAGCGCCCGGTTTTGCGCGTGTTTGAAGGAGTGTGCGAAAAAATGGCGAATGAAAACTGGCCCGTTTACGGTGAAATCACCGGTCCTGTCGTGATGATCGGCTTCGGCTCGATCGGGCGGGGAACGCTGCCGCTGATCGAGCGCCATTTCAAGTTCGACAAGTCGCGCATGGTAGTCATCGACCCGCGCGACACCGACCGCAAGCTGCTCGATGAGCGCGGCATCACCTTCATGCAGGACGCGGTGACGGAGAAGAATTACAAGAAGCTGCTCACGCCGCTCCTGACCAACGGCGGCGGCCAGGGCTTTTGCGTCAACCTGTCGGTCGACACCGGTTCGGTGGACCTGATGAAATTGTGCCGCAAGCTCGGCGTGCTCTATATCGACACCGTCGTCGAGCCGTGGCTCGGCTTCTATTTCAACGCGGAGGCCGACAATGCCAGCCGCACCAACTACGCGCTGCGCGAGGCGATGATCAAGGAAAAGCAGGACAAGCCGGGCGGCCCGACGGCGGTCTCCACCTGCGGCGCCAATCCCGGCATGGTCTCGTGGTTCGTCAAGAAGGCGCTGGTCAACCTCGCCACCGATCTCGGTCTGGAGTTTTCGGAGCCCGCGCAGGACGATCGCGAAGCCTGGGCCAGGCTGATGAAGAAGGCCGGCGTCAAGGGTATCCATATCGCCGAGCGCGACACCCAGCGCACCAAGAAGCCGAAGCCGATGGACGTGTTCTGGAATACGTGGTCGGTCGAAGGCTTCATCTCGGAAGGGCTGCAGCCGGCCGAGCTCGGCTGGGGCACGCATGAAAACTGGATGCCGAAGAACGGCAAGAAGCACAAGCACGGCTCCAAGGCAGCGATCTATCTGGAACAGCCCGGCGCCAACACGCGCGTGCGCAGCTGGTGCCCGACGCCGGGCGCGCAATACGGCCTCCTGGTGACGCATAACGAGTCGATCTCGATCGCTGACTTCTTCACCCTGCGCTCGAAGAAGGGCAAGGTCCAATACCGCCCGACCTGCCACTACGCCTATCATCCCAGCAACGACGCCATACTGTCGCTGGACGAGATGTTCGGCGCCGCCGGCAAGCCGCAGCCGGTCCACCATGTGCTCGACGAGAACGAGCTGGTCGACGGCGTCGACGAGCTCGGCGTGCTGCTCTATGGCCACGACAAGAATGCCTACTGGTACGGCTCGCAGCTGTCACTGGCCGAGGCGCGCAAGCTCGCCCCCTACCAGAACGCCACCGGCCTGCAGGTTACCTCCGCGGTGCTCGCCGGCATGGTCTGGGCGCTGGAGAACCCGACCGCCGGCATCGTGGAGGCCGACGAAATGGACTACCGGCGCTGCCTCGAAGTGCAGTTGCCTTATCTCGGGCCGGTCAGGGGCTATTACACCGACTGGACGCCGCTGGATAACCGGCCGGGCCTCTTCCCCGAGGACCTGGACAAGGACGACCCGTGGCAGTTCCGCAACATCCTGGTCCGATAGCAACGGGGCCTACCGCCCTCACTGCCTTGCAATCGCCCGGAAATCGGGCGATTGAAAGGTGCGGACTGAGGAGAGGATTTTCATCATGACCATCGCGCGCAAACTGCTTGCGGCGGGCGCCGCGGCAAGCCTTCTGGCTGCGGCCGCCTGCACCACCACCGGACCGTCGGAACCGCTGCCCGCCGCCGCACCCAAGGGCGTCGAGGGGAACTGGATCGATGCCAAGGGCACAGGCCTGTCGACCTTCACGGCCGGCAAGTTCACCACCGTCGCCACCGACACCGGGCAGAAATTGTCGGAAGGCAGCTACACCATGACCGGAGCGACCTCGGTCGAGATCCACGGCACCTCGCTGATCCGCCAGACGCCGGTCAGCTTCAACTGTCTTATGGTCTCCACCAGCCAGCTCAACTGCACCAGCGCCAGCGGCCAGAACTTCGTCTTGACGCGCCGGGCCTGAGGCTGGCGAATGTTTCGCTGAAAGGGACGGCGGCGCGAGCCGCGGTCTTTTTTGTGCCGGCAAACATCTCCCTGATTTGTGCTTGCATCGCTCGGAACCCGATGTGAACATGAACCGAGGCTGGCTGTTATTCTCCGGTCAAGCGAGGGCGTTAGACACCCTGAGGGTCAGCTCATCCGGGAGACGAAGATGAAGAAGATTGCCGCGATCCTAACCCTGTCCGCCTCGGCGCTCGGCCTGTCGCCGGGCGTGTCTTTTGCCGACTACACGCTGAACATCCTGCATTTCAACGATTGGCACAGCCGCATCGAAGGCAACAACAAATACGAGTCGACCTGTTCGGCCGACGAAGAGACCAAGGGCGAATGCATCGGCGGCGCCGGGCGGCTGATCACGGCGATCGCTGAGGAGCGCAAGAAGCTCGAAGGCCAGAACGTGCTGCTGCTCAATGCCGGCGACAGCTTCCAGGGGTCGCTCTTCTACACAACCTACAAGGGCGCGGTGGAAGAGGAGTTCCTCAATCAGATCAAGCCCGACGCGGTGACGCTCGGCAACCACGAATTCGACGATGGCGAGACCGCCCTGGTGCCTTACCTCGATAAGGCGAAGTTCCCGATCGTCAGCGCCAATGTCGTGCCCAACGACAAGTCGGGCGCCAAGGACAAGATCAAGCCTTCGATCGTCGTCGAGGTCGGCGGCCAGAAGATCGGCATTGTCGGCGCCGTCACCAACGACACGCCGGAACTCGCCTCGCCCGGTCCGAACATCGCCATCACTGATGACGTCAAGGCGATTACCGCCGAAGTCGAGAAGCTCAAGGCGCAAGGCGTCAACAAGATTATCGCGGTCACTCATATCGGCTACCGGCGCGAGCGCGACGTGATCGCCAAAATCCCGGGTATCGACGTGGTGGTCGGCGGCCACAGCCACACCCTCCTGTCGAACACCGACCCGAAGGCCGAGGGACCGTATCCAACGATGGTCGACAACCCCGGCGGCTACAAGGTGCCGGTGGTGCAGGCGGCCTCCTATTCGAAATATCTCGGTGAGTTCAAAGTCGTGTTCGACGACAACGGCGTCGTCAAGGAAGCCAGCGGCGCCCCGATCTATCTCGACAAGTCGATCACGCCCGATCCCGTCGTGCTTGCCCGCATCAAGGAGCTCGGCGCGCCGATCGAGGCGCTGAAGAACAAGGAGGTGGCCGAGACCACCAAGGCGATCGACGGCAGCCGCGAGAACTGCCGCGCGCGCGAATGCGAGATGGGCAATCTCGTCTCCGACGCCATCCTCGACCGCACCAAGGGCCAGGGCGTCGAGATCGCCATCTCGAACGGCGGCGGCCTGCGCGCCTCCATTGACCAGGGCACGGTGACCATGGGCGAGGTTCTGACCGTGCTGCCCTTCCAGAACACACTTGCCACCTTCAAGATCTCGGGCAAGGACCTGGTTGCGGGGCTCGAAAGCGGCCTCAGCCAAGTCGAGGACGGCGCCGGCCGCTTCCCGCAGGTCGCCGGGCTGAAATATTCCTTCGACAAGTCGGTCGCGCCCAATGCCGGCCGCGTCAAATCGGTCGAAGTGATGGAGAACGGCGCCTGGACGCCGATCAATCCGGACAAGCAATACCTCGTCGCCACCAACAATTACGTCCGCCAGGGTGGCGACGGCTACAAGGTCTTCGCCGACAAGGCGACGGACGCCTATGACTACGGCCCCGGCCTGGAGCAGGTGGTGGCCGACTATCTCGGCGCGCACCGGCCCTACACGCCCAAGCTCGACGGCCGCATCACCGAGATTGCGGCGACGACCGCGGCGGCCGAGCCGGCCAAGCCTGCGGAACCGGCGAAGCCCGCCGAAACAGCTCCCGCCGCCACTCAGGCGCCCGCGGCCGAGGCAGCAAAACCGGCCGAGGCTGCGCCAGCAAACAGCGAACCGGCAATGCCGGCTCTGCCTTCCGGTTCCAGCGACATTGCCGGCACGCCGCCGGCCGTTTCGGCTGAGACCGCCCCGGCCGCGCCCGCCGAGACCGCCAAGCCGGCTGAGACAGCGCCCGCGGCGCCGGCCACTGAACCGGCAAAGCCTGCCGAGGCTGCACCGGCAACCCCTGCTCCCGCCGCCGAGCCGGCCAAGCCCGCTGAAACCAAGCCGGCGGAAACCAGCCACACCGTCGCCGCCGGCGATACCTATTGGGACCTGGCCAAGAAAGCCTATGGCGACGCCACCAAATGGAAGCTCATCTCCGAGGCCAACAAGGACTACAAGCCGCGCCGCCTGCCGCTCGGCGCGACGCTGACCATTCCGCCGGCCGCGAAGTAATCGGTCGTCCGGCTTCATGGCACCTGCCCGGACAACCGGGCGGGTGTTCCTTTTTCAGATCGTAACGCGGTAAGGTGCGGCCAGACGCGGCATTGAAACCCGGCAGGGCATCGCTAGTTTCGGCGCTACCGGAGACTGTTCATGACGCTTGCCAGCCCAACCGATGCCACAGCCGCCAAGGCCGTCGGTCCGCTGTCTGCCGACGCCGCGCCTGTCAGGCCGGGCAGGATCGGCATCATGCTGGTCAATCTCGGCACGCCCGACGGCACCGACTTCAAGCCGATGTGGCGATATCTCAAGGAATTCCTTTCCGACCCGCGCGTCATCGAACTCAACAAGGCGATCTGGTACCCGATCCTCTATGGACTGGTGCTGACCACCCGGCCGAAGAAGTCCGGCGCCAACTATGCCAGGATCTGGAACCGGGAGATGAACGAGTCGCCGCTGCGCACGTTCACCCGTGCTCAGGGCGAGAAGCTGGCCGCCGCGCTTGCCGACCTGCCCGACGTGATGGTTGATTGGGCGATGCGCTACGGCAATCCCTCGACGGCAAGCGTCGCCCAAAGACTGGTCGACCAGGGTTGCGAGCGCATCCTCACCTTCCCGCTCTACCCGCAATATTCGGCGACGACGACGGCGACGGCCAACGACCAGCTGTTCCGTGCGCTGATGAAGATCAGGCACGCGCCGGCGATCCGCAGTGTGCCGCCCTATTACGACGAGCCGGTCTATATCGAGGCGCTCGCTCGTTCGATCGAGAAGCACATCGCGACGCTCGATTTCGTGCCGGAAGTGGTTATCACCTCCTACCACGGCATCCCCAAGCCCTATTCCGACAAGGGCGATCCGTACCAGTCACACTGCCTGGAGACTACGCGGCTGCTGCGGGCGAGGCTCGGCTGGGACGAAAACAAGCTCATCACCACCTTCCAGTCGCGTTTCGGCGCGCAGGAATGGCTGCAGCCCTATACCGACGTCACGGTCGAGAAATTGGCCAAGGACGGCGTCAAATCCATCGCCATCGTCAATCCGGGCTTTTCCGTCGATTGCATCGAAACGCTGGACGAGATCGGCCGCGAAGCGGCCGAAACCTTCCATCACGCCGGCGGCAAGAACTTCGCCCATATCCCCTGTCTCAACGACAGCGCCGAGGGCATGGCCGTGGTCGAAGCGCTGGTGCGGCGCGAGCTTTCCGGCTGGGTGTGACCGGCTTCAGCGGCTGATGCATGTCGCCCAGAAGTGTGCAGCGGTTCTGGGATAACGACATGCATCACGACAAGACCCAAAGCGCGTCGACCGAATCCGTTTCAGCGCGACGCGCTTTGGCCCGAAACCGGTGCGCAAAAGCCTTCACTAACCAATATTCCCGATCACCTGATTGTAACGTTGCGGAAACACACTTAAGTGATTCCGTGAGGTCGCCGCCTTTTGAGGGAGAAACGAAATGGGCTTCAGCGGTTTCGATATTGCCATCATTGTTCTTGTCTTTTTGGTCATCATCCTGCTTTTCAAGGGCATCAGGACGGTTCCGCAAGGTTACAATTATACGGTTGAGCGCTTCGGCCGTTACACCAAGACGCTGACCCCCGGCCTCAACATCATCAATCCCATCTTCGAGCGCGTCGGCGCCAAGATGAACATGATGGAGCAGGTGCTCGACGTCCCGACGCAGGAGATCATCACCCGCGACAATGCCATTGTGGGGGTCGACGGCGTCGCCTTCTACCAGGTGCTGAACGCCGCGCAGGCCGCTTACCAGGTGGCCGGGCTGCAGAACGCCATCCTCAACCTCACCATGACCAATATCCGTACCGTCATGGGCTCGATGGACCTCGACGAATTGCTCTCCAACCGAGACGCGATCAATGAGCGGCTGCTGCGCGTCGTCGACGAGGCGGCGCATCCGTGGGGCATCAAGATCACCCGCGTCGAGATCAAGGACATCAACCCGCCGGCCAATCTGGTGGAATCGATGGGCCGCCAGATGATGGCGGAGCGCGACAAGCGCGCCCAGATCCTTGCCGCCGAAGGCCTCAAGCAATCGCAGATCCTCGAAGCCGAGGGCCGCAGGGAAGCAGCCTTCCGCGACGCCGAGGCGCGCGAGCGCTCGGCCGAGGCGGAAGCCAAGGCGACCCAGGTCGTGTCGGAAGCCATCGCAAAGGGCGACGTGCAGGCGATCAATTACTTCGTCGCCCAGAAATACACCGAGGCCCTGGCCAGGATCGGCTCGTCGAGCAACAACAAGATCGTGCTGATGCCGTTCGAAGCCTCCTCGCTGATCGGCTCGCTCGGCGGCATCGGCGAGATCGCCCGCGAGGTCTTCAAGGGCGACGGGCCGTCCGGCCTTCAGCGGCAGGGTTGGCGCCCACCGGTCGTGCGGCAGACCGACAGCTGAGGTGAGAGCCGCAATTCCAGGAAAAATGTGACACGGTTTCCGTCCGGAATTGCGGCAAACAGAGAAATAGGACGGTTCCTCGTTTCCGTGAAACGGGAACTGCTCCGGGTGGGAGAACATCGATGATCGACCGCATCGTTTCGGAACTCGGCCCGTGGAACTGGATGGTTCTCGGCATCGTGCTCCTGGTGATGGAAGTCGTGGCTCCAGGCGTGTTCATGCTGTGGATCGGCATCGCCGCGCTGATCGTCGGCGCGGTATCGCTGGCGATCTGGGACGCGGCCTTCTGGACCTGGCAGGTCCAGGTCCTTGCCTTCCTCGTGCTGGCCGTCGTCTCGGCCTATGTCGGCCGGCAGATCGCCGTCGGCCGGCAAGGCAGCGTCGACCAGCCGCTGCTCAACCGCCGCGGCGCACAGATGGTCGGCCGCACGGCGACACTGGCCGAGCCGATCAAGAACGGCCGCGGCCGCATCCGGCTCGGCGATACGCTGTGGCGCGTCTCCGGTCCCGACCTGCCGGTCGGCGCGCAGGTGCGCGTGACCGGAGCGGCGGATACCGATCTGGAGCTGATCGTCGAGGCGATTTGACTGCAAGCGCTGTGTAACGAGCGGAATATTAACGTCAGGCCGAGTCGAAAACGGTGGGTTCCGAGAACCGGAGCGGAGCGTACTTTTCGTACGTGAGCACCGGAAGCGCAGGGAGCCGCCGTTTGCAGGCCGGCCTCACCTTAATATTTAGGCAGCGCCGATGCGCAGCAGGTCGTGCAAATGCACCAGTCCGACCGGGCGTCTGCCCTCGACGACCATCAGGCTGGTGATGGCGGAGGCGTTGATCGTCTGCAGCGCCGTCGCCACCAGCGTGTCGGGGCTTGCAGTCTTCGGCTTCTTCGTCATCACCTGATCGACGCTCATCGAAAGCAGGTCGCTGGCGATGTGCCGGCGGATATCGCCGTCGGTGATGATGCCGGCCAGCGCGCCGTCGGCGGCGGTGATCGCCACGCAGCCGAAGCCCTTGCGCGACAATTCCAGGATCGCCTCGCGCATTCCGGTGCCCAACGGCACCAGCGGCAGCCTTTCGCCCACATGCATGATCTCGCGCAGTTGGGTCAGGTTGGCGCCGAGCTGTCCGCCCGGATGGAAGGTGCGGAAATGATCCGGCGTGAAGCCACGCGCCTCGAGCAGCGCGATCGCCAGTGCATCGCCCATGACGAGTTGCAGCAGGGCGGAGGTTGTGGGCGCCAGCCCATGCGGACAGGCCTCCGGCACGGCGGGCAGGAGCAGGACGACGTCGGCGGCTCGCGCCAGCGCCGAGCTCTCGCCCGAGGTGATGGCGATCAACGGGATGGAAAAACGCCTGGAATAGGCGACGATGCCCATCAGTTCCTTGCTCTCGCCCGACCAGGACATGGCGATAATGGCGTCATCGCGGGCGATCATGCCGAGATCGCCGTGATTGGCCTCGGACGGATGGACGAAAAAGGCCGGCGTGCCGGTGGAGGCAAGCGTGGCGGCGATCTTGGAGCCGATATGGCCGCTCTTGCCGACACCCGTGACGATGACGCGGCCATCGATGCGCGAGATCAGGTCGATCGCGGCGGCGAAGGGCTCGGCCAGCCCGTTTCCGAGCGCGGCGGCAAGGGCCGCCACACCGGCCTGCTCCGTCGCCACCGTTCTCAGCGCCGACTCGATCGCAGCCTGCCTATCCGGCTGCTTTCTTTCTGGGGACCCCGCATGCATGGCGAAGCGATTAGCGCTTTGCCGCGCCCCTGTCCAACAGAATTGCCTTAAGCCTCCGATGGGAGAGGCTCCGGCGCCGCTCTCTCAACCCTCCGTTAACCATCGGCATTTACGGTTCGGTAAGTATGGCGCAACCGCGCCGCGCAAGCAGTGGTGACAATGTCCGGGGGCGAGCCTGAAACGAAAATCGGTCGGAAGGGCATTGCCGTTGCAGCACTGCTGCTGACGGCAAGCGCGCTTGCCCTGCTGCGTCCGGCGCCTGCATTTTCGCAGGAAACCGAGCTGCGTGGCGAGGTCTCCGAATCGGCCATACTTGCCGATCAGCAGCGCAAGGCCAGGCAGTTGCGGGCGCAAGGGTCGTTGGATCAGACCCCGCCGGTCGCGGCCGCCCAGGACACGGCACCGACGGCCTACCAGCCGGCAAGCCCCGGCGCCGTTCCCGATGACGATCAGGCGGCGGGCGCGACGGACAGCATCTTCGACCAGCCGCAGGCGGCGGACGATACACTGACCGATACGGCGGTGCCGGTGAAGCCGCGCCGGCCCTCGACGGCGAATCGGCGCGCTCAGGACACCAAGGCCGACACCAAGTCGAATACCAAGGCCGCCGACAAGAAGAAGGCCAAGAAAAAGGCCGGCGAGGCCACCGACAGCATGACCACTGCCGCGACCGCCTCCACAGGCGACAAGGCTGATGCGGCAGCGGCCGACGATCATGGCAGCAACCGCCGCGCCGTCACCATCGACAGTGTCGACAAGCAGAAGCTCGACCCAGGCCAGGAGCGCACCGGATCGATCGATGGGCAGAAGGTTAAGCCGGAGGAAGATCCCTTCGCCGCGCCTGGCGTCAGGATCGGCACCTTTGTCTTCCGGCCGACGCTGGAACAAGGCTTCACCGCGACGTCCAACGCCGATTCCAGCAGCACGGGCAAATCGGCGGTTCTGTCCGAGACAGCACTGCGTTTCACCGCGACCTCCGACTGGCGCGAGAATTCGGCTCTGATCACCGGCTACGGCCAGTTCCGCAACACCGTGTCGGGCGAAAAGATCAACGATGCGCGGGGCCGCATCGAGGGCCAGCTCAACGTCGATCTCGACAACGAGCTGCGTGCCATCGCCAAGCTCGGCTATGAGGCAGCACCGGAATCGGCTTCCTCGCCGGACGCGATCGCCGGCGTCGACCAACAGCCGCTGCGCCAGACCCTGGACGGCAGCCTCGGTCTCGAAAAGAGCGTCGGCAAGATGCGGTACGCGCTGACCGGCGCGGTCTCCCATGACTTCTATGGCGACGCGGAACTCACCGACGGCACCACCATATCGCAGAAAGATCGCAACAATACGCTATACACCGCCACTTTGCGCACCGGCTATGAAATCTCGCCGGCGCTCACGCCCTTCACGGAAGTCGAAGTCGGCCGCAGGGTCTATGATCAGCGTCTCGATACCGACGGCTTTGAGCGCTCTTCGAAGCGGCTCGGGGCGCGCGCCGGCGTCGAGCTCGACATGGGCGAGAAGCTTTCGGGCGAATTCTCCGTTGGCTGGTTGCGCGAGGCGCTCGACGACAGCCGCCTTCCGGCAATCGCGGGGCCGTCCATCAATGCCGATCTGAAATGGTCGCCCGAACGCGGCACCACGATCGGGCTCACCGGACAGACCAACGTCGAGACGACCACGACGGCCGGCGAGAGCGGCGATATCCTCTACTCCGGCCGTCTGACCGGCGAGCGCCAGATCCGCGCCAATCTGACGGCGAACTCGGCGCTTGGCCTCGATTGGCGCGACTACACCGACTCCGACGGCCACGATCTGATCCTGAGCGCCGAGGCCGGGCTGACCTGGTGGCTGAACCGCTATGCCGGCCTCACCACGCGGGTGCGGACCGAGAAGCTGACCAGCAATCTGCCTGGACGCGACTATACGGCCAACAGCGTCTATCTCGGCCTGAAAGTCCAGCGTTAGCAGGCCCGCTGACCTTCCAAGGTTAGAACGCCGCGCCGCGGCGCTCCGCCGGCCGCACCTCGTCGAGCAGCGTGCGGATCACGCCGGCCATGCTTCCGTTCATGTCGCTGCGCCACAGCGCGAAAGCGACATTGGCCTCGACGAAACCTTCAGGAGAGCCGCAATCGAAGGTGCGACCCTTATAGTGGTAGCCATAGAAGGGCTGCTGTTTCTCCAGCTTCAGCATCGCGTCGGTCAGCTGGATCTCGTTGCCGGCGCCGCGCTCCTGGCTTTCCAGGATGCCGAAGATTTCCGGCTGCAGGATGTAGCGGCCGTTGATGTAAAGATTGGAGGGCGCGGTGCCCTGTTTCGGCTTCTCCACCATGCCGGTGATACGGAAGCCGTGATGGGCGTCTTCGCCACGGCCGACAATGCCATATTTATGTGCCTCTGCGGGGTCGCATTCCTGCACGGCGATGATGTTGTTGCCGGTCTCGGCATAGAGCTCGACCATATCCTTCATGCAGCTCTTTTCCGACTGCATGATCATGTCCGGCAAAAGCAGCGCGAACGGCTCGTCGCCCACCAGCTCGCGGGCGCACCATACAGCGTGGCCGAGGCCCATCGGCACCTGCTGGCGCGTGAAGCTCGTCTGTCCCGGCGCCGGCTGCAGCCGCTGCAGGCGGGCGAGCTGATCGTCCTTGCCGCGCTGGGCGAGCGTGTCGTAGAGCTCGAACTGGACGTCGAAATGGTCCTCGATGACCGCCTTGTTGCGCCCGGTCACGAAGATGAAATGCTCGATGCCGGCCTCGCGCGCCTCGTCGACCACATATTGGATGACCGGCCGGTCGACGACGGTCAGCATTTCCTTCGGGATCGCCTTGGTGGCCGGAAGAAACCGTGTGCCGAGGCCGGCCACCGGGAAAACTGCCTTGCGAACGCGCTTCATGTTGACACCCCTGCGTTTGAGTCAATTATCCGCGCGGCGGCGCGCTCTGCAATCCCCCCAAACATTTTCACGTCGGAATCATTTTCACGCCGGAATCTTGGATTACCGGCGAGCAGTGAATGTGAGAGCAAAAGCTGCGATACCTCTTTTCGTTCCCGGCGGCACCTATGGTAAACTAAATACTAACCCAGTTCGGCGTTGAATGATCCTTCCTGATTTGAGAAGGAGGAAATGATGTCCGTTCGCAACACTGCGAGGCGCCTGACGGCACTGGTGACGGCCGCCGGCCTCACGCTGGCCTTGCTGATGCCCGCCGGTCCCGCTTTCGCCGATGCCGGGTTCCGCCAGTGGGTCGCGGGCTTTCGCGCCACCGCGGTGGCAGGCGGCGTTTCGGGCGCTGTCTACGATCGATCCATGAGGGGCATCGAGCCCGACCCGGTTGTGTTGGAAAAGGCCCGCACCCAGCCGGAATTCACCGCCCCCGCCTGGGACTATTTCGACAACCGCGTGCACGACCAGGCGGTAGCCAATGGCCGGGCGATGGCACGCAAATGGAAGCCGTGGCTCGACCGCATCGAGGCGCGGTTCGGCGTCGACCGCAACATCCTTCTGGCCATCTGGTCGATGGAATCGAATTATGGCGAGACGCTCAAGCGCGACGACATCATGCGCAATGTCATCCGTTCGCTGGCCACCCTTGCCTATGGCGATCCCAAGCGCTCGAAATATGCCCGCACCCAGTTGATCGCGGCGCTGAAGATCCTGCAGACCGGCGACATCGACGAGAGCCATCTGATGGGCTCCTGGGCCGGCGCCATGGGTCAGACCCAGTTCATTCCGACCAGCTATCAGCGCTATGCGGTCGACATGGACGGCAACGGCAGGCGTGACATCTGGAATTCGATCCCCGATGCGCTGGCGACCTCCGCCAATCTGCTCAAGAAGAACGGCTGGCAGGCCGGCAAGACCTGGGGCTATGAGGTCACCATCCCGGCCGGCAAACTGCCCGGCGGCGCAAAGACCATCGCCCAATGGCAGGCGCTCGGTGTCGTCAGGGCCAATGGCAAGCCGTTCAGGAACCTAACCGACAAGGCGACACTGAAAGTGCCGGACGGCCGGGGTGGCCCCGCCTTCCTGATGATCAGGAATTTCTCGGTCATCAAGGCCTACAACAATGCCGACAAATACGCTTTGGCCGTCGGCCTGCTCGCCGATGAGATCGCCGGCGGCACCGGCCTGGTGCAGGACTGGCAGCGGCCCTTCACCAAGCTCACCTTCGAGGAGCGGCAGGAGCTGCAGAAGCGGCTGTCGGAGCACGGCTATTATGACGGCAAGTTCGATGGCAAGATCGGCGACGGCTCGAAGGCCGCCATCATGGCCTACCAGGCCAAGGTCGGCCTGACGCAGGATGGCTATCCGAGCATGGAAGTGCTCAAATGGCTCCGCAAGCAGTAGCTGAGCCGCGCTAAGGCGCCCGGTATCCTTTCAAAGACGGCAAGGATGCTGTAGCGCTTCGGCTTGCGCGTGACCTTGCCATGTCTGCCTGGTCATGCCCAAGGGATGGAGAGGTGTTTGGTTTCGGTTGCGCGTATCAGGCAAAGCATTCGCCGGGCGCCCGTCCTGATTCTCGCCCTTGCCGTGCTTGTCGTCACCGCCGCCGGCGCTTTCCACGCCCCTGCATTCGCGCAGGAGGAAAGCCGTGGCTGGTCGCTGCGTGACCTTCTGTTCCCGCGCCGCAGCGAACGCGTCGAGCCGCCGGTCGAAGTCCAGAAACCACGGCCGAAACCCAAGAAGAAGCCCAAGCCGCGCCCGCCGGCGGAGCCGGAAACGCCGATCGTCGAGAAGACGAGCGACGCCCGGGTCGTGCTGGTGGTCGGCGATTTTCTGGCGGGTGGGCTGGCGGAGGGCCTGGACACGGCCTTTGCCGACAATCCCGCCGTCAGGATCGTCTCCCGCGCCAACGGTTCGTCCGGCTTCGTCCGTGAGGATGTCTACAATTGGCCAGCCCAGATAAAATCGCTGATCGAAACCGAGAAACCTGCGGTCGTAATCGTCATGCTGGGTTCCAACGATCGCCAGCAGATGAAGGTCGGCGACGTGCGCGAGCAGCCGCGCTCGGAGAACTGGACCAAGGAATATGAGCGACGCACCGATGCGCTCGGCAAGGCCATACAGGACACCAAGGTGCCATTCCTGTGGGTCGGCATGCCGGCTTTCGGTGTGTCCAAGATGAATTCCGACATGCTTGCCTTCAACGACATCTATCACTCGGCCGCCCAAAGCCATGGCGGCGAGTTCGTCGATGTCTGGGACGGCTTTGTCGACGAGAACGGCGCCTTCGTCACCTCCGGCCCGGACATCAACGGCCAGCCGGTACGCCTGCGTTCCGACGACGGCATCAACGTCACCAAGGCCGGCAAGCGCAAGCTTGCTTTCTACACGGAAAAGCCATTGGCAAAGATACTCGGCCTGGCGGCGCCGGGAAGCGTCACGACCATGTCGGCGCCGGCCGGCGCGCCGGTAGAGGCGCCGAAGCCGGCCGCCGCGCCCGTCATCGTCGACCGCACCGCGCCGATGCTGCTCGGCGACCCGGCGCTCGACGGCGGCACCGAACTGCTCGGCGCAGCACAACCGGCCAGGGCCGATCCGAACCTGCCCGGGGAGAAACTGATCCTTGAAGGCAAGGCGCCCGCCGCTTCGCCCGGCCGCGCGGACGATTTCTCCTGGCCGCCGAAGCCGCCGGCGACCGCCGCCGCTCAACCTGATACGGCGGCGGGCGTCAATCAGTAGCTCATCGGCTCGTAGACCGTTTCAGAAATTCGCTCCCGCGAGTCGGATGGTGGTGTTTTTGAGCACCGGCTTACGCCGGCCGTAGCCTTAATTGCGACACCGCTTCTCATTGATGCTTCGGCCGGCGGAAGCGCAGAAAAGGCCATCCGCTGGCCGTAGGAGTAGAATTTCCAAACCGTCTCAGCGCGGCAGCACCGTCGATCCCATCAATGCCTCGTCGATCGAGCGCGCCGCCTGACGGCCCTCGCGGATCGCCCAGACCACCAGCGACTGGCCGCGGCGCACGTCGCCCGCCGCATAGAGCTTGTCGACGCTGGTCTTGTAGTCGCGGTCGTTGGCCTCGACATTTTTCGAGCGGCGGCTGTCGGTGACGACCTTGATCTTGCCGTCGAGCTCTTTCATCAGACTGTCGCTCGCCGGTCCGGCGAAGCCGATGGCAATGAAGGCGAGATCGGCGCGGATGACGAACTCGGTGCCGGGGATCGGCTTGCGCTTCTCGTCGACCTCGCAGCAGCGCACACCGGTCAACTGGCCGTCCTCGCCGATGAATTCGAGCGTCGCCACCTGGAATTCGCGCTCGGCGCCCTCGGCTTGCGAGGAGGATGTGCGCATCTTGGTCGCCCAATAGGGCCAGACCGCGAGCTTGTCTTCCTTCTCCGGCGGCTGCGGGCGGATGTCGAGCTGCGTCACGCGCACCGCGCCCTGGCGAAAGGCGGTGCCGATGCAGTCGGACGCGGTGTCGCCGCCGCCGACCACGACGACATGCTGGCCGCCGGCGATGATCGGGTGCGAGGGCCAGGCCACCGACTGGATCGGCTCGCCGCCGACGCGGCGGTTCTGCTGCACGAGATAGGGCATCGCGTCATAGACGCCGCTGAGGTCGCTGCCCGGAATGCCGGCCGGGCGCGGCGTTTCGGAGCCGCCGCAATAGAGCACGGCGTCGAACTCCTCGAGAAGATCCGCCACCTTCATGTCGACGCCGACATTGATGCCGCAATGGAAGGTCACGCCCTCGCCCCGCATCTGCTCGATGCGCCGGTCGATATAGTGCTTCTCGATCTTGAAGTCGGGGATGCCGTAGCGCATCAGCCCGCCCGGGCGGCTCTCGCGCTCATAGACATGCACGTCATGGCCGACGCGGCCGAGCTGCTGCGCCGCTGCCATGCCGGCCGGGCCCGAGCCGATGATGGCGACACGCTTGCCGGTCTTCTTCTCCGGCGGATAGGGCCGGATATGGCCGGTCTCGTAAGCCTTGTCGGCGATCGCCTGCTCGATCGTCTTGATGGCAACCGGAATGTCCTCGAGGTTCAGCGTGCAGGCTTCCTCGCACGGCGCCGGGCAGATGCGGCCGGTGAATTCCGGGAAATTGTTGGTCGAATGCAGGTTGCGGATCGCGCTGTCCCAATCGCCATTGTAGACGAGGTCGTTCCAGTCCGGGATCTGGTTGTGGATCGGACAGCCGGTCGGCCCATGGCAGAACGGAATGCCGCAATCCATGCAGCGCGCGGCCTGTTTCTCGACCTCCTTGTCGGACATCGGCAGCGTGAATTCACGGAAATGCCTGATGCGGTCGGAGGCCGGCTGGTACTTGTGCACCTGCCGGTCGATCTCGAGAAACCCTGTTACCTTGCCCATAGTCCAGTCCCTGCTGTCCGAAGGCACGCTTTTGCAGCGCACCCGTTAACCCCATAAGGCTGCCGTGGCAACCTTCGTTCCGAGGTCAGGATTGTTGGTGAGGATGCCGGCCGGGGCATCGTCTCCCCGGCCACGCCCAATGCTTATTCCGCCGCCACGCTCATGCGCATGCGTTCCATCTCGATCAAGGCGCGGCGATACTCGACCGGCATGATTTTCCGGAATTTCGGCCGGAAGCTCTGCCAATTCTCGAGGATCTCGCGGCCGCGCACCGAACCGGTGAAATGCACGTGGTTCGAGATCAACTGGTAGAGCCGTTCCTCGTCATGGCTGGTCATGTCGCCCGACACGTCGACGCGGCCCTTGTGGTCGAGGTCGCCGCCATGATGGAGCAGCTTCTCCATCAGGTCGTCCTCCTCCGGGACCGGCTCGAGTTCGACCATCGCCATGTTGCAGCGTTCGGCGAAATCGCCCTCCTCGTCCAGCACATAGGCGACGCCGCCCGACATGCCTGCCGCGAAGTTGCGCCCCGTCTTGCCGATGACGACAACGATGCCGCCGGTCATGTATTCGCAGCCATGGTCGCCGACGCCTTCGACGACGGCGACAACGCCGGAGTTGCGCACGGCGAAACGCTCGCCGGCGACGCCGGCGAAATAGGCCTCGCCTTCGGTGGCGCCGTAAAGCACCGTGTTGCCGACGATGATCGAGTCCGCTGCGACGATTCTAGCTTCTTCCGGCGGGCGGATGACGATGCGGCCGCCCGACAGGCCCTTGCCGACATAGTCATTGCCGGCGCCGACCAGCTCGAACGAGACGCCGCGCGCCAGGAATGCGCCGAAGGACTGGCCGGCGGTGCCGGTGAGCTTCACCTGGATCGTATCTTCCCGAAGGCCTTTGTGCTTGAAGCGCTTGGCGACTTCACCCGACAGCATCGCGCCCGTAGAGCGGTCGACATTGCGAATCGGCAGCTCGATGGTCACGGGCTGCCTGGCCTCCAGCGCCGGCTTCGCCAGCTCGATCAGCTTGCGGTCGAGCACGTCGTCGATCGGATGCTTCTGCCGCTCCGTCCAATGCAGCGCCTCATGCGGCGCGTCGGGCTTGTAGAACATCTTCGAGAAATCGAGCCCCCGCGCTTTCCAGTGCTGGATCACGTCGCGCTTTTCCAGGAGATCGGTGTCGCCGATAATCTGGTCGAGATGGGTGAATCCCATTTCGGCAAGCAGCGCGCGCACCTCTTCCGCCACGTAGAAGAAGAAGTTGATGACGTGCTCGGGCGTGCCCTTGAAACGCTTGCGCAGCACCGGGTCCTGCGTCGCCACGCCGACCGGACAGGTGTTGAGGTGGCACTTGCGCATCATGATGCAGCCGGCCGCGATCAGCGGCGCGGTCGAGAAGCCGAACTCGTCGGCCCCGAGCAGCGCGCCGATGATGACGTCGCGCCCGGTGCGCAAGCCGCCATCGACCTGCAGCGCGACGCGCGAACGCAAACCGTTCAGCACCAGCGTCTGATGCGTTTCGGCAAGGCCCATTTCCCACGGGCTGCCGGCATGCTTGAGCGAGGTCAGCGGCGAAGCGCCGGTGCCGCCGTCATAGCCGGAGATGGTGATGTGGTCGGCGCGCGCCTTGGCGACGCCCGCCGCGACCGTGCCGACGCCGACCTCCGACACCAGCTTGACTGAGACGTCGGCCGCCGGATTGACGTTCTTCAGATCATAGATCAGCTGCGCCAGATCCTCGATCGAATAGATGTCGTGATGCGGCGGCGGCGAGATGAGGCCGACGCCGGGCGTCGAGTGCCTGACTTTGGCGATGGTCGCATCGACCTTGTGTCCCGGCAGCTGGCCGCCCTCGCCGGGCTTGGCGCCTTGGGCCACCTTGATCTGCATGACATCGGAATTGACCAGATACTCGGCCGTGACGCCGAACCGCCCGGAGGCGACCTGCTTGATCGCCGAGCGTTCCGGATTCTTGCCGCCGCCGGGCAGCGGCAGATAGCGGTCGGCCTCTTCGCCGCCCTCCCCGGTGTTCGACTTGCCGCCGATGGCGTTCATCGCGCGCGCCAGCGTGGTGTGCGCTTCTCTGGAAATGGAGCCGAAAGACATCGCCCCGGTCGAGAAGCGCTTGACGATCTCGGCCGCCGGCATGACGTCCTCGAGCGCGACCTTCTTGCGGCCAGTCTCTTCGGCGAGCTTGATCTTGAACAGGCCGCGGATGGTCTGCGCTCTGGCCGTCGCGCTGTCGATCTGCGCCGAATACTCCTTGAACGTGTCCCAGGAGCCCTGCCGCACGGCATGCTGCAGGCTGGCGACCGCATCGGGCGACCACATATGCGCCTCGCCGCGCATGCGGAACATGTACTCGCCGCCAACCTCGAGATTGTTGCGCAGCACCGGATCGCTACCGAAGGCGTCCGAGTGGCGGCTAAGCGTCTCGGTGGCGATCTCGTCCAGGCCGACGCCTTCGATCAGCGTCGCCGTGCCGGTGAAATACTTCTCCACGAAATCGGACTTCAGGCCGATGGCGTCGAAGATCTGCGCGCCGCAATAGGACTGGTAGGTCGAGATGCCCATCTTGGACATCACCTTGAGGATGCCCTTGCCGATCGACTTTATGTAGCGCGACACCACCTCGTATTCGTCGACCTCTTCCGGCAGCTCGCCGCGCTTATGCATGTCGAGCAGCGTGTCGAAAGCGAGATAAGGGTTGATCGCCTCGGCGCCGTAGCCTGCCAAGCAGCAGAAGTGATGCACCTCGCGCGGCTCGCCGGATTCCACCACGAGGCCGACCGCGGTGCGCAGGCCCTTGCGGATCAGGTGATGATGTACCGCCGCCGTCGCCAGCAGCGATGGAATGGCGATGCGATCCGGCCCGACCTGGCGGTCGGACAGGATGATGATGTTGTAGCCGCCGGCGACCGCCGCCTCCGCGCGCTCGCAGAGCCGGTCGATCGCGCCTTGCATGCCCGCCGCGCCCTCGTTGGAGCCGTAGGTGATGTCGATCGTCTTGGTGTCGAAACGGTCCTCGGTGTGGCCGATCGAGCGGATCTTCTCCAGATCGCCATTGGTCAGGATCGGCTGGCGCACTTCGAGCCGCTTGCGGCGCGACGTGCCGACAAGGTCGAAGATGTTCGGCCGCGGTCCGATGAACGACACCAGGCTCATCACCAGCTCCTCGCGGATCGGATCGATCGGCGGGTTGGTGACCTGGGCGAAGTTCTGCTTGAAATAAGTGTAGAGCAGCTTCGACTTATCCGACATCGCCGAGATCGGCGTGTCGGTGCCCATCGAACCAACCGCTTCCTGGCCAGTGGTGGCCATCGGCGCCATCAGAAGCTTGGTGTCTTCCTGCGTGTAGCCGAAGGCCTGCTGGCGATCGAGCAGGCTGACATCCTTGCGCAGCGCGCGCGGCTCGACCGGCTTCAGGTCTTCGAGGATGAGCTGCGTGTTGGCGAGCCAGGTCTTGTAGGGATGCCTGGTCGCGATCTCCGACTTGATCTCCTCGTCGGAGACGATGCGGCCCTTGGCGAGGTCGATCAACAGCATGCGGCCGGGCTGCAGCCGCCACTTCTGCACGATCTTCTCTTCCGGCACCGGCAGCGCGCCGGCTTCCGATGCCATGATGACGCGGTCGTCGTCGGTGACTATGTAGCGCGCCGGCCGCAGGCCGTTGCGGTCGAGCGTGGCGCCGATCTGACGGCCGTCGGTGAACACGACCGCCGCAGGCCCATCCCACGGCTCCATAAGCGCCGCATGGTACTCGTAGAAAGCCTTGCGATCGGCGTCCATGAGCTTGTTGCCGGCCCAGGCTTCGGGGATCAGCATCATCATGGCGTGGGTGAGCGAGTAGCCGCCCTGGAACAGGAACTCGAGCGCATTGTCGAAGCACGCCGTGTCCGACTGGCCCTCATAGGAAATCGGCCAGAGCTTCGAGATGTTGTTGCCGAACAGCTCGGAATCGACCGAGGCCTGGCGCGCGGCCATCCAGTTGTTGTTGCCGCGCACGGTGTTGATCTCGCCGTTATGCGCGACCATGCGGTAGGGATGCGCCAGCTTCCACGACGGGAAGGTGTTGGTCGAGAAGCGCTGGTGAACGAGGATCAGCGCCGTTTCGAAGCGCGGATCCTTGAGGTCCTTGTAATAGGCGCCGACCTGGTAGGCCAGGAACATGCCCTTGTAGACGATGGTGCGCGCCGACAGCGACACGCAATAGGCGCCGACATCCTTGTTGTCGTTCTCGGCATAGATGCGGCCCGAGATCACCTTGCGCAGCAGATAAAGCCGCGCCTCATACTCCTCGTCGTCCGGGATGTCGGCCGTGCGGCCGATGAACACCTGGCGGTGGAACGGCTCGGAGGCCACGATATCCGGCGCCTTCGACAGCGATGAATTGTCGACCGGCACGTCGCGGAAGCCGATGAGCGGCAGCCCTTCCGACTGCGCCGATTCGGCGATGATGTCCTCGATATGGGCGCGAAGCGCCGCATCCTGCGGCATGAACCAGTGGCCGACGCCGTATTGGCCCGCCGGCGGCAGTTCGACGCCCTTGGCCGCCATTTCCTCGCGGAAGAAAGCGTCCGGGATCTGCACCAGCACGCCGGCGCCGTCGCCGACCAGCGGGTCGGCGCCGACGGCGCCGCGATGGGTGAGGTTTTCCAGCATCGCCAGACCGTCCTCGACGATGTCGTGCGAGTTCACGCCCTTCATGCTGGCGATGAAGCCGACGCCGCAGGCGTCATGCTCGTTGCGCGGATCATAGAGGCCTTGGGCGGCCGGGCCGTTAGTGGTTCGGCCGGCTTTGGTCGGGACGGTATTTTTAACGGCTGCCGCTTTCGTCTGCGCGGCCTGGCCGTTGATCGCAGATGGCGTCAGTTCCGTCATCGTCCTATCCTCCGTTCTCCACCTTGGCCCGACTGTCTCAGGGCGCTGGTTTGCCTTGGGAAGCGCGAATGCTTCCCCTTCATCTTGCTGCACGTCTCGCGAAATCCATCGAACCATACGGCTATACGCCCGGTTCGCATCCGGTATCGTACAGGCCAGAGCCGGGCCGTCTACCCGCCGCTCGCGACAATGGCCGGATTGGCAGTGATGATACGCCAGTCCAGCCTGTTTTGTGCGACAAAATAAGACAGCACTACTGTCCTAAATTTTTTATGGCAGAAATCAGGAGGCCACACAAGACTGATTCACAAAAAACTTGGTCGTGCCGCGACACAAAATTTCGTGACGAGTACCGGAAACGCAAGCTTCGGTCCGGGGTCTTTCGAGGGGACGCGCTGGCTTCACCGCTTTGCCAGCGATTGGCCCTTGCGCTTCAACCGCCGAAGCGGTCAAGTCCCGCCGCCTTTGCCAATCACGATATGGACCTCTCGATGTTCTTTGCCTCCGACAACTGGGCCGGCGTCCACCCCGACATTTCCGCCAATCTGTCGCGCCATGCCGCCGGAATCGCTGTCGCTTATGGCGATGGCGATCTGGATCGCGCCGTCTATCGCCGCTTCAGCGAGATCTTCGAGCGCGAGGTGCAGGTCTTCTTCGTCGCGACCGGCACAGCGGCCAATGCGCTTTCGATGGCTGCAGTGAACCGCATCGGCGGCATCGCGCTCTGCCACTCCGAAGCGCATATGAATGTCGACGAGTTCGGCGCGATGGGTTTTTACACCGGCGGCGCGCGCATGGCGCCGGTGCCGGGGCCGCTGGGGCGCATGAACCCCGAAGCTCTTGACCGCGCCATCAAGCGCTATTCGCAGGATCTGGCCCCCGCCGGCCAACCGATGGCGGTCACCCTCACCCAGGCGACCGAGGTCGGCACGGTCTATAGCATCGACGACGTCAAGGCGGTCGCCGAGGTCAGCCACCGCCACAAGCTGCCGCTGCACATGGATGGCGCGCGCTTCGCCAATGCGATTGCGGCGACCGGCGTCAGCCCGGCCGAAATGACCTGGAAGAGCGGCGTCGACCTCCTCTCCTTCGGCGGCACCAAGAATGGCTGCTGGATGGCCGACGCGGTGGTGATCCTCAATCCCGATGTCGGCAAGGACCTGCGCCTGCTGCGTCAGCGCGCCGGACAGACCTTCTCCAAGGCCCGCTTCATCTCGGCCCAGTTCGAGGCCTATTTCACCGACGATTTGTGGCTGCGGATGGCGGCACACGCCAATCAGATGGCCGCGCGTCTGGCGGAAACGATCGAGGACGCGCCGGCCGGCAAGCTCGCCTGGCTGCCGCAGGCCAATGAGGTCTTCGCCATCCTCGCCCGCGAGACAGCCGAGAAGCTGCAGGCCGCCGGCGCCAAATTCTACGAATGGGGCCTTCCGCAGGGTTTCGATGGCCATCTCGGAGAGGAGGAAGCGATCTACCGTTTCGTTGCCAGCTTCGCGACCACGACGGAAGAGATCGAGCGTCTCGGTCAGCTGCTCGCCTGAGTTTCCCGGCATGGCCAGGCCGTCTCTCGCCTCGATAATGCGCCTGGTCCGCCCGGCGCAGAATGTTCTGGGCTTCTATGACGGCCGTGTCGATGGCGTCCGCATCTGGTCGGACGAGCCGAACTGGCTGGACGACGGCGCCTATACGCTCGGCATCTGCACCTATGCGATCGTCGACGGGTCGCAGGCGCTCGTCTACGACACGCATATCTCCCTGCCGCATGCCCGCTTCATCCGGCAGACGCTCGAAGAGATGGGCGCGACCTCGACACGCGTCGTGCTCAGCCACTGGCATGACGACCATATCGCCGGCAACGAGGTGTTCAAGGATTGCGAGATCATCGCCAACCGCCTCACCGCCGCGGCGCTCAAACGCGGCCGCGCCGGGATCGAGGGTGGCAATCCGCCGATCAAGCCCCTCGTCCTGCCCAACAGAATGTTCGAGGGCAGCCTCAGTCTGATGGTAGGAGCGATCCCCATCGAACTCCGCCAGGTGGAAGTCCACAGCCATGACGGCACGGTGCTGCTGATGCCCGACGCCGGCCTGCTTTTGGCGGGCGACACGCTGGAAGACTCCGTCACCTATGTTTCGGAACCGGAACGCCTGGGCGAGCATCTGGTCGACCTCGAGCGCATGGCCGGCTGGCGGTTCGATCGAATCCTGCCCAACCACGGTTCCTTGCGGGCAATCGAAGCGGGTGGCTATGACAGAAGCCTCATCGGCGCCACACAGGCCTATATTCGCAAGCTGCTTGCCTGCCGGCATGATCCGGACCTGGCAAGGCAGGATCTAAGGACCTTCGGCGCCGACATTTTTGCCACGACGGCAACCGAATATTTTGCGCCATACGAAGCCGTTCATCGGCAGAATGTCGAAGCTGTCGTCGCGGCAAAAAGCCGATAGCCAGAAAGGCTCGGCACAATAAAAAGCGGCGCCTCTCGGCGCCGCTTTCGTCTCGGGAGGGAGACGTTGTCTGGGATGGAGACCGCGGGTTACGCGGCGGCCTTGGCCTCGATCTGCTTGGCCTTGTCCGAGGACGAGGTGATCGCGATCTTGCGCGGCTTCAGCTCCTCGGGAATGTTGCGCTTGAGATCGACGAAGAGCAGGCCGTTCTTCAGCGTGGCGCCTTCCACTTCCACGTGGTCGGCAAGCTGGAAGCGACGCTCGAAGGACCTCGAGGCAATGCCGCGATACAGCAGCTCCGAACCCTCGCTGTTGTTCTCTTCCTTGCGCTCGCCCTTGACGGTCAGCACGTTGCGGTGGGCTTCGATCGAGATTTCGTCTTCCGAGAAGCCGGCAACAGCCATCGAGATGCGGTAGGCGTTCTCGCCGGTGCGCTCGATGTTATAGGGCGGGTAGGTCTGCGCGGTCTCGGGCTGGCCGAGCGAGTCGAGCATGGTGAACAGCCGGTCGAAGCCGACGGTCGAACGATAAAGCGGGGAAAAATCAACGTGACGCATAAGTGTTCTCCTGTTGAGCAACATGGTTTGCGTGTGACCCGGTGCGAAACCCTCGCAAGGCGTTCCGGATAGGCCAGCGGCCCCGACATCGGCGGCCGCAACCTTCATTTGGGAAGCTCAAAAAGCCATTTCAAGGTTTTCTTCGCGTCGCAATGTGGCCACGTTGATGAATGGCGGATGAACCGCCGCTTCGGCATCCGTTCAGTCATTCAGCGCTAGGCTTTGACCAACATGACGGACAAGCGGCGCATCGATCCCCGTGCCGCGACGAGGCCGACCGGGTGCAACGTCCCTTCCTCCCGGATCGACAGAGGCCGGAAGTGCGCCGCAGGCATTTCCGGCCTCCCCTTCACTATAGCGCCGCGCGTCCTCCGGACGCGCTAAGGACGATGTAGCACTTTTGATTTCGCGCATGGTCCTTTCCAAAAATCGATTCCGATTTCGGTTTATGCGCGGGGGTGCCGCTTAAATCCTCGCAGCGCTTTGCTTTTGCCGGCTGGCCGTCTATCACCATGCCGACGCCTCGCCCGTCCGGGCAAAGAACAAGCAACGACACCGAATGACGGATCTTTTCCATCTGACCGAGGACAATCCCCTGCCGCAGAACGCTGCGGGCGGCTTCTTCACCACGCGTGACGGCAAGAAGATCCGCTACGGCGTTTTCGCCGCTGTCACCCGGCCGCTCCAGGGCACGGTGGTTCTGCTGACCGGGCGCAACGAATGCATCGAGAAATATTTCGAGACCATCCGCGATCTCGCCGATCGCGGCTTCGGCGTCGCCATCCTCGACTGGCGCGGCCAGGGCGATTCCAGCCGCCTGCTGCGTGACCGCCAGCGCGGCTATGTCCGCAGCTTCCGCGACTACACGCGCGACCTCGAGCAATTTTTCGAGGAGGTCGTGCTGCCCGACTGCCGCGGCCCCTATTACATCCTCGCCCACTCGACCGGAGCCGTGATCGCGCTGCTTGCCTCGCCGTCCATGGTCAACCGGGTGCGGCGCATGGTGCTGCTGGCGCCTTTTCTGGAGGTGCCGGACCTGCCGGTCTCGATCGCCATGGTGCGACGCGTCTGCGCGATCTTCTGCGCGCTAGGTCTCGGCTGGCTCTATGCCGCGCTCGGTCCGCGGCCGAAGGTGCCGCCGCCTTTCGAGGTGAACAAGGTGACCTCGGACCCTGAGCGCTACCGGCGCAATGCCGGCATCTACGAGGCCTGGCCGCAGCTGGCGCTCGGCGGCCCGACCATCCGCTGGCTGAAGGCGGCGGCCGCGGCTGCGCATGCCGTCAGCGATCCGGATTTCATGGCAAGGATCAGGGTGCCGATGCTGATCGTTGCCGCCGGCGCCGACCGGGTGGTCTCGACCAAAGCGGTGGAAGCCTATGCCAGGAAATTGCGCGTCGGCTCGCTGCTGATGATCGACGGCGCCCAGCACGAGATCCTGCAGGAGAAGGACATCTACCGCGAGCAGCTCCTGGCCGCCTTCGACGCCTTCATTCCCGGCACCGGCGACGCTCCCTGAGCGTGCGCCCGCTCAGCCGCGCAGCGCCGCCATCGCCGCCGCGTGCAGTTCCGGCGTCGCGGCCGCCAATATGTCGCCGCCCTTCTCGGCCGGTCCGCCTTCGAAAGTGGTGATGACGCCGCCGGCCTTCTCGATGAGCGGGATCAGCGCGACGATGTCGTAGGGCTTCAGGCCCGGGTCGGCGACGATATCGATGCTGCCGGCCGCCAGCATGGCGAAGGCATAGCAATCGGTGCCGTAGCGGGCGAGCTGGACCTTTGTCTCGAACTGGTCGTAGCGCTTGCGCGCATCGCCCTTGAACAGGGCCGGCGTGGTCGTGAACAGCGTCGCCTGTGCGAGTTCGGTCGTCTTGCGGGTCGCCAGCCTGCGCGGACCGCCCGGTCCTTCATAATGCGACCCGGAAGCGTTGGCGTAGAACAATTCGCCGGTGAAGGGTTGCGACATCATGCCGGCGACCGCATCGCCATCGACAGTCAGCCCGACCAGCGTTCCCCAGACCGGAATGCCGGAAATGAAGGCGCGGGTGCCGTCGATCGGGTCGATCACCCAGACATGCCGGCTGGTGAGGTTCTGGCTGCCATGCTCTTCGCCGAGGATGCCGTGGTCGGGATATTCGGAGGAGATCAGCGCGCGGATCGCGCGCTCGGCCTCACGATCGGCTTCGGTGACCGGGTCGAAGCTCCCCGCAAGCTTGTTGGTGACCGTTCCCTGACTGCGGAAGCGCGGCAAGGTTTCCGCGGCGGCGGCATGCGCGATGCGCCGCATGAAATCGGTGCTGATATCCAAGTCGCTCTCCCCATCGCGGCCCTTGCCAGCCGCTCTTTCTCGCAGAACGGGCGCTCTCAAGACCGGTCAGGCGCCCGCTTTCTGTTGCCCGAATGCCACATCTGAACCGCTGAAGCGGAATTTCCACATCATATTGAATTAAAAAACCCTGATGTCGATTGACATTTGTGCGACGCACAATAATTCTGTCATCGGGCAGGTTTTTCCTGTCCATGCCCTCCTTGGGCGTTTCCTCCCTAGACTTCGACCGTGTCGTGAAAACGACGCGGTCTTTTTTTCGTGCAATTCCAGGAAGGTGTGAAGCGGTTTCCCGACCGGAATTGCGTTTGTAAAGAACTCGGTGCACCGATCGCACCGTCATTCGGCCGCGAGCGGCAAATCGACGAAATGATGATCGGGCATCGACATCAGGTCGGCCGAGAAGCGGGTCAGGTCGGCGGCCAAGGCGTCGAAGCCGGCCGATTTCTGGAACGTCCGCTCGTCCATGTAAAGCCCGCGATTGACCTCGATTTGCAGCGCATGCAGATGCCGCGCCGGCCTGCCATAATGCTCGGTGATGAAACCCCCGGCATAGGGCTTGTTGTGCGCGACCGTGTAGCCCATGCCGACAAGCAGGCTGATCGCCATTTCGGTGAGCGCCGGCGAGGCCGAGATGCCGAACCGGTCGCCGATGATGAAGTCGGGCCGCACGCCGTTGTCGCCGACGCGGATCGAGGCCGGCATCGAATGGCAGTCGATCAGCACGGCATAGCCGAACCTGGCATGCGTCCTGGCCAGGAGCCGCTTCAGCGTCTCGTGATAAGGCTTGTACACCGCTTCGATGCGTCCTACCGCCTCGGCCAAAGGCAAGCGTCCGGAATAGATGTCGAGCCCCTCGCCGACCAGTTTCGGCACCGTACCCAGCCCGCCGGCGACACGCGCCGAGCGGATGTTGCAGAAGGACGGCACCGGCTCGGCGAACATGCGCGGATCGAGTTCCCAGGGCTCGCGGTTGACGTCGAGATAGGCGCGCGGAAAATTGGCCGAAAGCAGCGGCGCTCCGAGCGGCACGGCGCCGCCGAAAAGCTCCTCGACATAGCAGTCCTCCGACCGGCGGATGGCGTTGCGGTCGAGCCGCGCCATGGCCAGGAAACGCTCCGGATAATGGCGGCCGCTATGCGGTGAGTTGAACAGGAAGGGGACGCGCTGTTCGGCGCCCGATCGGATTTCGAAGGGTGGAACGACCGAAAAATCCTCGGCTGCCGTCTTCAATTTGTATGAACCAGGATGAAGCACTGCATCATGACCCAAAACTTGCCACCTTGCGTCCGGCATGTCCAGCATTTCAGGCTGTGAAACCGCGCTTCGAACCGGATGTCGGATGCCCTTCATTCACTTGATGTTTACCGGCACATCCTCATATACAGCATGGTTAACGGCCTTGCCCGGCGGCAGGCTTGGGCGGATGATTCGGACGGGACATGATGGCACGCATTCTGCTGGCGGAAGACGACGACGATATGCGCCGCTTCCTCGTCAAGGCGCTGGAACGCGCCGGCTACCAGGTAAGCGATTTCGACAATGGCGCCAGCGCCTATGAGCGGCTGCGCGAAGAACCTTTCTCGCTGCTCCTGACCGACATCGTCATGCCGGAAATGGACGGCATCGAGCTCGCCCGCCGCGCCACCGAGATCGATCCGGACCTCAAGGTGATGTTCATCACCGGCTTTGCCGCGGTCGCGCTCAATCCCGATTCGAAGGCGCCCAAGGACGCCAAGGTGCTGTCGAAGCCCTTCCACCTGCGCGATCTCGTCAACGAGGTCGAGAAGATGCTGCAGGCCGCCTGAGGCCTGCATCGAGGCTCGCATCGGCAGGGTCCTCGCCGATGCGACGAATGGAAGCCGTCTTTCCACATTCCCGCTATTGACGCGCCGGATCAAAAGTGGTGTATGCGCGGCGTCGGATGGGCGTGTAGCTCAGCGGGAGAGCACTGCATTGACATTGCAGGGGTCACAAGTTCAATCCTTGTCACGCCCACCATCCTTCCCAATCATTAAGCAGACGATCGCCTCGCGCATAGCGTTGGCCATCGTGAATCGAGCTCGAGTTTAGCGGCTCTCCAGCGGCGCTACGCCCGCCGACTACCCGAGATCCCCTTCGAACATCACCAGCGTACGATTCGACGCCTTGAGCGCGAAACGCATGGCTCCCCCATAGGCCGGATCCGCATAGCAGGCCTTGGCGATCTCTAGCGACGGAAACTCCACCAAGACCACGCGCTTGGCATCGCGCGCCTCGACGAGCAGAGGCGGCTGTTTTGTCGTATTGGTTCGTGCCTGGTATTTTTCGCCGACGGGCTTCCAGAGGCGGCTATATTCGGCCTGCGCCTCCTGGTCCGAAATCTCGGTTCCGACGATGAGCCAGTATCCCTTCACGCCGACCGCGCTCCCTGATTGCAAGCCTACACCATGAACTCGCCGCCGTTGATGTGCAACAAATGTCCGGTGACGAACTTGCCCATGTCGGACGCGAGATAGAGGCAGGCATTGGCGACGTCTTCGGCGGTTCCAAGCGTCCTTAGCGGCACCGTCGCCTTCACATGCTCGTAGGTTTGCTCGAGATCGGGGTACCAGGCCGCATTCCTGTTCGTGTCCAGCCATCCCGGGGCAATGCTGTTGGCGGTCACCCCGTCCGGCCCGCATTCCAGCGCCACAGCCTTCGCCAGGCCGTGCATGCCATGTTTCGCGGCGACGACATGCGCTCGGTTCGCCAGCGGGAAGAGCGCGTCTGTGCCGGCCATGTAGAGCAAGCGCCCGAATTTTCTTCTGCGCATGTGGGGCAGCACCGCCCGGGTCAGGATGAAGGCCGATCCAAGGTTGGTGTCGATCACCTTCTGCCAGTCCTGGAGGGTGATCTCCTCGAGCGGCTGGTGCGGTCGTATCCCCACGCAGGACACCGCGATGTCGACGCCGCCCAGTTCCGCCACCGCCCTTTCGATCAAGGCATTCATGGCGGCCTCGTCGGCGCCGTCGCAGATGGATGCTATCGCCTCGACGCCGAAAGACCGAGCTTGGTCGGCGACGGCCTCGATCTTGGCCGCGTCGCTGCCCCCGGTGATGACGATGTGCGCCCCCGCTCGGGCGAACGCCAGCGCGACGGCCTTGCCGATGTTCTGGCCGGCTGCGGTAATGACCGCTACCCGCCCTTTCAGACCTGGAACTTCCATGTGCTCACCTATGGGTCAGGAGGGCATGGAGCGCGTCCTGTGCCAGCCTTGTAGGTTGAGAAATCAAACAGGGGCTTTTGCCAGGAAGCAAGCCGCCATAGGTCTAGACTAGACGCCCGCCGTCGCCAGCAGAGTCTTCATCCGGGCCATGGCAAGATCGGGGTCGGCCAACAGGCCAGCTTGATCGGAGAGCCGGAAGACGTCCGCATAGTGGCATATGCCGCGCGCCGACTGCATGCCGCCGACCATGGTGAAATGGTCCTGATGCCCGTTCAGCCAGGCCATGAACACGATGCCGGCCTTGTAGTATTCGGTCGGCGCTTCGAAGATCTTGCGCGACAGCGTCACGGTCGGCGCCATCAGCGCGTCGTAACCGACTCTGTCGCCCTCCGCCAGCTTCGCCAGCGCAGCGTTGGCGACCGGGGCGATGGCGTCGAAGATGCCGAGCAGCGCGTGCGAATGCCGCCTGCCGTCGCCTGCGATCAGCTCCGGATAGTTGAAATCGTCGCCGGTGAACATCACGACGCCCTCGGGCAGCCGGTCGCGCAGCAGCACCTCCTTCTCGGCATCGAGCAGCGATATCTTGATGCCTTCCACCTTGTCCGCATGCCGCTCGATGATGGCGACGACCGTGCCGAGCGCCGCATCGAAATCGTTGCTGCCCCAATAACCCTTGAGCGCCGGATCGAACATGTCGCCCAGCCAATGCAGGATGACCTTGCCTGATGCCTGGGAAAGCACCCGGTCATAGACGCGGGCATAATCGTCCGGCCCCTTTGCCACCCCCGCCAGCGCACGGCTCGCCATCATGATCGCCTTGCCGCCCTCGCCTTCGATGAAGGCGAATTGTTCTTCATAGGCGCCGATGACGTCGTCGAGCGTCTTGGCCGCCGCCGGCCCCAGATGGTCGGTTCCCGCCCCCGAAGCGAGGTCGGCGCCCGGCACCGTCTTGGCCTCCGCGATCGAGCGCCGGATCAGTTCCTTGGCGCTCGCCCAGTCGAAACCCATGCCGCGCTGGGACGTGTCCATGGCCTCGGCGATGCGAAAGCCGAGCCGCCACAGATGGTGGCGAAATGCCATGGTCTTGTCCCAATCGACCGCCGGTTGTGACCAGGGGTTGGTCATGGCGATGGGATCGGCAACGACATGGGCGGCGGCATAGGCGATGCGCGAAAAAGGCGCGTCCTGGCTCGGCTCGACCGGTTGACCGACGAGCCGGTAGCTGACCCGGTCGCCATTTGCGGCAGGCAAGGTGATGTCCATGGAGCTCTCCCTTCCGGGCCGCTATAAATGGAACGTTCCAATAAATCAAGAAGCTTGATGATTCAAAGGCTGGGAGCTGACCTGCTACAGACCCTCGGTGCAGAACTCCTTGCGCCAGCACCGATTTTGAACCGCTTCAATCAATTTTTCGAATCTCGCAGGAATCACGATTGACTCCGAATGGCGTCAGCGATTAGAACGTTCCAATAAATTTGCTCGAAAACGTGGAGGACGGAACGAGGATGGCCAGCCGGGCCAAGGCGACGATCCTGGACATCGCCCGCGAGGCCGGTGTGTCCAAATCGACGGTGTCGCTCGTGCTGCAGGGCAGCGGGCTGATCCGGCCTGAAACCGCGACAAGGGTGCGCAAGGCGATCGAGGATGTCGGCTATGTCTACAACCGTGGCGCCGCCAATCTGCGCAAGGCTCATTCCAACGTCATCGGCATGGTGATCAACGATCTCACCAACCCCTTCTTCGCCGAGCTTGCCGTTGGTATGGAGCGTGTCTTCCAGGCGGCGGGCGTCGTCCCCTTCATCGCCAACACGGCGGAAAACCCCGTACGCCAGGAAGAGGTGTTGAAGTCGCTGATGGAACAGGGTGTCGCCGGCCTCATCGTCTCGCCGGCGCGCGGCACCACGCCCGGCGCCTTCCGCCGCATCGAGGCGGCGGGCGTGCCGGTCGTCTTCACCATGCGCCGGCTGCCTGAAAGCCGCATTCCGGTGATCGCGCCGGACAACCATCGCGGCGCCTTCATCGCCACCGAGCATCTGATCCGCAAGGGTCATCGCCGCCTGGCCTTCTTCGGCGGCTCGTCCGAACTCGTCGTTTATCAACAGAGGCTTGGCGGCTTTCTGGAGGCTTGCGAAACGCTGGGCATCCCCGCCACCGACAGAACGATCGTCGAGGGCGAGACCAGCCGCAAGGGCGGCATGGCTTGCCTGGACACGGCGCTTGCCGCAGCGCAGCCGCCGACGGCGGCACTCTGCTTCAACGATGCGGTCGCCTTCGGCGCCATGCTGGCATTGCGGAAACGCGGCCTTGAGGCGGGCGCCGATTTTGCCGTCGTCGGCTTCGACGATGTCGCCGAGGCCGAGCACTACAGCCCGGCGCTGACCAGCGTTGCCGTCGACACCGCGGGCCTCGGTGAACGGGCCGCTCATGTCATGCTGAAGATGATCCAGTCGCGCACCACGCGCGCCGAGGACCATATCGGCGCCGTCAGTCTGGTCGTGCGGGAAAGCAGCGGTCCGGACCGCAACAGCCAAGTGGGAGACGCGGCATGAGCGTGCGATGGGGACTGATCGGCGCCAGCACGATCGCCAGACAATTCATGATCAACGCCATCCGCGCGCAGGCCGATGGCGAGGTCGTCGCCGTGATGAGCTCGAGTGCCGAGCGCGCAAAGGCCTATGCCAGCGAGAACGGTATTCCTGCTGCCGTCTCGTCCCTCGATGCGCTGCTCAGTTCGGATATCGACGCCGTCTACATCTCGACCACTAACGAATTGCACCTCGAACAGGGTCTCGCCGCGATCAAGGCCGGCAAGCATGTGCTGTGCGAGAAGCCGCTGGCGCTGACCAGCGCCGACGCCCGCAAGCTGGTTGCCGCCGCGAAAGCCGCCGGCATCGTCTTCGGCACCAACCATCATCTGCGCAATGCCGGCGCCCACCGCGCCATGCGCGAGGCGATTGTCGCCGGCCGCATCGGCAAGCCGATCGCGGCGCGCGTTTTCCATTCCGTCTACCTGCCGGAGAACCTGCAGGGCTGGCGCATCACGAAGCCCGAGGCCGGCGGCGGCGTGGTGCTCGACATCACGGTGCACGATGCCGACACGCTGCGCTTCGTGCTGGGCGACGATCCGGTCGAAATTTCGGCTTTCACGCAATCCGCCGGCATGGCCGGGAGTGGTCTGGAGGACGGCGCCATGTGCATCTGGCGCTTCAAGTCCGGCGTCATCGCACAGTCGCATGAGGGCTTCACGACGAAATTCGCCGGCACCGGCTTCGAGGTGCATGGCTCGGAAGGCTCGCTCATCGCCAGCAATGTGATGACGCAGAAGCCGGTCGGCTCGGTGCTGCTGCGCACCGCGAGCAGCGAGGAAGAATTGAGCTTCGACCGCGAGGACCTCTACACCCGCTCGCTGCGCCAGTTCCATGCCGCGATCCGCGGTGAAGGGCAGCCTTCCGCCACCGGCGAGGACGGCATCTGGTCGCTGGCCGCAGCTGAAGCCGCACTTCAATCGTCGAAGACCGGCAAGGCCGTCGCTGTCGATCCGCAACTCGGGAGCCTCGATTGAGCAAGCTCGTCTCGGCGGCTTATGCCGCCAGCCTAATCAAGGACGGCATGGTCGTCTCGGTGTCGTCGTCGAGCGGCCTCGGCTGCCCCGACGCGGTGCTTGCCGCGATCGGCGAACGCTTCGAGGCGGAAGGCCATCCGAAGGCGATCACCACGCTGCATCCTATCGCCGCCGGCGACATGTATGGCATCAAGGGCATCGACCATCTCGCCAAGCCCGGCCTGTTGAAGCGCACGCTCTGCGGCTCCTACCCGTCCGGTCCCTCCTCCGCCGAGCCGCCGCAGATCTGGAAGATGATCGGCGACAATTCGGTCGCCGCATACAACGTGCCATCGGGCATCCTGTTCGACATGCATCGCGAGGCCGCCGCCAAGCGGCCGGGCGTGCTGACCAAGGTCGGCCTCGAGACTTTCGCCGATCCTCGTCACCAGGGCTGCGCCATGAACGCCGCGGCCAGCGAGCCGATCGTTTCGGTTGAGCAGTTCGACGGCGAGGAATGGCTCTATTTCCGCGCCATCGTGCCCAACATCTCGATCATCCGCGCCACCACGGCCGACGAGCGCGGCAACCTCACCTACGAGCATGAAGGCGCCTATCTCGGCGGGCTCGAGCAGGCGCTGGCGGCCCGCAACAATGGCGGCCTCGTCATTGCGCAGGTGAAGCGCGTCGTCGAAAACGGCACGTTGAAGCCGCATGACGTGCGCGTGCCGGGCGTTCTGGTCGATCATATCGTGGTGGCGCCCGATCAATTGCAGACGACGCAGACGCCTTACGATCCGGCGATCTCCGGCGAGATCTTCCGGCCGCTCTCGACCTTCCGCACGCCGGAGATGAACATCCAGAAGGTGATCGCGCGCCGCGTCGCCATGGAATTGCGCGACGGCATGGCCGTCAACATCGGCTTCGGCATCTCCGCCAACGTGCCGCGCATTCTTCTCGAGGAAGGCCAGCACGGCAAGGTCACCTGGGTGATCGAGCAGGGCGCGGTCGGCGGCGTGCCGCTGCTCGACTTCAAATTCGGCTGCGCCTCGAATGCCGAGGCGATCATGCCATCGCCGCACCAGTTCATCTATTTCCAGGCCGGCGGCTTCGACGCCTCGCTGCTCTCCTTCCTGCAGATCGACCGCCACGGCTCGGTCAATGTGTCGAAGCTCTCGGCAAGGCCTCATGTGACGGCCGGCGCCGGCGGCTTCGTCGACATCACCGCACGGGCGAAGAAGATCGTCTTCTCCGGCTTCTTCAATGCCGGCGCCAAGCTCTCGCTGGCGAATGGCGCCATCCGCATCGACCAGGAAGGCAAGGTCAAGAAGATCGTCGAGGAGGTCGAGCACATCTCATTCTCGGGAAAACGCGCCGTCGCGCAGGGACAGGACATCACCTATGTCACCGAACGTTGCGTGATGAAGCTTACGCCGGACGGGCTGATGGTGACGGAACTCGCGCCCGGCATCGATCTCGAGCGCGATGTGCTGGCGCAGGCGGAGATCCCGCTGGCTGTGGCAAACGACCTCAAGGTAACGCCCGCCGCGCTCTATCAGGACAGGCCGATCAGCCTGTCGCTGAATGGCGGCGCTTCGCTCGGAGGCGCGCATGGCTGAGCTTGTCACCTTCGAGCGGGACGGCGCGATCGGCACCGTCACCTTGCGCCGTCCGGAAAAGTTCAACGCGCTCGACATCCCGATGCTGCGTGCGCTGGAAGCCGCGCTTGACGAAGCCGAACTGGCCGAGGGCGTCCGCGTGGTGCTGATCCGTGGCGAAGGCAAGGGCTTTTGCGCTGGCGGCGACGTCGAAGCCTGGGGACGATTAAGCGCCGCCGATTTCCAGGTGCAGTGGGTGCGCTACGGACACCGCGTCTTCGACCGGCTGGCGCGGCTCAGGCAGCCGACCATCGCCGTGCTCTCCGGTCATGCGCTGGGCGGCGGACTTGAACTCGCCGCCGCCTGCGATTTCCGCGTCGCCGAAACGCAGGTAAAGATCGGCTTTCCGGAAACTTCGATCGGCGTCGTACCGGGCTGGTCGGGCACACAGCGCGCCGTGCGCCGCTTCGGTGCACAGATCGTGCGCCGGATGGCGATTGGCGGCGAGATTTTCCTGGCGGCCGAGGCGCTGGCGCACGGTATCGTCGACCGTGTCGTCGAAACCGGCAAGGCTTTCGACGAAGCGAAAGCCTGGGCGGAAAAAATCGCCGAGCGCGGCCCGCTGGCGACAGAGGCCGCCAAGCTAATGATCGGCGTTGCCGAGTGCGAAGAAGACGCCGCCGCGACCGAGGCGCTGGCCAGCGGCTTCATTGCGCTGACAGGCGACCTCAAAGTCGGTGTCGGCGCCTTCAAGGCCAAGCAGAAGCCGGCCTTTTCGAGATCCTAGAGAAGACATGATGAACGCACCGCTCAACATTGCCATGCCGGCCGAGGCGTCTGAGGCGCCGAAGGCTTACAAGCTCTTGATCGATGGCAGGCATGTCGATGCCCGTGATGGCCGCAGCATCGAGCGCGCCAGCCCCGGCCACGGTTTTGTCGTCTCGCGCTATGCCCAGGCAGGTCCTGAAGAAGTGGAAGCCGCAGTGCAGGCCGCGCACAGGGCGTTTGAAACCGGCCCATGGCCGCGCATGAAGGCCTCGGAACGCGCCGCGATTCTGCTGAAGACTGCTGACTTGATCGAGGCCCGGCTGGAAGAGATCGCCCGGCTCGACGCGCTGGAATCCGGCAAGCCGATCGCCCAGGCGCGCGGCGAGATCGGCGGCGCTATCGACATCTGGCGCTATGCCGCCTCGCTTGCCCGCACGCTGCATGGCGAGAGCTACGCCAATCTCGGCGACGATATGCTGGGCGTCGTGCTGCGCGAGCCGATCGGCGTCGTCTCGATCATCACGCCGTGGAACTTCCCTTTCCTGATCGTCAGCCAGAAACTGCCCTTCGCGCTCGCCGCGGGCTGCACGGCGGTGGTGAAGCCGAGCGAGATGACGTCGGCCTCGACCTTCGTGCTCGGCGACATCCTGCTCGAGGCCGGATTGCCGGCCGGCGTCGTCAACATCCTCGCCGGCTACGGCGCCGATGTCGGCGCGCCGATGGTCAGCCATCCGCTGGTCGAGATGGTGTCCTTCACCGGCTCGACCCGTGTCGGCAAGATGACCATGGCGGCGGCTTCCAATTCGCTGAAGAAGGTATCGATGGAGCTCGGCGGCAAGAACGGCCAGATCGTCTTCCCTGACGCCGATCTCGAAGCGGCGGCCGACGCCGCCGTGTTCGGCGGCTTCTTCAACGCCGGCGAGTGCTGCAACGCCGGCAGCCGCCTGATCGTGCATGAGGCGATCGCCGACGACTTCCTGAACGCGGTCAAGGCGCTGTCCCAGAAGGTCCGCGTCGGCGATCCGCTCGACGACCGCACCAAGGTCGGCGCGATGATCTCGACCGATCATATGGAAAAGGTAACTGGCTATGTAACGGCGGCAAAAACCGAAGGCGGCAACGTTTTCACCGGCGGCGCCAGGCTTCAATCCAACGCCGGGCAATATCTCGATCCGACTATCGTCCGTAACGTCACGGAAGACATGGCGATCGCCCGCGAGGAAGTGTTCGGGCCGGTGCTGTCCGTGCTCACTTTTGAAACGATTGAAAAGGCATTGCACATTGCCAACAACACGCCCTATGGTTTGTCTGCGGGGGTGTGGAGCGCCGGCGTCGATACATGCATGTCGGTGGCGCGCGGTGTGCGTTCGGGGACGGTTTGGGTGAATACGTTCATGGAAGGTTATCCCGAACTGCCCTTCGGCGGCTACAAGCAGTCCGGTCTGGGACGCGAACTCGGCAAACGCGCTGTCGAGGACTATACCGAGGAAAAGACTATCCAGTTTCATCGCGGCCAGCGCACCGGTTGGTGGGTCGGCTGAGTTGGGAGACCCCGGCGGACACCCGCCGGTCATGTGTATGCAACAAGGGAGGTAGTACATGTTGCGCAAACTGCTTATCGGAACGGCTCTTGCGACGAGCTTTGCGTTCTCGGCGCATGCCGCGGACGTCAAGGAAGTGCAGATGCTGCATTGGTGGACGTCTGGCGGCGAAGCGGCTGCTCTGAACGTGCTGAAGCAGGATTTGGCCAAGGAGGGCTATGCCTGGAAGGACGTGCCGGTGGCCGGTGGCGGCGGCGATGCCGCCATGACCGCGCTGAAGGCGATGGTCGCGGCCGGCAATTATCCGACCGCCTCGCAGATGCTTGGCTACACCGTGCTCGACTATGCCGCCGCCGGCGTCATGGGCGACCTGACCGAGACCGCCAAGAAGGAAGGCTGGGACAAGTCGGTTCCGGCCGCCCTGCAGAAGTTCTCCGTCTATGACGGCAAGTGGGTCGCCGCTCCGGTCAACGTCCACTCCGTCAACTGGCTGTGGATCAACAAGGCGGTGATGGACAAGATCGGCGGCACCGAGCCGAAAACCTTCGACGACTTCATTGCGCTCCTCGACAAGGCCAAGGCCGCGGGCGTCATCCCGCTCGCGCTCGGCGGCCAGAACTGGCAGGAAGCCACCATGTTCGACTCCGTCGTGCTGTCGACCGGCGGGCCGGAGTTCTACAAGAAGGCGATGAACGACCTCGATGAGGAGTCGCTCAAGTCCGACACGATGAAGAAGTCGTTCGACAACCTCGCCAAGCTCGTCAAATATGTCGACCCGAACTTCTCGGGCCGCGACTGGAACCTCGCCACCGCCATGGTCATCAAGGGCGATGCGCTGGTTCAGGTCATGGGCGACTGGGCGAAGGGCGAGTTCCACGCCGCTAAGAAGACCCCTGGTACCGACTTCCTCTGCTACCGCTTCCCGGGCACTGACGGCACGGTGATCTACAACTCCGACATGTTCGGCATGTTCAACGTGCCGGAGGACCGCAAGGCCGCCCAGGTGGCACTCGCCACCGCCACTTTGTCGAAGAGCTTCCAGTCGGCCTTCAACGTGGTGAAGGGTTCGGTCCCGGCCCGCACCGACGTGCCTGACACCGACTTCGATGCTTGCGGCAAGAAGGGCATCGCCGACCTGAAGAAGGCCAATGAAGGCGGCACGCTGTTCGGCTCGCTGGCCCAGGGCTACGGCGCCCCGCCGGCCGTCGCCAACGCCTATAAGGACGTCGTGTCGAAGTTCGTCCATGGTCAGATCAAGACCTCCGACGAGGCCGTGACCGAACTGGTCAAGGCAATCGAAGACGCCAAGTGAGGTTCACTTGAACCGACCCTCCCCCGCTTCGGCGGGGGAGGGTCTCCTGTCGACAAAAGGGCGGAAGACCTCATGCGTTTTGGCGCCGGGCCGTCTCCGACCAACCGGTACTGGATGAGCCGATGAGCACAGTTGCCGAAACCCAGATCAAGCTGACACCGGAGCACGACGCCCGTCCCGGCGCGACGGTCCGTTCGCGGCTGCAGGATCTGTTGCCGAAGATCGTTTTGGCACCAAGCTTCGCGGCGACGATCGTCTTCGTCTATGGCTTCATTCTCTGGACGATCTATCTGTCCTTCACCAACTCCAAGACCTTCCCGTCCTACGACATAACCGGGGCCCGGGCCTATCAGCGGCTGTGGCGCTGGACCTTCGAGAGCGACCCGCCTTCGAGCTGGTACACCTCGATCACCAATATGGGCATTTTCGGTGCCCTTTATATCCTGATCTGCCTGGCGCTCGGTCTGTTCCTGGCCATCCTGCTCGACCAGAAGATCCGCGGCGAAGGCGTGCTGCGGCCGATCTATCTTTATCCGATGGCGCTCTCCTTCATCGTCACCGGCGTCGCCTGGAAATGGTTCCTCGATCCTGGCCTCGGACTGGAGCAGACGCTGCATCAATGGGGCTGGACGAGCTTCCATTTCGACTGGATCAAGAACAAGGATTTCGTCATCTACACGGTGGTGATCGCAGGCGTCTGGCAGGCTTCCGGCTTCATCATGGCGATGTTCCTGGCCGGCCTACGCGGCATCGACGGCGAGATCATGAAGGCGGCGCAGATCGACGGCGCATCCACCTTCCAGCTCTACCGCCGCATCGTAATTCCGATGCTACGACCTGTGTTTCTGTCGGCCTTCATCGTGCTCGCGCATCTGGCCATCAAGTCCTATGACCTGGTCGTGGCGCTGACCAGCGGCGGGCCCGGCGGCTCGGCCTGGCTGCCCTCCAACTTCATGTATGAGTTCACCTTCAAGCGCAACGAAATGGCGGTCGGCTCGGCCAGTGCGGTGATCATGCTGATGACGCTGACCGCAATCATCGTGCCTTACCTCTATTCCGAGCTCAGGGAGAAGCAGCGATGAGCGCCGTCACCTCGCCTGCCCGTCCGGCTTCGAGCGGCATGAGCGCCAGGACGATCAACCGCATCGTCATCTACGGCCTGCTTGCGCTGTTTGCGATCTTCTATCTGATGCCGCTCTTCGTCATGCTGGTCACCTCGTTCAAGACCATGGACGAGATCCAGAACGGCAACATGCTGGCGCTGCCGCAATCGCCGACCATCGAGCCATGGTTCAAGGCCTGGGGCGAGACCTGCGTCGGCCTCACCTGCGCCGGCATCAAGGGCTATTTCTGGAACTCCATCAAGATGGTGGTTCCGGCGGTGCTGATCTCGACGCTGCTCGGCGCATTGAACGGCTATGTGCTGACCAAATGGCGCTTCCGCGGCCACACGCTGGTTTTCGCCATGATGCTGTTCGCCTGCTTCATCCCGTTCCAGTCGGTGCTGTTGCCGATGGCGACGATTCTCGGCAGCCTCGGCCGCTTCGGCGCCACGCTGCAAAACGCGACGGGGTTCAATTTCGGCCTCGGCAATTCGACAGTGAACCTGGTCTTCGTCCACGTGGTCTACGGCCTCGGCTTCACCACTTTGTTCTTCCGCAACTACTACGAGGCCTTCCCGACCGAGTTGGTGAAGGCGGCGCAGGTCGACGGCGCGTCCTTCTTCCAGATCTTCCGCCGCATCATGCTGCCGAACTCGATGCCGATCTTTGTCGTCACCGTGATTTACCAGTTCACCAACATCTGGAACGACTTCCTGTTCGCTTCCGCCTATGCCGGCACCGGCGACGTGATGCCGATGACGGTGGCGCTGAACAATGTCGTGAACACCTCGACCGGCGTCGTCGAATACAATGTCAACATGGCGGCGGCGATGATCGCCGCGCTCCCCACCCTGATCGTCTATGTCGTCGCCGGCCGCTATTTCGTGCGCGGGCTGATGGCCGGCGCGGTCAAGGGCTGACCCTTTCGGAAGGAACGACCATGGCTTTTCTGGAAATTGATGGGCTGAAGAAGCGCTTCGGGAATGTCGAGATCCTGAAGGGCATCGATGTCGAGCTCGAAAAGGGCGGTTTCCTCGTGCTGGTCGGCCCGTCCGGCTGCGGCAAGTCCACACTGCTCAACACGATCGCCGGCCTGGAGCAGATCACCGAGGGCGAGATCCGCGTCGACGGCCGCGCGATCAACGACCTGCATCCCTCGAAGCGCGATATCGCCATGGTGTTCCAGAGTTACGCGCTCTATCCGAACATGACGGTTGCCGGCAACATCGCCTTCGGCATGGAGATGCGCGGCGTGCCTGCCGCCGAGCGCCAGGCGGCGATCGACAAGGTGGCGAAGATCCTGCAGATCGGCCATCTGCTCAACCGCAAGCCCAGCCAACTCTCCGGCGGCCAACGCCAGCGCGTCGCCATGGGCCGCGCGCTGGTGCGCGACCCGAAGCTTTTCCTGTTCGACGAGCCGCTGTCCAATCTCGACGCCAAGCTGCGCGTCGACATGCGCATCGAGATCAAGCGCCTGCATGCCACGACCGGCACGACGATCGTCTATGTCACGCATGACCAGATCGAGGCGATGACGCTGGCGACCAAGATCGCCGTGATGCGCGACGGCGAGGTGCAGCAGTTCGGCACGCCTGCCGAGATCTACAACAACCCGACCAACATCTTCGTCGCCGACTTCATGGGCTCGCCGGCGATGAACCTGATCCCGGCCAAGATCGACGGCAATGGCAGCGGGCTGTCGGTGGTGCTCGACCGCGAGGCGCGGCAGCCGATCGTGCTGTCCATGCCCGGCGCGCCGGCCGGCCTTGCGGCCTTCAAGGACAAGCCGGTGATCTTTGGCGTCCGGCCCGAAGCGCTGACCGACCCGGAAGGCGCCGAGCGCAACGGTTCGAACATCGCCACCGCCGACTGCCATATCGAAGTGGTCGAACCGGCCGGCTCCGACACCTTCGCCGTCACCAATCTCGGAGGCAAGGGCGTGGTGGCGCGGCTCAGAGCGGATGCCCGGATCCAGCCCGGCACCAGCACGCCGCTGGCCTTCAATCTGAGCAAGGCGGTGTTCTTCGACCCGGCGACCGAGAAGCGCATCCTCTGATGCATGTCGCCCAAAAGTGGCTCCGGTTTTGGAGCAACGACATGCATCAAAACAAAGACCCTTAGACTATGACAAACCCGGATATCGTCATCATCGGCTCCGGCATCGGCGGCGCCACGATCGCCTCCGGCTTGGCCGGCAGCGGCGCCTCGATCCTGATCCTTGAGCGCGGCGAACCGCTGCCCGCGACGCCGCATGCACGCTCGACGCGATCGATCTTCATCGACGAGCACTACCGGCCGAAGGAGATGTGGCGCGAGGCCGGCGGCGCTGCCTTCAACCCCGGCAACTACTACTATGTCGGCGGCAATTCGAAGTTCTTCGGCGCGGTCCTGATCCGCTACCGCAAGGAGGATTTTTCCGAGCTCGAGCATTTCGGCGGCGTGTCGCCGGCCTGGCCGTTTTCCTATGACGAATTCGAGCCTTGGTACTCCAAGGCCGAGCAGCTTTTTCGCGTTCGCGGCACCATCGGCGAAGACCCGACCGAGCCGTTCCATTCGATTCCCTATGCCTTCAAGCCGGTGCCGGACGAGCCGCCGATCGCGCGCGCCCGCGCCGAGCTGAAAAGTCTCGGCTTGCATCCGGCCTCGCTGCCGCTCGGCGTCGACATCGAGACCTGGCTGAAGGAAGGCAAGACCGGCTGGGACGCCTTCCCCAACACCGGCCAGGGTAAGATCGACGCTCAGACCGGCCCGTTGACGGCGGCGCTGGCTGACAAGAACATCCGGCTTGAAACCGGCGCGCATGTCGACTGGCTGGAAACGTCGCCGGACGGCAAATCGATCGCCGCCATCCACTACACCCAGAACGGCGCGCAAAAGACGCTGTCGCCGAAGCTGGTGATCCTGTCGGCCGGCGCGATCAACTCGGCCGCCATCCTGCTGCGCTCGCCATCGGCTAACGGAAAGGGCCTCGCCAACAGCTCCGACCAGGTCGGACGCAATTTCATGAACCACAATTCGAGCGCGATGCTGGCGATCGACCCCCGCCGCCGCAACGACAGCGTCTACCAGAAGACGCTGATGCTCAACGACTACTATCTGTCGGACGGCAAAGGCGGCAAGCCGCTCGGCAATGTGCAGCTGCTCGGCAAGATCGACGGCAACATGCTCAAGGCCAATGTGAAGACGATGCCGAAATTCGTGCTCGACTTCATGGCCGGACACGCCGTCGACTGGTATCTGATGTGCGAGGACCTGCCCGATCCCGAAAGCCGCATCATGGTCGACGGCAAGGAGATCGTCATGCAGTGGCGCCGCTCCAACATGCAGTCGCTGGAAGGCCTGACCAAGGTGATGCGCGAGAACCTTCGCGCCTGCGGTTATCCGATCGTGCTGTCGCGCCCCTTCGACAAGCGCACGCCTTCGCATCAGTGCGGCACGGTGAAGATGGGCAACGACCCGGCCACTTCACCCCTCGATACGTTCTGCCGCGCCTACGACCATCAAAATCTGTTCGTCGTCGACGCCGGCTTCCTGCCGACCTCCGCCGCGGTCAACCCGGCGCTGTCGATCGCGGCGCAGGCGCTGCGCGTGGCTGACTACATCCGCAAGACGGAGCTTGCCGCATGACCCGCCCGGCGGCCATCGTCACCGGCGGCGCACGCGGCATCGGGCTCGCCTGCGCCGAGGCGCTGGCCGACGCCGGCTTCGACATTCTTGTCGCCGACCTTGCCGAGGGCGCAGCCGAAGGACTGGCCGAGAAAATCGCCGAGCGCGGCGCGAAGTTCGCCTACGCCCAATGCGATATCGCCAATCTTGCCGGCCATGCGAAATTGGTCGAAGCGGCTACGGATGCCTTCGGCCGCATCGATTGCCTCGTCAACAATGCCGGCGTCGGCGCCGTGGTGCGCGGTGATCTTCTGGAGCTGAAGCCAGAGAATTTCGACCGAGCCTTGAACGTCAACCTGCGCGGCACGGTGTTCCTCAGCCAGGCCTTCGCCAAGGCTATGACGGCGACGCCTGCCGTTTCAGCCCGGTCGATCATCACCATCACTTCGGTGAGCGCCGCCATGGCTTCGCCTGAGCGAGCCGACTACTGCATCTCCAAGGCCGGGCTTTCGATGTGGGTGAAGAACCTGGCGCTGCGGCTCGCTTCCGAAAATATCGGCGTGTTCGAGGTGCGGCCCGGCATCATCCGCACCGACATGACCGCCGGCGTTTCGGCCAAATATGACGCGCTGATCGAAGGCGGACTGGTGCCGGCGAAACGCTGGGGCGAGGCCGCCGATGTCGGTGCCGTGGTCGCCGCGCTTGCCTCCGGGAAATTCGGTTTTTCGACCGGATCGGTCATCGATGTCGACGGCGCGCTCTCCGTGCCACGCTTGTGAGGGACAATGGCTGACTACATCATTGTTGGCGCCGGCCCGGCCGGCTGCGTTCTCGCCAACCGGCTGAGCGAGGATCCAGGCAATTCCGTTTTGCTGCTGGAAGCCGGCGGCAAGGACTGGCATCCGCTGATCCATATGCCTGCGGGCTTCGCCAAGATGACCAAGGGCATCGCGTCCTGGGGCTGGTCGACCGTGCCGCAGAGAAACATGAAGGACCGCGTCTTCTGGTACACCCAGGCCAAGGTCGTCGGCGGCGGCTCGTCGATCAACGCGCAGATCTACACCCGTGGCAACGCCCGCGACTACGACGCCTGGGAGAGAGAGGAAGGGCTGACCGGCTGGGGCTATCGCGACGTGCTGCCCTATTTCAAGCGCGCCGAGAACAACCAGCGCTTCGCCAACGATTTCCACGGCGACCAGGGCCCGCTCGGCGTCTCCAACCCGATCTCGCCGCTGCCGATCTGCGAGGCCTATTTCCGCGCCGGCCAGGAAATGGGCATCCCTTTCAACCCGGACTTCAACGGCGCGAGCCAGGAAGGCGTCGGCTACTATCAGCTGACCCAAAAGAACGCGCGCCGCTCATCGGCCTCCGTCGCCTATCTGAAGCCGATCGGCGCCCGCAAGAACCTGACGGTCAGGACAGATGTCCTGGTCACGCGCGTCATCGTCGAGAAAGGCCGCGCCATCGGCGTCGAGGTAGTCGACCGGCCGGGCGGCGAGAAGACGATCCTGCGCGCCGAACGCGAGGTGATCGTCTCCTCCGGCGCGATCGGTTCGCCGAAACTCCTCATGCAGTCGGGCATCGGTCCGGCCGACCATCTGAAATCGGTCGGGGTCAGGCCGGTGCATGACCTGCCCGGCGTCGGGTCCAACATGCAGGACCACCTCGACCTGTTCGTCATCGCCGAATGCACCGGCGACCACACCTACGACAATTACGCCAAGCTGCACCGCACCCTATGGGCAGGGCTGCAGTACCTTTTGCTCAAGAAGGGTCCTGTCGCTTCCAGCCTGTTCGAGACCGGCGGCTTCTGGTACGCCGACCCGACCGCCGCCTCGCCCGACATCCAGTTCCATCTCGGCCTCGGCTCCGGCATCGAGGCCGGCGTCGAAAAGCTGAAGAATCCGGGCGTGACGCTGAACTCCGCCTTCCTGCGCCCGCGCTCGCGCGGCACGGTGCGGCTGAAGAGCGCCGACCCGGCTGACCATCCGCTGATCGATCCGAATTACTGGTCAGACCCCTATGATCGCGACATGTCGATCAAGGGCCTCAGGCTGGCGCGCGAGATCATGCGGCAGAAGGCGCTGCAGCCCTATGTGCTGCGCGAGGTGCTGCCTGGCCCGGACTTGCAGAGCGACGCCGACCTTTTCGACTATGCCTGCCGCACCTCCAAGACCGATCATCATCCGGTCGGCACCTGCCGCATGGGCCATGACGCCATGGCCGTGGTGACGCCGGACCTCAGGCTGCGCGGCATTGACGCCTTACGCGTCTGTGACGCTTCAGTGATGCCGCGCGTCCCCTCCTCCAACACCAATGCGCCGACCATCATGGTCGGTGAAAAAAGCGCCGATCTGATCCTCGGGCGCGAGCCGCTGCCGCCGGCCGTGTTCAAGGGCAACCAAGCGGCGTGAGGCATCAACGATGATCCGGCATTGCGTCTTTGCCCGCTTTCGCGACGACGTTCCTGAGACCGAGCGCGCGGCGATCCATGCCGATCTCGAAGGCTTGCGCGGCGTCATCGACGGCATGGGCAAGGTAGAGTTCAGCGCCAATTTCAGTCCCGAACCTTTCGCGCGCGGCTTCACACATGGGTTCACTATCGATTTTCGAGACGGCGCTGCCCGCGACTCCTATCTCGTGCACGACGCGCATCAGCGCGCCGGCGCCCGTCTGGTCGCCGCCCTCGAAGGCGGCACCGAGGGGCTGATGGTCATCGATCTGGAGGTGACGCAAATGTGACCGGTCGCCGGCTTAAAACCGGCGGCTGTCCCGTTCTCTTTTGCACCCTATGGAACATATCGTCCTTGGGGGGATGCAAAAGGAGGACCGTCTTTGAACCTCACCACTGAGCAGAAGAAAACCGTAGTCGCATCGTTCCTTGGCTGGACGCTCGACGCTTTTGATTTCTTCCTTCTGACTTTCCTGCTCACCGATATTGCCGCTGAGTTCCAGACCGACGTGCCGGCGGTCTCCAAGGCACTGTTCCTGACACTGGCGACGCGTTTCATCGGCGCGTTCTTCTTCGGCATGCTTGCCGACAAATACGGCCGCAAGCCGATCCTGATGCTCAACATCGTCAGCTATTCGGTGATAGGCGCCTTGGCCGCCTTCTCGCCCAATCTCGGAGTATTCCTGGCGCTACGCGCTTTGTTCGGCGTCGCCATGGGCGGCGAATGGGGCCTGGGCAGCTCGCTTGCCATGGAATCCATTCCGCCGAGCGCGCGCGGCACGGTCTCGGGCATCCTGCAATGCGGCTATCCAGCCGGTTATCTGCTGGCCGCGGTGGTCTACGGCCTGCTCTATGGGCAGAAGATCGGCGACTTCACCTTCGGCTGGCGCGCCATGTTCCTCTTGAGTTTCGTACCGGCGCTGGTCGTGCTCTTCATCCGCTCGCATGTGCCGGAATCGCCGGCCTTCGTCGAAGGCCGTGCCCAGGCGCGGCCCGGCCTCCTGGAGACCTTACAGAAGCACTGGGGCATCGCGCTCTATGCCGTGGTGCTGATGATGTTCTTCAACTTCTTCAGCCATGGCACGCAGGACCTCTATCCGACCTTCCTGAAGAAGCAGCACGGCTTCGACACGCACACGGTGAGTTGGATCACCATCGTCGCCAATATCGGCGCCATCGTCGGCGGCCTGGCCTTCGGCGCGCTGTCGGAAAGGATCGGCCGCATCAACGCCATCACGCTGGCTTGCGTGATCGCGCTGCCGGCAATTCCGCTCTGGGCCTACACGACCACGCCCTTCATGCTGGCGATTGGCGCTTTCATCATGCAGGTCGCGGTGCAGGGTGCCTGGGGCGTCATCCCGGTGCATCTCAATGAATTGTCGCCGGGCTCGGTGCGGGCGACCTTGCCCGGCTTCATCTATCAGGCCGGCAATCTGGCAGCATCCTATGGAGGGCCCTACCAGGCCGGCATCGCCGAAGCGCCGGGAGGCAGCTATGGCTATGCGTTGGCCCTGTTCGCCGGCGTGGTCGCCGTCTGCATCATCATCGTCATCCGCTTCAGTCCGGAAAAGCGTGGTCAGGTGATGACCGTGCTCGGCTGACGATCCGCTTTCAACCCATCCTGAGCGCCGCGACGCCGGCAACGATGCCGAGCGCCGCGGCCGCGCGCCAGACGGTCATCTTTTCGCCGAGCGCCAGCACCGAGATCAGCATGGCGAACAGGATCGAGGTTTCGCGCAGCGACGCGACCGAGGCGATCGGCGCCTTGGTCATCGCCCACATCACGATCCAGTACGCGGCACCGCTGAGCGCACCGGTGAAGAGCCCTGCCTTCCAGTCGCGCGCGAGCACCGCCAGCGACCGCGGTCCGCGGAAGGCGATACACAACGCCAGCGCCGATAGCGCGTCGCAGACGAACACCCAGGCCGCATAGCTTTGCGCGGTGGCTGCAAGCCGCGCGCCGGTGCCGTCAGAGAGCGTGTAGCTGGCGATGAAGATCGACGTGCCGAGCGCGAAGCCGACGGCGCGCAGATTGAGCTTTTCCAGATGCGCACCGCCGCGAAACGACATCACCAGCGTGCCGATCGACAACATCACAATGCCGGCGATGGCAAGCGGCGCAGGAACCTCTCCAAGCAGGAAGATGCCGCCGAGCGCGGAAAGCAGCGGCGCCGCGCCGCGTGCCAGAGGATAGGTCTGGGCGAAGTCGCCCGCCTGGTAAGCGCCGACCAGGAAGGTCCGGTAACCCATGTGGAAGATCACCGAGGCGATGATGTAGGGCCAAACTTCCGGTTTCGGCACCTCGACGAAAGCCAGCGCCGGCAGCGCCGCCAGTCCCGTGCCGAGCGTCATCAGCGTGATCGACAGGAAGCGGTCGAGATGCACCTTGACCAGTGCGTTCCAGATCGCGTGCATGGCCGCCGCCGAAAGCACCGCCAGGAAGACGAACAGCGTCATGCCCGCCTCACTTGCCCGCCGGACCTGAGGCGATGTCCGGCGTTTCCAGATCGATATCGACCCTGAGCGGAAAATGGTCGGAAGCCACCTCGCCGATATCGGCGCTGACCGAACGCACGCGCCCGGCCAGCATGCCGCCGATGAAGCAATGGTCGAGCCGGCGTTTTGCCAGCCTGCCGTCGATGATCTTTTCGTGCGTATGAAAGTCCGGCCCGGACTCGCTGGCGACGGAGGCGGCATCGACTAACCCGTCGATATAGGCGGCTCCCCGATGATAAGGCGTATTGCCGACGATGCGCCGGTATTCGGCGCTGCCCGGCTCCATGTTGAAATCGCCAAGCCAGATCGCCGCCAACGGGTTATCCGGTTCCGTCTGGCCGTTCGACCAGTTGCGCTGCGGCTCGTCGTCGACGCCGCTCCAGGGCCCGCCCTCGGTCGGTGCGCGGCGGTGCTCGGCAAGCAGATAATCGATCTGGTCCAGCCGCTCTTCGGCCGCGATATGCGCCAGATGCAGGGAAAGCACTCGTACCGGTCCCGCAGGCGTGCGGATCATGCATTCCAGCGCCGCGTTGCGGGTGTTGAGAGGTCTCAGCGTGCGCCGCAGCGGCAACGTGTGGAGCCGCGACCAGACGATCGGCAGCTTCGACAGCACCATCGTGCCGAACTGCCGCCTGCGGTTGATGATGCGGTCGTCGCGCTTTTCGCTGGCATCCATGTCGAAGGCGGGGCCATAGGCCCAGTAATAGTCGGCCAGCAGCCTGGACAGGATCGCGGGCTGGTCGTCCTCGTTGGTGCGCTGCCAGTGCCGTTCGACCTCCTGCAGCGCGATAATGTCGGCGCCGTCCACCAGCCTGGCGCAGCGGCTGAGATCGTAGCGTCCGTCGCTGCCGTAGCCGTACTGGATGTTATAGCTGATCAGCTTCATTGATTAACCGGCTCAGTTCCGACGATCGCAGTAGCGCAATTCCAGGAAAAATGTGAGCGTTTAAGTTCGGCGTCTTCGCCGTAACCTTCCGTCCGGAATTGCGTCAGAAACAAAGAGATAGAGCGGTTCGCCGCTTCGATGAACTGCTCTATCGCGCCGCCTTTGGCGTTTCAATGTGGCGCGCCAGGCAGGCGAAATGGTCCAGCCGACAGCCGGCGAACCGGCCTAGTAGGTCGTCAGCGGCTGGAACCTTCCGGCAGGCGACGCCGCCAGTTCCGACCAGTCGATCTCCTCTTCCAGCCTGTGATAGGCCTCGTCGCCGATCGTGCCGTTGCTGCGCAGTTCCTCCAGCGTATCGCGCTGCCGCTTGATGGCGTAAAGACGCAACCGGTCGTATTCCGTCGCGGCTTGCGCGTCGTCGGGATTTTCGGCGATCCGGCGTTGCGCCTCGTATTGTTCGCGCACGACGGCGGCAGCGGACGAGGTCTTGCGGCTCAGCACATCGAGCGCGGCCTGCATGATCGCCACGCGCGCCTCGGCCACCTCGCGGTCAATCGAGGTATCCCGCTCGAAGTTGAGCCGGCGCAGCAGCGGTTTCAGGCTCATGCCCTGCAGCACGAGCGTTCCAAGGACGACGGCGAAGGCCGCCAGCACGATCGGGTCGCGACCGGGAAAGTCGGCGGGCAACGCGATCGCCACCACCAGCGTCACCAGCCCGCGCATGCCGCACCAGCCGACGAGCACGGCGCCCCGAAATGTCGGCGCATCCCGCTTCTGCCTTTCGTCGTCGAAACGCGTAAACTGCCTTATCACCGCAACGTATCCCATCACCCAGACGAGACGCGCCACGATGACGACGGCCAGCACCGTTGCGGCAAAGAGGAAAGCCTCGCCTTGGCCGTCGCCGGAGAGCCGGCCGACGATCGACCGCGCCTGCAGACCCATCAGGACGAAAGCCAGCACGTTGAGCACGAACACCGCCGATTCCCAGACCGAATAGGTGCTGACGCGGCGCCTCGCCGACATGTGGCGCGGCGCGGTGCGCGCGATGGTGATCGCATAGACGACGATGGTGATGATGGCGGAAAGGCCGAGCCTGTCGGCAATGATCCAGACTGCGAAGGTTCCGGCGAACTGCACCACGGTGCTGCTTGCCGCATCCTCGATGCGCGTCAGCGTGAGCAGCGACACCCGGCCGAACAGGTAACCGGCGACGACGCTGCCGACCGTCGCAAGCAGGATGACGGGCACTGCGTCCTTCAACATGAGCGAGCCGATGGCCGCCGAAACCGCGATCCGGTAGATCAGCAGCGCCGTGGCGTCGTTGAGCAGGCTCTCCCCCTGCAGGATCGCGGTGAGGCGGTGCGGCACCCTGAATTGGCTGAGCACGGCGCTTGCAGCCACCGCGTCCGGCGGCGCGACGATGGCGCCCAGCGCGATGGCCGCCGCGATGGGCAGCCCAGCCATTTTCCAGCCGACGAAAGCAACAACCAAAGTGGTGAAGACGACGGCGCCGAGCGCCAAAAGCACCAGCGACAGCCGATAGCGCTTCAGGTCGCGCAGCGAGGTGTCATAGGCGGCATCGAGAAGCACCGGCGCGATGAACAGCGCAAGCGCCAGTTCCGGATCGATCTCGATCACCGGCGCGCCCGGCACGAAGGCGATCCCGACCCCCGCAAGCGCCAACAACGACGGATAGGGAATTTCCAGCCGCCGCGACAGCGCCGTCAGCGCGACGGCGATCAGAAGCAGGATGAGGGTGAGCTCGAAGAGGGCCATGGCTCATCGTAACGATGGAACCAGGCGTTTGGCACTGGAAAAAGTAATGGTGAATGGTGAATGGTGAATGGTCGCATCAGAAGAATCTGGGCACGTAAAGTGCTCTTCGTCGATGCCATTCACCATTCACTATTCGCTATTCATCATATCCCTAATGCAAGACCAGCATATCGCCCGACGAGAACGAGATATCCGCCTTGTCGCCGACGACTGGCGGCGGCGTCGTCGAATTATTGAAAGTATCAAGCGACACAGTGTTGCCGCCGATGCCGACGCGCACGCGGATGACCGAGCCCAAGAAATGCACTTCGGCGATCTCCCCCGACAGGCTGGTGTCGTGGCCGGGCTGACGCGCCAGCGAGATCGCCTCCGGACGCAGCGCCAGCGACAGCGTATCGCCGGACTTCGAGCCGTTGAGCTTGCCCTTGAGCGAGACTTCCTGCGCGTTGACCTGAACCTTGCCGGTGGAGGCGTCGGTGACCTTGCCTTCCAGCACGTTGAGCGTGCCGACAAAATTGGCGACGAATTTGGTGGCCGGGCGGTTGTAGATTTCGAACGGCGTGCCGACCTGCTCGGCCTTGCCGCCATACATCACCGCGATGCGGTCGGAGATCGACAGCGCTTCTTCCTGGTCGTGCGTGACGAAGATGGTGGTGATGCCGAGCTTCTTCTGGATCGAACGGATTTCCTCGCGCAGCGACACGCGCACCTTGGCGTCGAGCGCCGACAGCGGCTCATCAAGCAGAAGCAGCTTCGGTTTCGGCGCGATGGCGCGCGCGAGCGCGATGCGCTGCTGCTGGCCGCCGGAAAGCTGGTAGGGATAGCGGTCGGCCATCTGCGGCAGCTTGATCATGTCGAGCATCTCGGCGACGCGCCTGTCCGTGTCCGGCTTCGGCATGCCGGCCACCTTGAGACCGAAGGCGATGTTCTGGGCCACCGTCAGGTTCGGGAACAGCGCATAGGCCTGGAACACCATGCCGACATTGCGCTGGTTGGGCTTCAGCCGGGTGATGTCCTTGCCGCCGACCACGATCTTGCCGGCCGAAGGCTCCTCGAAACCGGCGACCATGCGCAGCACCGTCGTCTTGCCGCAGCCGGACGGGCCGAGGAAGGAGACGAACTCGCCAGGCTCAACGTCGAGGCTGAAATCCTGCACCACGGTGTTGGCGCCGTAGGACTTTCGCACATGCTGGATGGAGAGGAATGGCTCGGCCATGGCTTTTTCTTTCGATCGATATTTTTCGCTCAATTCGGGCGGCTCGCCGATTTCGGCGCGAAGCGGGACAGGACCTGGATCAGCGACATGCAGCCCCAGGTAATGGCGAAGGCGATGATGGCAAGTGCCGCGGGCTCGTAAGCGCGGTTGGCGCCCATATTCTGCAGATACGGACCGAAGGCCGGCCGGTTGAGCAGGCTGGCTACGGTGAACTCGCCGATGACGATGGCGAAGGTCAGGAAGGCGCCAGACAGCACGGCGATCAGCACGTTGGGCAGGATCACGCGTCCGATGATCGTCGTCCAGCCTGCGCCGAGGATCTGCGCCGCTTCGGTAAGCGTCCTGACATCGATGGTACGAAGCCCGGTATCGACGGCGCGGTACATGTAAGGCAGCGCCAGCGTCGCATAGCCGATGACGAGCAGTGCATTGGTGCCGAATCCGCTGGCGAGGAACGGCAGCGGCGAGCTCGAGCCGTACATGCGGATATAGCCGAACACGATGACGATCGCCGGGATGACTAGCGGCAAGAGCGTGACGAATTCGACGACGGGCCTGAGCTGGGGCAGGCGAAGCCGTATCCAGTAGGCGGTAGGCACCACCAGAAGCACGCCCAGGATGATGGTGAAGATCGCGGCCACCACCGAGAAGGTGAAGGATTCCTGGAAGCGCGCATCGCCAAGCACGACCCGGTACGCCTCGAAGGAATATTCGCCGCGCTTCATGCGCATCGAGAATTCCAGCGTCGCGATCAGCGGAATGAAGAAATAGGCGGCGCCCAGGATGAACGTGACCCAGGCCCAGAACTTACCCGACTTCATTTGAGCCACCTCTCCGAACGGGTCCGGAACCAGATGTAGAAGACATTGGCGAGGCCGGTGATGAAGATCATGCCGAAAGCGATCGCATAGCCGAGATTTGCGTTGTGCAGCACGTCGCCGCGGATCTGCGCATAGAGCACGATCGGCACGATGTTTAGCGACGAACCGGTCAGCGCATAGGCGGTGGCGATGGCGCCGAAGGCATTGGCGAAAAGCAGGATGAAGGTGCCGAGGAAACTCGGCCACAGGACAGGGATGACGACCATGCGCCAGTACTGCCACTGGGTGGCGCCGAGCGTGGCGGCGGCCTCGCCCCACTCCTTTTTCAGACCGTCGATCGCCGGCACGATGATGACGACCATCAACGGGATCTGGAAATAGAGATAGGTCAGCGTCAGCCCCCAGAAGGACAGCACGTTGAAGCCGTGCTGATAGAGGTCGAAGCCGATCGAGCGCAAAAGCACGGTGAGCAGCCCGAGGCGGCCGAGCGTCGCCAGGAAGGCGAAGGCCAGCGGCACGCCGGCAAATTGCGATGCCACGCCCGAGAAGGTGAGCGCTGCCGAACGCGTCCAGTTGGGCAGGCCGCCGCGCACGATGGCGACCGCGATGGCGAGGCCGATGAAGGCGCCAAGCAGCGACGAGGCGATGGAAACCTTGATGGAAATCCAGTAGGCGGCGACGATGGTCGGCTGCGCGAGATCGGCGATGTTCTGCAGCGTGAAGGCGCCATCGGCGTTCTGGAACGCGCCGATGATGAGATAGAGTGTCGGCAGGATCAGGAACATCAGCGCGAAGATGATGAAAGGCGCGGCGCCCAGCCATTGCGTGGGCAGACGCATCGCGCGCGCCCCGGGCGGAATGGTCTTATCGGCGGCGGACGGTCCTGAAAGGCTGATATCGGTCATGCCTGACTGCTTTCAATAACGGAATCCGGGCGGCGCAAGGCCGCCCGGACGAGCGTCGACTTACTTGACGTTGGCGCCGACGACGGAGTCCCAGCCCTTGGTGATCTCTTCCTTGGCAGCGCCCTGCTCGTCGAGCGACGGGAACACGGCCTTGGCATAGGCGTCGGCCGGCGGCAGCTTGTCGAGCAGCTCCTGCGGGATCTTGCCGTTCTTGGCGAGATCGTTGAAGCGGATCGGGTGGCAGTAACCCTTCAGCCAGCCCAGCTGGCCTTCGTCGGAATAGAGGTATTCCATCCACAGCTTGGCGGCGTTCGGGTGCGGCGCGTAGGCGCTGATCGCCTGCACGTAGACGCCCGCCACGACGCCGGTCTTCGGGATGACGATGTCGGTCGGCGGGTTTCCGTTCAGCGTATCGCGACCCGACAGGTTGTTGTAGTCCCAGTTGATCAGGATCGGGGTCTGGCCCTGCGCCAGCGTCGCCGGCTTGCCGATGACCGGAACGAAGTTGCCGGCGGCGTTGAGCTTCTTGAAGAACTCGAGGCCGGCTTCGCCGGCGGCCTTGCCGGCAGCCGCGCCGGTTGACAGACCGGAAGCATGGACGGCCTGGATCGCCTGGTTCGACGCGCGCGGATCACCGGCGAGCGCAACCGAGTTGGCGTATTCCGGCTTCAGGAGGTCGGCCCAGTCGGCCGGGGCGTTCTTGACCAAATCCTTGTTCACCATGAACGACAGAACGCCGTAATAGTCGCCATACCAGGCGCCGTCGGCATCCTTGGCGCTGTCCGGGATCGAATCCCAGGTCGAGACCTTGTAAGGCATCAACAGGCCGTCTTTCTTGGCCGAGGGGCCGAAAGCCAGGCCGACGTCGATGACGTCGGGCGCCTGCGGTCCCTTGTTGTCCTTGTTGGCCTTGATCGCCTCGACCTCGTCGCCCGAACCGGCGTCGGGGTTGAGTTCGTTGATGGTGATTCCTGGATACTTAGCCTTGAAAGCGTCGATCACTGCCCCGTAGCCGCACCAGTCATGCGGAAGCGCAATGACAGTGAGCTGGCCTTCCGCCTTCGCGGCCTTGACGAGATCGTCCAGCGAATCCGCGGACGAAATCATCGTCGACGCAAAGAGCGCCGCGGCCGAGAGGGAAAGCACTTTCCCCGTGAACTTGAACATGTGTTCTCTCCGTTGAACTGGCGCTTGAGCGCCTGCGATGCGGGTATCGTTTTCGTGTGACAGCCAGATGAAGGCTTTTTGAAACCGGAGCCCCGCGGCACAAAAAGTTAACTCTTTTTAACGGACTGTAGCAATTAGCCCGCACTTAATTTTCCGGCTAATGGTTAGCTGCCTTGATTTTTGCCCCGCTCCTCCTCCAGCTGGTCGCCCCTTCTTCAACTCTTCGGCATTGAAAGCCGGCTTTCAGACAGATCCGGCGATTGCGTTTTCGAGCAGCGTCAGAGCCCCTTTTTTGGTGAGCTTGACCGGATTGCCGCCGGCGGTCGGGTCGACCACCGCCATGTCGGCGATCAGCGCCTTGCGCTTCTTGTCCATGTCGAGCCCTTTGATCAGCCCGGGCAGCGCGTGCGGCACCTTGAGCTCCTTGCGTAGCTTGATGACTGCCTTGGCGAAGCCATCGAAGCCGCCCTTGATGCCGCAATAGGCGGCGAGCCGCGCAATGCGGTCCTCGATCGCCTCGCGATTGAAGGCGAGCACATAGGGCATGAACACTGCATTGGTCATGCCGTGATGGGTGTCGTAGAGCGCACCGATCGGATGCGACAGCGAGTGGATGGCGCCCAGCCCCTTCTGGAAGGCGGCGGCGCCCATCGCGGCCGCGCTCATCATATTCGCGCGGGCGACCAGATCCTTGCCGTTGGCGAAGGCCTTGGGCAGGTTCTCGAACACCAGCCGGATGCCTTCCACGGCAATGCCGTCGGCCATCGGGTGATAGCCAGGCGCGCAATAGGCTTCGAGGCAATGGGCAAGCGCGTCCATGCCGGTACCGGCGGTGATGAAGGCCGGCATGCCGACCGACAGCTCCGGATCGGCAATGACGATCGCCGGCAGCAGCTTCGGATGGAAGATGACCTTCTTGGTGTGGGTCTCCTCATTGGTGATGACGCCGGCGCGGCCGACCTCGGAGCCGGTTCCCGCCGTCGTCGGCACGGCGATGATCGGCGCGATCGCATCGGAATTGGCCCGCGTCCACCAGTCGCCGATATCTTCGAAATCCCATACCGGGCGCGTCTGGCCGGCCTGGAAGGCGATCAGCTTGCCGAGGTCGAGCGCCGAACCGCCGCCGAAGGCGATGACGCCGTCATGCTTGCCCTTCTTGAAAACGGCGATGCCGGCCGTGAGGTTGGACTCGACCGGGTTCGGCTTCACTTCCGAAAACACGCCATAGGGAACCTTGGCGTCGTCGAGGATCTTCAGCGTCGAAGCGACGACCGGCAGTTTCGCCAGGCCTGGATCGGTGACGAAAAGCGGGCGCTTGATCCCAGCCGCCGCCAGCGCATCCGGCAATTCCTTGATACGGCCCGCGCCGAAGCGAACGGTGGTGGGGTAGTTCCATTTGGAGATGAGCTTGGACATTGTTCGTCTTTCGAAGGTCAGATCGCTTCACGCAGGTGATAGGATTTCGGCCGGGTCAGATTGTCGTAGCCGATGGCGGACAGGGCGGCGCCCTTGCCGGTGTCCTTGACACCGGTCCAGACCAGGGCCGGATCGAGATAATCGCAGCGGTTCATGAACACGGTGCCGGTTTCAACGCGGTCGCCGATGGCCACCGCGCGCTCGGTGTCGCGCGTCCAGATCGAGGCCGTCAGCCCATAGGGGCTGTCGTTCATCAGCGCGATCGCCTCCTCGTCGTTGCGCACTTTCATGATGCCGACGATCGGCCCGAAACTTTCCTCGCGCATGACGCTCATCTGGTGGTCGACTTCGGTCAGAACTTCCGGCGCCAGATAGGGAGAGCCCGGCTTGTCGTTCTCGACCTTCATGTTGATATGCGCCTTGGCGCCCTTGCGCAGCGCCTCGGCCTTCTGCTCGCGGATCAGGTCGGCGAAGCGCGCTTGCGCCATCGGTCCCAAGGTCGTCGCCTGCTCCAGCGGATTGCCGACGACATAGTTCTTCGTCTCCGCGATGAAGCTCTCGACGAATTCGTCATAGACCTTCTCATGCACATAGACGCGCTCGATGCCGCAGCAGCACTGGCCCGAATTGTAGAATGCGCCGTCGACGAGGTTGGCGACGGCATGGTCAAGCTTGGCGTCGGGAAGCACATAGGCAGGATCTTTGCCGCCTAGCTCGAGGCCGAGCGTCATGAAGGTGCCGGCCGCGGCCTTCTCGATGGCGCGGCCGCCGCCGACCGAGCCTGTGAAATTGACATGGTCGATCTTGCCCGAGCCGAGCAGCTTCTCCGTCTGGGCGTGGTTCATGACCAGGTTCTGGAACAGGCCCTTGGGCAGGCCAGCCTTGTCGAAGGCTTGCTGGAAGCGTTCGCCGACCAGCAGCGTCTGCGTGGCATGCTTGAGGATGACGGCGCTGCCCGCCATCAACGCGGGCACGATGGTGTTGACCGCCGTGAGATAGGGATAATTCCACGGCGCGATCACAAGCACGACGCCGAGCGGCACCTTCTTCACATAGCGGCGGAAACCGTCCTTCGGGTTGGAGGCAAGCACCGGCTTCAGGGCGGCTTCGGCGATCTCGACCATGTAGTTGGTGCGTTCCTTGACCCCGCCGAACTCGCCGCCATAGCGCACCGGTCGCCCCATCTGCCAGGCGATCTCGGGCACGATCTCGTCGCTCATGGCGACCAGTGCCTCGAGCATCGCCAGCATGTATTTGCCGCGCTCCACGACCGGCGTGTCGGCCCATTTCTCCTGCACCGCCCTGGCGCGCTCGACCGCCGCATTGATCGCCTGGTCGCTCGCGACCGGCCGCTCGGCATAGATCGAGCCGTCGATGGGGGATTTGAGTTTGACCGTCTCGGTCATTTCTTCCTCGCAGTTCTACAACAATCGAAAATCATCTGGAGCTTCACCCTCGTCCGGCTGCACCTTCTCCCGACTGATGGCAGGAGAAGCAACAAAGTGCGGCCCCGGCCCCATTCCAGAAGAGAAAAAGGCAAGCGCGGACACCCTTGGCTGGCGAGCTAGTACCGTTCAAACCCCCGGTGCAGTTCCCAATCCGTAATGCGGCGGTCGTATTCGAACTGCTCCCAGCGGGCGGTGTGGACGTAGTGCTCGATCACCTCCTCGCCAAAGGCCTGCTTTAGCATCGTGGAGCCTTCGAGCGTCTCGGTGGCATCGCGCAGCGTCTTCGGGATTTCCGGCAGCTGCGACGCCTGATAGGCGTCGCCGACAAACGGCTTCTCCAGCTCCAGCTTCTCGTCGATGCCGGCGAGACCGGCCGCGATCAGCGCGGCGAAGGCGAGATAGGGGTTGAGATCGGCGCCGCCGATGCGGCATTCCATGCGGATGCCCTTGGTGCCCTCGCCGCACAGCCGGAATCCCGCCGTGCGGTTGTCCTCGCTCCACATGATCTTGGTCGGCGCGAAGGTACCGGCCTGGAAGCGCTTGTAGGAATTGATGTAGGGCGCCAGGAACCAGGTGAATTCCTTGGCGTATTTGAGCTGGCCGGCCGCCCATTGCTGGCCGAGGCTCGACAGGGTCCATTCGGCGTTTTTGTCGAAGAACAGCGGCGTTCCGCCGTCGGCGCTCCACAGCGAATTGTGGATGTGGCTGGAATTGCCCGCGAGCCCATAATTGTATTTGGCCATGAAGGAGATGGCCTTGCCTTCGGAATCGGCGATCTCCTTGGCGCCATTCTTCAGGATGACGTGGCGGTCGGCCATGTCGAGCGCCTCGGCATAGCGCACATTGATCTCTTCCTGGCCGGGTCCCCACTCGCCCTTGGAGTTCTCGATCGGGATGCCGGCAGCCTCCATCTCGTTGCGAAGCCGGCGCATGACGCCTTCTTCCTTGCTGGTGATGCCGATCTGATAGTCGCCGATATAGGGCGATGCGCTGTCGAGCCCCTGCCAGTGCTTCTTGCGGGCGGACTCGTAGGTTTCGCTGAACAGATAGAATTCGAGCTCGGAGGCGAAATAGCCGATATAGCCGCGCTCCTGCAGACGCTTGACCTGCTTCTTCAGGATCGCGCGGGGTGAGTGACCAAGATCCTCATGCGTGTGATGGTCGAGCACGTCGCAGATGACCAGCGCCGTCTTCTCCAGCCACGGAATGCGCCGCAGCGTCGACAGGTCCGGTTTCATGACGAAATCGCCATAGCCCTTCGACCAGCTGGCCGCCTTGTAGCCCGGCACCGGCTCCATATCGATGTCACAGGCGAGCAGATAGTTGCAGCCATGCGTCTCGCCATGCGCGGAATCGACGAAATACTGGGCCAGGAAGCGCTTTCCCGCGAGCCGGCCCTGCATGTCGACGATGCAGGCCAGCACCGTATCGATCTCGCGGTTCGAGACCGCTTGCTTCAACTGATCGAAGGAGAAATTCCCGGCCATTCCTTTGGCGCTCCAGCTTGTCGATTGAAAGGAAACGAAACCATGGCCGGCACGACGCCGGCCATGGCCATGATAGTCGATGTCAGTGGCCGGTTTCGCCCACCGCCTGTTCGGCCGCCTTGATCGCCGCCTGGCGCGCCGCGATGATGTCGCCGAGCGGCGGCCCCTGAAAGCGGTTGCGCTCGAAGGCGAACCAGACGATCGCCGTCAGGATGAAGAAGCCGACGGTGATGTAGAGCGCCCAGTCGTTCGGCGGCTGGATGCCGATGACGAAGATCAGGATCATCGACACGATCGACAGGAAGGCGAACAGCATGAAGACAGCACGTCCCATGTTCCACGGCCCCATCTTGTCCCACTTCGGCGTTCCCCAGGCCACCATGCCGAGCACGATCGGCACGGTGAAGGAGAGGAACAGGAAGATGACGGTGCAGGACACCACGATCGTATAGGCCGATGTGCCGGCGACCGAGACCACCGATGAACCCCACACGAACAGCACCGACAGGATCGAGGCCGTCCAGATCGCCGCCACTGGCGTGCGGTAGGTCGGGCTGACCTTAGCAAGCGCCGCCGAGCCCGGCAGACCGCCATCACGCGAGAAGGCGAAGATCATGCGCGAGGCCGAGGTGACGGTGGCAAGACCGCACAAGAGCTGCGCGACGAAGACAACGAGATAGACGAACTCCTTGAGACCCGACGGAACACGCTGATCGAAGGCCCAGAAGAACACATTCCAGCCCTGCTTGGCCGCATCGTCCATGTTCGGGATCATCAGCACGAAGGCGGCCAGGAACAGGTAGCCGAACAGCGCCGACCAGATGACCGACATCACCATCGCGCGCGGCACGGAAGACGCCGCCTTGATGGTCTCCTCGGAGGTGTGCGCCGAGGCATCATAGCCGGTGATCGTGTAGATCGGCAGCAGCAGGCCGAGCGCGAAGACCCACGCATTCGACACTTGCGGCCACACGCCGCCGCCGGCGTCGCCGGAGTAGTTGTGGAAGGTGAAGAGGCGGCTGAAATCCCAGGTTTGCGCAAACAGCAGGCAAACCACCGCGATCAGGATCGAGCCGAAGAAGATGAGATAGCCCGAAAAGTCGGTGAGTTTCGCCGTCAGCTTGATGCCGAGATGGTTGATCAGTGCCTGGGCGCCGGTGATGATGACCAGGAAGATCATCTGATTGGTCAGCGTGCCCTCGATGCCGAGCGCCGGACCGAAGGCACCGATGAAGAAGGTCCAGGTGCCGACATTGATGGCGCCGAGCACGGTGATCAGGCCGAGCAGGTTGAGCCAGGCCGTCACCCAGCCGGTGCCGCGGTTGCCGAGGATCGAGCCCCAGTGGTAGAGGCCGCCGGCTGTCGGATAGGCCGAGCTGATCTGCGACATGGCGACGGCGAAGGTGAGCGACACGAAGCAGCCGATGAGCCAGCCGATGCCGATGCCGATACCGCCGGCGCCCGACGTCGCCTGCGCCAGCGAATTGATGCCGCCGGACAAGATGCAGATGATGGAGAACGAAACCGCGAAATTCGAAAAGCGGCTGAGGCGCCGCTCCAGTTCTTGGGCATAGCCCATGCTGTGGAGGTGTTTTACGTCCTCCGCCTTGTCGGCGTCTGTATAACCCGGTGCTGCCATGTGAAGTCCCCTTAATTTCTTAGCTGGCCGATTGTACTGACTTTCCCATTGCGCTTTGTCGGGAGCCCCTGGCCTCCTCGGGCTCCAGATTCGAAAATATGCCTGTGAGCAGATCCGCCCATTTCCGCTGCCCGGCCTCGCCGGCGATTTCGTCGTTGCGGATTTCGATCATCGCGCAGGCAAGGCCGCGCGAGCGCGCGTGCCGTTCCAGCGTGAAATAGACGCGGTCGGCCGGCGAATAGGGTTCATTGATGCCGACGGTGACGCCGGCAAGCCGCTGCAGCGCCGATATCAGCGGCGCCGCCAGGCGGCGGTCGTCATCATGGATGATGCCGATATGCCATGGCCGGCTCCTACCCTTGTAGACCGGCGTGAAGGAATGCACCGACACCAGACGCGTCTCCTGGCCCCGCGCCAGTCGCCGCTCGACGATCTGAGCGATCGTGTCGTGAAAAGGGCGCCAGGCGAGGTCGATGCGGGCGGCGCGCTGCTTATCGGACAGGCCCGAATTTCCGGGAATGGCTGTCGTCTCGCTGATCGGCGGAACGAGGTCCGGAGCGTCGAGCGGCCGGTTGCAATCGATGACGAGCCGCGACACGCGGGTCTCGATCAAAGTCGCGTCGAGCGCCTCGGCCATGCGGCTGGCAACAGGGAGCGCACCCGGGTCCCAGGCGATATGCCGCGAAAGCGCCTCGGCCGGCAGGCCAAGCGTTCCGAATTCGGTGGGGAGGAAATTGGAAGCGTGATCGCAGGTGAAGACGAAGGGGCTGGATCCGCCGGGGTTGGTCACCCTTACGGTCTCAGACGGTGCAAGGCTAGCAGGCCGAGCTTTCTCCATATCGTCCCCTGCGGAACGCTGTATCTTATGTTACGTATTTTGTCTCATTGCGTCCCTGTGAATGATTTCATACAGTTTGGCAGGCTTTGTCAAACGCGAATTCGGGAAAACGGCGGCGGCGGGTCAATGGGCGGGGGAAAACATGATTTCCAGCATTGCCGAACTGATCTCGGACCGCATCGGCGCAATGCCGGCCGGCGAGCGACGTGCCGCCCAGACGCTGATTGCCAACTATCCCTTGACCGGGCTGAAGACGGTCGCTGAATTCTCGGCCGCGGCCGGCGTGTCCTCGCCGACGATCCTGCGCTTCGTCGCAAGGCTCGGCTTCCAGAACTACCCCGAATTCCAGTCGGCGCTGCAGGATGAGTTGGCGGCGCAGCTGCAGTCGCCGGCTTCGCGCACGCTCGATCCAGGCTCGGCCGGCGGCGCCGTCTCGCCGATGCTCGAGGCGACGCTCGACAATATGCGCGAGACGTTCCGCCACCTTACCGATAAACAGCTCGCCGACATCGCCACGCGGCTTGCCGAAAGGCGCGGCAAGACCTTCCTCATCGGCGGGCGTTTCACCGATCCGCTGGCGCGCTACATGGCCGCCCATCTCGCCATCATCCAGCCGGATGTCTATCATCTCGCCGGGCAGGAGAGCATCTGGCGCGACCGCCTGATCGACATGGGTAAGCGCGACGTCCTGGTGATCTTCGATATCCGCCGCTACCAGGAAAGTCTCGTCCGCTTCGCCGAGAAGGCCCATCACCGCGGCGTGCAGATCATTCTCTTCACCGACCAGTGGCTTTCGCCGATCGCCCGTTTCGCCCGCCATGTGATCGCCGGGCGCACCGCTGTGCCGTCTGCCTGGGATTCTTCGGCCGCGCTCTTCGTCGTCGCCGAGACGCTGATCGGTGCCGTGACCAGACAGCTGGAAGCGGCCGGCGCCAAGCGCATCCGCGACCTCGAAAGCCTCCGCTAGCCAGGCGGAGCGGTTGTCGTCGGCAAAAAACGCAAGGGTCCGAACCGCGTCCGGACTTCACGTTACCGAGATTTAATGTGCACGTTTGCGTGATAATTGCCATAAACCGCTGATATCGGGGTGTGGCGTGGCCGGTTTTCGCCCCCAGCCCGTGTCGTCGATGTGCCTGCTTCCGTTGGAATCTGGCAGACGAGTCCTGCCGCTGGAGTGTTGATGTCGAGCTGGAAACAGATTGTTGCAGCGCTCGTGATTCTGATTGCCGCCGTGGCGGCCTGGGCACGCTTTTATCCCGGCGCGCCGCAGATACTGGCGCGTTGGGGACTGGACTGGGCCATCGCCGCGACGTCTCCCGCTACGGAGAGCGCCGCCGCCGGCCAGCCCGGACGCAGTCGCGCCGGCCAAGTCGTCACCATCGTCGCTTCGCCGGCCGGCACCGCCACCATCAATGACAGGCTGCAGGCGATCGGCACCGGCCGCGCCAACGCAACCGTCACCGTCACTCCATATTCATCCGGCCGCCTTACCGAGCTGCTGGTCCAGTCGGGCACGCATGTCGAAAAGGGCGACGTGATCGCCAAGCTCGATTCCGACGTGGAAGCGATCGCGCGCGACCGCGCGCAGGTGGCGGTCGAGGATGCGCAGTCCAAGCTCGACCGAGTGAAGTCGCTCAGGGCCTCCAATGCGGCCACGCCCGTCGCCGTCGCCGATGCCCAGGTGACGCTCGCCAATGCCAGGCTGGCGTTGCGCGACGCCGAGCTCGCGCTCGAGCGCCGCTCGATCGTGGCGCCGATCGGAGGCACGGTCGGCATCCTGCCGATCGCCGCCGGCAATTACGTCACCAGCCAGTCGGCGATTGCCACGCTCGATGATCGCTCCAGCATCCTGGTCGATTTCTGGGTGCCGGAACGTTTCGCCGCCGCCGTCAAAGTCGGCGCCCAACTGTCGGCCACGCCTTTGGCCAACCCCAACCAGGTCTATACCGGCACTGTCTCGGCCATCGACAACCACATCGACGAGAACAGCCGCACGCTGCTGGTCAAGGCAACGATCGCCAACCCCGCCGATTCGCTGCGCGCCGGCATGTCCTTCCAGATCGGCATGCGCTTCCCCGGCGACACCTATCCTGCGGTCAGCCCGTTGGCCATCCAGTGGGGCACTGACGGCGCTTATGTCTGGGCCGTCGAACACGGCAAGGCCAAGCGCGTTCCGGTGCGCATCATCCAGCGCAACACCGAGACGGTGCTGATCGATGCTCCGGTGTTGAGCGGCGACATGGTGGTGACCGAAGGCACGCAGAGCGTCAGCGAAGGCGGCGACGTGCGCATCGCCGGCGAGAATCTCGCTACCGAGGCCGAAGGCTCATGAGCGCCGCCGGTGACCCGGCCGCGGGATCGGGCCTGACCGCGCTCTTCATCCGCCGGCCGGTCATGGCCTTCGTGCTGAACACATTGATCGCGGTTGCGGGCCTTGCCGCTTTCTGGGGCGTCGAGGTCCGCGAACTACCGGATGTCGACCGTCCCGTCATCACCGTCAACACCACCTTCGAGGGCGCGGCCGCCGAAACCGTCGACCGCGAGCTGACCGACACGATCGAGGGCGCGGTCGCGCGCGTCTCGGGCGTCAAGTCGATGTCGTCGACCTCGTCCTTCGGGCAGAGCCGAGTCACCATCGAGTTCAACGACGGCGTCGACCTCAATGTCGCGGCCTCCGACGTGCGCGACGCCGTCAGCCGGATCACCAACCAGTTGCCCGACACCGCCGACGCACCGCGCATCGTCAAGGCCGACGCCAATTCCGACCCGGTCATGCGACTGGCGGTCACCTCCGACACCATGTCGGTGCAGGACATGACGGTGCTGGTGCAGGACCGCATCGAGGACGAGCTCGCCGCCGTGCCCGGCGTCGCCGACGTCCAGGTCTATGGCGACCGCGACAAGATATTCCGCATCGACGTCGACCAGAACAAGCTCGCGAGCCACGGCTTCACCGTGGCGGATCTGCGCAAGGCGCTCGCCTCGGTCGCCTTCGATTCGCCGGCCGGCTCGATCACCACGACCAACCAGGACTTGATCGTGCGCACGACCGCGGACGTGACCACGCCGGAGGAGTTCGAGAACATCGTCATCGGCGGCGCGACGCGCATCCGCGATGTCGCCACCGTGACGCTCGGTCCCGACATCGGCCAGACCTCGCTGCGCTCCGACGGCAAGACCGGCATCGGCCTCGGCATCATCCGCCAGGCGGAATCGAACACGCTGGATATCTCGACCGGCGTCAGGGGCGCGGTCGAGAAGCTCCAGCAGAACCTCCCGCAAGGCATGACGATCAAGGTCACCAGCGACGACGCCGTCTTCGTCAACGGCGCCGTGCACGAGGTGGAAATCGCGCTGGCGCTCTCGGTCTCCATCGTGCTGATCGTCATCTATGCCTTCCTGCTCGACTGGCGGGCGACGCTGATCCCCGGCCTGTCGATGCCCGTCGCCATGATCGGCACCATCGCGGCGATCTATCTCGCCGGTTTTTCCGTCAACATCCTCACGCTCCTGGCGCTGGTGCTGGCGACCGGCCTTGTCGTCGACGACGCCATCGTCGTGCTGGAAAACATCGTGCGTCGCCGCAACGAAGGCATGGGCCCCCGCGCCGCCGCGGTTCTGGGCACCCAGGAAGTTTTCTTTGCCGTCGTCGCCACCACGCTGACGCTTGTCGCCGTCTTCGTGCCGATCTCCTTCCTGCCCGGACAGACCGGCGGCCTGTTCCGCGAATTCGGTTTTGTGCTGGCGATGTCGGTGCTGCTCTCCTGCGTGGTCGCGCTGACGCTCTGCCCGATGCTTGCTTCGCGCATGCTCACCAGCGCATCGCTTCACCATGAAGGCGGCAGCGGCGTCGGCGCTCGCATCGGCGGTGCATTGCACCGGCTCTACAAGCGTTGTCTGCGTCTTTGCCTCGACGCGCCATGGATCGTGGTGCTGGTAGCGCTGATCTTCGCCGGCACCGCCTTCACGCTGTTCGGGACCATCCGCCAGGAGCTGACGCCGACGGAGGACCGCGCCGTGGTGCTGTTGCGCATCAACGCGCCGCAAGGCGTCAGCCTCGACTACACGACAGAGCAGATGCGCAAGATCGAGCGGCTGATCCAGCCGCTGCGCGATTCCGGCGAGATCCGCTCGACCTTCGAGAATGCCGGCAACAACGGTTCCTACAATTCGGGCTTCATGGTGATGACGCTGGCGCCCTGGGACGAGCGCAGCCGCAGCCAGCAGGAGATCATGGCCGACATCAGCCGCCTGACCAAACAGGTGCCGAGCGTGCGTGTCTTCCCGGTGCAGCCGAACAGCCTTGGCATCCGCGGCGCCGGCAACGGCCTGCAATTCGCGCTGGTCGGTAACGACCGCAAGGCGTTGAGCGAAGCGGCGGTGAAGATCGTCGATGAGATGCGCCAGGATCCGCGCTTCCAGACGCCGCGACTTTCCGTCGATCCCACCCAGCCGCAGCTTGCCGTTGCCATCGACCGCGAACGCGCCTCCGATCTCGGCATCGACATCACCGGGCTCGCCGACACGCTGCAGGCCATGCTCGACGGCAACGATGTCGTCGATGTCTACATCGCCGACCGCAGCCACGGCGTGAAGCTGGTCTCGACCACCAATCCGATCAACGATCCGACCGATCTGGAAAACATCTTCCTGAAGACTTCCGATGGCCGCTTCGTGCCGATGTCGACCATCGCGACGTTGACCGAGCGCGCCGTGCCGCCGTCGTTGACGCGCGAGCAGCAGCAGCCCTCGGTCGCGATCACCGCCAATCTCGGCAGCGGCTTCGCGCTCGGCGAAGCGCTGACCCGCGCCGAGGAGATCGCGACGCCTCTGCTGCCGCCCGGCGCGCGCATCCTGCCGCTCGCCGAGGCCGCCACGCTCGGCGAGAGCAACAACGCCATGGTCGCCGTCTTCAGCTTCGCGCTGGTCATCATCCTGCTGGTGCTGGCGGCGCAGTTCGAAAGCTTCGTCAGTGCCGTCATCATCATGGCGACGGTGCCGCTCGGGCTCGCCTGCGCCATCTTCGCGCTGCTCTTGTCGGGCACCAGCCTCAATGCCTACAGCCAGATCGGCCTGGTGCTGCTGGTCGGCGTCATGGCCAAGAACGGCATCCTCATCGTTGAGTTCGCCAATCAGTTGCGAGACCGTGGGGCAAGTGTGCGGGAGGCGATCGAAGAGGCGGCCACCATTCGGCTCCGCCCGGTGATGATGACCATGATCTGCACCGTGCTCGGCGGCGTGCCGCTGGTGCTGGCCGCCGGCGCCGGCGCGGAAGCCCGCGTGGCGCTGGGCTGGGTCATCGTCGGCGGCCTTGGATTGGCCACCGTCTCGACCCTGTTCCTGACCCCGGTCGCTTATCTCTTGCTTGGCCGCTTCGTCACGCCGAAGGCGCATGAGGAAGCCCGGTTGAAACGCGAACTCGAGGAAGCGGCCTATGTCGACCTGGAGCCCGCCGAGTAGGCTATTTCACGAGCCGGCCCTCGATCGACCAGCGCGCCGCCAGGAAGTTCAGCACGGCCGCCACCACGACGCCGATGATCTTTGCCGGCCAGACCCCGACGGCCCCTGCCAGGGCCGCGATCGAGAGGCTCGAAACGCCAAGCGAAATCAACGCGCCCAGCGAGACGAAGCGCAGAAAGGAATGGTGCACCAGGATGTCGGGGTCCCGCTCGAATGACCAGAAGCGGTTCGCCAAGAAGGAGAAGAGCACGGCTACGAACCAGGCGCCGACATTGGCGGCCAAAGCCGGCACCGCGAACTTGAGCAGCAGGAAGAATGCGGCGAGGTCTATGCCGGTGTTGACCAGCCCGACCAGGGCGAAACGAACGATCTTGTTGCCGGTCGAACGCTGCGGCTGGCCGGCTGTCATGCTTTGCCGTCCATGATGCGCACTCCGGCCTTGTCGAGGCTGGCGCCGAAATCCTCAGAACTCAGAACCGTGAATTCGACCTCACGCGCGCCCTGCATCGGGTCCCGTGCCCGCAAAATGTCATCGACACGGCCCGGATGACACATGAACAAACCTTGTTCGGACAAGGTGTCGACCGCGGCGCCCAGCGTCGAGACGAACTTCTCCGGCTGCCGCCAGTCATAGATGCCGGAAAGTGGCGTCATGACGCTGAAGCCAGCCCGTTGCATCGCTCCGTTGAAGCCAGTGGCCAGAGCGGCGATCGCCGCGATCTTGGCCGCCGCCGCGTCCAGGCCGGGAAGCCCAGGCGCGCCGCGCAGCGCCGGCTTTTGCGCATTTGCCCCAAACCGCGCGAGCAACCAGTTCCGTACCGCGGGAAGAAAGTGCACATGCTGGTGCCCGTCGATGTGGTCGGGCGGGCCGGCCAGCGCTTCGGTGAAGCGGTCGTACTGCGCGTCGAGCTCGGCATGAATGTCCCGCTCGTCGATACGCCCGCGCCGCACCGGCAGCGCAAGGGAGGCGAGCCCGGGCAACTTGCCTTCCGGCGCCAGGCTGGACGAACCGGTCACGGCGATCTGATCGGTGAGGGTCAGGTGTAGCCCAACGGCCGCCCGCTGACGGAACGGCCTGATGCGCGCCGCCGCTTCTTCCCATTCGGGAAAGCCGGTCATGCAACTGGTGCCAGTCAGGCGGCCGCGCTCGATGAGGTCGAGAATCGCGCTCGATATCCCCGGCGCCAGTCCGTAATCGTCGGCGATCAGGCGGATCGACCTGGTCATCTGTCGGCAGCAACCTGCTCGGCGGCACTGCCATGCAAGACGTCGCGCACGATGTAGACGGGCCGGTCCTTGCTTTCGCTGAGCGTGACCCAGACATACTCGCCGATCAGGCCGAGCAGCGCCAGGTTGAGGCCGCCCAAAAGCACGATGGCGACCATGATGCTGGGGTAGCCAGGCACGGCGATGCCGTAGAACAGCACCTCGAACAGCACCTTCACGCCATAGGCGAGGCCGGCGAATGCCGCCAGCAATCCGATGAGGCTGATGACGCGCAGCGGGATCACGGAAAACGAGGTGAACCCTTCAAGCGAGAACGCGATCAGGTTGAACCTGGTCCATTTCGACGTGCCGCCGGCGCGGTTTTCCGGCGAGTAAAGCACCGCCTTCTGGCGGAACCCGGCCCAGGCGAACAGGCCCTTGTTGAAACGCCGCTTATCGCGCACGCTGGTCAAGGCGCGCGCCACGGCGCCGCGCATGACGCGGAAGTCTCCCGCATTCTCGGGGATATCGAAACGCTGGCTGCTGTTGATCAGCCTATAGAATAGCCGCGCCAGCTGGCTGCGCCGCCAGCTCCCCTCGCGGCGGTCGTTCTGCGCGTAGACGACGTCGATCTGCGGATTCTCGACCAGCTCGCCGATCATCTTCAGGCTGATGTCCATGGAATGCTGGAGATCGGAATCCATGATCAGGACCATGTCGCCGCGGGAATGATCGAGGCCGGCGAGCACAGCCGCTTCCTTGCCGAAATTGCGGCTCAGCCGCACGATCTCCCAGGAGCCGGAGAGCGCGGCCGCGAACGTCTCGGCGCTGCCGTCGCGACTGCCGTCGTCGACGAGTATTTTGCGTACCGTCATGCCGAAGCGCTCCGCCACGGCCGCTTCCAGCCTGTCGAGCAGCCCGACAAACGCAATGGCGGATTCGGCCTCGTTGAAGAACGGCGCGATGATGTCGAGCATCTCAGCCATGCACGACGGCTCCGGCGGCAGGTACCTTCCGCCCGTCTTGCGTCCAGAACCAGCCGATGAGCAGGCAGGCAATTATGCTGATGCTGATCGGCCGGAACCACAGATGGAAAAGATCGTGCAGTTGCAGATCGACACTGGTTAGTCCGGTCACGAAGAGGAGCGTTGCCAAAAACCGGCACATGGCCCCGGCTCCCTTCTCCCGCCAAAGCAGGGCGATGGAGAGACCGGCAGGCACCGCCGCCATGGCATAGGTGTTCTGCTCGACCCGTGGATTGAAGACGCACATGTAGAATGCGGCGGCCAGGAAGATGGCGAGTCCGCCAATGTTGGCGTCCAGCCTGCGATCGAACTGGAGCACCAGCCAAAGTGTAAGCAAACCCGCGACGACGCGCACGATCGTCGCGTCAAACTCGGAAATCGGGACGCCAAATCGCGTGAAGGGTGCTGTGAAGTCGGCCGGGACGAAGGGGCCGGTTGGGTCGACCGTCATCGAGGTCAGCAGCCGGAAGAAATCGTGGTACTGGGCGTTGATATAGCTCGTGGACGCAAAGCCGTAGGGAATGGCGAGCACGACAAGGACCGCCAGCGCCAGCACGGGTATCAGCCTGGGACGCAGCGCTCCCGCCAGCAGCAGCATGATGATCGCAGTCGGCTTGGCGATGATCGCTAGCATGGCCCAGAAAAAGCTTTCGGCCCGGCGCCCCTCGAGTGTCGACAGCGTGAGAAACCAGCACGCCCCGGTGAGCAGGATCGTCGCCTGGCCGTTGCGAAGCGCCGCCAGCGCCACCGGCAAGGCGAGGAAGAGACCGAAGGACAGCAGCCACGTCTGCTCCTCGCCATCAAGCTTGCGCACCTGGCGCATCGCGGCAAAGGTCAGAACGCCGAAGCCCAGCATGTGCCACAAGATATCGCCCAGATGCGGCCCGAGCTTCAACAGCGGAACGTAGAGAACGGCGAAGGCGGGAGCGTACAGATATCCCATGGCGACTTGGACCTGATACAGCGGCTGGCCGCTCAGAAACGCTTCACTGCCATGTCTGTAGATGTGGACCACCGAATGCGCATCGGGTGACCACAGCGCCAGGCCAAGCACGATCAGAAACGACCCGACCCATAGCCAAAACCCCAAACGGTCGAAAACCGGCTTGGTTACCATCATAGCGCACCCCGCGTTCCGGCCGGGGCGGCATTCCCATCGCCGCGAGGCCTTCAGCGCCGGCGGGATATCACAACGAAATGAAATAGAACATCCGAGCGTGACTGTTACCGGCGCGACGGAAAGGACGTTGGAAACGCGACATTTTTCCGCCGCCCTATCATGGATCACGACTTTGTGTTCGAAGGCATTGGGCCCGACCCGTTGCGATCGACGCCCGGCCGCTTACGGTTTGATCAACACTTTTCCGTTGGGCTTGGCGAGCTCGGCCGGCAGCCGCGCCATCGCCTCGTCCATCGGCACGACCGCCGTGACGTCGGTCGACCAGCGTCCGTCGGAAAAGCGCTTCTGCACTTCCAGCACCGCCGGGCCCAGCCTGTCGCGGAACTGCCGCATCCATTCGGTCAGCCAGAAGCCCTCGACGCGCTTGTGCTGGAAGATCAGTTGGCCGGGCTCGCGGATCACCGTCGGATCGGCGTCGAGCCGGCCATAGACGATCCAGCGCGCGCGTTTCGGCATGGCGTTGAAGATGGTGGAAGCCAGCGGTCCGGTGACGGCATCGAGGAAGATGCGCGGCTGCTCGGTTTTCATCGCCTCGCGCAATGCCACCGCGAAATCCACCGCCTTCTCGTTGAGCACATGGGCGGCGCCGAGCTCCTTCAAAAGCGTGATCTGCTCGTCGCGGCGCACCGTGACGATCGGCCGGAAACCTTCCTCCTTCGCCAGCCCGATGATCAGCTTGCAGAGCTGGCTGGCGCCGGCCGTCAGGATGAAGGCCTTTTCGCCCTCCTCCCTGACGATGTCGAACATGGCCAGGGCCGTCAGCGGATTGACGATCATCGCCGCGCCGTCCTCGTCGCGCACCGTATCGATGAGCGGGGTGCAGGACGCTGCCTCGGCGACGGCATAATCCGCCCAGGCGCCCCAGTTCGACACGCCGGTAGCGAAAGCAACGCGCTTGCCCTCAAGGCTTTTTGCGTACGGGTCGTCGCCCGTGGCGACGACGATGCCGACGCCCTCGAAACCGGCCGGCTGCCCCTTCACACGCGGCTGGCCATATTGGCCTTGGATGAAAGCGATGTCGGACGGGTTGATCGAGGCGAGGCTGACCTTGATCAGCGCCTGTGTCGGCCCCGGCGCCGGCACGGCGACGCTGCCGAGCTGGAGGTAAGGCTCCATCGCTTCGAGCGCGGCCGCCGAAGGCGTCCTGGTGTAACCGTCGCCGACAAGCAACAGGCCCCGCATTTGCGAGGGAAGCGTCATGCCCGTCAGACCTTTTCCTGCGTGTACTTCTTCAGTTCCATGCGCGCCACCTGGCGCCGGTGCACGGCATCCGGCCCGTCGGCCAGCCGCAATGTCCTCAAGTGTGTCCAGGAACGGGCGAGCGGCGTGTCCTGGCTGATGCCTTGCGCGCCGAACATCTGCACCGCCTCGTCGGTGACCTTGAGCGCGACGCGGGGCGCCACCACCTTGATCTGGCTGATCCAGGGCGCGGCCGCGCGAGGGTCTCCCTGATCGATCATCCACGCAGCCTTGAGGCAGAGCAGCCGCGCCATCTCGATCTCCATGCGGCATTCGGCGATGATGTCGAAATTGGCGCCGAGCTTTGCCAGCGACTGGCCGAAGGCCTCGCGCCGCACCGAGCGCTGGCACAGCATCTCCAGCGCCATCTCGGCCTGGCCGATGGCGCGCATGCAGTGATGAATGCGGCCAGGCCCGAGCCGCCCCTGCGCGATCTCGAACCCCCTGCCCTCGCCGAGGATCAAATTCGCCGCCGGCACCCGGACATTGTCGAATCTCAGATGCATATGCCCGTGCGGCGCGTCGTCGTCGCCATAGACCTGCATGGGCCGCAATTTGGTGATGCCCTTGCTGTCGGAGGGCACCAGGATCATCGAATGCCGGCGATGCTGCGGCTCCTCGTCCGATCCGGTCCTGACCATGACGATATAGATGGCGCAGCGTGGATCGCCCGCTCCGGAGGCCCACCATTTCTCGCCATCCAGCACATAGTCGCCGCCCCGCCGCTCGCAGCGCATCGAAATGTTGGTGGCGTCAGAAGACGCCACGTCCGGCTCTGTCATCAGATAGGCCGAACGGATTGTCCCCTCGAGCAGCGGCTCCAGCCAGTCGCGCTTGTGCGCTTCCGATCCATAACGCTCCAGCACTTCCATGTTGCCGGTGTCGGGCGCCGAGCAGTTGAAGGTCTCGGCGCCGAGATGCGCCTTGCCCATCTCCTCCGCCAGATAGGCGTATTCGACGGTGGAAAGGCCGCAGCCGCGCTCGGAACCGGTGAGCCAGAAGTTCCACAGGCCGCGCTCGCGCGCCGTCTTCTTCAGGCCCTCCAGGATTTCCGTCTGCCTGGCCGTATAGGCCCAGCGGTCCCCCTCCTTGCCGACTTCGGCGAGGAACTCTTCGCCGAGCGGCGCGATCTCGTCACGCACCATCGCCGCCACGCGCTGGTGGATCGGCTTCAGCCGATCGGTCATGCCGAGATTCATGTCCGCCATCGCTTCCGCCTTTCCGAAGATAAATCTTTACCCGTGGCAAGGATGACCGTACTTCGGCTAGCCTTGTCAACGCGAGTCCTTGGGCGAGTCCTTGGGCAAATCCCCGGCTGGCAGCATGCGGAGAAACATGATGAGCTATCTGGACAAGCTGTTCTCGGTCGCCGGCAAAACCGCGCTGGTGACAGGCGCGGCGACCGGCATCGGCCGCATGGCGGCGACCGGGCTGGTGCGCGCCGGCGCTCACGTGATGATCGCCTCGCGCAAGGGCGATGATTGCGCGAAAGTCGCCAACGAATTGAACGCGCTTGGCGGCTCCGGCCACGCCGAGGGGTTTGCCGGCGACGTGTCCAGCGAAGCGGGCATCGCCGCACTCGTCGCCGAGGTCAGGGCGCGCACGGAGCGCCTGCATATCCTGGTCAACAATGCCGGCATTTCCTGGGGCGCGCCGCTGCAGGATTTCCCCTATCACGCCTGGGCCAAGGTGTTCGGCGTCAACGTCACCGCCGTGTTCCACCTGACCCGGGAGCTTTTGCCGCTGCTCGACGCCGCGGCGAGCGACGAGGACCCGGCCCGCGTGATCAATCTCGGCTCGGTGATGGGCACCCAACCGCTGGCCGACGATGCCTATTCCTACGCGGCTTCGAAAGCGGCGGTGCATCATTTGACGCGCACGCTGGCGATCGAATTCGCCGCCCGCCGCATCACCGTCAACGCCTTTGCGCCCGGTCCTTTCCAGAGCCGCATGACGGCCTTTGCCACCGCGACCGAGGAGCAGGCGAAACATGTTGGTAACCATGTTCCGCTCGGCCGCATCGGCGTGGCGGATGACATTGCCGGCGCAACGCTTTATTTGTGCAGCCGTGCCGGAAGCTATGTCACCGGCGCCATCCTGCCGATCGACGGCGGCCAGTCGGTGCAGCATGGAATGACATTGTTCAAGGAGTAAGTCGCCCGATTCAGGGAATCGGGCGGGGTTCAAGGAATAAGGCGTCCGGTTCGAGGAATCGTTATCCGGGCGGGGGTGCGGAGGACATCAGCGTGGAACCGATCAGTCTCGAAACGCTTCTGGCAAGCGTCGGCAAGGAGGTCGGCGTCTCGCCCTGGCGAACGGTCACGCAGCGCATGATCGACCAGTTCGCCGATGCGACCGACGACCACCAGTTCATCCATTGCGATCCTGAGCGCGCCAAGCGCGAAACGCCGTTCGGCGGTACCATCGCGCATGGCTTTCTGTCGCTGTCGCTTTTGTCGGCAATGACCTTCGAGACCATGCCGCCGCTGGAAAACACCAAGATGGGCGTCAACCACGGCTTCGACACACTGCGTTTCCTGGCGCCGGTGAAGACGGGTTCGCGCATCCGCACCCGCTTCGTGCTGGCGGACGTCAAGGTGCGGCCCTCCGGCTGGGTGCAGACGGCGCATGACGTGACCATCGAGATCGAAGGTTCGAAGAAGCCGGCGCTGACGGCGCGCTGGCTGACCTTGACACTGATCGAGCGCCAGCCCGAGAACGCATGAGCGGCGAGGCCGGTGCCATAGACCAGGCGGCGCTTGCGCCCTATCTCGAGGCGCATATTCCGGGTTTCGCCGACCTTTCCGCGATTGAAAAATTCAAGTCCGGCCAGTCCAATCCAACCTACCTTTTGACCGCCGCCAGCGGCCGCTATGTGCTGCGCGCCAAACCGCCGGGGCAATTGCTGAAATCCGCGCACCAGGTCGATCGGGAATTCCGGGTAATGCGGGCTCTCGCCGGCACGGCGGTGCCGGTGCCGCGCATGCTGCATCTATCGGGCGAAGACTCCCCGATCGGCCGCATGTTCTATGTCATGGAATATCTCGACGGCCGCATCTTCTGGGATCCGTCGCTGCCGGACGTTTCCGGCAATGAAGAGCGCGCCGCGATCTACGACGCGATGAACGCGACGCTTGCGGCCATGCACGACGTCGATATCGACGCCGTCGGCCTTGGCGATTTCGGCAAGCCCGGCAGCTATTTCGAACGCCAGCTCGCGCGCTGGACCGGCCAGTACCGCGCCTCCGAAACCGAAACCATCACCGATATCGACAGGCTGATTGCTTGGCTCGAAACGCATATGCCGGCCGATGACGGCCGCGTCTCGCTTGTCCATGGCGATTACCGGCTGGACAACATGATGTTCGCGCCGGACGCCCCGAAAGTCATCGCGGTGCTTGACTGGGAACTGTCGACGCTCGGCCACCCCTTCGCCGATCTCGCCTACCAGTGCATGCAGTGGCGTCTGCCGCATGCCTCGGGTTTTCGCGGTCTTGGCGGCGTCGATCGCGTGGCTGCCGGCCTGCCTTCCGAGGAAGCCTATGTCGCCGCTTACTGCCGCAGGCGCGGGATCGAGGGGATCGACAACTGGACCTTCTTCCTGGCCTTTGCCTTCTTCCGGCTGGCGGCGATCTGCCAGGGCGTCTACCGCCGCGCGCTGGACGGCAATGCGTCCAATCCGGAAAAGGCGAAGACCTATGGCGAGGCAGTGAAGCTGCTCGCCGCACTTGCGGTACAACTGATCGACGAGAACAGCTGAAAGCAGGAGAGCCGAGCGATGGGCCGTTTCGATGGGATGACGGTGCTGATCACCGGCGCGACCGGCGGTCTCGGCAGCGGCGCGGCAAAGACCTTCGCCGCCGAAGGGGCGCGGCTGGTGCTCTCCGATCTCGATGAGGCTGCGCTCGGCAGTTTCGCCGCGACGCTCGATGCCGAGACGGTTCACCTTGCCGGCAACATCGCCGACGAAAACCTCTCCGAGGATCTGGTGAAGCTTGCCGTGCAGAAGTTCGGCCGGCTCGACATCGCCGTCAACAATGCCGGCATCGTCCACTCCTTCGTGCGCCTGCCGCAGGTGACCTCGGAGGAGGCGCGCCGCGTGGTGGAGGTCGACCTGCTCGGCGTCTTCTATGCAATGAAGCACCAGATCCCGCAGTTGGAGCGGCAATTCAAGGAAAGCGGCAAGGGCGGCGTCATCGTCAACATCGCCTCGGTCGCCGGTCTCTCCGGCGCGCCCAAGCTTTCGGTCTATGCCGCCGCCAAGCACGGCGTCGTCGGCCTGACGCGCTCGGCCGCCGTGGAATATGCCAGCAAGGGGATACGCATTAACGCGGTCTGCCCGGCCCACACTCGCACGGCGATGGTCGACGGTTTCGTGCGTTTTACAGGCGCGCCCGAAGCCGAAGCCCTTGCCGAACTCGCGCGCGGCGTGCCGATGAAGCGTGTAGGCGAGGTCGACGAGATCATCACCGGCATCCTGTTCCTTGCCGATCCTGGTAACTCCTTCATGACCGGCCACACGCTGGCGCTCGATGGCGGCATTGGCGCGATCTGAGCCGGAATTGTATTAAAACAAGGAGTTAGAGTGCACGCAAGGGAACCGGGAGGCTCCCTTGTCCGTTTCCGTACAGCGTATATAATTTTCACCAGGCAACCAACACCAAAGGCAGCGGACATTGACGCTGAGCGTTCAGAAACGCCGCGAAAAACAGAAGGCGGAGCTTCGCTCCGAACTCGTCGCGGCGGCTCACAAGCTGGTGCAGGAAGAGGGCTATGAGGGCCTGACTATCCGCAAGCTCGCCAAGCGCGTCGGCTATGCGCCCATGTCGGTCTATTCCTACTTCGCCGACAAGCAGGACATTCTGTTCGCGCTGGCCGAAGACGCCTTCGAAACGCTGGCGCGACGCATCGAGGAGCACCCCGCGGACGATCCGATCGAGGCGCTGCGGGCGGTAATGACCGAATACGCCGCCTTCGGGCTCGGTAATCCCAACGAATACCGCACCGTCTTCATGACCGAGAAGACCCGGCTGCCCGAGGGCCGCAGCTACGAGGACATGGAAGAGGGCAATCCGGCGATGAAGGCGCTGATAAGCCGGGTCGAGGCCTGTGTGGCCGCCGGCAAGCTCAAGGGCGATCCCCGCGCCATCGCCACCATGCTGTGGACCGTCGGCCACGGCACGATCTCGCTGCTGATCACCTTCCCCTTCTATCCTTTCGGTGACCCCCAGGCCTATGTGAAGCGGATGTGCGACTTCATGCTGGCCTCATTGTCGGCGCAGGATATCCCCCCGCTCACCGAAACACCCGTCAACTGTTGACCGGTTTGCGCCGGCTTTTCCGCGATGCCGATCGCTTGGATTCGCGCTGACGAATTCCTACCTCCAAGAAAAGTGTCGTACGCGTACAAATTCCTCTTGAATTCAGCTTCCGTTAACCGTATCTGTACGTTGCATCGTACATGTACGAATTGGAGATGGAAGATGAAAAAGACGACCCTCGCCCTCGCCGCCGTGCTGGCTTTTTCCGGGGCGGCTTTTGCTGGTACGCACCAGCCGGCCAAGCATGCTCCGGCAGCCTGCGCCCAGACCAACACCAATGTGGTTCTTGATTGCACCGCGACCGGCTCGGTCGAAAAGGCGGACGCCAGCAAGACCCAGACCAAGAGCCCGCGCCTGGGCATCGACGTCAGCCCGTGGTTCGTGCCGGGCCTGTAAGCACCATCGGCAGAATTAACGAAACGGGCACTTGGCCGCCCTTTTTCGTTTTCCCTGAAGTCCGATTGCCTGCTGCGACGGCGCTACTTCTTGCGCGACTTCATTCCAGGCACGGCCTTGGCCTTGCCAGGCTTTGCCGGTCCTCCGGGGATGGACGTGCTGGTAATCGATACCGGATCGCTGGCCGGAAACGTATCCTCGAGGCCTTCCTCAAGTTCCTCTTCCTCGACCTCGCGATGCCTTTCGTTCTCCAGCGAACGGACTGCCGCTGTCTTCTTGGGTGACTTCGGCGCGGGTTTGGACGGCATCGGCAATCTCCCTCACGAGCTGCGGAAACGGCCAGAGGTCGGCGATGGTTCCTGCCGCGCTGCTTTCCGACAGCGCAGTGTGGAGATCAGTTCGCCGCGTCGCCTGCCGCTTCCGACAGCAGAGTAAAGACATAGTCCGAAAAGGAACGCCAGCATTCCACTCGGAACGCGTCGGCCGCGATGCGCAAAAGCACGATCTCGGACTTGCCGAGAATGGTGCGCGAGGCAGCACCCACCGGGAACGCCTCGAGCGACAGGTCCTGCGGACAGCCCGAATTGACCGTTGCCGCGGCTGCGGGCCCGGCAACGGAAATCCCGACATTGCGATGCGAGATGCCGACCGCCGAATGCAGCGCCGTCACCTTGGCGCAGTCGGCGAGCGGATCGTTGCCGGCCTCGTCGATGATCATCCATTCGTCCGGCCCGAGCCACAGCGCCGTGCGCCCGTCCTTCGTCGCCGAGGTCTTAGGTTTTGTCGGCAGCGTGAGGCCGAGCGCCTTGGAGAGCGCGGCGAGCGAAGCCTCCGGCGCGCGCAGCGAGATGCGCTCGGCCGGCGGCAGCATCTCCACCTTCACGCCCGGCGCCGACAGCGCGCGGCCGGCAAGCGCAGGGCGCCGCTCGACGGAGGCAGGAGCAGCAGCGGCTTTTGTCTTGGCGGCGGCCTTAGCCATTGAGGCGTTCTCCCTTCTCGTCGACGAACACCATGCCGGTGACTTCCACCTCGATCGTGCCGTTCGGCATCGGCACATAGAGCGTCTCACCCATGCGGTCGCGGCCGCCGGCGACCAGCGCCAGCGCGATCGAACGGCCGCAATTCTCCGACCAGTAGCTGGAGGTGACATGGCCGATCATCTTCATCGGGATCGGTTGCTTCGGATCGGCGACGATCTGCGCGCCTTCTTCCAGCACCACCTTCGGATCCTTGGTCTTCAGGCCGACGAGCTGCTTGCGGCCCTTGGCCACAAGGTCCGGCCGGGTCAGGCCGCGGATGCCGACGAAGTCGGTCTTCTTCTTGCCGACCGCCCAGTCGAGCCCGGCATCGTTCGGCGTCACCGTGCCGTCCGTATCCTGGCCGACGATGATATAGCCCTTTTCGGCGCGCAGCACGTGCATCGTCTCGGTGCCGTACGCGGTCGCGCCATGCTTCTGGCCTTCAGCCCACAGCGCTTCCCAGACCGCCTCGCCATAATCGGCCGGCACATTGACCTCGAAGCCGCGCTCGCCGGTGAAGGACATGCGGAACAGCCTTGTCGGCACGCCGCAGATCTTGCCCTCGCGCACCGACATATGCGGCATCGCCTCGTCCGACATGTCGATGCCTTCGACCAGCGGCGCGATGATGTCCCGCGACTTCGGCCCCTGCACCGCGATCACCGCCCATTGCTCGGTGATCGATGTCAGCCAGACATTGAGATGCGGGAACTCGGTCTGGAGGTAATCCTCCATGTGGTTCATGACGCGCGGCGCGCCGCCGGTCGTCGTCGTCACGTGGAAGCGGTCCGGCGCCAGCCGGCCGACGACGCCGTCGTCATAGATGAAGCCGTCCTCGCGCAGCATGATACCGTAGCGGCAGCGGCCGGTTTCAAGCTTCTCCCACGGATTGGTGTAGAGCAGCTCCATGAACTTCGCCGCGTCCGGTCCGACCACTTCGATCTTGCCGAGCGTCGAGGCGTCGAACAGGCCGCCGACCTTGCGCACCGTCACGCATTCGCGGTTGACGGCGGCATGCATGTCTTCGCCGGCCTTGGGGAAATACCAGGCGCGCTTCCAGTTGCCGACGTCCTCGAACACCGCACCCTGGCGTGCCGCCCACGGATGGATGGCCGTCCGCCGCGTAGGGTCGAAAAGTGCGCCGCGCGCGTGGCCGACGATCGAACCGAAGGTCACGGGCGTATAGGGCGCGCGGAAGGTGGTGAGGCCGACCTGCGGGATCGGCTTGCCGAGTTCCTCGGCGGCGATCGCCAGGCCATGCATGTTCGACGTCTTGCCCTGATCGGTCGCCATGCCGTTGGTAGTGAAGCGCTTGACATGCTCGATCGAGTGCATGCCTTCATGCACCGCCTGGCGGATGTCCTTGGCGGTAACATCGTTCTGGAAATCGACGAAGGCCTTGACCGTGGTGCCCGGCCCGGCGCCGGGCGCGGCGCCCAGCATGCCGCGCGACCAGATCTCGCCGGCATCGACCTTCGGCTTGCTGCCCTTGCCAATCTTGCCGCCGGCCTCCTTCGCCGCCTTGGCGCCGGCGGCATAGGCCTCGTCGATCGTCGCATCCAGCCCGTCCGTGCCGTTGCAGGCGCCGACCGAGACGCAGTCCTGCGCATAGGTGCCCGGCACGAAGCGCTTGGTCTCATCGTTGAAGGCGACCTTACCGCGCGACTGCGAGAAGAGATGCACCGACGGCGTCCAGCCGGCCGACATCAGGATCGCGTCGACGGGGATGGTGCGCTGGCCGCCACCGTTCTTTGGCTGCACGGTCATCGACGACACGCGCAATTTGCCGCCGGCGCTGACCACGGCGCGGCCGAAATTGATCTCGATGCCAAGGCCCCTCGCCTCGTCGATTACCGCTCCCGACGGGTTGTCGCGCAGGTCGACAATGGCCGCAATGTTGACGCCGGCCTTCTTGAGATCGATCGCCGCCGCGTAAGCCGAGTCGTTGGCCGTGTAGACGCCGACATTCCTGCCGACCGCCACGCCATAATGGTTGAGATAGGTGCGCGCCGCCGAGGCGAGCATCACGCCGGGACGATCGTTGTTGGCGAACACCATATGGCGCTCGATGGCGCCGGTGGCGAGCACGACGCGGTTGGCGCGAACCTGCCACAGGCGCTCGCGCGCGAGCTCATGGCCCGGGTTCTTGAGATGGTCGCTGACCCGTTCGACCAGGCCGACAAAGTTCTGCGCGTAGTAGCCGAAGGCCGTGGTACGGGAGAGCACGCGCGCATTGTCCATCCCCTTGAGCTTGGCGATCGCCGCCTGCGCCCAGGCATAGCCGTCCTGTCCGTCGATCCTGGCGCCGCTCTCGAAGCGCAGGCTGCCGCCGAATTCGGCCTGCTCGTCCGCGAGGATCACCCGGACGCCGGTTTCGGCCGCGGCAAGGGCAGCGGCAATGCCGGCGGCGCCGCCGCCCAGCACCAGCACCTCGCAATGCGCGTAGCGCGAAGCATAATGGTCCGGGTCCGGCTTTTCGGGGGAAACGCCGAGGCCTGCGGTAGCGCGAATCTTCGGCTCGTAGAGATCCTTCCAGGCCCATTTCGGCCACATGAAGGTCTTGTAGTAGAAGCCGGCCGAGAACATCGGCGAAGCGATGTCGTTGACCGCGCCGACGTCGAAGGCAAGCGAGGGCCAGCGGTTCTGTGAATTGGCCGTCAGCCCGTCATAGAGCTCTTGCACGGTCGCACGCACATTCGGCGTCTTGCGCGCGTCGTCGCGCACGATCTGCACCAGCGCGTTCGGCTCTTCCGCACCGGCCGAAAGGAAGCCACGCGGCCGGTGATACTTGAACGAGCGGCCGACCAGATGCACGCCGTTGGCGAGCAGCGCCGAGGCCAGCGTGTCGCCCTCGATGCCGACATATGGCTTGTCGTCGAAGCTGAAGGAGGCGGTCTTCGCCTGGCTGAGGCGACCGGCGCCGGAAATGCGGAACGCGGCGTTCATTTCGAGGCTCCAGGCAGCTTCGCGGGCTTCGGCTCGCCGGCCTTGTAGGTCATGACGAACTTGTCGGTGACGGTGTCGCGCACGGCGTTGAAGAAGCGCGCGCAGCCATGGATGTGCCGCCAGCGCTCATAGATGACGCCCTTGGGGTTGGCGCGGATAAAGAAGAATTTCTCGAAATCGTCGTCGCTCTCGGCCGCGATGTTGGTCGGGCGCGCGATATGCGCCTCGCCGGCATTGCGGAACTCGAGTTCAGGGCGCTCTTCCTCGCAATAGGGGCAGCGGATGAGAAGCATCTTGGGTGATCCTAAAACTTGCCGTGACCGGCGCACGCGCCGGCCGGGTGGAAGCAAAGCGGCTGAGCCATCATCAATGCGCCACCGCCGCCGCCGCCGCTTCGTCGATGAGCCGGCCGGTGCGGAAGCGCTCCAGCGTGAAGGGCGCGTTGATCGGGTGCGGCTCGTCCTTCGCGATCGTGTGCGCGAAGACATTGCCCGAGCCGGGCGTCGCCTTGAAGCCGCCCGTGCCCCAGCCGCAATTGACGTAAAGTCCCTTGACCGGCGTCTTCGCCAGAATCGGCGAACGGTCGGGCGTCACGTCGACGATGCCGCCCCAGGAGCGCAGCATCTTCATGCGGGTGAAGATCGGGAACATCTCGCAGATGGCGTCGAGCGTGTGCTGCAATATGTGCAGGCCGCCGGTCTGCGAATAGGAGACATACTGGTCGGTGCCGGCGCCGATGACCAGCTCGCCCTTGTCCGACTGCGAGATATAGGCATGCACGGTGTTCGACATCACCACGCAGGGCACGACCGGCTTGATCGGCTCCGACACCAGCGCCTGCAGCGGATAGCTTTCGAGCGGCATGCGCACGCCGGCCATGTTCATGATGACGGAGGAATGGCCAGCCGCGACCACGCCGACCTTCTTGGCGCCGATGAAGCCGCGCGTCGTCTCGACGCCGGCGACGGCACCATTGGCCGCGCGCTTGATGCCGGTGACCTCGCAATTCTGGATGATGTGGACGCCGCGCGCCGACGCGCCGCGCGCATAGCCCCAGGCGACCGCGTCATGGCGCGCCGTGCCGCCGCGCCGCTGCAGGGCGGCGCCCATCACCGGATAGCGCGCCTCCTTGGAGATGTTGAGCGGCGGGCAGAATGCCTTCGCCTCTTCCGGCGTCAGCCATTCATTGTCGATGCCGTTGAGCCGGTTGGCATGGATGTGGCGCTTGAACACCTGCACGTCATGGACGTTGTGCGCAAGCATCATGACGCCGCGCGCCGAATACATGACGTTGTAGTTGAGCTCCTGGCTGAGCCCGTCCCACAGCTTCAGCGCATGGTCGTAGATGCCGGCGCTTTCGTCATAGAGATAGTTGGAGCGGATGATGGTGGTGTTGCGGCCGGTGTTGCCGCCACCGAGCCAGCCCTTTTCCAGCACCGCGATGTTGGTGATGCCGTGCTCGCTCGCCAGATAGTAGGCGGTCGCCAGGCCGTGTCCGCCGGCGCCGACGATGATGACGTCATATTCCTTCTTCGGCTCGGGCGAGGTCCACTGCTCCTCCCAGCCCCTGTGGCCGCGCATCGCCTCGCGGGCAATGGCGAATACCGAGTATTTCTTCACGTTAAGCCTCGCGCCAAAAATCGCGGATGTCGTTCGGGCCTCTCCCGTCACGCGAGGTGTATCACTAGCGAAACCGTGATGTCATCCTTACGCTGTTTGCGACGGCGCTTGCCGTTTTGCGCCAGTGCCGCGCAATGCCTGCGCGACGATGGCAAGGCAGCTTTCGGGTGGCTGCATCCATGCCGATTTGCGACCCAGACATCCATCCGCCGCTAGCCGGCACCAAGGAAGGATGCTGAGACATGTTCACTCTTACAGACAAGATCGCGATCGTCACCGGGGCCAGTTCCGGCATCGGCCGCGCTACCGCCAGACTATTCGCCGAGATGGGCGCTAGCCTGGTCATCGCGGCCCGGCGTCAGGCCGAGCTCGACGCGCTCGTCGGCGAGATCGAGAATGCCGGCGGTAGGGCGGCCGCGCTTGCCGGCGATGTCAGGGACGAAACTTACGCCCAGGCGCTGGTGAAGCTCGCTGTAACCCGCTTTGGCGGCCTCGACATCGCCTTCAACAATGCCGGCGCGGTCGGCGCGATGGGGCCGGTGCCCGACATGGCGCCGGCGACCTGGCATGAGACGATGGACACCAACCTGACCAGCGCCTTTCTCGCCGCCAAGCACCAGATACCGGCGATGCTGGGCCGCGGCGGCGGCTCGCTGATCTTCACCTCGAGCTTCGTCGGCTACACCGCCGGCATGCCTGGCATGGCGGCTTATGCCGCCGCCAAGGCCGGGCTCATCGGCCTGACGCAGGTGCTCGCCGCCGAATACGGCCCGCAAGGTCTGCGCGTCAACGCGCTGCTGCCCGGCGGCACCGACACGCCCGGCGCGACCACGACCACGCCCGAGACGCGCGCTTTCGTCGAAGGCATCCATGCCCTGAAGCGCATGGCAGAGCCGCTGGAGATCGCGCACTCGGCGCTTTACCTGGCATCCGACGCATCGAGCTTCACCACCGGCACGGCCTTGTTTGCCGATGGCGGCGTCTCGATCAGCCGGACGTGATCCGGCCGGCAGGCTGGAAACACGCCCATCCGCTGAAATGTAGCTGCGCGGTCTTGCATTTCGGCGCGAATTGACGATTTCGTTTCCCGTCGAAAATGGACGGGGAACGATGCTGCTGATCAGAACCTATGTCGCCCAGAGCGCCATCGAAGGCGTCGGCGTGTTCGCCGCCGAGCCGATCCGCAAGGGTGCTTCGATCTGGCGCCTCGACCCGGATTTCGACCGGTTGATCCCAATAGAAAAGTATGAGGCCGCGCCGCCGCATCTGCGCGAGCTGCTCGACCGCTACGCCTATCCGAGCCCGGACAAGCCCGGCTTCATGGTCTATGAGGTCGACAATGGCCGCTTCATGAACCACTCCGAGCGGCCGAACACGGATTTCTCACAATATGGCGGCGCCACCGCCATTCGCGACATCGCCGCCGGCGAGGAAATCACCTGCGATTATGGCGAGTTTTTCGAGGACTTTGCGCGCCTCCATCTGACGACCGCGTAGGCCGATCAAACGTCCGGCAGCGGCGCTCGGGTTTTTGATCGCTGTTTCCCGCAATCAGCGGTGGACATCCCAGCCTGATTCTGCTATCAGCCGCCACAATTCGCGGTGCAGCTCGCCGCGGAGGCATCTCAGCTATGGCTGTTTGCCTAACGATTTCAAACCCGAAGACAGGATTGCCCGTGCAGGTACTCGTCCGCGACAACAACGTTGATCAGGCGCTTCGCGCGCTGAAGAAGAAGATGCAGCGCGAAGGTATTTTCCGCGAAATGAAGATGCGCGGTCATTACGAGAAGCCGTCTGAGAAGCGTGCCCGCGAGAAGGCCGAAGCCGTGCGCCGCGCCCGCAAGCTGGCCCGCAAGCGCGCCCAGCGCGAAGGCCTGCTGCCGATGACCCCGCGCCCGGCTCCGGCTGGTGCTGCCGGCGCATCGCGCTCGCCGCGCTCATAACGCCAATTTTTCGTCCTTTTCGAAGGATACCGAGGGTGGCGCGATGCGAAATCGCCGCCACCTTTTTGTTTATAGATTCGAGCCGGTTCGGAGAGGGAACGGACTGACGGCGCCGCGGCAGTGAGGACAAAGATGAACGCTATTACCGTGGAGCGCGGAACCGCTTTTCGCGGCTTCGCCCTGACGGCGGCCCTGCTTTCGGGTCTGGTGCTTGCAGCATGCCAGACGACCCCGACAGGTGAGTTCAACTCGATCGACAAGGCGCAAGGGTCGAGCGAGAACATCTCCTCGCTTTCGGCGGTCATCCAGCGCAATCCGCAGGATCCCGAGGGCTACAATGTGCGCGGTTCGGCCTATGGCCGCGGCGGCCAGTACCAGGCAGCGCTCCAGGACTTCAACCAGGCCATCCAGCTCAATCCGAACTTCTACCAGGCCTATTCGAATCGCGCGCTGATCCAGCGCTTCCTCGGCAATCAGAAAGCGGCTTTGGCCGACTACAACCGCGCGATCCAGATCAACGCCAACTACGACGCCGCCTATATCGGCCGCGGCAATCTCTACCGCAAGGCGGGCCGCATCCAGGACGCCTTCAACGACTTCCAGAAGGCGATCCAGCTCGACACCACCGACGCGCGCGCCTACCACAATCGCGGCCTGATCTATCAGAGCCAGGGCCAGCACAAATTCGCCATCGAGGATTTCTCGACCGCAATCTCGCTGGCGCCGGATGCCGCCGAACCCTATAACGGCCGCGGCCTCTCCTACCTGGCGACGGGCGACGAGGACAACGCCTTCTCCGACTTCAACATGGCCATCAAGCTCGATGGCAAGAACGCCGAAGCCTGGGCGAACCAGGCGCTGATCTATGAAAAGCGTGGCGACAAGGTCAAGGCTTCCAAGTCCTATCGCGAAGCCATCCGCCTCGACCCCACCTACCAGCCGGCCAGGGACGGCCTGTCGCGCGTCGGTGGCAACGCCAGCTGATCGGAAGCCGACGCCGCAAGGATATCCTGCACGACGCGCTTAGGCGTCGTCCCCGATTGCCCGAGTCCGTCCGCAAGCGCAGTGTTGCCCTGCAGCAAGGCCGATAGCGATCCGTTAACCGCCCAAGGCGAGGCGTTAACCTTTGCCATGTTCGCGCCAAGTTTTCAGCGGAACGCTCGACGCACCTCGATCGTTTAAGGCGGGGCCAAATTTTTCGCGAAAGGACCTTTCCAATGATCAAAACACTTGCCTGTGCCGCTGCCGCGCTTGCCGCCACGGTCCTCGCTTTTCCGGTAAGCGCCGGCACGCTCCGGCTCGGCACGCTCGATTGCACCATCGACGGCGGCGTCGGCTACGTCATCACGTCGAACAAAGGCGTATCGTGTGTCTTCCGCCCCTCCCATCACGGTCCGGCCGAGATTTATACCGGGATGATCTCCAAGCTCGGCGTCGATGTCGGCAAGACGCATCAGGGCCAGCTCGTCTGGGCGGTGCTTGCCGCCACCCGCAACCATGATGCGGGCGATCTCGCCGGCAGCTATTACGGCGTCAATGCCGAGGCTTCCGTGGTGACCGGCGGCGGCGCCAACGTCCTGGTCGGCGGCCTGGACAGCGCCTTCATGCTGGAGCCGCTGAGCGTCCAGGCGCAGACCGGTGTCAACCTGGCCGTTACCGTGGCCTCGCTGGATCTCGTCCACTCCTACAAATAGGCCTTCGTCCTCCAAATTCGCTGCGCCGCATACGGCCCGGAACATCTGTTCCGGGCCGTATGCTTTGGGAAGCCGCATTGCGTAGGCGAATCGTGGCTCACGTTGAATCTGCGAAAAGTCTCTTGAGCTCAACCACGCTTGAGGTTCTACAAGCGCTGCCGAACTGGACCTGGCGCTTCCTTCGAAAGCGAATGAGGCTGCCGTTGGCAAGCAGGAGATCGATGTGACGGCAGCAGGCGGCGACAGGGTGGTCGGCAAACAGGTGGCCGATGGCAGAGTGGATTGGCGGGCGCTGTGGGCGAGCGGCGATCTGGCCCGCTTCTGCTTCGTCAGTCTCGGCATCCTGCTGCATGCCACCAACGAGACAATGGTCGCAACCGTGATGCCGGCCATGGTCGGCGATCTCGCGGGCGTGCAACTGGTCGGCTGGTCGTTGGCGATCTACGAGCTCGGCGCGATCGTCGCCGGTGCCGCGGCCGGACGGCTGGTCAGCTATGTCGCCCTGCGCTCCAATATGATGGTCGCCGCGCTGCTCTACGCGATCGGCGCGCTGATCTGCGCCACGGCGCCTTCCATGCCGTTGTTCCTCGTTGGGCGTCTGGTCGAAGGGCTTGGCGGCGGCGCGCTTGTGTCGCTCGCCTTCGTCTCCGTCGAGCGCCTGTTTCCACGCAATATCTGGCCGCAGCTCTTCGGCATCATGTCCGCGATCTGGGGCGTCGCAGCCTTCAGCGGCCCGATGCTCGGCGCGCTCATGACCGAGTTCCTGTCGTGGCGCTGGGCTTTCGGCATCTTCACCTTCGGCGGCGCGGCGATGGCGCTGGCAAGCTTCATCGTACTCGACACGCCCGAGGCGAGGAAGCCGCAGGCGAGCAGCGGCAAGGCGCCACCCTTTCCCTATCCGGCGCTCGTCTGTCTCGGCTTCAGCGTCATGCTGATCGCCGCCGCCGGCATCGACATCACCCTGCTGCGCTCGTCCCTGCTCCTCCTGCTCGGCCTGATCGGCCTGGCGCTGTTCTTCCGCATCGATGCCCTCAGGCCGCAATCGCGGCTCTTTCCCTCGCCCTTGTTTTCATGGCGCTCGCCGCTTGGCAGCGGGATGACCATGGTTGCGGCATTCTCGGTAGCGACCTGCACCTTCACCATTTACGGGCCGCTGCTTCTCACCACGCTGCACGGCATTCCGATCCTGACCACCGGCTACATCATCGCCGCCGAATCGATCGCGTGGTCGATCCTGTCGATCCTCATCGCCAATGCGCCACTGGAGCGCGAAAGGCTGATCATCGTCATCGGCGCACTGATGATCGCCTCCGGCCTTGCCGGCTTCGCTTACACCATCCCGGCAGGCTCGATCCCGCTGATCCTGCTCTGCGCCCTGCTACAGGGCGGCGGCTTCGGCGTTTGCTGGCCTTTCCTCACCCGCGTCATCGTCGCTTCGGCGCGCGATGGCGAGCAGACGATCGCCTCGGCCGCCGTGCCGACCATGCAACGCATCGGCTATGCCGTGGGCGCGGCACTTGCCGGCATCGTCGCCAATGCCAGCGGGTTCTCGGAGGGTCTGAACCGTGAAGCAGCTGCAGGCGTTGCCGGCTGGCTATTCCTGGCCTTCGTGCCTCTGGCTATTCTGGGATGCATCGCCGCCCTGAGGATCGCGTTGCCGACGCTGCGGCCTCAGCAAGCGCCCGGCTAGAGCAATTCCAGGAAAAGTGTGTAACGGCTTTCCGCTCGGAATTGCGTCAAAACAAAGGGTCTAGACTAAACAGTGACGGTCTGCTGCAGACGGTCCGCGATCAGCGCGGCGAGCCGCGCCGCCACCTCCTCCTTGCCCATCTCCGGCCATTCCTCGACGCCGGTTCTGGAGACGATGCGCACCTTGTTGCGGTCGCCGCCCATCACGCCGGACGGCCCGATGCCGCTTTCATGCGAGACGTCGTTGGCGACGATGAAGTCGGCGCCTTTTTTCTTGAGCTTGGCCTCGGCATTGGCGATGAGATCCTGCGTCTCGGCGGCGAAGCCGACGACGAGGCCAGGCCTCTGAACGTGATGGCCGATGCCGGCAAGGATATCCGGGTTCTCGACCATCTGCAGCGAAGGCGGCCCTTTGCCCGCCACCTTCTTGATCTTCTCGCCGGCGGCGTTGGCCGTGCGCCAGTCTGCGACGGCGGCAACGAACACGGCGGCATCCGCCGGCAACAGGCTCTCGACCGCTAGCTTCATCTGCGCGGCTGTTTCGACGTGAGTGGTCGCGACACCGGCCGGATCGGCGATGGTGACCGGGCCGGACACCAGCCGCACGTCGGCGCCGAGCTTTGCCAGCGCGGCAGCGATCGCATGGCCCTGCTTGCCGGAAGACCGGTTGGCGATGTAGCGCACCGGATCGATCGGCTCATGCGTCGGCCCGGAGGTGACGATGATCCTGCGGCCGACAAGCGGCTTCGGCCTCTCGTCGAGCATGGCCTCGATCGCGGCGACGATCTCCAGCGGCTCGGCCATACGGCCCTCGCCCGCTTCGTTGCTCTCCGCCATCTCGCCCTTGGCGGGACCGACAAAGGCGATGCCGTCCTTCTGCAAGGCCGCCCGGTTGCGCCGCGTTGCCGGATGCGCCCACATTTTCGGGTTCATCGCCGGCGCCATCAGCACCTTCTTGTCGGTGGCCAGAAGCACCGTCGAGGCAAGGTCGTTGGCATGACCGTTGGCGAGCTTCGCCATCAGGTCGGCGGTGGCGGGCGCCACCACCAGCAGATCGGCCTCGCGCGACAGCCTGATATGGCCGACATCGTGCTCGTCATTGCGGTCGAACAGTTCGGTGAAGACATGATCGGCCGAAAGCGCGCCGACCGACAGCGTGGTGACGAATTCCTGCGCGGCTGACGTCATCACCACCCGCACCGCAGCGCCGCGCTCGCGCAGCCGTCGTATCAGGTCGAGCGCCTTGTAGGCGGCGATGCCGCCGCCGATAACGAGCAAGATGCGCTTGCCGGAGAGAGAACCTCGCGAAACTGATTTGGCGGATGCGGCGACGACCGGCGCCGCCTGCTCCTTCGAGCCCGTCAGCGCACGCAGCTTTTGCTCGATCTGGCCGATGCGGTCGGCCTGCTCTGCCCGGCCTTCGACGGCGGCGCGTATCATCGCCCGCGCCTGCTCCTCCATCGAACAGCCATTCTCGGCCGCCAGCTGCCGGAGCAGGTCTTTCACTGCATTGTCAAGATTGCGGATGGTGATGCTGGCCATGCGATTGCACTCGCCTCGGATATGCGATTGCAACGATAGCAATGCAATCAACTGGCGACAAGCCGCGTGGGGTCAGAGCAATTTCCACGCGATATAAATCAGCGTCAGCGCGATAACCCACAGCGCCACGCGGCCGGAGCGGGTGTGGCGCGCTTCGGCCCTACCAATTGCGAGCGCGGTCGCTTCGTCGAAGCGCAGGCCGTTCTCGGCCATCAGGTCGATCTCGCGCGACAGCCGCTCGGTGCGGGCGACAAGATCCGGCGCCTGTCTTGCCAGCGACACAAAGGCTCTGCCGGCGTCGCGCGCGTCCGTGAGCATGCCGCGCGGGCCGAGATTGCCGGCGATCCAATCGCTGACCACGGGCTCGGACGTCTTCCACATGTTGAACGCCGGATCGAGTGTGCGTGCGACACCTTCGACCACCACCATGGTCTTCTGCAAAAGCACCAGTTCGGTCCGTGTCGCCATATCGAACAGTTCGGTGACTTCGAAAAGCAGCGTCAGCAGCTTCGCCATCGAGATCGTCTCGGCCGACTGGCCGTGGATCGGCTCGCCGATGGCGCGGATCGCCTGTGCGAAGGCCGAGACATTGTGCTGGCGCGGCACATAGCCGGCCTCGAAATGCACCTCCGCGACGCGCTGGTAGTCGCGCACGATGAAACCGTAGAGAATCTCGGCGAGGAAGCGCCGCTCCTTCTTGCCGAGCCGGCCGGCAATGCCGAGATCGACGGCGACGATGGTGCCGTTCGCCTCGACGAACAGGTTTCCCGGATGCATGTCGGCATGGAAGAAGCCATCGCGCAACGTGTGCCTGAGAAACGACTGGATGAGGTTGACCGCGATCGCCTTGAGGTCATGCCCGGCGGCGGCAAGACCCGCCAGATCGTTCATCTTGATGCCGTCGATCCACTCCATGGTGAGCACGTCGCGGCCGGTCCGTTCCCAGTCGACCGCCGGCACGCGAAAACCCGGATCGTCCTTGGTGTTCTCACCGAGTTCCGAAAGCGCTGCCGCCTCGAGCCGCAGGTCCATCTCGATTCTGGTGGTCTGCGCCAGGGTCTGGGTCACCTCGACAGGGCGCAGCCGGCGCGACGAGGGAATGTATTTCTCCTGTAAGTGGGCGGCGAGGAAATAGCTTTCGAGGTCCTGGAAGAAGCGCCGCCGCACGCCGGGCCGGATAACCTTCACCGCCACGCGCGAAGCGCTGCCCTCGCGCACGACCTCGGCGCCGTGCACCTGCGCGATCGAGGCAGCGGCCACCGGTTCGCCGAAGCTCGAATAGAGATCGTCGATCCCGCGCCCGAGCGAGGCTTCGATCGCATGGATCGCTGCCGCTTTCGGAAAAGTATGCATCTTGTCCTGCAGCAATGCGAGGTCGAGCGCCATGTCGTTGCCGACGACGTCGGGCCTCGTCGCCAGGAACTGGCCGAGCTTGACGTATGAGGGGCCAAGACGCACCACCGCGCGCGCGAGCCTGTCGCCGCGCTGGTAGCTCAGCGCCCGGCGGCGGGTGAAAAGCCGCGCCGCGCGCCAGCCGAATTTCGGCATGCCGGAGAGCTCTTCGCCCGGCAGCGCGGCGACGACGCCTTCGCGGACCAGCACCCAGCCGGCCCGGGCGAGCCTGAAGGCGGCGGCGACGCTGCTCATAGCCCAACCTGCGTCAAAGGAGGCTGCTTCAGAGGGGCCTGCTTCTGCTGCAAAGCGCCGCGCCTCAAAGCTTCCAGCCGGAATGAAGGGCGGCGATACCGCCCGAGTAATTGCGGAAGGTGACGCGATCGAAGCCGGCGCGGGTAATCATCGCCGCGAAATTCTGCTGGTTGGGGAACTTTCGGATGGATTCGACCAGATAGGAATAGGGCTCGCCGTCGCCGGTCACCGCCTTGCCGATCCTGGGGATCGCGTTGAATGACCAGGCTCCATAGGCCTTGTCGAGCAGCGGCATGTCGACCTCCGAGAATTCCAGGCACAGAAACCGTCCGCCGCGCTTCAGCACGCGATAGGCTTCGGTAAGCGCGATCTCGATGCGCGGCACATTGCGGATGCCGAAAGCGATCGTATAGGCATCGAAGCTATCATCCGCGAACGGCAGTTCCTCGGCATTGGCCTCGACGAAGTCGGTATTGGCTGACAGGCCCTGTTTTTCGGCGCGGTCGCGGCCGACGGTGAGCATGGAGCCGTTGATGTCGAGCACGGTGGCGTGCGCATGGCGCTGGCTGGCCTCGACGATGCGGAAGGCGATATCGCCGGTGCCGCCGGCGACATCGAGCACCTTCCAGCCCGGCCGCTTCGGCGGGTTCAGCCAGGCGACCATCGCGTCCTTCCACAACCGGTGCAACCCTGCCGACATCAGATCGTTCATCAGGTCGTATCGGCTGGCCACCTTATGGAAGACGTCGTTGACCAGGGGCTGCTTCTCCCCTGCCCCGACCTTCCTGAAACCATAGGAGGTTTCCATCCCGCCCGCGGTCGTGGTTCTCTCAACTGACATTATTTTGATCCGTCATAAAACCGGCGGGACCATAGCCGATCGATGGTGCCGACGCTATTGTCCAAGGCGCGGTTTTCGGCCGCGCTTTCAAACCCCGGCCGGGAGAGGTCTTGCACGATTTTCCGGCCAGCACCTGTGCGAGAGCAGCATACCGGACGGGATGACCGCATGATTTTGAAGGCCGAACTGCACTGCCACATCGAAGGGGCGGCAGCGCCCGAACTGGTCGTCGCCCAGGCCCGCAAATACAGCAAGGATCCTTCGCCCTATATCCAGAACGGCTCATTCGTCTGGCACGATTTCACCTCCTTTCTCGCGGCTTACGATTTCGCTTCCGACCTGTTCCGCAGCGAAGAAGATTATGCGCGCCTCGCCGACCATTATCTGACCAGCCTTGCTCGCGACGGCGCCATCTATTCCGAGGTTTTCACCTCTCCGGACCATGCCAAAAGGGCCGGACTGTCGCCAAAGGCCTATACGGACGCGCTGGGCGAAGGCATCGCCCGCGCCAGGGCCAGGACCGGCATCGAGGGCCGCATGATCGTCACCGGCGTGCGCCACGTCGGCATCGAGGCGATCGAGCAGGCGGCGCGCTTCGCGGCGCGCTGCGGACATCCGCTGGTGACCGGTTTCGGCGTGGCCGGCGACGAGCGCATCGGCGATTTCGAGGATTATGTGCGCGCCTTCGAAATCGCCCGCGAGGCAGGCCTCGGCATCACCATTCATGCCGGCGAGCTGATGGGCTGGGAAAGTGTTGCGGCGGCCCTCGACCACATCCGCCCGTCGCGCATCGGCCACGGCGTTCGCGCCATCGAGAACCCTGACCTCGTCCGCCGCATAGCCGACCAGGGCGTGGTGCTGGAATGCTGCCCGGGCTCCAATGTCGCGCTGAAAGTCTTCGACAGCTTCGCCAACCATCCCTTTCCGGCGCTGCGCGCCGCCGGCTGCAAGGTGACGCTCAACTCGGACGACCCGCCCTACTTCTGGACCTCGCTGAAGCGCGAATACGATATCGCCGCCGAGCATTTCCGCATGGACGACAAGGCGCTCACCGCCGTCACCAGGACGGCCATCGAGGCGGCCTTCGTGGACAAGAAGACCAGGGCGATGCTGCTGAGCCGGCTGGACGTGAAGGTGCGGTGAGTGAGTAGGGAGTAGTCGGTAGTCAATAATTATGGATTTGGCCGAGCGCGCATAGATCGGTTGAAGGCCGGAGCTTTCCCCGAGGCCGGGACTCGCAAATCGGCTCACTATTCACTACTGACTACTACCCACTGCGAACCAGTCGGAGCACATCATGCAGGGCGTCACCGTCGTCGACCACCCCCTTGTCCAGCACAAGCTGACCATCATGCGCAAGAAGGAGACCTCGACGGCCGGTTTCCGGCGGCTGCTGCGCGAGATTTCGCTGCTGCTCGGTTATGAGGTGACCCGCAATCTCGAGCTGACCACGACCATGATCGAGACGCCGATCGAGGAGATGGAGGCGCCGACGCTGGAAGGCAAGAAGCTGGTCTTCGCTTCGGTGCTGCGCGCCGGCAACGGCCTGCTCGAGGGCCTGCTCGACCTGGTGCCGGCCGCGCGCGTCGCCCATATCGGCCTGTACCGCGACCATGAGACGCTCGAAGCGGTCGAGTATTTCTTCAAGGCGCCGAGCGATCTTGCCGACCGGCTGGTTATCGTCGTCGATCCGATGCTGGCGACCGCCAACTCGGCGATCGCGGCGATCGACAAGCTGAAGGGACGCGGCGCCACCAACATCCGCTTCCTGTGCCTGCTGGCCGCTCCGGAAGGTATCGAGCGTTTCACGAAGGCGCATCCGGACGTGCCGATCTTTACCGCTTCCATCGACCGCCAGTTGAACGACAAGGGCTACATCATGCCCGGTCTCGGCGACGCCGGCGACCGCATGTACGGCACAAAGTGAGCGCCTTTCTTAACTGGCCGTTTACGCAAGCTTGCGGTTCCGGCACGAGTTAAAGTCGTAAAAACCATGCCGGGCTTAAGGATGCTGCTTCGCGAAGGGGCATCCATGCTGCGCAAGCTTCTCATCCTCGGCATCTTTGCCGGAACCTCGGCTTCGATTCCGATCGTCTATCAGGCTAACCCGCATCTGGTGGACGGCCTCTTGAAATCGACCGTCGCCTCGCAGCCGGCAGCACCGGAGGCCCAGCCGCAGGTCAATCTCGCTTCGGTCCCGGCCAAGCCGGCGGCGCCGATGCCGCTCGGCCGCCAGGTGCTGGTCAACGCCGATGCGCGCGGCCACTTCACATCGCAGTTCAAGCTCAATGGCCGCCAGATCGACGGCATGATCGACACCGGCGCGACATTGGTTGCCATCAACGCCTCGACCGCGCGCAGGATCGGCATCTCGCTCAACCCGTCCGACTTCAATCGACAGGTGAACACCGCCAATGGCGCGATCAAAGCCGCCGTGGTGACGGTCGAGCGCCTGCAGATCGGCAAGATCTCGGTCGACAATGTCCAGGCGATGGTGCTCGACGACCGAGCGCTGCAGACCAACCTGATCGGCATGAGCTTCCTGCAGCGGCTGCAGAAATACCAAGTCCAGGACGGCTCGTTGCTGCTCGTTCAGTGAGTCCGACGTAAGAAATTCCAGGAAAAGTGCGCAGCGGTTTTCCGTCCGGAATTGCGTCAAAACACAAAAGATAGAGCAGTTCACCATTTCCGCGAAATGATGAACTGCTCTAGCGAGGCAGTATCCGCCTGAGCACGGTCTTCTCGGCGGGCGGTTTGGAACCCCCGATCGTATAAGCGGCACGCACGGCCGCTGCCGCCGCCTCGGCCTCCGCATTGGTGCGGGCATGGACCAGCGCCAGCGCCTCGCCCGGGCGCAGCTCGGCACCGATCGGCAACAGCCGGGTCAAACCGACGGCGTGATCGATTTTGTCGTCCGGACGGGAACGGCCGCCGCCGAGCGTGACGACGGCAAGCCCGATATCGCGCGTGGCGATGCCGGTCACGAACCCGCCCTGTTCCGCTTTCACGGCCAGCTCGACCGGTGCCGTCGGCAGGTACTTTTCCGGGTTCTCGATGAAATCACCGGGACCACCGAGCACGGACACCATCCGCGCGAAGACGGTAGCCGCGCGGCCGCCGGTGAGCGCTTCGTTGGCGCGCCTGATGCCGTCCTGGTTGGACGAGACGAGCCCCGCCGACTGCAGCATCTCGGCGGCCAAAGCCAGCGTCACGTCCTCGAGCCGGCGGTCACGATAGCGGCCGGTGAGGAAATCGACGGCATTCTTCACCTCGACGGCATTGCCGGCGGCCGAAGCCAGCGGCTCGTTCATGCCCGTCACCAGCGCCGACGCGCTCAGGCCGGCGCCATTGGCCACCTCGACCAGGCTGTTCGCCAAGGCGGCCGCGTCGCGCGACTTTTCCATGAAGGCGCCGTTGCCGACCTTGACGTCGACCACCAGCGAGCCCAGGCCCGCGGCAAGCTTCTTCGACAGGATCGACGCGGTGATCAGCGGGACCGATTCGACCGTCCCCGTCACGTCGCGGATCGCGTAGAGCCGGCGGTCGGCCGGCGCGAGATTGGCCGTCTGGCCGATGATGGCGCAACCGGCCTCGAGCACCGTCTTGCGGAACAGCGCCACGTCCGGCTGGCTGGCATAGCCGGGGATGGCATCCATCTTGTCCAGCGTGCCGCCGGTGTGGCCGAGGCCGCGGCCCGAAATCATCGGCACATAAGCGCCGCAAGCGGCGACGATCGGCGCCAGCATCAGTGAGACATTGTCGCCGACGCCGCCGGTCGAATGCTTGTCGGTGGCCGGACCCGGCAGGTCGGACCAGTCGAGCACGTCGCCGGAATCGCGCATGGCGAGCGTCAGCGCCACCGCTTCCTCGCGGCTCATGCCGTTGAGGAACACGGCCATGGCGAAAGCGCCGACCTGGCCTTCGGAGATGCTGCCGGCCGTCAGCCCGGCGATGAAGGCCGCGATCTCGTCGGCCGAGAGTTTGTGGCCGTCGCGTTTGCGGCGGATGATCTCCTGCGGCAGCATCAGTCGGGCAAGCCGTCCTGGAAGACGCGCCGCAGGATCATCGCCAGCCGCGCGCCGCCCACCGGCGCCATGTCCTTGGTTTCCTGGTGCGAGAGTTCCGCCCCTGTCATGCCGGCCGCCAGATTGGTGATGACCGAGCAGGCGGCGACCTTGAGCCCGAGGAAGCGGGCAAGGATGACCTCCGGCACGGTCGACATGCCGACGGCGTTGGCGCCCATGACGCGCGCCATGCGGATCTCGGCCGGCGTCTCGAAACAGGGCCCGGAAAACCACATATAGACGCCTTGATGCAGCGCGGTCCCCGTTGCCTTCGCCGCCTTCTCGATCGCGCCGCGCAGGCCCGCATCATAAGCCTCGGTGAGGCCGACGAAGCGGCGGTCGCTCGGCTCGCCGATCAGCGGGTTGGAGCCGGAGAAATTGATGTGGTCGGTGATCAACATCACCGAGCCCGGTCCCATTTCGGGGTCGACCGAGCCGGCGGCATTGGTGAGGATCAGATGCGAGATGCCGATGCCGGCAAGCACCTCAAGCGCCGGACGCATCGCTGCCGCGTTGCCATGCTCGTAATAATGCGCCCGGCCGGAGAGCATCAGCACCGGCGTGCCGGCGAAATGCCCGGCGACCACCTCGCCGGCATGGCCGGAAACACCGCTGCGCGGAAAGCCCGGCAGTTCCGCATAGGAGATGCGCCTGGCATCCTTGACCTGGTCGACCAGCCCGCCGAGGCCCGAGCCCAGCACGAGCGCCGTCGTCGGCGCCAGCCCGTCCAGTTTCTCGACCAGATGATCCAGCGCTTCCTTCATTTCAAGATATCGCCTCTGAAGCCGTAGGGCAGCATGTCGCCCATGGTGACCGTCTCGGCCACGCCGCTGTTGTCGCACAGATAGAGCTTCGTATCCGGCCGGCAGAATTCCGCCAGCCGCTGCCGGCAGCCGCCGCAAGGTGAGCATTTGGCCATGCGTTCGGCGATCACCGCGATTTCCACAATCTTGCCGCCGCCGCCCATGATGTAGTGGCCGAGCGCCGTCGTCTCGGCGCACCAGCCTTCCGGATAGGACGCCACCTCGATATTGGCGCCGGTGAAGACGCGCCCATCCTCGGTGCGAAGTGCTGCACCCACCGGGAACTTCGAATAGGGCGCATAGGCCTTGGCCATCGCCGTCTTCGCCGCCTCGAACAGATCATGCGACATCCGGTTCTTCTCTCCCACGATCGTGTCCAAATGCCGGTCGCCGCCGGACGAAATTCTGCCCCGGCGCTCGGCGACCTCAACGTTCCTTCACATAGGGTACGCCGCCGGCGCGCGGCGGAATGGCCTTGCCGATGAAGCCGGCGAGCAGGATGACGGTGAGCACATAGGGCAGCGCCTGCATGAACTGCACCGGCACCTTGCCGATGACCGGCAGCGGCGAGCCTTGCAGGCGAATGGCGGCTGCATCGAGAAAGCCGAACAAAAGGCAGGCGAACATCGCGTTGACCGGCTTCCATTTGGCGAAGATGAGCGCTGCTAGCGCGATATAGCCCTTGCCCGCCGTCATGTCCTTCACGAAGCCGCCATTCTGCACCATGGAAAGATAGGCGCCGGCGACCCCGGTGAGGATGCCGGTGCAGATCAGCGCACGATAGCGCAGCCAGGCGACCGAGATGCCGGCGGTATCGACGGCGGCGGGATTTTCGCCGACGGCGCGCATCCTCAGCCCAAAGCGGGTGCGAAACAGCACCCACCATGTGAACGGCACCATGGCGAAGGCGAAATAGACCAGGATCGAATGGCCGGAGATCAGCTCGGCATAGATCGGGCCGATGACCGGCACATCCTTGATCGCATCGGCGCCCGGCCAGGTGATCGCCTCGAAGCGCTCGCCGGGCTGCAGCGCTGGCGTGCGTCCGCCTTGGCTGAACCAGGCCTGGCCGAGGATGATGGTCGATCCGGCGGCGATGAAATTGATCGCCACGCCGGAGACGATCTGGTTGCCGCGATGCGTGATCGAGGCGAAGCCGTGGACCAGCGCGAAGGCGACCGAGATCAGCACCGCCGTGCCGAGGCCGATCAGCGCCGAATGGAAGACGGCGGCCGCGGAAGCCCCGGCAAAGGCGCCGACCAGCATTTTGCCTTCGAGCCCGATGTCGAAGATGCCGGCCCGTTCCGAATAGAGGCCCGCCAGGCAGGCGAGCAGCAGCGGCACCGAAAGGCGGATGGTCGAATCCAGCACCTGGACGATGGCGTTGAATGTGTCCATCTCAGGCTCCCTTCCCGTTCACCGCCTGCATGCCGACCGACTTCGGACTGACCGAGGCGAACAGCGCCTGGATGTAAGGCCTGAACATGTGTTCCAGCGCGCCGGCGAAGAGGATGACCAAGCCCTGGATGATGACGATCATGTCGCGGCTGATCGCCGGCATCTCGAAGGCGAGCTCGGCGCCGCCCTGATAGAGCATGCCGAACAGGATCGCTGCCAGCACAATGCCGACCGGATGCAGCCGGCCCATAAGCGCCACCGCGATGCCGACATAGCCGGCGCCCGAGACGAAATCGATCGCGACATTATGCTGGTCGCCCATGACAGGATTGAGCGCCATCATGCCTGCCAGCGCGCCCGAGATCATCATCGCGGTGATGATGATGCGGGTTTCCGAAATGCCCGCATAGCGCGCCGCCTTCGGACTGTGGCCATAGGTGCGCATCTCATAGCCGAGCCTGGTGCGCCAGATCAGAAGCCAGACCAGGAAGGCCATGACCAGCGCCAGCAGGAAGCAGATGTTGAGCGGCGCGGAACGGATCTTGGCGCCGAACAATTCGATGATCCAGTTGAGCTTCGGCAGTTCGGCGCCGGCGAGGAAGTTGCGCGTCTGCGGCGCCTGCGAGCCGGCCGGCTTCAGCGGGCCGACCAGGAGATAGACCATCACCGAAGCGGCGATGAAGTTGAACATGATGGTGGTGATGACGATGTGCGAGCCGCGCTTGGCCTGCAGATAGGCGGGGATGAAGCCCCAGGCCGCGCCGAACACCGCCGCGGCCACGATCGCGATCGGAAAGATCACCCACCAGGGCAGCACGCTGTCGAGGCTCAGGCATACGAGCGCGATGCCGAGGCCGCCTATATAGGCCTGGCCCTCGGTGCCGATGTTGAACAGGCTGCAATGCGCCGCCACCGCCACCGACAGCCCGGTGAAGATGAAGGTGGTGGCGTAGAACAGGGTGAAGGCGATGCCCGTGCCCTTGCCGAAGGCGCCTTCGACCAGGATGACGGCGGCGCGGAACGGGTTTTCCCCGACCAGCATCACGACGAAGCCGGCAACGATGAAGGCGACCGACAGGTTGATCAGCGGAATCAACCCATAATCGGCCCAGGCCGGCAGCTTGGCGTAAGGCGTGCTCATTCGGCGGCCTCCTGGTGCTCGACGCCGGCCATGAGCAGGCCGAGCTCGCCTTCGGTCGCGTCGGGGCCGCGCTCGCCGACGACACGGCCGGCGAACATCACCAGGATGCGGTCGGACAGCGAGCGTATCTCGTCGAGCTCGACCGAGACCACCAGCACCGCCTTGCCCTGGTCACGCATGGCGATCAGCCGCTTGTGGATGAATTCGATGGCCCCGACATCGACGCCGCGCGTCGGCTGCCCGACGATCAGCACGCCCGGATCCTGTTCCATCTCCCTGGCCAGCACGATCTTCTGCTGGTTCCCGCCGGAGAAGTTCGCCGTCTTCAGCCGCGGATTGCCGGGGCGGATGTCGTATTTCTCGATCTTGTCCTTGGCATCGGCCATGATGGCATCGATGTCGAGGAACGGTCCCTTCAGATAGCGCTCGTCGTCGTGATAGCCGAGGATGGAATTCTCGTTCTCCTCGAAGGCGAGCACCAGCCCGACATGGTGGCGGTCCTCGGGCACGTGGGCGAGCCCGCGGTCTCGCAATTCTCCCGGATCGGCCTTGCCGGTGAGATCGATCGGCTTGCCCTCCAGCATCACCTCGCCGGAGACCGCATGCCGGATGCCCGAGATCGCTTCCAGCAGTTCGGACTGGCCGTTGCCGGCAACGCCGGCGATGCCGACGATCTCGCCGCCGCGCACGTCGAAGGAGACATTGTCGACCATGGTGACGCCGCGCGAATCCTTCACCGTCAGGTTCTTGACCGACAGTCTTATCGCGCCGGCTTCCGACTGGCCCTTCTCGACCCTGAGAAGCACGCGCCGGCCGACCATCAGCTCGGCCAGTTCGCCGACCGTGGTTTCCTTCGTCACCCGGGTCGCCACCATCGTGCCTTGGCGCATCACCGAAACTGTGTCGGTGATGGCCATGATCTCGCGCAGCTTGTGCGTGATGAGCACGATGGTTTTGCCCTGGTCTTTCAATTGCTTGAGGATGCGGAAGAGGTGGTCGGCCTCGGCCGGCGTCAGCACGCCCGTCGGCTCGTCGAGGATCAGGATCTCGGCGCCGCGATAGAGCGCCTTGAGGATTTCGACACGCTGCTGCAGGCCGACCGGCAGCTCTTCGATGACGGCGTCGGGATCGACCTCGAGCCCGTATTCGCGCTCCAGCCGATCGAGCTCCGAGCGCGCCTTGGCAATGCTGCTCTTCAAGAGCGCATCGTTCTCTGCGCCGAGGATGACGTTTTCGAGCACCGTGAAATTGTCGACCAGCATGAAATGCTGGTGCACCATGCCAATGCCGAGCGCGATGGCGTCGTTGGATGTGTTGATCGACACCGGCTTGCCGCCTACGCGGATTTCGCCGCTGTCGGCCTGATAGAAGCCGTAGAGGATCGACATCAGCGTCGACTTGCCGGCGCCGTTCTCGCCGACAATGCCGTGGATGGTGCCGCGCGCCACTTCCAGGTTGATGTCGCGGTTGGCGCGCACGGCGCCAAAACTCTTGTTGATGCCTATGAGCTCGATTGCGGCTTGCGCCATGCAGCCTGTCCCACTCGTTATTTTTATCGCTTGGTCAAAACGCCTAGCATGACGCCCCGCTTATGCCAATCGGCCGTTCACTCTCGACAAATCCCCGCGCCCTTGTCAATTTCGAACCTGAGCAGGTTCCGCAAAAGTGTCCCGCGTTTTGAGGTCAGAACCTGCGAGAACCAACAGAGCATGAGCAGATATTCGCGGGCGTCCCACGAATATCCGCGTGGGTGAAGGCTTCATATTTGCAAGGGTCGGTTTGCATGGCCACGCCTGACGATCGGCTGACGACGCTGGAAATCCGCGCCGCCGAGCAGGAAAAGACCATCGAGGAACTGTCCGGCCAGATCGCCGAACAGTGGAAGGTGATCGAGCGCATGGAGCGCAAGCTCGCCGCCCTCACCGACCGCTTCCTGGAGTTGGAGGAGAAGACCGCTCCCGATGTTCCGGTGACCAAGTCGCCGCATTGGTGAGGCCATGGGGAAGGACGGCCATGTCCAATGAAAGTGACCGTGTCGCCAGGGCCGGCGATTATGTTTTTGGCCTGATGAACGACAGGGAACGCGCCCGCGCTGAGCGCGACCTTGAGATCGACCCCGCCTTTCGCGATACGGTGCTGCGGCTGGCCGAGCGCTTGCGCGCCTTCGATCCAGCGGGACCCGAGGGGCGCGACAACCGCTGGGAACTGGTCACGCAACGCCTTGCCGAACTGCCGCAGATGCAGACGCCTCTGGCTGGCATTCCTACCCCCGCCGCCGAGCCGCCGCCTGTGATGATCCACCGGCTCGAGCGCAAGCACTACGGCGTCGGCCTGCATTCGCTGGGCGGAAGGCTGGGTTTTGTCATCGCGCTCGCCCTCGTGGCCGCCTTTGCGCTCGGCTATCTCGCCGGCACGCTATAGCGCGCTTCACCGTTTCACGGAAACGGCGAAACCCCCTATCTCTTTGTTTTTACGCAATTCCGAACGGAAAACCGCTCACACTTTCCTGGAATTGCTATACGTCGCGCGACATCAGAAGCATCGGTGCGCCGTCCTGCTCGAAAGTCTCGACTGCCGTCCAGCCAAGCGCTTCGTAAAACCCGCGCGCCTGCCAGGTGTAGAGGTAGAGCGTGCCGATGCCGGCCGACGCGGCATGGGCCTCGACGGTCTTGACCAGCGCCGTGCCGACGCCGCCGCCTCGATAGGCTTCCTCGACAACCAGTCCGGCCAGCCATGGCGTGAGATCGTGCGGCGAATCGATTTCGTCGCAGACGAGCAGGCAGCTCCCGATAGTCCGGCCACGGTCGCGGGCCACGAAAGCCGCCTCGAAGCCGTCGCCGGCGATCAGCCCGCGCAGCCCTGCCATGTCTTCGTCGAATGTCCGGCCGGTGCCTTCAAAGAAGGCCTTGAGCCGAAGCCGCGCTATCGTCTCGACGTCGCCTTCGGCCATGGTTTCGATCGTCGGTTGCATCATGCCGTCTCCAAAACGAAACCGCCGGGCGATGGCCCGGCGGTTCAAAGCTTGGTTCGACTGCCGATCAATACGGGCAGTTGTTGTCGGAGGTGTAGTCGTGCACCTGCACCTTGCCGGCGATTATATCGGCCTTGGCCTTTTCGACGGCCGCCTTCATCTCATCGGTCACCAGGGCCTTGTTGTTGTCGTCCATGGCGTAGTCGACGCCGCCTTCCTTGAGGCCGAGATTCTCGACGCCGCCCTTGAAGGTGCCGTTCTTGCCGTCCATGAAGGCGTTGTAGACGGCAACGTCGACACGCTTCATCATCGAGGTCAGCACCTTGCCGGGCTGCAGGCCGTTCTGGTTGGAATCGACGCCGATGCCGAGCTTTCCGGCATCCGCCGCCGCCTGCAGCACGCCGACGCCGGTGCCGCCGGCAGCCGCGTAGACCACGTCCGCACCCTGGTCGATCTGCGTTTTGGCGATCTCGCCGCCCTTGGCCGGGTCGTTCCAGGCGGCCGGCGTGTCGCCGGTCATGTTCTGGATGACCTCGGTGGCGCCGGCCGACTTGGCGCCGCCGACATAGCCGCATTCGAACTTGCGGATCAGCGGGATGTCCATGCCGCCGACGAAGCCCACCTTCTTCGACTTCGACGCCATCGCCGCCAGGATGCCGACGAGGTAGGAGCCTTCATTCTCCTTGAATACCAGCGAGCGGACATTGGGCAGGTCGACGGCATCGTCGATGATGGCGAAGTTGAGGTCGGTATATTCGGCCGCGACCTTCTTCAGCGCGTCCTCCCAGGCAAAGCCGGCCATGACGATCGGGTTACGGCCGTCCTCGGCGAAGCGGCGCAGCGCCTGCTCGCGCTGCGAAGCGTTGGAGACCTCGAATTCGACATAGGAGACGCCGGTTTCCTTCTTGAACTTCTCGGCGCCGTTATAGGCGGCCTCGTTGAAGGATTTGTCGAACTTGCCGCCCAGATCGTAGAGAATGGCCGGCTGCACATCCGCCGCGAAAGCCGGAAGAACCATTGCGGTTGCGGCCAGAAGGCCAAGAACGATACGTTTCATGTGATCCACACCCTGTCGGTTATTTTTCCGTTTGCACCGCCTGCCCGCCCGGTTCTCCGGCGGGCTTGGGAGGCCAGGCAGGAAGTGTTTTCCCCTCCCGCTCGCGGTCAATCTGGCACGGCGCGAAACAAAATTCACGTGGAATTTTGACCTGTTGGAAAAAGCGGTTACCCGCGGTTGGGCTCGGCGGCTTCGCCGTAACCGTCCCTCCGCAATTGCGTCAAAACGAGAGCCTTCAAGGGGTTGGGGCGAATTCCGCGCCGCGGCGCTTGCGCCGGTAGCCGATGGCGTAGAGCAGGAAAGCAAGCACCGCGAACACCGCGAAACCGGGTTGCGCGAGCACCCAGGCGACGGCGCCGTCCCAGACCAGCGGGCCTGCCTTGGTGCGCACGAAAGTCTCGAAGGCCGCGCGGGTATCCGGCGAGACGGCCAGCCAGCTTGCATTGAGCGGCGTCATCACCAGCGTGGAGGCCGCGACCGAGCGTGTCGTGTCGATCACCGCCATGATGACCGAGATCGACAGCGCAACCATGGCTGCCAGCCGAAAGATGAAACGCAACATCGCTCTCCCCAGGAACGCTCCGTCTACCCCGCAATCGACATAGAGCGTGCGTGGTTCCCGCGCAATCGCCGCCCATAAAATTAGCGAGCCCGCGCCGGCCTGCGCCGGTTCACCCGCCAGACGGCGAAAATGCCGCCGGCGATCGCGCCGACGATCAGGCCGCCCAGGCCGACAAAAGCCGCGAAAAATCCGCAGGCGCCCTCGAAGCAGCTCATATGCGTAAGGTCCGCGATCAGCGAACCGGCGAAGAACCCGCCGAATGCGCCGATCACGCCGCCAAGCATGATGCCAAGCAGCGCGGCAAGAATCGAGACGAAGACCGGCGGCCGCTCGGTCTCCGGATTGGCATAGACGGTCTCGGAGCCGGCACCATTCCGCAGCAGGTAGATGCAGAGCAGGCCGATGGCGATCTCGGCCACGGTGAAGCCCAGAGCCTCGACCGAGAAGGCGAAGGCATAGGACACATAGGCCTGGCGCAGGACAAGCCAGATGATGACGGCGATCTGCCAGATCGTGTAATGGCGCGGGAAGCGGGCCGAGCGGTTGAAGGCCAGGCCAAGCAGGTACAATCCCCACAGGATGGTGATCACGCCGCCGGTCAAGCCGCCATAAACGAGAAGGAATGCATTTTCCGGCAGGCTGAAGTCGCCGATCAGCCGCCAGTTCGCAATCAGGCCGTAGGCCGAAAGGCCCATGACGATGACGAGCCAGGCCACCGGTATGAAGGAAAGCCCGCTGTCCGGCCGCCCCGCCGGTTGCTGGTCGATCGACGCCATGCCAGGACGATGCCCCTCGCCCGAACGATTCCATGGAAAGCGCGTGACGGCTTTCCCTCAGGAACTGCAAAAACCTGAACCCGCAATTCCAGGGAAAGCTCGCAACCGTTCCAACCGGGATTGCATGGAAACCAAGATTCCGGGCAGTCGACAGCCGCGCGGAGCCGAAGTCAAGCACAGCCAGCCGGAGGCGGCCGGCCTGTGCACATCATTCGAACGCATCACCTCTTTTGGACCCGGCTTTTGCTGCCATCAACGGCAAAAGCCGCGGCAATGCCATTATGGCTTGGCATTCGCTTTCGGATCGACTAGATGAGCCCCGCGCCTGTTTGCCTAGACGGCTATCGGCGCAGGGAAGGGTTGCCTGCCGGTTGAAGGCACACCAGATATCCGTTGAGGACTTCCCATGGGAGCATCTCCCCAACCCGCACGGCGAAACCGGCCGGCGCGAGATGCTAAGGACGGAGAGGTGGCCGAGTGGTTGAAGGCGCACGCCTGGAAAGTGTGTTTACGGGAAACCGTAACGCGGGTTCGAATCCCGCTCTCTCCGCCAGCTAACTTCCCAAACCAGATTAAGAAGTGGCGGACCCCCAAGAAGCGCGCGCTAAGCAAACTTGATCCGGCGTCATCGGCGACAAAGAGATCGCTCGCCTGACGCGCGATGACACAGTCGCTTTCCATGAGTGGTGGCAGAAGCGGATCGTCGGGGGCGGTCTCGATATCGCTACAGCCAACAAGGACATCGGTCACATCTCCAAGATGCTGCGCGTCGTGGACCTCACCCATCAGCTCAACCTGGAGCCGGTGTTCCACCAATTGCGTCTCTCGGGTGCCGTCGCGGCTCAACGCGCGGCGTTCACAGCGGAGCTAGTCCAGGGTCAGATTCTGGGAGCGTTCGAGTTCCGCGACCGATGGATGGAAGGAAGCAGCTACGCCCTCGCGAGGTGCGCAAGGTCCTCTCCGGTAGGCGAACCATGCGATCGGTCAGCGCAGCATCGTCTGCCCAGAATTTATACCTGATCCATGCCCCTGCAGGGATCAACAACCTCGGACAGTGCAAAGGCCTGCGCCCCTCCAATCTCGCTCCGAGTGTTGACATATAGTCGATCGGTTTTGGCAGCCGCACCACATTGTAGGCGGCAGCCGCGAAGGTGAAGGCACATCAGACGCGGTCGCGATCATGGACCTTCCCCTCGCCCTGCCCGGCGATGACCTTGATCCAGCCGATGCTTCCTCGAGCCGCTTGCGGATGCGCTGTCTGACAGCATGGCCGCTGTGCCGCGTCGTGCGCCTTTGTGCCCTGCAGGCTGCAATGGCTCCGGCCATCGACGTAGCCGCCACGCAAACCGGCGTTTCCGGTCTCTTCGCCGGCCATTCATCATGTCCGCCTTTGCCAGGCGTTCAGCTTACGCCGCGTGGCGATACCAAACGGTGCGGCGACTTCAACGGAGCAGTGCGCGATCTGATCGTATCCAGGCGCATCCCCCTCGTCTACCTGCTCGCCTACTGGCCCAAATACGTGCACGATGCCGAACTGCCGAACGAAGGTGTTTATTTCGACCCCTCGGTGCCCCCACCGCTTGACGACAGATCCGCCTCGGTCGTCGAAACGCTCGATCGTCTGATGAAAGAGTTGACGCAACAAGGCACTAAGATTGTTTTGGTCATGGATGTCCCAGAGATGGGACATTATATGCCGGAGGCGGTCGCCAAAGCGATGATTGCAGGACGGTCCACCGATGTGGCCGCTCCATGGGATTATGTTGAGAAGCGGCAGGCGCTTTCACGTGCGATATTGGCGCGACTGGCCGCAAAATATGGCGCTGCCATTGTCGATCCGCTTCCAACGATCTGCAGCCATGGCCATTGCGACGCAGTTCGAAACGGCTTGCCGATCTATAAGGATGCTGATCACATTACCGCAACCATGGCAAGGAACCTGAGTCTCTGTATATCCCTTCGCTATCGACGACTCGTCAGTCGCCGGCGATGCCCACCCCCTGAACATCTAGTCGCGATTCAGATCTGGGCAGATTGGATGTGCACGGTTGGGAGACGATGAGAGGTGTTTGACAGCCAGCAGCGTTCAAACTCGGTCTGGAGACTGAACGCGTTGTCGAGCGAGCTGGTGAAGCTGTACTGCTCGCCGATCACCGGATCGTTGACCGCCCAATCTTCTCGACATAGGCCTCCAGGCCTTTCTTCACGGTTTCAAGCCAGCCGGTCATGGGTGTCGCCTACTGGATGGAGCAGGTTCAGTCGGTGTCTCACTAGCCTGCTGTCTCACTGCATCTATCAAGTCTCGTGTCGCTTGAGCGACTTTGGCAACGGGTAGTCGCTGAACGCAATATACGCCGCGCGGGTTGTTAGGTTTGCACAAATCGGGCGCAACACACTGGCAGGGCAACGGCGGCGCAACGGTGCGGTGAAGCACCCCAACAGGCCCCCAGATGTCGGGGGGCGTAAGGCCATACAGGCCCACAACTGGGGTTCCCACTGATGCAGCCAAGTGCATTGGGCCGCTTTCGTTTCCGAGAAAAATAAATGCATCCGCAAGCAACGCGGTTAGCGTCTCAAGCGAGGCTTCGCCAACAACGCTCACCAACGGCGACTTTGCCACGTTCAAGATCGCTTGCGCGGTTGCCCTTTCATCAGGTCCACCGACCAGCAGTGACCGCAGGCCAGTCGTTGCATAAATCTCGTCGATTACCGCAGCGAACCGTTCAGGTTGCCAACATCGTCCTTCGAATCTTGCTCCAGCGTGTACTGCAACGAAAGCTTTTACGGGCAGATTGCTTTGCGCCAGAATCTGGGCAGATGCGCTCCGCCCGACTGGTGTAGGTTCAAGCCTCGGTGTCACTTCGCGTAATTCTATACCGAGCGCTTTAACCGGGGACAGATATCGGTACAAGTAGTGCGCGCCACTACGGCGGCCCGAGGGTTCGGCAAATATATTAGCAGGCTGAACTTCCCAGAATTTCAGCGGCCTGTCCGGTGGATTATATCCGACGCGCAGCGGAGCCCCGATCAACCTCTGCACTATCCTGGATGTCTTCGAGTCAGCCACATCAATGGTGAGATCGAATTTTCGGCGGCGGAGGTCAGCGACCAAGCTTGAATATTCCTTCACTCGCTGAAGCAGACTTCTACCAGCACTTCGACCGTCGAATCCGATGGCCACGTCAGCGATATTCTGGCGGACTACGAAGTCTCGCAGGCCAGGAGCGCAAAGCATGGCGATCACTGCGTTTTGGTAAGCGAGGCGCAGGTTTCGCACGAGCGCCGAGGTCAGAACAACATCCCCGATGTACTTCGTCTGAATGACGAGAATGGACTTGATAGCCAGCCGATCGGTCGTCGAGATATTCAGCACATCGACCTCACGAAGGGCGGGTGACATCGGTGATGGCGGGCTCACGGTTCCGGCTAATGGACGTTGCCCTTTTCAAAGTCGAAGCATGGTCGCCTTTGCTATGAAGTTCGGAATGGTCCTCCATATTGCGAGCTCCTAAGAGACACTGCGCACTCTCCCTCCCGATAACACGCAGAGGTGCGCAAAGGATGCTGCGACAGGAAAGCCGCTCACATGCGAAACCCAAATCCTTGGCCGCTGACGCCGGTTGCCTTCACTATCGTCGGCGCTTTTGGAAATGCTAGGCGATGCCGCACCGGCCCGAGTATCTGCGCTATTCGCCATCGGCCCTGCTGCTGTCGTCGTCATGGCATCTGCCCCTGCCACAACGGCAATCCACTTTCTGCAGCGAAGTCTCTATCCTCTGCGTAGATCGGCTCGCCCCTTCTCACCACCCGCCGAAGCAAATCCGCGTCTTCGTCGGCATGATATCGGAAGGCATTTCGGGTGTCGTATCCATGCCCGGCTTGGGAGAGGGAAAACCCGCTGACTACAACGGGAGCGAACCCCGCGAAACGCGCCAGCATGATTGCGAAGACTCCGGTGGAGATTTTCCGATACCAGCCGCGGGATACATGATATTTGCCGCTAAGCCGCCAGACGATGTTGGCAAGCTGCCATTTGGTAAGCGCCTGCAAGGTGTCATAACGATAATTGAAGGTGCGACAACCGGCTTTCAACTTGTCCTCAACGTCCGTCCAAACCGGGATGATCAGATGCTTTGCTTGCCGTCCTTTTAACAAATCGCGCTTGTAAAAATCCTGGTCGCCGCTGTCGACTAGAATGCCGCGGCGTATCACCGCAAGATCAGGAACCCGGAGGCCGAAGGTTTCCGCCAAAAGCTGAGAAGCGTTAACGGTCACAAGCGCCCAGTCGGCATCATAGCCCTTGGGAAGGCGAAAATTCGGCGCCGACCCCATCACCAAAGCAGGACCCATGACCCTGGGCACGTGAAGAATTGGTTTTGAGAAGGTTGGCAGGAGCTTCAAAAGCGAAGTTTTCATGCGGGAATCTGAATCGCATATTCCTCAAACGCGCGCAGAATGCTCTCTTCTCGGCTCCACAAGTCGTCCCATTGCGTGGCACCGGACCAGCCCGCAAACCAAGGACCGCCGAGCGTATAGTGCGCCAGCGAGACATCGGCGGGATCCAGTTCCGAAGCCGAAGCTCCTACGAGGTAGTTCCAGGCCAGAGGCAATTCCCCAATCTCATGGTCCTCAAGCCATTTGAAGGCGTGGAGGTCACGTCCGGGCCAGGTATTGAGCATCTCGTTGGTCAGCCGTTTGTTGGAGGGATGATCTAGATTCCACAAAACGACCGACGACCAGTTTTTGCGGCGATAGAAGGTCTGCGTTTGTCCGTCCATCTTGACAGCTTCGGATTCGCGTTGCTGGTGCTTAACCGCCATAATCGCGTAGGAAGGATCGACGAGTTCGAGCAACTTGACTGGATCCTTCAAAAAAAGGACGTCACAATCGCAGAACATCGCCCAACCGCTTTGCCTCAAAAACGGAACGGCAAAACGCGATATGGCAAACTCGGTCGCCATCGGTGCCTCGGAAATCGGGCACCAGAGCTTACCATCACGCACCACTATCGGCCGCTTCAGTTCCTTGGGCTTCAAGATCTTTGAGCACGAGTGGCTCTATCTGTAACGGCGCGCTTGTCCGCCGATAGGCGCTCCATCGCGCTACGTCTAGAACTCGGGATTCGCGTGGATCGTACCCAATGTAGATTGGTATCACGTGCCAACTCTATAATTTGACTTCGATTTACTCGAATTAAGCATGGCAGCGCTGCCAGCGGAAGACCTCGAGTTCAGCGGATCACCTCGTCGCGTGCAACCCGACTCCGGCGTCCGTCCTGCACGGCAGGCGGTATGATCCTCCGCTCCCTGGCAAGCATCCCCTCGAAACGATCAACCAACCCAGCCCTTAGTCGAGCAATGCTGGTGGCCATGAGGTTGAGCGGGAGCGGCCAAGCTTTACCATGAAAATTCGTCGTCGTCCCGATCTTGGGCACGCGAGCCAGCCAACCTTGTAGCTAGAGCGGTTGGCGTGAGCGGAACCGCTATGAGAGTCTGATTTCAGACGTTTCAAATCGAATCCCGCTCTCTCCGCCAACCTCGCATAGGCCCCTAAAGCGCTGAATTGGTGTTTTTGTGGCCGTGCCCATGGCGGTGCCCGCGCGTCGGCACCGACTCCGTCGCTCGGACGCCGCGAGATAGTTGAAGCCCCACGCCGTTCAGACGGCCGGGCAAAAAACCGCTGATATCACCGCGTGGCAAACGCGAACTGCTGCCCCATTCGAACAGAAATCTCGACCGTCAAGCGAACTTTCCTTTCCGCCGGGCATCTTTGATTATGATATTGTCGAAATCCGGAGGCGCGTATGGAGCACGTGAGCTTTGCGCAGCGGAAGGGAACCAGCGATGCGGCGCTGGTCATCGAGGCCCGGAATGGCCAGGTGCACAGCCTCGGTCTGCTCTTCGAACGCCACCGGCCGCAGCTCTATGCGGCAGCCGTATCGCTGCTCGGCTACACGAGCAACGCCGAGGACGCCGTTCACGACACTTTCCTGACCGCGCTCGCGCGGCTCGACCAATTGCGCGAGCCCGCGGCCGTAGGCGGATGGCTTCATGCGATTCTCAGAAACTGCTGCCTGACCGAGCGGCGGCGGCGCCGGCCCCAGATCGGCGGCGCGCAGGCGGAGCAGCATTTCCGCGACATGCCGGACGACGAGCGGATCGAGACCGGCATCGAAAGCCGCGAGCTGCGCGACTGGGTGTGGGCGGCATTGCGGAAGCTGCCGGAAGAGCATCGCGCTACGGTCATGCTGCGCTATTTCAGCTTCTACAATTCCTATGAGGAGGTTTCGACCATCCTCGGTGTTCCGGTCGGCACCGTGCGGAGCCGGCTGTTCGATGCCAAGATCAGGCTGTCCGAACTGCTCCTGTCCGCCGCAGGCGACCGCGACGAGACGCACGAGCAACTCCAGGCGGAACGCCGGTCATTTTATGAAGACGCCTTCCGTACGCTCTATTGCGGGCAGCGCGACAAGTTCCTTTCGCATTTCTCCGGCGACCTGCAACTGATCTGGTCAACCACCGGCAACCGCTTCCACGGCCGGGAACATTTCGATGCGGAGATGGATTCCGATCTGCGAACGGGCGTGCGGGTCCAGCCGAAGCGGATCATGGCGAGCGACAACATCACCGTGCTCGAGGCGGCGATCGCCAACCCACCGGAAACGCCCGATCTCTGCCCACCCGGCGTCGTGATGGTCATGAAGGAGGGCGCGGCGCAGGTCGAGCGTCTCTACCTCCATATGGCTGCGCGTCCTCCGTTTCCGATCGGCTGACGCTGACGAAATATCCGCTCCTTCTCGCCGAGCGAACTTTCGCGGCGGCGAATGCATCTCTTTCCCATTGGGACCGCTGTGGTCCCCAGACCAGGAAGGAGTTCCATGATGACTGCTTTGCTTTCGACCTTCGCGCGGGTGCTGGCCGCCGGCGGCACCGCGGCATTTCTAATCTATGTTCCATCGCCCGCTTATGCCGACGATGCGTCCAATGCCCTCGCCGCAACCCATAAGGATATCGAACAGACCTTCGGCAAGGTGCCGGATTTCCTCAAGGCGTTTCCCGACAGCGGGTTGCCCGGAGCCTGGGCGGAAACCAAGGCTCTCGAGTTCAGCGACGGCGCCCTGACGGTGAAGACCAAGGCCCTGATCTCACTCGCCGTATCGGCGCAGATCCCTTGCAGCTACTGCATCTGGTCCGACACGGTCTCGGCCCGGCAGGCGGGCGCCACCGACGCCGAAATCAAAGAGGCGGTGGCGATGGCGGCCATCACACGGCATTGGAGCACGATCTTCAACGGCATGCAGGTGGATTTCGAGCAGTTCAAGAAGGACCTGGGCGGCGACACCACTGCCAACAAGTAGCCGGCGCGGCGCCAATCCTCGGCGAACGGTGCGCAATGGCATCCGTTCGCCGGTTGGCGCAACCTCCCCATCACCTGTTCGCAAGGCAGCCCAACCACTCCAACATTCCCGGAGGGCCACGTGACTGCGTGCAACGTCTTTCGGACCGAGCCTGGGTATTCATCAAGGCGCGCCTAAGCCGTCGTCGCGACGTTGGCGCCGCCGTTCACGGCTTTGCGCTCCGCAGCGATTTCGCTGCCGCTGCCTGGGAACATCCCTCTGTTCATACCGGCCATAGCGATCAATCACCGCGTTCGACCCGACGATATTTGAAACGATCGCGCACGAATTTGTTGAAGAATCGCCCTTTTGAGGACGCTTCCTTGAAACCCGAATAAATCTTGGGCCCGACACCCTCGTAGTCGTAGCGCTCGCCGCTTGGAACGAACCACACGGAAAGGATCCGCCTCGACGGATCGTAGCGAATGTTCTGGATCGCGGTGGAAGGCATGTGCCGTCTCCTGCTTCCAACTCTTAATCCTTCATGCTCTCCCTAGGTTCCACCATGCCGGCACCGGCCTTGCACAGGTGTCCCGATTGCCTATGTGAGCCCTATGCCATCAGCCAGGAACCGAACCGGCGGGCGCGCTTTCCAGAGCGACCTCTTCGGCGCGCCCGCGAGCCCGCCGCCAGGCCCCGAAGGCTTCTCCTACCAGCCGGACCTGATCGCCCAAGACGAGGAGCGCGAACTGGTTCGTCAGATCCGGGGCTTGCCTTTCAAGCCGTTCGATTTTCACGGCCATCTTGCCAACAGGCAGGTCGTCGGCTTCGGCCTGCGCTATGATTATGAGCGCCGCGAGGTGCTCGAAGCGCCACCGATTCCGGACTTCCTGATGGCGCTTCGCACCAAGGTCGCCGCCTTCGCGGGCGTCCCGGCAATCGAATTCGCGCAGGTGCTCATCAACGAGTATCGCCCGGGCGCCGGCATAGGCTGGCACCGGGACAAGCCGCATTTCGACCTTGTCGCGGGCGTTTCCCTGCTCTCGTCCTGCAGTTTCCGGCTGCGCCGCAAGAACGGCGCGGCATGGGACCGTGCGACAGTCGAGGTCGAGCCCAGGTCCGTCTATCTCATGGCCGGCCCGGCGCGGAACGAGTGGGAACACAGCATCCCGCCCGTGGAACACCATCGCTACTCGGTGACGTTCCGGACAATGCGCGCGCTTTAAACAGCCGCACCGGCGACCATCCGGGAACCATCGCCAGACCCCGGGGTTGTGTCGTCAGATTCGAGATCGAAAGGAAAGACGATGCGTATATTGACGATGGTCCTGACACTGTCGGCAATGGCGTTGGCGCAGCCCGCTTCCGCTCAACGCGCCGATCCGCAGCCGCCGCAAGCCCCGCCTCTTGCCCAGGAGCCCATCCCCGGTCTGCCGCAGCCCGGCCAGCCCCAGCCCGGCCAGGACGGTGCCGCCCAGAACGTCACCAACATCGTCGTGGTGGCGATGGAGGACCTGCCCGCGGAAGTGAAGGCGCAAGCCGAAGCCATAGTCACCAGGACGACCGCCAAGGAACTGGCCAAGCTGCAAAGCTCGGTCGACGCCTCGCCCGAGGCGACGTCGGTTCTGCATGCGAACGGGCTGAATTCCTCGCAGGTAGTCGCCGCCAACATCGACGGTGACGGCACGCTGACGCTGATCATCCAGACGACGGCCTGACCGGAGGGCATGCCTCGGCCGAACGGCGGCCGACGGCCCGCGGTTCGCATTCTATCCTCACTCTTGCGGAGGGCCGTCATGACCGAAACCGCAGTCCGCAACTTCACGCTCAACTTCGGACCGCAACACCCTTCGGCCCATGGCGTGCTCAGGCTGGTGCTGGAACTGGACGGCGAGATCGTCGACCGTGCCGACCCGCATATCGGCCTGCTGCATCGCGGCACCGAGAAGCTGATCGAATACAAGAATTATCTGCAGGCCCTGCCCTATTTCGACCGGCTCGATTACGTCGCGCCGATGAATCAAGAACATGCCTTCTGCCTCGCCGCTGAAAAGCTGCTCCAGCTGTCCGTCCCCCGCCGCGGCCAGTTGATCCGCGTGCTGTTTTGCGAGATCGGTCGGCTCCTGTCGCATCTTCTCAACGTCACCACGCAGGCCATGGACATCGGCGCGCTGACGCCGCCGCTCTGGGGTTTCGCCGAGCGCGAGAAGCTAATGGTTTTCTATGAACGCGCATCAGGCGCCCGCATGCATGCGAACTATTTCCGTGTCGGCGGCGTGCATCAGGACCTGCCGGAAGAGCTGCTCGACGACATCTGGGATTTCTGCGATCCGTTCCTGAAGGTTTGCGACAATCTCGAAGGCCTGCTCACCGACAACCGCATCTTCAAGCAGCGCAATGTCGATGTCGGCGTGATCTCGCTCGATGACGCCTGGGGCCTGGGCTTCTCCGGGCCCATGATTCGCGGATCGGGCGCCGCCTGGGACCTGCGCAAGGCGCAGCCATACGAATGCTACCCCGAGATGGATTTCGACATCCCGATCGGCAAGCACGGCGATTGCTACGATCGCTATCTGGTGCGCATGGAAGAGATGCGCCAGTCGGTGCGCATCATGCGGCAGTGCCTGGAAAAGTTGCGCTCGGCCGATAGCCGGGGTCCGGTCGCGGTGCCGAACCAGAAGATCACGCCGCCGCCGCGCGCCACCATGAAGCGTTCGATGGAAGCGACCATCCACCATTTCAAGCTCTATACCGAAGGCCACCGCGTGCCGCCCGGCGAAGTCTATGCGGCAGTCGAGGCGCCGAAGGGCGAGTTCGGCGTCTATCTGGTCTCGAACGGCAGCAACGTTCCCTATCGCTGCAAGATACGCGCGCCTTCCTTCGCCCATCTCCAGGCGATGGATTTCCTCTCGCGCGGGCATATGGTGGCGGATGTCGCAGCCATCATCGGCTCGCTCGACATCGTCTTCGGCGAGATCGACCGCTAAAGAGGGAGCGCAGAGGCCCCGGTCAGGCCTCCACCGCTCCCATCAGGTCTTGATCGGTCGCGAGTGCATGCATCGCGGCCGTCAATGCATGAACACCGCTCTCAACCAGGCAAGAATACCCGCGCCCGGAGAGATCGCCGCGCGCACGCGCGATGCCGCCCAGCGGGCCGGCATGTTGGCGCCGACATGGCAATGGCAGACGACCTCATGCAGTTGCCAGTCGCTCATCTCGAAGAAGCGCCTGGCTTCACCATAGGTGTCGTCCCGCAAGCCTTGCGCGCGAAAGATCGGATCCTCGAAAGCGACGGTGATCGCCGATCCGTCCGTGCGCATTCTTTGACGCACATCGGGCGAAGCGTATTCGGTGCCGGTCAGCGCCGTGAGGCGGCGGCCGGGATTTTCTTCGAGAAGTTGCGCCCAGCGCTCGAGGCGCTGGCCACGATTGGCGATGAGAGCCGGTGCTTCGGCATGAACGTCGGCAACGGCGTTGATTTGGTCAAGGGTTTGGTGCTTCACGGCCGTCTCCTGTACAGGCACAATTGGCCACCCGCTGACAATGGAACTAAGGCACGGCCAGTCGCCGGCAAGAGCCGAAACAGGCGCGCAGAATCATTTAATCGCCACTTGCCGTCATCGCGCGGAGCGGTCGTGTTGGAACCATCCGCGGGCGTGGCCGTTTTGCCGGCTTGCGCGGCCCATCGCTCCCCGACGAAGCGGCTGAATGCTGCAGCGATCACACCATCGTTTCAGGTCGGGCTGCAGATCCCGGTTTTGGATCGCGGCAAAGCTCGTCGGCCACAGAGTGGAAGGAAACGCGATGGCCATTCTCCCCAATCCGGACCCGTCTCCCACGCCGGTGCCCACACCGCCGCCGATCCCGGAGCCGAAGCCGATGCGCGAGCCGGATCCCGACCGGTTGCCCGACGAGGAGCCGGTCCCCAACCCCGACGAGAATGACGCGCCGCCCAAGCATTCCGCGACCGGACGCGCCTCCGCCGTCAACACCAGCCTGAGCATGACGGGCGCCACGCTCGCCGTACCGCCGCCGCTGGTGCTCTTCATCTTCCTGCAGCGCTTCTTCGTCGATTCGATTGTGGGCTCGGCGATCAAGGGAGAATGCCGCGCCGGCGGTCGACGTGAGTGGGGCTTCACGATCTGACGGCGCGCAGGTAATGCAGGCTGAGCCAGTTGAGCGGGCCGTCTTCTATGCGTTCGAACCCGGCTCCGGCCAGCGGTTCGCGAAGGCGGTGCAGGTCGAATTGGCCATGCAGGCCGTGTTTTGCTGACATGTGTCCGCGCTCACTCACCGGTCCGGCATAATCGATCAGCAGCAGCCGCCCGCCTGGGGGCAGAACGCGCGCGGCCTCGCGCAGGCAAAAGCCGCGCCTTGCCTCCGGAACCATATGCAGCACCGTCGTGAAAGTGACGACGTCGAAGCGACCGTTCTCGAACGGCAGACTGGCCGCATCAGCATGATGAAACGGAATTTCTAGCCCGGCCCGGTTTGCCTTGCGGCGAGCGGCGGCAAGCATCTTTTCGGAGACGTCGACGCCAACCACGGATCCACCGGGCTGCACGCGGCGCCAGGCCGAAATCGCCTGGGTGCCAGTACCGCATCCGACGTCCAGCAACTGGAAGCCCGGCGCCAAGCCGGCCAGATCGAGCAGCGCCTCACGATAGGCCCTGTCGCGCCCACGGGTCAGCATGAGGACCAGCAGGTCATAGAGGCGCGGAAAGCCGATGCCCTTGTTGGCCTCAGGACCGACTGCGGCTCCGGCGGCACGTATTTCGCTTCGCAAATGGTGCATGTTTGTCACGTCCTCTCTTCAGCGGCGGGGCCGGCCAATGCCGGCATTGCGACTGAGGCTGGTGCTGTTTCGAAACGGCTCGTATGATAATGGACAGCTTGTTCGGGATTTTCGACGAACAAAGCGGATGGAACGTTCGTTACCGAACAATCCCGACCCGCTGTCCCGGAAAAGTCGCCCCATCCATGTGAGCAGCAAGGAAGCGACCCATGCCACGGGATATCGACCGGCGGGCCGCCCGCACCCGCAAAGCCCTTCACCAGGCGCTGCTGACGCTGATGCTGCGCAAGGGCTACGAGGCCCTTTCAGTGCAAGACATTATCGACGAAGCCGATGTCGGCCGCTCGACATTCTATGCGCACTATACCGGCAAGGAGGACCTGCTGCGCAGCGGCTTCCAGATGCTTCGGGGAGAACTCGAGGAGGCGCAATCGACAGCGCGCGCCGGAGCCGAAGCATCGCATGACGATCCGCTAGGCTTCAGCACGGCCATGTTCGAGCATGCGGCCCGGTATGCCGACCATTACCGCACGATGATCGGCGGTCGGGGCGGCGCCGTGACGGAAAACGAAATTCGCCTGATCCTGTCGGAAATGGTGCGACAGGAATTGCCGCCTACCCTCTACGGCGATGCCATCCCGCGCGACTTCGTCGTGCAATTCATCGCGGACGCCTTTCTTACGGCGCTGAATTGGTGGTTCGAACGAAAGCCTCGGCTGCTTCCGTCTCAGGTCGACGCCATGTTCAGGCGCCTCGTGCTCGGCGGGCTCTCACAGCTGATCGGCGACGAGCGCCGGCAGATCGATCGCCCGGCTGCAAATCGCGATACGGATTGATTGGTCTCATGGACGCAAGAGGCGCATCGCTTATCCAAACCGCGCCGCTGTCCACGCGCCGCCCGCCGCGTTCGACTCCACCGCCGCGGCGACGAACTTGACGCCGCGCGCGCCGTCGACCACGTCTGGCACCTGCGCCACGCGCGCTGGATCGACTGCAGCGCCCGAACGATGCGCGCGGATGATGTCGGCGGCGTCGCGGTAGAAATTGGCGAAGGCCTCGATATAGCCCTCCGGGTGAGCGGCCGGCATGCGCGAGACGCGCCGGGCTTCCGCCGTCGAGCCATGGCCGCCGCGCACCAATGTGCGCGTTTCCTCGCCATAGGGCGAGAAGCGCAGCTCCTCCGGCCGCGATCCAGACCATTCGAGCCCGGCCTTCTCGCCATAGAGGCGCACCGAAAGGTCGTTGTAATGGCCGGGCGAGGTCTGGCTGGCGAGGATCGTGCCGCGCGCCCCGCCCGTCCAGCGCACGAGCACATGCGCGTTGTCGTCGAGCCGCCGTCCGGGCACGGCGGTGAAGAGGTCGGCCGAGACCGCCTCAGCCTCGAAACCGGATACAAAGCTTGCCAGGTTGAAGGCATGCACGCCGATGTCCGCGAGCACCGCCGACTGGCCGGCACGCGCCGGATCGGTTCGCCATTCGGCCTGTTTCTGGCCCTCGGCGTCGATCGGCTTGGTCAGCCAGTCCTGGATATAGGCGCCATGCACCGACACGATCCGGCCGAGCTCGCCCGCCGCCACCATTTCGCGCGCCTGGCGCACCATGGCGTAGCCGGTATTGTTCAGCGTGACGACGAAACGGCGCTGCTTCGCCTTCGTCAGGGCCACCAGGGCTTCGGCCTCGGCAAGTGTCGTCGACAGCGGCTTGTCGCAGATCACGTCGATGCCGGCCTCCAGGAAGGCGGTGGCGACCGGCGCGTGCAGATGGTTGGGCGTGACGATGACGACCGCCTCGATGCCGTCCGGGCGTGCCGCTTCGGCTTTCGCCATGGCGCGGTAATCGGCATAGCTGCGCTCCGGCGCGATGCCGATTTCGGCGGCGGAGGCCGCGGCGTTCTCCGGATCGGAAGACAAGGCGCCGGCGACCAGCGCGATCTGGTCGTCGAGCCGCATGGCGAGGCGATGCACAGCGCCGATGAAGGCGTTGCGGCCCCCTCCGACCATGCCGACCCGCAGGCGTTGACGCGACGTACCATCGGCGGTTGCATAGACCATGATTGCGATTACTCTCCCCAAGCTTCGATCTGCCGGCCGGTTCGGATGTCGTGACTGGCGCGGCCCTGTTTTCGAATGATATTTCTATTTTTTGTTTTGTAAAATGATCGTGCCGCGTTAGCGTTTGACCCTCGGTCCAGGTGATGGACCGCATCCGGAGGGCAGGGATCGGATGACGCATCCGATGGTTGGGGTCACGATGAGGCATTTCCCATGAGCGGCCGCGGCAAGGCGGCTGAGGAACCGTCTGCGCATAGTCTGGAGACGGTGGCGAGAAAGCGGAGCCGATCACTGGCAGCACTTGGCTACACAAAGCCGCAAACCTATGAAGAGCTGCGGGCGGTGCTTGCGTCGGGAACCGTGCATTTCCCGAAACGGCTTCGCCAGGTGGCGATCTTCCTCTGGCAGCATCCGAGCGAGGTGGCGCTGGGCACGATCGCGCAGGTGGCGGACCAGGCCGGCGTGCAGCCCTCGACCCTGGTGCGCTTCGCGCAGATCTTCGGCTATTCCGGTTTTTCCGATTTCCAGCTCCTGTTCAAGGACCGCATGAAGGGCTCCTGGCCGGATATGCAAGGCAGCCAGGACGAGACCGGGGAGCCGAATGCCAACCTGCATTTCCTCAATGGCATGGTCGGCGCCTGCCAGGCTTCGCTCGGCCGCATCGGCAATGATTTCGATATCGCCGCTTTCGAGACGATGGTCGACCATCTGGCGGCAGCCGAGCTGATCTATGTCATCGGCAGCAAGCGCGCCTTTCCCGTCACCACCTATCTGTCGCTGACGCTCTCGCAGCAGGGCGTGCGCAACGTGCTGGTCGACAATGTGGGTTCCACTGCCTTGGATCAGGTCGGCTGCATCACGCCGCGCGATGCGGTGCTGGCCGTCTCCTTCAGCCCCTACAATTCGATCACGCCCGACCTCGTCGCCGTCGCGCATGAGCGCAAGGCCCGCATCCTCACCATCACCGACAGCACTTTTTCGCCGCTGGCAAAACTCTCCGACACTTGGCTGGAAGTGGTCGAGCAGGACTTCGGCGGTTTCCGCTCGCTCGCCGCCTCGCTTGCCGTCGGCATGGCCTTGGTCCATGGCGTCGTCGCGCGCCGGACGGGCTGACCGGCGCGGTTGACTACAGGGAACTACCGTTCCATATTTGAAAAAATGGAAACTTTGTTCCGGGAGGAGGAATGGAGGTTCGTCTCGACGGCAAGGTGGTGCTGGTCACCGGCGCGACGCAAGGCATCGGCCGGGCGATCGCCGAGACGCTTGCGCGCTCTGGCGCCGCGGGACTGCTGATCACCGGACGGGACCAGAAGCGCGGCGACGCGATGGCCACCGAGCTCGCGGCCATGGGCACCCCTGCCGCCTTCGCTGCTGCCGATCTCGGCGATCCCGAAGCTCCGGCACGGCTGGCTGAGTCCTGCATCGAACGCTTCGGCCGCATCGACGGCCTGGTCAACGCCGCCGGCCTGACCGATCGCGCCTCCTTCGTCGATGCCAGCCTCGACGATTGGTCGTCGCTGTTTGCCGTCAACGCACGCGCGCCTTTCTTCCTGATGCAGGCAGCGATCGCCGACATGAAGAAGCGCGGACAAGGCGGCTCGATCGTCAACATCCTGTCGATCAACGCGCATTGCGGCTCACCGGAGCTGGCCGTCTATTCTGCCACCAAGGGCGCGCTGGCGACTCTGACCAAGAACGCCGCCAACGCCCACCGCTTCGACCGCATCCGCGTCAACGGCATCAATGTCGGCTGGACCGACACGCCGGCCGAACGGGTCATGCAGGCCGAGACGCTCGGCCAGGGTCCGGGCTGGCTCGACGCCGCCAATGCGACGCAGTCCTTCGGCCGGCTGTTCTCTGTGACCGACATCGCCAACCTGGCCGTCTTCCTGCTGTCCGACGCGGCCGGCCCGATGACCGGCGCGCTGATCGACCAGGAGCAATGGGTGATCGGAGCCAACCGGTGAGCGCCGGGAACCTCAGCCCCGCCCTGCTCGACCGCTTGCCGCCCGAGGTCCGCAAGCCGGCTTACGATCGCGCCGCGCTGAAGCCAGGCATCGCCCATGTCGGCGTCGGTGCCTTCCACCGCTGCCACCAGGCAGAATACACCGACGATCTTCTGGCCAAGGATTTCGACCGCTGGGGCCTGGTCGGCGTCAACATAAGGCCGCCTCTGCTGGCCGAGACACTCGGCCGGCAAAGCGGGCTCTACACCCGGCTCATCCGCCAGAACGACGAGGTCGAAGCGCGCGTCATCGGCAGCATCGTGCGCGTCATCGACAGCCAGGACACTGCCGCCCCGGCGCTGGAGATGCTCGCCGCGCCCGAGATCGAAATGGTCACCATGACGGTGACCGAGAAGGGCTATTGCCATATCCCCTCGAGCGGCGCGCTCGACCTCGATCATCCCGATATCGTCCACGATCTTGCCAATCCCGAGACGCCGCGCAGCGTACCCGGCATCCTGGCGCGCGCGCTGGAATTGCGCATGGCCTCGCATGGCCGGCCGGTGACGCTGCTCTCCTGCGACAACATTCCCACCAACGGCATCATCCTCGGCAATGTCGTGCGAACATTCGCCGAGCGGCGCAGCGGAAAGCTGGCGGACTGGATCGAAGCCAATACAGCCTTCCCCTCGGCCATGGTCGACCGCATCGCGCCGGCGACGACCGAAGCTGACATCGAAACCGTCAAAAAGCGCTTCGGCTACCGCGACGCCGCCGTGGTGGTGGGCGAGCGCTTCCGCCAATGGGTGATCGAGAACCGCTTCGCCGGACGCGTGCCGCGCTGGGATCTTGTCGGCGCGGCTTTCGTCGACGATGTCACGCCGTTCGAGCATCTCAAGATGCGGGTGCTGAACGGTGCCCAGACGACGCTCAGCTATCTCGGCGTTTTGGGCGGCTTCGAGCATACGTTCGAAGCGATCGCCGCCCCGCTTCTGGCCCGGTTCGTCCGTCGCATGCTGACAGAGGAAACGCTGCCGACGCTGATGCCCGTGCCCGGCATCGCGCCGGCCGCCTATGTCGAGCAAAGCCTGTCGCGCCTCACCAACACCGCGATCCGCCATCGCAATCACCAGATCGCCACCGACGGGTCGCAGAAGATCGTCCAGCGCCTGCTGAACCCTATCCGCGACCGCCTGACGAAGGGCGGGAGCATCGCGCTTCTCTCTGTGCCGGTCGCCGGCTGGATGGCTTATCTGATCAAGGCGTCAGCGCGCTTCGGCCGCGCCTGGCAGGTGTCCGATCCGTTTGCCGAGAAAATTGCCGCCATCGCCGACCGCATCGGTGCGGACAGCGAAGCGCTTTCCGATTCGATCCTCGCCATCGACGCTATCTTCGACCCGTCCTTGGCCGCCGACCCGACGTTTCGCGCGTATATCGTCGCCGGGCTCGACGGCTTGCTCTCGAACGATCCGATGGGCTTTGTCGGACAAGTCTGCGCTGGGCCAACCGATGCGCGGTTGAAGCAGCCGGCGCGATCTGCATAGTTAGGACCTGGGAGGGATCATGAAGCTTGGACTGCTGACAGCACCGTTTCCGGATACGCCGCTCGGCGAAGTCGCCGACTGGGCGCGCTCGGCCGGCTTCGAGGCACTGGAAATCGCCTGCTGGCCGAAGACGTCCGGCGCCAGTCGCCGCTACGCCGGCACCAGCCATATAGACGCGGACGTCTCGGCCGCTGAGGCCAAAGACATCGCCGCCGAGCTTGCCGGCAAGGGCCTGGCCGTCTCGGCTCTCGGCTTCTACCCCAATCCACTCCATCCCGACCGGGCGCATCGCGAAGCTGTGATCGACCATCTGAAGAAGGTGATCGTGCTGGCGAGCCGCATGGGCGTGTCGCTCGTCAACACCTTCTGCGGCGGCAATGCTTCGAAGAATGTCGATGTCAACTGGGAAGACGCGCAGGAAGTCTGGCCGGCGATCATCGCTCATGCCCGCGAGCATGGCGTGAAACTCGCCTTCGAGAACTGCCCGATGATCTTCAGCTATGACGAATGGCCGGCCGGACACAACATCGCCTACTCGCCCTATGTCTGGCGCCGCATCCTTGAAGCCTGGGGCGGCGATGTCGGTATGAATTTCGACCCTTCGCATCTCGTCTGGCAGATGATCGACCAGGAGCGCTTCATCCGCGAGTTCGGCGGCAACATGCTGCATGTGCATGCCAAGGACCTGATGATTGATCATGATGGTTTGTACGAGCGCGGAATCCTTTCGGCCGGCATAGGCTGGCAGGTGCCGCGCATGCCGGGACTTGGGGATATCGATTGGAGCAGGATTTTTTCGGGCCTCTACCGGGCCGGATATGACGGGCCGGTCATCATCGAGCATGAGGACCGGCGCTTCGAGGGGACGGACGAAAAGGTCAAGCGCGGCTTCCTGCTGGCCCGCGACGTGCTGCGCCCCTTCATCAAATGACCAAAAGCTTGGCGCCGACCGCATCGGCGCCCAGGAACTGAACCGAAAAAATCGAACTGACCTGAAAAGATCAATGTGGAGGAGTACTGAAATGAAAAGACATCTGACCGTGGCTTCGCTGCTAGCCGGCGCCGCCTTGCTTGCCTCGGTGGGCGCCTCGACCGCCGCGGGCAAGTACACGATCGGCATTTCCAACACCGTGCAGGGCAATGGCTGGCGCGAGGAGATGATCTGCGCCATGAAGGCGCAGGCGCTCGCTTCCGGCGAGGTGGCCAAGCTCAACATCGCCCACCGCAACACCGACGCCGCCGGCCAGCTCGAGGACATCCGCAACCTGATCAGCGCCAAGGTCGACGCCATCGTCGTCAATCCGGCCGATCCGGCAGGCATCAAGGCCGGCCTCGAGGAAGCCACCAAGGCCGGCATCGTCGTCGTCGCCGTCGACCAGGCGGTCACCGAGCCGTCCGCCTACATCATCTCCAACAACCAGGAAGAGTACGCCTATCTCGGCGCCAAGTGGCTGTTCCAGCAGATGGGCGGCAAGGGCGATGTCTTCTACATGCGCGGCGCCGCCGGCGCTTCGGCCGACAGCGATCGCGACAAAGGCTTCAAGAGGGCACTTGCCGAATTCCCCGACGTTAAGGTCGCGCAGGAGGTCTTCACCGGCTGGCAGCAGGACCAGGCCAAGCAGCAGATCCTGTCCTTCCTCGCCACCGGCACGCCGATCAACGGCATCTGGACCTCCGGCATCGATAACGTCATCGTCGACGCGCTGGTCGAGCAGCAGGCGCCTATGGTGCCGGTCGTGGGCGCCGATAATGCCGGCTTCGTCGGCCAGTTGAGCTCGGTCAAGGGCCTGGTGGGTGCGGCCGTCACCAATCCTGGCTCGATCGGCGGCGCGGGCATCACGCTGGCTCTGCAGATCCTCGATGGCAAGAAGCCGGCGCAGCAGACCGTTCTGGTCCAGCCGCAGCTCTGGGAAAACGCCACCGAGGAAGGCAAGGCCAAGCTGAAGAGCGTTGTCGATCCTTCGCTCAGCCCTGAATGGCCGGTCTCGATCTCGATCCCGGACTGGACGACCTACACTAAGGAGCAGATCGTCGCCTGCAAGGGCCCAGGCGAATAAGAGATGAAACACCCTTCTGCCTTCTCCCCATTGTGGGAGAAGGTGGATCGGCGCTCAGCGCCGAGACGATGAGGGGTGCTCCAGCGGAGTGAGACGTCGGCATCAGTTTCTGGAACGAGAACCACACGATTTGACAACCAACCCGTCGCCGCAAAGCCCTCTCCTCGACGCCACAGGCGTGGCGAAGAACTACGGTGCTGTCGCCGCGCTGCGCAACGCCTCGCTATCCGTTCTGCCGGGCGAAGTGCATGCGCTGATGGGCGCCAACGGCGCCGGCAAGTCCACGCTGGTGAAGATCCTGACCGGAGCGATCAAGTCGGAGGCCGGGCGCATCCTCATCCGCGGCCAGCAGCTCGATGTCCGCTCGCCCGCCGACGCCCGCCGCGCCGGCCTGCTGCCGGTCTACCAGGAACCGGCGCTGATCCCCGACCTCGACGTCCTGTCCAATCTTCGGCTGACCGGCACGCCGGTCGAGCCCTTTCGTGCCTGGGTGCGCGAGCTCGGCATTCCCGACCTCGATATCCGCGAGACGGCTCGCCATATTCCTTTGGCCGTCCTGCGCGTGCTCGACCTCGCCCGCGCGCTCGCCGTCGAGCCCGACGTGCTTCTGCTCGACGAGATGACCGCGGCCTTGCCGGCGAACCTCGCCGAGAAAGTGCTGGAAGTCGTGCGCCGCCAAGGCGACGCCGGCCGCTCGGTCATCTTCATCTCGCACCGTTTCGTCGAGATCTCCGCGCTCTGCGACCGCGCGACGGTTTTGCGCGACGGCTCTACAGTCGGTGTCGTCGACATCGAGCCGGGCATTGAGGAAAGAATAGTCGAGATGATGCTCGGCACCCGCATAGAGAAGACACGCGTCACCGCGCGCGCGGCAAACGATGTGGTGATTGCCGGCGGCGGCCGTCCGCGACTGTCGGTCCGCAATCTGCAGCTCGGCACCAAGCTAAACGACGTCTCCTTCGATCTCGCCAATGGCGAGGTTGCCGGCGTCTTTGCGCTCGAGGGGCAGGGCCAGGAGGAGCTCTTCGCCGCCCTTGCCGGCTCGATCCGCCCGACAGGCGGCAGCATCGACGTCGACGGCGCGCCGGTGAAATTTTCGCATCCGAGCGACGCCATCCAGGCCGGCATCGCCTATGTGCCGGGCGACCGCGCCGAGGCCTTGGCCATGCAGCGTTCGGTGCGCGAGAACATCGCCCTGCCCTTCAGCGCGGCGCTGCGCAAATGGGGGCCGATCCGCATGCGCCGGGAGCAGGTGGTGGTTTCCGGCGCCATCGGCAGATTGCAGATCGACACCCGCGCACAGGGCGAAGTGCAGCGCCTTTCCGGCGGCAACCAGCAGAAGGTGACGATCGCCCGCTGGATCGCGGCCAACGCCCGCACCATTCTCTGCTTCGATCCGACGCGCGGCATCGATGTCGGCACCAAGCAGGAGATCTACAAGCTGCTGCGCGAGCTCGCCGGCCAGGGCAAGTCGGTGCTGTTCTACACGTCCGAGATGGAAGAGGTGCAGCGTGTCTGCGACCGCGTCATCGTCATCTTCGGCGGCCGCGTCGTCGACACTTTCCCGGTCGAAGAGGCCGACGAAGCGGCCTTGATGCGGGCCGCCTACGGCCTGCCGCGCGGCGCCAAGGCGGATGTCGGCATCCTTGCCGAGGTCAAACCCGGTTCCAATGCGGAGGCCGCGTCATGAGCCGCTTCCTCCGCAACCAGGGCTGGGTCGCAGGCCTCTTCGCCCTGCTGGTCTTCCTCTTCGTCGTCACCAAGCTGATCCAGCCGGGCTATGGCAGCGGCGATTTCGGCTCGCTCGCGCGGGCAGTCTTACCCTACGCTTTTGCCGTCGCGGCCCAGACGGTCGTCGTCATCGCCGGCGGCATCGATCTTTCGGTCGCCGCCATGATGGCGCTGACCAGCGTCACCGCCGCCTCGATGATGAACGGCGCCAGCGAGGAATATGCATTGTTCGTCGTGCCCTTCGTGCTGGCCATGGGGCTGGTGCTCGGCGCGCTGAACGGCATCCTCATCGTCGTCACGCGGGTGCCCGACATCGTGGTCACCCTGGCCATGCTGTTCGTGCTGCAGGGAGCGGCGCTGCTTGTGCTTGAAGCGCCCGGCGGCGCCGCCGCCGAATGGCTGAAGGCAAGCGTCATCGGCACCGTGCCGATCCCCGGGCTGCCCGATTGGGCCGGCGCCTGGGTTCCCAAGGCGCTGGTGCTGCTTTTCGTCTGCCTCTGCATCGTATGGATTCCGCTCCGGCGCTCGCGCCTCGGCCTGTCCATCTACGCCATCGGCAGCAACGAGCTCGCCGCCTTCCGCAGCGGCGTGCCGGTGGCGCGCACCAGGATCGTCGCCTACGCGCTCTCCGGCCTGTTCGCCGCGCTCGGCGGCCTGTCGCTCACCATCAGCACCGGCATCGGCGCGCCGATCCCTGGGCCTTATCTGCTCGCCAGCGTCGCCGCGGTGGTGTTGGGCGGCGTCGCGCTCGGCGGCGGCAAGGGCGGCCTGCTCGGGCCGATCATTGCCGTCTTCGTGCTGAGGCTGGTGCGCACCGACCTGACGCTTCTTGCCATCGACCCGAACGTCACCGCCATCATCGAGGGCTTGATCATGGTCGCGGTCGTGATGTTCGGCGCCTTCATCACCATGCGCAGCCGCCCGGCAGGAGCAACCGCGTGACCGACATCGCGACCATGCCCCAACCTGTCTCGTTCGGCCGGCGCCTGAAGCGCTTCATGGCGGACCGGCCGCCCATTCCGCTGATCATCCTTTTGATCATCCTCGTGGTGATCCTGCAGATCCTGCGCCCCGGCATCGTCAACGAGCGCTGGATCGCCAACACGGCGAAATTCGCCATCCCGCTGGCGATCCTCGCCGGCTGTCAGACCATGACCATGCTGACCGGCGGCATCGACCTTTCCGTCGGCACGGTGGCGACGATGAGCGCCTTCATCATGGCCACGCAGATCGTCAACCAGGACCCGACGGTGGCCTTTCTGCTGGCCATGCTGCCCGCCGTGCTGATCGGCCTCGTCAACGGCATCGGCGTCGGCGTGTTCCGGGTGCATCCGCTGATCATGACGCTCGGCACCAGCCTGATCGGCACGGGCTTCCTGCAGGTCTACCAGCGCACGGTGATCGCTTCCGGCGCGAAGATCCCGGGTTTCCTCAACTGGCTGGGCACTGGCCTCACCTATGGCTTTCCCAACGCGCTCTTCCTGTTCGTGCCGGTGGCGGTGCTGATCGTCTTCATGCTGAACCGCACCGGCTTCGGGCGCCTGCTCTACGCCGTCGGCGACAATGAGCGCGCGGCGCGCCTCTCCGGCGTCCGCTACTGGCAGGTCATCACGGCGCTCTACGTCCTCTCCAGCCTGCTCGCCGGCATCACCGGCCTGCTCTATATCGGCCTTATCAAGGCGCCCTCGCTGTCGCTCGCCGAACCGCTGGTACTGCCTTCGGTGGCAGCGGCCGTCATCGGCGGCACGTCGATCTTCGGCGGCCGCGGCGGCTACACGGGCACCATCATCGGCGCGCTGATCCTGACCGTGCTGACGACGCTGCTCACCATCCTGCAGATGCCGGAAGGCGGCCGCCGCATCCTGTTCGGCTTCATCGTGCTGTTCGTGACGGCGGCCTATCTGCGGATTGTCGAGGACCGCTGAACCCGCCCGTAACGGTCACAGCTCACTCCGCCGCCTGCACCTGGCGGGCTCGATGATCGCCCGGATCTCGGAGCGGCACGAGCCGCAATTGGTGCCGGCGCGCAGCGTCGCGCCGATTGCTTCGAGGCTGTCGCATCCGGAAGCCACCGCCGACGCAAGCTGGTTGGCGCCGACATGGAAGCATGCACACACAACGCGGTCGATGGCCGGCATCGGCACCGGCGAGCGGCCGGATAGAAGCGCGTGGCGATCGGCCGTCGACAGCTTTTGGGGGCTGGCAAGCAGCGACACCAGCCAGTCCCGCATCGGCAGTTGGTCGGGAGCGGCGACAAGCAAGGCTTCGGCCATGGCGCCGGCATCGTCGATGGCGGCGGCGCGATAGGCGAGCCCGCGGCGATCGGTGTATTCGAGCAGCTGATCCCGCCGCTGGACGCCGAGCAGCTTGCGCGCCAGAAGAATGCCCTGGTCCGGCGGCTCGGTACCGGTCAGCTCGTAAACCCAGCCGCCGTCGACCGCATATCGGCTCCAGTGGACGAAACCTGTCGGCCTGAGATCGCGGCGGGTGATGAGCACGCCGGCCCAGCCGGTCTCTTCCCGCACGATCCGGACCGGAACGTGCTTGAGTTCCGGCTGGCCGGAATGCGGATCGGTGACCGGCGAGGACAACAGGCCGGCGGAAGCCCTGGCCGCGAACTGCCCGCTCCAATGCATGGGCATGAAGGCCTGGCCGCGCCGCTGTGCGTCCGCCACCCGCACCCTCGCGCGGACGAAGCCGAAGCGCGTCGAAAGCTGGGCGAGGTCGCCATCCTTGAGATGATGTGCGGCCGCATCCGCCGGATGGAGATCGACCGCAGGTTCCGGCGCGTTCGCCATCAGACGCGGCACATTCCCGGTGCGCGTCATCGTGTGCCACTGGTCGCGAAGCCGGCCGGTGTTCAGGGCAAGCGGATAGTCGGCGTCGACCGTGAAGGCCGTCGCCTCCTGCCGCACCGGCACAAAACGCACGCGGCCGTCGGGTGTTGGAAAACGGCCATTGCCGAACAATCTTGTCTGGTGCTCGCCTCGCTCCGACGCAGGCCAGTGGCGTGGCGCGAAGGCGGCGTAGCCGGCGTCGTCGAGGTCCGCCAGACCGCCGAGATCGAACAGGCGCTCGCCGTCGTTCTCGAAGGCGGAGAGCGCGGCGTGCTCCCGGAAGATCTCGGCCGGTGACTGGTAGGCGAAGGCATCGCCAAATCCCATGCGGGCGGCGACCTCGCAAATGATGCGCCAATCGGCCTTCGCTTCGCCAGGCGGCGGCAGGAACGGCCGCTGACGCGAGAGGCGCCGCTCCGAATTGGTGACTGTGCCGTCCTTCTCGCCCCAGGCAGCGGCCGGCAGCAGCACGTCCGCATAGCGCGTGGTGTCGGTGCGGGTGACATCCGAGACGGCGACGAAGTCGCATTTGGACAGCGCCACACGCACGCGCGAAGCGTCCGGCATCGAGACCGCGGGATTTGTGCCCATGATCCACAGCGCCTTGATGCGGCCGTCGGCGACCGCCTGGAACATGTCCACGGCCTTCAGCCCGGCGCGGCGCGCGATGCCGGGCGCCTCCCAGAAGCGAGAGACCCGGTCGATGTTTGACTCGTCCGCGAAGTCCATATGCGCAGCGAGCTGGTTCGCCAGACCTCCCACCTCGCGGCCGCCCATGGCGTTCGGCTGGCCGGTGACCGAGAACGGCCCCATGCCGGGCTTGCCGATGCGGCCGGTGGCGAGATGGCAGTTGATGATGGCGTTGACCTTGTCGGTGCCATGCGCCGACTGGTTGACGCCCTGGCTGTAGACGGTGACGGTCCGCTCGGTGCCGGCGAAGAGATCGTAGAAGGCCTCGACGTCGGCGGCCGCCAATCCGCAGCCTTTGGCGACACGCGCGATCGACGGCGCATCGGCGCCGGCCAGCGCGGCTGCGGCGTCGAAGCCGGACGTATGCTCGCGGATGAAGTCTAGATCGATCTTTCCGCTGTGGACGAGATGCGCGAACAGGCCGCTGAACAAGAGCACGTCCGTGCCGGGATCGAGCGCCAAGTGCAGATCGCATTCGTCGGCCGTGGCGGTGCGGCGCGGGTCGATGACGACGATTTTCGTCCCACGCTCCCTGCGCGCCGTAAGCATCCGCTGGTAGAGGACGGGATGGCACCATGCGGTGTTGGAGCCGGTGAGCACGATGAGATCGGCGCACTCGAAATCCTCATAGACGCCAGGAACGATGTCCTCGCCGAAAGCGCGGCGGTGGCCGGCGACGGACGAGGCCATGCAGAGTCGCGAATTGGTGTCGATATTGGCCGAACCGATGAAGCCCTTCATCAGCTTGTTGGCGACGTAATAATCCTCGGTGAGCAATTGCCCGGAGACGTAGAAGGCGACCGAATCCGGCCCATGCTCGACAATCGCCCGCGAGAGTTTTGCGGCCACAAGGTCGAGCGCTTCGCCCCAACTCGCGGGCTTGCCGCCGATTTCGGGGTAAAGCAAACGGCCTTTGAGGCCGAGCGTCTCGCCGAGCGCGGCACCCTTCGAGCAGAGCCGGCCGAAATTGGCCGGATGCTCGGGGTCGCCGCGGAGGGTTGTCTTGCCGTCCGCGGCGACCTTGGCCAGCACGCCGCAGCCCACCCCGCAATAGGGGCAGGTGGTCCTCACCTCGCGTGCTTTTTCCATGCCTCAGGCTGCTTTCGAAGCCAGCGCTTCGAGCGCGATGAAGAGCCGTTCGCCCTCAACCTTGACCGGGATCGTCCTGACCGAACCTTCGTCGGCGCCGAGCGCTTTGCCGGTCTCCAGCGAGATCACCCAGTTGTGCAGCGGGCAGGTCACCGCCGCACCATGGACGATGCCCTGGCTGAGCGGCCCGCCCTTGTGCGGACAGTGGTCGTCGATGGCAAAGACCTGGTCGTCCGCGGTGCGGAAGACCGCGACCTTGCCTTGCGGGGTGGCCACGCAGCGCGCGCCGCGCGTCGGAATGTCGGTTATGGAGCCGATTGCAATCCAGTTCATATCATTCCGCCGCCTCAGCGAAGCCGACCGTGGCAAGTGGCCGGAACTCGTGCTTGTCCTTGCCGGAGACGCGCTCCGACCACGGGTCGACCTGCGCGAATTTCTGGGAAAAGACGAAGCGCTCGAAATAGGCGCGGCGCTTCTCGACGTCGTCCAGGATCTGCTTCTTGATCTCGGCGGTGCCGACGCGCTTGGCCCATTTGTAGATGCGCTCCAGATAGCGCGCCTGCTCGCGATACATCTGGACGAGCGCCACGATCACCTCCAGCGCCTCGTCCTCGGTCTTCACCAGGCCGAGCACTTCGGTGCCCTTGATATCGAGGCCGGCGGCGCCCGCAAAGTGGATCTCGTAGCCGCTGTCGACACAGACCACGCCGACATCCTTGCAGGTTGCTTCCGCGCAATTGCGCGGGCATCCCGAGACCGCCATCTTGACCTTGGCCGGAGTCCAGGAGCCCCACATGAATTTCTCGATGCGGATGCCAAGTCCCGTCGAATCCTGCGTGCCGAAGCGGCACCAGTCGGAGCCGACGCAGGTCTTCACCGTGCGCAAGCCCTTGGCATAGGCATGGCCGGAGACGAAGCCGGCCTTGCCGAGATCGGCCCACACCGCCGGCAGGTCCTCCTTGCGGATGCCCAGCATGTCGATGCGCTGGCCGCCGGTCACCTTCACGGTCGGGATGCGGAACTTGTCGACCACGTCGGCGATCGCACGCAATTCGCTGGCGCTGGTCACCCCGCCCCAAATGCGCGGCACGACCGAATAGGTGCCGTCCTTCTGGATGTTGGCGTGCACGCGCTCGTTGATGAAGCGCGACTGATAATCGTCGGCATATTGGTCCGGCCAGTCGCAGACGAGATAGTAGTTGAGCGCCGGCCGGCATTTCGCGCAGCCGCAGGAGGTCTTCCACTCGAGTTCCTGCATGATGGCGGGGATCGTCTTCAGGCCCTTCGCCTTGATCAGACGCCGCACGTCGTCATGGCCAAGCGTCGTGCAGCCGCACATGGGCTGCACTGCCGCCGGATTGTAGGCCTCGCCCAGCGTGAGCTTCAGGAGCTGTTCGACGAGACCCGTGCACGAACCACATGAGGCCGAGGCCTTGGTATGGGCGCGCACGTCGTCGAGGCCGGTCAGGCCCTTGGTTGTGATCGCGCCGGTGATCTTGCCCTTGCAGACGCCGTTGCAGCCGCAGATTTCCGCATCATCCGCCAGTGCCGCAACGGCCGCCAAAGGGTCCGAGGAAGCGCCTCCCTGGAACGCCTGTCCGAAGATCAGCGTGTCCCGCATCTGAGAGATGTCGGTCGCCTTCTTCTTGAGGTCGTTGAACCAGGCGCCGTCGGTCGTTTCGCCGAACAGCACCGTGCCGATGATGCGGTTGTCCTGCAGCACGACGCGCTTGTAGATGCCGGCAGACGCGTCACGCAGGATGATCTCCTCGCGATCGTCGCCGTCGGCGAAGTCGCCCAGCGAATAGAGGTCGATGCCGGTGACCTTGAGCTTGGTCGGCGTGTCGGAGTGGACGAAGCGCTTGTCCTCGCCATCCGCCAGCCTGGCAGCCGCGACACGGGCCATCTCGTAAAGAGGCGCGACCAGCCCGTAGACATGGCCGCCGACCTCGGCGCATTCGCCGAGCGCCATGATCGCAGGATCGGACGTCTGCATGCGATCGTCGACGACAATGCCGCGATTCACCTCCAGCCCGGCTTCCTTGGCAAGCGCGCTGTTCGGACGGATGCCGACCGCCATCACGACGAGCGTTGCGGGAATGATCGTGCCGTCCATAAGCTCGACGCCCTCGACCTTGCCGTTGCCGACAATTGCCTTGGTGTTGGCCTTGGTAATCACCTTGATGCCGCGCGCCTCGACGGCTTTCTGCAGCAGGTAGCCGGCGGCGGGATCGAGCTGGCGTTCCATCAGCGTCGGCATGACGTGCAGCACGGTGACGTCCATGCCGCGCTCCTTCAGCCCGGCAGCGGCCTCAAGGCCGAGCAGGCCGCCGCCGATGACGATCGCCTTGGCGCGCGACTGGGCGGCAAGCAGCATGGCGTTGACGTCGTCGAGGTCGCGGTAGCTGAGCACGCCGGGCAGGTCCTTGCCCGGCACCGGGATGATGAAGGGCACCGAGCCGGTGGCGATGACGAGCCTGTCGTAGCTCTCGGTCACGCCGTGGTCCGAGGTGACGGTCTTGGCCTCCCTGTCGATGGCGACGATCCGGTGGCCCTTGTAGAGGGTGATGCCGTGCTTGATGTACCAGCCGTCGCCATGAATGACGATTTCCTCGAATTCCTTCTCGCCCGAAAGCACCGGCGACAGCATGATGCGGTCGTAGTTCACGCGCGGCTCGGCGTTGAAGATGGTGACGCTGTAGCGGTCGGGGGCTGCCTCCAGCAGGTGCTCCAGCATCCTGCCCGGCGCCATGCCGTTGCCGATGATGACGAGTTTTTCGCTCATGTCCGGTCAGCTCCGATCTATTCCGCGGCGTAGGAAAGGGACGGGCTCTTGACCTCGGCCGCGCGTTCCATCCGGCGGATGGTGACATGCATCCAGACGAGGCAGGAGACGACGATGAGGAAGAGCAGCATGAAGCAGCTCGACCAGACGCCGGTGAGGTCGTTCAGCGCGCCGAAGGCGATCGGCAGGATGAAGCCGCCGAGACCGCCGATCATGCCGACGACACCGCCGACCGCGCCGACGCTCTGTGGGTAATAGGCCGGGATGTGCTTGTAGACGGCTGCCTTGCCGAGGCTCATGAAGAAGCCGAGCACGCAGGCGACGGCGATGAAGGCGAGCGGGCCGATCTCGACATGGAAGGGGATCGGCCCGCTGATGCCGCGCACGACATAGTCTGCCGAGGGGAGAGACAGAACAAGCGTCGCGACGGCACAAACGCTGAAGGTCCAGTAGAGCACGGTGCGGGCGCCGATGCGGTCGGAAAGCACGCCGCCATAGGCGCGGAAGACGCTGGCCGGGATCGAATAGGCGGCGCCGATCATTCCGGCGGTGGCGATGCCGAAGCCGTAGACGCCGATGAGATAGCGCGGCAGCCAGAGCGACAGCGCCACGAACGCGCCGAAAGAAAAGAAGTAGTAGAAGGCGAAGCGCCAGACCTGCAGGTTCTTCAGCGGCGCGAATTCCTGCCAGAAGCTCCTCGCGGGCATCGCCTTGCCGGCGCGACGTTCGCGGATGACCGGATCGTCGCTGGTGGTGAGCCAGAACACGATCGCCATCACGACCAAGGCAGCGGCCCAGATCAGCGCCACCGACTGCCAGCCCCAGGCAAGCAGCACGAGCGGTGCCAGGAACTTAGTGACCGCCGCGCCGACATTGCCGACGCCGAAAATGCCGAGCGCGGTGCCCTGTTTCCCGGCTGGGAAGAAGCGCGAGACATAGGCGACGCCGACCGCGAAGGAGCCGCCGGCTAGCCCGACACCGAGCGCGGCGAGCAGCATCTGCCCATAGGTATGCGCGAAGGCGAGCAGGAAAGTCGCGACCGCTGCCGCCAGCATGGTGAGCGTGTAGACGAGGCGGCCGCCGTAACGGTCGGTCCAGACGCCGAGCACCATGCGCACGAGCGAGCCGGTGAGGATCGGCGTGCCGACGAGCAGGCCGAACTCGGTCTCGTTGAGCCCAAGCTCCTGCTTGATGCGCACGCCGATGATGGAAAAGATCGTCCACACCGCAAAGCAGACGGTGAAGGCGATGGTGGACATGACAAGCGCCTGCCGGGAGCTACTGTCCTGGCTTTGCGCGGCTGGGAGGTTTGCGGTCATGGTCGGCTCCGGTTTGCGGCGTGGGAGGCACCGCGTGTTGTGTTGGTCAAAGGCGCGGCATCGGTCAGCGCGGCGAGAGCGGGCCTTGCGCGGTCACTTGCGGACCTTTGCCCTCGGTTTCGTGATTGGCCGGGAACAGCAGCAGCGCCGCGATGAACAGCGCCGCCGTCAGCACGCTGCTCGCCAGGAAATCGAGGCGGGTGAAATCCTTGAGCGAGGATCCGATCCATCTGGTCATCGTCGTCTCCGGTCCAAAACGAAAAAAACTGCCGTCCAGGCCTCTCGCGTCCGTACATCCGGGATCGCGTGGTGACCTGAAGCGGCAGCTTTGCCTGTGGCGCCCGCCATTGGACGCCTGTTCCATTGCCCGCGAAAGGGCTCGATTATTTCAAAGCACGAAGCGTGCCAGTTTCGCGCGGAAGCCGAAACTCACGGAAAATCAACGAATTGGGAGTTTTGACCCTCGGCCACGCCGAGCGGCGGCGCGGTCAAACATTGATCAACGGCATGGACATGCCGCTTAATCTTTGTGCAATGCACAAGAATGGCGCGCAAACGATCAGGTGCGTTTCTGGCCCGCGATATAGGCATCGATCCTGTCCGGATCGAAAATCTGGCCGTCGAAAAATCCGTCCGGGCCGAGTATGAGACTTGCCCCCGCGGAGCCGACCGGCGTCGCCGTCTTCAAGGCCCCTTCGACCTTGGCATTGGCGCCAGGCAGCGCTACGCCGAGCGGCTTCAGCGCCGAGCGATAAAGGTCGGGCCGGTAGCAGTCGCGAGCGATGGCGAGATTTTGCGGCGTGTGCGGCAATTGTCCCCAGCGCACCATCTGCGTATAGAACCAGAGCGCGTGGCTGTTCCAGGGAAAGTTCGCCGCCTTGTCGAAGGGCAGGAAGAAATCCTCCACACTCCGCTCCGCGCCTCCGCCAAGCTGAAGGCGTCCGGTGAGCGTCGGCATCTGAATCGCCTCCGGCTGCGCGAGGAAAGCGGATCTTGCCATCAGCGCGGCCAGCTCGCCGCGGTTCGCAGGATCCTGGCACCAGCGGGCGGAATGATGCAGCGCCCTGAGCAGCGCAGCCAGCGCGTCCGGATTCTCCTCGGCCCAGTTTCTGCGCACGCCGATCACCTTTTCGGGGCTGTTGCGCCACAGCAGCGCCTTGACGGTGACGATGCGGCCGGTGCCGGCCGCCACGGCGGCGCTGTTCCAGGGCTCGCCGACGCAATAGCCGTCGATGCGGCCGGCCGCCAATGCATCAGCCATGAAGGGCGGCGGCACGATGACGATCTCGATGTCGCGGTCGGGGTCGATGCCGCAGGCGGCGAGCCAGTAGCGCAGCTCGTAATTATGGCCCGAGTGCGGATGCACGACGGCGAAACGCAAAGGCTCGCGACCGGCAGCCACCCGCTCGCGGATCAAAGCGCCGAGCGCCGCCCCGGCACGCGCCGGATCGAGATCGGCCGTGCCGCCATGCGCCGCCATGCCTTCCCAGACCGTGTTGGACACGGTGATGCAGTTGCCGCCGAGCCCGAGCGAGAAGGGCACGATGGTTTCCGACGCAAGCGGCGTGAGGCCGAGGCTGCAGGCGAGCGGCATTGGCCCAAGCATATGCGCGACATTGAAATGCCCGATGGCGATGCGGTCGCGGATGTTGGCCCAGGACGTTTCGCGATTGAGCTTGAGCTCTACGCCCTCGCGGGCGGCAAAGCCCATCTCGCCGGCTGCGACCAGGACAGCGCTGTCGAACAGCGGCATGAAGCCGGCGGTGATCTCATGCGTCGTGCTCATTCGCCCCCCAGCGGGCCCAGCAGCCCTGCCGCCGTCACCAGGCTTTGGGCGATCTCGGCGATCTTGCGGTTCTGGTTCATGGCGGTCTTGCGCAGAAGCGCGTAGGCCGCTTCCTCGCTCAGACCGCGCGACTTCATCAATATGCCCTTGGCCCGGTCGACAACCTTGCGGTTCTCGAGCTCGCTGCGCGCTTCCTCCAGTTCGCGCGCCATGCGCGAGAAGGCATTGAAGCGGCTGATGGCCATGTCGAGGATCGGCTTGATGCGCTCCTTCTTCAGCCCGTCGACCACATAGGCGGACACGCCGGCATCGACAGCCGCCTCGATCGAGGCCCGGTCGGAGCGGTCGACAAACATGGCGATCGGCCGTTTTACCGCGCGCGAAAGCTGGAACATGTTCTCCAGCATGTCGCGGTTCGGATTTTCGAGATCAATGACGATGACGTCCGGCTCGAGTTCGGCGATGCGCTTGGCGATGCCGGCCACGTCATGGACCACCGTGACATGCCGATGGCCGGCGTCCCGCAATCCGGCCTCGATGATCGAGGCGCGGATGCGGTTCTCGTCGATAACAAGGATGGTCAACGAACCGGCGGACATGCGCCTATTGTGCAGGCGGACCGGATTTGTGCAATGCGGCAATCGATCGGATCAGGCAGAGCCTGTTCATCCCAATGATCGCGCCGGAATAGTTCGCGCTTTCCGGCGCTTCTGCGAGCAGTACCACGCCAAGGCGGAAGGGCCGGCTGCTCGACGCCAAGCGGCGTCTCTACCCATCGCGCGCCGCCTCCTGGCGTCAGCGCGATCGAGCTGCAACCGTGAATGCTGTGCGCAACCATAGACTGTAGGCGCTCTCAGTCCTCCCTGAAGGCATGAGCAAAACTGTCGCCGACCGGCTGGAAGAGATATTCGAGCATGGTTCGCTTGCCGGTGACAACGGAGACGTCCACCGGCATCCCCGGATATAGCTTCACCTGCGGAAGCTTCCTGAGTTCATCGGCGCCCACCTCGACCGTTCCCCGGAAGAACGTCGCCCCGCTGCGCTCGTCGACCTCGGCATCCGCTGACACACGGGTGAGCGCGCCTTCCACCGTAGGCGTGGTTCTCTGCTTGTAGGCCACGAGCCGCACCGTCGCCGGCAGGCCGGGGCGAACGACATCGATATCAAGCGGCTGAATCTTGACGTCCAGCACCATCTTGTCCTGGTCGGGAACGAGATCGAGGATGATGCCCCCCGGCGGTACAACTCCGCCCGGCGTGAAGTAGCGAAGGTTCATCACCACCCCGTCCTCGGGCGCGACGACATCCCGGCGCGCGGCGCGTGCGCCGGTCTTCTGAAGTGCCTTTTCAAGCTCGGAGCGTTTGGTCTGAACGTCACGAAGGTCCTCGGCGGCCTTCTTGATATACGAAAGCCGGCCATTATCGATCTGCGCATCTGCCTCGGCGACCTGCTGCCGCAGGCTTTCTATATTCGCCCGGTTCGCGTCTGCCTCGCCCTGGGCCGCGAGGATCTGCCGCTCCAGCTGGAGCACCCGCGACTTAATCCCGTAGCCTTTCTTGAGGAGTGTGCGGGCATCCGCCAACTCTTCCCGCAGAGATGGCAGCTGGACCTCGAAGGCCGCAACGCGCGCGGCGAGCGACGACATTTGGGCGTGGTACTGGGCGATCCGCTGCTGCCAGACCTCGACCTCCGATGCCTGCACTTTAGCCTGGTCCCGGAAGATGCGCTCCTGTCCGGCCATGGCCTCGGCGACGGCCGGTTCGCTTCGCCGGGCCGACAGGTCCGCCGGAAAGGGAATCGTGCTCAGGCCGTCGCGCTGCGCGATCAGGCGGGCTTCCCCGGCGAGCGCGGAATCCAGTTCGCCACGCACGGCATCGCGATCGGACTCCGCATCGAGCCCGTCGAGGCGGACCAGTATCTGACCCTGCTTGACCAGGTCTCCCTCCCGGACCAGGATTTCCCGGATAATGCCGCCTTCCAGGTGCTGTATGGTCTTGCGATTGCTGTCGACCTTCACCACGCCGGGCGCGACCGCCGCGCTCGTCAGCGGCGCGGTGGCCGCCCAGAGGCCGAAGCCGCCGAACAGCAGGCCGATGACGGCCAGGCCACCGAAAACATGGGCGCGTACCGCCGGCCAAGCGGGCGGTGGCGGCGGCATTTTCAACGACAGCGCGGCTTCCGTCATGACCCGGTCCTTTCGGAGCTGACGACCCGGACCTGCGGTGCGGCCGACTGCTGCTCGGGACGGCGCAGTTGCGCAAGCACGCCGTCGCGCGGGCCGAACATCTGCGGCTGGCCGTCGTTCAGCACCAGGACGCAATCGACGTTCACCATCAGCGACGGGCGGTGGGCGACGATCACCACGGTCGAACCTGCCTCCTTCATTGCGGCAATCGCCTGGTTCAGGGCCTCCTCGCCGACGGCGTCGAGATTGGAGTTCGGCTCGTCCAGCACCACCAGCGCCGGACGGCGATAGAGCGCCCTGGCAAGGCCGATGCGCTGGCGCTGCCCACCGGAAAGCACGGAACCCTGTTCGCCGATCTCAGTATCGTAGCCGTTCGGGAGCCTGAGGATCATCTCATGCACGCCGGCCATCCGGGCGGCGGCCACGATCTCGGCCGGGTCGCCCTGCTCCATGCGGGCGATGTTCTCGCGGATCGTGCCGGGAAAGAGTTCGACGTCCTGGGGGAGGTAGCCGACATAGGAGCCGAAGTCGGTTCGGTTCCAGGAAAACACGTCGACACCGTCCAGCCGAACCCGGCCCTGCTGCGGCGAAAGCATGCCGACGATCAGGCGGGCGAGCGTCGACTTGCCTGCCGCCGACGGCCCGATGACCGCAAGCACCTGGCCCGGCGGCACGACGAAGGAGAGATTCCTCAGTACGGGCTCCTTGGCGCCGGCTGGCGTATAAGCGACAGCCTCGACCGAAAGCCGCCCCTGCGGGCGCGGCAATTCCATCCCCGGCGGGCGGAGCGAAGGAGCCTCGAACATCCGGTCCAGCCGACGCCAGGCCTCGCGCGCGGCGGTGGTCTGCTTCCAGGTGGCGATAGCCTGTTCGACGGGCGCGAGTGCGCGCGACATGATGATCGAGGCCGCGATCATGGCGCCGGGCGAGACTTCGTGGCGCAGCGATAGCCAGGCGCCGAGCCCCAGCACCGCGACCTGCAGGAACATCCGGAACGGCTTGGTGAAGGCGTTGATCAGGCCGGCCCAGTCGCTGGCCGTCGTCTGCAGCGCGAGCACGGACGCATTGGCCGCATCCCAACGCCGGGCGAGCACGCCGCCCATGCCCATCCCGTCAATGACTTCGGCGTTGCGGAAACCGGCATCCGCCGCCTGGTAGGCGCGCGCGGAATCGGCATTGGCCTGTTTGAGCGTGCCCGCCGTCAGCGCGTTGTTGGCAAGGGCGAGGCAGAAAAGCACAATGGCGCCGCCCAGCGCTAGAAGCCCGAGCAGCGGATGAAGCAGGAAGATGAAGCCGAGATAGAGCGGCATCCACGGCGCGTCGAACAGCGCCATGATGCCGCCGCCGCCGAGATAGCCACGCAGCGTGGCGAGGTCACGCAGCGCCTCGGTGCGGTAGGAGGAGCCGCGCAACGCGTTCTCAAGCCCGCGGCCCAGTACCTGCGGCGACAGCACACGGTCGATCCAGGTGCCGAGCTGCACCAGCAGCCGCGAGCGGAAGAATTCGAGCGCGCCCATCGCGGCCAGCGCCGCCGCAGCAATCAGCGTCAGGTAGACAAGCGTCTCGACGCTGCGGCCCGGCAGCACGCGGTCATAGACCTGCAACATGTAGATCGAGGTCGAGAGCACGAGCAGGTTGATGACGAAGCTGAACCCCGCCACCGCGGCGAAACCGCCGCGGCAGCGGGAGAGGGCAAGCCTGAGGGGAGAAAGGCCCTGCATCATCTTACCTGCCGCACTCTGTCATTTTTCCTGCCTGTCAGGCGTGCAGGTTGAAATCGCTGGCACTGAGCGTGGAGACCCCCATCAAGTGGATTTCGATGATGTGGGCGCCACCCGTCACACTCTCGGCCGAGCTTCCGGTATTGGCATAAACGATCATGTTGCCACTCCCATCGCTCTGCCAGGCGACCGTATGAGCGGCCAGGCTTCCGCCCGAAACCGTGCCGGTTGTGGTCAGGCCAAGGGCATCCGCAAAGTCGATGAAGTCGTGACCCGACGCGCCCGTCCCATGCTGGAAATCGCGAATGGTGTCGAAGGCCGCATGGGTTGAATCTGTTGCCGCCTCGAACCGGAAATGATCATCCCCGGCTCCGCCGCTCAACCAGTCGGCGCCACCAAGGCCCTTGATCGTATCGTTGCCGCTTCCGCCGAAGATGTAGTCGACGCCGCTGGAGCCTGTCAGCCCGTCAGTGCCGGCACGACCGTCCGCTATGTTGGGATTCGTGCTGCTGAGAACGATCCCGTCATCCCCGTTTCCGCCGCTGCTGCCGTTGCCGATCCAGACATTGAAAGTTTGCGGCGACGAAGAAGCAGCATGGTTGTCGGTCGCGGTGACTGTAAGCGTCCCGGTCAGTATCTGTCCCGTTGGCACGTTGACAATCAGCGAGCCGCTGCTGGAAACGGAGACCGAGCCGTTGCTGTTGGGGCCGGGTGTGAAAGTGCTCGTGAATGTGACGGTGTCCTGGGCATCGGGATCTGTCGAAACAAACGAGCCTAGGCTCGGAGCCTGTCCATCCGGCGATGGCGTCGAGCTTGGAACGAAGACCGGGGCACTCGGCGCATGGTTGGTCACGGGTTCATCGGCACCGTTCACCGTGATGTCGATGATATGATCCGTGCCGTCTACCGACGTTACATGGATCTGATCATGCGGATGGTCCGCGGAGTTCAGAGCCTGAACGTTGGCGGCGCCATTGTTGAGTGTATAAACCCAGTTGCCGGCGGCATCGATGGTCAATAACCCGTATGTGCCCGCGATCGGATTGCTGCCATCGTGCACCTGGAACGAGCTCTGGCCTGCGTCAGGGTCGTTGACGGTCAGAGCGCCGTTGACGGTCAGCACGGCATCCTCGGTCACGGAACCGCTGCATGGTGACGGTGAGCACCTTGCTGGTGCCGTCCGCGGTCGTCACCGTGATGCTGTCGGTGTAGTCCTGGCCGCCCACAAACTCGTTGTGGGCGCTGTTCATGGTGTAGGTCCAGGTGCCGTCGGCCGCGATCGAGAACTTGCCGTAGCCGTTGCTGCCGGCGGCGTCGGTCTGCGTCACGAAGGCGGCCGAGCTGTCCACGTCGGTGGCGTCGAGCTTGCCGCCGGTGCTCTGCGCCGCGTCGGTCTCGGTCAGCTCCGCCGTGCTGGTGCCGGTGATCACCGCCGCGTCGTTGGTGCCGTGCATGGTGACGGTCAGCTTGCCGATGCTCAGCGTGCCGTTCGACATCTTGATCGCGTACTGGATCGTGTCGGTGAAGGTCTGGTTGGCGCCCAGCGCTTGGATCTCAGCGCTCAGGCTGCTCGCGTCATAGTGAATTTTTCCGTCGGTCCCGACCCAGAATTTCGCGCCTTTTGTGCTGGTTTCGGCAAATTGAAGTCCCGCTTGGTCCTGGATCAGCAGATCCTTGTTATAATCGGCGAATGCCTTGTTCGTGACCGTGATGCTGGCCCCTCCATCATCGTTCTTGACGCCGTCGTCCACCGAATAGATCGTCGTCTTGGTTCCGCCGCCGCTCGCCGCAAGGACGTCGAACGTGAACTGAAGGCTGCCATCCTCGCTGCCGGATTGCGTCAGATTGGCTGCCGCGCCCGAATTCGAAAATGTAACGGTCGAGCCTGAAGTTATTGTTGTGGTCGCCATTGCCGATTACCCCCTGTGATCCTTTGCGAACGACGAAGGCGTTCGCCCCAACGGTTGCTGCTGATCCTGGTACGGACGACGCAAGCGGATGCTTCCGCCTGCGGCCCTTGGTCAGGACCAAGCGCCTTTGATTGAACGTGAAGACTTCTCTCGCCGAGAGACAAAACCCCACCCCCGAGCGCTTGCGCGCTCGCACCCCAACATTCCTATCTGGCGTGCCCCCCTTGGTCGCCGCAATCGCGGGACAAGCATACCTATAGTCAGTTATATTAGCTTTTTATGATTTGGAAACCATAACGGAATATATATTCTCGTGTAATGTTAACGATTCATTAAACATTTAACAAATCTGCGACCTCGTCGATTGATGCATATATCCCCTCAAAGCGGGCTGCGATCTGGAGCGAATGACAGGCATCAAAATAAAGAATTTAAAGTGCGCGGCCCGAATACGTTCCGGCGCAGCCTGCTTTGACGGCGCAAGGTCGATTTCGCCGCCGCTCGGTCGCTGGCATTCTGTTGGAAATTCTATTGAACTATGTAGTGCCGCGCGCAACCAAGGCGGGCTGGCCGTCAACCAATGGCGCAAAGCTGATTCGCCAAGGCCTCGTCGGCGGCGCATTTTGATGCAAGCTCACACCCCCAGCCTGTCCTGTTCCGCGGCATTCGGATCGCCCGGCGCCGTCGCCCAGGCGAGCTCGACAAGCGTCACTGTTCGCCGGCCGACGCCGTCGATCTGGCAGACGATGAGCCCCTGCTCTTCGATGTAGTCGAGCAGCCGGCGCGCGCGGCGCAGCGAGTGCGAGCCGTAGGCCCGCGCGATCGCTGCGTCGCTCGGGCATGGCCAGCCCTCCTTGGCGGCGCGGGCAATCATCATGAACACGCCCTGCATGTCCTCGGGCAACAGCGATGCGCGCACCGACACGTCCCGCCACGCATCGTCCTCGGCCATGTCGGAGCCAACGCCGGCGCGGGCGCGCGTCAGCATGCGGCGGAATTCCGAAAGGTCGGGTACTACCGAGGCAAGCCCTTCGATGCGGCAGCGGACCACGAACTCCTGGTAGAGCACGCCGATGACGCGGAAGCCGGCATCGGGCTCGGCCAGGATGGCGCGCAGGATGCGGTCCATCCGCTCGCGCCGTTCAGCCAGATCCTCGGCGCTGGGCTGCGGCTCCGCCGGGTCGGGGCGGATGTCCAGCGGCGCGGCCTTGGCCGCCATAAGCTGGTCGAGCAGGTCGGGCGACGGCCGGCGCTGCGGCCTTGCCGTCTCCGGCGGCGGCGCAGCGAGAATGATCGAGCGCGCATCCTCAAGCGCAGCTTCCGGCAGCGGCATCAGCCGCGGCGTGCCGTTGCGCGGGCTGGTTTCGGTCTGGCCGATGCGCACGCTGAGCGGGCGGCGCGACAAGGCAGGCCCAAGCGCCATGAAATGCCCGCGCTCCAGGTCGCGGAAAGCTTCGGCCTGGCGCCGCTCCATGCCGAGCAGGTCGGCCGCGCGCGCCATGTCGATGTCGAGGAAGGTCCGGCCCATCAGGAAGTTGGAGGCTTCCGCCGCGACGTTCTTGGCAAGCTTCGCCAGCCGCTGCGTGGCGATGATGCCGGCCAGCCCGCGCTTGCGGCCGCGGCACATCAGATTGGTCATGGCGCCCAGCGAAAGTTTGCGCGCCTCGTCCGAGACCTCGCCGGCGGCGGCCGGCGCGAAGAGCTGCGCCTCGTCGACCACGACCAGCATCGGATACCAATGGTCGCGCGCGACCTCGAACAGCCCGCCGAGGAACGCCGCGGCGCGCCGCATCTGGTTCTCGGCGTCGAGCCCTTCGAGGTTGAGCACCGTCGAGACGCGGTGGATGCGCGCCCGCTCGCCGGCCGCCTGCAGGCCGCGCTCGGTGTGCTCCTCGGCGTCGATCACCAGATGGCCGAAGCGCTCGCCCAGCGACACGAAATCGCCTTCGGGATCGACGATGGTCTGCTGGACCCAGGGCGCGCTCTGTTCGAGCAGCCGCCGCAAAAGATGCGACTTGCCGGAGCCCGAATTCCCCTGCACCAGCAGGCGGGTGGCCAGCAATTCCTCAAGGTCGAGGGCCGCCGGCGCGCCTGCCGTGGTCTGCCCCATCTCGATTGCAACGGTCATGTCTCGATTCGGATCGTCTCCCTGCGCGCGACGGGCTTACCAACCGGAGCGCGGCGCGTCGAGCACGGCCAGCGCCTGACCGCGCAGTGTTCCACACCTATGGGCGAGCGTAAGCTCGTCCCTATGGGCGAGCGTCAGCTCGCGAGCGGCGGCAGGCTGTCGGCAATCGCACTGGTCGGACCACCATTTCGCTGGCGCAATTCCACCATTGGCGTATCATCTTTTCAGAGAGAGTTCACAGCAGGAGGAGGCTGATGAACGTCGCTTCGGAACTGCCCGACGTGGATCCGACGGTGCAAGATATTGTTTCGTCTGCCCTTTCGAAATTTCGCGCCGGTGACACGATCTCGACCCGCGCGATGATCGACGCCGTCCGCCAATCGGACCCCGCCTGCGAGGACAGCGACGACCATCTGGTCGAGCTGATCGTCATGGCCGCCGTTGGTAAGACCATGGGTGTCGTCTTCGACCATCGCTCGCCCGACGAGCGATTGCCGCGTCTTTCCTAGGGGGCCTACGCAAGAGCGATTGCCTGCGGCTCGCCGCGCGCCAAGGTCTGTTGAGATTCAGGTCAGGGTGAGCCGAGAATGGCGGATTCCGAGAACCGGAGCGGAGCGTACTTAAAGTACGTGAGCACCGGACGCGCAGAAAGCCGCCGTTCGCAGGCCAGCCTCACCTGAATATCAACAGACCGCCTAGCCTCCCAGCGGATGCGGCATATAGCCGACAAAGCCGGCGATCTTCCAGCGGCCGCCGATTTTGCGGCAGAAATAGAGCGTCTGCCATTTGAGCCGGTCGACGCCGCCGTCGGCCTTGGCGACCGACCCGTCGAACTTTTTGTGCAGCGCCGCACGGTCGCCGTCGACGTCGATGTCGCGCATGTTGGTGACACGGAACAACGCCTCGCGCAGCGGCTCGGCGAATTTCGTCGCCGCGGTTTCCCGGGCCTGCCGCAGCCATTCGTCGCGATAGATTTCGAGCCTTGGGAACTGCAGCCGCCAGGCATCGGCGTTGGGTAGGAAATGCGCATGCATGCCGAAGAAGCTTTCGGCGATGAAATCGTCCTCGACCATCGACCAGTCCTGTCCGAGGAAGGCATCGATGTCGCGCCGCACCAGCATCTCCCACAGCGCGTGACGGTCGGCGTCGCCTTCCGGGAACGGGTTCTTGTCGAAGGTCATGCAGGATCTCCCCTCACCTCTGCGCCGCCGGACGGAGGCAACATCGAGCGCAACATGCTCACGCTTTTGTAATAAAGCAACATGGATTTAGAAAAAATGTTGCTTTCCGACATCGGCTCTAGGAGGATCGCGCCGACAGGCGTAGACGGCTATGAACGGTCCCGCTCAATCGCCAAGAGGAGGCTCACCTTGCCCAAGCAGTGCTTCGGAAAATCGCATGTTCCGCTCTCGCCCGCCGTGCGCGCCGGCGATTTCGTCTATGTTTCCGGCCAGGTGCCGGTGGGCAGCGACGGGCTTGTGGTGAAGGGTGGCATCGCCGAACAGACCGAGCAGGTGCTGCAGAACGTCAAGGCGGCGCTGGCCCTTGCCGGCTGCACCATGGACGACGTGGTGAAGACCACCGTCTGGCTGGAGGACGCGCGCGATTTCGGCATCTTCAACACGGTCTATGCGAAGCATTTCCCGAAGGATCCGCCGGCGCGGACCACCGTCGAGTCCCGCCTCATGATCGACATCAAGATCGAGGTCGAGGCCGTCGCCTACCGGCCGGTCTGATCGCCCGGTCGGATCGCCCGGTCGGATCGCTTGCGGCAATTCCAGGAAAAGTGCTTAGCGGTTTTCCGTCCGTGAACCAAACAAATGGAGGGCACCGATGCAGTTCGATCTCCTGATCAAGGGCGGGCGCGTCATCGATCCCGCATCGGGCCTGGACGGGCAACGCGACGTCGCCATCGCCGACGGCCGCGTCGCCGCGATCGAGGCCGCCATCGACGCCGAAGCGGCGGGTGAAGTGGTCGATGCCAGGGACTGCATCGTCACGCCCGGCCTCATCGACCTGCACAGCCACGTCTATTGGGGCGGCACCTCGCTCGGCGTCGATGCCGATCGGCTCGCCGCCAAGAGCGGCACCACCACCTTCATTGATGCCGGCAGCGCCGGCGCCGGCAATTTCCTGGGCTTCCGACGCCACGTCATCGAGCCCTCGAAGGTGCGCATCCTGGCTTACGTCAACATCTCCTTCGCCGGCATATTCGGATTCTCAAACACCGTGTCGGTCGGCGAATGCAGCGACCTCAGGCTTTGCGAGCCGCGTGAGACGGTTGCCGCGGTGCGCGAGCACGCCGACGTGGTCGTGGGCGTGAAAGTCCGCTCCGGCAAGCATGCCGGCGGGACCAGCGGCATCGCCCCGGTCGATCTCGCGCTCGAAGCCGCCGACAAGGTCGGTCTGCCGCTGATGGCGCATATCGACGAGCCTCCGCCCGGCCGCTCGGAAGTGCTGCCGAGGCTGCGACGCGGCGACATCCTCACCCATTGCTTCCGACCTTTCCCCAACGCGCCGGTCTTCGCCTCCGGTGCGGTGCGGCCGGACATGCGCCTCGCCCGCGAGCGCGGCGTCATCTTCGACATCGGCCACGGCATGGGCTCCTTCGACTTCGAGGTGGCGAAGGCGATGCTCGCCGAGGGCCTGGCGCCCGACGTCATCTCGAGCGACGTGCATCTCTACTGCGTGGACGGCCCGGCCTTCGATGTATTGGTCTGCATGTCGAAGCTCATGGCGCTCGGCATGCCGCTGCTCGAGGTGCTGCGGGCGGCGACGCAGCGGCCGGCAGAGGCGATCGCCAGGCCGGAACTCGGCACGCTGAAGGTCGGCGGCATCGGCGACGTCGCGGTGCTGAAGCTCCAACCGGGCCGCTTCACCTTCATCGATGCCGTCGGGGCGCCGCTGGTCGCGGATCAGCGGCTGATCTCCAACGGCATCGTCATCGGCGGCAAATGGTGGCCGAACGAAGCGCCCGACCACAATGAAACCGAGGGTTTCGAGACCCATGCGCATCACACGCATGTGGATGTGGCGTCGAGGCATTTTGGCCCCTCATCGTCGTCATTCTAGGGCGGAGCGAGCGAAGCGGAGCGCAGACCCTAGAATCCATGCCGTGACTATCGCCGAAGAATGCGGTGGTGCAGAAGGAGGCTTGAAACGATCCCCGCACAAGAAGCCCGGTCTGGTCCGCTTGCGGACGCCACGAATGTCACGGCATGGATCCTAGGGTCTGCGCGCGTCGCTTCGCTCCTTGCTCCGCCCTAGGATGACGAACGCTAGGTTCGCGCATTACTCGGCTCGCCGTAAACCGGCGTGGCAATCCCTTCCATGCGCGCCTTGAGCTGCAGCGCAACGAACTTCGAATAGAACCTCGACAGCGCCAGATTGCCGCCATGGAACCACAGCGCCTCCTGGGCCGTCGGTTTCCACATATTGCGCAGTTCGCCCTGCCACGGACCCGGATCGCCCTTCACGCCGGAGCCGAGGCCCCAGCATGGACCGACCTTGTCGGCGACCTCGCGCGAGACGATTGCCGCAACCGTCTCGTTCATCGACTGGTAGCCGGTGCAGCAGACGATCGCATCGACTTCCAATTCGCTGCCGTCATCGAACAGGATGCCGTCCGGTGTCAGCGACTTGATGCCGACGCCGCTTTTGACCTTGATCTCGCCGTTCAGGATCAGCTCGCAGGCGCCGACATCGATGTAATAGCCGGAGCCTGTCCGGTAGGCCTTCATCAACAGCCCGGTTTCGTCCTCGCCGAAGTCGATGGCAAAGCCGCTGTCGCTGAGCCGCTTGTAGAAATCCGCGTCGCGCTCGCGGATCACATCATAGAGCGCGCGCTGGCCCTTGGGCACCAGCGCGAAGGGCGTCGAGGCGACGATCATATCGGCCTTGTCGGTGGTGATGCCGCGCGCCAGGGCCTTCTCGGAGAAGATCTCGAACCCGACCTCCATCAGCGTGTCGGACTTTACCACCGTCGTCGGCGAGCGCTGGACCATGGTGACCTTGGCGCCGGCTTCCCAGAGGTCGACGCTGACATCGTGGCCTGAGCTTGCCGCGCCGATGACGGCGACGCGCTTGCCGCGGAATTTTTCGCCGGTCGAATATTGGCTGGAATGCAGGAGCTCGCCCTTGAAGCTGTCTTTGCCCGCGAGCTCGATCTGCCGTGGCGGCCCGTAGGCGCCGGTCGCGAAGACGATATGCTTCGGCTTCAGCGTGATGCGTTGGCCGACCCGGTCGACCACCACGGTCCAGACCTTTTCGGCCTCGTCATAGGCGGCGCTGATGCATTTGGTGGCGACCCAATAGTTCAGCTCCATGACGCGGGTATACATTTCCAGCCAGTCGCCCATCTTGTCCTTGGGCGTGAAGACCGGCCAGTTTTCCGGGAACGGAATATAGGGCAGATGGTCGTACCAGACCGGATCGTGCAGCACGAGCGAGCGGTAGCGGTTGCGCCAGGAATCGCCGGCCCGCGCATTCTTTTCGATGATGAGCGCGGGAACGCCGAGCTGCCGCAGCCGGGCGCCAAGCATGATGCCGCCCTGGCCGCCGCCGATCACCAGGCAATAGGGCTGCTCATGCACGCCGAGATCGCGCGTCTCGCGCGCCCGTGCTTCCGCCCAGGTCTCGCGCTCGGGATCGGCCTTGTGGCGTATGCCGAGCGGCCGCGCCGGGCCCTTCCGCTCCTCGAATCCCTTGAGCTCGCTCATCGCGGTGAACAGCGTGCGGCAGCGGCCGTCCTTGAGTCGCAGGATGCCCTCGCCGCGCGCCACCGCCGTCTCGAATGTGAACCAGGCCTCGATAATGCCGTCGTCGACGCCCGGCTCTCCGGTCAGATGCCAGTGCGACGGCTGCGTCGAAGACAGCGTCGCCTTCAGCATCTCGCGGATCGCGGCCTGTCCCTCCATGGTCTTGATGTTCCAGGTGAAGGTCAAAAGATCGCGCCAATAGCCATCCTCCGCGAAGAGGTTCGTGGCCGCCTCGATATCGCCGGCCTCGAGCGCCCGGCCGAAAGCGCCGAGCCAGGTGGCCGCCTGTTGCGATGGTGCGATGTCGAGCATTTGTTCTTGGTTCCTTTTTTCAGTTCGAATTCCTTGGCGGCGGCGCCTCAGCCTTCCTTCTCCCACAAGGGGAGAAGGAAGAACCCGTCTCAATCCCCGAGCGGTTCCATCTCCTTGCCTGTCCGATGGATCTGGGCGTTGTACTTGATCCGGCGCACGGTCTCGCGCGCCGGGCCGTCGATCCTGTAGGCGGTCGCCACCGCCAGCAGATCGATGGCCGCGAGGAATGCGTAGCGCGAAGCGGTCGGCTTCAGCGTGTCGGGATATTCCGGAACCGCCATCGTCAGTCGCACGTCACAGACGCGTGTCAACTCGGTGTCGGGCGCCGTCACGCAGATCGCGTCGGCGCGGTAATGCTTGGCGAGTTCCACCGCCTCGATCACTTCGCGCGTGCGGCCGGTTGCCGAGATCGCGATGACCAGATCGCCGGGCTTCAGCGTCGAAGCGGTCATGCGCATCAAATAGGGATCGCATTGCGCGCTGATTGTGATGCCGTAGCGGAACAGGCGGTATTGCGTTTCCTGGGCCAGCGCCGACGAACTGCCGCCGAGGCCGAACACCGTCACCTGCCGCGCCTTGGCGATCAGTTCCGCCGCTTTCTGCAATTGTCCCGGATCGATCTGCCGCTCCGCCTCCTGCAGCGCCCGCCGCGCCTCGCCGAACACGGCGTTCCAGAACGGCATGCCGCTATCGCTGTTTACGGGTTGCGGCTTGGTGGCAAGATAGAGCGCGCCGACGACCAGGCTCTGCGCCAGCTTCAGCTTGAAGTCACGCACGCCCTCGCAGCCGATGGCGCGGCAGAAGCGGGTGACCGTCGGCTCGCTGACCCCGGCGCGCTGGGCAAGCGCGGCATTGGAAGCGTCGACCGCATATTTGACATCATCGAGCACGACATCGGCGACGCGGCGCTCGGCCGGCCGCAGCTCCGCATAGCTGTCCTTCACCTGCGAGATGATATCGGGAATGCGCCTGACATGGTCATGCCGGTCGCCATCCTCATCGGTCATTCGCAACGCCTGGCTGTCGGCTTCGGTCATTGGCCAGTCCTCCCCAGCCCGCTTCGGGACCTGTCATCTTCGCGATTATCGGCCCGCTGACCATAGGCAATCAACCGGTACGAGTATGTAGGAAAGTAACACGCACTGCAAGCGATCATAAAACCGATAAAAACCAGACGCTTAGATAAGAGCTGATTGAAGCTGATTGCTTGTGAGGTCTGCCGCCGCTTGACAGTAAAGTAGGATAGTTACAGACTGATTTCGGGGACAGATGGGCCTTCCGGCAACGCATCGCGCAGTCTCCGAGGGGGAGCATGAGTACGGCAAGCGCAAGAACGCCGAAGCTCGGCGTGCAGGCAGCGACGAAGGTCTATCAGACGGGCTCCGGCGACCTTCTGGCGCTGGATCGCTGCAGCCTCGATGTGCACTCCAACGAGATCGTTTCGATCGTCGGTCCCTCCGGCTGCGGCAAGACCACGCTGTTGTGGTCGATGTCGGGCCTGCATCGCCTGACGGCCGGCTCCATTCTGCTCGACGGCAAGGAGATCACCGGCCCGCGCCCGGAGATCGGCATCGTCTTCCAGGAAGCGAACCTTTTGCCCTGGCGCAACCTCGACGCCAACATCAACTTCCCCTTCGAGATCAAGGGCGAGAAGCCCGATCGCGCCTGGATCGCGCATCTGCTCAACCGCGTCGGGCTCGACGGTTTCGGCGGCAAGTTCCCGCGCGAGCTTTCCGGCGGCATGCAGCAGCGCGCCGCGATCGTGCGCGCGCTGGCGCTGAAGCCTTCGGTGCTGCTGATGGACGAGCCCTTCGGCGCGCTCGACAGCTTCACCCGCGAGGAGATGAACCGCCTCGTCGAGGAGATCTGGCTCGACACCAAGACCACCATCGTCTTCATCACCCACAGCATCGAGGAGGCGATCTTCCTCTCCGACCGCGTGGTGGTGCTGACCACACGTCCGGGCCGCGTCGCCAAGGTCTACGATGTGCCGTTTCCGCGGCCACGTTCGCTGGAGATCATGGCGACCAAAGAGGTCTTCGACCTGACCAACAAGATCAAGATGGACATCGTCGGCGAGCGCCGGCCGAAGGCCCAGGAACAGCCGGAGCATAAGAGCGCTGAAATCGTGAGGATCAGGCCGTGAGCGGGGGCGACGCCATTCCGGAATTCTCGAAGGCCAAATCGGGAGATGGGCAGGACGTCAGCCTGACCAACCTGTCGGCCTTTTCCAGCGGCCCCGGCATCAAGTCCGGCGCCGAGGTGGCGGCTATCCTCGCTGTTGCCGTGGTAATCATCGGCGGCATCGAGCTGGCGCTGCGTATCCTCCACGTGCCGCAATACATCATGCCGCCGCCGAGCTCGATCGTTTACGCCTTGTTCGACGAGTTCCCGCTGATCGCCCCGCATCTCGGCTATACGCTGGTCGAGCTTGTCTCGGGCTTCGCCATCGGCGCCGTCGTCGGCCTGGTGATGGCGGCGGTGATCACGCAGTTCCCCTTCGCCGAGAAAATCGTCGCGCCCTACATCCTGATCCTCGTCACCACGCCGATGCTGGCGCTGGTGCCGCTGCTCATCCTGCGCTTCGGCTTCGGCTACACGCCGCGCATCATCGCCGTGGCGCTGGCAGCGGGCCCGATGGTGATGATCAACGCGGCCACCGGCTTCCGGCGTGTCGACAGCGCCAAGATCGCCTTGGCCCGCTCCTATGGCGCGAGCACGCTCCAGATCTTCTGGAAGATCCGCGCGCCGATGGCGCTGCCGATGATCCTGGTCGGCCTGATGATCGGCGCGATCTTCGGCCTGCTCACTGCCGTCGGCGCCGAGATGGTCGGCGGCGGCTTCGGCCTCGGCAACCGGCTCACCTCCTACTCGTCGATGATCCAGATGCCGCAATTCTTCGCGGTGGTGCTGATCCTGTCGACGCTCGGCATCCTGATCTACGTGCTGTTCTTCCTGATCGGCAAGAAATGGGCGAGCTGGGAGACGTAAAGACTAAAAATGAATGCCCGGGAGGCGGGCTAAGGCAGCAATCAACAAAAAGGGGAATGCCATGACCAACGACAATCCGATCCATTCCAGCGTCCCGGCCGGCATCAGCCGCCGCTATTTCCTGCAGGTGACGGCAGCCGGCGTCGTGACCGCCACCGCGCTCGGCGCATCCGGCCTGAAGGCGAGAGCCGCGGCCTATGAAAAATTCACCTGGATCTCGCCGCGCGGCACGCTCGAAGTGCTGGACGACTATCCCTACTGGTCGGCGAAGAAAGCCGGCTATTTCGGCGACCTCAACACCGACATGCAACCGGGCCCCTCGGACGGCACTGCGACGGTGAAGTTCGTCGATGTCGGCCAGGCCGACATGGGCTTCCCCTCTCCCGGCGTCTTCTCCTTCGCCATCCAGAACGGCATGAAGCTGAAGTCCGTCTTCCACATGGGCGCGCGCGACACCTTCAGCATCGCTTTCCGCAAGGGCCAGGGTACCAAGAACCTCAAGGATCTCGAAGGCAAGACCATACTGCTCGGCTCCGCCGCCTGGCAGGCGATCGTCGATCCGCTGCTTGCGGCTCAAGGGGTCGACATCAAGAAGGTGAAATATGTCGAGGCCGGCTGGCCGACTTGGGGCACCGCGCTTGCTGGCGGCCAGGGCGATGCAGCGCTCTCCTGGGAAGGCTTGCGCGCCGAATGGATCGCCAAGGGGCTCGATTTCGAATACTGGCTCGGCGTGCAGAATTCCAAGCTGCCGGCCAACACCTTCGTCGTGCGCACCGCCGACCTCGAGGATGCCGACAAGAAGGCATTCCTGGAGAAATACCTGCGCGGCTGGGCGATGGGGCTCGAATTCGGCTACCAGAATCCGCGCGCCGCGGTCGAGGCCGTGTTCGAGCAGTTCCCGACGCTCGCCAAGAATCTCGGGCCGGAACTCGGCACAACCTCGATCCTGCAGCAGATCAACGTCTTCCGCGGCGACATGGATAAGCGCGGCGGCTGGGGTTCGCACGACATGGCGAGCTGGCAGGGCTTCTTCGACGAGATTCTCAAGATCGGCCAGATCACCGCGCCGGTGAAGGCAGAGGATGTCTGCACCAACGACCTGATCCCGACCGCCAACGACTTCGACAAGGCCAAGGTCAAAGCCGATGCCGAAGGCGTGAAGCTGTCGGAAGGCTTTGCCGCGCTCGACGTCGAGAAGATCAAGGCGCACCTGTTCGACTCGGCAGTGAAGTGAGGGGGCTGGCTCCTTTCCTCTCCCTCCGGAGGGGGGAGAGGAAAGGGCCGGGCAATGAGCGGCGATCGATCGCCGCCCACGATTGAATCAAGAATTAGGGAGGCTGACATGGCCGACAAAGTAAGAATCCTGGTGGTTGGTCTGGGCAACATGGGGGCCTCGCATGCCAGCGCGTATCACCGCTCCGAAGGCTTCGAGATCGTCGGCATCATGAGCCGCTCGATCAAGAGCAACAAGAAGATCCCGAAGGAGCTGGCCGGCTATCCGCTCTATGAGGATTTCGACTTGGCGCTGAAGGAGACCAAGCCCGATGCGGTTTCCATCAACAGCTGGCCGAACACGCATGCCGAATATGCGCTGAAGGCGATCGCCGCCAACTGCCATGTCTTCATGGAAAAGCCCCTCGCCACCAACATCGCGGATGCCGAGAAGGTGGTGGCCGCCGCGCGCGCCAAGAACCGTAAGCTGGTGCTGGGTTACATCCTGCGCGTCCATCCGTCCTGGATCAAATTCATCGAGGTCGGCAAGACGCTCGGCAAGCCGCTGGTGATGCGTTTGAACCTCAACCAGCAGAGCAGCGGCACCGCCTGGCACTGGCACAAGAACCTGATCGACTCGCTGATCCCGATCGTCGATTGCGGCGTGCATTACGTCGACGTCATGTGCCAGCTGACCGGCGCCAAGCCGGTGCGCGTGCACGGCATCGGCGCCAAGCTGTGGGCCGAGGCCGACAAGCAGAATTACGGCCATCTGCACGTCACCTTCGACGACGGCTCGGTCGGCTGGTATGAGGCGGGCTGGGGTCCGATGATGAGCGAGACGGCCTATTTCGTGAAGGACGTGGTCGGCCCGAAGGGCGCCGTCTCGATCGTCGCCGGCCAGTCGGGCAGCGGCGCCAAGGATGCCGAGGAGGTGTCCGATTCCGCCGACATCGACCGCCACACCAAGACCGACGCGCTGAAGATCCATTATGCGCAGGTCGACGGCGACAAGAATTTCTCCAAGCCCGACGAAATCATCAGCATGGAGGACGAGCCCGGGCACCAGGAACTTTGCGACCGCGAGCAGGCCTTCTTCCTGCGCGCCATTCGCGAGGATCTCGATCTCAGCGAGCAGATGGATGCGGCGGTCAACAGCCTGCGCATCGTGCTGGCGGCCGAGCAGAGCATCGCGGAAAAGCGCACCGTCGAGCTGGCGTGAAGGTTCCCGGCCACCCGCGCGCCAGCCCCCTCATCCGACCGCTTCGCGGCCACCTTCTCCCCGGCAGGAGAAGAGGGAAATGCCGGCGCTGACAATCTCCTCCCCCGCCGGGGAGAGGTCAGCCGAGCGAAGCGGAGGCTGGGTGAGTCCAACGAGCCATTCTCAGCCTTCAGTTAGGACCTAACGGGAGGAAACACATGGCCGCGATTTCGGAGAGCCTGCTCGAGACCTACACCGCTTCCGACGCCTTGGCGCTGGCCGGCCTGGTGAAGCGCGGCGAGGTTTCTCCCGCCGAGCTGGTCGAAGCGGCGATCACCACGATCGAGCGCCTCAACCCCTCGCTCAACGCGGTCGTCCATCGCCTCTACGACATGGCGCGCGCCCAGGCGGCGACGGTGGACAAGAACGCGCCTTTTGCCGGCGTGCCCTATCTGCTCAAGGAGCTCGCCTCGTCCTGGAAAGGCGCGCCCAACACCAACTCCTGCTTCTACCTGAAGGATTTCGTCGCCGATTCCGACAGCGAGGTGGTGCGCCGCATCAAGGCGGCGGGCCTGGTGCTCGTCGGCAAGTCCAACGCACCGGAAAACGGCTGGTCGATCACCACCGAGCCGAAACTCTACGGCACGACGAAGAACCCGTGGAAGGATGGCATCACGCCCGGCGGCTCGAGCGGCGGCGCCGCGGCCGCGATCGCCTCGCGCATGGTGCCGATCGCCGAAGCCAGCGACGGCGCCGGCTCGATCCGCGTGCCGGCGTCCTGCTGCGGCATTGTCGGCCTGAAGCCGTCGCGCGGCCGCGTCAGCCTCGCGCCCTTCGGCGATTACTGGTATGGCGGCGCCTATTTCCTCTGCTGCTCGCGCACGGTGCGCGACACCGCCGCCTATCTCGATGCGGTGGCCGGCGCCCTGCCTGGCGACGCCTACACGCCGCCGGTACCGGAGGGCAGCTGGCTCAGCCTTTCCGCGCGGGCGCCGAAGAAGCTGCGCGTCGCCTTCACCGTCACGCCACCCAACGGCACGGCGATCGATCCTGAGGTCAAGGCGACCGTGCTCTCCACGGTTGCCGCGCTCGAACGTCTCGGCCACGAGGTCGAGGAGCACGACATGCCGCTTGACGCCGACGCCGTATGGAAGACCTACACCGACATGACCTGCGTACAGACGGCGGCGACCTTCGATTTCCTCGAGACGCTTGTCGGCCGCCCCGTCACGCCGAGCGATGTCGAACCGTTGACCTGGGCGATCATCCAGCGCGGTCGCGCGACCAGCGGCATCAAGCATATTTCCGATGTCGAGCAGTTGAGGCTGATCGGCCGCGACATCGTCGGCGACCTCTACCCCTATGACATCTTCATCACCCCGACATTGACACAGCTGCCGCGTCCGCTCGGCTACTACGACATGTCGGAAACCGACCTCGGCCGCTACAACGCCAAATGGGGCGACGCGGTTTTCAACTTCCCCTTCAACATCTCCGGCTTTCCGGCGATCTCGCTGCCGCTCGGGCAATCGGCCGGCGGCGTGCCGATCGGCATCCAGCTCGTCGGCCGCTATGGCGACGAGGCGACGGTGCTGGCGCTGTCCACGCAACTTGAAGAGGAGATGCCGTGGAAGGACCGGCGGCCGGCACTCTGAAGCGCTTGAGGCGTCGGCGCAAGGGAAGCGCCCTTCTCGGCTGCATGGCGCACTGGTTCACCCAAGGGCCCGGGCCAAAACCCCTATAGAATTCCTATATCTTTCCCATCCTTCCCGTCTCGAACCTTTATGGGGGTCGGGTCCATATCTTCCTTCGAAAAGCGCTTCGATCGCCGCAGCCAAGGTGGCGTGCGTCCGCGCGCCGTTTGAGCCCGCAAACACAGACAAGGAAGACCTGCAATGGACCTCACAGTTCTCGGGATCGGGGTTTTGTTCTTCGCCCTGTCCTTCGCCTACGTCAAAGCCTGCGACATGATCTGAGCGGAAGAGCCGGACCATGCTTTTCGATTACACGTTCGGCGGCGCCGTGACCTTGGTCCTGCTCGCCTACCTCACCTACGCCCTGATCCGTCCAGAACGCTTCTGATCGGCGCACGGAAGGTCACATCATGACATTCAACGGCTGGATACAGATCCTCGTTTATTGCGGGATCCTGCTTTTGCTCGTGAAGCCGCTCGGCCTCTATATGCACCGCGTCTTCAGCGGCGACCGTACCTTGTTGTCGCCGGTGCTCATCCCGATCGAACGCGGGCTCTATCGTCTCGCCGGAACCAGCGACAGGCAAGAACAGCACTGGGCCGTCTACGCGACCGGCATGCTGCTCTTCAATCTCGCCGGCTTCCTCGTCCTTTACGCGCTGCAGCGGCTGCAGGGCGCCCTGCCCTACAACCCCGCCGGCATGGCGGCGGTCGAGCCCGGGCTTGCCTTCAACACCGCCGCCAGCTTCGTCACCAACACCAACTGGCAGAACTACGGCGGCGAAAGCACGATGTCCTACCTCGTGCAGATGGCCGGCCTCACCGTCCAGAACTTCGTCTCGGCCGCCACCGGCATTGCCATCGCCATTGCGCTCATCCGCGGCTTCGCCCGCGCCTCCGGCAAGTCGATCGGCAATTTCTGGGTCGATCTCACCCGCTGCATGCTCCACGTGCTGCTGCCGCTGTGCATCCTGCTGACGCTTGCCTATGTGTGGCTCGGCATCCCGCAGACGCTCGGGCCGTATGTCGACGCGACCACGCTGGAAGGCGCCAAGCAGACCATCGCGCTCGGGCCGGTCGCCTCGCAGGTCGCCATCAAGATGCTCGGCACCAATGGCGGCGGCTTCTTCAACGCCAATGCCGCGCATCCGTTCGAGAATCCGGACGCGATCTCGAACCTGATCCAGATGCTGTCGATCTTTGCGATCGGCGCCGCGCTCACCAACGTCTTCGGCCGCATGGTCGGCAGCGAGCGCCAGGGCTGGGCGATCCTCGCCTCCATGGGCGTGCTGTTCCTGGTCGGAATCGCCGTCTGCTACTGGGCGGAAGCCGCCGGCAACCCGCTGGTCCATGCGCTCGGTATCGACGGCGGCAACATGGAAGGCAAGGAGACGCGCTTCGGTATAGCTGCCTCGGCGCTGTTCGCCGTCATCACCACGGCCGCCTCCTGCGGCGCCGTCAACGCCATGCATGACAGCTTCACCGCGCTCGGCGGCATGATCCCGCTGATCAACATGCAGCTCGGCGAAGTCATCGTCGGCGGCGTCGGCGCCGGCTTCTACGGCATCCTGATGTTCGTCGTCGTCGCCGTCTTCGTCGCCGGCCTGATGGTCGGCCGCACGCCGGAATATCTCGGCAAGAAGATCGAGGCCAAGGAGGTCAAGATGGCGATGCTCGCCATTCTGTGCCTGCCGCTGGCGATGCTCATCTTCACGGCCATCGCCGTGGTCCTGCCGAGCGCCGTGGCCTCGATCGCCAATGGCGGTCCGCACGGCTTCTCGGAAGTGCTTTATGCCTACACCTCGGCCGCCGCGAACAACGGCTCGGCCTTCGGCGGCCTTTCCGGCAACACGCCCTGGTACAACATCACGCTGGGCGTCGGCATGCTGATGGGCCGCTTCCTGGTCATCGTCCCGGCCTTGGCCATTGCCGGCTCGCTGGCCGCCAAGAAGACCGTGCCCGCCTCGGCCGGCACCTTCCCGACCGACGGCACGCTGTTCGTCGGTCTGCTGGTCGGCGTCATCGTCATCGTCGGCGGCCTCACCTTCTTCCCATCGCTCACCGTCGGTCCGATCGTCGAGCACCTGGCGATGATCCATGGACAGATCTTCTGAGATGACCATGCCTCGATTCAACGACATACGTCGCAACGGCCGTCACCGGACCGGTGACGGGGCGCCCGACAACGGAAGGAACGAGAAGCCTCGTCCCTTCCCGACGCTCTCAACCTTTCTCGGCATGGCGGTCGTGCTGTTCGCGCTGTGGCTGCTTGCCACCGGCCTTCCGCACTTGTTCCCGAAGACCGAACACCCGGCGCCGTCCAACATAACCGATACCGGAGTGCAAAAATGAGCCAGTCCAAATCCGCTGTTATCATGGATCCGCACATTCTGGTGCCCGCCATCGGCGGCGCCTTCCGCAAGCTCGATCCGCGCACGCTGGTCAGGAATCCGGTGATGTTCGTCGTCGCGGTCGTCTCGCTGCTCACCACCGTGCTTTTTCTCCGCGACCTGATCGCCGGCGGCGGCGATCGCCGCTTCACGCTGCAGATCATCATCTGGCTGTGGTTCACCGTGCTGTTCGCCAATTTCGCCGAAGCCGTGGCCGAGGGCCGAGGCAAGGCGCAGGCCGACTCGCTGCGCAAAGCGCGTACCGAGACTGAGGCCAAGCTGCTCGTCAACGGCGACCGCGACAAGTTCAAGCTGGTGCCGGGCACCAGCTTGAAGGTCGGCGATGTCGTGCTGGTCGAAGCCGGCGACATCATCCCCTCTGACGGCGAGGTGATCGAAGGCGTGGCCTCGGTCAATGAGGCCGCGATCACCGGAGAATCCGCGCCCGTGATCCGCGAGTCCGGCGGCGACCGCTCGGCCGTCACCGGCGGCACCCAGGTGCTCTCCGACTGGATCCGCGTGCGCATCTCCGCCGCCTCCGGCCAGACCTTCCTCGACCGGATGATCTCGCTGGTGGAGGGCGCGGAGCGCCAGAAGACGCCGAACGAGATCGCCCTCAACATCCTGCTGGTCGGCATGACGCTGATCTTCGTGCTGGCGACCGCGACCATCCCGAGCTTCGCTTCCTATTCGGGCGGTTATATCCCGGTGACGATCCTCGTCGCGCTCTTCGTCACGCTGATCCCGACCACGATCGGCGCGCTGCTGTCGGCCATCGGCATCGCCGGCATGGACCGGCTGGTGCGCTTCAACGTGCTTGCCATGTCCGGCCGCGCCGTCGAGGCCGCCGGCGACGTCGACACGCTGCTCCTCGACAAGACCGGCACCATCACCCTCGGCAATCGCCAGGCGACCGAGTTCCGTCCGGTCAAGGGCGTCACCGAGCAGGAGCTGGCGGATGCCGCCCAACTTGCTTCGCTCGCCGACGAGACGCCGGAAGGTCGCTCAATCGTCGTGCTGGCCAAGGAGAAATACGGCATCCGCGCCCGCGACATGGCGACCTTGCACGCCACCTTCGTTCCCTTCGCCGCACAAACCCGCATGAGCGGCGTCGACATCGACGGCTCCTCCGTGCGCAAGGGCGCGGTCGACGCGGTGCTCAATCACGTCAATCAGGCGACCGTCGCCGCCCATGGCGCGCGTCCGCCGACCGAAAGCATCCGCGACCTGCAGGCGATCGCCGACGAGATCGCCAAGGCCGGCGGCACGCCGCTGGCTGTCGAACGCGACGGCCGCCTGCTCGGCGTCGTCCATCTCAAGGACATCGTCAAGGGCGGCATCCGCGAGCGCTTCGCCGAACTGCGCAAGATGGGCATCCGCACGGTGATGATCACCGGCGACAACCCGCTCACCGCGGCGGCGATTGCTGCCGAAGCCGGCGTCGACGACTTCCTCGCCCAGGCGACGCCCGAGAACAAGCTGTCGCTGATCCGCGAGGAGCAGGCGAAGGGCAAGCTGGTCGCCATGTGCGGCGACGGCACCAACGACGCGCCGGCGCTCGCCCAGGCCGATGTCGGCGTCGCCATGAACACCGGCACGGTCGCCGCGCGCGAGGCCGGCAACATGGTCGACCTCGACAGCGACCCGACCAAGCTGATCGAGATCGTCGAGATCGGCAAGGCGCTGTTGATGACGCGCGGCTCGCTGACGACCTTCTCGATCGCCAACGACGTGGCCAAGTATTTCGCCATCATTCCGGCGATGTTCGCGGTCTTCTACATGGCGCCCGGCCAGTCCGCCGGCCCGCTGCAGGCGCTCAACATCATGCATCTGGCGACGCCGCAGAGCGCCATCCTGTCGGCCATCATCTTCAACGCGCTGATCATCATCGCGCTGATCCCGCTGTCGCTGAAAGGCGTGAAATACCGCGCCATCGGCGCCGGCTCGCTGCTCACCCGCAACCTGCTGGTCTACGGCCTCGGCGGCATCATCGTGCCGTTCGTCGGCATCAAGGCGATCGACCTGATCGTCACGGCCCTAGGCCTTACATAAGGATTGATCCGATGCTCAAGCAACTCAGACCCGCCTTTGTCATGATCGTCTTCTTTACGGTGCTGACCGGTCTGATCTATCCGATCGGCATGACCGGCATCGCCCAGGCGCTGTTCCCGAACAAGGCCAATGGCAGTCTGATCGTCAGGGACGGCAAGGTGATCGGTTCCAGCCTGATCGGCCAGGCTTTCGCCGGCGACCGCTATTTCCACGGCCGGCCGTCGGCCGCCGGCAATGGCTACGACGCGACCTCCTCCGGCGGCTCGAACCTCGGCCCGACCAATCCGAAGCTGATCGAACGCATCAAGGGCGACGCCGAGAAGCTGAAGGCCGAAAACCCCAATGCACCGGTGCCGATGAACCTCGTCACCACCTCCGGCAGCGGGCTTGATCCCGACATCAGCCCCGACGCCGCCTATTTCCAGGTGCCGCGAGTCGCCAAGGCACGCGGCATGGACGAGGCCAAGGTGAAGGGGTTGGTGGACAGCCATGTCGAGGACCGCGAGCTTGGCGCCCTCGGCGAGCCGGTAGTCAACGTTCTGGCGCTGAACCTGGCGCTGGACGAGCTGAAGTAATCCGCTCCGCGCCAGGGATCGACACGATCCCCGGCGCAATTCATGATTGGATTGATGCCGGACGACAGGACCGACCCCGAGAACCGCCCCTCTCCCGACGCGCTCCTCGAACATGCCGGGCGCGAGGGCCGCGGCCGCCTGCGCATATTCCTCGGCGCCGCGCCCGGCGTCGGCAAGACCTACGAGATGCTGATGGCGGGCCGCGCCCGCCGCGCCGACGGCATCGATGTCGTGATCGGCGTCGTCGAGACGCATGGCCGCAAGGAAACCCAGGCGTTGGTCGACGGCTATGAGGTGATCCCGCGCCGCCTGGTCGACTATCGCGGCCAGACCCTGGACGAGATGGACATCGACGCCATCCTGAAGCGGCGCCCCGCTCTCGTCCTGGTCGACGAGCTCGCCCACACCAACGCGCCCGGCAGCCGGCATCCCAAGCGCTATCTCGACGTGCAGGAGATCCTGGCGCAAGGCATCGACGTCTACACCACGCTCAACATCCAGCATGTCGAGAGCCTGAACGACGTCGTCGCTCAGATCACCCGCGTCAGGGTCCGCGAGACGGTTCCCGATTCCATCATCGACGAGGCCGACGACATCGAGGTCATCGACCTCACGCCCGACGACCTGATCAAACGGCTGCAGGACGGCAAGGTCTATTTCCCCAACACGGCGCAGCGCGCCATCGAGAATTATTTCTCGCCGGGCAATCTGACTGCGCTGCGCGAGCTGGCGCTTCGCCGGACCGCCCAGCGCGTCGACGAGCAGCTGCTCAACCACATGCAGTCGCATGCCATTCCGGGACCCTGGGCCGCGGGCGAGCGGGTGCTCGTCTGCGTCGACTCGCGGCCCGGCGGAGCGGCCCGCATCCGCTATGCGCGCCGACTTGCCGATCGGCTGCGCGCGCCCTGGACGGCGCTGCATGTGGACACGCCGCGCCTTGCCGGCCTCTCCGACGAAGATAAGGACCGCCTGGCCAGGAACCTGCGTCTCGCCGAACAGCTCGGCGCTGAGATCGCCACCATTCCCGGCCAGAACGTCGCTCAGGACATCGTGCGCCATGCGACAGCGAACAACTTCACCCATATCGTCATAGGCAGGCCGACCCGCTCGCGCTGGCGCGAGCTGATCGAGGGCTCGCTCACCTACGACCTGATCCGCAACGCCGGCGACATCAGCGTCCATGTCATTTCGGGCGCCGAGCGCGATGTCGATGCCCCCTCGGCGCGGGTCAAGGCCGCGCCCGAGCAGAAGCCTTTCCAGATCTGGCCCTATCTGTTCTCGACCGCCTATGTCGCCGGCGCACTGGCCGTCAGCTCGATCCTCGACCAGTTCCTCGACGTCCGCAATCTCGCCAGCGTGCTGCTTCTGGCGGTGCTGACCGCAGCCGTGAGCTTCGGGCTCTGGCCGGCGCTCTATGCCTGTTTTCTCTCCGCGCTCGCCTTCAACTTCTTCTTCCTCGAACCGCGCTACACGCTGACGATCAGGGATCCGGAAAGCATCGTTGCCTTCACGGTCTTCCTCGTCGTCGCCATCATCGCCAGCAACCTGACGGCGCGCGTGCAGCGCCAGGCGGTCGCCGCACGTTCGCGGGCGCGCGCCACCGAGGACATCTATTCCTTCTCCAAGAAACTCGCCGGCGCCGGCACGCTCGACGATGTTCTATGGGCCACCGCTTTCCAGATCGCCTCGATGCTGAAGGTCCGCGTCGTGCTGCTTTTGCCGGAAAACGGCACCATCACCGTCAAGGCCGGCTATCCGCCGGACGACACGCTGGCCGAGGCCGATATCGCGGCCGCGCGCTGGGCCTGGGAGCACAACCGCGCCGCCGGCCGCGGCGCCGACACGCTGCCCGGCGCAAAACGTCTCTATCTGCCCCTGCGCACTGGACGGACCGCGATCGGCGTCGTCGGCCTCGACAATGACAAGCAAGGGCCGCTGCTGACGCCCGAGCAGCAGCGCTTGCTGGATGCGCTCGCCGATCAAGCCGCGGTGGCCATCGAGCGTGTCCAGCTCGTCGCCGACGTCGACCGCGCCAGGCTTGCGGCTGAAGCCGACCGGCTGCGCTCGGCGCTGCTGACCTCGATCTCGCACGATCTGAAGACGCCGCTTGCAGCGATCATGGGCGCGGCCGGCACGCTGAAGGAATTCGCGCCGGCGCTGCCGGAAAAGGATCGCGCCGAGCTTCTGTCGACGGTCGTCAGCGAGTCCGAGCGGCTGAACCGCTTCATCGCCAACCTCCTCGACATGACCAGGATCGAGTCGGGCGCGATGGAGCCGAATTACGCGCTCCATTATGTCGGCGATGTCGTCGGCTCGGCGCTGAACCGGGCGCAGAAGATCACCGCCGAGCACAGAATAGAGACCGACATTCCGGCCGACCTGCCCATGCTGCGGCTCGATCCCGTGCTGTTCGAGCAGGCTCTCTTCAACCTCCTCGACAATGCCGCCAAATATGCGTCGCCCGGTTCGACCATCCGGCTCCAGGCCTGGGTGGACAATGGCGCCGTCATCCTGCAGGTGATGGATGAGGGACCGGGCATCCCGCCGGACGACCTGGAGCGGATATTCGATACCTTCTACCGCGTGCGCAAACGCGACCAAGTGCGCGCCGGCACCGGTCTCGGCCTGTCGATCAGCCGCGGCTTCATCGAAGCGATGGGCGGCACGATCGCGGCGGCCAACCGCGCCGACCGTCCGGGCGCGATCTTCACCATCCGCATGCCGTTACCGGCTGAGTTGCCGGCGCTCGGCGCACCGCTTACGGATGATGTGGCATGACAAATCAGACCGTCTCCATTTTGGTCGTCGACGACGAGCCGCCGATCCGCAAATTGCTGCGCGTCGGCTTGGGCAGCCAGGGCTATGCGGTCTCCGAGGCGCCGAGTGCCAAGGCGGCGCTCGAACTCATCCAGGCCGCACGTCCCGACCTCATCCTGCTCGATCTCGGCCTGCCCGGCATGACCGGCCTGGAACTGCTCGGCAAGTGGCGAAGCGACGGCCTCGATATTCCGGTCGTCATCCTGTCCAGCCGCACCGACGAGGCCGGCATCGTCCAGGCGCTCGAGCTCGGCGCCGACGACTACGTGACCAAGCCCTTCGGCATGAACGAGCTGGTCGCGCGCATCCGCGTGGCGCTGCGCCACAAGTTCCAGCGGCAGGGCGAAAAGCCGGTGTTCCACACCGGCGACCTCTCCGTCGACCTGGTGAAGCGCATCGTCAAGGTCGAGGGCAAGGAGGTGAAACTGTCGCCCAAGGAATACGACATCCTGCGCATCCTCGTGCAATATGCCGGCAAGGTGCTGACGCACCAGTTCCTGATGAAGCAGATCTGGAACGACTCGACCGACGTCCAGTATCTCAGGGTCTACGTCCGCCAGCTGCGGCAGAAGGTCGAGAAGGCCCCGGACCAGCCCCGCTACATCATCACCGAGACGGGCGTGGGCTATCGTCTGCGCGAGGCTGACATAAACGAATGAAGGCGACCGGCTTCGCCGATCGCCCGGCGTGAAACCTTGCCGTCCGCTCAGTCCGCCAACAGGTCCGCCGTCCGCGCCAGCGCGCTGCCGAAGCCGTTGAGCGAGATGGTGAAGGAGATCGGCTGCATGGTATCGGCCGCCGTGGCGTTGATCTTAAGCGTGGTGCCGTTCTGCAGGAGCGGCGTTGTGTCGGCGTCGAACGTCACCGGCACCAGGCAACCCACCGCCTGGCAGGTGTTGAATTGCAGCGTGCCGTCCAGCTTCTTGTCATCGATCTCGAGCGAGATGCCGTTGGCCAGGGCAAGCCCGAAGGGCAGCGCCAGCGTGCCCGTAGAGTCCTGGCCGGTCTTGGTCGTCAATTCGATCGCCAGCAGCCGCTGGCCGCTCTGCTTGTTGAACTGCTGATGCGACAGGCTGCAGACCTTGTTGGCGCCGGTGACCTGGCAGTTGACCGTCCAGTCGCCATGCGTTTCCGACAGCGCCGAAGCACCGCCCGGCAGCTGCGGCTTGGCCGCCGCCCCGCCGGGCTGGGCCGCGGGCGCCGCCTTGTCGCTCTTGTTTTGCGCTGCAAATCCGGCCGCCGGCACACCGGCAATGCAGGCGACTGCCAGCATCGCCGCGATAGACGCGTACTTCGTCCTCATGACATCCCTTCTTGGCCGCCGTCCCGCGTCAGCTGGAAGCTGACCTTGAGAGACGCGCTGACCGCGTTCTGCTTTACCGTTTCCACGAAAGCGCCGTTGTATCTGATCGCCAATCCGACGCCGTTGACGCCATTGAGCTCCAGCCCGGCGCCGACCTGATAGAGCGGCGAATCGATCGCTTCCGTCAAGTGCAATGCCGGGTTGCGGGGCAGATTCTCGGCAGCGGCGAAACATCCCTCGATCTCCCACTGCTTGGTGGAGAACTCTCGCCTTTCCGCAGATGCGGAACTGGCGACCTCGCCGACTGGGATATCGGCCCGACCTCCAGCGCCGGCGTTACGGCATAGCCGATCGCGCGGCTTCCCTGAGCGCATCATGTTTCGCAGTCACCCATGGTGTTATCGGCCACCCGCACTATATGAGATGCATGGTTTTTCGTTTGGGAGCCGCGCGGATGTTTCGTCCCACCTTGGCTGTTCTTGCTGCCGCCGTGCTAGCGACCTCGGTTTCGTTGATTGCGCCGTCTTATGCGCAAATCGTCATCCCGACGAACCGCAACGCATTAGTGCAGCAAAATGAGCTGCAGCAGTTGCAGAACCGGTTGCAGCGGCAGCAATACCAGCAGCAGCAGCAAATCTACCGCGAGCTCGACCGGCCGACCCCGCCCACGAGCCAACCCGATGTGCCGGTATATGACAAGAGATGCAGGATGGAAGCGGTCGGCAACACGATCTCCAGGATTTGCCGCTGACATTTTGTTTTTTTCCATTTATTAGCCGACTTACTTGCTCACAAAATGCGGATTGCAAGGGCGGTGGTTTTGGAGCAATTCCAGGAAAAGTGTGACACGGTTTCCGTCAGGAATTGCATCAAGGCAGGGAAATAGAGCGGCTCGCCGTTTCCACCGAAACGGTGAGACGCTCCAGGGTTTGCAGGAGGACAGGTTTTTGCTGCGCGGAGAGCGTGCGGCGAGACGCTGCTCTCACCGGAATTTGGGATGGCAACGACCAAAAAGAAAGCAGTTCGCAAAGCCAGGAAAGGCCAACGGATCCGTCAGGTGGCGGCCATTCCGTATCGGTTGCGGGAGGACGGCAGTCTTGAAGTGCTGCTGGTCACCTCACGCACCACGCGGCGCTTTATCGTGCCGAAGGGCTGGCCGATGAAAGGCAAGAGCGGGCGCAAGGCGGCAACGATCGAAGCCCAGGAGGAGGCGGGCGTTGTGGGCAAGGCGCTGAAGCAGCCTGCCGGCACCTATTCCTATTGGAAACGCATGACCGACGGCTTCATCCGCGTCGATGTGGCGGTCTACCTGCTGCAGGTCACCGAGGAGCTTGCCGACTGGCAGGAAGCCGCGAACCGGCAGCGCGCGTGGCTGCCCGCGGCAGACGCCGCATTGCTCATCGACGAGCCGGAGCTTTCGACCCTGCTGAGGGATTTGACCATTACGCCGGGGGACCCGGTGTGACAGCCATCTATTCGGTGTCGTCCGGGAGCGGCCGTACCGGCGTGCCGGTATAGGCCCATAGCCACTCCCTGGGCAGCGGCCCCTTATTGCGATCGCTTTGCTGCGACTGTTCCCAGGCATGCGCCAGAATGCCGACCGACCGTGACAGCACGAACAGGCCGCGCGTCAGCGCCGGGGGGAAGCCGAGCTCGCCATAGATGACGGCGGTGGCGCCGTCGATGTTGAGCGGGATCGTTTTGCCCTTGCGTGCGGCGACTTCCGCCTCGATCGCACCGGCAATATCGGCGAAACGCCCGCCGATCACGCCGCGCGCGGCGAATTCCCGCGTCAGCTCGATCAGGCGCGGCGCGCGCGGATCGATCGGATGGAAGCGATGGCCGAACCCTGGCACGTAGCCTTTATCTTCGGCGAAAAAATGATCTAGCCGCGCCTTCACCGCCTCGACCAGGGAAACGCCGCCATCTATCGTCGCGGCGATATCGCCATAGAAGGAAAGCGCCTGTTCGCCGGCGCCGCCATGCACGTCGCCCAGTACGTTGATGGCCGAGGCCATGGCGTTATTGATGCCGACGCCGCAGGTAGCGGCCATGCGGGCGATTGCGATCGACGGCGCCTGCGGGCCATGGTCGACTGCCGCGCCCAACGCAATGCCGAGCAATGCCGACTGCTCCTCGCTCGGCAACTCGCCGCGCAGCATCAGCCAGATCATCGCCGGGAAGCTGGCGCGGCCGATCAGGTCCTGGATCTCGTAGCCGCGCAGCCGGATGACGCCAGGCCGCATCTCGATGATGGAGGTCTGCCACCATTCCTCCGCGCGCTCGCGGCCAGTCCTTTTCTCCCCGCTCATGCTCGCGCTCTCGATGTATCGCGCTCGGGCAAGGCGGCGAACACCTCGTCCATATGCTCGCCGAGGCGCGGCGGCGGCCCGGCAGGTACCGGCGCGGCGCCGTCGACCATGAAGCCGCCGCGCACCACCGTCAGCGGGCGATCCATGCCGGATACCCCTTCGAAGGAGGTTGCCATGGCGCGCTCCGTGACCTGAGGCTCCTCGAGCACCTGCGGGATCGTCAGCACCCGTCCCGCCGGCACGCCGGCCCGGTTGAGTTTTTCTTCCCAGATCGCGGCGGACGCGCCCGCAAGCGCGTCCTCGATCAGCACCTTCAGCCCCGCGCGGTTCCGCTTGCGCGTCTCGCGCTCGGCGAAGCGCGGATCGGAGGCGAGTTCCGGCCGTCCGATAAGTCTGCATAAAGTGACGAACTGCTCCTGTTTGTTGGCGGCGATGTTGAGCAGCCCCTCGCCGGTTCGGAATGCACCCGAGGGCGCCGCCGTCACGTTCTCATTGCCCATCGGCCGCGGCTCGACGCCGGCAGTCAGATAGTTCGACACCGGCCAGCCCAGCGCCGACAGCGTGCATTCGAGCATCGAGATGTCGAGGAAGGCCCCCTCGCCTGTCGTCCTCTGCTTGACGAGAGCCGCGGCGACGGCGAAGGCCCCAACGAGCCCGCCGAGCGTGTCGGCAACCGGATAGCCGACGCGAAGCGGCGCGGTTTCCGGCGTGCCGGTGATGCTCATAATCCCCGACAGGCCCTGGATGATCTGGTCATAGGCCGGATTGCCGCGCATCGGCCCGGTCTGGCCGAAGCCGGATATCGCGCAATAGACAAGGCTGGGCCGGGACTCCCTCAGCTTTTTATGACCGAGCCCCAGGCGGTCCATGACGCCCGGCCGGAAATTCTCGACCAGCGCGTCGGCTGTGGCGACCAGATCGAGAAAACGCTCGCGGCCGTCAGGGTTCTTCAGGTCGAGCATTACCGATCGTTTGCCGGCGTTCTGCGCCAGGAACGATGCCCCCATGCCGGCCCGATTGAGCTCCGGCGAGGCGCCGAGCTGACGCGCCAGATCGCCGCCCGGCGGCGCCTCGACCTTGATGACATCGGCGCCGAGCAACGCCAGCTGATAGGCGCAGTAGGGGCCGGCCAGCACATTGGTGAGGTCGAGGACGCGGATGCCGGAAAGCAGGTCTGTCATGATGCTCCAAATGACTCAGGCATCGCCCGGCACATGCTCCGGTCCGCGCCTGCGGCGCTGCTGGATCCAGGCCCAGATATGCGGCCCGACCAGGCCGAGGAAGGCGAGCGCCAGCAACGTCAGCGAGAGCGGGTGCCGATAGAACACCGTCCAGTCGCCATTGGCGATCGTCATCGCCCGGCGGAACTGCGTTTCGGCGAGCGGCCCGAGGATCATGCCGATGATCACCGGCGCAGTCGGGAAATCGAAGCGCCGCATCAGGAAGCCGGCGGCTCCCAGGAGATAAAGGATGACGAGGTCGATCGGCGACTGCGAGATGCCGTAGGTGCCCACGGTGGCGAACACCAGGATGCCGGCATAGAGCTGCGGCGCCGGGATTTTCAGCAGGCGCACCCAAAGGCCGATTAGCGGCAGGTTGAGGACGACAAGGATGATGTTGGCGATGAACAGGCTGGCGATCAGGCCCCAGACGAGGTTGGCCTGCGTCGTCAGCAGCAGCGGCCCGGGATTGATGCCGTAGCTCTGGAAGGCCGAGAGCATGATCGCGGCAGTCGCCGATGTCGGCAGGCCCAGAGTAAGCATGGGGACGAGCACGCCGGCCGCGGACGCGTTGTTGGCGGCTTCCGGCCCGGCAACGCCTTCGATGGCGCCGACCGTGCCGAACTCCTCCTTGTGTTTCGACAGCTTTTTCTCGACGGCATAGGACAGGAAAGTCGGGATCTCGGCGCCGCCGGCCGGCAGTGCACCGATCGGGAAGCCGATCGCGGCGCCCCTGAGCCACGGCTTCCAGGAACGCGCCCATTCGGCGGCCGTCATGTAGAGCGAGCCCTTGAGCGGCACGATCTCGTCCTTGCCGGCATAACGGCGCGAGGCCATGTAGAGCGTTTCCCCGACCGCGAAGAGGCCGACCGCGACGATGATGACGTCGACGCCGTCGAGCAATTCGGCCGTGCCGAAGGTAAAACGCGGCTGCCCGGTCTGCAGGTCGACGCCGATCATGCCGATGACGAAGCCGGCAAACAGGCTGGTAAGCCCCCGAACCGAAGACGAACCCAGCACCGCCGAAACGGTGATGAAGGCCAGCACCATCAGCGAGAAATACTCGGCCGGCCCGAACTTTATTGCGTATTTGACCACGGTCGGCGCCAGAAAGGCGACGCCCATCGTGCCAAGCGTGCCGGCCACGAACGAGCCGATCGCCGAGGTGGCGAGCGCAGCGCCGCCGCGCCCCGAACGCGCCATGCGGTTGCCCTCGAGCGCGGTCACGATAGTCGCACTTTCGCCGGGCGTATTGAGCAGGATCGACGTCGTCGAGCCGCCATACATCGCGCCGTAATAGATGCCGGCAAACAAAATGAACGAAGCCTCGGGCACCACCTGATAGGTGATCGGCAAAAGCAGTGCGATGGTGAGCGCCGGCCCGAGGCCAGGCAGCACGCCGATCGCCGTTCCAAGCGTGGTGCCGACCAGGCACCACAACAGATTGGTCGGCGTGAAGGCGACCGCAAAACCATGCGCGAGATGACCGAGCGTGTCCACCGCCTCAGCCCCCCTTGCCGCTGAAGGCGGCGCCGAGCAGCGCGTTGAGCTGGTTCTCGATCAGGCCGGCGCCGATATTGACGCCGAGCGCCTTGGCGAAGCCGAAATAGGCGGCAAGCGCCAGCACAAGCCCGAGCAGCGCGTCGCGCGGCGGGTGCCGACTGCCAAAACCGAAGCAGACCAGCACGAACATGATCACCGAGGCGGCGGTGAAGCCGAGCGGCTGGATGAGGAGGAGATTGGCGACCAGGCCCGCCGCCACGAAGCCCATCGCCTTCCAGTCGGTTGGCGTTTCCTTTTCTTCCTGAGGCTGCCAGCCGCCGCGAATAGCGGCAAGTATGAGCAGCAGCGAAAGCACGATCATCCCGGCCATGGTGATGTACGGGAAAACTGTCGGGCCGACCTTGGAGTAGAGCGGCGACACCGGAATCGCCAGCGTCTGCCAGGCGACGGCGCCGGCGCAGATCAGCAGCCCGATGCCGATCAGCAGTTCGGGTAAGGCAAGACGCGGGGCTGACGCCTGCTGCTCGCTGGTGCTCATGATATCCTCCCCGAATGGCCGGCTCGCGGCCGCCGGCTTCGCCGCGTTTCATTTGCCTGCACGGTTCGCATGTCCATGCTGTCGCGGAGGCGGTGCCGCCTCCGCGATCCGGTTGAAGCGCCGTCAGGCCAGACCGAGATCCTTGAGGATGGCGCCGATGCGGGCGGTGTCCTCGGTGACGAACTTGGCGTAGTCGTCGCCGGTGAGCAGGATCGGCGTCCAGTTGCGGTTCTTGCATTCGGTCGCCCAGGCGTCGCTCTTGGCCATGGTCTCGACCAGCTTGATCATCGCGGCTTTGTCGTCATCGGAGATGCCGGGCGGCGCGAAGACGCCGCGCCAGTTGAACAGCTCGACATCGATGCCCGCCTCCTTCAGCGTCGGCGCATCGATGCCTTCCTGGCGCTTGTCGGCCGAGATGGCGAGCAACCTCAGCGCGCCCGCCTTCACCTGCTCGGAGAACTCGCCGTAGCCGGAAATGCCGGCTGCGACCTGGTTGCCGAGCAGGGCCGATAATGCCTCTCCGCCGCCCGCGAACGGCACGTAAGAGAGGTTCGCCGCCGGCACGCCTGCCGTCTTGGCGATCAAGCCGAACAGGATGTGGTCGGAGCCGCCGGCCGAGCCGCCGGCGACCGGAACCTTGCTCGGATCGGCTTTCAGCGCGGCGACGAAATCGGTGGCCGTCTTGAATGGCGACTCCGCCGGTACCACCAGCGCCTCGAACTCGCCGGTGAGACGGGCGATCGGTGTCACCTCGGTAAGGTTGTTGGCGGCCTTGTTGGCAATGATGGCGCCGACCATGACCATGCCGGCGACCATGAGCGAATTGCCCTTGCCCTTCCACTGGTTGACGAATTGCGGCAGGCCTACCGTGCCGCCGGCGCCGCCGACATTGGTGATCTGCGAGCCGGAGATGAGCTTCTCGGAGCGAAGCACCTGGTCGATCGCGCGGGCCGTCTGGTCCCAGCCACCACCGGGCGCCGCGGGGACGAAAATCTGGAGTTGCGGCGTGTCCTGCGCGAACGCCGGCGTGAGATGCAAGGCCGCGATAGCGGCGGCTCCGGCTGCCGCCGTGCCCGCCAGGAAATTGCGTCTGTTCAGCATGGGATTCCTCCAAATCACGACACCTCCTCCGGTGCCTGCCAAGACGTGGCCTGACCTCAGACCCGCAAAGAAGTTCAAGCAAATGTTACCGCGTTCTGTCAATGGGAATGGCATTCTGCTGGACAGAACGACTTGGGCGGGACTAAACCTGCGTGTCCGGGTCGGTCCGGACAGGCGACCGCGATGAAACCACCATTGAAATGACAGACACGACCCCCAGCCCGTCATCGGCCGACGGCGTTGCGGCGCTCGACCGCGCCATTGCCATCCTCGACGCCTTCACCACCGCAGACCGCTCGCTCGGCCTCGCCGAGATCGCTGCCCGTACCGGCCTCTACAAAAGCACGATCCTGCGGCTCGCCAATTCGCTGATGCGCGGGCAATTGCTGGAGCGTCTGGATAACGGACGCTATCGCATCGGGCCTGCCACGTTCCGGCTCGGCGCACTCTACCAGCGTTCGGTCGTGGCGATGGATATCCTTTCGCCGATCATGCGCGATCTTTCCGAGCAGAGCTGGGAAAGCGTCGCTTTCTATGTTCGCTCCGGCGACCTTCGCACCTGCCTATACCGAGTGGAGTCGAAGCACCCGATCCGCTACACGATCCGGGAGGGCGACGTACTGCCTCTGCTTGTCGGTTCCGGCGGCCGCGTGCTGGCCGCCTTTTCCGGCCAGCAGGGCGAGCCCTACGAGACGATCCGCAAGACCTACAACTACGTTTCGATCGGCGACCGTGATCCGCAGACCGCCGGCATATCGGCGCCTGTCTTCGGACCGGGACGGACGCTGCTGGGGGCGCTGACGCTGGCTGGCCCCAGCACGCGCGTCGACGCGGCCTTCCTCGAGCGCATGAAAGCCCCGCTGCTCAAGGCGGCGGCTCGCGCCACCCGCGCCTTCGGCGAGGATGCATCGATGCTGGACGAAGCCGCCAACGCAGAGGACGGATCTTAGCCAGCCATTGCGATTTGCCCTGGTGCCCTCATTCGCTGCTTGACTCATACATATCCCAGTGGTTATACGTCAATCAATAGCCAACGGGTTATTGATTGAATGACGGCCGATCACGACATGCTGTTCAGGACGCTCGCCGATCCGACGCGGCGCGCCATCTTCGAACGTCTCTGCCGCCAGGGCGAGCAGACGGTCGGAGCCCTTACGGCGCAGGCCGGCGTGTCGCAGCCGGCGGTGTCGAAGCATCTGGGGCTCCTCAAGGAGGCGGGCCTGGTGCGTGACCGTCATGAGGGGCGCCAGACCCACTACAGCGCGCAGCTCAAGGCGCTTGCGCCATTGATGGACTGGACGCGCGACATGGCGGGGTTCTGGGAAAGCCGGTTCGACGATCTGGAAGACCTGCTCAAAAGGATGGATCAATGAATGAAGCCGCAACGCGCTCCGTCGTCGTCGAGCGCGAGATACCTTTTCCGCCGGAAAAGATCTGGCGCGCGCTCACCCAACCGCATCTCATCGAGGAGTGGCTGATGAAGAACGACTTCAAGCCGGTCGTGGACCATCGCTTCAGCCTGAACGCGGAATGGGGCGGTGTCGACTGCCAGGTGCGGACGGTCGAGGCCAATAGGACCCTGTCCTACAGCTGGGACACCAAGGACCTTGAAAGCGTGGTCACCTGGACGCTCACCCCCACGGGCACGGGCACGCATCTGCGCATGGAGCAGGTCGGCTTCCGCACGGATCAGGAGCCGTACTACCGCGGCGCCACGGTGGGTTGGAAGCGCAACTTCACGGCCCTGGAACAGCTGCTTTCGCGGATCGACTGACGTCCGCCGAAGCTTCAAAAGACAGGCACGGTCCTGGCTGGCCGCAAACCGCAGGCGTAAGCAATGGAGGCACCAAAAATGAAGATCAAGCTGACCAGCATCTATGTCGACGACCAGGAAAAGGCGCTCGGCTTCTACACCGACGTGCTGGGCTTCACCAAGAAGGCCGACTTCACCAACGGACCGTTTCGCTGGCTAACCGTCGTCTCGCCGGATGACCCAGACGGCACCGAGCTGCAGTTGGCGCTGAACGACAATCCGGCCGCAAAAACCTATCAGCAGGCCATCTTCAAGCAGGGCCAGCCGGCGCTGATGCTGTTCACCGACGACGTCAAGGCCGAGCATGAGCGCATCAAGGCCAATGGCGGCACCTTCGCCATGGCGCCGACCGCGGTGACCGGCGCCACCATCGCGCAGCTAAACGACACCTGCGGCAACCTCATTCAGCTTTCGCAGCTGGCGCGCTGGTAGGCAGCTCGATCCGTCTCGTCATTCGCAAGGGAGGTTAGATTGCACTGGAGCAAATGGATCAGGCAGCTTCACCGCTGGCTATCGATCATCTTCACCATCACCGTCATTGCCAATTTCGCCGCCATGGCCATGGGCCCGCCGCCCGCCTGGATCGTCTATTCGCCGTTGATCCCGCTCTTCCTGCTGCTGTTCAGCGGGCTCTACATGTTCGTGCTGCCCTATGCCGGCAGGCAGCGCGGTGAGCCGGCGGGCGAGCGCACGGGATCGGCCTGATGGCGAAGGCGAAATCGAAGGCTGCCGGGCCCGCGAACGCGAAACCTGTCCTGCTTTCGGGCGGCAACCCGCAAATTGCCAAGGGCTATGGCGACGCTCCCGTGCAGGCCTATATCGCGGCGATGCCGGGCTGGAAGAGCGGGGTCGGGCGCCGGCTCGACCAGCTCATCATCGAGGCCGTCCCCGACGTGCGGAAGGCCGTCAAATGGAACTCTCCATTCTATGGCATGGAAGGCGAAGGCTGGTTCCTCGGCATCCATTGCTTCGCCAGATACATCAAGGTGGCGTTTTTCCGCGGCCTGTCGCTGAAGCCAGTGCCGCCCGTCGAATCCAAGAGCAGGGACACACGCTATTTCCATATCCATGAGGACGACCAGCTTGACGAGGAGCAGTTTGTCTCCTGGGTGAAACAGGCAAGCCGGCTGCCCGGCGAACGGATGTAGATGTAGAAAAGGTCAAGCGCCGTCTCCCTGACAGAGCCACGGTTGCACTTTCCAATCAGCTAAGGAGAACCCAACATGCAAAAAGCCGGCACGCGGGAGGAGAAGTCTCCGTCCGAGCTGATCGACGCGAGGATCAAGGAACTCGGCGACTGGCGCGGCGAGATGCTTGCCGGGCTCCGCGCCTTGATCCGGCAAGCCGCGCCCGATGCGGTCGAGACATGGAAATGGCGCGGCGTGCCGGTCTGGGAGGATGCCGGCATCATCTGCACAGGCGAGACCTACAAGGCCGTCGTCAAGCTGACCTTCGCCAGGGGCGCGGCACTGCCCGATCCCAGGAAGCTCTTCAACTCCAGCCTCGAAGGCAATACGAGGCGCGCCATCGATTTCAAGGAAGGCGACAAGGTCGACGCAGACGCTCTGAAGGCGCTCGTTCGCGAAGCCGTGGCTCTCAACAAATCCAAGACCAAACGCTGAGAGACGGCTGCCGCCGGTGCTATCGGATTGATGTTGCCAACTTTTCTTCCGCGCCCGCGCAACGCGGATCGATACTATCCAACTACTATCGTCCTCACGCAGCGTAAGCGTACTTCTCCTTCGTAAGCAATAAATCATGAAACAAATACTGGACAAATTTATCGGCCGTTAAGCCAGGCGCGCTATCTGGATCGATGTCGCCGGCAAGCGGGCGACATGCGGGGAAGAACATCGTCTCAACCGGCGGATGAACCAGTCGGACAGACACCGAGGGAGCCGGGCACGGGCTCCATGGGAATGGGATGAAGCTCTCGTCGACCGATGCCGCGCCGCGTCTCATCGGACTGGTCTGGCCCTTCGTCGCGGTCGTCCTGATCCAGGCGCTGGTTGCGACGCTCAGCCTCCATACGCTGTCCGCCGTCCGCGCCTATGTCGGCGGCGAAAGCCAGTGGTCGAAAGGGCAGAAGCACGCCATCTATTTCCTGAGCCTCTATGCCGACACCGGCCGGGAAGAGTATTTCAACGAATATCGTCAGGCCATCGCCGTGCCGCTCGCCGATCGCGCCGCGCGGCTGGCGCTCGAAAAGGCCGAGCCCGACCCGAATACGGCCCGGCTTGGTTTTCTTGGCGGCAACAACCACCCCGACGATGTCGCCGGCCTGATCTGGCTGTTCCGCAATTTCCGCGGCGTCAGCTATCTCGACACCGCGATCCGCCACTGGACGGCCGCCGACGAGATGATCCTCGCCATCGAAAGACTTGGCGACGACATGCATCGCAGGCTGGAAAAAGGGCCGGCCTCGCCGGTCGAGATCGGTCTCTGGAAGGCGGAAATCCACCAGCTCGACTACCGGATCGGGCCGCTTGCCAAGGCTTTCTCCGACAGCCTGGGCGAAGGATCGCGCTTCATCAAGATGGCGCTGACGGCGGCCAATCTCGCGACCGCCGCGCTGCTTATCCTGCTCGCCGTCTGGCGCACGCGCAAGCTGATGAAACAGCGCCAGGCATTTCAGACAGCCCTCAACGCCGAGCGCGAGCGCGCTCAGATCACATTGGCCTCGATCGGCCAGGCCGTCATCAGCACCGATGCCGGGGGGCGGCTGGACTATATGAATGCCGGAGCGGAAAGGCTGCTCGCCTGCCCGCTGGCGGACGCCAGGGGCAAGCCAGTCGCCTCGTTGTTCCGGCTCGTCGACAAGGACAGCGGCGTCGAGGAGACCGACCTGATCACGCTCCTGCTGGCAGGCGAGCCGCGCCGCTCTAACGTGCGCCCGCAGCTTTTGGAGCGTCTCGACGGCTCGGTTGTGCCTGTGGCGCTGAACGGCGCCCCGCTGATCGTTTCCGGCAAGATCCTCGGTTGCGTTCTGGCCCTGCACGACATGACGCGCGAGCAGGACTATATCGAGCGCCTGTCGTGGCAGGCATCGCATGATGCGCTGACCGGTCTCGTCAATCGCCGCGACTTCGAGAACCGGCTGGCGGGCGCGATCTCCGAAGCGCCGGAAAGGCTGCGCCGGCATGCGCTGATGTATCTCGACCTCGATCAGTTCAAGCTCGTCAACGACACGTGTGGCCACGCCGCCGGCGACCAGTTGCTGCGCCAGATCTCGGTGCTGCTTGCCAACGAGCTGCCGCCCGGCGACATCCTGGCAAGACTGGGCGGCGACGAGTTCGGCGTGCTGCTCTTCGATTGCGATGCCGACTGTGCCGCGGCGACCGCCGAGCGCTTGCGCGCGACGGTCCAGGACCTGCATTTCTCCTGGGATGGACGTCCCTTCAACATCAGCGTCAGCATCGGCATGGTCGAAGTCGCCAATGCCGGCATGACATTGGAGGAGGTGCTGCGCGCCGCCGACGTCGCCTGCTACATGGCCAAGGAAAAGGGCCGCAACCGCGTCCAGCTCCACAGCGACGGCGACACGGCGCTGCGCGAACGCTTCGGTGAGATGGCCTGGGTGCAGCGCCTGCATGCGGCGCTGGACGAGAACCGCTTCAGGCTGCATGCGCAGGAGATCGCGCCGCTGCGGAGCGATATTGCCGAGGCAGGCGCGCATATCGAAATTCTGCTGAGGCTGACCGACGAGGACGGCGGCCTCGTCAACCCGCAGAGCTTCATTCCGGCGGCCGAGCGCTACGGCTTGATGCCGGCGATCGACCGCTGGGTGGTGCGCAACGCTTTCGCCACCTTGGCGGCGAGGCTTACCGATCCGCGCGCGGCGCCTATATCCACCTGCGCGATCAATCTATCCGGCGCGACGTTCGGCGACGAGACGTTCCTCGGCTTCATGCGCGAGCAGTTTGCCGCGCACGCGATCGCACCCGAAACGATCTGCCTGGAGATCACCGAGACCAGCGCCATCGCCAATCTGACCGAGGCGATGCGCTTCATTGCCGACCTGCGCGGACTGGGCTGCCGCTTCGCGCTCGACGATTTCGGCTCCGGCATGTCGTCCTTCGCTTATCTCAAGCATCTGCCGGTCGATTATCTCAAGATCGACGGCGGCTTCGTCAAGGACATGCTCGACGACCGCATCGACCGCGCCATGGTCGAGATGATCCATCATATCGGTAAGGTCACGGGAAAACGCACGATCGCCGAATTCGTCGAAAGCGACGGCATCGTCGAGGGCCTGAAGACGATCGGCGTCGATTATGCCCAGGGCTATGCGATTGCCCGGCCCCAGCCGTTCGATGCCACCACCGTTCTGCGTGGCAATCGGAGCGATCGCGATGCAACGGCGGATAGCTGGGAGACTTTGGCGCGAACGCTGCGCCGCAAAGCCGGCTAATTACCGAACTGGAGCAATTCCAGGAGTGTGGGCGGGCTCGGCGTCTTGCCGTAGCCCTTCAGTCCGGAATTGGGTCAAACAAAGCGAGAGCGGTTCGCCGTTTCCCTTAACCGCTCTAGGCGACAATCCCTCCGGCCTGCCGTTCCAAGAGGATCGTCGGCTTCTCGTGATAGGTGGTCCGCAAAATCTCTCTATAGCCGTTCCTTTCGGCCACCTTGAGCGAGGCGCCGTTTTCCGGATCGATGATGCAGACGGTTCTTGCCTGTCCGAACACCTCGTCGCTCCAGGCGACGATCCGCCCGACGACCTCGCTCGCGAGGCCCCGCCCATGCGCCTCCGAGGCCATGGCCCAGCCGGCTTCCGGCACGCCTTCGATCGAAGGTTCGATCTCGCGCTTCAGGTCATGGAAACCGGCCTCGCCGATGAAGCGCCCCGTCGCCTTGTCCTCGATCGCCCAGAACCCGTAGCCGATCAGCGACCATAGCCCGGCATGGCGCAGGAAGCGCATCCAGCTTTCCTCGCGCGTGCGCGGCTTGCCGCCGATGAAACGGGTGACGGCGGGCTCCGCCCACATGGCGGCATAGGTCTCGAAATCGCCCAGGCGGTGCGGCCGCAGAACGGTGCGCGCCGTCTCGAGAATCGGCACGCCGGCTTCCGTTTTGATGCTCATGGCTTCCTCCATTGAGGCGACAGCGCTTAGCAAACCCGCACGCTCGATCAAGGGCCAGGACAATGCGGCGGCTCTTCCAGCCATGACGGCCTTGGCACGACCGCGTCGCTATGGGCTTTTAGCCTGGCGATGCTAGTTTTGCGCGCGACCGACTCAGTAACGCAAAGTCGACCGGAGAAAACCATGGACACCACCGACCTGTTGCTGGCGATCGCGCATCACCTTCTGGTGTTCTCGCTGGCCGGCATCATCGGCGCCGAGTTCGTGCTGGTGCGCGGCGATCTGGGCGCGGCGACGCTGAAGCGCCTTGCCAGCATCGACCGTCACTACGGCATCATCGCCGCGCTGATCGTCATCGTCGGCGTCTGCCGGGTGTTCTTCGGTCTCAAAGGCTGGGAATTCTACGTCTACAACTGGCTGTTCTGGGCAAAGATAGTGGCCTTCGCCATCGTCGGCCTGCTGTCCATCGTGCCCACCATGCGCTTCCTCGCCTGGAACAGGCAGGCCGGCGGCAATCCCTCCTTCGCGGTGCCGGCCGCGGAACTCGCTTCGGTGAAGAACTATGTTCGCGCCGAGGGCTTTATCTTCCTGCTTATTCCGGTCTTCGCCGCGGCCATGGCTCGCGGCTACGGTTATTAGCAAACGGCCTTAGGCCTCGACCGGAAACGTCTCATCCAGCGGCGCGATCGGCACCAGCGGGGCCGGTATGTCGGTGGTCTTTTCCTTCGACTTGCAGATATCGGCGATCACGCAGACCGGGCAGTCGGGCTTGCGCGCCTTGCAGACATAGCGGCCATGCAGGATCAGCCAATGATGCGCATGGCGCATATATTCGGCCGGGATGACCTTGAGCAGCCCTTGTTCGACCTGCTCGGGCGTATTGCCGGGCGCCAGCCCGATCCGGTTGCCGATGCGGAAGATATGCGTGTCGACCGCCATGGTGGGCTGGCCGAAGGCGACGTTGAGCACGACATTGGCGGTCTTGCGCCCCACGCCCGGCAACTTCACCAGCTCGTCGCGATCCTGAGGCACCTTGCCCCCATACTCCTCGATCAGCGCTTTCGACAGCGCGATCACGTTCTTGGCCTTGTTGCGCCACAGACCGATGGTGCGGATATAGTCGCCGACCTTGGCCTCGCCCAATGCCAGCATCTTGGCCGGCGTGTCGGCCGCCGCGAACAACGGCTTCGTCGCCTTGTTGACGCCGGCATCTGTCGCTTGCGCCGACAGCACCACCGCGACCAGCAGGGTGAAGGCATTGACATAGTCGAGCTCGCCTTTCGGCTCCGGCCGCTGCACGGAGAAACGCCGGAAGATCTCATCCACCTCGGCAGGGCTGTAGAGCGATCGCGACGCGGCTTTTCGCGGCCGTGCACCGGGCGCCCCGCCGCTGCCGGCAAAGGCAGGTTGAGGTTTTCTGACAGCTGCGGATTTTTTCGACTTGGGAGGCGCCATTTCCTTCCTATAATATTCCCTCATGAGCGACACAAACGCCTCGTTCCGGGCCGACGAGCCATTTTTCCAGGCCTTGCTGACGCCGCACCGATCGCTCGGCCGAACCGGCTTTCTAATCCTGATGGGGGCGCTTCTGTTCGGCTGGGCGGTCACCGGCGCCTTCTTCCTGGCGCATGGCGCCTGGCCGGTATTCGGCTTTTTCGGCCTCGACGTGATCGCCGTCTACATCGCCTTCCGCGCCAATTACCGCGCCGCGCGCGCCCGCGAGGAAATCTCGGTCTCGCGCATCAGTCTCGACATCCGCAAGACAGCACCGTCCGGGCGTTCCGAAGCGCATCATTTCAATCCGTTCTGGACACGATTTTCGATCGCCCGCCATGCTGAGATCGGTATCACCAGAATGGCGGTGGAAGCGCAGGGCAGGAGCGTGGCGATCGGGGGCTTCCTCAACCCCGACGACCGCGAAAGTTTCGCCACCGCCTTTTCGCGCGCGCTGGCGACCGCCAAGACGCGTTGAGCATGATCCCGGACCGAGGGTCCGCGTCAGCGGAAAGTGGGCACCGGTTTTCGGATAAGATCATGCTCAGAAGCAACGACAGGCCTCAGAACCGGTAGCGCAGTAGCCTGCCGACCTTGCGCATGGCGGGGATAAGCTTCCAGAGACCGGTGAACAGGCGCGCGGACCAGCCCAGGCGCGCGCCTTGCTCCGGCTTGTAGGACGGAATCTCGCCGATGAAGCGAAGTTTCGGAACCGCCCGCTCCAGTTCGCGCGGATCCTCGATGGCCCAATGAACTTCGGAGCCCGTTGCCTTGATGGCCGGATTGAGGCGGATCAGCTTCAGCCCGAAACGGCTGTAGGCATCGAACATCAGCTCTCCGCCGGCGAGATGCGAAACAAGCCGCGCGAAGATCCGCGGCCCCTCGTCGGCGGCAAGGTACGGCGTCAGCCCCTCGGCTACTACCATCGCCGGGCGATTGCGCGGCACCTCGACCAACCACCCCGGTTCGATCACCGACGAAGCGATCAGATGGTAGTAACGGTCCCTGGACGGATAGAGCCTGCGCCTGAGCTCGACGACATCAGGATAGTCGACATCGAACCAATCCACGCCCGGCGGCGGATCGACCCGGTAAATGCGCGTGTCCAGCCCGCATCCTAGATGCAGCACGATCGCGTCCGGATATTTTGCAAGGAAATCCCGGACGTTGACGTCCAGCGTCTTCGCCCTGATGGCAAAACCCAGGCCGAGATTGCCGTCGACCTTGAGCCTTGCGAAATCATAGTCGATCTTGCGCACCGCCTCGTCGGCGAAGCGGTCCTGGAGCAGCGAGTTGGGCAACCGGCTCTCCAGCGCCTTGCCGTAGAGCGTCATCAGCAAGGTTTCCTTCGCCCCGGTCAGATCGACCTTTTCGCCGGCCATGATTGTCCTCTTCGTTCCGAAGCTCACTCTATCTGGGTGCGGGCGGCGGGAAGGCAAGTTTCGGGTGGTTGCAAAGCTCTGGAAGACCGATATTCGCGGCCAAGGAGATATTGCCATGAACGCTCAGATGACCATGAATACACGGATGAAACCGACCGCGATCCTTGAGAACGACATCACGCCCGAAGGCAGCGACTATGACGTCGTGCGCCGCGCCATCGAGAAGATCAGCCTCGACTATCGCGACCAGCCCTCGCTGGAGGTGCTGGCCGAGGAAGTCGGCGAGACGCCGACCGGGCTGCAGAAGCTGTTCACGCGCTGGGCCGGCCTGTCGCCCAAGGCCTTCCTGCAGGCGGTGACGCTCGACCATGCGCGCAGGCTGCTCGATTCCGGCATGCCGCTTCTGGAGACGTCGTTCGAGCTCGGCATGTCCGGCCCTGGCCGGCTGCACGACCTCTTCGTCACCCATGAGGCGATGTCGCCCGGCGACTACAAGACCCGCGGCGCGGGTCTCACCATCCGCTACGGCTATCACATCTCGCCTTTCGGCATCGCGCTCATCATGGTCACCGACCGGGGTCTCGCGGGCCTCGCCTTCTGTGACGCCGGCGGCGAGCGGGCTGCCTTCGCCGACATGTCCGGCCGCTGGCCGAACGCGACCTATGTCGAGGACATGTCGGCCACTCAGGCTTACGCGGCGCGGGTCTTCGACCCGACGAAGTGGCGCGCCGACCAGCCGCTGCGCGTGGTGATGATCGGCACCGATTTCCAACTCCGCGTCTGGGAAGCGTTGCTGCGCATCCCGATGGGCAGGGCCTGCACCTATTCCTCGATCGCGGCAAGCATCGGCGCGCCCAATGCCAGCCGGGCAGTCGGCGCGGCCGTAGGCGCCAACCCGATGTCGTTCGTGGTGCCCTGCCACCGGGCGCTGGGCAAGTCCGGCGCGCTCACCGGCTATCACTGGGGCCTGACGCGCAAACGCGCCATCCTCGGTTGGGAAGCGGGGCAGGTGGCGTCCTGAAGCGCGCGGCCGCCGTTATCGCCTGCGATGACGGCGCGCTGTTGCAGCTGTTGCCGCAAATCTGCCGACCTCATCCGCATATGCCTCGATCGGGTGAGGTCGTCCGATCAGATATCCCTGCAGTGCGTGGCAGCCCTCCTCGCTGAGGAAGCTCAACTGCTCAAGTGTCTCCACGCCCTCGGCGATGATGTCCATGGACAAGCCTCGGCCTAGTCCGACGATGGCGCGGATTATGGCGACCGTCTGCGGACTTTTTTGGATCATTCCGACAAAGGACTTGTCGATCTTGATCTTGTCGAAGGGAAAAGACTGAAGATAGGAGAGCGACGAGTAACCGGTTCCGAAATCGTCCAGGGCGATCTTCACCCCGAGCGATTTCAGCCGCCTGAGGATCGAACTTGCCCGCGAAAGGTCATCGAGCAGCACGCTCTCCGTTATTTCAAGTTCGAGCCTGTTCGGATCGAGCCCGGTTTCGAGCAGGATCTGGTGCAGCAGACCCGGGAGATCGCCCTGGCGAAACTGCACGGGAGACAGAATGACGCCGATCTGAACCGGCTTGGCCCACGAAGCTGCCTCGCGGCATGCCTGCCGCAGCACCCATTCTCCCAAGGATACGATCAATCCGCTTTCTTCGGCCACCGGAATGAACTCGGCGGGCGGAATTAATCCTCGTTCCTTGTGGACCCAGCGGATCAAAGCTTCGAAGCCGACAATCTCGCCGGATACGTTCGCCTGCGGCTGGTAGTGCAGGAGCAGCTCGCCGCTTGCCAGCGCCGAGCGCAAGTCCTGCTCGAGGGCGCGGCGTTCGCGGAGCTTGCGATCCATGTCGGCCTCAAACATCCGGAAAACGCCGCGACCGTCGGCTCTGGCGCGATCGAGCGCTGCATGAGCATTGCTCAAGAGGGCCGCAACGTCTGTCGCATCATCGGGGAAGAAGGTAATGCCGATGCTGAGCCCAACCCTCAGCGCACGGCCCTCGATATCGAAAGCATCGGCGATTGTCGCTCGCAGGCGGTCAGCCAATTCCACGGCTGTCGCAGGATGCGGCCCCTCGCTGACGATTATTGTGAATCCGCTGCCGCCCGTCCGTGCAAGGAAGTGCTTGCCGGCAGCCTCGGCAAGGCGCTTCGCTGCCTTGCCGAGCAAACCATCCGCAACTCCCGGGCCGTAGACATCGTTCAGCTCCTTGAACCCGTCGATGTCGATGCACATGATGGCAAAGGACTCGCGCCCGGACGTCGCCCGCTCAAGCGTGAAGTCGAGGCGCTCGACAAGCATCGTTCGGTTGGGCAGATCGGTCAACGCGTCGTGCGTGGCCATATAAGCGATCCGCGCGGCATCTCGCTTGCGGTCCGTGACGTCCTCGGCAACTGCAAGCACGTATTTCGATTTGCCGTCATGGCTATCTACAGCCAGGCGTCGGGTTACGAGATCGCGTACCCCCTTGTATCGCGTTAGGATCTTCTCCTCCGCCGCGGTCTGCAAGGTATCGGCACGCAAGGCCTCCTGATCGCGAATGAGAAAGGACTCCGCATCTTCTGGCGGAAACAGCTCGGAATCGGTCCGTCCGATCAGTTCCTCCCTCGGAATGCCTAGCAGCTCCTCGCCCGCTCGGTTCATCAAGACGTAGCGGTGCTGCCTCGCCTCCTTTGCGAAGAGCATGACCGGAATGTTCTCGATTACCGTGTCCAGGAATTCCCTCGCGCGGCGCATGCCGTCTTCCGCGAGCTTTCGTTCCGTCACATCTATAATGGCAACCATGAAAGACGAACGGCCATCATATTCGATAGGCTTGGAGTAGGCGACAACGTGGATCACACTGCCGTCCGCCTTGATGTGGCGCCAACTGCGCCCGCTTCTGTCGGAGCCCTGGCCGGCAGCCACGATCTCGCGCATCGCCTCAGCGTCTTCCGGAGGCCTGATATCTAGTATCGATTTCGCAAGGAACTGTTCGCGCGAATAGCCGTAACATTCGACGGCGGCATGATTGACGGCCAGAAAGCGCAGGCTGCTCCGGTCGAACACCCACATCGGAACCGGGTTCTCTTCGAACAGCAAGCGAAGCGAGGCCTCGTGCTGCTTGAGTGTCGTGATGTCCGAAATGCAACCGACCACAAAGCGAGCACCGCTCGGCAGCAATGCCCGGGCCTTGCGTGTCATCAACGTGCGGACCTTGCCGTCGGGACCCCGAATGACCTCCTCATTCTCGTTGACTTCGCCGGTGTCCAGCACCAGCCGGTCGATCCGGCTGAACACATCCGCATGTTTCTTGGGGACGAAATCGTAATCGGTGCGGCCAGCCAGTTCCCCGAAGGATCGACCCATGAAATCGCACATGCTTCGGTTCACCACGAGGAAGCGGGATTGACTATCCTTCACGAATATGGGGTGCGGGACGGCGTCAAGCACCAGCCGCACGGCGTCGGCATCATCGGCGGAAAATGACTTTGCGAGTTGGTCGAGCGGAGACTCTAAGCTGGGCATTCTCGTCTCGCATTGCAGCCAGGAACCCAACGAAAACGTTTACGTCTATAATTCTTACTTATCTGTAATCATCCAAATTCTAGTCGTAACTAAAATTTAGGCCTCGTACAGCCCGTCATCGGAACACTGGTAAACGCGTGCCTTCCGGGGTAGCTTCCCGCGCATCAGCGGGAGGCAGTTTCTTGATTATCGTTGTCGGTTCGATCAACCTCGACCTCATCGCCAACGTCGACCGCTTGCCGGAACCCGGCGAGACGGTGCGTGGCTCCGGCTTCGTCACCGCGCCCGGCGGCAAGGGCGCCAACCAGGCCCTGGCCGCGGCGCGCGCGGGAGCGCAGGTGCGCATGGTAGGCGCGGTCGGCAAGGATAGCTTTGCCGCCGAAGCGCTCGCCCTTCTCAAGGCCGGCAATGTCGATCTCTCCGGTGTCGGCGAGAGCTTCGCCTCCACCGGCACGGCCTTGATCCTGGTCGGCGCCGACGGCGAAAACGTCATCGCCGTCGTGCCGGGCGCCAATGATTCGGTGGTGCCGGGCGATGTCGCCAAGGCTTACCTCAAAAAGGGCGATGTCGTGCTCTTGCAGCATGAGATACCGCTGCAGACGGTCGAGGCCACGCTGGATGCTGCGCGCGCGGCAGGCGCCGTCAGCGTGCTCAACACTGCCCCCTTCCGGGCTGAAGCCGCCGGCTTCCTCGGCAAGGCCGACTATGCCGTCGCCAACGAAACCGAGTTCGATCTCTATGGCGAGGCGCTGTCGCTTTCGGGCCGTGACCGCCCTGCCCGCATGCGCGACTATGCCCAAAAGACCGGCCGCGCGATCGTTGTCACGCTCGGCGGCGACGGCGTGCTCGCGGCCACGCCTCACGATTTCCTCACCATTCCGGCGCTGAAGATCACGCCGGTCGACACGGTCGGCGCCGGCGACACCTTCTGCGGCTATTTCGGCGCCGGCCTCTCGTCCGGTCTCTCACTTCAGGATGCGCTCGCCCGCGCCGCCGCGGCCGGGTCGCTCGCCTGCCTGAAGCCCGGCGCGCAGCCGGCGATTCCGCTGGTCAAGGATGTCGACGCGGCTTTGGCGGGCACCCGTTAAGCCATGCGCCCCGCCACAAAACATGCCGTGCCGCCGGTCGGCGACATCTGCCGCCTATCCGCCGTCGAGCTCGCCGACAGGATCAGGCAGCGCCACTTTTCGGTTCGCGAGGTGGTCGGCGCGTTCCTCGAGCGCATCGAGGCCGTGAACCCGCTGGTCAACGCCATCGTGTCGCTGCGCGAGCGCGCCGACATCCTGGCCGAGGCCGACAGGGCCGATGCGCATCTGGCTCGCGGCGGCGAGGCCGGATCGCTGTTCGGCCTGCCGATCGCCATCAAGGACCTCGCCCAGACCAAGGGCCTCAGAACCACCTTCGGCTCGCCGATCTTCGCCGATTTCATCCCTGAGGAGGACGATTTCTTCGTCGAACGCATCCGCAAGGCCGGCGCCATCATCATCGGCAAGACCAATGTTCCGGAATTCGGCCTGGGCTCCAACACCTACAATCCGGTCTTCGGGCCGACGCTCAACGCCTTCGACCCGGCGCTCACCGCCGGCGGCTCGAGCGGCGGCGCGGCCGTGGCGCTGGCGCTCGAGATGGTGCCGGTCGCCGACGGCAGCGACTTCGGCGGCTCGCTGCGCAATCCGGCCGCCTACAACAATGTCTACGGCTTCCGTCCCTCTCAGGGCCTCGTGCCCGCCGGCCCCGATATCGATGTCTTCCACGCCCAGATGGGCGTCGAGGGACCGATGGGCCGCAGCGTGCGCGACATCGCGCTGCTGCTCGATGAACAGGCCGGCTATCATCCGCGCGCGCCGCTGTCCCACGCCAAGGAGGGTTCGTTCCTCGACGGCTTGAGGACAAAAGCATCCGGCGGCCACGTCGCCTGGCTGGGCGATCTCGGCGGCCACCTGCCGACGGAGCCAGGTGTGCTCGACCTCTGCGAGGCCGCCCTTGCCCGCTTTGCGGACGCGTCGTTCCACAGCGAAACGCTGGTTCCGGATGTCGATTTCGAGGCGCTGTGGCAGGCTTTTGTCACCTTGCGCCAGGCGAGCAGCGGCTGCGGGCTGAAGGCGCATTATGACGATCCGGCAAAACGCAGGCTTCTGAAGCCCGAGGCTGTCTGGGAAGTGGAGCAGGCGATGCGTCTGACCGCGCCGCAAATCCATGCCGCCAGCGTCCGGCGCACCTCCTGGCACCGCACGCTGCTGTCGCTGTTCGATCGCTTCGACCTGATCGCCCTGCCGACCGCGCAGGTTTTCCCGTTCGACGTGACGACCCACTGGCCGCGCGAGGTCGCGGGGCGGACCATGGACAGCTATCACCGCTGGATGCAGGTTTCGGCGTTCGCCACGCTGGGCGGCTGCCCGGCGCTCAACGTGCCGGCCGGCTTCGACGAGAAGGGAAGGCCGATGGGCATGCAGCTGATCGGCCGCCCGCGCGGCGACCTCGCCGTGCTCAACGCGGGAGCCGCCTACGAAGCGACGCTGCCATGGGCGGCCGGGGCTGGGTGACGGGCCGCCCTGCCCGGCCAGCTTGCGCCAGCGCCAATCCCGTGCATTGATCGCACTCCGCCCAAGTCGGCGCTGTCCTGTTCGAGGGAAATCATGTCGCTGGAACTCTACGCAACCTATGTCGTCGCCTGCATCGTCATCATCCTGGTGCCGGGACCCACGGTCACGCTGATTATCGCCAACAGCATCCGCCACGGCTCGCGCGCGGGCTTGGCCAACGTAGCCGGTACGCAAGCGGGGCTCGCCATCATGATCGCCATCGTCGGCATAGGCCTCAACACGCTGATCGCCGGCATGGGCCACTGGTTCGAATGGGTGCGGCTGCTCGGTGCCGCCTATCTGATCTGGATGGGCGTGCAGATGTTCCGGGCGAAAGGCGTCCTGAACCCGGATGGGTCGGCGAAGAAGCCGCGCGGCGGCTTCTTCCTGCAAGGCTTTCTGGTGGCGATCTCCAATCCCAAGACGCTTGTTTTCTTCGGCGCTTTCTTCCCACAGTTCATCGCGCCGCAGGGCAATTACACGCTGCAGATCGTGGTCATGGGCCTGACCGCCATGATCTTCGCCGCCATGTCGGACTCGACTTACGCTCTTGCCGCCGGCCGCGCCGGCCGGCTGCTGTCGGCCAGCCGCGTCAAGCTGATGTCGCGCATCAGCGGCAGCTTCCTGGTGGGTGGCGGACTGTGGCTGGCGTTTTCGAAGGCGAAGTGAGCACCTCCCCTTCTCCCCCTTGTGGGAGAAGGTGGCCGAGCGAAGCTCGGTCGGATGAGGGGTGCTGGACGGAGTGAGACGTTGAGTTTCTTCCAACACCGCTCATCCGTCTCGGCTCTTCGCGCCGATCTTCCTTCCCCCACAAGAGGGGAAGGAAGAAGCGGCCCTTACAGCCGCCCGAGCCGCTCCACCAGCAGCGCGAAGAAGCCGTCATGGTCGATGTCGCGCATTACCATGGCGTTCTTTTCCCGCTTGGTGACGCCCCACCAGTCGATCACCGTCATGCCCATGGTGAGCTCCGACGCGGTTTCGACGCTGACATTGCAGCGGCGGCCCTTGAACAGCTCCGGCTTGAGGAGATAGGCGATCACGCATGGGTCATGCAGCGGCCCGCCATCGGTACCGTATTTTTCCTCGTCATAGCGCTCGAAGAACTCCAGCATCTCGGCGGTCGCCGTGCCGACCTTGGTGCCGAGCTTACGGAACGCCTGTATGCGCTTGGACGTGGTCAGCGCCTTGTGGGTGACGTCGAGCGGCATCATCACGATCGGAATGCCCGATTTGAACACCAGATCGGCGGCCTGCGGATCGACATAGATGTTGAATTCGGCGGCCGGCGTGACATTGCCTCCCTCGAAGAAGCCGCCGCCCATCAGAACGATTTCCTTGATGCGCGGCGCGATCCTGGGCTCTCGGATCAGCGCCAGCGCAATGTTGGTGAGCGGTCCGAGCGGGCAGAGCGTGATCGTGCCGCTTTCCTCGCGCATCAGCGTCTCGACGATGAAATCGACGGCATATTGCTCCTGCAACGGCATAGTGGGCTCAGGCAATTGCGGGCCGTTCAGGCCGGTCTTGCCGTGCACTTCCTCGGCGGTGACGAGCTGGCGCACCAGCGGGCGGATGGCGCCGGCATAGACCTTGATGTCGGGCCGGCCGGCCAATTCGCAGATCTTGCGGGTGTTGCTCTGGGTCAGCTTCAGCGGCACGTTGCCGGCAACCGCGGTGATGCCGACGATCTCCAGCTCGGAACTGCCGAGCGCCAGCAAGATGGCGACGGCATCGTCCTGGCCGGGATCCGTGTCGATGATGATCTTTCTGGACTGGGGCATTTCATTTCCTTTTGGGGAGTCTTTTTGGGCGGGGTTTAGAGCATGATCCCGAACCGGAGGTCAGCGTTAGCAAAAAGTGGGAACCGGTTTTCGGACGAGATCATGCTCCACCGAACCAGGATGGCGGTTCAACGAAACGTCATCCTGATTCAGTGGCTTGAACTTGATCGTGCGGCGGACCATATCAAGACAATCGGGAAAAATGCCATCTGGGTTTTTCCAGTTTGTGTCGCTCTTCAGAGGACAGTGTAACAATGAGTCGAATGACGCCCTTCTCCAGCCCGCTTCTCCTGGGGTTCGATGCCATGGAAAAGACGCTTGAGCGTCTGGCGAAGTCGGGCGACAGCTATCCTCCCTACAACATCGAGCGCCTCAGCGCCGCCGACGGCAAGGCCGAGCGGCTGCGCATCACATTGGCCGTTGCCGGCTTCGCCGAGAGCGACCTCGATGTCACCACGGAGGAAAACCAGCTGATCGTGCGCGGCCGCCAGACCGACGACACCGAGCGCGAATTCCTGCATCGCGGCATCGCCGCGCGCCAGTTCCAGCGCTGCTTCGTGCTGGCCGACGGCATGCGGGTGATCGGCGCCGAGCTGAAGAACGGCCTTTTGTCGATCGATCTCGACCGTCCGGAGGCCGAGCGGCTGGTACGGAAAATAAACATATCGGTGAAAGACTGACCTTTGCCGATGGCTCTATGCGAGGCGGCCAATCCTGGCGTCCTCGCGCCAAGGAGGCTTGAAATGACCAGAACTGACGAAACGATCACCATGACCAGCGGCGAATTCGCCCATCTCGGCGAAGGCTCGGTCGCCTATCTCAGGAAAGTGTCGAGCGACGACCTGCGCGGCCGCTTCCCCGGCCTGCAGGAAATCGCGCCCGGCCTTGAGCTGTGGGCGCTGTTTGCCGCCAACGGCCAGCCGATCCTGCTTTCCGATGCCCGTGACCGAGCGCTGGCGGGCGCGTTGGAAAACGATCTGACCACGGTCGCCATCCACTAAGGCGACTGCTGGCTGTCCGAAAATGGAAGGGCCGCTCTTCCGGCGGCCTCTTTAAGGTTTCATCCCAAAAACCGGGGTTTCGCCCAAACTTCAGGCCGCGTGCGAGGCCTGCGTGTCCGAGAGCAGTGCGTGGATCGCCACCGCGTCGCGCGTACCCCTGATCTTGGCCACCGTGTCGGCATCGCGCAGCACGCGCGCGATGCGCGACAGCGCCTTCAGATGATCAGCGCCGGCGCCTTCCGGCGCCAGCAGCAGAAAGACGAGGTCGACCGGCTGGTCGTCCAGCGCCTCGAAATCGACCGGCGTTTCCAGCCGGGCGAAGACCCCGGCGATGCGCTTCACGCCGGCGAGCTTGCCGTGCGGAATGGCGATGCCGTTGCCGACGCCGGTCGAGCCCAGCCGCTCGCGCTGCAGAACGGTGTCGAACACCTCCCGTTCCGGAATCCCCGAAATCGCCGCGGCCCTCTCCGACAGCAATTGCAGAAGCTGCTTTTTGGAATTCGCCTTCAACGCCGGCATGATCGCCGGGACGCTGATGAGATCACTGAGATCCATGCTTGAAAAATCCCTTGCTCGCCTGCCGCGCCAGTCGTCGTCCCCCTCGCGCGGCTGGCTTTTTATCCCTGAGCGACTTTGGTCGTCGACGGATCGATCCAGCCGATATTGCCGTCCGGCCGGCGGTAGACGATGTTGAGATGGTCGTTTCCGGCATTGCGGAAGACGAAAACCGGGCTGTCGCTGGTGTCGAGCTCGATGACAGCCGACGCCACCGACATCGTCCGCAGCGTCATGCTCGATTCGGCGACGATAACCGGAGCGAAGTCCTCCGGAATGTCTTCCTCGTCGTCGGTGAGGGGAGCCATCACCGTGTAGGCGATGTCGGTCGGCTCTTCGCCATTGCCGTTGCCGGTATTGCGCGACTTCAGCCGGCGCTTATAGCGGCGAAGCCGGGTTTCCAGGCGATCGGCCGCCGCCTCGAAAGCCAGTGTCGGGTCCTGGGCGTCGCCGGTCGCCTGCAGCGAAGCGCCGGAATCGAGCCGGACCATGCAGTCGGCGGAGAAACGCGATCCCGATTTGATGACCGTGACATGTCCTGAAAAACCCCGATCGAAATATTTCTCGATCGCCTCGCCGACCCGGTCGTTGATGCGCGTGCGGAACGCATCGCCGATGTCCATGTGTTTTCCCGAGATGCGCAGATTCATCTGAAAACTGACCTTCCTTGCTCAGGCTTCAAACTGTTCCCGAGTTTATACCCGTGGTGCGCGCGCACAAGCTTCGCAGCGGCATGTGCGCCGATTTTAGACCCGAACTTTCCGGTTGATCACAAGTCGCCTTCTTGGCCGTCCATGGCCGTATCTGACGGACCCATTCGCAAGCGGGCATTACCGCCCTGCTCCATGCGGGCGGGCTTCTAGACACTTCATTGCGGCTTGTCAATCAAGCTTGGGAATTGTGGGAAACCAGCCCGTCTCGTACGGGGCAAGGCCTGTCGGCATTCCGCGCCGGGCTTAGCGGCCGGCGTTCGCGAGCGCCCGCTTCTCCCGCCGTCTTTGCACCGACGACGGAATGTTCATGCCTTCGCGGTATTTCGCGACGGTGCGGCGCGCAATATCGACGCCGCTTTCCTTGAGCATGTCGACAATGGCGTCGTCGGAAAGCACGTCGGCGGGCTTTTCCTCGTCGATCAACTGCTTAATGCGGTCGCGCACGGCCTCGGACGAGTGCGCTTCGCCGCCCTCGGCCGAGGCGATCGATGCCGTGAAGAAGTAGCGCAGCTCGAAGACGCCGCGCGGCGTCAGCATGTATTTGTTGGCTGTGACGCGGCTGACGGTCGATTCATGCATGCCGATGGCATCGGCCACCGTGCGCAGGTTGAGCGGCTTGAGGTGGCGCACGCCATGGACGAGGAAAGCATCCTGCTGCCGCACGATTTCCGACGCCACCTTGAGAATGGTCTTGGCCCGCTGATCTAGGCTGCGCGTCAGCCAGTTGGCGTTCTGCAGGCATTCGGCGAGAAAATCCTTTTCCGCCTGGCCCTTGGCGTGGCTCGAAATGCGGGCGAAGTAGACATTGTCCACCAGCACGCGCGGCAGCGTGTCGGCATTGAGCTCCACCGCCCAGCTGCCGTCATTGGCCGCGCGCACCTCGACATCGGCGACGATCGCGTCGCTCGCGCCGCCCGAAAACGCCAGGCCGGGCCGCGGATCGAGCGCGCGGATCTCGGCCAGCATGTCGAGGAGATCCTCCTCGTCGACGCCGCAGATGCGTTTCAGCGTCTGGAAATCCCGCCGCGCCAGAAGCTCGAGATTGGCGACCAGCGCTTTCATCGCCGGATCGAGCCGGTCGCGGGTCTGGAGCTGCAGCGACAGGCATTCGGCAAGGTCGCGCGCAAAAAGGCCTGGCGGCTCGAAGGTCTGGCAGACGCCGAGCACGCGCGCCACCGTTGCGTCATCCGTGCCGAGCCGGGCTGCGATCTCACCGAGGTCGATGCGCAGATAACCGGCTTCGTCGAGCCCGTCGGCGAGCTCGCCCGCGATCAGCCGCTCGCCGAGGCTTAGCGAAGCAAGCGCGATCTGCTCGCCGACATGTTCGCGTAACGTGATGGCGGCCGCGGCCATGTCGCCGACATCGAATCCCTCCGATGACGCCGCGCCGGCGCCGCCGCCGGCCGACTTCCACTGCGCCGTGAGATCAGGCCCTAGCCTCTCATGGGTACCGGGATCGTCGGGAAACAGATTCTCCAGGGAAGAATCGAGCTTTTGCGAGATCGCTTCCGCGCTCCACTCCGCCTCGCCCTCGAACCAATCGCCTTCGGAATCCCGCTCCGGCGCCGCCTCGCTTTTCTGGGTCTGGTCGCCGGAGGTGTCGTCTTGCGCTTCGGCGCGCTCCAGGAGCGGATTGCGCTCGATCTCCTCGTCGATGAAGCGCTCGAGCTCGACATGGGTGAGCTGCAGCAGGCGGATCGACTGCATCAGCTGCGGCGTCATCACCAGCGACTGGGACTGTCTGAGCTGCAGTTTGGCTGCCAGCGCCATGGTGGAATTCAAACGCCTCGTCTACGCGTCGCACAGTTGTTTTTCGGTCGGGCATAGAAACTGGCCCGGCTTTTGCTTGTCAAGGAAAACGCTAGCAGCTCCGGCTTACCGGGGCCTTATCGAGCGCTAAAATAACGAAAAGCCGCCAGGCGGCTTTCGAAAATCGCACCACAGCCCGAACCAGCAGTCAGAGGGTGAAACCCTCGCCGAGGTAGAGACGCCGCACATCGGCATTGGCGACGATCTCGTCGGCCCGGCCATGCGTCAGCACCTGGCCGGCGTGGATGATGTAGGCGCGGTCGATCAGGCCGAGCGTCTCACGTACATTGTGGTCGGTGATCAAAACGCCGATGCCGCGGGCCGTGAGGTGCCGAACGAGCTGCTGGATGTCGGCGACGGCGATCGGGTCGATACCGGCGAAGGGTTCGTCGAGCAGCATATAGGCCGGCCGCGTCGCCAGCGCCCGCGCGATTTCGAGGCGGCGCCGTTCGCCGCCCGACAGCGACATTGACGGCGCCTTGCGCAGATGGCTGATGTGGAATTCCTCGAGCAGCTCGTCGAGGTTGCGTTCGCGCACCTTGCGATCTTTTTCGACAACCTCCAGCACGGCGCGGATATTCTGCTCGACGTTCAGGCCGCGGAAGATCGACGCTTCCTGCGGCAGATAGCCGATCCCGAGGCGGGCGCGCCGGTACATCGGCATCGAGGTAACGTCGAAGCCGTCGATCTCGATCGAGCCTTCGTCGACCGGCACCAGGCCGGTGACCATGTAGAAACAGGTGGTCTTGCCGGCGCCGTTGGGACCAAGCAGGCCGACGGCTTCGCCGGCGCGCACGCCAAGCGTCACCCCGCTCACCACCTTGCGGCCCTTGTAGCTCTTGGTCAGGCCCTTGGCGATCAGGGTGCCCTTGAACTTTGCCTTGTCGGTGCCGACCGTCGCCGGCGCAGCCGGCTTTGCGGCCGCCCGTCCCGGAAGACGGGCCAGCAGCGAGGTTACGCCGGCCATTACTTGCCCGACGCTCCCTGCTGCTGCGCGCCCTGCTTCTGGGGCGTGAACGACATCATCACGCGGCCGCCGCAGCCATCGACATTGGCGAGGCCGCTCTTCATCTGCACGGTGAGCTTGCAGCCCTTGAGCACATTGTCGCCCTGCGACAGCACCACTTCCTTGCCCTTAAGCACCAGCACCTGCGTCTTCATGTCGAATGTGCCGCTGTCGCCCGTAGCGATCTGGTCGTTCGACTTGACGTAGACTTTGTTCTCGACCTCCAGATGGTCGATATTGGCGGCGCCCGTCATTGCCGACGCGCCGGCGGCGGCGCTTTTGCCGGCATTGGCATCCTTGACGTAATAGACCGTCATCTTGCCGGCCTTGAGCAGGGTCGGCCCCTGATTGACGGTGACGTTGCCGCTGAATATGGCCATGCTCTCGGCCTGGCGGACCTCGAGCTTGTCGCTTTCGATCTGGATCGGCTGGTCACCCGATAGCTTGAGCCCGGGGATCTGGCTGGTCGCGCTCGATTGCGCGAAAGAATGCGCCGTCGCCAAAACCAGCAATGCGGAAGCAGCGCCCGAAAGCCATGCGGATTTACTGCGACGCATTCTGTTCTCCACCGTTTACCCCTGCTGCCTTCAGCGCGGCTGGATCTATGTTGACGCGAACCCGGTTCTCGAAGACCACGAGCCTGCCATTGTCCTCGACCGACATCGAGTCCGCGGTGATGCGCGACCCGCCGCGGCTGACGTCGACCGGATTGCTCGTCTTCATAGAGCCTTTGCCCATGTCTAGGAAGATCGATTTGAACTTGGCCATGAGGCCGTCCGTCGTCGTCACGCTGACCTCGCTGGTCAGGTCCATCGTATTGGCGTCGCGATTATAGATGCCGTGCGCTGCATCGACCGACACGATATTGTCGGTGGCGACCGGCAGTTTGGCATTGATGCCGTCGAGGTCGATGATAGCCTGCTGGCCGACATCCTGCGTCGCCCTGGTCGCCGTCAGCGAATATGGCAGCTTCTGCTTGGTGAAGCCGTTTAGCTTCGGATTGGCCATCACCAGCTTGCCGTCGGAGAACGCCGTGCCGTCGGCCTGCACCGAGACGGAGAGGGGCGCCTTGAGGTAGGAATAGACCGGAAAGGCGACGGCGATCGCGACCGCGAGCAGCGGCACCGCGAATTTCAGCACGCGCACGCGGCGCGAGTGCCGCTGCGCGCGGTTGAAAGCATCGCCACGCGTGCCTTGGGCCGCGGGAGCCGATGCCCTACCGGCATCGCTCGTTTCGTCAGATCGCGCCAACATGACTTTTCTAATGGACCTTTGCCCGCCCAAACACCGCCTATAGGTGGTATGCCGGCACCTACAAGCAAGCACAAGCGGAGGAAAACTGCAAAAATGTGACGACTGCCGCCCGCAAAATCGACCAGAATCCGGCGAGACGGCTTGTACTTCATAGCAGATAGGGGACCCTGGTTGCGTTAATTTTTCGTGAGGTCGGCGTCGCCGCTTCACGGTAGGGCGCTCTCAGGAAACGGTAGCCGTGTGCGGAGGCTTGCTTTAAAAGCGTGCTTTCCCACCGACCAACGAGGCTGATGATGGCAATGAGAGCCGACGACCTGATCGACCGCCGCCGCTTGCGCCGCAAGCTGACCTTCTGGCGCGTTGTCGCGTTTCTGGTTCTGGCGGCGGCAATTATCGCCTTCTCGACCTGGGTCTATGACGACAAATTTACCGGCCTGGCGGTTCCCCATATCGCCAAGGTCAAGATCGAAGGCACCATCACCGAGGACGAGGAACTGCTCAAAAGGCTTGAAGCGATCCGCAAGTCGCCGGAGGTCAAGGGCGTCATCCTGTCGATCGATTCGCCCGGAGGCACCACGGTCGGTGGCGAGTCGACATTCGAAGCCGTGCGCAAGCTTGCCGGCGACAAGCCCGTGGTGGCCGAGGTCGGCACGCTGGCGGCGTCGGCCGGCTATATGATCGCCAGTGCGGCCGACCACATCGTCGCCCGCAAGACCTCGATCGTCGGCTCGATCGGCGTGCTGATTCAATACCCCGATGTCAGCGGTCTCATGGACAAGCTCGGCATCAAGCTGGAGGAGGTGAAATCGTCGCCACTCAAGGCTTCGCCCTCGCCCTTCAAGCCGACCAATGAAGATGAACGCGCCATGGTGCGCAAGCTGATCCTCGACAGCTACGACTGGTTCGTCGGCATAGTCGCCGACCGCCGCAAGATGACGCATGACCAGGCGCTGGCACTGGCCGACGGTTCGATTTTTACCGGCCGCCAGGCTTTGGCCAACCATCTGGTCGACGCCGTCGGCGGCGAACAGGAGGCGATCGACTGGCTGGCGACAAAGGGCGTGGACGCCAAACTCAAGGTCGTCGAGTGGAAGGAAAAGGACAGGCCTGGCGGTTTCCTGTTTTCCCAGTCGATGGCAAAACTGGCGGCCAAGGCGCTTGGCCTGCCGGATGCCGGCGGCGATGTCATTCACGAGCTCGGCGCCGACCGCTTGTTTCTTGACGGTCTCGTTTCGGTCTGGCACCCTTGACATCTCGCTGGGGCGAGCCAAAAAAGCAATAAAATCATCCTGATAATCGATTGCAGTGGTTTACGGGGAACGTTCTATGATCAAATCCGAGCTTGTGCAGATCATTGCCGCGCGCAACCCGCACCTTTTCCTGCGCGATGTCGAAAACATCGTGGGCGCGATCTTTGACGAGATCACCGATGCGCTTGCCGAGGGCAACCGGGTCGAGTTACGCGGTTTCGGAGCATTTTCGGTGAAAAACCGTCCCGCCCGCACCGGCCGCAACCCGCGCACCGGCGAATCCGTCGAGGTCGAGGAAAAGTGGGTGCCATTCTTCAAGACCGGCAAGGAGTTGCGCGAAAGACTGAACGGCGGCAAATAAGCGCCGCGCCGGCGGGTTGAAACGGCATCCTGGCGCTTAAAGCATGTCTCCCGAAAGTGGAGGCCGGTTTCGGGGCAAAGACATGCGCGCTTAGGAAGCTTCTCTCTATGTGGAGATCTGATGTTCAATCGCTTCATCCTCGTCGTGGTCTTCGTGCCGCTGGCAATCATCCTGATCGCGCTCGCCGTCGCCAATCGCGGCGTCGTCGCTTTCACGCTCGACCCGTTCCATCCCGGCAATCCCGCGCTGACGCTGAACCTGCCGCTTTTCATCTTCCTGTTCCTTGCCTTGGCCGTCGGCATGGTCGTCGGCAGCATGGCGACCTGGGTGAAGCAGGGCCGCTACCGCAAGCTCGCGCGCCAGCGTGGTCTGGAAGCCGAAAACCTGCGCCAGGCGGTGAGCTGCCCGCCGGCGGCGCCCAATGGACCGGCGCTGCCCAAGCCAACGAACTAGAGCATGATGCCGAAAAGTGTGAAGCGGTTTTCGGGCGACGTCATGCTGTCTCTGAGTAACCCTCTACGGAGCCTCCGATGCTGCATATTTCGGCCGAAGAGGTCGACCGCGCGCTGACCTTTCCCGGCCTCGTCGAGACATTGCGCACCGCCTTTCGCGAAGGCGCCGTGCAGCCGGTTCGCCACCATCACGGCGTCGAGCGGCCGGATGGTGCGGCCTCTACCCTGCTTTTGATGCCAGCCTGGACCGACTTCAACGCCGCCGGCACCTCGGCGGGAGGGCATATCGGCGTCAAGATCGTCACCGTGTCGCCGGACAACAACGCCATCGGCAAGCCGGCGGTGATGGGCCTTTATCTTCTGCTCGACGGCGTCACCGGCGAGCCTGAGGCGCTGATCGACGGCCAGCGGCTGACGCAATGGCGCACGACCTGCGCCTCGGCGCTCGCCGCCTCCTATCTCGCCCGCAAGGACGCCTCGCGGCTTCTGGTGATCGGCGCCGGCGCGCTGTCGCCGTTCCTTGCCAGGGCGCATTCGGCGGTCAGGCCGATCACATCCATCCGCATCTGGAACCGCACGCCGGCCAATGCCGAAAAAGTGGCCGCCGCCTTGCGTGCCGAAGGCCTTCCGGCAAGCGCGGCCGGCGATCTCGACGCCGAGCTTGCCGAGGCCGATATCGTCACCTCGGCGACCATCTCGAACACGCCGCTGGTCAAGGGCGCGCTTTTGAAGCCGGGCGCCCATGTCGATCTCGTCGGCGGCTTCACGCCGACGATGCGCGAAAGCGATGACGACGCGATCAAGCGCGCCCGCGTCTATGTCGACACCCGCGCCGGCGCCACCAAGGAAGCCGGCGACATCGTCCAGCCGCTGGCCTCAGGTGTGCTGAAGCCGGAAGCGATCGTCGCCGACCTCCACGAGCTCGCGCGCGGCGAGAAACAGGGCCGGGAAAGCGACGGCGAGATCACGCTGTTTAAGTCGGTCGGCGCAGCTCTTGAGGATCTCGCAGCAGGCATCGCCGTCTACGAGGCGCTCAAATAGGCAGTAGGGATTGGGCAGTAGGCAATAGAGAGGGTAGGCCTACTGCCTACTGCCTACTGCCTACTGCCTACTGCCTACTGCCTACTGCCTACTGCCTACTGCCTACTGCCCATTCGGCCAATAGACGCGCAGGCGATGATTGTCCGGATCGAGCGCCACGAAGGCACGGCCGAAATCGAGATCGGTTGGCGCCTGCAGCATGTCGATCCCTCTGCCAATCCAATCCGCATGGGCGGCGTCGACCGCCGCCGCGTTCTCGACGGCAAGCACAAGCTCGCCGCCGCCGCCCGCCGCCGCCGGTTCTACCGTGTGGCGCGACCAGAGACCGAGCTTGAAGCCCTTGTCGAGCACGAACATGACGAAGGTCGGCGAGGATTCGACCGGGTCGCGCCCGAGCAACGAGGCGTAGAACGCGCCGCTCCGCTCGGGGCTGTCGACATAGAGGATGACGAAATTCGGCGTGGTCATATCCGATCTCCAAAGTATCTGCACCTTGGAGACTATACGCGGACCCGCTGTCAGATTCTGGCAGCAGCAAATCAGCCGGAAGCGTCGAGGCCCGCCCGCCATTCCTTCAGCATCGCCTGGCGGCGGCGCGGATAGCGGACGCCGGTCGCTGTCAGCCCGGACATCCGGTCAGTGCGGAAATGCCGGAAATCCTGGCGCATCTCGCACCACGCCACCATCACCCGCACCTTGTCGAAGAAGGCGAGCGCGAAGGGCCACACCAGACGCTTCGATGCCGCGCCTTCGGCATCGCGATAAAAGAAGCCGAGCTTGCGCTCGTCGCGGATCGCCTGCCGTACGATGCCGAGGTCGATCGCTTCGGCATTTTCCGAGCGTGGTCCGACAAGCAGCGTCGTGGCGTCGAGATCTTCGCGCAGATCATCCGGCAGCACTGCCGCGATCTTGGCCAGCGCATCCGTCGCGGCGGCCGCCAGCCTTTCATCCGGCTGCTTCGCCACCCAGCGCGAGCCGAGCACGATCGCCTCGATCTCCTCGTCGGTGAACATCAGCGGCGGCAGCATGAAGCCGGGCTTCAGCACATAGCCAAGCCCCGCCTCGCCTTCGATCGGCGCGCCCTGCCCCTGCAGCGTCGCGATATCGCGATAGAGGGTGCGGATCGACACGCCGATCTCGTCCGCAAGCGTGCGGCCGCTCACTGGCCGGCGATGGCGGCGCAGGATCTGGACGAGATCGAGCAGGCGTTCCGAGCGGGACATGAATGGCAACCGGTGTGCCGGACAATAGGGCCGGTCCGCACGTCCCGGCAAGCGACCTGGTGCCGCGGAACGCCTGCGTCCCGTTGCCGTTGTCTCCGCAATGGAGATGCGCGGAACCCTGCTGTTCTGGTCGGTGCTGACCGTTTTCGTTGCGGCGCTCAGTCTTGGACCGTCCTTTGCCCATGTGCTGGAATCGCTGCCAGGTTGACGAAGTGGTCGCCAGCGCTGTGGCGAGAGACGACGGTCTTCAACGGTCAGTTTCTGCTTTTTGCCGTGATCGGAGCCCCGCTCGATATAGCTGCCATCCTCTGTCCGGCGCTGCTTGCCTGGATGCTGCGTGGTCAAGCTTCGGCCTTCCGCTTTGTGCTCGTGGCCACATTGCTCTATGCGGCCGCGCTGGCGCTCTGGTTCGGCCTTGTCAAACCGGCAAACGATATCCTCACGGCCTGGACGCCGGGGCCAATCCCGGAAAATTTCGAAGCCGTCCGGCTGCATTGGGAAACCGGCCACATGGCGGTAACCGCGGCGAAGGCGCTTGGCTTCATTTCGCTTTGTTTCGGCCTGCTCGGCGCCCGGCATGGTTGATGGCCCCACCATTGAATAAGCCCTGCTTTGTTGCGCCGAAGGGGGCGGGTGTGGCAGAAGCGGGCCGAACCGCCGGAGATGATCCTTCTTGAAATCTTTTCGCGACAAACGCCGCGATGGCCGCCCGCATCCCGCAAGGGCGGAACAACCCCGCTTGCGTGATCCGTTCCCGGCCGGACGGCAGCAGGCCGCGCCCGCCGAGCGCCGCGAAACCAAACCGGCGGACCGGCAGGAAGCCCGACCGGCGCCGCGCGTGCTGGCGCGCCGCGAGGGCGTGTTGCCCGCCGAGCGCCTGCCATTGATCCTGGAAGTGGCCCCCAACGCCGATTACGCCCTCCTGGACAGCGGCGCCGGCGAGAAACTCGAGCAATACGGCCCCTACCGCATAGTGCGCCCGGAAGGCCAGGCGATCTGGCAGCGCGCCCTTCCGGCGAAGGAATGGGAGCGCGCCGACGCCATCTTCACCGGCGACACAGACGAGGAAGGCATCGGCCGCTGGCGCTTTCCGAAGGCGCCGCTGGGCGAGACCTGGCCGATGAAGCATCACGGCATCGACTATCTCGGCCGCTTTACCTCGTTCCGCCATGTCGGCGTCTTTCCCGAGCAAGCCTCGCATTGGGACCATATGGCGGGGCTGATCGCAGCGGCGAAGCGGCCGGTGAAGGTGCTGAACCTCTTCGGTTACACCGGTCTCGCCTCGCTGGTCGCCGCCCGCGCCGGCGCCGAGGTCACCCATGTCGATGCCTCGAAGAAGGCGATCGGCTGGGCGCGCGAGAACCAGGAGATGGCAGGGCTTGCCGAAAAGCCGATCCGCTGGATCGTCGAGGACGCGGTCAAATTCGCCGAGCGCGAGGAGCGCCGCGGTAGCCGCTACGACATCGTGCTGTTCGACCCGCCGGCCTATGGCCGCGGCCCCAAGGGCGAGGTCTGGCAATTGTTCGAGGACCTGCCGGGCCTGACCGACCTCTGCCGCTCGATCCTGACGCCGAAACCGCTGGCCGTCGTCCTTACGGCCTATTCGATCCGCGCCTCCTTCTTCGCCATCCACGCCCTGATGCGCGATACTTTCGCCGGCATGGGCGGCACCGTCGAATCCGGCGAACTGATCATTCGCGAGAAATCCGCCGGCCGCGCGCTGTCGACCTCGCTGTTCTCGCGCTGGGTGGCTTGAAATGACGGCATATGACGGCGCGCGCCCTGTCGGGCAGGTCAAGGAAGTCACCAGCCTTGCCAATCCGCTGGTCAAGGACATCAAGGCGCTGGCGCTGAAGAAGTTCCGCGACCAGCAGAACGCCTTCATGGCCGAGGGCCTGAAGCTCGTCATCGACGCCCTCGATCTCGGCTGGTCGATCAGGACCTTGGTTTTCGCCAAGGCCGGGCGCGGCAATGCGGCCGTCGAAAAGGTCGCCGCTCGCACGGTTGCTGCCGGCGGCACGGTGCTCGAAGTTTCGGAAAAGGTGCTGGCGGCCATCACCCGCCGCGAAAACCCGCAAATGGTGGTCGGCGTCTTTTCACAGCAGACCGTGCCGCTGAAGGACATCCGCGCCAGGGACGGGGACGTCTGGGTGGCGCTCGACCGGGTTCGCGACCCCGGCAATCTCGGCACCGTGATCCGCACCGTCGACGCCGTCGGCGCCAGGGGCGTCATCCTGGTCGGCGACACCACCGATCCGTTCTCGCTGGAGACGGTGCGCGCCACCATGGGCTCGATCTTCGCCGTGCCTGTCGCCAAAGCGACCGAGCAGGCCTTCCTCGCCTGGCGACGCGATTTTTCCGGTCTGGTCGTCGGCACGCACCTCAAAGGCGCGGTCGACTATCGCTCGGTCGATTTCTCCAGGGGACCGGTTCTGCTGCTGATGGGCAACGAACAGCAGGGTCTGCCCGACAGCCTTGCCGAAAGCTGCGACCGCCTACTCCGAATCCCCCAGGCCGGCCGCGCCGACTCGCTCAACCTGGCGGTCGCCACCGGCGTGATGCTGTTCGAGATAAGGCGCGGCGCGTTGAAGCTCGAGCCCGCAACTGACTCGCTATGAGGACTACCAAGTGAAATCCTGGTCCCCTTACGTCCTGCTGGTCGTCATCTCCATTGCGCTCGACCAGTGGATCAAGCAGCTGGTCGAGAACGGGCTCGCCTTTCAGGAGAAGGTCGACCTCCTGCCCTTCCTGGCGCTGTTCCGCACCTACAACACCGGCATTGCCTTCTCGATGTTCGAGTCCTTCGGCGATACCGGCCTCGTGGTCATCGCCGTGCTGGTCGTCGCCTTCGTGCTCTATCTCGCCACGCGCACGCCGGCCGGCCATGTCGTCGCCCGCACCGGCTTTGCGCTCATCATCGGCGGCGCTCTCGGCAACCTCATCGACCGGGCCGTCTACGGTCACGTCATCGACTACATCCTGTTCCACACGCCCGTCTGGTCCTTCGCGGTATTCAACCTTGCCGACGCCTTCATCTCGGTCGGCGCGGCGCTTGTCGTCTTCGACGAGCTGATCGGCTGGGGCCGCGAGGCCAAGCCGCAGGATCCAGGCAATTGACCTGACGCGGTTGAAACCGCAGACTTCTCACCAACCGGAACCGAGGAGAAAAAAGTGTCGGACACCTTCAAAGCCATCCTCGTTTCGCGCGATGCGGACAAGAAGCAGTCCGTCGATGTCGTCGACCTCACCGAGGCCGATCTGATGGAAGGCGACGTCACCGTCGCCGTCGAGGCGACGACGGTGAACTACAAGGACGGCCTCGCCATCACCGGCAAGGCGCCGGTCGTGCGCCGTTGGCCGCTGGTTCCTGGCATCGATTTCGCCGGCACCGTGATCTCCTCCTCGCATGCCGACTGGCGCAGGGGCGATAAGGTGATCCTCAATGGCTGGGGCGTCGGCGAGACGCATTACGGCGCCTATGCCGGCCGCGCCCGCGTCAAGGGCGATTGGCTGGTGCCGCTGCCAGAGGGCATGAGCGCGCATGATGCGATGGCCGTCGGCACGGCGGGCTATACGGCCATGCTCTCCGTTATGGCGCTGGAGCGTCACGGCATCGTGCCGGACCGCGGCCCGGTGGTGGTGACGGGTGCGGCCGGCGGCGTCGGCTCGGTCGCCATCTCGATCCTGTCCAGCCTTGGCTACCATGTCATCGCCTCGACCGGCCGCAACGCCGAAAGCCCCTATCTGATCGATCTGGGCGCGGCCGAGGTGATCTCGCGCGAGGAGCTCAGCCAGCCGGCGAAGCCGCTCGCCAAGGAGCGCTGGGCGGGCGGCGTCGACTCGGTCGGCAGCCATACCCTGGCCAATGTGCTTTCGATGACCTCCTATGGCGGCGCGATCGCCGCTTGCGGTCTGGCCGGCGGCATGGACCTGCCGGGAAGCGTCGCGCCCTTCATCCTGCGCGGCGTCTCGCTGCTGGGCATCGATTCGGTGATGGCGCCGAAGGCCGTCCGCCTGGAGGCATGGCGCCGCATCGGTACCGACCTCGACTTGAACAAGCTGTCGACCCTGTCGCGCACGATCGGTTTCGACGGCATCGTCGACGCCGCGCGCCACATCGTCGAAGGCAAGATCAGGGGCCGGGTCGTCGTCGATATGTAGCCGGAAGTCGCGGTTTCACCTGCATCCGCAGGCCGCCGGAATCCGCGCAAATCGCTAAAATTCGAACGATCCCTCCCAGTCTTCCATAATCTCTGTCTGGCATGGTTCGCGCATGGTCGCGGACTCCGACATCAGACAGGACAGCAAAGCCGCGGGCGCCGACAGGCTCATCGCCGATGCGCCGAAGCGGCAGGTGCTTGCCGCGCCGCCGCTGGCTCCCGAATTGCCCGCGGCCAGCCGCGAAGGCCTGCCGTTCCTGACGATCGTCGCCATCGCTGTCATGGCGGGGCTCGCGCATCTCACCGGAGCGCCGCTCATCGTCACCGTCGGCCTCGCCGCCGCGGCCGTCGCCGGCTTGGCCATGCATCTGCGCAGCCGTCGCGACGAGCGTCGCACCGCGGCACTTCTCGACGAGACCGCAGCCCGCAGCCGCGCCGAGATCGAGACCCTCGCCGACCGCATGTGGGAGATGCAGGAGAGCGAGGAACGCTTCCGCGGCCTGATCGACGCGCTTGGCGACCTCGTTGTCCATCGCGACCGCGACGGCCATATTGTTTATGCCAACAGCGTCTTTGCCTCGCTTGTCGATATCGACCCCCGCGATCTTGCCGGCAAGACCCTGTCCGAGCTTGGCATCGATGTCGGCGTCGTTCCCGACGCCGCCTTCTCCGACCATGAATGCCTGAGTTCCACCGATGTCGCGATCCGCACGCCGAACGGGCCGCGCTGGTTCTCCTGGATCGAATTGTCGGTGCGCGACAAGGACACGGGCGCGGTCTCGCACCGGGCGATCGCCCGCGACATCACCGCCCGCAAGCGCGCCGAGTCCTCGCTGATCACCGCGCGCGAACGGGCCGAATATGCCAGCCAGGCCAAGTCGCGCTTCCTCGCCACCGTCAGCCATGAGATCCGCACGCCGATGAACGGCATCATGGGCATGGCGAAGCTGCTTGCCGATACCGACCTTTCGCCCGAACAGCGCACCTATGTCGGCGCCATTTCCACCTCGGCCAGCGCGCTGCTCGCGCTCATCGAGGACCTGCTCGACTACTCCAAGATCGAGGCCGGCCGCTTCGAGCCCGAGCCGCAGCCGACGTCGCTGCGCGAAATCGCCGACAACATCATCGAGCTTCTGGCCGCAAAGGCCTTCGCCAAGAACATCGGCCTTGGGTGCCATGTCGAGCCCGACGTGCCGCAGATGATCACCGCCGACCCCGGCCGCGTGCGCCAGGTGCTGCTCAACCTCATCGGCAATGCGGTGAAGTTCACCGACACGGGCGGCGTGCTGCTCACCGTGGCGCGCGCCCGCACCGAAACCACCGACCGTGTCTGCTTCAACGTCGCCGACACGGGCCCGGGCCTGCGCGAAGAGGATATGGAGCGCATTTTTGAGGAGTTCGAGCAGTCCGACGGTACTTCGACCAGGGTGCATGGCGGCGCCGGCCTCGGACTTGCCATCTCGAAGCGGCTGGCCACTGCGATGGGCGGCACGATCTCGGTCTCGAGCCGGCTCGGCGAAGGATCCGAATTCGTCCTCGAGCTTCCGGCGGTCGCGGCAACCGAACCGCCGCCGCATCGCCACAACATCCTCGCCGACCGGCGGGCGGTGATCGTGTCGAAAAACCTCACCGAGGCCGATGCCATCGCCCGCACGATCAGGGCCCATGGCGGCAGTGTCGAGATCGCGACGACACCGGGCCAGGCAGCCCCCTTTGCTGCCGGCTGCAACGTGCTCCTGATCGACGCCGCGCTCGAAAACGGCGACGGCAGGCTGCTCAAGCGGCTGCGCGACTCGGGCTTTGTCGACTGCGAGGCCATCACCCTGATCGCGCCGACGGACCGCGGCATGCTCGGCGAATTCCGCGCCAGCGGCTACGCCACCTTCCTCGCGAGACCCGTGCGCGGCGAGACCCTGCTGCGGGTGCTGTTGACCAGCCATGGCTCCGCGCTTGTGCAGCCGCGGCCGCAGCCGCGCGAGGCTTCCTCGCGCAAGCGCGACCAGGGCCTGTCGGTGCTGATCGCGGAAGACAATGACATCAACGCCATGCTCGCCCGCGCCACGCTGCTCAAGGCCGGGCATCGCGTCAAGATCGTCGGCAACGGCAAGGCCGCGGTCGATGCTGTCACCGATGCCGGCCTCAAGTTCCGCTTCGATGTGGTCCTGATGGACCTGCATATGCCCGTCATGGACGGGCTCGACGCGATCGCAGCGATCCGTCGCCATGAAGAGTCGCTAGCCATGCCGCCGATCCCGATCATGGTGCTTTCCGCCGATAGTCAGGAAAAGACCCGGCATGCCGTGCTCGCCCACGGCGCCAGCGGTTTCGTGACCAAGCCGCTCGACCCGGACGCGCTCGTCCAGGCGGTCGAGGGCCAGGTCGCCGCCTGAGGAAATTTTTAACCCTTCAACGCCTTGGCTTGCCTGGCTTTCGCGGCCACAAGATAGCCGGTTGAGCGTATTGCCCAGCCGACAAAGTATTGCCCGCCACCTCGTATCACGGTACTGTCACAATCCTGTTGCACCTACACCGTATCCCCGTGCCAAGAGGGATGGCTCGAAGGAGAATCACTCGTGCATACAGTCGTGCCTGAATGTGACACTCGGCCGAACGCCGGCGGCGCCCTGCTCGCTGCCCGCACCGCCGACGCTGTCGCAAGCGGTGCTCCCTTGGGCCGCATCGGCAATCTCGAAGTGCGGCTCGCCCGCAACGAAGCCGAGATCGCCGCCGCCCAGGAAGTCCGCTATCGGGTATTCTACGACGAGCTTGGCGCGAGGAAGGACCTGTTTCAGGCGCAGGACCGGCGTGACGCCGACCGTTTCGATCCGCTCTGCGATCACCTTCTTGTGTTCGATACCTCCCTTCCCGGTCCCGAGCATCGCCGCATCGTCGGCACCTACCGCTTGCTGAGGCAGGAGATCGCGACGGCCGCCGGCGGCTTCTATTCCGAGGGCGAGTTTGAGCTCACCAAGCTGATCGCGCGGCACCCCGGCCAGCGCTTCCTCGAGCTCGGCCGCTCCTGCGTTCTGCCGGAATACCGCTCCAAGCGCACCATCGAGGCGCTCTGGCAGGGCATCTGGGCCTATATCAACCATTACGGCATCGGCGTGATGACCGGCTGCGCCTCTTTCCATGGCATCGTGCCGGCGGCGCATGCCGAGGCGCTGACCTATCTTGCCCATCATTGCCGCACCAACTCCGCCTGGGATGTTCGCGCGGTCCCGGGGCGCTACTGCTCGATGGATCTGATGCCGATCGAGGCGGTGAACACCAAGGCGGCGATCGCCGCCATGCCGCCGCTGGTCAAGGGCTACCTGCGCGTCGGCGCCCGCATCGGCGACGGCTGTGTCATCGACCACGAATTCTCGACCGTCGACGTCTTCGTCGTCATGCCGGTCAAGGAGATCGGCGCCCGCTACGTCAACTACTATGGCGGTGAAGGGCAGCGCTTCGCGGCATAGCGAATAGCGAATAGCGAATAGCGAATAGCGAATAGAAGAAAGTAGCGGGATCTGTTCCGTTCAACCTCTATTCGCTACTCCCTATTCGCTATTCGCTCACCGGATGTCTTCCGGCCTTCGCCCCGGCCGGCTTTTATAGGCCGGAAACGACCAGCCAAATCTGAGCGCGCCGCCGCGCACCAGGAACGCTGCCGCAAAGCCGAGCAGGCTGGAAGCCAGCGCCGGCAGGCCGGCTAGATCGCCAAGGGTGAAGATGGTGGCGCCGGCAAGGGCGGCGGTGACATAGATTTCGGGCCTGAGCAGCACCGAGGGCTCGCCGGCAAGCAGATCGCGCAGAATGCCGCCGAAGGTCGCCGTCAGCACGCCCATGACCACCGACACGACGGGAGAGCCGGTGATCGCCAGCCCCTTGGCCGCGCCCATCACCGAGAACGCCGCAAGGCCGATGGCGTCGAGCCAGAGCAGCAGCTTGTAGCGGGATTCGAAGCGGTGGGCGCTAAAGAAGACCAGTACCGCGACGACGGCGCAGATCAGCACATAGCCGCTGTTGGCGACCCAGAAAACCGGCAGGTTGAGGATGACGTCGCGCAACGTCCCGCCACCGATGCCGGTGACGCTGGCCAGGAACAGAAAGCCTATGATGTCGAGCTGCTTACGCGATGCCGCAAGCGCGCCCGTCGCCGCGAAGACGGCGACGCCGGCATAGTCGAGCAACGCGATGGGATTCATAGGATGAGGGCAGTAAGGGAGTAAGGGAAAATAAATAGCACAAGTCGCGCAAATTGTACCGCCGCTATCCCTCCCCCCTTACTGCCCTACTCCCCTACTCACTTACTACGCATCCTTCTCCGCCTGCTCGTTCACCGGGCCTGGTTCGACCTTCGCCTCGGCGGCGGCCTTCGGACCGCCCTTGGCGACGCCGACCATCGCCGGCCGCAGCACGCGCTCGCCGATCGAATAGCCCGGCTGCACCACCTGGACGACGGTGCCGGCCGGAACGTCCGGATTGGGCACCTCGAACATCGCCTGGTGGAAGTTCGGATCGAACTTCTCGCCTTCCGGCGCGAGTTTCTTCACGCCATGGCGCTCCAGCGCCGAAAGCATGGCGCGTTCGGTGAGGTCGACACCTTCGATCAGCGCCTTGAACCCGGCGTCGCCGCCGGCTTTCGCCTCGGCTGGGATCGCGTCCAGCGCGCGGCGCAGATTGTCGGACACCGACAGCATGTCGCGCGCGAAATTGGCCACCGCGTAAGTCCGCGCATCATGCACGTCGCGCGCGGTGCGCCGCCGCAGATTCTCCATGTCGGCCGCGACGCGCAGCGCGCGGTCCTTCAGTTCCTCGTTTTCTTTCAGCAGCCGCACCAGCGCCTCGTAGTCGCCGTCGACGCCACCTTCCGCACGCTCGCCGGAAGCCTGAGTGGCTTCCATATCTTCGGGCGTGCGTTCGTCTTTTGCCTGGTCGCTCATCGCGTTTCCCGTCATTCGGATTGGTCTGGATTTGCGCCCGATATCGAGGTTTGGAGGTCAAAAATCAAGGGGTAAGCGGTGGCCGAGGACGCCAGGCCATCATTCCGAATTAATTCAAATTTTACCCTATCACGCAGCTTTGTTTGCTCTCAAATGCCGTTGCGGGAACCATAGCGGGGCTGGAGGAGTTTCGAAGCCGACACAGGATTTTGGGACGATGAACGGCAACCACGGCAACAGGCGCGCCGAGCTGGCGAACGATATCAGGCGGCAGGCCGGCAGCGAAGCAACGAAGCGCTTTCTGCGCACCTTGCCGGCATTTCGCCTGGAAAAGGAAATGCCCCAGCGGCTTAGCGATCTGCTTGACCGCCTCGACGATGTCGAGGCGGAGAATGCGGACGGCGGGCGGCGCTCAATGGCCGCACGCCACAACTGACGGGCTTTAGGCCGCCTTCCGGTCGTCGCGCATCAGCGCTTCGCCGTGGCGGATCTCGGTGCCGAGCACCTTCAGGCATTCCCGCATGAAAGCGGCAAGCCCCGGCCAGCCCTTGGCTGAAACCAGATTGCCGTCGACATGCGCGCCCGTCGGGGCGACATCAATATAGGTGCCGCCGGCAAGCGTCACTTCCGGCTCGCAATATTGCAGCGCCGCGACCTCCTTGCCGCGCACCACGCCGTCGACCGCGATCAGGATCTGCACGCCGTGGCATATGGTGAAGATCGGCTTGCCGGTCTCATGGAAATGCCTGACCAGCGCCTGCACGCGCTTGTCGATGCGGATATATTCCGGTCCGCGCCCGCCCGCCGCATAGACCGCGTCGTAGTCGGCCGGCTTCACCTCGGCGAAGGTCTTGTTGAGGATGTAGTCGTGGCCGAGCTTTTCCGTATAGGTCTGGTGGCCCTCGAAGTCGTGCAATGAGGTCTTGAGCACGTCTCCGGCCTTCTTGTCAGGGCACACGACATGGACGGTATGGCCGACCGCGTGCATGGCCTGCTCAAAAACGAAAATCTCATATTCCTCGCTGAACTCGCCAACGAGCATCAATATCTTCTTGCCTGCCATGCCGGTCTCCTCCCTTAGCTGGTCATTATTTCGTAGCCCGAAATAATGACCCTATCCTAAGGGCAGGTTGGCCGAAGGGGAAGCCTAAATCGTCAATGTGGTCTGACCAGAACAGTGCAGCCTACGTTCTAGGCCTGTTTCTGGCCGAGTTGACCGACAAAATACGCGATGCTGGTCGGACCAGGATGATAGCTCTGGTGCCTGAGTGGAGCGTCACCCGGGACGCTTGCGCCGCCAGGAATATCTCGGCCCTTTGGGCTCCGCCTCCACCGCCGGCTGATAGTACACCGGCAGGCCGCCGGTCCGCCCTTCCTCCAGCCGCTTCAACAGCACCGGATTGGAGACCTCGAACTCGTCGAAACCGAGCCGCAGCATATGCGGCAGCTGGTCAACCAGCACTTGGCCGGTGGCGCGCACCGCACCCTTGAAATGATGCCGCGTCCGCAGCAATTCGCCCTTGGAGAAGGAGCGGCCGTCATTGAAGGCCGGGAAGGCGAGCGCCACCAGCGACAGCTGGTCCAGCAGGCCGGCTATCTTGTCGAGTTCGTCGCCCGGCTGCAGCAGCACCCCGAGGCGCTCCTTGGCTGACTTGCGAACGTCCTCATCCAGCCCGAGAAAGGCCTGCAGCGGCAGGATGAAACGGCCATTACCGGCAAGCGCCTCGGCGCCTTCGGCGTGCGTCCACTCGTCTTCGCGAAAGCCGTCCGGAGTCCAAAGGCGGGTCCCCGCTGTCGTCAATTCAGTCATCAAAAGTCCTAAGGTCCTAAAGATTCCAAGGATATGCCGAGATTCAGGTCAGGCCGAGCCGAAAGTGGTGGCTTCCGAGAACCGGAGCGAAGCGTACTTGAAGTACGTGAGCACCGGAAGCGCAGAAGTCGCCATTTGCAGGCCGGCCTCAGCTGAATATCGGCGTATCCTAAAGTGAGGCGTCGGTCAGCGACTTTTCCAAGCCGGAGAGGTGAATGCCGCACTCGGTCTTGGCATGGCCCGCCCAGCGGCCGCTGCGCGCGTCCTCGCCGGGCTGCACCGGCTGCGTGCATGGGAAGCAGCCGATCGAGAGATAGCCATAGGCGACCAGCGGATTTTCGCGCAGCGCATGCGCGCGCATATAGTCGGCCTGATCCGATGTCGTCCAGTGTGCCAGCGGGTTGATGCGGATGCGCGACCCGACCGCCTCGAAGACGGGCAGCGCCGCGCGCGTCGATGCCTGGAAGCGCTTGCGCCCGGTGAACCAGGCGCGAAACGGCTCGACGCCGCGCGCCAGCGGCTCGACCTTGCGCACGTTGCAGCAGGCGTCGGTGTCGGTCTCGTGCAACCGGCCCGTCGGATCGACGCGTTCGAGCGCTGCCTCCTCCGGCTTGATCACCCTGATATCGGTCAGACCGAAGTCGGCCACCAGCGCGTCGCGGTAGCCGAGCGTCTCCTCGAAATGCTTGCCGGTGTCGAGAAAGATGACCGGCAGCGAACGGTCGATCTCCGAAATCATGTGCAGAAGCACCGCCGAATCCGCGCCGAAGGACGACACGGCCGCGATCTCGCCGCGAAACAGATCACGCGCCGCGCGTTCGATGATCTCGATCGGCTTCAGATGGCCATGCAGCGCGTCGAGCCCCGCCGCTTCCGCGGCGACGCCTGTCTCCACACTGCCGGTGCGGTCAAGCGGCCTTGGTTTCGCCAGCATAGAGCGCCTCCTTGAACGGCGCGGGACCGACACGGCGGTAGGCGTCGATAAAACGTTCGTCGGGACGGAGCCGAAGGCCGAGATAGGTGTCGACGATCTGCTCGATGGCATCGGTGATTTCTTCCGAGGAGAAGCCGCGGCCGATGATCTCGCCGATGGATGTGTTTTCGTCGGCCGAACCGCCGAGCGTCACCTGGTAGAGCTCGGTGCCTTTCTTCTCGACGCCCAGAATGCCGATATGGCCGACATGGTGGTGGCCGCAGGCATTGATGCAGCCGGAGATCTTCAGCTTCAATTCACCGATCTCACGCTGCCGCTCCAGCGAGGCGAAGCGGCGCGAGATTTCCTGCGCCACCGGAATGGAACGCGCCGTGGCCAGCGAGCAATAATCGAGGCCGGGGCAGGAGATGATGTCGCTGATCAGGTTGGAATTGGCGGTCGCGAGACCGATCTCGACCAGCGCGTCATAGACCGCCTTCAGATCGGCGCGCGCCACATGCGGCAGGATCAGGTTCTGCTCGTGGCTGACGCGCAGCTCGTCGAAAGCGTATTTCTCGGCAATGTCGGCGACCGCTTCCATCTGGCTGTCGGTGACGTCGCCAGGCACCTCGCCGATGCCCTTGAGCGAAATGGTGACTGCCGCGTAGTCGGGATGGCGATGTGTCACGACATTCTGGTCGAGCCATTCCGAAAAGCTCTTGGAATCGAGCCGCGCTTGCTTGACGAGAGCATCGCCTTCCGGCCGGGCCGACAGCGCCGGCGGCGCGAAATAGGCGTTGATGGCTCGGATATCGGCTTCCGGCAACTTCAGCTCAGTGTCCTTAAGCTCCTGCCATTCGGCCTCGATCTGCCTTGCGATCTCCTCGACGCCGGTCTCGTGCACCAGGATCTTGATACGCGCCTTGTACTTATTGTCGCGGCGGCCGTAGAGGTTGTACACGCGCAGAATCGCCGTGCAGTAGGACAGCAACTCCGCTTCCGGCAGGAAGTCGCGGATCTTCTTAGCGACCATCGGCGTGCGGCCCAGGCCACCGCCGACATAGACCGCAAAGCCCAGCTCGCCGGCGGCGTTCTTCTTCAGATGCAAGCCGATGTCATGCGCCTGGATGGCGGCGCGGTCGCGCTCGGCGCCTGTCACCGCGATCTTGAACTTGCGCGGCAGATACGAAAACTCCGGATGGACCGACGACCATTGGCGCAGGATTTCCGCGTAGGGGCGCGGATCGGCGACCTCGTCGGCCGCCGCCCCGGCGAAGTGATCGGCGGTAACGTTGCGGATGCAATTGCCGCTGGTCTGGATGCAATGCATTTCGACGCTGGCGAGATCGGCTAGGATCGCCGGAACGTCGGCCAGCGCCGGCCAGTGGAACTGCAGGTTCTGGCGCGTGGTGAAGTGGCCGTAGCCCTTGTCGTATTTGCGGGCGATATGGGCGAGCATGCGCAATTGCCGGCTGTTCAGCGTGCCGTAAGGCACCGCGATACGCAGCATATAGGCATGCAGTTGCAGGTATACGCCGTTCATCAGCCGGAGCGGCCGGAACTGGTCCTCGGTGATCTCGCCGGCAAGCCGGCGCTTCACCTGGTCGCTGAACTCGGCCACTCGGGCCTGAACGAAATCGTGGTCGAACTCGTCGTAACGGTACATGCTTCGTCTTTCAGGGCGCGTCCGCCCGTTGCCTTCCTGGGATTTAAGCCGCCCGTGCCGCTTGCGGGCTCGCTTGCTTGCCGAGATCGGGGTGGATGGTCGGGCCCGCGGCGCGGATCTTCTCGCGCAGCCGCACCGGCTGGACCAACCCATCGACAATGGTGACGTCGATCACGTTGACGTCCAGGACTTCATTGTTGGCGGCCGCCGCGGCGCCGATCGCTTCCAGCCGGTCCTCCGCAGCCTTGTCATACGCGATATCGGCATGGCCGACGGTCTCCGCCCAGCCGCCATCGGCGTACCAGACGGCGATGCCGTCGGAGAGCCTGTTCGCGGTCAGTACCTTCATTGCTCAACTCCTTCGGCGACGGCTGAAGCCGCGCCCTCATGCTTATGGGCCGCGAGCGGCTCGGATTGTTCGAAATTGGCGCCGGCGACGGCGTCGCCGATGATCGTCATCACCGGACCGGTGAGGTCGGCGCGCTCCTCCAGCGAGGGCAGGTCGGCCAGCGTGCCGTGGAAACGTCGGCGAATGCCGAGGCTGGCGTTCTCGACGACGGCGACGGCGGTGTCCGGCGACAGCCCGGCTTCGATCAGCCGGCCGGCGACTTCCGCCGCGACCGAACGGCCCATATAGACGGCGACGGTGGCGCCGGAGATGGCAAGCTTTGCCCAGTCGGGCAGCGAGTTGCCCTTGAGGTCGTGGCCCGTGGTGAACACCATCGAGGACGAAACACCGCGCAGCGTCAGCGGCAGTTCGAAATCGGCGGCCGCGGCAAAGGCGGCGGTGACGCCCGGAACCACCTCATAGCCGATGCCGGCCTCCCGAAGCGCCGCCATTTCCTCGCCGGCGCGTCCGAACACCAATGGGTCGCCGGACTTCAGCCGCACCACGCGCTTGCCGGCGCGGCCAAGCTCGATGAGCAGCGCGTTGATCTCTTCCTGGCTCTTGGAATGGCAGCCCTTGCGCTTGCCGACCGGCAGGCGCTCGGCATCGCGGCGACCCATGGCGACGATCGCCTCGGGTACCAGCGCGTCGTAGACGATGGCGTCCGCCTCCATGAGCAGGCGGTGCGCGCGCAAGGTCAAAAGATCCTCCGCGCCCGGGCCGGCGCCGACCAGCGCGATATGTCCCTCGACGGGAGTATCCTGGGCCAGGAGCTCGAGCGCCGCGCCATGCGCCTCGGCGAGTTCGCCTGCTTCGATGGCCTTGGCCGGCGCGCCGGCGAAGAAATCGCTCCAGAAGCGGCGGCGGCGATTGCCCTTAGGCAGCTTCTCGGCGGCGGCGCGGAACGAAGCGGCAAGTGCCGCCAGCCGGCCGAGCGACGGCGACAGCATGCGATCGATGCGCCCTCGCAGCATCTGCGCCAGAACCGGCCCGGCGCCTTCGGTGCCGATGGCAATCGCCACCGGCGCGCGGTTGACCAGGGCCGGGGTGAAGAAATCGCAGAGCTCAGGCCGATCCACGGCGTTGACCGGGATGCCTAGCCGGCGGGCGTCGTCGACGACGCGACGATCGAGCGCCTCGTCGCCGCTCGCGGCGAAGACCAGTGCTGCGCCCTGGAGATGCGCGGCTTCATATGCCGCCTCGATGTGAACGGCCCCGGTCGATGCGATGAACTCCAACAGACCGCCGCTCGCATCGTCGGCAACGATGCGCAGCACCGCGCTCGACTGCGAAAGCAGCCTGGCCTTGACAAGCGCTTCCTCGCCATTGCCGACGATGGTCACGGCTTCGCCCTCGACCCGCATGAAGACGGGAAAGGCATTGAGCTTGGCATTGGCTGGCGACATGGCGACGAGCAATATTAGAACAGTTTGGCAGTTTTACGCGGGCTGGCCAAAAACCAGAAGGCAAGCACTCGCGCGCCGCCGAACAGCAGGCAATCGCTTTTTCGCAGCCGCGAAGAGCGAGAGAAAAAAATTCTACTTTAGAATGAGACGGCCGGGGCGGCGTGGGAAACCACCCTCGATCCGGCGCAATTTTTAGCACCGGGTCCGGAAAGCGGCAAAATAGTTTTTTCTAAATTCTACTAACTTAGTAGATTAAAGCCGATCTTGCCGCTCGGCGCCCAGCCTCGCCTGGCGGGAGCAGTCGAGGGCGCCCGCCGCCAGATCGGAACCATCATGCTCCGCGGCTCGTTTGCCTAGCGATCATCCTGTCGATCCCTGGCTCCATCGATCGACAACAATGCAAGCAAGGAGGAACGCCATGAGCGTCAAACTGAAGCGCGGATTGTGGGTCGTCGTGGCCGATGGCGAAAAGGCGCTCTTCCTGCGCAACCAGGGCGACAGCAAGTTCCCGAATCTGGAAGTGGTGCACGAGATGGAGCAGGAGAACCCCGCGACGCGCGAGCAAGGCAGCGACAAGCCGGGCCGCCAGAGCAACGAGGGTCCCCGCAGCGCCGTCGAAGAAACGGATTGGCACCGTCTTGGCAAGGAGCGCTTTGCCGTCGAGATCGCCGACCGGCTCTACAAGCTTGCGCATCGCGGTGCGTTCGACGCGATCGTGCTGATCGCGCCGCCGCAAGTGCTTGGCGAGATGCGCCAGAAACTGCACAAGGAAGTCAGCGACAAAGTGCAAGCCGAAATCCCGAAGACGCTCACCAACCACACCGTTTCCGACATCGAGAACCTGCTGCAGGCGGCATAGAGCGGCGGAAGGAAGCAGCGTCAGGCCCAGACAGGGGTCCAGGGGTCCGAAGCCGGCTCTTTGGCGGCGCGGTGCTGATTTTGCGTTACGCGCCTTCCTTCAGCATCGATTTCTGCCCGGTGGGTGGTTGCATCATCGCCGCTCCCTCCATCATATTGCCGAAGGCGACAGCCTCGGCGAGCGCCCATCCGACATTGTGAATTTCGAAAGGCGCTCCATAGACAATGCCGCATGACACGCCCCTTATCGCCACCATCGTCGCCGGTTTGGGGCTTGCATTCGTCTTCGGTGCGCTAGCCAACCGTTTCCGCATCCCGCCGCTTGTCGGCTATCTTGTCGCCGGCGTCCTGGTCGGTCCGAACACGCCGGGCTTCGTCGCCGACGCCAGCCTCGCCAACGAGCTCGCGGAAATCGGCGTCATCCTTTTGATGTTCGGCGTCGGCCTGCATTTTTCGCTGAAGGACCTTCTGTCCGTCCGCGCCATCGCCGTGCCGGGCGCCGTCGTGCAGATCGGCTTCGCGACGCTGCTTGGCGTTGGCCTTGCCTGGCTGCTCGGCTGGTCGCTGGGCGCCGGCCTGGTCTTCGGCCTGGCGCTTTCGGTCGCCTCGACCGTGGTGCTTTTACGCGCCATGCAGGAGCGGCGGCTAATCGAGACCGAGCGTGGCCGCATCGCCGTCGGCTGGCTGATCGTAGAGGATCTGGCCATGGTGCTGGCGCTGGTGCTGTTGCCCGCGCTCGCCGGCGTGCTTGGCGGCCAGCCGCTCGTCGATGACCATGCGAGCCTGCTTTCGCTACCCGCCAGCTACGGCGTGTGGGGCGTCGTCGGCGCGACATTCGCCAAGGTCGCCGCCTTCGTCGTCGTGATGCTGGTGGTCGGCCGCAGGGTCATTCCGTGGATCCTGCATTACGTCGCCCATACCGGCTCCCGGGAATTGTTCCGGCTCTCGGTGCTCGCGATCGCGCTTGGCGTCGCCTTCGGCGCGGCGAAACTGTTCGGCGTCTCCCTGGCGCTCGGCGCCTTCTTCGCTGGCATGATCATGAGCGAATCCGAGCTCAGCCACCGCGCGGCGGAAGAATCGCTGCCGCTGCGCGACGCCTTCTCGGTGCTGTTCTTCGTCTCGGTCGGCATGCTGTTCGACCCGCTCAGCCTGATCAGCAACGGCCTGCCGATCCTCGCCACCTTGGCCATCATCGTCATCGGCAAGTCGATCGCGGCTTTCCTCATCGTGATCGCCTTCCGTTATCCGATCGCGACCGCGCTGATGATTTCGGCGAGCCTTGCCCAGATCGGCGAATTCTCCTTCATCCTGGCCGAGCTCGGCGTCGGCCTGAAACTGCTGCCCGAACAGGGCCGGGACCTGATCCTCGCCGGCGCGATCCTCTCGATCCTGCTCAATCCGCTGATGTTCGTCGTTGTCGACCGGATGAAGCCATGGCTGGAAAAGCGCGCCGGCAAGGCTGCGCCGGCCGAAGAGCAAAGGCCGATCGGCCCGGCGACCGAGCCCGGCCATGTCGCTTCGGTTCAGGCAGCTCCAGGAAAGGAAGACGGTCCGCCGGCTAAAACGGCGCTTGCCGGCCATTCCATCCTGATCGGTTACGGCCGCGTCGGCAGCCTAGTGGGCGCCGCGCTGAAGGAAGCCGCCCTGCCCTTCCTGGTGATCGAGGATGCCGACAAGACACTGGCGAAGCTGCGCGATGACGGCGTCGAGACGGTCGCCGGCAATGCCGCCAACGCGGATGTCTTCGCGGCAGCCAATCCGGAGGGCGCGAAGCGGCTGATCCTTGCCGTCCCCAATGCCTTCGAGGCCGGTCAGATCGTGCTTCGGGCCCGCGCGGCCAATCCGGCGATCAACATCATTGCCCGGGCTCACTCCGACGCCGAGGTCGAGCATCTGAAAGGGTTGGGCGCCGACACCGTGATCATGGGCGAGCGCGAGATCGCGCGAGGGATCGTCGAGGTGGTGACTCGTACGGCCACCGAGCCGCCCGGGCCCGCGGCGGAGATCGATCCGCAGCCCGCATGACGCGTGTCAGGCGACGAAGGCGGAACCGCCATTCTGCGCGATATCGCTGAGATATTTCGCCGGCGGCTTGCCCAGCGCCTTCTTGAACATGGTGATGAAGGCGGTGACGGATTCGTAGCCGAGATCGCCCGACACCTGTTGCACACTGGCGCCGGAAGACAGTTCCCGGAGCGCGACGATCAGATGCAGTTGCTGGCGCCAGCGGCCGAAGCTCAAGCCCGTCTCCCTGACGATAAGACGCGCCAGGCTGCTTTCGCTGAGCGCCACGCGATCCGCCCACTCCGCCAGCGTGCTGCGATCGGCGGGATCATCCGCCAGCGCCTCGGCGATCCGTCGCAGCCGCGGCTCGGCCGAGATCGGCAGGTGCAATTGCTGCACAGGCATAAGCGGCAGTTCGGCGAGCAGGATGCTTCCCAGAAAACCGCAACGCGCATCGTCCGGCGCGCATTCCGACAGTTCGATGATCACCTCGCGCAGCAGCGGCGAGATCGAAAGCGTGCAGCACCGATCCGGCAGATCGGCGGCGCCCGGCTCGATATAGACGAAGAAAATTCGCGCGTTCGCCGTCGCGATGTTGCTGTGGGACATGCCGCCGGGGATCCACACGCCGCAATGCGGCGGCACCATCCAAAGCCCGCTCGGAACGCGGCAGGTGACGCCGCCGCCAAGCGCGAAGACGAGCTGTCCCTTGCGATGCCAGTGCTCCCGCACCTCGGCCCTGGCCTCGGTGACATCGACGCCCACGGCGATCGCCGGCGCAGCCACGTCATCGACGTCGAAATCCAGCCAGGGCCAGTGGAGCGGCTGCCTCATGCTTGACGTCTTTTAGCGATCATTTGGCTTTATAGCTAAATTCTTCAAGCGTGAAAGTCGATAGGCTCAAGCCGTTATCGTCGCAATCGATCGCGCCTTCGGGCGTCAATTTCAAAGGTGGGCCTATGCTCGCTCTCGCTATCTCTTCCACCAGCCCCAACCGGCTGAAGCTCATCGAGGCGGACAAGCCAAACTGTAGCGTGAATGAAGCATTGGTGGCCGTTCATGCAACATCGTTGAATCGTGGCGAGCTGCGCCTGCTCGGCATACGTCCCGACGGCTGGATACCCGGCCAGGACGTCGTCGGCATTGTCGAACGCGCGGCGGCCAATGGCTCCGGGCCGGTCGTGGGCACGCGCGTTGCGGCATTGGTCGATCAGGCCGGCTGGGCCGAATATGTCGCCGTCCCAACAGATCGCCTCGCCGTCATACCCGACGGCGTAAGCTTCGCCTCCGCCGCCACGCTTCCGGTGGCGGGCACGACGGCGCTGAGAACTTTGCGCCACGGCGGAGACCTGGCTGGCCAGCCGGTCCTGATCACCGGCGCGAGCGGCGCGGTCGGCCGCTTCCAGATCCAGATCGCTCGCGAGCAAGGCGCTTCCGTGACGGCGATCGCCTCGGCCCGCCATCACGATGATCTTCGCGATCTGGGCGCCGAGCAAGTCGTCCAGTCGATCGAACTGGCCGGGGGATCCTTTTCGCTGATCACCGAGTCGGTCGGCGGCAAAAGCCTTGCCGACGCGATCGAACGCGTCGCGCCGGGCGGAACCATCGTCATGTTCGGCTCGAGCAGCGGCGAGCTCACGCGGGTTGGCTTTCGCCAGTTCGTTCCAGGCCACGAAGGCGCCAGGCTTCAGACCTTCGCTTATTATACGTCCGGTCCAGCCATCGGCGCCGACATCGCCGTGCTGCTCGATCTTGTCGCGGCCGGCAGGCTGGAAACCCGCGTGGTTATGACGGTACCATGGACGGACATCGGCCAGGCCCTGGATGCGCTGCGGCAGCGCGGCTTCAGCGGCAAGGCTGTCCTCACCGTGGTTTGACGTCAGCCGCTCACACGTGCTGGCCGCCATTGATGTGGATTTCCGAGCCGGTCACGTAGGACGCCTGGCCCGAGCACAGGAAGAAGATGATGTCGGCCACTTCCGAGGTGGCACCCAGCCTTCTCAGCGGGATCGTCTCGACGATCTTGTCGGTGCCGGGCGAAAGAATCGCCGTGTCGATCTCGCCCGGCGCGATCGCATTGACGCGGATGCCGTGCGGGCCGAAGTCATGCGCCATCTCGCGCGTCAGCGAGCCGAGCGCGGCCTTGGATGTCGCATAAGCCGTGCCGGCGAACGGATGCACCCTTGTGCCGGCGATCGAGGTGACATTGACGATCGAGCCCTTGGCGGCGGCGAGCTCTTTGAACAGGCCGCGCGCCAGCATGATCGGCGCGAAGAAATTGACCTGGAACACGTCGCGCCAGACATGCATCGGCGTGTCGATCGAGTTCATCCGGCTGCCATCCTTCAGCTTCGGCGAGATGCCGGCATTGTTGACCAGTGCGTGCAGCTGCCCGCCATGCGCCTCCAGCCGGTGTCGGATTTCGGAAACGGCGATGCCGACATCCTCCTGGTCGGCGAGATCGACCTTGATGTGATCCTCGGGGCCGGCCGGCCAAGGACAGTCCTCGGCAAAAGCCTGGCGCGAGCAGGTGATGACCCGCCAGCCCTCGCGCGAAAAGCGCTTCACCGTCGCATGGCCGATGCCCCGGCTGGCGCCGGTGAGCACGATGGTGTTTCTGCTGTCGGTCTCGGCCATGGTTTTGTCTCCGGCCGGACATGTAGCCGAAGGGAGCACTCATGGCGAGAGGGCGAGTTGCCGCCGTAGCCATGATCCCGAAAAGTGGGTTCCGGTTTTCGGGATCGCTATGGAATAAGAAGCCGGTGCCATTCCGATCCCGGCGGCTTCAGCCCCCGCTCAATATGTCGAGGATCGAGGTCTGGCGCTTCTTGGTCGGACCGCCGACATCGCCGGGCGGCACCGGATGCTTGATCGAGGCGGTCGACCCGCTGTCGCTCGGCATGTCGAAGCCTCCGGCATCGACGGTCTCAGCCGGTCGTGTGGTCCGCGCCTGGCGCGCTGGTGCCGGCGCCTGGGCCACGGGCGCCGGCTGGCCGACGGCCGCGGGCGGCGCTGGCGGCGCCTGCGAGGCGTCCGCCGAAGGGATCTCGTCGGGCACGATCGTATCGGACGGCGTCGACTTCCAGGTGCCGGGCAGCGGCCGCACAGGCACGCCCTCATGCGCGGCCACCATGAATTCGTGCCAGGCCTGCGCCGGCAAGGCGCCGCCGGTGACCTTCTTCATCGGGCTGCCGTCGTCATTGCCAAACCACACGCCGGTGGTGAGATTGGCCGTGTAGCCGACGAACCAGGCGTCGCGCGAATTCTGGCTGGTGCCGGTCTTGCCCGCCGAAGGCCAGTTGAACGCCGCCTTCTTGGCGGTGCCAACCTCGACGGTCCCGGTCATCATCGAGTTCATCATGCCGACGATATCGGCCTTGATGACGCGCGGCGCGCTGCCGCCGCTGTTCTCGTAGAGCACCTTGCCGTTGGCGGTGGTGATGCGCTGGATGAAGTGAATGTCCGGCTTGTAGCCGCCATTGGCGAAGGGCACATAGGCCGCGGTCAGCTCCAGCGGCGTGACTTCCGATGTGCCGAGCGCGATCGATGTGTTGGCCTGCAGGTCGGACTGGATGCCCATGCGATGCGCGGCTTCCACCACGGCGTCAGGTCCCACTTCCATGGTGAGCTGGGCGGCCACCGAGTTGAGCGACTTGGCAAGAGCCGTGGCCAAAGTCACCTTGCCGTAATATTTGCCGCCGTAATTGTCGGGCGTCCATTTGCCGATTTTGATCGGCGCGTCGTTGCGGATGCTGTCCGGCGTGCGGCCGGCCTCCAGCGCCGCCATGTAGACGAAAGGCTTGAAGGCGGAACCGGGCTGGCGACGCGCTTCCGAGGCGCGGTCGAACTGGCTGGTCGAATAATCATAACCGCCGACCATGGCGCGCACCGCGCCGGAATCGTCGATCGACACCAGCGCCCCTTGGCTAACGTTGAGCTTCTTGCCACTCTCGTCGATCAGCCGGCGGATCGACTGTTCTGCAAGCTTCTGCAGGTTGAGGTCGACGGTGGTGTTGATGACGATGTCGCCGCGCACATCGCCGATCAGGTCCGGAAGCTCGTCCATCACCGTGTCGGCGACGTAATTTTCCGAGCCGGTCCAGTAAGAGGGCGCGCGCGTTGCCGGCGCGCTCAGCGCGGTCTTGTATTCCTTGTCGCTGATCTTGCCTTCCTCGCGCATGGCCGCGAGCACGAGCTGCGCGCGCTCTTCGGCCGCTTTGGGATCGCGCGCCGGCGACAACTTGGACGGCGCCTTGAGCAGGCCCGCCAGCAACGCGGCTTCCGAGAGCGTCACGTCGCGCGCGCTCTTGCCGAAATAGCGTCGTGAGGCCGCCTCGACGCCATAGGCGCCCGAGCCGAAATAGACCCGGTTGAGGTACATTTCGAGGATCTGGTCCTTGCTGTGCTTGTGCTCGAGCCAGAGCGCGAGCAGCACTTCCTGGACCTTGCGTTCCAGCGTGCGGTCCGGCGTCAGGAACAGGTTCTTGGCCAGCTGTTGCGTCAGCGTCGAGCCGCCTTGCGAGAAATGCCCGCCGATGAGATTGGTGGCCATGGCGCGCGCCAGGCCGATCGGGTCGACGCCGAAATGCGAATAGAAGCGGCGGTCCTCGATGGCGACGACGGCCTCCGGGATATAGGGCGACATTTCATGCAGGCTGACGGCCTCGCCGCCCGAGGCGCCGCGATTGGCAATCAGCCCGCCATCGACCGAGACGATCTTGATGTTGGGCGCGCGGTCCGGGATCGACCATGTCGTCGCCGCCGGCATCTTGGCGCCGTAATAGACCACGATGCCTGCCGCCGCGATGCCGCCCCAGATACAGAACACGAAGCACCAGTAGACCAGGCGGGTGGCGATGCCGAACAGTCCGCGCCGGCTGCGATCGCGGCCGCGACCGCGTGATTTCGCCTTTGCGGATCTGCCCTTTGCAGCGGACTTGCGGGTGCGCGGCACGACGCGATCCTCCTCGCTCACCGAAAAGCCATCGGAGGATTTCGCGCGCTGCGACCCCTCGAAGCTCGGTTCGATGCGACTGTCTCTGCGGTTCGCCATGCGCCCTTGCTTGTCTGTCCCCAATCCCGATGGCGTTCGGATTGAAGACTAGATGCGGCGGTTTAAAGGCGGGTTAAATTGATGGCCGCCCAGCCATTTGAAATTCCTTGCGAATTTCTTAATCCGTTACCGCGCGTTACCGCTGCCGTTACCGCTCTGTTCACGGCGCTTAAGCCGCGCCTCGGCAAAGCGGTCGGCGGCTTCCAACACGGCGCGATCATACTTCTCTGTCGTCTTGGTCCCGGTGTGCCCGGCGACCTTGCTGGTATCGTCCAGCCTGGCGCCCGACGCCCTGCCCTCCGTGATACCGGACGCGCGCAGATCGCGAGCCCACAAGGTCGCCGGCAGGCCCGCCGCTTTGCGGTCCACCGTCCAGCGCTGCGCGAAGATCGAAGCCCGCCATGGCAGGCCGTTTTCTTCCGAAACGATCATTGGGCCAGTGCGCTGCTCAACCGGCCAGTGCTTCAACTCTTCCATCACCATCGGCGCTTTCTGCAGCGAATAGGAAATACTCGCTCCGGAGCTGTCGGCGGTCTTGGACGGCGTGTAGTGAAGCACCATGTCCGCGTCGATGTCTTCCCATCGCAGGCCGAACCATTTCAGATCTCGATCGGCATCAAGGATTTCTGAAATACCACCCATGTCCATCGGCCACCATTGCCCAATTACATCCCAAAGCCGCAAAACCGTCTCGAAGCACAGGGCGTAGGCAAGCGCCGATGATGGCCGGCCGTTCCGGTGGGCTGCGGCACGTGCAGCGATGATCTGTTGTGCCGACGCGGACTGGTTGCGCGGTTTCGGGTGCGGCAGCGTCTTGGCGGTCGCGCGCATGACGGCTGCCAGCGTTAAACAGCCTTCTAGTCTCATCATGATCCCGAAGCTCACCGCGGCAAACAGCACTGCGCGCGCCGTGGTGGCGGCGGCGAGGTATCGGCCATTCTCCGACCACACGTCGTGCCAGTCCATGAGATCGACGCCAGTAGTTTGATCGATACGGACGCTGCCGATGTGGCCCTTCAGGTTCTTCAGATAGTGATTGTAAGGCCGGAGCGATCCAGGTCGTAGCTTCCGATAGGTGCTTCGCGGGTGTGTCTCATAGATCATCAGCAGCGACTTGATCGAGCCATCGAACTTCAGCGGATCGGCACGGTAGCCGGTACGCCAGAGAAGCATTTCCGCTTGCAGGGAATCGCACTTCGCCTTCAGCATTTCGGGCTGATCGGCGAGATAATACAGGTTCACCGTTTTCGGGATATAGCCGTTCTTCACATCAGCTTCGTCGGCAATCCAAAACGGCGTCCTGCCGTTGGCGCGCTTAATCCACTTCAGCCCTGGTGCCTTGGTCTGCTCTTCGTCTTCCATTGACTTGCGTCCGCTCTGCCTGGCGCCGCTGCCGGCGACTGGGCGGTGCCAAAATAACCTTCGTAGAAACGGCGTACGAGAGCAACAGGCCGACCGCCATGGAAATCGTCAACCGCCGGGAAGCCCGGCTTGCAAGATAGGGTCGGCAGTCGCTCGCGCATCCACCTTTCCGCATTCTCGCGACCGACAATCGCCTGGGCGATCTGCTGATCGGTAGCGAACAATGGCAAATCGTCGAGCCGCAGTGGTGTTTCGGCGACCGTTCTCGGACGCATCAATAACTGAGTTTTTTTCATCGCTCATGCCCAGATTGCGACGTGCGATTGCAACGTCAGGGCAAGCATCGTCGAAATTGCTGGAATAGCGCATGGCCGTTGTGTACGCTCCTGTATCCCTTTCTGCTCTGATTTATTCCCCAGCTGAAATGTAGTCCCCGATTTCGCGCCGTGAGACTTATCAGAAGATTCGAGTCAGCTCCATGGAGCTAACTTTTCGTCGTCCGCTCGCTGATCCGACCAATATCTTCCAAGGCTGAGCGGATTTGCGGCCAGGGAAGTTCATCATCATCCTTTGACGGCTGCCCTTCCCTGAGTATGGCATCGAGCTTAGCTACCACTCCGGCAAGGGAACTTTGCTGGCGTTTCTGACAACGCCTTAAGCAACGCCTCCGCGCGATCGGCCGCCTCACTTTCAGCGCGCAACGCGGCAGAATAGCCAATTGCACGATCGAAGGCATCCCATCGCCTTTGATGAGCTAGCAGCTCGGCCTCGACCTTCGCGCCAATTGCTGGATCGACAGAACCTTCGCAAAGCATATCGCGAAGCGAATCCAGTGAATTCAGCGTTACGGTACTACCATCGGCAAGCTCGATCATCACATTGGGAAAGCCAACAATTTCAGAGAGCTTCCACTCCAAACGCTGCTGCTCAACAGTCAATTGTTTAGTCTCTTCGTGAGCGGCTTGCCACTTTCGCCAAGTCGCCAAAGCAGGATCATTCGATTGGTGTCTTTCGAAAACGCTGTCGGCAACAGCTTTTGGCTTCGATCCCGCCATTGCAATTGCCGTTCGCGCAAGTAGGCTCCTGCGGGTGACGGGATGCAGAGTCGTGCTATTGTCGGAATCAGCCATGATCCGAGCTCCCTGAAGCTTAGACGTGGTCAGGCTAGGCGAGGTGCACTAACACCGCGTCTAGCCGAACCCCGGACCAAAGAGGGGCCAAGGGTATCTTTGATACCTTTGGATCATAGAGGAATGATCTAAAGGGATCAAGAAGAATTGGTAACTGCGGCACAGATGCGGGCGGCCCGAGCGTTGATCGGTCTCTCACAAGCGGAGCTTGCCCGTCGGGCTGGCGTCTCTATTCCGACAATAAAGCGCTGCGAGAGCGACAGTGAGCGCACTGCGGTCGTGGCTGCCGAGACCCAAGATAAGATTCGGGCTGTCCTTGAGACAGAGGGGGTAGAATTCACTAATGGCAATCGCCCTGGAGTCAGATTGCTCCGCACCTAACCGGCCAATGATCCATGAACGCGGTGCGGCAAGAAGATCACGCCCCGATCTCATGCTCCAAGCTCGGGTTGAGCCAGAAGCATTCGTTCCGGTTTGGATCGATGGAAGCAAAAGCCGCCATTGCGCTACTAGTCAAAGGCGGCACCGTCCTGAAGAGCGCGTATGGCAAGCCCTTCTCAGAAAAGAGCTTGACAGGCATGATTCGGCATTGGACCCTCCAGGCCGGAATTCCTGAGGGCTACACGCTTCATGGATTGCGCCGCAGGTTTTCACCTAAGCAGTACTTTTGGTCCGCGGTTTTGAACCGTGGGCAAAGCGCGGGCGAGGCGTGGGCAAAGCCGCTTTTTTCGCAATGAAATCAAAGGTCATGACGACGTGTCCCCGCAGATGACGTACGGCGGCTCTTTGGCCTTGTGGCAGAGCACAAAATCGGCCCGTACTCCGGAGCATCGTTAGATGGCGCGGGGACACGCTATTGAACCTCGTCCAGGAAGCGGATAGGCGTAAGCGGCCATCGCGTCCGGACTTGAGTGCGCTGTCATTGTGAACGCGGAGGATGTCTCGCTCGCCACCCCGAGGCTCGGTTCCTGTGGCCGGAGTTCGCGCTGGATTCTGTGGGTTCTGACTGACTCCTCAGCTCGCTTGAGACGATAGTTAGCGCCCCTTTAAGTAAAGATGTTGCGTCAAAGGCCGCCAAATATTGTTCTTTACGTGCCGTCCTCGGGTTGTTTGACCCACTAAGCAGTGGCATAAAAGTGACCGGGCAGCTTGGGGGTAAACGCCACAAATGGCACTTTTTCGTTATCTTAATGATGACGCGTTTCTGATCTTTTCACGCAAATTCCGATTCCTCTATGAGGCGGCGTTATTAGATGCCTACGAGCGCTTCTTCTCTCGTGGAGCATCCTTCCCTACGCCTCAGGAAGTCGTCCACGCAATCTACGATCTCATCAAACGAAAGCCTGAGCTTCTTGCCGAGGGCGACGATGTTGGTGAAGGCCTTCCCGACTTAGTGTCAAAGCGCCGTCGGCGGCTGAAGTTTGCAGGCGAGGCGAATGAGGCTGCGGAAACAGCGTTGCGGGTCGCAAGTGTTGCCTACCAGAAGCTGATCCAGACCGGTTGGCTCGAAGAGGAAGAATATGGGCTACGAGTGACCGTAGATATGCCCATGGGGGCAAGCTTGGTCATGCAGCTCCTGTCCAGTCTGAAGTCCGACGTGAGCCAGCGCTTTGGTGGCGTCGTTGTCAACGTCAAACAAAGTCTGGAGCTGGCGGCAAGACTCCAGCCAGGATCTTCAGGAAAGGACGCCGTGGATGCTGCATATGCCGTGGTGCAGGCGAGAGAACACGCCACCGCCTTTCTCAAGACGCTCAGGGCGATCCTCTCGGACCTGAGGCGGATCCGCCGGACTATTATGGAATCGCGGAGCATGCGCGAGAGGGTAGACGCTTACTTTCAGGAATTCATCGGCGAATTGGTTCTAAAGGACTTCCAAGCCATCCACACTTTCAATCATCCCTTTAGATTCAAGGACCACATCCTTGACCTGGCTCGCGATATCTCTCTCCACCCCGAAATCATGAAGATGATCGCTTCGGGCTATGTCGAGAGCGGAATGGCCGATACCCGCGAGGATGGGCTTAGAACAGCAGAGACCGACCTTCTATCGATTCAGGAAGTCTTTGATGGCATCGGCGAGATGTTCGACCGGATCGCCATCTTTCGCCGGCAGCTCGAACAGCGACTCCGCAACACGGTCAAATATGCGGAACAAGGGAGCAGTGGCATTTCGAGCCGGGCCTCATCGCTCATACACCGGCTTCACAAGGTAATGGACCAGCGCCCTACCCTTTCTGAGTTCGCTTGGGTACCCCTCCCGGTCGAGCCGATGCGAACGCCGTGGTCGGAAAGGCACCTCGCGCAGCCGCGGCAACCACGTAAGGCGCTGGAGTCAATGGCGGTCCCACCCAAAGTCCTGGATCCGTTGCTGGCGCTGCGTAAGAAACTCAAGAAGCAGTACATGGAAAGAATCGTTCCAGACGAGAAACAACTACTGCAATGGCTAAATGATAAAGTTCCGCTGGCGGTGACGAAAGAGGCACGTTTCCTGGAGATAGAAGACGTAGACTCATTCATTGCATTCGATGTGATCCGACGGTTTACCAAACCGGGCGAAGTTCCGCCTTCTATCGCGGCGGCGTTTGAGATCGTGGATGACTCTCAGGGACATCAGCATGATAGCGAGTGGATAAAGTGCGGTAACTTCCTCATCCGGAGACGGGCTGCCATGGCTGGAGGCGTGGATGCTGACTGAGTTCGAGGAGGTCGAGGCCCGATACGGCGGGGACAAGGGTGCCGACCTTCGGAAAGCTTGCCGATACCTCCTCCGTCATCAATTCGTCTATTCGGGCGACCGGGGTGTGGCGACCGTCTATGATGTAATTATGGATAGTCGCTTCAGAAAAGTGATCGACAATTTCTTTGATTGCATTGGCTACCGCGTCCACCGCGAGCAAGACGAACAGTGGGCGGGGATTGTGCTTGATGATGAGGAGATGTCGTCAACACCAAAAATGAGGGCTGACGAGACTATCGTGCTTCTGGTGGCAGCGGCTCATTGGCAGGACGAAGCGAACCAGGGCAACGTTGAAGAGCGTGCGACGGTCTTGACCACATTTAACGCCCTCTACGAGAAATACAGGGAAATGGCCGAAAGGGGCACAAAGATGCTTGTGTCCCAGTCGAGGTTCCAAGACGTTCTTGAGGATCTTGCTTCGCGCAACCTGATCTGGCTCGGAGAGTTCGATCGTGTCCTTCAGGATCGGGAGGTGGTGGTCCGGCCGATAATCAAGCTCGTTTCCGGATCCGACGCGTTGAGGCGCATTGAGGAGCAGGTTGCGCTGGAAGACTATGAACCCCGCCAGCTCGGTCCCGTCGAGGAAAAATTGCAATGATGGAACTCGTGCATCTCACGCTGGTGAATTGGCATTCGTTCACTGTCGAAGATATTCCGGTTAGCGGCCACGTCGGTGTCCTTGGTGAAAACGCGTCGGGCAAATCAACAATCCTGGACATGATCCAGGTGGTGCTCACCGGCGCCAGCGGACGCTACATGAACCTCAATCCAGTCGCTGGTGAGAGTCGTCGCAGAAGCGGTCCGAGGCGCACAGTACAGGGGTACTGCCTCGGTGCCCGTGGAGAGGGCGATTTTCGGCGCGAAGCCTGCCTTACCTATGTGGCCATTAGTTTTCGAGACGCCGATGGAGTGAAGCCCGACTTGACGGTAGGCCTCGCCATGGAGGCAAGGAAGACACAGCCAGCCGAAACCATACTCGGCCGTTTCGTCGTCCGCGGCAAAATATTGACAACAGCCAATTTCTTACGTGAGCGGGAAGGAAGGCAAGAATTCGCGCAATGGGAGGAAGTAAGGCAATCGCTGGAAAGGGAATGCGGTAACGGTTTCGTAAACCATCGCGACAGCGCCACGGACCACATCCGGGAATATATGCGTGACTTGGTTCCACGATCGGCGCCGACTTCCGGAAACGCCGCCGCGCTTGCAAAGGCGATCGTGAACGGTATGACGCTTAATCAGGGCCTGTCCGCAACAGACTTCGTCAGGAACTATATCCTCGAGGAGTCTCCGATGAAGGTCGGCGAGCTACGAGAGTCGTTGAAGACTTACCGACAAGTCAACCAGACTATCAAGAACATGCGGGAGCGTGCGAAGCGGCTGAAAGTGGTCAAGGCGCGAGCGGAAGATTTTAGAAACTTCCTCAATGAACACGTCGAGGAGGACTGGATCAGTCGCAAGGCGAGGTACCTCGCGGCCTCGGCGGCGATGCGGGCACTCGAAGAAGAGGTCAAGGAAGCCGAGGCATCTCTTCTGGCCGAGAGCGAGGAAATTAACGACCTGACCACTTCGATCAACGAAGCGAACCAGGATGTGCACCGCATCATCAAGCAGATCGAAGCGATCAAAGCCAAGGTGGGCATTGACGATCTTAACAAGATGGCCGAAAGCCACTCCTTTTCCGCCGCAGATTGCCTCAAACGGATCTCTGAACGAGTGAAGCATATGCAGCGGATCGCCGCCGCGGCCGAAGCACTCGGAAAGGGTGAATCAAGCTCCCGCGAATTGGTCGCTCACGCGTCCGCGGCGGCCGAGGCGGTCAAGCGTGGGAACACGGAAGCCACGGCAGTGATCGAACAAGCGTTCCTGGCGTCGCTCCCCGTCACCGCCGAGAGAATTGGCAGGGCGCGCAGTGAGACGGAAGCCGCTTTGCACACCAAGAACAAGGAGGTCGACAAGCTGTCTCGGTCTATCGAGGCCGCCGCTTCCGATTCACGGGATTCTCACCTCGGCGACCATACCCGCGAGTTGATGAGGCTCCTTCGCATGGCCGGGATGGCTCCGAGAGCGCTTTGCGACATCATTGACCTTATCGACAAGGATTGGGGACAAGCGGCTGAAGGTCTTCTTGGTCGAGATAGGGAAGCGATCTTCGTCGATCGCGACCACATCCACACGGCAACGACGATCCTGAGAGAAAACAGGCGGGATCTACGCCAGGCTTCCCTGGTCAGCCTAAACAAGCTCGAGCGATACAAAGATCCGGTCGAGTCAGGTTGGTTCCCTTCGCTCTTCAGGTCCGATGACCAAGACGCAGTCGCCTTCCTGCAGCGCAGATATGGCAATGTGCGGCTAGCCCGCACCATGGAAGAGTTTAACCAACCCGGCCGCGCCCTCATGGCTGACGGCCTTTACGATGATGGGCTGTTACGGGGGACCCGCCTGGAGGAAGCCTTCCGCCTTAAGATCGGTAAGGCGGCGCAGGAGCAACTTTTCCTGGAGCAGAAAAGGCGGTTGGAGGTTCTGCGGGAGGAAATCGAAACCCTGTCCCAGCGCAGGCGCATCCTTTCCGAGGTTGACCGCTCCGTTGCCCTTGTGACTTCGCCTGCGGACGGCGAGACGGTGGCAGGCCTGCTTGAACGAGCGCAACAGCAGGAGAGGCTGGCAGGAGAGGCTCGATCCAGGCTGGAGGCGGTCGATCAAGGCGACCTGAAACGCCTATATGAGCTTGAAGAGAAGAAGAAGGTCCAACAGGCCTATGTCGACGCCAGAAATGTCGAGCTCAACTCAATCCAGAAGAGGCAGGGAGCTTACCAGAAACAAGCTGAAACCGCGAGAAAGACGCTCACGGGCCTTACCAACCAAGAGGGTTCGCGCCATTTGCGGAATCTCGCCCGCCGCATGTTCCAATATAGCTGGCGCTTGACGGCCGCTGTGCCAGCTAACCGCAGATACCGGGAGAGGATCGCGGGTAAACAAATCCCAAGTGACCCATCCGCCCATTACGAAGCACTGGCCGGGATCCATCGTGCGATCGGGCAGCGCGCGGAGGATCGCTCCAAGCAGGCAAAAGATAGAATGATGGAGGCCGACAGGAATGTGCGCGCCGCCATGAGGAGCTATTTTGACGTAGCTCCCATAAGCTCGGAGGTGGGAGCAGAAAGCGAGATCCTGAAGGACATCCTGCCCTGGGTGGAGGCCACGCTACGCGATATCGAAGAGAACGAGCTCACGCGGCATGAAGCACTGGCAGCTGAAGCTTCCGAGCGAGTCTCATCTATCTTTCGCGGCGAGTTCGTCAACTCTCTCCACTCACGCATCTCCAAACTGAAGAGAGATATCGACTCGCTGAACCATAGTCTCCGCAATCACACATTCCACGGCGAGCGATATTCGTTCAGCAGGACGCAAGTGGCTCAGTACGCGCCGATCTTGAAAGCGGTCGAGATCTACGTGACTTCCGAGGATGCGCTGGATCTTCTGTTCAAGGGTGAGATACCCGAAGGCTCCCCCCACAAACCCGTGCTCGACGAGGTGAAGCGCATCCTTGAGGATCCCGATACCGAGTTCGACAGTTTTGAGGACTATCGGAGCTTTTTCGTTTTCGAAATTCACATGGAGAACCTCGATACCGGACACAAGACACGCTGGGAAACTCGCCGTGGCACGGGTTCCGGAGCCGAGCAACAAGTCCCGCTTTACGTTGCCATCGGTGCCTCGCTGGCCTCCGTTTATGGGACCGCCGAAGGAAGATCGGGATCGCAACTTGGAATGGCACTTGCCGTCTTCGATGAAGCCTTTGCCAAGCTGGACGGCAAGAACCAGCGGCAAATGATGAGCTTCTATGAGAGCCTAGGCCTGCAGGTGATCGTGGCTGCGCCACCCGAGCGGCGGCCCTCACTGCTCGGCTATATGCATGCCATTGTTGAGGTCGACAACATTGGCAATGGGCAATCTGAGACGACAGTAGTCCAAGTCAAGGAAAAAGCTCGCAAGGAGCTGCAGCGGATCAACCCCGAACTCATGGATGATGAAGCGCTGCGTAGGATGGCAGCCGAGTGAAATTCACCGATCCGATTGCACTTCTTTCTTATCTGCTGGATAGGCACGAAGACGGTCGGGCAGGCGCACGTGCTTATCCGGACAGCGGCGCCTTTTCAAATATCGGAGAGGCTGACCGTTTCCGGAAGAAGCTGGAAGAGGCAAGCCGGGCGGGTGCAATCGAGCTTCGAATGGAGATGGGGCGCCGGCGAGCCGGCGAAATCAAGTTCGTGCGCATCGCCGACGTGGCGAGGCTCTACTGTTTCGTCGAACGAAAACCTTCCAGCGAGCGCTCGGCGTCAGCGCTCGAGGATCTATTTCGTCGAGCTGAGCTGGCTGTCCCGTTCGCTGAGCATGCGCGGGACGCTGCTGAAGCCTGGTCCAGAAATCGGCGGTGGGCGGGAATTGCTCCCGGAGACATAGGTTCGCTAGAGCGTGCGCTACTCCTCGCGCAAGCGATATACAGACGGCAACACTTAGGACTCGACTATCGCACTTTCTCCAGAAGGGCCGTTTCCGATAGCAAAGCATTGGAACGGCTGGAGGCAGCCGTCGCAAAGGTCCTTCGAGGTGTTGGCGCGAACATCCCGGAGGGCGCCACGCCCCGCGAAGCACTCGGTGCACTTGGGCTGGAAAAGGTGCCTCCTCCCCTCCTCCTTTCAGGACCGATCACTTTTGGAGCGTCCCAGCCTGACGTATCCTTCCTTGGCGTCCCCGCAGAAGCAATCAACACCGTCGGCTTCAGCCGCACCCCGGAATACGTCCTCGTAGTAGAGAACTACACGAGCTTCGTCAGGCACGTGACTGAGGCAGATCCGGACCGCCGAGGACTGGTCATCTACGGCGGCGGCTATCCGTCGACGGGAGTTCAGAAGGCATTAGGCTTGATCGCCGGTCGCTTTCCCGACGACGTACCCTTTTACCACTGGTCCGACATCGATCCCGATGGCATCTGGATCTTCCTGACAGTTGAGAGAGCATTCGGCCGCAGACTACTCCCGCACCTCATGACCGTCGACTTGGCCGAAAAGCACGGTAGTAAGCCAGATCAAAAGGCAAGCAGAGTAGCCAGGGCTGAAGGATCGGTCCTCTTTGATTTGATCGCGTACCTTGCAAAGCCAGATGCAAAACACTTAGAGCAGGAAGAACTCGATCCTATTATTCCACGCCTACACCAGAGCGAGTGGCGAGCGTCGTGATGCAAACCAATTTTTGTCCTCGCCCAGTTGATCGGCATAGCTGGCGAAGGCGCTCCGCTTCCAAAACTGACCATCGCGCGGGTCGTCCGAAGTCCGAAGACCTGAAGGGGCAGGTGAACTGGCGGTACTGGTTTGCTGGTGCGGTCGAGACATACCTACAAACTGTAAGGCGTTTCGCTAGCGGGGATATCTGGTCGTAATTGAAGGCTGTACGAGACTTCGGATATTTGCGTGACTGTTGACGGACAACCAACCCTTCGGGTGTCACAAATGGTCAAACAGCAACAGTCTTCTGAGTTCGACAAACCGGAGGATACCACAAATCGCCAGCAGAGCCTGTTTCCGACTTTGCCCCACATTGCGGCGAGTAGGGTAATGCGAACCATACGCCGGCCGCAGCTGAGAGAGATCGTTCCGCTGTCCGACACGACAATCTATGAGATGGAGCAACGCGGCGAATTCCCGCGCCGCTTCAATCTCAGCCCCCGCTGTGTTGTCTGGGACTTGGAAGAAGTCGAAGCTTGGATCGAAGAGCGGCGGAATGCGTCAAATGCGGGAAAAAGCGAGAGCCGGCCAGCTCCCAACGTAAGACTACGAAAGACCCGACCGGTCAAATCGGATCGAGCGTAATCGCTGCTCCCGTAGGCGGCTGAAGTGCAGGCGTGTGCTTCTTGCCTGCCGTCCACGAGTCGACCATATCAGCCCACTCCTGCAGCATATGACGACGCTGCAACTCATATTCAGCCCTATTGTAGACGCCCCGCGATGAGCGGCCGTCTTCGTGGGCAAGACATTTTTCAATCCAGTCGCGATTGAACCCGATTTCGTTCAAGAGTGTAGACCCGGTACGCCGGAGATCGTGCACCGTGAAGGGCGCAAGTGGAAGATCTTGCTTCCTTGCCCGCTCGACAATCGCTGCAGTCACGCGATTGAAGGTCGCGCGTGACATTGTTTCATCGGCATCGTAGCGAGACGGCAGCACATACCGCGAATTAGCCGCGCAAGTTTTAAGCGCTATCATGATGTCGAGCGATTGCCGTGACAAGTACACATTATGCGGCTTCTTCCGCTTCATGCGTTCTTTTGGTATGTTCCAGACGGCGTTCTCGAAATCGACCTCCTCCCACGTTGCGTCGAGCAGTTCACCCTTGCGGACCATCGTGAGCAAGATAAGCTTTAGGCCAAGCCGAATAGTCGGCAGCGTTGGCACATTCTCCAACTCTTTCAGCATGATCCGGATCTCTGCGGGCGACAGTGCCCTATCTTTCGCCTCGAACGTGGCTATCGAGGCCGGCCCCACTTCGTCCGCAGGATTGCTAATCTTTTTGCCATGCAGAATGGCGTGACCATAGATCTGCTTAACGATATCCCGGATATGAATGGCTGTTGCAGGCGCGCCGCGCTCCTTCACCCTCACGCAGAGTGCCCGCAGGTCGTCAGCTGTGATCTCGGTTAGGAGCCTTTTCTGCCAAATCGGCAAAATGTCTCGATCGAAAATCGCTTTCCGCATCGAACGGGTGCTCTCCGCCATCTTTGCGTCCTTGAACCAGCGTCTACTTGCATCGCCGAACGTCGCCGTGGCTGGCAGCCGATGCTTTTCGCGCTGCTTTTCCTGCGCGGGGGACTTTCCGGCCGCTACCATCTTCCGCGCTGAGAGGCAGCGGTCGCGCGCCTCCGCCAGCGTGATACCTCCCTCACCGTAGCGGCCCAGCGTCAGGGTCTCTCGCCGGCCATTCATCCGGTAGTCATACCGAAATGCAATCTGCCCCGTTGGAGAAACCATCGCGTACATACCGTCACGATCGGAAACCTTGTATTTTTTCTCCTTTGGTTTCAGCTTCTTAAGTGCAATGTCGGTTAACATGGCCCCACAAAAAATTGGGAAACACAAATCGATCTAACGCCAATTTTACCGTCAAAAATTTTACCGTCAACCTTTGTTGGTAATCTTTATATTTCAAAGGCTTGGCTGGAACAGTTAAAATGACCTAGAAATTCGGCGACATGACGGTATGGGCGGAAAGAGGGAGGGCGGAAAAGAACGTACCGTCAGATTTACCGTCAGATGCTTCCGCTTAGGGGCGATAGTTGGCGATAGAGCCTAAAAGGAAGATTGATTTACTTCAGAGGCTTACGGAGCTTGCCTAGATAGCCACCGAAAGTCAGAGAACGACACCGCCTCATTCCCACTCGATCGTGCCGGGCGGCTTCGACGTCACGTCGTAGACGACACGGTTGATGCCTTTGACCTCATTGATGATGCGCGTGGCGGCGGCGCCGAGGAAGGCCATGTCGTAGTGGTAGAAGTCGGCCGTCATGCCGTCGACGGAAGTCACGGCGCGCAGCGCGCAGACGAATTCATAGGTGCGGCCATCGCCCATCACGCCCACCGTCTGCACTGGAAGCAGTACGGCAAAGGCCTGCCAGATGGCGTCGTAGAGGCCGGCCTTGCGGATTTCGTCGAGATAGATGGCGTCGGCCTCGCGCAGGATCTCCAGCTTTTCGCGCGTGATGCCGCCCGGGCAGCGAATGGCAAGGCCGGGACCAGGGAAGGGATGGCGGCCGATAAAGCTTTCGGGCAGACCGAGCTCTCGACCTAGCGCCCTCACCTCGTCCTTGAACAATTCGCGCAGCGGCTCGACCAGCTTCATGTTCATGCGCTCGGGCAGACCGCCGACATTGTGGTGCGACTTGATCGTCACCGACGGACCGCCGGAGAAGGAGACGCTTTCGATGACGTCGGGATAGAGAGTGCCCTGGGCCAAGAAATCGGCGCCGCCGAGTTTCTTCGCCTCTTCCTCGAAAACCTCGATGAACAGCCGGCCGATGGTCTTGCGCTTCTTTTCAGGATCAGCCTCGCCTTCCAGCGCCGAGATGAAGCGGTCGGAGGCGTCGACCAGGATCAGCGGCAGGTTGTAGTGCTGGCGGAACATCTCCACCACGCTCTTGGCCTCGTCCTTGCGCATCAGGCCGTGGTCGACGAGGATACAGGTCAACTGATCGCCGACCGCCTCATGGATGAGAAGCGCCGCGACGGAGGAGTCGACGCCGCCCGAGAGCGCGCAGATGACCTTGCCCTTGCCGACCTGCTTGCGGATCGTCTCCACCGCGTGCTCGCGATAGGCGCGCATCGTCCAGTCGCCCTCGATGCCGGCGATGTTGTGGACGAAGTTCCGGAGCAGCCTGGCACCGTCCGGCGTATGCACCACTTCCGGATGGAACATGATGCCGTACATCTTGCGCTCGATATCGCCGAAGATGGCGAAGGGAGAGCTTTCCGACTTGCCAAGCACCTTGAAGCCTGGCGGCAATTCGATGACGCGGTCGCCATGGCTCATCCATACCTGGTGGCGCTGGCCGGGCGCCCACAGGCCTTCGAACAGCGGGCTCTCCTTTTCGATCTCGACGAAGGCGCGGCCGAACTCGCGATGGTTGGAGCTTTCGGCGAGGCCGCCCATCTGCACGCAGAGCGCCATCTGGCCATAGCAGATGCCAAGCACGGGCACGCCAGCGTCGAAGACGACCTGCGGCGCGCGCGGGCTGCCGATGTCGGTGGTCGAGGCCGGGCCGCCCGACAGGATCACCGCTTTCGGCTTGATGCGCTTGAAGGCAGCTTCCGCCGATTGGAACGGCACGATCTCGGAAAAGACGCCGGCCTCGCGGATGCGGCGGGCGATGAGCTGCGTGAACTGGCTGCCGAAATCGACAATCAGGACGGTGTCGGGATGATTGGCTGTCGTCGTCATGGCGAGCCTTTAGAGAAAGAAACGAGTCGACGCAATGGGCTCCGCGCTGCGGCTTTCGGTCCCTTCGGGCCTAATCCAGGCGGATCGCGCCGGATTTGATCGCCTGCTCCAGCAAGCCGACGGCCGCAGCCAGCTTCTCATCGATCACATGCAGATATTCCGTCCAGTCGCTGACGTGCCTGAGATCGGCCGCGCCGTCGGAAATGCCGCGCAGCCCGATCAGCGGCACGCCGAACAGCTGGCAGGCGCGCAGGCAGGCGAAGGTCTCCATGTCGACCATGTCGTCGTCGATGGCGTCATAGGCGGCGCCGGAGATGATCGCGCCGCCGGTCGAGAGCGAGGCTGTCTTGATGCCCGGGATGAGGAGAGGCAGCGGCACCGCCACCGGCAGGTCGAGGAAAGGCGTCGCCCCCTTTTCGAAGCCGAGCGGCGAAGCGTCCATGTCGCGATAGCTCACCGACACGGCCTGGTAGATTTCGGCCTGTTCCAGCTTGCGGCTGCCGGCCGAGCCCAACGAGACGATCAGGTCCGGCAGCGCTCCCTCGGCCTTCAACGCGGCCAGCTCGGCGCCCAGCCTGACACCGGCCTCGACCGGACCAACGCCGGTCATCAGCGGCGTGAATAGGTTTTTGAGATGCGGGCCATATTCGGCTTCCACCGCCATGACGAAGAGAACGGATTTGTCCGACAGGCGTGACACTTCGATAGTCATGAAGCTTTACCCCTATTTGCTACGACGAAGGGAAAGGGACAACGTGCCCCTTGCCGCCTGCCGGCCCTTCCCCATGGCTCCGGGCGTTCGTCGCTCGAAAAGCCCATTCGGGGCTTTCGCCTGTTGTGCTGACCGCTCCTCATCCCTCAATACCGTCGCGGCCGACCACCGTCATCATGGTGCCGGTCATGGTGGCGATCAGCTTGGCCTCGCCGTCGGCTGCGAAGGCATAGGCCTGGCCGTCGGCGACGATGATGGTGCGTCCGGGCTTGGTCACGGAGCCGCGGAACAGGAAGCGCTCGCCCCTGCCCGGCGCGAGCAGGTTCACCTTGAACTCGATGGTCAGAACGCCGGAATTCTCCGGCATCAGCGAGAAAGCCGCGTAGCCGCAGGCGGAGTCCAGCGCTGTGGAGATAACGCCGGCATGCAAGAAGCCGTGCTGCTGGGTAAGCGAGGCGGAATAAGGCATCTCGATTTCGATAATGCCTGGCGTCACCAAGGTCAGCTCGGCACCGATCGTCGCCATGGCTTTCTGCCGGGCAAAGGAGGTCCTGACTCGTTCCTCGAAGTCAGGAGCGGGTACGATCTTGGCTGCCATGGAGCTTCGCCTCCTATTTGCTGGCGAAGCTTATTGCAGAGGCAGGCAAGACAGGCAATCTCCTATGTTGCAGCGCAGCAAAAGGACAGTCGCCCTCAAGCAGCCCTGCGCAAGGCGTGGAAATAGAATCCGTCGGTGCCGCTCAGCGCGGGCGACAGCGAGATGCCGCCGCCTGCGCCGATACGCGCGGCCGCCTGGTGGCCGGGGAAGCGGCTGTCCCAGAGCTGGCGATGGTCGACCGGCGCAAAACCTTCATGGCGTTCGCGGAAGGCCGCGACCTGCTCGCCGTTCTCTGCATCGAACACCGAACAGGTGATGTAGACCAACAGGCCGCCCGGCTTGACGAAGGCCTGCGCGGTATCGAGGATTGCCTGCTGCTCTCCCTTTCGGGCATCGAGCTGTCGCTCGGTCAGCCGCCATTTGGCGTCGGGCCGTCGCCGCCAGGTGCCGCTGCCGGTGCAGGGCGCGTCGATCAGCACGAGGTCCATATGCCCGGTGAGCGGCGCAAGCTCCGCCGGCTTGCTGACGACCTGGACGTTGCGGTTGTGCGAGCGGCGGATGCGCTCGAAGATCGGCGCCAGCCGCACCTTTTCCGCGTCATGGGCGAAGAGCTGGCCCCGATTGTCCATCTCGGCCGATAGCGCCAGCGTCTTGCCGCCGGCGCCCGCACAATAGTCTAGCACCTGCATGCCGGGCGCAGCACCGGCGAGCGCCGCGGCAAGCTGCGAGCCCTCGTCCTGCACCTCGAACCAGCCTTTCTGGAAGGCGGGCTCGGCCTGCACGTTCGGATGCCTGCCGTCGCCGTCGATCGGTGGGATGCGGATGCCGTTCGGCGCGATGCTCGCGGGCGCGGCACCCGTGCCCTGGAGCTCGGCCAGCACCTTGGCGCGATCGGCCTGGAGCGTGTTGACCCTGAGATCCAGCGGCGGGCGCTGGGCGAGCGCCGCGCCTTCCTCGACCCAGGCGTCGCCATAGGTTTGCTCGAGCAGCGGTGCGCACCAGTCCGGAACATCCGCCCGCACGGCATCGGGGGCCTCGCCAAGCCTGCGCTCGGCCGCCGCCTTCAACTCGGATGCGCTGAGCAGCGGCGGCGCAAATTTGTCGCCGTCCAGCGCGTCGTTGAGCGACTGCGCCGTCTGCCCCCACTCCAAGAGAAGCGCGCCGAAGCCGATGGCGCGCGGCGTGTCCTCGCCGAACAGCCAGCCGGCCGATCGTTTGCGGCGCAGCGCGTCATAAACGATGTTGCCGATCGCCGCGCGATCGCCGCCGCCGGCGAAGCGATGCGACAGGCCCCAGTCGCGCAAAGCGTCGGCCACCGGCCGGTGGCGCCGGCCGATGTCTTCAAGAACCTCTATCGCCGCCGCCAGCCTTCCGCCCAGTCGCATCCCGTTTTCCGTAGCTGTTACAAATCGGTTTCAGCCCGCTCATAAAGCCTTTCAGGCCAGGATTGAAACAGTTCCGTTCGGTTTGCCGGTGAAACGACGTTTCAAGACCGGCCGATTTGGCCGAACGCTTTTTCCATGGTGAGCGGCTGAGCCGGGAAACAAGAACAATCGATCAGAACATGAAAGACTTCTAATGTTTTTGATCGACCCCTGCAAGAAAGCCCACCGGCTTAACCTCTCAGCTTTCCAAGTGTTTCCTGCAGGAATACTCTTCCGGAAGTGATTCGCGACGTGGGAAATGCGGTTCGACGGATCCTATGAGGAGAGGGCAATGAAGACTTATCTAGCAGAAGTTCTCGGCACGTTTTTGTTAGTGTTCATCGGTACGGCCTCCGTGGTCACGGGCGGTTTCGGCGGTGCGCTGCCGCTCGGACAGGAAGGCATCGGCCTGGCGTTCGGCATCGGCCTGATCGCCGCGGCCTATGCGATCGGCCCGATTTCGGGCGCGCATCTCAACCCGGCGGTGACGCTCGGCGTGTTCCTGGCAGGGCGGATGCCGGCCAAGGACGTCGTCCCCTATTGGATCGCGCAGATCATCGGCGCCATCATCGCCTCGCTGGCGCTGTGGATCATCGTTTCCGGCCAGGCCGGCGGCCACACCGGCGGCTTCGGCGCCAATGGCTGGGACGAAACGAAATGGGGCATGAGTTCGGCCTTCCTGTGGGAGCTGATCGGCACCTTCACCTTCGTCACGGTGATCCTCGGCGTCACCAACGCCAAGCACACGACCGCCTTCGCCGGCCTGGTCATCGGCCTGACGCTGGCAGGCATCCACTTCGCCATGATCCCGGTGACCGGCACCTCGGTCAATCCGGCCCGCTCGATCGGCCCGGCGCTGTTTTCGGGAGGTGCTGCGCTCAGTCAGCTCTGGCTGTTCATCGTCGCGCCGCTGATCGGCGGGGCGATTGCCGGTGTCGTCGCCAAGGCCGGCATCTTCGAAAAAGACTGATCGGTCTTTTTCGTTTGAAGCAATTCCGGACGGAAAACCGCAGAACACTTTTCCTGGAATTGCTTCGGCCGAATAAGCAAAAAGGCGCGGGCATCTCCCGCGCCTTTTTTCTTGGGAGGTACGACCTTATTTCGCGATGTCAAAGCGGTCGGCGTTCATCACCTTCGTCCATGCCTTGACGAAATCCTTGACGAATTTCGCCTTGGCGTCAGCCGAGCCGTAGACTTCGGACAGCGCGCGCAGCTGCGCGTGCGAGCCGAAGATCAGGTCGGCGCGGGTGCCGGTCCACTTCACCTCTTTGGTCTTGCGGTCACGTGCTTCATAGACTTCATCGGAACCCGGCTCGGAGCCGGCCGCCGGCTCCCAGATAGTGGCCATCGAGAGCAGGTTGACGAAGAAGTCGTTGGTGAGCTGGCCCGGCCTGTCGGTGAAGACGCCGTGCTTCGAGCCGCCGACATTGGCGCCGAGCACGCGCAAACCGCCGACAAGCACCGTCATCTCCGGCGCGGTCAGCGTCAGCAACTGGGCGCGATCGACCAGCATCGCTTCGACCGACATCGGCAGCCTGCCGCGGGCATAGTTGCGGAAGCCGTCGACCTTCGGTTCCAGCGGCGCGAAGGAGGCAACATCCGTCTGCTCCTGCGAAGCATCCATGCGGCCCGGCGTGAACGGCACCTTGACCTCATTGCCGCCATCCTTCGCCGCCTTCTCGACCGCGGCAACGCCGCCCAGCACGATGAGGTCGGCAAGCGAGACCTTCTTGTCGCCGGTCTGGGCCGCGTTGAACTCCTTCTGGATGGCTTCCAGCTTGCCTAGCACCTTGGCGAGCTGAGCCGGCTGGTTGACCTCCCAGTCCTTCTGCGGCGCCAGCCGGATGCGGCCGCCATTGGCGCCACCGCGCTTGTCCGAGCCGCGGAAGGTCGAGGCCGAGGCCCAGGCGGTCGAAACCAGTTCGGAGACGGACAGGCCCGAAGCCAGGATCTTCGCCTTGAGCGCAGCGATGTCGGCCTCGCTCACCAGCTCATGGTCGATGGCCGGGATCGGATCCTGCCAGATCAGCTCTTCCTTCGGCACGAGCGGGCCGAGATAGCGCACGACCGGGCCCATGTCGCGGTGGGTGAGCTTGAACCAGGCGCGGGCGAAGGCGTCGGCGAACTGGTCCGGGTTCTGGTGGAACCGGCGCGAGATCTTCTCATAGGCCGGATCGAAACGCAGCGCGAGGTCGGTGGTGAGCATCGCCGGCGCGTGACGTTTGGAGGGATTGTGCGCATCCGGAACCGTGCCGGCGCCGGCGCCGCCCTTCGGCGTCCACTGATGGGCGCCGGCCGGGCTCTTCGTCAGCTCCCATTCGAAGTTGAAGAGGTTGTCGAAGAAGTTGTTGCTCCATTTGGTCGGCGTCGTCGTCCAGGTGACCTCGAGGCCCGAGGTGATGGCGTCGCCGGCAATGCCGGAGGCGTATTTGCTCGACCAGCCGAGACCCTGCGCCTCGATGCCGGCGCCTTCCGGCTCGGCGCCCACCAGCGAGGCGTCGCCGGCGCCATGCGTCTTGCCGAAAGTGTGGCCGCCGGCGATCAGCGCCACGGTCTCCTCGTCGTTCATGGCCATGCGGCCGAAGGTCTCGCGGATGTCGCGCGCGGCGGCGACCGGGTCCGGCTTGCCGTTCGGGCCTTCCGGGTTGACATAGATCAGGCCCATCTGGACGGCGCCGAGATGGCCGCGAAGCTCACGGTCGCCCGAATAGCGCTCGTCGCCGAGCCACTTGGTTTCGGAGCCCCAGTCCACATCCTGCTCCGGCTCCCACACATCGGCGCGGCCGCCGGCGAAGCCGAAGGTCTTGAAGCCCATCGATTCCAGCGCGACGTTGCCGGTGAGGATCAGAAGGTCGGCCCAGGAGATCTTGCGGCCGTATTTCTGCTTGACCGGCCACAGTAGCCGGCGCGCCTTGTCGAGATTGGCATTGTCCGGCCAGCTGTTCAGCGGCGCGAAACGCTGCTGACCGGCGCCGGCGCCGCCGCGGCCGTCGCCGATGCGATAGGTGCCGGCGCTGTGCCAGGCCATGCGGATGAAGAGCGGCCCGTAATGGCCGAAGTCGGCCGGCCACCAATCCTGCGAATCCGTCATCACCTTATGCAGGTCTGCGATCACCGCATCGAGGTCGAGCGTTGCGAACTCCTTGGCGTAGTCGAAGTCTTCGTCCATGGGATCCGACAGGTTCGACTGCTGGTGGAGAACGGAAAGGTCGAGCTGGTTCGGCCACCAGTCGCGGTTGGTCCGCGCTGATCCATGCGCCACAGGGCATTTGCCCGCGCTGTTGTCTTCGGTTTTCGCGTCCATCTTAATCTCCCGTTCTGCCGAGGTTTTTGCCGAGGTTGATTTTGCCGAAATTTCCGGGGGCAGCCATTGGCCGCGCCAAGCTGGCATGATTCCAGACTAGGCCGGCCAGCCGATAAAGACAAATTGCCTTTCCTGTTTCATTTGATAGGATTTTCTTATGATTGGCCTCACCGTTCGGCAGATGCAATATTTCGACGCGCTGGCGCAGACGCTGCATTTCGGCCGCGCGGCGAAGCTTGCCGGCGTCAGCCAGCCGGCCCTTTCCGCGCAGATCGCCGAGATGGAAGAGCGGCTGAACTGCCTGTTGTTTGAGCGCGGCGGCAAGACGGTGCGCATGACCGACGAGGCGCTTGCCTTGCGGCCGCGTATCGAGCGCATTCTGGCCGACATACGTGACGTCGAGACGACTGCCCGGCGCGGTCGCCCGACCATGGAAGGGCGCTTTCGGCTGGGGATCATCCCGACGGTCGCGCCCTACCTTCTGCCGCATGTGCTGCCGGAGCTGAAAAAGCACTATCCTTCCCTCCAGCTCGAGCTGCGCGAGGCGGTGACCGCGTCGCTCGCCGAGGATGCGACGTCAGGCCGGCTCGATGCCTTCATCGCGGCCTTGCCGCTCGATCAGCCGGCGATCGTCACCGAACGGCTTTTTCCAGACCGCTTCTTCCTTGCCGTTCCCGCCGGCGATCCGGCCTTCGCCTCGCCGCCGGTGCCCCCGGAAAGTCCGGCACTGGAGCGGCTGATGCTTCTGGAGGAAGGCCACTGCCTGCGCGAGCAGGCACTGGCCGTCTGCGGCAATGTGCGGCCCGTGGCGATGGCAAGCTACGGCGCGACCAGCCTGACGACGCTCCTGCAGATGGTGGCGCATGGGCTCGGCGTCACGCTGGTGCCGGAAATGGCGGCAAGTGCCGCAGGCGTCATGCCGGATTTGAGGATCGTGCCGTTCCAGGAGCCGATGCCGCAACGCATGATCTGCATGGCCTGGCGGAAGAACAAGGTGCGCCAGGACGAGTGCGTGGAACTGGCGAAAATCATCCGCGGATTGGATCGGGCGGTGCTGGCGGCGTGAGCCGAAAATCAAAGAACCCGCGACAGGAATTCGCGCGTGCGCGGCGACTGCGGATCGGCGATCATTTCGCGCGGTGGGCCGCGCTCGACGATCACGCCGCCATCCATGAAGACAAGCTGGTCGCCGATCTCGCGGGCAAAACCGATCTCGTGGGTGACGACGACCATGGTCATGCCGCTCTCGGCGAGATCGCGCATCACCTGCAGCACCTCGCCGACAAGCTCGGGATCGAGCGCCGAGGTCGGTTCGTCGAAGAGCAGCACCTTCGGCTTCATCGCCATGGCGCGCGCGATCGCCACGCGCTGTTGCTGACCGCCGGAAAGCTCACGCGGATAGCGGTCGATCTTGTCGAGGAGACCGACACGCTTGAGCAGGACCTCGGCTTCAGCCTTCGCCTGGTCGGGCGGAATGCGCCGCACCTGCGTCGGCGCCTCGATGAGGTTCTCCATCACCGTCATGTGCGAGAACAGGTTGAAGGATTGGAACAGCATGCCGATCTCGGCGCGCCGCCGGCACAGCAGATCGTCCTTCACCTCGTAGAGCTTGTCGTCGCGGAGGTCATAGCCGACGAACTGGCTGTCGACGAGCAGGAGCCCGCCGCTGATCTTCTCCAGATGGTTTATGCAGCGCAGGAACGTGCTCTTGCCCGAGCCCGAAGGGCCGATGATGCAGGCAACGGAGCCAGCCGCGACATCGAGATCGATCCCCTTGAGCACTTCCAGCTGGCCGTAGGATTTGCGCACGCCGCGCGCGAACACCATGGAATCGGTGGGCACGCCGAATCGGGCCCGGTTCTCGGATCTCACGTCGCTCATCGGGCGATGCCGCGCAGGCTGATTGCGTTGCGCAGCGCGCGCATGGTCAGCGGATCTCGGCGTGTGTCGCTGCGGCCGAAATGGCGCTCGAGGAAATGCTGCCCGACCGACATGATGCTGACCACCGTGAGATACCAGAACGCCACGACGATCAGGAGCGGGATGGTCTCGAAGGTGCGGGCGTAGATGCTCTGGGCCGAATAGAACAGATCGTCGACCGCGATGAAAGTCACCAGCGATGTCATCTTCAAGAGATTGATGGCCTCGTTGCCGGTCGGCGGCAGCACGAAGCGCATGGCCTGCGGCAGTGTGATGCGTTTCAGGATCATGCGGTAGGGCATGCCGAGCGCGCTCGCCGCCTCCGCCTGGCCGGACGGCACCGACTTGATGCCGGCGCGGATGATCTCGGCCATGTAGCCCGCCTCGCAGAGCGAAAGGGCCACGACGGCCGAGAAGAACGGCGTCATGAAATCATTGGTGCGGGCGGAGAAGATCGTGCCCAGGAATGGCAGGGTCAGCGAGACCTCGCGCACCAGAAGCGACAGGTTGAACCAGAAGATGAGCTGGATCAGCGCCGGCACGCCGCGGAAGAACCAGACATAGACGCCGGCGAAGCCGCGCAGCACCGGGCTCGGCGACACGCGCATAATGGCGATGACGGTGCCGATGATGATCGCCAGCACCATGATCACCACGGTGAGGATCAAAGTGTTGGCGAGGCCGCGCATGATCGAGGGATGGAAGAGATAACCCGCGGCCGTGCCCCAGGCGAAGGCGGGGTTGCTGGCGAAGGCCCGAACGATGAGGAAGGCCAGCAGGAGGGCGAACGCCGTGCCGATCCAGATGCCGTAGCGACGCTGCGGCACCACGGTGAGTCGCGCCGCCGCTGCGGCGGCGCCGTGATCGACGCTCAACTCTCTCGGGTGGGCCACGCCCATCGCAGAACTCCTGATCTCTCTGTCGGGCGTCCAGTCTACCGGACGCCGGTGTCCCCGCTCAAAACGCCCGCGCGCCCTGTCGGGCGCGCAAACATGTCGTACTGAATTTGCGCATGATCAGCCCCGAAAATCGATGCCGATTTCAGGTTGATGCCTCAGTCGGCACGCAGCGCATCCATGCTGTTGACGAAATAGGGTTCCTTGATCGCGTAGGCGCCCATTCCGTATTTCTCGAGGATGGTCTTGTAAGTGCCGTTCTTGAACAGCTCCGACAGTGCGGCGACCATCATGTCGGCGGTCCCCTTGTCGTCCTTGGCGATGGCAAGGCCCAGGGGCGCCACGTCATAGAGGGTTGGCAGGACGACGAGCTGGCCCTTGCTGGTCACCTCGAAATAGCTCGACGCGGTCGCATCGTCCATGCGGGCGTCGACGCGGTCGGAGAGGACAGCCTGGACGATGTCGGTCGAGGAGTTGAAGACCGATTTCTCGATCGCCTTCTGGCCCTTGTCGGTGCATTCCTTGCTGAGCTTGTCGACCAGGAAGTCGGACGCGCTGCCGGCGGAGACGCCGATCCGCTTGCCGCAAAGCGGCGTGTCGCCGCTGAAGGTCGCCTTCTTGTCCGGCGATGTCGAGACGGCGAGGCCGGCCTTGAGAAACATGACGAAGTCGACCTGCTTCAGCCGCTCGGGCGTGGCCGAGAAGGTCTCCCAGGCGATCTTGAAGCGACCGGCCGCAAGGCCCGGAATCATCGACGGAAACGGTGTGCGCTGGACGTCCAGCTTGGCGCCGACCAGCTTGGCGACCTCGCCGGCCAGTTCGATGATGATGCCGGTCTGCTTGCCGTCGGCATCGAGATATTCGAACGGCGCGTAGTCCAGTGTGTTGGCGACGGCGAGCGTGCCTGTCTGCTGGACCTCCGCCGATTTCGGAACCTCGGCAGCAGTCGAAAACCCGCTCCAGGAAGTGGCAAGTGCGGCCAGCGCCAGGCCGGCCATGCACAGATACGTTCTCATGTTCGTTCCCCTTTTGCTCATTGCATTGGCTGCAATCTGTTCAGCACCTCCGCGCCGCGCGGATGACCGGCGCGGAGGCGGAAGTTCGATCGCTTACGCGCTCGCCGTTTCGGCCTTCTTCTTGCGGTAGTGGTAGTTCTTGTCGATTCGCTCCATCAGGTATTCGCCATAGAGCACCGGCCCGTATTTCGGCTTGGCGCCGGCGGGCACGCAGACGGGGAGCGCCTCGATCGTCTCGTCCATCGACGGGTCGAAAAAGAAGGGCTGGGAATAGCGCTCGCGCCCCGATCGGTTGATGACGCGGTGCGGCGTCGAGACGAACTGGTCGTTCGACCAGCGCGCCAGTATGTCGCCGACATTCATCACGAAGGAGTCTGGGATCGGCGGCGCGGGCACCCAGTCGCCCGCCTTGTTCTTGACTTCGAGGCCTCCGACGTCGTCCTGCGCGAGCAAGGTGATGAAGCCGTAGTCGGTGTGCGGCGCCGAGCCGAACAGCCCCTCTTCCTGTGGCTGCGTCGGATAATGCAGCAACCTGAGGAAGGTGGTCGGCTGTTCGAAATATCGGTCGAGACTGTCGGCCGGCAAACCGAGCGACAGCGCGATGGCGCCGACCATCTTGCGGGCGAGCGTGCCCATCTGATCGACATAGCGTTCGATCGTTTCCCTGAAGCCGTTCAGCATCGCCTCGTCCGGCCATTGGTTCGGACCCTGCAGTGGCTTTTCGGCGAGCGCACGCGGATCGTCTTCGTCGACTTCATGCATGAAGAAGATCGACTCGCTCTGGTTGGGCTTGCTGACGGTCGCAACCGACGAGGTCACAATAGTCGAGCCGGCAAAGGGCAGGTAGCCGCGGAAGTTCCTGTCGATCTTCAGCTTGAGCTTCTCTTCTTCCGGCAAGGCGAAGAAGCGCTTGCTCGCCTCGCGGACCGCCTCGACATCGGCGCGCGGAATCGGATGGCCGACGACATAGAGGAAGCCGATCGTCTCGAGATAGCGGCGCAGCGTTGCCGCCGTCGCCCGGATCGCGTCCTGGTCGGCGCCGTAGAGAGCCGACACGTCGAGGATCGGAATTTCGGAAAAGTCGCCGCGTTCTCGTTCGTCCATTGTCGAAGACCCTGTCTTGAACATAAGATACAGTACTGTATTTCTACACATCCGAACGGGCTCATCAATAGGCATTCGCAAGGCAGACACGATATGGCACCACGCAAGATCATCATCGACACCGATCCCGGCCAGGACGACGCCTTCGCGATCCTGTTTGCGCTCGGCTCGCCAGCCGAACTCGAAGTGGTGGGCATCACCACGGTCGGCGGCAACGTGCCGCTGCCGCTGACCTCGAAGAACGCGCTGAAGGTGGTCGAGCTCGCCGGGCGGCCCGACGTGCCGGTGTATGCCGGCTGCCCGGGCCCGATGGTGAAGAAGCTGATGACGGCCGAATATGTGCACGGCAAGACCGGGCTCGACGGCGCCGATCTTCCCGAGCCGGTGACGCCGCTGCAGAGCGAGCACGGGGTCAACTATCTCGTGCGGGCGATCATGGATGCGCCGGAGGGCCAGCTCACCGTCTGCACGCTCGGACCGATGACCAATCTGGCGATGGCCATGACCATGGAGCCGAGGATCATTCCGCGGCTGCGCGAGGTGGTGCTGATGGGCGGCGGCTTCTTCGAGGGCGGCAACGCGACGCCCGCCGCAGAGTTCAACATCTTCGTCGACCCGCATGCGGCGCACAAAGTGTTCGACAGCGGCGTGCCGCTGACCATGGCGGGCATCGACTGCACCTACACCGCGATGATGACGCTGGAATGGCTGGACCGCCTGCGCGCCACCGGCAGCAGGGCCGCGATCGAGGCCGCCAACCTCGCCGATTTCTACCGCCAGTATGGCAGCCATAAATTCGACACGCCGGGGCGGCCCATCCATGACGCCTGCGTCACCGGTTACCTGCTGGCGCCGGAGATCTACGAAAAGCGCCAATGCGCGGTGACGGTGGATATAGTCTCGCCCGAGACGATCGGCATGACCGTCGTCGACTGGTGGCATGTCACCGGCCGCCGCAAAAATTGCAACGTGCTGCGCCGCATCGAACCGGCGCCGTTCTTCGAGCTTATGCTGCAGCGGATCAGCGCCCTACCTTAAGCTTTATGTTCCGTAGTGGACGAGCACGGTTGCGGGTTGCGAAGCGGGCAAACATCGGCTTGATCGAGAACGGCTCGGCGAATTGCCGCCTGGCGCCATGGAGGCCTGGAAGCAATTGAAAGCGGATGTCGCCTCGGCAAAGACGAAACGACCGGCCAGGACGCAGGCCCGGTTGACGACGGCCCGGCAGACGCTGAGCCGCGAGGCCTGGATCGCAGCGGCGCGCAAGGTGCTGGAAAAGCGCGGCATCGCCGAGGTCAAGATCGACCGCCTGGCCAAGCAGCTGAAGGTGACGCGCGGCAGCTTCTATTTCCATTTCACCAGCCTCGCCGACCTCCGTGATGGCCTCTTGCAGGAATGGCGCAACATTAACTGTGCTCCGTTTTGGGCAATGCGCGAGATGCACGACATAGACGGCCTGCAGTTCTTCACCGACATCGTGCATGTCTGGGTCGACGAAAACCCGTTCAGCCCGCTGCTGGACCTTGCCGTGCGCGACTGGGCGCGGACATCGAAGAAGCTGACGCAGGAAGTGAAGGACATGGACGATCTCAGGATTGCGCTGCTCGTCCGCTCGTTTCGCGCCATGGGCTATTCGCCGGACGAAAGCCTGGTCAGGGCGCGCATCACCTACTTCCATCAGATCGGCCAGTACGCGCTGTCCTTTAAGGAAGACCCTGCCGTGCGCCGCAGCTATCAGCCGCTGTTCGGCGAAGTACTGCTCGGCCCGCTTGTCCAGAAGCCAGGTTCGGCGCCGAGGCCGTCGGAGATACGGACAGGGCGGCGGTAGAGGAAGGCTTGCACGGCTGAGCGCAACTCTTGACCGCACTCCTGGCAAGGTATGGCGCCTCTAAGCTCGCGGCTTTACCCCGGTTGCCAGCTTTCACCCGAGGCTTCACGGCACAAAGATCAGAAATACATAGGTAAAGAACAACACGACATGGACCATGCCGGTCAGGAATGTCGTTCTTTCGGTGCTGAAGCTGACGCTGCATATGAAAAGGGCCAGCACCAGGAGCACGGCATCGGAGGCCGTAAGCCCAAGCGTCAGTCCCCTCCCCGTCAGCAGGCTGGCGGCCGCGACCGCCGGTATCGTCAAACCGATCGTGGCGCAGGCCGAACCCATCGCGACGTTCAGGCTTCGCTGCAGCTCGTTCTTGACCGAGGCGCGGATCGCCGAGACCGCCTCCGGCATCAAAACCAGCGCCGCGATCAACGCCCCCACGATGCTGTCGGCCTGGGTCACCTTATAGGCGGCGAGCGCATCCTCCACACTTGCGGCGACCTGCTCGGCGAGCAGGACTATTCCGATCAGCCCGCTCAACAGCAGCAGGGCACTGACGGAGATGCTATCGTGGGAGGCAGTTCGCATCGGCGCGTCATGCGCCTGTCCCTGGACGAAGTCCTCCCGGTGCCGAACGGTCTGGGCGAACACGAAGCTCGCGTAGAGCAGCACCGAAAGGACACTGACGAAACCGAGCTGAGCCGCCGAAAACGTGCCGGGATCCGTAGCCTGGGTGTAGGTCGGAAGAATAAGCGTCATCACGGTCAGCGCGATGAGAACCGACAGGTAAGCGTTGGTCCCTTGCCGGAGGATAGCCTGTTTGCGATAGCGCCAGCCGCCGAGCGTGAGACATATGCCGACAACACCGGTGGAGGTGATCATCACCGTCGAGAAAACGGACTCTCGCGCCAGCGTCGGGTTGTTTTCTCCATGCAGCATCATGGAGACGATGATCGACACCTCGATTGCGGTCACGGCAAAAGTCAGCACCAAAGTTCCATACGGCTCCCCCACGCGCCGGGCGACTGCCTCGGCGTGGTCGAGTACCACGAAAATGGTGGTGAACATGATGGCGCTGGACAGCGCCCCGACGAGGATCCTGGCATTGAGCGACCCTTCGTCCGCCGAAAGACCGCTGGCCTTGACCGCGACAGCCATCGCCAGCGCGGCCAACGGCATCGCGTAGGACGTCACCGACCGGACATAACCAGTCATTCAAGCCCCCCAACGCCCATGCGTTTTCGTGATTTTAGCGGAAAAGCGCGTGGAGAACACCTCTCACCGGCATCTTAAAGCATTCAAAACATGATTGAGGATTGGGCACCATTTCTAGCGTCGAATGCCTCAATGGCCCTGCGAACCGCCCCACAGAATTTTTCCAGAAGTTCCGGTTCGTTCCCCAGCCGGCGGCGCAACGAGAGGGGCACTTCCAGTTGCGCTCCTTTCCCAGTCAGTCCCCGGTTGACGATGTTCGAATCCTGGATGCCGGAAAACGGATGGTTGTCTCTTTTCGTCTGGAAGCCGGCCTCCTGAAGACGCCAGGCTATTTCTGAAACCAACGCTGCGTCCTTGCCGCCCAGATAGACTGTCGTGAGATCATCCCGATCCTGGCGGCCGTGGATCGCAACGACAGTGGATTTCGTCCGCAACAGTTTCAGCGCGGATTCCTCGTCAAAGTTCCTGGAGGTTATGTGCAACTCCCGGTTGCTTTCCGGCATAAGCCCTTCGAAGCAATACATATCGAGATCGCCCCCGGCTATCGTCTCGGCGATCAGGGAGGTGCGGGGTTCGATCTTGCCGCCGTGCGGGGCCATCACGATCGCACTGCCGGTTCGCGCGCCGCGCCGGATGACTATGCGATAATCCAAGTTTTCGATTTTGGCGGCTTTCAGCGCCGCGAAATTTGGAAACTCGTTATCCATAAATGCCGTTTCACGCCGTCTTCTGCGCCACCAGCCCCAATTCCTCCACCATCGCTTCGCGCATCAGGAATTTCTGTGGCTTGCCGGTCACGGTCATCGGCAGCTCGGTGCGGAAGCGGATGTGGCGCGGCACCTTGTAATGCGCGATCTGGCCGGCGCAGAAGGCCTTGATCTCATCGGCGGTGGCGATCTGGCCGGGTTTAAGCACGATCCAGGCGCAGAGCTCCTCGCCATATTTGTCGTCGGGAATGCCGAAAACCTGCACCTCCTTGACCTTGGGATGGCGATAGAGGAATTCCTCGACCTCGCGCGGATAGACGTTCTCGCCGCCGCGGATCACCATATCCTTCACCCGGCCGACGATGTTGCAATAGCCCTCGGCATCGATGGTGGCGAGGTCGCCGGTGTGCATCCAGCCGTCGGCGTCGATCGCCTCGCGGGTCTTTTCGGCGTCGTCCCAGTAGCCCTTCATCACCGAATAGCCGCGCGTGCAGAGCTCGCCCGGTGCGCCGACTGCGACGGTGGCCCCGTCGGCGCCGATCGCCTTCACCTCGACATGCGGGTGGATGCGGCCGACGGTGGAGACGCGCTTTTCCAGCGGATCGTCGACACTGCTCTGGAAGGAGACGGGGCTGGTCTCCGTCATGCCATAGGCGATCGTCACTTGCGCCATATGCATCAGCGACACCACCTTCTTCATCACCTCGATCGGGCAAGGCGAGCCGGCCATGATGCCGGTGCGCAGGCTGGAGAGATCGAAGCTCGCAAAATCCGCGTGGTCGAGCATGGCAACGAACATGGTCGGCACGCCGTAGAGGCCGGTGCAGCGTTCCTGCGCGACCGCTTTCAGCGTCACGCCGGCGTCAAAACCTTCGCCGGGAAAGACCATGGTCGCGCCTTTCGACACGCAGCCCATCGTGCCCATCGACATGCCGAAGCAGTGATAGAGCGGCACCGGAATGCAGAGCCGGTCGTCGACGGTGAGTTTTATGGCCGAGGTGACGAAATTGCCGTTGTTGACGATGTTGGAATGGGTCAGCGTCGCGCCTTTCGGGGCGCCGGTGGTGCCGCTGGTGAACTGGATGTTGATGGCGTCGCCCGGCTTCAGGCCTTCGGAGATGCGGTCGAGACTGTCATGCTCGTCGCGGCCGGCCATGGCCAGCACGTCGCCAAAATTGAACATGCCGGGCGAGTTGTCGTCGCCCATGCGGATGACGGTTTCCAGCGACGGCAGCTTTTTCGCCTTCAGCTTGCCGGGTTCTGCCGTGGCAAGCTCCGAAGCCAGCGTCTGGATCATGCCGAGATAGTCGGAGGTCTTGAACTGGGCGGCCGTGACGAGTGCTTTGCAGCCGACCTTGTTGAGGGCGTATTCCAGCTCGGTCAGCCGGTAGGCCGGGTTGATGTTGACGAGGATCAGGCCGATGCGCGCGGTGGCGAATTGGGTTACCAGCCATTCCCAGCGATTCGGTGACCAGATGCCGACCCGATCGCCCTTTTCCAGCCCGAGCGCCAGGAACCCGGCAGCCAAGGCGTCGACCGCGTCCGACAGCTCGCTCCAGGTGAAGCGCTTGTCCTGACCGACGAAGATAGCGGCATCGAGTGTGGCGTATTTGCCCACCGTTTCAGCAAACAATTCAGGAATGGTCTTGTCGAGCAGGGGCACCGAGCGGTCGCCCGACACATGCGCCTTGCCGCCCAGCGGAGCGATGAAGGTGCCGCTTGCGCCACGCCCGCGCAGATTGGTGGCGTTCATGAGCTCGTCGAGTTTGATCGCCATCGCCGTCTCCTCCCGGGATGATGGAGCCTATCAGCCTGCAAAGGCGGTGGAAACCCGCCGAAGGTAGAGGTGGTGAAAGCGTTTCACCGTTCGTGGAGCGGGTGAAACGCTTGAGCCCTCTGGTTTGACGCAATTCCGGACGGAAAACCGCGTCACACTTTTCCTGGAACCGCTTTCAGGCGACCAGCGCGGCCATTTTGGCGGCAATATCGCGCACCTGGGCCTCGTCCGCCGCATCACGCCGCTTCCTCGAAGCGACCAGACAGGCCTGCGACTTCAGGATCGTGCCGTCGCCCAGCACCTTGAGATGGTTGGCGCGCAGCGTCGAGCCGGTGGTGGTGATGTCGACGATGATGTCCGCCAGGCCTGCGGCCGGCGCGCCTTCGGTGGCGCCGAGGCTTTCGACGATGCGATAGACCTGGATGCCGTGCTTCAGCGAAAAGAACTGCTGCGTCAGCCGCCAGTATTTGGTGGCTATTCTGAGCCTGCGGCCATGGCGCTGGCGGAAATCGGCGGCGACGTCGTCAAGGTCGGCCATGGTGTCGACATCGAGCCAAATGTCGGGCACCGCCACCACGACATCGGCATGGCCGAAACCGAGGCGGGCGACGATCTCGGCGCGCGCTTCCCAATCGGCAAGATTCTCGCGCAAAAGGTCCTCGCCGGTGATGCCGAGATCGACCGCGCCCTGGCCGATCTCGCCGGCGATTTCGGATGCGGAGAGAAAGGCCACCTCGACATTGTCGAGACCGTCGATGTGAGCACGGTATTTGCGGTCGTCCTCGGGCAAGGTGACGGCCAGGCCGGCCTTGGCCAGCACGCCGAGGGACTGCTCCTTGAGACGGCCCTTGGAGGGGATCGCCAGCGTGATCATTTGGCGTTCTCCCGCAGGGCTTCGATGCGGTCGAGCCAGACCGAGAAGCCGACGCCGGGGATCGGCTTTTTTGCTCCCAGCAGCGTCAGCAGCCTGTCGTAGCGACCGCCGCCGACCAGCGGGCGGTCGCCATCCGCCGCCGCGATCTCGAAGACGAGGCCGGTGTAGTAATCGAGCGGGCGGCCGAAGGCGGCGTCGTAGCGGATTTGCGCCGCGGACAGGCCATGCGCCTCAATCGCCTTGGCGCGGGCGGCGAAATTCTCCAGCGCCGGGCCCAGCGACAGGCCGGCGTCGGCGGCGAATTTTTCCAGCGCCGCGGTCGCGCCGTCGAGCGCGACGTCGATCTCGAGAAAACTCTTGAGCGCCGAAAAGGCCTCGTCTGACAGGCGCACACTGCGCAGCTGTGCTTTCTCGATCAGCCTGCGCGCAATGTCGGCCGGCGCGCGGCCGGACGATGCCGACAGCCCCGCCTCCTCCATGCCTTCGGCAATGTGCGCGGCAAGGCCTTCCGCATCGCCGTCCAGCGCCAGCAGGGCGACCGGGCCAGAGAGCTGGCTGTTGCGCGGCGGGTTGGCAAGGTCGGCAAGCGCGGCCTTCAGCATCGGCGCCGAGCCGAAGGCCCGCGCGAGCCGCATGCGCCAACCGCGCGGCAGGCCGAGCCCCGCCAGCACCGCCTCGAATAAAGTCTGGTCGCCGAGCGTGACGGCGAGTTTCCGTCCAGGCAGCGCCAGTGACAGCAGCGCATGCGCGTCGGCGAGCGAACGGGCATCGGCGGCGGCCGTGTCGCTGTCGCCGAGATCCTCGATGCCGGCCTGAAAGAACTCGTTGCCGCCGTCGCGGCGCTGACGGAACACTTCGCCCAGGTAAGAATAGCGACGCGGCGTGCCGGCCTGGCTGGCGATGTGGTCGAGGCAGACGGGGATGGTGAATTCAGGCCTGAGGCACAGCGTCTTGCCGGTCTCGCTCTCGGTCAGAAAGATGCGGCGGCGCAAATCCTCGCCCGCCATGTCGAGGAACGGATCGGCTGGCTGCAGCACCGCGACCTCGACCGCGTGGGTGTCGCGGGTGGCGAAGAGTTTCGTGATGTCGGCGGCGATAGGGGGACGGGAGGTCATAAAGCGCCACCTCCCCTTCTCCCCTTGTGTCACCTCGGCAACCAGATCACCTTCCGCGACCGTCACCTGCGCCGGCCGCGCGGCCCGCCATTCGGCATTGTCGGTGATCTCGGCTGACAGCCGCGCGCCTTCGATCAGGTCCTTGATCTGCACCTCGCCCTTAGCGCGCTCGTCGCCGCCCTGGATGATGGCGGCCGGGCTGCCCCGGCGGTCGGCATATTTCAGCTGCGCCTTCATGCCGGCGCCGCCCAAATACATTTCGGAGCGGATGCCGGCGGCGCGCATGTCGGCGACCATCTTCTGGTAGCGGCCGAGGCTTTCCGTGTCCTTGTCCATGACGAGCACCACGACCGGCGCGACGACATCGGATGTGTCGAGCTTGCCGAGGTTCTTCAGCGCCGTCATCAACCGGGAGACGCCGATCGAGAAGCCGGTCGCCGGCACCGGCTCGCCGCGGAAGCGCGAGACCAGCCCGTCATAGCGCCCGCCGCCGCCGACCGAGCCGAAGCGAACGATCTGGCCTTCGTCATTGGGGATCTCGGCCAGGAGCTCGGCCTCGAAGACAGGGCCGGTGTAGTATTCGAGGCCGCGCACGACGGAGCGGTCCATCACGATGCGGTCTTCGCCGTAGCCTGCGGCTCTAACCAGCGCCTCGATCGTTGCCAGTTCGCCGACGCCTTCCTGATAGACAGCGTTGGCATTGACGCTTGCATCCTGGGCGGCCTGCCCATTCCTTGCCGTTGCCAGAAGAACCGCCTCGGCTTGCGTGTCGTTCAATCCGGCGCCCTTGGCGAAGTCGCCCTCCCCTTCCTTGCCGCCATCCCAACGCCCGGGACCAAGCAGGAGCCTGACGCCTTCGGGTCCGAGCTTGTCGAGCTTGTCGATGGCGCGCAGCACGGTCAGCCGGCGGCCGGCATTCTGGTCGCCGCCGAGCCCGATCGCCTCCAATACCCCATCCAGCACCTTGCGGTTGTTGACCCGGATGACATAGTCGCCGCGCTTGATGCCGAGCGCCTCCATCACGTCGGCCATCATCATCGCCATCTCGGCGTCGGCGGCGACGCCCGGCGTGCCGATCGTATCGGCGTCGAACTGCATGAACTGGCGGAAGCGGCCGGGACCGGGCTTCTCGTTGCGGAACACCCAGCCGGAGCGGTAGCTGCGATAAGGCTTCGGCAGCCTGTCGTAATTCTCGGCGACGAAGCGGGCCGTCGGCGCGGTGAGATCATAGCGTAGCGACAGCCACTGGTCGTCGTCATCCTGGAAGGAGAAGACGCCTTCGTTCGGCCGGTCCTGGTCGGGCAGGAATTTGCCCAACGCATCGGTGTATTCGATCATCGGCTGGTCGACCGGCTCGAAACCATAGAGCTCATAGACCGAACGGATGGTCGCCATCATCTTCTCGACGGCGCGGATGTCTTCGGCGCTGCGGTCGGCAAAACCGCGCGGCAGCCGCGCTTTCGTCTTTTCCGATTTGTCGGCCATGGGTTGATCTTCTCTGGTAATGGGCGCGCGTTTCCTAAACGATGCCGCTTGGAGCGGCAAGGGTTAGCGCTTTCCTCCTCCCCCATGCGGGAGAAGGTGGATCGGCGCGATAGCGCTGGCTTTCCCTGGAGCACCCCCCTCATCCGTCGCTTTCGGCGAAACCTTCTCTCACGAGAGAAGAAGGAAAAACTGAAACAAACCACACCAAAACGAAACAATTCCGCCATCCGTGCGGCATGCTGCCGACACAATCCGCGACCATAAAGCGCGCCGAAACAAGGGGTTCGGAACCATGGCGACGGCTGGAGACATCATCGAGAGCGGCAAATCGGCCAGGCTGCGGCCTGCCGGCGGCTTTGCGCTCAAATCGGCGCAGCAGCCGGCTGGGCCGTTCGAGGTCGCGGCCGGGGCGCGCAAGCCGACCATGCGCGACGCGCTGGTGACCGGGCTGCTGGTGATCTATCCGGCCTTCGCGGCCGTGGCGGCGATCATTGCCGGGCTGTTCCTGGCCGGCGCCGGCAGCATCTGACTTTCATTCAACGATCGGGGGGATCATCATGGGGTTGCGATTTGCTGGCGCGCTTGCCAGCGCGCTTTTCTTTAGCATGCCCGTTGCCGCCAGCGCGTGCCAGCCGGGCGATGCCCGTCTTGCCGGCCATTATTATCTGAACGGCGTCATGGAGGTCGGTTCCGAGCTGCTTTTGAAGAAAGACGGCAGCTTCGAATTCGCGCTCGCCTATGGCGCCAACGACCAGTACGGTAAGGGCTGCTGGGTGAGGAAAGGCGCGACCGTCGAGGTCATCCCGGGGGGCCGCAGCTCCGCGTCCACGCATCACACGCCCGACGATCGCGGCTTCAGCGGACTGGTGCTGACGGTGTCCGGCTCCAGCCTGGTCTGGGACATCAACGGCAGCGGCCATAAGGGCAGGTTCGAGAAGTAGCCGCGCTATTTCGGCCGCTTGAGCTTCTTGCGCTCTTTTTCCACCTCCGCCCTGCAATAGCAGCCTTCGAGATGGTCGTTGACCAGGCCCATCGCTTGCATGAAGGCATAGACCGTCGTTGGGCCGACAAAGCTCCAGCCGCGCTTCTTCAATTCCTTCGATATCCTGACCGACACCGCCGTCGTCGGATTGGCGCGCAGATGCGCCAGGTCGACGATTTCGGGCCGCTCGTCCGGACCCGGTTCGAACTTCCAAAACCAGGCGGCTAAAGAGCCGAACTCGTCCACCATCTCGCGGGCGCGTTTGGCGTTGTTGATGGTCGAGACGATCTTGCCGCGATGGCGGATGATGCCGGCATTGCCGAGCAGGCGCTCGACATCCTCATCGGTGAACGCCGCCACCGTGTCGAAGTCGAAACCGGCGAAGGCCTCGCGGAAATTTTCGCGCTTGCGCAGGATGGTCAGCCAAGACAGCCCCGACTGGAAGCCTTCCAGGCAGATCTTTTCGAACAGCCGGCGATCATCCGTTACCGGCCGGCCCCACTCATGATCGTGGTAATGAAGATAGTCCGGCAGGTTGCCGTGCCAGAAGCAGCGCGCCTTGCCATCGGGGCCGTCGAGAATACCGGCATTTTCAGTCGCCATCGTCAACAAATCCATTCGTTAAAGCGCTTCAGCGCAGCTTTTACCGTGGCTTTACCAGATTCCTGAACCGGCCGGTAACCACACCAAAAGGTTTACTGACAGTTCCGCATTTTACGCATTCCGATTCATGTTTTGCTTGCCGCTCCGCGCCAAGGATCGCGAAACCGAGGGCGCCCTCTCCGCCCCGGATGAGTTCGATCAAGGTGCGTTCCCGATGAAGACAGCGTTTTGTTCCCTGCTCGGCGCGGTGGCCATTCTTGCCGCCGGCGCCACGACCTCCCTTGCCAACGACCGCTATGCCGACGTGCCGCCGGTCATGGTGAGCCCCGACCTTTCGGCGCCCTGGGTGCTGCAGCTCGGCCACGCGCCGGGCATCGTGCGCCCGACGCGTCAGGCGACGCAGCAGCCATTGCGGCGCCTGTTCCAGGCGCAGCCCGACCGGCAGAAGACGGCGGCCGTGCAGCAGCCGGCCAAGCGCATGGTGATGCGGCCGCAGATCAACCCGATCTACCTGCCGCAGGAAGTCGCCTATGACGGCCCGCAGAAGCCGGGCACAATCGTCATCGATACGCGCCAGAACTTCCTCTATCTGGTCGAGAAGAACGGCAAGGCGCGCCGCTACGGCGTCGGCACCGGCAAGCCGGGCTTCGAATGGTCGGGCACCCACAAGATCACCGACAAGAAGATTTGGCCGGATTGGCGTCCGCCGAAGGAAATGATCGCCCGCGAAGCCGCCAAGGGCCGCTACCTGCCGACCTATCTGGCCGGCGGCATCGAGAACCCGCTCGGCGCGCGCGCGCTCTATCTCGGCACCACCGAATACCGCATCCACGGCACCAATCAGCCTTGGACGATCGGCGGCGCGGTGTCTTCGGGCTGCATCCGCATGCGCAACGAAGACGTCGTCGATCTCTACGAGCGCGTGAATGTCGGAACCACGGTCGAGGTGATATAGTCACAGCGAATCAGCCGGTTAGACGGCGCATCAGTTTTTGTTCGACGCTGTTGCCGCTAAGTCATAGTGCGATCCCGCGGGATGTGCTTAAACCGGTGTCAGGGGTTTACGGGGGACGGGCCGTGTGGGGATACGGCCGGTCACGAAAAGGCAGCGCGGCCAACCGCGCTGCCTTTTTCGTTTTTGAGTTTCCCTTTGATGCATGGCGCGGCAAGTCGCCCCGAAAGCAGGCGGTTTCGCTTTCGGGGCTGATTTCCCGGCGCGCCTCTGCTATTGCAGCGCAAAATCCTGATCGTTACGCAATTCCGGACGCAACGCCGCTTACGCGCTTCTCCCTGAATTGCTGCAGAAGGCAGAGGTGCCAGCCATGACCCGAACCGACGACAGCCGCTATCTGAAAGGCGGCCCCGTGGCCCAGCGCATCATCGCTTCGGTGCGCGAAGACGCGGCGATCGCCACGGCCGAAGGTTTCCCGCCAAAGCTGGTCTCGATCACCGTCGGCGATACCGCAGCGGTCGATGTCTACGTGCGCAACCAGCGTGCCAAGGCCGCCCTTGCCGGCATCGGCTTCGAGGAACGCCGCTTCGCCGCCGACATCACCGCCGGTGAACTGGAAGCCGCCATTCATGGCCTCAACGCCGACCCGCGCGTCACCGGCATCATCATCCAGCGGCCGGTGCCGGCGCATATCCCGATCAAGACGCTGCAGGCGGCGGTGCATCCGCTGAAGGACGTCGAGGGCATGCACCCGGCCTCGATCGGCAACATCGTCTACAACCAGCTCGACCTGGCGCCCTGCACGGCGGCGGCTTCGGTCGAACTGCTGAAGGAGACCGGCCTCGATCTCAAGGGGCTCGAAGTGGTGGTCGTCGGTCACTCCGAGATCGTCGGCAAGCCCATCGCCTTCCTGTTGATGAGCGAGGGCGCGACGGTGACGGTCTGCCACCACATGACGCGCTCGCTGGCGGCGCATGCGCGGCGCGCCGACGCGCTGTTCGTCGCCGTCGGCAAGCCACGGCTGATCAAGGCCGACATGGTGAAGCCGGGTGCTGCGGTCATCGACATCGGCATCAACTCCGAGGTCGGGCCTGACGGCGAAACCCGTATCGTCGGGGACGTCGACACCGACAGCGTCAAGGAAGTGGCGTCCTGGATCACGCCGGTGCCGGGCGGCGTCGGCCCGCTCACGGTGGCGATCCTGCTGCGCAACACCATGGTGGCGCTCAACCGCCAGCGCGCGCTTTATCGGGCAACCTATGGCGTACCGGACCAGCTCGCGGCGGAGTAGTTATTCGGCCGCTATCAGCCGCTGTCGGCAACGCCCTCCGGCTTCGGACCGCCATAGGCCCAGTCGAGCAATTTGACCGTGTGTACCACCGGCAGCTTCGCGGCGGAGGCGATCTGGGTGATGCAGCCGATATTGCCGGTGGCGACGATTGCGGCGCCGGTCGCTTCGATGTTCTTCACCTTGCGGTCGCGCAGCCTGGCGGAAATGTCCGGCTGCAGGATGTTGTAGGTGCCGGCCGAGCCGCAGCACAGATGCGCCTCGCGCGGCTCGCGCACGACGAAGCCCGCCTTGGCCAGAAGCTCCTTCGGCTGGCGCGTGATCTTCTGGCCATGCTGCATCGAGCAGGCGGAATGATAGGCGACGACCGTGCCCGGCCTGCGCACCGGCTCGGGCAGGTCGAGGCCGCCGAGATATTCAGTGACGTCTTTTGCGAGAGCCGAGACGCGCGCGGCCTTTTCCGCATAGGCCGGATCGAGGCGCAGCATGAAGCCGTAATCCTTGATCGTCGTGCCGCAGCCGGATGCGGTGATGACGATGGCATCGAGCCCGCCCTTCTCTATCGCGCGCGTCCAGGCGTCGACATTCCGCCTTGCCGAGGCAAGGGCCTGATCCTCGCGGCCCATATGATGAACGAGCGCACCGCAGCAGCCCTCGCCTTCCGGAACGACGACTTCGACGCCGAGGCGGGTCAGCAACGAGATGGTCGTTTCGTTGATGGCGGGGTCGAGCACGGACTGCGCGCAACCGGTGAGGATGGCAACGCGGCCGCGTTTATTGGTCCCCTGCCCAGCATGTGTGCCCGGCTTCGCCATCGGCGATGCCGAGGGTATCGACGCGGGCGCGAGCTTCAGCATGGCGGCGACCGGCCTCAGCGCCGGCAGCTTTTCGAACAGGCCGATGAGCGGACGTCCGAGACCGGCGAGCTTCAGCGCGGCGCGGAAACGGCTTGGGTAAGGCAGCACGAAAGCCAGCATGGCGCGCGTCAGCCGGTCGAGCAGCGGGCGCTTGTAGGTCGCCTGGATATGGGCACGAGCATGGTCGACCAGATGCATGTAGTTCACGCCAGAGGGGCAGGTCGTCATGCAAGCGAGGCAGGACAGGCAGCGATCGATATGAGTGACGATCTCCTTGTCCGCCGGCCGGCCGTTCTCCAGCATGTCCTTGATGAGGTAGATGCGGCCGCGCGGCGAATCCAGCTCGTTGCCCAATGTCACATAGGTCGGGCAGGTGGCGGTGCAGAAGCCGCAATGCACACATTTGCGCAGGATCTTTTCCGATTCCGCGACATGCGGGTCGGCAAGCTGCGCGGCGGAGAAATTGGTTTGCATCGCGTTTGCTCTAAGCCATGCGGCCAGGATTGAGAATCTGCTTGGGATCGAATTCCGCCTTGAGCCGCGCCGACAGCGCCGCCAGATGCGGCGGCTGCGGTTCGAATACCGGCAGGGCCGCGCGATGCGGGGCAGAGGCGCGCACCAGCGTCGCGTGGCCGCCGCCGTGCTTGCGGATCAGTGCGCGCAGCAGCTCGGCCTCGGGATCATCCTCGCGCATCGACAGCCAGACAAGGCCGCCTTGCCAGTCATAGAAGGCATCGGCCGCCGCTTGCATGCGCAGCGACATCACCATGTGATGCGCCTCGGACGGTGCCATCGAAACGCGCCACACCGGCCGCGCGCCGCCATCGGCGAAGGGCCGGCAATCGCGGACATCGCGCCAGATCGTCCTCGACGCCTCGCCGGCGATCTCTTCCAGCGGCCCCGCCTTGCCGAGCAGTTGCTTGAGCGTCTCGACGCGATAGACAACCGAAGGACCAAAACCTTCGACGCGCAGCAGAGTGGCGGCATCGCTGCCATGCTTGCCGCCGGCGACCTTCGCGGCGATGCGCTCCGGCAAATGCGCAGCGCTCGACACTTCCGCGCTGGAGCCCAGCGCGAGCGCCATTGCGGCCACGGCGGCATCGTCGAGCAGGCCGCGAATGGCCAAGGTCACTTCGGTTTCCGCGGCCGGCAGCACCTTGAAGGTGACGTCGGTGAGAACGGCCAGCGTGCCCCAGCTGTTGGCCATCAGCTTGGAAAGATCATAGCCGGTGACGTTCTTGACCACGCGGCCGCCCGACCTGAAGGCTTCGCCACGACCGGAGACGGCAACCACGCCGAGGATATGGTCGCGCGCCGCGCCCGCCTTGAGACGGCGCGGGCCGGACAGGTTGGAAGCCAGCGCGCCGCCGATCGTGCCGTTCTTGCCCCCTTGGCCCGGTTCGCCGCCGAGCAAGGGGCCATAGTCCATCGGCTCGAAGGCGAATTGCTGGCCGTTCTCAGCCAGCAGTTGCTCGATTTCGCGGAGCGGCGTGCCGGCGCGTGCGGACAGCACGAGCTCGGCCGGCTCGTAGAGGGTTACGCCGGAAAGCTTGGAGAGGTCGAGCGTGTGCTCGGTCTGCAGCGGACGGCCGATGCCGCGCTTGGAGCCATGGCCGAGGATTTCCAGCGGCGCTTCCTCCGCTGCTGCCCATTGGACGGTGGAGAGGACTTCGGCTGGGGAGGATGGGGTGAAGGTGGTCATAGTGCATGGACCTGGTTCCTCGCCCCCGCAAAGCGGGG
>CCNA01000007.1 GCA_000824805.1 Mesorhizobium sp. SOD10
AAGAATTCGTCCGCACCTCCTCGGCGCCCACGAGGAATTGCCCCTCAGTGGATAGCACGGCACTTATTTCGGCAGAATTCGGGAGCGTGTTCCAAAGCCGGAAGAACTGGGCTACCTTGTATGTTCCCAAACTCATCAGTGCGAGTGAGCCTGAATCGTAAAGGATGAATACGCCAATTCCGATAACGGCAAACGGCACCAGCCAGTGGCCTTAGCGCCGAATCGGCGCGCCCAGGGATCGGTGATTCACCAGCCAGTGCGAGAACGCCAGCCAGACTGCTACGCCGATGGCAAAGACCGCGATTATGATGCCGATTTCGGCTCTGTTGCTTGTGGCAAAGACTGGCGTGTAGATGCCGATATTGTCGCTTCCGTTGGCGATCGTAACCGCTCCCACCGTAAGCACGCTGTCTAGGCCAGCCTTGGGTACTTCCGCTTCGTCGCCATCATCACCGCGCCACGCGTCGTAAAGCTTTTTCAGGCCTATCAGGATCGGAAGGAACCCAAGCAAGCCGACATATGCAGGCGCCAACACCAAGGAGACGAGGGACGCTACGAGGCTAGCTGCCACCAGCGTTGAGAACCCCAGGTAATGTCCAATGATGACTTGGGGAGCGTGGAACTTGCGATGGCCGAAAAAGCCAAGCAGGACAAAGATGTCATCGATATTGGAGGCCGCGAACATGGTGATGGCCACACCAATGGTGCTCAGCATATGCAGAGGTCCGGTTTCGCGATGGCCCCTTCTCACCTCACAGGCTGGCGCGGTCAACGCTCCCTATCCGATGCCACGGCGCCTACATCGCCGCTCCGGAGCCTCAACGCCGTGGCCTGGGAAATTCGCTTACGAAGAATCTGCGCGTGCCAGCTGCTCGCAGCATTGGAGGGATCGACGTCGTGCGCTAAAATCGAGCCTGCCCCAGAGACCGGCTCCCGAAGGCTGGATCGATGTAACGAACGCTTATGGCCACGATCTCATCGAGAGTGCGATCGCAGCGGTCCGTTTGCAGTCGAGAAGGCAAAGAGACGTACCTGAGTTGCCCCCCGCTGGTAGGAGGGAGATGCTCAGAAGACCCGACGGGTTGGAGCTGGAAAGATACCCAACTGGAGCGGATCGTGATGCCGTGTGCTGTCCGAATCGCAGTTGGACTAGCAGGGACACAGTCGCGGCGCCCGACCATCGAGTTTTGTGTCGTCGGCCAGCCTGCGCCACGGGTCATATGTCTGTCCGAGCCGCCTCCTCCAGCAATCTTTGCCGCATCCAAATACTTGCCGGATCGGTGTTCTGTTGGGCTGGCCATTGGACGGCCTCAACGAATGCTGGAAAGGGTAATGGAAGGTCTACCACCTTGAGGGGCATCATAGCGGCGAAGTGCTTCACAAGTCGTAGTGGGATGGTGGCTATGCGTCTCGTGCCGGAGAGCATTGGTGGGATTGAGCTGAAGGAAGGAACGGTCACTTCAACACGCCTTTCCATTCCGAACCCGAGCAACGATGAGTCTTCAACGGCTGGCCTGTGGGGATTCCCAAAACGCGTCACCACGTGTCCCATCGCCATGTATTTCTCGAAGCTGAATGGGCCGTAGAGTTCCTCGTTCGAGCTACAGCCAACGCACACAAGCGTATCCTCGAACAGAATCGCCTTAGGATGCGCGTTCGAAAGAAAAGCATCAGGAAGAATGAGAAAATCCAGATCGCCGCGCCGAAGTGCCTCCTCGCCAGCATCGGCAGGACTGACCAAATCAAAGGCAACAGAAGGAGCATCTCGTGCAACGCGCTCCACGACCTTTCGAAAGAACACGAGCGTCATGAAGTCGGAAACCATGACCCTGAAACGGCGGTCCGACTGGGTGGGATCGAACGCGCTCTGGCACAAAACGGAAATCTGGAGTTGCAAAAGAATGCCGCGGACCGCGGGGGCAAGCATTTCGGCTCGCGGCGTAGCTAGAAGCTTGCGGCCCCTCATCGTAAAAAGTTCATCTTGAAAATAGCCGCGAAGACGAGCCATTGCGGCGCTCATGGCTGGCTGACTGAGATTGATGCTTCGCGCCGCAGCGGTAAGGTTGCGCTCGGTCATTAGCGCATCGAACGCGACAAGAAGATTCAGATCCAGGCCCTTAAACCGCATTCGAATCCACAACCTGAATGGTTCGCATCCAAACAATCATTTTTACAACGCGCCACCAAGCTTGAGCAAGTTCCGTGCACCCGATCAACATTGTCGACGGCGAACGGGTGCACCGCTTGGCCCATCAGCACATCACCGACGGCTAGAGCGGGTTACCGGCACAGTCGCGCAATCGGCAGATTGGAGGCCGCAAACAATCTCGTCGCGCAATGACCCCATGTCCGATCACCATGAGGCGCTCTGGTGACTCAAGCGGATACTAGGAACGTGGCAGGTCAAAAGATCGGACCGGCACGGCCGGCGACGCGGCGACCTTGCAGCGACCCTCTGACATCCATTTTATGGATGGTAGCCATAAAGACAATCCATTTGTGGTGGCTCGTCAATCCACGTAAGTGCGATGGGCTTCATTCACAAGGAGTGTCGGCATGGTCATTAACGGTGGTCCGAGCGACAACAATGCCATGGGCGGTGGCGGCGACGATCTTGTAATAGATCCCACCGGCAATGACTGGCTCGACGGCGGCGGTGGCAACGACTTCATCTCGGCCGGAGAGGGCAACGATCGAGCCTTCGGCGGCCTGGGCAATGACAGCGTCTTTGGCGAAGAGGGCAACGATTACCTTTACGGCGACGATGGCCCCAACCGACCAAGTCCGGCCGGTCAGGATAATGACAAGCTCTACGGCGGTCCCGGCGACGACGTCCTTTTCGCAGGCAATGGCGGAGATCTCCTGTTTGGAGGCGAGGGTAGCGACACTTTCGTGTTTCAGTCCCACAACCCGACCCCCGGGGCGGTCGTGGAGGGCGCGTCCGAAACCTACGCAGCCATAGTGGATTTCGACCCAGGTCAAGATACCCTGGCGTTCGATGCGAAAGGGTATTACGCGGACGGCCTAGGAGCAAATTTCGTCAGTCACACCAGCTCGCGACCTGGTCATCCGGTGGACACGTTTTATGCCGGCGCGGCCTCGGGCGCGAATGGCGAGCACGTCGTGGTGATTACCGACAGAAGTTTTACCGATGGCGGCGGAGCTGCGAATGCAATTTCCGGCGAGCACGCCGGCGATATCATCGCGTACTTCAACGACACCACACGCACGGTTCATCTGGGCTTTGTTACAGCTGAAAACAAGGTGGACGAATTCGGTCAGTTGATCGGTCCCCACAGTCCGGCCGATCTCGGCGGGCTGCACCTGAGTGCCGAGGACTTCGCCTTTGTCTGATCCGGCAAATCCGCACGGAAAAACATGCTCGTCACCCCTGTGGAAAGATCGTTCTGCTATTCCGCCTTCTGCTCGTGGCGCAACGAGCAGCCGCAGTGTTGTGAATGTGCAGGAGCTTGTGTGTCTTTAACAAATCAACCTCTTCTCGCTTGATGACATCGAGCGGGAGGTCGTCGCCCTGTCCGACAGCACCGGTCATCTGCAGTTAAGACTGGCAGGTCTGTGGATGTTTAGGTCTGATCTGGAGCGTCTCTGTCCGTGTCTTAGCATTGTTCTACGCATTCCGATGCTAACGTACCAGACATTTCGCCTTATTGCTGAAATTTTCTCGAAATACAGGCAACCTATGTGAGGCCTTTCCTTTCGACCTATACAATTCTTGGGATTTTTTTTCTCAGCGGAATTGTCAATATACTTTCACTAACGTCGCCGTTGTTCATGTTGCAGGTCTATGACCGTGTTTTGGCAAGCGGCAGCGTCCCCACACTGGTTGGTCTCGCGGTCGTCGCTGCGGGACTTTATGCGTTCCAAGCGCTGCTCGACATCCTGCGTGCCCGCGTTTTGCTGCGGATCGGCGAGCAGTTCGATGGCCAGTTCTCCGGACGCGTTCACGATGTCATCGTTCGTCTTCCGCTGTTGATGCCCATGCCAGGCGACGGATTGCAGCCGCTTCGTGATCTCGACAATATTCGCGGGTTCCTCGCTGGAAATGGTCCCATGGCATTCTTGGATCTGCCATGGATGCCACTGTACTTTGGCATTTGCTTTTTTTTCCATTTCTGGCTCGGCATGACCGCGTTTGTCGGGGCGGTCCTGCTCATATCTCTGACGCTTCTTACCCATGCTTTGTCGCATCGGCCGATCCGCGAAGCGATCACGCACAACATAGTCCGGAACGCTCTGTTAGAAGCAGCGCGCCGCAATGCCGAGGTCGTACAAGCTCTCGGTCTGCGAAATCGGATCGCGATCCGATGGCGCAAGGCTAACGATGAGTACCTCGTCGCTAACCGGAAAGCCGGTGACGTGGCCAGTGGGCTCGGAGGCATTTCGAAGTCACTACGGGTGATGCTGCAATCGGCCATTCTTGCAGTCGGCGCATGCCTCGTCATCATGCACGAAGTTAATGCTGGGGTTATCATTGCAAGTTCGATCATGATGGGACGCGCGCTCGCGCCCGTTGATCTGGCAATCTCAAGCTGGAAGCCATTCGTGATGGCCCTTCAGAGCTGGGCGCGGCTGAGAGACCTTCTGAAAGAAGCCCCGCAAGCCGCTCCGGTAATGCCGCTGCCCGCACCGGTGCGCGAATTGCGCCTTGAGGGTGTGACAATAGTTGCGCCAGGTAAAATGAAGCCGAGCGTGATCGGCATCGAATTCACGCTTCAGGCCGGAAGCGCACTCGGCATTATTGGCCCGTCCGGTTCGGGCAAGTCGATGCTCTCGCGCGTCATTGTCGGCGCATGGAGTGCCGCTGCCGGAAAGGTTCGAATTGACGGCGCAAGCTACGATCAATGGGACCGGGAAGAGTTGGGCCGTCATATCGGCTATCTTCCTCAAGGAGTCGAACTGTTCAACGGGACCGTTGCTGAAAACATCGCTCGTTTTGAGCATGATCCTGATCCCGACGCAGTGATAGCCGCAGCAAAGGCCGCGGGTATCCACGAGCTGATCCTGGGATTGGAACGGGGCTATGAAACACCAATCGGTGTGGCCGGCGCCTTACTTTCCGCTGGACAACGCCAACGCATCGGGCTCGCCCGTGCTCTCTACCGCGATCCTTTCCTTGTTGTTCTTGATGAACCCAACGCCAATCTTGATGCGGAGGGCGAAGCCGCCGTCATTAAGGCGATCGCCTCGGTGCGCGCACGTAGGGGGATTGCCGTCGTCGTCGCTCATCGCCCGAGCGCCATTGAGGCAGTGGATCACGTTTTAATGATGGACGGGGGCCAACAGAGAGCCTTGGGTCCACGCGACCAAGTGCTTGCCGCGGTTTTGAAGCGGCGGCCGAGGGCACCAGTCTAGGACAGATATAGGCTGGGATGGGCTTTCGGAATGTGGCTTTGCAAGGATTTGCAGAACAAGGACTTACATGGAGCAAAGCGAAGCGGCGGTCCAGAGGGAGGGTCCGATGTACGACATCGATAAAACCAATGAGGTTTCCCGGTCCATTCGGCACCACCTATTGGCAGGCGTTCTTGCGAGCGCAGGTCTTGTTGGAGGGGCCGGAGCCTGGGCAGCCGTCACAAATCTCTCCAGTGCGGTTATCGCGTCCGGCCACTTTGTCGTCGGTTCTTATGTGAAGAAGGTACAGCATCCAACAGGTGGGGTCGTGGAAAAAATCCTGGTGCACGAGGGCGAAAAGGTAAATGCCGGACAAGTTCTCGTGCAATTAGACCCCACTCGCGCGCGCACCAACCTCGCTATTGTCACGAACCGCCTTGATGAGTTGGCGGCCAGACTAGCTCGACTCGAAGCTGAGCGCGATGATTTGACGGAGATTGTCTTCCCAGACTGGCTGCTGGCCCGCAGAGAGGTTGCGGAGGCGGCCTCGGCAATCCACAGTGAGAAACGGTTGTTCGAGTCCCGCAGACAGTCCCGTGACGCAAAAAAAGCTCAACTGGCGGAGCGTATTGCTCAATATGCGTACGAGATCGAAGGCTTCAAGGCGCAAGAAATTGCCTATAACAGGGGCATCGACATTCTGGAAAAGGAAATTGCTGCTTTGAGTGGGCTGCGCGAACAACGCATCGTGTCGGACCAACGCTTGAACAGCCTGAAAACTCAGCTTGCCACGTTCGGCGGCGAACGCGGTGAGAAGATCGCTTATCAGGCACAAACGGCGGGCCAAATAGCCGAAACGCGCCTGCAGATCGTGCAAATCGACCATGATCTCAAGGCAGAGGTTGGCCGGGAGTTAACCGAAGTTCAAGCGCAGCTGGGAGAAAACCTTGCACGCAAGGTAGCAGCCGAGGACGAACTCAGACGAAGCGATATTGTCGCGCCACAGTCAGGGGTCGTTTATCAACTCACAGTCCATACGATTGGCGGTGTGGTCGCACCTGCAGATCCAATCATGCTAATTGTGCCCGAAGGCGACGAGCTCGCGCTGGAAGCGCGAATTCAACCGAAGGATATCGACCAGATCCAGCTTGGTCACAAGGCTATGCTGCGGATGTCGGCCTTCAACCTGCGGACCACGCCGGAATTGACCGGATATGTGAGCCTGATCGCGGCCGATTTGGCAACCGACGAAAAAACAGGCGTTTCCTATTACTTGGTGCGCGTATCGGTTCCTCATGCGGAGCTGACCAAGCTAAAGGACTTAACGCTCGTGCCCGGCATGCCGGCCGAAGCGATGATCCAGACCGCAAGCCGCACAGTGCTTTCCTATCTTGTGAAACCGCTCGCCGACCAGGTGGGTCGCGCGTTCCGCGAGGAATAGAAGTTCAGCTTGAAGCCCAGCTGCGAACGTGAGCGCGATGCAGGCGAAAGTAAGCAGCCGTCCATAGTCGCCATTTCCGATCCCGATCGTCAGCTCACCTTGGTCGTGACGAGGTGGCCGACACGCAAAGACCATCGTCCTAAAGGCACGCATCCTTGGCGTCAGTGGTTGAGCGAAGCTCGCTGAGGCAGGTAGCTCCAACTGCGAGGGTCTGCCATGCCTCAAACGGGCAGCGTTTGTCGCCACCTCGGCGCGATCATTCCTATCGATACGCGTTTGGCATGCCGCAGTTGACACACACACCCAGCATCGTCCAACCCAAGCGCCTCATCAGGGGAGTCCCGGCGAGGGGGTGAGATACTGCTAACAGCACGCAGTGACCCGTTGAACCTGATCCAGTTCATACTGGCGTAGGGAGGGTGCGAGGCTCTGCGGGTCGGCGGTCCGGCTTCGGTATTCGGGCAATGCCCGTATTCCAGGCGAAGCGTCACTTCCTCCGCCGCGTGAACTGGGTCTCCGTTGCACTCGAGCAAGGAGGCTCTACGCCCGGAATTCGTGCGATGCGTCAGCACCAAAAGCCTTCTCGGGATGAAGCTGACTTTTCCTGCGCGGCGAGGACTGCGTTCGCAGATGACGTACGGCGTGTCCGACACATCTGGGACCGGGAAGCGGCCGATGGCGGGTTGAGTACTGCCCACTATTCTTGGTTACATCAAAGGTCGTTGACCGGAACGACAACACGGCCGCGCACGGCTCCCGCGATGAGTTGTTCGGAAACCTTGACGGCGTCCTCGATCGCAATGCGTTTCACCATGGAATCCAGAAGGGTCGGATCGAGGTCCTCGCCAAGGCGCCGCCAAGCCTCACGTCGCTCGTCAGTGGGACACATCACGCTGTCGATCCCTGCAAGCGTGACGCCACGCAGAATAAACGGCGCGACCGTCGCGGGGAAAGTCATGTCCCCAGCAAGGCCACAGGCCGTCACAACGCCCCTGTATTTCAGTGACGCGCAGACATTGGCGAGCACATATCCTCCCACCACGTCGACAGCGCCCGCCCACTGTTCCCTTGCGAGCGGTTTAGCCGGTTCGCTGAAGTCCGATCGCGGCAGGATACGCTTGGCGCCGAGTTTTGTGAGGTACTGCGCTTCCTCGGTGCGACCGGTAACAGCGGCCACCTCGTAGCCGAGCTTGGCGAGCACGGCGATCGCAACGCTGCCGACGCCACCAGAGGCGCCGGTCACCAAGACCTGTCCACTTGCGGGCGTGAGCCCGTGCCGCTCCAGCGCCATGACGCAAAGCATCGCGGTATAGCCCGCCGTGCCGATGCTCATGGCCTGAGAGAAGCTGAAGCTTGGCTCCAACCGGATCAGCCATTCACCCTTCACCCGGACGACTTCAGACAGTCCGCCCCAGTGGACCTCGCCGACCCCCCAGCCATTCAGAACGACCTTGTCACCGGACCGAAAAGACGGATTGTCCGAGTGTTCGACGACGCCTGCGAAATCGATCCCAGGCACCATCGGGAATCTCCGAACGACCGGCGCCTTGCCGGTGATCGCGAGCGCATCCTTGTAATTCAGCGTCGAACTCGCGACACGGACAGTGACATCGCCCTCTGGTAGCTGCTCCTCCCGCAACTCGGACAGGCCGACGCGCTGCCCATTATCGTCTCTTTCAATCAGAAGCGCTTTAAACATGGTGGAAGCCCCTGTGAATTTCAGATCTATTTGTGCGTCTGCGAGTTTCCTTCACGCGCGCGCCACGCAGCCTGCCGGTCGCCGCACAAGTCGCCCACCTCAACTCTCTCCAATCTCGGCTAACACCTCTTGTGTGTGCTCGCCGAGCAAAGGAGGCGGGCGGTCGGCGGCCATGCGCATGCCGTTGATGGTGATCGGCGACCGAACGCTGGAAATCGAACCTCCTCTTGCGAATTTGCTAGGCAGATCAATTCGTATCTGGCGAGCAATCACCTGCGGATCATCGAAAACATCTTCCAGCGTATTAATCGGCCCTCCCGGCACACCTGCCTTCTCGAGGTGTCCCAGAAGGTCGGCGCGTGAGACCCGCGCCGTCAACTTGAGCATGTGTGGGATCAGGGTGCCGCGGTTGAGCACACGGCCTGCATTGGTGATATAGCGCTCGTCCCGAGCCAGTTCGGGCGCGCCAAGCAGTGTGATCAGCCGAGCGAATTGCGTGTCGTTGCCGCAGGCGACGGTGACATGTCCGTCGGAGACGGGAAACACCTGATAGGGCACTATGGCCGGATGCGCGTTGCCCATGCGCTTTGGCGCCTTACCACTGGCGAAATAGCTCGCCGCGTGATTGGCGAGGATTGCGACCTGCGTGTCGAGGAGCGCCATGTCGATGTAGGCGCCCTTGCCATTTGTGATCCGGTCGTTGAGAGCCGCAAGGATCGCGAGCGCCGAATAGATACCGGTGATGATGTCCGCGAAGGCGATGCCGCCTCTCATCGGCTCGCCGTTCGGCTCACCGGTCAGATCCATGAGGCCGCCCATCCCCTGGATCAACAGATCGTAGCCGGCGCGGTGCGAGTAAGGGCCATCTTGGCCGAACCCGGTGATCGAACAATAGATGATGTCGGGGTTGTCCTTCGACAGCCTCTCGTAGTCGAGACCAAATTTCGCGAGCCCACCGGTCTTGAAATTCTCAATCACGATGTCGGAGCGGGCTGCGAGCTTTTTGACGATACGCCGCCCTGCTTCGGTCTCGAAGTCAACGGCAACCGAGCGCTTGCCGCGATTGCAAGCGTGGTAGTAGGCGGCACTGAGCGGCTCGCCGTCGGCACCCTCTACGAAGGGCGGGCCCCATCCGCGCGTGTCATCGCCCGCGCCGGTGCGCTCGACCTTCACAACATCTGCGCCAAGATCGGCCAGGATCTGCCCAGCCCAGGGGCCGGCCAGGATGCGCGCCAGTTCAAGAACGCGAACGCCAGAAAGCGGTCCGGGCATTCAGTGGTCTCCTCTATAGATCAAGCGATGCCATCCGCTCACATCTGCACCTCAATCAGCCGCGGCCCCGGCTCAGCCAGGGCTTGTGCCAGTGCCTTATTGAGATCATCGACATTGGAGACCGCGCGGCCCGGTACTCCCATGCCCTTGGCCATTTCGACGAAGTCGAGATGCGGCCGGTCCAGCCTGAGCATGTCGAGCGCCCTGTGCGCTGGCTTGCCCACACCGACGCGATCGAGCTCGCCCCGTAGGATCTGGTACATCCGGTTTGCGAACACGATTGTGACGACGTCCAGGCCTTCGCGTGCCTGGGTCCATAGCGATTGAAGCGTGTACATGGCGCTTCCGTCGCCGACCAGGCAAATCACCTTCCTGTCCGGACACGCTATCGCTGCCCCGGTCGCGACCGGCATGGAGAAACCGATCGAGCCGCCCATGTTCTGCAACCAGTCGTGTGGGGGAGCAGCCGCCGTTGGAGGAAAGAAGCCTCGGCCGGTGGTGATGGATTCGTCGACCACGATAGCGTTTTCTGGGATCGCCACCGCCAGTGCCTGGGCAATCGAGGCGTGCGTCAGCGCGCCAGTCGGCTTGGTGATTTCAAGCAGCTGCCGCTGCCTCCGATCCTGTGGTCTGGAACCGACCGCCGCCGCCAGCGCCTCGAGCGCTGCGATGGTATCGTCGGCAGCTGTGGTCATGCGGTGCGTTTTGCAGCCTTGCGCCTTCAGCAAGCTCGGCTTGCCCGGATAGGCAAAAAATGCGACGGGATCGTTGGCTTCAACTAGGACGATATGCTTGAAGTCCTTCAAGGTCGCCAATGCCTGCTCGATCGCGTAGGGGATGCGCTCGATCGCGAATCTTCCTCCGCCACGCGCAGTACGAGGATTGTAAATCTGGCCCAGGACCGCACAGCCGGTCTTGCCGGCGATCTGCGCTAGCAGCGCAAGTCCCCGTTCGGTGAGGGCGCTGCCGGTGACCAGCAACAGCGCCTGCGCGGCGCCGCCATGCAAAACCCGGGCGGCATTATCGACTGCCTCTGCGGAATAGCCGTCGCGCTTGCCGGGGGTCGGCACCTGTGCAATGCCATCGGCATCATTCCAGCCAGCATCAGCAGGCAGGATCAAGGTCGCAATCTGAGGCGGTGCGCCCCTTGCGGCCGCGATTGCCGCAGCTCCGTCCGCGGCGACCGATCTGGCGTCAGGCGAGGTCCGCACCCAGCCTGACATCGGCCTCGCCAGACCCTCGACGTCAGAAGCCAGCGGAGCATCGTACCCGATATGGTAGACCGCATGCTCACCAACAATGTTGACAATGCCGGAATTGGCCTTCTTTGCGTTGTGGAGGTTGGCGAGACCATTGGCGAGACCGGGGCCGAGATGCAGCAGTGTCGAGGCGGGCGAACCCTTCATACGGAAGTATCCGTCGGCGGCGCCCGTCACGACACCCTCGAACAGGCCGAGCACGCAACGCATGCCCTCGACCCTATCGAGCGCGGCGACGAAATGCATCTCCGAGGTGCCGGGATTGGCAAAGCAGACGTCGACACCGCCTGCCACCAATGTCCGCACCAGACTTTCCGCACCGTTCATAGGCTTAGTTCCTCTTTGCAAATCTTCTTGTGTCGCAGTGAGGGCAAGCCCGACTGCCGTCGAGTGGACGGTCTTTTCGACCCAGAACGTCGCAGGGGTTTTGCTGTCCCGCCGTTGCCTCGATCGGGCCCATACCCTCAGGCGCTCTCAAACACCGCGGGCATCAGTTTGCGCGCGGCCGATAAATGGCTGTGTGGACAACGCGAGCGATGGCTGTGGCTGCATTGGCTACGATTAGGCCATCGAGCTCGACGAAACGGTGTCCCTTGCGCTCGTAGTTTCCGGTGACCCTGGCGCGCACCGTGAGTTCGTCGCCGACCCGAGCGGCGGCAAAGTGGTCGACCTTACTGGCGACATGTATCCAAGGCCCCAATTCGACGTTGTGCGAGAGCGCCCAGTTGAACAGACGCGGCAACTGACCGGGATGCGACAGCCCCTCGCGCGCATATATGGGGTCGCGCTCGCGCGTGTCGGCGACGTACTTGTCGGCCCATTCCTTCGTTATGCGTAAGGGACGGATGCCGAGCAGACGACCGACCTGCAGCGAAGTCTCGTCGGCAGGCTCCCGCTGCGCCACTGCGGCCGACGCGATAAAATTATCGATCGCGGGCGGCTTGGTGTTGGTCATCGCGGCGTGGCCGGTGGCGCAAATCTCGCCACGGCTTGCAAGCTCGATGTCGAGGCCGCCATTTGCCTCCCTAGCCGTAACCGTCGCGGTGTCACCCTCGTAGACGGGCTTGAGAAAGCGAGTTTCAAGACTGCCGGACGCAAGAAAGCTGCGACCCCAGCGGGCGACGGGCGGGTGGGCCATGTAGGCGTAGACGTCGACTCCGGGCACGAGCCCACCAGAGAAGCCGAACCGCCGCGCGACTTCGTCGTCGTGGATCTTGTTTTCGGAATCCCAAGCGCTGTTGTAGGCCACAACAGCGTAGGCTTCGAGGGGGGCAGTCGACATCGAAGGTCCTCTAAGTAAAATGGATCGGCGCTGCCGCTGCAACGCCGCCTTTGCGCCTGCGCCGGGATTGCTCCAGCGCTCCCGGCTCGGTGTGATGGAGCGGCGAATGGCCACTGACGACAAAAGTGAGCGCCGACGGCCGTTCGACGTCACCTTGCCCGGAGTTCACGGCCGGGGCACGACCTCTAGATCGGCGGCACCTCGCAACCGAATGAGGTCGCATGCCGCTCGGAAAGCGCGGCACTGCGACGGCACTGCCGCGGAGGCTGCAAGGTGTGTCGTGAAACGCCCGGCTGGACCAGAGCGCTCGAGCCGTCGCGTTACGCCTGTGGCGCTTCGACGATCCTGGTCTTGAAGTTTGCCGGCGCCACGATCTCGATGACTTCGAAATCCTCGGAGCAGGCAATCTCGCGATGCGGAATGCCCGGAAACTGATTGACGCAGTCGCCTGCGCGGATCGTCTTCTGGCCTTGGCCGGCATATTCGTAAGTGGCCCAGCCGTTCAGGACGTAGACCATCTGGAAGGTGCAGTCGTGGACATGCCATTGCTGCACTTCATCTTTCGTCTTCTTGCCGTTGTGACGGACCAGATGCGCGATGTAGTCGCCATTGGTGCTGCCTTTGATACCAAGATCTCGGTATTCGAATATCTCCCGCATGCCGGGCGTCCACTTGGCCGAGGTCGCGACATCGTGGTTGAATTTCCATCCGTTGGTGCTGTTGGTCACGTCTTCCTCCCAAACAGTGTTGGATTGGGTTAGCCAATCGCCTTGAAACGATAGGGGTGCGCCGAGTGCAGGGGGCAACCCCTAGGCCCGTCAACAGAGTACGCATATAGTTTTACCTATAATTTTGGAAAGTCAACAGATTTTTCCACAATCGTTGAGAGTTTCCATTTCGAGCCGTGAGGCACCAGTGATTTATCACGCACGGAATTGACTCTTCGTATTTTCCGCAATTATCACTTTGTCGGAAAATATTGGAATTGTGGATAGCGGCCTGCGTTGTCCATTGGGTCGCAATGCGCGGATGAGGAACCGCGCTGCCGACAAGCCAAAGTTCCTCAGGAGCCAGAGATGAATCGACTGACTGGGAAGACGGCAATCGTGACGGGCGGCGCGAACGGGATCGGCCGCGCTTTCTCCATTCGGCTCGCAGCGGAAGGCGCGAATGTCGCGATTGCCGATATCGCCGACGGCGTGCACACGGTCGCTGCAATCAAGGAGGTGGGTGGGAATGCGGTCGCGGTTCGCTGCGACATGACCTCAGAAGCGGAAATCGCGGCAATGGCCAAAGTGGCCGGCGACACTTTCGGCGGTTGCGACATCCTTGTTCACAACGCCGGAATCTATCCGACGACCTTATTCGAGCAGATGAGCTTCGCCGAATGGCGTCATGTGCTCGCTCTCAATCTCGACTCGATGTTTCACCTGACCAAGGCCGTGTTGCCGAACATGAGAGCGCGCGGGTGGGGCCGGATCATCGCCATTTCATCGACGACATTCCATTCCGGCATCGCCTGTAAAACCCACTACAGCGCCAGCAAGGCCGGGCTGATCGGTTTCGCACGCTCGTTGGCAAGCGAGGTCGGCGAATTCGGCATTACAGTCAACACGATTGCCCCCGGTTTCATCCGCACCGCGACTACCGAAAGCGGTCCGGAGTCCGACCGGTTTGACTCGCACGCTCAGCAGCAGGCCATCAAGCGCACCGGGATTCCGGAGGATCTGGTCGGCCCGATGGCTTTCCTGGCTTCGGACGATGCCGCTTTTGTTACGGGACAGACCATCCTCGTAGATGGCGGTTGGCGTTTCATTTGATCGACAAAGGTGTGCGGTCGGCATTCTCACTGGCGGCGGCACGTGGCAGCAACCAGAGCGTCGCTGAGTAGTTGGCCGCGCGCTGGTCGGGACGGCAAGCGTGTCATGCGACGCCATCAACATGGTTCGCGCCGCCAGTATCATGGCCCGTGCATCTTCCAGCACCCATCGCTTGTCGTCTTGGGATCGCATATTGACTTCGCATCGATCAAGGATTATTCGAATTCTGCGAGGATTGTGGAAAATTTCATATAAATGGAAAATCCTTGACGCTTGTCGATTGCATGATCGCGGCTCCCCATTCCGCCTGAGGGCACGGGAGGAGGCAGTCGCGAAGACGGCCGCCGAAATGTACGCGGGAGAATGCAGCATGAGAGCTAAATTAATCGGTATCGGATCGAACAGATTGCTCGCTAGGGTCTCTGATACCTCGTCACCGGTCGCGAGGGCCATGTCCCTCGCCCGTTTTGATGAAGCTGGGCTGTTGATCGGATTGATCGTCCTCGTCCTGATCATCGGCATTCCGCATCCGGAATTCTTCGAGTTTGGCTCGATCAAGACTCTGCTTCGGCAATGCGCCCTCGTCGGCATCATGGCTTTCGGCATGGTTTATCTCGTGTCGATGACCGATATTGATTTATCGGTCGGCGGCATCTACGCGGTCGCCGTGACTGCAAGTGCCCTCATGATAAAAAGCGGAATCGATCCCTGGATCGCCGTGCTCCTGTCGCTCTTCATCGGCGCTGCCCTCGGAGCGTTCAACAGCATTGTCACTGCTGCCCTCGACGTGCCGCTCATCATCGTCTCGCTCGGCACGCTATCGGTCTTTTTCGGGCTCAATCTCATCATTTCCGACGCCAGTCCCATCTTCGGCATGCCGCGCGACCACCTGTTCTTCAGGATTTTCGGCGGTGAATTCCTGGGATTGCCAGCGTCCGCCTGGGTGATGTTCGCCGTCGGCGTGGCGCTCCACTTCCTGTTCTTCCACACGCGCTTCGGAGCAACGGTTCGAGCGATTGGGGCGAACCGCGCAGCGGCCGACTTTATCGGCGTCAAGGTTGACCGCGTCCGCCTCTACGCGACAGCGCTTACCGGGATGCTCTGTGCGCTGTCGGCCGCGATGACACTCGCCTATTTCAAGGCGGTCGATCCCTCCATGGGAGAGCAGAAGGAGCTTCTCGTGATCGCGGCGGTCGTGATCGGAGGCACGTCGCTCGCGGGAGGTTCCGGAACGATCCTCGGCGCCTTCCTTGGCGTGCTTATCATCAATGTCATCGACAGCGGTATCGTCTTCTTCGGGGTGGACCCCAATTACGCGCGCTTCGTTACCGGCTGCGTCATCCTGGCGGCGATCGCTCTCGATCGCTTTGTGAAGCGCCGGCGCCAGCTGTCCGACGAACTCCAATCTCACCTCTAAGTCGTGAAGACCAAACCGATCGGCCAGCAGAGCCGGCGACACCACCAACTGAAAACCTGGGAGGAAGAAATGAATTGCACAACCGCGTTGCGCAAAGTGATTTTGACGAGTCTCTCCTGTATGGCTCTTATCGCAGCTGACGGCACGGCGTGGGCGGGGGACAAACCTCTGCGTATCACCTCGCTGCTGCCGACCACCGTCCAGGAGTGGACTGTCGAGATCAAGGCGGGCGCCGAAGCTGCCGCAAAGGACCTCGGCTTCCCTGTCGAACTTCGGTTCGAGGGGCCTTCTAGTTTCGATCCGTCCAAACAGGCGGCGATGTTCCAGAACGAAGTGCTGAGATCGCCCGACGCCATCATCATCACCAACATCGCAGCCCCTCTTTTCATCGAGCCGGTGCTCGAGGCGCAGAAGAAGGGCATCAAAGTTGCCTGGATAGACTCGGCGCCCGCGTCCGACTTCCATGACGGGTTCTTTGTGAGCGCCGACCCTACGGAGATGGGTCTCGCCGCGGCGGCCGTGATTGCCAAGACGCTTGAGAAAAGCATCGGCAAGCCGGCGGATGAGATCGAAGGTAAAGTAGAGATCGGTTCGTGCGTTCCCGGCCTTGCCGTTCTCGAGAATCGCGTCGTCGGCACGCGCAATGGCCTCGCCAAGCTCATGCCGAAAGTCAAAGTTCAGGATACTGTGGCCACCAAGCCAGATCGCGAGGGTAGCTTCGCGGCCTGGAACCAGGCGATCCGCAAAGACCCGGATGCTCTGGCTTATCTCGATGCCTGCGAGGCAGGGCAACAGAACATCGCCAGGATCATCGCCGAGAACAAGCTGAAAGCGACTAGCGTCGCTTTCGACGTCCCGGAGGACATTCGCCAAGCGGTGAAAGACGGCATTATCCCTGCCGCCATCCCGTCGAGCTTCTACGCCCAGTCCTACATGGCAGTCTATCTCACAGCCAAGGCGTTACACGAAGGCAAGCCTTTGCCCAAACACTGGCTGAAGATTTCGCCGCTCGTTCTCGATTCTTCGAACATCGACGCTTACATCGAGGGATGGAAGGACCCGGTCACCGGACTCAGGCAGTTCTACGGCCCCGAGTTCGATCGTGCCAAAGCGTTGGCCGACAAGGGAGAGTTGGCGCCGATTGCCGACTACGACAACCCGCCGATTCAGTAACGCTTGAGCCGCTGAGCCGGTCCTCGCCTGCTCGGCATATTTGCGGGAGGGATGCTTGGTGACACAGACGGTCTACTCTGTGAGAGGCGTCACAAAACGGTTCGGCCGGCAGGTCGCTCTTGATAATGTCAATATCGATATTCAAGAGGGATCTGTCCTCGGCCTCGTGGGCTCCAATGGCGCCGGCAAGTCGACGCTGATGCGCTGCCTTGCGGGAGCCCTGAAGCCCGACCAGGGTGAACTCGTTCTCGCCGGTCGTCAGCTCCACATGAACTCGATGCACGAGGCCTGGCAGGCGGGCATCGCGTTCGTGTCGCAGGAATTGAATCTTTTCCCGGCGCTCAGCATTGCAGAGAACCTCTGCCTTGTTCCAGGGCGCAGAGGCTGGCGTTCAGCGGCACGTATGGCCGATGAGGCAGGCCCGGTGCTTGAACGCCTCGGCTTTCGCGCCAATCTTGCCGCGCCGCTCGGGTCACTCAGCCTCGCCGACCGCCAGCTCGTTGAGATCGCCCGCGCTCTGCTCCAGAATCCAAGGGTGTTCATTCTCGACGAGCCGACCTCGGCTCTTCATGCTTCCGAGGTCGATCGTCTCCACAATATACTTCGCGAGCTCAAGTGGTCGGGTACTGCAATTGTCTACATCTCGCACTTCATCGAGGAATTGCTCGGCGTTTCCGATACCGTAGCGGTGCTTCGGGACGGAAGGCGCGTAACCCTTCCCGAGCGCCCCGGCCCACCGCCCCTGCCGGACGTTGTAACCGCGATGCTTGGGGACAAGCCGACGAACCTGTCGCCGACCAAAGGCGGGGCCAGGGAGACTATTTCAACGGAAAATCCTCTCCGCCTAACCAATCTCAGGGGACCGATTGCCCTTTCAGTCGATAGGATGGAGGCGCGCCGCGGCGAGGTCGTCGGCGTCGCTGGCCTCGCCGGAGCCGGCGTCGAGGAGCTTTTCGCCGTGCTGTTCGGCCGCCTGCCGGTGGTCCGCGGCGAGATCTCCCTGCCCTCCGGCGGCAGGCACAAGGCGAACAGCGCCTCGGCAGTCGCAAACGGTATCGCCTATGTTCCGGCCGATCGCAAGCGGCTGGGCCTGGCCCTCGATCAATCGATCGCCGACAACGTATCTTCGGTTCGAGGGCTGGGCCTGGGACGCGATGGGTTTGTCATCAGCGGTCGCCGCCAAGCCGAAAGGGCCAGGCAGCGCTGCGCCGCAACCGGCGTCAAGATGGCTTCAGTAGGACAGGCCGTCGGGAGCCTGTCCGGCGGCAACCAGCAGAAGGTTGTCTTCGCGAAGTGGATCGAGGCGGATCCAACTCTGCTTCTACTCGACGATCCGATGCGCGGTGTCGACATTGGCGCCAAAAGTGAACTGTACGCGCTTATCCGCCAGCTCGCCGCGGAGAAGCGGGTCGTTGTCATCTATTCCAGCGACCCGGCCGACTACATCGCTGTAGCTGACCGCGTGCTCGTGTTCAACGGCGGCAAAGTCGCCGATGAGCTTTCCGGCAACCAGCTTACCGAACACAGGATCGTGACCTCCATGAACGGTAGTTCGGGCGTATCTGCGTGCGTTTGAAGGAAGGACGACCGATGAAAGTCTTGACGGGAAACGCCGACATTGGCTGCATGGCCCGAGCTCGCTTGACGCGCGAGGCAGTCGTCAAGGGCCTGACGATTCTTGCCCGTGAAAGATCCGAATAGATGCCGGGTGGCAGCAGGAAATTCTTGGATGCACCAAGATTTTACGAAACAATTCATCCAGATTGATGCCGCTGTTATTGGACTCGACGCAGGAAACACACCGATCGCCTACAGTTTCGGCGCCAGGCTCGTGTCAGCTTGTCCGCCAATCCTCGCCGAATTTGTTGAGCAGCAAATGCAAATTGTGGATTATCAGATTGCCTTCGGCTACATGAGCGTATCCCAGTGTCGAAGCGCATCAGCCACCCGTTTAGACAGCTCAAGGTTTGGATGATCATGTCGTTCGCGGAATTGATGGCCGCAGACAGAGCCGAAGTTCAATGGAGGAAACCGCACTCCGCAAGTGTGGTTCGATAAAAGGATGCAGAAATTGGAAGCCATTGGCGGCAAGACAACGCTCGCCGAGGACGTTTACGACCGGATACGTTGGGATATCGTCCTGGGCCGGCTCCAGCCGGGCAACGTACTCCGGTCTGACTGGATGCGAGAGCAGTATCAGGTCGGCATCAGCCCGCTTCGCGAGGCTCTCACTCGACTGACATCGGAAAGACTAATTATTGCCGAGAGCCAGCGCGGCTTCCGGGTAGCGCCTCTTTCTGCCATCGAAGTCAAGGACGTGCTTGAGACCCGGCTCCTGATAGAGACGCGTGCCTTGCGCCAGTCCATCGCTGCAGGCTCCGTGGAATGGGAAGGCAAAGTCTTATCGGCTTATCACATCCTGTCGCGTAAGAAAATTCCGCAGCCCGGGGACGACGATATCCTTGAGTGGTTTCGCGATCACAAGCGCTTTCATATGGACCTTCTTTCAGCGTCGCACTCCGCGTGGCTGCGGCATCTTTCCGGTCTACTGTTCGATCAATCCGAGCGATTTCGAATCGTCCGAATGCTGAATGTGGCCGAACCAACACTGCGACGGGACGTTGACAAGGAACACAAGCGCATTGTCGATGCCTGTCTGGCAAGGGACCCCGATGAAGCCTGTCGTGCGCTCGTCGATCATTATACTGCGACTGCAGACGCGGTTCTCGCGAACTTGGCGAAAGGCGAGGCTGCTGACCGCGAAAACGATGAAGGCCGCGATAGATCGTGGTCCTGAGGGCGCGCCAGATGCGCCCGTTCGTTGGTGAACTCGCTGACAGGCCGGCTTCAATCCGTGATCGTTTCGCCGGCGGTGTGATGCGTCCTCGCGTCGTGCTGCATCCGAAAATGCTTCCTTAAGGAGGCGCTTGAGCCTTGGCTTTTGCCGGGCATCAAAATGGGGGCAAGCTCAAATTGGAAATTGCCGTATCGGAAATTCCGTTGGATGGCTTTGCTTTTTCCACAGGCTCGACTGTCCTGACTCGACGTTCGATAGGAAAGACAGTGAGGCGGTATCGCTCCGCGAGAAAACCCCAGAGTCCCTGCCGAGCGAATAGCATGATGACGATGGCAAGCAGGCCCAGCAAGATCATGTACCAGGCGCCATAGTTGGCCGTCGTCTCGCGCAGAAGAAAGTAGACCGCCACGCCGACGAACGGCCCTTCGATGCGCCCTATGCCGCCAATGACGACGATGAAGATGATCCCGGCCGACCATTCCATCACATCGAAGGCCGAGCCGGGGCTGATGCGCAGCTTTTGCAGGAAGATTAACGCCCCGACCATACCCGTAAACGCAGCGACGGTTACAAAGACGCCAAGCTTGAGTCGGAATGAATCGATTCCGACCGACGCGGATGCGCGCTCATTGTCGCGTACGGCGGTGAGCGCGAGCCCGAATCTCGAGCGCAGCATTGAGTAGACAAGAGCCACCGAACCGACGGCAATGGCCAGCGCGGTGAGGTAGATAATCAACTCCCTGCCCTCTGTCGTCGGCGAGATGTCGCGGATGGCCTGGATCGGCAGACTCATGCCAGACCCGCCGCCCAGCGGAATTTCAAAGAACACAAGCTTGAAGACCTCGGCGGTCACCCAGGTGCCTATGGCGAAATAGGGGCCGGAGAGGCGGAACATCAAAATGGCCACCGGCAGCGACACAATGCCGGCGAGGATGCCGGCCAGCGGCAGAGAAATCAGTGGCGAAAGGCCGCCATAGACGACAAATGCAAACAGCATGTAACCGCCAAATCCCGAAAATGCCTGCTGCCCCACCGACAGGAGCCCGGCGTAGCCGGCGAGCAGGTTCCACATCTGGGCGAGCGCCAAAAAGTAGCAGATCTCCACGATCAGCCGCATGGAGCCCCGGTCTCCCGTCAACGGCACCAGTAGCAGCACGACAACGCACGATACCATGATGACAAGTGCGGCCTTGGACGCGGTCGTTGCCCGAGCGACGATGTAAGTTTGATTGGTCATCAGTGCTGCACCTTGGGGAAAAAGCCGGTCGGTCGGAGCAGAAGCACGACTAGAAAAACGATATGGCCGGTCATGATTTGGAACTGCGGATCGATCTGGCCGCCAATTGCTTGGGCGAGACCAAGCACGATGCCCCCAAACAGCGTGCCCCAGATGCTGCCGAGACCACCGATGATCACGGCCTCGAAGGCGAAGAGTAGTCGCACCGGTCCGGAAAACGGATCGAAGGTGGTCCGTACGCCCATCAGCACCCCGGCGATAGCGATGACCACCATGCCAATTCCCGTGGCAACCGCAAAGACCCGTTTGGTATTGATGCCCATCATCCGGGCGGCTTCCGCATCGTCGGAAGTCGCGCGAAATTCCCGGCCAAGCTTGGTATTGTAGAACAACGCCTGCAAAGCAACGATGGTGGCGATAGCGATGGCGAAGACGGCAAGCGGATAAATCCCGATGGCGATATCGTTTCCCAGGCGGAAGCTTGCGGTCTCGATCGGACCGAGGTTGAGCTTGCGATTGTCGGCCGTGAAGACGTCAAAGAGGGCGTTCTGGATAACGATGGACAGGCCAAAAGTCACGATCATTGGGGGCAACATGTCATCGCCGAGCGTCCGGTTTAGGACCAGCAGCTGGACGAGGTAGCCGAAGAGGAAAAACGTTGGCAGAACGATGACGAGCGACATCAAGGGCCCGACACCCAACGCCTGGACGACAACATAAGAAGTGAAGCTCGCCAGTACGATCAGATCACCATGTGCGATGTTGACGAGCCGCATGACACCGAAGACCAAGCTGAGGCCGATCGCAAAAAGGGAATAGACTCCGCCAAGCAGAAGGCCCTGAAGCAATGTGCTGATCCACTCCATCTGCTAGACTCCGAAATACGCGTTGCGAATTGCTGCAAGAGACATCTCGTCCGCGCGTCCTTCCAGCGAAACGCGGCCTTCCATAAGGCAATAGACGCGGTCCGCGACGCTGACGGCACGGACGAGGTCCTGCTCGACGATGACGATGGAGAGCCCTTCTTCCTTTAGCTTCGCGATGTTGCGGTACAAGTCCTCGATAATGACCGGAGCGAGACCGAGGCTGATCTCGTCGCACAGGAGTGAGGTAGGATTAGACATCAATGCGCGCCCAATGGCCACCATCTGCTGCTGACCTCCTGACAGTGCTGTACCCGAAAGCCGGCGGCGCTCCTTCAGTCCGGGAAAGACCTCATAGACGCGCTCAAGGGTCCACGGCCCCTTGCGCGCACAATGCGCGCCCAGCAAGAGATTTTCCTCGACGGTGAGCGACGGAAAGAGCCGCCGGCCCTCCGGCACCATGGCAATGCCACTGGCGATTGCCGTATGGGCTTCTCGCCCTCCACAAGGAGCGCCGTCGATAAACACCATTTCCGGACTGGTTTTGATCAGCCCGGTGATCGCCTTCATGACCGTGGACTTGCCTGCCCCGTTGGCGCCGATAATCGCGGTCGTCTCGCCGTCGCGCAGGATAATATCGACCCCAAACAATGCCTGAAAGTCCCCATAATAGGCCGTCAGCCCTTTGGTCTCGATCGTACTCATTCTGGCTCGACTCCCAGATAGATCCGTCGCACCTCCGGCGATTGAATAACTTCCCGGGGCTTGCCGTCGCAGATGATACGGCCGCCATTGAGGACGATAAGCCTGTCAACGGTCGCGATGAGCGCATGCACGATATGCTCGATCCAAATCAGCGTCACGCCGGTCTCACGAAGATCGCGGATGGTGTTGATCAGGGCCTGCGTTTCAACTTCGGTTAACCCGCCCGCAATTTCGTCGAGCAACAAAAGACGAGGCCGGGTGGCAAGCGAACGGGCGAGTTCGAGGCGTTTGCGCTGCAACAGGGTCAAGCGACCTGCAGGCTTGTTGACTTCGCCCATCAACCCGGTGCGGTGCAGGATTTCAATGCAACGATCTTCCGCTTCGGCGACTGTCGTGCCAGAGCCGAACACAGCTGCAGTAAGGACGTTTTCAAACACCGTCATTTTGCCGAACGGCTGCGGTATCTGATAGCTGCGCCCGATGCCCAATCTGCTGCGCTGATACGGCTTCATGTCATTGATCGACCGCCCGTCGAACAGGATATCTCCGCTGTTCGGTCGATCGTCGCCGGCAATCAGGTTGAACAGCGTCGATTTACCGGCACCGTTCGGACCGATAATGCCCAGCCCCTCCCCCTGGCTGACGGAGAGATCAATGCCTTCTGCGATGACGATCTTCCCGAAGGCCTTGTCGAGTTGGCACAATTCGAGAATCGGCGGCGCGCCCATGCCCCTCAATTCCTCTATGATTTTGATTGCGGTGGCCGGAACTCGCGCATCCCGGCCACCCGGCACGATCAGGACGTGGCTTCCGCAGGCCCGGCAACAGGCACGTCACGCGCAGAAACATTGCTGACGATAATTGGCTCAAAGGGGTGTTTGCCGCCCTTGGTCATACGCCATTGGGCGCCCGTCAACGGCGTTATGACGACATTCGGTGCAGGGCCGGATCCGGCAACGATTGGACCCTGTATGGTTGGAAGATTGGTCTTGAACAACGCTTCACGGTTCGCCTCCCGATCACCTCCACCGGATCTCTTCAGCGTATCTATGGCCGTTTCGAGCGTCGCGTGAACAGTGCCGATGATCTGGTTCCATTGCCGACCGGTGCTGCTCTCGAATGCCGCCGCGTAATCTGCCGCGGTTTGACCGGTGATCGAGCTCTTGTAGGGAAACGTCGGGTGCCAGAAAAGATCGAAACTGTGGTTCTGTGCGAGCGGCCCGAGCTGCTCTGCAGTGCTGGCAAAGGCGAGCGCCGCAGCCGTCGTTGCCGCCTTCGCTTTGAACCCCTGCTGGGCCGCCTGGGTCCAGAACGTCGTCCAGTCCGGAGCCAGCACATTGCCGGAGATGATCTCGACGCCGCTTTTCTTGAACAATTGGATGATCGAACTGTAATCATCCGTAAGATCCTGATAGCGGCCGGGGTCGACGAGGGTGTAGGCCTGCTCCTGCAGAAGCGGTGGGAAACCTTTGGCGAAGCCTTGACCGTCCGTATTGTTTGGCCACAGGGCGCCCACGACTTTGTTGGTCTTAAGCTGGCGCCAAATGTCCATGTATGTGGCCGAGACTTCGGAAAAGCCCCAGAACATGTGCAACTGATAGCGAAATGGCTTGTCAGGAGTCGCTCCACGCCCGGAGACCTGCGTTTCCCAGGGTGTAATCGAAGAGACCAACGGCACACCGTTGAGTTCGCACTGGTCTGCAACTGGCGTAACCGTGAGCGAATGGATGGAGGCGCACATTATGTCGACGCCCTCGCGCAGGATGAGATCGGCCGCGACTTCGGACGAACGATTTGCGTTTGACTGGCAGTCGCGGACAACGATTTCCACCGCGCGTTTGCTCCCCCCGTCGACGGTTATGCCGCCAGCAAGGGCCGAACGAAGGTTCTCGAGGACGAATGGATCGCCGGCCGCGGCCCCGGCCAAGGGCCCGGTTGATGGGGAAACGAAACCGATCCGCAACGGTCGCGATTGAGCAATCGCCGGCGCTGCAAGCGCGGATGCCGCGATGGCTACGGTGCCTTTCAGGAAGTCCCTGCGCGTTCCGTTGAATACACTTACTATCTTGTTCACTTGTTTTATCCTCCCATGCATAGTCGGCCGTCTCTCCAAAGGCCGAGGTTTCAAAAAACCGTCAGTAAGCTTTCTCTTATTTTTGTCCCTCCGAGCCGATCCAGTTCATGCAGGCTCGCTACGCGCGGCCTCAATCCATGACCATCCCGCCGTCGACGTGGTACGTGCCGCCCGTCATGTTGCGGCCAAGGTCGGATGCGAGGAAGGCGACCATCCCTGCTACGTCCCTAGGTTCCTGAGGATGGCCCATCGGGACGTTTGCAAAGAAGTTTCTTTTGGCCTCGGCCAGGGACACGCCTGCAGCGTCTGCAATCTCTTGCGCGATGCCCTCATGGAGTGGCGTCTCGAGAATTCCCGGGCAGACAGTGTTGAAGGTTATGCCCGTCGTTGCGAATTCCGCGGCGAGGCTCTGGGTAAGACCCATCACGCCGAACTTCGACGTACAATAGTGGGAAAACGGAGCGTATCCCTTCTTCGAGGTCACTGATCCGAGGTTGATCACCCGACCCTTGCCACGTTCCACCATGCCCGGAAGGACGGCACGGGTCACGATGAACTGACTCTTGAGATTAATATCGAGGATTCGATCCCACTCAGCCTCGTCCATCTCCAGGAAAGGCACACGCTTCGACGCGCCGGCGTTGTTCACCAGAATATCGATTGGGCCCAAGGATCCGGCAACGGCCTTTTCCATAGCAAAAGCTGAGTCCCAAGAGGTCACGTCCAGCTTGAACGGCTCTACCCTGCCCCCCGCCTTTTTCGACAGGCGCGAAGCGGTCGATTTGGCCGCATCCAGATTGATATCGGCAATTGCGACGGCTGAACCCAGTTCGGCAAGCATTTCGCTGATAGCGGCGCCGATGCCCATAGCACCACCTGTGACGATGGCAACCTTTCCCTTGAGCCACATCATTTCCATTTGATCATTCCTTTCGCGTGCTGCCGATTCGGGACGAGTTGAAGGAAGGGCGTAAGCGATGTGCTGGCTACCCCCGCTCAGCCTCCTGACCGGCCCGTGTGTAGATGCATCACCGCGCCCCACAAGGAGCGCAAACTGTGTTCGTCGCGACTTTCTAGTGTGACTTATTCGAGGAACCCATCTGGCGGTCCGCTCCCCCACATGTTTGCTGCAAACTGAATGTCCTCCCAGACTTTCCCTTTTTGGGGAAAGTCTTGGTGACTCGGACGGGGCTCAAAGCTTCCAAGTGCCTCATTCACCTGGTCAAGCTCACAGAACAGTTCGATTATCTGCCCGTCAGGATTGCGGTAATAGATCGAAATATTGTGTCCGATCCCATGACGCACCGGTCCCCAAACCAGCGGAATGCGATCTCTGGCAAGCCAGTCACAGGCATCGCGTATGTGAGACCAATCGCGCAACTCGAATGCTATGTGGTGCATCTTGCTATTGCGACCGGCGACCAGGTTGACCGTGTGGTGATCTGGCCCACATCGCATGAAAGCAAAGAAATCGCCCATCCAGTCACTGACTTTGAACCCGAGGACATCGCGATAGAAGCCGACGACGCCCTGAACATCGGTCACATTGAACGCAACATGGCCGAGCTTGTTGGGCGATATGCCGCAACGCTGGAAATCCACCCCAGCGGGAACGGCCTGGACAAATGTTTCGATCCTTGTGCCTTTAGGATCGTAAAACACAATCGCATCCTTGATGGAGGGCTGAGGGTCAGCCTGGCGCTCTGTTTTCAGCCCATGAGCTCTGATCTGGTTCTCGTATTCGCCAATATCCGCTGTCGGCGGCAACTGGAAACCGAGCGCCTCGCACCTAGCTTCAGAGCCCTCGCGAAGGACTAGCGAGTGGTGATCGCCGCTCGTCGATAGGTAGGCCACTTTGCCGTCACGTTCGACGAGAGTGAGGCCCAAGATCTTTGTGTAGTGGTCGATCTGACCTTGCAGGTTGGGCGTCTGGAAGACGGCATAGACGATGCGATTGACATTGACCATCACACTGCTCCTTTCAAACAAATCTGTTGCACAGTGTGCCCAGTCCTTCGACCGTGACGCTTACTTGATCGCCCGCCTTGAGGAACTCGCGGGGATTGCGCCCGTAGCCGACCCCCGCCGGGGTTCCGGTAGCGATAATGTCGCCGGGCTCCAGCGTCATCATGCCGGCCAAATGAAGCGTGATATCGGCGACGCCAAAAATCATTCGGCTGGTATTGGATTTCTGCTTGACCACTCCATTAACGGCAAGCTCGATGCCCAGCGACTGCGGGTCATCTACAAAGCGCGCCGGGGTGATCCACGGGCCTGTCGGTTGGAATTGGTTCCAGCCTTTCTGCATGACCCAGTCGATACCCACAGATGGTCGTGAAGCAATCCAGTCGCGGGCAGAAACGTCATTTATGACCGTATAGCCGGCTACGGCCTGCAAGGGGTCACCGCCATCGCCGGGACCGTAGCGGCGACCAATGACAACCCCGAGCTCGGCCTCCCAATCAACCATGCTTGCACGCGCAGGCAGCCGAATCTCTTCACCGTGAGCCGCCAGCGCTACCTGGGGCCGCATAAAGCCGTATGGAAACTCAGGTCTTTCGCCCGCAGCCATTTCCTGATTGTGCTCACGGTAATTTGTACCAATGCAAATCAGCTTTCTTGGATTGGCAATTGGAGTGCAATAGGAAACGTCAGCTGGATCCGTACCCGGCGCGACCACCCTTGCGCATCGTTCCGCAAGTAGTTCGTCATATTTGGCCCAGTCGGCAAATATGCTCTCAAGATCCGTTGGAGCTCCCTCCCCCAGAATCTCGGCGAGAGGGTGAACCCGCATACCAACCAATACCAGTGGCGACAGGCTGCCACCCAAGCGACCGGTTCCAAGCTTGTAGGCAACCATAGTTCTAGCTCCTGCCTGCGGCCGGCATGGGCCGTTCTGCACTCCGAGTAAGGACCGAGATTTCGTTCAATTGGGTTGCATCCATCGCCGGACCGAACGTTTGAGCGGCGCCAAAATGGGCTGTCGAGGGAGGCTCGCCGGCGGAGCCAGTCGGATCGAAATGCCTGCAATTCATTTGGAAAGATTCCCTAGTTTGGAAATTGCTGATATTTTCCAATATACCGCAAACCCGCTTGTGTCAATTTCAAGCAGGGAAAATTCTCTTAGGTCGAATATGGAAAACGCGAACCACCCGGAGGTCGATGCCGAATTGGGAAACAGTACGGTTGTTGAGAATCGCTAAAGATGTGGCTCTCGCGGGCTGGCACACGATCGAAGAGGTATGCGTCGAATGATGCGAGCGAGCGCCGCGATCGCGGGATGGGTCCAATTTTCAGGAGAGCGCGGATCTTTGTTGCCTGGTGTCTCTTCGATGGGAACTACAGCAGCTTGCTTTGGTATCCTTGCGAGCACCGATCGCGCGCTATGCTGGATTCGGTTCGATTTGGGAGAGATTGGACAGATGACCGAAAATGATCATCCAACGGCCCGCGCCCAGCGCTCGGTTTCATCGTCGGTCTGCTGGACGAACTGCGCCAGTTGACCGCTTCGCAGGGGCTTGAACTGTCAGTTATCTCGACGCCGCTTTCATAGAATCCCGCGATGCCATCAGAAGAGAGCGCTCACGCGATCAATCCAAAGACAGTGATCCGCGTTGCGGAGGTAATTTAAGCCACTGTCCGCAGCGGTCAAACGGACCAGACTCTCCGGCGCTTCAGCAAATCGTATAAGGCAGTTCGCTGCGCCGGTTATGATCTACTGTGATTTTGCTCTTAAGAGGCGGGATGGCGCGCTGGGTGCAATCCCGCCGCTCACAAATTCGGCATGACACCCCGATGGGGTCGAATGCCGAACTGTTGGTGAAATCCAGCCGGTCCGCGTAGACGAAATCGCCCGCATAGGAAATCTCGCACCCAAGCGCGATGGCGTAGCGCCGATGAGGAGAGGCAAACCCGCCCTCGGCCTTGGCCACTTCGGTTGCGATGCTGAGATAGCGGACGCCGTCAGGTGTCTCCGCCAGCTGACAAATCATGCGGCCAGGGGATTCGAAAGCCTGATGGGCGTTCCACAACGGGCACGCCGCGCCATAGCGCGCGAACTGCAGTTTCGCCGCGCTGTGACGTTTGGTGATGTTTCCCGCACGATCGATGCGTGCAAAGAAGACCGGGACGCCCTTCAGACGCGCCCTTTGCAGCGTCGAGAGCCGATGGGCGACCTGCTCGAGGCTTGCACCAAAACGGACTGCCACAAGGTGGAGGTCGTGCCGCAACTCCTTAGCCGCAACCAAGAAGGTTCGATACGGCAACATCAGCGCTCCAGCGAAGTAGTTCAGAAGGCCAATCCGACAAATCTCTGATGCCTCTGCGGTCCGAAAGCGCGCTCGATCAATGATCGCGGAGATCTGCGCCCGTTGCTCCAAGGCGCCAATCTGGAAAGCCAATTGGAAGCTGCGCGTGGAGGCCGGTGAATAGGGATTCAGGTAGAGCACCCGCGAGGAAGCATCGAAAAGCCTGACCAACCGTTCTCCGCTTCGGGCGCGTGCGACACGGACTTTATGGTGCTCCTCCAGGTGCTGCGATAACACGGTGCCCGCATCCCGTTCTGGCAAGTTCAAGGTTCTTGCTAGATGCTCGGCCGCCCGGTCGAGCTCGTCGATATAATTGTCGACGAAATGGAAGAAATCGCGAACCTCCTCATAGGGCGTAGGCTCAGAGACGGCGTTGTTGCGAACCAACTGATCGTCAAAGCTGGCAAGCTGCTCGCAGTTCCTGCGATATGCCTGATGGCAGGCAATCAGCGCATGCGCGATCGCCGGCGCGTTTTGAGCGATCAGCTTCAGTTCCTGAACGCCCGGTGTCAGGCCACCATAGACCGGATCTGCCAGCGTTTCCTTCAGGGCAGACAGCAGCCGGTCGGTGTCACTGCCGCCGATGGTCGAAACATCGACCTGAAACTTCTCGGCCAATGCAAGAAGCACTGCCGCTGACACGGGCCGCTGGTTGTTTTCGATCTGATTGAGATAACTGGTCGAGATCCCCAACCGCTCGGCGAACGCGGACTGGGTGGCCTTACTGGCGTCTCGCAACTCGCGCACGCGACGGCCAATGAAAAGCTTAGCATATGCCATTTGCAAATTCGCATTTCTCTATTCGCATTTTTATACATTCCACAGCCACGCCCGGTCAACGCTTTGACGCAGCACGCCGACAAACTAATGCGAAGCTCAAGTCTCGAGGAGGAGCCAGTGTCGCCAGCAGCGTGCATCTCAAGCAATGGCCTGCTTGCAGTGGTTGGGCTCTCGACTTCGGCCGAGGATTTTGTTGACGAAAGGTCCGTGCGCTGATGCGAGCCGTTCTTGAACAACTCGAGGCTCGACGCGAACAGGCCCGTCTGGGAGGCGGTCAGAAGCGCATCGATGCCCAGCACGCAAAAGGTAAGTTGACCGCCAGGGAGCGTCTGGACGTGCTCCTCGATGAGCGCTCGTTCGAGGAATACGACATGTATGTCACCCACCGCGCCAGCGACTTTGGCATGGCGGCGCATAAGGTCGCAGGCGATGGCGTGGTGACCGGATGGGGCACCATCAACGGACGGCTCGTCTATGTCTTTTCCCAAGACTTCACCGTGCTTGGGGGATCTTTGTCCGAGACCCATGCCGAAAAGATCTGCAAGATAATGGACATGGCGATGCGCAACGGCGCACCCGTGATCGGCCTCAATGATTCCGGCGGCGCTCGCATCCAGGAAGGCGTCGCCTCGCTTGCCGGCTATGCCGAGGTTTTCAGGCGCAACGTCGAGGCGTCCGGCGTCATCCCACAGATTTCGGCGATCATGGGCCCCTGCGCCGGCGGCGCCGTCTATTCACCGGCGATGACCGATTTCATCTTCATGGTGCGAGACACCTCCTACATGTTTGTCACCGGCCCGGATGTGGTGAAGACCGTAACCAACGAGATCGTCACTGCGGAGGAACTCGGCGGCGCCGGCACGCACACCCAAAAATCGTCCGTGGCCGACGGCGCTTTCAAGAACGATGTCGAGGCGCTGGAGGCGATCCGCAGGCTGTTCGACTTCCTGCCGCTCAACAATCGCGACAAGCCGCCGGTCAGACCGTTCCACGACGATCCGGCGCGCCTCGAGATGCGGTTGGACACGCTGGTGCCCGACAGCGCCAACAAGCCCTATGACATGAAGGAGCTGATCCTGGCCATCGCCGACGAAGGCGATTTCTTCGAGATCCAGGCCGCCTATGCCAGAAACATCATCACCGGCCTCCTGCGGCTCGAAGGCCAGACCGTCGGCGTCGTCGCCAACCAGCCGATGGTGCTGGCGGGATGCCTCGATATCGATTCCAGTCGCAAGGCCGCCCGTTTCGTGCGCTTCTGCGATGCCTTCAACATTCCGTTGCTGACGCTGGTCGACGTGCCGGGTTTCCTGCCGGGCACATCCCAGGAGTATGGCGGGGTGATCAAGCACGGCGCCAAGCTTCTGTTTGCCTATTCGCAGGCCACCGTGCCGATGGTGACGCTGATCACGCGCAAGGCCTATGGCGGCGCCTATGACGTGATGGCCTCCAAGCATATCGGCGCGGACGTGAACTATGCCTGGCCGACGGCCGAGATCGCCGTGATGGGAGCCAAGGGCGCGACCGAGATCCTTTACCGCTCGGAACTCGCGGACGCGGGCAAGATCGCGGTCAGGACCAGAGAGTACGAGGCACGCTTCGCCAACCCGTTCGTGGCGGCCGAACGCGGCTTTATCGACGAGGTGATCATGCCGCATTCCTCGCGCAAGCGCATCGCCCGCGCCTTCGCCGCACTGCGCGGCAAGAACATCGAGCCGCGCTGGAAGAAGCACGACACCATGCCGCTGTGAGGGTTCATGTGCACGCAGGTCCGGATTGACGGAATCCTCTGTTCGACCTCGCGGCAGCTGGCCGCCTGGCTTAGCCGAGAAGGACTTGGCGCCGAAAGGCTCCTCGAATGGGTGGATCGGCATGGCGAGATGGAGTGGTGCCTGTGCGTGATCGACGTGCCGAGGACGTGGGGCGCTCGGCGCTAAAATGGACGCGCAAAGGCCAATCGGAAATGTTTGTGGTCGATCCGTAATGTTCAGGAAAATCCTCATCGCCAATCGCGGCGAGATCGCGTGCCGGGTTATCAAGACTGCGAAGAAGCTCGACATTGCAACCGCGGCGGTCTATTCGGATGCCGATCGCGACGCGCTGCATGTGAAGATGGCGGACGAGGCGATCCACATCGGCCCGTCGCCGTCCAGTCAGTCCTACATCGTCATCGCCAGGATCGTCGACGCCGCGAAGGCAGTTGGCGCCGATGCCGTGCATCCGGGCTACGGCTTCCTGTCGGAGAACGCCAATTTCGCCGATGCGCTCAAGGACGCCGGCATCGCCTTCATCGGCCCGCCCGTGGCGGCGATCGAGGCGATGGGCGACAAGATCACCTCCAAGCGCGTTGCAGCCGCCGCAGGCGTCTCCACTGTGCCCGGCCATATGGACCTGATCGAGGATGCGGACGAAGCCGTGCGTATCGCAGCCTCGATCGGCTATCCGGTGATGATCAAGGCCTCTGCCGGCGGCGGCGGCAAGGGCATGCGCATCGCCTGGAACCACGCAGAGGCGCGCGAGGGGTTCCAGTCGTCACGGAACGAAGCCAAGGCCTCCTTCGGCGACGACCGCATCTTCATCGAGAAATTCGTCACCGAGCCCCGCCACATCGAGATCCAGGTGCTGGGCGACCGGCATGGCAACATCGTTTATCTCAGCGAGCGCGAATGCTCGATCCAGCGGCGCAACCAGAAGGTTATCGAGGAGGCGCCGTCGCCCTTCCTCGATCCGGCCACACGCAAGGCCATGGGCGAGCAGGCCGTCGCTCTGGCGCGCGAGGTCGGCTATTTCTCCGCCGGCACCGTCGAGTTCATCGTCGACGGCAAGAAAAATTTTTACTTCCTGGAAATGAACACTCGCCTGCAGGTCGAGCATCCGGTGACGGAACTGGTCACCGGCCTCGATCTCGTCGAGGAGATGATCCGGATCGCCGCCGGCGAAAAACTGCGCTTTGGCCAGGACGACGTGAAGCTCAACGGTTGGGCGATCGAAAGCCGGCTCTACGCCGAGGATCCGTACCGCAATTTCCTGCCCTCCATCGGGCGCCTGACGCGTTACCGGCCGCCGGTCGAGGGACCGCGCGAGGACGGCACGATCCTGCGCAACGACACCGGCGTGTTCGAAGGCGGCGAGATCTCGATGTATTACGATCCGATGATCGCCAAGCTCTGCGCCTGGGCGCCGGATCGCCCTTCGGCGATCGATGCAATGGCGCGGGCGCTCGACGATTTCGAGGTGGAAGGCATCGGTCACAACCTTCCGTTCCTGTCGGCGGTCATGGCACAGCCGCGCTACCGCGAGGGCCGCTTGACTACCGCCTATATCGCGGAAGAGTTCCCGGACGGTTTCCAAGGTGTCGAGCCGGATGATGCCCAGGCGCGTCTGCTCGCGGCCGTCGCCGCCTTCATCAATGCCAGGATCGTTCGCCGGTCGGCGCGGATTTCGGGCGCGCTCGCCAACCATCCGCGCAGCATCGGCAAGGACTGGGTCGCGACGGTGGCCGACCACGAATTCGCGCTCGCCATCGTTGAGGACAGCGCCGGCGATGTCGTCGCCTTTGCCGATGGACCGAGCCTCGCCGTGTCGAGCGACTGGCTGCCGGGCGATAGTCATGCGACCTTCGTGGTGGACGGCGAGGCGGTGGGCGTGAAGGTGTCGCTCGACGGCTCCGGCCTGCGCCTACGCTGGCGCGGCATCGACGTCACCGCATTCGTGCGCTCGCCCCGCGTGGCCGAGCTTGCCCGACTGATGCCGGTGAGAACGCCGCCCGACACGTCGAAGATGCTGCTCTGCCCGATGCCCGGCGTCATCACCTCGCTCCCGGTGCAGGTGGGCGACACGGTCGAGGCCGGACAGGCGCTTGCGACCGTCGAGGCGATGAAGATGGAAAACGTGCTGCGCGCCGAGCGCCGGGCGGTGGTCAAGGCGATCGCGGCAAGAGCCGGCGCCAGCCTTGCGGTCGACGAATTGATCATGGAGTTCGAGTGATGGCCGACGAGCTCGAGCAGTGGCGCGCCCTTGCCGAGAGGGAGCTCAAGGCCGACCCGGACACGCTCACCTGTCGCACGCCTGAAGGCATCGCGGTCAAGCCCCTCTACACGTCACGGGATCTCGAGGGGATCGACTATCTTGGCGGCTTGCCGGGGCAAAAGCCGTTCCTGCGCGGCCCGCGCGCAACCATGTATGCTGGCCGGCCATGGACCATCCGGCAATATGCCGGCTTCTCGACGGCGGAAGCCTCCAGCGCTTTCTACCGCAAGGCGCTCGCCGCCGGCCAGCAAGGCGTGTCGGTCGCCTTCGACCTTGCCACCCATCGCGGCTATGACAGCGATCACCCGCGCGTCGAGGGCGATGTCGGCAAGGCGGGCGTGGCGATCGATTCCGTCGAGGACATGAAGATCCTGTTCGACGGCATTCCGCTCGACGAGATATCGGTGTCGATGACTATGAACGGCGCGGTGATCCCGATCCTCGCTAGCTTCATCGTCGCCGGCGAGGAGCAAGGTGTGCCGCGGACGCAGCTCTCAGGCACGATCCAGAACGACATCCTCAAGGAGTTCATGGTCCGCAACACCTACATCTACCCGCCGGGACCCTCGATGCGGATCGTCGCCGACATCATCGAATTCACGGCGAAGGAGATGCCGAAGTTCAACTCGATCTCGATCTCCGGCTACCATATGCAGGAGGCGGGAGCGACGCTGGTGCAGGAGCTCGCCTTCACGCTGGCCGACGGGCGCGAATATGTCCGCGCGGCGCTGAAGAAAGGGCTCGATGTCGACGATTTCGCCGGCCGGCTGTCCTTCTTCTTCGCCATTGGCATGAACTTCTTCATGGAGGCGGCCAAGCTGCGCGCGGCGCGGCTTCTGTGGACGCGAATCATGGAGGAGTTCCAGCCGAAGAAGGCTTCCTCGCTCATGCTGCGCACCCACTGCCAGACGTCCGGCGTGTCGCTGCAGGAGCAGGACCCCTACAACAACATCGTGCGCACCGCCTTCGAGGCGATGAGCGCGGTGCTTGGCGGCACGCAGAGCCTGCACACCAATTCCTTCGACGAGGCGATCGCGCTGCCGACCGAGTTTTCGTCCCGCATCGCGCGCAACACGCAGTTGATCCTCCAGCACGAGACGGGCGTGACGAAGGTGGTCGATCCGCTGGCCGGCTCCTACTATGTCGAGAGCCTGACCAAGGAGCTGGCCGACGCCGCCTGGACACTGATCGAGGAGGTCGAGGCCATGGGCGGCATGACCAAGGCCGTCCATGAAGGGCTGCCGAAGCGCATGATCGAGGAAGCCGCGACCCGCAGGCAGGCGGCGATCGACCGCGGCGACGAGGTGATCGTCGGCGTCAACCGGTACAGGCTCGAAGAGGAAGCGCAGCTCGACATCCTCGACATCGACAACAAGGCGGTACGGGCGGCGCAGATCGCCCGCATCGAAATGGTGAGGCGCCAGCGAGATCCCGCAAAGGTCGCTGAAGCCCTGTCCGCGCTGGGCGACGTCGCCCGCTCCCGCGAGGGCAATATCCTGGCGAGCGCCGTCGAGGCCGCCCGCGCCCGCGCAACGGTCGGCGAGATATCGGATGTGCTGCGCAAGGTCTTTGGCGACCATGCCGCGGCTCCGAAGGTGGTGCGCAAGGTCTATGACGCCGCGTATCGTGGGGAGCCGGAATACGAGATGCTGGTGAAACGCCTCGAAGCCCTGCGGGCCGCCCTGGGAGAGGCTCCCAGGATACTGGTGGCCAAGCTCGGCCAGGACGGCCATGACCGCGGCGCCAAGGTCATCGCCTCGGCCTTTGGCGACATCGGCTTCGACGTCATCGCCGGGCCGCTGTTCCAGACGCCGCAGGAAGCGGCGAACCTTGCGGCGAAGCTGAAGGTCCATCTTGTGGGCATGTCTTCGCTGGCGGCCGGCCACAAGACCCTGGCGCCGCAACTGGTCAAGGCGCTCAAGGCAAAGGGCGCCTCGGACGCCATCGTGGTGGTCGGCGGCGTAGTACCACGCCAGGATTACCAATTCCTGATGGAGCATGGGGTCTCTGCGGTGTTTGGACCTGGAACCGCTGTCCTGGATGCCGCGCGCGCGGTTCTAGACCTGCTGGAGGGCAAGCGTCGCAACCGGTGAGTTACGCCTGCCGTGCTGCGAGGGATATGGTTCTCAGCCGCATCGAAGCAAGAATGAACCCGTGGAGAGACGGCCTGACTAGTCCTGGCAGAACGGATCGGTCACGTGAAAATCACAGAATCTATGAGAGCGAGAGGCCAAGTGCTGTCCCGATGATACCCGACGCAACACCCGCGGCCGTGCTTCCGATGCAATGGCTCCTTCCGGGCCTTGACTGAGAAAGGTGAGGTGATCCTCAGTTTCCACGCCCTGCACGTTGAAACCAGTGAGTTGAAAATCGTTGCCGATACATGCGTCGGCACCCACAAGCAAAGGGGCGAAATAACCGGTATGCACATGCAACACGGGCAATTCCTGGAGCTTTTCGAAAAGATCGGCTGCCGGCCCTAAGAGGTCGACGTGGTCCTTTGCGCTCCTCATGTGGGCGGAACACGTTAAATGGCAACCCACTTTCCCCACCCACTCTACCTCTTCCGCCGGGCGGAATACGAGCACTGGAACAAGGAGGTGGAAAGCACTTGGAAAGCTTCGAAAAGTTTATCATCGAGGACCCTCTCGGTGATCCTGGCATCCCGTCGAGCGGGATCGGTCGACTTCATTGAGACGGACCGGTCATGTCGCCCGAGGGCCACTCCCAGGCACGTGAACGTGGCGAATACGTCGGCCAGCCAGAACGGGTTTAATCCCGGGGACGTCGTGCACCACCCCTACCGGCTCGCGCATCCTGTTGGCCACTGTGATCCACTATTCGGCCGAGGGTAGGGAAGCGAGTTAGCTTGAACCTTTTAGCGAGTTCATCCAACCTATCCAGGGCTACCGCGTGTGGCCGGGCCACTCGCGCATCGTGCTCGAAGCGAAAGGTCTTTAACAAAAGAGTGGCTGCCGGCAAACTGGATTTGACGGCAGCCAAGTTGCCTTGGGAGGCTTTTCCGGCGATTTGCGGTTTCAGCTTTCTTTGTGGAGTATTTCTGCCATTCGCTCGCCGATCAGAACGCAAGCGGCCATCGTAGCGGAGCTGACAATATGCGGCATGATCGACCCATCGGCGATCCGCAAGCCTCTTACGCCCTTCACCCGCAGTTGTCCGTCGACGACCGCATCCTCGTCCTTGCCCATGCGACAAGTGCCAACCGAGTGGAAGAAGCTCGACGCGCCGTCGCGGATGAAATCGGCCATTTCTTCCTTGTCGAGCTTCTTGCCTGGGGCTACCTCGCGGATGGCAAAGGGCCTCATGGCTTGCGAATTTCCAAGCTCGCGGCAGGCTTCAATAGCGGCGGCCAAGGCGGCCATATCATCTGGATGAGTAAGTAGCCTTGCATCCAGGATTGGATTGTCGGCGGGATTTGCGGATCTCAGTTTCAAGAAGCCACGGCTTTTCGGCGCAACGAGCCCAGCGCACAAGGCCCAGGCCGTAGTCGGCGGTGCATATCGTGCGATGATTTCTTCCGTGGCATAGGGAAATTCAAGCTGAACGAAATTGAAATCGGGGGCGGAAAGTGACGCTTTGCTCTTCCAGAAGCCAGCGACGTTCGCTCCGGTATTCAGCAATGGGATTGGTTGCGGCGATTCCCACAGACACGCCGCATGTAAGGTGTGATTGTGGTAGTTGGCGCCCACATCAGGTGAATTCACCAGCGTCTTGATGCCGTGCGGCTTGAGGTCCTTTTCGTTCCCGATGCCACTCAACATCAAGATCTTGGCACTATTCATTCCACCTGCGCACAAGACGATCTCGCGGTCGGCGCAAAATGCGACGATGCGGTCTCCAAGGTCGACCTCGACAGCAACGGCCCGATCTCCATCCAAGACGACGCGGTGCACATGGGAGTTGGGCAGCAGCGTGATGTTTTCCTGCCCCAAGACATTGTAGAGATATGCGCGAGCCATGCTATGGCGTAGGCCGTCGCGCACAATGTGATTCATGTAAGCGAACCCGCCATCCATCTCCTCACGGGCACCGTTCTGATCGGACAATACGGGGTGACCGCATTCCTTTGCCGCCTCGAGCAGGGCCGTTCCAACTGCTGAATGGCCAGCGGCGGGCTGGACCCAAACCGGCCCCCCCGTGCCGCGATAGCGCGCGTCGGCTGGTCCATGCCAGTCTTCTAGATTTCTGAAAATTTCCAGCGCGTGCTCATATCCCCACAAAGGCTCACCGGAGATTTCAGCCCATTCATTCAGGTTTGCCTTGAACGGACGTGACCATGTCAATGCGTTCGTGCTGCTGCCCCCGCCGACAACACGGCCCATAGACTCTCTAATAATTCGGCCATTCATGGAGGGCGAAGGCTCGGAGAATACGTTCCAATCCAAATGGTTTCCGATATTTTGAACCCACAAGTTGGGGTCCAGCACCGAAGCTGCCGTATCCCAACCTCCGGCTTCGAGAACGAGTATGCGCGCTGATTTCTTTACTGCGGCGAGGCGCCCCGCAACTGCCGAACCGGCACAACCTGTGCCACAGATGATATAGTCGTAGCTCCCCTTCAGGTCTTTGCGCCGGGCATCCTGATTGGCACGGATTTCGTTTAATTGGTCCGCCAGCGCCGGAATAGATGCGTTGATCCGCCCAATCCAGGGCACGGTCGAGGACGATACCCGCCTTGCCGATCCAGGCTTTTCCCGTGTTGTCATGCCTCCGATGGTCATTCGCATCCTCGCTCTCGAGCTTCCGCGCCGTCTCTCAACTTCTCCAGCGTGATCGGCAGATCCCGTACCCGCTTCCCCGTCGCATGAAACACTGCGTTGGCGATCGCGGGCGCCACCCCGACGATGCCGAGCTCGCCGACGCCCTTGCCGCCGAGGGCCGAGGAGTGCGGGTCGGGGATGCCGACCGAGATCGTCTGGATGTCGGGAATGTCGGCATTGGTCGGCAGCATGTAGTCGGCGAAATTGGAGTTGACGATGCGGCCGTGGCGGCGGTCGACGATACCTTCCTCGAGCAGCGCCTCGCCGATGCCCATGATGATGCCGCCCTTCCACTGGCTCTCCGCCAGCTTCGGGTTGTAGAGCCGCCCGGAATCCAGCGCCGAGACCACGCGCGACACGCGCACGGTACCGAAATCCTCGTCGACCTTGACCTCGACGAAATGCGCGCACCAGGAATGGCGAGAATAGTCGCCTTCGGTGTGCGGGATCGACATGGCGATCGTGGTGTAGTTCTTGTAGCGCTCCTCCGCCGTCGTGCCGGCCGGCAGCGTGTCGCCCTTGGCTTCGATACGGTCGCGGCCGACAGCAGCCATGAGCTCGGCGATCGATAGCTCCGGCCCGTCGCCGCGCGGAGAGCCGATGCGGCCGTCCTTCACCGCAAGCGTGTTCGCCTGTAGTCCATGGAAGGGTAAGCGCGGATCGGAGAGCGCGAGCCCGATCAACTCATCCAGCGCTTGGCTTGCGGCCTTATGGACGGCGCCGGTCATGATCCCGGCAAGCCGCGAGCCACCGGTGACGCCGGCGCGGGCGAAATGCGAGTCGCCGAGCTTTACCGAGACTTGGCTCACCGGAACGCCGAGCGTCTCGGCGGCGGTCTGCGCCAGGATCGTATACGTGCCCTGGCCCATGTCGATGGAGGAGCTTTCGACCTCGACCGAGCCGTCGAACATGATCTTCACCACAGCCTCGCCGTGAGCCCGCTGTACGGGATAGGCACCCGCTGCCACGCCCCACCCGATCAGCTGGTGGCCTGCGCGCATAGAGCGTGGCGCGGGCGAACGTTTTGCCCAGCCGAAGGCTTCGGCGCCGACGGCAAACGCCTCGCGCAATTGCCTTGTCGACCACGCCTTCTTCGCATGCGGGTCCTGCTCGGCATAATTGATCAGCCTGATCTCCAGCGGATCCAGCCCAAGCTCATGGGCGAGCTCGTCGATCGCGCATTCGATGCCGAACGCGCTGGGGTTCTCACCTGGGGCGCGCTTCGGGTTCGGCAACACGGTGTTGAGCCGCACCACATCCTGCCTCGAGGAGAAATTGGGCGTGTCATACATGATCGAGGTGATGGAGCCGACTGCTTCCACCCACATGCCTTCGAGAGAAACCTCGCTGACGCCACGGTGAATGATGGACTGAATCCTGCCAGCCTTGTCGGCGCCGAGGTCAATCGTTTGACGGGTAGTGGCGCGGCCACCATAAGAAGTAAAATTCTGCGAGCGGGTAAGCATCAGCTTGACCGGCCGTCCAAGCATCTTGGCCGCTGCAGCCGCCACCGCGCTGTGGGCGAGCGCCAGCGCCTTGGAGCCAAAGCCACCGCCGATATACGGCGAGACGAGCCGCACATTCTCGAATGGTATGCCAAACCACTCGGCATAGGTGCGCGCCATGCCGTCCAACCATTGGCTGGGCTCCCAGATGGTGAGCCGGTCGCCTTCCCAGCGCGCAATCAACCCATGCGGTTCGATTGCTGCGTGAGCTGATCGTTGCGTATTGTACACGGCACTGAGATGCACTGGGGCTTCAGCAAGCGCAGCCTGCGCGTTGCCCCATTCCTTAGTCATGCCCTCGATCGATATAATTTCACCAGCCGTTCCGTCCCCCAGCTCGACTAGAGCCGGGGCCTGGTCATAGTCCGCCATGACCAAAGCCGCGGCGGAGACCGCCTGCTCGAAGGTCTCAGCGATCACAACAGCGATGTGCTGGCCGCAATATGTCACGTCGCGTGCAAGCGGGCAGAAAGTTCGTTGGGGAGCAAGCGGGTTCCCGAACCAATCCGACGCGACTGACAGCTTCATGATCGTATCCGGCGTCAGCACCGCAATAACACCACGCGCAGCCTTTGCCGCCTGCGTCTCGATCGACACGACCTTGCCCGCAGCGATGGTGGAGTCGACGAGCACCGCATGAGCCAGCCCTTCAAGCTGCTGCTCGACGGCGTAGCGGGCGGCGCCGGTGATCTTGGCCGGGCCGTCGACGCGCGACAGGCGTCCGCCGACCGCTTCGAGGCGCGCGCTGTCGGACGCGGCGTGTTTCACGTCATGAACGGTCATGCCGTCTCTCCCAATTTGAGGATGGCGCGCGCGATCACACGCGGCGCCAATGCGATCTTGTAGTGGTTGGCGCCATGGTCGACTGCGCCCTGCATGGCGAGCTCGCTCGCCTCGCGGATCGTCGCTTCGTCGAGCGCTTTGCCTTTCAGCGCGTCCTCGACGGCGCGCGCCCGCCACGGCTTGGTAGCGACGCCGCCGAGCGCGACGCGGATGTCGCGGACGGTGCGGCCGTCGCCTTCGAGCTCCAGCCCGACCGCTGCACTTGCCGCCGCGAACTCATAGGACTGGCGGTCGCGTACCTTGATGTAGGTCGAGCGTCTGGCCGCGGCCGAGCCGGGAATCTCGATGGCCGTGATCACCTCGCCCGGACGGATATCGTGCTCCTGCTCGGCCGTCGCGCCGGGGGCCAGGAAGAAGTCCTCGACCTTGAGCCGCCGCTCGCCGAGATCGACCTCGGCGTCGAAGGCGACCAGCGCTACGGCGAGATCCCCCGGATAGGTGGCGATACACGCTTCGCTGACGCCGAGCACCGCATGGCCGCGCGTCACGCCGCCGATCGCCGAGCAGCCGCTGCCCAACTCACGCTTGTTGCAGGCCGGGAAATTGGCGGGATCGCGGAAGTAAGGACAGCGCGTGCGCTGCATCAGGTTGCCGCCGATCGTTGCCATGTTGCGCAATTGCGCCGACGCCGCCTGCCAAAGCGCTTCCGAGACCGCCGGAAACAAGCTCTTCACTTCGGCATGGTCGGCGACGTGGCTCATCTTCGCCAGCGCGCCGATCAAAGCGCGATCGGCGGTGACGTCGATGGCGTTGAGCCCTTCGATATGGCTGATGTCGATGACGGTGGCGGGTTCCGCGACGCCGCATTTGGCGAGATCGATGAGCGTCGTGCCGCCGGCGAGCAGCATGGCGCCGGGGAGGGCGGCCGCGTTGCGCGCAGCCTCGACGCTATCGGCACGAAGATAGGAAAAATCTCTCATGAGCGCAGCTCCTGTGCGGCCTGGCGGACGGCGGCGACGATGTTCGGATAGGCGCCGCAGCGGCAGAGATTGCCGGCCATGTATTCGCGGATTTCCTCGTCGGAGCCGGCATGGCCTTCGCGGATGCAGGCCACCGCCGACATGATCTGTCCCGGCGTGCAATAGCCGCACTGGAAGGCGTCCTGCTCGAGGAAGGCGGCCTGCACGGCGTTGAGCGTGCCGTCCTCGTCGGCGAGCCCCTCGATGGTCGTGATCGAGCGGCCCTCGACCTGGGCGGCCAGCGTCAGGCAGGCCAGCACGCGCTCGCCGTCGACATGCACGGTGCAGGCGCCGCACTGGCCCTGGTCGCAGCCTTTCTTGGTGCCGGTGAGGTGAAGCCGCTCGCGCAATGCGTCGAGCAGCGTCACGCGCGGCTCGACGTCGAGTGCGTGGTCGCGGCCGTTGATGGCGAGATTGAGGGAGAGCGTGGTTGGACTGGGGATTAAGCCGTCGGTGGCAACGCCATTTCTGAAATGGCCGTCTTCGGGAGGATCGATGATGGTCTGGATATGACTTGTCATGGGCGTCGGGCTCCGATTGCTGGACGCTGGGATGGAGATGGGACGGGCGCGCCGAGCTGCTGCCGGGGTTATCAATAATGCGCAACGCCACCCCGGGTCCGCTTCGTCAATTTAGAAGCATGGCACGGCCGCGCAATTCTGGCTTGCACGCTTCCCGTCGACATGAAGATGGGATCATGTGAACTGAAGTCCGGAGCCGACAGGGCCATCGTATAAGCGCTTCCTTTGCCCTCCTTCCGCCTTCCGTCCTCCCGCCCTCAGGGTGGGGTCTTGTTCTCTTCGATCGCAGGGGCATCTGCTTCTCGTCCACTGAGCCGACCATCTCTGCAGCGGGCTTTAGTGCTTAGGGCCCTGTCACGCGCGATCAGGTGATCGTAACCCCGCTATCAACCGAGAGGATGTGACCCGTCACCACACCTGACTCGGCGGACGCAAGATATAACGCCGCGTGGGCGACATGCTGGGGCTCGCCGAGACCGACCAAATGCCGGCTAGCGAGGGACTGAACCGCCGGCTGGCCCTCTAGCGCCCTAAGAACCCGCTCCGTTCTTGTTATCGAAGGCGCTATGGCATTCACTCGCACGCCCTGTTCACCGAACTCAACGGCGGTGGCGCGAGTCAGCGCTGCAATCCCACCCTTCGCGGCTGAATAGGCGCTCATGTTGCGCATACCCACAAGAGCTACATGAGATACTGTGTTCACGACGGAACCACCGCCACGCTTGATAATTTCTGGGATACCGAACCGACAACAAAGCCACGTGCCGAACAGGTCAACTCGCATGACGCGCCAGAATTCATCGATTGTTGCGCTAACAACAGAGCCGTCGTTTCGGCTTGAGCCGCCAGCATTGTTGTAAAGAACGTCGAGCCCACCAAAATGCGAGACCGCAGTGGAGATTGCGTGCTGCACACTGGGCTCGCTACTGACGTCGGTTTCGCAGAACAGTGCATCGCCCCCGGCCCTCTCAATCATGCGAACGGTCTCGGCACCTCCCTGCGCGTTGATGTCGGCAACGGCGACCATGGCACCCTCCTGGGCAAACAGGACGGCGGCCGCTCGGCCAATTCCACTGCCGGCGCCGGTTATGAACGCGACCTTTCCTTCCATTCTTGGCATGCTGTTTTCTCTCTCCTCCACATGTGTCCGAGGCTTATTCGATCTGCATGTGCGTAACGAACTTGGTGTTGAGGTAGGCCTCAAGGGCGTCGGCGCCCCCTTCTGTCCCATAACCCGAATCGTTAATGCCGCCGAACGGGACTTCGGGCAGTGCAAGCCCGAAATGATTGATGGAAAGCATGCCCGAACGGATGTTACGAGACATCTTAGCCGCACTTTCGGCCGACCGCGTGAAGCCGAAAGCACCCAAACCGTAGTCCAGCCTGTTTGCTTCGTCCAAGGCCGCGTCGAGCCCGCTGACAGGCATCATCAGCGCAACGGGCCCGAACGGCTCGTCGTTCATGATCCGCGCCGATACAGGCGCATTGGAGAGGACTGTCGGCTCGTAAAAATATCCGGAATTGCCAATCCGCTTGCCGCCGGTAACAAGCTTAGCACCGCTCTGAACGGCTTCCTGCACCAGCGTGCTAACGGATTGCAATCGCCGCTCGTTGACTACGGGGCCCATGACCGTGCCTTCTACAAGGCCGTCCCCCACCTTGATAGTCTTTGCTACTGACGAAAAACGATCGACAAATTCATCATAGATATCCTCTTCAATGAGAAATCGAGTTGGGGACACGCACACCTGACCGGCGTTGCGATACTTGGAGCGGGCCATCAATTCCGCGGCTTGTTGAACCGGCGCGTCCTTCAACACAATGACCGGCGCATGGCCGCCGAGTTCCATCGTTGAGCGCTTCATGTGCTGTCCGCAAAGGGCGGCCAATTGCTTGCCTACGGCAGTCGAGCCGGTAAACGATATTTTTCTGACAGTCTGATGAGGCACCAGATGACCCGATATCTGCGCTGGATTTCCATAGACAAGATTGATCACCCCGGCCGGGATACCAGCATCTACAAACGCGCGAATGAGCTCCGCCGGTGAACCAGGGGTATCTTCGGCAGCCTTAACGATGATGGAGCAACCAGAGGCAAGAGCAGCGGAAAGCTTCCGCACGACCTGACCGATTGGAAAGTTCCAAGGGGTGAACGCTGCAACGGGACCAATCGGCTCCTTATAGGATACCTGGCCGATATTCGCTGCGCGGGCAGGAATGGATCGGCCATAGGTTCGCCGACCTTCCTCGGCGAACCAGTCTATCAAGTCCGCCGCCGATAGGGTCTCCATTTGAGCTTCGACCAAGGCCTTGCCTTGCTCTGCAGTCATGATGCGGGCGATCTCATTCGCGCGCTGCCGCACTAGATCGGCTGCATTGCGCATCAGCTTGTAGCGATCGAACGCTGCGGTCTTGCTCCAAATGGCAAATCCCTTGCCAACGGCAGCCAGTGCCTCGTCCAGATCGGCAACGTCGGCATGAGCTACATGGCCTAAGATGCCTTCATTGGCGGGATTGATGACAGGAATCGTTTTGCCTGACGCCGATGGCCTCCACTTTCCATCAATGTGCAAAAGCACGTTTTCTGGATAAGACATCTTCGCAACTCCTTTGCAGGACGCTTCCCGTCGAGAAATTTGCAGCAAAATCGCCTTCTTAAGTGTTTTTCACTACAATATCGCGCTTCTGTCGAATTGAGTGAATTTTACCTTCACTTGGCAGCCAGAACTTTGCAGAAAGAATCGCCGGCCCTCCGATCGAAGCGAAACTCCGATCGGCCGCAAACTCGGCATTTCTTTTTTACACATCACAGAAAGCCTCAAACTAGGGCGACGGCACTGGCAAGCGACAGGCTGGCATAAGTTCAAACGGCGCCATCGTTTTTGAAAAATCGGTTAGGCTTTAGAAAGAAAGACAAGGCAAGCGCACCGTTGGGCGAGACGACCCTGTGACGATTTCCGCCCGGACGCCAGACGTAGTTGCCGGCGGTGAGGTTGCCTTCATGATCGGCTACGCTGCCCTCAAGGAGAAAACTCTGCTCAATCTCCACATGTTCGTGGTACGGCAGCGTGGCACCGGGCTCGAACTTGAACAGCCCGGTCAGCAGGCCGCTTTCCTTATCTTCCATCAAGATCTTCATTGTGACGCCGGGGTACTCGGTCGGCTGCCAAGGAAGTGCTTCGACATCGACGTAACGCGACGACAGCGCATCGAGGGCTGACTCGGTGGCTAGATGAGGCGTGCGTGGGGCCATAACTATTCTCCATTGGTCGATTGCGATTTTGAAAAAGTCGCATATTGCGATTAATTGGTCAATTCCCTATAAAAGAGAAATCTCTAGCCAATTCGTGACGACAGACCACAAGGGGTTCGATCGACGCGCACCGGGAGGAGGCCCCGTACCCACCTTTCAGGCGCGCTGAGAACAAGGAACCGGCCGGCAGCCCGACGTTTTGTTGCGAGGGACACGAGCTTGAGAACACGAGGCACGAAGCGTGGCGCCGGGCTGCCGGCATCAAGGCGTGCTTTTACGCTTGGCACCCGTTTTGAAGGATGTCGAAATGTACCAGACTGCCGACAAGCCTACGTCGATGGGGACAACAGCCACGCCGGTTGTGAGCGAGAGCGAGAAGAATGCCATCGTTGGCGGCGTGCTTTTGTCGATGCTTCTGGCGGCGCTTGACCAGACGATCGTCGCGCCTGCCTTGCCGACTATCGCGCGTGCGCTCGGCAATGCGGAATACCTGCCCTGGATCGTAACCGGCTACTTGCTCACGGCCACGGCGATGGCACCGCTCTACGGCAAGATTTCGGATGTCTATGGTCGCCGACGCGTGGTTTATGCTGCGGTATTGATCTTTTTGCTGGGGTCTGTGGTCAGCGCGCTCGCACCGAACATGCTGGTATTGGTCCTTGGCCGGTCGATCCAAGGCGCGGGAGGCGGGGGCCTATGGGCCCTTGCACAAATTATCATCGGGGACCTCGTGCCTCCGCGTGAACGAGCCCGATACGTGGCCTGGATAGCGGTGACCTGGGCAGTCGCGAGCATTGCCGGGCCGGTGCTCGGAGGGACATTCGCGGAACATCTCCATTGGTCGCTGATCTTCTGGATCAACCTGCCGCTCGGCTTCGCGGCGATGGCGATCATCAACAACCCTCTGAAGAAGCTCCCGATCCTGGCCAAGACTCACCGAATCGACTGCCTCGGCGCCCTCCTGTTGATCAGCGCGACGGCGCTTCTGTTGTTGGCGCTCAACTGGGGTGGAAGCACCTACCCCTGGTTCTCTCGCGAGACCCTGTCGCTCGTGGCCTGCTCGGCGCTGCTTTGGTCGTTGTTCGCGGCCAGGCTAGTGAAAGCCCCCGAACCGCTTATCTCACTCGAGGTGCTTAGCAACCCGATTGTGCTTGCTGGTACACTTTCGATGTTTCTGCTACAGGCGGCTAGCATTGGCATATCGGTCTACCTGCCGATTTACCTGCAGGCGATACTTGGGCTCTCGGTTAGTGAATCCGGCACTGTTATGCTTGGATTGCTACTCGGCACGGTCGCGGGTGCCACCTTCAGCGGTCGCATGATCCCGCGCCTCACGCATTACAAGCGCATCGCCATGGCTGGCATGGTCTTAGCCATCGCCTGCCTCGGTGCCCTCAGCATCGTGGCCGAAGGCGCCTCAATACTTGAGGTTGAAATCCTGACCACTCTGATCGGCCTCGGTAGCGGAACCACCTTTCCAGTGAGCACCGTCTCGGTCCAGAATGCCGTGGACCGCGCACATCTTGGTGTCGCCACCGGAGTGCTGACCTTCCTGCGCTCGCTTGGAGCCGCGCTTGGCGTGGCTGTGCTCGGCGCGGTTGCTATGGGCGCTGGCTTGCCAGTTGCCGCGGGCACGCTCGTCCACGTCGAGACCTCGCCAATGCCATTCACCATGATCTTCGTCGCAGACGGCTTTATTCTTGCGTTTGCGTTGGCTGCTCTGTCTTTGATACCGCACAAGCCCTTGCGCGGCCAAACCGAGCACCCAGTTCTTTCGGAGTGACTGCGCAGACTTTGCCAGCCGGCCGAGGTTTAAGTTTGAGAGAAGGCAGCACTTCGGTGAAGCCAAGCGCCGACGTTTTCGGCCTCTGATGCGCTTAGAAGGCAGGCCGATGCACTGCCAAGAAATTCACTATAGTACTCATCACCGACCTAAAAAGAGCGGAGGACGTTTCTGAAGCAGTGCGTTTATTGCTTCCCTGTGATCCGAGGTGTGTTGCACGATTGCCTGATAGGACGCAGAAAGCTCAAGACATGATTGCAAACTCATCTCGGCTGCGTTGCGGATAAGGCGGCGGTTCAGTCGAGCACTTAATGGAGGGAACGAGGCGATTTTACGCGCGACCTTCAAAGATTCCGACAATAAATTGTCCTCTGGCACGATGCGGGAAACGAGGCCCCACCGCTCTGCCTGCTCCGCACCAATAAGGTCGCAGGTCAACGACATTTCAAGCGCGCGCGGCATGCCAATAACGCGCGGAAGGTACCAGGCGCCGCCGTCTCCAGGTACCAAGCCAACCCTTAGATAGCTTTCGGCGAACTGTGCTTGGGGGGCGGCTAAGCGGATGTCACACATGCAGGCGAGATCGCACCCTGCACCGACGGCTGCTCCGTTGACGGCTGCGATCGTCGGAACATCCAGCTTGGCGAACGCCAATGGAATCTTCTGGATGGCATTGCGATAGCCCTCCATCATGTCGAATGGCGGACCATGGAACATGGGGTCGTCACCGTCCTGCATGTCGCGGACATTGCCGCCCGAGCTGAACGCATCGCCCGCGCCAGTTATGACAATGCAGCCGAGCGCTGGGTCACGGTTGGCACACTCCAGAAACCCCACCAAAGCCTTGATTACAGGTGAGGACAGCGCGTTCCGTGTTGCTGGGTCATTCAACGTCACAACGGCCAGGGGCCCATCTCGCTCTATTTGGACTTCGGGGTCAGACATGTGGGACGTCTCCTTGGGAACCATCAACCAAAAAACTCCACAAGCGACCTTCGCCAGATCGCATTGCCATCTCGCCGATTGTGCGCTCGCAATCGTCCTGCCGACCCCAATGGTCGCGCCAGACCCACAGCCGCTTGGTATAGCAGTGAAGGAGGTGTTCCGCCGTGAAGCCTATGGCGCCGAATAGCTGATGACCGGTAGAAGCGGCAATAGTTGCTCCCCGACCCGCTTGGGCCTTCGCCGACAGCCAGCCCAGTCGATCGTGCACATTTTGCAAGGCTTGGCCAAGCACCGCTTCCGTGACGGCCAGCTCGCTCGCGACATCGGACAGAAGATGTTGTATAGCTTGGAACCGGCCGAGCGGCCGCCCGAACTGTGAACGCGTATTCACGTGGTCGATGGCCAACTCCAGGATCTCACCCATCGCGCCAGTCATGGCCGCTGCCGTTAAAAGGGCTCCGCTGCGTGCGATTTTCTCAGACTGCGCGCGGCCAACGGACAGAGCCCTCACATCAAGGGCATCCTCCGGTGCAAGACGAACCCAAGGTTCCCCCGCCAGATCAGCGAATGTCTGAGAATTCGCCGTCGAGACCGACAGGATGAAGCAATTGCCGGACAAATCAGTCGCCCGTGCATAGACCTGCCTGCAGCCTGGAGAGAGCGGGGCCTCGATCGGCCGCCCCGAAAGGCACGCCTGGCCTTTGTGCTTCGACAGGATAATGTCGCTGCGGGCAGTGATGCTGGAGGTCGCGGGATTGTGGCCGAACATCACTGCTACAGGAGCCGCAACAAGCATTTCAACCATCGGCAAAGTCGCAGCGTGGCGGCCCCATATACGGAGAATTTCTGCCGCTTCCTCGATCGTCAGACCCGCGCCGCCCGCATCTTCGGGCAGCAGCGCCAAGTTCAGACCGGATTTGTGCACCTCGGCGAAAAGTTCTGCGCTCTGCAGTTGCTCCCGGCAGCGTTTTCCGAATTGCGCCAGAATACGGCTAGCGGTCTGCGCCAGCATTCTTGAAACGTCGTTCATCTCAACCCCAAATGGCGTGCGACGATTCCCTTGAGGATTTCGCGAGTCCCTCCGCGTAGGCTAAAGCTGGGCGCATTCAGAATTGCCGAGGCTAAGGTCGTTGTTAGGTCGTCGCCGTCTTGTCTAGGGCTGAGATCGATCAATCTGCGCGAAACCTCGGCGATATCTTGCTCGAGGGTGGTGCCGATATCCTTCATCATGGTTGCCTTCTGGCCGACATCTTCGTGGCGGCCCAAGGCCTGGTTGATTTCAAGCGAAAGCGATCGAACGGAATGGAGCCTTCCGACGAGACGGCCGAGTTCGATCGTCGCGTGGCGGTCGGGGTCGCGCGCGATATAGGACGATAGCATCGACAACATGGGAAACGTGGACAGGATGCGATCGGGGCCGCTTCGCTCGAAGGAAAGCTCCTCCATCACAAGACGCCAGCCTTGCCCCGGTTCGCCGAGCAGATGCTCTTCATCCACAAAACAGTTTTCGAAAAGGACTTCGTTGAATTCGTCCACTCCAGCCATGTTGGTGATGGGCCTGACGGTGACGCCCTTGTTTTCGAGGGGCACGACCAACTGGGAAAGTCCGGCATTCCGATCCTCCGATTTGGGAGAGGTGCGGCAGAGGACGATCAGGTAATCGGCATGATGTGCATTCGTTGTCCAGATCTTGCGTCCCTCCAGAACCCACCCGCCGTCCACTTTCGTGGCGCTTGTGCGGATCGACGACAGGTCCGAGCCTGAATCGGGTTCGCTCATGCCGATGCCAATGGTGCAGCGGCCTGCTGCGATTTGTGGCAAGACGAGATGTTTCAGATGTTCCGTGCCGTTGCGTAGGATTTGCGGGCCACTTTGCCTGTCAGCAATCCAATGAGATCCAAGAGGCGCACCGGCCGCGAGCAGCTCCTCGATGACCACATATCGTTCCTCCGGGCTGCGGTCGTGGCCACCAAACATTTTCGGCCAGGTCATGCCGATATAGCCCTGGTCTGCGCATCTAATCGAGAAATCGCGGTCGAATGTGGTCCAAGACTGGCCGGCTCTAATGCGGCCGGCCGTCCTTTCGGCCGCAATGAAGGCCCGAACATTTTTTCTGATAGCGTCATGTTTATCGCTGTGGTTCACGCGATTACCCCACGTGCGCGAAGCTCCGCAATTGCTCGGGGGTCCTTGCCAAGGAAATCACGCAATATGTGGTCGGTGTCCTCGCCGAACCGTGGCGGCGGCTTGCGGTACGAGGCAGGCGTGCGTGAAAGGCGCGCGGGAAATGCGACGGTCGGAACCTCCCTGCCGTCGTCGCGGACCATCGAGCGGACGATCTGCCTCTCGCGGACATGCTGATGGCTGAATGCCTCACCAATATCGTTGATGCAACCAGCCGGTACTCCCGCCGCGTTCAACGCGTCGACGAGGGTCTCAACGTCCCGGGACACCGTCGCCGCCGTCAAGATGGATACGAGCAATTCGCGATTCTCAAGACGAGCCTTGTTGGTGGCGAAGCGCTGGTCATCGCAAAGTTCGGCGAGACCCAGCACTTTGCATACCGACCGGAACTGCCTGTCGCTTCCAGCCGCCACCACGATTCTGCCGTTCGCACCCTGAAAATCCTGATAGGGAATGACGTTTGGGTGGGCATTGCCTAGCCTTCTCGGCACCTCGCCCCCAACAAGATAGTTCATTGCTTGGTTAGAGAGCGCGGCAAGTTGGCTGTCGTACAACGCACAGTCGATATGCTGGCCCTCACCCGTCTTTAGGCGGTGAACGACGGCCGCAAGGATGGCGGTAGCCGCAAATTGACCCGTCATCAGATCCGCAACCGGTATACCAACTTTGACCGGCCCCTGATTGTCTTCGGGATGACCCGTGACGCTCATCAGTCCACTCATCGCCTGAATGAGAAAGTCGTATCCTCCCCTGCCTGCGAGTGGACCCGTCTGGCCGAAGCCAGTGATCGAGCAATAGACAATCCGCGGATTCTCCATCTTGAGGTTTTCGTAGTCCAAGCCATATCTGGCGAGACTTCCGGTCTTATAATTTTCGACGACGATATCGCTCTTGCGGGCAATATCTCGGACCAGTTCAGCGCCCGCCGGGTCGGCGAAGTTCACCGCCATGGCGCTCTTGTTCCGATTTGCCGCCAAATAGTAAGCCGCGTCCTCACCTGCGTCTCCGCGGAAGAATGGTGGGCCCCAAAGCCGCGTGTCGTCCGGCTGCTGTGGATGCTCCACTTTAATGACGTTGGCGCCGAGATCCGCGAGCATCTGGCAGCACCACGGGCCAGCCATAACGCGAGAAAGATCAAGAACCGTCAGGCCATCGAGTGCCGCAGGCTGTGCGTTGTTCATGTTATGGTAATTTCACTGTGTGAAGTATAACTTCATTATCTTGAGTCTAGCGCTTGAAGTCAAGTCAAACGCTTGTGGTGAAGCGAAAAGTGGATATTCCGAACGAGACAGAGGCACAGAACTGTCCGAGAACCAAGGCTTCGCACGCGACGATGAGTGGCGGAGCGATTGTTTAGCTCAACCTCCGGTGCACCGCTGTATCGCATCGTTCTGCTGCTGATGCGTTAGGTCGACCGAAGCAATTGGTAATGAGCGACAATTAGTTGCAGCAGACTGTTGTTCCGCCAGTTCACCAGAGAAGACGCTTACGCCTCAATCGCGCGTTTCATTACGAAGCCAAGCTGCTGAAGCTGGGAGAGCGGTGGCTATGTGATGGAAGCCCATGCCAGTGCCCATCATAATTTGCCATGTCGACCACAGGGGCGCTAAAAGACTGCGCGCGCTGAGCGATCCACTTCTCCGTCTGCGCGCCCTGCGATCCCCCGAAGACCTGATACCGATCGCGGCCGAACTAGCGTCGAAGCCGGCGGTAAATAGCAAAGATCAAGAAGCGTTAGTCAGCGCCAGGTTAGCAATGGAGGTCAGCTTCATCTACTCACCGTCTGCGCCCGGCACCGACTGTATAGATTGCAGCGGCCACTATGATTACGACGCCTTCGATAATCCCCTGATAGTTGGCCCCGAGGTTGAGTAAATTGAAACCATTCGTCAGCGTTACCAGAAGCAGTGCGCCTGCCGCAGACTTGAGCACCGAGCCACTGCCTCCAAACAGCGAGGTGCCGCCAAGGATAGCCGATGCAATGACCGCAAGTTCCGCCCCCTGCATGGCACCTGGATATGTCGATCCAAGACGTGAAACATAGAGCAGGCCGGCAAAACCCGCTGCAAGGCTCGAAAGCAGGAAGCCGAAGATTTTGTAACCGACAACGTTGACGCCAGCCAGGCGGGCCGCCTCGGCATTACCGCCCACCGCATAGAGGCGTCGACCGAAGGTGGTGAATGTGAGCAGCAGCCAAATCACTACGGTGAAGACAAGAAAATAGATTGCCGGATTCGCGACAGTGTCGCGAGGACCGCTGAGGATTCCCATCCCGCCAACGATCGTAGCGCCAATCAGGGCAAATACGCCGCGAACGCGACTGGTGCTCCCCCGATAGAGCCCGACCAGACCACAAATGGCGAAAAGCCCCCCCACACAATAGAGCACGACGTTCATCGGCTGTCGTGTTGTCTCAAATAACTGCATCGCCGCAACCGCCGATTCATCGGTCGAGTTCAGTGAACGGCCATCCGTCAACACAAGAATTATACCGCGCGCTCCAGTCAACATGCCGAGCGTCACGATGAACGCATTGATGCCTAGGAACTGATTGATCGCTCCGTTGACCAGCCCGACAAAAGCTGCCACCGAGAGTGCCAGTATTGCGGCGATTCCAAAGCCCAACGTTCCGACGGTCATAAGGAAGACAACCCCCACAAGTGCGGCCACCGAGCCCACCGACAGGTCGAAATTGCCCGTGATCAGCACCACCGTCATCGCAATTGCCATTATTCCTGTCAGTGAAGCCTGATAGACAATGTTCGAAAGGTTTGCCGCCGTCAGCGGTTGCGACTTGCCCAGGTACATGGCAATCGCCGTCACGATGAATAACACCAGCGCCAGGGCGACATAGACGCCGAATTCACGCAGTATTCCTAGGACGTATGGATCTCTTGATTTGGATACAGCCAAATTTTCCTTTTTTTCGTCGATCAACACCCCGCTCCCAACCGTAGTACTTGGGGCGATAAGCCCGATCTCTTCTTTCAATCTCGTCATATGCATGATTCCACTCCAGAGAACGGGGCAGACCTCAGGCGCCAGAAGCCAGCAGCACCAGCTCGTGCTCGGAGGTTTGCGACGCAATTCGCTCAGCGACAATGTGGCCCTTTCGAAGCACCAGTATGCGATCACAGACCGCAAGCAGTTCTTCGAATTCCGATGAAACAAGAAGCACGCTGCCTCCGTTCGCCGCAAATTCGCGGATGAGCGCGAGAATGTCGGCCTTGGCACCTATGTCTATGCCCGCCGTCGGCTCGTCCAACAGCAACATGGCAGGGCGGGACGCCAGCCATTTCGCGATGGCGACCTTCTGGGCATTGCCGCCGGACAGTTCCGATACCAAGCTTTCGCTCGAGGACGTCTTGATCTTCAATCGGCGGATCATTTCTTCCGCGACGTTCCGTTCGCGTGCCACCTCGGGCAACACCGTCCACTTCGATAGACTGGAAAGATACGGGAACGAGATATTCATGCAAACGCTAGATTGCATGAACAGTCCCTGGCTGGAACGATCTTCCGGAACAAGCGCCATACCTGCGCGCATTGCCGCGCGCGGCGAGCGGCCAACCGGCTTATCATTGAGCGTGACGGCACCGACCGCCTTGGGATCGGCCCCAAAAACAGCGTGCAGTATTTCACTGCGGCCCGAGCCCAAGAAACCTGCAAGCCCAAGGACTTCGCCGGTTGCGACATTGAAGTTCGCAGGCGCGAGACGCGAACCTGAGGCCAAATCCTTTACCGACAGGGCAATCCCGCCCGTGTCCGCGCTCTTTTCAGCATGTTGGCGAGCAATAGCTTCGATAGCTCTGCCAACGATTGCGTTCGCGATGGCATCAGAGTCGACTTCGCTGGTGCGTGCAGTCAGGACGACAACGCCGTCGCGAATTACCGTGACGTCGTCCGTCAATGCGAGAATCTCATCGAGGAAATGCGAGACAAAGATGACAGCCTTGCCCTCAATCGACGTCAGTTGCCTCACGACCTTATAGACTACGTCCCGCTCTTCCACCCCGAGTGACGCGGTAGGTTCATCCATGACCATGATCTGAGCACCCTCGATAAGCGCGGTGATGATCGACACCATCTGACGCTGTCCGATGCTCAGATCGCCGACCGTCGCGTCGGGATCCAGATAGTAGCCGATTTTTTCCATCACTCGCCGAAGTTTTGCCGCGTCCTCGTCGCTCCGGCGCCAACCGGCAGTTTTGCTAAGAAAGACGTTGTCAATGACGGAGAGCGTCGGGACCACCGGTATGTGTTGGTAGATCGTGGCGACGCCGGCTTTCATTGCATCGGCAGGCCTCTTCCATGCCAGCTGTCGTTCGCCAAGTCGCATTGTACCGCCGGATGCCGTTATGGCGCCGGACAATATCTTGATTAGCGTCGACTTGCCCGCCCCGTTTGCGCCAAGCAGTCCATGCACGGTACCTGGTCGAACAACCAGATCAACACCCTTGAGGGCTACTGTCCCGTTCGGATAGATCTTGCGGATACCCTCCAGGCTCAACGTATCCATGGACATCCTCCGAGCGACGCAGCTAAGACAGAAGGACGCCAAATATTTGTCGCGTACACGAATAAGTCCTCAATGGAATTGGGGTTGCCTCCCATTTTGCCAACCGCAACGGCGCGACATGTGCCGCCTGCGGATGCTGGCGGCACATGAATGAAAGGTCAGCGTTCCGTCACGTCCCATCAGAATTGCGGCTTACAATCATCAACATTGTCTTTCGTCACAAGGAAGTTCGGAACGACGAAGAGGGCTCCCTTTCGGTCAAACTTGCCCGATATTTGCTGGTAGAGAACCTGAAACGACTTGTGACCGATGCTCTCCGGCCGGTTGCAGACCGTCGCTGCAATGCCTCCGGCCTTAAGCGCGGTTATTCCGTCGGTGTTGCCGTCGATGCTAACGATAGGTATATTCGAGCCGGCCGCCTTCACTGCGCGCGCGCAACCTGCGCCCATGCTGTCGGCATCCGCGAAAATCAGGTCGATATCCGGTTTCGAGGTCAGCATGTTCGCACATACGGTCTCGGCCTTGTCCGCCATCCAGTCAGCCGGCTGAGACGCTACGATCTCGTAGCTTGCATGGGCGGCATCAAGTGCTTCTTTGAAGCCATTGTTTCGCGTGACCACATCGGAATAGCCGGCAGCGCCTTCGACGATCGCAATCTTGGCCTTACGGCCCTTCGGCAAAAGCGTGGTAGCAAAAGTGCCGATGGTCCTTCCCGAATTCACGTTGTCATGGGCTACATAGGCGACGAGGGAGGTCGGAACCGCATCCATCGGCTCCTTGGACGCATCCCCGATCTGGCTGCTGGTGGCGATGACCGGAATGCCGGCTGCGGCAAGCTTTGCCACCAGTGGCACACTTACCCGACCGTCAACCGGGAAAAACAGAACGCCCGAGTATCCTTGGGTAATGATGTCATCCACCTGGTTGGCTTGCTTGTCGACAGAGTTGTTGGCGTCGAAAATATCGACTTGTACGCCCGCGCTCTTGCCCTCCTCGACAGCACCGCGACCAACGGCCGGAGGAAAGGTGAAGCCTTGCCCGGCGCTAAGGAAAGCAACCTTCCCATTACCCCCAGCCAATGCGCCATGACTTGCCGCGGCCATTATTGCAGCGCCAAACATGAACACCTGCAACCGCTTCGCATATGACATCGTTTTTAGTCCTCCCTGTACATTAGATTTGATACGTGACATTCGTGTAACCTCCCTTAAGACTCGCTTGCGCTTAAAAGATCATAATGGCCTACTCCTATCAGAACATCTTTGAATTCATTACACTTCACTTAGCGAATTTGGATTCGCAATTATTGGAGCAACTCGCGAAACTCGTTTTGCAACTCGCCGATGCCGGCAATTTCGATGCGCACAATGTCTCCGTGCGCCAAATATTTCGGGGGATTGAAGCCGATGCCTACTCCCACAGGTGTACCCCTGGCGATGATGTCTCCTGGCACCAATGTAATGCCGGCAGAAATGGTGGCGATGATGGAGGGGACATCAAAAATCAGATCACGCGTGTTGGCATCCTGCCGCAACTCTTCACTGACCCAACATTTGATTTTGGTGTCAGAAAGATCGATTTCGTCGCGCGTCACCGCCCAAGGCCCCATTGGACAGAACGTGTCTTGCGATTTGCCGATGAGCCATTGGCTATGACGCCCCTGTAGGTCCCGAGCCGTCACATCATTGACGATCGTGTAACCCCATACGTGCTCCAGCGCATTCTCCGGCTTGATTCCCCGGCCACCCTTGCCGATGATGATCGCTAGTTCCGCCTCATAGGCGATCGATTCTGACACTTCGCGGTTGATACACACGAGGTCATCGTGGGCGACCACGCATTCCGGAACCTTCGAAAAGATGATCGGATGCCTGGGGACGATACCGCTGGCGACACCGGAATCGAACCCGCTGGATGCGAACTCCGCAGCGTGCTCCCGGTGATTCTTGCCGACACAAAAGATGTTGCGCCGTGGGCGCACGATCGGCGCTTCGATTAAAACTTCACTGAACGGCACCGGTGAGAGGACGCGCGGCATTACTGGGCGATCAATGACGGCCAGCAAGCCGTTGGCGGCCTCCACCAGCGGGAGATCGAAAGGCGAGATTGTGCGCGTGGCTTCATCAACCACAGCGACGCAGCGCTCGTCGCCGACGCGATAAGTTGCAACTTTCACTGGCTTCCTCCCAGTCGCCAACTTGAACCATCAGACGTCATTGGAGTTCAAAAATCAAGCATAATTTGCATATTCTAAGAATTTTTTCTATTGTCAATTCATGGGGAATTGTTGAATTTTCATATTCGAGCCCGCTGAACGAAGGCGCTTTCGCCCCTCTGGGCCGCCCATTGGCAAGTTCGTCGGCGGCGAAATGAAGGCGCGGTTGGTTCAGTAGCGGACACATTGGTTCGACACGATGCCTAAATACATCGCGAGAGAGATCGCGCGATCGCTGCGCAACCGCATTGACGCTGGGGAGTGGAGCGAATCGGGACGGCTCCCCAACGAAAGGGAGCTTGCGACGCAATATCGCGTCGCGCGCAACACAATGCGCAGCGCGATCGACAGACTTGCCGGTGACGGCACCCTGGTGCGCCATGTTGGGCGCGGAACGTTTCTACGTCAGGACAATCGCGGCAGTATCCTCAAAATGTTGCACAGATTGTCGGGTGCCAGTCCCATCGACGTGATGGCGGTCCGCCTGATCTTGGAGCCGCGCGCAACGGCGCTTGCGGCGATCAACGCAAACGCCAACGAATTGCGCGCAATAGCCGCTGCCTATGGCTCTTCCGTCGCCGCACTTGAAATGGAGGATTTCGAGCGCTGGGATGCCGAGTTACATCTGAAGATAGTCAGGGGCACGCGCAACGAACTGCTCACCCATCTTCACGAGGTTCTGTGTGTGGTGGCCAGAACCCAAGAGCAATGGCGCAAAATCAAGCAGCGCACTTTCAGCATGGAGCGGCGTCACATCTACTGCCGCCAGCATGGCGAGATCGTCGAAGCTCTCATGCGCCGGGACGGTGAAGCGGCGGCCACGGCTATGCGCGGACATCTTGAAACTGTCCGTCAAAACTTGTTCGCTGGAAACGCGCTGTAAGCCGGTGACGCATTGGCAAGTTGGGCAGCTATATACCTGATCCCATGGGCCCCGGCGCCGATGACGACTGCTCGGATCAGCCGACATCGGCCCTCAAAGGGACCATGACCCTGCCGGAGGCGTGAGAAACTGCTTCATCCATCGTCGTTGATTGCCCTTTGAATCGCCGAGGGAATCGATCACCAGAGGTTCTCGACGATAAGCGCGATCCCTTGACCTCCGCCAATGCACATGGTCACCAGGCCGAAGCGGCCGTTGATCCGTTTCAACTCGTTGAGCGCCTTAACAGTCAATATCGTGCCTGTCGCTCCCAACGGGTGTCCGAGAGCGATCGCGCCGCCATTGGGGTTGACCTTGTCGGCTGGGAGCGAGAGCGCATCCATGACCGCCAGCGCCTGTGCCGCAAACGCTTCGTTGGATTCAATCACATCCAAGTCGGAAATTGTCAGGCCGGCGAGATCGAGAGCCACAGGCACCGCTTTTACCGGCCCGATGCCCATGATTTCAGGCGGAACGCCCGCAACGCTCCAAGACACCAGGCGGCCAATCGGCTTGAGGTTACGGGTGGCAACCTCGTTCTCATGCGCGAGGACGACAGCTGCCGCCCCATCATTCATGCCGGAAGCATTTCCGGCGGTAACGGTGCCGTCCTTGCGAAACGCGGGCTGGAGCCCTGCAAGCATCTCCAGCGACGAGTCGGGACGCGGATGCTCGTCAGTGTCAAACACGACCATCCGTTTGCGGGTCTTGATCTCGATCGGAACCGTCTGACCCCTAAAATACCCTTGTGCGATTGCCCGGGCGGCCTTTTCCTGGCTCTCCAGCGCGAAATGGTCCTGCCTCTCCCGGGAAATCTGGTATTTCTCGGCGACGTTCTCCGCCGTGTCGCCCATACCGCCATGCCCGAAGGGGTCGGCAAGTGTATTGCTCAGCCAGTCGTAGACGACACCGTTGCCGATTTTCCGGCCGTAGCGCATGCCCTCGACTGAAAATGGCGCACGACTCATTACCTCTACGCCGCCCGCCAACACAATGCGAGAGTCCCCGCTACGGATCATCTGAGCCGCGGTGATAATTGCCTGCGCACCCGAACCACAGAGCCTGTTCAGCGTCAGACCGCCCGAGCCGTTCGGCAAGCCGGATTCGAGAGCGATCGTCCGACCGAGGAAAAGGTCGGCTGCCTCGGTCGGTATTACAGTGCCGAATACCGAGTGGTCGAGCCCACCGGGCTCGAGCCCAGCACGTGCAACTGCTGCGGCCCCCACCGCGGCGCCCAGTCGAGTGGGCGACATGTCTTTCAGGCTGCCACCAAATGCGCCTATCGCGGTACGCACGCCCGAAAGAAAGAAGACCCCGCCGCCCATCTGTACACCTTCCTGTCGCCAACGACCTCGGCCAGACCAGGGCAGCTCGGCCGACGCGAAACCCCGCCGAGCCGAGCCTAGTTTAGACAGATCCGCCGGCTCTTTTCTTGCTTTCGCCAATACGCTCGCAGCACCGGGCAGCCAGCGTCGAAGCCTCACCGCTGAGAAAACCGGCTGCCGCCGAAAGGTTGAGGCCGGCTCAGATGCCTAAGCCACCAAGACAGACGTATTTGGTGTCGAGATAGTCCTCAATGCCTTGGTGGCCCCCCTCGCGGCCGAGACCGGATTCCTTGACGCCGCCGAATGGAGCCTCGACGGTGGTCATCAACCCTTCATTGACGGCGACCATCCCGTATTTGAGCCCCTCCATGACGCGAACGGCGCGGCCAAGATTGCTGCTGTAGAAGTAAGCTGCCAAGCCGAACTCGGTTTCATTCGCGAGACGGACCGCCTCTTCCTCGGTGTCAAATTTGAAAACTGGAGCGACAGGGCCAAAAATCTCCTCCTTCATGAACATCATGTCGGGGGTGGCGGCCGCTATCACGGTCGGCTGAAAGAAGGTGCCGCCCAACGGATGCCGCTTGCCGCCAGACACCACCTTTGCGCCTTTCGACGTGGCGTCCCTAACGAACTGCTCGACCTTCTTGACCGCATTTTCGTCAATGAGGGGGCCTTGCTGCGTGCCCGCTTCCAGTCCCGGCCCGACCTTCAACTTCTCACTTGCCACCGCCAGCTTTTCGACGAACGCGGCGTAGATGCCGGCCTGCACGAAGAACCGGTTTGCACACACACAGGTCTGGCCGGAGTTGCGATACTTGGCAATCATGGCTCCTTCGACCGCCCGGTCGAGATCGGCATCGTCAAAGACGATGAAGGGAGCATTGCCGCCAAGTTCCATCGACACCTTCTTAACCGTCCCGGCACACTTCGCCATCAGGATCTTTCCGACTTCGGTTGATCCGGTGAATGTGAGCTTCCTGACAAGCGGATTGGAGCAGAGTTCGTCGCCGATCTCGGCGGCCGAACCGGTAACGATGTTGACGACCCCTTTCGGAAAACCAGCTTCCTCGCAGAGCGCGCCCCAAGCGAGGCCCGAATAAGGCGTTTGCGAAGCCGGCTTGATCACTGCAGTACAGCCAGCAGCCAGCGCTGGCGCAATTTTGCGCGAAAGCATTGCCGACGGGAAATTCCACGGCGTAACGGCCGCGACAACGCCGACCGGCTCCTTGGTCACCAGTATGCGGCGGTCGACCCATGGCGACGGTACGACATCGCCGTAAGTGCGGCGCGCCTCTTCGGCGAACCATAGCACGTACGCAGCCGAAAGGCCGACCTCGCCCTTGGCCTCGGCCAGCGACTTGCCCTGCTCCATCGTCAGCAGTTCGGCAAGCGCGTCCTGATTATCCATGATGGAATCATGCAGCTTGCGCAGGAGCTTGGAGCGCTCAAATGCCGAAGTCTTCTTCCAGCCATGGAATGCAGCCTCGGCGGCCTCGATGGCGCGTCTGGTTTCTGACTGGCCAGACTTCGGCACTGTGCCGATCAACAGCGTGGTGGCCGGATTGGTCACGTTGATGGTCGCGCCGGAATCGGCTTGCACCCACTCTCCTCCAATCAGGTTAGCCTGGCGCATGTAGTGGCTGGTTTTCTGCAGCATGATTCAACCTCCGTGCGGCGCGCCAAGAGGCGGCCTGAAACTCGTAGTGGCAGCGGCGCCAGTTCGTGAACTTTGCGCATTCCACAAATTCGCACTATCTGATTATTCAGTCAATTCTTGTTATCAGATAAATTTGCCCGTAAGATGATCCGCGTTTGACCTAGAAACCGAGGCGGTAAGTACGTCGCCGGCAGCATCGAGGACGGCCTGACCTATGCCTGGCAGGCTTGCGGCGCCCAGCATCGGCACACGCGACGCGGACCGCGACGTTCAGATTCCCGTATCGAGTCCCGCGTAGATATCGGCGATCCGCCAGACCCCTTCTTCGTTAGCCATCTGGAAGCGGTAGAAGCCAGTTGCTATCACTCGGGCAAGGCCATTTTCGGCGCCAGTGAGAAATAGCGAGGCGAGGACGACAGCACTCAATCCGCTGAGATCGTCGACCAAAATGTTCATCATGCAGTGGCGACGCTGGTCGGCCTGAGTCTCCCAAAGGGTTTTGAGCCATTGCAAGATGCGCGTGCGACCTTCATAAGGGCCCACGACGAAATTGCCGGCGACCGACCCACTAAAGACCGCAGTGGCTGTAAGGCACGCGGCGATCACATCCTCACGGCGTTCATCGTAACCCCAGCAGTAGCGATGTATCGTCTCTAGGATGAAGTGACGATCAGAGAGCGATCCAATGCCAGGGCAAGCTACCGGAGCTTGCAGGCGGACTATACTGTTTATAGTACCCCAAGCCGGAACGGGATTGAGCGGGAAAATAATGGTCAAACGGCTTTCCCTTCTTCATCTTTGAAGGGTAACACCGCAAAGGCAGCGCTGACCATTGCGGCGCCATATAGATCCGCCGCGACACGTGCAAAGTTCATGGGTCCCCCAAACGTTAGCAATGAGATTTGATGGCCGGATTTGCCGGTTTCTTTTTTACTTGGCCTCGGAGCAGAGCCTCTCCTCTAGCAATAGATCACATCAGCGACGTGGTTGCGCGGGATGGCGAGCCAAGGCGAAATACCAGGCTATCGCATACCGAAGCGCGCTAGACCCAAATAACGCAAGGACGCGGAGAGTTGGCCAATGGAAGAAGTGTTGGTCACGCATCGATGTGCGCGGGCGTTGCTGGCGCTAGATGGTTTATGAGGTCGTTCCCGGAGAAACTTTCACGAATTTCTGTAGCGTGCGCAGCGGTTTAGGTACCGGCTCCCCTGGGAAAAGCAACGGCCAAGCGGTCACCGAAACCTCGGCGACATAGATGTCACCAATTGAGTCCACCGTTAGGCCATGCGGAGCGATAAACTGACCAGGCTTCAGCCCTGTGGTCGGTTCATTGCCAAGCCGCGCCAGAAGCTTGCCGCTGTTATCAACGATGGTGATGCGGGGACCAAGATTGGGAGCGCCTCGATTAAAGGCGAGTTGCGGACCAATCTCACCGATATAGCAGATCGGGCATTTGCCGGCCGGCATAAAGAGGCCGCTCGGCCGATGCAAGTTGTGCCACTGCGTTTCGAACTTGCCGTTGCCATCGAATACTTGCACCCGATGATTTTCCCGATCCGCTACATAGACCCAGCCGTCTGCGTCGCAACAGATATTGTGCGGCAAGTTGAATTGTCCCGGCATGCAGCCGGGTTCGCCCCAGGACCGCATAAGCTTGCCGTCTGGAGAGTATTTGTGCACGCGCGCATTGGAGTAGCCGTCGGAGACATAAATGTCGTTGTCGGGCGAGAGGGCTGTATGAGTGCAACGGCTGAACGGAAGCCCGCTCATGAAGGCCGATGGACGCCCTGGAATACCGATTTCCAGCAGAACCTTGCCGTCGAGCGTGCACTTGCGAACGGTGTGATCCCCGTCATCAGTGCAATAGATGGTGTCGTCCGGGCCCATATGTATGCCATGTGCACGCCGGAAGATGTCCTCACCCCAGGAAGTGATGAATTCGCCGTTGCGGTCGAACACGCACATCGGATGTTCGCCTCGATTGAATACATACACGCGATCGCGTTGGTCCACTCCGACAGCCGCCACGTCGCCCAATTCCCATCCCGGCGGCAGTTTCTCCCACCCCTCCACGACCCGATATGTATAATCGCCACTGCCAACGATGACGCCCATGTGGCGGTCCTCCACGTTCATTCTGCCGCAGATCGTAGTGAACCCATTCCAGGCAGGAAAAGGGAACACAGTCATAAACAGGCGAAGCCATTTCTCCCTCGCGCATAGCCTTGAGATCGAATTCTCAACAAATGGAACAAGGTGGGTGCTGAAGCGAACTATTGCGGTGTCGCCCGGCCGGCTCTCGATCCGTGAGCCCCACCTCGAGGCCTGGCAAAGGTAAGTTCAGCCGCCTGTTCTCATGGCCGCGACCTTTAGCAGGTAGCGGAATGCGTTAGGTTAAAGTATTAACAAGTAAGCTAGCGTCACCAGTACACATATGGCGGCAATGACAAGCTGCGCCAGGATGAAGTCATCGCGCTCGCGCTCGGCAAAGAAATATACGCCGCCATACATATCGCAGTGGACGTTCGGGCTCTTCTCTTTTTGTTCTGACATCGTTCCTCCCAGAACTGATCGACCCAGAGATTGCCTGCACGATTGGCTAACGCTTAGGCTTCCCCTATTCTCCTGCTTCGCGTTTCAGTCGAAATTCCCACTATGAGATTTATATGTCAATCCCCTTAATAAGAGAATTTATTGTATTTTCTCATATTTTGGTGCTGGTGCCGGAACTGTAGAAGGCCTGCGGCAAGCGCAAGCACTCGGGTGCCGCCGACGGTGAGGGCCAATCAACGCTTGCCGTCATTCCGGTTTGATACTCGTCTCAGCTGAGCGAGCCGCGCCGCAAAGTGTCGGCAAAAAACGGATGGAAACACGGCGCCGGTGGCGCCCAGACGTAGAGGGACCAGGTTTCGCCCTCAATGTGTGATCGCAGACAAATCAGGTATTCGCAGACTAGGCGGAAAACCTGCTTGCCTGATCCTCCAGGCTCTCGGTGATCTTGGCCGCTGTCTCGCGCAGAAGTGCGAGCTTCTTGTCCAACGGCTGACTCTTGAACCGCTCCAGTGTCTGGGTAATGGAAAGAGAACCCAAGATCTGATCGCTGCCGTCAAATAACGGGATTGCTATGGCCGCCAGCCCCGGATCGACTTCCTCAGCTGCTGTGCAATAACCTGCCTTGCGCAACTCGCGCAATTTGGACTTAAACGCGTTCCAGTTAGGCCCGAGCCCTGCCGATGTGATTTGCTCAGCATGCTTCAGCATGAGATCGCGAAGCTTATGCGGTGGCAAATTGGCAAGAATAACTTTCGATGCTGCGCCCCGGAAAAGTGGCATCGGCCTTCCGCGGTCGTAACTTGTCCTATAGCTAGGGTCAGGCCACTCTTCATGAATGCACACGACGTTGTTGCCGTAAAAACTGCACAACAGCAGGTTTTCTCCAACGCGCCGTGACAATTCGACCATCGGATCTCGGCTTGCGGCCAGCAACGGATCACCGAGTCTAATCTGCCGATCGAGTTCGATGATGCGCGCTCCGAGCACATATGTCCCTCCGGCAGCAGGGGCGAGCAATCCCGCGTTGGTCAGTACCTTCACATAGCGGTAGATCGTCGCCATCGAGCACCCAACGACCGCTGCCATCTTTTCAGCCGTCAAGGCGGGGCGTGTCGGCGTAAAAAGACCGAGAAGACCCAAGACCTTCTCGAGCGTGTTGCCCGACAAGGCCTCCGAAGCGGTTTCGGAGCTCAAATGCGTCGTGTCAGTCAAGCTTCGAATCTCCGAAGATGTGAATTTCGCATAATTCGCAATATTGCAGTGATTTCGACAACCAGTCTAGGTGCCTTGGATCAAGCCGAACGCCGCCCACTTTCGACGGATCTCCGCTGGCGCATGTAAACACACTGGAGTTTTCGTCAAAGGCAACGGCTTCGCCGCAGGCCGCCCCGCTTGAGCTCTCGTTATCGTGTTGCCATGGCGGACGGTCAACGGGTGACCGGGCGATTGTAGGGAGTCAGCTGAACTTCGTGTGTCCAGCAACTTGGATGCTGGGTGTGCAAGTAATAGTACGCTTCCGCAATTCGCGTGGGGTCCAGCATAATTTCACCCGTGTCTTTATACATGGCCTCACCGTGGGCCCGAGTTCCGGGAGAGTCGATCATACCGTCAACGACTATGTTGGCGATATGGACCCCCAACGGCGAATATTCTTCGGTCAACACCTGAGCCAGAGTGCGCATCATGACCCGTGGGTAGTAGAGCGATTCCCCCGTTTTCCGCTTTGTTCCGTGCAAGCTGTTGTGGTTGTTGGTCAGGAAATAGGATCCGTTTCCGCTCTTGCGCATTGCTGGAAGAATTTCCTTGGCGACCAGGTATGGTCCCCTGCAAGCGATGTCTATGGCCGTCTCGAACACCTCGTCGGGCAGATTCTCAATCAGTTCTTTCTCGGGAGGTAGTTCCCGCCCGCTGGCATAGCCAGCGTTATAGATGACGACTTCCGGTTCGCCAGCCTGCTTGCGGATCATTTCGAAAGCCTCGGCGATTGACTCGCGGCTCGTGAGGTCGAGCTCGGCGATAATCGCCCGGCCGCCCTGATCGCTGATTGCTGCCGCCAGTGCCGCGGCATTGTCCCGGTGGCGGGTGGTAAGGACTACCGTATACCCCTCGGCTGCAAACTTCTGCGCAATCGCGCCACCGATGCCCCAGCGGATGCCGAGGGGCACGTCCGCATCGGAAATCTTGCCGCCAGCCAAAGAGACGGTTCTGCTGCCGTCCGATTGCCATTTCGATGTCGCCCCCACGATCACGGCGACTTTGGTCGTCTGGTAGTTTTGATTCGTCACGCTTTCCTCCTGGTTCTTGGTCTGGTCCTGGGCGGACCGTCCGGGTTTGCTTCGTTGTCGCCTGTATGCGCCGCAGCTCGTGCCCCATAGGGATGGCCAGACGATCGAACGGGGTGCAGATAGAATTGCCCTCAGGTTGCCGGCACGGTGAGCCGGCGCAGTTTGTTTTGTGGCAAAAGGCTACTCGTCGTCTCACGCGCCTGGGCGCGCAGCGGCGCCGCGAGCGGCTTGGTTCAGGACTCCACGACCGGTACTGTGTAATTCAGCGCAAGACGCCCGCCGTCAGCAAAAATCGTCTCACCGGTGATGTAGCTCGCTTCCTTGGATGCGAGGAAGGTTGCAATTGAGGCGATTTCCTCCGGTTCGGCGATGCGCCCGAGAGGGGTACGCGACAACAGCCGATGCCTCATGATCGGGTCTGTGGCAAAGGGCATGGACAGGTCCGTTCTGATCGAGCCCGGACCGATCGCGTTCGCTCGGATGCCGTAAGGTGCAAGGGAAAGCGCCATGACCTTCGTAAGTGTCTCTATCCCACCTTTTGACGTACAGTATGGCACGTGATTCGGCAGCGCGATGCGCGCAGTGACGGAACTCATATTGATGATTGCGCCGGGCGCCTTACTCGCCTTCACCTGCGCCACCATCTGCCTTGCCGCGGCCTGTCCCACGAGGAAGGTTCCGTTGACGTTGACGCGCATCACGCGTTCGAAATCGGCTTCTGCAATTTCGAGGAAGTCCGCGGCATGGAAAATGCCTGCGTTGTTAACCAGAATGTCAAGTCCGCCCCAGAAGTCGCAGGCTGCAGCAACCACGTTGCGCGCATCGTCCGCTTTAGAGACGTCGGTGCGCACAAAACGCGCATTGCTCCCGAGCTTGTCGGCGACTGCTTGGCCGGCAGCCTCGTCAACGTCGGCAATGACCACGTTCGCCCCTTCAGCGACATAGCGTGTAGCGATCGCGTGACCGATGCCACGCCCGGCACCGGTCACAATCGCTGTCTTTCCGTCGAGCATGCCCATTTACCACTCTCTTCGCTATCTCTGGCGTCTGCGGCCGTCGCCTGTTTTTCCAGGTCGATCGAGCGCATGACAGCCGTCTCTCAAACCCTGGCGAGTTTAGCCCGCCGCGACAATGCTTCCTCCCTGATCCCAGTCAGGGTCGTTCGTGTCGTGATGGCTTCCGGATCGATCAGGAGCTCAAGAACGGCGGGACGTTTTGCGCTCAGGGCGCGCTCAAATGCCGCCCCAAATTCGGATGTTTCGCGCACCTGCTCTGCAAACGCCCCGAAGCTTCGCGCATAAGCCGCGAAATCAGGGTTCTTCAGGAAAGTCGCCGGCGTACGTCCAGGAAACTCCCGCTCTTGATACATACGAATTGTGCCGTATAGGCCGTTGTTGACCACAAGAATTATCACAGCGGCCTCATATTGCATGGCCGTGGCCAGTTCCTGTCCCGTCATCAGGAAGCCGCCGTCGCCAACGAAGCACAGCACCACGCGTTCAGGGTGTGTGAGCTTAGCGGAGACCGCAGCCGGAACACCATATCCCATCGCGCCGTTGGCGGGACCAAGCAGCCTCCCCGGTCCGGGGAAACGATGATAGCGATTGACCCATCCGGCGAAGTTTCCGGCATCGGTGGTCACGATTGTATCGCTGGGAACCATGTCGCCTATCGCCTTCATCACAATAGCCATATCGAGCGCGCCCGGAGTAGTGTCCGGGACCGCGCTTTGTTCGAAAGCGTGTCGGCCGGAGGCGCACCAGCGCTTACGTGCCGTCATCATCGGAAGCGCCACCGGCACAGCTGCCAGCACGGCGGCGAGAAACTGTTCGGGACCGGCATTGATGGGCAGCACGGCCTGATAGACCCGGCACAATTCATTCGGGTCGGGGTGGACGTGCACCAGCGGCTGGATCGGCGTGGGTGCCTGGACGATCGTGTAGGACTGGGTCGTCAACTCGCCGAGCCGCGCGCCAATCGTAATCAGCAGGTCGGTTCGCCGGATCGCATCGGCGAGGGCAGGCATGATGCCCAGGCTGCAATCGCCGATATAGTTCTCGTGCGTGTTGTCAAAACGATCCTGGCACCTGAATGAAGCGCAGACGGGGATGGAATGTCTTTCGGAAAAGTGCAGCATCATCTGCTTGGCTGCATCGCTCCAGCCGCCGCCGCCGACCAGAATGAGCGGCCTTTCGGCACCTTTCAGGCGATGCGCGAATTCCTCAATGTCTTGCTCGCTCGGCGAGGCACAGACAACCCTGTAAGGCTTCATGTCGTCGGCTTCCACCTGGTCGAGGAGCATGTCCTCCGGCAGGGACAGGACGACGGGACCCGGCCTGCCAGAGACCGCAGTGTGGAAGGCGCGACTGACAAATTCCGGGATCCTGCGTGCATCCTGGATTTCGGCCACCCATTTCGCCGTATGGGCAAACATCCCCTTGATATCGATCTCCTGGAAAGCCTCCCTCTCTGATGTCTCACGCGCCACCTGACCCACGAACAGAATCATCGGCGTGGAATCTTCGAAGGCGGTATGAACCGCAACCATCGCGTGACTTGCACCGGGTCCTCTGCTGACGAAGCATATTCCTGGGCGGCCCGTGAGTTTTCCATACGCCTCGGCCATATGGCCGGCGCCAATTTCGATTCGTGTGGAGATGACCCTTACGCGGTCTTCAAGATCGTGGAAGGCGTCCAGGGCCGCCAGGAAGCTCTCGCCCGGCACGCAAAACACGGTGTCGGCACCATGTCGGATCAACTGATCCGCCAAAACTCTTCCACCGTTTCGCATGAGTTCCACAAATCCATCCTTCGAGAATTGACCAGATACTCTTTATATGCGAATTTTGCAACAGTCGCAGATCGCGCTGAGGCTCTAAGATTTGCCCGTGGATGTCGACAAGCCATTTGCCGGGCATGCAGGATTCGAGCTGTCCCGACCACCAGTGTGCAGGCGGGCTTGCGTGGTCGCCAGTACGCATTGTCCTTGCCCTATCGACACGGCGCCGATGCAGGCTTCGACTGCAGGCTTCATCTTTGGTTGGATAGGGGGGCCGCGCCTGCGATCAGGTGCGCGAGCACGAGTGTTCGGCTTTCGGGCTGACCATGATGCCGGTGTGTTGGACTAGCGCAAGGAGCGGCTTGGCATGAAGGGATATTGGCTCATAATCGGCACCGAGATATCGGATGAGGCGGCGCAAGCCGAGTACCGCAGACTGTGGAAACCCATCGGCCAGAAGTATCAAGCCCGTGTCAACCCGTCTAAAGAGCCGCCTGTGCTTCAAGAGGAGCGGGATGCGTGTCGAATGACCGTCATCGAATTCCCATCGATAGAACTGGCGAGGGCATGCTATCGCGACCCGGCCTATGACGAGGCTCGCCGCTATGCACTGCAAGCATCCAAACGCGAACTCCTGATCTTCGAAGGGGACCTGCGCTAGACGTCAACCTTTCGCGCCGTTTGAGGCCGGAAGGTCGATACCGGATGACGGCCATGCCGGACCCGGCTGCTGCGGGAGCGGGTACAAGTGGCTATCCGCTTGGGTGCCTAGCTTTGTCGATCGCCTGTGAGATCCGAGCAGCCGTGCGCTGCAATGAAGCGAGGTACTTCGATGTTGCCTCGTTTTCCGAAACTTCGCGGTTCATCGTGACATTTATCGACGCGATAGCCTGCCCAGCTAGGAGTATGGGAACGGCCATCGCCCAAATGGCACGGTTGTAGACGAGGGCTGAATATTCCTGGCTCATGACTGCGTAGCCACATTCGCGCACCCTGGCGAGCACACCTTGCAGCTTTCCGCGGTCGCGGGCTAGGTCGTTCCATGGTTCAGCGACTTGCGCCGAGACCTCAACCGCGGTTTGGAGCTCGCTTTCTGTGCAAAAGGCAAGATAGGCAAGGCCAAGAGATGTACCCATTATGGGAGCACGGAAGCCAGGCGGACGGGGATAGAAGAGCCGGCTCTCGGAGCGGCTCGTCTCGGCAACTATCATCGCGTCGCGGTCGAACACCGCGACGTCGGATGGCCAGGAGATCTCGCGTTGCAGCGCATAAAGAAACGGTCCAGCTATCACACCCATTTCGCGATAAGCCTCAAAGCCAGAACTCAACTCAAGCACTTTGCCGCTAACGACATAGGCGGCGTTGCTCGTGTCCTTGAGGACGTATCCGGCGCTCTCGAGGGTTTCCAGGAAACGCACAGCCGTGGAGGACGTCAACCCCGAGGCGCGAGCGATTTCGCTCACGGTCGATTGGCGTCGGCTGTTAACGACGTTCAAGACTTTTAGGGCGCGAAGTACCGCATTGACGGGTCTGTATGAAGGCATCGTTCGTCCCCTTGTCGACATCGCCAGCCGTTGCCGGGTTTGCCGCAGGCAGGAACTGTCAGTCCGGACAGCGATAGCGCCCCGTGGGGAAAGACGCAAATTTCAGAGCCGCGATGCGGCTTGGTGGCTTTGCGGCTCGAGCCACCGTAGATGTCCGGGGCACATCGACGCCTCGTTGCCATAACGGCGGCATCAAATGGCGAGGCGGGCGGCCGGGCTTCCCACAGGCACAGATGCCGTCTTCGCCGTGAAGGATCGTAGTTGCTCTTTTCCCCCGGTAAAGACGCATGCTAGCCCGGAGTAGTGAGCCGGACGGTTGCTTAGCCCTTGGCTCGCGCAAGATCCAAGGCAATGTCCACAATCATATCCTCCTGCCCCCCGACCATACCGCGCCGGCCGGCTTCGGCAAGGATTGCTCGCGTGTCGACGCCATATCCGGTGCTGGCCTTTTCCGCGTGACGGAGGAAGCTTGAGTAGACGCCTGCATAGCCGAGCGTCAGCGTCTCGCGATCCACCCGGACGGGCCGATCCTGGAGGGGGCGAACCAGTTCTTCGGCCGCATCCATGAGCTTGAAAAGGTCGCAGCCATGTTTCCAGCGTTTGCGGTCAGCTACGGCGATGAAGACCTCCAGAGGCGTGTTTCCCGCCCCCGCTCCCATCCCGGCAAGGCTGGCATCGACGCGGATAGCGCCGGCCTGAACACCGACAATCGAGTTCGCGACGCCAAGCGAAAGATTGTGATGAGCATGGATGCCGCGTTCCGTCTCCGGCCTTAGTACCCGGTCATAGGCTTCGCAACGCGCGCGGTATCCGTCCATGTCGAGCGCGCCACCACTGTCGGTGATATAGACGCAGGTCGCGCCATAACTCTCCATGAGCTTCGCCTGCCGGGCCAACGTTTCTGGCTCGATCATGTGGCTCATCATCAGGAATCCGACCGTGTCCATGCCAAGGTCTCGTGCTGCCGCAATATGCTGCTTGGCTACATCGGCCTCAGTGCAGTGAGTCGCGATCCGAACCGAACGAACACCAAGGGCGTGAGCTTGCTTCAGATCATGAACGGTCCCGATGCCAGGAATGAGAAGGGTGGTCAGCCGCGCATTTTGCACTACGTCGGCAACCGACGCGATCCATTCCCAATCTGTGTGGGCGCCGAAGCCGTAGTTGAAGGAGGAACCATTGAGACCGTCCCCATGCGCGACCTCAATTGCATCGACGCCGGCGACATCGAGGGCGCTAGCAATGGCGCGGACCTGATCGATGCCGTAGCTGTGACGCACGGCATGCATGCCGTCGCGCAAAGTCACGTCCTGAATGTAGAGCTTCGTTTGCGTGGGATCGAGGTTCATGGATTTTCCACATTAGTCGTCATGGATGACGACGCGCTGACGCTGCTCGCCAAGTCCTTTGATGCCAAGATGCATTTCGTCGCCGGCAGCCAAATAGCGCGGCGGTTTCATACCCATGCCGACACCGGGAGGTGTTCCCGTCGTGATGATGTCTCCGGGTTCGAGCGTCAGAAACTCGCTGACATATGCGACAACGGTCGGCACATCGAAAATCATGGTGTCAGTGTTTCCGGTCTGACAGCGCTGCCCGGAGACATTCAGGAACATCGACAGGCCGCGCCCCTCGCCCAATTCGTCCGTTGTGACAAGCCAAGGTCCCACTGGCCCGAAGCCATCATGGCTCTTGCCTTTGTCCCAGGTGCCACCGCGTTCCAGCTGGTGCGAGCGCTCCGACACGTCGTTGACGAGAACGTAACCGGCTACATGCGCCATCGCCTCGCCACGCGAAACATAGCGGGCACGCGTTCCGATGACGACGCCGAGTTCAACTTCCCAATCAACCTTCTTGGCGCCTCGCGGCACCGGCACGTCATCATCGGGGCCAGCAAGAGATGAAATCGCCTTCATGAAGACGATAGGCTCGCTTGGAATGGGCAGGTTCGACTCTTGAGCGTGATCGGAAAAATTGAGACCTATCGCGATGAATTTCCGGACACCCGCCACGGGCACGCCGTAACGAAAAGGCCCTTCCACCAGCGGCAGCGCCGACACGTCAAGTGCACCCAGAGACTTCAAGGCGGCCGGGCTCAGCGCGTTGGCATCGATATCTGACAGCTTTGACACAAGGCTCCTCGCCTTGCCTTCGGCGTCGATCAGGACTGGTTGTTCGTGCCCCTTTTGACCAATCCGAGCCAGTTTCATGCCGCCACCCTTTCTTGAATACGCAGTGCAATCTTTTCGGCCGTCTGCAGCCCGGCCGACGTCATGATGTCGAGATTTCCGGCATAAGCAGGCAAGTAATGCGCCGCGCCCTCCACCTCGAGAAAGACGCTGGTTTTGATACCTTCGAAGTCACCGACACCCGGAATCTGCGCAGGGTTGTTAGAGCCGAAACGTTCGAACTGAACCTGCTGCTTCAGCCGATAGCCAGGCACATACGCATTCACCTTGGCTACAATTGCCTTGATCGCCTCTGCGATGGCAGCCTCGTTCGCCCCGGACGAGAGCGTAAAGACGGTGTCGCGCATAAGGAGCGGCGGCTCGGCCGGATTGAGGACGATGATGGCCTTTCCTTGGGAAGCGCCACCAACCATTTCGATAGCGCGTGCCGTAGTCTCGGTAAACTCATCTATATTTGCCCGAGTGCCGGGCCCAGCCGACTTCGAGGAAATGGATGCGACGATCTCCGCGTAGTGGACCTTCGCGACCGAGGACACCGCCGCCACGATCGGAATCGTCGCCTGACCACCGCACGTCACCATGTTCACATTTGGCGCATCAAGATGGGTTCCGCCATTGACCACCGGAATGACGTAGGGCCCGATTGCAGCCGGCGTCAGGTCGATCATAACTTTACCGGCGCCGGTTACGACCGCGCTGTGCCTTTGATGAGCAGCAGCAGACGTAGCGTCGAACACGATCCCAATGTCGGGCCACACATCGAGCCTTTGCAAGCCCTCAATGCCTTCGTGGGTCGTCGCCACACCAAGGCGTTTGGCCCGGGCAAGCCCATCGGACGCGGGATCGACCCCGACAAGCGCCGACATCTCCAGTCTGTCCGAGTGACGCATGATCTTGATCATCAGGTCGGTGCCAATATTGCCTGAGCCGATGATTGCCGTCTTGACCCTGGCCATTAGCCGTCCTTCTCGTACCTGAACCGGGCTTCACCCAGGCCGCCGACCTTAGCAACTACCTCGTCGCCTGCCTGGAGAGTGACCATTGGTCCCAGAGCACCGGTCAGCACAACGTCGCCGGCGCGGAGAACTTCGCCACGAGCAGAGAGCGTGCGGGTCAGCCACGCGGCAGCATTGAGGGGGTGCCCGAGACAGGCCGCGCCGGCACCGATTGAGACCACGGCGCTATTCACTTCCAGCGCCATTCCGCAAGTATAGAGATCTAGCCCGGTTAGTGGCCTACGCTCGGCGCCGAGAACGAAAAATCCGGAAGAGCCGTTATCGGCAACCGTGTCCGCGAAGGTGATCTTCCAGTTCTCAATGCGGCTATCGACGATTTCGATCGCCGTCACGACGTATCCCACGGCAGCCGCCACCGTCTCCACTGACGCGTTAGCGTCATGGAGCTCATGAGCCAAGATGAGCGCAACTTCCGCCTCTGCTTTCGGCTGGATGGTCTTCCTGGCCGATAGCACGCCGCCATTCGCCACCCTCATGTCATCAAAGAGCACGCCGAAATCAGGCTGATCGACCCCAAGCTGCGCCTGGACCGCCTTTGACGTGAGACCGATCTTGCGGCCAACAATTCGCCGACCGGCCTTGGACCACCGCCTGGTATTGATGGCCTGAACAGCGTAGGCACCGTCAACATCAAGAGGATCCAGTCCGTCACGAAGCGGCGCCACCGGGCTACCCCGGTAGGCGGTCGCCAAGCGATCGGCCAAATGTCGATGCACGTCTTCCATTCAGCTCAATCCGTTCGTGGAACCAAACCGCGCAGACACGATAGTTTATTCCGGCGCGGTGTTAAAACTCACGTCGCGAAATCCTCTCACATGGTGAGAGTTTCGATCGCAAGATCAATGGACGCACGGCGAAGCCGAAAAAAGCGGCATTGTGCTCGCATTTTCGCTGTTCGGTCCACTCTGGGCGGGCCAGCGCAGTGGTCTGTTCTTAAGTCTCCGGCTCCGGCAGTGGCGCGTCGTTCAATTACTGCGCGCGTTGCGCGAGTCCTCGTCCAAACGAAATGTTGGCCCGCCCAACTTCGTGGATGGTGATGAAGATATCGTCCGCGGAGATCTCGCCTGTTGCAACCAGCCGTTCGTTGATATCTCGCAGCAAGGCCTTCTTTGTTTCGTCGGGGCGCCCTTGGATAAAGGTGATCTCAAGGATAAGCAGCTTAGAGGAATAAGAAAGCCCCAAATAACCCTCGGTATGGATGTAGTCGTCGCTATCATACTCGCGGAACAACTGATAGCGATCTTCGTCAGGAATACCCAAATTCGCAACAATGGCCGCTTGGACGGCATCAGCCATCTTCCTCTTTGACTGCGGCGTACGGCCCTTCTTCAGATTGAAAATAGCTACAGGCATTTCAGCTCCTACAGTTGGACTTAGGGGTATATACCCACATCGTGGTGAAAAACTATAATTCGTTTAGTGTCCCGAGCAGTTCAGCGGCGCCATTTGCACCCAGGCGCGCCTCAATCGATCTTTGAGCCCCGCACCAAAGCTCTTCACCTTTTGCCAACGCGTCTCGCCCAGCGAGCGTGAGAAGGACATGCGTTTCACGCTGGTCAGCATCGCCGCGGGAGAGCAAGACGAGGTCCATACGCTCGAGCACTCGAACGTTTCGTCCAACGGTGGACCGATCGAGTTCGCTCAACCGACCCAGCTCGGACAAAGTGACAGGTTCAACCCTTGCGATCTTGCGAAGCAGGCCAAACTGCGCAACGCCAACGCCGATCGGGGCAAGAGCCTCGTCGTAGTGCGCACTGACTTTGCGCGCGGCATTCCTCAGCATCGTACAGTAGCATTGCTCTTCCATGAGAACGGGTATATACCCGTAATATGCCATGCGCAAGGGTAATCATGATCATGTGCTGAAATGGGCCAGGCAGAGATATCTTTGCGGCGGGGCGGATTCGGAGAATAGGATGGGCCTGGATCTGGCATTGGAATTGCTCGAACGGATCGTTCTGTCGGAGGCGCGCTACCGTCTCTCGGACATTGCTTCAGAACTCAACATTCCAATGTCGACGGCTTATCGGCTCGTCGCGTCCCTGGAGAAACGGGGGCTGGTCATAGGGATTGGCGCAGGTCGCTATGCCGGCGGGTTTGCTTTGGCCAAATGGGCTATGTTTGTCAGGCCAACGGATACACTCTCAGCGATCGCACGGCCCCACCTCAGGCGTCTGGCGCGAACAACCAAAGCTACGGCTCATCTCGGCATATTTGAAGCCGACATGGTCACTTATCTGATCAAGGAAGGATCAACCAGAACTGCGATCTTCACGCGCGAAGCGATGCAGCTTGAGGCCTACTGCTCCGGGGTCGGAAAGGTCCTGATTGCTGCCCTGCCAGCAACCGACCGGGAGGAATATCTTTCCAGCGGCGGTTTTGTACCCCTGACCGCGCGGACCATAACCGACCCTGGGAAGCTGCGGCGCCATCTGGCTCAGGTTTTAGCCCAGGGTTACGCCCTCGACATGCATGAGGCCGCAGACAATCTTTGCTGCCTCGCTGTTCCTTTGCGGGACGCGACAGCTGGCACGTTCGCGGCAATTTCAATAGCATGTTATGGCGCTGCTCCGAACGAACTGCTGGAACACTTACCTCTGCTTCGCGAAACGTCCAACGCTCTCACTGCAAGGCTCGGCAAGGATGCTGGATATTTGATAGAAAAGGCAAGGTTGAGCAGCGATGAACGCAGGCGCCAGGCAACCCGCACCGCGGCAGCTAGGGCTACGGATTTGGAGACCGAGCTGCCCAGAGAAGTCCGCGTTCCATGATCGTGTGCATCTGTGGAACTTTGAATTCCTCGAAAGTATGGCCAAGGGCCGAATAGAAGACGCGCCCCGTCCCAAAGCGGCGCTTCCATACGACGGGCATCACGACGCCATCGATCCAGCCGAAATACTCGCCCGTGAACGTCGTGGTGGCAAGGACCTCGTTGGAGGGGTCAACGTGCATGTAGTACTGCTCCGAGCGATAGTCGAAGTCCGAGATCCCACGCATGATCGGATCCGACGGCTTGGCGATGTTAATGCGATAATCAATAATATCCCCGGGATGTTTCACCCATTGCCCACCCGTCATGAACTGGTAGTCGGTCTCCATTCGGAACGTGTCACACATAGTGGCATGAAAACCAGCCAGCCCAGTTCCGCCCCGAACGGCCTGCAGCAGGTTTTGCAGCTCGGGTTTTTCGATGGTTCCCAGGGTGATTACCGGAATGATCAGATCGAAGCTGGCAAGCTCGGGGTCACCATAGGCTGTCGTGCCGTTCTCGACGACAACCTCAAAATCATGGGCCGCGAGCATATCGCGAATAACCAACGCGCTCTGCTTGGGCGTGTGAAATTCACGGCCGCCCCAGGTGATCAGTGCCTTCCTCGTCATTTTCTGCCTGTCCTTGCAAACTTGAATTGGACCCCAGTTGCGCGAAGCTCCTGCGGGAGTGAGGGACGAACCGCCTTGCGCCAGATAGAGCGCAAAACGATTGTGGGATCGATGGAAGCACAGGAACGTTCACCGAGGCGATGGGCGCCTCGTCAACCGACTGGCCAATAGGCGACTGTAGAAAACTCATTTTCACCGCCAATCAGGATGGCAGGCCGTGACGGATCGGATCAGACCCGTCCCAAGCCTCCGAAGCCGCTGCCACTCGCGCGAAGATCGCCTGGCGCTCAGGACCCATTTTTGCAATTTCGAAAATGGTCTGGGGGTCCCTGGGGTGTTCCATGTAGACCAAGGGGCCATAGGTGGAGCCTACCTCCTGAACGACTGTCCAGCCTGCATCGAGGGCTCGGCCCAACGCGCCATCGAAATCTTCCTGCCAGGCAGCCACGTGCTGAAGAAGACCTCCATCGGGGTAACGCTCAAGCCACTCGGTGTAGATGCTCGCCTCGGAGCTCGCTTGCTGGATGAGCTCGATCTGGAGCGCACCGCTATTAGCCATGGCTACGTGAAGCCGCAGTTCGATGGGCCTGCCGCGGTAGATACAGCTTTGCATGGGGACATCCTTACGCACGAACCAGGGTCCGATGCCGGCTTGTTCGGACAAAAATCCCACTCGCTCATCGATGTCGCGAACAATGTAACCGGCCTGTTGGATGTTACCGAAGATGCGGCTCATCTTGTTCGCCTCCCAATGCCAATACGCCCATCATTCGATTTCAAAGGTCGACGGGTATGGGGCTATGCGTCCTCACCGGTTCGACGCCGCCGCGGCGCGAGCCTCAACCGACGGCAGCACGCTCTCGTGTCCGTCGCCCAGGCACAGTTCGATCACCTTCAGGCCGTACTCGGACGTTGCAGACGGAAAACGCTCTGCCAGCCTGCTCTCATGGACCGGAATGACCCGCGTCCGATCGCCGCCGGCGGCCTCGATCATCTCGTGCGTTGTCATCACCAGGTTGAACGCGCTTCCCGAGGCAGCACCGATAGGCAGATAGAACGGCTTTTCGGCGTCGCCTCCGTCGAGGTTTTCGAACTGGTAGACGAGATCTCCGGCCAGTATCCAGCTGTCGGCCTGGGTTCGGGCGGAGTTCCTCACTACGACATACTGCGAACCCGCCGTATGCGTGTCGAAGGCCGGCACGAGATCGATACCGGGCAGAACGTTGTCGCTGCGCCCCTTGAGCAGGGTGAAACGGCCCTTCCGCGCGAGATCGATGCATTCAAGGATATCGGCAGAGTCCACGAAACTGGTTAGCCAGCGGAAGCGGCTGTCCAGCGACATCCGCCAAACCCAGTCGGAAAGCTCACGTTCCTGCATGTAGAAATGGGCGTTCGGGAAATAGCGCAAACCACCCAGGTGATCGAAATGCGCATGTGTGGGTAGAACATGCGTCACATCGGCGGGTGCAATGCCAAGCGACTGCAACACCTTTGCTGGGCTTTCCCATTTGTCGACGGTGAGCCCGGAGGTATGCTTCTTGTCGTGAAGCTCCCAATCGAAGCCGGCATCAACCAGCGCCACGATGCCCTCGCCCCGGATCACTATGAAGCCGAACAAGATCGGACACACACCGGCGTTGTATTTCCCATTCAGGAAGGCACCGATGGGATTGTCCGGTGCGGTGGCATACTCGACGACATGGATCGAATAGGTTGTCATGAACTCTGGACCCGGTTGCCTGGAAATTGATGCGGCTTGGCATGCGTGGCGCAGCAACTCGTCGCGAAGTTGACGACATCGAAGCCGGCGGCAAGCTTGCTGACGGTGCGAAGTTCCCGGACGACTTGCCGCAACCCCGCCATGACGGACGCGCAACGCGGATCATCACGCATGTCGGCGCCGTCGCGAACCATTCCGGCGATTGCGTCCAGTTTCTCCAGCGCTACAACCAGATGATGCCTGTGATGGCGCGCACCCTGCGTGGTAGCTCGGCTTGTCATAAGCGATTGCTTCGCCCTTTCTAGTGGCTCGGCGAGCCGCCAATGGAAGCCAGCACCCAACGCCCCCCGGTCCGATGAAGCAAAATCGGTCAGTAGGATGGCCGTCAGGAGGGCAACCACATACTTCATGTCCTCAAAGGCCGTGGAAGCGGCTTGGTAGTAGCCCTCGTCCTGAGTGTGGGACGCCGCCACGGCCTCGGCCGGCCCGACCCCGATCACCTCGGCGACGAAATCCATGTTGACGTTGTCCAGGAATCTCATGACTGAAGTCTTTCCTGCACGTTGTCCGCCGCAGTCCGGCCGGCAAAACCGCGATCATCCACGGCGTCCTTGCGGTTCACCTCATCTGATCGTGTATGTGTGGTCCCGGCAGAGCCCGACGGCTGGTGTAGGCTTTTCACGCCCCGCCAGCCTGCGCAGGTAGTCCGCAAGCACGCGTCGCTCGCGCCCGCGCCGAATTGCTGATGGGCTGTTCCCGCAATTCCCGCAGACGTGGAGAGATCAGGCGCAAATGGGAACTCGGCCGCTCCGGGTCGTTCTATGCGGGTACTCATCCTGGACAGCACTCCCCCACCGCTAACGCCTCTACTCGATCAATATATCTAACATGTTAACTAATCGTCAAGCGTCCCGGCACCGGTCTCGATCAAATCTGGGGCAGACCGCTCGCTGTCGGGGTCGCAGTTGCGAGGCGCTCGCACCGACCGACCGACGGTTGCCTGATCCTAACGCCGCTTGAGGGCAGCCCGCCAGGCGGATGTCAGGATTAGACGACCGCAGCGCTTGATCATCGCGCCTCTCGCCAAGCCTTAGCGAGAGGCGCGGCGAATTAGGCTTACTTCTTGCCGATGATGTTTTTGAGGGTCCAGTCGTATGAGTATTTGAGCCACAGGATATCGCTATCGGCCAGATTACCATGATCGGCCTTCAATTGCGCCACAGAGAGGACCGGAACGGGAGCCTCCATCGTCATGGGCACCGGTTCCCCACTGAGCTTCGCTACCGCGACGTTCACCGCCATGCCGCCGACTCCCGGATCGGTGTTCATTGCGACGGAATCATATCCGGACTTCTCGTTCAGCTTAATCAACAGGTTCACATCAGTGCCCGAGAAGCCATAAACTTGCATGGGAACCTCGCGGCCGGCCGCTAGGAAGGCCTGTGCCGCGCCGAAGGCGGCTTCGCCTTGGGAGAAGATGATGTCCACCTTCGGCGGCAGTGTTGGCAAGATGGTGGTGACGTGCTGCTGAGCAACCGATTGGTTCCAGTCGCCGTAGACTGTTGAGACAACCTTGATGTCCGGATACTTGGCAAGCGCGCGCGTATAAGAGTCCTGGATAGTCTGTTCCGCGGCGTTTCCGGCCAAGCCGCGTATCATGATCGCAGTGCCCTTCGTCCCGACCCTGTCCGTAATGAGCTTTACGTATTTGTCGCCGAGGGTTTTGAAATCGTTTTGAAGTTCGATCGCCTTGGGGTTGGTGATCCCGCCCGTCCCTGTGGCAAGAACCGGGATGCCTGCAGCCACGGCGTTGTCCACGGCCCCGTTCAGAGCTGTATCCGATAGCGGCTCGATAATGATGAAGTCCACGCCCTGCAGCGTCAGATTGTTGATCTGCTGGATCTGTGTCTGCGCGTCGCCTCCGGCGTCCACTATCTTGAGTTCCACCTTCTTGCCACTGGCATTGAGTTGTTCGGCCGCGTACTTCGCGGAAGCGAAGAACCCCTTCTGCCAACTGTTAGTCTGGAATGGCATGGCCACCCCAATGACGAATGTCTTGTCGTTGGCGGAAGCCTGACCACATGCCATCACTCCCCCAATCAACAGTCCCGCGGCCAAGACGGCACGCCTGCTCAGGGTATTTTTGCGCATTCTATTTTCCTCCCTTTTTGGATTGCATCCGTTTACGGATTACCTTCGATCTGGCGAACGGGCCGCGACCAGGCAAACCGTCGACAGAACAATCAGACCTTGAATGACGTATTGCGTGCCGATCCCGAAGTTCAGCAGGATCAGGTCGGATTGGGCGAGTGTCAGGACAAGGGCGCCCACCGCCGTTCCGAATACCGATGTCACGCCGCCGGTCGGCCGCGTGCCACCGATAACAACTGCGGCAACCGAGCCTAGCAGATACGCACGGCCGAGATCGGCCGAGACGCCGCCCTGATAAGTCGCCAGCAACACACCCAGCAGCGCTTCGAGCACCCCCGCCAGGACGAATGTTCCCAGCAAAACCCAGCCACGACGCACGCCTGCCAGCCGCGCTACCTCGGCGTTTTGGCCCATAGCGTGAAATTGCAGTCCGAACACGGTCCTGGAAAGCAGCACACCTACGACGGCAAGGATGAGCGCCGCGACGATCAGCACGCCGGTGAGCCCCGCAAAGCGCGCCCGCAGCATGGCCTCGAACATTCCGCCAACAGGTTTGGACGGCCAATTCTGGATGGAGACAGTCAGGCTGTAGAGAATATAACCGGATGCAAGCGTTGCCACGATCGCGGGAATACGCAGCCGGACGATCAACGCTACGTTAACCGCCCCGGTGAGAGCTCCCACGAGCACGCTAAGCAATACTGAGCCGGCGACGTTGTCCTGCCCAAGAACTCCTGCCGACATGACGTAGGCGCTAAAAGTGACGACATAGGGAAGGCTGAGGTCGATATTTCCGGATCCGCTGGCCAGTACGGCCATTTGGGCTGTTCCCGCGAGAGCGAATAAGCCGGCGATTGTTGCGTTGGCGATGAGGAAGGACCACGAGAGCTCGCCCGTAACCAGCCCGGCGATCACCCACAGCAACACCACCCCGGCCAACGCGCCTGCCCAGGACTTCCTCAGGAGGTTTCGCCAGATCTTCACCCCAACATTCGTACTCATCAAAGTGACGGAGCCAACCGCGAATTGAGCTTTTCGGGTCATGATGCCGTAGACCTCGTCAGCGAACGGAAACTCAAGGTCAGGACCAGGATCAAGCCTCCGATAGCGGTGGAATACTCCGAACTGATCCCAAGAAAGGTCAGGTTAGTCGTGACGAGGGAAATCCCGATGACCGCCATCACGGCGCCGATGGGGGAAACCAAACCGCCGGCAAAGCTCGCGCCGCCAACGATAACGGCGGCAATCGTAGCCAGCGTAAAGCTTGCCGCTACATTCACGTTGCCGGCACCTGTCGCTGCCGTCAGCAGCAGCCCCGACAGGACCGCGAAGAATCCCGCCAGTGCGTAGAGCGTCACGCGTCCCGCAAGCGCCGAGAAGCCCAGGGAAATATAGGTCCTTCGGTTCTGCCCCAAAGCGCGGAGCCGGATGCTGTAGCTCCAGCCCTGGCAGATCCAAAGACCGAGCAAGGCTACCGCAGCCAGCACGTAACAGCTCAATGGCAGAGGCCACAGTTTGATGTGAATGAGGGTGGAAAGCCATTCAGGCGAACTCCCCCCCGGCGTAGCGCGAATCGTCAGCCCGATCCCCAGCCAGATGAACGAAGCACCCAACGTCGCGACGACAGACGACACGCCAAGAAGCTCAACGATCAATGCGAGCACGGCGTAACCCGCGATCAACGCGGCGAAAGCCAGGACGCCGACGGCGAATGAATCTCCAAGATAGGTAGCCGCCAGGACGTTGGCGAGACCGATGGAGAAGCCCAGTCCAAGATCGATGTCCCCTCCGAGAATGAAGAGCATCTGGGCGATGACGGCGAAAGCCAAGGGTAACGAGGCCTGGAACAGAAGCTCCAGCCCGAACGTACTAAAGGCATTGGGCTGCTGCCAGAAGACCAATGCAAACATAGCAAGCATCAGAAAAGCTGCAGGCAAAGATCGCCAGGAAAGCAGCTTCGCCAGAGACGCATCTCCCGACAGCCTTTCCCTCGCCCATGGGGCTTCTCGCGATGCCGCGGTCGCCGCGTGTCCCGGATTCATGAATGACGCTTGGGTTATGCGCTCCTCGGTGATGTCCGCGCCGCTTAACTCCGCCACCACGTGCCCTCGGGCCATGACATAGACCCGATCACAGCGACGAAACTCGGCAAGTTCGGTCGAGTAAAGGATCGCGCTCCGACCCTTCTCCTTCAGCTTGTCGAGGATAGTGTAGATCGATCCCTTGGCACTGACATCGACCCCCCTCGTGGGATCGTCTAGCAGGAGCAGAGGCGCTTCGCTCGCAAGCGCGCGTCCGAGCAGCGCTCGTTGTTGATTGCCTCCGCTGAGGTTGACAATCGGCGAAGTGGCACGATTGACCAGGCCCAGTTCCGAAAGCCAATCATTGGCCGTCGCCTTCAGCCCTCGGAAATCGACCAGGCCAGCTCGGGAGAACCGCGGAGCGGCGGAAATGGCGACATTTTCCTCGACGTCCCAAAGCGGCAGGAGGCCCTCGTTTTTCCGGTCGCCGCTGACATAGGCCACATCCGTCGATGAGTGAATAGATCCGGTATTCCGCGTTCTCGCCGAGAAGACGGCCTGCAAGAAATCGCGCTGGCCCGCACCCTCCAGTCCGGCAATTCCAACTACCTCGCCTGCGCTCACTCGGATGCAGACCTCGTGAAGGCGCCCCGATGACAGTTTGTCAACGGTGAGAATATCTCGGGACATGTCACCGACCGGCATAGGCGCAACGGGGCTGTGTTGTTCGACCATCGCTCCCAGTAGTGAGAGGAGTTCGTCATGCGTCAGGTTTTGTGCGTCTCCGTCGAAATGAAGCCTCCCGTCGCGAAGAACAACGACACGATGGGCCAGGCGCAGAGCCTCCTCGAGCTTGTGGGTCACATAGATGACAGCCACGCCGTGCGCCGCCCGACGCATAACCAAGTCCGCGAGTTGGTCAGCCTCGCGGGACGACAGCGCGGAAGTCGGCTCGTCCAGGATGACCACCCTTGTGTCAGGCTCCGTCATAGCGCGTGCGATCTCGACCATCTGACGTTCGGCCACGGATAGTGACGCGACTTCCTCGCGAACATCGATGCGGTTTCCTGGGAAGACTTTCATGCGTTCACGTGCGCGGCGAACAAGTTCTCGCCGTGACCCGGCGCCCTTGTGTTCCGACGTAAGCGCCAGATTCTCGGCCACCGTCAGGTTCGGAAAGGTGGAAAGCTCCTGGAAAACCCGCTGGATACCCGGAGTGCGTGAGTTCTTCCCCACGCGTTGTCCGGATTCAACCGGCTGGCCGTTCACCAAGAGCATGCCAGCGCTCGGGGCCAATGTCCCATCGACCAGGTTGAGAAAGGTCGATTTGCCCGCCCCGTTTGGTCCGAGCAGAACGAGGATTTCACCGGCCCGGATATCCAGGCTCACATCGCGCAAGACGTCATTGTTACCAAAGCTCTTCCACAGATTGCGAGCCGAAATGACTGTGTTTCCGCTCTGCGGCTCTTGCGCGTTCCTGCCGGCGCCTTCCATAAATTCTCCTCCCAGGCCTTAAAACGCTCACCTCCACCGTCCCGTGCCTCCAGGGCACGCCAATTTTGTTGTCCGGTGGTTTACCTGTAACCGCCCCTCAGTGGGACGTATCGATCACTCCCTAGCGTAGTTGCGGCATTGCTATCGCGCCGTTTGGTTCGGCTCTTGGCGACCAGCGGCCTTGCATCAACGTACGTTCCTCCAAATTGCCCAACGCGCGGTATACGTTGCGTATCATGCAAGTCGGATTATCTTATCTAACATGTTAGGTAATTGTCAAGCGAACATTCAAGATTCCTGATCCTGAACCGTGCGCCCCCTCTCTCTGTCTGGCTCCTGTCGCGCATGTCTGGTATAGCCGATCTCATGATCAAATCACCCAAGCCCGATCCATCCAAAGCCATGCGCAGTTTTTCGGCGTCGCTGCCGATGATGCTGTTGCGGGCTCGAGAGGCCGTCATGGCCCCATTTCGGGAGTTGCTGGATGAGCACGGGCTCACCGAACAGCAGTGGCGGGTCTTTCGCGTGCTCGCCAAGAACGATGAAATGGACGTCACTCAGCTGGTCGAATCGACATATCTCCTGGGACCGAGCGTCGCTCGGATCCTGCGCGACCTCGAGAACCAGAAACTGATCGTGACGCGGGCGGACAAACACGACAAACGTCGCAAGTGGGTTCGGCTCGCACCGAAAGGCCGAAAGCAGGTCGAGTTGATTGCGCCGCCTTCCGAGGCAATTTACGCCGAACTCAGCGAGACGTTCGGATCGGAGCGTCTGACCGCCCTGCAAGGGCTGCTTGAGGAATTACAGGCCACCGCGATCGCGAACGGGTCGTGGAAGCGTCATAAACCCAACACGGAAGCCGCAAGATCCGCTCCGAAACGAGCTCCAATCCGGGCCGGCAAACGGACGAATGCTGCCGACAAATTGCGCGACATGGGCCGTTCGACACAGGACGCGATCGAGAGCGAACCATAAGTTAGGGTGGACCGACACGGCCGCTACCGGAAGTCTGTCAGGCGCACCTCGTCCAAGGTCCGGCTAAGAGCGGCCTTCGGCATCGGCAGCCTCTCGGAGCGACGCCTTCTTGCTTTTCGAAGTGCCTAGGGGCGGACAGCGCGTCCCACCGTCAGTCAGTAGACCTTCACTTCTAATCCAGCCGGCGAGCCCGGAGGCTTTGTATCGTAAAAATCGGAAAGCAAACGTGTCGTTGCGTTTGCCAGTAGCGTTACATCATTGCCTATCCCGATGAACGTCGCACCCAATTCCACGTATCGCCGCGCCAACTTGAGGTCGCCTATCAGTGCGCCTGCCGCTTTGCAATGGGAGAGGATTTTCGCGAAGGCCTGTTCGATCTCTCTCTGAACCTCGGGCGCTCCGGGCCGACCAAGAAAACCCATGTCAGCCGCGAGATCGGCTGGACCGATAAAGACGCCGTCGACGCCGTCAGTTGAGGCAATCTCGTCGAGTGCGGCGAGCCCGGCGCGGCTTTCTACCTGGAGAAGCAGGCAGAGCTCTCCATCGGCTGTCTGAAGGTAGTCCGGGATGCGATTGAAGGCCGATGCACGTGCAAGCGCAGCGCCAACGCCGCGCACACCATGCGGTGGATAGCGCATCGCCCGAACCATATCGCGGGCCATGGCGCCACTTTCGACCATCGGAACCAGCAGCGTCTGCGCACCAATATCCAGAAGTTGCTTGATGATGTGAGTCTCGCCGATCGGGGGACGAATAATCGCATGGGCGGTACTACCTTTGATGGCCTGTAACTGTGCGACAAGCAGGGGCACATCGTTCGGCGCGTGCTCGGCGTCCAGAAGGAGCCAGTCATAGCCGGCGCCGGCGCACAGCTCGGCCGTGTAAGGGCTGGCGAGCGCCTGCCACAGGCCGACTTGTACCTTTCCGTCCCTGAGCGCTTGCTTGAAGGTGTTCTTGGGCGCAGGCATCGACGTCCTCAGGCGAAAAACAAGCTGACAGTGCCATACGGACCGAAATCGCCGACGATCGTGTCGCCGTGTCTGGCTTCGATCGGGCGGATAAAGGAGCCTGCGAGTACGATATGCCCGGCCTCGATACCGTCGCCGTACTGGGCGAGACGATTGGCGAGCCATGCGATGCCGCGTGCTGGTTGGTTAAGGACGCCGGCGCCCAGGCCCGTTTCCACCACCTCGGCGTTGCGCGAGACGATGGCGCCCATCCAGCGCATGTCAATGCCGTCAGGGCGCGAGGCCTTGCCGCCCGTGACGACGCCGGCGTTGGCTGCGTTGTCTGAGATGGTATCGACGACGGTTCGGGTTTTGTTGGTCTGAGGGTCGACGCGCACGATCCGGGTGTCCAGGACCTCAAGCGCTGGTATGACGTAGTCCGTGGCGTTCAACACATCTAACACCGTAATGCCTGGCCCCTTCAACGGTGCCTTCATCGCAAAGGCGATCTCGGCCTCGACGCGAGGCTGGATGAAGCGCCCTGCCGGCACCGTAGCCCCTTCTTCAAAAACCATGTCTCCGAGCAGTACGCCGGAATCGGGGATGTTGATGTTGAGTGCATTTTGCATAGCCTTGGACGTCAGGCCTATCTTCCAGCCTATTACCTTGTGGCCCTTGGAGACCTTCCTCTTTACCCACGCAGCCTGGACCGCATATGCATCGTTCATGTCCATGCCGGGATGTTCGAGCGAGAGCAGACCGATCTGTTTGAGTGTGCGCTCAGCTTGATCAAGCCGTTCGGCGGCATTTTCGATGTGATGCTCACTAAGCATTTTCAAACCCCTTTGCGTTAGCTTGGACTCAGAACAGATCGACCCGATGAGCCAAGCCACGGCCCATTTGGCGGATCGGGAATTTGACAAGCTTGCGGGCCTGACTGCATTGGGAAAGCGTCAAGAGTGTTAGCCCGCAAGAAAGGACTCAAGGCGATCGGCGGCCAGCAGCCCGGATAATGACGCTTCCGCCATCAGACCCGGCTTTATGACATCACCGGCGCGAAGCATTGGAATTTCGGGCAGGGCAAGCGCAAGTTCGTCGGCAATCCAGCTTCGCGCTTCCCGCCCGGCAGCGACCACCACGAAATCGGGCAACTTAATCATTGACCTCGTCCCGTTGGTTTGAATGACGAGGCCCTCTTCATCCAGCAACTCGACGGTGGTCCTTGACATCATGACGACATGAGACATCTCTCTGAGCTCGTCGACCAGACGCCGCCCGAGGCGTTTTCCCCCGGAATGACCCCATTGTTCGCCCACCTCGATGAGCGTCACCGGGATTCCGGCTCGAGCAATCGTAAGCGCCATACCGACGGCATGCTCATCGCCGCCAAGGATGACGGCCGGGCCCGGGACCGACTGCGGATCGAAATCCTCGATCGTCGCGAACGGCGTGTCGCGCAAACCCGGCACATCGGGAATGAAACTTTGTGATCCAGCCGCCACGATCACCGCATCGGCCTCTAGGGCCCGGATTATGTCCGGCGAGGCTCGCTGATTGAGCACGATCTCGGCTCCCAGTGTAAGCAATCGCCTTTCGAGAGGCGGAATGACGGCGGGGAAGTCATGCAAAAGAGGCAAATGTCCGGCCAGGAGAAGCTGCCCGCCGAGAACATGGCTGGTTTCGAACAGAGTGACGCGACACCCCCGCTCGGATGCCCGTATAGCGGCCTGCAGCCCAGCCAGTCCGCCGCCCACCACCGCCACGACAGGCGGCCGGCCGGGTCGAAGGCGAGCACGCGGAATCAATGTTTCGCGCGCCGCCCGGGGATTGACACTGCAAGCGCTGGGATGATCAACATCGCGCGAGTCCGCGCAATATTGACATGCAATGCAAGGACGGATTTCAGAGTCTTTGCCACAAAATGCCTTGTTCGGCCATTCCGGATCTGCGTGCAGTGCCCTCGATATCGACACGAAGTCGGCGCTGCCTTGCGACAGCGCGGCTTCCGCATCCGCCGGATCATTGAGACGGCCCGAAACTGAGACCGGGATGGTGACGGCACTCCGGATGCGCGCGGCTATTGGAACGTTCACGCCTGCCGGCGAGTCGGCCATAGGAACCGACTTCCATCGGGACTCGTAGGTCCCCACCGCTACATCGATCAAATCGAGGCCGCGCTCCTCAAGCAGGAGGGCGAACCGAAGAACATCATCGAACGTGATCCCCTCGGGGTGGAACTCATCGACGCACAGACGGTAGGCGACCGGAAACTGCGGACCTACCGCCCTTCGAACCGCTTCGTAGACCTGCAGCGGAAATCTTGCCCGGTTTTCGAACGGGCCACCGAAGACGTCGGTCCGACGATTGTGAAGAGGCGAAAGAAATTCACCGAGCAAGTATCCGCTCGCTCCGTGGAGCTCGACCAGGTCAAATCCGGCTTCCTTGACCCGGGCTGCGGCCGCCCCGAAGTGCCCGACTATCTCTTCGATCTCCGGTTCGGTCAGCGTGTGGGGAGCGTCAAGTAGCCCGAAGACAGGGCAGGCCCGGCCTGACACGCTGACCGGCTGTCGGAAATTGATCGCAGATTGGGCCTGGCGCCCTGCGAAGTTGATCTGCATGCCGATCGCCGCATCGCTCTCATGCGCCGCGGCTGCGACCGCTCGAAGGTCAGGTAGGAAGGTGTCATCATGGACCCCGAGCTGGAACACGCTCCCACGCCCGGCAGGATGAATGAAGGCCGCTTCCGGCAGCAGAAGTCCCGCTCCGCCGCTCGCTCTTTCCCTCACCGATTCAACGAAGGCCAGACCTGGCCGACCGTGGCGGTCACAAAGATTTCTCTCGAGCGGTGCCGCGATAATCCGGTTCCGGGTTGTCAGGAACCCAATCTTACCGTGCGAGAATAGAGCGGTGTACATAGGGGCCACACGATGAGGTGACAGGTTTTGTGAGCGGGCCAAGTGACAAAGCACGACGTTTCGCCGAGTTCCGCAGCGTGACGCATTGGAGCGCACGGAATGTGCGCAAGGCAAAACAGCTAGCGGCGGGGTGGCATGGGCTGATCGCCACGCCCTCCCCATTTCGACAAATTTTCATCCGTGCATTTGTGCCCCGCCGCACACGCTAAGACCCTGTCCCGTGATGTTGCGCGCGCGAGCGCTGGCTAAAAACGCGACGGCTTCGCCGATATCCTCGGGATCCTGCGCCCTCTTTAAAGGCACGGCGGCTACGCGGCTTTGCCAAACTTCTTCCGCCGTCTTGCCGGTGATAGCCGCCATCTCAACGCACGACTGCTGCGTCAATTCCGACCAGACAAACCCCGGCAAAACCGCATTCACGTTGATATTGTAGCCAGCGAGATCTTTGGCGAGGGACTTGGTGAGCCCAAGCACCGCGGATTTGGAGGAGCCGTAGCTGGGGCTCAAAGCGAGCGGATCACGGCCGGCGACCGACGAGATGTTCACGATCTTGCCCTCACGCCGCCGTTTCATGCCGGAAATGACGGCGCGGCACATGCCGAAGACGCCACCCACATTGACGGCATACAATCGCTCGTGAGCTTCCTGTGACAAGTTCTCAAGGCTGGCGGCGTGATAGACGCCAGCGTTGTTCACCAGGATGCCGATGGGCCCGATGCTTTCCTCAACTTCGTTGGCCAGTACCTTCGCCCCCTCCCAGTCGCGAACGTCGTGCTGACGAGAAAACGCCCGCGCACCAGATGCTTCGATCTGCTTTGCCGCCTCTTCAGCGGCAGCCGCTTTGATATCGAGACAAACCACAACCGAGCCGTGGCGGGCGAGCACGCCCGCAATCCCCAGACCGATTCCACTGCCTGCCCCTGTTACCAGGGAGATCTGACCCGCTAGTTCTCCGCCTTGATCAGCCATTGTGGCACCTCTTCACTTCTAAGGTTCTCGAAAGTAAACGCCAACGTTCCCGGGCAGCGCTCTCGGCTTTGTGTTCTGCTCCGGCGCTTTGCCACGCCGGTCTCCGGACAGAGATGAGACGCTTGCGAGCAGAGGTCGCCGGTACCTCGGGGCTGGGCGGGCGGAAGGCCTCGTCGCGTCCCGCGCCGGTCCAGTGGCGCTGCTATGCTATGCGTTTGCTCCGGGAGCATTGAAAAATTCCGACACAACGCCGTTGAAACGCTCGGCCTTGTCGCGATGGCTCCAGTGTCCGCAGTTGCTGAAGACATGCAGTTCCGAGCGCGGGATGAGCGATGACAGGCGCACGCTGGTCTCTACCGGGATAACTCGGTCCTCGCGGCCGTGAAGAACCAGCACATCATTACGAATGCGGGCTATGTCGTTCTCGGAGCTCAGGAGAGCGTTCATCTTTTGCTCTCGCGGCCCCGGAAACAGCTTCTTGAACACTTCGTCATATCCCGGGCGGATGGAAGTATTGTATCGTAGGTCGATCATCTCCTCGGTGATCGAGCTAGGCTCCACCGTAAAATTCTCGAGCAGGCTTCGCATTTGGTCGCGCTTACCGTCAAATCCGACGCCGGCATTGAAACTCTTCGGCATCTCGAAACGCAGGCCAACCGACCCCATCAATGCCGCGCGGCGGACACGATCGGGGTGCCTTATCGTCACTGCAAGTGCGAGCGCCCCGCCGAATGAATTCCCGAGCAGATGTACCTTGTCAAAGCCCATCACGTCCAAGAAGTCCACGACGTGACGCACCCAAAGGTCGAGGCCGTATGTCGCGTCCTCGGCGGCATCGCTATAGCCGAAACCAGCCACATCCATGGCGACAGCCCGAAAGGAGCGCGCAAAAAACGGCAAAGTATCGTTCCAATTGGCGTAAGCAGATACGCCCACGCCGGATCCATGCAGCATCAGGACAGGCACGCCCTCACCCATGTCATGGTAGTTGGTCGTGACGCTCCCAGCTCTAATCGTCCGTCCGATCGCCGGATTTTGCGTTGGTGTCATGTGTTCACTCCGATCCATTGGCTCGATATGAGGTGCGAGATGTTTGGTCGGCGCGCTCGCAGCACGCCATCCATGATTGCCGCCGCCGTCCGCCAGGAATGCTTGCGTGCCTCTCCATCTCATCGAGAATGGTCAGGCGGGACTTGTCCGGAGGCTGGCGACAACGCGTCACGGCCTTCCGTTCAGCGCACCGTGATCATGACGCGATTATGGATGGCGTCTCGAGCTCCGGCGCACTTTGCATTGCACATTCGAATTCCGTGGCCTCCTCGTAAAAGGAGGGCGGCGAGGGCGTACCCCAGAGCGTCTTGCGCTGAGGATCGTCGAGCGACCAGCGAATGGGCTCCAGATCCGGGTCTACCGTCTGGTAGTCGGAGCAATAGAGCTCGATTCGGTGACCGTCCGGATCACGCACGTAAAGGAAGAACGCGTTGGAAATGCCGTGGCGTCCGGGGCCACGCTCGATATTGGCCACGTAACCTGTGGTCGCCATCTGGTCCAGGAGGTCGATAATGCTGAGGGGACCCGGCACCCAGAACGCGAGGTGATGGAGCTTCGGGCCGACGCCATTCATGAATGCGATGTCGTGCGAGGTACCCTTGCGATGCATCCAGGCCGCTACCACCCGTTTCGTCGCATCATCCTCGGTATATTCCGTAACCCGGAAGCCGATCTCGCCGAAGAAGGCGACCGCCTCGTCCACGTCGGGTGAGAGGCAGTTGAAGTGATCGATCCTCAGCGGGCGTACACCGCGGTAGAGACCGTATTGCTGGTGGATGGGCGGCAGCCGGTCCATGCGGGCATGGAATTCCAGCGGTATTCCTTGAGGTGAAGATGTGCGAACCGTGGGAGATTGGTGAGCTCGGTCGATCCACTCGACGGGCCGGCCGCGATCACTGAAGAAAGCCGCCGCCTTATCGAGATCTTGCTCGTCGAAGAGCTTGAAACCGAGCGCGCCTACGGCAGGCGAAGCGCCCTGCCGTAACACCAAGGAGTGATGGCCCCGCTCCTCCATCGCGCGCAGATAAAGCACGTCACCTGCTTCATCGGTAACCTGCATGCCAAGCACGTCGGCATAGAAGGCGCGCGAACGCTGCAAATCGCTGACGACCAACGTGGCGTGACTGACCCTCACGATATTAAAGTGCGGATAGAGATTTGGCGCGGGTACGGGCACAGTTCCTCCAGTTTATCCAACGAGCCTGAAGCGGATGGCGAGCCACTCTGCCGGCTCTTGCAGCATCGCGAAGCTTCTCTAGCTCCGCCGCATGTCGATAAATGTTTAACTCGTTAGATATTTTGCTGTCAAGCGGGATTTGTCCGGGCAACAACACGAGAGGCGATGACTTTTCGGGCGGATCCGTCATGAACTCCGGTCGATGGCGGTCGGCCATGAAGAAGATGCCGCCTCGCCTGCGGGCGCAATCCCGAGAGGGAAATGTCTCGGCACAATCGCTGAACAGTGAAATCTGAGCCGGAAGTCAACTCCGAAGGCGTCGAGGACAGCGGACACGGTTCTTTTGAACGCCTGAGAGTATCGTGCTGACTGAGTCCGCCATGCAGGCACAATGTTCCGGACGCAGCTGAATTCGTCAGAGTCGAGCTGCAATGCCGTGGCGGCAACGTTTTCTTCAAGTTGTTCGATTTTGTTAGTACCCGGGATTGGCAGCATCTCTGGGCTGCGTCGGAGCAGCCACGCGAGTGCCACTTGAGCGACCGTGGCCTGACGCGCTTTCGCGATCTGCCGCGCTGTACGTCCCAATTTGGGCAGATTGCCCTGTGCTTGACGCAAGACCTGCGTGATATTGTCGAGCGTGCGCAAAGTAGGTGACGCGATCGACATCACAATCAAAAAAAACGTGAAGGGGGCAAGGACGCCCTGTGTCGCGGTGTTCGGCAATGTCAACTTGGGCATGCTAGACACCTTTGAATCTGCGTACGTGGTCCGCGAAGCGAACCAGGACCATTACCGGCGCGTCACCGTGCCTCTATGACGTCGCGCGCCTTGGCGATGACCGCAGGCCCGTGAATATCGAGGTTCCCAATCCCGCGCCCCGTGAGCAGCACAGGATTACGCCGATCAAGTTCGGGGACGTATCGGCTAGCTTGGAGCATGGGGCCAGAAAGCTTCGGAAAGCTCCGAACGCCTCAGCTGGATCCAGACGTTTCAACCAAGCCAGCTCTCTTGTCCCGGCCGCAGCTGTTCTGTGAGCTGTACTGTGTTCTCACTCGCGCTTGCAGTGGCTGTGCGGGCAGCAGATGTTCTTCACGGTCGTGAGGTTCTCGTCCACGTAGTGAGCGAAAGCGACGGCGAGGGGCTGCACATCTAAAGTAATGTTTCCCTTCCGTACTGTTATCGGGACGCCGACTCCATAGCGAAGGCGCGGCATGGAGCTCCGTCGCCTTCGCCAATGATCAGCGGTGCCGCGCAGAACCACACCACGTCGTGGTCGAGCTGGTCGAGGTTGGTCAAGTTCTCTATCAGCCCAAGACCGGCGCCGAGCAGGATCAGGTGGCTAGGCTGATGCCTGGCACCCACTGGGTCAGGCGACGGGAAGTCCATTCCTACGAAGGACAACTCGGCCTTGCTCAGAACCGTAGCCGCGGCCGGATCCAGGAAAGGAGCGGTGGCGCCGTAATAATCCGCCCTGCCCCAGCGCTTGCTGTGCCCGCTGCGGACCAGCACGCCGGCCAACGACGGGCGGGAACCATCGAGTGCGGCCACAAAAGCCTCCGGCCCGATGGCTCCATCGGGACCCGGCTTGACGTCGACCACGAGCGCCGGTCCCGCCCAGCGATCGAGCGGCATGTCGAACATCGTCATCCCATCGGAAATGAAGTGGGCCGGTGCATCCACATGCGTGCCGATATGCGTACAGCAGCTCACATTGGTCATCCGCACGCCGTCGGGCTCGACTTCGAGGCAACGGAAGCGCGCTTTTTTCTGCCCTGGATACTGGGGCATTCCCTCTATCAAGGGGTGGGTCAGGTCGATGAGATATTGGCTCATGAGCTCTCTCCTCGCACAACTCCGTTGAGTGCTGTCTGACCGCCGTCGACGACGAGCACCTCGCCGGTAACATAAGAAGCCGTGGGAGCGGCCAGGAAGCAGATCGCCTCCGCGCATTCCTCGGCGGTTCCCCAACGTCGCGCCGGTGGCATAGCGAACTCGTCACCGTTCGCGAGCGCTGCCGCGTTGAGGTTGGTGCGGATGGTCCCTGGCGCCACGGCATTGACGCGGATGCCGTATTCAGCCAAGTCGACGGCCATCGACTTCATCAGCATCAGGATGGCTCCCTTGGAGGCATTGTAGTGCGCCGTGGCGGGTTCGGCGACGAATGAGTTCGTCGATGCGGTGAAGACGATTGAACCCGGGCGCTGCTTCTTGACCATCCAGTCGGCAATGGTCTGGGTGAGAACGAACGGACCACGCAGGTTGACTCGCATGATACGATCCCAGTCATCGTCGGTGAGATCGAGAAACGGCTTCTCCCACCAGATTCCCGCGTTCGCCACGACAATGTCGATGGCACCGAAGGCGTTCAGCGCTGCCGCGAGGACGTCTTGAGCGACCCCGCGGTCGCCTCCGTCACCGGTCACCGTGATCTCAGGCCCGGGCAAGGTTTCCGCAGCCAGGCCGGCCTTGTTGATGTCGACCCGCACCACCTGGGCTCCCCGGGCAGACAAGAGCTTCGCCGTCGCCAGACCGATGCCACTGGCGGCTCCGGTAACGATTGCCGTGGCTCCCTCAAGATTGGACATTAGACTTCCTGTCCCGCAACGGCGGGCGGATCGACGCTCAACGCCTGGCGCGCGACGACCGTGTCGATGTTGGAGCCGCTGATGATGCACACCACGGTGCCCGAAAACGACCCCCGATGTTGCAACAGAGCCGCGACGGTGCATGCCGCCGACGGCTCGACCAGAAGCCGTTCCGAGAGAAAGATACGCGCTACCGCCGAGAGCAGCTCATCCTCCGTGACGGTAAAACTCCCGGCGACGTAACGCCGGCACATTTCGTACGTCAATTCACTAAGCGCGCGGGCCGCCAGACCGTCGGCTATGGATTTAAAGCCCACAACCTCCACCCGCTCACCCTGCTCGAGCGAGCGCGTCAGCCGGGGACCGATGGCGGGCTCGGCACCCCAAACCGTGCATCCCGGCGCCAGATAATGCAGCGCCGCACCGACGCCGGAAATGAGGCCACCTCCGCCCACAGCCGCGACCACTGCGGAGACATCCGGCACCTGCTCCATGATCTCGAAGGCTACCGAGCTCTGTCCAGCCACGATCGCGGGATCGTCAAACGAGTGAATCAGCGCGGTGTCAGGACGCACCGCTTCCGCCTTGGCCGCCGCGAGCGCATCCTCCCAATACTTACCGACCTCGACCACTTCGGCACCCCATGTCCGGATCGCCGCGAGCTTGGCCTGGTTCGCGCCCGACGGTGCAAAGATGGTGGCCGGAACCTTATTCAGGCGCGCTGCGTAGGCAACCCCCAAGCCATGATTGCCGGTCGAGGCGGCCACGACACGACCTGGTGCCGATGGCAGCGAGTGGATCGAGAAAAGTGCGCCGCGCACCTTGAACGAACGTGTCGGCTGAGCGAATTCGAGCTTCAGCCATATTTCGCAGCCCGTCAGTTTCGATAGCGTCGGTGAGAAGACACAGGGCGTGGTCGGTAGCACGCTCGCCAGATAGCTGCGCGCAGCGCGGAGAGTTGTTTCACCTATTGCCATGGTACCTATGCCACGTGTTGCGTGGGCGACGTCGCGTCGAAACGCTTCGGCTTGGGCATCGACTGAGAGCCGGCTCGAGACATGCGATCACGTAGGCCAGCTCGTGTCAGCGCCTCGAGTACCAGGTGCGCGCGCCGCACGCGCTCCTCGGCGAGGGTGACCGCCGGACCTGCGAGGTGCAACCCCACAGGATAGATGTCGGGAGCGTTTCGGAGACCGAATTTGAGATATACCGGCCCAACGCGCCGCACTATATCCGCCGCTTCGTGAACCCGGACGAATCCGCCGAGATTGGCTGGTGACTCCAGATATATGTCGAACGCGGCCCCGCTTGCCGCGCGAAGCTCCGCAAGCTGGTCAACAGTGAGACCGCCCGGAACGTTGATGGAATCCGCACCAAGCTTTTCCATCACGGAGACTGAGGCGGGATTGCTCGGCCCAGCCAGCGCCGATACCTTTAGTCGGATGTCGGGTGGTATTTCGCCACGCACACGCATTTCGTGAAGCGTCCAGAGCACCCCGGTGTCACCGACGAGCAGGCATGGGACACCCAGCTCGATGGCTCGCAGCGCATCGTCGATGCTGAACTGAAGGTGAGACTTCCCGCTGACATTCAGCGGCGGTACGGAGCCCGGCCGAAAAGCACTTCCGCCGATGTCCCAATTGCCGCGCGGCCCGAGGAACAGGCAAAGCTCGACCGCGGCCTCGCGGCAGATCGACACCATGTCCGTGATGTGATGGTCATCCAGCATTGCGTCGCCGCTGCCTTGGCTCACCCGATGGAGCGGCACGCCATAGGTATTTGCAGCCGAAAGCACCGCCTCCAGCGGCTTCGGGCCTTCGACTGACGGAATCTCGAAGCGGAAAGCACCGCCGTCCGGAAAGGTCTGCGTCACAACGGTGCTCCTAATTGATTCACTAAACATCGTCATTGAGGACACTGGCCAGTTGCTTGCGGATGCGCTGCGCGGCTTCCATGCCGAGGGTTGCCGCACGCTCGCAGTTGCCGATCTCGGCAAAGTAGTCGCCTGCTAGTCGTACGTGACCGAAATCCGTTGCCACACTGTCCGATATACCCCACCCGTTCTCAGGTGCGCGTGGCGGGCGAGACGCGTTTCCGATATGCCACCGCCGGACCACCGTTTCAGTTATCAACGACGGCAATTGGGGATAGATGCGCCCGAGATCCCGACTGAAGGTGCGGACCACTTCGTCATCCGAGCGATCAATCAGCTTTCTCGCATCATCACCGCCCGCGTAGACCATCATGCTGCCACCGGGCGCGCGCTCGCCTGTACGAAGCGGGTTGGCATGGTTGAACAGCATGTTGAAGGACAGACCCGGCGTCGTCATGCCATAGATATGGTCCCAGGGCATTGAGTGCTTCTCGTTCGTCAGGAAGCCCATCACGACGAATGTGCCGTACTTCACGGAGTCCAGGAACTCCGATGCCTGGCTGGTCAAGCGATCGACGATCTTCCGGGCGATCGGTGCCGGCGTTGCCACGATGACATGCTTCGCGCGAATCGCTCGCAAGGTGCCGCCTTCATCATAGGAAATGCGGACGCCATCTTTGCCGTCAACGACGGACTCGACTGGGCAATTGAGACGCACGTGACTCGCCATCTCCGTAGCTAGCGCAGCGGGGAGTTGACCGGAACCACCCATGGCGTTGTTAATCGAGAAGCCCTTCTTTCCGCCCCAGACGGCGGCGTACATCGATGCCTCCACGCCTACGGCATGTTCTTCCATTTCCGACGACGAGCGCCTGCTGGCTGCGGCGAATAGTTCATCCACCCGTTTCGGTAGCTTTCCGAAATATTCGCGGGCGCTGAGATGTCCAAAGTAAGGACGCGTGCGGGAGAGCATCGACAGCATACTCTCGCCTTTGTTTAACCGCGCCACTTTGTGGAATCCGCGTACCGCACGTCGCAGCCGCAATCCGGTCAGAACCATCGCAATGCGCTCACCGATCGAAAGCGGCAGTCGGTAGACATAGGATTCTACGGACTTACAGTCGTAGACCCGACCGTCGAACGCCACGGCAGACGTGACCCCCGGCACCGGAAGCGGAGGTACCGAGAGCGACTTCATCATGCGGCCGAGAACCGATTCCGGCGGCGGGAGCAAATGGCATCCGAGGTTTATCCAGTAGGGACCGCGATCTTCGGAGCGCATCCGACCGCCGAGCCGATCCGTCGCCTCGATAAGCACGACGTTCAGATCGCGCAACTCCCACAAAGCAGCCATGCCTGCCGCGCCGCCGCCCACGACGCAGACGTCGAAGCCCTCGACTTCGGACTTCCGCGCGGGGTCACCCGCGGCCCTAAGGCCTTCAGGCAAATTAGGCATATGCCGCCTTCAACATCTTCTCCAGAAGCTTGCAAGCATCAGCCTCAAGCGGTGCGAACGGCGAGCGCACGGTACCCACAGGATGGCCGAGGATCTCGCAGCCGGCCTTCACCGATGCAGTATACGGATAGGTCTCGATAAAGGTCGCGACGGGCAGCGTCTTCTGCCAGAGCTTGTTGAGCTCGGCGGCGTTTCCTTCCTTAGCCGCATTCCACATGCGCACGAACAGCGGCGTCAGGATGTTGGTGCTGCCCATGATCGCGCCCTTGGCGCCGCAGGCCAGGGCCGGTCCGAACAGCATGTCGACACCGGTCAAGAAGGCGATGCGGTCCTGATGGCGCGCCGTCAACGCATGCATGTGGCGGATATCACTGCTGGAATCCTTGACGGCCTTGACGGTCGGAACTTCTGCGACGAGTTCGAGCAGGAAGTCGGGAGTCATCGTGAAGCCGGTCGCAGGCGGATGATTATAGGCGATCAGCGGCAGCTTGGTGGAAGCACCGACTTCCTTGTAGTAGCGGATCGCTTCTTGTTCGTTGACCGTCTCATAAAAGGGAACGGCCAGAAGAGCGCTTGTCGCACCCGCCTCTGCCGCAAATTCAGTCAAAGACCTGGCAGCATTTGTCGAGGCGGCGCCAGTGTGTGCGACAACTGGTACGCGTCCGGCAGCCTGTTCGGTCACGATGCGGATCACCTGGCGGCGCTCATCGTCGCTGAGTGCCGTGAATTCTCCGGTTCCGCCCGAAGGCAAGAGGCCGTGAACGCCTTCCGAGATCAGCCGGTCGACAAGCGCGCGCAGAGCAGCTTCGTCGACAGTATCGTTCTTCGTAAAAGGCGTTACCATGGCAGCAATTACGCCAAAGTCAGTCATTGGTCTTCAATTCCTTTTGTCAGTGCGCGTAGGTGTTCGGCATCGGCTGCGCACGTTTGCCGACCCGGATAGACTCCCGCCAGCATCTGGCGAGAGGAAGCTTCATTGCCTGTCAGATTGCACTGCGACGGCGTCGAGTTCGAACAGGACGCCTGGGTTCAATATGACGGTGACTGTAGTCCTCGCCGGTCGGTGATTGCCGAAGAAGCTTGCGTAGAGCGTATTGAACTCTGCGAAATTCTCTCGTTTTGACAAATAGCAGGTTGTCTTGACGACATCTTGCGGTCGCGCGCCTGCTGCGGCCAACGCAGCGTCGAGGTTGCTCAGTGTTGCCTTGACTTGGCCTTCGAAGTCGGGCGCGAGCTTGCCGGTTTCCTGAAGCAATCCAACGCATCCGGAAGCATACACCATGCCTCCGGTCACGACGGCAGCCGAGTAGTGCCCACCGGGCGCAGGTACACCTGGCCCGTCCTTAATTAACTTCACGATTTTCCGCTTTCCTTGAATCGCTTAGGTGGTCATGAAACGTGACCAGGATAGCCGACGACGGAAGCTCCGCCGGGTTCGGGGCATTCTACACGCCCGTACACCGCGACTACGTCCTGATCGCTTTCGACGCGAATAGCATATTGAACCCGAGGTGGTACTTGAACCGGTCCGTCTTGCCCGCTGAGTTGTTCGAGACGGAAACCGAGCACCCGTTCACCCGGAACCTCGACGCGAATGCCCTTCGTGGGTTCGCGATCCGACCAGTACAGGGTGAAATCGAGGTGCGCGGTTTCCGTGCCAGGATTGACCACCATAAGTGCCTCGTGTGAAGCCATGTCCCCGAAACTGCGTGGCGGTGGACGATCGCAATCGGCGAACCACCATGTTTTACCGGGCATAGAGGTCACTCCTGTGCATTTCGAATTTATGACTTGATCCAGGGCGAAGTGATCGGCGTGGTCGGGATACCGGCGGCAGTGGCAGCATTGCCGACATATTTCGCCCACAAAGCGCTGAGCACGCCGTGCGAAGTTTGGTATCGAAGCCAGTTGTCGACGTAGAACTTGGTGCGATAGTCGCTCAGCGGCATGAAGAATGTGGTGATGTCGATGAACGGCGGTGGTACGTCCATGACCGTCAGCCCGGGGAACGCCTTCTTCGCGTCAGCGACATTGAACTCGCTGAGCAGGGTCGCGTCCGAGCGACCCACGCCGACGTCCTGGATTGCTGCCTGATTGTCCAGGCTCTTGATCGCCGCACCAGGGAAGATGCCGGGGGCGGCGGCTTCCTGCGAGCTGCCGACGCCGACTGCAATGGTGACGTCAGGATTGCTAAGGTCGGCAAGGGACTTGGCCGTGGAACCGGGCTTCAGGAGCACGACCTGGGATTCGATCTGGACCGGCTCTGAGCAGAACAGAACCTTCTCAGCGCGCTGAGGCAGGATCGTGGCGCAGGTGCCAGCCATGTCGAACTTTCCGGCGAGTTGGGCAGCGAACAGCTGGTCGAACGGCATAACCTCAAATTCGGCTTTCACGTTGAGACTTTTGGCCAGCAACTTGGCGAGCTCGATTACATATCCGGTTGGTTCGCCGGAGCTCGGATCGCGCATCTCGATCGGGGCGTAGCTGAGGCTGACACCGAATTTGATGCTGCCCCGTTGGAGCGCAGTGTCAATCACCGAGGTTGCGCCCTCCGCCGCCGCCACCGCCTGGCTGCCACCCGCGAAGGAAGCGAGAAGTGCTCCGGCACCGACCGCACTGGCTATTCCAAAAATGCCGCGCCGGTCGAAGGTCTGCACCGACGCCTCATGGATGGGCTGGTTGGTGTCTTTGGAAATTGTCATTGTCGTTCTCCTCTGAAGCGGGGTGATCGGGTTGTGGAACCGCTGGTGAAAACCTCACCCTCAATGGCTACCAGCAGGCTGTTTGGGAAAGTAGCTGACCGTGACCGTGGAAACCCCCTCACGACGGAGCCGCCTTTCCAACACGCGTCCGCCCCAGGCCACGATCAGAACCATAGCCAGATAGAGCACTGCGGCGGCGGTATAGAATTCGAACGGGCGGTAACTCATCTGGGAAAGGCGCTGCGTTTCAAAAAGCAGCTCCGGCACGCCGATGACACCGAGGATGGCGGAATCCTTGATGGTGTCGACGAGCTGATTCACAGACGCGGGAAGGATGACCTTCCAGGTCTGAGGCACGATGATGTACCGGGTGACTTGGCTCCGTGTTAGGCCCATTGCCAGGCCTGCTTCGCGCTGGCCGGCAGCGACTGAGACCAGGCCCGCCCGGATGATTTCCGACATGTAGCCGCTGGTCAGCAAACCAAGGCTGACGATGCCTGCCACCAGAGCGGTCAGGTTTAGGCCGATGGCGATCGCAAGACCGAAATAGACCCAGATCACCAGTACGTAGAGCGCGACTCCCCTGAAAGCTTGCGTATAGGCGTAGCTGACCGAGCGGATAACCGTATTGCGAGAGAGGCGACCGGCGGCAACGACGGCCCCAAGCACCAGGCCGATTGCGAAGGCGCAGAGCGCCACTCCCATCGCGATTGCCAGTGCGACGAGAAGAGCATCTAGATTTGCCAATACCGGGCCGAAATCAAGAGCGCGTCCATTAGGCATGACGGCCGGCCCCCTTGGACAGACGACGCTCTATAACGCCGCCGATAGCCGCCAGGATCAGGGTGATGACGATCAGTACCAAGCCCGCAAATGTGTAGAGCTCGAAAGGCGTGAACGTGCGCAGTGAGACCTGGCGGGCAACGAAGATCATGTCGGCCACGCCGATCGTGGACATGATCGTCGCGCCCTTGAGCAACATGACGAATACGTTGATCGTGGGCGCCACCACCAGCCGTGCCGCCTGCGGCAGGACCACGGTCTGGAACGCCACGGCCCGGGTGAGCCCCATAGCGGCGGCAGCTTCGCGCTGTCCGCTTTCGACTGCTTCCAGTCCGCCGCGGTAGACTTCGGCCATATAGGCGGAACCCGTGATACCGAGGGCGATCGCGCCGGCGGTAAAGGCTTGCATCGCGATGCCGAGCTGTGCGGCGAGGCCGTAATAGAGCCAGAACAGTAGGATGATCAACGGAACCGAACGGACGACGTCGATCACACCCGACGCGAGAACGCGCACAGGACGTGCAGCGCTCATTCGCATGAGAGCCAGGATTAGGCCGAACGCCAGAGAGATCACCATGCCCACGATCGTCAGCCGGATCATCAAGACGAGCCCGACGAGCATCGGCCACATATGGGCGTCGATGACCGACCAGTTGAACTGATAGGTCGCGTTCATGCGACACCTATCGCGCTGAGGAAGGCTCGGGTACGCTCGTGCTGCGGATTCTTGAAATGGGCCGGTGGCCCCTGCTCAACGACGGCCCCGTCGGCCATGAATACGACGCGGTCGGCGACTTCGAAGGCGAAGCGCATCTCGTGGGTGACCACGATCATCGTCATACCTGTGGCGGCGAGCCGGCGCATTTCAGCCAGAACCCCGGCGACCAGCTCCGGGTCGAGCGCAGACGTGGCCTCGTCGAAAAGCATCAGGTGAGGCTTTGGCGCGATGGCACGCGCAATGGCCACACGCTGTTGCTGTCCGCCGGAGAGATTGCGGGGGTAGGCACTGAACTTGTCGCCAACGCCTACTTGATCGAGCTGCTCCTGCGCTATCCTTCTCGCCTCCCGTGCATGGACACCGTGAGCACGGGTCAAGCCCAGCATCACGTTCTCTCCGGCCGTCATGTGCGGGAAGAGGTTGAAGTGCTGGAACACCATGCCGACGTCGCAGCGCAACTGCACGAGCGACCGCTCGAACGCGCGCCTGCTCCGCCAATCCTTTATCTGGTTGGGGCCGTAGTCCTTGCCCCTGAAAACTATCGAACCGGCATCCGGCACCGTCAGGAGATTGATACAGCGCAACAGGGTGCTTTTCCCTGAGCCGCTGGGTCCTATCATAACGACGACCTCACCCTCGTTTACTGATAGGTCGACGTTTTTGAGAACATCAAGCTGGCCATAGCTCTTCTTGATGCCTTCCAGTTTCAGGATCGGAGAGCACGCGCCCGACGACCTCGTCACTTGCAGCGTGCCTTGTTCGGAAGGACAGATCTTGGTTCCCATTTTCGACCCAAAACTCATTCTCCTGTGCGTCAGAGTTGATCCGAGTCGGCCACCCGGGATCGCTCTGTCGGTCAATTTTCAGCGGCTAACATGCTATTGGACCTTGACACGTTGTCCAGCGTGTTGGACACTTGACCTGTATATTGGACAAAGCAGACTGTTACGCTAGCACCCGCGCTTGTCAATCGGAATTTGTAGGAGATTTCATTTGAGTGTGACGACAGAGAGCCCCCGCGTCCGCGGAGTCGATCGAGTATTGGAACTCCTCGAAGCTCTTCACGCAGGAAAGCGGCCGATGCGTATCGGCGAACTAGCACGTATTCTGAATGCGCCGCGTTCAACCGCCTATGATTTGGTCAATCGTCTGTTGGCAGGTGGAATACTGGAAACGTACGACGACGAGGGACGCGTCTTCTTCGGTAGAACGCTGCACTTTTATGCTGCCGACTACCTGAATCATCATCGTCTAAGTAAGCTAGCACGAGAGGAAGTCGTTGCTCTTGCTGGGGCCACGGGACAGACAGCACAGTTTTGCATGATGAATGGCAATAAATTCACCGTGCTGCATATGGACACAGGAAGGACTTTCTTCAAAATCGGGTCCGAAGTTGGAATATCGATGCCTTTGCCTTGGACGGCATCAGGCCGCCTGCTGCTCGACCACATGGGCGCCGAGGCCATCAAGCAATTTATCCCTCCGGCTGATTTCATTCTTCCGAACGGCACTCGGATCGATGAAGACCGTTTTTGTGCAGAGGTAGCCGAAGCTCGCGTCCGGAACTTTGTTGTCGCGAGCGGTCTTGTCGAAGACTTCACGGAGTGCCTTGCTGTTCCAGTCCGAGCGCCGGACGGCATTGCCATTGGCACCCTGAACCTTATCCTGATCCGAGATCGTCCCTCCCCTGAACGCGAAAGCTGGGAAAAAGCGCTGATACTAAGCGGCAAGCGTCTTACCCAAAGGCTTCAGACACGCGAGTAGTCCATTCGCGTCGGGCCGAACTCGACTTCGTCGTGAAATCCGGGTGATACAGATCGTCACGACTGCTGGCGACGGGCCCACGCCGACAAGAGGAGGGCTTTCTGGGCTGACTGGTGTGCAGGAGATGCTGAAGCGTCACACGCAGGGTTCGTTTTCCCTGCCCCGCGGGCGACCTGATCACGATTCTAGCACGACGGCCAAGGCGCTTGCTTCATCTGGCATTGCCGGCCGACGGCGTGGTCGCCGTCACGCCGCACTCGGCGATCTGCTCGCCGGCCGGAACATCGGCTGACCGCCTGCAAACCAATCGTGTGCCGGCGTGTCGTTGAAAATCACGATCACATCCTGGGGTGCGGAACCGAGCTTCTCGACGAACACCCGCGTGATCCCTTCCCCGACTTCGCGCTTCTGACTTGTCGAGCGGCCGGGGTAGAGATCGACCTTGACGAGCGGCATGTTGCAACCTTCCTTGACAATTCGATGCGACTGATCAGCAGGCCAGCTTCCGCGATCTCGCTATTGCGTCACCGAGGTCGAGGTGCCCCAGGTATCCGACAGCACGTAGCCTTGCGGATACGGATCCATCGGATCGACATAATAATTGTGTTCGCCCGTGATCCAGGCCCTGCCCGTGATCTGCGGCACGATCGCCTTGCGCCCGGCGACTTCGGTGAGTTCGAGGATCCTGCCGGTGAAGCGCGAGCCAATGATCGATTCATGGATCAGCACCTCGCCTTCCTTCATCTGGCCTCGCGCCTGCAGCACCGCCATGCGGGCCGAGGTACCGGTTCCCGTCGGGCTGCGGTCCGAGCGTCCGGGCGAGACGTTCCCAACCCCTCGACTTCGATATTGGCATCGAGGCGCTCGGCGAAGGCTGGCGCGTTGCGGAAGGTGATCGACAGACATTTGCCGTCGCGGCATTCGGCGCTGACCTCGATGACGCCGCCGGGCATGTCCAGCTTGAAGCGCGTCTCGGGCTCCTGCATCGGCACCATGCCGGTCTCGAGCAGCACCGTGGCGATGCAGATCGTGTTGGAGCCGGACATCGGCGGGTATTCGGTCGGCTCCATGATGATGGCGCCCGCGGCGCAATCCTCGCGCGTCGAGGGCACCAGGAGATTGACATGACGGGCAACGCTGCCGCGCGGCTCGCAGATCAGCATGCGCCTGATCTGGTCGTGATCGCGCTCCATCGTAATCATCTTTTCCATCATCGTGCGGCCCGCGGGCGGCAGCACGCCGCCCACGATGACGTCGCCGATCTCCCCCTCGGCATGGCAGCCGACGACGCGGATGCTGGTTTTGGTGCGCATTGTTGCTTCCCAGGTCTAGGTGCTTGGCAGATAACGCGGATAGCTGCGCGAATCCTGGATGATGACGGTCTTGAGGACACAAAATTCCTCGGCCGCATAGCGTCCGTTCTCGCGCCCGAATCCGCTCTGGCGCATACCGCCGATCGGTACCTCCGACGGCACGTCGAGGAAGGTGTTCACCCACACAATACCTGAGCGGATTTCTCGGGCCATGAACAGTGCCGTATCGATGCTGCCTGTCCAGATCCCAGAAGAAAGCCCGTAGAGCGTATCATTGGCGAGTTGGGCCGCCTCCTCGATAGTGTCGAAGGTGAGCACCGAAATGACCGGGCCGAAAATCTCCTCCCTGGCGATGGCGAGGTCAGGCGTTACGCCGCTGAAGATCGTCGGCTCGATGTAGTAGCCCGGCAAGGCTTCAATCGCCGAGCCGCCAAGAATGAGTGTGGCGGTACGCTTACCCTCGTCGATATAGCGCAGGATCTTGTCGTAGTGCGTCTTGCTGATGATGGCCCCATACCCGTTGCCGGCCTTGAGCGGATCGCCGACCTTAACTCTAGCCATCTTTTCCTTCAGCATCGCGACGAAGCTGTCTGCGATCGAGGACTGGACGAGCAGTCTGCTGCCGCTGCAGCATTCGGCGCCGGCGTTGTGAATGATGCCCTTCACCGCGCCATCGACAGCGGCTTCCAGATTGGCGTCGGCGAACACGATGTTGGGGTTCTTGCCGCCGAGCTCGACGATCGTCTTCTTGAGCGTTCCGGAAGCGGCCGCAATGATGGCACTCCCCGTCGCGGTCGATCCGGTGAACGAGACGACGTCCACGTCCGGATGCTGCGCGATGCGCTTGCCCACTGGATCGCCATAACCGGTGACGACATTGAACACGCCTTTCGGCAGCCCGGCCTCTTCAAGGATTTTCGCCAACAGGAGCGTCGTTCCCGATGTCAGCTCGCTCGGCTTTGCCACGACGCTGCAGCCTGCCGCCAGAGCGAACGGCAGTTTCTGGCTGAGCACCACGAGCGGATAGTTCCAGGGCGTGATCATGCCGACCACGCCGGCCGGCTCGCGCAACACCAGTGCCATCTTGTCGCTGCCGAGATTGGTGTGGCTGTCACCGTGCAGCGAACGCGCCTGTCCGGCTGCGAAGTCCCAGATATCGCCGGCCCATTGGATTTCCTCGCGGGCCTGGGTCAGGATCTTGCCCGATTCAAGCGCCTCGATCAGCGCAAGGTCCTCGAACCCCGTCTTCAGGCGCACCGATACGGCTCGCAATACCTCGCTGCGCTGGGCGCCGGTCAGGCCCGACCAGCGTTTGTCCTTGAATGCGGCCCTGGCGGCGGCGACCGCGCGGTCCACGTCCTCGACCGTGCCTTCCGGCCAGGTCGCCAGGAGTTGGCCGTCGCTCGGCGCGTGCCGCTTGATGTTTTTGCCACTGCTCGACCCGACGGAAAGTCCGTCGATATGATGGCTCATCCGCCGTGCAGATATCTCGCTTTTGAGCTCATCCATCTGGGTTCTCCATTTGTTTGCGTGCGAAAGCCGAGCCGGCGGCTATGCCTGCAGGATGACGACATCGTCCGCATCCCAACTTGCCCGGACAGTCGTTTCGGGCACGAAACTCAGGGAACGGACGTCCGGCACGGCAATTTGAATGATCGAACCGTTCGGCAACTGGGCGTGCACGCGCAGCGCCGAGCCGAGATAGACGACCTGCTTGACCGTTGCCTCGATACTGTTGGGCCGCTGCGCGACAGGGCTGGCATCGCCGGCCGACAAGCGCAAAGCCTCGGGCCGGACCATGAGCGTGACTTGGCCGTCGGCCAGGCCCACCGCTAGGCGATCGACGGGCAGCTTCGCCAGCCACCCGTCCCCCTTGACCACCGCCTCGCCGCCAGCTCTTGTCAGCTCCGCTGGCAACAAGTTGGACTCGCCCACGAAATCCGCCACAAATGCGTTGGCCGGCTTGGCATAGAGTTCCTTTGGTGTGCCCACCTGCGCCAGCGCCCCTTGCGAAAAGAGCGCGATCCGGTCGCTCATGACCAGCGCCTCTTCCTGGTCATGTGTGACCGATATGACAGTCGCGCCGAAGCGGCGTGTGATGCGCAGGATCTCAAGCTGCATGGACGTGCGCAGCTTCTTGTCGAGCGCACCGAGCGGCTCGTCGAGAAGCACGACCTCCGGGTCATAGACAAGCGCGCGCGCCAGGGCTACGCGCTGCTTCTGGCCACCTGACAGCTGTCGCGGATAACGGTCGAGCAGATGGCCCAGGTTAACGACGCCGAGCATCTCTTCGGCCCGGCGGCGTCGCTCGAGCTTGCCGATGCCGCGCGATTCCAGCGGAAAGGCGACATTGTCGAGGGCCGTCATATGCGGGAACAGCGCATAGTCCTGGAAGACCATGCCGATATTGCGGCGGTGCGCCGGGATGCCGGCGATGTCGCGCCCCTTCATCAGCAGGCGGCCCCGATCCGGCTGCAGGAACCCGGCGATCAGCTGCAACGTCGTCGTCTTGCCGGATCCGGACGGCCCGAGCATGGTCAGGAACTCGCCCTGCTGCAGGTCGAGCGAGATGTCATGGAGGGCGCGGAAATGTCCGAACGACTTGCCCAACCCTTCGAGCTGCAACGCTGAAGTCATGATCTCCTCTAGAGCGATTGCCGGTTATCGGCGTCGGCCGGACGCAGCGCATAGACCAGCGCGAGGCCGACGGCCGTGATGATGATGAGGATGCTGCCGACCGCCGCGATCACCGGGCTGAGGCCGGTGCGCACGCCCGACCAGATCAGCACGGGCAGCGTGCGGTGGCTCGGCGACGACAGGAAAATCGAGATGACGGCCTCGTCCCACGAGGTGATGAAGGCGAAGACCGCTCCGGCCACGACGCCTGGTTTAAGTAAGGGAAGCCTGATCCGGAAGAAGGTCCGCACCGGCCCTGCTCCGAGGCCCGCACTTGCCATGGCAAGGTTCGGCGGGATGGTGTGAAGCGCAGCCGTGACCGCCACGATCACGAGGGGGATCGCCAGCACGCTGTGCGCCACCACAAGCCCGGTTATCGTTCCTGCCAGCTTCCAGCGTGAGAACACCATGAAGATGCCGATCGCAAGCACGATCACCGGCGTCACCAGAGGGCTGAGCAGGAATAGGCGAAGCGCGGGCTTGAGCCGGAGATCGCTCATGAAGAGCGCCAGCGCCGCGGCCGTCCCCAGGCTGACCGACGCGACGACGGTCATCAGGGCAACTTGGAGGCTGGTGAGGAAGGCTGCCTTCCAGAACGGGTCTGCCATGAAGGCTTCGTACCAGCGCAGCGAAAAGCCGACCGGCGGGAAGCGCAGGTCGTTGATGTCGTTGAATGAGATCGGAATGACCACGAAGACGGGAAACAGAAGGAAGGCGACGATCGCTGCGATCAACAGCACGAACAGGGCTTTCGGCAGCTTGGCGGAGATTCTCGCCACCATCTCAGGCCCCCGCGACTTTCTTCTTCGACACCGAAAGCAGCAGCGCGAAGGCCCCGAAGGCGACCGACGAGAAGATGATCAGCGCGACGGCCAGCGCGCTGCTGAAGGCGAAGTTCACCTGCTGGTTGATCTGATCGGCAATCAGCTGAGCGATCATGACGTTGCCCGAGCCGCCGAGCACCGCTGGCGTGATGTAGAAGCCGAGCGACAGCGTCATGGTCAGCACCGTGCCGGACAATATTCCGGGCAAGGTGAGTGGCAGGTAGACTCTGAAGAAACTGCGCAGCGGCGATGCGCCCGAGATCGTGGCTGCGCGCATCAGATTGGGGTCGATGCCGCGCATGACCGCCACAAGCGGCAGCACCATATAGGGCAACAGGATGTTCGACATGCCGACGACGACGCCAAACTGGTTTCGGATGAGCGAGATCGGAGCGTCGGTCAAGCCAAGCCCGATGAGCATCTGGTTGACGAGCCCGGTGTCCTGCAGAAGCACCAGCCAGGCGAATGTGCGCAATAGGACGCTCACCCAGAACGGCAACAGAAGCGATATCGAAAGGATGGCGAGGGCCACGCCCCGGCTGCGTACCAGGGCGTAGGCATAGGCGTAACCCATCAGCAGACACGCCGCCGTCACGATAAGTGCGGTTTTGAAGGTCGAGACGATGACGCGGGCATAGAGCGTCGTGGCGAAAATTCGCTCGTAGTTGGCCAGCGAATAGTCAGGAAAGCTGCGGCCAACTATATAGAGGAGCGGATAGAGGAATACCAGGAACAGAAAGGCCAGCGTCGGCAAGAGCAGAAGGAACCAGCCGTCGGGCGTCCTCGGTCGCAGGCGATTGATTCCGGCATCGCGCAGTGGGGTGTTTGATACGAATACGGTCATGCCAGACCACTGTCTTCATGCGCATCCAGCCATTTGCGGCTGGATGCGCATTCTTGGGAGGAACTCAGCCCAGGAGCCATTCCTGGAATCGGGTGTCGACGGCTGCCTGGTTCTTGATCCACCAGCTATAGTCGATCGAGACCCGGGTATCGAGATGATCTGTGGGCAGGTTGCCCTTGTACTTGGCGTCGACGTTCTTGGCCGCCGCGACATTGACCGGCCCGTAGGGAAGGTATTTTGTCAGAGCTATCTGCGGCTTCTCGGACAGGAAGAAGGCAAGCGCCTTGAAGGCTTCCGCCTTGTTGGGGGCTCCCTTGGGAACGACGAACCATCCGCCGCCGCTCAACCATTCCTTCCAGACCACGCCGACCGGCGCGTTGTCCATTGCCGGAAAAGCGCGCGAGCCCCAGAGGATACCCATCGCGGCCTCGCCGCTGGTGATGAGCTGCTGGGCCTGGGCGCCGCTATCCCACCAGATCAGGTCCGCCTTGACGCTGTCGAGCTTCTTGAGGGCACGTTCGACATCGATTGGATAGAGATCTTTGACAGCCACGCCGTCGGCGATCAGTGCAGCCTCCAAGATGCCGCCGGCCACGAATTTCCATACAGCGCGCTTACCTGGGAACTTGGTAGTGTCGAAGAAGTCCTTGAAGCCTTCGGGCGCGGCGCTGGAGAATTTGTCCTTGCGATAGCAAATAATAGTGTTCTCGATGTCATTGCCAACGCGATATTTCATCGCATAACCCGGAAGCAGCATCGTCTTATCGACAACGGAATAGTCGATCGGCTCGAGCCATTGCCCGTCCTCGTCAAGCCCGAAGAAGTCGCCAGTGCTGGACAGATCGACCGTGACGTTGCCGGCCTCCACCATGGCCTTCAGGCGAGCGGCGTCGTCGGGGGTATCGAGCTGCAATGCAAGATCCGGATTGGCCTTTTGGTAAGGTTCGAACATCGCCTTCTTCAGCGCTTGCTCGAACGAGCCTCCAGACGTCGCGATGGTCAGCGAGCGCGACGCGGCGTGGGCGATGCCGCCGAAATCGGTGCCCGATAGAAGCGCTGCGCCTGCTGCGACCTTCCCACCGTAGACAAGCAGAGCGCGGCGCGAAATCGCCATAGACTTCTCTTTCATTCCAGTTCTCCTCCAATCATTTTTGTCGTTGCAGTTGCATGGACCCGAAAACAGGTCATGTTTCGGGCATGGCCAGCGGCTGCCCGAAATCGCTCAAGCCCGCGAAGCCTCGCGCAGACGTGCCGAGAGCTGCCTCCCGCCATCGATGAGGTAGCCGGTGTCAAGGCCGTGCGTCAGAAGGCTGAAGCCCAGCGCGCGATAGGTCCGAACATAGTCAAGGGACGCGACGTCGATACCAGCGGCGATGCCGTTGCGGTTGGCGGCGGCGGCGACCTTGCGGCAGGCCTCCTTGAGACCGTCGCTGAGCTGGCCAAGCGGCAATCCAAGGGACATGCAGAGGTCGGCGGGCCCAATATAAATGGCATCTATGCCGGGCGTCGCAGCGATCTCGTCAACTGCCTCTAACGCCTCGCGGCTCTCAATCTGCACGATGAGCGCGGTTTCGTTGGCGGTCGCGACATAGGCGGCTTCGTCCAGGTAGTAGTTGGAAGCTCGCCACGCACCGATCCCTCGCTTGCCGAACGGCGGATACTTGGCGGCCGAGACCGCCTCAGCCGCCTCTTTTGCGGAATTCACCATTGGGACGATCAGGGCGGTTGCGCCTGCATCCAATGCAGCCTTGATGAGGTCCGGGCTGTTATACCGGACGCGATACAGCACCGGTTTGTTGAAACGTTCGGTCGCTGGCAGAAGCGTGTAGAGCAGGTCCGGAGGAACGGGCGCATGCTCTCCGTCGAGCAGGATGAAATCGAAACCGGTCTGCGCCAGGAGCTCAGCGACGATCGTATGCGGGATCTGCATCCAGGTGCCGGTCACGAGCTCGCGGGAACGGATCATGTTGGTGAATTCGGCATGCAAACTCATAGACCTCTGACCTAACTCGAGCCTTTACCTCGATAGGTAATATATCACCGGTTACCAGTTGTCAATAAGCTAAGCGGGCCAGGCGGGATCACTGGATCGCGGCCCCGCCTATCGCTGAGCATTCGAAAAGCAAACGGCCGGAGCAGCGCAGAGGCGCCTGCCCGGCCGTTGAATGAAAGCCGAAATTTGCTATGAGCGAGCTGAGGCTTGCAGCATTTCTCTTACCGCGCGTCCATCCTCTTGCAGCGCGCCATGCGAGCCGGCGGTTACGGACGTGAAGTCACCAGCAAGATGGGCGCTATCCACTGGTGCCTGCACCTGGTCTAGGACCTTTTCTCTTCCAGGGGCTGGATAGGCAAAGCAGCGCGGCCATCGCGCCAAGCGTGTCCCCAGGACGCGCCCACGCGCGTCGGGAAGGATGCGGAAGAATGCTTCCAGCCAGGCAGATGTTGTCGCAGCGTCGTCGCCCGGCGCTGCCGTCTCCGGATCGGCGCTCAGATAGCAGTTGAAGTGTGTGCGTTCCCTTTGACTCGGAACCTGGTCGGCGCTCGCCCTAGTCTGCAGCACGGTATTGAAGTGCGCATCCGCAGCGGTGATGAGGAATATATAGTCCCAATTCGCCTTGCTGGCGCTGTCGAGCACGATGGCCAGCGTCACAGTGGGGTTCGTCTGGACCTTCTCGATCGCATCCAACTTCCATGCCGGAAACCAGGGAGCCAGTTCCGCTATGCCGGGGACAGGTATGGCGAAGACGACGTGAGACGCCCTGAATGTCGTTATCCCATTGCTAGGCATTTCGACCTCCAGCCCGTAGCATCCCTCCTCGGGCGGTGACACGCGCCAGACGGAGGCATTCAGCTCTAGCACATCACAGGCAAGTCTGTCGCTGAGCGCCTTGGATATCTGCTGCATGCCTTGCGGGATGTAGAGGCGTTGCCCTTTGGGGCGCACGAGATAGCTCGCGAAATACCGCAACGCGTACTGCGCCGAAAGAACGTCTGGATCCGCCGTGCTGCCGCCCCGCACGGCGTTGCGAACTATGCTTTGAACCATAGGATCAAGTGGTCCCAGGTGCTTGCTGAGTGTTTCCTGCGCGAGCGCTTGGGAACTCGCCGAAAGCCCACCGCCGGCGGCATAGGTTTCGTATTCTCGGCGCACATCCGCAAGAACCCTGCAAAGGTCGGCGTCGGCCCGGGGTGGGAGCTCAAGTCCGGCGACCTACTCTTCGTCATCACGGGCGACGACGGTCTCTCCGCCTATGCTGACGCCGAAAGAGGCGGGGCTAACCGGGATTGTTTCAATCCCAAGCTCGCGGCAGACCGCCTCGCTCTCAGTACCAACATAAACGAACATGGCCCCCAATGTTGATGTCCTCACCAGCGACATGATCGGTGCGTGTTCGCCCGCCAACATGCGGCAGCGCCTCGAACACTTTCACCCGAAGTCCGCTCTCGCGCAGGTGATAGGCCGTGCGAAGACCTGCCGGGCCGGCACCGATGATGGCTACGTCGAGATCTGGTTGATTGCGGGATCTCGAAAGCAAAGGGCCGGAGCGTGTGATTCGTGATGCACATTCATTGACGAGCAGGCAGTCGCTGGACGTGCCGCTGGGCGAATGGAGTCAGCGCTTCTCGTTCGTCAGGAGCCTTGCGTGGATTCAGCAGTCGGGCACAGGAGCTAAGGGGGCGAGCGGGGCACCCAAGTTGCCGTTCACTGATGGCTGCGCGGATCTTCCTATCGGCTGATCTCGCCAACGCTGACCTGCTTCGAAACAGACTACGCCACATGATGATATGCAGGCCTGGCTGTGATCGTTCGAAAAATCCTCCATCGCAAATCTGGATCTGGTCGCGCAGATGCGCATGAAATCGCCCTTTGCCTCAGCCTCGCCGGTCGGGCGCCCCAGCTTTTTCGGAGGGCGCCTTGACGAGTGCGACGAGTTCTTCGTAGAGCGGCCTTGGAATGGTCACGCCGGCCCGAAGGCTGTTGAGGCGAGCCTCGTATCTGCGCTGCGAGGGCAATCTCGCGTCCTGGCCAATGATGGCGTCGAATAGCATCTCGGCGCGAGCGAGGTTCTTGCCGAGCGCTTCCCCCAGGAAGACGCTTGGGTCCAAGACGAGGATCAACTCTCCGTGGCACGGCATGGCGCCGAGCTCGTTGTCGAAAGCCTTCGATTCCAGGCTGATCATGTCGTCGATGAGCGGACCTGCCAGAAGCTCCACCATGGTCGACAGGGCCGATCCTTTGTGCCCGCCGAAGGTCAGCATCGCACCCCGCAGCGCTTCCGCCGGATCGACGGTCGGGCGGCCGCTTGGATCCAGCGCCAGCCCCGGCGCAAGGCTCTTGCCGGCCCTTCTGTGTAGTTCGATTTCACCGCGGGCCGTCGCGCTGGTGGCAAAATCGAAGACGAACGGGTGATTGTCGGCGCGCGGCCAGGCAAAGGCGATCGGATTGGTGCCGAAAAGCGGTCTGGTGCCACCGGCCGGCGCCACCCAGCTGTGGCTTGGCGTCAACGCCAGAGCCGCGAAGCCCTGCTCGGCCAATGGCTCGACCTCGGCCCATAGCGCCGAGAAGTGGTAACATCTGTTGATTGCTAGAGCAGCGAGACCCTGGGAGCGCGCCTTGGCCAGCGCCAAGGCGATGCCTTCGTTATAGGCATAGGGCGAAAAGCCGTAGTCGGCATCGACTTTTACGATCGACGGTGCGGTATCGTTTATCTTCGGTCTTGCCGTCTTGTTCACGCGGCCGGTGGCGAGCGAATGCGCGCAGCCGATCAATCGATAGAGACCGTGAGAGTGGCATTCGTCACGCTGTCCGGCAACGATGACCGCCGCTACCGCCTCTGCGTGTTTTCCGGCGAGACCGGCATCGCGCAGGATATGTAGGCTGAGATCGCTGGCTTCGCCAAGTGTCAGCGTCACCTCTTCCGTCATCATGTCCATGCCCACCGGTGCCCCCCGCTAACCCAGGGTGAGCCATATAGTCTTCAGTTGCGTGTACTGATCGAAGGCTTCCAGTCCCTTGTCGTAACCGCCGAAACCAGACGTCTTGTAGCCCCCGAACGGCGTGGTGATATCGCCTTCCCCATATCCGTTGACCGCCACCGTTCCCGCTTGCACAGCGCGGGCGACGCGGATCGCGACATTGATATCGGTGGAAAAAACCGTGGCCGCGAGGCCGTAGGCGGAAGCGTTCGCGATCCGGATCGCGTCCTCTTCAGTGTCGAAAGGGAGGACGGCCACCACTGGTCCAAAGATCTCGTCGCGTGCGAGCGCGGTATCGGGATGGACGTTGTCGACGACGGTCGGCTCAACGAACCATCCGCCTGTTTCCTGGAACAACTGCTTGCCGCCCGACGCAATCGTCGCACCATCCTTGCGCGCCTGCTCGATGGCGCCCAGCACGCGCGTCAGGGCAGACGCTTCGATCAGCGGTCCAAGCTTGGTCGTATGGTCGGTGGGTTCGCCGACGACCCAGTTCTTCGAGGCCTTGACAAGGCTGTCCACGAAATCCTGCTTGATGCTCGACTGGACGAGGATGCGCGAACCGCATGTGCAGTTCTGGCCCATGTTCCAGAACGCCGCATTTGCGAGGTTCTCAGCGATCCGATCGAGATTTTGAGCCGCATCCGCCATGACGATCTGGGGGCTCTTGCCGCCGCATTCCAGCACGACCTTCTTTAGATTGCTGTCGGCGGAGTAGCGCAGGAATTGCCGGCCGATTTCCGTGGAGCCGGTGAAGGAGATGACATCGACATCGGGATGGAGCCCGAGCGCCTTGCCGGCGACATGGCCAAGTCCGGGCACGACGTTGAACACACCCGCAGGAATGCCCGCATCGAAAGCCAATTCGGCAATTCGCAACGTTGAGAGCGGCGCAAGCTCCGCCGGTTTGACGACGATCGAGTTACCGGCCGCAAGCGCCGGCGCGATCTTCCAGGAAAGCGTCCCCGCCGGAAAATTCCACGGCAGCACCATGCCGACCACGCCGACCGGCTCGCGAACGATCAGCCCCAGATTGCCCTCTCCTGTAGGTGAGATCTTGCCGAAGACCTTGTCGATGGCCTCGGCATACCAGCGGATGTTGCTGACGACGTCGGGAACGTCGAGGTTCTCGCAGTCGACGATCGGCTTGCCCGCGTCGATGGAATCGAGAAGGGCTATCTCCTGTCCGTTGGCTTCGACCAGCTTCGCGAATTTTAGGAGGACCCGCTTGCGTTCGCGCGGCTCGATGCGGCTCCAGGCGCCCGCATTGAAGGCAGCGCGCGCGGCCTTGACTGCCGCGTCGACGTCGCTGGCCGAGCACGCCGCCACTTCAACGAGCAGCTTGCCGGTCGCTGGGTTCAGGTCTTCGAACTCGGCCCCGCCCTCAGCATCCACGAACTTGCCGTCGATGAAGGCTTGGCTTCGGACATTGTCTGGGAGGATTTTCATTTGTCGTTCCACTGGCGATCTGACTTGGCGCTCACAGAACCTTGCTCAGGAAGGCCTTGGCGCGGTTGCTCTTGGTGTTGGTGAAGAGTTCCGACGGGCTCCCCTGCTCGACGACCACGCCGCCGTCCATGAAGACGACCATGTCGCCGACCTCGCGCGCAAAACCCAGTTCGTGGGTGACCACGATCATGGTCATCCCGTCGGAGGCTAGCTCGCGCATCACGTTGAGGACCTCGCCCACAAGTTCAGGGTCGAGAGCACTCGTCGGTTCGTCGAACAGCATCAGCTTCGGTTTCATCGCCAGAGCCCTGGCGATCGCGACGCGCTGCTGCTGACCGCCCGACAGTGTCCTGGGATAGGAAGCCGCCTTCGCGGTGAGGCCGACCTTTGCCAGCAATTCCATCGCCTCGTCGATGGCTTGCTGCTTGTCCAGTCTCTTCACCCCGACCGGGGCTTCAATGATGTTTTGCAGCACCGTCATGTGCGGAAAGAGATTGAAGCTTTGAAACACCATCCCGATGTCGGCGCGCTGGCGCGCCACTTCGCTCTGCTTCATCTCATAGAGCTTGCCGGCATGCTGCCGATAGCCGACCAGTTGGCCTCCGACCTGCAGCAGGCCTTTGTCGATGCGCTCGAGATGGTTCATGCAACGCAGGAACGTGCTCTTGCCTGACCCCGAAGGCCCCAGGATGCAGGCGACCTTGCCGTACTCGACGATCAGGTCGACACCTTTCAGCACACGCAGGCTGCCAAACGATTTCTCGACCCCGCGTGCGACGACCGCGAAATGCTGAGCCGGCGGAGAGGGATGACTGGACACCAGCATCTTAGGCAACTCTCGCGTTTTCGGCCGAACCGTCGGCGCTGTCCTCTGACGCCGCGATGGCGGTCCTGCGGTCGCTCCTGCCGAAATGACGCTCGAGGAAATATTGTCCGATCGAGAGCACCGTCGTCAGCACGAGGTACCAGATCGAGGCCACAATCAGCAGCGGAATGGTCTGGAAGTTCGCCGAATAGATGAGCTGCGCTGAATACAACAATTCCTGCATTGCAATGACACTGACCAGGGAGGTCGTCTTGAGCATGCCGATCAGCTGGTTCCCGGTGGGCGGAATGATCACACGCATTGCCTGTGGCAGGATGATGCGCCACATGACCCGGAAACTCGACATGCCGAGGGCCTGGGCCGCCTCCCTCTGGCCGACGGGCACCGAGTTAAGACCCGAGCGCACGATCTCGGACATGTAGGCGCCCTCGTTCAGCCCAAGCCCGAGGAGCGCGGCCACATAGACGGTGATGTACTGGTTGGCGTCGAAGTTGCCGAAACTCGGACCGAACGGAAATCCTATAGTGATCTGCGGATAGAGCGCTGAAAGATTGAACCAGAAGATGAGTTGGACCAGCAGCGGCGTGCCGCGAAACACCCACAGATATCCGGAAGCAACGCTTGCGAGCACACGATTCTCGGAAATGCGCATCAGCGCAATGACGGTTCCAAGCACGATGCCGATCGCCATGGCGGCAATGGTGAGCCAGATCGTCATCAGCAAGCCGGAGATAATGGCGTCGTCCAGCAGGTATTGGAAAACGATGTCCCATTTGAAGCGCGGATTGGTGATCATCGAAACGACCAGCCCGCCCAAGACAACCAGCAGCGCCGCGGCAGCCAGCCAGCGCCCGTAGTGCCTGAGGGGAACAACGGGCATTTTCTCGATGTCCTGTCCCGCGGACCGGATTGATAGGTCTGTCACTGGAATTCCCTTGGGGTCATCCTTGCATTTTGGCCGCAGCAAGAGTAATCGATAACCGGTAGCCGCTTATATAGTGACGCTCGTATCGAAAGCAGTCAAGGCCCGTGCGGCCGAAAATGACAGGAGATTGAGTTTGGCAGCAATGAACCAATGGTCCAACTGGGGCGGCAACCAGACTTTCCAGCCAACGAGAACCGTCACGCCGGCGGACGAGGCGGAAGCAGTCTCGCAGATCCGGGTCGCCATTGGGCAGAAACGATCGGTGAGAGTTGCGGGTAGCGGGCACTCGTTCACTCCGATCGTGCGAACGGATGGCGTGCTCTTCGACTTCTCGAAACTCAGCGGCGTGGTCTCGGTCGATCAGGCGAGCCGCCGTGCCGAAGTCCTTGCAGGATCGAAGATTGCCGCGCTGGGATCCCCACTGTGGGACGAGGGACTTTCGATCGCCAATCAGGGTGACGTCGACGTCCAGTCCATCTCGGGCGCCATCGCCACGGGCACCAAGGGATCGGGAAGAGCCTTCGGCTCGATGTCGTCGATGGTCACCGGCCTGAGGATCGTCAACGGCCGGGGCGAGGTCGTGGACATCGATCAGTCCGATCCCGAGAAGCTTCGCGCGGCGCAGGTCTCGCTTGGGCTGCTGGGGCCGGTTCTGAGGGTCGGCCTGCAGCTCGTGCCAGCCTATCGGCTGCGCGAGGAAAACATCATCCTGCCGATGGCCGAGGTATTGCGGCAGTGGGACTTCCTGCTTTCCGAGTATCGCCATTTCTCGTTCTGGTGGATGCCGACCGACCGGTCCTCGCACATGTACAAGCTTGGCGAGGTCCCGGCGGATCATTGCTTCGTCAAGCTGCTCAGGGAAATTCCCGCCGATGACCCGGAAGTGCCTGTCGGCGAGATGAACCGGCGAACGGACCGGGCCTATCGCATCTACCCCGACGGCACGACGGATGCCGAGTTTCACGAGCTCGAATACATGGTCGGCGCGGAGGACGCGCGCGCCGTGGTCGAGCGGATGCGTGATCTGATGTGGAAGCGTTTCCCCGACGAGATATCGCCGCTTCAGGTCCGCTGGCAGAAGGCCGACGATGCATTCCTGTCCGCCCAGAGCGGCAGGGACACGACATCGATCTCGGTTTCGGGCGAGATAGGCCGGGACTATTTCCCGTTCCTGCGCGCGGTCGACGAGGCGCTGCAGCCGTTCTCGGCCCGCCCGCACTGGGGCAAGCTTCACTTTCTCGACCGCAACCGTATCGAAAGTATCTATCCGGACTTCGAGCGGTTCCAGAAGGTGAGAAAGGAAATGGATCCCGACGATCTGTTCCTCAACCCTCACCTTTCCGATCTCTTTGCTGAGCGATGAAGGACAGCGACTTTCCTGACCTCGGAAAATCGCTGTTCGACGTGTTGATCGTCGGCGCCGGCATCAACGGCTGCGCGGCTGCCGAAGAACTCGCAAACCAGGGGTACAGCGTTGCTCTTGTCGACCGTGGCGATCTCGGAGGGGCGACAACGGCTCGCTCCGGCCGCGTCCTGCATTGCGGCCTGCAGCTGCTGGCGCCGAAGCGATCCGCCTTCGACTATTTGACGGACCCGCTTGAGCTGGTCACGCGTCTGCGGTCGGCCAGGCGCGCCGTCCGGGATTTCAAAGAGCTCTGCCGCGAGCCGCCGCGCCGGCTTGAGCCCATGACGACTTTCGTGCCGATCTTACGCGATAGCCCCTACAAGGGATGGCAGGTCGATCTGGGCGCCGGAATCATCGAGGCATTCGGCGGCAGCGACGCAAACATCCAGTACCGTCGCTGGAGCCCGGCTGAGAGCCGGTCCAATCCGTTCGTTGCGGGCCTTTCAGGTCCCGAGGGGCTCCAGTCGGTAGTCTCGTTCCAGGATTTCCGGTTTTGCTGGCCGGAGCGGATCGCGATCGATGCTGCACTCGCCGCCGAGCGAAGCGGCGCTGCACTTGCCTCTTTCGCAAGGGTCGATGATCTGTGGCGCGCATCGGACGGGCTCTGGCACGCCGGACTGACGGAGGTCGGTGACGGCTGCCGGCAGACGCAAGTGTCGGCGCGGATTGTCCTCAATCTTGCCGGCGTGTGGGTGGACTACGTGATCGCCAGCGCAAAGCCGCAAACGACAGTCTCCAAAAAGGTCGTCGCCGTCAAAGGCGTCTATCTGCTGGTGAGGCTTCCGGAACGGTATCGCGGGTTGGGATTGGCCGGAACCAACAGCATCGGCGAGCCGATCTGCTGCCTGCCCTGGAACGAGCTCCACTATATCGGCCCCACGGAAACCGGTTTACCGGCGCCTTCGACGATGTCAGGCCTGAAGAGCAGGACATCGCTTTCCTGCTGGCCGAGATGGGCAAGTTCGCTCCCGGCCTTTCGCTAACCCGAAGCGATGTTCTGATGGCCTGGGCCGGCGTGCGCCCGATAACCGCCGACCGTCGGTATCCCAAGGGCAAACGGTTGCCGTTCAATGTAGTGCATGACCTTGCCCCGGAAGGGCTGCCGAACATGCTGGCCCTTAGCTGGGGCATTATCGCGAACCATCGCTCGACGGCTCGTGCTCTGGCCAGGGCGGTATGTTCAAGAATTCGGCCGTCGAGGCCGGCTAAGCCGCGCCAAGGCGGATACATCGCGCTTCCCGGGACCGGGCGCCGATTGCAGGACGACTATCCAGCCACGGACGACGACGTCAGGTTCTGCGTCGAGCGCGAGCACGCAAGGGACCTGAACGGCGTGCTGTTCAGCCGGACAGGTCTCGGTTGGACAGGTCGCCTGACGGCCGATGCCGTTCTCGCCGCCGCACTCGCGATGGCGCCGCTCCTCTCATGGGGCGGAAGTCGGACGCTGGAAGAATGTGACGGGTTCAAAGCAAAGCTCAAAGTCGACCATTGCTACGAACTCATGTGAGGATTGGCGGCCGGCTTAGCCGCCCGCGCCTCAAAAAAATCCCGCCTCGAGGGAGGCGGGATCGCAGTTCAGCGCGGGTTTTCAGAATCCGTACTTGGGAGGCGTCGAGCCCTCCTTGTAGATGACGGCTTCCTTTGCCGCCCCATAGGAGGTGTCGTTCTTCTCGAGGATTTTCGCGTATTCGCCGCTGGCGATGAGATGATCGTAGGCGGCCTTGATGGCGGCGAGCAGCTTTTCCGAGTTCTCGTTGCGGGCGACGGCGGTAGCGGTCGGCCCTCCCCCGATCTCGCCGGAGGCATCGAGGCCGCTATCCATGTGGATTGATTCCTGGGCGCCGCCGCGATTGATCAGCACGCCTTCGACACGGCCGCTGTTGAGCGCGAGCACGGCATTGCTGATCGACGGGAAGGCGCTCACAGTCGCGGCCTCCGAGCACTTCTTCGATGCCGCGTTCAGCGTCTCCAGCTCGGCGGATCCGGCCATGGCGCCAACGATATGGCCGCAAATGTCGGTTAGGGCCGTCGGCTTGTAGCCCTTGGCCTTGGTGACGAGGAAGGAGCTGTAGTCCTGCCAGCTGGTGACGAAATCCGCCACCTTCAGGCGCTCGGCGGTGACATAGAATTCGCCGTAGGAGATGTCATATTTGTTCGCCTGCAGCCCGGTGAGCGCGGCCGCGAAAGGAATGAGGCTCACTTCGGCCTTGAGGCCGAGCACGTCGGCCACGGCATGCGCGAGGTCCGGATCCATTCCCTTGAGGTCGGCGCCCTCCTTGTAAGCGAGAGGCTTGCCGACATCCGGCACGGCGATCCGAAGCACACCGGCATCCTGAATGGCTTTTGGCAGGAGAGCGGCGACTGCGTCAACCTTGCCACCTTCGGCATGCGCGGCCACGACCATCGAAGCGCCGGCCATGGCGGCAATCATGCAAAGGGCATTGCGTCTGTTGAAGATCATACTGTTTCCCTCCGGTTTTCTTTTGTGAGTTAGAGCGGTCACGACCGCGCGTTGACAATAATGGCTAACGTGTAATATATTACCGCTTACCGATTGCTTTGACAAGTGCGTCCTTCAACGGCAGGCTAAGGCCCCAGCCGATATGCCTTCAGGGTTATCGATCGAATAAGCCACCTGATTGGGAGTGAGAGCCGGAATGACGAATACCATTTACGATGCCGTTGTTATCGGCGGCGGCCCGGCAGGGATTGCCGCGGCCTGGGAGCTGCGGGACAGACGCATCCTGGTTCTTGAGAAAACAGACCGCCTGGGCGGGCGTCTCTTTTCAATGAGCCGCGGCGACTACTGGCTGAACCTTGGCGGCCATCTGTTTCCCGCGGCCGGCTCGCATATGCGCAACATCCTGCATTCCATTGGGCTCAACGTCATTCGCATCCCCGGCAACAAATTCGCGATCTACTGGAGCGGAAAAGTCTACAAGCCGAAGGCGGTGGCTGCGCTTCCGCTGACGCTGAAGATGAGTATCCGCGAGCGCATCTCGCTGGCCGCGATCGGACTTCGCATGCTAAAGGCCGTCAAGGGCTGGCAGCAGGCCATGCAGCCCGTCTATGGCGAGACCAATCAGAGGCGGCGAGCTCGGGTCGCGCGCTACATGGCGGACATCTCGTTCCGTGACTTCATCGGTCGTCCCCCCAAGCGGGTCGAGGCGCTGTTCCAGTCAGCGGCAAGGCGGGCCGCGGCCGAAATGGAGGACCAGCACGCCGGGGTCGGGATCTCGCTCTTCGGCGCGGTCTGGGCCGGCAAGGGCGACTCCATGGCGCTCAATCTCAACGGCGGCTCCGGCCGGTTCGGCGAAGTGATGATGGAAATCCTGGGAGACAGGGTTCACTACAATGCGACGGTCAAATCGGTCGAGAAGGTCGGCGACAAGGTCTCGATCACTTACGAGATGAACGGCAGCACCCACACGGTTTCGGCTTCGCAGGTGATCGTTGCCGTTCCCGCCTATCAGGCGGCCGAGATCGTGCGCGACATTCCGGACAATGTGCGCACGACACTGAAGAACGTGCAGTACGGACCGTTCCCGACGATGGGCATCATAACCGACGAAACCGGGCCGATGCCCTATGACGACATCTATGCCATCACCACGCCGGATGCCTCGTTCGACATGTTCTTCAATCACGCCAACCCGCTTCGCACAGGCCCGAGAAAGCCCGGCGGCAGCCTGATGGTCTATTCCGGCGGCGAGCCAGCGCGGGAGTTGCTGAAGCGTTCCGACGAGGAAATCCGCGATACCTATCTCGCCGACGTCTACAGGATGTTCCCCGAGCTCAAGGGTCATATCAAGGAAACGATCGTGCAGCGCTGGGTTCCTGGCAATACCTATCGCCCGGCGGGCTTCAATTTCGATGCCATGCTGTCCTATTGCGATCGGGACGATGTCGATATCCATTTCGCCGGCGACTACTTTGCCGAAATAGGCAACATGGAAATCGCGACCGGATCGGCCCATGAGGCGGCCCGGCGCGCCAGGGTCCGGTTGATGGACAAGGAAAAGAACTCCGCCAAGCTGAAGGTCGTTGGCGGCTCCAGATGAACAGCCCGACAATTCGGTTTGGACTGATTGGCGCGGGCGTCGCCTCAGAAACGCATGCCCGTGAGCTCAGACGGGTGTCTGGTGCATCCCTGGAAGCGGTTTTCGCCAGGGATGCCGCAAAAGCGAAAGCGTTCGGGGCCGCCTTTTCACTCCAGAAATGCTATTCCGACATTTCAGCGCTCCTTGCGGACAAGGACATCGACGTCGTCATCATCACGACCCCGAACGGCCTGCATCTCGACTATGCCGTTGCTGCTGCCAGGGCGGGCAAGCATGTCGTCGTCGAAAAACCGCTGGAAATAACCGAAGATCGCGCGTCGAGGATCATCGATGCCTGCCGTAGCGCCGGCGCGCATCTGTTCGTCATTTACCAGCGGCGCTACTCCGCCGCCGCGCGCCAGGCGCTGGCGGACATCCGCGAGGGCAGGCTCGGTCGCATCGTCCTGGTCAACATCGTCGACAATCAGTATCGATCGCCCGCCCACTATCAGAAAGACGCATGGCGCGGCACGTGGGACATCGAAGGTGGCGGCTGCGTCATGACCCAGTCGACGCATCTCATCGATCTCGCGCAATATCTGGTTGGACCGATAAGGTCGGTGTTCGCGCGAACCAGAACGGCATACCACGAGATCGAGACGGAAGACGTGGCGGTCGCCGTCTTCGAATTCGCCTGCGGCGCGATCGGCACCTTCTCCTCGTCGACCGCCGCCTTTCCGGGACAGCGTCACCTCGTGACCATTTCCGGGACGGAGGGCTCCATCATCATCAATGGTGAGCACGACGAGATCGTCTTCCGGAAAACCAGAGGCGACGCGACAGCGTCGGGCATTCCGCAATCCTTCAGTTTCGCGGATCCTAGCGATCCCCGTGACTATCCGACCGACGGTCAGCGTGCTCAATTGCAGGCGATCGTGAGCTCGCTGCGCGCACAGAATGCGCCAGCGATCGATGACGTGGACGCCCTCATAGCCGTGCGCGTGATCGACGCGATCTACCGGTCATCTGCGGAAGGACGGCCTGCCGAGGTTCACCATTCGCGGGATGCCCGGGCATAGCGTTTTCGGCATGGAATGGCGTCCCAGCCGCGCATATTGAATTTTCTCTTTGTCAATGCGAGAATCGACGATAGATCGCACGTTATCGGTGATCGCTTGTCGGCTGAGGAATGAATGGACAATCGCTTGCAACATACCAACCTGAGGGATCAAGCCCTCGAGGTTTTGAAACTGCGGTTGATTTCGGGCGATCTGGCACCCGGACAGATATATTCCGCGGCATCTTTGGCTGCAGAACTAGGCGTCTCGAACAGCCCGGTGCGCGAAGCAATGCTGACGCTCGTCAATCAAGGTTTGATGGAGGCGGTCAAGAATCGCGGCTTCCGTATTGTGCCGCTAAGCGAGAAAGAGCGGCGAAACATCTACGACCTTCGCCTTCTTATCGAAATACCCTCTATGGCACGACTTGCCTCCATGAAAGAGAAGGTTGCGGCCCGCAGGCAAGAATTTTCCAAGATCGCTTCCGATATGGTTGACTGCGCCAAGAAGGGAGATATCGTCGGCTATCTGGATGCCGATCGTCGTTTTCATATCGGGCTGCTCGATATCCTGGAGAACGACCACCTGACAGCCATCGTGGAAAACCTGCGCGACCAGTCGCGGCAGTATGGCCTCAAGGCGCTTTCCGAGAGCGGCGCCTTGGTGAAATCGGCCGAGGAACATCAGCCGATCCTCGATGCGCTGATTGCCGGCGACCGCAAGCTCACCACCAAATTGATGACCGACCATCTAAGCCACCATGTTACCGACTGGGCCTGATTTCGCGTGCAGGAAAAAGGGGCGCCGCGAGGGCGCCCTCCCTCCAGTCTAGCGCCCTACCCCCGTCAGCAGGCTCGGATCGATCTTCGACAGCGCCTCCTTCAATTTTTCAACCTGGGCGGCCGAGTACGGACGGATTGGGGCGCGGACTTGGCCAACAGGCAGCCCCAGGATCTCGCAAGCCGCCTTCACGCCGCTGTTGTAGGGCCCGCTTCCGAGGATGCGAATGATGGGATTTATCTGCCGCCAGATCGCCACGGTTGTCGCGGCATCTTCCTCCTGAGCGCAGCGATGCAGCTTCGCCAAAGCCGGCGCCATGAAATTTGCAATCCCCATGACCGTCCCCGGCGCCTTCAGCATCAGCGCCGGCAGCATCAGGATATCCTCGCCGTTGAAGAAGGTGATCTTGTCGGAATGGTCATAGAGCAGCGTGTTCATCTGCGCGAGGTTGGCGGATGAATCCTTGACGAATTTGACCTGAGGGATCTCGCTCGCCAGACGGACGAGAAAATCCACGTCAAGGTGCAGGCCCGTAGCCGGTGGGAAATTGTAGGCGCAGATGGGCAGGCTTGTCGCATCGGCAACCCCCGCGTAGTAGGCGAACGCCTCCTCGAAGCCGATCGGCTCGTAGTACGGGGTGGCAAGCATGATTGCCGTGGCCCCTGCCCTCTCGGCATGCTTGGACAATGCGATTGCTTCTCTTGAAGATGTGGCGCCCGTATGGGCGAGCACAGCAACCCGTCCTGCCGTCTGTTCAGCGACGATCTCAACCAGCCTCAGCCTTTCCTGATGCGAAAGGACTGAGAACTCGCCCGTGCCACCCGCCGGGACGAACCCGTCGACGCCATCGGCGATATTCTGGTCGATAAGTTTCCTAAGAGTCTTCTCGTCGATCTGCTCGCCATCGGACGTGAACGGAGTGACGATTGCAGAGAGTACACCCTTGAGGGCCATTGATTTCTCCTGTGCCGAAATACTGACGCGAAAGGCCTTGCATTGGCGGCCATCGCATTCGTTTGCGAAAACTCCTCGGACGAATTGTCCTCCGAGAGGTGCTTGCCCGCGCTATCTGACCTCAAAGAGTGCCGGTCCAAGCGCCTTGTGGTCGACGGAAATGCCGAGACCTGGGCCGGATGGAGCCCTACCCCGACCCTCCTTGGACCGCGGCAGATAACCCGCGACATGCTCCTTGGTCCAATCGTTGAAGAAGGAGGCATGCAGCAGGGCTTCGGCCTGGGTGCTTGCGGCGACGTGGGCAACCGCAGCCGTCGTAACGTCGCCGCCCCACACGTCCTCGATGCACATCGTCATTCCAAGGTCCTGGGCTTGGCCGCGCATCCGGACCGCGCCGGTGATGCCACCGAGTCGACCGAGCTTGATGTTCACCGAGCCGGCGCCGGCTTCGTATTTTGCGCGATAAAGCTCGGCCGAATTGACGACGGACTCATCCATGACCAGCGGCAGTGAGCTCATCTTCTGGACAATGGCGCAGTCGGCAGTATCACGACAGGGTTGCTCGACATAGACGTTGAGGCCGGCCAGCTCGCGAACCGCGATGATGCCGGCCTGCAGATTCCAGCCGCCGTTCGAATCGGCGATGATCACCGCATCATCCCTGCAAGCTTCGACGACGCTGCGCGTCCGCCTGGCGTCATCGAATGGATCATTGCCGACCTTGACCTGGAACCGATTGATCCCGGCCTTGCTGCGCATCCTGACAAATTCGGCCATCTGCTCGGGCGAGGCGAGCGGAACGGCCTCGTAGAGCGGAAAAGCCTCCTGCGTCGTCCCGCCGATCAGCGTCGAGATTGGAAGGTTGGCGACTTTTCCCAGGATGTCCCAGCAGGCAATGTCGATGGCGCTCTTGGCGTTGTTCTGCCCGAGAAGAACGGCATCCATCGCCTGGTGGACTCTCGACAGGTTCGTCGGATCGAGATCGATGATAACGGACGCCAGAACCCTGATGGCTTCGCGCGTACCCTCGGCGAATGTCGGTAAATAAGTTCCGCCGAGAGTGCTGTTTTCGCCCCACCCTTCGACGCCAGCATCGGTGCGTATGCGCACCAGTGTTGATGCCTGGCTCTGCGCTGCGCGCCCCTTCGACATCACGTACTCGCCGTGGGCGTAGGTGAGTTCGTATCCGAAAGCATCGATCGCGGTGATTTTCATGTCGGTTCCGGCGCCGCTTGGTTTTGGTTATTGGTAACCGGTAATATGTCACCTTCTACACGGTTGTCAATTCCACGATTTGGGGGTATGAAGCGGCCACTTCGACCCGGGAGAACCTGAAATGAACGCCAATGTCTTTTCCGGCTGCATGCCGGCGCTGATGACGCCTTGCACGAACGACCGCCTTCCCGACTTCGACGCGCTCGTGCGCAAGGGCCACGAGCTGATCGCCGCCGGCATGTCGGCGGTGGTCTATTGCGGCTCCATGGGCGATTGGCCGCTGCTCACCGACCAGCAGCGCATGGAAGGCGTCGAGCGCCTCGTCAAGGCCGGCGTGCCGGTCATCGTCGGCACCGGCGCGGTCAACACGGCCAGCGCCGTGGCCCACGCCGCCCATGCCCAGAAGGTCGGCGCACGGGGCTTGATGGTCATCCCGCGCGTCTTGTCGCGCGGGCCTTCGGTGACGGCCCAGCGCCACCACTTCGAGGCGATCCTTGCCGCCGCCCCCGACTTGCCGGCGGTGATCTACAACAGCCCCTACTACGGCTTTGCCACGCGCGCCGATCTGTTCTTTGCGCTGCGCGCCGAACATCCGAACCTGGTCGGCTTCAAGGAGTTCGGCGGACCGGCGGATCTGCGCTATGCGGCGGAAAACATCACCAGCCGCGACGACGAGGTTGCGCTGATGATCGGCGTCGACACCGCCGTCTTCCACGGCTTTGTCAATTGCGGCGCCTCGGGCGCCATCACCGGCATCGGCAACGTGCTGCCCAAGGAAGTGCTGCATCTCGTCGCTCTCAGCCAGGCGGCGGCGAAGGGCGATGCCGAAGCGCGCCGGCTGGCGCTGGAGCTGGACACCGCTCTCGTCGTGCTGTCCTCCTTCGACGAGGGTCCGGACCTGGTGCTCTATTTCAAGCACATGATGGTGCTCAAGGGTAACCCCGAATACCGGCTGCACTTCAACGAAACGGACGCGCTGAGCGACAGCCAGCGCGGCTATGCCGAGCAGCAGCTTAAGCTGTTCGACGCCTGGTACGCCCATTGGTCGAGGCAGCCTGTTATGGCGAAATACGCTGCCTGACCTATAAACCTGCCAGAGACATTCTCAGACGCCATATAGTGGGCGGCCCCGGCCGCCCGCTCGCCTCTCGGATGGGCGGCCTATTTCCGGCCTGAGGGGCTTTGACGACCGGCCTGCACTCCGGCGTTGGTGCGGCTCGCCATCTGAATCATGGTCGGCAATCAGCGAAAGGTAACGCTCAAGCGCCTTCGCGAACTTGGCGTGCCAGATTTCATGCGCGGTAGCCAAATCCCCGTTCCGCAGACTCTCGAAAAGCTTAACCACGCACCTCTCTGCGTCACCTTTTCGATCTGTGTAGACGACACCCAGGTGGTGGTTGAATCGCCTAACGTCGGGCGTCAGCTCGGAAAAGTATTGCATGGTCCGCTGCAATCCCGTCGCGTCGATGATCGCCTGCTGGAATTCAAGATCGTTGCGAATGGTCTCGGCCTGGCTATCGAGCTTCGCGAATTTGACCGCGTTGCCGGCGAGTTTCTCCAACCGCCTGAGGTCGGCGGTGGCCAGGCGACCGGCTCCGGACGGAGTCGTTTCGGCCTAGAGCTCAGTGGCGGACGCTCGGGTGCCACCCGACGCTGATGCTCCTTTATCCAGCCGATTGTGACATTGGTTCCATGACATCGAACGACAACATTGCATTTCCAATAGATTCTTTTGGAAACGGAAAGCCGCCGCACCCTCCTTCGAAGTGCGACGTATCTTTTCGGCATTTGACCCACATCGTAAGATTCGAGCTACTGCCGTAATACATCCTGACCGCCAATCCTTCTTAAGCTCCCGAACAGAGAGTCACTTGAAGAAATCACCTGTGTACCTCAATGCTCTGCGCGCTTTCGAAGCCAGTGCACGTCACGGCAGTTTTTCGGGCGCTGGCAAGGAACTCAATGTTACGGCGGCTGCAGTCGGCCAGATGGTGCGAGGGCTTGAGGATTGGCTGGGTATTCCGCTGTTTCATCGCAGCATCACCGGGAAGGCGAGGCTCGCCTTGACCGAAAGCGCCGAGCGCGCGCTTCCGGACATCCGAGCTGGACTGGATCGCCTGGGAGTGGGGCTTGAACGGCTTCAGGAGTCAGCGACGAGCGGCATCCTCAATGTCACGGTTAGTCCGGCTTTTGCCGCCAAATGGCTGCTTCCGCGCATCGATCGCTTCCAGGCCAAATTCCCTGACACGGACATTCGGCTCGAAACGAGCCTGAAGCTTCTCGACTATAACGCGCATGGCATCGACATAGGGGTCCGATACGGAGACGGAAACTGGCCTGGCCTCGTCGCAGACAAGCTTATGGAGGAGGAGGTCTTTCCGGTCTGCTCGCCCAGTTTCCCGGACATGGGAAATTTAGCCGAACCCGCTGATCTCGCTCGAACGACACTCGTCCACGACCTCTCCGTCGATCCAGCAATTGGTTTCATTACCTGGGACATCTGGCTGCGGGGAGCAGGTGTCCCTGAGAGTCAACCGACGAGGGGCATGAGAATCGACAATTCGGCTGCCGTGCTCCAGGCGGCGATCGAAGGACAGGGCGTGGCCTTGGCGCGCAGCATCCTGGCGCGCGACGATCTGGCGGCCGGACGGCTACAGCGGCTGTTCCCCGCAATCAAAGTGCCGTCAACTCTAGCCTATTATGTGGTCTATCGCGCGGAATATGCTTCATTGCCAAAGCTGCAGGCGTTCCGCAGTTGGCTAGTCGAGGAGGCGGCAGGTCGCCCCAGCTAAGCCCATCATTTCCTCGGGCCAGCTTCACAGGCACCGGCAAAGCTTTTCTTTGTCGGCCGCAAGAAACTCTCATTTGTCAGGACGGCCCTTCAGCGGCAATCAGATGCCGGAGATTAGAAGACGCTGGAAAAGATAATCATGGCTTACCTTGAGATCACGCTGCAGATCGCTCCCGAGAACCGAGGTGCCGCCGCCGACGTCTATCAGAAGTACAAGCAGCCGTTCCTTGCCCAGATTGCCGGCACAACTTCGAAGGAGCTTCTTATTGGCGACGATGACGTTCAGCTCCTCCACGGCTTCAAGAGCATTGAGGGCGCAAAAGCCTATGCCGACAGCGCAATGTTCAACGACGATGCCGTCACCGGACTGATGCCACTTCTGTCGGCTCGGCCGGAATTTCGCATTTACGCCACGGCTTGAGCCACGACGACGACGAGCGCGGATCTGGACTCTGGTTCCAATGGCTTGCTCAATTTCTCAAAGCATTCTGGTCGTCGGCGGTGGACTCGCCGGGTTGGCGGCTGCCTATCGCCTCCATCGTGCTGGCCTCGAGTTCACTATGATCGAGGCGCGGGAACGGCTGGGCGGACGCATCTTCACGGCTGGTCCCGCGGGCGAAGTTTCAAACGATGGATTTGATCTTGGTCCGTCCTGGTTGTGGCCTGACATGCACCCCGCGGTGCGCCGATTTGCAGATGAACTGGGGCTTGCGTTTTTCCCCCAGCATGCAGATGGCGCAATGCTGTTCCAGCGGTCACACGAAGTCGAGCCGGAGCGCTATCGCATGCCCCGGCAGGAACCGCCGTCCATGCGCCTCGTTGGCGGCAGCGGCTCAATCATTTCTGCGCTTGCGGCACGTTTGCCGCAGGACCGCATACGCCTCGGTGCAAGAGCAATCTCAACTGTACGAACCATCAAAGGCGTAATGGTCCGGTTCCAGGTTGCCGATGGTTCGTTTGAGGACATCGAGGCTGGCCATGTGATCTTCGCGATGCCGCCGCGCCTACTGGCGGAGACGATGGAATTCGATCCTGCTCCGGACCGATCGTCTCAGAGACTGTGGCGCGACACACCGACCTGGATGGCTCCCCATGCCAAATTCTTTGCCCTTTATGACAAGCCATTCTGGCGCCTAGCGGAGCTTTCAGGCGCCGCGCAAAGCATGACAGGTCCGCTCGTCGAAATCCATGATGCCACCACGGCGTCGGGGAAGGCTGCCATATTCGGCTTTGTCGGCGTCCCAGCGCAATACCGAAGACAAGCTGGCGGAAAGGCCATCATCAATGCTGCAGTCGCGCAGCTCGGGCAATTGTTCGGACCTGAGGCGCTGACGCCGGTGACAACGCTTTACAAGGATTGGGCTGCCGATTCATTCACGGCGACATCTTTGGACCAGGTAGGTACCGGTCATCCGGCTGGCGGTAAGCGTGAGTGGGTTGATCGCAATTGGAGGGACTGGATAACGCTAGCAGGCAGCGAAACCGCCACCCACGACCCGGGCTATTTGGCTGGGGCCATTGAGGCGGGAGAACGGGCCGCCGTCAGGCTGATCGACAGACAGATCGACAAAAGTGTCTTGCCCACCGCATTCGGCCAGTGAAGGAGCGCAAATCATGAGAGCTATTTACAAGGCGATGCAGATAGGCATGTCTGGCAGTCTTGAGCTGGTGGAGCGGCAAACGCCGACGCCAAGGGCTAGTGAAGTTCTCATTGCTGTGGAAGCCTGCGGTATCTGCGGAGCTGACGCCACCGACATCGACCGGGCTGATCGAACGCTGAGGCCGCCCCGCGTTCCCGGTCACGAGGTCGTCGGCCGCATCATCGCCCTGGGCGAGAACACGCCTTCGATGTGGAAGGTCGGTCAGCGCGTCGGCGTCGGCCGTCTCGGCGGCCATTGCAACGAGTGCGGCGAATGCCGCCGGGGCCGTTTCAACCTTTGCCGCGACCAGCCCACCGTCGGCTTCACTTGCGACGGCGGTTATGCAGAAATGATGATCGCTCGTGCGACGGGCCTCATTTCCATTCCGGTCGAGTTGTCCTCGGAAGAAGCAGCACCGATTCTGTGCGCCGGCATTGCCACGTTCAACGCGCTCAAAAAGTCGGGCGCCGAGGCGGGCGATACCGTCGCCATCTTAGGAATCGGCGGCCTCGGGCACATGGCTCTGCAATATGCTCGTAAAATGGGATTCCGCGTAGTGGCGGTCGGGCGCGGCGAAGATATCGCCGCGGATGCGGGACGGCTCGGCGCTCATCGTTACATCGACGCCAACAAGGAAAACGCGGCCGACGCGCTGAACGGCATGGGCGGCGCGAAGGCCATCCTTACGACGACCGGCAATTCAGCGGCCATCGCCGCGCTGATGCCTGCACTTGCGCCGGAGGGTCGCCTGGTGGTGCTCGGCGTCGGCAAAGATCCGCTCCAGGTCTCGACGGGATATCTGGTGGGGGCTGAACGTGGCATTATCGGCTCGATTACGGGGTCACCATTCGAAAACGAGAAGACGTTGGATTTCAGCGTCATGACGGGAGTGCGACCGATGATCGAAACCATGCCGCTGGAGCGAGCGGCGGAAGCGGTGCAAAAAATGAGGTCCGGCGACGTGAAGTTTCGGATAGTCTTGACGATGGGAGACCGATCCAATGCGCATCAATGATGACTTGACGAAGCCGGTCATCGTTCACGCTGCCAGGCTCGACTGGATACAAAGTCCAGCCGCGGGCGTCGAGCGCCGCATGCTTTATCGCGTTGGCGGCGAAGTCGCTCGGGCGACTTCGATCGTCCGCTACGCTCCCAGGAGTGCCTTTCCGCGGCATGTGCACGCCGGCGGCGAAGAAATTCTCGTCCTCGAGGGAACCTTCCAGGACGAGCATGGTGACTATCCAGCGGGAAGCTATTTCCGTAACCCGCCCGGAACCTCGCATGTGCCGGCGGCGGAAGGCGGTTGCACGATCTTCGTCCGTCTTTGGCAGTTCCGGAAGGGCGACGACGTGCAGATCGTCCGCCGGCCCGGCGAGGGTGAAGCAGCACAGCTGCGTAACGGAGCCGAAGAGGCAGGCGTCCTGTTCTACGACGCCAAGGAGCGTGTCTCGATCGAGCACTGGCGGCCTCATTCCTCTATAGCGGTCGATAATCACCGGGGCCTCGAGTTCCTTGTGCTGTCCGGTGACCTCACCGTCGGCGGCGAGGAGCTGGAACAGCAAAGCTGGGCTCGCTTGCCGGCGGGCAAGCGACTTGAGGCGACGACAGGTCCAAACGGCGTCCAGATCTGGATCAAGGACGCCCCTCTTCAGCACGCTGACGTGTTGCCGATGCCGGGATGATGCCTAAGGCGGGGTTGTTCATGCGCCGGAAGGTCACCGGATCCGGCGTTATCAACAGGTCAATCTCATAACCCAGTAGCGCCTCAACTCCGTCGAAGCGGAAGGCGGTGCGCACGTCGAAGTCCACGTCGGGCCATTGTGTCAGATAGGGTGTTGCAATTCTCGTCAGCCATCGCCGGCAGGGATGACACTCCATGCCGACGCGAAGCGCTCCCCTCCTCCCCAGCGCGAAGTCCGTCAGGATACGCTGCGCGTGCTCCATCTCGCATTCACCAATGAAGCCGCAGTGCAGGAGAGAGTCGGTGTGATCCAGTTCGAATCGACGATCAGACCGGAGAGGAATTGGCCGCAGCCCTTGATCAAATTCGTTCTGCCGACGGAGTCATCGATGTGACCCAGTCGCCGGCCTTCGGCAAGAAGGGCCGGATGATGGCCTCCGTGCAAGTTCTCACCCGCCCCGACACGATAGAGGCAATCGGCACGCTCTGCTTCCGACAGACCGAGAACCCGAACTTCATGACGCTGGCGAAGGCCTATGGCTTCCACGAGCTCGGCATCGACCAGTGCATCGTGCCGCGCGGCGCCGGGGTCGGCTCGGCGATCGGCTTCCTCAAGGCCCCCTTCGGCTATGAGTTCCTTGCCGGACTCGAATTCTTCTCCGATGTCGGCTTGGCGTTGGCACTGAAGATATCGCGCAGAGCAGCGACGTGGTT
>CCNA01000008.1 GCA_000824805.1 Mesorhizobium sp. SOD10
TGAACACAGTTGCCATGCCGTTACCTCGAACGTAGGGCGCAGCGGAGCAGAATTCTGAACCGTAGGCGGCGCCTCGAAGTCACGGAATGGATCCTCGGGTCTGCGCGCGTCGCTTCGCTCCTTGCTTCGCCCGGGGACGACCAGGCATCAGCGTCGGCGCTTAGCCTCAGAAGTCACCGCTTCTTCGCCCGGCCCGCAAACGGATTGTCCGAGGTGCGCAGCGCCATGCGGATCGGCACACCGGGCATGTCGAAGGCCTCGCGCAGGCTGTTGGTCAGGTAGCGGACATAGGATTGCGGCATCGCATCCGGGCGCGAGCAGGAGACGACGAAGCCCGGCGGACGGGTCTTGGCCTGGGTCACATATTTGATCTTCAGCCGGCGACCGGCAACGGCGGGCGGCGGGTGATGCGCGAGGATGCCTTCCAGCCAGCGGTTGAGCTTGCCGGTGGAGACGCGGCTGTTCCAGACCCTGTGCGTCTTGATGACGCTTTCCATCAGCTTGTCGAGGCCGCGCCCGGTCTCGGCCGAGACCGTCACCGCCTGGATGCCGCGCACCTGCGGCAGGAGCCGCTCGGTCTTTTCGCGCAGCTCGGCCAGCAATTCCTGCGGATTGTCGATCAGGTCCCATTTGTTGAAGGCGATTACCGGCGCCCTGCCCTCGCGGATGATGAGATCGGCGATCTGCAGGTCCTGCTTCTCGAAGGGAATGGTGGCATCGAGCACGATGATAACGATCTCGGCGAAGCGGATGGCGCGCAGGCCATCCTGCACCGAGAGCTTCTCGAGCTTCTCCTGCACCTTCGACTTGCGCCGCATGCCGGCCGTGTCGAACAGTTTTATGCGGCGGCCGCGCCAGTCCCAGTCGACCGAGATCGAATCGCGCGTGATGCCGGCTTCCGGACCGGTGAGCAGCCGCTCCTCGCCGATCAGCGCATTGATCAGCGTCGACTTGCCGGCGTTGGGGCGGCCGACGACGGCGATGCGCAGCGGCTTGGTGTCGTCATAGGCGGGTTCGGCGTCCGGGTCGGCGATGTCCTCGCCGATCAGCACCTCGCTGGCGGCGATCTCATCGCTCTCGGCTTCATCCTCACCGAGCGCGCGCTCTTCGCCCAAGGCTTCGACCACCGCGTCGCGCAGGTCCGGCATGCCCTGGCCGTGCTCGGCCGAGACCGGGATCGGCTCGCCGAGACCGAGTTCCCAGGCCTCCAGCAGTCCTCCTTGAGCGCCCCGCGCCTCGGCCTTGTTGGCCACGAGCACCACCGGCTTGCCGGATTTGCGCACCACTTCGGCGAAGGTGAGGTCGTCCGGCATCAGGCCGGATTTGGCGTCGACCGTGAAGAAGATGAGGTCCGCCTCGCGGATGGCGATCTCGGTCTGCTGGCGCATGCGGCCGGGCAGCGTCGAGGCGGCCGCGTCCTCGAAGCCGGCTGTGTCGATGACGTCGAAATGGAGATCGTAGAGCTTCGCCGCATGGACGCGGCGATCGCGCGTCACACCAGGCGTGTCGTCGACAAGCGCCAGCTTCTTTCCGACCAGCCGATTGAAAAGAGTCGATTTGCCGACGTTAGGCCGGCCGATGATGGCGACTTTGAAGCCCATCCAGGATCACGACACGTTGCCCGACCCGCGGATCAGCTCGGACATCAGCTGCGCCCGCTGGCGCACATTGCGCGGGGCGGCTTCGTCCGAAGAGATCTGGTCGAACAGTTTGAGCGCATCCGCCGACTTGCCGTCCTTCCAGGCGGCAAGGCCGAGCGCCTCACGCGCCGAATGGCGCAGCGGATTGGTGTCGGCGGTGAGCGCCTCGACGCGGCTGGAGACATCGGCGTAAGAGCCGTGATCTACAAGCAGCAGCGCCGCCCTCAGCCGCGCGATGTCGCGGATGCCGGCGGGAATGGCGTTGTCGGCGGCGACCTCGTCGAAATCCTTGACCGCGCCGTCGACATCGCCCTTGTCGGCCTTGACGGTCGCGGCGCGCATGCGGGCGAGCAGCGGATAGGCGCCGTAGCCGTCCTTCTCCAGCTGATCGAGCGCGGCGATCGCCTCGTCGTTCTTGCCGTCATTGGCAAGCTTCAGGGCCTGGGAGAAGGCGTCGCCCGAACGGTTGGCGCGGGTCTCGTCCCAGTAGCGATAGCCGACGACGGCGGCCGTTCCCAGCACGATCAGGATGGCGATGCCGAGAATGGCCGGACCAAAACGATCCCACAGCGCCTGCGCCTGCTCGCGACGAATCTCTTCGTTGACTTCGCGGATAAAACTGTCGTCCGACATCAATCAAAACCACTGCTGCCCCGGAAGGGGGCGCTTCTTGAGCCCCGCGTTTTAGCGAAATTTTGTCGGCATGGAAGGGGGCGGGCCGGAAAATCGGCTGGGAATGCCGGCGCCCGTTGAGCTTGCCCGAACGTAACCGCGCCACATTTGAGCGATAGCCGGCTTCCGATCAGCGGGAGACGCTTCCGCCAAAGGTTGCCAATGCTTCGTTCGTACCGCGTCCTTGCATTCAGTCTCGCCTCGCTCGCCTCGGCCAATGCCGCCTTCGCCGATCCGCCGAAATCGCCAGCCGCTTTGCCGGCCAAAGCCAAGCAGGTGGTGCTGATCTCTTTCGACGCCGCCCGCGAGATCTCGCAATGGCAACGCAGCCGGGCGCTCGCAAAGCGCACGGGCGCGCATTTCACCTATTTCCTGTCCTGCGTCTTCCTGCTCTCGCCGGAGACGCGGCAGGACTATGCCGGCCCCGGCAAGGCCGCCGGCAAATCCAATGTCGGCTTCGGCGCCTCGAAACAGGATGTCGCGGACCGGCTCGAGCAGATCCGGCTGGCGGCGGCCGAAGGCCACGACATCGGCAGCCATGCCTGCGGCCATTTCGACGGCAAGGACTGGAGCAAGGCGGACTGGCTGGCCGAATTCGCGTCCGCGCGGCGCATTTTCGAAAACGCCTATGCGATCAACGGCATCCCGGAACCGGCCGGCTGGCACGATTTCGCACATCACGCGCTGGTCGGGTTCCGCGCGCCCTATCTTTCAACGAACAAGGCGCTTTACGAAGCGCTGCCCGAGGCGGGCTTCCAGTATGACGCCAGCGGCGTCTCGAAAAGCCCGGCCGTGCCGCCGACCGTGAACGGCACAACCCGCTTCGCCCTGCCGCTCATCCCGGAGGGAGAGAAGGCGAAGCCGGTGGTCGCCATGGATTACAATCTCTATGTCCGCCACTCAGGCGGCACCGAGAAACCCGCCATGGCGGACGCATTCACCGAGCGCGCCTACCAGGCGTTCCGCGCCGCCTTCGATGCCGAGTATAACGGCAAGCGCCTGCCGCTGGAGCTCGGCTTCCACTTCACGCTGATGAATAACGGCGCCTACTGGAACGCGCTGGAGCGCTTCGCCAGCGAGGTCTGCGTCAAAGCGGATGTCGAGTGCATCAGTTTCCGCGACTATGTAGAGCGACAGCGCGCCGGGCAGGCACAAGCGACGGCGGGCGGCTGAGCCGCCCCACATCAAGGCCCGGTTCAGGCCGGGTCTTCGGCGCCCTGCCGCGCCAAGTAGCGCTGGTCGATATCCGGCAGCGGCTCGCCTTCCAGCGTCGCCTCGAAGGCGCGCAGGCGCTTATGGACCGACTGCAACTCCACGATGGTCGACCAGGAGTTCAACAGGAACTGCAGCGAATTCGTGACTTTGCCGAAGGCGTTCGAGATCTGGTTCAGGGCGCCGAAGGTGATCTTGTGCGCGACCAGCGAAGGGCCGAGGATGAGCAGCGAGAAGATGTTGTCGGCCTGCAGGTAGGTGTAACGCACGACATTGAAATAGATGTAATGGAAATAGAGCCTGAAGTAGTTGCGGCGCACATTGGCAAACAGCTCCGTCGTCGTCGCCGGCTGCGCCCGGTCAGGATGATCCTCGCCATAGACGAGTTCCTTGCGGTAGGCCGCCTCGACGCGCTGATTGCGGAATTGGAGGCCGGGCAATTTAAGACCGGCGATCATCACGGAAATCGTTCCGAACAGGCACCAGCCCAATGCGGCAACGACCAGTGGCTGCGGGACCGCGCCGACGATCGGCAATTCGGTGATGTGGGCCTGCAGTTGAATCAAGACCGGCAGAAAGGCGATCAGGGTCATGATCGACTGGACGAAGGTCGAGCCCAGGTCCTCCATGATCTGCGAAAAGCGCATCGTGTCTTCCTGGATGCGCTGTGAGGCGCCCTCGATGTGGCGCAGCCGGCCCCAGTTGGCCATGAAGTAATCGTTCATCGCGGTGCGCCAGCGGAAGATCCAGTGGCTGACGATGAAGGCGTTGACCACCTGCACATTCATGCCGACCAGCGCCAGCCAGGAGAAATCGGCCAACCCCTTGTAGAATTCGGTGTCGGTCGAGGGCGTCGTTCCCGACATCAGGCCCTGAACGTAGTCGAAGAACGGGCCATACCAATTGTTGACCGCAACGGAGACCTGAACGTTGAAGTAGATGAAGAACAGGACGACGGCGGTCATCAGGATCGACCAGTTCTGCCACGGGTGCGGGGCATACCAGCTCCAGAACGCGTAGAAGATCGCCACGCAGGCCACGAAGTAGATGTAGAACCACAGGAACGGCTTCGACCACAGCACCGCGATGCCGATGATGGGTGGCGTGCCGGCCGCTGCCGGCGGCAGGCCGAAGACGGCGCCCAACTGCTCGCCGCCGAAAAACCAGAACAGGATCGCGGCAAGGCTCCAGATGGCGGCCGAGGTGAAGAAGAGCTTCGGCTGCGGGAAGAAGGATACGAACACTGTGGCGGGTTTCCTCGGTCTGACCGCAAATCAGCGGCGTTGCTGTTCGGCGGGCATAAGGTCACACATTAGGGAGAAAGAAAATGCCCTGCCCGATGCCCGGCACCGAACAAGGCGGCAAATCATGGCGATTTTGGCGCGGCCGACCAGGCAATGACGCCGGAGGCGAGCAGCGCGGCCGCCGCCATGATCGAGGCAAGGGTATAATTGCCCGACGCCTGGGCGAGCAGGCCGGCGGCGATCGGGCCGACGATCTGGCCGAGACCGAAGGCCGCGGTCATCACCGCGAAGATGCGGCGCGGCGCCTGCGGCGCAAGCTGCCTTGCCGTCTGCAGGCCGAGCGCGGTGATGGCGATGAAGGTGCCGCCGAGCAGCAGGCCGGCGAGCAGCGGCCCGGCGGCGCCCTTGACGGCGACGCTGGCGGTGACGCCGACCACCTCGATCAGGCAGGTCGCCGCGTAAGCGGCGTAGAGCCCGATGCGGCCGGCAAGCTTCTGCCACGCCCAAGTCGAAGGAAAGCCGGCAAGGCCGGCGACCATCCAGACAGTGGCCTCGAAGACGCGTCCGCCGCCCCCTTGGCGCACGATGGCGACCAGGAAAGTGGCCGTCACCACATAGCCGAAGCCGAACAGACCGTAGGCGACGATCATTTTCGTCAGCGACCTGTCCTTCGGCAACGCCGGCTCCGGGCCATCGACGCCATTGGCGGGCGTAGCCGAGCCTGCAAGCAGCATGACGACGAGCAGGCCGACCGCCGAAAGCGCTCCGGACCAGAGCCAGCCCGCGGCCCAATCCGCGTGCTCGGCGACAAGGACCGCCAGGAGCGCGGAGGAGACGGCAATGCCCAGGCCGACGCCGCCGAAATGCAGCGCCTGCAAGCCGTTGCGGCCAGCTACGGCCAGATGGCTGAAGACGATGGAGGCCATGAACACCATGACGAAAGCGCTGGCGAGGCCAGCGAGGAAGCGGATGACGAGGAAGGCGGCCATCGTCTCGGTGAGCCCCATGAGAGCTGCGAGCACGGCGCTGGCGGCAAGGCCGGCGAACATCAGCATGCGCTCGCGGCCATGCGCCCAGCCGCCGGCCGCGGCCAAAGCGCCGATGAGGTAGCCGAGATAGTTGGCGGAAGCGATCCAGCCGGCATCGGCCGGCGTCAGGTGCAGCCCCTCCATCATGCCCGGCAGGATGGGCGTATAGACGAAGCGGCCGATGCCCTGGGCGACGGCGAGCGAGACCATGCCGGCGAGAGCAAGACGCAAGGGAGATGGCGAGGCGTTCATTGCGGTGCACAATAAGAATGTGCGTCCGCGAAACAATGCGCTTGCGTTGGGCCAGCGCCGCCGGCAATCGGGCCGGACGGCCTCAGAGACAGGTCGTGCCCGCAGTCCCGTATGCGGTGCGGCGGGCGGTCAGCCGGAACGGCATATCGCCGAGCTCGCGCTCCGACATGGTGTCGAGTACCGGATGTGACAGCGGGTCCGTGATCCAGCGGACGATCTCGCCGTCGTCGCGCGGCCTCGCCTTGGTGCCGGAAAGCCCTTTCAGCAAAGATAAAATCTTCATGGGACGACCTCATGGCTGAAGGCTATTGCCCGCGAAATTGTGCGCTTTTCGGTCGGCTTTCAATTGAGATTTCACTCCAGGAACTTTAGAAGAACTGAATGGCTATGCTCAATCGTGTCCATCTGAACGGCTTGCGCGCCGTGGAAACCGTCGCCCGGCTGGGATCGCTGGCGGGAGCGGCGGCCGAGTTGAACGTCTCGGTCAGCGCCGTCAGCCAGCAGGTCAAGCGCACGGAAAAGCAGTTGGGACAGGCGCTGTTCGAACGCACGCCGGGCGGGCTCGTGCCGACCGAATTCGGCGCCGTCTTCACGGCACGGCTCAGCGCGGGCTTCCGCGAACTCGCACAAGCAGTGGCGCTGGCCGACGAGGCCAACGAATGCACGCTGGTCGTCTCGGTGGCGCCGGCCTTTGCCTCGAAATGGCTGCTGCCCCGGTTGTCGCGGCATTTCGCGCGGCATCCGAATGTGCTTTTGCGCATCGACGCATCGGCCAGGGTTGCCGATCTCGACCGCTCCGACATCGATATCGCCATCCGGCTCGGCGACGGCAAATGGCCGGGCGACCGCGCCGAGCTTCTGCTTGCCCAGGAAGTGTTTCCGGTCTGCGCGCCCTCGATCGCGGCCAGGCTGAAATCGATCGGCGACTTGGCGCAGACCTGCGCCATCACCGACGAGCGGGCGATGTTCAGCTGGGACGGCTGGTTCGAAGCGGCCGGCGTCGAGCCGGTCACCTTCCAGAAGGGCGCGCGCTTCACCGATCCGATGCTTTGCCTGGAATCGGCGATCGCCGGCCATGGCGTGATGCTCGGCTGGCAATTGCTGACCGCCGACGCGCTGGCCGACGGCCGGCTGGTCGCGCCCTTCGGCATCAGAGCCGAGAGCGGGCTCGGCTATTGGCTGGTGACCTCGGCTACCAAGAGCGAAAGTCGCAAGGTGCGCGACTTCAAGGCCTGGATCCGCGAGGAGATCGAGGCGACCGTGGGGCAGTTGCGGGCGCTGGACAGCGCCGCATAACCGCTGCGCACTTTTCGATAATGCGGTCCATCATGCTTGAGAGCAGGCCCAGTCGATCGCGGTGGAAAGGTCAATCGCAGCGGTCTATGTAAGGATGAGAACCCCAACATAACGGCAGGCAGGATCATGACCACACATTCGCGCGGCGTTTCGGCAAGCATCGACCCGGTGAAGCTCGACAGGCTGGCCGAAGTCGCCGTCAAGGTCGGGCTGCAGCTGCAGCCCGGGCAGGATCTGGTGCTGACCTCGTCGATCGCGGCGCTGCCGCTGACCCGCCGCATCGTCGAGCACGCCTATAAGGCCGGCGCCGGGCTGGTGACGCCAATCTTCAACGACGATGAGATCACGCTGGCACGTTTCCGCTATGGCGCGGATGCCGGTTTCGACCGCGCCGCCGGCTGGCTCTACGAAGGCATGGCGAAAGCCTTCTCGAACAATGCCGCCCGGCTTGCGGTACGCGGCGAGGACCCGTCGCTGCTCTCATCACAGGATCCGGCCAAGGTGGCGCGCGCCAACAAGGCGAACTCGATGGCCTACCAGCCGGCGCTGGAGAAGATCACCGGCTTCGACATCAACTGGAACATCGTCGCCTATCCCGACCTTGCCTGGGCAAAGCAGGTTTTTCCAGGCGAGCCCGACGACGTCGCGGTGGTGAAGCTCGCCGACGCGATCTTCTCGGCCTCTCGGGTCGATGTCGAGGATCCGATCGGCAACTGGAAGGCGCACAACGCAGCGCTGGCCGAGCGCACGAAATGGCTGAACGAACATAGTTTCCATGCGCTGCATTTCACCGGTCCGGGCACCGACCTGACCGTCGGACTGGCGGATGGCCATGAATGGATGGGCGGTGCCTCGACGGCGAAGAACGGTATCACCTGCAATCCCAATATCCCGACCGAGGAGGTCTTCACCACGCCGCACGCAAGACGTGTCGAGGGCCACGTCTCCTCTACCAAGCCGCTCTCCTATCAGGGCACACTGATCGACGAAATCTCGGTGCGCTTCGAGGGCGGGCGGATCGTGGAGGCCAAGGCTTCGAAGGGCGAGGACGTGCTGAAGAAGGTGCTCGACACCGACGAGGGCGCGCGGCGTCTCGGCGAAGTGGCGCTGGTGCCGCATTCCTCGCCGATATCGAAGAGCGGGCTCCTGTTCTTCAACACGCTGTTCGACGAGAACGCCGCCTGCCATATCGCGCTCGGGCAGTGCTATTCGAAATGCTTGGTCAACGGCGCCTCGCTCAGCCAGGACGAGATCGCCGAGCGCGGCGGCAATAAGAGCTTCATCCACATCGACTGGATGATCGGCTCGGACAAGATCGACATCAACGGTGTCGCCAAGGACGGCGGCCGCGTGCCGGTGATGCGCCAGGGCGAGTGGGCGTAGCTCCTCCCTTGTAAGGAGGGTGTGATGGCCTTCGACATAGCGGTGAAGCGCGTCTATGAGCCGCCGGCGAAAGCCGACGGCCAGCGAGTGCTGGTCGACCGCCTCTGGCCGCGCGGCGTCAGCAAGAAGGACGCCGAATTGACGCTGTGGCTGAGGGAGATCGCGCCGAGCGACGAACTGCGCAAATGGTTCGGGCACGAGCCGGAGCGCTGGGCCGAGTTCCAGAAGCGATACCGGACCGAGCTCGACGCCAACAAGGAAGCGGTGGCGCAGTTGCGTGGCATGCTGCGCGAGGGCAAGGTGACGCTGCTCTACGGCGCGCATGACGAGGCGCACAACAATGCGGTGGCGCTGGCGGAATACCTGCAGACGTAACGTTGAGATGCTGGCGGGACAGCGGAACGCGGCTGACGAAGATCGAACCTACTTGCTACCAACCGCCTCCTCGTAAACTTCGGGCTTGAACCCCACCAGGACCCGATCGCCGACCTCCAGCACCGGCCGTTTGATCATCGTCGGCTTGGCGAGCATCATCTTCTTCGCCTTCTTCTCATCCAGCCCCGCCTTGTCCGCTTCAGGCAGCTCGCGAAAAGTCGTGCTGCCCTTGTTGAGCAGCTTTTCCCAGCCGACCTTGCCGACCCAGCCGTTCAGTTTGCCGGCCTCGATTCCCTCGGCCCGGTAGTCATGGAACCGATAGGGCACGTCATGGCTCTCCAGCCAGACGCGCGCCTTCTTGATCGTGTCGCAGGTGGTGATGCCGTACATGGTGATGGTCAAGGCGGGCCTCTGTCGGATGGTTTCGAATCCGGCGGAAGCCTAGGCCGGCCCTGCCCACTTTGCCAGCGCTTGCCCCGGTGCGATTTTAGTGTTTGCCAATAATAAGGTTTTTTCCTAAGTATTTTCCGCAACGGACATCCGACCACCATGCGGTCCCGAAAGGAACAGCTATGAGCCTGCAGACAGCAAGCCAGAACCCGCCGCCCATCGACGGCATTTTTCGCGCGCTGGCCGACCCGACGCGACGGCGCGTGGTGGAGCGGCTGAACAGGAGCCCGGCCTCGGTCAGCGAGCTGGCGGAGCCTTTCGGCATGGCGCTGCCCTCCTTCGTCGAGCACCTCAAGGTGCTGGAAGGTTGCGGGCTGGTGCAGTCGCAAAAGGCCGGCCGGGTCAGGACTTACAGTCTGTCGCCCGAGCCGCTGAAGCTTGCCGAAAACTGGCTCGCCGAACAGCGCGCGCTCTGGGAGCGCCGCCTCGACCAGTTCGACGCCTATGTGATGAGCCTCAAGGAGAAGGAAAAGTGAGCTATCCGTTCAAGCCGAATCCGAAACTGGACCTGACGCTGGAGCGCTTCCTCGACGCGCCGCGCGAACTCTTGTGGCGGGCCTGGACGAGGCCGGAGCATGTCAAGCAATGGTTCACGCCGAAGCCATGGGTCATCACCGATTGCGAGATCGACCTTCGGCCCGGCGGCCTGTTCCGCACCCGCATGCAGTCGCCCGACGGCAAGGAGGTCAGCGACCGCCATTGCTGCTATCTGGAGATCGCGCCGAACGAGCGGCTGGTGTGGACCGATGCGTTGCTGCCTGGCTACCGGCCGTCCGGCGAGCCCTTCATCACCGCGGTTATCGCGCTGACGCCAGAGGGTAAGGGCACACGCTACACCGCCACCGCCATTCATCGTGACGAGGCGACGCGCAACAGACATGAGGAGATGGGTTTCTTCGACGGCTGGGGCACAGTGGCCGACCAGTTGGCGGAGTATGTGAAGACGATTTGAGAAGCAAACATGGCGGCTTGGTATCATCCGAGGCCGCCATGCCTGATTTCTAAATTATGCTGCGAAGGGCGTTCGCAGCCCAAGGCCAGCAAGCCTCAGTAGTAGAACCGCTCTTCGGTGATCTTGCCGTTCTTGACGGTGTAGAGGCCAACCTCATCCATCTTGACGCGTTCGCCGGTCGATTTGGGCGTCACGTCGAAGCTGAAGCGCAAGGCGAACTGGTCGCCATTGACGTATGGCCCCTCGACCGAGCCGCCGTGAACCTCATGGTTCGCTTCCCACCACTCGCCCTTCTGCTTGACGGCCTCCTTGCCGTTGCACACGGCCATCGGGCCTTCCATCGCTTCGTAGCTGACGATGTCGTCGGCATTGTATTTCGCGGCGGCGCCGTGGTTGTCGCCCCGCTTGAGGAGTTCGGTGAAATCCTTGGCAATTTCCGCAGTGGTCATGGGATCCTCCAGGTTCAGAACAGACATCAGGTAGTGACCGATTGTTCGCCTGCCACCGGTGGCTCGCTGCACAGGTGACAATTCGTGTCAGGATGGTGGCATGCGTCGACGATAAGGACGATTTGAGACGCTCACATGACGGCATGCGCGTCGTCCTGACCGCTTAATTGCCAACGCCTGATGACCTGATACCGATCTTGACGCAGGAAACTGTGTATCAATACGAATTCGCGCACGGTCCAACCGATCGGCTCAACTGCCCGCTCCTCAACTTTCGAAACGCGTGCTTTGTCACGCAGCAAAGTAACATGCGGCTCTATTGAATTCGGGACAGCCCGCTTTAACGGGCTATCCAAAAGTGCTGCCGTGAACGCCCGCCAAAAGGCTTCAAATTGTGGAATGCCATCACTTGCCCGCAAGACCAATGCACCACCGCCAAAGGACGACAGACGGTTGAAAGAGACATCAAAGACCTGGGCTCGTACAAGTGAGCCCGCATAACAGGCATCCTCAACCAGAAGCCTCGGCAAACCGTCGTGATCGCCGAGCATGGCAAGCGAGATATGACGATGACTGGGACGAATCCGCTTACCCCCGAGCCCCAGCTCTCGTTGCCAAGCCACGGCACGCGATTCCAAAATAGGGACGATCATCTGTTCGGCAAGAATGGCGAAGAACAACCGGTCGGTCGGATCATGACTGGCCAGATCCCACCGGAAAAAAGCTTGGCCGTTCCTGCCGATACCGTACCACGGTTCTCCGCTCATGGCTGATCCCTTTCGGATATCGTCCAAAGGACCAGACTAGAACAAAACAGGAACAAACTACAAGTGAGAATAACACCCGCGCTCGATTGCCAGCCGCCGCACCAGCGCCAGCACGCTGTCGATGGTCGGCGTCGGCTGGCCGGTCAGGCGGCCGAGCTCCTGCACGGCCGTGACCAGCGCATCGATCTCCATCGGGCGGCCGCGTTCGAGGTCCTGCAGCATTGAGGTCTTATGCTCGCCGACATCGCCGGCGCCCTTGATGCGTCGGTCAACGGGAATGAGGAAGCGCACGCCGAGGTGTTCGCCGATCGCCTGCGCCTCCAGCATCATGGCGCGGGCGACGGCGCGTGTGCCTTCGTCGGCGACGATCGCCGCAAGCGTCGCGCCCGTCAGCGCCGAGATCGGGTTGAAGGAGAGATTGCCCCAAAGCTTCACCCATATCTCCGAGCGGATGTCCTCGCGCACGGGGGCCTGCAGCCCGGCCTTGACCATTTCGCGCGCAAGCGCGTTGGCCCGCTCACTTTTCTCACCCGACGGCTCGCCCAGCGAAAAGCGCGTGCCTTCGACGTGGCGGATGAGGCCGGGCGCATCCACCTCGACGGCCGGATACACGACGGAGCCGATGACGCGCTCGGGCCCGATCCGCTGCCAGATCGCACCGCCTGGATCGACCGCGTCGAGTCGCCTGCCTTCGAGCGCGCCGCCCGCCTTGTGGAAATACCACCAGGGCACGCCGTTCTGCATGGTGACGACGGCTGTCCCCTCGCCCAGCAGCGGCGCGATCTCGTCCAGCGCAGGCGCCAGCGAATGCGCCTTCAGCGCCAGCACGACATAGTCCTGCACGCCGAGTTCCCCGGCATGCGCCGCCGCTTTCACCTGCGCCACCGTTTTCTTGCCGTCCTCGATCAGGCGAAGCCCAGCGGCCTTGATCGCCTGCAGATGCGCGCCGCGCGCAACGATCGACAGATCGACCTGGCCGGCGATCGCAAGCTTGGCGGCAAGATAGCCGCCGATGGCGCCGGCGCCGAAGACTGTGATGCGCATCAGCCGAGACCGAGCTTGGCTGCGAGACCGATGCGCTGCAATTTGCCGGTCGCGCCCTTCGGGATCTCCTCGAGGATCACCACCTTGCGCGGCACCTTGAAGTCTGCGAGCCGGCTCGACGCAAAGCCACGGATATCAGACTCGCTGGCGCTCTGGCCTTCGCGCAGCACCACGGCAGCGGCTACTTCCTCGCCGAGCTTGTCATGCGGCATGGCGAACGTGACGACCTGAGCCACCGCCGGATGGTCCATCAGCACGCCGTCGACCTCGAGCGGCGAGATCTTCTCGCCGCCGCGATTGATGATCTCCTTCAGCCGGCCAGTGACGCGCAGGTAGTTGTCCTCGTCGAGCACGCCCTGGTCGCCGGTGTGAAACCAGCCATGGGCGAAGGCGCTGGCATTGGCGTCCGGGTTCTTCTCGTAGCCGGCGGTGACATTGGGGCCGCGAATGACGATCTCGCCGATCTCGCCGGCTTTGAGCAGCCGCCCGTCCGGCGCCATGACGGCGACTTCCGGGCCTGCCGACGCTCCGACACTGCCGGGCTTGCGCAGTCCGGGGGGCAGGCGATTGGACGCCATCTGATGCGCGGCCTCCGTCATGCCGTAGGCCTCGATGACCGGGCAGCCGAAGGTGGCCTCCAGCTCGGCCATGACTTGCGCCGGCAGCGAAGCCGACGACGAGCGGATGAAGCGCAGCTTTGCCCCGGCAAGCTGCTCGGGATTGCGGGCGGCGCGCGGCAGGATCGCCTGATGCATGGTGGGCACCGCCGTGTACCAGCTGGGCTTGGCCTCGGAGAGCCACTGGAAGAAGCGCAGCGCGTTGAAACCCGGCGTGCAGAAGACGCTGCCGCCGGCGACGAGTGAGGACAGCACCGCCGCGATCAGCCCATGGATGTGGAACAGCGGCATGATGTTGAGGCAACGGTCGGCCGGCGCCAGGCCGAGCGTCGCGCCGATATGCGCTGCCGACGCCGCGAGGTTGGCGTGGCTGAGCGGCACCAGTTTCGGACGCGACGTGGTGCCGGAGGTGTGCAGAAGGAGAGCCGTGTCGCCGTCCTCGGCCAGTCCGGACGAAACAGGCGGGCCAACCGGATCGCCTTCGATGATGAAGACGCCAGCCGGCGCGCCTTGGGGGACCACCAGCCGCAGCACAGGGATGCCGAGGCGCCCGGCAACTTCGACCGATGGCCCCTGCTCTTCCTTGCCGACGACGACCGCCTTCACGCCGATATCGCTGAGATAAAAATCAAGCTCGTCGGCCCGGTAGGCCGGATTGAGCGGCGCGGTGGAGGCTGCCGCCGCCACGGCGATGAAGGCCGTGGCCATCTCCGGGCCGTTCGGCAGCACGATGGCCACGCGGTCACCGCGGCCTATGCCGAGCCCATTGAACCGCGCCGCGGTATCGCGGACCAGGCGGCGCAGCCCACCATGCGAGAGCGCTGTCCGTTCGGGCGCGGCGATGGCCGGCGCATCGTCGGCGCCGGGCGCGAGGCGATGGGCGAGATCGGTGGCGTTTTGGCTGTTTGTCATGGTTCCAGACTATGTTTCGAACGATCGGTCTATGTCCAGCAAAGGGCTGCTCAGTATCCGAGCGCCAACCCGTCCTTGCGCGGATCGGACGCGCCGGTCAGGGTACCCTTTTCCCAATCGATCAGCACCGCTTGACCGCCGCCCAGAGGGTGACCGGGCTCGACCACTTTGTGGCCAAGCCGGCGCAGACCTTCGATCGTCTCGGCGCGCACGCTGCGCTCGGCCTCGACGACGTCGTGATTGTAGAACACGCGCGCCGCATCGATCGCCTGCTGCGGGTCCATGCCGAAGTCGATCATGTTGGTCAAAAGATGCACATGGCCGAAGGGCTGGTAGCCGCCGCCCATGACGCCGAAGGGCATCATGGCGCGGCCATCCCTCGTCATCATGCCCGGCATAATCGTGTGCAGCGGCCGCTTGCCTGGCGCGATCGCGTTCGGGTGCTTCGGATCGAGGCGGAAGCTGGAACCACGGTTCTGCAGCACGACGCCGGTCTTCGGACCGACAACGCCGCTGCCGAAGGAGTAATAGGTCGAGTTGATGAAACTCACCGCGTTGCGGTCACGGTCGACGACGCTGATATAGACCGTGTCGCTGCCCGGAAGATCGAGACGCGGCAAATGGGTCATGGCGCGCTCAGGGTCGATCGCAGCGCGCAAGCTGTCGGCATAGGTGCCCGAAAGCAGCGCGTTGACCGGTACGTCGACATGGTCCTGGTCGGCGAAAAACGCATCGCGATCCTGGTAGGCGAGCCGGCCCGCCTCGATCTCGATATGCAGGCGCGTGGTGCCGCCCGGATCGAGCTTGCCCAGATCGAAGCCCGAGAGCAGGTTCAGCATCAAAAGCGCGGTCAGGCCCTGGTTGTTCGGCGGCATCTGGTGGATGCCGTAGCCGCGATAGGAGGTGCTGACCGGGGTCCGGTAGTCGCCCTTGGTGGCGGCGAAATCGTCGAGCGTATGCAGGCCGCCGAGCGCGCGAAGCCGCCCGACGAGGTCGCCCGCGACCTCCCCTTCATAAAAACCGGCGCGGCCTTTTCTGGCGATGATGCGCAAGGTCTCCGCCAACTCTGGTTGGCGATGGATATCACCCGCCTTCGGCGGCTTGCCGCCAGGCAGGAAGATGCGCGTTGCCACCTCATCGGCCGCTAGGTCGGTCTCGGGGTCCTCCCAGTCGAAGGCGACGCGGTCATGCACCACATAGCCGTCTTCCGCGTAACGGATGGCCGGGGCGAGCGCGTCTTCAATACCCTTGCGGCCATGGTCTTCCAGCAGCCGGCACCAGGCGTCTACGGCGCCTGGAATGGTGACCGCGTGCGGGCCCTGTTTCGGGAGCTCGTTGAAGCCATTCTCCAGATACCAGTCGACCGTCGCGGCCTTGGGCGCGCGACCGGAGCCGTTGAAGGCAAGCATATTGCCCTCGCCCTTCGGGCAATAGAGGACAAAACAGTCGCCGCCGATGCCGGTCGATTGCGGTTCGACCACCGCCTGCACCGCCGCCGCGCAGACCGCGGCGTCCATGGCGTTGCCGCCGGAGCGCAGCATGTCGATGGCCGCAAGCGTAGCGAGCGGATGCGATGTCGCGGCCATGGCCTCGGTGGCGCGGACCGGCGAGCGGCCTGGAAACTGGAAGTCACGCATGCTGTTCTAGGTATCCCTGCATTCAACGTCCGCGGCCGAAAAGCTGGGCGGCGGACAACAAGACGATCGATAGCACGATCAGGCAAGTCGAAATGGCGGCGATCGTCGGATCGATCTGGTCGCGCAGGGCATTGAACATGCGCCGCGTCAGCGTCGTGGTCTCGCCGCCCGAGATGAACAGCGACACCACCACCTCGTCGAAGGAGGTGATGAAGGCAAACAGCGCGCCCGAGACGATCGAGAATCTTATTTGCGGCATCGTCACCTGGAAGAAGGCGGAGAAGCGGCCCGCGCCGAGGCTGCGCGCCACCATCTCCTGGTTCATGTCGTAGGATCTCAGCCCCGAAAGCACGGTCAGCACGACCAGCGGCAGCGCCTGTACCGTGTGCGCGATGACGAGGCCGGTCAGCGTGTTGTTGAGGCCGATACGGGCATAGAGGAAAAAGGTGCCGATGCCGATCAGGATGACCGGGATGATCAGCGATGCGGTGAGCAGCGCGTTGATCGCGCCGGTCAGCCGCAGCGTGCGGGCGTTGATGGCGTAGGCCGCGGCTGTACCGAGCAAGGTTGCGGCGATCGCCGTCATCACTGCAACCTTGACCGACACGATGGTGGCGTCGCGCCATTCGACCGAGCCGAAATAGCTTTCATACCAGCGCAGCGACCATTCCTGCGGCGGGAACTGCAAGAGCGACGAGCCGGAAAAAGACATGATAACGATGATCACCGACGGGGCGATCAGGAACAGCATGACGAGGCCGCCGAGCGCGTAAAGCCAAAGGCGTTGCCGATGCGAGATGGGCAGGCTGTTCTCCATGCTCATCGCTCACTCCAAACTCCGGTGGCGCGGGTGCCGAGCAGCCAGTGGAAGAGGCCTAGCAGAGCCAGCGTGGCGGCGAGCAGCACGACGCCAAGCGCTGCGCCCGCGCCCCAGTTGGAATAGAGGCTGGTGGCCTGCTCCATGCGCATCGCCCACATGATGACCTTGCCGCCGCCCATCAGCGCCGGCGTGACGAAAAAGCCGAGGCACAGCACGAAGACGATGACCACGCCGGAAGCAAGGCCGGGCAGCGACAGCGGCAGGAAGATCTGCCGGAAGGTCGCGGTGGGGCTGGCGCCGAGATTCATGCCGGCGCGCAGGCAGTCGGTGTCGATGCTCTTCATCGAGGCGTAGAGCGGCAGCACCAGGAAGGGCAGCATGATGTGGGTCATGCCGATGACGACGGCGGCGAAATTATTGGCGAGCGGCAGCGGCTGGCCGATGACGCCGAGGTCGATCAGCCATGTGTTCACTAGCCCCTTGCGCTGCAGGATGACCAGCCAGGCATAGGTGCGCACCAGCACCGAAGTCCAGAACGGCAGGATGACGAAGATCAGGCAGGCTCCGGCGGCGCGGCGCGGCAACTGCGACAGCATATAGGCCAGCGGATAGCCGAAGAGCACGCAGGCGCCGGTGACGGTGAAGGCCACCTTGAAGGTGGTGACGAAGGTCTTGATGTAGGACGCCTGCTCGAAGAAGCGCGCATAGTTCGAAGCGCTGAGCTGGCCTGTCTCGTCGAACAGCGAAAGCCAGAACAGCCAGCCGATCGGCACGATGATGACGGCGAAGACCAGAAGCAGCCCGGGCGACAGAAGCGCTAGCAGGCCGCGCGATTCCCGCCGGGCATCGGCGCGCAAGGCACCGGCGTTGATCGCCCTATCGGGCCGGCCGGCATGATCGAGACTGGCGGATGCGACGCTCATTGGTCGGCCACCAGAACGACGTCCTGCGCATCGATGCCGAGGGTGATCGGCTCGCCCGGCGCCGGCAGTTTCGCGAGCACGTCGGGACGGCAATAGTCGCGCAACGTCACCTGGCGCCCGTCCTTGAGCGTCGCATAACAGACGAAGCTGTCGCCTTGATAGATGACGTCGCCGACCGTCGCCGCGAGCGCATTGACGTCGCCGGTGGGTTCGCCTGCCACCACGCGCAGCTTTTCCGGTCGCACCACCATCGAATACCGGCCGGGGGAAGGCATCGGATCCTTCATGCGCAGCTTGCCGCCTTCATGCCAGACGCCGCCATCGCGGCATTCGACCGGAATGAAGCTGGATTCGCCGATGAAGCCGGCAACGAACTTTGTCTTCGGCCTGGCGTAGAGCGCTTCAGGCTGATCGATCTGCTCGATGCGTCCGGCATTCATGACGGCGATGCGGTCCGACATGGTGATCGCCTCGCGCTGGTCGTGCGTGACGTAGACAGTCGTCATGCCGAGCCTTCGATGCAGGTTGCGCAGCTCGATCTGCATGTGCTCGCGCAGGCTCTTGTCCAGCGCCGACAGCGGCTCGTCCATCAAAACGATGCGCGGCTCGAAGACGATGGCGCGGGCCAAGGCCACGCGCTGGCGCTGGCCGCCGGAAAGCTGGTCGACGCGGCGTTCGCCGAGGCCCTTCAGTTGCACAAGATCCAGCGCCCGCTCGACGCGCTCTGTCGTTTCAGCCGCGGATACGCGCCGCTGCTTCAGCGGAAAGGCAATGTTGTGGAAGACGTTCATATGCGGGAACAGCGCATAGTTCTGGAACACCATGCCGATATTGCGCTTGTGCGGTGGCATGGTGATGATCTCCTCGCCTCCGACCTTGATGGAGCCGGCATTGGCCCGCACGAAGCCGGCCAGGATCATCAAGAGCGTCGTCTTTCCCGAGCCGGACGGCCCGAGCAGCGTCAGGAATTCGCCCGCCGCCACATCGAGGCCGAGATCGTGCAGGACCGACAGGCCGCCGAAGCGCTTCTCGATACCGCTGATGCCGATGGGAAGCGCGGACTGCGCGAGGGACAAGAGCATCTCCTTCAACTCCGGATCATTTTGGCGAAACGACGCGGAGCGGCGCCGCGTGGACACCGCTCCGATAGGATCGCTATTGCTGGATCAGGTTGTTGAACTTCTCGGTCGCCTCGACGAGTGTGTCGCGCCAGAATTCCGGATCCTGCAGCACCTGCTTCTTGACGTTCTCCGGCGAAGAATTGATGTCCTTGATGCGGTCTGGCGGGATCTTGCCGGTCTCGAAGGCCTTCTCGTTGGCCGGGCCGTTGTCGACATAGAGAGGCAGGTTGGCCTGGAGATCGGGGCTGACGAATTTGGCCAGCGCCTTCATTGCGATGTCCTTGTTCTTCGACCCCTTCGGGATGACCATGCAGTCGGCCGTGAGCACGCCCTGGTCGAAGGAGAAGCTCACCGGCGCGCCTTCCTTTTTCAAGGTGCCGGCACGGCCGTTCCAGATACTTGCCATGTCGACTTCGCCATCCTTGACGAGTTGCATAGCCTGCGCGCCGGAGGTCCACCAGGCATCGATGTGGCCGCGGATCTTGTCCACCGACTGCAGCGCGCCGTCGATGTCGACAGGATAGACCTTGTCGATCGGAATGCCCTTGGCCAAAGCGGCGACGCTCAGCGTTTCGGTCGACTGGCTGCCGGAAAGCGCGCGACGGCCGGGGAATTTTTCGACGTTCCAGAAATCGGCCCAGGTCTTCGGCCCTTTGTCGCCGAAGACGTCGGTGCGGTAGATCAGCACCACGGAGGTGTAGGAGATGCCGACCCAGTCGTCATGGACGAGCTTCGGGTTGATGCCGCTCTTGTCGATGATGTTGTAGTCGAGTTTCTCGAACAGGCCCTCCTTTGAGCCACGCGCGCATTCGTCGGCGCCAAGCTCGGTGATGTCCCATTTGACGGCGTTGCCGGTGACCTGCAGGCGCACGTCGTCGAGGCCGTTGGTGGTGTCCTGCTTGATGGTGATGCCGAGTTCCTTGGCCGCCGGATCGAAGAAGGCCTTGGTCTGCGCCTCCTGATAGGTACCGCCCCACGAGGCGACGGTGATTGTGTCGGCGGCGGACGCCGGAACGGCGACCGTGGCGAGCAGCCCGGCGATCGCCAGGCCGTGAATACAGAGTCTCTTCGTCATTTTCGCTTCTCCAACCGGTGTTCCCGTTATCGTTGATTTGGTATGCGAATTTGTATACAATTTTGAGTGTAATTTTTCGAAGGCCGATGTCAACTCGGGTTTTTGCGTTTTTTGGTTAGGGCAGAGAATGGCGATTCCGCCGGAGCAATTGCCTCCGACGAAGCGCTGCTGTTCAAGCATGGCCTAAAACGAACTAAGCTCGCGAATCCGTGACGCAATGTTGGAGGCGGAACGCTTGAAGGAAAGAAAGAACACGCTGCGCGACTCGGTGTTCGAGAAGCTCAAGGCGTTGATCATCACCGGCCAGATCCCGCCGGGCGGCCGCGTGACGGAGAACGAGATCGCCGAGCGCCTGAAGGTGAGCCGCACGCCGGTGCGCGAGGCCTTCAACCGGCTGGAGCGCGACGGGCTGGTGATCGGGCGCCCGCGCCAAGGCTATGTGGTGGCCGAGTTCAACCTGACCATGTTCCGCGAGGCCTTCGACATACGCGAGCTGCTCGACGGGCGCGCGACGGAACTGGCGGCCGCCAACGCGACTGCCGCGGACAAGGCGAGGCTGCGCGAAATGCTCGCCGAATGCGAACGGCTGGCGGCGATCCCGGACCGCAGCACCAGGGAAAAATTCGAGGAGTTGCAGGTCGGCATCGACCTGCACCGAGTGATCGCCGAAATCAGCGGTAACGAGATGCTCCACGGCATGCTCTGCGGCATTCTCGACAAATGCCAGCAATATGTCTGGACGGAGCTTCTGTGGCTGGACGAATGGAAGCTCACCCGCGAGGAACATGCCGGCATCGTCGACGCGATCTGCGCCGGAGATGTCGCTTTGGCAGGCGAGCGCGCCCGCGCGCATGTGCGCGGCTCGCGTGAGAACATCCTGCGCCTACTGCAGGCCAAGTCCGACTATCAGGGATTCTTCGCCAAGGCGTCGTGAGCCAGCGCTATCCTATCAGTTGGAAAGCACAGGGCAGTTGGCGCCGCGCCTCAAGCTGACATGCGCCACGTCGCCGACGCCGAATTGAAAACCGTCGGCGCGGCGTGGCGCATCGATGACGATCGGAGTCCCCTGCCCTAACTCGACATGAAGACGCAGCGTCCGGCCGTGGAAGACGACGCCGCTGACCCGCGCCGGCGCGGTGCCTTCGCCAGCCTCGCTGACTACCAGAATATCCTCCGGGCGCACGCCGATGGTGCGGGTGTCGCCGGCGACGAGCGTCTCGCCGGTGTCTGAGGTCGCCTCCAGCGGCAGTTCGCCGGCGGCAAAGCGCAGGCGCTCGCCGTTGCGGCCGAGAAAGCGCGACTGCAACAGGTTCATCGTGCCGATGAAAGAGGCGACAAACCTTGTCGCGGGACGATCGTAAAGCGCGGCCGGCGGGGCGATCTGCTCGATCCGGCCCTTGTTCATGACGACGATGCGGTCGGAGATCGACAGCGCCTCGGTCTGGTCGTGCGTGACCAGGACGAAGGTGGTGCCGAGCCGCGACTGCAGCCGCTTCAGTTCCACCTGCATCTGCTCGCGCAAATGTGCGTCGAGCGCCGACAGGGGCTCGTCGAGCAGAAGCACGCGCGGCTCACAGACGATGGCACGGGCGAGCGCGACACGTTGGCGCTGTCCGCCGGAAAGCTCGGAGATACGGGCGCGGATCTTGTCGGCCAGGCCCACCATCTCCAGCGCCTCGCCGATGCGCTTGGCCTGCTCGGTGCCGGTGAGCTTGCGCAGCGACAGGCCGAAGCCGACATTGGCCGCGACATCCATATGCGGGAAGAGCGCATAGTCCTGGAAGACGGTGTTGACCGGGCGATCGAAGGGTCGCAGCCCGGTAATGTCGCGGCCTTCGAGCAGCACGCTGCCGCTACTCGGGCTTTCGAAGCCGGCAATGACGCGCAGGCTCGTGGTCTTGCCGCAGCCGGACGGGCCAAGCAGGGTCAGGAACTCGCCGGGAGCGATGTCGAGATCGACGCCATCAAGACCAACAATGCCGCCGGGAAAGACTTTCGAGACTTTCGCGAGCCGAACCAACGGTTGTCGCAATTCCGGACGGAAAACCGCTTCACACTTTTCCTGGAATTGCTCTGGGGCGTCAGGCGCCATCGCGCACCTCGGAAGGCTTCGTGGTATTGACCCAGAGGATCTGGCACTGCTCGGCGCCAGGGTTGCGGAAGGCATGCAGCAGCGTGCTCTTGAAGGCAAAGCTGTCGCCCGCCTTCAGCACATAGGTCGTGGCGTCCACCACCAGCTCGGCCTCGCCGGCCATGACGAAGCCGAATTCGTGGCCGGCATGGGCATAGGCTTCCGCCGTGCCGCCGCCGGCCTCGACCGTCACCAGCATGCCGGTGAGCGTCGCGGCGGGCGGCGACAACAGCGTCTTGGCGATGCCTTCGGATTTCACCGGGATCGCGCGGCGCTTGTCGGCGCGCACGCAATAGAGGTCGTTGACCGCTTCATTGCCGTCGGCGATCAGCGCTGAAGGTTCGATGTCCAGCGCCGCCGCCAGCGGCCAGATCACCTTGACGCGCAGCGATGACATGCCGCGCTCGATCTGGCTGAGCGCGCCGATGGAGATGCCGGCCTTCGCCGCAAGCTCGGCCAGCGACAGCTTGCGCTCGAGCCTGAGCGCCCGCACGCGCCGGCCGACGCGGATATCGGCATCGTCTTTCGATTTTGTCGCCGCTTCGTCAAGAACATCCATTCGCTCGTCCCTGTTGCAGTCAATCAGGCCGGCTTTTGACAAGCCGCGTTGATGATTGAGTTCCTATCTTGCCAGACGCCGGCGCTGCCCCTCATCGCCCTGCCGGGCACTTCTCCCCGTATAGAGACGGGGAGAAGGGGCCGGCCGCGGCCCTGGCGCTTTTCCGGGAAAGCTGGTGATTGGCGAAATCGCCGGCGACAGCGCCCCTCTCCCCGTCACTATCGGGGAGAGGATGCCGGCAGGCAGGTGGGGGGGCAGCACCAGCTTCGGCAATTGGCCCTTAACCCCCAGCCTTCACTTTCTCGAACATCTTGGCGACATCGTCATTCTGCTTCATCGGGCCGGTGAAGATGGTGCTCTTCAGCATCACGTCCGGATCCGCCGGCAGTTGCAGCTTGTCGAGCTCCTCTTTCGACACGCCGGCGAAAGCGGTCGAGAGCGAGCTGCCATAGCCGTAGGACTGGATCAGGAATTTCCCCGAGTCGGCGTCGAGCCGACTGTTGATGAAGTCGTAGGCGAGGTCGATGTTCTTGGCGTCCTTCAGCATGACGAAGCCGCAGGCCCAGGTCAGCATGCCTTCCTTCGGCTTCATGAACTCAACCGGCACGCCCTGCTTCTTCAGCGACGTGGCGGACGCGTTCCAGGTCATCGCCGCGACCAGTTGGCCGCTTGCCAGCGCCTGCTCGACCGAGGTCATGTCGGTGGTATAGCTCGACAGCAGCGGCCGTTGCTCGCGCAGTTTTGCCGCCACCTTGTCCATCTGCTCCGGCGTCATGTCGAACGGATTCACGCCCGCCAGAAGGGCGGCGACGATCGGCGTGTCATGCACAGCGTCGATGGTCGCCATGCGGCCGGCATATTGCTTGTCCCACAGAAGGTTCCAACTCGCTTCGGGGTTCTTCACCAGATCGGTGCGATAGAGAATCGAGGTGTTGCCCCAGTCCCACGGCACCATCCACACCTTGCCGTCGCCAGCCTGCAGGTCGGGCAGGTTCTTGAACACCGGGAAGATCGAATCCCAGTTCTTGATGCGCTTGGTGTCGATCGGTTGCAGCAGGCCTTCCTTGTTCCAGCGCGCCACCTTGTCATAGCAGGGATGCGCGATGTCGGGCCGGAAGCCGGCCTTGACCTTGGTGAAGGCATCGTCATCGTCGCCGAAGATCGTCGCCTCGACGCCGTCCGGATGCGCGGCAAGGAAGCTCTTGTTGAAGTCGGGCAGCTCGTAGCCCGACCAAGTGAAATATTGCAGCTTGTCGGCGGCCAGAGCGACCGTCGACGACAGCGCAAGCGCCAGCGCGGCAAGGCCCGCCCGGGCCTTGTATCCGGTGATCGATTTCAGGTGGAATGTCATTTTCGTTCTCCTCTTCTTTGTTGTGGTTCAGGCTGGATTGCGGCGCGCGGCGCCGAGGCCGCGATGGCGAAGGATTTCGGCTGAGCCGGCGATGATGAAGGACACGGTGAGGATCACCGTGCCCAGCGCCATCACGGTCGGCAACGAACGCGGGAAGCGCAGCTGGCTCCAGATGTAGAGCGGCAGCGTCGGCTCGGTGCCGGCGAGGAAAAAGACCACGATGAACTCGTCGAAAGAAATCAGGAAAGAGAGCATGAAGGCCGACAGCACGGCCGGCGCACTCAGCGGCAGCATGACGCGCCGGAACGTCGTCCAGTCGGACGCCCCGAGGTCGAGCGCCGCCTCGCGGATCGTCTTCGGGATAGCGGCGAAGCGGCTGCGCATCACCACCACCGTCGTCGGCAGCGCGACGAGGATATGGCCAAGCACGATCGAGACACGCGACGGTCCAAGACCGATGAGATTGACCAGGATCAGGAGCGAAATGCCGACGATGACGCCGGGGATCAGGATCGGCAGCCGGGCGATGGCGCTGATGGTGGCGGCGAGCGGCGAACGGCCGTAGAGGTCCATATAGGAGACGGTGATGCCGCAAAGCGTCGCGCCGAAGGCGGCGATGACGCCGATGACAAGGCTGTTGGCCAAGGCGCCGGAGAGCGCCGGATTGCCATAGAGCGTGCGGTACCAGTCAAGCGTGAAGCCTTGCAGCGGGAATGCCGCCTGGATCGAATTGTTGAAGGAAAACAGCGGGATCAAAAGCACCGGCAGATAGAGGAAGACGAGGTAGCCAAGCACATAGAGGCCGAGCCAGCGGCCGTCCTTGTTGGTGTCAGCCCGGGCGCTCATGTGCGGCTGCCAAACCGGCGGTCGGCGCCGCGCGCTACGAGCACCACGCACAGGATCACCAGCATGACGCAGACCGAGAGTGCTGCGCCGAAAGGCCAGTCATTGGCCTTGCCGAACTGCGACTGGATCAGCGTGCCGATCATGGTGCTGGCCGGGCCGCCGACCATGGCCGGCGTGACATAGTCGCCGACGGTCGGCACGAAGACGACGAGCGCCGCGGCCAGCACGCCCGGCATCGAATTGGGCAGCACGACGCGACGGAAGCTGGTGAAGGGCCGCGCACCGAGATCGGAGGCGGCTTCGAGCAGCGATTTCGGGATCGTGTCCAGCGCCACGTAGATGGGGAGGATGGCGAAGGGCGCGTAAGCGTGGGCGAGCGTGACGACCACCGCGGCCGGCGTGTTGAGAAAGGCGAGCGTCGGCTCCGACCAGAGGCCGGTCTCGATGAAGGCCGAGTTCAGCACGCCATTATAGGCAAGCACGATCTTCCAGGCGAAGACGCGCAAGAGATAGCTGGTCCAGAACGGCAGTGTGACCAGGAAGAGCAGCAGATTGCGGCGACGGCCGGCATGGAAGGCGAGGTAATACGCAACCGGATATGCAGTGACGACCGTCGCCAGCGTCACCAGGCCGGCAATGACCAGCGAGCGCAGCGTCACCGTCCAATAGAGCGGATCGGTGGCGACGGTGACGAAGTTCTCCGCCGTCAGGCCGACCCCGAGAAGCGATCCGTCATTTCCGCGGAAAGCGAGGAACAGGACCAGGCAGAGCGCGAACAGGATCAGGAAGAATGTGACCAGCCCGCCCGGCAGCAGCATGGCGAAGCGGAAGACCGGCGAGATGCGGGTTTCCGGCGATGGCCGCGCTGCGACGATGGTGGACATATGACCGCCTTTTTCGGGGCTGCCCATCGATTTTTTGAAATCGACCAATGCTTTTTCATATTCATGAAGCTGTCAAGCAGAATCGCTTGTGCACCGCATTTGTTGGGGTCAGCGCTCGAAGGCGTCCAGCATCCGGTACCAGGCGATCGCGGCGGCGACGCCGACCTGGCGAAAAGCATGGAACGGGATCGGCCGGATAGGCGACAGCGGGAACGGCAATTGCCTTGCATCACCGCTGGCAAGATAATTCGCCATGCGCTTGCCCAGCGCGCTCATCAGCCCGACGCCCCTGCCCTGGCAGCCAACGACCGCGAGCAGGCCCTTTTCCGGCTCATGCAAATGCGGCAGGTGATCCGGCGTCAGCGCCACGCGGCCGAACCAACGCTTTTCGATGGCCATACCGGCAAGCGCCGGATAGAGGCGGATGAGTGCGCGTTCGCAATGCGCCCAGTCGGCCGCGCTCGACGGCAGCGCCATGCGGCCGCGGCCGCCCAGCACCATGCGGCCATCGGGGCTTTTGCGGTAATAGACCAGGATGCGACGGGAATCGGAAACGGCCTGCCCGCCCGGCAGGATGCTTGCGGCAAGCTCGGCCGGGAGCGGCGCGGTGGCGATCTGGAAGGAATGCAGCGGCACGATTGTTTGCGCAAGGCCCGGCAGAAGACCGTCCGTATAAGCGTTGGTGGCGAGCACGACGGCCTTCTCGCGCAATTCGGCGCCGCTCTGTGTCGAAACCCGCCATAGGCCGGCCTCCTTCACGAGTTTCACCACCTTCTGGTGTTCGGCGATTTTCGCTCCGGCAGTAGTGGCGATGCGCGCCAGTTCCATCGTGTAGGACAGCGGATCGATGACGCCGGCGCGGCGGTCGAGCCAGCCGCCAAGATAGCCTTTGGCGCCGGTCATCGCCGCGATCTCGGCCCGGTCGAGCAGCTCGACGTCGGCGCCACGCGCCCGCCATTGGCGGTCGCGACTGGCCGCGGCCTTCAGCGCGGTCTCGGTGTGGGCGGCCTGGATCCAGCCGTTGCGGGTGAACGGCACGGCGAGCTTCTCATCACGGATCACATCAAACACCGCGTCGGCCGTTGAGGCGGCGAAGTCGACCAGAGCCTCGCCGCGCTCCTTGCCGAAATGCTCGATCAGCCATTCAGGATCATATTTGAGGCCGGGAATAACCTGGCCGCCATTGAGGCCCGAAGCGCCCTGCCCGATCGCGCCGGCGTCCAGCACCTGGACCGAGAGCCCGGCGCGAGCCGCATGCAGCGCGGTCGAAAGGCCCATAATGCCGCCGCCGACGATCACCGCATCCAGCCTACCGCCGGCCGACAGTTCCGACTGAAATGCCGTGGCTGCCTGCGGCTTCTGCCAGATCGGATCGGAAAAGGCTGCGGCCAAAGAGGTCCCCTACGCGCTGGAACTTCGTGAAAATCCTATTGCCGGTTTCACAAACTTGAAAGAGCGCTTCGATATGCCAGTTCGGCCATGGCTGTGTGACAGCACAGTGATGGTCCTAAATGTTGCGGCTGGCGGGATAGACCTTTCCACGAAATCGGGGAAAAGTGCCGCGCGCGAAAAATCGAGAGGAACATCGCCATGACCGATCCAACCCGCCTGCCCGCCGACGGACTTTTCGTCGGCCGCGCCAAGACCAGCGCCGCTTCCCATCCGCTGGTGGTCACGGTGCGGAACGGCGAGGTGATCGATATCACCTCGACTACGGCGCCCACGGTGCGCGACCTTTGCGAATTGAAGGATCCCGCTGGTTATGTGCGCTCAGCCAAAGGCAAGGCGATCGGCGCGCTGGCCGATATCGCTGCGAACAGCTTCGAAGCCGGGCGCGACGCGGGAAAGCCGATCCTGCTTTCACCCGTCGACCTGCAGGCGGTGAAAGCTTCGGGCGTCACCTTCGTCGTCAGCCTGCTGGAACGCGTCATCGAGGAGCAGGCGCGCGGTTCGGCGGAAAAGGCGGACGCCATCCGGGCCGACATCGCCGGGCTGATCGGCCACGATCTCTCGAAGCTCAAGCCCGGCTCGCCGGAAGCGATGGAGATCAAGGCCAAGCTGATTTCGCGCGGCGCTTGGTCGCAATATCTGGAAGTGGGCATCGGGCCCGATGCCGAGATCTTCACCAAATGCCAGCCGATGGCTTCCGTCGGCTTCGGCGCCGATGTCGGGCTGCATCCCGTCTCCACCTGGAATAATCCGGAGCCGGAGATCGCCATGATCGCCGACAGCTCCGGCCGCATCGTCGGCGCCACGCTCGGCAACGACGTCAATCTGCGCGACGTCGAGGGGCGCTCGGCGCTGCTCCTCGGTAAGGCCAAGGACAACAACGCTTCCGCCTCCCTCGGACCCTTCATCCGGCTGTTCGACGAGACCTTCGCAATCGACGACGTCAAACGCGCCACAGTGCGGCTCAGCGTCGAGGGCGAGGACGGCTTCTCGCTGGAGGGCGCGAGCTCGATGGCGGAAATCAGCCGTTCGCCGGAAGAGCTGGTCAAGGCGGCGATGGGCCGGCACCATCAGTATCCCGACGGGCTGGCGCTCTACCTCGGCACCATGTTCGTGCCTTCGAAGGACCGCGGCGAGAAGGGCAAGGGTTTTACGCACAAGATCGGCGACATCGTCACCATCTCGTCCGAAAAACTCGGCGCGCTTGTCAACCGCGTGCGGCTGTCGCCCGACTGCCCGCACTGGACCTACGGCGCCAGCCACCTGATGCGCGACCTGGCGAGGGCGGGCCTTATCTAACGCCGCACCAGCAAGCCTTGCCTGGAGGCCAATCCGCGCGGCGATGGGCCGATGCCGCCGCTTGCCCCCGAAAATCATCGCAGCTGATGCAATCTGATGGGATTGCTGATGGCGCGCGCGCTTCACCCAACATCCATTGGCGATGAAGGCTTGCCAGCGCCGGAAAAAGAGAATGCTCTAGACGTTCCGGTCGGCGCCGGCAGGAGACGCGGTCCAAGGCCGCGTCGCGCCGATCCAGGAGGAGAGTTTCAACATGGGAGGAAATCGAATGCTATCGAGGCTGAGACTGCTCGTGCTTGGCTTGATCGCCATGCTCGCCATTCCGGCGATGGCCGAGGCCAAGACGTTCTACTGGATTTCACATGGCGGCCCCGCCGATCCGGTCTGGACCTACTTCCTGGCCGGCGCCAAGCAATGGGCTGATGACACCGGCAACAAGGTCAATACGTCCTTCCACAATGGCGACGTGGCCTCGCAGCAGGAGGCCGTCCGCGCCGCCATCTCGGCCAAGGCCGACGGCATCGTCACCACCAGCCCCGATCCGGGCAGCCTTGTCGAGATCGTCAAGGAAGCGCGCGCGGCCAACATCCCGATCATCAACTTCAACACGCCCGACCCGAAGGCCAATTTCAACGCCTATGTCGGCGGCGACAACGTCACCTTCGGCAAGCACTGGGCGCAATACCTGGTCGACAAGGGCCTGGTGAAGAAGGGCGATTTCGTCTGGATGCCCGTCGAGGTTCCCGGAGCCACCTATGGCGTGCAGGAAGAGGAAGGCATCAAGAGCGTGTTCGAGCCGCTCGGCATCACCTATGAGGTGACCGAAGCGACGCTCGACCAGGCCGAGGTGATCAACCGCATGGTCGATTATCTCACCGCGCACAAGGGCAAGGTGAAGGCGATCATCGGCCTCGGCGACCTCGTCACCGGCTCGATCAAGCGCGTGTTCGACCAAGTCGGCGTCAAGCCGGGCGAGATCCCGGTCGTCGGCTGGGGCAACTCGCTCGACACCACGCAGGAAGTGCTGAACGGCTATGTCAACGCCGCGCAGTGGCAGGACCCGCAGGCAACCAGCTACATCGCGCTGTCAATGGCGGCGATGGCCTCGGCTGGCATTCCTCCGGGCTTCAACGTGATCACCGGCGCGCTCTATGAAAAGGATACCGCCGGCGTCTACGACAAGATACTGTCCGGCAAGTAATCCGTGAAATTGAACGGTCGCGACTTCACCCGGTCGCGGCCGCCTTTTCCTGTCCCGCCGCGCCCGCCTCGACCAGGCAGGCCGGCCGTAACGTCGCGGGTTCAATGGAAAACCGTTCTGTCATCCATCGCCTGATCGCGCGGCCGGAATTCGGTCCGCTGGTGCTGCTCGTCGTCGAGCTCGTCGTCTTCTGGGGCATCAATCCCGATTTCCTGTCGCCGCAGAACATCTCCAACATCCTGGCCTTCACCGTCGAGCTCGGCCTGATCGCGCTGGCGATGACGCTGCTGATGACATCGGGCGAATTCGACCTTTCCGTCGGCTCGCTGTTCGGCTTCTCGCCGGTCCTGATGTGGACGCTCTACAATGGCGGCGTCACCTCGCTGGAATTGGGGCTGCTGGTCGCGCTGATCGTTGCGGCGCTGATCGGGCTGGTGAACGGCTGGTTCGTCACCCAACTCAAGATCCCGTCCTTCCTGGTGACGCTCGGTATGCTTTTGGTCGTGCGCGGCTCGGCATTGTTCATCACCGACGGCTTCCCGCAGCGGACCTGGAGCGCGGAAGGCAGCTGGCTGGCGAACATCCTGGTTGGCGATTTCTATGTCGGACCCTTCCGCATCTACGCCTCGCTGTTCTGGTTCATCGGCGCCGCGATCGTGCTGGGCTATGTGCTGACGCAGAGCCGGACCGGTAACTGGATCCAGGCGGCCGGCGGCAATCCGAACGCGGCCCGCGCGCGCGGCGTCAACGTCAACCGCGTCAAGGTCGGCCTGTTCATCCTCTCGGCGGTGATGGCCTCGCTCGCCGGCGTCATCTCATCGTTGCGCACATCCGCGGCCAACCCCAACAGCGGCACGGGCTACGAGCTTGAGGTCATCGCCATGGTGGTGATCGGCGGCACGGCGCTGACCGGCGGGCGCGGCACCATCATCGGCACGGTGCTCGGCATCCTGATTCTGCGCGTGATGCGCAACGGCATCGTGCTGATCGGCGTGCCGGGGCTTGCCTACAATATCTTTATTGGCGCGATCATCCTCGGCATGATGGCGCTGCATTCATGGCTCGAGCGCCGGCACCAGGCAGGGACTTAAGACGATGGCCGAGCCTCTGATCCGCATGGAAAACATCCGCAAGTCCTACGGGCGCGTGCAGGCGCTGGTGGACGCCAATTTCCACGTCAACGAAAGGGAGATTGTCGGCCTGCTCGGCGACAACGGCGCCGGCAAGTCGACGCTGATCAAGGTGCTGTCGGGCGCCGTGCCGCTGACCAGCGGTGACATCTTCATCCGCGGCAGGAAGGTGACGCTGCGCTCGACCAGCGACGCCATCGCGCATGGCATCGAGACGATCTACCAGGACTCGGCGCTGGTCACGCAGCTGTCGATCGCCCGCAACCTGTTCCTCGGGCGCGAGCCGATCAAGCCGCCGCGGTTCCTGAACCGCATGGACCAGGAGGCGATGAACGCGGTGGCGCGCGACCTTCTGCGGCAAGTCGGCATCACCAAAAACATCCCGCCGACGACGCCGATCGGCTCGTTGTCGGGCGGCGAGCGGCAGGCCGTGGCGATCGCCCGCGCCATGCATTTCGACAGCGATCTCATCATCCTCGACGAGCCGACCAACAATCTCGGCGTCGCCGAGACGCAAGGCGTCCTGAGCTTCGTGCGCAGCGCCCGCGATTCCGGGCACTCCTGCATCTTCATCGCGCATAACATCCATCACGTCTTCCAGGTGGTCGACCGCATCGTGGTGATGCGCCGCGGCAAGGTGGTTGCCGATGACATCGACCCGAAAAAGACCACCGTCGCCGAGGTCGAGCGCGTCATCACCGGCATGTCGGACAAGGAGATCCGCGACGCGATTTCCGACGGCCCGCAGCAGCATGGCTGATGGCTGGCTTTGATTTGTCCTGATATTGATTGGCGTGATAGGGGCTCGCACCCCATCCTATGACTGGACCCATGAAAGCCACCGTAGCCGATATCGCGAGGAGCTGCGGCCTGTCGACCGCGACCGTCGATCGGGTGCTCAACAACCGCCCGGGCGCGAGCGCGGCCAACCGCCAGCGGGTCCTGGAAGCGGCGAAGCAGCTCGGCTATCTGCCGACGCTCGACCAGGTCGTGCTCCCCTCTAAGCCGGCGCATCTCGAATTCTTCCTGCCGATCGGGTCCAACGCCTTCATGGCCGATCTTGCCCACCACATCGACGACTATGCGGCGCGCCTGCCGCTGGTGGCGTCCTGCCGCATCCACAACCTTGCCGGCATTTCGCCGGGCGCGCTGCAGAGCGCCGTGGAGAATCTGTCGCTCAAGGCCAATGGCGTCGGCGTGATCGCCATAGACCATCCGCGCACGCGCAACATCCTGCGCGAGCTGGTCGATGCCGGGATCCGGCTGGTCACGCTGATCTCCGACGTGCCGGCAGCGCCCCGCTCGGCCTATGTCGGCATCGACAACCGGGTAGCGGGCCGCACGGCAGCGCTGCTGATGGGCCGCTTCCTTGGCGGCCGGACCGGACAGCTGGCGATGGTGGTCGGCTCGCGCTCCTATCGCGGGCATGAGGAGCGCGAGATGGGTTTTCGGTCGGTGCTCGCCGAAGAGTTCCCGAACCTCACCGTCTCCAGCGCCGTCGAGATCAACGACGAGCCGGATGCCAGCTACCGCGCGACCATCAAGGCGCTGCACGACGAACCGGATCTGCTCGGCATCTACTGCGTGGGCGCCGGACGCTCAGGCGTCGCCAAGGCGTTGCTGGAGGCCAAGCCGCGCAGGAAGCCGGTCTTCATCTGCCACGACCTGACCAAGGAGACGCGCCGCTACCTCGTCGACGATCTCGCCGACATTGTCATCGACCAGAATGCACGACTGATCGCCGAGCAGTCGGTGATCCGCCTGCTCGGCTCGATCGCCTCCTCGGCCCCCTATCTGACGAAGAAATTCATCGAGCCGCGGCTGATCTTCAAGGAAAACGTGCCGGTGCAGTAGGCAGGCCAGCGAAGATTCGCGGATTTGTCTGACGATTGATCCGGCAATTCTGCACAGCAGCTATGCACGCTTCGCAATTGCCGAATCGTTGGGCAGCCCGTATCTATACAAGTGTCGGATGTCTTCCTCCTCCCAGACACCGACGAGGAATGCGGTACACCTCCTCCCGTGCCGTATTCGAAATCGAAGCCCGCTGCCTCCTCCTCCCGGCAGCGGGCTTTTTCTTTGTCCGCAATGAGGCGGCGGCGAAGCCAGCCCATCTGATGCTGACTAAAGCGCGTCGCGATCTTTCAGATTCGCTCCCTGCGCTTTAGGCTGTTGATTTTGCGCATGTCTTTGCCCCGAAACCGGTTCTCACTTTCGGGAGACATGCTTCAGGTACGCGCCTAGCCTTTTGCTGTCACCAGATTGGAGCTGAGTTCGAAAGCGACTCCCGATCCATCGGCGTAGGACTGCAGCACGGGCGCACTCCCGCTCACGATGTCCTCCACGGCGCGCTTGCGTTCGTTATCGGTCATTGCCTTGCCGGCAGTGCTCATGCCGACCAGCGCCATCGTGTTCAATCGCAGGAGCGGCGCCCCGTCCTCAAAGCGTATCCTGCGCGATATTGTCCTTGATCGAACGTCGTGGAAGCCCGCGTCCCGGAGCAGCGCCTCTATCGGCGCCGCATTCCCAAAGCTGTGGCGCAGGTCCACGATTGGGCCGAGGAGTCGCTCGGCGACGCGGCGGAGATCCCGAAAGAAGGGGATTTCCTCATCGGGGCGCCACGTGGCGACTGCCAGCCGGCCGCCCTGCGCCAGTGCCCGCCGCATCTCCGCCGTCGCAGCGGGCTTGTCGGGAAAGAATTGCAGCCCCTGCTGACAGACGATCACGTCGAACTGCTCTCCGTCATGGAGGGGCAGTGCACCGGCGTTACCCAGGCGCCAATCGATGTCTGGCGCCACGGTGCGCGCGACGGCAAGCATTTCTGCGTTGATGTCGATGCCGACGACATATCCGGCGGTGCCAAGCCGTTCCCTGGCAACGCGGGCAACTATTCCCGTGCCACAGGCGATGTCCAACACACGGTGGCCTGGAGAGAGCTTCAGCTCTTCAAAGGTCACTTCGGCCCAAGGGCGGAAGAGAGGGCCCACGAGCCAGCGCTCATACATCTCCGGAAAACTTGCCTGACCCATCGTCTAGCGCCCGTTTCCGGGACAGCATAGCAGAATCAGGACGAGGCGAAGAGATCAGCGCGCCCGGAACGAGGCGATCAGGCTTTCGGCCATGCGCACGAATTGCGCGCTCGGGCCTTCGGCGCCGACGCTCTGCATCGAGACGCGCGCGCCTTCGAGCAGAAGCGACAGCGTGTCGGCGAGCAGCTCGGCCTGACCGATGCCGGCATCACGGCAAAGCGCAACCAGCTTTTCGCGCTGGGCTTCCTTGAGTTCCTTGATGACGCGCCTTGCCGGGTGATCGGTCTCGGTGAGCTCGACGGCGGCATTGGCCATGTCGCAGCCGCGGCTGTCGGCGCTGAGCAGCTCCGAAGCCTTGTGGACCCAGGCATGCAATTGCGCGAGCTTGTCGCCGGGATGCTTGGCCTCAAACTCGTCCCAGATCCTCGAGGCCTTCGCCGCCGTGGCGCGCAGGCATTCGATGATCAATTCGTCCTTGGACTCGAAATGACGGTAAAGCGTCATCTTGTTGGTGCCGGCAGCTTCGGTGATCGCGTCGACGCCCACACCCTTGATGCCGTGCTTGTGGAACATGTCCTGCGCCGTCTCCAGGATTCGATCCCGGGGGCGGGAACGCTCCGCGACGCCGTCAGCCATCATGATCTCCTTTCGTCGTTTCCAAAAAAACCGTCGCCACCTCTTGACTAGGGTGTTACCGGTCTGTAACTTCCTGAATGTTACTTACTGGTAACACCTATATCACTCGCCGTCAAACGACAAGGCCCTCCGATAGCCCTGCCAGAGTGAGATAGGACACAAAACCTGCCTGTCATGCGGCTTCGGCCGGTGAATTCGAGAGAAAAGCGGTCCGTGATCGAGCGATGCGGACCGAGCAAGGAGCCACTCCTATGCAAAAGCGCAAAGACCTGACGATCGACGAAGCCATCCGGGATCCAATGATCCGGCTGGTGATGGAGGCGGACGGGATCGATCCCAAAGCCTTCGAACGGATGCTGCGCTCGCACGCGGCGGACCAGGCGCCGGGGAACATCCCGCCATCCTTCCTGCAGGATTCCGGCTCCGGCCGGGCCCGGCGCCTGCGCCATTTCGCAAAACCGTTCGGCGAGGCGTCCGCATCATGGTGAACTTCTTCATCCACCGCCCGATCTTTGCGTCGGCGATCGCCATCATCATGGTGCTCGCCGGCGCGATCGCCTATTTCCTGTTGCCGGTCTCGCAGTTCCCCGACATCACGCCCCCGCAGGTCGTGGTCAGCGCCCACTATCCCGGCGCCAGCGCGCAAGTCGTGGCCGATACCGTGACCACGCCGCTCGAGCAGCAGATCAATGGCGTGCAGGGCATGACCTACATGTCGTCGACGAGTTCGAATGACGGCTCCTCCACCATCACCATCACCTTCGATGTCGGCTATCCGCTCAGCACAGCGGCGGTCGACGTGCAAAATCGCGTCAGCCAAGCGGCATCCTCCCTGCCGGCCATCGTCAACCAGGGTGGCGTGACGATCAAGAAGCAGAACCCCAATTTCGTGCTGATCGTCGACCTCACCTCGCCCGACGGTTCCGTCGATCCGGTGGCGCTGAGCAACCTCGCTTATCTGCAGGTGGTCGATCCGCTGAAGCGCCTGCCCGGCGTCGGCGACGTGCAGATCTTCGGCGAGCGCCGCTATTCGATGCGCGTCTGGCTCGATCCGGACAAATTGGCCAATCTCGGCATCACCGCCGTCGACGTGCAGAACGCGATTGCCGAACAGAATGTGCAGGTGGCTGCCGGCAAGATCGGCCAATCGCCAGCGCCGGCCGGCACCGCCTTCGAGATGCAGGTCAATGCGGTCGGCCGTTTGAGCGACCCCAAGGAATTCGGCGACATCGTCGTGCGCGCCAATTCGCAGAGCGGCTCGCTTGTGCGCCTGCGCGACGTTGCCAGGATCGAACTCGGCGCGCTGCAATATTCCTCATCCGCCTTTTTCGGCAAGGACCCTACCGTGGTTCTGGCCGTCTACCAGATGCCCGGCTCCAACGCGCTCGACCTGCAGCAGCGGGTCAAGGACAAGATGCAGGAGCTGTCGCAGCGTTTCCCGAAGGGCGTCAGTTATGCCATGCATTACGACACGACGCGCTTCGTGTCGGCTTCTATGCATGACGTGCTGGTCACGCTCGGCGAAGCGCTGGTGCTGGTCGTGGCGGTGGTGTTCATCTTCCTGCAGAGCTGGCGCACCACCATCATCCCGACCATCGCCATTCCCGTCTCGCTGATCGCGACATTGGCGGTGATGTACATGCTGGGCTTCTCGCTCAACATGCTCTCGCTGCTCGGCATGGTGCTGGCGATCGGCCTTGTCGTCGACGACGCGATCGTCGTGGTCGAGAATGTCGAGCGACAGCTGGAGGCCGGGTTGAAGCCGCTGGCGGCGACGCGCGCGGCGATGGCCGAGGTGACGGGACCGATCATCGCCACCACGGCGGTGCTGATGGCGGTGTTCATTCCGGTCGCCTTCATCCCTGGCGTCTCGGGGCGACTCTACAACCAGTTCGCGCTGACAGTAGCGATCTCGGTCGGCATCTCGGCCTTCAACTCGCTGACGCTGTCACCCGCGCTGAGCGCCGCCTTCCTGCGTCATCGCGGCGAAACCCAATTCGTGCTGTTCCGCTGGTTCAACGCCGGCTTCGACTGGCTGTCGCATGCCTATGCCCACGGCGTGCGCATCCTGATCAAGCTGCGTTGGGCGATGCTCGGCCTGTTCGCGGCCGGTCTCGTGGCCACCTATTTCGTCTGGCAGAAATTGCCCTCCACCTTCCTCCCCGTGGAGGACCAGGGCTATTTCTTCGTCGTCATCCAGCTGCCCGACGGCGCGTCGCTCGAACGCACCGACGCGGTGGCGCAGAAGGCACGCGACATCCTGCAGAACACGCCCGGCGTCGATATCGTCGGCTCGATCAGCGGCCTGAACTTCCTCACCAGCGCCGCGCAGTCGAATTCGGCGGTGGAGTTCGCCATCCTGAAGCCGTGGGACGAGCGTGGGCCCGACCAGAGCGCCTCGAAGCTCGTCGCCGAGGTACGCAACAAGCTGTTGCAGATCCCGGAAGCCTTTGCGCTTTCCTTCGATCCGCCGTCGATCCCGGGCCTCGGCACCACAGGCGGTTTCGAATTCCAGGTGGAGGATCTTTCCGGTCGCGGCAGCGCTGCGCTGAACGAGGTCACCCAGGCGCTGATCGCGGAGGCGCGCAAGCAGCCGGAACTCAATCCGCAACAGCTGTTCACGTCCTTCTCGACCTCGACGCCGCAGTTCAACTACGACCTCGACCGCAGCAAGGCGAAGCTGCTCGGCCTCAACCTGCCTGATGTCTTCAATACGCTGCAGATCTATCTCGGCTCGCTCTACGTCAACGACTTCAACCTGTTCGGCCGCACCTTCCGCGTCACCATCCAGGCTGACAAGGACGCGCGCGCCGATGCGACCGACATCTCGCGGCTCTATGTGCGCAACGCGTCGGGCGGCATGGTGCCGCTGAGCACGCTGGGCAAACTGGTGCCGATCGTCGGACCGGAGACCGTGCCGCATTACAACAACAATGCCTCGGCTCTGATCAATGGCGGCGCTGCCCCCGGCTTCTCGTCCGGACAGGCGGTGGCGGCCATGGAGCGGGCGGCGGCCAACGTGCTGCCGCGCGATTTCGGCTACGAATGGACCGGCATCACCTATCAGGAGCTCAAGGCCGGCTCGATCGCCTCGATCGTGTTCGGACTGGCGATCGTCTTCGTCTTCCTGATCCTGGCGGCGCAGTATGAAAGCTGGGCAATGCCCTTCATGGTGCTGCTCGCCGTGCCGCTCGCGCTGTTCGGCGCCTTCATCGTGCTCCTGCTGCGCGGCATGCAGATCGACGTCTACTCGCAGATCGGCTTCGTCATGCTGATCGGCCTGGCGGCGAAGAACGCGATCCTGATCGTCGAGTTCGCCAGACGCCGGCGCGAGGAAGGCTTGACTATCGTCGAAGCGGCGATGGAAGCGGCAAGGCTGAGGCTGCGGCCGATCCTGATGACGGCCTTCGCCTTCATCCTCGGCGTGCTGCCGCTGATGTTCGCGACGGGCGCGGGTGCTGCCAGCCGGCAGTCAATCGGCACCACCGTCTTCGGCGGCATGGTGGCGGCGACCATCCTGTCGCTGGTCTTCGTGCCCGTCTTCTACGCGGTGATCGAGCAGCTGCGCGAACGCGGCGAAAAGGAACAAGCCAAGGGACACCACGGTGCCCCTCAGCCGAAAGAAATCGAACCGACCGCCGAGCCGGCGCTTCAGCCGCTCGCTCAAGCGGCCGAATAGGATTGGAGATCAAAATGCGTAGATGGAAAATCGCTTTAGGGACGGCCGTTGCGCTCGGCGCAATCTCGGTGGCCAGTGTGCATCTGCTCGACATGGGCAATTTCGGCCTCCACAGCAGCACGGCGGGCGCAGCACCCGCGCCGGCGGCCTTCGTCATGCCGGTGCCGGTGGTGAATGTCGTGAAGAAGACGCTGCCGATCTATCTCGACTACGCCGCGCGGGTGGAGTCGATCCGCAGCATCACGCTGCAGGCGCGCGTGCCGGGCTACCTGCAGGAACAGACCGCTGCCGACGGCAGCGACGTCAAGCAGGGCGACCTGCTCTACCGCATCGCGCCCGACGACTATCAGGCCGCGCTCGACCAGGCGAAGGCGCAGGTGCAGCGCGATACCGCGACGCTCGAATATGCGAAGTCCAATCTCGGCCGCGGCACCGATCTTGCCAAGGCCGGCTATCTCGACAAGGACAGCTTCGACCAGCGCACCAGCAATCTGCGCACGGCCCAGGCCGCCCTTGCCGTCGACCAGGCGGCGGTACGGACGGCTGAGCTCAACCTCAGCTATGCCGAGATCAAGGCGCCGTTCTCGGGACGCATCGGCCGCAACCAGGCCTCGGTCGGCACGCTGGTCAGCGTCGCGGGCACGGTGCTCAACACGCTGGTGCAGCTCGATCCGATCTATGTGACGTTCAATCCGAGCGAGACCGATCTCGTGCAGATCGAGCAGGCGAAGGCCAACGGTCCGATCGCCGTCGACGTGCTCCTGCCCGGCGAGACCCAGCCCAGCCAGAAGGGCGAGCTGACCTTCATCGACAACACGATCGACCACTCGACCGGCACCATCACGGCGCGCGCGACGATCGGCAACGCCAAGTTCACGCTGCTGCCCGGACAATATGTGCGGGTGCGGCTGCATGTGAAGGAACAGCCCAACACGCTGATGGTGCCGCAGGTGGCGCTGGGTTCCAGCCAGCTCGGCAAGTACCTCTATGTCATCGGCAAGGGCAACACCGTCGACCAGAAGCTGGTGTCGCTCGGGCCCACCGACGGCGACCTGGTTTCCGTGACCTCCGGCATCTCGGAGAACGACCAGGTGATCACGGGCAATCTGCAGAAGATCGGACCGGGAATGCCGGTTTCTCCCTTGCCGCAACCGAAACCGGCCAGCTGATAACCCCCATCAGTTTCCGGTCCGACGGCGCCCTCGACACCCACGTCGAGGGCGCCGTTTTCTTTGGGCGCCTCCAACCCGGAAAAATCGGTAATTACCCTCTTGTTAGATTGTCGACAATCTGCTTGTCTGCGGAAATTCCATCGGGAGTCGAGGCATGGCAAAGCTGGATTTCGGTCCGATCGCGGATACGACGCGCAGGGCGGAGATCGTCGCCCTGCTCAGGCGCGCCATCCTGGCCGGACAACTGGAGCCGGGGCAGAAGCTCAATGAGCTCAGGATCTCCGAGCAGATGCGGGTCAGCCGCGCGCCATTGCGCGAGGCGATGCGCGAGCTGGTCCAGGAAGGCATCCTGACCAGCATTCCCTATGCCGGTACCTTTGTCATCGACGTCACAGCCAAGGACATCATCGACGCCTATTCGCTGAACAAAGTGCTCGATGAATTCGCGATCGAGCTCACCTGGCCGCAGCGCGACCAGCGCTTCTTCGACGAGCTGGACCGCCGCCACGAGGCGGTGAAACAGGCGACGCGGGCGAAGGACACCACGCGCCAGATCGAGACGGCGCTGCAGCTGCATGGGCTCATCTACGAATGGGCCGACAATTCGGTGCTGCTGGAGACTTGGCAGCGGCTGACCAGCCGGCTGCAGATGTATTTCGCTCTGCATCAGCGGGCGCGCAACGAGCCGGTGCCGGCCGAGGACGTGCACGAGACCTATGTGGCGCTGCTCAAAGGTGCCGACATGCGCGCCGCCCAGCGCCATGCTCGCGAGCATATCGACGTCGATTTCGAAGAGCTTCTTGCCTATGCGCGCGGCCTCGAAAAGCGCGCATCGAAGAACTGACAGCCCGGACAGCGGACCCAAACGTGAAGATCAAGAGCATAAAAGCCTATCATGTCGTGCAGCCCTTCGTGGACGGGCCCTACCGCATGTCCAAGGGACGCGTCGCGGACTGTTTCGACGCGGTGATCGTCGCCATCACGTCCGACAGCGGCGTGACCGGCTGGGGCGAGATGGCGCCGCTGGGCAATTTCTACTCGGCCGCGTTCCCGGCGGGAACGCGCGCGGGCGTGCCGGAAATCGCGCCGCATCTCATCGGCCAGGATCCGCGCGGGTTTGCCGGCATCGGCCGGCTGATGGACACGGTGTTCAAGGGCCATCCTTATATCAAGTCCGCGCTCGATATGGCCTGCTGGGACCTAGCGGCACGAGCGGCCGACGTGCCGCTGGTGACCATGCTTGGCGGCCGCGAGAGCGACATGGCGGAGACCTACCGGGTCGTCACGCATGGCACGCTCGATCAGATGGCGGCTTTGGCCAAGCGGATCATTGCCGAAGGCTGCCGTCGCTTGCAGGTCAAGGTCGGCGGCAATGTGCATGACGACATCGAGCGGGTGACGATGGTGGCCGCCGCCGTGCCGAAGGGCACGGTGATCTTCTGCGACGCCAATGCCGGCTGGACACCCTATCAGGCGCGCCAGTTCGCCGACGCCACACGCGGCATCGACTACACATTCGAGCAGCCCTGCACGACGATTGAGGAGAACATGTCGGTGCGCCGCATGCTCGACAAGCCGATGGTGCTGGACGAATCCGTCACCTCGCTCGGCGAGATGCTGGAGATCCACCGCCGGGGTGCCGCCGACGGGCTGACGCTGAAGATCTCGCGGCTGGGCGGCGTGACGCAGACGCGGCTGATCCGCGATGTCGCCGTCGATCTCGGCTTCATGATCACAGTCGAGGACACCGGCGGCGCCGAGATCGACACGTCAGCCATGGCGCATCTGTCGCTGTCGACGCCGGCGGAACGCCGGCTGCACGCCATCGCCTTCCATGAATGGGTGACGGTGCGCACGGCCAGGAATGCACCGCCTGTGACGGGCAGCCATATGGGCATCCCCGACGGCCCCGGCCTCGGCATCGACGTCGACCCCGGCCTGCTCGGCGAACCCTTCTTCGAAATCGGCTGACATGAAGATCAGGCGCGTCAAGGCAACCCCGATCAACTACAGGCTGGAAGCGCCGTATTTGTGGGTATTCGGCGAGCTCGACGGCTTCTCGCGGACCGTCGTCGAGGTCGAGACCGAGGACGGGCTTGTCGGCATCGGCGAAGCGCCAACGCCGGGCGCGGCCGCCATCATGGCCCCTGCAACAAATATCACGACCCGGAAAAGCGCGGGACCTACCGCAGGCTGCCGCTGAATTAGGAGGATGTCGAAAAGCTAGCAGGACTTATGGAGAAAAAGGCGGCCACTGGTCGCATGACCGACAGACAATTCATCAAGAAAATCTGACTTTTCCGTCCCAACGAACGGATGGACCGGTCGGAAGCGCATGCTACTGTACATCGACCGATATTGATGGGTTCCGGGAACAGGAGAACGCCACGGAACTCGCAATGCACTCGCCAACCACAACAACTGGGGAAAGGCTTAGAGCCATGAGCAAGAACTACCGCATTCTCGATCTGCTGCGGCGCGGCCGCACGCCACTCGAAAACCACCTGATCGACGGTCTGATCGATGGCCGCATCAGCCGTCGCGAATTCGTGCGCCATGGCAGCCTGCTCGGCCTGTCGCTGCCGCTGCTCGGCCGCATCGGCATGGCGGCCGGCTTCGGCGCGGCACCCTCGCTCGCGCGCGCCGGCGCGCCCGGCGCCACAATCCGCGTCGGCAGCAGCGTGCCGGCCGCGGCGATCGACCCCGTCACCATCGCCGACGCCGGCGGCCTTCTGGTCATGCAGCAGGTGGCCGAGTTCCTCTGCATCGACGGTCCGGATCTGGTGCTGAAGCCGGCGCTGGCCGAGAGCTGGTCGCCGAACACCGACGGCACGGTGTGGACCTTCAAGCTCCGCAAGGGCGTGAAATTCCACTCGGGCGGCGAGATGAAGGCCGACGACGTGGTGGCGAGCATCGACCGGCTCGCCGATCCGGCCAACTCGTCCAACGCGCTGTCGGTGTTCAGCGGCATCCTGCAGAAGGGCGCGACCAAGAAGGTGGACGACTACACCGTCGAGTTCCACCTCGACGCGCCGAACGGCAACTTCCCCTACATGGTCTCGTCCGACAATTACAACGCCGTGATCATCCCGGCGAGCTACAAGGGCGGCTACGAACAGAGCTTCGACGGCACCGGACCGTTCAAGATCGAGAAGTACACGCCCAAGGTCGGCGCCTCCTTCGTGCGCAATGACGATTACTGGGGCGAGAAGGCCCTGCCGGATCGCACGGAATTCACCTTCTTCACCGACATCCAGCCGCAGATCCTGGCGCTGCAGGGTGGCCAGATCGACATCATCAACCAGATGCCGGTGCTGGCGGGCGTCGCCGTCCTCAACGACCCGAATGTCGAGGTCATCAGCCTGAAGTCGTCGGCGCATCAGCAGCTGCATATGCACTGCGACGAGGGCCCGACGAAGGACGCCCGCGTGCGCCGCGCCATCGCGCTCTGCCTCGACCGCGAGAAACTCGCCGCCGGCCTGATGAAGGGACGCGCGGTGCTTGGCAATGACAGCCCGTTCGCCGCCGTCTACCCCTCGACCGACACCAGCGTGCCGCAGCGCAAGCAGGATATCGCGCAAGCCAAGCAGCTGATGGAAGCGGCCGGCGCCGGCAAGGGCTTCAAGATGACGCTCACCACCGAGCGTTATCTGGAAATCCCGGAATACGCGCAGCTCATCCAGAACTGGGTCAAGGAAATCGGCATCGAGCTCGAGCTCAACATCCTCGACCAGAGCGCCTATTACGGCGATGCGGTGTTCGGCAAGTCGAACTGGCTGGATTCGGCGATGGGCATCACCGACTACGGCCATCGCGGCGTGCCCAACGTCTATCTCGCCGCGCCCTTGAAGAGCGACGGCACCTGGAATGCCGCCCACTTCAAGAACAAGGACTATGACCAGATGGCGGCGAGCTATATCGCGGCCCTCGACCTCGAGGCGCAGAAGGCCACCGCCGGCAAGATCCAGAAGCTGCTGCTCGAGGAAACGCCGGTGATCTTCGGCTATTTCTACGACTATCTGACGGCAACGGCGAAGGGCGTGACGGGCGTGCAGCCCACGGCCATGTCACAGCTGTTCCTCGAGAAGGCGTCGAAAGGCTGAGGATGAGGCAAGCATAGACCCCGCATCGCCAGCCTCGAAAGGGGCTGGCGCTTGCCGGCGGGACCGGGAGAGGACGCCATGTGCGCCCTGCCCGCGATCGTTGCAACGGGAATGCGTCGCATGGGAACCGCAACCCTGCTCACCACCATGCATTGGGGTACGCACCAGATCCGCGCCGAGAACGGCCGGCTCGTCGGCGGCGCGCCGTGGACCGGCGATCCCGACACGTCGCCGATGGGCCCTCTTGCGCCCGTGACAGCTTTCGATCCGCCTGCCACTATTGATTTGTCCGACGCGTCCCGTCTGCCGGGACGCAAGGATCTTTCATAAGGAGACGATGCCATTCTAGCTTTCCTCGTCCGGCGCCTGGCACTGTCGCTCGTCACGCTGTTCTTGCTGAGCGTCATGGTATTCCTCGGCGGCCAGGTGCTGCCGGGCAATGTCGGGCGGGCCATATTGGGGCCGTTCGCCGACCAGCGCGCGGTTGATGCGCTCAACCATTCGCTGGGCGTCGATCGGCCGCTGCTTGTCCAATACGGAAGCTGGATCTGGAATTTCCTCCATGGCGACATGGGCACGTCCTATGTCTTTCGCGCGCCGGTGGCGCCGTTCGTCATCGATGCCTTGGGCAACTCGATGAAGCTCGCTCTGGTCGCCTTCGTGCTGGTGGTGCCGATCGGCATCCTCGGCGGGGTGATCGCCGCGCTCAATTTCAACCGGCCGCTCGACCGCATCATCAGCCTTGGTGGTCTGTCGGTAACTGTGCTGCCAGAGTTCGTCACCGGCATCATCCTGATCCTAATCTTCGGGGTGTGGCTGCGCTGGCTGCCGATCGCGGCCGCCTGGCCGAAGGGCGCCGGCTTCTTCACCCAGCTCTACTACTTGACCCTGCCTTCGCTGCCACTGTTCCTGGTGCTGTTCGGCTATATCGCGCGCATGGCGCGCTCCGGCATGATCGAGGCACTCGATTCCGACTATACGCGCACTGCGGTGCTCAAAGGCCTGCCGTGGCGCATGGTGATCTGGCGCCATGTGCTGCGCAACGCGCTGTTGCCGACCATCACCGTCATCGCGACCCAGACCGGCTATCTGATCGGCGGCCTGGTCGTCATCGAGACGCTGTTCCGCTACCAGGGCATCGGTTCGCTGATCTTCACCGCCGCGCGCGGCAAGGACTTCCCGATGCTCGAAGCCGGCATCCTCACCATCGGCATCGTCTATGCGGTGGCGACGTTGATCGCCGACTTCCTCTATTCCGTGCTCAATCCACGCATCCGGCTGGGAGCAGAGCAATGAGCGCCACCGACACCCCCGTCAGCCTGCCGACGCCCGACACCGCACAGCGCAGCCCCTGGGGCGAGGTGCTGCATTCTCTCTCCAGGTCCGGCACGTTCCTGACCGGGCTCGCCATCGTCGTCTTCTGGATCGTGTGCGCGCTGTTCGGCCAGCACTTCGTCCCCTACGATCCGCTGGCAAGCGACATCATCAACGCGCTGACGCCGCCGGCGGCAGATCATTGGTTCGGCACCGACCAGCTCGGCCGCGACGTCTTCTCGCGCGTCATCGTCGGCTCGCGCGATATCCTGACCGTGGCGCCGCTGGCCACCATCCTTGCCACCATCGCCGGCACGGCGCTTGGTCTCGTCATCGGCTATTTCCGCGGCATCGTCGACGACATCGTCAGCCGCGTGCTCGAAGCCTTCATGGCGATCCCGGTGGTGATCATCGCGCTGCTCGCCATCGTCGCGCTCGGCACGTCCAAGATCACCGTCATCGTCGTCATCGGCCTGAGCTTCGCGCCGATCATCGCCCGCACGGTGCGCTCGGCGGTGCTGGCCGAACGCGAGCTCGACTACGTCGCGGCGGCAAAGCTGCGCCACGAAGGCGCGCTGCACACGATGTTCGTCGAGATCCTGCCCAACGTCATCCCGCCGATCCTGGTCGAGACGACGGTGCGGTTGGGCTACGCCATCTTCGCGGTGGCCACGCTCTCCTTCATGGGCTTCGGCATCCAGCCGCCCTCGCCCGACTGGGGCCTGTCGATCTCCTCCAATTACGGCATGATCGGCGGCGGCTTCTGGTGGACGGTGCTGTTCGATGCGCTGGCTATCGCCTCGCTGGTGATCGGCGTGAACCTGGTTGCCGACGGCGTGCATGGAGCGTTCAATGACTGACCCCAGGCAAGCAACCAACGCACTTGAGCTGAAGGACCTTTCGGTCGCCTATCGCGTCGGCCGGCGCAACCGCGCGGTGCTGCGAAATGTCAACCTGACCATCAAGGCCGGCGAAGCCTACGGCCTGGTCGGCGAATCCGGCTGCGGCAAGTCGACGGTCGCGCTCTCAGTGGTGCGCTATTTGCCGCGCAACGGCTCGATCACCGGCGGCTCGATCGCACTCGACGGCAAGGATGTGATGAAACTCGACGCGGAAGCGCTCAGGCGCGCCCGCGCCGACAGCGTGTCGATGGTCTATCAGGACCCCGGCAAGGCGCTGAACCCGTCGCTGCGCATCGGCCGCCAGCTGACCGAGATTTTCGAGCTTGCCGGCATCACCGGACAGGCGGCGGAAGACAAGGCGCTCGCGATGCTGAACCGGGTGCGCATTTCCGACCCGGCAAGCGTCATGCAGCGCTATCCGCATCAGCTCTCCGGCGGCATGCAGCAGCGGGTGGCTATCGCCATGGCTTTGGCCAACGACCCCTCGATGCTGATCCTCGACGAGCCGACGACCGGGCTCGATGCCACCGTGGAAGCCGAGGTGCTCGACCTGATCGCGCAGTTGCGGCGCGAGCTGTCGGCCTCGATTCTGTTCATCAGCCACAACCTCGCGGTCGTCGCCAACATGTGCGACCGCGTCGGCGTGCTCTATGCCGGCATGCTGGTCGAGGAAGGCTCGACCAGGGACGTCTTCAACGACCCGCGCCATCCCTACACGGTGGCACTGCTGCGCTGCCTGCCGCGCGGCGGCCAGCGCAAGGACCAGGGCCGGCTCGACACAATCCCGGGCTTCCTGCCCGGCATCGGCGCTAATATCGTCGGCTGCGCCTTCGCCGATCGCTGCGCACTGGCCACCGAACGCTGCCGCGCGGAGCCGCCGCCGCTCTATGAGCTCGGCGACGGCCGCCTGTCGCGCTGCCACTATCACGACAAGGCGCAGTCGCTGCCGCGCGCCACGCCCGCCGAGATCGCGGCCGCCCAGCCGAAGCAGGCGCCGCCGGTGCTGCAGGTCGAAGGTCTCAACAAGACCTATGCCAGCCACGGTCGCCCGCTGCGAGCGGTGAAGGATGTCTCGGTGAGTCTCAGGCCCGGCGAGACGCTCGGCCTTGTCGGCGAATCCGGCAGCGGCAAGACGACCTTTGCAAGGCTCCTGCTTGGCCTCGTCCCGCCCGACGATGGCGGCTCGATCGAGCTCGAGGGCAAGAAGCTCGCGCCGCGGCTGGCCAGCCGCACGGAAGACCAGGTCAAGGCGGTGCAGATCGTCTTCCAGAACCCGGACTCCGCGCTCAACCGCTCGCATTCGATCCGGCATATCCTGAGTCGCGCCCTGAAGCGGCTTGGCGGTCTCACCGGCAAGACGCTGGACACGCGGCTCGAAGAGCTGGTCCGCTCGGTGCGGCTCACCGACCGGCATCTGGTGGTCAAGCCGCGCCAGCTTTCGGGCGGGCTGAAGCAGCGCGTGGCGATCGCGCGCGCCTTCGCGGGCGATCCGCGCATCGTGGTGTGCGACGAGCCTACCTCGGCGCTCGACGTCTCGGTGCAGGCGGCGATCCTCAACCTTCTGGCCGACCTGCAGTCGAGGCAGGATGTGAGCTACATCTTCATCTCGCACGACCTCGGCGTGGTGCGCTATCTCTCCGACAAGATCGCCGTGCTCTATCTCGGCCGCATCATGGAGTTCGGACCCTCGGAAGCGGTGTTCTCCGGCCCGCACCATCCCTACACAGAAGCGCTGCTGTCGGCCGTGCCGAAGCTCGACCGGACGGAGAGCGCGCGCATCCGTCTCGACGGCGAGATCCCGAGCGCGGCCAATCCGCCGACGGGCTGCGTCTTCCATACGCGCTGCCCGCGCAAGATCGGCGCCATCTGCGAGACGCAGGAGCCGGAACTCGCGGAGGCTCAGCCGGGACATACGATCCGCTGCCATATTCCCTATGACGAGTTGGCAAGGCTGCAGAGGCCGAAGACCTTGGAGCCGGCGTGATCGCGGTCAGAACGCCGCAGCACCCGCCATGCTGAAGCGCGGTCGCTCTCCGTGGAAGCCCGGTCGGTCGACAGGTTTCGAGCGAGCGTGCGCAGTCCCGTCAAGGCAATGTCGAGGGCATCGGAAGAGGAAGGGCAGCGACAGGCCGAGCACGCTGCCGTGGCGCAGGAATTCGCGCCGGCGATCGCGGACACCAGGCTCGATATGCTTTCGCCCAGCCGCTACATCTCGCGCTGCCCCTATAAGGGCATTTCCAACTATTACCACGTGACGACGCCGAAGAAGCGGCATGAGAACCTCGTCTGGCATTATCCTGAGCCGGTGCATGAGGCCGAGCGCATCAAGGGCCTCGTGTGCTTCCATCATGAGCTGGTCGACAAGATCCTGGTCGACGGGGTGGAGCTCCCGAAGGAAGCGACGGCGGCGTCGGACGGGTATTTCTGAGCTCGAGACGCGCCCGGCGCAGCCAGATCAGGCCGCTTGATCGAAGCGCCATTCAGCGCATACCTTCCCGCAATCAGGGAGGGTGCGATGGATCTTTTCAAACTGGACGGCGGCGTGGCGCTGGTGACGGGCGCCGGCAGCGGCATTGGACAGGCGATCGCGATCGGGCTTGCCGAGGCGGGCGCCGATGTCGCCTGCTTCGGCCATGCATCGAACGGCGGGCTTGAGCAGACTGCCGAGAGGATCAAGGCGCTTGGCCGCAAGGTGCTGGTGCTGACGGGGAGCGTGACGTCCGAGACCGACCTGGCCACGGCGATCGATCGGGTCGAAGCCGAGCTCGGCGCGCTGACCGTCGCCGTCAACAACGCCGGCATAGCCGGATCGGAAGCGGCCGAGACCATGCCGCTGGAAAAGTGGCGCAAGGTGCACGAGGTCAATGTCGCGGGTGTGTTCCTGTCCTGTCAGGCCGAGGCGCGCGTCATGCTTCCTCGACGCGCGGGCTCCATCATCAACATCGCCTCGATGTCGGGCACCATCGTCAACCGGGGGCTGACGCAGGCGCACTACAACTCCTCGAAAGCCGCCGTCATCCACATGTCCAAGAGCCTCGCCATGGAGTGGGCCGATCGCGGGTTGCGCGTCAATGTCGTCAGCCCGGGCTACACGCTGACGCCGATGAACAAACGGCCAGAGGTGGCCGAAGAAGTGAAGGTATTCAAACGCGACACGCCAATGGGCCGCATGGCTGCGCCGGAGGAGATGGTCGGACCGACCGTGTTCCTGGCCAGCCGCGCGTCAAGCTTCGTGACCGGCCTCGACCTGATCGTCGATGGCGGCTACGTGTGCTGGTAGGTTCGCTAGGTGTCCCAAGGGACACCCCACAGGTTGTCGATTTCACGACAGGAACCTTGGCGAGAGCGTGCTGCTACTCCGCCGCCACGCCCTTCACCTCGAGATAGCTCTCCATCGAATCGTCCAACGCCTGCAGCCACGGGGTGTGATGCAACGGCGCCATGGTGCCCGTCATTAACGAGCGGTAGGCGTTGTCGCGGAAGGTCATGATGTTTTCCATCTTGTGGTGCTCCCACTCCATGAAGGTGCGGTTAACCGCCTCGACATCGAAGCCCGGATAGTCGGTCTGGTCCATCAGCTCCTTGGTGTAGTCGCCCTGGAACCAGATCATCTGTTCGGCGTCTTCCAGCGTCTCTTCGCGGGCACGCCACTTTGCGCTGTGCTCGGCCATCGCCTCGGCGGAGGGCAGCTTGATGCGGCCGAGCATCACGTCGCGCGCATACCAGGCCTGCGCGTCGAACATGTTGAAGGTGTAGAACTGGTCCTGCATCCCGATGTAGAAAAGCTTCGGGTTCTTCTCCCAGACCACGCCTTCATAAAGATCGAGCGGCCACATCCGATTGGCGGTCTTGAGCTTGAGGTCGTCGGTGAGGAAGGGGAAGGAGTGCAGGTAGCCGGTGCACAGGATGATGGCGTCGACATCCTTGGTGGTGCCGTCCTTGAAATGCGCCGTCTTGCCGACGACTTTTTGCAGCAGCGGCACCTCTTTCCAGTTCTCCGGCCATTTGAAGCCCATCGGTTTGGAGCGGTAGCTGGAGGTGATCGATTTGGCGCCGTATTTGTAGCATTGCGAACCGATGTCCTCGGCCGAATAGGAGCGGCCGATGATCAATATGTCCTTGCCCTTGAATTCCATCGCGTCGCGGAAATCGTGACTGTGCAGGATGCGCCCGTTGAAGGTGGGGAAGCCTTCGAAGAAGGGCACGTTGGGCACCGAGAAATGGCCGGAGGCGACGACGACGTTGTCGAACTCCTCCGAATAGGTCACGTCGTTGGTGCGGTCATGCGCGGTGACGGTGAATTTCTTCGTCTCGTCGGAATAGGTCACCATGCGCACCGGGCTGTTGAAGCGCACCCATTCGCGCACGCCCGATTTCTCGACGCGGCCCTTGATGTAGTCCCACAGCACGGCGCGCGGCGGATAGGAAGCGATCGGCCGGCCGAAATGCTCCTCGAAGGTGTAGTCGGCGAATTCGAGGCATTCCTTCGGGCCGTTCGACCACAGATAGCGGTACATCGAGCCATGCACCGGGTCGCCATGCTCGTCGAGGCCGGTGCGCCATGTGTAATTCCACAGGCCGCCCCAGTCGCTCTGCTTCTCGAAGCAGACGATTTCCGGGATCTCGGCACCCTTGTCGGCGGCGGACTTGAAGGCCCTCAGCTGGGCCAGGCCCGACGGTCCGGCTCCGATGACGGCGACACGAGATTTCATTGCGGGCCTCCTCTTTTTGATTTCGATTTTTTTCTTGACGCAGTTCCGGGCGGAAAGCCGTTCGACAGTTTTCCTGGAATTGCTCTGACGAAACAAATTTCACTCACAGTGACAGTAATTGCGTCTTCGGTGCTGTCAACAAACATCTGCGGCAACGGCGTGGCCCCAAACGAATTTCCCGCGAAAAGAGCTGGCGCCGGTTACATGCTGGCGAAACGCCGCTGCGACATCCGGCGGCTTGCCGTCGTGGTTGCGCTTTCGTATCTCCACCCAATATGTTCACCTTGAGTGAAATAAATCTGTGGATTCGGGGGCGACATGGCGAACAAGACATCTGCAGCAAGGCCAGCCGGCGCGGCCGCCAAGGGCAAGGCGCGGCCGAAGCGCGTTTCGGCCGACGGCCGCACGATCCGCACGCCGCTGACCCAAAACCCGCACGCCATCCGCGACACGCGCGAAAAGGTGCTCGAAGTGGCGATCGGCCACGAGGTGCGGGCCTTCCGCAAGAAGCTCGGCATCACCGTCGCCGATCTCGCCGCGGCCACCGACATTTCGCTCGGCATGCTGTCGAAGATCGAGAACGGCATCACCTCGCCGTCGCTGACGACGCTGCAGGCGCTATCGCGGGCGCTGGGCGTTCCGGTGACCGCCTTCTTCCGGCGTTTCGAGGAAGAGCACAGCGCCGTCTTCGTCAAGGCCGGCGAAGGCGTCGATGTCGAGCGGCGCGGCACGCGCGCCGGCCATCAGTACAATCTGCTCGGCCATATCGGCGCCAACACCAGCGGCGTCGTCGTCGAACCGTACCTCATCACGCTGACCGAGAATTCGGACGTGTTCCCGACCTTCCAGCATGCGGGCATGGAGTTTCTCTACATGCTCGAAGGCGAGGTCGTTTACCGCCACGGCAACAACCTCTATCCGATGAAGCCGGGCGACAGCCTGTTCTTCGACGCCGACGCGCCGCACGGACCGGAAGAGCTGACGCAACTGCCGATGCGGTATCTGTCGATCATCTGCTATCCGCAAAACAGCGCTGGGTGATCCGTCAAGCTCTCTTCCTCTCCCTCCGGAGGGGGGAGAGAGGTGGCGCTGCGAAGCAGCGAGGGAGTGGGGGAAGGCGGTCCTCAAACGCGAAGGTGCTAACAAGTGGGCACCACCGAGCGGGCCTGAAATCTTGGCAGGCAGGTAATAATCGGAGGCATCGCCTAGATGTGAACCAACGACCGCCAAGCTAGGTCGACCCCCGCTCCGTCGAGCTTCGCTCGACGCCTCTCCCCCGATCGACGGGGGAGAGCAAGGGCGCGAAACTGTCCCGCCAGGCTCCTTTCGTCCTCCCCGCATAGGGGTTGCCCTTGGCGAAACGAGGAATCTCACGAAGAAGGCGCTTGCGGAAGTACAAGTTCAATCCGGCCCAAATCCCGGGCTGGTCGGGCTGCCGTCATCCAGCTTGGACAGCCATTCGACCAGCGTCGGCCTGTACCGCGTCAGGCCCTTATAGGTGGCGAGCTCTTCCGGCAGGTCGCGGATGACGCGATGCAGGCGGCGCGCCCATTTGGGCTGCGTGACCAGCTCGTCCATCTTGATCAGGTAGCAGCGGATCGGGAAGACGATGGCGTTGGAGCGCGGCAGCCGCCAGAAGCTTTGCAGCTCGACGCGCAGATGCACCTTCTGGCCAACATTGTCGGGCGTGACGGTGGCGCGGTCCGGACCCCATTTGTGATAATTCTCGGGGCTGGTGTCGAGGCGTGGATTGATGGTCATCGTCCAGTTGAGGCGCCTGGCCGGCTTGCCCTGCTGGATGTTGGTGAGGAATTTCAGCGCCCGCGTGAAGATGCCCTTCTCATGCGCCAGCGGCACCGGCGCGTGCCATTCGAAGAAGTTCATGCCGATGTCGAAGTCGAGCGACCAGTCGGCCTGGGTCGTGACCATGCCGGCATCCATCCACAGATTGCCGTCGCGCTGGTCGAGGATGCAGAAATCGCCCTGGCTCTGGCGGGTTATGTATTCCATCGGACCATACGGCAGCGTCGAGGTGTCGCCGAAGGTGAAGGTGTCATCGATGCCGAGCGGCCGGTTGATCCAGCGCCAGCGATCGCCGTTCCGCTCCAACGTGAAATGCTCGGGATAGCCGAGCGCCTGCTGCTCCATCAGAAGCTCGAGCAGGTCCCAGCCGGCCAGCGTCATATGCGGCAGCGACTGACAGCGCAGCGGATCCTCGGCCAGCACCAGCGCGCGGTCCTGCATCTCCGAAACATAGTGCTCGTCCACGTCGATCAGGTTCTCAAGCACGCTTCCCTTCGGGCCGACGACATGCGGCTCGATGTTGACCGCATACATGTAGCTGTCTTCGTTGAACGGGAAGGGAAAGCGCCGGATGTGCTCCGGGCTGTTCCTGAAGGTGTAGTCGTCGCGGAAGGTTTCCTTGCGAAAGGTGATGCCCATTGACGCCTCCTATCTTTCCAGGATCAGCGACTTGCCCTCGAAGCGCGAGACGCAAGGCATGATCTTGCAGCCGGATTTGTGATCTTCGTCGCTCAGCCAGTGGTCGTTGTGGATGAACTTGCCTTCGTAGGAGATCACATTGGTCTCGCACTGTCCGCAGACGCCGCCGCGGCAGAGGTAAGGCGGGTCGACGCCGGCGGCTTCCATGGCCTCGAGCAGGCTCTGCTGCTCGCCGACTTGGATCGTCTTGCCGCTGACGGCCAACTCGACGTCGAACGGCGCGCCGGGCTGCGGCGCCGCGAAATGCTCGAAATGCACGGTTTCGGGCGGCCAGCCAAGACTTGCCGCGCGATCGCGCACCCAGTTGATCATTCCGGCCGGGCCGCAAACATAGAGATGCGTGCCGAGCGGCTGCGAGGACAAGAGCCGGTCGAGGTCGATGCGCTCCTCGCGGTCGTCGTGGTAGAGCCTGACCCGGTTGCCGTAGCGCTGCTGCAAGACATCGGCATAGGTGCCGAGCGAAGCCGTGCGGCAGGTGTAATGCAATTCGAAATTGCCGCCGGTGCCCGCCAGCTGCGACGTCTGCGCCATGAAGGGCGTGATGCCGATGCCGCCCGCCAGCATCAGGTGCTTCTTCGCCCTGAGGTCGAGGGAGAACAGATTGACCGGATAACTGATCACCATCTCCAGGCCGGGCTTCACCTGCCGGTGCATGAACAGCGAGCCGCCGCGGCCGGCATCGTCGCGCCTGATGGAAATCGTGTATTCGCGCGTGTCGAGCGGCGAGCCCATCAGCGAATAGGGATTGAGCCTGGTGCGGTCGCCGTCACGCATTTCGACCACGACATGGGCGCCGCCGGAAAAGGTCGGCAGCAGTCCGCCGTCGCGGCGCCGGAAGTGGAAACGTGTGACGAGCTCGTTGACGGGGACGACGTCGCTGACGACGACGTCGAGCTTGGTGGTGCCGGTGCTCATCGGAAGATCTCCTCCATCGGAGGAATCTCGGAGCGATCCTCAGCGTTTATACAGACACCCTGGAAGGCGGCCAGCCGGCGCGAATAGTGATCGCGCACCAGAAGCAGCAGGCCGCAATGCGAGCAGAGCGCCGGCTGCGTCGTCACGTTCTCGGTGATGCCCTTGCAGTGCACGCATTGCATGCGCCGCGCCAGCGAGCCGCGATGCTCGGTCTGCATGGAGGTGTGGTCGATGCCGGCTTCGAGCGCGACCTGCATCGCCTGGCCGATCAGGCCTTCGGTGCCGGCAAGATAGAGGCGCAACCCCATACGGGCGTTGGTCAGCGTTTGTCTCAGCCGTGGCAAGAGACTCGCGAAGGACGGCGCGATGTGGAGCTGTGCCGGCTTCAACGCTTCGAGGCCGGCGATGTGCTTGCCCTCTGGCCCCGGAATGAAGACGATCTCGGCGCCGTCGAAAAAGCCGGACGGCGCCTTGCCGGCCATGTCGGTTATCGCCAGCGCGCCTTCAGCATCGGCGATGAAAAGATGATGCTTGCCGGGCTGTGGAGACAAGGTTCCGTAAATGGGCCGGCTGATGATCGTCTTGGCTGCCATTCTCTCTTAGATCAGTTGGAGCATGATCTTTCCCGAAAACCGGTTCCCACTTTTCGGGATCATGCTCTAGTGCCTTTGAAACCCCTCCCCGTTGATTAAAGCTCAACCCTTGGCGGTGCGCTTGGTCTTCTTCGGATCGTCGAACGGCAATGGCTGCGCCGTCGCCTTGATCGAACCGCTCCTGTTGCGGATCTCAAGCTTGGTGTCCTTGACGGCGCAATCTACATCGAGACGGGCGATGCCCATCGATTTCTCGACCAGTGGCGAATACATGGCGCAGGTCACCACGCCGACCTTTTTGCCGTCGCGGTAGACGGGCGCACCCTCGTCCGCCGGCTCCTTGCCGTCGAGCAGCACACCAAAGATCTTGAAGCGCTCCTTGCCCTTCAGCCGATAATGCTCCTCGGCGCCGCGGAAGCCGGTCTTGCCGGGGCTGACGGTGAAATCGAGGCCGAGCTCCCACAGCGTGTCGCCGGGGCCTTCGTTCTCGAACGGATATTTTTGGGAATTGTCGTAAGGGTAGAAGAGCAGGTAGCTCTCGACGCGCAGCATATCGAGCGTGGTGAAACGGCAGGGAATGATGCCGGCGCTCTTGCCCTCCTCGAGAATCCTGTCCCAGATCGTGCCGGCATCCTGGCCGCGGCAGAAGATCTCGTAGCCGCGCTCGCCGGTGTAGCCGGTGCGCGAGATCATGACGGGCAAGCCGAAGAGCTGCGTCTGCATGTGATGGAAGTAAGGAAGGTCGCGGATGCCCGGCACATGCTTGGCGAGATAGTCGACGGCGGTTGGGCCCTGCAGCGAAAGGTCATGCAGATTGTCGTCGAAGCGCAGCGAGACATCGCGACCCATCGCCGCCCGCTGCAGCTCCTCGTGACCGGTGCCGGAGCCGTGCACGACCATCCACGAGTTCGGGCTGATGCGGTAGAGGATGCAGTCGTCGGTGAATTTTCCGGCCTCGTTCAGCATGCAGGCATAGGCCGATTTGCCGGGATAAATCTTTTCCACGTCGCGCGTCGTGGCGAGATCGATCAGATGCGAGGCATGCGGACCGGTGATGTGGACCTTCTTCAGGCCGGACACATCCATCAGCCCGGCCTTGGTGCGGATCGCGATATATTCCTCGTTGGCATCCTTGTCGTAGGTCCAGGCGGTGCCCATGCCGCTCCAGTCCTCGAGCTTCGAGCCGAGCGCGCGATGGCGATCCGCCAAGGTCGAGAATCTCCAGGATGCCGTCATCCGATCGTCCTCCGTCGATGTAAGTCGTTGCCGTTCCCTGCTCCTGCTTGCTGGCGGAGCTTGTGCGAATATTGACCGCAAACGGCGAAGCCCTGCAATCCCCTTGAAGCAAATAATTTCATTGTCAGGCAAATTTCTTGCCCGTGGACAAACGCTTTACGGTGCGTAAATCCGGCTTGACAATTTGCGGAATCGGGCGGAATTTATGAAAAAAATTTCACTCTGTTGAAAGAGTGGACGCCCGGTCTGTTCGGGGCCGGACGTCGCCAGAAGGGGAAAAACGATGTCCGACCTGCAGCAGCGCATCGAGGCGCTGTACCGCTCCGACGTGCGCGGATCCGTGCTCCTGATCGTTTGCCTGTGGGCGACGATCCTCTTCGTCCTCCTGATGACCTGGGCTTACATCCCTCACAGCGGGATCAAGCTCGTGGTTGCGATCGCGGCCGCGGCGGTGCTGATCTTCAACACCGCCGCCATCCTCGCCATGCTCAACCACTACAAGGAAGACAAGGACTTCATCTACGGGCTCGACATCAAGAACGCCGACGCCGCCCGCAACCGTCAATCCTGAGGGGAGAAACCATGGCCCGCTATATCCCGCCGGAGCAGAACAAGGCCGGACAGATTCTCGACATCGCGGTGGTGGTGGTCGCAATCTTCGTGGCACTGTGGTTGCCGTTGAAGCTCGGCCTCGCCGGAGCGGCGAAGTCGATCGATCCGCTCGATGCCAAGACCTGGGACGCGCTCGGCCAGAACGCCACCATGGCCTCGATCTGGGAGAAGCTCGGCTACACGCCGGAGACGGCGCACGACATCATCCAGAACCGCTTCCATTACATCATCGACTGGCCGACGCTGATCATCATGGCGATCGTGCTGATCGCCTATTTCGTCTTCCTGTTCCGTGCCTCCGATAAGGAATATCGCGAGGTGATCAACGAGAAGTTCGACGACAAATAGACTTCGACGACGGCTAATAGTCCGGGGAAAACATCATGTGGATGGGACTGTCTTACGTTTGCTGGGGCATCTCGGTCGTGCTTGCGGCGTGGATGCTCTACGACTGGTTCAAGGTCGACACGACTTATTCCGAAGCCGTGCTGACATCCTCGCGCGAAGGCGAGCTTGAGGCCGTTTCCGAAAAACACCGGATCTGAGTGGGGACTGACATGACGGCCGCGGTTGAGACGGGACAAACGGTAATCCATGGCGACAGAGTCTCGCTGCTTCGGGTGCTCGGCCCGGCGCATGTGTGGGCGCTGGGCGTCGGCATCGTGCTGGTCGGCGAGTTCACCGGCTGGAATTTCTCCGCCGACAAGGGCGGCGCGCTCGCGGCGCTGATCGTCTGCTGGATCGTCGGGCTGCTCTACACCTCGGTCGCCATGATCGACTCGGAGGTGACGTCCACCGTCGCCGCGGCCGGCGGCCAATACGCGCAGGCAAAGCACATCGTCGGGCCGCTGATGGCCTTCAACGTCGCGCTGTTCCTGGTGTTTGCCTACACGATGCTCGAAGTGTCGGACGCGATCCTGCTCGGCGACACAATCGTCGCCAAGGCAGGCGTCGAAGGGCTGACGCATAATTCCTTCATCGCCGCCACCATCGTGGTGCTCGCCTGGCTCAACTATCGCGGCGTGCTGATGACGCTCAACGTCAATTTCGTCATCACCGCCATCGCCTATGTCTCGATCGTCATCCTGTTCTTTTCCGTCAGCCCGTGGACGCAAGGCGCGGTGCTGAAGCTGAACGAGCTGGTCACGCCCGGCAACGCGCTGCCTTATGGCTGGATCGGCGTCATTGCCGCCTTCCAGTTCGGTATCTGGTATTATCTCGGCATCGAGGGCACGACGCAGGCGGCCGAGGAAGTGCGCTCGCCGGCGCGCTCCCTGCCCTATGGCACCATGGCCGGCATGATCACGCTTTTGATCGCCGCCGCGATGACCTGGTATGTCTGCGCCTCGCTGATGCCGTGGGAATATCTCGGCATCACCTATTATCCGCTGTGGGATGCGGGCAAATTGACAGGTAGCCCGCTGCTCGAGAACCTGCTGTTCATCGCGACGCTGCTGGCGGCGCTTGCCTCGGCCAATGGCTGCATCAACGACGCGGCGCGCGCCTGGTTCTCGCTCGGCCGCGACCGCTACCTGCCGAGCTGGTTCTCGGCGGTGCATCCGAAATACCGCACGCCTTATCGCTCGATCCTGTTCCTGCTGCCGATCGCGCTGGCCTTCGCCTTCATCGCCGACCTTAACCAGGCGATCACCTTCTCGATCCTGTCGGGCGTGCTGCAATACACCTTCATGAGCATCAACATCATGATGTTTCGCAGGAAGTGGCCGCTGGGCACGATCCGCCGCGGCTACACGCATCCCTTCCATCCGCTGCCGGCGATCGTGCTCTTCTGCCTGTGCATGGTGACGTTCTTCGCCATCTTTCTCGGCTTCGGCTCGCAGCTGATCGCGATGACGGTGTTCTATTTCCTGATCTCGCTGTGGTTCCATTTCTACCGCTACAAATTCGTGCGGCGCGGCGACCAGTTCTCCATGCCGTGGCCGAAGCCGCAGGGTTATTGAGTGGAGTAAGGGCCCGCCTGTCGACGGCGGGCCATGGCGTGTCGAATGTCGGAACTGACGTCAGTAATGCTTGCCGGGGCGATCGCATTGGCTGTCGCCGCCCATATTGCCTGGCTGGCGCGCGCCGGCCGCGACAGGGCGAAGGCGGCCTTGGCCGCTGATACGGCGAGCGTCCGCAGTGTCGTTCCCGATGCCGCCGACATTTCCGACGGCACGGCCGGTGTCGTCACCTGGGCCGGTTCCTGGAACGGCCAGCGCGTCCAGCTGCGGACCATCGTCGACACGCTGGCGACACGAAAGCTGCCGACGCGCTGGCTCAGCGTTTCGATCACCGAGCCGGTCGCGCTGCCGGGTGTCTTCGACATGATGATGCGGCCGAATTCGGCGACCACATTCTCCAATTTCGACCATCTGCCGCACACGCTGCCGAAGGTGCTCGGCTTTCCCGCCGACGCCGTGCTCAAGACCGACCGCAGAGGCGTCGCCTTCCCGCAGGACCTGATCGCCTCGCACACCGATATCTTTGCCGAAGGACGCGCCAAGGAATTGCTGATCACGCCGAAGGGCGTGCGCATCGTATGGCTGCTGGCCGAGGCCGAGCGCGCACGCTATGGCGTGTTCCGGCAGGCCGCGTTCGGCGATGCCGGGATCGACCCGGCCTTGATCGAACGGTTGCTCGAGGTGGCCTCGACGCTTCGCCAAGCCATCAACCGGCGCGAAAGGCAGGCGGCATGAGCGACGAAACCGCCACCCCGGCTCCCGTGAATCCTTATCTCGTGCTCGGCGCCGCGATCGTCTTGCCGGCAAGCGGCCATGTCATGCTCGGCGTGCCGGCGCGCGGGCTGCAGTTCCTTTTCTTCATGGTGATCCTTGGCTGGATAACGACCAAGCTGGCGCCCGCCGACGCCAGCTTCATCGGCCGCCATGCCGGCGGCTTCCTGATCTATGCCTTCTCGATCCTCGACGCCTACCGGATTGCGCGCATCCGCCATGCGATCTGGGTTCACAAGGCCCGCCCGGACAGCGATACTCCCGACGGCAATGCGCCGCCCAATATGTAATCACAGGAAAATTTCTTTCATACCAATTGAATTCGGCTCGCTCATTGGGTACATCATCTGAGAGCCAAAAACGTCGGAGGCTGGCATGTGCGGAATCGTCGGACTTTTCTTGAAGGACAAGGCGCTGGAGCCGAAGCTCGGCGCCATGCTGTCGGAGATGCTGGTGTCGCTCAGCGACCGCGGACCGGACAGCGCCGGCATCGCCATCTATGGCGCGGCGACCGGCAATGAAGCCAAGATCACCGTGCAGTCGCCGAAGCCCGATCGCGATTTCCGCGGCCTCGACGCCGAGCTCGCCAAGGCGATCGGCGCGCCGGTCGGCGTCGCGGTCAAGTCCACGCATGCGGTGATCCGGACCACGCCGGACAAGGTCGACGCCGCGCGCGAGGCGCTGCAGACGCTCAGGCCCGACATCCGCATCATGGGCGCGGGCGAGGCAGTGGAGATCTACAAGGAAGTCGGCCTGCCGGAAGCCGTCGTCGAACGCTTCGGCGTGCGCGCGATGACCGGCACGCATGGCATCGGCCATACCCGCATGGCGACGGAATCGGCGGTGACGACGATGGGCGCGCACCCGTTCTCGACCGGCGCCGACCAGTGCCTGGTGCACAATGGCTCGCTCTCCAACCACAACAATGTGCGGCGCGAGCTGATCCGCGACGGCATGACCTTCGAGACCGAGAACGACACGGAAGTGGCGGCCGCTTATCTCTCCAACCGGATGGCGCATGGCAAGAATCTCGGCGAGGCGCTTGAAGGCACGCTCTCCGACCTCGACGGTTTCTTCACCTTCGTCGTCGGCACCAAGAACGGCTTTGGCGTGGTGCGCGACCCGATCGCCTGCAAACCCGCGGTCATGGCCGAGACCGACCAGTATGTCGCCTTCGGCTCCGAATATCGCGCGCTGACGAAGCTCCCCGGCATCGACAATGCGCGGGTCTGGGAGCCCGAGCCCGCAACCGTTTACTTCTGGGAGCATTGAGCTGATGCCGGCAACTCCGATGTCGAAGGCCGAGCGCGAGCAAGGCCATGCCCACAGTCAGGCGTCACGCGTCTTCGACCTGTCCGAACATTCGCTGCGCGAATTGAACCAGGCGCTGCACAAGCTCACGCCCGGCTCGAACGAGACCGCCTGGGAAGTGCTCAATCCGAAGGGCAGCCATTCGGTCGCCGTCGGCGTCGACCAGCCGATCACCATCGATGTGCGCGGCAGCGTCGGCTATTACTGCGCCGGCATGAATGACGGCGCCGCGATCACCGTCCATGGCTCGGCCGGTCCGGGCGTCGGCGAGAACATGATGTCGGGCTCGATCGTCATCAAGGGCGACGCCAGCCAGTATGCGGGCGCTACAGGCCGCGGCGGCCTGCTGGTCATCGAGGGCAATGCCTCGTCGCGCTGCGGCATCTCGATGAAGGGCATAGACATCGTCGTGCACGGCAATATCGGCCACATGTCGGCCTTCATGGCGCAGTCCGGCAATCTCGTGGTGCTGGGCGACGCCGGCGACGCGCTGGGCGATTCCATCTACGAGGCGCGGCTCTTCGTGCGCGGCAAGGTCGAAAGCCTCGGCGCCGACTGCATCGCCAAGGAGATGCGGCCCGAGCATATCGAATTGCTGCAGGGCCTGCTCGACAAGGCCGGCGTCACCGGCGTCAAGGCCTCGGAGTTCAAGCGCTACGGCTCGGCCCGCAAGCTCTACAATTTCAACATCGATAACGCCGACGCGTATTGAGGCAAGATGACCTACCGCAACCCGCCGACGACGCCGCGCAAATCCGCGACCTTCGACGATTACACGCTTTCCGAAATCCGCCGCGCGGCCGCGACCGGCATCTATGACATCCGCGGCGCCGGCGCCAAGCGCAAGCTGCCGCATTTCGACGATCTCCTGTTCCTCGGCGCCTCGATCTCGCGGTATCCGCTCGAAGGCTATCGCGAGCGCTGCGACACCTCGGTGGTGCTCGGCTCGCGCCACGCCAAGAAGCCCATCGAGCTGAAGATCCCGATCACCATCGCCGGCATGAGCTTCGGTTCGCTCTCCGGCCCGGCCAAGGAAGCGCTCGGCCGCGGCGCTACGCTCTCCGGCACCTCGACAACGACCGGCGACGGCGGCATGACCGAGGAAGAGCGCGGGCATTCTAAGACGCTGGTTTATCAATACCTGCCCTCGCGCTACGGCATGAACCCGCGCGACTTGCGCCGCGCCGACGCTATCGAAGTGGTCGTCGGCCAGGGCGCCAAGCCGGGTGGCGGCGGCATGCTGCTCGGCCAGAAGATTTCCGACCGTGTGGCCGAGATGCGCACGCTGCCCAAGGGCATCGACCAGCGCTCGGCCTCGCGCCACCCCGACTGGACCGGGCCGGACGATCTCGAGATCAAGATCCTCGAGCTACGCGAGATCACCGACTGGGAAAAGCCGATCTACGTCAAGGTCGGCGGGGCGCGACCCTATTACGACACCGCGCTCGCGGTGAAGGCCGGCGCCGACGTCGTCGTGGTCGACGGCATGCAGGGCGGCACGGCCGCGACCCAGGAAGTGTTCATCGAGAATGTCGGCCAGCCGACGCTTGCCTGCATCAGGCCGGCGGTGCAGGCGCTGCAGGACCTCGGCATGCACCGCAAGGTGCAGTTGATCGTCTCCGGCGGCATCCGCAACGGCGCCGATGTCGCCAAGGCGCTGGCGCTCGGCGTCGATGCCGTCTCGATTGGCACGGCCGCGCTTGTCGCGCTCGGCGACAACGATCCGCGCTGGGAGGCGGAGTATAATGCGCTCGGCACCACGGCCGGCGCCTATGACGACTGGCATGAGGGCCGCGACCCGGCCGGCATCACCACGCAGGACCCCGAATTGATGAAGCGGGTCGATCCGATCGCGGCCGGACGACGGCTGGCGAACTACCTCAAGGTGATGACGCTCGAAGCGCAAACAATTGCCCGCGCCTGCGGCAAGAACAGCCTGCACAACCTCGAGCCCGAGGATCTCGTCGCGCTCTCGATCGAAGCCGCCGCCATGGCCGGCGTGCCTTTGGCCGGCACCAACTGGATACCGGGGAAGAACGGCTTCTAAGACAAACTTCCAAGATCACATAAGCGAGGAACTATAATGGGGAACGATCTCGCCGCATTCGCCAAGGAGAACGGCGTCAAATATTTCATGATCTCCTACACCGACCTGTTCAGCGGCCAGCGCGCCAAGCTGGTGCCGGCGCAGGCGATCGCCGACATGCAGAAAGACGGTGCGGGCTTTGCCGGTTTCGCCACCTGGCTCGACCTGACGCCGGCGCATCCGGACATGCTGGCGGTGCCGGACCCGGAGTCGGTTATCCAATTGCCGTGGAAGAAAGACGTCGCCTGGGTGGCGGCCAATTGCATCATGGACGACAAGGAGGTCGACCAGGCGCCGCGCAACACGCTGAAGCGGATGATCGCTGAGGCGGCCCGCGACGGCATGCATGTCAAGACCGGCATCGAGGCCGAGTTCTTCCTGATCTCGCCGGACGGCACAGCCATTTCCGACCAATACGACACGGCGTCGAAGCCCTGCTACGACCAGCAGGCGGTGATGCGGCGTTACGACGTGATCGCCGAGATCTGCGACCACATGCTGGCGCTGGGCTGGGGCCCTTACCAGAACGACCATGAGGACGCCAACGGCCAGTTCGAGATGAACTGGTCCTTCGACCACGCGTTGGCGACGGCCGACAAGCACTCCTTCTTCAAGTTCATGGTCAAGTCGATCGCGGAAAAGCACGGCCTGCGCGCGACCTTCATGCCGAAGCCGTTCCAGGGCCTGACCGGCAATGGCTGCCATGCGCATATCTCGGTGTGGGACGAGACCGGCAAGACCAATGTGTTTGCCGACAACGCGATGGAGCTCGGGCTTTCCGCCAAGGGCAAGAACTTCCTCGGAGGCATCATGAAGCATGCCTCGGCGCTTGCCGCGATCACCAATCCGACGGTGAATTCCTACAAGCGCATCAATGCGCCGCGCACCATTTCGGGCGCGACCTGGGCGCCGAACACGGTGACCTGGACCGGCAACAACCGCACCCATATGGTGCGCGTGCCCGGCCCCGGCCGTTTCGAATTGCGCCTGCCGGACGGCGCCGCCAACCCCTATCTCCTGCAGGCGGTGATCATCGCTGCGGGCCTCGACGGCATCCGCTCCAAGGCGGACCCCGGCAAGCGCCACGACATCGACATGTACCAGTTCGGCCATACCGTGACCGACGCGCCGAAACTGCCGCTCAACCTGCTCGACGCGTTGCGCGAGTTCGACAATGACAAATCGCTCAAGGCGGCGCTGGGTGAGGAATTTTCGTCGGCGTATCTAAAGCTGAAGCAGCAGGAATGGAATTCCTATGCGTCCCACTTCACGCAGTGGGAGCGCGACCATACGCTGGATATCTAGATATCTCGGCGGTGCGAGCGACCTCGGAATGAACTGATGAAATACTCGATCTTCTCGCTCGCCCGCGCCGCCCTCTCCGGCCACAAGAACTGGCAGCCCACCTGGCGCGACGCAGCGCCGAAGGACCGCTACGACGTGGTGATCATCGGCGGCGGCGGCCACGGTCTCGCTACGGCCTGGTTCCTCGCCAGCGAGTTCGGCATCCGCAACGTCGCAGTGCTCGAAAAAGGCTGGATCGGCTCCGGCAATGCCGGCCGCAACACCACCATCATCCGCTCCAATTACGGCCTGCCCGGCAACACCGGCTTCTACGAATTGTCGATGAAGCTTTGGGAGCGAATGGAGCAGGACCTCAACTACAACGCGATGGTCAGCCAGCGCGGCGTGCTCAACCTCTATCACTCCGACGCGCAGCGCGATGCCTTCGCCCGGCGCGGCAACACCATGCGCATCAACGGCATCGACGCCGAGCTGCTCGACCAGGCGGCTCTCAGGAAAATGCTGCCGTTCCTTAATTTCGACAATGCGCGTTTCCCAGTGCAAGGCGGGCTGCTGCAGCGGCGCGGCGGCACGGCGCGGCACGACGCCGTCGTCTGGGGCTACGCGCATGCGGCGAGCGCGCTCGGCGTCGACATCATCCAGAATTGCGAGGTCACCGGTTTCACGCGCGACGCCAACGGCAAGGTGACCGGCGTCGAGACCTCGCGCGGAAAGATCGGCGCCGGCAAGGTCGGCATGGCGGTGGCGGGTTCTTCCTCGCGCGTCGCGGCCATGGCCGGCCTGCGCCTGCCGATCGAAAGCCATGTGCTGCAGGCCTTCGTCTCGGAGGCGATCAAGCCGCTCCTGCCCAATGTCATGACCTTCGGCGCCGGGCACTTCTATGTCAGTCAGTCCGACAAGGGCGGGCTGGTCTTCGGCGGCGATATCGACGGCTACAATTCCTACGCCCAACGCGGCAATCTGCCGGTGGTCGAGGATGTCTGCGAAGGCGGCATGGCGCTGATCCCGATGATCGGCCGCGTGCGGCTCTTACGCCAGTGGGGCGGCATCATGGACATGTCGATGGACGGCTCGCCGATTATCGACAAGAGCCCGGTCGACGGCCTCTATATCAATGCCGGCTGGTGCTATGGCGGCTTCAAGGCGACGCCGGGCTCGGGCTTCGTCTTTGCCCATCTCATCGCCCGCGATCAATCGCACAAGGAAGCCGCGCTCTTCCGCCTCGACCGGTTCCGGCGCGGTGCCATGATTGACGAGAAGGGCCAGGGCGCCCAACCGAACCTGCACTGAGGCCGCCGTAGCAAGATGCGTATTACCTGTCCCTTCTGCGGCGAACGCGAACTCGGCGAGTTCACCTATCTCGGCGACGCCAAGCCGCAACGCCCCGCGGCCGATGCCGGCGAAGATGCGGTCTACGACTACGTCTATCTGCGCGACAATATCGCCGGTGTGATGAGCGAGCACTGGTACCATGGCGGGGGCTGCCGGGCCTGGCTGAAGGTCACGCGCAACACGCTGACGCATGAGATTTCGGCCGTGGAACCGGCGGCTGGCGCCGGCGCCGCCAAGGTTGGTGCGTGATGCGCGGCGACCAGGCAAACCGGCTGAACGACGGCGGCCTCATCGACCGCTCGACACCGCTCAACTTCCGCTTCGACGGCAAGATTCTCTTCGGCTTCAAGGGCGACACGCTTGCTTCCGCGCTGATCGCGAACGGCGTCAAGCTCGTCGGCCGCTCGTTCAAATATCACCGTCCGCGCGGCATCCTGACCGCCGGCTCGGAAGAGCCCAACGCGCTGGTCGAGCTGCGCAGCGGCGCCAGGCGCGAGCCGAACACCAAGGCGACGACGGCCGAGCTCTATGAGGGCCTCGAAGCCGCCAGCCAGAACCGCTGGCCGTCGCTCAAGTTCGACGTGATGTCGGTCAACCAGTTGTTCGCGCCGATCTTCGTCGCCGGCTTCTACTACAAGACCTTCATGTGGCCGGCGAAGTTCTGGGAAGCGATCTACGAGCCGGCGATCCGCCGCGCCGCCGGCCTCGGTCGCGCCGCGGGCGTTTCCGATCCGGACCATTACGACAAGGCCTGGGCGCATTGCGACGTGGTGATCGCGGGTTCCGGGCCGGCCGGCCTGGCGGCTGCCCTTGCTGCGGGACGCAGCGGCGCGCGCGTCATCCTTTGCGAGGAGGATTTTGTCCTCGGCGGGCGCCTGCTCGCCGATGGCGGCACGATCGACGGATTGCCGGCCGCCGAATGGATCGCGCGCGCGGTTGCCGAACTTGAGGCCATGCCCGACGTGCGCATCATGACGCGCACCACTTTGTTCGGCGTCTATGATGGCGGCACCTATGGCGCGATCGAGCGCGTCAACGACCACCTGCCGGTGCCACCGAAGCATCAGGTGCGCCAGCGGCTGTGGCGGATCGTGGCCAAGCGCTGCGTCGTGGCGGCCGGCGCGATCGAACGACCGATCGTCTTTGCCGGCAACGACACGCCAGGCGTGATGATGGCGTCGGCCATGCGCAGCTACATCAACCGCTACGCGGCCACGCCGGCTAGGCGGATCGCTCTCTTCACCAACAATGAGGATGGCTGGCGTACGGCCGAAACGGCGATCGCGACGGGTCTTCAAGTGGCCGCCGTGATCGATGCGCGACCGGACGTTTCGCCGGCGCATCGCGCCCTGGCCGGCAGGGGCGGCTTCCCTGTGCTGCACGGCTCCGTCAGCGGCGTCGATGGCGGCAAGAATGGCGTGCGCAAGATTTCCGTCTCGCTGACCGGCGGGGCGCGCGGCGAGGTCGAGGCCGACGGGCTCGCCGTCTCCGGCGGCTGGAACCCGGCGGTCGGCCTCACCTCCTATCATCGGGGCCGGCCGAAATGGCGCGACGACATCGCCGCCTTCGTGCCGGACGGCGCTCCGCCCGGCATGGCAGCAGCGGGCGCCGCCAACGGCGCCTTCGGACTTGGCGCCTGCCTACGCGAAGGATTCGAGGCAGGCGCTGCTGCGGCGCGCGATGCCGGACACAGCGGCAATATCGGATCGATGTCGGTCGCGGATGACGAGGCTTTTTCGCTGACGCCGCTCTGGCATGTCGCCGGCAAAGGCAAGGCCTTCGTCGACCAGCAGCATGACGTCACCGCGTCCGACGTCGAGCTGGCACAGCGCGAGGGTTTCGAGTCGGTCGAGCATCTGAAGCGCTACACCACGCTCGGCATGGCGACCGACCAAGGCAAGACCTCGAATATCGCCGGCCTCGCCATCATGGCGGCGGTCAGCGGCAAATCCATTCCCGAGACCGGCACGACGATCTACCGGCCGCCTTACGTGCCGGTCGCCATCGGCGCCTTCGCCGGGCATCACCGCGACGAGAATTTCCATGCGACGCGGCTGACGCCCTCACATCACTGGGCGGTGGAACAGGGTGCCGTCTTCGTCGATACCGGCTTATGGAAACGCGCGCAGTGGTACCCCCGCGCCGGCGAGAAGGACTGGCTGGAGTCGGTGACCCGCGAGGTCAAGGCGGTGCGCAGCGGCGTCGGCTTCTGCGACGTCTCGACACTCGGCAAGATCGACGTGCATGGCCCGGATGCCGGCGCCTTCCTTGACCGCGTCTATATCAACGCCTTCTCCAGTCTCGCCGTCGGCAAGGCGCGCTACGGGCTGATGCTGCGCGAGGACGGCATCGTCTATGATGATGGCACGACCTCCCGCCTCGCCGAGGACCATTACTTCCTCACCACCACCACGGCGAAAGCCGGGCTGGTGATGCAGCATCTGGAATTCTGCCGCCAGGTGCTGTTCCCCGAGCTCGACGTGCAGTTGACCTCGGTCTCCGACCAGTGGGCGCAGTTCTCGATCGCCGGGCCGAAAACCCGCGATCTCTTGAAAGAGATCGTCGATCCGGCCGAGGACCTGTCGAGCGAAGGCTTTCCGTTTATGGGCGCGCGGGAAGTTGCGTTGCGCGGCGGCCTGAAGGCGAGGCTGTTCCGCATCTCCTTCTCCGGCGAGATGGCGTTCGAGATTTCGGTGCCGGCGCGCTATGGCGAAGCGATGGCGCGCAATCTGATGATTGCCGGCAAGCCGTTCGGCGTGACGCCCTACGGCACGGAGGCGCTCGGGGTGATGCGTATCGAAAAGGGCCATGTCGCCGGGCCGGAGCTTAACGGCACCACGACGGCCGCCGATCTCGGCCTCGGCAAGATGATGTCGACCAAGAAGGATTTCATCGGCCGCGTCATGGCCGCGCGCGAGGCGCTGGTCGCGCCGAACCGGCAGGTGGTCGTCGGCATCAAGCCGACCGACAAGGCGCGCCGCCTGCGCTCCGGCGCGCACATCATTCCCAAGGGCGAGACCCCTGGCCCCGAGAACGATCAGGGCTATGTCACCTCGGTCTGCTTCTCGCCGGTGCTCGACCAGTGGATCGGGCTCGGCCTTGTCGAGCGCGGCCGCGAGCGCATCGGCGAGATCGTGCGCGCGCACGACCCGCTGCGCGGCGAAGACTATGATGTCGAGCTCTGCAATTCCGTCTTCTACGATCCGGATGGAGGGCGCCAGCGTGGCTGATTTTTCGTGGGACATCCGCAGCCCGCTCGACCGCGCGCTGGTCGCCGGCCCTTACGGCGCGCAGGGCGAAGCCGGCGTTTCGCTGACCGAGATCCGCGATTTCGATCTCGTCCAGGTGATGGCGCGGCGCGGCAAGGCCGGCGAGATGATGAAGGCCGCGACAGCGCGCTTCGGGGTCGCCGCGCCGGAAACACCCAAGGCGATCGGCACGGCCGACGCGACGCTGATCTGGTCCGGGCCGGACCAGTTCCTCGTGCTGTCCAAGGACGGCAAGCATTCGATTGAGGCGCTTGACTCTGTCTTTGCCGGTTCGGCTTCGCTTTCCGACCAATCGCATGCGCGGGCGCTGATCAGCGTCTCCGGCGATAAGGCACGCGCGATGCTCGCCAAGCTGTCGTCGATCGACCTGCATCCTGATGTGTTCGGCGTCGGCGCGGCGGCAGCAACCTCAATGGATCATACGAGCGTCACGCTGTGGCGCGGCCAGGATCGGGCTGACGGGCAGGCGGTGTTCGATCTCCTGGTGTTCGCGACTTTCGCCGCGAGCCTGTGGCACACCATTCTGGACGCGGCCGCGGAATATGGTGTTACGATCGGCCATTCCGAGGACTTGGCGTAGCGGTGCGCCCTCGCCTTCTCCCCTTGCGGAAGAAGGCGGATCGGCGCGCAAGCGCAGAGACGGATGAGGGGTGTTCAGCGGAGTGAGACGCTGGCTTTCCCTGGAGCACCCCTCATCCGGCCGCTTCGCGGCCACCTACTCCCCAGGGGAGAAGGCGGAGCCAGTGCTTGCCAAATCGATCCCCGCTGCTATTCTTGGTGCTAAAATAATTTTACATACAGGCAAACTTGTTTCTCGCTCGGAGGAGGGTTTGAGATGAGCCAGTCGCCGTATCCTGCCGTCCTAGCTGGACCGCCCAAGCCCAGCCAGATCCTCAGGCCAGGTCAGATCAGCCTCCCGCCAGGCGTGGAGCGCTACACGGTGCAAGGTAACGGCGCGGTGCTGATCGATGTCGAGGCCGGCGACAGCGTCAGCGTGACCAATGTCGAGGGCGGCCAGCCTTGCGAGTTGCTCGCCTGGGACAAGTCGGGCATCACCGATCCTGGCATTTTCGGCGAGCGGTCCAACAGCAATGCCGCGTGCATCAAGGCGCTGCTCGCCGAGGGAGACAGCCTTTCAGCGCTGCGCCTCAGCCTCGAGCGCCGCAACGTGCAGTTCGAGCAGCCGAGGGCCGTGCGCGTGTTCGGCGGCGCCACGCCGGCCGGAACGGAGCAGAGCTTTTCGGTCCAGCGCGACGGCGCGCTGCTGATTGCGGCTCCCGGCGGACCGATGCTGGTCGACGGCCACAACACGGCGACGCCGCTCACCGTCCTGGTGCGCCGCGCCACGATCCGGCTGAAGAACAGGTCGCAACTTCCCGATCCGCTCGCCGATCCGGTGCTCGACCTTCGTGTGAAGTCGGCGACCGCCGAATCCTATTTCGTCAAGGCCGGCGACTATCTGCAGATCATCGATGTCGACGGCCGGCAATGCACCGACTTCCAGTGTTTTTCGGCGCGCAAGCTGGACAAGGGCCGCGACCTGCCGCTCGACGTGACGACGACCCGCACGCTGATGGGCTCGGCCTATCCGATGCCGGGACTGCATTCGAAATATTACGACCAGGACATGGAGCCGCTGGTCGAGGTGGTGCAGGACACGTGCGGCCGGCACGACGCCTTCGCGCTCGCCTGTGCGGCCAAATACTACGACGACATCGGATATCCCGGTCACACCAACTGCTCGGAGAACTTCAACAAGGCGCTCTCCGACAAGGGCGTGATGCCGCGCGCGGGCTGGATGGCGATCAACTTCTTTTTCAACACGGCGATCGACGCGCATGGCGTGATGGTGTCGGACGAGCCGTGGTCGCGGCCGGGCGATTATGTGCTCTTGCGCGCGCTGACCGACATCGTCTGCGTGTCCTCGGCCTGTCCGGACGACACCACGCCCGCCAATGGCTGGGACCTGACCGATATCCATGTGCGCGCGTATTCCGGCCAGCACAAATTCTCGCGAGCGATCGCCAGACGCATGAAGCCCGACTCGGAACCGAAAATGACCCGCGAGACAGCCTTTCATTCGAGCTTTGCCAAGCACACGCGCGACTTCGTCGAATACAGGGGCTATTGGCTGGCCAACTCCTTCGCCAAGGAAGGCCCCATCGCCGAATACTGGGCCTGCCGGCAGGATGCAGTGATCATGGACCTGTCGCCGCTGCGCAAGTTCGAGGTCACCGGACCGGATGCGGAAGCGCTGCTGCAATACACGCTGACCCGCGACGTCAAGAAGCTCGGCGTCGGTCAGGTCGTCTATACGGCGATGTGCTACGAGCATGGCGGCATGATCGATGACGGCACGCTGCTCAGGCTCGGCAAGGACAATTTCCGCTGGGTCGGCGGCGACGATCTTTCCGGCGAATGGCTGCGCGAGACCGCCAAAAAGCTTGGCCTCAACGTCTTGATTCGCTCCTCCACCGATCAGATGCACAACATCGCCGTGCAGGGGCCGAAGAGCCGCGACATATTGAAGGAGGTCGTCTGGACCTCGCCGGTGCAGCCTTCGATCGGCGAGCTCGAATGGTTCCGCTTCGCCGTCGCGCGCATCGGCGGCGGCAACGGCGTTCCGGTCGTGGTCTCGCGCACCGGCTACACCGGCGAGCTCGGCTACGAGATCTGGTGCCATCCGCGCGACGCCGAAAAGGTGTTCGACGCCGTCTGGGAAGCCGGCCAGCCGCATGGGCTGAAGCCGATGGGCCTGCAGGCGCTCGACATGGTGCGCATCGAGGCCGGGCTGATCTTCGCCGGATATGAATTCTCCGACCAGACCGATCCATTCGAGGCCGGCATCGGCTTCACGGTGCCGCTCAAGACCAAGGCCGACGACTTCATCGGCCGCGACGCGCTGATCCGGCGCAAAGAGCATCCCCAGCACAAGCTCGTCGGCCTCGACATCGACGCCAACATCCCGGTCGGCCATGGTGACTGCGTCCATGTCGGCCGCGCCCAGATCGGCGTCGTCACCTCCGGCATGCGCTCGCCGGTGCTCGGCAAGACCATCGCGCTGGCACGGCTCGACGTCACCCATGCCGAGATCGGCACGGAGGTCGAGATCGGCAAGCTCGACGGCCACGCCAAGCGGTTGCCGGCGCGAGTCGTGGCCTTCGCCCACTACGACCCGCAGAAGACCAGGCCACGTTCCTGATAGCAGCAACCCTTCCCTTCTCCCCCTTGTGGGAGAAGGGAAGAGTATGTTTCGCAAGCGTGATGTGCATGACACTCACAAAACGCTTGACGCGAAAGCGCGCCGGATCAATCTTCACTCTTAAGAAAAAAATACGACTGAGTGGAAACACGACAGTCGAACCATAGTGGCCGGGGAGCAAGCTTCGCAAAGCCGAAGCGTCGCCGGCGGGGAACAGAAAAAGGGGAAGACACAAGATATGAGCACGATAAGCACGGCCCTGGAGCAGCCTGCCGAAAGCAAGCTGCTCAGGCACATCGACTGGCGCGGCGCCTTCTGGGTGGCAAGCGGCGTTCCGGCACTGGTCCTGTTCTCGATCGGCGGCATTGCCGGCACGACCGGAAAGCTCGCCTTCCTGATCTGGACGGTGTCCATGATCATGGGCTTTCTGCAGTCCTTCACCTATGCGGAAATCGCCGGACTGTTCCCGAACAAGTCGGGCGGCGCCTCGATCTATGGCGCGACGGCCTGGTTGCGCTACTCGAAATTCATCGCGCCGCTGTCGGTGTGGTGCAACTGGTTTGCCTGGACGCCGGTCCTGTCGCTCGGCTGCTCGATCGCCGCCGCCTACATTCTCAACGCGCTGGCGCCGGTGCCGATCTTCACCGAGACTTCCCCGGAAGTGGCCGCCTATATCGCCGCGCATGCCGGGACGGCGCCCGCCGACGCCATCGCCGCGGTCACTGCCGCCGCGACGCCGGCGATCCGCACATGGTCGCTGTGGGGCCACACGCTTGGTCCGGTATCCTTCACCTTCAACGCCACCTTCTTCATCGGCGCCGTGCTGATGCTAATCATCTTTTCGATCCAGCATCGCGGCATCCTGGGCACGGCCAATGTGCAGAAATATATCGGCCTGCTGGTCATCATCCCAATGCTGATCGTCGGCATCGTGCCGATCTTCACCGGCCAGATCGACTGGGCGAATTTCTCACCGCTGGTGCCGCTGGCCACAGCCTATGCGCCCGACCCCGGCTCGTGGAACATTGCCGGCTGGACGCTGGCGCTCGGAGGCATGTTCATCGCCGCATGGTCGACCTACGGCTTCGAGACCGCGGTCTGCTACACGTCGGAATTCAAGAACCCCGGCACGGACACCTTCAAGGCGATCTTCTACTCCGGCCTGCTCTGCATGCTCCTGTTCATCCTGGTGCCCTTCACCTTCCAGGGCGTGCTGGGCTTGAACGGCATGCTGGCGACGCCGATTGTCGACGGCTCGGGCGTCGCCGACGCGCTGGCCGGCATGGTCGGCGGCGGCAGACTGATCCACAGTCTGCTGGTCATGCTGATGATCCTGGCGCTGGTGCTCTGCATCATGACGGCGATGGCCGGCTCCTCGCGTACGCTCTACCAGGGTTCCGTCGACGGCTGGCTGCCGCGCTACCTCAGCCATGTCAACGAGCATGGCGCGCCGACGCGGGCCATGTGGACCGACCTTTGCTTCAACCTGATCGTGCTGGCGATCGCTTCGGCCGACGCGACGAGCTTCTTCTTCATCCTCGCCGTGTCGAACTGCGGCTACATCATCTTCAACTTCCTCAACCTCAACGCGGGCTGGATCCATCGCATCGACAACGGCCACATCAAGCGGCCGTGGAAGGCGCCGACTTGGCTGCTCGGCATCGGCGCGATCTTCGCCTATGTCAACGCGGTCTTCATGGGCGCCGGCGCCAAGGTGTGGAACCCGATGGCGCTGTGGGCCGGCCTGATCACGGCCGCCTTGATCATCCCGGTATTCTGCTTCCGTCACTACATCCAGGATGGCGGCAAATTCCCCGAGCACATGCTGGCCGACCTCGGCATGGCGGGAGCCGATCTCTCGGTCAAGAAAGCGGGCATGCTGCCCTATCTGACGCTTGTTGCCGGCATTATCGTCGTGCTCGTCGCCAACTGGATCTTCGTGATCTGACGAACTGACTGCCGCAGCCCCCGCGGCAAAGGAAACCGGCCGGTCCGCTTTGGACCGGCCGGTTTTTGTTTATTCCGCGGCCAGGGCCAGCTGCGGTCGTTCGATGCCTTCGACCTTCTCCGGCTCGGGCGCCTGCTCGTCGGCCTTGGCCTTCGTCGGCGCGCGGCCGAAGAACAGGGCGTAGCCGGCCGGCAGCACCAGAATGGTGAGCACGGTGGCGACGAGGATGCCGCCCATCATGGCGTAGGCGAGCGGACCCCAGAAGACGGCGCGCGAGATCGGGATCAGCGCGAGCACCGCGGTGAGCGCCGTCAGCATGATCGGCCGGAAGCGGCGCACGGCAGCACCCACGATGGCCTCCTTTCGATCCATGCCTGCCGCGATATCCTGGTCGATCTGGTCGACCAGGATGATCGAGTTGCGCATGATGATGCCAAGCAGCGCGATGACGCCGAGGATAGCAACGAAGCCGAACGGTGCGCCGCTGATCAGAAGCGCCGCGGCGGCACCGATGATGCCCAGCGGACCGGTGGCCAGCACCAGCATCGCCTTGCCGAAATGCTGCAGCTGCACCATGAGCAAGATGACGATGATGGCGAGCATTATCGGCGCCTTGGCGGCGATCGAGGCCTGGCTTTCGGCCGAATCCTCGGCGCCGCCCTGGATCTCGATCTTGTATCCAGGCGCCAGGCCGGCACGCAGGTCCTTTATGTCGTTGTACATCTTGGTGACGACGTCGTTCGACTGCACGCCGTCCGGCAGCGTGGCGCGCACACTGATGGTCGGCAGGCGGTCGCGCCGCCATTCGATGCCCTGCTCCATCACGGGCACGACCTTGGCCACCTGCGACAGCGGCACCGAGCCGCCGAAATCGGTCGGGATGTAGACCGAGTCGACCGAGGACAGCAGGTGACGGGTCGCGTCGGGCTCGCGGGCAACGATCGAAACCGTCTCCTCGCCGTCGCGGAAGTCGTCGAGCGGCGCGCCGGACATGGTCGCCTGCAGCATCTGACGGATGCGTTGCGAGGTGACGCCGAGCGCCCGGGCGCGATCCTGGTCGATCACCAGCTTCATCGCCGGCACCGGTTCCAGCCAGTCGTCATGGACGGCGCCGAGCAGCGGATTGGCCTGAAACCTCGCCTTCACCTCGTCGGCGATGCGGCGCACCTCGTTGCGGTCCGGACCCATGACGCGCATCTGCACCGGCCAGCCAGTCGGCGGACCGAGGAAGAGGCGGTCGACCTTGGCGCGGACCGAGGGGAAGTCCTTGGCGAGGATGCTTCGCATCTTTACGATCAGCCGCTCGCGCGCCGGCTCGTCCTTGGCCATCACCAGGAGCTGGGCGAAGTTGGGATTCCTGAGCTGCTGGTCGAGCGGCAGGAAGAAGCGCGGCGCGCCCTCGCCGATATAGGTGGCGATGAAGCGCTTGTCGGGATCGTCCATCATCCTGGCTTCCAGCGCCTTGGCCTGGCTCTCGACCTCCTTGATCGAGGTGCCTTCCGGCAGCCACAGATCGACCAGGATTTCCGGACGCGAGGATTGCGGGAAGAAGTTCTGCGGGATGAACTGGAACGCCCACAGGCTGGTGGCGAAGGTGACCAGCGTCATCGCCAAAACAATGATGCGGTGGCGCACGGCCCAGGTGACGGTGGCGCGCAGGCGGCGATAGAAGCCGGTGTCGAAGACATCGTGATGGGTGCCGGCATGCTTGCGCTGCTTCAAGATCATGTAGCCCAGCCACGGCGTGAAATAGACCGCGACGAACCATGACACGACGAGCGCGATGCCGACGACATAGAACAGCGTGCGCACATATTCGCCCGCTGTCGAGGCGGCGAAGCCGACCGGGATGAAGCCCGCCGTGGTGATCAGCGTGCCGGTGAGCATCGGGAAGGCGGTCGAGGTATAGGCAAAGCTCGCCGCCTCGATCTTGACCAGCCCCTCCTCGAGCTTTCGCTCCATCATCTCGACGACGATCATGGCGTCGTCGACCAGCAGGCCGAGCGCGATGATCAGGGCGCCGAGCGAGATGCGCTGCAGGTCGATGCCGATCTCGTACATGATGGCGAAGGTGGCGGCGAGCACCAGCGGGATGGCGATGGCAATCACCAGGCCGGAGCGCCAGCCGATCGACAGGAAGGAGACGACGAGCACGATGAGCAGCGCTTCGCCGAGCGCCTCCATGAATTCGTTGACGGCATCCTTCACGACTTCGGGCTGGTCGGAGATCTGGTCGACAGAAACGCCGTAGGGCAACCCCTCCTCGAAGCGCTGGTAGGTCGCCTCGACATCCTTGCCGACATCCCTGACATTGAAGCCCTTGGCCATGACGACACCGACCTGTACGCTCTCGTGGCCATTGAAGCGATATTTGCGCTCGTAAGGATCCTCGAGGCCTGAAGAGACGGTGGCGATATCGCCGAGACGCGTCACCTGGTTGCCGGAGCGCAGCCTCAGCTCGCGGATGTCGGCGGCCTTGGTGACGTCGCCCTCGACCGAGATGCGCACCGAGCGCAGGCCGGTGTCGACGGAGCCTGCCGGATCGACGGCGTTCTGCCCCTTCACGGCGTTCTGCAGGTCGAGGACGGTCAGGCCACGCTCGGCCAGCGCCTTGGACGAGACGTCGATATAGATCTTCTCCGGCTGGTCGCCGATGACGACGGCCTTTTCGACGCCCGGCGTCGTCAACAGCATGTCGCGCGCCTGGATGGCGAATTTCTTCAGCTCCGGATAGGTGAAGCCGTCGCCGCTGATCGAGTGCAGCGTGATGAACGTGTCGCCGAATTCGTCGTTGAAATACGGCCCGAGCAGGCCTTGCGGCAATTCGTTGGCGATGTCGCCGACCTTCTTGCGCACCTGGTAGAAGGCGTCCTTCACCTCCTCGGCATTGGTGTCGCCCTTGACCTGAAGCGTGATGATGGCGCTGCCGGCACGGGTATAGGAGCGCACGAAGTCGAGATGCGGCGTCTCCTGCAGCTTGCGCTCGATCTTGTTGACGACCTGGTCCTCCATGTCCTGGATCGAGGCGCCCGGCCAGATTGCCTGCACCACCATGACGCGGAAGGTGAAATCCGGGTCTTCCTTCTGGCCCATGCGCATCAGCCCGAGCGCGCCGGCCAGGATGATCAGCCCGAACAGGAAGCGCGCGATGCTCGGATGTCCGATCGCCCAGCGCGAGAGGTTGAAGGGCTGCTTTTCAGTGCTGCTGTCGGTCGTGGTCATGGCACAAGTCCAGTCCAATTGGCCGGCAATGCACGCCTGGCATTGCCCGTGAATTCTCGGTCGGGTTTCCGGGCGGCGAGACCCTCAAGCGGAGAGAGACTCGCAAATCGCGCACGACGCGGCACTGCTGCGGGGGAAGCCAACATGCCGGCATCTCACGATCGGGCATCCGCCGCCCGGAACCCATGCCTCCCCCGGCTCGCGGCTCAACGCAGCGAGAGCGGGAAAGGCGTCTGTTGCGCCTGGTTAGTGCAGGCTGCCGGTGGTCGCCACGTCAGCCTCCGCCGAGGCGGATTGCTGGGCGTCGCCGGAAAGCTTGACCTTCAAATTGTCGGTCATGAACTGGGTGCCGGCCGCGACCACGACATCGCCCTGTTTCAGCCCGTCGGCCACGGCGACGCCGTCGGCGGTGAAGTTGGCGACCTTGATCGGACGCGGATGCACGGTGTCGGAAGCGCGATCGACCGTCCAGACGATCTGCTTGCCGTCCTTCTCGGTCATCGCTGTCAGCGGGATCGACACGAGCTCAGCCTTGCTGCCGACGGTCGCCTGGACATTGGCAGTCATGCCGAGCAGCACGCGCGGATCGTTGGGCAGCGAGACCCGGACCGCGAAGGTGCGCGACTGCGGATCGGCGCTGCCGGCGACCTCGCGGACCTTGCCGTCGAGGGTGAGCCCTTCATCCGACCAGAAGCTCGCCTTGACCTCCTTGCCCGGACGGAAGCCGGCGATGTCCATTTCCGGCACCGCGATCGACACTTCCTTCTCGCCGTCGACAGCGACGGTCATGACCGGCGTGCCGGCAGCGACCACCTGGCCGACATCGGCGGAGATGGCGGTGACGATGCCGTTCTTGCTGGCCTTCAGATCGGCATACTGAACCTGGTTCTGCGCCTGGGCCAGCGTCGAGCGGGCGGCATCGCGGGTCGCCACCGCCTGATCGTAGGTCAGCCGCGCCTGGTCGAGCTGCGACTTCGGCGCGAAATTCTTGGCATAGAGCTGCTCGGCGCGCTTCCTGGCGAGATCGACGGTCTCGACCTGGCGCTCGGCAGCGTCGAGATTGGCCGCAGCGCTCTTCACCGACAATTCGTAATCGGCAGGATCGATGCGGGCGAGCACGTCGCCCTCATTCACATGCTGGCCGATATCGACGAGGCGCTCGGTGACCTTGCCGGCGATACGGAAGCCGAGATTCATCTCGGTGCGGGCGCGCACCGAACCGGAATATTCGAGCTGACGGGTGGTCTGCGCCTCGCCGATCTCAACCACCTTGACCGGGCGGATGACTTCCTGGACGACCTCGGCCTTCTCCTGGCTGCAACCGGCAAGGCCGAGCACTGCTGCGATGACGGCCGCGGTTGGGAGGCCGGCGGCCGGCAGCTTGCGGATGGAACTGGACAAAGACACCTTAGCACTCCCGAACTGGAGATGATCTGTCGACCGCACCCGGCGGACAGCTTCTATTTCAAGGCTCTGATCGCGTAGTCGATAAGCTCGTCGGGCATCGCCCGATTGGTCTTGGCAAGGCACTGCGCCACCATCTGCGGATGGCACAGAATGACGGTCGCGGCGCCGAAGCAGCGCGAGGCCGTCTCCGGATCCTGCTCCCTGAACTCGCCGGCCTCGATGCCCTCGCGGATCACCTCGGCGTAAAGGTCGTGGATGCTGTTGACATGCTTGTCGATGACGGACCAGTCGCGCTCCAGCGCGACGATGACCATCTCATGCACCTTCTGCTCGTCGAGCATGGTCTCCAGCGTCATCTTGTACTGGGCATGGATGTAGCGACGCAGCCGCTCCTCGGCGCTGATCGGGAGATGCATGATCTCATAGGCCATCTTGTAGCTGGCGCCGAGCATGCGGCCGCATACGGCCTGGTGGATTTCCACTTTGGAGGCAAAGAAGCGGTAGATGTTGGCCGGCGACATGCCGAGCTCGCGGGCGATGTCGGCGACATTGGTCTTGCCGTAGCCATAGTGGCGGAACAGCCGCTCGGCGCAGTCGAGAATGCGGGTCACATTCTCCTGTCTGGCGGGATCTGCCACGATGTTGGCGGCTTCGGACATGGCGCTTTCGTTTGATGAGTGACGAATTTCAATTTTCGTCAGTCGTAAAACGAAAGCAGCGAGGAGTCAACGCGAAATCGACGTACGCGTATAATTTGGTGACAGATGGTGACAGTTGCGAGGGGCGGCGGAGATGACGAGAACGAGAACATTCTGAAGCGCCGCAATCCTTCGCACCCCTCTGTCCTGCCGGACATCTCCCCGCAAGGGGGAGATTGGCAGCTTCAGCGACGGCGCTTCACCTTGTGACGTTTGTGATTGGGGAAGGCGGTGACGAGATTAATCTCCCCCTTGCGAGGGAGATGGCCGGCAGGCCAGAGGGGGTGGGCCGGAACTCGGTCTCGCCCGTTTAAGGCTCAGAGGCCCTTCGCCATTTCCCTCAGCCGGAACTTCTGGATCTTCCCCGTCGATGTCTTCGGGATTTCCTCAAACACCACCGCCTTCGGCACCTTGAAGCGGGCCAGCAGCGAACGACAGTGCTCGATGATCTCGGCTTCGGTCGCGGTCTTGCCGGGTTTCAGTTCGACATAGGCGACCGGCACCTCGCCCCATTTCTCATCCGCGCGCGCGACGACGCCGCAGGAGGCGACGGAAGGATGCTTGTAGAGCGCATCCTCGACCTCGATGGAGGAGATGTTCTCGCCGCCCGAGATGATGATGTCCTTGGAGCGGTCCTTAAGCTGGATGTAGCCGTCCGGGTGCATGACGCCGAGATCGCCGGAATGGAACCAGCCGCCGGCGAAGGCCTCGTCGGTGGCCTTCCGGTTCTTGAGGTACCCCTTCATGACGATGTTGCCGCGGAACATGACCTCACCGATGGTCTCGCCGTCGGCCGGCGTTTCGACCATGCTCTCCGGGTTCATCACCGTCAGCCCTTCGAGCGAAGCATAGCGCACGCCCTGGCGCGCCTTCTTCGCCGTCCTCGGGCCCTTCTCGAGCTCGTCCCAGTCATTGTGCCATTCGTTGACGACCGCCGGACCGTAGGTCTCGGTCAGGCCATAGAGATGGGTGACGGCGAAGCCGGCGTCGGCCATGCCTGAAAGCACGGCCTCGGGCGGAGGTGCTGCGGCGGTGTTAAAGGTGACGGTCTGCGCGAATTGTCGCTTGTCCTCGTCCTTGGCGTTGATCAAAATCGACATAACGATCGGCGCGCCGCAGAGATGGGTGACGCCATGGTCGGCGATCGCGTCATAGATCGGCTTTGCCCGCACCCAGCGCAGGCAGACATGGGTGCCGGCCTGCACGGCGAGCGTCCAGGGAAAACACCAGCCGTTGCAGTGGAACATCGGCAGTGTCCAGAGATAGACCGCATGCTTGGCCATACCGGCATGAATGGTGTTGGTATAGGCCATCAGCGCGGCGCCGCGGTGGTGATAGACGACACCTTTCGGATTGCCCGTCGTGCCCGACGTGTAGTTCAGCGAGATAGCGTCCCATTCGTCATCGGGCATCGACCATGCGAAATCCTCGTCACCGCCGGCGGCGAACTCTTCATAATCGAGCGTGCCGATACGATCGCCCTTCGGATAAGGAGCATCTGCGGCGTAGTCCGGATCGTCATAGTCGATGACCAATGGCTTCACCTTGGCCAAGGCCAGCGCTTGCCTGACGACGCCCGAGAATTCGCGGTCGACGATCAGCACCTTGCTGTCGGCATGGTCGAGTTGGAAGGCAATGACTGCGGCGTCGAGGCGGGTGTTCAGCGAATGCAGCACCGCCTTCACCATCGGCACGCCGAAATGCGCTTCCAGCATCGGCGGCGTGTTGGAGAGCATAACCGTCACCGTGTCGCCCTTGCCGATGCCGCGCTTGGCAAGCGCCGAAGCTAGCTTCAGCGAGCGGCGCCAGAACTCGCGATAGGTGATGCGCTGGCTGCCATGGATAATGGCGACATGATCGGGATAGGTCTTGGCCGCGCGCTCGAGATAAGTGAGCGGCGTCAGCGGCTGGTGGTTGGCGGCGTTCCGGTCGAGATCCTGTTCGTAGGGATTGGCCATCCCGTTCTCCCCGATGTTCTTTTCGAGCTTTCTAACCTTAGGCCCGCCGTCACGCTATCCCCCTTCGGCGGCTGAAAATGCTACGCTGCGCCGACTTGGTAGAATGGCGATCCGGATTGAGCCGCGCCGCGAGGCGATCGGGCTCTCGCATGCAAATTTGACTTTTGTCGAGAGCCGTGACTAATGTCAGCCGAGGAGGCGGCATGGCGATCAGACCGGCAGAACAGCTCATCCACAAGGCGGCCTGGCTTTACTATGCACACGGCCTTCGTCAGGACGAAGTGGCGAGCCAGCTCAACATTTCACGCGCCTCGGTCGCCATGTATCTGCGCAAGGCGCGCGAGACCGGCATCGTCAACATCTCGACCTCGACGCAGCTCTTCACCGACGACGTCATGGCGCGCAAGGTTGAAGACGCCTTCGGCCTGGACGCCGTCTGGATCGCGCCGGAAAATGCGTATCTCGCAGACCCCTCGACCGATATCGCCGTGCTGGCAGCAAGCGTCTTTCTCGAGCTGGTGAAGAAGGGCGACCGCATCGGCGTCGCCTGGGGCCGCACCATCTATACCATCGCCGATATCATGTCCTTCGCCGACCTGCAGGACGTGACCGTGGTGCAGCTCTGCGGCAATCTCGGCGCGCCTTATTCCTATCGGCCCGACCAGTGCACGATGGAGATCGCGCGGCGGCTCAACGCCAAGGGCCTGAACTTCTACGCGCCGCTGGTGCTGTCGACGGAAGGGCTGGCGAAGAGCCTGCGCGCCGAGCCGGTGATCCGCGATCAGCTGGCCGGCATCGCCGACTGCGATCTGGCGCTCTACTCTGTCGGCGCCGTCGACGCCGACAGCCATCTGGTGAAGTGCGGCGCGCTGTCGCCGGCCGAAATGGAAACGCTGCGCAGCCAGGGTGCCGCCGGCGTCATCGCCGGGCAGATCATCGACGCCAGGGGCGAAGTGCTCGACTGCAGCTACAACCGGCGCGTCATCTCCGCCGAGCTTGCCTCGCTGCGCGCGATCGAGAAGCGGCTGATGGTGGTGCAGGAGGATACGAAGTTCGAGCCGCTGCTTTCGGCCATCGCCGGCGGGCTCTGCACGCATCTGGTGATTGGCGCGCATATGGCCGAACGCCTGCTGCAGCACGCCGCCGCAGCAACCAGGAAGGCCTCTTAGAAACCTCTCGCCGCTTCTGTCATACGGACGTCGCGGCTTTCTGTTCATGAGCAAAAAGACGAGTATCGGACGGAACGACATGAAGAACCTTTGGAACGACGCCGACGCGGAAAAGATGGTTGCCGACTATGCCAAGAAAGGCGTCGGCCGCGACCTTGCGCTGCGCGTCTACACGACCCGCCTGCTCGGCGGCGAGCCGCGCCTGGTGCTGCATGGCGGCGGCAACACCTCCTGCAAGACCAAGGCCACCGATCTCGTCGGCGACGAATGGGACGTGCTCTGCGTCAAGGGTAGCGGCTGGGACATGGCGGTCATCGAACCGCAAGGCCTGCCGGCGGTGAAGATGGGCGCGTTGCTCAAGGCGCGCGGACTGGACAAGCTCTCGGACGAGGACATGGTGGCGCTGCAGCGTTCCAACCTCATCGATCCCGCCTCCCCCAACCCCTCGGTCGAAACGCTGCTGCACGCTTTCCTGCCGCACAAGTTTGTCGACCACACGCATTCGACGGCAATCCTCGCCATCGTCGACCAGGAAGACAGCAAGCCACTGATCAAGGCCGTGTTCGGCGACAAAATGGGCTACGTGCCTTACATCAAGCCGGGTTTCGACCTCGCCAAGGTCGCGGCGGAAGTGTTCGACGCCGACCCGAGCGTCGAGGGCCTGATCCTCGACAAGCACGGCATCTTCACCTTCGGCGACGATGCGAAGCAGGCCTATGATCGCATGATCCATTATGTGACTGTGGCCGAGGATTATGTCGCCAAGAACGGCAAGCCGCAGGCGGCCAAGGCGGCGCTGCCGGCAAAGCTTGCCAAGCCGAGCGACATCGCGCCGGCGCTGCGCGGCGCGGTTGCCGTGGCGCGCGGCGAAGGCCGCTTCGACCGGATGATCAGCGACTTCCGCACGTCGGATGCGATCCTCGATTTCATTAATTCGGCGAACATCGCCGAGTTGGCCGGGCGCGGCGTGTCGACGCCGGACCTGTCGATCCGCATCAAGACCGGACCGATGGCGGTGCCGGCGCCCGACGCGGACAAGCTCGGCGACTATAAGGCCGTCATCAAGAGTCATGTCGAGGCTTTTGCCAACGACTACCGCGCCTATTTCGAGACCAATGATGCGCTGGACGACGTCAAGCGGACCATGCTCGACCCGATGCCGCGCCTGACGCTGATGCCGGGGCTCGGCATGTTCGGCCATGGCCGCACGCTGAAGGATGCGAAGATCGCGTCGGATGTCGGCGAAATGTGGATCGAGGCGGTGCGCGGCGCGGAAGCGGTTGGCAATTTCCATCCGCTCTCCAAGGCCGATCTCTTCCCGCTCGAATACTGGTCGCTGGAGCAGGCCAAGCTCGCTTCCAACAAGCCGAAGCCGCTGACCGGCCAGGTGGTGTTGATCACCGGTGGCGCCGGAGCCATCGGCGCCGCGACGGCAAAACTGTTCGCGGCCAATGGCGCGCATGCCGTCGTCGTCGATCTCGACGCGGGCAAGGCCGCGGAAGCGGCGAAGGCGGCCGGCAACAACTCGGTCAGCGTCGGCGCCGACATCACCAATCCTGCCGAGATGCGCGCCGCCTTCGACAAGGCGGTCGCCGTCTATGGCGGCGTCGACATCCTGGTCTCGAATGCCGGCGCTGCCTGGGAAGGCCGGATCGGCGAGCTCGACGACGCCACCTTGCGCAAAAGCTTCGAGCTCAACTTCTTCGCCCATCAGTCGGCGGCGCAGAATGCGGTTCGCATCATGTTGGAACAGGGCACGGGCGGCGTGCTGCTCTTCAACACCTCGAAGCAGGCGATCAATCCCGGGCCGAAATTCGGCGCCTACGGTCTGCCCAAGGCGGCGACCTTGTTCCTGTCGCGCCAGTATGCGCTTGACTACGGCGCCTACGGCATCCGCTCCAATGCGGTGAATGCCGACCGCATCCGCTCCGGTCTCCTGACCGACGCGATGATCGCCAGCCGGTCGGGCGCGCGCGGCGTGTCGGAGAAGGAATACATGTCCGGCAATCTGCTTGGACAGGAAGTAACGGCCGACGACGTGGCGCAGGCCTTCCTGCACCAGGCGCTTGCTGAACGCACCACGGCCGATGTGACGACGGTCGACGGCGGCAATATCGCGGCGGCGCTGCGCTGACCAGGCAGACGTATCCACCACTCCCGGAGCGGTTCATCGCTCTTCGGAAACGACGAACCGCTCAGTCTCCCTGTTGCGCGGTTCAGACGCAGGCTTTTCACGCTTCTGCTGAAGAACTGCTCGAACCGGCCAAAATCCGCTCCAATCCTTCGCGTATTGCTCAATGAGTTTAAGGGCGCCTTGTGTTTCGCATGCGAGCCCAACCTTGCTCATTGGTGGAGCTCCAGATGGCGGCGAAAAGACTTCGTATCGGCGTACTCTTCGGCGGGCGCTCCGCCGAGCATGACGTATCGCTGCTTTCAGCAACCAATGTCATGCGGGCGCTCGACCCTGCGAAATACGATGCAGTTCCGATCTTCGTCACCCGCGAAGGGCAATGGCTGCTGAGCCGCTTCGCGGACGGCGCGCTGGCGACGCCATCCGCCGGCACGCAGCTCTGCCTGGTGCCGGGCGGCCATGGACGGATGCTGGCGATCCCTGCAAACGGCACGCCCCACGAACTGCCCGCCATCGATATCCTGTTTCCGGTCCTGCACGGCCTGCATGGCGAGGACGGCGCGGTGCAGGGTCTTGCCGAGGTGGCGCGCGTGCCGCTCGCCGGCTGCGGCATATTGGGGTCCGCAACGGCGCTCGACAAGGACATCGCCAAGCGGCTGCTCAAGGCGGCCGGACTGCCCGTCGCCCGCTCGGTGACGATCGATGGGGGTGTCGCGCCTTCGCTCGCCGAGCTGGAAGAGCAACTCGGCCTGCCGCTGTTCATCAAGCCGGCGCGGCAGGGCTCGTCGGTCGGCGTCGCAAAGGTCAATGCCAGCCAGGAATTCGACCCCGCGCTGGCAGAAGCCTTCCAGCACGACCGCAAGCTGCTGGCGGAGGAATTCGTTCGTGGCCGCGAGATCGAATTCAGCGTGCTTGAGAGCCCCGCGGGCGAACTCTTCGTTTCGCGGCCCGGCGAGATCGTGCCCGCGGAAAGCCATGGTTTCTACAACTACCAGGCCAAATATATCGACGAGAACGGCGCGGCCTTGATCGTGCCGGCCGAGCTGCCGCCGGAGGTCGAGGATGCCATGCGCGCCATGGCTGCAAAGGCGTTCAGGGCGCTCGGCTGCGACGGGATGGCCCGCGTCGACTTCTTCCTGATGCCGGACATGACATTCCTGATCAATGAGCTCAACACCATTCCCGGCTTCACCGACATCAGCATGTACGCCAAGGCCATGGCGGCGAGCGACGTCAGCTACTCGGAAGTCATCGACCGCCTGGTGGCACATGGGCTGGCGCGCGCCGGCCGGTGAGGTTACGCCGGCCTCACTCCGGCAGGCCGGCCTTCCTGAACCCGTCGACGAAATGCTCAAGCATCGCATCGTCGCGGAACGGCTCCGTCTCGACCCAGCGCTGCGTGGAGAAATGCGGATTGCCGACGAGGAACAGGGCGACCTCGGTGCGCGCCTCGTCGATGCGGCCGAGCTGCGCCAGGCTTGCCGCCAGGAAGCGGCGCGAGCTGGTGCGGTAGGTCTCATCGCGGCGCAGCGTCTCGACGGCGGCTTCATAGTCACGGGCCGCATATTGCGCCTGACCTAGCGTCAGATAATACCAGCTCGGCGGAAACGGGTTGAGCCGGAACGCTTTGCGAATGTGCTCAAGGCCCTCGTCTATCCGCCCGCCCAGCACGTCTATATCGGACAAGGTCGCCCAGATATCGGCCTCGTTCGGGTCGAGCTCGATCGCCTTGGCGAATTCCGCCTCGGACTGTTCGAAGTCTCGTTCATAGGCAAGCAGGTTCGCCAGAACCCAGCGGCAACCGGCGTCGTTGGGGTCGATCGCCACGGCCTTGCGCGCCAGTTCCAGAGCCGTGCTGCGGGCAGGCTCGAACGGCTCGCCCCAATGAACCCAGCCCATCCAGTGGTTCATGGCGAGCCAGCGATAGGCCTCCGCGTAATCCGGGTCGAGAGAGATCGCGCGCGTCAGCATCAGATGCGCTTCGCGCGCCATCTGCGGCGACTCGTCGAACAGTTTTCGTGCCCGCACGACGAGATCATAGGCCTCGAGGTTCTTCGGCCGATGGCGCGCCGGCGGGGCGCGCAGCCGGCCGAGCAATGCCTCGACGATCTTGGCCGTCGCCTCGTCCTGAACGGCGAAGATATCTTCCAAACCCCGATCGAAACGCTCCGCCCAGAGATGTTCGCCGCTCAGCGCATCGATCAGCTGTGCATTGATGCGCACCCGCCCCGCGGCGCGCCTGGCGCTACCCTCCAGCAGATAGCGCACGCCGAGCTCGCCAGCGATGGCACGCACATCCATGGCCTTGCCCTTATAGGCAAAGACCGAATTGCGCGCGATGACAAAGAGGCCGGGGATCCGTGAGAGATCGGTGATCAGGTCTTCGGTCAGGCCATCGGCGAAAGCGTCCTGCTCGGGATCGCTGCCTAGATTGACGAAGGGCAGCACGGCGATCGACGGCTTGTCGGGCAGCGGCAAGGGTTTGGGCCTGGCATCGGCCTGTTCGACGGTACCTGTGAAGCGATATCCGACGCGCGGCACCGTGGCGATCCACTCGCCGCCACCGGTCGCCGGACCGAGCAGCTTCCTGAGTTGCGCGATCTGGACGGTGAGATTGCCTTCCTCGACGGCCGTGCCCGGCCAGGCCGCGTCCATCAGCTCGGCCTTGCCCAGGATCTCGCCCGGGCGCGCGACAAGCGCTTCCAGCAGCTTCAGCCCGCGATGCCCGGCGGCGACGGGAACATCGCCCCGAAGCAGCGTTCCGGCGCCCGGATCAAGCACGAACGGTCCAAAGGCAAAGCGCGATCCCTGCATGCGGCGATCTATAGCCGATTTGGAAGTTTTGAGAACTATTTGGGAGGGCTTAATTACGCCGCCGGCCGCCTGCGGCACACTGCAATCTCAATCAGGTCGAGGGCTCTCGGAACCCTCATTTCGATGGAGGCTGCCATGAACGACAGCTTTGCACCTTCTACATGTCTGGCGACGCCCACAATGCACACCGGCCGCTCGCGCTACAGCCTCTCAGCTTTGCGCAGCCTCATCGCCGAGCGCCGCGAGCAGGCCCGCTTTCGCTTCGACCTCAAGCGCATGGCGGCGGATAATCCGCATCTGATCGACGATATCGGGCTGACTAAAGAAGAGGTCGAGGCGGAGATCGCCAAGCTGCCCTTCTGGCAGCGATAAGACCGCTTCCAGCCGGCTGAAAAGACGGAGAGCGGCCCATTGGGCCGCTCTCCTCATTTGCGACCGCTTGACCCCTTACTTGGCGTTCGGGTTCGGCATCCAGGCCGGCATCGCGACATCGGCATGGGCGAACTGCGGCAGCTTGGCCGATAGGTCTTCCATGTTCTTAATGTCCTTGTCGATCAGCTCCTTCTGGGTGATCAGCGTCGGCGGCACGATGACGTTGTGACCGGGATCCTCGCCGGCGAGAAGCTGCGCCAGCGCACGCACCGAAACCTGGCCGACGACAGCCGGGTTGGTGGCGGCGGTCGCCGCCCAGGCGCTGTCCGGCTCGCGCATCGCGGCGATGTCCGAGGTCGAGATGTCGGCCGAATAGATCTTGATCTTCTTGTTCAGGCCGGCTTCGTCGACGGCGATCTTCACGCCCTTGGCGAACTCGTCATAGGGCGCGAACATCACGTTGATGTCGGGATGCGCCTGCAGAACCGAGCGCGCCTGGTTGGCGACGGAGTTGGCGATCGGATTGTCGAGCGTGCCGAACTGGGCGACCTCGTTGATGCCCGAATATTTCTTCTTCACGTCCACCCAGGTCTCGTTGCGGCGGTCGAGCGGGGCGATGCCGGCGACATAGACATAGCCGGCCTTCCAGCTCTCGCCATTGTCCTTGATCGCCTGCTCGAGCGCGAGCTTGGCCAGGTCGCGATCGGACTGCTCGATCTGCGGGATCTTCGGGTTCTCGACATTGACATCGAAGGCAACGACCTTGATGCCGGCGTCGACCGCTCGCTGGGCGGCGTCCTTCATCGATTCCGTCAGGCCGTGCTGGATGATGATGCCCTGCACGCCGAGCGCGATCGCCTGGTCGACCATGTCGGCCTGAAGCGCCGCGTCCTGGCGGCTGTCCAGCACGCGCAGGTCGACGCCGAGCGCCTTGGCCTGCGCCTCGACGCCGGAGAGGTAGGCCTGGAAGAAGTCACCCGTCGACAGATAACGAACCAGCGCGATCTTGACGCCCGGCTTGTCGAACGGCGCCGGGCGGTCCGCCGCCAATGCCGTGCCCTGCATCAGCAGCGCCGCGCCGGCGAGGCCGAGTGCCGCCTTCCCCAAAAGTCTTCTTGTGATGCTCACTTGGTTTTCCTCCGTTTTGTCTCAATGCCCCGGTCGAAACTATCTCTTGCCCCTGCCGGAAAGGGCGAAGGTGAAGACAAGGGCGACGACGAGCACCGCGCCCTTGACGAAATCCTGCGTGTAATAAGGGGCGTTCATCATCGTCAGGCCTTGCAGCAGAACGCCGACGAACACCGCGCCGACGGCCGTGCCGAAGGCGTTGGGCTTGGCGGCGCCGAGCACCGCGTAACCGATGAGCGCCGCCGCTACTGCGTCGAGCAGGAGATTATTACCCGAGGCGATGTCGCCGCGTCCAAGCCGGGCGGCGAGCAAAATCCCGCCGATCGAGGCAAAAACTCCCGAAATGACATAGGCCCAGATTTTGTATGCCTTGACAGGCGCACCGGCGAGCTCGGCCGCCCTCTCATTGCTGCCGACGGCATACATCATGCGGCCGAAGCGGGTGTATTCGAGGAAGAACCAGATGAGCAGGGCGAGCACCACAAGCACCACCACCGAGACCGGGATCAGGTTCGGGATGAAGAAGTCGATGCGGTGGCGGCCGAGCGCCAGGAAGGCTTCCGAGAACTTGCCGTTGGCGACCGAGCCGTCGGGCATGGTCATGCCTGTGGCGATCGAGCGGCCCTCCGTCGGAATGCGCTGCAGGCCGAGCAGCAGGAACATCATACCGAGCGTGGCGAGCAGATCGGGCACGCGCATATAGACGATCAGCCAGCCGTTGATCAGGCCGACGATAACGCCGATGACCAGGCAGGCGATGACGGCGACGATCGCATTCTGTTCCAGCACCACCATTGCGTAAGACGCCGCCATCATGGCGCTGGTGGCGACCGAGCCGATCGACAGGTCGAAACCGCCGACAACCAGGGTCGCGGTGACGCCGAGAGCCAGCACGCCGGTGATGGCCACCGACTGGAAGATGAAGACGGCGCTCTGCGGTGACGCGAAGCCTTCCGCGGCGACCGCGAAATAGGCGATCAGCCCGATCAGCAGGACGATGAAGCCATAGCGGATGGCGTAATCGCGCAACGTCATCGAATGCTCTCGCGCCGCTGCCTTGTCCACCAAACTGGAACTCATGCCTGCACTCCGAGTCTCGTCATCCTGCGATCTCACGCCGCGCTGGTGAGCGGCCCGCCGGCCACCTGCGCCAACAGGCGGTCGAGATCGATGTTATCGTTCCGATGCTCGCCGACGATCGTTTGTTCCGACATCACCAGGATGCGGTCGGCGGTTTCCAGCGCCTCGTCAATCTCGGTGACGAAGATCAGCGTCGCGCGGCCGTCGGCGCTTGCCCTCAGCTTGGCTGCGATGTCCCGCCTTGCCGAGATGTCGACGCCCTGGAAAGGCTCGTCGAGGATGAAGAGGCGCGAGGCCTGCGACATCCAGCGCGCCACCATCACCTTCTGCTGGTTGCCGCCGGAAAGCGCGGAGAGTTCGTCCTTCTCCGAGCGGCAGACAATGCCGAGCTCGTCGATCTGGCGGCGCGCGGCGGCGCGCTCGGCGCGCTTCTTCATGACGCCGAAGCCCGACATGCGCTTGAGGAACGGCAAGCTGATGTTGCGCTCGATGTTGAAGCCGCCGACGATGCCGCTCGCGGCGCGGTCCTTGGCGACGAGGAAGACGCCGGCGACGATCGCCTCGCGCGCGGAGCCCGGCGCATAGGGCTTGCCATCCATCTGCATGGTGCCGGCGAGCGGCCTGCGCACGCCGAACAGCGTTTCTGCCAGCGCCGTCTTGCCAACGCCGACAAGACCGGTGATCGCCACCACCTCGCCGGCGCCCAGCGTCATCGAGATCGGCTTCGACCCTTGCGCGAGTTGCAGGCCTTCGGCGGTGAAGACGGCTCGGGCCGAGCTTCTGGCCACCACCCTGTCGAGGTGGATCTTACGGCCGAGCATGGCGTTGACCGCCCCCTCATAGTCGAGCGGCTTCCGGTCGAAGGTGCCGGAGACGACGCCGTCGCGCATCGACACGATACGGTCTGCCAGCCGCCGGATGTCGGACATGCGGTGCGAGATGTAGAGTACGGCGACACCTTGCCCGCGCAGCCGGTCGATCAGCGAAAACAGCCGGTCGGCTTCGGCGCTCGACAGCGAGGATGTCGGCTCGTCGAGGATCAGGACCTTGGGCCGATGCGCCATGGCCCGCGCAATCGCCACCATCTGCCGGTCGGCCAACGACAAGTCGCTGACGCGCGCCTTGAGGTCGATGGCAAGTCCCATGCGGTCGGCGACCGCTCTCGCTTCGGCCTGGACATTGGCAGGCTTGAAAAGCAACGACGCGCCTCTGCCGCTCAGCCGGTCGAGCGTCAGGTTGGTGGCGACGTCGAGGTCGGCGACCACGCCGTCATTGATGTTCTGGTGCACGGTGACGACGCCGGCGCGGATGGCTTCGGCGGGGGTCTGCGGGTCGAAGGCCTGGCCTGCGAGCCGCATCGTGCCCGCTCCGCGTTCGTAGACGCCGCTGACGATCTTGACCAGGGTGGACTTGCCGGCGCCGTTGGCACCCATCAGCACAGTCACCTCGCCCGCAAAGAGATCGAGCGAGATGCCGCCAAGCACCTCGTTCTGGCCGAAGGATTTCTTCAGGCCCTTTACCTGGAACACGGCGTCTGCGCCCATCCGTTCCTCCCGGATCGTGACGCTATGGGCTCATTCGGCAATTGTCAACACGATTGACATTTGCCAGAGCGCTTCCTAGCTTGGCCCCGCCGCCGTGGCTCCGCTATCGTCGGAAACCACGTGCAGGAGGGGAGAACATGACCGGAAAGTTCGAAGCATTGTCGGTGGAAACGCTGCCGGAGCGCCTTGGCGGGACCGCGGCGCTGACCGAGCGGATCGGCAAGGATGCCAGCCGCTGGAAGGTGCGTGAGGTCGGCGACGGCAACCTCAACCTCGTCTTCATCGTCGAAGGCGACAAGGGCGCGGCGGTGGTCAAACAGGCGCTGCCCTATGTCCGGCTGGTCGGCGACAGCTGGCCGCTGCCGCTCAAACGCTCCTTCTTCGAATATCATGCGCTGACCCGGCAGGAGCGTCGTGCGCCCGGCTCGGTGCCGGCGATCTATCATTTCGATGAGATCCAGGCGCTGATCGTCATGGAATATCTGGCGCCGCCGCACGTCATTCTGAGGCGCGCGCTGATCGATGGCCGTGAATTGCCGAACATCGCGCGCGACATCGGCCTGTTCATGGCCCGCACGCTGTTCCGCGGCTCGGATCTCTCGATGGTGACGAAAGAGCGCAAGGCCGACCTGGCGCTGTTCGCCGACAATGTGGAGCTCTGCGACATCACCGAGAATCTGGTGTTCTCCGATCCCTATTTCGACGCCAAGATGAACCGGCATACCTCGCCGCAGCTCGATGGCCTGGTCGCCGAGCTGCGCGCCGACCGCGACCTCAAGGTCGAGGCGCAGCGGCTGAAGCATCTTTTTGCCGCCAATGCCGAGACGCTGCTGCATGGCGACCTGCATTCAGGTTCGATCATGGTGACGGACACCGAGACCCGGATGATCGATCCGGAGTTCGCCTTCTACGGCCCGATCGCCTTCGATGTCGGCATGCTGCTCGCCAATTTCTGGATGGCCTTCTTCTCGCAGCGCGGGCACGAGGAGAAAGGCAGCCGCGACTCCATGCGCGCCTATCTGCTCGGCGTCACGGCCGAGACCTGGGCGACCTTCCGCGCCGAGTTCTCGCATCTGTGGCGGACCGAGCGCAGCGGCATCCTCTACCAGAGGAGCCTGTTCGAGGATCAGGGCGACCTGCTCGGCTCCGAGCAGGCGCTCGACCACATGCTGCACGCCATCTGGACCGACCTGCTCGGCTTTGCCGGCATCGAGGTGCACCGGCGCATCCTCGGGCTGGCCCACAATGCCGATTTCGAGACCATTGCCAATGCCGATCTGCGCGCCAGATGTGAGGCCAAGGCTTTGCGCTTCGGACGCCATATCGCAGTCAACCGGCGCCAGATCCACAGCATCGACGAGGTCAACAATCTGGCCGCGCTGATCGAACAGGAGAAGAGCCTTTGAACGTCGGCGAACGTCACTATCGCACCATCTGGCTCAGCGACGACAAGCGGTCGGTCGAGATCATCGACCAGCGCTGGCTGCCGCATGAGTTCCGCATCGAACAAATCGGAACCGTCGCCGGCATCGCAACAGCGATCCGCGACATGTGGGTGCGCGGCGCGCCGCTGATCGGCGTCACTGCCGCCTATGGCGTCGCCATCCAGATGACAGACGATCCGTCGGACGAAGCGCTCGACGCGGTGTGGGAGACCCTTCACAAGACACGGCCGACGGCGATCAATCTGCGCTGGGCGCTGGACGAGATGCGGCGGTTCCTCAAGCCGCTGGCGCCGGAAGAGCGCGCAGAAGCGGCCTACAAGCGGGCCGCCGAGATCGCCGACGAGGATGTGGGCTTAAATCGCGCCATCGGCGAGAACGGGCTTGAGATCATCAAGAAAATCGCGGCGAAGAAGAAGCCGGGCGAGACCGTCAACATCCTGACCCATTGCAATGCCGGCTGGCTGGCGACGGTCGACTATGGCACCGCCACCGCGCCGATCTATCTGGCGGCCGAGGCCGGCATTCCCGTCCATGTCTATGTCGACGAGACGAGGCCGCGCAACCAGGGCGCACAGCTGACCGCCTGGGAGATGGCCGGCCACGGCGTGCCGCACACGCTGATCGTCGACAATGCCGGCGGCCACCTGATGCAGCATGGCGACATCGACATGGTGATCGTCGGCACCGACCGCACCACCGCCAATGGCGATGTCTGCAACAAGATCGGCACCTATCTGAAGGCGCTGGCAGCCGCCGACAATGAGGTGCCCTTCTATGTCGCGCTCCCCTCGCCCACCATCGACTGGACCGTGGCCGACGGGCTGAAGGAGATCCCGATCGAGCAGCGCTCGGGCGACGAGGTGTCGCTGGTGTGGGGGAAGACGGCTGACGGAAAGGTCGCCCAGGTGCGGGTCTCGCCGGATGCTACGCCGGCGGCCAACCCGGCGTTCGACGTGACGCCGGCACGGCTGGTGACGGGTCTCATCACCGAGCGCGGTGTGGCGAAAGCCTCGCGCGAGGGGCTGAAGGCGATGTTCCCGGAACGCGGGTAATTAGCTGATCTCCTCCGCGAGGGGATGTCCAGTAGGACGGGGACGCTGTCTCGCCGACCTATCTATGCTTGGGTTCCTCGCCCCCACCAAAGGCGGGGGGGTGTCCGCGAAGCGGACGGAGAGGGGGCCTTCGTAGGGCGCTTCCCTCTCCGCCTCGGCTTCGCCGAGCCTCCTCCCCCCATTTCGTGGGGCGAGGAACCTTGGTCCTGCAGCGCCGCGATCCTTCGATTGGACACTCGTCGATTGACAGCGCCACCCTCCTCTCCCATAAAACCGCCGTTAATGTTCTCAGGGCGGGGTGAAAGTCCCCACCGGCGGTAGGGGTTTCGGCCCAAGCCCGCGAGCGCCTTCCAGCCTATCGGAAGGGTCAGCAGATCCGGTGCGATTCCGGAGCCGACGGTTACAGTCCGGATGGAAGAGAACGATCGCAGAAGACGGTCCGCTCGCGCGGACCGCGTTTTTTTGCGTCGTGCGTCCTGATTCTGGTTCGAAACGGAAGGAAGGACCCATGAATCAGCATTTCCCCAAAGACCATACTGTTCGTCGTGTCGCCGTCATCCGGGCGCGCTGGCATGCCGATATCGTCGATCAGTGCGTGGCCGCCTTCGAGGCGGAGCTTGCCGTGCTCGGCGGCTTTGCCGTCGAGGTCTTCGACGTGCCGGGAGCCTATGAAATCCCGTTGCACGCCAAGGCGCTCGCCGAGACCGGCCGTTATGCGGCGATCCTCGGCACCGCCTTCGTCGTCAATGGCGGCATCTACCGGCACGACTTCGTGGCAAGCTCCGTCATTGACGGCATGATGAACGTGCAGCTCGTGACCGGCGTGCCGGTGCTGTCGGCGGTGCTGCTGCCGCACAACTACCATGACAGCGCCGAGCATCACCGCTTCTTCCACGAGCATTTCGCCGTGAAGGGCAAGGAAGCCGCCAAGGCTTGCGTCGACATCCTCGCCGCGCGCGCACGCATCGCCGCCTAAGTCCGAACGCGCCTGATTTCAGCCCTGCAACAAGAATTGCGGCCGAAGAGGCTTCAAAAGGTTGCGATAGGTTCGAAATCCGGCCAGAAGCAACAAGGCCGCCCGCCGGGGCGGCCTTTTCAAACACGGGCTCGAACCAGATACGGGAGACTATTCGTTGGCTCGCATCACATTGAGACAATTGCTCGACCATGCCGCCGAACATGGCTATGGCGTGCCTGCCTTCAACATGAACAATATGGAACAGGGGCTCGCCATCATGGAGGCGGCCGAGGAGACCAAGTCGCCGGTCATCCTGCAGGCCAGCCGCGGCGCGCGCGCCTATGCCAATGACGTGGTGCTGGCCAAGTTGATCGACGCGCTGGTCGAGATCCATCCCGACATCCCGGTCTGCATGCATCTCGACCACGGCAACAACGAAGCGACCTGCGTCACCGCGATCCAGTATGGCTTCACCTCGGTGATGATGGACGGCTCGCTGAAGGAAGACGGCAAGTCGCCGGCCGACTATGCCTATAATTCCGGGATCACGCGGCGCGTCGTTGACATGGCGCATTGGGGCGGCGTGTCGGTGGAAGGCGAGATCGGCGTGCTGGGCTCGCTGGAAAGCGGCGGCGGCGAGCAGGAGGACGGCCACGGCGTCGAAGGCGCGATCAGCCATGACCAGTTGCTGACCGATCCGGTGCAGGCCGAGCAGTTTGTGCGCGACACCCACGTCGACGCGCTGGCGGTTGCCATGGGCACCAGCCACGGCGCCTACAAATTCTCGCGCAAGCCGGACGGCGCGGTGCTGGCGATGAATGTGATCGAGGAGATCCACCGCCGCCTGCCCAACATGCATCTGGTCATGCACGGCTCGTCCTCGGTGCCGGAGGAGTTGCAGGAGATCATCAACAAATATGGCGGCCAGATGAAGCCGACCTGGGGCGTGCCGGTGGAAGAGATCCAGCGCGGCATCAAGCATGGTGTGCGCAAGATCAACATCGACACCGACAACCGCATGGCGCTGACAGGCGCGATCCGCAAGGTGCTGACCGAGAACCCGTCGGAGTTCGATCCGCGCAAATACCTGACGCCGGCAATGGCCGCGATGAAAAAGCTCTGCAAGGAACGCTTCGAGCAGTTCGGCACCGCCGGCAACGCGCCGAAGATCAAGCCAATCCCGTTGGCGGAGATGGCCAAGCGTTACAAGTCGGGCAGCCTGGATCCGAAATTCGGCTGAGCCGATCAATCCCGCGACCGGCTCGATCCCGGTCGCGGGGCATTCGCCGCACCGAAACGGGCGGAACTTCAAGCCCACAAATTGATTCCTGCTCAGAGACCTTCCGCATCCATCCAGGGGGAGCATTCATGAGCAAGGATCGCGACGACGAAGGCCGGTCTTCTCCGGCCGGCATGCCCGGCAGGGCGAGATCATCCTGCACACGCGCGCGCAGCGCATCATCTTCATCGCAGGCTTGGTAGGCATCGTGGTGCTGGCGCTGGTGGTCAGCCTCGCTGCCCATTGAAGGTTGTCGGCCGCGGAAACCCGGTCTTGGACCAAGGAACCATCACCGGCTCCGCCAGTTGAACGTCGCAGACGAAACTGAGGCGCGGCGACCTTTCAGCGCCCCATCGGGACCATGTTCGAGACGCTTTGCTGCGACATGCCGCTTCACCCGACCTGGCCGGACCTTGTCGGGCGGCTGCTGGTCACACTGCTGGCAGGCTTTCTCATCGGCTTGAATCGCGAGGCGCGCGGCCATTCCGCCGGGCTGCGCACGACCATCCTGGTCGGTTTGGCGGCCTGCGTGGCCATGGTCCAGGCAAACATGCTGCTCGACGTATCCGGCAAGACGCCGGATTCCTTCGTGCGCATGGATGTGATGCGCTTCGCGCTCGGCGTGCTCACCGGCGTGGGCTTCATCGGCGGCGGCGCCATCCTGAGGCGCGGCGATCTCGTCACCGGGGTGACCACCGCCGCCACGATGTGGATCATGACGATGATCGGCCTTGCCTTCGGCGGCGGCCAGTATGGCCTCGGCGCGATCGCGACAGTGCTGACTTTGGTGACGCTGCAGGTGCTGAAATGGGTCGATCTGAAGATCTCGCGCGACCATAAGGCCGTCATCTCGGTCTCGTGGCCCAGGAATTCACCGCCGGACCTTCAGGAGATCGTACGCCCGCTCGGCTATGCGGCGCGTTTCGTAGGTATGGAACACGACACCGATCGCGATCACTTTGTGTATTCCTTCATGGTTCAATGGAAACAGCCCGACGCGATGTCGCCTTCGACGGACGCGCTGACGCTTGTCGGCGAGCACTGCACGGTCGAGCGGTTCGAGGTGATCAGCGAAAAACCGTCCTGAGCAACGCCGCACTTTGGCAAACTCTCACTCGGCGGCGCCTGGCGTCCCCGCCTCGGCCCGGATGAGCTTGATATCGGCGCCCGCGCCCAGGTCCCGATGTCCTCGCGGCGCACGTCGCGTCGATTGATAGCCGTTTGCGAACGCGCTGGTGTAACTCGAGCCGTCGCAAAATCGAGACTTTGTCTAATGTTCCGCTGCTCTCCTGACAGTACCGCTCAGCCGAAGCGTTTCCTCATGCGGCTAGCCGGCAACGTGCTCGATTGCCGCCGGTAATTCCGAGGCAGACCTATCGATCCGGCGTATGAACGCCGTTCATTTTTCTCTTGAACGGTGTTCACGATGTGCTATGGTGCCACTATGAACGATGTTCAAGAATGTATCCGACCTGAAACAAGCCTGCACCGAGCCACACTCACCCTGAAACGAAAGGACCATATCGATGATGCTTGCCGACAGCCAAGCCCGCAGACAGTCGAGTGCCCGGAAGGCCTGGAGACCGATCATGGACGACAGATTCCATGCACCAAGAACAAGAAACAAATGGATTGGATTGAATTGCAGTAACGAAGCTTAACCGCTTCCCGATAAAAAGGCTCAAACCGCGCAAGTGTCCGCTCAGTCCAATCGGGCTGCCAGCCGGACTTGCCCAATGGAAATTGCCATGAACACCCATCTGATGATGTCGCGGCGCTTCGCGCCTCTTTTCTGGACGCAATTCCTCTCGGCCTTCAACGACAATTTCCTGAAGAACACGCTGGTGTTCCTCATCCTGTTCACGCTGGCGAAGGATCAAGCCGCCTCGCTAGTGACGCTGGCCGGCGCGATTTTCATGGCGCCCTTCCTGCTGCTTTCGGCGCTGGGCGGCGAGATCGCGGACCGCTTCGACAAGGCGCTGATCGCCCGCCGGCTGAAATTCACCGAGATCGCCGCGGCCGCCGTAGCCGTCGCCGGCATCGCGCTGTCGTCGATCCCGGTGCTGATGACGGCGCTCTTGATGTTCGGCATCATCTCGGCGCTGTTCGGGCCGATCAAATACGGCATCCTGCCCGATCACCTGGAACGCAAGGAACTGCCCAAGGCCAATGCCTGGATCGAGTCGGCGACCTTCGCCGCGATCCTCGGCGGCACCATCGCCGGCGGCGTCGTGTCCGCCGACGGCATCGGAGTTGCGGTGTTCGGGCCTATCATGATGGCCTTGGCCGTCGGCTGCTGGCTGGTCAGCCGCTACATCCCCTCCACCGGTTCAGCCGCCCCCAACCTTGCCATCGACAAGAACATCTTCCGCTCGACATGGCGCCAGGTCGCCGAATTGCGGACCGAGACGCGCATCTGGCGCGCCGGCCTGATGACCTCCTGGTTCTGGCTGGTCGGCGCCATCGTGCTTTCGATCCTGCCGGCGATGATCAAGGATTCGCTCGGCGGCAACGAGATCGCCGTCACAGCCTATCTCGCGGTGTTCGCCGTCTCGATCGCCATCGGCTCGGCTATCGCCGCCTGGATGTCGCAGGGCCGCATGGTGCTGCTCCCAGCGCCGGTCGGCACCGCGCTGATGGCGCTGTTCGGCCTGCATCTTGCCTGGACTATCGGCAGTATGCAGCCTTCGCCCCAAGCCGAGACGCTTGCCGCCTTCTTCGCCGGCCCGAACACCATCCGCGTCGCCATCGACCTCGCCGGCATGGCGATCGCGGCCGCCTTCCTGGTAGTGCCGACCTTCGCCGCCGTGCAGGCCTGGTCGCCGGAAGCGCGCCGCGCCCGCGTCGTTGCCGCCGTCAGCATCGTCAATGCCGGCTTCATGACGGTGGGCGGCGCCCTCGTCGCCGCGATCCAGGCCGCCGGCGTCTCCATCGCGGGCATCCTGTTCGGCCTCGTCGTCGCCAACGCGATCGCCGCCTGGCTGATGCTGAAATTCCTGCCGACCAACCCCTTCCGCGATTTCGTCTCGATCCTGTTCCGCGCCTTCCTGCGGCTGGAAGTCGAGGGGCTGGACAATCTCAAGGCGGCCGGCAAGGCGCCGATCCTTGCGCTCAACCATGTCAGCTTCCTCGACGGCCCGCTGGCGCTGACGCTGACCGACGAGGAGCCGGTCTTCGCCATCGACTACACGATCGCCCAGGCCTGGTGGATGAAGCCGTTCATGAAGCTCGCCCGCGCGCTGCCGCTCAATCCGGCAAAGCCAATGTCGACCCGTACACTGATCAAGATCGTGCAGGGTGGCGATCCGTTGGTCATCTTCCCGGAAGGCCGCATCACCGTCACCGGCGGTCTGATGAAGGTCTATGACGGCGCCGCCATGGTTGCCGACAAGACCGGCTCGATGGTGGTGCCGGTGCGCATCGAGGGGCTGGAAAAGAGCTATTTCTCGCGGCTCTCCTCGCAGCATGTGCGCCGCCGCCTGTTCCCGAAGGTCAAGGTGACCATCCTGGAGCCGGTAAAGCTCGAAGTCGCGCAGGAACTGAAGGGCCGCCAGCGGCGCGCCGCGGCGGGCTCGGCGCTTTACCAGGTAATGTCGGATCTCGTCTTCCGCACCCAGGATATCGGCAAGACGGTGCTTCAGAAGATCATCGAAACGGCGCACGAGCGCGGCATGAAACAGCTTGCGGTGCAGGATCCGGTCACTGGCTCGCTGAGCTACGGCAAGCTGCTCACCGCCGCCGCGGTGCTCGGCGAGAAGTTCGAGCATCTCTATGCCGGACAGCAGACGCTGGGCATCATGCTGCCCAACGCCAACGGCTCCTGCGCGACGCTGCTCGGCGTCATGTCGGCCGGCAAGGTGCCGGCGATGATCAACTTCACCGCGGGCGCCGCCAACATCCTGTCGGCCTGCAAGGCAGCCGAGGTGCGGACCGTGCTGACTTCCCGCGCTTTCGTCGAGCAGGCAAAGCTCGGCCCGGTGGTGGAGGAGATCGGCCGCTCCATCGACATCGTCTGGCTCGACGATCTGCGCGCCACCATCGGCCTCAAGGACAAGTTGCTCGGGCTGTTGCGCAAGGTGACGCCGCGGGTGGCGCGCAAGGCGGACGACCCCGCGGCGATCCTGTTCACCTCCGGCTCGGAAGGAACGCCCAAGGGCGTGGTGCTGACTCACCGCAACATCCTGGCCAATGCCGCCCAAGCCGCCTCACGCATCGACTTCCATTCGGGCGACAAGGTGTTCAACGTGCTGCCGATCTTCCATTCCTTCGGCATGACGGCGGGCACCGTGCTGCCGCTGATCTCCGGCGTGCCGGTCTATTTCTATCCTTCGCCGCTGCACTACCGGATCGTGCCGGAACTGATCTACGGGTCGAACGCGACGATCATCTTCGGCACCGACACATTCCTCTCCGGCTATGCCCGCACGGCGCATCCATACGACTTCCGCTCGGTGCGCTACTGCTTCGCCGGCGCTGAACCGGTCAAGGCCGCCACACGCACAACCTATATGGAGAAGTTCGGCTTGCGCATCCTGGAAGGCTACGGCGTGACCGAGACGGCGCCGGTGATCGCCATCAACACGCCGATGTACAACAAATCGGGCAGCGTCGGCAAAATCATGCCCGGCATGGAATATCGCCTCGAGCCGGTGCCCGGCGTCGACGAAGGCGGGCGGCTGTTGGTGCGCGGGCCGAACGTCATGGCCGGCTACCTGCGCGCCGAGAATCCGGGGGTGATCGAGCCGCTGAAGGACGGCTGGCACGACACCGGCGACGTCGTCACGGTCGACGATGCGGGCTTCATCTCGATCCGCGGCCGCGCCAAGCGTTTCGCCAAGATCGGCGGCGAGATGGTCTCTCTTGCCGCGGTCGAGGCGTTGGCCGGCGAATTGTGGAAAGGCTCGCTGTCGGCCGTCGCCACGGTGCCGGACGCGCGCAAGGGCGAGAAGCTGATCCTCATCACCGAAGCGTCCGGCGCCACCCGCGCCGAGTTCCTGGCCTTCGCCAAGGCCAACGGAGCCATGGACCTGATGGTGCCGGCCGAAGTGCGCGTCGTGCCGAAGGTGCCGGTGCTCGGCTCCGGCAAGCTCGACTTCGCGGGCGTGACCAGGATGGTGCGCGGCGAGGACGAGCTGAAGGTCAAGGCCGCATGAGCGATCGTGCGAGCAGGCCGGTGCGAAACACCGGCCTGTTCGTCCCGGCCGAGATGTCAATTCAGGCCGCGTATCTTGCCATTACCGGCTGCCTCGACCATTGGGCGTACCAGGTGTCGAACAGCTCGAGCTGCTGCTCGGCATAGCCGCGCTGACTGTCGCTCAGCGCATCCGTCTCATTGAAGTGTAGCCTGTATTCGGGATTACCCTTCAGCACCATCATGTGCTTGAAATAGAGCACGAGGTCCGGACCCTCGTCGAAAGAGGACAGCACGGCCAGCGCCGCGTCCAGTTCCTGCGCCAGCCGGCGCGCTTCGGCATCGCCCTTGGCCGCCGCCTGGCTGAGGCTGACCAGATGCAGCACTTCCTTCGGCAGCACATTGCCGATGCCGGTGATGGCGCCGGATGCTCCGCAATTGACGAAGCCGTGGAAGACGGCGGTGTCCACGCCGATCATCAGCGCAACGTCGTCCTCGCGGCTGGTGATGTTTTCCGCCGCGTAGCGCAGATCCGCCGGGCCGCCGAACTCCTTGAAGCCGACGAGATTCGGATGCTCGGCGCGCAGCGCGAAGAAGAGGTCGGCGCGCGTGGCAAAGCCGTAATAGGGACTGTTGTAGATGACGGCCGGCAGGTCGGGCGCGGCGGCGAGGATCGCCTTGAAGTGATGACGCTGCGCCGTCACCGAGGGCCCGCGCGACAGAACGCGCGGGATCACCATCAGGCCTCGCGCGCCGACCTTCTGCGCATGGGCGGCGTGCGCGACAGCGCTGGCCGTGTTGACGGCACCTGTGCCGACGATCACCGGGACGCCGGCCTTCACCAGGCGCTCGACGCCTTCCATACGCTGCGCGTCGGTCAGCAGCGGCCAGTCACCCATCGAGCCGCAATAGACGACGGCCGACATGCCGGCAGCGATCAGCTCGCGCCCCTTGCGCACCAGCGCGTCGAAGTCGGGAAGGCGGTCATCGGTGCAAGGCGTCATCAGCGCCGGCATGCAGCCGGAAAAAACGTTGGCGGTCATTTCGATGTCTCCTTGAGGCAGGCGTGCAGGTTGATCAGTTTGGCCCGACGCAGCACCGCTTGCCAAGCGGATAGTCGAGGCCGACCGCACCCGCAGGCCGAGAAATGCCCGTCATCGCGGCTTCGTCGCATAAGGAGCGTGATCGTCGATGGGACCGGCAGCGTGCCATGCGAGAAAACATCAACCTGCCAGCCGAAACGCTCCGCTCTCCAGCGCCGCGACGACCGCTTCCTGCGTTTCAAGCGGATCGAGCCCGTCTGTCGCGAGCGCATGACGATCCAACTCGCCCAATGCCGCGAACTGCTCGTGCAACGCCCTGATCGGCCCGGGATCGGTCAGCGTGTCGCCGCCACGCCGCCGGCAGCGCTCGACGGCGATGTCGACGGCTGGGCGCAGGACGACGTAGTGCAAGATCGTGGTGAGCGCCCTGAACGGCGGCAGGAACCAAGGCCCGATGATGCCGTCGACGATGACCAAGTAGCCGCCTCCGGCATAGCCGTCCGCGGCATTCGCCAGCACGTCCATCACCACCTCGTTCTGCCGGTGGGCTTCCGGCAGATAGGGCGCGATCGCGCCGTTCTTGATGAAGTGCCAGAAATCGTCGGCGTGAAGATGGACCTTGGGCGACCCGGGCTGTCGCGCGAGAACCTCGGCCGTAGTGGTTTTCCCCGAACCGGGCGGGCCGGTCAGGATGAGGATTTCGCCTGCATAATCGATCATGCGCGCGCTGTAACACGGGCCGCGAGAACCTCTCAAGCTCCGTAGGGGAGAGGGGAAAAGCCTTCAGCCTTCCGCAGACTCCGACTGGATCAGGCTCTCCAGCACGTCGAGCAATCGCTCATGAAAAAGGCCGGGCGCAAAAGCGGCCCGGCCAAGAATGAAGGTCATAACCTTCAGAGGGGAACATCGCCCGGCGCAATGGGAGGAAAACACCGAGCGATGCCCCTTATTTGGGGCCTGAACCGCGTATTTTCGACGAACGGAATTCCAAAAAAGATCGAAATCGCGAAAAAATCTCGCTCAATCGTCGGGAAATTGTCAGCCTGCGGCCGGCGCTTTTTCCAGGAGGTCGGCATAGTGACGCCGCGCCACGTCGGGATGCGACCGCAGCCGGCTTTTCAGCACATTGGTCCCGACATTGCGGAAGAGCGGATTGTCGGGGTCGCTGGCCGGGCCGCGCGCCTCGGTCGCCAGTTCTTCGGGCAGATCGAGCAGCGGGATGGTGGCATCGAGCCGGGCGCTGAAGAAGAACGGCACCGAAATCCGTTCGACGCCGGCAGGCGGCGTGACGACGCGATGCACGGTAGCCCTGAGATAGCCGTTCGAGGCGAGTTCAAGCAGCTCGCCGATGTTGACCACCAGCGTTCGCGGGATCGGGTCGACATCGACCCAGCTGCCGTCATATTCGACCTGCAGGCCCTTGTTCTCGTCCTGCAGCAGAAGCGTGAGGAAGCCACCATCCTTGTGCGCGCCCACCCCCTGGTCGTCGCCGGTGGCATTGCGGCCGGGGTAGCGCACGATCTTCATGCGATGGTTCGGTTCGCCGCGATAGATCGGATCGAAGGCGTCCTCCGGCTGGTCGAGCGACAGCGCGAAGGCCTTGAGCAGCCGGATCGCCACATCGGTCGCCTTGGCCTGCCAGGCAAGCAGCGCCGGTTTCAGATCGGGGAGCGCGGCGGGCCACTGGTTTGGGCCCTGCAGCCGGGTCCAGGCCGGCACGCCCGGCCCTTGCGCAATGGTCGCGCGTTCAACGCCGATGTCGAGCTGCTCGCGCCAGTCGGCCTTGCCCCTGGTCAGCTCGCCGCCGGCGCGCGTATAGCCGCGAAACTGCGGCGACTTCACCATTTCGATGGCGAGCTTGTCGGCTTCCGGGAAGGCGAAGAAGCGGCGCGCGGCGCCCAGCACCGCGTCGATCTCCGGCTGCGTGACGCCGTGGCCGCTCAGATAGAAGAAACCGACATCGCGGGCGGCGGTACGCAGATCGAACAAGAATGTCCGCAGTTCCGATGCGCCCTGCTCCAGGCGGTCGAGATCGAGCACCGGAATTATTCTTGCCATGGACAGGCTCCTCTCGGCGAGACTTGCAACCCAGCCGCACGATGACATCAGCGCCATTGCTGGTGAAGAAACGCACCAACCAATCTCACTGCAAACGGCGCAAGCCGGCGCTCAATTCCCGGCTTTTGCGGCAAATTGCGTCCGCATCCGGTGCTACCCGCGATGGTCCAGCCGAGCGACGAGGCGGTCGCCGATCCACTGGATGCCGCAGACGAGCACGATGAGCACGACGACCACCGCGACCATCACGCTGGTTTCGAAACGCTGATAGCCGTAGCGGATGGCAAGGTCGCCGAGACCGCCCGCGCCGATGGCGCCGGCCATGGCGGAGGCGCCGACGAGCGTCACCAGCGTCACCGTGAAGCCGGCGACGATGCCCGGCAGCGCCTCCGGCACCAGCACCTCGCGGATGATCGTCCAGCGGTTGCCTCCCATGGCGCGCGCCGCCTCGATCAGCCCGTGATCGACCTCGCGCAGCGAGACTTCGGCGATACGGGCATAATAGGGGGTGGCGGCGATCGACAGCGGCACGATCGCCGCCCATGTGCCGATCGAGGTGCCGACGATCAGGCGCGTCACCGGGATCAGCGCGACCAGCAAAATGATGAAAGGAACCGAACGGAAGCCGTTGATGACGGCGCCGAGACTACGGTTGACCCAAAGGCTCTCGGCGATGCCGCCGCGATCGGTGGCGACCAGGGCAAGGCCGAGCGGCAGGCCGAAGACCAGCGAGATGAGGCCGGACGCGCCGGTCATCAGTACCGTCTCCCAGATCGAACGGAGCAGGAGTTCAAACAGGACCGGCGACATGGCCAAGCACCTCCACCCGCGCGCCGCGGTCCTTCAGGAATGTCGTTACCCGCGCAAGATGCGCGGCTTCAGCGCCGGCAACGGCAAGGAACAGGGTGCCGACGGGTTGGCCTTGGACATGATCGACGCCGCCATGCACAAGGCGGAACCGACCCGGCGCCGCCACGGCGAGGTCGGAGAGCAAGGCGCCGCGCGCGGCCTCGCCGGCGACATCGATCCGGAGGATCGTTTCCGCGCCTTCGCCCGCGATCAGCTGGCTCGCGATCTCGGGCGGCAATTGCGGCCGGATGCCGCCGAGCAGGCTGCGGGTGATCTCCGATTTCGGGTTGGCGAAGACCTGCCAGACGGCGCCCTCCTCGACGATCCGGCCGGCGTCGATCACCGCCACTCGATCGGCGATCGAACGGATCACCTCCATCTCATGCGTGATCAGCAGGATGGTGAGGCCGAGCCTGGAATTGATGTCCTTGAGCAGCGCCAGGATCGAGCGCGTCGTCTCCGGATCCAGCGCCGAGGTCGCCTCGTCCGACAAGAGCAGCGCCGGCCGCGCGGCAAGCGCCCTGGCGATGCCGACGCGCTGCTTCTGCCCACCCGACAGCGAGGCCGGATAGGCGTTGGCCTTCTCCGACAGGCCGACGAGTTGCAGCAATTCCGCCGCGCGCGCCAGGCGCTCGGCGCGCGGGCGGCCTTCGATCTTGAGCGGCAGCGCGACATTCTCCTCGACGGTCTTGGCCGACAGGAGATTGAAGTGCTGGAACACCATGCCGATGCGGCGGCGCAGCGGCTGCAGCTCGCGCTCGCTCAGACGGCCTATCTCGCGGTCTTCAATGAAGACCGCGCCGGAATCGGGCCGCTCCAGCCCGTTCAGGCAGCGGATCAGCGTCGATTTGCCGGCGCCGCTGCGGCCGATGATGCCGAGGATCTCGCCCCTTCGCACAGTGAGCGAGACGCCGTCGAGCGCCGCCGTCGCGCCGAAGCGGCGCTTCAGGCCGACGAGGCGGACGACTTCCCGCCCGGTCGGCTGGATGCGGACCGGATCGGCGCGTTCGGCCGTGACATGCTGATTCATCTCTCTGTCCGTTTCAGTGCCGCGCAAACGCGACGGCGGCCCGCTCAGCCGCGGGCCGTCCATTTCTGCCAGCCAGGCGCCGATCAATAGGCGCTGATCCCGGTGCCTTTGTAGACCTTGTCGAACTCGGCCTTGACCGTATCGTTCTGATAGGAGGCGACGAGCGTCTTCACCCAGGGCTCGTTCTCGTTGCCGGCCTTGACCGCGATGAAGTTGCGGTAGGGATTATCTGCCACCGGCTCTTGCGCGATGCGGTTTTCAGGGCCGAGCCCGCTCTTCAGCGCCCAGTCGGTGTTGACGACGGCGGCGTCGAGATCGTCCACCGAGCGGCCGACGATGCCGGCGTCGAGTTCCTTGATCTCGAGCTTCTTCGGGTTCTCCGCAATGTCGGCGGTCGTCGCCAGGATGCCGGTGCCGTCCTTGAGCTTGATCAGGCCTTCATGTTCCAGCACATGCAGCGCGCGACCTTCGTTGGACGGGTCGTTCGGCAGGCCGATCACCGCGCCTTCCGGCAGGTCGGCGACCTTGGCATGCTTTTTCGAATAAAGGCCGATCGGCCAGACGCCGGTATAGCCGACCGGCACGATGTGGTAGCCTTGCGTCTTGATCTGGTTGTCGAGATAGGGCTTGTGCTGGAAAGCGTTGGCGTCGATCTCGCCGCGCTCCAGCGCCTCGTTGGGCTGGGTGTAGTCGTTGAAGACGACGGTCTCGATGGTCAGTCCTTTCTTGGCCGCCTCGGCGGTGACGACGCGCCAGACATCCTCATCCTCGCCGCTGATGATGCCGACCTTGATCGACTTGTTGTCCTCGGCGAAGGACGGCGACGGCGCGCCAAGGCCGATGACGGCCAATGTCGTGGCGAGAAGCGCCGTTAATCCGGCGCGCCTGGTGATTGACGTAACGAGAGACTTTGAAGCGTTGCCGCGTCCGGACATGGTGCGTTCCTTGCGATCCTGAAATCATTTTTGGCCTGGCGGGATGCGAAGCCTCGATATCAGCATCACCAATGCTGCCCGACCGGGCAAAGAAGCGCTTTTCCTCTCAAACGGGAGGTGGAAAATATTCTCTCAAAGATATTGTGACTTGGAGAACACCGGCTGCTCGCAAGCCGGTTTTGATCGCGCAGCGGCGACGCTTACGAGGCCTGCTGCGCGGCAAGCCAGGTCGGTCGACCATTTCGCCGCAGGCGAGGCACCGTCGGCAGGCCCCGTGCTTCCTGAACGCCGAAGCCCAATCGTGTCAGGCTGGCCCGCGCCAGGGCCGCATTGCTGTCGATGACGATCAATCCGTTCGTGTCGCCGAGGCTGGCCGCCACGACCGACAATTCGGTACAGCCGAGAAGCGCTGCATCGGCGCCGGCCAGCTGCGCGAGACGAAGCGCGCGCTCGGTCTCGACCGCGGCTTCCGCGATCGACCCGGCCTTGACGAGCATGATCGCGCTGTCGACGCGCTCCTGAAACTCGGCGTCCTGTGGAAGGCAGAGGTCGAATCCCGCCACCGAGATCCTGTGCTGATAGAAACCGGAAACCAGGGTGCCCCGCGTTGCGAGGTTCGCAACCCTGCCCCGGTCCAGGCTCCGGCGGATCTCCGCCACCACCGCATCGCCGATGTGGATGATCTCGGCTGACGAGTTCGCCGCCAGCCTGTCGTACCAATGATGGGCGGTGTTGCAGGGCATGGCGATGCAGGCAACGCCGAGCGCGTTGAGCGTCGAGACCGCAGCCCTCAGCGGGGCCAGCGGCCCGTCATGGCCGGCCAGGATCGCTTCGGTCCTGTCAGGCAGTTGCGGCACGCTGAGGATGACGCAAGGCACATGCTCGTTGTCGCGCAGCGCTTCGGTCATCCGGGTGAGCTTGAAGTAGAAGTCAGCCGATGCCAGCGGCCCGAGACCGCCGATGATGCCGAGCTGGGGACGGATGTCGTCGTCGATCATCGTACGGGCTCGGCTTCGAGCTCTTGCGCGACGGTTTCAGCGCTCAGCGCCGCTTCCCGATGGCTAGGCGCGATCATTGCCGTGCTTGCGGCCACGGTGGAGACGCTGGACAGCGTCATCAGCGTGTCCACGGCCGCGTCCACCGCGACGAACAGGGCGAACGCCGCCTCGAAGGGAAGCTTCAGATAGCCGCAGACGATGGACATCTGCGACAAGATGAGCAGGCTGCCCATGCCGCCTGTCGTCAGCGCCAGAAGCGCGGAGACGACGCCGACAAGCAAGAGGTCCGGAATCGCCAGCTGATGGCCGTACAGCTGGGCGATGAACAGGGTGCCCGAGGTGTAGACCAGCGCCGGGCCGGTTCGCAGCAGCGCCGCCTGCAACGGCACGAGCAGCTCGACCACCACGAGGTTGAACCTCAGGCGCTCGGTCAAAAGGTTGATGACCCAGGGCAGCGAGGCGACGGTGGACCGCGTCGTGATGGCCACCATCAGAAGCGGCTGAAGAGTCTTGATCGTGGCCCAGTAGCTTCGCCGCGAGCGTATGGCGATGACGGCAAACGCGCCGGCGAGGAATGTCAGGCAGGAAAGACCCATCACCAGCAGATAGCCGCCCATCAGCATCAGCGGCTTGGTGCCGGTCGACGCGGTCTGGTCGGCGATCAGGACGAAGGTCGCGAAGGGCAATCCCCAGACGAACCAGTTGGTCAGCACCGTGCAGGCCCGGTACACCGCGTTGAGCGCCTGTGAGAGGCTCAGCGACGAGGGCTGAGGAATCTTGCCCATCGCCAGCCCGAACAGCAGGCAGAACAACAGGACCTGGATCGTCTGGCCCGAAGCCAGCGCGTTGAAGACGTTGTTTGGCACCAGGTCCAGGAAGACCGAGTGTTCGCCGTGCGGGCTACCGGTGGACGGCGGCGGCTGGAACGGGAAAGCGAGATCGGTGGAGACGCTGCCCTGGGAATTGATGAACTCGCCGAGCTCGATGCGCGATTGCGGGTTCTCGATCTGCCCGGGCTTGAGGATCAGCGAATAGCTGCCGCTGACCAGCACGGCGAGGAACGACACGACCAGCACCGCTATGCCGACCTTGCCGAGATAGCGGACCGATTTCGGGTCCTGGACCATCGCGGTGATCGAGAAGATCACGGACGAGACCAGATAGGGCAGGACGACCATCTTGAGGAAATTCAGATAGACCTGCGCCGCAGGGCTGATCGCATGGGCAAAGGCCGGATAGTACAGTCCGCACAGAATCCCAGCCAGGATCATGATGATCGTTGTCAACGGCGAGCGCAGGATGCGCTTTGCCGCGAGGCGCCAATCGAGAGGCATGGGTGCGGCTGTATCCGAGACGGCCATTGTCAGGCTTTGCTCCCCTGGCGATAGCGCGCGATGATCTCATCGGTGTTGAGGACCTGCTGGCCTCGCGCCAAATCAAGATAGAGATCGACGAAGGCCGCCAGATGCGGATTGTTCGGTCGCACGCCGACCGCGATCGTGTCGACCTTGTCCGTCAGCGTGATCGAGCGCGCGACGACTGTCATCGACGGGTCATCGACCATCAGCTTTTTGATCTCGAAATCGTCGCGATAGGCGAGGTCGATCGTGCCGCTGCGGATCGCATCGATGACCGTGTTCCAGCCGGCGAAGCGCCGGATCGTGGCATGCGGGAAGGTCGTCGCCGCATAAGTGGCGAAGGACGAGCCTTCGATCACGCCGAGATCGCCGGAAAAATCGCGGATGATCTGTTCAGGCGGCTTGCCTTGTGCGATGCGGGCCAGGTTCACGCGGTTTGCGAGCAGCCCTTGGTGGAGCATGGCGTAAGGCCGCGAATAGAGGATAGAGCGACCGCGCTGAAGGGTGCGGCTGAGCTTGCCGATCGCCAGGTCCGCCTCACCGGTGGTCAGCTTTTGCACCATGGCGTCGAAAGTTACGGCGGACCGGTCGAGCACCGGTTCGACGCCAAGCTCCGCGGCTATGCCGCGCGCAAGATCCATATCGATGCCACCGTCTCCAGAGCCGTCCGCCGGAAAGAACGGATCCGACGCGAAGGCCGGCATGGCGACGCGCAGCTTATTGTCACTGACGACGGGTTTTGGAGCGTCTTGCGCCTGAGCCGGCGTGGCCACGGCCGGCGCCTGCGCGATCAGCAGCCCTCCGCCTCCGGCTGCAAACAGCGTGCGACGTGTAAGCGGCATGCCCATTCTCAATTCGTGCAGGAGAGCCGGACAACAATTCTGACCAACTCGCAGTATGCACGCCGAAGTTAAGTAAAGGTGTCTTTTACTTTGCGCCTTTTTACATTGCAGATCGCTAAAGTGGCTTCACGAAATATGCATACTTTCTAAAATAGCCAACTCGCGGCCGGGCGCGTTGTTCTGCGCGCCATGAGTCGTCAGAACGTCTCAACCCAGGGCCTCAGCTCGACTTCGAAGCTCCAGGCGCTGCGGTGCTGGCGATGGACGGCGAGATAGGTCTCGGCGATCGCGTCGGGCGAGAGGCGACGATCCGGCCGGTCAGGCTCGATCGCTTGTCCGGCCGGCTCGATCTGGCCGTCGATGATGAAATGCGCGACGTGAATGTTCTTCGGCGCGAGCTCGCGCGCCATCGATTGCGCCAGCCCGCGCAGACCGAATTTCGGCATGGCGAAACCGGCCGAGCCGGAGAAGCCCTTGAGGCTTGCCGTGGCGCCGGTGAACAAGATCGAGCCGGAGCCGCGCGCAAGAAGCCGGCGCGCCGCCTGCTGGCCGACCAGGAAGCCGCCATAGGCGCCGACAAGCAGGGCTTGCTTGACCGCTTCCGCGTCGAGTTCGGCGATCGCGCCGCGCGTGCGGCCGCTGGCGTTGAAGACGGCGATTTCGAGTGGGCCGGCCTTGTCGGCCGTCTCGAAAAGCCGCTCGACGGAGGCCGCGTCCGACACGTCGGTTTCGACGGCCAGCGCGCCGGTTTCCTTGACCAGCGCGGCCAGTTTGTCGACGTTGCGCGCGGCAAGGACGACGCCGAAACCCTCCCTGGCGAGAAGCCGCGCCAGCGAGGCGCTTAAGCCGGAGCCGGCGCCCGCGATCACTGCGACTTTGGCTGCCATGGCGTTTCCTCCTTGAGAGCTCGATATCCGGTCCGCAGGCTCGCGCCTTCGGCGGCAAGAGGCAAGAACGTGGTTGCTCGATTTTCGCCGTTTGGCGCAAAAGGCCGCCTGGACGGGCACGGTGAAAGACTTGCCTGCCGCGCCGATCCGTCCGACACGTGGTTGGACGACGATTCGGGAACAAGACCATGGAACCAATCTGGGCCGTCGGCCTGATGACCGGCACGGTGCTCGACGGCAATATCGACGTGGCGCTGATCAAGACGGACGGCGAGCGCATCGCCGACGCCGGCACATACACGCTGGCTCCTTACCCCCAGTCGATCCGCGCGTTGCTCGAAGAGACGCTGCGCCAGGCGCGCGCCTGGAATTTCGAGGGACCGGAGCCGGCGATCTTCCGCGAAGCTGAAGAGGCGCTGACGCGTGCGCAATCGGCGGCGGTCAAGAATCTCGTCGAAAGCCAGGGCATGAGCATGGCCGATATCGGCATCGTCGGTTTCCACGGCCAGACCGTGCTGCATCGCGCCCCGCAGCCTGGCAAGGTCGGAAGGACTCGCCAGCTCGGCGATGGCGAGCTGATGGCTTCGCTGCTCGGAACCAAAGTCGCCTATGATTTCCGCTCGGCCGATGTCGCGGCCGGCGGGCAAGGCGCGCCTCTGGCCGCCGCCTATCATGCGGCGCTGCTGAAAGAAGCCGACCTGAGCGGCGACACCGCCGTGCTCAATCTCGGCGGCGTCGGCAACATTACCTGGTGGGACGGCAAGGACAATATCGTCGCCTTCGACACCGGGCCAGCGAACGCGCCGGTCAACGATTTCATCAAGGCGAAAGGCCTCGGCGAAATGGATCGCGACGGCCGGCTGGCGGCCGCCGGCAAGGTCGACGAAGAACGGCTCGCCAGGCTCTTGCAGCATCCGTATCTGACGAAGCCCTATCCGAAATCGCTCGACCGCTTCGACTTCACGGCGGCGATGGCCGAAGGGCTGAATGCCGAGGATGGCGCGGCGACGCTGACGGCCTTCACGGTCTCAGCCGTCGGCAAGGCGCTCGACCTGTTGCCGCGCCGGCCGAAGCGGCTCGCGGTCAGCGGCGGCGGCCGCCACAACCCGACGATAATGGCGATGCTGGAAAGCCGCACCGGCGTCGAAGTGGTGCAGGCCGAGACGCTTGGCTGGAAGGGCGACGCGGTGGAAGCGGAGTGCTTTGCTTTCCTCGCGGTGCGCGTGCTGCGCGGTCTGCCGATCAGCTTTCCAAGCACCACCGGCGCGCCAGAGCCGATGCGCGGCGGAAAGCTCGCCGGTTAAGCCAACCTCTTCTGCAGGAAGACACGGCGGCGGCCGACCGGGAAATCCGGCAGTTCGCCGAACGGCTTGTAGCCCTGGCGCTCGTAGACCTTCTCAGCGGTTGGATTGAAAGTATCGATCCAGGCGCCGTGGCAGCCGCGCGCGATAGCCTCCCGTTCGGCGGCGTCGAGCATGCCGGCGGCAACGCCTCTTCCGCGCAGCCCTTCGTCGACCCACAGCCACTGCACATAAAGCCAGCCCCAGGCAGTGTAGCCGGAAATACCGGCAACGATGGCGCCGCTTTCGTCGCGCACGAAAACGGCCAGCGACTTTCGGCCCGACCCGCCGACATCGGCATCGTTGAAGGCGGAGAGGCTCCCGCCCAGGAGAGCGAGATCCTGCGGCAAAGGCTCGGCGGTGACTTCAAGGCTCGTCTTCATCGGCTGCGACTCCGGTTCGCAAGCCAGCCTTAGAGCAATTCCAGGGAAAGTGCGAAACGGTATTGCGGCCGCAAGCGAAGAGTGAGGCAGAGCCGTTACCGGGGGCCGACCGGCCGCCATGCCGCGGCGCCGGCCGCCACCAACATCAGACCGGCTGCGATCAGCGCACAATTGGCGAAGCCGAGACTCGTATAGAGCGGGCCGAAGCCTGCCGTGCCGACGGTGACGGCGAGATAGGTGACCGCGCTATTCAGGCCCATGATGGTGCCGCGCCGCGACGGGTCGAGCGCAGTGAGCCGCATGACCAGCACGTTCAGCCCGAAATGGTTCGCGAGGCCCCAGATGGCGATCGTCGCGATCAGCAGGGCGAAGCCGCCGCTCGCCAGCGCGATCGCGACATAGACGGCGGCGACCAACAGATAGGCGAAGGGCATGACACGACGTGCGCCGAGGCGGTCGATGACGCCATCGAGCAAAGCGGCCGCGCCGAAACCGAGGCCGTAGGCGACCGCCGCCAGGCCATTGGCACTGACCGGCTCGCCGAGGGCTTCGTGGAGATGATCGCCGAGATAGCCGTAGACGCCGTAGAAGGCGGTCATGAAGGCGCCGCAGGCAATGAGCAGCGGGACGATGCCGGGAACGGCGAGCGCGCCGAGCGGCGACGGCGCCGGGCCGCTTTTCCTGGTGTCGTGAAGCGAGCTCGTCGCCAGGCCGGCAATGGCCGCCCCGGCGAGCAACGCCACGGCGGCGAAGACAGCGCGCCAGTGGATGAGATCGGCGAGCACCGCCGACAACGAGACGCCGGCGACCATGGAAAGCGTCCAGCCGGTCAGCACGACGCCGATGGTGCCGCTTTCGCGGCCGGGCGGCGCAATCGCGGCCGAGCTGGCATAGATCGCCGGCATGGCAATGCCTGCCGCAACGCCGGCGACGAGTTGGGCGGCCACCAAGATCGTCACCGTCGGTGCCAGGGAGCTGGCGACCAGCGCCAAAGCCAGCAGCAGCAATGCGCCCTGCAGCATGCGGCGCGCGCCGATCCGGTCGATGTAGCGGGCAAGAAAGAGCGCGCTGGCCGACGTGCCGAGGCCGAAGGCGGCGGCAGCCGTCATCACCGCCGGCACGCTGGCGCCGAAGGATGCCGCGACGGCGGGCGCTATCGGGCCCAGAACCAGCGAGTTGGAGCCGATGACGGCGATGCAGCCCGTCAGCAGATAGGCGGCGGCCGGGATTGGCGCGCGGGGCGCCGCGGTCAGAATTGCTGATTGATTGCTGTTCGACATATCATCATAATGGCCGAATTGAATTCCGCAGCAATGGATAATTTCCATATGGACGCAGAAACAGATGACATTCAGCGGAACAAGCAACCGGCCCGCGAGATCGACCCCGTCGACCGAAAGATATTAGGCGTTCTCGTCGAGGACGCGACCATCAGCTATGCCGAGCTCGGCGAACGCGTCGGCCTGTCGCCGCCGGCGGCGCATGAGCGAGTCAAGCGGCTGAAGCGCAGCGGCGCTATCCGCGCCACGTCGGCGATCATCGATCCGAGGGCGGTGAAGAAGCCGCTGCTTGCCTTTGTGCATATCGACACCAGGGGCTGGGGCAAGACGCCGGAGCTGATGGCGGTCTCCAAATATCCGGAGGTCGAGGAGATCCACACGGTCGCCGGCGACACCTGCATGCTGCTCAAGGTGCGCACCGAGGACACGCGGGCATTGGAGGGCCTGCTGGCCCGCCTCTACGATACGCCCGGCGTGACCTCGACGCGCAGCTATGTCGTGCTGTCGACCTATCTCGAGCGGCCGGTGCAGCCCGAAATCACGAGCGAATGGCCGGCGCCCAAGCACATGGCGACGCCCATGTATTAGGTCGCCGCCAGCTGATGGCGCCTTGAACGCGCCAGCAGATAGAAGGCCGCGACATGCGTGATCATCAAGAGCGGCACGTAGAGGATCGGGATCGCGTAAGTCGCGCCCAACTGTCCGGCCTGTCCCGGAAGGTCGAGCATGACGCCATGGTAGTAGTCGCCGACAAGGTCGATCACGCCCACGATATTGAAGGCGACGATGAGCGGCCAGAAGATCGCGGGCCTTGTCACCGCAAGCAGCGCCAGCATGGCGAGCAGGCCGGTGGCGAAATCGCCATAGGCGGCGAAGCTTGCGAAGCCAGGAGCAAGGTCGGAGCCGACCACGCCCGGGATAAGAAAAACGAGCCCGAAGAAGCGGAAGCTGTGCAGCGTGGCGATGGCGCGCTGCGCCTCGATCGGCTCCATCGACTTCAGCCTTGGCCAGATATAAGCCGCGAAGAAAAGCAGCCAGGGCACATAGCCGAGCGCAAGGTGGACGTTGAAGATTATCGCTGGTGACATCTTCGCCTCCTATCAATGTTAGTTTTCGCAATTCCGGACGGAAAACCGCTGAACACTTTCCTGGAATTGCTCAGTTGACGGGAACGGCTTCGAACACTGCCGTCAGAATGCCCAGCCGTCCCTCCATCAGATTGCGCCCAAGATTGGTGGCGAGATCGGCAAAGCCCTGCCCCATGACGACGCCGAGATTGAGCGTAGGCGGCGGGCCGGAGGCGCGGAGCTCGGCGAACCAGGCCTTGGCTATGGCCGTGTCGTCGCGGCGAACGAGCATGCCGAAGCCGGCGGCTTCGATTGCCTCGCAGGTCGCTTCCGCCGTCAGCAGGAAGCTTTCGCCCGGCGTCTTCGCCCAAGGCACGGGATAGAGCGGATCGCCACCATTCAGCACGACGTCGAAAGTGGCGAATTTTCCGCCCGGCTTCAAAACGCGCCTGATCTCGCGGTAGAGCAGCGGCCGGTCGGCGATGTTCATCGCCACATGCTGCAACAGAGCGGCATCGAACCGGCCGTCTTCGAAAGGCAGCGCCAGCGCGCTGCCGGTTTCGAACGACACTTGGCCGTCCTGCCCGGTTCGCGCGGTCAGATAGCGCGCCGCCTCGACGAAGGATCCACTGAGATCGACGCCCACCACCTCGCAACCATAGGTCTCGGCAAGAAACCGCGCAGGCCCGCCGACGCCAGATCCGACGTCGAGCACCGACATGTCGGCAGCGATGGCGGCCAGATTGGCGAGCTCAGCCGTCGCCGCCAGTCCGCGGGTGTGGAACTGGTCGAGGGTCGCGAGCTGTTCAGGCTTCAGCCGCTGTTGCTCAGGCCCGAACACCGCCAATGCGGTCTTCAGTCGATCGGCGAGGCCGGTCGCGCCATAGTGATCGCGCACGCGGTCGAGTTCATCGGTCATTTCAACTTCCCTTCAGGCTTCCACAGTCACGAAAGAAATACGGCCGCTTTCTGCCGACAACTATCCGCGATAATGTCGACGGGTCATGAAGCAGAACTTCACAGTCAGGCATGGCGCGCTGGACGGCGTAGAAGCCTTCCTGAGCGTCGCGAGGCACCGCAATTTCCGCAAGGCTGCGGCAGAGCTTGCCGTCACCCCGTCAGCGATCAGCCAAGCGATACGCACACTGGAGGCGCGCATCGGCGCCGCACTCTTCATCCGCACGACGCGCAGCGTCGGCCTCACCGAAGCCGGCGAGCGCTTTTTCGCGCGCGCCCGGCCGGCCTTCGAGGAGTTGATCGCCGCAAGCGAGATCGCGCGCGGGATGGGCCAGCGGCCGGCGGGGCTGTTGCGGCTTTCGGTGCCGCCGGCCGTGGTGCCGATGTTGCTGGAGCCGATGATCGCCTCCTTCTGCCAGGCCTATCCCGAGATCGAACTGGAGATCGTCGCCAGCGGCGAGCTGGCCGATCTCGCCGCGGAAGGGTTCGACGCCGGCATCCGCATGGGCGATCTGATCGCGCCTGACATGGTCGCGGTTCGCCTGACGCCCTCCTTTCCGATGGTGGTCGTCGGCAGTCCGGATTATCTGCGCCGGCGCCCGGCGCCCGAGCGCATCGAGGACCTGCGCGACCATGCCTGCCTGCGCCTGCGCCGCTCGAACGGATCGGTCGCGCCCTGGTCCTTCGTCGACGGCAACAAGACCGTCGAGGCAGTCGTGTCGGGACCGCTGATCGCGCATGACTACCCGTCGCTGCTCGGGGGCGCGATCCGGGGTGTCGGGCTGGCCCAGGTGCCAAGCCCGATCGCCGAAGCGCCGATCGCCGACGGTCGCCTGCAGGCGCTGCTCGGCCGCTTCGCGGTGACAACGCCGGGGGTATTTCTCTACTATCCGGAAAGGCACCAGGTGCTGCCGAAGCTGCGAGCCTTCATCGACCACATCAGGGCGTCGGGGCGGCGTTGAAGCTTCGCCGAGCCGATCGGATGGACGGCGAACTCAGACCTGACGCATCATCGTCGGGACTCCTGGCACCAGCGCCCTACATCTTCGCGTATCGGGACTCGATCAAGGATTGGACGCGTTCGGCGTCCGCGCGCGTGACGGGATTGTAGACGATCATGCCGAGCTCCGGACGGCCATCGACGGCGAAGACCGAGAACTCCAGCTCGATCAGCCCGATCTCGGGATGCCGCAGACGCTTCACGCCTTCGCCATGCGCCGGGACAATGTCGTTGTCGCGCCACAGCGCCTCGAATTCCGGACTGATCCGGCAAAGCTCTTCGACGAGATGGGTGATTTCCGCGCCTGCGCCTGCCCGGGTGGCATCCGCCCTGAAGGATCCGACCACGAAACGCGCGACGCTCTGCCAATCGTCCTGCGCGTCGCGCACGCGGGGATTGCCGAACATGAGCCGAAGGATGTTGCGCTGCTCGCGCGGCAGCTTGGAATAGTCGGTCAGCATCGCGGCCGCAGCGCGATTCCAGGCCACCACATCCCATGTCGCGGTCTTGATGATCGCCGGGCTGGGGTCCAAGGCGTCGAGGACGCGCTGCAGGCGCGGCGTCACGCTGTCGACGCTTTTGTACCGGACTTCCGGCGGCCGCCCGAGCCCCAGCATGAACAGATGCTCGCGTTCGGGCTCGGTCAGCATCAGCCCGGTCGCGATGCGGTTCAGCACATCGGCGGACGGCGCGCCGCCCCGCCCCTGCTCCAGCCAGGTATACCAGGTGGGGCTGATATTGGCGCGCTGCGCCACCTCTTCACGGCGCAGCCCTTGCGTGCGCCGCCGCCCCGTGGCGAAGCCGAAGGCGGCGGGATCGAGGCGCATGCGGCGATCGCGAAGGAAAGTGCCAAGCTTGTTGGTCGTCTCGATCGGCATCGCGATCCTGTTGAGTATTATACCATGATAAAGTCACTACTTTAACAGAATGAGTTGTAGCGCAAATAAGGCCTCCGAACAACCACAGGAGACCTCCCATGCGTGTATTCCTTACCGGCGCGACCGGCTTCATCGGTTCCAGGATCTTGCCTGAGCTTCTCGCCGCCGGCCATCAGGTGCTCGGCCTGACCCGCTCCGAAGCCGGCGCGCGTTCGCTTGCCGCCGCCGGCGCCGAGCCCCATCGCGGCGATATCGAAGATCTCGACAGCTTGCGCGACGGCGCGGCGAAATCGGATGCGGTGATCCACACCGCCTTCGACCACAATTTCGCGAATTTCGTCGCGAATTGCGAGAAGGACAAGCGTGTCATCGAAGCGCTGGGCGGGGCGCTGGCCGGCTCGAACCGGCTGCTCATCATCACGTCGGGTGTGGGCATGGGCTCCGCCGAACTCGGCCAGCCGGCGAGAGAAGACATCTTCAACACCGACCATCCCAATCCGCGCATCCTGTCCGAGCTCACCGGCGCGGCAATGGCTGAGAAGGGCGTCAAAGTATCGGTGGTGCGGCTGCCGCAGGTGCATGACACGGTGAAGCAGGGCCTGATCACCCCACTGGTCGCGCAGACGCGCGCCAAGGGCGTCTCGGCCTATATCGGCGAGGGCCAAAACCGTTGGTCGGCGGCGCATGTGCTGGATGTCGCGAAGCTCTACCGTCTGGCGCTCGACAAACAGGAAGCCGGCGTGCGCTACAACGCCGTTGCCGAGGAAGGCATCGCCATGCGCGCCATCGCGGAAGTGATCGGCGCCGGCCTCAACGTGCCGGTGGTCTCCCTGTCCCAGGAGGAGGCTGCAGACCATTTCGGATGGCTCGCCATGTTCGCCGGCCTCGACATGCCGGCGTCGAGCGAATGGACGCGTGCGCATCTCGGCTGGCAGCCGACCGGACCCGGCCTCATCGCCGATCTGGAGCGGATGGATTATTCGCAGGCGGCCGCGGCCTAGCCCGGTCCTCCGGCGGTTCGGCGACCGGCTGAACCGCCGTCTGCTCTAAGCGCGCAGCAGATCCGCCAGGCTGTCGGACTTCTCGACTTTGTCGGTGAGATCCAGCCCCGACAGCAGGTCGACCAGATGGCTGTTCATCAGGGCGGCCGCGTCGGCGCTGTCGCCGGCCTCGATCGCATCGACCAGCGCATGGTGGGCGTGCTTCTCGCAGGTCGCGTCACGGCGCTTCCAGTAGAGTGCGATGATCAGCGAGGAGTGCGAGACGAGGTCGCGCACGAAATTGGTGAACACCGAATGCGCGGCGATCTCGGCGATGCCGACATGGAAGCGCGCCGACAGCATGATAGCGTCGCTGTCGCGGCCGTCATGCAGCGCCTCATGCTCCTTCTCCAGGTGTGACCGCAATTGCACAATGTCCGACGGCACCGCCGCCCTGGCGGCGAGCGCGGCCACCTTGGGTTCGATCAGCGCCCTCGCTTCGAACACTTCGCGCGCCTCGATCTTCGACGGCTGGGCGACGAAAGCGCCGCGATTGGGCTCCAGTCGCGCCAGCCGGTCATGAGCAAGGGCCTGCAGCGCGGACCGGATGACCGTGCGGCTCACCGAATAGATCGATGCCAGCTCATCCTCCGGCAATTTGGTGCCTGGAGCGAGACGATGGCTGACGATGGCGTCCCTCAATCCGTAATAGATCGGCGACCAGCGCGCCGCCGGCTTGTCGTCTCGATCTTCTTCCTTAAGTACCGTCAACATGCTTTCAATGCGCAGGCCCGAAATGGCCCGATCTGCCCCCAAATCGCCGGCAGCCCGCCCAATCTAGTATCGCTCGCGCGGCGGTCAATCCCACCGATCCGCGCGCCGGCCGGTCGCAAAGCGGCGTCAAACGGACGAAACGACCTCCGCGTCCACCGGCGACAGCGGGGCGAACATGCCGGCGAACCGCTTGCCGCGCGGCGCGGCATAGCCGCCGATCTTCGACGTCCTCAAGCCGACCTTGCACAGGCTCTCTGCCAGCGTGACGGCGCAGACGACCCCATCGAGTACCGGAATGCCGTGCTCCTCGGATAAGCTGTGCGCAAGATCGGCCATCCCGGCGCAGCCGAGCACGATCGCCTCGGCATGGTCCTCGCTTATGGCGCGCGCGATCTCTTGCGATATCCTGTGCCTGGCATTCGAGCCCGGACGTTCGAGCTCGAGGACGGCGACCTCCGACGAACGCACCTTGGCGCAACGCGAGGCGAGACCGTATTTCGCGAGGTTGTGCTCGATCGCGGGCACCGAGCGGGCAAGCGTGGTGACGATGCTGAACTTGCCGGCGACAAGGCTGGCCATATGGAACGCGGCCTCGCCGATGCCGATGACCGGGGCTTCGCTCGCGCAGCGCGCGGCGTCGAGCCCGGTATCGTCGAAACAGGCAATCACATAGGCATCGGCCGCCGGCACCTTGCCCATCTCGGCGATGATGCCCGGCACGGCGAAGACCTCGTCGAAATAGCCCTCGATGCTGGGCGGGCCATCGACCGGATTGACGGCGATGACTTCGGTGCCCGGCGACGCAACGCTTTGCGCCGCCTCGCCGATCTTGGCGGTCATCGAGGCGGTCGTGTTGGGGTTGATGACGAGTATGCGCATTGAAATGCCTCAGATCTCGCCGCCGAGATAAAGTCGCTTGACCCGGTCGTCGGTCAGCAATTCGGCGGAGTTGCCGCTCAGCGCGACACTGCCGGTGGTCAGCGCATAGGCGCGCTGCGAGATGCGCAGCGCCATGCGGGAATTCTGCTCGACCAGCAGAACGCTGACCTTCTCGTCGCGGTTGATGGCGACGATCGAGCGGGCGATGTCCTGGACGAGCTTCGGCGCGACACCTAGCGAGGGCTCGTCGAGCAGCAGGAGCTTCGGCTTCGCCATCAGCGCGCGACCGATGACCAGCATCTGCTGCTCGCCGCCGCTCATCGTGCCCGCGGCCTGCGAGAAGCGCTCTTTCAGCCGGGGGAAGCGTCCCAGCACCATCTCCATCGACGCGGCGATCTCGGCTTTGCTGGAGCGCGTGAAGGCGCCCATCAACAGGTTGTCCCTGACCGTCATGAAGGGAAAGACGCGGCGCCCTTCCGGCACCATGGCGATGCCCATCTTGACGATCTCGTCGGGGGCGGCGGCGTCGATCCGATTGCCATTATAGTGGATCTCGCCGGACCTGATCCTGTTCAGGCCTGTGATGGCGCGAAGGATCGACGATTTGCCGGCGCCGTTTGCGCCGATCAGCGCGACGGTCTCGCCTTCGTTGACCTCGAGCGAGATGCCTTTCAGCGCATAGACGTGGTCGTAGTAGAGCTCGACATTGGCGAAGTTCAGGATCTGGTTCATAGGCCGATCGCCTCGTCTTCGCTGCCGAGATATGCTTCGATCACCTTCTCGTTCGCCTGGATTTCGGACGGCGTTCCCTCGGCGATCTTCTGTCCGAAATTGAGCACCACGATGCGGTCCGAGATCTTCATCACGGCAGGCATGTCATGCTCGACGAGCAGGATGGTGAGGCCGAGATCGCGCAGGCGCCGCACCATCGCCACCATGCGCATCGTTTCCTCGTGGTTCATGCCGGCGAACGGCTCGTCGAGCAGCAGGATCGAAGGATTGGTGGCCAGGCCGATGGCGATCCCCAGCGCCCGCAAATGGCCGTGCGGCAGGTTGCGGGCCGTCTCGCCGGCGAGCGAGGAGAGGCCGAGCAGCGCCAGGATCTCGTCGGCCGATTGCCCGAAGGCCGCTTCGTCGGCTTTCGCCGCGCCCGTGCCGATGAAGAAGCCGAGGAGGCTCGCCGTCGAGCGCAGGTGATGCGCGATGACGACATTGTCGCGCACGCTCATATTCTTGAAGATCGTCGTTTCTTGGAAGGTGCGCACGACACCCTTACGCGCGGCGATATGCGGCGCCATGCCTGAGATACGTTCGCCCTTCAGGCGCACCTCGCCCGCTGTCGGCGTGAGGAACGACGAGATCAGCTTGAACAAAGTCGACTTGCCGGCGCCGTTCGGACCGATCACCGACAGGATCTCCTTCTCGCGCACCGAGAAGGACACGTTGTTGACCGCGACCAGACCGCCGAAGCGCTTTGTCAGGACGGAGACTTCGAGCATTTCGGCCATGGCTCAAGCCTTCTTCCGGGTTTCGGCAAGGCTGAGCAGGCCGTTGGGCAGCACCAGCATCAGGACGATCATAAGGCCGGAATAGATGAGGAGCTGGAACTCGCCGGTCTGGAACAGAAGGTCCCAGCCGAAATAGAGGACCAGCGTGCCGAGCATCGGCCCGAACACATAGCCGAGGCCGCCAAGGAAGCAGTTCAGCATGAAGTTGACGGAATCGGTGACCGTGAAGCTCGACGGATAGATCGATTGCGAGATGGCGGCGAAGATGGCGCCGGCCACGCCGCCGAAGAAGGACGACACGGCATAGGCGATGATGCGCAGATAGGCGATGTTGACGCCGATCGAGGAGGCCAGCTCCTCGTTCTGCTGCAGCGACTGGCAGAGCTTGCCGATGCGCGAATGGACCAGCCGGTACATCACGCCGAAGCAGACCACCATCAGCGTGACCGCCAAGAGATAGAAGGCAAGTCGCGAATTCTGCAGCGTGGCGAAATCCGGAATGATGGTCAGGCCGAAGACCGACAGCGCGCCGGGCAGCGGAATGCTGACGATGCCCTTGGCGCCGTTGGTGATCGGCAGCGCCAGCGCGAGCAGCCGCGCCACCTCCGTCAGCACCAGCGTGACCATGGCGAAATAGACGCCGCGCAGGCGCAGGATCGGCAGCCCGATCAGCACGCTCGCCGCTGCGCAGAAAAGTCCAGCCACCGGCAAGGTCCACCAGAACGACCAGCCATAGTTCATAACCAGTATGGCCGAGACATAGCCGCCCATCAGAGCATAGGCGCCCTGGCCGATGTTGATGCGGCCGATATAGAAGGTGAGCCATACGCCGGCGCTGGCGATGCTGAGCAGGGCCACGGAAGTCAGCGTATAATAGAGGTCGAAGCGGCCGCTTGCCGAGATCGCGGCCGGCACGGCGACGAAGACGATGGCCAGGAAGGCCACGACCGACGCGATTTCCATGTTGCGATTGCGGGTCATGGCGCCATCAACCCCACGGCTTGCCCATCAGCCCGTTGGGGCGGATCGACAGGAACACCATCAGGGCGGCGAAGATGACGAGATAGGTGACGTCGCCATATTCGCGCAGCGCGGTGAGGCCAACCGACTCCATCATGCCGAGGATGAAGCCGCCGGCGATCGCGCCGCCGACGACGCCGGCGCCGCCGATCATCACCATCAGGAAAGCCTTGATGGAGATCGGCCCGCCAATGCCGGAATTGACGCCGGTGATGGTGACGAGCAGGCCGCCGACGACCCCCGCCAGCATCGCGCCGAGCGCAAAGCCGATCATCGAATAGCGATCGACGCGCACACCCATCAGCTGGGCCGCGACACGGTCCTGGGCGAGAGCGCGCATGGCGCGGCCGACGCGGCTGTATTGCATATAGAGGACGAAGGCCGCGATGAAGACGATCGCCAGCGCGCCGACGACCATACGGTCGTAGGGCATGATGATGCCGGCATCGTTGAAGACGCCCTTGACGATCTTGGGCACGCCGCGCTGTTTTTCGCCGAACAGAAGCAGGATGACGGCGTCGAAGAAGAAGGCCGTCGCGGCGGCGAGCAGCATCGTGCTCTCCTCGCGGTGGCTGCGCCTGATGACGGTGCGAAAGAGGAATTTCTCCATCAGCGCGCCGATGACGGCGAGCGTGATGCCGGAGGCGAGCAGCGCGACCACGAAAGGCAGGCCGAGTTGGCCGTAGACCGTGTAGGTGATGAACCCGCCCAGCACATACATCTGGCCGTGGGCGAAATTGAGCACGTTCATCAGGGCGAAGATCAGGGTAAGGCCCAGCGCGATCAGTGCGTACTGGGCACCGAGATACAATCCGTTGGCGATGACCTGTTCCATGGATACCTTCGATCTGCCGCGGGGTCCGGCCTATCGGCCCCCGCGGCAAGCTGGAGGAAATGACGCCCGAAGGTAACGCTAGTCGACGGAGCCGACGAACAGGGTCTGGAAGGCGCCGTCCTTATATTCGTTGACCACCATCGGCACCGAAAGCTGACGCTTCTGGCCGAAGGACGTCATGCCGACATAGCTGAGCTTGGCGTCGCCCTTCAGGAAGGGATTGGGCGCCGAGAAAGTGTCCATCGTCTTCTTGAATTCGGCGACGTCATTGATGGCCGCAGGATTGGCCTTCAAGGTCTCGATGATGTATTCGAGCGCATAGACCTTGGTGTTGGACTCGTCGTTATATTCGCCGAACATCTTGGTGTAGCGGTTGACGAATTCCTTCATCGCGTCCGAGGCGATCTCCGGCGTGGAGGCGCCGCCGACGGAGATGAAGCCGTTAGCGTATTCGCCGGCGCCCTCTTCCAGGACCTTGGCGTCCTGCGCGGTTTCCGTCGAGATCAGGCCTTCATAGCCGAGCTCGCGGGCGGCGCGGATGAGCAGCGGCGCGTTGGCCGGCGCCACGCCGGACAACACGAGTAGATCAGGCTTCAACGCGACGATCGGCGTCAGCACCGGCGTGAAGTCGCGCGTGTCGTTCTGGTAGGTGTCGTTCTGGGCGACGATCTCCAGGCCCAGAGCCTTTGCCGCCTCGACGCCGCTGTCGCGCTGGCTGAGCGGATCGGATTCATTGGCCGCGACAAAGGCGATCTTCTTCACGCCCTTGTTTTCCTTGAGGTATTTGTAGATCGCCGGGCCGGACTGGTAGTTGGCGATCATGCCGAGCACGGCATTGGAGGCCGGCTTCTGGTAGAGCGCTTTGGGGAAGGCGTAGGGGAAATAGATGATGCCGTTGGCCTCGGCGACGGGGCGCACCGCAGCGGCGCCGTCATCGACATTCGGCCCGACGACATAGTGGATGCCTTCCTGCGCCATCTTCTCCATGCCGGCGATGGCGCGCTTGGGGTCCTTCTGGTCGTCGAAGGTGACGATGTTGATTTTGTAGGTGTCGTTGCCGATCTTGACGCCACCGGTCTCGTTGATCCAGGCGGCACGGGTCTGCATCGAGCGCACATTCGACGTACCCCAGGCGGCGGCGGGGCCGCTGGTAACGCCGACGAAGCCAATCTTCAGTTCCTTGTTGTCAGCCTGCGCGGACGAAATGCCGAGAGCGGCAAGCGCCAGGGTCGAGACGGCGCCGAGCGCCATTGATTTCAGAGTCGAGCGACGGTTGATCATAGCTTCAGTTCCCCTTGGTTATCGCGCTTTGTGTTTTGCTCGTAGGCTGCGCGTATAGCGTAAGGGAAACCGACTGCGGCAGATTGTCAACATCTTTCTTTATTATTGTATACAATATTTGGATGGAATGTGTGCGACGGCCCACCGACCGTAGCAAAGGTGGCTGGGTCCGGCGAACGACAGCCATCCCAGCGACCCCGAAAGTTCGCAGGGATCGTAGCAGCAGAGGCGTCGAGGCTTATCGAAACCGGCCCCGAACGCCGCCCAAGAATCCTATTTCCCGCAATAGCGATCGTTGATGTCGTTTACCGCATTCGCGTCCGGTCCGACGCGGTGATACGCGCAGGCGCCCGCCGCCGTGGTGGACATCTGCTGGTCGTAGTAGCGCGGACCGCCGAACAGCGTCTCAATAATGTCGTCGCCGGCCGGAACATAACGCTCCCGTTCGACAACGCGGTAGCGATGTTCGCCGGCGGCAGCGGGCCCTGCCATCGCGGCTGCCGCGGCAAGCATGAGCGCGGCGATCGCAAAATATTTCGTCATGAACGGCAACCTTTCTGGCGATTGACCTGCAGCATATCCAAAATCGCCAGCGGAGCAAAAGTTCCGCAGCTGCTTTCATCCCAGCTAAATGCAGATGCCGCAGCTTGGCGGGATTGCGCATGATAGATCGCCGTGATCCTGCCGTCCTCGTTGTCGAGGGCCGTGCCGCGATCCGGATCGCCGAACAATAACGGCAATCGCGACGGCGGATTTTCGATAATGGCTGGCTCCGATGCCGGATATCGTGCATTCGTTCGGCCACCATTCCCGGATGCCCAAGGAATAGCCCGATGACAGCCAGAGTGATCGTTCTCGACGCCAAGCCGCTGGGCACGGAAGATGTCGCCGAGATCGCGCGGCGCAACGCCCGGCTCGTGCTCGGCGAGGAAGCCTTGCGCCGCATCCGCGCCAGCCGCGCCCTGATCGAGCATCTCACCCAGCTCGGCAGACCGCTCTACGGCGTCACAACCGGGCTTGGCGCTTGTGTCGACACGCCGCTCGCCGAGGCCGATCTTATCGCCTTCCAGCACAGCGTGCCGCTCAGCCACTCCATGGGTGCCGGTCCGTCGCTGCCGACCGAGGCGGTACGGGCGCTCATGGTAGCACGCATCTGCGGCATGGCGGCGGGCGGCACCGGCACCTCCGAAGGCGTGGTGCTCGGCCTCCTCGCCGCGCTCAACGCAGGCGTCCATCCGCTGATCCCCTCCTGGGGCTCCGTGGGCGCCGCTGATCTCGCGCCGCTCGGCCATCTGGCACGGGCGCTGGGCGGCGACGGCGAGAGCGAATATCAGGGCAGGACCATGCCGTCGGCCGAGGCGCTCAAGCTCGCCGGGCTCGAACCGCTCGACCTGCGTGAGAAGGACGGCCACGCCATCATCGTCGCCAACAGCCTTTCGACCGGAACGGCGTGCCTGGCGCTCGAGGAGGTCGCATGCCTGATCGACTGGTCGCTGGCGGCGGTGGCGCTGAACTACGAAGCCTTTCGCGCGTCGCTCAAGGCAATCGACGAGGACGCGCTGGCGGCGCGGCCGGCCTTCGGCCAGCAAGAGACCGGCGCGCGGCTGCGGGCGGAGCTTTCGGGCAGCGGGCTGTGGCAGGACAATGCCGCGCGGCGGCTCCAGGATCCGCTCAGCTTCCGCTGCGTGCCGCAAGTGTGGGGCGGGCTGCTGCATGCCTATGAGCAGGCGAAGCTCGCGACCGAGATCGAGCTTGGCCATTCCGGCGACAATCCGGTCATCCTGCCCGAGGCCGAACGGGTCGTCTCCAACGGCAATTTCGACCTCACCGCCTTCACGCTGACCTGGGAGAATCTCGGCCAGGCGCTGGCCCACTGCGCGGTCGGCACCGCCAACCGCTCGATGAAGCTGATGTCGCCGACAGTGGCGGAGCTGCCGCGCTTCCTGTCGGCCAGAGGCGGCAGCCGCCAGGGCTATGCGGAACTGCAGAAGCCGGTCGCCGCGCTCGAAGCGGAAATCCGGCACCTTGCCAATCCGATGTCGCTCAGCCCTCTAGCCATCTCGGACGGCGTCGAGGACCAGTCGTCGATGGCGCCGCGCGTGGTGGCCAAGACGGCTGGAATCATCGAGCGGCTGCGTTATCTGGTGGCGATGGAACTGATCTTCGCCGCGACCGGCGTAGAACTGCGCGGCGTGCTGGACTCGATGGGCGAAGGACCGCGGCGCAGCTACGATGCCGTGCGGGCGCTGGTCGCCCCGCTGGACGACGACCGCGAGATGAGCGCCGACATGGCCCGCGTCGCGCGTATGGTGGCGGGGCCGCGGCTGTAGGGCGGACAAGAGGCCCTCAATAATCGTCGCACGGGTCGACGCAGCCCCCGTTCGGGGTTACCTGGACGTCAGTGGTAGTAGATACCGCCGTCGACGTTGAGCGCCTGACCGGTAACAAAGGCCGACATGTCCGAGGCGAAGAACAGCACCGGGCCGACGACATCCTCAGGCGCACCGAGACGCTTCAACGCAGCGACGTCCTCCCAATGGCGGATCGCGGCTTCGCTGCCCAGATTGTTCTTGCCCATCTCCGTCAGGATGATGCCGGGGCAGATCGCGTTGACGGTGACGCCATCCATGCCGACCTCCTGCGCCAGCACGCGGGTGAGCGTGATCACCACCGCCTTGGTCGCGGCATAGTGGCCCTGCGTCGGCACCCCTTGCCGGCCGGCGATCGAGGCGATGTTGATCACCCTGCCCGACTTCTTCGCGCGCATATGAGGCAGCACCGCCTGGCACATCATCAGCACGCCCTTGGCGTTGACGTCGAAATGCGCGTCCCAATTGGCCTCGTCGAGGTCCTGGAGCAGGCTGGGCTTCAGGATGCCGGCATTGTTGACCAGCACGTCGATGCCGCCTGCCGCTTCAAGCAGCGCCTGCGCAGTCGCCTCGATCTCCTTCTTCTTGCTGACGTCCATCGTGTAGACATAGGCCTTGCGGCCGGCCGCCTCGATCTCGCCCTTGGTCACGTCGAGCTCGGCCGCCTGCGAGGGAAGATCGGTGATGGCGACATCGAAGCCCGCTTCGGCGAGCCCCTTCGCGAGCGCCCTGCCGATGCCGCGGCTCGCGCCGGTGACGAGGGCCGTCTTGCCCTTGGCCTCAGGAAGAATGGTCATGCTGCTTCCACCTTTGATGTCTTGACCGGAAGCGAGTTCATCGCCGCAACCGTGTCTTCGAATGAAACGAGTTTGCCATCGGAGCCGAGCCCCATCGCCACCTTGGCGGCGACCGCGCTGGCAAAGCGCGCGGACTGCTTCAGGTCCCAGCCTTTGACGATGCCGACGATGATGCCGGCGGTGAAGGAGTCGCCGCAGCCCGTGGTGTCGAACACCTCGACATCGAAGGCTGGCAGATGGAAATCCTCGCCATGTTCGGGCGAGACATAGACGCCGCCGGCACCGAGCGTCAGGATGCAATTCTTCACGCCCCTCGCCTTGAAGAAAGCGGCGACGCGGGCCGGATCGCGGTCATGCGCCATCTCGCCGGCCTCGTCGATGCTCGGCACGAAATAGTCGATATAGGGCAGGCACGGCTCGACCAGTTTCCAGGTCTCCGGTGTCGCCTGGATGAGGTCGAAAGTGGTGACGCGGCCAAGCTCCTTGGCGCGCTTCAAGAGCTTGACGGTCGGCTCGCCGTCGAAGCGCCTCAACAGGCCGGTGCCGCCGACATGGACGACGGTCGCATCGAGCGCCGCGTCGAGATCGGCATCGGCGACATCGAACAAGGTGGCGGTGCCCGGCACATGCAAGGCGGGACGTTCGCCGTTCGGCCGCACCGGCAGAATGGTGGACGAGGTCTGGACGCTGCCGTCGCGGCGGACAAAGCTCGTCTCCAGCCCGTATTTCTTCAACTTGGCGAGGAACCAGTCGCCCATGTCGTCGGTACCGAGCGTGGTGACGGCGCGAGTCTTCAAGCCAAGGATGGCGCAGTCCATGCCGGTGGCACCTGCCGTGCCGGCGACCGTCATGCGAATCTCCTCGATATAGTCGGCGCGGCCGCCTTCGGGGATACGCGAGACCGGCCGTCCCAGGATGTCGAGGACGTAGAAGCCGATCGAGCTGACGTCGAATTGGGGCATGGCTGACTTACCTTTCGAACTCAATGGGCGGCGCGGCGCAGGCCGAAGCTTGCGGCCAGCACCAGGAAAACGAGCACGCCGATGCCGACCTGCTGCCAGTAGAAGTTCCAGCCGACCAGCAGCAGCCCGTTCTTGACGATGGCGAGCAGCAGCACGCCGAGCAGCGTGCCGATGACCGATGGCTTGCGCTCACGGCTCAGCGTTGTGCCGATGAAGGTGGCGCCGATCGCGTCGAGCAGGAAGGCGTTGCCGGAGAGCGGCACGTAGGACTTCACCGTCGCCGACAGCAGGATGCCGGTGACGCCGGCAAGCAGCGCGCACAACACATGCACCATCGACAATTCGCGCGGCACGCGGATGCCGGAATACCAGGCCACACCCGGCTGCGCGCCCATTGCCTGCACATAGCGGCCGAAGACGGAACGGTGCAGCAGGACATGAACCGCGACGACGAGCACGATCAGCACGATCACCGGCGTCGGTGCGCCGAACAGAGCGGTGCGAGCGATCGCGTTGAACTGGTCTGCTGCATAACCGCTGGTGAGATAGATCGGCTGGCCGCCGCTGGTGGCGAGCTGCTGTGTGCTCTGGCCGATGAAGAGTACGCCGAGCGTCGCCAGGAATGGGCTGATGTTGAGCCTGGTGATCAGGATCGCATTCAGCACGCCGACGATGAGAGCGGCGCCGAGCCCTCCCGCGACGCCGACCACGCCGCTGTAGCCGGCGGCCAGAAGCATGACGAAGATCATGCTTGCCATGTCGACGGACACGCCGACGGAGAGATCGATGCCGCCGGACGAGATGACGATGGTCAGCCCGAGCGCCACGATCGCCAGCATGACGACGTTGTTGACCAGCACGTTGAAGAGGTTAGCGGGCGTCAGGAAGGTCGGGGTCGCCACGGCAAAGAAGATGACGATGGCGGCGAAGGCGATAAGCACGCTGTATTTGGCGAGGAAGCCGCGCACACTCACCTTGGCTGAATTGTCGTTGACCGAGACGCTCATCGCGAACCCTCCGAACCGCGGGCAAAGGATGTGATGGCCACCACCAGCAGGATCAGCGCACCCTGTACGCCGTTGACCCAATAGCTGGAGACGTTGAGCAGTTGGAAGCCATTGGCCAAAAGGCCGATGAACAGCACGCTGAGCAGCGTGCCGCCCATGGTCGGCACGAAGCGGCGGGAAAAGACGGTGCCGAGCAGAGCCGCGGCAAGCACCGACAGAAGCAGCTCGCCGGAGCCGGGCGTGCTGGCCGACAGGCGCGAGACGGTGAGAATGCTCGCCACCGCCGCGCAGAAACCGCTCAGCATATAGGTGAAGGACACGTAGAAGGGCACGCCGATGCCGGCCGCGCGCGCTGCTTCCGGATGGCCGCCGACCGCGTAGAGCCTGAGCCCGAACGACGTGCCGTGAACGAGCACGATCATGATCGCCGAGAAGACGATCAGCGCCCAGGCAAGCGCGGAGATGCCGAGGGAGCTGCCCGAGACCAGCACGCCGAGCAGCGGGGAGGACGCGCCGACCACCGTGTTCTGGGTGAGCGTGAGTTCCATGCCTGCCGCGACATTGAGCACGGCAAGCGTTGCGAGCAACGGCAGGATGCCGAGGCCGACCACGGCAAGGGCGTTCAACGCGCCGACCGCCATGCCGACGGCAACCGCCGCGAGCACCGAGAGGAAGTCGCCATAGCCCATCGACAGAAGCGTGGCGTAAACGGCGGCGCAGAGTCCCATATTGGCGGCGATCGACAGGTCGATGCCGCCTTCGGTGACATCGGAACCGCCGCCGATGATGACGGCGGTCATGCCATAGGCGAGCACGCCCAGGATCGCCGATTGCTCGACGACGTTGATCAGGTTGAAGGTCGAGGTGAAGCCCGGCGCGAAGATGACGAAATAGGCCATGATCGCGGCGAAGGCGGCGATCGCGCCGAGCCGCACGACGAGCGCGCCAAAGCGGCGGCCGGCGCTTTTCGCGGCGGCCTGCTTCTCGTCGGAAACGCCGACTTCGGCGTGGAGAACGGTCGCGCTCATGCGGCTACTCCATCAACGTTCGAACGCGCGCCGGATGAAGCCGCGAGCAGCGCGTCGCTGTTCATCGCTGGACCGGAGAAGCTGCCGGCGAGCCTGCCGCGATAGACGACCAGAACGCGGTCGCAGACGCCGACCAGTTCGAGCAGATCGGAGGACAGAAGCAGGATCGCCGCGCCCTCGCCCGCCAGGCGGTTCAGCAGATTGTAGATTTCGACCTTGGCGCCGACATCGACGGCGACGGTCGGTTCATCCAGCACATAGACACGTGACTGGCAGCTCAGCCATTTGGCGATAGCCACCTTCTGCTGGTTGCCTCCGGAGAGCTCGCGCACCAGCGCGTCGCGATGCGGCGTCTTGATCGACAATTCCTTGATCAGGCCGTCCACGGCCTGGTTCTCAGCGCCACGGCTGACCATGCCAGTCCGCGAATAGCGGCGCAGGCTGGCCAAGGAAATGTTCTCGCGCACCGACAGCCCGAGCGCCACGCCGTGCGCACGACGGTCTTCCGGCAGCATGGCGATGCCATCCCGCACGGCCCTCACCGGCGTCGACAGCGACAGCTCCCTGCCCTCGACCTTGATCTGGCCGCCGTCGGCGGTCTTGAGGCCGAACAGGCACTGGACGATCTCCTTGGCACCGGAGCCCAGCAGGCCGGTGAGGCCGACGATCTCGCCGGCGCGCACGTTGAAGCCGATGTTCTCGAAGCTGCCGGCAAGCCGCAGGTTGGAAACCTCCAGCACCGGCGCGCCCAGCGTGACCGAGCGCTTCGGAAACATCTCCCCGACATCGCGGGCGATCATCATCGCAATGATTTCGTCGATCGGCGTCTGGCGCGGATCGACCGTGCCGACATCGGTGCCGTTGCGCATGACGGTGACGCGGTCGCAGAGCTTCTCGATCTCCTGCATGTAGTGGGAAATGAACACCACGGCGATGCCGTCGTCGCGCAGCCGGCGCAGCACGTCGAACAAGCTGTCGACCTCGCGCTTGACCAGTGCCGCGGTCGGCTCGTCGAGCACCAGCACCGATGCTTTCTGCGCCAGCGCGCGTGTGATCTGCACCACCTTCTGCTGCGCCGTGGTCAGGTCTTTCACAAGAGTTCCGGCCGGCAGCTCCATGCCGAAGAAACGCTTCAGCAGGTCCGCGGCCTTGCGCTCCATGGCGCGGCGGCTGACGAACGGGCCGAGGCCGATCTCGTGGCCGAGGAAGACGGCTTCGCCGACGGTCGCGGTCGGCACCAAGAGCCTGTCCTGATGGATGAAGTGCACGCCGAGCTTCTCGACCGAAGCCGGCGTCAGCGCGCTGACGGTCTCGCCGTTGATAACGATCGAGCCGCTGTCCGGCTTGATGATGCCGGCCAGCACCTTGATGATGGTCGACTTGCCGGCGCCGTTCTGGCCGACAAGACCGAGGATCGAACCGCGCGCGATCTCGAGATTCGCGTTCTCCAGCGCGCGCACCGGACCGAACCGCTTCGATATGCCCGTCATCGATACAGCAATGTCACGCTTTGCTGTCTGCATAACCGTCAATCCTGGTTGGATGTGACGGGCAGCCGCATAGGCGCGGCTGCCCGCCGTTTCGTTCCGTCTACTTTACGCCAGCCTTTTCGGCTGCTTCCAGGAACGGTTTTCCTTTTTCGGCGGCATTTTCCTTGTTGATCAGCACGGCCGGAACGAAGGTGAATGGCGGCACCTTCTGGCCGGCGAGGTACTTGGCGACGTTGTCGACCGAGGTCTTGCCGATCTCATAAGGCTGCTGCGCCGCGACCGCCCCGGCCGATGACTTCGGGTCCATCACCATCTTGATGACTTCCGGGCTGCCGTCGATGCCGTAGGTCTTGACTTCGTTGCGGCCGGCGGCTTCCACCGCCTGCGTGGCGCCGATCTGCGGCACGTCCCAGCAGGCCCAGACCGCACCGATCGACCCCTTCTCGGGCGACTTGGTCAGCATGTCGGTGACGTTGGAATAGGCGCTCTGCACCGTGTTCGGGATGACGTCGCGCAGTTCCGGCTCGACGATCTTCACATTCGGGAACGAGGTCAGCACGTATTTCAGCTGGTCGTAGCGGATCTTGCAGACCGGCACGCTGTAGAAGCCGTTGAAGACCAGCACATTGCCCTTGCCGCCCATGTCGGCGACCATCTGCAAAGCGATCTCGGCGCCGATATTGTAGTTGTTGGAGGTGGTGTTGTTGATGGCGTGCGGCGTCGCCGTATCGACCGTGAACAGCGGGATGCCGGCGTCGCGGATCTTCTGCAGCCACGGGTTCAGCACTTCGAGGTTGCCGAGCTGCTCGATGATGGCGTCCGGCTTCTGCGCGATCAGCGTCTGCAGCTGCGCGATCTGCTGCTGATCCTTGCGGCCGGCGTCGAGCGCGATGACTTCGCCGCCGAGCTCCTTGACGCGGTCCTGGATGCCTTTGAACGCCATCAGGTCCCAATAATGATCGGTGCCGATGGCCGAGACGCCGATGCGCTTGCCCTTGAGCGAGAGCTCCTCGGCGGTCGCGCCAGAGACGGCAGCAAGGCTGCAAGCCGCCGCCAACCCCAAAGCGAGCGCCTTGACGAGGCCTTTCATGGATCTGGTCATTTTTCATTTCCTCCCTTGTTGATCGCTCCGGGCCTTCCCGGAGGATATGCGAAACCATGGTCCTCCGCTTAGGCGGCGGCCTCCTTGTCGCGCAGGCCGTAGCTCGCCATGCGCTTGATGACGTTTTCGATCTCCTCGTCGGACAGGATCGGCGGCTCGCCGATCTGCAGGGCGCCGTGATACTGGCGCGCCAGCGTCTCGACCTCGACCGCCAGCCACATCGCCTGGGCGAGGCTCGACCCGACGGCGATCATGCCGTGCTGGGCAAGCAGGCAGGCCTTGCGGTCGCGCAACGCCTCCACGGCATGCGCCGAAAGCTCCGCCGTGCCGAAGGTGGCGTAGGGCGCGCAGCGTATGTCGCTGCCGCCGGCGACGGCGACCATGTAATGGATCGCCGGTATCTTCCTGCCCATGATGGCGATCGTCGTGCAGTAGGTCGGATGCGCGTGGACGACGGCGTTGACCTCGGGCCGCGCCTTCATGATGTCGAGATGGAAGCGCCATTCGCTGGACGGCGGCAGGCGTCCATCGACCTCGCCATCCCAGCCCATGAAGACGATGTCTTCCGGCTGCAGCGTGTCATAGGGCGTGCTGGTCGGCGAGATCAGCATGCCCTCGCCATGGCGCCGGCTGATGTTGCCGGATGTCCCCTGGTTGATGCCCAGCGCGTTCATCTCGATGCAGGCATCGATGATGGCCTGGCGCGCCTCACGGTCCGAAAGGGTCATGCGATATTCCAATCCTTGCGAGGCCAATTACCAGGCCGTGTAGCCGCCATCGATCGACAGGATCGCGCCGGTGACGTAGCTCGAGGCCGGCGACGCCAAGAACAGGATCGCCGAGGCGATCTCCTGCGGCTCGCCCAGCCGGCCCATCGGCGTCATGTCGATCCAGGTGTTGAAGAGTTCGGGGCGCTCGCGCATCTTCAGCGTCATCTCGGTGCCGACATAGCCCGGCGCCAGCGCGTTGACGCGCACGCCCGATTTCGCCCACTCGACCGCGAGCGCCTTGGTCATCATGTGCACGGCGCCCTTGCTCACCATGTATGACGGCGCGGTCTGCGGACGGTTGACGATCAGGCCCGACATCGAGCCGAGATTGACGATCGAGCCTTTCTTGCGGGCGACCATGGAACGGCCGAAGGCGCGCGAGGCCCAGTAGACGCCGTTGACGTTGACATCCATCACCAGGCGCCATTCCTCGTCAGGCGTGTCGAGCGCGGTGTTGAGGCGCGCGATGCCGGCGCTGTTGACCAGGACATCGACCTTGCCGAAATCGCTGACGACCTTAGCGGCCATTGCCTCGACGGCTTGCGGCTCGGTGACGTTCAACACGCGGCCATCGACGGTCGCGACGCCAGCGGCCTTGAGCGCCTCAGCGGCGGCTTTCAGCCCATCCGCATTCATGTCGAGAAGCACGATGCGCGCGCCGCAAGTTCCGAGCGCTTTGGCGGCCTCGAGACCGATGCCGCTGGCGCCGCCGGTGACGACGGCGACCTCGCCCGTCAGGTCGAATTGCGACCGGTAATCCATGCACGTCCTCCATCAGGACTAGGCTCCAGCGCGGGCAAAACTTCACCCTCGCCGCCGAAGCGGCGCCGCAAGCCGACTGGTCCTGATAATGCCTGCGGGATCAGGCTCCTCCCGACCCCATGACAGGGACGTTACAGAAGCTTCCGGGGCCCGTCAATCTGGTTATAACCAGAAAACGGAATCTTTTTTGTATGGGCGCAACTCAGGTGCGATCGACGCCGTTTACGGTCGCCGACGGCTGCTCGACCGCCATGTGGATTCGGGCAACGGAGGAGTTGTAGAAGGCCTCGTAATATTCGAGTGCGGCACCGTCGGCGTCATAGGCGATCGACTCGATCGCGATCAGCGGCGTGTTGGCGGCGACGCCCATCTGATCGGCCTCTTCCTTGGTGGGCAATGCCGCGCGCAACCAGCGATCGGCGCGCTTCACGGTGAGGCCGAAGACGGCGCGGATGGTGCCGAAGACCGACTGGTTTTCCGACAGGATGTTCTCCAGCCCCGGCACGCGATGTCCCGGCAGACTGATGCGCGTCATGGTGATCGGCGAGCCGTCGGTCATGTAGACGCGGCTGATCCGGACCACGCTGCCATTGGCGGGAATGCCGAAGACCTTCGATTCCTTCTCGCTCGGAGGGCAGCGGTAGATCTCTAGCGTGCGGGTCGACACCTTGTGGCCCTTGGCGGTCAGGTCGTCGAACACGCCGAGATTGGCGGTCATGAAGTCGACATGCTCGCGGGGTGCGGCGACGAACATGCCCTTGCGCGGCATCTTGATAATGCGGCCTTCGTTGGAGAGCGAGCCAATCGCCGCGCGCACCACGGGGCGCGAGACGCCGAAGAAATCGCAAAGCGCCTGCTCGGAGGGAATGCGCGAATTGGCGGCGAGCAAGCCGGTGTTGATCGCTTCCTCGACCTGGTTGCGCAACTGCACCCAGAGCGGCGCCGCCTCGTCGCGGTTCAGTTGAACTTTCGAGCCGATCGAGCGGAAAGCCTCGGCCGCCTCGGCGTCTTCCTGATCGTAACGAGGACGCCCGCGCATTCTGGTTGCTTGTTCCATTCGGTCCTGCCGCATTTCATTTGCCGCGACTCAAAAAGCGGCAGCGCCTCCCTAGCGGAGACCACCGGCCATTTTCACGCTCTCCGGCAAGTTTCGCAACCATAGCATGGCGGCAGCCCCCAGAAGCGGCCCGGGAACCAAGAGCAGGAAGGCCCAGCGCCAGCCGCCGATGAAATCGGCGAAGCGCGGCGTCAGCCAGATGGCAAGTACCGTCAGCGCGAAGCCGGCGCCCAGTTGCACCGAAAGTGCTGTGCCGACGAAGCGACGGTCGGCAAGCTCGGTGACGGCGGCGGAGAACTGCGCCGAATCGCCGATCACCGAAACGCCCCAGATGATCGCCACCAGCATGAAAAGCCACAGCGGGCCGGTGAACAGAAACCCCATCAGCAACGCGCAGCTTCCCGACACCAGCATCATGCCGGCAGTGGTAGCGGTGCGGCCGATGCGGTCCGACAGATAGCCGCCAAGCAAGCAACCAAGGATGCCGGAAGCGACGACAAGGAAGGTCGAAAGCGAGGCAGCAGCGGCAGTCCCGATCGCCTGAGCCTCGAAAGCGGCGCGCGTATAGGCAAGCAGCCAGGCCCACATGGCGTAGAGCTCCCACATGTGACCGAGATAGCCGAGATTGGCGAGCAGCAGCGGCTTTTCACGGAACACCTGACCGATGCGCGAAGGCTCGAACACCGCCTTGCCGAAGGGATAAGGGCCCTCCTTGGCGAACAACAGAAACAGCAGCGCGCCGATGGCCGTCGCCACACTGGCGGCGGCGACCACCGGCCGCCAGTCGAGCGCGGTCGAGACGGCGCGGAAAAGATGCGGCAGCGCCGAGCCGACGGTCAAAGCGCCGATGACCGCGCCAAGCGCCAGCCCCCGGTCGCGCGTGAACCAGGTGGCGACCAGCTTCAGCGCCGGCGGATAGACGCCGGCAAGTGCGGCGCCGGTGACGATGCGCGCGGTGATCACGCCACCCGGCCCGGGGTGCAGCAGCAAGCTGGCGTTGGCTAAAGCGGCGACAAGGGCCGCCGCCGCCATCAGGCGGCTGAGCCGCACAAGGTCGGGAAGATTGACCAGGCTCGCCGCCAGCGCGCCGATGACGAAACCGACCTGAACGCCGTTGGTCAGCCAGGCTTCTGCGCTCGCGCCCAGCGCCAGTTCCCGCTTCAGTTCCGGCAGGATCGCAGTCGCCGAAAACCAGGTGGTCAGCGACAGGACGACCGCTAGGCAAAGCAGCAACAGCACGCGCCAGCGCTCGCTGCCGGCCGCCACGCCAAGCCGGCCGTCGCCGACCGTGTTCATGCGCTTTGCAGCGGAACGGTGAAGACCGTGGCCGTTCCGGTGAGGCAAAGTTCGCCCTGGCCGTTGCGAACGCTGGTCTCGATCTTGCAGATCGGCTTGTCGGGGCGCACTTCCTTGACCTCCACGCGTCCGGTAATTTCCTCATCAACGCCGACCGCCTTGACGAACTTCCAGGCGACTTCGAGGAAAACCGTTCCTGGTCCGGGCAAGTCCTCCGCGACCAGAGCATTCAAGATGCCAGACGTAACGCCGCCCTGAACGATCAGCTTGCCGAACACCGATTTCTCGGCCAGCGCGCGGTCGTAGTGGAGCGGATTGCGGTCGCCGGTGATGTCGGTGAAGGCCTCGATATCGCTCATCCTCGTGCGCCGCGTGCGTTCGGCGAAGGCGCCGACCTGCGGACGACCTTTCACGACACCCACCCAACCGTCTTTCGTCTCGGTGCTCATTGCGGCTTCTCCTCTGCTCTGGGTTCGACTGGTTTGAAGGCCGGCAGGACACGGCCGCCGATGGCGGTCGGCGCTAGCCGCAGCATGGCCCCGACTTGTAGCTGCTGTGTGCCGGGCAGGATGAAACTCAGCATCGTCGGGCCTTCGGCCAACTCGACCAGGCCGACCACATAAGGCGCGGCCGGCAGCCAGCCGGGATGGCCGGGCTTGTGCACCGCCGAAAAGGATTTGAGCCGCCCGCTGCCCGATGCGCCTTTCCAGACCAGACGCTTGCTCCAGCAATGGGGGCAGATCGGGCGCGGATAGAAAACGGCCTTACCGCAATCCTCGCAGCGTTGGATGATCAGGCGCCCCTCGGCGGCGGCATCCCAGAATGGCTTGGTCAGCGCGGTGATTGTCGGGCCGGCGGTCTTCAGCGTGTTGAGATCTATGGACATCATGCGGCTCCCAGCACGAGCGCGGTCGCTTCGCTCATCGTCGCGCCATTGCCGGTGACCAGCGCAAGCCCGGCCTTGCCGATCTGGCGTTCGCCCGCCTCGCCGCGCAACTGCCGCACCGCCTCGACGACATGGGTCATGCCGCCGGCAAGGTCGGGCTGGCCGAAGCCGAGCTGGCCGCCATGCGTGTTGAGCGGCTTGTCGCCCTGGTGGGAAAGGTCGTGGTCGCCGAGCCACGCACCGAATTGGCCCGGCGCGCAGAGGCCGGCATCCTCGATCGTGGTCGCGACCATGATCGTGTAGCAGTCGTAGAGCGATAGAAGGTCCATCTCGTCGGCTTGTGTGCCGGACCGCTGGAAGGCCCGCGCCATGGCGCTCTTCAGCGGACCGGATGTCAGGCTCGGCGCCTGGCTGACGGCGCGATGCGTGACCTTCTCGCCGGCGCCGAGCAGATGCACGGGAGGCCTGCGCAGCGAGCGCGCGCGTTCGGCGGAGGTGACGACGACCGCCTCGCCGCCGGCGACCGGCATGACGATCTCGAGAAGATGCAGCGGCGAGGCGATCATCGGCGAGGCCAGCACCGCCTCCACATCGGCCGGCTTGCCGAAGAAGATCGCGTCGGGATTGAGCTGGGCGTTGGCGCGCGCGGCCGCCGCAATTATGGCGAAGTCCCGCGCGGTCGAGCCGTACTCCGCCATATGTGCCTGCATCAGCAGCGCGTAGGAGATATTGGCGCCCGAAGCGCCGAATGGCACGTCGAACTCTCGGATCGGATTGCGGTTGGGAGAACGGGGCGCCGTCTCCTCGCGGTTGTTTGCGAGCACGCAGAGCACCGCCTCGCACATGCCGGCCTCGATCGCCGCCGCCGCACGCCAGACCATGCCGGCGCCGGACGCGCCGCCGAGATCGACGACATTGGCCATGGTCGGGGAGAGGCCCAGATATTCGGCGATGGTCGCTGGAACATGCTGCGGCGTCTCGCCGACCTGCGGCCCGACCAGCAACCCGTCGATCGCCGCCGGCTCCAGCCCAGCGTCGAGCACGGCCAGACGCGATACCTCGGCGATCATCTCCAACGTCGTCACGTCTTGCGTCAGGCGTTGCGGCTTCAACTCGCCGATGCCGACGATCGATCCCCTCGATCGGCTCATGCCGCCTTGCTCCGGTCGAGCGCGCGATATTCCTCGAGGCATGCCGGATTGGCGAGCGAGGCCATGTTCTTGACCGGCTTGCCCTCGAGTGTCGTGCGGGCAGCGCCCTCGACACGCTTGCCATTCAGCGTATAGGGCACCGCCTGCACCGCGTGAATGCGATGCGGCACGTGACGTGGCGAAGCGCCTTCTCGGATCGCCTTGCGAATTCGCGCGGCAAGCTCGGGGGTCAGCGCATAGCCGTCATTGAGCTGGACGCAAAGCACGATTTCCTCGTCGCCCTCGGCGGATGCTCCAAAGACCAGGCAATCCTCGATCTCGGCGAAGTTTTCGCAGGCGGCATAAATTTCCGCCGTGCCGATGCGCACGCCGCCGGGCTTCAGCGTCGTGTCGGAGCGGCCATGAATGATGCCTGAGCCATGGGCCGTCATTTCGGCGACGTCGCCATGCGTCCAGATCTCGCGGCGCGCGGCGAAATAGGTGGCGTGATAGCGCGCATCACCGTCCTTGCCCCAGAAGGTCAGCGGCATGGACGGGAACGGCTCGGTGCAGACGAGATCGCCCTGGCGGCCGATGATCGGCGCGTTGCGCTCGTCCATCACGGTGACCGCAAGACCGAGCCCTTTCACCGACAGCTCGCCGCGACGAACGGGGTGGATCGGCGAGCCCAGCAGGAAACAGCCGATGATCTCGGTGCCGCCGGAGATGGAAGCAAAGATCATATCGCGCTTGACATGCTCATAGACCCAGTCGAATTGCCCGGGCGACACCGGCGCACCGGCCGACAGCAGAGAGCGCAGCGACGAGAGATCGTGCAGGCGCCCCGGCGCGTAACCCTCGGCGGCAAGTGTGGCCAGATATTTGGGGCTGGTGCCGAAATGCGTGACCCTAGCGCGCTCGGCCATTTTCCAAAGCGGGCTAGGGTCGAGGCCATCGGCCGATTTCAGGACCGGCGCGCCGTCATAGAGCACCACCGCGGCACCGCAGGCTAGGCCGGAGATGAGCCAGTGATACATCATCCAGGCGGTGTTGGTGTACCAGCTCATGACGTCGCCGGGGCGAATGTCGCCGTGGAGCAGGTGTTCTTTCAAATGCTGGAGCAGCACGCCGCCGGCGCGGTGGACGATCGCTTTCGGCGCGCCTGTCGTGCCGGAGGTGTAAAGCACATAGGCCGGATGGTCGAAAGGCACGCGCTCGAAACTCAGCGGAGCGTCGCCGCCGAAATCGTCGAACGAAATGCAATCCGCCGCGCAGTTTGGCCGGGGCCCCGGCTCGCCGGTCAGCACCAGCGTTGTCACCGTCGGCATCGCGGCGACGATCTCGGCCAGCCTGCCGGAGATGTCGTGCTCCTTGCCGGCATAGCGGTAGCGCGGCGCGGCGAACAGCACCTTGACGCCGATCTGGCCGAGGCGGTCGACGATCGCGGCGGCGCCGAAATCCGGCGAACAGGATGACCAGATGGCTCCTATGGAAAGCGTCGCCAGAAGCACTACCAGACCCTCGACGCGATTGGGCAAGATGCCGCCGACGCAATCGCCCTTGCCGATACCGGCCGCGCGCAGGCCATGCGCCGTCCGGGCGACGAGCCGGCGCAACGCGCCGAGCGTAACGGCGCGAAAATGACCGCTCTCGTCGACCTCGATGAGAGCGACCCTTGCCTCGTCGCCGCGCAGCAGGTTTTCCGCGAGATTGAGCGAAGCTTGCGGCAGGAAGCGGCTCCCGGTCATCGGCGCATCGTCGTCGCGCAAGAAGGAGATCGCGCCGGGATCGCCGACGACCTCGGCGAAATCCCACACTGCCCGCCAGAAAGCGCCGGGATCGGCGACCGACCAGCGATGCAGCGTCTCGTAGTCGCGCGGGTCGAAGCCGTTGGCTGTCGAAAAGCGCGCAAGGTTGGACGATTGGAACGCGGCCGGCGCCGGCGTCCAAAGCACGGATGACATGGATTTCCTCCCGCAATGCAGGCCGGGCTCGATGCCGCGACCTTGCCTGCCGATGCATTTCATGATTATTGGTTATAACCAGAATGTCAAGCGACGATCCGCCTCTGTGGATCGCGCGGGTCGGAGGATAAGAAATGGATGCGGTTTATATCGTTGCAGCGAAGCGGACGCCCATCGGCAAGCTGAACGGCGCGTTCGCCAGCCTGTCGGCCGCGGAGCTGGGGGCGCAGCTTATCCAGGCGATGCTCGCCGAGGTACAGCTTGCGCCTGACGCCGTCGGCGAAGTGATCATGGGCCAGGTGCTGACGGGCGGGGCCGGGCAGAACCCGGCCAGGCAGGCTTCACTGAAGGCCGGCCTGCCGGTCAGCGTTCCCGCCATGACCGTCAACAAAGTGTGCGGCGCGGGCCAGAAGTCGATCCATCTCGCAGCCCAAGCCATTCGCTGCGGCGACGCCGATTGCGTGATCGCCGGCGGGCAGGATTCGATGACCTCGGCGCCGCATTTCATTTCCGGTATCCGCGGCGGCATCCGCATGGGCGACCGTACCGTGAAGGATTCGATGATCACCGACGGCCTGTGGGACGCCTTCCATCAGGTGCATATGGGTGTCACCGCCGAAGAGCTGGCGCAGCGCTATCAGATCACCCGCGAGGAGCAGGACCGTTTCGCGCTGCGCTCGCAAGAGAAGGCCGACGCCGCCATCCGGGCCGGTCGGTTCGACGAAGAGATCGTCCCGATCTCGACAAAGGCCAAGCAGGGCGATCTCGTCATCGACCGCGACGAGCATCCCAATCCCTCCACCACCATGGAAGGTCTCGGCCGGCTGAGACCGGTCTTCGATGCTGCGGGAACGATCACGGCCGGCAACTCATCCGGTCTCAATGACGGCGCCGCCGCGGTGCTCGTGATGTCGGAGGCGCGGATGACCGAACTCGGCCTGACGCCCCTCGTCCGCATCGCGTCTTACGCTTCCGCCGGTGTCGAGCCGATGGACATGGGCCTCGGACCGGTGGCGGCTTCGCGCCGCGCGCTCGACAAGGCCGGCTGGCGCGCATCCGACCTCGACGTGATGGAGATCAACGAGGCTTTCGCCGCTCAGGCCATCGCGGTCAACCGCGAGATGGGGTGGGACGAGGACATCATCAACGTGAGCGGAGGCGCCATCGCGCTTGGCCATCCGCTCGCCGGCTCCGGCTGCCGCATCGTGGTGACGCTGCTCCACGAGATGGTCCGCCGCGACGCGCGGAAAGGCCTCGCTTCGCTCTGCATCGGCGGCGGCCAGGGCGTGGCGATCTGCCTGGAGCGATGAGCACGGCGGTCGCCTTTGCTTGGGCTTGCGCGAGAGATGCGCTTCACCCCGCAATCGCATTGGCGCGTGATTTGACGCGGTACCTGCCCGACCAGCAGTCTGCCGGGGCCGGTCCTGCTCGGCCGACGCAATTGCGCTGCCGCGCTGGATCGTTTAGCGGCCGTAGTGGCGGACCGCGCCTGCGGGCTCCCGACCGGCTAGAAATTCTTCAATGAGCGAAAGAATCTCATCAGTGTTGTTGCCGGCCCAGGGGAGATGATCAGCGCCAGGGAGTTCGACCAAACGTGCGTTCGGTATGCTGGCGGCAAGCTGCCGCCCCCTTCAATATCAACGCAGGCGTCTCCCGTTCGGTGAATGACCAGGGTCGGAACACGGATGCGGGGAAGGATACCGGTGATATCGATCTCGCTGTTCAGACGCATAAGCGCCATGGCGGCGGCGGGAGTCGCGCCGAGCCGCTCGTATCGTCCCCACCATTCTTGGAATGCCGCATTTCCGACCATCGAGGGAGCGAACATGGGCAGGCTCGCGCCGCTGCCCCAACTCGTATCGACATAGTGCAACAGTCTCTGCAAGGCCTCTTCGCTTCTGATCCAAGAGGCAAAGTGCGCGAACGCACCATAGAGCACGAGCGCTTCGCAGCGGTGCGGCTGCGTGGCGGCGAAATAGGCGGCGAGCGAGCCGCCTTCGGAGGGCCCGATGATGGCCGCCCGTTCGACGCCCACAGCATCCAGGACGGCACGCAAGTCATCTACGCGCGCATCCCGATCGCAGATCTCGTGCGTAATGGATCAGTTCCTATCGATTGGCACGGCAGGCTCCGACATCCCGACCTCCACGGTCACGACAAGATATTTCCGACGCTCAAGGACCTGGAGAAGGCGAGAGACGTCATAACCAACGGTTGGGGCGAAATCGTTGGCGTCGGGTTCGTTGCCTGCCCGCCAAAAGGTACGATGGCCCGATATCCTGATGGCGCCAACGAATCTTCTGACCAAGCTTTCGCGATCAGTGGCACGCGGCAGGGCAGAAAGCCGGTGACTGATCATTGGATCTTCTACTCTTCGTCTGCCGCGACCCCGTATTCCTGCCAAAAACCGAACCCACCGGGATCGGCGCGGAGCAGCTGTCCCGATTTCGGCGCTACGGATCATGTCTTCGTCGCTTGCGATCCCGAGCAGCACATCCTTGTCAGCCATCGCAACCGCGCTCAAATCGCGCGTGACAAGGACGTCCGTGCTGTCTGGCCTCACCGCGACTGCTGGTGACGTCATAACGTCCATTGTGACCAGGGCGCTCGCTCTGCGGCGAAGCCGAACGCCGGGCCACGGCCGCCGTGCGGGTATCGCCTTTGATGTGTCCATTGTGTGCGGCAATTACCTCGCCAATGCTCCGGCCTGAATTGCGAGGACAGAAGCCGCACCGAGCCTGTCAGCCGAAGGAACCCCGCATTGGCGCGGTGTTGAAAATGTTTGCGCCGCGCTATGTTACTTAGCACGCCGCGCCTTTTCTCTCGTTGGTGGCGCCGGCCATGCTCTGATCCCTCAAAAAGGGCTGTGTCATTGGTTTAAATTTTTGAGACCGACGGCGGGCTCCGTCACATTGACGACTCGCCCAACAGGGAGGAAGACAATGAGCGAAGTATCGCGCTGTCAATCACGACGAAGATTCCTGAAGACGAGCGGACTTGTCGCCGGGCTGACGGCGACAGCGGTTACCGCCCCCTGGGTCCGAAGGGCCGGAGCCGCTGACACAATCACCTGGAAAATTCAGACCTCGTGGCCGGCTGGTGTCGGACTTGAAACCTTTCAGAACTGGTGTGGTACCATCAAGGAAAAAACCGGAGGACAACTCGCGTTTCAGCCGTTCAAGGCAAAGGATATCGTAGGCGACTTCGAACTCCTCGACGGCGTGAAGAACGGCGTCCTCGAAGCGATGAACTCGTTTTCACTTTACTGGGCCGGAAAGCTTCCCGCCGCTGCGTTCCTGTCCTCCTACACGATGGGGCTTCGCTATCCGCACGAATGGGACATGTTTTTCTATTCGAAAGGCGGCCTGCAGGCCGCGCGCGACCTGTATGCCAAACAAGGTCTTTACTACGTCAACCGCATTCATCATGGCCCGAACATCATCCACTCAAAGACACCGATCCGCTCGATCGAGGATTTCAGGGATCTGAAGCTGCGCGTGCCAGGCGGGATGATCGCCGAGACATTCGCGAAAGCCGGCGCCAAGACGACGCTGCTGCCGGGCGGCGAGGTGTTCTCAGCGCTGGAGAAGGGCACGATCGATGCCGCCGACTACACAGGCCCAGCGGTAAACTGGGCGCTCGGCTTCCAGCAGGTGACCAAATACATTTCCATGGGGCCGCCTGGACTGATGTCGCTGTATCAGCCCGTCGACCTGATGGATTTCGCCGTCAACATGAATGTCTGGAACCAACTCCCGGACAACCTCAAGAAGTTCGTGGAAGACGAGATCCAGGTCTATTCGAACACCCATTTCGGCGCGATCCAGAAGGCCGACATGGAGGCTTGGCACAAGTTCACCGACGCGGGCATCGAAATCAACCGGCTTGGCGCAGAAGACCTCCAGAAGTTCCAGGAAATCGCGGTGCCGATCTGGTTCGAGTGGGCCAACAAGGACAAGGACGCGGCGCGCATCTTCAAGCTGCAGCTTGAGGTGATGGAGAACCCGACTGTCGGTTATGTGACGCCGGACATGTATCAGGGATTGTCGATCAACCTCTGAGGCTCTCCGCGCCCGTTCTGTCCGGGCGGGCGCACTCTCCTTCAAGAGGCGGTCGCCGATGCCCTCACTCACATTTGTGCTGCCGCACTGGCTTTACTGGTTGAGCCTCGTGCTTTTTCCGCTTGCCGCGGTCTTCTTCGTCTATCGCGAGCGGGCTCGACGCGATGCCGGCCGAGCCAACCTGTTCCTCGCCTATTTCTTCCTGGTAACTGCCGGTTTTCTCGGCATGCACCGTTTCTATCTGAAGAGCCGCTGGGGATTCTTGTTCATCCCATTCTTCGTCGCAGTGCTCTGGACCAGTACCCAGGTGCGGGATGGGCGCGAAGCGTTGTCTCTGGCCCGATCCCAAGCCGAGCACGCCGAAAGGGTCCTGACGCAAACCAGGGCGGATGTCGCGTCCGGCAAGAACGGTGCCGCCGGTCGCCTTGCCAGGGCCGAGGCGGAAGCGGCAACGGCGCGCACCAATAACGCTGCCGCTCTCACTGGGCTCTCCCGCTCGAACGCCCTTGCCCGAGTTGCCGGAATTCTCCTCGGCCTCGTTCTCGCAGGCGACATCTTTCTGATGCCGGGCCTCGTTCGCCGCGCTCGCGAACGCGAGGTTCAACCGGCCCCGAGCGACACCCATCCGCTGGTGACCGACGTGCCCGCCACGCCGGTCAAAGCTCCGCTCGCTGTCTTCCGGCCCGTCGACCGGCTGGTCAGGGTAACGGGCGAGCTGGTCGCCTACTGGTCGGTCCTGGCGGTCATCGCCTACTATTACGAGGTCGTGGCCCGTTATGTTTTCAATTCGCCGACGAACTGGGTGCATGAGAGCATGTTTCTTATGTTTGGCATCCAGTACATGCTGGCAGGAGCCTATGCTTATCGCGACGAAACCCATGTTCGAGTGGACATCCTCTACAGCCACCTGTCCGAACGCGGTCGGGCTCTCTGCGACATCATCACCTCGGCCTTCTTCTTCCTGTTCATCGGCACCATGCTGGTCACAGGATGGCGATTTGCGAGTGATGCCATGGCGGTTGGCGAACGCTCGTTCACCGAATGGGGAATTCAATACTGGCCGGTGAAGCTCGCGATCCCCATTGGGGCGGCCCTCCTGTTGCTTCAGGGCCTGTCCCGGCTGATGCGAGACATCTCCACCGCATTCGGAAGGACTCGCTGAGCGATGGGTCTCGAGCTTCCGATCCTCTGGCTCAGCATATTGATGTTCGGAGGCTTGGGCGTGCTTTTGCTGCTCGGATTGCCAATGGCGTTCTGTACCGGCAGCCTTGCTGTGCTTTTTCTCTTTCTTTTCGGCAATTCGTCCATGTTGAATATGCTGCCGTCTCGGGTCTTCCCGTTCATGACGGATTATCAACTCTCGGCGGTGCCGCTTTTCATCTTCATGGCAGCGATTCTTGAGAAGGCAGGCATCATCGAGGAATTGTTCGACGTCGTCTACAAATGGCTGGGCGGGCTGAAGGGGGGACTCGCGTCGGCCACGGTCGTCTCTTGCACGCTGTTGGCTGCCATGGTTGGCGTGGTCGGAGCGACTGAAGTGACGATGGGCATGATTGCATTGCCTGCCATGCTGCGACGCAATTATGATGCCAAGCTCGCCTGCGGCTCGCTTCTTGCAGGCGGCACACTTGGCATCCTCATACCCCCTTCCGTCATGGCGATCGTCTATGCCGTCGTCGCGCAGCAGTCGCTGGGCGAGCTTTTGATCGGGTCGGTGTTTCCCGGTCTGCTGCTGTCCGGGATGTACGTGGCGTATGTGACGGCGCGCTGCTACATTAACCCCAAGCTCGGCCCGGCGTTGCCGCCGGAAGAGCGCATCGCCTTTGTCCAAAAACTCAAGCTTTTGCGCCGCACTTTCATGCCGATCCTGCTGATCCTGGTGGTGCTCGGGGTCATCTTCATGGGTATTGCCACGCCGGTCGAAGCCGCAGGCATCGGTACATTCGGCGCTTTCATCGTCTGCGCCGCGCATCGGCGCCTCACCTGGGAGACAATCCGGGAGGCCGGCCTCGCAACGCTCAAGGCCACCGCAATGGTGATGTGGATATTCTTCGGCGCCACCATGTTCGTCGGCTTCTTCATCCTGAAGGGTGGGCAGAATTTCGTCGCCGAATCGATACTCGGAACAGGCTTGGCGCCTTACGGCATTCTTGTTCTGATGATGATCATCCTGTTCGTCCTCGGCATGTTTCTGGACTGGGTGGGCATCCTCCTTCTGACCGTACCGATCTTCCTGCCCATTCTAAAAACGCTTCAATTCGACGGCACTTTCGGATTGGCTGGAGTAGCTCCTGAAGATGTGCCGCTTTGGTATGGCGTAATCTTCATGGTCAACATGCAGATGGCGTTCCTCAGCCCACCCTTCGGCTATTCGCTTTTTTATTTGAAAAGCGTTGCGCCGCGGGAGATCTCTATGGCGACGATCTTCATGTCTGCGGTCCCGTTCTTGTGCCTGCAGGCGATCGGCGTAGGACTATGTATCGTGTTCCCCTCGATCGTCCTATGGCTGCCGAAGGTCATGTACGGAGGCGATTGACCGCGTTTGCAGCCTTCGTCATCCGATGCCGCGCCTCAATCAAATATGATGCTTTTTTGAACCGCCTCGCCTTTTTCGGCTTCTTTGCGCGCGGTGATGGGACGGTCCTTGAAATAGTTCTGGCATGAGTGCGGGTGTGGCGCCGGCAACCAATCTTGGAGCGCGGGCTGTCCGCTTGCAGAATTAGGCGAGCGGAAGCAGCCATTGGGCTTCCGACCGCATCCGGCCGTTACAAAGCCCGCTGGAGCGTCGTCGACTTGATTTAGGCTCCCGCCAAGGTCTTGAGCCTGTCGAGCGCCGGAGCGAGGCCCTTCAGCGAGACCGACAGCGTCAGATCCTTCTGGTCGGTGCTTCTGAGCTTGACCTTCAGCACGGAGCCGGCGCGCAAGGCCGAAGCGGTCTGTTCGTCGAAGCTGAGCGGCACGACGCAGCCGGCCGGCAGGCAGGTCGAGAAACGCAGCGGCTCGAGCGGCTGGCCGTCATCGACCTGCAAGGTGGCGCCGGCCTCGAGCAGCAGCCCGAACGGCAGAATGAGCGTGCCGGCAAGGCTGTCATCGGCGTTGTGCCTCAGTTCCACGGCCAGGATGCGCTGGCCGTTCTGCTGCGTCTGCTGCTGCGAGATCGCGCACACCACGTTGGATGCGTTGCTTTGGCATGTCAGGCTCCAGTCCTGATAGGTCTCCTGCAGCGAGGACGCTCCGCCGGGCAGCGCCGGCCCCTTCTGCTGAGCGAACACCGGTGCGGCAAACATCACCAATGCCACGGCTGCCGCGGCTGTTCGTGGGAGCTTCGAAAATCGCAACTCAACATCCTTCCTTCTGACGCCTGACGGCGGTTGGTTACCATTTGACGCTGAAACCGAGCTTGGCGCCGATCGATCGGCTGTCGCCGAACTCTTTGAGGCTCGATTTGGCGAAGGCCTCGCCGAAGACGGTGTAGCGATCGTCGGCCCAGGAGAGCGAGCCGCCGAGCCCCAGCCCGCCCCACAGCGGCTGGTCGTGCTCGTGGAAG
>CCNA01000009.1 GCA_000824805.1 Mesorhizobium sp. SOD10
GAACCACGTCGCTGCTCTGCGCGAGCTTATCGGTGACCATGCGGTTTTGGCCGAAGCGGCTGACATGGCCGCTTACGAAATCGGAGCACGCTACGACAAGGGATGCGCAGCGTTCGTTGCGCGCCCGGCGTCAACGGAACAGGTATCGGCCGTTCTCGCCTACTGCGTACAGCACGGCATCTGCCTCATTCCCCAGTCCGGCAACACGGGCCTGGTGTCCGGGTCGACGCCCGATGCCGGCGGAACACAGGGCGTGCTGAGCCTCGACCGTCTCACCGGGATCTTCGATCTGGACGTGGCCAACCGGTCCGTGAGGGTAGCGGCGGGGCTCAGGCTTTCCCAGCTTAACGCGCGTTTGGAAAACTCAGGACTTTGCTTTCCGATCGACCTCGGCGCGGACCCTCGCATCGGCGGCATGGTCGCCACCAACACCGGTGGCTCGCGGTTCCTTCGCTATGGCGATGTCCGGCGCAACACGCTCGGCCTCAAGGTCGTTCTGGCGGATGCGGAGGGAACCGTTCTCGACCTTGCGTCGCAATTGAGGAAGAACAACACCGGGGTCGACCTCAAGCAGCTCTTCATCGGGACATCCGGTTCTTTCGGGGTGATCACCGAATGCGTGCTGAACCTCGAGGCCGTGCCGCGGCAGACCGCGACCGCGCTTCTCGTGCCGTCATCGCCCGATCAGGTTTCCGATCTCCTGATCGCGATGGAGGGTTCGCTCGGGAATTATCTGTCGGCTTTCGAAGGCATGTCCGGCAACACGGTCCGCGCGGCCCTCGATCATGTTCCCTCGCTCCGCAACCCTTTCCAGGGCGGCGCGGTGCCCGATTTCATGATCCTCGTGGAGATTTCGCGCTCGAACGCTCGCCGCAGCGGCGAGCAGGGTCTGGACGAGGTCCTGGAGACCGTTCTGGCGGAAATGTGGGAGGGCCAACTGCTCGCCGACGCGTTCGTCGGTCCGCCGCATGAAATCTGGGCGATGCGCCATGCGCTCTCCGAAGGCGTGAAGCATCGTGGCCGACTGATCGCGTTCGACCTTTCCTTCCGCCGCGGCGACGTCATGCCGTTCCTCGAGCGGATGAAGGCCGAATTGCCCGCGAAGTTCGCGGATGTGACGATTTGCGACTTCGGTCATATCGGCGACGGCGGGGTCCATTTCAATCTCGTCGTGCCGAAGCATGACATCCGGATGTCGGACGGCGCGTTCGAGAATAGCCTCAGGACGTGGGTCTTCGACATCGCGGTCCGAGAATTCGGCGGCAGCTACAGCGCCGAACACGCGATAGGCCCGAAGAATCTGGCCTTCTACGACCGCTACACCCCTCCGGAAATCCGGAAACTGGCCGCGGGGCTGAAGGCGATCACGTCGCCGGGCACGCTGGGGTCGGTGGCGTTTTGAGAATGACGCGGCACTGCAGCGATGAACACAGGGAAAAATAAGGAAGCAATCATGACGAAGACCGTCGACGTAAAACAGGAAACCGCGCGCCTCTTGGAAAAGCTGGGCGTCTCCCGCGAGGTCTGTTCCGGGGGCGGCATGGCCGCCTATAGCCCGGTTTCGGGTGAGCAAGTGGGCGCGCTGATGACCGTGTCGGCCGCTGACGCCGCGAACGCCATCGAGGCCGCGCACGAAGCCTTCAAGACCTGGAGGCTCGTTCCCGCGCCGAAGCGCGGCGAGCTTGTCCGCCTGCTCGGTGAGGAACTCCGCGCCGCCAAGGAGGACCTCGGCCGCCTTGTCTCGATCGAGGCGGGCAAGATCCCGTCGGAGGGCCTGGGCGAGGTCCAGGAAATGATCGACATCTGCGATTTCGCCGTCGGCCTGTCGCGCCAGCTTTACGGCCTGACCATCGCCACCGAGCGCCCTGGCCACCGGATGATGGAGACCTGGCATCCGCTGGGCGTCGTGGGCGTGATCTCGGCGTTCAATTTTCCGGTCGCCGTGTGGTCATGGAATGCAGCCCTTGCGCTGGTCTGCGGCAACCCGGTCGTCTGGAAACCTTCCGAGAAGACGTCGCTGACCGCCCTTGCATCCCAGGGGATCCTCGAACGCGCGCTCGCGCGCTTCGGCGACGCTCCGGCGAACCTCTCTCAGGTTCTGGTCGGCGACCGCTCCATAGGCGAGGCCCTCGTCGATCACCCGAAGGTGGCTCTGGTTTCCGCGACCGGATCGACCCGCATGGGCAAGGAGGTTGGACCCCGCGTGGCCAAGCGCTTCGCACGCTCGATTCTCGAACTCGGAGGCAACAACGCGGGCATCGTGTGCCCGTCCGCCGATCTCGACATGGCGCTCCGCGCGATCGCGTTCGGCGCCATGGGCACGGCTGGGCAGCGCTGCACGACGCTCCGTCGTCTGTTCGTGCATGAGAGCGTCTACGACAAGTTCGTTCCGCGCCTGACCAAGGCCTACCGGAGCGTCTCGGTGGGCAACCCCCTGGAAACGTCCGCACTTGTCGGTCCTCTGGTCGACAAGCAGGCGTTCGAGAACATGCAGAAGGCTCTCGCTTGGGCGAAGGCCGAGGGCGGTTCGGTAACTGGTGGCGACCGTGTGTTCAATGCGGGCAGGGATGGCGCCTACTATGTGAGGCCCGCGATCGTCGAGATGCCAAAGCAGTCTGGGCCGGTGCTCGAGGAAACGTTCGCGCCGATCCTTTACGTGATGAAGTATTCCGATTTTGATCGTGTCATCGAGGACCACAACGCTGTGGCTGCCGGCCTCTCGTCCTCCATCTTCACGCTCGACATGCGGGAGGCCGAACGCTTCCTGGCCGCGGACGGCTCCGACTGCGGTATCGCCAATGTCAACATCGGCACCTCGGGAGCTGAAATAGGCGGCGCGTTCGGTGGCGAAAAGGAGACGGGCGGCGGCCGCGAGTCCGGCTCAGATGCCTGGAAAGCCTATATGCGGCGCACGACCAACACCGTGAATTACTCCAGGGCACTGCCGCTCGCGCAGGGTGTCTCCTTCGATATCGAGTGACGTCATGACGATCGATGCCAGAATAGCAGAGTCCCCGTTCCGATCCGCGTCCCGCATTGCCAGCATCGGCGTGTCCAAGATCCTTGCTATCGGCGCACGTGCCACTGCGCTGAAGCGGGAAGGCCGTCCGGTGATAGTCCTCGGCGCGGGCGAGCCCGACTTCGACACGCCCGCCAACGTGAAGGCGGCAGCGAAGGCAGCCATAGACCGAGGCGACACCAAGTACACGGCGCTCGATGGCTCGCCGGCGCTAAAAAAGGCCGTGGCGGAGAAGTTCCGGCGCGAGAACGGCATCGACTACGCGCTCGACGAAATCACCGTCGGCACGGGGGCAAAGCAGATACTGTTCAAGGCCTTCATGGCCAGCGTCGATCCGGGCGATGAGGTGATCATCCCGACGCCCTATTGGACCTCCTATTCCGACATCGTCGAAATCTGCGGCGGTGTGCCTGTCCTCGTGCCTTGTGAGGCGAAGGCGGGATTCAGGCTCAAGGCGGATCAGTTGGAGAAGGCCATCACGCCCAAGACCCGTTGGTTGCTTTTGAATTCGCCTTCCAATCCCTCCGGTGCGGCCTACAGCGCATCGGATTATAGGCCGCTGACGGAAGTGCTGCTTCGCTACCCGCATGTCTGGCTGATGGTGGACGACATGTACGAGCACATCGTCTATGACGGCTTCGAGTTCGTCACGCCCGTTGCGCTGGAGCCAAGGCTGAGACCGAGGACGCTTACGATCAACGGCGTCTCCAAGGCATACGCCATGACAGGTTGGCGCATCGGCTACGCAGGCGGATCGAGGGCCTTGATCAAAGCGATGGCAGTCGTGCAGAGCACGGCGACTTCCTGCCCGTCCTCGGTCAGTCAAGCGGCCTCGGTCGAGGCCCTCAACGGACCGCAGCGGTTTCTGAAGGAGCGGCAGGAGAGTTTCAAACGCCGCCGAGACCTCGTGGTGGCCGCACTCAATGAAATCGACGGCATCGACTGCCGCGTTCCGGAAGGGGCCTTCTACACCTTCGCCGGATGCGGCGGGCTGATCGGCAAAAGCACGCCGGGCGGCAGGCGGATTGAGAGCGATGAGGACTTCACCGACTATCTCCTCGAGAAGGCCGACGTCGCCGTCGTCCCGGGTTCGGCCTTCGGGCTTTCTCCCTATTTCCGGATCTCCTACGCTACCTCGGAAGAGGAACTCGGCGAAGCTCTGAGCCGGATAGCGAGGGCCTGCGCCGCGCTGAAGTGAACAGGGGCTCGACTGTTCCCCTTTTGAAAGTTACGTCATGAACCTGGAAGACAACTCGATACTCTGGCGTGCCAGCAGCCGCGAGCAGAGCGACGCGAGTCCTCTCGACCGCGATCTCACGGTGGACCTGGTCGTCGTTGGAGGCGGGTTCACAGGGTTGTCCGCCGCGCTGGCCGCCGTCGAAAAGGGTGCGTCTGCCTGTGTGCTCGAGGCGGAGATCGTGGGACACGGCGGCTCGGGCCGGAATGTGGGACTGGTCAACGCCGGACTCTGGCTGCCGCCAGACACTGTCATCGAGCAGATGGGCGAGCCGGCGGGCCGTCGCCTGATCGACATCCTGGCCGACGCTCCGAGGCGAGTTTTCGAGATCATCGAGCGCGAAGGGATCGATTGCGAGGCGGCGCGGCGCGGCACGCTGCACCTTGCGCATTCCAAGTCCGGATTTCGCGACCTCGAAGAGAGGCACCGCCAGGGAGTGAAGTTCGGAGCACCGCTTGAACTCCTCGATGCCGCGGAAACGGCCCGGCGTACCGGGACGAAGACTTACCATGGTTCTCTCTTCGACCCTCGTGCGGGGACCATCCAGCCGGTCGCGTGCTGCCGGGGACTAGCCCGGGCAGCCAAGGCGAAGGGCGCCAGGGTGCATGCCCGATCGCCCGTCACGTCCATCAGCCGGAAGGCAAATAGCTGGATCGTTCAGGCCAACGGCCGCACGGTGACGGCGAGAGCATTGCTTCTCGCGACAAACGCATACCAGACGGGCTTCGAGAGCCCGTTCGCACCGCAATACACTCCAGTCAGCTATTGCCAATTCGCGACGGTTCCGATGCCCGAGGCCGCGCGCCGCGAAATCCTGCCTGGCGGGGAGGGCTGCTGGGATACGGCATTGGTCATGTCCTCTTTCCGTATCGATAGGGCCGGAAGGTTGATCCTTGGCGGCATCGGCAACACGGAGGGACCGGGCGGGCCAATCCATCGGTCATGGGCCAGGCGCAAGCTTCGCGCGCTCTTCCCTTCGATAGGAGACCTGAGGTTCGACTTTGAATGGCGCGGCAGGATCGCAATGACCGACGACCACATTCCAAAAATCGTCGCCTTCGGACCCGACGCCTACGCCTGCTTTGGTTATTCAGGACGCGGCATCGGCCCGGGGACCGTCTTTGGAACGCAAGCAGCGATCGCGCTTCTCGAGGGAAATCCCGACGCCCTCCCGATCCTGCCTATCGAGCGCTACTCGGAGCGCTTCAACGCAGCGAAGGCGATCTACTATGAATTTGGGGCGACGGTGAATCATCTGGTTTAGCCTGAGCAAGCGGGTGGAAGGCCGCTTCTCATCCGGCCGCCAAACGAGCGGCAGGGACCGGCGCCGGTTACCGCAAGGCAATGATCGCCTCGATTTCAACCTTCGCGCCCTTCGGCAGCGCGGCAACTTCGTAGCAAGCTCGGGCGGGGTAAGGCTTGCCAAAGAAGCCAGCATAGACCTGATTGATCTCCGCGAATTTGCGGAGATTGGTGAGTAGCACGGTTGTCTTTACGGTTGCCGACAGGTCCGTGCCCGCAGCTCTGGCGATCGCTGCAATGTTCCGCAGACATTGTTCTGCCTGTTTCACTGGATCATCGGAACTGAATTCTCCCGTATCGGGATCGATGGGAAGTTGGCCAGAAACGAACAAAAGGTTGCCGACCTTGATTGCCTGAGAGAACGAGCCGACCGCACCGGGTGCCTCTGAGGTCTGGATTTCCGTCAACATTGGCGTGTCCTGTGTTTGTTGCAATATTCAGGCGTATCGTGCGATCGCGAGATCGGTGGCATCGAGGTCTGCTTTCTTTCCGCCGACGAGATCGCTGATCACGCGCGCCGAGCTGCAACTCATCGTCCAGCCCAACGTGCCGTGGCCGGTGTTGAGAAAAAGACCGGCAATCTTCGTCGGACCGATGACCGGCTGCCGTCCGGCGTCATCGGCCGCAATCCGGACCAGAACGAGGCCCTGGTGACGTCACCGCCTGGGAAAAGGTCAGTGACGGAATGCTCGAGCGTTTGCCTGCGGGCCTGACCAAGATCGTTGGTGTATCCTGAGATCTCCGCCATGCCGCCCACCCGGATGCGGTCGCCGAGACGAGTGATCGCGATCTTGTAAGTCTCGTCCATGATGGTCGACTCGGGAGCACGCGACGCATCGACGATCGGGATGGTCAGCGAATAGCCCTTGACCGGGTAGACCGGCAGGCGAATGCCGAATTGTTTGAGAAGCAGTGGGGAATAGCTGCCAAGGGCAACGACGACCGCGTCGGCGTTCAGTCGGCCCTTCTCGGTAAGCACGGCGCGCACGCGCTCCCCCTCGACATCGAGCCCTTTGATCGTCGTGCCGTAGTCGAAATGGACGCCGAGTTCGGCCGCTTTCGCGGCGAGCGCGTTTGTGAACTTGAAGCAATCGCCAGTTTCGTCCTTCGGCGTGAGCAGACCACCGACGATCTTGTCGCGGACATGGGCGAGCGCCGGTTCGACGCGGATGCATCCGTCGCGATCGAGAACTTCGTAAGGAATGCCGTCGGCGGCAAGCGCCTTCACGTCTTTTGCCGAGGCATCGAGTTGCTGCTGCGTGCGGAACAGCTGCAGCGTCCCCTGCATCCGCTCGTCATATTCGATACCCGTTTCGCTGCGTACCTCGGCGAGCGAAATGCGACTGTAGTCGGCCAGGCGCAGCATGCGGCTCTTGTTGATCGCGTAGCGTTTGGACGTGCAGTTCGACAGCATCTGCACGAGCCAGGCGACCATCGCACGATCGATCTTGGGACGAAGGATGAGCGGAGCATGTTTCATGAACAGCCATTTCATCGCCTTCATGGGAATACCGGGCGCGGCCCAGGGCGAGCAATAGCCGAACGAGACTTCCCCGGCGTTGGCGAAACTGGTTTCGAGCGCGGGCCCATCCTGCCTGTCGATGACGGTGACATCGTGCCTAGCGTTGGCCAGTTGGTAGGCGGTCGTCACGCCGACGACGCCGGCACCCAGGACAATGACTCTCATGATTTCCTCAATGGTTGCGGGGTGTGGATGTCAGCGGTAGGTGCGTTGGTAGCGGTGGCCCAGGCTCGTCAAAATCTCGTAGGAGATTGTCCCGGCATCGCGCGCGATGTCTTCGAGCGTCTGATGCGGACCGATCACTTCGACGAGGCTGCCGAGGGTGAGCGTGCCCTCGGGAAGCGCGGTAATATCGATCATGATGCTGTCCATCGACACCCGACCTACGATCGGCAGGCGCTGGCCTTCGAAATAGACGGCTCCTCGGCTGCTGAGGCTGCGCGGAAGACCATCCGCGTAGCCGGTCGCAATCGTGGCAAGTCGTGTTTGGCCGGAGGTGACTTTCGCGCCGCCATAGCCGACACGCGTGCCGGCCGGCACCGTCCGCGTCTGGATGACGGCCACGTCGAGCTTGACCACGGGCTGCATCGGATTGGACATGCCATTCGTCGGCGCGCCGCCGTAAAGCGCGATGCCGGGACGCGCGAGGACACCGTGATATTTAGCACCGAGGAAGATACCGCCGGAATTGGCGAAGCACATTTGGCACCCTCCAAATTCATCGACTATGTGCAGCATCTCCGCGAGCTGGTCTGAATTCTGCTTGCTGCCGGGTTCGTCGGCCGAAGCAAGGTGGCTCATCGCGACTTCGATCTTTCTTCCGGCGCTACTCCAAGCCTGGACATGCCGGTGTCGAACTGCAGGACGGCGGGAAGCGTTCGCTGGAAATCACGAGCAGCTGAAGACCAGCGCCGAAATTGCTCCAACGAATTGAGCACCGGAACGATGCCCGCCTGTGCGCATGCGATCTCACTGCCGGGTTGCAGACCGTTCAGCACGAAGATCTGAACGTCGCGCGCAAGATCGGCCTGCAGTGCGGTGGCCTCCATGAACTGCGCAACAAAGAACTGCCGGCAACCCTGCACATACAGCGCCCGAGATACGATAGCCGCTCCAAGCCCATAGGCGTCTGCCTTCACGACGGCTCCCGCGCGGATGGGCGCGACTGTCGAGCACTGCTTTTTGTAATTGCTGCAGAGCGTTGCAAGATTGATGCTCAGAAGGCCTGAGGCCCCTTGCTCAGCCGCGGCAGCTCGTGCGCGGGTGTCCAAAAAATCTCTGTCCATCGGCGCCGCCTTTCGATCGCGGCGAACTTATGAAATAATGAACGAAATTGCCGGCCAAGGTGTAGGTGATCATTGCGTCTTGGCGCATTTTTTCGCATATTGGACCAGAAAATTGGAACAATCTATCATAGCCACCCTGGACGCCATCGACAGCAATATCTTGAGACTGCTGCGCATCGATGCGCGCATCAGCAATGCCAAGCTTGCGGCCGAAGTCGGCCTGTCGGCCTCCGCCTGTCTCAGGCGAACCAGGCTCTTGGAGCATGCCGGGGTGATTCGCGGCTATACGGCGCTGGTCGACACCGCGAATGCGGAGGGGACGATCGCTGTCATCATCAACATAACGCTCGAGCGGCAGACCGAGGATTACCTCGACCAATTCGAGGCGGCTGTCCGCAAGCATCCGGAGATCCGTGAATGCTTCCTGATGACCGGGGGCTCGGACTATCTGCTACGCGTGGAGGTAGCCAATGCCGGCGAATTCGAGCGGATCCACAAGGAGGTTCTTTCCACCCTTCCGGGTGTGCTCCGCATTCACTCAAGCTTCTCTATCCGCAATGTCTTGGCTACCCGGATCAAAGCGAAGCGTTAGTCTTCCGCGCTCACACGCCATTTGCAAGGCTCCGCGCTTAGGCTCGATAACAGAATTCGACAACAAGGAGGTTGGCGATCTCTTCCACCTGCAAGCGTCACCCCGAGTGCAGCCGACCGGGGCATTCGCCTGACGGTAGGAGAGTCCGCTGCGCAGCTGGTATTCGCCAAACGTTGTCCAGAAATTCTCACGCAGGTTCCACCTTGCGTTTGGCACCGGAGAAAGGTTCGATTACGCTGGCAGTGTCGCCGCCTGAAATTTCAGCTTGCCGGACCGGCGTGACGGCTCTTGCACCGTGCGGAAAATTGGACATAGGGTCCAGGGCTGGCGACCCGGATCGGTACAACGGATTTCCTCGGCGATTGGTGGGACGGCAATCAGACAGAGCGCGTGATGCCACCATCGACACGGATGTTCTGGCCCGTGATGTAGGCCGCCCCGTCCGAAGCGAGGAACGAGATCGTCGCGGCGATCTCCTCCGACGTGCCGTAGCGCTTCATCGGCACGCTGTCGCGGCGCTCATTCGTGGCCGGCAGGCTGTCGATCCAGCCGGGCAGCACATTGTTCATGCGGATGTTGTCGGCCGCGTAGGTGTCGGCGAAGATCTTGGTGAAGGCGGCAAGCCCGGCGCGCGCCACGGCGGAAGTCGGGAACATCGGGCTCGGCTCGAACGCCCAGGTGGTCGAGATGTTGATGATCACGCCCGACTTCTGCTTCTGCATCACCGGCGTCACCAGCCGCGTCGGGCGCACGACGTTGAGGAAATAGGTGTCGATGCCCTTGTGCCAGTCCTCGTCGCTGATCTCGATGATCTGCGCACGCGGGCCGTGGCCAGCGCTGTTAACCAGCACGTCGATGCGGCCCCAGCGCTCCAGCGCGCCGTCGGTGAGGCGCTTCAGGTCCTCGTTCGACTGGTTGGAGCCGGTGACGCCGAAGCCGCCGAGCTCCTTGCCCAGAGCCTCGCCTTTGCCGGAGGAGGAGAGCACGCCGACTTTGAAGCCGTCCGCCGCCAGGCGCTTCGCCGCCGCGGCACCCATGCCGCTGCCGCCTGCCGTGATGAGAGCCACCTTTTCTTCTGTCATTTGTCCAACTCCGATTGGTGACGAGGAGCGGGTCCCTCCATCCCCTTGACGGTATCAGCCCATCTGATCGACGCCATCGGTCATGACTGACCTAGTCGCGCCCGGATGAATGATTTTCGATATCAGGCAGTCTGCCTCAGAGCGTTGGCGAGAGTGGAAGCGATCCGATCGATCTCATTCTTTTCAACGATCAGCGGCGGCGAGAGCGCGATGATATCGCCGGTTACGCGGATCAGCAGCCCCTTTGTGAAGCATTCGACGAAGACATCGTAACCCCGGGTTCCCGCTGCGCTTTCGCGGGGCATCAGCTCAACTGCGCCAACCAATCCGAGATTGCGAATGTCGACGACATTCGGCAGTCCCTTGAGTGCGTGGAGCGCTTCTTGCCAGTGATCAGCAAGTTCAGACGCGCGCGTGAGGAGGCCCTCCTCCTCATAAATATCGAGCGTCGCAATCCCTGCCGCGCAGGCGGCTGGATGTCCGGAATATGTGTAGCCGTGAAAGAGTTCGATCTGGTTTTCCGGACCGATCATCAGACCGTCATGGACCTTGCGGCTGGCGAATACTGCTCCCATAGGGATTGCGCCGTTGGTCAGGCCTTTTGCGGTGGTGACGAGATCCGGCACCACGCCGAAATAGTCTGTGGCGAAAGGTGTGCCGAGGCGTCCGAAGCCGGTGATCACCTCGTCGAAGATCAGGAGGATGCCATGCTTGTCGGCAATCGCACGTAGCCGCTCCAGATAGCCCTTCGGAGGCAGGATGACACCTGCGGAACCGGCCATGGGCTCGATGATGACGGCAGCGATCGTCTCGGCGCCGTGCAGGGCAACCAGGCGTTCAAGATCTTCGGCAAGCTCGATGCCATGCGCCGGCAGGCCCTTGGAGAAGGCGTTGCGATCAATGTCGAGCGTATGGCGCATATGGTCGGCGGGGATTTGCGGAAACACCCGTCGATTGTTGACGAGGCCGCCGACGGAAATGCCGCCGAAACCAACGCCGTGGTAGCCTTTCTCCCGACCGATGATGCGGGTCCGCGTTCCGTGGCCAATGGCGCGCTGATAGGCGATCGCGATCTTCAGAGCAGTGTCGACGGACTCCGAGCCCGACCCGGTGAAGAAGACCCGATCGAGTTGAGCCGCAGGTCCGCCCGGCGCGATCCGCCCAAGCTTCTCGGCGAACTCGAACGCGATGGGATGGCCCATCTGGAAGGTCGGGGCATAGTCCAGCGTGCGCAACTGTCGATCCACGGCGTCTGCGATACGCTTGCGACCGTGACCGGCGTTGACACACCAGAGACCGGCCGTCCCGTCGAGGACCCGATTACCGTCGACATCGGTGTAGTACATGCCCTCCGCGGAGGCGAGCAGGCGAGGCGCGGCCTTGAACTGGCGGTTCGCCGTGAACGGCATCCAGAAATTGACGAGTGATGGCGTGTTGCCCGATCTGGCTGCGAGGTCCATCGAGAATTCTCCTTGAGATGGGATTACTTCGGCCATTTCGGCAATGCGAACAAGTCCTTTTCTACTCTTGTCTAAGCCATTGAAATTGCGAAACCGAAGGCATAAACGTTCGATATCTTAAGCAGGTTGAAAGTTGGTCATGTCCGTCGATATCGGCAATCGCCTCCGCCACTTGCGGATGCTTCACAATCTGTCTCAGCGCGAACTGGCCAAGAGGTCAGGGGTCACCAATTCGACGATCTCCCTGATTGAGTCCAACTCGACCAACCCTTCGGTGGGCGCGCTCAAGCGGGTACTGGATGGCATTCCGATCGGACTGGCCGAGTTCTTCGCTTTCGAGCCCGAGCGTCCTCGAAAGGCCTTCTATGCGGCGGATGAGCTTGTCGAAATCGGCAAGGGGCCGATCTCGTATCGCCAGGTCGGCGAGAGCCTCTTTGGCCGGAGCCTGCAGATCCTGAAGGAGTGCTATCAGCCTCGGGCCGATACCGGCAAAGTGCCGCTCATGCACGAAGGCGAGGAAGGCGGCATCGTACTTTCGGGCCGTCTCGAAGTCAGCGTTGATGATGAAAGGCGCATCCTCGGTCCTGGTGACGCTTATTATTTCGACAGCCGCCGCCCGCACCGGTTCCGATGCGTCGGCGCGGTCCCCTGCGAGGTGATCAGCGCTTGCACTCCGCCGACTTTCTAGGATTTGCCATACCCTCGTGGGACGTCCTTACGATCCTCGCGAGCACGCGATCGAGCGTGGCGTGCAGTGCCCCGACGCCGCCATGCTTTTCGAAGTCATTTTGACTTGTTGGTTCAGTCCGCCCTTGGTCAGCGGAAATGTCGTCGATATCTGCAGACCGGTGAGTGGGCCATCCGCCCGGATCACCGAGACAGCCAGCTTGGGAGCGTGGTTTCCACGCAGCCGTCGCAGGCCGCGTCAACGCACCTCCCGAGGCTCCCGAAATGGAAGCCTTTGCTCACGGCGGCGCGGCCGTAATGCGCGTATTTGCCGGAGTTCGTGATGATGTTTCTCACTTCGCGTGCGACAATGGGTTCCCCGATCAAACACCAGCACGTGTCGTTCATGAACCTGCCGCCGAAGTCCGAGATCGTTTTGACGTAGCCCGCGGCCTCGGCCTTTTCGAAAATGTCGCGTCCACATGTTACGATCAGGGTGACACCGTCCGCTTTCTTGCGGCCAGCGCAAAGCCGTGAGAGACGTTCGCATTCGGTGAGTGAGAAGTGCGGATTACCGAGTGAAACAAGATCGACATCGGACGTACCGGCGCTATTCAGTTCGTGCCACGTTTCCCTTAGCTCGTCGATGGTGACGATGTGATGGCGTACTGAACTTGAACCTCCAGTCGCTTGCTCAATTGACAGCGCCTCCGGTGTGATACCCACTATGTGGAACATCGCCGCCGCGGAGGTTGTGGCGAATGCCGCACCGAAGGCCTTCAGATCGTCGTGGGAAAGCATGAGTCCCTCGAGGCCGACGATGACGGGAATGTCGTTCGGTGCGATCTTGCCGATGCAGTATCCCAGCACCGGCCAATAAGAGTCGTCCGGCTCGTGGGGGCGCGGCACGGCGATGCTTAGAGTAGCGAAGCGCTTGCCCCCAATGTGGCAGTCGGCGTTCGGTGCGCGCCCGGTAATGGCGACGAGGATGTCGAGGTAATCGGGATACTTCATGGTGCGCGCGCCGAGCACCGAATTGGCAAAGACGACGGCATTGGATTCTGCCCAGGCGATCTGCTGGCCGAACAGGGGAGCGCCGTCGAGCAGATAGGGTGCGCACGTATAGGTCGGCGTGACGCCCATCGCAACGTAGGTCTCTGCGAGCTCGTCCGACGGCAATCCGAGCTTCGCGTCGACGCCGAGTTCTTTCCATCGACGGCGGTCGACACAAAGCGCGTTCATGGACGAGGGCACTCGTACGCTGCCGCCAAGCTCGAGCAGCTTTTTCGCGAATAGCACTCCCCCTGGACCGTGATAGAAGCAACCGTCGATATGTGCCATGTCGACGTCGATCAGGCTACTGGCACCTTCGAGCCGTGCGGTTCGTATGATGATCCGCATCGCGATCTTGCCTGCTTCCCCGTGTGCCCCAGCAAGGAAGCGTCCGTCCTCCTCAGTCAGTTCGAAGCCTTCGAGATCGAGGGCCGGCAATTCGCGTTCGGCCATGATCGGCGGCGGTTGGGTGTCGAACAGTTCCACAGACCCGTCCTTAACGATGGCGTGGCGCGCCGCAGCGAGCGAGGCGAAGTCCTCCGGCGACAGGCGCACGATCGGGATGCCTCTTTGGAATAGTTCCTTTGCGATGATAACACCCAGGGTAAGAATGGTTTCCTTGTGCTGGAAGACCAGCGCCTTCGGCGCGTGGCCGTTCATGAGGAGTTCGAGGATCGCCAAGCTGCCAGCGCATGATCCTCTCCCGCTTGGAATGACCAGAATCTTTCCGCGCAAGCTCTGGCCGTAGAGGGGATGATGGGGGTCGATGACCTTGCCTGTCTCGGAATTGACCCCTCCCATGAAGCTAAGGCCTACTGCCGCGAATAGGACTTCCCCGGACACCGCTCCGGGCACGAGACATTCTCCAATCATCGCTATGCCTCCCTGTTCCGCATCAGTCGCGTAGGTGCGTTGCCGCCCGCCACCTGTTGCCGTCGCAGCCACTATTAATTTTCCACTTGATTTTGTCGACACTAAGACGGCATATTTATCAAGTCGACACTGAGACGACAGAACGACGGGAGACTTAGCCGAAATGTTTGGAGGATTGGCTAAGCCGCCATGTGGCTAATTTTCGCTTGACTTCTGTCGACATTAGAACGACTAATCGGCAAGTCGACATTAGAACGACAATTGATTGGCCGAAGATGCCAACGACGGGAACTGCGCGGAACCGCGCAAAACAAGGGTGAGGCAATGAAAACGGGCAATGACCCGCTGAAGGTCGCGCTGTTCTTACCTTTCGATCACGCGTCGAAGGGCAGCCCCCGTAATTTTCTGATGACTTTGTTTGCGCGTCGCCGGCAAGGCCTGCGGTCGCATTCCTCGCGCCAGTTGCCGCTACCGAAAGTGTCGGCTCACGGCTCGGACCGAACGGAAATGGGGTCGCGGCGGACTTGAAGCCGAGGTGCGGCCCAAGCAACTCAAATTCAGTGTCACATCCAAGGAGGACTGGGAATAATGAAAAACTATCTTAAATTGGCCATTGCCGTAGCGTCACTGACTGGCGCGGCTTGCCAGATCGCAGCTGCGACCCCCGGCGATACCCTCAAGGCCGTCCAGGCGCGCGGCTATCTCAATTGCACGTCGAGCGACGGCAACTTCGAAGGTTTCGCAGAAGTCGATGCCCAAGGCAAATGGCACGGTCTTGATATCGACTATTGCCGCGCGATCGCCACCGCAATTTTCGGTTCCGACGAGAAACTCAAGCTCATCCCCGTGAGTTGGGCGCAACGTTTTCCCGCCCTTCAATCCGGTGATCTCGATCTCGTGGTCAAGGCGACGGGCTGGTTGTTCAGTCGCGATACCGAACTCGGCCTTCAGTTCAGCATGCCTTACTTCATTGGCGTCACGACGTTCATGGCCCACAAGGACCTGAACGCAAAATCGCTGGCTGACCTGCAGGGCGGCACTGTATGTATTGCCGGCGGGACGAGCACGGAAAAGCTCGTCAGTGACTATATCAAAACGAACAAATACGACGTCAAAGTCGTGACGTTCGAAAAGAATACCGAAGCCGCGGCAGCCTATTTTGCAAATCGTTGCGACGCTTATTCCGAGTGGGGTCCGATCGTTGCGGCCACTAGGGCAACCTCGGCCGACCCTGACAACCACGTCATTCTGTCCGACTCCATTTCCCTGGAGCCTGAATCCATCACGGTGCGCCAGGGCGACGATTCCTGGGTGGACCTCGTCAATTGGGTGATCGCAGCGCAGCGCGTAGCCGAAGAGAATGGCGTGACCAGCGCAAACGTCGACCAGATGAAGGCCAATCCTCCGAACACGGTCGTCGGCAAGCTGCTGGGCGCGACGCCTGGTTTTGGCGCCCGTCTCGGCCTCAAGGACGACTGGGGCTACAACGTCATCAAGAAATTCGGCAATGCCGAAGAAATGTACAACCGCAATTTCGGCACGGGATCTCGCTACAAGCTGCCGCGCGCGCTGAACTCGCCGTGGAACAAGGGCGGGGTGTTCTTCGCTCCGGTTCTCGACTGATCGGACCGATGTCCCGCCGGCGAAAGTCGGCGGGACATCCCGCACGCACAGGACAAATCCCGACACGCGCCAGGGGATCGCAGCGATGATCAGAATGATCGGAAACCGCAGATACCGGAACGCCGCGCTGCAGCTGGTGTTCGTCGCATTTATCATCACAATCGTGATTGTTGGGGTGACGACGACCCGGCATAATCTGCAGGTGCAGGGGGTCTCCATGGGATGGGACTTCCTACATTACTCCACGGGATCGACCATCTCGTTCAGCCTGATTGATTATGACATCAACTCGACCTTCGCCCGTGCGCTGCTGGTCGGTTTCGTCAATACGATCTTTCTCGGCGTCATTTCCGTTTCCCTGGCGGTGATTCTGGGCACGATCATCGGCACGGCGCGCCTGTCAAAGCACAAGCTCGTCAATTTGATGGGCGCTACCTATGTCCAGGTTTTTCGGAATATCCCGCTGATCTTGCAGGCGTTTTTCTGGTATTCCTTGATCGCGCACCTGCCTTCGCCGCGCTCCGCGATCGCTTTGCCGGGCAGCATCTACATTGCTAACCGCGGGATTTCCTTTCCCTGGCTGAACGTGGAGCCTTGGCACGTGGTGCTTGCGGCAGCTTTCTTGGTGGCTGGAATCATACTGACCGTCTCGTCGCTCCGACGCACGGCGCGTTCTACAGCTCTTGTTTGGCTTGCCGCGGGCCTGATATGCGCTGCCGTCGCGCTCGCCATGGGCCGGCTCGATGGACTGCCACTTGTCGATCTGCCGCGCGCCAAAGGGCTTCGCTTTGTCGGAGGTGCGACAATGGTGCCGGAGTTGAGTGCCGCTATCGTTGCCATCTCGCTGTTTGGCGCAGCCTATGTCGCGGAAATCGTCCGCGCTGGCTTCCTGGCGATCCCGACAGGGCTAACCGAGGCGGCGTATGCTCTCGGCCTGCGCAACTGGGATACGTTCTGGCGCATCCGGTTGCCGCTGATGATCCGCAAAATACTGCCGACCATGACCAACCAGATCATCTGGCTGATGAAAGCCACGACAATCGGTATCGCAATCGGTTTTTCGGACTACTTCGGAGTCATCGCCAATTCGATCAATCATTCCGGTCAAACGCTGACGCTGATCTTTCTCCTGATCATCGGGTTCTGGGCCATCAACATGTCAATCGCCTTCGTCATGAACGCCATCAATCGTTCAATCGCTTTGCCGGGGCATAAGAAATGAAAGCGGAAACGACACTGACCGACATCGAGCTGCCGCCGACGCAGCAGGCCAAGTTCATTCCTGATCTTCGCCGGGATTACTTTTCGACAACCGGCCGGTCGCTCGTCACGCTTGTTTGCCTGGCCTTGATCGCATACCTGGTCTGGTCTTTCATCGATTGGGCCTTGCTTCGGTCGGTTTGGGCTGGGACACCCGAGGACTGCCACAAAGCCAGCGGGGCATGCTGGGCGGTCGTGACTGATCGCTATCGCCTGATCCTGTTCGGCCTCTACCCATATGAAGAGCAGTGGCGTTCGGCCTTGGCGTGTCTTGCGATACTTGCCACAGTTGTTCTCTCCTGCATTCCCCTGTTCTGGTCGGCAAGGCTGCTGCCCATCATCTGGCTCGCCGGATACGGCACCTTCTACTATTTGATGAAAGGCGGGATCTTCGGCCTGCCGATTATCCTGGAGACGCAGTGGGGCGGCCTGGCACTCACGACATTCGTATTCTCATCCACCTTTGTGATCGGTATGCCGCTCGCAATCATCCTGGCGTTGCTCCGCCGGTCGAAATTGCCCGTGATTTCGTCGCTGACCGCGCTCTTCATCGATGGCGTGCGTTCGCTGCCGTTGCTGTCCATACTTTTCACGGCCGCCATCATCCTGCCCTTTGCACTGCCCGACTTCCTGGTGGGAGATAAGCTTTACCGGGTGATCCTCGGCTCGGCGCTTTTCTTTGCCGTCTATCAGGCGGAGATCCTGCGGAGCGGCATCCAGTCGCTCCCGGCAGGCCAGGAGGAAGCCGCGGCCGCGCTCGGCCTGAACTATTGGCAGACAATTTCGCGCATTATCCTGCCGCAAGCATTCCGACTCGCGCTGCCGCCGACCATCAACCAGGTGGTCATTGCGTTCATGGAGACATCCCTCATTGTCATCCTTGGCTTCTTCGAGGTCACTGCGTCTGGCAACGCGGCCTTTACGGCAGGCGGCTGGAATTCGTTCTTCGCGGAGGTCTATTTCTTCGTCGCGCTGATTTACTTCACCTTCACCTTCTCGCTCTCGCGATATGGCGCCTATCTGGAGCGATCGCTCAAGGTCTCGTCGCGTTGAAGGCGTCGCGGATCAATGGAACACTGTGCGATGCTGATCGGCTATACGGATAGATATTCGGCGCGCGCCGGGGAGACGCTAGAGGTCAAGATTTCGAGCAGCTTCCGCACCGACTATCGGGCCGACCTGGTTCGCCTCTATTCGGCGGATCCCAACCCGCAAGGACCGGGCATGGACGCACGTCCCATTCCCGCGGCCTTCGAAGGAAACTATCGCTCGGTGGAAAAGTCCGCCCGGCCAGGCTCCTACGCCCTGATAGCCCTAGCCGGGCTGGGGGATATCCGCGACGACACGATCTCGATCCGCTTTCAGCCGAGACTTGACGAAGATCGGTCGCAAACGCTGCTCGCACTGAGGACCGCGGACGGTCGTGTGCTTTGCGTAAGCATAGAGGTCGGGAGCCCGACCGTCGGCTTCGATGGGACGAGCGCATCCCTCGCCTGTCGGCTCGAACTGGGCATCTGGTATGAACTGCGACTCGGCCTGACTGCATCCGATGTCAGGCTAGCCTGTTACGCTGTTATCACGGGAGAGCGCATTGCTCACGTCTCGGTTGCCCGGCCCGACGAGGACGGAGCGTTCGCCGAGTTGTCACTCGCGGCTCGAAGGAGAGAGAATGACGCGCCCGTCATGGCGCACTTCTTCAATGGGCGGCTCGAAAATCCTGCCATCACACGCGGTCTTCATCTGCCGGATGCCCTCGCTCCTGTTGCGGCGGACGACGGCTCCATCCTCGCCTCCTGGGATTTCGCGCTGGACATTCCAACCGACCGGATCCGGGATCGGGGACCAAGATCGCTCGACGGTAAGCTGCACAATCTGCCTGCCCGGGCGGTGCGAGGATCGCGGTGGACCGGTACCGAGATGTGCTGGCAGCACGCGCCGGACGAATATGCCGCGATCCATTTCCATGAGGACGACTTGCACGATTGCGGGTGGGAGACGGATTTCCGCGTCGACATTCCGCTCGATCTCGAGAGCGGCGTCTACGGCGTAAGGCTCAGTTGCGAGGGGACACAAGACATCATTCCGTTTTTTGTCCGCCCCGCCTGTGGCGCCAAAATCGCGAAGGCGGCCATTCTCTTTTCCACGCTCACCTACCAAGCCTATTGCAACTATCCGAGGACGAATTACGGCCCCGCATACGTCGCTCGACGTGATGCCTGGGGCAGTTATCCGCACCATCCGGCCCAGTATCCCGAGTTCGGGCGTTCGCTCTACGACGTGCATCCTGACGATAGCGGGGTGATGTTCAGTTCAGCTCTGCGCCCGCAGCTTTTGATGCGGCCCGGCTTCTTCGCGTATTTGGATGACAAGGGATCGGGGCTGCGGCATTTTTCGGCCGACATGCATCTCATCGCATGGTGCGCGGCAAAGGGCATCGAGGTCGATGTGGTGACGGACCACGACCTCGACGCGGAGGGCGTCGCGGTGCTTGCTGGCTACGATCTGGTGCTGACGGTAAGCCATCCGGAATACCATACCGGCCGCTCGCTCGACGCGATCGGCGATTTCATCGAGGGTGGCGGCAATTTCGGCTATCTCGGCGGCAACGGCTTTTTTTGGCGCGTGGCCACGAGCGAGGCCTTTCCCGGCGCGATCGAAATACGCCGCGGCGAAAGCGGCGTCAGAATGTGGCAGGCCGAGACTGGCGAGTTTTACCATGCCTTCGATGGGCAGTATGGCGGCCTCTGGCTGAAAAACGACCGGCCGCCCCAGGCACTTGTCGGTGTCGGCATGTCGGCGCATGGTCCCTTCGACGCTTCATTCTATCGCCGCACCGCCGCTTCCCGCGCCCCGGCCTTCGCCTGGCTGTTTGATGGCATCGAGGAGGAGATCATCGGCGACTTCGGTTTTTCGGGCGGCGGCGCAGCTGGCTTTGAACTGGATTGCATTGACCCCTCTCTCGGCACCCCGGCGGAAACCGTTGTGCTCGCATCGTCCGAGGCGCATTCGTCCGAATATAATTGCGTCCCGGAAAAGATATGGAATCCGGATGTCCACACGCGCGAATGGCAGGCACAACAGATCAGGGCAGATCTTTGCATCGTGCCGCAGAAAGCGGGAAACTTCGTATTTTCGACGGGGTCGATCATGTTCTGCGGAAGCCTGCCGGCGAACGGATTCGACAACAGCATCTCACGGCTTCTGGAGAATCTCGTGCGACGTTGCCTGTAGCCAATTGCGACGCATAAGCCGCCTCGTATTCGTCGGCACAGTGCCGACGGCCGTTTGACGAACCGCCGGTCTCAACCCGTACTCGTCCGGAGCCGCTCGAAAGTTCGGCAAAGAATGAGGATATGATGAGCCTTTCAAATTCCATCAAGGACGAGGACCTCGCTTCCCACGTGCATCCGTTCACCAATCTGGCCCGTCATCAGGAAGTCGGGCCGTTCGTGATCGAGCGGGGGCAAGGTATTTACGTGTTCGACGATCAGGGCCGTCGCTATATCGAGGCGATGTCGGGGCTCTGGAGCGCCGGGCTGGGCTTCGGCGAGAAGCGGTTGGTTCAGGCTGCGACGCGGCAACTGGAGAAATTGCCCTACTACCACAGCTTCACGCACAAGGCGCACGTACCGGCCATCGAATTGGCGTCAAAGCTTGCGGAGCTTGCCCCCGGCAACCTCAACCATGTCCATTTCACTAATTCCGGCTCGGAGGCAAATGACACCGTCGTCAAGATGGCGTGGTATATCAACAATGCTCTCGGGCGCCCGCAGAAAAAGAAGTTCCTTGCCCGCCAGCATGGCTATCACGGATCGACAGTGGCCGCCGGCAGTTTGACTGGCCTCCCGGCAATCCACCGGGATTTCGATCTTCCCGCGATACCCGTTCGGCATCTCACGCCGCCCTACTTTTACCGTTTCGGACTTCCCGGCGAAACCGAAACCGAGTTCTCCGCCCGGCTGGCGCGTCAACTCGAAGATACGATCCTGGCCGAGGGACCAGAGACGATCGCCGCTTTCATAGGCGAACCGCTGATCGCTGCCGGCGGCGTCATTCCCGCGCCGCAAGGCTATTGGGGCCACGTGCAAGAGCTCTGCCGGCGCTACGACATTCTCCTCGTCGCCGATGAGATCATCACGGCTTTCGGTCGTCTCGGAACCATGTTCGGTGCGCAGTACTATGGGTTCCAGCCCGACATAATGGTGCTGTCCAAGCAATTGACGTCCTCCTACCAGCCTCTAGCGGCGGTCGTCATCTCCGATGCGTTGAACGAGGTGCTTGTTGAAAACAGCGGCAGGATTGGCAGTTTCGCCCACGGCTTCACGACGACGGGACATCCGGTTGCCACGGCGGTCGCATTGGAAAACATTGCGATCATTGAGGAACGCGGGCTTGTCGCTCATGCGCTCGGTCTGGGAGAGCGGCTGCAGGCCGGGTTGCGGCAATTTTCCTCTCACCCCTTGGTGGGGGATGTTCGCGGATCGGGCCTGATCGGTGGTGTCGAACTGGTCGCCGACAAGCAAACAAAGGCAGCTTTTGAGCGGCGCGGCGATGTCGGCGCGTATATTTTCCGACGAGCCCACGGCCACGGACTGATCATCAGGAGCATCTACGACACCATCGCTTTCTGCCCACCCCTGATCACGACGGACGAAGAGCTCGATACGCTTCTCGATGCCTTTTCGAGAACGCTCGACGACGCCGCAAGATGGGTCCAGGCGGAGGGGCTGAGGTGATCAGGCAAGGCCGTGGAGCGGAACCCCAGGACTCGCATAAAGAAAGGGAGCAGTATGAACATGAAGCAGCCATCGACTGCCGTTGAGGTCGTCAATCTCAGGAAATTCTACGGAAGCCACCAGGTGCTTTTTGATGTGAACCTCACAGTAGCGGGTGGAGAAAAGATCGTCATCTGCGGGCCTTCCGGGTCTGGCAAGTCCACCTTAATCCGGTGCCTGAACAAGCTGGAGGATCATCAGTCTGGGACCATCCGCGTTCTCGGTACGGAGTTGAACGACGAGATCGACAACATCAATGAGGTCCGCCGCGAGGTCGGCATGGTCTTCCAGCACTTCAATCTTTTCCCGCATCTGACGGTACTGGAGAACTGCGTTCTTGCGCCCATGCTGGTGCGCAAACAGGATCGCAAGACGGCGGAAGCTCGGGCCATGACCTATCTCGAGCGCGTCAAAATTCCGCAAAAAGCCGGCGCCTATCCTGGCGAGCTGTCCGGCGGACAGCAGCAGCGCGTTGCGATCGCACGAGCGCTCTGCATGAAGCCGGAGATCATGCTGTTCGATGAGCCGACGTCGGCACTCGATCCGGAAATGATTTCCGAAGTGCTCGAGGTGATGACCGAGCTCGCCCAAGACGGCATGACCATGTTGTGCGTAACGCACGAGATGGGCTTTGCGCGCAAGGTCGCCGATCGTGTGGTCTTCATGGATAAGGGAAGTATTGTCGAAGAGGCGCCGCCATCGGAGTTCTTCGACAATCCCAGGCACGAGCGTTCGAAAGCCTTCCTCAGTCAGATCCTGGGGCACTGAGGAGATGCGCATGAGCGATACCGCCAACAAGCCGAACATCCTTCTGGTGATGTGCGATCAGTTGACGGCGATCGCGCTCTCTTCATACGGCAACACTGTCTGTAAGACGCCGAACATCGACAAACTCGCCGCTCAGGGCTCCGTGTTTGAGAATGCCTACTGCAACTATCCGCTTTGCGCGCCTTCGCGCTTTGCAATGATGAGCGGGCGCCTGCCTTCACGGATCGGCGCCTACGACAATGCCGCCGAGTTCCCTGCCGCGGTCCCTACCATTGCGCATTACCTGCGGGACGCAGGCTACTACACCTGCATTTCGGGGAAGATGCATTTCGTTGGACCAGACCAGCATCACGGCTACGAAGACCGTCTGACCACTGAAATCTATCCGGCCGACTTCAGTTGGGTTCCGCCGAAAACCTACGACGAGATGGAGGACGAAGAGGCGGTGGCGAAGGGTAAAGTGCCGTTCGGGGTCTCCAGCGTTGAAACAATCGCCGACGCGGCACCGCTCGCGCGCTCACAGCAGATCGATTACGATGACGAAGTTGCGCGGCGGGCCATCCAGCATATCTACGACTGGCGACGATATGGCGATGGCCGTCCACTGTTCATGACGGTCTCATTCACCCAGCCGCACGATCCATATGTCATCACGAAGGAATTCTGGGACCTCTATTCCGACGAGGGCATCGATCCGCCGCGGACGCCGAAGATCGCGCTGGAGGACATGGATCCTCACAGCCGGTCACTTTACTTCCACTACAGCCTCGACAAATTCGATGTGACGGACCAGGTCTATCGCCGGGCACGGCGGGGTTATTACGGCATGATCAGTTATGTCGACCGAAAGCTCGGCGAGTTGCGTCAGACGCTGGATGATGCCGGCATAGCGGACGACAGCGTGATCATTTTCACGTCCGACCACGGCGATATGGTCGGGGAGCGCGGGCTCTGGTTCAAGAAGAACCTGTTTGAGCCGGCGATACGTGTGCCCCTGATCATCTTGCGTCCAGGCGCCGAACAGCTCTCGCGGATCTCGGCGCCGGTGTCGTTGATCGATATCCTGCCGACGCTCGTGGACATCGCGACAGGTTCGACAGAGGCCATCGTCACCGAATATGAGGGAGGCAGCCTGTTGCCGTTGCTCGGCCGGGACCAGCCGGATCGCATCGCCATGGCCGAACATATCGATGGCGGCACCAAGGCACCGCGCGTCATGCTCAGGCACGGGGCTCACAAGATCGTTGTTTCGCAAGCCTATCCGACACAGTTCTACGACTTGTCCGTCGATCCCTGCGAAATGCGCAATCTGGCGGACGAACCCACAAGCCAAGCTGATGTTGCCAGGCTCATGGAAACAGTCCGGCAGACATGGGACCTCAGCCGCTTGCGCGAGGACGTCATGCGAAGCCAACGTGTGCGACAATTCGTCAACCGCGCGATGCAGAAGGGCAAGGCACGTGAATGGGAGCATTATCCGGAGGCCGTCCGGGAACACACCAAGTTCGTCAGGACCGGCGAACGCTTCCCGGATGTCGAGCGCCGTTCCTATTTGCCATACGCCGATTACTGACTTGCTCATCCCGCCGATAGTCGAGCGTCCGCGTGCACCGGCGCGGGCCTAACCAGTCAAAGGGGCGGACGACTTTCGCCCAAAGCAGAGAGGCAAAATGAACTTTGATCGGAAACTCGAGCTTCTCCTGGTCCATTGCCAGGGAGAGATTGGAAACGTCTTGATCGGGGGAGCGCCTGATATCCCGGGCGCGACCATGCTCGACAAGATGAACTACATCAACACAGTGGATGACAGCCTTCGTCGCTTCGTAACATTCGAACCGCGCGCCAATGTCGCGATGACGGTCAATCTTCTCTTCGCCCCAACACGTCCCGATGCCGATGCCGGCTTCATCGTGCTCCAGGCCGATCGCGCGCATGCCATGTCGGGAAGCAACAGCATGTGCGTCGTCACCGCGCTTCTCGAAAGCGGCCGTGTGCCGATGGTCGAGCCGGAGACCATTGTCAGGCTCGACACGCCTGCGGGCCTGATCACTGCAAGAGCAAGTTGTGAGAAGGGGCGATGCCTCTCGGTCAGCATCGACAACGTACCGAGCTTTGCCGAGGTGCTGGATCGGGAGATCGATACGCCGAAATGGGGGCGCATCAAAGTCGATGTTGCGTTCGGCGGCGTCTATTACGGGCTTGTCGACGTTAAACAGATCGGCCTGGATATTGCACCGAACAATGCGCGCGCGCTGGCGGAAGCCGGGATCGAACTGAAGGCCATGCTTGCGGAGCAGGTCAAGGTTCAACATCCGACGCTGAAGGGGATCAATGAGATCGCCTATGTGATGTTCCGCGGCAGGGATGCGGATGGCGCGGTGCGGACGTGCACGACGTTGAAGCCAGGTAGAGTCGATCGTTCGCCATGTGGTACCGGAAGCTCCGCCAATCTCGCCGTCCTTCATGCGCGGGGCCTCGTGTCGGTCGGCGACGTGCGGGTTTCCCGCTCCATCATCGGCGGAGAATTCCGCGTCGAGGCGCTCGGTGAATCCGAAGTGGGCGGCCGAAAGGCCGTCCTGCCCCGCATCACCGGGCAAGCCTTCATCTACGGAAAGCAGGAACTGCGCGTGACAGACACCGAACCTTTCGCGAAGGGCTTCGCGCTCTCGGACACCTGGGGCCCGCAGGTTGCTCTACTCGACTGATGCCGGCAGTTGTTGTTTGGCCGGACGTCGACGGCCGACGAAAGAGGGAGCGCGCCTAGTCATTATCTCTCTCTCTCTTTCTCGGTTGCCTGTCGGCAGTGCAAGCTTTGGATCACTTCCTGAGGAAGGACAGGACCATTTCAACCGCCTGTTCGCGTTGCTGCGTGACAAGCTTTGCCGATTGAAGGTCCTCGTCGAGTACAATGGAAAGCGTATGGATGTTCGAGAAGTAGAAATATCCAAGCGCGGAAATCGAGATATAAAGGTTCTTCAGCTCGATATTCGGTCTGAAGATACCTTGCTCCTGGCCCTTGCGGATGACGTGCGCGAGCTTGTCGATGAGCGGCGTATAGAGCATCTTGATACTGACCGCCTGTTTTAGGAAACGGGCATTTTGCACGTTCTCGTGTGTTAGCATCCGCACGATTTTTGGATTGTTCGCGAAGACGTCGAACGTCGATTCCACGAGCTTGCGCATCGATTCGTTGGGATTTGGATGATCCAGGTCGATTTCGTGTTGTGACGCGCGCAGCTTTTCGTATGTGTCCGCAAGGCTCGCGATGTAGAGCTCTTCCTTGCTGTTGAAGTACTTGTAGATTAGACTCTTGTTGGTTTGTGACTGCTCGGCGATGGCATCGATCCGCGCCCCGTCGAAACCGCGCTCGGTGAATTCCTCGACGGCGGTGTCGATAATGTGCTGTTGGGTCCTCAGCGGATCTCGGATCCTCTTTCTCTTTGCGAGCTTCTCGGCTTCCGCTTCCATTTTCGTGGTCCGTTCCGTCCCGTGAGCGCAGGGGGGCGTGTCATCCTTGCCCAATGATCGTGTCGTGATTTGAGCCGCTAGCTAACAAAAAACCGACGCGCAAATCAACTGATGGCGCGCGCGCTCGCGTCAATGGCAGCGGCAGCAAGCCATTGAAATTGAAGTGAAAATAGTTCCGCTTGGCCACTAAAAGGATTGACTCACGGCACCAATCGTATTAGGCCTCTTGTTAATAAACTAATTAGTTCTATAGCGAGCAAAGAGGGGTTCGTCAATGAAGATCGGGCAGAGCAGCTTTTCAATCACCAGACGTGGCTTCGTTGTTGGCGCGGCCGCAACGGTGGCAATGCCCGCCATCGTGCATGCACAAGGACTGGAGCCGATTTCAGCGCGCATGGATTTCGCGCCCTGGGGTGTGCAAGCTGCAATGCACCTGGCGCAGGTCAAGGGCTGGTTCAAGGAGGTCGGGCTTGAGGTCGACATACAGGATGGTCGCGGCTCTGCGAATACGCTTCAGCTCGTCAATGCCGGCCAGGTCGACGTCGGCCAGGTGCAGCTCGGGCTCGTCCCGCAAGCTCGGCTGAAGAGCGCAACGGTGCGTGCGATCGCTGGTTTCGCTCGTGCTACGGATCTGGCGGCGGTTGTGGACAGGGAATCCTCTTTCAAGACCGTTGCCGACCTCAAGGGCAAAAGCATCGTCTGCTTTGCTGCCAGCCCCTGGGCGCCCTACATCGACTACTGGCTTGCGCAAGGTGGACTTGACCGCTCCACCGTCGAACTCCTCCTGGTCGATCCGGCGGCGCTGTGGAGCACCTACACGACGAAGCGCGCAGATGCGATCCTGTCGACCGGGCCGTCCATCATCCCTCCGGCAGAAGCGGTGCGGCCGTCCCGGGCGATCCTGGCGAGCGACGCCGGCGTTAATTTCCCGAGCTACGGCCTGATCGCGAGCGATGATACCATCGCAAACCGCGGCAATACCCTTAAGGCACTGGTTCGGTCCCAGCAGCGGGCTTGGGCTTACTTGCGTGACGGCCATGTCGAGGAAGGCGCCGAGGCGATGCTCCAGCAGCGGCCAAACGCAAAGCTGGTGAAGGAGGTTATCGTCCGCCAGATCGAACTGACGCTCGAGACTTTCGACACGCCCGCAACGGCTGGAAAGCCGATCGGCTGGCAAGCCGACGCCGACTGGAACGCCGCGCTCGACACGATGAAAAAGGCGCAGGCGTTGACGTCGGCGATCGCCCTTTCCAGCATCTTCACCAACGACTTTGTGGCGTGAGACCGTCGACCATGAACATGGCGTCCGACAATTACATCCGGGTAGCGGGGGTTGAAAAACGCTATGGCGGGCGGGAAACGGCCTTGGTCCTCCAAGATATCAACCTCGACATCAAGAAGGGCGAATTCATCAGCGTTCTCGGCCCCAGCGGTTGTGGCAAGAGCACCCTGCTCAAATGCATTGCGGGGTTAGAGGGGACTACCGCGGGCACGATCACCGCGCGCGGCCGGGTGATCGACGGTCCTCCAGAAGGTCTGGGAATGGTCTTCCAGCGCGACATGCTGCTGGATTGGCGCACCATCCTCCAAAACGTTCTGTTCACCGTCGAGCTACAGAACAAGATCACCCCGGCCATGCGCGAGCGTGCGAGCGCGCAGCTCGCCCGCTTCGGGCTCGGCGGCTACGAACATCGCCGCCCGTGGGAGCTGTCCGGCGGCATGCGCCAAAGGGCCTCCATCTGCCGGGCGCTTCTGACGGATCCCGACATTCTACTGATGGATGAACCTTTCGGCGCCCTCGACGCAATGACCCGAGATGACCTGAACGTCGAGGTGGCCCGCATCTGGCAGGAAACAAGGAAGACGGTTGTCTTCATCACCCACAGCATCAGCGAGGCGGTATTCCTCTCCGACAAGGTCGTCATTCTCGATCGCCATCCGGGCAGGATCGTCGAGATTCTTGACATCGATCTTCCGAGACCGCGGCCCCTGTCATTGCGCGAGACGCCTGCGTTCGGGCGGTACAGCAGCCATATCCGCCAGGTTTTCATGCAATTGGGGATCGTCAAAGATGCCTAGCAATCCCTCGCGTCTGACCCGCAACCTGCCAGGCCTTCTGACGCTCGCGGCCGCTGTCGTCCTTTGGGAAGCCGTCGTCCGGGTCTTCGCCATATCTCCAATCCTGCTACCGTCGCCGCTGATGGTGTGGGAGGAGTTCTGGAAGGCGCCCGCATTCTTCCTCTACAACGCTGGTGTGACGCTTACAGTGACGCTTGTCGGCTTCCTTCTGTCCGTCGTTTTCGGCATCTTACTGGCAGTGCTGATCGTCTCCTCCAAGACGCTGGAGCGACCGGTCTTCTCACTCCTCGTCGCCCTCAACTCCGTCCCGAAGGTCGCCCTGGCGCCGCTCTTCGTCGTCTGGATGGGTATCGGGCCGGAGCCCAAGATTGCGATCGCCGTGATGCTGGCGATCTTCGCCATCGTTATCGATACCGTTCTCGGCCTGCGATCGGTAGATCCTGACATGATCAATCTGGCGCGCGTGGGGCGGGCAAAACCTTGGCAAATCCTTGTGAAGGTACGCCTGCCATGTGCCTTGCCCAGCATCTTCGCCGGCCTGAAGGTGGCAATATCGCTGGCGCTGATCGGAGCGATCATCGGTGAGTTTGTCGGTAGTTCGTCCGGCCTCGGCTTTGCGATCCTCACCGCGCAAGGTCAGTTCGACACACCAAGTCTCTTTGTAAGTCTTGTGTTGCTGATCGCGATGGGTTCGCTCCTCTTTACCATGATGGAGACGATCGAGCGGCTGGCGATCCCTTGGCATACGTCCGTGCGCTCGCACTGACCTGACGATCCAAATCTAAGCATTTCTACGGCCAGGCAAGGTGGCCGAACGGGAAAACTCGCTCTTCGTACCCCTTGAAAGCGCATTTGCGCAGGAGGCATTCCATGAACAACGCACGCATTGGCGTGGATATCGGCGGAACATTTACCGATCTCGTCCTGTTCGGCGACGGCGGGGAAACCTTTTTCACCAAGGTTCCCTCAACACCTGCAAGGCCGGAACAGGCAGTTCTGACGGGTATTCGGCAGATCACGCAGACAGCCGGTCTTGATGTGAGCAAGGTCGCAGAAGTCGTGCACGGCACGACCGTCGGCTCCAATACGCTCCTTCAGAAAGTCGGCGCCAAGACCGGCCTGATCACCACCAAGGGTTTCCGCGACGTCCTGGAGATCGGCCGCGTCCGCACGCCGACCATGTTCGACCTAAGCTGGGAGAAAGCCGTTCCGCTGATAGCCCGCCGCTATCGCATGGAGGTCGACGAGCGCTCGACGGCAGACGGACGAATCTTGAAGCCGCTCAACGAGAACGAGCTTATCGAAATCGGCCGTTTCTTCGAAAGCGAAGGTGTCGAATCCGTTGCGATCTGTTTCATCAATTCCTACCGCAATCCCGAGAACGAGGCCCGGGCGCTGGAGGTCATGCGCGCCAATTTCCCCGACATGTGGGTGACAGCCTCGGTCTCCGTCTTGCCCGAAATTCGCGAATACGAACGGACTTCAACGACTGCAGTGAACGCATATGTACTGCCGTCGCTGCGGGCCTACTTCGAACGGCTTGAAAACGGCCTGCGTGAAATCGGCGTATCCGCTCCGCTCCTGATCAGCAATTCCAACGGCGGTCTTTCAAGCGCCAAGCTGGCGCAAGAAAAACCCGTCTTCTTCATTTCCTCGGGTCGCTCCGCCGGGGTCGTCGGTGCCGGCCGACTGGGCGAGGTGATGGGCGAAAAGGATATCGTCGTCTTCGATATGGGCGGAACCACAGCCTCCGCATCGCTCATTCACAAGGGCGAACTCTCGCGGGCGAATGAATATGAGTTTCGTGCCGGTATTTCGACGCCCAGCCGCTTTATCAAGGCAGGCGGCTATCTGATGCGTGTCCCTACCGTCGACGTCGCCGAAGTCGGCAGTGGGGCAGGTTCCATCGCCCGTATCGACGAGGGCGGATTGTTGCATGTGGGTCCGATATCGGCCGGCGCTGACCCAGGGCCCGTTTGCTACGGAATTGGTGGCAACTCGCCCACGGTCACTGACGCCAACGTGGTCCTCGGTTTCCTGCCCCCGGCATTGGCCGGGGGCACGATGAAGCTCGACGTCGATGGCGCTCGGGCTGCGATCAAGCGCGATCTCGCCGACCCGTTGAAGCTTTCCGTCGAAGATGCGGCGTTTGGCATTCGCGAAGTGGTCAATATCAACATGGCACGCACGATCAAAGCGGTTACGGTCGAACGCGGCGTCGATCCGCGGGACTTTGCGATCCTGGCCTTCGGCGGCTCTGGCCCGGTTCATGCGTGTGACCTTGCCAGCACGCTCGGCATCACTCGCGTGATCTTTCCGAAGTCGCCCGGCGTCTTCACCGCGACAGGCATGCTGGCCGCAAAGGTCGAGCGCTATTTCCTGCGCAGCCTCAACGGCATGCTGGATCAGCTGCCGGTTGCCCAAGTCAACGAACTTCTGCGAACCATGCGGGCCGAAGCGATCGCTTCCCTTGAGGAGGAGGGCTATAGCGAAGCTCAGGTCGAGTGCGGATTCGAAGCTGACCTTCGTTTCAAGGGCCAGGATTTCGAGCTGCCGATTGCCTTGCCGGAGCCGGTGATTGATGCGCATCGCACTTCACTTCGTGCCGCGTTCAGGGATGCCTACAAGGCGATTTACGGCTATGCGTCCGATGACGGCGTCGAAATCGTGAACATCCGGCTCAATGCCAGCGGCAACAGCGGCAACCGCCTCAGCTTCAAGCCACATGCCCCGGACCATGCCGAAGCGGAAGTTGCCACCCGGAAGATCTACTTTTCCCGGGCCGATGGCTGGATCGACACTCCCATCTATCAGCGCAGCACGTTCAAAGGGGGTGTTACCGGCCCCCTCATCATCCAGAGCCCGGACACAACCATCGTCATCCCGCCGCGCGCGAAGGCTGATCTCGATGCATTCGGTAATGTCGTGGCAACGCTCTCTTGAGCACTTTGCGAAGGAACAGCTTCATGGCGCAGAAACACAACGATCCCATCACTTTCGCAGTCATCAAGAACGCGCTCGACACGATCGTCGACGACATGGCCTTTGCCGTGATGCGCACGGCACGTTCACCGATCGTGCGCGACGTACTCGATTACTCCGTCACGCTTTGCGACAAGCACGGCCGCATTCTTTCCCAAGCCAAAACCGTCGCGCTGCATCTCGGAGCCGTGCCGGACGCCATGGAGGTCATCATGGCGCGCTACGCCGATGACATGGCGCCGGGCGACGTGATCATCTTCAACGACCCCTATGAAGGCGGAATGCATCTGCCTGACATCTTCATGATCAGGCCGATCTTTCATCAGGATACGTTACGCGGTTTTTCGGTGGTGATCGCTCATCACTGTGACGTCGGTGGCCGCGTGCCTGGGTCCAATGCCGCCGATTCCACCGAAATCTTCCAGGAGGGCCTGCGGATCGCCCCGATGAAGCTCTACGACAAGGGCGTTCTGAACGATACACTGATGCGCATCATCACCAAGAACGTACGCCTGCCCGAGCTTGTCGTCGGCGACCTGGAGGCCCAGTTCGCGACCTGCAACCTCGGAGAACGCGAGCTGCTGCGTCTGATCGATCGCTATGGTGCCGACGAGTTGGATGGCTATTTCGATGACCTCATCGATTACGGCGAGCAGCTTACGAGGGCGGCGATCCGGGCGTGGCCGGATGGCGATTTCTATTTCGAGGACTTCATCGACGGTGACGGTTTCTCCACCGATGCGATTCCGATCAAGGTGAAGCTGACGGTGACAGGCGATCACCTGAACGTCGATTTCGCCGGCTCGTCTCCTCAGGTCAAGGGAGCGATCAATTCGACGCTCTCCTTCGTCAAATCGGCAACTTACCTGTCCGTTCGTTGCGCACTCGACGAGGAAGTACCCAACAATGCTGGCGTCTACCGCTGCATCACGATCTCGGCGCCGGAAGGCTCGATCCTCAATCCCCTTATGCCGGCCGCAGTCGCAGCCCGTGCTCTTACCGGATATCGTGTCGTTGACACTGTCCTCGGCGCTCTCTCGCAAATCGCGCCCCGCAAGATCATGGCGGCCGGCGAAGGCGGCAACACTGTCCTGGCTTTCGGCGGCTGGGACAAGGCTACGCGCGAACCGTTCGTTCTTGTCGACATGATCAACGGCGCCTGGGGAGGCCGTTGGAACAAGGACGGTGTCGAGGGTGTAACCAACCCATCGCAGAACATGTCAAATCTGCCGGTGGAAACTCTTGAAGTCCGCTATCCCCTGATGATGGACGAATACAGTCTTCGCCCAGATTCCTGCGGGGCAGGGGAGTACCGTGGCGGCCTCGGTCTCATCCGGCAATATCGGCTCCTGGCCGAGGAAGCGGTTTTGCAGATCCGCGCCGATCGGCATGATCACGCGCCCTATGGGCTGTTCGGCGGCAAACCGGCTGCGCCGTGTGTCAATATCCTTGATCCCGAGGGCGAAAACACCAGGTTGCCGGCAAAGATCACCCGGACGATCGGACGCAACGTAGTGGTTCGACACGAACAAGCCGGCGGTGGAGGTTATGGCGATCCCTTGAAAAGGTCGCTCGACCTCATCCGCGACGATCTTTGGAACGGGAAAATTACCCCCGCTTTCGCAGCGGAGCACCACGGCGTCGTTTTCGCCGGCGACGGTCTCGCGATTGATGTAGCAGCTACGCAGGCGCGCCGAGCAGAGGGGGCTGCCTCATGAGGCAGTACGATCTCAGCCGCTTTGCGATCAACCAGATCACGACGCCGAAGTGGTCGATGCCTCAGGCGATCGAGGGTTATCGCCGTCATGGGGTAAGAGGAATTGCGGTATGGCGCAATTTCCTGGACGACTATGGTCTTAAATTGACCGCCAAGCATCTCCGCGACGCTGGCATGTGGGTTGCGTCGCTATGCACCAGCGCCTGGGTCAATGAAAGCGACCCGGCCCTCTACAGGAAGTCAATCGCCGAAAACCGCCGCATCATCGATCAGGCCGCCGCTATCGGCGCGCCTTGCGTCGTCATGGTCATGGGCGGGCTTCCCAAGGGCGACAAGGATCTCGGCGCACAGCGTCGCCGTATCCACGATGCGCTTGCCGAGCTGGCGCCTCATGCCGCGTCTGCGGGAGTGAAGCTCGGACTCGAGCCGTTGCATCCGATGTACTGCGGCGACCGCAGTGCGATGAATCTCATCTCCGACGTGAATGAATTGATCGATGAGCTTGGCGCCGATGCCACCAGCCTCGTCCCCGATGTTTATCACTGCTGGTGGGATCCAGCGTTCGAACGGGAACTCCGTCGCGCCGGAAGGAACAGGATCATCACATTCCACTACTGCGATTGGCTGGTGCCTACGAGAAACCTTCGCGACCGGGGCATGGTGGGTGACGGCTGCGTCGATATCGCGCGCGTCCGCGGCTGGCTCGACGACATCGGGTATGCCGGGCCATTCGAGCTGGAAATCTTCTCCGAACTCGACTGGTGGCAGCGCGATCCGGAGCAGACCGTCAAGATCGCAATCGAACGCTGTGGTCCGTTCGTGGGACCGCTTGCCCACAATACCGGTCGCGCGTCGAATGCTCCCCACTCAATCCAACCGGATCTCGCGTGATGAAGAAAATACGCAATTCAGAGGAAATACTCTCGCAAGGCGACATAGCGTCCAGACGGATAGTGACCGAGATTGCCGACCGCACACTCGACCGGCTGGACAGCTATCGCCGGATCAGAAGCATCATGCGCATGGAGGGCAGCGTCCTTCACATCGGCACCCGCTCTTGGGATCTGTCCCGGAAGCGCAATGTCTACCTCTTCGGAGCGGGCAAGGCCTGCAATCATATGGCGATGGCGGTCGATCACGTGCTGGGCGATTACCTGACACGCGGCATCGCCATCGTGAAGATCCACGAGGAGACAGATCGGTTCAACAGAACGGAGGTCTTCGTCGGCGGCCACCCGCTGCCCAACGAGGAAGGTCACCAGGCGTCGAAGAAGATTATCGAGATCGTCGATCAGGCAGGCCCGCACGATCTGTTCATCGCTGTGATCAGCGGCGGCAGTTCGGCGCTCATGTCGTGCCCGATCGAGGGCATCTCCCTGCAGGACGAGATCGATGCGACTGACGTTCTTCTGAAATCCGGCGCGGGAATTTACGAGATCAATGCTGTGCGTCGCCACATCTCGGCCCTCAACGGTGGGATGCTGGCGAAACGCATCCAGGACGTAGGCGCTGAGCTCATCGGCTTCGGCATCAGCGACGCGGTGGGCTCTCCCGCGACGGGCGACATTGCCGTTCCTTATGCCGCATACAAGAGCACCCCGATCGGCCCCGACGCCACCACGCTCGACGACGCGCGAGCCACCATTGTGAATTTCGATGTAGCGGATCGACTGCCCAAAAGCGTTGTCGACTATCTGATGAACGCCGGTCCCGAAAAGGAAACGCCGAAAGCATTTCCCGACAACACCTATTTCCTGCTCAACACGCTGCCGGATTCCTGCATTTACGCCAAGCAAGTCTGCGAGGAGATGGGAATTCCAGCGATAATCGTATCGTCCTTCCTGGAGGGTGAAAGCCGAGATGCCGGCACCTTCTTTGCTTCCATGGCGCGCGAGATCCAGACCTATGGCAATCCGATCAAGGCGCCCTGCGTGCTGCTGAGTTCGGGCGAGGTCACGACGCAGATTCTCGACAATAGCGTGATCAAAGGCCACGGCGGGCCGGGCCAGGAAATGGCCGCAAGTTTTGCCATAACCGCCGCCAAGACTAAGGGTGCTTGCCTGTTGTCGATCGACAGCGAAGGTACCGACGGCACGGCAAAGGTCGCGGGCGGGATCACCGATTCCATGAGCTTCCGGGCCGCGGCCGACAAAGGGATCAGTCTCTATCAGGCGCTGCGTGAGCACAGCTGCTTCGAGGCGCTCGATGCCATCGGCTCGACTGTTTTCACCGGCAACACGGGTACCAATCTGTGCGATCTCAACATCGTCTACATTCCTGAATTGAGGGGCGCTTAAGATGGAAGACAGGATTGCATCGATCAGGGCGCAACAGATCATCGACTGCAAATGCCGCCCCGCGGTCGAGGTGGAGATACGCACCGAAAGTGGCGCGGTCGGCCGCGGTGCGGCGCCGACCGGTACTTCGGTGGGAATGCACGAGGCATTCGTGCTGCGCGACGGCGACCCCAAGACTTATGGGGGGCTGAGCGTCCACAAGGCTGTCGACAATGCGACGAATCTCATCGGTCCGGCGCTTCTCGGAATGAACGTATTCGACCAACGCAGCATCGACGAGAAGATGATCGCCCTCGATGGCACGGCGGACAAAATCAGGCTCGGCGGCAATGCCATCTATTCAGTCTCCATTGCCGCTTTTCGCGCGGCGGCGGACTCGCGCAGGCTACCGCTCTACGATCACATTGCCGGCAGCGGAATCAAAACTGTACCCGTCCCCTGCTTCAACGTGGTCAACGGTGGGCGATACGAAGGGTTCACCCAATCGTTCAACGAATTCCTGATCGTACCTTATGGCACCGACAGCGTCGATTATTCGATCGAGATGGCGGTGAGCGTTTTTGAAAAGCTTGCCGACGTGTTGAAGGATCACCTGGGCCATAAGCCGCAGACAGCCAGCTCTTACGGCTATGCTGCGCCTTCAGATGACCCTGAGGTGGTGCTGGCGCTGATGCAGCGGGCCATCGACAAATGTGGCCTGTCGGGCCGAATCGCATTCGCGCTCGATTGCGCTTCTAGCGAAATGTATGACCGGGAAACCGGCACTTATCTGTTGAAGGGCAGGCAGGTATCGTCGGATGAACTGATCGCTTATGCCAAGTCGCTGACCGAGAAATTCAATTTGGTCTTCATCGAGGACCTGCTCGATGAGAACGACTGGGCGGGCTACAGCAGGGCCGTTCAGGCTTTGGACCGCACCATCGTCTTAGGCGACGACCTGACGGTGACCAATCTGGCACTGCTTCGAAAAGCCTATGAGATGCGGGCCGTGGACGGCTTCATCCTCAAGCCAAATCAGGTCGGCACGATCACGGAAGCAATGGATGCCTACCGCTTTGCCAACGAGCACGGGATGATCGCGGTGCCGTCAGGGCGCTCCGGCGGAGTCGTGGACGATGTCGTGATGGATTTCTCCGTCGGCCTGCAGGTCCCGTTCCAAAAGAATGGCGCGCCGCGCTCGGGAGAGCGCATCGAGAAGCTGAACTTCCTGATGCGTGCGAACGCAAGAAGCCCCGGCTGCCGCCTCTATGACATCTCGCCTCTTCTCAGGTTCTGACGCGGCGCATTCGCGTGTGCGGCGGCAAACGGCATGAAATGCTCGACGAAACCCCAACAAAGGTTGCCCCAATGTATCCCAAGATTGACTTTCTCTATCTTTCAGAGCCGGACATGATCGCCGCCGGCGTACTTGATGCTGCGCGTTGCGTATCCGTCTGCGAAGAGACCTTCAGTTTGCTCGGCGAAGGCGATTACCTGATGGGCGGCGCCAATCACAACAATCACGGCATGAACATCGTCTTTCCCAAGGAGACGAAGTTTCCCAACATGCCTGTTGCCGGACCGGACCGCCGCTTTGCTGCGATGCCAGGCTATCTCGGCGGGCGTTTCGATGTCTGCGGCAACAAGTGGTATGGCTCCAACCATGCCAATGCCGAAAAGGGATTGCCGCGCTCGATCCTGACAATGATGATCAACGACAAAGACACTGGCGCGCCGCTAGCGTTGATGTCAGCGAACCTGCTGAGCGCGGCAAGAACCGGGGCGGTGCCCGGCGTTGCGGCAAAGCACCTTGCAAATAGGGATGCAAGGACCGTCTCGGTAGTCGGCTGCGGTCCTATCAACAAGGCCTGCTTCACCGCGATCATGACCCAGCTTAACGCTGTCGAGAAGGTTATCTGTTTCGACCTCTTCCTGGACAAGGCAAACGAGTTTGCGCGCTGGGTCGAAGGAAAATACGGCGTCAAGGCCGCCGGTGTGGACCAAACCGAAGCCGGGTTCCGTGATGCTGACGTGATCACTGTCGCCGCCTCGCGACTGAAGCCGCTCCATTTCAAGGACGAATGGATCAAGGAAGGGGCGACCATTCTCGTGTCCGGTCCGGTCAACACGGACGAATCGTTTCTGACCGGGTGCAAGATCGTCTACGATCATACCCCCTTGCAGGAGGCCTACGTCGAAGATGCCGTCGCATCGGGTAACAAGGATGCCTATTACAGCGGCGTCATCGGCGGCCCGCTTTATCGGTTGATCGACGCCGGCAAACTGCCTGCCCTGAAAGACTCGACTGGGCTTGGTGATGTCGTCAATGGCAAGAAAGCAGGCCGCAAGAGTGCATCCGACAGGGTAATTTTCATCGCCTGCGGCATGGCGGTCTTTGACATCAGCTGGGGTTTCGAAATGTACCAGAGCGCCAAGGAAAAGGGCATCGGCCAATCGCTCAATCTCTGGGACAAACCAAGCCTCGCTTGATCGCGCGCCGGCTATGACAGGGAATCTGTTGCAGCCGGCCCGTTTGTCTGCCCAGTCGCAAGCGTTGACATCAGCAGCCCGTGCCAGACTGGGTCTGCATCCAATGGTGGTTCGCGGCGAAGCCTCAGCTGGCTAAAAGCGGGTGGAACGATACGGAGACAGATCCAACCCTGAAGGTCGACCGGCAACGAGATCGGAGACGATCTTGCCGGTCGTAGCGCTTAGCGTCATCCCCACCTGTCCGTGACCGAATGCCAGGACTACGTTGCCATGGTTCGGTGCACGGTCGATAACGGGCAAAGTGTCGGGCATGAAAGGTCTCGGCCCCATCCATTGTTGTCCACCTGTGATATCGAGCCCGGGCAGAATGTCGACAGCCTTGCGCGCAATAATGTCGGCGCGACCGAAGTTCGGGCGAGGGTCATGGCCAGCAACCTCGATCGTTCCTCCAATCCGCAAGCCGCTCTCCATCGGCGTCAGCACGAAGCCGCCATTGGGGTAGAGCACAGCCCGGTTAAGCTTTACCCCTGGTTCCGGCACGTGGTGATGATAGCCCTGGAGCGCCGCGATGGGGACCTTGATGCCGAGATCGCTGACGAGTCTGCCGCTCCAGGCGCCGGCACAGATTGCCAGGCGCCGGACCGGTATCCTTGCTCCGCCGGCGAGACAAATCGCCACCGCCTTGTTGCCCGCCGTTTCGATGCGTTGGACGGAGCCGCGACGCAGCTTTCCGCCACGGGAAACTAAAAAACGGGCCAGCCTCTGCTGGACAAGCCCGGGGTCGGAGAATTGCAACCAGCCTTCCAGCAGGACCCCGCATGAAACCGGCCCCGCGAGGGCCGGTTCGAGCGATCGCAATTCCTCGCGCGTCAGGAAGCTGTGATTGAAGCCGTGCCGGCGACGCAGGTCCCACGCAAACCGATCGGCCTCGTAATCGGCCTTGGAATTGAAGGCCATGATGTTCTCGGCCGGGACAAGATTGTCGGAAATGCCGGCCTGTGCAAACAATGCCCGGTAGTCGTCGCCCGCCCGCCTCGTCAGCGGGGCCATTGCTTCGGCAATCTCAAGTACGCGATTTCGCCGTCCGGACCAAAGGAACCGCAGCAGCCAGGGCAGCTGAGTGATCATCTGCTTCGGGCGCACGAATAGCGGGCTTTGCGGGTCGAGCAGCCACTTCGGTATTTTGGGGATTACCCCCGGCTTGGAGATAGGAACGACCTCTCCGACTGCCAGCAGCCCGCAATTTCCGTAGCTTGCCCCCGCGGCCGCAAGTCCCCGGTCAACCAGTTCGACGGAAAGACCATCATCCTGCAAAGCGAGCGCCGTGCACAGCCCCACGATACCGCCGCCAATGATCGTCACATCGCTCACGGCCAGGCCCCTTCAACTTGCCTCGGCAGCCGCGGCGTGGGGAGTTGATATCACTCCGCCAATTGCCCAGTTGCCTCGTTCAACTTCGCTGAAGACGATCTGGACGTCCTTGATCCCGCAACCTGCGATTCTGGCGAGCTCTTTCGTGAAAACCGCGGCGATTTCGTTCTTCTGCTGCTGGCTGCGGCCACTTAACATCTCTACTCTGACAACGGGCATGGCGTCTCCAATCCTTCAAGGATGCTCTTGCGAAACTGCTGGAGGCGCTCGTCGAACCGGGGGCATCTGCTGCCGCTACGCTCGGCCGACGGCTCGACCAGCGCAAAAAGATATTGCATATCTAATGTCGACATTCCATAGACAATATGCAAGGATTCTGAAAATTGGGCTCCAGGCAGAAGGTACGGGAAGGCACCCACGTATGATTTCCGGGAAGACGAGGATTTTCTATATGTTGGCGGATCCGATCGGCCACGTGAGGACGCCCGAAGTCATCAATCCGGTCTTCGCCTCGCGCGGCATCGACGCCGTGATGGTCCCCATCCATTATGCGCCCGACGATTTCGCGCTCGGCTGGTCGGCGATGAAGCGGACCAGGAACCTCGGCGGAGTGGTGGTCAGCGTGCCGCTTAAGGAACAGGCCCTGGAATTCGCTGACGAAGCCGACGATGTCGCCCGCGAATTGGGGGCCGCCAACGTGATCAGGAGAACCGGCGATGGTCGAATGATCGCGACAAACCTCGATGGACGAGGATTCCTGCGCGGTATGCTGAATGAAGGAGTCGATGCGCGCGATCGAAGAGTCCTGCTTGTAGGGGCCGGTGGTGCTGGAAAAGCCATTGCATACAGTCTGGCAAAAACCGGGTGCCGTTCCCTGCGAGTGAGCGATGTTGACAGCGTCCGCGCCCAGGCCCTGGCCAATGACATCAGCAAGCGCTATTCCGGTTTCGACATCAGGGCCTCAGACAGCCGACTCATCGACGTCGATCTCCTGATCAATGCCACGCCGTGCGGACTAAACCCGGACACAGACCCATTGCCGGTGGACATCTCCGAACTGCGGCCGAGTATTATGGTTGCGGATATCATTATGAAACCGCGAGAAACGCCTTTGCTGAAAGCCGCCAGCGTCGCGGGTTGCGAGATCCGCTATGGGGCAGGCATGCTCGATTCGCAAATCGATTTGATGGTCAGCTATTTCGGATACTAGAGCCGCGTCGCTGTGCGGCCTTGTTTGCCATAATCGAGAGCCAGCTTGGCCGTCAGATTCTGGTTCAGGAATTCCATGAACCGTCCTCTGAACTGGACGGCGTGCAAATGCGCCTGGTGCTCGGCCGCCTCGGCATTGCGCTCCTCGATGGCCTCGACCATGGCCGTATGCCCCTCTGCCAGCTCTTCGACCGACAGGTTCGGATTCAGCGATTGATATCTGAAGTGAAAGAACAACAGACGGCGCCCTTCCTGCATAAGGCGGCGATAGGAATCTGCGAAGTAGGAATTTCGGCAGGCGCCGGCGATCGACATGTGAAATTCGAAGTTTTTTTCGATCATGCCGATCGAATCGCCGGATTTCAGAGCCTTCTGGGCCTCGACCTCATAGTTTTTCTGGGCGGCACGGATCCTTGCCAGGTCAGTGGTCGTCCGATGCAGCGCGGCAAGGCGTGTCACCACACGCTGCATGAGATCGAGCGCATCGAGGAATTCAGGCATCTTGTCGAATTCCATCGGCGTCACAATCGTGCTGCGGTTCGGCAGGATTTGCACCAGTCCCTCGCCCGAAAGCCGGACCAAGGCTTCCCGGATAGGCGATCGCGACAGGTTGAACCGCTCGCTGAGACTTATCTCATCCAAGGAAGAGCCCGGGGCAATTTGAACGCGCAGGATGTCGTCCCGCAGCCTTTGGTAGACACGAGCGCTGCCGGTTTCCTTGGGCACTTCTGCTTTTTGGTCGGTGCTTTGCGCCCGCATCCTATGCTCCTGAACCGCCGGCTTGCATTTCGGGGTGGCCGGCCGCTATCATCGTCCGCTCCGCCGCCGTCGCGCAAAGGGCGTGATACCAGAACGAGCCTTGACTGAATTGTCGACATTAAGACTACAATCTCTGCCGGCCGGGTCAACAGATTTCAGCACAGTACGGCTCCAAAATGAACCGAGAGCCATAGGCCCGGAAAGTCTCGCGTCGTGCCGCCGTTGCGGCAGACAAATCCATAGCTTGGCGTCAAGTTCGTGACCTGGCGGACAAGCGCCCGACAACGTCGCGATTGAATCGAGCTTCGGGAAAAAGGGGATCTGCTACCGGGCGTTTGGCAAGCTGAGCGAGTTATTTCTTCTATTGGCGCCTAGAACTTCAGAGAAAGAGGGATCGCAGCTGCATTCCTTTAAACGCCAGAGGCTTTCGCCAGTGCGCGCACGCGTCCCAAGCTATTCTGCAGATGCTTGCGCATGGCCTGGCGAGCCCTATCGCTGTTCTGCTTTTCGATGGCATTTATGATGGCTTGATGCTCCTTGTAGATGCGGGCGTAATAGCTGTCTTTGAGTGACGGCTCGACCACATAGCCGAGTTGCAGGCGAGGAACGATGATCGGCCCAAGGTACCTCAGAAAGCCGTGAATCAGCTCGTTGCGCGCCGCCTTGGCGATCGCAAGGTGGAAATTGTAGTCGTAGTGGATCTGGACGGCGGTCGGATCCACGCGCTGCGCGTCGATGTGCTCCACCATGGCCCGCAGATCACTCGCTTCCTTGTCGGTGCGGCGTTCCGCGCAGAGCCCGGCCGACTCCACTTCGACACTTAGCCTCAGTTCGAGAAGGGCGATGGTTTCCGGCAAGGTTCTTAGGGCCTCCTCCGGAATCGAGAAGTTGCGAGGGGCAGGCGTATCAGTGACGAACATGCCGCGTCCCTGCTGCGGCACCACCATACCTTCCGAGCGCAGCCGTGCCACGGCCTCGCGCACGACGGTCCGGCTGACGTCATATTCGGCGCAGAGTTCCACCTCGGTCGGCAGTTGCGCGCCGACCCGCAGCTGTCCGCCGCGGATCTTTTCGGCCAGGCTCTCCGCCACCATGCTGGAAAGAGGCTTGCGCTTCGTCATCGAGGCCCGTCGCTCCTATCCCCAGCCAGGTGCCGGATCATGCCTGAACCGGAAGAAACCGCGGCGTTGCAACCTGTCGCTTTCACGCGGCTGACTTCAGGCCCTGATCCGTTCGAGAACGCGGTCGAGAGCCCTGGTCATCGCCGCCGTGCCGCCGAGCTCATCGAAATCCTTGAAAAGCTGCTCGTTCAAACCGCCTCTGGTTGAAAACGCCTGCCGGAGCTCGCCAAAGCTAGATTCGGCGGATCGGCTTGCCACATGCGTCAGACTGCCGAAAAGCGGCGTAAGGTAGTTGCGCGCCTTGGATTTGCTCATGCCCTTGCCGGCAAGCCATTCGGTTGTCCGCTCCATGATGCCAAAATAGGTCGCCATCATGGAACTTATGGCTGCGAGAAGATTGAACTCGTCCTTGCTCTCGCAGACAACAGCGCTACCGAGCGCTCCGAACAGCTTCTCGGCCTCTGCATCAGGCGGATAGAGAGCCGTGACGCCCTCGCGGTCTGCGACGAACGGCAAGGGAATGGCCCTGACGATGGCATCGGGATCCTGGCCGGTCCAGACCGCGAGCTTTTCGTGGCTGGTCGCAGCAATGACGCTGATGACTTTCCGCCCTTGCGGGATAGAGATCTCCTCGAGGACCTCTTTTGCTATCTGCGGCCGAATCGCCAAAACCAGCACGCCTGCCGCGTCAACCACAGCCTGGTTGCTGGGCGCTACCTCCACCTTCGAATAGCGGGCGGCTAGCCGCGCGGCGACCTCGGCATTGCGAGGCGACACGACTATCTTCGGGACGGCTGGAGGCGATGCCATCAGGCCGGCGACCATGGCCTCTGTGATGGTCCCGCTCCCGATGAATCCATAGGTCATGACGCTTGCTTACTCCGCTGCCGAGAGCGGTACCAGCGTGACGTCGGTCGAATAATTCTCTTTGAGGAAATTGATGAAGTTTGCCTGGAACTGGCGTGTGTGCGCGTGCGCAAGCTCGTCCGCGCGCTCGACATCCTGGGCCCGGATCGCCTCGAGCATGTAATTGTGTTCGTCCGTCAACAGGTAGCCATCGTGCGTCCGTTCCAGATATTCGAAATGAAGGTGCAGCATCCGCTGTCCTTGATTGAGCAGGCGCTCGTAGAAGGAAGCCAGATACGGGTTCCTCCCGGCATTGGCGATTGCCATATGAAACTGCTTGTTCGCCTCTGACATCTTCAGGTGGACGCCCGTTTTAACGGCGGCCTCGAAATCCTTTTGGCGACGCGCGATGATCTTGAGATCAGCTTCGGTCCGAAGCGCCGCCGCGAGACGGGTATTCATACGCTGGGCAATATCGAGCGCCTCGACGTATTTGGGAAACGTCCCAACCTCAATCGGGGCGACGATCGTGCTGCGATTGGAGAGCGCGACTACGAGTTCCTCTCCGGCTAACCGGATCAGCGCTTCGCGGACCGGTGAACGCGACATGTCAAAGCGCTCTGCGAGGGTCATTTCGTCGAGCAACTGACCGGGCTGAAGCGTCATTGAGAGAATTTCTCCCCTCAACGTTTCGTAGACGCTCTTCCAGCCGGTACCTCTGACGCGCCTTGCTTCAAACTCATCGGACATGCCTGCCATCCTTCCCGCCCAACGCCAAATCCCTTCTTCATATATAGGGCCGGGGCTGTGTTGTCGACATGAAGACGACGAGAATCGGCACCCGAATTCGCAAGCTTCCCCAGCCGGGGGAGGCGCGGATAGCCCAAACAATTCCCTTGACTTTGTCGACTTGATGACGACATATTTCGTTCCGACCTTCGTCGACACGCAGACGACATGTGGAAAAATTCGCCGGCTTTGAACCGTTTGCCGTTCCGCCACAGTGACCAGGAGACGTAGATGAAACTTTCAGGCGTGATGCCCGCCCTCATCACCCCGTTCGACGCGAACGGCAAGGTCGATTTCAAGGCGTTCGAGAAGCATCTCGTGGCCATGCGCGCCGCAGGAGTGACCGGTTGGGTGCCCATGGGCTCGACCGGCGAATATTCGGCAATGTCGAATGGGGAACGCGAAGACGTTCTCAGATTCGTCAAGGAATTCGCAAACAAAGGCGAGGCTCTCATAGCCGGAACGAATGCGCCGGCGACGCGCGAGGTGATCGAGAACACCTTGCGTGCCAAGGAGATCGGCTACGACACTGTGCTGCTCGCGACGCCTTTCTATACTCGCCCGACACAAGAGGAACTTCTCGCTCATTATCGCGCCGTGCTGGATGCGACCGACGTGAACCTGGTCCTCTATAGCTACCCCTACAAGGATGGTGTTGAGGTGGGTTTCGACATCCTGGATGCGCTCGCCGACGACAAGCGGGTCCTAGGCATCAAGGAGAGCTCAGGCTCGCTGCAGCGCGCGATCGATATCCATGCCAGATACAAAGGGCGTATCGACCTGATTTCGGGGTCCGACGATATCGCGCTGGACTTCATGTTCTGGGGAGCCGACTGCTGGATCTGCGGGCCGTCCAACTGCATGGCAAAGGCCTGTGTGGACCTCGATCGCACCTTCCGCTCGGGCAATCTGGAAAAGGCTCGCGAGAAGATGATCGTGCTCTATCGCGCGATGAATATCCTTGAGAGCGGCAAGTTCGTGCAGAAAATCAAGTACGGCTGCGAGCTGCAGGGACTGCCGGTCGGAAATTGCCGTGCACCATTGGGCGAACTCAGCGCCGAGGAGAAAGCGGAGTTCAAGGTCGCGATGCAGCCGATCCTCAACTGGCAGTAACCGCGCGGTCGAGGCGCCAATACCCTCGGCCGTTCAGCATTGGAAGGGTTCGTTCCCCGTGCCGTGTGTCGTCGTTGGTGCCGGAATAGTCGGCACCGCCATTGCCTACGAATTGCAGCGCCGTGGAGAAACCGTCTCGCTGGTCGATCGGAACGCTCCCGGCATAGGCGCGTCCTACGGCAACATGGCAAGCATCGCTGTTACCGAGTTCATGCCTGCTTCGCGGCCGGGCGTGTGGGCGCAAATGCCAAAATGGCTCCTCGATCCAGAAGGGCCGGTGCGCGTCCGTCCAGCCTACCTGCCGAAGCTGGTGCCATGGTTTCTTCGCTTTCTGGCGGCGAGCCGTCCTTCGAAGCTTCGCGAGCTCGAGGCCGCGGGAGCTGTCCTTTGCGGCCGCGTCTACGAGGATCTCGACGCGCTGCTCAAGCAAACCGGCCTCAAGGATATGCTGAGCGCCGAGGGCTGCCTCAGCCTCTACACCGACGAGGCCGAGTTCAGGAAGGACCGCGACCACATCGAAACCCTCGACCGGTTCGGCTTCCGCTATGAGGTCCTTGGCGGCAACGCCATGCGGGATCTCGAACCTGCCCTCACGACAAACATCGCGAAGGCTGTGCTTTTTCCCGACAATCGTTCGATCGCGGATCCTTACAAGCTCGTCGTCGCCCTTGCTGAGCGCTTCCAGGCGCTGGGCGGATCCATCGTTCAGGGCGAGGTGACGGCTTTCGAGCACGGCGGGGAGGGCGTTTCCGGGCTGCGATTGCAAGACGGCCGGCGCATCGAGGCCAAATGTGTCGTGCTCGCTGCGGGAGCCTTCACCGCTCGCCTCTCGGCCTTGCTGAAAGAGCCGATTCCGCTCGAAACCGAGCGTGGTTATCACACCCAGATCATGGCCCCTGGCATCTCGATGCGGCACTCCATCATCTGGCCGGCACGGGCATTCATGGTGACGCCGACGGCAGGCGGCCTTCGCGTCGGCGGCACGGTGGAGATGGCCGGTCTCAAGGCTGCGCCAGACTTCCGCCGCGCCAGGATCTTGGTGAAGCGAGCGCAGGAAGCGTTGCCGGGCTTGAAGGCCGAACAGACGAGCGAGTGGATGGGCCACCGTCCAGCTTTGCCCGATACCATCCCGGTGATGAGCCGATCGGCGAAACGTCGCAACGTCTTTTATGCCACCGGCCACGGGCACCTCGGCCTCACTTACGCGGCCACCACAGGCCGTCTTATGGCCGACCTCGTCATGGGTGCTGCCCCGCCTGTGGACATGAAACCCTATCGCGTCGACCGGTTCTGACAAGCCTCGACGCCCGGCATGGAGGATTGAATATGCGAAGCGCGCTCTACATCGACGGCAAATGGGTCAAGCCGGTGAACGGTGGCGCGTCTCAAGTCACCAATCCCGCCACCGAAGAGGTGATCCAGGAAATCGCTTCGGCAGGCGCGGAAGATGTCGACATCGCGGTCAAGGCAGCCCGGCGAGCGTTCGACAAGGACGGGTGGCCGAAGCTCTCCGGCGCCCAGCGTGCGAAATATCTGCGCGCGATCGCGGCCGGAATCCGCGCGCGCCAGGGCGAGATTGCTCGGCTGGAAGTGCTCGACAACGGCAAGCCCTTCCCGGAAGCCAACTGGGACATTGCCGATGCCGCGGGCTGTTTCGACTTCTATGCCGGGTTCGCCGAGCAGTTCGACAACAATCCGCTAGAGCCAATTGCGCTCGCCGACGATCGCTTCACCTCCAAAGCGGTGAGGGAACCGATCGGCGTCGCCGGCGCGATCATCCCGTGGAACTACCCTCTGCTGATGGCCGCCTGGAAGGTCGCGCCGGCTCTGGCTGCGGGATGCACGGTCGTTCTCAAGCCCGCCGAGTTGACATCGCTTACGGCGCTCGAACTTGCCGCAGTTGCCGACGAGGCTGGCCTGCCGCCAGGCGTATTGAACGTACTTACCGGTTCGGGCTCGGTGGCCGGCCAGGCGATCATCGACCACAAGGGCGTCGACAAGCTGGCATTCACGGGCTCCGGCCCGATAGGTTCCAAGATCATGGCCGCGGCCGCCCGGGACATTAAGCGCGTCAGCCTTGAGCTCGGCGGCAAGTCGCCTTTCGTGGTGTTCGAGGACGCCGATATCAATGAGGCTGTCGAGTGGATCATGTTCGGCATCTTCTGGAACCAGGGGCAAGTCTGCTCAGCGACGTCGCGTGTCCTGGTGCAGGAGGACATCTACGAGCGACTGCTGGCTCGCCTCGTCGAAGAGACGAACAAGATCAAGATAGGCAATGGCCTGGATGAGGGTGTCCTGCTTGGGCCGCTGGTCTCAAAGCGTCAATACGAGCAGGTTGTCGCCGCGATCGAAGGCGCTCGAAAAGCCGGGGCGACCGTCGCATGCGGCGGGGTCCGGCCGGAGGGATTCGACAAAGGCTATTATCTTCGCCCAACGGTGCTGACCGATGTGCCCCTTGATAGCGACGCCTGGGTCGAAGAGATATTCGGCCCGGTTGTGTGCGTCCGCCCGTTCAGGAGCGAGGATGAGGCGATCGAACTCGCCAACGACTCCCGCTTCGGCCTGGCCGCCGCCGTCATGTCCAAGGACGACGTGCGCGCGGAGCGCGTCGCCGCCGCCTTCCGCGCCGGCATCGTCTGGATCAACTGCTCCCAGCCAACCTTCACGGAAGCGCCGTGGGGTGGCTACAAGGAATCCGGCATTGGCCGCGAGCTCGGCCGTTGGGGCCTGGAGAACTACCTCGAGACCAAGCAGATCACGAAATACGTCACTGACAAGCCTTGGGGCTGGTACATCAAATGAAGGGCCAACCGCATCACCCGGGGTCCCGAAGTGACCTTTTGCAGTGAGGACGCGAGCATGGACAAGCATCTCGACGGCCAAAGCGTTCTCGTCACCGGCGCATCCGGCGGGATCGGCGCCGCCATTGCGGAGCGTCTTGCGGCAGAGGGGGCACGTGTTGTCATCCATTATGGCCGCGACAAGGTTGGCGCGGAGGCACTGCTTTCGCGCATCGGGGGCAACGGTTGGATCCTGCAGTCTGACCTTTCCTCGCACAGCGGCCCGTTCGAGCTCTGGCACAACGCTGTCGAGGCTGCGGGCCGAATTCATGGTCTTGTTAACAATGCCGGGATCCGAACCGAAGTCTCGATCGAGGCTTCGCAGGTAGAGTGGCGGGCGGCGTGGCAGAAGCAGTTCCAGGTGAACTTCTTCGCTGCCGCCGATCTGAGCAAGGAGGCGATCCGCCATTTCAAGGAGCAGGGCGGCGGCCGCATCGTCAACATGGCGAGCCGCGCCGGTCAGCGGGGCTATGCGGCCGACGCGCTGCCATACGGTGCCACCAAAGCCGCGCTCGTCAATCTTACAAAGTCGATCGCGCGCTCTTTCGGCCAGCATGGGATCACCGCGGTGGCGATCGCGCCTGGCTGGGTGCGAACCGATATGGCTGAGGATTTCATTGCCACGCATGGCAAGCAGGCTGGCGTGTCCGACATTCCGATCGGTGAAATGGCAGAACCGGCCGAGGTGGCGGAACTCGTCGCTTTCGTCTTGCGTGCGTCGCAGGCCTCGCTGAATGGCGCAACGCTCGACGTCAACGGTGGCAGCTACATCCGGTAGCGGCGAGGAGGGACCACAGATGAAAAGGTTTGCTGCAAAAGTGGCAATCGTTACGGGAGCCGGGGGTGGTATTGGCTCCGCGATCGCCCGCCGACTGGCTTCCGAAGCCGCGCTGGTGGTCGTAACCGACGTCAATGCTGTGGCTGCGACCGAGGTCGCTGACGGAATTCAGAGCGAGGGCGGTGCAGCCACAGCCATTGCAGCCGATATTTCTAAGCGGAACGCCTGCTATGATTTGGTCGATCGGGCCTTCGCCGTGCAGGGCCGGATCGACGTTCTCGTCAACAACGCAGGTATCAACAGGCGCGGCAATCTCCTTTCCCTCACGGACGAAGACTGGGAGGCGAGCTTCACGGTCAATCTCGATTCGATGTTTCACCTATGCCGCGCCACGCTGCCCCGAATGATTGCGGCCGGTGGCGGGGCCATCGTGAACACGGCCTCGCAGTGGGGGCTTCATCCTGCGCCGAACCACATCGCCTACAACACGACGAAGGCGGCGGTCGCGGCCTTCACGCAGAACCTGGCGCGCGACTATGCGCCGGACAAGGTCCGTGTCAACGCCGTGTGCCCAGGCGAGATCCATACCCCAATGCTCGAGGCCGGCGTGAAACGGTCCGGCCGCACCATAGCCGATCTGGACAGGCTTGTGCCCTTCGGGCGGATAGGCAAGCCCGAGGAGGTGGCGGCCCTGGTGGCCTTCCTCGCTTCCGATGAAGCCGCCTTCATGTGCGGGTCGCTTGTGGAGATAACCGGGGCGCAGGCGGTTGCGTAGGGTCCGCCGTGGAGAGCGCTCGTAGTTGGCTATCCGTCAACTCTTGGCCGCCGACTGCCCGCAAATCGCGATCCCCGGTCTTGCGGGCCGCGAACGAGCCCAGGCAGCGCCATCGAGGTCGCAGCGCGATGCCGCGCGTTTTCGTCGCGCGGTACGATTTAAAGATGGCCGGATGTTGAAGCAAAACTGTCTCGGTGTCCTTGGAATTTTGGGGTACAAGCAATGGAAAATCGACACAGCTTCACTGAAGTGCAGAATCTTCTCGCCCGCATCTTTCGCGCGGAAGGTTTCTCCCCAGAACACGCCGAACTGCTCGCCACGAACTGCGCTACAGCCGAAGCCGATGGCAGCGTCAGTCATGGCCTGTTCCGCATGCGGCACTACGCCGACACCATCAAAAGCGGCTACGCCGATCCGGCTGCCGAGCCGATCGTGGAGGATGTGGCGCCCAGTGTTCTGCGCGTTGATGCAGCCGGCGGCTTCGCGCTGATGGCCATCGAAAAGGCTCGCTCTCAGCTTTGCAAGAAGGCCAATTCCAATGGAATTGCGGTTCTTCTCGTGCGCAATTCCCATCACCTCGGCGCGCTCTACCTCGATATTGAACCTTTCCTCAGGCTAGGATTCGTGGCGTTGGCCCTGGTGAACTCCGAGGCAGTAGTGGCGCCGCCTGGCGCAAGTCGTGCGATCTACGGCACCAACCCGGTTGCGTTCGGCGCTCCTCGCCACTCTGATGGTCCTGTCTTTTGGGATCAGTCTTCTTCAACTACCGCATTTGGGGAAGTCCAGATGGCCGCTCGTGAAGGGCGCACACTCCCAGACGGCACGGGAGTTGACGCGAAAGGCAATCTGACCGGCAGCCCGCAAGCCATCTTGGACGGAGGCGCGCTGTTGACGTTCGGCGGCCACAAGGGAGCTTCCATAGCACTCATGGTCGAAATCATGTGCGCGGCCCTGGGAGGCGCCGATTTTGGGTATGAAGTCAGCTGCAAGGACCATCCCGGCGCCATGACGTCCAGAACCGGAGAAACGATAATTTTAATTGATCCTGGCGCTGGCGCTTCAAACCTTAGACCCTTCGCGAAACGTCTCGATGAGCTGACGGACGCCCTGAAGGCGGCGGGACAAGCGAGGGTGCCTGGGGAACGGCGCCTGCATTTGCGCGGGAACGCAATGACGTCGGGGATTGCGATCGACGATCGGCTCTGGCGCGAACTCACCGACATGGCGCAGAAGACTTAAGCGTTAGCGCCCCCCATGAGTGCAATGCGGGTGGCCAATCACCCGGCGAGTGGCTTTCCACCTTTGAGTTGGACCAGTCGCAAGATTGCTGAACCCACTCTGCCGCCGATTGGCGATAGACGGGCAAGACCCAAGTTAAGGAGGAACGCATGCGTTGGAAAAGGATGCTTCAGGTTGTCGAGTGCCATGCCGAAGGCGAAATGGGGAAGGTCATCGTGGGGGGAGTTGGCCCGGTGCCCGGCGAGACCATGTTTGACAAGAAGCTCCATCTCGAGAGGCATATGGACGACATCCGCAAAATGGTCCTGTTCGAGCCGCGTGGCGCGCCCTGGCACAATGCCAACATCATCCTGCCGTCGAACAACCCGGCAGCGGCGATGGGTTACGTGATCCTTGAATCGACCGAATACCCGGCAATGTCAGGATCGAACACGATGTGTGTCGCCACTGTCCTGCTGGAAACCGGTATCCTTCCGATGCAGGAACCGGTAACGGAGCTTACGCTTGAAGCCCCCGCCGGCCTTATCCGCGTCCGCTGCGAATGCAGCAACGGCAAGGTAACAGCGTCAAATTTGTGAACCAGCCGGCATTTTGCTATTATCTCGATGCTCGGATCGAAATAGCTGGCCTTGGTACCGTGACCTTGGATGTCGCCTATGGCGGCATGACCTTCGCAATCGTCGACGGAACAAAACTGGGCTTCGACATCCAGCCGAGCGAGGCGCGCCAGCTTTGTGAAGTCGGCGAGAAGATCAAAGCGGCTGCGGCGGAGCAGTTGGCTGTGGCCTATCCCGGCAATCCGGACATGCCGGGTATTTCGATTACACAGATTACCGGCCCTCTGCGTCGCGAGAACGGTCTGCAGGTATCGCGCAACACCTGCATCGTCTCACCCGGCCGTTGCGACCGCTCCCCCACAGGCACGGGATGCTCGGCCCGCCTCGCCGTCATGCACGCCAAGGGTCAGATTCAGCCAGGGGAGGTGTTTGTGCAACATTCAATCACCGGAAGCCGGTTTGTTTGCAAGATCGAAGGCCTCACCACGGTCGGCAGCTATGACGCTGTCATCCCGAGTGTCGCGGGCCAGGCTTGGATCACAGGTCTCAACCAGACGGGCATGGACCCGACCGATCCCTATCAGAAGGGGTTCACCTTGAGCGACACATGGATGCAGGCGATCTGAACAACAATGAAGCGGAACCCGGACAGCCGGGTCGCTCCGGTTGCCGGCATCGGCCATCCGGCAATTGAGGGTAAGAAATGAAGGATCGGTATGACGTCATGATTGTAGGCTGTGCCGTCATGGGCTCTGCGGTGGCGTATTTTCTGGCCGCGAACCGCGGCTCGACCGGAATGTCGATCCCCGCCGTGCGGGCCGTCAGAGCCGCGCGAGGCCCGGAAGCGTTGACGATTATTCCGGCCGAAACCTTGGCTCCCGAGGCAAGCCTCACGGAGGAAAAGCGCACCTTCTTCCTCTTCGATTGCGCGGCGACGCCTGAGGGGACGGCGAACGTCAATGGCGGCCATCTTCCCATGATGATCGACCCCAGCGGCGTCTTCTGTCGGCCGGGAGGCAAGTCTTTCCTTTCGGGATGTCCTCCTATCGAGGATCCGACGCCCGACTGGGACGACTTCGAACCGCGCTACGACGAGTTCGAGACCATCATCTGGCCCGCGCTCACGGAACGTTCCCCCGCCTTTGAGGCATTCAAGGTCCTGAACCAATGGGCTGGCCACTACGACGGGCCGCAACCCTATCGGATGGCGAAGCGTCAGATGCTCCAGTGTATGCGACCTGAAAGCCGCACTGCGTTGATCGCCGAACTGGGCTCCAAGGGCTCCGCCGACGCAATTCAACCTAGCGCACGCCTCATGGCCCTAACTGCAGGCGCGGTGGACGCGGCAGAGCTTGCGGCGTTTTCCCTTCTCTGCACGAGAGCGGCACAATGACGCCGAGCCATCGCGTTCTGCAGATAACAGTCCCCGGCACGCTGGAGCTGGTCGAACATGCAACGCCAGTTCCGGGAGCCGGCCAATTGCTGATCAAGGTGGAGGCTTGCGAGGTCTGTGACGACACACGTAGTCAAGAAAGCGCTGATCCAGCATTGCAGCCGCGCCAAGGGGCGGGTCATCAGATGGTGGGGCGCATCATGGCGCTGGGCGAGAATGTGCCTTCGGTCTGGAAACTCGGGCAGCGGGTCGGCGTTGGAAGTCTTGAGGGCTATTGCTATGCATGCCCGAATTGCCGACGGGGACAATTTCAGCTCTGCGGCAAATCCAGCGCCCGCGGCACTTCGATCGTATCGGCGCTTTTAGCCGGCCTAGCGCCACCAAGTCGGCTCGTGCATCTTGGATATGCCAATGATCCACCGGCCATGCATGGCGGGCAGCGAGCGGGGAGCGGGCCCAGTTCGATCACCGGCAAACCATTCAGGAAAGAAAAAACAGTTGCTTTCAATTTGCTGAAGGATGCGCGCGCGCTGATGAAGACATTACCGCAAGACGCGGCGGCCCGGGACGACCCTCAGATCCGTCAAGTGTGAAGTGGATGGTGTTCTTCGAAAAAGAGGGCACATGTCTCGTCGATGACGATTTCTCCCGCCCGTTCATCGTCCACGTTGGCCGGCAGCACGGAGTCCCAAGCCCGCGCGCATCGTTCAATGCATGCGGTTCAGGATCGGCAACGATGTGGCGCGCGCAAGTTCGATCGTGCGTTACGGTGCGGAGCAGTGAGTTTCCGCAGCACGTCTTATAGTGGCGGCGAGAAAATCCTCGTCCTCGAGTATTTCTTTCAGGACGAGGGCGGCAATCGTCCGGCTGCCAGTATTTCCGCGGTTCACCTGGGACCTCCCATGTGAACAGTTCCGCGGAAGCGGTGCCGCCAAGGCGTGCGGCGGCCTGAGAAGGTAAGAGGGTTTCTATTCGCGCCGGTGCCGCGTCGGCTACTGATTTTCCAGCAGCTGCACGTGGTGCGGCGCATGGCGCGCGACCTCGACATTCCGATCGACATCATCAGCTGTCCGACGATGCGGGAGCCTGACGGCTTAGCGCTTTCGCGCGGTGATTGGCGGTCCCTAGTTCCGGCTGAACGGTGTGTCTCCGGGTCTTCCACGGATGTGAGCAGATCGACGCCTCGCCGGTGATCCACATTGGTCGTCGCGATCGAAGGGTCAGCGAACACCTGTTCATGGTAGCTCGTCTTCGATCGCCGCTGCTGCCATAAGATCTGCCAACCTGACGTCACAATCTGTGCCTTCAGAGCACTCGAAATTGCCGAACGTGAGATGTGATCGGCATTGCGTTCAAATTGGCGCACCTGAACTTTGCGACCGCAAGGCGAAGCGGATATTCATGTCCTCCAAAAGGTGGTCGTCATGCAGAGGCGGTGGCAGTGTGTCGGCCTTTGTCTGTCGCGGTCAACACCTTGGAAAGGATGAGCGGAATCATTCCGCCTGCAGCAAGTATATCGACTTCTAAACCAGTCTCAACGGCTGCCGTTCCGCCCAACCGCGCAGCCACCCCTTCTGATCGACGTACGTCGATTTCGATTGCAGAGCGTGGTGTGATGCTCGCGGCATCGACAATGATTTGATCGTTTGTCCCAAGTCCGCCGATCAACTGCGCTTCAGCCGCCGAAATGGTGATCGGGAGGACCCCCATCCCGATCAGGTTAGACCGGTGGATGCGTTCGAAGCTCTTGGCAATGACCGCGCGGACTCCAAGCATTGCAACTCCCTTGGCAGCCCAGTCTCGCGAAGAGCCGGCACCATACCGCTCGCCCGCGACGATAATCGTGCTGGTTCCGCTCGCCTGGTAGCGTTTGGCAGTTTCCCACAAGCGGCCGATGTCGCCGGTGGGTCCGTGAATTGTGTTGCCAGGATCGGCATCTGGAATGAGCAGGTTCACCGAAGCCCTATTGTCGAACAGGCCACGGACCATCACTTTCCAATTGCCCCGTCTGGAGGCGAACACGTTCAGGCTGGAGGGATTTTCGCCTCGATCGATAAGATGCCGGCCGGCGTAGCTTGTCGACGCTATTTGTCCAGCCGGCGAGATATGGTCTGTGGTGATATCGTCGCCGAGGACCAGCAAAGGCACGGCCGCATATTTTCCAAGGCGGCTCGACACACCCGCAGCCGCGAACGGCGGCCGACGAATGTAGGTGGACGTATCCGACCACGGGAAACGCGCGCTTTGCGGAAAGTCCAGCTTTTGCCAAAGGTGATTTTCGGCCGCCTCGCTGAACGCCTCCGGATTATCGGCGCCGAAAACATGGGCTCTCACATGTTTCGCGACTTCGGCTTGGTCGGGCCAAAGGTCAGCGAGATGGACCTCGTTGCCATCGGCGTCCTTTGCGATGGGGTCGGTCGCGATATCGCGCAACACGTCTCCGGCAAGTGCGAACGCAACAGTCATCGGCGGTGAAGCCAGGAATCCATCCTTGAGGGACGGATGCACCCTCCCTGGAAAGTTGCGGTTTCCCGACAAGACGGCAACGGCCGTGATCCCGCCGTCGATGGCGGCTTGCATCTCGACGGGGAGGGGACCTGAATTGCCGATGCAGGTCGTGCAGCCAAAGCCGACAATGCTGAAGCCGATTGCCTCAAGGTCTTCGAGTAGACCTGATCGCTCCAGGTAGCGGACCGCCGCCGGCGAGCCCGGAGCAAGCGATGTCTTGACCCAATGGGGCGGTCTCAGTCCAAGCTGCCGCGCCTTGCGCGCCAGCAGCCCCGCAGCAATCAGGAGTGACGGATCCGACGTGTTGGTGCAACTCGTTATCGCAGCGATTGCGACGGCGCCTTCGGGAATCGACTCGAATGTGACCTGTCGGCTCAGCTTCTTTCCGGCGGCGCGTTCAAGGGCGGGCTGCACGTTCGCTGGCTCGAGGCGATCCTGCGGTCGGCGTGGCCCGGCCAAGCTCGGGCGAAGCGCGCCGAGATCGATCGTGAGCTCGTCGGTGTATCGCGGGTTTGCATCGGGCTCGAACCAAAGGCCCTGTGCCTTGGCGACATCCTCCACGCGAGCAGCGAGCTTATCGCTTCTTCCTGTCTGGCGTAGATAGGCAACGGTATTGGCATCGACTGGGAAAAAGCCGGTGGTAGCCCCGTACTCCGGCGCCATGTTCGCCACCACGGCTCGGTCTCCTGCCGAAAGTGTAGACACGCCTGGCCCGAAGAACTCCACGAATTTCCCGGCGACGCCGAACGACCTCAGCCGCTCGGTCACGGCCAGAGCCAGGTCGGTCGAGAGAGTTCCGCTCTGCAGCCGCCCAACGAGGCGCACACCTATGACCTCCGGCATCCTGAGCATGACCGGCATTCCGAAGATGACGCTTTCGGCCTCGAGTCCGCCCACGCCCCAGGCCAGTACGCCGATGCCGTTGATCATCGGCGTGTGGCTGTCCGTCCCGATCAGGGTATCAGGTACCGCCCACTCGACATTGTCGCGCTGCTCGATTGCGACCACGGTTGCCAGTTGCTCAAGGTTGATCGTGTGCATGATGCCAGTACCGGGCGGATGAACGCTAAGGCCGGGAAGGGCTTTGGTCGCCCACTTCATCAGCCGGTAGCGCTCCGCATTGCGCTCCAGTTCCTTGGCCAGGTTGAAGCGGAGAGCATCGGCGGTACCAAAGCGATCCACGCCGATGCTGTGGTCGACAGACACATCAACCCTGATTCTTGGGGCAAGGAGGGCGGGATCGCCTCCCGCTTCAGCAATCGCGTCGCGCATTGAGGCAATGTCGACCAGCGCGGGAACGCAGGTCGTGTCATGCATCAACAGCCGACCCGGATGGAATGGGATTTCCGCCTGGCTCTCTCCAAGTCGTAGCCACTGGCTGAAGACCTCCACCAGCCGCTCGGCCTCGTGCGGCTGGTGTCTGAGGTTGTTCTCGAGCAGGACACGCAGCACGAAGGGCAGCCGCTCGAACTTGGAACCCAGCGCCTTCCGCATGTCGATCGCGGTCAGCTGCCGGCCATGGCTCTCGACCTGCATTCTGATCATGCCAGGTTCCTCACCCTGTATTATTGGATTTTATCATTTAAAAAGCCAAACGAGAGCTGATGTCAAGCGAGGCATTCATGAGCAGCGACTGGTCTCCCGCGAAATACCTGCAATACGGCGATCCCCGGACGCGGCCGGCCATCGACCTTCTTGGTGCGGTTTCCAATGAGGACGTGGAGTTTGTCACCGATATTGGATGCGGGCCGGGAAATTCGACCGAACTGCTGGGCCGTTAGCCGGAGGCACGAGTCGCGGGCATCGACTCGTCCCCTTCGATGATCGAAGCCGCGCGCGCCCGACTGCCGAACGTTGAGTTTGCGGTGCAGGCTATACAGGACTGGCGCCTGAAGAGCCGCAGGACGTAATCTTCGCGAACGCCGTGCTGCAATGGCTTCCGGATTATCGGGCGCTGCTGCCGAGGCTTGTCAACCTGCTGAAAAGCGGGGGAATTCTGGCAATCCAGGTGCCTGACAATCTTAACAGACCCACTCACCGTGGCATGCGGGAGGTTGCGCGGGATCCGCGGTGGGCGGGCCGGCTGGCAGAAGCTGGCGCCGAGCGAACGTCGATCGAGAGGACTCAGAATTATTACGGCGTTCTCCGCCCGCTCTGCCGGCGGGTGGAAGTCTGGCGCACGATCTATCACCATCCTCTCAAAGGACTGGACGGTATCATCGACTGGTTCAGCAGCACTGGCCTGCGTCCATACCTCTCGCGCCTCGACGCATCCGAAAAGAAGGCCTACCTTGCTGCGCCGAGAGACGCTCGCGCGCCACTATGCGGTCCTGGAGGAGGCAACAACGCTTCTGCCATTCCACGTCTCTTCGTTGTCGCGACATGACTTTAGATTGGATTTTTAATGACAGCTCGTGCAAACTTGCCGCGATCGCTGTACCGCTTGAACGCCAGATCCGCGGCAATCATCTCGGAGCTCTCATGCCTGCAAGCCCCTTGGCACGGAACATCGCCAGTCAGATTTCGCTGCTCGTAACGACGGGCGAGCTGTCTTCTGGCGATCACCTGCGCACGCAACATCTCGCCGACAAGTTTGGAGTCTCCCGCTCGCCCGTGCGCGAGGCGATGCAAATTCTCGCTGAAGAAGGACTGCTGGAGCAGAAGGAGAATCGGGGGTTTTTTGTCAAAGATGTTCCGGAGTCCGGGATTATCGAGCCGATCAACGACGAGCCAAAACCGTTCGAGGTGGAGAACGATTACCAGCGCCTCGCCGAGGATTGGCTGATGGACCGCATCCCTGCCGAGGTGACTGAGGGCATGCTGCGGGAGCGCTACGACCTCACCAAAGCGCAACTCAGTGACATGCTTATGCGGGCAGTGCGGGAGGGCTGGGCGGAGCGCAAGCAGGGCTACGGCTGGCGCTTCCTGCCAGTCGCCAAGACACCCGAGGCGTTCGAGCAGATTTACCGGTTCCGCATGCTGATTGAACCGGCCGCCATATTGGAACCGAGCTTCAAGCTCGACCGAAAAATAATTGAAGAGCAGCGACGATTACAGCAGCGCATGTTGGAGACCGACATCATGCGACTTCCTGCCGAACGTTTGATCCACAACGGCTCCATCTTCCACGAGGAGCTGATCAAGATGTCGAACAATCCCTTCTTCCACCTATCGCTGGTGCGCGTCAATCAAATGCGCCGTTTGCTCGAGTATCGCTCGCGCGTTGATCGCAATCGTCTGTTCACGCAATGCGAGGAGCACCTTGCGATCCTCGATCTGCTCGAGCGCGGTGAAATCCTCGAAGCGTCCTACGCCATGCGCAAGCATCTCTCCGGTGCGCTCGCGCGGAAATCGCCCATCGCGCGATCCTGGTCCCAGCACGCGCACGAAAAAATACCGGCCTCGTAATTTTTCGATTGCATTTTTCGTCATAAAAAGCCAAAACGTCGCCATGAAGCATTCGGCGGATGCTCCGCCGTGCCCAGGGAGACGTTCTATGAAGATCATGGTCACGCCGTGCGACGGCATAGGCCCGGAGATCACCGCTGCGACGATGGAGGTGGTCGAGGCAGCCGACAAGGCATTCGATCTTGGTCTGCAGTACGACTACGAGGACACCGGCTTCGCCAGCCTAGAAAAATACGGAAGGACCCTGCGCGACGAGACGATAGAGCGCGCCCGTACGTATGACGGCATTATCCTGGGTCCGCAGTCCCATATGGACTATCCGGCGCGCGACAAGGGCGGCGTGAACGTTTCAGCCGGGTTCAGGGTCAAGCTGGACCTCTATGCAAACGTTCGTCCGGCGCGCGTTCGCCCGTTTCTGAACAGCACCGCGAAGCGGATGGACCTCGTCATCATGCGCGAGGCGACCGAAGGCTTCTACCCGGACCGCAACATGTATGCGGGCAGCGGTGAGTTCATGCCGACGCCCGACATTGCGCTCTCCATGCGCAAGATCACGGCGCACGCCTGTGAGCGGATCGCTCGCGCTGCTTTCGAGCTGGCGATGAAGCGCGACAAGCGCGTCACGGCTGTCCACAAGGCGAACAACTTCATCCTCACCGACGGTCTTTTCCTGACGCAGGTCCGAAAGGTAGCAGCCGAATTCCCCGAGGTGAAGCTCAACGACTACATCATCGACGCCATGGCAGCTCACCTCGTGCGCGATGCGTCCCGGTTCGACGTGATCGTGACGACGAACTTCTATGCAGACATTCTTTCGGATCTCGCCAGCGAGCTTTCTGGCAGTCTCGGCCTTGCCGGATCGATCAACGCGAATGCCGAAACCGGCCTTGTCTGCGCGCAAGCTCAGCATGGTTCGGCGCCCGATATCCAGAACCAGAACATCGCCAACCCGACCTCGCTCATCCTTTCCGCTGCGATGATGCTCTCCTGGCTTGGAGAGAAGCGCGGGCTGCCAAATTTCGAGGCGGCGGGCGCGGAGATCGAGCGTGCGATCGACGAGGTGCTTGCCAACCCGGCGACCCGGACCCGCGATCTCGGGGGGCAGAGCAACACGGATGCGTTTGGCGCCGCCGTGGCCAAGGCGATCAAAGCGGAGCCGGTTCGTGCGGCAGCGCGCGCTTAAACTGCCAACTTTGCATTTTACGACTGATAAATCCAAACTGAGATGTAACTGTTTTGGCGACGAAGAACGTCATCAGACGCACGCCCGGAGGAGCAATGAACGGGCGCAACCATGGGAGAAGTGAAATGAAGCATACCGCAGTGAGCAGACTGTACGGCTGTTCGGCGCTCGTCTGTGTGACCTTGGCGATGTCGCCGGCCAACGCGCAGGACGCGTCCCTGATCGATGCCGCCAAGCAGGAGGGGACCGTCACGATCTACACGTCGACCGACGCGGCGCAGGCACAGGCGCTTCTCGATGCGTTCACCGCAAAATATGGCATCAAGATCGCGTACAACGACGTCGGCACGAACGGCGCCTACAATCAGGTGATCTCGGAATCGGCGGCCGGTCAGGTGACCGCGGACGTGGTGTGGAGCTCCGCCATGGACCTGCAGATGACCCTCGTCAAGGACGGATACGCCGTGCCGTACAAGAGCGTTGAGGCCGGCAACATCCCCTCCTGGGCGAACTACCAGGATACGCTCTACGCCACGACGATCGAGCCTATCGGCCTGATCTACAACACCTCGGCGCTGAAGGAAGACCGCATTCCGAAGACGCGTGCCGACCTGATCAAGTTCCTCCAGGACAACCAGGCCGAACTGAAGGGCAAGGTGGCGACCTTTGACCCGGAGAAGAGCGGTACGGGCTTCCTTCACCACACCAACGATGCCCGCCAGACAAACGATTTCTGGCGTCTCGCCAAGGCGCTCGGCGCCGATGGCGTGAAGACCTACTCGAGTTCCGGATCAATGAAGGAGACTGTCGTCTCCGGCGAGAACGTGCTGGCCATCAATATCATCGGTTCTTATGCGCTGGACTGGGTCAAGGAGACCCCGAACCTCGGCGTGGCGTTCGGATCGGACTATACCGCCGCCTTTTCCCGTCTCGCCCTGATCAGCAAGGGCGCGCCTCACCCAAATGCGGCAAAGCTGTTCGTCGACTTTACTTTGTCCAAGGAAGGGCAGGAAGCGCTGGCATCAGGCGGTCTGCCCTCGGTGCGTGAGGATGTGACGAGCGGTCTCAACATCAAGACGCTGAACGAAAAGGTCGGCGGCGGCCTGAAGCCGATCGCCGTGGACGAAGGTCTTCTCGAATATATGGACCCCGCCAAGCGCGTCCAATTCTTCAACGACTGGAAGGCGGCGATCGCCGGCTGATCCGTGTTCGTCGTGGCCGCGGCAGTGTTGTCGCCGCGGCCACATCTTTTAGGGAGGATCGCTAATGGCCACGAGCCACAACAGCGCAGCCATGCTCGCAGACGCGGCGATTGTCGACGTGCCGGTTCCGCCGCATACGGCGCGGCCGGCTGGAGACGCACCGCTCTTCCGGAACGTCGCGATTGGCATTCTCGCGCTGACTGTCCTCGCGCCAGTCGGGCTGATAGTCTACCAGAGCTTCCTCAGCGCTCCGTTTTTCAGCCCGCGCGCTGTGCTCAGCCTCGACGCCTATGCCTATATCATCAACGATCCGACCTTCTACAAGGCGCTTGGGACCACCACGCTGTTTGCGTTCGGCATGGTCGCTGTCGCGGTGCCTCTCGGCGGTCTGCTCGCCTTTCTGATCACCCGTACCGACATCCGCTTCAAGCGCCTGCTCGAAGTGCTTGTACTCGTGCCGATGTTCATCTCCTCGATCGTCCTTGCTTTCGGCTACACGGTCTCAGTCGGGCCGACCGGCTTTTTGTCGTTGGCAGTCAGGGACCTGATCGGCGTCGTTCCGTGGAACATTTACAGCTTGGCCGGCATGATCGCGATCGCGGGCCTCAGCCACGTACCGCACGTCTATCTCTATGTGTCGTCTGCGATGAGAAACCTCCCCTCCGATCTGGAGGAGGCAGCCAGGACAGCAGGGGCTAACATCTGGCGCGTATCGCTCGATGTGACGCTGCCGATGGTTCTGCCCTCACTTGTATTCGCGGCCTCGCTCAACGTCCTGCTCGGCTTCGAGACGTTCGGCATTCCGCTGGTGCTGGGCGACCCGAGCGGCATCATGGTGTTGACAACCTACATCTACAAGCTCACCACGCTTTTCGGCACGCCGACCTACCAGCTGATGGCGGTGGTCGCGATGGTCCTGGTGCTCATCACCTTGCCGCTGGTGTGGATGCAACGCCGCCTGCTCCGCAACGCCCGGCGGTATGCCGCGCTCGGCGGAAAGGGCTCTCGTGTCTCCAGCCTCAAGCTTGGCCACAGCGGTCAGGTGATCGCGCTTTCGATCATTGGTCTCTGGCTGTTTGTGTCCGTGGTCCTTCCGATCGGCGGCATAACCGTGCGTGCCTTTGTCGATGCCTGGGGTGAGGGTGTGAACCTTTTCGAGCGGCTCACCTTCTCGAATTTTCATGGCATGCTGGAAGTACCCAGCCTCGTCCGCGGCATGATCAACACCATTATCCTGTCGGTGGCCGGCGGCGCCTTGGCGGTCGGCATCTACCTCTTGATCGGACTGGCAGGTCACCGCAACCGAGGGTTCTCCAACACGGTACTCGACTATATTGTCCTGCTTCCCCGCGCTCTGCCGGGGCTGGTGGTCGGACTGGCTTTCTTCTGGGTCTTCCTGTTCGTGCCGGTCCTAACGCCGTTGCGGCCAACCCTAGTCAGCCTCTTCGTCGCCTATGTCATTGTCGGGTTGTCCTATGGGCTGAGGCTGCTGCAGGGCACGCTGATCCAGGTCTCCCCGGAGCTGGAGGAGTCGGCAAGGACGACTGGCGCAACGATAGGTCGCACATGGTGGGATATCGTGATCCCGATCGTGCGGCCGGGCTTGGCCGGCGCGTGGGCCCTTATCATGATCATCTTCCTGCGCGAATACGCGACAGGCGTCTATCTCATGGGTGCGGGCACAGAGGTCATCGGCTCGCTGATGGTTTCGCTGCTCACGACCGGGGCCATGAACACGATCGCCGCGCTCGCGCTCATCAGCATCATCCTAACGGCCGCGGGCCTTGCGCTCGCCCTTCGACTGGGAGCACGCATCCATGACTGAGCTCATCGTCAACAATGTCCAGAAGTGGCTGGGTGGGTTGCAGATCCTGAAGGGCGCCTCCTTTACGGCTGAGCGCGGCTCGATCGTTGCCCTGCTTGGTGCATCGGGAAGCGGCAAGACGACGCTGCTCCGCTGCATCGCCGGACTGGAGCAACCGGAGATCGGACGCATCGTCATCGGCGACAAGACCGTTCTGGATGGCGAGCGAAAAATCGGTTTGCCGCCGGAGCAGCGCAACATCGGCCTGGTCTTCCAGTCCTATGCTCTCTGGCCTCATCGCAATGTCCGAGACAATGTCGGATATGGCCTGAAACTCAGGGGCATGCCGCAAGCGGAGATCGCATCGCGCGTCCAGGCCATCCTCGATCGTCTCGGTCTCGGCCATCTCGCCGAACGCTATCCCTCGCAGCTCTCCGGCGGTCAGCAGCAGCGCGTCGCGATCTGCCGGGCACTGGTTTACGAGCCACGGGTGCTGCTTCTCGATGAGCCCCTGTCCAATCTCGATGCCAAGCTGCGCGAGGAAGCGCGCTATTGGATCCGCAAGCTGATTCTGGACCTGGAGATCTGCGCGATCCTGGTCACCCACGACCAGAGCGAGGCCCTCGCCGCCGCCGATAACATCCTGCTTTTGCAGGATGGGCGCATCGTGCAGCAAGGCACGCCGCAGGACATCTACTCCAATCCGAACAGCTTCTATTCGGCCGATTTCCTCGGCGCCAACAATATAGTGAAGGGAAGGATACAGAAGCGCTCCGGCCGATCCACTGTGATCGCGGGTAATGGATGGTCGCTGAACGGCACCGTGCGTGAGGCAAATGGGCTTGGCGATTCTGACGAGGCGCGCGCCGTCATTCGTGTCGAACAGATCAGTGTGAGCGACAGCCCGGCGCCTGAAGGTATCGAGATGCATCTCGATGACAGCATCTATCTCGGCGACAAATGGGAGTATCGCCTGAGCCGCGGTGATTTTGCCGCGAAGGCTCATGGTCCTCGCCAGATGCCGTCCGGCAAGGTCTGGGCTCGTATTCCCGCAGAGAGCGTTTGGGTCTTTGCGGCAGCGGCCCCGAAGTGATCTCCGCTCGATGGCCGCCTCCCTCCCGGGCGGCCATCGGTCCCTCCGATGGAGCCGACAATGACAGCAACGCCTCGAATAACACTGATCCATGCCACCACCATTGCGATGGAGCCGATCACTCACTCTTTCAAAGCCGCCTGGCCGGAAGCTGATGCAGTCAACATCTTGGAGGACAGCCTGTCACCGGATCGCGCGAAGGTTTCCGAGCTCACCGACGAGCTCGTCGCGCGCATCGTGGCGCTTACGGCCTATGCGCGCTCGATCGGCAGTGCGGCGGTTCTCTTCACATGCTCTGCCTTCGGCCCGGCCATCGCGCACGCTGCGAAGCAGGTCGACATCCCTGTACTGAAGCCAAATGAGGCGATGTTCGAGCAAGCCATTCGACGCGGCGGCCGCACCGCGATGCTCTATACGTTTGCCCCGGCCAAGGACAGCATGGAGCAGGAATTCCGCGAGGAAGCGGACCGCACCGATCCTTCCGCAATGATCACCAGCTTCTTCGTCCCTGGTGCGATCGATGCAGTGCGAGCCGGAGATGTCGAAACGCACAATCGACTGATCGCCGCCGAGGCCGCCAAACTGAAAGATTTCGATGCCATCACCTTGGCCCATTTCTCCATGGCGCGTGCGCGGAAAGCGGTCGAGGCGGCCACGAACATTCCTGTCCTGACCAGTCCCGACGCGGCGGTCGCAAAGCTGCGCATCCTTCTTGAAAAGAACAATCTCATTGGTGACACAGAAAGGGTATGCGCATGGCACGCGTTCCGATGACACGCCGTCAGTTCGCGGTATCCGCCGCTGGGCTTGCCACGTCGGTGCTGGCTAATACGGGGCCATCGAGGGCCGAAGGGGAAGTCCCTTTCTCGGCCGGCACGGAGAAGCCGAGCTTCAAGGCTCCCAAGAACGCCTGCGACAGCCACTTCCATATCTACAACAGCAAGTTTCCGGCTGCGCCCAATGCCAGCCTGATCCCGCCGGATGCCTCCGTTGCCGACTATCTGCGTCTTCGGGAGCGCCTCGGATTTGAACGTAGTGTAATCGTTCAGCCCTCCACCTATGGAACCGACAATTCATGTCTGCTCGAAGCGCTGCAACAGCTCGGCTCCAATGTCCGCGGCATTGCGGTCGTGGATACGTCCGTCAGCGATGATGAGTTGAAGAGACTCGACGGCCTCGGGGTGCGAGGCATCCGCTTCAATCTCGGACGCGCCGGCGCGACGACCGTCGACATGATCGCGCCGCTGTCGAAACGGATCGCCCCCCTCGGCTGGCACATCCAAGTGCACATGAAGGGCGACGACATCGCGAAGAACGCGGACCTCCTTGCAAATTTGCCTGTCACCGTGGTCTTCGACCATCTTGGAAGGCTGCCGCAGCCCAATGCTTTAGCTCATCCCGCCTTCAAGGTTGTGCAGGATCTTCTTTCGCGCGGAAAGGCGTACACCAAGATCTCGAGTCTTTATCAGGACACACTCGTCGGCCCGCCGACTTACGAAGACGTCGGCGCAGTCGCCAAGGCCTACCTTCAGGCTGCGCCGGACCGCGTGCTCTGGGGGTCGGACTGGCCGCATCCCTCACCGGGAAAGCATGGAAAGCCGAACGACGCACAGATGATGGACGTGGCTTCCGCTTGGGCAGCGGACGAGGCCACCATCCAGAAGGTCTTTGTCGACAATCCGGCCAAGCTCTACGGCTTCTGAGTGCGAACCAGATGCTACTCGGCGTTATTGCAGACGACTTCACCGGCGCAAGCGACATCGCCAACACCCTGGCAAAAGGTCTGCCAGGGCAGGGCGGTCTGGACACCGCTCAGTTTCTTGGCGTTCCGCGAAGCGATGCTTCGAATGACATCGAGGCTGGTGTCGTGGCCCTGAAAAGCCGATCGATTTCGGTCACTGAGGCGGTCGAGCAATCGCTTGCGGCGCTTCGCTGGCTCCTCGACCAAGGTTGCCGGCAGATCGTCTTCAAGTACTGCTCGACCTTCGATTCGACGGCTGACGGCAATATCGGACCTGTTGGCGAAGCATTGGCCGATGAGCTCGGCGTCAGCGGCGTGGTCGCTTGTCCCGCATTTCCGACGGCGGGCCGCACAATCTACCAGGGGCACCTTTTCGTTCACGACCGCCTCCTCAACGAATCCGGCCTCGAAAATCACCCGCTGAACCCGATGACGGATCCCGACATCCGCCGCTGGCTCGGTCGGCAGACAAGGCACCCAGTTGGCCTCGTTGCTTGGCAGGCCGTGCGTGAGGGCGCAGCGCGCATTGCCTCAGAATTGCGGCAGGCTGCCGACCGGGGTGAGCATCTTGCAATCGTGGACGCCATCACAGACGACGATCTGGTGGCAATCGGGCGCGCCTGTGCCAGCGCCAAGCTCATCACCGGCGGCTCCGGGATCGCATTGGGTCTTCCGGCCAACTTCATCGCGGCCGGCGAGGCCAAAGGCGCTCCGCCCAGCCGAATCGCTGTCGAGGGACCTGAAGCGGTTCTTGCCGGAAGCTGCTCCGGCGCGACGCGTGGCCAGATAGACCATCACAAAGCGCGACACCCGACCCTGGCAATCGACGTCGATGCAGTCATGCGTGGTCGGGCGAACGCGGATCAGCTGGTGTCGTTTGTGCTTGACAATCAGGGGCATGCCCCGCTGGTCTATTCATCTGCCAAGCCTGAAGAGGTCGCGCGGCTGCAGCGTATTCACGGACGCGAGCAGGTCGCCCAGACCCTCGATGTTCTGTTGGCCGATACGGCGTGCAAGCTAGTCGCCAGTGGCGTCCGGCGGCTCGTCGTTGCGGGCGGCGAGACCTCCGGAGCGGTCGTTTCCGCGCTTGATCTGGGTCCGTTGAGGATTGGACCGGAGATCGACCCAGGAGTGCCGGTCCTTGTTTCCGGCAGCGTGCGTCCGATCGCACTGGCGCTGAAATCCGGAAACTTCGGCTCACGCGATTTCTTCGAAAAAGCGCTTGAAAGGCTGACCGGACGATGAGCAACGAGACACGCATTCGCGATGAGATTGCCAGATTATCGAAGTCACTTTACGACCGCGGTTTCTCGGTCGGGTCTGCCGGAAACATCAGCGCCGCAGTAGAAGACGGCCTCCTGATCACGCCCACCAACTCATGCCTCGGATTTCTCGATCCAGGCCGCATCGCGAAGCTCGATCTCGACGGACGGCACCTGTCGGGTGATAAGCCGTCCAAGGAGATTTTCCTCCACCGGGCTTTCTACGAAACGAGGCCCGGAACCGGCGCGGTCGTGCATTTGCATTCGACGTTCGCCACCGCGCTCTCATGTTTAACGGACGTTGACCCGGACGACTGCATTCCGCCGCTCACGCCCTACGTCGTCATGCGTGTTGGTGCGGTTAAACTGGTACCGTACGTCCGTCCCGGCGACGAAAAATCCGGCGATCTCATTCGTGAGCTTCGCGGCAAATACGCTGCGGTGCTGCTCGCCAACCACGGACCGGTCGTGACCGGGAAGGAAATCGCTTCAGCGGTCTATGCAGCCGAGGAACTCGAGGAGACGGCGAAGCTGCTGGTGCTCTTGCGCGGCGCACCAACTCGCATGCTGATTGCCCGACAGGTCAATGAACTGAAGGCCGTCTTTGCCAGCTATTAGCGAGCCAATGCCCGAAACATCCAGGAATGACGCATGAAGACAGCCGATCTTGTCGACGCTCACGGTGATGCCGTCCGATTCTGCGATCTGCCTTTCATAAAGCTGGGCCGCAGGAAGCAGTTTTGCGGGCCGATCGCCACCGTGAAGTGCTTCGAAGACAATGCTTTGCTCAAGGCGGAGCTCCAGAAGCCGGGCGAGGGCAGAGTGATGATCGTCGATGGTGGGGGGTTCCACCCGCTGTGCCCTCCTCGGCGACCAGATCGCCATGCTCCTGCGGGACAATGGGTGGGCAGGTATCGTCATCAACGGCTCGGTTCGCGACAGCGCGGAGATCGAGCAGATGGATGTGGCTGTCTTCTGCCTCGGCGTCTCGCCGAAAAAGTCGTTCAAGGACGGGGCAGGGCGAGTTGGCGGCGCGGTACATTTCGGCGGCGTGGAGTTTCGGCCCGGTGCCTTCGCTTACGCCGACTGCGACGGCCTGCTCGTTTCTGATGAAGAGCTGATGGCCTAAACCTTTCGGATGGTCATCGGCTCGGACGATCGTTCGTGTGGTCCTCCAAAGAGGTCCCTGATGCACGGCGCCGATGCAGCGCAAGAAGAACAGAGGATTATTCAGTGATCGTCTCAATCAACCCGGCTTCAGGCGAAGAGGTCGCCAGCTTCAAGGAGCATTCCGGCGCCGAGATCGACTCGGCATTGACCGCCGCCGTTCGCACCCAACTCGTATGGCGCGCACGATCGGTCGAGGATCGCGTTCCACTGCTGAGACAGATGGCCGTTGTGCTCAGGAAGGAGAAGGCACGCTATGCCCGGCTGATCACACAGGAGATGGGGAAACCTCTCGTCGAGTCCGAAGCTGAAATCGAGAAATGCGCGTGGAACTGTGACTTCTACGCCGAGAACGCTGCCCGCTTCCTTGCCGACGAGTTTATTGAGTCTTCGGCGACCGAAAGCCACGCCGTCTTCGATCCGCTCGGAATCGTGCTCGCCATCATGCCGTGGAACTATCCGTTCTGGCAGTTCTTCCGCTTCGCCGCGCCGGCGCTTGCAGCCGGCAACGGCGCGATCCTGAAGCACGCCAACAACGTGCCGCAGTGTGCCCTGGCGATTGAGGAGGTGATGACGGCTGCCGGTTGCCCGGACGGGCTGTTCCGAACGCTTATGATCCAGCCGGACATGGTTGCGGGCCTGATCTCGGATGACAGGATCGCGGCTGTGACACTGACCGGTTCGACGCAGGTCGGCGCAATCGTGGCAGCGCAAGCGGGGAAGGCGCTGAAGAAGCAGGTGCTTGAGCTCGGCGGGTCCGACCCGTTCGTGGTGCTGGCAGACGCGGATGTTGAGGCTGCTGCCGCCACGGCGGTGAAGGCGCGGTTCATCAATGTGGGGCAGAGCTGCGTCAATGCTAAGCGCTTCATCGTCGACAAGGGCGTGGCCGATGCCTTCGTGCAGGCGTTCCGCCGAGGTATCGAACGTCTGAAGGTCGGCGATCCGCTGGACCCACAGACTTCGATCGGGCCTCTGGCGCGCGCAAATCTGCGCGTCGCCCTACACAAGCAGGTTGAACGGTCATTGGCTGCGGGTGCTCGACTGGAAATTGGTGGAAAGGCGATCGAGGGGCCGGGCTACTACTATGCGCCGACGATCCTCGACCACGTCACCCCGGGTATGGCGGCATTCGACGAGGAGACCTTCGGACCGGTCGCGGCCATTGTCCGGGTCGAGAACGCCGACGAGGCCATCACGCTCGCTAATCAGACCGAGTATGGTCTCGGTGCGGCCATTTGGACCTCCGATCTCGGCCGTGCTCGCCAACTGGCGCGCAGGATCGATGCCGGCGCCGTGTTCATCAACGGCATGGTTGCTTCCGATCCCCGCCTCCCATTCGGCGGCATCAAGCGCTCCGGCTACGGCCGCGAATTGGGTGTCTACGGCATTCGCGAGTTCGTCAACATCAAGACGATGTGGATCGGTCCGTCACGTAACGCCGCACCAGCATCCAAGTCAGAGTAGCGAAAGGCAATCCGATGACGACACAGAAGGCCGCCGTATTCAGACCCGATCAGATTCCCGCGCACGAACGCGGCGGCGGGGCCAAGACCATTCCGCTGGTGAACCGCGCCTCCGGGACCACCAGCTTCATCAACGGCATCACGATCTTCGAGCCGGGTGCGGCGATCCCGCTGCACAAACACAACTGCGAGGAAAGCGTGATGCTGCTCGAGGGAAATGCCATCGCCGAAATCGATGGTGAGCGTTACGAGCTGAAGCCCGAGGACACGACATTCATTCCCGCCAACGTGCCGCACCGGTTCATCAATGCGTCGAGAACGGAGCGAATGAAGATCCTCTGGATTTACGCGAGCGTGGAAGCAACGCGCACGCTGATTGCGACGGGCGATACGCGGCGGATTGATGCTGAGCACGGCCAGAAGCCGGGCAGCTGAAGTGGGGAACTGTATGTTCCTGGAGGTTGCCGAGCTTGCGGTCAAGCCGGGTAGTGGGCGGCCTTCGAGCGGGCTGTGGCCGAGGCTGCCCCGCTCTTCCTCAAAGCCAAGGGCTGCCACGGCCTGTCGCTTCACCGGATCGTGGAAGACCCGACCAGTTATCGGCTGGTGGTCAAGTGGGAAACCGTCGAGGACCAAATGGTCCATTTTCGTAACTCTGCCGATTTCCAAAAGTGGCGGCGCTTGGCAGCCGACTACTTCCGGGAGGCCCCACGCGTCACGCATTCGCGCGCCGTTCTGACCAGATCACCTGTTTAGTCAGGGGCCGAGGAAGTGAACGCGCACGCTGCCATCGGGAAATAGCATGGGCCCAGCATTTTCTGCCGTTCGCAGCAAGCTGGTGAACCCTTTTCCGCGCCTTCGGCCTGCTTTGGAATCCAATGCCGATAACAGGGCCCTCAATCGCAGAGTGACAGGACAAGGGCTGCGAGAGCCGTGGCGATGTCGACGCTTGGCCGACCAACCGCCGGTGTCCCCGTGCATTCGACAGCGTTCCGGCCGGTTGGCGACGCCAGCCTGAAGATCAACCCCTTCC
>CCNA01000010.1 GCA_000824805.1 Mesorhizobium sp. SOD10
AACGCTGGTAGCGCTCGAACAATCGGTGGAGAAGCGGCCAGCCCGATCCTGCGGAACCCGCAGCTCAAGCTTGCCGACCGCGTCACAAGAGTGCGGCCGTATAGCCAGAGCGATAGCCAAGACGCTCCGGCGTGCGCTCGCTCTTCGAAGCACCCAGCGCCTCGTCCATCTCGGCCTCGAGCACCTCCTGCATCACCGCACGGATCACTTCGTGCAGCCCATCCGGGCTCGACAGCAGAATGTCTCTGACGGCGGCGCTGGCTGTCTTACTTTCAGTCTTGGTCATGGTGGCGTTCCTTCCAGGGAATCGGTGACGTTGAACATCACCGGCCTGCCATGATCGCCCTCTCTCAGCGAATTTGCAGAACTCTTAGCACACTACCCGCCAAGGGTCGGAAATGGTTTGATTGACCAACCGATTGAGTCGACGGCATGCTGTAGTATCGTTCTTGTCTGAGCAGGGCTGGGCGAAGCGGCAATGACATGTCCGATCTTGTCTCGGATATCGCCCTTCCTGATGATCGGCGTCTTAGGTTCAATGAAAAATTCGACTTCGGCGACACCTGGTACAGCAGCCGCCCGACTCTCACCATCGATCCAATCGAGGATGCCATCGCGATCAGGGACTAGGATCCGCGAGGCCGCAGTCTGCGAATGCCTTTTGCGCAAATCCCATTCCTCGCCGATGACAAGTTTGATGTGCTCATTGACGAGATCGACACCGTAAGCCAATCGGATCAATTTAGGTTCCCCAATCGCAAGGCGCGGATTGATTTCAATAACGACTGGGCCACGCTTCGTCCACCGGAATTCAATGTTCGATGGTCCCCAGCCAAGCCCGACAGCTCGCAAACAGCTCAGCGAAGCATCGGCTATACGCTGATGCTCATCATCAATCAGCGGGGCCGGACAGGTGGACTCGTGAACGACGAAATGCGGTGGAGGACCGAACTCGTAGGCGGTAATTCCAATGACCTCATTCCCCATTAAATTAGCGACATAAAGGGGGCCTTGCGCGAATTCTTCGACCAGTATCCTCGGCGAAGACCCCCATACATTCCCGCCCAAGAGATGGGTCGTATGTTCGGCCAACTCATCGACGTTGCGGCACAATCGGACACCGATGCTGCCACAGCCCATGGCTGGCTTAACAATCACAGGCAGGCCGATTTCTGCGGCAGAGCTTTCTACCTCCGTCGCATTCTCTGCCAAGCGATAAGCAGGTATCGGAACGCCGGCCTCTGCGAGCAGCTGACGTTGAGTGAGTTTGTCGCAGCACCTTTCAACCGATGCGGGGTTTGGCCCCGATAGACCAAAATGCCGGCAGAGCTTGCTAACTGTCACAGAGATCGATTCGTCGAGGCCTGGAAAGCCTACGATGCCGGCAATGTCATAGGTCGCACGCAGCTGGGAACATTGGCGGATTAGCGCATCGAGATTGTCTGTATCGCTACGGATTGCCTCGGTCCCTTTCGCCGTAAGATAGTCGTATTGAGTTGGATCCGCCGCGAGGGTAACTTGATGAAGGCCAAGACGCTGAGCCGCTTGGGTGTATAGCGGGCCATTACCCCCCGACACTCCAACCATGATGAGCGCTCTTTTTGCCATTTGCTTTTATCCCGACATTGCGTGTTGTGTGGCGGTTCGAGCTGAAATCGGCATCTACTTTCAGCCCTGCCTGACTTAGACCTTGCCGGGAGCGTATCATTATCAGCGATTCGCGGTCGTAAAGATCCTATAAATTTAGTTGAAGGATCTGTTGAAATGGTTGGAGGTCGCGTCCTGCACAGTTGGGGCAGTTATACCAAGAGTCATAGAGTTTGACCGACATGCGCCCGGTACCGCATTCCGATTGATGTGATGGTTTCGGGCGCAGCGAGGAGCTTCTGCCAAGCCTCGCAAACGGCGACGATGGCGTCGTAGTCGCCGAAGACGCGGTTTCTGCGCAGATATTGTCACTTTTTCTCACCGCCGCCGTCAGGTTCCTCAGGGTGCGGCATGACCGAATCGAGAAGGACCCCGATCGACGCATCTAGGAAGCAGTCAAGCTGGTCTTCGGCAAATTCGCCGAATTGCAAACCTTCAGCAGATTTGGATGCTCCAGGAACGCCTGCCGTTGCCGGCGATCGGAAATGGCCTCGACGGGCGAACCGTCGCATGGAAGGTGCCCGTCTGCAACACGCTTCACCACATGCTTACGAACCCAATCTACGCCGGCGCCTATGCGTTCGGGCGCACCGGTAGCCGCATCACGATCGCAGCCGGTCGCAAGAGGGTCGTCCGTGGCGTTCGACGCGAGCGCAGCGCTTGGGAGGCTTTGATCCTCGACCATCATGAAGGATATATTGAGTGGGCTAAGTTTGAGAGGAATCAGCGCCTCATAGCCGACAATGCTTATGGTCAGAGCTTCATGAGCCGCGGAGCCGTGCGTCGCGGAGAAGCCCTTGCCGATTTTCTTCGTCGTGGTCATTGCGGCCGCAAACTCCATGTCGCCTACGCCGGCGAGAACGGGAGTTCGGGGCGTTACCATTGTCGCGGCGGCCAGCTGAACCATGGTGGCGCTCCATGCATCTCGTTTGGCGGCATGCGGATTGACCGCGCCATCGGCGCCGAGGTGGTCGAGCGTCTCCAACTATTCGGTGTCGAAGCAGCGATCAACGCGGCGGATCGAGAACGCGGAGAAGCGGCGGCAAATCGAGCTCGCCCTTGAGCAAGCGCGCTACGAAGCCGCCCTCGCGCGGCGGCGGTATGAGGCCGTCGATACCAACAATCGCCTTGTGGCGGCCGAACTCGAGCGCCGCTGGAACGAGCGCCTGCTTGCGGCGCGTGCGCTGGAAGATGAGCGCGACACGCTTGCAGCCGCTCCGCAATCGTCGCTCTCCGCCACGGAACGAGAACGTCTGCCTGCGCTTGGAGCTGATGTCGAGCGGGCCTAGAACAATTCTGGCGCGACGCCAGCGACCCGCAAGCGGATTATTTGTACGTTGATCAACGAGATTGTTGTTCGCGTCGAGGAAGACGCTCTCGGTCTCGTCATTCGTTGGCAAGTCGGCGATCACACTTGCGCGTGCGCAAGAACCGCGCCGGCCAGCATCGGTGGGGAACCGACGCTGACGTGGTCGAACTCGTGGCCGTATTGGCTCGACAAATGCCGAATCAAGCAATCGCGGCGGTGCTCAACCGGGCTGGCAAGAAGACCGGCAAGGGCGGCTGGACCGTTCCCGCGTGTCCTTCCTGCGCAATCACCGCCACATTCCATCGTACCGAGAGGACGAGCGTGCCGAACAGGTGAGGTAACGCTCGATGAGACGGCCAAGATCCTCAACGTCAGCGAAGCAACGGTCCGGCGGCCGTCAATATTGCAAAGGTGCGCCATGGGTGATCCAAAACAGCGACCTCGATCGTGATGACCTGCAACGCATCGCCGACGCGCGGTGTTCACGACGGCCGCCGTCCGAGGATCCACGTCAAAACAGCCTGGCTTTATAAGGTGATAGCGAGATGAGCACTATGAATCGAGATCGGTCTGGCCGACGAGCAGTGCGTTCTCGCCGGCGGCAACGGATGCCAGTGTTTGGAGCTGGAAGTAGGTTTGGCGCGGCAATTTGGGATTGAAGCACCAGTCGAACTCGGCGAGCGTCAGTTTTTCATCGAGCCCGGATTGCTGATATCGCCGCTCGATAAGCCGGGACTGGCGACGATCCAATTCGTCCTGCAGGATCAAGGAGAGGGTTTCCACGAAGGGTTGGTTTGCGCCTGCGCTGCAACACCTGCGTCTGCAGCGTGTCGCGCACGCCCGACAGGCGCAGCTGTCGCAGGCGGCGTTCAATTTCGGGTATGGTCATCATGAGATTGGGTCGCCAGTTTGAGGTGAGAAGGCGCAGAGGCAGCGCTCGTGGCGCCGAAGCTAGTCGGGGTTGCGCAGGCGCTACGAGCGTGGATCGCAGGGGCACGGTCGTCGTTCGCCTCGGCCAGCCGGCCATCGTCGCCGGCATCGTGTCGCGCAGCACGGCTGAAGAGGTCGCCATATTCTGCGGGGGCGCGGATGGGCCAGCATCGCACTGTAGATCGGATTGAGCTCGGGTTCGTACAGATCGGGCTTGAGGACATCTTCCTTCAGGTTGTCGAGGACGACATAACTGACACCCCGCCAAAATATCGAAATGCCTCTTCGTAAAGCCGTGCCCAGACTTGCTGGCTGAATTCCAGACCACGAGCCGGAAGCTGCGCCGCGAATAGCGCAGCGTCATCACGAACAGGCGGGGCCGGCGATATCGGCCGCTATTGGGATCGATCGTCAGCGCACCTTCGCCATAGTCGACCTGAGCTTCCTCGCCGGGAAGGAATTCAAGACGATCAAACTGCTCTGGATCGCTGTGTCGCAACGTGCGCACAAACCGCTTGACGCTCTGGTAGCTGGACGGAAAGCCAAATTGATCGACCAAGTCCTGGTAAATCGCTCGCGCGTTCCGTTTCAGACGGACCAGGTCTTCGATCCACGTCCAATGTGGTTCGCAGGCCGACCAGGCCAGGCCGCCGGTGACCGTCGCTCTCGACGCTCCAGAAGCCGGTGGTCGGGGTGGAGGAATTTGATCCTCCGCGCTCGCCGAGCCGGTGGTCACTTGCCCGGGGGAATTTGCCTCCGCACCATCCCGCTGTGCTTGGTAACGCCTTATCTTCTTGCGATCGACCCCGTTAGCCTTTGAATCTCGCGTTGGCTGGTGTTGCGATCAAGCAGTGTCAGTGTGGTGCTTCGCAGATGTGACGTCAAGACGTTCAACTCCCGGTCGCCCTTGCGGTATGGAAGGGGCGAAAATAAACGTCCTGCCTTTCCGGCTACCGCTGTTCAGCAGCGCTGCCGAGTCATTATCAGGTGGGGGAGTTTCAAGTGACCATAGCCGGGGGATTTTGACCGACCCACGGGGAACTTCGTCGAGACACTCCGTGCACCCACCCGTAATAAAACCGCTGAAACGGAGCCTTCAAGGTAACTTTACAGACTCTTTGCGACCGCAAATCGCTGACAATGCTAGGTTCGCCACAGGTCAGGCACCGCTGAAAGAGTTCATGCCGACGTACGCTCGGACCGCCGAACCGCCAACACTGGAGTCAAAGGCCATGACAAGAAGAGTGCTCATCGATCCGTTCAAGCCACCAGATTTGGCAGTTTCTGAAAAACGTCAGCACACTATCCGGTCAGCGACCAAGCGGGCACAAAATGGCTCGGCCACGCGACACCAAGTTCCGAGCTCCGGGCCCGCTGACTGGCTGACTGCATAAAGCTAAATCTCGCTGAGCCCGAGTTTCCATCGGCTCGCGCCAACTCCAATGCGACAAGGCCACGAGAGAGGAACTGCCCATGACAATTGCGATGGTCCCTGCAATCAGCGAGGCGGATGCACGAATTGAGCACCGACTTTGCGAGCTGGCAACTTGCGATTCAGCCTCAATCTGGGAGGCTCAAGACGAGCTGTCCTGTGCGATTGCAAAGGCGGGCATGCATTTTGAGGAGCGTGCGTATCCCGTATGTCTGCGGCCCCTTGCGATAGACCGTAGTCTGGTAAATCACCTCAGCGCTACCGCTGAGGCCGTGGTCGAGCTCCTTGATGTAGCCGCCGAGTTGTATTGCTGCAATGAAGACGTACAAGACCTATTTCCCGCATATAAACATTTGCGACATTGGATAACTTGTCTGCCAAAACATCGACCGATTGTAAGAATATGCCGGCTGGATGGCCTTTTCGGCGGCGATGGTTATTATAAGATAATTGAAACGAATACCGAAGCGCCTGGCGGAGTTATTCAGAACGGACTCGCCGCAAAAGTCTGGAGCCGCATGCCCAATCCATTGACACATGGCCTGTCGCTGGATGTGAACAAGCAGCCTTTCGCGAATGATCCGAACTGCTTTGTCCGTGAGCTAGTGGCTGCCTATCACGCTGCGACTGGCGACGAACTCAGAACCGCTGCTGTAGTGAACTTTCGCGGCCGTTATACAAACGAAGTCGACTGGATCGTGAAAGGTTTAAGGGACGCGGGCGCCAAGGCAACGTTACTAGATATTAGCGAAATGAAGCGGACACCTCCTGGACTAGTCAGATTGGACGGAGAACTCATCGATCTTGTTTACAATAAGCTCGATCCGAGGGATTTAATTGACTCTGAGGAAGCCAGAGACTTTTTAGACGCCTGCGCGGCTCAAGAGGTGATTTCAATAAACCCGTGGATCTCCCAGTGGGTACTATCTGACAAGGCGATCCTTGCTGTACTCAGCGATGATCGATTCAGCTCGAACTTCAACGCCGAGCAGATCGAGCTTATTGCACGCCACATTCCGTGGACCCGTCTTGTTAAAGAGGGAGTAACGACTGACCCAAAACGGCGCCGGATCGAGCTCATCAGCTACGTCCAGAAGAACAGATCCGATCTTGTTCTGAAGCTCTCTAACGCGACGCGTGGCGAGCATGTCTTGGTTGGGCGCTATACATCCTCAGAGGTCTGGGAAGAACACATTGACCGGGCCGCCCGCAACCCATACGTTGTTCAAGAGTACATCGCGCCCGGAGAGATTACGGCTCTGCACCCGCCAAGCCGGTCTATCAAGAAAATGGCGTATGGAATTGACTGTTACGTATTCGGGGGGCATCTAACAGGTTTTCAGTCGCGCGCAAGCTTCGATCCCGTGATGAACGTTGGGCGAAGCGGGATTCTACTTCCGATAGCTATCGACTAAGCTAGCGCTTCGTGGACAAAGGCAGCCATAGTTTTGATTAGGCGAGCGCCACGAAGTCAAGATAGGAGTCGTGGCGAATGTTCAACTAGCGCAGCGCCCGGTCCATCCGCCCGATCGCTCCTTCGGCTCGGATTCCTGGATCTCAGGTCCGGTCCCCACCCCGTTGCTCACATGCGCATGATTGTCCACGTTGGCGAAATGCGGTCAACATCCATCGGATGGTGATTCAGGCGCGTCGTCCGTCAGATACGAGCGTGCTAACGCCAGGATACTTGTTACTGGGACCAGGAGGCTGGCCGCGGCTTGTCAGCCAAGCACTTTCCGTATCATGGACCATGAGGTAAGCAAGACGAGCCGCCCGACGTTGCACGTATCCTCGGCGAAGCCTGCGAATGCGTCCTTCTCGCGGATCGGGGAATCAATTTGCGTGAGTGGTTCGCGCTTTGAATAGGCGAGCAGCACGACCCTGTGGCCGTCATGGCCAGATGCTTATCTTACCCGAAATTCAGAGCACCAGGTTCGGTTTGGCGCCTCATGTGTTGGCAACGCGTCCATGTCGGCCTTCAGCCCGGCCATCAGATTGATTCCGCGCTCACCTTGAACCAATGCGGCGATGCCGGCTTCAGTTATTCCTGTTTCCATGTGATTGACACCGCATGAGGCCAGCTTTTCCGTCACAAACCTCGCTGTGTTGTAATGGTAACCGAGCTCGGAATTCCGGTGGAAACACGCGGGGTTCATCGCGAATCAGGCGCATTTCGATCATCTGCCGGACCAGGAACGCCCTGTTTGTTTCAACTAGTGGAGTGAATTGCAACAAATGTTGCGCAAAATTATGCGATCGTTAAAATCGTCAAAAAATTTCACAGGCACAGCTGGCATCGCTCGGTGGACGACCTAGATCGAAGGATTCTCACGGCTCTACAGACGGACAACCGGCTTTCCTTTTCAGCACTCGCCGACCTTGTCGGTTCCTCAGCCGCCTCATGCATGCGTCGAGTGAACAAGTTGCGCGCGGAAGGAGTGATTGTTGCGGACATCTCGTTGGTGGATCCGAAGGCTCTCGGCAAATCGCTCACTGTTGTGCTGACGGTAGAGCTAGACCGTGAGCGTCTTGACCTCGTGGATGAATTCAAACGCGCGATGCGCGCGGCCAAGGAGGTAAGCCAATGCTACATGGTTACGGGCGACGCTGATTTCGTCCTGATCGTGGCGGTTGAGGACGTCGACGCATTCGATGTCTTTGTCAAGACGAAGCTCTATACCAATCCGAACGTGCGGAAATTTAAGAGCATGATTACCCTTGATCGTGTCAAGTTCGAGCCGCGAATTAAAGTGTAGCTTTCGGTGAGTTGCGCTGACACCCCTTCCTTTGATTGCCCATTCCATGCGCAGCTTCGGAATGAACTTTTTCGCCTGGGGACTGGCGCATCGCACGACGACCCGTGGCACGGGGCGCGGCGACGATCATGCGACCGTCGCCATCGCTTGCGCCGAAATAAGCGTCGTTGGGGCGTGCGCCCGTCAAGACTCGAATGCGGGCGCCCTCATCTTGGCTTGCCCGAGGATCGGAAAGGCGTGCTCGCGGTCGATCATCGTTTTGCGCTCAACAGGCGGCTTTGCTGAGTGCGCCCTCTAAAAATCGTTGCCAGTGTCAGTTCGCCGGTCTTGGCATGCAGCGCCTTCAAATCGACCGGCGCTTCGGTCGTCCGGTCCGAACACCCCGGCCGCGGTTTCCAGCAGACGGTTCTTCCAGGCCGTGATCTGGGTCGGGTGAACGTCGAACCGTTGCGCCAGCTCGGCCAGCGTTTTCTCCCCCTTCACGGCAGCCAAAGCCACCTTCGCCTTGAAAGCCGGTGAATGCGTCCAGCGGCTTCTCTTCGTCATGTCTGCTCCTGATTCGCAGCGAGAAACCTCGCCGCCGTCAGGCAGGAAATCCACTTATGCCACCGTCCGAATTTGCGGAGCCAGCTCTTGATGCTCATTATCGGCCTCGGCATGGAGTCCGCTCAGACGCGCCATGCCACTCCGCCGGCACTCAAACATTGCAACAGATCCTACAAACGATTTTACAGAATCTTTGCGACCTAGGATCGCTAGAAACGCTAGATTCACCCAAGGGCTGAGGTCTGGCACCTGGGCCCCTTGGTACTTCAAAGTACCCCAACTGAGTCGCGCGTCATTTTCCGATGATCCGGGCCTCGTCTGGCGGCGGCAGATCACACTTCAATATACCTGACTGGAAGTGATATGGCGATAATATACCTGACTGGAAGTGATATGGCGATCCGAAATTCTACCCCTCCTACCGACCCTCTAGGAAGCGGGGCGAACCTGTCGACCATAGAACTTCTCGAAGCGGCCGCCGATGAAGTTTGGAGGCCATACATGTATCATCAGACGTTCGATGGCGCAGATGTGGCTGAGATTATAGCCGAGGATGCAAAGCAGCCAAGGGGTCATGCTACCTACGCTCTTTGTTGCGGCACATTCGGCGAGCTGCTGCAAGGTCAGCTACCGGTGGGCTCTGTTTACCAGGATCCCTACTTCTTGGTCACGATGCCGATCGCGCTCTTTGCGCAAGCTCACCTTATTCCGGTTGCAGGCACACGATCCGTAACCGTTTATCCGTCACATAAACTCAAATCAAAGCGATTCGCTGAGAACCTCGTGATTGCGCTCGGCGTCTCGGGAGGAATCCTCTTTTTGCAACCTGAGCTCCCGGAAGGCAAAGGGCTTGGAATTCGTCCGCGGATCTGATTGCGACTGCACGATCGATCGCCTGCTGCTTCAAGCGCACACTCGGGACTTCGTTGATCGAGAATCGAGAAGTTAATGGTGAAGATCGAGCCATCCGACGGGGTGATGTACCAAGTCGCTGGGTCAAGCGAGGGCAGGTCGACCCTGCATCCCGAAGCGATGAAATTGCTCGCTCCACCTAACGATATTTCGCGTGACGGCCGCCTTCTGCATCAGCAAGCGGCCATAGACGAAGCACCTCTGGTGATGCTTGCGGACCAGGGCTTGGTCAGCCAGGCAGCCGCTGCCGATCTCCTCAACCACATCCTGGACCTTCAGAACGAGGGATTTCATTCTTTGGCGGGCCGCGATCCTCCGCGTAGCCTCTATCTTGCCTGTGAGGCCGGACTTGCGCCCAGAGCTGGCCCGGAAAAGGCCGGCTGGCTGCACCTTGCGAGATCTCGCAACGACTTAAACCCGCCCATTTCTCTCTTGCTTCTTCGGGAAGCCGCGTGTTCAGTCTCGCGAGAGATAGGGATTGTACAGGATGCCCTGATTCACCGAACGATGCGCGCCTGGCTGGCTGTGCGGCAAGAATTGCAGCATGCCGGCGATCTGAGTGCTCGAAGAGCGGGACGCGCGGCGGCCGAACCGCGAACAATCCTTTGGTCGGTGACCAGACGCGGCTCGTCAACAACATCAAGGCGCTTTGCCCGCTTCGGCATTAGCAGCTACCACTTAGGCCTGAGGAACGGCCGACAGGCTCATGGACATCCGCACCGCGGAGGAAACGCCGCTGCCGCGGCCGAGCACCGACCGCGAACAGAAGCGAGTGACCTGCGGGACAGTCCAAAAGTGCAGGAGCGGCTTGACCTACCCCAATCAGAGAGGACTCTGACATGCGGGTTGTTGGCCAAGCTTGCCGCCCTTTAGAAATAGGATGAGTTTGTCCGATGAGGCTGACGACCGAACGTCTGATATTGCGTCCCTGGGAGGACAAAGACCGGAGCCCAATGGCAACAATTTACGGTGATGCGCAGGTCAGACGGTTCTATCCCAAAGTGATGACGGTCGAGGAAACGAATGTCGCGATCGACGTTGCGATCGGGCTTGCCCGGACCAACGGGTTTCACTTTCAGGCGGCGGAGCTGAAGGGCAGCGGCGTCCTTATCGGCATGGCCGGGCTCGGCGTTCTCTCCGAGGCGAGCAGGCGGCAATTTCCCGGCCTTCCGCTCGTTGAAATTGGTTGGGTGCTCGCAAAGGAGCATTGGGGCAAAGGACTCGCGTCGGAAGGCGCGCGAGCGTGGCTGGACTACGCTTGGTCAATCGGTCTGCCGGAGGTCGCAGCCTTTACAGCCAAGGAGAACGAACCGAGCCAAAGGGTCATGCAGAGGATCGGCATGATCTTTGATCCGGCGGGCGATTACGAGAACCCGCAGTTCGGCGAGGGCCATTGGTTGCGGCCTCACGTGGTCTATCGCAAACGGAATCCGACATTGTGAGAGCTGCAACCCTCGATCGAAGAAACCACTGAAGGACTGCGGGGGAGAAACTGCGATATCAGCCGAGCGTCTCTCACTCTCACCGGCATGCTCTTGGCACGCTCTCTGGTCTCATTGACCTCGCGACGCTCCACCAGGCAAGAGAAGCGCTGATTGCGCAGTCGTGCCAGGACCCAGCACTGGGGATCTGCCCGGCGACCTCGACTTTTGCCACGGCAGGCCCTGGGGTTGGAAGCCAAAGTGCTTGGCCAGCGCCAGCAGCGACCGATTGTAGATGATGTGGCCTTCGTTACCTTCGCCGGTAACCGCCGTCTTCATCCTGTCGTAGAGGATTTCGATCGGCACTCCTCAAATGGTGTCGAAAGCTTGCATACGACAGCGCAGCAGCGTCTGCAGCTCCTGGTGCATGGCTTAGCGGGCGAAGATGTAACGCGAATGGCCAAGCACAAGCGAGAACAGCCAGACTACGCGCATCACGCCCGGCGCGTCGGTGAACTCGGTGACGAAGCGCGCGAAGTCGACCTGTGCTTGATATCCGGCCGGGGTCCCGAGCCGCACCTCGAAACGGCGCACCTGCTCCTGCGGTCGATCGCGGCCACGAAGCGCATCACGGCGGTGTAGGCGCCGTCATAGCCGCGCTCACGAATCTCGCGCGTCAGGCGCACGGCGCTCAGATCGGGGAAGGCCGAGACCCGTTCGCGCAGATAGTCGATAATGGGCGCGATCTTGTTCGGCCGCCCCCCCAGTCGCGGTCCATAGGCGCGGAGTTCGAGCCCGCGCTCGATATATTTGCGGACCGTCTTGGGATCGCCGCCCGTTCGCTGGGCGATCGCGGTCACGGACAGGCCCTGACGGTGTACATCCAATATCATCAGAAGTTCTCCAAGTTGGACCACCAGCGCCGCTCCCGTCCCGCAAAGATCGGAACGAACTATCGACGCTGGAGTGAAAGCCGCCAGTTTCCGGGACGCGTCCTGGCGGCTGCAGCAGCAGGGTCAGTTCAGGTCGGCTTGAGGCGGGTGAAGATGACGAGGTTGCAGGCCACGATCGAGGATCAGACGTAGGCCTTGAAGTGATCGAGGCCGCGGCAGGTGCAACGCGCCAAACCGTAAGCACGCTTGAGGCAAGAGATGCAGACCTCGATGCCGGTGCGGAAGTTGCGCAGCTTGCGATAGACCCACTTGCTTCTGACCATGTCCTCAATGCTCTGCGCATTTTGATGCGCCGCCGCGGCTCTGGCACAACTCTCGGCTATTTCGTACGGCCGGCGCGCCTCGGCATCTGGAGCAAGCGGTCGATCATGGCGGCGCTCATCGACAGGATTTTGCGGCGTATCTCCTCCTAGAGCTTCAAATGTCTATTGCGTTCCAACGCAGGCAGGAGGATGGGCAGCAATACCTTTAGGCGCTTACGGCAAACCCGATCAGACGCTTCCCATAGGACGATCGAAACCCCTCGAGCGGCCTCATCATAGATCGAAGGCCGTTGACGAGTCTGCCAACGCTTCGGTTGCGACAAGCTGTTCAGGACACGGATCGCGGATTTTTCGTGATATCCTGTCGCCGCGATGAACTCCTCCAAGATCCGGCGTTTGTCCTTGTTCGCTGCGGCCCAATAGCGATCCCCGAATGCATTGGCGAGTTCCATACGCATGGCATGCGTCATCTTCGTCTTCATGATCCCTCCTTCATGGCGGGGGCATCATGCCGGAATGCGACTTCACGGCTAACATTTTGGGTGAGGCGACGAAGCTGCCCGGTAACAATCTCCGTGAGGCAATGCGACAGTACGCGGCACCGGAATCGAGGTCCTCGCTTAGAAATTGCGCAACAAACCTCATAAGTAAATTTACAGAATCTTTATGCGTGCCATCAGCCCCAAATGCTACGGTCAGCCATAACGCTGGCACTTGATCCGATCAAACCGGAAGACAAGCGCCGCCCATATTAGTTCGTTCTTCAAGAGAGCAGATATGCCCATCCAACGAGTAAACTACTCCCTTGGCTCTTCAGAGCGCGGGTCAAGCCTCAAAATGAAAGACCTTGCACATGCAGCTGCCGATCAAGTTTGGAAGCCGGATCTATATCAGCAGACGTTCGATGGCCAAGAGGCGGCCGAAGCCGGTACCGAGGATAGGAAGCCGGCTAATCATTCGAGCAACGGTGACGGTCGTTGTTGCGGCACGTTCGGCGAGCTACTGCAAGGCCAGTTGCCGGATGGCTCCGCGTCTGGTGACTCCAATTTCCTGGTTACGATGCCCATCGCGCTCTTTGCGCGGGCCCATTTCATACCAATTGCAGGCACGGTATGTGTAACCGTTTATCCGGCATATAAGGTCAAAGCACAACGACTGGCCGAGAGCCTCGTGCTTGCGCTTGGCGTATCAGGAGGAAACCTTCTTTTGGAATCTGAACTCCCCGAAGGAAAAGGTCTGGCGAGTTCTTCTGCAGATCTCGTTGCGACCGCGCGGTCAATTGCCTCCTCATTCAAGCGAAGGGTTCGGATATCGTTGATCGAGAAGCTGATGGCGGAGATCGAACCATCCGACGGGGTGATGTACCCTGGCGTGGTCGCATATCAGCAGCGAGCATGTAGCCTTCTCTCCTTCCTTGGGCAGATGCCGCCGCTTGCAATCGTTGGTATCGATGAAGGAGGGACGGTCGAAACCGTCGACTATGATCAACGGCGAGGTGAGGTCTCAAATCGTCAAAGAGCGCAATATCAGGAATTGTTCGAACAGGCGCGAATAGCAATTCCGCAGGGTGACACGGCGTCGATAGGCAGAATAGCTACTGCTAGCGCTCTGCTGCACCAGGAGCGGGTTCCCAAAGAGCATCTAGATTCGATGCGGAAAGTGTCCGAGGAGGTCGGTGCGCTAGGCGTCATAGTTGCGCACAGCGGTACCGTGATCGGAATCTTGCTTGATCGAACGGCACACGACTTCCCCTGGAAGCTGCAGTCTGTGGTCGATCAGGTAACTCTGTTCAACAATTTGCCAAGAGTATACCTGACAATGCATTAGTGACATGAGCTAGCCATATGAGTGCCCTACGTAAACACCTTCCGTTCTCGGGTTATTCTTCCGCCTATGCGCTACCCCGCGTAATCAGGTGCAGCACGAATCTTTATCTTGCGCAGTTTGCATTTATGAAGCTGCTTCCCGCTAAGCACGTTATCGAACAAGCACTGAATCGGGGGACGTTGAAGCAGGACACGACCCTTTTGGAGACCTCGAGTGGCACCTTCGCGCTGGGTTTAGCTGTGGTCTGCCGGGAACACGGATTTCGGCTCGAAATTTTCACCGACCCGGTGATGGATAGGGCTCTCGAGAACAGGTTAAGGTCTCTCGGTGCGGAAGTGGTCATAGTAACCGAAAAGGCGAAACAGGGCGGATATCAAGCAAGCCGTCTCGATGCGCTGCACGCCAGGATCGGAGAGTTGGGTCACGCCTGTTTCTGGCCACGCCAATACGAAACTGAGGACAATCCCGCAGCCTACAAGTCTTTCGCCGACCAGATCACAGGGATGCTTGGCGCTGACGTGACCGTGGTGGGTTCCGTCGGATCAGGCGGGTCGACTTGCGGAACAATAGAGCGCCTTCGTGAAGAATCGCCCAGCGCTCGCCTGATTGGGGTGGACACCTTCAATAGCGTCATCTTTGGCCAGCCGGACGGCGACCGGAAACTACGCGGATTGGGGAACAGTCTCGTCCCGAAAAATGTGAAGCATGAATTATATGACGAGGTTCATTTCACATCGGCATCGCTGGCTTTTGCCGCAACGCGTGAGCTTCACGAACGGCACGCCATTTTTGCCGGTCCGACGTCCGGTGCGAGCTATATTGTGGGGCGCTGGCGCGCTCGACAGTATCCAGACGAAACCGTGGTCGTCATATGTCCTGATGAAGGTCATCGCTACGTCGAATCCGTCTACCATCACGAATGGCTCCGGCAAAATGGATGTGTCTATGAAGGTGTCCTCCTGGACGCTCCAGCCACCGAAGAGCATCCCTCGACAGCCCGCCCACCATGGAACCGGTATCGTTGGATGCGGAAAAGCCGGGAAGCTATCTTGAGCGCGTCGGAGCAGTAAGATGAGCAGCGGCAGCTTCCTTTTCGTAGAAAGCAACACGACCGGCACTGGCGAACTACTGATAAAGCGGGCCAAGGCCCTAGGGTTCGGGCCCTATCTCGTGACACGCAATCGCGGGCGCTACCCCTTCCTTGAGAAGAGCGACGCGCAAGTGATCGAAGCTGAAACACTCAGTCCAGATGCAATCATCGAGATCGCCACCAAGCTGACCGGACTGGCAGGGATATTTTCGTCGTCTGACTACTTCGTGGAATCGGCGTCCAAGGTTGCCAGAGCGATCGAGCTCCCATCCGCAAACCCGGAAGCCATAGCGAGGTGCCGGAACAAATGGAAGCAAGTGACGGAGTTGGAGCGAAAATCAGTCTCTGTGCCTGAAACTCGTCTAGTCACGTCCGTTAACGAGGTGAAGAAAGCACTTGCCAAATCGGTCTTCCCGGTCGTCGTCAAGCCAGTCTCCGGGAGCGGCAGCAGTGGGGTACGTCTCTGCGAAAATACCGCGGCGGCCGTCCAGGCGTTTGAGGAAGCGAAGGAGGTACTGCTCGATCAAGTGGGCTTGGACAGTCCGGAGATCCTCATCCAGCAATATATAGAAGGTCGGGAGTATTCAGCAGAGATCATTGTGCGCGACGGAACGTCGCATTGCCTCGGAATTGTCGCGAAGCACAAGGGACCGCCTCCTTGCTTCGTCGAAGTCGGTCACGACTTCCCGGCTTCCCTTCCAGTTCCGTCATTAGAGGACCTGGGATCTTTCGCGGCCGGCGCAGTGTCAGCGTTAGGCTTGGATTTCGGACCGGCCCACGTGGAATTCATCACCACGGAGTCTGGCCCTGTCGTAATCGAGGTCAACCCCAGGCTGGCAGGAGGGATGATCCCTGTCATGCTCTCACAGGCCTTGGGCAACTCGGTCCTAGACATAGTGATCAAGCTCTATGCAGGTGCAGAATTTGATCCGCCAGGACCGAGTAAGAGGGCAGGAGCCATCCGTTTTCGACTTGCTGAAAGGTCCGGAAAGCTCATGCGCTTGGCCTTTTCTCGCAGTCCAGAGCCGACTGTAACCGAAGCGGGCCTGCTGAAATCTGAGGGACAGGAAATACGCATCAAGGGCGACTTCAGAGACCGCGTGGCTTATGCGGTGGGCGTTGCCGATGAACTCGAAACCGCCGCCGCGGCGGCTGAACGGATGATCGATTCAATTGCCATTGAGATCGAGGCGACGCCAGATGAGGCGAACGACACGCGAGTCGGCGAGCCAGGGGACGGCGGATGGACCCTGCATCCTGAGGCGATGAAGCTGCTCGCTCCACCCATCGAAATCTCGCGAGACGGTCGTCTCCTGCAGTTCCAGGCGACCGTGGATGAAGCACATCTGGTGATGCTCGCTGACCAGGGCTTGGTCAGCCGAGCTGTAGCCGCAGACCTGCTCACGCATATCTTGGATTTCCAGGGCGAGGCGTTCCAATCTCTGGATGGGCGTGATGCTCCACGTGGACTCTATTTGGCTTATGAGGCCGAGCTTGCCGCCAGAGCAGGCGCAGAGAGAGCCGGCTGGCTCCACTTGGCCCGGTCCCGTAACGACTTGAACGCCACCATTTCTCTGCTGTCTCTTCGGGAAGCCGTCTGTACCGTTTCCCTGGAGATAGGAGTTGCACAAGATGCCCTGCTTCAACGCGCGGAAGAAGCATCGAGCTTTTTGGCTCCGCTTTATAGCCAATATCAAATTGCACTTCCAGGGTCGCCGGGACACTACCTGCTCGGAGTCTGTTTCGCTCTCGGGCGCGAGCGCGAGCGACTTCTTCGTCTGCTTATAGACATCAGGGCTTGTCCCATGGGAGCCGGTGCCGGTGGCGGAACCAGCATGCCTATAGATTGCTTACAGACGGCGAGCCTCCTGGGATTTGAACTGCCGTCCTTCAACTCTCTCGATGCAGTCGCAAGCCGGGACCTCCATCTTCATGGGCTTTCGATCTTTACCAGTGTCTCGATTTTGCTCAGTCGTGTGGCCCAGGATCTGCAGGTTTGGACGACGCGCGAGTTCGCTCTAATCGAGGTTCCTCGCAATCTTGCCGGGGGTTCTTCCATGCTGCCTCAAAAAAAGAACCCATATCTTCTCGAACACATCAAGGGCTCGGCAAGCACCGTTATGGGCGCATACGTCTCCGCGGCAACCGCAACCTGCAAATCGCCGTTCAGCAACTCGATTGAGTCAAGCAACTATGGCTGCTCACCCCTGCGACTTGCGGAAGAAGCTCTCACGCGTGCCGTAACGCTCACATCGCTCATCGTGAAGTTCATGTCATTCAACGCGACATCGATGCGGAAAAATCTGGAAGATGGGTTGGCCATGACGACCGTTGCCGCGGAACGAATGGCCTCGCGAGGCACCCCTTTCAGAGAGGTCCATACACGAATCGGCGCGATCGCGGCGCGTGTGTCCCAGGAGAGCTGCGCTGCCAAGCGCCGAAACGAGCTGACCAACAAATTGGGTGACGTGCTGCCCGCGAGCCCCGAGGAGGGCAGGGACACCCTACGGTTTGGCGGAGGTCCCGGCCTGACATCGACTGATGCTCAGCTTTCCGTAGCAAAGACGCAGTATCGAGAAAGCGAGCGCAAGCTCGCGGAAATACGCGAACGGTGGGCATGGGCCGAGATGCACCGCAAACGACGGGTGAAAGAACTGATCAACGTCCACTAAGCCGCCGCTGCACTGGATAGATTGGTCATATAGTTGCACGTGGCTTTCGGCCCCTTTGCCGGCAGTTTGCATGCGGGCTGCGCATTTCGCAAAAGCCGGACAGGGATTCCGCTAAATCCCGGACAGTTTTCGGGAGCGGATTTAGCGGTCGGTTCTCGGCTGCGCCGTTCTGGCAGTTTGGCCTCTCACGATGACGTTGAGAGGGGCCATGCCGAGACGGAAGCAAGCGAGACGAACGAGCGTGAGGGATATCCAAGCGATCTTACGCCTGACCCATGAGCAGGGTCTTTCGGTGCGTGAGGTGTCGGAACGGCTGAAGATCAGCAAGACGACAGTATCGACCTATTTGCTGCGGGCGCGGGAGGCCGGGCTGTCATGCTGGCCGCTGCCGCCGGGCCACGACGACGCGACGCTTGAGCGGCTGCTGTTTGGCCGTGCCGGTCGTCCGCCGCAAGACCTAAGCGAACCGGACTTTGCGCTGATCGCCCGGGAGTTGAAGCGCAAGGGGGTGACGCTGACGCTGTTGTGGCAGGAGTATCGCGCCGCCCATCCTGACGGCTACGGCTACACCTGGTTCTGCGAGCACTTCGCCGCTTTCGAGCGCCGGACGAGCGCGACATTCCGCAATCGGCATGCGGCGGGCGCGGTGATGCAGACCGACTATGCCGGGCAGACGGTGCCGGTGATCGATCCGGCGACCGGCGTCATTTGCCCGGCGCAGATTTTTGTCGCGCGGTGCTGGGCGCCTCCAATCTGACCTTCGCCTTTGCCAGCTCCAGCCAGAAGCTGCCGGACTGGATCGAGGGCCAGGTGCGAGCGCTCGCCTTCTTCGGCGGCGTCACCAGAGCGATCGTGTGCGACAACCTGAAGGCCGGTGTCGTCAAGGCGCTGTGGTTCGAGCCGACGCTGAACGCGACCTTTGCCGCCATGGCCGAGCATTACGACACCACGATCCTGCCGACCCGCAGCCGCAAGCCGCGCGACAAGGCCAAGGTCGAGGGCGCGGTGCTGATCGTCGAGCGCTGGATTCTGGCCCGGCTGAGGAATCGATCCTTCTTCTCGATCGCCGAGCTCAACGCGGCGATCGCCGAACTGCTCGAGGAGTTGAACAACCGGCCGATGCGCCATGTCGGCCAAAGCCGCCGCGAACTGTTCGAGGAGATCGAGCGGGCTGCCTTGAAGCCGCTGCCGGCGGCACCGTTCGAATACGCCGAGTGGAAGTCGGCGAAGGTCCATCCTGACTACCATGTCGAGGTCGACAAGACCTTCTACTCGGTGCCGCACCGGCTGATCGGGCGCACCGTCGAGGTGCGGCTCACTCATCGAGTGGTCGAGATCTTCCACGATCACCAGCGTGTCGCCAGCCATGTGCGTCGCTCGCAGCGTTCCGGCCATGTCACCGTCAACGAACACATGCCCAAGGCGCACCAGCGCTACGCCAACACCACGCCGGCCAGCCTGATCAGCCGGGCGGCCAGGATCGGCCCCAACGCCGCCATCCTGGTCGAGCGCATGATGCGCGACCGGCCACATCCGGAGCAGGATACCGCTCGGCCATGGGCATTCTGTCGCTGGCGCCACGCTATGGGCCGGAGCGTCTCGATGCCGCCTGCGAGCGGGCGCTGCTGATCAACGCGATTGCCTACTCCTCCGTCACCGCCATCCTCAAAGCCGGCCTCGACCGAGCCAGTTCCGCAGAACCGGCAAAGCCGACACCCCTGCACGCCAACATCCGCGGCTCCACCTATTACCAGTGAAGGAAAGGAAGAAAGAATGCTGACGAACCCCACCCTCGACCAGATGCAGGCCCTCGGTCTGGCCGGCATGGCTGCCGCCTGGCGCGAACTGGCCGAACGGAACAACGCCAACGAGCTCAGCCGTGACGAGTGGCTCGGCCTGATGCTCGACCGCGAGGTCGCTATACGGGCCGACAAGCGCGTCCGGAACCGGCTCGCCTCAGCCAGGCTGCGCTTTCCCGAAGCCTGCATCGAGGACATCGACTTTGCCGCGCCACGCGGGCTCGACCGGCGCAGCACCATGGCGCTCGCCCAGGGTGAATGGCTGAAGGCGCATGAGAACCTGATCGTCACCGGCCAGACCGGAACCGGCAAGTCGTGGCTGGCCTGCGCCTTCGGTCGGCAAGCAGCACGGCTCGATCATTCCGTGCTCTATGTGCGCGTGCCGCGCCTGTTCGAGGATTTGGCGCTCGCCCGCCTCGATGGCCGCTTCCCACGCCTCATCGACAAACTCACCCGCGCACAACTGCTCATCCTCGATGACTTCGGAACCCACTCCCTCACCGACCAACAGCGCTTCCATCTGTTCGAAATCGTCGAGGAACGCTATCGCCGCAAATCCACCCTGATCACCGCCCAGGTCCCGGTGGCCAGATGGCATGACCTGATCGCAGACCCTACCGTCGCCGACGCCATTCTCGACAGGATCGTTCACAACGCCCACCGCATCGTGCTCCAGGGCGACAGCATGCGAAAGCAAAAGGCCGCGCCCCTCTTGACCGGCGCCGAAAACGGCGAAATCAATCATCCATGAACGCAACAAGGCACCCGAGGACCGACGCCGCCAAACTGTCCCGACATTAGCGAAACTGATGTCCGGGAATTAGCGGAATCCCTGGAGTGCACCCCCAGACTGAG
>CCNA01000011.1 GCA_000824805.1 Mesorhizobium sp. SOD10
TCTCGTGGAGATACAAGGTGGCGCCGCGAAGCGGCGACGGAGTGGGGGAAGGCAGTCCTCAAATGCGCCGCCGCTGACGACTCACCACAGGGCCCTGATCGTTGCTCAGCTTGAAATAACAATGGTCGAGCCAGGTCGACCCCCACTCCGTCGAGCTTCGCTCGACACCTCTCCCCCGATCGATGGGGGAGAGGAAGGGCGCCAAACCGCCTTCTCTTCTTCCGGAATACCAAAAGGAGAGAACGGAGAAGTCTGCGCTACTCGTCCGCCTTGAACGTCTGCTTCTGCTGGCCCAATCCTTCGATACCGAGCTCCACGACGTCTCCGGCCTTCAGGAACACCGGCGGCTTCATGCCGAGGCCGACGCCGGGCGGGGTGCCGGTGGAGATGATGTCGCCGGGATGCAGCGACATGAACTGGCTGAGATAGGAGACCAGATACTTCACGCCATAGACCATCGTCTTGGTCGAGCCATTCTGCATGGTCTTGCCGTTGACGGTCAGCCACATCTTCAGGTTCTGCGGGTCGGCGACCTCGTCCTTGGTGACCAGCCACGGGCCGGTCGGGCCGAACGTGTCGCAGGACTTGCCCTTGGTCCACTGGCCCTGGCGCTCGGCCTGGAAAGCGCGCTCCGACACGTCATGCGCGACGCAATAGCCGGCAACATAATCCAGCGCGTCGTCCTCCGAGACGTATTTCGCCGTCTTGCCGATGATCACGCCGAGCTCGACCTCCCAGTCGGTCTTGACCGAGCCGCGCGGGATCAGCACGTCGTCATCGGGCCCGACGATCGCGGAGCTTGCCTTCATGAAGATGATCGGCTCCGGCGGCACGGTGGCGCCGGTCTCGGCGGCGTGGTCGGAATAGTTCAGGCCGATGCAGATGAACTTGCCGGTGCCGGCGACGCAGGCGCCCAGGCGCGGCTTGCCGGAGACCACCGGCAGCGACTTCGGATCGAGCCTGGAGAGCATCTCCAGCGAGGCCGGATGAAGCGCCGTGCCGGCGATGTCGGCGACATGAGCGGAAAGGTCACGGATGTCCCCATCCGCATCAAGCAGGCCCGGCTTCTCGCTGCCAGCTTCGCCATAGCGCAACAACTTCATCTCAACTTTCTCCAGCTTGCGGCCAAGGGCCGGTTTTGCAAATTCCCGTCAAAGCCAGCGGACCCTAGTCGCCGACCACACCGGCGGCAAGCAAGCCTTGCTGCCATGCCGACCAAATCGTCGAGATTTTCAGACGCTCCGATCCGATCGCCCCGCCGATATCCGAGCCTTTCGTCAGATCGACCAGCCGCCATCGATATTGTAGGCCTGCCCCGACGTGTAGGTGGCGCCGGCAAGGTAGACGGCGAGATCGGCGATTTCTTCCGGCGTGCCGAGCCGGCCCATGGGCTGGCGGGCGATGAAGGCCGCGCGGGCTGCCTCATAGTCGCCCTGCGCATGCATGCGGTCCTGCAGCGACGGGCTTTCGACCGTGCCCGGGCAGATGGCGTTGCAGCGAACGCCCTTGGCCACATAATCGGCGGCGACCGCTTTGGTCAAGCCAACCACGGCCGCCTTGGTCAGGCCGTAGACGAAGCGGTTCGGCACGCCCTTCTGCGAGCTTGCCAGCGAGGCCATGTTGATGATCGAGCCGTCGCCGCGTTCCAGCATGCCCGGCAGCACGGCTCGGATGGTGCGGATCATCGAACGGACATTGAGGTTGATCGCGAAGTCAAGATCCTCATCCTTCATCTCGAGGATCGAACCGCCATGGACGAAGCCGGCGCAGTTGAACAGGACATCGACGCGGCCGATTTCGGTGAAGGCGGAAGCGACGGCCGCATCGTTCAGCACGTCGAGCTTGCGGGTCTTGATGCCGGCCGTCTTGCCGAGCTCCGCCAGCAACGGCTCATTGATATCGGTGGCATGAACGATGGCGCCCGCCTTGGCGAAAGCCAGCGCGCTCGCCCGGCCGATGCCTTGCGCCGCCGCGGTGACGACGACCACCTTGCCTGTCAGATCCGCCATGTTTTTCTCCTCGCCTGCCTGGAGCGTCCGCCTCTAGTCGATGACCGGCCAGGCGTCTTGTGCCAGACAGCATGGTGCAGTCAGCTTCCGCTTCACATGCAAAGATGTTTTTTCTGGTTAAAGAACACGTGAGCGAGCGTCAAGCCGGAACGCAATCACCATCGCGACAGCGGCCGGAGGACTCCGCCCGCAATCTGCCTCAGCGGGATGCCTCAGTCGCCATAGGGCACCCAGACGTTCTTGACCTCGATGGCGCGGCGCAGGAAGGGCTCGCCGCCGGCCTCGTTCGAGCCCCAGTCGAGCGTGCGGCCATTGCCGGTCCAGACGCGCTTGAGATTGCCGACGGAATCGGCCTCTGCTTTAGCGCAGGTGTCGGCATCGGCGAACACCCAGAGCCCGTCGACATCGTCATGCTTGGCCAGCACGCCGGCGAGTTCGGCGCTGCGGCCGGTGACGATGTTGATGGCGCCGGCAGGCACGTCGGAATACTCGATCACCTGATAGAGATCGGTGGCCAAGAGCGGATGCCGCTCGGAAGGGACAGCGACCACGGTGTTACCCATTGCGAGCGCCGGCGCCACCAGCGAGATGAAGCCGAGCAGCGGCTGGTTGTCCGGCGCGACAATGCCGACGACGCCGACCGGTTCATGCAGCGCAAGCGTCACGACGCGGGCCGGCGGCTGATGGACGCGGCCCTCGAATTTATCGGTGAGGCCGGCATAGAGGAACAGCCGCTCGATCGACTGCTCGACCTCTTCGCGAGCGGCCTTGGCGGTGACGCCGGTGAGTTGCACGAGGCGCGCGGCGAACTCGTCGGCGCGGCCCGACAGGTTCTCGGCGAAATAATAGAGCACCTGGCTGCGGTTATAGGCGGTCGCATCCGGCCAAGCCTTGCAGGCGCGTGCAGCGGCGACGGCGTCGCGGATGTCCTTGCGGTTACCGAGGCCAACCTCGCCGGCAAGCTTCCCCTTGGCAGTGGCGACGGCAAGCGAATAGTTGCCGTCCGGCCGCACCTGCTTGCCGCCAATGAAGAGTTTTGCCGTGCGGTCGATCGGCGTTCGGTCGGCCTGCTCGACCGGCTGGGCCGAGCCGGCTGCGGCCGGCTTGACGACAGGCCCCACGGGCAATTTCGCCGTCAGATATTCGAATATGCCTTCGCGGCCGCCCTCGCGGCCAAAGCCGCTTTCGCGATAGCCGCCGAAGCCGCAGGCGGCGTCGAACATGTTGGTGCCGTTGACCCAAACGACGCCTGCTTTCAGTTGCGGAGCAACGTGCAAGGCAAGGTTGACGTTCTCGCTCCACACGGAGGCGGCAAGACCGTAGCGCGTGTTGTTGGCGAGCTCGATCGCTTCCTCGGTGTTGCGGAAGCTGATGGTCGCCAGCACCGGGCCGAAGACCTCTTCCTGCGCCAGAATATTAGCCGGCGAAACAGACGTCGCCAGCGTTGGCAGATGATAATACCCTGTCGTCGGCACGGCAGCGTCCGGCTGCCAGCACACCGCGCCCTGCTTCGCCCCCTCGGCGATCAGGCCTCTGACGCGATCGAGCTGGGTGCGGTCGACCAGCGGGCCGATATCGGTGTTCTTGTCGAGCGGGCTGCCGACGCGCAGCCGGCTCATCCTGACCTTGACCTTGGCGATGAAGGCCTCCGCTACACCCTCCTGCACAAGCAGGCGCGAGCCGGCGCAGCAAACCTGGCCCTGGTTGAACCAGATGCCGTCGACCAGCCCTTCGACGGCGCTGTCGAGGTCGGCATCCTCGAAGACAATGAAGGCCGACTTGCCACCGAGCTCCAGCGACAGTTTTTTCCCTGAACCGGCCGTCGCCTTGCGGATGATCTTGCCGACTTCGGAGGAGCCGGTGAAGGCGATCTTCTGGACGCCAGGATGGTTGACGATGGCAGCACCCGCCTCAGGCCCGCCCTGGACGATGTTGACGACGCCTTTCGGCACGCCCGCGCGCTCGCAGATCTCGGCGAACAGAATGGCGGTGAGGGGCGTGAATTCGGCAGGCTTCAGCACCACCGTGCAGCCGGCGGCCAAAGCCGGCGCGATCTTCCAGGCCAGCATCAGCAGCGGGAAATTCCACGGGATGACCTGGCCGACGACGCCGACCGGCTTGTGGTCGGGAAAATCTTTCTCCAGCGTCTGCGCCCAGCCGGCATGATGGATGAAGTGGCGGATCGCCAGCGGCACGTCGATATCGCGGCTCTCGCGGATCGGCTTGCCGTTGTCGATCGATTCCAGCACCGCGAACAGACGCTGGTGGCGCTGCATGGCGCGGCCGATGGCATAGAGCGCTTTCGCTCTGGCATAGCCGGAGCTGGCGCTCCATTTCGGCAGCGCTTTGGCCGCCGCCGCGACCGCGGCGTCGATGTCGGCGGCGCCCGCATCCGAGACCTTGGCAAGCAGCTTGCCGGAGGAAGGCTCGCTGGTGTCGAAGGTCCTGCCGCCGGCGGCTGCCTTCCAGGCGCCATCGATGAACAGCGCTTTTGAGAAATCACGTCCCGCGAGCCAGGCATCGGCCTCGTTGCGGGCTTCCGGCGCCGGGCCATAATCCATGGCGTGATAGCGTTCGAGGATATTCATGGGGCGCCTCCTTTACCCTCCCGCTTGTGGGGAGGTCGATCGGCAGAGCCGATGGGGGTGGGGGTAAACGATTAGCGGATTGGTGCATTTGACAGGTTGATTTGTTTTTTGGCCCCCCCCCCGCCGCTCCGCGGCGACCCTCCCCACAAGGGGGAGGGTGGGTGCTAGGCCATCGCGTGGCGGTGGTTGGCCGAATAGTGACCGGTCAAATGATGTTCGAGCTGGCGTTCGATGTCGGTGAGCAGGCTGGAGGCGCCGAAGCGGAACAGCTCCGGTTCCAGCCAGGGCCGGCCGAGTTCTTCCTTCATCAGCACCAGCCAGTCGAGCGAGGCCTTGGCGGTGGAAATGCCGCCGGCCGGCTTGAAGCCGATGAGATAGCCGGTTTCCTCGAAATAGGCGCGGATGGCGCGCACCATGGCGAGGCCGACGGGCAGCGTGGCGTTGACGCTTTCCTTGCCGGTCGAGGTCTTGATGAAATCGGCGCCGGCCATCATCGCCACCATGGAGGCAAGCATGACATTGCGCAGCGTGGACAGGTCGCCGGTGCCGAGGATGACCTTGAGATGGGCGTCGCTGCAGGCGGCGCGCATGGCGACGATCTCGTTGAACAGCTCGCGCCATTTGGCGCCGTAGACCAGGCCGCGCGGAATGACAACGTCGATCTCGTCGGCGCCGTCCTTCACCGAGGCCTCGATCTCCTGCAGGCGAGTCGAGAGCGGGGCAAGGCCGTGCGGGAAGGCGGTGGATACGGCGGCGACATGGATGCCGGTGCCGCGCAGGGCGTCGACCGCGGTGGCGACGAAGGGATGATAGACGCAGACCGCCGCCGGGCGAATGGTTTCGCCTGATATGCCGAGACCCTCGACGATATCGCGGCGCAACGGGTTGATCGCCTTGGCGCAGAGCCGGCGCACGCGCTCGTCGGTGTCGTTGGAGTTCAGCGTGGTGAGGTCCATGCAGGCAATGGCACGCAAGAGCCAGGCGGCCTGGTTGTCGGCCTTGATCGAGCGCCGCTTGGTGAGCGTCGCGACGCGACGCTCCAGCGCCGAGCGATTGACGCTGCGCACCGATTCCAGGAAGCCGAGATCGAGCTTCATGCCGGGGTTGCGGGCAATGCCATGTTCCAGCGGCACCGGCGTGTTGGCGGCGGCGCGCGCCGGCAGCGGCATCACCTTGGACGCGCCTGCGCCAGCCTCGCGGATCGTGCTCATCTCCTGCCCTTCCATTCAGCGACCTCAGCCGAAGATAACCCGTGAAGCGATGCTTCACGAGTCCTTCAAAGGCTCATAGCGGAAAAAGGCGGCAAAAGCAGTAGATTTTTGACCGTATGGTCAAAACGCGAAGACGCGCCCTCAGCCGACGAAGGCACGCTCGACGACGAAGCTTGCCGGGTGGCTCAAGGAACCTTCCTGGAAGCCGAGGCTTTCGGCGAGTTCCTTGACGTCCTTCAGCATGTGCATCGAGCCGCAGATCATGATGCGGTCGGTCTCGGGATTGAGCTTCTCGATGCCAAGGTCGGAATAGAACTTGCCCGAGCCGATCAGCGCGGTGATGCGGCCCATGCGCGCCGATTCCTCGCGGGTCGTCGAATTGTAGAGCGTGACACGGCCGCCGGTCAGCTCACCGATCAGCGGGTCGCTCTCGAGCCCGGCCACCAGCTCCTGGCCATAGGTGAGCTCGGCATTGTCGCGGCAGGTGTGGGTGAGGATGACCTCGTCGAACTTTTCGTAGGTATCCGGATCGCGCAGCAGGCTGGCGAAAGGCGCGATGCCGGTGCCGGTCGAGATCATGATCACGCGCTTGGCGGGCGTCAGCGCGTCCAGCACCAGCGTGCCGGTCGCCTTCTGGCGCATGATGACGGTGTCGCCGATCTCAATCTTCTGCAGCTCGGAAGTCAGCGGGCCGTCCGGCACCTTGATCGAGAAGAATTCGAGCTCGTCGTCCCAGGCGGGGCTTGCGACCGAATAGGCGCGAAAGATCGGCTTCTCGGCATTGGGCAGGCCGATCATGACGAACTCGCCGGAGCGGAAGCGCAGCGACTGCGGGCGGGTGATGCGGAAGGAGAACAGCCGGTCGGTATAGTGCTTTACCGACACCACGGTCTCGGCATAGACATTGGCCGGGATCGGGAACTGCAGCGGCTTGGCGCCGGCGACGTTCAACGCGGATGTCGTGTTCATTCCAACCCAACTTTCCGGCCCAGGCGGAACATACCGGGCGCTAAATTTCTCCTGCGCGTCCGAACGGTCAGGTTCCGAGGCGCTCCTCACACACTGCCAAGCGGTAAGCTCTTGTGTCGGGAATTTATTAGTATACAAATGATCTTGAGGTCAAGATGGCGACGTAAAACGCCTTTCCAAACCGAGGCATATCCGTAGTCCTGGTATTTCGGGTTTCGGCAATGAATGAGAAATTTTCGGCGTCGGCCGGAAGCGTCGTGGCTGGCATCGATGTCGGCGGAACCTTCACCGATCTGCTTTTGATCGACGGCAAGGCGGGCGGCAAGGTGCATATCGCCAAGACGCCGACCACGGTGGAAAACCAGGCCTTCGGCGTGGTCGCCGCGCTTGGCGCGACCGGCTTTCCGATCGACGGTATCGACCTCATCGTTCACGGCACGACGACCACGACCAACGCCGTGCTGGAACGCCGCCTGGCGCGGACCGGCATGATCACCACGCGCGGCTTTCGCGACGTGATCGAGCTTGGCCGCCGCACAAGGCCGCAGGCCTATGGCATGACAGGCACGTTTGTCCCAGTCATTTCCCGCGACCTTCGGCTCGAAGTGTCGGAACGAATCGAGGCGTCCGGTGCCGTGCGCATTCCACTTGACGAAGCCGAGATGCGCGATGCGGTGAAGAAGCTGCTCGCCGCGGGCTGCGAGTCGCTGGTCATCCACTTCCTGCATTCCTACGCCAACCCGTCGCATGAGCAGCGCGCCGCCGAGATCGCGGCAGAGCTCTGGCCGAACGGGCACATCACCACCGGACATGCGCTGCTGTCGGAGGCGCGCGAGTTCGAGCGCGGCGTTACGGCCGCCGTCAACGCCTCGGTGCAGCCGATTCTGGAGCGCTATATCGAGCGGTTGCGCAAGGAGCTGGCGGCAAAAGGCTACGCGCGCGACTTCCTGATCATGAACGGCAATGGCGGCATGATCTCGGCCCGCTTCGTCACGCTGGAATCGGCCAAGACCGTGATGTCCGGTCCCGCCTCCGGGGTGATCGCCGCCGCCTATACCGGAAAACGCGCCAGCTTCGGCAACCTCGTGACCTATGACATGGGCGGCACCTCGACCGACGTGGCGCTGATCCGCAATGCCGAGCCCGCCGTGTCGAACGAGATCGAGATCGAATATGCCATGCCGATCCATGTGCCGATGGTGGCGGTGCACACGGTCGGTGCCGGCGGCGGCTCGATCGCGCGCGTCGATGCGGCCGGGCTGATACAGATCGGCCCTGAAAGCGCCGGCGCAAACCCAGGCCCGATCTGCTACGGGCGCGGCGGCACGGAGCCGACCATCACCGACGCCAATCTGGTGCTCGGGCGCCTGGCGCCGAAGAAGCTGCTCGCGGTCGACAATCCGGTCACGGTCGAGCGCGTGACCGGTGTTTTCGAAGACAAGATCGGCAAGCGCACTGGTCTCTCCGGCGTCGAAGCCGCGGGCGCCGTGCTCAGGCTCGGCAACATGAAGATGGCGGGCGCGATTCGCATGGTGTCCGTCTCGCGCGGCCATGACCCGCGCGATTTCGCGCTGTTCGCCTTCGGCGGCGCCGGGCCGCTGCATGCGACGGCGCTTGCCCGCGAGCTCGGCCTGCCGCGCGTGCTTGTGCCGGCGCGGCCAGGCATCACCAACGCGCTCGGCTGCGTCGTCGCCGATTTGCGCCACGACTTCGTCAACACCATCAACCAGCCAGTTAAGCTGCTCGACGAAACTACGCTTCGCGAGGTGTTGGAACGGCACCGTAACGAAGGCGAGGCACTGATCGGCAAGGAAGCGGTGAAGCCGGACGCGATCCGCGTCACCCATTCGGCCGACATGCAGTTCGTCGGACAGACGCATATTATCAACGTGCCGCTACCCTCCTCGTCGGTTTCACGAGAAACACTGCAGGAATTGTTCGAAAAGGCCTATTTCGCCCGCTTCAAGGTCGAGCTGCCGGAAATCCGCGCCAACCTCGTCAACCTCAACACCTCCGTCACCGGCGTGCGGCCGCAGATCGACCTGTCGCGGCTGATCGACCCTGCAGGACGCGCGGCGACGCTCGAAGAGGCGCGGCGCGAGATCCGGCCGGTCTGGTATAATGGGCACTGGCACGACACGCCGGTCTATGCGCGCGAAAAGCTGCCGCTGGACGCCGTCATCGAAGGTCCCGCGATCCTGGAACAGATGGACGCCACCACGGTGCTGGAGCCCGGCGACCATGCGCGCTCGGACGCTGACGGCAACATCATCATCGACATCGGCGAGGCTTGAAATGGCAAAGCTCGACACGATCACGCTTTCGGTGCTGCAGGCCGCCCTGCAGCAGGTGTGTGACGAGATGGACCTGACCTTCTCGCGCGCGGCCTTCTCGCCAGTCATCGCCGAGGCCAATGACCGTTCGGACGGCATCTACTCGGCGGTCGACGGCTCGCTGATCGCGCAAGGCAGCCAGGGCCTGCCGGTGTTCGTCGGCGTCATGCAATATTCAACCAAGACGGTGATCGAGATGATCGCCGATGGCCGCTGCCTGCCACCGGAACCGGGCGACATCTACATCGTCAACGATCCCTATCTCGGCGGCACGCATCTGATGGATGTGCGCTTCGTCATGCCGGTCTATCGCGGCGGCAAGATCTTCTGCTGGCTGTCCAACACCGGACACTGGCCGGATATCGGCGGCTCGGTGCCGGGCGGCTTTTCGGCCTCGGCCACAGCGGTCGAGCAGGAAGGTTTGCGGCTGCCGCCGGTAAAGCTGTTCAAGAGGGGCGTGCTCGATCCAGAGATCTACGCCATCATCTGCTCGAACATCCGGGTCGCCGACCAGCGCATCGGCGATATCCGCGCGCAGGCCGCCGCACTGCTGATCGGCCAGGACAGGCTCAATGGAGTTCTCGATCGTTACGGTGACGAAACCGTCGTCGAGGCGATCGCGGAACTACGCCGCCGCGCCGCCGAGCAGATGCGCGCCTCGATCGCCGTCATACCTGACGGTGTCTATCGCTCGCAGGCTTTCGTCGATTCCGACGGTGTGGTGAACGAACCGCTGACGATCAATCTCGCCGTCGAGAAGAGGGGCGACACGCTGACCTTCGATTTTGCCGGCTCATCGAAACCGTGCGCCGGACCAATGAACAGCGTTCTCGCGACGACCCTGTCGTCGGTCTATCTCGCCATGCGCCATATCTTTCCGGAGGTGCCGATCAGCGCCGGCGCCTTCGAGCCGCTGATCGTCAAGCGGCCGGAAGGCACGTTCCTTGACGCGAAATATCCGCGCCCCGTCTCCGGTTGCGCGGCGGAGGTTTCGCAGCGCATCGCCGAGGCCGTGTTCGCCGCGATGGTGCAGGCGCTGCCGGATAAGGTGACGGCGGCGCCCGCCGGCTCCAGCGGCAATTTCGCGCTCGGCGGCAACGATCCGGCGCGCGGGCGCGACTATGTGATGTACCAGATCTCGGGCGGCGGCTACGGCGGCAATGCCGGCCATGACGGGTTGAGCAATGGCTGCTCGACCATCGGCATTTCGAAATCGCCGCCGGTCGAGATCATGGAGCAGGCGTTCCCGGTGCTCTACCGGCATTACGCGCTGCGCGAGGGCTCGGGCGGCGCGGGAAAACATCGCGGCGGCTTCGGGCTCGCCTATGAAGTCGAGATCCTGCGCGGTGAAGCCCGCGCGTCCTTCGTCATGGATCACGGCCGCTTCGGCCCGCAGGGCGCGCTCGGCGGCAAGGACGGCGCGCCGAACAGCGTGACCGTGTTCCGGGACGGCGAAGCCCATGTGCCGCCGCATCTTTCCAAGGAACAGGACATCGCGCTCAAAGCCGGCGACCGCGTGCGGGTCGGCACGCCGGGCGGCGGCGGTTATGGCGATCCGCGCGAGCGCGATCCAAGGCAGGTCGCCGAGGATGTCAGGCTCGGCTACTATACGGCCGAGCAGGCCGGGGAGATGTTCGGGGTGGAGCTGCCAGCGGACGGGCGTGGCAATAGGCCAAACGCCTAAGTCGAGTTCCTAAAGATGCCATCCCGCCGAGCCTAACCTTCACGCCAGCTTCGCCAGCAGCCGCAAGAAGGTCGCGGCTTCCTTGGCGGTGAGCGGCGCCAGCGTCTCCTCGGTGATGGTGCGCGCCAGCGGGATCAGCCGCTCGATCGCTTCGCGGCCTTCAGCCGTGAGATTGACGAGCAGCCGCCTTTTGTCGACTTCGTGCTTGGCAAGCTCAACCAGGCCGCGCGCCTTCAGCCGGTCGATGACGCCCTTTACGGTCGCGGCATCCATGGCGATCAGCGTTCCCAGCTGGTTCTGCGAGGTCTCGCCGATATCGTAAAGCTTGGCCAAGGCGGCGAATTGCGGCGGCGTCAGGTCGCCAATATGCGAGGCGAAGATCGAGACATGGCGCTGATGCGCCTTGCGCAGGATGAAGCCGACCTGGTCCTGCAGGTGGTAGTTGTTCTCGTCGCCGTCTTCGGCCTCGACCAGCCGCAGCAGATTGTCCTCGCCGCTCATCTGAGGCCGTCCCATGCCTTGATGTCCTCCGCCGCCAGGCCGCCCATGCGGTTGTGGACGCGCGGACCGCAGGTCATGGCGAGGCAGAACAGGATCTCGTCCGGACGCGGGCCGTCGCTGATGCCGACCTCCATGGCGTCGAAATGGCTGCGCACATAGGCGGCGTTGATGTGGCCGAGCGGCACGTCGAGCTTTGACCCGAAGGCGCCGACCTTCTTGGCCGAGGGCACGATCGCCTTGGCGCCGCCGAGGCGCTCGCGCATGGCGTAGCCGCCCGGCACGTGCCATAGCGCGCCGTGCTCCAACTCGCCCGCCGTGCCGACGATGGCGCCCTTGCCATAGCCGTCGATCTTCTTCACATCGCCGCCAAGTGCTGTAATCAGCCTGTCCGAGAGCAGAAGCCCGAGCGGCTTCAGATCCTCCATCGCGCCCTGCAAATCCTCGACATAGCGGCCGGCAAAAGGATTTTTCACGAGCGCCATGGCAGCGGCGCGCAGGCGCGGCTCTTTGGCCGCGGGTCCGCCCTCGTGGAAAATTTCCTCGGTCAGAACCGCGATTTTGCGGATCGGAAACTCAGGCATCGGCAAATTCCTCCTGTGCATGCTTATTGGGCGCAGCGAGCGTCACCGAGCCACTGATGCGGGCCTCGCCCGCCAGAAACAGCGCCGAGGCGGTGACCAGGCCGCGCCGGCGAAAATCTTCGGCGACGGCAAGGCCGTTGTCCAGCGCCCGCGCCACCTCGGCGGCGCCAAGCGCGCCGACGCTTTGCGTCACCAGTAGCTCACCGAGATCGCTGTCGGGCGCCAGATCGCGCGCGGACACACGTTCGATCGCCGGGTGGCCCGGCAGGTCGACGGCGTTGGCAATCAGCGTCGCCGCGGCGTCGGCCTCCGCGCCGGTGCGCGCAAGAACGGTGACGGCATCGGCAATGCCCAGCGAAAACGACCGGCCGCGCCAGCCGCTGGTGGCGACGCCGCGCACACCATCTTCGGAGCGGATGGTAACCCGGTCGGCCATGCCATTGCCGGTGCCGGCGATCGCAACCGTCATCGACCTCCCGATGCCAAGATGGAGCGCGCAGTCGCCGCCATTGTTGACGTAAGCGCGGTCGAGGCGGCGGCCGGCGAGCATTGAGCCAAGAATTTCGTCGGCCACCGAACCGGCAACGGCGGCCATCGGCGTGATGAAGCATTCCGCCAACGGCATGACGGCCGCTTCCATGCGGCGGGCCGTTGGGCCCGCAAAATCGCGCGGCGCCAGGAAGAAGGCCGGCAAGCGCAATTCGGGCAGCTCCTCGACCACCTCGATCAGGATCGTCTGAAAGCGGGCGACTGCCTGCTCGTAAGCGGCGCGGCATTCATCCGTTTCACCGAAGGCCTCGACGATCAGATCGATCGGCCCATGGTTGAGATGAAGCCGCCGGCCGTCGGCGAGCCAATGCGCCTGCGGGCCATTCATCATCCAGCACCATTCGCCGCACGCCGCAGCTGCACCAGCGGTGGCCAGGGATTGCCGGCCGGCGCGCCGGTGTTGCTGCGCGGATTGAGATATTCGCCGCCCTTGGCGAGGATATCCTCGACGCTGCGTATCTCGTTCTCATAACCGCCGAGGCGGACATAATCGTCGCGGCGCATGGTGAATTCGATCGGCGCCACAAGTGCCGGGGTCGGTACATAGCCGAAGGCGCCTTCCGGAACGCGGGTGACGTCGACCATCAGCGTGATGCCGCCGCCTGGCCAGACATAGACCGGCGCGCCGCCGACCGTGACATAGGTTTTCAGGCCCTGCACCGATCGGGTGAGGTTGACCGGGTTTTCGGTGACGCCGGCACGCAACGAGCCGCCGGCGCCGCCGATGAACAGAACCGTGCACAGCGCCGGCTCGCAATTGTCCTCGATCAGGCCGACGGATTTTTGCAGCCGCTCGGGGAACGGCTTCTGGATCGGTTTCAACTGGTCGTCGAGCTCGTAATAGGCGAACTGCTCGCCGGTGGTCGAAACCATCAGCAGCGACAGGCCCGGGCGCGCGCCCTTCTTGGCGTTCCAGTCGCCGAGGATCGACAGCGGATCGGAGATCGTCGTGCCGCCCCAGCCGAGCCCGGGTTCCGATACCTTGAAATAGCGGCCGGGCGTCGAGCGGCGACCGATGATCTTTATGCCCGTATCCTCCCAGCCCAGCACCTTGCCGGCCTGATGCTCGGACACGACACCCGTGATGTGGTCGTCGACCACCACCACCTCGTCGACCAGCCCGCGCCATTGCGTGGCGAACATGCCGATGGTGGCCGAGCCGCAGCCGACGCGCATGCGGTGCTCGACCTTGCCGTCGATGACCGGCGCCTTGCCGGCCTCGACGATGACCGTCGCGCCGCCATCGATGGTGAGCTCGACCGGCTTCCTGTTGCAGAGATTGAGCAGCGCGTCGCAAGTGGCACGGCCTTCCTGCTTGGAGCCGCCGGTCAGGTGATGGACGCCGCCGAGCGACAGCATCTGCGAGCCATACTCGCCGGTGGTGACATGGCCGATCGCCTCGCCTTGTGCGCGTACCGTCGCCGTCTCGTCGCCGATGTGGCGGTCGGTGTCGATCTTCACCTTGACACCGCAATAGGAGAAGATGCCTTCGGTGACGACGGTGACGAGATCGACGCCCTCGACTTCCTGGCTGACGATGAAGGGCGCCGGCTTATAATCCGGATAGGTGGTGCCGGCGCCGATCGCCGTGACGAAACGCCTTCCGGTGTTGACCAGTTCGCCGTTCCAGGCTTCGCCCTCGGCGACGAACGGCACGACCGAGCCACCGGTCTCGGCCGTATGGTCGAGGATGGTCAGCGGATCCATGCGCACGATGCGGCCGCCGATATTGCCGTAGCGGTCGCAGGCGCCGGTGCGGCCGTCGGCGATGTAGCACATGACCGGGCAGGCATCGCAGCGGATCTTTTCCGCCACCTGCTTCTCGCCGGGATCATGGGTTTCGAAACGTTCGGCAAGCTCGCTCATCGGCGCGCCTCCTTCTCGCGGATCGCCGCCAGGATGCGGCTCGGCGTCGCCGGCACCTTGGTGACCAGAACACCCGTGGCATGGCGGATGGCGTTTAGGATCGCCGGCGCCGTCGGGATCAGCACATGCTCGCCCAGACCCTTGGCGCCAAACGGCCCTTCGGGATCCGGAACCTCCACCAAAATGTGCTCGACCGGCGGCACGTCGCCGATGGTCGGGATGAGGTAATCGTGCAGATTCTCGGTGCGGCCGGGGATATATTCCTCCATCAGTGCCATGCCGATGCCTTGCGCGATGCCGCCCTCGATCTGGCCCTCGACCAGCAGCGGATTGATCGCCTTGCCGACGTCATGCGCGGCGGTGATCTTGATCAGCCTCACGGTGCCGAGCTTAAGGTCGACCTCGAGCTCGGCGATCTGCGCGCCATAGCCGTAGACCGCGTAAGGCTTGCCCTGGCCCTTGGCGTCGAGCGGCAGCGTTGGCGGGTCGTAGGTTTCTTCCGCAACGAAAACCAGGCCATCGCCATCAACCTTCAGCGCCGCGAGATCGATGCGCCGCACCGCGTCGCCCTCGCAGATGGAGATGCTGGCGCCATCGAGAACGATCGTCGCGTGCTCCGAGACATTGGCGAAGCGCAGGATTTTCTCGCGCAACGCGCGGCCGGCCTTCTCGGCCGCCTTGCCCGTCACAAAAGTCTGGCGCGACGCGGATGTTTTGCCGGCATCGGGCGTAATGGCGGTGTCGGCACTCTTCAGCTTGAACCTGTCCAGCGGCAGGCCGAGCGCGTCGGCGCAGATCTGGGCGATAACCGTGTTGGAGCCCTGGCCGATGTCGACCGCGCCCTGGTGCAGGACGACCTCGCCCGAGGCCGAGATGCCGACCTTGATGGTCGAGGGATTGGGCAGCGAGGTGTTGCCGCAGCCATACCAGCAGGAGGCGATGCCGACGCCGCGCTTGCTTGCGCCATGGCTCTCATTGAACGCCTCCGCCTCCGACAGCGCGCGCGCCCAGTGCGGCTGAAGCTTCTCCAGGCATTCGCCGATGCCGACACCCGATTCCAGGCGCTGGCCGGTGACCGTCTCGCAGCCGTCGCGCAAGCAGTTCTTCAGGCGGAAATCGAGCCGGTCGATACCGAGCTTGCCGGCGAGCTCGTCATAGAGCGTCTCCTGCATGATGGTCGCTTGCGGCACGCCGAAGCCGCGGAAGGCGCCGGCGATCGGCCCGTTGGTGTGGATGGCATAGCCCGTCGCCCGGTAGTTTGGCGTGAGGTAAGGACCAGAGGCATGCACCGGCACGCGATTGGCGACAGTCGGGCCCCAACTGGCATAAGCGCCGGTGTTGAAATCGCCTTCGAAGACCATGCCGATGACGCGGCCTTCGGCATCGGCGCCGATCGTCGCCTTCATCTCGGCGGGATGGCGCTTGGTGGTCGACATCATCGATTCGTTGCGTGTGTAGGCAAGCGCGGCCGGCCGCCCCGTCTTCATCGCCACAAGGCCGATCAGCGGCTGCAGCGAGACATCGAGCTTCGAGCCGAAGCCGCCGCCTGTGGCGGTCGGCACGATGCGCACCTTCTCGACGGGAAGGCCCAGCACCTTGGCGGTGTCGTCGCGGTCCATATAGGGTGCCTGCGTGCAGGCGACGACGACCAGCGTGTCGCCGTCCATGTAAGCGTAGCCGGCTTCCGGCTCGATATAGGCATGCTCGACGAAGGAGGTCTCGATGGCGCCCGAGACCGTGGCCGCTGCTGCGGCGAGCGCTCCTTCCGGATCGCCGCGCTCGACATAGCCGGAGGTGAGCAGGTTCGCCGGCCGGTGCGAATGGATCAGCGCGGCACCTTCGGCCTTCGCCTCGCCGGGCAGCAGCAGATGCGGCAGCTCGGTCCAGGTGATCGGGAAATCCGTCAGGTCTAGGTCAAGGATGGCTTCGCGCTCACCCGCCACCAGCGCCACCGCCTCGCCGCGCAGACGGACAAAACCCTCGGCCAGAGCCGGTTGGTCGGCGAAGGGGCCGATGACGCCGAAACAGTTCTTGCCCGGAATGTCCCTGGCGGTGAAGACGCCGGCGATGCCGGGATGCGCTTTCGTCCAGGCTTCGAGATCGCCGACGCTGAAGCGGGCATGATAATGCGGCGAGCGGACCACCAGCACCGACAGTGCGTCGGCCGGGAAGGAATCGCCGCCGAATTTTTCACCGCCAGTGACTTTCGGCACGCCGTCGAGCCGGATCGGCGAGGCGCCGACGGCGCGGCCCGCTTCCGGCAGGCGAAGGTCGACACCGTTCATCTGCTGCGAGGCCTGCATCACCGCCGCGACGATCTTCCTGTAGCCGGTGCAGCGGCAGAGCACGCCGCCCAGCGCGTCCTGCGTCTCGGCCTCACTCGGGGTGGGGTTGCGCTCCAAAAGCGCGGTGGCCGCGACCAGCAGGCCAGGCGTGCAGATGCCGCATTGCGCGGCGCCATGCTCCAGGAACGACGCCTGCAGGGCCGAAAGCCGGCCATTGGCAAGTCCCTCGACAGTGGTGACGGATGCGCCGACTACCGAGGCCGCCGGCATCAGGCAGGCGCAAACCGGATTGCCGTCGACCAGCACCGTGCAGGCGCCGCAATCGCCGGCATCGCAGCCGACCTTGGTGCCGGTCAGCCGCAACTCGTCGCGCAGAACCTGCGATAGCCTCCGCACGGGCGGCACCGAAACGCTGACGGCCGCGCCATTGACCTCGAAGGCGATGTCGGCGCGTTCGATGCCGGACTGGGCCATGCCGGATTGGGCCGTGCTCATGCCGCCACCTTGCCTTGATCAAGCCCGACGGCACCGCGCACGGCGCGGACGACGATCTCGCGCGCCGCTTGCTCCCGGTATTCGGCGCTGCCGCGCACATCGGCGATCGGTGACAGTTCATCGAACGGCGCCGACAGCACCGCATCGGCAAGCGCCTCATCGATCGGACGCCCGCGCAGGGCCGCCTCGACGCCGGCAAGACGGCGGGCGACCGCCGAGCAGGAGCCGACGGCAATCGCCGCTTCGGCGACGGCGCCATTCTCAACCACGAGCCGCGCCGCCGCCATGGCGATCGAGATGACGAGATAGCGCCGGGCGCCGAGCTTGACGAAGGCCGAGGCGCCGGCCGCGGAACGCTTCGGCACGCGAATGGCGGTGACCATTTCGCCCGGCTGCAGCGCCGTGCAGCGATTGCCGAGAATGAACGCGTCGAGCGGCAGGTGACGGGTGGCGTCTACGGAACGCAATTCGACATCGGCGTCGAGCGCCAGCAGTGCCGGCACGCCATCCGCTGCCGGCGAGGCGTTGCAGAGATTGCCGGCAACGGAAGCGACATTCTGGATCTGCACGGAACCCACCTCGCGCGCGGCTGCCTTGAGCGCGTCGAACGCCGCCGGCAGAGGGTGCCGGACAATGTCGGTCCAGGTCGTGCGGGCGCCGATCCGCCAATGCTCACCTGCCTCCGCGATGCCGCGCAGTTCGGCGAGACCGTTGATGTCGAGGACGTTGTCGCGGAACGGCTTCGCGCCCTGCGCCGGGTAGAAATCCGTGCCGCCGGCGAGAATGCGCCAGCGATCCTCGCCAAGCAGAGCGAGCGCCTCGTCGACCGTGGTGGGTTTCGCGTAACGGATCACGCTCTGCCTTCCAGAACCTTTCCAGAAACGGACCATTCCCACTTGGCCCTCCCAAAGCACTGACCTTGGGCTTTCTGCCGGTTCGCACCGGTCAAATTCATTCGTATGCAAATGATATCAGGCGGGCCGGAATTGTCAAAGCCGGAGTTGGCGCCGCGAAGACCTGAACGCGATTGTTATGGCGCCGGAGGTTGACGCCGCCGGCCATCTGGTCAAGGTTCCCTCTCTGGTCGCGTCAGCGGCTTTTGACTGCAGCCCCCAAAGCCGAACCAGGGGGGGCCGAACCAGAGGGCCGACCGAGAGGGCCGAACGAGAGGAAGCCGCATGGCCGAAGAAGCGCTCATCGTCATCGACCTGCAGAACGATTTTTGCCCGGGCGGCGCGCTGGCGGTCGCCGGCGGCGACGAGATCGTGCCTTTGGTCAACGATCTGATCCGGCGCAGCGAGCATGTGATCCTGACGCAGGACTGGCATCCGGCCGGACATTCGAGCTTCGCCTCCAGCCATCCCGGCAAGCAGGCGTTTGAAACCATCGAGATGCCTTACGGGCCGCAGACGCTATGGCCGGACCATTGCATCCAGGGCAGCCTCGGTTCCGATTTCCATTCCGGACTTGCCTGGACTAAGGCGGAGCTGGTGATCCGCAAGGGATTCCGCACCGCGATCGACAGCTATTCGGCCTTCTTCGAGAACGACCACACGACGCCGACCGGCCTTGGCGGCTATCTCAAGGAGCGCGGCATCGACGCGATCACGCTGGTTGGGCTGGCCACCGATTTCTGCGTCGCCTTCTCGGCGCTCGATGCCATCAAGCAGGGCTTCAGGACGACCGTGCGGCTCGATGCCTGCCGCGGCATCGACCTCAACAGCTCGGTCGAGGCGATGCTGAAGCGCATGCGCGAAGCCGGCGTGATGCTCGAAGATCGTCCGGCGGATTGACCGGACTGTGGGATATCGAGGCGGCTTCTCGATCTCGATGAGCAGCTTGACCGCCGGCCTGATCGCTGCGGCCCTGATCGCATTTGCGCAGCCGGCGCTCGCCGCCGAAATTCACGAACTGCCGGGCGCCGCCATGTCGCTGTGGTGGGGGCTACCCTTTGCCGGCCTGCTGTTGTCGATCGCGACGGGGCCGCTGCTTTTCCCGCATGTGTGGGAACATCACTATGGCAAGATCACCGCTGCCTGGGCTGCGCTGGTGGTCGTGCCGCTGGCGGTCGTCTTCGGCCTTCCTTCGGCAGGCGAAGCGGTGCTGCACACGCTGCTCACCGAATATCTGTCCTTCATCATCCTGTTGTTCGCGCTCTACACGATCTCGGGCGGCATCCTGCTTGCCGGCAACATCCACGGAACCCCGCTCACCAATGCCGGCCTGCTGCTCATCGGGGCGCTGCTTGCCTCGGTCATCGGCACGACCGGCGCCTCGATGATCCTGATCCGGCCGATGCTGCGCGCCAACGACAACCGGCCGTTCAATGCCCATGTCGTGATCTTCTTCATCTTCCTGGTCTCCAACATCGGCGGCTCGCTGACCCCGCTCGGCGATCCGCCCTTGTTCGTCGGCTTCCTGCGCGGGGTCGACTTCTTCTGGACGACCGCGAATTTGTGGCGCGAGACGCTGTTCACCGGCGGCCTGGTGCTCATCGTCTTCCTGGCGCTCGACATCGTGCTGCATCGTCGCGAGGGCGGCATGCCGAAGATCAAGGACCCGACGCCGGACACGAAAGTGCGCCTGCGCGGCCTGGCCAATTTGCCGCTGCTGGCCGGCGTGATCGGCGCGATCCTGCTTTCGGCAAGCTGGAAGCCGGGCGTCAGCATCCCGATCCTCGGCGTCGGCCTCGAGCTGCAGAACCTGGTGCGCGACGCCATCATCCTGGCGCTGGCCTTCCTGTCGCTCAAGGTCTCGTACAAGAGCCACAGGGAGGCGAACGGCTTCACCTGGGGGCCGATCGCCGAGGTGGCGAAACTCTTTGCCGGCATCTTCATCTGCATCGTGCCGGTCGTCGCCATTTTGCGGGCCGGCCATGACGGCACGCTGGCGCCGCTGGTGGCGCTTGTCACCTCCGCCGACGGCCGGCCCAACGATCTCGCCTATTTCTGGCTGACCGGGGCACTGTCTTCCTTCCTCGACAACGCGCCGACCTATCTGGTGTTCTTCGAGCTTGCCGGCGGCGAGGCGCACCACCTGATGACGGAAGCCGCCTCGACGCTTGCCGCGATCTCGGCCGGCGCCGTGTTCATGGGCGCCAACACCTATATCGGCAACGCGCCGAACTTCATGGTCTTCGCCATCGCCAGGCATCGTGGCTTCAAGATGCCTGGCTTCTTCGGCTATATGGCGTGGTCCGGCCTGGTGCTGTTTCCGACGTTTTTGATTGCCGGGTTTTTGTTTTTCTAACCGACGCCGACATACCGCCGCACTGCGGACGGATCCGCCCGCAACGCCTCGACATCGACCGTCTCGCGGTTGCGGCCGTTCTCGATGAAGCAAACCCGATCCGCCACCGACAGCACGGCATCGACACGCTGCTCGACCAGGATGGTCGAAACCCCGAACTGGCGCAGCTTCGCCACCGTCTCGCGGATCATGGCGATCATCGACGGCATCAGCCCTTCGGTCGGCTCGTCGAGCAGGAGCACTTGCGGCTCGAGGCAGAGCGCGCGGGCCATCGCCAGCATCTGCTGCTCGCCGCCGGACAGCGTGCCCGAACGCTGCTTCAGCCGCTCCCCGAGCAAAGGGAAGAGATCGAGGACGTTGTCACGCGTCTGCTTGCCCTTGCCGCGCGCCATCAAGCCGATCTCGATGTTCTCCGCCACGCTCATGTCGGCAAACAATCGCCTGCCCTGCGGCACATAGGCGACGCCGGCCTTCGGCACGTCATGCGCGGCAAGCCCGGTCAGTTCCTTGCCGTCGAGCTTGATCGAGCCGGCAGCCGCCGGGACCAGCCCCATGATCGCCTTCAGCGTCGTCGTCTTGCCGGCGCCGTTGCGGCCAAACAGGCAAAGCACCTCGCCCTTGTTCAAGACGAGGTCGAGGCCGTAGAGCACCTGCACCTCGCCATAGAAGCAGCCCAGCCCGGAAATGGTCAGCAACCCCGGATCAGCCATGGGTCGCTCCGAGATAGGCGTCCTGCACTTGCGTATTGGCGCGGATCTCACCCGGCGTGCCTTCGGCGAGGATCTTTCCCGAGTTGAAGACGGTAATGCGATCGGCAAGCTGCATGACCACCGGCATATTGTGCTCGATCAAAAGCACCGTCGCGTTCCTGGCGATCTCGCGCACCAAAGTGATGAAATTGTCGATCTCGCTATCGGCCAGGCCTTGCGTCGGCTCGTCGAGGATAAGCAGGCGCGGCTTCAGCGCCAGGCCCATCGCCACTTCGAGCAGGCGCTGGTGGCCGTAAGAAAGCTGTCCGGCCAAAGTGCCGGCGCGGTCGGCAAGGCCGGTGCGCTCCAGAGCCGCCATCACGCCGCTCCTCACCTGCCCCTTTGTGCGGCCGTCCGTGAGGGTACGCTGCACAGGCAAGGCGACATTGTCGAAGGCGGTGAGATTGGCGAAGACGCTGGTGATCTGGAACGTATAGGCGACGCCGAGGCGAACCCTTTTGTAAGCCGGCATGGCGGTGATATCGGCGCCGTCGAAGACGACCATGCCGGAGGACGGCCGGATGCGGCCCGAGAGCAGGCTGACGAAGGTGGTCTTGCCGGCGCCGTTCGGGCCGATGATGGCGCGGATCTCGCCCGGCATCAGCGCGAAGTCGACGCCGTCGACGGCGCGCAGGCCGCCGAAATTCCGCGACAGGCCCTTGGTGGTGAGCAGCGGCTTCATGGCAGCCACCCCAGCCAGCGTTCGCGGATGCTGCCCAGGACGCCTTTCGGGAAGAACAGCACCAACAGGATGAGCGCCACGCCGACGATCAGGAGATAGGCGGAGGTGAAGCCGCTGGTGATGTCGGTGACATAATACATGAACAGCGTGCCGATGAGCGGCCCGAGCGTGGTCGCGGCGCCGCCGAGCAGCACCCAGAGCAGCGGCAGGATCGAGTACTGGATCGACGCGAAGCTCGAGCCGACATAGCCGAACAGCAAGGCATAAGCAGCACCGGACGCCGCGCAGATGGCGCCGGAGGCAACGACCGCCGCAAGCTTGTTGGCGACCGTATCGTAGCCCAGCATCTTTGTCCGCTCCTCGTTCTCGCGGATCGCCACCAGCACGCGGCCAAAGCGGGAGCGGACCGTGGCTAAAGTTACGAGCAGAATGATCGAGAAAAGCGCCAGCGCAATCATGTAGCGCACTGTCGGATCGGTCAGGTCAAAGGATGCGCCGCCGATCGCGACCACCCGCGATGCCTGCTGGATGACCAAGCCCTGGTCGCCGCCGGTCCAGGCGGCGAAGTAAAGAATCAGCAGATAGAAGACCTGGGCGAACATCATGGTGACGATCATGAAGGCGACACCCGAAGTGCGCAGCGCGAGCAGGCCGATGACCAAGGCGAGCAGCGCGCCGCAGGCGATCCCGACGACGAAGGCTTCCGGCACGCCCCAGCCGAGATGATAGACGGTCAAGCCAGCGCCATAGAGGCCGGCCGAGAAGAACATGGCGTGGCCGAGGCTGAGCAGGCCGCCATAGCCGAAGAGCAGATTGTAGCCCATGGCGAAGACGGCCAGCGCCATGATGCGGGCGAACAGGCCCTGGTGATAATCGGGCAGGATGAAGTTCAGCGCGAAGAGAAGCGCGATGACGCCGATATGCAGGGCGTAGATCTTTGCCGGCGAAGCATCCCTCATCTGGACGTCGCCCCGAACAGGCCTTGCGGCCGGAACACCAGCACCATGGCGACGACCAGCGTGGCGATGATCTTGGCGAGCGTCGGCGAGAAGAACATCGAGATGATGCCGTCGGAGAGGCCGATCAGGATGGCGGCGACCACGGTGCCGCGGAGCGATCCCAGGCCGCCGATGATGACGACGATGAAGGACAAGAGCAGCGGGTCCTGGCCCATCAGGTAATGCGCCTGGCTGATCGGCACGATCAGCACTGCGGCGATGGCCGCCAGCATGGCGCCGACGGCGAAGACGCCGGCATAGACGCGCTCCACCGGAATGCCGAAGGCCTGCGCGGTCTCGCGGTCATATTGCGTGGCGCGCATGATCAGGCCGATTTTCGTCCGGGTCAGCACCAGCCAGGTGATCACCAGCAGAATGGCGGAAGCGGCGACCACCGACAGCTTGTAGCCGGAATAGCCGAACCACGGCAAAAGGATGCGGTAGCTGAAGGGCGGCTCCACCGGACGCGCTTCCGGGCCGTAGAAGGTCAGCGCCAGCTGCTGGATGATGTAGAGCATGCCGATGGTGGCGACGATGGTGCCTTCAGGATTGTAGTTGAGCCGGCGCAGCACCAGGCGTTCGGCAACGAGCGCGACCAGCCCGACCAGCAAGGGCGCGATCACAAGTGCTGCGACGAAGCCGATCGCTGGATGGCCGGAGATCGCCGTCGACACCGCCCAGGCGAGCACCGCGCCCAGCATGAAGAACTCGCCATGCGCGACATTGACGACGCGCATGACGCCGAATACCAGCGACAGGCCAAGCGCCGTCAGCGCCAGCACAGCGGAGGTGACCAGGCCCTCGAGGGCGGCGAGGAGGAGATGGGGTCCGAAGTGCATCAGCTATGAGAGAAGCTCACAGCGCCTGCGTCGTGTAGTCCCCTTCCGGCTCGTAGAGGCCGTCCTCGATCTTGGTCTTGTGGACAACCTTGAGCTTGCCGCCTTCGACCTTGGAGATGTTCTGGATGCCGAAGCACTGGTGGATCTTGCCGTTGAAGGTCTTCGGACCCTGCGGATGCTCCGGCCCCTCGGCGAATTCCTTCAGCGCTTCGGTCGCCTCGACCAGCTTGGCGCGGTCCTCCGGCCCCTTGTAGCCGGCATCCTCCATCGCCTTCTTGACGACATAGAGCGTCTCCCAGCAGCCGAACATGTGGGCGGCGGTGGACACGTCCTTGGCGTCGCCGACGGCGGCGCCATTGTCGTCGATGCCGACGGCGGCACGGTAGGCCTTCTGCGCGGCGGAATCGTCGGGCTGCGCGTAGCGCGGCGAGCCTTCCCAGAAATGGCTGCCGTCGAGGAATTCGAGGCCCGGGCTGTTGATGTCGACGGCTTCGAGCGAGTCGATGAAGCCGAAGAGCTGCGGCCTTTGCGAACCGTAGAACTCGCCGAGCTCCTTGACGAAGGTGAGCACGGCCGGACCGACCATGACATGGTAGATCACCTCGGTCTCGGCCGGGATCTGCGGGAAGTATTTGGTGAAGGAGCTCTCCGTCGGCGGGATGGCGATCTGCGCGATCACGTCACCACCTTGCGCCTTCAGCGCCGGCGGCAGGTAATCGCGGTGGTCGTAGCCGAAGGCGAAGTCCGGGAAGATCTGCGTCACCTTCTTGCCGGCATTCGCCGCGATCCACGGCGCCATCGACTGGATCTGGCTCTTCACGTCGGTGATGCCGGGCTGGAAGACATAGCGGTTGAGCTTGGTGGAGGCGACGTGATGGCCTTCGCTGACGACGAAATAGGGAATCTTGTTCTCGCCGGCGGCGGGCGCCGAGCCGATCACGACATGCGAAAACAGCGTGCCGAAGACGATGTCGGTCTTGTGCTGCTTGGCGAATTTGTTGACCACCTCGGCGCCGCGGGCCGGATCGGTGCCGTCATCCTCGATCACCAGCTCGACCTTGCGGCCGCTGATGCCGCCGGCATCGTTGATCGCCTTGACGGCGGCCGCGCTCGTCTTTTCGTACCAGCGGCCATAGGCGGCACCGATGCCGGTGCGGTGCGACTGGAAGCCTATTCTGATGGGCGCCGAGCTCTGCGCCTGGCTATAGCGGACGAAGCCGGGGGCCAGCGCAAGGCCGGCGCCCGCGGCCATGCCCTTCAGCGCGGTGCGGCGCGACAGCGTCGTCTTGGAGAGGTCGAAAAATCCGTTCTTGTCAGCCATGTCCGTTCCCCTGTTTTTTCAGTTCTGACCAGCGATAAGGCGGCTAAACCATCCTCTTCCCGAGGATGGGAAAATTGCATGTGTACAAACTAAATCACCAAAGCCCCGACCTGGCAAGCGAGCTTCCCCAAGGACAGCAACCTTGTCTCATCCCGCTGTCGGCGTTGCAAGCAACCACAGACCGAAGATGGTGTAGGCGATCATCAACAGGGTGAGCGGGAGCTGGCTGAGCGCGGCGCGGGACAAATGCTTGTGAAGGCGCCAGGCAAGGCCATGCGCGACGAGGACCGCCAGCACATGGCCGGCGATGATGACGCCGGCTTGCAGGTTCCACAGCCACCAGGCCGATTGAGCGCCGGCGACGACGCCGGCTTCGACCATCATGCTGGCGGTGCCGAACAGGTTCCAGCCAAGCCCAAAGGGATCGGACATGGCGACCAAGGCGTATTGGCCGTCGACCAAAAGCACGATGAGGTAATGCGCGATGTGGTAGGCAAGCGCGATCGGCACGATCGACCAGACCAGCAGGCCGGCGGTTTTTCCGAACGGCTGCGCATCGCCGGCGAGTCGTTGGCCGAGAAAGACGGCCAGCGCGAACACAGCCGCGAGCAGGATGAAGGTGAGCACGAGGCCGAAGCTGCCGATGCCGATCAGCGCGGTGCGGCCGGGATATTCCAGCGGGTTGACGCCGAAGAGGCCCAACCAAAAGAAGGTTTTCGACAGGCCGTCAAAGGATACCGAAGACAGCGCCAGCAGAAGAAAGGCCGTGCCGCTCAGCGGCAGCGCCTCGGCCGCGAGCAGCTTGGCGCCCGGCCAGCAGAGCGAGAGCCGGCCATCGCGGCGATCGAGCGGCGCGAAGCGGGCGACCATGGAAAAGAAGACGGTCAAAAATTCGCCGCGCTTGCTCCAGGCGCCATAGCCGAAGACGAGCATCGCGACAAAGCTCGCCAGCCAGTAGATGCCGGCGGCAGAGGCGAGGCGGGCCGGATCGTCGGGCGCCGGATCGATCAGCTCGAACCAGGCGAAGGCGAGGAACAGCGCGAAGGCGGGCCAGTAGCCGAGCCATGGCGGCAGGCCCGTTGGTTTGGCTTCGCCGGCCTGAAGGCCGAACATGCGAGAGGCGACGCGCCAAGGGCCGTACCACGGGTTGAGCCACGACCAGAGGTCACCGCAGATGCCCTGCAGCAGCGTGAAACCGGCCCAGAGCAGGGTCCAAATAACCAGCGGGAGAGGATTGGAAAGCGGGTCGCGGCTGCCGAAAAGACCGGCGGCGACGAGAAGTATCAAGCCGGCAAAGGAAATGAGGCTGACGATGATGCGCAGGCGGTCACTGAAGGCAAGCAGGGGCAGGCGCCGGCGCCAGAAGCGGTCGAGGGCGGCCGGCGGCAGCAGCGCCAGCACGAGGAAGCTGACGGCCACCGCCAGCGCGCCGCCGGCGATGTAATAGCCCGTCGGGAGAAGCAGGACATGGCCGCGGTCGGAGGCGTGGGCGAAGGCAGGGGTGGGGAGGAGGGCTGCTAAGGCAGTTGCAAGAAAGGCTAGCCTCCGAGGTTGGCGCCCTACGGCGCCCCCCTCTGTCCTGCAGGGTGACGTCAGATCGGCAGAGTGTTCACACCTTCACCAGCTGCTCCACCCGATCCTTCTCGCCGAAGATCCTCAGATACCTTTTGATCTCCTTCTCCTCGCCGGTAGCCTTGGCGGGATTGTCCGACAGCTTCACCGCCGGCCGGCCGTTGGCTTCGCTGACCTTGCAGACCAGCGAGATGGCGTCGAGGCTTTTGGTTGCGGTCGGCGCGCAGCCCTCGAAATCGTTGGTGAGATTGGTGCCCCAGCCGAAGGACATGCGCACCTTGCCGCGGAAATGCTTGTAGGTCTCCTCGATGGTTTCGACTTCCAGGCCGTCGGAGAAGATGAGCAGCTTCTGCTTGGGATCCTTGCCCTTCTCACGCCACCAGGAGAGGATCTTCTCGCCGCCTTCGATCGGCGGCGCGCTGTCCGGCCGGAAGCCGGTCCAGTCGGCGATCCAGTCCGGTGCGTCGCGCAGGAACGCGGCCGTGCCGAAAGTGTCGGGCAGCACGATCAGGAGGTTGCCGCCATAGTAGCGCTGCCAGTCCTGCAGCACCTTGTAGGGCGCTTCGCGCAACTCCTGTTCGGAATTGGCAAGCGCTGCAAACACCATCGGCAATTCATGCGCGTTGGTGCCCAAAGCCTCGAGGTCGTTGTCCATGGCCAGAAGCACGTTGGAGGTGCCGGTGAAGGCTTCGCCGATGCCTTCCTTCAGGGCCTCGACGCACCAGCGCTGCCACAGGAAGGAATGGCGGCGGCGCGTGCCGAAGTCGGAAATGCGGATGCCGGGCAGCGCCTTCAGCCGCTCGGTCTTATCCCACATCTTGGCCTTGGCGCGGGCATAGAGCACATCGAGCGTGAAGGGGCCGAAGGAGCGCATCGCCGCTCGCGAGCGCAGCTCGTTGATGATGGCCAAAGCCGGAATTTCCCAGAGCGTCGTGTACATCCAGGGGCCGGCGAAGGAGAGCTCGAACTGGCCGTCGCGCCTGGAAAGCTCGTATTCGGGGAGGCGGAAGTCCTCGAGCCAGGCGAGGAATTCCGGCTCGAAGATCTGCTTGCGGCCATAGAAAGTGTTGCCGCCCAGCCAGATCATCTCCTTCTTGGAAAAGCGCAAGGTGCGAGCGTGGTCGAGCTGCTCGCGCAATTCGCCCTCGTCGATCTCGTCGGCCAGCCGCACCGAGGTGGTGCGGTTGATCAGCGAGAAGGTGGCGTCGACCTTGGGGTACATGCCCCAGATCATCTGCAGCATCAGAAGCTTGTAGAAGTCAGTGTCCAGCAGGCTGCGGACGATCGGGTCGAGCTTCCAGGTGTGGTTGTAGACGCGCCGCGCTATATCGGTCTTTGCCATGTCTCAATGCGCTTTCGTTGCTCGCTAGATCACATTTGTTGAATCGTCATCCTGATCTAACTTTGGATTGGAGCACGGTTCCCGCTTTTCGGGATCATGCTCTAGCCGCGGGAATGCGTCTTAGCATTGTATTTTCGAACGCGCTTGCTGCTTTGCAAGCTGGCCCGACAAAAAGCAGCTACGCAAGTCCAGCCCTCGGGACGCCGCCTGAACCATTTACACCTTTCCTGGAATGGCTCTCGCCCCGACAAGCCTGAGCGATGGACGTTTCCTGCGGCTCGGCACGCGGCCGGCCACCGGGGCGTCGGCGCGGGCCTCGTCCTGCTCCTTTTCGGCGAACAGCCAGTCGATGAAGAGCTGCACGATCGGCGCCGAGCGCATCTCGTTGCGGCAGACGACGTAGAAATCATCGACCGCCGGCACCGACAGCGTGAAGGGCGCGACGAGCATGCCTCTGGCGAGCAAGGCGCGCGCGGTGACGGAGTCACCCAGCGCGACGCCATGGCCGTGCACAGCTGCCTCAGTCGCCATGCGCGCATCGCCCAGACGATGACGGCGGCCGCGCTCCAGATCGAGCGCGTCGGCGGCGGCCAGCCAGGTATGCCATTCACGGCCGTCGTCGCCATGCAGGAAGACGTGGTCGGCAAGATCGCGCACGCTGCGGATCGGACGGTTGTTGATCAGCGTCGGACTGACCACGGGGAAGAGTTCCAGCCCGGACCATTTGCGCATCCAGCAGTCGGTCCAGCCGCCGTCGCCATAATGCACACAGACGTCAATATCCGGGGCGCGGATGTCTTTGGGGTCGTTGGACGGGATCAGGGTGAGCTGGATGTCCGGATATTGCGCCGTGAAGGAGCCGAGCCGCGGCGTCATCCACAACAAGAGCAGCGCCGGCACGCAGGAGACCGACAGCGCGCCGGCGTTTGCTGGCCTAGTCATGCGCTGGGTGGCGGCGGCGATACCGTCAAAGGCGGCCGACACCGCCGGCAGGAATTCGGCGCCATGCGGTGTCAGCTTCACGCGCTGACCGATGCGCTCGAAGAGTTTCACGCCGAGCGACTGCTCGAGCGCCTTGATCTGGTGGCTGACGGCGCCATGCGTGACATTCAGCTCACCCGCGGCCTTGGTCAGCGAGGCATGCCGCGCCGTGGCCTCGAAGGCGCGCAAGGGGTTTAGCGGCGGCAGGCGCTTGGCCATGGAAGAGCTCCTACTTTGTGAGATTTTCTCACAGCCGAGACCCTAACAATATCAATTGATTTTTCAATGCGGCTGCCCGAGACTTTTACCCGGAACAGCTTCAAGAGACGTGGAATCCGCAGCAGCCGGGAGCAACGATCCAGCCGGACAACAGGCTGGCTTGGCAAATCGCCCATGCGGGCAGCGCTGCAGGCAGGCAAGAGAGGAGAACCACATGGGTTACGATCGCGGCAAGCTCGAAGCGTTGCGCCGCAAATATGGCGAGAGCCATGGCGGCGAGATGTTCGACCCGAAATTCCGCAAGGTCGCCGACAAGATCTTCAACAAGTCGGGCACGCGCCTCGCCCCCTATTCCGGCGTCCCGACCTTCCTCGCCGCGCCCTACCGCGAAATCGCCGCCGAGAATCCGGATTTCGGCGACCTGCAGGTGGCGATGATCGGCGTGCCGATGGACCTCGGCGTTACCAACCGTCCCGGCTCGCGCTTCGGGCCGCGCGCGCTGCGCGCCATCGAGCGCATCGGCCCCTACAACCATGTGCTGGAATGCGCGCCGACGCATGAGCTGCGCGTCGCCGATATCGGCGACACGCCGTTCCGCAGCCGCTACCGGCTGGAGATCAGCCATGAGGACATCGAAAAGCGCACCAACCAGATCGTCGATGCCGGCGTGCTGCCGCTTTCGGTCGGCGGCGACCATTCGATCAGCCATCCGATCCTGAAGGCGGTCGGCAAAAAGGCGCCGGTCGGCATGATTCATATCGACGCCCATTGCGACACCAGCGGGCTGTTCGACATGACCAAGTTCCACCATGGCGGGCCGTTCCGCAACGCGGTGCTGGACGGCGTGCTCGATCCCTCGCGCACCATCCAGATCGGCATCCGCGGCTCGGCCGAATATCTGTGGGAGTTCACCTACGAATCCGGCATGACTGTCGTGCATGCCGAGGAGGTGACCGGCCTCGGCATCCCGGCCATTATCGAGAAGGCGCGCAAAATTGTCGGCGACGGCCCGACCTACATCTCCTTCGACGTCGACAGCATCGATCCGGCCTTCGCGCCGGGCACCGGCACGCCGGAAGTCGGCGGGCTGACGACGCGCGAGGTGCTGGAGCTGCTGCGCGGCCTGAAGGGCCTCAACATCGTTGGCGGCGACGTCGTCGAGGTGGCGCCGCAATATGACGCGACCACCAACACCGCCCATGTCGGCGCCCAGGTCCTGTTCGAGATCCTCAGCCTGATGGTGTTCAGCCCGGCGATCAAGAAAGGCTAATACCAAAGCACGCAATTCCGGGCGGAAGACCGCTTCCCCTGGAACTGCTCTACCAACACGGCCGCCGCGCTGGAGCCGGCGGGCGGTTTCAAACAACAAGCTTCCAGCAGGGGAACTAAAATGACTCTTCGCAACGTACTGAAATCCGCTTTCGCAGCAATGCTGATGCTCGGCGCCGCCGGCCTGACCACACATGCCAAAGCCGACGCCGTCGACGACATCACCAAGGCCGGCGCCATCAATGTCGGCATCTTCTCGGACTTCCCGCCCTTCTCCTCGGCCAGCGCCGATATGAGCATCAAGGGCTACGACATCGACGTGGCGCAGGCGATCGCCGATGCCTTGAAGGTGAAGCTCAACCTGGTCAGCGTCACCGGCCAGAACCGCATTCCTTATCTCACCGACAAGCGCGTCGATATATTGATGAGCGTCGGCTACTCCAAGGAGCGCGAGCAGGTGATCGATTTTGCCGCCGCCTACGCGCCCTATTATATCGCCGTCATCGGCCCGGCCGAGCTTGCCGTCAAAGGCAAGGAAGACCTCGCCGACAAGTCCATCGCCGTCAATCGCGGCACTCTGGAAGACACCTCGCTGACCCAGGCTGCTCCCGCCTCGGCCGACATCCGCCGCTTCGACAACTACAATTCCGTCATCCAGGCCTTCATCTCCGGCCAGACCCAGCTGATGGTGGTCGGCAACGATGTTGGCGCCCAGGTGCTGGCCAAGCAGGATGCGCTGAAGCCGGAGCAGAAATTCCAGCTTTTGACCTCGCCCTCGCATATCGGCCTCAACAAGAACGAGGACCGGCTGAAGAAGGCGGTGAACGACGCCATCGCCAAGATGCTGGCGGACGGCAAGCTCGACGAGAGCTCGAAGGCCTGGCTGAAGACGCCGCTCAATCCCGACAACCTCAAGGATTGATCTTCGGAGCGGTTCGGCGGCGTAAGAGGCGCCGAACCCTCCTCAGGTCAGGCACCTTCCAGCAAGGTCAAACGCCATGGGCTACAGCCTCGACTTCGGCTGGCTTGCGGGCGCGGCGGGCGTAATCGCAAGCGGCGCGGCGATGACGCTGCTTCTGATCGCAGTTACGACGCTGGCGGCCACGTTCCTCAGCATTCTGGGCGCCGCCGGCAAGAGAAGCGGCCCGAAGCCGCTCAGGCTGGCGATCGGTGCCTATGTCGAGGTGATGCGCAACACGCCGTTCCTGGTGCAGCTGTTCTTCATCTTCTTCGGACTGCCCACGCTCGGAATCAGGCTGGACCCGATCCTTGCTGCCATGCTGGCCATGACGCTCAACATGGCGGCCTATACGATCGAAATCGTCGGCGCCGGGCTGGACGCCGTGCCGCGCGGCCAAACGGAAGCCGCCCTGGCGCTCGGCCTCAGGCCCCGCCAGGTGTTCGTCAAGATCGTGCTGCCGCAGGCGCTGAAGGTGATCTACCCGGCGCTGACCAGCCAGATCGTCATCATGATGCTGGAATCGGCCGTGGTCTCGCAGATTGCGGTGCGCGAGCTGACCTACGAAGCCGACATGCTGCAGGCGCGCACCTTCCGCGCCTTCGAGACCTATTTCGTCGTGACCATGGTCTATCTCGGCCTGTCGATGGGGCTGCGCCGGCTGCTCATTGCCGGCGGACGAGGAGCGCTCGGAGCAGGTGTGTCGTGATCGAGTTCACCTTCTGGGACATATTGCGCAACCTGCTGCTCGCCGCGCGCTGGACGGTTCTGTTGTCGCTGGCCGCCTTCATCGGTGGTGCGCTGGTCGGGCTCGTGGTGCTGTTCTTCCGCATCGCCAAGACCAAATGGGTCAAGCGGATCGCCTCGGGATATATCGCGCTGTTCCAGGGCACACCGCTTTTGATGCAGCTCTTTTTGATGTTCTTCGGCCTGCCGATGCTGGGCCTGCGTATCGAGCCGTGGACGGCGGCGGCGCTGGGCTTGACCTTCTTCGCCAGCGCCTATCTGGCCGAGATCTGGCGCGGCGGCGTCGATGCGCTGCCGCGCGGACAATGGGATGCCGGCGCAAGCCTCGGGCTGCACTATCTGCAGGAGCTCAGGCTGATCATCCTGCCGCAAGCCTTCGCGATCACCCGCGCGCCGACTGTCGGCTTCCTGGTGCAGCTCATCAAATCGACGGCGCTGACCTCGATCATCGGCTTCGAGGAACTGGTCAGGACTTCCAACGCGATCAACAACGCGACTTTCGAGCCGTTCAAGGTCTATGGGCTGGTGGCGCTGATCTTCTTCGTCATGTGCTTCCCGCTGACGCAATACGCGCGGCGGCTGGAGCAACGCGCAGGGGCGCGCTGAGACGCCAAGGCTGCTGACGACTGGACGCGCAGCCTTGTCGATCAATGCCCGAAGGCGAGCGCCGGCGCGATGCGATCGCGCCTGAGCCAGCGCGCGAGCAGGAGCGCCGCCACCACGGCCAGTCCCGAGGCCAGGCCGATCCAGATGCCGACGCCGTTAAAGCCGAAATGGAAAGCGAGCAGCACGCCGAGCGGCAGGCCGACACCCCAATAGCCGACCGCCGCATAGATCATCGGCACCTTGGTGTCGTGCAACCCGCGCAGCATGCCGGCGGCGACGGCCTGGGCGCCGTCGAAGATCTGGAACAGCGCTGCGAACATAAGAAACGACACGGCAAGCGTGATCACCCTGGCATTGGCCGGATCGGCGAGGTCGATGAAGGCGCTGATCAGCAGATGCGGCCACAGAATCATCACCAGGCCCATCAGCGCCATGAAGGACACACCGATGACGAAGGCCGTCCAGCCGGCACGCGAAACGCCTTCCGGATTGCCGGCGCCATGCGCCAGGCCGACCCGGACTGTGACCGCCTGGTTGAGGCCGAGGGGCACCATGAAGGAGATCGAGGCGATCTGGATGGCGATGGCATGGGCGGCAAGCGAATCCGCGTCGATCAGACCCATGAGCAGGGCCGCCGCGTTGAAAATCGTCACCTCGAAGGCGAGGATGCCGGCGATCGGCAGGCCGAGCCTGAGCAGGCCGCGGAAACGCGGCCAGTCGGAGCGCCAGAAGCGGCCGAACAGACGATAGCGGCGGAACTTCTTCTCCTTGATCACCACCGCCGCCAAGCCGGCGAACATCAGCGTGCTGGACAGAGTGGTGGCGAGGCCGGAGCCGGCGATGCCCATCGACTTGACGCCGAGATTGCCGAACATGAACACCCAGTTGAAGAAGGCGTTGCAGGCGACTGCGACGAAAACGATGATCAGCGCCCAGCCCGGCCGCTCGAGCGCCGAGATGAAGGAGCGCAGCACGATATAGCCATAGAAGGGCAGAACCGCCCATTGCAGCCAGTGCAGATAGATGCCGGCCTCATGCGCAAGCTCCGGCTTCTGGCCCATGGCCAGAAGCACCTCTTCGCCATGCGAGAGAAAAAGCCAGATAGGGATCGAGATCAGGATAGCCAGCCAAAGGCCCTGGCGCACGGTGCGGCGCAGGTCGCGCACCGAATGGCGATGACGGCCGAGCTCGGTCGCCATCATCGGCGAGGTCGCCAGCATCAGGCCGAGGCCGAAGATCAGCGGCATGAAATAGAGGTTGGAGCCGAGCGCGCCGGCGGCGAGCGTATCGGGCCCGAGCCGGCCCATCATCATGACGTCGGTCGCGGTCATTGCGGTCTGGCCGAGATTGGTCAGCACCATCGGCCAGGCGAGCGCGATCGTCGCCCTGATTTCCTGACGCCAAAGATTTTCCGGCGCGCGAGCGCCGGCTTCGATCGCAGACATTGTTCCGCTCTTTCAGAACACGGCGCGTCGGCCAAAGGGCCGGAAGCCGCACGACAACGGCGCAAAATGGCGCCATTTGCGTCGCCTTGTGAACGAAATGCGACATGTTGGCAAGGGAGGAAGCCCGGTTAGCGATTGATCCAGGCGGAGCCGGGATGCAGCGAGGCCTCTTTCATTTGCCGCCCGCAGGCTGCTACGGATGCCTCAGGCATGCGCAGCCAGCCGCCATGCCGGGAGGAATGGATGCCGTTCAGGCGCAGAAAGAACACGGCCGCGATCCCGCGCACGGTGCCCGCTTTCGAGCACATCGTGACGGAGGCGAGCGAGAGCTTCCTGTGGCGGCTGGACGACTATCCGTGGGAGCGCAATGTCTGGAATTTCCATCCGGAATACGAGATCCATCTGCTCAGGAAATCGTCCGGCGTGGTGCTGGTCGGCGACCATATCGGCGAGTTCGGGCCGGGCTATCTGACCATCGTCGGCGGCGGGCTGCCGCATGACTGGGTGACAGCGGTGCAGCCCGGCGAGCTGATCGAAGGCCGCGATATCGTGCTGCAATTCGATCCCGAGCGGCTCCGCGGCTCGGCCGGGCTGCTGCCGGAGCTGCGCGAGCTGGAGCCGTTCCTGGAACGCTCGCTGCGCGGCATGGTCTTCCATGGCCAGACGGCGCTCGACGGCGCCGAGCTGATGGAACGGATGGGCGAGGTGCACGGGCTGGCAAGGTTCCGCATGTTCCTCGAGCTGCTCGAGCTGCTGGCCACCACCGACGAATACGCGCTTTTGTCGTCGCCCGACTTCTCCCCGCTTCTCGACGCCGAGTCGCTCGACATCATCCAGCGCTCGCTGACCTATCTGTTCCAGCATTTCGCCGAGGACCTGAGGCTGCCGGACGTCGCGGCATTGGCCGGCATGAGCGAAAGCAGTTTTTCCCGCTTCTTCCAGAAGAACACCGGCAATTCGTTCAGCGACCACCTCGCCAAGCTCAGGCTCTGGCAGGCCTGCAAGCTGCTCGCCGACACCGATATCCCGATCACCGACATCTGCTTCCAGGTCGGCTATATGAACATCTCGAACTTCAACCGCGCCTTCCTGCGCAAGCACAAGATGACACCGTCATCCTATCGCAAGCTGTCGCGGCAGCGGCTGGCGCTAAGGGCGTAATACAGCCGAGATACGTCCACTTCGACAGTTCTGATACTCGTGTGACGAGCAGACTCTGCCTGCGCCATATTTTGCGCCGCACAATGCATAAAAGTACATGTCTGCTGCAACGAGGCTTCTAGTCTCGCTCCCTCCAACTGCTCATTTTGGCGACGGGTGGCAGGTCACATGGGCGACGGTGAGGGTCGCTTAGCCCGAGGACCTGCCGCTTTTCGCGAGTGTTCCTGGAGGAGAAAAACCAATGAATTCAACCCGGCTCGCTGCCAGCCTCGGCGCAGCGTTCGTGCTTACCGCTTCCGTGTCAACCGCAGCACTTGCCCAGGCGCCGGTCTGTTCGGCGCCGGTCAAGGTGCTGGCGCAACCGCGCGACGGGTTGACGCTTCTGGAGGACTCCAAGGACGAGTTCAAGAAGCTCTCCGGCGCCTCGTTCCAGATCGACTACCTCAACGAGAACGACCGTCGCGCCAAGTCGCGCGCCGACGCTTCCACCGTCGGCAACTACAACGTCTATTATGTCGACGAGGCCAATGTGGCCCTGTTCGCCTCCTCGGGCTGGATCGCGCCGCTCAAGGATTATTATCCGGCTGAATATGACTACGCCGATTTCGATCCGGGCCGCCAGAAGGTCGCCACCTATGAGGGCAAGGTCTGGTTCGCGCCGCTGACCGGCGGCGGCGACCTGATGGTCTATCGCAAGGATGTGCTGGAAGCCGCCGGCATCCAGCCGCCGAAGACGCTGGATGAGCTGATCGCCGACGTGCCGAAACTGACCAATGCCGACAAGGGCATGTACGGCATCGCACTGCGCGGGGCGCGCGGCTCGGGCGCCAATGTCTGGCGCTGGATGCCGTTCTTCAAGGCCTATGGCGGCAAATGGTTCGACGGCGACAAGCCGGCCTTCAATTCGGACGCCGCGGTGAAGGCGACCGAGACCTATCTCAAGCTGTTCAAGGACTCGGCCCCCGGCACGCAGACCGGCAGCTGGGACGAATCGACCGGCGCCTTCCTGTCCGGCCAGGTCGCCATCCTTGTCGAATCGACGCCGCTGTCGGGCATGGCGGTCGACCCGAAAACCTCGCAGGTGGTCGGCAAGGTCGGCTTCCTGCCGCCGCCCTCGCCGCTGCCGGGCGGCGGCTATGGCCACGGGCTTGCCATCGGCACCAAGGCCAATGCCGATGACGCCGCGAAGAAATGCGCCGGGCTGTTCATCGCCTGGGCGACATCCAAGGAAAATGAGAAGCGCCGGCTCGACGCGCACCAGTTCGGCGAGCTGAACCGCACCAGCATCCTCTCCAGCAAGGAATTCGCCGACATCTACGGCGCCGATCTCGGCCAGGCGCTGGCCGAAACCGGCAAGGTGACGGCGGTGAACTTCTGGCAGGATCCGCGCTGGCCCGATCTCGGCGACCGCTGGGGCATCATCCTGGAAGAGCTGGTCACCGGCACGCGCACCGACATCAAGGGCGGCCTCAACGAGCTCGAGGCCTATGCCAACGAGCTGGTGAAGAAGAAGTAATCCTCCCGCCCGCGGCGCGCGGTTCGCGGCATTCGAAGGAATGCCGGGATGCGCGCCGCGGGACCTTCACCAGACAGCAGCAAAAATCCGAGGATAGGCAATGCGCCGACGCTCTTCCCTGCCGGTCACATTTCTGGTTCCGACGCTTGCCATCCTTCTGGTACTGTCGATGGTGCCGACGCTCTACGCCATCGTGATCGCACTGCAGAACCGTGAACTGAGCGCGCCGGGCTATTCCTGGGTCTGGTTCTCGAATTTCGCCGACCTCTTTACGGACCGCCGCTTCCTCAATGCCGTCTGGGTTTCGGTGAAGTGGGAGATCGTCACCGTCATCGCGACGATGGTGGTTGCGGTCGGGCTCGGCGTTTTGATGTTCGAGGTCGCCTCGCCGCGGCTGCGCAACTTCTACTGCCTGCTCTTCATCATCCCGGTGCTTTTGCCGCGCGTCTCTGCGGCCTTCGTCTGGAAGTTCGCCTATCATCCGCTTTACGGCATCGCCACCTATCCCTACCGGCTGATCACCGGCGGGCTGATCTTCGATCCGCTGTCCAAGCCCGGCACGGCATTGTTCGCCGTCGCTTCGGTGGATGTCTGGCAATGGGGACTGTTCTTCGCCGTCATCGTGCTGAAGCTGCTCGAAACCCTGCCGCCGCAGCCGATCGAGGCGGCCAGGCTCGACCAGGCCAAGCGCTGGCAGATCCATGCCTATGTGACCTTGCCGATGCTGAAGGCGCCGCTGATCAGCCTGATGTTCGTCAAGATGATCGAGTCGCTGCGCTCCTTCGACCTGATCTATGTGATGACGCGCGGCGGGCCGGGCGTCGCGACCGAAACGCTCGACATGTACGCCTTCTCGCAAGGCTTCATCGAGTCGGGCAAGGTTTCCTACGCCTCGGCCATGGCGGTGCTGATGATGATCGCGACCGTCATCACCTTCACCATGCTTTGGAAGCGGGTGCAGGCATGAAGCAATATCGATTGAGACCGGGCCGCCTGATCGCCAAGGCCGTCCTGGCGCTGGCCGGATTCCTGGCCGTGTTCCCGCTTTTCTGGACGGCGCTCAACGCGCTGAAGAACAATGTCGACATCATCACCCGCGTGCCGAAGGTGATCTTCACGCCGACGCTCGCCAACATCAGCTACATCCTCGGCCGCGACAGCGTGCTGACCGGGCTGTACAATTCCGCGGTCGCCTGCGGCGCGGCGGTGCTGATCGGCATCGTGCTCGGCCTGCCGGCGGCCTATGCGGTGGCGCGCTATCCCAATCGCTTCGCCGGCGACATCCAGTTCTTCGTGTTGTCGCTGCGCTTCCTGCCGCCGGTGGCGGTCGCCATCCCGCTGATGGTTATCTGGCTGCAGGTCGGCCTCTACGACACGCTTCCCGCGCTGATCGTCACATACTCGCTGCTCACCATCTCGGTGATCATGTGGCTTGCGATCCCCGCCTTCCAGGGCGTGCCGAAGGAGATCGAGGAAGCGGCCTTCGTCGACGGCTACGGCGCCTATTCGGTGTTCTGGCGGATCGCGCTGCCCGTCGCCGCGCGCTCGCTGATCGGCGCCATCGCCTTCAGCTTCGTGCTGGTCTGGAACGAGTTCCTGATCGCGCTGATGCTGTCGAGCTCTAACGCCAAGACGCTGCCTATCGTGGCATCCGAGCTCTCCCAGCAAGGCATGAACGTGCCCTGGGGCATCCTCAACGCCTCGGTCGTGCTTCTGTCGCTGCCGCCGCTGCTCTTCCTCAGTGTTTTGAGCGGCTTCCTGAATTCCGTTTTCCGGCAAAAGAAAAGTTGAAGTGAGGATACCCGATGCGGGCACTGGTGCTTGAGAAAAAAGGCGAACTGTCGCTGCGCGAGATCGCGCTGCCGCAAGACGTCGGACCGGACGATGTCAGGATCGCCATCCACACGGTCGGCGTCTGCGGCAGCGACGTGCACTACTACACGCATGGCGCCATCGGCAGCTATATCGTGCGCCAGCCGATGGTGCTCGGCCACGAGGCCTCGGGAACGATCGTCGAGGTCGGCGCGAACGTCACGAACCTCAAGGCCGGCGACCGCGTCTGCATGGAGCCGGGCGTGCCGAACCTTGCATCGCGCGCGACGAAGCTCGGCATCTACAATGTCGATCCGGACGTCCGCTTCTGGGCGACCCCGCCAGTGCATGGGGTGCTGGCCCCTTATGCCGTGCATCCAGCGGCCTTCACCTACAAATTGCCGGACAATGTCTCGTTTGCCGAGGGCGCGATGGTCGAGCCCTTCGCCATCGGAATGCAGGCGGCAGCGCGCGCCCGCATCGTGCCCGGCGACGTCGCCGTCGTCTGCGGCTGCGGCCCGATCGGCATCATGATCGCGCTCGCCGCGCTGGCGGGCGGCTGCTCCAAAGTGCTGATCTCGGACTTCTCCGCGCCGAAGTTGGAGATCGCCGCCCAATATCCCGGCATCGTTCCGGTCAATATCGGCAAGCAGTCGCTGGTCGATGCCGTGCGGAGCGCGACGGACAATTGGGGCGCCGACATCGTGTTCGAGGCGAGCGGCAGCCCGAAAGCTTTCGCCAATCTGTTCGACATCGTGCGGCCAGGCGGCGCAGTGGTGCTGGTAGGCCTGCCGGTGGAGACGGTCGAGCTCAACGTGCCGGCGGCAATCGCCAAGGAAGTCCGCATCGAGACCGTGTTCCGCTATGCCAACATCTTCGACCGCGCCCTGCAGCTCATCGCCTCGGGTAAGGTCGATCTCAAGCCGCTGATCACCGGCACCTATGATTTCTCCGAAAGCATCAAGGCGTTCGAGCGCGCGGCGCAAGGCAAGCCGCAGGACGTCAAGCTGCAGATCCTGCTGACCGGCGAGAAGGGATAAGGGATGTCCGCGATCGTTTGCTCCCATGTCGACAAGGCCTATGGCGCCACGACCGTCATCCGCGATCTCAATCTCGCGATCGAGGAGCATGAGTTCGTCGTGTTCCTGGGGCCGTCCGGCTGCGGCAAGTCGACCTTGCTCAGGATGCTCGCCGGGCTGGAGAATATCAGCGGCGGCGAGGTTTCGATCGGCGGCAAGGTGGTGAACGATCTCGAGCCGGGCGACCGCGGCATCGCCATGGTGTTCCAGAATTATGCGCTCTATCCGCATATGACGATCTTCGACAACATCGCCTTCGGATTGAAGCGGCAGAAAGTGCCGGCGGCCGAGATCAGGAAGCGAGTCGAGGCAGTCTCCAGGACGCTCGGCCTGGAGCGTTATCTCGGCCGCAAGCCGACCGAGCTTTCCGGCGGCCAGCAGCAGCGCGTGGCGATCGCGCGCGCCATGATCAAGACGCCGAAAGTGTTCCTGTTCGATGAGCCGCTCTCCAATCTCGACGCCAAGCTGCGCAACCATATGCGCGTCGAGATCGCCAGGCTGCACCAGTCGCTGAAGACGACCACCGTCTACGTCACGCATGACCAGCTCGAGGCGATGACGCTGGCCGACCGCATCGTGCTGTTGAAGGACGGCGTGATCGAGCAGATCGGCTCGCCAGCGGAGATCTATCGCCGTCCCGGCAACCAGTTCGTAGCCGGCTTCATCGGCACGCCGAACATGAATTTCATCGAGGCCACGGTGGCTCGAAATGGCGATGGCTGGACGCTGACCGGCGCGGGGACAGTGCTGTCGCTGCAAGGCGGCGACTTCCACCTGCGGCACGGCGATCGCGTGGTGCTCGGCATCCGGCCTCCGGACCTGAAGACGGCGCAAGCCGGTAGCGCAAACCTTTTGCAGGGCACCGCCGACCTCATCGAGTTTCACGGCAATGACGCGCTGGTGACGTTCGGCTCGGGCGGCAAGGAGATCAGCGCGCTGGTGCCGGCCCGCGAATGCCCGGAGTTGCGGGCGCCGGTGCGCTACAGCTTCGAGGAGGACTGCATCCATCTGTTTGACGGAGAGACAGGCAAGTCGCTGCGCAGACAGTAAGACGGCGGAAGCGTTCCTGGAACGCTCTACCCGATCGCGTCGAGCGCCTGCCGCTGGCGGTGCATTTCGAGGAAGATGCGGTAGTCGCGGTCGAAGCGGGCGCCGGCTTCCCTGTTGGGGGCGCGCGTCCGGCCGCCCTGCTGCATGGCGACGCAGGCCACGTTGAGGTCGGGATAAAGCCCGGCGGCGGTCGCCGCCACCATGCCGGTGCCGAGCAGCACCGCCTCGTCGGCCAGCGGCTCGACCACGGTGCAGCCGGTGGCGTCGGCATAAAGCTCCATCAGCAACGGGTTCTTGGTGTGGCCGCCGGTGACGTGCAGCGTGTCGATCAGATAGCCGTTCTCATTCAGCGCCTCCAGCACATGGCGCACGCCGAGCGCGATGCCGACGGCGGTGCGCCAGTAGAGCTTGCACAGGCTGTCGAAGGAGGAATCGAGCGTCAGTCCGCTGATGACGCCGACGGCATGCGGGTCGGCGAGCGGCGAGCGGTTGCCGTGGAAGTCCGGCAGCACATGCAGTCTCGCGGCCAGCGCATCGCCCTCCTCGGCGCGCAGCTCGGCGACGCGCCTGGCGATCTTTACATGCATGGCCGCGTCCGGCTCGCCGCCGGCGCCATGCCAGCGGATGATGTGATCGAGCAGCGCGCCAGTGGCCGACTGGCCGCCTTCCGACAGCCACAGCCTCGGCAAAGCCGCGCCGTAATACGGCCCCCACACCCCGGCGAAGGGCTGCGGGTCCTGCGACATCGCCATGACGCAGGACGATGTGCCGGCGATCAGCGCCAAATGCCGGCTGATGTCCTTCTCGTCGCCGGCAAAGCCGCCGAGGACGCCGAGCGCACCGGCATAGGCATCGATGACACCGGCGCCGACGCGGCATTTTTCGGTGAGGCCGAGCTCGGCGGCCGCCTTCGCCGTCAGCGGACCGATATCGGCGCCGACCGGGCTCGCCTTTTCCGGCAGATTGCCGTGCTCGAACAGGTCGTCGAGGCCGACAAGCGCGAAGAAATCGCGCCGCCAGCTTTTTTCCTCATGCGCGAGATAGGTCCATTTCGCCGTCAGCGTACATTGCGAGCGGGCGAGCGAGCCTGACGCCTTCCAGGTCAGGAAATCGGCAAGGTCGAACAGATAGCCGGCTTCATGCCATGTCTTCGGCAGATGGCGCTTCAGCCACATCAGCTTCGGCGTCTCCATCTCCGGCGACATCACGCCGCCAATATAGTCGAGCACGGCGTGGCCGCTTTTCGTGCATTCATCGGCCTCGGCGATGGCGCGATGATCGAGCCAGACAATCGTGTCCCAGCGCTTCTCGCCGGTGACGGAGACGCTGATCTGGCCGCCCTGCCTGTCGCGCGCGACCAGCGAGCAGGTCGCGTCGAAAGAGATCCCGGCGACATCGCCGGCGGCGACGCCGGATTTCTCGAGGGCGGACCGCACCGATTTGCACACCGCCGACCAGACATCTTCCGAATCATGCTCGGCATGGTCGGGCTTGGGCTGGTGCATGGCGATCGGATGATCGGCACGGCCGAGCAGGTTGCCTTCAGGGTCGAGAATGCCCGCGCGAGCGCTCCCGGTGCCGACATCGACCGCGCAAACGAAACTCTTCCTCAAGATGCTTTTTCTCTCGCTCCCAGGCCTGCAATCAGATCGGGCAATTGCAGCATGTCAGCGAATATAAAGTCCGGTTCCGTCGACGCAAGCCGCGCCTTGAGGGCGGGGTTGGCGGCATGCGAGCCGCCGGTGAAGGCAAGGACGCGCATACCCGCCGCGCGGGCGGCGGCGATGCCGGCTGGGCTGTCCTCGATCACCAGGCACTCGCGCGGATGCGCCCGCATGCTGGCGGCGGCGTAGAGGAAAAGATCGGGCGCCGGCTTGCCGCGCTTGACCATGGTGGCGCTGAACAGATGCGGCTCCAGCAGAGGGAGCAGGCCGGTGACGTCGAGCGCGTAACGGATGCGCTCCAGCGTGCCCGACGAGGCGACACAGCAAGGCAGGCCTAGCTTCGGCAGCACCTCCTTGACGCCCGCGATCGGCTTCAGTTCCTCGCGGAATTTGCGCATCAGGTCGACGCGCATCGCGGTCAGATGCTGGTCGCTGATGTCGAGCCCGAACTCTTGGCCGAGGATCTCGCGCACGCTCTTCATGCTCTTGCCGAGGAAATGCTCGTAGGCGGCGTCCTCGCTGACCGTGCCGCCGGCAAGCTCGATCATGCCGAGCAGCGCCGAGACCGAAAGCGCCTCGCTGTCGACCAGAACGCCGTCACAGTCGAAGATGACCAGTTCCGGCGTCATGGCTGTTGCTTCCAGCTAAGCAATTCCAGGAACAGCGTGAGCGGTTTTCCGTCCGGAATTGCGTCAAAAGGGACAGAGGCTTTCAGAGCCTTCCGGCGAGATAGCGCGTCAGGGCTTCGCGCGCGCCGTGCGCCCACAACACCTTCAACGCATGAGTGAAGGCCTCGGCGAAGACGGGCGAGCGGCCGACATCGCCGTAGATGTCCTCCATCGCCAGCCATGCCTTCGGATCGTCCTTGGCCGCCTTGGCGGTGGCCTGCATGCGGTCCCAGCTCGGATCGTTCGGCTCGATGACGGCGCCGCTGTCGGTGGTGCCAAAGCAATAGCGGCACCAGAGCGCGGATTCCAGCGCGAGGCCGGCGACGCCCTTGCCCGCCTTCAGCCGGTCGGCGATCGTCGGGATGATGAATTTCGGCTGGCGGTTGGAGCCGTCGAGGCAAAGCCGCCGGATGGTGTCGCCGATCTTGGGATTGGAGAAGCGGCGCTCGATGAGCTGGTAGTAGTCCTCCAGATCGGTATCTTGCACCGGCGGCACGGTTGGAATGATCTCGTCATGCTCGAGCTTCGACAGGAAGGCACGCACCAGCGGCTCCTGCATGCCTTCATGGACAAAATGGATGTCCATCAGCCCCGCCGGATAGGCGATTGTGGCGTGGCCGCCATTGAGGATGCGGATCTTCATCAGCTCGTAAGGCGAGACGTCCTTGACGAATTGCACGCCGACCTTTTCCAGCGCCGGGCGGCCGGCGGTGAAATGGTCCTCCAGCACCCATTGCTTGAACGGCTCGCAAAACACCGGCCAATTGTCCTCCAGCCCGAAATCGTCGGCCAGGATCTTGCGCTCGCGGTCGGTCGTGGCCGGCGTGATGCGATCGACCATGCCATTCGGGAAGGCGACCTTGTCGCCCACCCATTTGGCGAGATCCTCGTCGATCAGCCGGGCGAGGCCGATGACGCCGTCGGAGGTGACGTGGCCGTTATGGGGGATGTTGTCGCAGGACATGACGGTGAACGGCACGATGCCGTCGGCGCGCCGGCGCAACAGGCCGGCCAAGATGATGCCGAAAACGGTTTTCGGCATGGCGCCCGGCTGCGCGTCGGCGACGATGTCGGGATGGGCCGGGTTGAACTTGCCGGATGCCGGATCGATGAAATAGCCGCCTTCGGTGATGGTCAGCGAGACGATCTTGATCGCCGGATCGGCAAGCCGCTCGACGATGGCGGCCGCATCGCCGGGGGTGAGGAAATCGACCATGGCGCCGGTGACGCGGGCGCTCATGTGGCCCTCGTCCTGCTCGACTACCGTGGTCAGCCAGTCCTGCTCCTCGAGCTTGGAGCGGCCGATCTTCTCGCCTTCGAACACGCCCGCGCCGATCAGCCCCCAGTCGTGGCCCTCGCCGGTGGCGAACAGATCGTCGAGATAGACCGCCTGGTGCGAGCGGTGGAAATTGCCGACGCCGAAATGGACGATGCCGGCCTTGAGGGTAGAGCGTTCATATTTCGGACCGGCGACGTTGGCCGGCAGCCTGGCGAGGTTCGAGGAAGAGAGTTTCACGGTCATCGCATTTACCCTTTGGCCGATCTGCAGCCCGACTGATTACGCCTCCTTCGAGAGGAGCGAAGATGAGGGGCAACACCTGGTGTTCCAGTATGCTGCCCCTCACCTGCCCCGCGGCGTCTTCTCCGGAGGAAGAAGAGAAGCGCCTCCCCTCAACTCGTCCGCTCAACTCATCCATTGGCCGCCATCGACATTGTAGGTCTGGGCGACAATGTATTCGGCCTCGTCGCTGGCGAGGAAAACCGCCATGCCGGCGAGGTCCTCGGGCTTGCCCATGCGGCCATAGGGAACGCCCTCGCCGACCAGCCGCTTCTTCTCGCCTTTCGGCCGGTTCTCGTATTTGGCGAAGAGCGCGTCGACCTGGTCCCACATGTCGCTGTCGACGACGCCCGGCGCGATGCCGTTGACGTTGATGCGGTGCTTGATGAGGTCGAGCCCGGCCGACTGCGTCAGCGAGATGACGGCGGCCTTGGTGGCGCAATAGACCGCGACCAGCGGCTCACCGCGCCGGCCGGCCTGGCTCGCTATGTTGATGATCCTGCCGCCCTTGCCGCGCGCGATCATCGAGCGGGCGGCCGCCTGCAGCATGAAGAGCGTGCCGGCGACATTGACGGAAAACAGCTTTTCGTAGCTCGCCCTGGTTATCTCGGCGATCGGCGCGAGGTCGAAGATCGCCGCGTTGTTGATCAGCACGTCGAGCCCACCGGTCTTCGCCTCGACTGCCTTCACCGCCGCCTCGATCGAGGACTGATCGGTGACGTCGAGCCGGATCGCGTAAGCGGCGGGGCCGATCGCTTTCGCCGTCGCTTGCGCCGCTTCCAGGTCGATGTCGGCAATCGCCACCGTCGCGCCCTCGCGCACATAGGCTTCGGCGAAGGCCCTGCCGATGCCGCGCGCCGATCCGGTGATCAGCGCCGATTTGCCTCTCAGCCTCACTGTCCCGTCCTCACGCGGCCAGCGCCTTGCCGTCGGCGCCGAAGCGGTGGAGCTTGGCCTTGTCGGGGGTCAGATAGACGGTGTCGCCATGCTTCACCGCGACCTCGCCGTCGGCGCGGACATTGACGGTGCCGATGCCGTCCGCCTGGACATGCAGGAAGGTGTCGGAGCCGAGATGCTCGGCAACGCCCACCGTCGCCTTCCAGTCGCCGGCCGAGGTCGAGATGTTCAAGTGCTCGGGCCGGATGCCGATGGTCTTGGCGCCGTACTTCTCCGCCGGCGCGCCTTCGATCATGTTCATCTTGGGCGAGCCGATGAAGCCGGCGACGAAGAGGTTCTTCGGCGTCTTGTAGAGCTCCATCGGCGAGCCGACCTGCTCGATATTGCCGGCATTGAGCACGACGATCTTGTCGGCCATGGTCATGGCCTCGACCTGGTCGTGGGTGACGTAGATCATCGTCGTCTTCAGCTGATGATGCAGCTCGCTGATCTCGAGCCGCATGGTGCCGCGCAACGCCGCGTCGAGGTTGGAGAGCGGCTCGTCGAACAGGAAGGCCGAAGGCTGGCGCACGATGGCGCGGCCGATGGCGACGCGCTGGCGCTGGCCGCCGGAAAGCTGGCCGGGGCGGCGCTCGAGATAGTTGGTGAGGTTCAAGACGCGCGCGGCGTCCTTCACCTTCTTGTCGATGGTCGCCTGGTCCTCTCCCGCCATCTTCAGCGGGAAGGCGATGTTCTTGGCGACCGTCATATGCGGATAGAGCGCATAGGACTGGAAGACCATGGCGAGCTTGCGCTTGGCCGGCGCCTCGCGCGTGACGTCACGGCCATCGATCGAGATGGTGCCGCCGCTGGTGTCCTCCAGCCCGGCGATCAGCCTGAGCAGCGTGGACTTGCCGCAACCCGAGGGGCCGACGAACACCACGAACTCGCCGTCCTCGATGTTGAGGTCGATGTTCGGAATGATCGTCGTCGACCCGAAGGATTTGGAGACGTTCTTGAGCGTGATGTTTCCCATGGTTTCCTCCCGGGGATGGTCTTCGTCGTCCGCCGCTTGGGCGTGCTACTTCACGGCGCCGAAGGTCAGGCCGCGCACCAGCTGCTTCTGGCTGAACCAGCCCATGATCAGGATCGGCGCGATCGCCAGCGTCGAGGCCGCCGAGAGCTTTGCCCAGAACAGGCCTTGCGGACTGGAGAATGAGCTGATGAAGGCCGTCAGCGGGGCGGCGTTGGTGGTGGTGAGCCGGATGGTCCAGAACGCCTCGTTCCAGGCGAGGATGATGTTCAGGAGCATGGTCGAAGCAATGCCGGGAATGGCCATCGGCGTCAGCACATAGATGATCTCGTTCCACAGCGAGGCGCCGTCCATGCGCGCCGCCTCCAGGATCTCGCCGGGTATCTCGCGGAAATAGGTGTAGAGCATCCAGACGACGATCGGCAGGTTGATCAGCATCAGCATGACGGTGAGGCCGATGCGGCTGTCCAGCAGGCCCGAGTCGCGGAAGATCAGATAGATCGGAAACAGCACCGCGACGGCCGGCATCATCTTGGTGGACAGCATCCACATCAGGACGTCCTTGGTGCGCTTGGTCGGCGAGAACGCCATCGACCAGGCCGCCGGGATGGCGACGATGAGCGCGAGGATGGTCGAGCCGACCGACAGCAGCACCGAATTGAAGAAGAATTTGAAGTAGCCGCTCTGCTGCTGGACCTCCGAGTAGCTCTCGAAAGTCCCGGAGGGGATCAGGTTGAAGCCCTGGATCGCCTCCTGCTCCGACTTGAACGAGGTGATGATCGTATAAAGGATCGGAAAGAAGATCAGCAGGGCGACGATCCAGGCTGCGGCCGTGGCGATGGTTTTGTGCTGGGTGGTGACTGCGCGTGCCATCTTGTCCTCCCTTACTTGTCCAGGTTCTTGCCGACGGCGCGCATGGCGAAGAATGCAACGATGTTGGCGAGAATGACGGCGATCACGCCACCGGCGGATGCCTGGCCGATTTTGAACTCCAGGAGCGCCTTCTGGTAGACGAGGAAGGGCAGGTTGGTGGAGGCATAGCCCGGGCCGCCATTGGTGGTGACCAAGATCTCGGCATAGATCGACAGCAGAAAGATTGTCTGGATCAGGATGACGACGGTGATGGCGCGCGACATATGCGGCAGCGTCAGATACCAGAAGCGGCTGAGGAAGCCGGCGCCGTCCATCTCGGCCGCTTCCTTCTGCTCGCCGTCGAGTGACTGCAACGAGGTCAGCAGGATCAGCGTCGCGAAAGGCAGCCACTGCCAGGCGACGATCAAGATGATGGCGGTCAGCGGATGCTGGCCGAACCAGTCGATCGGCTGGGCGCCGAAGAAGCGCGCGATGTCGGCGAAGACGCCGTATTGCGGATGCATGATCATGTTCTTCCAGACCAGCGCCGCGACCGGCGGCATGACGAAGAACGGCGAGATGACCAGGATGCGCACGACGCCCTGGCCCCAGATCGGCTGATCGAGCAGCATCGCCAGAAGGATGCCGCCGACCACGGTGATGACCAGCACGCTGATGACGATGATCAACGTATTGAGGATCGAGGAGAGGAAGGCCGGGTTGGAATAGAACAGCGCGTAATTGGAGAAGCCGACGAAGCCGTTCCGGATCGGGTTCAGCGGATTGTATTGTTGGAACGAGAACCAGAGCGTGAACAGCAACGGCACGATCATCCAGACGAACAGCAGGATCACCGATGGCGCCATCATGAAACGGGCAAGCGAACGGGTTTGCTGAGTAGCCATGACGGTCACCCTCCCAAAGTCAGCCGGATTTTCAGTGTTGTGCCAGAATTTTCCCGATTTTGAAGGGGGGCCGCCCGAACTGGGTTTCGGGCGGCCCCTCGCCGGTCATGATGCGCGGCCGGCGTTCGGCACCGGGAGGAGCCTTACTTGATATAGCCGCCTTCGGTCATCGCCGCGGTGGCTGCGTCCTGAGCCTGCTTCAGCGCGTCGTCGACGCTCGACTGGCCGGCAAGGGCGGCCGAGAAGAGCTGGCCGACGGTGGTGCCAAGGCCCTGGAATTCAGGAATGGCGACGAATTGCACGCCGACATAGGGCACCGGTTTGACGGTCGGATGCGTCGGGTCGGCGGCATTGATGGAGTCCAGCGTCATCTTCGCGAAGGGCGCCGCCTTCTGGTACTCCGGATTGGCATAGAGCGAGGAGCGCGTTCCAGGCGGAACGTTGGCCCAGCCTTCCTTCGAAGCCACCAGTTCCAGATAGTGCTTCGAGGTCGCCCATGAGACGAACTTCTCGGCGGCATCGGCCTTCTGGGTGCCGGCGGGGATAGCCAGCGACCATGCCCACAGCCAGTTGCCGCGCTTGCCGAGGCCATTGTCGGGCGCCAGCGCATAGCCGACCTTGTCGGCGACCTGCGAGGCCTTCGGATCGGAAACGAAGGACGCGGCGACGGTGGCGTCGATCCACATGCCGCACTTGCCCTGCTGGAAGAGCGCCAGGTTCTCGTTGAAGCCGTTGGAGGAAGCACCTTCCGGACCGTCGGCCTTCATCAGATCGACATAGAACTGCAGCGTGTTCTTCCATTCGGGCTGGTCGAATTGGGGCTTCCAGTTCTCGTCGAACCAGCGGGCGCCGAAGGAGTTCGACATAGCGGTGAGGAAGGCCATGTTCTCACCCCAGCCGGCCTTGCCGCGCAGGCACACGCCGTTCACGCCGTTGGCGCGGTCGGTCATCTTGTCGGCGGCCTGCTTGATGAAGTCCCAGGTCGGCGCGTCGGGCATCTTCAAGCCCGCCTTCTCCATCAGGTCCTTGCGGTACATGACGAAAGAACTCTCGCCGTAGAAGGGCGCGGCATAGAGCTTGCCGTCGACGGAGAGGCCGCCGGCGATGGCCGGGATGATGTCCTTGACGTCATAGTCGTCGCCGAGCTTGTCGAGCGGCAGGAGCCAGTTCTGCTTCGCCCAGATCGGGACCTCATAGGTGCCGATGGTCAGGACGTCGTACTGGCCGCCCTTGGTGGCGATATCGGTGGTGACACGCTCGCGCAGCACGTTTTCTTCAAGCGTGACCCAGTTGAGCTGGATGTCGGGGTTAGCCTTGGTGAAGTCGTCCGTCAGCTTCTGCATGCGGACCATGTCGCCATTGTTGACGGTGGCGATGGTGATGGATTCGGCATGCGCGGCGAAAGCGAGGGCGCTGGCCGACAACAGGCCCAGGATGAGCGTGCGAAGTTTCATCAAATTCCTCCCATAAACCAAGATGAGCATTTGCCTTGTCTTTGGGCAATTACTCACTTACCGTGATTTATGTCAAGCCGGAATCTGTGCTGCAGCGCAGCAGAAATGACCCAACGTGAGCCGCCCGGCGACGTGGCCGGCCCACTGGAAGGGAAGCCGGGTGGCCTGCTTACGGGCAGGCGATCTCGGCCAGGATCCAATCGCGGAAGGCGCGGATCTTCGGCACGTTGCGACGGGCCGTCGGATAGACCAGCCAATAGGCGTGGCCATCATCGCCGACGAGGTCGAAGGGCTGGATCAGACGGCCGTCGGCGAGCTCGTTCTTGAACAGCGCCCTGGTCAGGATCGCCACGCCATGGCCGGCCATCGCCGCGTTCGCCTCATAGGCCTGCGCGCCCATGCTGGAGCCCGGCCGTTTGGCGAGATCGTGCCCGGTCACGCCGGCGGCCTCGAACCATTGCGCCCACCAGATGTCGCCGGGGTCGAGGATCGGCAGGCGCAGCAGGTCCGCCGGTTCCTTGACGCCGCCTATGCTTGCCGCGAGCTTGGGACTCAGCATCGGCGTGAAATCGGCGTCGAGCAGCTTGTGCGCCTCCAGGCCCGGCCATTTACCAGCGCCGGAGCGGATGGCAAGATCGACATCCTCGCGCGCGAAATCGGTCAGGCGGCTCGACGTGTCGAGCCGCACGGCAAGTGCGGGATGGGCGAGCTGGAACGAGCCCAGATGCTGCGCCAGCCAGTTCGAGGCGAAGGTCAGCACGGTGGTGACGCAGAGCAGGCCGTCGGCGCCGCCGCGCGCCGCGGCATAGGCCTGGCCCAGGATGGAAAAGGCCTCGCTGACGGCGGGCGCCAGGCGCTGGCCGGGCTCGGTCAATTCGATCTGCTTCGGCCGGCGCAGAAACAGCGGCGCGCCGATGCGCTCCTCCAGCACCTTGATCTGATAGCTCGCGGCAGCCTGGGTCATGCCCAATTCCTGCGCCGCCTTGGTGAAGGACAGGTGCCTCGCCACCGCTTCGAACACCCGGATCGCCTGCAGCGGCGGCAGCGGCGCAAGCTGCGGAGAACTTAGATCGGGCATAAGGCCTCCTTATGGGTCATGATCGAGGTTTAATTGGAAGCACGAAGCGGCCAGCCCGATATTTGGGATCAACGATCAATCCAGTTCAAGGCTGACGATCATGGTCACGGTTCAGGAAAAACTCGTTTCCACCCCGGCACGCGGCTGGTTTCTCACGCTCGTGCGGGAATTTGCAAGGTTTTCGGGCCGCAGGCGCACTTATCTCGATGTCCGGGAATTATCCGAGCATCTGCAGCGCGACATGGGTTTTCTCGACGGCAACGATCCGCATGGCCGTTCGCAATAGCCGGCTCTTTTTATGGGCAGTTAGCCGCCAAGCAGGGCTTCGGCCGTCCGTTCGTCGGTGATGAGGCCGTTGACCAGCCGGCGATTGACGGCGGCGAGGATGCCCGGCAGCTTACGCTCGCCCATGGCCAAAGCGATGACCAGCGACCTTTCCCGCGACGGCAACGCGGCGGAAGACACGCGGTCATTGGTGATGCCCTCGATCATGCGACCTTCGCGGTCGAAGACCCAGCCGACGATCTCGGCGATGCCGCCGGCCTTCTGCAGCGCCTTCAACTCGCTTTCGGAAATGAAGCCATCCTCGTAGAGCGGAGCTTTGGGTCCGAGGTCGCCGATGCCGACGAAGGTGACGTCGGCTTCCGCGGCAAGTGCCAGCGTCGGCTGGATCATCGGCTGGTTGAGCAGCATCTCGCGCTCTTCCGGCGAGGAGGCGATGACCGGCAGCGGCATCGGGAAGGACCGCGCCTTGACGCGGTCGGCCATGGTGAAGATGACGTTGTAGAAGGCGGCCGAGCCGTCGGGCGAGATGTTGCCGGTCAAGGACACGACCTTGTGCTGCGGGCAGTCCATCGGCGGCAGCTGCTCGATCGCCGCCTTCAGCGTGCGCCCGGTGCCGATCGCCATGACGATGGGGGCCTCAGAGCGCAGCCGGCGTTCGATCTCGGCCGCGGCCGCCTCGGCGATGCCGATCGTCGTCGAGTTCGAGGTCGGATCGCTCGGCACCACCTCGACAAGGTCGAGCGCGAAGCGCGACTTCAGCCGCGCCGCAAGGTCGAGGCAGTTGGCGATCGGATGATCGACGCGCACCTTGATCAGGCCCTCCGACATGGCGAGCGACACCAGCCGCTGCGCGGTCTGCCTGGAGATGCCGAGCTTGGCGGCGATCTGGTCCTGCGTGTTGCCGGCAACATAATAGAGCCAGCCGGCGCGCGCGGCGTCGTCCAACCTGGTGCTGCCGGTTTCCTGTCGCGAATTCACGTGCTGCCTCCCCACCCGCAAGAATACTGAAACGGGCGCCATAGCTTACAGCGAATATTGTAACGCGCAATTGCCTATCGAGAGAGCAATTGCTTGGACGTCTCGCAGGTTGACGAAGGATCAATTCGTCATCCTTGCGACATTTGCCGGCGGGACGGTTTATCTCCACCGGGAAACCGATTAAGGGGATCGGCGAAAGGAGCCGCGCATGACGCCGAAAGCCGTTTTCTGGGATATGGACGGAACGCTGGTCGACAGCGAGCCGCTGCACGAGGCGGCGCTCGCGGCGGCCCTGCGCAGCGTCGGCATCGCCCCGCCGCACGACCTGCATGAGCGGGTGCTGGGCATCGCTGCATGGCCGGTCTACGAGATGCTGCGCGACGAGTTCGGCCTCGACCTTCCCTTCGACGACTGGATCGGGCGCAAATACGATCACTATCTGCCGCTGGCCAAAACGCTGAAGCCACGCCCCGGCGCGATCGAAGTGTTCAACGAATTGCGCGCGCTCGGCGTCGAGCAAGCGGTGGTCTCCAACTCCGACCGACTGATCGTCGACGCCAATCTCAACGCTGTCGGCCTTATCTATCCCGGCATGCTGACGGTCAGCCGCAACGACGTGATCGACGGCAAGCCGCTGCCCGAGCCCTTCCTGCGCGCCGCCTATCTGGCGGGGGTCGAGCCTGCCGACGCGTTCGCCGTCGACGACAGCCTCACCGGCGCCATGGCCGGACTGGCGGCCGGCATGAAGACGATCTTCTGGCCGGAAGCACCGATGGAAGGTCCGGCCGGGGCGATCGTCATCAACAGCGCCGAGGAGTTGCGGGCGCAGTTGGGACTCTGAGAAAATCGCCAACGGAGGCGCTGGTCGACCCCCACTCCGTCTCGGCTTCGCCGAGCCACCTTGTATCTCCACGAGAGAGATTTCGTGGGATTGAAGCGATTGAGCCAAGATCCGG
>CCNA01000012.1 GCA_000824805.1 Mesorhizobium sp. SOD10
GTTCGTGGGCCGTATATAGTCGGAGCTCGCTCGACGCGTCAACACCGATTTCGAACTTTTTTGAATTTTTTGCGACGATTTTTTCGAACCGCTTTTTCGATAGCCGACTGCCCTTGCGGCAGCTCTTGGGTCATCCACAGCGAGGCCCTATTGCCGCCGCATTGAGGCGTGAAACCGGCCCATAAGGAAGGCGCGCACGCATATGTGAGGCGCCCTCAAAAACGGACGACCGCAACAGACGACAGGGCGCCCCGCGCAAGGGGCGTATGATTGGGGATATCGGCCCCGGCTTGCCGCTTCGTTGACTTCAACCGCCGCGACAGGCAATTGTCATGGCCGCAACGACAACGACAAGCCGTTTCGCCTGGGGAAGAAGCAGCCTTTCTGGATGCCAGACACCGAAGAGGTCATAGCCGAACTCGGCAACGAGCCGCCGCTGATCGCGGACGGCCGCAGCGGTCCGCCTGACCGCCGCGAGGTCTCGGCGCGCTGGCTGTCGGGCACATTCCTTACCGGTGTCACATCGAGTGTTTTGATGGGCGTGGCCTTGTTCGCCGCCCTCGACGGCCGCCAGCAATTGGCGACCCCGCCGGAAATCGCCGAGCTCATCAGCCTCGCCGGCGGCAGCGATGATTCCGGCGAGCAAGCAAAGACCACAAGGCTGGTAGCGCCCCGCCAGATCGCCCGGGCAAAAGACCGGCGCCGCATGGAAGTGTCAATGGTCACCAAGGTCGGCGACCGCGACGTCATCCACACCATGCCTTTCGTGCAGATCAAGATGGCCTTGGCCGCCGGCCACACCACCAACCGCCCCTACCCGCCATTCGACCCGATGCAGGTGTTCGGCGACGACAGCGACGACAATGCGCAGCCTGCAACGGCGACCGCGGCCGCCGGACAGATCTACGGTGCCAAAGTCGAAAGCGAAATGAGCCTGAAGACGGTCGATTTTCCGGTCGAGACGGCTTCCTTCGACGAAAAGAGCGACCTTTCAGCCGACGAGGTGGAAAAGGTGGTGCGGGATGCCAGCAACGGTTTGAGCGACGGCGCCGTCCAGGTCGCAGCGCTGCATTATGTCGATCCGCAGCGATTTGGCGACGCCTTCGCCGAATCGATGGCCGGCTCCTACGACGTGAAGATCACGCAGGAAAATGTTTCGGTGGCGCCGCGTGCCACCCCCGACGACCAGACGCCGGCCTTCGCCGAGGAAATCATTCCCTTTACCAAGGATACCGATATCGCCGAGGCCTATGCCGATTCGGGCTACACCGGCGACGACGCCACCGGCATGGCGGAAGCGATCGGCAAGCTGTTGAACGCCACAGCGCTCAAGGCCGGAACGGTGCTGCGCGTCGGTCTGGAAGTGCGCGGCGATATCGCCAAGGTCGTGCGCACCAGCGTCTATGACAAGACCACGCATATCGTCACCATCGCGCTCAACGACCGCGGCCAGTATGTGCCGGCGCAAGAGCCGGAGCCCAATCCCGAGCTTTTGACGGCGTTCGACGATTCGCAGCCCGTCGTGGTGCGCGGCAATCTTCCCAATATCTATGACGGCATCTACCGCGCCGCCTATTCCTACGGCATGTCGAAGGCGATGACGCAGAAGCTGATCAAGCTTCTCGCCTCCGACGTCGATTTCCAGTCGCGGATCTCGCCGGCCGATCGCCTCGAGGTCCTGTTCTCGCAGCCCGACGGCGACGACCAGACCTCCGACAATTCCGAGCTCCTTTATGTATCGGCGACCTTCGGCGGCCAGACGAAGAATTTCTACCGCTTCCAGATGCAGGACGGCAGCACCGACTATTTCGACGAAAACGGTTCGAGCGCCCAGCAATTCCTGCTGCGCAATCCGCTGCCCGCCGGCAAATTCCGCTCCGGCTTCGGCGCACGGCGGCACCCGATTCTGGGCTATGTGCGCATGCATACCGGTGTGGACTGGGCGGCGCCCATCGGCACGCCGATCATCGCCGCCGGCAACGGCGTCGTCGAGAAGGTCGGCTGGGCCGGCGGCTACGGCAAGCAGATCATCATCCGCCACGCCAATGGCTATGAGACCTCCTACAATCACCAGAGCGCTTTCGCCCAGGGCATCGAGCCGGGGATGCGCGTGCGCCAGGGCCAGGTGATCGGCTATCTCGGCCAGACCGGCCTCGCCACCGGTCCGCATCTTCACTACGAGCTGATCGTCAACGGCACCAAGGTCGACCCGATGCGCGTGCGCCTGCCGGTCGGCAAGGTGCTGAAGGGCGACGATCTCGTCGCCTTCAAGCGCGAGCGCGAGCGCATCGACGATCTTCTGAAGCAGGAAGACGGCAACGCGCTGAAGGTCGCCAGCGCCAAGACTGATTCGCAGCTTCCCAATTAGTCGCGCGAATTATTTGCCCGAACGCTCGCCTCGCCGCGGCCAGGGCGACGCCTGCCCGGGCACGGTGAGCCAGGCAATGATCGACGACAACAGGCAAAGCAATGTCGTGACAGCGGCGACCGCGGCGAAAGCCGAATCGCTTGCCGTAATCCGCACCGCGTCGAGATTGGCCGCCAGCCCGGCCGCGGGCGGCTCGCCGAAACCGGGCATACCGGCAGGGTTGCCGGTCAGTCGCGCATAGACGAAAGCCGCCAGCGAGCCCATTGCAGCCACCGCGATCAACCCGCCGACGCGCGAGACGGCATTGTTGATGCCTGATGCAGCCCCCGTGTCCTTGTCGTCGACCGAGGTCATGACCGCCGTCGACAATGGCGACACAACGAGCGCCATGCCAAGCCCCATCAAGGCCATCAGCGGAAAGGCGCCGGTCCAGAAATTGTGGATGCCGGCATGAGAGAGCAGGGCGAGCCCGGCAAAGGCGATGGCAACGATGAAGCTGCCGGCGGCGATCGGCAGACGCGGGCCGATCTTGTCGGACCACTGGCCGACCGGCCCCGACAGCAACGCGATCGAGGCCGACAACGGCAGGAAGATGAATCCGACCTCGGCCGAGCTCAATCCCCAACCAGCGATCAGAACCATCGGCAGGTAGAAGAGATTCGCCGACAGCGCGAAATAGAGGAAGAAGGTCGCCAGATTGGCGCCGGCGAAGGCGCCGATGCGAAACAGGCCGAGATCGATCATCGGCTCGCGCTGCCAGCGCTCGTAGAGAATGAAGACGAAAAGCAGGACGACGCCGGCGACGATCGCAGGCCCGGCCATCATCCCGCCGCCCTCGGCGTTCATCGCCGTCAATCCATAAGCCAATGATCCAAACGCCAGCGTCGCCAGTGCCGCCCCTCCGAGATCGAGGCTGCGTTTTTCGGTCGGCTGGTCGGCCGGCACCTTGGCCAGAAGCAGATAGATCGAGATCAGTCCAAGCGGCAGGTTGATCGCGAAGATCGCGCGCCAGACCCCATTGCCGAAAGTCGTCAAAACGAAGCCGCCCAGAACGGGGCCGAGCGCCGTGGTCAACGCCGATGCGGCGGCCCAGATGCCTATTGCCCGGCCGCGCTCCTTCTTCGGATAGGCTTTGGCGATGATGGCGAGGCTGCCCGGCACCATGATCGCGGCACCGATACCCTGGATGGCGCGGAAGGCGATCAATATGCCCGGGTTGGGCGCCATCGCGCAGGCGAGCGAGGCGGTGATGAACAGCGCGATCCCGGTCACGAAGGCGCGCCGCAGACCAAACCGGTCACCGGCAGCGCCCCCCGCCAGGATCAGCGCCGACAGCGTCAGCGCATAGGCGTTGGAAATCCACTGCGCCTCGGCGAGGCTGGCGCCGAGGTCAACGCGCAATGCGGGCGTCGCGATCGCCAGGATCGAGCCATCGATAAAGCCGAGCGCCGAGGCGAGGATCGCCGCCACCAGCACGAATTTTCGCTGCGCCTGAGGACAGAACGTGCCGTTCGCCCGCGGGGGCGAATGCAAATCGGCAGTGATTTCGTTCGCGGATGACATGAACCTCTGCTTAGCCCTCCGGCAGTTGCGCAACAACAAGCCAGAGCATCGCTGTTCTTGAAACCAGATAACGCTGGAGCGTCATGCCGAAAACTGTGAATTGGTTTTTAGCGCTTTGATCGGAGCCGCATCGGGAGACGAGCGCCGATCCTGATGCAAACCGCCGGCAGCGTGCTAGGTTCCATCATCATGCGTGAGAGGGGGAAGCCATGAAGCGGCCGCTCGAACCGTCAGCGGAAGGACGCGGACGCATTGTCGGCATAACCGACGGTGTCTTCGCCATCGCGCTGACCTTGATCGTGCTGGAGATCAGGGTGCCGTCGCATGAGGCGGTGCATTCGGAGGGCGAGCTGCTTGCCGCGATCCTGGCGCTGGCGCCACGATTCCTGACCTATGCGCTGAGTTTCCTGACGCTCACCATCTTCTGGTTCGGCCAGCAGGCGCAGCATGGGCTGATCGCAAGGTCGGACCGCAGGCTGGCGACGCTCAACCTGTGCTTCCTTGCTTTGATCGCGCTGCTGCCGTTCTCGACCGACCTGCTGGCCGATTTCCTGGAATTCAGGATGGCGGTGCTGGTCTACTGGCTGAACCTGCTGATGCTTGGCGCCACGCTGTTCGCGAGCTGGTGGTATGCCGACAGGAACGGCATGGTCGCCGAGGATGTGGACGCCGAGACACGGCGCACCGTCTACAATCGCATCGTCAAGGCGCAAATTCTGTGGGCGGTGGGCGGGGCGCTTTGCCTGATCGCGCCGCTGCTCAGCATCGTCTTCATCCTGCTGGTGCAGCTTATTTACGCCGCCGCGCCGCGCAGCTCACTGCTGCGTAAACTCATCGGTTGAGGTCCCGCCGACCTCCGCGATTGTTGCTCCGCCGACGAACTCCACCGTGACGCCCGGCGACACAAGCTTGGCAAGCTCGCGTGCATCCCAGTTGGTCAGGCGCACACAGCCATGGCTCTCGGTCTTGCCGATCTTGGAGGGATCGGGCGTGCCGTGGATGCCGTAGGTCGGCTTGTCGAGCGCGATCCAGACCGAACCGACCGGACCGTTCGGTCCCGGCGGGATGGTCAGGATCTTGTCGTTCTGGCCCTGCTTGAAATTGATGTTCGGGTTATAGGTGTAGTTCGGGTCGAGCGCGATGCGCGAGACGGCATGGATGCCGGTCGGCGACGGCGTGTCGGCCGAGCCGATGGTCGCCGGATAGGCCGCGACCAGCTTGCCGCTGCCGTCATAAGCGTAGACTTCCTTCTTGGTCTTGTCGGCGACGATGCGCGTTACCGGCGTCGAGACCAGCTTGCCGAAATTGGCGACCTTGATCATCGTGCCGGGGCGATTGAAATCCACGCCCTTGTTGATCGACTTCAGATAGGTCTCGTCCATGTGGAAGCGTTCGGCCAGCGCCTCGGTGACCGAGGTGTAGCACATGCAGTTGAGCTTGGCCTTCTGGCTGTAATCCTCAGGAATCGAAGCCACATAAGGGCCGGCCACATCTTCCGGCGTGATCGTATAGTTGGCGAACGGGTCGCCGCCCGACTGGGCGAGCGCCGCCTGGATGGCGACCGCATCGGTCGATTTCAGATTGGTGCCGTTTATTTCGTTGTAGGCGGCCAGCGCCTTGTCGACATTCGAGCCGAAGCGCCCGTCGATCACGCCGGGCGAAGCACCGCCGCGATCGAGCAGCACCTGCAGCGCGGCGACGTCCTGGCGCACCCCGAGCGACAGCGACGGATCGACCGTGGCCTTGCCGCCGGTGTTCGGCGGCGGCTGGACGTCCGGATTGGTCTGGATCACTTCGCCCTGGCCCTGCTGCTCCGGATCGATCGACGCCTCGTTCAGCGGCTGGCGCTTGATGGTGTTGGACCTCGGCGCCTCCGGATAGGTGGTGGCGTAGCCTTCGTCATTGTCGAACGCCGGCGGATAGGCATCGACGGAATTGTCGTCATATTCGTCGACCGGCGGCGGGATGACGCGGCCGTTCTCCTCCAATTGCCGCCGGCGGAAACGGGCCATGTCCTCGGGGTCGTCGAGATAATAGCGGTCATCGTCCTCGGCCGGCGCGCGGCCGAGTTCCTGCATGCGCATCTGCCGGCGCAGCGCGCGGCGGTCGAGCCTGCTTCCCGGCGGCTGGATGGCGATCACCTTGCCGGTGTCGGCATCGACCAGCACGCGGTTGCCCCTTGCGTCGTAATAGATGTCGATATTGCCTTCCTGGGCCAGCATCAACGCGCCGCGCTGGGCGGGCCGTGTCGCCTGCGACGCACCATCCACGCTCGGTGTGGCGAACGCACTGGAGGCCACCAGCCCGGCCGCGAGTGCCGAAAGGGAAAAGATCAAGCGCAGCATGGGGTTCTAGCTCTCCGGTCGACTGGGCTCCTGGCGGGCGAATCTTCGCCAGCAAACCAGTTATCCAAATTAAGGTTCCGATATGAACCGGGCATGAAGATGGCGGTTCTCCGTTGCCTGGAGGAATATCGGTGAACGCATGTCGCGCAAAAACCGTGCCGCAGTTTTGCGAGGACAACATGCATAGAATCCTTAAAGCATGTCTCCCGAAAGCGAACCGGTTTCGAGGCAAAGACACGCGCAAATCAAAAACCCGAAACGCATGGAATCTAAAAGATTCGCGGCACGCTTCAGGACGCGGCAAGGCCCAATTCCTTGCGTGCCTGTTTGGTCAGTTTGAGGCCGACCAGGCGATGGCTCTCGCGCAGATAGTCCTTGAGCGCCGCATCATCCATGCTTTGGCTTGTCTGACGCTGGATCCATTTCATGCCGCGCGAGGCAAGATAGGGCGCCGGCCGGCAGCCTGGCTGGTCCTTCAGCACATCATAAGCCATCTCGGAACATTTGAAGGTGACGAAAAGCTGCCCGCCCTCGTTCCAGCCGCCGATCGCAAACACCTTGCCGCCGACCTTCCAGACATGGGCGCCGCCCCACTGAACGACATGCGTCGTGGCGGGCAGCGAAGCGCAGAAGCCGTTGTAATCGTCGAGTGTCATCGAGTCCTTCCCAGCCATTCGAATCGGCAGCCGATTATGCGCAGCCACTGTAAATAACAAAGCGCGCCGCACCGGTCCGGTGCGACGCGCTTCGCGTCCATTCAAGTTCGATAAAGATCAGGCGGCAGCTTCGGTCGCCACCACGGTCGGCTTCGAGCGGAAGTTCAACCGGTCGGAGCCCGCCGTGACCTTGACCGTCGAACCGTCGAGGATCTCGCCGAGCAGGATCTTCTCCGCCAGCGGATCCTGCAGCTCCTTCTGCATCACCCGCTTCAGCGGCCTGGCGCCATAGGCCGGGTCGTAGCCCTTCGATGCCAGCCACTCGATCGCGTCATGATCCAGCGATAGCGTGATCTTGCGGTCCGTGAGCAGGTTCTCCAGCCGCCTGAGCTGGATCTCGACGATGCGGTCCATGTCTTGACGACGCAGCCGGTGGAACAGGATCACCTCGTCGACGCGGTTGAGGAACTCCGGCCGGAACGAGGCCTTCACCACGGCCATCACCTCGTCGCGCACGGCATCGACATCCTGGTCGTCGCCGAGATTGACCAGATATTCGGCGCCGAGGTTGGAGGTCATGATGATCAGCGTGTTGCGGAAGTCGACCGTGCGGCCCTGACCATCGGTCAGCCGGCCGTCGTCGAGCACCTGCAGGAGCACGTTGAACACGTCTGGATGCGCCTTCTCGATCTCGTCGAACAGCACGACCTGATAGGGCCGGCGCCGCACCGCTTCTGTCAGCGCGCCGCCTTCCTCATAGCCGACATAGCCGGGAGGCGCGCCGATCAGCCGGGCGACGGAGTGCTTCTCCATGAACTCCGACATGTCGATGCGCACCAGCGCGGTCTCGTCGTCGAACAGGAAGCTGGCCAACGCCTTGGTGAGCTCGGTCTTGCCGACGCCGGTCGGTCCGAGGAACATGAACGAGCCGATCGGCCGGTTCGGATCCTGCAGTCCGGCGCGGGCGCGGCGCACGGCCTTGGACACCGCCTGCACGGCTTCGCCCTGGCCGACGACCCGCTTGCCGATCTCGTCTTCCATGCGCAAGAGCTTCTCGCGCTGGCCTTCCAGCATCTTGTCGACCGGAATGCCGGTCCAGCGCGACACGACATGCGCGACATGGTCGGGCGTGACCACCTCTTCCACCATGCCGGTCTTGCCGTCCTGCGCCTCGGCTTCCTTGAGCTTCTTCTCGAGCTCCGGAATCTTGCCATAGGCAAGCTCGCCGGCACGCTGGAACTCGCCCTTGCGCTGCGCGATCGCCAGTTCGTTGCGCGACTCGTCGAGCTGCTTCTTCAGGTCGGCGGCAAGGCCAAGCTTCTGCTTTTCAGCCTGCCACTTCGTGGTCAGCTCGCTCGATTCTTCCTCGAGGTCGGCAAGCTCCTTCTCCAGCCGGGTAAGTCGGTCCTTCGAGGCCTCGTCCTTCTCGACCTTCAGCGCCTCACGCTCGATCTTGAGCTGCATGATGCGGCGATCGATCTCGTCCAGCGCCTCGGGCTTGGAATCGACCTGCATGCGCAGCCTGGAGGCCGCCTCATCGACCAGATCGATCGCCTTGTCCGGCAAGAAGCGGTCGGCGATGTAGCGGTTGGAAAGCGTCGCCGCCGATACCAGCGCGGAATCGGAGATGCGCACCTTGTGATGCTGCTCGTATTTCTCCTTCAGGCCACGCAGGATCGAGACCGTGTCCTCCACAGTCGGCTCGTCGACGAAGACGGGCTGGAAACGGCGGGCAAGGGCCGGGTCCTTCTCGACATGCTTGCGGTATTCGTCGAGCGTGGTCGCGCCGACGCAGTGCAGTTCGCCGCGCGCCAGCGCGGGCTTCAAAAGGTTCGACGCATCCATCGCGCCGTCGGCCTTGCCGGCGCCCACCAGCGTGTGCATCTCGTCGATGAACAGGATAATGTTGCCGTTGGCCGAGGTGACCTCGTTGAGCACGGCCTTCAGCCGCTCTTCGAACTCGCCGCGATATTTGGCGCCGGCAATCAGCGCGCCCATGTCGAGCGCCATCAACTGCTTGTCCTTCAGCGATTCCGGCACGTCGCCATTGACGATGCGCAGCGCCAGGCCTTCGGCGATCGCCGTCTTGCCGACACCCGGCTCGCCGATCAGCACAGGGTTATTCTTGGTGCGCCGCGACAGCACCTGGATGGTGCGGCGGATCTCGTCGTCGCGGCCGATGACCGGGTCGAGCTTGCCGGAGCGGGCGTCGGCGGTCAGGTCGCGCGCATATTTCTTCAGCGCGTCATAGCCTTGCTCGGCGCTGGCCGAGTCGGCGGTGCGGCCCTTGCGGACATCGTTGATGGCTTGGTTGAGCGCCTGCGCGGTGACGCCCGCCTTGGACAGGATGTCGGCGGTCTTGGCCGACTTCTCCATGACAAGCGCCTGCAGCAGCCGTTCGACGGTGACGAAGCTGTCGCCGGCCTTCTTGGCCAGGTCCTCGGCGGTCGAAAACACCTTGGCGAGAGGTTGGGCCAGATAAAGCTGGCCATTGCCGCCCTCGACCTTGGGCATGGCTTCGAGCGCGGCCTCGACGCCGAGCTTGACGTCGCGGGCGCTGCCGCCGGCGCGTTCGATCAGGGACGCGGCAAGGCCCTCGTCATCGTCGACGAGCACCTTCAGAATATGTTCGGGGGTAAATTGCTGGTGGTTGCGCGAGAGCGCCATGGTCTGCGCGGACTGGATGAAACCGCGCACGCGCTCCGAGTATTTCTCAAGATTCATGTCTGTCTCCTTCCGTCACCGGCCCGCTTTGCGGCACCGGATCAGATTGCGGTGACGGACCCGCCCATAAGAGCCGAGCCCTGTTCAGCCGAGATATGGTGTATGGGGTGCGGTCCCTCAAGAAGCCTTGACGTCGATCAAGCAGAATATTCCAGCCGCGCACGAACGAAAACGGCGGAGATTGCTCTCCGCCGTCTGCAATGCCTGGAATGGCGTCCGGATCAGTTGTTCGCGTCGGCGGCGACAGGCTCGCCGGGGGCTTCGCTGGCAACGGGCGCCGGCTCGTTGGCGACCGGCTCGATCGCCCGGTCCGCTTCCTCGGCCGGCTTGGCGCTGGCGCGATCGCCATTGCCCACCGCGCTGCGCGTTTCGCCTGAACTTTCGGAGCCGGCAGCTTCGGGGCTCAAGCCCTCCTGCTGGTCGCCCTGCTGGCCATTGCCGGCCTGATCGGCATAATTGCCGCGCGGGCGCCGTGGGCGCCGGGGCCGACGGCCGCCACCGCCATTGTCCATGGCGGCCTTGTTGAGCTCGGCCTGGGCCGCGAGCGCGGCCGGCGAGAAACCATCGAACTGCGGCGTCTGCTCACCCTGGGAGCCGGCCTCGCCGGCTGTCTCGGGCTGCGCCTCATTGCGGCGGTTCTGATCGAATTGCTGGCCGCCCTGCTCGCCGCGCTGGCTATTTTCACCGCGCTGGCCGTTCTGGCCATAACCGCCGTTGCGGCGGTCGCGATGCCGGTCGCGACCATTGTTGTCGCGGCGATTGCTGTTATCGCGTGCGTTTTCCTGGTTGTAGGCGAGTTCCGCCGGCGTGCCTTCGATCACCGGCTGCGGCCCGGAGCCGTTCGCCGGCGCCCCGGCGCCGTTGCCGGCGTTGTCGAACTCGTCGCGGTCCTCATCGAGATCGTCATCGAACTCTTCGCGGTTCTGCGAAACGTTCTGGATCGGCATCTGCGCCTGTGCGGCGGCAATGATGCGATTGTAGTGTTCGGCGTGCTGGAGATAGTTCTCCGCCATCACCCTGTCGCCGGAGCTTTGCGCGTCACGGGCGAGTGCGGCGTATTTTTCGGCGATCTGTTGAGCCGATCCGCGGATCTTCACGTCCGGGCCGTTGCTCTCGTAAGTGCGGGTCAGGGGATTCGGCCCCTTGCGGTTGTTGTTGTTGCCACCGCCGCCATTATTGTTGCGACCGCGCATGCGCCTGTTCTGCTGTTGTGGCCTCATTAGACTCTCTTCATAGTGAATTTTCGAAAAGCTCTTTACGAACGGAGGCGCTCATGCAGCCAGCCGTTTCGTTTCTTCACCGGCGTTCGCCCGCATCAATTGCGTTGGCGCCACGTGCCATCCTGTTCCGGTTACGTCACTTGCCGGATGATTCCCGCACGAAGCTTGGGCGTCGTTTGCGCAAGAAGGCAGCTATTTCCAAGGAAAACCGAATCGCTGGGAGCACTGCCTGCTTCGTCTCATCCGGTTGAGCCGGACCCTAACTGCATTCCCCGGTATTGCCAAGCGGTTTTTTCGCACTGCATCAGGGCTTTCAACGCTCGAACACCAGAACTCTGTCGTTGCCGCCGAGGTCCGAGTAGGCTCCGGCAAGCCCGTAGCCGGCTGCCGCGAAAATCTCGGTGACCTCTTTTTTCTGCGTGTGGCCGATCTCGACCGCTACCTTGCCTTGCGCTTCCAGAAATCCCGCCGCCTCGGCGGCGATGACCCTATAGGGCTCCAAACCATCCGCGCCGCCGTCCAGGGCCCGGTGCGGGTCGAAATCGCGGACCTCGTCCTGCAGATTTCCGATCTCTCGACTGGGTATATAGGGAGGGTTCGAGGCAATTACATGGTAGCGGCCCGAAACTTTTTCGAACCAGTTGGAATGCAAGGCTTTGAAGCGCTCGCCAAGCCCCAGATTCCGGGCGTTTCGGGCGGCAGTCGCCAATGCGTCGGGCGAAATGTCGACGCCCGTCGCGGTCGCCGCCGGGACAGCGCCTAGCAGGGCCAGCGCGATGGCGCCGGTGCCGGTGCCGAGATCGAGAATGCGGCATTCGCCAAGCCTTTCGGCCGTTGCCCGGGCGAAGGGCAGGACGGCGTCGACCAGCGTTTCGGTGTCCGGCCGGGGTTCCAGCGTCTCCGGCGACAGCGACAGGCGCAAACCGTAGAATTCGCGGTAGCCGAGGATGCGGTGCACCGGTTCGCCTGCGACGCGACGCGTCAGCGCCGCTTCAACGGCCGAAAGCGCCGCCGAACCCACCTCGTGCCCCGGCTCGGCGATCGCCCGGGTGCGGGTCGTGCCGGAGAAATGCTCGACGATCAGCCGGGAATCGAGTGCCGCATCGTCGATGCCGGCGGCGGCGAGACGCTCGCGCGCCGCCCTAAGCAGCGGCCCGAGCGCGGCGGGCAGTCGATCAGCCATCGAGGCTCATATCGGCTAACAGCTTCGACTGATGGTCGGCAATCAGCGCGTCGATCACCTCGTCGAGCTCGCCCATCATCACCCGGTCGAGCTTGTAGAGCGTGAGGTTGATGCGGTGGTCGGTGACGCGCCCCTGCGGGAAGTTATAGGTGCGGATGCGCTCTGAACGGTCGCCCGAGCCGACCTGCGATTTGCGCGACTCCGAGCGTTCTTCATCGGCCCGGCTGCGCTCCAGGTCATAGAGGCGCGCGCGCAGGATCTGCATGGCGCGCGCCCGGTTCTGGTGCTGCGACTTCTCCGCCTGCACCACCATGATGCCGGTCGGCAGATGGGTGATGCGCACCGCCGAGTCGGTGGTGTTGACGTGCTGGCCGCCGGAGCCTGAGGCGCGCATCGTGTCGATGCGGATGTCCTCGGGCCGGATCTCGATATCGACCTCCTCTGCCTCGGGCAGGACGGCGACCGTCGCCGCCGAGGTGTGGATGCGCCCGCCGGCTTCGGTTTCCGGCACGCGCTGGACACGGTGCACGCCGGATTCGAACTTCAGATGCGCGAACACGCCCTTGCCCGATACCGAGGCAATGATTTCCTTATAGCCGCCGACCTCGCCTTCGCTCGCCGACACCACCTCGAAACGCCAGCCGCGCGAAGCGGCGTAGCGCTCATACATGCGGAACAGATCGCCGGCGAACAGCGCCGCCTCGTCACCGCCGGTGCCGGCGCGGATTTCGAGAATGGCATTCCTCTCGTCGGCCGCATCCTTGGGCAGAAGCAGGATCTGGATGTCCTTCTGCAGCGCCTCGATGCGGCTCTCGACCTCCGGCAGGTCCGCCTCGGCCAGCGCCCGCATGTCGGCGTCGGTCGTCTTGTCGCCCAGCATCGCCTCGAGATCCGCCTGCTCCTGCTCGGCGGCGCGCAACGCCCGGATCTTGCCCACCATCTCCTGGATGTCGGCATATTCGGAGGCCATTTTGACATATTGATCGGCGGCGGGTCCGGCCGCCATCTGCGCTTCGAGCATGTCGAAACGCTTGACGACTTGATCCATACGGTCGCGGGGCAGGTTGATCATGATGGAGGCTATAGCGGAATCGAACGGTCGTCGGCAAAGGCCTGAAGCAAGGCCCGCATCGGCGTCCCTTGGCTGGGCGCCATCAGGTTGTCCTTGAAGAAGTCTTTCAGCTCCTGCAGCGGCAGCTCGGTCAGCATCGCCTTGACCGGGCCGATCGAGGCCGGTGACATCGAGATCGAGCGGAAGCCCAGGCCGATCAGCGCCATGGCCGAGATCGGCTTGCCGGCAAGCTCGCCGCAGAGCGTCACCGGCGTGTTGTTGCGCACGCCGGCATCGGCGATCGTCTTCAGCACCCGCAGGAACGGCGCCGAAAGCGTGTCGAAGCGGTCGGCGAGTTGGGTGTTGCCGCGATCGACGGCCATGACGAACTGGAAGAGGTCGTTGGAGCCGACCGAGACGAAGTCCACCGCCTTCATCAATTCGTCGAGCTGGAACAGGAGCGAGGGCACTTCCAGCATCGCGCCAAGCTTGAGGCTGGTGGGCAGATGATGGGCAAAGCGCGACAGATGCCTCACCTCGCGATCGATGATCTCGCGTGCCTGCGCGATCTCCGACAGCTCGGTCACCATCGGCAGCATCAGCTTCAGCTCACGGCCGCCGCAGGCCTTCAGCAGCGCCCGGATCTGCGTCCTGAGCAGGCCTGGGCGATCGAGCGTCAGCCGGATTGCCCGCCAGCCGAGCGCCGGGTTCTCTTCCTGCACCGCCCCTTTGAAATAGGGCAGCACCTTGTCACCGCCGATGTCGATGGTGCGGAAGGTCACCGGCTTGCCGCGCGCGGCCTCGAGCACGTCGCGGTAAAGCCGCTCCTGCGCCTCCGCGCGCGGGAAGGTCGAGGCGACCATGAACTGCAATTCGGTGCGGAAGAGCCCGATGCCGGCGGCGCCCGACTCGCTCAGCTGCGGCAGGTCGACGGCAAGACCCGCATTGATCAGGAGATCGACCGGTACGCCGTCCTTGGTCAGCGACGGCTTCTTGCGCAGTTCCCGGTACACTTCCTGGCGCCGCGCCCGGAATCGCACTTTTTCGGCGTAAGCGGCTTCCAGGTCGGATTGTGGCCGAAGATGGATGGTGCCTTCCTCGCCGTCGACGATGATAGCGTCGCCGTTTTCCGCCATGGAAACGGCGCCCTTCATCTGGCCGGCCACCGGAATGCCCATGGCGCGCGCGACGATGACGACGTGGCTGGTCGCAGCGCCGTCCTCCAGGACCAGGCCGCGCAGCTTGTCGCGCGGATAGTCGAGCAGTTCGGCCGCGCCCATCGAGCGGGCGACGATGATGGCGTCCTTGGGCAGCGAGGCCGCGACGTCTTCCGGGCCGCGACCCATCAGCTGGCGCAGGAGCCGGTTGGCGAGGTCGTCGAAATCGCTCATCCGCTCGCGCAGATAAGGGTCGGTCATATGCAGCATGCGGGCGCGCATGTCGCTCTGCACCTTCTCGACCGCCGCTTCCGCCGTCAGGCCGTTGCGGATCGCCTCTTCCAGCCGGCGCACCCAACCGCTGTCATTGGCGAACATGCGATAGGCCTCGAGCACCTCGCGGTGCTCGCCCTCGAAGGCGACCTCGCGCCGCTCCAGCATGTCGTCGATGGAGAGCCGGAGCGAGCCGAGCGAGGATTGCAGCCGGCGGATCTCCTCCTCGCTGTCCTCGTTGAAGAGGTTGGTGACGACGATGCGCGGCTCGTGCAGCACGACATGGCCGAGCCCGACGCCTTCGTTGAAGGAAAGACCGGTGAAGCTCACTGGCCGGCGCAGGTCGAGCTCCAGCCCGGGCCGGGTGAGGCGCGCGAGATCGCCGGTGGCGATCATCTCGGCGATCACCATCGCCGTGGTTTCCAGCGCCTCGACCTCGTCGTCGCGGTAATGGCGCATGGTCTTGTTCTGCACCACCAGCACGCCCAGCGTGCGCCCTGCCCTCAGCACCGGCACGCCGAGGAAGGAATTGTAGATCTCTTCGCCCGTCTCCGGCAGATAGGCGAAGGCGGGATGCTCCTGCGCGTTGGAAAGGTTGAGCGGCCGCGCGCTGGCGGCGATCGTGCCGACCAGGCCCTGCCCCAGCCTGAGCTGCGCCAGGTGGACGGCGTTGGGGTTCAGACCCTCGGTGGCGTAGAGTTCGAGCACCGAGTCCGCGCGCAGCACGTAAAGCGAGCAGACTTCGGCGACCATGTTGGAGGCGATGTCGCGCACGATGCGGTCGAGCCGCTCCTGCGGCTCCAGCGGCTCCTGCATGAGCTCGCGGAGCCGTTTGAGCAGAACGCGCGGGCCACTGGCCGTATCACGCATCGCGGCTTGTTCTCCAATGGGCATTTCGCCCGCCGCAGTTTCTCCCGCGGCCGGCGTTCACGCAACAACTGACTCAGTTCTTGCTATTGCTTATCCAGACCGTAGACGGAATGCAAAGTGCGAACCGCCAGTTCCGTATAGGGACCGTCGATCAATATCGAGATTTTGATCTCGGACGTGGTGATGGCACGGATATTGATCGCCTTGTCGGCCAGCGCCTTGAAGGCGGTGGCGGCGACGCCCGCGTGGCTCCTCATGCCGATGCCGATGACCGAGACCTTCGACATGCCGGCTTCCGACTGCACGACATCGTAGCCGACTTCCGGCTTCAGCTTCTCTAGGACGGCAAGCGCCTTGTCGACATCCCCGGACGGCACGGTGAAGGTCATGTCGGTGAACTTGCCGTCCTCGGAGATGTTCTGGACGATCATGTCGACATTGATGTTGGCCTCGGCCAGCGGGCCGAAGATGCCGGCGGCAACGCCTGGGCGGTCGCCGACGCGGCGCAGCGAAATCTGCGCTTCGTCCTTGGCGTAGGCAATTCCGGTGACGACCTGCTGTTCCACGATCTCTTCCTCGTCGCAAATGAGCGTTCCGGGCGGATTGAGCAAATCCCCCATTCCGGGCGCATCGGGATCGTCGAAGGACGACCGCACGAAGGTACGCACCCTGTGTACCATGGCAAGCTCGACCGAGCGCACCTGCAGCACCTTGGCGCCGAGCGAGGCCATTTCGAGCATTTCCTCGAACGAAATCTTGGCGAGACGCCGTGCTTTCGGCTCGATGCGCGGATCGGTCGTGTAGACGCCGTCGACATCGGTGTAGATGTCGCAGCGGTCGGCCTTGACCGCCGCGGCGATCGCCACGGCGCTGGTGTCGGACCCGCCGCGGCCGAGCGTCGAGATGCGGTTGTCCGGTCCGATACCCTGGAAACCGGCGATCACCGCCACCTGGCCCTCGCCGAAACGCTTGATCAGGAAGGCGCCATCGATGTCGAGGATACGCGCCGCGCCATGCGCGTTGTCGGTCTTGATCGGGATCTGCCAGCCCTGCCAGGATCGTGCATGGACGCCCATGTTCTGCAGCGTGATCGCCAGAAGACCGGCGGTAACCTGCTCGCCCGATGCGACAACGGCGTCATATTCGCGCGCATCGTGCATGGGCGATGCTTCGCGCGTCCAGGCGACCAGCTCGTTGGTCTTGCCGGCCATGGCCGAGACCACCACGGCCACATCGTGGCCGGCATCGACCTCGCGTTTGACATGGCGCGCCACATTGCGGATGCGGGCGATGTCGGCGACCGAGGTTCCGCCGAATTTCATCACGATACGCGCCATGGAAGCGAAATGCCTTTGACTGAAGCCGGCTCAAGGCCGGAACGGGTGGAAACGCCTGGGTAAGCCCGGCGCCGGAATGCGCGGCCTCCTTAGCCAAAACAGCAAGGCTTCGCAAGCGAGCGCGGCCATAAGCAGCCCGGCACCGTCTATCCTGACAGAATCCTGTCGCCCATCATGCCATAAAATCGCCGAAACGGCCCGATGGAGATTCTCATGACCGAGACACTTGAAATCGTCACCTTCCGGCTCAAGCCCGGCACCGAAGCCGGCTTTGTCGCCAATAACGGGATCATGACCGACTGGCTCGCCAGGCAGCCGGGCTTTCTCAGCCGGCATCTCGGCAGGCGTGAGGATGGAAGCTGGGTGGACGTCGTGCGCTGGCAGAACCTGGATCAGGCCGAGGCGGCAGCCGACCGCATCATGGCCGAAATCGGCGACAGCAAGGCCATGCAGGCAATAGAGCCGGCCAGCGTCACCATGAGCCATGCCGAGGTTGCGCTGTCGCGCTAGGCCCGGCACAAGCCCACATCTCCCGCTGGGCAAACGGCTCAGGCAGCGCTTTGCCACAGGCCCGGATAATCGAGAACGAAACCGGCCGACGAGACCGTCAGGACAGCCCCATAGCCGAAGGCCGGCGCGGCATAGGCGTAGCGGTTTTCGTCCAGTCGCTTATAGGTCTGGTCGAGACGCGTGAGCCTGAGCTCGGGAAAAGCCAGGTAGGCGGCAGGAGCCGGCGTCGCCATGCCGACAACAAGGTTGAAGCGACGGACCGCCAAGAGGTTCGTGGCCGGCGTGAAGCCAAGGTCGACATCGACGAGACCCGCGGCTTCGGCCTGGCCCACGCCGTTCAGCATCCATTGGCCATCGGCTCGCCGCTCGACCTCGTAATGCAACTCCTTCACGCCGGCAAAGCCCTTGACGCGCGCGAAGCGCGTACTCCAGCCGGCATCGCAATCCACCGCATAGGCAAGGCTGCAGGGCTGGCCGTCATGGAGGAAAAGCGCATGCCCCTGGAGACGCCAACCGCTCTCGGTCGCGCAAAGCATGCAGGCATCATGGCCTTCCAGGTCAAGACGGCGCCAGAGGATCGAGGGCTGCATGATCGGGTTCCTTTTCGACAGTCTATGCCGTCCATTCGTGCGAAGTCGCAGTCCCGTTTCGCCATCACTCCGACCAAGCTGCCACGTGCTGACAGTGGGAGAGCTTGGCAACAGCTGAAAAAACCTGCCTTGACATTCCCTCCCCCGCACCCGACTTCCTAACGTCCGAGGAGGCCTACTATGCCAGAACCCCGCCGATCGACCATCGATGCAGGAGAAGTCGAGCGCTTCTCCGCCCTTGCCGCCGAATGGTGGAACCCGAACGGCAAGTTCCGTCCGCTGCACAAGTTCAATCCGGTGCGGCTTGCCTATATCCGCGACCAGGTGGCGACGCGTTTCGGCCGCGATCCGCGCGCGGCTAGGCCGTTCGAAGGCCTGCGCTTCCTCGATATCGGTTGCGGCGGCGGCTTGCTGTGCGAGCCGATGGCCAGGCTTGGCGCCGAAGTAGTCGGCGCCGACGCTTCCGCCACCAACATCGAAGTGGCCAAGCTGCACGCGGCGGAGGCCGGCGTCAACATCGACTACCGCGCCACGACCGCCGAGGCGCTGGCCGAAGCCGGCGAGACCTTCGACGTCATTCTCAACATGGAAGTGGTCGAGCATGTCGCCGATGTCGACCTCTTCGTCGCCAAATGCGGTCAGATGGTCCGCCCCGGCGGCATCATGTTCGTCGCCACCATCAACCGCACGCTGAAAGCGCTCGGCCTTGCCATCATCGGCGCCGAATATGTCCTGCGCTGGCTGCCGCGCGGGACCCATCAGTTCGGCAAGCTGGTCCGGCCGGAGGAACTGGCAAAAGCGCTGGGCGCCGCAGGCCTCACGGTGATCGACCGCACCGGCGTTATCTATCATCCGCTGGCCGACCGCTGGCAGAAGTCCAGGGACATGGACGTCAATTACATGATGCTGGCGGAGAAAGCCTCGGTCTGAGTTGCGCAGCTGAAGCGTTCGTTCTTAGGCCGCCTGGCCTTGCATCCGAGTGCTTGTCAACCCCTGTGCCTTGGTCGTGATGAAGACGCCGGCGGTGATGATGGCGGCGCCCAGCCAGGTCAGCAGGCGGTAATGCTCGCCGAGGAAGATCGTGCCGGCGAACAGGCCGACAGCCGCCGCCACATAGCCGATTTGGCTGAGATAGACCGGGCCGCCGACCGCCTGCAGCCGGAAGAAGAAGGCGAACATCGCCGAGGCCGACGCCACTTGGCCGACCACCACCAGCGGCACGCCGCCGAGCGGGACGAAGGCCCGTCCGCCCAGAAGCGCCAGAATGCCGATGACCAGGAGCGTGGCCGAGGCCAGATGGCTGCCGACGGCAAGCTCGATGGGCCCGGTGCTCTCCGGCCAATCGACGGTGCGGTAGATGTTGCCGGCGGCAAGGCTGACCGGGATGAGCAGGCCGATCGCCACCCAGAAATAATCGGCCGGCTGGCCGGCCTCGCCACGCGTCAGCGCGACCATCACCGCGCCGACGAAGCCGACGGCGATGCCGATGATGCCGAGCAGATTGGGGCGTCTGACGCCGAGCAGGATCGAGAACACCAGCGTGACGACCGGCGATAGCGTGAACATGATGCCGGTGTAGCCGGCGCCGAGATGCGGGATCGCGGAGAACATTAAAAGATTGGGAATGGCGTAGGAAATCGCCGCGGTGACGAAGAAGTAGCGCAGCTTGTGCGGCGTCAGCCGGATGCGTTCGCCGCGCAGCAGAAGCGCCAAGAGCAGCACGCCGCCGGCGCCCAGCGAAATGACGAAGGCCCAGACCATCGCCGGCACTCCGGCCGCGGTCGCAAGCTTGCCGAAGGGCAGCGTCATGCCGAGCAGGCCGCCCGTCACCACCAGAAGGCCGATCGCCGAATCCCAGAGAAATCTCATCGGACTGTCCTGTCGCTGCGCGACCGCTTGGCGGCCGGTTTATTCTGCGGTAAGATAGCGTAAAGATTCTTTATGTCAAGATACTTTTCGGTGAGCCATATGGATAGAGCGGGCAGGGCTATGGAACAGTGGCGGCGGGAACGGCCGGATCTCGACGTGTCGCCAATGGGCGTCATCGGGCGTCTGAACGAGGCCTCGGCGCTGATCGCGCGCGACCGGCTCGCCCCGGTGTTCGCCCGCTTCGGACTGCAGATGGGCGAATTCGACGTGCTGGCGACATTGCGCCGGTCCGGCGCGCCTTACTCGCTGACGCCGACCGAGCTTTACGAAGCGACGATGGTGACGTCGGGCGCCATGACCGCCCGTCTTGACCGTCTGGAAAAGGCCGGACTGATCCAGCGCGCGCCACACCCCAGCGACCGGCGCGGCGTGGTTGTGCAACTCACCGCGAAAGGCCGCGAGATCACCGACGACGCGGTCACCGCCCATGTGGCCAACGAGCATGAAGTCCTCGCGGGCCTGACGCGCGAGGAGCGGGACATACTGGCGAAACTGCTGGAAAAACTGATCGGAAGCTTAAGCTCGCCGTCTTAGTTCCGGTCGTCGGGAAAGCTCGGGATCGGCATGAACTCGACGCCGTCCTCTATGAGGCTTTGCGCCTCTTCCGGTGTCGCCTCGCCATAGATGCCGCGCGGATCGGTCTCGCCGAAATGGATCTTGCGCGCTTCCTCGGCGAACTTGTCGCCGACATAGTCGGCATTCTCGCGTATCTTCTCGGCCAGCGCCTTGAGCTGCGCGAGCGCCTGTTTTTGCGCCTCGCCCATGGCTAAAGCCACCTTCTCCTGCTTGCGCGAGGTCGAAACGGCCGGCGCCATCAGCGCCTTCTCGACCTTGTGCGAGCCGCAGGTCGGGCAATCGACGAAGCCGCGCTTCTTCTGCGTGTCGAAGTCGTCATTGCTGCGGAACCAGGCTTCGAATTCGTGCTCGCGTTCGCAGATCAGGGAAAAGCGGATCAAGAGGCAGCACCCCTCAGACGCGGCGCCTCGCTTGTCCCGGCATTGACGGTGAAATCCCGCGCATTCCTGAGATTGGGGATCTTGCGGCGCGCGGCAAGCGACTGGGCCGGATCGATTTCGGCGACGATCACGCCGGGCTCGTCATGCTCGGCCTCGGCGACGATGCGCCCCCACGGGTCGACGATCAGCGAATGACCATAGGTCTCGCGCCCGTCCTCATGCAGGCCGCCTTGCGCGGCCGCAATCACATAGGCGCCGTTCTCGATGGCGCGGGCGCGCAGCAGCACATGCCAATGCGCCTCGCCGGTCTGGCGCGTGAAGGCGGCGGGCACCGTCAGCACCTCGGCTCCTGCAACCGCCTCGGCGCGGAACAACTGCGGGAAGCGCAGATCGTAGCAGACGGCAAAGCCCAGCTTCGTTCCGTTGATGTCGGTCACGGCCGCTTCCGTTCCCGGTTCGTAGGACGCGGATTCACGCCAGCTCTCGCCATTGTCGAGATCGACATCGAACATATGGATCTTGTCGTAGCCTGCAATCAGGGTGCCGTCGGGCGAAAACAGGAATGCGCGGTTGGCGAGCTTGCCGTCGGCGCGCAGGATCGCCGTCGAGCCGATATGCAGATAGATGCCGAGCTCCTTCGCCAGCCTGCGCGCGGTGGCGACGACCACGTCCTTGTCCTCGGTGGTGAAGGCGGCTGCTCCCGCCTGCTTGTCGCGGATCAGCGCGCCGGTCATTTCGGGTGTCTGGACGTAGGCGGCGCCCTGGCCGGCGGCCTGCCGAACCAGAACCTCCATATCCTTTGCGTTGCGCTCCGGGCTGGTCCCCGAACGCATCTGCACCGCCGCCGCCTTGAAAACCCCCATGATCAAGCCCTCGCTCCGTTGGCAAGCAGCACGTCAAGCCGGCCCTGCGACTCCAATTCGTGGAGATCGTCGCAGCCGCCGACATGTGTGTCGCCGATAAATATCTGCGGAAAAGTGGTGCGCCCATGCGCCCGCGAAATCATTTCCTGGCGCAATTCCGGCGAGAATGAAGCGTCATGCTCGGTATAGGCTACACCCTTGCGCTCGAGCAACCGCTTTGCGGCCGTGCAATAACCGCACATCATCCGCGTATAGATCGTCACATCGACCATCGATCAGCAATCCTGCGTGCGCATACCGCCCCACAGTTGTGCGAGAACGACATGCACCAAAACAACAACTTAAGCACTATATAGTTGCAGACTCATCGGGCCGAAAGTCCCCCGGCAGCACGCGGGCGAAAGTGAGGACGTCGACCGCTCCGGCGCCGCCTCTCTTCAACGCCTTGGCAACCGCCCGCACCGTGGCGCCGGTGGTGTAGACATCGTCGACGACCAGCACCCGGCGCCCCGCTATCTCGATTTCGGCGTCCGGTGGTACACGGAAAGCGGCGCGCACATTCTCCTCGCGCTCGTGCCGTTCGAGCCCGACCTGCTGGCGCGTCAGCTTCACGCGCCGGACCGCGGACGGCGAGAAAGGCAGCCCGCCGAGCTTTGCAACGGCCCGTCCGAGCTCCGCCGACTGGTTGAACTGACGCCGGAAGAAGCGCCGCCAATGCAACGGCACCGGCACGACCAGGTCGGCCTCCGCGATCAGCTCCGCGCCGGCCCGCATCATCCACTTCGCCATCCAGGGCGCGAGGTCGGTTCGATCCTGATATTTCAATCCCTGCACCATCTGCCGCGCGACGCCCGAATAGATGACGGCCGCCCGAGCCCGTTGGAAGGGCGGCGGATCGGCGATCGCCTCGGCCGAAAGAAACCCCTCGCCCATGTCGTGGGTGAAGGGCGTGCCCATCACCGGGCACCAGGGTTTTTCCAAAAGCCTCAGCTTCGGCCAGCAGGCGCCGCACAAGACGCCGGGCTGCGACACATGGCGACGGCAGCCGGCGCAAACCGGCGGAAACAACAGCCGCGCCGGCCAGGCAAGCACCTGCCGCGTCATATCCTGGATCGCTATGCTCTTGATCTTGTGCACCGGATCGGCCACGTGAAAAGAAACCCCGCGTCACTTTAACACCACTCCGGCACGCGCGGACAACAGGAAGCTTTCATTGCAGCCCTTGATCGACACCGCGCTCTGGCTCGCGCGCAAGCGCCGAGCTCTCGCCCGCCCCGTCGAAGGCGCCGATTTCCTGATGCGCCGCGCCGGGGAGGATCTTGCTGACCGGCTGGGTGCCGTCGAACGCCGCTTCGGCAAGGCGGCCGCACTGTTCTGTCAGACATCGGCGGCGGCACAGGTGCTTGCCGACAGCGGCAAGGTCGGCGAAATCCTGCGCGTCGAGATGGACGAAGCGCTTCTCGCCGGCAATCCCGGCCTGGTGGCGCCGCCGGAAACCGTGCCGTTCGAGGAGAACAGCCTCGATCTCGTGGTCTGCCTGCTCTCGCTGCACGCGATGAACGACATTCCCGGTGTGCTGGCGCAAATCCGCCGGGCGCTGCGGCCGGACGGCCTGTTCCTCGGCGCCCTCGCCGGCGCTGGCACATTGGCGGAATTGCGCGAGAGCATGCTTGCAGCCGAGACCGAGCTTTACGGCGGCGCGAGCCCGCGCATATTTCCCTTCACCGACGTGCGCGACGCGGGCGCGCTGCTGCAGCGCGCCGGCCTTGCATTGCCCGTCGCCGATGTCGAAACGGTCGCAGTGCGTTACGATACGCTGTTCGATCTCGCCGCCGATTTGCGCGCCATGGGCGAAACCAACGCTCTTCTTGATCGGAGCCGCCGGCCGGCCGGCAGACGCCTGTTTGCCCGCGCCGCCGAAATCTATGCCGAACGGTTCTCGGATCCGGACGGCCGTATCCGAGCAAGCTTTTCGATCGTCTGGATGTCCGGCTGGGCTCCCGACGCTTCGCAGCAGAAGCCGCTCAAGCCGGGATCCGCCAAGGTCTCGCTGAAGACGATCTTGGAGAGCCCGTCCAAGGGCTGAGTCCGACGTCTAATGAGCGAAGGCGTTGACCAGTCTGCTGTTGTTGTCTGAAAATAGCCACTGAAGCGCATCCGCGGCCTTGCCGATGCCGCCAATGATGACAAGCGACAGCACGGTGAGGATCAGACCATATTCAACAGCCGTGGCGCCCGATTCATCTTCTATGAATTGCTGCAGCAGGTTTTTCATGGTCATCGATCCCTCTTGCCGGCAACCATAGTCCCTACCCGTTAAGAAAGGTTAACAGCAAAAGCTTAACAGCGGGTGAAACAGCCGCTTCTCGCTGAATTTATTAACCACGTCAGCACTCGCCGCTGCGGCTGCCGTCGTTCCGGATGACGCAGATTGAACCGGGCATCGGCTGCAGCACGCTGCGGCGCACGGTATATGTGTTGAGGCGATGACCGATCGATCCGGTCGCCGTCATGTCGAGCCCGCCGGGGAAGCCGTCGCGGGGACTTTGCGGCCGGGTCTGGTTATCCAGGAAAGGCGTCGCGATCAGCGCCAGCGCCACCGCCGCCGAACCGAAGAGAAGCGTGATCCGCAGGATGCCCATGCCGGCGTCCACCGCGCGGAAGCCTCGATCGGGCCGGATCGAGTCCCAGTCTCTTTCAAGGCTCATGCCGTGTTTCCCAATCATCGAGATCTCGCCGCGCGAACGGCCTCGTGCAATTTTTCACGTCGAGATAAATCTTCCATTAACGCTGCTAAAGCGGCGCCAGGAAAACATGCGGAAACGTTCGCCGTCTTCCGGAAACGGTTGGCCGCCGCAAAGGCTGGCCGCGAAATCACAAAAGATCGATGAGAAACTGGATCAGCGGCGCGTCGGCCGGCGGCATCGGATAGTCGCGCATCTGCCGCGGCCTGACCCATTTGAGCCCCTGCCCTTCCCTGGGCTGTGCGATGCCGCGAAAGCGGCGGCAGATATATAGCGGCATCAGCAGATGGAAATCGTCATAGGAGTGGCTGGCGAAGGTAAGCGGCGCCAGGCACGGAATCTCCGTCTCGATGCCGAGCTCCTCGTGCAACTCGCGGACCAGGCACTCCTCCGGCGTCTCGCCGGGCTCGACCTTGCCGCCTGGAAACTCCCACAGCCCTGCGAGTTGCTTGCCCTCGGGGCGCTGCGCCAGGAGCACCCGCCGGTCGGCGTCGACCAGCGCGCAGGCGGCGACCAGGAGCAGGCGCTTTCCGGTTGGTTTGATCTCGCTCATGCGCCTGGCGGCCGTCGATAGTGATAGCGATAGACTTCCTCGAAGCCGAGCGACCGGTAGAGCGAGAGCGCCGGTAGATTGCTGGCCTCGACCTGCAGCCAGGCCTCGCGCGCGCCGCGCAGCCGCGCCCATTTGAGCGCGGAGAGAATGAGATTGCGGCCGTGGCCCTGTTTGCGCGCGGACTTTTCGGTGGCGACCTCGAACAGGCCGGCGAGATCGCCGTCATGGACGCAGATCAGCGTCGCCAGCGCCTCGTTGCCGTCCTCCAGCGCGAACAGCCCCGCCTCCGGCTGGATGGCGCCGATGACCTCGGACAGGCCGGGCCGCAGCGATGCGTCCGAGCCGCTCGTCCTGAGCGACGCGCCGATGAAGCGGCTGATGTCCTTGAGCGGTATCTGGTCCATGGCCGCGCCAAGCTCGAGGTCCTTCAGCGGCAGCCGCATGACGAGGGATTCGTCAAACCTGTTCCAGCCGGCCTTGTCGAGATGCGTGGACAAGACCTGCCCCGACAGCGGAGACATGCGGAAGGTCAGCGGCCTGCCATAGGCGTCGAAGCGCCTTGCGGCGCGGCCGATGCGCTCCTCGATGGCGTGCGTGTCGCCCGGATCGAGCGGATTGACCGAGTTCAGGCGCTTGGCGGGGTGCCCGGCCGTGAGCCGTACCACCCAGGTCCCGTCATAATGGACGGCGGCCGCCGGCCAGGCGCGAAAACCCGCCGCCTCGTAGCGGCGCACGATTGCCAGCACGCTAGCCGGATGCCTGGACACCGGCGCCATCAGCTCCGGTAATCGCCGTTGATGGCGACATATTCCTTGGTGAGGTCGCAGGTCCACACCGTCGCCTTGCCGCGGCCGATGCCGAGATCGGCACGGATGCGGATGTCGTCGCGCTTCATATAGGCCGAGGTCGCTTCCTCCGAATAGGCCGGATCGCGCTCGCCCTCATGCGCCAGGCGGTGGTCGCCGAACCAGATCGACAGCCGGTCACGGTCCGCCGGCTCGCCGGCCTTGCCGACGGCCATGACGACGCGGCCCCAATTGGCATCCTCGCCCGCGACCGCCGTCTTGACCAGGGGCGAATTGGCGATCGAAAGCGCAATGCGCTTGGCCGAACGCGCCGATTTGGCGCCGGTGACGGTGACCTCGACCTGCTTGCGCGCGCCCTCGCCGTCGCGCACCACTTGCAGCGCCAGCGACTTCAGCACCTTGCCGAGTGCCCGCCGGAACGCGCCGAGCCGCACGTCCTTCGAATCGCTGATCGCCGGCACCCCGCGCGCGGCCGCCTTGCCGGTCGCGAAGATAAGCAGCGTGTCACTGGTCGAGGTGTCGCTGTCGACGGTCACCGCATTGAAGGTCTTGGCCGTGCCGCGCGACAGCAGGTCCTGCAGCACGGGGGCGGTGATCGGCGCGTCGGTGGCGATGAAGGAGAGCATCGTCGCCATGTCGGGCGCGATCATGCCGGCGCCCTTGGCGATGCCGTTGATGGTCACCTCCGCGTCACCGAGCTTGACCGTCTGCGTCGCCACCTTCGGATAGGTATCCGTGGTCATGATCGCCTTGGCCGCCTCGGTCCACAGATCCGGCTTGCCGTCCTTGACCAGGCCGGCCAGCAGATGGCTGAATTTCGTGGTGTCGAGCGGCTCGCCGATGACGCCGGTCGAGGCCAGGAACACTTCGCTCTCGGAACATCCCGCGGCCTTTGCTGCCGCTTCGCCGGTCAACGCCGTCGAAGCCTTGCCCTTCTTGCCGGTGAAGGCATTGGCATTGCCGGAATTGACCACCAGCACGCGCGCCTTGCCGGCAGGCAGGTTCCGGCGGCAGAAGTCGACCGGCGCCGACGGACATTTCGACCTGGTGAACACGCCGGCAACCGCCGTGCCCGGATCGAAGACCATGGCGAGCAGGTCGGTCCGATTCTTGTATTTGATGCCGGCTTCGGCGGTCGCGATCCGCACACCTTCGATGACCGGCATCTTCGGATATTTCTTCGGCGCGAGCGGCGAAATCGTAGCGGACATCGGGACCCCGGTGCGGCAAGAACACAAAAGGAAGGCCGGTTTGCCCGATAGCGCGCCCCGGCGCAAGGGGCGTTCTGGCCGCGCCGTCCCGGCTTGGCGGCGGCTCTGCAATCGGAAACGCGTCGTTTCGTTTCGTCGCCGAAGCCAATATGATCGGCGGCAGATTCACCGGCTAAGGAAGACCTCGATGGGCGAAGCCGCCGCTCGCGGGCGCAAGTCGATCGGCGCGAAACGCAACCCCGAGAGCGCCGATGCCATTGTCAAGGCCGCCGAAGCGGTGTTGCGGGAGGCCGGCTATGCCGGCTTCTCGATCGAGGCCGTGGCCCGGCGGGCGCGGGCGGGAAAGCCGACCATCTATCGCTGGTGGCCGAGCAAGGCGGCGCTGCTGATCGAGGTCTACCAGCGGCAGAAGCGCGTCGAGACGCCCGACACCGGAAACATCGAGGACGATCTGGCCGGCTTCCTCGAAAATCTGTTCGCGCATTGGCGCGACACCCCTTCGGGCAACATCTTCCGCTCTCTGATCGCCGAGGCGCAGTCGGACGAGGCCGCCGCGGCAGCGCTTGCCGAATATTCGAAGGGACGCCGCAGCCATACCGGCCGGATGATCGAGCGCGCCAGGGCGCGGGGGGAGGTGGCGGCCGATGTCGATGCCGGGATCGTCGCCGACCTGATAGCGTCCTACGCTTGGCGGCATCTGCTGACCGATCGCCTCGACGAAAACGAGGAGGCGATCCGCACCGCCGTGCGGTACATCGCGCAGGGAATTAGGAAAGTCTGATCCCAGAAAAGCAAAGGGCGCCTGCCTGGAGGCGCCCTTTGTAAAATCGATCTCCGGCGGATGCGGTTACTTACCGCCTTCCAGCGTATCGACGTCCTTCTTGAGCTTTTGGTCCGGGATCTCGACCTTGGCGGCCGCACGCAGGTCCTTGACCATCGCGAAATACTTGTCGCGGATCACCGCCTGCTTGGCCTGGTCCTTGACGTCGTCGAAGGCCGGCGGCTGCTTGGCGCGCTTGTCTTCGAGCTTGATGACGTGCCAGCCGAACTGCGTCTGCACCGGCTCCTTGGTGTATTTGCCGACGTCGAGCGCGAAGGCCGCCTTGTCGAATTCCGGCACCATCTGGCCGGGTCCGAACCAGCCGAGATCGCCGCCATTGGTTTTGCCTGAAGGGTCATTGGTGTGTTCGTTGGCGAGCTTCTGGAAGTCGGCGCCGCCGTCGAGCTGCTTGATGATCGCCTCGGCCTCTTCCTTTGTCTTCACGAGGATGTGACGCGCATGCACTTCGTTGACCGGCGGCGTGTTGGCGATCTCCTGGTCGTAGCGAGCGCGCACTTCGGCGTCCGTCACCTTGTCAACCACTTCCTTCTCGACGACCTCGCCATGCAGGGCGCGCGCCTGCAGAAAAGCCATGCGGCGCTGGAAGTCAGCATCCTTGTCGAGGCCGCTGTCGACCGCCTTCTTGGCCATGACGCGGATTTCGATGGCCGCCGAAAGGGCCGCCGCGCGGCGCTGGTCGGGCGGCAGTTGCGCGAATTGTTGCGACAGTTCGCCTTCGGCGAGCTGAAGATCGGCCTCGGTCAGCTTCTCGCCATTGATGGTGGCGACCACGGCATTGGGGTCGACCGGCTTCGCGGGAGCGGCGGCAGGCGCGGCGGCATCCGCGGGCTTGGTCTCCTGTGCCATCAGCGGCGACAGGCAAAGAGCCGAGAGCCCGAAGGCCAGACCGAGGCTGGCGAGCGAGGCGCGGCGGAACGACAGGGACATCGAGAAAAACTCCAATGGGGATTGCCAATAAGGATCGCGTGAGCGAAAGGGTTCCAGATCAGTCGGATTGTGGCGGAATTTGGCGCTACCCATAGGGCTAACGCGGCGTTGACATCGATTGAGCCCCCTCTTATCTGTCCAACGACTTGGCGTCCAGAACCGTTTTCCGGGCGCTTTTTGCGTTTGTGCGCATTCACGCGGATTTGATGGGCCCGCCCGGTGCCTGTCGCAAACGGCTAAAATTGCTATCGAAAGGACCATTGGATGGTCAGTCTCGGCGGTCTCGCCCGTAAGGTTTTCGGTTCTTCCAACGATCGCCGCGTCAAGGCGACCCGGCCCAGGGTCGAAGCCATCAACGCCATGGAAAACGAGATGCGGGCGCTTTCCGACGCCGAGCTTGCGGGGCGCACTGAAAAGTTCCGCCAGGATCTCGCCAACGGCGCTTCGCTCGACGATCTCCTGGTTCCGGCCTTCGCCACGGTACGCGAAGCGGCCCGCCGCGTGCTCGGCATGCGGCCTTTCGACGTCCAGCTGATCGGCGGCATGGTGCTTCACAATGGCGGCATCGCCGAGATGCGCACCGGCGAGGGCAAGACCTTGGTCGCCACCTTGCCCGTCTACCTCAATGCGCTCGCCGGCAAGGGCGTGCATGTCGTCACCGTCAACGACTATCTTGCCAAGCGCGACGCCGAATGGATGGGCCGCGTCTACAAATTCCTCGGCCTGACCGTCGGCATCATTGTCCACGGTCTTTCCGACGACGAGCGCCGTGGGGCCTACGCCTCCGACGTCACCTATGCCACCAACAACGAGCTCGGCTTCGATTATCTGCGCGACAACATGAAGTATGAGCGCTCGCAGATGGTGCAGCGCGGACATTCCTACGCCATCGTCGACGAGGTCGATTCCATCCTGGTCGACGAAGCGCGCACGCCGCTGATCATTTCCGGTCCGCTCGAGGACCGTTCGGAAATGTACAACACCATCGACGCCTTCATGCTGAAGCTCGGCCCGGCCGATTACGAGGTCGACGAGAAGCAGAAGACGACGATCTTCACCGAGGACGGCACCGAGAAGCTGGAAAACATGCTGCGCGACGCAGGCCTGTTGAAGGGCGAGTCGCTCTACGACGTCGAGAACGTCGCCATCGTCCATCACGTCAACAACGCGCTGAAGGCGCATCTGTTGTTCCAGAAGGACAGGGACTACATCGTGCGCAACGGCGAGATCGTCATCATCGACGAGTTCACCGGCCGCATGATGCCCGGACGCCGCTATTCGGAAGGCCTGCACCAGGCGCTCGAGGCCAAGGAGCATGTGCAGATCCAGCCGGAGAACCAGACGCTGGCCTCCGTCACCTTCCAGAACTATTTCCGCCTCTACAAGAAGCTTGCCGGCATGACCGGCACGGCGCTGACCGAGGCCGAGGAATTCGCCAACATCTACAATCTCGAAGTCACCGAGATCCCGACCAACTTGCCGGTCGCCCGCAAGGACGAGGATGACGAGGTCTACCGGACGGTCGACGAGAAATACAAGGCGATCGTCAAGGAGATCCGCGACGCCCGCGATCGTGGCCAGCCGATCCTAGTCGGCACCACATCGATCGAAAAATCCGAGCTGCTGGCCGAGCGCCTGCGCAAGGAAGGCATCAAGGACTTCGAGGTGCTGAACGCCCGTCACCATGAGCGGGAGGCGTCCATCGTCGCCCAGGCCGGCAAGCCCGGCGCCATCACCATCGCCACCAACATGGCCGGCCGCGGCACCGACATCAAGCTCGGCGGCAATGCCGAGATGCGCATCGCCGAGGAGCTTGGCGATATGCCGCCCGGACCCGAGCGCGAGGCCCGGGAAAAAGAGATCAATGACGATGTCGAGCGGCTGAAGGAAAAGGCGCTGGCCGCCGGCGGCCTTTACGTTCTGGCCACGGAACGCCACGAATCGCGCCGCATCGACAACCAGCTGCGCGGCCGCTCCGGTCGACAGGGCGATCCGGGCCGCTCGAAATTCTTCCTGTCGCTGCAGGACGATTTGATGCGCATCTTCGGCTCCGAGCGCATGGACGGCATGCTGCAGAAGCTCGGCCTCAAGGAAGACGAAGCGATCATCCACCCCTGGATCAACAAGGCTCTGGAGAAAGCGCAGAAGAAGGTCGAGGCGCGCAACTTCGACATCCGCAAGAACCTCTTGAAATATGACGACGTCTCGAACGACCAGCGCAAGGTGGTATTCGAGCAGCGTCTCGAGCTGATGGACGGCGAAGGCCTGTCCGAGACGATCGCCGAGATGCGCGAAGGCGTCATCGAGGAGATCGTCGCCAAGAACATTCCCGAAAACGCCTATGCCGAGCAGTGGAATGTCGCCGGCCTCAAGGAGGAGGTGGCGCAGTATCTCAATCTCGACCTGCCGATCGAGGAATGGGTCAAGGAAGAGGGCATCGCCGAGGACGACATCCGCGAGCGCATCACGGCCGCGGCCGACGCCGCCGCCAAGGAGCGCGCCGACCGCTTCGGCCCGGATGTGATGAACTATGTCGAACGTTCGGTGGTGCTGCAGACGCTCGACCATTTGTGGCGCGAGCACATCGTCAATCTCGACCATCTGCGCTCGGTCGTCGGCTTCCGCGGCTACGCCCAGCGCGACCCGCTGCAGGAATACAAGGGCGAAGCCTTCGAGCTGTTCCAGGCCATGCTCGGCAATCTGCGCCAGGCCGTCACCGCGCAGCTGATGCGCGTCGAGCTGGTGCGCCAGGCGGCCGACGCGCCGCCGCCCGAAGCGCCGGAGATGTTCGGCAGCCATATCGATGGCTTCACCGGCGAGGATGATTTCCAGGGCGGCGAGACTGCGCTTCTGATGCGCCAGGACACCAGCGCTGTCGTCGCGCCGGAAAATCGCGACCCGAAGAACCCCGCGAGCTGGGGCAAGATCGGCCGCAACGAGCTCTGCCCCTGCGGCTCCGGCAAGAAGTACAAGCACTGCCACGGCGCCTTCGCCTGACCCCCTTTTCCTTCTCCCCGTTCAACGGGGAGAAGGTGGCCCGAAAGGCGGATGAGGGCAGCGCCGGCGTTCCCGCGATCACGGCAGAACGTCGAGTTAGGCTTTCCTAGCAACCAGTCAGCACAGGGATTTTGACCGGTCGGCTCTGTTTGCGTTGGCGGGCGGCATGCCTGCGGGATTGGCCGAAACCCTCATCGCGATCGTCATTCTAGACTAACCGTCACACCAGCCCCGACGCGCGCGCCGCGGCGGCCGCCTCGCCGCGCGAGATGACTTCCAGCTTCTCCAGCACCGCCGAGACGTGGTGATCGACCGTCTTGGGCGAAATCGTCAGATGCGCGGCGATCTTCTTGTTGGAAAAACCCCGCTCGAGAAGCTCCAGGACTTCCATCTGGCGCTGCGTGAGGCCGGCCTGGTTGGCACGCGTCGCCTGTCGCGGCCCTCTCGCGATGTGACTGACGCCGCTTTCGCGCATAAGGCTGCGCGCGTGCTGCGCGACCGCCCTCGCGCCGAGATCCTCGAAAATGGCGAGCGCCTGGCGCTGCGCCGCTTCGTCGCCGCGCAGCAAGGCCATCGCCTGTTCGAAAGGCGCGCCCATTTCAGCCCACAGCGCGGCGGCCGCGCGCCAGTTGCCGGTCAGTTGCAGGCGATGCGGCTCCGCCATGCCGTCCGTGTCGGCGGGATCCGAACCAGGCGACAACAGCTCCCGCCAGACAGCGAGTTCGCCGAACACGGCCGGCGTCGGCGCGAGGCTTTCGGCAACCGAAATCAGGCGCAGGGCTTCCTGCCCGTCGGCTTGCCCGAGCCAGGCCAATTCGGCCAGCACCCCGGCAAAGGCCACGAGGCGCTGCAGCTCCATGCCCTTGTCCAGAAACCGCCTCATCTCTTCGACGATCGGCTCGGCCGACGGGTCGCCGCGGCGGATGCGCAACCTTGCCAGGGCCACCAGTGACGGATAGCGCACGAGCGGCGTCGTTGCATCGTCGTCGACCACCTCATGCGCCACTGTCGCGGCATCGTTCCAAAGGCCGCGGCGAAGCAAAAGCTGCGCCTGCACGCCGCGCATGTAATCGCGCCATGTCGCGAGGTCGTTCTCGACGCAATAGCCGATGCCGCGCTCCAGGAACGAGGCCGCCTCCTTGAAGTTGAGCCTGTTCATCTCGACGCAGGCGCAGTTCGTGAAGGCGCGCGCCGCATGCTCCTGGAAGTTGCCCGACAATGCGATTCCCAGACTGCGGGCGAGATCTCGCCGCCCTTTGGCAAAATCCAGCCATTGTCCCGCAGCGCCGACATTGTTCAGCGCATGACAGAGAATATCCGGCCGATTGAGCCGCTCCGCCAACTCGACCGCCTTGCCGCCGAGGGAAAGCGTGTCGTCGAGCCGCTCGGCGAGCATCGCCAGTTGCGAGAGGTTCGAATAGGCCATCGCCAGCTCGGCGCTGCCGGGGGCGGTCTCCAGAAGCTCCACGGCCTGCTCGCCGAAACGGTCGGCCGATTCGCGATCGCCGAGCAGATAGGCGAAGCGCGACAGGCACCTGAGGCTATCGCCTTCCTTGAGCCGGTCGCCCAGCGCCTGGCGCAGCACGCGCGCCCGGTCTTGCGCTTCCATCGCCGCGTCGACACGGCCGATCAGGTGGCATTCGAAGGCATGGCCTTCGTAAAGCTCCGCCCGCTTGTCCATCGGCAAAACATCCGCATGGCGCAGGGCGACCTCGTAATAGCCCGCCGCATCGCGATGCGCGCCGACGCGGGAAGCCTCGCGCGCGGCGACCGGCGCGAGTTCGCGCACCACGTCCAGGTTTTGCGCTTCCACGGCATGATGCACCAGCCTCGCGGTGGCGACTTGCGGATTGTCCCGCAAGGCTGCCAGGGCGCGCTCATTGTATTCGCGCCGTTTGCTTGGCGTCAGCGCCATCTCGATGGCCGTGCGGGCGATCTCGTGCCTGAAGGCATAGCCGTCGCCGAAATCCTCGAGCAGTCCATGGGAGACACATTCGGCCAGTTGGCCCGCCGCGGCAATTCCGCATAGGCCGCTGAGCGCCCAGGCGTCGGCACGGCGCGGAAACACCGACACCGCGTCGAGCATCGAGCGGGCGCCCGGCGACAGTTTCTCGGCGCGCGCCAGCACGGCGTCGCGCACGCTTGCCGGCAACGCGCCATCGCCTTCGGCAGCGAGCAGCTCGGTTACGAAGAAGGCGTTGCCGGCGCTCGCCCGGTAGATTGCATTGCCGTCGCGCTCGGCCGCTTCGGCCAGCGAGAGCACCGCGCTTTCGCTGAGCAGCGGAACGTCGATGCGCACGACATTGCCGGCCGGGATCTCGCCGAGCGCCCGGCGCACGCGCATTTGTCCTTCGCTGCGATCGGTTCTGGCCGTGATCAGAAGCAATATGTGGCTGTTCGCGATACGCCGTCCGAGGAAGCGCACGAAGTCGAGCGTCGCGTCATCGGCCCAATGCAGGTCTTCGATGACGAGCAGGCATGGGCCTTTGGCCTCGAAGACGTCGAGCGCCTCCGAAAACAGCGGCAGCCGTTGCACCTGGCGGTCGTCCCGCGGCAGTTCCCACTGCCCGTTGCGCGCCAGATCGTAAAGCGGCCCCAGCGGGTCCGGAATGGACAGGTCCTCGCAGGCGCTGCGAAGCACGGTCAGGCCATCGTCCAGCCGGCTCGCGAACGCCTCGACCAGCGCCGTCTTGCCGGCGCCGGCCTCACCCGAAACGACCACGACGCGGCCGCGGCCCGCTGTTGCTTCCGCCAGCAAGGCGTCCATCTGCTGCAGCTGCGGCTGCCGTTCCAGAAGCATCATCGCTCTCTCGCGAAATCGGAATTCCATCGTGGCGGGCCGCCGCCGCGATAGCTTGAGAAACGGCAGAGAAATGTGACTTTCCACACATTACGGTGCCATCTTCCACATAAAACGTTCCAAAGATAGGGAATCGTCCCGGCCAATATGGGGAATGGCTCCGATGCGCGATGTTTGCGGACATGGTGGGATCGGCCTTGCTCGAAACGAGCACAGGGCAATTCCGGGAAGTGCGCGGCGGTTGGGCTCGGCGACTCCGCTATAGCTGCCCGTCCTGAATTGCGTGGAGACTTGGAATCCAATCACGAAAGGAACGACGATCGTGCCACGTTATCTGGTTGAACGCACATTTCCGGAAGGCCTGAACGTACCGATGAACGATGCCGGCGCCACAGCGATGGGCGGCGTCATCGCCCGCAATGCGGAAAAAGGCGTCACCTGGGTGCAGTCCTTCGTCTCGCCCGACAAGTCGAAGAGCTTCTGCATCTACGACGCGCCCTCGCCGGAGGCGATCCGCAGCACGGCGCAGAAGAATTCGCTCCCCGTCGACAAGATCACGGAGGTGCGGGTCCTCGACCCCTACTTTTATCGCTGACCGGACAGACCGTGTCGGGCAGATCAGTCCCGTCGCCGGCGGACCTGACGCCGTGCCAGAGGAGGAGGCTGTATCCGCCGCGGCGGATATCGTCCCGCCATGGTGCGGCTACATGCGACGGGCCCTGTCGGCGCTGCTTTCGCCCTTGCGGAGCCGGCGCCGTCTTCTGCCGCCTCAGGACGATTACCTGAGACGCGATATCGGCCTGGAAGAGCGCCCGAGCGAATACTGGGACTATTGGTGGCATCACCGCTGATGAGAAGCGCCCTTCCTTCTCCCCGTTTCACGGGGAGAAGGTGGCCCGAAGGGCCGGATGAGGGCGGCGCCTGCGATTGCGACTGGCCGCCGCTCGCGCGCGAGGAGGGGTGCTTTTCTGTCGAGAAGGAATCCTTCCGCAAAGGAGTGCTCCCACGCTAACTTTCGAAAGCCGGCTCCGCCCCTCATCCGCCTGCCGGCACCTTCTCCCCGTATAGCGACGGGGAGAAGGGAAGCTCTCCACCCAACCGTTTCTTAAGGTGTTTCCGATAGATCGAAACCCTGGAAAGAGGCGGAAAACGGAGAGTTTTGGGTGCGCTTTTCCGCGGCGACGACTGCCGGGCGGTTCCTGCCGCAGCGCTGGGCGCTGCGCATGCGGCCATTGCTTGGCCGCATCGACGCCGTGCTGTTCACCGCCGACGAGCGCGGTGAAGCCGGGCGCATGTCGCTGATCGCCTTTTCCATCCGCATCATCAGCGCCTTGATCGCCTTTGTCAGCCAGGTGCTGATGGCGCGCTGGATGGGATCGTTCGAATACGGCATCTCCGTGCTGGTCTGGGTGACGATGGTCATCGTCGGCAATCTCGCCTGCCTCGGCTTCCATACCTCGGTCATCCGCTTCATTCCCGAATATCGCGAGCGTGGCATGCTGGCCGAGCTGCGCGGCATCGTGCAGGCGAGCCGCCTTTTCGTGCTCGCCGCCTCGACCCTGGTTGCGGGCCTCGGCGCGCTTGGCGTGTGGCTCGCCTCGAATTGGATCGAGAACTACTACGTCATCCCCTTCATCCTCGGCGTCATCTGCCTGCCGATGATCGCGCTCGGCGATCTGCTCCAAGGGCTGGCGCGCGCCAATTCCTGGGCGCTGCTGGCGCTGTCGCCCACTTATCTGGTGCGCCCGGTGCTGATCCTGCTGTTCATGGCGCTGATGCTTGGCCTGCACTACGTGCCTGACGCCAAGACCGCGATCTTCGCCTCGATCGCCGCCACCTATGTCACAACGCTCGGCCAGCTGATGGCCGTCACCTCGCGCATGGACAAGAAAGTGCCGGCTGGACCGAAGACCGTGCATTTCGGCCACTGGATCCTCGTCTCGCTGCCGATCTTCCTGGTCGAGGGCTTCTTCTTCCTGCTCACCAACGCCGACGTGCTGATGGTGGGCGCTTATCTCGATCCCAACGACGTCGCCGTCTACTTCGCCACGGTGAAAACGCTGGCGCTGGTGCATTTCGTCTATTTCGCGGTCAAGGCCGGTGTCGCCCAGCGCTACGCCCAGTTCACCCATGGCGAGCCGCACCGGCTCGCCGCCTTCGCACGCGAGACCGTCTCCTGGACCTTCTGGCCCTCGCTGCTCATGGCGCTGCTGGTGCTGGCGCTGGGCGAGCCGATGCTGGTGCTGTTCGGTCCTGAATTCACCGCCGGCTATCCGCTGCTCTTCCTGCTGGTGCTGGGCGTCGTCGCGCGCGCCGCCGTCGGCCCCTGCGAGAGCCTGCTCACCATGAGCGGCAACCAGAACATCTGCGCCGCCGTCTACGCCATGACGCTTGCGCTCAACATCGGCCTCAACGTGATCCTCATCCCGCTCTTCGGCCTCTGGGGCGCGGCGATCGCCACCAGCCTCGCCATGGTGTTCGAGGCCGGCGCGCTCTCCTTCACCGTCTGGCGCAAGCTCGGCATCGTGATGGCGATCTTCGTGCCTGCAAAGAAGGAAATTGCCTGATGGCCGCCGTCCCATTGCTCGAAGAGACCAGCGGCGGCCCTGCCGGCGCCATGGTCTCCAACCTTGCCGGGCTGGCGCGCGAGGCCGACCCGGCCCATATCGAGCTCTTCGCCAGCAACAGGCCGGAACGCAAGCTCGCCATCTATCCGGCCTCGGCCGGCTTCGATCTCGTCGAGGAGCTCGACTATCTCAGCGCCCGCACGATCGAGCCGAATGTCTTCTTCAACCCGCGCTTCCTCGCGCCGGCGATGCCCAGGCTTGAGGACCGCGAAGTGCGGCTGGCCGTCATCCGCGACGGCGACGACTACCGCAACCGGCTGCGCCTTCTGGTGCCGTTCTCGGTCGAGCGGCCGGCGATCCCGCTCGGCGTCCCGGTGATGCGCACATGGTCGAGCCCGTTCGGCCCGCTCGGCACGCCGCTGGTCGACCGCGACGATCCGATCGGCGTCATCGAGGATTTCTTCTCGATGCTGTCGAGGCCGCATCTCAAGCTGCCCAGGGTCTTCGTGCTGCCCGATATGCGCCTGGACGGTCCGGTTGCGAGCCTGCTCACCTCCTTTGCCGACAGCCGCGGCCTGACCCTGGTGACCACCGGCAAGGTCGAACGCCCGGTGCTCGAGAGCGACGCCGACGGCGAGGACTACCTCAAGGCGTCGCTGCGCGCGCATCACTATCGCGAATTCCGCCGCCTGAGGCGGCGCCTTGCCGATCAAGGCAGGCTCGAGCACATCGTGGCGCGCGGGCCGGACGAGATCCGCCACGCCATCGAAAGCTTCCTGACACTGGAAGCGGCCGGCTGGAAAGGCCGCGAACGCACCGCAATGGCGATCGACCGCTACCGCGCCGCTTTCGCCCGCGAGGCGGTGCACAGGCTGGCCGAGCAGGACATGTGCCGCATCCACCTCTTGACCCTCGACGGCCGCACCATCGCCTGCCTGATCGTCTTCGTCGAGGCCGGCGTCGCCTATACGTGGAAGACGGCCTATGACGAAACGCTCTCCGCCTATTCGCCGGGCACGCTTTTGATGATCGAGGTGACCAAGCAGCATCTCGACGATCCCAACATCGTCATGACCGATTCCTGCGCGGTTCCGGACCATCCGGTGATGAGCCGCCTGTGGGCGGAGCGCAAGCCGATGGGCACGCTGGTGATCGGGCTGACGCCGGACGCCGACCGGCCGGTCCGTCAGGCCGCCTCGCAACTGCACCTCTACCGCGAGACCCGCAACATGGCGCGCATCCTGCGCAACCGCATGCGGAGCCTGCTGAAAAGACGCTAGATGGGCGGCAAAACACCGGCTATGGCTCGCGGCGCCCGCACCCGGCCGGCCCTCACCACAAAGCACTTCCAAATGATCGATATCGTCCTGCGCCTCGCCCGCTTTTGTGCGCCGCTTGTCCTGCTCGCCATGCTTCCGGCTCGAGCCCTGGCCGACACCTGCCCGGAGGATTGCTCAGACCCGCCGCCCGCCCCGGTCAACATCTACAGCCAGACCACGGCCGGCCATCTGAGCCCCGCCACGGCCGGCGCGTTGCCGCGCGTCTATGTGCCAAACCGATCGTCCAACTCCGTCTCGGTGATCGACACCGTCACCTTGAAGGAGGTCGGCCGCTTCCCGGTCGGCAGCAAGCCGCAGCACGTCGTGCCGTCCTGGGACTTGAAGACGCTGTGGGTCGCCAACAACGGCACCGGCAGGAACGGCAGCCTGACGCCGATCGACCCGATGACGGCCAAGCCCGGCCAGCAGGTTCCGGTCGACGACCCCTACAATCTGTATTTCATGCCGGATGGCAGCGCCGCAATCGTCGTCGACGAGGCGATGAAGCAGCTCGATTTCCGCGACCCGCACACCATGGCGTTGAAATCGAGCCTGCCGACGCCGACCTGTCCTGGCATCAATCACGCCGATTTCTCTGCCGACAGCTCCTATGCGATCTTCACCTGCGAGTATGGCGACGGCGGCCTCGCCAAGATCGATCTGAAGAACCAGAAGGTGCTCGGCCATCTCGACCTCTCCAGGATGGGCATGCCGCAGGACATCCGGCTCTCGCCCGACGGCAAGGTCTTCTATGTGGCGGACATGATGAATGACGGCGTGTTCCTGGTCGACGGCGACAGTTTTCGGGAAATCGGCTTCATCCCGACCGGCATCGGGACGCATGGCTTCGTCGTCAGCCGCGACGGCAGGCGCCTCTACGTCTCGAACCGTGGCTCGCACAAGATGGAACAGGGCAAGGCCAAGGGCCCGGGCAGCGTGACCGTGATCGACTTCGCCACCCGCTCAGTGGTCGCGCAGTGGCCGATCCCCGGCGGCGGCAGCCCCGACATGGGCAATGTCAGCGCCGACGGCAGGCAGCTCTGGCTCTCCGGCCGCTTCGACAGCGAGGTCTATATGATTGACACGGTGAGCGGCGTGGTGACCAAGATCCGCGTCGGCGCCGAGCCGCATGGCCTCACCGTGTGGCCGCAGCCTGGGCGCTACTCGCAGGGGCATACGGGGAATATGCGGTAACGTGCTTCAGGTGACCTGCCAAGCGAACTCGCGGAACAACGGCCTGCCGCCGAAAGCGCGCAAAGGATGGCCTGCCAACCCGAAGCTCGCAGAGCGAAGAATGGTGCCCCTAGCCGGGATAGCGGGGGATTTCAAACTAGCACTTCCACCCCAGCCCAGCCCTTGGAAAACAAGGCGTTGAAGGAGACCCCTCCCCGAGGAGCCGAAAGCTCGGTGTACCTCTTAGGTAGCCCGCCGGTGTACCCTTGGTCAAGCCGCGATTGCTTCGACAGCCATGGTCGTACCGCGCCGGGAAGCGAAGTACCCTGCCAAGGTCCTCAAGCGATCCGGGATGCCCAAGGCCCGGCCGGCACCTATCCGGCAAGCCTTGACCGAATCAGCTCTTTCTTGATTTGTAATCACGGCCAAGTCCCGATAGGCCCTGCTGAATAGAACGGCACCAGATGTATCTTAAACACATACTAGCAATAAATAGCGGCCCTTTGGCTGACATAGACGTCCAACCGGAATTCACATCTGATGGGCTTCCCAAGCCGTTGATTTTCGTAGGTAGAAACGGGGCAGGAAAGACAAACCTATTGTCGATAATTGCCGATGCGATAATCGAGATTGCTGCACAACATTTTTCAGACATCACTCCACCCAACGCCGGCGGGCGTGCTTTCTTTCGCGTGGTCGGCGGTACGACTATCCGGATCGGAGCCCCCTTTGAGCTTGCCGCATGTAAATTCCATCACGATGACGCGGCGTTTTACTACCGCGCCAAGGCCGGACGTCTCAACCCCGCAGATGTCGCCCAACGCATGGAGGCGTTTCCTGGGGTCGGTGGTTGGGATGCTGAACAGAACGAAAAGGTGGTTACAGGTCCGCATCAACAAATAGAGAAAATATTCCGCTCAGGGTGCTACAGCTTCTTCCCGTCAAACCGCGCGGAGCTGCCATTTTGGGCAAACAACGTTAATGACGAACCGGCAGCGATTTTCAGGGACCGCTATTTCGATAAATTGCGAAAGCCTATCACGGTGGCCGCCGCTATCGGCGATTTGCTGCCTTGGATAATCGATGTAATATTGGATCAGTCGTTAGACGCCGTACAATATGCGACAAGCGGCAATCTTGCGCCACTTTTGTTACAGGCGGCACTCCAGAACAATTCGGCATTGCAAAATATCAATGCCATCGTTCGCACGATAATCGCAGAACCCCAAGCTCGGATTGTGAGAACCGGGCGATCCGCAGGTACTCGTAAAATCCAAATTGCTGTAGGGAATGACATCATATTTCCTAGCCTAAACTCCCTGTCGGCCGGTCAGGTTACATTGTTCTCGATCTTCGCGACAATCTTGCGATATGCCGACACTGGGCAAACCGTAAGCCCCGCGCAACAAATGGAGGGCATAGTTATTGTCGATGAGATCGACGCGCATCTTCATGCCGACCTACAACACAGGGTCCTTCCGGCATTGATGCGTTTGTTCCCCAAGATACAGTTCATCGTGTCTTCTCATTCGCCCTTGTTTCCGCTGGGAATGGCCGAGGCCTACGGTGAAGCAGGTTTCTCACTGATAGAGCTTCCGAGCGCAACCAAGATCACGGCAGAACGCTTCACTGAATTCCTTGATTCGTTTCGGTACTTTCAGGCGACCAAAAGCTTCGAGGAGGAAGTGGCCTCTCGGGCGGCGAAAGCAGAGCGCCCCTTTGTCCTTTGCGAAGGAGAAACTGACCCACGCTACCTTCGGGCTGCGGCCGGCCTGCTTGGCTTCGGTTGGTTGCTTGACCAGATAGAGATCGATTGGGTGGGTCGGACGCAGCCTGGAGGTGCTGTGGATGGTGGAAAGGCCCCACTCGCCCAAGCCGCCAAGGTCCTCAGAAATAACCCCCAATTCGTCAAGACCCCCACAGTGTTGGCCTTCGACTTCGATAGCGCCCAACCACAGTCCGATTACGACAATCTCCACATCCGGACCTTTCCGGAAAATCCGAACAACCAAGTTTGCCGCAGTGGGATTGAGAACCTTCTTCCCGAAACCGCCTTTGAGGACCGCTTCTATGAGACGGTCACCAAGCGAACCGCAGACGTGACGAAGATTAGCAAGCTTCGGAAAAAGGAACTGTGCGAATTTCTCTGCGACGAGCGGAAGAACCCTGATGACTTCGCAGGCTTCCGGCCCGTTCTGGAAATGCTTGCTGATGCGCTCGGGTTAACCGCCCCCAATCAACCGTCATCGGAAGCGGGAGCAGCAGAGGAAGGACCTCGGCCGTAATAGCCGAGGCCCGACATTGCGTATCCGTGCCTGGGCTTACCGCTGGGCCTTCTCCGGCAAGCCTTCAATCATGCGACTGAAGATCGCCGCGAACGGCAGGAAGTTGCCAAGCGGGACGAAGGCGTTCCAGCCGGCCCGCGCCTGTGCCTGCGTCAGCTCCTCTCCGTTCAAGGCGGCCTTGGTGGCCCCTCTCACGAACGTTTGCGCCTTGCTTACTTGGTCGAGGACCGGCGCACCGAACAGGGCGTCCTGCGGCGCACCACTCGCCCGAGCGGACCCGAACTGCGGCCCAATCGGGGTCATGAGCAAGGCACTGTCCATCAGCATCGGGAGAACCGAAGCCGTGGCTGAACGAGCGAACCCGTTCTTGGCGAGGTTCACCGGGTCCAAAGTCTCCTCGAAGTACCTGTCGTAGCCCTCGTCCGCGGCAAGCTGCGGAGCCTGCCTTACTGCGAACGTGGCAGCTCCGAAGGCAAGCTCTCCGATCAACAGCACCGCCATTCGCGGGTCCATGTGGTTGATGCTGTAGAGGGTGGACTTCGCCCAAGCCCCGAGAACGAAGCTGCGGAACTGGGTAAAGAGCTGCGCGACTGGGTGGCTCATCCACCGGGCCAGTCCGCCCACGTCATTCGCCTGGACGAGACGGTCGGTGTAGCGGTTGATGAGGTAGGAGAACTCCGTCACGGCCTTCGGGTCCCACTTGTTCGACCCGAGGGACACGAGCTTGGCTCCGTCCCGCTCGGCGTGGGCCAAGAGGTTGCCGAAGATCAACTCGGCCTGCTCATCGCCGATGCCAGCCGTCGCCAGCCGTTCGCGACCCTTGCCGGCGAGACGGGAGAGGTCGAAGCCTCCACCCTCCACAGCCGTCTCACGTGCCATGTCAAAGAGGTGTTGAGACACGGCCTTCGCCGCCCACTTCTGCTGATAGTCGTGAATGCTGCGCATGAGGGACACTTCAGCGGTCATTCGCTGGCCCCAGTCGAGCGCCACGTCTAGCCCGTTGGCGAGCTGCGACGACGCTCCAGCCCCTATCCGGTCATCGGCAAAGCGGAAGTCGAACTTCCCGACCAAGCCGTCCATGCCCATGCCGGTCATATGCTCCAGTTCGGCGAGTAGAGCGTCCCGCTTGGGCACCGATCGGCCGCCCTCGTCCACCATACGGCGGATTGCGGGGAGCTGTTGCATCGACGCGCGGAAGCCAGTCATGGCCGCGACCTTCCAACTTTCCTGAACCTGATTGAGGCCCATGTTGGACATAAGGCGGATGAACTGGAGCGACTTCAGCCGGCGGACCCATTGGGCGTACGCCTTCTCCTGCCCGTAAACAGGAATGCCGTTGATGCGCTTCCATCCGAAGTCGAGGTTTTCGATGGCAGCTTCCATCTGGCCTTGCACTTGGGCGAGAGGCTTGCCCATCTGACGGAAGCCCTCACGGACCCAGTTCTTCACCTTCTCCAGATCGGCCTCGGAGCGGATGCCGTCGAAGATCAGCTCGTCCGTCTTGGGGTCGCGTATCTTCGTGTTGGCGAAGGCAACGCGGCCGGACATGGTGCGAGCGTAACGGTGGTCGAGGAACTCGGCGTCCTGAATGAACACGTCGTCCATCTTCAGGGGCATAGTGCCGCCGTCACGGGTGCGGACGTTGGCCGAGTAGGCGTAGTCCATGACGGTCCGGCGCTTGAGGTAGCCGACACCCTTGGAGTTGTCCGGGGTCTTCCGGGCCTCGTCCACGACACCGGAGAACAGGTTGTAGACCTTCTCCAGTTCATCGTCCGACAGCCCCTCGGCCTCGTTCAGGGACCGCTTGAAGGCGTCTTTGAACCCCTGCTTATCTCCGAGACCGAGAGCCCCGGCGACGCTGTCCTCAATGCCATAGCCGGCGTTTCGGATATTGGCCCAATAGCCCTTCGACATGCGCTTGAGCAGGCCGTCCTCTATCTCCCCATGCGCTCGGCGGATGCTCTCCGCGATGAACTTGTGCATGGTCTCCTCGTCAACCAGCCGGTCGATTTCCGAGATCCGATTGTGGTCCGCGACTTTCGGCGAGTAGAAGCCCTTTTGCTTCACCTGAAGGCCGGGGAAGGCTTGCTCCAGTTCGTCCGCCCAACCGTCATAGAACGCCTTGCGAGCGCCGGCCGCTTTGATGACAGCGGGGCTCACGTCGGGCGACGGGTGTGGGTCGGCCATGTAGGCGTTGACGAGGCGGTTGAACTCCTCCGCCTTCCGGGCGCGGGCAACCGGGTTCAGCATCGAGGAGCCCTCGGTCACGTACTCGCGCAAGGCGACCTGATAGACCGAGTTGCGGTTGCCCATCAGCTTCCGCTCCAGTGCCACGGCGCGGACGGAGGCCGGAGCGTCGAGAACGGAGTGGTTCTTGGTGCCGGCGCTCTCCTCGAAGAAGGCGAAGCCGGCGAGACGGGCTCGCGGGTTCTCACTTGTGGTGAGCTGTCCCGCCACGTCGAAGCGGGCCTTGCCACCGAAGCCCCGGTCCACCGCCGCGTCATCAATGCCCCAGTCGTTCGGGTCGAAAGGCTTGATCAGTTCGGTGTTGCGAGCCGCGCCGGCCGAGCCTGTGTGGTCGGCAAGCACAGGCGTCTCATGGGAGGGCATCTGAGAGAGCCGACGCTGCTTGACTTCCTCGATTGTGTCGAGACCGGTCCTGGTGAGGATGTCCCGCTCAACCCTCGTGGCCGGATTGTGAGCCAGAGGTCCCACCAATCCACCCAACAGAGCCCCTACCCCAAACGCGGTCACTGCATCGGCGCGGGGGTCGTCCAGGCCGTACTTAGCCCCCAGCTCCAGAGCGGCGTTGGTCGTGCCACCTATAGCGGCGCCCGCCAGCACCTTCCCGGCGAATCCGAGTGTAGTGCGGCCGAGAGAGACCGCCGGACCACCAATGAGGGTCGGGAGCAACACCGGGTCCAGAGCGCCAGCGATCAGGCCGGACGTGAGGGAGCTTACCGTGCCTACGGTGGTCCTGCGAGCATCGACCTCGGCCATCTCGGTCGCGTACTTTAGCCGGAGGTCCCGATTGTACTTCGAGGAGCCGGTGAGCACGTAGTCATGATACCGCTCCGGGAGGGTCTCGGTGATGTGCTTCCACTCGTCCTCGGACCAGCCCTTATCGTTGGGGTCGTAGGAGCCTTGCGTGGCCCAACGGATGATTCGGGACGTGTAGTTGTCCGTCGCCATGTCATCGGCCACCTGTTCGATGAACGAGCCGTAGGGCTGCGGGCCGGTGGCGGCTTCCTGTTCCTTCTGCGCGGTGACCTCTACCAGCGTGGGGGCCGGAGGGGTACGGCTGTTCTCGTAGATGCCGGTGTTGTTCTGTGGGGCGTCGGCCGTGTAGGGGTTGCTCACGTCCGGCACGTAGCTGCCGCCGAGGAGCTGAGCAGCCTTGGCCTTGTGGCTCTCCATCTGCTGCTCAACCTTGTCCCGCACGGTGCCTGGAGCGCCACCAGCGGCCTCGTCAGAGGCGTCGTAGCGGCCCGGTCCGCCCGCATTGATGATGGAGTACATGTCGAGGAGACGCATACCCGGCTTGAAGCCGTTGTCGGTCAGGTAGTTGGCCGAGGAGCGAACGGCGTCCTCGACGGACATTCCCTTGTAGTAGCCGTACTTCTGGCGCTGCGGCTCGCCCATCTGGATGAGGCCGATATGCTGGCCCCATTTGGTCGTCGGGCCTTTCTTCCAAACGTCGAAAGTGCCGCCGGTCTCGTAGGACATGACGGTTGCCAGGTCTTGCGGGTCAGCGCCGATCCGCTGGGCTTCGTTCTTAATGGCGTCGGCGAGGCTGGCGCTCATGGTGTCTCCATTGTGGTGTGATGACGAAAAAAAGGCCCCGGTGCATCGCTGCGCCGGAGCCCCTGTCGGTTGTGGTGGTTACGCCTTGTCAGGCGCTTAGGTCGGGATAGCTGCCGCGGACTTCAGCAGCGTGTTTCTCTGCCGGGGACAGCGGGGCCGCCGTTGACGCCTGTGCATCCTCTAGGGGTGCGGCTTGCACACCCCTGGCAGCGTTCCCGTCCGCTTCAGAACTTGGCGTACCGGGGTCGTCGGCGGGGAAGTAAATGGGCTTGTCGTTGTAAGCGCCGGGCTCTGTAACGGTCCAGTTGCCGCGACCGTCATGCGACACGCGGTAACGGAGAGCCTGCTTCGTCCCCGCAACCCGCGCCTGCCAATTCAGGAAAGCGCGGGGGTAGCGGATGGTGTCCACCATTAGCTTGTGGACGCGACCATGGCGGCATATGCGGCGGCTTCTCGCGAACGAGCTTCCGCGTGTTCGGCCTGTCGTGCCACCTTGCTGGTCGAAGGGGCGAGCATGTGTACGGCGCTGGCAACGGTGGTCGCGGGCGCGGTCTTGGCTTCTTTGGTCATGGGTGATCCTTGGTGTTGTTGAGGGCTTGCGTGTGGCGTTAGCCGATGCGGACGATGCCGGCGCGGACTGCGGAGCCGAAGGACATGGCGGCCTTGCCCGGAACTTTCACCACCCACTCGCGCCGCTCCTCATTGAAGGACAGAGCCTTGCGCTCGGCTGCGGGCATGTCCGCTATGAGGGCCTCGAAGCCCTGCGGGTTCTGGTAGGGCATTGTTTCCATGCGAAGGAGGGCGGTCCTGCCGAGATGGGCAAGCTTCTCCCGGTCGTTGTGGATGGTCGCCATTCGCGCTTCCCGAAGCTCTGCGTCGTTCATGGTCTCCTCCAGCATACCTACAGAGGCCACCCCCGCAGGAAGACTGCGCAGCACGGCGTTTGCTTGGGCGGTGAAGCCCTCGACAATCGCGGACACAGCGTCTTCCGTGACGCCCGGAGGGGTGCTGCCTTCGTAGTCGCCCGTCTCGGCGGCCTGCCAAATGCCGGTCTCCACAGCGTCGGCACCCAAGGCTCCTGCGAGCGTGTCCATCACCGTTGCGGCGAGGTCCGTTGCCGGGTCGTCGCTCGCGTTGGCTTCGGGCGTCGCCGACTTATCCCGCTGGTCGCCCTGCTGGTTGCCTGCCGGGGCGGCGGTCTTACCCCCGACAGGCCCCTCAAAACCCGGAGGGAGCAACCCTGCGGCGCGGGCGGCCTCAATAGAGGTCTCAACGCCTCCGATGAGGACGTTGCCGGGGCGGACCTGCCGCTGGGTCTCTACGCTGCGGGCGCTGAGGTCTTTCGTGACCGTTCGGCCGTCACCATGGGTGTCCACCTGTACCTTGCGGCTGGTCTGGACGGTGGGGGCAGCGGTGGGGATATGGCGGGCCTGTGCTGCGGCGGCCATCGTCTCGGTGGCGGTCTCGCCCGTGATTTGGAAGTTGGCTGAGTTTGCCATGGTGGTGTGTCTCTCTTTTCGTTGATGTTTGATGATCGTGGGTGAGGCGCGGGCCTTCAGCCCGTGTGGATTTCAGGGAGCCGCCGGATGGCCCCTACGAAACCCTTGTCGGGCAGACTGCCCAAGTCGCGGAGGAGTGAAGCCCTGCGCCTATAGTAGGCTTGTGAGCGCCACCGGTGGCCTGCGTTGTCTCGGCGCTGGACAATCCATTGGATGTTGTCTTTGCAGGTAATCACTCGGTAGCGGCGGTCGGAGGTTACGGCCAGGACGGCCCGATATGCTTCGTCGGTTTCCCGACCGGAGGTTGATGGCATCGCTGCTCATGTTGGAGGGGTTGTGTGAGAGGTGGCCCTAGGTGCCCTTTAGGCCGCCTAGTGCGGCTGGAGCGGCTTGGGGTCTGTGGACGGTGGAAGACACTCAGGAGGGACAGACCCTCTCCAGCCACGGTCTCTCCCTCACGTGATGCTGTGGGCAGTCTTGTAGGAGGTCGGGACAGGGTGTGGCGACGGGGGCCGGGTGTTGATCACGAGTTGGCCGTGTGTGGGCTCGGGGGAGAACCTCTCGGGCAGAGTTGCAAAGGCGGCATCCACAGTATCCTGCGTTATGCCGTGATCTTTGACGTAGCCCGAGTGCATGAGCGGGAGGGTCACTTCGGACAGATTCTTCCGGGACGTGATGAGCGAGGCGATGTTGAACCAACGCCCGTGTCCACCGCCACGCTCTCGGCGCTGCTGTAGGGTCCATCCGAAGGCCCTGCGGTCCACTATGACCCGGTAACGGGGGCCTATGGTGGCGACGACGGCGCGGTAGTCGTCCGACCACTCACATGTTTCGAGTAAGCTCATTTTGCTGGGGTCTCCTGAGCGACTAGAGCGAGGTCGTGTCGCTTGGTGTGTTTGCCGGTGCCGCCGGTCTTCAAACGAAGGTTGGTGGTGCGAAGGTCAAGGCGGTTGCCGTTGATGTTGCGGACGTACTCCCCGGCCTTCGCGTTCATGATGAGCCGGGGAATGGTCACGAACGCTCCTCCCGCCCTTGCGCGGACAGAGAATTGCATGTCGTCCGTGGCGGTGCCGTCTCTCACGACGACCCAACTGGCAGCTCTAACGCTCTCGGGGAGACGGACGAATGATCGCTCCTCCACCTTTGCGAACAGCGTTCGGTTGCGCTTGCGGTCATTGATCGGAACCAGCACGATTTCGCTGGAGACGCCCCACTTACGATGATCATTCGGGGCCTTCTGGTATGTCTCGGGGCGCCCCGGAGTAGGGCCGCCATCCTGTGTGGTGATGGTCATGTGTTACGGGGTCCAAAAAATTAGAGAGAGGGTGAAGAGTGGCGGGCGCTCATGGGGCCGGATGTGGGCCTGACCTGGGTTACGGGAGGCTCTGAAACAGAGAGGCTCACACGGACGCATACTTCTCACGGCGCGGGCCGGAGCTACGGGACAGCAAAAAAGAGAGACGCAAGACGACGCTCCAGAGTGGAACGAATGAGCCTACCCACCCACGCCTCGCCTTCGGGAGAACTATGGAGACACTGAAGGTCGCCCGGGAGGTGGCCTGGGGGAGGTCTGGATGAAGCCTTGAAGCGGCGTCTTGCGTCTCTGAAGGGGTGCGGCTCAACCAAAGGGGAGCCTTGATTGGAAGAGGGAGGAAGAATGAGTGTGGAGGAAGCAGCGTTGGTCCACGCGCTCCGACCTACTTCACATCGAACGCCTAAACACGTTCATATATCGACCGGGGACCCCTTTCCTGAGCGGTGGGGTATTTAGGGAAATGCCCTCGGCTCTCTCCCATAAAGCGTTAGCTCACCGGGGACCGCTTTCCTGAGTGGTGTCGTAAAGGACTCGCTCCGTCGCCGCGTCGTGCTGGACAGCGGCTGGAGCGCCGTTCGGGTCCGACGAGTGTCCTACACCAGCCAAACCCGCCAAGCCGCTCCAGCCACGGTCCAGAGTCGATAGAGACCCTATCGGAGCCGAACGGGCATCGCCTCCCGGCCCCACACTTCCCGGATTGCTCCCTCATACTCATCTTCCGGGATCAAGCGGACGAATTGGGTGAGGTGCGCGTCCGCCATGATGGCGTAGCGAAGAGCCTCCGACACTCCCGCCCCGGCCACCAGCCCCTCTATGGCCTGCGATACGGCTTCGGCGACAAAGGCAAGGCGAGAGACGAGCGCCTGTGGCGGTGGGGCGCTGTCCCCTGCTCCCGCCGTCCCGTCCTGCTCTGCCTTAGACAGCCGGTCGAAGTCGGCCAGGGCCTCGCTGGTCCACCCGAGGGGCTCCAGCGTGAGCGGCGCGTTTAGGTCTCGGCCCGACCCCACGGCACGGATGGCAGTCGTGAGGCCGCCCATCGCCCGCGCAAGGTGGCCTATCGCTTCCCCGGAGTGGTCCGCCTTGAGGCTTTCAGTGGTCATTGCTGGCCTCCACCGGCAAGCGCCTACCTCCGTCCCTGACCAGTCGGAGCGCTGCCGCCTCGTCAATTCGCTTAGGGGCCTGTGGGCGATGTGGAAGGGGCGCTGAAGGCTCCCGGCGTTCTCTGCTGTCTTCGTGCATGTATGTGGTCCTCGTTGCTGTTGAATGAGACAAACGAGGCAATCACAGGGGCAATTGTAACAAACAAATCACAATGAAATCCCGCATACGGGACAATTAAAGCACTCTCCCGCATCCGGGACATTTAAATATCGACAATACAGTTAGATGGGAAATTGGTAATTGGAGGTCGTTGCGTTCTAGGGACATTTATGGACAGTTTGTCGCAGGGCGCATTATCGCACCGATGCTCGATCAATCACCCGCGAAACTTGCTTTGCCGTCCACCGGCCACCCCGAGAGGTAGCCACCCCGGTCCGGTTGAGGGCCTCGGCGATTGCCATAAGCGTCTCCCCGCCAGCACGCATGGGGCCAATGACAGCCATCGCCGGACCGGCCTCTTGCCGCGCCTTCTCTTGGATGGCCGCATTGCGGGCCATGGTCTTGTCCCGGAGGCCGCCGAGCTTCTTACCCTTGGCCCTCGCTTCCTTCAGCGCCGCCACCGTGCGGGCCGATATGAAGTCCCGCTCCTGCTCGGCGAGCGCCGCGTAAATGTGGAGCTGAAACTTGTCCGCATGGGGCATTTGGGCGACCCGGAGGCGCACCTTGGGGTCCTCCATGAGGGCGGCGATAAAGGCGACCTTGCGGCTTAGGCGGTCCAGCTTTGCCACGAGCAGCTCCGCTCCGGTCTTGCGGACCAGCGCCAGCGCCTTCGCCAGCTCGGGCCGGTCATCCTGCTTGCCGGAGAGCACGTCGCAGAAGCGGCCGAGTACTTCGAAGGGAACCTCGGTGAACCTCTCTAGGAAGATATCGATGTCCCGCCGCTGCGCGTCCAGGCCGTGGCCTGACTTGCCTTGGTCCTCGGTCGAGACCCGCGTGTAGATGACGTATTGCTTCATTGCCTGCCCGTGCCCGTTGTGCCTGACAAAGCCTTAGAACGGCATTTGTCTAATGTCAACGTTCGTTGTGCCTGACAAATGGCAGGGGAGAGCCTTGCCGGTCGCGTGTCCGGTTCGGTCCGTGCAGAGGCGTTCGTGTCGGCATGATGCATTCCACCTCCCCGACCCTCGAAGCCACTGAAACAGCCTGACCAGACATAGAGGAGAGGCATCCGGGCGGCCTGCCGTGGGCCGAGAGTGGACCGGGCGTGAGCCGGAGGAGCCGCGACCCACCGGGGGGTCTCGCGCTGCTGAAACTATCCAGTTCGACCCCTCGGATTTTTGCGCCAGTTTGAGACGGCCTGTTGATCGACCGAGCCTTTGTGCAAAACTTAGGAACCGAACCCAGTTAGTGTATGTTGGACCCATATCGCCGGTAACAGCTTTGGGCACATCGGCGGCCGAGAGACAACGACCGGGCTCCCGTCTGAAAAGGGAGAGAGCTATGCTTATCGGTCCTATCGTTTCATTACCGCGCAATCGGATACAGGAGCGCCAAGACGCGTTGCTGGCAACCAGCAGCAGAGGGACCTTGGCGCGTTCATATCGGCTCCTCGAAGAAACGGCCCGCAAGGTCGACCCTCACACCGCAATCATGCAGAGCTTTCATAAGTGGCACCTTCCCGAGGTCGAGGGATCAACAGCTATCGCGCCGGCCCCCTCTGATGCCACCGAATGAACTCGGCGGCCCTCCCAGTCACCTCCCGCACGGTCTTCAAGAGCGCCTCATGCAAATCCTGAAGGGACCTGTAGTGGTCGCACCGGGGCGAGATACGTGGCCCGACGATGCTATGTGTAGCCCCTCGACCGCCTTCATGAACTGCTCCACCTCCCCGATCGATAGCTGCTTAGGCTTGTTGGGTCGGACCATCGCGACCTCCTGTTGAGTGTCGCCCCATCTAGGAGTATGTTCCTACAATCGTGGCGGGGCAGCAAGAGGGGGCACGGTATGACCAAGCAGCAACACGACGAACTGTCGGAGGCGTACTTCGAACACCTCTTGAAGCACCGAGAGGCCATGGTGGAGTTGCGGTCGGACCAGCTAACGACCCTGGACAAATCGATATTGAGCGTGTCGAGCGGTGCCCTCGGCATCTCGATTGTCTTCATGGACAAGATCGGAGGAGGGAGCGCGGGGGTAAGCGGCTACCTCCTCGCCTCGTGGATTTGTTTCGGTGCCGCTATATCGGCAAACATCACGTCCTACTTCACGGGGTCGGCGGACGCGCAGAGAGAAATCGACAAGCTGGACAATTGCGTCATCAACTCCACAGCCTACGAAAGCGGTGGAAACCTGTTCCGAGGGGCCACGCGGCTCCTCAATGTCGCGGCGCTTGTGCTATTCATTCTGGGTGTAATTTCCTTGGCACTTCATGCCTACACAAGCACGAGGACCGTTCCAAATGGCGCGACCACCAACACCCAGCCACGAGCAACGGGGAACCCCCAGCCACCGCCCGCCACCAGTAGTCCCTAGCGGAGGAGGAAACGTCGGGGCTGGCAAGCCGTCATCTAACCCGCCGCCACAGCGACCGACAAAGAAGTAGCTACGCGCCCACCGCTTTCTTCATGGCGTCCGTAGCCACCCTTAGACGCGCCTCGTCGCTTCCGTAGGTCTCCCCAACGCCCCCACTGGCATGCCCGAGGATCATGTCTTGGGTGTCCTTCGGCACTCCGGCCACCCGAAGGCTGTCCTTCAGAGTGTGGCGAAGCGAGTGAACGGTTGCCTTACGGTCTTTCACGACTGCCCGAACGTGCTTCATGAGGGCCGCTGACGCGCTCGTGGGGCCGCTGTCCCCACCGTAGCGGGAGAACAGCAAGGCTCCCTCCCCTGCGGCCTTCAGAGCGGCCTTTGCCGCCTCCAGAGCATCCCCTACCAACGGCACCTTGCGGCGCGACGAGTGGGTCTTGAGACGCCGGCCCTCGTGCCACTGGACGCTGATGTGGGGAAGCTCACCATCCACTATCACGTCCACCGTTCTGGCACCCGTCACCTCTGCGAGCCGGCAACCGGTGCCCTCTAGGATGCGCCAAAGGTGCTTAAGGTCGTCTGCGCGTGACATCGTGTCGATGCGCGTTCGGATAGCGGCAAGCTCCGCTTTTGCGAGTGACCGCCTTTTGTCCTTCGCTGTCTCACTCTCATCGCCCCTTCGGACCTCCAGCCCCGCGAAGGGATTTGCGATGTGGCCGAGGTCCATTTCCTTGAGAGCGTGATTGATGATTGCCCGTGTGTCGTTCAAGTACCGCTCGACGGTGGACGGACTGTTGATGACGCGGAGCATATGGTCATGAACAGCTCGGGCGTCTGCCCGTCGAAGCTCTGTCAGCACAGGGTTCTTCCCGAGGGCCTCGATGATGTGACCGACGACGCGCTGTGCCCGCTGCTGGTCCTTCTTACGCGCCAGTTCTCCGGCCTTGGACCGTTTGGCGCGGTCCTCTAGGTAGAGCCTCTTGGCGTCCTCAAGAGTTGGAAGCGGCGGCTTGCCGAGGCCCGAATGTAGGGCCGAGATAAGTGCGGTCTCGCTCGGTGCGACTTCGACGGGATAGCCCGTCTCCGGGTCTTTCGGCCGCCCCGCGACTAATCTTTCAGCGACGGCAGACCGTCGGAACCACTCTGCCTCACTCACTTCAGCCTCCGGGTCAAAACCAAGCTCCCGGATGGCGTCTCGTGTTCTGGCGAAGCGGTCCAATGGCGTTTCGATACGCGGGGCGATTAGTCCTTGTGCCTCGGCCAGCCGGAGCTTGGCGTCGGCCAAAGTCTGCTCGGCCGCGCCGTGCACCCGGCCATATCGTTTGATGGCCTCCTGCTCGCTTCCTCCCAGCGGCGCGACCAACTCACCCTTGCCGACGATCTCCCGGAGGGGACCAGGGACCTTGCGCCGGTAGCGCCAAGTGTCGCCGCGCTTTTGGACGTGCTTCAAAACCAGTCTCATTCGATTTGTACCCCTTGGTGTACCTGAAAGTGTACCTCGGGGATAGCGGGAACCCTTACAATCCTTGGCTTTCAAGGTGTCTCGGGTGGGAAGTGGTGCCCCTAGCCGGGATCGAACCAGCACTCCTTGCGGAACTCGATTTTGAGTCGAGCGCGTCTACCAATTCCGCCATAGGGGCTCAGGCCGGGCGGCCTGGATGGGCGCGGACTATACGGGCGGATGGGTGTTCGTCAACTGGCCTGTTGCGGATTTGCCCGCTCAAGCGGCGGCATTGCCCCCTCCCTTCGGCCTCGTGGCGACGCAGACATTGTGCGGCGCGGAAAATCTTTCTAGACAGGCGAAGCGTTGAGCGCCTCGCATCCGGACGCCGGATGCGGCGCTTTGGGTCCTTGTCTTCCTGCCTGCCGTTGCCCAAAACCGCCAGGCGTTTCGGGTGCTATTGATTAGAGCAAAGTGCGCTGCGGTTTTCCGTCAGGAATTGCGGCAACTGCATTAGGAGAGCCGATGCTTCGCCGACTTTACGACTGGACCCTGTCGCTGGCGGCGCGCAAATCCGCCGAATGGTGGCTGGCCTTCATCGCCTTCGTCGAAAGCTCGGTGTTCTTCATACCGGCCGACGTGCTGTTCCTGCCCATGGCGTTGGCGGCCCCCAAACGCGCCTATCGCTACGCGCTGACCGCCACGGCTGCGTCCGTGCTGGGCGGCTTTGCCGGCTGGCTGATCGGCTACTATGCCTACGATACGATAGCACGCCCGATGCTGGAGCATTTCGGCGGCCTTGCCACGTTCGAGAGGTGGCAGTCGTCAGGCGCCGGGTTGATGCTGGTGCTGCTCGTCACATCGGGCGCCGCGCACCTGCCGCCGATCAAGGTGGTCACCATTCTGGCCGGGGCGCTTCACGTCAATCTTTTGGTCTTCATCGTCTCGGCCATCCTGGCGCGCGGCGCGCGTTTCCTGCTGCTTGCCTGGCTGCTGCGCCGCTATGGCGAAGAGATCAGGGAGTTCATCGAAAAGCGCTTGGGATTGATTGTCGGGGCGGGCGCCGCTGCCCTGATTTTGCTCTATATCCTCGTCAGATACGCCCACTGATAGCGACGCAACAACGGACCCCATCATGACCGCGACCATGAATGCCGACACCGGACGCCAGCGCACGCGCGTGGCGCTCTTTCTCGCCGTCGCCATGGCCGCGACCGTCGGCTCGGCGCTCGCCTTCCAATATATCGGCGGCTACATCCCCTGCCATCTCTGCCTCGAGCAGCGCACGCCCTACTATATCGGCGTGCCGCTGATGGCGATGGCGGCGATCGCCTCGATGCTCAGCGCGCCGGCCTGGGTGACGCGCGGGCTGCTCGCGATCGGCGGCTTGCTGATGCTCTACGGCCTCTATCTCGGCGTCTACCATTCCGGCGTCGAATGGGCGTGGTGGCCGGGGCCGGCCGACTGCACCGCCGGCGCCGGCCCGGTCGATACCGGCGGCAAGGGCGTGCTCGACGCGCTCGACAAATTCGTGCCGCCCTCCTGCGACAAGGCGGCGCTTCGCATCCTGGGCCTGTCCCTCGCCGGCTGGAACGCCATCGCCAGCCTGGTCCTCGCCGCCGTCGCCTTCCGCAGTGCATTGTCCCGCGACTGAGCCAATTTCTACCGGACGGCACGGCGGAGAGTTCGTCCAGAAATTCGCCAGCCCGGATTGGCTGGCGCGGCTTTCGAGAACCGGAGCGGAGCGTACTTAAGTACGTGAGCACCGGAAGCGCAGAAAGCTGCGGCAGACGGCCGGGCTCGCGCATTTCTGCCGAACTTTAGGGTTCGAGTTCGACATCCCAGTAGAGATAATCCATCCAGCTTTCATGCAGATGGTTGGGCGGGAACAGGCGGCCGTTGTTATGCAGGTCGTGCACCGTCGGCTGATAGGGCTTTTGCAGCGGCCACATCTTGGCCTGCGCCGGCATCATGCCGCCCTTGCGCAGATTGCAGGGCGAGCAGGCGGCCACGACATTCTCCCAGGTCGTCGCCCCGCCGCGATGGCGCGGGATGACATGGTCGAACGTCAGATCCTCCGGCGTGCCGCAATACTGGCACTGGAAGCGGTCGCGCAGGAACACGTTGAAGCGGGTGAAGGCGGGATGGCGCGACGGCTTCACATAGGCCTTCAGGCTCACCACGCTCGGCAGCTTCATCGAGAAGGTCGGTGAGGAGACGGCATGCTCGTATTCGGCGACGATGTTGACCCGGTCGAGGAACACAGCCTTGATGGCATCCTGCCACGACCAGAGCGACAGGGGGTAATAGCTGAGCGGGCGGTAGTCCGCATTCAGCACCAGCGCGGGAAGCCCATCCGGAGATACGGCAACCGTCACGTCCTTCGCCTCCTTCGTTCTAAACCGAACGGCGCGGATACTGTAAGCCCGACATGACAGGGATGTGAAGCGGATTGTCTCTCGCCGAGACTCTCAAAAACGCATGATTTTCATGCTTTTTCGGCCATTTCGACGGGAGGCGCCGCGTCCCTGCCCTTCAGCTCACGGTAGTAGGCCCAAAAAAGCCGCGACGCGACACCCCGCCAGGGGCTCCATGATTCGGCCAGCCGGATAAGCATTTTTTCCGGCGGACGCGGGTCGATGCCGAGCGCGTGACCGACCGCCGTCTGCAGCGCGACGTCGCGCGCGGGGAACACATCCGGATGGCCGGCGGCAAACAGCAGATAGCATTCGGCCGTCCATGGGCCGATGCCGGGCACCGCCGTCATCGCGGCGATCGCCTCGCCGGCATCCAGGGTGCACAGGTGATCGAGATCGAGCCCCCCGGCCACCGCTTCGGCGACGGCGAGCAGGCCGCGCTGCTTCGGCCGCGACAGCCCGGCTTCTCGAAACACGTCCTCGCCGGCGGCAAGGATGCCCTGCGGCGTCAGCGGGTCGACCAGCCTGATCAGTCGGCCGAAAATGGCGTCGGCGCTGGCGCGGGAAACTTGCTGCGAAACGATGATCGAGACCAGGCTTTGAAACCCCGGCTCCGACAGCCGAAGCGGCACCTCGCCCGCCTTGCCGCGCACCGTCTCCAGCCGCGGATCGATCCGGCAGAGGGCGTCGAGCCCTGCCGCAATATCGTCGAGCGAGGCGATGCGTTGCACGTTCTTGTTCCCAGGGCGCCCGCGAAGTGGCAATTGATGGCTTAGTACCAATTGGCAAAAGCGCCTTTCAACCCGAATGCCGCCCGAAAGATGACGCTCCTGACATTCCGCTTCGCGCCGAGCCCCAATGGCGAACTGCATCTCGGCCATGCCTACTCGGCCCTGCTGAACCAACAGATGGCGGCGCAAGCGGGCGGACGCTTGCTGCTGCGCATCGAGGATATCGATATCACCCGCTGCACGCCGCAATTCGAAGCCGGCATTTTCCGCGACCTCGAATGGCTGGGATTACGCTGGGAAAAACCGGTGCGTCGCCAGTCGGAACATTTTGCCGAATACCGGGCGGTGCTCGACCGGCTGATCGCTGAGGAACTCGTCTATCCGGCCTTCATGAGCCGGGGCGAGATCCGCGCCTTCATCGCCGAGACCGGCGGCCGCGACTGGCCGCGCGATCCGGACGGCGTGCCGCTTTACCCGCCGCTCGACAAGGCTCTGCCGGCCGGGGAGCGCAAGCGGCGGATCGCCGAGAACATGCCCTTCGCCTGGCGGCTCGACGTCGAGGCGGCAATGGCGCGCGTCACGGCCGGCCTGTCATGGACGGAGTTCAGCGACGAGACGATGTCCGCGACGCGGGCGATCGAAGCGCAACCGCAGGCCTGGGGCGACGTCATCATCGCCCGCCGCGACATCCCGACCAGCTACCACCTCGCCGTCGTCGTCGACGACGCGCTGCAGGGCGTCAGCCATGTCGTGCGCGGCCAGGATCTCTATGCGGCGACCGGGGTGCAGCGTCTGCTGCAGGAACTGCTCGGCCTCTCGCCGCCGCGCTATTTCCACCACCGCCTGATTCCTGGGCCGGATGGCCGGAAACTGTCCAAGAGCTTCAAGGACACCGGCCTTGCCGCGCTTCGAGACGCGGGCATGTCGCCGCAGGACGTCAGGCGCTTGCTTGGTTCTGAACTGGCCCCAACGCGCTGAGATTCAGGTCAGGCCGGAGCCGAGAGGGGTGGCTCCCGAGAAGCGGAGCGTAGTTGAGGTACGTGAGCACCGGAAGCGCAGCGGGCCACCGTTCGCAGGCCGGCCTCACCTGAATATCGGCGCGTTGGCTAGAGGCGCGCCATCCCGGCCTTAATGAGCGCCAGCACGCTGATGAAGGAAAAGGCGCCGCCCAGCCCCCAGGCAACCGCCAGCTTGAGATCGCTCAGGCTGATGCCATGCTTGTTGGCTATCACCACCGCGGCAAAAAAGCCGAAGATGAACAGCAGCGTATTGCCGGTCGGGCCGAAGCCGCTCTCCTTCATGATCGCGTCGAGCGCCGTGCCGAAGAAGAAGCCGAAGCCGGCTATGATCGCGAAGCCGAACAACAGCGAGCTCGTGTCCAGATGCAAAAACATGCCTCACCATGGCGCGGCGATGCGCCATGCCCCAGTTGGCACGGTTTGTTGAATTCGACTTAGCTTATGGATCAACCGTTTCGTTTTGCTTGCGCGATTGATCGGCATTAGAGCAATTGCCGTCATCAACCGTTCACCCCGGCAGCTCCCCTCAATGCAGAGCATCAAGCGGTTCATTCCCGCCTCCTTCGTCATTCTGTGGGCGACAGGCTTCATCGGCGCGCGCTACGCCATGCCCTGGGCGGAACCCTTCACCTTCCTTGCCATCCGCTTCGTGATCGCGGCGATCCTGTTTGCCGGCCTCACCGTTCTGCTCGGCTCACGCAAGGCGACGCGCGATGAGGCGCTGCACGCGACGGTGGCCGGCATCCTCATGCACGGCATCTATCTCGGCGCCGTCTTCTGGGCGATTCACCGGGGCATGCCGGCCGGCCTTTCGGCGCTGATCGTCGGCCTGCAGCCGCTGATCACCGCCGTGCTCGCCGGAAAATTCCTGGGCGAAGCGATCCTGCCGCGCCATTGGGCAGGCCTTGCCGTGGGCCTGCTCGGCGTCGTCATCGTGCTCTGGCCGAAGCTCGGCATGCTGGGCGGCGGCGTCACGGCGGCGACGCTGACGGCCTCGCTGGTGTCGGTGCTCGGCATGAGCGCCGGCACCATTTGGCAGAAGCGCTATGCCTCCGGCGGCGATCTCGTGTCGGCGACGATGTGGCAGTATGTCGGCGGCTCCGCCGTGATGATCGTCGGCTCGCTCCTCTTCGAGACGCGCGCCGTCACCGTCAATGGCGAACTGATCTTCGCCATGGCCTGGCTGGTCCTGGTGCTGTCGGTCGGCGCCATATTCCTGTTGATGGTGATGATCAGGGATGGCGAGATGTCGAAGGTCGCCTCGCTGTTCTACCTGGTGCCGGCCGTAACCGCTGTCATCGCCTGGGTGCTTTTCAATGAGCAGCTCAACCTGATGCAGATCGCCGGCATGGCGATCGCCACCCTTGGCGTCGCCCTGGCCACCGCCAGATCCAACGGCGTAGTCAAAGGGATCTCCACCTGAGATGTGTCGAGATTCAGGTCAGGCCGAGTCGAAAACGATGGCTTCCGAGAACCGGAGCGGAATGTACTTTGCGTACGTGAGCACCGGAAGCGGAGAAAGCCGCCGTTTGCAGGCCGGCCTGACCTGAATATCGGCACATCTCAGCCGACGCGCGCGCGTGCCTCCAAATAGCGGCTGATCGCGGCGTTAAGCTCGCCGCCAAGGATGAAGATCGCCGATATGATGTAGAGGAAGACGACCGCGATCATGATCGATGCGAGTCCGGCATAGGTCGTCACATAGGACGAGAAATGGTCGAGATAGGTGGCGAAGATCGTTGACCCGACCAGCCATGCAATCAGCGTGAAGACAATGCCGGGAATGATCGAGACGAAGCGGCGCTTGCCGGCCGGCAGCCAGATATGCACCGAAAACAGTCCGATGACGATCACCGTCGAGGCGATCACGTAACGCCAGATGGTGATCGTGCCCATATAGGGCTTGATCCATTCCAGATGCGCTTCCGCCAGCCGCGCGAGCAGCGGCGCGAAGACCAGAAGCACGCTGATGGCGAGAAAGCAGGCGGTGGCGATCAGGACGAAGATGATGCTTTGCACGCGGCGGTGGATGATACCGCGCGTCTCGGTGACCCGGTAGGCGCGGTTGAGCGAGGTGCGCAGCGCCTCGATGCCGTTCGAAGCAAAATAGGCCGCAAGCAGCACGCCATAGGTCAGAAGGTCGGTGCGCCGTACAGTGAGCACATTCTGCACCTCATGCGCGATCGGCTTGGCGATCTGTTCCGGCCATGTGTCGAAGACCAGGTGCACGGCCGTGTCGGCGAAGGCGCGCGCGCCCAGGAAGCTGGCAAGCGTGGTGGCGAAGATCAGGAACGGAAACAGCGCCATCAGCGAGGTGATCGCCAGATGGCTGGCCATCGCCCAGCCGTCATCGGTGGTGAAATGGCCTATCGCATCGTAGAGCACGCGCTTGAGGGCGACGATATTCCGCAGCAAGGGCCCGCGCTCCGCTCGATTGTGTCAACGCCGCGAATATGGGAAGTGATTGCGGCAAATGGCAACCCCAGGTCCCACAACGCGCCCCGCCGCCGAAGAGTTGCGCACCGTCATCGTCACCGGGGCCTCCTCCGGCATCGGCGCCTATTGCGCGCGGGCGCTGAAGGCGGAAGGCTGGCGGGTCTTCGCCACGGCGCGCAAGCCGGGCGATATCGCCGCGCTCGAGGCCGACGGCATCGAGGCCTTCTATCTCGACTATCGTGAGCCCCAATCCATCGCGGCATTGGTCGAGGAAGTGCTGGAGCGCACCGGCGGCCGGCTCGACGCGCTGTTCAACAACGGCGCCTACGCCCAGCCCGGCGCCGTCGAGGACCTGCCGGTCGCGGCACTTCGCGAGCAGTTCGAGGCCAACTTCTTCGGCTGGCACGACCTGACCCGCCGCATCGTGCCGATCATGCGCCGCCAGGGGCACGGCCGCCTCGTCCACTGCTCCTCGATCCTGGGGCTGGCGCCGGTCCGCTTCAGAGGCGCCTATTCGGCCTCCAAGCACGCGATCGAAGGGCTGATGCTGTGCATGCGCCAGGAGCTCGAAGGCAGCGGCATCCACCTCTCGCTCATCGAGCCGGGACCGGTGACGTCGAAGATCGCCAGCAACGGCCTCACCTGGTTCTTGAAAAACATCGATGTCGAGAATTCCGTCCACCGCGCCGACTATCAGGCGCAGCTCGCCAGGCTTCAGGCCGGCGGCAGCGTGTCGAAGCTGAAGCCCGGGCCGGAGATCGTGCACGCAGCACTGCGCCACGCGCTTCTTTCACAGCGCCCGCGCCCGCATTATGTGGTAACGCTGCCGGCCAGGATCGGCGTGGCGCTGAAGCGCATCCTGCCGGCGTCCTTGCTCTATCGCGTGCTCGCCAGGCGCGCCTGACCGAACCCGAACCGGAGCCAGCCAGATGCTCATCGTCTTCAAGATCCTTGCCATCGTCGCGATGGCCGCCGTGGTGATCGTGCTGGTCCGCGGCCTGATCAACATGATGCGCGGCGGCTCGGGCATCACCTCGAACAAGCTGATGCAGGCGCGGATCATGCTGCAGGCCGTGGCCTTGGCGTTGCTGTTGCTGGTGGTCTATTTCACGCGCAAATAGTGCGGGCTCAGCGACTCCAGGAGAAGGTGCAGACGGTTTTCCGGCCGCAATCGTGTCAGGAAAGTCGCTTAAGGAGGATGGCATGGTCAAGCTCAACAAGATCTACACCCGCACGGGCGATGACGGCACGACAGGGCTCGGCACCGGCGAGCGGCGGCTGAAATCCGACCTGCGCGTCGACGCCTACGGCACCGTCGACGAGGCCAATGCCTGCATCGGCATGGCCCGCATCCACACCGCCGCCGAACATCCCGCGATCGACGCCATGCTGTCGCGTATCCAGAACGATCTGTTCGATCTGGGAGCCGACCTAGCCGTGCCGGACGAAGGCAAACCCCTGGACTACGAGCCGCTGCGCATCGTCGCCGCCCAAACCGATCGCGTCGAACAGGACATCGACGCGCTCAACAAGGAACTGCAGCCGCTGAAATCCTTCGTGCTGAACGGCGGCACGCCGGCCGCGGCGGCGCTCCATGTTGCCCGCACCGTGGCGCGCCGCGCCGAGCGCCTGATGGTGGCGCTGGCGCAGGATCCGGCCGAGCATGTCAACCGCGAGGCGCTCAAATACATCAACCGCGTGTCGGATTTCCTGTTCGTCGCCGCCCGTGCGGTCAATGACAATGGAATGGCCGACGTGCTATGGGTTCCCGGCAAGAACCGCTGAATCCGGAGGCGGGGGAGGCCCGATGTTCATCCCGCTTTACGACACCAACAGGCTGCGCCACATCCGCCTGCAATATGTCACCATCGGCCTGATCGTGGCGAATGCGCTGGTATATCTGGCGACCACGCTTGGCGGTGAGAACTTCACCAATGCCGCCGTTCTCGGTCTCGGCTTCATCCCATCGGTGGTTCACGACAAGGTCGAGCTGTCGCCCGAATTCGTCGTCATCCCCGAGAGCCTCAGCTACCTCACTTATTCGTTCCTGCATGCCGACATCTTCCATCTCGGCGGCAACATGCTGTTTCTCTGGGTGTTCGGCGACAATGTCGAGGATGCGCTCGGCCACCTCCGTTATCTGATCTTCTATCTGGCCTGCGCCGTCGCCGGCGCCTTCTTCCAGGGGTTGGTGGCCTGGGACTCGCAAGTGCCGCTGATCGGTGCCTCGGGGGCCATCGCCGGCGTCGTCGCTGCCTATCTGATCCTCTATCCCCGGGTGAAAGTCTGGGTGCTGGCCTTTGCCCGCATTCCGTTGCGCATCCCGGCCTTCATTCCGCTGATCCTGTGGATCCTGTTCCAGGTCGTGATGTTTGCGCGAGCCGCTGTGGGCGGCGACGAGGACCAGATCTCCTGGGCTTGCCATATCGGCGGCATCATCGCCGGATCGATCCTGGTGCTGGTGCTGCGCAGCCGCGGCGTGCCGCTGCTGGCCGGCGCCGACGGCGAGCCGGACCCCACGCCGAAGATCCAGCAGCCGCCTGTCCCCGTCGAGCCGCCTGCGGGCGATCCGGCGCAGCCGGCCTCGCAATGGGGCCGTGGAGCAGCGACGCGCCGGGACTGAACCGATTTGGGTGCGTCGTGGGATATTGACGCGCCGGTTTGCCGCCACTACGGAAACGGCACCGCTGGGCGGATATTCCGCCCATAATGTCGGCTTTCGACAACTCTGACAGGGCGCACGCTGCTATGGCGCCCCCGACTATCTCAGGAGAGGTGACAGGAAAATGAAGATCCTTGTGCCCGTGAAGCGGGTTGTGGACGCCAACGTCAAGGTCCGGGTGAAAGCCGACGGACTGGGCGTGGAGCTTGCCAACGTCAAGATGGCGATGAACCCGTTCGACGAGATCGCCGTCGAGGAAGCGATCCGCATCAAGGAAGCCGGCAAGGCGGAAGAGATCATCGTCGTCTCGATCGGTCCGCAGCAGGCGCAGGAGACGCTGCGCACCGCGCTCGCCATGGGCGCGGACCGTGCCATCCTGGTCAAGACCGACGAGCAGACCGAGCCGCTCGGCGTCGCCAAGGTGCTGAAGGGCGTGGTCGAGGCCGAGAAGCCCGGCCTCGTCATCCTCGGCAAGCAGGCGATCGACGACGATTCCAACCAGACCGGCCAGATGCTGGCCGCGCTCCTCGGCTGGTCGCAGGGCACCTTCGCCTCCAAGGTGGAGCTGGCCGGTGACAAGGCCAAGGTGACGCGCGAAGTCGATGGCGGCCTGCAGACCGTCGAGCTGAAGATGCCGGCGATCGTGACCGCCGACCTTCGCCTCAACCAGCCGCGTTATGCCTCGCTGCCCAACATAATGAAGGCCAAGAAGAAGCCGCTCGACGAGAAGAGCCCGGCCGACTTCGGCGCCGACGTCAAGCCGCGCCTCAAGGTGATCAAGACCGAGGAGCCGGGCGGCCGCAAGGCGGGTGTCAAGGTAACGTCGGTGGCCGAGCTCGTCGAGAAGCTGAAGAACGAAGCCGGCGTGCTCTAAGGAAATCCGATGAGGCCGGCCTGCAAATGGCTGGCTTCTGCGCTTCCGGTGCTCACGTATAGATGTACGCTCCGCTCCGGTTCTCGAAACCAACCGTTTTCGGCTCGGCCTGACCGGATTTCAGGGAGCCTTGAAGACGAAAGTCAGGGATAAAACAATGGCAATTCTGCTTATCGCCGAACACGACAATGCAAGCCTTTCCGACCAGACCGCCAAGGCGCTGTCGGCCGCGCTCCAGATCGGCTCGGATGTCGACGTGCTGGTCGCCGGCAAGGGCGCCAAGGGCGCGGCCGATGCCGCCGCCAAGCTGAAAGGTGTTCGCAAAGTGCTGCTCGCCGAAGCCGACGAGCTCGCCGAGCGTCTCGCCGAGCCGACCGCGGCTCTCGTGGTGTCGCTTGCGGGTGGTTACGACACGATCATCGCGCCGGCGACCTCCGCCGGCAAGAATATCGCCCCGCGCGTGGCGGCGCTGCTCGACGTCGCGCAGGTGTCGGAAATCATCGAGGTGGTCTCGCCCGACACGTTCAAGCGGCCGATCTATGCCGGCAACGCCATCCAGACCGTGCAGTCGACCGACGCCAAGAAGGTCATCACTGTGCGCACGGCTTCCTTCTCGGCGGCGCCGGAAGGTGGTTCCGCCTCGGTCGAGACAGTCGGCGCCGCAGCCAATCCCGGCCTGTCCTCTTTCGTCGAGAACAAGCTTTCCGAGAACGACCGCCCGGAGCTGACTTCGGCCAAGATCATCATCTCCGGCGGCCGCGCGCTCGGCTCCTCGGAGAAGTTCCAGGAAGTCATCCTGCCGGTCGCCGACAAGCTCGGCGCCGCGGTTGGCGCCTCGCGCGCCGCGGTCGACGCCGGCTATGCGCCTAACGACTGGCAGGTCGGCCAGACCGGCAAGGTGGTCGCGCCCGACCTCTACATCGCCGTCGGCATCTCCGGCGCCATCCAGCACCTCGCCGGCATGAAGGATTCGAAGGTCATCGTCGCCATCAACAAGGACGAGGAAGCGCCGATTTTCCAGGTTGCCGACTACGGCTTGGTCGGTGATCTTTTCGTCATCCTGCCGGAGCTGCAAAAGGCGCTTTGACGCCGTCAGTTCTGGCATATTAAAATCCGAAGGGTGGGGTAGACGAAGTCGCCCCGCCCTTTTAGTTTGCACTGCACAAAAAGCAGGCCGCCAAGGTCTGAGCCATTCCGGCGGTTTGCATCGGAATTGCTAGGAACAACAAGCAGGAGCGTTCAAGCGGAATTGCTCCGGACGGGATTGGGGTCATGAGCAAGATCGAGACGATCGGCATTGTCGGCGCGGGCCAGATGGGTGGCGGTATCGCCCATGTTTCGGCGCTGGGTGGCTACAAGGTCCTGATCCACGACATATCGGCCGACCGGATCGAGAAGGGCATCGCCACCATCAGTGGCAACATGGCCCGCCAGGTCGGCTCCGGCAAGCTCGATGAAAAGGCGCGCAATGAAGCGATGGCGCGCATCTCGGCCGCCCCGGACATGGCTGATCTGGCCGCCGCCGACCTCGTGATCGAAGCGGCGACCGAGGACGAGACGGTCAAGCGCAAAATCTACGCGCAGCTCTGTCCGCAGCTCAATCCGGAAGCGATTCTCGCCACCAACACCTCGTCGATCTCGATCACCCGGCTTGCCGCCCAGACCGACCGCCCCGAGCGCTTCATTGGCATCCACTTCATGAACCCGGTGCCGGTGATGAAGCTGGTCGAGCTGGTGCGCGGCATCGCCACGGAGGATCAGACCTTCGAGGCGGCCAAGACCTATGTGAAGCACCTCGACAAGACGATCACCGTCTCGGAGGATTTCCCGGCCTTCATCGTCAACCGCATCCTTTTGCCGATGATCAACGAGGCGATCTACACGCTCTACGAAGGCGTCGGCACGGTCGATGCCATCGACACCGCCATGCGGTTGGGGGCCAACCACCCGATGGGGCCGCTACAGCTCGCCGATTTCATCGGCCTCGACACCTGCCTGTCGATCATGCAGGTTCTGCATGAGGGCCTGTCGGATTCGAAGTACCGCCCCTGCCCGCTGCTGGTGAAATATGTCGAAGCCGGCTGGCTCGGCCGCAAGACCAGCCGCGGCTTCTACGACTATCGCGGCGACCATCCGGTGCCGACGCGCTGATCTTTTCCGATTGAACGTCCTCGCAGCGGCTCAGGACGCCGCTGCAAGCGGCAAAGGTGTCACGCCTTCTTTCGAAACATGGTCATCAGGCGAAGCTTCGTCGGGCGCGGCGGAAACGCAGCCGCGGCCGACTGCCTTGGCAGCGTAGCAGGCGGCATCGGCCCACGCGATGATCTCGTCGACCTCGCCGCAGCGAGCGGCGGCGACCGCTCCGCTAACCGGCAAACAATTGCCGGCATGATTAAGGCACTGTTTCCAAAACTGTACCGAAGATCGGTGCGGTGCCTACCAGCGCACGAACAGCCGCCCGCCGATGGCGCCGAGCAGCGTCAGGAAGGCGATGGCGATCGTATACCAGGTGGCGACGAAAAGCGGCGAATCGTCGAAGCAATGCGCGGCATAGAAGGTTGCCGCGAGCCCGCCTGCGAGCAGGCCGGCCACCGCGCCCGCCAACACCGGCCGCGTCGGCGCGCCGTAGCGCAGCATGCCGAGGAAGACCGCCAGCGGACCGATGCCGATAAGCGGGATGAAGCTCATGCAGATCATCATGTTCGAGCCGATAAGCCGCTTGCCCCAATCGGCCTCAGGCACGACGAAGAGCTCCAGAATCACCGCCAGCGCGACCAAAAGCGGCGCGGCGAGCATCCAGGCCATCCTCCGCCTGGTCGAAGCGCCCGGCACCGACAGCGCGCGGATCAGCGCGAAGGCGCTGGCCGCGAGAACCAGCGTGAACACGAATTTCGACATGAAGCGCATCGTGTGCATGGCGGGCATGATGTCGGGCCGCGGCCCGATGGTCGCAAAGAAGACTGCCCCAGCGATCACCACGGCCACGCCTACCGCCAGCCACCAGGCCTTGCCGAGCGGCATCGCCTTGTCCTGGGCGTCGGCGTCGAGCGCTTTGATGAGATCCTCTGTCCTCATATCACTGTCGTCCAAACCGTTTGGCGATCGCGGCGAGGCCGCGATGCAGCGACACGCGCACCGCCGTCTCGCTGATGCCGAGCTTCACCGCCGTCTCGCCGATCGAATGACCGTCGACCGAGATCGAGGACACCACCGAGCGCTGCGCCGGCGGCAGGCCGTCGAGCGCCCGGTTGATGTCGCGGTCGCTCACCGTTTCCGCCTCCGGCTCGGCGAAGGTTTCGGCGATCTCGTCGATCTCGACCTCGATGCGCCGTCCCCGCCGGCGGAACGCGTCGATGAGCTTGAAGCGGGCAATCGCATAGACCCAGGGCAGCACCGGCGCATCCTCGCGCCAGGTGTGGCGTTTGACGTGAATGGCCAGCAAGGTTTCCTGCACGACATCCTCGGGGTCGACCCCGCCCTGTACGATCTTGCGCCGGACAAAGCCGCGAATCAGAGCGGCAATCCGGTGCAGAAAGTCGGCATAGGCCCTTTCATCGCCCGCGATCGCAGCCCTGAACAGCCCTGAGAGCTCGGCCTCGTCCTTGCCGGTCACAGAGTCCACTCCCCCGATTTTCGTGCTTCGGCCCTGGTTTGTTACGTGGCCGGCGAAATAATGTCCAAGCCAAACCGCCGCAAAATCACGAAAGTTTGCGGCGCGGCGACCGTTTGAAGCAGGGCCACAATGTTGACTACAACAATCAGGTATTGGTAGGTGCAGCCGTGCCCGAACCCTTGTCACCAATTTTGAGGACGATGCCCATGAAAATTGCCCTTTCCACGCTTGCCGGCGCCGTGCTGGCGCTCGGCCTGATCGCCGGCCCGGCCATGGCCGAGGATCAAGGCATCATCGTCTACAATGCTCAGCATGAGAGCCTTGCCAAGGAATGGGCGAAAGGTTTCACCAAGGAAACCGGCATCAAGGTCACGCTGCGCAATGGCGGCGACAGCGACTTCTCCAACCAGATCGTCGCCGAGGGCGCGGCCTCGCCGGCCGACGTCTTCCTGACCGAGAACTCGCCGGCCATGGCCCTGGTCGAGGCTGCCGGCCTGTTCGCGCCGGTCGACGCCGATACGCTGGCCCAGGTTCCGCAGGAATACCAGCCTTCGAGCGGCAAGTGGGTCGGCGTCGCCGCCCGCAGCACCGTCTTCGCCTACAACAAGGACAAGCTCAAGGAAGACCAGCTGCCGAAGTCGCTGCTCGATCTCGCCGATCCGAGCTGGAAAGGCCGCTGGGCCGCCTCGCCGTCCGGCGCCGACTTCCAGGCCATTGTCAGCGCGCTGCTCGAGCTCAAGGGCGAAGCCGCCACCGCCGACTGGCTGAAGGCGATGAAGGAGAACTTCACCGCCTACAAGGGCAACTCGACGGTGATGAAGGCGGTCAATGCCGGCGAGATCGATGGCGGCGTGATCTACCACTATTACTACATCGGCGATCAGGCCAAGACCGGCGAGAACAGCAAGAATGTCGGCCTGCACTATTTCAAGAACCAGGACCCGGGCGCCTTCGTCTCGATCTCCGGCGGCGGCGTGCTGGCTTCGAGCAAGCATCCGAAGGAAGCCCAGGCGTTCTTGAAGTGGGTGACCGGCAAGGGCGGCCAGGACGTGCTGAAGAACGGTACGTCCTACGAATATGCGGTCGGCAAGGATGCCCAGTCCAACCCGAAGCTGGTGCCGCTGGCCGATCTGCAGGCGCCGAAAGTCGATCCGGCAAAGCTGAATTCCAAGAAGGTCATCGACCTGATGACGCAAGCCGGCTTGCTTTAGTTCGCGTTCGTCCTAAAAGGGCGAACGACCGTGCTCCCGCGGCAATTCGCCTTCCGCGGGAGCGTTTTTATTTGGAGATCGCTTCGTCGAATGACGATCGGCTGCGCTTCGAGCCGCTTACGCGGCCTGTCAGATCGCTTCCGCCATGCGGCGTCGGCGACATGGTGGCGCGCCTGATGCAGTCGGCAATCGACATGACCCCGACAAGACTGCCGGAGTCCGGGATGAAGAAGCGGCGGTCCACGTCGTGGATCACGCTCGCCGCGGCTCTCATCTCACTTATCGCGCTGCTGCCGCTCGCCTTCATCGTCTGGGTCGCGATCCAGACCGGCTGGGACACGGTGGTGGCGCTGATCTTCCGCCCGCGCGTCGGTGATTTGCTGGTCAACACCGCGCTCCTCGTCGCTGTCGCCGTGCCGATCGCCATCGTGCTCTCGGTGGCGCTGGCCTGGCTGACGGAGCGCAGCGACCTGCCGGGCAACCGTTGGTGGTCCTGGCTTTCGGTCGCGCCGCTCGCCATCCCGGCTTTTGTGCACTCCTATGCCTGGATCAGCTTCATTCCGGGCCTGCACGGGCTCTGGGCCGGCGTGCTGGTCTCCGTCATCGCTTATTTCCCGTTTCTCTATCTGCCGATCGCGGCCGCGCTGCGCCGGCTCGACCCGGCGCTGGAAGATGCGGCCGCAGCGCTTGGCCTTGGCCCGTGGCGGGTTTTCGCGCGCGTCGTGCTGCCGCAGCTCAGGCTGGCCATCTGCGGCGGCTCGCTGCTGGTCGGCTTGCATCTCTTGGCCGAATACGGCCTCTATGTCTTCATCCGCTTCGACACGTTCACCACCGCGATCGTCGACCAGTTCCAGTCGACCTTCAACGGTCCGGCCGCCAACATGCTGGCCGCCGTGCTGGTGGTGTGCTGCCTTTTCCTGCTCGCTCTCGAGGTGATGATCCGCGGCGAAGAGCGCTATGCCCGCGTCGGTTCCGGCGCCGCGCGCAAACAACAGAGGGCCCGCCTCGGCCGCGCCACCTTGCCCTGCCTGCTTTTCCCGGGGGGCGTCGCGCTGCTGTCGCTCGGCGTGCCCTTCGTCACTGTCAGCCGCTGGCTGCTCGCCGGGGGCACGGACGTCTGGCGCTGGGACGAGATCGGCCTGGCGCTCGGCCAGACGCTGTTCCTCGCCATCGCCGGCGCGGTGCTTGCGACGATTGCCGCCATGCCGATGGCCTGGATCTCGATCCGTGCCCCGGGGCCGCTGCAGCGCCTGCTCGAAAGCTGCAATTACATCGTCGGCGCGTTACCGGGCGTGGTCACCGCGCTGGCGCTGGTGACGATCACCGTGCGCGTCGCGCTGCCGCTCTATCAGACGCTGTTCACCATCCTGTTCGGCTACGCGCTGATGTTCCTGCCGCGCGCGCTGGTCAGCCTGCGCGCCTCGATCGCGCAGGCGCCGGTGGAGCTGGAGCGCGCCGCCTCCAGCCTCGGCCGGTCGCCGGTCAAGGCGCTTTGGTCGACGACCATCCGTCTGTCGGCGCCGGGCGCGGCGGCCGGCATGGCCATGGTGGCGCTCGGCATCACCAACGAGCTCACCGCCACCCAGATGCTGGCGCCCAACGGCACCCGCACGTTGGCGATGGCCTTCTGGTCCTATAGCGGCGAGATCGACTACGCCTCCGCCGCCCCTTACGCGCTGATCATGGTGGCGATGTCGCTGCCGATGACCTGGTGGCTCTACATCCAGTCGAAGCGGATGGCCGGACGATGAGCTTTCTCGAACTCAGCGGCGTCGCGAAGAGCTACGGCCCGGTGACGGCCCTCGCCGGCGTTGACCTGACTGCCGAAAGCGGCAGCCGCACCGCGATCGTCGGACCGTCCGGCTGCGGCAAGACCACCTTGCTCAGGCTGATTGCCGGTTTCGAGGCGCCGGACCGCGGCCGCATCGCGCTCGACGGCAAGGTGCTGGCCAACGGCGGCGCCGCCGTGCCGGCGCATCGCCGCGGCATCGGCGTGGTGGCCCAGGATGGCGCCCTGTTCCCGCATCTCAGCATCGCCGACAATATCGGTTTCGGCATGGCGCGTGGCGAAGACAGGCGCAACGAGCGCATTGTTGAGCTCGCCTATATCGTCGGATTGGACAAAGCGATCCTGAAGCGCCGGCCGCACGAATTGTCCGGCGGCCAGCAGCAGCGCGTCGCGCTTGCCCGCGCCATGGCGATGAAGCCGAGGCTGATGCTGCTCGACGAGCCGTTCTCGGCCCTCGACACCGGGCTTCGCGCCTCGATGCGCAAGGCCGTGGCCGAGCTCCTGGAAGAGGCGGGCATCACCACCATCCTGGTCACGCACGACCAGGCCGAGGCGCTGTCCTTCGCCAGCCAGGTGGCGGTGATGCGGGACGGCCTGTTCTCGCAGGTCGGCACGCCGCGCGAGCTCTATTTCCAACCCAGGGACAGGATGGTCGCCGAGTTCCTCGGTGACGCCATCATCCTGCCCGCCAGGATCGCCGATGGCTTTGCCGTGTCGCGGCTCGGCCGCATCCCGGTCGACACGAAGGAACGGCGCGATGTCGCGCGCATCATGCTGCGGCCCGAGCAAATCCTGCTCAAGCTCACCTCGCGCGAAGGCATGTCGGGCACGCCGGACATGCTGTTCGGCGAAGTGACGGATTGCGAATTCGCGGGCTCGATCTGCACCGTCGCGGTGCGGCTGCTCAACAGCCCGGATCCGCCCGATGCGGCCGCGATCGGCAACACGCCGCTCATCCTGCGCCGGACAGGCATGGACGCGCCGGCGATCGGCGAGATCGTCCGCCTCACCGTCGCCGGCAAGGCGCATGTGTTCGCCTAGTTCGCCTTGAAAATAATGCAGTTTTGCATTATTCTGGTGCTCGGAGGCAACATCATGACGACATTGACGGTCACGGCGCGGGGCCAGGTCACGTTCCGGAAGGACGTGCTCAAGCACCTCGGCATCCGGCCCGGCGACAAGATCAGGCTCGACCTTCTGCCCGGCGGGCGGGCGGAGCTGAAAGCCGAACAGGGCAAGGGCTCCTGGCAAGAGCTGAGCGGGATGCTCAAGGACAAGACGAACGGCGCACGGTTGTCGATCGACGAGATCAACGATGCGATCGCAGAAGCCGGCGCTTCGGGCGGGATGCGCGGTATCGGGCGCAAGTGAAGATCGGCCTCGACACCAACCTGCTGTTGCGCCTTGTCGTCGGAGACGACGAAGCGCAGCAACGGACAGCCGCCGAGACCCTGGAAAGGGCCGAACTGGTCGCGATCAGCGTTCAGGCCCTCTGCGAGTTCGTTTGGGTGCTGGATAGAAGTTACCGGGTCGCGCGTCCCGACATATCCGCCTCGATCCGCCGCATCCTCGACATGCGCAATGTCGTAGCCAACCGACCGACGATCGAAGCGGGCCTTGCTGTGCTCGACGCCGGTGGCGATTTCGCGGATGGCGTGATCGCGTTCGACGGTCAGTGGCTCGGTGGCGAAACCTTCGTTTCCTTCGACAGGAAAGCGGCAAAGCTCGTCGAAGGGTCGGGAACGCCCACGTTGCTGCTCGAGTGATCTACCGCACGCGCTGCCCGGTCGCCGGCGACCAGAGCGGCCATTGCTCCAGGAAATCGTGGCTGTGGATGACGACGCGGGCGCCGTCGATCAGGATGATCGAATAGGCGGGCGGCGCCTGCTCGACAAATTCGTCGCCGACGAGATCGAGCATGAACCGAGCATGCAGGCCGCGCTGCACCGAGAAGGGAATGCCGGCGACGGTGCCGGCTATGTCGCGGTGGACATGGCCGAAGAAGATGTAGCGGACATTGCCATGGCGGGTCAGCACATCGATGAGCCGCTGCGGCTGTTCGAGGCCGAGCGGGTCGAGCAGCGTGAGCCCGAGCTCTACCGGCGGATGATGCAGAAAAATATAGGCCGCCTTGCCCGCCGCCTCGCGAAGCCGTGCGTCGAGCCAGCCAAGCCGGCTGTCGCACAACTCGCCCGTCACGCGGCCTTCCGCCAGACTGTCGAGGAAAATAAGCCGCCCTTCCAGCGTATCGAAAACCGACTGCACGAAGCCGTTGCCGTCGGTTCCGTTTTCCGGGAAGGCGGCGATGAGGTTGGCGCGCCGGTCGTGATTTCCGGGCAATAGACGGTAAGGCACGGTGAGCCGGCTCAGCGCCGCCTTCAGGTCGGCATAGCTCTCGGCCTTTCCGTCATCGGTCAGGTCGCCCGTGAAGATGCAGAGCGTCGCATCGCTGTGACGTTGATTGATATGATCGATGCATCGATCGAGACGCTCATTCAGGTTTGCGCCATAGCGCATCTCGCGCCGACGGCCGAGATGGACGTCGGTGACCTGGATTATTTTCATGCGTGAACCCTCAATCAGTGCTTTCGAAATCGCGGGAAGGATCGCCTACAGCGCCGGCTCCGGCACCGTAGCCTTGAACACGTCGAGCCTGCCGCCTGTCTCCGAGGAGAAGAAGTGCAGGTCCGCTTCGGCGAACTGCAGGCCGACCGTGCTGCCCGGTTCGGGGTGGACGGTCTCCGAGGTCACGATGGAGAACGGCGCGCCGTCGAGATCGACATAGATGACGCGGCCGGCGCCCAATTCCTCGATCAGGTCGACGCTCGCCTCGAGCGCTCCGGGCGTCCCCGGCGCCACCATGCGCACCGCCTCCGGCCGGATGCCGACCGCGACTTTCGCGCCCACGGCAAGGCCCGTGCGCGACACGTTGAGCTTGCGACTGTCGCCGAGCAGCGACAGCCCGTCCAGCGTGACGGTGCCTTCGAGCATGTTCATCGCCGGCGCGCCGACGAAGGTGGCCACGAAGCGGCTTGCCGGCCGGCTGTAGACTTCCGCCGGCGTGCCGACCTGCTCGACGCGGCCGCCATTCATCACCACCAGCCGGTCGGCGAGCGTCATCGCCTCCACCTGATCATGCGTGACGAAGACCGAGGTTGCGTTGAGGCGCCGGTGCAGCTTGCGGATCTCGGAGCGCATCTGCACGCGCAGCTTGGCGTCGAGGTTGGAGAGCGGCTCGTCGAAGAGGAACACTTTCGGCTCGCGGATCATGGCGCGGCCCATGGCGACGCGCTGGCGCTGGCCGCCGGACAGCGCCATCGGCTTACGGTCGAGCAGATGCTCCAGCTCCAGGACGCGCGCCACCGCCTGGACACGCTCTGCGCGTTCGGCCGCCGGAACGCCGGCCACCTTAAGCGAATAACCGATGTTCTGCGCCACGCTCATATGCGGGTAGAGGGCATAATTCTGGAACACCATGGCGCAACCGCGCTCGCGTGGTTCGAGCTTGTTGACCACCGTGCCGTCGATCGCGATCGTGCCGTCGGAAATCTCTTCCAGCCCGGCGATCATCCTGAGCAGCGTGGACTTACCGCAGCCCGACGGCCCGAGGATGACGACGAATTCGCCCGAAGCGAAGTCAAGATCGACACCGTGCACGACCTGCGTCTTGGCGTAGTTCTTCTTGACGCCGCGAATGGTGATGGAGGCCATTTCCTGTCTCCCTATTTTTCGGTGGCGATCAGGCCGCGCACGAACCAGCGCTGCATCAGCACAACGACGATCATCGGCGGCACCATGACGATCAGCGTGCCGGCCATGGCGATATGCCATTCCGGCGCGCCGCCGACATTGGGGATGAGCTGCTTCAGTTCTGTCACCGCCATCGCGTGCGACTGGTCGGTGGTGATAAGCAGCGGCCACAGATACTGGTTCCAGGCCCACAGGAACATGATGGTGCCGAGCGCCGCCATGTTGTTGCGCGACAGCGGCAGAAGAATATCGACGAAGAAGCGCAGCGCGCCGGCGCCGTCCATGCGCGCCGCCTCGGTCAATTCGTCCGGCACGGTCAGGAAGAACTGGCGGTAGAGGAACGTGCCGGTGGCGGTGGCGACCAGCGGCAGGATCAGGCCGCTATAGGAATTGAGCAGTCCCAGGCTGAGCTGGACCTGAACCCCCGATATCTTCTGGATCAGCCAGGAAAGCCCCGTCAGGTCCATGATCGCCTGATAAGGATCGAGAACGTTGGCGACCACCGCGTAGGTCGGAACGATGCGCACTTCCAGCGGCAGCATCAGCGTGACGAAGATCAGCCAGAAGATCAGCATGCGGCCGGGATAGCGGAAATAGACGATCGAGAAGGCCGTCAGCGCCGAGACGATCACTTTGCCGGCGGCGACGCCGAACGCCATGATGAAGGAGTTGAAGAGCTTCGGGCCGAGATCGGCGGTCGTCCAGGCCGTCTTGATGTTGACCCAGAAATCGCTGCCCGGCAGCAGCGACATCGGCACATCGTTGACGTCCTTCAGATTGTGCGAGGCGGCGATCGCCACGATGACGAACGGCGCCACGCAGAATACGAAGCCGGCGAACAGGATCAGATGCGTGAAGAAGTTGAGGATCGGGGTGCGCTCGACCATGGCCCGCCTCAACGATAATGCACGCGCCGCTCGATGAAGCGGAACTGGACGATGGTCAGCGCGATGATCAAGAACATCAGGATGATGCTCTGCGCGGCGGCGCCCGAATAATCTAGGCCTTTGAAGCCGTCGGAATAGATCTTGTAGACCATCAGATTGGTGGCGTTGGCCGGTCCGCCCGCCGTCATGATGTCGACGATGCCGAAGGAGTCCTGGAAACTCTCGGTGATGTTGATGACCAGCAGGAAGAAGATCGTTGGCGTGATCAGCGGGAACTGGATGTCCCAGAAGCGCCGGATGACGCCGGAGCCGTCCATGGCGGCCGCCTCGATCAGCGAACGCGGGATCGCCTGGAAGGCGGCGAGGAAGAAGATGAAATTATAGCCGACATATTTCCAGGAAAAGGCGATGATGATCGAGGCCATCGCGTCGGCGCCGTCGAGGCCGGGGTCCCAGAAGCCCGGCCAGACCTTGTTGACGACGGCCATAAAGCCGGCCTCCGGTGCCAGGATGAAACGAAACGCCAGCGCCAGGGCCGGCGCTGCAATGCCATAGGGCCAGATCAGCACGACGCGATACAGCCATGAGCCGGCAAGCTGCCGGTCGGTCAAGGCGGCGAGCACCAGCGCGATGACCATCGCAAGGCCGGTGCTGATGCCGGCGAAGATCATGCTGGCGGTGATGGAATTCCAGTAGTCGGCGTTGGCGAGGATCGAGCGGAAATTATCGAGCCCGACCCAGATGTTGCCGCCGCCCCAGGGCTGCTGCAGCGTCAGCGACCAGTAAACCGCCTGGCCAGCCGGCCAGTAGAAGAAGGTGAAGATCAGGATGAGCTGCGGCACCGCGAACAGGATGCCGATCGTCCATCTGCCGAAAGTGACGCGTTTTTCCATCGATCCACCGATGAGTGGAACCACCAGCCCGCCCTTGAGGGCAAACCTAGATGTGAAATGGCCGCCCGTCGATTCCCGGCGGGCGGCCGCTCCAACATCCGGGATCAGGGCAGGGTCTTACCCGGATAGGTCTGCTGGAAGCGCTCGAGGATCGCGTCGCCATTCTTGACCAGCGTGTCGAGGCCTTCCTGCACGCTGACCTTGTTGGCGAAGATCGCCTGCATCTGCGTGCCGAACTCGGCGCGGATCTGGGTGAAGTTGCCGAGGCGGATGCCGCGGGTGATCTCGGTCGGCTCCGAAGCGGTCAGGCTCTCGATCGCGACCTCACGGCCCTTGTAGGGCGCCTTGTCGTAGAAGCCGTTCGACTTCATGAAATCGAAGCCGGACTTCGTCACCGGAATGTAGCCGGTGTTGGTCGACCAGAACAACGCGGTCTTGGGATCGTGGATGAAGTTGAGGAAGGCGGCCGCGCCCTTGTATTCGGCGCCTGACTTGCCGGACAGAACCCACAGCGAAGCGCCGCCGACCAGCGAATTCTTGCGCTCGGTGCCGGCATAGACCGGAAGCTCGGCGACATCCCAGTTCATGCCTTCCTTCTGCGTGCGGCCGACCGTGCCGTGGTCGCCGACCGAGGTCAGGATGACCTGGCAGGTGCCGGTGGCGAAGGCCTGCACCATATCCTGGCCGAGGTCCTTCGACTTGATCTTCACCAGGCCGGCGTCATACCACTTCTTCAAGTCGGTGACGTACTGGACGAACTTGGTCTTGTTGACTTCGAGACGCGCGTCGAGGCCGTCATAGCCGTTGTTCTTGGTGGCGATCGGCTGGTTGTGCAGCGCCGAGAACTGCTCCATCAGCTGCCAGCTCTCATTGGCCGAGATGTTGATCGCCATCGGGCAATCATAGCCGGCGTCCTTCAGCGCCTTGAGGTCGGCGGCCACATCTTCCCAAGTCTTCGGTGCCTCGGTCTTGCCGATCTTGGCGAAGGCGTCCTTGTTCCAATACATCAGCGCCGTCGACGAGTTGAACGGGAAGGACAGCATCTCGCCCTTCGAGGTCGCGTAATAGCGCGCGATGCCGGGGAAATAGTCGCTGTAGTCGATCTTGTAGCCGTTCTCTTCCATCAGCTTGTCGGCCGGCTTGTAGGCGCCCGACAGCATCATGGTGGCGGTGCCGACATCATAGACCTGAACGACGGTGGGCTGCTTGCCGGCGCGGAAGGCGGCGATCGTGTTCTGCAGCGTGGCGTCGTAATTGCCCTGGCTGGTGCAGACGACCTCGTAGTCTTTCTGGGAATCGTTGAAGTTCTTGCACAGCGTGTCGACGACGCGGGCGAGGTCGCCCGAAAGACCGAACCAGAAATCGAATTTGACCGGCTCGGCAAAGGCAGGAACCGCGAGCGCGGTGCTGAGCGCGCCGGCGGCAAGGGCAGCGAAGCCCCGCTTGATGATCGTCATGGTTTTCCCTCTTGAGTGGCAGTGTGACAAGGGTTTTGCGCAAGTCCTTGCCCGCTCTCATAGAGAAGGTATGTGACAGTTCTGTTGTGGCCCCTGGACCGGTAAGCGGCCCTGTGGACGGCCGGTCTCTCCTCCCCTGGCAGCGGTCGCGCCGGCATGAAAACGTCACATCGGCGCTCTAGAGAGCTAGGGCGCCGCTCAGCGGCGAAAAGACCTCGCTGATTAACCGGCTAACTGGATGAGAGAAGACATGCTGGTCCCGCAGCTTACGCACGTGCCCGTCGCCGTCCGCAACGCCATGCGGGACGGACCGCGCGACAGCGCCACCCATTTGCGCCACGCGGCGAGCGTTCCCGCCCTCGGCGAGATCGAGATCGGCGGCCAGGCGGCGCAAGAGAGCGCCGGCGAAAGCTTGACCGTCATGGCCTGGAACGTCGAGCGGCTGCGTCATGTCGATGCCGTCGCCGCAACGATCGCCGGCCAGGCGCCGCACGTCGTGCTGCTGTCCGAGGTCGACAAGGGCATGGCGCGCTCCGGCAACAGCCATCTTTTGAGCCGGCTTGCCGATCGTCTAGGTCATTCCTACGCCTATGGCGTCGAGTTCCTGGAACTCGGCACCGGCAATGAGCCGGAGCAGGCGGCAAATAGCGGCGCCGAGAACATCGAGGGCTTCCACGGCAACGCCGTAACCAGCGCCGTCCCGCTGCTGCGGCCCTTCCTCGTTCGGCTGGACGCCGCCGGCGCCTGGTTCCTGCCCGAGCACGGCCAGCCCCGGATCGGCGGCCGCATGGCGCTCGGCGGCCAGGTTATGGTGGGCGAGCGCCGGGTCACCGTCGTTTCGGTGCATCTCGAGAACCGCACCAATCCCGCCGGCCGCGCCGACCAGACGCGCCACCTCCTTGACGCCATCGACAGATATGACGCGGAAGCGCCGGTCCTGATCGGCGGCGATTTCAACACCCTGACCGCCACCTATGAAGAGCGTCACGCCGATCCGGCCGCATGGCAGGCCCGCATTGCCGCCGAACCGGACCGGCTGATGTGCCCCGACCGCCACGAGCCCCTCTTCGCCATCATGGCCGAACGTGGATATGACTGGCGCGGCGCCAACGCGTTCGACAAGCCGACGCAGCGGCGCGCGGCCGGCGATGCTACACCTGCCGGCCATATCGACTGGTTCTTCACGCGCGGGCTTGCGGCAAGCGCGCCCGCGACGCTGCCGGCGGTGCTGCCGGACGGCAGCCCGAGCGCCGACCACGAGGCGCTGGTGGTGACGGTGCGGGTGAGATAGCGATCGCGATCAGGGTTCGAGCGCCGCTTCCACCAGCCGCTTGGCGTCCGGGCTCGACCATTCGGCCGGGCCGTTCATATGCGCGATCAGGCAGCCATCGGAGTCGATCAGCATGGTCACGGGAAGTCCGAGCGCCAGCCCGCGCGTCTTCGCTTCGTTGAACAGCGCGATCGTGGGGTCTCGGTAGAAGCCGAGCGTTTGAACGCCGATCTCCTTGAGGAACTTCTTCGGCTTCGTGTCGTCGCCGGTGTCGACATTGACCGCGATGACCTCGAAGGCATTGCTGCCCTTTTCCTTCTGCAGCGTATCGAGCGCCGGCATCTCGGCGCGGCATGGCGCGCACCATGTCGCCCACAGATTGAGCAGCACCGTCTTGCCGGCATGGTCGGCAATCGTCATCGGCTTGCCGTCGGGACCGTTGAAGGCAAGGCTCTTCAGCGATTGCGGCGGATCGGCCGGCTGCAGTGCCGCGACCTGGCCGACGGCCTTCGAAGCGACACTCTTGGCCCGGTCGGCCTTGGCCGCGCAGGCGGCATCGTCCGTGCCGGCGGCAGCGGCGACCTTCTCCGGCGCGTTGTTGCCAGAACCGCTCTCGCTGACATATACCGCGACCGCGCCGGCCAGCACGCCCGCCACCAAGGCGGCGAGGATGAGGCGCGTAGCCGGAAAAAAGAACCTATTGCCGTCTGCCATTTTCAAAACTGCTCCGGAGCACGGGTTATAGCGATGAGCGACAAGAAGGCCAGCAACCAGATGTGGGGCGGACGTTTTGCCTCGGGTCCGGCCGCGATCATGGAAGCGATCAACGCGTCGATCGGCTTCGACCGCAAGCTCTACGCGCAGGACATAAGCGGATCGATCGCCCATAGCGAGATGTTGGCTGAAACGGGCATTATTTCGGCGTCCGATCAAGAAAAAATCGCTCACGGGCTGAACACGATCCTGAAAGAGATCGAGGCCGGCACGTTCGAATTCTCGACCAAGCTCGAAGACATCCACATGAATGTCGAGGCCCGCCTTGCCGACCTGATCGGCCCGGCGGCGGGACGCTTGCACACCGCCCGCTCGCGCAACGACCAGGTGGCGGTCGATCTCCGGCTCTGGGTCAAGCAGGAATGCCAGCGCGTGGCCCGGGCCTTGAAGGACCTGATCGCTGCGTTCCTCGAACGCGCCGAGGAGCATGCGGCGACCGTCATGCCCGGCTTCACCCATATGCAGGCGGCCCAGCCGGTGACCTTCGGCCATCACTGCATGGCCTATGTCGAGATGTTCGGCCGCGACCTCTCGCGCGTCCGCGATGCCATCGAGCGCATGGATGAAAGCCCGCTGGGCGCGGCGGCCCTTGCCGGCACCAGCTTTTCCATCGACCGCCACCTGACGGCCCGGGCGCTCGGTTTCCGCGAGCCGACGCGCAATTCGCTGGACAGCGTCTCGGACCGCGATTTCGCGCTCGAATTCCTCTCGATCGCCGCGATCTGCGCGACGCACCTCTCCAGGCTCGCCGAGGAGATCATCATCTGGTCGACGCCGCAATTCGGCTTCATCCGCCTGTCGGACAGCTTCTCCACCGGTTCCTCGATCATGCCGCAGAAGAAGAATCCGGACGCCGCCGAGCTGGTGCGCGGCAAGACCGGCCGCGTCAACGGCCATCTCGTCGGCCTGCTGACCGTGATGAAGGGCATGCCGCTGACCTATGGCAAGGACATGCAGGAGGACAAGGAAGCGGTCTTCGACGCCGCCGAGACGCTCGACCTGATGCTGGCGGCGACGACCGGCATGGTGCGCGACATGACCGTCAACGCCGCTGCCATGAAGAAGGCCGCCGGCGCCGGTCACGCCACGGCGACCGACCTTGCCGACTGGCTGGTGCGCAATCTCGGCCTCCCCTTCCGCGAGGCGCACCATGTCACCGGCCGCGCCGTGGCGCTCGCCGAGGAAAAGAAGGTCGGCCTGGAGAAGCTCTCGCTGGACGACCTGCGCTCGATCCATCCCGGCATCACGGAAGACATCTTTTCGGTGCTTGCCGTGCAGAATTCGGTGAAGAGCCGCACAAGCTTCGGCGGCACCGCGCCGTCGGAAGTGCGAAAGCAGATCCGCTATTGGAAGAAGCGGCTCGCCAAGGCTTAATGCATGTCGCCCAGAAGTGTGTAGCGGTTCTGGGGCAACGACATGCATCAAAACAAATGCATGTCGCCCAGACGTGTGCAGCGGTTCTGGGACAACGACATGCATCAAAGCAATTGCCGGGATGCAAAGCGCCGAAAACTCGGCTAAAAGCGGCGGCACAATAAACAGTTTCGAACGGATGGATCGATGACCCGTAGCAGGATTTTGGTGACGCTGGCGCTGCTGGCAGCGGTTGTCACCGTCACGGGCTGCGGCAGGAAGACCGGCCTCGACACGCCTTATGAGGCGGCGGTGCAGGCGCGCAAGGATGCGGAAAAAGCCAAGCAGCCGGTGCCGCCCGAGCCGGAAAAACCGGTCAAGGACAGGAAATTCATTCTCGATCCCCTGCTCTAGAGCCGATGAGATCGATCGATCTCATCGAGCTTCAACTTTCCGGAACCGATACCCGTGAACCATTTCGATTACCGTGACGGTGTTCTCCATGCCGAGGACGTCGCGATCCCCGACATCGCAGCCGCGGTCGGCACGCCCTTCTATAGCTACTCGACGGCGACGCTGACCCGGCACTTCCGCGTCTTCAGAGAGGCTTTCGCCGGCCTCGACGCGCTGGTCTGCTACGCCATGAAGGCGAACTCCAACCAGGCCGTGCTGAGGACGCTGGCCAGGCAGGGTGCTGGCGCCGACGTGGTCTCAGAAGGCGAATTGCGCCGCGCTTTGGCCGCCGGCATCCCGGCCGGCAAGATCCTGTTTTCTGGCGTTGGCAAGACCGCGCGGGAAATGGACTTTGCCCTGAATGCCGGCATTCTTTGCTTCAACGTCGAATCCGAGCCGGAGCTCGAGCTTTTGTCGGCGCGCGCGACCGCGCTCGGCAAGGCGGCGCCGATCTCGCTGCGCATCAATCCGGATGTCGATGCGAGAACCCACAAGAAGATCTCGACCGGCAAGGCCGAGAACAAGTTCGGCATTCCATGGCAGCGCGCTCGGCAGGTCTATGCCCGCGCGGCTGAACTGCCGGGCATCAGGGTGACCGGCATCGACACCCATATCGGCAGCCAGATCACCGAATTGCAGCCTTTCGACGACGCCTTTGCCTTGCTTGTCGAACTGGTCGGGACCTTGCGCGCCGACGGACATGCGATCCAGCATGTCGATCTCGGCGGCGGCCTCGGCATCCCCTACCGTGTCGACAACAGCCCGCCGCCTTTGCCCGACGCCTATGCCGAGATCGTCAGGAAGCACGTCACCAGGCTCGGCCTGAAGGTGATGTTCGAGCCCGGACGCCTGATCGTCGGCAATGCCGGCATCCTGGTATCTGAGGTGATCTATGTGAAGGAAGGCGACGCCAAGAACTTCCTTGTCGTCGACGCCGCCATGAACGACCTGATCCGGCCGACGCTCTATGACGCCTTCCACGACATCAGGCCTGTGGTGCAGCCGCCCGCCTCGACGCCGCGCATGAAGGTCGACGTCGTCGGCCCGGTCTGCGAGACCGGCGACTTCATCGGCCTCGACCGCGACCTGCCGAGGCTGAAGGCCGGCGACCTGATCGCCGTTTCCACCGCCGGCGCCTATGGTGCGGTGCAGGCCGGCACCTACAACACCCGGCTTCTGGTGCCGGAGGTTCTGGTCGACGGCGACCGCTTCCATGTCGTGCGGCCGCGCCAGACCTATGAGGACCTGATCGGGCTGGATTCGGTCCCCGACTGGCTGAAGTAGCCTTGAGAAGCGCTAGATCTTCCGCTGGATCAGCGCCTTGGCTTCGGCGATCCGGTCCTCGTCCCGGCGATAGAAGATCCATTGCTTGGTGCGCTTGGTGCTGAGCAGACCGGCCTGGGTCAGCACACGCATATGCTCGCTGAGCGTTGCCTGGCTGATGCCGAGCTTTTCGGCGATCAGCAGCGCGCAGACGCCGTCCTCGACCAGATCGCCATCGGCCTGGCGCGGAAAATGCGCGCGCGGATCCTTGAGCCAGTCGAGGATCTGCAGCCTGCGCTCATTGGCGATCGCCTTGAAGATGTCGACCTCTTGCATTTAGCCATTTTGCTAAGTTACTAATTGAAGTCAATCCCGAGGAGCAGCTCATGCTGAACACCAGAACGATCACGCGCGAGCGCATCGCCGCTGTCGAACCGCGCATTCGGCCCTATGTGCGCCACACGCCCGTCATGCGCGTCGACATGGCGGATTTCTGCCGGCCTGCCTTTCCGGTCGACCTGAAGCTCGAATGCCTGCAGCATTCCGGGTCGTTCAAGGTGCGCGGCGCCTTCACCAATCTGCTCGAACGTCAGGTGCCCGAAGCCGGCGTAGTCGCCGCGTCCGGCGGAAATCATGGCGCCGCCGTCGCCTACGCCGCCATGAAGCTCGGACACAAGGCCAGCATCTTTGTGCCGGAGGTCAGCCCGCCGGCAAAGCTTGCGCGCATTCGCGGCTACGGGGCGGAGCTGGTGGTCGGCGGCGCGCGCTATGCCGAGGCGCTGGCCGCCAGCCAAGACTTCGCAGCCAGGACCGGCGCCCTGCAGATCCATGCCTTCAACCAGGAGGAAACGCTGCTCGGTCAGGGCACGCTCGGCCTGGAGATCGAGGCCGACCTGCCCGAAATCGACACGCTGCTGGTCGCCGTCGGCGGCGGCGGCCTGATCGGCGGTATTGCGGCCTGGTTCTCGGGGCGCATCCGCATCGTCGCCATCGAGCCCGAGGGCGCGCCGACGCTCTACCGCGCGCTGGAGGCCGGAGAGCCGGTCGATGCGCCCGCCGAAGGCATCGCCGCCGATTCGCTGGCGCCGAAGCGCGTCGGCGAAATGATGTTTCCGATCGCCGAAGCTTTCGTCGAGCGCTCGATCCTGGTCAGCGACGACGACATCGTCGCGGCGCAGAAGGCGCTGTGGGACCGTGCGCGAATCATCGCCGAGCCGGGTGGCGCCGCGGCCTTCGCCGCCATGCATTCCGGACGCTATATGCCCGCGGACGGCGAGCGCGTGGCCGTCCTGGTCTGCGGTTCGAACACGAATCCTGCCAATTTCTGATCATAACCCGGCCAAACCGCTTCACGTTTTTGGAACCCGCCTCGCCTTTGCCGTGTTTGTTGGTATCCTTCTGGCGATGACGTCCGGGCTATCGCGCCCGGGCAGGAAGGGCCGATGACGGAACGACCCACTTCCAGCGGCGAACGCGGCTTGGCCTCGCGCCTGGCGCTCAGCCGGTTGGCAACACGGGCCTCGATACTCTTCGAGCGCGCCTGGCCGCTCGTGCTGCCCTTGCTGGTCGTCGTCAGCCTGTTCCTCAGCTTTTCATGGTTCGGCCTGTTCCCGCGCCTGCCGGACACCGCGCGCATCGGCCTTCTGATCCTGTTCGCGCTGGCGGCGGTCGCGGCTCTCTATCCGCTGCGCTTCTTCCGCATACCCTCGGCCGCGGAGGTCGACAGGCGCATCGAGGCGGCGAACGAATTGCTCCACAGCCCGGTGCAGGCGCAGACCGACCGGCCGAGCGGCGCCGAGAGCATCTTCTCGCAGGCGCTGTGGCGCGAGCACCAAAAGCGCATGGCCGAGCGGCTCTCGAGCCTCGGCGCCGACCGGCCGCGCAGTAACGTGCCGGACTATGACCGCTGGGGCCTGCGCGCCGTGGCGGGGCTGCTGTTCGTCACCGCTTTGGCCTTCTCCTTCGGACCCTTTGGCGGCAGGGTCGGTGACGCTTTTGTCGCCCGCGCTTCGCACGACACCGTGCCGCCGCGCATCGACGCCTGGGTGACGCCGCCGGCCTATACCGGCAAGGCGCCGCTATTCCTGACCGCCGATGCCAACCAGGCCGTCCAGACCTTTTCCGTCCCGCAAGGCAGCGACATCTCGTTGCGCGTCACCGGCGGCTCGGGCGAGGAAACGCTGAACTATGCCGATCAGGCCGGCAATGACCGCGGCATCGAGCCCGCGGCGCCCCCCGGAGCGCCCAGGGAGGCCGCTGCCCCCGCCGCCGGCCAGACGGCACCAAAAGTGCGCCAATTCGCGGATAAGCTGAACACCAACGGCACGCTGACGCTGAAATCGGGCGACAGCGACCTCGGCCACTGGGCGTTTGCCGTCATCCCTGACAAGCCGCCGACGATCCGCTTCGTCGGCGAGCCGAAGCGCGCCGTCAACGGGGCAATGGAGCTCAATTACCAGATCGACGACGATTACGGCGCGGCCTCCGCCAAAGCCGTTTTCGAACTGTCCGATCCGCCGGCCGCCAACGCGCATCCGCTGTATGGCCCGCCCGACATGCCGCTGACGCTGCCGCGCCGCGGCGGCAAGGCGAGCGCGGCCAAGACGACCAAGGACCTGACCGAGCATGTCTGGGCCGGCGGCAACATCAAGCTGACGCTGAGCGTCACCGACGATGCCGGCCACACCGCGACCAGCGAGACCAAGACGCTTGTCATGCCCGAGCGGCCCTTCGCCAATCCGCTGGCCCGCGCGGTGATCGAGCAGCGCCGGCTGCTGGCGCTCGATACCAATGCCAAGCCGCGTGTCCTCGACCTGATGGACGCGATCACGCTGCGGCCCGAGGACACGTTCGACAACATGTCGAACTATCTTGCCATCATGAGCGCGCGGAGCCGGCTGAAGCTCTCCGAGAGCGACGACCAGCTGCGCAACGTCGTCTCCTATTTGTGGGAGATCGCGCTCGGCATCGAGGAAGGCAATCTCTCGGCCGCCGAGCGGCGGCTGCGCCAGGCGCAGCAGGCGTTGCAGGACGCCATCAAGAACGGCGCCAGCGATCAGGAGATCGAGAAGGCGATGAAGGAACTGCGCGAGGCGATGAACCAGTTCCTGCAGGAATTCGCCCAGCGCGCGCAGCAGAATCCGAACGCGCCCCAGATGCAGCAGAACGGCCGCGAGCTGCGCCAGAGCGATATCGACCGCATGATGGATCAGATCGAGAATCTGGCCAAATCGGGCGATCGCGACAAGGCGCAGCAGCTTCTCTCGGAGCTGCAGGATATGATGAACAACCTGCAGGCCGGCCGCCAGCAGCCGGGTGGCGAGCAGGATAGCGAGATGCGCCAGCAGATGGACAAGCTCGGCGATATCATGCGCCGCCAGCAGGAGATGATGAACGACACCTTCCGCCTGGACCAGATGCAGCGCGGACAGCGCGGCGAGGGCGGCGAGCAGCAGCAGTTTGGCGAGGATGGCGAACCAGGCCAGCCGAATGACCAGCAGCGGCCGGGGCCAGGTCAGGATCGCGATCCGCTGGGACGCCCGAAGATGTCGCCGAAGGATCTGGCCGATGCGCTGAAGCAGCTGCAGGAAGGCCAAGGCCAGTTGCAAAGCGAGCTCGATCAGTTGAAGAAAGGGCTTGAAGGTCTCGGCATGGAACCCAATGAGGGCTTCGGCGAGGCCGGCAAATCGATGGGTAACGCCGAACGATCGCTTGGCCAAGGCGATGGCGACCAGGCCGTCGGCCACCAGGGCCGTGCGCTGGAAGCCTTGCGCCGCGGCGCCAAGGAGATGATGAAGCAGATGCAGGCCATGCAGGGCGACCAGGGCGGCAGTGAGCAGGGCGGTCGCCAGCAGGACGCCGACCGCGATCCGCTGGGACGGCCGCGCGCCACCAACGGCCCCGATGACGGCACCTCGGTCAAGGTTCCCGACGAGATCGACGTGCAACGCGCCCGCCAGATCCTCGACGCGATCCGCAAGCGGCTCGGCAATGCGCTCAGCCCCGATATCGAGCGCAGCTATCTCGAACGGCTGCTGGAGCTGAAGTAGTCCGTCGTCGGGGTGCGAGATTGCCCTGCACATTCAGAACCGGTAGCGTCATGGCCGAGGCACAGGGCGATGATCGACTTCTGGTTTCCATCGGCAGCACCTACACCTACCTTTCGGTGATGCGACTGGCGAAGATCCAGGCTGAGACCGGCATCGAGTTTCGCTGGCGGCCATTCAACGTACGCTCGATCATGATCGAGATGGACAATATCCCCTTCGCCAAGAAGCCGGTGAAGGCCGCGTATATGTGGCGCGACATAGAGCGTCGCGCGGCTATGTACAGGATGGTGCCCAAGCTGCCCGCGCCCTATCCGCTCGCCGAACTTGAGCGCGCCAATCGCGTCGCCGTCATTGCCGCGCGGGAGGGCTGGTGCGAGGCCTATGCCAAGGAGAGCTACCGGCGCTGGTTCGAGATGGGCGAGCCGGCCGGCAGCGAGCCGAACATCTCAGCGAGCATCGAGAAAGCGGGGCAGAAACCGGAACCGATCCTGCGGGAGGCTGACGGCGATGCCGCCAAGGCTGATCTCGCCGCCGCGACCGAACAAGCCAAATCGCTCGGCATTTTCGGCTCGCCGAGTTTCCTCGTCGACGGCGAGCTGTTCTGGGGCGACGATCGCCTGGATGATGCCATGCGCTGGCTCAGGCAGATTGAAAGCGCCCCGCCGGATTAGGCCCGGCCGCCGCGCCCGTCTGCCGGGTCAGCATGAACGCCTCGCGGATCGCGTTCTCCATGCCGTCGATCGCATCGCCGGTCGCCAACGGATTGCGGTGCAGGACGACGTTGGAGGAATCGATGTCGCCGAAGCCGTCGGCAGCCGTCAGCTCGCGGCAATCAGGCGGGATGTTGCTGCGCGAGATCGGCGCGATCGCCAGGCCTGAAGTGACCGCGAGCGTCAGGCCGCCATTGGTGTCGCTGGTGTAGGCGACGCGGTAGTCGAGGCCGCGCTGCTGCAGCGACTTGATGGCGAAGTCGCGGCACCAGCCGTTGCGGCTGTAAAGCGCGATCGGCACCGGCCGCTCCTCATGCATGTGGTGCAGCGTCGATGTCACCCAGACCGTCGGGTCGTGCATCAGCACCTCGCCGCCGGAAGAGCCCTCCCATTCGAACACCACCGCAAGGTCGAGCTCGCCGGCCGCGAGCGCCCGCACCTGCGAATCCGAATGCGCGTAGCGCACCGTGACCTCGACGCGCGGGTGCCGCTTGGCAAATTCGCCCAGCGCCCGCGACAGGATCGAACGTCCATATTCGGCGGGGATGCCGATGCGTACGAGGCCGCCGAGCGGCGGCGCCACCAGCGAGGCCGCCGTTTCGTCGAGCAGCGAGACGATCCGGCGCGCGTTGACGATGAGCTCGCCGCCACGGCGCGTCAGCGCCACGCCGCGCGAGCCGCGCTCGAACAGATCGTCGCCGACCATGTCCTCGAGCTTCTTCATCTGCATCGATACGGCCGATTGCGTGCGCCCGGCTTTCTCCGCTGCACGTGTGAAATTGCCGGTCTCGGCCACCGCGACGAAGGTTCGCAGGAGATCGCTATCGAGGACTGGTCTCATCGGAGTCGCCATAAGGAAATTTGATCCCTGGCATCATTCCAATTCGTTTGCAACATGTCAAACGCCGCGGGATAGTCACGACACCCATTGGATATGCGACCGCGAAATCGGCCGCGGACCAATCGAAGAGTCCTCACTCGTGCCCGCTGCCTGAAAACGGTGGCGGGTTCTTTTTCGCTGGATCGAGCATGCAAAACCGGACGGTGCTTGGCATTCTGAGCCTCTGCCTCGGCGTGCTGGTCTTTTCGCTGCAGGATCCGCTGGTGAAGGCGGTGTCGGCCGGCTATCCGGTGACCGAGGTGATGGCGATCCGCGCCCTCGTCGCGCTGCCGATCCTGATCGTCCTCGTCCAGGCCGATGTCGGCCTGAAAGCGGTGCTGTCGAAGCGCTTCGGCATGCTGACGCTGCGCGCCTTCATCCAGTTCTCGTCCTACACCGTCTATTATCTGGCGATCGCCGCACTGCCGCTGGCCGATGCGGTGGCGCTCTATTTCATGGCGCCGCTGTTCATCATGGCGATGGCCGGTCCCTATCTCGGCGAGCGCGTCTCGTGGAAAACGCTGTCTACGGTGCTGATCGGCCTGGTCGGCGTGCTTGTGATGGTGCGTCCCGGCGCCGGCGTGTTCGACTGGGCGGCGCTTTTGTCGCTGGGCTCGGCTTTCCTCTACGGCTTTTCGCAATTGATGGCGCGCCGCATCGGCGACACCGAATCGTCGACGGTAATGGCCTTCTATCAGAACGGCGCCTATCTCAGCGGCGCTGTCGCCGTGGCGACCGTCTTCCACCTTGCCGGCATTACCCATGCGGCGCATCCGAGCGTCGAATTCCTGGTGCGGCCATGGGTTTGGCCGACAATGCCGGATTTGCTGAAAATGGCAGCCTGCGGGCTGGTGGCTTCGGCCGGCATGATCCTGTTGTCGCAGGCCTACCGGATGGCGCCGGCCAACCGCGTCGCGACCTTCGAATATACCGGCATCCTGTGGTCGCCGCTGTGGGGCTTCCTGTTCTTCGCCGAAGTGCCGCGCGAAACCACCGTGCTGGGCGCGGCGCTGATCATCGGCGCCGGCCTGCTTGCGCTCAGCGGCGGGCGCCGGCGAAGTGCCGCGCCGGCGGCCGGTGCGGTCTCAAGCGAAGCAGCTTAACGCCTTGCCGACGCGGGCGCGGATCTCGGCCAGCGTGAACGGCTTTTGCACGACGTCTAGGATGATGCCGTCGAGCTCCTCGGCGCGTTCGCGCTGATCGGCATAGCCGGTCATCAGCATGATCCTCATCGTCGGGAACTCTCTCGCGGCGGCAGTCGCCATCTCGATGCCGTCCATCTCCGGCATGCGGATGTCGGATACCACCAGATCGTAGCCGCCGCGGGCTTGCCGGATCATGACCAGCCCCTGCGCGCCATCGGTGGCGACGGTGACATTATGGCCGTCGCGCTCCAGCGCGCGGGCGGCGAGGGTGCGAACGGACTCATCGTCCTCGACGATCAGAAGCTTTGCCATGCCGAGATAGATGCCGCCGAAACGTTGATGTTTTCTGAAAATTCTAACGATCGGCAGTTTTTCGGAAGCACCGCGGCACCTCTCAGACGTCGCCCTTCACCACCCCGACAAAGGGCAGCTCGCGGAATGCATGGGCGACATCCATGCCGTAGCCGACGACGAAATAGTCCGGGCAGTCGAAGCCGACATAGTCGGCGTTGAGCGAGGTTTGGCGGCGCATCCGCTTGTCGAGCAGCACCGCGATGGCGCAGCTCCTGGCGCCGCGCGAAAGCATCAGGTCGCGGGTGTAGGAAAGCGTCTTGCCGGATTCCAGTATGTCATCGATCAACAGCACGTCGCGGCCGGCGACTTCGTTGTCGATGTCGCGCAACACCCTGACCTCGCCGCTCGTGGTGCCGGCGCCATAGCTGGAGATGAAGATGAACTCGACTTCCGGCGACAGGCCGACATCATGCATGGCGCGAATGAGATCGGCGGCGAAGACGAACGAGCCCTTGAGGATCGAGATCACCAGCAGGTCGTGGTAGTCGCGCCCGGCGATCTCCTTCGCGAGCTCGAGATTGCGGCGCGCTATCGCCGATGCCGAAAACAGAACCTCGATGTCCTTGCCGCGCACGACTGGCATAGCTTTCTCCTTCAAGATCGGCAGCAACGTCGGTAGACGGGTTGAGATTCAGGTCAAGCCGAGCCGAACCGGAGCGGAGCGTACGTTCTAGTACGTGAGCACCGGAAGCGCAGGAAGCCGCTATTTGCAGGCCGGCCTCACCTGAATATCGACCCGTCTAGCCGGCGAAGACGACTGCGACGGTCCTGATGCCGTCTTTAGGCACATCCAAGCGGCTGGAAAAGCCGAATCTTTCGCCGGGCGCCAGGGAACGGTTGGAGGTCCCCAGCCTATAGCGGACGATGTTGGCATTGTTGTCGGTGACGCGGATCTCGAGCGGCGGCAGCGTTTCCCGCCGCACCCCGTCATTCGCCGCCTCCCCGTCCACGAACAGCACCGGCTTCAAGCCCGACGCATCGATGCGCGACGTCACGCCGGAAATGGTGAGCGCGCTCGCCGGCGCGGCGGTCGTCCAAAAGGGACTCTGCCGGACCAGCGCATGCCCTCCCGACACCCAGAAGGAGATAAGCGCTATGCCGACGCCGGCGATCCAGAATATCGGACCGCCGCGTGAAGACCGCGACGGCACGGCCTCCGGCTTACGCAGCATGCCCATGCCTTCGACGGCCGGCGTCGGCGGGCTCTGCGGCGGGGCCGCCGCCGGCGCCGCGGCAAAACGCGGCAGCACCACATAGTCGGCATCGACGATATCGGCAGCATCGAAAATGACGCGCTCCGCCGCGGCATTTGTTGCCGGACCGGCCATGATTTCGCCGGAAACAAGGCGCGCGGTTCTCTCGTCAGCCATTACGGCACCAATGCAGTCTTCGTTTCTTTTGCGTAAACGGAATTGGTTAACGCTTCCCCACCGGAATGGCTTTGATGCACACCGAACGTCGCAAAATTAACCGCCGGTTAACCATGCCGGGGGATGGTCTGTTAAAGTAGATTGTGGCGCGTCGCCGCCGAAAGTTTCAGGTCGCCGAACGTGATCCGCTTCGAAAATGTCGGCCTCCGCTATGGCATGGGTCCGGAAATCCTCCGCGACATTTCCCTGCACATTCCGGAGCGCTCCTTTCAGTTCCTGAGCGGCCCTTCGGGCGCCGGCAAGACGACCTTGCTGCGCCTTTTGTTCATGTCGCTGAAGCCGACACGCGGGCTGATCACCATCTTCGGTAAGGACCGCTCGCGCATCTCGCGCAGCGAGTTGCCGTTGCTGCGCCGCCGCATCGGCGTGGTGTTCCAGGATTTCCGCCTGCTCGACCATATGACCACCTACGAGAATGTCGCGCTGCCCTTGCGCGTGCGCGGGCGCGAGGAGGCGAGCTACCGCACCGACGTGACTGAGCTTCTGAAATGGGTCGGCCTCGGCGACCGCATGCATGTGCTGCCACCGGTGTTGTCGGGCGGCGAGAAGCAGCGCGCCGCGATCGCCCGCGCGCTGATCGAACAGCCGGAGATCCTTTTGGCCGACGAGCCCACCGGCAATGTCGACCCGCCGCTGGCGCGCCGTCTGCTCAGGCTTTTCATAGAGCTCAACCGGCTGGGCACCGCGGTGGTGATCGCCACTCACGACCTTGGCCTGATGGAGCAGGTCGACGCACGACGCATGATTCTGGCCGGCGGAAGGCTGGACGTCTATGACTGACCTTCCGGCCGATCACCTCCATGAGGGAGCCGAGACGCCGGCCACGGTCCGGCGTGTGCAGCGCAAGACGGCGCCGATCGTGCCGGCTCAGAACATCGCCGGCCGGGCGCTGGTGCTGGTCATCGCCATCATGACCTTCCTGTCCTGCCTCACCTTCGGCGCCGTGACGCTGGTGCGCGATACCGCGTCGAACTGGGAGAACCAGATCTCGCGTGAGGCGACGATCCAGATCAAGCCCGCCGACGGTCTCGACATGGACGCGGCCCTTGCGCAGGCCTCGCAGATCGCCAGCGAGTTCCCCGGCGTGAAGGGCACCAAGATCATCGACCGCGACGCGACGGCGCGCCTTCTGGAGCCATGGCTGGGCAGCGGCCTCAACATCGACGAGCTGCCGGTGCCGCGCCTTATCATCGTCACCATCGACGAGGCCAGCCCGCCGGACTTCGCCGCCATGCGCGCCGCCATCACGCCCAAGATCCCGACCGCCGCGCTCGACGACCATCGCACCTGGGTCGACCGCCTGGTCGCCATGGCGCACACGACGGTGACGATCGGCATCGCCGTTTTGGTGCTGATGCTGTCGGCGACGGTGCTGACGGTGGTGTTCGCCACACGCGGCGCCATGGCCGGCAACGGCCATATCATCGAGGTGTTGCATTTCGTCGGCGCCGAGGCGCGCTTCATCGCGCGCGAGTTCCGCTGGCATTTCCTGGTCACCGGCATGAAGGGCGCGGCCGCCGGCGGCGCTCTGGCGATCGCCGTCTTCATCGTCTTTTCCTGGTGGTCGTCGCGCAATATGGCCACGCCCCAGGCCGATCAGGCGACCGCTTTGTTCGGCAATTTCGCCATCGGTTCGGCCGGTTATTTCGGGGTCGGCCTGATGGTGCTGGTGATCGGCGCGCTGACCGCGGCCACGTCGCATGCGACTGTCGTCGCCTATCTCAGCGACATCGACGTTCGCCAGCCGGATGCGGGCTGACGATGAGCTCAAACCGAAAACCGTCCCAAGGCGTTGTATACACACGAGACAACGATCACACACGGGATACTTGCCGTAACGCAATGTGCGCCGTCCCGCCTATCAATGGGGCCATTTCGGAGTTAACCATTAGAAGCTTTCAGGATTAACCTGGGGATGATGGAAGCGCGGGATTCTATCGAGACGGCTGGACGGATGCCGGCGATGCCCATGCGCAGCGCTGTCCCCGCCGGTTTCGGCCGTCTGCGGCTCGCTTTGCGCGTCTGCGGTTTCGTGGTTCTTGCCGCGCTGGTGCTTTTTGCCGGCGGCTTCGGCTGGTTTGCCGACAAGGTCAGCCACATGACGACCCCGACCAATCCGGCCAGGGCCGACGCTATCATCGTGCTCACCGGCGGTCAGTCGCGGCTCGACGCGGCGATGGACCTGCTGGCCTCCGGCAAGGGCGAACGATTGCTGATCAGCGGCGTCCACCCGTCGGCCACCAGGCGCCAGCTGCAGGCGGCGATGGGCGGCGACAAGCAGCTCTTCTCCTGCTGCGTCGACATCGACCGCGCCGCTCTCGACACCATCGGCAATGCCGAGGAAAGCGCCAAATGGGTGGAGAACCACGCCTATGGCAGCATCATCGTTGTCACCAACAACTACCACATGCCGCGCAGCCTGCTCGAGATGAGCCGGCTACTGCATGGCGCGCGCCTGGAGCCCTATCCGGTGGTCAACACCAATCTCGGCAATGGCGGTTGGCTGACCAAGCCGGAAGCGCTGCGCGTGCTGCTGACCGAATACAGCAAATATGTGCTGTCGCTGGCGCGCGGCTTCCTGCCGCTTCGTGCGACGCCTCAGGGCGTCACGCTGGCGGAAGCATCGACTGCGGTGAAGAACTAAATTTTAGCCGCCGCACTATCGCGCAAGCGGGCAATCTCCTGCTCCAGGCCGGCTATGCGCCGGTCGCGCTCGGCCAGCGCGGCCGCGACATCCGCCGCCTCGAAACGCTGGGGGATGTGCTGCGGGCAATTGGCATCCCAGGCCGTGGCCGTGAACAGGATCGCCTGCTCCGGCCGCGCCTTGTAGTCCGCCGGCATCAGCCTCGTTATCAGCTCCGGGACATTTTCGACGACCCGCGCCCTGCCCCAGATCTTGATGCGCTGCCTGAGCATGTAGTCGATCAGGAATAGAAAGGCCCGGTCGTTGTCCTCCAGATTGCCCTGGGTGACGAACTGCCGGTTGCCGGAAAAATCGGCAAAGCCGATCACCTGCTCATCCAGCACCTTGAGGAAGCCGGCCGGCCCGCCGCGATGCTGGATGTAGGGCTGGCCTTCGGCGTTTGCCGTCGCCAGGAACACGCTGGTCTGCGCTTCGATGAAGGCGGCGAGGTCCGGCGTGATCGTTGCCCGCCAGCCGCCGCGCTGCTCGACCCGCGCATAGGACTCGCGCGAACCCTTGCGGGACTGGATGGCCTTGACGGTCGGCGTGAAGGCGACGTCGCTGGTGGTGAATTCATTCATGCCGGCGCTCCTAGAGCATGATGCCGAAAAGTGTGAAGCGGTTTTCGGACGACATCATGCTCTATCTCTTTGATTTAGAGACGGATTCAGATTTCAGGTCGATTCGACCTGAAATCATCCGGCTCTAGGCAGGATCGCACGTCATTTAGCCTCTTCCGAAAATCGGATGTAGAGAGCATATTTGGAACTCATCCTTCCATATTTCGGGAGAATAATGGACCGCCTCGACGCCATGTCGCTGTTCGTCGCCACGGTGGAGGCCGGCAGCCTATCCGCCGCGGCGCGGCGCGCGAGCGTGCCGCTGGCGACCGTCAGCAGAAAACTTTCCGAACTGGAGAAGCACTTGGGGACGCGCCTGCTCAACCGCTCGACGCGGCGCCTGACGCTGACCGATGCCGGCCAGACCTATCTTGCCGCCTGCCGCCGTATCCTCGACGAGGTGAGCGAAGCCGAACGCATAGCGGCCGGCGAATATTCGAGCCCGACCGGCGAGTTGGTCATCACGGCGCCGGTCGTCTTCGGGCGCCTGCATGTCTTGCCGGTGATCACCGGTTTTCTCGCCGTCTATCCGCAAGTGGACGTCCGCCTGACCTTGTCTGACCGGATCACCCAACTGGTCGAGGAGCATATCGATTTGGCCGTACGCATCGGCGAGTTGCCGGATTCGGCCATGGTCGCGATCCGCGTCGGCTCGATCCGCCGCATCGTCTGCGCAAGTCCCGCCTATCTCGCCATGCATGGCACGCCGGAGCAACCGCCGGAGCTGGCGGGCCACAACTGCATCACCTTCGAAGGTCTTACCGCTCCCGCGACATGGAGCTTCGGGACAGGCAAGGCGGAAATCACGGTTCCGGTCCGCTCGCGGCTGCAGGTGAACACCGCCGAGGCGGCGATCGATGCCGCGATCGCTGGCCTCGGCCTGACGAAAGTTCTCTCCTATCAGGCCGATGCCGCCGTGCGCGCCGGCGCGCTGCGGGTGGTGCTGGAGCCGTTCGAGCCGCCGCCCTGGCCGGTAAGCCTTGTCCATGCCGGCCGGGGCCGGCTGCCGGTGAAGCTGCGCGCCTTCCTCGATTTCGCCGCGCCGCGCCTGAAGGAACGGCTGGCGCGGTCACTTTAAGCAATTCGAGGAAAAGCATCGCGGTCAGGTTCGGCGACTTCGCAGTAACCCTCCGTCCGAAATTGCGGCAAACAAGAGTGGCCGGCATTCGACCACCGTGCCGTTTCCTTTTTGCCGCCGCTTGGTGTAACCAACGCACACTTCCTCACGGGCCCCTTGCATGCTCATCATCCGCTCGCTGGCATTCAACCTCGTTTTCTATCTCAGCCTGATCGTTCAGATGATCTTCTGGACGCCTTTCTATTTCCTGTCGCCGCGCCACCGCGCCTGGTTCGTGCCGAAATTCTGGTCGCGCACCTCGATGTGGCTCTATGACAAGATCGCCGCGACGAAAAGCGAGATCACCGGTGTCGAGAACCTGCCCGAAGGCTCCTTCATCCTGGCGCCCAAGCACCAGTCCTTCTGGGACGCGATCGCCTTCTTCCCCTATCTCGACGACGCGCTCTACATCCTGAAGCGCGAGCTGACCTGGATCCCCTTCTTTGGCTGGTACATCATGAAGATGCGCATGATCCCGGTCGATCGCGGCAGCCGTTCGAAAGCGCTGAAGGCGGTCGTCGTCGCGACAAGGCAGGAGATGAACCGCAATCCGCGCCAGCTCATCATCTACCCAGAAGGCACCCGCCGCCCGCCAGGCGCCGAGCCGTCCTACAAATACGGCATCGTCGAGCTCTACACGCAGCTCGGCGTTCCCGTGGTCCCGGTGGCTCATGTCGCGGGCCTCTACTGGCCGCGCCGCAAGTTCATGCGCTATCCGGGCACCATCAAGGCCCGTTTCTTGCCCGCGATCCCGCCTGGGCTCGGCAAGGAGGAATTCATGCAGCGGCTGATCGGCGAAACCGAAGCCGCCTGCGATCAGCTTTTGGTCGAGGCGGCGCAAGCGCCGAACCCGCCGCCCATGCCGCCGACCGCGGTCAAGCGCCTGGCCGAACTCGGCATAACCGCGAAGTCCTGATCGGTTACCGCAGCGCCGCCAGCAGAGTTGTCAGCACCAGCGTCGCCGCAAACACCAGATTGATGATCCGCGACGTCAGCGGATGGCGCAGGAACCGCGCGAAAGCCGTTCCGGCGAGCAGCCACACGACATGGATGGCGACGATCATCGCGGTAAGCACCAGCAGTCTGGTGGAAACGCCGAGCGGATCGTCCTGCGAGGCGGCGCCGGCGAAGACGGCGGCGATCGCCACATAGGCTTTCGGATTGGCGACGGCGAGCATGAAGCCGCCGGGAAAATCGGGCTTCGTCGCCGTGCTGCCACGCTCGGCCAATGGCGACGCGGTCGCAATCCTGAAGGCGAGATAAAGGATGTAGGCGGCCGAAAGAATCGCCAGCACCATGGCTAGGCCGGGGATCGAGGCGAGCATGCCGACGATGCCTGCGGCGACGACCAGAAGCACGGCGATGGTTCCAAGAACCACGCCCCATGTGTAACTCAGCGAAGCGCGCAGACCGAAAGCCGCGCCGACCGCGGTCACGCTGATAGTCGCGGGTCCCGGGCTGCCCATGACGACCGTCGCCGCCAGCACCAGCGCCAGTATTTGCTGCCAGGGCTGCGCTCCAGACAGAGCTTCTCCGGTCATGCCGAACCTCAATTCCTGCCGCGTTGCGGCAAGGAACTATCGCGAGGTTCCTGCATGGTCTTGGACGATCGTGCGCGGACTTGCCTGACCGGGCGTGTTGCTAGGAGCTGGCGCGATCGAGGGCGGCGATGTCATCCGCTGAAAGCTTGAGCGATGCGGCGCGGATCAAACTGTCCATCTGGGCCGGCGTCGTGGCGCTGGCGATCGGGGCAGCGATGCCCGGACGCGCGATGATCCAGGCCAGCGCCACTTCCGCCTGCTTTGCCGAATGGCGCTCGGCCACGGCATCGAGCGCGGCAAGGATGCGCATGCCGCGCTCGTTGAGATAGCCGGCCACGCCCTCGCCGCGCGCGCTTTGGCCGAGATCGGCCTTGCTGCGGTATTTGCCGCTCAAAAATCCCTTGGCCAGGCTGAAATAGGTGATGACGCCGATATCCTCGGCCTTGCAGAGGTCGAGCAGCGGCCCGTCGAGCGAGGAGCGGTCGTACAGATTGTATTCAGGCTGCAGAACCTCGTAGCGCGGCAGGCTGCGCAGGCTGGCGACGTCGAGCGCGGCGCGTAGCTGTCCGGCATCGAGATTGGAGCAGCCGGGATAGCGGATCTTGCCCTTTTCGAGCAGGCGCTGATAGGCGCCGAGCGTTTCCTCATAGGGCGTGGCCGGATCGGGCCAGTGCGACAGGTAGAGGTCGATGACATCGACCTGCAGCCGCTTCAGCGACGCGTCGACCGCCTTTTCGATATAGGCGGCGGAGAGGTCCTTCTTGCCTTGCCCCATGTCGGAGCCGACCTTGGTGATGACGATGACCTTGTCGCGGTTGCCGCGGCTCTTCATCCAATTGCCGATGATGGTTTCCGATTCGCCGCCCTTGTTGCCGGGAACCCAGCGCGAATAGGAATCGGCCGTATCGATGGCGTTCAGGCCCGCGCCGACGAACCGGTCGAGCAGGTCGAAGGAGGTCTTCTCGTCGGCGGTCCAGCCGAAGACGTTGCCGCCCAGGACCAGCGGCGCGATGAAAAGATCGGTTCGACCGAGACGACGTTTCTGCAAGACTGATCTCCATTGTGCTGGAACGGGCCTGACGCCCATGGGATGGGATGCCGCTAAGCTAGGTCGTGGCCGACCGAGGTCAAAGGCATGGCTTTGCTTTTTGATCGGACCAGAGCAATTCCAGCAAAAGTGCGTCGCGGTTTTGCGTCCGGAATTGCGTAAACAAAAAAGGCCCCTTACGAAGGCGCGACCTGGCGGCCCACTTCCTCCAGCCAGTGATCGCGGATTCCCAGCGCCTCGAGATGCTCGAGCGTGCTCAAGACATAGTCCTCGTTCCGCCCGGATTGGCCGACGGCGCCGCGAACGAGTTCCGCCGCGTGACCGGCGTCGAGCGCGCCGGCATATTGCTCATGCTGCCGGTCGACGATATAGGCGACCGCCTCTACCATGCCGCCGCCATCCAGCCGGATGTCGAGCACGCGTTCAAGATAGACGCTGGTCACCAGCTCGCGCTCGCGCAGATAGGAAAGCACCTCGTCGCGCAAATTGCCGGGGACACGATAAGCCAGGCCGATGCAGGAGCCGCCCCGGTCGAGACCGAGCACCAGGCCCGGCCGTCCGCGGGTGCCGCGATGCACGAAGGAATAGACGCAAAGCGAGCGGCGATAGCCGTAAAGCCGGGCACGGCGCGTCTCGACATGGGCAAATCCGGGCCGCCAGATCAGCGACCCATAGCCAAAAACCCAAAAATCGCCCATATCGCCAAGCCTGATCGCATTCGAGTGAACGACACCGCACCGCCGGAGTGCTTCTTCTGTCCCGCGCTCTTTCGCGTAAGAGTGAACCGCCCGCTCGCCACATGAGGGGTTACCGAGAGCCGCAGCATGACGTCAAGTGACGAGCGATCGCCCAAATCCCACCGCCGGCTGCTTTGGCTCGCGGCGTTCATCGTCGTGCTGTTTGCCATCTACAGCGGCGTCTGGTTCTATCTGGCCGACAGGCTCAAGACCGAGGCCGACCAGGCGGTGGCGCGGCTGGGCAGCAAGGGCATCGCCGCCGGCTGCGCCAACCTCACCGTCAGCGGCTATCCGATGAGCTTCACGGTCTCCTGCGACAACATCGCCTACGAGGACGACGCCCGGAAGGTCGCCGCCTCCACAGGAAGCTTCAATGCCGTCGCCGGGATCACCGGGCCCTTGTCGCCGGTCGCCGAGCTGCGCGGACCGCTGAGGACGATAGCGCCCGGCATGCCGCCGCTCTGGATCGACTGGGACCAGTTGCAGGCCAATGTCAAAGTGTGGTGGCCGCTGCCGCGGAGCGTCTCGCTGCGGGCTGAAGGCCTGAACGGTCAGACCGACCCGCAGGACGACACGGATCCGATGCAATTGTTCAGCGCCGGCAAGGCGTCCGGCCAGTTGCAGCCGGTCGGCCAGGACATCAACTATGTCGGCAGCTTCGGCGATCTGGAGATCAACGCGGATGCCATCGACGGACGCGTGCTGCCGGCGCTGGACGGCAATGGCGACGTGACGCTGAAGAACGGAGTGGCGTTGATCGCAGCACCCCCGAAGAGCCTGCGCGGCCAGTCGATCGACATCGCCAAGCTCGACCTGTCGTCCGGCACGGCGCGTATCACCGTGTCCGGACCGGTCTCTGTGGACACGGACGGCCTGATCGACGCAAGTCTGACCATCAAGCTCAAGGACCCCAAGGCCGTGGCAGCCATCCTTGCCGGCGCCATCCCGGAGCACAAGAGCGAGATCGAGCAGGGTTTTGCCGGCATCGCCATGCTCGGCAAGGAGCCGTCCTTGCCGCTCAAAATCGTCAAGAGCAAGGCTTCGCTGGGCTTCATCCCGCTCGGCAAGATCAAGCCGCTTGAATAACACAACGATGGCGAAGCCGGTCAGACTGCTCAGCGTCGGCGCCTTCACCCTCGACACCATCCTTCGCGTCGAGACGCTGCCGGCACATCAAGGCAAGTTCATCGCCAGCGACGGCGTCCAGATCGCCTCCGGCATGGCGACAAGCGCCGCCTGCGCCGCGCATCGCCTCGGCGCCGAGGTCTCGCTATGGGCGAGCGCCGGCGACGATCCGGTCGGCGACCAGCTGATCGCCGACATTCAGGCCGAAGGCGTCGACTGCAGCCTTATCCGCCGGGTTGCCGGCGCGCGATCGGCGCTGGCCGCGATCGTGATGGATGCGCATGGCGAGCGCATCATCGTCCCCTTCTACGACAAAAAGACGCAAGCCGATCCCGAGGCGCTGCCGCTTGCCAACCTCTCCGGCTTCGACGCCGTGCTGGTGGATGTCCGCTGGCCGGGCGCGGCAGCTCTTGCTTTGAGCGCGGCGAGATCGATGGGCCGCCCGGCGATCCTCGATGCAGATACCGCTCCCGTCGAGGTGCTGGAGCGGCTCTTGCCCTTGGCCTCGCACATCGTCGCGTCCGAGCCTGCGGCGCGCATCGTTTGCGGCCACGCGCTCGACCCCGAAAGCGCCTGCGCCGACCTCGCCTCGCGCACCGATGCCTTTGTCGCGGTGACCGGCGGCGCGGCCGGAACCTGGTGGCACGACCGGGCGACCGGGCGCGTGCGACATGTCGAGGCGCCGAAGGTCAAGGCTGTCGACACGCTTGCCGCCGGCGATGTCTTCCACGGCGCCTTCGCCGTCGGCCTCGCCGAGGCCATGCCGATGGAGGAGGCCCTGCGCTTTGCCAGCGCCGCCGCCGCGCTCAAATGCCTGCGCTTCGGCGGCCGCCTCGGCGCGCCCGACAGAGCCGAGACGCTGGCGATGATGACGGCGCACTGGCCGACATCGGAGCAGACGAAGGAAAACGCTTAGGGCTTTGCGCCGGGATGCTCCACCGCCTGCCGGCCAAAGTCCGGCACGTCGATATCCTGGCCGGCCTCGATGATCGAGCGGCGGATGGCGCGCGTGCGGGTGAAGAGGTCGAACAGCTTCTCGCCGTCGCCCCAGCGGATCGCCCGCTGCAACGAGGCGAGATCCTCAGAGAACCGAGCCAGCATCTCCAGGATCGCGTCCTTGTTGTGCAGGCACACGTCCCGCCACATGGTCGGATCGGAGGCGGCAAGGCGGGTGAAGTCGCGGAAACCGGAGGCGGAGTATTTGATGACCTCGCTCTTGGTCACCGCTTCGAGGTCGTCCGCCGTGCCGACGATGTTGTAGGCAATGATATGCGGCAGATGCGACACGATCGCCAAGGTCATGTCGTGATGCTGCGGGTCCATCGTGTCGATGTTGGAGCCGCAGCGCCGCCAGAATTCCGAAAGCGTCTCGAGTGCGGCGGGATCGGTGCCCGGCAGCGGCGTGAAGATGCACCAGCGGTTCTCGAAGAGGTCGGGAAAGCCGGCATCGGGTCCGGATTTCTCCGTCCCCGCCAGCGGGTGTCCGGGGATGAAATGCACGCCCTGCGGCACATGCGGCTGCATCTGCGCGATCACCGAGGCCTTGGTCGAGCCGACATCGGTGAGAATGGCGCCTTTCTTCAGCGCCGGCGCGATCTCGGCCGCGACCTCGCCGGACGAGCCGACCGGCACCGAGACGATGACGAGGTCGGCATCGCGCACCGCTTCCCTGGCATCCGTCGTGTAGGAATCGCCAAGGCTGAGCTCCTCGGCGCGCTCTAGCGTCGAGGCGCTGCGCGTCGCGATGGCGATATGGCGCGCCAGGCCCTCGCGGTGGATGACGCGGGCAAGCGACGAGCCGATCAGGCCGATGCCGACCAGCGCTACTTTCTCGAACATCGGTGATGCCATGGTGTTCTAGCTTTTCAGGAAGGTCTTCAGCGCGTCGATGACGCCACGGTTGGCCTCCTCGGTGCCCACGCTCATGCGCAGCGCGTTGGGGAAGCCGTAGCCGGTCACGCGGCGCAGGATATAGCCGCGCGCGCTCAGATAATCGTCCGCGGCCGCCGCCGAATGTTTCTTGCTGTCGGGAAAATGGATCAGCACGAAATTGCCGACGCTGGGTGTGACGCGCAGGCCGAGCCCGGTAAGCTCGGCGCTGAGCCAGGCCAGCCATTTCTCGTTATGCGTCACGCTACGCTCGATATGGGCGCGGTCGCGGATGGCGGCGATGCCCGCCTCGATCGCGGTCGCATTGACGTTGAACGGGCCGCGGATACGGTTGATCGCATCGACGATATGCGCCGGCCCGTACATCCAGCCGATGCGCGCGCCGCCGAGGCCAAGCTTGGAGAAGGTGCGGGTCATCACCACGTTTTCGGAGCTGCCGGCGAGCTCGATGCCGGCCTCGTAGTCGTTGCGCCGCACATATTCGGCGTAGGCCGCATCAAGCACCAGGAGCACGTTCTTCGGCAATGCCGCGTGCAGCCGGCGCACCTCCTGGAACGGCAAATAGGTGCCGGTCGGATTGTTGGGATTGGCGAGGAACACGATCCGCGTCGCCGGCGTCACCGCGGCCAAAATCGCATCGACATCGGCGCGCTCATCGGTTTCCTTCACCGCCACCGGCTTGGCTCCCGCCGCCTGGATATAGATCTTGTAGACCATGAAGGCGTGTTCGGTGAACACGGCCTCGTCGCCCGGCGCCAGATAGGTCTGCGCGAGCAGGCCAAGGATCTCGTCTGAGCCGTTGGAGCAGATGATGTTTGCCGGGTTCAGCCCGTGCACCTCGGCGATCGCTTCGCGCAGCCGCCGCGCCGTGCCGTCAGGATAGACGTCGAGCTTCGCCGCCACTTCGCGCGCGGCCTCGATCGCCTTGGGCGACGGCCCGAGCGGGTTTTCGTTCGACGACAGTTTGTAGACTTTCGTCACGCCGGCCGGCGCGGTGCTTTTTCCCGGCACATAGGCCTCGATGTCCATGATGCCCGCGCGGGGCGTCGGACGGGGCTGATCCTGCTTCATGTCACAAATCCGTCGAGAAGGCCTTCAAGGCCGCAGCGGAAATACAGGCGACGGGCTGGATTGTCGAGTGCCGGCGCCTGACAGTGCCGGCGCCTGGTGCCCGCCTCGCACCGCTAAGAGCCTACCCGTTGACGAAGCGCGGCGCTGGTCCTAGAAGAACTGCTCAGACTTCCGTGGTGATTTGGCCGGTCGGCTTGCAGCCACGTTAAACAACTCGCTAAAGGGCCGTTTGCAACCTGTAACCGGCTTTGCGACGGCAATGCCGGTTTTTTGTTGTCCGCTGCCGGCCGGACACCGCATCGGGACGAGACCGATGCGGCACAGGATGAGGACGGACATGGCCGCTCAGCGCGCTGCAAGAACCAAGGACGAGGTCGACCATCCGTCGAGCCCGGTGTTGCAGTTCGGCCCTGACAAGCCGCTGAAGCTCGACGCCGGCACCCTGCTCTCGCCCTTCCAGATCGCCTACCAGACCTACGGCACACTCAACGACGCGCGCTCCAACGCTATCCTCGTCTGCCACGCTCTGACCGGTGATCAGCACGTCGCCAACACCAATCCGGTGACCGGCAAGCCTGGCTGGTGGGAGGTGCTGATCGGCCCCGGCAAGATCATCGACACTAACCGCTTCTTCGTCATCTGCTCCAACGTCGTCGGCGGCTGCCTCGGCTCGACCGGGCCGGCCTCGACCAACCCGGTCACCGGCAAGCCCTACGGGCTCGACCTGCCGATCATCACCATCCGCGACATGGTGCGCGCGCAGGCGATGCTCATCGATCATTTCGGCATCGAAAAGCTGTTTTGCGTGCTTGGCGGCTCGATGGGCGGCATGCAGGTACTGGAATGGGCCGCAAGCTACCCTGAGAGGGTCTTCTCGGCGCTGCCGATCGCCACCGGCGCCCGCCATTCCTCGCAGAACATCGCCTTCCACGAAGTCGGCCGGCAGGCCGTGATGGCCGATCCCGACTGGCATGGCGGCAAATATCTCGATTTCGGCAAGCGGCCGGAAAAGGGGCTGGCCGTCGCGCGCATGGCCGCCCACATCACCTATCTTTCCGAAGCAGCGCTTCACCGCAAGTTCGGCCGCAATCTGCAGGACCGCGAGGCGCTTACCTTCGGCTTCGACGCCGATTTCCAGATCGAGAGCTATCTGCGCCACCAGGGCATGACTTTCGTCGACCGCTTCGACGCCAATTCCTACCTCTATCTGACCCGCGCGATGGACTATTTCGACCTCGCCGCCGATCACGGCGGGCGCCTCGCCGATGCCTTCGCCGGCACCAAGACGCGCTTCTGCCTGGTGTCCTTCACCAGCGACTGGCTGTTCCCGACCGAGGAGAGCCGTTCGATCGTGCATGCCTTGAATGCGGCGGGCGCTTCCGTCTCCTTCGTCGAGATCGAGACCGATCGCGGCCATGATGCCTTCCTGCTCGACGAGCCGGAGCTGTTCGCGGCCATCAACGGCTTCATCGCCTCCGCCGCCCGCGCCAGGGGGCTCAGCCTATGAGCGTCAATCGCGCCCAGCGTGTCGACCTGGAGGTCGTCACCGATCTTATTCCTGCCAATTCGCGAGTGCTCGATGTCGGCTCGGGCGACGGCGTGCTTCTGGAGCTCCTGCAGGAGACCAAGCAGGTCGACGGCCGAGGGCTGGAACTGTCGCAGCGCGGCGTCAACGAATGTGTGTCGCGCGGACTTTCGGTCATCCAGGGCGACGCCGACACGGATCTGAAATTCTACGCCGACAAGGGCTTCGACTTCGTCGTGCTCTCGCAGACGCTGCAGGCGACGCGCAATCCGAAGATCGTGCTCGATGAGTTGCTTCGGATCGGCAACCGCGCCATCGTCTCCTTCCCCAATTTCGGTCACTGGCGCGTCCGCTTCTCGCTGCTGATCAAGGGCAGGATGCCGGTCACCAAGGACTTGCCCTATTCCTGGTACGACACGCCCAACATCCATTTCTGCACCATCCGCGACTTCGTCAACCTATGCGAGGAGCTTGGCGCGACCGTCGAAAAGGCGACCGCGCTCGACGCCAACGGCCAGAAGATCGGCCTGTCGATGCCTTGGTGGTTCTGGAACTTCTTCGGCCAGCAGGCGGTGTTTTTGTTGAGACGCTGAGGGGAATGCACTTCGTTCGTCGATCACCGGCAGTGGTGGAAATTCCGCCAAACATTCTGTCCGAGCTACGGGCGGGAATTCTCATCTGCACGTCACCGCGCAGCGGCAGCAATCACCTCGCGGGATTGATGGCTTCTGCTGGGCTGGGCCATCCGCTGGAATGGTTTGGCGGGCGACGTCTGCTGGAGTTGCCGGGTTACCCGCGAGATCCCCGCGCGCAGCTTCTGCGTGCGCTCACGGACGGGCGATCTTCTACCGGAGTCTACGCAATCAAGCTCTTTGCGAGTCAGTTCACACAGCTTGCCAAGACGGTGAAACTGCCAGCCAGCCTTCCGAATTTGAGCTATGTACGCTTGACCCGTGACGATCTGCTCGGCCAGGCGATCTCATGGGCACGTGCGCGTCAAACCCGTGAATTTCGGTCCACCGAAATCAGTGATGTATCGCCACGCTATAACGGCCAGGCCATCGCAAAGTCTCTGGAAAAGCTTTTGATGGAGAACGTGGCATGGGACGGTTGGTTCGCTAAGAACGGGCTGTCCTTCCTCTCCCTGACTTACGAGCAGCTTCAGCGTGATCCGGCAGGGAGCCTGGCGAAACTCGCGCAGTTGGTGGATGTGGAGCTCAACTGGGATACCAAGCTCCAGTCAGGTCTCGAAGTCCAGCGCGATGCAATCAACGAAGAATGGCGAAAGCGTTTCCTGTCCGAGTATGCCGATCCGTCCAGCTTCCGGAACCGAACGATTAAATAGCTCCTTCAGCAAATTCTCAGTGCACAATTGCATCTCGATCATTTGACAGCACGCTGTCAGAGCTATAGCCACTGGTTTTGATAACTGGTTGGGTCGCGATGACTGTACATCCTACCTATTCTATCATCGTGGAGATGGAGAATGCCAAATCCATCGACTGGGATGAGATTGGCCTTGGGCTGAAAGCCTTGGCGCGCGAAATCGCCCAAGTTTCCGCTAACGGATTTGCGAGGCCGAAGGTCATTATTTCGCATGGCGGGCTCGAAACCGACGCCGTCTCATTGCGAAGCAGCATAGTGACCGAAGCGCCCCAATTGGCGCAGGTCGCCGATCTGGCCTTCGCTGCCTGTCCCGGCGGCAGATACTACGACCTCAAGAACAACGGCATTCCGTGGAGCGAAGGAAACATCCTTGTTTTTCTCGATTCCGATACAGTTCCGGAACGAAGCTGGCTCTCAACTCTACTGAAACCCTTCGTAGACCGGCCTGAAACCATCTGCGTGAATGGGCACACCTATCTTTCATATGATGACTTCTTTTCGCGAACCTTCGCATTGATCTGGTTCTTCCCAATGGCCGAGGGAGATAAGAGGTTCGCCTCAAAGCGTGCTATCAACGCCAACAACATTGCCTTCCGGCACGACTGGATATCCTGCCACCCATTTCCACCACATAACGGCTTTAAGGTCTCATGCACGCTGCTGATGCATCAGCTTTGGAGCGAAGGCCACAAAATAGTCAACGTGGACGCGCGCGTTCACCACTACTCGCCACGCGGCTGGCGCTTCTTCTTTTGGCGCGCGCTAGTGACCGGCAGAGATGCCGACAGAAAGTTCGTCGAGCTCCATTCCCCCACTCGCGCGCGGCGGGTCGTCAAGTCGTTCAGCCGCTGGGGAACCATGTCGTGGCGCACGATACGACGCGTCATAAGTCATGCGCCCAGAACGGGTATGCCGCATTGGCAAATCCCGTTTTCGCTGGCGGTCGGTTTGGCATTTTATACTCTGGCGTTTTTTGGCCATTTCAGCTTGGCGGCCGGCCTCGTTCGCGATGAGATCGAAATCGTACCCGCCTATGTCGGGCACAGTTAAGCAGTTCAGTGAAGCGTGCAACCGTTGGGCTCGACCGTAGTGTTCAGTCGGGGATTGCGCAGAAACAAAGGACCCTGCCGATTTCCAGCGCAGGACACCAGTGCTGTTCTGCTAGCGCAGCGGCATTTCTCAGCTGGCCTGCGTGACACAAAGGTGGCTTTTTTGCAGCGTCGGCCGCAAATTAGGGGCGGGATACGGAGATAGGCATCAGACCCATCCGACAAACGCCAGATCCGACCGGTGGTGGCAGCCCGATGTCGAGCCCGGACGTTCCGCTGATCTCAGTGATCACGCCGACCCACAATCGGCGCAGCCAGGTCGTTCGCGCGGTGGAAAGCGTTCTGGCGCAGACACTTACCCGCTTTGAGCACATCGTGGTCGACGACGGTTCGACCGACGGGACGGCCGCCGCGCTCGCCGAGATCCGCGACCCGAGGCTGATCTATGTCGGCGCCAAATGGCGCGGGGCCAACGCTGCGCGCAATGCGGGCATAGAGCGCGCGCGGGCGCCGGTCGTGACGTTCCTTGATTCGGACGATGTCTATCTGCCGGACCGGCTGGAGCGGACGCTGGCGCGCTTCGACGCGAACCCTTCGCTCGAGGTCCTCATCAGCTCCTTCGTGTCGCTGAAAGGCGGCCGCAGCACCAAATGTGTCAATCGCGACGCCTTCCTCGACAAGGGCACGCTGCAGCGCGCCCTTGTCTCGCAGACCATCTTCATTGCCGGTTCGGCGATCACGGCAAGGCACGAGGCGCTGCTCGCGATCGGCGGCTATGACAGCGACATCACCCGCATGCAGGATCGCGAGCTTCTGCTGCGCTTCGCCCAGCGCGGCGGCGCCATGCTGTCGCAGGACATCGACTGGAAGAAATACAATTCGGAGAATTCGATCTCCGGCCGCCGCGACGGCTATGTCCAGGCCTATGCCAATCTGATCGACAAGCATCCTTATATCGCCGACCGCTATCCCGACGTTCCGCCTTACATGATTGCGCGGCAGATCATCGCCGATATCCTCAAGGGCAGGTTTCCGCAGGCGTTTTCGGGCTATCACGCCAACCGGTCGTCCAAGTCGCTCGGCTACTCGCCGGCCGAACTGCTGCGCGGCTATGTCGTCGGCCGCCGCTGGCGCCGCGACTGCTACGACGAGTTCCGCGCCAAATACGGCGCCCGGGCGCTCTGATCGCCTTTCCGGACGGAAAACCTCACATTTTCTCGTGGAATTTGCTTTAAGCGTCGGTGGATTCCTTCTTGCGGCGCGCCGCCGGAGGCGGCGGCTCGATCGCGCCGGCTCGAACGCGCACCGGTTTCAGTGCCTGGGCTCCGGTATCCTTCACAATGTTCAGCGAGCGCGGGAAGAACTGGTCGTTCTGCTGACCGCGCCCGATATTGACGATCGCGGTTTCGGGCAGACGCTTCTGCAGCATGGCGAGCACCCGCCGCAGGGTCGGGCCGTCGAACGCGTCGAGCGCTTCATCGATGATCACCCATTTCGGCTTGCGCAAGGCGAGCCTGGCAAACGCCAGCGCCCGTTGCTCGTCATCGCCGAGCTCGCGTTCCCACCGCCCGGGACGGTCTAGCGCGGTCGATAGCCGATCGAGGCCGACCTCCTCGAGCACCGCCGCGATCTCGGCATCGCTGGCCGGGGCCTCGCCGTTCGGATGATCGAGGACCTCGCGCAACGTGCCGGCCGGGAAATAGGGCACGCGGGGCACGAAGATGGGGGCCTCGCGAGCCGGCAGGCCGATCCGGCCGCTTCCCCACGGCCACAGGCCGGCAATGGCGCGGAAGAACAATGTTTTGCCGGCGCCCGGCTCGCCGGTGATCATGACGCGCTCGCCGGGGTGGATTTCGACATCCGTCTGGGCAAGCTTGGTGCAGCCTTCGGGCGAAGCCACTTCGAGCCTGTCGAAGGTTAGGTTGCCATTGGCGTTTTCAACGAACTGGATGCGTTTTTCCTTGTGATGCAGCGCATCGGTCTCGGTGAGCGCAATGCGGAAATCGGCCACGCGCATCAGCGTCGCGCGCCAATCGGCGATGCTGCCGATGTTGTTGATGAACCAGCGCAGCGACGAATGAACCTGGTTGAAGGCGCCCACCGCCATCATCAGCCCGCCGAAGGAGATGTCGCCCGAGAAATAGACCGGCGAAGCCACCAGGATGGGTGCCACCACCGTTATCCAGCCATAGGTGTCGGTCACCCAGGACAGGTTGATCTGCGCGGTAAAGATGCGCCGCATGGCGCCCAGCACCGTGCCGAGGTCGAGTTCCAGCCGGCGCCGGGCGTCGGGCTCGCCATGGTAGAGCGCTATCGCGTCGATGTTCTCGTTGACCCGCACCATGGAGGAGCGCAGCTCCGCTTCGCGGGTATAGCGCTCGCTGTTGAGGCCGATCAGCGGACGCCCGACCAGCCAGCTCAGCCACGAGGCGATGCCGGCATAAAGGAAGGCCGCCCAGACCATGTAGCCCGGTATCGCCAGTGAATAGCCGCCGATGTGGAAGACGAAGCCCGAAGACAGTTCCCAGAGCACGCCGATGAAGGAGACGAGCAGGATGAATGACTGCAGCAGGCCGACGCCGAGATCCGTCGACAGATCCGACAGGTGGGCGGCATCCTGCTGCATGCGCTGGTCGGGATTGACGCCGATGGCGCCGGCATTGGCCAGCCGGAAGGCCCGCGCCGGGCGCATCCATTGATCGATAAGGTCGAGCGTCAGCGCCTCGCGCAACCTCAGACGGATCATCTGGTTGAGCCAGGTCTGGCCGATATTGAGCACCAGAAGTCCGCCGGCGATCATCGCGAAGACCAGAAGCTGGTGCAGAAAGTCGGCCATGTCGCGCCGGGCCAGCGCATCGTAGAAAGGCTGGTTCCAGCGGTTGAGCAGGACCTGTCCGATCGCGGTGGCGACGATGACCGCGACGATGCCGATCGAGACCCAGGCAAGTTGCCCGCGCACGGGCGAGGTTTTCAGCCCCAGCTTGATCGCCGTCACCTGGTCGGCGAGGCTGCTCGCCTCCACCGAGACGGCGGGTTTCTGCGGGCCCGGCTTTCTATCGGTCTGGTCGTCCATGAAGGATATTCCTGGTTTCCGCGACGATCATGAATGCCGCGCCAAGCGTGCATGCTCAGATCGGGCATGCCTCAGATAGGGTGATGATCGCCGCGCGATGCAAGGCGCGGCGGCGATCACGAACGCGTCACTTGGACGCGCCGTCGGTCGCGAGCCGGCCAAGCCGCGTCGCCCCCTGCGGCGAGAAGACCGGCACGAAGACACGGCGAGAGGCGCGTTGCACGACGGGCACGCCCTGATAGAGCCGCTTCTGCGCCTCGACGACGATGACGCCGGAAAAGATCGGCCAGAACCGCCGGCCGGCTTTCTCCAATACATTGTGGAACCGCATCATGAAGCGGGTTGGCGACGGAGGGAAAAACAGCGCGTCAGACCAGGACGCGGGCGTAAAATTCGCCTCGCGCAGCAACTCGGTCAGCTGGCCGCGCGAGAACGGTCGGCCGTTGCCGAAGGGCGTGTGCTCGAATCGCGCCCACACGCCGCGCCGGTTGGGCACGACGATGACGACCCTGCCCGCCGGCGACAGCACGCGCCAGATCTCGTTCAGCGTCTCGCGCGGGTTTTCGGCATGTTCGAGCGAGTGCACCAGGAGCACGCGATCGATGCAGGAATCGACCAGCGGCAGCTCCTCGTCGAAGACCAGCGCCGTCGCCGCCGGCCCGGTCGCCGGCCACACCACCGCGCCCTGCGTCGCCGGCATGAAGGCGAAGACGCGCTCGGCATCGGTGCCGAAGCGTTCCAGCCATGGCAGCGTGTAGCCGAGGCCGACCAGCCGCTCGTTGGGCACCATTGCCCATATGGACGACAGCGCCATGGTGATCGAATGCTCGGCCAGGCGGCCGAGCGTGGACGAGTAGAAGGAGCGCAGGTCGACGATATCCGAATGCATGCGCGGGACGGTAGCTGCGAACCCTGCCAAGTTCAACAAAGGCGCCCGGTTCAACAAACCCGCCAGGTTCAACAAACGCAGATGACATCGGCCGCCGCCCGCCCTATGTCTGCGACGACAAAGGGAGACATGCGATGCCGGTCGAAATCGAGCAGTTCATGTGCCGCACCGACAATTTCGGCGTGCTGGTCCACGATCCAAAAAGCGGTGAGACAGCGGTCATCGACGCGCCGGAAGAGGCGCCGATCCTGGCGGCGATCAAGCGCACCGGCTGGACGCCGACATTGATCCTCACCACGCACCATCACGCCGACCATGTCGAAGCCAATCTGGCGCTCAAGGAGCGCTTCAAATTGCGCATCGTCGGCCCGGAAGCCGAAAAGGCGAAGATCCCCGGTATTGACGAAACGGTCAGCCAGGGCTCGGTCGTGCGCCTTGGCGAGGAACGGATCGAGGTCATCGAGACGCCCGGCCATACCGCCGGCCACGTCTCCTATTATTTGCCGGCCTCGAAGGTGGCCTTCACCGCCGACACGCTGTTTGCGCTGGGTTGCGGCCGCCTGTTCGAATGCAAGCCGCCGGTCATGTATGATTCTTTGAAGAAACTGGCGGCGCTGCCGGCCGAGACCGCCATCTATTGCGGCCACGAATACACCTTGGCCAATGCCCGCTTCGCGGTGACGGTCGATCCGAGCAATCCGGCGCTGAAGCAGCGCGCGGCAAGGATCGAGGCGCTGCGCGCCGACAACAAGCCGACGCTGCCGACGACCATCGGCGAGGAGTTGTCGACCAATCCGTTCCTGCGTTGGCACGACCCGGCGATCCGCAAGCATCTCGGGATGGAGAAGGCCTCGGACGCGGAGGTGTTCGCCGAGATCCGCAAGCGCAAGGACAATTTTTGATGCATGTCGCCCAAGAGTGCGCAGCGGTTTGGGATAAAGCCATTCATCAAAACGAAGAATGCGAATGACCACCAGCGCCGCCGAGATCATCGCAACGCTAGGCCTTCAGCCGCATCCCGAGGGCGGCTGGTACGCCGAGACCTTTCGCGACGCCGCGGGTGGCCCGCGCGGTCATTCGACCGCGATCTATTTCCTGCTCGAGCAGGGCCAGCTTTCGGCCTGGCATCGGGTGAAGGACGCGGCCGAGGTCTGGCACTTCCATGCCGGCGCGCCGCTGGCGCTGTCGATGCATGAGGAAGGCGCAGGCGTGGTCATCGAGCAGGTGCTGGGCACGGGCCTTGCCGCCGGGGAGCGGCCACAGATCGTCGTGCCGGCCGGCTGGTGGCAGTCGGCGCGCAGCCTCGGCGAATGGACGCTGGTCGGCTGCACCGTGGCGCCGGGCTTCGATTTCGCCGCCTTCGAGCTGGCGGAGCCGGGCTGGCAGCCGACAACAAACTAGGCCAACAGGAATCCCAGCGTGATCGCCAGTTGGGCAGCGTAATAAAGCACCCAGACCGTGTAGCGCATCCACAAGCGATGCGGCGAAATCGCCGAGAGCAGGAAGCGCTCGGCCGCCAGCAGCCCATCCGAGGCGACGAACAGCACCGCGCCGGCGATCACCCAGCGGTTCTGCGTAGTGAGCGCCGAAACGCCCATGGCGAGGATGGCCGCGACATAGACGGCGACCGGAATGCGCAGTTGCGGGCCGACGCGGCGCCAGAGCGCGGCAAGCATGACGATGCTGAATACGGCCATGGCGACCGCGATCGCGCCCTGCCAGGATTGGGCGGTCAACAGCCCGAGCCCGCCGCCTGCCTGCGCGAACAGCACGACATAGGCGAGGTGGCCGGCGAGAAAGCTCGCCAGCCCGCCGAGAAAGGCCTTTCCGCCGTCGCGCGACAGGAAGGCGTCGCCGGCCGCGCTGAGCGCCAGCGCCGCGATGAGCAGCGCCGGACCGCCCTGCATGGCGGCAAGCACCGCCAGCAAAGCCACGGCAAGCGTCTTTGCCGCCGTGCGCGTCCATTTCGGCGGCATGTCGAGCGCAAAAAAGTAGATTACAGTCGCGACGAACGAGAACAAAAGCGTCGCGTTGGCGTTGGCCTCGACGCCGCCCGGAAACGGCATCATGCATTGACCTCTTTTGCCGCCGGCTTGCGCATCAGCAGCGACTTCGCCGCGAGCGCGGCGCCGCCGGTGATGAGCAAGCAGGCAGCGAGGATGCGCAGCGACGGCTCGGCGACGCCGGCGGCGATCAGCACCAGCGTTGATAGGAGCGGTGCGGCGTAACTCGCCGCGCCCAGCACCTGGATGTTGCCGCGCTTGACGCCGATGTCCCAGGCGTAGAAGGCCGCGCCAACCGGCATCAGGCCGAGCCCGATGACAGCCAGCCACTGTCCAGGACTATCCGGCAGCACGGTCTTCTCAAGCAGAAAATGGCAGACCAGCGACAGCACCGACGTCGCCGCGCAGAACCAGGTGACGATCGAGGTCGGCACCGACGGGAAACGTCGCGACAGAAGTGAATAGGATGACCACAGCAGCGCGCAGCCGGCCGCCATCGCGTAGCCGAAGGCATAGCGCGCATCGAAGGCCAGCCCGCCGCCCTTGGTGACGATCAGGAAGGTGCCGGCTAGGCCGAGCAGCGCGCCGGCGACATGGTTCCAGGCAAGCCGCTCGCCCGGCATAAGCGCGGAGCCGAGCACAATCAGCAGCGGCCACAGATAGGCGATCAGGCTCGCCTCGACCGCCGGCGCGTTACGCAGCGCCGTGAAGTAGAAGAAATGGTAGCCGAACAGCCCGGCTATGCCGATCACCCAGACTTGGCGAGGGATCTTCCGGTTTCTGTCGGCCGCCGGCATCACCAGCCGCGCCGCCAGCCCGACGCAGGTGCCGATGGCGAAGGTGATGGCCGACAACAGGAACGGCGGCACCTGCCCCGAAGCGTCGGTGAGCAGCGCCAGCAACGCCCACATGGCAACCGCCGAAAACCCGATCAGTGTTGCGCGCGCCATATCTCCCCCGCCGGCGCGCGACGGCGCCTGACCTAATTTACCGCTTCGAACCGTCTTGCGCTGATGGTCAGCGGACCGATCTGGGTCCCGACCGTGGCGCGGATCGGCGCATATACGCCGGATTGGCCGACCGGTGCAAACGTCACCAGCATGCGGCTCTTGTTCTTGAGGAAGTTCAGCGCCTTGCGGCCCTTGCGATAGCCCGCCACCGGCTCGAAGCCCATCTTGCAGGTCACCGTGTCGCCCTTGTAGCCCGGCACCGAGATCGAACCCTTGGAAGCATACGTCAAGCTGAGGTCGGCGCGCATCTCGCCGTCATAGAATTTGACCGTGCGTCCGCAGACCTTGTCCAGGCTGTCGGCATGGATGACGGTCGCAGCCATCGGATCGAGCACCGATTTCAGGTCTCCGGCGCCGATCGGCACCCAGCTCTTCGGATCGCGCTTGCCTGGCGCGGGAACGACTTGCGTCGAGGTAACCGCCCCGTTGCTGAAGCGGATGTCGACCATCGAGGCCTTTTTGCCGGACGTATAATCGGCCCTGAACACCCGCGGCTGCATCTGCTTGCCGGAAATCGTGCCTTTCGAGGAAATCGTGCCTTTCGTGTCGTCGAAGAGCTTGCCGAGGCCGGCGGCCGAGACGGTACCGTCGATGGCATAGCTGTCGCCTTCGTAGCGGCTGGAAAAGGTCGCCCTGGCGATCGAAAGGCCGAGATAGGACACCGTATATTCGCCCTTGAAGGATTGCGGCGCCGCGGCGGCAAAGCCTGTTCCCGACGCGGCAAGGGCAAGCAGGGTGGCGAATGCATGAGATGGACGGAGCATGGCGGCTGGCGAATCCCTGGCGGTTCGGCCGGAACGCAGAGGCTCCAGCCTGGCATATCCCTTCGCGAAGGGCTTATAGTTTGAAATCCGGCCTTTATATGGAGCGCGACCGACAGCCGGCGATGCGCCGGAGCTTGACGCAATGGCGAAATGCCACTATGGAACGCCAACTTTTCCAAAGGCCGCCTGACCGACACCGCGCGCCGCCTGGCGCGGGCAGAATGGTTTGGCAGGTTTAGAAACTGAAGGTTAGACAAGATGTCCCGCACCTGCGAACTCACTGCCAAGGCAGTCCAGACCGGCAACAATGTGAGCCACGCCAACAACAAGACCAAGCGTCGCTTCCTGCCGAACCTGGTCAATGTGACGCTGATTTCCGAAGCGCTGAACCAGAATGTTCGCCTGCGCATTTCGGCCAATGCGCTGCGTTCGGTCGAGCATCGCGGCGGCCTCGACGCCTTCCTGGTCAAGGCCGACGTCAAGGAACTGTCGCAGCGTGCCCGCCTGCTGAAGAAGCAGATCGCCAAGAAGCTGGCCGAGCAGTCGGCCGCTTAAGCACCTCTCAGGCGGGGGACGACCGCCTCGGGCGCCGGCCGGGCCGTGCCCGGAGTAAGAGCGAGCGTCGGCATGACGCTCGGCTGGTTCCATTACCCAGGATAAAAAAAATGAACTTCCTGACCCGATATCTGCCCTTCGTGGCCGCCATGGCGCTTGTCGTCGTGGCCTCCAATATCCTCGTGCAGTTCCCGATGCAGGGCGAGATCGGCGGCCTGTCGCTCGCCGACCTGCTCACCTGGGGCGCCTTCACCTATCCCTTCTCCTTCCTGGTCACCGACCTCGCCAACCGCCGCTATGGCCCGGCTGTGGCGCGCAAGGTGGTGTTCGTCGGCTTCATGACCGCGGTGACCTGCTCTATCCTGGTCCCGCCCTTCCTGTTCCGCCATGGCCTGATCGAGTTCGAGACCGCCGCCGACCGGCTGGTGCGCATCGCCGCCGCTTCAGGCGCTGCCTTCCTCACCGCGCAATTGCTCGACGTCACCGTCTTCAACCGGCTGCGCCGGCAGAGCTGGTGGCGCGCGCCGATCGTCGGCACGCTGGTCGGCTCGGTGTTCGACACGGTCGTCTTCTTCGGTGTCGCCTTCTCCGCCGCCTTCGCCTTTGCCGGTGCCAATGACGGCTTCGCGCTGGAGAACGCGCCGTTGATGGGCGTGCTGCCGGTCGAGACGATGCGCTGGGTGTCCTGGGCGCTTGGCGATCTTTCGGTCAAGCTCATCATAGCCGTCGTGGCGCTGATCCCCTACCGGTTGCTCGCCGCGCGCTGGAGCCAGCCGGCGGTCGCGGTCGGAGCATGATCCCAAAAAGTGGGGCCCGGTTTTTGGAGCAGATCATGCTCAAACAAAAAGAGAGAGCATGATCCCCTGGGTCCAGCTTGATTCCGCCCGAACGCCCGATGGCGGACAGGAGCTGCGCCTTAAACAGCGCGGCACTGAATTTTCGATCATGCTCGGTACCAACGAGCTGATGAACAGCCGTCTCAGCGGCTCCGAGGAGGCTCTCGCCAGGGTTTCCTGCGAGCGGATCGCCGGCCGCAAGCGGCCGAACCTCCTCATCGGCGGGCTCGGCATGGGCTTCACCTTGCGCGCCGCCCTCGCCGCGCTCGATGGCGACGCTACCATCACCGTCGCCGAACTCGTCCCCGCGGTCGTCGCCTGGGCACGCGATCCGATGGCGGAAATCTTCGACGGCTGCCTCGACGACCCCCGCGTCACCATCCGCGAGGCCGATGTCGGCCAACTGATAAGGGCGGACAACGCCGCCTGGGACGCCATCCTGCTCGACGTCGACAACGGTCCCGAAGGCATCGTCTATAAGGGCAATGACACGCTCTATGGCGCGGCCGGCCTGGCGGCCGCGCGCGCTGCCTTGACGCCGGACGGCGTCCTGGCGGTCTGGTCGCAGGGGCCGGACAGCGGCTTCACCCGGCGGCTGAAGCAGGCCGGCTTCGCGGTCGAGGAGATCAACACGCGGGCCAACGGCAAGCGCGGCGCCCGCCACATCATCTGGATTGCGACCAACCGGCCCTGACGCTTTCAGCCACAGCCGCTGCTGCTTTACGCTTTGTTACGGCCGATGATGCAGGATCACGGAAATCTCCAGAGTGGTTCGCCGTTTCACGGAAACGGCGAACCACTCTATCTCATTGTTTTCTAAGGCCTCGCGACCAGCATGACCGTGCAAGGCACCGGTTGGAAAAACGATCTCCTGCTTGCGTTGAGCGCCACGCTGGTGGTGCTGGCGATCAACGCGGTTTCCGGCTTCCCCACCCTTGCGGATTACGGCGCCGACAATGACAGCATGCTGCGCCTGGTCGAGGTCCGCGACCTGCTCGGCGGCCAAAGCTGGTTCGATCTCCATCAATACAGGATGGGCACCTCGGGCGGCTTCGTCATGCACTGGTCGCGGCTGGTCGACACGCCCCTTGCGCTCATCATCATGGCTTTCGATGCGCTGGGCGCCGGCACCGCCACCGCCGAACGCGCTGCGCAGATCATCTGGCCGACCCTGCTCTACGGGCTGACCATTTTCGTGCTGATGCGCGCCTCCCAGCGCTTCGCCGCTACGAATGTCGCGATGCCGGCGGTCATTCTGTCGACCGCGGCGCTGTTCTTCCTGGTGATCTACAGCCCGGGTGTGATCGATCACCACAACGTCCAGCTGCTGCTGACGGCGGCCAGCCTCTGGCTCCTGATGGAAGCGCCCTCCTGGCGGCCGGCTGCGCTTCTGTCGGGCATTTGCGCGGGCCTGACGCTCGCTGTCGGCATGGAAACCGCCCCCTATGTTGCGGTGCTCGGCATCTGTGCCGCTGTCCTGTTCATCCTCGACGACAGGGAACGGATCACGGCGCGAGGCTTCGGCCTCGGATTTGCCGGCATCGCCTCGCTGGTCTTCGTGGCAACCATCCGGCCGGCCGACTGGGGCGTGGCCCAATGCGACGCCTTCTCGTCCTTCCAATTCGCGGTAGCAGCGCTATCCGGCTTCGGCCTAGCGATCGCCGCGACGTTGACGGCGTCGACAACCCGGGCGCGGCTGGTTTCCATGCTGGCGCTGACGGCTGCGGTCGCAGCCGCCGTGACAGCGTTCTTCCCGCAATGCCTGGCATCGCCCTATGCGGGCATGGACGAGCGCATCCGCACCTATTGGCTGGCTGACGTGGTCGAAGCGCAGCCCTTCTGGAGCGTCGCCATCCACCAGCCGAAGCTGATGGCGACGCGCTATGTCACGCCCTTCATCGCGATCCTGCTGATCGGCTTTCAGTTGCGAAGCCGTGGCCTGCGCCGCGAGGAAATTCTCGCCGCCGTCCTGCTCCTCGTCGCCTTCGGCGTCAGCCTCTGGCAGGTGCGCGGCTCGACCTTCTCCGTCGCCTTCGCCGTGCTGCCGCTCTCGGCCTGGATCGCGAAAATCCGCCTGCGGGCGGACGCCGCGCCCTCATGGCGCCTCTCCACCGGCATCGTCATGGCGTGGCTGGTCTCGCTCAACGCGACCTGGGCCGGGGTCGCGGTGGCGGCGCAATCCATGGTCCAGAAGGCGCCGCAGCGGATCAATTCCGATCCCGACCATGCGGTCACCTGCGGCAAGCCGGGCGACTTCCGCGATCTTGCCGCCATGCCGTCGACGACGGTGCTTGCCTCGTCCAATCTCGGCTCGGGAATATTGATGTTTACGGGCCATCGGGCGTTGGCCGGCCCTTACCACCGCAATGTCGGCGGCAATTTGGCCATGCTCGATGCGTTCATGGGAGCGCCGGACGCTGCCCGCGCCGTCATCGAGCGCGAGCATGTCGGGCTGATCGCGATCTGCCGCGGCAACACGGAAGAGATATCGCTGGGCCTGGACGCGCCGGATGGCCTTGCCGCGGCATTGCTGCGGAGCGCCCCCCCGACATGGCTCGAACTGGACCAGTCTACCGCTGGAAAGCCGATCGAGATCTACAAGGTCCGTTGAATATCGGCTTGCGGCATATCAGCATCGTCGACCGCACGCTTTGCAAAGCGCTCGTTTTGCGCCGATGCAATATGCCCTCATGATTTAGAAAACCGCGATCGAGATCATTCGGGTGGATCGTTGCAATCCAGCCTGTGCTTTGGTTAGCATTTCGCTCGGGCAGCGATATATGTATTCAAGCAATTGGATTCGGGGTTTTAGGGGAGAAGATATCCATGTCGGCCATAGATGGCGCGTTGGCGCCTGCGTCAGCCACACAAACGCTGCAGCATGTTGTCTCGCACATGGTGGACGCCGTGAACCGCGCCGCCTTTGTGGAAAAGCCGTTCTGGCATCTTGAGATGACGGATGTCTTTCCGGCGGACCTCTATCTGCGCATGCGCGCCGCCATGCCCGAGGCGCGCGAATATCGTGCGCTCAAGGGGCGCAACAATGTGAATATCAAGGCTGACGGAACCGCGACGCGGATCAAGATCGACCTCTACCCCGAATATATCCGCCACCTGCCTAGCGAGAAACGGGCCGTCTGGGCCCTGGTCGGCAAGGCGTTGCATGCGCCGGAACTGAAGGACGCATTCATGCGCCGCCTTGCCCCGGGCCTGGAGCGCCGGTTCGGCTCGGATTTCATGAAGGTCGGCATGTATCCGGTGCCGATGCTGACGCGCGACGTGGCGGGCTACAAGATCGGCTTCCACACCGACACGAAATGGAAGGGCATCACGGTCCAGTTCTATCTGCCGGAGGACGACTCGATCAACCATATCGGCACCCGCTTCGCCGAGCGCATGCCGGACGGGCGTTTCGAGAATTCGCACCGGATGTCGTTTTCGCCGAATACAGGCTACGCCTTTGCGGTCGGCACCGACACCTGGCATGCGGTCGACACGGTCGGACCGGAAGTCCGCACCCGCGACAGCATTCTTCACACCTATTTCGTGGACAACACCGCGACGCTCAAGATCCGCAACCGGAGCAAGCGGGCGGCCAATTTCGTGATGAACGAAGTCCGCCACATCGGCCGGTAGAGAAATTCCAGGACCGGTTTTTCCGAGCGGCGGGCGGCGCCCGCCCTCCTCAGTCCTGGTGCAGGATGAATTCCAGATAGAGGTTGCGCTGCAGGATCGAGTGGTTGTCGTCCGACACCAGCGACACCATCAGCGCGCCGTCGTCGCGCGTCCAGACGTCCAGCCCTTCCATATTGTCGATCTGGTAGCCCATGTCGGCCTCCATGAGCACCGGCCCGTCGGCGACCGCGCCCCTCTCGACGCTTTCGCCGTAGATGCGCCGCAGCCGCATCTTCACTCCGCGCGCGATCGAGAAACTGCGCTCCAGGAGCAGCAGATCGCCGTCCGGCAGGAAGGCGCCGTCGGTTATGTCGAATTCGCCGTCGCGCTTGACGGTGAAGACGCCCTTATGCGGCCCCTCGATGACGGCGGCGTAGACGTTGCCGACTTCGTCGAGGCTCCTCTCCGAGACCACGACCAGGCCGCCCGCGTGCTGCCCATAAGGATTGGCGTGGGTGACGGTCTCGAAGCCGCGGTTCTGGCGCAGCTCCTGGGCGGGGATCAGGTAATCGAGCTGCCTGGCCGGCGCTTTCATATTGTCGGGATCGATCTTGAACTGGGCGACGCGCTGGTCGCGCTCGAAGCCGACGGTGGCGATGCCATCCTTGACCGCAAGCCCCTCCGCGTCGACTTCCCATTTCTTGTCGATCGGCCGGCCCGAGGCGTCGACCATCTGCTGCATGCGGAAATTCTTGACGGCCGACGGTCGCCTGCCGGCGTCATGCGTGATCGTGCCGAAGAACCAGAAGCCGGTGTCGGCGACGCCGATGAAATCGCCGCCCGGCTTCAGGAAGCGAAAGGCCGACAGCGCGCCGAAATCGCGCGTAGGCGAGGTCATCTCCAGCCCGCCGACGAATTCGAGCGGCCCGAACCGCGTCTCGTCATGGCCGACATGGAACTGGCTGATCGGCCGCGCCGAAATCTCGACCGTCTCGACGGGAGCTCCCAGGCCAGCAATTGCCGGCGACGCGCAGGCCAGCATGCAGGCGAAAAGCGTCCGCCGCGCACGCCGCCCCGAAAAGATCATCCGGCGCGCCGCAAGCCGCCGCGCCGCGTGTCGCGCGCGCTTTCCTCGCCGAATAGCGAGGCAAGCTGCTCCGTCATGGCGCCGGCCAGTTCCTCCGCATCGACGATGGTGACGGCGCGGCGATAATAGCGCGTGACGTCATGGCCGATCCCGATCGCCAGCAGCTCGACCGGCGAGCGCGTCTCGATCAGCTCGATGACCGCCCGCAGATGCCGCTCCAGATAATTGCCCGGATTGACCGAGAGCGTGGAATCGTCGACCGGCGCACCGTCCGAGATCATCATCAGGATCTTGCGCTGCTCCGGCCGGCCGATCAGTCGGTTATGCGCCCAAAGCAGCGCCTCGCCGTCGATGTTTTCCTTGAGCAGGCCCTCGCGCATCATCAGCCCGAGATTGCGCCGCGCGCGCCGCCACGGATGGTCGGCGGATTTGTAGATGATGTGGCGCAGGTCGTTGAGCCGGCCGGGATTCGGCGGCTTGCCGTCCTTCAGCCATTTCTCGCGCGCCTGCCCGCCTTTCCACGCCCGCGTGGTGAAACCGAGGATTTCCACCGAAACGCCGCAGCGCTCCAGCGTGCGCGCCAGGATGTCGGCGCAGGTCGCAGCAACCGTGATCGGACGCCCGCGCATGGAGCCCGAATTGTCGAGCACCAGCGACACCACCGTGTCGCGGAACTTGGTGTCACGCTCCTGCTTGAAGGACAGCGGCTGCATCGGATCGATGACGACGCGCACCAGGCGCGCCGGATCGAGATAGCCTTCCTCGAGGTCGAAATCCCAGGAGCGGTTCTGCTGCGCCATCAGCCGGCGCTGCAGCCGGTTGGCGAGCCGCCCGACGACGCCGGAAAGATTGGCGAGTTGCTTGTCGAGGAAGGCGCGCAGCCGGTCGAGTTCCTCTTCCTCGCAAAGGTCCTCGGCGCCGACCGTCTCGTCGAAGGCGGTGGTGAAGACCTTGTAGTCGATCTCCTTTGGCAGGTTGAGGAACGGATTGTCGTTGCGCTTGGCCTCGCCGGGCGTCTCGGCGTCGGAATCATCCTCGTCGGACAGGTCGTCCGAGGTGGCGTCGGTCGCTTCCGTCTCGGCCGACTCTTCCTCGTCGGCGGAGGCTTCGGCATCTTCCGACTGCGACTGCTCGGAGCCTGAATCCTCCTCGCCGCCCTCCTCGCTCTGTTCCTCGCCCTGCTGCTCGTTCTCTTCGTTTTCCTCGGAATCTTCGGTTTCCTGGTCGTCGCCGAGCTCCTCGGCCATTTCCATGGAAACCAGCATGTCGCGCACGACGCGGGCAAAGGCCTGCTGATCCTCGAGCTTGGCCGACAGGCCGTCGAGATCGGCGCTGGCCTTCTCCTCGATCCAGGGACGCCAGAGGTCGACCAGCCGCTCGCCGCTCTTGGGCGCGGGACGTCCGGTGAGCTTTTCGCGCACCATCAGCGCGACCGCCTCTTCGAGCGGCGCGTCCGCCTTGTCCCTGACATCGACAAGGTTCGCCTTGGCGTATTTGTCCTCGAGCATCGAGCCGATATTGTCGGCCACGCCCTGCATGGCGCGGCTGCCGATCGCCTCGACCCGGGCCTGCTCAACGGCATCGAAGATGGACCGCGCGAGCTTGCCTTCCGGCGCCAGCTTGTTGTGGATGCGCTGATCGTGGCAGGCGCGCTTCAGCGCCATGGAATCGCCGAGGCCGCGCGTGATCGCGATGTCGTTGCGGGACGCTTTCTTGGGCAGTTCGGGCAGGCGCGCGCGATTTCCCGCCAGAGCCGGCCGGTCCTTGGCGAAGCCGACCTCGAGGTCCTTGTCGCCGGCGACGGCGCGCATGCACACCGTCACGGCGCGCTTGAAGCTGTCGGCTTCAGAACCCGTCTTCGGCTTGTTGCGCGTGTTGTCGCCCGGACCCGCCATTGATCATTCCCTGCGCGTTTTCATGCTGGAAGGCTGGAGGCCTTTCAGCTACGCGCCTAGCCCAGCACCACGTTGGCGGCGCTTTCCGGCAGATCCTCGCCGAAGGCGCGCTGGTAGAACTCGGCCACCACCGAACGCTCCAGCTCGTCGCACTTGTTGAGGAAGGTCAGCCGGAACGCCATGCCGATATCGCCGAAGATCTCGGCGTTCTCGGCCCAGGTGATGACGGTACGCGGGCTCATCACGGTCGACAGGTCGCCGTTGATGAAGGCCGAGCGCGTCATGTCGGCGACGCGCACCATCTTGTTGACGATGTCCTTGCCCTTGTTGTCGCGATAGTGCTTGGCCTTGGCCAGCACGATGTTCACTTCATTGTCGTGCGGCAGGTAATTCAGCGTGGTGACGATCGACCAGCGGTCCATCTGCGCCTGGTTGATCTGCTGCGTGCCGTGATAGAGGCCGGTGGTGTCGCCGAGACCGACCGTGTTGGCGGTGGCGAACAGGCGGAAGGCCGGATGCGGACGAATGACGCGGCTCTGGTCGAGCAGCGTGAGCCGCCCCGACGATTCCAGCACGCGCTGGATGACGAACATCACGTCCGGACGGCCGGCATCATATTCGTCGAAGCAGAGCGCGACATTGTGCTGATAGGCCCAGGGCAGGATGCCGTCGCGGAATTCGGTGACCTGCAGGCCTTCCTTGACGACGATGGCGTCCTTGCCGACGAGATCGATGCGGCTGACATGGCTGTCGAGGTTGACGCGCACGCAGGGCCAGTTGAGCCGCGCCGCCACCTGCTCGATATGGGTCGACTTGCCGGTGCCGTGATAGCCCGACACCATGACGCGGCGGTTGTAGGCAAAGCCCGCGAGGATCGCCAGCGTCGTCGCCTTGTCGAACAGATAATCCGGGTCGATGTCCGGCACGTGCTCGGTCGCCGCCGAATAGGCAGGGACGACCATCCTGGACTCGAAGCCGAATTTCTCCTTCACCGACACCGTCGTGTCGGGCAGGTTGGCGATGTCGCGATCGACCTTGTTCATCTCTATCAACGTCTCCACGGGCGAAACGCCGCGTTTCGCCGGCAATCGATTTTGTCCGGGGGCGGTCTTAGAGCCTTTTCCAACCTTATGAAAGTTGGAAAACGACACGGACCGTAGGGCCGCTCAGCACAATCCTGCCTGCTTGAGCACGCGATAGGCCTGCAGCACATCGCGGAACCGGTCTTCCGAACCTCTGTCGCCGCCATTCGCATCCGGATGGTGGCGCTTAACGAGTTCCTTATAGCGCGCCTTGATGTCCTGGCCAGTCGCCTTTGTGTCAAGGCCAAGCGTTTCCAGCGCCTTGGCCTCAAGCGGCTTTGCCTTGCGCTCGCGCGGCTCGCGCGCCCCTGAGCCGAACAGATTGAAGGGATCGCGCATGCGGTTGTAGTAGCCGGCACGACCCGAACGCTGCTGCGCGAAATCCGGCGCCGAGCGCGTTCCGCCGCCATTGGCGCCCATGCGCCATGTCGGCCTGTGGCCGGTCAGCGCCTCTTTCTGGAAGCGCGCGATCTCGCTGTCCGACACGCCGGAGAAGTAGTTGAAGCCCTTGTTGTATTCGCGCACATGCTCGAAGCAGAAGCGGAAATATTCACCCTCCTTGAGGCGCCCGACCGGCGCGCGATGTGTACCGGCCTCGTTGCAGCCGTCCCACTGGCAGATCGGGGCGCGCGACTTCAGCTCCGCGTCCTTCTCCGGCCGGATTCGAATTTTCTCGAAATATTTGGGATACGCTTTCATCTCTCCCATTTATGGGCCGTTCGCATGTGCGAAACAAGAATTGACATTTCGCCGATGATCGCCCTAACCGCTGAATCGCGGCTTAAAAAACGGTCGAATTCAAGATTTTGCGGCTGTGCCGCAGATAGGTTGCGGCTACACCGTCATGTGGGAAAAGGAAGCCCGGATGTCCATACAGTCGACGATGGAAAACAAGCTGAAAGCGGCGTTTTCGCCAGAAAGGCTCGCCGTCATCAATGAAAGCCACCTTCACGCCGGCCATCACCATGTCGAGCACGGCCACGAGGCCCACTTCGACGGCACCGGCGAAACGCATTTCCGCGTCCGGGTCGTCTCGGCCGCCTTTGCCGGCATGAGCCGCGTCGACCGTCACCGCGCCGTCAACGAACTGCTTGCCGAGGAATTGAAAGCCGGCGTGCATGCGCTGGCGATCGAGCCGGCCGCGCCCGGCGAGAAGACGCGCTGGTAGTCAACCGACGGTCGCCCTGAGAAACGCCATCGCCGCCGCGGTCAAGGCGTCGCCGTCCTTGCCGAAATCGCTATTGATCGACATGTGCGTATAGGCGCTGCCGTCGAACAGCGTGACCTTGGTTCCCGTGGCGCGTAGGCGCTCGGCGAAGGCCCTGGACTCTTCGCCTCGCCCGGGCGCACGCGAATAGGCGATGAAGGTCGGCGGATGTTTCCTGCCGTCGACATAGCTCGCCGGCGACAGCGCCGCCCACTGTGCCGGGTCGGAGAAGGCACGCGCATAGGCTCGAGCCATGCCGCCATTCCTGGCAAGCGCGGCAAGGTCATAGGCCCTGGTGTCGTCGAGGATCAGTGCGGCGACCTCGGGCAACCCGCCGCGCAAGCCGGCCAGCGCAACCAGATGGCAGCCGGCCGAATGGCCCATGCCGACGATGCGGTTCGGGTCGCCGCCATACCGGGCGATATTGGCGCGCACATAGGCATAGGCCTTTTCGACGTCGCTGGCCTGGGTCGCGACATCGGCTTGCGGCAACATGCGGTAATCGATCGAGATGAAGAGGAAACCGTTGGCAACCAGGAAGCCCGGCTTGGCGCCGACCTGGCTGCGGTTGCCGAACCGCCAGGCGCCCCCATGGACGAAGAAGACCACCGGCAGGTTCTTCGCGCCGTCCGCGGCATAGATGTCGAGCTTGGCCGGACCGTAGTCGCGGGTTTGCGGTTCGGGCTGGACCGGAGGCCCGGCGGCTGACGCACCTGCCGGCAAAAGCGCCGCCAAGAATGCCACGATGAAGCTGCGTCGATCGATCATCGCCATCCTCGGACAGTTGTGCCGCAGCGGGCACGGATGCTAGCCGCGCCTCGTTGCCGACCCAAAATGATAACTTTCGGTGCGAAAACAAATCCACTCCTTGACCGTCCGCTGGCAATCACCACGTATGTTCACAGGCGAGCACTTTCGGCCGCGTCGGGTATCAACCGAGGTCAATGCCAGATTGCATGCGCTATCCTTCACAATGAGGGAACCAACAGTGCTTTCCGGCAGTTGATGCAGCGATGAGCCGATTGGCAGCCCATCGGCTCCGAGGCAAAGCATCATGCGCGAGAACCAATCAGACGTCTTCGACCTTTTTTCGGAGATTTATTCCAACGCGGCCCAGGAAGAGATCAGCCTGCAGCAATATCTGCTGGCGTGCCGCGAAGACAGATCCATGTACGCTTCGGCGCCCGAACGCATGGTCGAGGCAATCGGCGAGCCGAATCTCATCGATACCAGCAAGGACGAGCGGCTCGGCCGCATTTTCTCCAACCGCACCATCAAGATCTATCCCTCTTTCTCCGACTTCTACGGAATGGAGGACACGATCGAGCGCATCGCCGGATATTTCCGCTATGCCTCGCAAGGGCTCGAGGAGCGTAAGCAGATCCTCTATCTTCTCGGCCCGGTCGGCGGCGGCAAGTCCTCGCTCGCCGAACGGCTGAAGAGGCTGATGGAAGAGCGCCCGATCTACACGCTCAAGGTTGGCAACCAGATCAGCCCGATCTTCGAATCGCCACTCGGCCTTTTCCATCCCGATCGCATGGGCGATCTGCTGGAAGACAAATACGGCATCGCCCGCCGCCGCCTGAACGGATTGATCTCCCCCTGGGCGGCCAAGCGTCTCGACGAGCTGTCCGGCGACATCTCCAAATTCAGCGTGGTCAGGCTGATGCCGTCGCGGCTGCGCCAGATCGCCATCGCCAAGACCGAGCCCGGCGACGAGAACAATCAGGACGTCTCGGCCCTGGTCGGCAAGGTCGACATCAGGCAATTGGAGAATTTCAGCCAGTCCGACCCGGACGCTTATTCCTACAGCGGCGGCCTCAACCGGACGACGCAAGGGCTGCTCGAATTCGTCGAGATGTTCAAGGCGCCTATCAAGGTCCTGCATCCGTTGCTGACCGCAACCCAGGAAGGCAGCTACAACGGCACCGAGAATTTCGGCGCTTTCCCCTATCAGGGCATCGTTGTCGCCCATTCCAACGAATCGGAATGGCAGCAGTTCAAGAACAACAAGAACAACGAGGCCTTCCTCGACCGCATCCTCGTGGTCAAGGTCCCCTACTGCCTGCGCGTCACCGAGGAACGGCATATCTACGAGAAGCTGCTGCGCGAGAGCGAGCTGGCGAACAGCCCTTGCGCGCCGGAGGTGCTGGACATCCTCAGCCGCTTCACCGTCTCGACCCGCCTTGCCGAGCACGAGAACTCGCCGCTTTACACGAAGATGCGCGCGTATGACGGCGAGAACCTCAAGGAGGTCGATCCGAAGGCGAAGTCGGTCCAGGAATATCGCGACGCCGCCGGCGTCGACGAAGGCATGACCGGGGTCAGCACCCGCTTCGCCTTCAAGATCCTGTCGCAGACCTTCAACTACGATACCAAGGAGGTCGCCGCCGACCCCGTGCACCTGATGTACATCCTCGAGGAGGCGATCAAGCGCGAGCAATTTCCGAAGGAAACGGAAGCCGCCTATCTGGAGTTCATCAAGTCGGAACTCGCGACGCGTTATGCCGAGTTCATCGGCCACGAGATCCAGAAGGCCTATCTGGAATCCTACAGCGAGTACGGCCAGAATCTCTTCGACCGCTACATCGCCTACGCCGATGCCTGGATCGAGGATCAGGACTACAAGGACCCCGATACCGGCCAGATCCTCAACCGCGAGGTTCTCGACAAGGAATTGTCGCAGGTCGAGAAACCCGCCGGCATCGCCAATCCCAAGGACTTCCGCAACGAAGTGGTCAAATTCACCTTGCGCGCGCGGGCGCGCAACCATGGCCGCAACCCCTCCTGGACGAGCTATGAAAAGCTTCGCGAGGTCATCGAGAAGCGCATGTTCGGCCAGGTCGAGGACCTGTTGCCGGTGATCAGCTTCGGCTCCAAGCAGGACAGCGTCACGGAGAAGCGGCACAATGAATTCGTGCAGCGCATGGTGGAGCGCGGCTATACCCAACGGCAGGTGCGACGGCTGGTCGACTGGTACATGCGCGTGAATAAGGCGGGATGAGCAAAGCGGACGGTTCCATGCCGATCTTCATCGACCGCCGCCTGAACCCGAAGGACAAAAGCCTGGGCAACCGCCAGCGCTTCCTTAGGCGTGCCCGCGAGGAGCTCAAGCGCAGTATCCGCGACCAGGTCCGCACCGGCGGCATCGCCGAAGTCGACCGCGAGCATGCCGTGCCCATGCCTCGCAAAGGCACCGGCGAGCCGACCTTCGGCGACGACAAGGCAAGTGGCCGGCGCCAGCACATCCTGCCGGGCAACAGGACGTTCAGTCCCGGCGATCTGATCTCCAAGCCGGGCGGCGGCGGAGGCTACGGGTCGGCCCCGGGTACCAAGGAATCCGAAGACGACTTCCGCTTCGTGCTGTCGCGCGAGGAAGTGCTCGACCTCTTCTTCGAGGATCTCGAACTGCCCGATCTGGTCAAACTCAATCTCAAGCAGATATTGAGCTTCAAGCCGCGACGCGCAGGTTTCACGGCAAGCGGGGCGCCGACCAACATCAATGTCGGGCGCACGATGCGCAACAGCCATGGGCGGCGCATCGCGCTGAGACGCCCCAAACAGGAGGAGCTCGACGCGATCGCCCGCCAGATTGCCGAACTGGAAGCAAAGCCGGCAAGTGCTGCGGTGAGCGAACGCATCGCCGCCCTGCGCGAGGCGTTCGAGCGGCTTGAGCGCCGGCGCAGGCGCATTGCCTATGTCGACCCGGTCGACATCCGCTTCAATCGCTTCGATCCCCAGCCCGTGCCCAATGCGAATGCGGTCATGTTCTGCCTGATGGACGTCTCCGGCTCGATGGGAGAGCGCGAGAAGGACCTGGCCAAACGCTTCTTCGTGCTGCTGCATCTGTTCCTGACGCGCCGCTACGAACGCATCGAGGTGGTCTTCATCCGCCATACCCACGAAGCCAAGGAGGTGGACGAGCATACATTCTTTTATCACACCGAAAGCGGCGGCACGGTCGTCTCAACCGCGCTCGAGGAGATGCACCGCATCATCGAAGAACGCTACCCGGTCGCCGAATGGAATATTTACGCCGCCCAGGCCTCCGACGGCGACAATTTCGCCACCGACTCCGAGCGCTGCATAGAACTGCTCGACCGCAAGCTCATGCGGCTTTGCCAGTATTTCGCCTATGTGGAGATCATCGACGAGCGGGAAAGCCATATTTTCGGCTCGACCGAGAACGGGACGTCGCTCTGGCGCGCCTACAATGCCGTCGACGGGAAATGGCCGAACTTCCAGATGAGGCGCATCGCCGCGCCGGCCGACATATACCCGGTCTTCCGACAGCTCTTCGCCAGGCAGCCTGATCTGCGCAAGAGCGCTTGAGGGCTTCGGAAATGGTCAACCAGGCGCGCAAGTCCGAACTGCTGTTTTCCGGGTCGGACTGGGATTTCAAGAAACTGTCCCGGGCCTATGAAGAGATCGAGGCGATCGGCCTCGAGGAGCTTCGCCTCGACATCTATCCGGTGCAGATGGAGGTCATCTCTTCAGAGCAGATGCTCGACGCCTATTCCTCGGTTGGCATGCCGCTGATGTACCGGCACTGGTCGTTCGGCAAGCGCTTCCTCTACGATGAGCTTCTCTACCGCAAGGGCGCGCGCGGTCTGGCCTATGAGCTCGTCATCAATTCCAACCCCTGCATCGTCTATCTCATGGAAGAGAACACCATGGCTCTGCAGGCCCTGGTGACCGCCCATGCCGCGCTCGGACACAACCATTTCTTCAAGAACAATCATCTCTTCCAGCAATGGACCGACGCCGGCGGCATTTTGAGCTATCTGGATTTTGCCAAGAGCTACATCGCCCGATGCGAGGAAAGGCACGGCCTGGCCGCTGTCGAGGCGATTCTGGATTCGGCCCACGCGCTGATGGAGCAGGGCGTGTTCCGCTACCATCGGCCGCCGAAACTGTCATCGGAGCAACAGCGCGAAGGGCTGCGCGAGCGCCTCGAATATGAGGAGCGCTCCTTCAACGATCTGTGGCGGACGCTGCCGCCCTCGCAGGGAAAGAGCAAGCCTGAAGCAGGGGAAGACAACCTTGCCGAGAGGAAGAAATCGCTCAATCTGCCGGAGGAAAACCTGCTCTATTTCCTCGAGAAGAACAGCCTCGTCCTTGAGCCCTGGCAGCGCGAGATCGTCAGGATCGTGCGTGTCATCGCGCAATATTTCTACCCCCAGCGGCAAACCCAGGTGATGAACGAAGGCTGCGCCACCTTCGTCCACTACACGCTCATGAACACGCTTTTCGATCGTGGCCGCATCAGCGAAGGCGCCATGCTCGAGATCTTGCGCAACCACTCGAACGTGGTCTTTCAGCCGTCTTATGACGATCCGCGCTTTTCCGGCATCAATCCCTATGCGCTCGGTCTCGACATGATGCAGGACATCCAGCGCATCTCTACCGCGCCGACCGCCGAGGACCGCGACTGGTTTCCCGACATCGCCGGCCGCGGCGACTGGCGCGACACGCTGCTCGACGCATGGGCAAACCATCGCGACGAATCCTTCATCCGCCAGTATCTGAGCCCGGCGCTGATCCGCAAATGGCGGCTCTTCGTGCTAGCCGACGGCGCCGACGAGCCGCATTACGAAGTCGCCTCCATCCACAATGAGCGTGGCTATGCCAAGATACGGTCGGCTCTGGCGCAAAGCTACGACATCGGAGCCAGCCGTCCCGACATCCAGGTGGTCGATGTCGACCTTCTGGGCGACCGCCACCTGCGGCTCCAGCACACGGTGAAGGACGGCGTCATGCTCGAGGGCGAAAGCCGCGACGCGACACTGCGCCATGTCCGCAACCTCTGGGGCTACGACGTCAGCCTGGCCGCTATCGACGGTGGAACCGGCGCGATGCTCAGCGAGCGCTGGACCAAGGAACTTTGAGCGAGATTGTTCGTAGCTCAGGTCGCCTCAGCCCTCGCCGGCGGGCCTGATCCTCAACCTCGCAATGCGGTTCTTGTCGCGCTTCATCACCACGAAACGCTTGCCGTGGAAGGTGAAAGCCTGCTTCTCCTCCGGGATCGACTGCGTCTCATGGATGACGAGACCGGCAATCGTCGTCGCCTCCTCGTCGGGCAAGTCCCAGTCGAGCGCGCGGTTCAGGTCGCGAATCGGCACCGTGCCGTCGACGACGACCGAGCCGTCGGCTTCCTTCTTTACGCCCTGCATGTCGATATCGTGCTCGTCGGCAATCTCGCCGACGATCTCTTCGATAATGTCTTCAAGCGTCACCAGTCCTTCGACCTCGCCATACTCGTCGACGACGATGGCGAAATGCGCCTTGCGACGCAGGAAGGCGTTAAGCTGTTCCTGCAAGGTGGTGGTATCCGGCACGAACCACGGCTTCGCCGCGATCTTCATGACGTCGATCCGCGAAAAGTCGTTGCCGACCTCGTTGAGGGCTCTCAGCAGATCCTTCGCATGCAGCACGCCGACGATGTTGTCGAGCGAGCCCTTCCACAGCGGCATGCGGGTGTGCGGGCTCTGCAGGATCTCGCGCACCACCGCTTCGGGCGCATTGTCGGCATTGACCGAGCGCATATTGGTGCGGTGGACCATGACGTCCGATACTTCGAGCTCATCGAGTTCGAAGAGGCCCTCGAGCCGGTTGCGCTCCTCACCGGCAGCCGCGCCCTCGCGGCGGGCATCGTCGCCGTCTTCATCCTTGCCGTTGCGCTCGGATCGCTGCGGCGGCTCGATCGGCCGCAGCGCGTAGCCGCAAGCGGCAAGCAAGCGGGCGCGGAACAGAAGCGCCAAAAGCACGATGGCGGCGAGGACGGCGGCGACGATCCAGCCGGCGCCGGTCATCTAGGATGGCTCACTTTGAGCCTTCCGGGATGGCTCAGCTTGAGGAAGGAGAGCACTTCCGAGGGCGGCACGTCCTTGGCGATGAACGACTGGCCGATGCCGCGCGTCAGGATGAAGGTCAGCGCGCCGCGCGAGACTTTCTTGTCCTGGGTGATGAAGCCGAGCAGCGCCTCGGCGTCGGGCAGCCCGCCCGGAATATCGGCCATCCGCCAAGGCAGGCCGACGGCGCGCAAATGCGCCTCCACGCGTTCCGCGTCGTCCGGGCTCGCCAGGTTGAGCCGCGCTGAAAAACGATGCGCCAGCGCCATACCGATGGCGACGCCCTCGCCATGGACGAGGCGCGCGCCATCATATTGGGTGGCGGCTTCCAGCGCATGGCCGAATGTGTGGCCGAGATTGAGCAGCGCGCGGTCGCCGGTCTCGAACTCGTCGCGGGCGACGACGTCGGCCTTGGCGCGGCAGGCCTCGGCGATTGCCTCGACCCGCGCCGGACCGCCCGCAAAAACCTCCCGCCAGTTCTGTTCCAGCCAGGCGAAGAAGGCCGGGCGATCGATCAGCCCGTATTTGGCGAGCTCGGCATAGCCGGCGCGGAACTCGCGGATCGGCAGGGTGTCGAGCACATCCGTGTCGGCGAGCACCAGCCTGGGCTGGTGGAAGACGCCGACAAGGTTCTTGCCGCGCGTGCTGTTGATGCCGGTCTTGCCGCCGACGGAGGAATCGACCTGCGCCAAGAGCGAGGTCGGAATTTGCACGAAATTCATGCCGCGCCGCACGATGCCGGAAGCGAAGCCGGCAAGGTCGCCGATGACGCCGCCGCCGAGCGCGATCACCACGTCGCGGCGTTCGAGCTTTGCGGCCAGCACGCCGTCGACCACCTCCTCGAGATGGGCGAAACTCTTGGTCTTTTCGCCCGCCGGCAATGTGATGACGGCGGACTGGATGCCGCCTTTCTCCAGCCCTGCCTTCAGCGCCTCGAGATGCGCGGCGGCGACGTTCTCGTCGGTGACGATGGCCGCCCGGGTACCGGGAAGGCGGCGCGCGATCTCTTCGCCGGAGCGCGCAAGTAGCCCCGAGCCGATGAGGATGTCATAGGCGCGGTCGGCGAGCCCGACCTCGACCTTTACCGGTTCGGCATGGCTCACGACTGCACCTCGTCGGTTGTGGCGCCCGTAGCGCCCGTCGCGATCGCCTCAACGCCGAGATGGGCGCAAAGCGCCGCGACCACTTCGCCGGCGATGATCTCCTTGCGGTCGTCGCGCGTCGGCACGGTCAGGTCGGCCGTGGCATAGACCGGATAGCGCTCGCCCATCAGCTTCTCCAGCACGCCGCGCGGATCGGGATTCTTGAGCAGCGGCCGGTTCTGTTTCTTGGAGACGCGCTCCATCAACAGGTCCAGATCGGCCTTCAGCCAGACCGATACGCCATGCGCGGAAATCGCCTCGCGCGTCTGCGCGTTCATGAAGGCGCCGCCGCCGGTCGACAACACTTGCGGTCCGTTCTCCAGCAGACGCAGGATCACGCGCTGCTCCAGCGCCCGGAATTCCGGCTCGCCATAGCGCTCGAACAGCTCCGGCACCGTCATGCGCGAAACGCTTTCGATCTCCTGGTCGCTGTCCATGAAGGGCAGCGAAAGCATCGTCGCCACCTTGCGCCCGATCGCCGTCTTGCCGGCCCCCATCAGCCCGACGAAGACGATCGAACGGCTGCCGAGCGCTTCGATCAGCGCGGCACGGCCTTCGTCCGTCGGATTGGGTGACAAAGCGTTCATCGGGGCCTCTTTGCGCCGTATCGACATCAAAAGCCTGTTTGCGTCAAGCACAGCCGGACAAAGGTCCAGGAAGCTTTTCCGGGAAAACCTGCAGCGACCGGAATCCTTCGTCCTTGAATTGCCTGGATTGGCGTCCCATAAGGGCACAGGGCTTTGGAAACGCAGAACAACAAGACGGGCGAAAATTGAATGCCGACTTTGTTTCGCTTCGTCGTGACGCTGGCGGTTCTAGCAGGCATTGCCTATGGCGTGATGTTCGCCTTGGCGATGTTCGTGGAGCCGAGAAAGGCGGAAATGAGCATCCGTATTCCGGCCGAAAAACTAAACCCCAAGAAAACCGACGAAGCACTAATCCCGGCCCGATGAGCAGCGCCGCCCGCATCGAAGCCTTCCTCGAAATGATGAGCGCCGAGCGGGGCGCGGCCGAAAACACGCTTTCGTCCTACCGCCGCGACCTGGAGGACGCTTCCGAGGCGATCGAAGGCGGGCTTGCCGGCGCGGGATCGGCCGACATCCGCGCCTATCTCGACGACATTGCAGCGCGGGGCTTCGCGCCGACCTCGCAAGCGCGCAAATTGTCGGCGATCCGGCAGTTCTTCAAATTCCTCTACGCCGAAGGCCTGCGCGGCGATGACCCGACCGGCACACTGGACAGCCCACGCAAGGGCCGGCCGTTGCCGAAGACAATGAGCGAGGTCGAGACCGGCCGCCTGCTCGACCGGGCGGCGCAGGAGGCGGCCGAAGCCGGACCGGATGGCGACCGGTTGGCGGCGTTGCGCCTGCACGCGCTGGTCGAGGTGCTTTACGCCACCGGGCTGCGCGTGTCGGAGCTGGTCGGACTGCCGGTGACGGTGGCGCTGCGCGACGACCGTTTCTTCATGGTGCGCGGCAAGGGCGACAAGGAACGCATGGTGCCGCTCTCGGCCAAGGCGCGCGCCGCCATGCGCGCCTGGCTTGCGGCCAGGGCCAGGCGGCCGGCCTTCGCCGAGAGTCCGTTCCTGTTTCCGGCCTCTTCCGACAGCGGCCATCTCTCGCGGCAGGTTTTCGCCCGCGATCTCAAGGGCTTGGCCGCGCGGTCGGGGATAGCTGCAGCCAAGATCTCGCCGCATGTGCTTCGCCATGCTTTTGCCAGTCATCTGCTGCAGAACGGCGCCGATCTCAGAGCCGTTCAGCAACTGCTCGGCCATGCCGATATCTCGACCACTCAGATCTACACCCACGTGCTGGAGGAGCGGCTGGTGCGGCTGGTCAACGATCATCATCCGCTTGCCGACTAGGCCTCATATCGCTATGTGAGGGCGACGTTCCCCCGCCCGGAGCCGGCATTTCAGCGGTTCCGCCAGCCATTTGCCTTCCGACGGATCGGTCCGCTCAAGCATGTACAACTACCTCGACTTCGAAAAGCCGGTGCAGGATCTGGAGCTCAAGATCCTTGAGCTGAAGAAGCTTGCCGAGAACGGCGAGGCGGTCGATGTCGGCGAAGAGATCAGCAGGCTGGAAAAGCGCTCGCGCGACGCGTTGCGCGACCTCTATAAGGCGCTGACCCCCTGGCAGAAGGTGCAGGTCGCGCGCCATCCAGACCGCCCGCATTGCGTCGACTACATCAAAGGGCTCTTCACCGATTTCACGCCTTTGGCCGGCGACCGCAATTTCGGCGACGACCAGGCGATCGTCGGCGGCTTCGCCCGCTTCCGCGGCGAACCGGTAGCCGTCATCGGCCAGGAGAAGGGCTCCGACACGGCAAGCCGCATCAAGCACAATTTCGGTTCGGTGCGGCCGGAGGGCTATCGCAAGGCGGTGCGCCTGATGGAGCTGGCCGACCGGTTCAATATCCCGCTTTTGACGCTGGTCGACACGGCCGGTGCCTATCCCGGCGTCGGCGCCGAGGAGCGCGGACAGGCCGAGGCGATCGCGCGTTCGACCTCGGCCTGCCTTTCGCTGAAGGTGCCGTCGATCTCGGTGGTTATCGGCGAAGGCGGCTCCGGCGGCGCCATCGCGATCGCCACCGCCAATCGCGTCTACATGCTGGAGCACGCCATCTATTCGGTGATCTCGCCCGAGGGCGCGGCGTCGATCCTGTGGCGGGACACCACCCGCTCGAAGGACGCGGCGACGAACATGAAGATCACCGCGCAGGATCTTCTCGAGATGAAGATCATCGACGCCATCATCCCCGAACCGATCGGCGGCGCCCAGCGCGCGCCGGAAACGGTGATTGCCTCCACAGGCGATCTTATCGCCCGGACGATGAAGGATTTTGCCGGCGCCAATACCGATTTCCGCGAGCAGCGCCGCGAGAAATACCTGGCGATGGGCCGCAGTCTCTGACCCTCCAAGCGTTCAACTATGGCCAAGATGAGCATTTTTGCCACAAAAATGCCGCCGGATTCGGCTCAATGGGATTTGCCGTGAGGGGTTTGCGAAGGCTTGCGGTAAGGAATTTTCAAGGTTAACGGGCTTACGGTCCACTGGTGTTCAGCCTGCGGGCCCGGCCATGCCGAGAGCTGTTGGCCCGAGAGAAGAGACGTAGCCGCATCGATGTTTGCTAAGCTTGCCCGCACCGGAGTCCTGATCGCCGCCATCGGCGTCGCCGGCTGCAACGATTCCTCGATGAAGGATTTCGCGCCGGAGGCCAACAAGCCGCTGCCGGACAAAATCCTGGCCGACATGAAGGCCAAGGGCATGGTGCGCACCTCCTCGGTGATGGCCCGCATCTTCAAGGAGGAAGGCAAACTCGAGATCTGGAAGGCCAAGACCAATGGCCGCTACGATCTCGTCGCCACCTACGACATCTGCAAATGGTCGGGCAAGCTCGGCCCCAAATACACCGAGGGTGACCGCCAGGCGCCGGAAGGCTTCTACACGGTTCGTCCTTCGCAGATGAATCCGCGCTCGCACTACCATTTGTCCTTCAACATCGGCTTCCCCAACGCCTATGACCGCGCCAACGGCCGTACCGGCCAGAACCTGATGGTGCACGGCGCCTGCTCGTCATCCGGCTGCTATTCGATGACCGACGCGCAGATCGAGCAGATCTACGCCTTCGGCCGCGACGCCTTCGAGGGTGGCCAGACGGAGTTCCAGATCCAGGCCTTTCCGTTTCGCATGACCGCCGCCAACATGGCGCGCTACCGCAACGACCCGAACTACGAGTTCTGGAAGATGCTGAAGGTCGGCTACGACAATTTCGAGATCACCAAGGTGCCGCCGAAGGTCGACGTCTGCGAGAAGCGCTACGTCTTCAACCAGGTGGCGCCGGAGGGCACGACCTTCGATCCGACCGGCCCCTGCCCCGCGACGACGCAGCCTGACTCGCTGAAAACGGCCTATGCCGACTACGAAAAGCGCTACGACGCGGCCTTCAAGGCAGCTGTCAATTCCAGCACGCCGCCGCCGAAGCCGACCATTGCCGGCATCAAGGAAGCCAGCCTCGTTTCCGACTGGTCGAAGCGCCGGGCCCGCGGCGAGCGCGTGCCGATCGAACCGCCGTCGATGAACGCCGACGGCTCGGTGACCGAGACGACCCGCATGGGCCGTATCGATTCCCCGCTTGGCCGCAAGATGGCCGCCCTCGACGCGGAGAAGGAAGCCAAGCGCAAGGCCGAGGAGCAGCGTCTGGCGGCGATCGCGGCGGCCAAGGCCGCCAAGGAACAGGCCAAAGCGCAGGCCCTGGCCGAGAAGGAAGCCGCCAAGCAAGCGGCGCAGCAGCCGGTCGTCACGGCCGGAGTCGAAGCCGCGCCCGCCCAGCCGGCGCAGGAAGTGCAGGCCGCCGACGCCGATCAGGGCACCGTGTCGAAGCTGAAGAAGAAGCTGCTCGGCATGTTCGGCGGCTGAGACCTTTATGCGTGCCGCCCAAAACATGCCCTCGGGCATTGACCTAAGGCGGTTTGGGATCAGGACATGCCTGGACAAAAGGCGAAGCCGCCGGCCATCTACGATCTCAAGGGGCTGAACTGCCCGCTGCCGGTGCTGAAAGCCCGCAAGCGGCTTGCTGCAATGCGGCCCGGCGGCCGGCTTTGGCTGGAAACCACCGATCCGCTCGCGGTCATCGATATCCCCGCCTTCTGCGCCGATGCCGGTCACCAGTTGATCGAGACGGCCGCGGTGACGGGCGGCCATCGTTTCTTGGTCGAGCGCGGCAGCGCGGCCTGAGCCGGCGTCGTTTTCGGCCTACAACCCGGCTATTGCCAGCGGATTGGCTTCGAGTGCCGCCCGGTCCGGCGTGTCGATTGACGGCTTGTTGGTGAAGGCGGCGAACAGCCGCTGGATGTAATCGTCCGGCATGTCGAGCGTGATCAGCACCAGCCTGGTGCCGCGCTGGCCGTCCGGCCAGGCCGGCAGCCTCGCCGGCGGATGCAGGATCTTCTGCACGCCGTGGATGACCAGCGGCCGCGACGGGTCCTCCGCGAGCTCGATGACGCCCTTCATGCGCAAGAGCTTTTCGCCATGCGTCGAGCGCAGAAGATCGAAGAACATCTCGATCGCCGAGAACGGCACCGGGCCGTCATGGACGAGCGAGTGCGTGCGCACCCGGGTGTCGTGGCGATGCTCGTGATGGTGGTGATCATGATCGCCGTCATTGTGGTGGTGATCATGATCATGCGCCGCCTCTTCACCAAGCCAGCGCCGCACGTCGGCGGACTTGGTCTGAGGGTCATAGAGACCGCAATTGAACAGCGCCGCGGCGCCCGTGCCGGCCTCGTTGACGTCGAGCAGGAGGGCGCCCGGATTGATCTGCCTCAGCCTCGCCCGCAACGCCTCGACCTCGGCCGCGTCGGCAAGGTCGGTCTTGGTCAGCACGATGCGGTCGGCCACCGCCGCCTGTTTCACCGCCTCGACATGGGCATCGAGGGTTGCCTGGCCATTGACGGCGTCGACCAGCGTGATGACGCCGTCGAGCCGGAAAGCCTGCACCAGCGCCGGGTGCGCCATGATCGACTGCAGCACCGGCGCCGGATCGGCCAAGCCTGTCGTCTCGACGACGACACGGGCCAGTTTCGCGATACGGCCGGTCTGCAGCCGGTCGACGAGATCGGCGAGTGTGTCGACGAGGTCGCCGCGCACCGTGCAGCACAGGCAGCCGTCGGAAAGCTGGATGATGCCGTCGGACGCCTGCTCGACCAAAAGATGGTCGATCGGCACCTCGCCGAACTCGTTGATGATCACCGCCGTGTCGGCAAGGGCCGGGTCCTTGAGCAGCCGATTGAGCAGCGTCGTCTTGCCGGCGCCGAGAAAACCGGTGAGCACCGAAACGGGAATGGGAAAGCTGCTCCCCATGACGTAGCTCAATTGGCCTTGGCTGGTTGGTCGCCCTGCGCCCCTGCGGCGGCGGTTGCGACCGGCTCGGCGCCGGCCGGCGCCGGCCTGTCTGGCCGCCAGCTCGGCAGCGGCACATCGGCATAGTTCTGATCGGCCTGATCGACGAACGCCTTGGGCGCCGGCCCTGTGGCGCCACCCAGGCCGACGGCGATGAGCGTCGGGTGCTCAAGCTTTACCTGGTACGGCGATTTCGGCTTGCCCTTGGCCGCGACCTCGGGAGCAGCCTCGGACTGCTCCTCCTTCGGCTTCTTCTTGCAGATCTCGTCATGCATGTCGTTGGGCGACAGCGTGTCGCCATAGGGCTTGAGCATCGCAAGCGTGGTCGAAGTGGCGGCGGGCATGTCGAAACCCTTGTCGAGCAGCTTTGCCGCCGCTTCGGCGCGGCTAATCGCCGATCTCTCGCCCAGCACAACGGCCACCAGGGTGCGCCCGTTGCGCGTTGCCGAGCCGATCATGTTGAAGCCCGACGAGCAGACGAAACCGGTCTTCATGCCGTCGGCGCCCGGATAGCGCCCGATCAGCAGGTTGTAATTCGGGAGCGCCTTCTTGCCGACGGCGAGGCCTTCGATCGAGAACCACGGGGCATATTGCGGAAAATCATTGCGCAGCGCCGTCACCAGCACCGCCAGGTCGCGGGCGGTCGTATACTGCTCGGGCGAGAAAAGCCCGTTCGGGTTGACGAAATGCGTGCCGACCATGCCGAGCCGCGCCGCCTCGGCGTTCATGCGGTCGGCGAAGGCGGCCTGCGATCCGCCGATATTCTCGCCGACGGCCATGGCGATGTCGTTGGCCGACTTGACCAGCATCATCTTCAGCGCATTGTCGAGCCGCATCACCGAGCCGGGCTTGAAACCCATCTTGCTCGGCGGCTCGCCGGCCGAATGCTTCGTGACCTTGATCGGCGAATCGAGCGCTACCTCGCCGGCCTGGATCGCGCGAAAGGCGACATAGGCCGTCATCAGCTTGCTGAGAGAGGCCGGATACCAGCGCTTGAACGCGTCCTGATGCTCCAGAATGGACCCGCTTTTGAGGTCGAAAAGCACGACCGGGTTGGCTCGAGCCGCGCCGGCAAAGGCCGCAATCGCCAGCGCGCCTGCCAGCAACAGGTTGAGGAAATGCCTTTGCCGCATGATCAAATCCGAAATCGCCTCTTGCCGTAATCGCCACTGGCTCCGTAAGATTTCGTTACTCATCGCCAGCATAATGCGGGCCGACCCTCGCCCCGGACCGCATTGTTGCGGTGCTATTTACCCTATGTGTCGCCAAAATGGCAAAGTGCTAGACATCACAATTGACAATCACGATTGCTGAGCATCGGCTCTGAACGACTGCCGCCAATCAATCAAGAGATGGAACGATCATGCCGATTCTGAACCGAGCCGCGCAAATGCAGGAAGAAGTCGCCGGCTGGCGACGGCATCTGCACCAGACACCGGAGCTGAATTTCGACGTGTTCCAGACCGCCGCCTTCGTCACTGAGAAGCTGAAGGCCTTCGGCTGCGACGACGTGGTGACGGGGCTGGGCAAGACCGGCGTCGTCGGCATCATCCGCGGCCGCAAGGGCGATGGCCCGACGATCGGGCTGCGCGCCGACATGGACGCGCTGCCGATCGACGAGATCACCGGCAAGCCTTGGGCCTCGACCGTGCGCGGCAAGATGCATGCCTGTGGCCATGACGGCCATACCGCGATGCTCTTGGGCGCCGCCAAATATCTTGCCGAGACGCGCAACTTCGCCGGCACCGTGGCCGTGATCTTCCAGCCGGCCGAGGAAGGCGGCGGCGGCGGCAACGAGATGGTCAAGGACGGCATGATGGAGCGTTTCGGCATCGAGAAAGTGTTCGGCATGCACAATATGCCGGGCCTGCCGGTCGGCCAGTTCGCCATCAAGCCCGGCCCGATCATGGCCGCGACGGCCGAATTCACCATCACCGTCAGGGGCCGCGGCGGCCACGCCGCGATGCCGCACGGCACGATCGACCCGATCGTCATCGCCAGCCAGTTGGTCGGCGCGCTGCAGACCATCGCCTCGCGCAGCACCGATCCGGTCGAGGCCGTTGTGGTGTCGGTGACGAAGTTCCACGCCGGCGACGCCTATAACGTCATTCCCGAAAGCGCCGAGATCGCCGGCACCGTGCGCACGCTGAAGAAGGAAGTGGCCAAGAAGTCGGAAGAGCGCATCCGCGCGCTTTGCGCCGGCCTCGCCGCGGCCTTCGGCGCCACCATCGACGTCGATTACGACGCCAATTATCCCGTCACCTTCAACCATGCCGAGGAAACCGCGTTTGCGGGCGATGTCGCCGCCGACATCGCCGGCGACAGCCATGTCCACCGCGCCATCCAGCCGGTGATGGGCGGCGAGGATTTCTCCTATATGCTGGAAGCCCGTCCCGGCGCCTTCATCTTCATCGGCAACGGCGACTCGGCCGGCCTGCATCACCCGGCCTACGACTTCAACGACGAGGTCATTCCGCACGGCATGAGCTACTGGGTGAAGCTGGCCGAAACCGCGCTGGCCGCCTGAGCGCCTGCGCGCGAAGGCGGCAAGCGTCCGCCGTACCGCTCGGCCTTGCCGAGATGAGTTACAGCCTGAGGGGGTCAGCATGCCCCTTGGCGAACCGGCCCGAAGCGTTTATGTGTCGGGCCGCGTGGTCCCGTAGCTCAGTAGGATAGAGCGGCAGATTCCTAATCTGTAGGTCACAGGTTCGATTCCTGTCGGGATCACCAAATTTTTCAAGGGCTTGGCGAGCAGATCGCCGCACGGCGGGCGTCAGGGCGTTCCCGAACTGAACGGCCCCGAAAGATGGTGCCTCCGCACAAGTGTGGAGAGGCGGTTCGCGTCTTCGGCGAACGCTTCGCCTCCGGAAGCGATCAATGCCGGTCGTTCCTGCTCCGACGCGGCCAGCACGCGTTCCCAGAACGCGGCGATGGCAGCGCTCGACCGGGCGAGATCGGCAGCCACATTCTTATCGTCGGCCAGCGCCGCCAATTGCCGAGGATCGATGCCGCCGATGCCGGGTGCCACCTTCGCTCCCATGTCGACAAAGCCCGGAGGCAGCGACCCTTTCAGATTGTGGACGCGGTGCTCGGTGATGGCCGCGTAGATCTGATCGACGGCCTGCTTGGCGCCCGCGACGCGGGAGGGATGATCGGTGTCGGCCGCGGCATGGGGGAGAAGTTCCAGACGCTGGCCATAGGCTTCGACCAGCTTGAGATAGGGCAGCATCGGTCCCGAAACCGCGCCGCCGTCATTGAACAGATCCGCATCGATTGCCGCATGGGAAACGCGCCTCGACCCCAACGCGCGCTCCAGCGCCGCAACGTCGACCAACTCCCCGCGGTCATAGTTGATGAGCACGGCGCCGTGGTTGAGAACCGAAAGCACCTCGTCTCCGATCAGTCCGGCATTGGCGTATCGTTGCCGGCCGGCATCGAAGGCGCCCAGGCCGAGGTGGACCGAAAGCGCGTCCGCGTCGCGCGCCGCGTCCACCATGGTTGCGGCATAATCGAAGCCTTCCAGCTCGATCCATTTCCGGTGGCGGGGCCGCGCATAAATGGTGACCCGCATGCCGAAGGCCTGCCCCAACCTGGCGAATTCCCGGCCGATATTGCCATAGCCGATTACCGCCAGTCTTTTGCCTTCGAGCTTCTCGGTCGGGTAATGGCGCAGGTCCTTTCCCGTATCGAACTGCCCGCCGGCGACCAAGCTGTTGAGCTTGTCCACGGGAAGATCTGGCCTGACTTTCAGCAGCGCCTTCATGGCCATTTGCGCGGTGGCGCGGCTGTTGATGCCGGGCGTGTTCATCAACGGCGCCTCGCCGCCTTCGCCACTGCCCCCACCCCAGGATGCCGACCCCATATTGCCGGTGCCGGCGCCGATGCGTACACCGCCGAGGCGAAACCTGGCCTCGGCCGGAATGAAGGTCGCGGCGGCGATGACGGCGTCGTAGCGGCCGTCGCTGGCCTCAGCCAACAATTCCTCGCGCGTGCTCAATTGCGGTTGGTAGAAGAAATGCAGTCTGCCGGGGTCGAGGACGCCGGCCTTGGCGATGCCTGTCTGGTGGAACACGCCACCCTTGGCTTCGATATAGGCCCTGACCTCACTGTGGTCGGGATTGCCGTCCGCGCCAAAGCGCAGCCCGACAAAATCGCAGATCAGAATATTGGCTGATGTCATGACGCGTCGTTCCCTGCAGCTGTCTCCAGCTACTCCAATCCGTTATTGGATGGACCGACGCGAAGCGGCATATACGGGTCGCAAGCGAGAGATCTGCCCTGAGAAAGCCAGAATCGTGGTCAGATGGCTCGGCCGCGGTCAGCCTGAGATAATTTCGTAATGAAGGTTCTGGGCGTCGCCGAGGGAGGATCTGCGTCCAGGCGAGATGATGCCGGAGCCGAAGAGGAGAATATCTTCGCGGCGTACGAATACTTCTTGGTTGGTCCCCATCGACACAAATGTGCCCGACGAGCTTCGCTCGATAAGCCAGGCCTTGCCATTCGAAATGGTGAAGGTCGCATGGTGCCGCGAGACCCAGGGCCGCTGGACGACGATATTGCATTCCGGAGATCGGCCGATCGTCACGAATTCGTTGTTTCGGCAGGATTGCAACAGATCGCCATAGCGGATGACCAGATTGATCTGCCGCGGCAAGGCGGAGCGCCTGTCGACAAAGGTGCCCCGCCTGGCGATGTGCGTGGTGAGTGCGCCATCGTCGCTCCCCAACGTATAGACATCGAAGAGTTCTTGCTTCCCCTTGAAGGCCATTTTGTCGAGGAGCCGCAAAGCACCGCGGCTGCCCGCGGAAAGGGCTTCGAAGAAGCTCTGGCTGATCAGGACCTCCCCGGGGTTGGCCGTGGCGGACAACCTTGCGGTGACATTGACAACGTCGCCGAATACCGCGCCCCGCGCGCGAATGAACGCCCCGAAATGCAATCCGATCCGGGATCGCAATGGCCCTTTCGTCAGTTGGCTGCTGATTTCGCAGACGGCCTTCAGCGCCGCCTCCGGCCTCTCGAACAGGCTGAGCACGTCATCGCCCTTCGAGTAAATGAAATCACCGCCGTGCCGGGCGACGATCGCGCGTATCGCGTCGAGGCAATTCGAGATTTGCTGCAGAGCGGCATCGTCGCCGATGCGCTCATAGAGCGGCGTGCTGCCCACGACGTCAGCCAAGAGGACTGCGGCTAGAAGTCTCTCCTGATCCATCGACTCTTATCCGCCCCGAGAACGCCGCGTGTATAACATATCAAAGTCGACCTTGACTTATCTACTTGTGCGCCGGGGGCCGCAAGGCGCCACGGGGCAAGTGCTTTGGCGCGGTTGTCGCGGACGGACGGGCATCTGCCTTCGCTCGTCCCGCCAAACGACACGCTTCTCCCCACGGGATTTGCGCGCATCGCGATCGCGCTGGCCGCCATGCGCCTTGCAGGCCGATAACTTGCTGCCGCAGGCATGATGACGCGCAGCCGCAGCATTCCCCTCGACCATCGATGCGACTGGCCGCGCCACGCCGCGCGACGGACGATCTTTGCATGGAGCGCAGCTAGGGTTCCCGCACCCTGCATGGAGAGCGACCGGATCGGCCTGCGAAGCGTTGGGTCGCCCACCGGCCTGCCAGCCGGCCGCTGGTGCTACTGATTGTCGACGCAGGCGTCAGCCAAGCATCCCTCGATCTGCTTGAGAAAGCTGATGCCAGGGGTGTCATCTTCGAGGATTCTTTCCATCATAACTCCGTCGGCGTGACAGGCCGTTGCCTTGTGTAAGCCCACTAGGGCCTGGGACAACGTTTGGGCGTCGGACCCATTGAGCGTTAGCGCGTCCGGGGGCTCGAAAAACAGCGCGGCGACAGGCGCGCCTTTCAGCAGCTCTTGCGCGTCGGTGGCTTTCCCCAGCGATATCAAGACCGTCTGGTCCTTCGGCTCGAGTGCCACATTTGCCTGAGGAGCGATATCGCAGGCGAGTGCCGAACTGTTCGAGAGCACGACGGTTGCAAAAGCTACAATGGAGCGCATTCATCTTCCCGCAAAGATCCGGCTGCCGCGCCACTCCGCTGCAAGCCGCGCGAGAATTCAACTTGGGCGATCCGGCGTCCATGAGGACACACGCAAGTCGAGCTAGCCCGGGCTGCCGGCCGCTGGATTGGCGATGATCGCCGCCCGGAAGCGGGCGACGAAATCGTCCAGCGCCGGGCGTTCGGCATCCGAGATCGCCCAGTAAGAGAAGGCATCGTCGGTCCAGTGGACCAGAAGGAAGCCGCCGGCCGAGAGATCGTCCGCCACCGGCACCGATTTGGCCTCGTTCTGCCGGGGCGCGGCCACCAGCGTGATCAGGTGCTCGTGATGGCGGTAGACCAGCGCCGGCATCGGCCTGTCGCCGATCACCTCGACACGTCCGCCGAGCAGCGCGTAGCCATCCTTGGCCATGTCCGGTGCCGGCGGCGACACGCCGATGCGCCCGTCGAGCCACGGCTTCACCGTGTGGCGGTCGGACGAGACGATGTCGACCGGGCTCGCCGCGAGCAGGCTGCGGCGATGGCCATTGGCGACGGCGACCGCAAAGCTCTCGGCGCCATTGTCCGCCGTCGCCAGCCACTGCGTCGCGCCGCTGGCGAGGAACGCCGTCAGCACGATCGAGGCCGCCATCTGGCGCCAGTCGAAAGAGTTGAACCAGCGTGCCGCGCGCGGCCGCATCTCGACGACGTTGCTCTGCTGTTGCGGCTGAACGGAGGGCGGCACTTCCGCCTTTACGGGCCCAGCCCGTGCGGCTTCCACATCCTCTGCGTCTTTTGCCGCGCCGATCGCCGCGATGCGCGTCAGGAAATCGTCGCTGACCGTCGGGCGCGGCACGCTGGCGAGAGCGCCGCGCAGCGCCACCAGCCGCGCATGCTCGGCGGCAAGCTCCGGATCGGCGGCCATGCGCCGCTCGACCGCCAAAGCGGCCGCGGCATCGAGCTCGCCATCGACAAGGGCGTGGATCATCAGCTTCATATCCTGCGGGTCTTGCGGCAATCCATCCTCACGCGGGCGATTTTCATGCGGGCTCATGGTGGCGCCCTCCAAGTTCCGTCATCAAGAGGCCACGGGCCCGTGCCAGCCGCGACATCACCGTGCCTTGCGGCACGCCGAGCATGGCGGCGATTTCGCGGTAGCTGAGGCCGTTTATGTCGCGCAGCACCAGCGTTTCGCGGAAGGCTTGCGGCAATCCGGCGATCGCCGCTTCCACCGCCGCCGAATTCGCCTTGGCGACCAGCGCCGCCTCCGGGCTGTCGGCATCGGAGCCGGGCGGCGGCGACACATCGTCGAGATCGGCGAGGTCGCCGACGGCGACCACGCTGCGCGGACGGTTCTTCGCCATCCATGTATAGGAGGCATTGCGCACGATGGTGAGCAGCCACGCGCGGGGGTTTCCCCCAGAGAAGCCGGCAATGCCCGCATGCGCCTTGAGACAGGCCTCCTGCACGACATCCTCGGCATCGGCCTGATTGCCGGTCAGCCAGCGGGCGAGCGACAGCGCATCACCAAGATGGGGCAGCACCACCTCGGCGAAACGCGCGGCCAGCATCTTCTCGCTCAACACCGTTCCGCCGTCGGGCGCTCCCGCCATGGGTCTGCCGCCGCCCTCAGCGGCAGGCGACGATCTGTCCCTGCTCGTGCGGGAAAAGATCGCGACCGCAGGCGATGGCGCCTGCTTCGAGGGAGGAGAAGGCATCGGTATCACCGAAGTCAAGGGTCTCGGAAGCAAGGGCGCCTCGGAAGGGGACGGCGCATCGCTGGCTGCAACGGGGATGCTCGCCGTCATGGTCGTGGATCTCGACGGGTGCGATCGGCACGGATCAGGGCCGGCGGCGGGGTGGTACCGCCCGGAACAGGTGCGCCCAACCGCAGCGCTCCAAGGGACCACGGCGGCTGAGGCCTCCGCCCTCTTCGGCGCGTGCGTATTTGTCTTCCTGCCGCTTCATGATGGTCTCCTGCTGTTGCGCACAAAGGCGCATGCCCTGGAGACCGGCTGACCGGCCCGTTTATTCCCGGCCGGTCGGCCTTTTCGTTCACGCTAACGTGATCGGAGGCGCATGGCCCTACAGCGCCAGCAGCGCAAGCCCGGCCAGCGCCGAGGCCGCCAGCGTCGGCAGCATGCCGAGTTTCAGCCTGAACATGGCGACCATCGCCGCCGCCGAGAGCAGCGCGGCGCGCCAGTCGAGCGAGGACAGGACCGGCACTTCCACCCCCCAACCGACGCTTGCGACCTTGCCGAACACGACATGCAGCGCGAACCACAGCGCAAGGTTCATGATGACGCCGACGACCGCCGCGGTGATCGCGCCCAGCGCCGCCGCCAACGCCTTGTTCTGCCTGAGCTGCTCGATGTAGGGCGCGCCCAGAAATATCCAGAAGAAGCAGGGGACGAAGGTGGTCCAGAGCGTCAGCGCCGCACCGAGCGATCCGGCAAGTAGCGGGCTGGCCATGCCGGCATAGCGATAGGCAGCGGCGAAGCCGACGAATTGCAGCACCAGGATCAGCGGCCCGGGCGTCGTTTCGGCAAGGCCCAGCCCGTCGACCATTTGTCCAGGCGAAAGCCAGCCGAACGAGGTCACCGCTGCCTGCGCCACATAGGCGAGCACGGCATAGGCGCCGCCGAAGGTGACGACGGCCATCAGGCTGAAGAAACCGCCGATCTGCGCCCACACGCTGCCTGGCCCGGCCAGCAAGGCGATCAGCGCCACCGGCCCCAGCCAGACCGGCAGCCAGATGGCGACGGTGCGGATGGCGTGCCCTCGCTTCGGCATGGTGTGGCCGAGTTCGCCTCGCTCGAACATCAGGTCGACCACGCCCCGGCTGTCGGCGGTTTTGCCCTTGCCATGCGCCGAGCCCGAAAACAGCCCCGGCGCGAAGCGGTTGCCGGCCCAGCCGATGACCCCGGCTGCGAGTACGATCAGGGGGAACGGCACCTTGGCGACATAAATGGCGAGGAAGGCCGCCACGGCGATCGCCACCATCGCACGGTTTTTCAACGCCCGCTTGCCGATACGGATCACCGCCTCGACGACGACGGCGAGCACCGCCGCCTTGACGCCGAAGAACAGCGCCGCGACCACCGGCGCGTCGTTGTAGAGCATGTAGAAGCTGCTCAGGCCAAGCATGACCAGCGCGCCGGGCAGCACGAACAGGATGCCCGCGACGAGCCCGCCTGCGGTGCGGTGCAGCAGCCAGCCGACATAGACGGCAAGCTGCTGCGCCTCGGGCCCAGGCAGAAGCATGCAATAGTTGAGCGCGTGCAGGAAACGCTCCTCGCCGATCCAGCGGCGTTCCTCGACCAGTTCCTTGTGCATCAACGCGATCTGCCCGGCAGGCCCGCCGAAGGACAGCAGACCGATCTTGGCCCAGAGCCGCGTCGCCTCGCGGAAGCTCGGCACGGCCGCGACATCGACCGTCGGCGTGGTGCCGTCCTTGGTGAGGGATGTCATTGTGCCTTGCCCCCGACCGGCCAGTTGTGCGTCTCGTCGGTGGCATCGCGGCACCAGCGGAAGAAGGCGTCATAGAGGAGCATGCCGGCTTCGAGCTGCTCCAGGTCGTCGCGGAACATGCGCGACAGGCCGAGCGAGGCGGCGAGGAACCCGGCCGCCTGCGGTATGAGGTCGAGGCGCGCCGTGTCCGCGCCGCGCACGATCAGCGCCAGGCGGTCGAGCGCATCGACGCGCAGGCCGAATTCCTCGATCATCGTGTCGAAGCTGCAGCGATCGCCACGGTGGCTCCAGAACACGCCTTCGATATCGAACGGAACCGCGCCGAAGCGGTCTGCGACCAGAGGCACCTCGGCCGGATCGACGAACAGGAAAACCGCATCGGGATCGACGAAGCGGCGGATCAGCCAGGGGCAGGCGATGCGGTCGACCTTCGGCCGCGAACGCGTGACCCATACTGTGCGTCCCTTTTCGTCGCGCGGCGGGATCGCGCCGGCGTTGACGAGCGGCGCCTTGGCGCCGGCCCAGGCCTCGAAGCCGCCTTCAAGCGACTCCGCCGGAATGCCTTCATGACGCAGCCATGCGGCAACGCCTTGCGAAAGCTTCTGCCCTCTCTGGCAGATCACGACGACTTTGCGCCTGGAAAATTCCGCAGCCCAGGTCGAGACGGTCCTGAAATCGCGCCGGCAAGACGCCGGCAGCAGGCGCGGATCGGCTTCATAATCCTCATCGATGCGCACATCGACCAGGCAAGGCGCATCGGGCAGGCCGACGAGACGGGAAAGTTGCGGAACGGTGATTGCGGTTGTTGATGGCATGGCGTCCACCTCCTGAACAAAGAGAGCCTGGACGCGATCGTTGGGCTGACGCCTCACGGGGTCATCGCGAGGTACCCCTTGCGGGAATGCTGGAACGGTCCCCCGCGATTGTCAAGAATTCAAATTGCCAGGGCGGGAAACTCCGCCCCGCGCTTTAACCGAAGCGGCCGTTGTCCTTACTGCGCCGTCCAGCCGCCATCCATCGGCAGGGTCGTGCCGGTCATCTGCTTGGCGGCGTCCGAGCACAGGAACAGCGTCAGCGCGGCAAGCTCCTCGACGGAGACGAATTCCTTGGTCGGCTGCGCGGCCAGAAGCACGTCGTGCTTGACTTGCTCCTCGGTCATGCCGCGCGCCTTCATCGTGTCGGGGATCTGCTTTTCGACCAGCGGCGTCCAGACATAGCCGGGCGCGATCGCGTTGACAGTGATGCCGTCTTGCGCCAACTCCAGCGCCACCGTCTTGGTCAGGCCGGCGATGCCGTGCTTGGCCGAGACATAGGCCGACTTGAACGGCGAGGCGACCAGCGCATGCGCCGAGGCCGTGTTGATGATGCGGCCCCATTTGCGGCTCTTCATGCCGGGCACCGCCGCCTTGATGGCGTAGAAGGCTGCCAGAAGATTGATGCGGATGATGGCTTCCCATTTGCCGTCGGGAAATTCCTCGATCGGCGCGACGTGCTGGATGCCGGCATTGTTGACCAGGATATCGAGGCTGCCGAACGCCTCCTCGGCCTCGTGGACCATGGCGGTGACGGCGGCGCCGTCCATCATGTTGGCGCCCGAATAGCGGCACTTGACGCCGAAATCCTTCTCGATGCCGGCCCGCTCCTGCTCGATCGCCGCGGCGTCGCCCAGGCCGTTGATGGTAACGTTGGCGCCCTCGGCGGCGAAGGCACGCGCGATTGCAAGGCCGATGCCGCTGGTCGAGCCGGTGACGAGCGCATTCTTCGAAGACAGGGAACCCATGGGAGATCTCGCGACAGGAGGGCAGGAGGGAAGAGTATGAAGGCAGACGACCGGTAAGGCACATGATTTGTGCGCCGCAGCATCACAATGCCACACCAACATGTCGGCGCTGTTACAGCTTCGCGACGGCATTTGCCGGCTTTGGGGAAGCGCCGTCTCGGCATTGACACGGCACTGTCATGCTGCCGTGCAACATACTTGGCCAGCGCATTCGCGCTGGGTCATTTCAAACCTGTTTGGGGCACCAGCCATGGAAATCGCCGATGTCGTGGAGCGCGCCTATGCGATGCCGCTCACCAACCCGTCCTTCCCGCCCGGCCCTTATCGGTTCTTCGACCGCGAATACATCATCATCACCTACCGCACGACGCGCGAAGCCCTCGAGGCCGTCGTGCCGGCGCCGCTCGAGATCGACGAGCCACTGGTCAAATACGAGTTCATCCGCATGCCGGATTCGACCGGCTTCGGCGACTACACCGAGACCGGCCAGGTCATCCCGGTGCGCTACAAGGGCCAGCATGGCGGCTATGTGCATTCCATGTATCTCGACGACGACGCACCGATCGCCGGCGGGCGCGAGCTCTGGGGTTTCCCGAAAAAGCTCGCCAACCCCAAGATCGTGCATGAAGGCGAGGTGGTGGTCGGCACCCTCCATTACGGCAGCGTGCTCTGCGCCACCGGCACCATGGGCTACAAGCACCGCGAGGCCGACCACGACCAGGTTCTGGCCTCGCTCGCCGCGCCCAATTTCCTCATCAAGATCATCCCGCATGTCGACGGCAGCCCACGCATCTGCGAGCTGGTCCGCTATTACCTGACCGAGGTCACGCTGAAGGAAGCCTGGACGGCGCCCGCCGCGCTCGACCTGCGCCCTCATGTGATGGCCGACGTCGCCAAGCTGCCCGTGCTCGACATCGTCTCGGCCGTTCACTTTACCGCCGACCTGACGCTCGGCCTCGGCGAAGTCGTGCATGATTATCTCGCTGACAATGGCCGATCGGCCGCCGGCGCGAAGGAACTGGAGAAAGCCGGTGCTTGAGCGTACCCGCAACAAGGCGGCCGCCGCCACCATCCAGGAGATCACCGCGCAATATGATCGCATCGCTCTGGTCTTCCAGGGCGGCGGCGCGCTCGGCGCCTATCAGGCGGGAGTCTATCAGGCGCTTGCCGACGCCGGCTGCGAGCCGACCTGGCTGTCCGGCGTCTCGATCGGCGCCATCAACGCCTCGATCATCGCCGGCAACGAGCCGAGCCGCCGCCTGCAGCGGCTGGAGCAGTTCTGGCAGACGATCTCGGGCCGCAAGATCTGGGCCTATACGCCCGAAGGCGACATCTATCGCGACATCCGCAACCAGACCTCGTCATGGATGACGATGACCATGGGCCAGCCCGGCTTCTTCAAGCCGCGCAGCCCCAACCCCTGGTTCCAGCTCTCGGGAGCGGAAGGCGCCACCAGTTTCTACGACACCGCCGAGCTCAAGGGCACGCTGGAAAGCCTGATCGACTTCGACGTGCTGAACGACGGCAAGAAGCGCTTGAGCGTCGGTGCGGTCAATGTCAGGACCGGCAACTTCGTCTATTTCGACACCGACAAGGTGCGCATCGGGCCGGAGCACATCATGGCGAGCGGCGCGCTGCCGCCGGCCTTTCCGTCGATCCGCATCGAGGGCGAATATTACTGGGACGGCGGCATCGTCTCCAACACGCCGCTGCAATATCTGCTCGACCAGGAGGAGGACCGCTCCTCGCTGGTGTTCCAGGTTGACCTGTTCAGCGCCCGCGGCGTGCTGCCGCGCGGCATGGCCGACGTCCTGTCGCGCCACAAGGACATCATGTATTCAAGCCGCACGCGCCAGAACACCGACAATTTCCAGCGCATACACGCGCTCAAGATGAAGCTGCTCGACGCGCTGAAGCGTGTGCCGCCGGACCAGCTCAAGGATGGCGAGAAGGAACTGATGGCCGACTATTCCGACGCCGGCGTGGTCAACATCGTCCATCTGATCTACCAGCACAAAGGCTATGAAGGCCACGCCAAGGACTACGAGTTTTCCGGCACCTCGATGCGCGAGCACTGGGAGATGGGCCTGGAAGACACAGAGCGCACGCTGCGCCACAAGAAATGGCTGATGCTGCCCGACAATGCCGAAGGCGTCACCATCCACGACCTGCACCGCGAAGACCCGACCTGATCAGTCCTGCGCGGCGGCTTTTCAGTGGGCATCGTATCCGTTGGCGGTGAGAATCCAGTCGTTCGATCGAGCGGATCGGCCCTACGAGATTGTCGAAACCCTCCTCGTCATCCACGGGCGAAGCAGCCGCGAAGCGGCGTCGCGGAGACCCGAGAATCCATTCCGTGACTTGGCGCGAATGGTAAAGACGGCGCAGAACAGGGGTCGTTCTGCACCGCCGTGACGCTCATAGGTAACGGAATGGATTCTATGGTCTACGCCGCGTCGCTTCGCTCCCTGCTCCGCCATAGAATGACGACGTGAGGGGCGCCTCGGCTATCCCCAGCGCTACGTCGACGCAACAAATACATCCCTTGCGACTCGTGTCCCGAACATGGGTTTTGCCCAAAAAAGGCAGCACCGGCGACCGGCGCTGCCTTTTTTGGAGGACGCTTGCGCCGCTCAAGAGACGTGGCGGAAGATCACGAACAGCACGAAGGCCAGCGCGATCGAGCAGGGCAGCGTGAGCACCCAGGCCAGCAGAAGGTTGCGCACGGTCGACCACTGCAGGCCGGAGCCGTTGGCCGCCATCGTGCCGGCGACGCCGGACGACAGCACATGGGTGGTGGACACCGGCAGGCCGAGGCGGTCGGCCATGCCGATGGTGATCATCGCCACCAGCTCGGCGGCGGCGCCCTGGCCGTAGGTCAGGTGGCTTTTGCCGATCTTCTCGCCGACGGTGACGACGATGCGCTTCCAGCCGACCATGGTGCCGAGCCCGAGCGCCAGCGCCACGGCGATCTTCACCCACAGCGGGATGAACTTCGTCGCGTTGTCTACCGCCTTGTGATAGTCGGTGACCGCTTTGAGGTCGTCGGCCTGCATCGGCAGCAACTGCTTCTTGTCGATCAGCTTCAGCGCTTCGCCGATCAGGTAGATGTCGTTGCGCGCGTTGCTGACCAGATCGGTCGGAACCTTGTCGACCGTGGCGTAAGGCTGCAGCCCGGCTGTCGTGTTGTGAATATAGGTCTGCAGCGCGAGCGTCGTCTGATCGTTCCACGACTTGCTGCGCACGGCTTCCTGCACGGCCGCCTTGGCAGCGTTGGCGTCCGCGACGGTGACGCCGGGCTTGACGTATTTGCCCAGCGCCTGCTCGACAGACACCGATGCCGACTTGTAGGCGTCGAGATAGTTGATGTCGGGTGTGCGGTTGAGCGCGTAAGCCGTCGGCACCACGCCGATCAGGATCAGCATGATCAGGCCCATGCCCTTCTGGCCGTCATTGGAGCCATGCGCGAAGCTGACGCCGGTGCAGGTGAAGATCAGCAGCGCGCGGATCCACCATGGCGGCGGCGTGTTGCCCTTCGGCGCCTCGTAGAGCGCCGGGTTGCGCACCAGGAGCTTCATTGCATAGAGCAGCGCCGCGGCGGCGAAGAAGCCGACGATCGGCGAAACCAGCAAGGTGGTGCCGACATTGGTCGCCTGACCCCAGTCGACGCCGCTGGTGGCGCTGCCGGCCGGAGCCATGAACTGGTTGGCAAGGCCGACGCCGATGATCGAGCCGACCATCGTGTGCGAGCTCGAGGCCGGCAGGCCGAGGAACCAGGTGCCCAGGTTCCACAGGATGGCGGCGACCAAAAGCTCGAACACCATGGCGAAACCGGACGACGACCCGACCTGGAGGATGAGCTCGACCGGCAGCAGTGACAGGATGCCGAACGCCACCGCGCCGCTCGAGGTCAACACGCCGAGGAAGTTGAAGACGCCCGACCACATGACGGCGAATTCGGCCGGCAGCGAACGCGTGTAGATGACGGTGGCAACAGCGTTGGCGGTGTCGTGGAAGCCGTTGACGAACTCGAAGCCCAGGGCAATCAGAAGCGCGATGCCGAGCAAGATCCATGGCACCGTCTTGGCGATGGCCAGATCCTGGCTGAGCGCATAGCCGACATAGATGATGCCGGCGAGCACCAGCACGCCGAAAGCCGGCAGGAACCATTTGGCCCCGCCCGATTGTTCCAGGGGATGATCCGGTCTCGGGATTCCCGCCTCACTGGAAACTACGTCCACCATTGTCCCACTCCTTTTGCATTGCAGCAAAGAACCGGGAAGGACGGTATGTCCCCAGGATGAAGCTGGTGTGACGCTCTTAACCGTTTGGTCACCACCAAACCGGTTGGTCACCACCACCAAACAGTTTGGTCACCACCAAACAGTTTGGCCACCTATCCCGCTATCTTCAGGAGTGAGGATACCAAGAGCTTGCGCTCGTCTTCGGAAAGCACGTCTGAATCGAACAGATTCATGCTGCGCATCCCCTCAATGGCCAGAAAGCAGACCAACAGCGAGCCGAGGTCCGCCGTCTCCCCCTTCAGCCGCTCGAACAGCTGGTGCTTGAAGGCTTTTATCGGTGTCAGGAAATCGGGATCCTCCGCGATGGCCGAGAACATCCAGGACGCCGAGGGTTTCGGCCGCTCGCAGTCGTCGGCCGACAGCTTGATATAGGCCGAGAGCACGCTTTCGTGGCCGGCCTCGGCGGCACGGGCCTCCAGCGCCTTCTGGAAATCGCTGAGATAGTTCTCGACCAGCCCCTGCATCAGCTTGGCCTTGGTCGGGAAATTGTAGAGCAGGCCGCCTTTCGACACTCCGGCGCGGCTGGCGACCGCGTCGAGCGACAGGCTTCCCGGGCCTGCCTCGCGTGCAACGTCGGCGGCGGCGGCAAGTATCTTTTCGCGTGAGTTTGCCCTGGGTGCTCTCATCGCGCCTCCCCCTACATTAGCCTAGGCGGAATTGACAAGACCGTCCAGCCGGTACAGTAAGGCGCGCCATTTGAAATCGGGACCTGTCGTCGATATGTGTCCCGGCATCGATCGATTTGCCTGTTGCCGGCTCGAGGGGACCATCCGTGAAGCGCTTTTTTATCATCGCCGGATTCTTGCTGCTGCTCGCCTTGGTGTGCATTGGCATCGTTGGCTTCAATTTCATGCGCGACGCCGGCATCAAGCAATATTTCGCCACCATGAAGCCGCCGGCCGCGACGGTTTCGACAGTGACGGTCAAGCCGTCGGAATGGACCCCCGGCGTCGAGGCGATCGGCACCGTCAATGCCGTGCGCGGCGTCGACCTTACCGTCGAGACAAGCGGCATCGTCAAGGACATCCTCTTCCACGCCAACCAGAAGGTTGCCGCCAACGCGGTGCTCCTGCAACTGGACGACGCGGTGGAGAAAGCCGACCTGGTGGCGCAGAAGGCGCAAGCCGCCTCGGACCAGGCCGCGCTGACCCGCGCGGTCGAATTGCAGCGGCGCGGCGTCGGGACGGACGCGACGCTCGACGCCGCGCGCGCCGCTGCGGACGCCTCGGCCGCGCAGGTCAACAAGCTGCAGGCGGTGCTCGACCAGAAGCAGCTGTCCGCGCCCTTCGGCGGCACGGTCGGCATTCCGAAGATCGATATCGGCCAGTATCTGGCCCCCGGCAACTCGGTGGTGACGATCCAGGACCTGGACACGATGCGGGTCGACTTCACGGTTCCCGAGCAACAGCTGCCGCTGCTCAAGATCGGCCAGACCGTCAAGCTTGGCAGCAGCATCGCCGACATGCCCTTTGCCGGCTCCATCCGCGGCATCGACCCCAAGATCGACCCGGCAAGCCGGCTGGTCTCGATCCGCGGCGAGGTCGCCAATCCGGAAGGCAAGCTGACGCCCGGCCAGTTCGTCCAGATCCGTGTCGAGCTGCCGCAGGAAAACAACGTCATCTCCGTGCCGCAGACGGCTGTGACGACGAGCCTCTACGGTGATTATGTCTTCGTGGTTCAGCCCGCGAAACCCGCCGAGGGCGCGGCTCCGGCTCCGGCAAAACCGGATGAGCAGAAGGCCGGCGCCGATAAGGCGGCCGGCGATGCCGCCAAGCCGCAGGCCGACGCCTCCAAGCCTGCGGACAATGCGGCGAAACCGGCCGACGCCGCCGCCAAGCCGGCCGAGGCCGCGCAGCAGCCGGCGCTCACCATCTCGCAAGTCTTCGTGAAGCTCGGCCGCCGCAACAACGGCATGGTCGAGATCGTCCAGGGCCTCAAGGATGGCGACCAGGTCGTGACGGCGGGTCAGAACCGGCTCTTCAACGGCATGTCGGTTGCCGTCGACAACACCGTCGACCCCAGCAAATCGGCGAACAAGCAGGTTCAGCAATGAGCTTTTCCGATCTCTTCATTCGCCGGCCGGTGCTCTCGACGGTGCTGGCATGCATGATCCTGCTTCTGGGCTTCCAGGGCATCTTCGGCTTGTCGATCCGCCAGTATCCGAAGGTCGACGAGACGGCGATCACCATCACCACGGCCTATCCCGGCGCCAGCGCCGATCTGATCCAGGGCTTCATATCGGCGCCGATCGCGCGCGCCGTCGCCTCGACCGAAAACATCGACTACGTCACCTCGTCCAGCCGTCCGTCTTCGAGCACGGTCACGGTGCAGATGAAGCTCGGCTCCAATCCGGACGTCGCGCTCGCCGAGGTGTTGTCCAAGGTCCAGGGCGTGCGCGGCACCCTGCCGGAGGCCTCCAAGGACCCGGTTATCGTCAAGGGCACCGGGCAGCAGTTCGCGATGATGTACATCTCGATGCAGAATCCGAACATGACGAAGGAGCAGCTCACCGAATATATCGAGCGCGTCATCCGGCCTCGCATCTCGACCGTGGAAGGTGTCGCCGACGTCCAGATCTTCGGGGCCCAGGAATATTCCATGCGCATCTGGATCGACCCGGTCCGGCTCGCCGCGCGCGGCGCCACGGCGGTGGACGTGCTCACCGCCATCAACAATTCGAACTTTCTGTCGGCCCCCGGCAATACCCAGAACGAATATGTGGTGTCCTCGATCACCGTGCACTCGACCTTGCAGACGCCCGAGGCCTTCGCCGAGCTGCCGATCCGCTCGACGAACGGCGAGGTTGTGCGCCTGCGCGATGTCGCGCGTGTCGAGCTCGGCGCGGAGAACACCGACACCAGGGTGAGCTTCAACGGCAAGCCGGGAACCTTCCTGGCCATCTTCCCGACGCCGGCGGCGAACCCGCTGACGACGGCGGCTGCCCTCACCAAGCTCGTGCCGCAAATCCAGGAAACGCTGCCGAAAGGCATGACGATCGAGATCGTCTACGACGCCACCGGCCAGATCAGCGCCTCGATCGAGGAAGTGTTCAAGACCATCGGCGAGGCCGTCGCCATCGTCATCGTGGTGATCCTTCTATTCCTGGGCTCGTTCCGCTCGGTGATGATGCCGATCGTCACCATCCCGCTGTCGCTGATCGGCGTCTGCTTCATCCTGTTCGCAGTCGGTTACTCGATCAACCTTCTGTCGCTGCTGGCCATGGTGCTGGCGATCGGCCTTGTCGTCGACGACGCGATCGTGGTGGTGGAGAACATCCACCGCCACATGGAGGAGGATCACATGTCGCCGATGCAGGCGGCCTTCAACGGCATGCGCGAGATCGCGACCGCCATCGTGGCGATGACCATCACGCTGGCTGCCGTGTTCGCCCCGCTTGCCTTCACCGGCGGCCTGACCGGCGCGCTGTTCCGCGAATTCGCGGTGACGCTGGCCGGCTCCGTGGTGCTATCGGGCCTGATCGCCATGACGATCACGCCGATGATGTCCGCCCGCCTGCTGAAGCCGGGCCAGCACGGCCGCTTCCAGCGCATCGTCGATGGGACCTTCAGCCGTGTCGAGCGTGTCTATGAGCGGGCGGTCACCGCCTCGCTCAGGAACCGGCCGGTGACGCTGATCATCGTCGTCGCGCTTGTCGCCCTCACCGGCTTCATGTTCACCAAGACCTCGACCGAGCTCGCGCCGGAAGAAGATCAGGGCTTCCTCCTGTCGTTGGTGACCGCGCCGCGCTATGCGACGTCGGATTACACCGAGACCTACGTCAACCAGATCCTCGGCCTTGTGAAGGACATTCCCGAGACCCGGGCGCAGTTCTCGGCCGTTGCCTTTGGCGGCGCCACCAACAGCGCCTTTGTCGGCTTCGCCTTCAAGGACTGGGCGGACCGCAAGCGCAATTCGAAGGAACTGCAGGCCGACATCACCGCACGGCTCGCCAAGGTCGCCGGCGTTCAGGCCTTCGTCTTTGCGCCGCCAACGCTGCCGGGTTCCGGCGGCGGCCTGCCGATTTCCATGGTCGTGCGCTCCACCGGCGACCCTTCTGAAGTCTTCGAGCAGGCGGAGAAGATCAAGAACAAGGCGCAGGCCTCGGGTCGCTTCATCGTCGTCCAGAACTCGATGGCTTACGATGCGCCCCAGGTGACCGTCACCATCGACCGTGAGCGCGCGGCGGCGTTGAACCTGCCGATCGCCGATATCGGCAACACGTTGACGCTTCTGGTCGGCGGCGCCGAGGTGGCGCAGTTCGATCGCGACTCCAACAGCTACGACATCATCCCGCAGGTGCCGCAGGAATTCCGCGACAATCCCGAGAAGCTCGGCGAATATTTCGTTCGCAGCGTCGACGGCAAGATGGTGCCGCTGTCGGCGGTCGTGAAGATTTCGACCAATGCCTCGCCGGCGGCCATCGAGCAGTTCAACCAGTTGAATTCCTCGACGATCTCGGCCCTGCCCTTGCCCGGCGTGACCACCGGCGACGGCCTCAAGGTGCTGGAGGATCTCGCCAGGGAGACGCTGCCCGACACCTTCTTCATCGACTATTCGGGCCAGTCGCGGCAGGAAAAGGAACAGGGCAACACCATCCTGATCGCCTTCGCAGCGGCCGTGATCGTGATCTATCTGGTGCTGGCGGCCCAGTTCGAGAGCTTCCGCGACCCGCTGATCATCATGATGGCGGTGCCGCTGTCGATCTTCGGCGCGATCGTGCCGCTCAACATCGGCCTGGGCACGCTCAACATCTACACCCAGGTCGGCCTGATCACGCTGATCGGGCTCATCACCAAGCACGGCATTCTGCTGGTCGAGTTCGCCAACCAGCAGCGCGAGATCCACGGTATGCGCCGCCGCGATGCCATCATCGCTTCGGCCAAGGTGCGCCTGCGGCCGATCCTGATGACCACGGCGGCCATGGCGCTCGGGGTCGTGCCGCTGATCGTCTCCAGCGGCGCGGGTGCGGCCGCGCGCTATTCGATGGGCCTGGTGATCTTCACCGGCATCCTGGTCGGCACCATGTTCACGCTCTTCGTCGTTCCGATGTTCTACACCTTCATCGCCAGCAAGGACCTGCCCCATCTTGCCGAAAAGCCCGATCCGAAGCTGATGCCGGCGCTGCCGAGCTGAGACAGCGACCAAAGCGAAAAACAAAAGAGGCCGGAAAACTCCGGCCTCTTTTTTTGGCGGCTGCCTCACGGCTTCGCGATCAACGGAAGGCGGCAACCGGCCTGCTACTTTATCCCAATGCTTGTTATTTGACGATGACGATGCTGGTGTTGGAGGGCCCGAAGACCTCGACCAGCTGATAGAAATCGGCAGCCGCATCGGGATGCAGCCGCACGCAGCCATGCGAGGCGGGACGGCCGAGACGGCTGATGGCGTAGGTGGCGTGAACGGCATAGCCGCCGCTGAAGAACACCGAATGCGGCATCGGCGCGTTGTCGTATTTCTTCGAATACCACATCTCATGCATGCGGGTCGGCTTGAACGAACCGGTCGGCGTGATGTGCCCCCTGGCGCCGGTCGACACCTTCCAAATGTAAGTCGGACGGCCATCGACCGTGACTTCCATGATCTGCTGCGACAGCGAGACCTTGGCGACGATCTGATTGGCGTGGGCGGCGTTGCCGGTGCCGAACAGCAGCGCCGCGCCGGTGAGCGCGGCGGCGGTGATATGGATGAGCTTGGCGGAAATGGCGGTATGCATGACGATCCCTCTCTGTTTTTTGCCGGTCGCGCCGGCTTCAATTTCGATGGGCTCTTATCGTGATCGTCGGTTTCCGACCTATTTCGCTTGATGCTCGTTTCTGTTTCGAATTCGTTTCTGCAAGTTAACGGCAAAGGCCGGCTGAACGACACCGGAAGTCTTTTCGGGACGTGACGGTCAGGCGCCGTACAATGAGCTTCACCCGGAAACGAAAGTTCATTTTGCCTTTATATGAAAGACATAGGGCCGTTGTCGAAACCAATCTGCAACAAAGTGCGGCCACGGCGGCATGATCTGGATACAGGCCGGCGGCAGATTTGACGCAACGGGAACAGACATCTGCAAACGAAAATGGGCAGGAAATCGAAACTGGCTTCTCGGGATTAGCGTCCCGGCGATCGCGCTCGGTGGCGCCGGCTCAGTGGCCGGCAGCCCGGCGACGACGCCGGCGGCGATGAGTACCGGCGAGATTTCGACCCTGCACATGGCTCTGTTCATCGCCACGGTCTGGATTGTTTCCAGCCTGCGCGTCCACCGGCTGAAGGCCCTCTGGCGGGTCGGCCGTCGGCTGACGAGGACGCGCGGCCCCTCCGGCTACTTGCTGCCGAGAGGACCGAAGGCCCGCGCCGCAGCGGGGGGCTCCGTCAGCGGCGCGGGCGCTTCGGGAGTTTCCTGAAGCGCGACGATATCGAGATTGGGGATAGGACATGAAGACGAATATTGCCGCCTCGGTGCTTTCCGCGCTCCTTTACGCGCAAGGCCTGCTCGGCTTCGCCGCGCTGGCGACCGTGCTGCTGAAGGAGCGCGCCCCGGCCGAGATAACCGTCAGCGCCAACGTTCCAACTGGACCCTCGGTCGTCGTGGTGCGCTGAACGCCGGGCGCCGGCCCAAATGACCACCGCTTGGGGAATCCGATGCTCGACAACCTCGCCGACCTGAACTCACTCGTTGCGCGAGAGCGGGGGATCGAAACGATAGCCGGCGCCGCGGATGGTGGTGATGGTCTCGGTGTCGAGCTTGCGGCGCAGCCGCACGATGCGCGAATCGATCGACCGGTCGAAAGCGTCGGCATTCTCGGCCGGTGCCGCGGCAATGATGTCGTCGCGCGTCAGCACCTTGCGCGGGCTGGCCAGGAACAGCTTGAGCAGTGCCACCTGCCCGGGAGAAAGCTGCTCCTCCGCGCCCGAGCGATGCATTACGATGGCCGACCGCAGATCGACGGTGGCGTTTTCCAGCACGATGAGTTCCCCGGGGGCTCTGCCGCGTCTCATCAGCAGGCCGCCGATGCGCGCGGCAAGCTCGCGCACGTTGAGCGGACTTTCGATGACATCGGCGGCACCGAGCTCGAGCGCCAGCACCTTGTCGACGAGATCGCGCGGCCGGCAGATCAGGATGAAATCAGGACCGCCCTCGCCACCGCCGCCCTCGCTGCTGTAACGCCTGAGCAGTTCGCGGCTCTCGGCCTGGGTCACTTCGTCGCCGACCACAACGACATCGATGCCGCCGGCCGAAAGCAGCGTCTCCGCTTCCCAGGGCTGGCGCGCCTGGCGCACGTCGTGCCCGCGCCGTTCGAGATGGTCGGCGAGATCGCCCGCCACCACCTCGGCGACGGACACAAGCGCAATGACGGATCGTGCGGCCATTTTTCTTCACCCCGCCACAGACAACTCGAGATGAGTGCTGGACATCATGTTTATACCCAATCTACTTTCTGCTGAAAGCGGGAGCGAGCGCGTCGTGAAGGCACGCATCATCGTCGTCGAAGACGAACTGGATCTGAGGGAAGCCGTGGCCGAGTATCTCGGCGCCAGCGGCTATGACGTCGTGACGGCCGAGAACGCCGTGGCGGCGCGCGCGCTCTTCGAAGCGCAGTCCTTCCATCTTGCCATCCTCGACATCGCGATGCCCGGCGAGGACGGGCTGTCGCTCGGCCGCTGGCTGCGCTCCAAAACCCAGATCGGCATCATCTACGCTACGGCCGCCGGCACCGCGCTCGACCGCATCGTCGGGCTGGAGCTGGGCGCCGACGATTACATCGTCAAGCCATATGAACTGCGCGAGGTGCTGGCGCGGGTGCGCAGCGTGCTGCGCCGCGTGCCGCAGCCGGCCGAGCCGCAGGCGCAGAAGGCCGAAGCCGGCAATCGCCGCTTCATGAATTTCGGCGGCTTCCAGGCCGATTTCGACGGCAGGCTGGTCACTGCCGCCAATGGTGCGGTGATCGAGATGGCCAAGAGCGAGTTCGACGTGCTCGAGGTTTTCCTCACCCGCGCCAACCGGCTTCTGACGCGAGCGGCAATTTCGGAGGCGATCGGCTTCGTCGAGGATCAGGAATCCTCGCGCGCGGTCGACATCCGCATCATGCGATTGCGAAAAAAGATCGAGGCCGACCCCGCCAATCCGAAATTCCTGCGCACGGTGCGCGGCGAAGGCTATATCTTCTCGCTGCCGAGCGGCGAGGCCAATTAGGACAATTCCAGGAAAATGTGAGCGGTTAGGCTCGGCGTCTTCGCCATAGCCTTCCGTCCGGAATTGCGTCAAAACAGAGCGATGGAGCGCTTTCCGTGCAGCGGAGGGACGCTCTGAACGACCGATGTCCGGGCCTGGAATGACCATGACTGCTGATGCAGCACGCACCGATATGCAAGGCTCGCGTCCGGGCGGCGCCGCGATGGCGGCCGTCCATGTCGTGCGCCGCCTGCGCGAGGCAGGCGACTGGCAGCGCGAGATGGACGACATATTGGGAACCATGTGCCGCAAGATGGGTTGCCAGCGCGGCATTCTCTTCCGTCTGCGTGAGTTGCCGGGCGAAGGCTTCGCCCAGTCCGTCGCCGCCTATTGGATCGACCCCGACTTCGGCGGCGAGCTGGCCTCGCCCACCGTGATCATGCAGTCGATCATCAACTCGGATTCGCTTCTGGAGCGGCTGCAGGAGGACGAGCGGCAAGGCAAGATCTTCTCGGGCCACACGCGCGACCTCGAGGGTTTCTTGCGGGCCGACTTCGAGAAGCAGAACATCAAGTCGTTCCTGTCCGTCTCCGTTTTCGCGCATGGCCACCTTTGGGGCACGCTGGCCATCAACGACTGCGTCGCCGAGCGGGAATGGACGGATGAAGAGGAAGCGACCCTGCACATCATCGCCTTGGCCATCGGCGACGCCATCGAGCGCTCGCCGTCCGAGGCGCATGCCAGCGAAGTGATCCGCCGCACCATGCTGCAGGCCTCGCTCGACGCCATCATCGTCATCGACGAGACGGGTTCGATCATAGAGTTCAATCCGGCGGCCGAGAAGATGTTCGGCTTCCAGCGCAGCGCCATCCTCGGCAAGGACCTGCTCGACACCATCGTTCCGGTATACTACCGCAAGGGCTATGCCTCGGGCGCCGAATACATGGCCGGCCGTGGCGCGCCGATGGTCGGCCAGCGGTTGGAGACCGTCACGCAGAACGCCGCAGGCGAGATTTTCCCGATCGAGCTGACGGCGACCGAGATGCGCGTTGCCGATCGTCGCCTGATCTTCGGCTCGATCCGCGACCTGCGCGAGAAGCTGCAGGCCGAGGAGGAGATCAACCGCCAGCGCGAGAAGCTGCACCAGAACGAGAAGATGGCGGCGATGGGCTCGCTGCTTGCCGGCGTCTCGCATGAGCTCAACAACCCGTTGGCGGTGGTGGTGGCGCAGTCGACGCTGCTGCATGAATTCGCCGGCGACCCGCAGACCAAGGTGCGCGCCGAGAAGGTGCGCGCCGCCGCCGAGCGATGCGGCCGTATCGTCAAGAGCTTCCTGTCGATGGTGCGGCTGCACCCGACCGAGCAGGCCGAGACGGATCTCAACCAGGTGATGCGCTCGGCGCTCGAAGTCACCGCCTATGGCGCGCGCTCGAGCGGCATCATCATCGACACCGACTTTGCCGACGGGCCGCTGCTTGCCATGGCCGACGCCGACCACATCACGCAGGTGGTGGCCAATTTCCTCATCAACAGCCAGCATGCGCTGGCCGGCGTCACGGGCGAGCGGCATATCAAGGTGCGGACTTTCCGCAACGAGCACGGCGATCCGGGCTTCTCCGTCGAGGACAACGGCCCGGGCATTCCCGAAGCGATCCGCGCGCGTATCTTCGAGTCCTATTTCACCACCAAGCCGGTCGGCGTCGGCACCGGCATCGGCCTGTCGATCTCGAAATCGATCGTCGAGCGCCACAACGGCAGCATCCGGTTCGAGGAAGTGCAGCCGAACGGCGCGCGCTTCGTCGTGCAATTGCCGGCGATCGCGGGCGGCAGCGCCGCGCCCGGCGAAGGTCCGGCGCGGTCGAGCGGGCTGCGTCATGCGCTGGTGATCGACGACGAGCCGGACGTCGCGGGCTCGCTCTCTGACATATTGGAGCTGATGGGGGTGAAGTCGCGGGTCGTTGCAAGCTGGACCTCTGCCGGCGAGGCACTGAGCGGGCACATGCCGCCCGACATCGTCTTTTCAGATCTGCGGATGCCAGGTACCAGCGGTATTTCGATCTACCGCGAATTGCTGGCCGAACGCCCGGACCTGGCGCAGCGCTTCGTGCTGGTCACCGGCGACTTGATCGGCGCCAAGGCAGAGATCGAGGCGCTCCCGCCGCATCAGCGGCCGCACATCCTGGAAAAGCCCTTCTCGACCCTCGACGTGCGCGGCATCCTGTCGACCGTCGCCGACGAGGCCGCGGCCGACAACGGCGCCCACCCTTGAGCGGGACTGGCCTTGCGATGATATAGGTTCGGAAGCGGATCCGTGATCCGGCCTAAACTTGCGCCGCCGCAGGATCTGCCGAAATTCAGGTCAAGCCGAGCCGAGAATGGTGGTTCGCGAGAACCGGAGCGGAGCGTACTACAGTACGTGAGCACCGGGAAGCGCAGGAAGCCGCCTTTGCAGACCGGCCTCACCTGAATATGGACAGACCCCAAAAAAGAGGCTCCCGACCGACTTCAGCGACGGGAGCCTGACTGGAGCGCAGGAGGGTGCGCTCAGGGGAGCTCTTAAAAAACGTTCGGCGTGTTGGTGAGCGGCGCGGCGTTGGCGATCATGCGCACCGGGCGCTCCCGGTGCTGGCCGGACTGTTCGGCGATGGCGCGCAGGCAATCGAGGCTCTCGGCGCCCCAGTTTTGGCCCTTGCAGGCAAAGTCGACCGCGGATTCCGGCAGACGGGCGGTCTTGAGGGTGGTCTGCGCGCCCTCGACGACGTTGGCGGGCGGATTGATCGAAGCGAATGCCGGGCCTGAGGCAGGTGCCGCCAGCATGCCGACGAAGGCGCAGGCGCCGATCGCCATGAACATCGCCATCGGATGGTCGCTGGCGCGTTGCCGCAGCGCCAGCTTCGGCCGGCGATCGTTGCGCTCCGGGCCGTGTGCGCGGCGACTGGCTTCGGCGGTCTGGACTTTCGCAAACATCGGTTGTTCCCTTCGGTATCTTTCTTATTCCCATGAAACGAACCTAACCGCGCCACGTAACGGCCCGATGATCGACGGCAATTTCCCCTGTAACAGGATTGAAACAGGATTGGATCGCTACCTTCCGCCCTGCTTGCCGCCAGCGGGCGTTCACCGCGACTGGTTTGCGGGAAATACCCCTCGCGGATGCAGGAGACTGTAAGCGACCTCACACAGGGGCCGGTTTGGCATGCGGTCGAGGACGGAGCGGAGGTCTCGCAACCTGCGACTCTGGCGCTGGTGCTCATTGCCGGCCATTCTGGCGGCATGCTGTCGCGGCATCGATACAAGCTGCGGGAGATGTTCGCTTCGCCGATCTGCGGGCGCTGGCCGTCGCTCATCTTGATCATGCCAGCGTTCGGCTGCAGCACTGGGCGGTTGCCCACAACAGCCGTGCATCGACCCCCGGACGGGTGTCAGCCGCCGACGCACGCCGGTTTGGGCGACATATTCAGGATACGCTCCAGTGGTGACAATCCAGCCTGCTCATTGACTGACGGTTGGGAAGCCTGAAACGCACACGCATGACAAAGCAGAAGATTCTTTTCGATACTGACCCTGGCGTGGATGACGCCCTCGCACTTCTTTATCTGCACCGCCATCCGAACATCGATCTGCTCGGCATTACAACCGTCTTCGGCAACGCGCCCATCTCGGTCACAACGCGCAATGCCAGGTTCCTTGCCGAGGCATGGGGAATCAAGGCTCCCGTTCATGCTGGCGCGGCCGTTCCGCTAAACTGGTCTGGGGCGCCCCATCCCTATCCTGTCCATGTTCATGGCGCAAATGGGCTGGGGAACTATCCCATAGCCCAAGAACCGCGGGAGGAAATGGATACCGCCGCTCGATTTATCGTGGATAGCATTCGGCAGAACCCGGGTCAGGTGAGGCTGCTGGCGGTCGGTGGCCTGACCAACTTGGCGCGCGCACTGGAGACCGATCCGGCGATAGCAGACCTGGTGCAAGATGTCGTCGTCATGGGTGGAGCGTTCGAGATCCCCGGCAATGTGTCGCCAGTCGCGGAGGCTAATATTTATGCCGATCCGCACGCAGCCGATCGAGTGTTTGCAGCCTCCTGGAAAGTGACCGCGGTTCCGCTCAATCTCACAGGTCGGACTGTGATCACGCGTGAGGCTCTCGCTACGATATCGGCAGATGCCAATCCCGAAATGCAGATGGTTGCCGCACTGTCTCAAGGATATATCGACTTCTACCTGCAATGGGGCGAAGCGGGGATGCTGGTGCACGACTGCAGTGCCGCTGTGTTTTTGACCGATCCCGATTTATTCACCACCCGGCCTGGTTCGGTCGTCGTGATCAAGGAGGGGCCCGCAGCGGGTTTGACCCTGCAGAGGTTGGGCGCTGCCCGCTATTCTCCGAGCGAATGGGATCGGCGTCGGACGCAGCTGGTATGCGTTGGCGGTGATGCTGCAGGAATCTTGGCCAGAATCTACGATGTCTGCGCAACGCCAAGAAACTAAAAAGGCTCGCTCCGAAGAGCGAGCCGAAGTTGCAGAAGCCGAACCGTAAGGTGGCTTCTACCCGCACCTAAAAGATAGCATGCAGGTCCGCCGTGTTGAATAACATTTGTTAAACTCATTTTCCGATCGCCACTGACAGGAAAGCTGCCAGCGTCCGCGCGCCTCTACTTACTCGATAACAGACGGCGAAGGCACAATGCGCTTTAGGGCGACCAGAAAGATACGTTTGTTAGCTGTGCACCTGTCGGGCCCAACCTCCGCCGCATCGGTCTGAAGTTCCCCGGGATGGCCGGGAACCTGTCGAACGTCTTGGCAGACATGCCGAGTGCGCCGGCTGCGGGTTAAGGCGCGGATTTTCCGGGATTTTTCTGGCGTGGCGCGCCTCAAAGCCGCTGCCTAGGAAGTTTCATATTCCTACAAACCATTGCATTTCAATGAAAAATATGCTTATATTGAATGAGCATTCAACAAAAAGAAGAGCATGCCGATGAACCCGCACCTCCGTGACGTGGCGATCCCCAACGATTGGGACCGGCGGGGTTTGCCGGGGTGGAGCTACCATTCCAATGCCCTCCTCGAGCTTGAAAAGGAATATGTCTTCCGCAATCACTGGCAGATCGCCGGCCATGTCTCCGACCTGCCGAGTCCGGGCGACTATCTGACCATGGATGTCATCGGCGAGCGCGCGCTGATCGTGCGCGGCAAGGACGGCATCGTGCGCGCCTTCAACAATATGTGCCGCCACCGCGGCAGCCGGGTCGTCGCCGACAGCCAGGGCACCTGCAAGAACGCGCTGGTGTGCCCGTTCCATGGCTGGGTCTACAATCTCGACGGCACGCTGCGGGGCGCTGCCCGTCCGCGCTCCTTCCCCGAGCTCGACAAGACCGAGTTCGGCCTGATGCCGCTCGACCTCGAAATCTGGATGGGCTTCATCTTCATCCGCTTCCGCAAGGGCGGCCCGCAGCCTTCGGTGGCCGAGCTGCTCAAGCCGATCGAAACCGAGATCGCGCATTACAACGTCGCCGACATGGTGCCGTCCTGGGGCATCTGGACGCAGAAGTCGCCGGTCAACTGGAAGTCGGTGCGCGACGTCGACAATGAAGGCTATCACGTCGCCATGGCGCATCCGGCGCTGCAGGACCTCTACGGCGCGACCTATTTCGACGAGCCTTTCGTCAACGGCGTGTCGCGGTCCTTCGCCACCTACAATCCGCATGCCGGGCGGCGCTGGAGCGTGCGCGAGTATATCAAGCTCGCGCCCGAGGCCACGCATCTGCCGGAGCATCTGCGCAAGGCCTGGATCTATTACGGCATTTTCCCCAACAACGCGCTGTCGATCATGCCGGAATCCGTCCAGTTCTATCAGGAGTTCCCGCTGTCGACCGGCGAGACTCTGCTGCGCGGCGCAATCTATCGCTACAAGGACGAGACAAGGGAGCAGACCGCGGCGCGCTATCTCGCCTACCGCATCGACCGCGACACGATGAACGAGGACGTCCAGCTCTCGGTGTGGTCGAACGAATCCATGCTTTCGGAAGCCTTCGAGGGCTTTTATCTATCCGACCTCGAATATGGCGTGCGCACCCACCATGACCATTTGCGCAAGCAGGTCCCGGTGCTCAACCTTGAAACGGCGCCCGAGGAAAAGGACATGTGGGGATTGAACGACGCGCTGCGGTCGAGGAGGTAATTCTTCCTTCTCCCCTTTCTACCGGGAGACGGAAAAGACTTCACCCCCGCCACAGCCCTTCCTTCCTCAGATCATCCATGGTCCGCGAGATACCCTCGCGCAGGATCGCCGCCATGTCGTCGACCTGCTCGCGGCTAATGATCAGCGGCGGCGACATCACGCACATGTTGATCAGCGGCCGCACCAGAAGGCCGAGCTCGTGGCAATGCGCGTCGATGCGTTTTCCGACATCCTTGTCGAGCTGCAGCGGATCCTTGCTCTCGCGATCGGCCACGCATTCGACGCAAGCCATCAGGCCGACGCCGCGCACCTCGCCGACCAGCGGCAGCTCCTCCAGCGTCTTCAGTTTTGCCTGGAAATAGGGCGCGATCTCGCGCGTGTGGGCAAGCACGCCTTGTTCCAGCAGGTCGAGATTCTTCAGCGCCACCGCGCAGCCGATTGGGTGGCTGGTGTAGGTAAGGCCGTGACCGAACAGCGCGTCGGGATGATTGGAGCGGCGCAGCTCTTTGAGCAGCCGCTCGGAGATGATGACGCCGCCGAGCGGAAAGTAGCCCGACGTGACGCCCTTGGCGAAGGTGACCATGTCCGGATCGATGCCGAACACGTCGCCGGAGGCGAAGACATGGCCGAGCCGCCCAAAGCCGGTCACCACCTCGTCCGAGACGTAGAGGATGTCGTTCTCGCGGCAGATCTCGCGGATGCGCTTCAGATACCCGTCCGGCGGCACGACGACGCCTCCGGAAGCCTGCACCGGCTCGCCGACAAAGGCGCCGATGCGCTCCGCGCCGATACGCGCGACGGTGTCGCGGAACTGGTCGACGAGGAAATCGGTGAAGGCGGCGATGCTCATCTCCTTCGGCCGCCGGAACGGATCGGGCGAGGACAGCTTCACCACCAGATCGTCGGCGCCGTCCATCCAGTCGCGGTCGCGCGGGCGGCCGTTGAGCGAGGCCGAGAGATAGGTCGAGCCGTGATAGGCGCCGCCGCGGCTCAGGATCAGCTTCTTCTCCGGCCGACCGCGGACGTTGTTGTAGAACTGCATGAAGCGCAGCGCCGTCTCCACCGCCGACGAGCCGCCGGTGGTGAAGAAGGTGTGGCTGAGGTCGCCGGGTGCGGCATCGGCGATGCGCCGGGCAAGCTCGGCCGAAGGCGCGTTCATCGTGTACCAGGGCGTGTTGTAGGAGAGCGCCATTGCCTGGTCGTACATGACCTTGGCCAGTTCTTCGCGGCGATGGCCGACATTGATGCACCACATGCCGGCCGGCCCGTCGATCAGCCGCTTGCCGGAGCCGTCGGTGATGTAGATGCCGTCGCCCTCGCCGATCAGCGCGCGGGCCTCGTTGCCGACCGAGCCGGCATAGGGCCAGGGCTGTACGAGATGGCGCCTGGCGAGCTCGACCGCGTCGTCATCGCCGGCGTCGATGAGTTCGCTTGCCTTGATCTTGCTTTGAGCCGCCATTTTCGCCTCGCATCGCCAGATTGTCGAATTCTCGTCGGATATCAAAAGGCGCGGAAAACCGTGGAAATTCGGCTTTTCCTCACTTCATTTTGAATATCCGTTCAATCAATATCGCAGAAATAGCGCTTGATTTCAATCGGCGGATACGCTCATGATGAAAGAAAGCCGGCAAGCTAGGAGCGATCGCGCTCCAAACATAATTCGGGAACAGGCGGCCGGCGCCACGAATGGGAAGACCGCATGGCGGGACAGTCCGAGCCAGCAACCGAAATCACGCCCGGAGCGCTGCAATGACGGTTGCCGCGGAAGGGTCGCCCCCGTTGCGCATGGCGGGATCGAGACGAAGTCCCCTTCTGCAATCGGAAGCCGTCCAGGGCCTTGCCCTGATCAGTCCCACCTTCGTCTATGCCCTTATTCTGCTTGTCCTGCCGATCCTGGTCGTCATCGCCCATTCCTTCTGGACGCAGAACTATCTCACCATCGACCACACCTTCACGCTGGAGAACTACCGGATCGCGCTGACCGAGCCGATCTATCGCGACCTGCTCTGGCGCTCGCTCTACATCTCGCTGACGGTCAGCCTGCTCACCGTGGCGCTTGCCTACCCGATCGCCTATTTTATTTCCTTCCATGGCGGCCGGCATAAGAGCCTGTGGCTGTTCCTCATCACCATCCCGTTCTGGACGAGCTACCTGCTGCGCGTGATGTCGTGGAAGGTGATCCTCGGCTACAACGGCGTGCTCAATTCCGGCCTGATGGGCCTCGGCATCATCGACGAGCCCTCGACGGCGCTCCTCTACAATTCCAGCGCCGTCATCATCACGCTCACCCATGCCTGGGCGACTTTCGCCATCCTGCCGATCTTCGTTTCGCTGGAGAAGGTCGACCGCACTCTGGTCGAAGCCGCGACGGACCTCGGCGACGGGCCGCTGCGCTCCTTCCTGCGGGTGACCCTGCCGCTCTCGGCGCCCGGCATCATTTCGGCGGCGCTCATCGTCATGATCCCTACCGTCGGCGACTATGTCACGCCGAAGCTGGTGGGCGGCAAGGATGGCGTCATGATCGCCAACGCCATCCAGGCGCAGTTCGGCAAGGCGTCGAACTGGCCGCTGGGTGCAGCGCTTTCCGTCACCACCATGATCATAGTCTCGCTGATGGCCGGCGCCACCGTGCTGGTTATCCGCGCCCTGCAGAGGTTGGCGCGATGACGGCGATAAAACGCTTCCTGCCCGGCTGGCTGCCGAGCTACGCCGTCCTCTATCTGCTGTTCCTTTATCTGCCGGTGATCTTCCTGCCGATCTTCTCGATCAACACGGCGGCGACGCCCAAATTTCCGCTCTCTGGCGTCACGCTGCACTGGTACGAGGACCTGCCGCACACGCCGGCGCTGATCGACGCCACCTGGAACAGCCTGATGGTCGGGGTCTCCGCTTCGATCCTGTCGACGGTGCTGGGCATCCTCGCCGCCCGCTCGATCACCCGCTACCGCTATCCCGGCCGCCGAGCCATCAACGGCCTGATCATGGCGCCGCTGGTGCTGCCCGAAGTGATCGTCGCCATCTCCATGCTTTTGGTCATGCTGCAGCTGGGCCTCAGCCTGTCGCTCTTCACCGTGGTGCTCGGCCATGTGCTGGTCTGCATCCCCTATTCGATGACCGTGCTGACCTCCGGCTTCGAAGGCTTCGACCGCAGTCTCGAGGAAGCCTCCGCCGATCTCGGCGAGAGCGCCTTCGGCACTTTCCGGCGCGTGACGTTGCCGATGGTGGCGCCGGCGATCATCTCCAGCCTGCTCGTCTGCTTCACCATCTCGCTGGACGAATTCATCATCGCCTTTTTTCTCACCGGCACCGAGGCGACGCTGCCGATCTACATCTGGGGCCAGCTGCGCTTCGCGGCCAAACTCCCCGGCGTGCTGGCGCTCGGCACCTTACTGCTCTTCGCGTCCTTCGTGCTGATGACGACTGCCGAAATCCTGCGCCGCCGCGCGGCGAGACGCACCCAGAATGAGGGAGGCCTCCATGCTTGAGCGGGTCCAATCCCAATCGGATCGAACCATGATCGAGATCCGCGACGTCACCCGCAGCTACGGATCGTTCAAGGCGCTGGACAACGCCTCGCTGGCGATCCGTGAGGGCGAATTCTTCTCGCTGCTCGGGCCTTCCGGCTGCGGCAAGACCACGCTGTTGCGCATGATCGCCGGCTTCGACGCGCCGACCAGCGGCTCCATCGCCGTCGACGGCCAGCCGATGGACGGCATCCCCGCCAACCGTCGGCCGACCAACATGGTCTTCCAGAGCTATGCGATCTTTCCGCATCTCAATGTGGAGCAGAATGTCGCCTATGGGCTGAAGCGGCTGAAGCTCGACGCCGGCGAGGAGAGGCGCCGCGTCGAGGAAGCGCTGGTGCAGGTCTCACTCACCGGCCTCGGCAAGCGCCGCGCCACGGAGCTTTCCGGCGGCCAGCGCCAACGCGTGGCTCTAGCCCGGGCGCTGGTTATGCGGCCCAAGGTGCTGCTGCTCGACGAGCCGCTCTCGGCGCTCGACAAAAAGCTGCGCGAGCAGATGCAGGTCGAGTTGCGCCGCCTGCAGCAGGCCGTCGGCATCACCTTCGTGCTGGTCACGCACGACCAGTACGAGGCTCTGGCGATGTCGGACCGCATTGCGGTGATGTTCGGCGGCCGCATCGCGCAGGTCGCCTCGCCGAAGGAAATCTACCAGCGCCCGGTTAACCGCCAGGTCGCCGATTTCCTCGGCGGCATGAATTTCGTCAAGGCCGAGATCGTCGAGGAGAACGGCGCTTCGCTGGTGCTCGACACGCTGGGCTTCGGCCGCGTCAGGACCGACAAGCCGAAGGCTTTCGTGCGCAATGGCGGCGCGGCGACGCTTGGCATCCGCCCCGAGCGCCTGCGCGTTTTATGGGACAATGCGACGGCCAAATTCGAGGTCGCCGGCAAGGTCGTCGAGCGCCACTATTTCGGCGAAATCACGCATCTGATCGTCGAGATACCGGGGCTCGAAAAGCCGCTCTCCGTGACCGAGACCAACGATTTCGGCGCCGACGACATTCCGGTAGGCGCGCCGATCCGCCTCGCCTACGACCCCGAGGCGCTGGTGGCGATGGCCGACTGAATCTTTGCGGCAGCGATGCGCCCGGCGACGATCGCGCCCTCGACATAACCCGGGAAAGACGGCGACATTTCCGAAGCCGCGAAATAGACCGGCGGCGCGCCGGCGAGGATCACGCGCTCGGCATCGCGCGCCGTCACATCGACAATGAGGTCGCTATAGGCGCCGCCGCTCCAGCGGTCATGCGTCCAGTCGCGCGCGCTGAAATCGACGATGTCGACGGCCTGCGGGCCGAGTGCCTGGACGAGCCTGGCTGTGATTTCCGCCTGCAATGCCGCCTCGCCGAGCGGATGCCAGCGCAATGCGAGCGGCCCGCCGACAAAGACCACAAGCGCGGCATGGTCGATATCCTTGCTGGCGTCGCAGGCAAACAGCCCCGCCTGATCGCGCCACATCACCATGCCGGACAGGCCTCGTTCGCGCCAGAACGGCGTCGCGTAGCGCACCAGGATCTTGATCACCGCGCCGCTTTCCCAGACACCGAGCGCGCTTGCGAGTTCCGCCGGCAAAGCCGGCGCGAAATTGAGCTTCGCGGCCGTCGCCGGCGGCAGTGCGATCAGGACCTCGCGCGCTTCGATCGTGCTCGCGCCGGTGCTGACGCGAACGCCTTGCGGGGCGCGCTCGACACGCGTCACCGCTTCGTTCAGGCGCAGCCGGTCGCCGAGCTCGGCGGCAAGATCCTCGGCCAGCGATTGCATGGTATCGCCCAGAAAATACTGCAGCTCGAACACCTCGTTGGTGATGCGGCGATCATTGTCGATCAGGTACCAGAGCGGCACCTTGTCCGCCGCCAGGCACCACAGACCCTCGACCAGCGAGCGGAAAGCGGCCTTGGCATCGGCCTCATCATGCTGGCGTTCCAGCCAGTCGGCGACGGTCAGCCCGGCAATCGCCGGGTCGTCCGGATCAATCCGGTTCATGCGCTCGCGGATCGCCATCGAGACATGATAGGTCCGCTCCGCCCGCGCCGGCGTCATTGACGGATAGGTGATGAATTCGCCCTCGACATAGGTCTCGACGAAGCTCTTGCCGTAGGCCTTGGCCAGCGCCATCACTTCGGGCATGTCCACACATAGAAACTGGCCGCCGCTGTCGATACGCTCGCCGAGCCCATTGCGGACAGCCTCCACCCTGCCGCCGACGCGATCGCGTGCCTCAAGGACAAGGAAATCGACGCCGGCGCGCTGAAGGTCGAGCGCGGCGCATAACCCGGTAAAGCCGGCGCCGACGATGACGACGTCGGTTCTTTCAACGCTGCTCTTCAATAGCCGGCCTTAATCTTCTCGAACTCGGCGATCATCTTCAGCTTCAGCTCCGAAGGCAGCGGCTGCTGGAACAGGGTCTTGTCGACCCACTTTTCCACATTGTCGTAGCCCTTTTCCTTCAGGATCGCCGGGTCGACGCCGGCCATGCCCTTGGCATTGGCCTGGCCGTAGCCCCAGTCCTTGACCAGCGTCTTGGCGACCTCGGGATCGTTCACGGCGTTGAGATAGTCATAGGCCTTGTCGATGTTGCCCGGCGCGTCCTTGAACAGCACATAACCGCAGACCCAGGTCGACATGCCCTCGTCGGTGTCCTTCTTGGATTTGATCGGCACACCGGCCTTGACGGACTGCACCGTCGCGTCGTTCCAGGCCCAGGCGAGGTCGACTTCGCCGCCGCTGAGCAGTTGCACGATATCGGTGGTGTCTGTCCAGTAGGAACGGACATTCTTGTGCACCTGGCGCAGGAAATCGGATGCCTGCTTGAACTGGTCGTCCGTCATCTTGGTCCAGTCCTTGAGCCCGATGGCGAGGCTGGCCAGAGCATAGGCGTCGTCGACATTGTCGCCGATCGAAACCCTGCCCTTATATTTCGGATCGGCGAATGCTTTCAGCGACTGGACGTCCTTTTCGGCGATCTTGTCGGAATTGTAGGTGAGCTGGGTATCGCCCCAGTCCCAGGGCATGAACCAGGCCTTGCCGTCGGACGTCGTGGCGAGATCCTTCATCGCCATGATGCCGGGATTGAGGTCCTTCCAGCCGGTGATCTTCGAGGTGTCGAGCGGCTGCAGCAGCCCCGCCTCACGCCACTTCACGACGCTCTGCGAGCAGGGATGGCCGAGATCGGATTTGAAGCCGGAGCGGATCTTTTCGAACGCCTCGTCCTCGTCGCCGAAGAAGGCGAAGGTCGGCGAATCGCCGTTCTTCTCGACATATTTGCCGTGGAAGCTCGGATCCTCGTAGCCGGACCAGTCGAACACGATCAGGTCCTTATCGGCGGCGACGGCGAACGCCGCCGCCGAAGCCGCGATCGCGCTCCCAAGCGCCAAGGTCAGTGTCAGGCGTCGGCTGAATTTCCTCATGCTGTTCCATCCTCTTTTGTTTTTGCCGGTCTTGTTGGCCGGCTGTTGCTAATCCCGGCTTTTGCTAGCCCCAGTTCTCGCTAACGATAGTGTTTGGGGAAGGCGGCGGCCAAAAACGCATTCGCGGCCTGCAATGCGGTCTCTCGCGTGGTGTCCTCGGTTCCCATCATCAGCCGCAGCCACAGGCCCTCGAGCATGGCGCTGAGCGCCAGGGCGATGGCCTGAGGGTCATAGGTGTAGCCGCCGCTCTCTTTGAGCGTCGTGCAGAGATCGATGAAGACCTGCTGGTAATAGGCGTCGCGCGAGCTGCTTAGCGCCTGGTAGGTCGGCCGCGACTTGGCCTCGCCCCAGAAGGCGAGCCAGGCGGCGAGCTTGCGCTTGTTGCAGATCGAGCGGTCGAAATCGGCCCACACCAGCTGCTGCAGCTGTCGCGCCGGATCGTCGCCCGCCTTCTGCAGGGCGGTGCGCCAATGCGCCGAGTACTCGTCATACATATGCTGCAGTGTGGCGATGAGCAGCTTTTCCTTGCTCTCGAAATGGAAGTTGACGATGCCGCGCGACAGGCCCGCGCCGTCGGCCACGTCAGCCATCGTCGTTTCGGCATAGCCGCGCTTGGCAAGTGAATCGATCGTCGCCTCGATCAGCTGCAGCTGCCTGACCTCTTTCGAAGCCTTGCGGCCGCGTTTGTCGGCATCGCCCTTTCGCGCCGTTTCGGGGAGAGCATCGCTCGCCTCTGCAGTCTTCATGGGTGTGACGGTCTCCAGCATTGCCGGCTATCCGACCGGCTTCCAACCGCGCAGATGAGTGGGGCGGTGCTCGCCACTGTCAAGCACCTTCTGCATCGCCTCCCAGGTCTTGATGTTCTTGTCGACATAGGCCGCGCCGACCGCTGCCGCGGCCTGCGCGTAGAGCGGCCCCTTGAGCCGCGAAAGCTCTTGGCGCGCGACCTCGCGATACCATGGGTTGCGGTCGCGCACCGTGATATCGGTAAAGCCGGCGCGCCGCATCGCCTCGGCATAGCGCGCCGGCGAGGCCATAGCGAAGGAGAGCCCTTCGGCCGCGATATAGGCCTTCATCTGAGGCGACGCCTCGCCGTCATGCCCGATCATCCAGTTCGACGCGGCAAACACCCCGCCCGGCTTCAGTACACGAAAGATCTCGGCGAACAGCGCGTCCTTGTCCGGCACATGCAGCAGCGCGTCCTTGGAGAAGACGACGTCGAAGGAAGCGTCCGCGAAAGGCAATGGCCCCGGCGGCGCCTGGACGAAGCCGACGCGGTCATCGAGGCCTTGCCTGATCGCCCCTCGCCTCGCCGCCTCGATCACCGGCTTTTCGACGTCGAAGCCGGTGGCTCGAGCCGCGCCATGCGCTGCCGCCAGATGCAGCGTGATGCCGCCGGCGCCACAGCCGATATCGAGGATCGTCTTGCCCCTGAGCGAGAGGCCTTCGACCACGCGGTCGACCTCGTCCGGACCGCCCGGCGACAGATAGCCCTCGCCCCACAGTGCCTCGAGGAAGCGGATAGCGGTGTCGTCATATTCCGGCTCGGCGTCAGCCGTTTCGATCATCGGATATTCAACCCCAAATGCCGATGTGGGCCAGTCCAGAAATCAAGGCAAAGCCTAGCGCATCAACAGGAAAACGCAACATCATTTGTTGAACATTCATTCAAAATGGCTAGACAAAAAACTGTAATCCATGTCAAATTCGGGCAATCAGGGAACAAAACGCACCGGGCAATTCCAGGAAAAGCGTGACGCCGTTTCCGTCCCGGAATTGCGTAAAAACAAGAAGATAGGGCAACCGGATGGAGGTTCTGCGCGCATGAAGGCATGGGACGCGATCGTCATCGGCGGCGGCCATAACGGCCTGGTCAACGCCTGTTATCTGCAGCGCGCCGGACTGGACGTGCTGGTGGTCGAGAAGAACGACTGGGTCGGCGGCGCCGCCACCAGCCGCGAGCTGACCCCGGGCTTTCTCTATTCCAACTGTTCCTATGTCTGCTCGCTGTTCCGGCCCGAGATCATGCGCGATTTGGAACTGCCCCGCTTCGGCCTGCAGGTGATCTCCTATGAAGGCGGCGCGGTGTTCACGCGCGACGGCGGCTATCTCGCCAACTACCGCGATCACGACGCGCATCGCCGCGAGTTCGCCCGTTTTTCGAAGCGCGACGCCGAAGCCTATGATCGCTATTCGCGCGACGTCACGAGGCAGTGTCGCTTCATCCAGCCGCTCCTGATGCGCACCGCGCCCGACCCGACCAGCTTCAGGCCGCGCGACCTCGGCGAGCTGCTCTATCTCGGCAAGAAGTTTGCCGGTCTCTCCGCCGAGGAGATGGCGCTGACCTTGCGCTTCTGGACGATGTCGATCTCGGACTTCCTCGACGAATATTTCGAGACCGACGTCATCAAGGCCAACTTCGCGCTTTCCGGCATCATCGGCACGGCGCTCGGCCCGATGTCGCCCGGCACGGCCTATGTGCTGCTGCATCACTATATGGGGGAGGTCGACGGCTCGGTCGGCGCCTGGGGCTATGCGCGCGGCGGCATGGGCGCCATCACCAAGGCGCTGGCCTCCTCCTTCAAGGCTTCAGGCGGCACCATCCGCACCGGCGCCGAGGTCGATCATGTGCTGATCGGGAACGGCAAGGCCAAGGGAGTGGTGCTCGCCGGCGGCGAAGAAATCTATGGCAAGCTTGTCATCTCCAACGCCGACGTCAAGCGCACCTTCCTGAAGCTGGTCGAGGCGAAGGAACTGCCCGACATCTTCCTGAGGCGCGTCAGGAACTTCAAAATCCGCGGCTCGTCCGGCAAGGTCAACATCGCGCTGGATTCGCTCCCCGAATTCCCGGCTCTGCCCAAGGACTCCCCAGTCTACCGCGCCGACATGCACTTCACCGATTCCATCGAACGCATGGAGCGCGCCTATGACGATTGGAAGGCCGGGCGCTGGTCGGCCGATCCCTTCCTCGACATGGTGATCCCGACCACGCTCGACCCGACCATGGCGCCTCCCGGCAAGCACTTCATGAGCTGCTTCGTGCAATATGCGCCACCCAAGATAAATGGCCGCGACTGGACGGACGCCGACCGCGACGGCTTCGCCGAAAGCGTGATTTCCCAGATCGCGCAATATTCGCCCGGCTTCCGCGACCGCATCGTCCACATGGAGGTGCGCACGCCGCGCGAAATCGAGGACGAGGTGGGCTTGACCGAAGGCAACATCTTCCAGGGCGAGCTCACCTTCGACCAGTTGCTCTTCAACCGCCCGGTGCCGGGCTACGCGCAATACCGCTCGCCGGTCGGCGGGCTCTATATGTGCGGCTCCTCCACCCATCCGGGCGGCGGGGTGATGGGCGCGCCGGGGCGCAACGCCGCCGCCGAGATCCTGCGCGACCTCGCCAAGCCAATCTTGCATATGAGCCCGGCCCATGACGTCATCTGATCTGAACTGGGACGCCATCGTCATCGGCGGCGGCCATAACGGCCTTGTCGCCGCCGCGACGCTGGCCAAGTCCGGCCGCAAGGTGCTGCTGCTCGAGGCCGGCAACGAAATCGGTGGCGCCGCGCGAACCGAGGAGTTCGCGCCGGGCTTTCGCGTTTCCGCTGTCGCCCATCTGCTCAACCGCCTTCATCCCGATGTGGTGAAGACGCTGGAGCTGGAACACCACGGGCTGAGGATCGAGCGCGGCGATTTCGTGCCGTCGGTGGCGCTGTCGAAGGACGGTCCGCTGGTGCTGCACGGCGCCTATGGCGAGGTGCTGACGGGCGCCAGCGCATCTGAACAGTCCGCCTGGAAGGAGCTTCGCGCGCAGCTGCTGCGCTATGCCGGCGTCTTGAAACCTTTCCTGTCGCGCCGGCCGCCGGACCTCGGCAACATCTCGCTCGCCGAGACGATGGGGCTTGGCCAGACCGCGCTGGCGCTGAAGCGGCTCGGCAAGGAAGACATGCGCGATTTCCTGCGCGTTCTTCTGATGAATGTCTACGATCTGCTCGACGAGCAGCTTTCGGACGACCGGCTGAAGGGCCTGCTCGCCTTCGACGCGACGCTCGGCTCGCATCTTGGGCCGCGTTCGCCGACCTCGCTGCTTGGCCTCTACTATCGGCTTGCCGGCGAGATCGGCGGTCTTGCAGGGGCGCAGATGCAGCCGAAAGGCGGTATGGGCGCCATCGTCGCCGCCATCCGCGCGGCGGCGGAAAAAGCCGGCGTTTCGATACGCCCGGCATCGCCGGTCGCCAGGGTCATCGTCGAGAAAGGCCGCGCCGCCGGTGTCGTCACGCGGAGCGGCGAGACGCTGCGCGCCAGAACCGTCGTTTCCGCCATCAACCCGGCGACCACGATCCTCGATCTCGTCGGACCGCGCGAAGTCGATACGGGCTTCGTGCGCAAGATGAAGAACATCCGTATGAGGGGCGATGCGGCCAAGCTCCACCTTGCGCTCGACCGGCCGCCGCAATTCACCGGCCTCGACGCCGCCGGCCACAAGGGCCGGCTCGTCATCGCCCCTTCGCCTGACCATGTCGAGCGCGCTTTCAACCCGTCGAAATATGGCGAGTTCTCGCCCGAGCCGGTGATGGAGATCACGCTGCCCAGCCTCGTCGATCCATCGCTCGCGCCCTCCCGCGCCTGCGTGCTGTCGGCGGTGGTGCAATACGCGCCCTATGCGCTGAGAGAGGGCTGGACCGCCGGCAAGCCGCGCTTCCTCAGGGCGATTATGGCGCAGCTCGAAGCCCATGCGCCGGGGATCGGCGCAACGGTCCGCCACGCCGAGCTTTTGACGCCCGCCGACATCGAGGCGCGCTACCGCATGCCCGGCGGCCACTGGCACCACGGTGAATTGCAAGCCGACCAGATGCTGATGTCGCGGCCGGTCTCCGGCTGGTCGGGCTACGACACGCCGCTCGAAGGCCTGTTCCTTGCCGGCGCCGGCTCGCATCCGGGCGGCGGTATCTCCGGCGCGCCCGGCCTCAACGCCGCACGCCGCATCATCGCGATGAGGGCATGAGGATGATTTCGCTATTCACAAACGCAGCGCTCTACGGCGAAGGAACGCCGTCATGAACCATCATCCCACCATAAAGCCGTCAACCGACGTCCGCGCCTTCGCCCAATCTCATTTCCGCACGCTCAGGCCCGGCACACCCTTCCAGCCGCGCATCGACGCGCTGGGACTGAAGCAGGATTGGTACAATTGGGCCGGCTACCGCGCACCGCATTCGCTGTGGGACGAGGAGCTGGAATATTTCGCCATCCGCAGCCAGGCAGCACTCTTCGACATCTCGCCGATGACCAAGTATCAGATCGAGGGGCCGGACGCCGAGGCCTATCTCGACCGCCTCACGCTGCGCGACGTGACCAGGCTTAAGCCCGGCCGCGTCCATTACACCGCCTGGTGCGACGATGAAGGCTTCGTGCTGGACGACGGCACGTTGTTCCGGCTCTCGCCGACCCGCTTCCGGCTGTGCTCGCAGGAGCGGCATCTGCCCTGGCTGCTGGACAGCGCGATCGGCTATGAGGTGAGCGTGGCGGAAGAAACCGAAGCGGTCGCCGGCCTCGCGCTGCAAGGCCCGACGTCCTTCGCCGTCCTGCGCGACGCGGGCTTTGCCGGCGTCGAGCGGCTGAAGGTCTTCGACCTCGCCGAATTCGCGCATGACGGCGGAACCGTCACGATTTCCCGCACCGGCTTCACCGGCGATCTCGGCTACGAATTGTTCGTGCCGGCGGACAAGGCGCTGAGCCTGTGGGACCGGCTTATGGCGGCGGGCGAGTTGCGCGGCATCCGCGCCATCGGCTATACGGCGCTGAACCGCGCCCGGCTGGAAGCCGGGCTGATCGTCGCCAATGCCGACTTCACCACGTCCGAGCACGCCATCCGCGCCGACCGCCTGCGCATGCCCGACGAGATCGGCCTCGGCTTCATGATCGATCCCGACAAGGGACATTTCAACGGCCGCCGCGCCATCCTCGAAGCCCGCGCCAAGAAGAAGCTGCGTCACGTGCTGGTCGGGCTGGAGATCGAAGGCAACATTCCGGCCGAGCATGCCATCGTCTATTATCGCAAAAGCCGGGAGGTCGGGCTGGTGAGCGCGGCGATGTGGTCGCCCATGGCCAAGCGCAACATCGCGTTGGCTTCCTTGCAGCGGCCCTATGGCGACACGATCGTCGACGACCTCTGGGTCGAGATTTACGCCATGCGCGAGTTGCAGTACCAGAAGCTGATGAAAAAGGCGAAGGTGGTGCCGCGGCCCTTTATCAAGCTCGACCGCCGCACCGCCAACCCGCCGGCGGATTTCTGACGATGGCGAGCGAAGCGGAAGACGTGGAGGCGGAAGCCGCCGAGCAATGGCAGCTCGTCAACACGCCGCTCGGCGAGATGTGGTCCGGCCGCACCCGCTACGCGGCGGCCATGTTCTTCTTCAAACGCGGCCAGATGAATGCCGAGACGCTCGAAGTTTATCGCATCTGCGCCCGGCTCGACTACGAGAACCCTCTGTCGATCATCCGCGACCGCGGCGTCGGCAAGGACTGGCTGAAGCGCATGGGTTGCGCGCAGTAGGCGCGCTTACCCAATCGTCCTTTCCAGCACGCTCAACCAGTTCCGATAAGCGATCTTCTCGATCAGCGCGCGTCCGAAACCGCGCGCGGCGAGCGCGTCGATCAACTTGGGCAGGCCGGCGACGTCGCCGATGACGGCCGGGATCATGGCGCCGTCGAAATCGGAGCCAAGGCCGACGCCGTCCTCGCCAAGCGCCTGTAAGAGCGAATCGATGTGGCGCACCATGATTTCGAGGCCGGTGTCGGCATTCATGCGGCCGTCCTCGCGCAGGAAGCCGGTGGCGAAGTTGAGGCCGACCATGCCGCCCGACTCGCGGATCGCGCCGAGCTGCCAGGCGGTCAGGTTGCGCGAATGACCGCAGATCGCATGCACGTTCGAATGGGTCGCGACCAGCGGCGCGTCGCTCAAGCCCGCGACATCGCGAAAACCCTTCTCGTTGAGATGCGACAGGTCGATCATGATCCTGAGCTGGTTGCAGGCCTTGACCAGCGCCTTGCCGGCATCGGTGAGGCCCGGCCCGGTGTCGGGCGAGGACGGAAAGCGGAACGGCACGCCATTGCCGAAGGCGTTGGGACGGCTCCAGACGATGCCCAGCGAACGCAGGCCGGCGGCATGCAGCACGTCGAGCATGGCAAGCCCAGGGTCGATCGCCTCGACGCCTTCGATATGGAACACGGCCGCGATCGAGCCCTTCGCCATCGCATCGCGCACATCGCCGGCGCTGCGGCAGACGGTGAGCGCGCCGGCGCGCTCCAGCCTAAACAGGATCGAAGCCATGCCGATGGTCGAGGTGATCGCCTCGGCCTGCGGCAGCTCCGGCGGCAACGGCTCGTTGTCGCTCGGTGCCGGCGGCACGGCGCTGCGCTTCGACTTTTCGACCGGCGGCGGAAAGATAGCGAACATGCCGCCGGCAAAGCCCCCCTTCCTGGCGCGCGGCAGGTCGATATGCCCGCCCGGCGTCCCCTCGATGAACAGCTTTTCGACATCGGTTTCCTTCGACTGGTAGAGCCGAAGCAGCGTGTCGTTGTGTCCGTCGAAAACGGGGATCAGGTCGGTATCGGTCATCGGGGAAGCCATTCAAATCGGTGACGAGCGGGACGACAGGTTTCGTCCGAAGCGAACCGTCAACTTAGGCAAGATGACCGGGCCGTGCAAATGCCAAAGCTTCCCTTCCCCTTGTGGGAGAAGGGAAAGACGACACTACTGCTTCAGCACATCCGCCCATTCCGGGTGGCGGCGGAACTGGGCGTTGGCGAAGGGGCAGAGCGGGATGATTTTCTTGCCGGCGGCGCGCGCGTCCTCGACCGCGCGGGTGACGAGCCGAAGCCCGGCGCCCTGACCGCGAAAGACATCCGGCACCTCCGTATGGTCGATGATCAGCTGGTGTTCGCCGATCTTGGTGAAGGTCATCTCGGCCTCGGCGCCGCCAGGGCCACGCAGCACATAGCGCCCCTTGGAACCGTGGTCCTCCAATTCGATCTCAGGCAGTTGGTCAGCCATTTTGTTCGCCTCCTTCGGCAACCGGCGCCGGCGCGAAAAGCCGCCGCGCCGCTTCATTTTCGTTCGGCCGAACCTCATGCCCGCCGTCATGCCATTCCACTGTGACATCGGCGCCGTCGGCGCGCAAATAGGCCTCGAGCCGCGACGTCAAATTGGGCGGACAGATCGGATCGTGCCTGCCGGCCGTGATCAGGATGCGGCGGCCGGCAAGGCTGCCCTGGACATTGGGTTCGAACGGGATCAGCGGATGCATCAACGCCGTGGCGTCGAACAGGCCGGGCTCGGCAAACACGACCGAAGCCAGGATGTTGGCGCCGTTGGAGTAGCCGAGGCCGAACACCGCCGAAGATTTCGCCGCTTCGACATGGGCCTTGACGAATCCCGCCATCTTCGATGTCGCGCGCGTTAGGTCGTCCATGTCGTAGACGCCCTCGCCGGTGCGGCGGAAGAAGCGCGGGGCACCGTGCTCCGACACATCGCCGCGCGGCGAAACGATCGTCGCGCCGGGCAACAACTCACGGCCGAAACCGAGAAGCTGGTTCTCGTCCGCGCCGGTGCCGTGGAAGACGAAGAGCAGTGGGCCGCCCGGCGAACCGGGCAGCACCTTGTGGATGTAAGCGTCCTTGCTCATGGCTCAGTCTTCCAGCTTCTGCAGGTGCTCTTCGAGGTAAGGCCTCAGATGCTGATGCTGCGTCGGCAGCTTCAGTGCCTTGCCGAGATGCGCGGTATCCTCGTCGCGATCGAAGCCCGGTTCGTTGGTGGCCACCTCGAACAGCACGCCGCCCGGCGTGCGGAAATAGATCGCCCAGAAATAGTCGCGGTCGATGACCGGCGTCACGCCATAGCCCGTGTCGACCAGCGCCTTGCGCACTTCGAGCTGCTTGGCGCGATCCTCGACCGCGAAGGCGACATGGTGCACCGAGCCGGCGCCGAGATTGGCGAAGCCGGCAGTGGGCAGCGATTCGATGTCGACGACATCGGCGCCATTGCCGTTCTTGATCGCCAGCCGGCGGATATTGCCGGACTTGTCGACCTCCTCATAGCCCATGAACTTCAGCAGTTCCTCGGTGGCGCCGCCATCCTTCAGCCGCAGCGAGACCGAGTGAAAGCCGCGGATCGCCTCGTCCGCGGGAACGCCGCCCTTGACCCAGGGCGCTCTGCTGTCGGCCTTGTCCTCGACAAGGGCAAAACTGTCGCCGTCCGGGCCGGTAAAGGTGAGCCGCTTTTCGCCGAAGCTTTCGGTGCGGGCAACATTGCCCACGCCTTCGTCGGCGAAGCGCTTTTCCCAATAGGCCAGCGTGCCTTCCGGTACCGAGAACACCGTCGTGCCGACCTCGCCGACGCCGTGTCTGCCCTTGGCGATATCGGGGAACGGGAAATAGGTCATCACCGAACCCGGCGTGCCGACCTCGTCTGCATAATAGAGATGATAGACGTCCGGCGCGTCGAAATTGACGGTCTTCTTGACCCGGCGCAGGCCGAGCTTCTTCGTGAAGAACTCATTGTTGCGGCGTGCGTCGCTCGCCATCGAGGTGACGTGATGCAGCCCCTGGATCTGATTGAGCATGAGCGTGCTCCTTCCCTTGTTCTTGTGCGGCCCTCGCCGCTGTCCACGCCAATATGAGGATGGGCGAGCCGACGGCAAAGCGGGCAAACACAGAATGGACTGTGTCACAAAAGTGAACGACCGTTCGAAATATGTTCACCAGACCATCACCGACATAGGCTTGCAACGCCGGTGATTTCCATTCCATCTGAGCACTTCCACAAGGGAGACGATCTTGGACAATCCGATGAGCCGCCCGAATGTTCTCCTCATCACCTGCGACCAATGGCGTGGCGATTGCCTGTCGGCCGCCGGCCATCCGGTGGTGAAGACGCCGAATGTGGACGCGCTCGCCGCAGAAGGCGTGCTTTTCCGCCGCCACTATGGCGGGGCCGCACCTTGTTCTCCTGCCCGCGCCTGCCTCTATACCGGGCTCTATCAGATGAACAATCGCGTCTGCCGCAACGGCACGCCGCTCGATGCGCGCCACGGCAACATCGCGCTTTCTGCGCGCGCGGCGGGCTACGACCCGACCCTGTTCGGCTACACCGATGTCTCGCTCGACCCGCGCCGGCTTGCGGCTGGAGATCCTAGCCTGCGCAGCTATGAGGGCGTGCTGCCGGGCTTCACCGTGCGCCAGGCCCTGCCCGAGCATCAGAAGCAGTGGCTGTCATGGCTGCGGGCGCAAGGCGTCAACACGGGCGCGGGAAGTCCCGGCATCCACCGTCCGGCCAGCGGCCAGGACCAAGGCGGCGTGACCAATGCGCCGCCGGTCTACTCCAAGGACCAGACCCCGAGCGCTTTCCTCGCCGGCGAATTCATCCGCTGGCTTGCCGAGCAGGAGGAGGGCGCGCCATGGTTCGCGCATATTTCCTTCATCAGCCCCCACCCACCCTTCATCGTGCCCGAACCCTACAACAGCATGTACGATCCGGCTGCAGGTCCCGCCTTCAAGCGCGCGGCAAATCCGCAAGCCGAAGCCGGAAGCCATCCCTATCTCGCCTACGATCTCGCCGGTCAGAAGCGGACGAAATTCGTCCCCGGCATCGAGGGCAAGGTGGCGGAGTGGAGCGAGGAGAACTTCCGCCGCATCCGCGCGATCTATTACGGCATGATCTCCGAGGTCGACGCCCAGCTCGGCCGCGTCTGGCAAGCGATCAAGTCGGCGGGCGCCTGGAAGGACACCATCATCGTGCTGACCTCCGATCACGCCGAGATGATGGGCGATCATTTCATGCTCGGCAAAGGCGGCTTCTTCGACGCCAGCTACCACATTCCGCTGATCATCCGCGATCCGCGGCGGAAAGCGACAGCCGGCCTATCCGTCGATCGCTTCACCGAGGCCGTCGATATCTTCCCGACCTTGCTCGACCTGATCGGCGCAGCGCCGCAGCTCCATCTCGACGGCCGCTCGCTCGCGCCCTGGATCGACGGCAAGGAGCCGGAGGGCTGGCGCGATGCCGCGCATTGGGAGTTCGATTTCCGCACGGTCGCCGAAGGCGAGGCCGAACGCCATTTCGGTATCGAATCGCGCGCCTGCAACCTTGCGGTCATCCGCACGGCGGACTTCAAATATGTCCATTTTGGCGGCGGCCTGCCGCCGCTTCTGTTCGACCTGTCGAAAGACCCCGGAGAGCTGAACAACGTGGCAAACGATCCGGCCTATCTGCCGGTACGGCTGGCGCTCGCGGAAAAGATGCTCGCCTGGCGCGCCGCTCACCTCGACCAGTCTCTGGCCTTGGCGGAGCTGACGGAAAATGGCGTGGTCGGGTACGTGAGTAGGCAGTAGGCAGTAGGCAGTAGGCAGTAGGCAGTAGGCAGTAGGCAGTAGAATGTCCCGGCTGCCGGGTGATTTGCCAACTCTTCTTTAGCCTACTGCCTATTTCCTACTGCCTATTGCCTTACTTCAACATCATCCGCTGCTGGTCGCGGTTGGCGGCATAGCTGCTCTTGTCATATGCCGTCTGCGCCTGCAGCTGTTCCTTGGTGAAGTTGGTGTAGAGATATTTCTTACCATTCTTGTCGGTCATGAATTTGAGCTTGTCCATGCCGATCGCCACTTCCTTGGCGCCGATGCCGAGGAAGCCGCCGACATCGACGATGACCGCGTCGGGCTTGTTGTCCGGCGTCAGCACGACGTCGCCGATCGAACCGATCTCGGCATCGTTGGCGCCATAAACCGTCGTGCCCTTGAGGTCGTCGACGCGCATGTTGCCCATCGGCATCTCGGTCAGCGTCGACTTGTCGATCGAGGCTGTCTTGGTCGTATCGGTGGCGGCTGTGCCGGTATCGGCCGGCTTGTTCTCAGCCGTCGTATTTGCAGCCGGCGCCGCAGGCTTGTTCTCGGCCGTCGTCTGGGCCGGCTGAGCTGGTTTGGCCTCCTTATCGGCCGTGGTATCGGACGAGGCCACGGCGGGAGTGGTCGTCGCCGGAGCATTGTTCGAAGCCGCGGTGGCTGCGGCCGGCGCCGGATCGTAAGCCTTGCGGTTGAAGTCCGGCTGGGCCTGCAGCTCTTCCTTCGTCGTTTCGGCGATCAACCAGCGATCGCCATTCTTTTCTGCCCATTTGGCCTTGGCGAAGTCGAAGGTAACATTCTTCTCGCCAATGCCGAGGAAGCCTCCGACGCCGATCACGAGGGATTCAGCCTTGCCGTCCTTGGCAAGAACGATGTCGTTGACGTCGCCGATCTTTTGGGCGTCGTCGGCGGTGCCGTTATAGACCGACTCGCCCATGATGTTGGTGGCGAGATTGCCTTCGGCCTTCTTAACCGGCTGGGCCGGCTGCGCGGGCGCCTGCGCCGTTCCGGTGTCGGTGGTCGCAGGCTGCGTGGCATCGGTCGTTTGCGCCGGGGCCGGATCATAGGCCTTGCGATCGAAGGCCGCCTGCGCGTTCAGCTCGTCTTTGGTCGTCTTCGCTACGAGCCAGCGGTCGCCGTTCTTCTCGGCCCATTCCAGCTTGCTGTAGTCAAAAGCGACGTCCTTCTTGCCGACGCCTAGGAACCCGCCAACCCCGATAATGGCGGATTTGGCATTGCCGCTGGAATCGAAGACCACATCATCGACTTTGCCGATGTCCTGGGCGTCGTCGCCGGTGCCATTATAGACGGATTCGCCTATGATGTTGGTCATCAGCGCGCCTTCGGCGCGCGGAACCGGAGCTGTGCTTTCGGCTGCCGGGGCCGGTTGGGCCGGGGCGGGCGTCGTCTGTGCCAAAGCCCCGGTCGCGAGCAGCGTCGCGATCGCGGTGGTCGCAAAAAGAGTGCGGATCATCATAGTCTCTCCTCGTGCCTGATTTGTGCATGCCGCATGCTCGACCAGCCGCCGAACGGCGGGTCTGGAGCGGCAGTGTCGACATGGTCACAACGTTGTGACCGGGGTGTTGTTCCAACCACACCACGTTCGCGCTCGCCGGGGCCTAAGCTCGCGGCGGAACCTTTGCGACCGCATCTCGTTTCAGCCTGCGGCTGAGGGGTCTGCCCTTCTCAAAGTGACCTGAGGCTAATGCGGAGTGGTGTATGCGGTTTGCTGCGGTGCTGAACCAGGACGGCGGCACGCTCCGCACCATCGACATTGAAGCATTCTCCGAAGAGCTGCGTCAGACACTCGAAGCAGCGGGGCATTCGGTCGAGCTCGACATCGTCGCCGGCTGCGACCTCGTCGCGGCCCTGGAAAAGGCAATCGCCAGGCACGATATCGATGTCGTTCTTGCCGGAGGCGGCGACGGCACGATTTCCACCGCGGCGTCCCTTCTCATGAATAAGAAGAAGGCCCTAGCCATCCTGCCAGCTGGCACGATGAACCTCTTCGCGCGCGGGCTGGGTATTCCGCAGACTTTGGAAGGGGCGTTGCGATCCTTTGCCGATGGCGAGGTGATCGCCGTCGATATGGCTAGCGCCAACGGCCAGCCTTTCGTGCATCAGTTCTCTGTCGGCATGCATGCCAAGATGGTTCAGTTGCGCGAAAAAATGGATTTCGGCTCGCGCCTTGGGAAGATGCAAGCCTCCGTGCGCGCCGCATGGGAGGCGATCAAGAACCCGCCGGCGCTCAAAGTGAGCCTGAGCGTCGGCAAGGCGGAGATCGTCACACGCACGACCGGCATCGGCATTTCCAACAACCTGTTCGGCGAAGGCCACCTGCCCTATGCCGACAATCCGGCCGGCGGCGTGCTGGGCATCTATGTCAGCGTCGCGCGCCGTCGTCATCATCTGGCAAAGCTTTTGCTGGACATGCTGCGCGGCAGATGGCGCCAGAGCGCGCATGTCGAGGTGCATCAGGCTGCCAGGGCGGTGCTGAAAATCCACTCTCCGATCAAGAAGGTCCGCGCCGTCATGGACGGCGAGTTGATCCAGGTCGCGCGCGAGACGACGATCCAAATTCACCCCGGCGCTCTGAACGTCCTAGTTCCGTCGCGCGGCGTCAGCGCAAAGGCGGCTTGAACGGAAAGCGCTTCTTCAGGGTTGCGAGGTCGGTTGGGCGGGAGCGGGACCCTGCTCGGTGCCGGGCGGCTGCGGTACATGCTGCGCGCCAGAATCCGGCGACTTTATCAATTCCCCGTAAATCTCCACCGCACCCCACGCAATGAACACCAGCAACAGGCCGGCGATGAGTATCCTCAAAGCGTGCCAGCCCCAATGTCCCTGACGGGCTTTGTCTTCAGGAACGGTCTTGGTCATGATTGGCCTCCATGTTACGCGGCGGCGGGCATTTCAGGCACGGCACCGTCGGGTAACGGGTCCTTTGCGTGAAGGTTCCCGACCGCGTGGCATCGCTTTTCGCGATCATTGGCCGAATGAGGCCAGAGCATGCGTTTGAAGCTGGCGAGCAGACCGTCAAGGCAGATGCTGAAAGCGGACACCACCCTGTCGACAGGCCTAACGTATGTCTTCTGGATCCGGCTCGCGCGGCTTAGGCTTGGCGTTCTCGCGATAGATGGCGTAGGCGACGACCGCCAGGGCCGGAGCGATGACGGCTCCCAATCCGCCCTTGCTCTTGGCCAGGGCCGGAAGCAAGGCAAGTGCAGCGGTGACGCCCAGCGCGGTCATGTCGGCCTGCCGCCGCCGCGCGCGCCGCCTGCTGCGCATGTTCTTGATCAGCTTATGAACGACAAGGATGAGCCCGGCAATCACCAGGAATGCTATGCCGAAGCCGAGGCTGGTCGCCAGCGGTCCATAGCGCGCCGCCAGCCAGATATAGACGGCGCCGATGAGAAAGCCGACACCGCACAGCGCAAAAATGGCGGCAAGTCCGTAAAGGATTGCCGTCATCCGCGCTCTTTGCAAGGCGGCCATCGCCTCGCCCGAGGCAAGGGCCGAGATCAGCGAGACAAGCGTCCCCATCTGAGGCTAGCGGCGGGAAAGCAGGGCGAAGAGAAAGCCAACACCCGCTGCGATCGCCAGCGACGTCACCGGCTTCTCGCGCACTTTGGCGATCAACTGCGCTTCGATGTCCTCGGCGCTGCCCCGCACGCTCTCTAAGGCAGCTTCGCCTTGCGCGCGCAATTGTTCGACGCTGTCCGCGGCAACGCGACGGGCCGCGCCATAACCGTGTTGACCGGTCTTGGCGAGTTGCTCCGTCAGATTCCGGATATCCGCTTTCAGCTGCTCGATATCAGCTTCCAGGTCGGCGGTGGTCGCTTGATCGGTTGCGGATTTGCCTGCGCCGGTTGCCATCTCTAACTCCTTGCGTTTGCTTGGGTTTCAACGTTCGTTCTGCGTCAAAGTTCCCGCTCCAATGGCTCGAGGCGGCCTAGATCAGCGGCCTGCACTCCTCACCCAGACCCTCCCAGCGGGCAAGCTTCTTCAGTCCGTCATAGTCGATCACTTCGCAGCCGCCGTCTCGCCACATGACGAGCTTGCGGTCCATCAGCTTGCGGATCGTCTTGTTGGTATGAACAAGCGAAAGACCGAGCGTGTCGGCGATGTGCTGTTGCGTGATCGGAATCCCCACCGATGTCTTGCCGTTCAGTCCGGCGGCGCGCGCACGACTGGCGATGAAGGCGATGAGGTAGGCCGCCCGTTCGAGCGCGGTGCGGCGGCCGATGCTGAGCAGGTTCTCATCCAGCATGCGTTCCTCGCGCGACGCGATCCAGGTGATGTCATAGGCAAGGCCAGGATGGTTACGATAGAGTTCCTGCAGCTGTTCGCGCTCGAAGAGGCACAGCAGCATCGGTGACAAGGCTTCGACGGAATGCTGCATCTCGCCCATCAGGCTTCCCTGCAGGCCGATGAGATCGCCAGGCATGGAGTAATTGAGGATCTGCCGGCGTCCGTCGGGCAAGAGCTTGTAACGGAACGCCCAGCCCGACAGAATGGTGTAGAGATGCGCGCTGTGGCTGCCTTCCACCAGAACTGTCGCCCCCTTGTCGACCGCGAGTTCTCCGCGCTTGAAAGCGCTTACGAACGCCAGCTCCTGCTTTTCAAATGCGCGAAAGGCAGGCAATGGCCGCAATGGGCACGCTTCGCAAGGATATTGGCGACTCGCACCCGGATGTGCGACTAGACTGGACATTTCGACCCCTCTTCGAAACCCTGCCCATACAGGCGCAAAGAAACGCTCGAGACCGTCAAGGGTTCCGCGAGGCTAAGGCCCCTGTCTTTTTAGCCACGTCTTTTTTAAATGACATGGCGATGAATTCCGCGCATGAGTGCGGCCCTGCCGAGGAGACACCGATAAGTGCCAGAACTGCTTGACGGACTGCGTATCCTCGTCCTGGAAGACGAGTTCCTGATCGCGATGGACGTCGAGCAGCTTTGCCGCGACCACGGCGCGGCGGATGTGACGATCGTGCGCGAGCTCGGCGAGATCGATGGAGAGGCGCTGCCCGCGCGCTTCGACGCGGCGGTGGTCGACCTGATGCTCGGCGACGTTTCGACCCTGGATTTCGCCGCCCGGCTGCGCCGCGAGGGCATACCCTTCGTATTTGCCTCCGGCTATTCGGATTCGGACGAGGTCAAGGATGCGTTCCCGGACATCCAGCTGGTCACCAAACCCTACTCGGGCGACGATCTGATCGAAGCCGTGGCCATGGCCTGTGGCCGCGCAAAGGGGGCCTGACGCCATCCTTGCAATCGGCAAGGCCAGGGTCGGCTCAAGCCGCGTTCGAACCTGTGACCTGCGCCGAGATCGCGTCGGGCCCGAACTCGTCCTCTCCTGAAATCTTGAGGATCTCCTGCAGCCTGGCGCGCGCCCGGCTGACGCGGCTCTTGATCGTGCCGACCGCGCAGCCGCAGATCTCGGCGGCTTCTTCATAAGAGAAGCCTGAAGCGCCGATCAGGATGATGGCTTCGCGTTGGTCCTCGGGCAGTTGTTCGAGCGCGCCGCGGAAATCTTTGAGGTCGAGCTGGCCGTGCTGGGCCGGATGGACGGCAAGCCGGGCGGTCATGATGCCGTCGCTGTCCTGCACTTCGCGGCCGCGCTTGCGCATCTGCGAATAGAATTCGTTGCGCAGAATGGTGAACAGCCATGCCTTGAGATTGGTGCCCGGCTGGAAGCTTTCATGCTTGTCCCACGCCTTGACCAGCGTTTCCTGGACGAGGTCGTCGGCTCGGTCGGCATTCTGCGTCAGCGACACGGCGAAAGCGCGCAGACTCGGGATGGCGCCGAGCAGCTCGGTCTTGAAGCTCTGGGATACCGCCGCCATGCCTCAGTCCTTTTTCTGGGCGGGTTCGGCCTGTTCCAGCTGGCTGAGCAACTGAGCGAAGCGGTCCGGCACCTGGTCCGAGACCAGCTCGTCATAATACTGCTTGAGCTTGCGCGCGATTTCCGAGTTTGCCCCCAACGGATTGCCGTCCCCGTTCCGATGCCTGCTTGCGGCATCGGCCATCTGCTTTTTTGACATTTCTTTCATAATAGCCCTAATTTCCAGCACCCGAGCCGCTCTTCGACTGCAAACCACAACGCAAGCGGAACCCTCGTCTGGTTGCCCATCCCGAACCCCCGAAACGCTTGCTTCCTAATTTAGTTCCACGGTTGGCGGAACTTTTTCCGGAAGCCGGCGTTTGACGTCGCGGGGCTTGCAATCAGTGTGGCCTTGAACCTCCAACGTCATCTGAGGGAGACGTCAATAATGAGTTTGTCAGCTACCATCGCCCCGCATCTTCCGTTCCTGCGCCGCTTCTCGCGGGCGGTATCGGGATCGCAGGAGAGCGGTGACGCGCTGGTCGCCGCGATGCTGGAAGCCATCATCGCCGACACCGATATCTTCCCCGAAGCCTCGAGCGACCGTATCGCGCTCTACAAGGTTTTCGCCAGATTGTTCACCTCCGTTGCCATCCGCGTGCCGCAGGAACAGGCACAGACCGCCTGGGAGCAGCGGGCCGCGGCCAATCTGAATGCGCTCGCCCCCCGTCCCCGGCAGGCTTTTCTTCTGGTTGCCGTCGAGGGCTTCAGCGAGGATGAGGCAGCGGAGATCCTCGATGTCGACGAGGAAGAGTTCTCGGAGTTGCTTGCCCAGGCGAGCAACGAGATTTCCCGCCAGGTGGCGACCGACGTGCTGATCATCGAGGATGAGCCTCTGATCGCCATGGATATCGAGGAGATGGTCGAAAGTCTCGGCCACCGCGTGGTGGGTACGGCACGCACGCATGCCGAGGCCGTGGCCCTGTTCGGCAAGACGCGGCCGAAAATGGTCTTGGCCGACATCCAGCTCGCCGACGGCAGCTCGGGCATCGAAGCCGTCAACGAAATTTTATCCTCGACGCCGGTGCCGGTGATCTTCATCACCGCCTTCCCGGAACGGCTGCTGACCGGCGAGCGACCGGAGCCGGCCTTTCTGGTCACAAAGCCCTTCAATCCCGACATGGTCAAGGCTTTGATCAGCCAGGCCCTGTTCTTCGACCGCCAGGCCAAAGCCGCCGCCTGAACCGGCGGGACCCAAGCTCTTGGAGCGCCACGCGAGGTTTTTTTGCCACGCGTGACGACTGCCTGTTTCCGATTTGAAAAGCCTTCCAGGGGATCGTCTTTTTCGGCAAATGGTGGAACAAACCACACCGAGCCACGTTCTTTCCCCGACAGAAGAAGGAGACGCATCATGCTGTACTGGGCGCTCGTATTTCTCGTAGTTGCGATCATCGCCGGCGCGCTTGGGTTCGGCGGCATCGCCGGTACATCGGCGGGCATCGCGCAGATTCTGTTCTTTGTCTTTCTCGCCTTCCTGGTGATTTCGCTCATCGCCGGTCTCATTAGGAGAGCCTGACGCAACACTGGAAGCCGCACCCCTCAAACGGTTTCCAGCCCCCGCCGGACGGCGCCTCGAAAGAGCACCGTCCGGCGGACCGTTTTTTGGAGAGCCCTGCGGTTGCGGTAACTCGCGGAACCACTTGCAAATTGATCCGTTCAAAGACCGAGCGCGGGATATTTCCGATGCCTTCCGAGGGTCCCACGAAAGACAGGGGTAAAAAGCAGAACGGCGAAGTGATCGCGATGCATCCCTCGGAAAGCGGGATGCAGTTGGGGCGGGCTTTGCTTCATGCCCTCCACAATGCCGGGATTTCGGTTCTCTACCAGGACCGGCAGATGAAGACGGTCTGGGCGCGCAACATGAGCGCGCCCTGGGCGTCCGAAACGGCCGACGGAAAGGATTTGCTTTCGCCGGCGCAGGCCGAGCGAATAGAAGCCGCCAAACTCAGGGTGATCGAATCCGGCAACGCGGATCAGCTCGAGCTCAGCATTCCTGGAAGCCAGGGCGTCCGGTGGTTCCAGCTTTGGATCGACGCCGACCGCGGGGAAGCCGGCGACGTCCTCGGCGTCGTCACGACGATGGTGGAGACGACGGAGCAGAAACGCCGCGAGCAGACGCTGAAGGCATTGCTGCGCGAAGTCAGTCATCGATCGAAAAATCTCCTGGCCATCATCCAGAGCATCGCCACGCAGACCGGGCGCTATACGGAGACGCTTGGCGACTTCCTGGCGCGGTTCCGCGGCCGGCTGCAATCGCTTGCTTCCTCGCAGGATCTGGTCACATCCTCCAACTGGCGCGGAGCCGCGCTGCGGGAGCTCGTGTCCGGCCAGGTCGGCCGCTATAGCGGTGATCTGGCCAAAAGCCTGCGATTCACAGGCGAAAATCCTTATCTCAATCCCAACGCCGCCCTGCATATCGGCCTGGCGATTCATGAGCTGGCTGTGAATTCGGTGAGCTACGGCGCATTGTCCCGGCCGGACGGCCATGTCGAAGTGCGCGCCAGGCTTGATCCCGAAAACGGAACCCCGCCCAACCTTTTGCTGACCTGGACCGAGGCGATCGGCGACGCGACGCGCAATGAGAAGCGCTTCGGCAGCGTGGCGCTGGAACGCGTCGTGCCGATGTCGCTGAATGGCTCCGCGACCCTGGAAATCGGCAAGGACCGCATGGAATACCGCCTCACCGTCCCGCATGGGAATTTCGAGACGGATTGATCGTGCCGCCGATGGCGCGAGAGCAAGTCCAGGAAAAGTGCGTAGCGGTTTCCGTGTGAATTACGGCAAAACGGAGCCTTGCCGGCAATGGTCTTTAACCGGCTGTTCACCATAAAGTCCGATCCTGTGCTCCCGGCTAGATGCGCCGGATACCCATCCGCGCCCCACCGCGACCTGGGAGACTGACAACACGATGATCGCCGACATGAACAGGCTGGAACAGGCCGCCCGCGTCTCGATGAGCGGCTTCCAGGATGCCGAGCCGCCGCCGGTGCCGCGATCGTCGCATCTTCCGCTCCACCTGAGCGCGATCGCGCTTCTGGCCGCCATGGCGTTGACCGCAGCCTGGCAATTGTTCTGACCCGCGCGGGATCAAGTAAAACTTTGCAGCGTCGCCTGTAATCCGTTCGACGCTCCGGGCCCGGAACTTTCGTTCGCCGACAATCGTTGTCTGGGGCGAGAGGTTTGGAGCCATGGAACACATCGCCGCACTGCTTTTCGTCGTCGGCTGTTCGAGCACGATGACCGATTGCCGAGAACTCGAAGTGCCCGTCAGCGTCTTCGAGACCGCGCAGGCCTGCATCGCCGAAAGGCCATTCGCCCTCGGCGACCTGCTGGGCAAGGCCCCTCATATTGTCGGCGAATGCCTCACCGTCGATCCGGCGCTGGAGGACGACTACGACCAGATCGCCTGGAACGTGCGGCCCGACGGCACGCTCGTCGCATCCCTGGAGGTTTCCGGCATGCTCGTCGCCTCGAACGGTGAGCGTTCCGAAAAAGACTACGTTAGGCAACAGTGAAATCGGGCAGAGCAAAGCATGTTTTTTCATGCTAGACGGCTGCTGGCACTGCCGAAGTGAGGACAAAAGTGAGGAGCAATTTTATGCGGAAGATGATCATTGCCATGGTTGCCGCGGTCGCCGTCAGCGGCTGCACCACCACCGAGCAGGACGTCGTCGGCGGCGGCCTGATCGGCGCCGGTGTGGGCGGCCTGGTCGGCGGCGGCAAGGGTGCGCTCATCGGCGCGGCCGTCGGCGCCGGGTCGGGCCTCCTGGTTCGCAACCTGCGCAATGGCTATTGCCAGTATCGCCGTCATGACGGCACGATCTACACCGCCCGGTGCAACTGATCTGAAGACAGAGCAATTCCAGGAATGCGCTGCGGTTCGCTCCGCCCGGAATTGCGTTGAACAGTACTGGAGGCCGGCAATCCGGCCTCCATTTTCTATGCCCGATTTGTTGTGCTTGAACACGTGATCGCCGGCCGCCGGGCGGCGCCGCTCACGGCATCAGCGGAATCCTTATTTCCACCTTCAGGCCGTTGGCCTGAAAATCGCGGCTGATCGTACCGCGCAGCTCGCGCGTGACATTGAGATCGATCAGCTTGGTGCCGAAGCCGGTCCTGGCCGGCGCCTCCAGTTTTTCCTGCCCTGTCTCGCGCCAGTTGAGCACGAGCGTTCGGCCTTGCTGTTCGAGCCTCCAGTCGACCTTCAAAGCGCCGACCGAATTGCCGGCGTCGCCATATTTCAGCGCGTTGGTGGCGAGTTCGTGAAAGGTCAGCCCGAGCGCTTGCGTCGTCGTCTCGTCGAGCAGCACCTCCGGCCCCGACAGCACCCCTTCGGGAAGATCTTTGCCGAACACCTGCCCGAGTTCGGTGCGCAGCAGGTCGCCAAGATCGGCCTTCTGCCAGCGCGAGCGCGTCAGCATGTCCTGCGATGCCGCCATGGCCTGGAGGCGCGCCGAGAACGAAGCAGAGAACTCGTTGACGTCGGAGGCTTGCGAGGCGGTCTGCCGCGCGATCGCCAGCACGCGGGTGATCGAATTCTTGATGCGGTGCTTCATCTCCTGCAGGATCAGGTCCTTTTCCAGCAGGCTCTTTTGGGTCGCCTCGTGCAGCGCCGATTTCGCCTCATAGGCGCGTTCCTGGTAGCGCGCCACCAGCGCGATGGCACCGGCGAGCAGAAGGCCGAACAGCCCGAGCATTACCGGAATGGCGCGCGAGGACGGCGGGTCGAAGGCGCTTGTCGGCCTGAACAGCACGGTCCAGGGCCGGCCCGCGACAACGATATCGCGACGCGCCAGAAGCTTCGCTCCGATGCGTTCTGCCGGCGGCGCTTCCGAACGGAACAGAAGATTGCCGTCCTCGGGCTTGCCGTCATAGACCTCGACATTGACCGGCAGCAGCGGCGAATGGCTGAGCGCGACCTGGAACAGATCCTGCGCGCGGAAGGCAGCGTAGAGAAAACCGGCTGTGGAGGAGCGGCTTGCATTGATCACCTCGGGCGCGGTTTCGACGTTCAGCCGCACGAAAACCAGGAAGCCGGTGAAGGTTTGCGCCACACCGGCGCCCTGACCGAGTTGGACGATGCCGCTCGCATGCTGCTGGTCATCGACCATCGCCTTTTCGATCGCCGCGCGCCGTACCGGCTCAGTAAACATGTCGAAGCCGATGATCGACTGGTTGGACGCATCCAACGGCTCGAACAGCACGATCGGCGTGCGCCATTGCTGGGTCGTCGCGGGGTAGATCGGGTGCGCCGACCCGAGGTCGTGCAGGATGTCTCGTTCGACCGCCGCCTCATCGCCTGTCTTTGCGAGCCTCAGGAAGCCGATGCCGCGAAGCCCCGCGAAATCGTCGTCGATGTCGAGCGCGCTGAAGAAAGCCTTGAATTCGCCGCGCGTGATCTCGCCGTTGCGGGCATCGAACAGCGCCTGCGTCGAGCGCAGCAGCGACAGATGCAGGTCTATGCGGCTCTCGATTCTGTTGAGCGCGTCATCGGCGATACCCTCGAACTTGATCCGAGCCGCCTCCTGCGTCGCGAAATAAGCGAACCCCGCCATCGTCAGGCTGATCAGCGCGACGGCGACAAAGGCGACGATGGGAAAAAGCTTCTTCAAATCAAGGATGCGGCCCGTGGACGGTCGACGATCTTTATGGGCAAGTCTCCGCGCCAACACAATGGCGCGGTCAAATCATCACCCCGGCTGGTCCATCACGCAACCGTCAATTAGCCGGCTATCCATGCGGCTTATGCCGCTATTTTCAGCGCTCCGGGACCAGGAATCGCGCCGGGCGGGCATTTGCCGAGGATGATCATGCCGAGCACCTCGTCCTGGGTGACATCGGTCGTGCGGGCGGTGCCGACCACCTGGCCGTTCTTCATCACGCAGACCCGGTCGGCGAGCTCGAACACGTCGTGGATGTCGTGGCTGATCAGGAAGATGCCGATGCCGTCGGCCTTGAGCTGCTTGACCAGCTCGCCGACTTGCGCCGTCTCCTGCGGGCCGAGCGCCGCCGTCGGCTCGTCCATGATCAGGATGCGGGCGTTGAACAGGATCGCGCGCGCTATCGCCACAGACTGCCGCTGTCCGCCCGACAGCTTGATGACCGGCTCCTTGAAGCGCTGGAAACGTGGATTGAGTCGGCCCATCACCTTGCGCGCCTCGGCTTCCATGGCGGCGTCGTCCAGCGTGCCCCAGCCGGTCATCAGCTCGCGGCCGAGGAAGAGGTTGGCGGCGGCATCGACATTATCGGCCAGCGCCAGCGTCTGGTAGATCGTCTCGATGCCGTATTTCTTGGCGTCGCGCGGGTTGGAGATCGAAGCCTCTTCGCCATTGATGAAGATGTGTCCGCCGTCGCGCTTGTAGGCGCCGGACAGGATCTTGATCAGCGTCGACTTGCCGGCGCCATTGTGACCGAGCAGCGCCATCACTTCGCCGGGGAAAAGATTGACGGAGGCATCGTCGACGGCGCGGATGCCGCCGAAGGCGATCGAAATGTTGCGCATGTCGACGAGCGGAACGCCGGCGGGAGCGGTCTTGTCAGCCATGATCATCTTCCTCCCTGCTCAGACGCGCTTGCGATAGAGGGTGTCGAGCCACACCGCGACGACCAGCACGGCGCCCACGACGATGCTCTGCAGCGGCGAGTCCACGCCGAGCAGCACCATGCCGGACTGCAGCGACTGCATCAGAAGCGCGCCGAGCATGGCGCCGAGCACGGTGCCCGAACCGCCGGCGAGCGAAGTGCCGCCGATAACGGCCGCGGCGATGACCAGCAACTCGTCCAGCGTTCCAAGCGCATTGGTGGCCGAATTCTGCCTGGCCGACGAGATCGCCGCCGCGATCGTCGCCAGAACGCCCATGATCATGAACACCTTCATGGTGATCCAGCGCGTGTTGATGCCGGCGAGGTTGGCCGCTTCCGGATTGCCGCCGATGGCGAAGACATAGCGGCCGAAGCGCGTGCGCTTGGTGACGAAGGTCATGATCAGGCCGACTGCGACCGCCATCAGCACCGGAATGGCGATGCCATGCGCGATGAACAGCCCGCCTTCGGGGACGGTGATGTTGTTGGCGGCGGCGTAGCGGTTCACGATGCCGACCGGCCACGGATAGGAGTTGGCGAGCCACACCGCGCCCAGGATGATCGCGCAGGTGACCGTGGCAAGCAGCGTCTCGGCCCAGACCGGGCGCAGGGGGAAGCGGAAGCGCTTGCGCTGCACGCGGCCGTTGAAATGCATGAAGATGACAGCCAGGCAGGCGACGATGCCGACGACCCAGCTCCATTTGGCGCCGATCGAGCCCGCCGGGCCGCCGCCCATCAGCTGGAAGGTAGCGTCGAGCGGCGCAACGGTCTGGCCGCTGGTGACCCACCAGGCAGCGCCTCGCCATACCAGCAGTCCGCCTAGCGTGACGATGAAGGCCGGCACTTCGAGATAGGCAATGATGAAGCCCTGGAAGGCGCCGATGATGAGGCCGAGCGCCAGGCCGATCAGCAATGCCAGCACCCAGATCCACGGGTTGCCGAGCTCGAGCCCGACGAAGCGAACCAGGAAATGCGCCTGGGCAAAGCCCATCACCATGCCGATCACGCCTTCGGCCGATCCGACGGACAGGTCGATGTTGCGCATAACGATGACCAGAACCATGCCGGAGGCCATGATCGCCACGGCCGACGTCTGCACTGACAGGTTCCAGAGATTTCGCGGCGTGAGAAAGGTGCGGCTGTCGAAGTCGAGCGGATTGACGCCAAGCCGCAGGCTGGAGATCACATGCAGCCCGATCCAGATCAGGAGCAGCGCGCCGATCATGCCGAGCATGCGGGTGTCGAGCTCGGTCGCCTTCAGGAACCTGGCGACGGCGCCGAGTTCTGAGGCGCGCGCGGTGTCCGCCGGTTGCGTGGACGTCGTGTCGGTCATGATTTCCTCCCGCCGGCTTGCCGTCTGGCGCGGATGCCGGAACTCAGCCTAGAAGCTATCCGCCTGAGGCGGAACCGCAAATTCCTTTGAGAAACGCCGCAGCTCGGAGGCAATCCAGGAAAGTGCCCAGCGGTTTTCCGTCCGGACTCGCGGCAGGCACTAGGTGGAACGGATCAGTTCTCGTAAGCACTGATCCGTTCCGGCGCCGCGGCGCAGGATGTTTGATCGACCGTCGGCAAACTCAGTTGCAGACCTTGACGCTGTCGGCGGGCACGCCCGCGCAGACTTCGTCCTTCTTGATCCAGCCGGCGTCGATGACGACGTTGAGATTGTCCTTGGTGATCGCGACCGGCGTCAGGAACAGCGACTTGACGGTGTTGCCGCCAGGCGTGGTGAAGTCCTTGGCGCCCGCGATGTCGCCCATCTTCTTGCCGTCGGCGAGCTGCGAAGCGATCTCGGCGGCGTTCTTGCCGAGCTCGCGTGCGTCCTTCCACACCGACACTGTCTGCGTGCCGAGCGCGATGCGGTTGAGCGCCGCGTGGTCGCCATCCTGGCCGGAGACCGGAACGGTGCCGGCCAACCCTTGAGCCGTCAGCGCAGCGACGACACCGCCAGCGGTGCCGTCATTGGCCGCCACGACCGCGTCGACCTTGTTGTCGTTGGCGGTCAGGAACTGCTCCATGTTCTTCTGCGCGTTGGCCGGCAGCCAGCCGTCGGTATAGGCCTCGCCGACATTCTTGATCTTGCCGCTGTCTATCGCGTCCTTCAGAACTTCCATCGAACCCGAGAACAGGAAGTCGGCGTTCGGATCGGCGCCCGAGCCCTTGATGAAGACATAGTTGCCTTCGGGTTTCGCCTTGAACACCTCGCGGGCCTGCATGCGGCCGACTTCCTTGTTGTCGAAGGTCAGGTAGAACACGTCCTTGTTTTCGATCAGGCGGTCATAGCCGACGACCGGGATGCCTTCGTCGAGCGCCTTCTGCACCGCCGGGCCGATCGCCGAGGCATCCTGCGCCAGGATGATCAGCGCATTGGCGCCCTGCGAGATCAGGCTTTCGACATCGGTCAGTTGCTTGCCCGGATTGGACTGCGCGTCGGCCGAAATATACTTGTCGCCGGCGGCCTCGATGGCGGCCTTCATAGCCGCTTCGTCGGTCTTCCAGCGCTCTTCCTGGAAATTCGACCACGACACGCCGATCACCTTGTCCTTCGCCTCGGCGACCGACGCCAGCGTCAGCGACATGGCAACGCCCGCCAGGATGGCGGCTGCGAATTTCTTCATGATATCCTCCCTGCGCTCCGTATGGCGCGACCCAGACTGGCCCGAAGGCCGGCACAGAGGCTTTTTTTCGAGCCTCAAAAAAATACTGGTCCAGCAAAACGACGCTGTCAACCGCGATCTTGATGGGTTTTGATGGGTTCAGGTATTTTTTTCGGCGTCCGCAATAAATAATGACATGCACCCGGGCTTCTGCCACAATCGACAAGCGATCCCAGGAAAAGCGCGCAGTGGTTTTTCCGCCCGGAATTGCGTCGGACCAAAAGACGGACGGTTCGCCGTTTTCGGTAAATGGTGAACCGTCTAGCGTGTCAGCGACAGGCCATGGCATCATCACAAGGCCGCGATGACTCGGGAGGACGTGCGAGACAATGTCGGTGGGAATCCGCCACGACGATTTGCGCCGGCGCAACCGCGCCATGGTGATTTCGGCGGTGCGCCGCGCCGGCCAGCCGTCGCGGACGGAGATTGCCGCCACCACCGGGCTTAGCCACTCAACCATTTCGGCGATCTCCGCCGACCTGATCCAGGAGGGCATTCTCAGCGAAAGCAAGGCCACCGAGCCGACGGCGTTGAAACGCGGCCGGCCGCAGATCGGCCTGGCGTTGAATCCCGAAGCCGCCGCTGTGCTGACCGTGGTGTTGTCGCTGAACTTCCTGTCGGTCGCTGTGATCGACTATGCCGGCCAGGTGGTTGCCGAGGAGCAGCTGCGCCTGGACACGCTCGTCATGCCGCGCGACGAGCTGATCGGCGAATGCCTGGCGATCGTCCGGCGCCGGCTGCATGATCCCGACCTTGACGTCGGCAGCGTCGCCCGCATCGCCATGGGCATTCAGGGCATCACCGATACCCATTCACGCGTCATGCTGTGGTCGCCGATCACGCCGCTGACCGACATCCCCTTTGCCGACATCCTCGAGAAGGAATTCGGCATCCCCGCCACCATGGAGAACGACTGCAACATGATGGCGGTCGCCCTGCAATGGCGCGATCCTGAACGCTATCGCGACGACTTCATCGCCATCCTGCTCTCGCACGGTATCGGCATGGGTCTGGTGCTGAAGGGCGCGCTGTTCACCGGTACGCACTCCTCGGGCGGTGAGTTCGGCCACATGATCCATCGGCCCGGCGGCGCGCTTTGCCGCTGCGGCCGGCGCGGCTGCGTCGAGGCCTATGCCGGCAATTACGCCATCTGGCGCAGCGCCATGGGCATAAGCGAGGATGCCGCGCCGACGGACGTCGGCGACGCCGACATGCGCGCGCTTGCCGCAAAGGCCCGGCAACAGGACGGCCCCGAGCGCGAGGCCTATCGCCGGGCCGGCGAGGCGCTGGGCTTCGGCCTCGGCAGCCTGTTCGCCCTGATCGACCCGGCGCCCGTCGCCATGGTGGGCGTCAGCGCGGCCGCCTTCGACCTGATCGAGCCGGCGCTGAGGGAGGCGATCGCCCAGACCGCCGGCGGCCAGCATTCGGAATCGATCTCCTTCGACACCGAACCGAACGAGCTGCCGCTGATCCGCGAAGGCTGCGCCATGCGCGCGCTGACCTTCGTCGACCAGGAAATTTTCGCGCCGGGAGGCCAGGCAAGAACCGGCACCGTCGGGAAGAACGTGGCCTAAGTAGGACCGAAAAATGCGAGCGCTGGGATATCCTGAGATTCAGGTCAAGCCGAGTCGAGAATGGTGGATTCCGAGAACCGGAACGGAGCGTACTTTTGGATACGTGAGTACCGGAAGCGCAGGAAGCCGCCATTCGCAGGCCGGCATCACCTGAATATCAGGATATCCCTAGTCCTCGCGGATCGCGTAGCCCGCCCCCCGAATGGTACGTATCACGTCCGGCATGCGGCCGTTGTTGACCGCCTTGCGCAGGCGCCCGACATGGACGTCCACGGTGCGCTCGTCGATATAGATCGTCTCGCCCCAGACATTGTCGAGCAGCTGGCTGCGCGAGAACACGCGGCCGGGATGCCGCATCATGAATTCGAGCAGCCGGAACTCGGTCGGGCCGAGCCTGATCTCGCTCTTCTTGCGGTAGACGCGGTGCGATTCGCGGTCGAGCACGATGTCGCCGACCTTGAGCACGCTGGACAGCACCTCCGGCTTGGCGCGGCGCAGCAGCGCCTTGACGCGCGCCATGAACTCCGGCGTCGAGAACGGCTTGACCAGATAGTCGTCGGCGCCGGTCGAAAGGCCGCGCACGCGGTCGCTTTCCTCGCCCCGCGCCGTCAGCATGATGATCGGCAGCCGCTCGGTTTCGGGCCGCATCCTGAGGCGACGGCAGAGCTCGATGCCGGAAACCGCCGGCACCATCCAGTCGAGCACGAGCAGGTCGGGAACGTTTTCCTGGAGGCGGATTTCGGCCTCGTCGCCGCGGGTCACCACTTCGACTTGGTAACCCTCGGATTCGAGATTGTAGCGGAGCAGCACCCCCAGCGGCTCCTCGTCCTCCACCACCATGATGCGTGGCGCGATCATCGGGGTAACCTTTTCGTCAGGCCGCCGGCGCCGACATTGCCGTCTCGTCCTGCTTCGGACGATTGGCGGGCAATTGCGTGCCGGTCAGCACATAGTAGGCGTTCTCGGCGATGTTGGTCACATGATCGCCAATGCGCTCCAGATTCTTGGCGCAGAACAGAAGATGCGTGCAAGCGGTGATGTTGCGCGGATCCTCCATCATATAGGTCAACAGCTCGCGGAAGACGGATGTGTATTTGACGTCGATGCGTTCGTCGTCGTTGCGAAGCTTAGCCAGCGCCGTAGCGTCGCCCACCGTATATTCCTGGATCACGCCCTGAACCTGGATCAGCACCATCTGCGCCATGGAATCGATCGAGTGGGTGAGGTCGCGCGGCGCGGCGCTGACGCCGACCGAGCCGACGCGCTTGGCGATGTTCTTGGCGAGATCGCCGATGCGCTCGAGGTCGCCCGCCATGCGGATCGAGCCGACCACGTTGCGAAGATCGTCCGCCATCGGCTGGCGCTTGGCGATCAGCGTGATGGCGCGGTCGTCGAGCTCGCGCTGCCTTGCGTCCATGATAGCGTCGTCGGAGACGACGCGCTGCGCCAACGCATTGTCGCTTTCGAGCAGCGCCTTGGTCGAGGCGCCGACCATCGAGCCGGCAAGGTCGCCCATGTCGTTGATGAGCCGGCTGATCTGCCTCAGATCCTCGTCGAAGGAGGCGACGGTATGTTCGGCCATGATGATGTCCTCGTATGAGCTCAGCCGAAGCGGCCGGTGATATAGTCCTGCGTGCGCTTCTCGCGGGGCGAGGTGAAGATCTTCTCGGTCCGGTCGAACTCCACCAACTCGCCCAGATACATGAACGCCGTCTGCCGCGACACGCGCGCCGCCTGCTGCATGTTGTGGGTGACGATGACGATCGTGTAGTCGGCCTGCAATTCGTCGATCAGTTCCTCGATCTTCGCCGTCGACAGCGGATCCAGCGCCGAGGCCGGCTCGTCGAGCAGAATGACCTCGGGCTTCACCGCCACGGTGCGGGCGATGCAGAGCCGCTGCTGCTGGCCGCCGGAGAGGCTCTGGCCGCTGGCATTGAGCTTGTCCTTGACTTCGCTCCAGAGCGCGGCGCGCTTCAGCGCCGACTCGACGCGGTTGTCCATCTCTGCCTTGCTGATCTTCTCATAGAGCCTGACGCCGAAGGCGATGTTCTCATAGATCGACATCGGGAACGGCGTCGGCTTCTGGAACACCATGCCGATCTTCGTGCGCAACAGGTTGAGGTCCTGCGAACGGTCGAGGATGTTCTTGCCGTCGAGCAGCACCTGGCCCTCGGCGCTCTGCTTCGGATAGAGCTCGTAGATGCGGTTCAAGACGCGCAGCAGCGTCGACTTCCCGCAGCCGGACGGGCCGATGAAGGCCGTCACGCTGCGCTCGGGCAGGGACAGGTTGATGTCCTTCAGCGCCTTCGACTGGCCATAGTAGAAGTTGAGGTTCTTGACCTCGATCTTGGCCTTCTCGACGGTGGCATCGGGTGCGTTAAGGTCGGTGGACAACATCGGTTTCATCTGTCCTCTCTGCGTCCGGTCAGGCTGCGGGCGAAGATGCTCAGCCCGAGAACCGTCAGGGTGATTATGAGTGCGCCCGTCCAGGCCAGCTGCTGCCATTCCTCGTAAGGGCTGAGAGCGAACTGGAAGATGGTCGCCGGAAGGCTGGCCATCGGGGCATTGAGATTGCTCGACCAGAACTGGTTGTTGAGCGCGGTGAAAAGCAACGGCGCCGTCTCGCCCGAGATGCGGGCGATCGCCAAAAGGATGCCGGTGACGATGCCGGACAGCGCCGCGCGGTAGGCAACCGAGCGGATCACCACCCAGCGCGGCGCGCCGATGGCGGTGCCGGCCTCGCGCAGCGCGTTGGGCACGAGGTTCAACATGTCCTCGGTGGTGCGCACCACGACGGGGATCACCAGGATCGACAGCGCGACGGCGCCGGCGATCGCCGAGAAGTGCCCCATCGGCCGCACCATCAGCTCATAGACGAACAGGCCGACGATGATCGACGGCGCCGACAACAGGATGTCGTTGATGAAGCGCACCACCGTCGTGAGCCGCGAGAAGCGTCCATACTCGGCCATGTAGGTGCCGGCCAGCACGCCGATCGGCGTGCCGACGACGATACCGATGATCGTCATGATGATGCTGCCATAGATGGCGTTGAGCAGGCCGCCTGCATCGCCGGGCGGCGGCGTCATTTCCGTGAACACCGCCAGGTTCACCCCGGAAAGCCCCTTGTAGAGCAGGGCGCCGAGGATCAGCGCCAGCCAGGCGAGGCCGATGCCCGCCGCGATGATGCACAGCGCCATCATCACGGCATTCTTGCGTTTGCGGCTTCGGTGAAGCGATTGGGCAGTCGACATGGGTCAGGCTCCCGTGCGGCTATCGATGCGCAACAGCATGTAGCGTGCGAGCGCGAGGATGATGAAGGTGATGATGAACAGGATCAGGCCGAGCGCCACCAGCGAAGACGTATAGAGCGCGCCGTCAGCCTCGGTGAATTCGTTGGCGATGGTCGCCGAGATGGTCGTGCCCGGCGCGAACAGCGAGGCGCTGATGCGATGCGCGTTGCCGATGACGAAGGTGACGGCCATCGTCTCGCCGAGCGCGCGGCCGAGGCCGAGCATGACGCCGCCCATGATGCCGACGCGGGTATAGGGGATGACGACGCGCCGCGTCACCTCCCAGGTCGTGCAGCCGATGCCGTAGGCCGACTCCTTGAGCACGGCGGGAACCGTGTCGAACACGTCCTTGGTGATCGAGGTGATGAAGGGCAGCACCATGATGGCCAGGATCAGCGACGAGGTCAGCAGGCCGATGCCGTAGGGCGGGCCGGCAAACAGGCTGGAAAGCCCCGGTATGCCGTGGAAAATGCTGATGATGAAGGGCTGAATCGTCGTCTGCAGGAACGGCGCGAAGACGAACAGGCCCCAGATGCCGTAGATGATCGAGGGAATGCCGGCGAGCAGCTCGACCGCGATGCCGATCGGGCGCCTGAGCGGGCGCGGGCAAAGCTCGGTCAGGAAGACGGCGATGCCGATGCCGATCGGCACGGCGATGAGGATGGCGATGGCCGAGGTGACGATGGTGCCGTAGATGGGCGCTAGCGCGCCGAAATTCTCGGTGACGGGGTTCCAGGATTCGGTGGTCAGGAAGGAGAAGCCGAACTTCGACAGCGCCTCCCACGATCCGGCGATCAGCGAGATCGCGACGCCGCCGAGGAGAACCAGCACGAGGATGGCGGAAGCGCGCGTGGCTGCCCGGAAGACCATGTCGGTGACGGCGAAGCGGCGCACTGTCGCTTCCCTGGTCCGCATGGCGGATGATGTCGCAGCTTCGGAAACGGCCGTCATTGAGCCCCTCGCATTCGAAAGAGACAGGAGGGCGCCAAAAGCGCCCTCCCTATTCGCCAAGAATTACATGCCGGAGTAGAGCGGCTTGCCGCTCGCGTCGACAATGTCCTTGCTCCACATCTCCTCGACGCTCTTCACGACGGCGTCGGGCATCGGAACGTAGTCCAGGCTGGCGGCCAGCTCGTCGCCCTTGGCATAGGACCAGGCGAAGAATTTGAGCGCTTCGGCCGTGGCCGCCGCGTCGTCGGGCTTCTTGTAGACGAGGATCCAGGTGGCCGACGTCATCGGCCAGGATTCGGCGCCGGCCTGGTTGGCGAGGATAACGCCGTAGCCCGGCTGCGAGCTCCAGTCGGCATTGGCCGCGGCGGCCGAGAACGCGGCGGCGGTCGGCTCGACCTTCTTGCCGTCCTTGTTCACCATGTCGGCATAGGTGAGCTTGTTCTGCTTGGCATAGGCATATTCGACATAGCCGATCGCGCCACCGGTCTGCGAGACGTTGTTGGCGACGCCTTCATTGCCCTTGGCGCCGATGCCCACCGGCCACTCGAGCGCGGTGTTGACACCGACCTTCGACTTCCAGTCGGCGCTGACGTCGGCCAGGTAGTAGCTGAAGTTGAACGTGGTGCCCGAGCCGTCCGAACGGTGGACGACCGCGATCGCCTGGTCGGGCAGCTTGACGTCGGGGTTGAGCTTCTTGATCGCTTCGTCGTTCCAGTTGGTGATCTTGCCGGAGAAGATGTCGGCCAGCGTCGGACCGTCGAGCACCAGTTCGCCCGGCTTGACGCCTTCGAGGTTAACGACCGGAACGATGCCGCCCATCACCATCGGGAACTGCGCGAGCCCGGTGGAGTTGAGATCCTCGCCCTTCAGCGGCGCGTCGGAAGCGCCGAAGGTCACGGTCTTGGCCTTGATCTGCTTGATGCCGCCGCCGGAGCCGATCGACTGGTAATTGAGACCGATGCCGGTCTCCTTCTTGTAGGCGTCGGCCCACTTCGCATAGATCGGATAGGGGAAGGTGGCGCCGGCGCCGGAGATGTCGGCAGCCATCGCGGCGGTGATGCTAAGGGTTGATGCCGCAGCCATTGCAATCGCAACGGCCGCCGAGCGGATGAAATGTCTCATGTGGCCTGCTCCTGTTCGGAAGATGGTCTTTCGGCACCCATTCTATCGGCGCCCGGTGAGCGCAATAGCCCTCGATTATTACAGTCGCATGACAGTTTCGTGTCAGCCTGGTAACGCCTGAAAAGGGGATGTCCGGGGAGATCCGCGGCGGCCCCGAGAGACCGGCCGGAGTTTGCCCCGGGAATCAGTAACTTGTCTGACTTTTGAATAAAAAATTATCCCGGCGGCCGGGTCGCGGCCGCCGGGAAATAAAATCCGGACGAGAGCGCGTTGCCCGAACGCCAGAGCGGATCATGGCATGGCCATCGCCGAAAACAGGGTCCGTTGGGGTAGAGTCGACGCTGTTTCTTGTTGGCGGTCGCTGCTCCCGCCCGTAACCGAAGAGCGGAATCAATGACCACATTGTCCGTGCATGGCTTTTGCTTTGGTATGGTGCGATCGCACCATACGCATGCGTCAGTCTCTTGCCGCCGTCCTGCCCGCCGAATCCGCTCTAACCGGCATTGCGCCGGGTCTCGACGTCCGATCCCAGCCAGCGCTCGAGCTTTTCGAGCAGTGCCCGCGGACTGATCGGCTTCGGCAGGTAATCGTCCATCCCGGCTTCCAGGCAGCGTTCGCGGTCGCCCTTCAGCGCGTGCGCGGTGACGCCGACGATCGGCACATGCGTGCCCATGTCTTCCTCGAGCCGGCGGATGGCGCCCGTCGCCTCCAGACCGTTCATTTCCGGCATCGACACATCCATCAGGATCATCCGTGGATTGAGCCTGCCGAAGGCGTCGAGCGCCTTGCGGCCGTTGCCGACGATCTCGAAGCGGTAGCCGGTCTCGCCCAGGATCTGGGTGAACACCAGCTGGTTCACCTCGTTGTCCTCGGCGACGAGGATGTCGAGCCCGCGCTCCGCATCGGTTGGGCGTGGCCGCGCCCGCACCGGCGGCGGCTGCAGCATGGCGCGCTCCGATGCCGCCGCCGGCTCCGGCGCGGCCGGCGGCGTGCCGGAGCCGGCGGCCGGTTGCGCCGCGGCGCTGCTGTGGCGATGACGCTGGATGGTCGCAACCAGCGTTTCCAGGAGGATGGAGGAGCGCGCCGGCTTGATAAGCTGCGCATCGATGCCGAGCTCGCGATAGGTCGTGTTGGCAAGCGACTGGTCGACCGAGGTCAGCATGATGATGGGCGTATGCGCAAGGCCCGCCGTGTTGCGCACGATGCGCGCCATCTCGGCGCCGGTCATGCCGGGCATCTGATAGTCGAGCACCACGCAGTCGACCGGCACGCCATAGGCGGCGGCGGCAATCAGCACCTTCAACCCCTCGGCACCGCTTTCGGCCGCGCAGGAATCGAACGTCCACGACGCCATCTGCTCGCTCAGGATCGAGCGGTTGACGGCGTTGTCGTCGACGATGAGCACGCGCGCGCCGGTGACGTCGACCGGCATGATGCGCTGTCCGCCCTGCTCTGCCCGGGGCAGCGTGACAGTGAACCAGAAGGTCGAGCCCTTGCCCTCGGCGCTGTCGACGCCGATCTCGCCGCCCATCATCTCGACCAGCCGCGAGGTGATGGCAAGGCCAAGTCCGGTGCCTTCATGCCGCCTGGTCGAGGAGGTGTCGACCTGGCTGAATTTTTCGAACACCAGCTTAAGCTTCTCTTCCGGAATGCCGATACCGGTGTCGGTGACCGAGATGGTGAGCCTTGTTCCCGCCGGGACCCGCTCGCCCGTGACGTCGACCAGCACATGGCCTTCGTCGGTGAATTTCACGGCGTTGCCGAGCAGGTTGGTGACGATCTGCCTGACGCGGCCGACATCGCCGACGAATTGGCCCTCGAGCCCCGGCTGGATACGGACGATGAGCTCGAGGTCCTTCTCCTTGGCGCGCGTCGATACCAGCGTCGCCACATCCTCGATCGCCTCGGCGAGGTTGAAGGGCGCCGGGTCGAGCACCAGCTGGCCGGCGTCGATCTTGGAGAAGTCGAGAATGTCGTTGATGATGGTGAGCAGCGCGTTGCCGGATTTGACGATGATGTCCGTGAACGTCTTCTGCTTCGGATCGAGGTCCGACTTTGCCAGCAGTTCCGCCATTCCAAGGACCCCGTTCATGGGCGTGCGTATCTCGTGGCTCATATTGGCGAGGAATTCCGACTTGGCCCGGTCGGCGAGCACGGCACGCCGCCGCGCTTCGCTCAGCTCGGCCTCGCGCTGCTTGAGCTCGGTGATGTCGGTGGTGGAGCCGATGAGGTAGAGCGAGCCGTCCGAGGCGATCATCGCGCCCTTGCGCGCGAACTGGTGTCTGACGGTGCCGTCCGGCAGCGTCACCGTCTCCTCGATCTCCTGCGTTTCGCCGGTGCGCAGCACGGCAAGGTCGCCCGCCACGAAAGCTTCACCGTCCGCGCCGAAGATCTCGACGTCGGTCTTGCCGACCGCTTCTTCCTTGCTGAAGCCGGTGAGATCGCACCAGCCCTTGTTCACGTAGAATTGCCTGAGATCCGAGCGCTTGGCGTAGATCGATACCGGCACATTGTCGATGAGGCTGCGAAACACCTCGTTCTCGCTCATACTTTGCTTGAGCGCCTGTTCGCGCGCCTTGACGTCGGTGATGTCGGTGCTGGAGCCGACCAGATGCACCGAGCCGTCGGTCGCCACCAGTCGGCTCTTGCGCGTCATCAGCTGCCGTACCGTGCCGTCGCGGTGCGTGACGGCTTCCTCGACCTCGCGCCCTACACCGGTCGTCACGACTTCGATGTCGTCATTGCTGAAGCCGTCGGCCTCTTCCATCGCGAAAAGCTCGCGATCCGTCTTGCCGAGCACCTCGTCCTTGGCGAGCCCGGTCAGCGTGCACCAAGCCTTGTTGACGAATTCGATGCTGAGATCGTCGGCTTTGATGAAGGCCGCCACAGGCAGCTCGTCCATGACGTGCCGGTAGAGGTCGATCTGGCGCATCGAGTCGCGCAGCGCCTTCTCGCGGACCTTGATGTCGGTGATATCGACGCGCACGCCGATGAACGTGCCGTCGTCGGTGCGCATGTCGTAGACCTGGTACCAACGCCCGTCCGGATTGAGGCGCTCGTAGGAAGAGTTCGGCAAATGGTACCGCTTCAGCATGGCGTCGAGCCAGCGCTCGGTGTCGACGCCATACAGATCGTCGATCTCGGTATCGCCGCTCGAGCGGAAATAGCCGACCGAATGGCCGAGAGCCAATGCCTCGCGGAATGTGCGGCCCGGCTGCCAGGCCGGCTTCAACGCCGGCAGCGTGTCCTGCAGCTTGCGGTTGGCGAAGACGAAGCGGTCGTCGCGGTCGTAGATGATGACGCCCGCCGGCAGCGACTCCAGCACGGTGGCGAGATTCTTGCGCGCGTCCTCGGCCTCGGTCTCGCGCTGCTTCATGTCGGTGATGTCGACATAGGAAATCAGCCGCTTGCCGCCGGGAAGGGGCGCCAGCGAGGCGATCAGCGTGCGGCCGTCCTTTCGCGGCAATTGCCTGGATCCCGCGGCACCGGCCCGAATTTCGGCCTCTCGTTCGGCCACATGGTTTTGCCAGGCCTGTTCCTCGCCGCCGAACGGATCGACCTCACGGCTGGCTTCCATAATGTCGCGAAAGCGGCTGCCGGCCGGAGCGCGCCGCGGATCGATCTTCCAGAAGTCGTAGAATGCCCGGTTGACCACCTCCGCCCGCAATTCGGCATCGAGAACGATGACGCCGATCGGCATGGAATCGACCATCAGGCTCAGATTGGCAAGCGCCTCCGAGGTTCCGGCCATATCGCCGAGAAAGGCCCCGTTGCCGCGCATATCCGTCTTGTCGAAATTCCGCGCGCTGTCCGCCCCGACAATTCCGTCCGTATCCGCCATTCCTACCCCCAAGGCCGAACCGTGCCGGTTCATCGGGGGAATGTGCCCGACAAGCATTAACGATCCGCTAACCATAATGATTGCAACCGCTTGCCGTCGGTGCCGTTGAGCAGATTCCCATCGTCGCGCCGGCTGCGGTAATCCGCCCGTTGGCGATCAAGGCAACGACACATTATAAGGTGTCTGAGGTGTTGCTAATGTTTGATCGAATCGCGGCTTTCATCCTGTGCCCGGCGCTGCTTGCGGCGGGTGGCTGCGCGCGCAGCGACGACGGCACGATCATCGTTCCGAGCCGGATGGATGTCAGGCGTGTCTGGGACGAGGCGCCGCCCGGAACGACCGCATCGCGGCAGATCGTCTCGGACGTATTTCCTCTGCCGCCGAGCCCGCCGCAGACCCCCGCGGTGAGGCGCCATTCCAGATCCGCTCCGGCGCGGCCCTCCTACAACCAGGATTCGCCCGATCAGTCTTCCGACGCCCAGAACCCCCTCACCTGCAGGAATGTCGGCGAAAGCGGCAAGCGCTACCGCGTCGTCTGCGAGTAACTGGCCCTAAATCCGCCGGTCGATGCCGGCTCGACGGCCTGCCTCGATGCGGATGCCTCAGACCGGGAACGGCGGCCGGTTCAATTCGCCGGGAAGAAGGCCGGCCCAACGATGCGCACCGGCTTCGCGCCTGCCGGAGCAACCGCCCCGGACCGTGCGATCGAGTTGGTGGCATTCGCTTTCGCGCCATGAGCATTGCCCGACGGAGTATCCGAGACCGTGCCAAGGTCCGGCCTCGATGTCGGCAAGGGAATGATGGCGTTTTCCATGTTGCCCGGCGTCACCGTGCGTGCCCTGAGCTCGGCCACACGCTCGGAGTAGCGCTTGAGATCGCAGGCCTTGAACTCAGCGGCATCGCGATAGCGGAAGGCGGTTGGCAGCTCGGTATAGGGCTTGCGCGTCTCGACCGCCACCATCTGGTCGGTCTCGAGGCTCGGATCGCTCAGCGTATAGAGATCGACGCCCGCATCGTCGCAGATGTAGCGGCATTGATCGACCATATCCTTGAGGTCCCTGGCCCGCGCGAATTGCGAGTTCGGCGCGGGGAAGAAATAGCCGTCCGAGAGGCGGACGCAAAACAGCATCGCGTTCCCGCCGAACGCCTCCGTGTTGGATGCCTGCTGCTGGGGCGCCGGCTGGCGCTTGGGAGCCGCCTGACAACCGAGGGCGACGTATCTTGCCTGCAACCCGGAGGAATCGCGGCCGGAATTGCCGATGCTGGCGATCCGGCGCTGCACCTCGGTGCGGCTCCGGATGAGATCCGCGCAGGCATTGAAGAAGCCCCCGACAGCGCTGCTGGCGGTGCATTGGCGCTGCCTCTCCAGCCCTTGGATCGCGGCAAGCTGGCGCCGCAGTTGCGCAAGCTCGGGGCTTGCCGCGTCGCGACCGCTGGACAGCATCTGCCTTCTCAGCGTCGAGCAAGAATCGGCGTAAGAAACCTGCGTCATCGCCAAGATCGCCGTGGACACCAGAATTGGTGCCTTAAGAAACCGTAACCTCGTCATCGGGCGCCACCCCTGTTCGAAAAACGAGTTCGACTTAATTGACGCTGGCTAAATGAGAAAATTCTCATGTATAGAAAGGTTAGCCAGGAACTATCTCAAGTATTATGCTCAGTTTTGTGAAGCAAAAATTACGCTTTCACCTCAAGATTGAGGCAGTAGGGCGAAAACCATCCGGCCGTGGCCAGGGCGAGGCGCGACCACGCATCGCCGATGAAACCTTTGACCGGCGATGGACGTTGTTGGCGTTGATGCGACCCGCGCAGCGAAGAGGAGACCGAAGATGTCCTTTCACTTCACCGTCTCTGGCCTGACCAGGAACCTGATCCACTCGCTTGGCCTGGATCATGAGCGCGCGCCGAGACCCCTTACCCCCGAGCAAAGCCTTCTGCTGGATTGTTATCTGGCCGGGCAGATTCCGGACTCCGCCTGGAGCGACTACGTCTTCGAGATGCCGGAACTGGAAAAGCACGCCCAGATCAGGCGCACACGCGGTTAACCTGAACGCAATTCCAGGAAAGTGCGACGCGCTCTAGGCTCGGCGCCTGCACCGTGGCTTTCCGTCCGGAATTGCCTCCAAATAATAGTCAGGCTGCCGCCTACTTCTTCGGCGAGTTGAACTGCAGTGTGAAAACGTTTCCGGCAATGCCTTGCGCCAGCGAGGGCGAGAAGCTGAGCGGCAGACAATCCTGCATGGCCTTGGTCGCCGCGTCGACATAGGCTTTGCGCGCCTTGTCGTCGCCACTGACATGTATGGCGGTTGTCTTCGGCGGTCCGATCAGCGTGCCGTCGCGTTTGAAGCTGAAGCTGAGCGTGACGGAGGAATTGTCGGAATTGGCCGGCGGCGTCCAGCAGGCGAGCAGGGCGGCGCCGACGTCGTTCATGCTGTTGAGCGATGCGGCTATAGATGGAAAGGGCACAACCGACAGCACGCCCGCTGTCATTAAAAATCTTGCCATGTTCATCGCAGGTCCTCGTCGCCGTCGCTCAGCCCCCTCACGGTATCGTACGATCCATGGCGAGGATGACAATAGGGTTTCAGTCCGCCCGTCGGCGACGCAATCATACTGTCGTGATTTCGGCGCGACGGCCGCAAAAGCAAAAGGCCGGCACGCAGTCGACCTTTCCCTTGCCTCGTCATGGCGCCAGTACATCCGTGGTCGCGGCGAGGACTGGAACCAGTAGACAGATCTTAGGTAAACGAAACCTTAACGCGAGGGCGGCTTATGCACTGGCCTGCGATTTCACATGCGCGATGTAGGCGCGCACGTCGCCGGCCGGCTCCGAATAGGCGTTGCCGAGCTTCTTCTCCATTGCCGCCATATATTCCTTCGCCCAGTTGGGCAGCGCATAGTCGATGACCGCCAGGAATTCGAGCGTTGCCGCCAGCCTTATATCGGCGATCGACGGATTGTTGCCGCCAATGAATGGTTTGCCGTTGCGGAAGAAGGAGTGAAACACCTCGAGCGGCTCGGCGATCGCGGCCATCGCCGCCTTTTGCGCTTCCGACTTCTTGTCAGGGTGCGCGTCGCTGTGGCCGACCTCGCCGGCATATTGCGGAAAGCCGAGCGCCGGATAGGTCGCGCGGGCGACGTAAGGATAAAGCGTGCCGACCAGGTAGAACATGGCGCTGTCGATCATCGCCCGCTTTGCCGGTGCCTTCGGATAGAACTTATCCAGCCCATGCTTGTTGGCGAGATACTGCATGATGGCGCAGCTTTCCCACAGCACACCGCGCGGCAGGCCCTTGTCCTCGATCATGGGGGTCAGATGCGCTGGATTGCGCGCCAGGAACTCGGGCGAACGCGTATGGCCCCAGGCATCGGTCTCCGCATGATCGAGCCCGGCTGCGCGCGCGAACACCCGCACCGTCATGTTGTTGACGCTCGGCCTCAGCATGCTGAGCTTCACGCCAGGCTTCCTGGCCGGCTTCGCCTTGGCTTTAGAAGCGACCTTTGCCGTCGCTTTAGGCGCGGCTTTTGCCGTCGCTTTAGGCGCGGCTTTTGCCGTCGCTTTAGGCGCGGCTTTCGTATTCACCTTCGCGGCGGTTTTTGCCGCGGCCTTGGCCGCGGGTTTCTTCGCGCTCTTCGTTGCAGCCTTTGCCATGTCGGTCCTCCCTCTGACCTGGTTAATAAGGATTTTTTGCCGCCCTGTTTTCCGACAGCGTTTCGCGCGACCGCTCGACCAGCGCTTGGATGGCGTCCGCGAGATGGACTTCGGCGATGTTGTAGTCGCCGCGCGCCACACGGATCTTGTGCGCTTCCATCAGCACGTCGGCATGGGTGAAGCCGGCCGGCGGTTCGAAGCGGTAGGAAGCAAGCTCGATCAACAGTCCCAGTGGATCCTCGAAGTAGATCGAGTCCATGAAGCCGCGGTCCTTGACCCCGCTGTGCTTGATGCCGCGCTCGTCGAGCCGCGCGACCGCCTGCAGGAAGGTGACCCGCGACACCGAGAAGGCGATGTGATGGACGCAGCCGATATCGGTCGGCGTCCGCCGCTTGACCGGGGTGCGGCTCTCGTCGGTGAAGACGGTGATCAGACGCCCATCGCCCGGATCGAAATAGAGATGGCTTTCGCTCGCCTTGTCGAGATTGGGCTGCTCGAAAATGAAAGGCATGCCGAGCACGCCCTCCCAGAAGTCGATCGAGGTCTGGCGCCCGGCGCCGACCAGCGTGATGTGATGAACGCCTTGCGACTGCAGCTTCCGCATTGGCTCCTCCCGCCTGCTTTTGCCGGCCGGCAGGAATTCGGATGCCTAGCCGCCATTGGGTTAGCGCTTGGCGCGACCGCCGCCCGGTTCCCCTGCGCCTCTTGTTCCGCACTATGTTCGATTGCGGTATGCGCATTCATGAAGAGATGCTAATTCAATCCGCGGCGATGCGCCAGAAGCACAGTGCCCTCAGCGGTCCGTGAGCGGGAAGAAGCTTGGTACGCCCAAGGGGAATCGAACCCCTGTTCCCGCCGTGAGAGGGCGGTGTCCTGACCGCTAGACGATGGGCGCGCTCAAGAACCGGCTACATAGGCTGGCGGCGGGGAAAAAGCAACTGGGGTTTCGACTGCTTCCCGTGCTTAACGAGTAACTTGTTCAGCCCTATCGTTTCGGCTCGATCAGGTCCCAGAGATTGCCGTAGAGATCGGAAAAGACCGCCACCGTGCCATAGGCCTCGAAGCGTGGCGTCTCGCGGAACTCGACGCCCTTGGCGAGCATCGCCTGATGGTCGCGGGAAAAATCGTCGGTCTCGAGGAACAGGAAGACCCGGCCGCCGGTCTGATTGCCGATGCGGCTTGCCTGCTCTTCGCCGGATGCCTGCGCCAGGAGCAGCCGCGCACCCTGGCTCTTCGCCGGCGCGACGGTGACCCAGCGCTTGCCGCCGCCGAGATCGACATCCTCGGTGAGCACGAAGCCGAGCCGCTCGACATACCAGCGAACCGCCTCGTCGTAATCGGCGACGACGAGCGCGACGGTCGCGACGCTGCGGCGTTCGGCAAAGCCGCTCATTTGCGAATCGCGAACTGGCCGATGATGCGGCGCTCGGCGATGTCGTAGACGAAGATCGAATGGCTGCCGTCGGTAAGCTCGGCATCGATCGACAGGCGGTTGCCGGAGAGCGACTGGCTGATCACCTTGGCGCCGACCGGAAGCACGATGTCGCCCGAGAGCGGCGTGCCGGCCGGGGCCTGGACATCGCCGGCAGGCGCAGGGCCGGCCGCCGGCGCATTGCGGGCTTTGTAGACAAGCGCGCCGATCACCACCATAAGGGCGAGGAACAGAAGGCCGAGATTGACGATCATGAAGCGGACGAGCTTGCGGCGCACTTTTTCGGCCGCGGGGTCGAGCGGCTTTTCCTCATCTTCTTCGGCGATCGGCCGGGCCATGGCTAAACAATCCGCAACGGGTTTCGATGAGCGCTCATAACGAAGAGACCCCGATATTGATAGAGGACGAATTAGCGGACGAGGAAACCGGCGAGGCCTTCGTGCTCGAAGCCGGTGCGGACGCCGTCGGCCAGCGCCTCGACCAGTGGCTCGCCGCCAGGCTCGGGCCGGAGCTCTCGCGCAGCCGCGTGCAGGCGCTGATCCGCCAAGGCGCGGTCTCCATCGCCGGCAAGGCCGTGCTGGAGGCCAAGCGCAAGCTGACGGCCGGTGAGCGTGTCGAAGTCCTGGTGCCCGCGCCCGAGCCGGCCGAGCCGCAGGGCGAGGACATCCCCCTCGACATCCTCTACGAAGACGACGAGCTGATCGTCATCAACAAGCCGGCGGGGCTGGTCGTCCATCCCGGCGCCGGCAACTGGACCGGCACGCTGGTCAATGCGCTGATCCATCATTGCGGCGACAGCCTCTCCGGGATTGGCGGCGTCAGGCGGCCGGGCATCGTCCACCGGCTGGACAAGGAAACCAGCGGCGTCATGGTCGTGGCCAAGACCGACCGGACCCACAAAGCCCTGTCGGAAGCCTTTGCCGACCACGGCCGCACGGGCGACCTCGAACGCGCCTATCTGGCGCTGGTCTGGGGCATCCCGCAGCGGCCGACCGGCACGGTCGATGCTGCGCTGGGCCGTGCCGCCGATCGCGTGCGCCGTGCGGTGGTGCCGGAAAGCCGTGACGATGCCCGCCATGCCGTCACGCATTTCAGCGTCGTCGAGCGTTTCGGCGAGGCACAGCAGGCTTTCGCCACCGCGAGCCTCATCGAGTGCCGGCTGGAGACCGGCCGCACCCACCAGATCCGCGTCCACATGGCCCATATCGGCCACCCCGTGGTCGGCGACCCGGATTACGGGCAGGCCTTCCGCACCAAGGCCAACCGGCTGCCGGAACCCTTGAAAACCAAGGTCAAAGCCTTTCCCCGGCAGGCCCTGCACGCCTGGCTCCTTGAATTCCGGCACCCGACCACCCATCTGACGATGAGGTTCGAAGCGCCGATACCGGGGGACATGGAGGAACTCGTCGGCGGCTTCCGCAACCTTTGAACCCTACCCGCCACGAACAAGCTGCAAACCAGCCATCAAAAAACCTGACTGGCGTTGTTCACTTCAGCGTGACAGACTGTTTAGCGTTGAACAAATGCCTGTCTTTTCTGGTTTTGTTCCTATATATACAGGTTGTGGCGGGTGAGCCTTTGGCATCCGCGTCGCATGCCCGCCGAGTTTCGGGGGCAATTCACTCCAAGAGAGGGGGCGCTATCATGGCCCAATCATTACCCAGTATTGTTTCCGGTGAAGGCGGTCTCGCCCGTTACCTGGAAGAAATCCGCCGCTTTCCGATGCTTCAGCCGCAGGAAGAGTACATGCTCGCGAAACGCTACGCCGAGCATCAGGACACTTCGGCTGCCCACAAGCTCGTCACCAGCCATTTGCGGCTCGTCGCCAAGATCGCCATGGGCTATCGTGGCTACGGTCTGCCGATCGGCGAGGTGATCTCGGAAGGCAATGTCGGCCTCATGCAGGCCGTCAAGAAATTCGAGCCGGAGCGTGGTTTCCGGCTCGCCACCTATGCCATGTGGTGGATCAAGGCCTCGATCCAGGAATACATCCTGCGCTCGTGGAGCCTGGTCAAGATGGGCACCACCGCCAACCAGAAGCGTCTGTTCTTCAACCTGCGCAAGGTGAAGGGCAAGATCCAGGCGCTCGATGAAGGCGACTTGAAGCCCGACCAGATCGCCGAGATCGCCACCCGCCTCAATGTTTCCGAGGCCGAGGTGATCTCGATGAACCGCCGCCTTTCGGGCGACGCTTCTCTCAACGCCCCGATCCGGGCGAGCGAAGGCGAGTCCGGCGAATGGCAGGACTGGCTGGTCGACGACCACGAAAGCCAGGAAGAGATGCTGATCGAGCAGGACGAGCTGGAAAACCGGCGCGCCATGCTGTCGGGCGCTCTGTCGGTCCTCAACGACCGCGAGCGGCGCATCTTCGAGGCGCGCCGCCTCGCCGAAGAGCCGCTGACGCTGGAAGAGCTGTCGGCCGAGTTCGACATCAGCCGCGAGCGTGTGCGCCAGATCGAGGTGCGCGCTTTCGAGAAGGTGCAGGATGCGGTCAAGGCCGCCGCCAAGCGCCAGACCCAGGCGCTGCGCACCATCGAAGCGCAGCCGGCGGCTTAAAGCTCAAGTCACCAATGAATAAAGGCGGCGCTTCGGCGCCGCCTTTTTGTTTTGCAACGTCTGCGATCGGCGAAAATAGCGGACCAGCCCGTTCTCCCCCTTACTACACGGGGAGAAGGAAAGCTCAGGCCGTCGGTTGCTTCGTCTTCCTTAGGTACGGCAGCACCGTCTCATACGCCCCAAAGCGCTTGACAGCGTCCTCGTTGGAGACCGCGGCGGTGATGATGACATCGTCGCCTTGCTTCCAGTTTGCCGGCGTCGCCACCTGGTGCTTGGCCGTCAGCTGGATGGAATCGATGACGCGCAGGATCTCGTCGAAGTTGCGGCCCGTGGTCATCGGATAGGTCAGCACCAGCTTGATCTTCTTGTCCGGGCCGATGACATAGACCGAACGCACGGTGGCATTGTCGGCCGGCGTACGACCCTCCGAGCTCTCGCCGGCGCCCGCCGGCAGCATCTCGTAAAGCTTAGCGACCTTAAGGTCCTTATCGCCGATCAGCGGGTAGTTCACCGTCTGGCCGGTAGCGGTCTTGATGTCGGCCTGCCACTTGTCGTGGCTCGATACCGGATCGACCGAGATGCCGATGATCTTGACGTTGCGCTTTTTGAACTCGCCTTCCAGGCCGGCCATCGTGCCTAGCTCGGTGGTGCAGACCGGCGTGAAGTTCTTCGGGTGGCTGAACAGCACCGCCCAGCCGTCGCCGATCCAGTCGTGGAAGTTGATGGTGCCCTGCGTGGTCTCGGCCGTGAAATCCGGCGCGACATCGTTGATACGAAGACTCATAGCCTATCCCTACCCTTTTTGAGAAACGGTGGCCGGCCTGGCCGGCGCGGGCCTAAGCTAGCACTATCGCGGTGCCGGTCAAACGTCTGGAGGCGCAGCCGAGGCCTTGCAAGGCGATTTTTTTCGCCGCCGGGCAAGAAGCGGCTGGATTCCGCATCTGAGAGAAGGGAGCGCCGCTCAGCCTTTCTTTATCGCCAGCGTCGCCGTGAGATCTTCCATGCGTTGCGCGAGCGCCGCGAGCGCGGTGGTGAGCACGCTGTCGCTTTTGTCGGCCTTGGTAAGCGCCTCGTCGCGCGTCTTGCGCAAGGTGAGCACCTCGCTCTCCATGCCTTTGACGCGCTTGGTGAGCTCCGAGAGCTCGTCCATCACCATGATGCCCGCCATGACGGTAAGCCGCTGGTCGCCGATCTCGCCGAAGGAATCCTTCAGGTGCGAGACATAGCGGTCGAAACGCTCGGCAAGGTCGATCAGATGCTCTTCCTGGCCCTCGTCGCAGGCCATCCGGTACTGCTTGCCGTCGATCGAAACGGTGACCTGTGCCATTGCCCTACCTGTCCAGAACCGCGCGGATGGTTTCCATGGCAGTCACTAGCCGCCGCGACACTTCCTTGTTGGCGTCTTCCAGACGCTCGGCGCGCGCTTCGGAATTGTCGAGCTCCTGCGCCAGGCGCGAACGGTCGGCGTTCATGCGCTGCACCTCGGCCTCGGCTTCCGAATAATCGCGCTCATGCTCGAGCTTCGCCGCCACGGCGTTTTCCAGCCCTTCCATGGCCTTGCCCAGCCTGGCGATGACTTCCTTGAGGGTCGTTTCCCCGGTCATGGCCTTCGTCCTATGCCCTGCCCATCACCGAATCGCACGCGTTCAGAACGCGTTACCTCGGAAAGATTAGGCACCGGGTGAAGGGCGCGTCAACAAAGCTCTCGCGACTGTCCCCCGCTATCGCTAATGTAAGGCGCCCGATCCCATCACAAGCCCGGCAAAATCCGCCCCGATTTGTTGACTAAAAGGCCGCGCCTGCTATGTGTCGCGGCATCCTTTTCCAAGGGTTCTCCCCAGGCTCCAACCCACTTCCGGAGGAAGCATGACCTCGCGTGAACAACATGATCGGATGGCCAACGCGATCCGTTTCCTTTCCATGGACGCCGTCGAGAAGGCGAACTCCGGTCACCCCGGCCTGCCCATGGGCTGCGCCGACATCGCCACGGTTCTGTTCAGCCGCTTTCTGAAATTCGACGCCAAGGCGCCGCATTGGGCCGACCGGGACCGCTTCATCCTGTCGGCCGGCCACGGCTCGATGCTGCTCTATTCGCTCCTCTACCTCACCGGCTATGAGGACATGACGATCGACCAGATCAAGAATTTCCGCCAGCTCGGCTCCAAGACCGCCGGCCATCCCGAATACGGCCATGCCGCCGGCATCGAGACCACCACCGGTCCGCTCGGCCAGGGCCTTGCCAATTCGGTCGGCTTCGCGCTCGGCGAGCGCATCATGAACGCCGCCTTCGGCAACGACCTCGTCAACCATTATACCTATGTGCTGGCCGGCGACGGCTGCCTGATGGAAGGCGTCTCCCAGGAAGCCATCGCGCTGGCCGGTCATCTGAAGCTGAACAAGCTGATCGTCTTCTGGGACAACAACAACATCTCGATCGACGGCCCGGTCTCGCTTGCCGACAACACCGACCAGGTCGCCCGCTTCCAGGCCAGCGGCTGGAACGCCAGCCACATCGACGGCACCGATCCGGAAGCGATCGCCTACGCCATCGAGGCGGCGCGCCATTCCGACAAGCCGACGATGATCGCCTGCAAGACCACCATCGGCTTCGGCGCCCCGACCAAGGCCGGCACCAACAAGGCGCATGGCTCGCCGCTGGGCGCCGAGGAAATCGCCGGTGCACGCAAATTCTTCAACTGGGACTCGCCGCCCTTCGAAATTCCGGCCGACATCCTCGACGCCTGGCGCGCCGTGGGCCAGAAGGGCGCTGAGGCCCGCGCCGACTGGGAAGGCCGCCTGGCCAAGGCCGAGCCGAAGCTCAAGGCCGAGTTCGAGCGCCGTCTCGCCGGCAAGCTGCCCTCCAATTTCGACGCCATCATCGCCGACTACAAGAAGAAGCTGTCGGCCGATAAGCCGAAGGTCGCCACCCGCAAGTCGTCGGAAATGGCGCTGGAGGTCATCAACGGCGCGGTGCCGGAGACGATCGGCGGCTCGGCCGACCTCACCGGCTCCAACAACACCAAGACCAGCCAGACCAAGAACATCACCCCGGACGACTACGGCCAGCGTTATGTCCATTACGGCATCCGCGAGCACGGCATGGCGGCCGCCATCAATGGTCTCACGCTGCATGGCGGCCTGATCGCCTATGGCGGCACCTTCCTGTGCTTCTCCGACTATGCCCGCCCCTCGATGCGCCTTGCCTCGCTGATGGGCATCCGCTCGATCTTCGTCATGACGCATGACTCGATCGGCCTCGGCGAGGACGGCCCGACCCACCAGCCGGTCGAGCACCTGGCCGCGCTGCGCGCCATTCCGAACCACAATGTCTTCCGTCCGGCCGACGCGGTCGAAACCGCCGAATGCTGGCAGATCGCGCTGGAATCGGAAAAGACGCCCTCGACCCTGGCGCTGACCCGCCAGAACCTGCCGACCGTGCGCACCGAGCATTCGGCGAAGAACCTTTCCAGCCAGGGCGCCTATGAGCTTGCCGCCGCCAGCGGCGAGGCCGTGGTGACGATCTTCGCCACCGGCTCAGAAGTCGAGGTGGCTCTCGGCGCGCGCGACCTGCTGGAAAAGCACGGCCATCCGACCCGCGTCGTCTCGGTGCCCTGCTTCGAACTGTTCGACCGGCAGAGCGACGATTATCGCAAGAAGACCATCGGCAACGCCAAGGTGAAGGTCGCGATCGAGGCCGGCATCCGCCAGGGCTGGGATCACCTGATCGGCACCGACGGCATTTTCGTCGGCATGCACGGTTTTGGCGCCTCCGGCTCGATCGAGCAGCTCTATCCGCATTTCGGCATCACCGCCGAGGCCGCGGCCAAGGCGGTCGAAGCCCGCCTGCACGGCAAGTAGGAATTGGCTCGGGCCCGGCAGCTCCGATCGACGGCTCCGCCGGGCTGGACCAACCTAATCGATTTAGATGCGACCTTCTGCGGCTGGATTCTTGCGCCTTCCGCCGTTATGAAACTGCGGACCCATCCGCTTTCCAGCCCCCAAGGGAGAGAACAATGACCGTCAGAGTTGCCATCAACGGATTTGGCCGGATCGGCCGCAACATCCTGCGCGCCATCCATGAATCCGGCCGCAAGGACATCGAGGTTGTCGCCGTCAACGACCTCGGCCCGGTCGAGACCAACGCGCACCTCTTGCGCTTCGACAGCGTGCATGGCCGCTTCCCGCATGAGGTGACCGTCGACGGCGACCAGATCTCGGTCGGCAAGGAGAAGTTCAAGGTCACTGCGATCAAGGATCCGACCCAGCTGCCGTGGAAGGACCTCGGCGTCGACATCGCGCTCGAATGCACGGGCATCTTCACCGCCCGCGACAAGGCCGCCGCGCACCTGACCGCCGGCGCCAAGCGCGTCATCGTCTCGGCCCCGGCCGAAGGCGCCGACCTCACCGTCGTCTACGGCATCAACCACGACAAGCTGACCAAGGACCACATCGTCATCTCCAACGCCTCCTGCACCACCAACTGCCTGGCGCCGCTGGCGGCCGTGCTGCACGAGACCGTAGGCATCGAGAAGGGCATGATGACGACGATCCACTCCTATACCGGCGACCAGCCGACGCTGGACACCATGCACAAGGACCTCTACCGCGCCCGCGCCGCGGCGCTGTCGCAGATCCCGACCTCGACGGGCGCCGCCAAGGCGATCGGCCTCGTGCTGCCCGATCTCAAGGGCAAGCTCGACGGCATCTCGATCCGCGTGCCGACCCCGAACGTCTCGCTCGTCGACTTCAAGTTCGTCGCCAAGCGCTCGACCACCGCGCAGGAGATCAACGAAGCGGTCATCGCCGCGTCCAAGGGCAAGCTGAAGGGCGTGCTGTCGGTCACCCATCACCCGAACGTGTCGATCGACTTCAACCATGATCCGCATTCCTCGATTGTGGCGCTCGACCAGACCAAGGTGATGGACGGCAACTTCGTTTCGGTCCTGTCCTGGTACGACAACGAATGGGGCTTCTCGAACCGCATGGGCGACACCGCCGTCGCTTTCGGCAAGACCATCGGCTGATTGTAGGCTCGCTTCAGCTTTTGAAACGCCCGGCTTGGCCGGGCGTTTTTTATTGGCCGGCTGAGCCAAAAAACATGCTGTTGCCTTGCACTGGTCATGTCTTCGCCCCACTCTCCCGTAAATCGACAAATGAGAGGGACTTGAGGGGCACTGGCGGATGGAGCATGCGATCTATCTCGTGACGCTGGTCGGCACGGCGCTCATCGTCGCCGCCGCGTTTTCGAGCCTGATTGCCTTCCGCTTCGGCGCTCCTTTGCTGCTCCTCTTCCTCTGCATCGGCCTTGCCACCGGCGTCGACGGCCTCGGCATCGAATTCGACAATGCGCGGCTGGCTTATTTTGCCGGCTCACTGGCCTTGGCCATCATCCTGTTCGATTCCGGTTTCGGCACGCCGCTCAACGCCCTGCGCCAGGCGGCCGGGCCGGCGTTGTCGCTGGCCACGGTCGGCGTCATCCTGACCACCGGCATTTTCGGCGTGGCCGCCTACTATCTGCTCGACCTCAACTGGCTCGAATCCTCGCTGCTTGGCGCGGCCGTCGCCTCGACGGATGCGGCGGCCGTGTTCTTCCTGCTGCGCGCCGGAGAAATCCATCTGCGCGAGCGCGTGCGTTCGACACTCGAAGTGGAATCCGGCACCAACGACCCGATCGCCATCTTCCTCACCATCACGCTCGTCGAGATCATCGCCGCGCACGCCGACCCCGAAGCCAATGTGCTGGCCACCAACCTTTTGGTCGGCTTCCTCGCCAATATGGGGGTCGGTGCCATTGTCGGTGTGCTCGGCGGCTTCGGCATCGTGCGCCTCGTGGAGCGGCTCAACCTCGACCACGGCCTGCTGCCGATCTTCGTGCTGACGTTGTCGCTGATGGTGTTCGCGGCGGCCGGCGCCATCGGCGGCTCCGGCTTCCTCGCCGTCTACCTTGCCGGGCTGATCGCCGGCAATTCGGACATCCGCGCCGTCACCATCCTGAAGCGCTTCCAGGACGGCATGTCGTGGCTGGCGCAGATCATCATGTTCCTGATCCTCGGCCTTTTCGCAACGCCCTCGCAATTCCCCGCGATCCTGGTGCCGGCGGTCCTGCTCGGTCTGTTCCTGATTTTCGTGGCGCGGCCTTTGGCCGTATGGCTCTGCCTGATGCCGTTCCGCCTGCCGCGCCCCGAGGTCGCCTTCGTCTCCTGGGTAGGCCTGCGCGGCGCGGTTTCGATACTGCTTGCCATCACGCCGCTGCTCGGCGGGCTCGAGCATGGCCGGCTGATCTTCAACGCCGCCTTCATCATCGTGCTCGTATCGCTGGTGGTGCAGGGCTGGACGGTGGGGCCGCTGGCGCGGCGCCTGGGCCTCATCGTTCCCGCGCGTCTCGGGCCGCTCGACAAGGTGGAGCTCGAACTGCCGGGCTCGGCGCATCATGAGCTGCTCGCCTATCGCGTAGCACCCGGCAGCCCGGTGGCGCGCGGCGAGCGCATTCCCCGCTGGGCAAGGCCCTCGCTGGTGCTGCGCGACGGCCGCTCCATGCGCTTCCAGGACATGGGCCGGCTGGCGGCCGGTGATCAGGTCTACATCTTCGTGCCGGACCGCTATCCGCGCCTGCTCGACAAGCTTTTCGCCAGCCGCGCCGTGGTCGATCCGGAGGATGCCGATTTCTTTGGCGCCTTCGCAGTCGATCCTGCCCGCCCTGCGGCGGAACTCGAGGCAGCCTATGCGCCGGGCCTGACCGAGGCCGAACAGAAGCTCACGGTCGCCGCGCTCGTTACCGAGCGGCTCGGCGGCCATCCCGAATATGCCGACCGTGTGATGATCGGCCCGATCGAGCTGATCGTGCGCGACGTCGACGAGAAAGGCAGAATCACCGGGCTCGGCCTGTCCTTCGAGCCGACCGCGCCGGTGGCGCGCGTGCCGGTTTTCCTCAGCGCCGGCGAGATCGCCGACCGTATAGCCGCCATGGTCCGCAGCTGGCGCAAGCCGGCGGAACAACAGCCGGCCGAGGACGTGCCGGGTGACACTGCGGCGCCGGCACCGGACGGGCGGAAGGCAGCCGGCGAAGGCTGATGTCTCACGCCGACATCATTTTTGCGCCCCCGCCGCTAACGCGGCGCTTGCATCGTGGTTCGCGCCGGGTAAGGTCGCCGCGTTTTCGCGAAAGGAACGGATCATGGCCGGCTTCAAGACACTCGACGATATCGGTGCCGTCAGCGGTAAGCGCGTCTTGGTGCGCGTCGACCTCAACGTGCCCGTCGCCGACGGCAAGGTCACCGACGCCACCCGTATCGAGCGCATCGCGCCGACCATCGCCGAGCTCTCGAAAAAGGGCGCCAAGGTTATCCTGCTGGCGCATTTCGGCCGACCGAAGGACGGACCTTCGGACGAGTTCTCGCTGGAGCCGATCGCCCGCGCCACGGCGGAAGTGCTCGGCCGTCCGGTCGGCTTCGCCGCCGACTGCATCGGCGACAAGGCTGCCGAGGCCGTCGCCGCCATGAAGGACGGCGACGTGCTGCTGCTCGAGAACACCCGCTTCCACAAAGCCGAGGAAAAGAACGAGCCGGCCTTCACCGAAAAGCTCGCCGCCAATGGCGACATCTATGTCAACGACGCCTTTTCGGCCGCGCATCGGGCGCATGCCTCGACCGAAGGCCTGGCGCGCCACTTGCCTGCCTATGCCGGCCGCACCATGCAGGCCGAGCTCGACGCGCTGGAAAAGGGCCTCGGCAATCCGGTCCGGCCGGTGGTGGCCATCGTCGGCGGCGCCAAGGTCTCGACCAAGATCGACCTGTTGACGAATCTCGTGAAGAAGGTCGACGCGCTGGTGATCGGCGGCGGCATGGCGAACACCTTCCTGGCCGCGCGCGGCACCGATGTCGGCAAGTCGCTCTGCGAGCATGACCTCGCCGCCACCGCCAAACAGATCATGATCGAGGCCGCGCAAGCCGGCTGCGCCATCATCCTGCCCGCGGACGGCGTGGTCGCCAGGGAATTCAAGGCGGGTGCGGCGAGCGAAACCGTCGCCATCTCGGACGTGCCGGCCGATGGCATGATCCTCGACGTCGGCGCAAAGACCGTGCAGAGCGTCAACGACTGGATCGACCGGGCCGCGACGCTGGTCTGGAACGGTCCGCTCGGCGCCTTCGAGATCGAGCCCTTCGACCGTGCCACGGTCGCGGCGGCAAAGCATGCCGCGGCCCGCACCAAGCAGGGCAAGCTCGTCTCGGTCGCCGGCGGCGGCGACACCGTGGCCGCACTCAACCATGCCGGTGTCGCCGACGACTTCACCTATGTCTCGACTGCCGGCGGCGCCTTCCTGGAATGGATGGAAGGCAAGCCGCTGCCCGGCGTCGAGGTGCTGAAGCGGTAAACAGTCCGAGACGAGGCAAGGCCCGCGCGGCTTTCAATCGATTCTAGCTTTCCGGGGTCATTCCTTTGGCGGTAGTGTTCTGCTAGCGCGGAACAAACGCAGCGTAGGAGAGCACCCATGAGCGAACGTCTCGAAGATATCGCCGCCGCGATGGTGAGCGGTGGCAAAGGCCTTTTGGCCGCCGATGAGAGCTCCGGCACCATCAAGAAGCGTTTTGACGTCATCGGCGTGGAGTCGACCGCCGACAACCGGCGCGACTATCGCGAGATGATGTTCCGGTCCAAGGAGGCGATGACCAAATACATCTCCGGCGTCATCCTCTATGACGAGACGATCCGCCAGAAGGCCGCCGACGGCACGCCGCTGGTCGACATCATCAAGGCTTCCGGCGCCATTCCCGGCATCAAGGTCGATCTCGGCGCCAAGCCTCTGGCCGGCTTTCCCGGCGATACCATCACCGAGGGCCTGGACGGGCTGCGCGAGCGGCTTGCCGACTATTACAAGCTCGGCGCCCGCTTCGCCAAATGGCGCGCGGTGATCGACATCGACACAGCCAAGGGCGTGCCGTCCGCCACCTCGATCGCCTCCAACACCCATGCGCTGGCCCGCTATGCAGCACTTTGCCAGGAAGCCGGCATCGTGCCGATCGTCGAGCCGGAAGTGCTGATGGACGGCGCTCACTCGATCGACACCTGCTACGACGTCTCCAGGGCGACGCTGGTCAAGCTCTATGATGAGCTCTACGCCGCGCGCGTCGTCTTGGAAGGCTCGATCCTGAAGCCGAACATGGTCATCTCGGGCAAGAAGTCAGGCAAGACCGACAGCCCCGAGGAAATCGCCGAAAAGACGATAAAGCTGTTCCGCGAAGTGGTGCCGGCGGCGGTGCCGGGCATTGCCTTCCTCTCCGGCGGCCAGGAAGACGAGGAGGCGACCGCCAATCTCAATGCCATCAACGCCATCGGCCCGCACCCCTGGAAGCTCACCTTCTCCTATGGCCGGGCGCTGCAGGCCGCACCGCAGAAGGCGTGGAGCGGCAAGGCCTCGAACGTCGCCGCCGGCCAGGCCGCCTTCACGCACCGGGCCCATATGAACCATCTCGCGGCGCTCGGGAAATGGCAGCCGGCGCTGGAAAAGGCCGCCTGAAGCCAGCCCTTCCACTCCACAGCGAAAACCCGGGCCTCTGGCCCGGGTTTGGTTTTTTATACGCCGCATTCCTACCTGATGCAGCGAAACAGCGGCGGCTGTGTCGGGTTGAGCCGATGTCGAACGTCCTTGGCAGGAGAGGACAGGAGATGGTCATGCAACGCAATGCCGTGGTTTCGCGCGATGACTGGTTCGAGGCGCACCGAAGGCACCTCGAGCGCGAGAAGGAGCTGACACGGTTCCGCGACCTTGTTGCCGCCGAGAGGCGGCAACTGCCCTGGTTCAAGCTGCGCAAGGATTATGTCTTCGAGAGCGAAACGGGGCCGAAACGCCTCGCCGAGCTGTTCGCGGGCAAGAGCCAGCTCATCGTTTATCATTTCATGATGACGCCGGGCTCCGACCACCGCTGCGAGGGCTGCTCGTTCCTCGCCGACCATATCGACGGCGCCAACCAACATCTGAAGCATCATGACGTCTCGCTGGTCGTCGTCTCGCGCGCGCCGCTGGCCGAGATCCTGCCTTACCAGCGGCGCATGGGGTGGAAGTTCGACTGGATGTCGTCCTACGCCTCCGACTTCAATTTCGACCTTCAGGTCTCCTTCACCGACAAGCAGATCGCGGCGGGCGAAACCATCTATAATTTCGAGAAGCGCCCGCTGCGGTCGAAGGACCTGCCCGGCACCAGCATCTTCTATCGCGACGCGTGCGGCGACATCTTCCTCACCTTCATGTCGCGCGCCCGCGGCGGCGACGCGCTGATCGGCGCCTATCATTATCTCGACATGACGCCGAAGGGCCGCAACGAGACCGGACCCTATCATGGCCTGATGGACTGGGTGCGCCTCCACGACGAGTATCAGGACAAGGCCGAGGGTCGGCCGGACTGCTGCGCGTGAACGGCATCGTTCACCGGCGGCCTGCCTTACGCACTGCGTGCCAAATGGCCGGAAGCGCGCGTGGTGTGGTCACCGGTGCTGGAATTCACCCACGCGCCGGCAATGCCGCCATTGCTCGGCGCCCTCCTCGAGATCCGCGCCACGGAAATGAACCGATGGGCGTGCGGCTCTGCAACGGACGCAGCGCCATTGCCGCCGCGCGCCTGCCGATCACCAATCCCGAGGCCGGCTTCGCGTCCGATGGCTTCCACGCCTCGGAAGCGGGTTACCGCGCCTGGGCGGAGCATCTGGTGGATTTCGTGCTTGGCATTGAGCAACCTGGCCGAGTCGGCCGAGCTTAAGTCCAATGCCCAAGCACAGCGGCAAGCGATATCGCGGCCATCGCAAGCAGCGCCAGCTTCCAAAAATCGCCGCGCCGCTTCAGCCCCGGCCATCCGAGCGGCTTGATGACCTGGATCAGCATGATGCCGATGATGACAAGGGCAAGCAGTTTCGTCATGCCGCCTTTGACCAACATCGATGGCGCCTGTCAAAGCTGTTCTTGAGGCACCTTCGGGGCCAGGCATTCCTGACAGAAATCGGGCTCATCCGAACGCCGCGAGAGGCGCCGCACCGCCTTCTTCGGCGCCCTGCCAAGCTCCTGACAGACTGCTGTCAGGAGGAGTGTGCGATACTCTTCCCATCGAAAAGAGAGGAGTGAGGTCATGAACGGTTTTACCATTCTGCGCAGCGTGCAGCACTATGTCGGCAGGATCCGCACCGTGCGCAACGAGATCCGCACCCAGCGTTTCCTGAACACGTTGCCGGCGGACATCCGCAAGGACATCGGCTGGCCGGACCTTTACCAGGGCCGCGTGCGCGAAAACTGAAATTTGTCGCCGCAACTTGGATTGCGGCGCTGTCGCGCCCAGATGTAATGCGGCCAGTGATGTTGAGTTCAGGGAAGAAGCCTTGCCGATGGTTTCGCCGCAGCCTCCTGACAGGATGTTGTCAGGAGGGCTGCGGTAATTGGAACGGCTTGATCCTGACAGTGATGAACACGAGCCGACGATCCGGAGTGATCCGCGCATGGTGAAGAGCTGGAGTGACAGGCTGAACACGCCGGGCATCAACGGCATCAAGACGTCGCCGCGCACGGTCGGCGATGTCGTTGAAGGCCAGTCGATGCTGGTGCCGACCGCGCGCCAGGTCGACGACTTCATCCGCTCGATTCCCGAAGGAGTGGAGATGGACGTTCGTGCGCTGCGCACCGCTCTGGCCATCGAGCACGGCGCCGAAGTGACATGCCCGGTGACGATCGGCTATCATCTTCGCACCGTTGCCGAGGCCGCCCACGAGGATCTCGAGCGCGGCATGGCGCTGAGCGACGTCGCGCCGTTCTGGCGTGTGCTGGGTGCAAAGACGCCGACCACGGGCAGACTGTCTTTCGGGACGAAATTCGTTGCCGCGCAGCGCAAGCGCGAAGGGCTGAAGCCATAAATCCCGGGGGAGAGATCGATGCGCCGCGCCGACAGGCTTTTCCAGATCGTGCAGCATTTGCGGGGTGGCCGGCTGGTCACCGCGCAGAAGCTCGGCACGTGGCTCGAGGTTTCCGAGCGCACCATTTACCGCGACATAGCCGACCTGCAGTCGACCGGCGTGCCGATCGACGGCGAAGCGGGCGTCGGCTACATGATGAGGGAGGGTTTCGATCTTCCGCCGCTGATGTTCACGCGTGACGAGATCGTGGCGCTGGTTGCGGGCGCGCGCATGGTGCGCGCCTTTGGCGGCGCGACGATGGCAAGGGCCGCCGACGAGGCGCTGGTCAAGATCGGCGCCGTGCTGCCCGATACCGAGAAGGACCGCATCGCCCGTACCGAGATCCACACGCCGATGTGGGTGGTGAGCGATGCCGCGCGCGAGGCGATCGACCTGATCGAGCGTGCCATTGAGAAGCGCCAGGTGCTGACCATCGACTATTCGGACGAAGCCGGCCGCGGCACCGCCCGCGACATCAGGCCGTTGGGGCTGTGGTTCTGGGGCAAGGTCTGGACCCTGGTCGCCTGGTGCGAGATGCGCGACGACTTCCGCGCCTTCCGCATCGACCGCATCGCCTCGGTCGTGATTGCCGGCCGCATCTTCAAGCCGGAGCGCGGCAAGCAGCTCGCTGATTTCTACCGCGCCGTCGAGCGCTCAGAGGATTACGGCATGGCGCCCGACCGCGCCGCGCGGACGTGACTTCCTCCCAAGCCATTGTCCAACGAAAAAGCCCGCTCGAAGCGGGCTTTTTTGTTGAGCGCGTCGGAAGGCCTACTCCTGGTCGTCGTCCTCGCCCTTGTCCTTCGACTTGAGCGCGGAAAGCTTGGCGAAGACGGCGTTGGCGTCGAGCTCCTGGTCCTCGTCCTTCGGCTTCTCCGGCGCCGGCACCAGCCGTTCGGTGAGTGCGGCGGGCAGCAGCGTGTCGCCCACGGGCTGCGGCTGCTCGCGGCCGCGCGAGGCGCGGTTGACTTCGAGGTCGAGGTCGATCTGCGAGGTGAGGCCGAGCGTCACCGGATCCATCGGCTGCAGATTGGCCGAGTTCCAGTGCTTGCGTTCGCGGATCTGCTCGATGGTCGACTTGGTGGTGCCCACGAGACGGGCGATCTGCGCGTCCTTGAGTTCGGGATGGTTGCGCACCAGCCACAGGATGGCGTTCGGCCGGTCCTGACGCTTCGACAGCGGCGTGTAGCGCGGACCCTTGCGCTTCGATTCCGGCACCCGCACCTTCGGCTCCGACAGCTTCAGCCGGTAATTGACGTCCTTCTCGCCGCGCGCGATCTCGTCGCGCGTCAGCTGCCCGGTGATGATCGGGTCCATGCCCTTGATGCCCTGCGCAGACTCGCCGTCGGCGATCGCCTTGACCTCGAGCGGATGCAGACCGCAGAACTGCGCGATCTGCTCGAAAGAGAGTGCGGTGTTGTCGACCAGCCAGACGGCGGTCGCCTTGGGCATCAGCAGCGTATTGGCCATATCAAAAATCCTTCTCGTTCGCCCGCGTTCCCGCGCGGGCGGTGGTTTTAGAGCCACCAAAATGGGAAATTCGCGGCCTGTATAAACGCTCCCTCCGATTTTCGCAATGTTTTTGGGAAGAGCTCGATTCACGGCCCTGAAAAGACAAAACCCGCTGGACGGGGTCCAGCGGGTTCGGAACCGGAAACGAAGCAAGCGTCTCGACGGCTCTGGCTTGCAAGTCCCAGCCCGGCCTCGGCGGTCGGGCTTCGTTTTGATTACACCGCCTGACGGGCGATGCGCTCGATGTCGGCGCGGTTGATGCCAAGGTCGCTCAGCTGGCGGGCGTTGAGCTTGTTCAGCTCGCGCACCGTCTCGTTGTACATGCGCCACTTACGGAAAGCACGGATCGGGTTCATGATGGTTGCTCCAGTCGTTGGTCAAATCGTTTGATGCCGCGTAAATAGGCACGCCTGCCCACAAATTGAACGGACGCTTTTGCATGGCCGCAATGCGTTTTGTGCATTGCACCATTAAGGATTCGTTCAGCTTGGAATGGTGGACAGCCGCTACCCCAGGATGGGTCCAGATTCAGGTCAGGCCGAGTCGAAAATGGTGGACTTCGAGAACCGGAGCGGAGCGTACTTAAAGTACGTGAGCACCGGAAGCGCAGAAGGCCGGCATTTGCAGACCGGCCTCACCTGAATATCGACCCATGCTAGCCGACGTCGAGGACGATCTTGCCGATATGCTCGCCCTCTTCCATCCGCTCATGCGCCCGCCATGCTTCGGTCAGTGGAAAGATCATGTCCATGACGGGTGCCACCTTGCGCGTGCCGAGCAGCGGCCACACCTGGGCCTCCAGCGCGGCGGCGATCGCCGCCTTGAACTCGACGGTACGCGGCCTGAGCGTCGAGCCCGTGTGGGTCAGGCGCTTGACCATGAGCGTTGCGAAATTGGTGCTTGCGACAGCACCGGCCTGCACGGCGATCTGGACGATGCGCCCCTCGACGGCCGCGGCTTCGTAGTTGCGCGCGACATAGTCGCCGCCGACCATGTCGAGGATGACGTCGACGCCCTTGCCGCCGGTCGCATCCTTCACCGCGGCGACGAAATCCTCCTCGCGATAGTTGATCGCCCTGTCGGCGCCGAGCTTGAGGCAGGCGTCGCATTTCTCCTTGCTGCCCGCGGTGGTGATCACAGTGGCGCCGAAGGCCGAGGCCAGTTGGATGGCAGTGGTGCCGATGCCGGACGAGCCGCCATGGACAAGCAGCGTCTCGCCCTTCTTCAGGCCGCCGCGCTCGAACACATTGTGCCAGACGGTGAAATAGTTCTCCGGCACGGCGGCGGCCTCCGAATAGGTGAAGCCGGCCGGAATCGGCAGCACGCTGCCGGCATGGACTTTGACATATTCGGCGTAGCCGCCGCCCGGCGTCAGCGCGCAGACCCGGTCGCCGAGGCGCCAGCGCGATATTGCGTCGCCGAGCACCGCGACTTCGCCGGCCACCTCGAGGCCGGGCAAGTCCGAAGCGCCGGGCGGCGGCGGATAGGCGCCCTTGCGCTGCTGGACGTCCGGCCGGTTGACGCCGGCCGCATGCACGCGGATCACCACCTCGCCCGGACCAGGCGCGGGCACGTCACGCGTCTCCGGCTTGAGCACTCTTGGCCCACCGGGCTGCGAGATCGCGATGGCTGTCATCGTCGCCGGAATCTTCTGACTTGCCATGGCTTGCCGTCTCCTTATGTCGATCTGTTGTCGGCCGTTTGCATCGGCGCCCCTGCCCTATGTATTCTGATTGCCAAATCAGGCAAATGGCCAAGCAAGGGAGAAGCGACGATGGCGATCTTCGACGACGAACCCAGGAAGAAGCCGCGCCCGCACGAGATCGGCCAGGACCTCTCGCTGCTTTCCGTCGATGAATTGTCCGAGCGCATTGCGATGCTGCGCGACGAGATCGCCCGGCTGGAAGAGGCACGGGCCGCCAAGGGCGCCACCAAATCCGCGGCCGAGGCGCTGTTTCGCAGAGGATAGTTCCGCCGGCGCGCCAGTCCGCCCCGGAAAAGCCTGATTGCGACTGCCAGACGCTGAGACAGACCTGCGCCCGAAATTCCAGCCGGATCAGCCCATGTTTGCAACCTACAGACCGATCCTCTCGCTGCTGCGCGGCACGGCGTTCCTGCTCGCCGCATCCGGCCTGCATGGACTGCTCCTGCCGCTGCGCGGCCAGGTGGAAGGCTTTTCGACCGCTTCGCTCGGCCTGATGGGCACGGCCTGGGCCGGCGGCTTCGTCGCCGGCTGTTTTTTCGCGCCCCGCCTCGTGCGCCGTGCCGGCCATGTCAGGGCCTTCGGCGCCTTCGCCGCGTCCGGCGCGATCATCGCGCTGCTCACCGGCCTCATTATCGACGAATATGTCTGGATCCTTTTGCGCGCCTTCACCGGCTTCACCATGGCCGGCGCCTTCATGGTGATCGAGAGCTGGCTGAACGAGAAGGCCACCAACGAAAACCGCGGCACCGTCTTCGGCCTCTACATGATGGTCACCTATGCCTCGATCATGGGCGGTCAGATGATCGTCGCCGGCGGCGACGTGCGATCGGCCTCGCTGTTCATGATCACCGGCATCCTGTTTTGCCTATCGCTCATCCCGACGGCCGTGTCGACGCAGTCGCATCCCAAGCCGCTGCAGGACGTCAAGCTCGACATCAAAGGCCTCTATGCCAATTCGCCGGTGTCGGCAGTAGCCTGTCTCCTGATCGGCATCGCCAACGGCGCCTGGGGCACGCTCGGCGCCGTCTATGGCGCCCGCATCGGCATCTCCACCGCCGAGATCGCGCTGATGATGAGCCTTGTGGTCATCGCCGGCGCCGCCATGCAGCTTCCGGCCGGGCGCCTGTCGGACACGACCGACCGCCGCTTCGTGCTGGCGGGCGCTGCGTTCGGCGCCGCGCTGGTCGCGGTGCTGATCTTCCTGTTCGCGCCGCGTTCGGGCGTCTTCGTCATCGTGATGACCGCCGCCTATGGCGCCTTCGCCTATACGCTCTATTCGATCGCCGTCGCGCATGCCAACGACCACGCCCGCGCCGAGGACTTCGTCAAGGTTTCCGGCGGCCTGTTGCTGCTCTACGGCTTCGGCACCATGATCGGCCCGCTTTTGGCAGCGGCCTTGATGGGTTCGGTGCGTCCGGAAGGGCTTTTCCTGGCAACCGCGCTCGCCCATCTCGGCCTCGCCGGCTACACGCTGCTGCGCATCCGCGCCCGCGCGCCGGTGCCCATCGAAAACCGCGATGCCTTCAAGACGCAGCCCGCGGACCGCGCGGTCACGCCCGAGGCGACGCGGCTCGATCCGCGAAGAAAGGTTGAAACCAATAGTTGAGATTCGCAAGACTTTGCCTCACAAATAGAGGCATGATGTTTTCTGACGCCTTCGTGGCGATAGCCGATCCCAATCGGCGCTATCTCTTGGAAGAACTCCGGCGCGGCCCGAAGACGGTGAACGAATTGGCGGCCGGGCTGCCCGTCTCACGCCCGGCGGTTTCCCAGCATCTGAAGGTTCTGCTCGATGCCGGCCTGGTCAACGCCAAGGCCGAGGGCACAAGGCGCGTCTATACTGTCAGCAGCGCCGGCTTCCTGAGACTTAACATCTGGCTCGACCAGTTCTGGGAAACAGCGCCGGGCGAATAGTCCGCCGGCTGGAGGCTCAACTCGCCGCCAGTGCCGTCCCGAGCGCGTCGAGCAACTCGCCGGTGCCGTGCTCGCGGGTGGCCGGTGAGTCGATGCCGTCGAAGAAGGCGCCCTGCTCCGTCAGGATCAGCCGCGTTCCCTTGCCTTCTGCGATGAGCTCGATCGTCGCGAGCGACACCGAAACCCGGGTCTCACCGAACAAGAGCTCGTAGCTGTAGACGATGCGCCGGTTGGGCACGATGTCCTGATAGACCGCGTTGTAGAAATGCATCTGCCCATCGCTGGGACAGCCGGCATTCACCTCCTTGCCGCCGACACGGAAGTCCATCTCATGCCGGCTGGGCATCGGGTTGTCGGGATCGAAGAACCAGCGTTTCTTCGGCGCCGGATCGCTCAACGCGAAATAGACCTTCTCCGGCGCTGCCGGATAGACGCGCTCGATGACGAAGGTGGAATGGACGACGGATCGTTCAGTCATGACGGCTTCCTTCAGCTTTCATCCTTGGCTTCAGCGAGAAAATCGCCGAGCCGGTCGAGCCGGCGCTCCCAGGCGAGCCGCCGCTCATTGATCCAGTGCTCGGCGGCCCGAAGCGCCTGCGGCTCGATTTGGCAGGTCCGCACCCGGCCAAGCTTTTCGGTCCTGACCAGGCCGCTTGCCTCGAGCACGTTGAGATGCTGGACGACGGCCGAAAGCGACATCGCCAGCGGTTCGGCCAGTTGGCTGACCGATGCCGGCCCGCGCGACAGGCGGTCCACCATCTGGCGCCGCGCCGGATCGGCAAGCGCCTGGAACATAAGGTCGAGCTGGGCCGGATCGTGCAGCATCGCCGGCTAGCCGTTATTATACGGAAAGAACTTGAAGTAAGGTCCCGCTTCCTCGATCACGCGGGCGAAGGACGGGCGCGCGAGCAGCCGGTCGTGATAGGCTTTGACGGCCGGAAACTTGTCCCCGAACGGCTCGACCTTGTTCGCATAGAACAGCGCCGGCGAAGCGGCGCAGTCGGCCATGGTGAAGCTTTCGCCCACGGCCCAGGTCCTGTCCTGCATCTCCTCTTCGACAATGGCGTAGGAGTTGCGCAGTAGCGTACGAGCCTCCTCGACCCCGAACGGATCGGTCTGGTCCTTTGGCCGCAGGCGGTCGCCGACGATCTTCTGCATTGGATGCTGCACGTAGAAATCGTAGAAGCGGTCGGCCTGCCGGACTTGCAGGGCAAGATCGATATCGGCCGGAACGAGCGTCACCGGCCCGGGGTAATGCGCGGCGAGATATTCGACGACGATGGTCGATTCCAGCACCGTGCGATCCCGCGCGTCGTCACGCAGCGCCGGCATCTTGCCGGTCGGCGACACCCTCAGGAAAGCCGCGCGGGAAGCTTCGTCGCCGAGATCGACAATGACCGGCTCGAAAGGCGTGTCGTTCTCGTAGAACGCGATCAGCGGCTTCCAGCAGAACGAGGCCAGCGGGTGGAAATGCAACGTCAGGGACATTCTCGCTCTCTTTCGATACTTAAGCACTCACTTCACTATTGCTGCGAACGGCTTGAGTCAAGGCAGCTTCCTATCGGTTAGCCGTGTGCGGCGATGGCTTCGATGATCTGCGGCCAGTCATTGCGGTGCAGTTCGTGGCCACCGCCTTCGATCTTGACCAGCCTTGCGCCGGGAACAGCCTTGGCGAGCGCCTCACCGTGTTCGATCGGGAACAGCGGATCGGCGCTGCCATGGATGACGAGCAGCGGTGCGCGCAGATCCCGCACCGTGCGCTGCGGGCCGCCGCCCTTGAGCAGGAAATGGTTGGTCGCGCTGGCGAGACCGCCGGACCGGTCGTAATCCTCCTCGATCATCTTGCGCGTCCGCTTCTCGTCGAACAGATGCAGCGTGCTCGCGATCGCGCGGGCGTCCTTGACCATGAAGTCGAGCACCTGCGCCCGCTTCGACCAGTCGACATTGGCGCCTTCGGCCGAATGTTCCCTATAGGCCTCGGTCGTTCCGGGTAGGCCGGACGTATCGACACCGAGCGGCGAACAGGAGATCACGGTGAGCGCGCTGACGCGTTCGGGATATTTCAGCGCCATGCTTTGCGCGAGCATGCCGCCCATCGACATGCCGGCGACATGCGCCTTGCCAACGCCATGGTCGTCGAGCACGCGGAGGGCGTCGTCCACCATGTCCTCGAATGTGTAGGGCGGCGCGCCCGGCGGATATTTGGTCGACAGGCCGGTGTCGCGATTGTCGTAGCGGATGACGAAGCGGTCGCGCCCGGCAAGCTGCCGGCAGAAGGCTTCCGGCCACCACAGCATCGACGCCATGGCGCCCATGATCAGAAGGATCGGCGGATCTTTCGGACTGCCGAAGCTTTGCGAAACGATGGTGGGGCGCTGCGTTTCGGGGGTCATCTGCTCCTCCAATCTGATTGCATTTTGCAATCAGTTGCACGATAATAAAACCGATATCATAATGCAACTGGTTTTTCTGGAGAGTGCTGTGAGCATCGACCGCCGGTCCGGCTGCCCGATCAATCTGTCGCTCGAGGTGTTCGGCGATCGCTGGAGCCTGATCATTCTGCGCGACATGATCTTCGGCGGCAGGCGCCATTTCCGCGAGTTGCTCAACGGCTCGCTGGAAGGCATCGCCTCCAACATCCTGGCCGACCGGCTGAAGCGGCTGATGGAGCTCGGCCTGCTGACCAAGGCGGACGATCCCAGCCACAAGCAGAAAGCGATCTACAGCCTGACCGAGATGGCGATCACGCTCGTCCCGATCATGGCGCAGCTCGGCGCCTGGGGGCGCGTCTGGCTGCCGGTCACGGAAGAATTGTCGATCCGCGCCGAGCTGCTCGAAAAGGGCGGTCCGCCGCTATGGAACCAATTCATGGACGAGCTGCGCCATGAGCATCTCGGCGCGCCGTCGAAGGCGCCGCCGGGCACGCCGACCGTGCGCCAGCAACTGCGCGCTGCCTACGACGAAGTGGTCGCGCGAAAGGCTGAGATGCCGTCAGTTTAAGTTGATGTCGCGACTGGCCGACCGCATCGACACCGAAAAGCCGGCCAGCACGTCGAACAGCGCGATGATCATCAGCGTGAAGAAGACGGAATGCGCAGCGCCCTTCACCAGCAGGAATTCGACCAGGAAGGCGATGAAGACCAGTGTCGAGAGCAGGTGGTCGAGGATCGAGGCATTGGTCGTGCGCACCGATTTCGAGATCTCAATGAACAGGAAGATCAGCCCGATCAGCACCATCAGGTCGCCGAGCGTCATCGAAAAGATGCCGCCCGACATCATGCGGAAGGAGAACATCTCGATCATCCACGGCTCGTCGCCGCCGCCGAACAATCCGAGCAGGCCGAGATTGTAGAGGACGAAGGGCACGATCAGCAGCGGGACGGCACCGAACATCTGGGTGACTCCAATGGGCACCCTTTTGTAAAATCCGCGGCAAGCGCGCCGTCAAGGCTTTTCGCCGGCAACCGCGAACACGCTCTAAGACCTAATGAAATAACGATGTCAGCCGGTTGCCCTCGCTTTTCTGCAGCTCGCGACGCCAACCGGGGCCATACGCAAAAAGACCGGCCAGAGGCCGGTCTTTCGAAAGTCGGAAACCCTTGGAAGCCTCTCAGCTTTCCTTCGGCTCCAGCACCTGGCGGCCGCGATACATGCCGGTCTTCAGGTCGATGTGGTGCGGGCGGCGCATTTCGCCGGAATTCTTGTCCTCGACATAGGTCGGGGCCTTGAGGGCGTCGGCCGAGCGGCGCATGCCGCGCTTCGACGGAGAGGTTTTTCTTTTTGGAACGGCCATGGATATGCTCCACTACATGGTCAAAATGCCCCGGCAACCCTCGCGAAAGGGCCGCATCGAGGCCATAATCTGAGAAAGTCGGGTGCCTATACACGCCTTGCGCCCTTTTGGCCAGCGCTGGCCGCGAATTTTTTTGAGCCGGCGCCGCTTCGTCCTAATCCAGGCAACCGACATACGCGCCTGAGCGACTGGCCCGCCGCTCGATCAGCGAGGCCAGTCGCCGCAATCCCGGCCCGGGCTTCGCGGGATTGCGCGCGATGGGATTGGGCAGGCTGACGGCAAGCAACGCCGCCTGCCTCCGCGACAATTGCTTGGCCGAGACGCCGAAATGATGCCGGGCGGCGGCCTCGATGCCGTAAATGCCCGGCCCCCATTCGGCGATGTTGAGGTAGATCTCCATGATCCGCCGCTTCGACATCACCGCGTCGAAATAGATGGCTAAAGGCAGCTCGACCACCTTTCGCACGCTGCCCAATGGCCGCGACCACAGAAAAAGGTTCTTCACTGTCTGCATGGTGATGGTGGAGGCGCCACGCGTCGCCTCGCCGGCCAGCGCATCGTCGACCACGCCGCGCAATTCGCCGAGGTCGACGCCGCGATGGAAGCAGAACTGCCCGTCCTCCGACATGATCACCGAATGCGCCAGCACCGGCGCTACGTCGTCGATCGACACCCAGCGCCGGTCGTAGCCGGAAAAGGTCACGAGGTCCTTCAGCATCAGCGTCGAGACCGGATGCACGAAGGACGGCAGGTAAAGGAAGGTGAGCACGACCGGTATGGCCGCCAAAACGATGGCGACGATCAGGCAGCGCCGGCCGAGGCGCCTCAGCCCGGCGCGGTTCAGGCGCCGCGGCCGCGCCATGTCCAGCCCTTCGCTTCCATGTTCGACGATCGGTTCCGTCAAGCCGTCCCACCCGTGCCTCGCCCCTATCGGCATAAAGGCGCGCGCCTGCTTGCGCAATGTCTGAGTGTCGGCTACCGGTCCCGGCCATGAGCAAAGACGACCAGATCGCCTTCGAAACCGCGCTTTTCATGCGCGCCGCCGCCGTCGAGACCGAGCTGCGCCGGATGCTCGACGCGCGTCCGCTCGCCGGCGAGATCGCGCGGCCGGAGCGCCTGATGGCGGCGATGCGCCACGGCGTGCTCAATGGCGGCAAGCGGCTGCGCCCTTTTCTGGTCCTGGAAAGCGCAGCTCTTTTCTCCGCCGATGGCGAGGCGGCGCTCCGTGTCGCCGCCGCGCTCGAATGCGTGCATTGCTACTCGCTGATCCATGATGACCTGCCTTCCATGGACGACGATGATCTGCGCCGCGGCCAGCCGACGGTGCACAAGGCCTTCGACGAGGCGACCGCGATCCTCGCCGGCGATGCGCTTTTGACTTTGGCCTTCGACATCATCGCCGACGAAGCGACCGCGCTGTCGGCCGAACGCCGCGCCACCCTCGTTCTCGCACTTGCCCGCGCGGCCGGCGCCGGCGGCATGGTCGGCGGCCAGACGCTCGACCTCGAAGCCGAGCGCAAACGGCCGGACGAGGCCGGCATCATCACCCTGCAGGCGATGAAGACCGGCGCGCTGATCCGCTTCGCCTGCGAGGCCGGCGCGATCCTTGCCGGCGCGGCGCCCGCCGACCGCGAGAGGCTGGCGGAGTTCGGCTCGGCGATCGGCCTTGCCTTCCAGCTCGCCGACGACCTCCTTGACCTCACCGCCGACGCCAAGCAGATGGGCAAGGCGACCAACAAGGACGTCGCCGCCGGCAAGGCGACGCTTGCCGCGCTCAACGGTCCCGACTGGGCGCGCGAGCAGCTCCACGGCCTGATCGAGCAGGCGCATGCGCTGCTCGAACCCTATGGCGAAGCGGCCGAACTGCTCAAGCAAGCGGCGACCTTCGTGGCGACGCGCAGCAGCTAAACTGCGGCACGGGCGGGCGGCCGATGCCGACCCGGCACTAATCCTCTGCCCTCGGCGAGAATGCGCGATGCCGGCTTCCGGAAAGCGTAGCCACGAAGGATCTGCCGGCTCTGTGTAGAGGCCGACAAAGGCTCCGATTGTTCGCTCCATCCGAATACTGCTGTCGATAGCCGGGTGATTATCCGAGATCCGCAGCAGTCTATATCCGCTCCAGGACAACGAACGGAGATCGGTCCGGCCGATGACGCCTCGCCGGCCGCCTTCGTCCGGAGCTGTGATATCCAACCCGAAAGGAACCTGGAAATGCCCTTCGCCAACTTCAAGATGCCTGAGGCCGCCCTCACAAAGGCGCAGAAGGAGGACCTCGTCCACAAGACCACGCAGATGTTCGTCGACTATTTCGGCGAAGGCGTGCGTCCCTACACCATGGTGCTGATCGAGGAAGTTCCCGACGGAGGCTACGGCCGCGCCGACGAGGTCTTCATTCTTCCCGACGCCTACCGGGCCAAGGATAATGCCTGACTTGAACCGGGCGAGTCGCTTGCCGAGCAGCACGCCCAACTTTCCGTGTCGGGGCCGATACTCGCTTTGCCTCGGATCAGCTCTGGTTCGGCAAGCTCCGGAGGAAGTCGATCATCGCGGCGTTGACCTCGTCCGGCCGCTCCTGCTGGGTCCAATGCCCGCATCCCGGCAGCATGAGTGTATCGCGGATTTGCGGGACGAAATTCCTGAGATTGGCCAGCAGTTGATCCATGCCGGGGAAGGCGACCACCAGGTCGCGGTCGCCTGCCATGTAGAGTGCGGGAACCCTGATCCGCCCGCCTGCAAAGGGGGCCATCAGTTCCCAGTTCCGGTCGATGTTGCGGTACCAGTTGAGACCCCCGGCAAAGCCGGTGCGCCGAAACTCGCCGGCGTAGAAATCGATGTCGCCTTCATTGAGCCAATGCGGCAGGCTCGCAGGCGCCTTGAGGGCTTGCAGAAGACCTCCGCCGTGCGGGACCATGGCCATTCCCGCGCCGCCGTCTGACGTATCTCCTGACACGGCGTAGAGCATGGTACGCACCGTGGCCCGCGGGTCTCGTTCCAGCTCTGCCTCGGCAACGCCGGGCTGTTGGAAATAAAGCTGGTAGAATTGGGAATCCGCCGTTCGCGGCATGAGGCTGGTCGGGCGCGCCTTGGCGCGCGGCCGGAACGGCACGCTGAGGCCGATGACGGCGCGGAAGCGGTCCGGTCGCAGCAGCGCCGCATGCCAGGCCACGGCCGCGCCCCAGTCGTGGCCGACGATGACGGAGATAGGGACTTCGAGGGCGTCGAGAAGACCCACCATGTCGCCTACCAAATGAAAGAGCGTGTACTGGTCGATCGCTTCCGGCCGATCGCTCTTGCCGTAGCCCCGCATGTCGGGGGCGACGGCGCGAAAACCCGCTGCCGCAAGCGCGCTCAACTGATGGCGCCAGGAATACCAGGATTCGGGAAAGCCATGGCACAAAAGCACAAGAGGACCGTCTCCGAGCTCCGCGATGTTGAGGCGGATGCCGTTGGTCTCGACTATTCGCTGTGCAGGTTCGCTCACGGCCACCTCGCGTGCTGGTTTCCACCTCCGATACATGGCGGCTGGCCAGAGGCCGCAACGGCCGGCTGACCAATGGCGTGCCAAGTTTCGGAGGAGCGCATCTTTTTTGACTGTCTCAGGGACGGTCGCGGCAGTCAACGTCCGGTGTCGTCAGGGAGCGCCAGGACGTCCATACGCTCGAATGGGTCTGGTGATGCGCATCCATTCGTGCAAGATCGCCGGCTGACAAATGCCGGAGGATGCCGGGAACCAATGCTTAAGCTGCAAGCCTGGCTGGCCGACTATTGGGTCATTGGTGCAGGGTTCATGGCAGCATCGCTTATGGCGGCCGCGCCGGTTGTATCGCTTCCTCTGCCGGTGTTCCTGATCTTCCTGCACAACCCGGTCTACATGGCCCATCAGGTCGAAGAGCACACCGGCGACCGGTTCCGCAAATTCGCGAACGAGCATGTCTTCGGCGGCCGCGACGCCCTTACCGTCGCCTCGGTTCTCGTCATCAACCTGCCGTTTGTCTGGGGCATCAACCTCTTGGCTCTTTATGCAGCATTCCTATGGGGACCCGCTTGGGGCCTGGTTGCCCCGCCCCCTATGTCATGGTCGTGAACGCGCTCGCGCATCTCGTCACATCGGCGCGGCTCGGCAAATACAATCCCGGCCTCGTTACCAGCGTGTTTTTGTTTTTGCCGCTGGGCGTCGCAACGATCTGGATCATCGGCTGGACGGAAGGTCTTGCCCCGCAATTGGTCGGTGCAGTGCTCGCGATCCTGCTTCACCTGGCGATCATTGCGGTGGTGGCCGCCCGATACCGCTCTCTTGTCGCCGCCTCGGCTCCGGCGACCTGCCCGACCGATCAGCCTTGATCCCCGGCAAAACGTCCCTTTGCCCTCAATGGCACCACATTCGCGCTGGCCGGCTGTGTTGGCTCCGCGCCCGGTGCGGCGGCCGCCATATCGGCCCGCGGCAAATAGATCGTCACGGTCGTGCCCTTGCCAACTTCGCTGTCGATCGTGACCGCGCCGCCGGACTGCTGCGCGAAACCGTAGACCTGTGCGAGGCCCAGGCCTGTGCCCTTCTCGGGCCCTTTGGTCGTGAAGAACGGTTCGAAAACCTGCGGAAGCAGGTCTGGCGCGATTCCGATGCCTGTGTCGGTCACCCGTAATGCGACAAATTCGCCTTGCAGGCCGGCTGCGTTGTCGCCGCCGGAGAGCAGCATGTTCTCCGCCGTGATCGTTACCAGGCCACCGTCAGGCATGGCGTCCCGCGCATTGAAGGCAATGTTGACGAGACCAAGCTCCAGTTCGCCAGGGTCGACCTTCACTGGCCAGGTTTCGGGTCCGACAGCGGCAACCAGCTTCACCGACTTGCGCATGGAGCCCGCTATCATTCCACGAACGGCTTCCACCCGCTCTGCCAGCGATACGACCTCGGCGCGCGCAGCATGCTTGCGCGAGAAGGCCAGCAGCTGGCGCGTCAATCCGGCGCCGCGCTGGAGCGCAAGCTCCACGGATTCGGTCGCCCGCTTCATTTCGGGATCGACGCCAGCGTTCTTCACCTTGCGGACGTAGCTGTCGACTACCGTGAGCAGGTTGTTGAAATCATGCACGATGCTGCCGGTCAATTGACCGAGCGCATCCATTTTCTGGGCATGAGCGCGTTGCGCTTGCGCCTGCCGGAGTGCGACCTCCGCATCGCGCCGACCAGTGATGTCGCGCGTGATCTTGGCGAAACCGATCAGCTCTCCTCGCTCGTCGCGGATCGGATCGATCACGACATTCGCCCAGAACAGCGTCCCGTCCTTGCGGACGCGATGGCCCTCGGTTTCGAAGCGTCCGTCGCGCGTTGCCGTATAGAGCGCGCGGCCAGGTAAACCGGCGGCGCGATCATGCTCCGTGTAAAAACGGGAGAAGTGCTGACCGATGATTTCTTCGGCCGTATAACCCTTGATGCGCTCCGCACCGGCGTTCCAGCTGGTCACCAGCCCGTTGGGATCCAGCATGAAAAGCGCGTAATCGGTCACGCCGCTCACCAGGAGGCGGAACTGGCGCTCGCTTTGACGCAAAGCTTCGTGCGCCGCACGGCGTTCGGTGATGTCGCGCGTAACCTTGGCGAATCCTTCGAGCTGGCCTGCGTCGTTATGAATCGGGGTAACGACAACCGACGCCCAGAAATGGCTGCCATCCTTGCGTACGCGCCAGCCCTCGCCTTCATACCGCCCGTTCTGCATGGCTGCTTCGAGGACGCGGAGCGGCGTGCCTTTTGCGCGTTCTTCACGGGTATAGAATTTGGAGAAATGCTGCCCCACGATTTCCTCGGCGGTGTAGCCTTTCAGCCGCTCAGCGCCAACGTTCCAATTGGTGATCGTGCCGCTTGGATCAAGCATGTAGATGGCATAGTCGGTCACGCCGTCGACTAGGATGCGGAAGCGCCGCTCGCTCTGCAGCAGCGACTGATGCGCGGCCACCCGCTCGGTGATGTCTCGCGTGATCTTTGCGTAGCCCAGGAGAACGGCGTTCCGGTCCACGACCCGTTGAACAACGCTACTCGACCAGAATCTGGTCCCGTCCTTGCGCACCCGCCAGCCCTCGGCCTCGTACCTTCCCTCCTCCTTTGCCGCGGCAAGCATCTTGTCAGGAACGGCGTTCGCCTGATCTTCGGCCGTGAAGAACCGGGAAAAATGCTGCCCCAGGATCTCCGGGGCCGCATAGCCCTTTATTTTCTCGGCGCCGGCATTCCAGCTGGTGATGAAGCCCTCCGCATCAAGCGTATAGATCGCATAATCGGCAACAGCGTCGATGAAGAATTCGAGGCGATGGCTGTCGGAAAGATGTTGCGCGTCGGTTGTGGTCAGTGGCATTGTCCAACCCGCGTTCTACGCTCGTATAAAGCAGTTCGTCCGGTGACGCGTCAGCACCATAGGCGCGCCTATCCGGCATAGCAACAGGCTTGGACAATGGCGACACATTCATCCGCTCTCGCATCCAACCTGAGAAACCCGGGTTATTTGTACAGCTTTGCTCCGGAAAACGAGCCTGGAGACGAAGACGAGAATCCCGTCCCCCATGAACTCGGATCTGCCGAGCATGACGAACTCCCGTATAGGGTCGAGTTGTGGAACGCCGCCAAGAACGGGGTCGAACAAGTTCTTGCTGTCACGGCCAATGCCAGCATCGGCTACGCCGCTTACTACGCAGCGACGCGTGAGCATCCGGACCGCTACGTCACTTTACGACACAAGAACAATTTCGTTTCGAGATGGAACGGTCCGACGAATTAGGCAGAGGCCTGTCTATGACACGGAGCGCCAACTCTTCCCGTTCGGCAGAAGCGCTGCCCTATCGTGTCGAACTCTGGCACGCCGAAAGCCACGAGATCATCGAACGGGTTCTTGCACGCGCCGTTACAGCCCAGCTTGCCCGCGCCATTTTTCAAGCTGCCAGAGACGAGCATCCTCAACGGCGGATTACACTGCGCAAGGGAAACCGGATCCTCTCCGATACGCTGGATTGACGATCCGCCGTCCGGCTGCAAAGCACTGCCCGGATTCGCAATGCGCCTGACCTAGCCTGTCGCGGAAGCGATCGTCGCCTTTGTATCGAGAGCTGCAAGGGTCCGCCGCCCTGCCACACCAACGAAATCTTAATGTAAATCAAGCGTAATCCCGGCCATTAAAATTGTGCGTATGTGTTGGGGTTGCGCATGCCGGAATATTCTTCCTTTCTCCGGTCGATCCGGATCCGCTACATTTCGGGACTGCTTGTCTTCGCGCTGGCCTCGGCCGCCATCATGTTCGCGCTCAACCGTGTGAATTCGTACCGTCACGAGGTCGATGCCCTCAGCGGCAATTTCGTCATCTTCGCCCGCGACCTGCGCAACGCCACCAATTTCGCCGAGACGACCGGCACCGCCTGGCGCAGCGAGACGCGCGATGCGTTGACCGCCGCCGCGCGCGGCCATTCCGAACGCCTGATGGCCGAGATCGGCATCCTGAACGCCCAGCTTGCCGCGATCAGGCCGCGCCTGTCGAAGGGCACCCTGAACGCGCTCGATACGTCTTCGGTCAACGGCGACCTGTTCTGGTCGGCGCGCGACATGGTGCGCAACTTCAACCTGATGGCGGTCGCCCAGAAAGTCGACGAGTGGAGCTACCGCGAAATCCGCAACCAGAACGACCTTTTCGCCCAGCCTATGCTGGTGAAGGTACGCACCGCGCTGGACGAGGAGCGTCGCCTCGCCGATGCCTCCAGCGACCGGCTGCTCCTGTGGGCGAGCGGACTTTTGTTCGCCGTGCTCGCCATCGCGGCGGTTCTGATTTTCCGGCCGATGGAGAACGCTATCCGCCGCGCCTTCGCCGAGACCGCCGCGTCCTTGTTCAAGGCTGAGGCCGCCGACCGCGCCAAGTCGGAATTCCTCGCCAATATGAGCCATGAGATCCGCACGCCGATGAACGGCGTGCTCGGCATGGCCGAGCTGCTTGCCAAGACGGATCTGACGCCGCGCCAGAAGACCTTTACCGACGTCATCGTCAAATCCGGCAACGCGCTACTCACCATCATCAACGACATCCTCGATTTCTCGAAGATCAATGCCGGCCAGCTGACGCTCGATCTCGCTCCCTTCCGCCTCGCCGAAGCGGTCGAGGACGTGGCGACGCTGGTATCGGCGCGCGTCGCCGAAAAGAACCTCGAGCTCATCGTGCGCGTCGACCCGCGCCTGCCCGCCTTCGTCGTCGGCGATGCCGGGCGCTTCCGCCAGATCGTCACCAACCTGCTCGGCAACGCCGTGAAATTCACCGAAAAGGGTCATGTCCTGGTCGATGTCGGCGGCGATGTCGTCGACGGCGTGGTCCAGCTCAAGGTCCGCGTCGAGGACACCGGCATCGGCATCCCGGCCGAAAAACTGCAAAGCGTGTTCGAGAAATTCGCCCAGGTCGACGGCTCCTCGACCCGCCGCCACGAAGGCACCGGGCTTGGCCTCGCCATATCCGCCCGTCTCGTCGACCTGATGGGCGGCAAGATCGGCGTCGAAAGCGAGATCGGCCGCGGCTCCGTGTTCTGGTTCGCCGTGCCGCTGCCGGCGCACAGCCAGCAGTCGCGCGACGAGCTCGTGCCGGTCGACGTCACCGGCGCCCGGGTGCTGGTCATCGACGACAACCCGGTCAACCGCGAGATCCTGCTGGAGCAGCTCAGAAGCTGGAGCTTCGACTGCGCGGCGGCCGAAAGCGGCGCCGTCGGCCTCGCCTTCCTCGACCGCGCCTGCCAGCTCGGCGCCTCGGTCGACTGCATCATCCTCGACTACCAGATGCCCGGCATGAACGGCGCGGATGTCGCGAAAGCCATCGCCGCCGACAGCCGGCTTTCCTCCATCCCCGTCGTGCTGCTCACCTCGGTCGACCAGGTTGATTTCGGCAGGATGGTCATCGATTTCGGCATCGTCGCGCATCTCACCAAGCCGGCGCGTTCGGCGGTGCTGCTGGGCACGGTGATCTCTGCTATCCAGAAGGCGCGCACCCAGGGCGCCAAAGCGCATTTCGTGCGCGAGCCGGCCGCGGCGCAGGCGCCGCCGGCCTTCACCGTCATCCGCGGCCCGGCGGTGCCCGTGCCGGCGGCGCCGGAATCGACCGCCGCGCCGAGCGGTCCGATCGACATCCTGATCGCCGAGGACAATGAGGTGAACCAGCTGGTCTTCGGCCAGATCCTCAACGGCTTCGGCCTCAGCTACCGCATCGCCGGCAATGGCCGAACGGCGGTCGAGATGTATCGCTCGCTGCGCCCCCGCCTGGTGCTGATGGACGTCTCCATGCCGGAGATGAACGGCTATGAGGCGACCCGCGCCATCCGCGCCATCGAAGAACGGAGCGGCGATCACACGCCGATCATCGGCGTCACCGCGCATGCGCTGAAGGGCGACCGCGAAAAATGCATCGAAGCCGGCATGGACGACTATCTGCCCAAGCCGGTCTCGCCCGACCGCCTCGGCGCCAAGATCGGCACCTGGCTCAGCGAGACGGTGGCGGCGAAGACGGCGTAATTGTCTCCATCGCATAAGACTTACTGGCAACGATCAAACGCAGAGTTCCCTCGCGCCCCGTTGGGCTGCCAGCGGCTCCAATATCCTTGCGACGCGAGCTATCGGTTGCGCATCACCACACACGCTCCGCCGACACTTTGCAGCTTGTTGCAGATGCCATTGGCCTCGCCGCGCGAGTCCGCGCCGATCCTGACCGCATAGATGCCGCGCCGGCCGATCGGCGTGCGCACCCGGCTCACCACCGGGTCATGGCTGGCGAGCAGCGCCGGGAACCGGCTTTTGACCCTCAGCCATTGGCCGATCGCCGCCGAGCGGCGGAAATTGCCGGCCACCTGCACGCCCCACGGCTTGACGTTGATCGAGGCCATGGCGACGGTCCGCGACATGATCACCGGCAGCCGGCGGCAGGCGACCGCGAAGCTCATTTTGGGGTCGAGCGGCTGGACGGTGCCGGCATAGGATTTATCGGAAAACTTGTCGACGGGCTCGCCCATGATGTCGATGACATAGCTTTCCGTCTCCATCGGCAGGAAGCCGCCGGAGGCAAGCCAGCGCGATACGCGGTTCTCGCCGGCATTATAGGCCGCCGCCGCGAGGCCGAGATTGCCGTAGCCTGCCTTCATCTCGGCGAGATATTTCGCAGAGGCGGGGATCGCCTGCTCGATGTCGAAGGAATTGGCCAGGCCTCGCATCTTGGCGGTGCCGGGCATGAATTGTGCGATGCCTTCAGCGCCGACCGGGCTCACCGCGTTCGGGTCGAAGCGGCTTTCCTTCCAGATCAGCCTGGCGAAGAAATCCTTGGGCAGGCCATTCTGTTGGGCCTGGGTTTCGATCAGATCGCAGACACGGTTGATCAGCCGTTTGGCAGCCGATTTCGACTGCGGCGGGTCGGCGGATGCGGCCGCCACCCAGCCCAAGCTGCAAAGCAAGGCCAGGATCACCGTGAGGAAGCGCTGCATCGGCCTACTCGGCCGCTGCTTTGCCGTGTCCGTAGCGCTGCTCGATATAGTCGGCGACCATCTTTTCGAAATCCTGCGCGATCGAAGGGCCGCGCAGCGTCGCCGCCTTCTTGCCGTCGATGAAGACCGGCGCCGTCGGCGTCTCGCCGGTGCCGGGCAGCGATATGCCGATATCGGCATGCTTGGATTCGCCGGGGCCGTTGACGATGCAGCCCATCACCGCGACCTTGAGGTTCTCGACGCCGGGATATTTCTCGCGCCACACCGGCATGTTCTTGCGGATGTCGGCCTGGATGCTCTGGGCGAGCTCCTGGAAGACAGTGGACGTGGTGCGGCCGCAGCCGGGGCAGGCCGCGACGATCGGCACGAACTGCCGGAAGCCCATGGTCTGCAGCAGTTCCTGCGACACCTGCACCTCGCGGGTGCGGTCGCCATTCGGCTCCGGCGTCAGCGAGATGCGGATCGTGTCGCCGATGCCCTGCTGCAGCAGGATGCCCATCGCCGCCGAAGAGGCCACGATGCCCTTGGTGCCCATGCCGGCTTCGGTGAGACCGAGATGCAGCGCGTGGTCGGAGCGGGTGGCGAGCTCGGTGTAGACTGCGATCAGGTCCTGCACACCGCTGACCTTGGCCGACAGGATGATCTTGTCGCGGCCAAGCCCGATCTCTTCCGCCATCTCGGCCGACAGGATCGCCGACTGCACGATCGCCTCGCGCGTGACCTCCTGCGCGGTGAGCGGTGAGCCCTTCGCCTGGTTGTCGTCCATCAGCCGGGTCAAAAGCTCCTGGTCGAGCGAGCCCCAGTTGACGCCGATGCGCACCGGCTTGTCGTATTTGATCGCCATTTCGACGATCGCCGCGAACTGGCGGTCCTTCTTTTCCTTGAAGCCGACATTGCCGGGATTGATGCGGTATTTGGCCAGCACCTCGGCGCAGGCCGGATGGTCGGCGAGGAGCTTATGGCCGATATAGTGGAAGTCGCCGACCAGCGGCACGTCGATGCCGAGCCGCAGCAGCCGCTCATGGATGCGCGGAACCGCGGCCGCGCTCTCGTCGCGGTCGACGGTGATGCGCACGATTTCCGAACCGGCGCGGTGCAGCGCCGCGACTTGGGCGACGGTCTGGTCGACATCGGCCGTGTCGGTGTTGGTCATCGACTGCACGACGACCGGGGCGCCGCCGCCGACGATCACGCCGCCGACCGACACACCGACCGACGTTCGCCGCGGGAAGGGAGAGGAAAAATATCCGGTCATGCCGGCCGCCTTCATCTGAAAGTTCCGGGCATGAGGTGGCGGAGCAAAGATGGCTTGTCAATGGCAAGCGGCGGGCAAGGCCAGCAAATCCGCTGCTCCCGATCGGCCGCCATGCGGCTCGAAGGAGCATCGGGTCACGAGATACGCGCCCAAAACGGTGAGGAGATTCAGCACAAATCACCAAGCCGGTGGCATTTCTTGCCACCGGGAGGCTGCACCGCGGCGGGAGCGGTTATGGTGCCTAGAGGAGCTTCAGTGTGCGGTCGGTTTCGCCTTCAGCTTTTCAATCTCGTCCTTGATTGCCAACTTGCGCCGCTTGAGAGTGGCGATCTCGAGGTCGTCTACCGAAGGATGGTTCATCGCGTCGATAAGTTCGCGCTCGATATCGCCGTGCTTTCGCTGCAGCTCATCAAGATGGGATGCAAGAGACATGATTGGTTCTCCCTTTCATGGTTTCCTCGATTGCAGCCGTCACAGGCACGTCCACCGCAGGTTGCGACTGTGACGGCACCATGACAGTTTGCCACCAACCGATCTCGATGTCGAATGCCACGTGGTAGCATTCCACGACAAAGTGAAATGTGATAAGGGCTGCGCGCCGGCTACAAACAGACACACCGGCCCCGCCCAGACAGCCCGCTTGGGCGATGCATACGCAGACGGTAGATAATGTCCGAACAGGAACAGGCTGAAATACGCCTCGAATATTCCCGGCTCAAACAGGAACACGCCGATTTCGACGCCGCCATCAACGCGATGATCGCCACAGGCTGTGACCCGCTTCAGATCCAGCGCATGAAGAAAAAGAAGCTGATGCTGAAGGACCGGCTGTCAGCGCTGGAAGACCGCATCATTCCCGACATCATCGCCTGAGCGGGCAGCTTCCCCGCTCTCCGCCTAGCAATTCCAGGAAAAGTGTGAGCGGTTTTCCGTTCGGAATTGCGTAAAACGAGGAGATAGAGCGGTTAGCCGTTTCCGTGAAACGGTGAAACGCTCTAAGAGATAGAAAGCCGGGCGGCGCGTTCACGCAGCAGCGCGACCAATTCGCCGGTCCGCGCCTCCGATGTGTCGATCGGGACCACCAGGCACATCGTCGCCTCGACCTTGCCAGGCGCCGAGAACACGGGCGCCGCCAGGCATTTGGTATAGGCGTCGACCAGGCCTGACGTGACGCAATAGCCGGTGACGCGCGCCCGCGCTATGTCGTCGATGAAGTCATCGAGATCGACCTTGCGGCCGTCCGGCAGCACGAGATCGTCTTCCGTGACCATCGCTTCGATCCGGCTGCGATCAAGACCGGCCAGTAGCAACCGGCCGGACGCTGTCCATGGCAGCGGGATCTGCAGGCCGGTGGCCGAGCTGATGCGGAACGGCCTGGCGCCCGGGCTTGAATGGATGATGGTGTATCGGCCGCTCTGCAGCATGCAGAGCTCGGACGTCTCGCCGGTCTCGCGCGACAGCGCGTCGACCTCCTGGCGGCCCCGCCTGAGCAGGTCGTTGCCGCGCATATAGGCCATCCCATAGAGATAGAGCTTCTTGCCGAAATAGACGCGATTGCCGTCTCCGGCCATTTCCAAGAGCCCGGCTTCGACCAGCTCGCGCACCAGCGTGTAGGTGGTCGAGCGCGGCGCGTTCAGCCCCTTTGCCAGTTCGCCGATGGCGATCGCGCGCTGGTTGGCGTGCAGGAACTCCAGCATGTTCAGGACCCTGTTGAGACCCTTCTCGCGCGAGCCCGCCGGCCGCTCTTCGCCCGCGCCCTCGCTCGGCCACCCGGTCAGCGCTTCACTCTCTTGCATTGTCGATTCCTGGTGCTAGTATCTGTCTTGTACAGGATACACACGTCTCTTGTAAGAGACAATCGCTGATTGCGGTGCGTATTTCTGCTGCATTGGGGAACACATCATCAAAGGAGGTCGCCGTGAACGACACATCCGGCAGACGTGATTTTCTGAAACTGGGAATGGCGGGACTGGCCACCGCCGGCGCGCTCACCGCCGTCAGCGCCGAGAAGGCCGCCGCGCAAGCCGCGTCCGACAGCGTGCTGCGCACCGCGCTCGATCGCGGCAAGCTGATCGTCGGCACCGGCAGCACCAACGCGCCGTGGCATTTCGAGAACGACGCCGGGGAATTGGTCGGCATGGACATCACCATGGGCCGCATCCTCGCCAAGGGCCTCTTCGACGACCCGACCAAGGTCGAATTCGTCACCCAGGACCCGGCGCAGCGGATCCCGAACGTGACGACCAACAAGGTCGACATCACCATCCAGTTCATGACCATGACCGCGCAGCGCTCGCAGCTGATCCATTTTTCGCGACCCTACTATGTCGAAGGTGTGGCGCTGCTGACGCTGCCCGGCTCCGAAAACAAGACCTTCGACAAACTCTTGGCGAATGGCGCCAACACGCGCATCTCGATCCTGCAGAATGTCGACGCCGAAAGCTCGGTGCATTTCGCCCTGCCGCAGGCGCAGGTGATGCAGATCGACACCCAGGCCAACGTCCTGCAGGCGTTGGAATCCAAGCGGGTCGACGCCGCCGCTGTCGATCTGTCGACGGTACGCTGGCTCGCCTCGCGCAATCCCGACAAGTATTTCGACGCTGGCAAGAGCTGGTATTCGATGCTTTACGGCGCCGCCGTCAGGCAAGGCGACCTCGACTGGCTGACCTATGTCAACCAGACCTTCACCATCGCCATGTTCGGCCACGAGACGGCGCTCTATGACGCCGCCTTCAAGGAATATTTCGGCCAGGAGCCGCCGCCGCGCCATCCGGGCTTCCCGGTCATCTGACCGGGCGGAACGACAAAGCCGGCGGAAGGGCGTTTACCGCGCTTCCGCCTGTTTCTCCTCGACTCGGCCGTGGGGTGACGAAACCTGTCTTCGTCGCCGCGAGCCATTGAGACGGATGCATGGGCTACACGCTCAATTTCAACCTGATCTGGCGGCATTTCGACAAGCTGTGGGGCGGGCTCTTGCTCAGCCTCGAGCTTGCCGTCATCTCGATCGCCATCGGCATCGTCATCGGCCTGGTGCTGGCCGTCTGGTATGTCTCGGCCGGGCGCGTCGTGCGCGCCATCATCGCGGCTTACGTCGAATTCATCCGCAACGTACCGTTGATCCTGCTGGTCTACCTCGTTTTCTACGGCGTGCCCACGGTCATAGACTTGGCCTACAGTGCGCCCACCTCGTTTGTCCTGACGCTATCGGTCTATAGCGGCGCGTACCTGGTCGAGGTGTTCCGCTCAGGCCTGGAAGCCGTGCCGCGCGGCCAGCTCGACGCCGGCAAGGCGATCGGCCTTACTCCATGGCAGCGCCTGATCCATGTACGCCTGCCGACGATGCTGCGCATCACCTTGCCGGCACTGTCCAACACCTTCATTTCGCTGTTCAAGGACACCTCGATCGCCTCGGTGATTTCGGTGCCCGAGCTCACCTACGGTGCCCAGTGGATCAACTTCAACACCTTCCGCATCGTCGAAGTCTATCTGGTGACGACGGCGATGTATCTGGTGACCGGCTATACCTTGCTGTTTGCGCTCAGGCTGGTCGAGCGCCGGTTCAGGACGGCGCGCTGAGATGCTGAGCCAGATCCTTTATGCCCTGCCGTTCCTTGCCGAAGGCTTCGCCGTGACCTTGTGGGTCTCGCTGCTGGTCGTGGTCCTATCTTTGGTCGCCGGGGTCCTGCTGGGCGTCGGCCTGGTCTACGGGCCGGCGCCGCTGCGCTGGGTGGTTCGCATCTTCTCGGACACCATCCGCGGCATCCCGATCCTGGTGCTGATGTTCTTCGTCTATTACGGCCTGCCCGCGGTCGGCGTGCATCTTCAGTCCTTCTGGGCCGCGGTGCTGGCGCTGACCTTGTTCAAGACGGCACAAGTCGTCGAATATGTCCGCGGCGCCGTCGCGTCGATTCCAAAAGGCCAGTCGGAAGCGGCGATGGCGATCGGGCTCACCTTCCGCCAACGCCTCACCTCGGTGATCTTCCCGCAGGCCTTCCGCCGCTTCCTGCCGCCCTGGATCAACGGCGTTACCGATGCCGTGAAGGGCAGTGCGCTGGTTTCGCTGCTCGGCATTACCGATCTGATGCAGGCGATCAATCAGGTCATCGGCCGCACCTATGAGGCAATGCCGCTCTATATCCTCGGCGCCCTGATCTATTTCGCCGTCAATTATGCGCTTTCCTATGCCAGCCGCAGGCTGGAGCAGCGCTTCGCCTTCATCCGGGACTAACGCAATGGCCACCAGCTCCAACAACAGCCCAGCGCTTCTCGACATCGCCGAGGTCTCGAAATCCTTCGGATCTGTCGCCGTGCTGCGTTCGGTCAGCTTGCAAGTAGCCAAGGGCGAGGTGGTCACCATCATCGGCCCTTCCGGCAGCGGCAAGACCACGCTGCTGCGCTGCGTCAACTTCTTGGAAAGCTATGACAGCGGCTCCATCCGCATCGACGGCAAGGAGGTCGGCTTCCGCCCCGGTCCTGCTCGCAACTCCGGCACGCGCCAGCGGCGCAGCGAACGCGATTTGGCAGCCATGCGCGCGGAGACGGGCATGGTGTTCCAGAGCTTCAACCTTTTTCCGCATCTGACGGCGGCCGGCAACATCATGCTCGGGCTGACCAAAGTGCGTCGCAAGAGCAGTTCGGAAGCGCGCTCGATCGCCGAGCATTGGCTGGGTCGCGTCGGCCTCGCCCACAAGGCCGACAGCCTGCCCGCCGAATTGTCCGGCGGCCAGCAGCAGCGCGTCGGCATTGCCCGCGCCGTCGCCATGGAACCGAAGATCCTGCTGCTCGACGAGATCACTTCGGCGCTCGATCCGGAGCTCGTCGGCGAGGTGCTGGCCGTGGTGAAGAGCCTCGCCGAGGACGGCATGACCATGGTGATGGTGACGCACGAGATGGCGTTCGCCCGCGATGCCTCCAGCCGCATCGTCTTCATGGCCGATGGCGGCGTCTCGGCGGTCGGGCCGCCGAAGGAGATCCTTGCCGCGGAGACCACCAACGAGCGCCTCCGCACATTTCTGGCGCGTTTCCGCGCCTCGCATTTCTGAAAGCGGATGGCTGGCCATCCAAGGAGTACCCTTTCCATGTCGCCTTACATACGGCTCGCCGAACTCGGCCTGACGCTGCCCGAGCCGCCCACGCCTATCGCCAATTTCATGACCCATGCCGAGAGCGGCCGGCTGATCTTCCTCTCCGGCCAGGGGCCGTTGCGCGCCGACGGCACGCTTTGCACCGGCAAGGTCGGCGATGACGTGAGCGTCGAGCAGGCCTATGAGCATGCCCGCCTCACCGGCCTCAACCTGCTCGCCGTCATGCATGCCGCGGCGGGCGATCTCGGCCGCATCGTGCGCGTGGTGAAGCTCCTCGGCTTCGTCAACGCGACGCCGACCTTCAGCGACCACCCCAAAGTGGTCAATGGCTGCTCGGACCTCTTTGCCGATGTCTTCGACAAGATCGGCGGCCATGCGCGCTCGGCGATCGGCGTCGGCTCGCTGCCGCGAAACATCACCGTCGAAATCGAAGCGGTCGTCGAGATCGCCGCCTGACTTAACGGAGTCCACTCACATGAAAACCTATTCCGACGCAGGCTCCAACACCACCATCCGCGAGCGGCTGGGCTTGAGGCCTATCATCAATGTCTCGGGCACGATGACGGCGCTAGGCGCCTCGATCATCGTTCCCGAAGCGATCAGCGCCATGGCCGAGATGGCCTCGCAATGGGTGGAGATGGACGATCTGCAGCGCGCCGCGAGCGCGGTGGTCGCGCGCCTCACCGGCGGCGAGGCCGGCTTCATAACCGCCTGCTGCGCCTCGGGCATCACCATGGCGATCGCCGGCGCGATGACCGGTACCAATCTTCTGGCCATAGAGCGGCTGCCCGACGACACGGAAGGGCTGAAGTCGGAAGTCGTCATCCAGCTCGGCCATATCGTCAACTATGGAGCGCCGATCGACCAGTCGATTCGCGTCGCCGGTGCCAAGGTCATTCCGGCGGGCACCGTCAGCGTCACCCAGGATTATCATGTGCGCGAGGCGATCAATGAGCGTACGGCGGCCGCCCTCTATGTCGTCGCCCACCACACCGTGCAATACGGCATGCTCTCGCTTGAGGAGTTCTGCGAAATTTGTCACGCCAAAAATATTCCGGTGATCGTCGACGCGGCCTCGGAGTATGACCTGCGCGGGTTCCTCGCGCGCGGCGCCGACATTGTCGTCTATAGCGGCCACAAATTTCTGACCGGCCCGACCAGCGGCATCGTCACCGGCCGCAAGGACCTGGTCCGCGCCGCCTATCTGCAGAACCGCGGCGTGGCGCGCGCCATGAAGGTCGGCAAGGAAAGCATCGCCGGCACAATGGCGGCGCTCGAGGCCTGGGAGAAACGCGACCATGCCGGCATCCGCCACCGCGAGGAGGCAGCGCTCAATCTGTGGAAGGACGCGCTCGAAGGCATTCCGGGCATCGGTGCTGAGATCATCCCCGACCCGACGAACAATCCCCTCGACCGCCTGCAGGTCTTCGTACGCCCGGAAAGCCGCTTCACGGCCGCCGGGCTCGCTTCCGCCCTCGCCGCCGGTGCGCCGCCTGTCATCGTGCGCAATCACGAGGTCGAGCGCGGCCACTTCTTCCTCGACCCCTGCAACCTCCATCCGGGCGAGGCCGAGATCGTCGCCGAGCGGTTGCGCGCCGTGCTCACCGCGAAGGACCGGCCGGCCGACGCGATGAAAGCGGCCCGCAAGGATTCCTCAGGCGCGCTGCGCTGGCCGGACTAGCACGGACGCATCGACGATCCTTGCGGCTATCGGCGAATTCCGCTAAGGCGCGCCTTTGCCGCCGGGGAGTGGAACCTTGACCGATCAGCGTGCCGACGTCGCCATCATCATGGGCAGCCAGTCCGACTGGGCGACGATGCGCCAGGCCGCGGAAACGCTTGAAGCGCTGGGCATCCCGCATAAGAGGCTGATCATCTCGGCGCACCGCACGCCCGACCGTCTCTATGAGTTCGCCAAGGGCGCCAAGGCCGCCGGCTACAAGGTGATCATCGCCGGCGCTGGCGGAGCGGCGCATCTGCCCGGCATGACGGCGGCGATGACGCCGCTGCCCGTGTTCGGCGTTCCGGTCGAGTCCAAGGCGCTGTCGGGCCAGGATTCGCTTCTCTCTATCGTGCAGATGCCGGCCGGCATTCCGGTCGGCACGCTGGCCATCGGCAAGGCGGGTGCTGCCAATGCAGCGCTTCTCGCCGCAGCGGTGCTGGCGCTCAACGATGAAAAGCTCGCTGCCCGGCTCGACGCCTGGCGCGCGGCGCAGACCGCCAAGGTTGCGTCCGAGCCGACGGACGCGCCGTGAGCCTGGCACCCGGATCGACCATCGGCATCATCGGCGGGGGCCAGCTTGGCCGCATGCTGGCGATGGCCGCCGCCCGCCTCGGTTACCGCGTCGTCGTGTTGGAACCTCAGCCCGACTGCCCGGCCGCGCAGGTCGCGAACCACCAGATCGTCGCCGCCTATGATGATCCGGCGGCGCTCGCCGACCTGGCCGCCGCCAGCGCCGTCGTCACCTATGAATTCGAGAATGTCCCGGTCGCGGCCGCCGAAACGCTCGCCGCCAAGGTGCCGGTCTATCCGCCGGCCCGCGCGCTCGAAGTCGCTCAGGATCGCCTCACCGAGAAAAGCTTTCTCAACGGCATCGGCATCCCGACGGCGGAATTCCAGCCGGTCGACAATGACGACCAGTTGGCCGAGGCGCTGAAGAAATTCGACGGCACCGGCGTGCTGAAAACCCGCCGCATGGGCTATGACGGCAAGGGCCAGCGTGTCTTCCGGAATATGCCGACCGGCGGCGTTGCCGGGGTCTGCGAGGCGATGGGCAATGTGCCGCTGATTCTGGAATCGCTCGTCGCTTTCGAGCGCGAGATCTCGGTGATTGCCGCGCGTGGGCTGGACGGCTCGGTCGCGGCTTACGATCCGGCCGAAAATGTTCACCGCGAAGGGATACTGCGGACATCGACCTTGCCGGCCGGCATCGGGCCGCGAACCGCTTCGGCGGCAAAGGATGCGGCCGCGAAAATCCTCTCCGCGCTCGATTATGTCGGCATCATCGGCGTCGAATTCTTCGTGCTTGCCGACGGCTCGCTTGTGGCCAACGAGCTGGCGCCGCGCGTGCACAATTCCGGCCACTGGACGGAAGCAGCCTGCGTCGTCTCGCAATTCGAGCAGCATATCCGCGCCGTCGCCGGCCTGCCGCTGGGCTCGCCTGCCCGCCATGCCGATTGTGTGATGGAAAACCTGATCGGCGACGACATGCTGAAGGTGCCGGCGCTGCTCAACGAGCCCGAGCTGATGCTGCACCTTTACGGCAAGACCGAGTCGCGCCCCGGCCGCAAGATGGGCCATTTCACGCGCCTCATCAGGCCCCGATAAGCGTCGCTTACTGCATATCCTGGTCGTCGGCCGCGTCCGGGCCGGCGCAGCTCGGATCGCTGAGCTTGCAGTTGGCGTCGGAGGTGAGTTGCTTGATGCGCTCGTTGGTGAGCTTCGTCAGGCACTGCGAAACCTCCATCGGATGGATGGAGCCGCCCTCGCTGTCGGCGGTCGAATAGGCGCATTCGGCATCGCGAAAAGCGATCCAGGCGCGTTGCGCCGTCTGCAGCAGCTTGTTCGAGGCCTGATCGTTGCTGCCGACGATGTTCTTGTAGGCGGCATTGAGCTTGGCATCGGCCGCCTGATAGTCGGCATCGGCGCAGATGTTCAGCATCGACTGGCTGTCGTCGTTGCGGTCGCAGTCCTGCGCCCCAGCGGCCGGGACTGTCGCAAGCAAGATCAGACAGACAGGCAAAAGCAGGCGGCGCATTGCAATCCCCGGTCGTTTCGCACGGATCGCACCATTCCAGCGACCCTTGAGTCGCGCAATGCCGCGCCGCCCGGATGGCAGATATTTTGATATGCCGCGCCACTTGTGGCATTCGGGCATCGTCACGTGGTTGACACGGACAACGCTCCTCGTTTATGAGCCACGCCAAGTTCAAGGGCGCGCTTTTTCCGGGCGCGCCTTTAAAATTCGGCCCGGGACGGGCCCTGACCGAACAGGCAAGACCATGAAGATCAAGAATTCGCTCAAGGCGCTCAAGGCGCGTCACCGCGACAACCGGCTGGTTCGCCGCAAGGGACGCATCTACATCATCAACAAGACCGCTCCGCGCTACAAGGCGCGCCAGGGCTGAGCCTTGCGCGCGGCTTGATGCATGTCGCCCGAAAGGGAAGCGGCATGCGAGAGACCAGGCCGCGCTGATGTCGAATGCCGGTTCGCCAGCGCTCTCACGCTAAAATCACTTTGACGATCCGCCGTCGGGGACTAGATTCCGGCGATGCGGATTCTTTTTGCATTTTTCACGGCCTTTTTGCTTTCCGGCACGGCTTTGCCTGCAGGGGCTGAAGAGGTGCCGGGCGCGCTCCCTCCGGATGCCGCTCCGCCGCCCGCCGCCGCGCCGCCGCCGCCA
>CCNA01000013.1 GCA_000824805.1 Mesorhizobium sp. SOD10
GCCTGGCTGAAGCCGAACCGCCCGCCGGCCGGCCGCTCCACCTCGACACCCTCGTCGCCGACCGCCAGGCCCTGCTGGATCGCCTCAGCCCGCTTATCGGCTCCGGTCCATGAGGCTTGCTGCCACGGCTCGCCGACACTCCGGCCTGGTTCACCAGCGGATGACGGCGATTTAAGCGGTGCCACGACCGTCACAGCGGCGCCATAGCCAACCGGCCGCGGATCGTTCGACGGGCGGCATACAGGCGCGGGGCATCATCCGGATCCGACAGCTTCACAACCGCAGCCGGACAGGCTTGTTGTCGAATGGGAAGATCGGCGGGCCCGCCGCGAGTGTCTCCTTCGCGCCGGAAGTGATGACCTCGACTGCGTCTCGGTTTCATCGCGGCCGCAGTGCAACTGCGCCAGCGTCTCACCGCACCGTTCAATCCATTGTGGATAGAGCACATCGCGATATTTGCTGATATCGTCTCCGCTGGGAAAAGTACTCGATCTTTGTCAACTCGCCGTATGCGTCGCCGTGCTCGCCGGATGCGTTGGCCGTGCTCGACGGAGGGGGCGGCGTGAAATCGATTACGAGGGCATGCTTGAGCTTGGGTGCCGCGAGAAATCCCCCGATTTCCGTTTCGTTAGAGGGACCGCGACCTTTCTGGTTGCGCATATTGTGTTTGAACTGTCCACGGTTTCGCAGGCGCCAATCGAAATCCTTGGCTCTTGGCCCGATAGGCGTCCATTTCCTTCTTGAGTTCCTTGATCGTTTGGCGTCGGCCGTTTCCATCGGAGACGCCGCCAGCTCTCGTCGTTCATAAGACATAGTCGAGATGCTCCTCCAGCGCGATATCCGGCTTCACGCTGGGCATGCGCCGCAACACCACCCTTAGCGAGGGTGCGCGGATTTCAGACTCCGACACCCAAGTCTTCAGCATTTGGCGGATGCGCCGAAATATTTCGAGCGCGCGATCGCGCGTGCGGCTGTTGGCATTCTTGTGCTTGTCGATCTCATCCGGGCTTTCGCCAGGAGGATTACGACCGGATCGTAGCCGAGCTCTTGCCACGGCAGCTGCTCGAGTGGCTTGCACTCGAAGAACAGGTTGGTGTCCGCAACCAGATGGATATCCATTCAGTTCCCCCACGCCAGCCGGTCCACATACCTGTTTTCGCTCAGGCGAATTCAAGCGGCTGGCGGTGCCTTCTATCTGCGGCAGGACGAGTTGCCCTTCGGCGCCACGTCCGTGGTGCGTGCCCCTAGCCGGAAAGACTGTCGGATCAGCCTGCGCGGCGCCATGGCTTGCTTTCTGAACAATGCCTTCTAGTATTTCAGTCTCGCCTGATGTATCCTGTAATAACTAGACTGCGCTCAGCGGGTATCATATTTAAAATTGGAGTTGGATCAGAATCTACGCCGACTAACGGCGTAGCGATCGGAAGATCTGCGTGGGTTTCTTTACAATTCCCTATGGGCTGCGGGGGAGGGGAACAAAGAATGACCGTCGCCGACTCACAACGACTGCGAAGCGTGGCGAGGCAAATAGCTGACGCGAGCGCTCCTGAAGTGCTGGCGAATATTAGCCAAGTACAGAATGAGTTCGAGCATCCGCAGTGGGTAGCCGATGCCACCAAAGCGATGAATGCCCGCTATGGCAATTTCTCGGCGACGACACCTCGATTGGTTGACGAAGGCGTGGCGCTAGCCGGAGGGCCGCCCGGACCTGGATCGGCGCCCCCACCCGCGGCCGCCGCTCCGGCGCAGCCCCCACCGCCCGTCACTAATGACGAAACCATCGTGTTCGCCGTGGGCACGCCGGTCTTCCTCGTCCAAAACAACGCGATCGATATCGGCAGCGCCCGAGCCGAGGCGACGGCGTGGCGGCAGATTCTAACGGCCAAGGCGCCGTTGCTGAACCGCAGCATGGCCTCGATCGGCCGCGTCGACGTGAGCAATTTCGACAACCCGTTCGTCGGGACGGCCTGGGTGATCGACGACGGGCTGGTGATCACGAACCGGCATGTCGCCAATCTCTTTGCCCAAACCAGCGGGGCAGGCTTCACCTTCAAGCTAGGCTTCGACGCGCGTACGCCTATCGGCGCCGATATCGACTTTCTCCAGGAATACGGGAGCGCGGCTACCGACCCCGTCACCGTCGAGCGCATCGTCTGGGTGGCCCCTGACGGCCTGCCGGATATCGCCTTCCTAAAGCTTGCGCAGATGTCTTCCGCTGTCGGCAGGGTGAAATTGCAATTGGCCAGCGAACCGCCTCCTGCGAAGCTGCCCGTTGCCGTGGTCGGGTATCCGGCCAGCGACATCCGGTTCTCGGATCAACAGCTCGCCAACAAAATCTTCGGAGGCATCTACGACAAAAAGCGGGTGGCGGTGGGGAACTTGCTCGGCGTCGGCGACGACAACATCACCCATTCATGCTCGACCCTTGGGGGAAACTCCGGCTCGCCTGTCATAGACATCGGCACCGGGCAGGTGGTCGCGCTACATTATCGTGGCATTGAATTCATTGAAAACGACGCAGTCCCGATCGACCAGCTCAAGCGCTGCCTCGCGCGCGCTCGCGGCCTGTTGGAAAACACTGGAGGAATCGTCATGGCCGACAATAGCGGCGGGGGAAGCAATCAAAACCCGGGGCGTGGGGGAGTCACGTTCACGGTGCCGCTCAAGATTACGGTGGAGATCGACGATGGGGCGTTGCCGACGCTTGCTGCTGCGGTTCCAATGCATGGTTCGGCGCAAACTCCTGGTCCCGGTCTTGGCCCCGCGACTTCGGCGCCGCCGCCCGGAAGTCCTCCGCCCACCCGGGAAATGACGCTAGCCGCCGTGCGCACGGCCCGCGCCCTGCTCGCGAACCGGGAAGACGTGGTCGCGGTCAAGCCAGGCTACCGCTTCGAAAACGGCGAGATCACGGACGAGCGCGCGGTGGTGATTGCGGTCAGGCGCAAGGTCGATCTCGGCGCGCTCGAGTCGCGTGGCGTCGTGCCGCTTCCCTCGTACGTCGATGGTGTCCGGACGGACGTGACGGTCGCCTCGACCGCCGATCTCATGGGACTCAGTTATGGCGACGAGGCACCTCCGGCCTGGCACACCAGTTATAAGAAGCGGCCAGACCTGCCGCTTACGAGGCGGAAGACGACGACGACGTTCACGGTGCATACGGGACCGGACGCAAGCTGGCCCGTGCTAGGGCCTTTCCTTGCGTCGACGACAAAGTCGCTGGTGGTGGCGATGTACGACTTCGGCGCCGTCAACGTGCTGAAAGGCGTACTGGACGCGGTCAAGAACAAGGCCGAGACCATGTCTCTTGTGCTGCAGATGGGTGGCAAGGTACACGCCGGCGACTTCACCGACTATGAGGCGGTGGACAAGATACGCGAGGAGAAAGGCGACAAGTTCAACTTTGCGCCCGCGAGCGTAGGCAAGGCGGGCATCTTCGATTCCGCCTACCACATCAAGGTCGCCGTTCGCGACCGGGCCGCCATGTGGCTGTCGAGCGGCAATTGGCAGAGCTCGAACCAGCCTGACGTAGCGCCGCTCGCCAACCCTGCGGACGCGAGCGCGCTCAGGCTCTACAACCGCGAATGGCATGTCGTGCTCGAAGACAAGGATTTAAGCCAGCTCTTCGAAGCTCATATCCTGCGCGATCTAGAGGAGGCGAAGGCAGCGCCGGAGACTGTCGCGGGCGAGCCGCTGGTATGGGTGCCCGCGGACCTAACCGTCGATGAAGCAGCAGCGAAACCGCGCTACTTCCAACCTTTAACCGACACCCGCGAGATAGACGTGCAGCCCGTCCTGACGCCCGACAATTACATCGACATGGTACTGCCGTTTATCCAATCAGCGAAGAGCACGATCTACTTTCAGAACCAGAGCTTCAACACCAAGACCGTGGGCGACGATTACCGGAAGCTGCTGGATGCGCTTTTGGCGCAGCAGAAGGCGGGCCGCGATGTCCGTATCATCTTCCGCTCGTTCGGCCCGGACGACCGTGACACAATCAGCAGCGCGAAGGACTACGGTTTTGACACCAACAAGATTCGCAAGCAGAACAATTGCCATACTAAAGGCATCATCATCGACGGCGAAGCGGTGCTGGTCGGGAGTCACAACTGGACAACTGCCGGCACCGGATTCAATCGCGACGCCAGCATGATCTTCTATGACCGCGACATCGCCAAGTTCTATCAGGAAGTCTTTCTCTACGACTGGGATCGAATCGGGCCGGCCAAGATCGACGAGTCGCTGCCGATGCCGATAGTCGTCACTGCAGCCAACGAGACGACGCCGCATCCAGGTTACGTCGCAGTTCCGCTGTCCGAAATCCTCGGGCGTTGATCGGCTGAGCAGGCGCCCGTCGCAAGCGGTGTCGGCGAGCCGTCGAACGGGACGGCGGAAACCGCGATGGCTCAGAGCGGATACTCCGCGATGCGGGATTCTCGCTGCCGCCCGACGATGTTCCAGAAGCCGTGAAGGTGAAAGAAGGATCAGGCCTGGACTACCGGAGTGCGGGAAAGTTCGCTGGAGCTGCGCTCGAGAAGGAAACGACGCCGCTGCTGGCCGATATGCGCGCGCTTGTGGTGACGCACACGTTTCCGTTCAAATACGGTAGAGCGTCTGCTTCAGTTCCTGGAGGGAAACACCTTTGAGTCGCAAACCTCCAATTCGCTGTCGTCCTCCCAAAGCGCCAGCGCTCGGCATTCCAGGTCACGGCTTTAGGCGTCGATCCGGCCGCTCATGCTGAATTCCAGAAGGAGGCATTGGCAGTCGCTAGGGAAGGTGCTGCGAAATTCCAAGAGCGGTACAGGCGGTGCTGAACGCGCTTCGCGTCGTCGACCCCGTGGTCATCCCCGCCTGCTTCGCGAGCTACGGACTTCAAGTCCGCCTGGGGCACGACGGGAGGGAGATAAAGGCGACATAACCAACATCACGCCGAGATCCTCCAGGCATGCTTTTGACCCTTCCGGCGACGGACTGGGCACAGGAGTGCTGCTGCCTCAGGTGCCGCATGCCTGACGGCCGTCCCAAAGCCTTCAGAGGCCTTTTTCGTTCAGCGCATGGTGGACAGCGAGGCCATCAAGGACGACCAGGATAAGATCTCGGTGCGTTCGCTCCAAGAGAGGATTCGGCTGCACACGCACGGGGTGCGGAACTGGGGCTAAAAGGGGATGTGATCAAGCTGTCCGTCAATCTCTATGGCGCGCTTGATGCGGCCATGATCGCTCGCCATGGCTTCGGCGCCACTGATGTGATCGAGATCGCCCGGGTCGTCCTCGCCGAATTCGAACGGAAGCAGGGCACCCACTGGGAGAAGGTGCGAACGATCACCCTAGGTGGCAAACAGCGGCTTGACAGGAATTATCATGGTACTGCTTGCCGACGGCCTCGGCCCAGCAGGAATTGCCAAACTGGTCGGCTGCTGCAAATGCAGTTCTATCGGATCATTAAAGCCTTCAATGAATCTTCTGCTGCGATAGCCAAAAGCGGTGGACTAACGCCGACATAAGCAGATCACGCTGGCCTTCCTCGACAAAGCCGGTAAAAGCGTTCCCCGTGTTGTCACGGAATAGGAGTAATTGAATGCACGAGGACACCGCAAATAGCCGAGGCCTGTTGATTGAACTTACGGCAGATATTGTATCTGCCTATGTCAGCAAAAACGCCGTTCCCACCGCGTCACTGCCAGAGCTTATCGCAAGCGTGAATTCGTCATTGTCGAATCTTGGGCAAGCGGTCGAGCCAGAGAAGCCAGCCCAAGCGCCTGCGGTTAATCCGAAGCGGTCGGTGTTTCCCGACCACATCATCTGCCTAGAGGACGGCAAGAAATTCAAATCGCTTAAGCGGCATCTCAACGTCCACTACGGCCTGACGCCCAACGAATATCGCGAGAAATGGGGATTGAAGCCCGACTACCCCATGGTAGCGCCGAACTATGCGGCCCAACGGTCGGCGCTGGCGAAGTCGAGCGGTCTCGGCCACAAGGCTGTCAGCAAACCCGAAAGGAAGTCGGCGGCACGCAAATCTAGGTAGTGAGCGCAATGCCTCCCCGAGGTCGATGCGCCATACGGTGGAATTGACCGGCCAAACCTGTAAGGCCTTCAATCCGACATAGCCTACGCACAGCCGAAGCAAACTCGGAGGCGACAAGGACGCCGGCAATCCTTTGGTAGCAAGTCCTGCTACGGCTAAAGTGATCGCCGGCTGGTCCTGTGCAATCGCGGACGATCGCGTCACAGCGGCTGCCTAGCTCCTTGAGCTGCGCGGCCAGATCGCTAGGCTCGACTGAGACGCGAACTCTATCGCTGGGGTTCCTTGGAAGGCCTGGGCGGTCTTGAAGACCGCTTCGATTTCGCAGGCGAAGTCCAGATAAAATTGCGGGGGAGGGCTTTGGAGCGTTGAAGACGAAGCCGAGGCGGTATTGCGGCAGCACTCCCGTCCTCTGCCGTCATCGATGTGATGACCGAAATGCCGTTTTCCAACTCGCGTTTTGTAATACCCAGAACGCCGTGCATTAAGTCGATCTGCAACTTCTTCCCGTTGATCTCGGCCACGACAACTGCGGTGTTTGGCGTGTTCATATCGTCGGCATTTGGAAGATAGACCTTCCCACCAAGCGCCTGCGCCAGGCTCTCTGCCGCCTTCCTTGTGCCGAAATAGTCGATGTTCCTTACTCGTCAGTTCGGAACCGGACGACAACTCAGGAGCCCGGTCCTGGTAGAACCATGCCCACAGGTTGGTAGCCTGACCGCCGATGACGAACGTGGCATCATCGATCGTAAGTTTTGATGCTATCTGGAGAACGTCTACCGGGCCGAAACGCGCAGGCTCGTCACTCATCTCAACGCGACTGAGGCCCTGCGAACAAGAAGCCGGGCCTTCGACCGATCCAGGGACGAGAAAAAGCCATTCTTATCGCGAAGTTGTTTGGCGGAAATCTGCTTGGATGCAAGGCGCGCAAGGTCGACATCGCGGGAACGCTGCTTCTCCGCGCGACAATCCTTCACGTCGAAATGACCAACCTTAACGCCCACGGCTACGCTCCTCGATCAAACAATATATCTGCCCGACCTGCCTGAAAATCAATGCGGCGGGCACATGGCAATATTGCTAACCGTCAACTCTGAAACGCGGTGAAGCAGATAGCGAGTTTGGCCCACGTTCGCTTACGGCTCGTTTACTCGAAGTTCAAGAATTGATCGACTCCGGCGGGCAGATCCATTAAGGGCCCACCTCATGTTCAGGCGGATACGCATACGGCGCTGATTTTCGACGGCCTCCGAGGCCGCCGCATCGCTACGCGTGTCGACGACTGCCAACCGGAGCCTGAACATGAACACCCGCGCCTCCAATTCCCCCGCGCCCGCCTGACTCCGAGGATTCTGGAACGTCCGGAGTGGTTGGATAATATCCACCACGATCCCGAAACGAGACGCGGAGGTGTGAAATACCAGGACGGGCAGCACTCCCTGATGTCTGCGCGGCGACAACTACGGTGGCCGACCGGTCTCCATAATCGTCGCGCTAGACTGGTGTCCCCGAATGCCGCAGGGCTATCGCATATGGGTCAGGGCGTGGACTAGATAGTCATCATTCCAGGCGCATTTCTTGATGCGATGGCTGATGGGGACTTTGTCGGCATCGGCGGCCTGGAGGATATTTCTGGCGATGCGGTTGAGGAGCGCGGTGTTGGCCGGAGCGTTGTCCTTGCGGGCGCGGCTCAGATCCTCGTCCAGGTGAACGTCGAGCATCCAATGCAGCCCATTCTCGATTTGCCAATGAGCCCTTGTGAGGTCGAGCGCCTGCTGCGGTGACAGCAGCGTAGAAGCCATGAACAGGCGCGTGAGCGGCTTGGCCTGATTGCGCCGACTGGTGATACGGATGAAGGTTTCATGGCCGGGCATCAGCGGCTCGGCTGCGGCCACAACCTCGGCCCGCCGCCACTCGTTGCGGCCATGGCTGGTTTCGGTTTGCTCCGCCACAGCGGGAGTGGTTTCGGCCAGCTGTTGTTTGGCGTGAGCTACCCAATGGCGGCGATTTCCTTTAAGCGCGAGCAGGTAGTCGCCGCCGCGCTCGGTGATGGCTTTTGCCATGCGCTTGTGACAGTGGAGCGCATCGGCCGTGACCATTCTGCCCGTAAGATCAATCAGTTCGATGACCTTGAGGGCTGCCTCGACCTCATTCTCTCCCTTCCCGGGCGACACTGCTGCCAAGCATAGCCGTGTCTCGGCGGCAAAGGCCGACACCGTCAGGGGCGGACTGGCCGCAAGACCCTTCTCATAGGCTCGCCGCAGCGCCTTGCCGTCGAGCGAGACCACCTCCTGGTATGCCCGCGCGAAGCCTGCCGCAAAGGCGGCGAAGGCCCGCCCAAACGCCTCCGGGTCAAGCAGCCGCAACAGCCGCGAGAAGGTGTCATGGCTGGGCGCCACCTCATATTCGATCAACCGCGATAGCGCCTGCTTACGTTCCTGCGCGAACAACGAGAACTCCGTCGCATTGCTCGCGCCGCATAAGCTCGCCGCTATCATCATCACGATCAGGTCGCCAAGCCGATGCGTGGCGTTGCCAGCGCGCGGATCAGGCACCGCGCCGAAATAGCTCTCAAGGCTGGAAATGGCAGTCTCTCCCTCGCTCGACTGCCTGCCCAAAGAATCCTTTCTCAGGCTAACTTCAAGTCCCAAAAAGCCATATGCGATTCCCCTGCCGAATGCCGGGACATGCCCATCCAGCACCTCCTCCAGATTGACGAAGAGGAAGCCTAGGCGATCTTCCGCCAGTTCCGCTGGCCAAAGACGAATGGCGATCCCGTCTGCCCGCATTTGGCGTTCTCGACTGCTACGCGCTCCGCAGGCGGGGGTTCAGTGCTCCGGCTGCCGCCGCGAGTTCTCCGTCACCTCAGGCACCGTGTTCGCCTTCCACAAGCTCAGCTTGTGAAAGATGCTGGCCGCGATCTGGATGTCCGTGAACGCCGTGAAGGCATGGCCGCGCTGCACCTCTCCCGCCAGCTCGGCGTGCAGTACAAGACCGCCTGGGTCCTGTCGCTGAAGATCAAGGAAGCGCTGGGGCTGCGCCGCGTCGGCATGAAGCTCGAGGGCCAGGTCCAGATGGACGGCAAGTACGCTGGCGGCCACATCAAGCCAGAGAACAAGGCCGAGGAGCGGATTGATCGCCGCCTGAAGAAAGAAGTACCTGAACATGAAGCGGCTATGCGTGCTGGCGCTTGCGAGAAGAATGGCAGCGGGTTCGAGCGCACCTTCACGCGCATCGTCCGCGAGGAGCAGGGCGAGGCCGCCTGGGCGACGGTCCGCGACCATGTCAGACAGGACGCTACCGTCGTCACCGACGAACACCCCAGCTATGCCGACTTGGCCGGCCTCAACCAGCACAGGCAGGTGAACCACGCATGGCGCGAATCTGAAAGATCGCGACGCGCTTTAGAGTTCGACGTGGCTGATGAACAGACACCCGCGCGCGCCCTGATTAGGAGCGCCGGTGGCCGGACAAACTCCCGACTTTTCCGCTGTCGATTTTGTCGAATTGGCGACAACTGGAGCTCGACCGAGACAGGCTCTTCGAGCGTAACCCCGCTGCAAAGTTTGAGAAAAATCTCGGTTGGCCTGAAATGGCATGATCTTTGTTGTTTTCCATTCGATGTGATCGCCGCGGCAAGAAGCGCGACGGGTCCGCTCGCAGAATAGCGGTCTCGTTAGAGCGGGGCCGCGCTTGCAAAATCGCTCGACGTCTTGGGCATTCATGCAATTCAGGAATGACTTCCAACTCTAGGTGCGAAGACGCGGTCCGGGCGGAGCGGTAGTTCGTTTGAAGGTTGCATCAACGCAATAGCGGGTACTTACGTCGATGGGCTTCGTGAAGACATTTAGTGTCTCCTTCTTTCGCTTGGCGGCGGGATTTGCGTTTCTATGCTCTGCACTCACAGGCTGCCTGCTTGCCTCCACAGCCATGGGGCAGGACAACCTGCTGGATGTTGCGAGATCGCTGTTCAGCCCCATTCCCAAGCGTGCTGCAGACCTGGACGGCAATCCGGCGACCTTAGAGAAGCTCGAGTTGGGCAAGATGCTCTATTTCGAACCGCGGCTCTCGCAAGCTCACAACATCAGCTGCAACACCTGCCATCAAATCGGCCGTGCTGGCGGCGATGGCCGCTCCACCTCTATTGGCCATAACTGGCAGCGCGGCGGCCGCAATGCGCCAACTGTATTCAACGCCGTCTTCAACATCGCCCAGTTTTGGGACGGACGGGCAGCGGATCTGACGGAGCAGGCCGGCGGCCCGATCTCCAACCCGACGGAGATGGGGACCACTCCCGGGCACGCCGTCGAAGAGCTCAAGGGCATTCCTGGGTACGTTGAGGCGTTCGGCAAAGCCTTCCCCGATGAAACCGATCCCCTGAGATATGACAACATCGCGAAAGCCATCGCCGCGTTCGAGGCGACGCTGATCACGCCTAACGCACCCTTCGACAGGTATCTCGAAGGTAACGAAAACGCAATTACCGCTGAACAGAAGGAGGGGCTCAGGCTTTTCGCCGACAAAGGATGCTCGTCTTGCCACAACGGCATCAACGTCGGCGGGAGCATGTACGCTCCTTTTGGGGTGGTCGAAAAGCCCGGCTGGGAGTTGCTGCCGCCTGACGACAAGGGACGCGTCGAGGTGACACAGAAGGTGGATGACGACTATGTCTTCAAGGTTCCTAGCTTGAGGAACGTCGCACTCACCGCCCCCTACTTTCACAGCGGCCGTACATGGGATCTAGAGCAAGCCGTGGCGGTGATGGGCACGACCCAGCTTGGTACGCAACTGAGCCCTGAGGAAGTCGACAAGATCACCGCTTTCCTACAGGCGCTCACCGGGGACCAGCCGAAGGTAACTTATCCAACCTTGCCGCCGAGCGTCGCGACGACACCCCGGCCGGCGCCGTGACCGCATAATCTTGCGAGAGACGCCGAGAAGGGGCCAGACGTCTGCTTCAATCTTGATCGCCAATGAGCCATAGCCGCTTTTCCCGGCGCCGTCGCACGGAGGAGGGAATGTTCATCGCCTCGCGATACTTTGTGACGGTGCGGCGCGCAACATTGATGCCGGTTTCCTTCAGCCGGGCGGCAATCTCGTCGTCGGAAAGCACGTCACCGGGCGATTCTTGAGCAATTATCGCTTTGATCTGATGGCGGACAGCTTCGGCGGAGTGCGCGTCGCCGCCTTGGCAGGAGGCAATCGCGACGGTGAAAAAATACTTCAGTTCGAACACCCCGCGCGGGGTAAGCATATACTTGTTCGAGGTCACCCGGCTCACCGTCGATTCATGCACGTTGATCGCCTCAGCGACAGTCCTGAGATTGAGAGGCCGCAGATGAGCCACGCCATGTTGGAAAAAGGCATCCTGTTGGCGCACGATTTCAGTCGCAACCTTAAGAATTGTCTTGGCACGCTGATCCAGGCTGCGGATTAACCAATTCGCGTTTTGCAGGCATTCGTTCAGAAACGCTTGATCTTTCGGATTCCGGGCGGCGTGCCGCGAGATTTCGGTGAAATAGGTTTGGTTGATCAAAACCTTGGGCAAGGCGTCCGGATCAAGTTCGATCTGCCATCCACCTCCGGGCGAAGGCGTGACCCAGACGTCGGGTATGATGGATTCCGGCGCTCCGGATTGGAATCGGTTGCCAGGCTTGGGATCGAGCGCACGGATTTCATGCAACATCTCGACAAGGTCTTCTTCATCGACGCAGCAATGCTGCTTCAACGCCTGAAAATCGCGTCTGGCAACCATCTCAAGGTTCGCGACCAAAGCGGCCATTGCCGGATCGAACCGGTCGCGCTGACGCAACTGGATCTCGAGACATTCGCTGAGAGTGCGAGCAAAAATTCCCGGTGGATCAAACTGCTGCAAGGTTGCGAGAACCCGTTCCACATCCGTCTCGCGGGCGTTCAGTTTGCCGGCCAGTCCCACAAGGTCCACGCGAAGATAGCCCGTATCTTCCAGATGGGCTGCGAGCTCGCCTGCAATCAGCCGCTCCTGTGGTGTGAATGCAGTGAGCGCGATTTGACCAGCGACGTGGTCGTGCAATGTTTCGGTGCAGGCGGCGAACTCGTCCAGGGCAGGGCGGCTATCCGCAGGGGTGTTCGTCGTGTTGCGCGGGGATTTCCATTCCCCCAGTCGTTCTGTGGCCGCCGCGCTCGTCGGCCTATCCATGTCTTTTTCGCGTGCGCCAATGGACTGGTCTGCCGAACTCGGCACGTCGCCAAGAGCCTCACCGTCGTTTGAAGCTGGCTCCAAAAGCGGATTTTTCTCGAGTTCCTGCTCCACGAATTGATGCAGTTCGGCGCGAGCTAACTGTAGCAGGCGAATCGACTCAATGAGCTGAGGCGATGCCACCATAGATTGCTTCTGGCGTTGAAGCAGCCTTGCCGAGGACAGCATGTTGAGCACGAAACTCCAATCGAGGAGGCTCTTGGCCGTGCGTTAATGGGATTGCCAGACGCTCACTTGATCAGGCGGCGGCCTGCAGTGTTTCAAGAACGTTCTGCGGGGATGACACATCATAGGGATCGCTCTCGCAATTGTCGGAGAAACCTTCCTCCTCGAACCACTGCTCCACCGCACCATCGTTGATCAGGGCGGCGTAGCGCCAGGAGCGCATTCCGAAGCCGAGATTGTCCTTGGCAACCAGCATACCCATTTTGCGCGTGAACTCGCCTGAGCCGTCCGGGATAAGCTCGACCTTCTGCAGCCCCAAGGATTTGCCCCACGCATTCATGACAAAGGCATCGTTGACGGAGAGGCAGTAGATTGCGTCAACTCCTTCCTTCTTGAACTCGTCGTAGAGCTTTTCGAAATTGGGCAGTTGGTAGGTCGAGCAGGTCGGAGTGAAGGCGCCAGGAAGCGAGAACAGGATAACGCGCTTGCCACCGAAATAGTCGTCGGATGTCTTGTTTTCCCAGCGGTATGGATTTGGCCCCTCGATGGACTCGTCGCGAACACGCGTGCGAAAGGTAACGAAGGGAACCTTCTTCGTGATGGTCATCAAGTGCTCCTTTTATAAGAAAACTGGCATGGCTTCTCGGTTTGGGCCGACGTAACGTCGACTCGGCAGGCATGCCGGACATGAGATGAAGGCCTTCGCGGCTTCCAAATCGCTCTTCCATCCGGTGGTACGGGAAGGCCTTGGCCCACCCTCTTCGTCATCCGAATGGCTGGATCGATATCGGCGATTTGGGCGGTCCGAGCAACCCCTTTAGGGCAATTGGCGCTGCAAGGGATGTCGATGACTAGCTGCTTCTCGTCGAGGAGAAAGTGGTGGCGATCGACAGTGTCAATCTCGAAATAGCCGTGTGGTGCCGCAACGTTGAGGTCGCGCAAAGGTCTCGCTTTACGAAAATGGTTCTGCGTATTGTAGATGGTTGCCGGTGGCGCCTCGACGTCGATTGGGGTGAGCCTTCGATGCAGTGCTTCGGCATTCACATGCTGATAAGGACCGGCAAACAGCAATTGGGAGCACGCCGCGGTGTTGGATGTCGGCCTCCGAGCACACCTGCGCAGAAAAGCTGGCGAGCGCTGACGTCTGGAGGGGACGACCTCCCGATGCTTATCCGCGGTAGTCACCGTCGCCTCAAGCGCTTGTCTGGAGTCACCAATGGTCCGCCCGTCGCTTTGTTTGTGGTTCGATGGTTCTAATGAGCTTGTCGCAAATGCCGTGCCATCTGACGTGCAGCGGGGATGGAAGCGATTTTTACCTTGAGTAGAAGGACCATGCTTTCGGGGTCGCCATGGAGGAAAGCCTTACGTCTAAGACGGCGGTCTCGTCGGGCTGAACGTGTAACATCTCAGGCAGCTAATGCTCGTGAAACATACAAGGCGTTTCCACGTGAGACTCGACGAACCTTCTTGTGTCAGAAGGTGGACGAAAATGTCGGAAGCTATACCAAGGGCAGGGGGCCGGGCCGCGAGAAGGGAGAAGTGGTGGAACGGAGACGATACCTATGTGAACCGAAGCGCAGCTTCGTCCGCGCGTGGCCGAATGGGAAAGGCCCGGACTGAATTCCTTTATGTCAATGAACTCTGTGCTGTTTCGGCAAGCCGGTAAGAACTCGCGGCGGCAGCCGGAGCACTTGAAAGCGCGCCTGCGGCGCGTAGCAGACGAGAAGGCCGCAATGCGTGCAGACGGGCTCGCCATTCGTCTTTGGCCAGCGGAAATGGCAGAAGGTCATGTTGGCTTCCTCCTCGTCAATCCGACGAGGTCCTCCAACCAGCGTCGTATGCTTATCCCCTCAACATTGGGTGGACCCTCGGTGGATATTTCCGCGGGAGTCGATCGGTTCCTCACATTGGGGCTGACAGGTGGAACGGGCCGTTGTGCTGCGGTGAATTCTATTATGAGGCGCGATGCCAGATTGCCCGTGGGTCGACTCTGTCGGGCGAAGGAACTATATACCCAGCATGGTTCGCGCGATTACGAAAACCCATATCATTGGCGCTGCTGAAGGTTTTTCAGCAGTGGACGGGCTTGTATTGGCTACGGTCAACGCGCCCTACAAGCGGGATATCAGCGTAGCGGCGCTGCGGGAGTGTATTGCCAAGGCCAAACTGGACGATTGGCCCGTCCATGTCGCCACTTTCTTCACAGACGTGGAGCCTTTTCTCGTTTTTCAATTTGCAAGCGCTCACGGTATCTCTAAATCCAAGCTCGCCAAGGCTTACATGGCAACGAAGGCCGCGACGGGCGAGTACAATCCGGATTTGGAGAGCGAACTTGTCTCACTGGCTTCTTCTCCTCGATAGAGCAGTAGCAGGCCTCGATCGACTCCGCGCGAAAGGGCAACCCGTCCCCGATTGGGTGCTCGGGGGCGGTACCGCTCTGATGGTCCACACTGGTCATCGCCTGAGCAAGGACATCGACGCTTTCATCGATGACCCCCAGTATTTGTCGATCCTTTCACCCCGATTGGGTGGCGAAGGCATCTGGGAACATCAGGCATATGATGAGGCGGCAAACTACCTCAAACTGATCTACCCAGAAGGCGAGATCGATTTTATCGTCGCTTCTTACATTACTAATGTGCCAACGGAGCGGAAGATCATTGGCGGGAGTGGACGTAGTCAGGGACTTTCCCATTCGATTGAAATTGAACACCCGGTGGAGATTGCCTTAAAGAAGCTCAACTATCGTGGCTCTTTGTTGAAGGTCCGCGACGTATTCGATATCGCAGTAGTGGACCACCTATTCTCGGATTTGCTCCAGGACAACCTACATTTCGTGTCGCATTTGAAAGCGGCTATTGGCACCAGGTTAATCAATCTCCAAGAAGATTATGTTCGCAATGAATTGGCGGAACTCAATATCGCTGAAGAATGGCGATCCATTGCCGAAATCTGCCTCGATCGCATGAGGGAGATTGCGGAGGCTATTCCCGAGCCCAAATCCACGCCATAGCCGGAGCCTTCGGGTAACGGCCCTTCGAAGAAGACGCATTGCCTGCGGTTGAATAATGCCGATAAGGGATTTGGTGGCGGTTGGGCGGTTGCTACCGAATAGCGCGAATTTCTAGGGTCTGCCGCTCATCAAGGAGCTGAAAATCATCGTATTTTCCGGCGGACCTCATCTTGCCTTGAGCGATATCACCGCCGACAGGGTTTCGGGGTACAGACGCAACGCCGGAGTTCAATAGCTGCTGGATCGCCAGAAATTCAACTGGAAATTCTGCGCTCGAATTCATGGCGGGACCGTGCTTGGCCAAGAGGAAGCCTTGGAGAGAAAAGGCCCGCTGCCGGGAGGAGGTGGCAACGGGCCCGATTCGAAAACGGCACTAGAGGGGGTGTGCCGCATTCAAGATCGGCATCGCATCTAGAGAGTTGATGGCCGACACCCTCATAGTAGCTTCCGCGTCAGATATTGCAACGCACAAATGTCATACCGCAATGCAAAATCAGCATTGGCCTGCCGCAAAAAGAGCCCACAATCGGGGCGACCATGACGTTATCCCACAAGACACCGACAGGTGGAAATCGAGCCGCAGCAGCCGACCCGTGCCGACAGGTGGCGCTCTTCCAGTCACATCGCTGAGCCTACCGGTTGTAACAAAGCGCGGTTGACTGTGCCTCCTATCCGCAAAAGCTGCGAGACGCCAAGCGTCCAATCGAGCTTTTGTATTCCAAGGCCGGTAACGCGCTGCATAGCCATGGTCGGCGCCCACGAAGGACCGACGACAAAAAGCAGCGCGCAAGACAGCTGGCGCGCGACCTCACCGTCCGCAAACGCGCGCTTGGGAAGGACCGCTTCACTATCGTTTTGGGCCCAGCCGCCGGAATCGATCGTGTCGCTCACGTAACGGCCATCACTAACGGCGCACGCACGACTGCGGATCGGTACGCCTCTCAGCACCTAGCATCCATGATCCGCCCATGGAGCAAAGCAAGTCAGAGCTTTACGTCCAAGGGCCGCCGGCCGGCCAATGACGCTCGAAACCGTCGCCTAAGGCTGCAGCCTGGAGCGGCGGAAAAACGAACTCGCCAATGGCGACGATCGCGGCCGGGAGATTCGATGGCTGCAAGAGAAGCGGTTCCCTTCCGACGAACGCCGTCCATTGCCTTGCCTTCTTGCTGTCCTCGGCAAAAGCGGCACTGAGTCCAAGCGGAGTCTCTGTTGGCAGTAGCGTGTCGCGGCGTTCAAATGTCGCTCGGATTGCCTGGACCAGCGATCCACCTTCGAACGCGAACAGCCGCGACAGCGCCAGCAGGTCGTAAAAATCCTTCATGCGACTGTTCGCCTGGCCAAGCACGACGATTGCCTGGAGTTTTTCGGCAACCACGGTTTCCCTGGGGATAGGCTCTCAGTCGAGGACCCTCGGCCGACAGAAGCGACGGAAATTCCAGTTCCTGCGCCGTCGGCGTGACAGCGTCACCAAAGCCGATGTCAACTTGTACCGGGATCCGGGTCCTCCCGAGAGACGCTGTCGTCTGCACCCTGACGCCGCCATATTGCTGGCCTTCACGGATCACCTCGACGCTTAGGCCGTTCGAATCGTACACCAGTCCGTCTTTTTCGGCCTCGATCCGGCAAATCGTTTCGAAAACGGATCGGATCGCCGTTACGGCTGGATTGCCGAATCCGAGAAGATCGAGATCCTGCGTAGGGCGATACGGATCGTTGAGCCACGCTGTGAAGAGCATCGCGCCCTTCAGGATGAACTGATCGCGATGCGGGGAGATGCTCAGCCGATAAAGCAGCCTCTCGATGGCGTATCGCCTCAGGATGAGCTGATTGTCCGTCTGCTTGTTCCGCGCGATGTTGCGGAGCCTAGCAAGAATCGATGCTGGAAGATTCGCCGGCCTATCCTTCATCAGCAACTGTGCTTTCAAGATAAGGACGAACGACACTCCAAATGCGCAGCGCCTGCGCATATCGGGCAATGTCGTCGGGCTTAGCCTTTCTGGATCGCCATCCCATGCGCAGCGCTTCCATTGCAACGTCAAGGCCGACGGCGTTGCGAAAGCGGAAGCAGTCCACGATCGATTTGGCCGGATCGAAGATCCGGACAGGCACAGAATCGATGGTATAGGTCTTGACGCCAATGGTGAGCGCCTTTTCACCGAAGCGAGCAACCCGGATCGGCGGATAGTTGATCGTCGGCTTGCGGTCCTTGGAGCCGATTGCGATCCAGACGCTGCGCGGAAGCTGCAGCGTGATCTCATGAAACTGAAGCGCCGATACGAGACAGATCACGCCTTTCGGAACTCGGGTCGCGATCTCGGCCAGGGAATGCGCGACGTCGACGGCAGCACCCGCGCGTTCGTAGAGCCCGCGCGAAGGGCGTTGGAGGATGCCCTCGTCTACCAGACGCGCAAGTGTAGCCGGATTGATGCCTCGGCGTTTCAGGTCCGACAGGCGCATGATCCCGTGGCGCTCAATCAGACTGACGGCAAGGTCGCGCTGAGAGGTTTCAACGGATGCGGTCATGCATCAAAATGTCGGCAATTACAGGTAAGTTCCGACATTTTATTACACCGCAGTGAAAGTCGGCAAGCAGCCCTTCCACCGTTCTGTAAACGTGGCGCGAGACATCGGCGCGTCAGCATCGTAGCGCGATGGAAGAACATAGCGTGAGTTCCCGGCGCATGTCCTGCGTTAGCTTCCGAAAAAAGACCGTCATCGGCCGCCGCTCATGCCCATCGCCTTAACCAGATCATTGACCGAGCGGTGAGATACCTTGGACGTAGGCCTCTTGGATGACGGCCGTCAGCGCCTTCTCGGCCAAACGCCGCAGCTCCAGGAACGAGGGGAAGTAGGAGCCCTTCCTCAGCTTGGGGATGCGCAGCTCCACCGTTCCGGCCCGCGTCTCCCAGTCGCACTCGCGATAGCCATTGCGCTGGGCGGTCCGCAGCGCGCTCTTCTCACCATAGCCGGCGCCGGTGGCGGCGCCCACCTCCAGCTCCATCAGCCGCTCGGCGGCAAAGCCGATCCATCTCGCGCAGGATATCGCCGTTGGGGCTCTTCTCCACGAGCGTGCGCAGGTTCATCATGTCGTCGGTCATCGGTGGTTCCTTCGAATCAGGTTGGTGTCAGCAACCCGACCCTAACGGAAGAACATCGATGACCACCGCTGCGCCGCTCGCTCGCTACGGCGCTATTGAGGGCGCGCTCGCAAGCGGCTGCGCTACCGCCGAGCTACACCACTCAGCGGGTCGCAACTCGGCAGCAGCCGTGGCGTTCTCGATTGGTGCCAGAAGACAGATGCGTGATCCAGGATTAACGTTCTGGCGGCGCAATTTGGCCGGGGAGGCGTGCCGCTCACGAGGAGTGGACGACAGTGTTTGTGTCTTTCGGTCCCGGCGTGAGGTTAATGGCTGTCATATTTAACGCTGTCTGACATGTTTCGTTGGTCTTGTCAGGTTCGCGACATAGGCTCGGCTAGCCATTCCTTTATTTTGCTCAGGTCAAATATCTGAAAAGGAAGAACAAAAAAACTTTCTTCGATCGGTCAATAAAATTGGCATGAGTTTTGAGCCTTGCGTTACGAGGCGGCGAAAGCTGCCGACCGGCATTCATATCGCGGGCAGCCGCGATGAATGGAACGAAGGAAGGAAAGCTACATGTCAGGTCTGCGTCAGATCGCCTTTTACGGCAAGGGCGGCATCGGCAAGTCCACCACCTCCCAAAATACGCTCGCCGCCCTTGTCGATCTCGGGCAGAGGATACTCATCGTCGGCTGCGATCCCAAGGCCGACTCCACCCGCCTGATCCTGAACTCGAAGGCGCAGGATACCGTGCTGCACCTTGCTGCAAAGGAAGGTTCGGTGGAAGACCTCGAACTCGAGGACGTGCTCAAGATCGGCTACAAAGGCATCAAGTGCGTGGAGTCGGGCGGCCCCGAGCCGGGTGTAGGCTGCGCCGGCCGCGGCGTCATCACCTCGATCAACTTCCTCGAGGAGAACGGCGCCTACGATGATGTCGACTATGTTTCCTACGACGTGCTCGGGGACGTGGTGTGCGGCGGTTTTGCGATGCCGATCCGCGAGAACAAGGCCCAGGAAATCTACATCGTCATGTCCGGCGAGATGATGGCGCTCTATGCCGCCAACAACATCGCTAAGGGCATTTTGAAATACGCCCATTCGGGCGGCGTGCGGCTCGGCGGCCTGATCTGCAACGAGCGCCAAACCGACCGCGAGCTCGACCTCGCCGAAGCGCTGGCTTCCAAGCTCAATTCCAAGCTCATCCATTTCGTGCCACGCGACAATATCGTCCAGCACGCCGAGCTCAGGAAGATGTCGGTGATCCAGTATGCGCCGGACTCGAAGCAGGCCGGGGAATACCGTGCGCTGGCCGAGAAGATCCATGTCAATTCGGGCCAGGGCACAATCCCGACCCCAATCACCATGGAGGAGCTCGAGGACATGCTGCTCGACTTTGGCATCATGAAGACAGACGAGCAGATGCTTGCCGAACTCCAAGCCAAGGAAACGGCGAAGGCGGCCGCACTGTAACAAGCGTTGTCGACTTGAGGCGCGGCCTTGACCAAGCGTGCCTTTCGAATAACGGCGCCTCGCCGGTGAGGCGTCACATGAACCTTGAAAGGGGTCCCATGAGCCTGGAATACGAAAATGACGGTGCTCTCCATGCGAAGCTTATCGAGGAGGTGTTGTCGCAATATCCCGACAAGACTGCGAAGCGCCGCAAAAAGCACCTCAACGTCGCAAAGAGCGGGGACGAGCCCGGCGAGGAAGGGGAGATCCTTTCGGAATGTGACGTCAAATCGAACATCAAGTCCATTCCCGGCGTGATGACCATTCGCGGCTGCGCCTATGCCGGCTCAAAAGGCGTGGTGTGGGGGCCGGTCAAGGACATGGTCCATATCTCGCACGGCCCCGTCGGCTGCGGGCAATACTCCTGGTCGCAGCGCCGCAACTACTACGTCGGCACGACCGGCATCGACACGTTCGGCACAATGCAGTTCACCTCCGATTTCCAGGAGAAAGACATTGTTTTCGGCGGCGACAAGAAGCTGGAACAGATCATCGACGAGATTGAAGAACTTTTTCCATTGAACAAGGGCATCACCGTGCAGTCCGAGTGCCCGATCGGCCTCATAGGCGACGACACCGAAGCGGTTTCGCGCAAGAAGGCCAAGGAGATCGAAAAAACGATCGTGCCGGTGCGTTGCGAGGGCTTCCGCGGCGTCTCGCAATCGCTCGGCCACCACATCGCCAATGATGCAATCCGCGACTGGGTGTTCGAGAAGAGAGAGGTCGAGTTCGAGGGAGGCCCATACGACGTCAACGTGGTCGGCGACTACAATATCGGCGGCGACGCCTGGGCATCGCGAATCCTGCTCGAGGAGATCGGCCTGCGCGTGGTCGGCAACTGGTCCGGCGACGCTACGCTCGCCGAGATAGAGCGCGCGCCGAAGGCCAAGCTCAATCTCATCCATTGCTACAGATCTATGAACTACATCTGTCGGCACATGGAGGAAAAGTACGGCATCGCTTGGATGGAGTACAATTTCTTCGGTCCCACCCAGATCGAAGCCTCCCTGCGCAAGATTGCCAAGCATTTTGGGCCGGAAATCGAGGAGAAGACCGAAAAGGTGATAGCCAAGTACCGCCCCTTGGTCGACGAGGTAATCGCCAAATATCGACCGCGCCTCGAAGGCAACACGGTGATGCTCTATGTCGGCGGCCTGCGCCCCCGCCATGTCATCACAGCCTACGAGGACCTCGGCATGGTGATCGTCGGCACAGGCTACGAGTTCGGCCACAACGACGATTATCAACGCACCGCCCACTACGTGAAGAACGGCACGCTGATCTATGACGACGTGACCGGTTATGAGTTGGAGAAGTTCATCGAGGGGGTTCGCCCTAATCTCGTAGGCTCGGGGATTAAGGAAAAATACCCCGTGCAAAAGATGGGCATACCGTTCCGTCAGATGCACTCCTGGGATTATTCGGGGCCCTATCATGGCTATGACGGCTTTGCCGTTTTCGCCCGTGATGTGGATCTTGCCATCAACAACCCGGTCTGGGGACTATTCGAGGCGCCTTGGAAAAGACGTCCGAGCCGTGGGCGGGCGATGGCTGCCGAATAGATACCAGTCCCTTAGCCTGGGTCTCCCCAATGAGACGATAAACCCCGCGACCCCGTGATACGCGGAAGACCAGAAACGTTTGATGTTCCTGTCCCGCCGTATGGCGCGGTCAGATACAAAAAGAGGTGACCACCATGCCGCAGTCGGCCGAAAAAGTTCTCGACCACGCGCCTCTCTTCCGCGAGCCGGAATACAGGCACATGCTCGCCGAGAAGAAGCTGAATTTCGAATGTCCGCATCAGGATCAGGTCGTTACCGATCAACGCGAGTTCACCAAGACCTGGGAATACCGGGAAAAAAACTTCGCTCGCGAAGCGCTTGTCATAAACCCCGCCAAGGCCTGCCAGCCGCTCGGCGCGGTGTTCGCGGCCATCGGCTTCGAGCGAACCATGCCCTTCGTGCACGGTAGTCAGGGTTGCGTGGCCTATTACCGCTCGCACCTGTCGCGCCATTTCAAGGAGCCAGCATCGGCAGTTTCCTCCTCGATGACCGAGGATGCGGCAGTGTTCGGCGGTCTGAAGAACATGGTCGACGGGCTCGCCAACACGTATAAACTCTATGACCCGAAGATGATCGCCGTATCGACGACTTGTATGGCCGAGGTCATCGGCGACGACCTGCACAGCTTCATCGAGAACGCCAAGGAAGAAGGCTCGGTCCCGCGCGACTTCGACGTGCCCTTCGCGCACACGCCGGCCTTCGTCGGCAGCCACGTCGACGGCTACGATGGTACGGTCAAGGGCATTTTGGAGCACTTCTGGAAAGGCCAGGAGCGTACGGAAGTCCTGGGAACGATCAACATCATTCCGGGCTTCGACGGCTTTTGCGTTGGCAACAACCGGGAACTCAAACGCCTGCTCGATCTGATGGGCGTGTCCTATACGTTCATCCAAGATGCCTCTGACCAGTTCGACACACCATCGGACGGCGAATACCGCATGTATGACGGCGGCACGAAAATCCAAGACGTTAAGAATGCACTCAACGCCGAGGCGACACTATCACTACAGCATTACAACACCCGAAAGACGTTGGAATATTGCGAGGAGGTCGGCCAAGCGACGGCCTCGTTCCATTACCCGCTGGGCGTTCAGGCGACCGACGAATTTCTGGTGGAGGTCTCCGCTATTTCCGGCAAGGAAATCCCCGAGGCAATCCGACTGGAGCGCGGCCGACTTGTTGACGCCATGGCGGACAGCCAATCCTGGCTGCACGGCAAGAAATACGCGCTCTACGGCGACCCGGACTTTGTCCACGCCATGGCCCGCTTCATCATGGAGACAGGCGGCGAGCCGACCCACTGCCTCGCCACCAACGGCACGACGGCGTGGGAAGACGAGATGAAGGAACTGCTTGCCTCCTCGCCCTTCGGCAAGGAGGCTCAAGTCTGGGCGGGCAAGGACCTGTGGGCGATGCGATCGCTGCTCTTCACCGAGCCCGTGGACCTGTTGATCGGCAATTCCTATGGCAAGTATCTGGAGCGCGACACCGGCACGCCGCTGATCCGGCTGATGTTTCCGATCTTCGACCGGCACCATCACCATCGCTTTGCCCTCATGGGCTACCAAGGCGGGTTGCGCGTACTGACGACAATCCTCGACAAGATCTTCGACAAACTCGATCGCGAGACAAGCGAGACGGGGGTGACGGACTATTCTTATGACCTCACCCGCTAGGAGCGGTGGCCGGCTTTTACAACCGGTCCGTCTTCTCGATTGACTTTGGAGACCGGCAATGTCCTGGCTCAATGCCAAGATCCAAGATCTCTTCAACGAGCCTGCCTGCGAGAAGAACCGCGGCAAGGACGCCAAGGCGCGCAAACAGGGCTGCTCCAAGCCGCTGACCCCCGGGGCGGCAGCCGGCGGCTGTGCCTTCGACGGCGCAAAAATCGTGCTGCAGCCGATTACCGATGTCGCGCATCTGGTCCATGCACCGCTCGCCTGCGAGGGCAATTCCTGGGACAACCGCGGCACGGCTTCGTCCGGGCCAACGCTATGGCGCACAAGTTTCACGACCGATCTCACCGAACTCGACGTGATGATGGGGCAGGGCGAGCGGAAGCTTTTCAAAGCAATCCGCGAGGTCAAGGAGGCCTATGCGCCGCCCGCGATCTTCGTCTATTCGACCTGTGTGACGGCGCTGATCGGCGACGACATCGAGGCCGTGTGCAAGCGCGCGGCTGAAAAGTTCGGCCTGCCGGTGGTGCCGATCAATGCGCCGGGCTTCGTCGGCTCCAAGAATCTCGGCAACAAGCTTGCCGGCGAGGCGTTGCTCGACCATGTCATCGGCACGGCGGAGCCCGACGATGCCGGCCCTTACGACATCAATATCCTTGGCGAATTCAACCTCTCGGGCGAATTTTGGCTGGTGAAGCCGCTTTTTGATCGGCTCGGCATCCGGGTGCGAGCCTCAATTCCGGGCGACGCGCGCTACCTCGACGTTGCGTCAGCGCACCGCGCCCGGGCAACCATGATCGTGTGCTCGACCGCCCTCATTAATCTGGCGCGCAAGATGGAGCAGCGCTGGGACATCCCGTTTTTCGAGGGCTCCTTCTACGGCATCACCGACACTTCTGAGGCGCTCCGGCAGATATCTCGACTGCTCGTGAAGAAGGGTGCGGATCCGGAGATCCTCGGCCGCACCGAGGCATTGATTGCTGAAGAGGAGGCGATTGCCTGGAAGAAGCTCGCGACCTACCGGCCGGGGCTCGAAGGCAAGCGCGTGCTTCTCAACACCGGCGGTGTGAAGTCCTGGTCGGTGGTCCACGCACTGATGGAGATCGGCATCGAGATCGTCGGCACCTCGGTCAAGAAATCAACGCCCGAAGACAAGGAGCGCATCAAGAAGATACTCAAGGACGAAAACCACATGTTCGAGACCATGGCACCGCGCGACCTTTATGCCATGCTCTCGCAACGCAAGGCCGACATCATGTTGTCGGGCGGGCGCACGCAATTCATTGCACTGAAGGCAATGACTCCCTGGCTCGATATCAACCAGGAGCGTCACCAGCCCTATGCCGGCTATGACGGCATGGTGGAACTCGTGCGCCAAATCGACCTCGCCATCCGCAACCCGATCTGGCGCCAGGTGCGGGAGCCACCGCCGTGGGAATGCCAGCTCGCCACAGGGGACGAACCGCCGAGCACGAAGAGTGAGACCGTGACCGTCCAGAGTTTCAAGAAATTCGCCGGCACGACGGCCGACGATTTCGGCGAGTGTTGAGGAAAGCCGATGGTCCGCATCCTTCCCCAGACAAAAGCCGCGGCGGTCAATCCACTGAAGTCGTCGCAGCCGCTGGGTGCAGCCTTGGCCTTTCTTGGGATCGATGGTGCGATGCCGTTGTTCCACGGCAGCCAGGGGTGCACCAGCTTCGCGCTCGTGCTCTTCGTGCGGCATTTCAAAGAAGCCATCCCCCTGCAGACTACCGCGATGGACGAAGTGGCGACGATCCTTGGCGGGGCGGATCATCTGGAAGAGGCGATCCTCAATCTCAAGACTCGCACAAAGCCAAAGCTGATCGGGGTCTGCACGACGGCGTTAACGGAAACCCGAGGCGAGGATTTCGCAGGGGATATCGCCGATATCAGGCAGAAGCGCACGGAAGAACTCGCGGGTACGGAGGTCGTGCTGGCCAATACGCCGGATTTCGAGGGGGCGATCGAAGAGGGCTGGGCCAAGGCTGTCACGGCGATAATCGGAAGTATCACGCGGCCCGGCGAGCAGGCGCGGCGATCGAAGAAGATCGCGATCCTGCCCGGCTGGAATCTCACTGTGGCCGATATCGAGCATTTGCGGGACATGGTCGAAAGCTTTGGGCTCGAGCCGGTGATTTTGCCGGATGTCTCCGGCTCGCTCGACGGTACAGTGCCAGACCGCTGGGTCACGACCACCTATGGCGGCACCAGCGTCGAGGACATCCGCGAGCTTGGCACGGCCGTGCAATGCATTGTCATCGGTGAGCATATGCGCCGCCCGGCCGAGCTGCTGCACAGGTTGACCGGCGTGCCTTACGCGATGTTTCAGTCGCTGGCTGGATTGAAGACCGCAGACCGGTTCGTCTCGCTGCTATCAGCGATTTCGGGCGCGCCGGTGCCGGCCGGGGTGCGCCGGCGCCGGGCGCAGTTGCAGGATGCATTGCTCGACGGACATTTCCATTTCGGAGGCAAGAAAATTGCGATCGCTGCCGAACCAGACCAACTCTACCAACTCGCGACTTTCTTCGTCGGCATGGGCTCCGAAATCGCGGCGGCGGTCACCACGACCAATATGTCGAAAATTCTGGAGAAAATACCGGCGGAGTCGGTTCAAATCGGTGATCTCGGCGATTTGGAAGTTCTTGGCGCCGGCGCTGATCTCCTCGTCACCCATTCCCACGGCCGCCAGGCGGCGCAGCACCTTGGCATCCCGCTCATGCGCGTCGGCTTCCCGATCTTTGACCGTCTCGGCAGCCAACACAAGCTCACAGTCCTCTATCAGGGGACCCGCGACCTGATCTTCGAGGTTGCCAACATCTTCCAGACCAATCGACATGCGCCGACGCCTGAGGCGCTTGATCCATTCCGCCACCGAGAAATGCCAGATGAGCTCCGTTCGTCGCCTTTCGCTCGTCACTGACGAGGTTCATGCATCAATGCCGCTGCGGCAAGCCGGCGCTTTGCGCGTGGCGATCGCCACGCAAGACATGAAGAACCTCAACGCTCACTTCGGGTCGGCCAAGCGCTTTGCAGTGTACGACGTGACGCGCGAGGAATGGCAACTTGTGGAAGCCGTGGCCTTCGACGACGTTTCCGATGAGAGCGGGACGCATCGCAGCGAGGGCGACGATCGCATCACGCCGAAGGTGGTGGCGCTGAAGGGCTGTCATCTCCTGTTTTGCCTGGCGATTGGCGGACCTTCGGCAGCCAAGGTTATTTCGGCGAAAATCCATCCGATCAAAGTGCCCCAGCCCCAAACCATCCAAGAGGTGCTGTTGCGCACGCAAACGATGCTCAGGAAGGCTCCTCCCCCTTGGCTGCGCAAGGTGCTGGGCCAGGCCGGCATTGCCGAAAAGAAACCGTGCTTCGAAGACGAAGACTTCAAATGAGGAGTAGGCGAAATGCTTGACGCCGTGGTCAGCCCTGATGTCGCCGAGGACGAGGCGGCCCTTGCCACCCCGTTCGTCAAATGCCTCGTGCGGCTCATCCGTGCCCAAGATTCCTACGGGTCGTGGGAAGGCAAATCGGACGCTGAGCTCCTGGGCGACTTCATCATCACGAAGGAACAGCGCCGTGCGATCCCGATTATCGGCGATCCCGATCCTGACGTGCTGTGGAGACTCGACATGTTTTACACCGCCGTCGGGCTCGCGATCGAGGAGCGGTCCGGCCTGATGGCATCGCCGATGATGGAGATGAGCCATGAGGGCTTCGGGCGCGTGCTTTTCACGGCCGGGCGTTTGGTCGTTCTGTCGAAGACCCTGCGCGACGTCCACCGCTTCGGCTTCGAGACATTCTGGAAACTCGCGGCGGCAGGTACGAAACTGGCGGGCGACGCGATCGCCGCCATTGAAGCCTATCCCGAGGTGGCGCGGGCGTGATGAACGCGATTTTCGGGCAAGGGGATCATGCCGGGCGTTGAAGATTTGCCATGGCCCGCCCACCCAACCGGGGCGGTCGAGGCCGATTTGCTTCTTGGGGTAGCGCCGATGAAGCCATTGGTCCTGATCTGTTCGCAAGATGCGGAGTTGTATCTGTTCCTGAGCCACATTCTGGGGGTGGACGGCTTCACGAGTGAGCCGGCCGGCGGCGTGAAGGAAGCAATTGCAGCGGCCGATGAACGAGAGCTCCAGGCCGTGGTGCTGGATTGCGGGCCAGCAAGCGTAACGGGCTCCACAATCTGCGCAACATTCAAGAGCGAGCCCCGGACGGGTGGCCTTCCCGTTATTGCCCTGATTGCCCCCGGCGCCGAGAACCAGCACCTCGATCTCTTGAAGGCAGGCATCGACGAGAGCTTTGTGCGGCCGATCGCGCCGGCCACGCTGCTTGACTGTCTGCGCACGAAGCTGGCGCTGCCGAAGCCGGGTTCAAACGGGGCCGAAAACGGCAGCTGGCTCTGCTGCGGCGGCCTTGAGATGAAGCTCGATGCCTACCGAGTTCGCGGTAATGGCCATGACATCCATCTCGGACCGCTCGAGTTCAACCTGCTGCGGCATTTGCTTGAGGCTCCTGGCAAGGTCTTTAGCCGAGACGAGCTGATCGACGCGGCTTGGCCCGAGAATATCCATATCGGTGCGCGCACCGTCGACGTTCATATCAGCCGGATCAGAAAGGCGCTGAAGGCGGCCTCGCCCGGCAGCGTCATTCGTACCGTCAGATCGGCAGGTTACTCACTCGAGAAGCCGGATGGCTGAATGGCAAGCGGTTTTGCCATTCCCATCCCCTCGCGAGGGCAAATCTTGCGGCTTCGAAACGCCTGCAGGCACAACATGCTCAAAAAGTACCGGATCACATGGCCTTCAAAAGCGTACTCAGTGTCACCGGAGCTGAACACTCCGATGAGGACGTCAGAATAGCTGCCGGCTTGTGTGCCGAGGTCGGCGCGAATCTTTCGGTACTTATTATGGGGTCTCCGCCGCTTTGCGGTTCCATGCCTGAGTGGCCAAAACGACATGCAGCGGCCATCGCCAGACTGGAAAGGCGGTATAGGCAAATCGAGAAATTTTCACACGACATGGCCATTCTGGAAAAGACGTCCAAGGATATTCAAGAACTGCTGGGAGCTATGTGGAATTGCTATGACATCGATACCGCATACTGCGATCAGGCCAGCGTCGGCGACGCGGTGCGACAGCGGGCGCTCTGCAGTGACCTGACCATCGTCGGCCCCGCACTTCTCAACGACATCGATCTCGGACCTCTTGTTATCAACGGCAGCTTGTTCGATACCGGAAAGCCGGTGCTCGTCGTACCGAAGGGTGCCGAGGCGACGCTGTCGCCACGGCGCGTGCTGGTCGGCTGGGATTCTCGCGTGGAGGCCGTCCGTGCGGTTCGGGAAGCGCTGGATTTGCTATCCGGAGCCGAGGAAGTTCGGCTCACATTGGTCGATCCGGAGGTGACCTGCACCGGAAACGGCACCGAGCCGGGAGCCGACATCGCCGCCTATCTCACCCGGCATGGTGCTCGGGTGTCGGTCGATCGGCTGCCGAGCGCCGGCAAGCCGGCGGCAACGGTGCTTGCGCAGCACGCAATCGACACGTCTGCCAACATGATTGTCATGGGCGCTTATGGAAGCCGGCGGCTGCGCGAGCGGCTCTTTGGTGGCGTAAGGAGATGGATAGAAGCAAAGCCGCCATTGCCGCTGTTTTTGGCGCGGTGACGGTTCCGAAGGGGGCACCTATGCTGTTCGAAGCTCTGCTTCGCTGGTCGCCTATCCTGGTGCCAAGTCGGCCAAGGTCGCGGTAAACGCGCAGGTTTTCGCGGAGAGCCTCAAGATAATTTACAGGCGCCTCGGCCCGAGACCATCCCGCACGTCTCCAGTGTTGCCCTTACGATGGCTTCGGCTCGTTCGAGAAGATCCGTGAGCGGAACTTAACGGCCGCGCCGACGTAAATGGGCTTCTCAATGCAGTCAAAACTCAAGGGTTTGCAGGTCGGCGTCAGGTCGAAAACGAGAATCCTTTCGACGCGGCACGCCGCTCGGACCCGCATCGCCACTCGCATGGGCGAAATCTTGGATCGCCCTCACTATTGGGTTGGGGCTGAACAACGCAATCATAGTCCGCGCGGCCAACACCCTCGAGTTCAGTGGACAGTCGGGCCCTTGCCGGATTAGGCGGCAAGCGATGGCATCAATCATAATGTCATAGGCTGAGATGGTAGAGCGGCGAGGACCGCCGCATCTTCAGTGTATTCAGTCGGTCCCGCTCGACCCGCGCGGCGGCCGAATGGTCGTGGGCTGATCAAATCCGACAACGCTCGTTTTGCACCCCGGACGCGGGCGCTGCAGCGCCCGGGCGCCGGAAACACACAAGGTAACACAAGGCAGGAATGCCGCAGAGTTCACCAAGCACCAGCACACCTGGCCAGTCTGCAACCATCGTCATAGTCAATCAAAAAAATGGCGGCATTGGCGATGGCGGTAGTGGCGGGCCGCAGCTGGACCAGCGTCGTCGTGGAGGACGCCCATGTCACCAGCCGGGAAATTCAATCGAAAGGCGGAAGGGGGCGCCGCGGCACGCGCATGGAGCGGCTCCTTGCAATCGTAAATGCCGAGTTTCTGCTACCGCCTGAGGGACGTAACGGCGCAAAGCTCAACCTAATGGGCGCGAAGCGGGCGATGGTGACAGGCCTGGCCATAGCCGACGCAGTCATGATGTCCATCTGCTCATCCCTTGGCCGGCATCCATGTTGAGTGGTCCGTGGCCAAGCTCTTCTGACGGCGCGCAAAGTGAACGCATGTCCGAAACCTGACAACGGCGGCAAATATGTCGGGTTCAATACAACCGGCCGTCTTCGTCGCATGGTTGGTTCAAGTGAAATCACCCATTGCTGCACGCTGAGCACACTGGCACAGCCTTTGCCAATGGAAATGCGGCAACACTGGATGCGGCAAGACTGAGAAAACGCTCAAGGCGCGCAGATGCGCGAGATGAATGATGCTCGCTTTCCTTGAACCCGTGTGCCGTAGAGAAAACAAACTCACGCCCAAAGTCGCGCAACCTTTGGCAATAGCCTTGGAGAGCAACATGGCATTGCAGATGGAACCACAGGCTCCCCCGATCAAGGTCGAGACCTGGCCGGGTGGCGAGCCGCTTGCGCGTTTCCAGCCCGGCAAAGTGTATGTCGTCGAGTTTTGGCCGACTTGGTGCGGACCATGTACGGCGGCGGCGCTCCAACTGGGGCAGGTGCAGGAGAAATTCAAGGACGCCGGAGTTGAGGTCATCGGAGTCGCGGCTGATGAAAACGCTTCCTCGCCCGTTGAGGCTCGAGCCAAGCTGGGCGCGTGGTTGGCCGAAAGGTGCCCGGGTCCAAACTATCGCATCGCATTCCACCCTACAGGCGAAATTAACAAGCTTTGGAGGGAGCACAGCTCTTCGATCGGAATTCCGACCTCGTTCGTGATCGACCGGGACGGTCACATCGCCTTTATCGGCCATCCGAGGCATCTCGACGAGGTTTTGCCGAAGGTACTGAACGGCAGCTGGCACGCCAGTGATGAAGCGAAGACCGCCGACACTGCGCGGATCGCCAGAAGCGGTGCACTAGCATGCGAACAGGCCTTGAAGGAGCCAATCATTGACAGATTCTGGGCGGCGATAAAGGCAGAGGATTGGACGATGGCGCTCTCGGCGATCGAAGAGGGCATCGCCTTGGTGCCGGACGATATCAATTTTCGCCTGGCTCATGTGCATCTGTTAATTCACACGATGCACGACATGCAGAAAGGCATGCCCGTCATGCGCCAATTGGTTCGCGACGCAATCGACAGAAACTCCGAGAACTGGATGCTTGCAGCGCTAGGCCAGCTCTTCGGTCCGGCGCACGACCATTCGCACCTTCCATCTGCTGAGCGCTTCGCGATGGGCAAAAAGCTGTCCGAACACATCCTGGCACTCAATCCCCCGCAAGGCGACGGCCCTAAGTTCCGGTCCTATCCGGCGGTCGCTAGGTACTATTACGACAGCGGCAATAAGGATCGCGCGATCGAGTTACTCAGGTTGGCATTGCAGTCGCTGGACGGTCCGGAGCTTATTCCGGACGCCCTGAAACAGCACCTTCTAACGGATTTGCTGCAGGCCCTGGCCAGCTACAAGGCTGGGAAGGCCGTTGCAGCGCTCTCTTCGCAGCTTCGCAAAACATTTTCCCCCCGGCACCAAGGCGCGATCGGCCGGAGAAAATACATAAAAAGAGGCGTCAATTTGAATGTTTACTGGCCAATTCGTCGATTTCCCTGGCGTGACCGCAGCAAGTAGGCGCCATGCAGCACCGGGTGGATCGTTTGCGGCAGGTTCAAAGCGCGAATTTTGCGATGACCTGCACCCGCGTCGCGGCGCAAGTGATGTTGGACGCGAATTTTCGCCGTGGTGGATGGCCTCGCGGTCGAAGACGCGTCCAAGACCGGTCACCCGGACATCAATTGCTTGGAGTTGCCCGCTCCGAGCCGGGCATCGGCCACGCGTATGTGCCCGAACTAGGCGTTGCCGAAAAAGGAAATTCGAGGAAGAGGGCTGAAATGGGGAGGATATGAAATTGCCCGAAGCCGCGATCTGCCCTGCTAGCAACGAGGACGAGGCGGCCCTTGCCACCCCGTTCGTCAAATGCCTCGTGCGGCTGATCCGTGCTGAGGAGTCCTACTGCTTATGGGAAGGCAAATCGGATGCAGCGCTGCTGGCCGGCTTCATCGTCACCAGAAAAACCCGCCGCGCGATCCCTGGCATGGGCTATCCCGATCCCCACGCGCTGTGGAGGCTCGACATGTTTTACAGCGCCGTCGGGCTTGCGATCGCGGAGCGTCTCCGCCTGGTGACATCGCCAATTGTGGAGGCCAAATCCGTGAGGCCTGTGGGCGCGGGCTTGTCGGTGCCGGGCGTTGGATCGTTCTGTCCGGACATCCACCGGTTCGGCTTCGAGACATTCCGACAACTCGCGGAGGCCGGTACGAGACTGGTCGACGATGCGACCGCAGACACCGAAGTCAGTCCCGACGTCTCGCTGGTGTGACGGAAGCCGTTTTCGAGGAGGATTAATGTCAAACCTTGAAGAGCTGCAGAAGAAGGTCCGCAAGCTGCAGTCACGTGCGGGAACCGCAAAGATGGAGTTGCACGACCTTGCCGAAGACCTCCCGGTCAACTGGACCGAGATTAAGGTGATTGCCGAGAGAACGTTCGCCGTTTTTGCCGAGTTGGACGCCGCCAAGAGAGATCTGGCTGCATCGGAGAATGCGCGATGACGAGCGCCTTCGTCACCCGCGACGGCTCCAAATGGATGCCGCAATATCTCACCGCTATCGATGGCACGACCTGCATCGGTTGCGGACGCTGCTTTAAGGTTTGCTCGCGCGAGGTCATGCACCTTTACGGAGTCGATGAGGCAGGCGAAATCCTCGGCCCCTGCAACGACGAAGACGACGACTTCGATGGCGAGCTCAATCGCATGATCATGGTCGTCGATCATGCCGGCCGCTGTGTCGGCTGCGGAGCGTGCTCCCGCGTCTGCCCGAAGAACTGCCAGACACACCTTGCCGCCGACAAGGTCGCTGCATGATGTGGCGAGAAACCAGGAGAACGGCGTTGTCCTTCAAAATCTTTTATCGCACTTTTTGGGTGGTCCTGTGCGGCAACGCTTTGGCTGTCTATTTTGCTTCTCATTCCATCCGCACAGTAGTCGTCACGACGCTGGCTTGTTCGCTGCTCCTCCAAATCGTCTATTTCGCAAGCGTGCTCTTTCTGATCTGGCGGTCTGGCGGCCATAGCAGATTTGGCCAAAGGGCTGAACATGTTGGATCTGCGACGCAGTTGGAATATCAGCTGCCAGACGACGATGAGGTGGTGACGAATAAATCTTCTGATGTGCCTCCGGTCTTTCCGATAGGCGGCATATCGCTGCTCCACTAAGGCGATGACGAGATCGAAGTCAGATTCACCCCACTTCCGATCAATCCTGAACATCGGTTGGATCTTTCAAGGAATACTATGCTGGGTGCGGTGGACGGCGACGGCATTCCGTCGTTCCAATCCCGGCGATGCAGTTTTTCAGTGCGACAGGCATTGCTAGGGACGCCGGCCTGGCCGTTGCGTGTCGAGACGGCGAATGAAGCGATGAATGTACCAAGCTCTTCTAAGACGTCGGAAAGAGCAGCTGACCTCAGATCAAACATGCCGCTTAAGCTGATGTGCATAGCTAGTCTCGGCTCATTCACGCATCGCGGGAGAGAACATGCTCGAAAAGTTCGAACGCTATCCGCTTACCTTTGGACCGACGCACATCGAGAAGCTCGACCGGCTCAGCAAGCATCTGGGCGGAAATGTCGAAATCTACGCCAAACGCGAGGACTGCAACTCCGGACTCGCGTTTGGCGGAAACAAGCTGCGCAAGCTCGAATACATCATCCCCGACGCCATCGCCTCAGATGCCGATACGCTTGTCTCCATCGGCGGCGTGCAGTCCAACCACACGCGAATGGTCGCCGCGGTCGCCGCCAGGATTGGCATGAAATGCCTCCTGGTTCAGGAGAGCTGGGTTCCACATGAGGATGCCGTCTACGATCGGGTCGGCAACATTCTCTTAAGCCGCATCATGGGCGCAGAAGTGCATCTGGTCGACGAGGGCTTTGATATCGGCATCCGCCGCAGTTGGGAAAAGGCGCTCTATGAGGTCAAGGCCCGGGGCGGCATACCCTATGCGATACCAGCTGGCGCGTCCGTTCACCCTTATGGTGGTCTCGGCTACGTGGGATTCGCAGAGGAGTTGCGCGCTCAGGAGAAACAGCTTGGGTTTGCATTTGACTTCATTGTCGTTTGCACGGTCACGGGCTCGACGCATGCCGGCATGCTCGTCGGATTTGCCAATGACGGTCGACATCGCAACGTCATCGGTATCGATGCCTCTGCCACTCCCTCGCAAACCAAGGCGCAAGTGCTGGATATTGCCCAACATACAGCGGAGCTCGTCGATCTCGAAATGGAACTGGTCGAGGATGATGTGGTGTTGCTCGAGGAGTACGCTTACCCACGTTATGGCATACCGTCTCCGGAAACTAAGGATGCCATCCGTCTATGCGCGCGGCTCGAAGGTATGATCATCGATCCCGTTTACGAAGGCAAATCGATGCAAGGAATGATCGACCTGGTCCAGAAAGGCTTTTTTGCCAAGGGATCGAGGGTTCTTTTCACGCATCTCGGCGGTGCGCCGGCGATCAATGGCTACGGTTACACCTTTCGAAACGGCTGACCCGCACGGGCCGCGTCAGCAGCGAGTCGGCTGGGAGTCGCCGCGACGGCTGCCGAGTGCGGAGCTAGCGCATCTGGGGCGGTCGGCGCAGCCGCCTATTGATATCGCCACGAACCGCAAACACTTGGCGACGCTGGCGGGCAGCGCCCAAAATTCCAGGACCGCTTTGTGCCCGGCATCTGGGCGGTTACTCGATGCGGTCACTCGGCCGGAGCGGGCTGATTGCCGGGCCGCTCCGCCCGCAGCGGGTTTGGCGATCATGAAGGCTAGAAGAGCGCTGGCTAGGGCAGCCCTGAATGGGATGTGTTTCCGAGTTTTCCATCGCCCGAGTGCGGGTGGATGATCGCGCGGCTCAATGCCATGCGAGAAATCCAGCGCCAGCCTGTGCTGGAGAGTTCGCTGCGTGGGCGATCTCCGGAGAGAGCCTCCGCATGGAATTCGACATGCGGCCTTCTTCTCGATCGCGTTCGAAGAGAGTTTCCAGCCTGGCGTGACCGGCTGGGAGAAAGATCACATGCTCGATATGACCATGCTCGACCGGATCAGCGTTAGCGCGCTACCGCGAGAGATTGCGATCACCTCAAGCCTGACTGGCAGGCCGAACACTCTCACATGAGACATCGAAGTTGTGGATGGAAGAGTCCGCCACGCATGACCAGCGTCGTGACCACCTCGTGAGGAATTGTCTCGTTCACCCTCTGCCAACGGGGCGGGGATAGCTCTCGCCTGCTTTCGGTCGATAGTCCGTTTGTGCAAAACACGACAGTATCAGCCCGAAACGCGACAGTATCAGCTCCGACACACGACTGTGTCGGAAGCGAATCGTGCGGTTTCCCAATGGTTCTTCTCGTTGGCACGACAAATGCAGTGCTCTTCGCAGAGCGTCTGTACCCGCGAGTGACGAGAAGTCATCCCGCGCGCACAAACGACAGAGTCTACGGTATCGGACACCAGGAGAGAACATGATGACAAAAGTGCGGACGGTTGCGGCGCAGGGTGCGATGGCGCTCATCGTCCTGATGGGGGTGGGTCAGCAGGCTTTGGCGGCAGACCCTGCGCAACGTTACGTCGCACAGGACCAGGGAACAGTGGAGGCGTCGAGCCCGTGGCAGATTCGCGTGCGCGCGTTGGGAGTGAAAACCAACGATTCAGGTTACGTCGGCGGGATTGCCGGTTCCAATCTCTCCTATTCAGACACCGTGACGCCAGAATTCGACATCTCGTATTTCTTCACCGAAAACATCGCTGCCGAACTCATCCTCGCCACTACCTACGCCAACGTTGATGGCACTGGAGCAATCGGCGCACTGGGGAATGTCGGCAAGGTATGGGTACTGCCACCCACGCTCACGCTGCAGTATCATATCACCCACTTTGGGGCCTTCCGACCCTATGTCGGCGCCGGCCTGAACTACACCGTCTTCTACAATCAAAGTGTCGGCAGCGCCGATGCTCTCCATGTGAAGAACACGTTTGGTGCCGCGCTGCAGGTCGGCTTCGACTACATGCTGGATCGGCACTGGGGGATCAACGTCGATGTCAAGAAGCTTTTTCTGGAACCAGATTTTACCGTCAAAGTGGCCGGCACCGATCTGAAGGGCAAGGCCAAGCTAAACCCTTGGTTGCTTGGTGCAGGTGTCACTTACCGCTTCTAACAGGTCGGCGATTCTTCGGCTCGATTTTAAAAGCGGCGAAAACGCCCAATGAAAGACTTGTGGGCAGACCTGATCCCGTCCAGGCTGTTCCTCAACCTTACGCCGTGCAATATGGGCGAGCGCCTCATTCGTAGGTGCTCGGCCCGGTCTAATGCTCGGCCTTCGACATGCATTTCATGCCATATTGCGGCGATAGACAATGTCGTGCGCAAGCTCACACACAAAGGCAAGCATCTGTCTTCGGTCGGCTTCTTCTTTTTGCTGGGCGCAGCATCGTCGTTGTGGGTTACGTGGTCATCGCAGCCACCCGGAACCAGCTTCACGTCTCCACGACATTGGCGGCGTCATCGGCACATCGATTTCTGCGCTGTTCCTGCTGGTGACTGGATTTGACAACCTGCTTGTCCTGACAGGCATTTGGGCGGCGTTCTCGCGAGCGCGTCCGCCACACGCATATCTCGGTCACACCCAGCCAGCACAAAGAATGAGGAACCATGCCCGCGGATGATTTGATCCTGGCCAATGCCAGGATGCTTGACGGAAACGGCTTCGCCGGGGCGTCGGAATCGTGGCTGCGCATCGCGGATGGCGTGATCGCGGAAATCTCCGAGAAGCCGATCTCCTCAAAGGCGGCGCGCACCATCGACCTGAAGGGCCGCACCCTGATGCCAGGGCTTATCGACTGCCACGTCCATGTGACGGCGATCACCGTCGACCCTGGCCGCACGGCGATGCTTCCGGACGTGACGGTCGCCTTCGGCGCGGCGCGCATCATGAAGCAGATGCTGATGCGCGGCTTCACGACGCTGCGCGACGTCGGCGGGGCGACGCGGCCGCTGGCCCAGGCTGAGGAAGCCGGCCAGATCGAGGGACCGCGTCTCGTCTTCTGCGGCAAGGCGCTCTCCCAAACCGGCGGTCACAGCGACTATCGCGGCTTCGTCGACAACCGCAGCGCCGAGTCCCAGACCTACCGTCTCGGCGCGATGGGCCGGGTCTGCGACGGCGTCGACGCCGTTCGTCACGCTGCTCGCGACGAAATCCGCCAAGGAGCTCAGTTCATTAAGGCGATGGCTAATGGCGGCGTGTCGTCGCCGTCGGATCCCATCAGCTTCCAGCAGTTCTCGATATCAGAGCTGGAGGCCATCGTCGAAGAGGCAGCGAACGCTCAGACCTATGTCTCCGCGCATCTCTACACCGACGAGGCGATCTCGCGTGCCGTGCGGTGCGGTGTGCGCTCGGTTGAACATGCCAACTTGATCGAGCCGGCGACAGCGCGCCTCATGAAGGAACGCGGCGCTATCGCCTGCCCCACACTGGTGGCCTGCGAAGCGCTGCACAAGCATGCCAAGGCGCTGGGCCTGCCGGACGTGTCCGTCGCGAAGCTCGACGACGTCCGGCGGCGCAGCCGGGGCTCGCTCGAAATTCTCCACAAGGCCGGGGTGACGATGGCGTTCGGCACCGATCTCCTGGGCGAACTGCACAAATACCAGTCCGACGAATTCACCATACGCGCCGAGGTGCTGCCGCCGATCGAGGTGATCAGGTCCACGACGTGCTATGCGGCCGAGTTGCTGCGCATGACCGGCAAGGTCGGATCGCTCCAGGTCGGCGTCTTCGCCGACCTTATCGCCGTCGACGGTGACCCGCTGGAGAACATGTCACTGCTCGGCGGCCAGGGCGACCACCTATCCCTCATCGTGAGGGCTGGCCGCGTGGTAAAGAACACCATCGATGACAATGGCTGTCCCGAGTAGAACCGGCTGGCCGTTGACAACATTCCAAGCCCAGATTCAGGCCACGATAGTTGCGATGATCAGAAAACCATAAACGGTGGCGATCTTTGCCTTCGCGCGAAAAGTTGGTCGTCGAAAAGACTGCAGGAGAGACCTCCCAGCTTCTGGACAAATTCACAGTCGGATCATGCAACGGCGCAACCTCGTCACACAGTCGGAGCGGCTGCGGCTCGGCGGATCATATTTAGAGCCCGGAATGCGGCACATGCCGCGCCGTACCCGTTGTCGATGTTTACGACCGCAAGTCCGGGTGCGCAGGAAGCGAGCGCTGCGTGAAGGGCGGTTTCTCCTCCGTTCGAAACCCCATATCCGGTCGAGGTGGGCAGGCAGATGATCACGCCGGGCACGAGCCCACCCAGAACGCTCGGAAGGGCGCCATCCATTCCGGCGACCGCCACAATGACCGGAAAGGTCCGCAATTCGTCGACACTCTCCAACAAACGCCACAGGCCGGCCACGCCGACGTCGATGAATTGCTTCGTCGCGGCGCCGAGATAGGTGAGCGTTCGTGTGACTTCGGCCGCCTGCGGCATGTCCGAGCTGCCAGCCGACACCACCGCGATCCGAGGCAGTTCCAGTTCGGCAGGAGGGGTCCAGTTTAGGTAAGCCGTCCGCGAGACGGGATCGTAATCCAACCTTTCGCGATAAGTGGGCGCCATGCGGGCGAAGACATCGGGTTCGAGGCGGGTCATCAGGCACCGCGCGCTATGCGCCAACACTCGGTCCATGATCGCGGTAAGCTGGGCATCAGACTTGCGAGCGCAAAGGATGGCCTCATCGAAGTCCAGCCGCTCAGGACGCTGAAAGTCCAATCTAATCTGTTCGTTCATGCGCTTTGTTCCCGCAAGAAGGCGCTGCCCCGGACGTAGGCCTCGAAATGGACAGGTCGCGAACCGCCGAAAGCCTCAGCGATTCTGCGGGCCAATTGAACGCGCCCCTGATCGGACAGGCGCGACAGGGCAGTTTCATCTAGTTCGACAACGACCCCCGTCTGACGGACGCGGCAACGAACGGTGTCCGGCGAGAGCTCGCGCCTGACCAGCATCTCGACCTGATCGACGGCGCGCAACACCTGAGGTTCGATCCGGAGGGCCGTTTCGATGCGGCTTGAAAGGCAGGGTGCCGAAGGCAATTCGGCGAGGTCGTTCAAGCCATGCGCTGCCGCCATCGCCCTCACGTCGGCCTTGGACATGCCGGCCTCGACAAAGGGGTGGCGTACGCTATTGGCCTCGGCTGCCTGGAGACCGGGCCGCCAGTCGCCCAGATCGTCTGTATTCGTGCCGGAAAAGAGCTGCGCTTTCGAGAGGGACGACAGCGTGCCGTAGAGATTCGATTTGCAAAAGAAGCAGCGATTGGAAGGGTTGGTGAGATAGCGTTCGTCGGCAAATTCGCCGGCGTCGATGACCCGAAGGTTCCAACCATGGCGCGCCGCATAGTCCCTGATCCGTTCGGTCGCGCTGACCGGGACCGCGGCCGAGGCGGCGTGGAACATGGTCAGGTCTGCGCCCAACCTAAGATGCGCCACGAAAGCCAGAGTCATGCTGTCGACCCCGCCGGAGATGGCCACAGCCGCGGGACGGGCGCTGTCGAACACCGCGTCGAGACGGCGCAAGAAGGCTTCAGTGGTCGTCATGGCTTTTCTCCAGCGCCTCTGCCTCGGCGCTGCGGCGCAACTCAGACCGGGCTTTGTGGCTCTGACGAAAGGCTTCCACGTCATCCATCTCTGCCTTGGCGGTCGGCCCGCCGGGGCGATCGGCTAGCTTCACCCTCATCCCATCGCTGGTCGTGATCGCTCGCCGCGGCAGGATGGTGCGCGCCTCCGTGCGGCTGCGCAGGCCAAGCGTCGTGGTCTGTCGGAAGCACAGCGCACCGATTGCCTCGATCGCATCGGGGCGTGTGAGAACCTGAACCGAGGCCATCATCCGTCCCTTCTTGCCGAAGACCGGCGACTGGGTCACGTCGATGACGCCTTCGGCTGCACGAATATGATCAAGGGCGACCGCCAATTCCTCGCCGGTCTGGTCGTCGATTTCGAACTGGATGACGCCGACGCGTTCCAGCACCGCCTCTTCATCCGTAAAGGCGAGGATGCGAAGCACATTGCTCATGCCGGGGAGGCGAAGCGTGCCAAAGCCGATGCCGGTGCGATCGAGCACACGGGGCGAAGAGCCGATACTGCTCGAGGGAGAGAGATAGCGCAGGATAGCCGCTCCCGTCGGCGTGATGCGTTCGCCCACGCGACCGTCGTCATGAAAGACAAATCCACGCAGCAATAGAGTCGTCGCGGGAGCCGGAACGGGCAGCCGGCCATGGTCAGTCTCCACCCAGCCGCGCCCGAGCGGGAGCGATCCGACCGACCAGCTTGCTTCGCCCACTGCGTCGATCAGTGTCGCCGCGGCCACAATGTCGGCAATCGAATCCCAGTTGCCGACTTCGTGAAAGGTCACGTCATCGACGTCCCTGCCATGAACCGCGGCTTCGGCCAGGGCGAGCTCATGGAAGATCGCGATCGCGGCGCGTTTAACAGTCTCGTCCAGGCGGCTTCCCTCAAGCATCGCACGAAGGTCGCGCCAATGCGTGTGATGATGGTGGCCGTGGTGCTCGTCATGGACGTGCTCATGATGATGTTCGCCATGCCGCTCGTCATGGTCATCATGCTCGTTGGCGTGCCCATGAGCATGGTGACCGCAATGAGGTCGGGCGGTGGCCTGTTCGGAGCTCATCTTCGTGACATCGAAGCGGCTGCCGGTCAGCACGCCGTCGTCATGCGGATGCACCACAGCCTCTACGTCGTCTTCCAAACCGGCAAGACGAAGGTTTGCTTGTACGATTTCAGCCAGATCGGGCCAGGCGTCCAACATCGCTGCGACAAACATATCGCCGGCAATGCCGCCCAGGACATCAAGATGAATATGCATCGGGCCTTCCATCCTTTATCGGCCCGCAAGCTGCAGACCGGACAGATCGACGCGCAAGGTCTCGCCCGGCTCCGTCGATCCAATGGTGGTCTCAATCGCTCCCTTCAGCACTGCCACTGATACCGGCAGAAGGTCTCTCATCTGCGCGGATATGGCGACAAGATCGTCATGTTCGGCCTTTGCCCGCATGAACATGCCCTCATTGAGGATGCGTTTGAGGCGCAGGGGAAAGCTGCGCTCGCCTCCAGCCCATTTGAGTTCGAGTTGTGTCTTGTAGCGTCGGATGTCGAAGTGCTTGTGCTGGGATTCGAGAACCCGGTAGCCCCATATCCCCAGATCGCCAACGAGAAGCGAGGCGAATTCCGGCTCGTCCTCGGCGTCAATGTCGACCAGCAGCACAAAGGATGGGCGGCCTTTCTTGCCCAGGCTGGAAAGAAGCTGGACATTCTTGGCGCCCATCTCTGTCATCTTGTCGAGGACATGCCCGAGCAACTCGCCGGGCGCGTCATCGATCTGGGCCATGAGGAGGATGACGCCTGGCATCAGAGCGCCATGGTCTCGACGGCCACCAGCGCCGCGGCCTCGGCTTTAGCTTTCGTGCCCGGAATGCCGGCGGAAATCAGGCCTGCTGACTGCGCCTCATTGGCGGCGTCCGAAGCGTTCAATTTGCCCATCGCGGCAGCGACCACGGCGGGGATTGTGACGTTCATGATCACATTGCCAGCGAGCAGCAATTCGCTCGCGATCGGCGCAAGCGCCGTCAGGAACGGCGCGCGTTCCTTGCTGATCCCCTGCGCCACTTCCGGAATGACGGCGTTGATGATGCCTTCCATGTGAATCGTCTCGTCGCCGACGGTCACTTCGGCATCAAGCGCCGGATCAAAGGCCAGCCAACGCGCGGCCATCTTGCTCGACCGCCGCGCTCCCTTGCCGATCCTGGTGAAATGCACCTTGATTTTGGTACCCTTTGCTTTGCTCAGGAATTCCGACCCGCGCGTCTCCACCAGGAGTTGACGTTCCTCGTCCATCGCGCGCACGATTTCAGCAACGCTCTTACCGGTCATCAGATCGTCATAGCTGCGCGCCGCACGGGCATGCAGGGCCTTGGTCACCATGGGTGTGGAGGACAGGATCAGGGCTTCGGTCACCGGGCCGGTGCAAATCTGGGTCGCCTTTCGGGCAACGATGTTCATCGCCATCATTGCGGTCTCCGGATCGAAGCTGAAGCCGAGCCGTCGATCGCGCAAAGCCCGCGCCACGCTCTGCTCCGTCGATCCGTCCTGCAACAGACACATCAGCGCGATGACCGCATCGCCGCAGACGTGGCCGAGCGGCGGATTGACTGGTCCAGCACCCGCGCCGCAAATTCCCTCTTCGAACACCGAAATGATTTCATCCAGCGCCATGATGCCGATCACGGTCGGGCCGCCGATATCCTTGAGGATCAGTCCGAGATCGCCGATCAGTCTCGCGGTCTCGACTTCCTTGCCGGTGATGCGCACATGCAGTTTCTCCGGCAGGCCGGCGGTCCGGACTGCAGATCGTCCGGCAACAAAGGCGCTGGTGACTTTGCCGTAAGGCCCGTACTCCTCAGCCACGTCGGCATCCGGGTGGATGATCTCCAGGATTGCTGCCGCGCCGAAAAGTGCTGAGAGGAATTTCTGACTGGGCATGCCGGCACCGGACATGGCATCCATCATCGCCTTGGTCCCGATAGCTGCGCCTTTTTCGGCCATGCCGGGGAAGATGAAATCTTCACCGAGGGCTCCGTGGCCGACCATCACCCCGCCGCCAACGCCTTCCGGGATGTCGCGGCCTTGAATCGGCGAGAGCTCTCCCTTCATCATCGCCTCATAAACCGCAGCAACGGCCGCGAATCCCGAGATCTTGTTGTTCATTTTGGCCGTGGGCACTGCCGCAAGGCCTGAGCGGCTCACCCCCGCAATCATCCGCGCAGAAGAACCGAGCTTGCGGTTGCCGGCGGGGATGCCAACCTGCGCGTTGGCGCCGCACAGATAGAGAAGCGTGGCCGCAATCAGCGCCGCGTTCGCGCCATCCGCGCCGGCTGCCTTTGCAACAGCGATGCTCTTTGCCAGGAGGTCGTCGATGGGCTGGCGCACAGCGTCGGCGAACTTGACCTCAGGGCTTATGCCGCGCCGTAGCTCGGCAGCGATAACGTTGCATGCAGCTACGACAGGAATATTGAGCATCCCGTGCCCGCCGGTCAGTGCCTCGACGCGGTCGCTGGTCAGCCAGCCGGGATTGGCATTGGCAGCCATAACCGACGCCAGGATGACCCTTTCCCGTTGTGCAGACGCATTCGTCATTACTTGGTCTCTCCCTGTGGCGGCCAGACGAGTGGCGTTCTCGGTCGTTCGAAAGCTTGTAATTCGAACCGGTCGGGGCGCCGTTTCGTAGCGAAAGCGTCCGCCTGCCGGGCGTTGTATTGCCGCAAGGTTTGTTCCCGCGTCATCGCGGCGGCGCTGGCGAAAGAAGTAGCACGGTCGCATTATGATCGTTAAACGGCAATATTTCATGAGTTCATGAGCAATCTTCATAACGGCTTCGCCAAGGCAATACGCAAGGCGCCTGTGAGCGCAGATGCGAAGGGTGCCCAATCGAATGACGCCTGCTCATGATTGCGTGAGAAGATGCCATTTCTGCTGATGGAGGTTCTTGGATATGCCTGCGGGGGATCCAGGTGATGCCTCACGTATTTGCCTGATCGTGGTCCCGATTTCATGGAGAAGTTTCGAATGCTCGAATGGGCGAAATACCGGAAGCAACTGTCGTCGCGCGTGAGTGAGCTGGGGCAACTGTCCCCCGCCACCCTTGAGGGGGTTCGGGCGCTCGGTGGTGCAGGCAACAAGACCGCCCGGCTGGACGCCAAGACCCGCGAGTTGATCGCGCTTGCCGTCGCGGTCACGACACGCTGCGACGGCTGCATTGCGAGCCACACCGCCGAAGCTGCAAAAGTTGGCGCAACGCGCGAGGAAATCGCTGAAGCGCTTGGCGTGGCGATCGCTTTGAACGCGGGAGCGGCTCTGGTCTATTCCTCGCGCGTTCTGGATGCCTTCGATACCGCTAACGGCTGATAGTCTCAGCACGCAAACAAGGCCGGGGAAGGGCGCATACGATCCTTCTCCGCCAGCACCCAAGCGCGCATCACCCTCTATCTCGCACTGCAGGAGGCCTTCTCCCTCTCTTGGGTCTCTCTTGGGGGAGGCTGGTTATCTCTCTGCTGCGGATCCTAGGTCGCCCGCTCGCTCCTTGCCGCCGGTGCTCCACCTCGCTGACGGCTTGGTCAGTGGCCCAGGATCTGTCCGAGAAAGGTCCGCGTGCGTTCTGACTGCGGGGCGCTGAAGAAGGCCATCGGTTTATTCTGCTCGACGATCTGGCCCTGATCCATGAAGATCACTCGGTCCGCCACAGCTTGGGCAAAACCCATTTCATGGGTGACGCAGAGCATCGTCATCCCCTCTTCGGCAAGCGTAATCATCGTATCGAGCACTTCCTTGATCATCTCCGGATCGAGAGCCGAAGTCGGTTCATCGAACAGCATTATGCGTGGCTTCATGCACAGAGACCGCGCGATCGCCACGCGCTGCTGCTGACCGCCCGAGAGCTGGCCCGGATACTTATGCGCCTGATCCGGTATCCTGACCTTCTCGAGGAAATGCATGGCTATCTCTCGGGCTTGCCTTTCTGGTACCTTGCGGACCCAGATCGGGGCGAGGGTGCAGTTCTCGAGGATAGTCAGGTGTGGAAAGAGATTGAAGTGCTGGAACACCATCCCGACTTCGCGACGGACTTCCTCGATCTTTTTGAGGTCGTTGGTCAACTCAATGCCGTCGACGATGATCTCGCCCGACTGATGGTCCTCGAGCCTGTTGATGCAGCGGATCATGGTCGATTTGCCGGAGCCGGATGGCCCGCAAATGACGATCCGCTCTCCACGGCGCACAGTCAGATCGATGTCTCGCAAGGCATGAAAATCACCGTACCACTTGTTCATGGATGTAATCTCGACGGCCGTTTCTGAAAGACCGCGGCGGTTTTCGCGCGAAAGGCCACGTAGCGTCTTGGTCATGCGCATTTCTCCTAACGATGATCCGTCTTCAGCCGGCGCTCGAGATACATCGAGTATCGCGACATGCCGAAGCAGAAGATGAAGAACACAGCCCCGATGAAGATGAAGAGTTCCCAGTAGATACCTTGCCACTCCGTGTTGGCGCGGATGGCCGCGGCAAGGGCGATGGGGTCGAGAAGACCGATGAACATGACAAGCGTCGTGTCCTTGAAGAGACCGATAAACGAGTTCACGATCCCCGGAATGGAGATCTTGAGAGCCTGCGGCAGGATGATGAGGCGCTGGGCCTTCCAGTAATCCAGACCCAGAGCCTCCGCGGCCTCATACTGGCCGCACGGCAGGCCGGCGAGGCCCCCGC
>CCNA01000014.1 GCA_000824805.1 Mesorhizobium sp. SOD10
CCGCCCGCCCCCCCCCCCCGGCTGCATCCGCCCCCCCCGGCGACGGCTCCCGCCGCGCCTGCGACGGCACCTGCCGCGCCCGCGACGCAACCCGGCGCCACCCAGTAGCGGGCGGTGCAGGATTTTCTGGCGGCAATCGGCCTGGTCCTGGTGATCGAAGGGCTGGTCTATGGAGGATTTCCGGCTTTGGCCCGGAAACTCGCCGCCGAGGTGCTGTCGATGCCGGAAAATATGCTGCGGATCGGCGGGCTGGCGGCGATCGCCATCGGTGTCTGCATCGTCTGGCTGGTTCGCGGCTAGTTGTTTGTAAGCACCTCCTGGAATTGCTCGAATGAAAATTCCTTGGTGCCGCAGCGATTGACGATTTATCTTTCGCCGATAGCTATAGCCGCAAACGTGCCTTATTTCTTGCCAACATGAACAGGACAGGCGCCTTTGCGGATGCGCTTTTCCTTTTCAGAACCACCTGGAGGCCACGATGATATCCGACACCCTGTTGCGCGCGGCGCGGCGCATGGTTTTCGCCGGCGCCACGGCATTCGCGGTCGGCATTGTCGCCGTCCCGTCCTTCGTCACGCCGACGATCGCCTCCGACGGACCGCCTTCGGTCGCGGACCTCGCCGAGCGCCTGCTCGGCGCGGTGGTCAACATCTCGACCTCGCAGACGGTGAAAGGCACGGAAGGACCGGGCGCGGTGCCGATGCCGCAACTGCCCGAGGGTTCGCCGTTCCAGGACTTCTTCGACGATTTCTTCAAGAACCGCGGCGGCGACAAGGGCGGCGGGCAGAAAGTGCAGTCGCTCGGCTCCGGTTTCGTCATCGACGCCGAGCAGGGCATCGTGGTGACTAACAACCACGTCATCGCCGACGCCGACGATATCGAGGTCAATTTCTCCGACGGCATCACGCTGAAGGCGACGCTTGTCGGCACTGACACCAAGACCGATGTCGCGGTGCTGAAGGTCGATCCCAAAGGCCACAAGCTGACGGCGGTGAAATTCGGCGATTCCACCAAGATGCGCGTCGGCGATTGGGTGATGGCGATCGGCAATCCGTTCGGCCTGGGCGGCACGGTGACGGTCGGCATCGTCTCGGCACGCAATCGCGACATCAATTCCGGCCCCTATGACGACTTCATCCAGACCGACGCCGCCATCAACCGCGGCAATTCCGGCGGTCCGCTGTTCAACGCCGCCGGCGAGGTCATCGGCATCAACACGGCGATCATCTCGCCGTCGGGCGGCTCGATCGGCATCGGCTTCTCCATCCCCTCGCAGCTTGCCGCGGGCGTCGTCGACCAGCTTCGCCAGTATGGCGAGACGCGGCGCGGCTGGCTTGGCGTGCGGATCCAGCCGGTGACGGACGACATCGCCGAAAGCCTCGGCATGGCGACCGCTAAGGGCGCGCTGGTAGCCGGCGTCATCAAGGGCGGGCCGGTCGACAACGGTTCGGTGCAGGCCGGCGACGTCATCATCAAGTTCGACGGCAAGGATATCCATGAAATGCGCGACCTGCCGCGCGTCGTCGCCGAAAGCCCTGTCGGCAAGGCGGTCGACGTCGTCATCGTGCGCAAGGGCGTCGAGCAGACCGTCAAGGTGACGCTCGGCCGGCTCGAGGACGGCGAGAAGCTTGCCAGCGGCGGCGAAAACGGCAACACCGACCAGGACAAGGGCGACAAGACGGCGCCTCCGGTATCGACGGCCTCGGTGCTCGGCATGACGGTCGGCGAGCTCAACGATCAGACGCGGCAGAAATTCGGTATCGCGGCTGATGTGTCCGGCGTGGTCATCACCGACGTCGCCAAGGAATCGGCGGCGGCCGAGCGCGGCATCCAGCCCGGCGAGGTGATCACCGAAATTGCGCAGGAGTCGGTCGGCACGCCGAAGGACGTGATGGACCGGATCGGCGCGCTGAAGGAGCAGGGCCGCAAGAACGCGCTCCTGATGCTGGCCTCGAAGACCGGCGAACTGCGCTTCGTCACGATCCGGATGGATTGAGCTTCGATTCGGTGAAATCAAAAAAGGCGGCTAACCAGCCGCCTTTTTTCTTGCGTGCCAATCCTCGGCCGAAAGCCTGTAGAGCACGTGCCGCTTGAGCGCGGGGTGGCTATCCGGAATGTCGGGATGGTCGAAGTCGCTGGCCGGGTCGGCGCTCATGCCGAGGCGTTTCATGACGGCGGTGGAGCGGCCACGGCGAAGGAGACGATCTCGTTGACGCCCAGCGTGTCGAAGCCGTAGGCGAGCCAGGCCTCCGCCGCCTCGGTGACATAGCCCTTGCCCCAGTATTCCGGTGCCAGCCGCCAGCCGATCTCGGTCGTGCCCGCCGGCAGGGAGGGCACATGATCGGTTTCGAGGAGGCCGACGAAGCCGATGCACTCGCCGGTGGCCGCGATCTCGGCGGCGGCAAAACCATAGCCGTCCTCGGCGATCCAGGACCGGAACTCATCCATCATGGCGTCGGCGGTAGCGCGGTCGCGGCGGAACGGAAAGAACTCCATCACGCGTTCGTCGGAGTTGATGCGGTGGAAGAGCGCGCGGTCGCCATCCTCCCAGTTGCGCAGGATCAGGCGCTCGGTTCGAATAGGTCTCACTCGACGAACTCCTTGCGGCGATAGCCCTGGAGATAGAGCAGCGCGGTCAGGTCGCCATGATCGATGCGGATGCGCGCCTGCCCCGCCACCGCCGGCTTGGCGTGGAGGGCGACGCCGGTGCCGGCAAGACGGATCATATCGAGATCGTTGGCGCCGTCCCCGACCGCGATGGCATCCTCGGTCGTCAGCCCGAGCCTCTTGGCGATGTCGAGCAGCGCTTCGGCCTTCGCGGCGCGGCCGAGGATCGGCTCGGCCACCATGCCGGTGAATTTCCCGTCCTTCTCGATCAGGCGGTTGGCCCGGTTTTCCTGGAACCCCAGCTTGGCGGCGATGCGGCTGGTGAAGACGTCGAAGCCGCCCGAGACCAGCGCCGTCCAGGCGCCATGGGCGCGCATCGTCTGCACCAGCGCGCGGCCGCCGGCTGCGAGCGTCAGCCGATTGGCGATGATGCGGTCGACCACGGCGGTGTCGAGGTCCTTCAGCAGGGCGACGCGCTCGCGCAGCGCGGGCTCGAAGGCGATCTCGCCATTCATCGAGCGCGCGGTGATCGCCGCCACATGATCCTTGACGCCGATCTCATCGGCGAGCTCGTCGATACATTCCTGGTCGATCATGGTCGAATCCATATCGGCGAGCAGGATCTTCTTGCGCCTCGCTTCGGCGGGCTGGACGACGACGTCGACCGGTTCGGACGCCAGCGCGGCCCGCAAATTGGCGGTCATTTCGCCGATATCCGGCGTCTGCGGCAAAACGAGATCGCAGGCGACGTCCTCGGCCAGCCAGTGAACGGCGCTTGCGCCGGCGGCCCGCAAGGCCATATTCGCAAGCGAGGCCGGCACGGCGCGGGCTTCTGGACGGGACACTAAAGTGGCGATCAGCGGCATCGAACATTCCGGCAGGCAGGCGGGCGAAGGCCGCATCAAGAACGCGATCCTGATAGCCGGGCCGACCGCCAGCGGCAAGTCGGCGCTGGCGCTCGATGTTGCCGAACGCAATGGCGGCGTCATCGTCAACACCGATTCGATGCAGGGCTATTCCGTGCTCGACGTCCTGACGGCGCGGCCGAGCGCCGCCGAAATGGCGCGCGTTCCGCATTTCCTCTACGGCCATGTGCATCCATCCACGGCCTATTCCACCGGCGCCTGGCTGCGCGACGTGACGAAGCTGATCGACGATGGCGTCCTGTCGGGCCGACCGGTCGTTTTCGTCGGCGGCACCGGGCTTTATTTCCGGGCGCTGGCCGAAGGCATTTCGGATATGCCGGATATTCCGGCGGCCGTCCGCGAGCGCTGGCGTTACGAGCTCAAGGAACAAGGGGCCGAAAGGCTGCATCGCCTGCTGATGCACGAGGACTCCGCCATGGCCATGCAACTCAGGCCGACGGACGGTCAGCGCATCGTGCGAGCGCTCGAGGTGCTCGATGCTTCGGGGCGCTCGATCCTCGAATGGCAGGCGGCGCGCGGCCGGCCGCTGATCGATCGCGACAGTGCGCGCTTTCTGGTCATCGAGCCGGATCGGCAACAGCTGGTCCGGCGCATCGAGGCGCGCTTCGATCAGATGCTCGACAAGGGCGCGCTCGACGAGGTGCGGCAGCTCATCGCGCTCGGCCTCGACCCCGACCTGCCGGCGATGAAAGCAATCGGCGTGCGCGAGCTGCAGGCGGCAATGGCCGGACAGTCAGGTTTTCCCGAAGCGATCGAACGCGCCAAGATCGCGACGCGGCAATACGCCAAGCGCCAGTCCACCTGGTTCAGGCACCAGCTGGGCGCGGAGTGGCGCAGGCTGCGGCCGGGCGATGAACCGGCTGCCCTGGACTGACCAAAAGCTTTTTTCAATCAGTACCTTAAAGTCCCCGGCTCTAATTCTCGCCAAGGTTGTCCGGATTAACCGTCCGTAAGGCCCCCCATGCCATAACCTCAGTGGGCTACAGTGCCGCGGGGAGCAGATGCGTTTCCATAAGGCGGAATCCGCATTTTTCGTGTTTATTTTTGTGATCCTGGCCGCGGGCCTGGTGACCTTCCATGCCTATGGCCAATTGCAGGAAATAGCCGCCGACCTCGATGCCGCATCGCGCGTCGATAAAATTGTCTATCTCAACAAATTGCTGTTCGTCACCGGAGCGCTTCTGGCGACGGCGCTGTTCTTCGGCACCTTCTTCATCTACCCGCTGATCCGCGGCCAGGTGCGGGAGGAGGGCAAGCTCAGGGCCATGACGGTCTCCCTCAGCGCCCGTTCGCAAACGCTCGAGCAGGCGGCGCTCACCGACGGTCTCACCGGCATGCAGAATCGCCGCTATTTCGACGATGCGCTGCGCGAATATCTGCATGAGTTTCGCCGCATCGATAGGCCGGTCGGGCTCATGATCCTCGATCTCGATCATTTCAAGCAGGTGAACGACACGCATGGCCACGATGTCGGCGACGAGGTGCTGAGAGCTGTCGCCGCCTGCCTGAGAGGCATGACGCGCTATCACGATGTGGTGGCGCGGCTGGGCGGCGAGGAGTTCGCCGTCGTCACCCCAAACATGGATGTCGAATTGCTCGCCAGGTTTGCTGAGCGCATCCGCAAGGCGATCGCCAATTTGTCGATCATGTCGGGCAATGTGCGGCTCAAGGTCACCACCAGCGTCGGCCTTGCCGTCTGGGACCACAAGGAAAGCGCGGAGGATTTCTACCGCCGCGCCGACCGCCAGCTCTATGAGGCGAAGAAGCAGGGCCGCAACCGCGTCTGCGCCTAAAATCCCACCACTAAATTCGTGAGGCTGGCCGTCTGGAGGCGCTTTCTGCGCTTCCGGTGCTCACGGACTGAATTGTCCGCTCCGCTCCGGTTCTCGAAAACGACTCCAGTCGACTCAGCCTGACGAATTTCCTGGTGGGATTTGCCCCGCCTTCCGAAGTCGCCAGATCAATCGTTGAATTGGCGCATGCCGAAGGTCGATGGCTTCAGGCCGTAGCGTGTGTCGAAGTCGTCGTCGGCCTGGACGCGGGGCGCGGCGGTGGCCGGCTTCTTGTAGTCCGGGTCGCCGGCTTGACGAGTCGAGTCCACGGTCTCGGCGAAAGCCATCGACTGCTGCGGCTTCGGCACGTTGCGAAGCCGCTCGACGATCATGGCCAGATCGACGTCGCTGCCGTCCACGGAGGGCTCGATGTGCTCGCCTTTCGCGGTGCCGGGGATGAATTGCTGCGGCAGCTTCTCGAATTTCAGCCGCATGGTCGTCGCCACGCCTTCGCCGAAAGCGATGGCTTCGCGCTGCCCCATCGAGGACAGGAACGCCAGCGTCGAGGCCGAGGAGTCGGCGATGGCCGAACGGATGATCGCCTGGTCCTGCTCGTTGGCAAGCCGCATGGCGAAAAAGGTCGAGCACTGCGACAGGATCGTCGGGTCGAGCTCGCCCGGGCGCTGGGTGACGACGCCCAGATAACAGCCATATTTGCGGCCCTCCTTGGCGATGCGCGACAGCGCGTGCCTGGTCGGCGCGAAGCCGAGACGCGGATCGGCCGGCATGTAGCGGTGGGCTTCCTCGCAAAGCAGGAGCAGCTTCAGCCGTCCCTCGCTCCACAAGGCCAGGTCGAAGGCCAGGCGTGCCAGCACCGAGCAGACCGAATTGACGACTTCCGAAGGCATGCCGGCCATCTCGAAGCAGGTGACCGGGCGGCCGTGGCTGGGGACGCGGAAAATATTGCCGATCGTTTCGTGGATCGTGTCCTCGATCAGGCGCGAATTGAACATGAAGCGGTAGCGCGGGTCGGCGGCGGCCGATTCGATGCGCGTCTTCAGCGATTTCAGGATCGGGCGGTCGTTCTTGGCTTCGAGCATGCCCATGCGCTCGTCGATCTGCTTGATGAGATCGGCAATGCGGTAGGGCACCGGCGTGTCCGCCGTCAGCGCGTCGCTGCCGCGCCTGATATAGGTGCCGGAATTCGGGTTGCGGTAGAGGTTCTTGGCGGCCGGGATCAGGTCGCGCAGGACATCCACTTCCTCGGGCACCGTCTCGCGGCCGCGAAACAGCACTTCGGCGAACTCCTCGAGCCTGAACATCCAGAACGGCAGGTCGAGCGTCTTGGAATCGACCTTGACGCAATATTCCGGCAGCGAGGCGGCAAACTCGTTGTGAGGGTCGAGGATAAGCACGCGCAGATCCGGGCGCGCCTCGATCGTCTTGCGCAAGAGCAGCGAGACCGCCGTCGATTTGCCGACGCCGGTCGTGCCGACGATGGCGAAATGGCGCGCCAGCGTGTCGTCGATGGCGATGTTGGCATCGATCGACTCATCCTGCGACAGCGTGCCGATGGTCACCGAATGGCGCCCGGCCAGATCGTAGACCGCCTGGAGGTCGCGGCTGCGGATGCGATGGGCGATGGCGCCGATATGCGGATAGGTGGTGATGCCGCGGTCGAACACCGGCTTGGCGCCGGGCTCGGCACCGTCGCGCACTTCGCCGACCAGCTCGACGCTGACCTCGATCAGATTCTGCCCATCATGGTTCCAGTGAAGGTCCGACTTGCCGATAGCGTAGACAAGGCCGACCGTTCTCGTCGCGCCGAGATTGATGGAGATCATCCTGCCGACAGTCCAGAGGCCGGTGACCGTGCCTTCGGCGTCCTCGGCATGCGCGCTGATGGTGGCGCGCGCGCCGTCGCATTGCACGACATTGCCCAGAATGCGCTTGTCGTTCTGTTGGATGTTGCGGCGCTCCTGCGAGATCGGTTCGCCAACGGAGGCTTCGCGTTCGACAAACATGGCTGTCCCGGTTCCATTCCCCTGGAGCGGGAACCCTATCCAATCGGGGTTAAAGTCACGTGAGGTCGGATGGTGTAGGCCGCGTTAAGCCAGCCGCGACAATTCGATCGAACAGCCCCTTCCCAATCTGCGCAGTTCCTATATGTTGGACGGATGGACGATATATCGAATAACATCACAGCCACGATCGGAAAGCGCATACGCTCCGAAAGGACGGTGAGGAACTGGTCGCTGGCCGAATTGGCCGAGCGCTCGGCTGTCTCGAAGGCGATGCTGAGCGCCATCGAACGCGGTACGACCAGTCCGACCGCGGCGCTCTTGGTGCGCATCGCGGCCGCCTTCGGCATGACGCTGTCGACGCTGATCGCACGGGCCGAGATGCAAGGCGGCGGCGTTTCACGAAGGGACGAGCAGCCGGTCTGGCAGGACCCGGCAACGGGCTACATAAGGCGGCATCTGTCGCCGGCATCGCACATGCCATTGGAACTGGTTAGGGTCAGCCTGCCGGCAGGCGCCACGGTAAGCCTTCCGGCCGCATCCTACGCCTTTATCAAGCAGCAGATATGGCTGATCGACGGAAGGCTGGATTTCACCGAAGGCGATGTGGTGCACAGGCTCGAGCCCGGCGACTGCCTGGGGCTCGGCGCGCCCTCGGATTGCGTCTTTCATGCTCCCGGACCGGATGCGGCGGAGTATCTCGTGGCGCTGGTCAGGGACTGACTCCGATGTCTCGCCGGCCAAAGCGCTCGCACAACGGCGGGCCGCCGCTCGACGACTATGACGGTCCGCCTTGGGGCAAGGGTGATGCCTACATTTTCCTCGCCTGGCGCGCCGCCCACGACAAGGCCTGGAAGGCACCAAGCCATGCCGTCATGCTGATGCGGCTGGAGAGGGCCGAGCGGCTCGGACTGACCTATGAGGAATATACGCTCGAGATTCTGGAGCGTGGCCGCCATCTCAGCGAGGACGACGCCGACCGTATCGCCGAAATCCGGCAGGCGCGCCGGCGCAGGCGAACCAGCCATTTCGAATGACCTTATCCCTGATACCACTGGAGAGCACCAGCATGGACTCCCTTGAAATCCAGGCGTTGAGCGACGATGCGGCGACCGTCGCGATGCTCGCCGAGCTGTTGATCGGGACGGTCGCCGCAGGCGGATCGGTGAGCTTCATGCATCCATTGTCGGCGGCGGCCGCGCGGGATTTCTGGCGCAAGTCACTTGCCGCGGCCGCGCGCGGCGAAAGGGCGGTGCTGGGCGCATGGCAGGGCGATGCGCTTGCCGGCACGGTCACGCTGCTGCTCGACTTTCAGCCCAACCAGCCGCACCGCGCCGAGATCGCCAAGCTGATGACCGGCCGGGACTATCGCGGCAGAGGGGTTGCGACCCGCCTGATGCACGCCGCGGAGGAACTGGCTGTCCAGAAAGGCCGCACGCTGCTCGTGCTGGACACGGCAAGTGAAGAGGGCGCGGCGGGCCTCTATGAGAAGCTTGGTTTCACGCTGACCGGTGAGATCCCCGATTTTGCGCTCAAGCCGCATGGCGGGCTGACCGGCACGCTCATGTACTGGAAGCGGATAGGGCGAGATCGATTCCCATAAGTTACGCCAATATGAGACCTGTCCTGATGGGCAGGGCGGAGTTCTAAGCGCATGATAGATGGAAGGCCGTTGCCGGACTTCCATCCTGTTGCAAAGCGTCCGGCTTCAGGCCTTGTGATAGACCTCCTGCAGTCCATAGACAGGCGTCGGCAAGCCGACCTGCCTGGCCTTGAGCTGGAGCGACAAATACTGCGAATGGTGCCGCGACTGGTGCAGGTTGCCGCCGTGGAACCACAGCGCTTCCTGCTGCGTCGGCTTCCACATATTGCGCTGCTCGCCTTCCCAGGGACCCGGATCCTTGGTGGTGGCGGAGCCGAGGCCCCAGACCTTACCGACCTTGTCCGCCACTTCCTGTGAGATGAGATCCGCGGCCCAGCCGTTCATCGAGCCGTAGCCGGTGGCGTAGATCACCAGGTCGGCGGGCAATTCGGTGCCGTCGACGAATTTGACGCCGGTTTCGGTGAGTTCCTGGACCGCCGCGCCAGGTCCGCTTTTCAATTTGATCGAGCCGTCGATGACGAGGTCGCAGGCGCCGACATCGATATAATAGCCGGAGCCGCGGCGCAGATATTTCATGAACAGGCCGGAGCCGTCATCGCCCCAGTCGAGCATGAAGCCGGCCTTTTCCAGATCCTCGTAGAATTTCGCGTCGCGCTCCTTCATCTGCTGGTAAAGCGGAATCTGGAATTCGTGCAGGATGCGGTAGGGGAGCGAAGCGAAGATCATGTCGGCCTTGCGCGTCGTCATGCCGTTCTCCACCGCCTGCTCGGAATAGAGCGCCCCAAGGCCGATATCCATCAGCGTATCCGATTTGACGATATGAGTGGATGACCGCTGCACCATGGTCACGTCGGCGCCGCCTTCCCACAGCGCCGCGCAGATGTCGTGCGCCGAATTGTTCGAGCCGATGACCACCACCTTCTTGCCGCGGTATTTGTCCGGGCCGGGATGGGTCGAGGAATGCTGCTGCTCGCCCTTGAAGATGTCCTGGCCTTTGTATTTCGGCCAGTTCGCCTTGCCGGACATGCCGGTCGCCAGCACCAGTTGCTTCGGTTTCAGCACGATTTCCTTGCCGTCGCACTCGACGACGACTGTCCATTCCTTGGCCTTCTCGTCATACTTGGCGGATTTCGCGGTGGTGGAGCTCCAATAGTTCAGCTCCATCACCTTGGTGTACATCTCCAGCCAGTCGCCGATCTTGTCCTTCGGCGCGAAGACCGGCCAGTTCTTCGGAAAGTCGATATAGGGCAGGTGATCGTACCAGACCGGGTCATGCAGGCAGAGCGACTTGTAGCGCTTTCGCCAGGAGTCGCCCGGACGCTCGTTCTTCTCGATGATGATGGCCGGCACGCCGAGCTGTTTCAGTCTTGCCCCGAGCGCAATTCCGCCCTGGCCGCCGCCGATGATGACGACATAGGGCTGCCTCGTATGGCCGAGCTCGGCGATCTCGTCGTCGCGCTCCTCGCGCCACGTCTTGCGGCCCTTGCCATGTCCGTGCTTGGCGCCAAGGGGACGGGTGAAGCCCGCTTTCTCCTCATGCCCTTTCAGCTCCGCCATCGTGGTGAGCAAAGTCCAGATCAGGTCGCCCTTGAACCGCACAAGGCCAAAGCCGCGCGCCACATTCGTCTCGAAGGTGATCCAGGCGGTGATGACGCCGCCATCCTCGCTCGCTTCCTCGCCTTTGGCCACCGACCAGCCGGTCGGCTTGATGCCGGCCAGCGTCGCCTGCAGCATGTCGCGGATCTGGTCCTGACCCTCCATCGTCTTCAGGTTCCAGGTGAAGGTGACGAGATCGCGCCAGTAGCAATCGGCCTGGAAGCAGTTGACGGCGCTGTCGATGTCGCCGGCTTCCAGTGCCTTGCCGAACTTGTCGAGCAGCGCCTGCGCTTTGGCGGTGGGTGTTCTCTCGAGCATTTGTTCTCCTCCGGGTTTGCTTCTTGGGTGAGCGCGCCGCCGGATTGGGCTTCCGGCATCAGCGAATTATTTCGGCAAAACCTGAGAGGCGTCACGCCCTCCAATAGTTTGGCGCGTTTTCAATGGCTTGATGGGGAAGCCGCGTTAAAGGCGCCATTTTACCCGTTGACAGGCTGCCGTACCCGCCTCTAGTGTCCGCGCCCATGAAAACGGCACTCATTCTCGTAGGCTGGCGCGTGGGCAAGGCGGTGTAACCGCCGGGCGAAAACCTCCCATGCGCATCCCACAGGCTCCCTCGGGGGCCTTTTTTATTGCCTTCAACCGAACTAAACGAGCAGCAAATCGCCAGACGGCGGACAGTACGGGACCAGACCGATGAGCAACGGACAGAACGAGCGGCGCGAAATGACGGGCGCGGAGATGGTGGTGCAGGCGCTGAAGGACAACGGCGTCAAGCACGTCTTCGGCTATCCGGGCGGCGCGGTCCTTCCGATCTATGACGAGATATTCCAGCAGGACGAGGTCGAGCATATCCTTGTCAGGCACGAGCAGGGCGCCGGCCACGCGGCGGAAGGCTATGCGCGCTCGACCGGCAAGGCCGGCGTGCTGCTGGTGACGTCCGGCCCCGGCGCCACCAATGCGGTGACGCCGCTGCAGGATGCGCTGATGGATTCCATTCCCCTGGTCTGCCTCACCGGCCAGGTGCCGACCTCGCTGATCGGTTCCGACGCCTTCCAGGAATGCGACACGGTCGGCATCACGCGGCCATGCACCAAGCACAACTGGCTGGTGAAGGACGTCAACGAGCTCGCCGCCACCATCCATGAGGCGTTCCATGTGGCGACCACCGGCCGTCCCGGTCCGGTCGTGGTCGATATCCCGAAGGACGTGCAGTTCGCCAAGGGCATCTATGTGCCGCCGCAGACCGCACCGCGCACCAGCTATCAGCCGAAGGTCCAGGGCGACCTGGAAAAGGTCAAGGCCGCGGTCGAGCTGATGGCCGGCGCGAAGAAGCCGATCATCTATTCGGGCGGCGGCGTCATCAATTCCGGCCCGGAAGCCAGCCACCTGCTGCGCGAATTGGTCGACCTCACCGGCTTCCCGATCACCTCGACGCTGATGGGGCTCGGCGCCTATCCGGCATCAGGCAAGAACTGGGTCGGCATGCTCGGCATGCACGGCACCTACGAAGCCAATATGGCGATGCATGACTGCGACGTGATGGTCTGCATCGGCGCGCGCTTCGACGACCGCATCACCGGCCGGCTCAACGCCTTCTCGCCGAATTCGAAGAAGATCCACATCGACATCGATCCGTCCTCGATCAACAAGAACGTCCATGCCGATGTCGGAATCCTCGGCGATGTCGGCCGCGTGCTGGAGGATCTGGTGCGGCTGTGGCGGGCGACCGCCAAGACCGACAAGAAGGCGCTCTATCCGTGGTGGGAGCAGATCGCGAAATGGCGGGCGCGAGATTCGCTGGCCTACAAGATGAACAATGACGTCATCATGCCGCAATATGCGATCCAGCGGCTCTATGCGCTGACCAAGGACATGGACACCTACATCACCACCGAGGTCGGCCAGCACCAGATGTGGGCGGCGCAGCATTATCATTTCGACAAGCCGAACCGCTGGATGACCTCGGGCGGCCTGGGCACGATGGGCTACGGCCTGCCGGCGGCGCTCGGCGTGCAGATCGCGCATCCCGACGCGCTGGTCATCGACATCGCCGGCGACGCCTCGGTGCAAATGACGATGCAGGAGATGAGCTCGGCGGTGCAGTATGAGGCGCCGATCAAGATCTTCATCCTCAACAACCAGTACATGGGCATGGTGCGCCAGTGGCAGCAGCTGCTGCACGGCAACCGGCTGTCGCATTCCTACACCGAGGCGATGCCGGATTTCGTCAAGCTGGCGGAAGCCTATGGCGGCCACGGCATCCGCTGCGATAAGCCGGATGAGCTCGACGACGCGATCCGCGAAATGATCTCGGTGAAGAAGCCGGTGCTGTTCGACTGCCGCGTGGCGACGCTTGCCAATTGCTTCCCGATGATCCCGTCGGGCAAGGCGCATAACGAGATGCTCCTGCCGGACGAAGCGACCGACGAGGCGGTGGCCAACGCCATCGATGCCAAGGGCAGGGAACTGGTTTAGGCAGCCGCTGGGGCAGGGCTGTCGTGAGAAGCCGTGCGCAAACAGAGAATTAGCTCAAAAGTCCGAAATCGAGATTCATCTTATGAACGCACAACACCTTCAACCGACCGGCTCCGCCTATTTCATCGCCAAGGAAACCGAGAAGCCGGAAACGCATACGCTCTCCGTGCTGGTCGACAACGAGCCGGGGGTGCTTGCTCGCGTCATCGGCCTGTTTTCCGGGCGCGGCTACAACATCGAGAGTCTGACCGTCTCCGAGACCGAGCACGAGAAGCATCTGTCGCGCATCACCATCGTGACGCGCGGCACGCCGCATGTGATGGAGCAGATCAAGAACCAGCTCGAGCGCATCGTGCCGGTACACCGGGTGGTCGACCTGACCGTGCGCTCGCGTCAGCTTGGCCAGGAACGGCCGCTGGAACGGGAGCTCGCGCTGGTCAAGGTCGCCGGCACCGGCGATGCCAGGGTCGAGGCGCTTCGCCTTGCGGATGCTTTCCGTGCCTCGGTCATCGATGCCAACACCGAGCATTTCATCTTCGAGATCACCGGCAAAGGCTCCAAGCTCGACCAGTTCATCGCCATCATGAAGCCGCTCGGCCTGGTCGAGATCTGCCGCACCGGCGTCGCCGCGATGAACCGCGGGCCGCAGGGCATGTAATCAGGACGACCATCCTGTTTCCAGCTTTGGCCCGGCGATTTGCCCGTTTCTGGCTTTTGCACACTTGCTAAAAGGACAGTAAGGCTGACATATCCGGGAGGATAACATGTCGCTCGACGCATTCCTTGCCCTGCTGGTCTATGCCTTCGTGACGTCGATCACGCCGGGGCCGAACAACCTCATGCTGCTCGCTTCCGGCGTGAATTTCGGTATCGTCAGGACGGTTCCGCACATGCTGGGCATCAGCATCGGGTTTTTGGTCCTGCTTTTGGCGGTCGGCTTCGGGCTCGGCGCGGTGCTGACGGCGTTGCCTGTGCTGCATACGGCGTTGAAGATCGCCGGCGCCGCCTATCTGCTCTACCTCGCCTGGAGGATCGCCATGTCGCGCTCGATGAGCGACGGAAAAGGGGCGGAGGGGCGGCCGATGCGCTTCATCGACGCCGCTGCCTTCCAGTGGGTCAACCCAAAGGCATGGGTGATGGCGATCACCGCGATGGCCGTCTACACCAATGCCGATCACCCTTTCGTCTCGGTGGCGCTGATCTCGATCGCCTTCACCATCGTCAACCTGCCCAGCGTGTCGGTATGGGCCGGCTTCGGCACAGCGCTGCGCGGGTTCCTGTCGGATCCGGTGCGGCTGAAATGGTTCAACATCGCCATGGGTATGCTGTTGGCGGCGACGCTTTGGCCCATGCTCCGTTAGGTGTATCAGTATCCAGGTGCCTACAAACGCCGGCTCTCTGCGCTGAATCACTCATTTAGGCAGCTTCTTCGGACCGGCCGCAGCGGCCTTCGCTGCCTCGTTAGCCGGCTTCCCAACATTTGTGCACTGCACATTAAATCTTCGTAATGCCGTGTTTTGACCCTTTTCCGCCCGAGCCTTGTCCTATCTATTCGGCGAAAATCGCGGCGAAGAGCCGTGAATCGAGCTACAATGGACCACCGAGATCGGCGTGTCGCGAGTAGAGGGCTTGTTTGTCGATGCGCGGAAAAATCGCCTTTGCAGTTGTTGCGGTCGCCTGTCTGGCGGGTGCCGGGCTCTATTATTCGCCCGCGACGGTGGCCAAGGTCCAGCAGCTGATTTCGGGCAAGCAGGCCAGCGTGGCCGCCGCGGACAAGACGGCGAGCGGCGATAAAGCGGCCGCCGCCTCGGACAATGCAAAAGGCGGCAATGCGAAAGGCGGCGGGCCGCGTTCGGCCTCAATTGTCTCCGCCACCGCGACGACCGCGGATTTCCCGATACGCCGCTATGCCATCGGCTTCGTCTCGTCGCCGGAGGTGGTCAATATCAATGCCCGCGTTTCCAGCCAGATCGTGTCGATCGCGGTCAAGGACGGGCAGATGGTCAAGGCCGGCGATCTGCTCATTTCGCTCGATGACCGAGCGCTGAAGGCGCAGCTTGCCAAGGACCAGGCGACGCTGGCCAAGGACCAAGCGATGCTGGTGAGCGCCCAGGCCGATCTGCAGCGCGCCAAGGACCTTGTCGCCAAGCAGGCCGGCACGCAGCAGACCTACGATCAGGCACTGGCGGCGCAGAAGGCCGCAGCCGCCACGATCGACGCCGACAAGGCGACCATCGATGCCGACACCGTGCAATTGAGCTACGCGACGATTACGGCGCCGATCTCGGGCCGGCTCGGCGCCATCAACGTCTCGGTCGGCGATCTCGTCACCACAAGCAACGGCAGCTCAGGGAGTTCGACGCCACTGGTCACCATCACGCAGATGGATCCGCTGCAGGTGAACTTCACGCTGCCGGAGAGCGACCTTGCCTTGCTGCACAAGGCGCTCGCCGACCCACAGCAAGGCGACGTGACGCTGACCAAGGACGGTGATCCCACGCCGATCGGCAAGGGCACGCTCGATTTCGTCGATTCCAGCGTCGATACGGCTTCCGGCACCATCGCGACGCGCGCGAGTATCCCCAATCCGGATCTTTCGCTGTGGCCCGGGCAATATGTGAACGTGGTGCTCGAGGCCGGCACGATGCCGCAGATGACCTCGGTTCCCACGGTCGCGGTTCAGCCCAGCCAGAAGGGACCCTTCGTTTACGTGGTCAAGCCGGACAACACCGTCGAGATGCGGCCGGTGAAGGTGGCGCTGACGGAGGGCCAAAACAGTGCCATCAGCGATGGTCTCAAGAGCGGCGAGAAGGTCGTCGTCGAAGGCCAGACACGATTGAAGGACGGCGCGGCGGTGCATGAAGGCAAAGCCGCGGCCGGATCCGGCGATCAGGCATCGCCCAAGGTCGCGGAGGCCGACAAGGCCGGCGGGGCGAGCCAATGATCTCCGAATTCTGCATCCGCAAGCCCGTCGCCACCCTTTTGATGTCGTTCGCCCTGATTCTGGGCGGTATCTTTGCCTACAAGTTCCTGCCGGTGGCGGCACTGCCGAGCGCGGAATTTCCGGTGGTCAACGTCTCGGCGCAGTTGCCCGGCGCGTCGCCGGAGACAATGGCGACGTCCGTTGCGACGCCGCTGATCAAGCAGTTCGCGACGATAGCCGGCATCGATTCGATTTCGACCACCAATTCGCTCGGCCAGACCTCGATCGCCATCCAGTTCGTGCTCAACCGCGACATCGACGCGGCGGCCGCGGATGTCCAGGCAGCGATAGCGCGCACGCAAAAATCGTTGCCGCCGGAGATGACCGCGCCGCCAAGCTATCGCAAGGTCAATCCCGCCGACGCGCCGATCCTCCTGATGTCGCTGGTCAGCGACACGGTTCCGCTGACGGACCTCGACGCCTTCGCCGAAAACGTCATCTCGCCGTCGCTGTCGACCATCGACGGCGTGGCGCAAGTCTCGATCTTCGGCCAGCAGAAATATGCTGTGCGCATCCAGATCGATCCGACGGCGCTTGCCGCGCGCGGCATCTCGATCGATCAGCTGCAGGCCGCGATCACCTCGGCCAACAGCAACACGCCGCTCGGCGTGCTGCAGAACAACAAGCAGCAGCTGACCATCACCGCCAACACCCAGCTCGGCAATGCCGCCGCCTTCTCCAACCTCATCATCGCCACCAAGAACGGCCATCCGGTGCGGCTGGGCGAGGTGACGCGCGTCGTCGATTCCGTGCAGACCACGACGACGGCCAGCTGGTACGACGGCACGCGCGCGATCATCCTCGCGGTCCAGCGCCAGCCCGACGCCAACACTGTCGAGGTGGTCGACAAGGTCAAGGCGATGCTGCCGTCCTTCCAGGACCAGATGCCGGCGGCAGCCAGCATCAAGCTGCTCAACGACCGGTCGACCTCGATCCGGCAAGCCGTCGACGACGTCCAGTTCACGCTGCTCCTGACCATTGCCCTGGTGGTGATGGTGATCTTCGTGTTCCTGCGCAGGGTGACGGCAACCATCATCCCGGCCGTGGCGGTGCCGATCTCGCTGATCGCCACGCTCGGCGCGATGTTCCTGTTCGGCTTCTCGATCGACAACATCTCGCTGATGGGATTGACTTTAGCCGTCGGCCTTGTCGTCGACGACGCCATCGTCATGCTGGAAAACATCTTCCGCCACATGGAAGAAGATGGGTTGTCGGCCTTCGACGCCGCACTGAAGGGCGCGCGCGAAATCGGCTTCACTATCATCTCGATCTCGATCTCGCTGGTGGCCGTGTTCATTCCGGTGCTTCTGATGGGCGGCGTCATCGGCCGCATCTTCAACGAATTCGCCGTGGTGGTGACCGTCGCCATACTGGCCTCGATGTTCGTGTCGCTGACGCTGACGCCGATGCTCTGCTCGCGCCTGCTCTCGGTGACCAAGGCCGATCGCGAAAAGCACGCCCCCGGTCACAGGCCGGACCTCATCACGCGCGGCTACGACCGGATCCTGGGCTTCTGCCTGCGAAACACTTTCCTGGTGTTCCTCGTCTTCGTTGCCACCGCGGCAGCGTCGGTGTGGCTGATCCAGGTTTCGCCGAAAGGCTTCTTCCCGCAGGAGGATATCAGCCAGATCTCGGTGACCACCCTTGCGCGCCAGGACATCTCTTTCGACGCCATGGTCAAGCTGCAGGGGCAGGTGGCCAGCGTGTTTTCGAAGTCGCCCTATGTCGACCATGTGGCCTGGTCGGCGGGTAGCGGCAACAACGCGCTCAACCAGGGCCAGCTCTTCGTCCAGCTCAAGGGCAAGGATCAGCGACCCAACATCGAGAAGGTGCTTTCGGACCTGAGACGCCAATTGGCCGGCGTGGCGGGTATCGAGACCTATATGCAGCCTGTGCAGAACCTGCGGCTGGGCTCGCGGTCGTCCGCCAGCGCCTATCAGCTCGTGGTGCAGGGCCTGGATACCGGCCAGACCGACATCTGGGCGCAGAAGCTGAACGACGCGATGGCCGCCGACCACACGATGTTCACCGACGTCACCAGCGACTTGCAGAACAACGCGTTGCAGGCGTCGCTGGTGATCGACCGCGACAAGGCCGCCCAGCTCGGCATCGATACCGACACGCTTCGTTCCGCCCTCTATGGCGGCTTCGGCACCGACCAGGTTTCGACGATCTTCGGTTCGGCCGACAGCTATGAGGTTATCACCGAGCTCGATCCCAAGATCGAATGGTCGCCGGAGCGGATGCTCGCCATCCAGATGCGGACGGCGAGCGGCAGCCTGGTGCCTCTCGGCGCCTTCGCCCATGTCGATCGCACGGCCGGCGCGCTGACGGTCAATCAGCTCGGCCAGCTTCCGGCGGTGACGATCTCCTACAATCTGCCGCAGGGCGTATCGCTCGGCGACACGGTGACCCGCATCGATCAGCTCAAAGAGCAGATCGGCATGCCGAAGGAGATATCGACGAGCTTTGCCGGCACGGCCAAGACCTTCCAGGATTCGCTGGCCAACCAGGGCTTCCTGATCGGCGGCGCGATCCTGACGATCTATATCGTGCTCGGCATGCTCTATGAGAGCTTCATCCACCCGCTCACCATTCTCACCGGCCTGCCGTCGGCAGTGCTCGGCGCCGTGGTGGCGCTGCGCTTCGCCGGCATGGACCTTTCGGTGATCGCGGTGATCGGCATCCTGATGCTGATCGGCATCGTCAAGAAGAACGGCATCATGATGGTCGACGTCGCGCTGGAGCTCAGGCGACAAGGCATGTCGGCGAAGGACTCCATCCACAAGGCCTGCCTGATGCGTTTCCGGCCGATCATGATGACGACGCTTGCCGCGTTGATGGGTACGTTCCCGATCGCGCTCGGCACCGGCGCCAGCGCCGAATTGCGCCAGCCGCTCGGCGTTGCCGTGGTCGGCGGTCTGCTCGCCTCGCAGGCGCTGACGCTGTTCGTGACGCCGGTGATCTATGTCTATTTCGAGAATTTCTCGGGCTGGCTGCTCAGCTTCTCGTCGAGAAAGAGCCGGCCGGCGCTGCATGTGGTGGAAAGCGGCGAGCAACGCTCGCTGTTCGATGGCGAACCCGAGCCGCACAAGACGGCAGCCGAGTAGATCGCTCCGGCTGGCCCAAGCCCTGGCGCTTGCGGCCGACCGCCGCCGATCCTAATCTGTGGCCATGTCCCATGATCATGACCACGACAACGAACTCGATCCGTTCGCGGCGCGAGTGCGCGCGCTGGAGACGATCCTGACCCAAAAGGGCCTGATCGACCCCGCGGCCATCGACGTCATCGTCGATACCTACGAGACCAAAATCGGCCCGCGCAACGGCGCGCGGGTGGTGGCGAAAGCCTGGAACGATCCGGCCTATGCCGAATGGCTCAAGCGCGACGCGACCGCTGCGATCGCATCGCTCTCCTATACCGGCCGCCAGGGCGAGCACATGCAGGCCGTGTTCAACACCGAGGAGACGCACAACCTCGTCGTCTGCACGCTCTGTTCCTGCTATCCATGGTCCGTGCTCGGCCTGCCGCCGGTCTGGTACAAGGCGCCGCCTTACAGGTCGCGGGCGGTGATCGATCCGCGCGGCGTGCTCGAAGAATTCGGGCTGACGCTGCCGGCGGAGAAGAAGATTCGCGTCTGGGATTCGACCGCCGAGCTCCGGTATCTGGTGGTGCCGATGCGGCCGAAAGGCACGGAGGGCTGGAGCGAGGAGCAGCTTGCAGGGCTGGTCAGCCGTGACGCGATGATCGGCACCGCGCTTGCCAAAGAGCCGGAAGGGGAGCCGGCATGAACGGGCCGCAGGATCTCGGCGGGCAGATGGGTTTCGGACCGGTCGCGCCCGAAAAGGACGAGCCTTATTTCCATGCGGCATGGGAAAAGCGGGCCTTGGGCGTAACGCTGACAGCCGGCGCCATGGGCGCCTGGAACATCGACGAGAGCCGGCATGCACGGGAATCGCTGCATCCCGCCGATTATTATTCGTCGAGCTACTACCAGATCTGGATCAAGGCGCTGGAGACGCTGCTGAAGCGCCACGGCTTCGTCACCGAGCGCGACCTTGCCGCCGGCAAGGCGGTCGATGCGGCTGCGACACCGAAAAGAGTGCTGAAGGCGGCGGATGTGCCGGCCGTGCTCGCCAAGGGCGGTCCGTGTGACCGGCCGGTCGCCACGCCGGCGCGGTTCCAAGCGGGCGACCGGGTACGGACGAAGAATTTCAACCCGACCGGACATACGCGCCTGCCGCGCTATGCGCGCGGCAAAACCGGGACGGTCGAGGCCGTGCGCGACGGCTTCGTCTTCCCCGACAGCAACGCGCATGGCAAGGGCGAGAACCCGCAATGGGTCTATACCGTGGTGTTCGACGGGGCCGAAATCTGGGGCGCGGGCGCCGATCCGACGCTCAGCGTCTCGATCGACGCCTGGGAGAGCTATCTTGAGCAGGCATGAAGGCGCGTTGCCGGCTGGTTTCGACGAGCCGGTCTTCGCCGAGCCGTGGCAGGCCGAAGCCTTCGCGATGACTGTCGCGCTGCACGACCGGGGCCTGTTTTCGTGGAGCGAATGGGCGGAGGCCTTGTCCGCCGAGGTCAAGCAGCCCGGCGCGGCAAGCGACGGGCATGACTATTACGAGCATTGGCTGGTGGCCCTGGAGAAGCTCTTGTCGCGAAAGGGGATCGCCCGCAAGGGCGAGGTGGACGAACTCGCCGCCGCCTGGGAACGCGCCGCGCATGCGACGCCACATGGCAAGCCGATCTTGCTGGAAAACGATCCCGGCGCGGGCAGCTAGAACGGCTTTGTTCTCTTTACGTTCCGATTTGTGGCTGATAGCCTGAGCTGTCGGAAGCGCGAACGTCCGCAGCCGACAACGGTCGGTATAGCGGCCAACCTTGTCTTTCGTCAGCGAATCCGGTCTGTCGCACTGATGGAATTTTCTCCCCAACAGGATGAGGCTCTGAAAGCGGTCGGGCGCTGGCTCAAGGAGGGCCGGCCGCAGGTCTTTCGCCTGTTCGGCTATGCCGGCACCGGCAAGACGACTTTGGCGCGCTATTTTGCCGAGCATGTCGACGGCCAGGTGCAGTTCGCCGCCTTCACCGGCAAGGCGGCGCAGGTGCTGCGCTCGAAGGGAGCGACCAATGCCCGCACCATCCATTCGCTGATCTATAGGCCGAAGGGCGAGGAATCGGTCGAGGACGAGGTGACCGGCAAGACCTCGATGTCGCCGACCTTCTCGCTCAACCGGCAAAGCCCGATCGCCCGCGCCAAGCTCGTCGTCATCGACGAATGCTCCATGGTCGACGAACAGCTCGGCCGCGACCTGATGAGCTTCGGCACGCCGATCCTGGTGCTTGGCGATCCGGCGCAGTTGCCGCCGATCTCGGGCGGCGGCTTCTTCACCGAGCATGAACCCGACGTGCTTTTGACGGAAATCCACCGCCAGGCGCGCGACAATCCGATCATCCGGCTGGCGCTCGACGTGCGCGAAGGCCGGGAGTTCATGCATGGCGACTATGGCACTGCGCAGGTGATCGGCAGGGAAGCAGTCAACCAGGACCTGGTGCTCAAGGCCGACCAGGTGCTGGTCGGCACCAATCGCACGCGCCGCCGCTACAATCAAAGGCTGCGCGAGCTGAAGGGGTTCAATGCCGACTTTCCGCAAGCCGGCGACAAGCTGGTCTGCCTGCGCAACGACCCGGCCAAGGGGCTGCTCAACGGTTCGCTGTGGAAGGTGATGACCTCATCGCGCGAGACGGTGAAGCCCGGCATCAACCTGCTGGTTTCGCCCGAAGAGGACGATCCCGACCGCGGCGTCGCCAAGATCAAGTTGCTCAAGGCTGCGTTCGAGGATCCCGACGCGGAGATCCCTTGGCAGCAAAAGAAGCGCTTCGACGATTTCGACTATGGCTATGCGCTGACGGTCCACAAGGCGCAGGGCTCGCAGTGGAACGACGTGGTGCTGTTCGACGAGAGCTGGGCCTTCAAGGAGACAAGGCAGCGCTGGCTTTATACGGCGATCACCCGTGCCGCCGAGCGGCTGACGGTGGTGCGCTGACGCTTAAAGCGTTTCACCGTTTCACGGAACGGCGAACCCTCTATCTCCTTGTTTTGACGCAATTCCGGACGGAAAATCGCTACGCACTTTCCTGCTCCAGCAATGTCATGTCGGCCTTGCGCCAAGCCACCGCCAGGCGGCTTCCTCATCGTCGACATCGAAGCGTCTGAATTCGAAAGGCAGCGTTTTCGGGAAGACGCCGGCGACGAGGGAGGCCCAACTTGGCTCGCCGATGACCGCGCAGCGCACGACATGTTGCATCGCGTCGGCAACCCCCTGGCGAAGCGTGTCTTTCGAAATATTAGCCCAGTCCACGCTTTCCTCGTCGGTCAACCTGACCAGCACGTCGATCCTCGGATGCAGCGCGTAGGCGGCCTCCAGCAGGCCGAAGAGGTTTTCCGCATCGGCCGGCGTGACATCGCCGACGACGTCGATGGCGAAAAGCGCGTCGCGATTCGTCTCGATGCGGCGGATCGCCGGCACGGCTTCGAGGAAATTCACTGGCAAATCCTCATGTTAATCTCCATCGATCCCTGGAACACGCGAAACCCTCTATCTGTTCCCGTCAAAGGCGGTATAGATGCCCGCCGATCCACTGGACGCCCTTTCATGCCCGCCAAGCTCTCGGTCAACCTCAACGCCATCGCCATGCTGCGCAACCGCCGCGACCTGCCATGGCCGAGTGTCACCGGACTTGGCCGCATCGCGCTTGCCGCCGGCGCGCATGGGCTGACGGTGCATCCCAGGCCCGACGAGCGGCACACCAGGCATTCCGATCTGCCCGAGATCAGGGCGCTGATCGATGACGAGTTTCCGGGCGCGGAGTTCAACATCGAGGGCTATCCGACCGAGGATTTCCTGTCGCTTGTCGAGAAGAACCAGCCCGAACAGGTGACGCTGGTGCCGGACGACCCGGCGCAGGCGACTTCTGATCATGGCTGGAACTTCGTTGCCCAGGCGGCGTTCCTCACTCCGATCGTCAAGCGGTTGAAGAAAGGCGGCTTCCGCGTGTCGCTGTTTTCCGACGCTGATCCGGACGGGGTCAATGCGGCTCGCGATACCGGTGCCGACCGCATCGAGCTCTATACCGGGCCATATGGAGGTTTCCATTCCGATTCCGCAAAGGCGGCGAAAGAATTGGAAAGATTGGGAAAAACCGCCGACGCCGCATTCAAGGCCGGGCTCGGCGTCAATGCCGGCCACGATCTGACGGTGAAGAACCTGCCGGCGTTGGCCAAACGCATCCCGGCATTGGCCGAAGTATCGATCGGACATGGGTTGACAGCGGATGCGCTGGAGTATGGCATGGCCGGGACTGTCGGGCGGTTCTTGAAGGCCTGCGGATGGTAGGGGACTTTGAGTAGTTTCGGCAGTCTTGGTGCGTCCCGCGTGTCGCGGCGACCGTGGAGCGTGACGAATCCGGTGAAGTGGGGTTCATGGTGCTAGCCAACGCCGGCGAAACGGAATCCCTCGAACGTTCGGGCCATGCGGAAACCGAGCGGCAGCACAGCACCAAGGTGCTGATGCTTGGCGCGCTGGGCGTCGTCTATGGCGACATCGGCACAAGCCCGATCTACGCGTTCCGCGAGGCGCTGCATGCCTCGTCCAGCTCGGTCGCCCGCCATGACGTGCTGGGCGTGCTGTCGCTGATTGTCTGGGCGCTCACTATCATCGTCACGATCAAATATGTCGCCTTCGTGCTCAGGGCCGACAACAAGGGCGAGGGCGGCACGCTGTCGCTGATGTCGCTGGCGCGCAGCGCCTATCCGCCCGGCTCACGCCTCATCCTGGTGATCGGCCTTTGCGGGGCCGCACTGTTCTTCGGCGATTCGATCATCACGCCGGCGATCTCGGTGCTGTCGGCGGTCGAGGGCCTGGAAGTCGTCACGCCGGCGCTGGATGCCTATGTCGTGCCGATCACCCTGATGATCCTCGCGGTGCTTTTTGCCGTGCAGCGCTTCGGCACAGGCAAGGTGGCGGCGGTGTTCGGACCTGTAACGGCGACATGGTTCGTGGCGATCGGCGCGGCCGGCCTCTATCATATCGTCGACGACCCCTCCGTTTTCCTGGCGATCAATCCCTATTACGCAATCTATTACCTGGCCACCACGCCGACGGGTGCCTTCGTCACCGTCGGCGCCGTGTTCCTGGCGGTGACCGGCGCCGAGGCGCTCTATGTCGACCTCGGCCATTTCGGCCGCAAGCCGATCGTGCTGGCCTGGTTCGCAATCGTCTTCCCTTGCCTGCTCTTGAATTATTTCGGGCAGGGCGCCTTCGTGCTCTCGCATGGCGGCAAGCCCACCAACCCGTTCTTCCAGATGCTGCCAGAATGGGCGCTGATGCCGATGGTGGGCCTTGCGACCGCGGCGACCGTCATCGCCAGCCAGGCCGTCATTTCCGGCGCCTTCTCGCTGACAAGGCAGGCGGTGCAGCTCAACCTTCTGCCCCGCATCGAGGTGCAGCACACTTCCGAGATGCAGAGCGGCCAGATCTATATGCCTAGGGTCAACCTCTTGGTCGCGCTCGGCGTGATGCTCCTGGTCGTCGGCTTCGGCAGCTCGAGCGCGCTTGCCTCCGCTTACGGCATTTCGGTGACCGGCGAGATGCTGATGACGACGGTGCTTCTGTTCGTCGTCATGCGCTGGCTCTGGAAATGGCAGCTGGCGCTGGCATTGGCGCTGGCGATGCTGTTTGGCGTCATCGATCTCGGCTTTTTCTCGGCCAATGTCGTCAAGATCGTCGAGGGCGGCTGGGTGTCGATCACGGTCGCCTCCATCATGGGCCTGATCATGTGGACCTGGATCCGCGGCAGCCGCTATTTGTTCGACAAGACCCGCCGCAACGAGATCCCGCTCGATTTCTTGGCGGCAAATCTCCTGAAGAAGAAGCCGCAATTGGTCTCGGGCACCGCCGTGTTCCTGACCAGCGATCCGCTGAGCGCGCCGACCGCGCTGATGCACAGCCTGAAGCATTACAAGGTGCTGCATGAAAAGAACGTCATCCTGTCGGTGGTGACGGCGCCGCAGCCCGTTGTGCCCGACAGCGAGCGCGTGAAGTTGGAGACCGTCAACGAGCTGTTCATGCGCGTGACACTCACCTTCGGCTATATGGAGCAGCCCAACATTCCGCGCGCCCTGGCGATCTGCCGCAAGCAGGGCTGGAAGTTCGACATCATGACGACGTCGTTCTTCCTGTCGCGGCGCTCGCTGAAGGCCTCGCCCAATTCGGGCATGCCGGTCTGGCAGGACCGGCTTTTCATCGGCCTGGCGCGAACGGCGGCGGACGCGACGGAGTATTTCCAGATCCCCACCGGACGCGTGGTCGAAATCGGTACGCAGGTCGCGATCTGACGAAAACCGATTTTGCCGGATGAAGCGGCCCGGCCGTTCCATAACCTGAAAGCCGTGCGCCGGCGGCATAGGAGCCCTCACGTCAGGGCACTTGATATTGCACTGCAGCAAGCGTAGAGCACCGCGCGTTTTATCGGAGTGTCGTCCATGGCCCTTGCCAATGGTGGTGCAGACGCAGAACCCGCCGACCTGTCGAGCCACGCGGAAATCGAGCAGCACAGCACCAAGGTGCTGATGCTTGGCGCGCTGGGCGTCGTCTACGGCGATATCGGCACGAGCCCGATCTATGCGTTTCGTGAAGCGCTGGTGGCGTCCTCGCACGGCGAGGTCGCCGATCGCGGCGACATTCTGGGCGTGCTGTCCCTGATCATCTGGTCGCTGACGATCATCGTCACGATCAAGTACATCATGTTCGTGCTGCGCGCCGACAATCGCGGCGAGGGCGGCGTGCTGTCGCTGATGGCGCTGGCGCGCAGCAGCTTTTCGACCCGCTCGGCAGTCATCCTCGGCGTCGGCATTGCCGGCGCATCGCTGTTTTTTGGCGATGCCGTCATCACGCCGGCCATCTCCGTGCTGTCGGCGGTCGAAGGCATGAATGTCGTCACGCCGGCTTTCCAGCCCTATGTCGTTCCGCTGACCCTGCTCATACTCGCCGTCCTGTTTGCCGTGCAACGGTTCGGCACGGGGGGAGTGGCAATGATCTTCGGTCCGATCACGGCCGTCTGGTTCCTGGCCATCGGCCTTTCCGGGCTCAATCACATCATTGCCGATCCGGAGATCCTGTGGGCGATCAGCCCGCATTATATCGTCGCCTTCCTGATCCACTCGCCCGATGTGGCCTTCGTCACCATCGGCGCGATCTTCCTGGCGGTCACCGGCGCCGAGGCGCTCTATGCCGACCTCGGCCATTTCGGCCGCAAGCCGATCGTGCTGGCATGGCTGGCGATCGTATTTCCCTGCCTGCTTTTGAACTATGCCGGGCAGGGCGCCTATGTGCTCGCCAAGGGCGGCGCGGTCGGCCATCCGTTCTTCGAAATGAACGAGGGCTGGGCGCTCGTCCCCATGGTGGTGCTGGCGACGGCGGCGACCGTCATCGCCAGCCAGGCGGTGATCTCCGGCGCTTATTCGCTGACGCGGCAGGCGGTGCAGCTCAACATGCTGCCGCGGCTCGAGATCCTGCATACGTCGGAAAAGCAGTCCGGGCAGGTTTATATGCCGCGTGTCAACATGCTGCTGGCGCTTGTTGTGATGCTGCTGGTGGTCGGCTTCGGCGAATCCAGCAAGCTCGCCTCGGCTTACGGCATCTCGGTCACGGGCAACATGCTGGTGACGACGGTGCTGCTTTTCGTGGTCATGACCCGCATCTGGAAATGGCCGCTGTGGCGAGCCGTGGCGCTAACCGTGCTGTTCGCATTCATCGACATCGGCTTCTTCGCCTCCAACATCGTCAAGGTTTTCGAGGGCGGCTGGGCGTCGCTTGCGGTCGCTTTCGCCATCATCCTCGGCATGTGGACCTGGGTGCGCGGTAGCCGCTATCTGTTCGACAAGACCCGCCGCAACGAGATCCCGCTCGATTTCCTGGCGGCAAACCTGTTGAAGAAGAAGCCGCAACTGGTCTCGGGCACCGCCGTGTTCCTGACCAGCGATCCACTGAGTGCGCCGACCGCGCTGATGCACAGCTTGAAGCATTACAAGGTGCTGCACGAAAAGAACGTCATCCTGTCGGTGGTGACGGCGCCGCAACCCGTTGTGCCCGACAGCGAGCGCGTCAAGCTGGAGACGGTCAACGAGCTGTTCATGCGCGTGACACTCACCTTCGGCTATATGGAGCAGCCCAACATCCCGCGCGCCTTGGCGATCTGCCGCAAGCAAGGCTGGAAGTTCGACATCATGACGACGTCCTTCTTCCTGTCGCGGCGTTCGCTAAAGGCGTCGCCCAATTCTGGCATGCCGATCTGGCAGGACCGGCTGTTCATCGGCCTCGCGAAAACGGCGGCGGACGCGACGGAGTATTTCCAGATCCCCACCGGGCGCGTGGTGGAGATTGGCACGCAAGTCGCGATCTGACAGACTGCGCCGCATAGGCTGACGTCGCGCAATTCAGGACGGAAGACGCAGTTTCCCAGCAGTTGCTTTCGAAGAGGGCGGGCATGAGCGGCGAGTTGGTGCTTGTGACCGGCGGGTCGGGCTTTCTGGGCGCTCACTGCATCCTCGCGCTTTTGAAGGCGGGCTTCCGCGTGCGCACAACCGTCCGCTCGGCCAGCCGCGAGGCCGATGTTCTTGCCATGTTGAAGGTCGGTGGTGCCGAGCCGGGCGACGCGCTTTCCTTCGCGCATGCCGATCTCATGGGCGACAAAGGCTGGCCCGAGGCGGTTGCCGGATGCCGGTACGTCCTTCATGTCGCTTCGCCTTTCCCGCCCGGCGTGCCGAAACACGAGGACGACCTGATCGTTCCGGCCAGGGAAGGAGCGTTGCGCGTGCTGCGGGCAGCGCGCGATGCCGGCGTCGAACGTGTCGTGCTTACCTCGTCCTTTGCCGCCATCGGCTATGGCCAGACACCGGTGGCCGGGCAGCCGTTCACGGAGGAGAACTGGACCAATCTTTCGGAAAAGGTCAGCGCCTATGTGAAGTCGAAGACGCTGGCCGAGCGCGGGGCCTGGGATTTCATCAATCGCGAAGGCGGGTCACTGGAGTTGGCGGTCGTCAATCCGGTCGGCATCTTCGGGCCGGTTCTGGGACCGGATCATTCGACCTCAACGGATTTCATCAAGCGCCTGATGGATGGCGAAATGCCCGGTCTGCCGCGCATGGTGTTCGGCGTGGTCGATGCGCGCGACGTGGCGGATCTGCATCTGCGCGCGATGACCGATCCCGCTGCCAAGGGCGAGCGGTTCCTAGCCGTCAGCGGCGATTTCATGACGACGCGGGAGGTCGCACGGACGCTGAAGGCGCGGCTGGGCAACGCAGGATCGCGCATCACGACCAGAGTTCTGCCGGACTGGCTGGTCCGGATCGTCGGGCTGGTCGACCGGCAGGCGGCCCAGATCGTGACCGAGCTGGGCAAGCCGAGAAACGCAACGAGCGCCAAGGCCATGCGCCTGCTCGGCTGGACGCCGCGATCGCAGGAAGACGCGCTTGTCGCGACCGCTGAGAGTCTTATCCGGCTTGGGTTGGTCAAACGGTCGAGGTGAGGCGCGCCTGGGAGAGAAGCGCTCTCGGGCGCGCCGGTTTTCAGCCGAGCAGGGCAGACTTGTTCGCTTCGAGGAACTGGCTCAGCGTCCGCGGCTCGCGGCCCGAGAGTCTTTCGACGGCATCGGTCACCTCGCCTATGCGGCCGGCGCGGGTATTGGCATCGAAGGAGACAATGATGCGGGCGAAGTCCTCGGGAACGCCCGCCGCCTTGACGCCCTCGGTCAGCGCTTCGTCCGGCAGTTGGATGACCTCCAGCGGCTTGCCGGTCACCTTGCTGACCAGCGCTGCAATTTCGTTCGTGGTGTAGGCCTGCGGGCCGGTCAGCGTGTAGATATGGCTTTCCGTGGAGCCGGATGCGAGGCCGGCGGCGATTGCGGCCGCCATATCGTCGCGCGCGCCGTGGGCGACGCGCCCGTCGGCGGCCGACGTGTACCACTTGCCCGATGAAATGGCGTGAGGCAGCGACATGAACAGGTTCTCCTGATACCAGCCGTTGCGGAAGATGGTGTAGGGGATGCCGCTTGCCTCGATCGCCTGCTCGGTGCCGTAATGGTCGCCGGCAAACAGCACGGGCGAGCCCGGCTCGGGATTTGGCATCGAAGTGTAAAGCAGGTGCGAAACGCCTGCCGCCTTGGCCGCCGCCACCGCCGTCTGATGCTGTTTCAGGCGCCGGCCTGTCTTGAGGTCGAGGTCGCTGGTCGAGATGATCAGCACCCGGTCGGCGCCGCTGAACGCCTTTTCCAGCGAAGCCGGATCGTCGAAGTCGGCCACCCTGACCGTGATGCCCTTGGCGGCCAGATCGGCGAGATTTTCGGGGTTGCGTGTTGTGGCGATGATGCTTGAGGGCGCAATTTTTTGCTCGCCCAGCAGGTGATTGATAACGGCGCGGCCAAGATGACCGGAAGCGCCGGTGACGAGAAGGGTTTCGGACATGGGGGATCCCTTGAATTGCAAGAGGCGGGTCGAGTTTAGTGGTCTCAAAAAGAGACCAGCACTAAAATAAGAATTGACCCCAAGCCGTAAAGAAGGCAGTTTTCCGGGAGGTAGGCACAGCCAGGGAACCACCCCGGCCGGCCTAAAAGCGCGTCGCGATCTTTCAGCGTCGCTCCATGCGCTTTAGGTTTTTGACTTCACGCATGTCCCGAACCGGTTCCCTCGGGAGACATGCTTTAGCTTCGATCAGCGGATGCCGCCATGGACAGCAAGATCTTCAACCTGAAAGCCAAGCTCGAGGTCTATAAGGCCATGACGAACGGCGCCAATTTCGCCGACTGTCCGGTCCGCGACGTGATCCAGGGCATCAACGGCAAATGGAGCTCGCTGCTGGTGATGGCGTTGGCCGAGAAGCCCTACCGCTTCGGCGAGCTGCGCCGGCTGGTTCCCGACATCTCGCAGCGCATGCTGACGCAGACGCTCTATGACCTGCAGCGCGACGGCTATGTGCATCGCGAGGTTTTCCCGACCAAGCCGCCAAGCGTCGAATACAGCTTGACCGATCTTGGGCGCTCGATGTTCCTGCCCCTGCAGCAACTCATTCAATGGGCCGAACTCAATCATGACGTGGTGCGCGCCGCGCGCGCCGCCTTCGACGCCACCCAAGGCTGATTTCTCGATATAAGCGTCAAAGCGCCCGCTTGATCCGGCACGTTCCAGGCGGGATTCTCCCCCTCGGTTCGGGTTGGGGGACGATGCGCAAGTCTTACGAGATCGCGATTGCCGGCGCTGGTCCGGCCGGGCTGGCGGCAGCTCTTTACCTCAGGCGGGCAGGGCACAAGGTCACCATCTTCGAGCGCTTCGACGAGCCGAAGCCGGTCGGTTCCGGCCTCATCCTGCAGCCGACGGGGCTGACCGTGCTCGCTGATCTCGGCTTGCTCGATGAGATCCTTTCGCTTGGCAGCCGCATCGAGCGGCTGCACGGCACCGACGCCAGGAGCGGGCGCACGGTGCTTGAGGTCCGCTACGACGCCCGGCGCGGCCGTCGTTTCGGCCTCGCGGTCCACCGGGCGGCACTGTTCGGCGTGCTTTACCGCGCTGCCTTGCGCGAAGCGATCGCCATCGAGACCAGTGTCGACGTGGAGATCCCGGAGACGGCCGAGCGCGCGACACTGGTCTGCGGCAAGGGCAGGAGGCTCGGACCGTTCGACCTCATCGTCGATGCCAGCGGTGCACGCTCGAAACTGCGGCGCTATCTCGGCGATTCCGCCACGCCGCGACCGCTCGCCTATGGCGCCTTCTGGGCGTCGCTCGGCTGGCGGGACGGCTTTGACAGAAGCGCGCTGCTGCAGCGCTACGACAAGGCAAGCATCATGGTCGGCGTGCTGCCGATCGGCCGGCCGGAGCCTGGCGCAGAAGACATGGCAGCCCTCTTCTGGAGCCTCAAGCCGGCCGACGTGGAACGGGTAAAGACCGAGGGGCTCGAAGCATGGAAGGCGAGAGTGGTTGCGGTATGGCCTGAGTGCCAGGCCTTCACCGGCCAGATCGACAGCTTCGAGCAGCTCTCACTCGCCCGCTACGGCCACCACACGATGACACTGCCTGCCGGCCGGAGGCTTGCCGTCATCGGCGATGCCGCGCATTCGACCAGCCCGCAACTGGGGCAAGGCGCGAATATGGCGCTGCTCGACGCCGCAGCGCTCGGCCACGCGCTGGCGCGAGCGGACAGCATCGATGATGCGCTGGCGACTTATGCCAGCGCACGCCGTTGGCATGTGCGCGTCTTCCAGGCGCTGTCGTTGTCGCTGACGCCGTTCTATCAGTCCGACTCCGCAGCCTTGCCCTTTATCCGCGACCGCATGGTGGCGGCGCTGGCGAGGATTCCGCCGGGGCCGCAATTCCTTGCCGCCATGGTCGCCGGAACCGTGATCGACCCGTTCAGGCGGATAGGGCTTGCGGAGCTGCAATGGCCTGCCGCCTGATGATCCCGGACAGGTAAGATCCCTTTGCCCGAAGGAAGGCGTGCAGACGCTGCGGATAGTTCGCGCTGACCGCCTCCTTGACAGATTGCCGCTTGCTCAAGGCCGCGCGCCATGCCTGGACGAGCGGCTTGCCGTCGAGAATGCCGAAATCCCCGATGCGGTCGAAGGTGTCGATGTAGCGGAAGACCGGCCCGTAGACGGCATCGACCAGCGAGAAGCGCTCGCCGGCGAACCACGGGCCGCTTTGCCTTTCGGACAGTTCCGCCTCCACACGCGCGAACATGTCGGACAAGCCTCTGCTTTCATGGAGGAAAGCGGCTTCGTCGGGAGCGCAATAGAAGCGGCCGATGGCATTGAGGATGGCCGAGCCGAATTCGATCCAGGCGCGATGCCTGGCTCGCGCCAGCGGATCGGTCGGGTGCAAGGGATTGGCCTCGGTCTCCTCGAGAAATTCGAGGATCACGGCGGATTCGAAAATCACATCTTCCGCACTGCCGTGCCGGACGCGAAGCAGCGGCACCTTGCCGAGCGGCGAGATGGCTTTGAACCAATCCGGCTTGTCGGAAAGGTCGACATAGATCCGCTCGAACGGCACGGCTTTTTCGGCCAGCGAGATCGCCGCCCGCTGGACGTAGGGGCACAAATGATGGCTGACGAGGGTGAGGCTGGCGGTCATCTCACTCTCCCCAGACATAGTTCAGCGCGCCATCTTCGACGCGGGTCGACAGGAACATCAGGCGCGAGCCCTTCGGCGCCGGCCCTTCGAGACGCTCGCCGTTATCCATGTCGAACTTCGCGCCATGCCATTGGCAGACGAGTGAGCCGTCCTTGCACTCCAGCGGTCCGCCGAAATGCAGGCAGACATTGGCCGCGGCGCGGATGCGCTCGCCGCTGCGCCAGACATGGACCTCGCGGCCGAAGAAGGGCGCGATCAGGCTGCCGATCTGCGGGATATCGGCGATCTTGCAGATTTCATGTTTCATCGGAGAACTCCTTATCGATGCAATTGCATCTATATATATGCACCTGCATCGATCGTCAAGCTTGATGCAGTTGCATCTATCAACTAGGCTGTGCCGATGACCAAGAAATCTCCATCGCCGGAAGCTATCGCCGCCTGGGCGCGTCTCGTGCGCGTCTCGCGCCAACTGGTCGAGAGGACCGAGGACGCGCTGAAGGCAAACGGCCTCCCGCCGCTCGCCTGGTATGACGTGCTCCACGAACTCGCCGAAGCGGGCGAGGGAGGGCTCAGGCCGTTCGAGCTGATCGATCGCGTGCTGCTGGCGCAGTACAATGTCTCGCGGCTGCTGGCGCGGCTGGAAGCGGATGGCCTGGTCGAAAAGCTGCCGGTCTCCGACGATGGCCGCGGGCAGACCGTTCGCATCACCGCAAACGGCCGGGAGATGCGCCGCCGCATCTGGGCGATCTATGGCGCTTCCATCGCCGAGCTGTTGGGAGCAAGGCTCTCGGCCGAAGAACTCAGGACGCTGGCGGCACTGCTCGGACGGCTGCGGTATCCGCCGACCAGCGATTAGCTGGCGAGCCTTCGCGGTTCCGCCGGGTCATTTTCGTCGAGGGCCCTTGCATCGGAAACCGGAATGCGCAATAAGCCGAACCGTAACGTACGGTACGCTATTGGGCGACCATGAGGCGGAAAAGAACGTGCTGCAGGCAGGCGCCGAGATCGACAACAGCGAAACGCTGACGGAGCGCCAGCAGGCCGTTCTCGATGCAGCGCTTCGTCTGCTGGTGGAGGAGGGCGACAACCTCACCATGACCGCGGTGGCGCGGCGGGCCAGTTGTTCCAAGGAAACGCTCTACAAATGGTTCGGGGATCGCGACGGCCTGCTGACGGCGACGGTGCAGTGGCAGGCCTCGAAGGTGCGCGTGACACCGGTCGATCGCAAGGGTCTCGACCTCGCGTCGCTGACGGCAAGCCTCGAACGCTTCGCCTCCGACTGGCTCAAGGTGATCTCCAGCGATACGTCGATTGCCCTCAACCGGGTGGCGGTCGGCCATGCCGGCTCCGGTAAGGATGACCTCGGCGCCATCGTGCTACAGAATGGCCGCTTCGCGCTCGCCAGGCGGCTGAAGCCGGTGCTTGAAGCCGGCCGGCAGGCCGGGCTGCTCGATTTCGAGGACGCCGAGACGGCGTTCCGGACTTTTTTCGGCCTGGTCGGCCGCGACGTGCAGATCCGTCTGCTGCTCGGCGACCAAGTGGAATTGACTGAGGCGACGATCGGCGGCGATGCCCGCCGCGCGACGCGGCAGTTTCTCGCTCTTTTCGGAGCAAACAACCGGCCGCAAGGCTTCTGATCTTCAACGGGAAGGAACACCAAAATGCGTGTCTATTACGATCGTGACGCCGATCTCAATCTGATCAAGGGCAAGAAGGTCGCCATCATCGGCTATGGCAGCCAGGGCCGGGCGCATGCGCTCAATCTCAAGGATTCTGGCGTCAAGGAGATCGCCATCGGTCTCAAGGCCGGCTCGGCGACCGCCAAGAAGGTCGAGGCCGACGGGCTCAAGGTGATGAGCGTGGCGGACGCCGCCAAATGGGCCGACCTGATGATGATGGCGACGCCCGACGAATTGCAGGCCGACATCTATAAGAACGAGATTGCGCCGAACATCCGCGACGGCGCGGCGATCGCTTTCGCGCACGGTCTCAACGTGCATTTCGGCCTGATCGAGCCGAAGGCTTCGGTCGACGTCGTCATGATCGCGCCGAAGGGCCCGGGCCACACGGTGCGCGGCGAGTACCAGAAGGGCGGCGGCGTGCCGTGCCTGGTCGCCGTCAACCAGGATGCTTCGGGCAATGCGCTTGATCTGGCGCTCTCCTATGCCTGCGGCGTCGGCGGCGGCCGTTCGGGCATCATCGAGACCAATTTCCGCGAGGAGTGCGAGACCGACCTCTTCGGCGAGCAGGTTGTGCTGTGCGGCGGGCTGGTCGAACTAATCCGCGCCGGCTTCGAGACCCTGGTGGAAGCCGGCTACGCCCCGGAAATGGCCTATTTCGAGTGCTTGCACGAAGTGAAGCTGATCGTCGACCTGATCTATGAAGGCGGCATCGCCAACATGAACTACTCGATCTCGAACACGGCCGAATGGGGCGAATATGTCTCGGGCCCGCGCATCATCACCGCCGAGACCAAGGCCGAGATGAAGCGCATCCTGAAGGACATCCAGACGGGCAAGTTCACCTCGGAGTGGATGCAGGAATACCGGGCCGGCCTATCGCGCTTCAAGGGCATCCGCCGCATGAACGACGGCCACCAGATCGAAGAGGTTGGCGCCAAACTGCGCGCCATGATGCCGTGGATCGCCAAGAACAAGCTGGTCGACAAGGCGAAGAACTGAGGCGATCCACGTTTTTTGTCTGCGCGTCCGCGGGCTTTGCCCTGCGGTCGCGCGGGTAATCGCCAAGAACAAGCTGGTCGACAAGGCCAAGAACTGAGGCGATCCACGTTTTTTCTGCGCGTCCTCGGGCTTTGCCCTGCGGTCGCGCGGGTAATCGCCAAGAACAAGCTGGTCGACAAGACGAAGAATTAATTCTCGACTTCGTTGTTTATCCGACGGGGCCGGCGGAGCGATCCGCCGGCCTTTTTCTTTGCGAGCAAGCCGGTCGTCGCTCTTCAGCCGTAATGCCAGTGCGGCTTGGGCTCAGTGCCGGTGAACTCGACGCCGATGCGATCCTCGCGGCGCCAACGCAGCACTGCCTTGTAGCCGATGCCGTCGACCGGGACATAGAGCAGGAATTCGTCCGGCACGCGCGCATCGATCGGCACTTTCAGCTCCGCGCCGTTCGAATGCATGTTGCGCACCGTGCATCTGACCTCCGAATTGTTGATGCCGGTCAGGATTGCCGCGCCTTTGAGCACCCGTTGCCGGTGCTTGCCTCTCAACTCGTTTTCAGCCATGGCGGCTCGTCCTAGCGGATCGCGGCAGGGCGATCGTCATATGGGCACTGCAGCACGGATAGACGCCGCTGCTAAATTTAAGGTTATTGTCCCGCACGCGGTTGCTTTTGCCCAAAAAGAAACGGCGCCGCGAAGGGCGCCGTCTCATCCTTCCTGCCGACGGGCTTAGATATAGGGTGAAATGCACTGCCGGCGCGGGCCGTAGTTAGGCTGGAACGTGTTGTCCCAGGCCCGATACGACCGGTAGCGGTCGTAGCACCAGCGGACATGCGCGCTGGAGAGCCGCTCGGTCCGGTAAATGCGCCGCGGCTGATAGTAGCGCGGATAGGGATCATAGTAGTAGGGGTTGTAGAAATTGTTGTAAGCAAGGCTGCCCAGGCCCAGGCCGAGACCCAATCCAAGCAGGACATCGCCACCGTCGAAGTCACGGTGGTGGTGGCGGCGGTGCCTCCAACGCCAGTTGTCGCCGTCCCAGTTGCGCGAGAAATGACGACGGCGGAAGTCGCCGTCGCGCCATCTGTCGCGACCGCGCCACTCGCCGCTGCGCCATCTGTCCCGACCGCGCCACTCGCCACCGCGCCGCCAACGCCAATCAAACATCTGCTGCCGGTTGTTGCCGCCGGCCCAGCTGTCGCGAACAGGAATGATCTTAGATGTGGCCGTGCTGGTCACGGTCGACATATCGGGCTGGAGGACCGGGCCGGCAATCGATGGCACCGTCAGCCCAGCAAAGAGACCCAAGGCCACAAGCCCGGATCCGAGGGAAGACAAGAGCGGTTTCATTTCACTCTCCACGAGTAAGGCCCACGCCCAAACACTTGCGAATAGGCCTATTGATGGGACTTTCCATCTGAACGGAAGATGAACAGAAAGGTTCCGTCAACCATAACGGGCGTGCGTCTGCTCTTGTGTTCGACATTGCTTGCGGGCAAAGGTCACGGCCATGTCGCTGCGCCTCGCCACCTTCAATGTCGAGAACCTGATGAACAGGTTCGATTTCTCCGGCTATCGCAACCAGCTCAATGAAGACCGCACGCTGGCGCTGTTCGACATCCAGACCGAGGCCGAATACCGGATCCTCGAACAGGCCCGCACGATCGCCCAGTCCGACGACACCCGCCAGTTGACGGCGCTCGCCATCGCGGCCACCCGCGCCGACATCATCTGCATGCAGGAAGTCGACAATATCGAAGCATTGAAGGCGTTCGAATATGGCTACCTGTTCAAGATGGTCGGGCAGGGCTATCGGCAGAAATACACCGCCGCCGGCAACGACACGCGCGGCATCGATGTGGCGGTGATGATGCGCAACGAGACCGCGCAAGGGCAGCCGATCGAATTCGTGCGCATGACCAGCCACGCCTATGTCACCTTCGAGGAGTTCGGGCTGTTCACACCGGAACTCGCCACGCTCGGCCATCTCGCCAATGAACGTATCTTTCGCCGCGATTGCCTGGAGATCGACCTGAGGGTCGGCGGCGCGCCGCTGACGCTTTATCTCGTGCATTTCAAATCGATGGGTCCGCCGCGCAACGGGCTGGACGGCCGCGAGGCGTCGATGCCGCTGCGCATCGCCGAGGCGCAGGCGGTGCGCCGCATCATCGAGGAGCGTTTCGGCAAGGATCACGCCGCCGACAAGCGCTGGGCGATCTGCGGCGACCTGAACGACTACCGGCAGCGCGTGAAGATCGATGGCGACTCCATTGACGGCTATCGTTTCGAGGTGGTCGACGAAGCGCGATCCTCGATCGATGTGCTTACCGCAGGCGGCTTTTGCGAGAATGTCGTCGAGCGGCGGCCGGAGATGGATCGCTGGACTTTTTATCATACGCGCGGCCCGGAGGAACGGCATCTGTGCCAGCTCGATTACATCCTGCTGTCGAAGGCGCTGGCCGCGAAGAATGCCACCGCCGTTCCCGATATCGTCCGCAACGGCCAGCCCTGGCGCACCATCTTTCCGCCCGGACAGGAGGTCGAGCGTTTTCCGCGCGCCGGCTGGGACCGGCCGAAAGCGTCGGACCACTGCCCGGTGGTGATCGCACTGGACATGGCGTGACCCTCTTGAGCTTCGATCTGCCCCGCGACGTCATCCTGCCGGTCGATGCGGTCGACGTCCGCCTCGACCCCGGCCCGCATCCCTTCGCACAGAGCCATGCGGCGGCCATCTCCGAGAATTGGCGGCAGGAAACAGCGGCCAATCCGGCATTGTTCGACGGCACCGTGGTGCTGCTTTCCGAGCTTGCCTACCGGGACGGCCGCCTCGTCGGGCGCTGCCATGCGGTGAACTATTCGACCTTCCTGCTGTGGCGCAAGCGACGCGAGAATTCCGGCGCCGAGCATGCTTATGCGCATGCCGTGCTGGTTGCCGGCGACAATGCGCTGGTGGCGATACGCATGGGACCGCACACGGTCAATGCCGGCCGCGTCTATTTCGCCGCCGGCTCGTTCGAGCCGATCGATTTCCGCGACGGGCTGGTCGATGTCGACTTCAACATGATCCGCGAGGTGGGGGAGGAGACCGGGCTCGATCTTTCGGCGGCCGAACGCGGACTGCGCTATCACGCGCTGTCGACGGCGAGCGGCACCGTGATCTTCCGCCGCTACCGTGTGGCCGAATCCGCCGACGAACTGGCGCGGCGCATCAGCGCCTTCGTCGCGGCCGAGACCGATCCGGAAATCGAAGGGCCGGTCGTCATCCGTAGCGCCGGCGATCTGCCGGATGGCTTGATGCCTCACATGAAGCCGCTGATCGAGTGGCATTTCGGCGGCGATCGTTAGCATCACCCACCCGCTTCTTTCAGCGCTGTGCCACCGGAGGAGTGGAGCACAGGCCGGAACCTCCGGCTATTCGTGTCGCAGCGCGTCGATCGGATCGAGGCGGGCGCCGCGCAGCGCCGGGAAGAAGCCGAACACCGTGCCGATCAGCGCCGAGAAGCCGACGGCGAGCAGGACGACGGCGGGGCTTGGCGCGAAGGGTATCGTCAGCGCCATCGAAGCCATGCCTGCCAGCGACAGGCCGATCAGGATGCCGATGATGCCGCCAAAGAGCGACAGCACCGTCGCCTCGACCAGGAACTGGATGAGGATGTGCTTTTCATGCGCGCCGATCGCCAGCCTGATGCCGATTTCGCGCGTGCGCTCGGTGACGGACACGAGCATGATGTTCATGATGCCGATGCCGCCGACCAGAAGACTGACGCCGGCGACGGCGCCGAGCATGCCGGTCATTGTGGTTGTGGCGCTGGTCATCGCGTCGGCGATCTGGGTCATGTCGCGGATGGCGAAATCGGAATCGCGGTCCGGCGTGATGCGGCGCGTGTCGCGCAAAATGTCCTCGACGCGCGGCTGCAGCTCGGTGGTCGGGGTGCGGTCGTCGGCGGCGATATAGATGTTGTCGATGTCGCGGTTGCCGGCGATGCGGCGCTGATAGGCGTGCAGCGGCATCAGCACGACATTGTCCTGGTCCTGGCCGAAGCCGGTATAGCCCTTGGGCTCGAGCAGACCGATGATCTTGCAGGAGGTGCGGTTGACGCGGATGATCTCGCCTTCCGGATCGCCGGCGCCGAAGAACTGCTGGCGCACGGTTTCGCCGATCAGGCACACACCTGCGCCGGCGCGCGTTTCGGAGTCGCTGAACGGACGGCCCGTGACCAGCTTCCAATCGCGGGCGTCGAGATAGGCGCTGTCGGTGCCGGTCACGCCGGAGGTGAGGCTTTCGGTGCCGAAGATGACGCGGGCCTGCTTTTGCGACGCCGGCGAAATTGCGCGCGCACCGCTGAGATGCGCAACGAGCGCGGCGACGTCCTTTTCGGCCAGCGGCCGCACTGCCTGGTCGAGCCCTCCCGGTCCGCCAGGGCCGGCAGGACGGCCGGCGCGAACGACGAGCAGGTTGCTGCCGAGCTTTGAGATATCGGCCTTGACCTTCTCCGTGGTGCCGGAACCGATGGTGAGCATGGCTATGACGGCCGCGACGCCGATGACGATGCCGAGCAATGTCAGGAAGGAGCGCAATACGTTGCGGCGGATCGAACGCAGCGAGAGGCGGACGGTCTCCCAGATCATGCCGCTTCCTCCGATTTCAACCTATCGGAGGCGACATGGCCGTCGAGGAAGCGGATGGTGCGGCCGGCATAGTCCGCGACGTCGGCCTCATGGGTCACCATGACGATGGAAAGGCCGAGTTCGGCGTTGAGCCTGGTCAGCAGTTCCATGATCTCGTGCGTGCGCGCGGTGTCGAGATTGCCTGTCGGCTCGTCGGCGACGAGCAGCGTCGGCCTGGTGACGATGGCGCGGGCGATCGCCACGCGCTGCTGCTGGCCGCCCGAAAGCTCGGCCGGGGTGTGGTGCTCGCGCCCGACAAGCCCGACTTCCGCCAGCGCCTGCATGGCGAGATCGCGGCGTTGGCGCGCGGCGACGCCGCGATAGATCAGCGGCAGCTCGACATTTTCCGCCGCCGTGGTGCGCGGCAGAAGATTGTAGCCTTGGAAGACGAAGCCGACATAGAGGTTGCGCAAAAGCGCGCGGCGGTTGCGGTCGAGGCGGCCCGCATCGACACCCATGAAGGAATAGGTCCCGGCCGTCGGCGTATCGAGGCAGCCGATGATGTTCATCGCCGTCGACTTGCCGGATCCCGAGGGGCCCATGATGGCGACGAACTCGCCGCGCCGAATGGCGAGATCGACGCCGACCAGCGCGTGCACGCGGGCCTCGCCCTCGCCATAGCTTTTCCAGACCTTATCGAAGGTGATGAGCCGGGAAGCCGAAATGTCGTCAGCTCCGCTGCTGCGCGCCGGTGATGACCGCAGCGCCCTCGTCGAGGCCGGACGTGATCTCGGTCAGCTCGCCGTCGGTCGAGCCGATCCTGACGTTGACCGGATGCGGGCGTCCGTTCTCCAGCACATAGAGCGTGCGCGAGCCGTCGGTCGGCGCCTTCGTCACCTCGCGCTGCCGGTTAGGGCGGCCCATGCGGCCGGTGAAAAGGTCGCTGAAGCTCCAGCCGCGCGCCTGCTGCTGCATCGGACGATAGCGGAAGGCCGTCGAGGGAACGGTGAGCACGCCCTTGGCCTGTCGCGTCACGACCGAAACCGTGGCCGTCATGCCGGGCCGCAAGAGAATCTCGCCATTGTCCACTTCGAGGCGCGCATTGTAGGTGACGACGCCGTCGGTGGTGACCGAGGCGTAGGAGATGTCGCGGATCTCGGCGTCGAAGGGCCGGTCCGGGAAAGCGTCGACGGTGAAGCGGGCGTGCTGGCCGGGCTTGACCTGGCCGATATCGGCCTCGTCGACCGCGGCCTGCAATTCCATGTTCCTCAGGTCGGCGGCGATGACGAAGAGCACCGGTGCCTGCAATGAGGACGCGACGGTCTGGCCGGGATCGACCGAGCGCGTCAGCACGATGCCGTCGATCGGCGCATAGATGGTGCTTTTCGCGAGATCGGTCTGCTGCGCCTTGAGATCAGCCTGGGCGATGGCGAGATTGGCTTCGGCGCTGTCGAGAGCGGCCTTCGAGCGATCGCGCGTCGCGGTCGCCGCTTCGAGCGACTGGTCCGTCGCCATGCCGCGCTTGGTCAGCGCGCTGGCGCGCGCAACCGCGTTCTCGTTCTCCTGCAACGTCACCTTGGCGTCCTCGACGCTTGCTGCCGCCGCCTTGGCCGAGGCGATGGCGCGCTCGATCTGGACCTCCAGCTTGGCGGTGTCGAGCGTCGCCAGCACGTCGCCCTTCTTGACCTGCTGGTTTTCTTTGACCGTGACCGAGCGGACGATGCCGGAAAGCTCGCTGGAGATATCGACCTGGGTCAGCGGCTGCAGCGTGCCGGTGGCCGATACCTCGACCGTGAGGTCGGCGATCGCCGCCGGCACGGTGGTATACTCGATCCTGGGTGGCGCCGTCGCATACCATTGGTAAACGCCTACGCCAGCCGCGGCGATGGCGATCGCCAGCAGGCCGTAGACCCAGAAGCGGCGGCGCTTGCGGCTTACACCCTTGCGGTCGAGCCCAAGCGCTGCCTCAATGGAAGTATCGGATTCCGCATTTGGCGGATTGACAAGCTGGTCCACGCCGGACCCCTATGCTGAAAATCGATGTCCCTATCCATGCACAGATCAGGCCTTAAGGTTCGAATTTCAAATTAAATTTCCCTCATGTTGGGATTGAGGCAGAAATTCGGGGTGAGGCGAAAGGTTTTCTCAATGGCGCGCAATTACTTGCTCTACGATGTGTTTACCACCGAAAGGCTGGCCGGAAATCCGCTTGCGGTGGTGCTGGACAGCGATGGGCTCGACACTGCCGGCATGCAGGCGATCGCCCGCGAGTTCAATCTTTCCGAGACGGTGTTCGTGCTGCCTCCGGACAATCCAAAGCATCGCAACCGCATCCGCATCTTCACGCCCGACTATGAAATGCCTTTCGCAGGGCATCCGACTGTCGGCTCGGCGATTGCGCTGACCGAACTCGCCGGGGAGGCCGCCGGCATTTTCGTGCTGGAGGAGAACATCGGGCCGGTGCGTTGCGCGGTAAGCAAGCATGACGGCTCGACATTCGCCGAGTTCGACCTGGCGAAATTGCCGGAACCGTTGGAGCTGAAGACCGATCCTGAGGCGATCGGCGCGGCGCTCGGCCTTGGCCCGCACGAGATCGGCTTCGAGAACCACCGCGTTGCCTTCTGGTCGGCCGGCGTGCCTTATGTGACGATTCCCGTTGCCGGGTTGGAGGAGGCGGCCAAGATCAGGCTCGACAATCAGGCGTGGTCGGAATTGGCGCCTCGCAAGAGCGAATGGGCCTTCGCCAGCCCATATGTCTATTGCCGCGAGACGGTGCATCACGACAGCGCCTTCCATGTGCGCATGATCGTGCCCGGCACCCCGTCCTACGAGGATCCGGCGACCGGTTCGGCCGCGGCCGCCTTTGCCGGCGCCATCATGCATTTCGACGCCCCGATCGACGGTATCTCGCAGCTCTGGATAGAGCAGGGGCTGGAAATGGGCCGGCCCTCGCGCATTCGCTTGGAGCTCAATGTCGATGGCGGAAAACTCGCCTCCGCGCGCATCGGCGGCCATGCGATCAAGATGGCGGAAGGCAGGCTGTTTGTCTGATGCCTGCGGGCTTTTTTAGGCAGGCATGATCTTTTCCGAAAACCGGAATCCACTTTTCGGGATCATCCATGTCGATTTGTCGGGAAATGATCCGGCAGGGCTAGACATCACCGAAAGCGGCGGCTATATGCGCCGCCGACGCTGGTTTTCCCGGCGGTGTGGGTGTGTAGCTCAGTTGGTAGAGCAGCTGACTCTTAATCAGCGGGTCCACAGTTCGATCCTGTGCACACCCACCAAATCTTCTTATGAAAACAACGAAGTACGCCGCCACGCGGCGCCTACGGCGCTGTTTTGCTGAGGCTCGCCTTGAACTTGACCTTCATGGTGATCTGACCGCTCACCGTGAGCTGCGATCCACCATAACCGCCGATGTTGCGGTCCCTGGCGTTGAGATTGGTGCTCATGCCGGCAATCTCGCATGTATCGGCGACGGTCTCGAGCACCAAGGCGCAGCTGCCCGCCGCGACCTTGTAGAAGGAACGCAGCGCGACCTGCTGCTGCACGGCAGCATCGTCGTCATCCTTGACCGGAAAGGTCATTGAGATCGATGATTGTATCCTGGCCGATCCGTCTTCGCCGGGACGAAGCGGGCGGACATATTGATCCTGAGACAAAGTCGGCGAAGTCGCGGCAACAAGAATCGCAGCGGATATTAGATATTTCAAATACATCGATCGATCTCCCATGAAACTTCTACGTCTCATGGAATAACCGAGATGACGTTATATCGATGTTTCAACAGTGTTGAAATTTCGACTGATTCTTTATTTTTCCGAAACGCCGGCTTCGGCGAAGCTAGCCATCCTGGCATGGCATTCCAGCGCCGAGCGGACGATGTTGACGGCAAGGCAAGCGCCGGAGCCTTCGCCCAGCCGCATGCCGAGGTCGAGCAGCGGCGGCAGACCAAGCGCCTCGAGCAGGCGGCGGTGGCCGGCTTCGGCCGAGACATGAGCGGCGATTGTGTGAGCGAGGCCGGTCGGGTGAAGCCTCGCAAGAGGTGCTGCGGCGGCGGTGCAGACGAAGCCGTCGAGCAGCACCGGCACGTTGTTCTTGCGCGCGGCAAGCGTCGCCCCGAGGATGGCGGCCAGCTCACGTCCGCCAAGCGCGGCCGCTATCTTCAGCGGGTCGGAAAGCGAATCGGCATGGCGCTTGAGGCCTGCCTCGATGGCCACAACCTTGCGCTGCAGCCCTGCATCGTCGACGCCGGTGCCGCGCCCGGTCCATTTTTCCGCGCCGCCGCCGAAGAGGGCGGTGGAGATCGCGGCCGCCGGCGTCGTGTTGCCGATGCCCATCTCACCGAAGCAGACAAGGTCGAGGTCGTTGGTCACGGCATCGTAGCCGGCCGAGACGGCGGTAAGGAATGCCTGCTCGTCCATCGCCGGCACCTGAGTGAAATCGCCGGTCGGACGGTCGAGGTCGAGCGGGATGACGTCCAGCTTTGCGCCGGCAATGCGGGCAAGCTGGTTGATGGCAGCACCCCCGCCGGCGAAGTTCGCCACCATCTGTACGGTGACTTCCGACGGATAGGCCGAGACGCCCTGCGCGGTGACGCCGTGATTGCCGGCGAAGACGAAGACTTTCACCGTATCGAGCTTCGGCATGTCGCGACCCTGCCACCGGCCCAGCCAGGCGGCTATCGTTTCCAGTCGACCAAGGCTGCCCGGCGGCTTGGTGAGCGTGTTCTGACGCTCGGCGACAGCAGCTGCTGCGGTATCGCTGCCGGCGGGGAGATCTAGGCAGGCCGCACGCAGTTCATCGAGGGATTTGAAGCGTGTTGATTGGGGGGACATGGGGGCAAGGTCTCCGAAAGAGAATTAGGAAAGGCAAATGGAAGCGACGAGAAGAACGGCGATCTCGCCAAGCTGCTGCAGCGCGCCGATCGTGTCGCCGGTCTGGCCGCCAATCTGGCTGAGGCAAAGCGCGCGCAAGGCCATGAAGACCAGGCCGAGCAGGATCGCCGCCGCTATGGCGCCGCCAAGGCCGAGCGCCAGCAGCGCCACGGCACCAAGCGCAGCGCCGATGATGGCGGTCTCGGAGGTGACGGTGCCGGCGTTGGCCGACAGGCCATCGCTGCGGGCCGGCGGCAGAAGTTGCATGAAAGCGCCGAACAGGCCGCGCGAGCCGGCATGCGCGGCGAGCAGCGCCAGGAACACATGGCCGGGACCGGCGAGTTCGGACAGCGCGCTCCAGCGGATGAGCAGCGACAGCCCAAGCGCCGCCGCGCCATAGGCGCCGATGCGGCTGTCGCGCATGATCTCCAGTTTCAAGTCGCGCGTCCTGCCGCCCCAAAAGCCATCGGCGATGTCGGAAAGCCCGTCCTCATGCAGACAGCCGGTGGCGAGCATCGTCGCGGCGAGCGTGAGCGCCGCGGCCGGTGCGGCGGCGAGGCCGAAGACGGCGGCAATCGCATAGACCAGCGCGCCGATGATAGCCACCGCGAGGCCGGCGAAGGGCGCCGCCCAGATCGCATCCGCCAGGCTGCGGCCGCCGAAATCGCTCGAGGGTAATCTCAGCCGGGTGAAGAAGACGAGGCTGAGGCCGATATCATCAAGCACTTGCTTGGGCGCGGAAGGGCCGCTCATGCGCTCCTCGCAATGGCGTGGAAGAAGGTGCCGCTCACATGGCCGCGCCGGCAGCCGGAGGCGCCGAGCGGATTGCCCTGACCGTCGGCAAGATCGGCCAGCGGCTCGTCATTGCCGGCAGCGAGCATCTGCGCATAGTGGAATTCGTGCCCCCGGATCGACGTGCCCTCCGGCCCCAACGGGCAGGCGGCGCGCAGCCGCGCCTCGCGGTAGCCGAGATTCATCTTGCGTTTGGCAAAGCTGGTCGAGTGGCCGAGCAGGCCGAGCATCTTGTGGCTCTCGCCGTCCGCGTCTTCCAGCACCTCGCCCAGCACCATGAAGCCGCCGCACTCGCCATGCACCGGCTTCGTCGCCGCAAAGCGCGCCATTCCTGTCTGGAAGTTGGTGGCGGCCGCGAGCTTGCCGGCGTGCAGTTCGGGGTAACCGCCGGGCAACCAGCAGATCTCGCAGTCCGGCGAAGGCGCTTCGTCGGCAAGCGGCGAGAAAGGCACGATCTCGGCGCCGGCCTTGCGCCAATGCGTGGCGACATGCGGATAGAGGAAGGTGAAGGCGGCGTCCTGCGCCAGCGCGATGCGCTGCCCGGGCGGCTGCAGCGCGTCGCCGAAGTCGCCGGCCGCCGGTTCCAGCGGGGTGGCCAGCGCCAGGATGGCGTCGATGTCGAGCGATTTCTCGACCATGTCGGCCAGCCGGTCGAGATGCGCCATCAGGTTCTCGTATTCGCCGGCCTGGACGAGGCCGAGATGCCGTTCCGGCAGGTTGAGCGTCGGATCGCGCAGGATGGCGCCGACCACCGGCAGGCCGATCGCCTCGATGGCGTCGCCGGACAGCCGCCGGTGGCGTTCGCTGCCGAGCCGGTTGAGCACGACGCCGGCCATGCGGACGTCCGGATCGTAAGTGGCGAAACCCTTGGCGACCGCCGCAGCGGTCGTCGACTGACCTGAAACGTCCAGCACCAGAAGCACCGGCAAGCCATAGAGCCGGGCGAGATCGGCGGCCGAGCCCGAGCGGCCTTCGGGTGCGGGAATGCCGTCGAACAGGCCCATCGCGCTTTCGAGGATGACGTATTCAGCGTCATCCGCAGCTTGTGCGGCCAGCGCGTTGAGCAGGGAAGGGGACATCGCCCAACTGTCGAGATTGACGCCGGAAAGGCCGGTGGCGGCCGTATGGAAACCAGGGTCGATATAGTCCGGGCCGGACTTGGCGCCGCGCACTTTCAACCCGCGCCGGGCGAGCGCGCGCAACAGGCCGATGGTGACGCTGGTCTTGCCCGAGCCGGAGCGCGGCGCGCCGATGATGATCGCGCGCGCCGTCATACCTCACCTGCCAGGGCCGCGCGCATGGCGACGATGCCGCCGACGACGATCAGCGCCGGCGAAGCGAGTCCGGCGGCCGCGGCCTCTTCGGAGATGGTTGCGAGCGTGGCGACGACGATGCGTTCCTGCGACGTGGTTGCGGCGACGATCACAGCGGCCGGGGTCGAAGGCGCGAGGCCGCCCTCAAGCAGCTTTGCCGCGATCACCGGCAGGTTGGCCATGCCCATATAGACGACCACCGGCTGTCCGGTGCGCGCGATCGCTGTCCAGTCGATGTCGTCATCGGTGCCCGCCGCGTGGCCGGTCGCCAGGATGACGGCCTTGTTGATGCCGCGCATGGTGGCGGGAATGCCGGTGGCGGCAAGCGCGCTGAGACCCGAGGTCAGGCCGGAGAGCACCCGGAACGGTATTCCTTCGCCGGCGAGCGCCAGAGCCTCTTCGCCGCCCCGGCCGAAAATATAGGGATCGCCGCCTTTCAGCCGCACGACACGGCGGCCCTGGTGCGCCAGCCGCACCAGCAGGGCGTTGATGTCGTCCTGCTTCATCGAGGGCTGGCCGCCGCGTTTTCCTGCGTAGAAAAGCTCTGCACCTTGAGCGACCGCCACGAGATCGGGCGAGACGAGCGCGTCATAGACCAGCGCGTCGCACTGCCCGAGCGCCGCAAGCACCTCCAGCGTGAGGCAACCGGGATCGCCGGGGCCGGCGCCGGCCAGCCAGACATGGCCGGGCTCGAGCTCGCGCGGCTTGAAGTTCAGGCGCGCCAGCGCCTGCTCCACATTTGCCCGTCCGTTCGTATTGGCGCCGCCGTTCACAATCCGTCCCGTCCGCGAAAACGCCGCTGGTAATGGGCGTCGTAGAGTGAGCTTTCGCCGAAATCCTGCGCCGCGAGCGCGCTGCCGACGAAGATGATCGCCGTGCGCTCCATCGGGTTTTCCGCCAGCTGCGCTTCGATGGTACCCAGCGTGCCGGTCAGGATGCGCTCGTCCGGCCAGGAGGCGCGGAAGACGACCGCGACCGGGCATTCGGCGCCGTAAAGCGGCGTGAGATCGGCAACGATGCGGTCGATGGCGTGGATGGCAAGATGGATGGCAAGCGTGGCGCCGGTGCGGCCAAAGCCGGCGAGCGTCTCGCCTGGCGGCATTTTCGAGGCGCGGCCGGAAACGCGGGTCAGCACCAGGCTTTGCGCGAGCTCGGGGATGGTGAGCTCGCGGTGAAGTGCCGCCGCCGCCGCCGCGAAGGAGGGCACACCTGGTGTCAGCGTGTAGGGAATGCCATGTTTTTCGAGCCGCCTGATCTGTTCGGCCACCGCGCTCCAGACCGAAAGGTCGCCGGAATGCAGCCGCGCGACATCCTGGCCGGCCTTGTGCGCGTCGACATATTCGACCTCGATCTCGTCGAGCGACATCGGCGCGGTGTCGATCAGTTTGGTGCCGGGCGCGCAATGCTCGAGCAGTTCCGGCGCGACGATCGAGCCGGCATAGAGGCAGACCGGGCAGGACGCGAGCAGCCGGCTGCCGCGCAAGGTGATGAGGTCGGCCGCGCCAGGGCCGGCACCGATGAAATGGACTGTCATGCGTCGCCGCCTCCGCCAAGAGCGATGGCGCAGGTGGCAGGCCCGACCATGATGCGCGGCCCAAGCAGTTTTGCGCCTTTTCCGGCCGCGGCCAGAGCCGAGGCTTCCGAAACCGAGGGCGTGCCGGCCTGGGCCTGCGACGCTTCGGATCGGCTGATCGTGCCGGACGAGACGGCTTTCAGTGCGGCGTCGGACATGACAAGCACGGGAAGGCCGAGGTCGCGGCCGGCAAGGAAGATTGCCTGTTCGTCGCGCTTGATTTCACCGGTGGCCAGCGCCGAAAGCGCGGTCATCGCCAGTCCATGCGCCTCGAGCGCGGTCTCGATCGCGGCGCGCACGTCACTTGCTGTCACGCCTTTGCGGCTGCCGATGCCCGCGACCATCATGGTTTCATCCAGCTCCATTGCGTGACCGGCATGGCCGGACGCCAGCCCTGCATGGAGCCGACCGGCCCCGCGCGTGAAAGCGCGATGCGGGTCAGATCGCCGCCGCGCCTGTTGTGCTGGTCGAGCAGCAGCGCCTCCATCTCCAGCGTCACCGCATTGGCGACCAGCCGGCCGCCGGGACGAAGCGCCTTGATCGCTTTTTCGAGCACGCCGGCATCGCTGCCGCCGCCGCCGATGAAGATCGCACCCGGCGTTTCGAGCTTGGCGAACGCCTCGGGCGCGGCGCCTTCGACCACGACGAGGCCGGGCACGCCGCAATGCGCGGCGTTGCGGGCAATGCGGGCGGCGCGCTCGCCATTGGCCTCGATGGCGATGGCACGCAGCGAAGGGTGGGCCATCATCCATTCGATGCCGATCGAGCCGGAACCGGCGCCGATATCCCAAAGCAGCTCGCCGCGCCGAGGCCCCAGCGACGATAGCGTGATGGCGCGGATCTCGCGCTTGGTGATCTGGCCGTCATGCTCGAACAGATGGTCGGCGAGGCCGATGGTCAAAGGCAGGATGCGCGCATCCGGCGTCGATTCAACTTCGAGCGCCAGGACGTTCAGCGGGTTGATGTTTTTGAGGTCGAAGGCATCGGCGCGAACGGTGCGGCGCACTTCATCAGGACCGCCGAGCGCTTCGAGGACCGTCAATCGCGAGGGGCCGAAACCGAGCTCGTCGAGCAGTGCGGCGACGGCCGCCGGCGCGTCGCCGTCGGAGGTCAGCGCCAGGATGCGCGCGCCGGGATGGAGCAGGGGCCGGATCAGGTCAATCGAATGGCCGTGCAGCGAAATCGTCTCCGCGTCCTGCAATGCCCAGCCAAGGCGCGATGCCGCGAGCGACAGCGAGGAGGGCGCCGGCAGGACGAGCATCTCATCCGGATTCACCTTGCGGGCCAATGTGACGCCAACGCCATGGAAGAACGGATCGCCGGACGCGAGCACGCAGATTTTTTTACCCGCGAGCGCCAGCACGTCGCGCATTTCGGCATCGAAAGGCGTGGGCCATGGGCGGGTTTCGCCCTTGGCCAGGGATGCAACGAGAGCAAGGTGTCGCTTGCCGCCGAAGACGACGTCCGCCTGCGCGATGCGCTGCTTGGCCTCGTCGCCGAGACCCGCTACACCGTCCTCGCCGATGCCGACAATGGTGAGCCATTTTGAGGCTGGCTCGGCAGCACGCAGACCCTTAGCAGGCATGATGACCCACCGTATCCTGATCCTCGGCGGAACGACGGAAGCCCGGCAACTGGCCGGGAAGCTCGCTCGTCGCGCGGATTTCTCGGTCACGCTCTCGCTTGCCGGCCGCACCGAAAGCCCGGTCGCGCAGGGCGTGCCGGTGCGTGTCGGAGGCTTCGGCGGTGCGGACGGATTGGCGAATTACCTTCGCGACGAGCAAGTCGATCTGCTGATCGATACCACGCATCCATACGCTGCGCGTATCTCTGCCAATGCCGCTGAAGCCGCCACGAAAACCGGCGTGCCGATCCTCGCGCTGCGGCGTCCTGGATGGGAGCCCGTGGCCGGCGATCGCTGGACCCTGGTCGACGATGTCACGGAGGCGGCGAAGGCGCTTGGCGAGGCGCCGCGCCGCGTATTCCTGGCGATCGGCCGGCAGGAGGCCGGCGCGTTCGAGGCTGCGCCGCAGCACAGTTACCTGATCCGCAGCGTCGATCCGGTCGAGCCGAAACTTGCCGTGCCGGATGCGCTCTACCTGCTGGCGCGCGGACCGTTCCCGGAGGCGGACGAGCGGGCGCTGCTCGAGAAATACGGGATCGACGCGATCGTTTCCAAGAACAGCGGCGGCGAAGCGACCTATGGCAAGATTGCCGCGGCGCGGGCGCTCGGCATCGAAGTGGTCATGATCCGCCGGCCGCCTTTGCCGGACGTTCCTTCGGCCGAGACCGTCGATGCGCTGGCGGCAAAGGTCGATCATTTTTTCGACCCCGTTGCCGAACGCGGCGTGTAGACCAGGGCGGGCTTTTCGCCGCGTTTGATGATGCGGGTTTCGGGCGAGCCGATGATGACGCAGGTCGACATGTCGGCCTTTGCCGCATCCGCGTCCGCCAGCAGAAAGACTTCGATGCGCTCGTCGGGCCGGCCGGCGGCGCGGCCGAAGATCACCGGCGTGGTGCCGGGCAGGATCGCCTTCAGGCATTCGAAGGCGCGGCCGAGTTGCCAGGGGCGGGCCTTGCTGATCGGGTTATAAAGCGCGATGACGAAGCCGGCTCCGGCCGCCGCCAGCAACCGCAGCTCGATCAGGTCCCAAGGCTTCAGGTTGTCCGACAGCGAGATGGCGCAGAAATCATGGCCGAGCGGCGCGCCGATGCGGGCGGCGACCGCAAGCATGGCGGTGACGCCAGGGACGACTGAGACGTCAATGGTGCGCCATTCAGCCGGGCCCGCTTCGATCGCTTCGCAGACGGCTGCCGCCATGGCGAAGACGCCGGGATCGCCGCCGGAAACGACAGCCACGCTGTGGCCCTCAGCGGCTTTCGCCAGCGCTTCGTTGGAGCGGGCGAGCTCTTCGCGATTGTCGGAGGCGATGCGCGTCTGATCCGGCCGCAGCTCAAGCCGGTCGAGATAGGGCTTGTAGCCATAGAAGAAGGAAGCCTCGGCGACGGCATTGGCAGCCTGCGGCGTGACCTGGTCGGCATTGCCGGGCCCGAGACCGATGACGGCGAGGCGACCGCTCATGTCTTTGCTCCGAGGGCTCCCGGGCGGCCCGACCAGCCGGCGACCAGCACGATGGCGAAATAGGGCGCCTTCTCGTCCGGCTTTTCGGCGAGCCGCATCGAGACGCTGCCCGGCATGGTGCCGCGCTCGACATAGACGGCCTTGGCCAGCTTGCCGGTGGCTTCCAGCGCACGCCTGATCTTCGGCAGGTTGCGGCCGACCTTCATGATGACGGCGGCATCGGTGTCGGCGAGGCGACGGGTCAGCTCGAACTCGCTCATCGTGCCGGGCAGCACGGTCAGCACGTCGTCGCCCTGGACGATCGGCAGGCCGGTCTGCGACCAGCAGCCGGACATGGCGCTGATGCCGGGAATGACTTCGGTCGGGAAACGGTGCGCCAAGCGCACATGCAGATGCATGTAGGAGCCATAGAAGAGCGGATCGCCTTCCGACAGCACCGCCACCATCCTGCCGGCGCCGAGATGCTCGGCAACCTGCTCGGCCGACTGTTCGTAGAAATCGGTGATCTGCGCGCGGTACTCGTCGTGATCTTTGTCGATCTCGGTGGTCACCGGATAGAGCAGCGGCAGCTCCACCATATCCGGCCGGAAGCGCGCCTCGACGATGGCGCGCGCATTGCTGTTGTTGCCGCGCTTGGCGAAATAAGCGACGACATCGGCCTCGGCCAGCGCGCGCGCGGCCTTCAGCGTCAGAAGTTCGGGGTCGCCGGGGCCGGTGCCGACACCGACCAAACGGCCTCTTACAATCGCGTTCACAGGCCCGGCCTCGCCAACGAATTGAGCGCAGCCGCGGTCATGGCGCTGCCGCCCAGCCGGCCACGCACGATGGCGTAGGGCACGCCATAAGAATTTTCCGCCAGCGCATCCTTGGATTCGGCGGCGCCGACGAAGCCGACCGGCATGCCGATGATTGCGGCTGGTTTCGGCGCGCCGTCGCGCAGCTTTTCAAGCAGATAGAACAGCGCGGTCGGCGCATTGCCGATGGCGACGACCGATCCGGCCATGCGTTCGCCCCAGAGGTCGATCGCCGCGGCCGAGCGGGTGTTGCCGATTTCTCTGGCGATGTCGTGCGTGCGCGGGTCGCGCAGCGTGCAGATCACCTCGTTGCCGGCCGCCAGGCGGGCGCGGGTGACGCCGTGCGCCACCATCTCGGCATCGCAGAAGATCGGCGCGCCGGCGGCAAGCGCCGCGCGCGCTGCGGTCACGAAACCGTCGGAGAAAACGAAATGGCTGGCGGCTTCGACCTGGCCGCAGGCATGGATCATGCGGATCGCGACATCGGCCTCCGCTTCCGAGAAGCGAGACAGGTCCGCCTCGGCGCGGATAATGGCGAAAGAGCGCTCGTAGATCGCCATTCCGTCATGGATATAGTCGTAGTCGGCCATTCACTGGTTCCGTCGATAGAGTTCGGCGATACCGGCCGCGCCAAGTCTTTTCAGACAGGCGGCGACTGTTTCGCCCTGATGGCTTTGCGCGCGCAGTGCAGCAAAGATGCCAGCGACCCCGCGCGCGGCGTCATAGCCCGGCCTGTACGCGGCAGGAAGGGCCTTTGCCGTCCCGTCCACGACAAGTCCGGCTCCGTTTTCGTCGCCGACCAGAGTGAGCGCCGCCGCGCCGGGATGCGCGCAGCCCTTGGTGCAGCCGGAGATGTGCAGGGTCAGCGAGGCGTCGAGGAGGTCGGGGTTTTGTTTCGCAATGGTTTCGGCGATGGCGCGCGTGGGGATATGGCCGGAGGCGCAGGCCGGCGTGCCGGGGCAGGCGGCGATGCGGGTCCGCGGATCGGTGGGGGAAGTGACAAAGCCGAGGGCAACCGCGCAGGCTTGGAGTGTAGAGGCGGCGGAAGGGGTGAGGCCGAGGAAAAGTAGGGCGCGCCCCGAGGCCAAGCGGATTTCGGTGGCGCCGAGGTTTGCGGCTTCACTGGCGAGGTCGATGAGGTTTTGAGCGGGCATGCTGCCAAAGGGCAGGGCAATGCCGAGGGCGTGGCCTTCGGTTAGGTTTAAGAGGCCTATCGGTGAGCGATGGCGCTCTACAGCGCCCCCCTCTGTCCTGCCGGACATCTCCCCCTCTAGGGGGGAGATCAGGCCAGCGCGGGCGCTTTCGCCAATCGCCGAGGTCGGAACATGCGAGTTCGCTGCAGAGCGGGAGCGAATCTCCCCCCAAGGAGGGGAGATGTCCGGCAGGACAGAGGGGGGCGCGAAGGAATGCCAGCCTGCGAGAGAGGCCAATTGCCGCTCTGACAGGTCGCGCGTATGCGCCTCCCGGCCCTTTTCCGCGACCATCCTAAGCGCTGCCACAGCGATGTCGCGTGCAGCCTCCGCATCGACCGTCGCGAGCGGCTTCGCACTGTGCGCGTCGCCGGCAACCGACACGCTCCACTGGACGCCCGCATCGGCCCTCACCGCCTTCAGCCTGACATCGGCCGTCAACAGGTCCATCGTCAGCTGCCCGCCACCGTCGACAACCACCGACACCTTCGGCCCCAGCCGTGCCGTCAGCCCAGCCTCCTCGATCGCCGCCCTGATCCGTTCCGCCAATGGGCGCGGATCGGCAATCTCCTCAGGGTCGATCCCCGCCAACGGCCCAATTTCAACCGGCACGCTGCTCCGCACGTCAATGCCCAGGGCGTCCACTTCCGCCGCCAGCAGCCTGGCGCTTTCGGTCGTCAAACCCCGAATCTGCAGGCTGCCGCGCGCCGTTACCTCCATGATGCCGTTGCCGTGGCGCAGAGCGGATTCGCCGAGTCCGATCAGCGACATCGGGACCAGTCCCCCTGCGACCGGGTTGAGCCGCACCAAAAGCCCGTCGCCGGTCCGCATCGGGGCGCTCAGCGCTGGGCAGGTGCCGCGCCGCGAAAACGCGTTCATGCCGCCACCCCGCTTGCCTCAGCCTCGGCGATCAGGGCTGCGAGGTCATCGTCGATGGAGTTCCTGAGCGGATGCCAGAGGCCGCGCCGCCGCGCCGCCAGAAAACGTTCGGCGATGACCTTGGCAGCCGCCGGATTCTCGCGCAGCAAGAAGGCGCGGACTTTGGCGTCGCCAACATAGGCGTCGTGGACCGCCTCGATCAGCGTGCCGGAAATGGCGTGCGTGGTCTCGGCGAAGCCGACCAGGCGGTCGACCGTCTCGGCGAATTCCGAGGCGCCGCGCGGGCCATGCCGCATCTGGCCGGCGATGAAGCGCGGGTTGACGGCGCGCGCCCGCACCACGCGCGATACGGCTTCACCGACCGAACGCGGCTTCGGCTTCTTCGGGTCGGTCGTGTCGAGCACGATGACATCCGCGTTGCGGCCAAGCGCGGCAAGAGCGGCCGAAAAGCCGCCGATGAAGGCGACGTCGGCCGAGCCTTCGAGGATATCGCGGCCAGGGTCGTCGCCGGTATGGACGAGGAGATCGGCTTCGGCGATGCGGTCCTCGAAGGCGCCTGGCGCCAAAATCGCTTCGCCGTCGGCCCCGCCATAGGCATGCGAGGTGGCCTCCAGATAGGCGCGGCCGATCTCTTCGCGCACCCCCCATTCGCCGCGCGACAGCAAGTCCTCGACGCCGGCGCCATAGGTGCCGGGCGAACTGCCGAAAATGCGCGGCTCGATCTTACCTTGGGCACGGGTGGCTGCGGCAAGCGGGTTTTCCGAATCGTCTTCGTCGCGGCCGGCGACGGCGTTGGCGGCTGCATCGATCAGCGCGATCTGGGTCGGGAACATGTCGCGGAACAGGCCGGAAATGCGCCAGGTGACGTCGACGCGCGGGCGGCCGAGCGTGGCCGGCGGCAGCACCTCGATGCCGGTGACGCGACCGGTTGCGGCATCCCATTGCGGCCGGCAGCCCATCAGCGCCAGGCCTTGCGCGATCTCCTCGCCGCCGGTGCGCAACGAGGCCGAGCCCCAGAGGTCGATGACCAGCGAGCGCGGCCAGTCGCCATGGCTCTGCATGTAGCTGCGGACCACTTCCTCCGCTGCAGCCTGGCCGAGATCATAGGCGGTCGGCGTCGGCATGGTGCGGGGATCGGACGTGAAGAGGTTGCGGCCGGTGGGCAGCACGTCGGAACGGCCGCGCGCCGGCGCGCCGGCCGGGCCGGCCTTGACATGGCGGCCCTCGAGCGCGGCGAGCAGGGCTGTCCGTTCAGTGTCGGCGCTCTGCCCGCGCAGCGGATCGGCCTCGTCTTCCGGTGCGCGGCCATAGACATGCAGCCCGTCCTTCACCGCGAAATCCTTGAGATCGCAGAGCCAGGCGTCGATGCGGCGCAGCGCTTCGTCCGGCTCGTCTGTCTTCGCGACGCCGGCTTCCGAGGCAAGCCCGGTTTTCCGTGCCGTCTCAACGATCAGCTTTGCCAGTCGGTCGCGGCGGCGGCGGTCGAGGCCGTCGGCCTGGGCGTATTCGTCGACCAGGCGCTCGAGTTTCTGCTGTGCCTCGTCGAGCCCGGCTCCGGTCAGTGGCGGAGGCAGATGGCCGAGCGTGACGGCCGAGATGCGGCGCTTGGCCTGCGCCGCCTCGCCGGGATTGGAGACGATGAAAGGATAGATGACCGGCAGCGAGCCGGTGACGATCTCTGGAAAGCAGGTGTCGGAAAGCGCGACCGTCTTGCCCGGCAGCCATTCCAGCGTGCCATGCGCCCCGACATGGATGATGGCATGGACGCCGAGCGATTTCTGCAGCCAGAGGCCGAAGGCGATCAGTTCGTGGCGCGGGGGCAGCGTCGGGTCATGGTAATCGGCGCGGCGGTCGACGGAGCGTCCGCGATCGGGGGTGAGCGCTACGGTGACGTTGCCGAAGGTTGTGGCGCGGAAGGGGAAGTGGGGACTTATCCCTTCTGCCTTGCCCCACGCGGCCTCTACTGCATCGCGCGCTGCCCTCGGCAGTTCGGCCGAAAAGGCGAAGTAGTCCTCTATGGAGAGGCCAAGCCCACTCACCTCCAGCGCATCCAGCAATTCCCGCGGCGATTGCGGAATCCGTTCAACCGCATAGCCCTGTTCCTTCAGGTCCTGCAGCATGGCGAGCACGCTTGACGGCACATCCAGGCCAACGGCGTAGCCCGTTCGCCCAGGCGCGCTCGGATAGTCCGGAATCAGGATCGCCAGCTTGCGCTTTGCTCGCTCCGTTCGTCGCAGGCGAATGAATGCCGCGATCCGCTTGGCGACCTGCGCAACCCGGTCGGCCTCCGGCAGGTTGGCGAAGGCGCGAAAGGCGAGTGCAGCGTCGGTTTCGACCTCGCCCTTGAAGGAGATCGCGCCGGCGAGGATGCGGCCGTCGAGCTCGGGCAGAACGACGTGCATGGCGAGATCGGCGGGCGCCAAGCCGCGCTGGTTTTTCTCCCAGACCTCGCGTTTCGTCGTGGCGACGATGACCTGGAAGACGGGCACGCCGGCGCGGTCGAAGAGGGTTTCGGCGCCGGGCTCGGCGCCGGAGGCAAAGGCCGTGGCGGTGACGATCGCCGATGGGTTCAGCGCCTTGATGGCTTTCTCGACGAAGGCCAGGGATGCCCGGTCCTTCAGGCTGGAGACGAAGATCGGCACCGGGGCCAGGCCTTGCGAGCGCAGGGCTTCCGCGAGTGCGTCGATCGGCGCTATGTCTGCCGCGAGCAGCATGGAGCGGTAGAAGAGGATGGGGACGACGGCAAAATTGTCGGCGCCGAGTTCCGTCACAGGCTTTTCGACGACACCAACTCCCGGCTGATAATACCCAGACTTGGGCACGCTGACCGGCTCGGCCACCGCCGCCTCAGCCCCCGCAAGCCGTGCCAGCCTTTGCACCAGTGCCGACATGTTTGCCGGGCCGCCTTCTCGGAAATAGCCGAGCAGGGCGTCGAGTTCGGCGCGCGGCAGGGTCGAGGCTTCGATCAGGCGCTGGTCCTCGTCATGGCTTTCGCCCGGCAGCAGCGCCAGCTTGATATCCCGCTCGCGTGCGACCGCGGCGAGCTGGTCGCAGCCATAGCGCCACCAGTCATAACCGCCCAGGATGCGGACGAGGACCACTTTGGCGTGACGGGCAACGCTGTCGATCCATAGGTCCACCGACATCGGGTGGCGAAGGTCGCACAGCGCCGCCAGCCGCATGGACGGCAGCCGCGCCGCATCGGCCTTCCAGGCGGCGGCCAAGCCGGCGAGATCGCTGTCGGTGAAGGACAGCGCCACGACATCCGCAGGCTTCTGCCTGAGGTCGATCGGCTCGGCGAGATCGTCGAGCGAAGCGGATGACGTGGTGAGGATATGCATCGCTTTTTCGTGTTGGTATCAGCCCGCGAGAATACGCTCGATCGCCGGGCGGTTCAGCCCCTTGAGGCCGATGACGACCAGCCGCGAGCGGCGATCGTCCTCGGCTGTCCAGGCGCGGTCGTAATAGTGGTTGACGCGCGGGCCGACCGCTTGCAGCAAAAGCCGCATCGGCTTGCCGCCGACCTCGACGAAGCCTTTGACGCGCAGCACGTTCTCCTGCTCGGCGGCAAGGGCCACGCGCTTGGCCAGTTCATCGGGGTTGGCGACCGACGGGATGTCGATGACGAAGGAATCGAAATCGTCGTGCTCATGGTCGAGCTCGTCGTCGTGATGGGTCTTGCGGTTTTCGATGTCGTCCTCCACCGCAAGGCCAAGACCGAGCAGCACGGAGGGGTCGACCTTGCCCTGGGCGGTCGGCACCACCTTGACGGCGCGCGCCACATGCTCGCCGATGACGGCATTGGCGCGCTCGGAGCTTGCCGCATCCATCAAATCGCTCTTCGACAGGATGATCAGGTCGGCGCAGGCGATCTGGTCCTCAAACACTTCCTCGACCGGATCGTCATGGTCGAGCGAATCGTCCGCTGCTCGTTGCGCCTGCAGCGCGTCCATGTCGGAGGCGACGCGGCCGTCGGCCAATGCCGGGCCGTCGACCACGGCTACGACGCCGTCGACGGTGACGCGGCTCTTTACCGTCGGCCACTGGAAGGCCTGGACAAGGGGTTTCGGCAGAGCGAGGCCGGAGGTCTCGATCAGGATGTGGTCGACCTTCGGCGTGCGCGACAGGATTTGGTCAAGGGCAGGGACGAAATCGTCGGCGACGGTGCAGCAGATGCAGCCATTAGCGAGCTCGACGATGTTTTCCTCCGGACAGGCATCGACGCCGCAACCTTTAAGGATCTCGCCGTCGATGCCCACATCGCCGAACTCGTTGACGATGATCGCCAGCCGCTTGCCCTTGGCGTTTTCGAGCAAGTTGCGGATCAGCGTCGTCTTGCCGGCGCCGAGGAAGCCGGTGACGACGGTGCAGGGAACACGGGAAACGGAAGCGTTCATGGTCAGTCCTTGAGCAGGTCGGGGGGAGGGATGCGGGCAACCAGGCCGCGCTTGAGGGAATCGGGCCGGCCGCGCCAGGGGATCAGGCCGTCGGTCGAGGTAGCGAAGAGCTTTGCGCCGGCGACGAGATCGGCGCCGCTGGTCGTCTCCAGATCGCCGAAGACGTAGCTCCAGCAGCCGTCGCGCAGCAGCGCCGCGCTTAGCCGGCGCTTGCAGTTGCCGAGGCATTCGACGGTGCGGATGTTGATCTTTTCGCCGGAAGCCGCCCGGCGCGTGCCCTCGGCCAGCAGCGCGCCGGCGCGCGGATGCGCGTCCGAGCCGGTCTCGTCACGGCAAGAGGAGCAGACGATGACGGTCACGCCGGCCAGCGCGTCGGGCTCGAACGAAATGTCCGCACTGTTTGCCGGGAAACTGCCGTTGCGATCCAAAACCAGGCTCCTTGCCCGGAAAACCCGCCGGGCATTCGGATACTTAAAGTCTCAGACGGCAGGTCTCCTGGCTCGCGGGTCGTGGCCTCAGATGCCGCCTTCCCGGGAACATCCCAGTGGTTTTCGGCCAAGGCTCGTCGCTTACAGTTGCGGGGACAGCCGCGGATTTGGGTTTGACCCGCACCGCATTCCCTCTTGGCTCCTCCCTTTGCCGGGAGAAGACCGTCTGCGGCGGATTTAGGCTTACGGCTAGGCGCCTGTCAACGCGCGGCTACGACACTGCGATGTCGGCCAGCGCCGGTCCGAGGTCGCCGGCTGGCGTCACTTCGATCGCCTCGAGGCCGAGCCAGGCCTGCATCTGCTTCAGTTCATCGAAAAGCTGGGCGGCGGTTTCGGGCGGCGCGCCTGCTTCGGCATAGGCGGCATTGACGCGCAGGACGCTCGCCGGCCGATCAGCCCTCAGATCGACACGGGCGACAATCCGGTCGCCAAGCAGGAAGGGCAGCACGTAATAGCCGTATTGGCGCTTTTCGGCCGGCGTGTAGATCTCGATGCGGTAGCGGAAGCCGAATAGCTTTTCGGTGCGCGTGCGTTCGAAAACCACGGGATCGAACGGGGCGAGTAGGGCCCGCGCCTCTATCCGGCGCGGAACACGGGCGTCCTTGTGGAGATAGGCAGGCTTGTCCCAGCCTTCGACCTTCACCGGCAGCAATTCGCCGGTTTCGACCAGTTCCTCGATGCGGTCCTTCGTGTCGCCCGGCGCGAGACGGAAATAGTCGCGCAGGTCGCCATAGGTGGCTACGCCATGGGCACGTGCCGAGATGCGCAGCAATTCGCGATGCGCGTCCTCGACCGACGGTACGGGGAGGTCGAGCACCGCCTGCGGCAAAACGCGCTCGGGCAGGTCGTAATAGCGTTCGAAGCCGCGCCGGTAGGCGGTGGTGATGCGTCCGGCCCAGAACAGCCATTCGAAAGCGTGCTTGGCCTCGCTCCAGCCCCACCAGCCGCCATTGCCCTTATGGCCCTCGATGCCGGAAGCGGCGATCGGCCCGCGATCGACGACCTCTCTATATATCTCGTCTATCATTTCCTTGCGCTCACGGCCCCATTTGGCAAGGCCGAGATACATCTCGTCACCCTGCTCGGCGCGCTGCATGCGCCAGCGCATCAAAGGGTAAGTCTCGACGGGCAGGAACGACGCCTCATGCGCCCAATATTCAAAGACTGAGCGCTTGCGGGTGACAGCGGCATTGTCGAGCAGTGTAAGCGGGTAGGGACCGAGGCGCGAATAGAGCGGCATATAATGCGCGCGCACCACCGCGCTCACGGAATCGATTTGCAACAGGCCGGTCCGCGATAGCACGCGCGCAAGGTGCCGGCGATCCGGAACTCCTGCGGGGCGAGGGTCGTTGAACCCTTGTGCGCCGAGCGCAATGCGCCTCGCCATGGCGAGCGAGATTTTCTCCTTCATCAGGTGTCCTTGCCCCGATCGTCCGTTGGTTTTTTAGCCGATGATTCCGGCGATGCTAGCAGGCAAATGGCGGCAGATGTGTCAGGAGAGAAAAGTGGAGTAAAAAGTGAAGGAAATCAAACAGGAGCGGATCGGACCACTTTCTTCCGATAAGGCGTCCAGGGCCGCGATTTGAACAAGGTTTGACTTGCGTCACCGAAACCGCTGCGCTAACCCTCGCCGCGTTGCAGCATAGGCCCCTTAAAACGGTTCAGCGGTTAATCTGTCACGCTTCCGCATTAGAGTTCGTTGCTGTAATCAACATGAACTGCCCCCGCCGAAGGAAAGCCGCCGCATGAGCGCACTCCTGAGTTCGTACCTGCCTATCGTGCTGTTCATCGCCGTGGCGATGATCGTCGGTCTGGCGCTTATCGTCGCGCCCTTCCTGGTGGCCTACCGCAATCCCGATCCGGAAAAGCTTTCCGCCTATGAATGCGGGTTCAACTCGTTCGACGACGCCCGCATGAAATTCGACATCCGCTTCTACCTGGTGTCGATCCTGTTCATCATCTTCGATCTCGAGGTCGCCTTCCTGTTCCCGTGGGCGGTGTCCTTCTCGAAGCTCGGCATGCTCGGCTTCTGGTCGATGATGGTGTTTCTGGCGGTGCTAACCATCGGCTTTGCCTATGAATGGAAAAAAGGAGCGCTGGAATGGGATTGAACGACAGTTCAGGCACCCTCGTCGCGCCGAAGCCCAAGGGCATCATCGATCCCAATACCGGCAGGCCGGTGGGGGAGGACGATCCCTTCTTCCTCGAAATCAACAATGAGCTCGCCGACAAGGGTTTCCTTGTCACCTCGACCGAAGCGCTGATCACCTGGGCGCGCAGCGGCTCGCTGATGTTCATGACCTTCGGCCTCGCCTGCTGCGCGGTCGAGATGATCCACACCTCGATGCCGCGCTATGACTCGGAGCGGTTCGGCGTCGCGCCGCGCGCGTCTCCGCGCCAGTCCGACATCATGATCGTCGCCGGCACGCTGACCAACAAGATGGCGCCGGCGCTGCGCAAGGTCTACGACCAGATGCCGGAGCCGCGCTACGTCATCTCGATGGGCTCCTGCGCCAATGGCGGCGGCTACTACCACTATTCCTATTCGGTGGTGCGCGGCTGTGACCGCGTCGTGCCCGTAGACATCTATGTGCCCGGCTGTCCGCCGAGCGCCGAAGCGCTGCTCTACGGCATTCTCCTTCTGCAGAAGAAGATCCGCCGCACCGGCACGATCGAACGGTGAGCCAATGACCCTGGCGTTGAACGAACTCTCCACCTATCTCGGCGAGAAGCTCTCCGGCCGCATTGGCGAAGCCGTGCTTGCCTATGGCGAGCTGACAGTCTCCGTCGATCCGGGCAATCTGATTGAGGTGGGGACCTTCCTGCGCGACGATCCGCGCTGCCAGTTCATCTCGATCATCGACATTTGCGGCGCTGACTACCCCTCGCGCGCCAAGCGCTTCGATGTCGTCTACCACCTTCTGTCGCCGAAGCAGAATGTGCGCATCCGCCTCAAGGTCCAGGCCGACGAGGAAACGCTGGTGCCGTCGCTGACCGCCGTCTATCCAGGCGCCGACTGGTATGAGCGCGAGACGTATGATCTTTACGGCGTGCTGTTCTCCGGCCATCCGGATCTGCGCCGCATTCTCACCGATTACGGCTTCGAGGGGCACCCGCTGCGCAAGGATTTCCCGCTGACCGGCTTCGTCGAGGTGCGCTACGACGACGAGGCCAAGCGCGTGATCTACGAGCCGGTCGAGCTCAAGCAGGAATTCCGCAATTTCGATTTTCTTTCTCCTTGGGAAGGGACGGACTACGTCCTGCCCGGGGATGAAAAAGCCAAGACGAATTGAGGCGCCGCGATGGCTGAGACCTCCGTCCGCAATTTCAACATTAACTTTGGGCCTCAACACCCTGCCGCGCACGGTGTTTTGAGGTTGGTTCTCGAGCTGGACGGCGAAGTTGTCGACCGCGTCGATCCGCATATCGGTCTGCTCCACCGCGGCACCGAGAAGCTGATCGAGGCCAAGACCTATCTGCAGGCCGTGCCCTATCTCGACCGGCTCGACTATTGCGCGCCGATGAACCAGGAGCATGCCTTCGCGCTCGCGGCCGAGCGGCTGCTCGGCATCGAGGTGCCGAAGCGCGGCCAGCTGATCCGCGTGCTCTATTCCGAAATGGGCCGCATCATGTCGCACATCCTCAATGTGACGACGCAGGCGATGGATGTCGGCGCGCTGACCCCGCCGCTGTGGGGCTTCGTCGAGCGCGAAAAGCTGATGGTGTTCTACGAGCGCGCCTCGGGCTCACGTATGCATGCGGCCTATTTCCGGCCGGGCGGCGTCCACCAGGACCTGCCGCAGAAGCTGGTCGAGGATATCGGCAAGTGGATCGACCCGTTCCTGAAGTCGATCGACGATCTTGACGCCCTGCTCACGCCCAACCGCATCTTCAAGCAGCGCAATGTCGATATCGGCACGGTGTCGCTGGCCGACGCTTGGGCCTGGGGCTTTTCGGGCGTGATGGTGCGCGGCTCGGGCGCGGCCTGGGACCTGCGCAAGGCGCAGCCCTATGAATGCTATTCCGAGATGGATTTCGACATCCCGGTCGGCAAGAACGGTGACTGCTACGACCGTTACCTTGTGCGCATGGAAGAGATGCGCCAGTCGGCCAGGATCATGCGCCAGTGCGTCGATCTTCTGCTCGGCAAGGAAAGCGCCGGCCCGGTGTCGAACCTCGACGGCAAGGTGGTGCCGCCGAAGCGCGCGGCGATGAAGCGCTCGATGGAAGCGCTGATCCATCACTTCAAGCTCTACACCGAGGGCTATCGCGTGCCGGCCGGCGAGGTCTACGCGGCCGTCGAAGCGCCGAAAGGCGAATTCGGCGTCTATCTGGTCTCCGACGGCACCAACAAGCCCTATCGCTGCAAGCTGCGCGCGCCTGGTTTCGCGCATCTGCAAGCCATGGATTTCCTGTGCCGCGGCCACATGCTGGCCGACGTCACCGCCGTGCTTGGCTCCCTCGACATCGTGTTTGGTGAGGTCGATCGCTAAATGTCAGTCCGCCGTCTTGCAGAAGCCAGCCTCCAGCCAGCCTCGTTCGCCTTCAACAAGGAGAACGCGGCGGCGGCTGAGCAGTGGATCGCCAAATATCCGAAGGGGCGCGAGCAGTCGGCCATCATCCCCTTGCTGATGCTGGCGCAGGAGCAGGAAGGCTGGGTAACGAAGGCGGCGATCGAGACGATCTCGGACATGCTCGGCATGCCGCGCATCCGTGGCCTCGAGGTCGCGACCTTCTACACGCAGTACCAGCTCAATCCGGTCGGCACGCGCGCCCATATCCAGGTCTGCGGCACTACGCCCTGCATGCTGCGCGGCTCGGAAGCGCTGATGGATGTGTGCCGGTCGAAGATCCATCACGACCAGTTCCGTACCAACGACAAGGGCACGCTGTCGTGGGAGGAGGTCGAATGCCTCGGCGCCTGCGTCAACGCGCCGATGGTCATGATCTTCAAGGACACATTCGAAGACCTGACGCCCGAGCGGCTGGCCGAGATCATCGATCTTTATGACGCGGGCAGGGGCGCCGAGGTGAAACCCGGTCCGCAGAACGGCCGCCACGGGTCCGAGCCGGCCGATGGCCTGAAGACGCTGACAAATGAAAAGGCGATCCTGAAGTCGACGCGCGACAAGGAAGCCAAGGCGGCCGCGAAGGCTGCCAAGGATGCCGCCGCCGCGGCGCCGGCTGCTGCTCCTGCTGCAACCTCACAGCCTGCCGCGGCCCCGGCACCCGCTGCTCCGGCCGCCTCGGGTCCGGTTGCACCGTCAAAATCCAGCAAGCCGAAGACTCACGCGGCTGAAACCAGCCCGGCGCTGAACACGCCGTCGCCGGTCAAGGTCGCTCCGGCCACCGAGAATGGCGCCAGCGTCAGGGCGCCGCGGCATTCGGCCGCCAACGCCAATCAAGCTTCTCCGGAAGTCGAGGCCGTTTCCAAGCCGCGCAGCGGGCCGAAGACGAAAGCTGAACCGGTCGCGGCCTTCAAGGCTCCGGAAACCAAGCAGCCCGTCGCCAAAACGGCGAAGCCTTCGCTGGAGGACAAGAACCGTCCGGCCGGCATCGAGCGCCCGGCTACCGTCGACGATCTCAAGCTGATCTCCGGCGTCGGCCCGAAAATAGAAGGCATTTTGCACTCGCTTGGCATCTACACCTTCGCGCAGGTCGCCGGCTGGAAGAAGGCCGAGCGCGAATGGGTCGACGGCTATCTCAATTTCCGCGGCCGTATCGAGCGTGACGACTGGGTGAAGCAGGCCAAGGCGCTCGCGAAGGGCGGCGTTGCCGAATACATCCGCGTCTTCGGCAAGAAGCCGGTCTGAGGGACGGAAAATGCTTCAGGACAAAGACCGCATCTTCACCAACATCTACGGCCTGTTCGACAAGTCGCTGGCCGGCGCGCAGTCGCGCGGCATCTGGGACGACACGCCCGGTCTCATTGCCAAGGGCCGCGACTGGATCGTCAACGAGATGAAGGCGTCGGGGCTGCGCGGGCGCGGCGGCGCCGGCTTCCCGACCGGGCTGAAGTGGTCGTTCATGCCCAAGCAGAGCGACGGGCGCCCGAGCTATCTGGTCATCAATGCCGACGAATCCGAGCCCGGCACCTGCAAGGACCGCGACATCCTGCGCAACGATCCGCACACGCTGGTCGAAGGCGCGCTGGTTGCCGGCTTCGCCATGGGCGCGGTCGCCGCCTACATCTATGTGCGCGGCGAGTTCATCCGCGAGCGCGAGGCGCTGCAGCGTGCCATCGACGAGGCTTATGCGGCCAGGCTGATCGGCAAGAACAACACGTCCGGCTACGACTTCGACGTCTACATGCATCACGGCGCAGGCGCCTATATCTGCGGCGAGGAGACGGCGCTGCTCGAAAGCCTCGAGGGCAAGAAGGGCCAGCCGCGGTTGAAGCCGCCATTCCCGGCCAATGTCGGCCTTTATGGCTGCCCGACCACGGTCAACAATGTCGAATCGATCGCGGTGGCGCCGACCATCCTGCGCCGGGGCGCCGCCTGGTTCTCGTCCTTCGGCCGCCCGAACAATGCCGGCACCAAGCTGTTCTGCGTGTCCGGCCACGTCAACAATCCGTGCACTTTTGAAGAAGCGATGTCGATCCCGTTCCGGGAGCTGATCGAAACGCATTGCGGCGGCATCCGCGGCGGTTGGGACAATCTTCTGGCGGTGATCCCGGGCGGCGCTTCGGTGCCATTGGTGCCGGCCGAGCAGATCATGGACGCGCCGATGGATTTCGACGCGCTGCGCGACCTCAAATCCGGCCTCGGCACGGCGGCCGTCATCGTCATGGACAAGTCGACGGATATCGTGAAGGCGATCGCCAGGCTGTCCTACTTCTACAAACATGAGAGCTGCGGCCAGTGCACGCCGTGCCGCGAAGGCACCGGCTGGATGTGGCGGGTGATGGAGCGGCTGGTGCGCGGCGAGGCGCAGAAGCGCGAGATCGACATGCTGCTCGACGTCACCAAGCAGGTCGAGGGTCACACGATCTGCGCTCTGGGCGACGCGGCGGCCTGGCCGATCCAGGGCCTGATGCGGCATTTCCGCGGCGAGGTGGAACGCCGCATCGACGAGTTTTCGCGCAACGCGCACCGGGTCGAGCCGGTGATGGTGGCGGCGGAATAAGACTTCGGAATACGGGCGAAAGCCCAGACTGAAAGCAGGGGCGGGCATACGAAGAAACGACCAGGAGCTCTCTATGGCGCCGTATTCGATACCCTATCCGTTCATGCCTGATTTGGACCAACTCGAGAAAATGAACCAGGACCTGACCAAGATGATGCCGAAGGAGATGGCCAGCGCCGTCAACCTTCTGGCGCATCCGGTCGCGGGCGCCGCGGCGATGTCGGCGCTCGGCATCGGTCTTGCCAACCATGCCGTCGGCATGTGGATGGGCGCCTTCACCGGCGCGCTGGAGGCCTCGCAGCGCATGTTCCAGCCTTTCCTCGACGACCTCGATGCGCAGAGCGAAGCGGCCGCCAACGCCACCAAGGCGCGCAAGGCGACCGAGACGCTGATCGCCAGGGCGCAGACCTTCGCCAGGGACGTAACCGACATTGGGGCGAACGCGACCGAGAAGGCGCTCGACGCGACCGGATCCGGTCTCGTTGCCCAACCGGCCGCGACCGGGCTGATGCCAGAGGATTTCAGGCAGCCGAAGGCAATTGACAGGCCGGCGAAGCCGTCGGACCTGAAGGCGATTTCAGGCATCGGGCCGAAGCTGGAGAAGGTGCTCAACGGTCTTGGCATCTGGACCTATGGCCAGATCGCCGCCTGGACGTCGGAAGAGATCGCCTGGGTGGAAGAGTATCTGTCGCTCGCCGGCCGCATCGGTCGCGACGACTGGACTGCCCAGGCCGCGGCGCTCGCCGCGAAGAAGTGAATTGAAATGCCAGGCGCGGCTTGAGCCGCGCCCGGAAAGATAGATTGCGGGATATCCGCAGAGGTTTGAGGCGAATGGCAAAGCTAAAGGTCGACGGGAAAGAGATCACGGTACCCGACCATTACACGCTGCTGCAGGCGGCCGAGGACGCCGGCGCGGAAGTGCCGCGCTTCTGCTTTCATGAGCGGCTGTCCATCGCCGGCAATTGCCGCATGTGCCTGATCGAAGTGAAGGGCGGCCCGCCCAAGCCGCAGGCATCCTGCGCCATGGGCGTGCGCGACCTGCGCCCCGGCCCGAATGGCGAGCCGCCGGAAATCTTCACCAACACGCCGATGGTCAAGAAGGCCCGCGAAGGCGTGATGGAATTCCTGCTGATCAACCATCCGCTGGACTGCCCGATCTGCGACCAGGGCGGCGAATGCGACCTGCAGGACCAGGCGATGGCCTTCGGCGTCGATTCCTCGCGCTACCACGAGAACAAGCGCGCGGTCGAAGACAAGTATATCGGCCCGCTGGTCAAGACAGTGATGAACCGCTGCATCCACTGCACGCGCTGCGTCCGCTTCACCACCGAGGTCGCCGGCATCTCCGAACTCGGCCTGATCGGCCGCGGCGAGGATGCCGAGATCACCACCTATCTCGAGCAGGCGATGACGTCGGAGCTGCAGGGCAATGTCATCGATCTGTGCCCCGTCGGCGCGCTGACCTCCAAGCCGTTCGCCTTCCAGGCACGGCCATGGGAGCTGACCAAGACGGAATCGATCGACGTCATGGACGCCGTCGGCTCAGCGATCCGCGTCGACTCCAGAGGCCGCGAGGTGATGCGCATCCTGCCGCGCGTAAACGAGGCGGTGAACGAGGAGTGGATCTCCGACAAGACCCGCTTCATCTGGGACGGCCTGCGCACGCAGCGCCTCGACCGCCCCTATGTCCGCAGGGACGGCAAGCTCGCCCCGGCAAGCTGGGCTGAAGCCTTCGCAGCGATCAAGGAACAGATATCGAAGACGGCCCCGGAGCGGATCGGCGCGATCGCCGGCGACCTCGCCGCGGTCGAGGAGATCTACGCGCTCAAGCTCTTGATGGCGGCGCTCGGCTCGAAGAACATCGACTGCCGCCAGGATGGCGCAGCGCTCGATCCCTCGCTCGGCCGCGCCAGCTACATCTTCAATCCGACCATCGAGGGCATCGAGCAGGCGGACGCGGTGCTGATCATCGGCGCCAATCCACGCTTCGAGGCCTCGGTGCTCAACGCCCGCATCCGCAAGCGCTGGCGCGTCGGCAATCTGCCGGTCGGCGTCATCGGCGAGATCGGCGACACGCGCTACGATTATGAGCTGATCGGCGCCGGCCCGGAATCGCTCAGGGATCTCGCCGACGGCAATGGCAAATTCTTCGAGGTGCTGAGCAAGGCCACGCATCCGCTGATCATCGTCGGCCAGGGCGCGCTGGCGCGCATGGACGGCGCGGCGGTGCTCGGTCAGGCGGCGAAGCTCGCCGCCGCCGTCAACGCGGTCACGGCCGAATGGAACGGCTTTGCGGTGCTGCATAACGCAGCGGCAAGGGTCGGCGGCCTCGATGTCGGCTTCGTGCCGGGCGAGGGCGGCAAGGACGTCGCCGGCATGCTGGGCGACACCGATGTGCTCTTCCTGCTCGGCGCCGACGAAATCGACATGGCCAAGACCGGCGGCGCCTTCGTCGTCTATATCGGCACGCATGGCGATGCCGGCGCGCACCGTGCCAATGTCATCCTGCCGGCCGCCGCCTACACGGAAAAGTCCGGCACCTATGTCAACACGGAAGGGCGTGTGCAGCAGACCAACCGCGCCGGCTTCGCTCCGGGCGAAGCGCGCGAGGACTGGGCGATCCTGCGGGCGTTGTCGGACGTGCTCGGCAAGAAGTTGCCCTTTGATTCGCTGGCGCAGCTGCGCGCCAAGCTCTATGGCGAGTTCCCGCATCTCGCCCGCATCGACCAGGTGCAGGCGGGCAGCGCCGACGACGTCGCCAAGGCGGCGAAGCTCGGCGGCCGGCTGAACAAGGGCACCTTCACCTCGCCGGTGAAGGATTTCTATCTCACCAACCCGATCGCGCGGGCGTCGGCCGTGATGGCCGAATGCTCGGCGCTGGCCAAGAGCGGCTTCAAGCAGGCGGCGGAATAAGCATGGACACCTTCTTCTCCTTCTACGTGCTGCCGGCGCTGCTGATCCTTCTGAAGTCGGTCGTGCTGATCGTCGTGCTTCTGATCGGCGTCGCCTACCTGCTCTATGCCGACCGCAAGATCTGGGCGGCGGTGCAACTGCGTCGCGGCCCGAACGTCGTCGGCCCGTGGGGTACACTGCAGGCATTCGCCGACCTTCTGAAATTCGTCTTCAAGGAGCCGGTGATCCCGTCGGGGGCCAACAAGGGCGTGTTCCTTCTGGCGCCGCTGGTGTCGGCGGTGCTGGCAATTTCGGCCTGGGCCGTGGTTCCGGTCAATGAGGGCTGGGCCATCGCCAACATCAATGTCGGCATCCTCTACGTCTTCGCCATCTCCTCGCTCGAGGTCTATGGCGTGATCATGGGCGGCTGGGCGTCCAACTCGAAATACCCGTTCCTCGGCGCGCTGCGCTCGGCCGCGCAGATGGTGTCCTACGAAGTCTCGATCGGCTTTGTCATCGTCACCGTGCTGCTCACCGTCGGCTCGCTCAACCTCTCCGATATCGTCATGTCGCAGCAGGACGGCCTCGGCACCAGGCTCGGCCTGCCCAACACCTTCCTCGACTGGCATTGGCTTTCGCTGTTGCCGATGTTCGTGGTGTTCTTCATCTCCGCGCTTGCCGAGACGAACCGCCCGCCTTTCGACTTGGTGGAGGCGGAATCGGAACTCGTCGCCGGCCACATGGTCGAGTATTCGTCGACGCCGTTCCTGCTCTTCTTCCTCGGCGAGTATGTCGCCGTCGTCCTGATGTGCGCGCTGGCGACCATCCTGTTCCTCGGCGGCTGGCTGCCACCGTTCAATTTCGCGCCCTTCACCTGGATACCAGGCGTGATCTGGTTCGTGCTGAAGATCTGCCTGATGTTCTTCATGTTCTCGATGGTGAAGGCTTTTGTGCCGCGCTACCGCTACGACCAGCTGATGCGGCTGGGCTGGAAAGTGTTCCTGCCGATCTCGCTGTTCATGGTCGTCGCCACCGCGGCCTTCCTCAAGATCACGGGGTTTGCGTGATGTCCGCTCTGGCCCAGGCCGCAAAATCGCTGCTGCTGAAGGATTTCGTCAGCGCCTTCTTCCTTTCGATGCGCCAGTTCTTCGCGCCGAAGGAAACGATCAATTATCCGCATGAGAAGGGGCCGACCAGCCCGCGCTTCCGCGGCGAGCATGCGCTGCGCCGTTATCCGAACGGCGAGGAACGCTGCATCGCCTGCAAGCTCTGCGAGGCGATCTGCCCGGCGCAGGCCATCACCATCGAGGCCGGCCCGCGCCGCAATGACGGCACGCGCCGCACCGTGCGCTACGACATCGACATGGTGAAGTGCATCTATTGCGGCTTCTGCCAGGAAGCCTGCCCGGTCGACGCCATCGTCGAGGGGCCGAATTTCGAATTCGCGACCGAGACGCGCGAGGAGCTTTACTACAATAAGGAAAAGCTGCTCGCGAATGGCGATCGCTGGGAGCGTGAGCTGGCGCGCAACATCGCGCTGGATGCGCCCTATCGCTGACATTTGACGCATGGACGGGGCGAGGGGCCTCGTTTAAGGACAACGCAACTTTGCCAGCCGGAGGCGGCGGCAAACATCGAACGAGGGCGCCGAGCCCAATGTTCGGACAGGAACCCGGGGGAACCCCATGCTGAGTGGATTAGAGGCGGCCTTTTTCTACCTCTTCGCCTTTATCGCCGTGGCGTCGGCCTTCATGGTCATTTCGTCGCGCAACCCCGTGCATTCGGTGCTCTTCCTGATCCTCACCTTCTTCAACGCCGCCGGCCTGTTCATGCTGACCGGCGCCGAGTTCCTGGCGATGATCCTGCTCGTCGTCTATGTCGGCGCGGTGATGGTGCTGTTCCTGTTCGTCGTCATGATGCTCGATGTCGACTTCGCGGAGATGAAGCAGGGCGCCCTGCAATACGCACCGATCGGCGCGCTGGTCGGGCTGATCCTGGCGGCGGAGCTGATCGTCGTGCTCGGCGGCTACACATTCGCGCCGCAGCTTGCCTCGACGGTCGCCAAGGCAATGCCGGATCTCGCCACGCGCTCCAACACGGCGGCGCTCGGCGACATCCTCTATACGGACTACCTCTATTATTTCCAGATTTCCGGCCTGGTGCTGCTGGTGGCCATGATCGGCGCCATCGTGCTGACACTGCGCCACAAGGAGGGCGTCAAGCGGCAGTCGATCGCCGCGCAGGTCGCCCGCACGCCGGCGACGGGCATGGAAATCCGCAAGGTCAAATCGGGCGAGGGCATCTGAGATGGTCGTCGGCATTGCACATTACCTGACCGTATCGGCGATCCTGTTCACGCTCGGCGTGTTCGGCATCTTCCTCAACCGCCGCAACATCATAGTCATCCTCATGTCGGTCGAGCTCATCCTGCTTGCGGTCAACATCAATTTCGTCGCGTTCTCGGCGGCGCTGCATGACCTCGTCGGACAGGTGTTCGCCCTGTTCGTGCTGACGGTCGCGGCCGCGGAAGCCGCGATCGGTCTTGCCATTCTTGTCGTCTTCTTCCGCAACCGCGGCTCGATCGCGGTCGAAGACGTGAGCGCGATGAAGGGTTGACGGGAACCATCATGTATCAGGCTATCGTCTTCCTTCCGCTGCTTGGCTTCCTGATTGTCGGCCTGTTCGGCAATTCGCTGGGCGCCAAGGCCTCCGAATACATCACCTCCGGCTTCCTGGTGATCGCGGCGGTGCTGTCGTGGATCGCATTCTTCACCGTCGGCTTCGGCCATGGCGAGGTGTTCACCGTGCCGGTGCTGCGCTGGATCCAGTCGGGCGGCGTCGACGCCTCCTGGGCGCTCAGGATCGACACGCTGACGGTGGTGATGCTGATCGTCGTCAACACCGTGTCGGCGCTGGTTCACATCTATTCGATCGGTTACATGCATCACGACCCGAACCGGCCGCGCTTCTTCGCCTATCTGTCGCTGTTCACCTTCGCGATGCTGATGCTGGTGACGGCAGACAATCTCATCCAGATGTTCTTCGGCTGGGAAGGTGTCGGTCTGGCCTCCTATCTCCTGATCGGTTTCTGGTACAAGAAGCCGTCGGCCAATGCCGCCGCCATCAAGGCTTTCGTCGTCAACCGCGTCGGCGACTTCGGCTTCGCGCTCGGCATCTTCGGCGTGTTCGTGCTGTTCGGCTCGGTCAATCTGAGCACGGTGTTCGCCAATGCAGCATCCTTCCTGCCGGCCGAAGGCGCGCCGGCGGGTGCTGCCGTGCTCACCTTCCTCGGACATGCGCTCGACAAGCAGACGGCGCTGACGGTGGTCTGCCTGCTGCTCTTCATGGGCGCCATGGGCAAGTCGGCGCAGGTGCCGCTTCACACCTGGCTGCCGGACGCCATGGAAGGTCCGACGCCGGTCTCAGCGCTCATCCACGCGGCGACCATGGTGACCGCCGGCGTCTTCATGCTGGCAAGGCTCTCGCCGCTGTTCGAATTGTCCCATACGGCGCTGACCGTCGTCACCTTCATCGGGGCCTTCACCGCCTTCTTCGCGGCGACGGTCGGCCTGGTCCAGAACGACATCAAGCGCGTCATCGCCTATTCGACCTGCTCGCAGCTCGGCTATATGTTCGTCGCGCTCGGCGTCGGCGCCTATGGCGCGGCGATCTTCCACCTGTTCACCCACGCATTCTTCAAGGCGCTGCTGTTCCTCGGCTCCGGCTCGGTCATTCATGCGGTGTCCGACGAGCAGGACATGCGCAAGATGGGCGGCCTTCGCAATCTCATCCCGGCAACCTACTGGATGATGATCATCGGCACGCTGGCGCTGACCGGCGTCGGCATTCCGGCGACGGTGATCGGCACCGCCGGCTTCTTCTCCAAGGACGCTATCATCGAGACCTCCTTCGCCGGCCACAATGCGGTCGCGGGCTTTGCCTTCATCCTGCTCGTGATCGCCGCCGCCTTCACCAGCTTCTATTCGTGGCGGCTGATCTTCATGACCTTCCACGGCGAGCCGCGCGCCAGCCACGAGGTCATGCACCACGTTCATGAATCGCCGCCGGTGATGCTGGTGCCGCTCTATGTGCTGGCGGCCGGCGCGCTGTTTGCCGGCATCATCTTCCACGGCGCCTTCATCGGCGAGGGTTACGCCGAATTCTGGAAGGCATCGCTGTTCACGCTGCCGGACAACCACATCCTGCACGAGATCCACGAGCTGCCGCTCTGGGTCGAACTCGCGCCATTCGTCGCCATGGTGATCGGGCTCGCGGTCGCCTGGAAATTCTACATCCGCTCGCCGGAACTCCCCCGAAGCGTGGCCGCCAATCATCGCCTGCTTTATGCTTTCCTGCTCAACAAGTGGTACTTCGACGAGCTCTACGACTTCCTGTTCGTGCGGCCGGCCAAGCGCCTCGGCAGGTTCCTGTGGAAGACCGGTGACGGCGCCGTCATTGACGGGCTCGGGCCTGACGGCATCTCGGCGCGCGTCGTCGACGTCACCAACCGGGTCGTCAAGCTGCAGACCGGCTATCTCTACCATTACGCCTTCGCCATGCTGATCGGCGTGGCCGCTCTCGTCACCTGGATGATGCTCTGATGACCGACTGGCCAATCCTCTCGCTGGTCACCTTCCTGCCGCTGGTTGGTGTTCTCCTCATTCTGCCGATCAGCGACGACAGCGAAAACGCGCGCCGCAACATCCGCGCGATCGCCTTCATCACGACGGCGTTCACCTTCGTCATCTCGCTGTTCATCTGGACGGGCTTCGACAATTCGCAGGCCGGCTTCCAGTTCGTCGAGAAGCACGCCTGGCTGGATTCGGGCATCTCCTACCATATGGGCGTCGACGGCATCTCGATGCTGTTCGTCATTCTGACCACCTTCCTGATGCCGCTTTGCATACTGGCCTCCTGGGACGCCATCGAGAAACGGGTCAAGGCCTACATGATCGCCTTCCTGATCCTCGAGACGCTGATGATCGGCGTGTTCTGCGCGCTCGACATCGTCCTGTTCTACGTCTTCTTCGAGGCGGGCCTGATCCCGATGTTCATCATCATCGGCGTCTGGGGCGGAAAGCGGCGCGTCTATGCCTCGTTCAAGTTCTTCCTCTATACGCTGGCCGGCTCGGTGCTGATGCTGCTCGCCGTCATGGCGATGTTCTTCCAGTCCGGCACCACCGACATACCGACGCTTCTGACGCATCACTTCCCGGCCAACATGCAGACCTGGCTCTGGCTCGCTTTCTTCGCCTCCTTCGCGGTGAAGATGCCAATGTGGCCGGTGCACACCTGGTTGCCCGACGCCCACGTCGAGGCGCCGACCGCGGGCTCCGTCATCCTGGCAGGCATCCTGCTGAAGATGGGCGGGTACGGCTTCCTGCGCTTCTCGCTGCCGATGTTCCCGGAAGCATCGGCGATGTTCGCGCCGCTGGTGTTCACGCTCTCCGTCGTCGCCATCATCTACACCTCGCTGGTGGCGTTGATGCAGGAGGACATGAAGAAGCTGATCGCCTATTCGTCGGTCGCCCATATGGGCTTCGTCACCATGGGCATCTTCGCGATGAACCAGGAAGGCGTGCAGGGCGCGATCTTCCAGATGCTCAGCCACGGCCTCGTCTCGGGCGCGCTGTTCCTGTGCGTCGGCGTCATCTATGACCGGATGCATACGCGCGAGATCGACGCCTATGGCGGCCTGGTCAACAACATGCCGAAATACGCCACCGTGTTCATGATCTTCACCATGGCCAATGTCGGCCTCCCGGGCACCAGCGGCTTCATCGGCGAATTCCTGACCATGCTCGGTGTCTTCCGGGTCAACACCTGGGTGGCGTTCTTCGCTGCCACCGGCGTCATCCTGTCGGCGGCCTACGCGCTGTGGCTCTATCGCCGGGTGATCTTCGGCGCGCTGACCAAGGACAGCCTGAAGAACCTGCTGGATCTTTCGCCGCGCGAGAAAGCGATCGTCTATCCGCTGGTGGTGCTGGTCATCTTCTTCGGCGTCTATCCGGCGCCGGTGTTCGACGCGACGGCCCAATCGGTCAAGACGCTCGTCACTAACGTCACCGCATCCATCAATTCCGCGCAGAGCGCGGCGGCGAACTGACTGGGGAATAGACCATGACGCCGGACCTTCTCTCCAGCCTTTCGCTCTCGACGCCGGAACTGATCCTCGCTGTCGGCGCGCTGGTGCTCCTGCTGATCGGGGCCTATTCGCGCTCCAACAGCACCATGACCGTGACCGGCCTTGCCGTCCTCGTTCTGGTGGTGGCCGGCCTGTGGCTCGCTTTCTCCGGCGGTCAGGGCGCTGCCTATGGCGGCGCGTTCGTCCAGGATTCCTTCGGCGGTTTCATGAAGATGCTGGCGCTGATCGGCTCTGCGGTGACGCTGGTCATGTCGATGCGCTTTGCCAAGCAGGAACATTTCGACAAGTTCGAATTCCCGGTGCTTATCCTGCTCTGCACGCTCGGCATGATGCTGATGATCTCGGCCAACGGCATGATCGGGCTCTATCTCGGGCTCGAGCTGCAGTCGCTGGCGATCTACGTGCTGGCGGCCATCAACCGCGACAATCTCCGCTCCACCGAGGCGGGCCTGAAGTACTTCGTCCTCGGCGCGCTGTCGTCGGGCATGCTGCTCTACGGCATCAGCCTCGTCTACGGCTACACTGGCAATACCGGTTTTCAGGAGATCGCGACCGCGCTTGGCAGCGGCGAGCGCCAGCTCGGCCTCGTCTTCGGCCTGGTGTTCGTGCTTGCCGGCCTCGCCTTCAAAATCTCGGCCGTGCCGTTCCACATGTGGACGCCGGATGTCTATGAAGGCGCGCCGACGCCGATCACCGCCTTCCTGGCCGCCGCGCCGAAAATGGCGGCGATGGCGCTGATCGTGCGCGTCACGATGGGCGCCTTCAAGCCGATCGCCTCCGACTGGCAGCAGATCGTCGTTTTCATTTCGATCGCCTCGATGGCGCTGGGTTCTTTCGCTGCCATCGGCCAGACCAACATCAAGCGTCTGATGGCCTACTCCTCGATCGGCCACATGGGCTATGCGCTGGTCGGCCTTGCCGCCAACAGCCAGGCCGGCGTGCGGGGCGTCGCCATCTACATGCTGATCTATCTGATAATGACGCTCGGCACCTTCGCCTTCATCCTCGCCATGCGGCGCAAGGAAGGTAATGTCGAGCAGATCGGCGACCTGGCCGGTCTCGCCTCGACCAACCCGATCATGGCGACCATCCTTACCATCCTGATGTTCTCGCTGGCCGGCATTCCGCCGCTCGCCGGCTTCTGGGGGAAGTGGTACGTGTTCCTCGCGGCCATCAACGCGCATCTCTATGCGCTGGCGATCATCGGCGTGCTGGCTTCGGTGGTGGGCGCCTATTATTACCTGCGCATCATCAAGATCATGTGGTTCGACGAGCCGGTCGGCGGCTTCGTGCCTATGGCGAGCGAGCTGCGCCTGGTGCTCGGCGTCAGCGGCGCCTTCGTGCTGTTCTACGTGCTGATCGGCGGGCCGATCGGCAATTATGCCGAAGCCGCCGCGAAGACCTTCTTCTGACGGGATGGCATTTCGGCTGGCTCCAACCGCGGCGTCGGAGGGGTTCCGGCTCGAGGCGCATGACAGCGTCGGCTCGACCAACGCGCTGGCGCTGGAGCATGCGCGCGCCGGCGATCCAGGCAAGCTGTGGGTCGTTTCGAAGAAGCAGGAGAGCGGCCGCGGCCGGCGCGGCCGCGCCTGGGCGACGCCCGAGGGCAATCTCGCTGCGACACTGCTCCTGGTCCCCGGCGGCGAGCTTCGGCTGGCCGCGACGCTCGGCTTCGTCGCGGGGCTGGCGCTGGCCGACGCGCTCGACGCCGTCGTGCCGAAAGGCCGGATCGCCGTCGCCCTAGATGGCGCAAGCCACGGCCGCAACCGCTTCGAGCTGAAATGGCCGAACGACGTGCTGGCTTCGGGCGCCAAGCTTGCCGGCATCCTGCTGGAATCGACCATGCTTGAGGGAAGCCGCTTCGCGGTTGCCATCGGCATCGGCGTCAATGTCGTGGCTTACCCGGAAAACCTGCCTTATCCGGCGACGTCGCTGCAGGCATTGGGCGCCGATTGCGATGCCGAAACGCTGTTCCTGGCGCTTTCGGATGCCTGGAGCGAGAATGCCCGGATATGGGATGACGGGCGCGGGCTCGATGCCATCAGAAAGCGCTGGCTTGCCCGCGCGGCAGGGCTCGGCGGCGAGGTTGCCGTCAGAATTGACGGCAATGTCGTGCGTGGCGTCTTCGAAACCATTGACGAGGACTGCCGTTTCGTGATCCGCGACGATGAGGGATCGGTTTTGACGATCGCGGCCGGCGACGTGCATTTCGGCGCCGTCGCCTCGGCCCGGGTATAGTTTGTTTTTGTGCAGTTCCGGAGGGAAAGCCGTGACACGCTTTTCCGGGATTTGCTCCAACGGCTTGGCCTGACGGCCAGGAAGGAAAGGATTCATGGCGAACAGAGAAAACGCCGAACTCGTCTTCGCGCCGCTGGGCGGCGTCGGCGAGATCGGCATGAACTTCGCCCTTTACGGCTACGGGCCCGCGGACGCGCGCGAATGGATCATCGTCGATGTCGGCGTCACCTTTCCGGACTCGGCGCATCCCGGCGTCGATCTGATCCTGCCCGATACGCGCTTCATCGAGGAGAATATCGACGGGCTGCGCGGCATCGTCATCACCCACGCGCATGAGGATCATTACGGCGCGCTGCTCGATCTCTGGCCGAAGCTTAAAGTCCCTGTCTGGATGACGCCTTTCACCGCCGGCTTGCTCGAAGCCAAGCGGCAGGGTGAGCAGAACGCGCCGAAGATCCCGGCGTCGATTTACCGGGCCGGCGAGACGTTCACCATCGGACCTTTCGAGATCGAGGCGATCCCGGTGGCGCACTCGATTCCCGAGCCGATGTCGCTGGCGATCACCACGCCCGCCGGCACCGTGATCCATACCGGCGACTGGAAAATCGATCCGGCGCCGACGATCGGCCCAAAGACCGACGAGGCACGCTTCCGCGCCTATGGCGACAAGGGCGTGCTGGCGCTGATCTGTGATTCCACCAACGCGTTGAGGGAAGGGGAGTCGCCGTCGGAAGTGGCGGTGGGCGAGGGTCTCAAGGGCGTCATCGAGCAAGCCAAGGGCCGCGTCGCGGTCACCACCTTCTCCTCCAATGTCGGGCGCATCGTCTCGATCGCCAGGGCGGCACGCGATGCCGGCCGCCAGTGCCTCGTGCTCGGCCGTTCGCTGAAGCGCGTCATCGATGTGGCGGGCGAGCTCGGCTATATGGACGGTCTGCCGGAGTTCATCTCCGAGGAAGATTACGGCTATATCCCGCGCGAGAACCTGGTGATCATCTGCACCGGCAGCCAGGGCGAGCCGCTGGCGGCGCTGGCAAAGCTGTCTCGCGACGAGATGAAGTCGGTCGCGCTGACCGCCGGCGATACGGTCGTGTTTTCCTCGCGCACCATTCCAGGCAACGAGAAGGCGATCCTCGAGATCAAGAACCGGCTGATCGATCTCGGCATGAAGATCATCGAGGACGGCGACGCGCTGGTGCATGTCTCCGGCCATCCGCGCCGCAGCGAATTGCGCAAGATGTATGAATGGGTGCGGCCACAGATCGGCGTTCCCGTGCATGGCGAGGCGGCGCATCTGGTGGCGCAGGGCTCGTTGATGTCGATGTCGGGCATCGGCCAGGTGGCGCAGGTGCGCGACGGCGACATGCTGAGGCTGTGGCCCGGCCCGGCGACGATCATCGATCAGGTGCCGTTCGGCCGGCTCTACAAGGACGGCCTGTTGATCGGCACCGACCAGGCGATGGGCATACGCGACCGCCGCAAGCTTTCCTTCGCCGGGCATGTCGCGGTCAATGTCGTGCTCGACGACAAATATGAACTTGCCGGCGACCCCGACCTTGTGGCGATCGGCGTTGCGGAAGCGGATCCCAGCGGCGAGACGCTGGAGGACCTGATGCTCGATGCGGCAATCGGCGCGGTGGACTCCATTCCGCGTCAGCGCCGAAAAGACCTCGACCTGGTGCAGGAGGCGGTGCGCCGCGCCGTGCGCGGCGCCGCCAACGAGGCCTGGGGCAAGAAGCCGCTGGTGACGGTATTCGTCACGCGGTGACGAACAAGGGAATAGGGGAGTAAGGCAGTAGGGGAGTAGGGAAGAACGAGCGGTTACTTTCTTCAGCCTTGTTTTCCCGTACTCCCTTACTGCCCTACTGCCTTACTCCCCCAAAAGCGGAGCGCCTTATGCTTGGACGCCTGAACCATGTCGCGCTTGCCGTGCCGGATCTGGGAGCGGCGGCTGCCGCCTACCGCGATATGTTGGGCGCGCGATTGAGCGAGCCGCAGGCGCTGCCGGAGCATGGCGTGACCGTCGTGTTCGTCGATGTCGGCAACACCAAGATCGAGCTGCTGGAGCCGCTGGGCGAGACATCGCCCATCGCTACGTTCCTTGAGAAGAACCCTTCGGGCGGCATGCATCACGTCTGCTATGAGGTCGACGATATCCTGGCTACCCGCGATCATTTGAAGCAAAGCGGCGCACGCGTGTTGGGCGACGGCAGCCCGAAGATCGGCGCGCATGGCAAGCCGGTGCTGTTCCTGCATCCCAAGGATTTCTTCGGCACGTTGGTCGAACTGGAGCAGGCATGAACTGGATCCTGTTCACCGCGCTGTTCTTCGTCACCTGGTGGCTGGTGCTGTTTATTGTTCTCCCGTTCAGCCTGCGCACCCAGGACGACGATCAGGATGTCACGCTTGGCACCGTTTCCAGCGCGCCGCGCGGCCCGCATATGCTGCGCGCCTTCCTCCGCGCGACGGTCGTGACGGTGTTGGTGATGGGCATTCTCTACGGCCTGACGATGGGCCTGGGGTTCAGCTTCGACGACATCATGCGGATCATGCCGAACTTCACGCCGGATGCCAGTCACTAACGTTGCAGGCCCAGTTTCCGCAAGTATTCAGCAGCATGCGCGCGCCAAGGTTGAGATCGGAAGCCGGCTTCCGATCCGGCGCCCGATCATGCCTGACGTTGTTTGGCAGATCGTTGTGCTAAGCAGATGATTGCACAAAAAAAATGCAAGGCACGAGGCCTTGCAATTTAAACGCGTCCGATCCGTTTCCGGTGTCCGGCGGCAGCGAGTTACCGCGCCTAGATCGCATCCTCCCAAGACTTTGACCGCGTAGGAGAGCAGATTTTTCTCCGCCCTCTCGGTTATCGGCGCACACTAGACCAAGGCAGGTGAAAATGTCACGAAGAATTTTGCCTCCAAACAGGCAATATCGTGCTGCACTGCACAATAGTACGGCAGGGCTTGCTTGTGAATCGATCAAAAAGCCATTCGCGGCACTTTGCAGCCAAAATCGTCTTTTTGGTAAGGTGCAGAAGGTCCGATACTTTGGGGCACTCGGGTTTCCATTCGGCCATGAAATGGCTATGAAGCCCGGGCAAGCAGCCTGAGGCGCGCCGATTCCCGCGCCCCATCTTCATTCACGGACCAGTCCATGCGTTTGTCGCGCTATTTCCTGCCCATTCTCAAAGAAAATCCCCGCGAGGCCGAGATCGTCTCGCACCGGCTGATGCTGCGCGCCGGCATGATCCGCCAGCAGGGGCAGGGCAGCTTTTCGTGGCTGCCATTGGGCAAGCGCGTGCTGGACAAGGTCTGCCAGATCATCCGCGAGGAACAGAACCGCGCCGGCGCGCTGGAAATCCTGATGCCGACCATCCAGTCGGCCGATCTGTGGCGCGAAAGCGGCCGTTACAACGATTACGGCAAGGAGATGCTGCGCATCAAGGACCGCCAGGACCGCGACATGCTCTATGGCCCGACCAACGAGGAGATGGTCACCGAGATTTTTCGCGCTTACGTGAAGTCCTACAAGGACCTGCCGCTCAATCTCTATCACATTCAGTGGAAGTTCCGCGACGAGGTGCGCCCGCGCTTCGGCGTGATGCGCAGCAGAGAGTTCCTGATGAAGGATGCCTATTCCTTCGACCTCGATTTCGAAGGCGCCAGGGCCGCCTACAACCGCATGTTCGTCTCCTATCTCAGGACGTTCACGCGCATGGGCCTGCAGGCCATTCCGATGCGCGCCGATACCGGTCCGATCGGCGGCGACCTCAGCCATGAGTTCATCATCCTGGCGGAGACCGGCGAGAGCCAGGTGTTCTGCGACCGCGCTTATCTCACGCTCGACGTGCCGGGCGCGGACACCAACTTCTCCAACGATGCCGAGATCGGCGGCATCGTGAAGAAGTGGACGACGCCTTACGCCGCCACCGACGAAATGCATGACGAGGCAGCCTGGGAGAAAGTCGCCGAAAGCGACCGGCTCTCGGCGCGCGGCATCGAAGTCGGCCATATCTTCCATTTCGGCGAGAAATATTCCAAGCCGATGAACGCCAAGGTGACCGGTCCCGACGGCAAGGACCATTACGCCTCGGGCGGCTCCTACGGCATCGGTCCGTCGCGGCTGGTCGCGGCGATCATCGAGGCGAGCCATGACGAGAACGGCATCATCTGGCCGGAAGCCGTAGCGCCCTTCGATATCGGCCTGGTCAACATGAAGGTCGGCGACGCCGAATGCGACCGCGTCTGCGACGAGCTCTATGCGGCGCTTAACTCTGCCGGCAAGGACGTGCTCTATGACGACACAGACCAGCGTCCCGGCGGCAAATTCGCCACCGCGGACCTGATCGGCCTGCCGTGGCAGGTGATCATCGGCCCGCGCGGCGTTGCCGCCGGCGAGGTGGAGATCAAGAACCGCAAGTCGGGCGAGCGCGAGACGCTGCCGATCGCCGAGGCCAAGAAGCGTCTGGGTATCGCCGCATGAGCGAGGCAGCGGTAGCGGCCAGATCAGCGGCGGGCGCTTTCTCCGGCTTCGAGCGCATGGTGGCCTGGCGTTACCTGCGCTCGCGCCGCAAGGAGACGGTGATCTCCGTCATCGCCTCGATTTCCTTCCTCGGCATCATGCTCGGCGTCGCGACGCTGATCGTCGTCATGGCGGTGATGAACGGTTTTCGCGCTGAGCTGCTCACCCGCATCCTCGGCGTCAACGGCCATCTCATCGTGCAGCCGCTCGATTCGCCGCTGGAGGATTACGCCCAGGTGGCGAGCCGTATCAACGGTGTCCCCGGCGTCAAATACGCCATTCCGCTGATCGACGGCCAGGTGCTGGCGCAAGGCAATGTCGGCGGCGGCACGGGCGCCCTGGTGCGCGGCATTCGCGGTGAGGACCTCGGCAAGATTTCGATCGTTGCAAACAACATCAAGCAGGGCACGCTCGACGGCTTCGACACCGGCGACGGCGTGGCGATCGGCAAGCGCATGGCGGAAAGCCTCGGGCTGGTGCTTGGCGACACCATCACACTGATCTCGCCGGAGGGCGACGTGACGCCGCTCGGCACCACGCCGCGCATGAAGGGCTACAAGGTGGCGGCAATCTTCGAGGTCGGCATGTCGGAGTATGACAGCTCGATCGTCTATATGCCGTTTTCCGAAGCGCAGCTCTATTTCAACATGGACGGGCGGGCGCAGACCATCGAGATCTATGTCGACAATCCCGACAATGTCGACGCGTTGAAGCCGCTGGTCGAGCAGGCGGCGCAGCGGCCGGTCGATCTCGTCGACTGGCGCCAGCGCAACGAGACCTTCTTCTCGGCCCTGCAGGTCGAACGCAACGTCATGTTCATGATTCTCACGCTGATCGTGCTGGTGGCGGCGCTCAACATCATTTCCGGCCTCATCATGCTGGTGAAGGACAAGGGCCACGACATCGCCATCCTGCGCACGATGGGGGCCTCGCGCGGCGCGATCCTGCGCATCTTCCTGATGACGGGTGCTGCGATCGGCGTCACGGGCACGATCGCCGGCGTGCTGCTCGGCGTCGTCATCTGCATCAACATCGAATCGATCCGCCAGTTCTTCTCCTGGATGACCGGCAGGATCCTGTTCAATCCCGAGCTCTATTTCCTCAGCCAGTTGCCGGCGAAGATGGATCCGCGCGAGACGACCTATGTCGTGATCATGGCGCTGGCCCTGTCGTTCCTCGCGACGGTGTTCCCGGCCTGGCGCGCTGCCCGGCTCGATCCCGTCGAAGCCTTGAGGTACGAATGATGGCCGAGGCCATTATCGAGTTGAAGGGCGTCGAGCGGCACTATGTCCAGGGGCCGCGCAAGCTCACCATTCTGAACGGCGCGGACTTTTCGCTCAGGCGCGGCGAGATGGTGGCGCTGGTGGCGCCGTCGGGTACCGGCAAGTCCACCTTGCTGCACACGGCCGGCCTGCTGGAGCGGCCCGATGCCGGCGACGTGATCCTGGCCGGCCGTGCCTGCGGGCGGCTGTCGGACGAGGAACGCACCGCGATCCGCCGCAACGACGTCGGCTTCGTCTATCAGTTCCATCATTTGCTGCCGGAGTTCTCCGCGCTCGAGAACATCATGATGCCGCAGCTGATCAAAGGGCTCGGCCGCAAGGAAGCATCCGAGCGGGCGGCGCAGCTTCTCGACTATATGCAGATCGGCAAGCGCGCGCATCATCGGCCGGCCGAGCTTTCCGGCGGCGAGCAGCAGCGCGTCGCCATTGCCCGCGCCGTCGCCAATGCGCCGCTGGTGCTCCTGGCCGACGAGCCGACCGGCAATCTCGATCCAACGACCGCTTCCTATGTGTTCGACGCGCTGGAAGCGCTGGTCCGGCAGTCGGGGCTGGCTGCGCTGATCGCCACCCACAACCACGAGCTCGCCTCGCGCATGGACCGGCGGGTGACGCTGGCCGAGGGCAAGGTGGTGCCTCTCTGAGGCCTCCCTGTCGTCATCCTAGGGCGAAGCTCCGCGAAGCGGAGCGACGACCCTAGGATCCATTCCGTTACCTCTGCTCAAGAATGCAACGCCGCAGAAGGGGCAGAGGGCGGCTCCTGGAAGCCTTGTTCTGCACCGTAGCGAAGCATCAATCTCACGGCATGGCAACTGTGTTCAT
>CCNA01000015.1 GCA_000824805.1 Mesorhizobium sp. SOD10
CGCAAAACCGGCAAGTTCAAGAAGACCGCGACGGCTGATTTGATGACGATACCTCCATCTGGCCTTGCCGCATCTGACGTCCAATCGCTGCGCAAAAGACGTTCGGCAACTGTAGCGCCGATCGGCACGCGCGACCACAGGGTTCGCACGCTCTCCCGGCCATGCCGGGTTTTGCGAATGACGTTTCCTGTGACAACGCGCTGCGACCATCGGAAGCCGATCTCGTCGAAATACAGGTCGGCATGCTGCGGGCTGATATGATGGAAGACGCCGGCGATGGTACGGCGGACGCGGGAGTCGCGAACATACTCACCGCTGGTATGCTTCACGGTCTCGTGCTTGGCAAAGCTCTCACCAATGGCCATGAATGCCTTCCACTCGCCGAGCCACTCTGGCCGGTGACGCGCGTGCCGCGGTCGTGACCGGTCTTTCGGCGCGAGCAAGCGAACGCGATTCCAGTTCACAGTGACGACACATACGCCTTTGCACTCCACGAAGCTTCCTTTGCGTGTTTGGTTGAAGGCAATATGGCTGTTACTGCAATCCGACAAGGGCTTGTCGTCGGTGCGCCTGGCCGAGGTGCCAGGCATGACCGCCGTCCACGTCAATTCGGTGGAGGGCTTCAACTGCCGAACCATTGCCATAACTGGCGGTCAGGCGAATACGGACAAAACGCATCATTAAAGCGCAGATCGAATTGGGAGCTCATTTGATGAGCGACCTTTCCGGCCGCGGCCCGGAGGCGGGTCGTCGGGATTCTTTCTGGACCTTCCGCCGAGATGGAAATGGTCGATCTCCACCGTGCCGGCGAGCATGTTTTCCCGCGCCACCATGAGACGCAGTGCATGTCCCATCCGCCAGGCCGTTGGCTGGCTCACGCCCCCGGAAGCGCCGGTGTGGTCGGCATCGACCACTGGGCCTGGCGCAAGGGGCAGCGCTACGGAACGCTCAGCGATCTTGAGCGTAATCGCGTCCCCGATCTATTGGATCTAAATGCCGACACTGTCGCAGCATGGCTGGAACGCCATCCTGGCATCGAGGTCATCGCGCGCAATCGTGCACTGCTTAGACTGCAAATGCCCGGGCATTGTTGCTCATCCGCGATCACCCTATGTCCAAATAATATTAGACGCGCAATAGTTTGTGGATCACTCTGTTAAACCACTGCCTGAGAAGCAGCGGTTTCAAGTTTCCCTGTGGAAACGCAAAGACCTGACAAGTGCTCCCGCCTAGGAGGTGGCGGCGTCACCGGTGCGGCGGTCATCACAAGGAGTGGGAGGTCTCGGAGGTTTTACGGTGAAAACGGCTGCGACCTGCGCCTTCGCCAGGGATGTACACGCCTCTAGAGGCGTGCCGGCATTCGAAACCGTACAGCGGCGCGGCACCGTCAAAAAGCTCAAGTCAACAACGAACAATGGCAATCGGGAGATTTCTATGCCTAAGGGGAATAAACAAACGGCTGGTTTCCAATCCAGCCAGATTTCTCGCCGCGAACTCCTAGCTAGCGTGGCCGCCTCGGCTGCATTGGCTAGCGTCGGCTCCGTCCTGCTGAAGCCCGGGCATGCCAATGCGGCCGAACCGACCAAGGGCGGATTCATGAAATTCGGGGTGGGGGGCGGGTCCCAGAGCGACACGCTCGATCCGGCTACCTGGCCCAGTACATTTGCACTTGCGGCGCTCGGCGGGTCAATGTGCAACAATTTGACTGAAATTCTCCCAGACGGCTCGGTGGTACCGGATTTGGCCGAGAGCTTTGAACCATCGGGGGGCGCTACCAAGTGGGTGTTCAAGATCCGCAAGGGCACCACTTTCCACAACGGCAAAAATGTCGCCCCTGCGGACATCATCGCATCTATGCGACACCATATGGGTGAAGGGTCCAACTCCGGCGCGAAGGCAATGCTGGCACAGGTTGGGTCAATCGAGGCTGATGGAAAGGACGCCGTCACCTTCGAATTGAAGAGCGGGGTCGCCGACTTCCCATACCTGCTCGCCGACTTCCACCTGCCGATCATGCCGGCGAAGGCTGGGGGCGGCCTGGACTGGACTTCGAAGGTCGGTACCGGTCCTTTCCTGCTCGAGCAATTCGAGCCTGGCGTAAGCGCGAAGCTAAAACGCAATCCGAACTACCACAAGGAAGGCAAGCCTTATCTTGACGAAGTCGAGTTCATGGTCATCGCGGACGTCGTTGCCCTCACCAATGCACTCGTTACGGACGAGGTGCAGTTTATGGAAGGTGTCGATATCAAGACTCTCAGCATGTTAAAACGAAATCCCGACATCGCGCTGCAGCTGGTGCCCAGCGCTGGTCATGATTCGTTTGACATGAACACGCAGGTGGCGCCATTTGATAATAAAGATGTTCGCTTGGCCCTTAAGTACGCCATCAATCGAGAGGAGATCTTAGAGAAGATCTTTTTTGGGACAGCGAAACTTGGCAATGATAACCCCTTAGCACTATCGATGCCCTTTGCCGTCGATCCGCAGCCACAACATACCTACAGTATCGAAAAAGCGAAGGAGCACTTGAAGAAGGCGGGATACGAGACGCTGAAGATCGACCTGTCGGTAGCTCCTTCGGCTGCCACAGGGGCCGTAGAGGCCGCCTCTCTGTTCAAAGAGCAAGCCGCCAAAGCTGGAATTGAAATCAATATTGTACTTGAGGCCAACGACGGCTATTGGGACAAAGTATGGCTAAAGAAACCGTTCGTTTCGGCCGAATATTTCGGCCGTGCAACTGCCGACTGGCTGTTCACGCAATTTTATCAGACGGGCGCTGATTGGAATCCCACCCATTTCAGCAACAAGCGATTTGATGAGCTCTTGGTTGCAGCCCGCGGCGAAACCGACCAAGCCAAGCGCGCTTCCCAATACGCGGAAATGCAGCAAATATTGCACGACGAAGGTGGCGCGATTGTGTATGCCTTCTTAAACTATACCAATGCAGTCTCCAAAAAGGTTGGTTTCAACAAAGTCGGCGGTGTTTTTCCGCTGGACAATGGGCGTGCGTCTGAGCGCTGGTGGTTGACTGCATAGTTTGGAAATCGAACGATTGTGCGAGCGCCTGATTCTTCAGGCGCTCATCACCTTGGCGCATTTCTTCCTTGGAACTCGGCTCGATGCCGATTGTTAACACGCCACGTAAGGGCATGCGATACAACGTCTTCGGCGGTGGCTCCGTAGGTCGTTGCACGCTGCACGCTACATCATTGAGCAATACGTCCAATCGCGGATATCTTTGCGGCTGACATCTGCCTGCCGTCGGCCGACCGACGTGGACGGCAACGATCGTACCGCATCTCAAAGTCCCTGCGATGGTGACTAAGAAGGCCGAAGAAATGATCCTCCGCAACTTAACGATGGTACCGCCTCTTATCCGAACGATCATCTCTCGACTGCTCCTTGGCGTTTTGACGCTGGCGGCTGTCTCGGTCATCATTTTTTCGACCGTCAGCATGCTTCCAGGCAACTTTGCCACCGCGATTTTGGGTCAGTCCGCGACTCCGGAAACGGTTGCGGCTTTTAAGTCCCGCCTTGGCCTCGATCAACCCGTCGCGACCCGTTACTTCAAATGGGTGGGCGGAATCCTCCACGGTGATCTCGGCGAATCCTTATCGTCCAGTCCAGGTGCACCTCGGTTCGTTGCCGACATTATTTCATCGCGCCTCCGCAACACATTCCTATTGGCTAGTGTGACCGCGCTCATTGCGGTTCCACTTTCGATCATCCTTGGCGTCCTCTGTGCATTGTATCGGGGTGCCGCCTTCGACCGGGTGGTGAACGGAATTTCGCTGACAACGATCTCAATTCCAGAATTTCTTGTAGCGTATATCCTGCTCATTTCTGTCGCCGTAAGGATGCGCTGGCTGCCGACCTTATCCAACGTCAAGGACGGCATGGACGTCGCGGAGTGGGCCTACCGCATAACCTTGCCTGTCTTGGTCCTGACGATCGGGATTGTTGCCCATATGATGCGCATGACCAGGTCGGCGATTATCGGTGTGTTATCCAGCCCCTATATCCACATGGCAAAATGCAAGGGTGCTTCCCAAGCACGAATCATCCTGCGGCATGCGCTACCCAACGCTTGGGCCCCCATCGCCAATGTCGTGGCCGTAAATTTGGCCTATCTGGTGGTGGGCGTCGTGGTGGTGGAGACAGTCTTTGTCTATCCCGGGATAGGCCAGACAATGGTCGACGCAGTTCGCACGCGCGACTTACCGCTGGTGCAAGCGTGCGCACTTATATTTGCGAGCGCCTACATCCTCCTGAATCTCGTTGCAGACATCATCGCAATCTCCACGAACCCTAAGCTGCTCCACCCGAGGTGATGGTATCGTGAACACGCCCAATACAACCGATATCTCTTCGCGCGCCAAACTCACCTTGGGCAGGCGTAGTAGATTTCGTTATGCCCTCCGGAAAGCGCCCCTCAACGTGAAGCTCTGCTTCGCCATCGTCGCGGTTTACCTGTTCGCCGCCTTTTTCGCGAACCTGATTGCGCCTTTCGGCGAATCCGAACTGGTCTCCCGGGAGCCATTCGCGCCGTGGAACGACATAAATCTGCTTGGCACGGATCAGCTCGGTCGAGACGTTCTCAGCCGACTTATTTATGGTGCGCGTAATTCCATTGGTATCGCCATTATAACGACGAGTATCGCTTTTTTGATGGGCGGCACGCTGGGCATCATCGCCGCGTTCTTCCGTGGTTGGGTGGACCAGGTTGTCTCACGCCTCATCGATGTCCTCATGGCGATCCCTGGGTTGATCTTTGCACTGATGCTGCTGTCCGTTTTCGGAACATCGATCCAGAACCTGATCTTAATCATCGCAATTCTCGATTCTACCCGCGTTTTCCGACTCGCCCGCGCGTTAGCAATGGACGTTGCGGTGTCAGACTACGTGGAGTCTGCACAGGTTCGGGGGGAGAACCTGCTATGGATCATCACTCAGGAAATTCTGCCCAACATTCTCCCAATACTGGTGGCAGAATTCGGCCTGCGCTTTTGCTTTGTGCTACTGACCACCTCTTCGCTGTCATTCCTCGGCCTTGGCGTCCCGCCACCGATGGCGGACTGGGGCTCCATGGTTCGCGAGAATGCTAGTTTGGTCACCTACGGGGATATCACCCCTTTGATCCCGGCGGGAGCCATCGCTCTGATTACCGTAGCCGTCAACTTCATAGTCGATTGGTATCTGCAGATCAGGGGTGGGTCCAATGGCTGAGGAGAACGCAACGATCGAGAAGGTTGAATCTTTGCCGAGCGGAACGAAACGCGGTCCCTTGCTACTCACGATTCGCAATCTCGTCATCAATGGTTTAGTCGACGATACCGCTGTTCCAATTTTGCGTGGCGTAGATCTTGACGTTCATCGCGGCGAGGTTATTGGCCTGATCGGTGAGTCTGGTGCCGGCAAATCGACGCTTGGGTTGGCGGGACTGGGGATCGTGAACGAAGGCTGCATAATCGTCGATGGAAGCATCACTTTCGACGGTATCGACCTCCGCAACTGCCCGGAATCCGTCAAACGGCATCTGCGCGGCGTCCGCGTGGCCTATGTAGCGCAGAGTGCCGCCGCATCCTTCAACCCTGCGCACAAGCTGATAGATCAGGTGGTCGAAAGCTCTGAGATCCATAAGACAGAACCGCGCAAGCGAGCCGTTGAAAGAGCGGTGACCCTGTTCGGTGAGCTTGCCCTCCCGGAGCCCGCTCGGATCGGCGAACGATATCCCCACCAAGTTTCTGGCGGCCAGTTGCAGCGCCTCATGACGGCGATGGCTATGAACTGCGCGCCGGACCTCATCATCTTCGACGAGCCGACGACAGCCCTCGACGTGACGACTCAGGTCGAGGTCCTTGGGGCCATTCGCAAAGTCGTCCAGCAGTTTGGAACGGCGGCCATATACATCAGCCATGACTTAGCGCTCGTATCGCAGATGGCCCACCGCATCGTGGTCCTGAAGGACGGTATCAAGGTTGAAGAAGCCGAGACCCGGCAAATGCTTGCGTCGCCCGAGCACCCTTACACCAGAACTCTTTGGGCGGTACGGAGCCTTGAAAAATCGGCGGCCGTGGCGGCGCGGCCTATTCTCGATATTCGGCATATCAATGCGGCTTATGGGCACGTGCGGGTGCTGGAGGATGTAAGTTTCGCGGTGCCGCGCGGTCACACAGTTGCGGTGGTCGGCGAATCCGGCTCAGGCAAGTCAACCTTGGCCCGAGTCGTTTGCGGGTTGCTGAGAGTTCAGCAAGGCGAGGTGGTGTTTGATGGCACTCGGCTTCCGCCGTTACGAAAAGAGCGCACTCGCGACATACTGCGCCGTATCCAACTGGTATATCAATCGGCTGACACCTCCATGAACCCCAGCCACACTGTGCGCAAGTTGCTCTCGCGTCCACTGCGGCTCTATTTCGGACTGAAGGGCTCGGCCGCCGATCAGCGCGTAAACGAACTACTCGACATGATCGAGATGAGCGGGGCTTATATTGATCGCTACCCTTCGGAGCTTTCCGGCGGGCAGAAGCAGCGCATCTCCATTGCGCGCGCGTTGGCGGCCAATCCTGATCTGATCGTTTGCGATGAAGTGACCTCGGCGCTCGATCAAGTAATACAAGAGGGCATCTTGAAGCTGTTGATGTCCCTCCAGAAGGAGCTTTCACTCTCTTATCTCTTCATCACGCATGACCTTGCCACCGTGAAGGCGATTGCGGACGAGGTCGCTGTCATGCACCGTGGCCGAGTGGTTAGATTCGGCGAAAAGAATGCCGTTCTCTCGCCACCGTTCGATGACTATACGCAACTGCTGATGAGTTCGGTGCCACAGATGGACCCAGACTGGCTGGATGGCGTGATTCAGAAGCGTACCGGCGACGGCACCCATGCATGAACGGATGCGTGACTAATTTAGACGACGCGCACCGTACCGCTAAGCGCGTTGCGCTCCTCAGGCGTGGCGTGGACGCGCCATTCGACACGATCCGGGAAAAGCGCGAAGACGGCCGTGGCAAGGGTCTGGGCGTAATCGTCCCGCCGCCCATCCTCGCCGCGATAGATCGGGGTGGTCTCATCGAAGAGTACCACCTCCGCGCCCCTCGCGAGCGCGCCTTCCGCGATCATTCGGTCCGCCGCATCCTGCCGGTTGCGGGAAGAGAGGGTGATCGTCTGCTCCAGCCCGTCGAATTTCTCGGAGAGCAGGTGGTTGGCGTGGGCCCGCGGCAAGGCGACCTCCCGAACGGCGCAGCCGGAGGCCGGCGCCTCGACAGAGGCAAGCCGGCGCGTCTTCGCCTCGCCGAGATTGTGATGAAAACCGCTGGCACGGTCCTTACGTTTAAGTATGTCGACTGCTTCGTCCAGACTTCTCGCATCGAGGATCGCGCGGCAGATGATCTGCCGCGGCACGCCCGGCTGAAGATCATGGGCGCTGATGTTGTTGACAGTCTGGACGAGCCCTGCCTCGTTCGAGCCGAAAGTGTGCCCCAGCAACTGGCCGGGGTACATGAAGCCGCTCCAGGCCGGGCCCTCATCGGGCTCGACCTCGGCCCAGAGACAGGCGCCGAGAATCTCGGCATCGCCGTCCTCGTTATGGGCAATTACTGCCGGGCCGTCACCTTCCCGCGGAATGAGGAGCGAGGTGCAGCCCGTGGTGGCGAGCGCTTTCGTTGCCGGGGAGACGTCCTCGGGAAGCTGCAGGTCGCCCCAGCAGTTCCAGAGGAAGACCGTTTCGAAATCCTGCCCGACGCCCGCGGCGATCCCCTCGATCTCGCGTACAAAGCGGGGATAGGTCGCGCGAGCCGCGGATTCCAGCGTCTTGAGATAGTCCGATCCGCGCCAGCGCTTCTCCAGTGCACGATCTTGCGCGCTGCGCGGGGCGTGTTCGAGGAAGCCGGCGCTGGCTCGCCCGAGGGCGACGCCGATGGAGAAGGCGTCGCCCTCGGCGCGGACGCGGGAGATGGTATTTCTGGACATACAGGGCCTCCGTTGTCTGTGAGCTTACACGACGCTAGCGGGAGCGAGCCGGCGGCGAGTAAAGGGCATGCGGTCGTTATCCGTAGTTCCTGGCACGGCAGAAATATCCTAATCAATCTGCCCTTCGTCCTCTTGCCCGGCACTAGCTGCGCCGGTGTACGAAAAAGGGGCCGCAGATTACTCCCGTTCGCCGGGGGTCGGAGATGGTGTGATGGACCAATCGATAAAGTCGAGGGCGCGCTGAAGGATCGCCTTGGCCTGGCCTAGGCTGGCTGAAGCGGCGATGACATGTCCGATGCGGTCTCGGCAATCCCCGTTCCTGGCGATCGGGGTCTTGGGTTCAACGTACAATTTGACCTCGGCGACACCAGGCATTCCGGCTGCCAGACTGTCGCCTCCGATCCAATCGAGGATGCCATCGCGATCAGGAACGAGAATCCGCGTGGCCGCAATGTGCGAATGACTTCTGCGTAGATCCCATTCCTCGCCGATGACAAGCTTGATGTGCTCGGTGACGAGATCGATACCGTAAGCCAGCCGGACTACCCGAGGAGTAATACCATCCGGAAGGCGCGGATTAACTTCTATGACAACTGGGCCACGCTTCGTCCACCGGAATTCGATGTTCGCTGGCCCCCAACCAAGGCCGAGAGCCCGCAGACAGCTCAGCGAAACATCTGCTATACGTATATGCTCATCATCGCTCAGCGGGGCCGGAAAGATGCTGTCGCGAAAGACGAAATGCGGTCCGCTGTCGAATTCAGCGCCAGTAACGCCAATGACTGCGTTTCCCATTATCTCGGCTTCGTAGTATGGGCCTTGAGCGAATTCTTCGATCAGTACCCTCGGTAACGACCGCCATTTGTGCTTCCCGCCGAACAGATAGGTCGTATGATCGGCCACCTCACCTGCGTTGCGGCACAATCGGACACCGGTGCTACCGTTGCCGACCGCTGGCTTAAGAACCACCGGCAAGCCGATTTCCGCGGCAGCGCTTTCAACCTCCGTCGCATCCGTCGCCAAGCGATAAGCAGGTTGCAGAACGCCGGCCTCCGCGAGGTACTGACGTTGAACGAATTTGTCGCAGCATCGTTCAATCGATGCGGGGTTCGGTCCCGGTAGACCGAAATGGCGGCAGAGCTTGCCGACTGTCGCATAGACCGACTCGCCGGGGCTCGCAAGCCCAGTAATGCCAGCAATGTCATAGATCGCACCTAGGCGGAAACATTCGGCGATCAGCGCATCGAGATTGTCTGTATCGACCCGGGCAGCCTCAAGCCTTTCCGCCGCAAGATAGCCGTGCCGGGTTGGATCAGCCGACAGGGTAACTGGATGAAGCCCAAGACGCTGGGCCGCTTGGACGTAGAGGGGACCATTATCACGTGACCCTTCAAGCAGGATGAGCGCTTTTCTTGTCATTGCTATGGACCCTCCGATGCGTGCGGTGCGGCGGTGTGAGCGAACGTCGAGCAACAGCTGAGCCGACTGTGACCTCAGACCTCCGGTGAAGATACCATGCTCAGCGATCTGTGGTCGCAAAGAGTCCGTAAACTTACTTGAAGATATTGTTGCAACGTTTTCATTTGCTGGAGCTATTGTCGTCGTGCGCCGAGCGACCTCGTGGCGTGAGCGTGCGCGGTGGGACTGTCGGGACTTTTGTGCATGAGGCCATGATGATGGAAAGGAGAATCATCGCATGGCGGCTCACTCGCGTTACGGCCCGCTGGATTGCTCGGCCACCTTTAGCGACCCTTGGCACGAGGCTCCGATCCGTCCGATTGCTCGTCCAAACCGCTTGTCAACTACCAGATCGATCGACAACTCTCTGGATGGATCCTTCGTCCACTGGTAATACGCGCCATCGGGACGCCCCGAGAGGTTTCACATAGATGGGCGGGATTAGCTGGACGTTATGGCCACACTTGATCTCACGAGCCCAATAGACGCGCCACCACAGTCCTCCATCGCAACCAGGACACAGTGGCGTCACGTTGATTACCGCGTTACAGTTGAGAGACTATCACCTCTTACCTACGGGTAGGTGAAAGGCCGCAGATTGCTCCCGTTCGTCGATGGCCGGAAATGGTGTGATCGACCAATCGATTAAGTCGACGGCACGCTGAAGGATCACCTTGGTCTCAGCGGGACTGGCTGAAGCGGCGATGACATGTCCGATGGTGTCTCGGTAATCGCCCTTCCTGACGATCGGCGTCTTGGGTTTAACATACAATTTGACCTCGGCGATACCTGGGATAGTAGCCAGCTGACTGTCGCCATCGATCCAATCGAGGATGCCATCGCGGTCAGGAACGAGGAAGCGCACGGTCGCGACGTGCGAATGCCTTCTGCGCAAATCCCATTCCTCGCCGATGACAAGCTTGATGTGCTCGGTGCCAAGATCGATGCCGTAAGCCAACTGAATCAGCCGAGGAGTGGTCCCGCCTGGCAGGCGCGGATTGACTTCAATGACGACTGGGCCACGCTTCGTCCACCGGAATTCAACGTGAGCCGGCCCCCAGCCAAGGCCGAGAGCCCGCAGACAGCTCAGCGAAACATCTGCTATACGTTTATGCTCGTCATCGGTCAGAGGGGCCGGAAAGGTGAAATGACGATAGACGAAATGAGGTAGGGGGCCGAACTCGGCAGCACAAATCCCAATGATCTCATTCCCCATTGTGTAAGCGCTATACTGGGGGCCCTGTGCGAATTCTTCGACCATTATCCTCGGCGAAGTGCGCCAAACGTGCTTCCCGCCCAATAAGTAGGTCGTGTGTTCGGCTAATTCATCAACATTGCGGCACAATCGGACACCGGTGCTACCGTTGCCGACCGCTGGCTTAACAACCACCGGCAGGCCGATATCTGCGGCGGAGCTTTCCACCTCCGTCGCATCCGCTGCCAAGCAATAAACAGGTTGCGGAACGCCGGCCTCCGCGAGGTACTGACGTTGAACGAATTTGTCGCAGCATCGTTCAATCGATGCGGGGTTCGGTCCCGGTAAATCGAAATGGCGGCAGAGCTTGCCAACTGTCGAATAGACCGACTCGCCGGGGGTCACAAACCCAGTAACCGACTCGCCGGGGGTTACAAACCCAGTGATGCCAGCAATGTCATAGATCGCTCCTAGGCGGGAACATTCGGCGATCAGCGCATCGAGATCGTCTGTATCGACCTGGACTGCCTCAAGCCCTTCCGCAGCAAGATAGCCGTACTGAGTTGGGTCGGCCGACAGGGTAATTGGATGAAGCCCAAGACGCTGGGCCGCCTTCACGTATAGCAGACCAATACTCCTATGCCCTTCAAGCAGGACGAGTGCTCTCCTTGTCATTGCTGATGACTCTCCTTGCGAGCTGTGCCGCGGTGCGCGTGTGAATAGACGTCGGCCCTTTTGCGTGCCTAGCGTCGTGCTTTGCGGTGAAGGTACCATGCTCAGCGATCTGGGATCGCAAAGAGTCCGTAAACTTACTTGAAGGTATTGTTGCAATCTTGCCGACCGTACGCGGATTCCGCAGAGAAGCTCGACAGGCGCTTGACTTCAACCTGTTGAATAAAGAAGGGTTCACGAAGCCCTATCGCAAGAAAATGGCGGGCCACCGATCTCCGATCCGGGCCATGACGTCTGATGTTCTTCAAGCGACCCGCAGATTCGCACTACCCGTCCGGTCAGCAATATGCAATCGCCCGGATCACCCATTTACTTGTACGCGACGACGACTAGGCGCGGACCATAGGATGTAAACTCTACGCCTTCCTGGCCATAGGCTTCAACAGAATCGAACCCCGCGCCTCGCAACATGCGAACGCATTCGGAAAACCCATATTGTCTGATAGAAATACGCGTGCGTCTCACACAACCACCACGGACGACGATCCTATCGCAGTTTCGACGATCCGTCAGCGCGTCGTTGTTGACGATATCGATCCTTAGATCATTGTCTCGCTGCACGATGTCGTAGGTAGGCGACTGCTCGCGCAGCAGATAGAAGCGATTCATCAGATCGATTAGCAGACGTCCGCCCTTTCGAAGTGAAGCAGCGACTTCATGAAGGACCCTCTCATTATCAGCTTCATCGAAATAGCCAAACGTCGTGTACCACAGAAAGGCCGCGTCAAACCGATTTCGCCAAGGGAGTGAGCGCATATCCCCACGAATATACTCAACATCTACCCGGCGTTCAGCCGCATCCGCCTCGGCCTTTTTCAGCAAGATCGGCGAGATATCCAATCCGGTTACCCGCGCTCCCTTTTCGGCCAACCGGTTGGTAATTCGCCCATAACCGCATCCGAGTTCAAGAACCGAGTTGCCGTGCCCAAGCGAAAGAAGCTTCCAAATCGCTTCTGCTTCTCGATCACTTCTTTCGGGCGGATTGGCCAAATCGGCAAAATGCAAGTAATCTTCACTAAAGTATGTTTCAAGTTCAGATATCGAATGTGGCGCCATCTTGTTGGTTATGCTATCGTCTGTGTGCAACGCAGGCCTCCTTTAGTTTATTCCGATCTCGTCAGCAGATAGGCTGTTCAACGTCTACATTGTTATATTCTACAGACTCCATTGAAAGTGAAAGATTTGTTATTGTATTTTACATTTGATAAATTGCAGGCCCACGGTGGCCTCGAAGCGTCATCCAGGGAATTGCGGCGCTGCTCCGGATCTCGTCCGAGCCGCCCCAGTCAGGTTCGATCCATTCGACGTGCAGGAGTGGCGGTTCGGGAATAGTCGCCGCGTTTAATGATCCTCACGACTTCCGACGCCCGTGCAAAGCTGCTTGCGAGCAACCTATAGAGGTCTTCACCAGCACTGGTAAGCACGACGTCAGAGCCAGGCCCTACAATCAGCCGGACGCCCAGCCCCCCCTCAATGGCTTTGATCTGCCGACGGATCTCTCCCGACGTCATTTCTAGCTCGGAAGCCGCAAGCTCGAACGACAAATGGCGGGCCGATGCCTCGAATACCTCAAGGGCGGTCAGGGACGGGATATCATAATGGAAATGGATCATTGAGCCCTCCAATAGAGCGCTACGACTAGGCAGAAAAAGCAGAAGCCGGGCCTTGATGGGGGCCAACGATATTGTGTTTCACACGCGTCGCCCGCTCCCGACCAGTGCATTGCGCTTTATGCGCGCTTCGAACCCACCGTGAGATGTTTGTGACACGACGACCCCGAAATACTCATCGAGGAGCGCGAGCACGCGCTGCTTGTGGGACCGGAGCTTCTCTAGCCCATACATCTTCACGACGTATTCCGCTAACAGTTGGAGAGCGCTCTCTTCGTCTCCGCCGTGAAAGACGAACGGGTCTGAGATTCGCTGCACAGTTACCTCATCGAACTGCGCAGCAGCGAACAGATCGAGCACCTCGCCCGCGGTAAAATGAGGATAGTCATGTGGGGTCACTGAATATGCTGACACCACGTCAGCGAACCAGCGAGCAGTAGGGGAGCCATCTTCAAAGTCATGAAGAACGAAGATGCCGCCGGACCGGAGAATTCGCGCGGCCGCCTGGACAGCCGTGGCGCGCTCGTCGCGCGGGATGTGGTGCGTGCCGTAAGCCATCAGCACACCATCCACCGATCCATCTTTTATCCAGAACGGATCGGTCGCGCCCTGCCAGGTCGCAAACAGGCCATCTCGGATACAACGGTCCACCATGAACTGTGAGACGTCGGAGTTGATGAAACTTGGGCAGCGCGCCTCACCCAAGAGTTGGCGCGCTACCTTGTTCACGTAGCCGTCACCGGCGAGAAGATCGCAGAAGATCAGTGATGAACACAATCCGTCGCGACCATTGGGGTGCATTTTTCCCAATAGATCCATCACGCCCTCCGATCGTGCCAGCAGGGACAGTTGGATGCTATCGAGGTAATCCGAACCACGTCCTTCCGGGGTGAACTCATTGCGCGACAGTTTGGCAAGGCAGTCGAATGACTCTCTGGCGATTCGGGGCTCGATGGCCTTGAAGGCCACCGGGTTTATTTTTTCCAACTGGGAGAGGTGCAAATCTACACGATTGCGAAACATTATGTTCTCCATGGTGGTGCCGTCGGCTAGAGCAACAGAATCTGTTCTTGGTTGAGTTTACGGACACCGGCCTTGGGGTGATTGTTGCGGCCGCGGGAGCCTTGAGTAGCCCGTATTTCATGGGCGCCTTTGGTTCTCATTCTTCGGGCAGATCGTCCAACCAGCAGGCGCCTTCAAGGTGGGGCCGGGAAAAGATCTTTCCGATCTTTTCAGGACTCTTGTTTTGATGATACCGCATATAGATTCGGCCATCGTCTCCAAGGTCGAGGACTTCGATCTTTCCTGTGTGATGGGACATGATGTATTTGAAGGTTTTGTGGATGCCGCTGAGGCGTTGGTTGATGCCGCGAGCGATCTCTATCCCACGGCGCAGTGAGACCTGAAAATGGGAAGCGCCTTTCACCGGTCTCGCCTGAAAGAGATAATACGGGCGGATACCCATTTGGTGACACTTGGCGAATGTGGCAGCCATGATCTCAGGATCATCGTTGACTTTCGCCAGAAGCACGGTTTGGTTCAGGAACTGCACACCCAGAGCGCGCAAGGAGCGAACCTTATGCTCCGCCTCAACGGAGATTTCGCCGATGTGGTCGAAGTGTGTGACGATCACCGCGGCCTTACCCGCTTCATCGATCCGTTTGAACAAAGCCGGTAACGCGGGATCCTCGAACCGTTTGAGCTGGTAGGCTAGTGTTTTTGTACCGAAACGAATCGAATCCAAATGTGGGATTGGCAGCAGCCGATCAAGCATTTTGTCGAGCTTGGCGGTGCTGAGTACCAGCGGGTCGCCCCCTGTTATCAGCACGTTCGTTATCTCCGAATGGTCGCGAATATATTGCGCAATTTGCGCGAAATCATCTGCGATTTCATCGGAATCCTTTCCAACAAGTCGTTTGCGAAGGCAATACCGGCAATATGAGGCGCAACGGTCCGTTGCCATCACCAACCCGGTTTGGGCGTACTTGTGCTGGAACCCGGGGAAGACCGTGTTATCTAGCTCTCCGCTCGTGTCCAGGGTTCCGGGACTTTCGAACTCTTGGAACGAAGGCTCCACAATGTACTTGAGCTGTTCGTAATAACCGCTGTTGGTGATCTGCTCACGATAAGACTTTGTGACATGATGGCGCATGATGCTACTGGCTTGCAGTTCCCCCTCGGTGACGACGCGCGGCCCCTCGATGAAATTCATCACCCTTGTGTCGGGCCGTGGGGCCGAGTTGGAGGGTGGTGCTTGAGGAGGGCAAACGAGAGGCACCGCAGTCAGTTCTCTATCGCTAAGGCTCTGGTCCTTGTAGACAACCGGAATCGCTTTCGGATGCGGCTCTGTCTGCGCCCCAAGCAGTTCGTGAACCGAGCGGTCCTGGAGAGAGGCATCTTCCGCTGGGTTCGATTCAACCGCAAATCGACGTTCCTCCGCCAACAGAAACGGTACCGACCAGACTCGCTGCCCGGGGCCGGCCAGCATCTGGCTCAGCGCCTGCTGCAAATAGCTCACGAACCGCTCCACCGTGTTCCGCTCAAACAGAGACGTCGGATAGATCAGCCTTCCACAGATCGCCTCGCCGATCTCGGAAAGGTTAAGCGCGAGATCATGTTGCGCGACACGATCGCCAACGCTTACATATTCAAGCTCGAGCCCCGGCAGTTCGGCCAACTCCCTAGGATTGTTTTGCCATGTAAGTATAACCTCCGGTTTGTGGGGCGGATCGATGAGTTCCACTGCCTGCTCAAATGGCAGGTCCTGATCATCCTGTGCCCCAGACGCGGCGGCATTCGCCCGTTCTAGCAATGTCTCCACTGTCGGATCTCCCGACAGATCAATCCGCAACGCCGAGACGCTCACGAAGCAGCCGATCAGCCCCTCAAACTCGGAGCGGGTACGATTGGCGCGAGGTGTGCCGATCACCAGCTCTTTTCGACCCGACAGGCGCGCCAGTACCAGCGCCCAGCTCGCCAGCAGGATGACGAACAGCGTCGTCCCATGATGCTGGCTCAGTTCCTTGAGCTGTGCACTCAGCTGCTCGTCCAACACGAACTCCACATAGTTGCCACTGTAGTCTCGCTGCGCCGGCCGCGGCCGGTCTGTCGGCAGCTCCAGCCCTGCTGGTGTGTTGTTCAGCATTCGGAGCCAGTATTCCGACTGCCGCTCGAGGAGTTTCTTTGCCAGCCGACCTCGCTGCCAAATCGCGTAGTCTGCATACTGCACCGGCAATGGCCTCAGCTGATCCGCGCGGCCTTCCCGGGCCGCGGCGTAGAGCTCGCAAAGCTCGCAGACCAGAATCTCCTGCGACCGGCCGTCCGAGACCATGCGGTGCATGATGATCAGCAGCATATGATCGTCCTCCACCAAGCGCGTCAGTCGTGTACGGATCAAAGGCCCCACTTGCAGGTCGAACACCGCCTGCCCTTCAAAACGCATGAGTTCCGCAAGGGTCGCCTCCACATCGGCTACCGCCGTCAGATCGTCTCGTTTCAGCGGAACGCCGATATCTGCCGGCCCGAACCTTTGGAACGGCTCGCCATCCTCCACCCCGAAGGTGGTGCGCAGCACCTCATGACGCGCCACCAACCCGTCCAAGGCAGACTGGAGGGCTGCCTCGTCCAATTCGCCGCGTAGCCGAAGCCCCACATAGATGAGATCGGCCTTGCTGCCGCCCATCCGCTGGGATAGGAACCAAAGCCGCTGCTGGGGAAGCGACAGTGGCACCCGTGACGGGCGCGGCAAAGCTTCAATCGGAGGGACCGCCCTCAGCGGCATCCCTGTGGCACTGATTTCGATTGTTCGAGCAAGTTTCACGTAGGCCTCCTCGGTCGGAGCATGCAACGCTGCCTTGGGCGCAGCGGATCTCATCGTGGCCACGCAATTGGCGTGCCCCGGAGGAGGTTACGCGAGCAGGAGGGGTAAAACGGCAGTGTTCTGGACTGCAAGCGGCGTCTTAACCCCGCCTCATTATGTCGGATTCCGAACAGTAGTGTTTCCATCCTGGTACAGCTGACACAGAGAGTTCACCGCAGAGCGCAGTTGAAAATGCGGTGAGCCTGGCCACTGGCAGCTCTTCAAGGGGGCGATGAACCTCATCGACACGAGGTGCGCCGAATTGCTCTACAGCCGCATGGGACCGGCGATCGAGGCCTCCGGCGGCAGCGCGGCAACACGGCGGCCGGCGTCGCCAGTCTGGGCGCGCTGGGCGACATCTACACCCATGACATCCACGCCCAGGGCGTTGCCTTCGACACTAGGCCGCTCGCGGGCGAGCCGCCGACCGATGCTGGGGTCAAGAGGGGCG
>CCNA01000016.1 GCA_000824805.1 Mesorhizobium sp. SOD10
TCAGGCTCTCTTGATGGGGTGGACGGCGCCCGCAACGGCATCATCCTCGTGAGAGGCGTGCCAAGATGGCTGCTGTCGAGCACTCATCTGAAGGAGCACCGTCCATGGAAAAGACTACCACCGATCTCGATGCTGTAGCCACCGTCGGCCTCGATCTGGCCAAGCATGTCTTCCAGGTCCACGCCGTCGACGCCACCGGCCGCGTCCTCGTGACCCGGGCGCTGCGGCGGAAAGATGTGCAGGCATTCTTCGAGCGGCTGTCGCCGTGCCTTGTGGGCATGGAGGCATGCGGCTCGGCCCATCATTGGGCACGCCAGTTGATGAGCCTCGGCCATCATGTGCGAATGATGCCGCCAGCGTATGTGAAGGCCTATGTCCGTCGCCAGAAGAATGACGCCGCTGATGCAGCTGCGATCTGCGAGGCGGTGGCTCGGCCCTCCATGCGTTTTGTGCCGGTGCGATCGATCGAGAACCAAGCCGCGCTCATGCACCACAAAGTGCGCGAACTGCTGGTGGCGCAACGTACGCAACTCCTCAACGCGTTACGCAGCCACCTGGCCGAGATTGGGATCATCGCCGCGCAAGGACCGAACAATGCCCGCGCCTTGGCCCTTCTCGTCGTGGAAGGCAACGACATGATCCCAGCGGTCGTGCGCTCGGCCTTGTTGCCTGTGGTGCGTCGATTGAACGAACTCGATGCAGAGATCGTGGAAAGCGATCGGGCCATTCTGGCTCTCGCCAGAGCCGATGACACCGCGCGTCGTCTGATGACCGTTCCCGGCATCGGTCCCGTCACCGCTTCTGCGCTTGCCGCAAGTATACAGGATATTTCCGCGTTCTCGGGCCCGCGTGAGTTCGCGGCCTTCCTCGGGCTAACGCCCCGGCAAAGTTCATCAGGCGGCAAGGAGCGGCTGGGACGCGTCTCCAAGATGGGGAACCGATATTTGCGCAAACTGCTCGTGGTTGGCGCTCACGCAGTCCTCTTCCATCGCAGACGCTGCAGCGATGCGCTGAGAAGCTGGGCCGATCGCCTGATGGAGACCAAGCCGTTCAAGCTTGTCGCCGTGGCGACTGCCAACAAGCTCGCCCGCATCGCCTTCGCGCTCATGCGCGACGAGGCACACTATGCGGGGGCACCGGCGTAACAGCATCAGCGGCTACGACCGCGGACTGGAATCGAGGGTGACAGTGACATGATGGGAACAAACGAGGACAGATCCCCAAAGCCTGCAGCATAGTCGGAGCTTCGAGCTCGTTCTCTTGATCAGGCCAAAGGATCAGCGGACACCATCAGGGCCAGCGGTCACAGTACCGCAACAATAGGCCGGAGACATGACCGCACCCACGACCGTCCCATTGCCGAAACAAACCCTTGATCGGCGGGCGCCGTCCAGACATGACATGTTGCAGCCGATCAAGCCGCGGCGCCCGCCGCTATCCGCACCGACCTAGGCGCGATCTTCGTTTCTCTGGAACTCAGTAAATCGACCTGGTTGGTGACCTCGCTGTCGCCGGGCCGCGGCGAGAAGATGTCGAAACATACAGTGCGCGGCGGCGATATCGCCGGACTGCTGGCGCGCTTTGCCCAGCTCCAGGACAAGGCGCATACAAGCACCGGACGGCACTTTGCGCTTGTCGTCATTCAGGAGGCGGGTCTGGACGGCTTCTGGATACATCGTGTCCTGGAAGCCGAGGAGATCGAAAGCCACGTCGTGGACGCCGCCTCGATTGCTACGTCGCGCCGGCGGCGTCGTGCCAAGACCGACAAGATCGATGGTGAGGCGCTGGTGCGCGCGCTGCTCGCCTACAAGCGGGGCGAGCCGCGCGTGTGCGCGATGGTCAGGGTGCCGGGCGTCAAGGAGGAGGACCGCCGCCGCATCGGCCGTGAACGCAAGGTTCTGGTTGGTGAGCGGACCTGCCATGTCAACCGGATCAAGGGCCTGCTGTTTGCTCAGGGCATCACCGGCTACGAGCCGCTGCGGCGTGACCGGCGACAGCGGCTTGAGGAATTGAAGACCGGCGACGGTCGCGCGCTGCCTGAACATCTCAAGGGGCAAATCCGTCGCGAGCTCGACCGACTCGAACTGGTGATGGCCCAGATCAAAGAGGTGCAGGCCGAGCGCGACGCTCTGCTGGCAATCGAAGTCGCCGAAACTCCAGCAGCGACATTGCTCGATCTCAAGGGTATGGGCCCCGAGTGCGCGGCTATCCTCTACTCGGAAGGGCTGTTCCGGCACTTCGATAATCGCCGGCAGGTCGCGGCCTATGCCGGGCTCGCGCCGACACCCTGGCAGAGCGGATCGGTCCAGCACGAGCAAGGCGTCTCGAAGGCCGGCAACCCCCGGCTGCGAACGACGATGATCGAGTTGGCCTGGCTATGGCTGCGCAATCAACCGGCTTCAGCGCTTACCCGCTGGTTCCACGAACGCGTGATGCGCAATCAGGGGCGCCTCAAAAAGACAACCATTGTCGCTCTTGCAAGGAAGCTACTCGTGGCGCTGTGGAAATACGTGACCGCGGGCGTCGTCATCGAAGGCGCCGTCATGAAGGCTGTCTGACGAGACCATACCGACACACTCATCCCTCGAGGCCTGATCAGCCTCGGCGGATCCAGGAGGCGAACCGAGATCCCAGCTGGCTGGAATGCCGTATCAAAGACGGGTCTCGCCTTCTGGGCCCCTGCCGCCGAAATCGGGATATTGGTGCAGCCGTCCTCAAGCGGCGACCGTATGTGAGTTTGACCAGGCTCGATTGACCGAGCCGTGTCACGCAATCGGGCCCAGCTCTGGATTCCGCGACCAATTGGAGGAACACAATGCCGCCCAACGCCCCTCTTGACCCCAGCATCG
>CCNA01000017.1:0-3491 GCA_000824805.1 Mesorhizobium sp. SOD10
CACTATGCCGAGGACCGGCTGCAGCAGGCCGATGTCCTGGCCATCGCCAACATCTTCAAGGCCCTGAGCAAGGCGCAGTTGTCCGACGATCTCGGTGTGCTGGCAAAGCCGGGGCTGGACCGGCTGGAGGCGCTGCGCGCCACGCCCGCCTTCGAGCGCGACAACAACCTGGAGACAATGGGCAATCTGTGCGTCGCCCTGCTGCCGCTGGCGCGCAGCCGGCGGCCGGCGTTGCGCTGGTATCGCAGGCCGGCGCTGAACCTGCTCAACGCCATCCAGCCGGTGGTGGAGCGCAAGATCGAGGCGCATCTCGAGGCCGGCCAGGCCGAGCGCGACAGCGGCGCCAATGCAAGCCGCTGCCCGGCGCTGTCGATCTATCAGGTGCTCAAGACCCGCGCGGTGCTGGAGAAGCTCTACCGGCGGCCCTATGTCGAGGGCGACAAGCTCGCCTTGCGGCGCCGCCAGGAGGAGCTGCACGCCAAGACCAGCCAGATCCTGGACAGCGCCCGCGCCCTCATCGAGGCCGACCTTTCCAACATGAGCTGGAACGTGATCGCCGAGATCGAGGCGGAGGGGCCGCTCGACGCGCTCGACACCTTCATGGCGCAGAACGCTCCGAGCATCCGCTGGCGCGCACGCTCAGCGTCGAGGGCGTGCCCTACCGCATGGACCTGTTCGGCGGCAGCAAGCTGAAGGCGCCGCAAAAGACCCTGGCCCAGCTCGCCGCCCGCCTGCCCGGCGCGGCCGACGAGGCCACCGGCGGCAAGCTTTTGGCGATCCCCTATGCCGACACGGCGCCGGGGACGGCCTTCGAGCAGCTGGCGCGGGCCTGGGCGCCGTTCAAGGAAGCCTATTACTACACCCAGCGCCGCGGCTTTGCCGCGCCGCCGGACATCGCCGGACTTGGCCCGCACGACTATGCGCTTGAAGGCGCCTTCAGGCTGTCGCTGCTGCCCGACCGCCCGGCAGGGGCAGCGCATCCCTTCAGGCTCGCCGGGCCGGACGGCCCGATCGCCTTGCGGCCGCATGACGGCTGCGGCTTCATCAGGGCCTCGCTGGCCGAGCGCATGCCGGCCATCGCCCGGGCCCTGCGCCCGGACGGCGCCGCGCCGGTGCGTGTCTTTGGCCAGGACAAGCGAACCTCGGTGCCGGCCTCGGCCCTGCAGCATTATCCGCGCAGCGCAGCGGTGGCCGAGGAGACGCGCGAGAAGGCCGAGGCCTGGCTCGGCAGCCGTAAGCAGCCGAGGCTGACGGCCGAGGAGCTGTTTCGGACCGTCACCTCGGGCCACATCGACGGCCCGGGCGCCGTCGCCGTGCCGTCCGGCGACGGACGCCTTTATGTGCCGACGCTCAAGAGCGAGACCTTGACCGGCGACGGCGGCGTGCTTGTCGGGCGCTCGCCCTACGACAAGCCGAACCTGCGTCCGTTCGCCGCCGGCCAGGTCAGGTCGGCGCGCGACGGCGACGCGACCGCGGCGTTCCTGGACCGGTGCGTGGCCTTCCAGTACAGCTTCAACGTCGCGCACAAGTCGGGGCAAAGGCTTGCCGCCGACGATCCGACCTTGTTTGCCAAGGGCATCCTGATCGTTGTGCCCGACCAGATGTGGCCGGCCGACTCGCCGAACAAAAGAAGCTCGACGGCGATTTCGACGGCGACACCGTTGTCATCGTCGGCGACCGGCCCAGGCTCTACGAGCATGTGCGCCAGTTCGACCAGAAGGAGCAGGCGCGCGGCCAGGCCTCGCTGAAGCCGCCGAAGTCGCACACGCCGGCCATCGAGAACGGCAGCTACCAGTTCAGCCGCTCCCGGCAGATCCTGTCGGCCACCCAGCAGGTGCTGGAGACCTACAGCTGCCTGCAGCGCAACCTCCTGGCGCAGCCGCTTGAAGCGCAACGCTGGTTTGCCGAGCGTGCCGTCTTCGGCACCTACGGGCAATGGGGAGCAGCCAAGCGCGCAGCCCGGCGTCACCGGGCCTGGCGTCAGCGCCGCCGCCGGCGCGCTGTTTCCCGAGCTTGCCGAATCCTATCCGGCGGCCGCCGACGCCAGGGAGCGCGTCGAGCTCCTGCTCGACCACTGCCGGGCGCGCATCACGCCGCGGCCCGACGGCTACAACCCGCACGATCTGCATGAAAGCGCCATCAACCTGTTGAGCGTCGGCATCAAGGTCGGCACCGACGCCTACAAGTCCGATACCGGGGCGCGGCTGTTCATGAAGAAGAGCGCCGAACTGCAGCGGCTCCTGAAGCAGATCCCGGGCCTGAAGCCGGCGCCCTATGTCAAGTCGCTGGCGGCAACGCTGCACCAGGGCCGCTTCGACGTCGACGCCAGCCTGGCGGATCTGAAGGACAATCCGACGCTGGCGGCCTCGGTCATGGAGGCCTCGATCAAGCTCGCCGCCGCCAACGGCATCCTGCCCAGCCCCTTGGACGTCGCCGCCGCCGACGACCCCGCCGCCACGATCACGCTGAGCCGCGAGCAGGCCCTGGAGCACGCCAGGCGCGCGGCCCAGCGCGCCGCGGCGGAAGAAGGCGCCATCACCGCGAACGCGCAGGCGGTCGCCGCGCTTTTGCGGCAGGCCGGCATCGAGGTCTCCATGCCGCATCTCGAGCAGCGCCTGCGCGGGCGCGATTCGATGGCCGACGGGCTCACCGGCCAGAGCGTCAGCGCTGCGCCCGAGGCCCAGCTGGTCACCAATGCGGTGCGCCATGTCTTCGAGATCCCGGACGCGGCCCTGACGCGCGCCTTCAAGGCGGCCGTGCTGGCCTTCGAGGAGCGCGGCTGCAGCGAGGTCGAGACCACCAACTGGTTCAGGATGCGCACGCCGCGCTTCCTCGCCATCCGCACCGTGTTCAGCACCCCGCAGGGCTATCGCTTCGAGGTCGAGTTCCATACGCCGGCCAGCTACCAGGCCAAGCTCGCCAACCACGCCCTCTACAAGCAGATCGACTGGCTGCGGCGCCACCCCGGGCCGGACGCCGAGCAAAAGGCCGACGAGCTCGTGCAGCGCGTGCAGGACAGATGCCTCGAGGTCGCCATTCCCCCTGACGCCTCCAGCATCCCCGATCATAGCCGCCCTCGGCATGCGCCCGGTGGTGCTGGTCGGCATGCCGTGCAGCGGCAAGTCGACCATCGGCCGCGAGCTTGCCAACCGGCGGCGGCGGCTTCATCGAGCCCAACAATCGAGCCCTGATCGGCGAGAAGGCGGTGTCGGTCTGGCTCGACACCAACCCGCAAGTGATCCGCAGGCGCCTCGGGAACGACACCAGCCGGCCGCTGCTGCAAGGCCCCGACGGCGAGCAGAAGCTAAGCCGCATGTTCGACGAGCGCCGGCCGTTCTACCAACAGGCCGATATCACGGTGGTCCCGCCCTCCGCAAAGGACAAGGAGAACGCCGAGCCTTGCGTGGAGGCGCTCCACGCCTACCTGTGCGGCGGCGAGGACGCAGCCGCACAGACCCTTGCCAACGAGGCCCCTGCCAACGAGACATCCA
>CCNA01000017.1:3501-3703 GCA_000824805.1 Mesorhizobium sp. SOD10
GCGCTGCTTGGCGAGACCTTGCACGGGGCCAGCCCCGACATCGCCGCCCGGATCCGATTGGTCGAGCCTTCGGTGACCCATCTTTTGCGCATGACCCAAGACGAGGCCGAAGCGGCCGCCATCTTCCACGGCATCGCCGGCGGCGGGGGCAATTTGGCGGACGCCAGGACCGACTTCGTGTTCCTTCCCCCCCACAATGCAG
>CCNA01000017.1:3713-3972 GCA_000824805.1 Mesorhizobium sp. SOD10
TCAACAATGCAGCGCTTGGCGAGCAGGGCACTCACTGGTCGCTGCTGTTTGTCGATCTGCGCGGCTCGCAGCCGCTCGCCTATCATTACGACTCCTCCGGCGGCCAAAACAGCGCGCTGGCACAAGAGCTCGCCGCAAAGCTGGGCGCCCGCTTGAGGCCGGTGCTGATGGCCCAGCAGGACAACGACTATGATTGCGGCGTCTTCGTCCTCGACGCCACCCGGGCGCTGACCGCACGCCTGGCTGAAGCCGAACCGCC
>CCNA01000018.1 GCA_000824805.1 Mesorhizobium sp. SOD10
GACAGCCCAGATAGTCGCTCTCCCACAAGGGGAGAAGGAAGAGACGCTGGTTCCCTGCCCCCACGCCATGCTAACTCACGCCGCATGGCACAAAAGAAAGGATACGAGGTCGATTCGTGGCTGGCGCGGCCGGACCCGTCCATGGCGATCGTCCTGCTCTACGGCCCCGACCGCGGCCTTGTCGCCGAGCGGGCGAAAATCTTCGCTGCGAAAACCGGCCTGCCGCTGGACGACCCGTTCTCGGTGGTCAAGCTGGATGGCGCTGAGGTTGACCGCGACGAGGGCCGGCTGCTCGACGAGGCGCGTACCGTGCCGATGTTTTCCGACCGGCGGCTGCTTTGGGTGCGCAACGCCAGCGGCCAGAAGGCGCTGGCGGACGACATCAAGGCGCTCACCGCCGAACCCGCCCGCGACGCCATCATCCTCATCGAGGCGGGCGACCTGAAGAAGGGCACCGGGTTGAGGGCCATTGTCGAGGCCGCCGGCAACGCCATTGCCTTGCCCTGCTATGCCGACGAAGCCCGCGACCTGGATTCGGTGATCGATGACGAATTGCGCAGGGCCGGCATGTCGATGACGCTGGACGCCCGCCAGGCGCTGCGCCGCAATCTCGGCGGCGATCGGCTCGCCTCGCGCGGCGAGATCGAGAAGCTGGTTCTCTACGCCCACGGCAAGAAGGAGATCGACCTCGCGGACGTCAATGCACTGTCTGGCGATGTCTCCGGCGCTTCCTTCGACGCTGCGGTCGACGCCATGCTGGACGGCAAGATCGGCGACTTCGACATCGCCTTCAACCGCCACTGCCAGTCCGGCGGCCATCCTTTCCTGGTGCTGTCCTCGGCGATGCGGCAGCTGCAGGCGATCCAGGTGATGCGCGGCCAGATGGAAAGCGGCGGCCGCAACGCCGCCTCGGTCGTCGCCGGCGCCCGCCCGCCCGTCTTCTTCTCGCGCCGCAAGCTGGTGGAAAAGACGCTGGAGCGCTGGAACGTCGAGGCGCTCGGCCGCGCTCTCGGCCGACTGCAGACGGCGGTGCTGCAAACACGCAAGCGGCCGGATCTTTCGGAAGCGCTGGCACGTCAGGCGCTGCTCGGCATCGCGGTCGAGAGCGCCCGGCTGGGGCAGAGATAGCTGCCTGCCACCGGTCAGTTCATCATCATCATGTCTGCCGGCTGAAAGGTAGGCAGCGCCTGTGGAAAGACCAGTACCGCCGCTCCGTAAAGAAGCAGGGCGACACCCGACACCTTCGCTATCCGCTCTCCATAGGGGAGGGTCTTCTCCGCAAAGACCAGCAAGGTGACCACGGCCATTGCGGCGACATTCATGATCCCGAGCGGAAAGAGAGCCAGGAACAAAAGCCAGCAGCAGCCCAGGCAAAAGAGCCCGTGCTCGAGGCCCATGCGCACCGCGCCCCACTGACCATCGCGCCATGAGGTCAGGATGAAGCCGATCGGCGTACGGCATTTGGCCAGGCACAGGTCTTTCAGCGGCGAGAGTTGGTAGGCACCCGCGACCATCAGCAGCGCGCCGCCGATGCGCGCGGCTGTCGTTGCGGACAGTCCCAGATGCGCGGCAAGCATCTCCGCGCCCGCCGCGCCGGCAAAGGCGAGAACGCCCGTCGCGGTCCAAACCAGCATGTACCCGGCCACGAACACCCAGGTCGAGACGAACGCCTGGCCGCGTCCCCGTTTGCCGCTCTGGACCTCGTGAAAGGTCAGGATCATGGGCGCGGCCGCCGGAAACATCATGGCAATCATCATGATCAACCAGACGGCAAGAAACAGCGCCGCCGTCAGGCCCATGGTGGGGGAGTACATGCCCATATCCGCGTCCATGCCGGTCTGCGGCCGGACGAGCAGGGCCCATGCCGCCGCTGCGGCGGCGATGAGCAGCGCGAGGACAATGTTTCGCTGCAGCGTCAACATCGGCGATTGCCCGTTTCGACTATGCGGGGCAGGCGCTATTGCTGGCCGGACCAATTGATCGGGGCGTAATGTCCGTTCCGGCGGGAGTTGTCCCAGCTCATGCCGTGGTCGCTGAACGTGCTGCCTTCCGCCCCCATCGCCAGGCCGAGCCAGTCGGGATTGATCGGATGGCCGGTGGCCGCCCACATCTCGCCGTCCTCTCGCATCGTCGGCAGCGGCTCGACCGCCATCTTCATGACGCCCGCAATCTCCGCCGAGCGCTTCTTGCCTTCTATCCGGTAGTCTATCGGAACCTTCCTGACACCGAGATTGGTGCCGATCATGGGTGCCAGCAATGCCATCGGACCGCCCGCGCCTCCGGTGAAGATCGCGCCTAAAGCCTCCGTTTGCCTCTCATCGGCCCGGTCATCGATATAGGCGGCGGCCGTCCAATTGCCGTCCGCCATCGGACCTGGCGTGTGCGCCACCATCGCGACGCTGAGGCCATCCAATCGAACGTCGCCGAAGTTGCCCTTGTCGATATGAAAGACCAGTCCGACGTCGCAGACGCCTTTCGTCGGCTTCGATGTCAGCTGTGCATTGGTGGACAGCAGGCAGGGACACACGACATCGCAGCTGCAATTTTCGAAATAGCTTCCAGACAATTGCCAGCTGACTGCCATTTACGCCTCCCATCGTGTCAGGCGTGCGGCGGATCGCTTTGGCGAGGCGGTGCCGTCTCACGAACGATTCGGAACGGCAGATAGCCCTCATCGCGACTGATCGGCACGCCAGGGCATATAGTTTAGCTGTATCTAATGCAGGTTACGCCGATGCCTTGGGGTGTCAAGCGAAAGGCTCCGACGTTGAATCCGCATCTTCTCGTGCAGGCAACCAGATCAAGCGCGGCCGGATAAAGCGCGGTCGCAAGGCGCGGTGCTAGCTGATCTCCCCTTTTTGGCTATGGCATGGGCGTTCCGTCGCGCCCACTCTGCGCTGCTCCCCCGCAAAGAGGGAGATTAGCCCCGCCGCGCTCGTTAGCCACCGTCGCCAACAAAAAAGGCTGGCACATTGCCAGCCCCTCCTTGTCTATCACCAATATATCAGGCGTATCCAGCCTTAAGCCAAAACCTCAGCCACAGCCAAATACCGTGGCGTCCCAGCCGCCTACCGCTCGTCCTTCAGCCGCCGGCAGAGCTCGTCGAGCTGCTCCAGCGAGCGGTAATCCACCTTGAGCGTGCCGCCCTTGCCCTTGTGCTCGATGCTGACGATCATGCCGAGCGTGTCGGTCATCAGCTTTTCGAGCGCCAGCGTGTCGGGATCCTTCTCGGGCGCGCTCGGGGCGGACTTCGCCTTGGCCGGGGTCGGGCCGGCGGGCATCTGAGCCAGCGCTTCCGCCTGGCGCACCGAAAGCCCCTCCTGGACGATGCGCTTGGCGAGCCCGGCCGGGTCTTCGGCGGTGACCAGAGTGCGGGCATGGCCGGCTGACAGGTCGCCGTCGACCAGCATCGAATGGATGACGGGGGGCAGCTTCAACAGACGCAGCGTGTTGGCGACATGGCTGCGGCTCTTGCCGATCACCTGGCCGAGATCAGCCTGGGTGTAACCATGCTCGTCGATGAGTTGCTGATAGCCTTGCGCCTCCTCGACCGGATTGAGGTCGGCGCGCTGCACGTTCTCGATGATCGCCAACTCCAGCGCCGTGCGGTCGTTGACGTCGCGCACGATCACCGGGATCTCGGTGAGGCCCGCGCGCTGCGCCGCCCGCCAGCGCCGCTCGCCGGCGATGATCTCATAGCGGCCGGGCTGCGAGGGCGAGGGACGCGCCACCACCGGCTGCACCACGCCATGCTCGCGGATCGACTGGGCAAGGTCGGTCAGCTCGGCGTCGCCGAAATGCCGGCGCGGGTTCTTCGGATTCGGGCTGACGAATTCGATCGGCACCTTGCCGTCGGCCGCCACCGCCGCGCTCGGCTTTTCCGGCGCCGCCGGACGGTCGATTTCGCCGATCAGCGCCGCGAGGCCGCGGCCCAGTCTCTTTCTCGATTGGTCTTCGCTCATTACACTATCCAGATCGTTTCGGAATCGAATTGGCCGAGTAACCAAAGCCGCCGACTGCCAACGCTCAGGCGGCGCGCAGCTTGCGCTCGCGGCGGATCACCTCGGAGGCGAGCTGCAGATAGGCCTGGCTGCCCGAGCATTTCAGGTCGTAGAGGATCGCCGGCTTGCCGTAGGACGGCGCCTCCGAAACGCGCACATTGCGCGGGATGATCGTCTCATACACCTTGTCGCCCATATGGGTGCGCACATCCTGCACCACCTGGTTGGCGAGGTTGTTGCGCCCGTCATACATGGTAAGCACGATGCCCTGGATGGTGAGATCCGGATTGATCGTGTGGCGCACCTGCTCGACCGTTTCCAGCAACTGGCTGAGACCTTCGAGCGCGAAGAACTCGCATTGCAGCGGCACGAGAACGGAATCGGCTGCCGCCATTGAATTCAAAGTCAAAAGATTGAGCGAGGGCGGGCAGTCGATCAGCACATAGCCGAACGGCGCCGAACGCTCAGCCGCGGCGCGCAGCGCGTTGCGCAGCCTGAGCACGCGGTCGGGCGCCGAGGCGATCTCCATCTCGATGCCGAGCAGATCGAGCGTCGAGGGCACGATGGACAGGCCCGGCACCGCCGTCGGCACGGCGGCCGCTTCCAGCTCGAGCTCGCCGGTCAGCACGTCATAGGAAGAAACCGTACGGTCCTTTCGGTCGATGCCGAGCCCGGTGCTGGCGTTGCCCTGCGGGTCGAGGTCGACGATCAGCACGCGCTCGCCGATCGCGGCCAGCGCCGTGGCCAGATTGATGGCCGTCGTCGTCTTGCCGACGCCGCCTTTCTGGTTGGCGACAGTGATAATACGCGGTGCTGTGCTCATGGGCCTATGCCAGTAATTCATTGCTGTTTCGCCGGAAGCAAGTCGGTGACTTCGAGGATGACGCCGTGTGGGTCGGTCATGCTCGAATGTTCTACCAGATCGAAGGTCCAGCGGTGAGTGCTTTCTTCCACTTCGGCCCGGTAATCCCGGCCTTTGTGGAACAGCGCCCGCGCCCCTTTGGTCAGCCAGGGCGCAGCCAGATCGAGCAAGTCCGGTAGCGCGGCGAGCGCCCGCGCCGTGACGATTTCCGGTGCGGAAACAAGCGGATAGCTATCACCGATACGCCTGGCCAGAACGCGTGCAGGAAGGTTGAACTGGCCGATGACCGACTGCAGGAACGATGCCTTCTTGCGGTTGCTTTCGACCAGATCGATCGAGGCGCCGGCACGCTCGGCCAGCAGGAAGCCGAGCACCAATCCGGGAAACCCGCCGCCCGAGCCGAGATCGACCCAGCGTGTTGCGGCGGGCGCGATTCGCGCGAGCTGGGCGCTGTCCAGAATATGGCGGCGCCAGACATCGTCGAGCGTCGACGGCGCCGCCAGATTGATGCTGCGGTTCCATTTCAGGAACAGCTGCTCGAAGGCCTGCAGGCGTTCGAATGTTTCACGTGAAACCGGACCCGCTGCGTGTCGCAGGTCCCCCCAGGCATCCGCATTCACGCCACAGTCCTTCGTGCGGCAAGCTCGGCATTGCGGACATGTGCGACGATGATCGCCAGCGCCGCCGGCGTCATGCCTTCCATCCGTTGCGCGTCGGCGATCGAACGCGGCCGGCGTATCTTCATCTTCTGTTTCAGCTCATTCGACAGGCCCGGCACATCGGAGAAGTCGATCGCCTCCGGAATGAGCCGCGATTCCTCATGCCTGATCTGCGCGACATCGGCCTGCTGGCGATCGAGGTAAACTGAATATTTCGCTTCCGTTTCAAGCCGCTCGGCCGTCTTTGCATCAAGCGCGGCAAAGCGCGGTTCAGCGCGGGTGAGCCAGGCCATGTCGACGCCTGGATGTGCCAGAAGTTCGTAAGCCGAGCGCCGCACGCCGTCTCGGTTGATCTCGAGCCCATGCCGTGCCGCCTCGTTCGGCGTCCAGGTGACCGACTTGGCCAAGGCGCGAGCCTCGTCCAGCTTCTTCACCATCCCGCCAAAGCGCTGCAGCCGCTCCGACGACGCGATGCCGAGCTTTTCGGCTAACGGCGTCAGCCGCTCATCGGCATTGTCGGCGCGCAGCGAAAGCCTGAACTCGGCGCGCGAGGTGAACATGCGATAGGGCTCGGCGATGCCGCGGCTGGTGAGGTCATCCACCATCACGCCGATATAGGCCTCGGTCCGGCTAAGCACGACCGGCTCGCTCGCCGACGCCTTGCGCGCCGCGTTTATGCCGGCAAGCAGGCCTTGCGCGCCGGCCTCTTCATAGCCGGTCGTGCCGTTGATCTGCCCGGCCAGGAACAGGCCCGCGACCCGCTTCGTCTCCAGCGTTGTCTTCAGCTCGCGCGGGTCGACATGGTCATACTCAATCGCGTAGCCCGGCTGCAGCATGGTCGCCCTTTCGAGCCCCGGAATGGTCTTCAGGATCTCGAGCTGCACATCCTCAGGCAGTGAGGTCGAGATGCCGTTCGGGTAGACGGTGTGGTCATCGAGACCTTCCGGTTCGAGGAAAATCTGGTGGCCCTCACGGTCACCGAACTTGACGATCTTGTCCTCGATCGAGGGGCAGTAGCGCGGTCCGACCCCTTCGATCGAGCCGGAATACATGGCCGAGCGGCCGAGATTGGCGCGGATCAGCTCATGCGTCGCCGGCATGGTGCGGGTGATGCCGCAATGGATCTGCGGATTGGCAATTGCATCCGTCATCAGCGAGAACGGCACCGGATCCTCGTCCGCGGCCTGGCTTTCCAGCGCGGCCCAGTCGATGGTGCGGCCGTCGAGGCGAGGGGGCGTTCCGGTCTTCAGACGCCCGAGCTTGAAGCCTGCGCGCGCCATCGTCGCCGACAAGCCGATGCTGGCCTGTTCGTTCATGCGGCCCGCGACGATCTTCTTCTCGCCGATATGGATCAGGCCGCGCAGAAAGGTGCCGGTGGTCAGCACGACGGCGCCGCAGGCAAGGCGACGGTTGCCCGATATCTGAACGGCTGCGACCTGTCCCTCGATGATTTCAAAGTCGAGAACCTCGCCCTCGATCACGTCGAGATTGTTCTGCCGCCGAATCGCTTCCTGCATGGCCAGGCGATAAAGCTTGCGGTCGGCTTGGGTGCGGGGGCCGCGAACGGCCGGTCCCTTGCGGCGGTTGAGCAGGCGGAACTGGATCCCGGCGGCATCCGCAATACGACCCATCAACCCATCCATAGCGTCGATCTCGCGCACGAGATGTCCCTTGCCGAGACCGCCGATCGCTGGGTTGCAGGACATGACGCCGATCGTATCGAAACGCAGCGTCACCAGCGCGGTCCTCGCGCCGGCGCGCGCTGCGGCGCTTGCCGCCTCGCAACCGGCATGCCCGCCGCCCACCACCACCACGTCATAGTGATCGGTCATTTTCCAAGAATCCGCTTTTTCGAGATGGATTGACACATGTCCCTGCTACCGCCTGCTGTCAAGGACCGGAGCCGTTTCACGTGAAACATCGACCACATCCCCGGTGTTTCACGTGAATCAGCGCGGGGTGGGCTCCGCCCTATGTTTCACGTGAATCATTTACCAATGCAGAACTGCGAAAAGATGACGTCGAGCAAATCTTCGACGCCGACCGCACCGACAATGCGCCCCAGGCGCTCGGCCGCCAGCCGCAGGTCCTCGGCGCGTAACTCCTGGTTCTGCCCTGACAGTGCCGCCCCCAGGAAATCCGTCGCCTCCCTGAGCAGCTCGACGTGGCGAAGCCTGGACGGCAGGACGTCACCCGCCTCAACAACCGCGGCGGACGCGCGGGCCCCGATCTCGTCCAGCAGGCGGTCCAGACCGCTGCCGTTCTTGGATGAGATCGCAGCGTCGTAGCCCCCGACGCCGGCATCGGCAATATCCGACTTGGTACCGATTCTCAGCAGCGGGACACCGCTTGGGATACCGCTGACGGAAACCGGGACGGCCATATCTTCCAGCAACAGAACCAGATCCGCCCCTTCCGCTTTGGCCCGCGCCCGCTCGATGCCGATCGACTCCACCTTGCCTGCGGCCTCTCGCAGCCCGGCCGTATCGACAAGCCGCACCTTCAGGCCCTTGAGGTCCATGACGACCTCGAGCAGGTCGCGGGTCGTGCCTGGCTCATCGGTGACGATCGCGGCCTCGCGCTGCGCCAAAGCGTTGAACAGGCTGGACTTGCCGGCATTTGGAGCGCCGATGATCACGACTTCGAAACCGTCGCGAATGATCTCCGCCGCCTTGAAGCCCTCGATGTGCCGTTCGATCTCGCCGACCATCGCGGCCACATCCGACCAGACCGCTTCCGAGACGGAACCGGGCACATCCTCTTCGTCGGCGAAGTCGATCTCCGCCTCGATCATGGCGCGGGCATGGATGAGCCGGCGGCGCCAGGTCGAATAAAGCTCGCTCTGCGCGCCTTCGGCGTTGCGCACAGCGAAGCGGCGCTGCGCCTCCGTCTCGGCATTGACGAGATCGGCCAATGCCTCCGTCTCGACCAGATCCAGCCGGCCGTTGAGAAAGGCGCGCCGGGTGAACTCTCCGGGCTCGGCGTGCCTGACGCCTTCGAAGCCGGTGATCGTCTCCAGCATTTTGGCCGCGACGGCGCGGCCGCCATGGACCTGGAACTCGGCGACGTCTTCGCCCGTGAAGCTGCCGGGGCCCGGAAAGAACAGGACAAGCCCGTGGTCGATCGTCGAGCCGTCCGCCGCCCTGAGCCTCCGCAAATTGGTAAACCGATCCTTAACCGGCCCGGCTATCGTTTCGACCACGAATCGAGTCTTCGGTCCCGAGACACGGATAACCGCGATGCCGGCGGGCAGTCGGCCGCTGGAAAGCGCTACGATCGAATCCTTCGAAGCCATTGGCGAAACCATTTGCCGGACCTGCCAAACCGCCTAGATTAGAAGGTAGAACATGTTGGCCGCTCCACACGTTTCGGCATCATGCTCCAGCCTTTATCAACCCGAATGCCGAGCCGCCCATCGTGACCTTGCCCGCGCGAAACCTGCTTGCCGAAGAAGCCAGCCCCTATCTGCGGCAGCACAGCGACAATCCTGTCCATTGGCGCGGCTGGTCGCCCGCAGCCCTTGCCGAAGCGAAGGAACTGGAGCGGCCGATCCTGCTTTCCATCGGCTACGCCGCCTGCCACTGGTGCCATGTCATGGCCCATGAAAGTTTCGAGAACGACGCCGTGGCGGCCGTCATGAACCGGCTCTACGTGAATATCAAGGTCGATCGCGAGGAGCGGCCGGACATCGACCAGATCTATATGGCGGCACTGCATGCTATGGGCGAGCAGGGCGGCTGGCCGCTCACCATGTTCCTGACGCCCGACGGCAAGCCTTTCTGGGGCGGCACCTATTTTCCGCGCGAGGCGCGTTACGGGCGGCCGGGCTTCATCCAGGTGCTGGAGGCTGTAGACAAGGCCTGGCGCGAAAAGCAGCAGAGCCTCGCTGAAAGCGCCGATGGGCTGACCGCCCATGTCGAGCAGCGACTGGCCGGCGCGACGGGGAAGGCTGTGCTCGATCGCGATACGCTCAGCGATCTCGCCGGCCGCATCGACGGCATGATCGACCGTGATCTCGGCGGCTTGAAAGGCGCGCCGAAATTCCCCAACGCGTCCTTCATGCATACGCTGTGGCTGTCCTGGCTGCGCGACGGCCGTGCGGAGCATCGCGACGCCGTGGTCACCAGCCTCGAAAAGATGCTCGCCGGCGGCATCTACGATCACGTCGGCGGCGGCCTCAGCCGCTATTCGACCGACGCCGAGTGGCTGGTGCCGCATTTCGAGAAGATGCTTTACGACAATGCCCAGCTCATCCGCCTGTGCAACTGGGCCTATGCCGCGACCGGCGACAACTTGTTCCGGGTGCGAATCGAAGAGACGGTCGCCTGGCTGCTGCGCGAGATGCGGGTCGAAGGCGGCGCCTTCGCCTCCAGCCTCGACGCCGACAGCGAGGGCGAGGAGGGGCTTTTCTACACCTGGAGCAGGGAAGAGGTTGAAGCCGCGCTGGGCGGCGATGCACCGAGCTTCTTCCGGTATTTCGAGCTGGCTGCCCCGCATGGCTGGGAAGGCAAACCGATCATTCGCCAGAGCGAGGCGCAGCAGGTTCAGGGCATCGCCGACGACGCTCAGCTTGCGCCGCTGAAGGCAAAGCTGTTGGTCGTTCGCGAAACGCGGGTCAGGCCAGGCCGTGACGGCAAGGCGCTCACCGACTGGAATGGGCTGATGATCGCAGCACTCGCCGAAGCGGGACGCTTCCTTGGCAGGCGCGACTGGATCGAGGCCGCGGCCGAGGCTTTCGCCCATATCGCCGAGGCCAGTCAGGACGGCCGCCTGCCGCATTCCATGTTCGGGACGAAGAAACTTTTCCCCGCGCTGTCCAGCGACTATGCCGCCATGACCAACGCGGCGATCGCGCTGTTCGAGGCGACCGGCGATCCGGCCTATTCCGATCGCGCCAGACGCTTCATCGGCGAGCTCGACCGCTGGCATCTGGACGACGACAAGACCGGCTACTGGCTGACGGCGTCGGACAGCGGCGACGTGCCGATCCGCATCCGCGGCGATGTCGACGAGGCGATCCCCTCGGCCACCAGCCAGATCGTCGAGGCGCTGGTGCGGCTGTCATCGCTCACCGGCGATCTCGATCTTTGGGTAAAGGCCTGGGCGACCGCCGAACATGCCATGGGCCGCGCCGCGCAACAGGCCTATGGCCAGGCCGGCATCGTCAATGCCTGCGCGCTGGCGCTCGAACCACTGAAGCTCGTCATTATAGATAAGCCGCAGGCTTCAAGCCTCGTTCCGGTTGCGAATCGGAATCCCGACCCTCGCAGGGTCGATATCGTCGTGCCGATCGGTACGGAAGCGAATCGACCGCTCTTGCCGGGCGGCGTGCTGCCGCCGACGGACAAAGCAGGCGCCTGGTTCTGCAGCGGGCAGGTATGCCTGCCGGTGGTTACGGATGCGGAGGAGTTGGAGAAGCTGTTGCGGCGGGGGTAGGCGCCAAGAGCCAGCGAAGCCGGGTTTTTCTTCGTCATCCTCGGGCTTGACCCGAGGATCCATGCCGTGACGTTTGCCGACGAACGCAACGGAGCAGAATTCTGCACCGCTGCAAAGCTCATAAGGAACGGGATGGATTCTAGGGTCTACGCCGCGTCGCTTCGCTCCTTGCTCCGCCCTAGAATGACGAAGCCTGGAGAGGGCTGATCCTCCAACTAGACTAGGTATTCATCGAATCGAAGAAATCCGCGTTGGTCTTCGTCTGCTTGAGCTTGTCGATAAGGAACTCGATCGCGTCGGTCGTGCCCATAGGCGCGAGGATGCGGCGCAGCACGAAAATCTTCTGCAGATCCGCGCGCGGCACAAGCAGGTCTTCCTTGCGGGTGCCCGATTTGAGGATGTCCATCGCCGGGTAGATGCGCTTGTCGGCCACCTTGCGGTCGAGCTGGATTTCGCAGTTGCCGGTGCCCTTGAACTCTTCGAAGATGACTTCATCCATGCGGCTGCCGGTATCGATCAGCGCGGTGGCGATGATGGTCAGCGAGCCGCCCTCCTCGATGTTGCGGGCGGCGCCGAAGAAGCGCTTCGGGCGCTGCAGGGCGTTGGCGTCGACACCGCCGGTCAGCACCTTGCCGGATGACGGCACCACGGTGTTGTAGGCGCGGCCGAGACGGGTGATCGAATCGAGCAGGATGACGACGTCACGGCCGTGCTCGACCAGGCGCTTGGCCTTCTCGATCACCATTTCGGCGACCTGCACGTGGCGGGCGGCCGGCTCGTCGAAGGTCGAGGAAATCACCTCGCCCTTCACCGAGCGCTGCATGTCGGTGACTTCCTCCGGACGCTCGTCGATCAGAAGCACGATCAGATAGCATTCCGGATGGTTGGCGGTGATCGAATGGGCGATGTTCTGCATCAGCACCGTCTTACCGGTGCGCGGCTGCGCGTTGATCAGCGCGCGCTGGCCCTTGCCGATCGGCGCGACCAGGTCGATCACGCGCGGCGAGATGTCCTTGGAGGTCGGATTGTCGACCTCCATCTTCAGCCGCTTGGTCGGATAGAGCGGCGTCAGATTGTCGAAGTGGATCTTGTGCCGGATCTTTTCGGGATCGTCGAAATTGATGGTGTTGACCTTGAGCAGCGCGAAATAGCGCTCGCCCTCTTTCGGGCTGCGGATCGGTCCTTCGACCGTATCGCCGGTCTTGAGCGAAAAGCGCCTGATCTGCGACGGCGAGATATAGATGTCGTCGGGGCCTGGCAGGTAGTTGGCGTTGGCGGAGCGGAGGAAGCCGAAACCGTCCTGCAGCACCTCGACGACGCCGTCGCCGATGATCTCGATGTCCTGGGCGGCGAGCTTCTTCAGGATCGCGAACATCAGCTCCTGCTTGCGCATCACGCTGGCGTTCTCCACCTCGAGCGATTCGGCATAAGCGATCAGCTCCGGCGGCTTCTTGTTCTTGAACTCTGCGAGTTTCATTTCTTGCATCAGATAGACTCTGGGTAGGCTTTTGGGAGAAAAATCGGCTGAATACGACAAATGCCGGGCGCGGCCGAAGCGAGTAAAAGGGGCGGCGCATGACGGGAAGGAAGACCCGTCTTTTATCGTCGGTCGCCTGAAAGAGCAAGCCGCCTTTTGCGGATCCTGGCTGGGGTCGGAGAAGCCAAAGCATGATCCCGAACCGGAGGTCAGCGTAAGTAAAAACGCGAACTGGCTCTCGGAAAGATCACGCTCCTGATCTAGAACGGCTTCACGACGACCAGGATGACGATGACGATCATCAACAATGTGGGGATTTCGTTGACGATTCGCCAGTGGCGCGCCGGTTTTTCGTTCTTGTCCTCGGCGAATTTCCTGACTGCGCCGGCGAGATAGCCATGCAGGCCCGATAGGACGAGCACCAGCGCGATCTTGGCGTGCAGCCAGCCACCCTGGAATGCAAAGCCTTTCCAGGCCAGCCAAAGCCCGAACACCCAGGTCAGGATCATCGCCGGGTTGATGATGGCCCTCAGCAGCCGGCGCTCCATTATCTTGAAGGTCTCGGACTGGACCGAGCCTTTCTCTGCATCGACGTGATAGACGAACAGCCTGGGCAGATAGAGCATGCCGGCCATCCAGGAAATGACCGCGATCACATGGATCGCCTTCGCCCAGAGATAGAAGCCGTCGCCGGCGACGAGATAGAGCAGCGCCGTCAAGACGACGAGCACGGCAATGCCGATCGTCATGCGCTTCATCGCCTGTCCGTTGCTGTTCTCGTTGCTCATCGATGGCTCCTCACCATTTTCACCATCGCCTCGACATGCGCCACCGGCGTCTCCGGCGTAATGCCGTGGCCGAGATTGAAGATCAGCGGCCCACCACCCAAAGTGCTCAGAATGGCATCGACGCCGTCGGCCAGCGCCTTGCCACCGGCGACCAGGCGCAGCGGATCGAGATTGCCTTGCACCGCGCCGTCGCGCTGCAATTCCTTCGCCATGGACAAAGGCACGGTCCAGTCGAGGCCGAGACCGGCAATGCCGGTCTTCTTCCTGTACTCGCGATAGCGTTCGCCGGCGCCCTTGGGAAAACCGATCACCGGCACGTCGGGGTGAACCGCCTTCACTTGGGCGACGATCTCGGCCACCGGTTCGACGCAGAAAGCCTCGAAGGACGGTTCGTCCAGCACGCCCGACCAGGAATCGAAAATCTGCACCGCATCAGCGCCGGCTTCGATCTGGCGGATGAGATAGGCGGCCGAGTGATCGGCCAGCGTCTTCAAAAGCTTCGCGAAAGCCTCGGGCTCGCGATAGGCGAAAAGCCGGGCAGGGCCCTGGTCGGGCGTACCATGTCCGGCGATCATATAGGTCGCCACCGTCCAGGGCGCGCCGCAGAAGCCGAGCAGCGTCGTCTCGTCGGGCAGTTTCGCGCGCAGCCGGCGCACGGTCTCGTAGACCGGTTCGAGATTCACGTGAAACACATCGCCGTTCAGCGCGGGGATCTCGGCCGCCGTGATCGGCTTCAGGACCGGCCCGCGACCCTCCTCGAAACGGACCTCGCGCCCCAGGGCATTAGGCACGACGAGAATGTCGGAGAACAGGATCGAAGCGTCGAAGCCGAAGCGTTCGATCGGCTGCAGTGTCACCTCGACGGCGAGGTCCGGATCGTAGCAAAGATCGAGGAAGGATCCGGCCCGCTTCCTTGTCTCGCGATACTCCGGAAGATAGCGGCCCGCCTGACGCATCATCCAGAGCGGCGGCGGTGAAACCGTCTCGCCCTTGAGGACGTCCAGCACGATCCGTTTCCCAGCCATCCAGCGCTGCCCTCTCCAGTCCCTCTAAATCAAATATCTATTTTAAAAGAGTCTTCTGATTCTAAGAGTCTGTTGGTTGTGATGGTTGCGACCTGTCCAGCCTGCGGCTCGAAAAGGCCAGTCAGCATATTGTCGCGTACTCTCTTCCGCAATTTGGAGGGTTCTGGGGACGAAGCCGATTCAGGCTTTGGAGTCAAAAGCTTGGGCTTTCCGTTCCGAGCTCCTTGCTGTGGATGAAATCGGCCAAGAAAAGTTGATCCCCGGTTTTGTCCCCAGCGCCGCGACAAAGCCTACAGCGGGTCGAATTGTGGACAAGCGGCCATCTGATACAGTCGCTTTTTGACCCAAGGCCTGCCCATCCAGCCTTGTCCACAATTGCCCACAGCCTGGACCCATCGCCTGTGAACAAACCTCAGAGCTTCTTCCATTTGCACCTGATCTCCGACGCCACCGGCGAGACCCTGCTGGCGGCCGGCCGCGCGGCGTCCGCGCAATATAAGGACGCGCGCGCCATCGAACATATTTATCCGCTGATCCGCACCGAGAAGCAGGTCGCCAAGGTCTTCGAGGACATCGAGGAAGAGCCCGGCATCATTCTCTATACGGTCGTCGACCAGAAGCTCGCCCGCTCGATCGACGAGCGCTGCGCCGCCATGGGCCTGCCTTGCGTCTCGGTGCTGGAGCCGGTGCTCAGCGTCTTCCAGTCCTATCTCGGCACGCCGGCCGGCCGTCGCGTCGGCGCCCAGCACGTGCTCGACGCCGAATATTTCCGCCGCATCGATGCGCTGAACTTCACCATGGAGCATGATGACGGCCAGCTGCCGGCCAATATGGAGGATGCCGACGTCGTGCTGATCGGCATCTCGCGCACCTCGAAGACGCCGACCAGCATCTATCTCGCCAACCGCGGCATCAAGACCGCCAACATCCCGATCGTGCTCGGCGTGCCGCTGCCCGAGAGCCTGATTGCCGCCAAGACGCCTTTGGTCGTCGGTCTCGTCGCCACGGCCGAGCGCATCTCGCATGTGCGGCAAAACCGTATCCTCGGCAACAGCGCCGCCTTCGTGCCGACAGATTATGTCGACCGCGCGGCGATCAACGAGGAGCTTGCCTATGCCCGCCAGCTCTGCACCAGGCATAGCTGGCCGATGATCGATGTCAGCCGCCGCTCCATCGAGGAAACGGCGGCGGCTATCGTTGCCCTGCGGGGAAAGACGCGCTAGGGCGTCGATATTCAGGTGATGCCGGCCTGCAAGTAGCGGCTTTCCTGCGCTTCCGGTGCTCACGTACTTTAAGTACGCTCCGCTCCGGTTCTCGGAAGCCACCACTTTCGGCTCGGCCTAACCTGAATCTCAACACCCTAGTTGGTCCCACAGACCAGGCGCAAAAAAATGGCCGAAAAAATCATCCTCGCTTCGGGCAGCCCGTACAGGAAAGCGATGCTCGTCAATGCCGGCCTCGACATCGAGGCGGTGCCGGCCAATGTCGACGAGCGCGCGCTCGAGGCTCCGCTGAAGGACAGCGGCGTTTCACCGGAAGATGTCGCCTCGATCCTGGCCGAGGCCAAGGCGACCGAGGTCAGCGAGCGCAGGCCAGGTGTTGTGGTCCTCGGCTGCGACCAGACTCTGTCCCTGGGCGCCGAGATTTTTCACAAGCCCGCCGACATGGAAGGCGCGCGCCGCCACCTGCTCGCGCTCTCCGGCAAGACGCATCAATTGAACAGCGCCGCCGTGCTTTGCCGCGACGGCGAGGTGCTGTGGCGCCATGTCGGCGTCGCCAGCCTCACCATGCGCAAGCTCGACCCCGCCTTTATCGGCCGGCATCTGGCCCGCGTCGGCGCCAAGGCGCTTTCCAGCGTCGGCGCCTATCAGATCGAGGGCGAAGGCATCCAGCTGTTCGAGAAGATCGAGGGCGACTATTTCACCATTGTCGGCCTGCCGCTGCTGGCTGTGCTGAAGGAATTGCGCGCATTGGGAGCCATCGATGGCTGAGGCAAAAGCTTTTGTCACCGGACATCCGATCGCCCATTCGCGCTCGCCGAAGATCCACGGCTATTGGCTCAAGCAATACGGCATCGACGGCAGCTACCGGGCGATCGACGTCGCGCCGGCGGATTTCGCCGCCTTCCTCAAGTCTCTCGGCGAGGACGGCTATCGCGGCGGCAATGTCACCATTCCGCACAAGGAAGCCGCTTTCGCGGCCGTCGCCCGCCGCGACCATGCGGCCGATGCAATCGGCGCCGTCAACACGCTGTGGTTCGAAGATGGCCTTCTCTGGGGCGGCAACACGGACGGCTACGGCTTCGCCGCCAACCTCGACGACCATGCACCCGGATGGGCGGCCAATGGGCCGGCCGTGGTGCTCGGCGCCGGCGGCGCCTCCCGCGCAGTCATCCACGCGCTGAAGGAGCGTGGCATCAAGGATATCCGCATCGTCAATCGGACGCTCGCGAGAGCCGAGGAACTCAGCCGCCACTTCGGCGGCGGCGTCTCGGCGCATGGCGCGGTCGGCGAACTGCTTGCCGATGCCGGCCTGCTCGTCAACACCACGGCGCTCGGCATGCATGGCGACGCGACGCTCTCCGCCGATCCGGGCGCGTTGCCGGACCACGCCATCGTCACCGACATCGTCTATGTACCGCTGGAGACGCCGCTTCTGGCGGCCGCCAGGGCGCGCGGCCTGAAGACGGTCGATGGACTCGGCATGCTGCTTCATCAGGCGGTACCTGGGTTCGAACGCTGGTTCGGCACCAAACCCGAAGTCACGCCCGAATTGCGGCGCATGATCGTTGCCGACATCGAGGGTCATTGATGATCGTGCTCGGCCTCACCGGATCGATCGGCATGGGCAAGTCGGCCACGGCGAAAATGTTCGCCGAGGCCGGTGTGCCGGTGCATGATTCGGACGAGACGGTGCACCGCCTTTATTCCGGCAAGGCAGCGCCTTTGGTCGAAGGGGCTTTCCCGGGTACGACCGAAGCAGGGGTGGTCGATCGCGTGAAGCTAGCGGGCCGAGTGCTTGCCGATCCGGCCGCGCTGAAGAAGCTCGAGGCGATCATTCACCCGCTGGTGCGCGCCGATGCCGATGCCTTTCTGGCGAGGCACCGCGCCGCCGGCGCGCCTCTCGCCGTGCTCGACATTCCGCTGCTGTTCGAAACCGGCGGGCGCAACCGCGTCGACAAGGTCGTGGTCGTCACCGCGTCGCCCGAGATCCAGCGCCAGCGTGTGTTGGCCAGGCCCGGCATGAGCGAGGAGAAATTTGCCTCTATCCTCGCCAAGCAAGTGCCCGACGCCGAAAAACGCCGCCGGGCCGATTTCATCATCGACACCGGAAATGGCTTCGACGCGGCGCGAAAGGCGGTCGGAGCGATCGTGGCCGAACTGGCGGGGGATAAGCAGGAATCGCCCCGCTCCTGACTCTTGCTGTCAGCAGTCCCCATTGCCATTTTGTTCTGGTTTGTGATTCTGCTCCCTGGAGCGGATTGATTCGAATGCGTGAGATCATCTTCGATACGGAAACCACCGGCCTCGATTTGCGCGAAGACCGCATCATCGAGCTCGGCGGCGTCGAGCTGGTCAATCGTTTTCCGACCGGCCGCACGTTCCACAAATTCATCAATCCGCAGGGCCGCGCCATCCATGCCGAAGCGCAGGCCGTGCATGGAATCAGTGCCGCCGACCTGGTCGGCAAGCCGACCTTCGCCGAAATCGCGCAGGAATGGCTGGACTTCACCGACGGCGCCAAGCTGATCGCCCACAACGCCACCTTCGACCTCGGCTTCCTCAATCTCGAATACAGCCGGCTCGGCCATCCATCGATCGATCCCGGCCGCATCATCGACACGCTGGCGCTCGCGCGCCGGAAGCATCCGATGGGCCCGAACTCGCTCGATGCGCTCTGCCGTCGCTACGGCATCGACAACACGCGCCGCACCAAGCACGGCGCGCTGCTCGACTCCGAATTGCTGGCCGAGGTCTATATCGAGCTTATCGGCGGCAAGCAGGCGGCGCTGGTGCTGGAAGCCGTGGCGGTGCAGATGAACGGCGCCGGCGAGGTGGCCGATGTCGACATCTCCATCGGCGCGAGGCCGATCGCCCTGCCGCCACGGTTGAGCGAAGCGGACCGCGCGGCGCATGCCGGGCTGGTTTCGACGCTGGGTGAAAAGGCGCTGTGGCTGAAGGTGGCGGTGGGGTGAGCGGCCGCTCCTGGCGCAGACGTTGGAGATTAGCCGGCGACGTTGGCGATTGACCGAAACCTCCGTGACGTCGTCATCCTCGGGCTTGACCCGAGGATCCATTCCGTGACCGTCGTCGTGGGGCGCAGCGGTGCAGAATTCTGTAACCGTTGCGACGCTTTGACGTAATGGCATGGATCCTAGGATCTGCGCGCGTCGCTTCGTTCCTTGTTCCGCCCTGGAATGACGATCGCACGGAGGTCTTCGCTAGTCTCAGACATCTCCAACAAAAAAGCCCGGCGCGAAGCCGGGCTCTCCATACGATGGGTGGTGCGCCTTCTCAGCTCACCTGGACCTTGCTGGCCGCGGCCTGGTCCTCGGCAATCCTCTGCTGGAACATCTGCGCGAAGTCGATCGGGTCGAGCATCAGCGGCGGGAAGCCGCCATTGCGGGTGGCGTCGGCGATGATCTGGCGCGCGAAGGGGAACAGCAAGCGCGGGCATTCGATGAAGAGCAGCGGCAGCATGTGCTCCTGCGGGAAGCCCGAGATGGCGAAGACGCCGCCATAGACCAGCTCGACATTGAACAGCACTTCCTGGTCGAAGGACGCCTTGGCGTTCAGCGTCAGATTGACATCGAACTGCTTGTCCGAAAGCGGGTTGGCGTTGACGTTGACATTGATGGCGATCCCGGGAGCCTTGTCGCGGCCGCGCAGCGAATTCGGCGCGCCGGGGCTTTCGAAGGACAGGTCCTTCACATATTGCGCGAGCACATTGAGCGAGGGCTGGTTCTGGGTGCCGTTGCCGTTGGCGGCGCCGGTCGCCGCGTCATCGTTGCTGGCCATGAGCCTTAGTCCTTTTGCCTGGGCAGCATTGCTGACCGAATTGAAATCGCGGGTTCGCTACCATGGTCGGCCGGACAAAACAAGTTTTGCCGCCTCTGTCGGCGACAGGTCCCGGACTAATCGTTCTTCAGCCGCCGCCAGGGCGAATTGTGATCCGGCCGGTTCGGATAATCGTCGCGCGAATAGTCGCTGTCGTCGAGATCGATGACGATATCGCGCCGCCGCGCCGAGAAGCCGCTGCTGAAGCTGGTTGCCATGACGATACGGTTCTTGAGCAGGCGCCACGCGAAGTCGCGCACCGGCGGCAGCAACAGAAGAATGGCGAAGATGTCGGTGATGAACCCCGGGATGATGAGCAGGATCGCCGCCAGCACGATCATCGCGCCATGCGCAAGCTGCCGGCTGGGATCGCGTCCGGCATCCATCTCCGTGCGCACCCGCGTCATGACGCCGAAACCCTGATGCCGAAGCAGCAGGCTGCCGGCGATGCTGGACAGGATCACCAGCCCGATCGTCGCCAAGGCTCCGATTTCGCGGCCGACAATGACGAAGCCGGCGATCTCCAGCAGTGGCAGCAGGAGCAGGAACAACGGGATGAAGGAAATGCGCAAGTCTCGACCGATCGCTTTCTTCTTTCGCGGCGCCCGCTGACAATCGCCGCTGGCCTTGGCGCCTATAGATAGGTATGGCTGCCTTTGATTTGAATGATAGCGCCTGCCGTTCTATATGCTTTGGATGTTGAACGCTATGCGACCGCGCTCCCCGAGGGAGTTACGCCGGTCCGGCAAGGACAGGGTTCGAGTTGGCGGAAAATATGGGTTTCTTCGACTTCGGCACGATTTTCTTTTTGATTGCGGCGGTTGTGATCTTTTTCCAGCTGCGCAACGTGCTTGGACGTCGCACCGGAAACGAGCGTCCGCCCTTCGATCCCTATTCGGCGAGCCGCACGCGCGAGGCCGATGCGGCGCAGAAGCCTGAAAATGTCGTGTCGGTGCCGCGCAAGCGCATGCCGGGCGAACCCGCGGCCGAGACCTATGCCGAAATCGACGCCTTCGCCAAGCCGGACACCGATCTCAACAAAGGCCTGCGCACGATCAAGGACAACGATCCGTCCTTCGACCCCAAGACCTTCGTCGACGGCGCCAAGATGGCCTATGAGATGATCGTCATGGCCTATGCCGACGGCGACCGTAAGACGCTGAAGAACCTCCTGTCGCGCGAAGTCTATGACGGCTTCGTCGCCGCGATCGGCGAGCGCGAGGCCAAGTCGGAAAAGATCCAGTCTTCCTTCGTCGGCATCGACAAGGCCGACATCGTCAGCGCCGAAATGAAGGGCTCGGAAGCGCATATCACGCTGCGCGTCGTCTCCGAGCTGATCTCGGCGACCCGCGACAAGGCCGGCGCCGTCATCGACGGCGATCCGGAGACGGTGGCCGAGGTCAAGGATGTCTGGACCTTTGCCCGCGACACCCGCTCGCGCGACCCGAACTGGAAGCTCGTCGCCACCGAAGAAGAAGACTAAATCCAGGCGGCGGGGCTCGGTCGTGCCGCTCTCTTCCACATTCAGCGAAAAAACCTTCGGCGACCTACCAGGCTGGGGCGAGGATGACCACCTCGCGGCCTTTGCCGCGTTTCGCCGCTCCGCCTTCCATGCCCCGGTAAAACCTTATCGCAGCGGGTTGCTCGGCGTCGATTTCAATGCCTTTGCCGAGGCCTATGCCGAGGCGCGCGCCGTTTCGGCGCCGAATCGGTCGGAGGCGCGGTCTTTCTTCGAACGGCATTTCGTGCCGATGCTGGTGAAGGCTGAAAACGGCTCGGGGCTTGTCACCGGCTTCTACGAGCCGGAGGTCGACGCCTCGCCGGTCAGGACGGAGCGGTTCACCGTGCCGCTGCTGTCCCGCCCCGCCGATCTGATTGACATTGACGACGACAACCGGCCGGCCGGCATGGATCCGTATCTGGCCTTTGCCCGCCGGACGGATGGAGGTCCGGTCGAATATTTCGACCGCGGTGAAATCGAGCGCGGCGCGCTCGCCGGCCGGAATCTCGAAATTGCCTGGCTTGCCGAAAAGGTCGATGCCTTCTTCATCCATGTGCAGGGCGCGGCACGGCTGAAGATGACCGACGGCAGGCTCGCCCGCGTCACCTACGCGGCCAAGTCCGGCCAGCGCTTCACCGGCCCGGGCAAAATCCTGAGCGATCTCGGCGAGATCCCGCTGGACAAAGTGACGATGCAGTCGATCCGCGCCTGGTTCAAGGCGCATCCGGACCGGGTCGACGAGATCCTCTGGCAGAATCACTCCTACATTTTCTTCCGCGAGGCTGCGGTCGACGATGCGGCGCTCGGGCCCATCGCCGCCGCCAAGGTGCCGCTGACGCCCGGGCGATCGGTCGCGGTCGACCGCCTGCTGCACACTTTCGGCACGCCCTTCTATGTCGACGCCCCGACGCTCACCGCCTTCGACCAAAAGCCGTTCCGGCGGCTGATGATCGCGCAGGACACCGGCTCGGCCATCACCGGACCCGCGCGCGGCGACCTCTTCGCCGGCTCAGGTGACGCCGCCGGCGAAATCGCCGGCGTGGTCCGCAACGCGGCGGATTTCTATGCGCTGGTGCCGCGCGCGCTTCTGGATGGAGCGGGCCGGTGAGCCGCCGCAACGATCATCTTAGCGACGACGACCGCATCCTGTGGAACCTGGTGGCGCGCTCGGCCCGGCCTTTGAAAGGCAAGACCGCCGTCGAGATCCCCGACATCGTCGAGCCCAAACCCGAGCCGCCGCGGCCTGCCGCCAATGGCGTTCCGGCCGCTGCCGTCAAGCCGAAGACGCCGCATGTCTCGCATTCGCTCGACGACCAGACGCTGCACAAGCTGAAGAAAGGCCGGCTGCCGATCGAGGGCCGCGTCGACCTGCACGGCATGACGCAGGACGAGGCCTATTCGCTGCTGCTCACCTTCCTCAACCGCGCGCATGCGGGCGGCATCCGCTATGTGCTGATCATCACCGGCAAGGGCTCGTCCTCGGGCGGCGACGGCATCCTGCGCCGCGCCGTGCCGGCCTGGCTCTCGACGCCGGCCTTCCGCCATCTGGTCTCAAGCCACGACCACGCCGCGCGCAACCATGGCGGTTCGGGCGCGCTCTACGTGCGGCTGCGGCGGACGCGCTCATGAGGATGCCCAGAGCAATTCCAGGAAAAGTGTGTAGCGGTTTTCCGTCCGGAATTGCGCCAAAACAAAGAGACGGGGCGGGTCGCCGCTTCCGTGAAGCGGTGAACCGTTCCAGATGACCCCCTTCGGCGAAAGGCTTAGGGCGCTGCGCGCCGAGCGCGGCGTCAGCCAGAAGGCGATGGCCGAGGCCATCGGCGTTAGCGCCGCCTATCTGTCGGCGCTCGAGCATGGCCGCCGCGGCGCGCCGACCTGGACGCTGATCCAGAAGATCATCGGCTATTTCAACATCATTTGGGACGAGGCCGAGGACCTTGCCCGGCTCGCCGAAAGCTCGCATCCCAGGGTCAGGATCGACACGTCCGGCCTGTCGCCGGCGGCGACGGAGCTCGCCAACCTTCTGGCCGAGAGCATCGAGAAGCTGGACGAGGCGGAATTGCGCCGCCTCAGCGCATCGATACGCGCGGCACTCGGCCGGCCTCTATAATCCCGGCGCCAGGCGCCAGCGGATCGCGATTGTCCGCTGGCGCTGTTTCGATTCCATCTGAGATCAGGGCTTGCCGGCGCCGTTGGTGCTGCCGCCGTTGGGGCTGCCCCGGCCGCCATTGCCTTGATGGCCCTGGTGGTCGCGGCCATTGCCGCCGCCCGGGCAGTTCGCGGAACCGACGCTGCAGCAGCGGCCGCTCCATAGGTCATTGAGGTTGGTCGCGGCGCAGCTTTTGTAGGTCTGGTCCGCCAAGGCCGATCCGGTCAGGGCCGACAGCGCGACGGCGGCAAGCAAGGTGTTGCGCAGGAAAGAAGTCATTTGCGTTCTCCATGGTTGGGTTTGCCATTCACGGCTGTGTGTCGCCAGCCGAACGGGAATGGTTCATGGAGTTGTGCGATTTTTTCGGAAGCCCCTTGCGCTCGTCATCCACGGGCGAAGCGACGCGAAGCGGAGCGTAGACCCGAGGATCCATTCCGTGACCTCGCGCGAAGGGTAGAAGCGGTGCAGACCAGAGGTCGTCCTGCACCGCGGTAACGCCTATAGGTAACGGAATGGATTCTAGGGTCTTCGCGGCGTCGCTGCGCTCCTTGCTTCGCCCTAGAATGACGAAACCGAGGTTAGCCCTGCCTACTGCACCGAGCCGACGAGCACCGCCTGGCCGTCGCGGATCGAGACCCAGCGTCCGGTGTTGTCGATCGCCTGGCGCTTGAGGAAGCGGTAGCCGGTCGCGTCCCAGGCTTTGACCTTGTCGGTCAAATTGTCGAGCACATAGTCGCCCTTGTCGGTGCGCACCGTCAGCACGGAGTGGCCTTCGCCGTCCGGCTTGCGCACGACGGTGATCAAAAGGTCGGCCAGCGACATGCCCATGCGATAGAGCTCGCGGCGCTTCTCCAGCACATAGTCTTCGCAATCGCCATAGCCGTCGTCCGGATAGGCCCAGACTTCGTCCTTGCCATAGTGATCGAGGTCGCTCATCGGCTTGACGGCGGCGTTGACCTTGGAGGTCACGTTGATCAGCCGGCGCCACAGACCATCCGTCATCCTGGCCGGCTCGAGATCGACCGGACGGATGTTGCATTCGTTCGGATGCGATTTGCAGAAATCATAGTGGCCGATCGGCTGCGACGTTAGGCCGCCCGTGATCATCGCGCCCGCCGCCCAGGCCGGCACCGCCCAATGCGCAGAGATCGCCAGTCCCGCGGCTGCAAACAAACGCAGAATCCGCGTCATCGCTGAGGAAGTCATTGCCCCCGCCCTGTTCTTTATTAACGAAACGTTAAGGGGGATTTACAGTCCGTGTCAATTAGAGACGGCGGTCCGTTTGACGGCATGGTTACCTGGACGATCCAGTAGCGGCACTTTCGCAACAGAGGCATGGACGCAACACTGCCGGCCGCCGGGTGGCGGCAGGGCTGATGCTGGGCGCCTGCAATCAGCTTTTTGACGAACGGACCAGCTTCGGCTTTGTCGCCACCCGGTGCTGGCGGCCATAGCTGGAAATGAAATCGACGATGCGCGGCACGATTTCCGAGCGGAAACGCGAGCCGTTGAAAACGCCGTAATGGCCGACGGCCGGCTGCACGTAATGCGCTTTTTTGTCTGCCGGGATGTTGACGCAAAGGTCATGCGCGGCCTGGGTTTGGCCTAGGCCGGAAATGTCGTCGTTCTCGCCCTCGACGGTCAGCAGCGCGACGTTGCGGATCGCCTTCGGATCGACCGGCTCGCCACGATGCGTCATCTCGCCCTTCGGTAGCGCGTGGCGCACGAACACGGTGTCGACCGTCTGCAGGTAGAACTCCGCCGTCAGGTCCATCACAGCCAGATATTCGTCGTAGAAGTCGCGGTGCTTCTCGGCGCTGTCGCCGTCATGCTTCACAAGGTGCATGAAGAAGTCCTTGTGGGCGATGATGTGGCGGTCGAGATTCATGCTCATGAAGCCCGAAAGCTGCAGGAAGCCCGGATAGACCTCGCGGCCGAAACCCGGCACCGGCCACGGCGCCTGCATGATGACATTGTCGCGGAACCAGTCGATGCCCTTTTCCTCGGCCAGAAGATTGACCGCGGTCGGGTTGCGGCGGGTGTCGACCGGGCCGCCCATCAGCGTCATGGTCGAGGGCACGAAGGGATCGCCGCGCTTCTCCATCAGCGCCACCGCCGCCAGCACCGGCACCGAAGGCTGGCACACGGCCATCACATGCGTGTCGGGGCCGAGCGCGTGGAACATCTCGATGACGTAATCGATATAATCGTCGAGATCGAAGCTGCCTTGCGAGACCGGCACCATGCGGGCGTCGACCCAGTCGGTGATGTGCACGTCGGCATAAGGCAGCATGGCCTCGACAGTGCCGCGCAGCAGCGTCGCGTAATGGCCCGACATCGGCGCCACGATCAAAAGCTTCGGGTCGGGCTTGCGGCCGGCGGGCAGCGCGCGCTCGAAACGGATGAGGTTGCAGAAGGGCTTCGACCAGACCGTCTTTTCCGTGACGGCGACGTTTTTCCAGTCGACCACGGTCTTGTCCAGGCCGAATTGCGGCTTGCCGTAGCGGCGGGTGCTCCGCTCGAACAGCTCGGCGGTCGCCGCCACCGAGCGGCCGAACGGGGTGTGGCAAATCGGATTGAGCGGGTTGGAGTAGAACAGCCGCACCGCGTCGGCATAGAGGCGGGCCGGCTGCAGCGCCGCATGGTTCATTTCGTAGAGCTGGTAGAACATCGCGAACCCCGCTGCCGTCCGACGACCAAAGGGACGACGAACAGCGCCGAGCCTTGCATGTGTCGCGGCGAGGTTAACAAGATCTTGTTGCGATGCAATACGTCATTTTGTCTGACGAATGCATCTTTGGTCTAAGCTGTTGAAAGTCGGCCGTTGAAGCCGGAGCCGGCTCAATGTGCGCTGCAGAAATGTGAAGGATATGTGTCCGGCCCCTCATGCCGGACATCGGCCACGATCCTTAACATCAAGAGCGGTTGGATCATGGCCCTGTGAACAGATGGCTTAAACACGCGCCATGCAGACGGCGGTGTGGCCCGAACCGATGAAACCCAGTTGACTGGCGGCGCCGCGGGAGAGATCCAGCATGCGTCCCCTCACGAATGGACCGCGATCGTTGATGCGAACGATGACGCTGCGGCCGTTGTTTTTGTTGGTGACCCTGAGCTTGGTGCCGAAGGGCAGGGAGCGATGGGCGGCTGTCAGTGCCGAGGGGTTCATGCGTTCCCCTGAGGCGGTTCTGGAATGCAGCGCATACCAGGAAGCGCGGCCGCATTGCGCGGCGGCGGAGGAGGCGGACGACGCGCCAGCCGTCAGGCCAGCCGCGATCGTCACCGCGACAAGCGCGGCGCGGTTGGTTTTCTTCATCTTTTGGGGGTGGCTCCGTTGATCGAATAGCCCCGCCTAAGTGCCGAATGAGGCGGGAAATGCGGCAACCTTCTGGCGGTTCCATGGCGGCGGCACACGTTTGGAGTCGCCGCGAAACAGTTTGTCATGATATTTCTGAAGGCGGAGCGGCGTATTCTTGATGAATATCGGACCGGAATCCGGCACGTTCCGGGCAAGATCGGTCCTCAAGATTTTGCAGTAAAGAGGAACCGAACTATTTCGATTCCTCGCCGTCTTTGTTGCGTCTCTGTCGCGGTCCAGGATCGACTTTTGGAGAGGGTCCAACCGATGCGATTGATCAGGTTTGTGCTGGCGCTGATTGTGCTGGCCGTCGGTGCGCTGTGGTCGCTGCAAGGCCTCGGTCTCGTCAAGGGCAGCTTCATGACCGGCCAGACGCAATGGCTCTATGTCGGCCTCCTCACCATGCTGGTCGGCGTGGCCGGGCTGCGCTGGGCGAACCGCTCGCGCATCTGATCTGCTGGCAGGCGTCCCTTCCGTTATTATCTCGTTCTGTTTCGCGTCGCTCCGCCCCAGAATGCCGACCGCGTGGATGCGACCCAGCGAACGAAAATCTGCCTGTCACGCCACCCTGGCAAATCCATGCTTCACATCGCAGGCGAATTGGAAGGAGGGTTTCGTGCCTGGCTCGGTTAGTATAGTAATCTTGTCAACATTGGGAGTGAGAGAACGATGCGCGACCTTCTGAAGACCGTTTCGGCGATCGTTCGTGGCTTGCGGCCGAGGCCGACCGCGGCGCCCGCTCCGTGCTGATCGCTCCGTCAGTTTCGGCTAGCAGTCATGGTTGGACGCGCCAATTCCATCATCATTGTCGGCGGCGGCGCCAGCGGTGTCGTGCTCGCTGCGCATCTGCTCAAATCGCCCAATCCGGACCTGCGCGTCACGCTGATCGAGAAGCGGCCGCATTTCGGCCAGGGCATGGCCTATTCGACGCTGCTTTCGGCGCATGTGCTCAACGTCAACGCTTCCGGCATGAGCGCTTACGCCGACGACCCGACGCATTTCGCGCGCTGGGTGTTGGAGCGCGGGCTCGCCAAGCCGGACCAGGGGCCGTTCTATGCGCCGCGCAGCCTCTATGCCCGCTATCTGCAGGACGTGCTCGAGGGTCTCCAGGAACGCGAACGCGAGACCGGGCGTCTCAGGCTGATCCGCGAGGAGAGCCTGTCGATCTCGCCGACCCCGTCGGGTGTCGAGGTCGCGCTCGCCAACGGCACCAGCGTCGTGGCGCATCTCGCCGTCTTGGCCACCGGCCATGACGAGCAACCCGGCGCCTTCCAAGGCCATGCGATCCGCATGGGAACGGAGGCCGATACCGCGCTCGATCCGCAGGCCGCCGTCCTGCTGCTCGGCACTGGCCTGAGCATGGTCGACGCCTTCCTGTCGCTGGAACAGCGCGGCCATCTGGGCGCCATCGTCGCGGTGTCGCGACGCGGCCTGCTGCCGTCGCCGCATCGCAAGGGCAATCCGATCAAGCTCGATATCGCCGATATCCCGCTCGGCACCCAGCTTTCCTATTTCGTCGCCTGGTTCCGCAACCTGATCCGCGAGAACCAGAAGGCCGGCGGCGACTGGCGCGACGTCGTCGACGGCTTGAGGCCCTTCAACCAGAAAATCTGGCAGAACTGGCCGGCCTCTGCCAAACGCCGCTTCGTCGAGCACACTAAGGCCTGGTGGGACATCCACCGCCACCGGATGGCGCCGGAAGTCTACGCGCGCGTCACCGAAGCCGTGCGCTCGGGCCGCATCCGCCTCGTCGCCGGCAGGGTCGTGAATGTCGAGGCGAACGGCGGCTTCGCCGTGAAAATCCAGCCGCGCGGCACGCAGGATATCGAGACCCTGGAGGTCGCCCGGCTCTATGATTGCATGGGCATCGCCCGCGACGTTTCGAGGACGTCGAACGGCGTCGTGCGCTCGCTGATCGAGCGCGGCCTGGCGCGGCCCGATCCGCTGCGCCTCGGTCTCGATGTCACCGCGAAATGCGAGCTGATCGCGGCCGACGGCACGGTCTCGTCGAAGCTGCTCGCCGTCGGCCCGCTGACGCGCGGCACCTTCTTCGAGATCGATGCCATTCCCGATATTCGTGTGCAATGCGCCAAGCTGAGTAAGCTGCTGCTGGGGTGAGGCTCGCTGCAATCGGTCGTCATTCTAGGGTCTGCGCGCGTCGCTTCGCTCCTTGCTCCGCCCTAGAATGACGAAGGATGGATCGCAGCTTCACGCGCAAGAACCCTCTCTATCGTCTTTGACGATATCCCAGCGGTTGGCACCGCCATGCCCAGAAAGGGGGAGATGGCCGGCAGGCCAGAGGGGGCTGCCTCGCGCCGGCTTCAACAATGAGAGGCTGCGAAGCAACCCACCTAGAATTCCATTCCGCCACTCGCCGCGGGATTGGCACGATCTATCTTCTTTCCTGATGAAAAGGGCTGGAAAAGACAGGGCGCGCGATCCGCGAAACCGGAATGGAATCCCGCGGCCTATCGCGCGAGATTGCCGACATCCGCCTCGAACTGCTTCGATGGAGCACTCAAGATGAGCGAGCAGACAAAAGCGGCGCCGCAGCGCGCGCACACCAACCTGTCGAGACTTCGCCCGCCTTACGCTTCGGTGCTCGACCTGATTGGCCAGACGCCGGTGGTCGAGCTGACCAAATTCGACACCGGCAAATGCCGCTTGTTCATCAAGCTCGAGAGCCAGAATCCCGGCGGCTCGATCAAGGACCGCATCGCGCTGTCGATGATCGCGGCCGCCGAGAAGGCGGGCAAGCTGAAGCGCGGCGGCACGATCGTCGAGGCCACCGCCGGCAACACCGGCCTCGGCCTCGCTCAGGTCGGCATCCCGAAAGGCTACCGCATCATTCTCGTCGTGCCCGACAAGATGTCGCGCGAAAAAATCCAGCATCTGCGCGCTTTGGGCGCCGAAGTGCGCATGACCCGCTCCGATGTCGGCAAGGGCCATCCCGAATATTACCAGGACATGGCCGAGAAGATCGCCGCCGAATTGCCCGGCGCCTTCTATGCCAACCAGTTCGCCAACCCGGCCAATCCGCTGGCGCATGAGACGACGACCGGCCCGGAAATCTTCTCGCAGCTCGAAGGCGACGTCGACGCGGTGGTGGTCGGCGTCGGCTCGGGCGGCACGCTCACCGGCCTCGGCCGCTATTTCGCGAAACATTCGCCGAAGACCGAGATGGTGCTTGCCGATCCGGTCGGCTCAGTGCTGGCGCCGCTGATCAAGACCGGCAAGATGGAAGAGGCCGGCAGCTGGACTGTCGAAGGCATCGGCGAGGATTTCGTGCCGCCCAATGCCGATCTCTCGCTGGTGAAAAAGGCCTATTCGATCCCGGACAAGCAAAGCATGCTGGCGGTGCGCGACCTCTTGTCCAGAGAAGGCATACTGGCCGGCTCGTCCTCGGGCACGCTTCTGTCGGCGGCACTTCGCTATTGCCGCGAGCAGACGGTGCCGAAGCGCGTCGTCACCTTCGTCTGCGACAGCGGCAACAAATATCTGTCGAAAGTCTTCGACGATATCTGGCTGGCCGAGCAGGGCCTTGCCGACCAGGAACAGCATGGCGATCTGCGCGACCTCGTCATGCGCTCGCCGCGCACCGGCGACATCGTGACCGTCGGCCCGGAGGAAACCCTGCTCAACGCCTATGGCCGCATGCGCCGTTCCGATGTCTCGCAACTGCCGGTGCTGGACGAGGGCAAACTGGTCGGCATCGTCGACGAAAGCGACATCCTGGCCAAGGTCGACGGCCCGTATGACGGCCGCTGGGACCGTTTCAACGCGCCGGTGCGCACCGCCATGACGTCGAACCTGCACACGCTGCAGGCCAACCAGACGCTCGACGCGCTGCTGCCGGTCTTCGACCGCAACGAGGTCGCCATCGTCTTCGATGGCGACGAGTTCATCGGCCTGATAACCCGTATCGACCTGATCAACCATCTGAGGCGCCGCGCAAAATGAGTTCGAACGGCAAGAACCGCCTGGCCTTTTCCACCCGTGCCATCCATGGCGGCCAGAGCCACGACCCGCTGACCGGTGCGGTGATGGTGCCGATCTATGCCACCTCCACCTATGGCCAGCAGTCGCCGGGCGTGCACAAGGGTTTTGAATATGCCCGCAGCCAGAACCCGACGCGCTTCGCCTTCGAGCGTGCGGTCGCCGACCTGGAAAGCGGCTCGGCCGCCTTCGCCTTCGCCTCCGGCCTGGCGGCGATCGGCACGGTGCTCGAGCTTCTCGATTCCGGCGCCCATATCGTCGCCACCGACGATATCTATGGCGGCTCGTTCCGCTTGATGGAGCGAGTGCGCAAGCGCTCGGCCGGCCTTGAGGTGAGCTTTGCCGATTTCACCGATCTCGCCGCGGTCGAGGCGGCGATCCGCCCGGAAACAAAACTGCTTTGGGTCGAGACGCCGACCAATCCGCTCCTGCGCATCGTCGATCTCGAAGCGGTCGCCGCACTGGCCAGGCGCAAGGGGCTGCTCACCGTCGCCGACAACACCTTTTGCAGCCCTTATCTCCAGCGCCCGCTGGAGCTCGGCATCGACATCGTCGTGCATTCGACGACGAAATATCTCAACGGCCATTCCGACATGGTCGGCGGCGTAGCGGTTGTCGGCGACAACAAGGATCTTGGCGACCGGCTGAAATTCCTGCAGAACGCCATCGGCGCCATCTCCGGCCCGTTCGACAGTTTTCTCGCCCTGCGCGGCATCAAGACCCTGGCGCTCAGGATGGAGCGTCACTCGGCCAACGGCCTGAAGATCGCGCAGTGGCTGGAGACGCGAAAAGATATCCGCCGGGTCATCTATCCCGGCCTCGCCAGCCACCCGCAGCATTCCGTCGCCGTTCAGCAGATGCACGCCTTCGGCGGCATGATCTCGGTCGACCTCGACCGCGACCTGGCGGGGACTAAACGCTTCCTCGAACGCACCCAGCTCTTCACGCTGGCCGAAAGCCTGGGCGGCGTCGAAAGCCTGATCGAGCATCCCGCGCTGATGACCCACGGCTCCATTCCGGCGGAAAAGCGCGGCGCGATCGGGATTTCGGATTCACTGGTGCGGCTGTCGTGCGGGATCGAGGATGGGGATGACCTGATCGCGGATCTGGAACAGGCGCTGGGGCTCTAGCGCCGCCAATCACCGCGCGTCGCGTTCCTTCGCGCCCCCCTCTGTCCTGCCGGACATCTCCCCCACGAGGGGGGAGATTGGCAGTTCCAGTGTCCCGCTCATCTCTGCGAATGTTGGCGATTGGGGAAAGCCGGCGTGACATCTGATCTCCCCCCAAGTGGGAGAGATGGCCGGCAGGCCAGAGGGGGGCGCTGTCCCGCCGACATCTCTGCGTGTGTGCCATTGCACACCGCGATCCACATTCTAAACTGCCCCAACTTGCGATCTCGGGAGGCGCCATGCGCGTGATCGTGTTGGGTGGCGGCGTCGTCGGCGTCACCACGGCTTACCAGCTGCAGAAGGACGGGCACGAGGTCGTCATCCTCGAGCGCCAGTCCCAGGTTGCCGCCGAGACCAGCTGGGGCAATGCCGGCATGATCGCGCCGGGGCATTCCTTCGTCTGGTCGTCGCCCAGGGCGCCGATGATCCTTCTGAAATCGCTGGTGCTGAAGGACCAGGCGCTGCGCTTCAAGCTGTCGGCCGATCCCCGGCTCTACAGCTGGTCCTTTCTGTTCCTGATGGAATGCACGGCCGAGAAGGCGAGGCGCAACACGCTGCTCAAGCACCGGCTCGCCGCCTATTCGCAATCCGTGCTGCAAGAGGTCGTCGCCGACGAGGCGATCGAGTACGATCGCAACGATCGCGGCATTCTCTATTTCTATCGCAGCCAGCAGGCGCTCGACAAAGGCGTCGAGCATATGAAGCTGTTGGAATCCGACGGCCAGCTGATCAAGGTGCTCGACCGCGACGCCATCGTCGCGCTCGATCCGGCGCTGGCTTCCGCCAGGGAAAAGATCGCCGGCGGCATCCATTGCCCGACCGACGAGACCGGCGACCCGGCGAAGTTCACCCGCGCGCTTGCCGCCAAGGTGGTCGAGCGCGGCGGCGAGATCCGCACCGGCACGACCATCACCGGCATTGAGACCTCCGGGGACGGCGTCGCGCAGGTGACGACCGACACGGGCGCGGTCAAGGGCGATGTCTATGTGCTGGCGCTCGGCTCCTACAGCCCGCTGATCGCGAAGACCGTCGGCATCAGCCTGCCGATCTATCCGATCAAGGGCTATTCGCTGACCATCCCGATCGGCAACCGGCCGCGGCCGCCGACCATCGCCGCGATCGATGAGCACAATCTGGTCGCCGTCTCGCGCTTCGGCGACCGGCTGCGCGTCACCGCGACAGCCGAATTTGCCGGCTACGACACCAGCCACAAGCCGGCCGATTTCGCCTTCATGAAGGGCGTGACCGAAGAGCTCTATCCCGAAGGTGCGGATTATGACCGCGCCGAGATGTGGGCGGGCCTCAGGCCGATGACGCCCAACAACCTGCCCGAATTCGGCCGGCGGCGCTTGCGCAATCTCTATCTCAACACCGGGCACGGCCATATCGGCTGGACCATGTCGCACGGCTCGGCCCGCATCACCGCCGACCTGATCGGCGGCCGCAAGCCGGCGATTTCCATGGATGGACTTTTGAATTGAGAGCATGATCCCCGAACGGGATCGACCAGGAAAGGGAATGCCATGTCTGTCAGCGCGGCCGCCACCCGCCCTCAATCGTTCGGACCTGTCGATCGCAAGCCTGTTGACTTGGGCGTGCTGCCATCCGAGATCGACGGCGGCCTCGCCTCGCGCGCGGCGATCGGGCTCGCGATCCTCGCCACCGACCAGACGCTGGAGCACGAGTTCCGCGCGCTGATCCGCATTCCGGGCGTCGCCTTTTACGAGGCGCGCCTGTTCAACGACAACGACATCACGCCCGACACTTTGCGCGCCATCGGCCCGCGCATCGCGCCCACCGTCGACCTCATCCTGCCAAGCATTCCGCTCGATGTCGTCGGTTTTGGCTGCACCTCCGCCACCATGACGCTCGGCGAGGAGGCTGTCTTCGCCGAAATCCGCAAGGCGCGTCCAGGCGTCGCCTGCACCACGCCGGTCACCGGCGCCTTGGCCGCCTTCAAGGCATTGGGCGTCAAGGGCATCGGCCTGCTCACGCCCTACGCGCCCGAGATCAACCAGGGTCTGGTCCGCTACTTCACCGGCCGCGGCCTCGACATATCAGCCGTCGCCACATTCGACCGCCGCGACGACCGCGAGGCCGCCCGCATCTCGCTCGCCTCGATCGAGGCAGCGGCCGAAAGGATGGCTGAAGTGCCTGGCGTCGACGCAATCTTCATCTCCTGCACCAGCCTGCGCGTCGCCGAGGCGGTGGCGGAGCTGGAACGGCGCATCGGCATCCCCGTCACCTCCTCCAATCACGCCATGGCCTGGCACTGCCTTCGCCTTGCCGGCATCGACGATGTCGTGCCGGCGGGTGGCCGGTTGTTTGCGCTGAAAGCTGTTTAAGCGGCGGGTGACTATACCGGCTTCGAGATGGGGACTCCGCTTCGCGCGTATTGATCGCGAGGAAGCCGATGATGTCGCTGCCCGCCCCCGCGCAGGGGTATCGGCCGCGTTCTTGCCTGGCCGGCCGAGAGAGCGGTGACGGCGCATGCGAGCCGGTGCGGGGAAACGGCGCGCGTTTCTGCGGCTGGCGTTTGGACGCTGGTGGTTTGATACGGTCAGATATTCGGTTCGGCAATCGTCTGACGCAAATCGGCCAGCGAAACCATCAGTGTCATAGGGTTCAAAGGCGAGGGGCTGAACCCCAGCTTCGTATAGAAGGTTTGCGCTTCGTCAGAGATCGCGTGAACCAAGACGCCGCGAATGCCAAGCGACTGCGCCGCATTCATCACTCGGCGGGAAGCATCTTGCACCAGCGCACGCCCAAGACCACTGCGCTGGTGGGAGGTATCAATTGCGAGCCGCGCAAGAATGGCAACCGGAATTGGATCTGGCATGTTGCGGCGGAAACGGCCCGGCGCTTGGCTCGCAATGACGCTGCCGGAGGCGAGCGCGTAGTGTGCAACGATCCTTGTATCCAGGCTGACAACGAAAGTCCTCGTCGCGCCGCTATCCTGATTGGCCAACGCCCGACGCTTGAGCCAATCATCGAGAACCGGAACGCCGGCTGAGAATGGGGATAGGTCGTGGCTGCGGTCCAGCGGCACCGGGGGCCGGAACGTCACTTGTTCTTCCAAGGCAGAGGTGCGTTCATCAGCTTGGCGAGCCGTTCGTTGGGTTTGGCTGGCGCATCAAGCAAGGCTAGAAATTCCGCATAAGCCTCTGGCGAGACTATGATGAGCGTCCGGTCAAGCAACGTGTCCTCGGCCATGCGCCGGGCGGCATCGAGGATGAAGTCCGTCCTGGTCTTGCCAAGTGCGCGCGCAGCCTCGTCAATCAGGCCGCGCTCCTCCGGTTTGATGCGGATATTGAGCGTGCTCCTCTTGGAAGCCTCGTCTGGAGATTCGTGTTTCATGGTTTGATAGTGGCAGGTCGTAATGACGCTGTCATTACCTGCGTACGGGCTGGTGGTTGAGCCAAAATCCGCCCCGTTAACGGAATCGGAAGGAGATGTTTAACGCTTCGTCTCTATGTCCCCTCGCCGGGAGGCGCAGACAGAGCGAGCATGATGAACGACGAAAAGCGAAACGAATGGCGGGCCATCTTTTACGTGCAGGCGCGCGTCGCCATCCTGTTTGTGCCGGTTGTGCTCAGCCTTCTCCTCATCGGCATCTTTGCCGGCAATGAGCGCAAATCCGTGCCCGACGCCGTCGATCCGACCGTGACGGGCTCGGTACGCTGAAGAAACGTCGCCCGGTCGGCTTGCCTCAGGCAAACTTCGGGATCGGTCCGTTCTGCGGCGTGGTATCGCCCTCGAGATCGACAAAAACCTCGTCGACGAAGCACCAGCCCCAGCCTTCCGGCGGATCGTAGCCTTCGATGATCGGATGCTGCGTGGCATGGAAATGCTTTGTCGCGTGGCGGTTGGGCGAGTCGTCACAGCAGCCGACATGGCCGCAGATGCGGCAGAGCCTCAGATGCACCCACCAGGAACCGCTCTTCAGGCATTCCTCGCAGCCCAGCGCGCTCGGCGTGACCTTTTTGATGTCCTTCGTATGCCTGCATTCATCCATCACGCTCTCCTCGCCGCTTCACCATTTTGCGCCAGATAGGCATGCAGTGCCGCGACTACCTGCGCCCCCTCGCCGACGGCGGCCGCGACCCGCTTGGTCGAGCCGCAGCGCACGTCGCCGATGGCGAACACGCCGCCGCGGCTCGTTTCCATCAAGCCATGGTCCGGCGCCACGTCCGGTCCGGTGCGCACGAAACCTTTGGCGTCGAGCGCCACGTTGCAATTCGCCAGCCAGTCGGTGTTCGGGTCGGCGCCGATGAACAGGAAGAGATGCCGGATGGCGCGCGTCGTCTCCTCGCCGGTCGCCCGATTTCGCCAGCGCAACGCTTCGAGCTTGCCGTCATGGCCTTCCAGCGCCGCCACCTCGGTCTCGGTCAGCACCTCGATATTGGGTTGCGCCGCGATGCGCTCGACAAGGTAGCGCGACATCGTGGCGTCGAGGCTGTCTCGCCGCGCCAGGAGCGTCACCTTGCGCACCTGGCTCGCGAGATACACGGCCGCCTGTCCGGCCGAATTGCCGGCGCCGACCAGCGCCACCTCCTGGTCGCGGCAAAGCCTGGCCTCGATCGGCGAGGCCCAGTAATGCACCGATGTGCCCTCGAATTGCGCCAGGTTCGCGATATCGAGACGGCGGTAGCGCGCGCCGCTGGCGATCACCACCGCGCGGGAGCGCACGCTTTCGCCGTCGCCGATGGCCAGTCGATAGCGTGCGCCGTCGCCGGCATCGTCAAGCAGCTTCGCCTCGTCGGGAATAACCATCTCGACGCCGAATTTCTGCGCCTGGTTATAGGCGCGCGCCATCAGCGCCATGCCGGTGATGCCGGTCGGGAAGCCGAGATAGTTTTCGATCCGCGCCGAAGCGCCCGCCTGCCCGCCGAAGGCGCGGCAGTCGAGCACGATGGTCGAAAGCCCTTCGGAGGCCGCATAGACGGCGGCCGCCAGCCCCGCCGGTCCGGCGCCGACGATCGCTACGTCATAGACTTTTTCGGCATCGATCGGCCGCAGCAGGCCGACGCAGCGGGCAAGCTCGGTCTCGCCCGGATTGTGCATCAGCTTGCCGTTGGGGCAGAGCACGATCGGCAGATGGTGCGGGTCGATATGGAACCGCTCGATCAGCGTCCTGGCGCAAGGGTCGGTGTCGGAATCGAGAGCACGATGGGGAAGCCCGCTGCGCCGCAGGAAATCCTGCAGCCGCAGCACGTCGCCATTGCCCGGCGGCCCGATGACGACCGGCCCACCGGCGCCGCTTTCGAGCAGGCCGACACGGCGCAGGATCAGCGCCCGCATGACGCGCTCGCCGAGATTGGCCTCCTGCACCATCAGATCGCGCAGCCGCTGCGAGGGGATGACGATCGCCTCGACAGGTCCGTTCGCCTCCGCATTGACCAGCGACGGCCGGTTCGAAAGCTGCGCCAGCTCGCCGACGAAATTGCCGGGGCCGTAGGTGATGATCGGCTCAGGCCGGCCGAGCCCGCCGGCCTGGGTGATGTCGACCTTGCCCGACAGGATGAGGATCACGCCTGGCGAAACCGTCCCGGCCGTCACGATATGCTCGCCGGCGGCATAGGAGCGTGCCTCGCCGAAACGGCGCATGCGCTCGATATCCGCATCGGCGAGCACGGGGAACATCTGGTCGCGCCGCGCGGCGATGGTCGGGCTGACGGAAGGGGCCATGGCGCTGACCGTAGCGCCCGGGGCGGCGGGTTTGAAGCGGTTTGTTGAGGGACTGGCCGGAAGGCGAGGTGACCGGCTTAGTGAGGAACTTCGGGCGCACCGGAGTAGAATTCTTTCTCGATCCGTCTCCAGCCCGTGAAGTCTGGATCAAAGCGGCGCGGCTCGACGACGAATTCTTTGGTGTGATCGTGCGTGATCACCACATAGCTGCCGTCATTGATAAAACGATAGTCTTGAGGGGAATGACGGTCCAGGCCATGCGGCACGACTGTCACTTTGTTATCGAGGGCACTCACATTGACGAAACGTGATCCAAACCACGTCTTGTCCGCGAAGCCGTGATTGTGGCCGAACAGAAAGAGCGGCACGTTCGGGAGGTAGTCCTTCGTCTTGGTAAGGCGGTAATGCGATACAATGATCGTGCGATCAAAACCTTCGTCAGCGGCAATCTTCACCAGTAGGCGTCGTTGATGCTCTCTGAACGCGGTTCGGGCAGCGGCCAATTCTGACGGAGAATTCGCTTCGATTTCAGCGCGGAGGGCTTCCCAGGCTGGATCTATCCCATCGATCGATTCCCCTATTACGCTGAAACCGCCCAGCCGAAAGGGAGAAAGATGCAAGTGATGACATTGCCCGCCGAAATCCTGTTGGTGCGAAAGCCTGCGGTCCCAATTGCCGAACACGAAAAGAACGGGGCAGCCGAAGCTGCCGAGGACGTCGAATATTTCTTGCGCGGCATTGCTTCCTAGATCACCCGCGACGATTACGGCGTCATAGACATTTGCTTCCCGAGATCGCAGCTTTCGCACGGTCTCGACATTGTTATGGATATCGGAGCAAGCGAGAATTCGCACTTTGACATTCTCGATTGATCACGGCCTAATCGCAACGCAAAAAGCCCGCTTTCGCGGGCTTTTTGAAAGGGCCGATCTAAGCGACCCAAAATGATTGGTGCCCAGAAGAGGACTCGAACCTCCACTCCTTGCGGAACACGGACCTGAACCGTGCGCGTCTACCAATTCCGCCATCTGGGCTGGTGCGCGCTCATGTAAGCGGGCAAACGATATGTGTCAACGCGCTTTTTTCGTGGGTCGCCTTGGCTGGCCCAACGGCCTCACCCTTCCAGCACGTCCTTCTTCGCCACGGTGGAATCGGCATTGAGCTTGTAGATCACCGGCACGCCGGTGCCGAGCTCGAGCTTGACGATCTCCTCGCCCGACTTGCCGTCCAGCGCCATGATCAGCGCGCGCAGCGAATTGCCGTGGGCTGCGACCAGCACGGTCTCGCCGCGCAGCACATGCGGCTGCACCTCGTGCAGGTAATAGGGCCATACGCGCGCGCCGGTGTCCTTCAGGCTTTCGCCGCCGGGCGGCGACACGTCGTAGGAGCGGCGCCAGATATGCACCTGCTCCTCGCCCCATTTCTTGCGCGCGTCATCCTTATTGAGGCCGGAGAGGTCGCCATAGTCGCGCTCGTTGAGCGCCTGGTCGCGGATAGTCTTCAGGTCGCTCTGGCCGACGATGTCGAGGATGTGCTGGCAAGTCTTCTGCGCCCGCTTCAGGGCGGAGGTGTAGGCGATGTCGAATTTCAGGCCGCGCGCCTTGAGCTTTTCGCCGGCCGCGAGCGCTTCCGCCGTGCCCTGGTCGGTCAGGTCGACGTCGCGCCAGCCGGTGAACAGGTTCTTCAGGTTCCATTCGCTCTGGCCGTGGCGCACGAGCACGAGAGTTCCCGACATGTCAGCTCCTCTTGGGGGTTGAGCAGTTCCAACGGTTTCGTCCGGAACTGCGTAAGAAGGAAATACTTCAGGCTTGTGTCAGGACAATCCGAGCACATCCCGCATGGAATAGAGGCCGGGCTTCTTGCCGCGGGCCCAAAGCGCCGCCTTCACCGCGCCGCGCGCGAAGATCGCCCGGTCCTCGGCGTGGTGGGACAGCGTGATGCGCTCGCCGGTGCCGGCAAGGATCACGCTGTGATCGCCGACGACGGAGCCGCCGCGCAGCGTCGCGAAGCCGACCGAGCCGGCCTTGCGCACGCCGGTATGGCCGTCACGCACCCGCACGCTGTTGTCGGCGAGATTGATGCCGCGCCCCTTCGCCGCCGCTTCGCCGAGCAGCAGCGCCGTGCCGGATGGCGCGTCGACCTTGTGGCGGTGGTGCATCTCCAGGATCTCGATGTCGAAATCCTCCGGATCGAGCGCCTTCGCCGCCTGCTCGACCAGCACCGCCAGAAGGTTGACGCCGAGGCTCATATTGCCGGATTTGACGATCGTCGCATGGCGCGCGGCGGCGGCGATCTTCGCATTGTCCTCGGCCGAGCAGCCGGTGGTGCCGATGACATGGACGATGCGTGCCTGCGCGGCATAACCGGCGAATTCGACGCTTGCCGCAGGCGCGGTGAAATCGAGCACGCCGTCGGCCTTGGCGAAAGCCGGCAGCGGATCGTCGACGATCGGCACGTTGATGACGCCGATGCCGGCAAGCTCGCCGGCATCCTTGCCGAGATGAGGGGAGTCCGGCCGCTCGATCGCGGCGGCGACGCGCGCGCCGGGCATGGTGTGGATGGCGCGGATCAGCGTCTGGCCCATGCGGCCAGCAGCGCCCACCACCACCAGGCCCATATCGCCGGCTTCACTCATGCGCTTCTCCTGACGGTTTTCTTGGCGCGGCTGCGCGGCGCCGGGGCCGAAGTCTGGCTTGCCTTGACGTCGTCGACAAGCCCCAGGCCCTTCTTGCCCTGGATGCGGTGGAAGCGGGCATAGACGCTGTGCGGGTCGGCCATCAGCGTCGCATGCGTGCCTTCCTCGACCAGCCGCCCCTCTTCCAGCACGATGATGTGGTCGGCATTGACCACCGTCGAAAGCCGGTGCGCGATCACGATCGTCGTGCGCCCTTCCATCACATGGGCCAGCGCTTCCTGGACGCGCGCCTCCGCCTCGTTGTCGAGCGCCGAGGTCGCCTCGTCGAGCAAGAGGATCGGCGCCTGGCGAACGATGGCGCGCGCGATCGAGACGCGCTGGCGCTGGCCGCCGGACAGGGTCGAGCCGCCTTCGCCGACCGGCGTGTCGTAGCCTTGCGGCTGCTGGCGGATGAACTCGTCGGCCGCCGCCAGTTTCGCCGCCTGCTCGATCTCGGCGTCGGTGGCCGACAGCCGGCCGAAGCGGATGTTGTCGCGGATCGTGCCTTCGAAGAGATACGGCGCCTGCGCCACATAGGCGATCGATTGGCGCAGCGAATGCTTGGTCACCTTGGCGATATCCTGGCCGTCGACCTCGATCGAGCCCTTGTCGACGTCGTAGAAGCGCTGCAGCAGCGCCACCATCGTCGACTTGCCGGCGCCAGAGGCGCCGACGACGGCCGTGACCTTGCCGGCCGCGGCGGTGAAGCTCAGGTCCCTCAGCACCGGCGTGTCGGGATTGTAGCCGAAGGTCACATTGTTGAAGCGCACCTCGCCGCTGGTGACCTTCGCCTCGACCGCGTCGGGCGCGTCGCCCTGCTTCGGCTCGAGGTCGAGCAGCTCGTAGATCATGCGGGCGTTGACCAGGGCGCGTTCCATGCCGACCTGCGTGCGCGCCAGGCGTCTTGCCGGGTCGTAGGCCATGATCAGCGCGGTGATGAAGGAAAATACCGCGCCCGGCGGCTGTCCCAGCACCAGCGCCCGATAGCCGGAATAGGCCAGCACGGCGGTGATGGCGAGGCCGCCCAAAATCTCGGAAATCGGCGACAGCCGCTCGGAGACGCGGGCGATCTTGTTGTTACGCTGCTCGGCCGTATCGGCCATGATGCCGATGCGCCGCGCCAGCTCGTCCTCCAGGGTGAAGGCCTTGACGATTGCGATGCCTTGCGTGGCCTCCTGCACCGATCCGTTCAGCCGCGAGTTGATCAGCACGGATTCGCGGTTGATCCGCCGCAGCCGGCGGGTGATGTAGATGACGGCCCAGATCAGCGGCGGCCCGATCAGCAGCGAGCTGAGCGACAGTACCGGATCCTGGTAGATCATCACGCCGACAAGGGCGACGAGCGAGACCGCGTCGCGGCTGATGGAGGTCAGCGTCAGCGACAGCAGGTCGCGAATGCCGCCGACATTCTCGTTGACCTGCGCCGCCAGCCGGCCGGAACGGGTCTCGTTGAAGAAGTCGACGCCGAGCTTCATCAGATGGTCGAAGCTGCGTTTCTGGTAGCGGGCGACCAGATTGTTGCCGATCCTGGCCAGCGCCACGGCCTGGCCGTAGCCGGCGAAGCCGCGCAGCAGGGAGGCGCCCATGAAACCGGCGCAGATCCAGACGATCATGTCGCTGCGCCGTTCGTAGAAGATCTGGTTGATCATCGGCGCCATGATCCACGCCGTGAAGGCGGTGGTGCCGGAAACGATCAGCAGGCAGGTGACGGCAACGACATAGGTCCAGCGATATTCCTTGCCGTTTTCAGCCAGGATGCGGCGCAGCACCGCGCTGACCTCGGCGGGCTGGACTTTCAGTTTGAGGGACGTTTGGACGGTCAAATCAGGGGCGCTTCGTTGTTCTCGTCGGACAGGGCTGCGTTCCGGCACCCTCTTAGCGTCCCGGCTACGGCTTGCCTATGGCGAAACTTCGTCGCGGCCCGGGACAGCCTGGGGTCCCGACGCCCGTGGATGACGAAGCTGGCCGACGTCCAGACCGCGGACATTGGCCCTGTCCAGGCGACTGCGCGGCTTCACACCCTCCAATGCCGCCCCGCCGTGTTGACGCCGAACAGCGACGGAGTCCTGGCGTACGCGGCGAGCCCGAGCAGCGCCGCCAGCGGATGGGTGATGACATAGACCGGCATTTCGCGCATCAGCGCGCTGTGCGGCGCCTTGTCCTCGAAGGCGGCGCGGAAATTGCCGGCCTTCAGTGCCGGCACGATCTTCTGCGCGATCCCGCCGGTGAGGAACACGCCGCCGCGGCCCATGAACACCAGCGCCAGATCGCCGGCGGTGCGGCCGAGGCAGGTGACGAACAGCTTCAGCGCCTCTTCGGCCACCGCGTCGGTTCTGGCAAGCGCGGCCGCGGTGATCTCGGCCGGCGTCGTGAAGGGCGTCGGCTTGCCGTCCGTCCTGGCCACCGCGCGGTAGACGTTGACCAGCCCGCGTCCGCACAGGATCTGCTCGCCGGAGATGCGGCCTTCCAGCTTGTCGATATGCGGGAACACCTCGAAGTCGCGTGGCGTGCGCGGGCCGATATCCATATGCCCGCCCTCGCCCGGCACAGGAATCCAGTGGTTGAGCGCATAGATCAGCCCGGCAACGCCAAGACCGGTACCCGGGCCGAGCACGACGCGGCTCGCATGGGGTTCCGGCGTGCCGCCGCCGATCTTTTCCATATGCTCTTCGCCAAGCGCCACCACGGCGAGCGCCTGCGCCTCGAAATCGTTGAGCACGACGACCTCGCTCAAATCCAGATTGGCGAGCATCTGCCGCGGCTTCACGACCCATGGGCAGTTGGTGAGCGGGATCTCGTCGCCGTCGACCGGCCCGGCGATCGCCAGCACCGCCGAATTCGGCTGGATGGACGAACGGTCGAGCACCGCCGCCTGGATTGCCTCGTCGATGGTCTTGAAGTTGGCGGTCTGGACGATATGCGGCTCGGTCGCTTCCGAATTGGCGTCGAGCACGATCGAGAAGCGCGCATTGGTGCCGCCAATGTCGCCGATCAGGACCGGAAACCGCAGCCCCTTCTCGTCTTCGCCTGCCATGCTCTTGATCGTCCTCGTTGCGGCGCCGCTGCGCTATTTCAATCGATTGACTAGCGCATGACCCCGCAAAGGGGAAGCCCGCTTGCGCCTCAGTTCCCGGGTCTCGGCCTCGGCAGCGGAATGCCGATCTTTGGCGTCGGCGCGAAAGCGCTGGCGGCCGCCGGGATCGCGGCGTCGCCGCTGGAGATCGTTTGCGCCGGTTCGGTCGGCTGCGGTTCGGCCACCGCGACCGCGGCGGCGCTGCCGCCGTGATAGGTCACTGCCTCCAACGAGGGTGCGTCCGGTGCATTGACCACGTCCTGGCATTGCTTGGGCAGATTGGCCATCGTCATCAGGTCGCGCGCCTTGGGGGCGTCCGGGTTCTTGTTCGGCCGCCACGGCTCCTCGGTGAACCACCAGGCCAGCGGCTTGCCGCAGCCATCGTCGTTCGGCGTCGCTTCCTGCCCCTTGCAGAAGGGCGAGCCCGGCTGGCAGCCGATGCGCATGTGGAAATGATAGTCGTGGCCCCAGAACGGGCGGATCTTGCGCAGCCAGGTGCGGTCGCCGGTGACGGTGTCGCAGAGCTTCTTCTTGATGCCGGGATTGACCAGGATGCGCTCGACCTCCGGATAGCTCGCCGCGCGTCTCAAAAGCCTGGTGTGCGCGGGCGTCCACAGCGCGTCCTTCACCAGATGCGTCTTCTCGTTGACCATCAGCGTCGCGCTCATGGTCTCGCGCTGCGCGATGGTCAGCGGCCGCCTCGGCATCGGCGTCAGCCAGATGTCGGCGTCGAGCCCGATCTGGTGCGAGGCATGGCCGGTCATCATCGGTCCGCCGCGCGGCTGCGAGATGTCGCCGACCAGAAGCCCCGGCCAGCCATCCGCCTGGGCGTCGCGCGAAAGCTTCTCGATCAGCGCGATCATCGCCGGATGGCCCCAGCGCCGGTTGCGCGAGGGGCGCATCACCTCCCAGGTCGGGCCGTCCATCGGCAGCGCCACGCCGCCGGTGAAGCAGCCTTTCGAGTAGAAGCCGAAGGATTGGGCAGGTGCCACGGCCGGCAGTTTCCGGGCGCCGAACAGCTCCTTCGCGCGGGGCTCGGCCGAAATGGCCGCCGCCGCCGCCGCGGCGAGCGCCACCAGCGCCAGGGCGGCGGTCAGGAACGGCTTGCGGTCGGGCAGCGATCGCAAATTCATCAGGCTGGGTCCCTCTCCAGTCTATCCCTTTGCCGCGTGGTCAAGCGGCCCGGTCGGGAACGAATCATACCACAGCGCCCGTCCCGCATCGATCAAAGCATTGGAAGACGGTGTCGTCCGAACACCCCTTCACACTTTCGGCATCATCCTCTCATCGGGCTGCGCGGCTCTCCGTCCCGCCAGTTGCCCTCGGCCCACATCCGCTCCAGCGCCACCCGGTAATTGGGGAACCGGAAGCGGTAGCCGGCCGCCTTGATCGCCTGATTCGCGACGCGCTTGTTCTCGCCATAGAAAGACCGCGCCATGGGCGAAAGTTGGGCAGTCTCGAAGGGAATTTCCGGCGGCGGCGCGACCCCCATCAGCTTGGCGGCATAGGCGACGACATCCTGCGGCGGCGCCGGCTCGTCGTCGGTGACGTTGAAGATTCCGCCGAGGTTGTTGTCGGCGAGATGCCAGAGCGCGCCGGCGATGTCGTCGCAGTGGATGCGGTTGAACACCTGGCCCGGCTTGACCAGCCGCCTTGCGGTGCCGTCCTCGAGATTGGCCAGCGCGTTGCGGCCCGGCCCATAAATGCCGGAAAGTCGCAGGATCGCCACCGGCTTGCCGGTCTCCCGGCCAAGCGTCAGCCATTCCTGTTCGGCCGCCACCCGCATCATCGAGCGCTTCGACACCGGCCGGCAGTCGCTGGTCTCGTCGACCCAGGCGCCGCCATGGTCGCCATAGACGCCGACGGTCGAGAGATAGCCGATCCACTCCAGCGCCGGCATCTTTCCCCGAAGCGCATCGCCGGCGGCGTTGAGCACCGGATCGCCGGCCTCGTCGGGAGCGACCGAGACGATGAGATGCGTGGTCTTGGCGAGCGCATCGTTGAGCTCGGGCGACAGCGCGCCGTCGAATTGCACGGGCTCGATGCCGGCCGAACGCAGCGCCTCGAACTTCTCCGGCGCCCGGGTCGTGCCGGAGACCGGCGCATGTTGGGCGTTGGCCCGCGCGAAGGCCTTGGCCGAATAGCCGGCGCCGAAGATGAAGAAGCGTCTTTCGCTCATCATGACCTCCATCAATCGGCCTTCACGGCCAAAGCCGCCAGCCATTCCTCGCGGACCGCCGCATCCGTTTCGGTCTTCGAAGCGGTGGCGGCGAGGTCGCCAAATTCGCGGTCGGAGAGCAGTCGCGACAGGGCCCAGATTGCCGCACCCCGCACCAGCGGCGAGCCGTCATGGAGCAGGCGACGCACAATGGGCGTCAGCGAAGCGTCGCTCGAATTGCCGGCGGCGATCAGCACATTGCGGATAAAACGGTCGTGGCCGATGCGCTTGATTGGCGAGCCCGAGAAGAATGAGCGAAAGCCTGCCTCGTCGAGCGCCAGCAGTTCCGACAGCGGCGGTTCGCGCAGATCGTCCCGCGCGGCAAGCTTCACCTCGGATGCCGCGCTGGCGAACTTGTTCCACGGGCAGGCGGTCAGGCAGTCGTCGCAGCCATAGATGCGGTTGCCGATCTTTTCGCGGAATTCGTGGGGGATCGGCCCCTTGTTCTCGATGGTGAGGTAGGAGATGCAGCGCCGCGCATCGAGCCGGTAGGGCGCCGGGAAAGCATCGGTCGGGCAGACGTCGAGGCAGGCGCGGCACGAGCCGCAATGGTCGATCTCCGCTTTGTCCGGCTCCAGCTCGGCCGTGGTGAAGATCGTGCCGAGGAACAGCCACGAGCCATGCGCGCGGCTGACCAGATTGGTGTGCTTGCCCTGCCAGCCGAGCCCGGCCGCTTCCGCCAGCGGCTTTTCCATCACCGGCGCGGTGTCGACGAACACCTTCACGTCGCCGCCGGCGCGCGCGACGATCTTGCCGGCGATCTCCTTCAGCCGGCCCTTCATCACGTCGTGATAGTCGCGGTTTTGCGCATAGACCGAGATCGCGCCGCGGTCGGGCTTGGCGAGGACATCGCGCGGATCGCGGTCCGGGCCGTAATTCATGGCGAGCACGATGATCGAGCGCACCTCCGGCCACAGCGTCGAGGGTTCGGCCCGGCGCTCAAGCGTCTTGGCGATCCACTCCATCGAGCCATGGAAACCGTCCGAGACGAATTCGGCGAGCCTTGCCGGCGCCAACGGGATCGCGTCCGGCCGGGTCACCGCGACCGCCTCGAAGCCGGCGCGGCGCGCCTCCGCGTCGATCAGCGCGCGCAGTTTTTCAGAAGTCGAGGTCCGCATAATGCGATACCGGCGAAAGGCCGCGCACCCGGTCGGAGAGCAGCGGCCGGAACGACGGCCGTGATTTCACCCGCGTGTACCACTCGCGCGCCGCGCCATGTTCACGCCAGTCGATCTCGCCGAGATAATCGAGCACCGAAAGCGTCGCCGCCGCGGCGAGGTCGGCATAGGTCACCTTGTTGCCGGCGAGCCAATGGCGCGTGCCGGCGAGCCAGTTGGTGTATTTCATGTGCTGGCGGATGTTGGCGCGGGCGGCGCGGATCGCCGCCGAGTCCGGTGAGCCGCCGCCGGCGGTTTCCGGCATGACAGGCTTCAGCACGCGCTCGCGCACGAGATGCCGGGTCACCTCGCTTTCGGCCTTCGCCAGATACCAGTCGGTCAGCCGGCGGATTTCGGCGCGCTGCATCGGGTCCTCGGCGAACAGTCTTTTGTCGCGCTTCAGCACCCCGCGCGTCTCGTCGAGATATTCGGCGATCACCATGGCGCCGACGATCGGCACGTCGCCTTCGGCCAGCAGGATCGGCAGCGTGCCGGCCGGGTTCAGCGCCAGGAACTCCTTGCGCCGCGTCCACGGCTTCTCCTCGATCAGCGCCAGCTCCTCGCCATACTCGCCGAAAGCGAGGCGGACGAACCGGCAGGTGGCGAACATGGGATGATGGAAAAGCGTCAGCATGGTTCCGCGATGATAAGGCGCACTAGTGTGGTGGATTTGAAGTTCCTGTACCCTCAATGGCATCAGCGTCCAGGAACTTCAAATCCAAAACCACACTAGAACTCGAAGTTGACAGTGTGGCTCAGAATCCGGAATTCGCTCATTGCGCTGCTCCGAGTGCGGCGAATTCCGGATTGCCACACTGGCGAATCGGTGTCAGCGCCGGTAAGTCTTGGCCGCCCGATTCCAGGGACTGTCATGGTGTTGCGACCTATAGGGGCACTTCCGCCCCATGACAAGCAAACCCTTCCCTTAGCCGCCATCCGAAAGCAGAGGTTGCCATGGAAAGCCAGACCATCGTCGAAGCGCTGCTGCTTGGGCTGCTGGAGGGCCTGACCGAGTTCATTCCGGTGTCCTCGACCGGCCACATCCTGCTTGCCGGCCATTTCCTCGGCTTCCATTCCACCGGCAAGGCGTTCGAAATCCTGATCCAGCTCGGCGCGATCCTGGCGATCCTCAGCGTCTATTTCAGCAAGCTATGGCATATGCTGGTCAAGCTGCCCAGCGATCCGCAGACCCGGCGTTTCGTCATCGGCATTCTGATTGCCTTCCTGCCGGCGGCGGTCATCGGCGCGCTGGCGCATGATTTCATCAAGACCATCCTGTTCGAATCGCCCAGGCTGATCTGCATCATGCTGATCATCGGCGGCGTGGTGCTGCTCGTCGTCGACCGCATCAACTTCAAGCCGGTCCATCACGATGTCGAGCGCTTCCCGTTGAGCGTTTATCTCAAGATCGGCCTCTTCCAGTGCCTGTCGCTCATCCCCGGCACCTCGCGCTCGGGCTCTACGATCGTCGGCGCGCTGCTGATGGGCGTCGACAAGCGGGCGGCGGCGGAATTCTCCTTCTTCCTCGCCATGCCCACCATGGTCGGCGCCTTCGCTTTCGATCTCTTCAAGAACCGCAATGTGCTGACCTCGGCCGACCTGCCGATCATCGCGGTGGGCTTCATCGCCGCCTTCGTCGCCGCGCTGATCGTCGTGCGCTTCCTGCTCGACTACGTCTCGCGCAAAGGCTACGCGCTGTTCGGCTGGTGGCGGCTTTTGGTGGGGACCGTTGGACTGTTGGCGCTGATGGTTTGGGGGTGAGCCTACCCTCCCCCTTAGGGGGAGGGTCGATCCGCGAAGCGGATCGGGGTGTGGTCGGCGCCGTACTCCCGCCCCGGTTCGCCAGCGACGCTTCGTCGCTTGCTCACCAACCCTCCCCACAAGGGGGAGCGTAAGGGCCCCTCAATTCCTCCCATAAAACGCGTTCTCGACATGCACCGGCCAGCGCCAGGGCAGCACCGCCACCATGTCGAAACGCATCGAAAGCCGGCCATAATCCGGCTGCCGCGACAGCCACAGATCCGCGGCGCCCTCGATGCGGCGCTCCGATTCGCGGCCGATCGCTTCCATCGCCTCGATCAGCGTGCGCCGCGCCTTGACTTCGACGAACAGCACCAGGTCGCCGCGCCTGGCGATCAGGTCGATCTCGCCGAGCCTGGTGCGGTGGCGGCGGGCAAGGATGCGGTAGCCTTTGAGCATCAGCGCCAACGCCGCCAGCCATTCGCCGCGATGGCCGCGCCGGTAGGCCTTGCGCCGATGGACGACCGTGCGTTCAGCCATCGCCGGCGTCTCTTTGCTTGACCATGATCTTTCCCAAAAACCGGTGTCCACTTTTCGGGATCATGGTCTGTCCCTGAGCTCGATCAGCCGTCGGTAGAGCGCCTGTTTCTGCCCGCCGGTCATCTTCGCCGCTTCCGCCGCAGCCTTGGAGGCCGGCATTTCGGCGGCGAGCGACAATAGCAGCTGGTCGATGTCGCCCGGCTGATCTTCCGCCGCTTCGGGCGGGCCGACGCAGATGACGATCTCGCCTTTCGGGGTGTCGGCGGCAGCATAATGGTCGGCGAGCTCCGCCAGCGTTCCAGTTCGCATCTCTTCGAAGGCCTTGGTCAGCTCGCGGCCGATCGCGGCTTTCCGCGCGCCACCCAGCACTTCCACCATGGCGCTGAGCGTCTCGGCCAGCCGGCGCGGCGATTCGAAGAAGATCAACGTCGCTGGCACCTGCTTGAAGGTCTCAAGCTTGGTCAGCCGCTGCCCGGTCTTCACGGGCAGGAACCCTGCGAACAGGAAAGCGTCCGAGGGCAGGCCGGACGCCGTCAGCGCCGCGAGCGCGGCCGAAGCCCCTGGGATAGGCACGACGCGGATGTCGCGCTCCAGCGCCTCGCCGACCAGCCGGTAACCGGGATCGGAGACCAAAGGCGTGCCGGCATCCGAGATCAGCGCCACGCTTTGTCCGGCTGCCAGCGCCTCGATCAGCTTCGGCCCGGCCTCGCTCGCATTGTGCTCGTGATAGGCAGTGGTGCGGCGGCGGATGCCATAGCGTTCGAGCAGCACGCGCGAGACGCGCGTGTCCTCGCAGGCGACGATGTCGGCGCCGGCCAGCGTCTCCAGCGCGCGCAGCGTGATATCGGCCAGATTGCCGATCGGCGTCGCCACCAGATAGAGCGCCGGCTGGAGCGCCCGCGCCGCGATCTCGCTCTGCCCGATCAGATAGCTGCGTTTGTCGCCGGTCACCGGATGCCCCTCATAGCCAACCCTGTTTCGCATGGCTGACGCTTCGTTGCAAAACGTGAGGTCGAGTCAAGGAAATCGCCATGCCTTCGCCACAGTGCGGAACGAAACCCGCAACGGCGAATTTAACCCCTGATTCCCCGGGAGGAGGCAGGACCGAACGATGCCCAATCGCTTCGACATTTTCATAAGCCGGCTTGAAAGCAAGACCGCCCGCGAGGGCATCCATTCACACACCATCGCCGCCCAACCCGGCGCACGCCGCGACAAGGCCGATGCGAAGCCTGTCCGCCACGACGAGGCGCATGGCGAGAAGCAGCGCGGCAAGCACCGTCAGAAGCACGACGCCTGAATAATTCGCGACCTTCGCCATCTCGCGCCTCGTCATTCCAGGGCGCAGCAAGGAGCGAAGCGACGCGCGCAGACCCTGGAATCCATGCCGTTACATCGAAGCGCCACCATCGGCGCAGATACTGCTCCGCTGCGCCCTTCGCGTAGATCACGGCATAGATTCTCGGGTCGAGCCCGAGAATGACGAAGGCACGAGCTCACCTTGCCAGATCGGCGACGACGGCATCCAGGACGATCATGCCGGCGGTCGTGGCGCGCAGCCTTGCGTTGCCGACCGGCGCCACCAGCCCTTCCTCCTGCAGCACCGAAAGCCGTGCGCTCGAAAGGCCGCGCCCCGAGAGCGCCTCGTAGCGCTGCAGGTCGATGCCTTCGGCGAGCCGCAAGCCCATCAGCAGGAATTCGTCGGCCTCTTCCGCCCGCGTCAGGATCTCGCCGCCGGTGACGCCATGGCCCTTGGCTTCGACCAGATTGGCCCAGGTCTCTGGCATCCTCTCCGCGATGGTCACTGTGCGGCGGCCGTTCTCGACGAAACGGCCATGCGCGCCGGGGCCGACGCCGACATATTCGCCATAGCGCCAATAGGTGAGGTTATGCCGGCTCTCGGCGCCCGGCCGCGCGTGGTTGGAAATCTCATAGGCCGGCAGGCCATGCCCCGCCGTCACCTCCTGCGTCAGCGCGTAGAGATCGGCCGCATCGTCGTTGTCGGGCAGCGTGAATTTCCGCGCCGCGTATAGCGCGTGGAAGGGCGTGCCCTCCTCGATGGTGAGCTGGTAAAGCGACAGGTGGTCGACGGCATAGCCGATCGCCTGCGCCAGCTCCGCTTCCCACGCCTCCGCCGTCTGGCCGGGCCGCGCATAGATCAGGTCGAAGGAGAGGCGGGGAAATATGTCCCGTGCAAGGCCGATGGCGTGCAGCGCCTCCTGGACATTGTGCAGCCGGCCGAGGAAGCGCAGGTCCTTGTCGTTCAGCGCCTGCACGCCAAGCGAGACGCGGTTGACCCCGGCGGCGCGATAGCCGCGGAAACGCTCGGCCTCGACCGAGGACGGGTTCGCCTCCAGCGTCACCTCGATGCCGGCCGGCACCGTCCAGTTCTTCGCCACCGCCTCCAGCACCGCGCCCACCGTTTCCGGCTTCATCAGCGATGGCGTGCCACCGCCGAGGAAGATGCTGGTCACCTCGCGCGGCCCGGTGCGGCCCCGCATGGTCTTGAGTTCCGTCTCGAAGGCGCGGGCAAAACGCTCCTGGTCGACCGGCTGGTGGCGAACATGGCTGTTGAAGTCGCAATAAGGGCACTTGGCCGCGCAGAACGGCCAGTGGATATAGACGCCGAAGCCGGGGCTGCGGTCGAGCGGTATCGTCACCGCGCTCATGCCGATCCTAATCTGGCCAAATCCAGGCGCGCCTGCGCGAATTTCTGGAAGGCGCGAGCGCGGTGCGACAGCGCCGTCGCTTGCCCGGGCTTCCAGCCATGCTTTTCTTCCGCGCTCATCTCGCCGAAGGTCTTGTCGAAACCGTTGGGCAGGAACACCGGATCGTAGCCGAAGCCGAGCGTGCCGCGCGGCGGCCACACCAGCCTGCCTTCGGCCTCGCCGCGATAATATTCCGCCTCGCCATCCGGGAAGGCGAGGCAAATGACGGCGACGAAGCGTCCGCTGCGCTGCGAAGGTTCGGTCGCGCGGGCTTCCTGCAGCGCGTTTTCCGTCTTCTGCATCGCCATGCCGAAATCCCGGCTGCCATCGGGCTTCTCGGCCCAGTTGGCGGTGTAGACGCCGGGCGCGCCGCCGAGCGCGTCGACGCAAAGGCCCGAATCGTCGGAAAGCGCCGGCAGGCCGGTCGCCTTGGCCGCCGCATAGGCCTTGATATAGGCATTCTCCTCGAAGGTGGTGCCGGTCTCGTCCGGCTCGGGGAGGCCATATTCCTTGGCCGATTTCGCCTCGAAGCCGAACGGCGCCATCAGGTCGGCGAATTCGCGCAGCTTGCCCTCATTATGGCTGGCGACAACGATCTTCTTCTCCCCAAGGGAATGAAAGGAATGCATCAGAAACCCCAGATCCTTGGCTCGGCGAACTCAATCGAATTGCCTGACGGATCGCGGATATAGATAGAGTGCCCGCCCTGCGGCCATTCGAAATCGCTTTCGATGGCGATGTTGTTGGCGGCGAGATGCTTGCGCCACGCAGCGATCTCATCGGCGCTCGCCGCAAAGCAGAGATGCCCCTCCCCGGCCGTGCCGTGCGGTGGCACCTTCAGCCTCGCGTCAGGCGCCGGCGGGATTCTCGTCGCCTCGGCGTTGAAGAGAAGCAGCACGCCGTCGCCGCAGCGGAAAAAGACGTGGCGTCCTTCGACCTTGCCCAGCGCCTCGAGGCCGATAATGTCGCGGTAGAAGGTTTCCGCGGCGTGTAGGTCCGTGACGTAGAGGGCTGATTCAAGGATCGCGGAGGGTTTCATGGAAACCTACGCCACCGCCATCTGCTGCAGGCTCACCAGCCGCGAAATGCCCTTCTTGGCCAAGCTCATCAGCGCCGCGAACTGCTCCTCGGAGAAGGGCTCGCCCTCGGCCGTGCCCTGGATCTCGACGATGCCGCCCTTGCCGGTCATGACGAAATTGGCGTCGGTGCCGGCCGAGGAATCCTCCAGATAATCGAGGTCGATGACCGGCTGGCCGTCATGGATGCCGCAGGAGATCGCCGCGACATGGTCTTTCAGCACCTTGGAAACGCTCACCATCTGGCGCGCTTCCATCCAGCGCAGGCAATCGTAAAGCGCAACCCAGCCGCCGGTGATGGAGGCCGTGCGGGTACCGCCGTCGGCCTGGATGACATCACAGTCGACGGTGATCTGCTGTTCGCCCAGCGCCTGCAGATCGACCACGGCGCGCAAGCTCCGGCCGATCAGCCGCTGGATCTCCAGCGTGCGGCCGCCCTGCTTGCCGGCGGAGGCCTCGCGCCGCATGCGTTCGCCGGTCGAGCGCGGCAGCATTCCGTATTCGGCCGTCACCCAGCCCTTGCCGGAATTGCGCATCCAGGCCGGCACTTTTTCCTCAAGGCTCGCCGTGCACAGCACATGCGTGTCGCCGAACTTCACCAGGCACGAGCCTTCGGCATGCTTGGACACGCCGCGCTCGAAGGAGATGGCGCGCATTTCATCGGCTTGGCGTTTGGACGGGCGCATCGAGGCTCTTTCTGTTCTTTCCCGGATTCGTCGGCGGCTTGTAGACGCATGCGCGGCATGGCGCAAAGGAAAACGGCCGGGAACCGCGAACGCGACACCGTGACCGCGAGCGCGGCACCGGGTTGCGCCGCCGTGGCTTAAGTCTATATCTTTTCGACAGGAGGTTTCTCGCCGGAATGAACAAACCAGTCGATCCGACGTCCCAGAATCCCGGGCTTCAGTCGCCCGTCCTTCAATCACTCGACATGCGCTCGCGCGATATTTTCCGGCGGATCGTCGATTCCTATCTGCGCGACGGCGAGCCGGTCGGCTCTCGCAGCCTGTCGCGCATCCTGCCCTCGTCGCTGTCGCCGGCCACCATCCGCAACGTGATGAGCGACCTCGAGCATCTGGGGCTGATCTACGCGCCGCACGTCTCGGCCGGGCGGCTGCCGACGCAGACCGGCCTGCGTTTCTTCGTCGATGCCTTCATGGAGCTCGGCGACCTGACCGACGAGGAGCGTCGCGTCATCGAGGCGCAGGTACGCGCCTCGGGGTCGGGCGCCACGCTGGAGCATATGCTGACCGAGGCCAGCCAGATGCTGTCCGGCATGTCGCGCGGCGCCGGCCTGGTGCTCGCCGCCAAGAACGAAGTGGCGCTGAAGCACATCGAATTCATCCAGCTGGAGCCCACCAAGGCGCTCGCCGTGCTGGTGTCGCAGAGCGGCGATGTCGAGAACCGCGTCGTCGACCTGCCGGCCGGCATTACCGTCTCGCAGCTGCATGAGGCTTCCAATTTCCTCAACGCCCATATCAGGGGCCGCACGCTTGCCGAGGCGCGGACCGAGATTGCCCGCATCAAGGAAGAGACCAGGGCGGCCCTCGACACGCTGTCGCAGGATCTGGTCGAAAAGGGCCTTGCGGTCTGGGCCGGCGCCGAAAGCGGCCTGCCGGCGCGTCTCATCGTGCGCGGCCGCGCCAACCTGCTCGAAAACGTCACCGCCCAGGCGGATCTCGAATTGCTGCGTCATTTGTTCGAGGATCTCGAAACGCAGGACGGGCTGCTGCAACTGCTCGACCTCGCCGAGGAAGGGCCGGGCGTGCGCATCTTCATCGGCTCGGAGAACAAGCTGTTTTCGCTGTCCGGCTCGTCGCTGGTCGTCGCCCCCTATCGCGACAAGGACGCCCGCGTCGTCGGCGCGCTTGGCGTTATCGGCCCGACGCGCCTGAATTACGCCCGCATCGTGCCGATGGTCGACTATACGGCGCAGCTGATTTCGCGCATGCTCAGATAGCATTCCGGAAGGAGGGCAAGAAAGATGGCACTGGAAGCAATCAAGGCCCAGATCGACCTCCTGCTTCAGGAAATGATCAACCAGCCCGGAGACGAGCACGAGATCCAGGAGCAGCTGCGCGAGAAATTGCAGGAAATGCGCGCCATGGGCCTTCCCTTGCCGGCCGACCTCGTCGAGTTGGAAAAGAGGCTCGACGACGATCTGGATGCCGAAGAGGCTTGAGCCCGACGTTCCGACAAATCCGCATGCGCAAGCTTCTCTTTTCGGTCGTTTGCCCGATATGTCCTGTCTCTGGGCGCCTGATCGAGTAAGGCGCGTTGGCAGACGACGGAGGACATCATGATGCGGATCGCCGGCCTTGCGGGCCTCGCGCTGGTTTTTGCGACAGGTGCCTTTGCACAGCAGGACGATCGCCCCTTGCTCCGCGGCGAAAAGGCCTTCGGCGACTGGAAGGCCGACCGTCCGGGCGTGCGCCGGCTGCTGAAACCTGAGGATTTGCCGAAACCCGATGTGACGGAATCGGCCTCCAATGGCGGCGGCGTCACCGACCGGCCCGAGGATGCGAAACCAAAGCTTCCGCCCGGTTTCTCCGCCGAGCTGATCGCTTCCGCCATCGAAAATCCCCGTGTCGTGCGCGTGGCGCCGAACGGCGATCTCTTCGTCGCCGACAGCCGGGCGAACCAGGTCCGCGTCTATCGTTTGGCCAAAGGCAGCGCCAAGCCCGCGCAGAAGTCGATCTTCGCCAAGGGCCTGACCCGGCCCTACGGCATCGCCTTCTACCCGCCGGGCGACAAGCCGCAATGGGTCTATGTCGCCAACAGCAACAGCGTCGTCCGCTTCCCCTATCGCGACGGCGACCTGGAAGCGTCCGGCAAGCCGGAGACCATCGTCGCCAAGGTTCCCGCCAGCCACCATTGGACGCGCGACATCGCCTTCTCGCCCGACGGCAAGACGCTCTATCTGTCGGTCGGCTCCGGCTCCAACATCGCCGAGGATATCGGCGCCAGGCCGAAGGGCGGTGTCGAGGAATGGGCAAAATCGCAGCCGCTGGGCGAGGCCTGGGGCTCGGAACAGGGCCGTGCCGACGTGCTGGCCTTCGACCCCGACGGCAGCAATCGCAGGACGATCGCCACCGGCCTGCGCAACTGTTCCGGCATGACCGTGCAGCCGGCGACAGGGGCGCTATGGTGCGTCGTCAACGAGCGCGACGAGCTCGGCGACAACACCCCCTTCGAATATGCGACCGCGGTGAAGGAAGGCGCCTTCTATGGCTGGCCCTGGTATTACATCGGCGACAATGAGGACCCGCGCCACGAGGGCGTGCGCCCCGATCTCGCCGGCAAGATCACCGTTCCGGATGTGCTGATCCAGGCGCATTCGGCGCCGCTCAACATCGCCTTCTACGACGGCGGCAACTTCCCCGCCGAGTACAAGGGCGATGCTTTTGTCACCTTGCATGGTTCATGGAACCGCAATGTCCGCACCGGCTATAAAGTGGTGCGGCTGAGATTCAAGGACGGCAAGCCGACCGGCGAACATGAGGACTTCGCCACCGGCTTCGTCATAGCCGACGACGCGGTCTGGGGCAGGCCGGTCGGCGTCGCCGTGGCCAGGGATGGTGCGCTGATCCTGACCGAGGACGGCAACGGCACGATCTGGCGCATTACTTATGGCGGGTAGTTGTTCGACAGAGGGCCTGAAAGTTGCCGTCGTCGAAAGACAAGACATTCCGCTCATTCCATGAAATCAGGGCAACCGCTGGCGATTGGCTGAAGCCTCCCCCACCTCGTCATTCTAGGGCCTGCGCGCGTCGCTCCGCTCCTTGCTCCGCCCTGGAATGACGACAGAACTAGTCGTTTCAGCCAATCTCCAAGGTACGCGGTCTGCCAACAAGGGAACGAGCTTCCGCCGAGCTGACGCAACAAATCCCGCCCTGAGGGAATTACCCTCCACCCGGTATCATGGTAGAAGCCGCGCACTTCATCGATCCCTTCAGGATCATACGCCAGGCCAGAACCATGACACTCACCGGATTCCTCGCTTACAGCGCAGCCCTCGGCGTCGCCGCCGCCATTCCGGGTCCCGGCGTGACGGCGCTGGTCGCCCGCGCGCTCGGCTCCGGCTTCCGCTCCTCGCTCGCCATGTCGTTCGGCCTGATGTTCGGCGATCTCACCTATCTCACCGCCGTAGTGCTCGGGCTCGCCTTCGTCGCCCAGACCTTCGGCGTGGTCTTCCTTGCCATCAAATGGACCGGCGTCGCCTATCTCGCCTTCCTCGCCTGGCACTTCTGGACCAGCGGCATCACGCCCGAAACCGTCGAGGCGCGCAAGGCCAAGGGCGGGCTGGTGTCGAGCTTCATCGCCGGGCTGACGGTGACGCTGGGCAATCCCAAGACGATGATCTTCTACCTCGCCATCACGCCGACCATCGTCGACGTAAAGACGATAACACTCGCCGACTACGCCATCCTTGCGGCGCTTACCGTGGTCGTTCTGTTCGTGGTGCTGGTGCCTTATCTGGCGCTGGCGGCCAAGGCGCGCTGGTTCCTGAAATCGCCGCGCGCGCTGAAGGCGCTGAACCGCACCGCCGCCGGTTTCATGATGGGGGCGGCTGCCGCCATCGCGGCGCGTCAATAGGCTCCAATCTCAACCGGCCCCGGATTAAGCCAAACCATTCCTGAAACGCGTCGTGGCGGAAAATGCATTTCCGGTCGCGGACGCTTTTGAGCAACCGCCCCACTCGGATATTTTCCAGCCTCGGCCTATCTTGCGCGGCTGAAAGCCCTATTCTGTCAGCCTGTGCCATTGCCTTGGGAGCGAACCAATGAACAAGCCCGTCACCTCCGCGCGCGTCCCCGGCCGCGGCCGCATCTTCAATTCGATCACGGAGACGATTGGCGACACGCCGTTGGTCAGGCTGGACAAATTCGCCAGGGAGAAGGCTATCGGCGCCACCCTTCTGGCCAAGCTCGAATTCTTCAACCCGATCGCTTCGGTCAAGGACCGTATCGGCGTCGCCATGATCGAGGCGCTGGAGGAGGCCGGCAAGATTTCGCCCGGCAAGACCACGCTGATCGAGCCGACCTCCGGCAACACCGGCATCGCGCTCGCCTTCGCCGCCGCCGCCAAGGGTTACAAGCTGATCCTCACCATGCCGGAGACGATGTCGGTCGAGCGCCGCAAGATGCTGGCGCTGCTCGGCGCCGAGCTGGTGCTGACCGAAGGCCCGAAAGGCATGAAGGGCGCCATCGCCAAGGCCGACGAGCTCGCCGCGACGCTGCCCAACGCCATCATCCCGCAGCAGTTCGAGAATCCCGCCAATCCCGAAATCCATCGCCGCACCACAGCCGAGGAGATCTGGAACGACACCAATGGCGAGGTCGATATCTTCGTTGCCGGCATCGGCACCGGCGGTACCATCACCGGCGTTGGCCAGGTTCTGAAGAAGCGCAAGCCTTCGCTGCATGTCGTCGCCGTCGAGCCGGAAGCCTCGCCCGTTCTGTCGGGCGGCCAGCCCGGCCCTCACAAGATCCAGGGCATCGGCGCCGGCTTCGCGCCGAAAATCCTCGACACCTCGATCTATGACGAGGTCGTCAGAGTCTCGAACGAGGATTCTGTCGCCAATGCCCGCCTTGTCGCCCGGCTCGAAGGCGTGCCGGTCGGCATCTCTTCGGGCGCCGCGCTCCAGGCGGCCATCGTCGTCGGCTCGCGGCCGGAGAACAAGGGCAAGAACCTTGTCGTCGTCATCCCCTCCTTCGCCGAGCGCTATCTCTCGACCATCCTGTTCGACGGGCTGGGGGCCTGAACAGACTGGACCGCTGAAAAGGCGGCGCTGGCCTTCGTCGGCGGCTTGAGGCAAGCGCCGCTTCCGGCTCATATCCCCACCGGCCCCATCGGCCGGCGGGAGAATTTCATGTACAAGCTCTACACGCGCCCCAACAGCGGCGGCTTCGTCGTCGAGGCGGCGCTCGCCATGGCCGGCGTGCCCTTCGAAAAGATCGATGTGCCGAAGAAAGATCCGCCCGATCCGGCCTTCCTCGCCATCAGCCCGCTGAACCAGGTGCCGGTGCTGACGCTGCCCGGCGGTCATTCGCTGACCGAATCGGCCGCAATCTGCATCCTGCTCGCCGAGCGCCACCCTGAAGCGCGTCTTGCGCCGCAAGCAGGCTCGCCCGGCCGCGCCGATTTCCTGCGCTGGATGGCCTTCATGTCGTCGGTGCTCTATCCGGCGGTGCTGCGGCTCTATTATGCGCACCGTTACACCGCCGATGGCGAAGGTGTGCAGGCGGTGAAGCAGGCGGCTGTCGCGGAAATGGACCGCGGCTTTGCCATTCTCGACCGGGCGCTGGCCGGCCGCGACTGGCTGGCCGGCGACACGCTGTCGCTTGCCGACATCTATCTCGTCATGCTTGTGGCCTGGCATCCTGAGGCCGAGAAAGCCCGCAGCGCCTGGCCGAACATCGAGCGCCTGTGGGCGAGGCTGCGGGAGAACGAGCTGATGCAAAAGCTGAACGCCTCGCACGAGATGTGGCCCGAAAGCTAATCCCTGATAAGCTTCGCCTTCTCGCCCTGCAGGAAACGCCGCAGCGCGGCGTCGCGCTCGAGGCCGATCGCCCGGTCGTAGGACTCTGCCGCTTGCTTGATGTTGCCGAGCCTTGCCAACAGCCCGGCGCGGGCGGCCCAATAGGGCTGGTAGTCCTGCAGCCTTTTGTCCTCGCCCAGCACGTAAAGGGCCGCCAATCCGGCCGGGGCGCCCTCGGTTTCGGCGATCGCCACCGCGCGGTTGATCGCCACCACCGGCGAGCCGGCGACGGAGAGCAATGCGTCATAGAGCTGGCGGATCGCCGTCCAGTCGGTGCCGCTGCCACGCCGGCGCGCCGTATGGGCGGACTGCACGGCGGCTTCCAGCTGGTAGCGGCCGATGATGCCCTTTCGCGCGGCGCGCACGAGAAGCGCTTCCGCCTCGTCGATCAGGCGGTCGTCCCAGAGCGCGCTGTCCTGCTCGGCCAAAGGCACGAAGTCTCCTTCAGGGCCGCGCCTTGCCGAGCGGCGCGCCTCGGCGAACAGCATCAGCGCCAGCAGCCCGAGCGCCTCCGGCTCATCCGGCATCAGCGAGGCGACCAGCCGTCCGAGCCAAATGCCTTCGGTGGCGAGGTTGCGCCGCCTGGTATCGGTGCCGGTCGGATCCGACCAGCCTTCGGCGAAAGTGGCGTAGATCGCCTCAAGCACCGCATCCAGCCGATCACTCAGCTCCGCCTGCTCAGGCACGCGAAACGGAATCCCCGTCTCGCGGATGCGCGCCTTGGCCCGCACCAGCCGCTGGCCCATCGTCGCCGGCGAAACCAGGAAGGCCGAGGCGATCGTCGCGGCGTCGAAGCCGAGGATCGTCTGCAGGATCAGCGGCGCGCGCACGCTGGCCTCGATGGCCGGGTGGGCGCAGGCGAACATCAGCCGCAACCGGTCGTCGGGCAGCTCCTCGCCGTTCATGCGCGTCTCCATCTCTTCGGCGATCAGCTTCAGGTGATCGCGCGCCGCCTCGCCGGTCAGCCGCCGCCGCACGGCGTCCACGTCGCGCCGGCGCGCCACCGTGAGCAGCCACGCTTCCGGCTGCGCCGGCACGCCGGTCCGCGGCCAGCTTTCGAGGGCGGCGGCGAAGGCGTCGGCCAGCGCGTCCTCGGCGCCGGCGACGTCGCGTGTGCGCGCCGCCAGCCAGGCGACCAGCTTGCCGTAGCTGCGCCGGGCGGCCGCTTCGGCCGCCGCCCGCGCGATTTCCGAGCGATCATCCATCACAGGCTTCGCTATGCGGCAGCTATATACTCGGCCATTTCCCAGATCGGCCGCACCTCGACCGTGCCGGTGCTGGACGCGGGACAGCGCGCACCCCATTCGATGGCCGTATCGATATCGGCCGCCTCGATCATGTAGAAGCCCGCCAACTGCTCCTTGGTGTCGGCATAGGGGCCGTCGAGCACATTGGTCTTGCCGCCGGTGAGCCGCACGGAGGTGGCCGCCTGGGTCGGGCGCAGCCGCTCGCCGGCGATATACGCGCCGGATTTCTTCAGCGCCTCGGTATAGGCACCGTAAGCGGCGAGGGTCTGCTGGGTCTGCTCTTTTGGCGCGTTCGCCATCGCGACTTCGTCATTATAGATCAAAAGCATGTATCGCATGGTCTTCTCCCGTTTTCTGAAGGCCGCATCGTCGCGTGCCGACCTATGTCGTGCGGCATCGGCCGATTTCGACAGGCGTCGCAAAAATCTTTCCTCCCCAAGGCAGTCGAGCGCAAGCCGGCGCCTTCGCCGCCACTCAACCGTTCGTCCAGATCATGATCCCAAAAAGTGGATTCCGGTTTTTGGAAAGGATCATGATCAAACAGAAAGGTTTGCAATTGCGGGTTGGCATTTGGCTCCTCCCGTCTAAACTCACGAGCTTCGCGTCGGGGAGGCGGCGCGACCGTTTCAGGAGGAGAAACCATATGCTCGATTTCAGGACGAAATTTGTTGCCGCCGGCGCCTTGGCACTGTCGCTCGGCCTCGGCATCGTGTCGGCCGGGGCGCAGGAGTTCATCAATGTGCTCACCGGCGGCACATCGGGCGTCTACTATCCGCTCGGGGTCGCCCTCTCGGAGATTTACGGCAAGGGCATTGAGGGCTCGCGCACGCAGGTTCAGGCGACCAAGGCTTCGGTCGAGAACCTCAACCTCCTGCAGCAGGGCAAAGGCGAGATCGCCTTTGCCCTCGGCGATTCGGTCAAGATGGCGGCCGAAGGCAACAACGAGGCCGGCTTCCCGGGCAAGCTCGACAAATTGCGCGGCATTGCCGCGATCTATCCCAGTTACATCCAGATCGTCGCCAGCCAGGACTCCGGCATCAAGACGCTCGCCGATCTCAAGGGCAAGAGCCTGTCCGTCGGCGCACCCGCCTCCGGCACCGAGCTCAACGCGCGCGCCATCTTCGCCGCCGCCGGTCTCAAATACGAGGATCTCGGACGGGTCGAATACCTGCCCTTCGCCGAGTCGGTCGAGCTGATCAAGAACCGCCAGCTCGACGCCACCTTGCAGTCGGCGGGCCTCGGCGTCGCCTCCATCCGCGATCTCGCGACCTCGGTTCCGATCAACGTCGTCGCCGTGCCGGCCGAGGAGGTCGCCAAGATCGGGGCGCCCTATCTGTCCGTGGTCATCCCGAAAGGCACCTATGAAGGCCAGACGGAAGACGTCGCGACCGCCGCGGTCGGCAATTTCCTCATCACCCGCGCCGACGTTTCCGACGACACCGCCTATCAGATGACCAAGCTCTTGTTCGAGCATCTTGACCAGCTGACCGCCGCCCATGCCGCTGCCAAGGCGATCGATCCGGCCAAGGCGCTGGACGGCATGCCGGTGGCGCTGCATCCCGGCGCGGAGAAATATTACAGGGAGAAGGGATTGCTGAAGTAGGCCTCCCCATCGAGGAAGGCTCGCATAGCGTAGCGCCAGCCCCTCACCCGGCCGCTTCGCGGCCACCTTCTCCCGCCGGGGAGAAGAGACCGGCGCCAACGCCGACCGCCTCCTCTCCCCTCGGGGAGAGGTCAGCCGAGCGAAGCGGAGGCTGGGTGAGGGGGAGTGCCATACGCGGTTTCCCTCCCATCAACCGAGACGGTATTGCCCGCCAGGAACCCGCCAATGACCAAGGCCCCGATCGTTCTTTCCCCGGCCGCCGAAGAACAGGTCGAAGGCCTGCCGCCCGGCTTCGGCGAAGGCCTCGCCGGCAAGGCGGCCTTCCTCATCGCGGTCGCTTTCTCCGTCTTCCAGATCTACATCGCCGCCTATGGCAGCCTGCCCAGCCAGGTAGTGCGGGCCATGCATGTCGGCTTCCTGCTGCTGCTCGGTTTCGCCCTGATCGCCAATTTGCGCGCCACCGGCGTGGCCGCGAAAACCGCATTCTGGACGCTCGGCGTGCTGGGCTTCGCGACCGGCCTCTACAACTGGGTCTTCTATGCCGACCTCATCCGCCGCGCCGGCTTCCTCACCACGCCGGACCTGATCGTCGGCTCGGCTCTGGTGGTGCTGGTCTTCGAGGCGGCGCGGCGGCTGATGGGCCTGCCGCTCGCGGTCATCGCCTTCATCTTCCTCGCCTATTGCTTCGTCGGCAATCATTTGCCGCCGCCCTTCATCCATCGCGGCTATGATTTCGCGCAGCTGGTGGACACCTTCGCCTACGGCACCGAAGGCATATACGGCACGCCCGTCTATGTCTCGGCCGCCTATATCTTCATCTTCGTCGTCTTCGCCGCCTTCCTCGAACGTGCAGGCATGATCGCGCTGTTCAACGATTTCGCGCTCGGCCTCGTCGGGTCATGGCGCGGCGGCCCGGCCCAGGTCTGCGTGCTGTCCTCAGCGCTGATGGGCACCATCTCCGGTTCGGGCGTCGCCAATGTCGTCGCCAGCGGACAATTCACCATTCCGCTGATGAAGCGCTTCGGCTTCCGCTCCGCCTTTGCCGGCGCGGTCGAGGCGACCTCCTCGATGGGCGGCCAGATCATGCCGCCGGTGATGGGCGCCGTCGCCTTCATCATGGCCGAGACGCTGAACATCCCTTACGCCGAGGTCGTCAAGGCGGCGATCATCCCGGCGCTGCTCTATTTCGGCGCCTGCTTCTGGCAGGTGCATCTGGAGGCCGGCAAAGCCGGCCTGCGGGGCATGGCCAAGGCCGAGCTTCCCAATCCGTGGGAAGCCGTGCGAAAGCACTGGCCGCTCGTGCTGCCGCTCGCCGTGCTGGTCTACCTGCTGTTTGCCGGCTACACGCCGATCTTCGCCGGCACGATGGGCCTCGCGCTGACCATCGTGCTCATCCTCGGCACGCCGCTGGCGGCGTTGATCGGACCGCTCGCCTTTCGCTTCGTCTTCTGGCTGGCGCTCGGGCTTGCCGCCGCGTCCTTCATGCGCTTCGGCGTCAACGTGCTGGGTCTCGTCATCGCGGCGCTCGTCGTCGCCTGCCTCGCCTTCAAGGGCGGGCGCGAGACGCTGCGCATCTGCGTCGACTCGCTTGCCGAAGGGGCAAAGAACGCGCTCCCCGTCGGCATCGCCTGCGCCATCGTCGGCATCGTCATCGGCACACTGACGCTCACCGGCATCGCTTCCACCTTCATCGGCTGGATCATCTCCATCGGCGAGAACAATCTGTTCCTATCGCTGGTGCTGACCATGCTCACCTGCCTGGTTCTCGGCATGGGCATTCCGACGATCCCGAACTACATCATCACCTCCTCGCTTGCCGGCCCGGCGCTGCTGTCGCTCGGCGTGCCGCTGGTGGTGAGCCACATGTTCGTCTTCTATTTCGGCATCATGGCGGATCTCACCCCGCCGGTGGCGCTTGCCGCCTTCGCCGCCGCGCCCATGGCGAAGGAAAGCGGATTCAAAATCGGCATCCAGGCGACCAAGCTCGCCATTGCCGGGTTCGTCGTGCCGTTCATGGCCGTCTACACGCCGGCGCTGATGCGGCAGGACGCCGGCCCGATCGCCGCCTCGTTCGGCTATCCCGTCGAGGTCGCCTATATCGTCGTCAAGGCCTGCATGGGCATTGTGCTCTGGGGCGCCGCAGCCGTTGGCCTCCTCGCCCGCCGCATGGCCTTGTGGGAGCGCCTGATCGCTTTCTGCGCCGGCCTGCTCCTGGTGGCCGCATTGCCGCTCACCGACGAGACCGGCTGGGTACTGGGGCTGGCGTGGATCGCCTGGCACTGCTGGCGTGCCCGCCGGATGCCCACGGCCGGCGCCGCATGAGCCTGTGCATCCTCGCCGCCGGCAAGACGGTGACGCTCGCCGTCGCCGCCTTCACGCTCTCCTGGACGCATTCGGTGGAACGGATACGCTGGCAGGAGGATTGGAAAGTGTCGCCGGCCGGACTGCAGTTGGTGCAGGCGCGGGTCAAGGGCTCCGGCGCCGGCATGGAGCCGCCCGAGGGCGCGGTGCTGCGGGACGGCTGGTGGATCTATGTGCCGCGGATCGGACCCCAGCCGCGTCTCGTGCTCGCGGCGTCCGGCGCCACCGGGAAAGGCTGGACGCTATGCACGGCCTCGGGCTGCCGGGAACTGGGCGAGACGGCCGGCGAACCCACCGTGCTCGAACCATGCGCCGGCTCGAGCCAGCCGCGGTAGCGCCCGATCAGCCCGGCCACTCCGCCGTCAGCCGATCAGCCGCTCCCGCAACTCGGCCGAAGGTATCTCGCAACTGTCCTTCCGGCCGAACAGCGCGTAGCGGTTCCGGGCGACGCGGTCGTAGAGCCAGTCGCGCAGCGGCCGCGGCAGGATGAGCAGCGCCTTCGCCGCGCGCCACGGCCAGCCGAGCGCGGCCATGACCGCGACGAAGCTGTCGAGCTTGGTGAAGGCCGCGCCGTCGATGATGGCGAGGTTGCTGTCGTAATCGTCGGTCGGCAGGCCGTGCCGGCGAAACAGCGCCTCGCCGAGCGGGGACTGCGCCGTGGCGAAGCGGAAGCGCTTTTCCCGGTCGAGCCTGAGGATGAGCTGGACGAAGCCCGAGCAGAACACGCAGACGCCGTCGAATACGATCAGCGGCTGGCGGGTGTCATAGGCCTGGCGCGGCAAGGTGGGACGTTCGGGCAGGTCGGTCATGGCGGCCCCGGCTGCTTGTGCCTTTAGACACTAAGCCAGCCGGCGGCGGCGTCAAAGTCGGGGCGTTGTCGCACGCCAGTCGGCGGCGAGCACGAGGCGCTCGGCGCGATAAGTGGTGGCGCGCTGGTCGGCGGCCGGCCGGCAGATGCGGCTTTGGTGGGCGCGCAGGCGGGTCATGTCAGTTCGCGCTGATGCCCAGCGAGTTGCCGCGGCGCGCGCAGGCCGGACCCGGGCCGCGCATGTAGTAGCGCTCCGGCCGGTAGGTCGGCGCGACGAATTCGCGAATGGCGGCGGCGTAGCCGGCGATGTGATTCCAGAAGTTCATTTTACCTGTCCCTGTCCCGCTTTCGGATGTCCCGTCCGAATTGTTCGAGAGCATAGCGTCGAGGCGTGAATAGTCGGTGAACGCGATGTTAATTTCTGGTCCGAAAGTCGTTGCATCGTGGCCGGATTGCGGCTGATTCGCGGTGTTTCGGTGCCTTTCGTCGCCTTTCCGCTCCATGTGACTTTTGCACCACATATGTTTCGTTCCGATGTCGCTTGGCCGCGCTTCTGTTTCATCTTTGCCCGACGACAGGAAATTTCCCTTCGCGCGCCCGGGCGGCCAGGAACCTGTCACGAAAGGCGACGTTGACCCCGCAAGGTCGGGTGAACCCCGCCGTGTTGACGGCTGTGCGCCGCGCAACTTCCACACAAAGCGAAACAGGAAAGGCAAACCGCCATGGGCTTCTTTTCGAAAGACATCAAGACGCTGGACGATCTTTTCATCCACACGCTGCGCGACATCTACTATGCCGAGAAGCAGATCGAGAAATCGCTGCCGAAGATGATCGACAAGGCGACCGATCCGCAACTGAAAGCCGGCTTCGAGAAGCATCTCACCCAGACCAAGGGTCATATCGAACGGGTCGAGCAGGTGTTCGAGCTGCACGGCGTGAAGGCCAAGACCGTCAACTGCCCGGCCATCGACGGCATCCTCGAAGAGGCCGATGAAGTCAGCGGCGATGTCGAGGACAAGGAGGTCCTCGATGCGGCGCTGATCGCCTCCGCGCAGGCCGTCGAGCATTATGAGATAACGCGCTATGGCACACTGATCGCCTGGGCCAAGCAGCTTGGCCGCAGCGACTGCGCCAACGTGCTGGCCAAGAATCTCAAGGAAGAAGAGGCGACCGACCGCAAACTCACCGAGATCGCCGAAAGCAAGGTCAACCTGCAGGCGGCCGAATAGCAGGGTCCGCATAAGGCCGGTGCGCCTTGCGTCGGCCTTCACGTCCGGGAACCGAAGCGGCGTTCCGGCCGTTTCGGTTTGTCCCGATGCCTCGAGGAGTTCGTCATGGCGCCGCGCCCCGCCTGGAGCGGTTATCTCAAGCTTTCACTGGTCACCTGCGCCATCCAACTGAGCAACGTCGTCACCCACGCCGAAAAGGTGTCCTTCCACATCCTCAACCGCAAGACAGGCAACCGGGTCCGGCGTGTCTATGTCGACCAGAAAAGCGGCAAGCCGCTGGAAGAGGATGAGGAGGTCAGGGGCTTCGAGATCGGCAAGGACGAATTCATCCGCATCGAGGACGAGGATATCGAGGCGGTCCAGATCGAGTCCTCGCACACGCTCGACCTCGACGGTTTCGTCGACAAATCCTCGATCGACCAGGTCTATCTCGACACGCCCTACTATGTTTCGCCGGCTGACAAGGTGTCGGAGGAGGCTTTCGCCGTCATTCGCGATGCCCTTGCCGAGAAGAAGATGGCCGGCCTCGCCCGCATCGTGCTTTATCAGCGCGAGCGCCCTGCGGTGATCGAGCCGTTCGGCAAAGGCATGCTGCTGACGACGCTGCGCTATGGCGATACGGTGCGCGATGCGTCCGCAGTCTTCGCCGATATCCAGTCCGTAAAGCTGGACGGCGAGATGGTCGAGCTGGCCGAGCATATCATCGACAGGAAGAAGGCGAAGTTCGATCCGGCCAAGTTCAGGGACAGGTACGAGGAATCGCTCCTCGAGCTGGTCCGCTCGAAGAAGGCTGGCGGAAAGGCGCCAAAGGCCAAGGCATCGCCGAAACCATCCAATGTGGTCAATCTGTTCGACGCGCTGAAGAAGAGCCTCAACGCGGATGACGACAAAGCCGGCAAAGCCTCGTCCAAGGCGCCGGCCAAACGGGCGAAGGCCAAGGCCGCGCCGAAGCGCAAGTCCGCGTAGGAGCCCGCAATGGCCAGCCTCGAACAATATCACGCCAAACGCGATTTCAAGAAAACCGCGGAGCCGGCCGGCAAGGTGAAGCGCGGCAAGCAGGGCGGCGGCATCTTCGTCGTCCAGAAGCATGCCGCGACGCGGCTTCACTACGATTTCCGCCTCGAGCATGACGGCGTCCTATGGAGCTGGGCGGTGACGCGGGGCCCGAGCCTCGATCCGCATGAAAAGCGGCTGGCCGTGCATGTCGAGGATCATCCGATCGACTATGCCTCCTTCGAGGGTACCATTCCAAAGGGCCAATATGGCGGCGGCTCGGTCCTGGTCTGGGACGAAGGCAGATGGACGCCGGATGGCGATCCGGCCAAGGGCATGAAGAAGGGCCATATCGACTTCGAGCTCGAAGGCCACAAGCTCAACGGCCGCTGGCATCTGGTCAGGCTGAGGCCCCGCCCCGGCGAGAAGCGCGACAACTGGCTGCTGATCAAGTCCAGCGATGCCGCCGCCCGGCCGGGCGGGGATATTCTCGAGGAGGAGCCGAAATCGGTGAAGTCCGGACTGACCATCGAGGAGATCGGCGAGGGCAAGACCGCCAAGGGCGAGAAGCCGAAGGTCTGGCAGTCGAACAGGCCGGCCAAAACCAAGGCCGGTCAGGCCAGGCGCCTCGAATTCATCGAACCGCAATTGGCCACGCTGGAGAAGAACGCGCCGTCCGGCGACGACTGGCTGCACGAAGTGAAATTCGACGGCTACCGCATGCAGGCGCAGATCGAAGGCAGCGAGGTCAGGCTGCTCACCCGCGCCGGCCTCGACTGGACGGAGAAGTTCGAGGGGCCGGTCACCGCGGCACTGGCCAAATTGAAATGCCGCGACGCCATCATCGACGGCGAGGTCGTGGTGCTGGCCGACAGCGGCGTGTCGTCCTTCCCGATGCTGCAGGCGGACCTGTCGGCCCGCCGCGCCGACCGCTTCATCTATTATGTCTTCGATCTGATGCGCCTCGACGGCGAGGATTTGCGCCGCGAGCCGCTGGTCGAGCGCAAACAGGCGCTGGCTGAACTGTTGGGCAAGCAACCTGAGGATTCGGCGCTGCGCTTCAGCGATCATTTCCACGAGCCCGGCAAGGTGATGCTGCAGCATGTCTGCCGCATGGGCCTTGAAGGCGTGGTGTCGAAGCGCGCCGACGCGCCTTATCGCAGCGGGCGGGGACTGACCTGGATCAAGTCGAAATGCACGCTCAGGCAGGAATTCGTCATCGGCGGCTATCTGCCCTCGGACAAGACGGGGCGGGGCGTGCGCTCGCTGCTCGTCGGGTTCAACGAAGGCGGCAAGCTGCACTATGCCGGCCGCGTCGGCACCGGCTTTTCCGGCAAGGTGATGACGGATTTGAAAAAGAAGCTCGACAGCCTCGAGACGAAAACATCGCCCTTCTCGGCCGCCGGGCCCAAGGGCAAGGGCCTCACCTTCGTCAAGCCGGAACTTGTCGGCGAGGTGGAGTTCCGCAGCTGGACATCCGACCGTATAATCCGCCACGCCTCGTTCCAGGGACTGCGCGAGGACAAGCCGGCGGAGGAAGTCGTGCAGGAACAGCCGAAGCAAGCCGCCAAGGCCGAGAGCACAGCGAAAACGGCCAGCGGCAAGACCGCGCCAAAATCGGCCGGAACGGCCAAGACCTCGATAAAACTCTCGCATCCCGACAAGCTGCTGTGGCCCGACGAGAAGGTTTCGAAACGGGACCTGCTCGATCACTATGCGCTGGTCTGGCCGCGCATGGAGGAATTTGTCGTCAACCGGCCGTTGAGCCTGGTGCGGGCGCCGGACGGCATCCACGGCCAGCGTTTCTTCCAGAAACACGCATCGCCAGGCATGAGCGACAAGATCGCCAGGATAAAGGATCCGACCGATGGCGAGGAGATCCTCTACATCAAGGATTTCGACGGGCTTGCGGCACTGGTCCAGTACGGGGTGGTCGAGGTCCACATCTGGGGCTCAACGATCGATGAGCTGGAAAAACCGGACCAGATCATCTTCGACCTCGATCCGGACGAAGGCATCGACGTCAGCCGCGTGCGCGAAGCCGCCCTCGACATCCACAAGCAGCTCGATGAGCTGTCGCTGCCCAACCTGGTCAAGACTTCCGGCGGCAAAGGCTATCACGTGCTGGTGCCGCTGAAACCCTCGGCGGAGTGGGATGAGGTCAAGGATTTTGCCCATGATTTCGCCCGCGCCCTGGAGCAGGCGGCGCCCGACCGCTACACCGCGACATTGTCGAAGAAGGCGCGCACCGGAAAGATCTTCGTCGACTATCTGCGCAACGGCCGCGGCGCGACCACCGTCGCGCCCTATTCCTCGCGCGCCAAGAAGGGTGCCACGATATCGATGCCGGTGACCTGGCCGGAGATCGAGAAGGGCCTCGCGCCGAACGCGTTCCCGCTTGGCGATAAGACGACGCTGGCACAGCTGAAGAAGGCCGATCCGTGGAAGGAGTTCTTCAAGCTGGGGAAGGCGTTGAAGCGGAGTTAGCTGGCGCAACGAGCGTCGCGATCCTTCGCGCCCCCTCCTGTCCTGCGGACATCTCCCCGCTTTGTCTACGCTATGCAAGGTATCTTCTGTGACTGGCGTGACTGATCAGGCCGTACCTGAATTGCCACGTGGTTCCCCCAATCCGTCGCTGCTTCGCAGCGCCACCTTTCCCCCTCCGGAGGGAAAGGAAGGGAGCCTTGCTGGCCGAGCGTTGACGGCAAAAAGCTTGGCGCCTTTCCTCTACCCCGTTGATCGGGGGAGAGAGGTGGCTCGGCGAAGCCGAGACGGAGTGGGGTCGACCAGTGCTACATTGGACAATGCATGCGCCAAGCTGCCATGCTGTCCCGCCAGCATAAAGAGATTGGCCGCCTAGGAGAGAAACACCCTCTCGAACACCTGCCTTCCGTTCGGCGAGAACACCACGGCGCGGCTGTCCTTCTCGCGCCGCGCCCATTTCTCGGCGATGATCTTGTCGAGGATGGCGGCGCCCAGCGTGCCGGCGAGATGCGATCGGCGCACGCTCCAGTCGAGGCAGGCGCGGCACACCGGCCGCCGCGCCTTGGCTTGGCTCTCGATGCCGAGCGCGGAAAAATGCGAGGCGCCGGCTGACGTGAGCCTGATCTCATTGCCCTCGCGCAGCAAAAGCTTCCTGTCGAACAGCCGGTCGAGCATCGCCACCGCCTGCTCGCCGGCGAGATGGTCGTAGCAGACCCGCGCCATGCGCATGGCTGCGTCGCGCGGTCCCGGCCGCACCCGTTTCGGACCGACCGCCTCGGCGACGCCGATGATCGCTTCGATCATGCCGGCCACCTGCGCGCTGGCGAGCCCGTAATAGCGATGGCGACCCTGGCTCGCCAAGGTCAGCAGCCCGCCATCCATCAGCTTCGATAGATGCGAGGAAGCGGTGGGCAGCGACACGCCGGCTTCCAGCGCCAGTTCCGACGCCGTCAGCGCCGTGCCGCCCATCAGCGCGTTCAGCATATTGGCGCGGGCAGGGTCGCCGACCAGGCTGGCAATGCGGGCGATATCGGGTCCTTCACGCATGGTTCGATCCTCATCGAAGCATTCTCGTCAGGAAAGCATTATTCTGGCGCCATCTCAAGCAGTCCGGGCAAACACTCCTGACAGGAGGATGCCTAGCACAGAGGCGCAAGCGATGTTTCGATCACGCTCGAAGCATCGATGGCGGAACCCAACCGGCCAGGAGACCGACATGACCATAACCTGCTTCATCCGTTACGAGATCGATCCGTTCGGCAAGGCGGCCTTCGAGCAATATGCGCGCGCCTGGGGCCAAGCCATTCCGCGCTGCGGCGCCGACCTGATCGGCTACTACGCGCCGCATGAAGGCTCGGCCACCACGGCCTACGCCGCCTACAACATCGAGAGCCTCGCGGCCTATGAAGCCTATCGCACCCGGCTTGCCGCCGACCCGGTCGGCAAGGCAAGCTACGAATTCGCCAGGCGCGAGAAATTCATCCTCAAGGAAGACCGCGTCTTCCTGAAGCTGGTGTCCGGCCCGCATGGTCCAAGGCAGCTCTTTCGCACCGACGTGACCGTCAAGGAAGGAATAGAGGCATGATCGCTGTCATCTTCGAGGTTGAGCCGGCGGAAGGGAAGCGCGATGCCTATCTCGGCATCGCCGCCGAACTCAAGCCGCTGCTCGAGAACATCGACGGCTTCATCTCGGTCGAGCGCTTCCAGAGCCTGACCGATCCGAAGCGCGTGCTGTCGCTGTCCTTCTGGCGCGACGAGGAAGCGGTGAAGGCCTGGCGCAACACCGAGGAGCACCGCCAGGCGCAGCAGGCCGGCCGCGGCGGCATCTTTGCCGGCTATCGTCTGCGCATCGCCCATGTGGTGCGCGACTACGGGCTGACAGAAAGGGCGGAAGCGCCGGCGGATAGCAGGGCGGTGAATGGGTGAGCGCTGGCGCTAAGCATTCCCGATCAGCACGCCCGCCCCGAAGACCAGCGCGCCGCCCAGCACCACCTGGAAGGCGGCGCGCCAGAAGGGCGTCTGCATGTAGCGGTTCTGGATGAAGGCGATCGCCCAAAGCTCGAAGAACACCACGATCGCCGCGACGATCGTCGCCGTCCAGAAATAGGGAATGAGATAAGGCAGCGCGTGGCCGAGTCCCCCCAGCGTCGTCATGATGCCGACGGTCAGCCCGCGCTTGATCGGCGAGCCGCGCCCCGACAGCTTGCCGTCGTCGGAGGCGACTTCGGTGAACCCCATCGAGATGCCGGCGCCGATCGAGGCGGCGAGGCCGACGAGGAAAGTCTGGAATGTCGCATGGGTGGCGAAGGCGGCGGCGAAGATCGGCGCCAGCGTCGACACCGACCCGTCCATCAGCCCGGCCAGCCCGGGCTGCACATAAGTGAGGATGAACTGGCGCTGCTCGGCCGTCGCCTCTTCCACCTTGACCGTGCCCGGCACATGCTCCTGCTCCAGTTCATGCGCCGAGCTCTCATGGCCCTGCTCGGCCACGGCGAGATCGTCGAGCAGCTTTCGCGTCGAGGCGTCGGTGGTGCGCTTGGCCGCCTCGACATAGAAGCGATAGGCCTGCCGCTCCATTTCCTCGGCCTGCCGCCGCACATGCTCGATGCCGAGCGGCTTCACCAGCCAGTCGGGCTTGCGCTCGAAATAGCCTTTGACGTGCTCGCGCCGGATCAGCGGGATGCGCTCGCCGAAGCGCTTGCGGTAAAGCTCGATGAGCGAATCGCGGTGGCCGTCCTCCTCCTCGGCCATCGCCTCGAACACTTTTGCCGATCGCGGAAAGTCTTCCGCCAGGCCATCGGCATAGGCGCGGTAGATGCGCCCGTCATCCTCCTCGGAAGAGATCGCCAGCGCCAGGATCTCCTGCTCCGATAGCGAATCGAAGGAACGGCGGCCGAAGCCGAAAACACGGGAAAGCATGATGGGATCACTCTAGTTTAGAATCGTTCTAAACTAGGATCTTGGCTGCCGGGCGTCAATCGCCAGTGCCGTCGATGCGCTCGCGAATGGTTGATCCAGCGCGTCCGGGCCGCCCTTCATTATTGCCGAATGTTTGCCTATATGGGCAGCATCAGCCGAAATTGAAGGAGACCAACCGAATGACGGACAAGAAGCCTCCGCACGCATTCGATGCCAAGCCCGTTCTTGATCTCATCGCCAGCATCGAGGCCGACCTGCAGCGCCTCAAGGGTCTGGTCGAGCAGCAGATCGAAAAGTTCGATCCCGCCAATCCGCACAACAAGACGCCCGACGGCAAGCTCACCGAGGAAGGCGTCGAGTGCTGCTACCGCATGTTCGACGAGGGCAAGTCGCGCTACACCGTCGCCCAGCAGATGAAGATCTCCTTCGCCGCCGCCACGCACCGCTTCAACAATTGGCGCAAGCTCGGCGGCAGCAAAAGGACGAAGACGCTCTTGGGGTGAAGGGACCGTCCTTCACTTGGTGAGGGTGTCGATCGAGCGCATGTGAGCGCGCAAGGCGGCCAAAAGCGACGGCGGGCATTTCCTAAAATCCCGAGCTCTGAGGGCAGCCCGCCCGGCATGTGGCCCTACTGCTCCTCGATCGTCGTCATGCCTTCGAATTCCGGCAGCCAATGCAGCGCCGAGCGGTGCCAGACCTGTCTTCTCGGAACGAGATCCTCGCGCTGGCGCGCTGTGCCCACCCTGATGCCATAGATTTTCGGTCCATCCCCAACCGAGGTGGCATAGAGATGCGATCCGCATTCGCCGCAAAAGGCCTGCGCGCGCTTGGCGCCGCTGGATCCGGTCTTGATATAGACCTTCGGCGTGCCCTTGGTAATCCGGTAATGCTCTTCTGACGCTCCCACGGTCACGCGAAAGGCTGTTCCCGTCAGTTGCTGGCAATCCGTGCAATGGCAGATCGAGGTCTTCTCGGGATCGACCTCCGCCTCATAGGTGATCGCGCCGCAATGGCATCCGCCGTCGATCTTCATTGGCCGTTCTCCTCACGAACCTCGCTTCATTCAACCTAACTCTCGTCCGAAGCCTCGGCCATGGCCTTGCGCCGCTGCTCCCATGTGCCAGTGGCCTGCGGCTTGACGAACAGCCTTGAGATTTGCGGCATTTCCTTCTTGAGCCTTGCTTCCAGGCGCTCGACGCAGGCTTCGATCTCGGGCGCGGTGAGATGATCCTCGAATTCGATGCTCAAGCCCGCGACGATCTCCTCGGGACCGATATGGACGCTCAATATGCCGTTCGCCCGCTGCACCGCCGGATCATCCTGGGCGACCGCCAGGACCTGGCGCTGCACGTCCGGGGAGGCGGGCTCGCCCATGAGCAGCCCCTTGCTCTCGCGCGCCAGGAACACCGCGGTCGCCCCGAGGATGATTGAAATGCCGATCGAGCCGACGCCGTCGAGCTCAGGGATTTCGAGAAGTTCGGCGGATAGGATGCCGGCGAAGGCGACGACGAGCCCAAGCAGCGCGGCGCTGTCCTCGAACAGCACCGTATAGACGCTGGGGTCCTTGCTGCGGCGCACCGCCTGGAACCAGCCCTGCTTGCCCTTCTGCTGCCGAAACTCCTTCAGCGCGACCAGCCATGAGCTGCCCTCGAAGAGAAACGAAAGGCCAAGCACGGTATAATTGGCTTTGGCGTTGACGACCGGTTCGGGCGCCATGATGTGGATGACGCCCTCGTAGAAGGACACGCCGGCGCCGAGCGCGAACACCAGAAGCGCCACGATGAAGCTCCAGAAATAGAGCTCCCGCCCATGGCCGAGCGGATGGGTGCGGTCGGGCGGCCGCGCGGCGCGATGCATGCCGTAGAGGAGCAGCGTGCCGTTGCCGGTGTCGACCAGCGAATGCACACCTTCCGACAGCATGGCGGACGAACCGGTGAAGGCTGCCGCCGCGAATTTGGTGAGCGCGATCGCCAGGTTGCCGGCGAGCGCGGCGTAGATCACCCGTCTCGATCCGCTATGTCCTGCCATCCGATCTCCCGACGCGCCCCAGCCCCAGGGGACACTGAAACTCCACAGACAATGCGCCAGGCAATCGGAAGTTCAAGCAATAGCTATGCGCTTGAGCCGGCTAGCGTGGGGAAACCGGTTGACATCGGGCCTGACGACTTCGCCGGCGGGAGGTCGCCTCTTGCAGTCCGGCATTTCTCTTGTTTCACTTGGATTGCCCACAAACCGGAGGAGCGAATCATGGCAAAAGGTGCGATGAAGGCGGGCAAGGAACCCCGCAAGCCGAAGAAGGATGCCAAGAAGCCCGCCGCGGCCCCGGCTCCGAAGGCGCCGCCGGTCAAGGCGATGCGCATCAAGGAAAAGTAAGCGGCCGGATTCGGTCGGCCCCGCTCGATCCTCGCTTGAACCGGCAGCATGGCCGTGCTGCCGGCGTTTTGTTGATCGGGAAACAGGGGCACCCTATATCCAAGCGGCGAGGACGACCTCGCTTCCCCGAAGAACCGGCCGGGACGACCCGCCACGCCCAGCATCTCAACCGATGCTGGAATGACGGAGCGCTTTAGATGTCCTGGATCTTTCTTTTCTTCGCCGGCCTGTTCGAGATCGGCTGGGCGATCGGCCTCAAATACACCGACGGCTTCTCCAAGCCGCTGCCGACCCTTCTCACCATCGCCTCGATGATCGTCAGCCTCGGCCTGCTCGGCCTGGCGCTGAAGACGCTGCCCGTCGGCACCGCCTATGCGGTGTGGACCGGCATCGGCACCGTCGGCACGGCGCTGCTCGGCATCTGGCTGCTCGGCGAACCGGCGACCGCGGTGCGGCTCGCCTGCATCGGCCTGATCGTTTGCGGCATCGTCGGCCTCAAACTGGTAGCCTGAACAATTCCAGGCACAAACACGTTCAGGGCCGCTTTTGGCGACCCTGACCTTATTGTTCCGACGAACCCGAACTTAGAGCGGTTCAACGTTCACACGCCGAACCGCTTCAAGTCTTGGTTTTGCGCAATTCCGAACGGAAAACCGCTACGCACTTTTCCTGGAATTGCTTTAGCGGGCGGAGAAGCCCGGAGGCGTCCTGCCGACGCGGGCCTTGCGGGCGGCGTAGCGTGCGTCACGCTTGGCCTTGCGCGCCGCTTCCTCGGCGAGCTCGATCGCGATGCGCTCGGCTTCCTCGGCCTCGCGGCGCCTGGCCTCTTCGGCCGCCGCGGCTTCCGCCGCGAGACGCGCCGCTTCGGCAATCGCCTCGCGCTCGGCCTTCTCGGCCGCTTCACGCGCCAGCTTTTCCTGCTTCAGTCTTGCCTTTTCAGCCTCGCGGATGGCGCGGGCCTCGAGGATTGCCTTGCGTTCGGCCTGGCGGGCGAGCACGGCCGGATCATCCGCCGCCGGTCTTGCCTTGAAGCGCTCGAGCAGCGCCTTCTTTGCCTCGTTCGCGGCGTTGCGCCGCTCGAAAATGTCTTTTTCCCTGTAGATAGCCAAGTGCACTTCCCTGCAGTCTATTTGCGAGGCTTACATACGCGCGAAAGCTGCGAGTTCAAGCGCCAAAACGGTATGCCAGCCATGAAAAATCCGGGCTTGTTGCCGCAGAGATACGGCATGGCGATGGGGCGATGCACTGTTCACAGATCGCGCGTCTGGCGGGTGGCAGGGCGGATCGTTACCTCTAGCGCCGACAAGCAACATCCACACGAACGCCCTTTAGGACGCAACCAGATGGAACTCGGTCTTTATACTTTCGCCGATGTCAGCCCGGAGCCCGGTCCCGGCGCCATCGGCCCGCATCAGCGGCTGCGCAATCTCATCGAGGAAATCGAGCTGGCCGACCAGGTCGGGCTCGACGTGTTCGGCCTCGGCGAGCATCACCGCCCCGACTACGCGGCCTCGGCACCTGTGGTGGCGCTGGCCGCGGCGGCAGAGCGCACGAAGCGCATCAAGCTCACCAGCGCGGTCACCGTGCTCTCCTCCGACGATCCGGTGCGCGTCTTCCAGCAATTCGCGACACTCGATCTTCTGTCCGGCGGCCGCGCCGAGATCATGGCCGGGCGCGGCTCCTTCATCGAATCCTTCCCGCTGTTCGGCTATAACCTCGAGGACTATGACGAACTCTTCGCCGAAAAGCTCGACCTGCTTTTGGCCATCCGCGACCAGGTGAAGGTGACGTGGCAGGGTAGGCTGCGAGCGCCGATCAACGGCCGCGGCGTCTATCCGCGTCCGTTGCAGGAGAAGCTGCCGATCTGGATCGCCATCGGCGGCACGCCGCAATCGGCCGCCCGCGCCGGCGTGCTCGGCCTGCCGCTGGCGCTTGCCATCATCGGCGGCGAGCCGGCCCGTTTCGCGCCGCTGTTCCAGATCTACCGCGAGGCGGCAAAGCGCGCCGGCACCGATCCGGCCTCGCTTGCCACCAGCATCAACGTGCACGGCTTCATCGCCGGGACGACCGAGCAGGCGGCCGAGGATTTCTACGGCCCGCAGGCCGAAGTGATGAACCGAATCGGCCGCGAGCGCGGCTGGGGTCCGACCTCGCGCGCCCATTTCGACCAGGCGCGCGGGCCGAATGGCGCGCTGTTCGTCGGCAATCCTGAAGCGGTGGCGGAAAAGATCGTCGTCCAGCACAAGATCTTCGGCAATGACCGCTTCCTGCTGCAGATGGCGATCGGCACCATGCCGCACGCCAAGATCATGAAGGCGATCGAGCTCTACGGCACCAAGGTGGCGCCGATCGTGCGCAAGGAGACCGCTAAGGGGGCATCCGCCGCGCCGGCGCCGGCCGCCTGAGCGGCTGCACACCAACGGCGTCCATGACCACCGGCTAACGGAACCTTGGCGCGGCAAGCACGTTTCCCCGTCGATTGCACCGGTCGCGGTGCCTGAGGGGAACCGATGAAAGCCGAACCGATCGCTTCCGGCGCGAGGGTTGCCGAAAGCCCTGACACGCGCGCCGAGGCGCGGGCGGACATGCGCCTGATGCGGTCGCTGGTGATCGGGATCTTCATTCTGATGACCACCGCGGCGCTCTATTTCGCCCGTGCCTTCTTCATGCCGGTGGTGCTGGCCTTCCTGCTGGCGCTGACGCTGACGCCGATCGTGCGTTTCCTGCGCAAGCGCGGTATCTCGGAGGTTATTTCGGCGACGCTGCTGGTGCTGCTGTCGATCTTCATCTTCGCCGCCGCGGGCTATCTGCTCAGCGGTCCGGTCATCGACCTTATCAACAACTCCTATTCGATCGGCCAACAGCTGACGGAACGGCTGGCGCCGTTCCGGCGACCCCTCGAACGAATGATGGATCTCGCGCATCAATTGGAGGGGCTGACCGAGACGTCGCAGGAGCCGGGCGTGCAGCGGGTGGCGGTGGCGCCGTCCGGGATCCTGTCCTCGGCTGCGAGCAACATCCTGGAAGCCGGCACCTCCATCACCATCGTCTTCGTGCTGTCGCTGTTCCTGCTCGCCTCCGGCACGCTGTTCTATGAGAAAATCGTCCAGTCCTTCACCAGCATGAGCCAGAAGAAGCGGGCGCTGCGCATCGTTTATGACGTCGAGCGCGAGATTTCGCACTATCTGCTCACGGTCTCCGTCATCAATGTCAGTCTCGGCACGGTGATCGGGCTGGGCCTTTGGGCGCTCGGCATGCCCAATCCACTGGTCTGGGGGGCGATGGCGGCATTGCTCAATTTCCTGCCCTATGTCGGCGCGCTGATGACCGTCCTGATCGTCGCGATCATCGCGCTGATCAGCTTCGACACGATCGCCTATGCGCTGCTGGCGCCGGCCTTCGTGGTTTTGTGCGACATCGTCGAAGGCCAGTTCGTGACCCCCATGGTGGTCGGGCGGCGCCTCGAGATCAATGCGGTGGCGATCTTCATCGCTATCGCCTTCTGGTCTTGGCTGTGGGGCTTCGTCGGCGCGCTGATGGCGGTACCGCTGCTGGTCGTCATCAAGGTTTTCTGCGACCATTTCGAAAGCCTGACCCCGGTCGGCAATTTCCTGGCGGCGCAGCACGCGACCGTAGTAGATGACGAGCCGGCCGAGAACAACCACAATCAAGCGGCCTGAGGCTGGCCCAATCTCAAACCTCTGCCATCGTTTGCGACACCGGTGACCAGTGCCTATATCGGACCGGTCAAGCCGGACCTGTCCCCGAATGAGCGACTTCGATCTCGATGGCTATTTTGCCCGCATCGGTTATGACGGACCGGCCGACGCTTCGCTCGCCGCGCTCCAGGCGCTGCACGCCGCGCACCCGCGGGCGATCCCGTTCGAGAACATCGACGCCTTGATGGGCGTTTCGGTCGGCCTCGACGTGGCTTCGCTGCAGGACAAGATTTTTCGCCAGGGCCGCGGCGGCTATTGCTTCGAGCACAATCTGATCTTCATGCATGCGCTCGACGCGCTGGGCTTCACCGTCGCCGGACTTGCCGCTCGCGTGCTCTGGGGCCAGCCGGATGACGCCGTCACCGCGCGCAGCCATATGCTGCTTCGCATCGAACTTGGCGGCAGTACTTACATAGCCGATGTCGGCTTCGGCGGCTTGACGCTGACCGCGCCGCTGCTTTTGCAACCCGGGCTGGAGCAGCAGACGCCACACGAAACCTTCCGCCTTGTCGAGACCGGCGGACAATTCCGCCTGCAGGCCGACATCGGCGGTGATTGGCGCACGCTCTATCGCTTCGACATGAGCGAGGCCTATCAGGTCGACTACCGGGTCGCCAGCCATTTCCTCTCGACCCATCCAAGCTCGCATTTCCTGTCGACGCTGGTCGCCGCGCTCGCCTTGCCCGACCGGCGCTATGCGCTGCGCAACAACCGGCTGTCGACGCATCATGCCGGCGGCCGCAGCGAGCAGCGCGAGATCGCGACGGCTGCCGAACTCGCCGACGTGCTGGAGGACCAGCTCGCCATCGTCATTCCCGACCGCGCCGCCTTCGAGACGAGGCTGCGGGAAAAACGCATCGTGGAGACCTGACCCATGACGGACCTTTCGGTTCTCGACCTGTCGCCGATCACGCAAGGCAGCACCGCCTCGCAGTCGCTTGCCAATTCGCTCGACCTCGCCCGCCATGCCGAGCGCCTGGGCTACCGGCGCTATTGGCTCGCCGAACACCACAACATGCCGGGCATTGCCAGCGCGGCAACATCCGTCGTGATCGCGCATGTCGCCGGCGGCACCAAGACGATCCGCGTCGGCGCCGGCGGCATCATGCTGCCCAACCATGCGCCGCTGGTGATCGCCGAGCAGTTCGGCACGCTGGCCGCTCTTTTCCCCGGCCGCATCGACCTCGGCCTCGGCCGCGCGCCGGGCACCGACATGCTGACCGCGCGGGCGCTGCGCCGCAACCTCGAAAGCGCCGACAATTTCCCGCAGGACGTGGTCGAGCTGATGGGCTATTTCCAGCCGGCCGAGGAAGGCCAGCGCATCCGCGCCGTTCCGGGCGAGGGCCAGACCGTGCCGGTCTGGATTCTCGGCTCCAGCCTCTATGGCGCGCAGCTCGCCGCGCTTCTCGGCCTGCCCTACGCCTTCGCCTCGCATTTCGCGCCGGCCGAGCTCGACCATGCGCTGGAGGTTTATCGCACGCGCTTCCAGCCGTCGGCCGAGCTCGAAAAGCCCTATGTCATGCTCGGCCTGAATGTCTTTGCAGCACCCACGGATGCCGAGGCGAAGCTGCTGTTCAGCTCGCTGCAGCAGGCCTTCGTCAATCTGCGCAGCGGCCGGCCCGGGCAATTGCCGCCGCCGGTCGAGAATTACGACCGCGATCTCGATTCCGTCGCGAGGACCATGCTTGCCCAGGCGCTGTCCTGCGCCGTCGTCGGCTCGCCGGAAACGGTGCGCCAGGGCATCGACGCCTTCATCCGCCGCACCGGCGCCGACGAATTGATGGTGACTGCGCAGTGCTTCGACCACGCGGCGCGCGTCCGGTCCTTCGAGATCCTCGCCGACGTGCACAAATCGATGTCGAAGGCGGCCTGACGGCGCCATGGCTTCTGATATGCTCGTCTGCTAAGGGCCCTCCTCGAACGCGAGCGCTGGCTGTGACTCATGACCTCGATGACCGCATGCATTTCGCCATCGACCTGGCGCGGCGCGCCGGCGAGCTGGGGCTCAAATATTTTCGCGACCTCGACAATCTGGCCGTCGAGAGCAAGGGCCATCAGGACCTGGTTTCCGAGGGCGACCGCGAGGTCGAGCTGTTCATCCGCGCGGCGATCGCCAAGGCCTATCCGCAAGACGGCATCGTCGGCGAGGAGCATGCGGCGGTCACCGGAACAACCGGTCATGTCTGGGTGATCGATCCGATCGACGGCACGGCCAATTTCGTGCGCGGCATTCCCGCCTGGTGCGTGGTGATCGCCTGCGCCAGGAATGGCGAGACGATTGTCGGGGTCATCCACGAACCCTCGACCGGCGAGACGTTCTACGGTCGCCTGGGCGGCGGCGCCTTCCTCAACGGCAAGCCGATCAAGGCCAGCGATGCGGCCTCGCTGTCCGAGGGCGCCGTCGGCACCGGCCTTTCCAACCGCGCCTCGACCAAGAATGTCATCATTCTCATCAGCCTGATCATGGCCGAGGGCGGCGTCTTCTACCGCAATGCCTCGGGCGCGCTGATGCTTGCTTATGCTGCTTCCGGCCGGCTGCTCGGCTATATCGAGGAGCACATGAATTCCTGGGACTGTCTCGCCGGCATGCTGCTGGTCGAGGAGGCCGGCGGCAGGGTGCTCAAGGCCGATCCGAAGACGGTGGTCAGCCAGGGCACGCAAGTGATCGCCGGCGGCAAGCACATCTTCTCCAGGCTGCAGCTGCTTGGCGAGAGTTCCTTCTTGCCTACGCGCTGACGCTCTGCGCGACCGGGCCGAGCGGCCGGCAGGAATTGCGGATCATCAGCCGGCCCTTCAGCACGAGCTTTCGCGGCGGCGCGTCGCGGTTGCCGGCCAGCCGGTCGAGCAGAAGATTCGCCGCCTGCTCGCCAATCGCCTGCACCGGCTGCGCCACCGTGGTCAGCTGCGGCACGAACACGTCCGACCAGGGAAAATCGTCGAAACAGGCGACCGAAATGTCCTCGGGGCAGCTGAGGCCGATATCGCGGATCGCCTTCATGGTGCCGATCACCATCGGATTGTTGGCCGAGAAGATCGCGGTCGGCCGGTCGTGCAGTGACAAGAGCTGCATGGTCGCGTTGTAGCCGTCGATCTCGTGGAAATTGCCGGAGCGTATGAGCTCCTCCGTCACCGGCAGGCCGGCCGCCTGCAGCGCCTCGCGGTAGCCGATCATGCGGTCATGCATGGGGGATATGTCGGATGTGCCGGTGATGTAGCCGATGCGCCGATGGCCAAGATGGATCAGATAGGTGACGGCGTCGAACACGGCGCGCTGGTTGTCCAGCACCACCGCGTCGGTGTCGACGCTTTCGCAGAGGCGGTCGAGCAGCACCACCGGCACATTGGCGTCCTCGACGATGCCTTTCAGAATGCCGCCGTCGCCGACGCGCGCCACGATCAGCCCGTCGACCATGCGGTCGAGCAAAAGCCGGATCTGCTCGTCCTGGGTGTTCAGGTCCTCGTCCGTGCAGCACAGCATGACGGCATAGCCGGCGCGGTCGAAAGCCTGCTGGATGACCGAGACGACATCGGTGAAGAACGGGTTGGTGATGTGCGGCACGGTGAGGCCGACGGTGCGCGTAGTGCCCACCTTCAGGCTGCGGGCGATGGCATTGCGCTTATAGCCGATATCGCGGATCGCCTGCTCGATGCGCTGGGTCAGCTCGGCGCTGACGGTTGCCGTGCCGTTGAGCAATGCCGACACTGTGGCGACCGACACACGCGCCGCCTCGGCTACGTGCAGCATGGTCGGCGCCGTGGATTTCCGCTGTTTTTTCCGTCCTGACGCCGTCATTTTCGAAACGTTTAGCTACCCTTATTTGGCTAAACCTACGTAAACCCGGCATTTTTCGCAAGAATTGAATTGCATCAATCCTCAGCAGCCAGATAGGCGCTTGACACATTCGAAACGTTTAGATTAGCGTCGGTCAATCGAAGACGACGGAGGGAGGCCGTCCTTTGCCATGCAGCGCGCTGGCCCCATCACGACGGAAAACATGGCGGCCGACGGTCCAGCCGTCGTCCTGGGCGCGACCGGCATTTCCAAGCGATTTGGCGGCATCACCGCGCTGTCCGATGTGAAGCTCGACCTCAGGCCCGGCGAGGTGCATGCGCTGATGGGCGAGAACGGCGCCGGCAAGTCGACGCTGATGAAGATCCTCTCGGGCGTCTACACGGATTACGAAGGCACTGTTGCCCTCGATGGGCAGACGGTTCATTTCACCGGTGTGCGCGACGCCGAGGACGCCGGCATCGCCATCATCCACCAGGAGCTCAACCTCGTCCCCGAGCTCAGCGTCGCCGACAACATCTTCCTCGGCCGCGAGAAGCTGATCGCCGGGCTGGTCGTCGACCGCAAGGCGAGCAGCCGCGCGGCAAAAGCGCTGCTGCAGCGTCTCGGCATCGAGCTCGACCCGGAAGCGCGCGTCGGCACGCTGAGGGTCGGCGAGCAGCAGCTGGTGGAGATCGCCAAGGCGCTGTCGAAATCGGCGCGCATCCTGATCATGGACGAGCCGACCTCGGCGCTGTCGCCGGCCGAGTGCGAGCGGCTGTTCCGCATCATCCGCCAGCTCGCCGCGAGCGGCGTAGCGATCGTCTACATCTCGCACCGCATCGACGAGGTCATGCATCTGGCAAGCCGGGTGACGGTGCTGCGCGACGGGCGCCATGTGTTGACGCAGGACATGGCGGCACTGAACGAAGACGCCATCATCGCGGCCATGGTCGGGCGCGACCTTCTGGCGTCCTCCGATCACGAGCGCGGCAGCGGCGGCAAGGCGGTGCTGTCGGTCAGGGACCTGTCGCTGTCCAAGCCCGACCGGCATGGCTGGCGCAGGGTGATCGACGGCGTCGGCTTCGACCTTGCGGCCGGCGAGATCCTCGGCATAGGCGGGCTGCTTGGGTCCGGCCGCACCGAAATCCTGGAGGCGATCTTCGGCTCCAGCGACGGCCGCACCGGCGGCGAGATCAAGCTCGACGGCCTGCCGGTCGAGATCGGCTCGCCGCGCGAGGCGCGCCGGCTCGGCATCGCTTTGGTGACCGAGGACCGCAAGACGCAAGGCCTGCATCTCAAGGCCTCGATCACCGACAATGTCGCGCTGCCGCTGGTCGGCGCGTTGGCCCGCTTCGGCCTGCGCTCGCGCTCGGGCGAACGAGGCCTGGCGCGAGAGGCGGTTGGCGCGCTTGGCATACGCTGCGAAAGCATCGAGCAGGCCGCCGGCACGCTTTCGGGCGGCAACCAGCAGAAGGTGGTGATCGGCAAATGGCTGGCGACGCGGCCGCGCGTGCTTCTGCTCGACGAGCCGACGCGCGGCATCGATGTCGGCGCCAAGCGCGAAATCTACGATCTCATCTTCAAGCTCGCCGGCGACGGGCTGGCGATCGCCGTGATCAGCTCGGAACTGCCCGAGCTCCTGCATCTGGCCGACCGCATCCTGGTCATGGCGGAGGGCCGCCAGCGCGGAATCCTGTCCCGCGCCGAAGCCAGCGAGGAAGCGATCATGCGGCTTGCCGCGCCGCGACGTACCACGAGACCCGCCGCATGAACCTCATCGGCCTTCTCTCCCGCACCAAGCTCTACTGGGGGCTGATCGCCATCTTCCTGATCGGCGTGTTCGGCTCGCCGATCAGTTCCAAGGGCAACAACATCTTCCTGTCCTACGGCAATCTGCTCGACGTGCTGCGCCAGGTGTCGACCACCGGTCTCATCGCCACCGGCATGACGGCGGTGATCCTGACCGGCGGCATCGATCTTTCCGTCGGCTCGCTGATGGCTATCTGCTCGGTGGTCTGCGCCATGCTTCTAACCGTGCCGGGCCTCACGCCGTCGGCGGCGCTCGGCGTGCCGACGACCGCGCTGGTGGCTCTCTGCCTCGGCGCGCTTGCCACGCGCTTCATCCTGCTCAACATCGAGAAATCCCGCGCCGGCGCGGAAGCCCGCCGCGACATGCGGCTGGACAAGGCGCGCGGACTGGTCATTCCGGGCGTCGTCGGCGTGGTGCTGTGCTGCCTGTCGCTGTGGTACCTGCTGCCGCAGGTCGAGACCAAGTTCGGCGTGCTCGGCGTGCTTCTGGTGGCGCCCTGCGTCGGTCTTCTGTTCGGCACCATCAACGGCTTCATCATCGTCGCCGGCCGCCTGCAGCCCTTCATCGTCACGCTTGCCATGATGGTGACGGCGCTCGGCATCGCGCGGCTGACGGCCGGCCAGAACAATGCCGTGCTGCCGGTCTATACCGGCTCCAACGCCACCGCCGAGTTCGAGATCCTGCGTTCGCTGGTGTTCGGCGTCGTGCCGATGCCGGGCCTCTTCTTCCTCGGCGCGGTGGTGATCTACGGCGCGGTGCTGCGCTTCACGCCCTTCGGCCGCTATGTCTACGCCATCGGCGGCAATGAGGAGGCGGCGAGGCTTTCGGGCATCGCTGCCGGACGCGTCAAGATCGCCACTTATGCCGTGTCGGGCCTGCTCGCCGGCATTGCTGCGGTGCTCTACGTGGCGCAATACCGGCAAGGCAAGCCGGATGCCGGCGCCGGGCTGGAGCTCGACGCCATCGCCGCCGTGGTCATCGGCGGCACTAGCCTGATGGGCGGGCGCGGTAGCCTGATCGGCACCTTCTGCGGCGTGCTGATCTTCGGGCTGCTCTCCAACATCCTGCAGTTGCACAACATCAATTCGAACCTTCAGCTGGTGCTGAAGGGGGCGATCATCATCGGCACCGTGCTCGTGCAGGAGCGCAACGCCGGCGACATCTTAAGCTATCTGCGCCTGCCCGGGGGACGGACGGCGCAAAAGGAAACGGCCGCGGCAAAACGGCCGTCACAGGAGACCTCGTCTCTATAATCCGGAGGAAACAGGACCATGAAACGACGTGATATGCTGAAGCTTGCCACCTTCGCGGCGGCACTTCTGACGACGACCGCTCTCTTTTCCAGCCACCACGCCTTTGCCCAGGACAAGAAGTGGAAGATCGGCTTCTCGCAGGTGACGACCATCGAGCCCTGGCGCGCCCAGTTCAACAAGGACATCATCGCCGAAGCCGCCAAGCATCCGGAAGTCGAGCTGATCATCACCGATGGCGAGGACAAGACCGAAAAGCAGGTCGCCGATGTCGAGAACCTGATCCGCCAGGAAGTCGACGCGCTGCTGGTGTCGCCCAAGGAATCGGCCGGCCTCACCGGCGTCGTGCAGCAGGCGATCGACGCCAAGATCCCGGTCTTCGTGCTCGACCGCAATGTCGACACCAAGGACTACACGCAGTTCGTCGGCGGCGACAACAAGCTGATCGGCCGGGCGGCGGGCGAATATGCCGTCGAGCTCCTGGGCGGCAAGGGCAAGGCCTCCGGCAACGTCGTCGAGATCTGGGGCGGCATGGGCACGCAGCCGGCGCATGACCGCCATGACGGCTTCCATGAATTCACCGACAAGGAGCCGGGCATCAAATATCTGCTCGACCAGCAGTCGGGAGACTGGAAGCAGGACCAGGCCTACAACATCATGGCCAACGCGCTGAAGACCAACGAGAAGATCGACCTCGTCTACGGCCACAACGATCCGATGGCCTATGGCGCCTATCTCGCGGCCAAGGATGTCGGGCGCGAGAAAGACATCAAGTTCATTGGCATCGACGGCCTGCCCAACGAAGGCGTGCAGATGGTGAACAAGGGCGAGCTGACGGCGACCTTCACCTATGTCACGCCGGGCGCCGAGGGCCTGCGCCAGGCGATCAAGTTCCTCAACGGCGAGAAGGTCGAGAAGACCATCACGCTGCCGACGGAAAGGATCACCAAGGACAACGCCGCCAAGATCCTGAAGGACAACGGGCTATAAGCCCGCAAAGCCCTGCCAGGCCACGCGCCTGGCAGGGCTTTGCCCGAGCGCGCTCCCCATAGCTTGCCGCCGGATGCGCGAAGCGTCGATTTTCCGCTCTTTCGCGACCGAAAGTCACGCCCGCCCGGACAAGTCCTGCCCCCGCCGGGAGGCGGTTCTAAGCGCCGCCAACGGCGCCGGGTCTAAAAAAGGCAGCGGGAACAACGCGATAGCGCGGGCTCGCGCCGATCGCGCAGCAAAGCACGCTGGATCGCTTCCCTGGCCTCGCCGAGACAATGAACAGCTTGCGCAGAATGCTTGCGCCTCGTATCGCCTGTTCTTATATACGCGCCAGCCGTCCGGCCCCGTAAAGCGGGGACGTGACGGGATTTCTTGTGAACAGGGGCTTTCGTCGGAACGCCTTTTTCAAGGGTCCTGAGAGCCTGCTTAGAGGAGAGACCAGAACAATGGCAAAAGTTATCGGTATCGATCTCGGCACCACCAATTCCTGTGTCGCCATCATGGACGGCAAGGATCCCAAGGTGATCGAGAATGCTGAAGGCGCGCGCACGACGCCTTCCATCGTCGCCATTTCGAGCGACGGCGAACGTCTCGTCGGCCAGCCGGCCAAGCGCCAGGCGGTCACCAATCCGGAAAACACCATCTTCGCGGTCAAGCGTTTGATCGGCCGCCGCTATGACGACCCGGTGACGGAGAAGGACAAGAAGCTTGTCCCCTACAAGATCGTCAAGGGCGACAATGGCGACGCCTGGGTCGAGGCCGGCGGCAAGAAGCAGTCGCCCAGCCAGATCTCGGCCATGATCCTGCAGAAGATGAAGGAAACGGCGGAAGCCTATCTCGGCGAGAAGGTCGAGAAGGCGGTTATCACCGTTCCGGCCTATTTCAACGACGCCCAGCGCCAGGCGACCAAGGACGCCGGCCGGATCGCCGGCCTCGAGGTGTTGCGCATCATCAACGAGCCGACGGCCGCCGCACTTGCCTACGGCCTGGAAAAGAAGGACGGCAAGACCATCGCCGTCTATGACCTTGGCGGCGGCACCTTCGATATTTCGGTGCTCGAGATCGGCGACGGCGTCTTCGAGGTGAAGTCGACCAATGGCGACACCTTCCTCGGCGGCGAGGACTTCGACATGCGGCTCGTCGAATATCTGGCGGCCGAGTTCAAGAAGGAACAGGGCATCGATCTCAAGGCCGACAAGCTCGCGCTGCAGCGCCTGAAGGAAGCGGCCGAGAAGGCCAAGATCGAGCTGTCGTCGACGACTCAGACCGAGATCAACCTGCCCTTCATCACCGCTGACGCCAGCGGCCCGAAGCACCTGACGATGAAGCTCACCCGGGCGAAGTTCGAAAGCCTGGTCGAGGATCTCGTGCAGCGCACGATCGACCCCTGCAAGGCGGCGCTCAAGGATGCCGGCCTGAAAGCGGGCGAGATCGACGAGGTGGTCCTGGTCGGCGGCATGACCCGCATGCCCAAGATCCAGGAGATCGTGAAGCAGTTCTTCGGCAAGGAGCCGCACAAGGGCGTCAACCCGGATGAGGTCGTGGCGCTGGGCGCCGCCATCCAGGCCGGCGTGCTGCAGGGCGACGTCAAGGACGTTCTGCTGCTCGACGTGACGCCGCTGTCGCTGGGCATCGAGACGCTGGGTGGCGTGTTCACCCGACTGATCGAGCGCAACACGACGATCCCGACCAAGAAGAGCCAGACCTTCTCGACCGCCGAGGATTCGCAGTCGGCGGTGACGATCCGCGTCTTCCAGGGCGAGCGCGAAATGGCGGCCGACAACAAGCTGCTTGGCCAGTTCGACCTGGTCGGCATCCCGCCGGCTCCGCGCGGCGTGCCGCAGATCGAGGTCACCTTCGACATCGACGCCAACGGCATCGTCAACGTCTCGGCCAAGGACAAGGGCACCGGCAAGGAGCACCAGATCCGCATCCAGGCTTCGGGCGGTCTGTCCGACGCCGACATCGAGAAGATGGTGAAGGACGCCGAGGCCAATGCCGAGGCCGACAAGAAGCGCCGTGCCCTCGTCGAGGCCCGCAACCAGGCCGAAGCCTTGGTGCATTCGTCCGAGAAGTCGCTCAAGGACTATGGCGACAAGGTCTCGGAGGCTGACCGCACCGCGATCTCCGACGCCATCGCCGCGCTGAAGACCGCCGCCGAGGGCGACGACCCGGCCGATATCGAGGCCAAGTCGCAGGCGCTTGCCGAAGCGTCGATGAAGCTCGGCCAGGCCATGTACGAGGCCTCGCAGAAGGAAGCGGCCGAAGCCGATGCCAAGGCGGATGCCGCCAAGGATTCGGACGTGGTCGACGCCGACTTCGAGGAAATCGACGAGGACGACGAGAAGAAGAAGTCGGCCTGAGCCGGTTGACGGCGAATAAGTGCAAAAGCCCGGCGCAAAGCCGGGCTTTTTTGCAACCCCAATCGAAAAAATGACGGAAAAACCCGGAGTGGCCCGGCTTGGTACTAGCATCCGGGAAACATCGCTCCTAAATCCAAGACCATGCCGGCAAAAATTGCCAACAATGCTTGAAGACATTGAGCATCCGGACAGCGGGAAAAAATGAAAGCTGATTTCTACGAAACGCTGGGCGTGCAAAAAGGCGCCGACGACAAGGAACTCAAGAGCGCTTTCCGCAAGCTCGCCATGCAGTTCCATCCCGACCGCAACCCCGGCGACCGTGCTTGCGAGCACAAGTTCAAGGAAATCAACGAAGCCTACGAGACGCTGAAGGACCCGCAGAAACGCGCCGCCTATGACCGCTTCGGCCACGCCGCCTTCGAGGGCGGCATGAACGGCGCCGCGCACGGCTTCGGCGCCGGCGGCTTCGCCGACATTTTCGAGGACATCTTCGGCGACATGATGGGCGGCCGCCAGCGCCGTTCGTCGGGCGGCCGCGAACGCGGCGCCGACCTGCGCTACAACATGGAAATCACGCTGGAAGAGGCCTTTTCCGGCAAGACGGCGCAGATCCGCGTGCCGGCCTCCATCTCCTGCTCGGAATGCTCCGGCAGCGGCGCCAAGCCCGGCACGCAGCCGGTGACCTGTGCCATGTGCCACGGCCACGGCAAGGTGCGCGCCACGCAAGGCTTCTTCTCGATCGAGCGCACCTGCCCGCAATGTCAGGGCCGCGGCCAGACGATCAAGGATCCCTGCCCGAAATGCGCCGGCCAGGGGCGCGTCACCGAGGAGCGCTCGCTGTCGGTCAACATCCCGGCCGGCATTGAGGACGGCACACGTATCCGGCTTGCCAATGAGGGCGAGGCGGGCCTGCGCGGCGGACCGTCCGGCGACCTCTACATCTTCCTGGCGGTCAAGCCGCACGAATTTTTCCAACGCGACGGCGCCGATCTCTATTGCAAGGTGCCGATCTCGATGACGACGGCCGCCCTTGGCGGTTCTTTCGAGGTCACCACGCTCGACGGCACGCAGACCAAGGTGAAAGTGCCCGAAGGCACCCAGAACGGCCGCCAGTTCCGCTTGAAGGGCAAGGGTATGCCGGTGCTGCGCCAGCCCAATGTCGGCGACCTCTATATCCAGACGGCGGTCGAGACGCCGCAGAACCTGTCGCGCCGCCAGCGCGAGCTTTTGGAAGAGTTCGAGCAGCTCTCCTCGAAGGACAACTCGCCCCAGTCGAGCGGCTTCTTCGCGCGCATGAAGGACTTCTTCGAGTCGTTCGGCGAAAACTGATCGTCACGGTCGCGGACGGCGTCGGAAGGGGCGGGTCGCTTCCCAAGCGTCGTCAACACCTTATGCCAGCTTGAAGCCTTGCCTTGTCCCACCCAACTGCTAAGTAGCGGATCGGGGGCTGAGCATTGAGGAGAGCTCGTGATGGCACGTAGTCCCGGGTTGCGCAAAGCGCTGGCCGAAAAATTCGACGACGAGCTGAAGTTCTTCAAAGGCTGGATCGACAAGCCGAAAACGGTCGGCTCGATCGTTCCCACCAGTTCCATCACCGCGCGCAAGATGGCCTCGATCGTCAATCCGAGATCGGGCCTGCCGGTGCTCGAGGTCGGGCCTGGCACCGGCGTCATCACCCGCGCCATCCTCGCCCAGGGCGTGAAGCCCGAAAACCTCTACGCTGTCGAATATTCGACCGACTTCGTGCGCCATCTGCGCGGGCTCTATCCCGGAGTCAACGTGATCGAGGGCGACGCCTTCAATCTCGATGCCACGCTCGGCGACAAGCGCGACCTGGTGTTCGATTCGGTCGTCTCCGGCGTGCCGCTGCTCAATTTCCCGGTCGCCCAGCGCATCGCCTACATCGAAAGCCTGCTCGACCGCATTCCCGCCGGACGGCCGATCGTGCAGCTGACCTACGGCCCGCTGTCGCCGATCCCGGCAGGACGCGGCGACTACACGGTCGAGCATTTCGATTTCATCTTCCGCAACATCCCGCCGACGCAGCTGTGGATCTACCGGCGCGCGGCGCATTAGGGATAGGGGAGTAGGGGAGTAAAGGCAGTAGGGGAATAGGGGATGAACGGTTCAGCTTCCACGCTCGCGCCCTACTGCCCTACTCCCATACTGCCCTACTCCCTTAGCGAAGCAGGCCAATGGCAGTAATCCCACGAATCCTTGTCTTCGCCGGCTCGGTCCGGACCGGCGCCTATAGCGGCCGGACCGCCGATGTGGCGCAGAAGGAGCTGGCCATGCAGGGCGCGGAGGTGACGCGTATCTCGCTTCGCGACTATCCGCTGCCGATCATGGACGAGGACCTGGAAAAGGAAAAAGGCATCCCGGAGGACGCCGTCAAGCTCGCCCGTCAGATCGCCGCGCATGACGGGTTGCTTATCGCGACGCCCGAATATAACGGCTCGATCCCGCCATTGCTCAAAAACGCGATCGACTGGGTGAGCCGGGTACGGCGCGAGGGCAGCCGCACCTTCAGGCCGCTGGCCGGCAAGCCTGTAGGGCTCTGCTCGTCGTCGGAAGGCAAGTTCGCCGGCATACGTTGCATCAACCATCTGCGCGCCGTGCTGGTGCGTTGCCAGATGGAGGTGATCACGCCCGAATGCTCGGTCTCCGGGGCCGGGGAAGCCTTCGCCGAGGACGGACAATTCAGGGACGCCAGACTACACCAATCGATGGAGCGCCTATGCCGCACACTGATCGAAACCTCGCGCATGCTGTCCACCCGGATCGAGGCATGATCAATTTCGCGGAGGCCGATACGATGCGAGACAGGCTGATCGTGGGGCTCGACCTGCCGACGCTGAAGGAGGCCGAAAGAACGGTGCGCGAGCTCGAAGGCGCCGTTTCCTTCTACAAGATCGGCTATCAGCTCGCCTTCGCCGGCGGACTGGACTTCGCGCGGGAGCTCGCCACCGGTGGCACCAAAGTGTTCCTCGACATGAAGCTGCTCGACATCGACAACACGGTGGCCAAGGGCGTCGAGAACATCGTCAAGATGGGTGTCTCGATGCTGACGCTGCACGCCTATCCCAAAACCATGAGAGCGGCTGTCGAGGCGGCCAAGGGCAGCGAGCTCTGCCTGCTCGGCGTGACGGTGCTGACCTCGATGGACGAGCAGGACGTGATCGACGCCGGCTATGAATACGACCCGCACACGCTGGTGCTCAGGCGCTCCGAACAGGCGCTGCATGCCGGCATGGGCGGCATCGTCTGCTCCGCGGAGGAAGCAGAAGCGGTGCGCCGCATCGTCGGCCCCGACCTGGCGGTGGTGACGCCGGGCATCCGGCCGTCGGGCAGCGACCATGGCGACCAGAAACGCGTGGTGACGCCGGCCCAGGCGATCCGCAACGGCTCCAGCCACTTGGTCGTCGGCCGGCCGATCGTCGCCGCGCCGGACCGTCGCGCCGCGGCCGAAGCGATCCTCGCCGAAATGCAATCCGCCTGAGAGCCTCTTTCGCCAAACAAACAGGAGAACAGCATGCCGAAGGGATATTGGGTCGCCCGCGTCGATGTACGCGATCCGGAGGGCTACAAGGATTATGTCGCCGCAGCGAAGCCGGCTTTCGACCGCTTCGGCGCGAAGTTCCTGGCGCGCGGCGGCGAGCATGAAAAGGCCGAAGGGCCGGGGCGCGCCCGCAACGTCATCATCGAATTCGAATCGCTTGCGGCGGCGCATGATTGCTACCACTCGCCGGAGTACCAGCGCGCCGTCGCAATCCGCCAGAAGGTGGCCGACGGCGAGATCGTGCTGGTCGAGGGTATCTAACGGAGCAATCTATTGGCGGCTGTCTCTGCCATCGCGTCTGCAAGGCTCATGCCCCATTGCCTGCGGCAATAGTCGCGGAAATCGAAACAGGGCAGGCCGGGGCAGACTTCGAACTCGATGAGATGGACGATGTCATCGCCCTCGACCCGGAAATCGACGGAAAAGACATCTTTCAGGCCGAGACCGCTTATCAGTTTCTGCGCAATGGCACGGATTTTCCGATCCGCCTCCGGCTGACTGGCGCCGACGGCCTCAAGGTCCGGCTCGACATAGGTGCCTGCATCCTTCGCGGCCTGGCCGGTGTCGCCGTAAAGCGCCATCGAGTCGGCCATGGTCTGAAAATCGCCGCCGGAATCGACGAAGAAGATGCCCAAAGCCTCGACGCCTGTTTCGGGTTTCAGACCGAGGAAGCTCGCCCGCACGTTGCGGCCGGCGACATAGGGCTGGACGACGACATCGTCGCGGTAACGCGAAAAAACCCGCCGGCTAAGCTCCAGCGCATGATCGAGATCGGTGATGCGCGAATCCGGCCAGATGCCGATCTTGGCGCCGAGGCGGTTCGGCTTGACGAACCAGCCCTTGGGCGAGGCCGGCGGTTCGACCAGCCATTCGCCGTTGCGGGCAAGGCCCGCTGCCGGCACCGGCAGGCCCAGCGCGCCGAGCACGGCGCCGGAGCGAAGCTTGTCCTGGCAGAGCGCGAAAAGCGAATCGTCGGCGCCGATGGTGCGCAAGCCGTTGAGGCGGGCGAGCGCTGGTGCCGCGCCGCCACGGAAATAAGCAATGCCGTCCGTCAGCGTCCAGACCAGAGTTTTTGCGGGATTGGCCTTTGCCAGCACAACCGCCGCCTCGTCGAGCTCGACAGGCTTGAAGGCGAGGCCGCGCCTTTCGCAAGCCTTGGCGAGTTGGCCAAATTCCGGCTTAAGGTCGGTCGATTGTGCAAGGTAGGACGCAATTTCGATGGCCCGTTCGGCCGGGTGGCCCTGCGCGACCAGCCGGTCGAGACAGGCCTTTTCCGGTTCGTAGACAAGGATCAGCGTCGGCTGCGGCATCGAATGCTCCGGGCGAAATCAGGCGCTACCATTGCATGGCCGCAGCGGCCGGCTTGCGGGAAACCGACCGCGCCAGGGCGATTGCCTGATAGTGCTGAACGGCCCTAAGCGATCAGCACGCGCGGCTCGAAGCGGCCTTTGACCGGAATGTCGAGCAGGAAAGTCATGCCAGCTTGAGGGTCCAGCGCGCGCTGCTTCTCGTCCTTGCCTTTCCAGGCGGAGGTGACCGCCAGCCGGTCGGCTTTGGCGCCGACAAAGGCCGGGCAGGAAGCCTGCGTCACCGGCATGGCGATCTCGCGCAGCAGCGTGCCGTCCGGCGCATAGGCCTTCACCGCCCTGCCGCCCCAGACGGCGTTCCACAGCACGCCGTCGCGGTCGACGACCGAGCCGTCGACATAGCCTTTCGAGGAGCGATGATCGACGAACACCTTTGGTTCGCCCTTGGGCAGTCCCGTTGCGGGGTCGCAGGCGACGCGCATCAGCAGCCCGGTCGCGGTGTCGGTGTAATAGGCGATCGTCCCATCCTCGGAAAAGCAGATCGAATTCGAGACGGTGATGTCGGAAAACAGCCTGCGCAACTCGCCCTTGAAGAACCAGTAGATCGAGCCGGCGCCCTTCTCCTCGTCCTTGCCCATCGTGCCGGTCCACAAGGCGCCGCAGGGGTGCACGCGCGAATCGTTGGAGCGCGTCAGCGGATTGTCGGCCTCGATCGGCGTGTGCAGCGTCAGTCTGCCGGTCCTGATGTCCCGAACCTGCAGGCCGGTCTCGGTGGCGATCAGCTGGCGCTCGTCGTCGATGATGGCAATGGCGCTGGCCATGACGCCGAGATCATGGATTTTTAGCGCCCCGGCGAGCGGCTTTTCCAGCAGCTTGCCGTTGACGATGTCGAACCAGAACAGCGTGTCGGTGGCGGGATCGTAGCTCGGGCCTTCGCCGAGCTCGCAGATGTGGTCCGAAAAAACCGAAACGCCGTCCATCGTCATCCCCCGAAGGCTTCATCCCAGGCGGCGACCGCGGCCCGGGCGCGCTGCGCCACCTCCTCGATCGTCGCACCCGGCTTGTAGAGGCTGGACCCCAAGCCGAAGACGCTGACGCCGACCGCCTTGTAGCCGGCAAAGTCCTTGTCGGAAACGCCGCCGACCGCGCCGATCAGCGTCGTTGCCGGCAACACGGCGCGGATGGCGGCAATGCCGCCGGCGCCCAGCACGCTGGCCGGGAAGAATTTCAGCGCCGAGGCCCCTAACCGGATCGCCTGAAAAGCTTCGGTGGGCGTAAACACGCCAGGCATCGTCACCATGCCGTGATGCATGGCGCGGCCCATGACCTCGGCATCGATGTTGGGGCTGACCAGCAACCTGCCGCCGGCCTCGTGCAAGGCGTCGACATCCGCCCCCGTCAGCACCGTGCCGGCGCCGATCAGCGCGCTTTGGGGCAGCGCCTTGACCAAATCGGCGATGGAAACGAACGGCTCCGGCGAATTGAGCGGCACTTCGATCGCCTCGATGCCGGCGTCGTGGATCGCCCGTCCGACCGCCACGGCTTCCGATGGCTTCAGGCCGCGCAGGATGGCGACAAGCCCACGCTTGAGCTTCGGGAAGGGTGCGGTCTGGCTCATGAAGCGCCTCCAATCATGCCGATCTCGCGCGCGGCCTCGACGAGACCGGCGCGGACCGCTTCATCGGCGTCTACCGTGCGGAAGGCAAGGCCGGCAATGCCAAGCGCCGCGCCATAAAGCATGGCCAGCGCGCCGGAGGCGACCAGCACGACCGGCGCTTCGCTGGCACCGTAGCGGCGCCTTGCCGAAGCGATCTCGCCGCCGATCAGCAGTCCTGATAGACATGCCGCCGCATCGGCGAGCTTAAGATCCTGCAGAAGCCCGGCGGCGCGGATGGCAAACAGTTTCGAGGTGACATCGCCGCCTTCGCCCAGGGCTCGTTCGCACCACCGCCTGAAGAACGGGCTGTCCGCGGCAACCGGGGCGGGATGCTCGCCGAGTGAATGTTTCAGGATCGAGTGCGTGGCCAGCACGGAAAACAATTCGCCGGTCGGCCAGGTACCGAAACCTCCGACCGCGCCGTCCTCGACCGCGACCCATTTCGAATGCGTGCCGGGCATGCAGACGAGATGGCGTCCCTTTGCCGGCAACCCGGCGCCGGCAAGCTGGGTCTCCTCGCCGCGCATGACATCCGGCGCGTCGGCCAGGCGCTGCGCCAGGCCGGGCACGATGCGGATATCGCGGCGCGAGCCCTCGATGCGGGCGGCGCCGCGCAGGATGGCGCCGATCGGCGCCGGCACGGTGACATAGGGCGCCTCGATCCAGCCCTGCCGGGAACCGGCCATGCCGCAGATAATGACGGGCAGCGCCTCCGGCGCGCCCATGGCCCCAAGATGGCCTTCCAGCACGTTCGAAAAACCTTTTTCGCGGGCGGTGATCAGCCCGTCGTCGCCGCGCCGCTCGGCAAGCACCTTGCCGGAGCCGTCGAGCAGCCAGGCCCTGAGCCTTGTCGTGCCCCAGTCGAGCGCGGCGACCGCTGGTGCCGCGCTCACAGGAAGCCTCCATCGACGATCAGCATCTGTGCGGTGAGCATCCGCGAGGCGTCCGATGCGAGGAACAGCACCGTGCCGACCATGTCGTCGGGCTGCATCACGTCCTTGATGCATTGCTTCGCGACATGGGCGGTGAGCGCCTCGTCGGTGACCCAGAGCTCGCGCTGGCGCTCGGTGATGACCCAGCCCGGCGCCACCGCGTTGACGCGGATGCGGTCGGCGCCCAGCTTGCCGGCGAGGCCCTTGGTCAGGCCGAGGATACCCGCCTTGGCTGCGGTGTAGGCCGGCATATCGGGGTGGTTGATCAGATAGGAGGTGGAGGTGAAGTTGATGATCGAGCCGCCGCCGGCGCGCTTCATGCCGGGCGCCACCGCCTGGGCGGTGAAGAAATGCGGCCGCAGATTGATGGCGAGATTGTTGTCCCAGAACTCGACCGTCACGTCTTCCACGGCGTGGCGGTCGTCGAGCGCGGCGTTGTTGACCAGCACCGTCACATCGCCATGCGCCTCGGCCGCTTTTGCCGCGGCGCCGCGCAGCGCCTCGATGTCACGCAGGTCGGCCTTGAGATAGAGCGGGCGGCGGCCGAGCTCCTTCTCCAGCCGGTCGGCAAGCGCGGTGCTTGGCTTGTCGGCTATGTCGATGAAGGCGACTTTCGCGTCCTGCCGCATGAAACCTTCGGTCAGCGCCGCGCCGATGCCGGAGCCGCCGCCGGTGACCAGCACCGAGGCGCCGTCGAGGTCGGCGAAACGTGCCGATGGCATCATGATCTCTTCTCCCTTTGGCCGGCGCGCATCCTAGCCAGACAAAGCGCGGGAGCAAGGGAGAAACGTCTGATTCCGACCAAATGTCAGACAAATGATCGACGCCGCGCCATGATGGCGGCCGCCGGTCTTCCGAACAGTCGAAAAGCCGGGTCAGATCGCCTTGGCGTGCAGCGCGCCGCGATAGGAATCGCGCAGATAGCCGAGCGTGGCGTCGGCATCGGCCGGCTTGCCGAACAGGTAGCCCTGTCCGCCGGCGCAGCCGAACTGGACGAGACGGTCGGCCTGCGCCTCGTCCTCGATGCCTTCGGCAACGACCTCCATGCCAAGCCCCTCGCACATGGCGAGGATGGCGCGGATGATATGCTCCGACGGCCGGTCGTCGAGGATCGACGAGACAAAGGCGCGGTCGATCTTGAGCTTGTCGAAATGGAACTCGCGCAGGCGGCCGAGCGACGACTGGCCGGTGCCGAAATCGTCGAGGGAGACGCGGATGCCGACGCGGCGCAGGTCCTCGACGATCTTCTCGGCCGAGGCCGGATCGGTCATCAGGCCGGTCTCGGTAATCTCGATCTCCAGCCGGCGCGGATCGAAGCCGGTGCGGTCGAGAATGGCCAGGATATGCAGGCCGGTGTTCTGGTCGACCAGCTGCGAGGGCGACAGGTTGAAGGACAGGAACAGGTCCTTCGGCCAGCTGCGCGCCGCCTCGGTCGCCTTGCGCAGCACCAATTGCGACAGCGGACCGATGATGCCGCGTTCCTCGGCAATCGGGATGAAGACGGATGGCGGCACAACGCCGAGGTCGCGGTCGGTCCAGCGCGCCAGCGTCTCGAAGCCGATGGTGCGGCGGCTGTTCAGGTCGACGATCGGCTGGAAATGCGGCTCGACCTCGCCGGCCGACACCGCGCGGCGCAGCGCCTGCTCGATGCGGGTGACGCGTTTGGCCGCCTCTTCCATCTCGCGGGTGTAGACGACGACGCGGCCGCGGCCCGAACGCTTGGCGTGATAGAGCGCCGTCTCGGCCTTGTTGAGGAGGATCTCGGTGGTCTCGTCGCCGGAATAAAACAGCGAGCACCCGACCGAGGCCGAAAGCCTGGCCGTGCGCTCGCCGACATCATAGGGCGCCGACAGGATCTCGATCAGCATGCGCGAGGTCTCGGCCGCCTGCTCCTCCGAAAACACCATCGGATAAAGATAGGCGAACTCGTCGGCGCCGATGCGGCAGACGGTGGAGTAGCCGTCCATCGAGGCGCGCAGCCGCATCGCCACCTGGACGAGGATGTCGTCGCCGGCCTTGTGGCCGAACAGATCGTTGATCGGCTTGAAGCCATCGAGATCGAGGATGCCGACGGTGAACGGCGCGGGATCGTCGGCGCGCTCGCTGATCAGGCGATCCACCTTGTCGAAGAAGCGACGATGGTTGCCGAGCCCGGTCAACGAATCGGTGAAGGCCAGATCCGTGTTTTCCTTGCCTGACTGAGCGGTAGCAAACGTCGTTTGCATCATGCCTCTGTTCTGATCTGGGTATTTTCGGGGAGACTGGCAGCAAAGCGTTTAGGAAAAGTATCGGAAAATCGATTTTCTATCGTCCAGGGTTGCTTGCGTCGCCGGCGGTTGTTCAGCTTCGGGCAAGAACGCTGGTCCAGCCCAGCTATTCGCTCATGCGTAACTTCCAAGGGAAGGCCGAACAGGCTTTTCCCGGAATGCAAGTGCGATCCAAAGGCCGTTTCGTATCGTTCGCGACATAGCGTTAGCCGGCTTGCTTTACGCGATAGAGCTCGATCGGGCCGCCTTTGGTCTCGCCGACCGGCTCGAGCCAGTCCGGCACGGAGCCGCGCAGCAGGCCGGCCAGGAAGCCTCGCGGCGCCTTTTGGGTCAGGATCATGGTCTCGACATTGCCGGGGCAGATGGCGACGAGGCCGACACGATGCGCCTCAACGATTGCGCGCGCGCCGTCGGCAGAGCCGAGAAAGGCGTCCAGCGCCAGGAGATTGCCGGCGACATTGCGGTGATAGGGGCCGGCGAAGACGCGGTGGCCGCTATAAGCCAGCACCGGCGCTCCAAGATTGGAGATCGTCAGCACGGTGGTGTCGGCCATGCCGCCGAGCGGCGCGAAGGTCGCCTTCTTCTCGCAGGTCCTGTCCGTGGTGGCGCCGTCGGCGACGGGTTTGCCTTTTTCCAACGCCACCGAGGCGGCCGCGGCGACGCCTGTCCAGACCGGGTTGATCGAGACCAGCCAGACGGCCGCAAGGCGCAGCGCCACGCCGAGCGAGGAGCTGGTTTCGGCCCGCGCCCGCCATTTGGCGATCCACGCCGCGAGCGGGATGACCGCGAAGGCGATCGAGAAGGTGGTGGCGCGCACCTGCCAGGCGCCGACCGCGAAAGCGACGGCGAGCAGTACCGTGACGAGGCTGTCCTGCCGCCGCCAGCCACCGCGACGGAAATGCAGCGCCATCAGGATGAGGGCGACCAGCGGCGTCGCGTAACGCGCTGCGACACGCGCCGGATCGCGGACAAGCAGCGTGAACAGCGACTGGGCCTCGTCGACATGGTCGAGCCACAGTTCCTTGAGGCGCGGGTCGAGGGAGGCGTAGGGCGCGGAGAGGCATTGCGGGAACAGCACCGCCACGACCACGCCGAGGACGACACCCAGCGCGGCGAGCGATCCCAGCCGGCGCCGCCAGCTGCCGGTGGCCGGCTCGATGGAGATGATCGCCGCCAGCGCCACGCCGGCAATAGCCGCGACGACGAACTGCGCGACCGAGAAGGCATCGCACTGAGCCGCACCCCATGCAGAAGGCGAAACGGTGGTGACGAAGACAAGCGCCGCGAATCCGGCGAAGCCGAGGCCGAAATTCCGTGCGATCGTCCGCTCGCCGGCTGGATCGATGACAAACAGCAGCGACACGCAGAGGCCGATGGTGGCGACGTAAGGCACGGTTTCCATGCCGACGGCGAGCGTCAGCGCGGCGCAGAGGCCCGATAGCAGCGCGGCCCAGCGCCGCCCGGGCGCCTCGAGCAGCAAAGCGAAGCTCGCCATGGTGAGCATCAGCTGGACATTGTGGTGATCGAGCGCGCCGGGGTCGTAGATGCCGATGAAATAATAGCCGGCGGCGCCGATCAGGATGGCGGGCAGCACCGCGCCGCCGCCGCCGAAGCTGCGCGCGGCGCGGGCGGTGAAGAACAAGGTCGACCAGAAAAGCAGCGCCGGCCACAGCACCTGCGCCACGTCCTCGCCAAGCGGCCTGCTGCCGGTGAGCGCCGAGGCGGCGAGGGCGATGGCGGCGATCGGCGCGTCGACCAGCCGCGACCAGTGCATGACGAAGCCGCCTTCCGGCCCCATCCGGTACTGGTGCAGGTCGAACCAGCCCTGGCCTGCGAGCAGGTCGCGGACTTCGACGAGGCGCAGCAGATTGTCGTTGTCGCCGCCCGCATCGGTCAGTTGGCCAAAGCCGGCCCATGCATTGACGGCGAAGGCAAACAGGGCGACCAGCAGCGCCAGCATGAGGTCGGACTTCCAGGTGGCGGCGCCGTTCTCGGCTGTGCCCATTGCCGTTGCCTTTGAAAGGAGAGGATCGGTTTAAACCTAGCCTTAACGGCTTCAATAAATAGTAAAGCGGCTCGACGGGGGCCGGCATGAGCACGGCCGGAGGCTTGGGTCGGGCGTTCGGAGACAGACATGCCGCATGCAGTCCGCCATGAGCCGGTCATTGCCGTGCTCCTGCCTTGCTACAATGAGGAGCTGACGATCGGCGAGGTGGTGCGGCGCTTCCGCGAGACGCTGCCTTCGGCCGCGATCTATGTCTACGACAACAATTCCAAGGACCTCACGGCGCTCAAAGCCCGCGCCGCCGGCGCCGTCGTCGTGCGCGAGCCGCGCCAGGGCAAGGGCAATGTGGTGCGGCGCATGTTCGCCGACATCGACGCCGACATCTATGTGATGGCCGACGGCGACGGCACCTACGCGCCGGAGGATGCGCCGCAGCTGATCAATATCCTGCAGACGGAGCGCTCCGATATGGTGGTGGGCACCAGGCGCGGCGTCACCGACGATGCCGGCCGCAACGGCCACGCCTTCGGCAACCGCGTCTTCAACCGCCTCTATAAGGGCCTGTTCGGGACCGACTTCACCGACATCTTTTCCGGCTACCGGGTGTTTTCGCGCCGCTTCGTCAAGAGTTTCCCCGCCGTCTCCGGCGGCTTCGAGATCGAGACCGAGATGTCGGTGCATGCCTCGCAGCTGAAACTGCCGGTGAGCGAGATGGCGCTCGATTACGGCCGCCGTCCGGAGGGTTCGTCGTCGAAACTGTCGACCTTCCGCGACGGCGCCAGGATCCTGTGGATGTTCGCCATGCTGGTGAAGGAGACGCAGCCGCTGCGCTTCTTCGGCACCTTCGCGCTGTTCTTCCTGGCAGCAAGCATCGGCCTGATGATCCCCGTGCTCATCGAATTCGCCGAGACGGGGCTGGTGCCGCGCATGCCGACCTGGGTGCTGTCGATCGGCATGCTGCTTCTGTCCATGCTCTCGATGATGACGGGCTTCATCCTCGATTCCGTGTCGCGCGGCCGGGCCGAGCAGAAGCGCATCTTCTACCTGTCGATCTCCTCCGGCCGGGCAGAGCGCGGGATGCCGGCGCAGCACTTGCAGAAGAGCGAGCCGGGCAAGGCCCCTCGGGCGGCTTAGAGCATGATCCCGAAAAGTGGGAACCGGTTTTCGGAGAAAGATCATGCTCCAACAAAGAGTTAGATCGTGAGGGCGATTCAACGAAACGCCATCGCGACCTAGGGGGCGGCATAGTGGGCCGTCTCTTCCGCTTCGTCCTTGCCGGCGGCATCGGCTTCGTCGCCGACGCGGCGGCGCTCTGGCTGCTGCTTGCCGCCACGCCGCTCGGCGCGCTCTCGGCGCGCGTGCTGTCGATCGGCTTCGCGCTCTGCATCACCTGGCAGGTGAACCGCCATCTCACCTTCGCGCCCTCGAGCCGAGGCATCGCGCGGGAAGGCGCCCGCTATGGCGGCGTCGGCATCGCCACCAGCATCGTCAATTACCTGGTCTACTGCGCCGTCCTGTTCGCGCTGCCGGCGCTGCCGCCGCTGGCGGCACTCGCCATTGCCTCGATCGTCGCAATGACGCTGTCCTTCCTCGGCTATTCCAGGTTGGTCTTCGACCGCTAAGCTTCTGCACCAAGCAAGCACGATTGGCAGAAGCCGCCGATTTCCTTATATCGGCGGCTGAGTTCGCCGGAGACCCGAGATGCCGCTGAAAATCGCCGTCCAGATGGACCATGTCTCCACCGTGTCGATTGCCGGAGACACGAGCTTCGCGCTGTCGCTGGAGGCGCAGCGGCGCGGCCACAAGCTGTTCCACTACACGCCCGACCGGCTGTCGATGCGGGACGGCAAGGTGTTCGCGCGCGTGGAGGAGATGCAGGTGCGCGATGAGAAGGGCAGCCACTATTCACTGGGCGAGAAGGTGCGCACCGATCTTTCCGAGATGGACGTGGTGCTGCTGAGGCAGGACCCGCCCTTCGACATGAACTACATCACCACGACGCATATCCTCGAGCGCATCCATCCGAAGACGCTGGTGGTCAACGATCCGGCCTGGGTGCGCAACAGCCCGGAAAAGATCTTCGTCACTGAATTCCCGGACCTGATGCCGGAGACACTGATCACCAAGGATCCCCAGGAGGTGGCCGCCTTCCGCAAGGAGTTCGGCGACATCATCGTCAAGCCGCTCTACGGCAATGGCGGCGCCGGCATCTTCCATCTGCACGAAGCCGACCGCAACCTCGCCTCGCTGCTCGAGATGTTCGGCCAGCTGTTCCGCGAGCCTTATATCGTCCAGCGCTATCTCAAGGATGTGCGCAAGGGCGACAAGCGCATCATCCTGATCGACGGCGAGCCGGTCGGCGCCATCAACCGCGTGCCGGCCGAGCACGATTCCCGCTCCAACATGCATGTCGGCGGCCGCGCCGAGAAGACCGAGCTGACCGAGCGCGAGCGCGAGATCTGCGTCCGCATCGGCCCGGCGCTGAAGCAACGCGGCTTCATCCTCGTCGGCATCGACGTGATCGGCGACTACATGACCGAGATTAACGTCACCTCGCCGACCGGTGTGCGTGAGGTGCAGCGCTTCGGCGGGGCGGATATTGCTGCCCTGTTCTGGGATTGCGTGGAGGGGAAGCGGGGATAATCCTTCGACACGACGCAGGCGGCTCCATGCATTGGGCCTGTCGATGTCGCCGAATAGATAACGGTGAACCTCGCGCCTGCGGCGGGCGATGAGCTATTTGGGGGGCGAGCTGCCAACGTGCTGCCTATGACCGGGAACGCTCTTGCGCTCTATCCACCGCAGCAGGACCTGGCTCCGCATTTTTCAGGAGTCGCAGTTTCATGATAATTGTTACCGCAAGCGACAATAACTTTGTGCCCGGGCTGTTTTTATTCGTCTTTTCTGCTTGGATACATAATCGCGAGGCGAAATTCGTCGTCATTGACGCAGGAATAGAACCGGCGGCCGTGATAGAACTTCGCCGCTTTTGTGGACGAAATGGAATTGACTGTCGGATCGTCCAGGCAGACGCCAGGCGGATTTCCGATCTGCCGACAAGAGGCAAGCTGCTGACAACTGCTGCATATGCCCGAATACTCATTCCCGAAATACTGCCTGATTGCGATAAGGCCATCTACATGGATGCGGATACGCTGGTGGTATCCGATCTTGGCGGCCTCTGGTCGGCGGACTTGGGCGACAATTTGGTCGCCGGCGTGATTGATGGCTTCGTCGAGCAGGAGGAACTCGACGACATCGAAATGTCCCGGAATGAATCTATAAATTCGGGTGTTCTGATTATGAATCTTGTCGCCTGGCGCCAGGAAGGTATTGCAGACCGGATCTTTGCAAAGGTTCGCGAGACCGCCAAGTCGCGATACCTCGACCAGACAGCCTTGAATACGGTCGTGCGCGGTCGAGTTCTTTTCCTGGGCAGGGAATGGAATTTCTTTTCAGAGCGGTATGTGGAAATCGAACGGCGGCTTCCCAAGGTGATTCATTATGCGGGATCGGCCAAGCCTTGGCGCTACAGCCGCGTGCCTTTTGCGGATGTTTTCAATTTCTACAGAACCATGTCGGGATTGGATATCCCGGCAGGTACACTGGTTCTGAAATCCGCCCGCAGGCGAAAGATGATCCTTGGCCTTATGGGGTTGCGGAAAAAATACTGGTCCTCCGCCCTGGCAATCCACTATTACCGCCGCCGATTTACAAAGCCCCATCTACGAGGCTTGGCCAAGATGTTCTCGACGGCTCCGTCACCGCGGCAAGGTTCGACTGTCGCGCCGTAACGAGATGCGCAGTTGCTTGTGTTCTCGTAATGTTCTTGCTCAAAGCGAAAATCTGTGGTTGTCTAGCCTGATTTCACTCGCGGCGTGATCGCAAGGCAATGCGAGCCGGTATCGGGGGCTTGAGACATATGGTGGCGCGGGTTCGCACGGTGGCTTTCCAGGGCATCGAGGCTTTGCCGGTCGATGTCCAGGTGATGGTCGGGCCGGGCAAGGTCGGCATGCAGATCGTCGGCCTGCCGGACAAGGCGGTGGCCGAGAGCCGCGAGCGCGTGCAGGCCGCGCTCCACGCATCCGGCCTGTCAATGCCCTCGAAGAAGGTGACGGTGAACCTCGCGCCGGCCGATCTGCCCAAGGAAGGCAGCCATTATGACCTGCCGATCGCGCTCGGCCTGATGGCGGCGCTGGGCGCCATTCCGGGCGACATGCTGGCCGGTTACGTGGTGCTGGGCGAATTGTCGCTCGACGGCACGATCGCTGGTGTTGCGGGCGCGCTGCCGGCGGCGATCGGCGCCAATGCGGAGAGCAAGGGCCTGATCTGTCCCTTCGCCTGCGGACCGGAGGCGGCCTGGGCGGGCAAGGATTTCGATATATTGGCGCCGCGCAGCCTGATCGCCATCGCCAACCATTTTCGCGGCACGCAGGTGCTGTCGCGCCCCGAAGCCGGCATCCAGCTCGCCGCGCGCGACTTGCCCGACCTCGCCGACATCAAGGGCCAGGAAAGCGCCAAGCGGGCGCTTGAGGTGGCGGCGGCCGGCGGCCACAACCTCCTGATGGTCGGACCGCCAGGCGCGGGCAAGTCGATGCTGGCCCAGCGCCTGCCTTCGATCCTGCCGCCGCTGGCGCCCAAGGAACTCTTGGAAGTCTCGATGATCGCCTCCGTCGCCGGCGAGCTCGCCGAAGGCAAGCTGACCGACCGGCGGCCGTTCCGCGCGCCGCATCACTCCGCCTCGATGGCGGCGATGGTGGGCGGCGGACTGCGCGCGCGTCCGGGCGAGGCCTCGCTCGCCCACAATGGCGTGCTGTTCCTCGACGAGCTGCCGGAATTCGCGCCGCAGACGCTGGATGCGCTGCGCCAGCCGCTGGAAACCGGCGACTGCATGATCGCGCGGGCCAATCACCGCGTCACCTATCCGGCACGCATCCAGCTGGTGGCGGCGATGAATCCGTGCCGCTGCGGCATGTCGGGCGAGCCCGGCTATCGCTGCCTGCGCGGCGACCGCTGCCGCACCGAATACCAGGCACGCATTTCCGGCCCGCTGCTCGACCGCATCGATCTCAGGATAGAGGTGCCGGCGGTCTCGGCGAGCGACCTGATCCGGCCGGACAAGGCGGAGACGAGCGCTTCCGTGGCGCAGCGCGTGGCGCGGGCGCGCACCATGCAGCGCGAACGGCTGGAAAGACTGGGTGCTGCCGCCACCACCAACGCGCATTGCCCGCCTTCGATCATCGAGGAGATCGCCAAGCCCGATGCCGCGGGCCTGACGCTGCTCAAGGATGCCAGCGAAAAACTCGGCTTTTCGGCGCGGGCCTATCACCGCGTGTTGAAGGTGGCGCGCACGCTGGCCGACCTCGACGCCAGCGAGACCGTCGGCCGCATCCACCTCGCCGAGGCGATTTCTTATCGCATGAGTGCCGAGCGGATGGCGCAGGCGGCGTAGACGTTCATTGAAATGCCCAGGCCGCGCGGTTTTCGCGCCAAGCGGCCGCGCATGCTATGATGGCGCGGATCCAACCGGGGGCGTGGGGATGATTTCCGTTTCACCGGCGCGCGGCGCTGAAGATTTTAATGTCCTGGCCGGGCTGTATCGCAAACTCGCGGAGTGGGATGCCGAAGCGGCGCTGCCCCACGGGGTCTCGGCGGAAGACGTAAAGACCATCTTTCACCCCGAAACCAGCGGCGAGGAGTTGGCCGCGAAATTCAACACGCCGGAAGCCGTGGCTTTTGTCGCGCGCTTAGGCAGTCTGCCGGCGGGCTGCCTTGCCTTCGACCCATTCGATGACAATGCCACGGAGCTTCACAAGTTCTTCGTCGACGCATCATTTCGCGGACGGGGGATCGGTCGCGCGCTGATGGGAACCGCATTGGCGGAAATCGCGAAGGGCCGAAGCCGCACTGCGCTGATCCACACGACCTTCTATATGAAGAGCGCCATTGCCGTGTACGAAGCGTTCGGCTTCCGGCCCTGCCCGCCCTTCCGCGAAACGCCGGAGCAGGTCAGGCACACGGATGTGTTCATGTCGCGCGCGGTCCAGCGTGCATGAGATAAGGCTGCCGCCATGCGGCCGGCCCAATGCCGATCCTGCTCCGACGTGAGGCGCTGGAGCGGTCTTCCGGAATCGTTGACCCGCGGTAAGTGTTTGTTTCCACGCAATTCCGGACGGAAACCACTGCGCAATTTTCTGAATCTACCCTTGGGCAATCGCCTCCCGGCATTCAGGCCGTGCCGAGCTTCGCCTTCAGCTCCAGCCGCCGCCTATGCAGCACCGGCTCCGTATAGCCGTTGGGCTGCACCGTCCCCTTGAACACCAGGTCGCACGCGGCCTGGAAGGCGATGGAAGCATCGAAATCCGGCGCCATCGGCCGGTAGAACGGGTCGCCGACATTCTGGCGATCGACGATCGCCGCCATGCGCTGCAGCGAATCCCGGACCTGGATCTCCGAGCACACCTTGTGGCGGAGCCAGTTGGCGATGTGCTGCGAGGAGATGCGCAGCGTCGCGCGGTCCTCCATCAGGCCGACATCGTTGATATCGGGCACTTTCGAGCAGCCGACGCCCTGGTCGATCCAGCGCACGACATAGCCGAGTATCCCTTGCGCATTGTTGTCGAGCTCGCGCTGGATCTCGTCCGCCGTCCAGTTCGGCCGCACCGCCACCGGCACGGACAGGATGTCGTCGAGCTTGGCCTTCGGCCGGCTCTTCAGCGCCGCCTGCACGGCGTGCACATCGACCTTGTGATAATGCGTGGCGTGCAGCGTCGCGGCCGTCGGCGACGGCACCCAGGCGGTGTTGGCGCCGGCCTTCGGGTGCGCGATCTTCTCAGCCAGCATCGCCGCCATCAGATCGGGCATCGCCCACATGCCCTTGCCGATCTGGGCGTGGCCGGCGAGCCCGCATTCGAGACCCGTGTCGACATTCCAGGCCTCATAGGCGGAGATCCAGGCGGCCTGCTTCATGTCGCCCTTGCGGATCATCGGGCCGGCTTCCATCGAGGTGTGGATCTCGTCGCCGGTGCGATCGAGGAAGCCGGTGTTGATGAACACCACGCGCTCCTTCGCGGCGCGGATCGCTTCCTTGAGGTTGACGGTGGTGCGCCGCTCCTCGTCCATGATGCCCATCTTGATGGTGTTCTTCGCCATGCCGAGCAGCGCTTCGACGAGATCGAAGATCTCGACGGCGAAGGCGACCTCTTCCGGCCCGTGCATCTTGGGTTTTACGACATACATCGAGCCGGCGCGGGAGTTGGCGCGCCGCCCGTTCGGCCCGATATCATGCAGCGCGATCAGCGCGGTGATCGCGGCATCCATGATGCCTTCCGGCACCTCGTCGCCGTCGCGATCCAGGATCGCCGGATTGGTCATCAGGTGGCCGACATTGCGCACCAGCATCAGCGAGCGACCGGGCAGCGTAAGCGTGCCGCCGCCGCGCGAGGTGTAGCTGCGGTCCGGATTGAGCTTGCGCACGAAAGTCTTGCCGCCCTTGGTGATTTCTTCGGCGAGATCGCCCTTCATCAGGCCGAGCCAGTTGCGGTAGACGACGACCTTGTCCTCGGCGTCGACGGCCGCGACCGAATCCTCGCAGTCCTGGATGGTGGTCAACGCGGCTTCGAGGAGGACGTCGGCGATGCCGGCCGGATCGGTCTTGCCGATCTCGTTGGCGCGGTCGATGACGATCTCGATGTGCAACCCGTTCTTCACCAGGAGCACCGCTTCCGGATTGGCGGCGTCGCCGCGATAGCCGACGAACTGCCTTGGATCGGCGAGCGTCGTGGCGCCGGCGCCCTCGCCAGCTTTCAGTGCGCCATTCGCCACCGACAGTCCGTTGACGCCGGCCCATTTGCCGGTGGTGAGCGGCACGGACTGGTCGAGGAAATCCTTCGCCCAGGCGATCACCTTGGCGCCGCGCACGGGATTGAAGCCCTTGCCCTTGTCGGCGCCGCCGGTCTCGGGAATGGCGTCGGTGCCGTAGAGCGCGTCATAGAGCGAACCCCAGCGGGCGTTGGCGGCATTGAGCGCATAGCGCGCGTTCATCACCGGCACGACGAGCTGCGGCCCCGCGACGACTGCGATTTCGGGATCGACATGTTCGGTCGAGACGCTGAAGGCCGGCCCTTCCGGCACCAGATAGCCGATCTCCTTCAGGAAAGTCTTGTAAGCCTCCATGTCGAGCGGTGCGCCGTTTTCGCGATACCAGCCGTCGAGCTTTTCCTGCATGGCGTCGCGCTTGACGAGCAGCGCCCGGTTCTTCGGCGCGAGATCATGGACGATCGCCGAAAAGCCTTCCCAGAATTTCTCCGGGTCGATGCCGGTGCCGGGCGCGGCCTCCTCGGCCACAAAATCATGGAGCTCCCGGGCGATCCGCAACCCGGCGATCTCGATGCGGTCGGTCATCTGCACGTCTCCAGATAGTAGCTTGCCGGGGCCTTTGGCATGTTTGGGGTTGCGGGGTCAATTCAGCTTAGGGTGTAGCGGACGGCAGGACGCCAATTCTGGCACTGGCATTCGGGTGCGAACGAGCGCGGCGCCTCAAGATCAAGGTTCCTCGCCCCACGAAGTGGGGAGAGCGACTATCTGGGCTG
>CCNA01000019.1 GCA_000824805.1 Mesorhizobium sp. SOD10
TGACCTGACAACAAACTGACGCGCCATGAGAGCTGAGCAGAATCTCAGAGCCGCCGGAGCAAACCGACGCGATGTTGATAGTGAAGCCCGCGGGTTGCTGAAAAGCTTTCCTCTGCTCAGCGCCAGCAGATTTGGCGGACGTATCTTGAACAGTGCTCATGCGAGCAAGTCATTTATTTCAACTTAGCTTAGATGCTCACAAGTGGGGCAGTTGACCGACTGCGCCATGCTCCAGGCCCGAATCCAGTGCTCGATGCCCACTCATCACCGACGCGTCGCTACGATCACCGTCGGAAGAAGATGCTTGCGGACTGATCCCGCCTGCGAGGCGCCCCGGTCGGCCGTTCGATTGCAAGCCTCGTGCGGGGCGGCAGCTCTCCCGCATGCAGTTCGATGAGGCGCTGGTCCACCTCCTTGTCCTCCGCGGTCAGGCGGTGGTTGAGGCGAAGGTAGTCCATCCAGGTCGGCGTGCGGAATGTCTCCGTCCAATGCGAGGGCTCCTGAAGGTCGCGCTGGAGGTTCCAGTGCCGGGCCCCGGCTCGGCTCTGCACCCGGCGGCGTTCCCGCATCAGGTCCAGGAAAGCTTCGACGTTGGCCTCCGGTATGGAGTACTCGATCTTGGCGACGATCGGGCCGCTTCTCGACTTCAAGTCGAGGGCGAGCGCTGGCGTTTCGAAGCCAAGGGAATCCTGATCGGCCTCTTTCCACTGGCGGATCGGAAGCAGCAATCCGGTGGCAGCAACCAACAAGAGGGCGCCAGCAGAGATCTCCAGCGCCAGGGTGAGCGAATAGCTTTCAGCCACCACGCCCCACAACCAGCTTCCGGCCGCGACGCCGCCCGACGCGAGGGCCGAGTAGATGGAAAGCGTGCGACCAACGACCCATCGCGGGCTCGACAGTTGCACACTCACGTCCAGTCCGGTCCAGGTGACGACCCAGCCTGCACCGCCGAGTGTTAAGGCAATCGTCGCCACCACCAGCGAAGGCGTGAAGGCAAGGGCAAGGCAGCAGGCGGCGCAGGCGATGCATGCGAGCGTTGTCAGCCGCTCCTGTGACATCGACCGTCTCAGCGCGTTGTTGGAGATGCCGGCGCACAAGGCCCCCGCTCCAAATCCGGCCATCAGGACACCATAGGCGATTGCCCCTCCCCCGAGTTGATCCCGTGCAACGAGAGGCAGAAGCGCGAGGATGGAGATGCTCGTCAATCCGAACAGGGCTCCTCGCGCGATTGCCGCCTTGATCTCTCTCGAAAGCGCCGTAAAGCGCGCTCCGTCATGGATGGCCGTGGTCAATGGCTCACGGGGAAGAGGCGAAGAGCGACCGCTCCATTTGTAGAGTCCTATGGCCCACAGCATAGCCAGATAGGTCAGTGTCGCTGCGGCGAAGGCGGCCAGGGGTCCGAAGGAGGCGACAACGACGCCGCCGAGCGCCGGACCGATGCTTCGCATGGCGTTGTAGCCGACCGAGATCAGCGTGACCGCAGCCGGAACTTCGCGCTTTCGCAGGATGTCTCCGACGGAAGCATGCCACGCCGGATCAGTAAAGGCGGCGCCACATCCGGCAAGGCAACTGAACGCAAGGATTAGCCAGGGATTGTAAAATCCCAGCGCCACAAGAGCGGTCAACATGATCGACGACAGGGCTATCACGCACCAGCCGATGGCCATGACATGGCGGCGGCTGAAATTGTCCGCAATGGCCCCCGCGAAGATCGATAAAATGAACACTGGAAGCGTCGTGGAGGTCTGCACCAGGGCGACCATCACGTCCGAGGTCGAGATGGTCGCCATCAGCCAGCTGACCGCAACCGTCTGAAACAGCCAGCCCAAACCGGACAGCTGCGCGGCAAGCCAGATCGCGCGAAACGTGGGGTTTTCCAGCGGCGCGAACGTCCCCGACGAAACCGAAGCCGCGTCCGCGCGCGCCAGTCTGCTCATTGGGCTGAGCCTCTGTTTTAGAAGTTAAGTTGGAGATTTCTCCTTTGGCGCACTTGCCTGTGGAGAGTGGCAGGATCAGGGCATAATAGGTGGCGAGCTCCGGTAAATTTTGTGTGGCTGCTTCAAACCAAAACCGTTCTGCTGGGACTACCTAGCCGTGCATAGGCGAAGCACAAATCAATCGTCCCGTTAGAAGATGCAAGGGCGGCAAGTCGCAATGCCGGTGCTTGCGGCCTGGTGCCAAGCTGGAAGAAGGTATTTTGGAAAGACCTAGCACAACTTTGATTGCGTTCTGCGGCTGCCTTCTCTAATGAAGTCGAGCTTCGCAGAAGCCATAAAATCAGGAGCATTTCCGTGACAGAAGAAGCCGAGAACAATACTGACGCTCTCATCGAGCTTACCGCCGACGTCGTCTCTGCCTACGTTTCGAACAATCCGGTCCCCGTGGGCGAGCTTCCAGGCCTGATCGACCAAGTGCATGCCGCGTTGAAGGGCACGATCGGCGGCCCCGTCGCGAAACCTGAGGCCCGCCCGCCAGCCGTTGCCATCAAGAGGTCGGTCACGCCCGACTACATCATTAGCCTGGAGGACGGAAAAAAGTTCAAGTCGCTGAAGCGGCATCTTTCGACCCATTATGGTCTCACGCCTGAGGAATACCGCGCAAGTGGGGCCTGCCGGCAGACTACCCGATGGTTGCGCCGAATTATGCCGCCGCTCGGTCTGCTTTGGCCAAGACGATGGGGCTCGGTCGAAAGCCTGGTCAGACCGAGCAGGCTGCACCTGCAAAAAGGACCCGCAAAAACGGCACGGACTGAGCGTTGTTCCGGTGCGCTGACTTGAAAGGCGGGGAGAGCCCCCGCCTCTTGCACTGCGTTTCCCGGCTTAAAACGATTTGCGCAAAGCCTCGTCGATTCATCTCACTCGCAATTTGGTCTGCGGGTCGGTGTTCGCTGCCGGGCTGCGGTTGTCCGTGGGCAAAATCCGTCAGCCTACTTTACTTTGCTGAGATTGCCGGCTGAGGATTTTCCGGTGCGACGGTCCTGCTCGATCTCGTAATTGACCTTTTGGCCGTCAGCGAGGGTCGAAAGACCCGAACGCTCCACAGCGGAAATGTGGACAAAAACGTCCGGGCCACCCCCATCGGGTTGAATAAAGCCGTAGCCCTTCGTGCTGTTGAACCATTTGACAGTCCCAGTTGCCATGCATTCTCCCTTTATATCGGTTGCAGCGTTGGTTTGCCCAAGCCGGTTAACATTCTGACCTGGGGATAGGCGCAGCAAAAACAAGAAATCGCAAGGGCTTCAATTGCCAGAAGGAAAATCAACTGAACGATACCGGCTGTGACGTTAACAACTGCTTTGTCCCGCAGCGGCCTCGCTTGGCAGGGGCCGGTCTGCCGGTCGGTCAGCCCAAAAAGCGTCGCGTGCCACGCGCCATCCATGGACGGCGAAACTTCTCTGTGATGCGAACGAGAGGTGCCGGTAATACGTGTGCTAGACTATCTCAGCCTGTGATTGTGCTCGCCGCGTCTTGACGGCGGGCAAAAGCCCTGCCCTTCCCTTGCCTTACCTACCGCGGCTGTCGCGTTTGGACCAGTTTTATGCAAGTGCGAGCACCAGTCGCTCTACGAGCGCGTCCGGCGGCGCCAATCGAATGGCCGGCCTTTGCCGATGACATCGACGCCATCCTGGCGTTGAAGCGCGAGCGCAATGCGGTAATCCTGGCGCACAATTATCAGACGCCAGAGATCTTCCACTGTGTTGCCGACATTGTCGTCGACAGCCTGGGGCTGGCCCGCAGGCATTGACGGTCGATGCGGATGTCACCGTTCTGGCCGGCGTGCCTTTCATGGCGGAAACGGCCAAGCTTCTCAATCCTCACAAGACCGTGCTTATCCCGGATTCTGCCGCCGACTGTTCGCTGGCCGACTCGATCACGGCCGAGGACGTGCGGCCGACGCGGCAGCGCTACCCTGGCGTTTCCGGTCATCACCTACGTCAACACCTCTGCAGCCGTGAAGGCCGAGTCCGACATTTGCTGCACTTCTGGCAATGCGCTCGCCGTCGTGAAGTCCCTCAAAGTGCCGCGGGTGATCATGCTGCCCGACGTCTCGCGCAGCGCTGCTCTCTCGACCTCAGATGACCGCGCAATATTCCCACCCCGTCTCGTTGGGAATAATCTTAAATGACTTGGTAACGGCTCTTTCAGAGCCGCTCCTTAAAGAAGCCCTGCTAATCTTAAAAGATCCAACATGGCGCCTCGAAGCAAGCGTATTCTAGGCAAGTCAACGGTCGTGACGATCATAGCAATCGTCGCGACCTTTGGTCTGTCATTCACGGCAAGAACCGCTTTGCACATGCCGATCGATTGGCTGAGTTGGGTGGAATGCACCCTCATTCCCATCCTGATCGGAATGCCGGTCAGTGCCTACATCTTCGCCCAGGCGGAAACCATCCAGGATACATGTGACAAGTTGGAGAAGTCGTATGCGGCCCTGAGCGAGACGCACGACAGGCTGGCATTCGTCACCAGCCACGACCCGATGACGGGGCTTCTCAGCCGCGGCGGATTCATGGCAAAGATGGACAGGGAGCGCGACGAGGATGAATACGACACACTTCTCCTTATCGACCCGGATCACTTCTCCTTGTTCAATGACAAGCATGGGCATTCCAAAGGTGACGAGGCTTTGGTTCGAATTGCAAAAGCACTTGTCTACTTGACGCGCTCTGGCGATTCAGTTGGGCGCCTTGGTGGCGAAGAGTTTGGGGTCCTGCTACGAGGGGTGCGCAAGGAGCAGGCAATGACCATCGCGGAGAACATCCGCCGTCTAATCGAAGGAATTCCTTGGACCAAAGCGCAACAGGACGATGTCAAGGTGACCGTCAGCATCGGCGGTGCAGAAATTGCTCGCAATGCAGACACCCAAGATGTTCTTCGCACGGCAGGACGATGCCTCTTTGAAGCGAAACAACGTGGCCGAAATCGCGTTGCGTTCGACTACGAGATGTCCAGATCGCGAGTCGTGGCACCATAGCTGGCCCCCCGTTTTGGCCAGTCTTTTCGGGCGCATCCGCTGGCTTGTCGCCAAGGTCTTGCCAGAGACGGCCTGTGTGCATGGCGAGATGCGCAATGATGTTGGCGAATGAAGTGCTGACGGGCCCCCCGGCCGGGCATGCGCCAAGCGCAGATCGAGCAGCAGTACTCCGTGTCCGGCTCCGGGTCCGTCGCCCTTGCCAAGGCAAAGGGGAAACTATTGGGCAGGATTCTCTCATAGGCTCTTGGCCCCCACGGTTGGAGGGGTTATCATCTGATCCCAAGCTGACACCGTCGTTCCCAGGCTGCTTCAATCGAGCGTCTCGGCAATCAGTCATCAGTTCCGGGACACTATCTCGACGGCCAACAGCAACCACCGAGCTTGAAGAAGCTGTCGTGGCGGCCGACCGCTCGACATCTATAAGCGCCGCTTCAGCCCCAGCTATATCACACGTTAGCGGAGCAGTCGGGTTTGCAGCGCCTGGCGACCGACGACAAGATTGTCAAGGTGCGGCACGGCTGGGTGCCGACCCTGCCCCAGTTGCCTGACCAGGGCCCGCGTGCCGTCAAGCACGAAGACCCCGCAATCAAATTGGTTGGCCTGCTGGGCCATGCGCACGGGCTGCGAGCGGGCGCCCAGCCTTTCGGCGAGCCCTTGCGCGAGGGCGCCGTTTTGGTCGCCGTAGGAGTCGTAATGATAGGCAACCGGCCTTTCCCGCTCGCGTCGATCAACCAGCAGCAGCGACCAGTGAGTACCGCGGCGTTCAGGATCGGTAGCGCTGGCATTGCTCACCGGCAGGAACAGGAAGTCGGCCGTATCACTGCCATCGCGATCATAGACGATGCGCTGGAAAGCCCTGAGGGCGGCATCGTCGGAGCCCAGGCGCAGATGGTAATGCGCGACCAGGGGATCGACCAGCCGCGTTCGGGCGGCGAGATCCGGATTGTCCCTCTGCAGCTCCTGCTCCAGCAGCTCGTAGTCTGCATGGATGTGCTGATCCCCCAGCCATTGCGTGGCGCCGAGCGCCAGTTCGCTGCGGTCGGACGAGGAGGCTCGCGGATCGGGCGCCCCAGCCCGAGCCTCGGAGGCTGTGGCTGGAGGCGGGGCATAATGGGCATCGTCACGCAGCTCGGCCGGTGTGGAGGGCAGATCGACCAGGGAGCCAAGGCCGCGGTAGATATCTGACGAGCGAGCTGACGCGGACCGCCGCGTTGGCCCCCGATCTTGATCCGATTGCGGCGACCACCCTGACCAGGGACGCTCCCAACCGGCAGGTCTTTGCCTTCCGGCCTGGTCCACCTCGCGCCAGAGCTGCGACTGGTCGTAGCTTTCCTGCGAGGCGGCGGGCCCTGCCCCCCGACCGGCCTGCTCCCGCGAGCCAAGCTGTGGCCCGAGATCCGGGAGCCTGCCATGTGCAGCGCTCGACGCCGCGGAACCTTCGCCAGGCATGCTCGATGACGGCGATGGCCCGGCAATCGATCTCGACCTGGCAGCGTCCGACCGCGGCGCGGAGCCGGCATCGTCCTGCAAGTCGACGATGTCATCAAGACCGGCATAGATCTGCGATGATCTACGTGACGAGCCGGGCTGGGTAATTGCCGAGCCGGCATCGGCGGCCCAATGGCGCGAGCCGCTATCAGCATCCTCGGCCAGTTGCTCGGGCGTGAGCGCATTGAGATCGAAATCCGGACGCCGATAAGGTGCAGGCGACAGCGGCGCAAGGCCGGCGAAGGTCGAGGACGAGTCGGCACTTTGAGCAGGCGAGGATGGGACCGATACGGGGGCCAACTGTGGCGGGAGCGATGTCGTCTGATGGAACTGCGGCACACTGGTACCCGTTGGCGCACCACGCTGTGCGGCGTCTTCTTCATAGAAGGCTCGCAGCACGTCCCAAGCCGGATCGCCCGGCGACATCGGAATGGGCGAGAAGGGAACGCTCTGGACAGCTCCAGTCGGCGGACCGCTTGGCTCTTGGCGCGGCGCCGCTTGCCCATGGGCTGACAAGCCCAGGGCATCGTTGGCTGCAACCATTTGACGGTATCGCTGCAGAAAGCCCCAGGCCGTGCCGAATGTCGGGCCTACGTTCTTCTTGTACTCTTCAACCGCCCGGCTCAGCACCGCCGGCTCAATCTGGGAAATGCCCTTGCCGAAGTTCTGACCAAGCCACTCGTTGAAACGACCCAAAATACTGCGATAGCTACTTAGCGTGCTTTTGCGGTACCAGCTTGCGGCCGCCTTACATGCATCCTCGATTACTTGATCAGCCGTTGGCGCCCTAGGCTGTGCGGTCTCTTCCTGATTGAAGGCTCGAAGCACGTCCCAGGCCGGATCGCCCGGCGACATTGGGATGGGCGAGAAGGGAACGCTCTGGGCAGTTCCAGTCGGCGGATCGCTTGCCTGCTGGGGCGGCGCCGCTTGCCCATGGGCTGACAGGCCCAGCGCATTGTTGGCTTCGACCATTTGCCGGTATCGCTGCAGAAAGCCCCAGGCCGTGCCGAAAGTTTGGCCTGCGTTCTTCTTGTACTCTTCCACCGCCCGGCTCAGCACCGCGGGCTCAATCTGGGTAATGCCCTTCGCGAAATTCTGATGAAGCCACCGGTCGAAACGGGTCAAAATACCCCGATAGGTACTTAGCGTAGATTTGGGGTACCGGCTTGCAGCTGCCTTACATGCATCCTCAATCACCTGGTTCTCTTGGCTGATAGGACGCCCTTTAGCAGCTGTCACCCGCTGTTCGGTGGAGGCTTGCCGGAGCCTTCCCAACGCCGGATGGATGCGCCCGCCCCCGCGATCTACAAAAGCTGCAGCCAGGGCGTCCAATCCAGGATCGTCAAGACGGTCGGAGATCTGGGTCCGGCGGTTCTCCTCAAGCCACGCGCTGAACTTGCGCAGCGCCAGCAAGTCACCCTTCATCGTACTGTCGTTGAGGCCGGCGGCTGCGGCTTTTGCCTGGTATTTGGCGAAGAGTTCCTCGTCGTCTTTCGTGCCACGGATAGTCGGAGCGGCTACCACAGGCTGTCCGGCGGAGGCTTGCCGGAGCCTTGCCAATGCCGCGTGGATACGCCGGCCCTCGCGGTCCGCAAAGGCTGCCACCAGCCTATCCAGCCCCGGGTCATCAAGTCGGTCGACGATCTGCGTCCGGTGGTTTTCTGTAAGCCATGCACTCAACTTGCGCAGCGCCGCGATGTCCCCTCTCCCGGTAGATTCGTTGAGGCCGGCAGCCGCGGCTTTTGTCTGGTACTTGGCCAGGAGTTCCTCATCGTCTTTCGTGCCGGATTGAACAGTCCTTGCGACTTTCACAGGCTGTCCGGCAGAGGCTTGCCGGAGCCTCTTCAGGGCTATGTTAACATGACTGAGCAGCGCCGTGTCGTTGCCCGCGAATTCCGCCGCCAGTCTGTCCAACTGCCGATCTTCGATCCGGCCGTAGATTTGGCTCTGATGATTTCCTTCCAGCCATGCACTGAATTTGCGCAATGTCGAGACGTCGCCTCTCCAGGTAGACTCTTTGATGCCGGCAGCCACGGCTTTTGTCTGGTATTCGGCCAGGAGTTCCTCATCGTCCTTGGTGCCAGATGGGACAGACGAACCAGTTACCACCCAATGTCCGGCGGACGCCTGCCGGAGCCTTCCCAACCCCCCGTTAAGTTGATACAATATTTTAGTATTGTCGCCCGCGAAGTCCTTCGCCAGGATGTCCAGCTGCCGATCCTCCATCCGTCCGACGATCTGCGTCCCGTGGTTCTTTTCAAGCCATTTGCTGAACTTGCGTAGCGCCGCTAGGTCGCCCCTCATGGTTCCCTCTTTGAGGCCGGCCGCCACGGCCTTTGCCTGGTATTCGGCGAAGATTTCCTCATCGTCCTTGGTGCCAGGTCGAACATTCGAAGCAGCCTTCACCGGCTGTCCGGCGGAGACTTGCCGGAGCCTTCCCAGCGCCACATTAAGTTGGTTCAATAACTTAGCATTGTTGGCCGCGAAGTCCTTCGTCAGGCTATCCAGTTGCTCATCTTCAGTCCGGCCTTGGATTTGGCTCTGGTGTTTCTTCTCAAGCCATGTGCTGAACTTGCGCAGCGCGGTTATGTCGCGCTCGATCGACCCTTCGCTCATCGTGGACGCTTTAGCCCGCGCGCCGTAGGCGGCAAAAAGCATCTCGTCCGGGTGCTCGCGGCTTCGCTTGCGACTGCGGGTTTGCTGAACGACGGCACCTTGGCGCGTCGCCTCGGTCGGCATTGTGTGGCGCGCGCCGGTCAGATCGCGCTGTTGATTGGCCGCAGGCCGATACGCATCCGCGACGACATCAGGGGGATTCACGCTTTCGGCTGCCCTTCCAAATCCCCTGCCCGGCAGATTGACCCGCGGCGGCGGCATGGAACTCAAAGCTTCGGAAGCGTCCCCAATCGCTGCACGGCGACGCGGATGCTCCTCCTGATTGACGCTCGGCGCGGGTGAGTGGGCCACGCGCTCCGCCTCCTGCCAGAACTGCGCCGAGGCGAAACTTGCAGCCGGCAACGGCCCGGCCCGGTCGGCGGCGGCAAAGACCTCGTCCTGGTCGAAACTCTGCACGGGTGAGTGGGCTGGTGGAGCAAAGGGCAAGCGCGAGCCGCCTTCCCCGGCGCCCTCCTCTTGCGGCAGCCTCGATCCAGTCGCATCTGCGTGCAAGCCGCCACGCCGCCTGGCAAGGCGGCTGTTTGGAACGGCCGGCCAATGCCAGCCCGGTTGCAAGGCATTCAAATGCTCCTGAAAACTCGCCTGGTCGGCCTGCTGTGGTTGCGAGCCTGCGTCGTCTGTGCGGGTTCTATCCGAGACGCGGGATGGATTGATATTGTTGAAGGGATCCATCCTATCTCCTTTGCCTGTTCAGAGCAGCTCAAGACGGTTTGGCGGCTGGACACTATTCTAGGGGGCTTGCCTTTCAACAAGCTGACAGATGAGAGTGCTGCACGACGTAGTCGAGATCATCACTCCAGGCGGGGGAGGCACTTGTGGCGGCCCGCCGATCACCCTGTTCGACAAGCCCGTCCGGCTGCGGTTGCGAAGCTGTCGTATCCGGTTGATGCCTACCTCGTGCATGCCGCCCGGTGCGATCCGCGGCCGGTTGCCTCGAGGCGTCGCTGTGAGGGTCGTGTCGCTCACGTAACGCAGCTTTCACACGCCCCGCGCGCTGATCGGGTTCGTCTCTATGGCCTGGTGGCGAAGTGGCACGATGCGGTTCATCCGTGGCACGCATTCGTCGCCGGCCGTCTTCACGTACATCAAGCCCTATCTCACCGGCGTCTGCGGCCTGTCGACGGCAACCGTCACCTGGGTGCTGCTCTTGTTCGGCGCCGGCATGACCATCGGCAACATCATCGGCGGCAGGTTTGCGGACTGGAAGCTGATGCCGACGGTGGTCCCCACGCTGCTCGCCGTGGCCCTGCTGTTCGCCGCCACGCTCAACCAGGGCGCCTTCAATGTCGGCAATGTCGGCGGCGCCTGGATCGGCGGCCTCGCCATCTCCTGGGGCGTATCGTACGCGAACCTGCCGCTGGTGGGCGCTACGCTCGCGCTTCTGGCCGTCGCCGTGGCCGTGCTGTCGCAGTCGCTTGACCGCCGCGCGGTGGTACAGACTTAGTCATTCGCTGATGGCATATACGCACGATTGTCACGAATGTTCAGCATGTAACGTGTATGTCGGAGTTCACCAGTTCTTGTCAGCGCACCCTTGGCAACCAGATCCTGCAGGTCCCTTGTCGCCGTGGCGCGGGATGCCTGGGTGATGGCGATATAGTTCTCCGCGCTGAGGCCGCCTTTAAAGCCGTCGATACCTTCACGGAATATCCGGGCGACGGCTTTTTCCTGGCGTTTGTTGAACTGCCCACGGTGGTGCTCGTAGAACTTGGCCTTGGCAACGGAGAATTCGACGCGGGCGAGCGTTACGCGCTGCGCTTCTAGAATCGTGCTGGCGAAGTAGATCAGCCAATCAGTGATCGCGTTGTTTTGGTTGCTGGCCTCTAAATGACCATAATAGGCCTTGCGGCGACGCTCGATCGTGTAGGCCAGCGCGATGAGGCTCGGCTCGCCCAGATTTTGCGCCAGCGCTTTTTCGCAAAGGGCACGTCCTATGCGGCCGTTGCCGTCTTCGAACGGATGGATGCTCTCAAAATAAAGGTGCGCGATACCGGCGCGCGTCAGCGCGGGAAGCGGAGTCTTGCCCTTGGGCATGGTATCGTTGAACCAGATGGTAAAGGCGTCCATCTCGGCTTTCACGCGCGATGAGGGCGGCGCCTCGAAATGCACTTTGGGTTTGTCCAACCGGTTAGAGACGATCCGCATGACATCGGCATGTTGGCGATAGTTGCCGATCGTCTTGATACGCCGCTCGCCGGACATCACCATCTTGTGCCAGGCATAGAGCGTGCGATGCGAGAGCGGGTTGGCAAAATGCAGATACACGTCAGCCATCATTTCGGCGATGCCCCGCTCGGCGGGCGGGATGGGCCTATTCTCCCCTCCGAGCCCAAGCTGCTGCCGCAAGGATGATTGCAGGCCTTCCCGGTTGAGATACTCCCCCTCGATCTCGGATGTCTTCAAGGCCTCTTCGCTGATTAGATCGATGCGGATCTGGTCGCGGTCATCGGGGCTGACATGGCGAAACACGCCCAGGAACTCGCCCGATCGCAACAGGAACTCCCTTTCCAGCGGGTCCAATGCCATCTTGTCGTAGGTAAAATGCGGCCAGTCGGCCTGCTCCCAATTCCATGCCATGAGCTATAGAGCGCCTTTCTATAACTCATGATAGCGAAAAAAGTGAGCAATAGCAATCTTATCGCTGCCGAGCCCGCGAGCGCTTGGTGTTTGGCACTGTCCAATGTCCGACAATGTTGGAAATGCGACTACCAGAGTACGAGCATCGGTTGAATTAAAACGGTTTCTCGTTGGCACAGTAAATGCGCTGCCGTCCGCAACACGTCACTGAAAAGGAGAAGACGTTTGATGGTCACCCCACCAATGCCGCCGCCGCTGGTCTTCCGAATGCATCCACCCACGACGGCCTCTTCGTCAACTGTCGCCACCCAGCCACCGGTCCGACAGGCATCGCCGCCCCCCACTACGCGTCCCGTATAAAGCAACTCCTGACCTCCATCGCGAGCACCGCCCGCTGGCCCGCTACCGCACACCCCACAGGAGACTATTACCCGTGACGGACATCAGACACATTGCGGCGCACGCGAGTAATTACACAAACTTCGATGCGGTTGTTGTCGGCTCCGGGCCATCTGGATCGATCGTCGCCCGGACACTTGCTGAAAAGGGGTGCCATGTGGCCGTCCTGGAATATGGAGGCCCGGCTTATCCTGGCGCCATGCTCGGGCCTCATCAAGAGCCCTACAGCAAGGCATTCACTTCCAATGGTCAGGCCGATGGCAACCCCTGGACAGCGTCCTGCGTCGGCGGCGGGATGCCGTTCTACAACGCGATAACGTTCAGATACCGACAAGCAGATCTGTCAGCTTCCCAATATCTTACGACTGACATGGCGATTGACTGGCCGATTACCCTCGAGGAGCTCGAACCCTACTATTTGGAGATCGAGCATCTCTTGGAGATCAGTGGCGCGAATGGGCTTCCATCGTATCCACCCAGTCCGCGTGGACTGATGTTATCCAATGCAATGCAGGAACTCGGCATAAGATCAAAAACCATCCCACTAGCAATCAGGCCGCCAGGGAGCAACAAGGGATGCATCAATTGTTCGGCTTGCGATGAACTCGCGTGCCCTACGGATGCGAGAGCATCAGTGCTTGCAAGAAACATTTTGGATGACTCCGCCCTGCCAGGGTCAATCTCGGTTCTATACGGCTGTTTCGTCAACCGGATCCAAATGCAGAACGACAGTCGGGCTGGAGCCCTTGAGTGCTATGTGCCGCTCTCGTCGGAACTGATCCGGATCCCAATTGAAAGGGTCATCGTCTGCGCAAACGCGGTACAAACAGCGGCATTGATGCTCCGGTCGAAGGGTGACCATGCTCCGAAGGGAATAGGAAATGAATCCGGCCTCGTTGGACGCGGCCTCTCGTTCAAGATTGGCGGCTACTCCGTCGGCTACATGGAGCGGGCCGATCGGGGCTCCGATGCATTTGCTCCCCACTGGGGACCGCATTCGACCGTTTATACCGATGAGTTCTACGAACATAACGGCGCGCCCTGCAAATTTGGTGGGCTCATTTATGAAGCGAATTTCGCGTCGCCGAATGAGAACGTCGGCGTCGTGCGCCTGCACTACATAGCCGGAGAAGAGCCATGGTCGCATAACCGCGTCGCGCTTGACGAGGCCGCTGACCAGTACGGTACCCCTTATATCCGTTTCGAATACCGAAGCTCGGAAAATGACCGTGCACGAAGGAATTTTCTCGGCGATCGCGCGGATGACATCCTGCGCCACCTTGGCGCATGCCGCATCGAGCGAGAGCCATATTTCCCGGGAAAAGGCAGCTCCCACCTGCACGGCACGATGCGCGCCGGTAGTGATCCGAGGAACTCGGTCGTGGACAGCTGCGGCAGGGTCCATGGGTTGACCAACATCCATGTGATGGATGGCTCCGTTATGAACTTCGCCGGGAACAGCAATCCGACCCACACAATCATGGCCAACGCCAGGCGAATGGCTATGTCACACGGTAAAGGCGCAACTTAGATGCTCGGTCCTGGCTCCATGGACGGTGCATTTTTTGCCGCTTTGCAGCGGCACACTGTTGGGACGAAGACATGACTGCACAGGTTACTGACCCAGCCCATGGTCGAATAGTGCGCGGAGGCATTTCACACCGCAGAGAGAGCGTGCCTTTCCAATAAGCATCATTGGGGCTGATATGGGGCGGAAAGCCTTGAAAAATCGCACGAAAACCGCAACCGTTAATGTTCATCTCGACGACTATGATCACGTAGCCTTCGATCTGGACGGAACCCTTGTAGATTCGGAGGCTGTGGTCGAAAGCGCACTCCGTCGATGGGCAAGGGAGGAACGGATCTCTCCGGATAACGCGGTGCGAATGTCGGCCGCCCGCCGCGACGTCGATTTGGTGGCGGCGATCGCGCCCAATCTCTCGCCAGAACGCGAGGCAGATCGCATTGCGGATTACGAAGTTCAAGCGATGGGACTGTTGCAACCGATCGAGGGCGCCGTAGAGTTCTATAGCTCTATCCCAGCAGAAAGGCGATCTATTGTCACCTCTTCGGCACGGGTTTCGGCCCTTGCCCGCCTTGAGGCGGCTGGACTCTCCTGGCCGCGGATCATGATTGCAGCCGAGGACGTCAGTCAGGGAAAGCCGTATCCGCAACCCTATCAAACGCTGTTGCGAATGCTGGGCATCGCCGGCAAAAGATGCTTGGTTTTTGAGGATTCCCCCACCGGAATTGAAGCGGCGATCGCGGCAGGCTGCGACTGCGTCGGCGTCGGCCCCAACGCCAGAGGTCATCCTGACACAAGGGGCTGGATAGAGAACTTTGGCGAGGCTTCCTTTCAAACCAGCTGAGTTGAACCTGCTCCACAGACCTAAGGGAGGGGCCACGATGAAAGTATCAACGAAACCCCGCACCTCACTTTTTGATGAGGTGCTGGTAGAAGGCTCGGTACTTGCCCATTACGTGGCGGAGCGAAACCATTATGAGGAACTCCTCGATGAGCTATTTCGTTCGTCCGGAGAAGCTCGTAACATGATCGGCAGCCGTTGCATTTGGCACATAAATTCCACCGCATTCGGCGGTGGGGTGGCCGAAATGCTTCCACATCACATTTGCCTGCTTCGGGACCTTGGTTTTGATGTGCGTTGGCTCATCTTTAAGCCGAAGGAAGAGCAATTCTTTCAATTCACCAAAGCGCTTCATAATTCTCTTCACGACGTGAACGTGGCAGGCTTGAATGATCTGCTCCCGCATTATCTTGAGGCATCGAAGAAAGGCGCTACGGAGCTGGAAAGGATCATCAGGCCTGACGGCTTCCTGGTAATTCATGATCCGCAGCCTCTTGTTGCGGCTGCGAAGTTCCTTGAATCTCACCCGCACCCGGCTATCTGGCGATGCCACATCGGCTATCCAAAGCGCACCCCGACGGTCGACGAAATCTGGGGATTCTTGGGCGAATACCTCCATCAATTCCAACGCATTGTCCTAAGCGCCAAGGAATATGCCTTTGATACTGATCTGCCTATAGATATCATCCCGCCATCCATCAGCCCATTTTCAAGCAAGAACCGTAATTATGAAGGGCCAGCAAGCCAGACGCTAGACCATTTGGTTTCGTTCAACGGCCAAGAATTCGAGCCCACCCCCTCTCTTCAGGACATTCTCGACTCACGGTATTTCCTTCATGTATCCAGGTGGGATGGACTGAAAGGTATTGACCGGATTATCGCCGCTTACGATCGCTTTGTGAAAACGGCGCTCGCGGAAGCCTACGATACACGCCTGGTGATCGCGGGACCGGATCCTTTGGATGTTGCCGACGATCCTGAAGGACGGGAGTATTTCGAGAAATGCGTCCTATTATGCTCTCAATTATCGGAGGAAGTGCGGCGGCGCGTGTATCTGGTCTGTATTTCGATGAAGGACCACGACGCAAATGCGGAAATCGTCGGCCGGCTGCAACAGAACGCGCATGGAGTATTTGCTCTATCTCGCGAAGAGGGTTTCGGCCTTACGGCAACGGAGGCTCTGTTCCGAGGCAAACCCGTCGTAGTGTCGTCCGCCTTTGGTCTGAAGAGGCAGGTCGTAAATGGGCTTAATGGCGTTGTCCTCCACGAGCCGGACATCGAGGACAAAGCTGCAGAAATGATGCATCGCCTTGCGGTCGGTTATAGTGATTTTGAGGAGATGGCCAGAACCGCACGCGAACACTGTCTGCGCTCGAGCACGCAGATCTCGCAAATCCCAAAGTGGTATCACTCGATTCAATCAGCTCTCTCCAGTTTTGAGGTGCGTTATCGCGATTCATTCAATCCAAGAGTCATCTGAACCAGGCGCCGGACGTGGCACCGCAGGACACGTAAGGTGTGACCGGCTGCGATATCGGGTCAGTTCTCTAAGCCACTTGACAGCAAAAAGGTCGCCGCCAGGCCACTCAGCGGCCAAGAAGTTACCCGTCTCATCAAACGCGCGGGTTTGCGGCCAGCGTGTGCGGCGATCTGCCCGAAGGCGAACGGCAAAGGGGTGGCATTCGGTGCTAGCCGGGCCTTGCCTCCATGGCCGAAATCGATGAGTCATATGTCCACGAGCAGCTCGGCCGCTCTGCGGAATGACTCGCAAGTATCAAACCCGCGCGATTTATTCGGCGTCACCTGACGAAAGCAGCAGGGTTGTAGAAAGGCCCCCCTGCCGGCTCCGCGTAGCCGCATTGTCCCCAGCATGGGAGCATAGCGAATGGAGCGGGCGGGAACGGGAGAGGCGGCCAGGCCGGCCACGAGCGAGCCGGCCGCAGGTCTCGTTCAACAGCGGTTTCGCCTCGGCCATCGGCCACCGCAACGTTGTTCCAGCCGGCTCATGTCGTCTACCGTGACACGGCGGCTGTTCTCGATCCGGATCACGCCGTCCATTCTCAGTCTGGTCAGCTGACGGCTCACCGTCTCATTTGTAATTCCAAGAAAATCAGAGATGTCGGCGCGCGTTAGCGGCAGATCGAAGCGCGCCGATCTGGCTGCCGGGCCAGCACTGGAACCGATGTTGCGGGCGATCATGAGAAGAAAGCTCGCTACCTTCTCAGGCGCGGTCTTGCAGCCCAGAGTCACCATCCATTCGCGTGCTTCGTCGAGTTCGTTCAGCGTCTGCGTGAGCAGGCGATGCTCGAGCTCCGGTGATTGCTTCATCATCTTTTCGATTGCCTCTTTCGGAAACGAGCATATCGAGACAGTCGTTGCCGCTTCGGCATAGATCGCGCTTTTCGCCTTGAAGGGCTGTCCCAGAAAATCCGGCGCGAACCGCAGACCGACGATTTGCTGGCGGCCGTCCGAGAGGCTCTTCGTCAGCTTCACCACGCCCGAAAGCACGTTCGAATAGCTGTTGAGGGTCTCGGCATCGCCAATCAATTCGACGCCCGGTTCGACCCTGTGCCGTGACGAAGTCCTGGCGAGCTTGGCCAAACGATCTGGATCGAGCGCGCTGCAGAGGCCATGGTGCCGTGCCTGGCAAGACAGGCAATAGGCGGGGATGCCGGAACTGTGAGGGCCGTGCCGTTGTGTCATTGATCGCTCTCCCGATCTGATCGCCCTCCCGGTCCCAAGCGCCGGCACGATAACAATCGTCGGTAGAAAAATCCTTGCGGCAGTTTGTCATGCTGGAGGCTGACCGAGATCAGTGCTTTGGCTCATCCGTGCGTCCACAGTCCCGGCGACTCAAACAGGTTGACGACGACATGCGATCGGAACTGGCTGCCAGACTTGGTGAGAATGTCCCGCGCTATACCAGTTACCCCAGCACACCGCATTTCCATCGAGGTATCGATGCAGTCGTTTATCGCGGCTGGCTGGAGGCGCTCGAAGGCGGCGGGGAGATATCGCTTTACCTGCATATTCCCTATTGCGACAGGCTCTGCTGGTTTTGCGCGTGCCATACCAAACATACGCGTCGCTATGCGCCAGTTGCCTCCTATTTGCGTTCGTTGCATGCAGAGATCGTGACAGTTGGCAGCCTCGTCAGCGGCAAGGGCCGAGTTCGCGCGGTTCATTTCGGGGGCGGTTCGCCGACCATGCTGAAGCCGCAGCATCTGGTGACATTGGGGACGGCGCTGCGAGACAATTTTGATTTTCTCCACGATGCCAAAATCAGTGTCGAGATCGATCCGAACGATATGGACGGAGCCCGCCTCGACGCGCTTGCCGAAATCGGCATGACCAGGGCGAGCGTCGGCGTGCAGGACTTCGATCCGAAAGTGCAAAAGGCGATCAACCGCGAGCAAAGTTTTTTGCAGACCAAGGCAGTCGTCGATGGCGTTCGTTCCCGGGGAGTAGAGTCCGTGAACCTTGATCTGCTCTATGGCCTGCCGCATCAAACCAGCGAGAGCGTGCGTTCCACCATAGCGCAGGCGCTCACCCTGGAACCGGACAGGATCGCGCTGTTCGGCTATGCCCACGTGCCCTGGTTCAAGAAGCATCAGACGATGATCGACGAGGCATGGCTCCCCGGTGCCTCGGAGCGGTTCGCGCAATCGCAACTTGCTGCGCGAGCGATCGAGGACAAGGGATACGAATCAATCGGGCTCGACCATTTCGCAAGGCCGGGCGATACGTTGGCGATAGCGGCCCGCGCGGGAGCATTGCATCGCAATTTTCAGGGCTATACCGAGGATCGCTGCGAGACGTTGATTGGACTTGGCCCTTCGTCCATCGGCCGGTTTCGCCAGGGCTACGTGCAGAACATGCCTTCGACCGGCGAATACCGGAGCATGGTGGAAGAGGGGAAGCTGGCCTGCGTCCGCGGTGTAGCATTTTCCGACGACGATCGCGTCCGGGGCTGGATCATTGAGCGACTGATGTGCGATTTCGCCTTCTCGGCGATCGACCTGGTGGAGCGCTTCGGGAAAGCCGGCCAAAAGCTCCTTCGTCAGGCAAGCTCCATCGCCCTCAAGGATCCCGCTCGACTGCTTGAACTCCAAGGCGACAAATTCGTCGTGCCGCCGGAAAACCGCCCCTTCGTAAGGAGCATTGCGGTGAAGTTCGATAAATATTTCGAGAGTGAAACGGCCAGGCACTCAGCGGCAGTTTGAGCATTTCGAGTCATAAAACTCGCGTCAATCGCGTTTGATCGATTGCTAGCCATTTCCGCAGCACTGGAAATTGCGAGGGTTCATGGCTATCGGCTGCAGATAGCAGCTGGTCTCTTTGATGCTTGCGCCCTGCCCCCAATTCATGCGCGGCGTTCACGCGAGCTGGCCGGCGGCAAGCGCCGTTCAAGCAGGACGATTTGATCCGCAAAGCGCTCGAGGACCTTGCCAAGCCGAACTTCATCCGGCTCGCCCCGCGAGCCGGCGACGGCGAGCGACGCCCCCGCGTTAGCGATGACATTCGTCAGCAATCCTTCCTATCGTGCTTATGCGGATTTCTGCATTGGCCCTGGCGCGCCTATCCGACAGAAGGGCCGACGGTCAGGGTGGAGTGTCGCTCCGGGCGCCGCATGCTACCTGGCAGCGACAGGAAACCGTCGACGCAAGCTCTTTACGAGCCTGCGATCGGCATCCTGATTGTCGATTCTTGCTATGGGATGCCGAAGGCTGTCGCCCCGGCGAGTGCTGGCTAGACGCCTCGTTTGTTACCCCAGAGCATAACGTGCAGCTGTGGTAACACGCGGGCTTCGAACCACCTGTCGCGGGTTACGCTATCAACCAGCCACTCCATGCGTTTCATTATTCCATCAACGTCGACAGGTGCGTCCTCGTTTCCGGGGTGTGGCGGCGTATGATTGCCGGGTTGCAGATAGACTGGAAGTCGCGGAAATCTCGCGGCGGCCTCTTTCGCAAAGGCATAGTCATTTTTGTCGAAGACAACGAACTTCAGCACGACTTGCGGCTTGTCCTGCGCCGCTTGGAAGCATGCCTCGACAGTGGCCCAATCGGTCCTCATTTCACTTGACGGCGGCTTTGGGCTGAGGACCAGCACGTCAAGTTCGGCGAACCATTCCCTGACGACGGAACCTTGGGTTTCCAGCGCAAATCGGTAGCCCTCATCATGGCCTCGCTTGATGAGAGCACCGAAGGGCTGGATAGCCGGATTGCCGCCTGACAGCGAAACCATCAACGGGCGGCCGCCGGAAAGCGCGACCACGTTTTGCCACACCGCGTCGGAGGACATCATCTCCCATTCATGCCGGAATTGCCTGTCCACCGCATGCAGGCTGTCGCACCAGGAACAGCGATAATCACACCCGCCGGTTCTGACGAAGACCGTCGGCAGACCGATGAGCACGCCCTCGCCCTGGATCGTCGGCCCGAAAATCTCACTTACGCGGATTGCGGGTTGCGTATCGGTCATGGCCGGCATTCGGCCCATGTTTTCGGCGTTTCGCTCACCCGTACGGCCGAGGTTTCAGGCAGCCGTGCCTTGCACCACTCATAAAAATGTCTGGCCAGACATTCGGCCGTGACCTGCTCGTGTCCCAGCACGTCGTTGAGATGTCGGTGGTCAAAGTTCTCGTCGATATAGCGTTTGAGCGGTGCCAAATCGTGATAGTCACGGACAAAGCCGTGCTCGTTCAGTTGCTCGCCCGATAGCTCCACTTCGACGATGTAGTTATGCCCGTGCAGGCGCGCGCACTGGTGGTCAGGGGGCAAGGACGTGAGTTGATGCGAGGCCGAAAAGTGGAATTCCTTGGTAATACGGAACATTACACGCTCCTCCTGCGCACCGCGTCGAGCCAGAAGTCGGCGTCCTCGTAGTCGGTGGGATCTGGGTGCCCACAGAGATAGAACGCCTCGCGCCGCTCGACGCAGGTCCCGCACCGTCCACAGTGACGCTTGCCGCCCTTGTAGCAGGACCAGGTCTCCGCAAATGGCGTGCCGTATCGGGCTCCATCCTCAACTATGTCCGCCTTCGTGAGATTCACATAAGGCGTATAGAGGCGAATATTCGCGTAGCCTTCGAGCGCGCGGTCTTGCATCATCTGGAAGGCGTCGATGAAGGCCGGCCGGCAGTCCGGATAGATGAAGTGATCGCCACCGTGCACGGCCGTCGCCACCGCTTCGGTCTTGCGCGCGGCAGCGAAGCCGAAGGCGATGGCCAACATGATGGCGTTCCGGTTGGGCACCACCGTGACCTTCATCATGTCTTCGGCGTAGTGCCCATCGGGTACCTCCACATTGTCGGTCAGCGCCGAGCCGAAAAGGCCGCGGCCGATTTCGCGGATATCGACGATGCGGTGCGGGACGTTCAGACGCTGCGCGCAAAGGCCGGCGAAGTCCAATTCCTTGCTGTGCCTTTGGCCGTAATCGAAGGATAGGAGGCCGGCGAGTTCCTGCTCCGCTGCCACTTTGTGAGCAAGGGAAACGGAATCCAATCCGCCGGAGCAGACGACGAGAGTCTTCATCTTGGGGTTTCCTGTTTTGACCGGGTAGGCTGCGACCGGAGATTTCTCTGCTCTGCCAGTACCCTAGGGAGCCTCGTTTGTGAACTGAGGACGAGGTTGATGCGCTGACGTGCCGCTGTGCTCAAGCGGGCTGAGCCTGCAAGAAACACGAACCTAATAGACGGCCCACTTCACTGCATGTCCAAGATCCAGGCATAGCAAAATAGACCCTGAAAGAGGCCCGGACCTTCAGAAACAAGGTTGTCGACGCCGCAATCAAGGCCAAGTGGCCGAGCTTCGGGGACTGAAGGAACCGAGTTTGTTGATGAGCCTCGAGCGGAAGCCCAACGTCATTAGCAGCCCGCGCCTTCAGCTTCAGGATTGGCTCGAATCGGAGCACGCCGTCAGTCGCCGACCGGCAACCCAAACCAAACGATCGGTCCTGGGCCGACTTCTGTGAACAAGCCGAGTGTGTCGTTGCAATCACCCCTGTGTTGCGCGCAATTACTCCCATGGCTGCGGATGAACTGGATTCGCTGGTATTCCAGATGGCGGTCGAAAGTGTCCGCGCTCTCTCCATAGGCTTCAGTGAAAAAGCCGCGGCGATAGCCGCCAGGAGCCGCGGTGTCCTGCTTTTCGACGTGCGGGTGGACGGTGACGCGGCGGTCCAGCGGATCGCGGCCATCCGATATCCAAGTGACCGGACCGGCGTGCTGGCTTTGGACATACAAGGCGTTGTTATCCGCCATTGCATTGTCGGTGGAATTTTCTCTGCTTTGACCGCGCCACTGGAGAATTGGACCGGCATGCCCCTGTCGATGCAGGCCAAGATTAATGTCGACGACCATGCCGCCCTCTTCCTAGGCGCCTTGCGGGAGGCCGGACATATGCCGGTCAGCTAGCCTGATTCATGAGGTTGGCGGACATGGTGCAAGCCGTGGAAACGCCGCGGGATTTGGTCGCTTACGCCAATCCTAATCATTTCCGGAGACCACACCCGCGCGATAGTGTCCTGAAGATTCTGCAAAAAGTTCTGAAGAGAGAACGGCCGCTGCTCTGAGGTTGGGGGCGGCCATGGCACGCTGGTGACATTGCGATTCACCGATCCCGCGGAATGGAAGTGCCATGACCAACCGAGAACTTAAGCTGAGCGGGCCAGAGTTGAAAGCGCCACTGCTGTCGGATGCGGACGGCTTTCGGCGGGTTTTAAAGAGTGTGGTGCAGGAGGTCCTGGAAACCGAGATGACGGAGGGCTGGGAGCTGAGAAGGGCGAGCGGACCGCAGAGCGGATCGATTACCGATCCGGCCACTACGAACGCCGGCTTGTGACGCGGGTTGGCGTGCTGGAGCTGCGGGTTCCGCAGGATCGGACGGGTCGGTTCTCGACGGAGCTGTTTGAGCGCTATCAGCGCTCGGAGAAGGCATTGGTATCGGCGCTGGTGGAGATGTATGTGCAAGGGGTGTGGACGCGCAAGGTGAAGGCGATCACCGAGGAACTGTGCGGTCACGCCTTCGCGGCCGCGACGGTGAGTGCGGCAACGGTGCGGCTGGATGAAGCGCTGAAGGCGTTCTTTGCGCAGCCGCTCAAGGAAAGCTATCCGTATCGCATTTTGGATGCGCGCTACGAGCGGGCTCGCGAGGCCGGCGTGATCGCCAGCCAGGCGGTGCTGGTGGCGATCGGGGTGGACTGGGAGGGCCGGCGCCTCAAACCATTTGACGTGTTTCAACGAAAAAGGGCGTGATCTCGTCCAGGAACATCAGGGCATGTTCTTGAGTCCGCGCCACGATGTCGCTGGCGTACAACTCCGCGGCCCGCTGCTTGTCGCGGAACCAGAATTCGACGATGCCGTCGACCGGCACTGCCTCGTAGCGCGCGCTTTCGATTCTATCCCCGTGATAGCGGTCAACCACCAAGTTCTGGACATACCCCAGCACGTTCGGCCATTGGCGCACCCAAGATGCATGCACGTCGAGCCACTCGTGTCTGAATCGCTCTGCTGATATTCCCGGTAGTCGCTTCAGTATTGTCATGCGCTTCACAGAGGGCCCATCCCCCAATTCCACGGGAACGACGACATACTTTTCGCAGGCGACGAGATGAACATCCTGCAGAAATTTGGTTTCGTCCTCGAGTGCTCCCGCGAACTGCGGGGAAGAAATGGCCGACATCATGCAGGCGAGGTCGTCAAAATGCAGCTCGGAAAATCCGTCCAGGTCCCAGGGGCCGCGGGCGTGTGTGATGCCGAATTGCTCTTTGTTCACAACGAGATGCTGATAGTAGGCACGCAAGCCAGAAAGCCTGGAAGCTAGCGAGCCGTGAGTGGCACGCCAATGCCCATCGAAGTCTTCAGGGGGCAGATTGGGGGTGCGTTTGAGTAAGCCAAAGCGGCTAATCATCTCAGAAGGTCCTCTACGTCTGCAATCGATTGCGATCGTCGTGGTGCGATTCTATTCGGCAGCGGACAACAAGAAGCCCTGCGGGCGGAGCTGCCGCCCCGTCATGTCTGCCTGAAGCCTACGCGGCGCGCAGTCGGGATGGCCGACTGCCGCGAACACGACGCGCTTTGGGAGGAGCGATCATGGCCGCCGACACACCTTTGTGGACCCCGAGACAGGAGCGCAGCGACGCAGCGCCTCTAACCGCGTTCATGAAGGCCGCGGAAAGCAAAGGCTGCGCTTACTTTCTCCGGCTATGCCGAGCTCCATCGTTGGTCGATCGATAACCGCGAGGCCTTCTGGAGCCTGGTCTGGGATTTTTCGGGCTTGCCGGCGACAAGGGCGAGCGGCACCCCGACGGGGGCCTTGAAACGAACCTGGTGACCGCAACCCGCAAAACCCCGTCTGCCATCATCGACGGATCAACCCCGGCGCCCGACGAGGCTTGTCAAAACGTGCCGCAATGGCGACCTGAGCGCCGCCTCAGGCCGTCGAAAGCTCGCCGCGGTGCATGAAGCGGGCTAGTTGGCCGGCAGGTCTTCGAGGACCTTTGGATCGCGAATGCACAATGCCCCAAGTATACAGCTCACCACGCTTTCATCAACCAAGCTTTGTTCGGAGTAGTGCTTGTCAGCGTCTTGGGTGACGGCTGGAGCTGGAGCGGTCATTATAGTGGCCAACGCCGTGGCGGCAAGTATCCTTCGCAGCCAGTGAGACCGTGATTTCAGGAGCCTCGAGGGCCCCACAGCGTCTTTTTCTGAGGTAGGCATTTTCCGTTTTCCTTTTGGATCATCACGGATTTGAAGAGGATCTGGTGTTATGTGCCACTGGGGAACCGGCGAAGCAGATATTCATGTGGTCGAGTCATAAGTTCTCCTGAATGTTTGTTTTATGAGAATCCTCACGGCAGCCCTAGCTGACAGCCTGAAAGCGATAGCGATCCTGTTTGCTGAGTGCCGCGAAATACAACGGAGCCGGGCGTCCCACGGGATGCGCAGCCTGTATTGCGTTCGGACGAATGTCATGTGGACTCCTTGGCTAAAGACTGCGCCGACGGCCATGTCGGAACACGTATCACGGCTATGACTATGCAATTGGCATGCCACCAAAAGGGGTGTGAGCAGCGACCACAAATCAGACGATTCGCCGCCTGGCCGGCTTGATGCTAACCCGAGGATGTCTGGATCTGAACACAGATTGTCGTCAATCAGGCTCTCACAAAATGCTGTGACCAGCTTGGCACCGGCTGACGTGAGTCCTCGGTTGAGAATCGCGGGTCTGGCAGGGGCAGGTCGGGAAGAAGTCTCCGATCATCCGGCGCGCTTGGTCGCCGGATGCCTGCGGCAGAGCCATGGAATTTTTGAAAGGCGTCAAGCTCCGATGCATAGGCGAATCGGCAGGGGCGTTGCGGAGGTCTGGACTATTGACGCCAAACGCATGCAGGCCGCTTGGGGTTCTAAACACTGCCAAAACGGCCACAGCCTCATTTCTCGGCTCATACTAGCCGAGATCCTAGAATGCGAGATTGAAATCCTGGCAAGGTCCGAACTATCCATGTCAGGTCTTCGAAGGGTATAGCGCCGTTGGCGCCGGGACATATTAGCACTCGTCTCCTTTCTGGGCCGTCGGTGATGGCAGGATTGCAATGGCACCATGTGGCGGAAAACGCCCGACCGTGGACGCTGGTTGTTCCGGGATGGCGCCATTGCGTATTGTGCTGCCTGCGAGGCACTGGTCTCGGTCTGGGAAAGCTGTTTCGGGACTTGGCCGAAATTAGCGAATAACCGGCTCGCCGTGAAAGCGTCGCCGCGAGGGCGGCGAAACGCCGAAGCCGACTTCCATCATCAGCCGCGGGCTGTGCGCCGGTACGGTGCCCATGTGGAAGCCGAACGGATCCTCGACGAAACCAAGCCCTGCCTCTCCGGTAAGTGTCACGGCACTTTGCTCGCCATAGACGCCCAGAACCTCTTCTGCGGGATGGCCGACGAGAAGCGTCAGTTGATGCTTGAGCGCGCGTCGCTTGTGACTGCCGCGGACATAGACATGCGGGCCGGTGCTCTCGTCTACCGGCAGTAGGTAAAAGAAGAACTTCAACATCCGCCAGTCGTCAAGATCGAAGTGGTATTTGCCGAGTGATGCCAGGTTCTTGTCTGCGTCCGAGGCCTGGCTGGTGGGGAAGCTCCACCAGACGCGGGTGGTGATGAGTTTCGCCTGGCCGCCGAGATAGTGTGCAGCGATATCCATGAGCAACGGATCGTTTTGGATGGCAACTGCCGCCTTGCAGCCGAGAATGCGCTCGAAATAGTGGCCGCTGAGCAACGGGCGGCCAAACCGAGCTTCAGCCTGTGCGTGCTCCGTCGGCATGAATTCGAAACGGCGATCGAAGTTGCCAAAGCAAGGTGTGCACCGGACGAAAGCTGCAAGCTCCTCATGGATAAATTTGGGTAAGACGAGTCCGGAAAAAAGCCCATCCGACCGCAGCGCATCGACAACGTCCCGGCGATTGACGCCGACAAACATCGTTTCCCGCGCTTTCTGCGACGCTCGAACAGGCTTTGCACCAAGCCAGTGCATTCTGCGTGCCGGCATAGTGCGGGCGAGCACGAACATCGGCAGCCACGCTGGATTCTCGCGAAGATCCGACAGATATGTCGGAATGCGTACGGCCATGCGACGTAGCATACTGCCGTTTCGTGCGATCGCCTCGAGACTTGTAGCGCCGGCTTTCTCGGTATTCGTAACGGTCATCAGGATCCTCAGGTATGAATGCACTTTCGACGAAGCATTGTTTCTCACCGCTTCGTCCGTATTACCCAAGCCCGATTCCCGCAGCGCAAGAACGCTAACCGCGCCTCAGTTTTTGTGCAACGCACAATTGCCGCGCCGCGCAAAATGCAGTTAGGTCACTGCGCCCTTTCGAACACGCCTTGCGAAGCTGTCACGTTAATCTATCAGGAACTGTCCGGCATTAGGCAGCAAAGACCACCAATTGCACGTTAAGTAATTGGATTTCTGGCCAAGTTCACGATGCCCAATTCGTGCAAGACTCGCTTGCGCAGATTGGCTTCCTACTTCTGATTAACCATTCAACCTCCTTTCGATCGGCTCCTGAGCGCGTTCCAGGTAGGAGCCATCCATCTGGTGGCCAATCGCCCGCCGCGACCGTTGCATGCCTGCCGGTTTGGAGCCTGAACTGAGCAATCAAATCAGCTATCGCCTTCTCGTCCGCGCAGCCCGCTGCCGTGGTCACGTGCGTCCCGTCTCGGTCCGGCCTTGGAAATACGCGGTCCAGCCGCCTTCCGAGCGGAGGGGGACTGAGCCGTAGCGAAGTCAGAGACAACAACCGAGAGGGCGGCATTTCCTGCTGTCGCCGGAATGCCGGACGCTCACCGTCATGGATCTCGCCACGGTCCGCGAGGAGCCGGCAATGGCTGGTTCAGGAAGGTGCGCTGGCCGGAAACCGATGGCGAGCTACTGCCCGAAATGCGGCGCGCTGCGCTGCCACGCGACGAGCCGCGGCCGCTTCAAGTGCTTTGACAGAGTTGCAAGGCGGTCTTCACCACTCCCTACCAGGCCGAAGACGGGACCAACGCCAACCAGATCGAAACCGTCTTCTCGCGGGTGCAGCGGGCCTATGTCGGCACCCCACCGCTTCTCGCTCAAATACTTCGACTGGTACGTCGCCGAGCTCGCCTGGCGCGAGGACACGCGGTACCACGGCGCCAGACGTTCAGCGTCCTGCGAACCGCGCTGTCGCGGCCGACCTCCCGGTTCCTCTGCGGCTACTGGGAGGTCAACAAACTGCCAGACCTGATCTGGGAGACGTAACTCGACAACGTCAGCTCAAGGCCCAATCGACCCCGTTGGACGGTCCACCGGATCTGGCGTTGGCGCAAACGTCAGTTCCTCGGGTCCAATGATGTGGACAGAAGCGTCGCTCCTGGCGAGTTCGGCGAGTTCAGGCTTGCAGCCGTTGCGGCTGAATAACAGATACTGCTTGCCTGGTTTGTTCCTCCCGTAGGAAGTCGTCTCCGATCTCTTCTTCAACAGATCGAGCATCCCCGTGTCGATCTTAACCGAGCGCCACTTGCATTCGCCGTAGAAGAACGTCTCGTCGAGGAGGCGGCCCGCGACATCGATATCGAAGTCGGCATGGCCCCAGATGCTGCCGACTTCGCGGGCTGGACTGCCCAGGACCTCGGCGAGATGAAGGCGAGCGTGGTCCAGAGCAGACGCCCTCGAAAGCGCCTCTCATGTATTCGGGGAAACGTCTCTGGATGTACTGGTCGTAGGTTTCGGTGCCGTAACCGCCGTTGATCGCCGTTAGGTTCGGCCTTACGAACCTGTGCCAGAAACCCATAAGTCGGTCGGTCAAGACGAAGCGTTTGTTCCGCGACTTCTCTGCCGCGTCGAGCGACCGCACACTGCTCACGAGATGGAGCCGCTCGAGCCTGTCGATGTACTGGCCGACCGCGGTAGTCGGCATCTGCAGCCGCGTCGCGATGTCCCCGGCGGAATGCAGACCTTCCGAGATCGCGGCCACGATGCTCGCGTAGATTCCCGGTTCCCGAAGCTCGCTCTGCAGAAGGATGTTAGGTTCGTCGATCAGGGTCCCGGTCTCTTTCAGGAGCAGATTGATGACGTTTTCGCGCAGGCTTGCATACGGGTCGAAGAGGGTCAGGTAGTACGGCACGCCACCGAAAATGGCGTAGGTCTCTATGAGCTGCTCGGCGCTGTACTCCGGAAAGAACCCCGAAAGGTCGCGCAGGGGCAACTGCCGCACCTCCAGGCGCAGCGTCATGCGCCCGTAAAGCGGGTCTTTTCCGCCAGCAGGTCCTCCATCTGAGCGACCGCAGAGCCGCACAGGATGATCTTGAGGTTTCCCGCGCTTGCCGCCCCGGAGTCCCAGAACCGTTGGATTACCGATGGCAAAGCGCTGTCCTGATCGACGAGGTACGGGAATTCGTCGATCGTGACCACAGTGCCCGGTTTGGCCTTGGCTGCTTCGGCTACGAAGTGGAAAATACCATCCCAGCTGTCGAGCGATGCCAGGACGGGTGACGGGCCAAGAACCCGGGCCACCTCGAGCTTGAACTGTTCCATGTTCAGGACTGAGGAGACCCGCGTCGCCTGGAAATAGATTTCCTTGCGGCCGACGGCAGCTTGGCGTAGGAGCCTTAACTTGCCGATCCCGCGGCGGCCATAGGCGATGACGAGCGAGGCCGAACGCCGCTCCTTTTATAATCACGATTATTATAATCTAGATTATAAAGTGTCCAGCCGACACACTGGTCTGAGATAGACCATCCGGCGTGCCGGATGTGCGTTGCGATGCCGTTGGTAGAGCCTTCAAGCAAACTTGGCCACGCAACGCCGCGGGGGCGATCTCTCAGAGGAACTGCCTGTTTGTGGTCTTGCGACCGTGCCGCCAGGCCGTATTCGGAATCCTCCGCGACGCGGCGTTTCGACTCGTCCGAATGCGCTGCGAAGTTCTCGCAGGCAGGTGGACTGGGCAATGAAGCGGAGATCGTCGACTAGGTGTCGCGTAAGCTGTCGGCCGCCTTGACCCAGCTCAGGAAAGCCGGCGAGTGAGGTCATCGAGGAACTGAAGGCAGCGACATGGAACTTCAAGTGCCGCGTTGGTCAGTGGCACTGTTGAACTGTTTAGGGTTGACGAGTCACGATCGCACGATCTGCTGTCTGGAGCGTGTCACGTATGAGGCTCAAATGCTTCACGCTAGGCGCCCATCGTAGGCACGACGGCAATGCTGGCGCATCCCGTCGCCATCCGGCGACCATCTGGCCAAGCCCCGCAACGGTCCTGACAATCGGCACGCTCATCCAGTTCCTCCGTTTCCTGTGTCGTCGGCGTCAGCGCCCTTGGGCGCATCGGCAAAGACGTGCTCGGCGGCAGGGAAGCGCCGCTTGCGCACCTCATCCGCATAGGCAGCGATCGCGGCGCCGGCCTGATCACCGAGTTCTGCGTAGCGCTTGACGAATTTCGGCTTGAACGGGGAAAACAGGCCGAGCATGTCGTCACTCACCAGGATCTGGCCATCGCAGGCCGGTGAGGCGCCGATGCCGATGGTGGGGATGCCAATCTCGCTGGTGATGCGGCGCGCGAGCTGCTCTGGTACCTTTTCAAGTACGACCGAAAAGGCCCCGGCTTGCGCGACCGATATCGCGTCGCGCCGGATCCGCTCGGCGTCCTCTCCCCTGCCCTGTACACGGTAGCCGCCGAAACCGTTGACGGCCTGCGGCGTCAGGCCGATATGAGCCATGACAGGGATGCCACGAGCACCGAGGAATTGGATAGTAGCGGCCATCGCCTCGCCGCCCTCCAACTTGACAGCCGCGCAGCCGGTCTCAGCCATTAAACGAGCCGCGTTGCGGAACGCCTGCTCGGGACTTTCCTCATAAGAGCCGAACGGCAGGTCAACGACCATCAGAGCCTTCTCCAGGCCACCGCGCACGGCCTTGGCGTGCATGATCATCATGTCGAGGGTAACGCCGAGCGTCGACGGCAGGCCGTGCAGCACCATGCCCACGCTGTCGCCGACAAGAACGATGTCGCAATGTCGATCGACCAGTTTTGCAATCGGCGTCGTATAGGCCGTCAGGCATACCAGGGGGACGCCGCCCTTACGCGCCCGAATATCGGGCGGTGTAATCGCCTTCGAATCGCGTGCTGTGCTCAATGCATGCCTCCTTCCCCTACGTCACCCACCGCAAGTGTCGCGTTTGGCACGTTTATGTGCAAATGCGAAGAGTTAAATATTGGCCATGCATTTTCGCAGTGTTGACGTGCAGGTCGCTGCGTTTAAATTAAATCGATTAAGGCACCCAGGCCGACCAACCCATTTTCGCGACCATGGACAAACAGGCAAAAGGAACCAGGAAAGACCGAGCCGCCGTCAAGGCCGACGAAGTCAAAGTCGATCTGATCGCCCTTGTCGTCGCTGTAAACGACAATGAACCCTGTGTCCTCACCATCGGGCAGGCGGATACGCTACCTTCGGGACCATTTGCGCTTGAGCACCGATCGCTGCAGTCGGGGTTGAGGGGGTGGGTCGAGCAGCAGACTGGCCATCCGCTGGGCTACATTGAGCAACTCTACACCTTCGCCGATCGAGACCGCATCGGCTCCGGGCGCCAGCAGCGCGCTATCTCCATCAGCTATCTCGCACTCACGCGCAAAGAACAGGCAGCGGGCTCGCGTAAGTGCGGTTGGCGGAGCTGGTATGAATATTTTCCATGGGAGGATCACCGCTCCGGGACGCCGTCGGTGGAGTTGGACGTCCTGCGACCGAGGCTGATTGAATGGGCAGACGGCGCCGGCGACGCGGCGACGAGACGCGAACGTCGACAGCGGGCAGCAACAGCCTTCGGCCTCGACGGACGCCCTTGGAATGAGGAACTCACGCTTCAACGTTACGAGTTAGTCTACGAAGCAGGACTGGTCCAAGAGGCCGGGAGCGGGCGCGACCCGACGCGGCCTTCGCTGGTGCCCAGCAAGTCCATGGTTGCCGATCATCGGCGCATCATGGCGACGGGCATTGCGAGACTGCGCTCCAAGATCAAATACCGGCCGGTCGTCTTTGAGCTGATGCCGCAGTCTTTTACGCTGCTACAGCTGCAACGAACCGTGGAAGCTTTGGCCGGCAGGCTGATCAACAAACCGAACTTCCGCAGGCTTGTCGAGCAGCAGGAGTTGGTCGAGGAGACAGGCCAGACGTCGCTCGAGACGGGCGGGCGGCCGGCGAAGCTCTTCCGCTTCCGCCGTGCCGTTCTTGACGACAGCGCTGTCGTTTTGGGGACAAGATTGCCGCTTGCGCGGGCTTGACACCTTTATAGTCGGCGTAGATATATGCTGCTTATTGTCACCCAGAACATAAGCGGAGGCGCGGATGATCGGCGCGTTACCTACGGCCGCGTCGCTCTACGAGCGCGTCCGGCGCGTTATCCCGCGAGTCGAATGGCCGGCCTTTGCCGATGACATCGACGCCATCCTGGCGCTGAAACGCGAACGCAACGCCGCCATCCTGGCGCACAACTATCAGACGCCCGAAATCTTTCATTGCGTGGCCGACATTGTCGGCGACAGCCTGGCACTGGCTCGCGAGGCGATGACGGTCGATGCGGATCTGATCGTGGTCGCTGGGGTGCACTTCATGGCTGAGACCGCCAAGCTTCTCAACCCGGACAAGATTGTGCTCATTCCGGATCTCCGCGCCGGCTGTTCGCTGGCGGACTCGATCACGGCCGAGGACGTGCGCCTGATGCGGCAACGCTATCCCGGCGTGCCGGTCGTGACCTACGTCAACACCTCCGCGGCGGTGAAGGCAGAATCGGACATCTGCTGCACCTCGGGCAATGCACTTGCGGTCGTGAAGTCCCTCAAAGTGCCGCGGGTGATCATGCTGCCCGATGAATATCTGGCGAGAAACATCGCGGCGCAGACGAAGGTCGAGATCATCGCCTGGAAGGGACGCTGCGAGGTCCACGAACGCTTCGGCCCGGCCGACATTCGCGAGCTACGCGAAGCGCATCCCGGCGTCACGGTGCTCGCCCACCCCGAGTGCCCGCCAGAGGTCGTCGCGGAAGCCGATTTCGCAGGCTCGACGGCGGCGATGTCCGACTATGTCGGACGGCATAAGCCGGCGCGTGTTGTGCTGATGACGGAATGCTCGATGAGCGACAATGTCGCGGTCGAGCATCCTGACGTGGACTTCGTGCGTCCCTGCAACCTGTGCCCGCACATGAAGCGCATTACGCTAGGCAATATCCGCAGCGCGCTTGAGGAGAACCGACATATCGTCACGATCGATCCCCGTGTCGCCGAGCGCGCCCGCTGGGCCGTCGAGCGCATGCTCTTCGTATGACGACCTACATCCATGATATCGGTGGGGCGCCGGTCATCATCGGCGCTGGCCTCGCCGGACTGATGACGGCGCTGCATCTGGCGCCAGAGCCGGTCATCCTCCTCTCCAGGACACCACTTGGGACGGATGCCTCGAGCACACTCGCGCAGGGTGGGCTTGCGGCAAGCCTGGGCGAGGACGACAGCACTGATTTGCACCTTGCCGATACGCTTGCCGTCGGCGATGGGCTTTGCAACGAAGAAATAGCCAGGCGAGTGATCGAGGCCGTCCCTCACGCGGTCGAGAACCTCATTCGTCTTGGTGCTCCCTTCGACCGCGCTTTGGATGGGAAACTGCGGCTTGGCCTGGAGGCAGCCCATTCACGGCGCCGGATCGTCCATGCTGCTGACGCCACAGGGCACCAGTTGTTTCATGCGCTGCTTGCCGTGGCGCGGCGCACCCGTTCGATCACAATCATGGAAGGCATAACAGCCCTTCGGCTGGTGGTCGCCGAGGGCTGCACCGTTGGCGTGCTGGCTGTGCTGAACAGCGGCGTCTTTGCCTTGCCCACCCGCCGTGTGGTGTTGGCGACCGGCGGCATAGGTGGCCTGTTTTGCGACACAACCAACCCGCTTTCTTCGTTTGGCCACGGGCTGGCGCTGGCCGCCTGTGCCGGCGCCGAGCTCGCCGACCTCGAATTTGTGCAGTTCCATCCGACGGCGCTCGACACGGAGCGCAGGCCAATGCCGCTTATAAGTGAAGCGGTACGGGGCGAAGGCGCGGTCCTGACTGATGAACATGGTCTGCGCTTCCTTGCCGACACGCCTGGCGCCGAGCTCGCATCGCGAGATGTGGTCGCACGCGCAATTGCGCATCATCTCGCCGCTGGGCATCGTGTTTATCTCGATGCCCGCCGATGCCTCGGGCAAAAATTCGCAAAACGTTTCCCGGCGATCGAGGGGATTTGCAAGCAGGCCGGCATCGATCCGGCCGTGGATCCGATCCCCGTGCGCCCGGCCGCCCACTATCACATGGGCGGTGTGGCCGTGGACGCTGACGGGCGCAGTTCCGTTAGCGGTCTGTGGGCATGCGGCGAGGTCGCCTGCACCGGACTGCATGGAGCAAATCGGCTCGCCAGCAACTCGCTGGCCGAAGCAGTCGCGACAGCGGCCTGGGTAGCGGCAAGTGTCGCCGGCACTTGCCGAGGCTGGCAGTGGTCTAGACTCCCAGCAATGGTTCCCATGCGACCCGACCCTTCACCCATTCGCCAACTCGTCTCCAATGCCCTTGGCATCATCCGGACAGGCAAAGGGTTGCGCGACGCGATCGCAGCTCTACTGCCGACCGCTGTTGGTGAGACAGCGGCGGCCGATCCGGCGCTGGTATCCATGTTGATCGCGATCGCGGCACTTCGGCGCGAGGAAAGCCGCGGCTCTCACTACCGGTCCGATTTTCCCAGGCGCGATGTTGACCCCCTCCCCTCCCGGCTGACGCTCTGCACAGCCTTCGAGAAGGCCGTCGCGCTCAACTGGCAAGCAGCCGAACGGAGCCTCTGATATGAATTCACTTGCGCCGCTTCCCCAGATTGTCATGGAGCCGATCGTCCGCGCAGCCTTGCTGGAGGATCTGGGCCGAGCCGGCGACATCACCAGCGATGCCATCATCCCCGCCGATTGCAAGGCAACGCTTGCCTTGAATTCCCGGCAGGCCGGCGTTGTCGCCGGGCTCGATCTGGTGATGTTTGCCTTTCTGCTGGTCGATCCCGGGATCAGCATGCAGTTGCGCTGCCCGGAGGGCGGCAAGGTTTCCGCCGGGGAGACCATCGCGGTCGTAAGCGGGCCGGCGCGAAGCCTGCTGACGGCCGAGCGGACCGCGCTCAATTTCCTATGCAAGCTGAGTGGCATCGCAACGGCGACGGCCTCGCTTGTAAACGCGGTACGCGGCCATAGCACCAAGATCGTATGCACGCGAAAAACAACGCCAGGCCTGCGTACCCTTGAAAAATATGCCGTGCGCGCCGGCGGCGGCGCCAATCACCGCTTCGCGCTCGACGACGCCGTGCTCATCAAGGACAACCACATCGCCATTGCCGGCGACATCCGTACCGCAATCGAGCGGGCGCGTAGTGCGGTAGGCCACATGGTCAAAATCGAGGTCGAGGTCGACACGCTGCAGCAGCTTGAGATGGCGCTCCAAGTCGGCGTCGACGCCGTTCTCCTCGACAATATGTCACTCGAGGATCTTGGGCAGGCCGTGGCAATGGTCGGAGGCAGAGCTGTCACCGAAGCGTCGGGCCGGGTGACACCGAAAACGGCCCCCGCAATCGCGGCGACAGGCGTCGATCTCATCTCGGTCGGCTGGCTTACCCACAGCGCTCCCATCCTCGACATTGGCCTGGATATGCCGGCGGACCGGAATTGCCGCAGGCATCTGAACTGAGGGAGAGGACATGAACCGGGACCGCAAGAACCCCTTTGGCCGCAGGCTAACTCGCGCCGCCACGTCCTTAGTTCCACCGACCGCCGACCCAAGCCAGCTCCTTGGCGCACCGCATAGTTCTAGCGGCGAGGAGAAACCGACGGGCCAGGGGCAAACAAAGGACCGCGTGGAAGCACTTGGCTTTATCATCTGTCGGCTCGACGAACTGCGCCAGATGGCTGCCTCTCACGGACTGGTAGCACTCGGTTGCCTGTTGGATGTCGCCTTCACCGAATCCTGCGACGCGATCAGAAGGGAGCGTTCTTGCACTCAAGCCGGAGAAAGCACGCGATAGGCGCCGAGAAAACGAGGCACCGGGGCAAAGGATCGAAAGTCGCTTTGGAGGAAGGGATGCGCAAAATCGTTGCCGGCAAGCTGCACGGCATCCACGTCACCGAGGCCAATCTCGACTATCACGGCTCGATCACGCTCGATCCCGATCATTGCGAGGAGGCAGGCATCCTGCCGATGGAATTCGTCGAGATCTGGAACAAGAATTCGGGCGCGCGGATCTCGACCTATGTCATCCTCGGCGAGCGCGGGTCGCGCTGTTGCATCCTTAACGGTGCCGCGGCCCGCACCTGCCAGCCAGGCGACCTGGTCATCATCTGCAACTCGGTCTATGTGCATGAGAGCGAGCTGACCGCGCTCAAACCGCGTGTGCTGACCTTCGACAAGGATAATCGGATTGTCGACCGCCTGACTTATTCGGTAGAGCGCGATGCAGGCGGAGGCTACGGTTTTTCCATACTCAATGAATCCAACGAGGTACTGCGCGTGCCGGCGCTGGTGAGCAGATCATGACGGGCTCCGAAGTCCGCTTTCTTAGCTGATAGCCGAACGTTTTTTGCTTATGGAGGTGGAATGAACGCGGAACTTGGCCCGAACCTGACATCGGACCCTCTTGGTTGGGCGCTTCCGCCCTGGACGCGAGAGGAAGCCCAGGCAATCTATGACCAGCCCTTCAACGACCTGCTCTTTCGGGCGCAGACGATCCATCGCGAAAATTTCGATCCCAACCGGGTGCAGCTGTCACGCCTGCTGTCGATCAAGACCGGCGGCTGCCCCGAGGATTGCGGCTATTGCAGTCAGTCGGCGCATCACGAAACGGGCCTCAAGGCCTCTAAGCTGATGGAAGTTCAGCGCGTCATTGCCGAGGCCCGGAAAGCGCGCGATGCGGGCGCCACGCGCTATTGCATGGGTGCTGCCTGGCGCAGCCCCAAGGAGCGTGACATGGAGGCGGTGGTCGCCATGGTCGAGGGCGTGAAGGCGCTCGGCATGGAGACCTGCATGACGCTCGGCATGCTCGATCTCGAACAGGCCGCTCGATTGAAGCAGGCGGGGCTCGACTACTACAACCACAACATCGACACGTCGGAGCGCTACTACGGCGAGGTCATCAGCACGCGCAGCTTTGCGGATCGGCTGGATACGCTCGAGAACGTTCGCCAATCCGGCATCAAGGTCTGCTGCGGCGGGATTGTTGGAATGGGCGAAGAGCCGGTGGACCGCATCGACATGCTGGTGACTTTGGCCAACCTGCCGGAGCCGCCCGACAGCGTTCCAATCAACATGCTCATCCCGATCGCTGGCACCCCACTTGCCGACGCCAGCCCTATCGAGCCGATCGAGTTCGTGCGCACCATCGCGCTCGCCCGCATCATGATGCCGAAATCGTATATCCGCCTTTCAGCCGGCCGCACCGCCATGAGCGACGAGATGCAGGCGCTGTGCTTTTTTGCCGGCGCCAATTCGGTCTTCGTCGGCGACACGCTGCTGACGGCGGGCAATCCCGGCCAGGACGAGGATGCGCTGCTCTTTCGGCGTCTGGGCATCGAGCGGATGGAACTGGAGGCTGAGTGAACGAGGCACCGTTTGCCCGCTACGAAGCGACCTTGCAGGGACTGGCGCGCAAGGACCGGCTGCGGCGGCTTGCGCCGCGCGCCGGGCTCGACTTCTCATCGAACGACTATCTCGGGCTTGCCGCCTGCAAGAGGCTTGGCGACGCGGTTGTGGCTGCGATCGCGCGGGGCACGCCGGTCGGCGCAACAGGATCGCGGCTGCTGCGCGGCAACGCGCCGGAGCATGAGCAATTGGAAGCTCACGCTGCGGCGTTTTTCGGGGCCGAGCGCGCGCTTTTCTTCGGCGGCGGTTACATCGCCAATTTCGCTATTCTGACGACGCTGCCGCAGAAGGGCGACCTACTCGTCCTCGACGAGCTCGCCCATGCCAGCATGCACGAGGGTGCGCGCGCCGGACGCGCGGAGTTCGTTCTGGCCGCGCACAACGACCTCGACGCCGTCGAGAACGCCATCGCGCGCTGGCGCGCCGAAGGCGGCATGGGACGTGTCTGGATCGCGGTCGAAAGCCTCTACAGCATGGGTGGGGACTGCGCGCCTATGGAGAGCCTTGTGGCGCTCGCCGACCGGCACGAGGCGTTCATCGTTGTCGACGAGGCGCACGCTACCGGCGCCTGGGGACCGGACGGCCGCGGCCTTGCCGTCGCTTTCGAGGGGCGCGACAACGTCCTCGCACTGCATACATGCGGCAAGGCGCTCGGCGCATCTGGCGCTCTCGTCACCGGCCCAAGGACACTGTGCGACTATCTCGTCAACCGCTGCCGTCCGTTCATCTATTCCACCGCGCCATCGCCGCTGATGGCCGTGGCCGCGCGCGAGGCGCTCGCGATATTGTCCGATGAACCAGAGCGTCGTCTCCGGTTGCATGAAATTATTGCATTTGCGGGCCGGCAGCTGGCCGAGCGCCTCGGCGCAGCGGCCAGCGGCTCGCAGATCCAGCCAATTATCATCGGCGACAACCGGCGCACCATGGCGGTGGCGGCGGCACTGCAGGCCCGCGGCTTCGACATACGCGGCATTCGTCCACCGACTGTGCCGGAAGGGACGTCGCGCCTGCGCATATCGCTGACGCTCAACGTCGATAAAGCCGCCATATCCGCCATGATCGATGCGCTTGTCGAGGCGTTGGCCCAGAATGACCAAAGGTGACATGACCCGAAGCGACATCAGCAGAGGCATAGTCATCACCGGAACGGATACCGGCATCGGCAAGACGGTGTTTTCGGCGGGCCTCGCCGGCCTGCTCGACGGCTTCTACTGGAAACCGGTGCAATCGGGCCTCGACGAAGAGACAGACAGCGAGGCTGTTGCCCGGCTTTCCGGCCTGCCGGCGGGGCGCATCCTGCCGGAAGTCTATCGTCTGAAGACGCCACTGTCGCCGCATCGTTCGGCCGAAATCGATGGCGTCGCAATCGAGGCGGCGAAACTTTCACTCCCGGACTTGCCAGGCCCGCTCATCATCGAAGGCGCTGGCGGAGTGATGGTACCGCTCAATCGGCAGACAAGATTCATCGACATATTCGGGGAATGGCAACTGCCGGTCATTCTTTGCGCGCGCACCGCCCTCGGCACCATCAATCACACATTGTTGTCGATCGAGGCGCTCAGGGCCCGTGCCATCCCGCTCATCGGCGTCGCCTTCATCGGCGAGGAAATGGCGGACAGCCAAAGGACGATCGTGGAATTTGGCAATGTGCGGCAGCTCGGCAGGTTGCCGCACCTTGATCCGCTGACATCTAAAACCTTGAGGGAAGCGATGGTTTCGGGCTTCGATCTCTCGCCGATTACACGCGGTCAATGATGTCGCAATCCCGCGTTTGGCACCCTTTCACCCAGCACGCGCTCGAGCCGGCGATGCCCGAAATTGTCCGGACTGAAGGCGCTTATCTCCACAAGGCCGATGGCACCCGCATCCTCGACGCCATTTCGTCCTGGTGGGTCGTCACCCATGGCCATCGCCATCCGCGCATCGTCAAGGCCATCGAGACGACCGCGTCGGCGCTCGACCAGATCATCTTCGCCGGCTTCACGCACGAGCCGGCCGAGCGCCTCGCCAAGGCGCTGGCGGACCTTGCACCGTCCGGACTCGACTGGGTGTTTTATTCCGACAGCGGCTCGACCTCTGTCGAGGTCGCGCTGAAGATGGCGCTCGGCTATTTCCGCAATATTGGCGCGCCGCGCTCGCGCATCGTCGTCATGGAGCACAGCTACCATGGCGACACGATCGGCACGATGAGCGTCGGCGCGCGCGGTGTCTTCAACGCCGCCTACGAACCCATGCTGTTCGAAGTCGACACCATCCCCTTCCCGGCTGCGGGACGCGAGCAGGAAACGCTGGATCGGTTCGAGGTCGTCTCTCGCGACCGGCGCGCAGCCGCGCTTATTGTCGAGCCGCTGGTGCTCGGCGCCGGCGGCATGCTGATGTATCCGGGCTGGATTTTGGCTGAACTCAAGAGGATCGCCGAGGCTTCGGGCACGCTCCTGATCGCCGACGAAGTGATGACCGGCTGGGGACGCACCGGAACCATGTTCGCCTGCGAGCAGGCGAATATCTCGCCCGACATCCTTTGCACCTCGAAGGGCCTGACCGGCGGCACCATTCCGCTCGCCGCGACGCTGGCGACCGACGCCATCTTCCAGGCCCACTATTCGGTCGACCGGAAGAAGACCTTCTTCCATTCGAGCTCCTATACGGCCAATCCGATTGCGTGCGCGGCGGCACTCGCAAACGTCGAGATCTGGCAGGACGAGCCTGTTATCGAACGGATCGCGGCGCTCGCCGCGCTGCAGGCCGCTGGCCTTCAGCGCTTTCACGACAATGCTTGCTTCACCGACCGCCGGATCACCGGCACGATCGCTGCGCTCGATCTGGGTACCGCATCCCCCGGCTATCTGGCCGAGATCGGTCCAAAGTTGCGGGCATTCTTCCTCGAGCAGGGATTGCTGGTGCGCCCGCTCGGCAATGTGCTTTATCTGCTCCCACCCTATTGCGTAACCAGCGCCGAGCTCGATCGGCTTTATGACGCCATCGAGGAGGCCGGCGAACGCTTCGGATCCAAGCCATGAGCAGGTCCTCGCGCATCCTCGGGCTTGGCCATCAAGTGCCTGGGCGCAAGGTTGGAAACGCCGAGATCGAGAACAATCTCGGCCTCGAGCCAGGCTGGATCGAACGGCGCACCGGAATTCGCTCGCGCTTCTGGGCGACTGATGAAGACACGCTTTCGGGCCTTGCCGCGCTCGCCGGCGACATGGCGCTGGCAAATGCCGGTATCGATCGGAGCGACATCGGTCTTCTCTTGCTCGCCACGTCAACCCCCGACCATCTCCTGCCGCCGAGCGCGCCGCTGGTCGCGCACCGGCTCGGGCTCGGCCGCGCCGGTGCCATCGACCTGACCGGCGCCTGCGCCGGTTTCATCTATGCGCTGATGTTCGCCGACGGGTTCACCTGCGTGCACGGTCGACCCGCCCTTGTCATTGCCGCCAACATTTTGAGCCGCCGCATCAACCCGGCCGAGCGCGCCAGCGCCGTGCTGTTTGCTGATGCCGCCGGGGCAGTCGTGATCGGTCCCAGCGAGGATGCAGAACGCGGCATTCTCGGCGCTTCGGTGGATTCGGACGGTTCGCGCTACGGATTGATCCAGATCCCCGCCGGAGGAAGCAACACGCCTTTTGACAACGACCTTGATCTCGCGCAGACGCGCATGACGATCGTCGACGGCCGCGAAGTGTTCGCCAAAGCCGTGGAGATGATGACGGCATGTTCAAGGGACGCGCTCGCCAAAGCTCAAATGCGACCGCAAGACATCGACCGGTTCGTCCCGCATCAAGCCAACGCCCGCATTTTCGATGCCGTCGGCCGAAACCTCGGCATTAATGACCAGGCAATCGTCAAGACGATTGCCGAATACGGTAACTCTTCGGCCGCAACGATCCCGCTTTCGTTGTCGCTCGCCAATCATGCGCAGCCACTCCGGCGGGGTGAGAAAATCCTTCTGGCGGCAGCGGGCGCCGGTCTCAACGGCGGCGCGCTCGTGGTCGGAATGTAGCCGCGCGCCGGCCCCGACACGACATGAAGACTATTCATGCGGGACGCAAAAAAGGACAACAGACCAATGCGAAAAGTAGTCGCTGGCAAACTCCACGGCATCCACGTCACTGAAGCAAACCTCAACTACCATGGTTCGATAACGCTCGACCCTGACCACTGCGAGGCAGCCGGGATCCTGCCCATGGAATTCGTGGAAATATGGAACAAGAATTCCGGGGCGCGGATTTCGACCTATGTCATCCTAGGCGAGCGCGGGTCACGATGCTGCATCCTCAATGGTGCTGCCGCCCGCACCTGCCAGCCTGGCGACCCGATCATCGTGTGCAACTCCATCTACCTGAACGAAGCGCATATCGCAGCGCTGAAGCCGCGGATCGTCGCGTTCGACCAGGACAATCACATACGCGAGCGTCTGACCTACTCGGTCGACCTCGACGCATGTGGCCGTTACAGTTTCTCGATCCATGATGAAGCCAATGAGGCATTGGCTACTCCTGCGCTTGTTTTCCGGGCGTGACTTGTCCCTGGCACATGCATGAGCCGATGCGGTGTTTCCCGTCCCCGTCCACGTGGTGTCTTGACCCGCCGTGAGGAGGCTATGACGAACTTCGAGGCCATCCTGATCGGCGAGCGCTGAGTGGCGCCGTAGGGTAGCGGTAGAGCCCCAGGACAAGCCGCAAAAAAGATCGCGACCAGACGATATGGAGCAAATCATGATCTTCCGTCAGCTATTCGATTCCATTTCGAGCACGTATTCCTATCTGCTTGCCAGTCGCCGAGGCGGCGAGGCATTGATCATCGATCCGGTTGTGGACAAGGTCGACCGCTATCTCCAGCTCGTGCGTGAGCTCGATCTGAGGCTGGTCAAGGCGGTGGACACGCATCTTCATGCCGACCACATCACCGGCCTTGGCGTGCTGCGCGACAAAACGCAATGCATTACGGTGATGGGCGAGCAGACCAAGGCCGACGTGGTATCAATGCGGCTTACCGACGGTGACAGGCTGACCATTGAGGGGCTGGCGCTCGACGTCGTCCACACACCGGGTCATACCGACGATTCCTACAGTTTCGTCCTGCCCGACCGGGTGTTCACTGGCGACACACTACTGATTCGTGGCACCGGCCGCACCGACTTCCCGAACGGCGATGCGCGACACCAGTACGAGTCGATCTTCGGCCGCCTGCTCAGGCTGCCGGATGCGACGCTGGTCTACCCGGCGCATGACTACAAGGGCGACACTGTCTCCACAATCGGCGAGGAGAAGGCCTTCAATCCGCGCCTGCAGGTGAGGTCGGTCGAGGAGTATGTCGAGATCATGAACAATCTGAAGCTCGCCAACCCGAAAATGATGGATGTCGCCGTGCCCGCCAATATGAAGGTCGGGCTGCAGCAGGACGAGGTCGCGCGGCGCGGCTGGGCGGCCAATGCCAACGAAGCGTTGGCGCTGGTCGGCAAGCCGGATGTCGCGCTGATCGACCTGCGCGAAAGCTCCGAGCGCGAACGCCAGGGCATTATTCCGGGGGCGCTGCATGTGCCCTACCCGAGGCTGCAAGAAAACATCGCTCCCGGCGGCGTGTTGCACGAGCTCGTCCGTTCGACCGGCAAGCGGCTTGTGCTTTACTGCGCCTTCGGCGAGCGTTCGGCCATGGCGGTGCAGGCCGCCCAGGATCAGGGCCTCACATCAGCCTGCCACATCGAGGGCGGAATCGACGCCTGGAAGAGGGCGAACGGACCATTGGTAAGGTAGCTCCGCCCTCTCCCACGATAAGAAAGAAAGTGGCGCTCGTCAGAAATCCATGCCGCCGCCGCCCGGCATCGGCGGGGCGGGAATTTCCTTCTTCGGCTTCTCGGCCACCATCGCCTCGGTGGTGACGAGCAGGCCGGCGACCGAGGCGGCGTCCTGCAGCGCCGTGCGCACGACCTTGGCGGGGTCGATCACGCCTTGGCTGAAGAGGTCGCCATACTCGCCGGTCTGCGCGTTCCAGCCATAGCCGAACTCAGGCTTCTCGCGAACCCTGCCCACGATAATGGAGCCTTCCGCCCCGCTGTTTTCGGCGATCTGGCGAGCGGGAGCCTCGATGGCGCGCCGCACGATCTCGACACCGGTCCTCTGGTCTGGGTTGTCGATAAAGACATTGTCGAGCGCCGTTGCTGCCCTGAGCAGTGCAACGCCGCCGCCCGGCAAGACACCTTCCTCGACCGCCGCGCGAGTGGCGTGCAGCGCGTCATCGACGCGGTCCTTACGCTCCTTGACCTCGACTTCGGTCGAGCCTCCGACACGGATCACCGCGACGCCGCCGGCGAGTTTGGCCAGGCGCTCCTGCAGCTTCTCGCGGTCGTAGTCGGAGGTGGTCTCCTCGATCTGGGCCCTAATTTGAGCTACGCGGCCGTTGATTTCGTCCTTATGGCCGGCACCGTCGACAAGGGTGGTGTTTTCCTTCTCTATCTCCACCTTGCGAGCACGGCCGAGCATTTCCAGCGTGACATTCTCGAGCTTGACGCCGAGATCCTCGCTGATCGCCGTGCCGCCGGTCAGGATGGCGATATCCTCCAGCATAGCCTTGCGGCGGTCGCCGAAGCCCGGAGCCTTGACGGCGGCCACTTTCAGCCCGCCGCGCAGCTTGTTGACCACCAGCGTCGCCAGCGCTTCGCCCTCGACATCCTCGGCGATGATCAGCAGCGGCTTTGAGGACTGCACCACCGCCTCCAGCACCGGCAGCAGCGCTTGCAGGTTGGAAAGCTTCTTCTCGTGGATCAGCACATAGGGCTCTTCGAGCTCGACGCGCATCTTCTCCTGGTTGGTGATGAAGTAGGGCGACAGATATCCGCGGTCGAACTGCATGCCTTCGACGATTTCGAGCTCGGTCTCGGCGGTCTTCGCTTCTTCGACGGTGATGACGCCCTCGTTGCCGACCTTTTCCATGGCCTCCGCGAGGAAGCGGCCGATCTCGGCGTCACCATTGGCCGAGATCGTGCCGACCTGGGCGATCTCGTCGTTCTTCGTCACCTTGCGGGCTTTGGCCTTCAAATCGGCGACGATCGTTTCTACCGCCTTGTCAATGCCGCGCTTCAAATCCATCGGGTTCATGCCGGCCGCGACTGCCTTGGTGCCCTCGGTCACGATCGACTGCGCCAGCACCGTGGCGGTGGTGGTGCCGTCGCCGGCGATGTCGCTGGTCTTGGACGCGACCTCGCGCACCATCTGCGCGCCCATGTTCTCGAATTTGTCCTCGAGCTCGATCTCCTTGGCGACGGTGACGCCGTCCTTGGTGATGCGGGGGGCGCCGAACGATTTGTCGATGACGACGTTGCGGCCCTTGGGACCAAGCGTCACCTTCACCGCATTGGCGAGAATGTCGACGCCGCGCAGCATGCGCTCGCGGGCATCAGAATGAAATTTCACTTCCTTGGCAGCCATGGTTCACTCCTGAGAAGAGGCAGTTCTTGTTTACTGTTTGTGTCGGTCAGTTTCGGTCACGCGGCTTGCCTGGCTGAGGCCGGAACCTCGATCACACCCAAGATGTCGCTTTCCTTCATGATGAGCAGGTCTTCGCCGTCGAGCTTAATGTCGGTGCCGGACCACTTGCCGAACAGGATGCGGTCGTCGACCTTCACGTCGAGGGGGGTGAGCTTGCCGCTCTCATCGCGAGCGCCTGGGCCGACGGCGATAACTTCACCTTCCTGCGGCTTTTCCTTGGCCGTGTCGGGGATGATGATGCCGCCGGCCGTCTTTTCGTCGGCCTCGATGCGACGAACGAGTACGCGGTCATGCAATGGACGGAACTTCATGTCGTTCTCCTTTAGGACAAACAGATTGCGAGAGACTCCCCGGACCCGACCCCGCAGGGCCAGAATGGGGTTCGCGCGACTTTTGCGGCATCGCGCGCGCATGCCGAACTGGTTTTGCTCCTTTCACGTTTCAAGAGGTGGACTGACCCAGGTGAATTTCCGAACATCATGGCCCCTGTGATTTTCCAACGAGACGCTTGAGCCTTGTCGCGCAAGCGCGGGACCAAGGTTCGGGGCGGCACCATGCTAAGCGCTGCGCAAAAGGGTATTTGGCGCGTATTGCGTCTGGCATGCATAGTCGTCAGATGCACGTCCATCAGGCAGTTGGTTCAGCTTGCGGCAAGGATAGGAAACGAAGAAGCGTCCACATTCACATTTAACAGAGGGAGCGCGTTCTGGCGGCTTCACGGATATGTCTCGGTATACCTGCGAGTACTCGGCGCATCCTTGGTTCCGTTTGTCCAATGCGAACCGCGAACGCCGAAACCATAAGCAAAGCTGCTGTCGCCATGGCACTTGTCATTTGTCTTGCTCCTTTCTGATGGAGTTTATTATCTTGCCTTTCAGTAAATCAAATCGATCACGCATTATATTTTTGTAACGTCTTCACATTTTTGTATAACGTCATCACATGTACGGGCAGAGAGCAAACGTCATGCCAGATGCAGCGGTGGCTTAAATTTCAATTAGTTAGCAATTCTTCGCGCCTTGTGGGTAAAGCGGCGTCGCGATTTTGTCGAATTCCTTGCAGGAATTTGAAGGGGAACCGTCGATAGTTCTTTCATAAATTTGCTGTCGGCACGCCTGGGCGAGATGCCTCGTTGTACGTCCGCGAGCGGGAAGACACGGTTGGGGACGCGAGTGGCAACAGCCATGCTCAAGCATGGCATCCGACGTGGACTGATGTGGATCAAGACAAAGCTAACGGGCGATCCCGCCGCGCTCGAATGATCGGAACCAGAAGCCCGACCTGGCTCCACCAGTCGGATTCCGACAACGAGCCGGGGCCGCTGGTCCCGCCAAGCGAGGTTTTCACTGTGGCGACGCCCGGATTCGCGCGAGGGGCTTCCGCGCCGTGGCCGACCTTGGAAATCTGCCGGCGTGGCATCCGCGAATCGGTCGAACCGGGGACTTTGAAGGTCACGAGATCCGCAGAATTTGAAGAGCTTTCATGCCGCCCCCCTCACCGACAACTTGCGACAGGATGCTTTGACATTGTGCGAGGCGAGACGAATGTCGGACATGCGGCGATCGGTTGGCATGCGTCTCATGAGTTCTTTCTTTGGCACGCATGTTGCTGCGAGTGTCGCTAAACGCGTCTCGCGGAGAGTGTTGCAATGTTCGCCCCATGCTGTCTGCTGGGATCAGGCCGTACCGTAAGACAATCGCGGAGCAGAAGAAGCAAGCGGCCGCACGGCAAGCAACAGTCAGGCCATGGCTGCGAGGCACTTTGCCACGCTGTCCTTTTGCCTGGAGACCAACTCCGCAGTCGGTCCAAGCTGGCCAATTTTGTGGATGTCCGCGCCAGAACCCGAAGATCAACACAAAGGAGAATCTGCCGATGCGGCGAATGCTTTTGATATATGTCGCGCTTTGCGGTCTGTCGGCGGGTGCGGCCGCAGCCGACGGCCCGGTGTTCGCGGAACCGGCCGTGCGAGCCGACGCAGTGGCCCCGGTCTTTTCGTTCGAGGGCGGGCTACGCTACTGGTACAGTAGCGGCGAAGCATCGAAGGACCTCTACGACAGCAGTGGCACGGTGATGGTGTCGCGGCTCACATACGACGATCTCGGTGCCCTTTCGGGCGAAGTCTTCCTCAACGCGACCCACAATCCGACTGGCATCTTCGTCAAGGGCTTCCTCGGTGCGGGCGGGATCCCCAAGGGTTCTCTTACTGACGAGGATTTCGTGCACCCCTCTTTGTCCCTGAAATCCTATTCGAGCACGTTGTCCGATCAGCACAACGGTCGCATCACGTATTTCACCGCCGACCTCGGATATAATTTCTGGAACACCCCGCGTTACCGCATGGGTGCTTATGTCGGATACAATTTCTGGAATGAGAACTACCACACCATCCATTGCGCGCAGCAGGCGGCCAATCCGGGGATTTGCGTACCAGCCATTACGAACAATATGGGCGTCATCAGCCAGGATAACGATTGGCATTCGCTGCGACTAGGCCTGGCCGGGCAGACGCAACTCACCGAACGACTCACCCTTTCCGGTGACGTCGCAGTGCTGTTGACGCGGCTTGACGGCAAGGATCAGCACCATCTGCGCCCAGAGATCAATCCGATGCCCGAAGACGGCAACGGACATGGCGTCCAACTCGAGGCAATGTTGAACTACAAAGTCACGGATTTGTTCAACATCGGCGTCGGCGGCCGCTACTGGCGCACGGCAGCTGCTGGCGCCGCTCATTTCGAGAGGACGCCGGGCGGTGGTTGGCCGCAGGTCCAGCATTGGGAGGTTGAACGCTACGGCGTGTTCGGCCAGGCTAGCATCAAGTTCAACTGAGAAAGCACTGCCAGCGCCAGGTTGCCGTTGGACAATCGCAGTCCTGCTGCATGATCAGACGCGGCCGATTTCGCAACATGGCCGAGTCTCGCGAACGAGTACGGCAGCCGTGAGGCTCGTGTGCAACGCACACGCCCTGTTCACCGCGTGTTGGTTGCCGTCGCACCTACCCCTCGTTAAGGGGAGCCCGGTCGGGAAAAGCATCGAATGCGACAGCAACCGCGCGAATCGCGAAGCGATGCTGCCGCCCGTAGCGCTAACAGGACCGTTTTCGATGTCCACTTTCCCGTCCTTGGTCAATTTGCCAAGCGATTCAGGTGAATTGAGAAAACGGCAATAACGCTCACGGCGTGGGCCGCGCTGCAAGGATCACATGCCCAGTCTCGCTCACGACCATTATGTCAGCGTCGTGCGGCACCCGCCTGACGTACCGAGCGGTGCCGCCGCATGACGTCTCAATAATCGAGGCTCACAGCAAACAAAGGCTGTCGCCTTTGAACGAGACCTGTCGCATATCGAACACACGACCATATCCGAAACCTTGGCATTTCGTGGCCGGCTTGATCTCAAGGCAAAAAGAGAAGGAAGCCGCGAACCAAGCTCCGCCGGCAAACTTGAGTGTCAACTCGCAGCTGCGTCGCCGGATGGCACGTCACTTGCGAATGCAACTTTGGAAGCCGTTGTGAGGGTCTCCTCACAACTAGCGGAGATGACTATGGCGATTGGTTCACAGTGTTGTATGGCAGCAGTTAACAGATCTATAGATGCCACGCTGTTTAACGATATGATTCAGCTTCTTCGCCTCTGTTCTTGAACAATTGTCATGACGGGCTCGTTACACTGTGAAAGGCGCAGGGCATTGCGCCTCACTTTAAGATCGTGGGGATAAGGGAAGGATCCGCTCTTTGACGCCCTTCCTCTTTTATATCTTTGAACGGAGATCCAGAATGAAGATCACGAGCCTTCTTCTCGGCTCAGCTGCGACCCTCATTGCAGTTTCCGACGCACGCGCCGTCGACGCCGAGCCAGTTGCGGACGAATACGTCAACATCTGCGACGTCTATGGCGCAGGCTTCTTCTATATCCCAGGCACCGAAACCTGCCTGCGCATCGGCGGCTATGTCCGCTATGACATCGGCTTGGGTGACGTCGGCTCGTTGGATGGCGCAAAGGCAACCGACCACGAGGACGGCAGCGCCAATGCAACCTGGAAGAAGAATGCACGCTTCACGGTGAAGACCTGGACGAACCGGGAAACCGAGTTCGGCACGTTGAAGACCTATACCGAAGCCCAAATGAACTTTGGTAACCTAAACGATTATTCAGATCCAGACAGTACTCAAAACTATGCCTCCAATAGGGATCTCAGCCTGACTTTCGCCTGGATCCAGCTTGGCGACCTTCGAATTGGTAAGGACTGGTCGGCCTTCGACATGTTTATTGGCTATCCCGGCAACGTGCTCAATCAGATGCTCGTTCCCTACGGTGATTTGGAAACCAACGTCATCCAGTACTACTTTGACGCCGGCGACGGCTTTTCGGCCGTGGTTTCCCTTGAAGAAGGCGAAGGCGTGGTCGGCACCATCGATAGCTACGTACCGCACGTGGTCGGCGGCCTGAAATACACGCAACAGTGGGGCGCGATCACCGGGGTTGCGGCTTATGATAGCAACTACGGATCGGTGGCCGCCAAAGTCCGCGTCGACGTCAATGTCACCAGCGAGCTGTCGCTATTCGGAATGTTAGGCTACGGCTCCAATGGCAGGCTGAACAATGGTTCCACTAATGCAATCGACGCTCACGGCCGCGGCTTCTATAAAACTTGGGGCGGCAATTGGGCCTTCTGGGCTGGCGCCACTTACAAGTTCAACGAGACAACTGTCTTCAACCTTCAGGTCTCGGGCGATCGGTTCAAGAACTATGGTGTCGCTGCGAACGTCGCCTATACGTTCATTCCAGATTTCACGGTAACAGCCGAAGTCGACTATGACCACTGCGGCGACTTTGGCGTCGGCATGGTGGACCCTTCCAACGTGAACTGGACTAACGCCGACAAAAACAACAGCGTCGGCGGCATCCTGCGTTTCCAACGCTCGTTCTAACGGATGAAGAGCTGCATCCAGGTAATTGCGATGACAGGTAGCAACCGCCACCAGAAGTCTAATCCGACGAGTTGAAGGGCAAACGAAGCGAGCTGGCAGGGCGTGCCCGCGAGCTGGTGGCGGCGCTTGCCAGTTGCAGGCGCAGATCGCGGCCGTCGACAAGGTGATCTCGATCTACGAGCCGGAATGGAAGCCGGACGAGCAGCCGCGGAAGCGCCGCGGCCGTCCGCCCACGGCCATGAGCGGGAAGGAACTCGACAAGTTTATCGGCGGGACGAACAAGCGACAGATGACGCTCGAGATCCTGCGCACCGTCAGGCGGCCGCTGTCGACCGCCGAATGCGCCCAGGAATTCGCGACAAGGCACGGCCTTTCTGGAGACGACCCCCGGGTCGCCCTCATCGGCAAACCGCCTGTCATCGATCCTTGATGCTCTCCAGAAGGCTGGGCGCGTCCGCCGCGCTGGCATGCTGGACGGCCACCGCCGCCTGTGGGAGATCGCTGCCTGAGGCTCAGGCGGGCGCGAACGGCCTGTCGAAGTCCTCGAAGTCCGGATCGGGCGGGCTGTTCCCCTGCCAGTAGCCGCAGAAGTTCCTCGAGGTCGGGTTCCGCATCGCGGCGAACAGGACCAGCGCCGTCAGCTGGCCGTTACTCTTCCGGCGATTGTCCTCGCGCCAGGCAAGATCGGCGACGTTAGACAACTGGGGGGCGATTTGCCGTATCGAGATTGCAGGGCATTCGCTTAGGCCCTCGCCCCACTCCTGCGGCGTACACACTGCGATGTGGCAACGAAGATCGGCAACAATAATCGGCAACCCCTTGCCTATTGCTGACGTAAGTGCCTTACATAAAAGGCAATTGGGATCTTTTAGGATCGGCAAAAAATGCTTGAAACGCCTGCTCGTATCGAGCCCTGTTTTTTCCAGGACACCATCCCGTCCGTCTTAGCGGACCTCACGGTAGAACTGCAGAGGGAGGCAGACAATTTGGGGCGTGGCCTCCATCCAGAATCGGCTGCGGAACTCGCCGACCTGGTTCGGATGATGAATTGCTACTACTCGAACCTGATCGAGGGGCACAACACGCGTCCCAAGGACATCGAAAAGGCACTGGCGGGTGCAGAGGTGGAACCTGAACGGCGAGCATTGGCGCTCGAGGCCAAGGCGCACGTTATCGTCCAGCGCAAAATCGATGAGATGTACTCCAAAGGAGATTTGCCGAGCCCGACGTCGGTTGAGTTCATCGCTTCGGTGCATCGCATGTTCTATGACGAGATGCCCGCAGAATTCAGGTTCATGGAACGACCAGATGGATCGAAGGTCGAGATCGTTCCCGGTGAGTTCAGAAAGACTGCGAGCGACGACGTGGTTGTCGGAAGACATCAGCCACCCTCTTCAGATCGGGTCGAGGCCTTCATGGCGCACTTCTCAAAGCGTTTTGGAGTAGCGGAAAAATGGGCGAGCACCCGTATCATTGCCATCGCTTCCGCTCACCATCGTTTCAACTACATCCACCCGTTCCCTGACGGCAACGGCCGTGTGTCCCGGTTGATGTCGCACGCGATGGCGCTGAAAGCAGGCATCGGGGGACATGGCTTGTGGTCGATCTCCAGAGGCCTGGCCCGCGGTCTCAAGGATCGAGGCGAATACAAACGGATGATGGACCACGCAGACAGCCCCCGTCGCGGAGACCTCGATGGTCGGGGCAATCTCTCGGAAGCAGCTCTCAAGGACTTTTGCGAGTGGTTCCTTACCGTGGCACTCGACCAAATACGCTTCTCCACAGCGATTTTCGACCTTGGTCGCCTGGAAGATCGGTACCGCTTACTCGTCAAGGACATCAGCGCAGACAAACGCGCGCCCGATCTCTTAGCGGCAGTCCTCAAACACGGATCACTCGAGCGCGGTGATGTTCATCTCGTTCTCAAGACATCGGAAAGAACGGCACGGAACACGATGGCAGCAATGGTTAGACAAGGCTTCCTAAAGTCCGAAACGCCCAAAGCCCCTGTCCGAATTGCTTTCCCGCTGGACTATCGCGAGAGGCTCTTCCCGAATCTGTTCACCGATGCCGAATTGACCACACCCGATCCGCGACCCCTATCGTTCCGCTGACAGCGGTCAACGTGACAAGCTTGATCTGGTAGCGGTTGCTACCGAGATCAATTCCACAACACCCCAAGAGATCATCGCATGGAAGCGAGGCGAGATTGGAAGCCTCGACAACAGGCTGGATGACGTTCGAGATCGGGATACGGGCGAATGTGCAGGCGACGTTCATGCTTGAACGCTCATAGCTGCAGCACGCATGAGCCTGTTTCGGTCGTCCTGCAAGGAAGTCCAGGGTTCGCCGTCGGCTCAGGTACAACGTCGTTGCACGCGGGCGAGCAGCGGCTTCATCACCGATCCGCCGCACGGCGGCGTTCGACCGTGGGGAATCCCGACCCATCGAGCATTACTGAAACCGAGCCCTAGCGATTACCCAGACAGGTACCGCCCTCTTAGCCCAGTTTCTTGACGCGATGGCGGTTCTTCCTGCCGGTCCAGGCAATGGTCGCGAGGTGACCGTTGGTCACGGTGACGATTTCGCGATCGCGCAAATGCGACGCCAGAAGGGGCTACTCATCGCGGCGTTCGTTTCGCCCCGACAGAGACGTTCGGCACGCTGCCACCCTGCGTTAAGACGGCCCAGTCGTAGCAGAAATCTTGAGCGAAACCTCTCAGCAACATTGTGGAATCCGTTTTCGGCAAAATCCAGCTTGCAGCATCTATTTTCATGGGATAGGTTCATTTTTCATGGACACTGGCCGACTTGGACAGGAATTCGAGAGAAGAGCCCAATTTCATGACATCGGCCCAGCAGAACCAATTTTCAGGGCCTGTTATCGTTTTTCAGGAAGTCCGTCTTCCCGAGACGGCGACCCCGGCCGGCTATAGCGCCCTGATCGGAGCCTATGGTCTCGCTGTGCCATTGCCGCGAACGTTGTCTGCCACCGGCCAGCATCATCGCGTTACCGAACGGAATGGCTGGCGGATCATGACGCCCCGCTATGCTCCGCATCCAACCCTCGAAGGCCACCTAACCTTCGCGCTCAAGTACGAAGGGCTCGACCTAGCCGTCCTCAAGCGGCTCTTCCAAGTGACCGGTCCGAGGCCGATCGAGGCGCTGGTCCGTGAAAGCCCGAGCGGTGGTTATGCCCGCCGAATCTGGTTTTTATATGAATGGCTGACAGGCGCGCGTCTCGATCTGCCCGATGCTGATGCCGGACGCTATGTTCCGATCATCGATCCCGAGCTGCAGTGGTCCGGACCCGAGAAAACCGTCTCGCGCTACCGCATAAAGGACAATCTCCCCGGTACGCCTGAGTTCTGCCCTCTGGTGTTCCGCACCAAGACGCTCGAAAAATTCATCGGCCTTGAGCTGGCGCGACGCGCGGAGGCAATCGTAGCGGACGTGCCGCGCGACCTCCTTGCTCGGACCGCCGCCTTTCTTTTGCTCAAAGACTCCCGATCAAGCTACGCGATCGAGGGCGAGCGCCCGCCGGAAGATCGCATCCAACGCTGGGGCCGCGCTATCGCCGAAGCTGGCCGGCAACCAATCGATCGCGATGAGTTGCTTCGCCTGCAAAGAATTGTCCTCGGCGATGCCCGTTTCGTGAGACTTGGCTTTCGAAAGGAGGGAGGCTTCGTCGGTGAGCATGACAGGGAGAATCGCATGCCCCTGCCCGATCACATCAGCGCTCGGCCTGAGGACCTGCCGCGGCTGATTGACGGGATGGTGGCCTTCGATCAAGGCCCCGCGAAAAACCTTGATGCAGTCATCGCCGCCGCTATCCTCGCCTTCGGCTTTGTCTATATCCACCCGTTCGAGGACGGAAACGGCCGTATTCACCGCTATCTAATCCATCACGTCCTTGCCACGCACGGCTTCAATCCGTCGGGAGTGGTGTTTCCCGTCTCGGCCGCGATCCTGGACCAGATAGATGAGTACCGGCGCGTGCTCGAGAGCTATTCCCGGCGCCTTTTGCCATTGGTCCGCTGGGAAGCGACGCCGCAATTCAACGTCCGGGTGCTGAATGACACCGGGGATTTCTACCGATTTTTCGACGCAACCCCGCAAGCCGAATTCCTCTATTCCTGCGTTCAAAGGACGATCGAACGGGACCTTCCCGACGAAACCGCTTTTCTGCAGCGCTACGATCATTTCCGGCAACAGATCGGTACCTTTATCGACCTGCCCGACCGGCTAACCGATCTACTCTTCCGTTTCCTCCATCAGAATGGTGGCCACCTGTCGAACCGCGCCCGCCAAAAGGAATTCGCCGCGCTGACCAACGACGAGGCAAGGCGCATCGAAGCGATCTACGCGCAAACCTTTGGTGCCGATTGAAGGCGAGCTCATCGCAAGAATCGAACTTTCAGTCCGGTGATTTGACAATCTTCTTGTCCCTTCCCCGCCCTGTCTCGGGCGCGCGATTTGTCGCCGCCATGTGCGCGAACTGTTTCCCGCAGTTTGATCAGCAGCCGATCAGCGCCGCGGCCTGCCCGCTGCCCGAACGCGCTTGACAAGATGGCGCTGGCCCGTCCACCCTAGGCCATTCACCAGGGGAGTCCCGGCAAGGGGCTGAGATACTGCTGGCTTTGCGGCGCAGTGACCCGTTGAACCTGATCCAGTTCATACTGGCGTAGGGACGGTGCAAGCGCTTTGCGGGAGTTCATGCCCGAAGACCTGCCTCAAGCAGGTAGATCGAAGCGTCTTTTCATCCTTCCGGCACAGAACTGGGTCTCCAATGCAACGAGCAAAGGAGCCTCAAATGAATGCCCTGACCCCGACCGTATCGACCGGGCCATTGCCCGCTTCGCGCAAGATCCACAAACCCGGCATCCTCCATCCGCAGATCAGGGTGCCGATGCGCGAGATCGCGGTGCACCCGACCGCCGGCGAGCCGCCGGTGACGGTCTACGACCCGTCCGGCCCCTACACCGACCCCGCGATCGAAACCGATATCGCGAAGGGCCTTGCCCGGTTTCGGCAAGACTGGATCGCGGCGCGCGGCGATGTCGAATCCTATGACGGCCGCCATGTCAGGCCGGAGGACAACGGATTTGCGGCAGGCGAGCGTCTCACGCGGGAATTTCCGATCCGCAACCGTCCACTGAGGGCCAAAGCCGGCAAGGCCGTCACCCAGCTCGCCTATGCGCGCGCGGGCATCATCACCCCCGAGATGGAATTCGTCGCCATCCGCGAAAACCTCGGCCGCGAGATCCTGCGCGGCACGCTGCAACAGGACGGCGAGGCGTTCGGCGCATCGATACCGGACTTCGTCACGCCGGAATTCGTGCGCGACGAGGTGGCGCGGGGCCGTGCGATCATCCCCGCCAACATCAATCATCCCGAGAGCGAGCCGATGATCATCGGCCGCAATTTCCTGGTGAAGATCAACGCCAACATCGGCAATTCCGCCGTCACCTCCTCGATGGCCGAAGAGGTGGAAAAGATGGTCTGGGCGATCCGCTGGGGCGCCGACACCGTCATGGATCTGTCGACGGGGCGCAACATCCACAACATCCGCGAATGGATCGTGCGCAACGCCCCGGTGCCGATCGGCACGGTGCCCCTTTACCAGGCGCTGGAAAAGGTCGGCGGCATTGCCGAGGACCTGAGCTGGGAGGTCTATCGCGACACGCTGGTCGAACAGGCCGAGCAGGGCGTCGACTACTTCACCATCCATGCCGGCGTGCGGCTGCACTACATCCCGCTGACGGTCGACCGGGTTACCGGCATCGTCTCTCGCGGCGGCTCGATCATGGCGAAATGGTGCCTGCACCATCACCGCGAAAGCTTCCTCTATGAGCATTTCGAGGAAATCTGCGACATAGCCAGAGCCTATGACGTCTCCTTCTCGCTCGGCGACGGCCTTCGACCCGGCTCGATCGCCGATGCCAATGACCGAGCCCAATTCGCCGAGCTGGAGACGCTTGGCGAACTGACGAAGATCGCCTGGGCAAAGGACTGCCAGGTGATGATCGAGGGCCCCGGCCATGTTCCCATGCACAAGATCAAGCACAACATGGACAAGCAGCTCGCCGTCTGCGGCGAGGCGCCTTTCTACACACTCGGACCGCTGACGACGGACATAGCGCCGGGCTACGACCACATCACGTCCGGCATCGGCGCCGCCATGATCGGCTGGTTCGGCACGGCCATGCTCTGCTATGTGACGCCGAAGGAACATCTCGGCCTGCCGGATCGCAATGACGTCAAGACCGGCGTCATCACCTACAAGATAGCCGCGCACGCCGCGGATCTCGCCAAGGGGCATCCGGCGGCGAAGATCCGCGACGACGCGCTTTCGCGGGCACGGTTCGAGTTCCGCTGGGAAGACCAGTTCAACCTGTCGCTCGATCCCGAGACGGCGCGCTCGCTCCACGACGAGACGTTGCCCAAGGAAGCCCACAAGCTGGCGCATTTCTGCTCGATGTGCGGACCGAAATTCTGCTCCATGCGCATCTCCCACGACATTCGCGCGGAAGCGCAGAAGGAGGGGATGGCGGCAATGGCGCAGAAATATCGCGCGGGCGGCGATCTCTACATGCCGGTCGAAACGCCCGGAGCGGAAGAGCAGGCTTTGGCGCAGAACCAGGAGACCCACTGAGCATGCGCCGCGTCCTTGTCAAAGGCGCCGGTGTGGCAGGCCTCACCGGCGCCCACGAATTGGCCGCGCGGGGTGCGTCGGTCACGATTGCCGAAATTCGCAGCCACATAGGCGGCAACCCCTCCTGGCTTGCCGGCGGCATGCTGGCCCCCTGGTGCGAACGCGAAAGCGCCGAGGAGGCAGTTGTCACGCTCGGCAAGGTTTCGGCCGACTGGTGGGAAAGAACACTGCCTGGGCTCGTGACGAGGGCCGGCACTCTCGTTGTCGGCCATGCGCGCGACGCCTCCGAGCTTGCGCGTTTTGCGGCGCGTACCCGCAACCATGAGTCCGTCGACGAAGAGGCGATCGCCGCCCTTGAGCCCAACCTCGCCGGCCGCTTCCGTCAGGGCCTGTTCTTTGCCGGCGAAACCCATCTCGACCCCCGCCGGGCTCTCGAAGCTCTCGTGGATAAACTGCGCGCCATGGGCGTCGTCTTCCTTTTCGAGGCGGGCGAGATCGCTCCTTCCGGCTTCGATCAGGTGGTCGATTGCACGGGCATGGCGCGGGCCGACGACGATCTGCGCGGCGTGCGCGGCGAAATGCTGCTCCTGCGCACACGTGATGTCTCGCTTGCCCGGCCCGTGCGTCTCCTCCATCCGCGTCATCCGATCTATATCGTGCCGCGGGCCGATCATCACTTCATGGTCGGCGCGACCATGATCGAAAGCGACCATGACGGGCCGATCACCGCCCGTTCGCTGATGGAGCTCCTCAATGCGGCCTACGCACTTCATCCGGCGTTCGGTGAGGCCGAAATCGTCGAGACGGGAGCGGGCGTGCGCCCTGCCTATCCCGACAATCTGCCACGGGTGAAGCGTCGGAAGGACGGCGCGATCACGATCAACGGCCTTTACCGGCACGGTTTCCTGCTTTCACCGGCCATGGCCACGCAGGCTGCCGACCTTCTCTTCAATGCATCTGCCGACAATTGATCTGTCGGCTTGGAGTCTAAAAATGAAGCTGATCGTCAATGGCGAAGCGCTTGAGGTCGAGGCGACGACGCTCGACGCCCTTTTGAAGGAGCTTGACTATGAAGGCGGCTGGCTCGCCACCGCGCTCAATGGCGATGTCGTGCCTGCGGCCGAACGCGCGGAATGCCGGGTAAACGAGGGCGACCGGATCGAAATCCTGTCACCCATGCAGGGAGGCTAGCCGATGTTCGATCTTCTCGGGACAAAGCTTGCCTCGCGCCTGCTGCTGGGCACCGCCCAATATCCTTCGCCGGCGATCCTGGCCGATGCGGTCAAGGCCTCCGGCACCTCGGTGGTGACCGTCTCGCTGCGCCGGGAAATGGCCGGCGGCAAGGCCGGCGAGAAATTCTGGTCGCTGATCCGCTCGCTCGGTGTGAGGGTGCTGCCCAACACCGCCGGCTGCCATTCGGTCAAGGAAGCCGTGACGACCGCGAAGATGGCGCGCGAGGTTTTTGGCACGTCCTGGATCAAGCTCGAAGTGATCGGTAACCACGACACGCTGCAGCCCGACGTCTTCGGCCTGGTCGAGGCCGCGCGCATCCTTTGCGAAGACGGGTTCAGCGTGTTCCCCTATACCACCAACGACCTCGTCGTCGCCGAGCGGCTGCTGTCGGCCGGCTGCAAGGTCCTGATGCCGTGGTGCGCGCCGATCGGTTCGGCCCTCGGACCGGTCAACATCATGGCGCTGCGCTCGATGCGCGGACATTTCCCTAACGTGCAGTTGATCGTCGACGCGGGCCTCGGACGGCCCTCGCACGCGGCAACCGTCATGGAACTCGGCTTTGACGCCGTGCTCCTCAACACGGCGGTCGCCAAGGCGGCCGATCCGGTTGGCATGGCTCGGGCTTTCGGCAAGGCGGTCGATGCCGGTCGCGAAGCCTTCTGTTCGGGACTGGTCGAGCCGCGCGACGTCGCCGTGCCATCGACGCCGACAATTGGCAGGGCGGTTTTTTCATGAAGCTCGATCCCTTCTACCTGATCCTCGACAGCGCCGCCTGGATCGAGCGGCTGGTGCCGCTCGGCGTCAGGCTGGTCCAGCTCCGCATCAAGGACATGGACGAGGACGGGCTGCGCGCGGAAATCCGCAAGGCAAGGGCCTTGTGCGCCCGACACCATTGCCAGCTTATCGTCAACGATCATTGGCGCCTCGCGATCGAGGAGGGCTGCGACTTCGTCCATCTCGGCCAAGAAGATCTGCAAACGGCCAGCCTCCCTCAGATACGGGAGGCCGGCATCAGGCTTGGACTGAGCACCCATGATCATGACGAACTGGAGATGGCCATGGCCGCCAGGCCCGACTATGTTGCGCTGGGTCCCGTCTATCCGACCATCCTGAAGAAGATGAAATGGGCGCCGCAGGGGCTCGAAAGGGTTCGCGCCTGGAAGGACGCCGTCGCACCCATTCCGCTGATCGCCATCGGCGGTCTCAATCCCGAGCGGCTTGACGGCGTTTTCGAGGCCGGAGCCGACAGCGCGGCGGTGGTGACGGACATAACGCTGAACCCAGATCCCGAAGCGCGCACCGCGCAATGGATCGAAAAGACGGAGCAATGGCGCTGAGTCAGAACTTGAATGTGCTTGTCGTAGACGGATCGGACTCCAGTGGGGGTGCCGGAATTGCGCGCGATATCGAGACGATCTCTTCAATCGGGCTGCGCACTTGCGTTGCTGTCACCGCGGTAACGGTGCAGACGCACCACGCCGTTAGGGATATCCGTCACATGCAACCCGGCCTGGTGGCCGATCAAATGCGGGCAGCGTTGCAGGCCAACGCGGTGGCGGCCATCAAAATCGGCATGCTCGCAACTGCGCAGATCATCGCTGCCGTCGCCGCCGTGCTGCGCGAAAATCCGCGCACGCCGGCAATCCTCGATCCGGTGCTGGCTTCCTCGTCAGGCAGGCCGCTGCTGGAATCGAGTGCGATCGATGTCATGAAGCGTGATCTCATGCCGCTTTGCCGCCTGGTCACGCCGAATCTGGTCGAGCTGGCGGTGCTGACCGGCTCGGAATTGGCCGCGGGCGACGATGACGCGCCGCGGCAGGGAAGGCGATTGCTTGCGGACGGGCCGCAGGCGCTGCTCATCAAGGGCGGCCACGCAGAAGGCCCGAGATCCACAGATATCCTGTTGAGCCGCGGCCGGGAACCCATCCGCTTCGACATGCCCAGGCTTGCCGGATCGATGCGCGGGACCGGCTGCATGCTGGCCAGCGCGATAGCGGCGTATCTGGCAACCGGGGATTCGATCGAGAAAGCCGTGCTCCAGGCCAAGCTTCTCGTTTTCGAAAAGATTTCGAAGAACCCCAGGTGAGGATCGGGTTCGCGATAGTCGCCCCTGCTTCGCCTCGAAGGATCATGTTCGCCGGCCGGTGTCTCATGACGAAAGCATCTGGATCCAGACCGCTTTTGTGGCTCTGGTTCGTCGATTGGTGAATGATTCGGTTCGGCCGACAATAAGCGGCGGGAGCTGACATGCATGGTGCATCGTGAAACCTAGAGTCGACAGGCTGAGGATGCCCTATGGCAAATGTTCTTCACGGCAGCGCCTTACGACGCTGCGTCGTGGAGCCGACCGCAATCGCTGTCCTCAACGATATAAAAGTGGCGGCGATCCTTGAGGTTCGCAGAATTTGAGCAAGGTGGTGGGCGATTTGAGCTGCTATGCTGGCAGCGAGTGTGCGGATCCTCCTGATCAAAGATGGCTACGCTCCAGAACTTTCAATTGAGCCGTATCCTGTATGACGCCGCCTGCGGCTTTCTCCTCGACCTCAATCTCGCTGACCAGGATACGGTCAGACGGAACTTCATGTCATTCCCCTCTGGACCGCACGCCAATAGCGGCCCGCTCCGAACTGGCACCCTTCGTCAGCATCGTGCGCCCATGCCGACTTAGTTTTGCTCATTTCCCGTACCAAGAGATGGGAATCGTTGATTAATCCCGATGACGCCACCAGCCCGAAGTCGGCAAAATCCAGCCTTCGAAGGAACCTAGGGATCAGTTCACATCTGTGCGACGACTGCGCAGACCTGCAGAGAGAGACAATTGGACGAGCACAATCCCAAGGAAGAACCAATCGAGACCGTCTTCCGGAACGGCACGATCACCGTCGTCGGCATATTGCTGGCGTTTTCCCTGGGTTTCGTCACACATTGGGCGGCAAACCCGGTTCCGTGGCGACTTTACGACCTGTTCGCAGTTGTCCCAATCCTGGTCGGCATAGCCTCGCAGATGCGGGCGCTGTCGCTGTTGCTCGACATGAGCTCGCTGCGTCGCCACGTCTACGAACGCGCCAACCGCATTTTCATGGCCGGGCTCATCCTGACTGCCTGCGGCGTCGGGTCGGCAATTCTGCTTGACGTCTTCGAAGTGGCGTCGACGGTCACGCTGCCTGGACCGTAACCAAGGGACCACCATCAAGCGCTTTCAGCCCTGTGAGTTCATCTCAGCGCTGTTGCGACTGCTGGCCTCGAACTTGAGAGCACGTCTTCAATAGCCCAAAAGCCGCTGGCCCCGTACTTCGATCGGTGCGCTTGGACGCAAGGATGCTTTTTTCGGCATTCTTCCATCCCGACCGTGGTGCCCCATTGGTTTGAAACCATGCGACTCGGCCCATCTTGAGCGGCATCTCGGGGAGCAGACATTGCAACAGTTTCTTCAAAGAAAATCATAGACTCTTAGCAACCCGAAATCGCTAAGAATGGTAGGTTTATCTCAACGTATCAGGCCAGAGGACTCAAAACCGCGGTCCTTCCTATTCTGCGACCGCCGAACCGCACGAAATCTAGAACTAAAGGCAATAGCAAGAAGAACTCCCGTCATGGTTGCTCCAACTCAATCATTGTCCGTTCGAAAAAATTACATGCGTGGAAATAAGTACGCATCCACGCGACCGTCGAAATCGTCCGGCCTGAGATATAAGCAACGTGACAATTTCGGTTCGAAAGTTGCTGGTCTGCGGAGAACGCCAAATGACAAATTCAGTGCAACGAGTGTCCATTCTTTCCATGTGGCTTGATGCTGAACAATGATGACACTGGTCAGTCGCCTAAGGACGGCAGCGCATTTTGATCGCCTTCGAATCCTGGGCCTTTGCGCGCATGCGGATCTAACAGTCTGCGAGCTGGCAGACATTTTGGATCTGCGTCGCGATCGCGTTGTGCGACACGTCCGGCTACTCGCCAGAGCCGACTTTCTTTGCTGCGACGAACAACGCCCGTGGCGCTCCTATCATCTCAAACCAGAAGACAAGCACGGCGGTCTGGTCCAATTGCTCGTCGACCTCCTGCCCCACTGCGATGGCCATCATGAACGAGACTTACAACGACTCGAAGCGATACGAAACGAGCAGCCGAAGGGGACAGCCTGCTTGATCGAAAAATAAATCGACCCAATTGGAGCGCGAGCCCATGATGGACAACTCTGCCGAGCGCGCCATCGCGCAGTCGAACTCTTATGTACGCTCTTCCTTAGCCTCGGTTGATAGCTGCGTGCACGAACTGCTCCTGAGACAAGAGCGACAGGAACGCACGACGCTCAAACTAATCGCTTCTGAGAACTTTGCCTCCTCGGCAGTGCTCGAAGCGACCGGGTCGATTTTCACAAACAAATACGCCGAGGGGTACCCGGGTGCGCGCTACTATGCGGGAAACGAGATCGTCGATGAGCTTGAGAACCTCGCCATCGAGCGCTTGAAGAAACTATTTGGAAGCGAGCACGCCAACGTCCAGCCCCATTCCGGCTCGCCGGCCAATCAAGCTGTCTATCGCGCGCTTTTGAAGCCCTGCGACAAAGTCATGGGCTTGCCCATTCCGGAAGGGGGTCATCTGACCCATGGTTGGGCTATCAACTTTTCCGGAACCGACTACCGACGAGTCCCCTATGGGCTACACGCAAAGACCCAGCAAATTGACTATGACCTCTTGCGCGAGACAGCTAAGCGGGAACGGCCGCGGCTCATCTGGATCGGCGGAACTGCTTATCCGCGTGTGTTTGACTATGAGGTAATGGCAGAAATTGCTCTGGAGGCGAACGCCTATCTCGTGGCCGACATTGCGCACATCAGCGGCCTGATTGCGGCAGGAGCGCATCCGAATCCCGTCCGCCATTGCGACGTCGTCAGCAGCACGTCTCATAAGTCGATCCGCGGCCCCCGCGGCGGATTCATTTTGTCGAGGAATGAGGATCGTTATCAGGCGCTCTATCATCCGAAAAGCAAATACAATCTCGCCAGGCGGATTGATCGCGCGGTGTTCCCTCACCTGCAGGGCGGGCCACATATGAATGTTATCGCTGCGCTAGCAGTCGCCTTACAGGAAGCGGCGACCCCGGCATTTCGTATCTACGGGCAACAGACCGTCAAGAATGCCAAGGCTCTGGCCCAGGCGCTGCTTGAGCGAGGTTATGACCTGGTTACCGGGGGGACCGACAATCACATGCTCATCCTTGACCTGCGCGATCGACCACTGTCGGGCAAGGCCTATGCCGAGCGATTATCAAAGGCAGGCATCATTACGAACTTCAATATGGTGCCGGGGGATCCGCGCGATCCGGCGGTTACAAGCGGAATTCGCTTGGGGTCGCCAGCAGTGACGTCAATGGGCATGCGCGAGGGGGAAATGGTGCAAATCGCTGCCTTTATTGACCTGGTCTGTCGCCAGCCCAACGATCCGGATGTTCATGCCAGCGTGCGAAACGACGTTGCCGAGTTATGCGCGGCATTCGAGGTCCCGGGCATCACCGACAGGTAAATCGGGCTAAGAAAAATGCCCCATGCAAACTCCAACACCCGAAGCGAGGCATTTCATGGCTAGGCAGTTCGTTTTCTCTTCCGAATCGGTTGGCGCGGGACACCCGGATAAGCTCGCCGACAACATCTCGGACGCAATCCTCGACGCAGTCTTGCGCTTCGATCCGAAGGCACGCGTCGCTTGTGAAGCCCTGGTGAAGACATGTGAAGCCTTGGTGAAGACAGGAACCGTCGTTCTGGCTGGCGAGATTACCAGCGATGTGACGGTCGACTACGGCCAAGTGGCTCGCGATACGATTGTTGATATTGGATACGACGATGAGGCGGTCGGCTTTGACGGCCGGCGTTGCTCCGTCATTCATGCCCTCACCGAGCAGTCGCCCGACATCAGCCAAGGGGTTGACGAGGGTCGAGGGCAGGATCTCGAACAGGGAGCGGGAGATCAGGGCCTGATGTTCGGCTATGCATGCCGCGAGACCGATACTTTGATGCCGTTGCCAATCCAACTCGCCCACGGCTTGACGAAAAGGCAGGCAGATGTCCGCAAGGCCGGACAGCTAAGCTGGTTGCGCCCTGACGTGAAATCCCAAGTCTCCGTGCGTTATGAGGGCTTGCGCCCCGTCGCCCTGGATACCATCGTCGTGTCGACGCAACACAATGAGCAGGTCTCGCAAGAGACAGTTCGCGAGGGCGTCATTGAGGAAATAATAAAGCCGGTCCTGCCGACCGACCTGGACTCGGAAGGCATCAGGATTCTGGTCAACCCAACAGGGCGGTTCGTTGTCGGGGGCCCCCGCGGCGACTGTGGCCTCACCGGACGCAAGATCATCGTCGATTCCTATGGTGGAATGGGGCGTCATGGCGGCGGCGCCTTTTCAGGCAAGGACCCGTCCAAGGTTGACCGCTCGGCTGCCTATGCCGCCCGATATGTCGCGAAGAATATAGTGGCTAGCGGACTCGCGGACGTCTGCGAGGTGCAGCTTGCTTACGCGATCGGCGTGGCCAGTCCGGTTTCTATCATGGTCAACACGTTCGGAACAGCAAGGGTCGAGGAAAGAAGGATCGAGCAGCTCATTCCTGAGTTGTTCGACCTCAAACCGAAGGGCATTATCAAGATGCTTGATCTGTTACGCCCGATTTACCGCAAGACTGCGACCTATGGTCATTTCGGTCGCGAAGAGCCCGAGTTCACCTGGGAGAGGACTGACAGAGCCGACGACTTGCGGCGCGAGGCAGGGCTCGCCGCACCTTGAAATCCGGCGCCAAAAGGACGCTGCAACATCCGTCTATGACAAGACTTCGGCCGGTCGGCATGGAAGAAAGCCGGGGCCGGTTGGCGAACCAAGAAAGCCATTGATGGTGAAATGTGACCTGCTTTGAAATCGGCGATTGCCATGTCGAAATCATCGCGCACGACGCGGACTTCCCCGAAAAGCCTGCATTGGCAAGTCGCGATGACTCCTCGGTCGACACTCTGCGCGCCGAGCTGCTGATTTGTGAGCGTCACAATGCAGCCCGCATCTGACCTGCCTGTCGACCAACTACTCAACGGCGCGGGGCTCGTGACGCTTACGCTGATTTTTGCAACCCTCTTTTGCGTAGCAAGTTGCCGCCGCAACACTGACGCATAGTCTGCTCCTCGGGCAAGCCAACTCGCCCAAGGACTTTTCCGACCATTTAGGAAACGGATACGTCTCATCCAAACAATCGATTTTACCAATCCAGAAGAACCCCGCATAGTCCGCTCCCGCGATGCCCCGCGTACCGACGCAATAATCACCGCTGAATGCGCACGAAAAGCAAATTGCATGACCGCTTCGTGCAATTGGTACTTTCTGCGCGGATACAAATTCGGGTGCCGACCTCGAATTTATCGGGCCGTGCCGGAGATCTACTAACGATTGGATTCGCCCTGATGACGAAAATGACTGCCTCGATGTTCCGACCTGAAGCTCGCGCAGCTTGAACGATTCGCCGGAGCAAACAAATGCAAATTCTCGATTTTAATCATATATCGCAGATCTTCGTGAACTCGCTTGAGCTGGTGGTGGTCTTCGCCACCATTTGCGCCGCGCTGGAGTTCACCTTTCCGGCCTATCGATACAGTCTTGCCTCATACGCTCGCGGCGTGCGGAATTGGCTTATTCGACTCGGATTGGGTGCCTTTATTTGGCACTTCTTCGCTGTTGGTCTGGCCTGGCTTGGAGTAAAGCCGCTGGCAACGATCAATTTCGCAACGTTGCTCCACTCTGACAACGCAATCGTCAGCACTGGATTGGCGGTCCTTTCCGGAGTTCTAGTCGCGATTGCTGGCGATTTCTTTTACTATTGGATGCACCGCGCTCAGCATGCTGTTCCATTCCTCTGGCGGCTTCACGCTACGCACCATTCGATCCGCGAATTGACGGCATGGAATTGCAATCATCACATCTCCGAACCACTCGTTTACGCAGCGCTGGTAGCTCTGCCACTCGCTCTGATCCATTTTGAATCTGGCGTGGTGCCCATCGTTGCCATGACGCTGATTACGTTCCAGGCCCATCTTTCGCACTCCAGTACCCGCATCAATCTTGGGCCGCTTCGATACATCATTGGCGACAACAAATTCCACCGCATCCACCACTCGATGGAAGCGCATCACCGGCACCGAAACTATGGGTTTTTCACAACCCTCTGGGATACGGTTTTTCTAACGGCATACTGGCCAAAAAAGAATGAGTGGCCGGAGGTTGGCATGCGAAACCAGCCCGAGCCGCTGACCGTGCGGGATTACATTATGTTCCCATTTGATCGACGTCGCTGGCATAAACCCAAAGTCGGAAATGCTGTGGAGGCCAGGGATTAGACGAGTGGAGGCTTTCACCTCAATCTGACTGTCGAGGCCAGAACGCCATCGATGAATGCATATCTGGAACATCCCACCGACGCCGACAAGCCTCCACCTAACAAGGACCGTTGCGCCTGAGCGGCAGCAGGGTAGGGAATTTTCCTATCGCGCTGCCGCGTTGGCGAGATTGACCGGAAATGGTCGCGCCAGTCGCGTGACTTTGCCGGCGCTGCACCGTCAAGCCAGAAATCTCTCTCGGCCTCCGCGCGCTCTGTTCAACGGGGCAAGGTGGGCACCTGTTATCTGCTTCACGACGGGTTAATCAACTAAGAGCAGCCAGACGGCGGAGTGCAATTCGGTCAAATAGCCGTTTTGCACGCCCCGTGGCGCGGCACCATCAGCCCGCGAACCACCTCGGATCGTTTCCGGCATAGCGTTGCGTTTCGGTTGAGCACTGTTAACAGATCCTTCCAGAAAATTCACAGAGGCTTTGCAACACCAAATCGCTAAAAATGGTAGGAATCCCAAAGGCTGTTTGAGTCAGCCAGGTCAAGCCGGGTGCATTTATTTCCGGTCACAAAGCCGCGACCTATGAGCACTTCGGGTGCGAAGAGCCTGAGTCTACCTGGGAGAGGCTGGCACTTACGGCGCGATGCAAGGCTCGCAGCGCCGCGAGACTCGTGCCGAATAGATTGGCATGCGGAAAGCCCATCACTGATCGCGCCCGGCCGGCGTGGCAGAAAGCCGGCAGTCGTTGGAGATATCGATGCCGGAATATGACGTGCTTTGCATCGGCAATGCCATTGTCGACATCATCGCGCAGTGCGACGAGGCCTTTCTCGAAACCAACGGCATCATCAAGGGCGCGATGAACCTCATCGACACCCGGCGCGCCGAGCTGCTCTACAGCCGCATGGGACCGGCGATCGAAGCTTCGGGCGGCAGCGCCGGCAACACGGCGGCGGGCATGGCGAGCTTCGGCGGCCGCGCCGCCTTTTTCGGCAAGGTGTCCAACGATGCGCTCGGCGACATCTACATCCACGACATCCATGCCCAGGGTGTGGCCTTCGACACCAGGCCGCTTAAGGGCGAGCCGCCGACGGCGCGCTCGATGATCTTCGTCACGCCGGATGGCGAGCGTTCGATGAACACCTATCTCGGCGCCTGTGTCGAACTCGGGCCGGAGGACGTCGAGGCCGACAAGGCCGCCGGCGCCAAGGTCACCTATTTCGAGGGCTATCTGTGGGACCCGCCGCGCGCCAAGGAAGCTATCAGGCAGACCGCCAAGCTCGCGCATGCCGCCGGCCGAGAGGTGTCGATGACGCTGTCGGATTCCTTCTGCGTCGACCGCTACCGCCAGGAGTTCCTCGAGCTGATGCGCTCGGGCACGGTCGATATCGTTTTCGCCAACAGCCACGAGATCAAGGCGCTCTACCAGACCGCTTCGTTCGAGGACGCGCTGGCGGCGATCCGCAAGGATTGCAAGATCGCCGCCGTCACTCGCTCGGAAAAAGGCTCGGTGATCGTGCGCGGCAACGAGACCGTCACCATCCAGGCGACCACCATCAGGGAACTGGTCGACACCACCGGCGCCGGCGACCTTTATGCCGCCGGCTTTCTTTATGGCTACACGGCCGGCCGCAGCCTCCAGGATTGCGGCGATCTCGGCTCGCTGGCGGCCGGGCTGGTGATTCAGCAGATCGGTCCGCGACCCAGGCAGAATCTGCGTCGCGAGGCCGAACAGGTAAGGCTGCTGCAGGGGCGTGCCAAGGACTAGCTTCCTTCGTTCTAGTGAAAGCTGTTTAGAAAAGCGCGGCAAATCGAAATGTCGCATGTGCATCGCGTTGACGGCGGTTTTCCCCTTGGCGTTTCTGGTCTAGTTGCCGGAACTCGGAAACGGGTTGGCGCCACTTACCGGTGGAAGTTTCAGGTGATCAGTCGGCGCGCGGAGGCCCACATTCGCGTACTGCAGCATGCGACTAGCCTCGCAGTTCTGCTGGCGCGCCACCCTGCCTCGCGCCCCAATCGGTCCGACCAAAGGCCCGGCTCACAACTCTTGCGCAGCCCGGGCCGAACGGCCGAACCGCCGTCTGGCACAGTTCTGCACAGCGCCCATTTGTCAATTTGGCCCGGTCACCTGCAGCGGCCAAGGTCTGGCTTCATGTAGCCAATCTCACTTACCGCGTGCCGAATTACACATATTCACGATCGAAAAGTCCTCCTCTACGCGACTTGGAAATCACTCCGATAGTACAAAGTGCGTTCACATAATGACATAAACATTTCTTTATGCGAGATTGACAAAAGAGCTGACTGCTGTGATTGTGTACAAGCCATGGTTCTCCGTACGGCGCTGCCGCAGCGGAGCTAAGAGGGAAGCCGGTGCGATGCCGGCGCTGCCCCCGCAACTGTTAGAGGCGAGCCGACCCCACTGATGTCACTGAGGCGAACAGCCTCGGGAAGACGGGTAGAGGCTATGACCCCGAGCCAGGAGACCTGCCACGGCGAACTATTGTCCACGGGCGGGGTGTCTCGGTGGCCGCTGCAGCCCGGCGTTCGTACCGGCCCACTGGCGCCTTCGTTGTCCCCCACGCCCCAACCATCGGGGTATCGAATGACTCTCTCTCAGCAAATTCCTGTAGCAACGCTTGGTGTGCCGCGTATCGGTCGCCGGCGAGAACTGAAATTCGCGCTTGAAAGCTATTGGTCCGGAAAATCATGCGCTGCCGAGCTTCTCGCGACGGCAAAGGCGCTGCGTGCCGCGAGCTGGGAGGAGCAGCGCGATCGCGGTGTGTCGAAAATCCCGTCGAACGACTTCTCGCTCTACGACCATGTACTCGACACCGCCGCCATGGTCGGCGCCGTGCCGTCCCGCTACGCATGGAATGGCGGCGAGGTCCCACTCGACATCTATTTCGCCATGGCCCGCGGCAACCAAGGTCAGACGGGGAATTGCGACTCTGGTCGGGAGCATGCGGCTTGCCCTGCCCTAACCGCGATGGAAATGACCAAATGGTTCGACACCAACTATCATTACATTGTGCCGGAACTTGACGACGATCAGGCGTTCACACTCTCGTCGACCAAACCGGTTGATTACTTCCTCGAGGCTAAAGCCCTGGGCATTCATACACGCCCGGTCATCCTTGGACCGGTCACTTTTCTCAAGCTGGCGAAGTCACCTGCCGAAGGTTTCAATCCCCTCGCGCTCCTGCCGCGACTTCTGCCCGTCTACGAGCAACTCCTGCGGAGGTTGAAATTCTCGGGAGCCGATTGGGTGCAGATCGATGAACCAGCGCTTGTGCTCGACCTAAACCCGAACGAACGAGCCGCATTTGAATTTGCCTATGGGCAGCTGTCGAAGGCCGCGCCCGAGCTGAAGATCATGCTGGCTACCTATTTCGGGCCGCTGGGGGACAGTCTCGAGACGGCGATATCGCTGCCTGTGGCGGGCCTGCATCTTGATCTCTCCCGTGCTCCCGAACAGTTGGAGGCGGCCGGTCGGCTCGCGCCCAAGGATCTGGTGCTCTCGCTTGGCTTGATCAATGGCCGCAACGTCTGGCGCGCGAACCTCAATGCCATTCTCGACCGCATCAAGCCGACCGTCGCGGGCTGGCCCTTGGACCGAGTCGAGATCGCGCCTTCGTGCTCGATGCTGCATGTGCCGATCGACTTGCGTATGGAGACGGCACTGGATGCGAACATCAGGTCGTGGCTCGCCTTCGCGGCCCAGAAGACCGACGAGCTGGTCATCCTGGCCCGGGCCTTGTCCCAAGGTAAAGATGCGGTGGCTGGCGAGTTGAAAGCTTCTGCCGAGGCTGCCTCGACTCGCGCAACATCCACGAAGGTCCATGACCCGCTCGTTGAAGGGCGGATCGCCGACATCAACGGCGCTATGAAGCAACGAAAGAGCGCATTTGCCGAGCGCTCCAGGGTCCAGGCCCGCACGCTCGGCCTGCCGCCGTTCCCGACGACGACCATTGGATCCTTTCCGCAGACGCCTCAGGTGCGTAAGGCGCGGTCCGCTCACGCGAAGGGCCAGCTCAGCTATGTCGATTACGAAACCTTTCTGAAGAAAGAGATCGAGGCTGCTATTCGCTGGCAGGAGGAGATCGGGCTGGACGTGCTGGTGCATGGCGAGTTCGAACGAAACGACATGGTACAGCATTTCGGCGAGCAACTTTCCGGCTTCGCCTTCACCGAACATGCCTGGGTGCAGAGCTATGGGTCGCGCTACGTGCGTCCCCCCATCATCTTCGGCGACGTATCGCGCCCCAATCCGATGACGGTGCGCTGGTGGCAATTCGCTCAGTCGCTTACGCAAAAGCCTGTCAAGGGAATGCTTACAGGCCCAGTGACCATTCTCAATTGGTCTTTTGTTCGCGACGACGTACCCCGCCCCGAGGTCTGCCGCCAGATCGCGCTCGCTATTCGCGATGAAGTGACGGACCTCGAAAGATCCGGCGCAAGGATGATCCAGATCGACGAGGCCGCGTTTCGCGAAGGCTTGCCGCTGCGCAAGTGCGACTGGAAGGTCTATCTTGACTGGTCGGTTGAATGCTTCCGGATCGCTTCAACAGGTGTAAAAGACTCGACTCAGATCCATACCCACATGTGCTATTCGGAGTTCAACGAGATCATCGACGCGATCGCTGAGCTGGACGCGGATGTAATTTCGATTGAGACATCTCGCTCGGCAATGGAACTGTTGGACGCCTTTACGAGCTCTAAATATCCTAACGAAATCGGTCCCGGAGTCTATGACATCCACTCGCCGCGCGTTCCTGAAGTCGCCGAGATTTCGGCCCTCCTCATGCTTGCCCGCGAGCGCTTGTCTGATGGTCAACTTTGGGTAAACCCCGACTGCGGCCTCAAAACTCGCAAATGGGAGGAAGTCCGCCCTGCCCTCATTAACATGGTTGCGGCAGCATCAGCCCTGCGGGAGAAACAGCAGGCCGAGCTCGCGCGACCCCTGTGACCCGTAAACGCGCGAGCAGCAGCGGCCGCACACGGGTGCCTTTGCCCGACATTTGCCTGGCAAGCTGGCATCAAAGCCGTTCGGGAGAAAAGTTCTGATCGCGTTGTGGAAGCATGTTCATCATGGTGCTTGCCGTGAGGCGCTGTCATGAAGCCATTCTTTTCCATCCATTGGATTTATAGCAGCCGCTGATCCTGGGAGAACCAACCTTCGAACGCGCGACGCTCCAACATGGGGCGCTTCATTCCGTGTTCGCTGTTGCCCGATGTTCAGCCTCTGGCCGGCGACGGCACCACGACCGCGACGGTTCTCGCGAAGGACCAGGGCGGTTGCTTGCGGCATGAACCCGATGGACCTCAAGCGCGGCATCGACCTCGCCGTCACCGAAGTCGTCGCGGGAGATCACGACCTCCGAGGAAGTCGCCCAGGTCGGCACGATTTGGGCCAATGGCGAGGAGTCGGTCGGCACCATGATCGCCGAAGCGATGCAGGAGGTGGGCAACGAGGGCGTCATCACCGTCGAAGAAGCCAAGATCGCTGAGACCGAGCTGGAGGTCGTCGAGGCATGCAATTCGACCGCGGTTATCTCTCGCCCCGTATGTGCTGATCCACGAGAAGAAGCTCCGCAATCTGCAGGCACTTCTTTCGGTGCTTGAGGCCGTCGTGCAGTCAGGCAAGCCGTCGCTGATACGCCGCTGTAGAAGAAGGCATTGTCGCGGGAGGCGGCGTGGCTCTGCAGCGCGCTTCGCTGGCCATTGCCGTCATCGGCGCCAATGCCGAGCAAAACGCGGGCGTGGCAATAGTGCGTCGTGCGCTGCAGGCTCCGGCCCGCCAGATCGCTCTGAATGCAGGCGCCGAAGCTTCGATCGTCGCCGGCAAGATCCTCGATAACAGGGAGGCGACGTTTGGCTTCAACCCCCAGACCGGCGAGTATGGTGACATGATCGGCATGGGCATTGTCGATTAGAAAAGTCGTGCGCGCGGCTCTCCAGCCACGTGGCCTCGGTCGCCAGCCTGCTCGTCACCACCGGAGCCATGATCGCCGAAGCTCCGAAGAAGAAGCGGCGGCATGCCGGGCGGTATGCCCGGCGGCGGCATGGCAGGCATGGGTTTCTGATTCAGCCAGCAAGCTTACTGAGTACTGAGGGGCGCCAGCGATGCCGCCCTCTTCCGCGCATTATAACTTTCATGGCGAGCAAAGTAGGGATCGAGCAACCGGCAATCTCGACATGATTAGTGGCACCTCCGCGTATGCTGGAGGGTGGCGACCTGATAAAGCGAACGTGAGGTCCGCGCCGCGTTGGACGGCGAAGTCACTCAGGATCGACGGGCGGTTTTTCACGATTTCCGTATCACGGGCATCAAGAAATCAACGCCAATGTTGTCCAAAGGCGCGCCACTCCATGGCCGCTCCCGGCGATCTCCAGGCGCAGGCGCCAAATACAGCGGCAATCCGACTTCACGGATGTTTTCAGTGATCGCGAATACCGTTTCTTCGGTCTGACGCGCGCTGGGCGCCGGCAAGTCACGCATGGCTGAATTCGATGGGGTCGCCCACCATAGGATAGAGCAATAAGATATATCCATCGGCCGAGTACCCTGATCTGCATCTCGTCGACATCCAAGTGCCGGTGCGGCGCGCTTTGTCACACGGAGTGCAGTTCCGATGGACCGCCCCCAGCTATGAGGCCGTCACGATCATTCGACGGTGACTGATTTTGCGAGGTTGCGCGGCTGGTCGACATCTGTGCCCATGAAGACCGCTGTGTGATAGGCAAGAAGCTGTATGGGCAGCGAGAAGATCATCGGCGCGATAATCTCGTCGACAGCTGGCAGCACGATCGTGTGCATGGTGTCGAGCTTCGATCGGGTTGCTCCTTTTTCATCGGTGATGAGGATAATCCGCCCTCCCCGGGCGCCGACTTCCTCCATATTGGAAACTGTCTTGCTGAAAAAGCGATCAAATGGCGCGATGACGATCACCGGCATGTTCTTGTCTATCAATGCGATCGGACCGTGCTTCAATTCGCCCGCCGCATAGCCCTCGGCGTGGATGTAGGAAATCTCCTTGAGCTTCAGCGCACCTTCCATCGCCAGCGGGAAACTGGTGCCACGGCCAAGATACAGTACGTCATGATACTTGGATAATTCGCGCGCCAGAAGCTCTACCTTAGGTTGGATGCTGTTCAGGACCTGGCCCATAATGCGCGGCATTTCGGCAAGGCTTCGGACCAGCGCCTGCACCTCATTTTCGGTTACCGTTCCGCGGGCCCGGGCGGCGCTGATGGCAAGTGCGGCAAGAACGGCAAGCTGGCAGGTGAAGGCCTTGGTGGAGGCGACGCCGATCTCCGGGCCGGCAAGGATCGGGAAGACGGCGTCGGCCTCCCGAGCGATGCTCGATTCAGCGGTATTGACGACGGCGCCGATTTTCAGCCCAAGCTCCTTACAGTACCTCAGTGATGCCAGCGTGTCGGCGGTTTCGCCAGACTGCGAAATGAAAAGAGCAGCAGACTGGGGCGACAACGGGATCTCGCGGTAGCGAAATTCGGACGCAACGTCGATTTCGACCGGCAGGCGAGCATAGCGCTCGAACCAGTATTTTCCGATCAGCCCGGCGAGGTAGGCGGTGCCGCAGGCAGAGATCGCTAGGCTCGGAATGCTGGCAAAATCGAAACTAGTAATCGGATCGGCGCGATTCTCTATCAAGCTGACATAATGGGCGAGCACATGGCCGATGGCCTCTGGCTGCTCGTAGATTTCCTTCTCCATGAAGTGGCGATGTTTGCCCTTGTTGGCCAGATAAGCCGCGGCCATGGAAGTCTGACGCGGACGCTCTACGGGGTAGCCGTCGAAATCGAAGATATCGGCACCCCGCTTACCTATTACGGCCCAGTCACCGTCGATGAGATAGGTGACTTCATTCGTGAAGAGGGCAAGCGCGATCGCGTCGGATCCCAGGAACATCTCGCCGTCGCCGTGGCCGATTGCCAGCGGTGGTCCATTGCGCGCCGCCAAGATGCTCGACGGATCATCCTCAAAAAGGATGGCGAGCGCGTAGGCGCCCTTGACGCGTTTCAGCATGGCATGCATCGCTTCGCCCCGCCCCATGCCCTCCCGGCGGTGTCTTGCCACAAGATGCGCGACGACCTCCGTGTCGGTGTCGGTCTGGAACTCGGCTCCCGCCGCCGTCAATTCCTCCTTCAGCTCGGCAAAATTCTCGATGATGCCATTGTGAACCACGGCCACACCGCCGGTAAAGTGCGGGTGAGCATTGTTTTCCGTCGGCGCCCCGTGGGTTGCCCAGCGCGTATGGGCGATGCCGATGGTGCCGTTCAGCGGCTCTGCCTTCAGTCTCGTCTCGAGATTGACGAGCTTGCCCTCAGCGCGCCTGCGCTGCAAGGCGCCCCCGGTGATCGTCGCAACGCCAGCGGAATCATAGCCGCGATATTCCAGACGCTTCAATGCGTCGACCAACCGCTGCGAGACGGGCTTTTGCCCAACGATACCAACAATCCCGCACATGCCAACTCCGAATTTTTTCCGGCAGCCTCAGTCGACGCAGCAATCACGACGCGGGATACCCAACGCGCTGTAATTCAGGATCCTCTAACGGGATCTGATTAGGCCCGTAAAATTGATTGTTTGAATAGTAATCATCCAGCCGATAAATGGACCAAAGATGCACGACGGCCGAAGGCACCGTCATCGACGCCGACGAAGCGGCGGCTTGGAATGGCCTGCATACCCCCGTTTTGAAGCGCATCAATCATCAAGAGTCTTACAATGCGGACCGCGCCTGCACGAATAGGCAGAGGAATATTTCAGCCCCCTGCGTCGCGCCGAGTTCGGCCACCTCATATCGCTGGCGCTTATCTTCTCCGCTATGCGCGGGAAGCCGCGTGGCGCAAAGACAATTGCCGCAATACCAATGGTGAACAGGTCCAGTGCGTGACCGGCAATGCTTTGAAGCGGAAGCCGTCAGTCGATTTCGCCGGCTATTGGTACCGGCACGTTTCGGCTTGAAAGCGGCGAGTTGGCCTCGCCGCTCTGAAAAACATCAAGCCGCTAGGTTGACCTCTAGGTCGCCATTTTCTTTGAATTCGCGATATACCAATTCAAGCATCGTCGACATTGCCGAACCGGGGCGGTGTTTCACTAGGCGATCGATGATGTCGGCAAGACGGTGGACGCCGTTCAAATCCAGCCCAACAGACTCAAACAAGTGGCGTATGCCCTTGATTGTGAACCCGACATACTCGGGATCGAGGTCGAGCCGATGATTGGATTTATGCAGCGTCAAGAACCCGTCAACGCGATGTTCGGTGACGCTACGGTCCATGGTAACGACTCGGATGCAATCCATGTGCTTGTCAAAATAAGCAACAGGTGCAAAGGCGCTCAGCGAAACGCCGTCCGGTAATCTCACCACTACGGATTCCGTGTTCACGAAACAATCTCCCTTTTCCAACGTGCGAAAAGTGGCCTAACCCTTAGACCAGAGCTTGTTTCCATACCGCGATTCCGACTCTATAGGCGCGCCGACGAGGTCGTGGTTTTCCGCAACCCACGTCCAATGCTCAGCCCAGCCGTATACGTCAGGGAATTGCTCTATCATCTCATTTGGCGAGATGTAAACGACAAAGACGCTCTGGGCCGGGGCGGGATAAAACTCCAAGCTGCCATCCTGTGGGCCGCCGACAAGCTTTGCGTCTTCAGGTGCCGGCCAAGAAACCGCCAGCTTTTTCTCGTCGGCCTTCATATCGTTGCGCACCAACATGTCCCGTTTCAAACCTTGAAAGACATGTTGTGCGAAGATCAGCCCCGGCCCCACGACACCGTAAAGCTGCCCCAAATACCACTGCATGCCTCTATCGGCACCAGCCGCTATGGATGCCGATGTTACCCCAATTTTCAAATGGTCCTTGCCATCAAGGTTGGCCGAATTGGGAGCGTCGGCAGCCCAAACCTGGCCGCCCGGTTGTTTAAGCACGTTCAACATTACTCACCGAATCGCGTTCAGAAAGAAATCATTTAATATAGTTCTGAAAAAGATATCAACAGGCTAGAGCATAACCGGCTAGACAGTGACGATATAAATATCGGATTCCGTGTTAACCACGATCCGTTTCCAAACCTCAATCATCCTGAGATTGTCCAATGATTTCGTCCGTGAGCTCGTGCGGGGTTGCCCGCGACGCCTCAATATCCTCGCGCAGTCGACGATCTCAGCCTTATGGTTGGCCATGAGATTGCCGAGCCAATCCATGCCAGCAGTCTAAGGCCTATTTGCCCAAGGTCCAGCGCCGTGGCCGTCGTGCAGCGTCACGTCCCGGTTGTTCAACAGTCACGAGCTTATCGCACCATACAGGCGGTGCAGGTCGTCCCGTGCAGGCGCTTCAACGCCCTTGGTTCGGAACAAGGCCAGCGCAATCTCTTCCGCGCCCATAGGCGCCCGGTAGCCGTCCTGAGAACGTCTAGCGCTCCCCGGATGACATGCCCGCGCTTGAACAGCAGTTGGGATTATTGCGGCGCTTGATCGAAATGGCCCCGGCGTTGAAATCGGGCTCCAGCACGTGAAGCACCGCTTCGACATGCTTCATGTCGTCAATGGGCTTTCGCGTTGCACTTGATTGGCCTGTAGTTTCCGGCCGATCTCGGCATGAAGCTTTATCGGTACGCAAAGTGCGGGCTTGTGTTCCATGCGCCGGAAAATAAGCCGGGCCCGGATTCTTTTCCCGTGGCGTTTGCGCCATAATACCGGGAGGCTGTTCCTCAGAGGATTGATGAGCGTGAGGAGGCCAGCAGCGTCACCGCCTGAGTTTTGGTGCGCACGCCGAGCTTCTTCTTGGCATTGTCCAGATGGAAAGCGGCCGTACGCTCCTTGATCCCCAAGATGCAGCCGATCTCCCAGGCGGACTTGCCCCTTGCCGTCCATTGCAGGCATTCGTACTCACGGGGCGTCAGCGAAACACCATCCACCGCCAGACCACCTGAAAGCTTGCGGCGAACAGAGATGTGAAAGCACATCGCCATAATCTCGAGCGCCTGTTCATATTGCTCGACGGTGCGCAGAAAGGTCGGATCGAGCCTGTCTGCCGCGAAGGTCATCGCAGCGACACCGCCGCGGCGATCGACAAGTGGAATCGTCAGTCCGCAGCAGATGCCGAATTGGGCAGCCTCGTCGAAAAGCTGTTGCTGTCGCGTTGAAATGCCGGCAAGACCGAATCCCGGTCCCCACTGAAAGGGACATTCGCTACATCTTGCCCATTCTATGACCGGGTCAATTTTTTCATATTGGCGGCGCAAGTAGTGCGACGTCCAGCCGGAATGATAGTTCGATATCAGCCTGGGTTTTGTGACGCGATCAGACACCGGAGACAGATAGGCGAATGCGGGAATGTCGAGGGCGCCGGCGGCGCTGGCCAGTGCGTTATGGAAGTCGACTTCATCAACACTCAACGACAACTGATCTAGCAAAGTTTCGAAGACGAGCTGCATTGCTGCATTTTCTCCTGCGGCTGTTTTCAATTGAACCTGGGACTTACATCAGCAGCGATGGGCGATAAGACTTGCCCGCGAGATTCGACGCTGGAGAAAATTCACCTCGGTGACTACTCTCCGGACGTTCAATCATATGAAAGGAGGTGCCTGCGACGTCGACGCCGGCTGCGGTCAGCGTAGCGTCGGAAGCTACGATTGTGGGCGGTTGCCATGGCATAAAAGAAATATCGAAGCTCGATGTGCCATCCGGATATGCAGATGACCTCCTTCACTCTCGATTGCGGAGGCGCTACAGTCACCCAGATCCAGGGTCAAAAAGCTGCCCTGCCGGCGAGGAGGTACACCGGCAGGGCGCGCCGCACAAACGCCCCGGTCGTTGGGCAACAGGACAGCGGCGGCAGAACTGATTTGATTACCGCTTGCGATTAAAGTCTGAAGCATGCTTAGAATCTGGCGGCTTCAAGTTTAGCAGTTTCGGTCGGCTCGGCCCGAAATGCGCTGTCAACCAGTCATCACCATGGGAACAATGGGCGACCAGTCCTGACGACAGCCTTTACGTCCGAGCGTCTGGTCCGTGGGAAAGTTCATCCCAGGGACCACCACATTGGTTACTCCGGGATGGCGTTAAACCTCCGGCTCGCTCCCGTCTGCGTTCGCATGTTCACATCGCGCCCTCGGCCTTCAACGCGCGATAGGTTGTCTCGACAGATTTAGCTGTTGCGTCGACGATTATGTCGATCTCCTTCCGGGTGATGATCAGAGGCGGGGCAAAGCCGAGGATATCGCCGTGCGGCATGGCGCGGCTGATGACACCGTTCTCGAACAGAGCAGCGGCGGCGCGAACGCCTACCTGAAGATCGGATTCGAACGGTATCCTTTGTTTTGGATCTCGCATCAGCTCTACGCTCTACGAGCGCGATCCGTCCTTTGTCGCTCCTGCCTGTCGAGCAACGACCCGCTCCCGGACGGCCTCACGCCTGCCAACGCGGTCTGCGGCGATCGAAGAAGGCTGCGATTCCGTCAGCGGCGTCGGTCGTATCCCACGCATCGGCCAGCAGAGCGACCGTCTCGCTGATCACCGCGTCGTCGATTTCCGACCCGAGTCGGCGCGCAAGCGCCTTGGCGGCGGCGACTGCCCGGGGGGAGGCCGAGAGATAAGGCCGGACCTCAGCCTCGACCGCCGCCTCCAGGTCGGTCGGCGGCACGACCCGGGAAACCAGCCCGAGTTCGCAGGCTTCATTGGCATCGAATATCCTGGCCGACATGAAGACCCGTCGCGCCCGGCCCTCTCCCATCCGAGCCAACACATAGGGAGAGATCGTCGCAGGAATGAGGCCTAGCCTGACCTCGGTGAAGCCGAACCTCGCGGTGTCGACGGCGATCGCGATGTCGCAGACGCTCATCAGGCCGAGACCGCCGCCGAATGCTTGACCGTTGATGCGGCCAATCAGTGGCTTAGACAGTTCGTTGAGCGCGCGAAGAGCCAGCGCCAGCTTCTTGGCCTCGGCGGTTCGCTCGTCACGCGCGGCAGAGGCCTGTGCCCGCATCCAGGCGAGATCGGCACCGGCACAGAAGCTGTCGCCCTCGCCCGTCAATACCACCGCTCGCACCCTGTCGTCATTGGCAAGCAGTTCGGCCGCAACCACGAGTTCGGCGGTCATCTGTCCCGATATGGCGTTGTGCTTGTCCGGACGGCCGAGGGTCAACGTAGCGACGCCGATCTCGTCGGTCGTGACGCGGACGGTGTCGAAGTTCATGGTCGCTCCTCTCTCAGGCTGCCCGCGAAGCGGGCCGCCTCCTCCAGTCGCTCCATATCGAGGCCCGTCTCAAAGCCCCTGCTGGAGAGCATGGCGGCGACTGCAACGGTGTCGGCATTGCCCTTCGCACCAAGCGCGAATGGGCAGCCGCCAAGGCCACCGACAGCGGCGTCGAAGGTGCGCAGGCCCTTCTCCAGGCTTATCAGGATGTTATCGAGGGCGCGGCCCCCTGTGTCATGGTAATGTCCGGCAAGCCTCCCGACTGGCACCTCTTCCAACACGGCATCGAGCATGGCCGCGATGCTTGTGGGTGTCCCCAAGCCGATGGTGTCGCCCAGTGAAATCTCATAGCAGCCCATCGCAAGGAGTTCGGCCGCAACCCTGATGGGGGCAGCTGGTGGTACCGGCCCTTCGTAAGGACAGTCGGTGACGCAGGAGACATAGCCCCGCACCGGAATGGCGTCGGCGGCGGCCGCGGCGAGTACGGGGCGGAACCGCTCGATGCTCTCGGCAATCGAGCAATTGATGTTCTTATGGCTGAAGGTTTCGGAGGCCGAGGCGAACACGGCGATCTCGTCAGCGTTGGCCGCCCGCGCCGCCTCGTAGCCCTTCAAGTTGGGGACCAGCACCGCGTAGACGACGCCGGGCGCACGGCGAATACCGGCCATAACACTTGCGGCGTCGGCCATCTGAGGCACCCACCTCGGCGACACGAAGGAGGTTGCCTCGATCTTCTGCAAGCCGCTGTCAGATAGCATGTCAATAAGTCTAATCTTTTCAGCAGCCGGCACGAGGCGCCCCTCGTTTTGGAGCCCGTCGCGTGCCGACATTTCGAAAATGCGAACGAATTCGCCCATCGGCTAGGCCTTTGGCTGAAAGTAAGCGATTTAATCATCGGCGACCAAAGGATCGCCTGCGGGCATGGCGGCTATTATTTTCCGACCAACCTCACATCGACCGGATAGATACCGCTTTCGTTAGCGATAATCGGGTTGATGTCGAGCTCCGCAAGGTTTTCCATTCTCAGGACCGCCATAGACAGGGACGATATGAAGTTGGCGAGAGATAGCTTGTCGACTCTCGGAAAGTGCCTGAAACCGTCGAGGATCTTCGCAACGCGCGTTTCCTCAATCATGTTCAAGGCTTCCTCTGGAGAAACCGGTGCCGCGCGAAAAGTGACGTCTTTGGTCGCCTCAACCAACACGCCCCCTGAGCCGAACAAGATAACCGGACCGAAAACAGGATCGTTGGTAGCGCCCACGAACAATTCCACACCCCGATCCACCATCGGCGTGACGATAAAACCTAAGCTTGTCACCTGAGCGGCGTGGGACGCCAGGGCCCCTGCGATATCGGCGGCGGCAGCTCGCGCCGCCTCTCGCGTCACACCGAGACGCACGCCGCCTACATCAGACTTGTGGCTGACCGCCGCCGAATCGACCTTCACCGCGCAAGAAGTTGCGAACCCGGAAACGGCTGCCGCGACGGATTCCGCATCGACAGCAGCCAACCATTGACCAGTGTCCACGCCCAATTTCTGGAGTATCCCGCGAGCCGTCGTCTCTGCGGACAGGCCGTTGGGCACGACAACGCGGGGCACCTCGGTGGCCAACGTTGCGTTGTGGTTGCTGTGCTTTAAAAGCCAGCTCGCCCTCTCATAAAGCGCTCTCGAGCCCGCGACAGCTAAATCCAACGAGGCGAAAACTTGCATGCCACCATTTCGCAAGATCTGGTGATTTTCAGGCATTCGGCTGGCGTAGCAACTATGGAAAACTAAAGGAAGGCCAGAGGTCTTCTGTAATGCAACGATACGCTCGGCGGCCGAATTCTCAGCTGTCAGGAGAGAAGCTTCGAACCTTAGGTGGTACGCTCCAAACATCCCGGATGTCAGGATGAGCCCTACCTTTGGATCTGCCGCCAAGATCTCAATGCATTCCGGAAAGACATCTGGATGGGCATCTATGGCGCTGTAAACGTCGATCGGATTTTCGACACTGGCTTCCTCCCCGAGCACCTTTCTCAACTTAGCTTTGGTTTCCCCAGAAAGAGATGCAAAGGAGACCCCCGCGCGAGATAGAGCATCAACCGCCAGCGTGGCATGTCCACCACCGTCAGCCAGAACCACAATCCCAGCCCCTGGTCTAGGAAGTGGAGTGGTTGCCAGAAGCGCAGCTATCGGAAGCAATTCGTCCGAGCGATCCACCAGCGTAACGCCCATCTGCGGCAGCACTCTCAAAGCGATATCGTCAGCGCCAGCAATCGAACCCGTATGAGAAAGCGCCGCCTTTCCACCTTCGTGGGATCGCACTCCTCGGAGCATTACAATCGGACAGCTCTCCGCTACTCGTGCGGCCGAATTCAGAAAACGCCGCCCATCAATGAAACCTTCATTGTAGATCGCAATTGAACGAGTGCTCCTGCGTAGACAAAGCTCTTCGATCAGTTCGTCATATCCAACATCAGCCTGGTTTCCTAGACCAGCAATGACATCGAAGCCGGGACCGTTAATCGCTCGGCTGTCTTCGAGCACCGTCAAAATCATGTTACCGCTTTGCGTTAAGACGCTGACGGGTCCCTTTGGGGGCAGTTCCGGCAGGCCGATTAGGTCCGCCCGTATGGCGCAGTTTACCATGCCGGACGTGTTCGGCCCAATAATGCGGACCCCGCTTTCTGCTAGGGCGTCACGCAATCTCTTTTCTGTGCTTGCCGCTTGGTCTCCCCGCTCGCCAAAGCCGTGTGCGACAACAATGGCACCCGCGATGCCCTTTTTGCCGCACTGGAGGAGAAGATCTGGCACCTCCTCAGCGGGCCGAACTATCACTGCAATGTCAACGCCGTCCGGAAGGGCATCAATTTCGGTGACTACGGGCAAACCGAGGATGGTCCCTCCCTTTGGGTTAACCGGAAGGATTGAATAGCTGTAGCGGGCCTTCTGCAGCGCGTTGATGATCTGATATCCGCGCTTGGAGGGACTTGCAGATGCGCCAATGACCGCGACGGAACGCGGCTCAAGTATGCGGCTTACCGCTGTTGCCTTGTTAAGGGCGTCCATTCTTACTTTCCTTCAAACTTGGGGGAGCGGCGTTCTGCAAAAGCCGCGACTCCCTCAGCCCAATCTTTCGTTTCCATGATCGCCAGCACGTCTTCGCCCTCGGCACGGAATAGGCTCTCGGGGCTATGCGGGAAATTGATCGCCGCCTTGAGGCGCGCCATTGGCAACGGCGCGTTTTTGACGATCCGTTCAACCAGCGCGGTGGTGCGCTCCACCAACTGAGCCGCTGGCGGAGCCTCGGTTGCCAGGCCAATCTCCAAGCATTTCGCGCCGGTTATCCTGTCGCCCAGCAGCAAGAGACTTGCCGCACTTCTCAAGCCGATAAGCCTAGGGAGCCGGACCGTTACGCCTCCCCCTACATAAGTGCCGATGGCAACTTCCGGAAACCCGAGCTGGGCATCCTCAGATATGATCAGAAAATCAGCAGAGGTCGCGATTTCCGCTCCACCCCCGACGGCATAACCATGCACCTGGGCGATTACTGGCGTCTTCATCGTCTGAATCTGTTCGCAAACACGCTGCCCGAGCATGATGTAGGCCTCGCGCTCATCCCGCGTTCGGTCACCAGATTTGTGGGCCTTCAGATCGGCACCCGCACAGAATGCCCGGCCGTTTCCGGAAAGGATGACACACCGTATATTTGGATCTTCATCCGCGTATTTCAGGGCTTCTAACGTTTTTTGGTAAAGGACCTCGTTTACCGCGTTCATCCGTTCTGGGCGGTTGAAGATAACGTGAAACGCTTGATGTTCTTGTTTCGTAACAACTTCATTCATGGATATTCTCTTTGCGGCTGATCCCTCCAGTGTCGCCAAAAAATATTGCGCGTCTAACATTTTTTGAACATAGATTGATCGTGCGAGCGCAATAATCGGTAGGCACTCCGGACATTCGTTGTTGGCGCGGATCGCGAGGGCAAAGTGCACTGCTGGTTTGCATGGCCGTCGTGTCCAGCCTTGAATTGATGGTCGAAGGCAGGTTGCACGCAAGATCCGGACCGTGACGCCGACAAAAACAATATCGAAATGTCGGTCACGAGCTTAGCGATCGGCGGTAAAGCAGTTTGGGTTCTCATCCTTCCATGAAGAGGTCATGAACGAACATCCGGCGATGTGATCGCCCTCGTGCCACCAGCCGATGAGTGATGTTCAAAGACCGGGCCGCGGCCCTGTGTCGCCTCGCCCCACAATCGCAACCAACACGCAAATACCTGACCAGCCAGGTTTATTGGTGTCCTTTTTCGATCAATCTATACCCAAATAATGTTGGACGCAGTGCTGTAGTACGCGTTCAATGATTCCAACCGTGAGAACGAGCCTCACCTGCGGATCGGACGCGATAATGCATTCAGGGAAGATCAGAGATAGCTCTCCGGGGATTAATGCTATGGAGCCCGCCTTATCTGCCATCCGGTTGGTGACCTGTCGGTAGGCAAAGCAACAGTCTGGCGCCGTGGTCCGTCGTCACGCGACCGAGACCTACGCGCGGCGCGCCCTGCCGGTGTCCTCCCCACCGGCAGGTCGCTGTACCCAAGCGCTGGACGGAGCGTTGCGGAGCTTCGGTGTGAGGCGTGGAGGAGGTATACAGATGACATGTGTTTCAGCGCTCGTGCCTAACCAAGTCCTCGTTAAGAAATGCAAATTGTAACGGCGAACGTTGGTCGCCTGTCGGCTGAGCACTATCTATTTCGGAGGCGTGACGTGAACAAGATCTATACCGACGCGGGCTCGGCGCTTGATGGTTTGTTGTTCGACGGGATGTTCCTTGCCGCTGGTGGGTTTGGGCTTTGCGGCATCCCGGAGCTTTTGATCGCCGCGATCCGGGACGCGGGTACCGAGGGACTGACAATCGCGTCGAACAATTGCGGCGTCGACGATTTCGGGCTTGGTGTGCTGCTCAAGACGAAGCAGATCAAGAAAATGATCTCCTCCTATGTCGGCGAAAACGCCGAGTTTATGCGCCAGTACCTGAGCGGTGAACTGGAACTCGAATTCAATCCGCAGGGAACGCTGGCCGAGCGCATGCGCGCAGGTGGCGCCGGCATCGCCGGCTTCTATACCAAGACCGGCGTGGGTACCTTGGTCGCCGAGGGCAAGGAGCACAAAAGCTTCAACGGCGAGACCTACATGCTTGAAACCGGTATCATCGCGGACTTGTCGATCGTCAAAGCCTGGAAAGCGGACGCATCAGGCAATCTCGTTTTCCGCAAGACAGCACGCAACTTCAACCCGCCAGCCGCCACCTGCGGAACGGTTTGCGTGGCGGAGGTGGAGGAGATCGTACCTGCCGGAAGCCTCGATCCCGATCAGATCCACCTGCCGGGGATCTATGTGCATCGCCTTGTTCAGGGTGAGCACGAGAAACGCATCGAACAGCGTACGACACGCGCGGCAGCTTAAGGGCGGGAAGAGACGAATGGCTTGGGACAGGAACCAGATGGCGGCACGGGCCGCGCGCGAACTTGAAGACGGCAGCTACGTCAATCTCGGCATCGGCATTCGGACGTTGGTCGCCAACCATATCCCCGAGGGTGTTCACGTGACGCTGCGTCGGAGAACGGCCTGCTCGGCATAGGCCCCTTCCCCACCGAAGACGCGGTCGACGCCGACCTCATCAATGCCGGGAAACAGACGGTGACGGCACTGCCGCATTCGGCCTTCTTCGACTCGGCGCAAAGCTTCGCAATGATCCGCGGCGGCAAGATCGCCATGGCGATCCTCGGCGCGATGGAAGTTTCGGAGAGCGGTGACCTCGCCAACTGGATGATCCCAGGCAAGCTGGTCAAGGGCATGGGTGGCGCAATGGATCTGGTTGCCGGCGTGAAGCGGGTGGTCGTCGTTATGGACCATACCAACAAGGCAGGCGAGTCGAAAATCCTCAAAGCCTGCACGCTGCCGCTGACGGGCCAAGGCGTTGTGGATCGGATTGTTACCAATCTCGGCGTGCTCGACGTCGTCGAAGGTGGTTTGAAGCTGGTTGAACGTGCCGACGGCATCACTGACAGTGAGCTGCGCCGCGCAACCGAAGCAACGATCGTTGACTGATCTACCACGGCCGGACTCTTACGCCGTGGGGGTATGCGTTCGCTCGTTCCTATTTCTTTTTCGTCGGACCAGGTTGCAATTTGTCCAACCATCTGACTCCCGTCGGAATTCCAAACCCCTGCATTCCTCCCTGCCGTAACATTTCCATGAGAATTCCGGCAGCCGGAGGCATCGGTGTCTGTGGATCATGGATAAGATAGATCTCGCGTTCGACTACCGGATCCACCAACTCTTTTTCGGCAAATTCACAAAACTGCATCATGGGCAGGACAAGGCTGGGCACTGCGGATACGCCTAGATCGGCGGATACGAGGCCCGCAACCGCACCGACGTCACGAACCTCTGTGACGGTCCCGAGTTGAATTTCGGCAATTTGCAAAGCGCGATCCACACACGATCGAATGCTGCTCAAAGGATCGAATGCGACGAAGTCTTCCCCAGCCAAGTCGTTCCAGGACACTGTTTCCATGTTCACAAATCTGTGAGATTTCGAGCATATGCATATCAGTCTATCCGCCACGATCCGTTCGCAGACCAGCCGTCCTTTCGCCTTTGGAAAGGAAGTGATGCCAAAATCGACTTGTCCGTTGGATACGTAATTAACAACCTCCTCCGCAAAACCGTCCTTTACCGATATTCTAACGTTGGGCCTGGCTTTCCGGAATTCGGAAATGACCGTCGGCAGTACGATGGACGCGACCGACGATAGTGCCGCCAGGCTCACGACCCCATTCAGTCCGCTATGGTAAAGCTGGAACCGCGACAACGCGCTGTCGAATTCCTCAAGGACACGGCGCGCGTTCATCAAAAGCTGTTCGCCGGATGCTGTGACGACGACCCGCCTTGTAGTGCGCTCGAATAGGCGGGTGTCCAGTTCCTCCTCAATCTCCACAATTGTTCGGCTTAAAGCCGACTGCGAGATGTTCAGAAACTGGGCTGCAGCGGTATACCCGCCCCGCTCCGCGATCGCGACGAACGCACGCAAATGCCTGAGAGTGATACTATTCCTCATTCGCGATCGATATATACTTAAATCATGTTGGATGGGCAATAGTTGTGACGAATGTATGGATATCAGTGTACGCGCGAAGCTGGATGCCGTTCAGCGCGGGCAATTCCCCCGAAGGGGTGACCTCTTAATCTTCTTGGCCGTCAAGCTCTAGCCCGTCACCCGCTCAGTCCTAAAAACCGCCCGACGACGGACCATCAATCCACTCAACGGTTTGATCTCAACCCAGCGCCCACTCACTGCCCATCGCTTGCGCAGGGGTGAACAATTACCGATTCCGTCTGTTCGCAACGGCGCAAATTTTGTGCGGTTTCCGACAATCGCAACTGTCGGGCGCTGAACTGCCCGCGCCTGCGGCGGATGTAGCAAGAGCGGCTGTAAAGCTCGTTGGGCATCGTCACCGGCTGATCCGACTAGTTGGCACAACGCTTGCTCGTTGAACTGCGAGCGAGTCGTTATGTTTTTCACCAGGAGCTCGAACCATGGCCGAATACGTGGAGTTAGCGGAGCGTTGGGGAGATTGGGCGAGAGGTGCGTTCACCGGTGAATCCAACCGTCATATTTCGGTTTTCCGCCGAACAAGATCGCCGAAGACTTCCCCGCATTCGGCAGATCCGTAGTTTGCAAGGATTAGGGCTTCTGCTCAGGCCTCAATAACGGGCAGGTCGATCCAACAGCCTGCCTGACCACGATGGAACTTGAGGAACGGTGGTCGGCCGTCGGCGGGCACAGTGGCAAATGTCGTCTTGTCGCTGCCAGCCAAAACCACCCTCAAGCGGTGACCTGCCGGAAGGAGCGCAGATATTGGATTTAGCGTGAAGGTGAGGATGGCGGCGTCGCCCGGAATGAGTGGCTCGGCGTCGCGTCTAAGATAGCTGTGCTGCGGCCCGAGTGCCCGGAACGGTGAATCGGTCCACACCTTTCGGTGCACGGCACGCAGTTGCCCTTCCGTGAGGTAGAGGGACACCCCGTCCGGCCGTACGGCTTCTAGATACACCAGAAATGCTCCGTCCTCACGTGTCGAGGTTATGTTCAAGTGAACGACGGGATGACCAGTGACCTCAAGGTCACGCGTCAACGGCTCGCCGGTATAGGCGAGACGAGCGGCGTCAAACTGTCGCCTGTCTCCATAATCCACCTGTCTGCAATCAATCTGGGTTCCCCATCGGCTCGTCTCGACGTCACCCACAGCGGGGTCAACCTCAAGCTGGTCGAAGCCCGCCTCTCCGGGCGATGAGCTTAGGCGTGAGTTGCTTGTCATGTACCATCGCTGGCGCGTGGCTGCGGGCGGCCAGGAACGGGTCGACTTCCACGCACCCTCGCCGAGCGTGTAGTAGTGGAGGACTTTCCCTTGCTGTTTGCCAGCCTCGCCGTTGAAGCAGAGGCCTGCAAACCTGACGTCATTTGCGTACTGAGACGCGAAAGTTGGAACGATCGTCTCACGAGGGTCCCGGAGGGGATCATAGGCATGGTCGCCACCATGGTTCCAAGGGCCAATGATCAAGTTCATCGGATTTGACTGTCCCAGAAAGCGGCGGATTGCACCTTGCGCCGTTCCACCATCAAACCAGCCTGCCAAGTTTTGGGTTGGGGTACGTGAGCGAGAGATCCGGTTTGCCACTTCCTGGGTGCTCCACTCGATCATGGAGACTCCTCCCCAGGTGGTCGGACGATCATCCTTGAACGTGACCTGCTGGAATCCCTCAGAAATGGGCACCGCGCGCTCGTGATCACGCAGTGCCTCGGCAAGGTCCGCCTCGCCATCGGGTCCTACAGGACGAACGCCCGGCGCGCGCTGTCCGTTGGCCAGAATTTTCACATTGCGGTCGAGCTCCTTAACGTTGGCGGACCAAGTTTGCACGACAAAAAGGTTGGGCACTCCGCCAGGGAAAAAGCAATCCTCATAAGAATCGTAGTCCGCAAACCGCGGTATAATGCCCTTCAGCGCTGGATGATTTCGCTCCGCCATCCAGTCCGCCGTGTTGGCGGTGTAGGACAGGCCGTAGCCGATCACCCGACCCGTGGACCAGGGCTGGGCGACGATCCAATCCAGTATTTCGCTGAAATCGAGCGTTTCGGGGCGTGCACGGTGATACGGCCACTGGCCGAAAGAAGCACCGGTGCCGCGAGAATCTCCGACGACAACTGCAAAACCACTTGGTACGAGCAGGTCAGCCCACTGGTTGGACGACTCTCCTTTTGTACCGCGCCAGTAGCGTGTCATCACCAGAATGGTGTCACGCCTGGTGTTGGCGTCGTCACCCATTGGACGAACGATATCCAACGCAATCCTTACGCCATCGCGCATAGTCACGTAAGTGGATTCCAGCGGGCCAACCTTATCCGATTTGGGAGCAGCACCATCCAAGTCATAGCCAAAGATCGAATGTGACGTTTCCTGAAACGAGATGCTCATGCAGTTCTCCTTATCGCGACATCGTTTCCGAACGCATCGAAATTATCGCGTCCGGTCCGCAGGTAGGCTCGTTATGGCGACCGCGGTGTTTGGCGCCTACGACAGCATTGCGTCCAACATTTTTTGGGCATGGATTAATCGCGAACGAGCAACAGTATGCCTCGTAGCTATTTTCGGACGTTCGTCGTGATCGCGGAGGGCGGCTGCGGCGCGGCGATAAGGATTTGGGTTCTACGGCAGTGTGCTGATAGTTCTGCAAATTCGCTGCGAGAGGGCGGTCATGGCAGGCTGGTGATTGTTCACGTCACCGATTCCCGCGAAGGAACGCCACCATGACCAAGACTGAAGATAAATGGGCCATAGCCGCCGTCAAAGGCATTCTGCTTACGAACCCGGATGGACTGCACGAGGTGATCCGCGCGGTGATACAGGAGGTGCTCGAGGCCGAGATGGACGAGGCGCTGGGTGCTTCGAAGAGCGAGCGCACGCCGGAGCGTCTTGGCTATCCCTCTGGCTATTACGACCGCACCCTTGTCACGCGGGTCGGCAAGCTTGAGCTGCGGGTTCCGCAGGATCGGGCGGGCCGCTTCTCCACCGAATTGTTCGAGCGCTACCAGCGTTC
>CCNA01000020.1 GCA_000824805.1 Mesorhizobium sp. SOD10
CCTCGCCCTCGCGGGGACCTTCGAAGCCGACCTCCATGATCTCCAGCGGCTTTCCGGCGGCAACGGCTACGGCGGCACGCGTTTTCATTTTTCCTCTCCCGATTTGATTGGCCGCGACGAGCGCCCGGCCCATGACCGAAACTTATGCCGCGGCCCTGGCGGGCCCGGCCGGAAACACGCCCGACATGACGATGAAGCCCTTGATGCGCTTCACGCGATCGCACCAGCGGCGGATCGCCGGATAATCTTGGCGCGAAATACCGCCTTCCTCCGACAGCATGATGTAGGGGAAGCAGGCAATGTCGGCGATCGTCGGATGCGGGGCCGAGCAGATCCACTGGCGGCCCTCCTGCTCGGCGAACCATAGATGTTCGTCGAGGATGCGGAACAGCCGATGCGCGCCGGCGCGCGCGGCCTCGATGTCGAAATCATAAAACAGCGCATCGTGCAGTCGGGCGGTCGAGGCGGTTGCGGTGATACCGTCGGCAAACGCCAGCCATTGGCTGATCTCGCCGAGAAGCGCCGGGTTCTCCCGCGGATACCACGTGCCGGACGGGTCGTATTTCGATGCGAGATAGACCAGGATCGCCTGGGCGTCGCGCAGGATCAGCCCGTCGTCGTCGATCACTGGCAGCTGCCCCAGCGGATTGAGCTTCAAGAACCATTCCGATTTGTGCTCGCGTCCGGGGTAGAAGTCGACCGGCACGGTCTTGTGGCCGATGCCGAGAAAGCTCATCAGCAGCCGCAATTTGTAGCAATTGCCGGACAGCTCGTAGTCGTAAAGGGTGATCATGGGCGTCTCCTAGATGTCGAGCACAAGGCGTGCCGATCTGGCGCGCGAGACGCAGGTCATGATCTTCGTCCCGGCCTTGCGCTCGGCATCGTTGAGATAGACGTCCTGATGGTCGGGCTCGCCTTCGATTACCGTCGCCACGCAGGTGCCACAGGCGCCTTGCTCGCAGGACGACGGCACGTCGATGCCGCTTTCGCGCATCACCTGAAGGATTGTCTTGCCCGCCGGTACCCGCAGCGTGACGCAGGAGCGCGCCAGCGCCACCTCGAAGCTCGAACTGTCGTCGATCTTGTTGGTGTTCTTGAAATATTCGAAATGCACGGCGCTGTCCGGCCAGCCCTGCTCGGCGGCAATCCTGCGCGATGCCTCCAGCATCGGACCGGGGCCGCAGATGTAGAGGTGCATGCCGTTCCTGTAGTCGGCCAACACGCGGCGAAGTTCGGCGCCGGTGGCGTCCGGCGACAGTCCGAGATGCGGCTTCAGCGCATCGCCGAGCTCAGCCAGCCGATCGGCAAAGGCGAGATGCTGCTCACTTTGCGCGAAATAATGCAGCTCGTGCGTCAGATCCTGGTTCTTCAGCGCCCGCGCCATTGCAAGCAGCGGCGTGATGCCGATGCCGCCAGCGACGAAGATCGTCTTGATGGCATCGCGGCGCAGCGGGAAATTGTTGCGCGGCTCCGAGATCGCCAGCACGTCGCCTTCGCGCACGGTCTCATGCATGCATTTGGAGCCGCCCTTCGAGTCCGGCTCCAGCTTGACGCCGATGGTGAAGCTGGCGGTCTCGCCGGGGCCATTGGTGATGGAATACTGACGGATTTCGCCATTGGGCATGTGGACGTCGATATGCGAACCGGGCTGGAAAGTCGGCAGGATGCCCTTGATCGGCCGAAGCTCGAAACCTGCAACGCCCTCGGCCGCTTGCCACTTACGGGCGACGGTGACTCGCAGCGCCGCCTTGCGGCCATGCGCGGTCACCTCGGGCATTTCGGCAAGCTCGGCCGAGACCCTTTCATAGACCGGCTCGATCGGCGCTGGCGCCGGTTTGTCGGCGACTTCGCGTTCGACTTCGTCGCGCAGCTTTGAAAGCCTTTCATTGTGGTGGCGCAGGACGGCGATGCGCTCCTCGCCTTCTTCATCCTGGTCGAGCACGCCACGGATGACCGAACGGTTGGAATCGACCGGCTGGACGAAGAAGACCCCAAGTGTCTCGGCGGCGCCGTCGCGCGAGCGCAGCGCCACGGCAAAATCCTGGGCGCCTTCAAGGGCGACTTCGGCGCCGTCGCGGTCGAACGCGCCAATGGGCTGGAAGTGATAGGCCTTCAGCCTCTCGACGACCTTGTCGGCCGGCGCGTTGAGCGGGATGCCGCGCAGGGGAAGCAGCTTGCCCTCGGCAAGGCCGGCGACATCCGGCACTTCGCCCAGCGCCTCCTCCGAAGACCAGATCAGGCCATAGCGCTCGACCGCCGGATAGGTGCGGTTGGTGATGGTGCGGGCCGGCGCGTCGGCCGGATGCGCGGGAATATAGGTGCAGCCCGCGGTGCGGTTCGAATAGCGCCAGCCATGATACTGGCACTTCAGCTCGCGGCCGTCATTGATGCCGATCGACAGCCTCACACCCCGATGCAGGCAGCGGTTTTCCCAGATGTTGACGTAGCCGTCATCGGCCCGCCAGACGGCGAACTCGCGGCCGAGCAACTGGCCATGGAACACATGGCGGAACGGTAGATCATGGGCAGCGGCGATCGGATGCCACTGGCTTCTGGCTGCTTCCAGCATTGGTCGTCTCCAAAAATGTCCGGTCAAGCCGCGGCCGGAATGACCCCGTAGGTCACGCCCTTCTGGCTGAGCCAGCGCCGGTAGGCGATCGCCGATTTGTCGGCGCGGATGGGAGTCTCGGCGCGCGGATCGAGCGGCAGACGCTTCGGCACCTGGTTTTCCAGGATCGGCTTGTCCTGACCGAAGATCGTCTGCTGAAAGCGCTTGATCACCTTGTCCTCGCTGTTCTCGTCCAGCACACAAAGCAGCATATGCGCGCGCACATGCTCCTGGTCGACCGGCTGGAGGAAGATGGCGATCACGTCGCGTCGGCTCTCATCGACCGGGCTCGATTTATAAAGTACCGAGCAATAGGGATGCGGCACGCGATAGACATAGTCGACATCCGCGCCGCCCTCCGACGCGGTCGATGCCATCGGCTGGAAGAAGCGGCAGCGCGTGGCGAGAATCTCGTCGCGGTCGACCGAGATCTCGACATCATATTCCTTAACCTCGGTGTGCGGCTCGGCGCCGAGGATGTCGGTATGCACGTAAGGGAAATGGCCCATGTCGAGAAAATTCTCGATGGCGCGTGGCGCCGAGACATTCACGCCGAAGGTAGCGGCATTGAGCCGGCGGCGGTCGGGCTCAGCATATTCCGGGATCGGGAAGAGCTCGGCCGGCGGCGAGCCCAATGAGGTCCAGACATAACCATAGGCGCTTTTTGCCGGCAGCCTGTCGGCGGCTGCAACCTCGTCGGCGCGGCGCAGGTCCGGCCGCGAGCGCCAGACGACCGGCTCGCCATCCACGCCAACAGCGAAACTAAGGCGCTCCTCGAGCAGCACGGTCCGCTGGACGGCGCCGGGGGCGATCTCGGCGATCGCGCCCACCGGATGCCAGAGATTGAGGACCACGGGATCCGTGCATTTGGTCATAACATCGTTCCTTTGCATGCCGCGGACATCGTGATCAGGCCCGCGCCGGTATGGCGCCGTAGGTGACGGCGCGGTCGCGCAGCCAGCGCCGGTAGGAGACCGAAACGGCATCGGCGCGGATCGGCGTTTCGGCACGCGGGTCGAGCGGCAGGCGCTTGGGTATCTGGTTTTCGAGAATCGGTTTGTCCTGCGCGAAGATCAATTGCATGAAGCTGCGCACCGTCGCAGCCTCCATGCCTTCCTTGAGGTAGCAGAGATAGGGATGCGATGCAGTTCTCTTCATCGACGGGCTGCACGAACAGCGTGATGACGTCGAGCCGATGCTTCTGGATCGGATTGCTCTTGTATAGCGCCACCGTGTAGGGCCGCATCACCTTGTAGATATAGTCGACGACGAAGCCTTCCTTGGCCGTGGGCGAGGCGATCGGCTGGTAGAACTTGCACTCCGTCGCCAGCACCTCGTCTTCGGCGGTGATCTCGACGTTGTAGGGCGCCACCTCGGTGTGCGGCTCCTCACCCAGCCAGCCGGTGTGGACGAAAGGGAAGTGGCCCATATCGAGGAAATTCTCTACGGCGCGCAAACCGGAAACCTTGACCGCGATAGACCCGCCGCTGACGAGATGACGGTCCGCTTCGTTTGCCTCGGGAATAAAGACGATATCGCGCCAGGGTTTGTCGAGACAGGTCCAGACGAAGCCGTAGCGCTCTGCCGATTTCAGCGCGGCGCCTGTATCGCTGCGAATGACCTCGAAGCGCCCCGAGCGCTCGCGGACGACAAGATCGACGCCAAGCAGGCATGTCGGAAACGGCTTATCCGGGGAGAGCGATTCCCGGTCGGCGACGATGTGCCAGTCGTTCAGGAGCTCGCGGTCGACGCAGTGGGTAGCCATAGGCATCCCTTCCAACTCGGCTAGCCCTTCACCATGAACCTAGCCCGGCGTTTGACAAGACGAAAACACAAGATTGGATATCAATCAATGACTTTTTGTCGGCCAAAACTCATTTTTGTGTTGACAGGTTCTGAGTATTGACTTCCGATGCATGAAATTTCTGAATCTGGGATATGCCCGTCCTGACGGCGCATGTCTTCGCTACGGTAAGCCTGCTGATAATGTCCTCGAACCCGCGGAGAGCCGCGCCTTGAGCAGCCGTTCCCAGACGATAGCGGATATTCTCACGCGCGCCATCATCGACCATCGGCTGGTCCCCGGCTGCAAGCTCGGCGAGCGCGAGTTATCCGAGATTTTCGACGTCAGCCGCATCGTCGTGCGTCAGGCGCTGATACGGCTCGCCGATGACGGGCTGGCGCAGATCGAACGCAATCGCGGCGCCTTCGTCGCAAAGCCCAGTATGCAAGAGGCGATGGAGATCTATGACGCGCTGACGCTCGTCGAACAGGGCGTCGCCGCGCAGCTCAGCGATCGGCTCGGCCCTGCCGGATGGGCGGAGTTGCGCCAGCATGTCGAGCGCCAGCGTCAGGCCGTCGCCTCAGGCAATGACGCGCTGGCCGACGTGCTAGGCCAGGAGTTCCACACCGTCTTCGTGCGCTTGAGCCGCAACAAGGTTATGCAGGAAATCCATGCGCAGCTCGTGCGCCGCACTACGCTGCTGCGCTCGTTGATCACCGCCGACTTCGACTATTGCAATTTGCTCGACGACCATTCGCGCGTCGTCGACCTCCTGGAAAAGGGCCGGCTGAAACAGGCCATGGACCTCATCGACACGCATCACCGCACGGTAGTGCGCGGCTACATCATGGACCGCGAGGTGTTTCCGGAGATGACGCCGGCCGAGGCGCTCGCGCCCTATCTCGACGGCAAGGCTGACGGCGCGACGCCGATTGCGCCGCGAAAGCCGGCAAAATCGTCCGGGAATGGCGACGGTACGGCGCATGCGCATGTCCATCTCCCCAAGCAAGATCCGGCACCGAAAAGCCGGGCATCGGCCAAAAAAACCAACAGAGGGTTACCAGCATGAACGACCTGACAAGACGCGGATTCCTGAAATACAGCGGCGCGCTCGGCGCGGCATTGGGCACCGGCGGCCTGAGCACCATCGCCAGGGCCGACGACGTGCTCAAGATCGGCGTCGTCTATGTCTCGCCGATCGCCGAGATCGGCTGGACCAAGCAGCACAGTCTCGGCGTCGAGGCGATCAAGTCCGAGTTCGGCGACAAGGCGAAGCTCACCGTCATCGACAACATCTTCATGCCGCAGGACGCCGAGCGCATCTTCCGCGAGCTCGCCAGCGCCGGCAATCAGTTGATCTTCGGCACCAGCTTCTCGCATGGCACGCCGATGCAGAAGGTCGCCCCGCGCTTCCCCAAGATTGCGTTCGAGCACTGCTCGGGCATCGTCCATCTCGCCAATCTCGGCACTTTCGAGGCCAAGTACTACGAGGGCACTTTCGTCGCCGGCGCGGCGGGAGGCTACATGTCGAAGTCGGGCAAGATCGGCTTCATCGGCGGCTTCCCGATCCCTGACATCGTCGGCCCTGCCAACGCGCTGCTACTCGGCGCGCAGAGCGTTAATCCGAACGCCACCTGCAACGCCATCTTCCTCAATTCCTGGTTCGATCCGGGCAAGGAGAAGGAGGCGGCCAAGACGCTGCTTTCGCAAGGCTGCGACGTCATCTGCTCGATGACCGATACGGCGACCGGCGTGCAGGTCGCCGGCGAAGGCGGGGCGTGGTCGATCGGCTATGCCAGCGACATGTCGAAATTTGCCTCCGGCAAGCAGCTGACCTCTTTCGTGCTCGACTGGACGAGCGACTATGTCGGCGCTGCCAAGGCCGTCGCTGCCGGCACCTGGAAGCCTGAAGTGCGCTGGGGCGGGCTGGCCGCGGGGGTGGTCAAGATGGCCCCCTATAATGAAGGGATTCCGGCCGACGCCAAGGCCAAGCTGAAGCAGCTCGAAGCCGATATCGGCAGCGGCAAGGTGCATCCCTATGGCGGCGAGCTGAAGGACCAGGACGGCAACGTCAAGGTCGCGGCCGGATCGGTGCTCTCCGACGACGGCATTCGCGGCATGAACTGGTTCGTAAAGGGAATGATCGGCAAGCTGAGCTGATCAACTGCGAAGGACCGAGGAGACGCCGAGGCCATCTTCGGCATCTCCCCGCCGGTTCCCGTCCAACCTCGCTGCAAGCCCGGCAGGACCGCCATGCATCCGCGACTTGAATTGCGCAACATCTCCAAGCGCTATCCTGGCGTCCTCGCCAATGACGACGTCTCACTGGCGATTCAGCCCGGCGAGATCCATGCCGTTCTTGGCGAAAACGGCGCTGGCAAATCGACCCTGATGAAGATCATCTACGGCGCGGCGCAAGCCGATTCCGGTGAGATCTATTGCGACGGCAATCTGATCACCGCGCACAATCCGGCAATGTCGCGCGCGCTCGGCATCGAAATGGTCTACCAGCATTTTGCACTGTTCGAGTCGGTCTCGGTCGTCGAGAACATCGCGCTCTCGGCAAGCAGCGCTTTTAATCTGCCTTCGCTCGCCGAAAAGATCCGCGAACTTTCGCTGCGCTACGGCATGCCCATCGATCCGTATCGCCAGGTGCATGATCTTTCGGTCGGGGAACGGCAACGCGTCGAAATCGTGCGCTGCCTCTTGCAGGCGCCAAAGCTCCTGATCCTCGACGAGCCGACCTCGGTGCTGACGCCGCAAGCCGTGGCCAAGCTCTTCGACACCCTTCGCCAGCTGGCCGCCGAAGGCTGCTCGATCGTCTATATCAGCCACAAGCTCGATGAGGTGCAGGAGCTCTGCGACACCGCCACGGTGCTGCGCAACGGCAAGGTCACAGGGATAGCGCGCCCCAAGGAGACGACGTCGCTCGAGCTCGCCCGCATGATGGTCGGCTCCAAGCTGCCCGAAATGCATGTCAGCCCGGCGGCGCCGAGCGAAAAGCCTGTGCTCGAAGTCAGGAAACTGTCGGCCAAGGCAAGGGATCATTTTGGCGTCGATCTGAGCGATGTCTCGTTCAACGTCCATGGCGGCGAGATCGTCGGCCTTGCGGGCGTCTCGGGCAACGGCCAGGCCGAGCTCATTGCCCTGCTCAGCGGCGAGCGCCGGCATGCGCAAGCTGACGCGATCAAAATCGATGGAATATCCGCCGCAACGCTGCGCCCCGACGAGCGCCGCCAGCTCGGCCTCGCCTTCGTTCCGGAAGAGCGGCTCGGGCGAGGCGCGGTGCCGTCGCACACGCTGTGGGAAAACGCGGTGCTGACGGCCCATCGCTTCGGCACGGTCCGCAAAGGCCTCGTCGACCGCCGGAGAGCCGCCGCCTTCGCCGCCAACATCATCGACCGGTTCAAGGTCAAGGCCAACGGCCCGGGTGCCACGGCGCAGAGCTTGTCCGGCGGCAATCTGCAAAAATTCATCGTCGGGCGCGAGATTGCGCTGGCGCCGAAGCTGCTTCTGGTCTCGCAGCCGACCTGGGGCGTCGATGTCGGGGCGAGCGCCTTCATCCGCCAGACTATCATCGACCTCAGCCGCGCCGGCACGGCGGTGTTCATCGTTTCTGAAGAGCTCGACGAGTTGTTCGAGATCTGCGACCGGCTGCTGGTGATCTGCCAAGGCCGCGTGTCGCCGCCGTTGGTCCGCACGAGCACGGACCGCGAGGAGATCGGGCTTTTGATGACCGGCCGAACGATGGGCAAGGACCAGATGGGAAGCAGCAGCGTTGCACTACAGGATTGAACAGCGGCCGGAGCCTTCGGCCGTGATGCGCATTGCGGCGCCAGTGGTGGCTTGCGTGTTGACGCTGATCTTCGGCTCGCTTTTCTTCGCCTCGCTCGGCCATGATCCACTGCCGACGCTCTATGCCTTCTTCGTCGAGCCGCTGAGCTCGCTGAACGGCCTTTCGGAATGGTTGCTGAAAGCCTCGCCGCTGATCCTCATCGCCTGCGGGCTGGCGGTCGGTTTCCGCGCCAATGTCTGGAATATCGGCGCCGAGGGCCAGTTCACCATGGGCGCGATTGCCGCCAGCGGCGTCGGCCTGTTCTGGCCGAACCCGGAGAGCGCGCTGCTGCTGCCGCTGATGCTCCTGGCCGGGATGGCCGCCGGCATGGCCTGGGCGGCGATCCCCGCCTTCTTGCGCTCGCGCATGAACACCAACGAGATCCTGGTCACGCTGATGATGACCTATATCGCGACGTTGTTCCTGTCCTATCTGGTGCATGGACCATGGCGCGATCCGGCTGGCTTCAACTATCCGCAGACGGCGTTGCTGCCGGCGGCGGCGATGTTCCAATCTTTCGATCCTGCCTACCGGCTCAACCCGTCGATCTTCATCACCGCCGTCGCCGTGCTGCTGATGTGGCTGTTCACGGACCGCAGCTTTCTCGGTTACAAGATGTCGGTGAGCGGCGCGGCGCCCCTGGCCGCCCGCTATGCCGGTTTTCGCGAGTCCGCCGCGGTCTGGATCGGACTGCTCGCCGGCGGGGCCGCGGCCGGTATCGCCGGCATGGCGGAAGCGGCCGGGCCGCTTGGCCAGCTCTCGCCGCAGATCTCGCCCGGCTACGGGTTTGCCGCCATCATCGTCGCGTTCATCGGACGGCTGAACGCCTTCGGCATCGTGCTTAGCGGGCTGTTGATGTCGCTGCTTTTCCTTGGCGGCGAAGGCGTGCAGATGACGCTCGCTCTGCCCTCGGCGCTGACGCGCATCTTCCAGGGTATCCTGCTGTTCTTCCTGCTCGCCGCCGACTTCTTCATTTTCTATCGCATCCGCCTGGTGCGGCCGGCCAAGGATGCGCATGCGCTCGAGACGGCACGGTAGCGGGAGACTATCGATGGACCTGTTCATCGCCATCTTCACGGGCACCATCGTCGCCGCCACGCCGCTGATCTTCGCAGCGCTCGGCGAGCTCGTGGTCGAGAAATCGGGCGTCCTCAATCTCGGCATCGAGGGCATGATGCTGATGGGGGCCGCACTTGCCTTCTGGGCGGTCACCGCCGGCTATTCGATGCCGGTCGCGATCCTTGCCGGGGCGCTCGCGGGTGCCGCCGCCTCGCTTCTGTTCGGCGTCCTGGCGCTGACCTTCCTCACCAACCAGTATGCCGCCGGCCTGGCGCTGGCGATTTTCGGGTCCGGCGTGTCGGCATTCATCGGTCGCAGCTTCGGCAGCGATCCGATCGAAGCGCTGCACGGCGTCAACATTCCCGTCCTCTCCGACCTGCCGGTGCTCGGGCCGCTGCTCTTCCGCTTCGATCCGCTGGTCTACCTGGCCCTCTTGATGTTCGCGGCGATCAGCTGGTTCCTTTACCGCACCAAGGCGGGCCTCATCCTGCGCACGATCGGGGAATCGCCGCAGACCTCGCATGCCATCGGTTATCCGGTGATCCGGATCCGCTATATTGCGGTGCTCTTCGGCGGCCTGATGGCCGGTCTTGCCGGCGCTTATTTGTCGGTCGCCTACACGCCGCTCTGGGTCGAGAACATGACCGCGGGCAAGGGCTGGATCGCGTTGGCGCTGGTGGTGTTCGCCACCTGGCGGCCGCTGCGCGTCCTTCTCGGCGCCTGGCTGTTCGGCGGCATGACAATCCTGCAGTTGCAAGGGCAGGCGCTGGGGCTGCAGGTACCCTCGGAGCTGTTGTCCACGCTGCCATATCTGGCGACGATCGTCGTGCTGGTGCTGATCTCACGCGACCGGCAGATGCTTGCCTTGCACTTTCCTGCGTCGCTGGCAAAACCGTTCCGGCCCGCGACTTAGGGCAATCACTGCAAAGTCGTTGCGACTGATCCGCGCGACCAGTCCATTTCGCAAGTTGCCGGTGAAGTGGCGGGTTTTGTTACACAGCTGCCAAAATCAAAAGCCGGGCCAGCCAGCGAAGTTGGGCGATCGGCGACTTCACACGTCAGCATTCTTAAGACAGCCCGCCGTCAACTTCTCACGCGAGAGGGCAAGCTTCTCCTTCGAGCACACCTTCGATACTGACAAGCGAAATGGAAGCGGTGCTGCATAAGATCAGTGTGCCCGTTGATCTGTGCGGTTCAGGCTGCACATCCGTATCAGCTAGGAGCCGTCCCCTTGACGCTCAAAGACATCTACCGACGTGCCGTTGCCGGTCGTTAGTCCTTTCGTGTACGCGGAGGCACCAGGCCAAGTCACCTGAGCGTCGTTGCCTGCAATGCAGTCATTTTCTTCTCTGCGCCTTCGCCGTGCCCTTGCGTCCAGACGGTGTGAAGCGCCTCTATGGCGTCTCGGCCAATCGCAGGAGCGCGTAAGGTGAGTGCAACTCTGCATCAGTCGTGAACATTGCTCCACAGGTGGCCGCGTCGCCGAGGGTGTAAGCCTTGGCATAGGCATTCCATAGGATCTGCAGTTCATTCTTGATCGACATGCCAATCTCCCGTTCTTTCAGAGAACATCAGCAATCGCTCACATTGCCCACAACCTGTCGTCGGGCGCAACCTTCTGACGCCAGGTACGTTAGAACCCGGCTAACTGCTGGGGAGAGCACGCAATGGACAGAATCGGAAACCGCGGCAATGGTTTTGAGGCGTTCATGGCCTTCATGATTGGCCTTGCTGTGATCGGCGCCAGCATATCGATCTACTTCACCGGAACGAATTAATTTGGCAGCCCCTTGCCTTCGGGAACCAGCGGGCCCCTGGCGTCGGTGCTGGTGAGGCTGCACATCCGGATCAACGAACCGCCCCCCCCGGGATGGCATTCAATCACACTGAGCAAAGCGCCGTTGCAGACCCACGTCCCTTCTGAATAGGCGCGAGCGTCCAAGCCAGATTCCCTGCGCTGCCTGCCTCGGTTGCCTGAAGAGTCTTGTTCCAACTGGCGTACTGGACTCACTCGCCGTGTTCGTGTGACGCAGGATTCCGCACGCCGAGCGCGCCCAAAGAAAAAGCCCGTCGCGGTTTGCGACAGGCTCTTAAAAGACTTTAGGATTAGAATTTGTAGGCGATGCCGAGGCGAACCTCGTTGGTCTTCAGATCAACATCGGCATTGACCGGATCTCCAAAGGACTTTGAGCCGAAGTCGGTATAGCGATATTCGCCTCGCAGCAGCAGATTGTCGGTCATGGCATAATCCAAGCCGACCCCTATCGTCCATCCTGTGAATGTTTTTCCGAACGAACTTCCGCCGGGGGCATTACTACTAATGTCGACATCGCCAAAGGCAACGCCACCGGCAATGTAAGGAAGAACGCGATCAACGGCATATCCTAGACGAAGTCTTGCTGCCCCGCTCCAATTGAGTTCTTCGGTTGCGTCGAACCCCGATGGGACACCAGGTGCGGTGAATATTTCGCCGCTGCCATCAACATTCGCATATACGACGTCCAGTTCCGCACCAATCACGATGTTGTTGGACATCTGATAGTTGTAACCGCCGTAGAGACCTCCAAGGAACCCGTCAGGATCTGTGTCGACAAAGCCAGGCCCGCTGATCTGGTCAATATTGCCACTACCCCAAGCATAGCCTGCCTGTAGGCCGATATACCCACCTGTCCAGCTAAAGACCGGCGCGGGTTCTGCAACGATCGCATCGGCAGCAAAGGCCGAAGACGCCAGCAGAGACAACGACAAGCCAAGAAGCAGGTTCTTCATAGGTGATCTCCCATAACCTACCCTGTGGTAGCAGAGAGCGGTGACATGTGCAGTTGTATATCTGCCACAGTCACCAAGATTCAGATTGCGGTCAGCGTAACTTAGCGCTTCCTTCGACAGTTCTGCTTGTCGACCACAATGTTGCAATATCTCTAATATTAGGGACAACTCGACGAACTTGCCGACTCAACGAATAGCGAAGGAGAGCATCAAGGAATCCGTCTACTTCACCGGAATGTAAGGCCAGAAGGCCAGTTTGCCGCTATGCAAATGGCTGAGAGATGCTGAGGGTAGCGGAATAGACCGGCCTGCCGTCCTCATCGTGCACGGATACGCTCAAGGTCTCGTCCAAGTCGCTTGATGCCATTTCGTCGATCGCAATGTCATGCAGGGCCCGTAAGGCTTCCCGACGCATATCGTCGACGTTCGCCTGCTGACCCAGGCTTCGCCCAGCAGGTGGTTGTTTCTGACGACCTGGAACCGGTAAGTCGGCATGCGCCACTCTGAGACAAAAGAGTCGCGCCTGCATTCAAATTTGAGAGCCGGCTTATGGACGAGGCGTCCAGCCCTTACGCTGTTCTGGTGTCCTGGCGATATTCGTGAACTGGAGATTCCGGTCGTCTCGGTCGGCGCCACGGCATTCGTGACAGTAAAGCACCCGCACCAGATCCCAGTGCAAGCAGCCGTGGTCTGGCCCGAGCCGCTTCACCAGCTCGGCACGTCGAGCAGCGCAGTCCGCCTGCATGTGAGGCAATAGACCGGCAGGCCTGTGCCGGCTGCCAGCTTCTTGCCGAGCGTGTCTTCGACGAAAGGGTACTTGTTCGACATTGGCGATCCTCTTGAGGGCTCGCCGCACCATTGGAATATATTCCTCTGTGCCGACCCATCGGCAAGAGTGCGGGCAACAAAAAACCCGCTGCGGGAAAGCCCACAGCGGGTTCGCCGGGTAGTGCTTTGTCAGGTCGCCGAGCCGTTGACGATCGAGACGACAACCACGGCTGTAACCGCGGATAGGCGATCGCGCTTTACCAGGGTCGGCTTTTCATAAGTGCGCTTCATGGCAGGATCCCCCTCGATGAAGTTAGGCCCGCCGATTTTCGACCATCGACCATGAGCCGGTCATTTAAAAAAGATGGATCATCGCTGAATTAGCTTTGACGACTGCCGAAGCCCACGCTGACGGCCCGGCATTGAAAGAGCCCGCCTGCCATGGGTGGTGCCAGACGGGCTCTTCATCGGGATAACCCACCCCGACGCGGCGCGCGGATAGAAAGCCAGCCAACCCGCGCGCCGTCTGTTCGATCAACTTAGCTGCGCGTCCGATGTTCCATTAGCAGTCGCTTCGCCCCGCCCGGCGAAAACCGGTGGAATGTAACCAACCGTGATATTGATGCAGCCTCGCTAATATACCCTCCGCTTCAGCCGACTCCCCAAACCCCGAGTCGGCTAGGCCCGGCGGTTCAATCCAACGCAAACCCCAACGCGGAACTGTCGGGCCGCTACTGGCCAGGCCTCCAGCTTAGCTCTTTCGATTTTTCTCGTGGCGCGCCCTGAACCGGCGTATCGCTTCCGAAATGCAAATGCCATACCGTCGCTCGACCAACTTCCGTTGCTCATCGGTTAGATCGATGCGCTCCAAAGTTCGCACATCGTAGCTGATCAGACGGTGAAGCTCGCGGTCGCTCAGTTCTACAGCCTTCGGCATTGAGCGCTCTCGGCCATAGTGGCGTGGGGGGTACTGCGTTGCGCGTTGCCGCCGCGCGGCTTGTTCAGCCAAACCGGCGTTGGTTCTCTTGCGACCAAGCCTCCACGGTATCCATAAGGTCGAACTCATCTACCATGCCGCTCTGAAAGAGATAGAGCAGCTTCCTGGCGACGTTCTGCGCACCGTCGGAGTCCAATTGATGCCCCTCTTGGTTGCACATGTGGTGCAGCACGCGAGTGAGCATTTCGAGGTCGGACGGTTCCATGATTTGGGTCTGCATCTCAGCGCCTCAGCGGTTGGGCGAGAGTGATATTCGCTCCCAGCGTCCGTGCGCCATGACGAAAAGCGGACGACCTATGAAGCTTAAGCCCTACAGTAGCGCTCGGCATTCACATTTGACGCAGGTCCGCAAGCAGCCTTTTACAGCACCCAGGAACATTCATTTCGGTGGAAAGTTGAGCTGAAAGGCCCGGGAAAATATCTCAGAGTGTCGACGTATGCCGTTGTTCTTTTTCGATATTCACGATGGGAACGAGTTGACGAGAGACGATTCTGGCGTGGAATGTTCGTCCTTGGCCGAGGTTGGCGACAAGGCGATTGACGTGTTGCCCGACATCGCCCGCGAGGAATTGCCCAATGGCCCCAGGCGGAGGTTCCTGGTCAAGGTGCGCGACGACGCCGGGCGGTACGTCTTTAGAGCATCCCTCACGCTCGACTCAGCATGGATTGTCGAAAATGTGAGGGGTGAGCATCAGCCCGGCGAGGACCGCTGGGACGCTGCGCTCTCTCGCACCAAAGCCCAAGTTGGTGCGCTACGCCGGGAGTTTGCAGAAGACGGCTTCACGTCCGATATGGATGATCTCGACAGCCTATTTTCGGTTGCTGAGGCGGAGGTCGAACGGCTTCGTCGCCAGACCAAATAGACGCGAAGCCCGGCTCGCAGATCGCGGGTGACACAGGATTATGCGAGCCGGGCCTAGCCGCCGATACCCATTCCAGGGGGAAGTGGTCTCAAAAATCGACGGTACGGCAAAAGTCTCCGATAACCTCTCGTACTGCAAGAGGACTGAGGTCCCATTACGCAACCTGCGATGGTCTATTGTGACTGTCGAGAAAGAGCCCGCCTGCGATGGGTGCCAGACGGGCTCTAATCGGGCCTCCCTGCGGATTCGCATTTCCAGTGTGGGCCTAGTTGCGATGAACCCACCCGACGCGGCGCACGGAAGCAGCCCAGCCCATGCACCGCCTGTTCGGTCAACTTCACCCCGCGTCCGATCTTCCATTAGCGGTTGCTTGACTAGTGCGCGAGCCGCGACAGACTCCATGTATGGTGAAGGGCAGCATCAAAGTCGGTGATACGGTTGCGATCACTGCAACAATCCGCAAACGTGTGACTGAGGATAGGATAAGCGTGCTGATCCCGTCATATAACCAGCCGCATTCGATCGTGGACAGTTCGCCGAGCATCAGCAGTGGACAGACGATCGAGCTAACCGGCGAAGTCCTGCGCGTCGACGACGATACGGTGACAGTGGGCGGCAAGGATCTCGGAATTACGGTCAAACTGTCTGCGGTGAGGCTCGTCACGAGCTATGTGCCTCCGAAGCGGAAGTATCCGCCGGTCGACAAAACGACCTGAAATCTCCTAGAAGTAATAGCCGCAAACATCCAGTTCAGGCTTGCCGTTGTCCTGGTTGATCGCGAACGTCTTCGCCACAATACCGGAGAAGACCTGGCGATAGTGCCTCGCCAGAAGAGCGGACATAGCCATGCCTTCCAACTTGACGGTGACAGTTTCTGTCATAGTGCGAGTCCAGTTGCGCGCTTGCAGCTAAGCGTTGTCGCCGGGCTGCTGATCGTTGAGCAGGCTGGCCAACGCGGTCGTGATTTGCGGCATGAAGAACGGTTTCGAGATCATGAGGCTGTTGGGGACGCCTTCGGAAGGCCAATGCTCAGCGCTGTCGCCGCTGATGTAGACTATCGGCAGAGCAGGCTTCTTGGCCCGGATTTCGCGAGCCAACTCCCAACCGGATTTCCCGGGGCCTAGACGAATGTCGGTAACCAGAGCTTTGAACGTGTCGGGCTCTGCGCTGAATGCAGTCAAGGCACTTTCGGAACTGGTCATCCCCGTCACGGCGAAGCCAGCTTCCTCCAGTGCCGCTTCGATATCCATAAGGATGAGGGGTTCGTCTTCAACGACAAGAATCGAGCCGCCGTCCATAATTCCCATCCCCTCATTTGGCCTAATACGCTTCAGACGCCGCTTCGGTTCCACGTAATCGTTTTTTCGCCCCCTTCAGGCGAGCAGTGCGAGGCGAAGAGATCGGTCGGGGCGGGTGCCGCCGACTTCTGCATCTTGACGGTGATGTCGACGACCTGGCCGACGCCGTCGCGACCGAGAAAGGTGTGTTCGTCATTGACCGACTGCACGACGTAGAAGCCGAAACGCCGCCGCCGGCGATAAAGGCGGCTGCCGAGCTTTTGGCCGAAAGACCGCCCGGCGCTGGAGACGCCCGCGGTGAAAGTCTGTGCCCCTTCTGGCAAGGCCGGCGCGATGCTTACATCACAAAGGATGGCATCCGTGAATTCCGCGACGAGGTGATCACGGACGTCCGCGATCTGAAAGGCAGCGTTTCGACCCTGCATGAGCGAATGGATCGCTTCATCCAAGGGGACAAGATGACCAGGCGACGATCATCTGCAGATTCGTAAGGCGCGCCCGTCAGCTCTGGGTGGCGGGCTTTTTTGTCAGCTTGACAACCACCGGTCGCGCAGGTCATTTCTATCAAGTTTCTGTGATCAACGGGGGGATTCCCATGAAGAAGACATACGAGAAGCCGACCTTGAAGAAGCGTGACAAGCTCAGCGCTGTGACTGCTGTTCCGCCATCGTCGGTTGTCGTGCCCGGCTGACCCCGGCCCCGTGCTGTTTTATAGCCCGTCGGCGTCGGTCGGCTGGCTTTTTAGTTGCCCTACTGAGTTGAGCAAGGCAGCAACCACTTCGCTCGGCGCTGTGCCTACAAAACACCGCATCAGGTTAGCTGCGCATTTTTCCCACTCTTCCGGTGGGATGCGGTCGTCTGCTATCGACCGTCGCAACGCCTCGCGGATTACGTCGAATTCAAAAGCGGAAATGAAACTAGCCGAGTGTTTGTTCATAGGGCTTCTCCACGAAAATGGCGAAAGCACCTAAGTTGACTTCCAAGCGTCCGTGTGCCGGGGAAGGCGGACGACTTTTCGACAAATACGCCTCTGCCGGCTCGGGAGCTATCACATTTGTTGGAGGGCTGCTTTTTGCATAGCGGGTGAACCTTCTTCGAAGCTGCTGGTTGGCATCGCAGATGCGGAGCTTCGGATGGGTCGGGACGGTAGCGATGACAAGGAGAAGGCGGCTGATCTCCTGGTTCGGCGGCTGGTGAAAGAGACAGGCGTCACGGAGAAACAGGCACGAGATCTCATCCAGATGATCGGCTCGGACTGGGCTTCGCTCGTGCGGGAAGCGCGCTGCCTGAAGGGAAGGCATTGAAAAACACCGGAGCAGTCCAACAGGTGGTTGAGGCGCAGGGGTATACTCTTTTGCCAGCATGATCCTCGGGCTGGTCGCTTTTCGGGTGACTGATCGGCATTGATCCTGGAACATTTAGATCATGCTGATGTTCGGTGGGCGCGACGCGTCCTTGCGTGGTCTAAGCGTCGTGTCGGGCTGAGACCCCCGACGGAGGGCCTGCAGCGCTCCCTGCTGCGGGCTCTCTTGCGTTCCGTATCGATCGTCGGATGGCAAATTACCTGCCGAACGTGATGTCCGATGACCCGATCGCAGTCAGCGACCTGGCTGACGACCTGCTGAAGGCAAACGCGACGGTAGTACGGCCAAGGGATCAGCGAAGAATTCGACAGCATGTAGCAAAATGGAACATTTTTCACCCTGATGAATTATTGGTGCAGCGGTCGGTCCCTTGGAGGGGTGTTAGCCGCGCAAATCGCAGGAAGGCCCGTCGCTTACGCTCATTAGCTGCGACGGGCTTTTCTTTAGGCGGTGTTAAAATTGTTAATGCGGGAGGGTCAAGAGCGGCGCATACTGTCAGCCTGCCCCGCGCCGCATCACGGGGTAAGGGCCCGGCCTGCCCTGCCTAGTCCGCTCTAGACGTCCCCCAGGCCGGGCATCGTCTTGCCTGAGCGATTTTGAAACCTTAGGTCGTGGGCACGTTTTTGAGCTTCGGCAGCTACTATATCGATCAAATATGTGAGGAACAGCTCGCCGGAAGCGCTAGCGTTCCGGCGGATCTCCGTCAGCATGGACTGCGCAAATTCCAGGTTCTCAAGCCTCGTGGTTTGATCCAACCGTGCCTCCCGTAAATAGCGGCTTAGGCAAGTTTATTAGCTAAAGCTTGCGTGAGAATTAATCCTTGGCACTCGCGCGGTCGCCATACCGTGCCAGCACCCCCCCAAGCGCGCCACGCGGGGTCGTTCCCTTGGCTGTCGGTCGGCGGCTTTTATGACTGTAACCCATCTCTCTCAGGAATGTAGAGCGCGTTGCCGGAGGGGACTTTCGCGACGAATTCAAGCGTGAACAGGAGATGATTGTCGCCATCCGTGACATGCATGACCCAGGGCTTCGCGTGCTCCCAGAACGACTGCTTGCTGTCGTCTATCATCTGGCCGGCTGCGCGCACGGCTTCCATTCGCGCAGCGTTTAAATCCGGGAGATCGATCCCATCACGGTCGGGAGTGAATGTGCCGTTGTCGACGTGAAAATGGTACCTGGTCATGGTGGGCTGGCCGGTTGGACAAAACCAAAACTCCCCGCGCACCACTTTGTTGCAAGCAATCCAAGCCGTCGCCGCCGGCAATCTGATTGACCTTACGGCAATTAGGTAGACGCCAAACGGCGAACTGCCTCCCAAGGTGCCGAGGACGGTACCCTGCTTGACAGGTGCCGCCGCGTACGCCTCAGATAGAGTGCATCGCGAGCGAGGCCTGGAAGCACTTGTCATCTGACAGGCACTCAGGAATATAATCCTTTTCGGTGCGGCGACGACCCTTTCAGCACGAGGATCGCCACGATGTCGGATAAATTGCCACTTTCGACACTCTCGGCCGAAGTATGCGGCCGGACGGCCCTGTCTATTCCTCACATGCAGGCGCACCACGCTGCTCGACGCAGCCGAACTGGTGAAGCGGCTCGGGCCAGACCACGGCTGCGAAAGGCTGGCTGCAGCTCGATCACGCGAGCGACGGCAGCCCTCGCTTCGTCCAACCGGCCAAGCTTGGCCAGCGCCGCCGCCAATTGCGCCGCTTCTGATCTTCGACGAGAGGTTGAACGGCCTCGATCCGGTCGCCGCCTGGGAGGTGAAGCGCGTCATCACCGCGCTCTGCGCGAGCGGGCGGCACGCCGACATCGTCTCGACCCATGTGGTGGAGGCCGGCCGCGAGTTGATGAATGAGCAGTGGCGAGCCGCTTGCTGCTCCAGCTTCGTCAAGGAACTATCCGCCAGCCAGAGCTGTTGACGCGACCACCGGGCGCTAGACCAGCGTGATCGGCATATAACGGATAATCACCTTCTCCTGCCGGAAACGCCGCTCGAGTGCCGCGCGGCGGTCACGCCATTCGAGCAGGTCGATCTCCTCGGTCATGACTTCGAAGATGACGATCTTGTCAGCGTTTGACTCGGCGCCCTTTCTCCACAAACCGTCGGCAGGAGCCTGGAGATACGCGGTAACGCCGTCGAAGCGGCTCGCCAGCTCTTCCTTTACCCTGTCGAAGTCTTCTTGAGGGAAAGGCTGGCCGCCGTTGTCCATGCAGGGAAGCAGTATCTGAACAAGGTGCATAGCGATCAATGACGAAAGCTGCGGTTGGGGTCTGCAAGGTGATTGTGAATGTCCGTGGCCGCGATCGCCGCGTGACCGAACGCGACCGCGATCTGGTTGATTTCGTTCACCACATCACCAGCGGCATAGAGACCGGGCACAACGGTTCGCTGATGTGCGTCCACAATGAGATAGCCCAGGTCGTCGCACGTGGCCCCGAGGTCGATTCCAAACTTAGCCCCGGTCCTGCAACCCATCGCTGGATAGACCGAATCGAATGTGGAGGTCGTTCCGTCGGAGAGCAGGACGACGGCGTGTTCGCCAAGGGGGCGGAGCGAGTTCGGAATGCAGGCCTTGAACCGGATTCCGGCTTCCCGGATCAGTGGGCCTGAACATCCGTCTATTCCACGCTTCCCGTCAGTCGCGAGTACGGTAACGTCGCGGGTGTAGGTTCGCATGAACAGCGCCTTCTTCGCGGCGTCTTTCGCTGGGCCCATTACTGCGACACGCTTATCGATGACCTCGAAGCCATCGCAGATTGGGCAAAGGCGCATGGTCCCCCCTCCAATCATATCGGTAGCCAGTGGGATGTCAGGAAGTGTATCGACCACACCCGTCGCTAGGAGCACCGCACGGGCTCGAACGGGCGTTGGACCGGCAGCAACAAACTCGGTATCGTCGCGCTTAATATCTTGCACTGCTTCGTCCCTAAGCTCCGCCCCGCTCAGCAGGGCCTGTTGCCGCAAACGACTTAGCAGGTCGGCCCCGGATATACCGTCGGGGAAGCCGGGACAGTTTCGAGTAATCGGAATCAGTCTCGCACGGCTTTCACCGGCGTCGAAAAGAACGACCCGCCGGCGGAAGCGGCCAAGATAAGTCGCGGCTGCGAGCCCAGCTGGGCCACCTCCAACGATCAAACAGTCGATTTGCTCACAGCGATGATGTTCCTGGTCCGTCATGGCTTAAATCCCGACGATCTTGCTTCGAATCCCTGAGAGCGGGTGCTGACAGCCTGCAGCCTTGCTGGATCGGGATGGCTAAGGACCGCCTTGTTCTTCGCACCTTTAAAAGGAAATGCCTTCGAGGCGAGGGGGCGTTCCTCGCCAACTTGCGCATATGGAGTGGAAGTTTTGACGTTAGTCTGCGCATAAGCGATGCAGTCCTACGGCCTCCCGTCTCCACTTTTTAAAGCGCGGGCCGCCATTTGGTTCAGGAAACATTTCCCCAAAGCACGCCGCTGCTTGTCTGGTCGCGCGCCATTGGCGTCCTCGATATCGTCGAATGCCAACCCGCAAACGCAGCGCTTCGCGCTGGCTCTGCGGATCGCGGTGTTACTGGTGGTCGAAGGCGAAGCCTCTAATCTCAAGACCGTTCTTGGCGGCCCCTCCAGGTCCCCCGCTGTCGCCAAATGAACTATGAGAAGGCCGTTCCGTCATCCATTGGGGACGGCCCTCATCAATGATCTCGTTTGTTTGCTCGCCTCGGCAACACAAGTACCGTCGACGGCGTTATCTACTACCATTGACCACTCGCTCGGCTGGCTCGAGCAACCACCATAACCTCTTCGGCGCGAAGCGGTCGAGATTAGGGCCGATGCAACACCCGGGTTTTCCAGCTCAATCATCGCTGACCCGAACTTTCCACTTTCTCCCCAAACCGGCCGCGCTCACGCCCTTGGTCAAGATGTAGCCCTTTGTAGGATAGAAGCCGCTTGCATTGAAAACTACTGCTCCTCCTGATCTGTGGGTTCGCTCGACCATACGAGATCATACGAAGGATAAGGGCTGGCTAACCACCCGCTAAACCGTTGATTTTCTTCTCGGGTTCCACGCCTCAGCGACTAACATAATCATCATTTGCCGATGGGTTACGAAGCAGTGCGCCAAAGGTGATTCAAGAAGCTGATTCTGCCACTGTGCATCGCATTTATCCCCGGAACGGCAGCTCTGCGCGCCTCAAGTCGGATTTTAGGCGCAGTTCCGCGCAGCCTGAAAGCGGACATTGTGAGCCACACGGCTAGCAGACTTGCCCAAAGTTCATTCCGACTACGCGGGACTTCCCATCTCCGGCATTGAGCGGTGCCTGAATGGGACGATGATCGTCTCGAATCAGGCGGCTTCGGGCGCGACGGTCTGGTTGCCGGAATGATGGTTCGGCATCAAACCAGAAAACCATCAGGCACTAGATGCCTCGCGCAGGTTGATCAATTCGGCCACATCGAGGATCCTCAAACTGCTTGCCACGCCAAGCGCGTCGGTGGCGGCGGTGTACATGACCTTGTCCTTGGGACAGGCGACGACGAAGATGCCGACACCCAGGCCAAGCGCCTCGCGGATGCGATTTTCGCTGGGACGTTCCTTGACGCCGTCGTCGCCCTGCCAGATGCGGCCGCCGCCGGCGCCGCAGCAGAAGGAATTCTCGCGGCAGCGCGGCATGTCGTGCAGCGTATAGCCCGCTGCCCTGATGAGGTCGCGCGGCGCATCGAAGCCCCCATTGTAGCGGCCGAGATAGCAGGGATCGTGATAGGTCACCGTGGCGCCGTCGGCCGGACCGATATCGAGCCTGCCCGCCGCGACCAGTTCGGCAAGCAGCGCCGTGTAGTGAAGCACCTCGAATTCCCCGCCAAAATGGCGGTAGTCGTTTTTCAGCGCGTTGAGGCTGTGCGGATCGGTGGTGACGATGCGATTGAAGCTGCAGGCGCGGATCGCGTCGATATTGGATTGGGCAAGCGTCTCGAATAGGCCTTCCTCGCCGGCGCGCCTCACGTCGTTGCCACTGTTGCGCTCGGCATCGAAGAGAATGCCGAAATCGACGCCGGCGGCCGTCAAAAGCTCGGCGACCTTGCGGGTCACATCCTGGACGCGCGGATCGTAGGATGCGTAATCGCCGACGAACCACAGAACGTCGACCGGTTCGCTGCGCGCGTCCTTGACCGGGAAGCCGAGCTCCTTCGTCCAGCGCGCCCGCATCTTGGACGGCTTGCCCATCGAGTTCCCGAGACGCGTGAGGTTGGACAGCGCATCCTGCAGCATCGGGCTGACATGGCCTTCGTCGACAAGGTGGCGCCGCATGTCGATGATCTTGGGCAAATGCTCGATCTCGACCGGGCAAGCCTCCATGCAGGCGCGGCAGGTCGTGCAGGCCCACAGCGTCTCTTCCGCGATCACGCCGCCGACCAGAGGGCCGGACGCCTCGTTCGCCAGCGCGTCGCGCATATCGGTGATCAGCATCTTCGGGCTGAGAGGCAGGCCCGAGGCATAGGCCGGGCAGACCGCCTGGCAGCGTCCGCATTCGGTGCAGGACAAGAGGTCGAGCTGCTGCTTCCAGTCGAATTGGACGAGCGATGCCACGCCCGGATTCTCGCGCTCAGAAGGCACGGCGGGCGCGGTCCCGGCTGGCTCCAGGTTGCGAAAATAGATGTTCGGCGCGGCCAGGAACATGTGCCGGTGTTTCGAGCCCGGAATATAGACCAGGAAGGCGAGGATGGCGCCGATATGAATCCAATAGGCGATCCGCTCCGCCGGATGAGCCGGGAGGTCCAGGACGCGCAGTAGATCGGCCACCAGCGATGCGACCGGCCGCCATGATCCGTCGGCGCCGCCGACGATCCGCGCCCCGGCCTCGATCAGCAGGGACGAGACGATGAGCAGGATGAGCACATAGATGATCGCCGCATCGGCTCCGCTCGACCCCTTGAACCGCGCCGGCTTCAAGACGTAGCGCTGGTAGACGGCCAGGCCGAGGCCTGCCAGCATCAGCACCGCGAACAGATCCTGGAGCAGGGCGATCCAGCTGTCGCCGCCGATCGGCGCCAGCGAAAAACCGGGGAAGAGGCGCGAGCCGAACGCCTCGATCGTGACGGTGAACAGGACGAAGAACGAAACGAAGATCAGCGCGTGCAGGATCCCGGAGAGCGGCTTGCGCAGCAACTTGCGATGCAAGCCGATCGCGATAGCCACGCCTTCCAGGCGGCGCCAGGGCTGGTCGAAGCGGTTTGCGCCAGGCGCCTGCGCCAACGCCACGATGTAGCGGCGGGAGCGCCAGACCGTCAGCGCGATAGCCGCCAGCGTGACGATCCACAATACAGGCGTTTCGCTCATGTCAGCGGTCGGACGCCGCCTGCAGCCGCTCGCTCAGATTGGCGACGAGATCGAACAGGTCGCAGGTCGCGCCGAAATGCGCGACGTTGAAGATCGGCGCCTTGGGGTCCGTGTTGACGGCGATGATGAGGTCCGACTTCGACATGCCTTCGAGGTGTTCGGGAGCGCCGGAGACGCCGAGCGCCAGATAGAGCTTCGGCTTCACCTTCTGGCCGGATTTGCCGACCTGCCGCACCTTGGGCAGCCAGCCGCTGTCCACCACCGGGCGGCTGCCGGCGATCTCCGCGCCGAGAATATCCGCGAGCCCGCGGGCTATGTCGATGCTGGCCTCGTCGCCGATGCCGCGGCCGACGCAGACGATCCGCTCGGCCGTCGTGAGATCGACGCTGTCATAGTTGGGAACGTCGACGCCGACAAGACGGACCCTGCCTTCGGCTACGACCGCCCTGGCGTCGGAATGTTGCAGCTTGGACGGATCGACGGTGCGCCGCTCCGCCTCGGCGAAGGCGCCGGGATTGACCATCAAAATGGCCGGCAGCGGCACGTTGCATTCGGCGAGGATCTTGCCGCCATAGACCTGCGCGATGACGGTCAGCCGGTCGCCGTCGCGGCGAACCTCGTTGACATAGGAGACCAGCGGCCAACCGGTGCGCGCCGCGAGATCGGCGGCGACGTCGAGCCCGTTGGCGGAGTAGGGCACCAGAACGAGGCCCGGCTCTTCGGCCGCAACGACATCCTTAAGTAGCCGCGCATAGGATTCGGCGGCGATCAGTTCGGAATTGCCGGCGCTCGCCGCGACGAGCCTGTCCGCGGCGCCGAGGTTTGCGACGGCGGGTTCCGGATCCTGGCCGGCGAAGAAAGCGACAACCTCGTCGCCCGTCGCGCCGGCCGCGCGCGCCGCCGTGATCATCTCCAGTGAAAAGGGCTCGAGCTTACCGAATGAGCGTTCCGTGCAGGCGATAATCCGCATCGCTTAAACTCCTGCAAAGCCTTTGGCCGCCAGGATGCCGGCCAGCCTTTCGGCGACGTTTTCGGGATTGTCTCCCAGGTGCTCACCGGTGCCGCGCTGTCCAGGCAGTCTCAACGCGACGATCTCCGCCGACCGTTCGAACCCGGCGGGTTCGAACCTAGCCTTGCCTATGGTGGTTTTGGACGCCTCTCGCAATTTGCTGCCCGAGACATATCGCGGCGCCTTGGAAGCGGTCTGCACGCCGATCACCGCCGGCAGCGCGATCTCATATGTCGCGGCGATGCCGCCGCCGCGCTCCTGCGTCACGCGAAGGGCCGATCCCTCGATGCCGAGTCTGCTGGATCCAGAAACGTGCGGCCAGCCGAGCAGGGCGCCGGCATAGGGCACGAGCTGGCCGAAGAGATCCTCTGTGGACTGGACGCCGCACAGGACGAGATCGGCGGCCTTGGAGCGGGCGAGCGCGACGATCGAACCGGCAATGGCGCGCGAGTCGATCATGCCATCCGCTTGCGCATCAAGCGCGATCGCCTCGTCCGCGCCGCGGGCAACCGCCATCTGCAGCACACGGTTGCTGCCCTCGCCGATGGCGACGGCCACGACCGTCGCGCCGGACGCTTCCTTCAGCAGGATCGCTTCCTCAAGCGCATGGTCGTCGAAATCGTTGAGCTGGAAGTCCAGCCATTCGCGGTCGATGCCGCGCCCGTCGCTCGTCAGTTCGAGCTCGCCCGCGGAATCCGGAATCATTCGCAGCACAACGAGAATTTTCAAGCGTCGATCCTCCCCGGGCGTGGCTCAGGCTCCTGGTACCCGAGGCCTATTAGATCGCAACCATTGCCGTGCCCAACCGAGAAAATCGTAATAGCAGCTATTACAACTCAGGAGATTGACCTTCGAGGCGATGCGTCCGCTAATCCGAAGCGTTGGGAGGCTTGGGAAGTCGGTTGTCGCCGGGGCTCTATGTATTTATCGATATAAATTGCGAAACAGACCATAAATTTTCCAATTTTTATTTGGGTAGAGAACAATCGACATCCGAAAAGATGTCAAGGAGGAGGAGAATATGACTATAAACAGTATATTGGATCAAAAAATATCTCGCGCGAGCTTCATCCGCAAGGCGCCTGCCGCTCTGGCGGCGGCCGGCGCCGTTTCGACCCTGGGGCTCGGCGCGACTGCCCCCGCCGCAGCGGAAGAAACCAAGCCGGGCTATTACGGTGTGCCGCGGACTTGGATCTGGAATCCGAATGCCAACTCGATGGTCGACACGTCGAAATGGAAGAAGGAAGGGCCCTATACGATCGGCTTCTCCAACGCCTCGATATCCAATGCCTGGCGTGTTGCGTTCCAGCACGGCGTATTCTGGGCCGCCGGCCAGCATCGCGAAGAGATCGCGCATCTTCTGGCGACCGACGCCAATGACGATCCCTCGAAGCAGATCGCCGACATCCAGGACCTGATCAGCCAGGGCGTCGACGTGTTGTTGATCGCCGCCGCCACGGAAGACGCGTTGGACTCCGTGGTCGGGCGCGCCATGGAGCAAGGCATTCCCGTCATCATGGTCGACCGTAAGGTGAAGACGGCAAGCAACTACATCACCTACATCACAGCCTCGGACTGGGCGCTCGGTCGCCTCGAAGCCCTGTGGCTGTGCGAGACGCTCGGCGGAAAGGGTAACATCGTCATGCTGCCCGGCATCGCCGGCTCGAGCGTCGCCGAAATCCGCATCAAGGCGAATGAAGAGGTGTTCGGCAAGTTCCCCGGCATCAAGGTGCTGGAGAAGCAGTATTGCGACTGGAACCCCGCGACCGGCAAATCGGTGATGGCGGCGCTGATCCAGAAGCACGGCAAGGAGATCAACGGCGTGCTGGCCGACAGCGCGCTGCAGGGCTCGGGCGCCATCCAGGCCTTCCTCGCGGCCGGCTACAAGGACGGCGAAATTCCGCCGATGACCGGCGGCGACATCGCCTTGATGTATCAGCTGGCCTCCCAGCACAACATCAAGATGGTCGGCATCGACTATCCTACCTCGATGGGCATCACCGGCATCGAGACCGTGCTCGACGTCATGAAGGGCATCCCGGTTCCCGAAAAGGTCGAGGTCAGCTTCAACGTGGTGACGTCGCCCGGAGCCGACACAGTTTCGGTCAAGGGCGACCGGCACCTCCTCGACCATGTCAGCATGAGCGACCCGGGCGACCTGTCGCCGAGCAATGGCTTGCCGGCCGGCTACAATCCGAGCACGTTCAAGCCCGACTATCCGAAGTAAGCCTCCCAGCCTGGCAGGGTGTGCGTTCCTTCGGACGCACACCCTGGCGTAACCGGAATTTCGAGCATCGGATAAATGGTCACTCCCGTCATCGAGCTCAGTCGCATCGAGAAGGAGTATCCGGGCGTAAAACCCCTGGACAGGGTGGATTTTGCCGTTCGTTCTGGCGAGATCCATGCTCTTCTCGGCGAAAACGGGGCGGGAAAATCCACCCTCATTCGCGTCATGGGTGGCGCCATCAGGCCGAATGGCGGCAGCATGACGTATCTGGGCAAGCCTGTTTCCTGGCAGTCGCCCAAGCAGGCGCGTGCGGCGGGCATTCACGTCATCCATCAGGAACTTGCTCTTTTTCCGGAGCTTTCAGTCGCTGAGAACATCCTGGTCGACGCGCAGCCGCGCAACGGCCTGGGGCTGATCTCCGGCCGCGCCCGCCACGCGCGGGCAGCCGAGATCCTGTCGCAGCTCGGCGTGAAGATCTCGACCCACGCCAAGATCGATGAACTGCCGCTTGCCGACCAGCAGATGGTCGAGATCGCCAAGGCGCTGGTCGGCGAGGTGAGGCTGCTCGTGCTCGACGAGCCGACGGCGGTGATCTCCGGCCACGAGGTCGATCTCCTGTTCGACAACATGCGGCGTCTCAAGCGCGAAGGCGTCGGCATCGTCTATGTCTCGCATCGCCTGGAAGAGATATTCGAGATCGCCGACCGCGTGACGATCCTGAAGGACGGGCAGGTGGCGGGCAACGGTCCGGTCGGCGATCTGACGCGCGACGAGATGATCACCAAGATGGTCGGACGCCGCCTCGAGCAGATCTATCCGCCGCGCCGCAAGGCGCCGGCCAGCGGGCCGGACATCCTGAAGGTGAGCAACCTTCGGGCCGGCTACCGCGTGCGCGATGTCAGCCTCTCAGTCAGGCCGGGAGAGGTCGTCGGCATCGCCGGCATGGTCGGCTCGGGCCGCACCGAAGTGGCCGAGGTGATCTTCGGCAAGCGCGATCTCGATGGTGGCACGATCGAGTTCGAAGGCAGGCCGTTCGATCGACGCATGCCACGCGAGGCGATCCGCAACGGCCTCGGCTTCCTGACCGAGAATCGCAAGGACGAGGGGCTGTTCCTCGGCCTGCCGATCTCGGCGAATGTCATGGCGCCCGATCTGGCGGGCGTCACCAGGCGAGGGCTGATCGACCGGCGCGGTGAGCGCGAAATCGCGCTCGAGCAAATACGCAACTTCGCCGTGGCCGCGCCTTCGCCGGAGGTCAAAGTCGGCAATCTTTCCGGCGGCAACCAGCAGAAGGTGCTCTTCGGCCGCTGGTCGCGTATCGCCCGCAAGCTGCTCATTCTCGACGAGCCGACGCGCGGCGTCGACATCGGCGCCAAGGTCGAAATCTATCGCATCGTGCGCAACCTCGCAGAGCAGGGTGTGGGCATTCTGATGATCAGCTCCGAGCTGCCGGAGATCATCGGCCTGTCGGACCGCATCTTTGTCATGTCGCAAGGCCATGTCGCGGGCGAGATCGACGGCGCCTCCGCCACCGAAGAGGCGATCATTGATCTCGCGGTGCGCTCGGTCGATCGGCGCGAGAGCAAGGCGGCGCGGCTGGAGCAGGTCGCATGAGCGCCGTCGTCGCCGAATTCCGCCGCAACCGGCTTTCGCTCTCCTATGTGATCGTGGTGGCGTTGCTCATCCTGCTCGTCGTGGCCGGCGGTTTCCTGTCCGACCGCTTTCTCACCTGGCGCAATTTCGGCAACCTGTTCCAGCAGCTCGTCGTGCTGGGCATGGTCAGCCTCGGCCAGACATTCGTGGTTCTCCTGGGCGGCATCGACCTTGCGGTCGGCTCGCTGGTCAGCGCATCGACCGTCTTCATCGCGCATTTCCTCGAATGGCGGCCGGATCTGCTTTGGCTGGCCTTGCCGCTCGCCCTGATCGCGGCGACGACGATCGGCGCACTCAACGGCCTGCTCACCATCGTGCTGCGCGTCCATCCGCTGATCGTCACGCTCGGTATGTCGTCGATCATCTTCGGCGGCACGCTCATGTATAACAAGGAGCCGGGCGGATCGGTCCCGCGTGGCCTGGCCGACTTCTCTTATGCGAAGCTGTGGGGCATTCCGGTGACGGCGATCGTGCTTGTCGCGATCTTCGCCCTTGCCGGCCTCTGGCTCCAGCGCTCACGCTCGGGCCGTAGCATCTACTTCGTCGGCGGCGATCGCGAGGCGGCGCGGCTGAACGGCCTGCCGGTGAGCCGCATCGTGGTCATGGCCTATGCGCTGTCCGGCCTGTGCGCCGGGCTGGCGGCGATCTTCCTGACCGCCCGCACCGGTGTCGGCGACCCGCGCATCGGCACCGCACTGACGCTGCAATCGATCACGCCAGTGGTGGTCGGGGGCACAGTTCTCGCCGGCGGGCGCGGCGGCGTCCTCGGCACGCTACTCGGCGTGCTCCTGGTGACGATGCTCAACAACCTGCTGAATTTCCTCAACGTGTCTTCCTATTACCAGTGGGTGATCCAGGGCCTGATCATCATCATCGCCGTCAGCATCCACGCCACGAAGCGGAGGCAGTGATGGCGCCTCTGGAGACACCGCTGCCCCGCTCCCGAGGCGTGTCCGTCGCCTCGGTTTTCGAGCGCTATGGCTTGATCGTCTTCCTGGTCGCGCTGCTGCTGGTCGCGGCCGCGCTCTCGCCCACTTTCCTGCGCCCGGCCAATCTAGTCAACGTGCTCACCATCGCGGCACCGCTCGGCATGGTGGTCGTCGGCCAGACCTTCGTCATCCTGGTGCGGGGGCTCGACCTGTCGGTCGCCTCGCTGATGGCGACGGTGGCCGTGCTTGCAACCGCCTTCAAGGCGACGACCAATGACGCAATCCCGATCATCTTCGTGGCGGCGATCGCCTTCTCAGCGGTCGTCGGACTGGTCAACGGCTGGCTGGTCGCCAAGCGCAACGTCAGTCCGTTCCTTGCCACGCTGGCCATGATGATCATTCTGCAGGGCATCCGCTTTGGCTATACGGGCGGCGCGCCGATCAGCACGCTGCCGCCGGGCATGGGCTTCCTCGCGTCGGGCCGCATCTTCGGCATCCCGGTCAACCTGATCACCCTGGCGCTGCTGGCGATTGTCTTCGGCACAGTGCTCCACCGCTCGCGTCTCGGGCGCGAGATATTCATGGTGGGCAGCAATCCCAAGGCGGCCTTCCTCAACGGTGTCTCGCCCGATCGCGTCATCATCTTCTGCTACGTCGTCTGCTCCGTCTGCGCCGGCATAGGCGGTCTGTTCCTGCTCGGTTATGTCGGGACGGTCTCCAACTGGGTCGGCCAGGGCTATGAGCTCGACTCGATCGTCGCGGCGGTCATGGGCGGCGTGGCGCTGACGGGCGGACGCGGCAACATCTTTGCCGCGCTGCTCGGCGTCGCGGTGCTGGTCGTCATCAACAACCTGGTGCTTTTGCTGGGCTTCCCGATCGAGATGCAGCTCATCATCAAGGGCATCATCATCATAGGCGCGGCTGCCTTCTACCGCACGCGGCTCGCATGAGCCGGTCGCCAGCCATCGAGGGAGGTATCAAATGAATGTCGAGAGCCTGAGCGAACGCGGTGCCCGCGCGCGGCGCGACGAGGAGGTGGATGTCGCCATCGTCGGCGCCGGGCCTTCGGGCTCGGTCGCAGCCCTCCATCTCGCCCGTGCCGGCCTTTCGGTGGTCGTGCTGGAGCAGGGGGAGTGGCCCGAGTACAACGACTACACGGGCGCGCGGCCGGAGCACGAGCTGGTCAGCACCAAGCTCTGGCACCCCAACCCCAATGTGCGCGACAATCCGAACGACTATCCGGTCGACACCTCGACCACCGATATCAATCCGCTGATGTTCGCCGGCGTCGGCGGCAGCGCCACGCTCTACGGCGCGCAGTGGATGCATTTCCTGCCTTCCGATTTCCGCGTCCGCTCGCTCGACGGCGTGGCCGAGGACTGGCCGTTTTCCTACGAGGACCTACTGCCCTACCAGCTCGAGATCGAGCGCGAGGTCGGCGTGTCCGGCCTTGCCGGCGACCCGGCCTTTCCGCCGCGCGGACCCTATCCGTTTCCCGCGCTGCCGATCGGCTCCGTGGGTCTGCGCGGCGCGCTCGGCATGGAGCGCATGGGCTGGCACTGGTGGCCGGGCAGCAATGCGATACCGTCCGAAAAGTTCGGCGAGCTGAATGCCTGCGTGCGGCGCGGCACCTGCCTGACCGGCTGCCCCGAAGGGGCGAAGTCGACCACCGACCGCTCGCACTGGCCGCTTGCCTTGAAGGCCGGCGCCCGGCTCGTTACCCGCGCGCGCGTCAAAGAGGTCGAGACGAACGAGCAGGGGCTGGCCACCGGCGTCGTCTATGTCGACGCCAATGGCCGCGACCGGCGCCAGCGCGCCAAGCTGGTCATCCTGTGCGCCAATGGCGTCGGCACGCCGCGGCTGTTGCTGATGTCGGGCGGAGCGAAGAACCCGGACGGACTGGCCAACTCATCCGGCATGGTCGGCAAGCGGCTGATGATGCATCCCTTCGCCAGCATCCTTGCCTCTTACGAGGACCCGCTGGACTCCTGGCGCGGTCCGTTCGGACAGCAAGTCTATTCGCTCGAATTCTACGAGACCGACGAGCGGCGAGGCTTCGTGCGCGGGTCGAAATGGAACTGCATGCCGTCGGGCGGCCCGGTCGGCGTATCGGGCGCCATTGGCTCCAAGGTCTATGTCGCCGAAGAGGGACGTTTCCAGGATTTCTGGGGCGCCAACCTGCATGAGAACGTCGCCCGCCGTTTCGGCCATTCGCTGATCTGGGGCATTGTCGGCGAGGACCTGCCGGAAGAGAACAACCAGGTGGTGCTATCCAAGGACCTCGTCGATTCCGACGGCCTGCCGGCGCCACAGATCGTCTACAAGGTCAACGAGAACTCAAACCGCCTGCTTCAGTTCAACATCGACCGCTGCCTGGAATCGGTCCATGCCGCAGGCGCGATCGAGACGCTCGTTTCCACCCCGGTGCGCGAATCCGGCTGGCACCTGATCGGCACGACCGTGATGGGCGACGACCCCAGGCGCTCGGTCGTCGACCAGTGGGGCGCCTGCCATGACGTGCCCAACCTCTACATCATGGACGCCTCGACCTTCCCGACCTCGGGGGCGACCAATCCGACCGCGACGATCATGGCGGTGGCGCTTCGCAACACGCGTCGCATGATTGCCGAACGGCGCAACCAGAAGGTCGCCTGAGATGAGCCAAGACAAGACTTTCCTCGCCCTTGCCGATTTCCTCATTCCGGCCCATGGCGAAATGCCGGCGTTCGGTTCGGTCTGCAGCTTCGCAGACGCCCAGAAGGCGCTCGATTTTCGCGTTGACCTCAAGGAAGGGTTCGATCGCGGGCTCGACGCGGATCCGGCATTGAGCGCGGAAGCGCATCTCGAAAAGCTCAACAAGGAAGACGGCGCCGCGTTCTCGGCCGTCACCACGATTGCCATCTGCACTTATTACATGAACCCGCGCGTGCGCGAGTTGCTCGGCTATCCCGGCCAGGAAAGCGTGCAGTACGATTCCAAGGCCACCCAGATCTACCTCACCGACGGCTCGCTCGGCCACGTGCTGGCGCGCGGTCGCAAATACCGGCCGACACCCGGCCTCTGATCCCTCCCAAGCAGAAAGGAATAACCCGATGAGTAAGGACATGTTCGACAAGGGATTCGAGATCCGCAAGGCGGTGCTCGGCGCCGAGTTCGTGGAGAAATCCTTCTCCAGCGCCGACGATTTCAATCGTCCCATGCAGGAACTGGTGACCGAATATTGCTGGGGCGCGGTATGGGGCCGCGAGACGCTCGACCGCAAGACGCGCAGCATGCTGAACCTCGCGATGCTCGCTTCGCTCAACCGGCCGCACGAATTGAAGATGCACGTCAAGGGCGCAATCCGCAACGGCGTCACCAAGGACGAGATCCGCGAGGTGCTGCTGCAGGTCGCGATCTATGCCGGCGTGCCGGCCGGCGTCGACGCTTTCCGCAATGCCCGCGAGGCCCTGCAGGAAATCGGCGCATGATCCAGCGTCCGCCGCTCGCCGAGGACAAGCTTGCCATGCTGATCGGCGGCCGCTGGGCCGCCGCGGCGTCGGGCGAGTATTTCGAGTCCTTCGATCCCTTCACCGGCAAGGCCTGGGCGCTTGTTCCGCGCGCGGGCGTCGCCGATGTCGATGCGGCCGTCGAGGCCGCGTCACAAGCCTTCCGGGGGGAATGGCGGTCGATGACGGCGAGCGCGCGCGGCCAGATCATGGCTCGCTTTGCCGACCTTGTCGCCGAGGAGGCGGAAAACCTCGCCGTGCTCGAGACGCGCGACAACGGCAAACTCATCAACGAAATGCGGATGCAGTGCAAATACATTCCGCAATGGTTCCGCTTCTTCGGCGGGCTGGCCGACAAGATCGAGGGTCGCGTCATCCCCATCGATAAGCCCGGCGTCTTCAATTACACCAAGCTCGAGCCTCTGGGTGTCGTGGCGGCGATCACGCCATGGAACTCGCCGCTGATGCTGGCGACCTGGAAGCTGGCGCCGGCGCTGGCCGCCGGCAACACGGTGGTATGGAAGCCTTCGGAATTCTCGTCGGTCTCGGCGCTCTTCTTCGGCAGGCTATTCGAGAAGGCGGGCTTCCCGAAAGGCGTCGTCAACATCGTCACCGGCTTCGGCCATGAGATCGGCGACCGCATGGTCACGCATCCGAGGGTGGCGAAAGTCGCCTTCACTGGCGGCGATGCCACGGGTCGCCGCGTCTACCAGGCCGCGGCCGGCGGGCTGAAGAAGGTGACGCTGGAGCTTGGCGGCAAATCGGCGAACATCGTCTTCGCCGACGCCAAGCTGGAGGCGGCGATCCCCGGACTGGTCTCGGGCATCTTCGCGGCGACCGGCCAGACCTGCATCGCCGGCTCGCGCGCGCTGGTGCAGCGCTCCGTCTACGACCAGGTGGTCGAAAAGCTGGTGGCGTTCGCGAAGACCGCCAGGATCGGCGATCCGCTCGATCCGGACACGCAGGTCGGTCCGATCACGACGCTGCCGCAGCGCAAGAAGGTCCTCGACTATATCGGCATCGCCCGGGACGAAGGCGCCCTCCAGCTTCTCGGCGGCAAGGTGCCCGAAGACAAGGCGATCGCCGATGGCTGGTTCGTCGAGCCGACCATTTTCGGCAATGTCAGCCAGTCGATGCGTATCGCCCAGGAAGAGGTGTTCGGTCCGGTTCTCTCGATCATTCCGTTCGAGGACGAGGACGAAGCCGTGGCCATCGCCAATGATAGCATCTATGGCCTCGCCGCCGGATTGTGGACCCAGGACATCGGCCGCGGCATCCGGCTGCCGGACCGGCTGGAGGCGGGCATCGTCTGGGTCAACATGTACCGCGCGACGAGCTACCTGTCGCCCTTTGGCGGTTACAAGCAGTCGGGCTTCGGCCGGGAAAACGGCCGCACCGCCATCTACGAATATCTCCAGGAAAAGAGCGTCTGGATCGACGCCGGGAACTCCATTCCGGCTCCGTTCGTCCAGCGCTGAAGATCGGCGGGGCGGGCGGTCCACTATCCCACCCGCCGATCCAGACCATTGCCATCCGCCCACAAGCGAGACAGCCGATGTCCTGCTACGAGATCATCGATCCGCGCTTCGGCGACCTTATCGATCCGGTCGCTTTCCTCGAAACGCTGCACACCGGCAACCGCTGGGCGGAGGGGCCGGTCTATTTCGCCGACCTGCGCACGCTGGTGTGGAGCGACATCCCCAACGACCGCATGCTGCGCTGGGACGAGGAGACCGGCGCGGTTTCGCTGTTTCGCGGCAATGTCGCCAATCCGAACGGCAGCACGCGCGACCGCGAAGGCAGGCTCGTGACCTGCATGCAGGGCGAGCGCCGCGTCGTGCGGACCGAATGGGACGGCTCGGTCACCGTGCTTGCGGATGCCTTCGAGGGAAGGCGGCTCAACTCGCCGAACGACGTGGTGGTCAAGTCGGACGGCAGCGTCTGGTTCACCGATCCGAATTACGGCATCATCTCCGACTATGTCGGGCGCCGGGCCGAGCAGGAGCAGCCCGGCTGCCGCGTCTACCGCATCGATCCGCAATCCGGTCGCGTCACCGTCGTTGCCGACGATTTCTCGATGCCCAACGGTCTGGCCTTCTCGCCTGACGAGAAGACGCTCTACATCGCCGATTCCGGTTATCTGACCGACCGCAGCGCGCCGCATCACGTCAGGTCGTTTGACGTTGCCGGCGACAGGCTGGTAAATTCGCGCGTGTTCGCCGAAATATCGCCGGGCATTCCGGACGGGTTCCGGGTCGATATCGCCGGCAACCTCTGGATCAGCGCCTGGGACGGTGTCCAGTGCCACACGCCGGCCGGTGAATTGATCGGCAAGATCCTGGTGCCGGAAATGGTGGCGAACGTCGCGTTTGGCGGCGCGCGGCAAAATCGGCTGTTCATCACGGCGACGACTTCTGTCTATGCCGTGTTCCTCAACGTGCGCGGCCTGAAATATCCGTTTCGCACCTAGGGATCGAAGGCTTCGGGCAGGGCACCGCCCGGCGGCGGGTTGGGTGGGTTGAGTTGGACACGAAGCAGCTACAGGTCTTCATCGCGGTCGGCTCGGCGGGCAGTTTCTCGAAGGCCGCTGTCGATCTCAACGTCACCCAGCCGATGATCACGCGCCATATCCGCGGGCTCGAAGAGGAACTGGGTGTCGAACTGTTCCACCGCAACGGTCGCGGCGTGGTGCTGACCGAAGCCGGCGCGCTGTTGAAATCGCATGCCGACGAGATCGTCGAGCGCATGCGCCTCGCGCAAAACGCCGTGTCCAATCTCAGGGCTTCGCCGCGCGGCCGGCTGGTGCTCGGCGTTCCGCCCTCGGTCGGCACGGTGCTGACGGTGCCGCTGGTCAAGAAGATCAAGAACGAGTTCCCGAATGTCGCCCTGCAGGTCATCGAGGGCTTCAGCGGCCACATCCTGGAATGGCTGATCGCCGGCCGCATCGACGCTGCGGTGCTCTACAACTCGCCCAACCACCCTTCGGTGCTGACCGAGCCGCTCGCCGATGACGAGCTTTTCCTGATCGGTCCGGCGCTGGCCGAACCTCTGCTGCCGCGCGGCCCGGTCGGCCTCAACGTGCTTGCGGAACTGCCGATGATCCTGCCGAGCCGGCCGCATGGCCTGCGCCGGCTGATCGACAACATCGTCGCCGAGCACGGCATCTATCCGCGCATCGAGATGGAGCTGGAAGCGATGCCGTCGACGCTGCTGCTTGTCGAGGAGGGCGGCGGCTACACGGTCCTGCCCTATGCCTCCGTGCATCTGCTTGCCGAAGCCGGCCGGATCGAGGTCTGGCCGTTCGAGCCGCAGATCACGCGCAAGCTGATCCTTGCCACCTCGTCGCAGAAACCGATGTCCTCGACGTTTCGTCCGCTGTTTCGCGCCGTGCGCACGGAACTGAGGGATATCATCTCCACCCATGTCTGGAAGCCGCCGCAGCACAGTCGCTGAGGTCGCTCGGCGGCTTGTCGTTTACGCCTTCGGCCGCGCCAGCGCCATGATCGAACCGGCGTCGCTGACGCCGCGCAGCGCCCACAGCCCGTCGGCAAACGCGCCGGCATCGATCGCCGGGCAGCCATAGCGGGCGAGGGCGGCGAATTTGTCGCGCAGCGCGGCATCCGTCATCGGCCGCGCCGGACTGCCGGTGGCGGCCAGCTCGCTCGTCTCGAAATGCGATCCGTCGCCGCAGCGGACGGAGATGTATGCCGCCTCGACCGGAATGGCTTCGTCCGTCTCGATCGGACGCACCTTGGCGCGCAATGCCTTCACCTCGGGATCATTCACCGCCGCGTCGCTGAAATCGGCTGCGCCCGCCGTGCCGCGCAACAGGGCGACGGCGACGGCATGCTGCGCGCTGACCTGTGCCTCCCGGCCCGTGGTGACGTCGGGCCTGTCGGCGCGGGCCTTGAGCAGCGGGCAGCCGCGCACTGTGATGTCGCTGACCAAGTCGGCGGAGAAATCAGGCTTTCGACGCAGGGTGAGGCATGCGTCGATGACAGGGTTGAGCACCACGCCGCAGGGATATGGCTTGAACATGTTGCGCAGGTTTTCCCAGTCGCTGCCCAGCCCGCGCTCGATCAGCTCGGGCTGCGGCGCGTCGCACAACACCTTGAGGAAACCGCGCGGGCCTTCGAGCGGCATTGGCGGTCCCCCGACCCCACCCTGCGCCATCAGCGCCGCGAGCAGGCCGCCGCGCGCGGCGGCGCCGACGCCGACGCTTTTGGCCATAAAACCCAGTGTTTCGACGAGGCCGGATGCCTGGGCGGAAGCATTGCCGAAGGCCCAGAGGATTTCCTCCTCGCCAAGATCGAGCAACTTCGCCGCGGCCGCGGCGGCGCCGAAGATCCCGCAGGTCGAGGTAATGTGCCAGCCGCGATTGTAGTGGCCCGGCGAGATCGCATTGCCTATCCGGCAGGTCACCTCCACGCCGAGCACGAAGGCGTGCAGCAGCTCCGTCCCGCTGACCGGCCGGGACTCGGCCAGGGCAAGGACGACGGGCGCCACGGGCGCGGTCGGGTGGATGATCGTGCCTTGATGGGTGTCGTCGAAATCGAACACGTTCATCGACGCCGCGTTGAGGAAAGCCGCGGTCGGCGCATCGCGCTTGGCCTCATGACCGATCACGGTCGCCGCTTCCCCGGCGGAGAAGGGCGCGAGGCTCGCCGCAAGGCGCAGGATCGCCTGGTCGGATGAGCCGCCAAGCGCCGTCCCGAAACCGTTGAAGAGGGCGCGCAGCGCATGCTGCCGCACGGGCTCCGGCACGTCGCTCCATTGCAAATTGCGCACGAACGCCGCAAGCCGGCGCGACAGGCCCGGAGCAATCGCCTGAGGGGAATTGGCACTCATCGGCTGCGTTCCGGCCGGCGTCAGGCCAGGGCCTTCTTGCCGGCAACCGTCACGCCGGCCCAACCTTCGATCGGCTTGATGATTTCAGTCAGGTCCGCATCCGCGCCGAGATCGCTCTTCGCCACGGTCAGCAACTGCCGCACCGCGCCGCCGACGATCATCGGCACGCCCAGCGCGTCGCTCTCCTCGAGGCAGAGGCGGATGTCCTTGGCCGACAGCCCGATGGCGAAGCCGAAATCGAAGCCGCGGGTAAGGACGAATTTCGGGATCTTCGTCATCGTCGCGTTGGAGCTGCCGCTGCCCGAATTGATGACCTCGAGCATCACGTCCGGATCGAGCCCGGCCTTGGTGCCGAGCACGAGCGCTTCGGACGCGATCGACAACGCCGTCACCGACATCAGGTTGTTGATCACCTTGATCATCTGGCCCATGCCCGGCTCCAGGCCGACATGGACCGGTTTGCCGAGCGTTTCGAGGACCGGGCGGATCGTTTCCATCGTCGCCGCGCCGCAAGCGGCCATCATTGCCAGCGTACCTTTTTCAGCGCCGCCCACGCCGCCGCTCACCGGGCAGTCGGCCAAGGCGATGCCGGCAGCCTCGAGGCCTTCCGCGACGAGGCGCTCCGTCCGCGGACCGGTGGTGGAGAGGTCGATGACGATGCTCGCGCCCTTGGCGGACGCAAGCCCGTCGGCGCCAAGGCAAACGGCCTGCACGATCTCCGGCGTCGGCAGCGAAAGCAGCACCACGTCGCAGCTCTTCGCCAGCTCGGCGGGAGTCGCGGCTTTGCTTGCGCCCAGAGCTGCCAGCGCGTCGACGGCGTTGGCATTCGTGTCATACACGCTGACGCCGTAGCCGGCCGCCATCAGGCGCTTCGCCATCGGCGTTCCCATCCTGCCGGCGCCAGCCAGGCCAAGCTTGAGATCAGTCATTGTCGTCTCCATACGATTTTGTGATGAACACCCCGAGGTTTTCGACCGTCAGGGGCATCGATCAAGAAGGCGCTCACGGCGCCCCGGGGATCGGGTCGAGGTCGAGACGCACGATGTCGTCCACGCCCGCCAGGGCGGCGGGATAGCGGGCGAGCACCAGCGGATCGTGGCCCGGGATGATGTGGTTCGGCGTGCTGGCGAGCTTCTTCATGGTGGCGTAGCCGTCCAGCATGTCGGTTGCGCTTTCCAGCACCGGGAAAGGCCGGTTCTGCTCGAAATTCGCGTAGAAATGCGATGCGTCAGAGCCGAGCACCACCCAACCGCGCTGCGTCTTCACTCGGATCACCTGCAGGCCTTTCGAGTGGCCGCCGACGCGATGAACGGTGAGGTTCGGAGCGACTTCGGAGACGCCGTCATGGAAAGTCACGCGCCCGGCATAGAGCTTGCCGATCATGCTGGCCACGTCCTCGTAGTCGAACGGATGCCGGAGATAGCTGTGGCACATGCAGCGTCCCGTGCAGTAGGCCATCTCCACGTCCTGGACGTGATAGCGGGCCTTCGGGAACAGCTCGTGATTGCCGGCATGGTCGAAATGCATGTGCGAGATGATGACATCCTCGACCTTGTCCGGATCGATGCCGATCATCTTCAGCCCTTCGCCGACCGGGCGCAGCAGATTGCGTTGGCGCCGGTCCGCGACTTTCGCGTCGAAGCCCGTGTCGAACACGAAAGTGCGCGATTTGCCGACGATCGCCCAGACGAAATAGTCGAGCGGCATCGGGCCGTCATGCGGGTCGCCGCCGATGAAATTCGCCGCCGCGTTGCGGTCGTGGTGGCCGTAACGGATGGCGTAGACTTCGTAGAGGTCGTCCATGGATAGCTCCCTTCAGCGCCGTGCCCGCGCGAGCATGTCGGTTGGTTTCAGCGCCGGCTCAACTTGCCAGCCAGCCCGCTTCGACCGGCAGCACGGACCCGGTCATGTCGCGGGCGATCGGGCCGCACAGGAAGACCAGCAGGTCCGAGATGCTCCCGGCGGAGACGAAATTGCCGCCCGGCTGCTTGCCTTCGAGGAAGAGCCGCTCGGCCGCCGTCCGATCGATGCCGCGTTCCGCCATCAGCCTCGCCACCCGTTCTTCCGTGCCCGGCGTCAGCACCGAACCCGGGCAGAGGCTGTGACAGGTCACGTCGCGGTCCAGGTTCTCCAGCGCCACGGCGCGGGTCAAGCCGAGGATAGCAGACTTCGTCGTCACATAGCCGACGCGGTCGGTCGTTCCGCGCATGCCGTAGACCGAGGTGATGTTGAAGATCCGGCCGAAATTCCGGTTGCGCATGTTGGGGAGCAGAAGCCGGATGGCGTGGAACGCGGCGGAGAGGTTGACCGCCAGCGCAAGGTCCCACTGCTCGGCCGGAAAATCCATGACCGGCGCGAAGTGCCGGACGACCGCATTGTTGACGAGGATGTCGATCGGGCCAAGCACCGACATCGCGGCATTGATCAGTCCTTCGACCCCCGACCGCGTCGAGAGATCGGCCTTGTGGTAGGCGACACGGGCGCCCGTCTTGCGGGCGAGCTCATCGCGTTGCGCCTGGATCTGCTCGGCGTCTTCCAGCCCGTGCAGCATGACGCCGCATCCGGCCTCGGCAAGCCTTGCCGCCATCGCCTGCCCGAGACCAGCGGTGGAGCCCGTGATCAAGGCGGTGCATTCGTTGAGCGGCTTCGCCCAGGTGGAGGGCGCCGCCCCCTCGGCTTCCTTCGACAAGCTCAAATCCTGTTCCGCCACTCTGCGAGCATTGCCAAGACCCTTCGTTCCTACCGACAGCCCGCCAGGCACCCGACTGCCCTGCAGGTCTCGACTTTATATTGGTACCGGTAACAAAATGCAATCGCAGAAAAGCGGGGGAGCGGTGTCGCAGTTCCGGTCCCAGGGGCGGGTCAGGTGCTCTCGCGCTGGATGACTTCGAACTTGAGGTCGACGACGCTGCCGCGCAGGTGATCGGCGCCGTCGATGATGCGGCTCAAAAGGATCCGCGCCGTCCGCTCGCCGATATCGTAGCGCGGCAGCCGCAAGGTTGTGATGGAGGGGCTGACATGCCGCAACAGGTCGACATCGTCGAAGCTGGCGAGCGCGATGCGGCCGGGCACCGACCAGTTGCGGCGCTGGCACTCGAACAGCGCGCCGGCGGCCAGAACTTCGCCGGCGCAGAAAAGCGCGTCGACCTCCGGCACGCTCTGCATCACCCGCGCCACCACTTCGGCGCCGGCGGCAAGACCGCGCCCGGTTTCCAGCACCATGCGCGGGTCGGGATCGTGTCCCAATTGCTTGAGCGCAGCCAAATATCCTTTCAGGCGGTCCTGAGAGCGGTCATTGTGCACGGAATAGAGGCTGGCGAAGGCGATCCTGCGGTAACCGAGCCTGCCGAGATGCATGGTCATCGCGTAAGAAGCATCGCGATTTGAATAGCTTACGACCATGTCGAGCGGTTCTTTGGGGATGTTTCCGTTCTCGACCACCGGAATGCCGGACTTGCGGATCTTCTCGATCGCCTGGGGCGTATGCTCCGTGCTGTGCAGCACGAGCCCACCGACCCGATGGCTGAGGAAGACGGTGATGAGTTCCTCTTCCTCATTGGGATCATAGCCCGATTCCGCGATCATCAGTTGGAAGCCGGAGCGCTTCAGCACCTCCGACAGGCCCTTGACCGTCTGCGTGTAGATCGAATTGTCGATGCTGGGCACGATGAGCCCGATGGTCGTCGAGCGGTTCGAGGACAGGCTGCCCGCCAGGTGGTTCGGCAGGTAGCCGATCTCGCGAACCGCCGTCAGCACGCGTTCGCGCATCTCCTCGGATACTTTGCCGGGCTCGTTCAGGACCCGCGAGACGGTCATGGTGGAGACCCCGGCGCGAACCGCGACGTCGCGCATTCGGGCGCTTCCGTTGCGCCTTTCTGGATTGTCGGATGATCGCCTGGGCATGTTTGTTATCGCTCGGTCCGGCCCGCGCGCATCAAATCATTCCCTTGTCAAACAAACAAGCCGTTGGCGCGGGTTGGAGCAATTCTGTTGTTACCGATATCAAAATCGGGTAATGCCCAAGAGAGGAGGACGCCGCGATGCCGGCGTGGAGGATTTGCGATGGGCGTGTATTCCTGCGTCGGCGTGACGGAGCAGTCGCTGCTGCGCTATGCCGACGCCGCGCGTGACGCGCAGCGATTGATCAGCCAGACCCTGACCCAGCTGTCCGGCTATGCGCTGTTCCTGCTGACGTCGCGCCGCCAGGCGGCGCTGGCCGAGGGCGCTCTGGCAGGAGCGAGACAGGCCGTGATGCAGGCGGCCGAAGCCGTTCGCGCCTTGCAGGCGCCGGAGCCGGCCGCGCACCATTATCATCATATGCGCGGCGCCGCCGAGACGCTCATGGAAGCCTGCGCCGCGGCGACGGCTTGCCGCGGGGCGCAGGACAGGTCGGACAAGCGGTTCGACACGCTGACGCGCGCTTTGCGCGCGACGAGCGACCATCTGCGGGCGACGACGCGCCTGCTGCCGGGCTTCGAGCTCGTCGATTTCGGCCAGGCCTGTTGCGCCACACACGCGCCGCGCCTTTCCGGCCAAGGCATCGAGAGCAATTCCAGGAAAAGTGTGAGCGGTTTTCCGTCCGGAATTGCGTCAACAAGGAGATAGAGCGGTTCGCCGTTTCCGTGAAACGGCGAACCGCTCCAGCCTATCAAGGGAGGATTGAATGGCACACTACTCGATCTGGGTGCTCGAATACGCGGCGGTGGAGAAATTCCCCTTCAGCGTCATGATGTACGGGCCGCAGCACCAGGGCACGCGCAAGCTTCCCTATGCCTATGCGCTTCTGAAGGGCGGCGGCGAAACCATCCTGATCGATACCGGCTACGACCATGTCGCCTATGGCGAGCAACTGGCCACCGCCTATGGCGTCTCGAACTATCACGGCCCGCGGGCGGTTCTTGCCGAATGCGGCGTGAAGCCGGAGGACGTGACCAGCGTTTTCATCACCCATGCCCATTTCGACCATATGGGCGCCATGCATTTGTTTCCCAACGCCAAATTCTACGTTCAGAAGAGCGAGCTGGACAAATGGGTGTGGGCCCTCACGCTCGGGCCGGAATACCGCTTCCTGGTCGGCGGCGGCGATCCGGCCGATATCGTGCGCGCGGTCGAGGCGGCGAAGGAAGGCCGCATGATCTGCATCGACGGCGACCAGGAAAACGTGCTGCCGGGGATCGACGTCCATCTCGCCGCCGACACCCACACTTACGGCAGCATGTATGTGACCGTCCGCAACGACGGCACCGGCGGCGGCGAGGATCGCTGGATATTCGCCGGCGATCTTATCTACACCTACGACAACTTGACCGGGCTCGATCCGGCCGCGCCGCAGATCGTGCCCATCGGGCTGGCCGTCGGCAGCCAGCACAATCTGATCTTCTCCAGCGCCGAAATGCTGAAATCGGTCGGCGGCGAGGTGCGCAGGGTGATCCCGGTACATGAGGACCGGCTGCGCACGACATTCCCGTCTCGGCTGACGGACAAGGGGCTTCAGGTGGTGGAGATCGCCCTCGCCAAGGGCGAGAAGAGCTGCGTCGCCTGAACGGGGACGGCAAGGCAGGGGGCAACCCCCTGCCTTGAGGCCTCAGAGCTTGTCGGCGCCCGCGACGAAGCCGCCGCCGTCGATCACCACGGCCTGTCCGGTGATGAAGGACGCAGCGTCCGACGACAGGAAAAGCACCAGCTGCGCGATCTCGGACGGGTCGCTGATGCGGCCCATCGGGATCATCGGCAGCACCGTGTCCTTGGCGCTCTGCTCGCTGCCGAACATGCCACGCAGCAGCGGCGTCATCACCGAGCCGGGCGCGATGGCGTTGACGCGGATGTTCTTTCGCGCGACTTCCAGCGCCACCGAATTGGTGAGGCCGATCACGCCCCATTTGCTGGCGCAGTAGACCGCGGTCGTGGCAAAGCCCATGACGCCGAACAGCGACGAGGTGTTGACGATCGCGCCGCCGCCCTTGGCCGTCATATGCGGGACCTGATGCCTCAGGCCGTTGAAGATGCCGCGCAGATTGACGTCCATCAGCAGGTCGTAATCCTTGTCCTCGAGTTCGTGCACGGGCGCGGTCTTGCCCGGGACGCCTGCATTGTTGAAGGCGATGTCGATGCGCCCGAAGCGGTCGAAGGCATGCTTGTGCAGGGCGGCCATCGCCTTGCTGTCGCGAACGTCGACTTCCTCGAACTCGATCTCGACGCCAAGCGGCTTGACCTCGGCCTTGAGGCTTTCTCCGGAGTCCGCGCCGATGCCGGAAACGTAGAGATTGGCTCCGGCCTTGGCGAAGGCCAGCGCCGTTGCCCGCCCGATGCCGGTCGTCCCTCCGATCAGGATGACGTTCTTGCCGGAAAAGTCGTAGGTCACTTTCATGTCTGCTCCCATCTCGTTCGGACTGTCACGCGCTCGCGGCGCTCTCCATTTCGGCTGCTTCAGCCATAGCCCCAGCTTGATACCGATAACAAGAAAAATCAGCTTAGCAACGCGATCTTGCTCGTTTCAAATCACATGTGCCGTCGCGAACGCGAATTTCACGGGGCACGCGATGCTGGCTATTGCCGGCCTGCTAAAACTACCATATGGTACCGGTACCAAAATTTGTGGCGTGCGTCTCCGTCTCGTGTTGGCTCACGGGAGCTGCAACGGAGTCATGCATGCAAGCGGCCGACAGGGGTGCCAGCGGATCCGGCAAAGCCGGTGTCCGGCGCCCCTGGTCGGAGTCCGAGGAGAGGGAACCGTCGGCCCGCCATGGGCCGGCACCAACGGGGAGAGGAGGATTTCCCAGATGAAAAGGCTTTTGCTCGCCTTACTGACCGCCGGAACGATGATCGTTTCAACCGCCGTGCAGGCGCAGGACCACAAGACACTCGGCATCGTCGCGCTGCTCGCCAACGACGCGCTCAACATCGCGGTCATCGGCGGGGCGACGGACGCCGCCAAGGCAGCCGGCTGGGACGTCAAGGTCACCGACACCCAGGCCAGCGCCGATCAGGCCAACGCGGCGATGAATAACTTCGCGGCCCAGCATGTCGACGCCATCTTCGTGCTGGCCTTCGCCAGCAGCTCGATCGGCTCCGGCCTTGCGGCCGCGCGCGACGCGCATATTCCCGTCGGCACCTGGGGCGGCGAGATCGTCCCCGGCATCGTGGCGACGACCAGCGGCCGGCAGGTCGGCGCCGATTCGGTCAAATATCTCCTGGAGAAGACGGGCGAGAAGGCCAATGTGCTGGCCATGACCTTCCATCCGGGCAAGCTCTGCATCGACCGCGGCGTGGCCTTCGATGAAGGCGTCAAGGGTAAGTCGGGCGTCAAGGTGGATTACAGCGAAGTGGTCGCGCCGGGGCAGGTGCAGTTTGGCAACGCCACGGCCGCGGCCTGGCTGACCGCGCATCCCGCCGGCGGCGACACGCCGCTCGCGATCTGGTCGTGTTGGGACGAGCCGATGCAGGGCGCCGTGGCGGCTCTGCGCCAGGCCGGCCGCACCGACGTGACTACTGTGTCGATCAACGGCAGCGCCCAGGCCCTGCAGCTGGTCAAGGAAGGCGACATGACGGCCACGGTCTGGCAGCCCGCCTATCAGGAAGGCAAGGAGGTATTCCAGGCCATTCTCGACTCCATGAAGGCCGGCGATTCCTGGCAGCCGAAGACCATCGAGATCCCCGGCGTGGTGGTGACCAAGGACAATGTCGACAAGTTCATGGCCGAACATCCCAATGGCATGTGAGACCTGCCGGCCGGGCCGCTTTGCGAAACGGAGCGGCTAGGTGTCGGCGACCGTTTCGGCCGCCGACGCATGGATGCGCATCCGCGGCCTGACCAAATCCTTTGCGGGTGAGCTAGCGCTCGACCGCGCCGATCTCGACATCGCGCGCGGCCGGGTGCATGGCCTTGTCGGCGCCAACGGCGCCGGCAAGTCGACGCTGATCCGTTGTCTTGCTGGCGTAACCAGTCCGGACCAGGGCAGCGTGACCATCGCGGGCGACGAGCTTCAGATGGGCTCGCCGCAGGCTTCCGAGCGCGCCGGGCTTGCGTTCATCCATCAGGAACTCAATCTGATCCCGCATTTCAGCGCGTTGCAGAACATGCTGCTTGGCGCGCCGAAGGTGACGCGGTTCGGCATGATCGACTGGAAGCGCTCGGGCGTCGCCGCGCGCGCCGCGGCCGAGCGCGTCGGCATCCGGTTTCCGCTCGATACGAAAGTCTCCGAGCTGTCGGTCGCCCAGCGCTGGCTGGTCATGATCGGCAAGGCGCTCACCCGCGACGCCAGCATGATCGCGATGGACGAGCCGACCGCCTCGCTCTCCGAACCGGAAAGCGAGCAGCTCTTCGCCATCATCCGCGACCTCGCCGCCCAGGGTGTCGCCATCCTCTATGTGTCGCATCGGCTGGAGGAGGTGCTGCAGCTCTGCGACAGGATCACCGTGCTCCGCGACGGCCGCATCGTCAGCGAGGCCAAGCGCGGCGCGCTGGACAAGAAAGGATTGGTCCGCGCCATCATAGGCCATGCCATCCGCACGCCGGACGAGCGCGACCGGCTTGCCGCCGACCGCAGCCGGCAGCCGGTCTTTTCCGCGCGTGCCATCGCCTGGAAGCGGGCGGTGAAGGATGTGAGCCTCGATCTCTACAAGGGTGAGGTTCTGGCACTGGGCGGGCTGGTTGGAGCCGGCCGCACCGAATTCGCCCATCTCGTTACAGGCCTCGCGCGCCCCGAGGCCGGCCATTTCGAGCTGGACGGCAAGCGGCTCGACGTCGCCAACCCGTCCGAAGCGGTGAGAGCCGGCATCGCACTGGTGCCTGAGGAGCGCCGCTCGCAAGGGGTGATGCTGCAGCAGTCCGTCGCCTTCAACATCAACATCTCGACGCTGAAGCTGCTGCGCAGCGTGCCCGGCCTTCCGTTCCTTTCCGACGCCAAGAGCCGGCGGCAGGCGGAAAGCCTCGTTGCCCATCTCGGCATCAAGACGCCCGGCGTCACGGCCAAGATCGCCGGCCTTTCCGGCGGCAACCAGCAGAAGGCGTTGATCGCGCGCTGGCTGAACGCCGGCACGAAACTGCTCATCCTCGACGAGCCATCGCGGGGCGTCGATGTCGGCGCGCGCGAGGAGATCCACGACGCCATCCGCGCGCTTGCCCGTTCCGGCGTCGGCATCCTGGTGATCTCTTCCGATGTCGAGGAACTCACATTGCTGGCCGACCGCGTCCTGGTGATGCGCGAGGGCCGCATCACCGGCGAGCTGACCGGCGCCGACATCACCGAAGCGCGCATCATCGAACTCAGCTATCACGACGCGCAAGACGATCAAGGAGAAGCGGCATGACGGCCGAGACTATGCCCGTGGCAAAGGAAGCGCCGCAGCCCCGCAAATCCTCATGGAAACGGACCGCGCTGATCGGCCTGTCGCGCTACGGGACGATCATCGGGCTGCTGCTGATGGTGCTGTTCTTCTCCATCAATGCACCCGGCGTTTTCCTGTCGCGCGCGAACTTCCTCAACATCCTGAGCCAGGCTTCGCTCACCGCGATCATCGCCAGCGGCTTGACCTACACCCTTGTGGTCGGCGAGTTCGATCTCAGCATCGGCTATGTCGCGAGCTTCGTCGGCCTCATTGTCACCGGATTGATGGCGTATGAGGGCTTTCCGATCTGGCTGAGCATCCTGTGCGCGCTCGCTCTCGGCGCCGGCATCGGCATCCTCAACGGCCTGCTCGTGACCAAGGTCAGGATCAATGCGGTGATCTCGACGCTTGGCATCGGGACGATGCTGACGGGCATCGGTTTCACCTACAGCGCCTTTCCGATCGCCACCGGCATTCCCCGCGCCTTCACCGACATCTCGCTCGGCCGCATCGTCTTCGGTCTGCCCAACCCGGTGATCATCATGGTCGTGGTGCTTTTGGCGCTGTGGACCGTGCTCAACAAGACCGACATCGGCCAGAAGATGCAGGCCGTGGGCAGCAACATGGAGGCGGCGAGGCTCTCGGGCATTCGCGTCGACCGCATCAAGATCTTCGCCTTCGCCACCGCCGGCTTCTGCGCCGCGCTCACCGGAACGCTGCTGTCGTCGCTGCTCGGCAGCGGCACGCTGGCCGCCGCCGACGGCTATCTGCTCGACGCCTTCGCCGCGGTGTTTCTCGGTTCCGCCACCTTGCGCGAGGGCGAGTTCCACATCACCGGAACGCTGGTCGGCGTGCTGATCCTGGCGGTCGGCTTCAACGGGCTCAGCATCTTCGGCGCGCCCACGCATTTCCAGCCGATCTTCAAGGGCGGGATCCTGGTTCTCGCCGTCGGCATGTCGGCGCTCGCCCGGCGCTACGCCGCCTCGGCTTGAGAGCGTAGCGACGGACGAGGCGGTTTCGGGCTTCAGCCGAGATATTTGTTGAGGATCGACATGCCGCCGGAGCGGATCGTCTCCGGCTTCATCTGGTCGACGATCTCGCCATGCGTCATGACGTAGAGCCGGTCGCAGACGCGGGTTGCTACGTCGGTGCGTTGTTCGACTAGAAGCAGCGAGGCGCCGCGCTTGCGCAGCTCCAGCATCGCCTTGACGACGATGTCGACGGCGACCGGGGAAAGCGCCACAGAGGGTTCGTCGAGCAGCATGATCTCGGGGTCGCTCATCAGCATGCGGCCGATCGCGACCATCTGCTGCTCGCCGCCGCTCAAGAAAGACGACAGCCGCTGGCGGTAGGCCTTGAGGACGGGGAAGAGGTCGTAGACCGAAGCGAGCAAGGTCTGAGTGCGGGCCTTGTCGTGCCGGAGATGCAAAGCTCCCAGGAGCAGATTGTCTTCCACAGACTGGTCAAGGAACAGGCGGCGTCCCTCGGGCGCGATCGCGGCCAGTCCGCGCGCGATGCGATGGGTGGGCAGCGCCGAAACGTCCGTGGCGCCGATCCGGATCAGGCCGCGCCGCTGTTTGACGAGACCCATGATCGCACGCAGGACCGTTGTCTTGCCGGCGCCGTTAGGGCCGAGCAAGGCGACGGCCTCGCCCTTGCCGACGCTGAGCGCCACGTCGCGCACCACGTCGAAGCGTCCGTAGCCGGCGCATAGCGCGTTGATTTCGAGAGTGGGCTGTTCGCTCATTCGCCGAGATACACCTGTCTTACCACCGGATCGGCGCGCACTTCGTCGGCCGAGCCGGTGAGGATCACTTCGCCGGCATTGAGCACGGTCACGCGGTCGCAGAGCGGGAACAGAAAACGCGTCTGGTGCTCGATGATGATCATGGTCACGCCCTGAGTCTTGAGATTGGCAAGGATGGCGGCCAGATGCCTGACCTCTTTCGCGGAAAGTCCCGTCGCCGGCTCGTCGAGCACGATGATGTCCGGTCCGGCCACGCAGACCGAGGCGAGCTGCGTCAGCTGCTCGATGCCGTGCGGCACGTCCGCCACCTGCCTTACGGCCCAGTCGCCGGCGCCGACAAGGCTGAGAGCCTCGCCGGCGCGACGTTGCATGGCCGCGAGGTCGCGCCGGCCGGAGGCAAGCATCGGCCAGAACGGCGCGCGGCCAATGATGCGCGGCACCCGGTCGAAGAGACCGACCATGACGTTCTGCGTCGGCGTCAGTTCCTTCACCAGCTGCGCGGCCTGGAAAGTGCGCCGCAGTCCCAGCCGCGAACGGCTGCTCGCCGGCAGGCCGTCAACGCGCGTGCCCTTGAGCAGGACCTCTCCGGCATGCGGCGTCAGGCCGCCCGATATCACATTGGCCAAAGTGCTCTTTCCCGAACCGTTCGGGCCGATCAGGCCGTGTATGTGGCCTCGGCGGACGGCCAGGTCGACATTGCGCAGGACCTTCGGGCCAAGCCCGTAGCCGAATTCGATGCCCCGGCATTCCACGATGACCTCGGAGTCCTTCGGCGAAGCCGGCGAGGCCGCCGTATCGAGCGCGGCGGGCAGGGCTTCGGCCGCGGCGTCCGCCGCCGGTGCTATTTCGCCGGCGCGCCGGGCAAGGGCGCGCCGCGCGATGCCGACCACGCCGTCGGGCAACCGCGTGATCGCCAGGATCGACAGCGCTCCATAGACGATCTCCTGCAGCCAGGGATTGATGTTGACGACATTCGGGAACATCGAGACGAACATCGCGCCGACAACCGGACCGATGCTGGTGTTGATGCCGCCGATCAGCACCATCACGAGCACGTTCAGCGACACCGACCAGTCGAACTGGCTTGGAGAGACGACGCCGAGGAACGAAAAGAGCCAGCCGGCTCCTCCGGCCATCGCGGCCGAGACACCGAAGACGCCGACCTTGATTGCCGCCGTTCGCGCGCCGGCGGCCTCGGCGAACGGCTCGGCATCGCGGATCGAAAGCAGGATCGGGTAGAGCGGCGAATGGCGGATGTTCCAGACCAGGCCGAGGCAGGCGAGCAGCGCCAGCATGATGCACCAAACCAAGGGTGTGCCGAGCCATTCCAGGCTTGCCGGGAAATCCGGAAAGGCCGGGCCGAGCAGGCCCTGCAGGCCGCCGGTGACGGTCACCATGTCGGTCGCCAGGACCGTCAGCACCAGCGTGAAGATGAAAGTGGTGATGGCGAAGTAGAGACCGCTGACCCGGAGCGACATCGCGCCCACGGCCATGCCGATCAGGGCCGTCGCAGCCAGGACCAGCACCAGCAGGCCGAAGACATTCCAGCCATAGTCGTTGGCAAGGATCGTCGTCGCATAAGCGCCGATCCCGAAAAAGCCGCCTTGACCAAGCGAATAGAGACCGAGCATCCCGGCCACAAGGTCGAGGCTGATGGCGAGGATGCCGAAGACCGCGGCCACCAGCACCAGGCTCTGGAGGCCGAGGTCGGTATGGGCGATATAGGCGGTGGCCGCGAGATAGACGATCAGGACAGCGGCCAGCCCGGCGGCGCGCCAGCGGCCGACGCGAAGCCTTGGAGCGGCGACCGGCTGAGTATCGAATGCAGGAGCCATGCTCGACCTCAGCCGCGTGTCACGGCCGCCCGGCGCGGGCGAAACAGGGGGTTGCTGGTGCTGAACAGGCCCTTGGGCGAGACGATCAGGATGAGCACGAGCACGATGAAGGGGAACCAGTCCGAAGCCTGCGAATTGATGAGCGCGTTGGCGCCTTCGGCGCAGACGCCGAGCAGCAGGCCGCCGAACATAGCCGCTATCGGCCGCTCGGTACCGCCTCCGATCATCATGGCGATGAAGCCGTAGGTCCCGAACGTATCGCCGAGATAGGGATTGGCGAAGGTCGAAGGTCCGATGAGCAGGCCCGCGATCCCGGCATAGATCGCGGAGACCGCGAAGGCGACGATGGCGACGACAGTGGTGTTGGCGCCGATGGCCGATGCCATCTCGGGATCGGCCGCCGTCGCCATGCCGAGCTTGCCGAACAGCGTGTGGCGCCGCACGATCTCGAAGCCGGCGGCAAGCACTGCCGCGGTGACGATAGCGAGAAGCTGCTGGGCGGTCAGCACGGCGCCGCCGATTGGCAGGCTGATGCCGTTGAGGATCGGCGGGAAAGCTTGCGAGGTCGGGCCCCAGATATAGGCAGCCGCGTTTTCCACGATCACGGCGAAGCCCAGCGTCGAGACCAGCCAGCCGAAGCTGAAGCGGTTCGACAAAAGGATCGGCCGCACCGCGATGACGTAGGAGAGGATGCCGACGACGCATGAGCACGCCACGCCGGCCAGCGCGGCCAGCCAGACCGGATAGCCGGAAGAGGCGAGCTCGGCGGTGACCATGACGGTCACCATCATCAGCTGGCCTTGCGCGAAATTGATGATGCAGGTGACGTAGAACGAGATCGCGAGCGCCATGCCGATCAGACCGTAGATCGATCCTATCGCTACTCCGCTCAACACGAATTGCAGCACTGCTGGCTTTCCCCTCTCCTCCGGCGGCGTCGCCTCCTCAGCCGGCTTGATCGCCTCGCGGGAGACGCTTCCGTCGGATAGCCGCCCCGGTTCAGTTGTGAACCGTCGGGCCGGGGTTCCATGTCGCAATATCCAGCTTTGGCATGCTGCGCCGGTGCCAAAAACCTAGTCGAAAGTGACCGTCCCGAAATAGCTGATGCGAGTGACATAACAGCTATGAGCGCAGCGATTGGAGGGCGTTTCGGAACGGTGAAACGCGGGGCGACGAGATCGTGTTTCCACGTATGGGCGAACCAAGTCGCTCGGACCTAAAAACTAAATAAAACTAGGAGTTTAGAACGAAAATAGAGCTCTTCTCCGGCCGCATCGATAGTCGTGCTTGGCCGGCTTCTCCAGTGGCATTTGCAAGGTCGCTGAACCGGCTCCGGGGCGCTGGCGCTCGCGTTGACAAGGCCGGGCAACGGGATAGCAAAATCCACCACCGAGAGGGCGCGGGATGCGCAGGGCAAATTGAGCGATCGGGTTGTCGGTTCGTGCCCACCGTTCGCAGGGAGGGAAATCAGACATGAGAAAACGCGCGACGACTTCCGCGATGTTGCTGGCCACGACGGCATTCTGGGGGCTCGGCGTCCAGGCCGGCGCGGCGGACGAATATCTCATCGGCCTGATCGCAGGAACGACCGGCGCCTATGGTTCGACCGGCATCGCCACGGTGAACGGCTCGCAGATGGCGGTCGATGAGGTCAACGCTGCCGGTGGTGTCGACGGCCACACCTTCAAGCTCGACCCGCACAACGACAATGCGTCGGCCACGCTGTCCGGCCAGCTCTATGAGAAGCTGATATCGCAGGGCGCGATCGCCATTGCCGGCTCGCCGGACACCGGCCCGGTCACGGCGCAGCTGGCGCAGCGCCACAAGTTCCCGACCATCGGCGTCGTCGACGATGGCGGCCTGACCGTCAATCCGGACGGCCCGACCAGCCCGCCCAATCCGTGGGTCTTCGACTTCGGCCTCAACACCTTCGCCTGGGGCGAAAAGATCGGCCAGCATGCGTTGAAGCACTGCCCCGACGGTCTCGCGGTGCTGCATGATCCATCCACCTACGGGCAAGGCGGTCTGTTCGGCATCCAGCTTGCCTATGACAAGGCCGGCAAGAAGATCGCCATGGATCACACCATCACCGAGAACTGGTCGACGGGCGCGACCGCCGGACTGATGCCGGAAGTCAACGCCATCAAGGCGGCGGGCATCAAATGCGTCGACGTGTGGCTGACGCCGCAGGATCAGGCGGCCTTTGTGCAGGACCTGCATTCGATCGGCTATGACGCCATCGTCTACGGCAATGACGAAACCAATGCCGACGACACCTACTCGAAGCTGGCCGGCGACCTTGCCGACGGGACGATCACCGCGATGCTGACGACGGAACTGCATCCGGGCCCGGAGCTTCTGGCTTTCAAGGATGCCTACAAGAAGAAGTTCAACGTCGACGCCACGCCCTTCTCTGCCGGCGCCTACGACAGCATCAAGATGCTGGCGCAGGTCATCAAGGACGTGAAGTCGACAAAGCCGGAAGACCTGCAGAAAGGCTTCAACGCGGTCCAGGGCTTCAAGGGCATGACCGGCACCATCGGCTTTACCGAGCAGAGCCACATTACCATCACGGCCGAGCAGGTGACGCTGGTCAAATACGACGCCAAGAGCAAGACCTGGGTCGAAGTCACCGACTGATGCTTCAAAAGCATGAGGGCCGGTTCCGATCGGACCGGCCCTTATCCGTTTCTGTTGCCTGTTCTCAGAGCTGAACCAGCCAGGCTTCAGGCACCAGGCGGTAGCCGTCCCCGGCCTTCACCAGATGTGCGAAACCGGGCAAATGCAGATGCCCGCCTGTGACGAGCAGCCGCTCGTTGGCGACATGCTCGAAGATCTTGCGGCGATTCTGATGCGCCAGCGCTTCGTCGACGTCGAATTCGCTGGTGACCTGGGGCCGCGGAATCTGGATCTCCGGCACGTGCACCGTGTCGCCCCACATCACCAGCGTCTCGCCGGCCGAGTCGAGCTGATAGCCGCTGTGGCCGGGCGTATGTCCAGGCAGCGGGAGTTGCCTGATGCCCGGCACCACTTCCCCGCCCTCGGCGGGATGGAAATGACCCCGATAGCTGGACAGCAGGGCATCGGCCGAACCGGTATAAGGCCGCGCCGCGGGTGACCTTTCACGCTTCTCGGGATTGGACCAGAAGTCGAGATCATCCCGGTGGACGATGACCTCAGCCCGCGGAAAGAGCGGCTTGCCCGATCTGTCCATCAGGCCGCTCGAATGATCGGGATGGATATGGGTGAGCAGGACGGTGTCGAAGTCCGTCGGCTTGAAGCCGGCGGCCTCGAGATTCTGCGGCAAGAGGCCCATGGAGTAGACCGTGGTCGACCCGCCGCCGGCGTCGACCAGGACGGTGTTTTTGCCGGTTTCGATCACGAAGGCGTTGACGGTGAGGCGCGGCTCCGTGTGCCGGAACTGCTCGCGCATCAGGCCTTCCATGTCGCCGCGCTCGGTTCCGCGCAGGATGGCCACGCTGATGTCGAGAAAGCCGTCATTGATGACGGTGACCATGGCATCCCCCACTCGGCGTCTATAGACCCCCGGCGTCTGTTTGCGCGGCTCGTCCGTCATCATTTCCTCCCGGTGCAGAAGGCGCTTTAGCGCCTTCGTCTGTCGGTCAGCAGTTTTGCGTGATTGGCAAGGCGGAGTGAAGTGACGAGGCTGTGCAGAATCCGGATAACAGCTATGGCGCTTTTCGCATGGCAGGCCCTGCCGAACGCGCCGGCCTTCAGCTCCCGCAGTTCCGCCCGATGCGGCGCGCATGCCCGATCCAGCATGAAACATAACTGATATTCCCTGGGCGGATATGTCTTGAGCCAGCCAAAAAGGGGATGGTCGCCGGCAGCAAAAGCAGGTCGCGAAGGGGGTTCGCGACCGGGCCGGCAAGGCCTGGTTCGGGAGGTGGCACAATGGCCAAGGCGCGGTTGTCGCAGGAGGGCGTGGTGTTCGCGCTCGCCGTCGCGCTGTTCGTGGTTTTTGCCGCCACGCTGAACAACTTCCTCACCGCGGGCAATCTGATCGCGCTGGTGCGCAGCGTCTCCATCCTTGGCATATTGGGCCTCGGCATGGGGCTGGTCGTCATCGGCCGCGGCATCGACCTCGCCATGGTGGCGACCATGGTGGTGTCGCTGTCCTGGGTGCTTTCGATGGCGCAGTCGGGCACGCCGTTCGACACGGCCCTGGTCTACGGCGCCCTGCTGGCGCTGGCCATCGGCCTGGCCAGCGGCATCCTCATCGCCTACGCCGACATTCCCGCCATCTTCACGACACTCGCGATGGGCCTCGTGATGTATGGCTCGGGACGCGCCTTCCTGTTCCAGATCGACGTTCAGAATTCGCCTGCCGGCGTCGGCTGGTTCGACTTCCTCGGGCAGGGGGCTTTCCTCGGCCTGCCGATGCCCATTGTGGCCTTCGCGGTGCTGGCTGCGCTGGTCGCGCTTGTGCTGATGCGCACGCGCTTCGGCCGCTTCGTCTATGCGGCCGGTGACAATGCGCTCGCCGCGCGCATCACCGGCCTGCCGCTGCGTCCGTTGATCGTGGCGCAATATGTGATCAGCGCCCTGATCGCCTTCCTCGCCGGCGTGGTGATGGCCGCCGCCGTCTCGGGAATGAGCACCCGCGTTTACAACTCGACGATGATCTACGACGTGCTGCTGGTCGTCGTGCTCGGCGGCATCAGCCTCAGCGGCGGCCGCGGCAGTGTGCGCAACGTGCTGGTGGGAACGCTGCTGGTCGGCGTGCTGCTCAACGGCATGACCATCCTCGACATCACCTACACGACGCAGAACCTCATCAAGAGCCTGATCCTGCTGCTCGCCATCACGGTCGATAGCTTCATCAACCCGAGGGACGAGCAGACTTCGCAACAGAGCCAGGGCGACATCTGAACAAAGCTTTGCAATCCAACGGGAGGAAACCATGAAATTCAGAACTATCCTGGCGGCCGGGCTCATGGCACTCGGCCTCGCGGGGGCCGCTCACGCCGATGACGGTCTCGACAATCCGTCGCGCAATCCGTTCTACGATGGTCTCAAAGGCAAGCGCGTCGTCTTCATTCCGCTGGCCATGGGCTTTGACCTGACGGAAGGCTGGGCCGCCATCATGCGCAAGCAGGCGGCCGATCTCGGCTACACGCTCGAGATCCGCGACCCGAACTGGAGCACCGACGCCGGCACCCGGGCGCTGACGGCGCTGATCGCCGAAAAGCCCGACCTGATCATCGCCCACAATCCGGATGTCCAGTCCTATGCGCGCCTGCTGAAGCGCGCCATGGACGCCGGCATCAAGGTGATCCAACTCAACCTGGAATCGGTCGTGCCGACCGACGCCTATGTCGGCGCCGATTGGTCGCGCGTCGGCTATATCGAGGCGGACGCGCTGGTGAAGCAGTGCGGCACGGGATCGGGCAAGTCCGGCAAGATCGCGATCATCCGCGGCCAGCCGACCGCGGCGTCGGATCTCTACGAGCTCTATGCCTACAAGCAGACGTTCGCCAAGGATCCGGCGATCAAGATCGTGTCCGAGCAGGCTGCCCAGTACGATCCCGCCAAGGCGCGCGCCATCATGGAGACAGTGCTGCAGCAGCATCCGGACCTGTGCGGCGTGGTCGGCAACTGGGACAACCAGGATGTCGGCGCGGGCGCCGCCATCCAGGCGGCGGGCAAGGCCAATGACGTCTATGTCGTGACGTCAGGCGGCGGCAACCAGATCGGCTGCGACAACATCCAGAAAGGGCTTCTGGACCTGATCATCAGCTATGACGTTCCGCTGCAGGGCAACGCGATCAACCAGCAGATCGTCCAGACGCTGCTGTCGCCCGCCAAGGCCGGCGAATCGAAGACCTCGTACTACACGCCGCTGACGCTGCTGACCAAAGACAATATCGGCCCGCGCACCTGCTGGTCGCTCGACCAGTTGAAGTAAGCCGGGGCAAGTCAATCAGCATCATGTCCAGCGACACCTTAGCGTCTCTGCGCTCGCGCTTTCTCCCCGATCATCTGATCGGGGAGATCATGTCCAAGCGATGGATCGACAACGCCATCCCGTTCACCGCGCTGGTGCTCACGGTGCTGGTGATGGGATCGGTCATTCCCGATTTCCTGTCGCTCTCCAGCCTGTCGGATCTGGCCCGCCAGTTCGCCGAATTCGGGCTTGTCGTCCTGGCGCTCACCGTTGTCATGATTTCTGGCGGCATCGACCTCTCGGTGGCTTCGGTCTTCTCGCTTGCCGTCCTATTCTCGCTCATCGGCGTGAATGTCTACGAGATGCCGGTACCGGCGGTTCTCGCCGGCATTCTCGGCATGGGCATGGTTTGCGGCGCCATCAACGGCGTGCTGATCGGCTATCTGCGGCTGCGCGCCTTCCTGACCACACTGGTAAGCCTGATCATCTTCCGCTCGCTCTATGAGATTGTCTTCGTGCGCATGTCCACCTCGATCATGTCGGGGTTCTCGATGTCGGATCTGTGGGTGTTCATCGGCGAAGGCACGCTGCTCGGTATTCCGGTGTCGCTGGTGATCACGCTGATCATCGCGCTCGCCTGGCATCTGGTGCTGTCGCGCATGCGGCCCGGCTGGCGGCTGACGGCCGTCGGCGGGGCGCGGCGCTCGGCCTTCAACGCCGGCATCAACGTGCGCTTCATGGTGTTCCTCACCTATGTCGCCTCGAGCACCATGTGCGCGCTCGCCGGCTTCCTGTTCGCCGCCCGCCTCGGCAGCACGGGATCCGACACCGGCGTCGGCCTGGAGGTGCAGGCGCTGACCGCCGCCGTGCTCGGCGGCACCGCCATCGGTGGCGGCCGAGGCTCCGTCGCCAAGGCCATCATCGGCAGCCTTCTCGTGCTCATGCTGACCAACGGCCTGATCAATCTCGGCATCAGCGGGCCGATCACCTCGACGATCCTAGGGGCGATTCTTTTGCTCGCCGTCTTCGTCGACATGCGCTGGCAGAAGCACCGCCACCGCATCCTCGCCAAGGTCTATGTGTCGCCCGCCTATCTGGCGCTGCCGCCGTCGCCGCAAGTCGATGCGCCCGGCTCGCCCTATGTGCTCAACGACCGGCTGCGCTCCGTCGAGATCATCGGCCTCGGCGAGATCGAAGGGCCGGAGGACGTCATCCTCGATCGCGACGACAATCTCTATTGCGGCACGCGCCACGGCGACATCGTGCGCTTCTTCGGTCCCGACCATAAGCGTTCCGAGGTGTTCGCGCATATCGGCGGCCATCCGCTCGGCATGGCCTTCGACAAGGCCGGCAATCTGCTCGTCTGCATCGGCGGCATGGGGCTTTTCCAGGTGGCGCCTGACAAGACGGTCACCAAGCTGACCGACGAGACGAACCGCAGCTGGTTCTCGGTGGTGGACGATTCGCGCCTTCGTCTGGCCGACGACGTCGATGTCGCGCCGGACGGCCGCATCTATTTCAGCGAGGCGACCATCCGCTACGAGCAGGAGGACTGGGCGACCGACGCGCTCGAGAGCCGGGCGAGCGGGCGCATCATCTGCTACGACCCCCGCACCGGCAGGACGCACACGGAAATTCCGAAGCTGGTGTTCGCCAACGGCGTCGCCATGTGCCCCGACGGGCAATCCTTCATGTTCGCCGAGAGCTGGACCTGCTCGATCAGCCGATACTATTTCGACGGCCCGAAGACGGGCAGGACCGAGAAGGTTATCTCCAACCTTCCGGGCTATCCGGACAACATCAACCGCTCTTCCGACGGCAATTACTGGCTAGCGCTGCTCGGCATGCGCGGACCCGCGCTCGATCTGGCGCTGCGCATGCCGGGCTTCCGCAAGCGCATGGCCCGCCGCGTCGCGCCGGACCAATGGCTCTACCCCAACATCAACACCGGCTGCGTGGTGAAGTTCAACGAGAAGGGCGAGATCCTCGACAATCTCTGGGACCTTGGCGGCCTCAACCATCCCATGATCACTTCGATGCGCGAGCATCGCGGCTGGCTCTATCTCGGCGGCGTCTCCAACAATCGCATCGGCCGCTACCGCTTGCCCGATGCCGACCCGAACTGGTGCGCGCAGGACGCCTATTGGGGCGCCCGCTCATGATCGCCGCCATCTGGAAAGCCTGGGCCAATTTTCGCGGCTTCGATCTCACCGGCAGCACCGTGCCGCCGATGGACGGACCGTTGCGGCCGAACGCGAAGCTGGACGCAATGCCCGTGCTGATGCAGCTCGGCGGCGTCGACAATCTCACGGCCGCGCATGACGGGATGCTCTGCTCTTCCGGCAACGATCTGCTGACGCTGTCGACCGCCGGCAATGCCTCGCAATTCGAGCTGAGCGCGCGTTGTCCGATGGACGGGCCGGTGACCAGCATCGCCGCCTTGAGCGAAAACCTGGCGATCGCGGTCGAAGGACGGGGAATTCTCCTGGAAAGTCCCGGCGCCGCCTCGCGGCCTCTGGCCGTCCAAGGCCTCAATCCCTCCTGCGTGACCGCCATGGTCTTCGCCGACCCAACGACATTGTTCGTTGCCGTCGGATCGGATCGCCACGCGGCGAGCGAATGGAAGCGCGACCTGATGACGAAGTCGGCAAGCGGCTCGGTCTGGCGCATCGACACCGGCAGCGGCCGCGCCGAACAGCTTCTCGGCGGGCTGGAATTCGCGGCCGGCCTGGCGCTTTCGGGAAAGGACATCTTCGTCGCCGAGGCGTGGCGGCATCGCGTCCTTGCGCTGGCGGGCGGCTCCCAACCCCGCGTCGCGCTTGCGGCCTTGCCGGCCTATCCAGGCCGCATGACGCCATCGGCTTCGGGCGGCTTCTGGCTGGCGATGTTCGCGCCGCGCAATCCGCTGGTTGAATTCGTGCTCAAGGAGGACGAATACCGGCGCCGCATGGTCGACACCATCGACCCGGCCTACTGGATCGCGCCGGCGCTGGTGACCGGAAAGAGCTTTCTCGAGCCAATCCAGGGCGGCGCCCGCAAGAAGCTCAACATGCTGAAGCCTTGGTCGCCGACATGGTCGACCGGCCTGGTGGTGCGGTGCGACGACCGCATGGCCATGCTGCGCAGCTACCAGAGCCGTGCCGATGGCGATGTCCATGGCGTGACGTCGCTCTGCGAGACCGGCGGCAGGCTGATCGCCGGCGCCAAGGGCTCGGGCAAGATCGTGGCAATCGACGACGAGACGGCGGCATGAATTCACTGATTCAATTGCGTGGGGTATCTAAGGATTTTCGCGGCGTGCTCGCGATTTCGGATGTCAACCTCGACGTCCGTCCGGGCGAGATCCATGCCATCCTCGGCGAGAACGGCGCCGGCAAATCGACGCTGATGAAGGTGCTGGCCGGCGTCTATCAGCCGTCCTCGGGCGAGATGGTCCTGGACGGCAAGCCGACGGTTTTCAACTCGCCTTCCGACGCGCTCGCGCATGGCGTCGCTATGGTCTTCCAGGAGACCAACCTGGTTCCGGCGATGTCGGTGGCGCAGAACATCTATCTCGGCGACGAAAAGCTCTTCAACCGCCTGCGCGGCCTCAACATCCAGGCGCAGCGTTATCTCTTGTCGCTCAATTTCTACGTCGATCCCACCTCGCAGGTTTCCACGCTCGGCGCCGGCAAGAAGCAGATGGTCGAGATCGCCCGCGCCGTGCACCACCGCGCCCGGCTCATCATCTTCGACGAGCCGACAGCGACGCTGACGCCGGAGGAAAAATTTCACTTCTTCAACCTGGCGCGCCGGCTGAAGGAGCAGGGGATTGCCATCATCTTCATCAGCCACGCGCTGGAGGAGGCGCTTTATCTGTCGGACCGCATCACGGTGATGCGCGACGCCAAGGTCGTCGTCACCGACGACACGCGCAATTTCGACCGCGACCGCATCGTGCAGGCGATGGTCGGGCGGAGCCTGTCCGGCGAGCTTTATGCCGGCGAGAAACGCAAGGCGCGGCCGATGGGCAAGAAGATCCTGAGCGTCGAGAACCTGTCGATGGGCAACACGGTCCGCAACACCTCCTTCTCGGTGTTCGCGGGTCAGGTCACCGGCATGTTCGGCCTGGTCGGGGCGGGGCGGACGGAGACGATGAAGATCGTCGCCGGCGTCCTGAAGCGCGACTATTTCCACGGCGGCACCGTGCGCTTCGAGGACCGACCGGTGCGCTACCGCACGCCGCGCGCCGCGGTGCGCGACGGCATCGTCTACGTCACCGAGGACCGCAAGATCGAAGGCTTCTTCGAGACGATGACGATTGCCAGCAACGTCCAGCTCGGCGCGCTGGCGACCGGCACCAATCCGCTGACGGCGGTCACGCCGCGCAACGCGCGCGAGCTCGCAACGGCCTGGACCAAGCGGCTGGGCGTCAAGGCGATCGATGCCGATGCGCGCGTGATCGAGCTTTCGGGCGGCAACCAGCAGAAGGTGGTGTTGTCCAAGGCCCTGATCCAGAAGCCGAAGCTGGTCGTCCTGGACGAGCCGACGCGTGGCGTCGATGTCGGCACCATCGTCGAGATCCACAACTTCATCAACGAGCTTGCCGACAGTGGCATGGCGGTGGTGGTGATCTCGTCCTATCTGCCGGAGATCCTGGCACTCTCGGACCGCATCCTGGTTGCGCGCCAGGGGCGCGTCGTAGAGGAGATGGACATCGCCGAGGCTACCGAAAGCCGCATCATGTACGCGGCCGTGCACTAAACAGGTCGGTCAGCCGGTTGGCAACCCTAAGCGACGGCCAGGGCCGCCGTTGGTCCGGACCTACCACCTGTTCGTCGGCAGCACGAACATCTGCGCGATCTGGACATGCTGCGGCTGGTTCAGCGCGAACATCACGCAGCGCGCCACGTCCTCGGGGTCGAGCGCCATGCCGAAGCGCTCGAAATATTGCCGCGCCGCTTCCTCGTCGCCGCGATGCCGCGTCGTGACGATGTTGGTGCGCGTGAGGCCGGGCATGATCTCGATGACGCGCAGCGGCGTCTCCGCGAGCTCGCCCCGGATGATGTCGCTCAGCATGTGCACACCCGCCTTGCTGGCGGAGTAGGGCGCCTGCTCTGGCACGATCCGGAGCGCGCTGATCGAGCTCAAATTGACGATGTCGCCGCGGCCGCGCGCGACCATGCCCGGCAGGATCGCGTGCGTCACGCGCATCAGGCCGATCAGATTGGTCTCGATGATCGCCGACCAGTCATCCGCCGATCCCTGGTCGAAGCGGATGCGGCCGCCGATATCGTGGCCGGCATTGTTGACCAATATGTCGATATCGCGGAATTCCGCCGGCACTCGTTCCAGGCATGCATCGACGGCCGACGCATCGGTGATGTCCAGCGGAAGCGGAAAGACCTCGCCGCCCAGTTGGCTTGCGAAAACCTGAAGCGCCTCGGCCTGCCGGTCCGAGAGCACGATGCGGGCGCCCTCGGCCTGGAGGCTTGTCGCGATGGCGCGGCCGATGCCGCTCGCCGCGCCCGTCACGAAAGCTGTCCTTTGCCGAATTGTCATTCAGATCGGCCTTCCCGCTCAAGCCGCTTTTCGCTGCTTCGCCTTTTCCTTGGTCGCGCAGAGCGGCATCAGCCGGCCGGCATCCTTCTTGGACTCCAGCCTGTCGACGAAGTCCTCGATCGACCTTGCCACCTCGCCGCCCACGATCGGCACGGCGGCCGACCGGAAGCGCTCGCGGATTTCGGCTTCTGTCGCCGGTATGACGTCCTGAAGGCCCATCGACAGCTGCCGTCCGTCGCCGAGGAGGACATCGATGCTGGCGCCCTGCCTGGCCGGAAACTGCGCCGTCAGATCCTCGCTTGCCGAAAGGTCGCAGGCATCGATCAGCCGCAGCGTCTCCTTGTCCTTGAGGTCCCGGTAATTGTCTTCCGACAGGCCGCCGCTGGCGAACACCGCCGCAACGCCATAGGGGATGCTCATCTTGGCTTGCAGCGAACGCTCGAAGGGACCGGTGCTGTCGCAACCCGGATAGGCGGCCGCGGCGGCGGGGACGCGGATACGGATCCGCTCGACGGGCGCGGCGCCGGGACCGATCATCTCGACGAGCTTCAGCGCGGTCTGGCAGGCGGTCTGCGCGAAATTACAGGCGGGTGCCGCCTTGTGATAGACGGCCAATATATCGGCCTGGCCGTCAGGGAAGAGCTGCACGGGTCCCGGCATCGGCCGGCGTGCGAAGGCAGCGAAGTAGCCGGATTTTCCCTCGAGTGCGTCCGGGCTTCCATAGGCGCCGGCGGCTGCAAGCTGGACAGCCGTCCAGGCGTTCCGCGCGGCGAAGCCGGGATGGAAGAACATGTCCGATCCGCCGCTCTGCGGCCACTGGTTCAAGCCTGAGGACGTGTTGGCGGCAAAGGCGATCGCGGCCGCCGTCTGTTCCCTGTCGAGGCCGATGAGCCGCGCGGCGCCGCATCCGGCGCCGATCGGCGCCACCAGCCCCGTTGGTCTGAATAGCGCCGAAAGCTCCCGGTCGATCAGCATCCGGCCCAGTCGCCCGCCGACCTCGTAGGCGACGATCGCCGCCCGCAGCAGATCAGCCCCCGAGACCGTCTTCGTCTCGGCCAGCGCCAGCAGAAGCGGCCAGACGACGACGCCGTGATGGCATACGGATCCGGCATGCATGTCCTCGCGGACCAGTCCATGCCCCTTGACCGCGTTGACGAAAGCCGCGTCCGCCGGTGTGGCCTGCCGGTTTTCGCCGATGATGTGGCCGCCGCGCGCCGGCGTCACCGCGGCCAGCGCCTGCTGGCTCGGATCGAGCGCGGACGCCTCGAAGGCGCAACCGAGGAAATCGAGCAGGCAAAGCTTTGCCTTGGAGGTGGCGGCCGGACTGAACAGTGCCAACGGCAGGTCGGCCAGCGTGTCGGCCAATTGCTTCGTGAAGCTTGCCATCCCCGAGTCCTCCGCGGTTCCTGCCCTTTTAGAGCAATTCCAGGAAAAGTGTGGAGCGGTTTTCCGTCCGGAATTGCGTAAAAACAAAGACTTAGAGCGGTTCAGCGATTCCGCGAAGCGCTGAACCGCTCTAAGCGCGGATTTCTATCCCCGCCCATTCTTCGACGATGCGCACCATCGAGGTGAAGTCCGAGTCCGGTCCGAAACGGGCATTCGTGGCGGCAAGCATCTGTCTTACCAGCGAGCCCGCGACCATCGGCACGCCCAGATTCTCCGCCTCGTCGACGCACATGCGAACGTCCTTGTAGGAAAGGGCGGTGGCGAAGCCGAAATCGAAGGTTCCCGGCAGCACCGCGCGGGGGAACTTGTCCTGGGTGGCGCTGTTGCGGCCACTCGAGGCATTGATGATGTCGCACATGACGCGCGGGTCCAGCCCGGATTTCACACCCATCGCAAGCGCCTCGGCGGAGAGCAGGATGACGGCCGCCGCGATCATGTTGTTGCCGAGCTTGGCAACCTGGGCGGTGCCGGCGTTTTCGCCACAGTAGAACCGCTTGCCGAAATTGGCCAGCACCGGCTCGATCTCGTCGAAGACCGACTTCTTGCACGAGACCATCACCGCGAGCGAGCCGTTGCGGGCGCCGGCGATGCCGCCCGAAACCGGCGCGTCGACCCAGGCGATGCCGCGGCCGGCAAGCTCCGCCGCGATGGTCTTGGCCATGCTGGGCCCGGTCGTCGACAGGTCGATCACGACCTTGGCCTTTGCGCCCGACGCCAGGCCATCGGCGCCAAGCACCACGTCCTTGACGATGAGCGGCGTCGGCAGGCTGCAGAACACCACCTCGGCCTCGTCCGCGACGGCGGCGGCCGTGGCGGCCACGCTGATCGAATTGCCCGGCAGGTCGGCGGCGGCATCCGGCCTGCGGTCATGGACGATGACGTGATGGCCCGCTTCCGCAAGCCTTCTTACCATGGGCGCGCCCATGCGGCCGAGCCCAACGAACCCAAGCGTTCGAGTCTGCAAAGTTTTTACTCCGGGAAGGCCGTGATCGTTCAGACCGCCATGGGCTAGCAAATAAGCCAATTCCGGAGCGCAGCATAAGCTTCGCTCGCCGCATAACAGCTTTGCAGAGCGCCGGTTGGGCCTCACTTGTCAACCATCGCTCCGTGTCCCAAACTCGGGCGTTTGCCGCGTGCTTCGACAATGCGGTTCCCGCATTCGAGCCAGAGGCCGTATTCAATGTTCGATCTCAAGCAACTGCAGCTGTTCACCGCCGTGGCCGAGTTCGGCAGTTTCTCGCGCGCGGCGGTGGCGCTTTCGATCAGCCAGCCGGTGCTCAGCCGGCAGATCAAGTCGCTCGAGGACAAGGTCGGCGTCGCGCTGCTCTACCGCAATGGCCGCGGCATCGTGCTTACGGAAGCCGGCAAGATCCTGCAAAGTTACGCCGTGGCGCTGCTCGAGCAGGCCGCGCGCGCCGAGACGGAACTGGCGGCGCTGCGCTCGAACCCGCGCGGCACGATCGTGCTCGGAATGCCGCCATCGGTCGGGGTCGTGCTGACGGCGCCGCTGGTGCAAAATTTCCGCGCCCAGTTCCCGCAGGTGAGCCTGAGGGTGATCGAAGGCTTCAGCGGCCATCTGCTTGAATGGCTGGTGATGGGCAAGATCGACGTCGCGGTCCTGTACAACGCGCCGAGGATGAACAATCTTCTGGCCGAGCCCATCCTGCGTGACGAGTTGTTCCTGCTCGGCGCGAAGAACGACCCGCACAATCTCGGGCCTGGCCCGGTCGATGCCGCCGTGATGTCCCGCTTGCCGATGATCCTGCCGGCAAGGCCGCACGGGTTGCGCGTGGTGCTGGACCACATCCTCGGATCGGCCGGCATCGAGCCCAACATCGAGGTCGAGGTGGACGCCATGCCTTCGACCCTGCGGCTCGTCGAAGCGGGGATAGGCTACACCATCCTGTCCTATTCGAGCTGCCACAATCTCGTCGCGGAAGGCAGGATCAACTACTGGCGCATCCGCAACCCGCCGATCGAGCGGGAGCTGCTTCTGGCGACATCCAGCCAGCGGCCGACCACGACGGTCATACGCGCGCTGACGACGCTCATCCGCGATGAGGTGCGCGTCCTGCGCAAGCTGGGGGTGTGGGAGCCGCGCCAGCCCTCTCCGGCCCACGACCATGCCGCCGATGCGGAAAAAGCAGGATAAGGAGCGAGCCATGCAAGGCGGGCTGGCGGGAACGGCGCTCCTCGGCATTGCCGGCGGATGCAGATTTTCCCACTTGGCCTTCAGCGGTTCTCGCCATAAGGCGGGCGTTCTTCGTGCGAAAGGCGGCGTAGGACGGCGTGCGTATAGGCGCGTCCGCTTAGCACCTTGTATTGCTCGTTCGATCAGAAATCACCGCACTCCGACATAGCCGGTACGCCGGCATGGCGGACGCGCGACTCTTGCCGAGATGCTTCTAAACGGACGCGGTGGAGAACAGTCATCGCTCGCCTTGGCGCATCTGTTCAAGCAGGCCGCCGCCAAGGTTCACGTCGGTGCGATGTTCGTAATTGCTGCGCTGTATGAGTCTGGCCAAGCTCTGTCTTTCGATCAGAAGGCGGCGCAGAAGTGGTTCGCCGCCGCTGCCGAGCGGCGACATGGGTATGCGCAACTCTTGCTTGGCCGCTATCTCTCCAAGGGTATCGCCGGGGAACCCAACCCGCGCGCGGCGCGCGTTTGGCTCGAGCGTGCAGTCGCTCAAGGTGTCGAAGAAGCCGCCCAAGAGCTTACGGTTCTCGAGCCGGCTTGACAGTGCGCCAAGCACGGGAACAAAATCGTGCTGAATAGTCGGTGCAGAAGGCGCGCAATACCGCCTAATTCGCTGAGCCCGGTATTCCGCTTCTATCAGTTAATCTCGTTCATCGTCATTAGGTTCGTCAGACCATACGAGAGAATACGAAGGAAATGGGGTGGCGAACCACCCGTTAAGATATTGATTTCCGGTAGAAAACGATGACCCTCCGGGCCCACCATTCAGTCCGCCAGTTTTGGCGTTCTTTCGATGGTCTCAGAATAGCGTCGACATTTCCGTAGGTTGGCGGCGCCGTCGCGGCAACGCTTGGCGGAGACGCCGCCGTCCCGGCCCAGAATGCCTCGAATTCTGGGCTTCGTCTCTCGGGGCCTATTTCCGTAGCCAACTGTTTAGAAAAGCGATGCTCGGCCGATGGTCGGAATCAGAGGCCGAGAAGGGCAGACTGATCGGACCATCCGAGGGGAAGGCCGGAGAGGCGCGACAGCCGATGGGCCGTGAGTTCCATCGGCTGGTTACCGGCTATGATCTTCGACACGATCTTCGGCGACAGAAATGCCAGCGGCAGCAGCCTGCTCACCTCAGATACGGTCGTCGCGTTCAAGCTGGCGATTTCTGTGAGACTTCGGCCGCGGCCATCGGTGAGTTGATGGAGATAGCGCTGGGAGCGATGGACAACATCGATCAAGGCAGCGTCCGGCTCAGCGCCGTGGGTCTCGGCATCGGTTAAAACGATCCGCATCTCGACACCGCGTCGCTTGATGTCGAATGCACAAGTGATCGACAGGGTCTCAGCACCGCCGCAATCAGATGGCAACGCTCCATCGAGCACCTTCTATCACAAGGGGCCACTGCCTACGACCTGCGTCGGTACACCAGCTGCGCGTCCAGAAGCGCGAGGGCGGTGAGGGTGTCCGAGTCTGGATCGACGGCCTCGACGGCCTGCTCACTATGGAGGCTGTCGAACTGCATCCGTGGAACGCCAAGGTCGACGATATAGAACATGCCGATCGGGTTGTCCTGGACCTCGATCCCGGAGAGGGCGTTCCGTGGGACCAGGTGATCGAAGCCGCCTTATCTTTGCGCGACATATTGGAAGCGGCTGGCCTGGAGAGTTGGCCGAAGGTCACCGGCGGCAAAGGCATCCACCTGATGGCTCCGCTCACCACCAGGATGACCCATGACCGCGCCCGGCAATTGGCCAGGTCTCTCGCTCAATGCCTGGTCGACGCCGAACCCGAACGGTACCTGCTGTCAGCCGATCCCGTGGCAATACCGCGGTCGGCGCTTTTTCGCCGCGAGCACGACCCGGTTTCGCGATCGCCCATCCTGTGACATGGAGACAGGTTGAGCGGGGCATCCGACCCGATGCTTTTACGCTGGCGCATCCCTTCAATGCTCGCCGAGCGCCCGCAGCATAGGTCGGTTTAGCTATCGCGCTGCTCCCGATATGCTAACCTCCTTTCGAGCGGGGCGAGACCGGCACACTATCGTGAAGTGCCGCAAACTGGCCACGTATTGCCACCGTCACTGCATGTCTTCGCCGCCGGAGCCGTGCAAGAAGGACTGGATCTCATCCGTGTCGATCTTCCCGTCGCCATTCCGGTCGATCGCAGAGAAGATCCGCCCGACAGCGTTCTGAACCTCGTTCTCGGACAATGAACCATCGCCATTCGTGTCCAAAAGCGCGAACATCAGTCGCATTCCGGCCCCGCGCATCATCATGTGCGGGCCATGGTGTCCAGCCATCCTGTGCTCGCCGGCCGGGCCGCCATAACGGTTTTTATGCCAACGCGCGCCATGACGCTCTCCTTCATCCTGAGCGTTGTCATCCTCCGCCTGACGATTGGTGGCCACGTCGGAGCCTCGATCCTGCTGCATCCGCTCCTGGATGGCCTGGTCAATCATCTGGCGGATCATTTCACGCATCGAGCCGCCTGCTTGCCCGTTCACAGCCGGCACCTGGCCGGCGCCAGGCTGTGGCGTCGCCGGGGTAGGCGCAGGGCTTCCATTTGTCTGGGCGAGAGTAGGGAAAGTGGCGAATATAAAAACGGTGGCCGCAGCCGTCGTGCAGCGAGGGAATATCATGGCATGCTCCATTTGATTGGATGTCGTCTGCCTCAAGCTGCCCAAACTGGAGGTCTCTTCGATTGTTCCGGCCGGCGTTCCAGGAGAACGTCATCGACCCAGCTGCGATGCCGCAAAAGGAGCGTTGCCGCAAAGTCGCCAAGGCCTCGTCGGGGCTGAATTCGCTCACGCTTATTCGATCGAGCGGCATAGTCACCGCGATCAGGCGGGTGGCGGCCGGTAGCCAGTGGCCCCTGAATCTTACTAAGCCGCAGTCGTTGGGCGCGAAATGGGAGCTGGAGCCCGTCAGATCCCAGACCAGCTCGATGTCGCGAGGCAGCCGTCTCCGAGCTGAGCATTACCCCAACGAGGTCGTGCCCCTTCTATAAATCTAGGACAATGTCTCCGAGCGGGCGGGTGCAACAGGCGAGTAGGTATCCCTGAGACTTCTCCTCTGTACTGAGACCGCCGAGATCGGCCATTTCCACCTCACCGCTGAGCTTGAGCACGCGGCAGGTTCCACAAACTCCTTGCTGACACGCGCTGGGAAGAAACACACCAACGCTTCGGGCGATTTCAAGCACTGTCTGCTTCGAGCCGCATCGATGATTTATGCCCGACCGTGCGAAATGCACTGAAGAGGGTTGTTCAGCAGACAAAGTTGGGTTCGACCCTATCAAACCGCCAAAACTCTCCTCATGGTAGCGATCAGAGTCGAAGCCAACGCTTTGGAGGGCAATGCGGATTGACTTCATGTAAGGCTCGGGCCCGCATGCATAGACATTGCGGTCCCGGAGATCGGGGGCGAGCTGCAGCAGCATTGACTCGCCGAGCAGCCCGACCGGGCCATCCCAGGCATCTTCCGCTTCGGCGCAGACGAAATGAATGTGAAGATTGCTGTGGCGTCGAGCGAGGGCTTCAAGCTCCTCGCGGAAGATGATTTCCCCAGGCGAGCGAGCGCTATGGATGAAGCAAACATCCCGATGGGAGCGGATATCGATAAGCGAGCGTAGCATCGACATAACCGGTGTTATTCCGCTGCCGCCGGAAAGAAAAAGCGGCCGGTCGCTTGGCAGATCGTCCCAATTGAAGCCGCCAAACGGGCCCTCGACTTCTATTTCCATTCCCTGTTCGAGACTGTCATGTAGCCAATTTGAAGCGAGACCGCCGGGAACGCGCTTGACCGTAATTCGCAGGTCATCCGGCTGCGTCGGTGGTGAGGAGATCGAGTAATTCCGCACGACCGGAGCGCCGTCGATCACCAGATGCAGCATGATGAACTGGCCAGCCTTGAAAGGACCTACCTGCTCGCTCTTTGGGGAGAAGATGAATGTCTTTACGTCGTGCGTCTCCTGAATGATGCGGCGGCAGATCAGCGTCAGGCGCCCCCATGAGGGGTCGGGGTAGGCAGGAAGAGGAGAAGAAATTGAAGGCGTTCATCAGCTGGCCCGCGTTTAACGAGCCGAGATTGCCAGCAGGGCTGCGTTCGATACAGAAGGCACCACAGGCCTTTACGATCGATGATATCGATCAACCTTCCAGCGACATGACGGCGAGGTGAAGCGCGCGAACGCCTTTCTTTATGATCGGCTCATGTCGACGTCGCGCGAGGACCGCCGTGTAGACTGGCTGATGCAGAGTCGGAGCTTCTTCGACGATGTAGGAGGGCCGCTCGGAGGCAAAGCGACGCGCATCGTCGGCGCGCATATAGCATGTACCGCCGGCCCGCCTGAGCATATTGTCCGCCAGCGTTTCCGAACCCATCGAAAGCCGGCACGCGGTCAGGTTTGGCAGCGCCTCCGCATGAGCCTTCTCGAGCGCCACGGTATAACCCGGACGGATGTAACTGTCGGGGCTTACGTCGCAAAGTCTGCGAGCAATGGTCGAGACCATCACATATTCCTCGACCATCAGCTGGTCATATGTGATCTCGGGCAGGTAGCGCGGAGCATAAACCACCGCAATATCGAGGCTTCCCAGGCTCAGATCCGATATCATCTGCGGCGAATAATCGGATTCGACGTGGATCGAGGATCGGGGCAAGACTTGCAGCAGCATTTCGAGCCACCCTGGCAGGATCGAGCGGGTCATCCCGACCTGGGCAGCGACCCGTAGGCTGCCCTCGAACCTGTTGAAGGCGCGCACGTCGTGACGCGCCTGGGACCAGGTCGACAGCATCGAGCGCGCGTAAGCCTCAAACCGCCGTCCTGCCGCGGTCGGCTCGGCACCGGCGCGGCCGCGGTGGAAAAGCTCCGATCCAACGGCGGTTTCCAGATTCTTGATACGGGTGCTGACTGTCGACTGCGTCAGTCCGAGACGCTCCGCGGAGCGGTTGAAGTTCCGCGATTCGATGATGTCCAGAAAGGTTTCTACCTGTTCCAGTTGCATGAGGCAGCCAATCGATTTTTACGATCGTATCCGCCCGATCATACGCTTGATCCAAACACTGACAAGGCGGAAGTTCGATTCAGAACCCAGTGGCGTCCAGCAGCGCCCGCATCATCAAAGCCCGCATCATCAAAGAGGAACAAGTGTTCATAGTCGATTGCGATTGCCACAACTACTGGTCCAGCGCGACGGTGCTGGAGCCCTACCTGTCCGGCGTCTGGAAAGACATGTTCATCGAAGGCGAGAAGACCGGGCCCGTCGGCGCCTTTCCGCACGGCCATCGCCCCTGGTTTCATCCGCAGGATTTCTCCCGCAAAGATGTGCGGCCGAAGGTCGAGGCCGACAATTACCTGATCATGAAGGAGAAGCACCTCGATAAATACAATATCGGAGTGGCAATCCTGACGGGCGACGAGCCCATTGAAGCTTCGACCCTGGCAAATCCCTATTACGCCAGCGCGCTGGTAAGCGCCTATAATGACTATCAGATCAATGAATGGCTGCCGAAAGACAGCCGCTTCATGGGCTCCATCGTCATCGCGCCGCAGGATCCACGCCTTGCGGCGACGGAGATCCGGCGCCTCGGCGCGCATCCCCGGATGGCGCAAGTTCTGGCCTCCCAAGGCTCGGTGCGGCCCTATGGCGACCCGTTCTATCACCCGATCTTCGAAGCCTGCGCCGAGGTCGGCTTGCCGTTCGCCATACATCTTGGCGGGCATGGCGGCATCAACTGGAATGCCGTCGCGCCGGCGCCCACCACTTTCTTCTGGGAGACTCATGCGATCCTGCACATGTCGGCCATGTCGCATGTCGCGAGCATGATCGCGCATGGTGTGTTCGAGAAATGGCCGGATCTCTACTTCGTCATCATCGAGTGCGGCATCGCTTGGGTGCCGTCGGTACTCTGGCGACTTGACGCCGACTACAAAGCCCTCCGCAAGGAGACGCCATGGCTGAAGATGCTGCCGTCGGAATATTGCCGGCGCAACATACGCTTCTCGACCCAACCGCTGGAGCAACCGTCGAACGTCAATCATCTCTGGGCAATTCTGGAGGCGATGGACGGGGAGAACACGCTGCTGTTTGCGTCCGACTACCCGCATTGGGATTACGATGACGTCAACACATTGCACATCCCGCCGGAATGGCGCGGTAAGGTGCTCGGCCAGAATGCGTTGGATGTCTATAAGCGCATCCCCCGCCCGCAAGCCGCGGCGGCAGCGTGACGAGAACCAAAATGGCTGAGAAGACGTATATTTGCCGCGCCGACGAGATCCAGGTCGGGACGCCATTCATCGCCAAGGTGCGCAGCCTGTCGATCGGCGTGTTCCGGATCGGCGATAGTTTCCATGCGCTGCTGAATGTTTGCCCCCACCGCGGCGCTCCGCTTTGCGAAGGGCCGCAATGCGGAACGACCGCTCCCGTCGAGGGACCCGAATTCATCTACCATCGTGAGAATGAAATCGTGCGCTGTGCCTGGCATGGGTGGGAATTCGACATCAAGTCGGGTGCGGCTCTGGTTAACCCGTCCGTTCGAGCGCGCACATTTCCAGTCACTGTCGAGGCCGGAGACATCTATGTCACGGCCTGAACTTCCAGAGCCGACGGCGCGCCTTGGTAACCGGTTAGGCGCCGTTGCTCAAAACAGCCGCCTTATGTGCTTCATCGTTTTTGCTAATGCGGCACAATTTGGGATGGATTGCCTGCACGTTCCGCTAACGTGACGAATAGACTGAAAAAAATCAGCGCAACTCGACTGGGGAACACCATGAAACATCATCTTCTTGCACCGGCTCTTGGCATGCTGCTGCTTGCGCCGATCGCATCGGCGTCGGCTGCGGACGTCACCATGCCGGACCCGAATTACGCCACTGCGACGGCGGTCATGAACGTGATCAAGAACGCCGCCGAGCAGGAGCTCGGGCTCGATGTTTCCACCGTCACCACCACCGCCGTCCCGGTCATTTGGGAAGCGATGGACCGCAACAAGGGGGAGGTCGATATCTGGCCGGACGTCTGGCTCCCGAACCAGCAGGGCCTCGTCGACAAATACGTCAAGGGCGCGGGCACGGTAAAACTCGCGCAGAATGGCTACGAAGCCAAGCAAGGCTACTGCGTAACGCAGGTCACGGTCGACAAATACGGGATCAAGGACGTCGCGGATCTCGCCAACCCGGACAACGCCAAGATCTTCGATACCAATGGCGACGGCAAAGGCGAGATATGGATCGGCGCGTCAGGCTGGCAGTCGACCAACATCGAAAAGGTGCGGGCCCGCGACTATGGCTTCGCCGATTTCTTCGATCTGCAGGTGACCGACGAAGCGGTGGCTGCCGCCTCGCTTGACCGCGCCGCGAAGGCCGACAAGCCATGGGTCGGATACTGCTACGGTCCGCACCAGAATTTCGCCCGCTACAAACTTGCCTTCCTTTCCGAACCGAAACACGACCCAGCCAAGTTCGTGATGCTGCAGCCGAGCGAGGATCCTCAATGGTTCGAGAAATCGAAAGTGTCGTCCGCTTATGCTGACACCACCGTGCACATTGCCTATGCTGCTTCGCTGGCGCAGCGGCAACCGGAGCTGACCGCCGCTCTGGATCGGATTACATTCAATCCGGACGACATCAGCAAATGGGCCTACGCAATCATCGTCGATAAGAAGCCCGCGGACGATGTGGCGAAGGATTGGATCAAAGCCCACCCCGATGAGGTGGCGAAGTGGTTCGGTCATTGAAGTTCAAAACTGTGATTGCAGGCTCTGAACGGGCCTGCATCGTCGCCCGGCCGCTCAAGTCCGTGATCGGGCGGGAGCTGTAGCGGTGGACGCGGCCTCGGTCAGCGCATTGGGCGGAGCCGGCTTGCCGGCCCGCGCAGACGCAACCGACGCTGCCGCCATCATCATGAAGGGCGTCTGGAAAATCTTTGGCGCCAGCGCGCCGGAGGCGATGGCGGCGATTCTGCGCGACGGCCTCGACAAGGACGAAGCCGCCAGGCGCTTCGGCTGTGTCGTGGGCGTGGCCGATGTCAACATCGCGGTTCGGCCGGGCGAAATCTTCTGCGTCATGGGCCTGTCGGGCAGTGGCAAATCGACATTGATCCGCCATATAAACCGCCTGCTCGAGCCGTCCGCCGGCGAGATTTTCGTCGATGGCGAAAACGTCATGGCCAAGTCGCCCGATGAGTTGAGGGCATTGCGGTCCCGCAAGATAGCCATGGTGTTCCAGAGCTTCGGTCTGCTTCCGCATCGGACCGTGCGCGACAACGTCGCGCTTCCGCTGGAGATCCAAGCTGCAAACAAACAGCGGAGATTCGATGCCGCCGAGGCGGCGCTTGCCAAGGTGAACCTGTCGGGCTGGGGGGACCGTTACTGTCACGAACTATCGGGCGGCATGCAGCAGCGCGTCGGACTCGCCCGCGCCTTGGCTGCCGATCCGGCGATCCTGCTGATGGATGAGCCATTCAGCGCGCTCGATCCGCTGATCAGGCGGCAGCTGCAGGACGAGTTCCTGGCCCTTTCGCGCTCGATGGGCAAGACGGTGATCTTCATAACCCATGATCTGGACGAGGCGATCCGGATCGGCGATCGCATCGCGATCATGAAAGACGGCATCATCGTCCAGACAGACACGCCGGAGGAGATCGTCACATCGCCGAAGCATGACTATGTTGCGAAATTCGTCGCCGACATTTCGCGCCTGAAGGTGATCACCGCCGGGCGCATCATGGAGCCGGTCGAGAATTTCAGAAGCCGTCATCGTCCAGAGCTGGATGTCGAGCGGTTGCGCAGGGTCGGTTCCCGAGAACCGCTCGCCGAACTCATCGAACTCGCGGCACAGGATGCCGCACCGCTCGCTGTGACGGATACCGGTGGGTCTGTCGTCGGTGTCATTGACAGGCAGATCCTGCTCGACGGTTTGCGAAAGGGCGAAGCCCGTGAACGCCCATGATCCGGTCGCCATGCGGTCGATAGAAGACGCTCAACCGGCAGAGGACGGGCTGGTCCGGGAATTCGTCGTCCGCAACCCTGCTTATTACGCCCAGGTGTTCGCCCGCATTCGGCGGGCTTCCGGTCCCGTCTGGCCGTTCAACCTGGCGGCCGCGCTGCTTGGGCCGGTGTGGGCCGCAGCCCGAGGCCTCACGTTGCTGTTCTGGCTCACCTTCTTCCTGGAGACGCTTGCGGTGGTTCAGATCGGCGTCGGTGCGGCGGGTAACCTCGGCGCGGCCGAGCAAGCACGAGCCGAGCGCGTCACCAAGCAGGCACAGGCGCGCGCCGAACAGGCGAGGGCCGCCGAGGCGGCGGGGGCGGACAATGCGACAGGACTGAAATCATCAGCGGCCGCTCTGGAGAAAGCTGCCAACAACGCCAGGCTGCAGGCTGAGGCGGCAAAGGCAAAGGCGCCGCGTGTGATTGTGTCCGGCGTCGTCACTTTGCTCCTCGCCAGGCTGATCGCTGGTTTCCTGGCCAATCGGATGCTCGAGCGACGCTTCGCGCGCTGGCGTTCGAAGCCGACGCTTCAGCGCGGGCTCAACTACCCGCTGGCGCTATGCGCTCTTGCCTTCTGTATCGCGGCTTACGGGCTTTCGGCTTATCGCTTCGCCGCACCGACACCAGCCGTCTGGCTGACCGCTGCGCCCTCGAACCGCGAGTGGCAGGCCGCCTTGTCATCGTGGCTGGACAGCCTGATGGGGGCGATATCGCATCTCGGTGACGGCTTCTTTGGCGGCATCACGGGCGCAATATCGTTGGTGCTCGACGGCTTGGCCTATGGGCTGACGGGTATGCCCTGGCCAGTGACTATGGCGATCATTCTCGCCCTTGCCTGGCAACTGGCCGGGCCACGCGTCGCCATCTTCACCACCGCCGCGCTCGCCTATCTTGCCGTGCTCGGGTTTTGGGAAAAGAGCCTGGAAACGGTCGCCCTGCTGGGAACATCGGCCATTCTCTGCCTCGCGATCGGAATCCCGCTTGGGATATGGTGCGGACGCCGGCCGCGCATATACGCCGCCGTGCGGCCGGTGCTCGACTTCATGCAAACCATGCCGGCATTCGTCTATCTGATCCCGGTGATCGCGCTATTCGGCATCGGCAAGCCGCCGGGCGTCATCGCGACGCTGATTTTCGGCACGCCGCCGGTCGTGCGCTTGACCGCACTCGGCCTGCAGGGCGTCTCGCCGGCCATAAGAGAGGCCGCTCAAGCCTACGGCGCTACGAGATGGTTCCTCTTGACGCGGGTCGACCTCCCGCTTGCAATGCCTTCCATCATGGCCGGCATAAACCAGACGATTCTGATGTGCCTTTCGATGGTGGTCATCGCTTCCCTGATCGGCGCCAAGGGGCTAGGAGAAGATGTCCTCAACGCCCTTCAATATGCGGCCGTCGGGCAGGGACTGCTCGCGGGCTTCGCTATTCTTCTCTGCGCCATGATCATCGATCGTATCGTGCAGGGAAGAACTAAGTAGATGCCCGGTTTGGGCCGATGCTCTCAAGGAGTTTGCGCCGACCAAACCCGGAACCAGGCGCCGCCGGCCGGCCCGAATGTTAATAGCGATTGCCTGCCGCTCAGAAATAATCCTGGTCGGGCATGCTCTCCTTGCGCCTGGCAATGAAGGCCCGCAATTCTTCATCGATCGCGGGATCGAGGCCGGGGTCCGCATAATCGCTCAAAAGCTTCTTCCACTGGCGATTGGCGCGCTGGGCGGCGTCCAGTCCGCCTTCGGAACTCCACTGCTCGAACGAATTGTTGTCGCTGATCGTCGACCGGTAGAAGGCCGACAGAAAGTTCGACTGCGTATGGGCGCTGCCGAGGAAATGCGACCCCGGCCCGACTTCCTCGATGGCATCCATCGCCTGCGCATTCACCGACAGGTCGATGCCCTCGAACAGGCTCATCACCTTGCCGCACAGGTCGGCGTCGATGATGGTCTTTTCGAAGCCGGTGACGAGCCCTCCCTCCAGCCATCCCGTCGCGTGGTTGATGACGTTGGCGCCGGCGAGAAGCGACATCAGCAAGCCCCAGGTCCCTTCCTGCTCCGCCTGTGCGTCGGGCAGCTTGGATGCCGAGAGCGTGCCGACGGTATGGAACGGAACGCCAACCCTTCGCGCCAGCTGGCCGGCCGCCAGAACCATCTTTGCCGCCTCCGGCGTGCCGAAGGTCGGTGCGCCGCTCTGCATGGAGATGGTGCTGGCGAAGCTCCCCATCAGGCAGGGCGCTCCCGGATTGATGAGCTGGACAAGAGCAAGGCACGCAAGCGCCTCGGCCAGCACTTGCGCCAGCGTGCCGGCGACGGTGCAGGGGCTCATAGCGCCGGCCAGCGTCCATGGCGTGCAGGCGACCGGCTGGTTGTTGCGCGCATAGACCTTGAGCGACCCCGACATGTTGGCATCTAACACCAGCGGCGCGTTGGTGTTGCTGACGTTGTAGAGGACGGCATTGTTTGCAACGAACGCCTCGCCGAAAACGATCTTGGTGATGTCGACCGCATCCTGCGCCCGCATGGAGCCGATGAACGCTCCCATGAAAGGCCGGTCGGAATAGCGCACATGCGTGTAGAGCATGTCGAGATGGCGCTTGTTCGCCGGAAGATCGACCGGTTCACAGACCACGCCGCCGGAATGATGCAGGTAGGGGATCATTTGATGGATCCGCACCAGGTCGCGGAAGTCGTTCAGCGTCGCATAGCGACGGCCGCGGTCGAGATCATGCACGAAAGGCGGGCCCCACGATGGGCAAAGCACCGTGTTGTCGCCGCCGATCACGACGGTGTTGGCCGGGTTGCGGGCATGCTGCTTGAATTGCTTGGGCGCCGTCGCCTGGATAAGCTTGCGGCACATGCCGGGTTCAAAGCGGACACGCGTTCCCTTCACATCGGCTCCGGCGACGCGGAAGAGGTCGAGGATTTCCGGGTCGTCATGGAACTCCATGCCGACCTCCTTGAGCAGGCGGTCGGCATTGGCCTCGATCAGGCTGAGCCCCTCCTCATCGAGGATGTTGAACGTGCCGATCCTGCGGCAGAGATACGGACGGCGCGGTTCCTGCGCGCCGCGTTGCACGAGGCGCGCGGCGCGGCCACGGGAGCGCGCTGGGGATGCGGCTTCGGCAGGTGTGACGACATCTTGCATGTGTGCCTCCAGACGTTCAGACGGATGCGGCGGGCTGCAAATGGTCCAGCCCGCGCAACCGCAGATTTCGCGGATCGTAAGGGGCTTCCTGCAGTTCGCGCGCCGCGAGCTCCTTGCCCAGGATAGAGACGCCGAACTCGCGTTCAGAGATCCCCGGCCTGAGGTAGGCGAGCGCCAGCACCTTGTTGGTACGGAAACCGTAACCGCCGCTGGTGACGACCCCGACCGGCCGCCCCTCGTGCAGGACGGCGTGACTGTAGAACGGGAGCCGTTCGCCATCGTCCTCGATCTGCAGCAGCGCCATGCGCCAGGGGTGTGCCTTCTGGCGTTCGAGCATCGCCTCACGGCCGATGAAGAGACGACCGTCCGCCTTGACCAGGGCGCTCAGTCCGGACTCGAGCGGCGTGCGCTCGGTCGTGAGGTCCGCGCCCCAGCCGCGATAGCCCTTCTCCAGCCGCATGAAGTTCAACGCATACACGCCGAAGGGACGCAGGCCATGCTTCGCGCCCGCCTTGACGATCATCTCGTAGAGCCGCCGGAACTGCGCGAGCTGGACATGCACTTCCCATCCCGGCTCGCCTGCGTAGGACACCCGAAGCGCCGTCACCTCGATGTCCGCGATCCTGATCGTCTGCGCCGATAGCCAAGGGAAAGCCGCGTTCGAGAGATCGATCTCGCTGATCGCTTGCAGAATCTCGGCCGCGTTCGGGCCCATGATGCCCAGCACACCGCGCCTTTCGGTGATGTTCCCGACAACGACACCGGGAAAAGACGCCGACCGGGCGCGAAGCAGGTCTTCGTCATGCCGTTCGGCCAGAGCCGCGCTGGTCAGATAGAAACGGTGTTGCTCGAGCCGCGTGACCGTGAACTCGGACGCGACACCGCCTTTCTCCGTCAGAACGTGGATGAGACCGATGCGGCCGAGGCGCGATGGCGGCGTGTTGGCGCCCAATGAAGCCATGAAGGCTTCGGCGCCCGGCCCGCTGACCTCGAATTTCGAGAGGGCCGAAAGATCGATGACACCCGCGCTGTCACGGACGGCAAGGCATTCCCCCTTTACGGCACCCAGCCAGCCCGGGCGTTTGAAGGTCAGCGGCGGATCGCGATCGTTGCCCGCTGTCGCGAACCAGTTGGGCCGCTCCCAGCCATAGGCGGCGCCGAGCACCGCGCCTTGCGACAACTGGATATCGAGCGCCGGCGTGGTGCGGCGCGGGCGCCCCGCCTCACGTTCCTCGTAAGGGTAATGGACGCCGAATTGCAGGCCGAAACATTCCACCGCCTTGTCGACACGGTAATCACGATCGGCATAGTTGCCGAAGCGCCGGGGATCGATGGCCAGGGCATCGCGCGGCGGCTCGCCGTCGACGATCCAATCGGCGAGGAAGGCGCCGGCGCCGCCGCCTTCCATCACGCCCATGCTGGATCCTGTGAGAAGCCAGCCGTTCTTGAGGCCGAACGCGGGGCCTACGAGCGGATTGGCGTCCGGCGTGAAGGTGATCGGGCCATTGACCACGGTCTTGATGCCGGCACTGGCGAGTGCCGGCACACGCTCCATCGCTAACGCGATGATATGCTCGACGCGATCGAGATCCGGCGGCAGCAGTTCCATGCCGAATTCAGGCGGCACGCCGTCGATCGCCCAGGGGTGCGCCGCCTCCTCGTAGGGCCCGACGATATAGCCGTCCCGCTCCTGCCGCAGGTACCAGCTTTCCTCCGGATCGCGGATGATGGGCAGTTCCTTCTCGCCGGCCGCGATGCGCGCGGCAATTTCGGGCACGGTATCGGTGACGACATATTGATGCAGCATCGGCACCACCGGCAGGTCGATGCCCATCATCGTGCCGACCTCGCGGCACCAAGTGCCGGCGGCGTTCACCAGATGCTCCGCGCGGATATCGCCTTGCGCGGTGCGGACGAGCCATTCGCCCGAACCGGTGCGCTCCATCGACAGCACAGGATTGTGCCGGACGATCTCGGCGCCGCGCGAACGCGCGCCCGCAGCCATCGCGTTGGTGGCCAACGTCGGATCGACATGGCCGTCATGCGGCTCATGTAAGGCGCCCAGTATGCCTTCGGTTTCGCAGAGCGGGTATATGTTCTTCAGCTCGCCCGGCGTCAGGATGTTGAAGTCGTAGCCGACGAACCGGCCAAGGCCCTGCACATGACGAAACTCGGCCATCCGCTCCGGCGAGCGTGTCACGCGCAGCGCGCCGCTTGCATGGAAGCCGGTCGGCAGGCCGGTTTCGGCCGTCAGAACCTCGCGGTAGAGCCGCACGGAATGAGCGCGCATCTCCATGATCGTAGCGTTGTGGGCGAAGTGTGTGCAAAGCCCGGCGGCGTGCCAGGTCGAGCCCGCGGTGAGTTCCTGCCGCTCGACAAGCATCGCGTCGTTCCAGCCGCGCTTGGCGAGATGATAGAGAAGGGAAACCCCCATGGCGCCGCCGCCGATCACGACGACGCGGGCATGCTGTCTCATAATGTCTCCTGTTGGCCGCGCATTCTGCCGCCGGTTGGATCGTAGGGTGGTTTTTCCAGAAGCCTGAGGCCGAAGCGCTGTCCAGCGACCGCGATCTCATAAGCCGAAGCGGCGAGCTGCTGTTTCGTTTCGCCCGGATCGCAGGCGACGTAGCCGAGGCAGAGGCTCAATCCGGTGCGAAAACCGAAGCCGCCCGAAGTGGTAAGCCCGGCAAACTTGCCGTCCCGATAGATGGGCTCGTCATGCAGCAGAAGCGGATTGGCGGCATCGACGGCGAAATGCAGCAGGCGGCGTCCAAAGCCCTTCGCCCTGCGCGTTTCGAGGGCTTCACGGCCGATGAACCCGCCCTTCGTCCAGGAGACAGCAAAACCCAATCCCGCCTCGATCGGCGTCTCCTTCGGCCCGACGTCATGGCCCCAATGCCGATAGCCTTTTTCCAACCGGCAACCATCCAGCGCGTAGTGGCCGCAAAAGACCGCGTCATGCGCCTTGCCGGCTTCCCGGATGGTCGACAGCAGGTTTTCAGCGCATTCGGCGGGAACATAAAGCTCGTAGCCAAGCTCGCCAACGAAGCTGACCCGTGTGGCCCGCACATCGACCATACCGACGTCGATGCGTCGTGAGGTCGAGAAGGGAAAGGCCGCTTCCGACAAGTCCGCGTCCGTCAGTTGCTGCAGCAATTCGCGGGAACGCGGCCCCATGACGCCGAGGACCGCTTCGGCCGAGGTGGCGTCGAACACCGGGGCGTCGAGCCCGAGATCGCTGGCATGCCTGGCGACCCACGCGAAATCCTTCTGGCGGGTCGCCGCGCCGGAGACGATCCGGAAAGCCGCCTCTCCGCAGCGCGTGATCGTGACGTCGGCCTCGATCCCGCCATGCCGGTTGAGCATTTGCGTGTAAACCGCTCTGCCCTCCGCGACGTCGACATCGTTGGCCGCGAGCTGTTGCAGCAATTTCACCGCGTCGCGTCCGCTGACATCGAGCTTGGTGAACGGGGAAAGCTCGAACAGTCCAATGCCGTTTGCCATGGCGACCGCCTCGCGTTCAGCCGCCGGCCACCAATGCTGCCTGCCGAAAGTATATCGCGGCTCACGCTCGGCTTCATTGCGGGCATACCAGAGCGGCCGCTCCCAGCCGGTCGGAGCACCGAACACCGCCCCTGCTTCGCCGAGCATGTCGTGCCACACTGAACGGCGCAGGCCACGGCCGGCTTCGGACTGTTTATATGGCCAATGCATGCGGAAGAGGTCGGCTACCGATTCCTCCATGCGCGCCTGCACGAAGCCGCGCGACGCGGCGCTGCGGTCGAAACGCGCGATATCGAGCGGCCACAGATCGAGACCCGGCTCACCGTCGACGATCCACTCGGCCATCGCCTTGCCGGCGCCGGCCGACGACATCATGCCCGTCGAGTTGAAACCGGCGGCGACGAAGAAGCCGCGGAGGTAAGGCGATTCGCCCATCAGCGGCTGGGTGTCCGGGGTGAAACTCTCCGGTCCGTTCATGAAGTGGCGGATGCCTGTTTCGGCAAGCGCCGGAAAAAGCCGCAGCCCGGCCGACATGAAGGGTTCGAACTGGTCCCAGTCTTCCGGCAATTCGAGAAAAGGCCTGTCGCCGACCGGGCCGGTGACGTCGAGGGCCTTGGCATTCGGCTCGAAGCCGCCGAGCACCAGCTTGCCGGAATCGCCCTTGACGTAGATGCCCTCGTCCAGGTCGCGCACAATCGGGAAAGGATTGGGCAGCCCGGCGACCGGTTCGGTCACCACATACATGTGCTCGGCCGCCTGCAGCGGCACCGGCACGCCAGCCATGGCGCCGATCTGCCTTGCCCACGCGCCGGCGCAGTTCACCGCGGTCTCGCAGCGGATCGCCAAGCCTGAGGCGAGCTTGACGCCGGCGACGCGGCCTTTCTCGATCACGAAGCCGCGGCAGGCCGTCCCTTCCAAGATCCGGATGCCGGCGGCGCGTGCCCGCTTGGCGTAGGCCGCGCAGATATCGACCGGATTGGCCTGCCCGTCTTCCTCGACCCAGAGCGCCCCCGCGAGCCCATCCAGCGCGATTCCTGGAACCCGTTCCCCGACGACATCCGCTCCGACGATCTCCACCCGAAGGCCGCAGACGTCCCCCATATGCGCGATCCGTCTGAGCTCGCTCATCCGCTCTTCCCGGCGCGCCAGCCAGACGCCACCGGTTTGCCGATAACCTGAGGTCTGGCCAGTCAACGCTTCGAGCTTTGGGAACAGTTCGGTCGCGTATTGCGCCAGGCGCGTCAGGTTGAGCGTTGCCCTGAGCGGCCCCACGATCCCGGCCGCGTGCCAGGAGGTGCCGCTCGTCAACTGGTTGCGCTCGATGAGAACGACATCGGTGGCGCCGAGCTCGGCCAGATGATAGGCGACGCTCAAGCCGATCACGCCGCCGCCTATGATTACGATCCGAGCGTTTTCCTGCACCGATACGATATCCTTGCGGTCGAGACGGGCGATCTTTCCCGCCAAGCAGGCTTGTGCTCAATGGGATTTCTGCAACATTAGGAAAACTTATGTACGGTCCCAAGAAGGAACTCTGGTGAAGAGCGGAAGCTTTGACTTCAACCTTTTCCGATCGATCGAGGTTTTTGCTGCCGTCGTTGAAACGCGGCATGTGACGCAGGCGGCGCAGATGCTCGGCATGACCCAATCCGCCGCCTCGCAGCATCTCAAGAACCTGGAAACAGCCCTTGGCGTTAGCCTGATCGACCGCAATCTGAGGCCGATTGAACTCACCAAGGCGGGGATTGCGCTGCACCGCCGGGCCACTGCGATCCTGGCCGAAGTCGAGGGGCTGCGCACCGACGCCCGCCGCATCAACGCCGCGCCACTGCCGCTGCTCAGGGTGGCGTTGCTGGCGTCCATCGCCACCACGCTGGCACCGGCGCTTTCCGTGCTGGCGCGCAAGAATTTCGGCATTCCCGAACTCAGCCTTTTTGCCGGACTCGCCACCGACCACGTGGCGCTGCTTCGCGCCCGCCGCGCCGATCTTGCGGTAACCTCGGGCGAGTTGTTCGAGATCGAGGGGCTGACGCGCTACCCCGTCATGACCGAAAAATTCCTGCTTGTGACGCCGAAGGGCTTTTCCGGCGATGTTGGCGACATCGCCAAGCTTTCCAAAAAACTCGCATTCGTCCGCTTCTCGAGAGAGACGCCGGTCGGCTTGCGCGTCGACCAGCATCTCAGCCGGCTGCGCATAGAATTGCCGCGGGCAATGGAGGGCGACCGTTCCAGCGTCGTGATGGCGCCCGTAGCGGCGGGTATGGGCTTTGCCATACTGACCCCGACCCTGCTCATCGACGGCCTTGCGGAGGGGATGGAAATCGACATCCATCCGCTGCCGTTCACTAGCCTATCACGCAACATCCTCCTGGTTGCGCGTGAACGCGAGCTGGGAGATCTGCCCGAGGCCTTTGCCGCGCGCACTGCGGAGGTGCTGAAAGAGACGATAAACGAGCGCCTGCCCGATCTGCCTCCCGACCATTACGCTTTGGACCCGTCCGTCGCTTCAACATGAGGCGGAGCGCATTGTGCTCGTCAGATTTGCAAGCTGCTAATCGGCGGCATCAGTTATCCTGATGGAGGATTTTGCCGGATGCCTTCGGCGCGCGTCCATGTTCTATCCTGTTGCCATCCAATCCGGGAGGCCATGATATGAACGCTCCTCATACCCATTCATCGCTCGCGACCGACTGGTCGACGCAAGCTATCGTCGACCGCAGGAACCGCTTCTACTCCGCCTCCCAACGCAAATTCGTCCCCTACAAAGATCCGCTGATCATCAAGCGTGGCCGGGGACAATATGTATGGGATGAGCAGGACAGGAAATACATCGACCTGCTTGGAATGAACCTTTGCATCTCGGTGGGGCACGCCCACCCGCAGGTCGTCAAGGCGGCGAGCGAACAAGTCGCGGAGCTCACCCACTGCACGACCATGTTCTACCATCCGGTGCCCGCCCAATATGCCGAAGAACTGGCAGGCACGATGCCGGCCGGTCATGACTGGGTCGTCCATTTCACCAACTCCGGTGCGGAAGCGATCGACCTAGCGCTTCTGATGGCGCGTTCGCATACCGGCAACATCGACATGCTGGCGCTCGCGTCTAGCTACCACGGCGCCACCTCCGGCGCGCAGTCGGTGACAGGGATAGCCGGTTTCCGCCACTGCGTCCCGCAGCTTGGCGGCGTGGCCTTCGTAGCTGAGCCGAACCAGTATCGTGGCGTTCACGGCGAAAGCGTTGAGCCGTACCTGAAGGAGATTGACCGGGCGATCGCGACGTCGACGAGTGGCAAGCTTGCGGGCATGATCATTGAACCCGTGCAGGGCTATGGCGGTATCGTCCCCATCCCCGAAGGCTATATTGCCGGTGCATTCGAACGCGTGCGCGCCGCAGGCGGTGTCTGCATTATTGACGAGGTGCAGGCCGGCGTCGGACGCACGGGCCACGCTTTCTGGTCATTTGAATCGCACGGCGTGGTGCCCGACATCGTGGTGGTGGCGAAGGGCGTGGGCAACGGAATCCCGCTGGGGGCGGTGATCGCTAAACGGCAGGTCGCCGAGTCGATGGCCGACAAGTTCCTGTTCCACACCTATGGCGCCAACCCGGTTGCATGTGCCGCTGGCCGCGCTGTCCTCAAAGTCATCCAAGAGGAACGGCTTCAAGAGAACGCTCGGGATGTGGGCGCGGCGCTCAAGGTTCGTCTTGAGGACATGAAGCAACGTTTTCCGATCATCGGCGACGTCAGAGGACGCGGCTTGATGCTGGCGATCGAGCTCGTCAGGGACAGAACGACGAAAGAGCCGGCCCCGGAGGAAACGCTAGCGGTCTTCGAAGAAACCCGCCGCAACGGGCTCGTCGCCAGCCGCTCCGGACCCTACCGGAACGTCATCAGGATGTGCCCGCCGCTTTGCCTCGCGATGGCGGACGTCGATGATGTCGTGGACCGGTTCGAAAGAAGCTTCGCCGCCGTAAGCGGCCGGAACGTCTGACAAATCCGCTTACGGGGCCACGCGGCAAGCTCGCCATCGGCGCCGCCGAACTGCTCCATGATCATGCACGCTAGCCGCGGGTTCGGCTCCGAAACACGAACGGTGTATTGCAGTCGCTTGTTGTGCATGAACATGGGGCTTCCCCCAAGGATTGACGTTCACTAACCGGCCGCCTTCTGGAATGTTCCTCCGCAAAAATATAATGGCTTAGATGGCGCGTTTGTTAATCCGCCGAGCTACGTTGGGTCGCGTCTGCATTCGGATCAGTCTTGCACGCCAATTGCTGCAAGAGCACCTTAGTAATACTTGAGCAGATGGGCCGTGGTGGTCGTGGTTCACGGCCGTAGAGGGTCGCCATGCGCGAACGGACCCCTCCTACGTTCACTTTACAGTAGGGCTTGCCGTGTTGCTGTTGGTCATTCCTCGTCTGCTGGCCCGATGGCGGGGCGCTACTCCCCGGATCGAAGATCCGCAGAAACCATGGCTCGACCTCGCAGCGCGCGCTGGACACACACTCCTTTACGTTCTCCTCTTCGCGCTTCCATTGAGCGGCTGGTACGCCGCCTCTCGGCTCGGCGTGCCGGTCTCCTTTCTTGGTTTCGATCTACCGAGCCTGACAGCGTCAGTGCAGGGCGCGCCAGGAGAGATCGCCGACCTGCACCAAACTGGCGGAACGCTGATCCTTTGGTTCGCCGGCCTGCACGCCCTGATCGCGCTCTGGCAACAATTTGTTCTGAAAGACCGGACGCTCGAGCGCATGAATCCCATGGCGCCCCCCGATTTGATTGGGGATCGTCGATAGCTCGGGAGCGACCATCGACTGTACTGGCATTTGCGCACGGATGGCACCGTCGCCCTCGGCTTTCAGCCCTATACCGGGACGGTATTTTGGAGCGACGTGATCCCTTCGGCCCTGGATTTGCGGCGGAACCATACGCGACGATGCGAGAAGACTTCTGACTTCGGCCCACGAAAAACCCAATAAAACCGATGGTCAGAATACGTCCTCCGGGCCCACCATTGTCTTTAGTTATCAAGGCTCTATAGGTGTGGTTCGCCAACCGGTTCGCCAAGCATCAGCTTCCGTTTGACCAGACACGACTCTGCCCCATCTCCTGAACCGCCGCCGAACCTGCGATGCCTCGCGCGAATAGGGCTCCGCATGATCGATATCGTCGTGATGGAGCACATTCTGACATGTCTGGTCGAGGGCTCTCTTCGGTCAGATGGAAGGCAAGCGACTTCCCTGGTCGATGCGAGATCAGGCCTTCGGGAGGCCGGCTTGAAAATGGTTTCGCTTCTGCGGTGACCGATCAGCGCTTGGCTGCTCCAAAAGGGAGATGATGCGACAACTCCGGGGACGCGCACCGTCGAGTGTCAATCGGCGTCTCGGCTGCGAGCCCAAGGGGCGACCGCCGAGTGGGTAGAAGATACTTGCGTATTTTCTAAAATAATGAAATACGACGTGCGCTTCCGTTGGGGAATGTGCAGGAGATGTATTTTCCGCAGTTTTTGGTGGGGATGATCGCGATCCTCATCGCTGTGGCGGCGTGGGTTTTCGCTGCCACCGGATCGGTGTGGCTTGCAGGCGGTTGGACCGTGGCAGCAGCACTGCTTTTGCAGGTGGGGTACTTCGGGCTGGTTCTCGGCTTGACATATCACAAGCCGCGCGTTGACCAACCGGCGGCACAGGCCCCTAAAAGGCAGCCAGCGGGCAATCGAGATAACGCTTCTAAAGACCTGCATGGCGCTCGCCGCCATTGATCGCTAGGTAGCCGCAACGTTGGAACTGGGTCTTTCGCGCATTCAGCCGGTCTCGACCATGCAATTGCGGATCGCCCTGGAAGCGGGGTCCATCGCTAACAGCCATTCTTGCGATTGGCACAGCTCCGGGATCCTATACTCCCGATCATGCATAGCATCGCCTTTTCTGCGGTGTTCGACCGAGGTCTTTGGCCAAGCCTTCAGGCCTCTCCAATTCTGCAGCAATCGGCAGTTTTTGTGGTCAAACGGATTGCCTTTAGGCGATCGCTCGTCGGCTGGCGGCTATATGTCGTATCGGGGAACCAGTTTCGGCGATCGCAACTCCTGGGCTATTTTTGCCGCCTGGGAGATCGTCATGAGAACGAAGGTCGTGTCACCATCCGTGGAGTTTATGGCCAACACCACACGGCCAATCTCGTCACTCATGGCGCAAGACCAATCTCGCACCGCAATCGCCCGGTTTCCCGCCATCTGCTCTGCCTCTCCGACAGAGCAAGCTATTTGGCCTGATGAAAACCAGCAATTTGGACTGAGTGCCCGGTCCCATTAGGCCCAACGTCCTTCTCGTCATTTTGTCCAGCACCGCGAGCAATCCAATCCTCCTCGGCGCGGCGAGCGAATTTGGAACAACAGCGATGAAGATGAATGCCGCGTATCGAGCGGCACCCAGAAAACTTTGCCGGAACAGCACTGTCGCTGGATTGCTCAGTGCAGACGAGCGCTCCTTTAGCGTTCGCCAATCAGTTCGAGCCAGATCAGCGCCGCTTGCATTGGGATCTCAAATTCGACCGCTAGCGACTGGCGCCCCGCCGACCGAGATTACCGAACGCAAGTCGCCAGCCCCGGCTTTGACGCTTGAGAGGAGTAGCGGAAGCCATGTTTGGCACGGGCGGCCCGGCCGGTAGCGGGGTAGACCACGAGCCGGGCCTGACCGGCGCAGGCTTGTTGGGCATAACGCCGGCTAAGCAATTTTATCAGCAATCACTAATGTTTCTGCCATGTGAACGGATGACGTGTATCACCCTCGAACATCAAGCTCGGCACAAATTTTGCTTCACCGCCATCGGCGGAGGCGAAACGATGACACTTTCACGCGAACTGTTCGAGGTTGATCTAACTTTCCATTGCCCTGGGTGTGAAACAGCAGTGGTCCGAAAGGGATCGTGGATCAAGAGCGCCAAGGTCTTCATCTGCGACGCCTGCAGCACGCAAACTCGCCTCACATATGGGCTCAAGCTCGCCATCTTTGACGCGCATTTGCATCCTGAGGCGCCGCCTAGCTTGCCCGCGACCAGAGGGCAGAGCCGGCAGTAAGCAAGCCTGACGTCATCCCACATGTCCTACCGAACCGAGCTGGGCGAACATCATGGTTGGGACAAATCAGAGATTCCGTTTGTTGCGCTTCCAGCAGTCGCCGTGCCGAGGCACATCAGAACCGCTACCAGGGCTTGGTTCTCAGTATCCCGGCATGCTCCTCACTTGGTGCCAGGCAGTACTCCCAAAAGTTCTCCCAGGCGGAGCGGCAAGTGAGGTGACGCATGCAACTCGGCACAGCTGTCTTTCCATCGCTGGAGATACTCGGCGACTGGGATGCCGCTCCGACCAGGCCAGCGATTGAGTGCGGCAATTGCCTCGATGGATTGTGGAACCTGCTCGTATTCTTTTAGAAAGGTCAAGGACATCGCTTGCGCGAATGGATTAAGACCCGGAATTTCGATCTTGCTGCGGTGGTCGGCAAACCATGCTGCAGGGTCGCGGGTGAGGCTCTGCGTGTCGGCGAGCGCCTCATAGCCTTTGATGATGTTCTCGCGGTATTCGGCAATGGCATCGCCGAAGGCGTTGTCGCCGGCGAAGGGCGGGTTTTGTTTCCAGCCCTTCGCCAGGCGTCCTAAGCCACGCAGCGAGAACGCCTCCACGATCGCTTCCTCCAACCATTGGCATGGAGGCGCCGGCTTGGCGTCGGCTTGCCAACTGTTGGCAAAGACATGGCCGAGCTCATGCCCGAACTGATAGGCTAGCTTCGACCAGTCGCGTTCACCGATATCGACGATGATCCACGCCATGTTGCTGCCATCCGGGTGAAGCCAGATGGCAGGCTGTCCTGAAGTGTGCTCGTCGACGCGAAGCCGCGCCGGCTGGCGGTCGGAAAGAAGACGGACTCCGTCAAGGCAGGCGTGACGCGTGCGCTCAACGACCTGTTGCGCGGCGCGCGGAAGCATACGCCCCCAATCGCCGGCGAGCTCGATTGGGGCGGTGAGGAGGGAGGTGGAGGGGGCGGCTTCAGGATATGACGGGGGCGTGGCTACGACACTCCTCTGCGAGCTACTCCACAGCATAACCGGTCGGAAAACCCAGCCGATCGCCGCGAGGACAACACCAAACTCGGCAAGTTTTCGCCTGTTCATCAATCGATATCCAGCCGGGGGAGGGCACTGGAACAAGACCGCCGTCGAGCCTCTGGCTGTCTTCGCTCAATTTAATAGCGCAGCACCACGAAGTGCAATGTGCCAGACGGATCCTCCACGCGGCTACATAAATGGAGCATCAAGTCGGCTCGGTGAGTTAACCGTCAGCCACCTCTCACCTCGCATCCAGTGGGAAAACCGGTCTCGAGAACAAGCAGACTTGCAACGCGTCATTCAGACAATTCTTCTCCCGTGGAGGCGATCTGCCCAGCAACATGGATCGTGGCCACCTCATATACACTATCATGGGGAAATTTTCTGAAGTAAGAATGCTCGGCATCTAACGAATTGTCGATGCTCGACGTTAGGATTGAAGAAAGTATCTCTAGCGTCGAATTTATAGTTGTCGAGCAAAGGGACCAAAGTCTAGTATCGAAATATCCATCTGTTCCTTCGAGCCAAGGGTGTCCCCTCCTCTTAAATACATACTTGCCTAACATGTCGTCAGAAGTGTATCGATTTATATCGAAGCCATCGGAAAGTTGGTACCTTCCGGAAATCTTAAATATTCTTTTGTTGAATTTTCCGGAGCTAATAACTTTAATAAGTGAAAGAGCGTGAATTAGGGAATAGGTCTCCGAGAGAGTTTTGGAGTAGTCGGAAGTCTCCCAAAACCCCCCAAGATCTCGTGACAGATGAAGCCCTGGATTAAGGCTGTTCAAAAAGACTGCAATGTCAACTTCCGCGCGTATATCATCTTCAACTCCCGAATTGAGTGGCATCGAAGACGAATCAACCAAAAGAATGAAGGCCTTTGGAACATGGTTTTTTATTGATCGAATCGTTCCCAGAGTCTGTGCAAGTCTCACCTGGGGTGACAAAACTCCTTGAGTTGTTCCCAAGGCGGATGTTACAATAAAGATGTAAGGACTTATCTCCAACTTTTCCTTTGTATATGGAGCGTATTCCTTAATCGGTCGCAACGTTGTTGTTCGTTCAATGTCAATGACTCGCGATCGTCTAAGATGTTCCAGGTACGACGCCATCTGTTGAACTTTGTCGATCCCGCGCGACCAGACAAAGTGTCTGAATCCACTTGGTTCGCCAATATATTGGTCCCACTCACGTACGAACTTGCATCGATTATCTAGAGGTTCTGTGTCTGCGGTTTGCGTTCGCACTAGAACATAATTCAATATCGGCTGATCGCCGAACCACCGGATAAGCTCTCGATTCGTAGGATCTTGGCACAGTCTCGCGACCTGAGCGCCGACGGGGCGGAAGAATTCCGCGTCTTTGTAGCCGATAATCCCGGAATTTGCGCATGGCAAAAACCTTTGCGCGCATTCAGGGTCCGCGCGACAGAGTTCAAGCCCGAACCAATTCCCGATTCGGCGCGAGTCGATGACATCAGCAATCTTGGATGAGGCTAGTTCGGGATAGCCAGAACTCTCTGTCGTGACGCAAACGCCGTCTGCCTCTAGAACGTCCCTCAATATCGACTCGATGTCGGCGTCGACAACAACATCTGTATCAAGGTACATAATCGGCGAGTAATCATTGAAAATATGTGAAGAAATAATATAACGTTGGCAAATATTTATATGAGTAACACTCTCAAAGTGGATACGGGACCTGTATTGTCTTGGAATATACGGGCGGATCTCTTCCGCCTTTCTATCCGAGACAATTGCTATGTTACCATTAAAATCTCCGAATTCTAGTAAGGACGTCAACATGATGTTCAAGCATTCAAAGTATGTATTGTCACCAAAGGCAACAGTATAAACGAGTGGGCGAAAGGTTGGTCTTTCTCTTGTTGAAGACATTGCGTCTAATCCGCTTGCGAGCCCTGTTCGCAGCAAACTTCGCGACGCTGGACAAAGAAATCAAGGTTATTCTTGAGGCGCTGATTGCTTGGGTCCAATTCGAGCGCTTTTTGTCCCCACTCCACCGCACGATCCATGGCGTTGAGATGCCAGCACGCAATTGCCCCGAGATCGTAGAGCCGAAAACCCCAGCAGCTCGCGTCATCGAGATAGCTTCCAGTGCGACGCGTCTTCTCGATGCCATTGCTGCAAGCCCAGAACAGATTGAGCCAGTCGGCCTTGCCGTGAAACTCCTCGGCAAGGTCAAGCCAGATTTCACGTCGATGCGGCGCTTCCATCCTGGCCCTGTCCAGCCAGGCCAACCTTTGCTCCGGTTGCATGCGGGCTATATAGCGCATGGCCTCGGATCGCTCTTCGTCCCATCTGCTTGTCGGCAGGGCTAGGTAGCGTTCAAGCAGTTCGACTGCCCGCTCTTGTTGGCCTGCCCACATCAAGTCTCGTCCGAGCCAGAAACAGATTTGCGCGTCTTGGGGATCTTCCTCGTGCGCCACTTGCATCAATGGCAGGTAGTTGCTGCGCGTCGGCTTGGATAAATCCTGCACCTCGTACATCACTATGTCGCTGCTGTTCGCCGTGACCTCCTTTTCTCCGGTGAAGACGAGCGCCTCGTGGACCGGTCGCTTAAAGCGATATCCCCATCGGTGGTGAAAATTCTTTGTCGACCACCCTCGCAGCGGCGTCGGATCGTCGACGCTGGACTTGTATATGGTCTTGCAAAAGAGGGCTGAGGTTTCGGGGGTCCAGGCAGCCTCTAGCTTCTGCCGCCAGCCGGCTTCGAGAAACCGATCCATGTCCATCGTACAGCATATGTCGACGTCATCGGGCAGGAGCGCCATGGCGGCATTGCGGGCATCGTCGAAGCGCCAAGGGCGGACTGCAATCTTGTGCACCGTGACCCCAGCGGCGGTCAGCCGTTCCACCGTACCGTCACTGCTGCCAGTGTCGGCGACTATCCGATAGTCCGCGTCCGCGGCCGAATTGGCCCACCGTTCCGCGTTGGCGGCTTCGTTCAACGCGATGGTATAGACCGCGACTTTCACGACGCCTTCCCCATCCGTGCGACGCTGTCATGTGGATAAGATGGATTTGCGCGCTTGCGGATGGCCACGAGCCCACCGAGCAATTGCGCCCGGTCGAGCTCATAGTGGCTATCGAAGAAGAGAATTTCGGCAAATTGTCCGGCAAGCGTGCTGATACCCAGCGGATCGACCGACCGCGCCGTCCCGCATTCCTTGATTTCCCGCAGCAAGGCCTTGGTCGGCGTGATTCTGGTGGGATCTTCGCCAGGCGGCTGCCAGTCGAGGTCCTCGATGAAATACCAACCATCCCCGGCAAGAAGCGGAAAGAACTCGCGCAGCGTAAGTTGTTCGTCGAAGGACGCATGGCTGCCATCGTCTACAATGACGTCGAGCGACCGCGTCTCGATCGTTGCCGCCACCCGGCGGAGGTCCTCCACGTTGGACTGGTCGCAGACGAAGGATCTGAACCTCTCGTTGTTGAGCCATGAAAAATCCGTCAGGTCGACGCCGAGGACCTGGCAAAATGGAAAATAGCTCTGCCACAGGGTCACCGAAGGCGTCTCGGTCTGGCTGTGTTCCGCCAACCCGCGGCAGAGCCCAATCTCCATCAGTCGCCGCATCGACAAGCGCCGCGCCGACAGCAGGCGATCGTAGATCCTCGCATAGCAGTGGCGGTTGCCGGTATGCCGGTTCTTGTCGGTGTTGAACTTGTCGGCAAGCGTTGTGAAGGAAGGAAAGCCCTCCAGCGGCCTGATAAGCTGCTCGATGAACGCGGCGCTCTTTTCGTCGGGCCTGGCTTCGTTGCGCGCCGTCCAAAGGTGGACTCCGAAAACGCGGTCGTCGTTCAGATAGTCCGCCAGTTCCGAGATCGGCTTTTCGAACCTGTCTGTTTCCGTCCAGTCGATCGAATTGAAGAACATCGGGCTGAAGACCTGGTCGTGCAACTCGGAGCCGGCATCGGAGGCGATGTAGTCGGACAGCAGCTTTGGTCCGATGTCACCAAATTCCTTGCCCGGTGCCGCGTGGAAGCGCTTGATAGACATTTCATAAAGCGCCCTGAGGTGTCGGCTGTAGGGCTTGGCGTAGATGACGTTGCCGCAAACAAAATGACCCTTGTGCGATCCACGCCATTGCAGATTGAAGAAATGATCGCCGCTGAAGGCAAACGGCCTCAGCATGATGATGTCGGAATCCATCCATAGGCCGCCATGCTCGTACAGCACAGCGTAGCGAAAGACATCGCTGAAATACCTGATCTCGGAACCAGCGACGATGCGCTCGAACGTAGCCCGAGGCATGACGTCGTCGGCAGCGCTAACCTCAACGCCATGCGGCAACAGGAAGTCCAATCTCTTCGGAGAATAACTCCAAACGCGCACCGGATGGCCAGCCGCCCGCATCGAGGCGGTGGCGGCAATCAGGGTGCGATGCTCGGCCTTTTCGGAAAGCACTTCGTAGAAGCAGTGGATCTGCGGCAGCGCCGCGCCATCGCTGACGAACGGCGCGATGCGCCGATCGAAATCCCACGATTGCCTTTGCCGTTCCGCCGGCGAATCGACCGCTTCCAGGAAAGGCGCGAACTTGCGGAAGAACTCCTCGGTCGTCCGGCTCGAAGGGAAGCCGAAAGGCTTCGGCTCGGCAGGTGCATCGGCGCCACTGAGTCGGCTGCCGCTGCCGCCAAATCTGATCCTGTCGGCATCTCCCGCGCCATGCGGGGTGTGAGGTGGCGTCGGCTCGAGACGGGCAATGTTGACACCCGAAGCCAGTTGCGCAACGTCGTCGAGCAACGCGGCGACCTGGTCAGCCTGCACGGTCGCGATCCACGACTCGCTATCGCCTGCGCCGTAGGAGATCATCAGGCGCTTGGCATCACGATGCCAGGCGAGCCCGGCAGCGAACTCCAAGCCCTTGTCATGGAAGTAAAAGGGTCGCGAGACTTTGGTCAGTCGGTGGCCATCGTCGAACCAGACGAAGCGGTGCTGGTGATAATGCCGGCGCTCGTTTGGCCTCGCGCGTGCCTCGTGCACCAGCGCCAGCCAGCCGCCGTCGAACACGATCGCCTGCGAGCTGCCGCTGAACTGTGGCGCCGCGATCATCGGCGCTTGCTCCGAAACCGTCCGGCCGCTCTCGTCCAGTATCTTCGTGGGGTCGCACCGATAGACAAAACGGAGCCGGTCGCTGCCGTCAGAACTGGGCTCGACCAGCGGCATCCAGTTCTTCTCGTGCTGCCGTTGGCCGGCCGGGTGAATGACGCGCCAATCGGTGAGGATGTGTGGTCCGAGCCCAGTGTCTTCGATTCTTGCCAGTACCTGCTCGCACCATCCCTCCGGTGTGAGCTGCCGCACGCAGGCAATTCCCCAAAGCTTGTCGCGCCAGGCGAACAGCCGCATATCCTCAAAACCGATCACCCGATCGTAGGCGGGCGACGGCAGATCAGCCGGTGGCAGCACTTCGCTCGCGCCCTTCGTGACGAGATCGCTGTCGAGACGCAGCAGGAAATTGCGCGTTGTGATCGGCGCCTCGCCGGGCGTTGGGTATTGGCCGGCATCGGTCGGCGTCGAGTTGACGGTCGGCTGCAGCAGCACGATTCCATCCGTCAGGCGCGCTACCGACGGGTTGGTTGCCACATAACCCTCAGGCGCGGCAAAATCGATCCGTCGTGCCTTAAAGGACGGCATGATTTCGTTCGCCGGCCGCATGTAAAAATAAAGATTGGATCGCGCCAGGTCCCTCGGCCCGTCGCCGATTTCCCGATCAAGCGCAAGCCAGTTGCAAGTTGCGAAACCGCGGTCCTTACGCGCCGGATCGCGGGCGTAGTTCGCGGCAATCGAATACTCCTCCCGCAGTCCTGCCGTGTAGACAAAATCTTCGAGAAACAGGATGTCCTGCTCGGGTCGCTTGATTGCCAGTCCGGCTTCCGAAAACAGCACGCTGGCGTCGTTCATGCCCTTCTCGCGATAATGGTGGGCAAGATCATAAAGCGGCTCGGCGCGTTGCGGGCGCGCGTTGAACGCGGCGAGGGCCTGGTGGATGAAACCGGCATCATCGCCCATCTTTTTTAGGCACCGCGCCTCCTGGAGACGGGCGTTCCATGCCTCCTCGTCCCAACCGCCCATCGCGGCGCGCTTGGCGTACGCCACCGCCGCCTCCGCCGTCCGCCCGGCGTCACGATAGGATTGCGCAAGGTAGAACCAGTAGCGATGGTTCTCCGGATCCTTGTCCAGAGCTCCCAACAGGAGCTTTATGTCACGCTCGAACTTGTCGACGCGGTTCGAACCTGTGGCATGGTCCTTGTACCAGATACACCGCAGTTCGTGCACGCCATCAGGCACGTCTATGTATTCGTGAGTCACACCGTGATAGCGCGCACCCGATGTGCGCCTCACCAGACGCGTGTTCCAGTAGGCAAGGCCGGACTCCGACTTTTGCAGAAGCCGATAGCCCGGCGCATCGAGCTGTTCTCGAAACCGGCGATCCTCAACGACGAGCTCCATGTCGGCGTCGTCGAAAAGCAGGTAGTCGTAGCCGAGGCTGGAGGCGTAGGCATGCTCGAGGGCCGCGTTACGCGCCTGCTCGAAATTGTGAAACGGGAATTCATGCAACTCGCCGGGTATGTTGCGGGCGGCAAAGAAAGAGCGGATGAAATTCTGCGTCCCGTCGGTCGAGCCGGTGTCGCCAATCACCCAGCAGTCAATGTGATCGGCGACGGCACCGAGACAACGCTCAAGATTGGCCATCTCGTTCTTGACGATCATATTTAGGCAGAGACGTTTTGCGGTACTCATTCGCTGACTGTGGACCCCACAGAACATTGTGAGCAGAGGCTTTGGTGATGGTCTCGCGGCGTCATATGAGACAGCGATTTATTCGGATGCGCAACCATCCATATTCTTGCGGAACACAGGAGCTGCCGCTTCGGTCGTTTGGATGATTTCGCAAAAGCACGGGATCGGTTTTTGCCCGGTCCGCTCCAATCTCGCTCCTTCGGTCCGGCATCTTCAGACATCCAACGGCGGCGTTGCGCTCTGGACAGGCCTGCTGCAACTTCCGGTCGAGCCCCTTGAGCTGACCGGCACCAGCTGTTCCGGCGGGCCATGGTCGGACCCTGCTGCATTTTTTTGTTCCAAAGAGGGGCTCGATCTAAACCTCGGATTTCCCACGATGTTTGGACTTGGGCTTTGACCGCACGGATGTTGCTGCTCTCGTAGAATTCGTAATTTATTAACCAAGCCATTTACAAGTTTATAATTTTCGAATTTACTAATGTCTAATTAAGGAGAGGGTAATCGCGGCCTGCGGGGAGACCGTCGGTCGGGATATCTGCGAAGCTTGGAGTCCGGAAGTAAAGCCACTTGCTGCGTGAGGGCGCAGCATCGTGGTCGACCGGGGTTTTGTCAGTCCTTGGTGCCTTCCACTAGTGTCCCCTCGCGAGCGGGTCGGTTCCCTCACTAGTCCAGTCGAAAGATTGCGACGCGCGTGATGGAGTCCCCGGTGCTTCGAGTGATACCCTCCGCCCAACGCCCCTGTACCGATGCGGCAGTCCGTGTGGCCGCACCCCCAATTGATCCGAACCTCTCAGCTCTCGTCGACTTGCGGGCAGCCGCTGGTCGCTCGTTTGCTGACGCGTTCCAACGAGTGAAATCCCTCGCAATCGGCCGATTTTCGGGATCCGCGAGCTTGAGCCACCTGGTTCGATTGCGGGCCCGCGGCACCGACTGAAACACCGACATACGAAACGGACAAGCGGCGGCGCAGCCGCCGGCCAACAAGGAGGACGTTATGAGTTATACAGCGAGTTTCGCGGCAATGGAGGTCAGTGTTCGGGGCGTGCTGCCGATTGGCGACACGACCGAAAATGTGACCTACTTCATTCTGGACTCGGCCAAGAACACGATCGTTGGCCAGGTCATTCTTCCCAAGGCCGCCAAGCAAAGCCTCGCTGTATCCCTCACCGTCAAGGTCCCCAGCACCGCTGGCTCATTTGCGATCGGCACGTTCGATGACGGTGGGAATTTCCAAGCCGCCAGTTTCCTGCGGGTCGAAAATCCGGCCGTTCATCGGCCAGCCGGCGCCGCCGGACCGTCTGGACGGTGATCGCGGGCCAAACTCTTTAGCCCAAACGCTCGCCTGCCGGATCGGTGGACAGCTCTTCCCCCCTGAATTGAATTCGAAGCCAACAGGAGCCAGTTATGGCCCGCGCATCTGAAATTCTGTTTGTGGATCCTTCAGTTTCCGATGTCGAGACCGTCCTCTGCAATTTGAGGCCCGAAGTCAGGGCGGTGTTGCTTGATGGGTGCCGGCCAGCGGCGCAGCAGATCGCTGCAGCTCTCGCTGGACACAAAGAGTTCGGCGCCATTCATATCATCGCCCACGGCGCACCAGGGCGAGTGAATTTCACCTCGGGCGAATGGTCCGCGTTGACTTTGAAGGACGCGGCTGATGATCTCGCCGAAATCGGCAGGGCGCTTGCCGAAGATGGCGCTTTGCGACTTTGGAGCTGCCACACAGCCTCCGGGGATGTTGGCGAAGCTTTTATAGAGGCCTTGGAAGCAGCCGTCGGCGCTAGCGTTTGCGCCTCGATATCGCTGGTAGGTGCGGCCGCCCTTGGCGGTTCTTGGGAGCTCTCGGCTCAGCGGAACTCCTTGGAGCAGTTGCCGCCGATAACGGCAACCGGCATTGCCGATTATATGGCGGTGCTCGCCTCTGGCGATCTTACGCTTACTGGCACGATCGATGCCGGCAGCAGCAAAAGTATCAACACTTTCTATCTGATCGACACAACAACAAGCCCTGCCACGGTTGTTGGAAGTTTTGTCCTCCCTTCTGCGGCAAACAGCGTAGCTACTAATTTTGCCATAACGATAACAGTCCCTGATACTACCCATACTTATGCCATCTATAGCAGCGGCTTCAATTTATATGGCACGCTTTCCCCTGCCGGTGGGAATGCCTACTCTTTTACCACTGACGAAGGAAATAACGGCGACAACGGCGATACATTCAACGGCGGGCTTCTGACCATCACAGGCCAAGGCCAAGTCGGTCCCACTGGCCCAGCCGGCGCGACTGGAGCGACGGGCGCAACCGGAGCCACAGGCTCGACCGGAGCCACCGGTGCGACTGGCGCAACAGGACCGACTGGCGCAACAGGTGCCACCGGATCGAGCGGAGCGACCGGCGCCACGGGTTCCTCTGGGGCCACCGGCGCGACGGGCTCGACTGGTGCCGCAGGCGCGACGGGAGCAACCGGAGCTACTGGTGCGACCGGCTCGACTGGCGCTGCTGG
>CCNA01000021.1 GCA_000824805.1 Mesorhizobium sp. SOD10
CCACCCCATCAAGAGAGCCTGAGAACCCTGGCCAAGCGCTACGGGATCAACCAGAAGACGGTCGCGAAGTCGACATCGCCGGGCAGCGACGCGAGATTACGTGCCTCGTTGTCGGCTATAGACGCGTTGGGTCCGGTAGTAGTGGGTGTCCTCGACCGCCCGATCGAGCCAGCGACCTCGAGGTGGCTGAGCTCTTCGGTCGCTATGTCGAGGAGCATGTCCTTGCGGCCGAGATCATCTTCCTCCAGCCATTGGGATGGGCCGAGACGATCAGAGCGCGGCGAGACGTCGTCGTGTCAGTCGGGCCTGAAGCAAGACCACCAGCAGCAGGAACAGCCCTCGGATCACTGATTGCCAGTAGGCTGAAAGCGAAATCCAACCCATTCCATTCTCAAAGTTCAGAACATTGAAAAGGATACCGAGGAGGAGCACGCCGGCGAGCGTGGTCACAACCGAGCCCGAGCCGCCGGTGAGCAGCGTGCCGCCGACCACCACTGCTGCTATGGCGAACAATTCCCAACCAACGCCTTCAATGGGCTGTCCCGCTCCGAACTGCGAGGCAAGGATGACGCCGGCTAGCCCAGCCAGCCCTCCGCTCGCGACATAAACCAAAAACTTCACACGATCGGTACGCAGTCCCATGAGGCGAGAAGCGTCCTCGCCGCCGCCGACTGCCAACACTGCGCGTCCGGTGCCGGTGTAATTCAAGATGAGGGAACCGATGAGATATGCCACGACTGCGATCGCCGCCGGGATCGGAAACGTCCAGAAATTACCCTGGCCGATGGCAGTGAACCCCGATTCATAGGAAACCGATACGGTCTGGTTGCCCGCGAGCAGGAGGGCCGAGCCACTCGCAGCCTGCATGGTAGCGAGGGTTGCTATGAACGGCATCAGATTAGCGCGTGTGACAAGGGTCGCATTGATGAGCCCGGCGGCCAGCCCGGCGCCTATTCCCGCCGCGAGACCCGGCACGATGCCATAAGGGCTGGCCAATGCCGACGCTACGCTGCCCAAGGCAGCGACGGAGCCCACTGAAAGATCGATCCCGCCTGTCATGATGACGAAGCACATGCCAAGCGCCACCAGCGCGAACATGGAATTGTAGCGCAGGAGAGTCATCACATTGTAGAAGCTGAGAAACCGATCATAACGCAGGAACCCGAACAGAACGAGCGCAGCCAGCGCAATCAATACGCCGTAGGTGCCAATGATGCGGACCAGGCGGGCGCGATTCATAGGCTACCCGCGATGCTGCTGCTGCAGCCACACGGCGAGGGCGATGATCCCCGCCTTGACCACCAGGGCAGCGGCGTCAGGCACCCCGTTCGCCAGAAGGGTGAAGCGCACCAGTTGAATGGTAAGCGCGCCTAGCAGGCTACCGACGATGGTGGCCTTGCCGCCACTGAGCAGAGTCCCGCCCACGGCAACCGCCGCGATGGCGTCGAGCTCCATACCAAGGCCAACCAGATTCGCGTCGCTGGAGGAGTTGATTGCAATCACGATAAGCCCGGCCAGCCCGGCGCAGAGGCCGCTTATGCCATAGACGGCAAGTTTGATCTTTGAGACGGCAATACCTGCGAGTTCGGAAGCCCTTTCATTACCGCCGACTGCCAATATGCATCGCCCGAACAGCGTTTTTTTCAACGCCCATGCAGCTGCCGCGACAATGACAGCCATGATGATGACTTGCGCCGGGATGTCCAAGGGTCGGGCAAGGCCGATCCATTGAAATTCCGGTACGCGGAAGGTCTGCAGGTTCCCATTCGTCATCACCTGAGCGATGCCGCGGCCCGCGATGAACAGAACCAGTGTCGCGACAATGGGCTGGATGCGGAAGCGGGCGACCAACCAGCCATTGAAGAGTCCCAATAGCCCAGCCACCGATACCGAGACGATCATCGCGGCAGCCACGCTCAAGTAGATGCTTCCGATCGGAAGGATCTTGCCCATGAATATCATCGGTGCCAGCGCACCCGAAATAGCCATCAGAGATCCGACGGAGAGATCGATGCCGCCTGTGGCTATGACGAGCGTCATTCCGACGGCTACGATGACGATCGTGCAGACCTGAGTGAGGTTGACGTTCAGCGTCTGCATCGTCGCGAAATTGCGCGTGAAGGCCAGGTTGAACGCAACCAGCAAAACCAGCGCGATCACGGTCCCGTAGCGCGACAAAAAACCGAAGAGATCGAAGCTGCGCGCGACGGCATCCCGATCCGCGTATGATCTCGGCAACTCGGTCACGTCGCGGCCTCCGAGGAAGCGCTTATCCCGTGCGCCATTGCGGTCAGCACTTTTTCTTCGTTGGCGGCTTCAGCCTCCAACTCGGTCACGCTGACACCGTCGCGCAGAACGAATATGCGATCCGCACCCTCGATCACTTCCTCCAGCTCTGACGAGATCATGAGCACGCCGAGACCCTGGTCTGCAAGTCCGCGGATCAGACGCTGGATCTCGCCCTTGGCACCCACATCGATTCCCCTTGTCGGCTCGTCGAGTATGAGCAGCTTCGGGTTCATCGCCAGCCAACGGGCAAGCAGCACTTTCTGCTGATTCCCGCCCGAAAGCTCTCGCACCTTCTGATTGGGCCCGGAACATTTTATGCCGAGCTCGCGGATGAACCGCTCGACGACTTCGCGCTGGCGCGACTCGTCCAGCACGCCGTTGCGGCTGATTTTCGGGAGCAACGCAAGGGTGAGATTTTCTGCCACCGTCATCTCCGGCACAATGCCTTCGCTCTTCCGGTCCTCGGTGCAAAAGCCCATGCCGGCGACGATAGCGTCGGCGGGACGCTCAGGATTGTAGGCAGCGCCTTCCATCGTCATCTCGCCGGCGTTCGCGCGATCGGCTCCGAACACGAGCCTTGCGGTTTCTGTACGACCTGCGCCCAGTAGGCCGGCAAAGCCCGCGATCTCGCCGCGCCGGAGGTCGAAGCTTACATCGCGGACGGCCTGCCCGGCTCTAAGCCTGCGGGCCGAAAACATCATATCCCCGATCCTAGAGCGGTCGCGCTCGCCGAAGGCTGTGGCGTGCCCCTCGACAGCCGCGACATCGCGGCCAAGCATAGCTGCGACAAGTTCCAGCTTGCCGATCTCTTCCATCGCGGCGCTGCGCACAGTGCGGCCGTCGCGCATGATCGTGACCTGGTCGCAGACTTCATACAGCTCATCGAGCTTGTGGCTTACAAAAATAACCGATACCCCTTCAGCCTTCAGCTGACGGATGACGCTGAACAGCACTCCCACTTCGCGTTCATCAAGGGACGAGGTCGGCTCGTCCATAATGACAAGGCGAGCGGAAAACCCTATGGCCCGGGCGATCGCCACCATCTGCTGTGTTGCGGTGTTCAATTCACCCAGCGGACGGCGAACATCGATGCCAATGGAGAAGCGGCTCAGCAGGCGCTCGGCTTCCGCGTGCATGGCATTCCAGTCGAGCAGGCCGTAGCGGCGCTTTTCCCGGCCCAGGCAAATGTTCTCCGTCACCGAACGCAGCGGGACCAGATTGATCTCCTGATAGATCGTGCTGATGCCGTTGACTTGTGCCTGGTGGGGCGAGTGGACCTCAAAAGGCTTGCCTTCGAACAGCACTTGCCCGGCATCCTTGCGGTGGTACCCGGTCAAGACCTTGATCAGCGTCGATTTGCCCGCGCCGTTCTGGCCTATCAGGGCATGGACCTCGCCTGAGCGCACGGAAAGCGACGCGTCCACCAGCGCGGGTATGCCGGCGAAGCGCTTTTGGATGTCGCGCATGTCGAGAAGCAGCGGGGAGGGCCCGTCCGGCGGCCGCGTCATTGGCAAAGCTCCGAAAAGCCTCCCCGCCGAGGCGGGGAGGCAGTTTTAACCAGACGACCTCAGAACGCCGTACCAATCTTATCCTTGGCGTTGGTGCCGTCGTAGAAGTCGTCGTCGTTCTTGATGAAAGGCGGGATTTGCTTCCCGGCTGCATAGTCGGCCATCGTGGCGAAAGCCTTCGGTCCGAAAAGCGGGCTGCAGCCGCAGATGGCGCCGATCTTGCCGTCGATGATTGCTTGCACGCCGTCTTTTTCGCCATCGATCGAGACAATAAGCACGTCTTTTCCCGGCGTCTTGCCGGCCGCCTCGAGAGCTGCGATGGCGCCGAGTGCCATCTCGTCATTATGGGCATAGATGATATCGGCTTCAGGATGCGCCTGTAGCAAGGTCTCGGCTACCTGGCGGCCCTTGTCGCGGGCGAAGTCGCCCGACTGTGAGGCGACAATCTTGAACTCCGAGTGCTTGGCGATGATGTCGTCAAAACCCTTCTTGCGGTCGTTGGCTGGCGAGGAACCGGTGGTGCCTTCCAGCTCGATGATCTTCGATTTTCCATTGGCGTTCTTCACCACCCATTCGGCAATGCGGTTACCCTCATTGATGAAGTCGGAACCGATGAAGGTGACGTAATCCTGTCCAGGCTTGGCCATGGTGTGGTCGACATCGCGGTCGATGAGGAAGACCGGGATGCCGGCATCACGCGCGGCCAGGATGACTGGCACCAGCGGCTTGTCCTCGCGCGGAGGCAGGAAAATCGCATCGACCCCCTGAGCGATCATGGAGTTTACGTCGGAAGCCTGCTTGGCCGAGGATCCGGCGGCATCAGTATAGACGAGCTGATGGCCGAGCTTTGCAGCCTCGTCCTGCATGCTTTTGGTTTCAGCCAACCGCCATGGATTGTTGCTCTCGGTCTGGGCGAAGCCAACCTTGTATTTGTCTTTCTTGGCGAGCGGCGGCAGCGCGGCGAAGGCACGTGATGCGAGGGTAAGAGCGGCCGCGCCGACGGCGGAGCCTACCAACAATTTCCGACGCGTAATGATCATGCTTTCCTCCTTGGTTGTCGCGTTTTGACGACGTTGAATATTCCTCGCCTATGCGGGCCAGGTCAGCTCGCTAGCAGGCGCCTCCCTCGATTGAGTCACTGCGCCCGGTTCCAAAATGAAGTCGGCGCAGCGATCGCCCAGCATCATGGCGGGTGCAGCGGTGTTGCCGGCGTTGATGTTGGGACAGGCTGACATGTCGGCAACGCGCAAGTTCTCTATCCCGCGCACCCGCATGGCCGCGTCCAGGACGGCCATTCGATCGCTGTCCGGACCCATACGGCACGTGCCGGCGGGATGGTAATTCGTTTTGACAAAACGCTTGCAGTGCTTTTCCAGCGCCTCGTCGCTGAGGTCGTCTTCCCTGGGAACGGCTACAGCCTTGATGCGGTCCGCCAGAGGCTTCGCGTGGAATGCCTTCATGAAATAGCGCTGGCCGGCAATCATCTCCTTCATGTCGTCTTGGTGTTTGAGCAGGTGCGGAGAGACGACCGGCATGTCATCTGGATCTGCCGAACGCAGCTTCACAAAGCCACGGGACTTCGGCTTGACAACCACGGTCGTCACCGTGAGGCCGTAGGTATTCTCCACCAGGGTGAGGATATCGCGGTCCAGGTAGACATGCGGTACGCAAAACGCCTGGATCGTCGGTTCGCCATCCGGATCGGAAGGATTGACAAAAGCTCCTGCTTCGACCCCTGCGGACAGGATCGTCCCGGCGCCGAACAGCTTGAAATGCAAGCCGTTCTTGATCATCCGCCAACCCTGGCCCTGCTTAAAGTAGCCGTAGGGCCCGTTTGTCGTGGCAATGATCGGCACTTCCGGATGGTCGATCAGGTTCTGGCCTACGCCTGGAAGGTCGGCGATGCAGGCAATGTCATGTTTGGCAAGTTCGTCAGCCGGGCCAATACCTGACAGCATCAGGAGTTTCGGCGACACCAGTGCGCCAGACGAGACGATCACGTCGCCATCCGCATAGGCCTGGTGTTCGGTTCCTGATTGGTCAGTGTAGATTACACCCTTTGCGCGCTCGCTTTGGATCAGCAACCGTCTCGCGGCAGAATTCAGCCTCAGCGTCAGCCTTGGATCCTTCGCCAATGGCTCGATAAAGGCATAGGCGGCGCTGCTGCGCTTCCCGCGCCGGTTCATGAACTGATAGAAGCCTACTCCGCGTTGCGACGGCCCGTTGAAGTCATGATTGTAGGGCAGTCCGAGCCGTTGCACCGCCTGCACGAACCACCGCGAAACGTCATCAATGTGACCGGGGTCGGAGACGAGCAACGGTCCTTCGCTGCCATGCAAGTCGCCGCCGAGGCGGTTGTTGCCTTCCATGCCCGTGAAGTGGGGCAGCACAGCCTGCCAATTCCAGCGGATGCCGGCATTGTTGCCGCGCAGCAGCTCATCCCATTCGTCGTAGTCCGAGGCGCGGCCGCGCATATAGACTTGGGCATTGACCGAGGTGCCGCCGCCCAGCACGTTGCCCTGGGAGATTTCGTGTTGGCGGCCTTCCAGATGCTGCTGCGGCTCGGTGCGGTAATAGCGCATGAACTTCGAGCCATTGATCATCTTGAAGATGCCCGGCGGCATATCGAGCAGCGGGTGGTGGTGCGAATGCCCAGCTTCGAGAAGCAGGACCCGCCGTCCCGCTTTCACCAACCGCGCCGCGACCACGCAACCCGCTGCTCCGCCGCCCACCACGATATGATCGTAAGTCTGGGTCATTCTCACCGGCCCTCCCGCCGGCCCTCAAGACATTTCAAATGTCCCACGGACATATTCCCAAGCCGCGGAAAGATGATTGAGCAGTGCGCGCTCTGCGCCGTCTGGGTCTCGATCGATGATGGCCATACAGATTTCGCGGTGGCTCAGGAAATTGATCCGGTTGCGCTCGGGTGACCGGGGCATGCGCATCCAATGCGGTGACAGCCAGGCAGTGAAGGCCTTGTGCACGGCGGGCATCACCGGATTGCGCGTGATCTGGTAGAGCACGGCGTGGAATCCCACGTCGGTTGCATAGAATTTTTCCGAATCCGGTATCGCCGCCTCATTCATCTCGAGCGCTGATCTGAGCGTGGCCACGTCGTCCTTGCGCGCGTGGATGGCGGCGTTGCGGGCAAGAGCGGCTTCAAGAAAGACCCGGGTGTCGTAGAGGTTCTTTACTCCTGCCTGATCGTTTAGCAGGTGGCCGACAACACCTTCCAAAGCGCCGAGCGCCGCGTCCAGCCCCGGCCGGCGCACCACCGGGCGAAAGCGTGGACGCGCTTCGACAAGACCGCGGCTTGCCAGGCGAGCGACTGCTTCACGCACCACGCCGCGGCCAACGCCGTACTCGGCCATCAATTCGCGCTCAGCTGGCAGGAAGCTGCCGTCGCCGAGCTTGCCGGAGGCGATATCCGCTTCGATTCCGGCCACCATGGCGTCTGCGGCGCGAGCAGCTCCGCTCGTGGCCCGCGTTCCGGAATGTTGTGGTGTGCTTAGCAAGCCGTCCTCCACTTTTCACCCAACCATTAATGCGCAGATCGGACCAAAGCACAAGGTCCGGCGAATTATCATCGGACCAAAATAGGCGAAATCGGCTTCGCCTGGTTGCGGTCCGCGCTCCAGAGTGCAATTATGGTAGGACGAAATAGGTGAAGGGACGAGAGTCTCGCAATGGGCGATACAGTGATCACGGACGTGAAGGTTCGGCTTTTTCGGGTGCCGCTGCGTGAAGTGATGACCGACGCCAAGCATGGCGCCCACACGCATTTCGAGCTCGTGACAGCAAGCCTCAGGCTGGCCGACGGCAGTGAAGGAACTGGCTACACCTACACTGGCGGCAAAGGGGGGCATGCGATCGGAGCCATGATCGTGCACGACCTGGCGCCGTTCCTGAAAGGACGGGACGCGACGGAGATCGAGGCGCTCTATGATGGGATGTTATGGCACATCCATTACGTCGGGCGCGGCGGCATCGCGTCCTTTGCAGTTTCTGCCCTCGACATAGCGCTCTGGGACCTGCAGGGCCGGCGCATGGGCCGGCCACTCTGGCAGATGGCCGGCGGCGCGAACAAGACAGCCAAGGTATATCGCGGTGGCATCGACCTGAACTTCTCCCTCGATCAGTTGCAGGCGAGCATCGACTCCTATCTCGCCGCCGGGTTCAAAGCCGTGAAGATCAAGGTCGGCAAAGATGACCTTGCAGAGGATGTCGCCCGAGTAAAGGCCATCCGCGAGCGCATCGGGCCGCACACCCCCTTCATGGTGGACGCCAATTATGCGCTCGACATTCATCGGGCGATCGAGGCGGCGAAAGCATTCGCGCCTTACGATCTGCTATGGTTCGAGGAGCCTATCATCCCGGACGATTACCAGGGCTACGCTGCCATTGCCGAGGCGACGGGCGTGCCGCTGGCCATGGGCGAGAACTTGCATGTGATCGAGGAGTTCGAGCATGCCTTCGCATGGTCGAAGCTGTCCTACATCCAACCGGACGCCTCGAACTGTGGCGGCATAACAGGTTGGTCGCGGGTGGCCGAGCTTTCCCGCAAGGCTGGAGTTCCGGTGTGCAGCCACGGCATGCAGGAACTCCATGTCAGTTTGGTCGCGGGCCAACCAAACGCTGGTTGGGTGGAGGCGCACAGTTTCGACATCGACCAGTATACCACTCGCCCGCTCAGGTTGCTGGATGGGCTCGCAGTCGCCCCGGACGAACCAGGCATTGGTGTCAGCTTTGACTGGCGGAAGCTGGATGGTTTTGAGGAGAAGGTCTAACCCGAGAGCACGGCGCTTACCCAGGTGCCGACAGGGATATCGGCGCGTCGACCTGAGCTCAACTTTTCCCCTGCTCGACGACGTGCCTCCGAACGGCACGCAAGCTAGATCGACCAGGCAAAACGATGTCTAGAACGGCGGCCATACGTCAGCCGAGTATGCTGGCCCCGACGGGGTCTGCCGGTAGGATACCTCGCCAGAGTCGCTAGGGCGGCAAGGTAGCCAGCGTCGTTGCGGAATTGGATTTCTTGGCAGCCTTGCTCGACTCACGCTGGCGCATTCCCGGAACTAATTTGTTCGGTCTGGATGCGTTGGTGGGGCTGGTGCCCATACTCGGAGACGCAGCCACTGGCATCGTGTCGGCCTATATCGTGTTGCGTGCCCGAAGCTGCGGTGCCGCAATTTCTTGGTCGCCAGGATGTTGGGGAACGTATTGCTCGATACGCTTGTCGGTAGCGTCCCCATTCTGGGCTCAATCTTCGATGTGTTTTCAAGGCCAACAATCGCAACATCCGGCTGCTTCGCCGTCACCTTGGTAAGGCGGACGTTCGCAGCCGCTCTGCCGAGCGAGCGGCTTGATCGGCACACCCGAGGAACTTTATTGGTTTATCGGACGTTCCCCGCCGGCCATAAGCCCACTTAGAATTCCACTCGGTAGTCTCGGCATTGCCTACAACGACAGCTCGCTGGGCAGAGCCGACTGAACGGCGTCGAAGAAGCGACGCACTTCATCGCGCGCATCGTTGGCGTTCTGCCCGCGTTCGATTGCGACGGAAAGCAGATGGGAGGCAGTTTCCCGCCAGAGCTGGGCCGCTTCGTCGCTCGGGAGCCGAGCGATCGCGCCGGCCACGATACGAATGGTGGGAAGCTCCCGGCTGAGTGGGAATGCATGCACTGACATGAACGGAATACCTGCGACGTTCCATGCCAAGCTAACGGTCGAAAAGGAAAGAAAGGCTTAAAGCACCCGCAACGTCCGGGGTGCTTAGGGCTTCGCGAAGCTCGACTTTCTCAAGGGGCCCCATTGAGATCAGCAGCGCAGCCGAGTTTTTGGGCGTGGATCGCTGACAATCGGATGCGCGGCAGTGTTGGCGCCGAAGGCGCGCTCGCAAGCGTTCGATTTTCGTGTCCACGGCGGTCGAGCATCAATCGCAGTGAACTATTATCTTTTGTGACGTGTTACGCAGTTTGTTACACAGCCGCGAATGACCGCATGGGCCGCGTGTCGGCCGTTGAGGTCAGCTGTGAGTATTCTTGAAAGCGGACGTCATCGACGACAACGCAAAGGATGTCGCGCAAAGCATTACGTCGCGGCTTCCTGCTCGATCTCCTTCATGTCCTGGAAACGGTCCGCTATGCGCGGATGGACCCGTCCGCCGTCCGCCGCGCCGATAGCCACGACGATCTCGTCCGCGGCCGGTCCATCAGCGATCTGAAAGTTTGCAGTGATGAAATGCGAGCGGCGGCCGTTCTCGCTCTTGTGCATCATCGGCAGTGACAGCAGCGCGCCCGGCGCGTTGCGCGTGTTGCAGAACTCGAGATAGGTCGTGCCGCCGACGGCGTCGCGAAACACATTGCCGAAGCGCAGCGTGTGGATCATGGCCGAGGCGTGCTCGATCTCGCCGGCGACGCCGACGGCCGCGGCTTTGCCGTAGCTCTCGATGCGCTCCGCGGGCGTGAGCTCGAGCAGGCGCCGCGTCAGTTCGTGGCCAAGCCGGGGCGCGATGGCCACGATCTCGGGCCGCAGGTTCTCGACGAAGCCGCGCCCCGCCCATGGATTGCGCAGCACGGCGGCGACGACGATCGAGGTTATCGGCCTCGCGCCCGGTTTGCCGCCTTCGATATGTACTTCCTCGATGAAGGTGCAGACTTTTCGCAATTCCATGATTTCGAGCCCTGTTGATGGAAGCCCAGCCTAGTCAGCCCCGTCGACCAGGTATTCCTCCGGTTCGTAGGAAGAATCTGCGTGCACCCCGCTTGGAAGCAGTGTAGCGTTGGTACATCCGCGACGGCTTAGTAGGCCCTTCGCGAGGCAGAAGACCGGGCGTGGACCACCAGTCGCAAATTCTCTCTTTGCGGGACGCCGCCAGCCTCATCAATTCGGGTGGCGATCTCCAGTCGGTGCTGCGCGATCTCGTGCTGGCAGCCTGCCGCCATGCCAAATGGACGCTAGGCTCGATCATGAGCATCGATGCGCCGCATGGCCACGCCTATGTCATCGTGCGGCATGACCCGACGCTCATCCAGCGCACCTTGCCGGACCGCTGGGAACTCGCGACCAGTCCCTCGATCGTGGCGCTCAACCGCAACGAGCCTGTCTATATCAGGGACGCGCGGGTATCCGAGGAGTTTCCGGGCTATCGCCGCGAGGCGTTCGAGCGCGACTACCGCAGCGTGCTCGTCATGCCGATGAACTGCGTCGACGAGGCCGGCCGGCCGATGGTGCTGACCGTGGTCTCGCGCGAGATCACCGAAGTGAGCGCCGAGGATATCGCCTTCATCGGCATGATCGTGCATCTGGGCGAGATCGCGGTGGAGAAGCAGCACCGCCTGCGCCAGGAAAAGCAGGCCGGCGAGCGCCTGCAGCGCGCCCTGGCTGCACACACCTCGCTTCTGCAACAGGCCCTGTCGGAAGGATCGGTGGCCGCGCTCGCCGACAAGGTCGGCGAGCTGCTGCCCAGTCCGGTCGTGGTCATCGATTTCCATGCCAATCTGGTCGTCGCCGGCCGCTCGCCGAGCGAAGCGCATTTCGACGCCGCGGCCTGGCAACAGGCCGTCGGCGGCGCGCTCAACCGGCAGATCGTCAAGGTCGCGCGCGGCGCCTCGGAGGCGCGCCAGAACGAGACGCTGTTCGTCGACGACGGCAAGCACCGGCTGAAGCTTTCGGTGCGCATCGAGCCGCTGACCATCGACGACGAAGTGGTTGGCGCGCTGATGATTTTCCCGACGCCGCAGCAGTCCGGCCAGCTCGACCAGATGCTGCTCGACAGCGCCAAATTCGCGCTCAGCGTACAGATGATGCGCAGCTTCGTGCGCTTCCGCTTCGAGACCAGATCGCTGACCGAGCTCTTCCTGGAAGTCGTCGAGCGCCGCTGGCGCGAGGAGGCCGATATCGTCAATCGCGCCCGTCGTTTGGGGGTCAACCTGACGACGCCGCATAGACTGATCGTCGTCGACTATGCCGACGAGGCCAAGGACGGCAGCGGCGGTCTTGCAGATCCCCACCATGCATTGGTCCGGCTGCTGGAACAGGCGGGTCTGGGGGGCGCTGTCATCGCCGTCGAGGGTGGTCTCGTCTGTTTGGTCGCGGACGATGCGGCGCAGGATGGCCTGCGAGTGGGTAAGCTGCCGAACAAGATCGCCGCAGAGCTTGGCCGCTATTTCAAGCGCGAGCCGGCGGTGCTGGTTTCCGAGACGTGCGCCGCGCTGGCCGATTACCCGACCGCATGGGAACGCTGCCGCCGTATGATCCGCATCGGCCGCTCCTTCGGGCGCACCGGCGTCTTCGCCGGCCAGGATTTTGGTCCGCTGCCGATGCTGGTCGCCGCCGCCGACGTGCCCGACGTGCGCAACTTCGTCGACAAGAGCGTCGGCGCGCTCATCGCGCATGATCGCGAGCACGGCACGCCCTATCTGGATACGCTGTTTGCGTATCTGCGCGAAGGCTGCCGCAGCCAGGCCTGCGCCGACGCAATCGGACTGCACGTCACCACCTTGCGCTACCGTCTGTCGCGCATGGAGGAATTGTTCGGCATCAACCTCGACACACCCGAACAGCGCTTCGCGGTCGAGCTGGCGATTCGCCTCAGCGGCATTATCGACAGCCGCGTGCCGGCCTTCCCCTAGAACTGCTCCATCCGAACATTGCTGCCATTATGTCAGATCGCGTGTCAGGCACGGGCACGCCGCGCTTCCGCTTGCTCGGGTCGGCAGCAGCGCGTCGTGAACCTTTCCTACAGATCGGAGGAAGAATGGGCGCCGGCTCCTGCCTAGCTTCCGTCCAACGATGTGGAGGAAGACAATGGCGGATGCGATGGCACAAAGGACGATCGACCCGATCGCCTTGCGTCGTGCCTTCGGCACCTTCCTCACCGGTGTGACCGTCATCACCACGCGCGACGGCGACGGCAATCCGCGCGGCATGACCGCCAATTCCTTCACCTCCGTCTCGCTCGACCCGCCGCTGCTGCTAGTCTGCGTCGGCAAGTCGGCGGCGAGCTTTCCGGCCTTCAACGAGGCGCAGTCCTTCGCGGTCAATTTCCTGCATGAGGGGCAGGCCGATGTATCGTCGGTGTTCGCCTCGAAGGCGGCGGACAAGTTCCAGTCGGTGAACCATGACCGCGCCCATACCGGCGCACCGGTCCTCACCGACAGCCTGACTTGGTTCGACTGCACCGTCCACAACCGCGTCGAGGCCGGCGACCACATCATCCTGATCGGTCAGGTGCAAGCCTTCGGGACCAGCCCGTCGGCGCCGCTCGGCTTTTGCCGCGGCCGCTACGCCAGCGTGAAGGATCCGCTGCCTGCCGGTTGGCTCGCCTCGCAGGACATGATCATCGGCTATCTGGTCGAAGCGGGGAACCGCATCCTTCTACGAAGCGACGGTAAGGGCGGCTTCGTGCTGCCGACGGGGCGGCGCCGCAAGGCGGACAGCAGACTGGTGCTGGACGGCGGCGAGGCGCTGAGCCTCGTCCCGGAAAACACCTTCCTTTATTCGGTGTTCGATGTCGCCGACAGCGACCCAGGTTATCTGATCTATCGCGCCGAACTGAGCCGCGACGGCAGGCAAGCCACGCTGCCGGACAACCATGCCTTCTTTCCCGTCGACGCGCTGCCCTATGACCAGATCGCCACCCACGAACTGCGCGCCATGCTGCGCCGCTATGCCCGCGAACGGCAGGACAAGCGCTTCGGCATCTACATGGACAGCGGCGACGGTGGCCGCGTCGCGATGATCGACGGCCCGTCGCAATCGTGGACGCAGGCTGCATCCGAATGACGATCCACGCAGGACAGACAGCATGAAAACGACGGTCGCATCGCTCGAAGGGTCGCGCCAGAACCTGTTCATCAACGGCGCGTTCGTGGCGCCGAAGAGCGGGCAATATATCGACAGTTACGATCCGACCACCGGTAAGCCCTGGTACCAGTTCGCCGAAGCCAGCGAGGAGGATGTTGGCGCGGCTGTCGCGGCGGCGCGCGCTGCATTTGCCGATCCGGCCTGGCGGCGTATGACCCAGACCGACCGCGGCAGGCTGGTGCGCCGGCTTGCGGAACTGGTGCTGGAGCGTGCCGACGAACTGGCGCTGATCGAGACCCGCGACAACGGCAAGCTGCTCAAGGAAATGCGGGCGCAGATGCGCGCCATGCCTGACAGCTACACCTACTTCGCCGGCATGGCCGACAAGCTGCTTGGCGACACCATTCCGGTGAACAAGCTCGACATGCTCAACTTCAACCTGCGCGAGCCGATCGGCGTGGTCGGCATGATCACGCCATGGAACTCGCCGCTGATGCTGCTCACCGGCACGCTAGCGCCGTGCCTGGCGCTCGGCAATACGGTGGTTGTCAAGCCGTCGGAGCATGCTTCGGCCTCGACGCTCGCTTTGGCCGAGCTGATCATGGAGGCAGGCTTTCCCACCGGCGTCGTCAATGTGGTGACCGGTACAGGAGCAGTCGCGGGAGACGCGCTGACGCGCCACCGAGGCATCGCCAAATTCGTCTTCACCGGCTCGACCGGGACCGGGCGGCGGATCGCCGCCAATGCGGCGCAAAACCTCATTCCCTGCTCGATGGAACTTGGCGGCAAGTCGCCACATGTCGTTTTCGGCGACGTCGATATCGAGCATGCCGTGAACGGTGTCGTGTCCGGCGTCTTCGCCGCCGCGGGCCAGACCTGCGTCGCCGGATCGCGCTGCTTCGTCGAGGCGAGCGCCTATGACCGCTTTGTCGACGCGCTTGTCGAGCGCACCCGGCGGGTGCGGGTCGGCCTGCCGATGCTGGAGGACACCGATATCGGCCCGCTGGCGCTGTCGGCGCAGCTTGCCAAGGTGGAGGGCTATGTCGCTTCCGGTGTGCGCCAGGGCGCCAGGATCGCGGCCGGCGGCAAGCGGCCGCAGGCGGACGAGCTTGCCGGCGGCTGGTATTTCGAACCGACCGTCATGACCGATGCCGACAACGGCATGGAGTTCATGCAGGAGGAGCTGTTCGGCCCCGTCGTTGGCGTCGTCCCGTTCTCGTCGGAGGACGAGATGATCCGGCTCGCCAACGACACCCGCTACGGTCTCGCCTCCGGCATCTGGACACGCGACATCAACCGCGCGCTGCGCTTCGCCAGGGATGTCGAGGCCGGCACGGTCTGGGTCAACACCTACCGCGCCTCTTCCTTCATGTCCGCCAATGGCGGCTTCAAGGAAAGCGGCTACGGGCGGCGCGGCGGCTTCGACGCCATGGAGGAGTTCTCGCGGCTGAAGAACGTCGTCATCGACTATTCGGGCGCCATGCAGGATCCCTTCGTCATCCGCCTTCGCTGATCAAACCCGACGCAACGACAGGGAGACCCACATGAAATTCGCCGTTTCGCTGACCATGGAGCGTTTCTCGCCCGACATCCCGATGGAAAGGGTGAAAAGCAACCTGCTGGAACTGGCGCGCATGGCCGACGAGGGCGGCTTCGAGACCCTGTGGACGGCGGAGCACCACACGGTCGAATGCACCATCTCGCCCAACCCGCTGATGACGCTGACCTGGCTTGCGCAGCACACCGAGCAGATACGGCTCGGCACCTCGACGCTGGTCGCGCCCTATTGGAGCCCGATCCGGCTGGCGGGCGAGGCGGCACTTTGCGACCACCTGACCGGTGGGCGGCTGGAATTCGGCATCGCACGCGGCTCCTACCAGTATGAATTCGACCGCATGGCCGGTGGCATGCCGCAGCAGGAAGGCGTTGCCTATCTGAAGGAACTGGTGCCGGCGGTGAAGAGGCTTTGGGCCGAGGATTATGCGCATGACGGCCACTACTGGAAATTCCCGTTAGCCGCCGGCGTGCCGAAGCCGCTGCAGAGACCGCATCCGCCGATCTGGGTCGCCGCGCGCGACCCAGGTACCTTCGACTGGGCGGTCGGCATCGGCGCCTCGATCCTGTCGACGCCTTTGTCGGCGCCGCCGTCCGAAGTGGCCGTCCTTGGCGAGAAATTCCGCAAGGCCGTCGCCGATCATCCGGAGGTGCCACGGCCGCGCCTGATGATGCAGCGCCGCACCTGCGTCTACGAAAGAGAGCAGGACTGGGAGGTCGCGGTCGGCCACGCCATCAATTATGGCCGCGCGTTCGAGAACCTGTTCCAGAATATCGGCACCGTGCGCAACGGCTTTCCCGAAGCCGTGCCCTACGAGAGCGTCAAGGGCAAGGATAACTACAATCCGGAAAACATCCGCCGCAACCTCATGTTCGGCACGCCGGACGAGGTGATCGAAAAGCTGCTCGACTACGAGGCCGCGGGCGTCGACCAATACTGCCTCGGCCTGACGTTCAATCTGCCGTTCGAGCTGCAGAAAAAGACGATCAAGCTTTGGGTCGACCAGGTGATGCCGGTCTTTGCCGCGCGCGAGCGCGACAAGGCGCGCCAGGCGGCGAGGGCGTGAGAATGGCGCGCTCCGGCCAGCTCGATGTCAAAGGCGTGCTGCTCAACTGGCGCCTCGAGGGCGAGGGCGGCGTGCCGCTGGTCTGCATCCATGGCGTCGGATCCTATCTAGAAGCCTGGAACGGCGTGGCCGAGCGGCTGAAGGATCGCTTCGCGGTCCTCACCTTCGACCTGCGCGGCCATGGGCGCTCCAGCCGGGTCAAGGGCCGTTACGAGATCGACGACTTCGTCGGCGAGACGCTGGCGCTGGCCGACCATCTCGGGTTTTCCACGTTCAATCTGGCGGGATTTTCCTTGGGCGGTCTGATCGCGCAGCGCCTGGCGCTGACGCATCCCGAGCGCCTGCGGAAACTGGTGCTGCTGTCGACGGTCGCCGGCCGCACGCCTGAGGAGCGGCATGCGGTGCGCGGCCGGTTGGCGGCGCTGATGGCGAGCGACGCCTCGGCGCACCATGCCGCCTCGCTGTCGCGCTGGCTGACCGAGGATTTTCAGGAGACCAACCCCGGGATCATCGCGGAACTGCGTCGGCGTGACGCCGAGAACGACCCCGACTGCTACGCCGCTGCCTACCGGGTTCTCGCCGAAACCGATTATGGCGGCATCCTCGACCGCATCACCCGTCCGACGCTGATCGTGACCGGCGAGAACGACCAGGGCTCCAGCCCGCGCATGGCGCGGCTGATGCACGAGCAGGTGCAGGGGGCCGAGCTCGCCATCCTGCCCGGCCTTCGCCACTCGATCCTGATCGAGGCGCCGGCGCTTGTCGCTGAAACGATGGCCGGCTTCCTGCTCAGCGCCGGCCGCGGAAGCGGAGCCGTCGCGCATGAGTAGCGGTCTTCGCGGAGCGGAAGGGCCGGCTTGCCAAGCGGCACCTGGCCGAAAACACGCCGAAACATTCCCCGTGAGCGAGGGAAGGACGACGGCAAACATCCGGCGCGGAAGCGGAAGACCGGACTGGCCGGGCACCGCTAAATCCGCGAGCCGTCGGCGGGACGCCGACCTCGTCGGCAAGGATTGCGAGATCATGACCGGCTGAATGGCCATGACCGCATGGGACTGAACAAACAACAAGGGAACACACGAAAATGACATTCTGGAACAGACGACAGCTGACGATGGCCGCACTCGCGCTTGTGCTTGGCTCCTATCCCGCCCATGCCGGCTCCGTGCTCGACCGCGTGATGGCGGCTGGCACGCTCAAGGTGGCGACCGACGCCAACTGGGCGCCGCAATCCTTCATGAACGCCAACAATGAGCTTGATGGCTTCGACGTCGATGTCGCCAAGGCGATCGGCAAGCATCTTGGCGTCAAGGTCGAGTTCGTCACGCCCGGCTGGGACATCATCACCGCCGGCAATTGGGCGGGCCGCTGGGACATGCATGTCGGCTCGATGACGCCGACCAAGAAGCGCGCCGACATCTTCGATTTCCCGACGGTGTACTATTACACTCCCGCGGCGGTCGCAGTGCACAAGGACAGCAAGGCCAAGACGCTCGCCGATCTCGACGGCAAGGTGGTCGGCGCTACCAGCACCTCCACTTTCGAAGCCTATGCCAAGAAGGACCTGACCCTCGACGCCGCCGGGGCGCCGCCCTTCGAATACAAGCTCAATCCGAAGGAAGTCCATTCCTATGAGAATTCAACCACCGCCTTCGACGACCTTCGCCTCGGCGACGGCGTGCGCCTGGATGCTGTGGTGTCGTCGCTGCCGTCGATCCTGGATGCCATAAAGGCAGGTTATCCGATCAAGCAATTGGGCGAACCGGTGTTCTACGAGCCGCTGGCAATCGCCATCGAGCATGGCGATCCGGAATTGTCGGCGAAGATCGCCGACGCCGTGAAGGCGATGAAGGCGGATGGCACGCTGAGCAAGCTCTCGGAAAAATGGTACGGCCAGGATTATTCGAAGACGAACTGATCTCTCCCAAGGCGGCCTGCCATTTAGCAGGCCGCCGAACCGCCGGTGCTCAAAGATGCTCTACCCGGATACCGTCGAGGCCGAAGTCCTCGTTCACAAGCCCTGGTTCGTGGCGACGATGTTCGGCGTCGTCATGCTGGTCTTCATGGCGTTCAACCTGTCGGGCACCGGCTTCGCCGAACTCATGCGCCCGGTGATCGGCGAGCCGTCGACGAGCGGCCTCTACGGGCGTTTTGCCGTCGGCTTCGCCGTCGCGGTGATCTTCACACTGAACGTCGTCCTGATCGGCTTCGCGCCGCTCAAGCTGCAGATCGGCATCGTATGGCTGGAACTGCTGCTCCTGTTCATCGCCTTCTTCGAGACATTCCACCTCAGCCTGCCTTTCATCCGCGAGAAGCTGCCGTTCCTGATCAGCCAGGGCGTCGTCACCACGCTCTATGTGTCGGCTATGTCTATCGTCATCGCTTCGGTCATCGCCGTGGCGGGCGCGGTCGCCAAGCTCTCCAACAATGGATTCGCTTATGCCATCGCCAGCTTTTACACCTCGTTCTTCCGAGGCCTGCCGCTCTTGATGCAGGTTTATCTGATCTATCTCGGGCTACCGCAGCTCGGCTTCGTCATCAATGCCGTGCCCGCCGGCATCCTGGCGCTGTCGCTCTGCTACGGCGCCTACATGACCGAGATCTTCCGCTCCGGCATCCAGAGCATCGACCGCGGCCAGTGGGAGGCCTCGCGCTCCATGGGGTTCGGCTTCGCGCTGACCATGCGCCGCATCATCCTGCCGCAGGCATTGCCGGTCATCATTCCGCCGACCGGTAACCAGTTCATCTCGATGCTCAAGGATTCCTCGCTGGTCTCCGTGATCGGCGTGTGGGAGCTGATGTTCCTCGCGCGCACGCTCGGCCAGAAGACCTTCCAGCACATGGAGATGCTGATCTCGGCTGCCATGATCTATTGGGTGATGTCCATCTGCCTCGAGCTGATTCAATCCCGCATCGAACGGCATTATGCCAGGAGCAAGGTGCGATGAGCGCTCAAGCCATCATTGAGGCCAAAGCCGTTTCCAAATGGTACGGCCAGTTCCACGCGCTGAAGGATATCAACCTGACGGTCCACAAGGGCGAACGCATCGTCATCTGCGGGCCGTCCGGTTCGGGCAAGTCGACGCTGATCCGCTGCTTCAACCGCCTCGAAGCGCATCAGGAGGGCGAGATCGTTGTCAACGGTGTCACGCTGCATGGCAGGATGAGCAACGTCGCCGCCGTGCGGTCCAATGTCGGCATGGTCTTCCAGCACTTCAACCTGTTTCCGCACATGACGGTGCTGATGAACTGCATGGCCGGACCGATGTGGGTCAAAGGTGTGCCCGCCGCGGAGGCGCGCCAGACGGCGCTCCAGTTCCTGGAACGGGTTCGCATCCCCGAGCAGGCGAACAAGTTCCCCGTCCAGCTTTCCGGCGGTCAGCAGCAGCGCGTGGCGATCGCCCGCAGCCTGTGCATGAAGCCCGATGTCATGCTGTTCGACGAGCCGACCTCCGCGCTCGACCCGGAAATGGTCTCGGAGGTGCTGGACACGATGACTGAGCTGGCCCGCGACGGCATGACCATGGTTTGCGTGACGCATGAGATGGGCTTCGCCCGTGCCGTGGCCGACCGCGTCATTTTCATGGACGCCGGACAGATCATCGAGGAGGGCACGCCCGACGCGTTCTTCGGCAACCCGCGTCACGATCGGACGAAGGTGTTCCTCAGCCAGATCTTGAGGCATTAACGTTCCAGGAAAGACTGCTTTTTCGCCTTCGCCTTCGAAAAAAACGGACAGTCCGCTGCCGGCCCCATCTAGACATCGAGCGCCCGGCCGGTAAGAGCGCCCATTATACTTGGTCGACAAAGCCGCGTTCGCCGATCTCCTGAAGCACATGCTGAATGCTCTCCGGATCGAGCGGATTCCGATTGTCGCGACGCTGCTGGGGCCATTGGGCAATTCCTCGCGGGCGATGTCGGGCAACACGTCAATCGCCTTGTCCTAACCTCGGCCAATGATGAACATTCCACGCCAGAATCGTCTCTCGTCAACTCGCTCCCATCGTGACATCGAAAAAGAACAACGGCATACCTCCACACTCTGAGATATTTTCTCGGGCCTTTCAGCTCGACTTTCGATCGAAATGAATGTTCCTGGGTGCTGTAAAAGGCTGCTTGCGCACCTGTGTCAAATGTGAATGCGGGGCGCTTCTGTAAGGCTTAAGGTTCATACGTCGTCCGGTTTTGTCATGGGGCACGGACGCTGGGAGCGAATAGCACTCTCGCCCAACCGCTAAGGCGCTGAGATGCACACCCAAATCATGGAACCGTCCGACCTCGAAATGCTCACTCGCGTGCTGCACCACATGTGCAGGCAAGAAGGGCATCAAATGGACTCTGACGATGGGCAGAACCTCGCCAGGAAGCTGGTCTATCTCTTCCAGAGCGGCGTCGTGGATGAGTTCGACCTTATGGATACCATGGAAGCTTGGTCCCGGGAGAACCAACGCCGCTTTGGCTGAACGAGCGGGGGAGGCAAGACGGGACGCAGTTCGGCTATAGCGGAAGATTAGGGCCTAAGGCTTCCTGGATGTCCTATATTCGGATTCCCAAGGGAGAACGTCGACGTCAGGCTGGAAACCCGAAGCGATGTATTCGTCCCGCGAAATGTAACCGCCCCTCGATCCCTCGATCACACAGATAAATGGCGGGACGCCCGGGCATCGATAAATGCCAACCCACTTCGGCGCTGTGCTCTTCATCATCAAAGAATTTCATTACCAGTGATTGGTGTCGCCATCTGTTCTGATGATAAACGGCCGAACGCCCTGTCCTAGCGGCGTACAACAGGCCGAGTTATTGCTTGTGATCCCGGAGCCCGAAACGCCTAATGCTAAGTCCCATGCATCATGGGAAAACGACCCTTGAACGGGCTTTTGATCTCGCCAAGTCCGGGGCCTACGCCAATTTCCGCGAGTGCGGACAAAGCTGAAAAAGCGAAGGGTACGATGTCTGGCATTTGGAGGGGCTGCCCTCCGAAGGCAAATCAATCAGCTCATCAAAACCGCGAGAGAGAACGCCACCAAGATTTAGACGTGGTGAGCGCGTCGGGTGCCTCTGCAGATGTCGCTGCCTTAGCGTGAAATGTGAATGCGCGGCCGTCGCCCACCGTACACCATGGCTCATGTCTCGCTATCTGTTCGAATTCGTCTTGAACGGCCAACGTGGCTTGGCGGACACCTTGGTGGACTTGCCGATCTCGGGGAAATACGGCGAGAGGCACTGTGGGCTTTGCAGGACATCGCGATCGGCGAGATCATTGCGAGCGACCAAGAGCAGACTCTGTCCGTTAACGTCCGAAACGAAAATGATTTGCCCGTCTATTCGGCAACCATCACAATTTCCGAGAGGTGGGGTTCGGATGGCAACTCCATGGCCAGCTCGGGCCGATAAGCGGCCCGACAGTTCCGCGTTGGGGTTGCGTTGGGTGTTTCCATCAACACGGTTTCCAAGCCGTGGTCAACGCCCGCAAGTTTGCGCCGATCTGGATCAACGTGACTTCGAAGCGTATCCAGCGCGACATTTGGACCTCTGTCGGCGTAAAGGCCAGAACACTTCGACCGTGAAGCAGCCGATCGAAGGGATACCAAGCTCATCGTGTCGTGGCCGGTGGGCTGTCGGGCCAAACATCTCAGGGAACAAATAGGCCTGTAAGACGTTGGAAGTCGGTTAGGGGTACCCACAAAAATGAGCGATGGCGCGGTTCTGGTCGTTGAAGACGAGACGATGATATTGCTCGACATTGAGTCGGCGCTTGAGGAAGCTGGCTTTGAAGTAGTCGGCTTGAGCAGCGCCGCTGAGGGCCTCGCTGCCTTTGACACTGATCCTGAAAAGTTCCGTGGCGTTGTGACTGACATTCGCCTGGGCAGCGGCGAGAGCGGATGGGAGGTCGCTCGCCATATCCGCCGCGTCAATCCGACAATTCCGGTCGTCTATGTCAGCGGAGACAGCGCAATACATTGGGGCGCGGAAGGCGTTCCGAATAGCATTATGATCACCAAGCCTTTCTTCCTTCCTCAGGTCCTCACAGCGATTTCAACACTGCTGAACCAACAGTCGCCGCTCGATCCCTCCGCGCAAAGCTAGACGCTAAATCTCAAACTGAGGCACTACCAATGGGCGGCGTCATCGCGAGCCCTGCTGGGAGTCTTGACGGCCAATTCTATGCCAAGAGGCGCGTCGCTACGGGACGAATGTTTTGTCCGAACCGGCGGCCAACCGGATGCTTTCGCCAAGTATCCAAGTTCTCCTTGCTCAGTCTGCCTGTCGCCTTATAACTCAGCTATCGCCGTAACTAACCAAGGACTGTCGGCGGCTGAGAGACGTAACCGCGCTCCCGTCTGCAAAAGATCGGAGCGGCATCATGCCCCAAGACAAAGACCGTGCCATTGCTGAAAGATGCCCGAGTCCGGCCACAAGCGATGAGCAGTTGCTCAAACGAGAGCATACATAGAGCACGCCAAGCGGATGCTGGTCGAGACGGAATTGCTGCTTGATGGGCATAGATCACGCAAGCAGTCTGAGCTTGGGGATAAACCCGGTCAAATCTCAAGCTGAAGCACTACTCGGCCATTGTCTGCTTACGGCCCCCCACAGCGACCTGCTAGATCTGCATCATGTCCGGACCAGATCATTGGAACAGTGGCTCGTCGCTGCTAAAGACCCTATTGCTCCACTCCAAGGCGAAGCCGGACCGAAGCCTCTAGGTCTTTGGCGAACCCAAGCGCGAACTGAAGAACCGCCGTCGAAGCGACCGATCCTTGGCCCTCGATCGCGATCGGCAGTTCTATTTTGCCAGCGGTTGAGGTCACGCGAATATTGAATAGAAGCTGGCCACTGGGCCGCTCCTCAACTGTTACCAATTCGACAGTTGCCATTCTCACTCTCCCACTCGTCGGCCGATCCCCTGCCTCGCTGGGAAACGCAGTTTCGGCTCCAATCACGATGGCGGCTGTTGCCGTGGACACCTTCTGGCCAACGAAAGGGCTGGTTCAAATTAGGCGGTTGCGCTCTGCGAGTTCGCGTGCCCGCCTTAGAGTGCCGTCGGTATCGGCGATCCGGCGCCTTGCTGCCTCGTCCGTTCTGATCGTCAGCCGCGCCGACATAATCTTGGGCGACTTGGCGACCGGCACGATCACGGCGGGCGGCGCATCCGGTGTTTTCATGGTTCTCATGGGCATTATCCTTTCAAACGAATGCTCCGGAAGGCAGGCGACATTCGGCGGTTGCTTCATCACCGGCCCAGGAGCGCCGAACCGCAGTATCGGCCTTGCCAATCAGGATTCCCGGCCGGCCTCTTCCCGCCGCTTGGCGTCCTGAATGTTCAATTCGCCAGCGATTTTTTCTGCCCGTCGCGTCTTGATGCCGATCATCATTTTTTTCTCAAACTCGGCAGGTTGGCCGGTGAAGATGTCGATAACGGTGCAACTGTTCGGCTTGTCTATCCGAAGCGCGTAGCGCTTTGCCATGCTGGCATCCTTCTTTGTTTTCGGCCTCGACGAATGCCGACCGGTCAGGCTTTTACGATGACAAAAACCGAGGCCAGCACAGCGACAATCCAGAGCGTGACGCACACCTTCAAGGCGAGCGGCCCATATGAAGGGAGCGCCGACGCCACGAGCGTCCCCGCCATCCCACTCGCGCCAGCGCGCCCCGTCGCGACAGCGAGCGGCGCCTTGGTGCCAAGTTTGCCGAAAGCGCGGGGCGGTTTGCCCGTGGACAAGACCCCGGATGTGCCCAAAACGCCAGGCTTCACAGTTGGCGAGGCTGTCGGACGGCCAAGCTTCGACGGCAACTTCTTTCTTACGGGGGAACTGGTGCGCATATCCTTCTATAGACTGCTTGCTCCGCGATAGATAGGGAAACCGAAATTATTAGCCAGGTCGTCAAAATTATCTGCCTCATAAATGCGGGGCGTGAAAAATATGCCGTTCGATGCGGGATTTTCTGTCGATTTTTTGGGTGCGGTGGTCGAATTTTATTTAACCGAAAAAAATAAACGCCATCACCGCCTTGTAGATCGCGCAATTATGGCGCATATATAAAATCGTTGATTTGGTCTAGATGGCTTCGTGATCATGAAGCCTCGCCATCCGCTTCCGAATTTTCGATAGTGAATGCCTTGCGCCGCTCCCGGCGCGGGCATTTCGCTTCGTTCGAACTCTGAAATGATACCGGTGCTGACCACGGATGTACTGGCAGCACCGGACATCGTTTCGGCGGTTCGGTTGCGATCGAAGCGGAAGATCATGCGCGTGTTTCCGCAGAAAGCTCGCAAATGGCCACTCGCACCACGCAGACCGTCGTTCGCTTCAACTCGGCATTCGTGCTGCCGGGTCTCGACGCGCCGCAGCCGCCCGGAGACTATCGCGTCGATCTCGACGAGGAGCCTCTCGAAGCGGCTTCTCGCACCGCATGGCGCCGCGTGGCAACTTTCATTCACCTGCCGGCGATCTCCGCGAAGGGATCCACGCAGCAAATGGTGCCGATCGAACCGGCCTCGCTCGAGGTCGCGCTCGACAAGGACCGGAGGCAATCATGACGACCCTCATGCAACGCAACGCACAACCAATCCAGCACGGAGCCCCGACGCGTCTTTTTTACATCGAACAGGCGGTCCGGCTGAAAGGCGGTCCCGGATCCGGCCCCAGGACCGGCGAAATCTATCGTGTCACCCGTACTCTCCCGCTGAGGGGGAACTCGCCGCAGTACCGCATCCGCAGCGACGCTGAACCGCATGAGCGGGTGGTGACGGAGGACAGGCTGGAACCGGTCGACGAGATGTCGGACGGCGGCATGAGACTCATTGAAAGGACGTTCGGACATGGCCAAGGGACAGAAGCGCTCGAACAGAGAGATCAGGAAGCCGAAACAGGACAAGAGTCCGGTCAAGTCTGAGAGTTTGCTCGGCCAAATCAAAGGTTCCGGTGGAACCCACGCCCAAAGCAAGGGCAAGGGATGACGGACTCCTATGAAGGTCGTGATCGAATTCTATCGCACGCGCCTTGCCGACGACGCGCACGCCGTCGTCGGCCGTGAAACCGTGGACGCGGCCGACCTCGACGCGGCGATCGAGATCGCGCGGCTTCTAGCAAAGACGCTGAACATGCCCCAGTGGCCAGATGCGGTCGCCATTGCCGACGCCGAGGGTGCGACGATCTATTCCAGCGTCACCGCCGCGCAGGCGGACATAGACAAAGGGCCGACATCATGAACGCAAGCGACCTTCGCACCGATGCCGCTCGCGACGCCTGGCCTCATCTCCGCGAGGAAAATGCAGGCGGCGCGCGGGCTTGCGACTTTGGGGACCATCAATATGGCCGTCGCGTTGAAGCCGAGCGTTCCTGGACCGTCTATCACGTCTTCACCGGCATTCCCGCGCATGCGAACGGCGCCTCCATGATCGGGCTCAGCCAATCGGAAGCGACGAGAGGCACGCTGTGCATATCCTCAAACAGGTTGAGCAATTGCGAGATCAAGCGGTGCCCTCGAGGTCGTCAGGGCTCGAATGATTTCATGCTGCCGGGCGATATGCCGCGCGCCATCGTGGACGTGACGCGCGGCAGTCTCCATCTCCGCTCATGCATTCCTAGAGTTTAGCATTATCGAACGATGATTGAAGTCAGTACCGATGAGAGAGCGCCCCTCGGTTGGTGCAAAGGGAGGCCCACCAAATGTTGGCCGCTCCAAGACGCCGTTGGAACTTAGCGGTGGCTGCCATGTTGATTTGCGTTCAACCGGAGCACGACCATGGCCGATCTCGCAAACGGGAACAAATCAAACGACGCTCCCCGCCTGGAGCCCAATCCCGCCACGCCTTCGCCTGCAACGGAGAAGGTGTCCGGATCCGGACCCGCGATCGCCGAGCACTCCAAGGACGCCAAGGCGCCCAAGAGCGGCCGTCAGCTCGGTGCCTATGTCAAGGACAACAGATGAACGTCGCCAACCTGCAGCTTGAAGGGCTTATGATGGCGGTCGCCGCGATCAACAATGCCCTGGTGCACCAGGGTGTTCTGTCGATCGACGCTATAGATGAGGCGTTACGCAAGGCCGAATCGTCCGTGACATCCGACGAGCGTGTTTATGAAGATATGTCACCGGCCCACAGGGAAGCGATCTGTTTCCCCTTAAGGCTCTTGCAGCTCGCCAATCTGTCCCAGGACGAGACTGGGGTGCCGCCCTTTGCCGAGCTCGCACGGCAGGTCGGCCTGACCAAAGACGACGCCGGGGATTTGAGGGATCGCGAAGGTGGCGTGGGCTAAGCCGCATCGCGCAGGCTCGCCTCGACGAATGCCGTTGGCGCCTCGTGCGCCCAAACGACCTCGGCGTCATCATATCTCAAAGCGCAGATTCCATCGGGGCCTCGGGCGCCACCCAAGAACGGCCGCTACGAGAAAACCGAAGGCACGAACGATGCCGGCTACCAAACCAAGCTCATAGCGCGCCATCTGTCTCGTTGGCTCAACAAGGGATGCAACAGGTTGTGGTCTGATTGGAGCACAGCTTAATGAGAGCCTACGAGGTCGAGATAATGGCGGGCGAGGTCCCGCTTTCCCACAAGTCACTACCGCCGAAACGCCCATGGCTGCCGCTGCAAAGGCAAACGGGCGGCCGGTGGAGGACAGGCGGTCGGAAAACCATTGGGCCCCTGTGACGGATCACGAGAATTGGACCGTGTACAAGTCCGCGTTCCAACGGAACACATAGTTGGAGAGGCCGTTCTCCTGTGCCACCTAGGAGCGCCTCCATGTTCAACCCTATGCTCAATCTAAGTCTCTCCATGATGGAAGGCCAACAGGTGGTCTGGCTGCGGCTCCTGTACATTGGTCAGGGCGGGAAAGGTGCCGAGCAGGAGGCCGAACGCATGCTCAGTGAGAAGATCGACGCCGCTGTGCACGCCGGGATCATGCTGGCTACCGGAGCGACGCCGGCGGCAATTGCGCGATACTATCAAAGGAAGGTCAGGGCCAACCGCATACGGCTGTCACGTTGACCTCGGCTCATCGTTGCCGACGTTCTCTCAAAACGGTGTCTCGTGTGCGTCGAAGCTGATCTCCGCAATGTGGAGCAACCGGCCTGCCACGTCCCTGATATGCACCGCAAGAGTCGCATTATTCGATCCTGGCGCATATCTGCCGGTCGCATTCCTGATCATATCACCCAGATAGGTCTCGAACCTCGGTGCCTGAGAACGAACATCATTGCTCCCGCCCCAGCCGAGGAGGGGCAGACAATGTTCCAGGCCAGTGGATTTCTTGCGCGGTTCAAAAAATCCATCGGCTTGATCCAAGCCGAGACCGGCACTGTGTCTGAGCGACAAGGCCGTAACGATCGTCGACGCGATTCTTCGTCTGGGTGAGTGATCTAACGCGGGCTGAAGAGGCGCAAAAGGTCCGGTCCAGAACGGGATTCCAAGCGCGGCGGTTTTATCTGCGTACTTCGATCCAGGCGGGTGCGTGGTCGCTCGGCTTCTCCCACCCACGGGTCTCGACGTCGACGCCTGCGGCTTGAATCGTCTGCGCAAGCGATGGGCTTACAAGCAAGTGATCCATGCGCAGGCCGGAACTCCGGTCGTATCCGCCGCGGTAGGAAAAGTTCCAATAGGTGTAGATGCCTTTGCCCGGGTGGATTCTTCGCATCGCATCCACCCAGCCAAGGCTCAGCATGCGAGCGTAGGCGTTCCTGCTTTCGGGGAAGAAGACGGCATCGCCCAACCAACGCCGAGGGACCACAGCATCTATCTCGGTGGGCACGACGTTGTAGTCGCCACAAAGCGCGGCGCGCTCGCTCAGCAGAGATTTGCTGTAGTCGGTGAGACGGTCGAACCAGCGCAGCTTGTAATCGAATTTGAGGCCTGGCGCCGGATTGCCGTTCGGCAGGTAGATGCAACCGACGACGAGACCGTCGATCTCTGCCTCGAGATAGCGGCTGTGCGTGTCGTCGGGATCACCAGGCAAGCCGCGGCGTCGCTCGACCGGATCCCTCCCTCGCGCCAGGATTGCCACCCCGTTGTAAGATTTCTGGCCATGCCAGATCGCGCCGAAGCCGGCGTCTCGAATTGCTTCGATCGGAAATTTGTCGTCCGACGTTTTCAGCTCCTGAAGGCAGACAATGTCGCAACCGGTTTCGCCAAGCCACTTCAGCAGGACCGGGAGGCGGCCGTTGACGCCGTTGACGTTGAACGTCGCGATCCGCGTCATCGCTATCTCCCAGGGGGATTTCGAACGCCCATTTCGAGAGTTGAAAGGGCAACAAGCACTTTCTCAGGGTCTACCGGCTTTTGAAGGCAGGGAACGCCCTTGAACTCGGCTGGAACGATGTCGGGATCATAGCCGGTAAGGAAGACAAAAGGTATCCCCCGCGCCTGGAGGGCGGAGGCCAGCCCGAAGCTGGGACCAGCGCCGAGGTTAACGTCCACCACAGCGCAGTCCGGCCTCTGAAGCTCCAGCAGCGAAAGAGCCTCGTCGGCTGCGCTGACGGGACCCAGGACTTTGGCCCCGGCGTCTTCGAGCATCTGTCCGGTGTCATCGGCAAGGTAAAAGTCGTCCTCGACCACCAACACTGCTCGGCCGTGCAGGTCGAAGCTCATTAACTCCTCCTGTTTTCCTCGCTTCGCTCCGCGGGCACGTCGGTCTGCAGCACGCTTTCGCTCGGCTGCAACGGAAAAGAAATGCGGCACAAAAGCCCGGTTTCGGTAAGCTGCATCTCACCTACACCTTTGAGCTCGAATGGCACGCGGCGGGTGATTAGCTCGGTTCCGAATCCTTTGCGCATCTGCCGACCCGGCGATATTTCGACGCCGCTCTCTTGCCACGTCAGTTCCAGCCAATCCCTGCCCTGCCGCGGCTGTCGCCGCCAGTGGACGGTGACGTTACCCTGCGGCGCGCCAATGGCACCGTACTTGGCAGCGTTGGTCGTCAATTCGTGAATTGCCAATGTCAGGACCTCAGCTGCCTTTGGCATCAGTATGAGGGAAGGCCCGTCGACCGAAACCCGCGACGCATCGGCAGCTTGCGCCAGAAGTTCATCACGCACGATGACGTCCAGTTCCACACCTTCTCCGGCTCCGCGCGTCAGCAGAGTCTGAGTGCGCGCCATGGCGGCAATTCGGCCGCTCAGCCGTTCACGAAACTCCTGAGTGGAGCCGGTCGCGTCGCCTCTCTTGACAAGCGAAGCGACCGTGGCAAGAACGTTGCGGACCCGATGCTGTAGCTCAGCCGTCAGGACGGCCTGGCGCTCTTCGTTGCGCCTGCGCTCGGTGATGTCCTTGCCGATCTTCATGAACCCGCGAATTGTTCCGTCATCATTGCGAAGTGCAACCGTCTGGCCGTCAAGGAAAACCCGGCCACCGTCCTTGGTTTTATGCCAGCGGACATTGGGAGCGACACCTTCAGAGCGCGCCCGGCTGAGTTCTTGCTCGGGCACCCCATGTGCCTGATCTTCGGGTGTGAAGATCGAGGAGGTGGGCTTGCCCAGCATTTCGTCTGCGCTCCAGCCGAAAACCGAGGCGGCCCCGGGCAACCAGTCGACGATCAAATCGTCGGGGTCACTTAGTATGATTGCGTAGTCTCGGGCATTCTCGACAATCAGGCGGAAGCGCTCATTTCCGTGCTCCAGCTCGCTTAACAACCCTCTGAGCTCGTATTGGCGCTGACGGGCACGCAGTGCTGCCCTGGTCGAGCTGGTAAGCGTAATGGACTCGACCGGCCGCTCTAGCAGCGTGACATTTCCGAGCGAGGAGACAAGCTCGGCTCGCCATGCTGTGGCCCTTTGATGGGGCAGGTGGCTCGTGAGAATGATGAAAGGAAGGTCTGACCAGACCGGCTGATCCTTGGTCCAGCGGATCAAGTCGTCGAGATCGCGACCGTAGAGACCTTCTTCGGCGGCGATGACGGCAAGACATTGCGGGCCAAGCCGCTCGACCAATGCGCTATAATCAGGACAAACGATCCCTGAGATTCCGATTCGCGACAAAATCTCGACGACCGCCGGCCCATCTCGGCCGATCGGGGCCAGGACAAGAACTGCGGCGCTGTCCATTGCAGGCCTAATCGTTGGCACCGTGCACCATTGGCAGTTCTTTGTCGCTGCTATAGGTCGGCGTGCCTGAGAAGACTCCGGAGAAGTGCGTGAGCGGCGGGCCCAGCGCAACGCCGTTTGGCGTCAGTTGAAATTCCCGGATCGTATGCTCGTGATTACCGCTGCGTTTCTTCACCACCGAAAGCGCGCGCCGAACCGTGCCGCCGAACTCAAAGTAGCGCAGCATGAGCACGGCGTCGCTCAGGTAGCTGATGTCGAGAGGCGTATCCATCGGGCCAACGAGACCATGCTGTGCAAGAATGAGGATAGTGGTGACGCCCTGCTGCCCTAGATAGCTGAGCAACTCGTGCATCTGGAGGATCAAGAATCGCTCGTCAGGCATCGCGTTCAGATAGCCGTTCAGGCTGTCGATGACGACAACTCTGGCCTTGTCCAGCTCGACACTGGCGCGCACCCCGGCAGCGAATTCTCCGGGCGAAAGCTCGGCCGGATCGATTTGCTGGAGTCTTATGGTTCCGTCGGCCAGCGCCTGTTCAAGCGGCATACCCAATGTGCGTGCCCGCGCCTCAATCGTGCCGCGGCCTTCGTCGAAAGCGAAGTACACGGCGTGCTCGCCCCGTTGAGCCGCAGCCAGGGCGAAGGTCAAGGCGAGTGAAGACTTTCCAACGCCGGCGGCGCCGATGAACAGAGCGTTGGTTCCTCGCTCGATGCCGCCGCCGAGCATCTTGTCGAGTTCGGCATTCCCACTTGGCGCCGCTTCGACCGTAAACTCCTTGTGGTGCTCCGCTGCTATCAGGCGAGGGAAGATTCTGAGGCCGCCTTTCACGATCGTGAAATCATGATAGCCGCCGCGAAACCGAATCCCTCGCATCTTGACCACCCGGATGCGACGCCGTTCCGCCCCATAGTCCAGCGCGAGTTGTTCCAGATTGATCACGCCATGGCATATCGAGTGCAATTGCAGATCGGTATCCGACGACGAGAGGTCATCCAGCAAAACGACCGTGCAGCGGCGTGCCGTGAAAAAATGTTTCAGCGCGAGAACCTGTCGTCTGTAGCGCAGCGAGTTCTGAGCCAGCAATCGCAGCTCCGACAAGCTGTCGAACACCACGCGCGTCGGATCAAGGGCGGCAATCTTGTCAAACACCAGCTTGGTGGTTTCGCTCAGTTCGACTTCGGCAGGGTGCAGGATCGTCAGTTCTCGGTCGGGATCGAGCGACGTTTCCGGCGGCACCAGTTCGAATATGTCAATCCCGTCGAGGGTCCAACCGTGCCGCTTGGCTACCAAGGCCAGCTCCCGTCGGCTTTCCGAAAGCGTGATATAGAGCACGCGCTCGCCGAGTCTTACGCCCTCGAGCAGAAATTGAAGCGCTATCGTCGTCTTGCCGGTACCGGGACGTCCCTCGTAAAGATACATCCGGTCGGGGTCAAAGCCCCCACCTAAAATATCGTCCAGCCCCTCGCTGCCCGTCGATACGCGCCTTTCTCCCGAATCTTCGACATGACCATCGCCGCTTGCGGTTCGAGCGCGCCCCTCTTGATAATCAGCCACGTTTGCTTCCCCTCATGAAGGAATGCGCCGGGCAGTGCCGGCAGCTGCGAGCCGAACAACGCCGAAAACTAACGCCGGTTCCTTGCGTTTACTCCATCCTTCACTACGCAGAATGTCGGCTAGCGGGCCGCCCGTGACGACCGCGTAAGACAGGCTGCACGACTTAATTTCGGGTCGCCCGCTCGCCCACCTCTTCGATCTTGTCCAGGACAGCTTCCGGCGCCACATCGCGCTTGAGTTCTTTCAGTTCTTCGTCTGCCTCGGTGTTCACGTCCAAGCGCTTGGCAATCTCTTCGACCAGCTTGATGAGCTTGGTCGTCTCATGTTCATTCAGCAGACTGACCTGCAGATCCAGGTCTGCCCTGGCATCATCCTCAGCCGCCATGCGGTTCTGGTTGATGAGCACGAAGGTCGACAAGAAAATCGCCTCGACAGAGGCAAACATCGCCAGGATGACCAACGACGGATCAAATGGCTTGATGAACGTTACAATGCCGAGATTGAGTCCAATCCACGCCCCGAAGATGACCAGGTGGATGTAGACGAAGATCATGCTGCCGGCAAAGCTGCTGATCGCTGCGGCTGCACGTTGCTCCAGCGAGGCGGCCTTGGCATCGCGCTTCCTCCTTTCGACCAGTGCCTCTATGTTTCGCGCCAGGGCAGGGGCGAGGCCCTCCGCCGCCGGCGTGGTCGGCGTCACGTACCCTTTGCTTTCTGCGGCGGCCTTCGGATGCATTTGGATCTCCCGTGTAGCCACCCTAACTCGCTGTTTGAGAATTCGCTCCATCCGCCGGTGCCTGATGCGAGCCTTGCTCTTTTTGGAGCGCAACCCGGCCTGCTCCGCTAACAGGCTATTGTGCATGTGAGCGGCAGCCAAAGCTGTCTGACCAAATCGCACTGTGATCTGGCTGAGTGCCTTGGCTACGTCCCCGATAGCGTAGACACCCTCAACCGAGGTTTGCGCGTGTGGACCAATGAGAATGTACCCGTCATCATCGCGATGGGCGCCAACATCCAAGGCGACCTCTGATCGAACGTCGCACCCCATCCCTGGATACAGCGCGTCGATCCGTCATTCTCTTGATCATCGGGTTCGCCAGGCCATACGAGAGAATACGAAGGAAACGGGTTGGCGAACCATCCGCTAACGTATTGGATTCTGGCACAAAACGATGACCCTCAGCGACTAATTAAATCGTTATTCGCCAACGCGTTACGAACCCGTTCGCCAAAGTTGATTTAGGAAGCTAATCCAGACAGTCGACTACCCCATGTACTTCTACGGAACGGCAGCTTTGCGGCTCATCCAGGCCCTTCCGTGGGTTTTTGGCTCAAGCTTAAAGCAGATATCTCCTGCGCTTCAGCTATGTGCAGGTGTCGGAGGCCAATCACGGCGTGCCGGGCGCGGCATGCGCAATAGGGTGCTGCATGAAGGGGCGGTCACCGACATCGGCTAGCAGTGCGCGACCACGCTCAAAAGCATGAATCACGCCGGAGGTCGACATCGCCGGCGGGCTGGCCGTGCTGCGCCCGGTGGCTTAGGATCCGCGCGACGTCGCCTTCGCGAAGCCCTAAGCACCCCGAACCTTGCGGGTGCTTTAAGCCTTTCTTTCCTTTTCGACCGTTAGCTTGGCATGGAACGTTGCAGGTATTCCGTTCATGTCAGTGCATGCATTCCCACTCAGCCGGGAGCTTCCCACCGTTCGTATCGTGGCCGGCGCGATCGCTCGGCTCCCGAGCGACGAAGCGGCCCAGCTCTGGCGGGAAACTGCCTCCCATCTGCTTTCCGTCGCAATCGAACGCGGGCAGAACGCCAACGATGCGCGCGATGAAGTGCGTCGCTTCTTCGACGCCGTTCAGTCGGCTCTGCCCAGCGAGCTGTCGTTGTAGGCAATGCCGAGACTACCGAGTGGAATTCTAAGTGGGCTTGTGGCCGGAACGAGTGAGCTGGGGCCGTCGTTCTCATGCCGTCGCTCCCGCGGGTTGCGGTCGAGCAGTGGAGGGCTCCGGCGTTGGCGGAAATTTATCGCGCCGGAGCCTTTCAACACGTTGGGCAGTTCACCGTCTATTTGGGCGGGCGGCCTCGTCGCAGATGAACTGATGCCGTGGCCTATCTCAACCAGATGACGTCGAGTGAACCGACGCTGGGCTGACAGCAAGTTTACCCTCCCGGGACAAAAGAAAGCGCGCGATCGCCGGGATCACGCGCTTCAATCACACCGCTCGATCTGTTCGGTCAACGTTTGAACATTCGGCCAACAGCAATCAAAATACATGCACCGATGAAGCCGGCGACCAGATACCCAAGCCATCCGGTCAATGCTACGCCCAACAGCCCGAGAAGGGCGTTGGCGACGATGGCTCCGACGATGCCCAAGATGATGTTCATGAGCACGCCCATATTGCTCTTCATGAACATCTCGGCGAGCCAGCCGGCGATCCCGCCTATGACGATAGCGGCGATCCAACCGACACCTGGATTTTCCATGTTTCCCCTTTCCTAGAACCGAATTGGTTCGGCGGGAAAACGCGCGGTAATGCAATAAAGTTCCTCGGATGCAATCAGGCCCGCCTCGGCGGCCGCGTGCCAAATTTCGCCTTACCAAGGTGCCGGCGAAGCAGCCTGATGTTGCGATTGTTGGCCTTGAAATACACGTCGAAGATTAACCCCAGAATAGGGACGCTACCGACAAGCGTATCGAGCAATACGTTCCCCAACATCCTGGCGACCAAGAAATTTCCGGCACCGCACCTTCGGGCACGCAACACAATGTAGGCCGACACGATGCCAGTGGCTGCGTCTCCGAGTATGGGCACCAGACCCACCGACGCATCCAGACCGAAACGACGTTCCGGGAATGCGCCAGCGTGAGTCGAGCAAGGCTGCCAAGAAATCCAATTCCGCAACGACGGTGGCTGCCTTGCCGCCCTCGGAACCCCGCCCAGGCATTCCACCGGAACCCCATGCCGGTCAGCATGCTCGGCTGACTTATGGCGGTCGTTCTAGACATCGGTTTGCCTGGTAGGTTGCGTGCCATTCGGAGGCACGTCGTCGAGCAGGGTCGTCTCACCGGAGCGCTGGGTTGGCTCTGGTGGCAGTTCACCATTTGGCGTCATCTTGTTGACGGCCTCAGGCAGATCCCGAGTGATCCTGCGGATCAGCTCCTCGCGGGACAGGCCGGTCTGCATCGACAGTGACGTGAGGGTGCCTTCGTCTATTGCCGCTTCCACTTCATTCGGCTCGATTGGCTGGTTCGGCCCAGTGCCAACCCAGGAGTCGACCTTGGATCCTGCTCCCGCTTCTCTGAACCGATCTAGGATATCGCCGAGCGCCGTCCCCGAAACGCCTTTGGAAATCTGATCCAAAATCCCGCCTTGCGGGTCGTTTGGATTGCGATCGCCCGCCCTACGGATCAATTCGCCGATTTTGTCGCGATTTTGGTACGCCAGAACGCCAAGCAATGCGATCGCCAGTCTTCCGAGATTTGCCATCTGGTGCCTCCCTTGGTGCAAGGAAAAAGGGCTTGGCCTCGCAAAGGTTCCGTTGGCGACGACCTGATGCCTTTTGAAAACCGATGTTTGTCTTGGCGTAACTGATAGCGGCCTTCTTGGTCATGGTGCGGACCAGTCCCTTTGCGGCTGATAAGGGGCGGCCGGCCCGAGCGGCGCCCGTGGTGCCCCCAGATCGAGGAGGAATTCACGATGGATTCCCTGCCCTTGCGCTTCATGACGGGACAATCTCCCGCATGCCGAAGAAGGTCGCCGTTTGGTTGACCGCAATGCCGCGATGCCAAGCCTCGGTGCTGGTGGCGTCAATCTGGCATTGTTAACGAGAACATCCAGGCGACCGTGACAATCGCGAATTTAGCCCGAGCGAAATTCGAACGAGAGCCTTGATCAATTGGCCTCAAAGCAATCTGCTACATGGGTTGAGCGCAAACCTATTGCAGTGGCCAGATCGGACTGTGAGTGGGGCCTGCAAGAAGCTCGAGCCAAACGCTTTTGGCCCTCATTGGAGAACTCGCGCCCGGCCTGTGGGCGTTGGGCGTCAGGCCCGGTAAAGCTCATTCGTCACTGGCATGCCGACTGCAGACACGCCACTCTCACTTCGCTGCAGCCTGCAGTTGCTTCCGGCGCACCGGCTGGCGGCGGCGGTGTGTGGTTCTGAGCGGGACCGCCGGTTTGTCCGACAGGGCGCCGGTCACGGCGCCAACCATGTCGAAAGCGACGAAATCGGCGTTGAGCGTGCTGGCGAGCTCGGCCGCGGCCTTGCCATCGCCGACCTCCGACCAGAAAACGATGCCGACGCGCAGCTTCGGTTCAATGCGCTTCAGCCGGCGCACCATGAAACGCGCGTGCTGGATGGACTGGCGGTTGAGGAAATTGATGAGGACGGCGTTGGCGGCCTTCAGATCGAGGCGGCGGATAGCCGAAGGTTCGAGGTCTGCGAAGCTCGCCCTTGACACCGAGGCGCCTTGTACTTCCAGCACCTGCGCCAACATGGCGCCGGCCGCATCGTCGAGCTCGCCGCGCCCGCCGGTGCAGAGGACCGCGATGCCGGAGCCGTCCGGCAGGTCGATATCTTCCTCGTCGTCGCCTTCGTCGGAAGGCTTGCCATCGGCAGCCTTCTTTTCAAGCACCTTCTTGTCCGTCGCCCTCTTGTCCGTTGCCTTCTCGTCCGCCTCAGCCGCCTGCTCTGCCTCTTCCCCGTCGGCCTCCTGCTGGGCGTTCTCGTCGAGATTGGCGACCAGTGTCATGGCACTGTCGGCGACCTGCTTGCGCTGCTCGTCATCCATGACGCCGCGCCCACGGTCCTGCTCGCCAAGCAGAAGCGCGGGGATGGCGACCTGGTCATAAAACTGGAACAGATATTTTTCCTCAAGCATCTCTTCGGCATGATCTGTCGCTTCGTCCGGATCGCCGGCCAGCAGCCGTTGGTAGAGTCGAGCATGCGGCTCCAGCACCGGTTCGTTACCGAACAGCACGTCGAGGAACTCGAATTGGGGCACATGCCGGCCGAGCACCACCAGGCAAACGGTGAGCGGCGTCGACAGCACCAAGCCGATCGGCCCCCACAGCCAAGTCCAGAAGATCGCCGCCACGATAATGGCCAAGGGCGACAAGCCGGTGTGCGAGCCATAGAGCCACGGCTCGATGACATTACCGGTGATGAGCTCCACGACAATGAAAAGCACGGCGGTCCACAAAACCAGCGACCAGCCGGGCGCCACCGCCAGCGCGAGGAACAGCGGCAGCAGCGCGCCCACGATCGGCCCGATATAGGGAACAAAGCGTAAGGCCAGCGCCAGAAGGCCCCAGAGCAGCGCATTGGGAATGCCAAGCACCCATAGCCCGATTGTGATGGGCACGGCGTACACGGTGTTCACCACCAACTGCATCAGCAGATACTGGCCGACGCGCTTGCCAGCATCCTGCAGCGCCTGCGTGGTGCGGTGGAGATCGCCATAGCCGACAAGCCGGATAAAGCGGTCGCGGAGGTCCTCCCGCTCCATCAGCATGAAGATGACGACGATGACGACGAGGCCGGCCGAGCCCAGCGGGCTGAGCAGCGGCCCAATGAGGTTCTGTAGAACATCCAGCGGCTTTTCATGCGAGACAACCTCGACCGGGATCGGCTCGCGCTTCGGGGCCTGGGCAGCTGAGGGCAGCTGCGGTTCCTGGCGATCGATCTCCTGGCCGACGCGCTCGATGACGCCGCTGAGACGCGAGATAACGCCTCCGCTAAGGCCGTTTTCCTTCAGCGCGCGGATTTTGGTCAGGATGTTGATCTGGTAGACGGGGATATTCTGCGCGAGATCGCTGACTTGCGTGGCGACCACGAAGGAGAACAGCAAAAGCGCGGCGAACGCCCCCGCGACGCTGGCGATGACCGCCGCGATGCGCGGGACGCCGGCGCGCTTCAGCCAAGACACGACGGGCGCGATGGCGAAGGTCAAGAGCAGCGCGACCGCGATCGGCAGAAACACCTCGCGCCCGAAGTAAAGCGCGGCGACCGTGGTGACGACGCTCGCCACCGTTGGCAGCACGGTGCGCGGATGGCCTCTGGAAGCGGCGAGCAGGCTCGCCAGCCTCAACTCCGACGCCCCATTACGACGATTGGCCGCCACCATCGAGCCTCCGTACTGCCTGGCAATGATCCGAGACATCTCGCCCGCGTGCAACGCGCCCTGCCCCGGTCGGTTGCGGATCCGCTAATAAATAGCTTGGGACGGGGTTTCCGGGGAGAAGCTTTTTGCCGGATCCAGGCCCCGCAGCCGGATCCAGGCCCCGCAGCAACGTGGAGTCCGAAATGATACAATTTCGGACGAACCGTTCGCGCAGCGCCACCAAGGGCCCTTGATGTTCCCCCGAGAAGGCCTATTGGGACCAGTGCGCGCCAGTATCAGACCACAAGGCCTAGCATCCTGACATTAGTGCGGATGCGCAGGCCCAGTTGTAGAGGACCCGACCCGTCAGACAAAGGCGCCGGGCGGGTCCCGGCGCTCTCATTATTGGTCCGGCCGTAAGTGCGAAACCGTCAAGGACGATTTGCATATCGCGCTCGATCGCGCTCGATCTCCTCGGGCGTATAGTTGTCTGCAGCAGGATCAAAAGCCCGTCCAGCCACCAGCCTCGTAATCACGCCGGCGCTCCTCCACGTTCACCACTCTTGTGCGTCCCAGTATCGTCTGTGCCTGGGCAGCCAGTTGGTCGTCGACCCGTGCCGTTACCAGCGTTCCGCCACGGCGCACGCCTTCTGCATAAACGTGAGCATCTCTTTCGGACACTCCAGAGTCAGTGAGCGCGCCGATGATTCCTCCGGCGGCTCCCCCAACCGCCGCTCCGCCTAAGGCGCCTACGGCGGTGGCAGCGAGCCACCCCGCGGCAACCACGGGACCAACACCAGGAATGGCCATGATGCCGAGGCCCGTCAGCAACCCACCGGCACCGCCAATGACGGCACCAATGCCTGCGCCGCCAGCCGCGTCTTCAGCGGCGTCGGAGCGATCACCTTCATACCAGTCGGTCGAATTGTTGGCGACGATGCTGATATCGGAGTGGGGAATCCCGCTCTCCTCGAGTTCGCGAACCGCCGCTGCAGCGTCGTCATAATTGTCGAATAGTCCGGTCACTGTCTGCATGAGTCTTCTCCATAATCTCGGTTACTTGGCGCCGGCAACGACGTTGCCCTGGTAGTCAAGGGCGACGTCTGTCTGCTTGCCATCCTTGGTAGCGTGCCCACGCCAGATGCCTTGGTCATCCTTCGTCAGCCCTGACACATCCGAGAAACCGGCGTCTTGGATTCGGTTTTTGGCCTGATCTTCGGTGAAGCTGTTGGCGCCCGGTACGGGCGCGGCCGGATTGTTCGTGTCGCTCGTGGATACGGCGGGCGTGGTCGAGCTCGTGGTTGATGACTGGTCGTTGGAGCCGGAAGCAATCTTTTCAATCATTTCCTGGTGCATCTTGAGCGTCGGCAACGTCTCCTGCGCGAATGTCTTGAGCTGAGCATTGTCGCCGTCCCGGGCGTAGCCTTCGAACAGCTTTACAGCATCCGCATGTGCATCACGCTGCATCTGGGCGTAAGACTTGTCGAACGCGTCCTTGCCGGTTTGCAAAGTGTCGAGGTCGCTCTTGTGCTTGGCGTCCATTTGGGCAGGTACTTTCAGTTTCTGCTCGCCGGCGATTGTTTCAAGCTTGGCGTTGGCCGCACCATGATCGTCGATCATCTTCTGAGCGAAGTCTTTGGTTGCCTGATCTTGGGCCTTGCTCTGTGCGATCTTGCTCGACTCGACCTCGAACATGCCTCCCGCCGCGGCCTTGTCGACAAAGTCCTGCGCTTTGTCGGCGGCGTAGGAGGGCGCAGCAAATGCCAGGACCGCGCAGGTAGACAGCGCTGCCATCATAAGGCGGTGTTTCATCAGAGAGGTTCCTTGTTGAATGGGTGTCACTCCAACAAGCGCCGGACTCCTTTGTTCCACCCACTAGACAATTCAGATGCGCTCTGGCGCGGGCTTAAACCGGAACATTGTCGGCCCACCAAGGTTCGGCTCTATGTCAACAACCCGGGCGTTCGTAGCTTCGTCGTTAAACCTGATGATCCGTAAGCTTCAGGTCATCTCTGATCTTGCACCATCGGATGTTGTCATTCTGGAAAAGGTGGCGGTTCAGGAGCGCACCTTCGAAGCAAGCCAGGATATCGTGCGCGAGGGCGATCGGCCTTCCCATTCCTTTGTCGTTCTGGACGGCTTGGTGGCATCGGCAAAGCTCACGGGGGAGGGCAAACGGCAGATCACGTCGATCTTTGTTCCGGGAGATCTTCCCGATCTTCACGGACTTCATCTTTCCGTTATGGATTGCAGCTTCGCGCCTCTCACCCCCGCTAGGCTAGCTTTCATGCGTCATGACACTCTGCGTGCCATTTGCACTGAGCACCCTTCCATTGCCAACATATTCTGGCGCTCCACGCTGATCGACGCAGCTATATATCGAGAATGGGTCACCAATCTCGGTAGACGAGACGCCTATACCCGCATGGCTCACATCCTGTGTGAACTCATCGTTCGGCTTCATGCCGTCGGCAGGATTCAGGACCATGTGGCGGAGTTTCCAATAAGCCAAGCCGTGCTTGGTGATACATTGGGTCTTTCCACAGTGCACGTGAACCGAGTGCTGCAGGAGCTTCGTCGCGAAGGTCTGATATCAACGTCAGGCTCGAGGCTCAAAGCGGTTGACTGGCGGGAGTTGGTCCGAGCCGGAGATTTCTACAGCACCTACCTGCACCAAAAAAACTTGAGGCCGCTATGAAAACGCATTCGTGGAAGCGTGCTTCCTAGTAGCGTTGCCGGTGTCCCTCGGCATGGCCGTCCTCTCCGCGTTCATACTCCACCGAGGAGCACGCGTGGGGTAGATCCTGGAATCGTTTTGCTGAGAGATCATCTGCCGACCGCAATGACGTCCGAGCCGCTGGTAACGTGGCAACTGCGTGAGGAACACATGAACGCGACCGAACGGGGGGCACCAACGGCTGACATCATTAAGAGGTCGAAAGCGTCTCCGAGACTATGGAGTCTCGAGAGGTGGGGATGGTGGACCGGTCTGTGGAGCGCTTTGCACGCCGATGGGTAGTCAAAGCAGCGGTCGGTCCCTCAGGGGTGTTAGCCGCTGGATTGAGGCCAATCGCTGGAGGCCGCTCGCCTACGCTCATAGCTGCGGCGGGCTTTTCTATGCCCGAACCTGGTGCCGCGCAGTGCGGTTTGCGCTGGCTGTCACTGTCCAGAGCATGTAATCCCATTCGCAGTTGCCGCGAAGTTACAGCGTCGTTGATGGACTTGTATCAAGAGACCCGCGTGCAGGGTTCCTGGCGGGCGGACCGTCGGGGAAAAGGGGAGCACCGAGCTTTTGAGGAAAGAACAGCCCGCAGGGACGGCCGGGCGGGTTTTCTTTTATCTCACCTTGTTGATGAGCGGCGTTTTCCGCTTCGGCGGCACATAGCGCCCGGCCTGAGGGTATCGGCATTCACCGCCTCGGTCGCGAAAGTCTCGTTTGGCTCCGTCGTCTGCCGTAGCTTTGCCTCTGGTCGAACAGCGGCCGGTAACGAATGTTCCCATTGGCCGGCACGGAAGCAGCGCTGAGCAGTCCCCGATCTTCTAAAGGAACTCGCGTTCTGCGGGTTCTCTTCGGTCAGTCGACTGCCTTCTTTCTGGCCGGCGCTTTCGGGTGACCTGACTTGCCCTTTGAGGCAGCGTCCTTCGCGTGGGCCGACATCGCCGGAGCTGCACCAGTCTTCTTCGCTGCTGACGACTTGGTGGCAGCTTTTGTCGCAGCGGCCTTCTTCGGCGCAGCCTTTCTTGCACGTGCCTTTTTCGGCTCCTCCTTCGACGAGAAAATGCCGGTGATGCTCTCAATGATGGACATTGGCAGGCCCTCGGTTGCATTTGACCATCAATGCCGACCGTCTTTAATTGTTCCACTGTTGAATTAGCTGTTGCTAATGGAGGAGAATTCACTCCTTGCTATTGAATCGAACTCCAGAGATTTAGTGCACATGGGTAAGCCCATGGGCAGGGGCTAACTCTACTCATCCAGCCCTATGGAACCGAGCTTTTCAGGAGTCCTCCGAAGGGCGACCTTTGGATTCACAAGGTCAATAAGCACGGCTATGGAACGTAAGTGATCCAAGGACCGCGACGGCAACCGGCGGCGTCTCGAGGTCCATCATGGGTCGATCACAGAGCATCGGATCCAGTTCAGTGGTGCCCTGCCGGGCACCGGCAACGCAGTGTTCCACCGGGTGGACATGACCGGCGTGGAAGGCATGATCTCTATCTCTAAGGAAAGAGAGGCGAAATTGCGCGCCACCCTCGCCGAAACGTGCGTTCCGCTCAGCTTCTGGCCGCGCGCTTGCCGTCGGACGTGCAAGCCACTCTGTTGTGAGACCCGCCTGATCCGTAGAGGCTGCTCTTGTTCTCCTTGAGAGGCAACAGATCGATGTCGCGCTGCTTGTCGTTCAACTGAACGGCGAGACGTCTTACGCGCTGGCCGACACTTTGTACGAAAAGGAAATCGCGTTCGTTACAAGTCACGGCCAAGGGGATCTGCCACTAATCGCCAACATCCCCATATGCAGAAGCCGGCTTCGGCCGACGCCGCCAACGCGATCATCGATCGAGTGCGCCCAGCGTAGATAGTGGCCTTCCGACATCTGGGTAGCGGACCCCCGAAAGCGCAACCTCGTCAACAGAGCTCAGTTCAGCAACTTCTGGCACTTTTCGGCCAGGCCGATGTTTCCAGCGTGGAACTGTCGGAAGCGTTGAGAGCCCGACGGGTTGGTCAATTCGGGAACATCCGTCGGTATCACTGGTTAGCTCCAGCAGCAGAGCCTGTGGCGTGCCGCGGGCAACATCCCTCTCCGGAATGGTGTTTCGATGGCCAATGACATCCCCGAAAAGAAAGCTCGCCAGGGCGGCCGTGGAGTTCGGGTTTTTGGGGTTTTGATGTGCGGGCTGGTGCTGGCGGCGATCGCATGGGGCATTGCGGAGATCTATGGCGAGGCGGCAAAGACGCCTGCAACCCAGGAAAAGCCCGCGCCGCAGGAGAATGGTCGGGCACCGTCGACCGCCAGTCCAAATCCCGCGGAAGCTGATCCGGCAAAGTCCAAAGCCGACAATATGAACGTCACCCCTGTTGACCGAAATCCACAGGTGGACAGGGACCCAACGCCTCGATCCAGCACAGGCGGCGACCAACCGGGCAAGCAACCGTCACAGCCCGCCTTGCAGTAGCTCATTCGGCCAATGCCCAATGGTTGCTCAGTCAGCCCGTCCAGTGGAACCGTTTCCGACAGCCCAACTGGGCGCGTGGATGTTGTAGCCAAATCGGTCAAGCGATCCGGTCCAGAACGGTTTCAACGGCGGCCAGCCTCTCCTCTCGCACACCGTGCTCAAGAATGAGCCGCTGGGCCGACCATCGGAGCGGATCGTTTTTCCCAATTTTGAGGTGCTTCTGCAGCTCTGCCGCCTGCTCGGCAGGAAGTGTCAGCGCAACCCCCTTGGGTCCGCCATGGATTTTGCTGACGCCAAGCATCGTCGCGCGAATTCGAAGCGACGCAAGGGCGAAGCCTGTCTCGAGCGAGGACGGGATCGGTCCAAACCGATCGCTGAATTCCTCACGAGTTTGAGCGAGGGCAACTTCGCTTTCGGCCCGATCGAGTGCGGCGGCTAACTCGATCCGCAGTTCGGGATGGGGGATGTAGTCAATCGGAATGACGGGAGTAAAGCCAAGGTCAATTTCGGCGCGGTTCGCTGCTTTTATTTTTTCGCCTCGAACTTTGGCAAGAGCACGTTCGAGCAGGCTTCGATAAAGCGACAAACCGATTGCATGAAGGTGTCCGGCTTGCTCTTTGCCTAGCAAGTCGCCCGCACCGCGGATGTCGAGGTCGCGAGTGCTGATGTCAAATCCCGAGCCGAGGGCATTGAACTGCTCCAATGCCTGGAACCGACGTCGCGCACCCTCGGACACCTCAGCGCCGGGTTCAAGCGCCATCAGCATGTTTGCCCGGCGCGAGCCACGCCCGACGCGACCGCGTAACTGATGGAGCTGGGCAAGGCCAAACCGCTCGGGCTTATAAACGATGATTGTGTTAGCTCCCGGAACGTTGAGGCCGCTCTCGACTATGTTGGTTGCCAACAATATGTCGCCCTCGCCTGCAGCAAAGGCGAGCATCGCACGATCGATTTTCGCAGCTGACATGTCGCCATGAAGAACCGTGAGAGAAAGCTCGGGGACAATAGCGTTGATGCGCCTGGAAAGCGGAGCGAGGTCCTCAATGCGCGGGCACACAATCAAGCTTTGCCCGCTCCGCTCCTTTTCCGCGCGCAGCGCTTTTCGCACGACTTCGCTTTCGAACGTGACCGTCGCTGTACGTATCGGGCGACGTCGTACCGGTGGCGTGGTGATGACGCTCAGATCCATGAGCCCCACGAAGCCTGCTTGTAGCGTCCTTGGAATGGGCGTTGCTGTCATAGAAAGAACGTGCTGTCCTCGGGCCAGATCGCGCATGGCCTTCTTGTGGCGCGTCCCAAATCTGTGCTCTTCGTCGATCACGACGAGCGACAGATCCCTGAACCGGACGTCTTTGGCGCAGATCGCATGGGTAGCGACAAGGATTTGGACTGAGCCCTTCGCTAGGCTGGCTTTCGTTCGGTGGGTCTCGGACGCCGTTTGCAGGCGAGACAGCATTGCAACTTCGATGCCATGTCGCCTGAAACGCTTTCTGAACAGCTCGAAGTGCTGGCGGGCAAGGACGGTGGTCGGAGCGACGATTGCCGCCTGCCGTCCCGAGAAGACCGCAGCGGCTACGGCACGCACGGCGATCTCGGTCTTACCGAAGCCGACATCTCCGCAAAGAAGCCGGTTCATCGGCCGGCCGGAGGCAAGGTCCGCGGCGATAGCGGCAGCGGCATCGGCTTGCCCCAAGGTCAGATCGTATGGGAAGCCGGCGCAGAGGCGTTCAAATTGCACCCGGTCGGGGTTGAGCGGCGTTGCCCGGCGTCGGTCGCGCTCGCCAAGCATTCGCACCATCCGTTTGGCCGTTTGCTCGATCCTCGCCACTGTCTCGTCGCGGCGTTGTCTCCAGGCATCACCCTTGAGCCGGTCAAGCGTGACTTCCGTTTCGGCGCCGCCATACCGCCAAAGCTTCCCGATCTCCCGCAGCGGGACCAGCAGGACCGCGTCATCGGCGTAACGCAGACGCAGCGCTTCATCATCTTCGATTGCGGGCTCAAGCCCTTCCAGAATGCCGATGCCGTGTTCGAAATGAACCACCACGTCGCCGAAGCGGAGCTGGGCGTCCAGATGGTGCGATAAATCATTCCGAGGCTGATGAACCGGGAGTGCCTGTCCAGCCAGATCTCTTAGCGTGACACAAAGAAGCATGTCCTCACGATCAACAAAGCCACGCTCGATTGGGGCTACATACAGGCACGCCGAAGGCGCTGAGCACACAGCGTCCCAATCGTCTTGGGGAGCCAGGGGCAACGCCAAGGCGCGTTCGACACGCCGCCCCCACAGCTGCAGCACATGTCCGGCCGGTCCGATGAGAACCAACCGCAATCCCTCTGCGATCAGCTTTTCCGCAAAAGATCGCAAGGCACCAGCAGCATCGGCTTCTCGGGCGAAAACGGGTATTTGCGTCTTCGCGTCGACATCGTCTACCACCTCAGCAGCAATCTTGCTGGTGATGGATTCCCATTCATCCCGGGAGAGGAAGTCGGACATGTTCTCGCCATCTTCCTGCAACGCCGAGATGGCATCCAGAGCCCGCTGATTGGCGCCACGTTCGGCGATCACCTCCACATCATCGAGATAGTCGAAAATTGTCTCGCTCGGCCGGGTGAGGCCATCCGGCGACGTGCCGTAGACCGGGACCGATTCCGATGCCGGATCCACGATGAGGTGCCTGGCTTCCGCGACTGAGCGCTGCGACAAAGGATCATAGGAGCGGATCGAGACGATAGTGCTGTTCTCTATCTCGATGCGGCAGGGGCGGGGGGAGGCGGCAGGGAACACCTCTATCACCCGGCCACGGATCGCTGCTTCACCGGGCTCGTCGACGCGGTCGTCGAATACATATCCGATTTCTTGCAGCCGAGCCTGAACATCCTCCGCGACCACCTCGTCGCCGGCGTGGAATTCGAGGTGAACGTTGTTCCAGATGTCACGAGGAGGGACACGGCGCAGCAATGCCTCAGGTGTGCTGACGAGCACGCGCGGCCGCTTGTCTCGATCCAGCAGCCATCGCAGGACGCTCATGCGCCGTCCAACCGCTTGCGCGCTTGCCGGAATAGCGTCAGCCGCTGAACCATCCCAACGCGGATAGAACGCAGCTGCCAACTCGCCGGCCATCGCGTTGAGGATTGTTGCTAGCTGCTCGGCTCTGCGGGTGTCTTGTGCGATATAAAGGATCGGTGCAACGCACGTGCGGATGCGGCGGTGCATCATCGCTGCCACAGCGCCCACTGGGTTCAACGGCGTCAAGTCGGTAGTGATCTTCTTGCGGTGCACGCGCGCTACTTCGCTCACCGACGTGTTGGCCAGGAGGACACTCGCCAGCGTGGCCGGCTCGGCTTTTTCGCCGGCGATTCGTCGGGCCTCCGGCCGAGATAACGTTTCCCCTTTGGCGTCCGAAATGCCTGAAGCAAGATCAGCTGCTGCGCTCCCCGGTAGAGATCGAACCCCAGATTGAACAAGCACGCCCTCTCGATTGGCACAGAGAAGCCATCTAACCGCCGTTGCGGCGACGGGATGGCTGCCGCCCGCTTCGCATTTTCAAGGCATTTCGGAAGGCTCGGGCACCTACCTCGCAACAATGTTTCGAAGGCCCATTCGAGCCGATTACGATCCTCGCCTGCTCGATGGTCAAACCAAACAACTTTGCAAGTTCGGCTGGGCCATACGTATCGCTCCAGTTCTCAACTGATTTGGTCATTTGGGCTCCGCTGGATGGGTCTGCTCCCGCTCAACGTCGCTCGGCAAGCAAAGTTCAAGACGAAGCGCGAAATAGGTGACCCCGAGGATTCCAAGACTGCGCTTTTGTAGCCGGGTCTTTGGCGAGGTCCAGAAGCGGAGCGGACGGTAGTTCGACGGCGCAGGAACTATGCAGCCGTGCGCTACGTAAGCTAATGCCGGGCCTGGGGACGCGGTTGTTCCACTTGGTCGACACGGCCGGTCTCGAGGCCTCTCGGCGGGAGTGCCGCTGCTGGCAGCGCTCGGAATGATCGATCCTTCGCGTGCAGGACAGTGAAGGGGCGCCGGCCTGGTTCCTTCGGTCGAAGTCCCCGTGGCAGCTTGAGCATCTCAACATCGCCGCCGTAGCGGTCTTTTGCCGCGGTTGCGGGCTTTGCACGTCGTGAAAAACGGGCGGTTCATGCAGATCAACCTCGTAGAGCGAGGCAGTGGCGCATCAACGCTATGACCAGCGTACGATGAACGCAAAGGTGCGACCTACTCGACTAGACATCAGGAATTCTCGGCGTGGTGAAGAATGGCATTCCGTCGGCAGTCGTCATCATCGTTCAGCGCGGGGTTGACTGGCTAGTCCCCGGGCGCGGAGCGAATTCTCGATGCAACCTTTGGTGCGCAGTTATCTGACAGTTCGATCCATACAGGCGCGTGATCGCTGCTCTTTTCCCAGCCGCGCACCTCAACGTCGACCTGGGCGTCGACCAATCGCTTCTTGAGCGACGGGCTCAGCAGCAGATGATCGTGCGCAGGCCTGCATTGCGGCCGAAGGCGTTGCGGAAGTAATCCCAAGAACGTGTAGATCTTCTCACCGGGATCACGGGTCCGAAGCGCGTCGGTCCAGCCTTGTTTGAGCAGCGCCGCATAAGCGGCGCGCGCTTCGGGTGCGAAGAGCGCATCGTCGAGCCAGCGTTCGGGCTTGCAGACGTCGAGATCGGTCGGCATGACGTTGAACGATCGGTTAATCGCTCACGCCGAGGAACTGCTCGATTCGAAGCAGCCGGTGGTGCTGGCAGGAATCGAACCAGCGGAGCTTGTAGTCGAATTTCGGGCCTGGCCTGGGATTGCCGTTCGAAAGATAGAGACAGCCGACCAGGATGCCGTTGACTGCGGCCTCTATGTAGCGGCTATGGCTGTCGTCGGGCTCACCGGGAAGGCCGCGCCGCGTTTCATGAATATTGCCAACACGGCTCAGGATCGCGACGCCATTCCAGCTTTTCTGTCCGTGCCATATCGCGTTATAGCCAAGGTTACGGATCGGCTCTTCCGGAAAGCGTTCCTGCGGCGCCTTGAGTTCCTGGAGGCAGGCGACGTCCGGCTGTGCCTCCGACAGCCAGCGCAGCAGCACCGGCAGGCGGCCGTTGACGCCGTTGACGTTATAGGTCGCAATTCTCATTGCATCAGTGCCGGCAGGACCTGGTCGGCCCGGCCCCATCCCGCGAGAGCCTTCGATGCGGCGCGCTTCTTCAGCTCGGGCGCATCGCCGACATGAAAGTGGGAAGGTGCATCGATCGTTTTCATTTCCGCCCAAGTGATGGGCGCGGCGACCGGAGCGCCAGGCCGCGACCGGGCACTGTACGGCATGATTGCCGTCGCGCCGCGCTGGTTGCGCAGATAATCGACAAAGATTCGTCCCTTCCGTTTCGCCTTCGACAACACGGCGGTGAAGTGGCTCGGATCACTCTGCGCGGCCGCCTGCGCCAGCCTGGAGGCGAAAGCCTTCACCTCAGGCCATTCGGCCCGGGGCGTGAGCGGCGCGATCACATGCACACCCTTGCCGCCGGTCAGCATCGTAAATGTCGTCAAACCCAGCGATTTCAGGATATCCCGAAACTGGAATGCGGCTGCGCGCACAGCCTCGAAATCCAGCCCCTCGTCGGGGTCGAGGTCAAAGACCAGGCGGTCAGCCTTCTCGACGTCTTCGATGCGCGCTCCCCAGCCATGAAACTCGATCGTCCCCATCTGGACACAGGTCATCAGCCCCTCGGCGTCGTCGATATAAAGATAGGGCTCCTCATGCCCGTCCTTTTCGGTGATGCCGACATGATGGACCTTCTCGCCGAAGCTCCCGGCGTCATGCTTCTGGAAGAAGCATTTCTTGGCGCGGCCCTGCGGACAGCGGACAAGGCTGATCGGCCTGCTGCCCGCCCAGGGAAGCATGATCGCGGCGACGTCGGCGTAATAATCTGCAAGCTGTCCCTTGGTGATGTTGGATTCGGGGTAGATGACGCGGCCGCGATTGCTGATCGCGATCGTGCTTTTCGCCGGCGGAGGCAGCGTCGCAGTGTGATGTTCCGTCTCAAGCGCAACGGCTTCCGGCTTCTTGTCCTCGCGCAGGCCGAGATAGCTTGGATGGCGCAGTGTTCCTTCGTTTGTCATCTCGGTATAGGCGATCTCGGCGACAAGCTTCGGACGCAGCCAGTGGGCGCCGCGAACCTCCGCGCGCGGCGCTTCGACCGTGGCGGGTTTCTGCTCGAGCGGCGCCATAATCTTCATCAGCCGCGCCATCTCGGCGGTATCGAAACCGGTCCCGACCTTGCCGGCAAAGCGCAGCTTTCCGCCGTCATGGACCCCAAGGATAAGCGATTGAAACGCGCGATCCTTGTCCGACGGCGTCCAGCCGACGAGCACGAATTCCTGACGTTTGATGCACTTGATCTTCAGCCAGCTTCCATCGCGGGCGCCGACATAGTCCGAATCCGCCAGCTTCGAGATAACCCCCTCGAGACCGGCGTCGCAGAAGCGGTTCAGCAATTCTTCGCCCCGGCCCTGGATGTGATCGGAGTAGCGAAGGATAGGGCTCTTCGCCGGCAGGATTTCCTGCAGCTTCTTCTTTCGCTCCAGGAGCGGAAGCCTCGTCAGGTCTTCGCCGTCGAGCTCGAGCAGGTCGAACGCATAAAAATCGATGCTCGCGGGATTGCCCTTCAAGGCGTTCTGGAGCGCCTGGAAACTCGATCGCCCCTCGGCGTCCATGACAACTGCCTCGCCATCGAGGAGCGCGGAGCGAACCTTGAGCTTGCGTGCCTCCGAAAGGAGAGAGGGGAAGCGGCCAGACCAGTCCAGGCCGGAGCGCGTATAGGCGCGCGCTTCGCCTCCGCCCACGGCGACGAGAATGCGGTAGCCATCGTGTTTCATTTCGTGGATCCAGCGATCGCCGGCGGGGACGGTGTCCACCAGTCTTGCGAGCTGGACTGGCCGGAACGCAGGTGGCGCGAGATTGGCCGTCTCGCGCGAGGCTGGCTTCGCAGGGCGAGTGGAAGACACTTCGATTGTGGGCCGACGCGACGCTGACTTACTCAATCCTCACTCTCACCAATACAACGTCCGATGTGTCATTCGCATTCCGCAGCCTATTGCTTGGGTTCGCTGCGGCGGTATTGAGCTTGTCGCGATCATCGCCGACCCGCTTGATCAGGCCTCGGCCTGCTCTCGTAGCTTTCACCGCCGGCGATCTGCCGACGGCCGGTGGCGCCTCGCTTGGACCGCTGTCTGCCACTGTCGTCTCGCTGGAATCGATCGCCCGCGTCGTTTCGATGTTGGTCCTGTAACGCTCTGGTGCCGCTTGCGATCCTGAGCCGGGCAAAAAATTCAATTCACCCGAAATCCGGGTCTTGATCTTGATGTTGTCGATGTGGAGATCCGGAATGAAGAGGTCGGCGGCTGCGCAGCCCCTTTGGCGGCAGCTCGCGTGGATCGGGTCCCGAGCCGCCATCGCGCACCTGGTCCCCGCGGGCGTGCGGCACGGGAAAGCTCCTCCCGCGCTGGCCGACTAACTCGGGGATGAGCCACAGATTTATCGCCGGCGACATTGAATTCAACGTACCACACTGCGGGCCTTCCGAGGGGCCGCCTCGGAACGAAGCGCGGCTTGACGGCCTCGAGGTGGTGGTTCTTAACGAGAACTGGTCCGCCTGGCTCATCCGGCAAAGCCGGAAGGTGAGCTGCTGCGGCCGCTTCCAGCCGGGTTTCTCTTGGTTAAGACGCTTCGGCCAGAGAGACAAGCGGCCCGGTCGGCGATCGCGCAACGTCTCAAAGATCACTCTTGAAACGCAATTTAGCCGCCCCTAACTCATTTTTGCCGGATGCCGCTATGGGTCCTGGCACGGGAACAACGGTCCTATCATGGATCGAGTTCGGTTCATGTCGCTCGCATGGAGGATGTGTTCCGGCGTTTGCCCGAACCTCTCTCCTCGCGGTTGCGAGTTGACTCTTGGCCGTTTCGGTCTCTGCCTGATCGCCTCCCGCTTGCCTTCGATCCAGTTCGCTTCCGGTGCACGCGTGCTTCGCGCGTTGCGGCGCCCGGTCATCAGTCGAAGGAGGATAGCCATGCTGTTGTCGGATTTGGGCCGCGTCGGATTCGATCCGTTTCTGGAAATGCGGCGCATGCAACAGGAAGTGAACCAGCGTTTGGCCGGCCTGACGGCCAGTGCCGCCCAGGAGTTTCCCCCGGTCAATCTTTGGGTCGGCGAGGATAGCGTAGCCCTGACCGCCGAACTGCCTGGAATCGCGCCCGACGAGGTAGAACTTACGGTGCGCGACAATACACTGACATTGAAGGGCGAATTCGAATCTCGTGCTGATGACGAGAAATCCGTCTGGCATCGACGCGAGCGCCCCTACGGAAGCTTCTCCCGGACGGTGCAACTGCCGTTCCGCGTCGATCCGGAACAGGTCGAGGCGCGTTTTGGCGATGGGGTGCTCGAGGTCGAACTGCAGCGACCGGAGGCGGATCGGCCGAAGAAGATCCAGATCAAGGGATGAGAGGAGGGAACCATGGCTCAGGAACTGAGGACCACCGATCGCCAGGTCATCAGCAAGCCTGTCGGCGGCGAACGGACCCGCTCGCGGCCCGTATTCGTGCCGCGGGCCGATATCTATGAGACGCAGGACAATGTCGTCCTTCTCGTCGATATGCCCGGCGTCGGCCCGGATGGAGTGGATATCACGCTCGAGAAACGGACACTGGCGATCCGCGGCTACGCGGCCGATCAAGAGCATCAGAATTATCGTCAGGTCTATGCCGAATATAGCGCCGGCGATTATGAGCGCGTCTTCACGCTATCCGAGGATATCGACCGCGATGGCATCGAGGCGTCGCACAAGAACGGCGTCCTGCGTCTAGTGCTGCCGAAGGCGGCGCCAGCCAAAGCCCGCAAAATCCAACTCAAGATGGCTTAGCCGTTGGGTTAGAGCAATTCCAGGAAAAGTGTGAGCGGTTTTCCGTCCGGAATTGCGTAAACACAGATAGATAGTGCGTTTCGCCGTTTCCGTGAAACGGTGAAACGCCCTAGGGGAGGTTAATGATGGGACCAAGGACCTGATCCCATGAAGCATCAGATGCCCGTCACTCCAGGCAGGGAATGGCGGGCATCCATCTAGCTGCTACCGACCAGGAAGGTGACGAGGCCGCGTCAAATGCGGTAGCGAGGGACAGGGCTTCCCCATAGATAGCAACGCGACGAGCGCCCGCGGCCCGCCCCGAGGCCATCCCAGCCGCCGCAATGCCCGCACCGGGTGAACTGGCCAACAGCACGATCGAGGAGAAAAGCATTCCGGCGTTGCAGCGTGTCGGCGGCTCGCCTCGTTGTCTTGGGCAGCTTAATTCTCGCCGAGCTCGAGCTTGTGCGCTGGTTTCAAAGGAAGCGGGCAATAGGCTATTGCGGCTCTCCTGGACGGAGAAAACGGTGGCCCAAAGCGACCGAGCCGCGCAGACTACAGACCCTTCATACCCGGAAAGTCAACCGGAACGGCGCGTCTCCTATTGGTGTTGGCGCCCCTCTGCATGGGCACCTTCTGCAAGGCCTCTTGAACGCCGATACCGCTGAACTAAATCGTACTCCGCCGGAGGCCCATCTTGGGGCCGGCATCTCGGCGAAGCGGCATCCGCCGACGGCAGTCTTGTACCCATGTTGCTCAGAGGAGGATGTGGCTATGAGAACCACTCTCGATTTCACCCCGCTGTTCCGGTCGAGCATCGGCTTCGAGCGAATGCTGAACGCGCTTGAAGCCGCGAGCCGCGGCGAAACCATCGACAGCTGGCCTCCGTATGACATCGCCAAGCTCGGCGAGGACGATTACCGCATCACCATGGCGGTAGCTGGCTTCAGCCAGGACCATCTGACCCTGACCCAGGAGCACAACATGCTCTTGGTGTCCGGCCAGAAGGCGGGCGAGGAGAATGGCCAGTATCTTCATCGTGGAATTGCCAGTCGCACCTTCCAGCGCCGTTTCGAGCTGGCCGACCACGTAAAGGTGGTGAATGCCAGGCTCGTCAACGGTCTGCTGACGATCGATCTCAAGCGCGAAGTTCCTGAAGCGGTGAAGCCGCGCCAGATCGAAATCGCGACGAGCGGCAAGACGACGTCGAAGTCCTCGCCGAAGCAGATCGAGGCTGAGAAGCCGGCCGCCTAAGGCATTCCGCAAGCGCGCGCGCGCGGGTGCATGGGCCCGGCGCAGAATGGTGCATTGTCAATCGCAACGGACGAAGGAGAAGAAAAATGAGCGTTCGAGATCTGATCCCTTGGGGCCGCAACAACGGCAATCAGGCTCCGACCATATTCCGCGCTGGCGACCGTGATCCGTTGCTGTCGCTGCATCGCGAAGTGAACCGGTTGTTCGATGATGTCTTCCGCGGCTTCGGTTCGACCTTACCCGCCTTCAGTGGCGCCTCCGTCTTCAGCGGTGGTTGGCCAAGCGTCGAGATTTCCGACGGCGAAACGGAGGTCAGGGTGACGGCCGAGGTGCCCGGTCTTGAGGAGAAGGACATCGAAGTCCTGCTCGACGACGGCGTGCTGACGCTGAAGGGCGAGAAGCGCTCCGAAACCGCGGACAAGGACAGGCGGTTCTCCGAGCGGTTCTATGGCCGCTTCGAGCGCCGTATCCCGCTCGGCTACGAGGTCAAGGAAGACAAGGTCGATGCCCGCTTCAGCAATGGTGTGCTGACCGTGACTTTGCCCAAAAGCGAGAAGGCGCAGTCGCAGGTAAAGCGCATCGCCATCAAGAGCTGACGCGTGGCAGCCGCCGGCGGCCCGCCGCCGGCGGCAGCGTCCTTGCCAAAAAGGGAGGGATGAATGATGGAGAGACAGGTTAACGGATCAACCAGAACACCAATCCCGCAGTGGTGGTCGTCGAACGACAACCGGCAGAAGCCCCTTTCGATGGGACGTTCGACCTTCTCGGGCGACGCCGTCGCACGGATCTACAAGCCGTCCCGCGCGGCGACGACTGCCGGCGCGGCCCGCACCCGCGGCTGGCGTCTCGTTTTCGAGCGGCGCACCGCGCCCTTTATCGAGCCGCTGATGGGCTACACCGGGAGCCACGACACGCTGACCCAAGTCGAGTTAAACTTCCCGGCGCTGGAGTCGGCCGTTCGCTACGCTGAGCGACAGGGGCTGTCCTATGTCGTTCAGAAGCCGACGGAGCAGGCTGATGATGGGGCGACCAATTCGAGGCCTGCCAAGCCCGGAAGGTCGACCTACGGCTTTTCCAACATGACACTCGACCGGCTAGGACTTGGCGCACTTCAGGAGAGCTACGGGCGCGCCCTCGACGGCGCTGCAAACCGCAACGATCCATCCGGTCCGGAAAGCTGGACGTCGCCCATGGGCGTGGCCCGCGATTCGAAGCTGGCGCTGGAGGCCAAGCGCTCGATCCTGATGAACTGGGCTTGGACGGAGTATCTGATCGATCTGGCGACCAATGAGGGCATGCCTGAAAACAACCGTCCCTCGCGCCTCGACGAGGTCGAGCAGGCGCTGCTCGCGCTCGAACGGGAGGTTGCGGCTGACCAAGTTAATTCAGGCATGCGCAAGGCGGCATAAGGTGTGCCTACGAGCGGAGCGGGTCTGGAGCAATTCCGGGCCCGCTTTTTCAAACCCCGCGGGCTTAGCCCCGCAGATAGCAATGACATCACCAGGTCAGGGAGGCAAGCAATGTTCGCTCTCGCACCGAAGCTCCGCGTCGTCTCCGTTGCGATGGGGGCCATTTTCTTCACCCTCGCACCCGTTGCTGCGCAAACGACTGCACCAGCTGAGGCATCCAGCCTGCCGACGCTTGCGCCCATGCTGGAGCGCGTCACACCGGCCGTCGTCAACATCGCGGTCGTTTCCAAAGCCCCCAAGGAAGACAATCCGCTTTTCAGCGACCCCAATTACCGGCGTTTCTTCGGGCCGGAGCAGCTGCCGCAGGCCAGGATGAGCGCCGGCTCCGGCGTCATCGTCGATTCGGCGAAGGGCTATGTTCTGACCAACAATCACGTCGTAGGGGACGGCAGCGAAATCTCCGTCACCCTCAAGGACGGCCGGCAATTCCCGGCAAAGCTGATCGGCAGCGACAAGGACACCGATATCGCGCTGCTTCAGATCGACGCTAAAAACATCACGCAGATAGAGACCGGCGATTCAGACACCCTGAAGGTCGGCGACTATGTCGTAGCCATTGGCAATCCCTTCGGTCTGGGCCAGACCGTGACGTCCGGCATCGTCAGCGCGCTTGGCCGCAGTGGACTCAACATCGAGGGTTACGAGGATTTCATCCAGACCGACGCCTCGATCAATCCGGGCAATTCCGGCGGCGCCTTGGTTACTCTGGACGGCAAGCTGGTCGGCATCAACACGGCTATCCTCAGCCCAGCCGGCGGCAATGTCGGCATCGGTTTCGCCGTGCCGAGCAACATGGCTGTCTCCGTGATGAAGCAGTTGATCGCCCACGGTGAGGTGCGGCGCGGAAAGGTGGGGATCGGCATTCAGGATTTGACGCCGGACCTCGCAAAGGCGCTGCAACTCGGAGACCTCCGCGGCGCGGTGATCGCCAATGTCGAACCCGGCTCGTCGGCAGAGAAGGCTGGTTTGCAGGTCGGTGATGTCGTCACCGCAATCGACGGACATCCCGTGCAAGGCACGACCGACCTCAGAAACCGGATCGGCCTCACCCCTGCCGGAAATACCGTCAAATTTGCCGTCAAACGCGGTAATGGCGAAGTCACGATCGACGTGACGATCGCCGCACAGGAAAGCGGGTCGGAGACGCTGGCAGGCACCCTCCTGCAGGGCGCCAGGATGAGTGACGCTTCGGCTGAGGAAGCCCAGCGGGCAGGCGCAGCCGGTGTCGTGATCGAGAGCATCGAGCCCGCTAGCCCGGCGGCTAGAGCGGGGCTGAGGACGGGCGACATGATCGTGGCGGTCAACCGCAAGCCGATCTCTTCCGTGCACGATTTGCGCAGTGCGATCGCTGGCCAGCGCGCAATACTGGCGCTGGAACTCATCCGTGACGGTGGGCGTCTTCTGCTGGTTGTGCGATAAATTCGGCGCGTCATGTGAGATGAGGTAGCCGTGATGGAAATGACCAAGAAGTCGTAATGACCCTGGTATGGGTCGCCACCTATAGCGAAGGGCTTATGATGTAGTTGCAGACTTCGCGGCTCAGAAGTCGTTTGCAAAGCGACGGGAACACGTCCGGCCCGGTGTGATGACCAATGCGTTTGCGCCTCTTTCATTTCCCTTTTGCCGGAGCTTCGAATGGCAACTGGCGCAACCCCGCAGGATCAGGTGCAGCAGATGTTCCTCCGGCATTTTGCCGGATCGGCCTCGGCGGCACCCAGGCGCTTGCCGAACAGACTGCCGCCATACACACGGGCGGTTCGGTCATGCACATGTCGGCTGGCGCTTTTCCGGCGCGCCTACGAGCATTTCGAAGCAGGCGCGCTGGCATCTCAATCGGCTGGTGGCGCATAGGAGGCGATGCGGAATACTCCTCGACCAAGTCGCAACCAACGTCACCAAGTTTGCCGATCACATCGAATTCGTCGATCTTAGCGGGCGTGCGCAGGTGCTTGCCGTGCTGCGCAAGAACTATGCGGCCTGGCTCCCCAGAGAAGCCGCATCGATGGAACCCGCGGCTGCGCAGCGGAACGACGCAGCCAGCCAGCTCAGGAGCGAATGGCCTCGGTCGAACGCACCGACATTGAATTCAAGTATGCTCGATGAGAACATGAAGATGAACGTCTTGTCCGCCCAATGAAGCCGATTGACACTGGCGAGTCCCTCGGGCGCGGCCTGCGTTGCTTCCTCAGCGTGGCAGCTAGGCGCCAGGTTGGTTCGATCACCACAAATCGAGGTTCTCCGCCGGAGGTCTTCGCCTCGCTGTTCTCGCTACTCACGAGGTAAAATGGAAGCAGAGCTGACCGAGAAGACACTGGGCGCCGACCTGTAGGCGCAATCATGTCTGGAAAGGCCGCCACGGTGGCTCTGCAAGAGTGATAAGGTTGCCGTCAGGGTCTGTGACCTGCGCGATCTTTCCGTAGTCACCCTGCTTTTCCCCGGAGACGCTAACGCCAATTTCTTCGAGCGATCGGCGGGCCTTGTCCATTTTCGGCACGACAACTGTCATCCTTCCCGAACCTGCATGCTCCTGGTCATGGAAGATTTGAATGTTCGCCCCTGCGACGCCGCGCCACTGGATCAGACCATCCATGGGACGATCATCAGGCCTTCTTTCGAAGAGCTGGGTGTAGAACTGCTCCGCGCGATCCATGTTTGCCGTCGCGAGGGCGGCATAGATTGCTTGAATTTGCATTCGCTGTCTCCCTTCTTGCCGCTCAATGAGCAAAGGAACGGTCTTGTTCCAGGATCACCGGCATCCCGCCCGCGCTGAAGGTTCCATTCATGACAGAAACTGTCACCGTCAATCGGGAGGCGTGACGCTGTCCGCTCTTCTGACGCGGCACTATGGCAAGGTCTTTTCCGGGATGGTGGCGAAGACGATCGCGCTTAACCAAGGCCTCGACGGATCGGCTCCGTATCTGCCGGTCGGCCGCATCGTCACCCTGAATTGCCAACGGGGCTTCGGAGGGCGGTCTGTGAAAAGGGCATTTTCCGCGTCGTCGCCGGCGGCCGGATGTCACCTCCCGCTTCGTGCCGCTGCTGATCTCGCTGTCCGGTGCGCAACTCGATCACGGCCGTTCCTTCCGGCTCGGCCGGAGGCTCGCCTTCGATCGTGCCCGAGCCGGCATCCTTGCTGCGCGCGCCATCGACTGCGGCGATGCCACGCTCAACAAGGCGCGTGCCGGTTTCTGCGCTCTGGTCAAGAAGATGGGTGGCTAACTCGTTCTGACGTCTATGCTAGGGGAAGGCGGACCATGGTCCGCCTTTCTGGCGCTGGCATCCGGTGATCATGCGGTGCCATCCACAGGCGCCAAAGCGCCGTAGCGAGAAGCTGTCAATTCAGCGCTGGTTCGCCCATCAACTCGGTGAGAAAGGACGCGGCGATCAGATCGTCCGCGTCGATGCGTAAAGAGGCTTCGCCGCGCCCCATGATGGCCGCGACCTTCTGGAAGGCTTTAATCTCATGCTCGGTGATCTTGGCTTCCCGCATCCTGGTTCTCAGCTCGGCCACACGCATCCCGAGCGAACGGGATGTTCCGATTTCTCTATTCGACATTGGTCAGTCCTCCTCCCCCACCCGTGTCTGTTTCGCCGCCGCCCGAATTCCGCCAGCCTGCCCATAGATTGGTGTTGCTTTCAGGAGCATCAGCATGCCCGCTAATGAGAATCTGCTGATATTATGAATGAATAATGAAGGGGGCGCGGCTGTAGGGCTTCGCTTGTACCGAGATCAGCACGCGCGTCGGTCCTGAGGAAGGCTGCGGCAACGGCCTGTGCGGCCTCAAATTTTACACTGAGACACTACCGTCCCGGCGGGTCCCGAACTCACGTTCACCCGCTGGTTCACCTGGCGCGTTCGGAGCTAACCTGCGTTAGCAGATGGCCGCCCGCATCACGGACCGTGCAGATTGCATCGGTCTGGTCGCGCGGCCCCGGCCGGAGCTTGCGCACGATGTCGAAGGCCCTCTGCCTGGCGGCTCCAAAGCCTGGGAGAATTGTCCCGCGCGCATCGTGGTACACGTCGCCCCTTTCGGACACATCGAAAAAGAACCTCGGCATGATCGCATGACCTCGGAAAATCCTTCTCGTTGCAAAACCGACGCCAGCTATTTGGTCCCGAAATGAACCAAACATGGTCGCTTTCTCTTGGCCGAGGATCTCGCTGAGCAGCTTGTGCGCCTCGTCAAGCCCGAGATCCTTTGCCCATTCCGCAGGGAACCGTACCGGGAAATCTCGTAGTGCTTGACCGCCTGGCAGGCAGCCAGCAGGCCGGCGTCGAGAGCTGTTCCCGACGCTTCCTCTTTGATGAGACCCTGATGGCGTCGCACTTCTCGCCGGAAGCCTGCTTGCCGATCGACTTGAACACTTGCCCCAGTTTCTTGATCTGTCCCTTGGTCTCCTGGAGGTGGTCCTCCGCTGCCTGTTTCAGCTTGGCGTCCTTTGCCGCCTCTGCCACTTTGGGCAATGCCTTGGTGATCGCGTTCTCGGCGTAATAGACGTCCTGAAGGGTATGCTCGAAAATATCAGCCAGCATTTTCATGGTCCTCCAAGCCGGAACTGGCAGCGCAGAAAGAGCGAACGGGATGAATGTTCCATCCCACCATCCGGGTTGGGAAAGCGGACGGCGCAGTCTCGCTTTAGTTGAAGAATTATTCCCGACCGTGCCTTGTTTAGAACACGGGATAGGCCTATGTTGCAGAATATCGATCTTGGCTGTCGAACTTTGTTTCTGACGCGAACAGCGTCGTCGGCGATCTTCTCCTCTCAAAATCGATCTAAACCGTTTGTCGTGTGTCTTGCGCGGCAGGCAACTTTCTATGGATGATTGAAAGGAAATCGTCATGAATACTGGAACCGTAAAGTTCTTCAATGCCACAAAGGGCTTCGGCTTCATCGAGCAGGGTGGCGGCCAGCCGGACGTGTTCGTCCACATCTCCGCTGTCGAGCGGGCCGGCATGCGTTCGCTCGTCGAGGGCCAGAAGCTCAGCTTCGACCTCGTGAAGGACAACCGCAACGGCAAGAGCGCGGCCGAGAACCTGCAGGCCGCATAAGCTAGTGCGCTGGTCGTTGACCACGGATGTACTGGCACCGGCTGCAGAGCGCAGATCAGAGAGGTCGGGCAAGTCCCGGCCTTTTTTCGTTTGATGATCGGAGACCGCACATGCGACACCCCGAAATACCGCAAGGGATATTCAAGCCCAAGCCGACCGCCAGCGAGACGAAGCAGGACGCCACCACCCGGGCAGCCCGCCAAATCACCAACGGCGAAGCGGCCGCGCGGGACCAGAAGACCGAACGGTTGAGGCTGGCCAGGCTTGCCAGCGAGGCAACAAAGGCGAACACGGCGCCCACCCAGAAGCGAACAATCAAGCCCAAGCACGTCTAGCCGAAACGAGCGGTGCCATCGGCCGGCGCCACAAAGGGGCGGGGGCTTGGGGTTCCTTTAAAGCGCCGGCCAGACGGAATCCACGTCCGCGGCGGCGGGAGGTTGGGCGGACGAGGACGCCAGGGGCGGTCACAACCCCAGTGCCGCAGCGACCCGTTCTTGGAAATACTGCACTCCCCGCTCATGCCGCCCCGAAAGCGGGCCGGAGCTATACGCCCCTGCGGCATAGTTGCGATGCGTATCGGCGCAGATGGCGTAGTCCTCGCGTACCACGGCCAGGGTGCCTTGCACAGATTTCGCCCTGCTCTCGGATGCTTCTGCAGAGGTGTCGGCAAAGAAGAAATGGTAGTGCTGGTCTGTGTGATGCGGTGAGGTCGGGTTGATCCGGCTAACGTTCATGCCGCCATCGAAAAGCGACAGCGTCCAGTTCGGCCACATCCAAAGCCATTTGCCGCGATAGAACAGACCGTCTTTTGGCGGTGCGGTCATCCGGACATAACCGGGATGGGCGGTGGTCTGGAAAGCTTCGAAGTCGATGGCCGCGTAGAAGGAGGGATGCGTGCCTGGGATGTGGTAGCCTTCGACGAAATTGTCGGTGTAGATCTTCCAGTTCGCCGCAAAGCTGACAGTGGCCTCGTCGGTGGCGGCATAGGTCTCCAACGGCTCGTCCGCCAGTTCGGCGGGCAGAGAGCCAAGTTGATCCAGAAGGCTTTCCTTTGGGTCGAGTGCCGCGAAGAGCAGCCCGCGCCATTCGGACAACTGCACCGTCTCCAGCGGCCAGTCTTCGGCGATTATCGCGGGATCCTTGCCATACCATGGGGCCTGCACCAGCCGCCCGGTGTCGGCAAAGGACCATTTGTGATACGGACAAACGATCAGCCCACATTTGCCTGCGCCATCGGCCAGAAGTTTCGCCCCCCGGTGGCGGCAGACGTTCTTAAATCCGCGCAAGGTCCCGTCCCGGCCCCTGATGGCGAAGATCGGTGTGCCGGCGATGTCGATGGCAAGGTATTGACCGGACGTCGCGACCGAGGCGACTGGCCCCATGAACTGCCAGGTGTGCGCGAAGATATTACACCGTTCCTGCTGCCAGATATCATCGCGGACATAAAGCGAAGGATCCAAATTCAGGTATTGCACGGGCGGAGTCTCGAGTGGCGGGTGGTCGGGTCGCAAGGTATCTGGCGTCATAGGTTACCTCCAGTTGCGGCAATCCTGTCGTAAGCGGGGCGACATCGCAAGGGATTCGGCTCTGCTGCGCAAAGCCTGTAAGCCGGCGTGCAATTTTGCTTTAACGCAGATTTGCTGGAGTCGCGGCTCGAATTCGCCGACCTAGTCGTGACGCGATCATCACCTCGGATGCCTTAACCGCGGCACAGGTTCCAGGCCGACTTCGTAGCCCAGTTTGTCGTCTGCCTGATGAACGGCGGGTATCAGAATGGCGCGGTTCGCTCGCGAACGACGGGGACGGGGCCGTTGCCGAATGGCAGCTATCCGCCGAGCGCGGCCGAAACCCGACAGTCAGCAGCCGGCCCCTTTTCAGACTACTAGTCTGATCATTATAAGGCGAAGGGCCGCTTTGCGCCTCATGTCGGCCATTCAAGGCGCCTTTGCCACTGCCCAAAAGCAGATGCGGCGCCATGGCAAGGGTTGGGCTGCGGTATAATTGATCGGCGGCTGGTCTCGGGTTGCGCAGAAGACGAGTCGAGCCGCCGATCGGGCGACAGACGTTGGGAACACACAGACCAATTAGAGGCAGTGAGACGCCTGACGCTTTGGGCAATTTCAGTAAACCACGACACTCCTGATCG
>CCNA01000022.1 GCA_000824805.1 Mesorhizobium sp. SOD10
CGATTATTCCTTGATGGTGACGACGATGCCGGCACCGACGGTGCGGCCGCCTTCACGGATGGCGAAGCGCAGCTTCTCTTCCATCGCGATCGGCACGATCAGCTCGACGTCGACGGTGATGTTGTCGCCGGGCATCACCATCTCGGTGCCGGCCGGCAGCGTCACGATGCCCGTCACGTCGGTCGTGCGGAAGTAGAACTGCGGACGGTAGTCCCTCACGGTCGATGCCGCGCAGGAGCGCGCCGATGTTGTCGCCGGCCTGACCCTGGTCGAGCAGCTTGCGGAACATCTCAACGCCCGTGCAGGTCGTCTTGGCGGTCGGACGGATGCCGACGATCTCCAGTTCCTCGCCGACCTTGACCACGCCGCGCTCGACGCGGCCGGTCACCACCGTGCCGCGGCCCGAGATCGAGAACACGTCCCAACGCTGCTAGCGCCGAGCCCTTGACGATCGGAATGTCGTCGCCGGGGAACTCGTTCTTCGACAGAAGCTCGCGAACCTCGAGCTCGACCAGCTCGAGCAGCTCGGCGTCGTCGACCTGGTCGACCTTGTTCAAAAACACCACGATCGAAGGCACGCCGACCTGGCGGGCAAGCAGGATGTGCTCGCGGGTCTGCGGCATCGGGCCGTCGGCGGCCGACACAACCAGGATCGCGCCGTCCATCTGCGCGGCACCGGTGATCATGTTCTTCACATAGTCGGCGTGGCCGGGGCAGTCGACATGGGCATAGTGACGGTTGGCCGTCTCATACTCGACATGCGCCGTCGAGATGGTGATGCCGCGCGCCTTCTCTTCCGGGGCCGCGTCGATCTGGTCATAGCGCTTGTATTCGCCAAAATACTTCGTGATCGCCGCCGTCAGCGACGTCTTGCCATGATCGACGTGACCGATCGTGCCAATGTTCACATGCGGCTTGGTGCGCTCGAATTTACCTTTTGCCATAGTCTCTTTCCTTGGACGGCCTTGACTTTCAGTTCAGTCGAATGCGGGGCGATTAGCGACAACGGCCGAAAAACACAAGTGCCTTGTGGCTGAGCGGATTCCCGCTCGACCCGAACCAATGGTCGAATTCAGGGGGATGTGGCACGGATATAGGGGTGCCGTGCGTAAAATCAAAGGCTACGGACTGGCCCATTGCCGCCGCGACGCCGCTCTGATTTTGTCGGCGGATGCAGTTCATTCCATCCAATATCCGCGGTCCGCTGTTCATGGTCGTCTCGACGGGATCCTACCTCGTCAACGACACGATGATGAAGCTCGCGACCGCCGGGCTGCCGCCCTATGAAGTGCTCTTGCTGCGGGGTGCCGCCGCGACCCTGTGGGGCGTGCCGCTGCTTCTGATGCTGGGCTATGCCAGGCAGATCCCGCTGCTCTTCGAGCGCAAGGTGCTGCGCCGCAACCTGTTCGAGCTCTTGGCGATCCTCTGCTACGTCGTCGCCCTGGCGAACATGCAGATCGCGGATTCCACGGCGCTCGGGCAGATCACGCCGCTCATCGTGCTGGTCGGCTCCTCGATGCTGTTCGGCGAAAAGATCGGCGCCACGCGCATGGCGCTGATCGGCCTTGGCTTTGTCGGGGCTCTCATGGTGGCGCAGCCGACCATGCAGGGAATTTCGGTCTATGCGCTACTGGCGCTCGGCAACGCCGCCTTCGCGGCGGTGCGCGATATAGCCGGCCGCAAGGTGGGCGCCGAGGTGCCGGGCATGATCGTCGCCATCTCAGCGGTCTTGGTGGTGCTGGCCGGCTCCGGCGCGGCGCATCTGGCGACAGAGCAATGGGTGATGCCGGAGGGACGCCATCTTCTGCTGATCGCCGGAGCGGGCCTGTTCCTGATCTTCGGCCATTTCTTCATCTTCATGGCCTACCGGGTCGGACCGACAAGCGCGGTCGCGCCGTTCTATTACTGCTTCACCGTCTGGGCGGTCATTTCGGGCTTGCTGGTGTTCGGACAGTTTCCCAACGCGCTCGCCGTCTGCGGCATCCTCCTGGTGATGGCCAGCGGCCTGGCGATCGTCTCACTCGACGAAAGAAGGCGCCGACTGGCGATGGTCGCCTGACGACATGAATTCAAAGCAGGCCGACCCGAACGGGTCGGCCTTCACAGCCGATCAATGCGGCGACCGTGCCCTTACAGCGTGCGCTTGCCGGAAAACTGGTGATAGGCCCAAAGCACGACGACCGAGCCGATGACGGCAACGATCAGGCTCCAGATGTTGAGACCGGTGACCCCCGCCGAGCCAAAGGCGCTGAAGATCAGTCCGCCGACGATGGCGCCGACAATGCCGAGCACGATATCCATGATCATGCCCTGGCCGGTCTTGTTGACGATCTTGCTGCCGATGAAGCCGGCGATAAGGCCGAGAATGATCCAGCTGATGATGCCCATAATTCCCTCCAAAATTCCCCCGCCGCGCCAATCATGTTCATATGATTGTCAAAAGCTCAAGTCAGCTTGAAATTCCGCTCGTTTGCGCCATTCTGGAACCGGGCGGACTTGGCTGAATAAGGAGATCCGTTATGGGCCTTTTTGACAATGCCGTTCCGGGCGGCAACATCACCAAACCTCTGATGATCGCCCTCGGCGCGCTGCTGGTCGGCAAGATGCTGAGCGGCAGAAGCGAAGAGGCAGCCGCGCCGCAAGCGCCGGCGCCGACGCCGACGCCTGCGGGCACCGACGCGTCGGCCGATGGCGGCCTACTCGGCGGTCTCGGCGGCCTGCTCGACAAGCTGAGGGATGCTGGACACGGCAACGTCGCCGATTCCTGGGTCGGCACGGGCCAGAACCAGCCGATCAACCCGGGTGATCTCGGCTCGGCGCTCGGACCGGCGGTGATCCGCGAGATTGCGCAGCGCACGGGCATGAACGAACAGGAACTGCTGCAGCAACTCTCCACGGCGCTGCCCGGTATCGTCGACAAGCTGACGCCGAACGGCCAAATCCCGCAGCACCATCAGGTCGCTTCGGCCTTCAACAGCTAACAGCCAAACGGCTGAATAGACTGGAAACGCTGCGCGCCATGGTGCGCGGCGTTTTCTTTGGAATGAGGAGGAAATCTGGAGCGGGTAGCGGGAATCGAACCCGCATATTCAGCTTGGAAGGCTGCTGCTCTACCACTGAGCTATACCCGCGCCTTGCACTGAGGTACCGGATTCACCCGAAAAGCGCCATGCACTTTTCGGTCCGAGACTTTTCGTTTCAGGGCTTCCGGGCCGGCAGTGGTGGAGAGGGTTGGATTCGAACCAACGTAGGCTAAGCCAACGGATTTACAGTCCGTCCCCTTTAACCACTCGGGCACCTCTCCAGTCTGCCGCCGGAGCCATGCAACGAGGCATTCGCGCCGATCCGGAGCCCGAGTAAGATCTTCTCCGAAATCAGCGATGCGCCTTATGGCGGCAAGGCCGGTGGGTGTCAACCGGCGCGGCGAGGGTTTTTCGAGGATGTTCGGCATTCATTGCCCCAGGCCATATCCTTAGCCGGACGGGACCGCTATAGAGGCCGGCATGAGCGACGAGAAAAGCAACAAGCCTGGTACGCGCAAGGACACCCATTACGCCAAGTTGCGGCGCGCGCATCGCGACCAGAAGGCAGGCGGCGCGCCGGCATTCCGGCCGCGCCAGCCGGTGCCGCCCGGCGAAGGCCCTGCCGACGGGTTGGTGCGGCTTTATGGCCTGCATACGGTGCGGGCCGCGCTCGACAATCCGCGCCGCAAGATCAGGAAGATGCTTGTGACGCGCAATGCCGCGGAGCGGCTTTCGATCGGCGAGCTTGCCGCCCTGCCCTTCAAGGCCGAGCTGGTCGAGCCAAAGGATATCGACAGGGTCACCGGATCGGATGCGGTGCACCAGGGCGTGCTGATTGAGGCCGAGCCGCTCAAGCCGAAGCGTCTCGATGCGCTCGGCGACACAAAGCTGGTGCTGGTGCTCGATCAGGTGACGGACCCGCACAATGTCGGCGCGATCCTGCGCTCCGCGGTCGCCTTCGGCGCCGGCGCGCTTATCACCACGGCCCGCCACAGCCCCCAGGAATCCGGCGTTCTGGCCAAATCCGCATCCGGCGCGCTGGAGCATATCGACCAGATCGAGGTGAAGAACCTCGCCGACGCACTGGGCCAGTTACATGAGGCCGGGTTTCAGACGATTGGGCTCGATTCGGAAGGACCGGCCGAGCTCGAAAAGACCTTCGACGGCGAGAAGATCGCGCTGGTGTTGGGCGCCGAGGGCAAGGGCCTGCGCCAGAAGACGCGCGAGACGGTGACCGCGCTCGCCCGCCTCAACATGCCCGGTGCCATCCACTCGCTCAACGTGTCGAATGCGGCGGCGGTCAGCCTTTATGCGGCGAGAAAATTCATAGCGAATAGCGAATAGTGAATAGCGAATAGCGAATAGCGAATAGCGAATAGCGAATAGCGAATAGCGAATAGCGAATAGCGAATAGCGAATAGCGAATAGGAGGAACACCGCGAGGTGCCGACCTGCAATCCCTATTCGCTACTCACTATTCGTTATTCGCTTCTCTAAGCCACTTCGTGGCCGGCCATCCGCTCCAGGGCCCTCACCAGCGCGGAGTGATCCTCCTTGGCGCCGCCGTTGGCTGCGCAGGAATTGAAGAGCTGCTGGGTCGTCGAGGTGTTGGGCAGCGACACGCCCAGCGCCTTCGCGCCTTCCAGCGCCAGGTTGAGGTCCTTCTGGTGCAGTTCGATGCGGAAGCCCGGCGCGAAGGTGCGTTTGATCATGCGCTCGCCATGCACTTCGAGGATGCGCGAGGCGGCGAGCCCGCCCATCAGTGCCTGCCTGACCTTGGCCGGATCGGCGCCGGCCTTCGCGGCGAAGACCAGCGCTTCACCGACCGCCTCGATGGTCAACGCCACGACGATCTGGTTGGCGACCTTGGTGGTCTGGCCGACGCCGTTCGGGCCGACCAGGGTGATGTTCTTGCCCATCTTCTCAAAGATCGGCCGGGCGCGCTCGAAGGCCTTTTCCTCGCCGCCGACCATGATGGTGAGCGAGGCCGCCTTGGCGCCGACCTCGCCGCCCGACACCGGCGCATCGAGATAGTCGCAGCCGAGGCCGTTGATCTTGTTGGCGAATTCCTTGGTGGCGATCGGCGAGATCGAGCTCATGTCGATGACGAGCTTGCCCTCGGTGAGACCCGAGGCGACGCCGTTTTCGCCGAAGAGAACCTCCGCGACCTGGGGCGTGTCGGGCACCATGGTGATGATGATGTCGGCGGCCCTGGCTACGGCATCGTGGCCCGAGACAGTCTTCAGGCCCATGGCGACGAGGTCGGCCGGCGGCTTAGAGCGATGGTCGCTGGCGACGACCTTATAGCCGGCGTCGAGCAGATGTCCCGCCATCGGCGCGCCCATGATGCCGAGGCCTATGAAACCGATGGTTTCCATTTTGCAGTCTCCTGAACGTCTTGTTCTAACCTGTCACAGGTCGGCGCTGCCCCTCATCCGGCTGCCGCCACCTTCTCCCCGTAAGGGACGGGGAGAAGGGACAAGCTCCAGCGCCAGCGTCCCCCTCTCCCCGTTCTTCACGGGGAGAGGGTAAGGGTGAGGGGCAGCGCCGACGCTGGTTGGAACCGCTCTTAAGCCGCCGCGCTCCCCTGCCCGGCGAACTCGCTGAACCAGCCGAGCCCGGCTTCGGTGCCGGCCTTCGGCTTGTATTCGGCGCCGACCCAGCCGGAATAGCCGAGGCGGTCGATGTGGTCGTAGAGGAAAGGATAGTTGATCTCGCCCGTCCCCGGCTCGTGACGGCCGGGATTGTCCGCAAGCTGGATATGCGCGATGCGGGGAAGGTTCGCTTCGATGGTACGGGCGAGATCCCCCTCCATGATCTGCATGTGATAGATGTCATATTGCAGGAACAGGTTCTTCGAGCCGATGCGGTCGATCAGTGCCAGGGCCTGGTCAGAGTAATTCAAGAAGAAGCCCGGAATGTCGCGGGTGTTGATCGGCTCGATCAGCAGCTTGATGCCGCCCTGCTCCAGCTTCTCCGCCGCAAAGGCCAGGTTTTCGGCAAAGACGTTTTCCAACACGGCCCGGTCGGCGCCCAGCGGCGCGATACCGGCCAGGCAGTTGATCTGCTCGCAGCCCAGCGCATGGGCGTAGGTGATCGCCTTGGCGACGCCTTGGCGGAACTCCGGCACGCGATCGGGCAGCACGGCAATGCCGCGCTCACCCTTTGCCCAGTCGCCGGCCGGCAGGTTGAAGAGAACCTGGCTGAGGCCATTCTTCTTGAGACGCGCGGCGACGACCTCGGGCGCATAGTCATAGGGGCCGATATATTCGACGCCCTTGAAGCCCATGCGGGCCGCGGCATCGAAGCGATCGAGGAAATCATGCTCGCCGAAGAGCATCGAGAGATTGGCTGAAAAACGCGGCATTCTTCTTCTCCTTCTCTTCGCCGGACTTAATCCAACATCATGATTGCCGTTGGCGCATCCTCATTGCGTTCGGCAAGCTCCTCGAATTCGGTGATCTTGTCGATTTCCGTGCCCATGGAGATATTGGTGACGCGCTCGAGGATGAATTCGAGGACGACCGGAACCTGATGCTCCTTCATCAGCCTCTCAGCCTCCTTGAAAGCGCCGGCGAACTCTTCGGGCTTCCTGACCCGCACCGCCTTGCAGCCCATCGCCTCGGCAACCGCCACATGGTCGACGCCGTAGCCGGCCTCGGGGTCGTCCTTCCGGTTGACGTTCTCGAAGGCGAGGCTCACCTCGTAATCCATCGAGAAGCCGCGCTGCGCCTGGCGGATGAGGCCGAGATAGGCGTTGTTCACGACGACGTGGATGTAGGGCAGCTTGTGCTGCGCGCCGACCGCCAGTTCCTCGATCATGAACTGGAAATCATAGTCGCCGGAGAGCGCGACGATCTCCCGGTCCGGATCCGCGGCGCGCACGCCGAGGGCCGCCGGTAGCGTCCAGCCGAGCGGGCCGGCCTGGCCGCAATTGATCCAGTTGCGTGGCTTGTAGACATGCAGGAATTGCGCACCGGCGATCTGCGACAGGCCGATCGTGGTGACATAGGTGGTGTCGCGGGCGAAAGCCTTGTTCATCTCCTCATAGACGCGCTGCGGCTTCAGCGGCACCTGCTCGAAATGCGTCTTGCGCTTCATGGTCTTCTTGCGCTGCTGGCATTCCTTGGCCCAGCCCGACCAGTCGCGCAGCCTGCCGGCCGTGCGCCACTCGGTGGCGACGTCGAGCAGCATCTTCAGCGCCGCGCCCGCATCCGAGACGAGGCCGAGATCCGGCGCGAAGACGCGGCCGATCTGGGTGGGCTCGATGTCGACATGGATGAATTTCTTGCCCTTGGTGTAGACGTCGACGGAACCGGTGTGACGGTTGGCCCAGCGGTTGCCGATGCCGAAGACGAAGTCGGCAGCAAGCATCGTCGCATTGCCGTAGCGGTGCGAGGTCTGCAGGCCGCACATGCCGGCCATCAGCCGATGGTCGTCGGGAATCGAGCCCCAGCCCATCAGCGTCGGGATGACCGGGACGCCGGTGACTTCGGCGAACTCGATCAGTAGGTCGGATGCATCGGCGTTAATGATGCCGCCGCCGGCGACGATCAACGGCTTTTCCGCTTGGTTGAGCATCGCCAGCGCCTTTTCGGCCTGGGCGCGCGTCATCGCCGGCTTGAAGGGAACGAGCGGCTCATAGGCGTCGATGTCGAACTCGATCTCGGCAAGCTGAACGTCGAGCGGCAGGTCGACCAGCACAGGACCCGGGCGCGAGGAGCGCATCAGGTGGAATGCCTTCTGCAGCGCCATCGGGACTAAGTACGGCTCCATGACGGTGACCGCCCATTTGGCGACGGGCGATGCGATCGAAGCAATGTCGACGGCCTGGAAATCCTCCTTGTTGAGGCGCGAACGCGGGGCCTGACCGGTGATGCAGAGGATGGGAATGGAATCCGCCGAGGCCGAATAGAGCCCGGTGATCATGTCGGTGCCGGCCGGGCCGGAGGTTCCGATGCAGAGCCCGATGTTGCCGGCCTTGGCCCGGGTATAGCCTTCGGCCATGTGCGAGGCGCCCTCGACATGGCGGGCAAGCACGTGGCGGATGGTGCCGCGGGCCTTCAGCGCCGAATAGAGCGGGTTGATCGCCGCGCCCGGCACGCCGAAGGCGTTGGTGATGCCTTCCTTTTCAAGAACGAGAACCGCTGCGTCGACAGCGCGCATCCTGGCCATGAGAAGCCTCCATTTCGTTGCTCGCTTGACAATGCCAGTGCGCTTTCGATTTTTCAATTTTTTCAGAATACTTTTTCATTTCTAGGAAATCTCTCTTATGTACTGATTTAGCTGCACTTTTCGTTTTCCAGAAAATCGATCGCAGCAACGATTGAAAAACTTTTTCATTGCATCCAACGTCAAATCGGCGAGAATGGCGGGCATGGAAACCACGGAAAAACGCCAGCGCGGCCGGCCGCGCGCCTTCAATGGTCCGTCCGAAGCGGCGTCGGTGCAGTCGCTCGACCGGGCACTGCGGATTCTGGCGATCGTCGCCGAGGCCAGCGGCCTGTCGCTCAGCGAGATCGCAGCGCAAAGCGGCATTGCCGCCTCCACCGCCTATCGCATGCTGACGACGCTGCAAAATCACGGCATGGTCGAATTCGATACGACCGATCAGCTCTGGTCGGTCGGAGTCGAGACCTACCGCATGGGCGCGTCCTTCCTGCGCCGCAGAAAGCTTGTCGACCGCGCCCGCATCGTCATGCAGGAATTGATGGAGAAGACCGGCGAAACGGCCAATCTCGGCGTCGCCGAGGACGATTGCGTCGTCTTCGTCAGCCAGGTCGAGACGCATCAGGCAATCCGCGCCTTCTTCCGGCCAGGCACGCGCAGCCCCTTTCATGCGTCGGGCATTGGCAAGGCGGTGCTGGCGCATCTCGAGCCGGAGCGGGTCGCCGCGATCCTGCGCAAGGCGGGCCTGCAGCGCTACACCGACAAGACGCTCTCCGACATTTCGGCGCTCGCCCATGATCTCGCGACCATCAAGCATCGCGGCTGGTCGGTCGACGACGAGGAACGCCACCCCGGCATGCGCTGCGTGGCGGCCGCCATCTTCAACGAGTATGGCGAGCCGATCGGCGGCGTTTCGGTATCCGGCCCGACGGTGCGGGTCACGCCCGAGCGCCTGGCCGAGATCGGTCCGCTGGTTCGCGACGCCGCGGTCGAGGTGACGCAGATGATCGGCGGCGTGAAAGCGTATTAGGACGCGCCCGGCAAGGCGCTCTTTGCCGATATCTCGAAGAAATCGAGCAGGATAGCCAGCCCGACACCGCAGGCCGCCAAGATGAGGCCGGCGATGAATATGCGACTGGCGCGGTCATGGATGCTTCGCTGCAGGGATTTGATGTCGAGCAGAATGGCAAGCGCCCGCATCTGCAGCGCAATACCGACCAAGATCGGCAGGACGGCAACCAGATGGTAGGTCTGCCATGGGATCGGGTTGGCCGCCCAATGGGTGATGAAGCCTAGCGAAAACGCAAGCAGGATGCCGACGATGGTGATGGTGCCGTTGCGGAAAACCGGTTCAACCCGTTCTTCCTTGGGATCCTGCTCGTCCAAGCTACCCTCCCCTCGATTGGCGTCAAAGCCAGACTAAACGCTTGCGAAATCGCTGTACATCGCTGGGCGCCTGACAGGAGCCGACCGGGCATAGCCGGGCCGGACGCCGGACTTGACCGTCTTGCCGGGGCGTCGGCATACATGCGAAAGGGCACGGATGCGGAAAACAGTTTACCTCCTATCCGCCGCTTCACTTTGCGGATGCGTGGCGGCGGCCCCGCCGCCGGTCGAGCCCATCGCCGGCCCCGGCGGCAACTCGCTGGTCGAGCCCGTCCCGATCTCGCTGGCGATGGAAGAGATCATCACCGCCGGTGTCCGCCAGCATTTGAAGAATCCCATCGCCGCCAAGTTCGGAACGATGCTCGCCGGCGAGCGCAGGTTAGACGGCCGCCACGAGATCGTGGTGTGCGGCTATGTCGACGACAAGGGCTCTCCAGGCGGCAACGAGCCTTTCATCGGCAAGATCTATCCCGATGCCGAAAACAGCTTCGAGCTCGTCGCGTTAAATGATGTTTCGGTCAGCGGCGCATGTAAGGCGGCAGGACTGGCGATGCCGGACGTGAAGCCCAATTCCTGAGTTGGTCGAGGCAGGACCATCGTCCGCTTCAAATCAAGCCGATCAGACGGATGCTTAGTGCGCAAACGCAAGAAAGGGGCTGCGGACAGCCCCTCTTTTCCTGTCGCTGACTTTGCCCAACCTTAGAGGCGGCAGTAGCGCGGGCCGTTGTAGCTCATATAGGTGTCGGTGCGCTCGTCGTAGCTGGCGTAGCGGGCGTAGCAGCGGCGGACGTGGATGGAGTCGTAGCCGTCGTCCTCGACATAAACGGTGCGGGGCTGCTGGGCGAGCAGGCTGCCGAGAACGAAGCCACCGACGCCGGCGGCAATACCGATGCCGAGTTCGCGGCGGTGATGATGGTCGTGGGCGGCCGAAGGCTGGACGGTGCCGACGAGCGAGCCGGCAGCGACGGTGGTGGCGATGAGGCCGGAAACGATGGTGCGCTTGAACATGACGATCTCCTGTTTCAGTGGAGAGGCGAACCATCCGCCTCTTGATCATGGGTCGCGGCGGACCGGAAAATGGTTCGAAGGTTTTGGAAATTTTTTCGTCGACGATTCTTCCGGCCTTTTTCATCTTGGAGTCCCGGTCGCCCGGAATGAAAAAAGGCGGCGCGAGGCCGCCCTTGAAGACAAATGGTCTTCTCGTCAGAGGAAGATGATCACCTTGCCGTGGTGGTGATGCTTGTGATGGTGCCCCCACCAGAACTTCTTGTGATGCTTCTTGTGGTGATGGCGGTGATGATGGTTGTGGTTGCCGTGCGCCGAGGACGTCTCAACCGTGGCGGCAAGCGCGCCGGTGGCGACGAAGACGGCGACCAGGCCTGAGGTAAAGGTACGCTTCAACATGATGATCTCCTGGATCCTTGATCGAGGCGACCATTCGCCTCTCGGAGATCAGTCGTGGCGAAACGGCAAAAGGTTCGAAATGAGCGAATAGGGAGTAGCAAATAGCGAGTAGGGAAAAGAGGCGGCCCTAAACCCAAATCCCTATTCGCTACTGGCTATTCGCTCCCTCACCCCATCCCCGTGACATGCCTCAGCCAGAAGGCAAGCACGATGAAGCCGACGAAGGTGGCGACGCCGGTCCAGTCGATATTGGCCTTCTTCAGATCGCTGACGGCCTTCACCAGCAGAAGCCAGGTCACGACGATGAGCGGCAGGATGATGACGAATCTGATCATGCGGCACCCCGTTCGATGCGATTACGCCCGGGAGAGATGTAGGAAGCGGCGCCGCGCTTTTCAGCATGCCGGCAAAGCCACGCGGTCCATTAGCGAGCCGAAACGGAGTTTTGTCTTTACTGGCGCACGAAATGTGCTACCGGAGCGCCGTGCCCTTGTAGCTCAGCTGGTAGAGCAGCGGTTTTGTAAACCGAAGGTCGCGGGTTCGATCCCTGCCGGGGGCACCATCCTTCGCTGTTCGAGCTTCGGATGGCGGGCCAACCCGAAGGGTCGAAACCTCGCCCCCTACTGAAAGGCCGCCGCAATCTGCGCATTCGGCGCGGCCCTGTCGAATGTATTTCCGACCCTGACGGACCGGTAGACGTAGACAACCCAGATTCCGGTCAGAACGAATGACGCGATCGGGGCCACCAGAGCATCTCCGGCAAGGACCTGAGTCATCGGAGCGTCCAAAACAGTGGACGTCCAAACGGCGTCGAGCACGAAGACGATCGGGATCGCGATCCACTGATAAACGAACAAGCGCTTGAAACGGGGGCTGCGCCGCAACATTGAAAAAAGGACAATCACCTGAAGCCCTGCAAATGCCAGCAACAGCAGGACTTCGCCGCAGACGGCCAAAGGACCATTGGGCACCGGCATGAGCTGCCGGTAACCCTCGCTCGACGAGAACAGCTCAGCGAGCGTGCGGAATGGCGACAAGCACTGACCGATCGCCAAAAGCATCAACCAGCCTCCAAACCCGACAAGCTGTTCCGGATGCCGTGGTCGCGCGGTCGCCGAGCGGACGGCGAAGAAAACAGGCACGCCCACAAGCAGTAGCACTATTGCCCAATGCCAGATTGAAATCTGCATCCACCCCTCCCCGAAATGCCTCCTTAGATTGTATTAAATTTTATCCTCAACTCAAGAGGCAACAGCGGGATAAGTGCTGCCCTCAAGGCCTACCGCCACTATATTTTCGGCAAGACGCTATTTTCCGGCAGGGATGCCGCCATGTCGCGAACGCTGATCGTCGTCGGTCTCGGCATAGCCGCCATAGGTCTGCTGTGGCCTTGGTTGACCCGGATCGGCCTTGGCAGACTTCCCGGCGATATCGTAATCGAGCGTGAGAATTTCAGCCTCTACGTTCCGATCACCACCGGGATTCTGATCAGTATCGTGCTCTCGGCGATTCTATGGCTGATCAACCGCTAAAGGACGCGGCCGCTGCAGTACGCCATCCTTCCTCACGATCATTACACCCCCATCGCCGTCACCAGCACCCTATTCTGCCTTCGTATCGCCGCGCGCAGCTCCGGTATCGGCGCCTCGTGTCGCTTCACGAACTCGATGAACATCATGTTCATGTTGTTGAAGATCAGCTCGCCCACCGCCGGCCCGTCGATATCCGGGCGCACCAGGCCGAGTTCCTGCAGGCGGACTATCAGCGCGCTGATCTGCTTGGTCAGTTCCCGGTCGAGCGCCGTGTAGGCCTGGCCGAAGGGACTGTCGGGCAGTTGGGTCGAGATCGCCATCGCCTGGCGCCACATCTCTTTGCTCAGATAATTCAGCGAGTGCTCGATATAGATGCCGATCAGCGTGTCGAGCGCATCGCCGACATTGGCCGGCGGGCTGGCGACCACCCCTCGCCCGGCATTCAGCACCTCGTTGACCTCCATCGAGACGATGGCGCCGAGGATGTCGCCCTTGTTCTGGTAGTAATTGTAGATGGTGCCGATCGAGACCTCGGCCTGCGCCGCGATCGCCTCGATCTTGGCGCCTTCATAGCCGGCCTCGCGAAAAAGCGCGGTCGCCGCATCGATGATGCGGCGGTGCCGGTCCGCCTTCTGCCGTTCGCGCAATCCGCTCATATCGGCCTCTCTGCCATAAAAATCATAATTGACTCAATTTTAGAATTGGTTCAACTTTTCTCCAACAAGCCAGCAAGGCAGGGAGAACACTCGATGACCATCAGTGCCCGCACTCCGCTTTCCACATTGAAGTCTCATCTTTCAGCCGCCTGCGCGGCCGCGGCGCTGCTTATCGCTGCAGGTGGCGCCCAGGCCGCCGATCTCAACGCGCTGATCTGGTGCGATCACTCCGACCCGGCGCTGCTTGAGCCTTTCGAGAAGGCCAATAACGTCAAGGTCAACGTCAAGGAATTCGAAGGCACCGGCGCGGGTCTCGCCATCGTCGAGCAGTCGCAGCCGGGCGACTGGGACGTCATGGTGATCGATAGCATCGACGTGCCGCGTGGCGTCGAGAAAGGCCTGTTCGAGCCTCTGCCCGAGGACAAATTGCCCTTCGCCGACCTCTTCCCCGAAGTGAAGATGGACAAATCCACCATCGTCGACGGCAAGCGTTACGGCATCACCGAGAAATTCGGCTACAACACGATCGGCTTCAACAAGACCAAGGTCGACCCGGCCGACATGCAGTCGCTGGCCTCGCTCACCAGCGACAAATACAAGGGCAAGGTCGCGATCTACGATTATTACCTGCCGGTGATCGGCATGGCCGCTCTGGCCATCGGCAAGAAGACCGCCGACCTCACCGAGGCTGACCTCCCTGCCCTCAAGACCGAACTGCTCAAGATGAAGGCCAACGCCAAGCTGGTCGGCGAAGTCACCGCCAGCCAGACCGCGCTTGCAACCGGCGAGGTCGACATATTGGTCGGCGGCGGCGAATGGGTGACGGCGGGCCTTGCCAAGGAAAACCCGGCGCTCGATTTCTCGATCCCGAAGGAAGGTGCTGTGCTGTGGTCGCAGTCGCTCGCCATGTTCAAGGATTCCAAGAACAAGGACATGGCGCTGAAATTCATCCAATACGTCCTGAGCCCCGAAGGCCAGGCGCGGCTTGCCACCTCCTCCTGCTATTGGGGCATGCCGTCCAACACCAAGGCGGCGCTGACGGACGAACAGAAGAAGATCCTGCGCTTCGAAGAGCAGCCTGGCTTCCTTGCCCGCGCCCAGGCCTATCCGGCGCCGAACGCCGACCTTGACAAGAAGATGCAGGACATGTGGACCGAGATGCTGCAGGCGCAGTAAATCGGCCGATGGCGTTCGCGGGAAACAATTCGCGTGCCCTGCCCTGGGCGCTGGTCACGCCGGCGCTGGCGTGGACGCTTTTGTTCTTCGTGCTGCCCTTCATCGCCATGGGGCTTTCCAGCCTCACGGCGCATGAAGGCGGCGGCTTCACGTTAGCCAATTACAGCCAGTTCTTCACCGATCCGTCCTACTGGCGGGCGATGGTGAACTCGCTGGAGGTCACCGCGATCGTCACCGTGATCTCGATACTGCTTGCCTATCCCTTTGCCTGGATCCTTGCGGAACAGGTGCCGGAACGCTGGCAACGGCTGGCGCTGATGCTGGCCGTGCTGCCGTTCTGGACCTCCTATGTCGTGCGCTCCTATTCCTGGCTGCTGGTGCTGGCGCAGAACGGCGTCGTCAACCGGACGCTGACCGGCATCGGCCTGATCGGCGAGCCGCTGCAGCTTGCCAACACGCGTTTCGCCACCGTCACCGGTTTCGTGCATTTCTTCGTCATGCTTCTGACGCTGACGATCTTCGCCAATCTCAAGCAGCTCAGCCCGAGCTATCGCAAGGCCGCCGCCGATCTCGGCGCGGGGCCGGTGCGCACCTTTTTGCATGTCGTACTGCCGCTCACCTTATCCGGCATCATGGTCGGCGCCTTCCTCACCTTCGTGCTCTGCATCGGCGACTACATCACGCCGCAGATCCTCGGCGGCAACAACGAGCTGGTCATGCCGCAGTTGGTGATGATGCAGATCGGCCGGCGCGGCGATTTTCCGCTGGCCTCGGCGCTGTCGATCATCCTCATGGCGGTGGTGACCATCGCCTATCTCGCCTGCGCACGCTGGCTGAAGATCGAGCGGGCCTGACGATGCGCGCCGCCGTCCGCCTCGCCGCCTGGGTCTACGCCGTCGCCGTTTACGGCTTTATCTTCCTGCCGGTTGTCGTGCTGGTGCTGTTCTCTTTGCAGGCGACCTCTTTCCCGATCCCGCCTTTCACCGGCCCATCGCTGCGCTGGTATCAGGCGGTGCTGTCCGATGCCCGGCTGACATCGGCGCTGGTCAATTCGCTGCTCGTGGCGGTGCTGTCGTCGCTCGCTTCGGTCACGTTGGGATTTCTCTCAGCCTGGGGTTTCGCGCGCTTCGTCTTGCCCGGCTCCGCTATCCTGCGCGGGCTGATCACGCTGCCGCTCACGGTCAGCTATCTGATTATCGGCATGGGGCTTTTGGTGCTGTTCAACTGGGCCGGCGTGCCGAAATCGCTGCTTGCAGCCGGCATCGGCCATGTGGTGATCAACCTGCCGCTCTGCTTCGCCATCATCTACAGCCAGATGGGCGACCACCAGATCAACATCGAGCGCGCCGCGCGCGATCTGGGCGCCGCCGAATGGAAGGTGCTGCTCATGATCACCGTGCCGGTCATGGCGCCGGCGATCTTCGCCGGCTTCTTCCTGTCGATGACCTTCTCCTGGGACGAGTTCGTGATCTCCTTCCTGCTCACCCGCTTCGAGACGACGCTGCCCGTGGAAATCTGGAACCTCTTGCGTTCCGGCCTCAATCCCAAGACCAATGCCGTCGGCTCGCTGGTCTTTGCCGTCTCCATCGTCCTTGTGGTGTTTTTCGAGCTGACCCTGTTGCGGAGGAAGCCGGCATGAGCGCGCCCTTGGTCGATATCCGCAACGTCTCGCATCGCTTCGGCCAGCTTCCGGTGCTCAAGAACGTCTCGCTCGCCATCGGGCCCGGCAGCTACACGATCCTGCTCGGGCCATCGGGCTCCGGCAAGACGACGCTGCTTTCGATCCTCGGCGGCTTCGTCACGCCCAGCGAAGGTAAGGTCTTCATCCGCGGCGCGGATTGCACCGCCGTGCCGCCGGCCAAACGCCCGACGACGACGGTGTTCCAGGACTATGCGCTGTTTCCGCATATGAGCGTCGGCGGCAATGTCGGCTTCGGGCTGCGCATGCAGGGCGTCGACGGCGCGACGCGGGCGGCGAAGGCGCGCGATGCGTTGGCGCTCGTCGGGCTGGCAGCCGCCTTCGACAAGAAGCCGCATCAGCTCTCCGGCGGCCAGCGCCAGCGTGTGGCGCTGGCTCGTGCGCTGGTCATCGAACCGGCAGTGCTGCTCCTCGACGAGCCGCTCGGCGCGCTCGATCTCAAGCTGCGCCGGCAGATGCAGGACGAGTTGAAGGCGATCCAGAAGCGTGTCGGCACCGCCTTCATCCACGTCACGCACGACCAGGAAGAAGCGATGGCGCTGGCCGACCATTGCGTGGTGATGAATGACGGCCGCATCGAGGACGACGGCCCGCCCGAGCGTGTCTATGCGCGGCCGGCGACGCGCTTTTCCGCGACCTTCATGGGCGAGAGCACGATCCTTGCCGGCACCGTGGCCGAGGCGAGGAACGGGATCGTCACGGCCTCGACCCCGGTCGGGCCGATTTCACTGCCTGGCGCGTTGACAGCCGGCTCCCCAGTCGCGCTCGCCATCAGACCCGAGCACATTGTCCTCGGTGAAGCGAAGGGCGACATTGCGCTGGGCATGGCCAGGGTCGACGATGTCGTCTTCCAGGGCAGTTTCAAGCGCGTGCTCGCCACCTCGACGCTGGATACCGCGCTGCAACTCATCGCCAAGGCTCCCGCTTCCGCCACCGTTCAGGCAGGCGACACGATCCCGGTTTCATGCGACGCTCAAGACATTATCCTGCTGGCGGACTGATCCATGAGCACGCTTCCGATCATCGAGGCTCCGGACTGGTATGAAACCATCCGCATGGGCGACGACGTCACGCTCGTCCATGAGCCCTGGATAAAGCCGTTCTTCCGCTGCAACATCTGGCATGTGCGCGGGCGCGACCGGGATCTTTTGTTCGATACGGGCCTTGGCCATTTCAGCCTGCGGCGCCATGTACCGCTGGTGACCGAGCGCAGGCTTACTTGCGTGGCTAGCCACACGCATTTCGACCATATCGGCTGCCACCACGAATTCCCGGACCGCTGCGTGCACTCGGCCGAAGCCGCAATTCTGGCCGATCCGCGCAACGAATGGACGGTGGCGAACCGTTACGCCAATGAAGAGATGTTCGACGGCGCGCCGAAAGGCTGGGACACGGCGCGCTACCGCATCCCGCCCGCGCCGGCCGGCCGGCTGCTCGAGCATGGCGATGTCGTCGACCTCGGGGACCGCGCCTTCGAGGTCATCCACACGCCGGGTCATTCGCCGGGCGGCATCGCGCTTTACGAGAAAAAGACCGGGATCCTCTTGTCCGGCGACATCGTCTATGACGGGCCGCTGATCGACGACGTCTACCACTCGGACATCGACGACTATGTCGAGACTTTGCTTTCCATGCGCGGGCTCGACGTCTCGGTCGTACATGGCGGTCATTTTCCGAGCTTCGGCAAGGTGCGCTTCCGGCAACTCATCGACGAATATGTCGCGGGCAGACACAAGCCGGGCTGTCACCTGCAAGGTGGCTGAGCGAGCGGAAAAGCGAGGCCTACAGCGCCCTTTGCGGGCAAGGCATTCCCGTGGCGTCCCCGCAACGGGAAGCCGTCGGCTGCGGCCGCTGGCTCATCTCTTCCGAATGACGCACGAGTTCAGCGAACATCAGCGCGAAACTTCCCATCATTAGGAAGACTATGATCAGACGCGTTACCGGCAATAGACAGGTCTCTCGACTGGCCAGCCCCCGCCAACCCATCCACTGTCGGCTAACATGATCGATCCGGCTTTACGAGTGTTTAAGCCTCGTCTTAACCATTGCGTCCATCACATTCATGTCGCCTCTGTCACGAAGCGCGATTGTCGATGTGACCCGCCGGCCAGCAGCGCCCTTCACAGATACGGGCAGTGCATGCTACGCCGTCGCCGGCGCGGCCTCCCAGACGGTCGCCCTCCGGGAGCCATGAGCAAAGCCGCCAGCCGTTTCGCCTTCGTCTCTTCCGACACCGACGACGCCCGCGCGGCGCGGGAAAGCCTGTCGGCCCGTTATGGGCAGGTGCCTGTCGCGGAGGCCGAGATCATTGTCGCGCTCGGCGGCGACGGTTTTCTTCTGCAGACGCTGCGCGAGACGATGAGCACGGGCAAGAAGGTCTACGGCATGAACCGTGGCACCATCGGCTTCCTGATGAACGAATATCGCGCCGGCGGACTTGAGGAGCGCATCGCCAACGCGGTTGCCGAGACGATCCGGCCGCTGGAAATGGTCGCCGTGACGCATGACGGCGAATCCGTTTCGGCGCCGGCCATCAACGAGGTCGCGCTGTGGCGCCAGTCCTACCAGACCGCGAAGATCCGCATCACCGTCGATGGCCAGGTGCGGCTTGAGGAGTTGAACTGCGACGGCGTGATGATTGCGACGCCCGCCGGCTCAACCGCCTACAACCTGTCGGCGCATGGGCCTATCCTGCCGCTCGACGCGCCGCTGCTGGCGCTAACGCCGGTCAGTCCTTTCCGGCCGCGCCGCTGGCGTGGCGCGCTGCTCTCCAACAAGGCGACGGTGCGCTTCGACATCCTGGAAGCCGAAAAGCGCCCGGTGAACGCCGCCGCCGACCACACCGAGGTCAAGGCGGTGGCCTCCGTCACGGTTCGGGAATCGCCGACAGCGACGGCAACTTTACTCTTCGATCCGAACCATTCCTGGGACGAACGTATCCTTGCCGAGCAGTTCCGCTACTGAGCCGGCGCAACGACATTGTTCCGATCAATGCATGTCGCCCAATGCATCGAGCAAAGATTTAAAGCGCATAGCCTGATTCGGTTTCGATACGAGGCGCTTTAAGCATCGTGAATTAAGGTTACGTCTTCACAATCGCCGGATTCCCGGCTGTTTCTGTTGACAAATCGCGGACTTGCGCCTAACTGCAACCGCGATCTTGCAGGCGCGCGGCGCCTGCCGCAACTCGTGTTGCGATTTTTCCCGAACCAGCCAAAGACAGCCACCACTTGTCCGCAGACACCCAGACCGCTCAAGAAGCGTTGACATTCACAGACCTTGGTCTTTCGCCCAAGGTCCTCTCCGCAGTCTCAGATGCCGGCTACACCAAGCCGACTCCGATCCAGGCTGGCGCCATCCCGCATGCGCTGCTTGGCAAGGACGTGCTGGGCATCGCCCAGACCGGAACCGGCAAGACCGCTTCCTTCGTGCTGCCGATGCTGACGCGGCTGGAAAAAGGCCGGGCGCGGGCGCGCATGCCGCGCACGCTGATCCTCGAGCCGACGCGCGAGCTCGCCGCGCAGGTCGAGGAGAACTTCATCAAATACGGCAAGAACCACAAGCTCAACATCGCGCTTCTGATCGGCGGCGTCTCCTTCGACGAACAGGACAAGAAGCTGGAGCGCGGCGCTGACGTGCTGATCGCGACGCCCGGCCGCCTGCTCGACCATCGCGAGCGCGGCAAGCTTTTGCTCAACGGCGTGGAGATCCTCGTCATCGACGAGGCCGACCGCATGCTCGACATGGGCTTCATTCCCGACATCGAGCGCATCTGCGAGATGATCCCGTTCACGCGCCAGACGCTGTTCTTCTCGGCGACGATGCCGCCGGAAATCACCAAGCTCACCGAGAAATTCCTGCATGCGCCGGTGCGCGTCGAGGTCTCGCGCGCCGCCTCCACCGCGACCAGCATCACGCAGCGGCTGGTGAAGTCCGGCACGAAGCCGTGGGAGAAGCGCGAGACGCTGCGCAATCTGATGCGGGCCGAAAGCGACGAGCTGAAGAACGCCATCATTTTCTGCAACCGCAAGGTCGAAGTGTCGGAACTGTTCCGCTCGCTGTTGAAGCATGATTTCGACGCCGGCGCGTTGCATGGCGACATGGACCAGCGCGCCCGCATGCAGATGCTCAACAATTTCCGCGACGGCAAGCTGCGCTACCTCGTCGCCTCGGACGTCGCCGCGCGCGGCCTGGACATTCCCGATGTCAGCCACGTCTTCAACTACGACGTGCCGATCCATGCCGAGGACTACGTTCACCGTATCGGCCGCACCGGCCGGGCCGGGCGTTCTGGCAAATCCTTCACCATCGCGACGCGTGCCGACACCAAATATGTCGACGCCATCGAGAGGCTGATCGGAACCAAGATCGAATGGCATGACGGCGACCTGTCGACCGTGACCGAGAGCGAGGGCGAGGATGCGCCGCGCCGCGGCCGCGGCGCGCCGCGTCGGGCCGGGCGCAAGGACGAGGACCGCAAGGACGATCGCAAGGAACGCGGCGAGCGCAAGAAGGACCGTCACGCCAAGCGCGACGAGACGCCCGAAGCCGCGCGCGACGAGCAGCCTGTCGCCGAAGTGGCCGATATCGCCGAACGTCGCGCCCGCAAGGATGCGATCCGTTCCGAGAACGAGCGCAAGGGACCGGGCAACCGTCACGAGCAGCGCGGCGACGCCCGACCGCAGCGCGACCGGCCCGGCCGCCACCGTCAAGAGGAAGACGACGCGACCGTCGGCTTCGGCGACGACGTGCCGGCCTTCATGCGGATCGTCGCAAAAGTCTGAGATACAGACCGGCAGGAGCAGAGATGAAAAGCGGCCCCGAGCGGGGCCGTTTCGTTTTGTAAGTCCGGCGCGCCCCTGCCCTACATAGGACCCGGCATCATCTTGGTCGGCTTCTCCAGCATCGGAAAATCGGCCTTGTTGCATTTCACGTTCGGGTTGGTCGGGCTGAACATGCCGTTCGGATTGTCACTGAACAGCCAGGCGTGAAGATCGTAGTGGACGAATTCCCTCGGAATGAGCGGATAGTGTCCTTCCATCGGTCCCATAAATTTCTGGCCGAACAGGGTCGGAACTTCCTTCGTATCCGGCGTCAGCGGCACCAGCCATTCCACGCCGACCAGTTTCAAGCCTTTCTTGGTCGGCTCATAGATCAGGACATTGGGCTTCATCGGGTCGAGCGGCTTGCCGACGCTCGGCACGTTGACAAAATGGATGCCCATGGCACCCTTTGGATAGTACATCGCGCCCTCTACCTTTTCGCCGCTATAGTGGACGCAGCCGACGGTCGACAAATAGAGGTCGCGGACAGCGGCGGTATAGTCCTCATATTTGGCAAGCGATTTCTTCAGGGCTTCGATATCGGCCTTGTTGGCGTCCTCTGCCCGAGCCGTGGCGGCTCCGAGCCATGCGCCCAATAGCCCAGTCAAAATGAGGACGCCGCAGCGCCCGAGGCGAGCTGTTCTTGTCATGCATTCCTCCCGGATTCCCTTGATCTGGCCGTGCAAGACCGGGGCGGCAGATGCTGATTGCGCGGCCGGTTTGGACCGCCCCATCCCCTCTGGAACAACACGATGGTAGTCCTTTCCCCGGTTCTGGAAAAGCTTCAATTAGAAAATTAGAATAAACTTATATCCTATGACCGGTCTTTGGACCTTGCCCGAACGAAAACGGCCCCGTGCGGGGCCGCTCTGCTTTGATGGGTTGCGCCGCCGGGCGCGATTTCTCTTAGGTGAGTGGCGACAGCTGGATTTCGACGCGCCGGTTCTGTTCGCGGCCCTGAGCCGTCGCATTGGATGCGATCGGGCGTGTCTTGCCGAAACCGGTGACGGCGAAGCGGCGGGAATCGACGCCTTGGCCGGCCAGATAATTGGCGACGGCAAGCGCGCGCCGCTGCGACAGGTCGAAATTGTGCTGGTCGCTGCCGGTCGAATCGGTGTGGCCGAAGACATCCACCGTGGTCTGACGGAACTTCTTCAGCACCAGCGCGACCGAATTCAGCACCGGATAGAAGCCCGGCTTCACCGCATCCTGGTCGACGTTGAAGGTGATATCGGACGGCATGTTAAGGATGATCTGGTCACCGCTGCGGGTGACGCTGACGCCGGTGCCCTGCAACTGGCGGCGAAGCTCGGCCTCGTTCTGGTCCATGGTCGCGCCGATCGCGCCGCCGGCGAGAGCGCCGATGCCGGCGCCGATCAAGGCGTTGCGACGGTCATTGCCACCGGCGAGCAGACCAAGGCTGGCGCCCGCCAGCGCGCCAAGGCCGGCACCGGCCGCCGTGTTGGAAATCTTCTGGTCGCCGGTATACGGATCGGTGGTGGTGCAGGCGCTCACCAGCACAGCCGTCGCCACGACGACGAGCACGGTCTTTTTCATAGGATTGGTCCCTCTCCAATTCGCGGCCGTTGCGGCCACGCCAAATCAGCCCTTCCGCAGCCTTGTAGCATGAAATGCGGCGAAAAACGGAACGGGAATGCGGCCGCAAAACACGGTGGCCGTTCCCGCTTCGCCTCTACCACAAATTCTTGCCGTCGATGACCACAACCTCGACTCTGTCCAAGTCGAAATCGTCGAACAGGCGCGAATTGACGCTGATCTTCGGATTGTCGAAATCCGGCTTCCCGGTCGACCAGTCAGGCGTTTCGGTGAAGGTGCCGCAACCGCAAACGGCGCAAAAGCCATGCTTCACGGTCTTCGAGCCCCAGCGGTAGAAGGAGACGTTCTCCGGCGGGCTCGTGAGCTTGAATTGCGACGGCACATAGCAGGCCCATAGCGACCCGCGCTTCGAGCAGAACGAGCATGTGCATTGCGTCACCGTCTGCGGCGCCTCGGCAACCTCGAAGGTTGTCGCCTTGCAGTGGCAGCTGCCTTTGATGGTCATGAACTTACCTCTTCCGTTGTCCGCCACGCCCATATTCCCCGGTGGCAAGGCAACATAAAGAAGCCGTCCTGACAACCGTCTGTCAGCAGGGTTGGCAAGCATCTCCTGCCGTGGGTAGAGGTTTGCGCCTCGCCTCCCGCGGCAGGTTCGAGCCTTAATAGGAGGGCGGCGGCACGAACAGACAAATGGTCTTGCCGGCGTCGAGCCCTGCCTGATGCGCGCACCAGTGATATTCGCCGTCGGGCGAGTTCTTGATCCTCTTGTCGCTGTAGGCCACCACCTCGCCCGTGCCCATTATGACATAGCCCTCGGGCCGCTCGCTGATGGACGACTGCGGCACCTCCTTGCAATCGAAGTTGGCACAGCAGGCAAAGGGGTATTTCCAGCCTTGCGGCATGGCCGCCGTGGGTTGGGCGTCGTGCGCGATGGCCGGAGGCGCCAGCACCGAGATGGCTCCAACAGCGAAGAGGGAAAACAACAGTCGGCCAGCCGGTCGAACGGCTTGGGCCGATCTTGATATGGCAGCAGACATCGAAACGTTCCTTTCGAGCATCAAGCGTTTTCGCTTGCCCGTTCCCGGAACGTATCTTCCCAGCGGCCGGATCGTCAGTCGCAGTTATGCCGCGTCCGGCCATAAATGCTTCTATCCCACAGCCCGAATGCTGAGCCGATTCCATAGCCAGCGCAAGAAGTGGACGCACCGTGGCGGCGCGCCGAGCTTCAAGCTTCGGCGACGGAAAGATGCGCAGACTTGGCTGGCAAGAACCAGACGGCAGGGCTGCGCCCAGGGTGCCTAAGAACGAAGTTCCGCTGACGGAGGTTCCCGGTGCTCAGGCGTCGACATGTTCACGATATTGCGGCAGATCGTCTGCAATCGTGAACCACGGCGCCTTTGAATCGACGAAGATATGTGCGCTCGGGCGAATGCCTGGATCGTCCAACAACGTCCCCATGGCGACATGGACATAGGCGCCATCGCGGACCAGCGAATAGAGCAGCGAGCCGCATCGGCCGCAATGCGCGTCATGGCCGCTCTCGTCGCCGAAGATCAGCAGTCTGTCCTCGCCCGAGCTGAGACGGAACTTGCCGCGCTCGATGCCGGCGAAGGGTTTGAACGCCGACCCGGTCGTGCGCCGGCAATTGGAGCAATGGCAGTTGGCGGCGTAAGCGAATTCGTCCGCCACTTCATAGTGGACGGCGCCGCAGAAGCATTTCCCCGCAAGCATCCGAGTCAACGGCCTCGTCCTCCGATGACGCGCAGCTTTAGTCCAGGTCCGCCACTGCTTCGCCCGCGCCACCCTCGATGCGATGAGAGAGCGAGGCTTCCATGAATTCGTCGAGGTCGCCATCGAGCACGCTCGACGGCGAGGTACTTTCGACGCCCGTGCGCAGATCCTTCACGAGCTGATAGGGCTGCAGCACGTAGGAGCGGATCTGATGGCCCCAGCCGATGTCGCTCTTCGACGCCTCCGTGGCGTTGGCGACCGCCTCGCGCTTCTTCAACTCTTCTTCGTAGAGGCGCGAGCGCAGCATTTCCCAAGCCTTGGCGCGGTTCTTGTGCTGCGAGCGCTCGGCCTGGCAGGCGACCGCTATGCCGGTCGCCAGATGGGTGATGCGCACCGCCGAGTCGGTGGTGTTGACGTGCTGGCCGCCTGAACCTGAAGAACGATAGGTGTCGATGCGCACATCGGATTCGGAAACATTGATCTCGATCGAGTCATCGATGACCGGATAGACCCAGACGCTGGCGAAGGAGGTGTGGCGCCGCGCGTTGCTGTCGTAGGGGGAGATGCGCACCAGGCGGTGGACGCCGGACTCGGTCTTCAGCCAGCCATAGGCATTGTGGCCCTTGATCAGCACGGTGGCCGACTTGATGCCCGCTTCTTCGCCGTCATGGACTTCCAGCACCTCGACCTTGAAACGGCGGCGCTCGGCCCAGCGCGTATACATGCGCAGGAGCATCGAGGCCCAGTCCTGGCTCTCGGTGCCGCCGGCGCCGGCATGGATTTCAAGATAGGTGTCGTTCGCGTCGGCCTCGCCGGAGAGCAGCGTCTCGACCTGACGGGCCTTCGCCTCGCCCTGCATCGAGCGCAGCGCCGCCTCCGCCTCGGCGATGATGCTATCGTCGCCCTCTTCCTCGCCAAGCTCGATCAGGCCGATATTGTCTTCCAGCGCCTGAGTCAGTCCCTTGACGGCGGCGATGCCGTCCTCGAGTTCCTGGCGCTCGCGCATCAGCTTCTGCGCTTCGATCGGATCGTTCCAGAGGCTGGAATCCTCGGCGCGCGAATTCAGGTACTCAAGCCGCTTTACAGCCTGATCCCAGTCAAAGATGCCTCCTCAGCAGGGTTATCGCCTGCCTGATCTCGTCGACAATGTTTTGCGTTTCCGCGCGCATGGCTTTCGTTCGGTCCTGTTTCTTTTCGGTCTTTTCGGAATAGGCGCGATACATAGGCACGGCATCGCCGCCTGTAAAGCGAAATGGGCCGGCGGTTTCTCGCCGGCCCATTCTAAAATGCAGAGGTCAGTAGAGGCCGCCGCCGCCGTCCTGGATGGCCTGGTTGGCCTGAGGCGACAGCGCTCCGCCCGAGCCGTTCGAGCCGTCGGCGCCCATGCCGATCACCCAGTAGCTATCGGCCGGGCCGGTGCCGGGCTTGAATGCCTCGACGATGGTGTTGGGGTCGCCTTCGGCGGCGCGCATGCCGGTCTTGCGGTTGATGGCGATCAGCTTCATGCCGTCCGGAACCTGGAAATCGGTGTTCGGCTTGCCGTCGAGCGCGACGCGCATGAAGTCCTTGAAGATCGGCGCCGCTAGACCGCCGCCGGTGGCGCCATGGCCGAGGCCGCGCGGCGTGTCGTAGCCCATGTAAAGGCCGACGACGAGGTTGGGCGTGTAGCCGATGAACCAGGCGTCCTTCTCGTCATTGGTCGTGCCGGTCTTGCCGGCGATATGGCGGCCGAGCTCGCCAATGGTGGCGCCGGTGCCGCGCTGGACCACGCCTTCCATCATCGAGGTGATCTGGTAGGCGGTCATCGGGTCGAGCACCTGCTCGGAATTGTCGACCAGCTCGGGCTCCGGCTGGTTCTTCCATTCGGTGGCGTTGCAGCCTTCGCAGCCGCGCTCGTCCTGCTTGAACACCGTTTTGCCGTAACGATCCTGAATACGGTCGATGAGCGAAGGTTTGATCGATTTGCCGCCATTGGCCATGATCGAATAGGCCGACACCATGCGCATGACGGTCGTCTCGCCGGAGCCCAACGCCATCGGCAGATAGGGCGCCAGATGATCGTAGACGCCGAAGCGTTCGGCATATTCCACGACCAGCTTCATGCCCATGTCGTTGGCGAGCCGCACCGTCATCAGGTTGCGCGACTTCTCGATGCCGGAGCGCAAGGTGGCCGGGCCCGCGACCGTGCCGTCATAGTTCTTCGGCGTCCAGGTGGTGTTGCCGCTCTGGATGGTGATGGGGCCGTCCATGATCACCGAGGCGGGGGTGTAGCCGTTGTCGAGCGCCGCCGAATAGACGATCGGCTTGAACGAGGAGCCGGGCTGGCGCATCGCCTGGGTCGCGCGGTTGAATTCGGACTGCGCGTAAGAGAAACCACCGACCATGGCGAGCACGCGGCCGGTATGCGGATCCATGGCAACGAGGCCGCCTTCGACCTCCGGCACCTGACGCAGCATATAAGTGTTGTCGGAGCCCTCGTTCTTCTGCACGAAGATCACGTCGCCGGGTTCCAGCACCTCCGCCGGAGACTTCGCCCTGACGGACTTGCCTTTGACGAAGTGGCGCATGGCGAAGCCCATGTCTTCCTTGCTGACGGTGCCCTGGACACGTTCCTTGACCAGATCGCCGGAAACCTGCCGCGCCGGCTGAAGCCCGATGGTGAGGCCACTCGCCGAACTGTCGAGCACGACGGCAAGCGTCCATTCCGGCACGTCCTCCAGACCCTTCACATTGCCGAGCGGCACGCCCCAGTCGCCGGAGATGTCGATATGTGTCACCGGACCGCGATAGCCGCGCAGCATGTCGTATTTGAGCAGGCCGTTCTGCATCGCCTTGCGCGCGATGAGCTGGATCTTCGGATCGAGCGTGGTGCGCACCGACAGGCCGCCCTCGTAAAGCGCGTTCTCGCCGTAGCGCGCGATGATCTGCCGGCGGACCTCCTCGGTGAAGTACTCGCCGGCGAACAGATAGGAGCCGTTGCGGCGCGGCGTCACGCCGAGCGGTTCGGCCTTGGCCTTGTCGCCCTCCTCGCGGGTGACATAGCCGTTCTCCACCATCTGATCGATGACCCAGTTGCGGCGCTCCAGCGCGCGATCGGCGTGCTTGAAGGGGTGATAGTTGTTCGGGCCCTTCGGCAACGAGGCGAGATAGGCGGCTTCCGCGACCGTCAGCTCGTTGACCGACTTGTCGAAATAGGTGAGCGCAGCACCCGCGACGCCGTAGGCGCCGAAGCCGAAGAAGATTTCGTTGAGATAGAGCTCGAGGATGCGGTCCTTCGAATAGGCCTGCTCGATGCGGAAGGCCAGGATCATCTCCTTGATCTTACGCTCATAGGTCTGGTCGGAGGTGAGCAGGAAGTTTTTCGCCACCTGCTGCGTGATCGTCGAGGCGCCGACCTGCCGCCTGCCGGAGCCGAGATTCTGCAGGTTGACGATGATGGCGCGCCCCAGGCCGGTGATGTCGATGCCGGGATGGTTGTAGAAGTTCTTATCCTCGGCCGACATAAAGGCGGCCTTGACGCGGTCCGGGATGGCCTGGATCGGCAGGTAGAGGCGTCGTTCACGCGCATATTCGGCCATCAGCGAACCGTCGGAAGCGTGAATGCGCGTCGTCACCGGCGGTTCGTATTTGGCCAGAACCTCGTAGTCGGGCAGGTCCTTCGTCAGATGGCTGATATAGATGGCAAGGCCGGCCGCCACCAGCAGCGCCAGCGTCGTGCCGATGCCGAAGAAATAGCCGATGAGACGAATCATGCCCGCTCCAGTCCGAGATTCGGGAATTTCCTAAACGAAGCCGACAGTCGCGCAAGCTTCCCGGGGCGGTCCCAATCCGCAGTCAAAAACCCATGTCGCGACCATGTGGACAAAATACGGCAGCGCGAAATTTGAGGACTCGGTTGCCGAATAATAACGCCGGGTGTTGTCCTCATGCAACGCCGCTTGTGGTTGCAGGCGCCCCGGCGGTTGTGGGCAGGTGCAGCGAGCTCAGCCGCCCGTCGCGGTTCCGGCCTTGGCGGCGGCAAACAGGGCCACAGCGTTTGTTATGCTTTGCGCCGCCTTGCCGCGCCAGTCGGCGCTGAGCAGTTGCGCCTCGTCCTTGACGTTGGACAGGTAGCCAAGTTCGACCAGAACCGACGGCACGTCCGGGGCCTTGAGCACCCTGAAGCCGGCCGAACGCTGCGGATTGTTGATCAAGCCGACGCTAGTCGACAGCTGACCGACCAGCGTATGGGCGAAGCTCATCGAGAAACTATGGGTTTCACGGCGGATCAGATCGATCAGGATGTCCGTGACTTCCTTGTTGTCGTCCTCGATCTTCATCCCGGCAAACTGGTCGGAGAGGTTCTCGCGATCGGCGAGCGCCTGGGCCTCCGGATCGGAAGCCTTGTCCGACAGCGTGTAGACCGTGGCGCCGCGTAGCCCTTTGACGGCGATCGTATCGGCATGGATGGAGATCAGAAGGTCGGCCTCATGCTGGCGCGCGATGCGCACGCGTTCGTCCAGCGCCAAGTATACGTCATTGTCGCGCGTCATATAGACATCGTATTTGCCGACCGCGGCCAGCTTGTCGCGCAGTTCCTTGGCAAAGGCGAGCGTAACGTCCTTCTCGACCGTCCCGGCGGAGCTTTCAGCCCCGCCATCGACGCCGCCATGGCCAGGGTCGATAACCACCGTGAAGCGATGGCCGGGCGCCGAGATCGGTCCGGTGCCGACCCGTTCGCCCTTTCCGCCGGAAACGGTCGAACCGGTCGTCAGCGCCTGGTTGGCAAGTGCTTCGTCGAACTCCCGTTCGGAAGCGGCCGACATGTCGATGGCGATGCGATAGCCGCTGCCGTCGTCATTCTTGAGCACGTCGAGCTTGTCGACGGCGAAAGGTCCCTTGCCGGTGAGGATCAGGCGCGAACCGTGCCCCTGATCGCCGTAGCGGACGGCCCGCACGAGACCTCGCGGCTTCACATCCTTGGCGTCGAGAGCGAATCGCGTGCGCGGCAGGTCGACGACCAGGCGATAGGGGCCGCGCAGCAGGAACCATTTGATGTCCGGTTCGCGGTCGAAGTTCACGACGATGCGCATCTTTGCGGCGTCGCCGGCCATCTTGTAGCCGGTTGCGCCAAGCAGGGTATCGGCGTGCGCGACCGCGAAACAGGACAGGATAGTCACCAGCAAGGCGACCCAAGCCAGGCGCAGGACATGCCCGGCGGCCCTACCCCTCTTGTCCGCGGTGCCCGCCGATCCCATCTCTTATCTGTCGCTCCCGGTTTGACGCCTTGCGCCTGGTCTTCCTGCAGAGTGCCCGTCAGGCCACCAATTCGATTAACGATTGGTATTCAGAGAAGGTTAACCAAGCCTTTCATGGAGCGCGACGAAAGGGACCTTCCCCTGCGGAAGCGCTTTTTGCCGGCATCCGAAATCGGGGTTGCCTTCCATCCCGCCAAATCATAAAAGCGACGTTGGATCACTGCAATCCTGGAACCGCTCGCCTCAGCGGTTTCCTGCCAAAGGCCGGATGCAAAGGCGGCTCCGTTATCCTTCCAGGCTCAGGTGGTCGCGACGATTTTCGCAGGCGTGCTCCCGTGGCGGGGGAATCGCTTGCGTGAGGAAAACGGCCGGGGTTGCCCGCGCCGGCTCTTCGTGAGCAAACAAGCTGGTCCGGCTCAGCCCGGGCTTTGGTTCAAAAGGTTCTGCTGGGTGCCGATGGCTTCAAGCGCAATCATGGAAAGGTCCGCGTCAAACCGCGCCATAGTGGCTGCGGGCGGCACCGCCATCGCGCTGAAGCGGCGGCTAGCGGACATTCAATCATCCGGCATGCACACAGATACAGGCGCACAGCGGCGGGCATTGCCACGCCAGCTGCGGCCGTCGGCTGCCGGCAGGAAACAAAATAATGCCCAACAAGATGCTGATAGACGCCTCCCACCCGGAGGAAACGCGCGTTGTCGTCGTTCGCGGTAACCGCATCGAAGAATTCGACTTTGAATCCCAGGACAAGAAGCAGCTCAAAGGAAACATCTACCTCGCCCGCGTAACCCGCGTCGAACCTTCCCTCCAGGCAGCCTTTGTCGAGTATGGCGGCAACCGTCACGGCTTCCTCGCCTTCAGTGAAATCCATCCCGATTATTACCAGATCCCGGTCGCCGACCGTCAGGCTCTGCTGCGCGCCGAAGCGCAGGAAGCCGAGGACGAGGACGACGAGGAGGCCGAGAGCGGCGAAGAGCAGCAGGCGCGCGATCGCGGCGGCCGGCGCAACCGGCGTCGCGGCGGCAAGAACCGCGACCGCGGCGAGCACAAGCACGATGCCGAAGTCGCCGCTTCCCCTGAAAGCGGGGAAAGCCCGGCTGAGGCCATAGCGGCCGAGGAAACGGCTGCCGAGGCGGTGAATAACGAAGATGCCGGCGGCGAGACCGGCGATGCCCGGGCGGAAAATGCCGAGACGGTCTCCGAGGCCGAGGCCGTGCCGGAAGCGGCTGAAGGGCCTGCCGCCGAGACTGGCGGCGACGCCGTAGCGGCCGAAGATGCCGACGACGAGGACGGGAAATCGTCCGAAGGCGGGCCCACATCGATCGCCGCGAGCGTCGACGCCGACGTGATTTCCGAGGCCGTCCCGCAGACGGATCAGTCCGAGCAGAGCGGCGAAGCCGCCGCCAGCGACACTGATCGCGGCATGCTGGAGGATGTCTCGTCCTCGCATTCGGACGAGCACGAGGTCGAATCGGTCGGCGCCGAAGACGCGCTCGAGGAGATCCGCAACCGCCGCAAGCCGGTACGTCGCCAGTACAAGATCCAGGAAGTCATCAAGCGCCGGCAGATCCTTCTGGTGCAGGTGGTCAAGGAAGAGCGCGGCAACAAGGGCGCTGCTCTCACCACGTATCTCTCGCTTGCCGGCCGCTATTCGGTGCTGATGCCCAACACGGCGCGCGGCGGCGGCATCTCGCGCAAGATCACCAACGCGCAGGACCGCAAGCGCCTGAAGGAGGTCGTGGCCGACCTCGAAGTGCCGCAGGGCATGGGCGTCATCCTGCGCACCGCCGGCGAAAGCCGCACCAAGGCCGAGATCAAGCGCGATTACGAATATCTGATGCGGCTGTGGGAGAATGTCCGCAACCTCACGCTGCAATCCACCGCCCCTGCCCTGGTCTATGAGGAAGGCAGCCTGATCAAGCGCTCGGTGCGCGACCTCTACAACAAGGATATCGACGAGATCCTGGTCTCCGGCGAGGACGGCTATCGCGAGGCCAAGGACTTCATGCGCATGCTGATGCCGAGCCATGCCAAGGTGGTTCAGCCCTACCGCGACACCACGCCGATCTTCGTGCGCAACGGCATCGAGGCGCAGCTCGACCGCATGCTGCAGCCGCAGGTGACGCTGAAGAGCGGCGGCTACATCATCATCAACCAGACCGAGGCGCTGGTTTCGATCGACGTCAACTCCGGCCGCTCCACCAAGGAGCATTCGATCGAGGAGACAGCGCTCCACACCAACCTGGAAGCGGCCGAGGAAGTAGCGCGCCAGTTGAGACTGCGCGACCTTGCCGGTCTCATCGTCATCGACTTCATCGATATGGAGGAGAACCGCAACAACCGCGCCGTCGAGAAGCGGCTGAAGGATCACCTCAAGAACGACCGCGCCCGCATCCAGGTCGGCCGCATCTCGCATTTCGGCCTGATGGAGATGTCGCGCCAGCGCATCCGCGCCAGCGTGCTGGAATCGACCATGAAGCCCTGCCCGCATTGCGGCGGCACCGGCCATGTGCGCTCCGATTCTTCCGTGGCGCTGATGGTGGTGCGGGCGATTGAGGAATTCCTGCTCAAGGATTCGCGCAGCCACATCATCGTGCGCACACCGGCCGCGACTGCGCTCTATGTGCTCAACCACAAGCGCGCCAATCTGGTGGAGCTTGAAGCCCGTTTCGGCCTGACCATCACGATCGAGGCCGACGAGACGCTCGGCACCCAGCACTACGCGATCTTCCGCGGCGCCATTGCCGAAAAGCCGGAAGGCTTTGTCGAAATACGCAGCCTGCCGGCCTATGTCGAGCCGGAAGAGCCCGAGGACGAGATCGTCGTCGAGGAGGAGGAAGAAGAGGTCTCGGTCCAGGCCGAACAGCCGCGCCACCCGGAGCAGCAGGGCCAGCACCAGCAGCGCTCCGAGGAGGGCGAAGGCCGCCGGCGCCGCAAGCGTCGCCGGCGGCGCGGCGGCAGGGATCGCGACCGTGATCACAATGGCGAAGCCGCGGCTGCGCCGACCGAAGCCGGCGAAGGAACCGGCGCCGCGGATGGTACCGAAGAAACAGCTCAGGGCGTGACCGCCGGCGGTGAGGCCGTGGCGGCGACAACGGAGGAAGGCGCGGCCAAGAAGCGCCGGCGCGGCAAGCGCGGCGGCAAGCGCAACCGCCGCGAGGACGAGGCTTCGGAGGCAGTTGCCGGCGAGACTGTCGGCGACACCGAGGAAGAAGCGGTGGAAGGTGAGGAAACCGCCGGCGAGCCGGTGATGGCAGCCGCGCCCGAGCAGCCTGCCGCTCCCGCCGCCGCCAATGACGATGCCGAGACGGCCGAAAAGCCGAAGAAACCGCGCCGTTCACGAGCCAAAAGGGCGGCCGAGGAAACCGTCGCCGAGACGGTGTCGGAGCCTGTGGCGGAAGCCCAGGCCGCGCCAGTGACAGTCGAGCCCGAGCCGGAGCCGGCGGCTGCCACACCCGCGGCGGCCGAGGCGGAGCCGGCCGTGAACGCGCATCCGACGCGGCGCAAGCCGCAGTCGATCGACGCGCCGGTTGTTCCCGTCGTGTCCTCGAACGTGTCCGACGAGGCCAAGGCCGAAGACAAGCCGAAGCGCGCCGGCTGGTGGCAGCGCAAGGGTTTTTTCTAAGATTTTCAACCCTATAGCCTAAGCAGATAACAAAAAAAATCCCGCGCCGCCGGCGCGGGATTTTTCTTTCAGTCGGGTCTGGACGCACGAAAAGCCGGCATCATCAACGGCCATAAGCAGAGCCGGATCGATGAGCTGCTGCCTTGGAATTCCCGCCGAGTAAGGCGTGCACAAAAATTGCAGTTGGCCGAAGCGGAAAAATCTTCGTTCAGAGCATCACAGTTTGACCAGTTGCTTGCCGAAGTTCTCTCCCTTCAACATGCGAACGAAAGCGTGGGGCACGATCTCAATGCCTTCCGCAACATCTTCTCGTGTCTGAAGCAGTCCCTGTCTGTGCCATGCCAGCAGATCGGCAATCGCCATCTCGTATTCTCCCTCGTGATCGTCGAGCAGGAACCCTTCTATCCGCGCGCGCGGGTGATCAGGGTCCTTCTGAGATGCCTGACACCGATGTCCGGCTGGTCAAATCGGTCGGCCAAGGCAACTGTCCCTACGACCACCACCCTGCCAAAGGTGTTGAGGTTTAACATGGCTGCATCGTGAATCGGCCCGGCGGTGTTGTCGATAAAGACGTCGACGCCTTTCGGGCATGCGGTCGCAACATCTGCCACGAGATCAGCCGAGCTTCGATGATTGAGGCCGGTCCGATATCCAAGTTCCCTGCACCACTCCAGCTTCTCGTCCGAGCCCGCAACAGCGACTGGGTCGAATCCTTTGATCCGCGCGATCTGTCCCGCAATCTGACCCACAGCTCCTGAAGCGGCAGAGATCAACACGGTTTCCCCCACCTTCGGAGTTGCGGTTTTGAGGAGAGTGAAGTAGGCGGTGAGACCGGGCATGCCGAGATAGCTCAGCGCGGACTGAATCGGAGCGTCGGTAGTCGTCACTGGTTTGGCCGACGCGGCCGAGATCACGCTGAACGGTTGCCAACCAAAATAATCGCTCATCACCAGGTCACCTGGCTTGAAGTCTGGAGACTCAGACGTAATAACCTCGCCAATTCCGCCGCCGCACATCAGATCGCCAATCTTGAAACCGGCAGCATAGTTCTTCGCAGGGCTGATCCGACCGCGCATATAGGGGTCGACGGATAGCCACAAAGTTTTCACCAGCAGCTCACCATCCGCAGCCTCGGGAATTGGGCGGTCCTCCAAGGCCCAGTTCTCGACGGAGGGCATTGCGGAAGGGTAGCTGCGAAGTATCCAGCTAGGATTCGTGGACATGTCCATCTCCTCAAACTGAGCGTTCGCCACATTGATGTATGAATCCGATTTCCGTGTTAATTGACACCGGGCGAGAGACATTGTTTTGAATTTCGGAAGAATGGCGCATGGATATGATCGAGGCCATGAAGGTGGCCGTGGCAGTCGCCCGACGTAACAGCTTCTCTTCTGCGAGCCGCGATTTGCGCCTTTCCGCGGCCTCGGTAAGCCGCATTGTGGCGGACTTGGAGGCTGATCTGGGCGTACGTCTCTTCAACCGCACCACCAGGCAGATCAATCTCACGGATGCCGGCATGGAGTTCGTGCAAAAGAGCACCGGCCTCCTGGAGGAACTTGATCAGATGCGGAGCGCGGTACGCGAACGCCACGAAACCCCTCGCGGCCAACTCCACGTCTCCTGCGTAACGGCCTTTGGCAATGAGTGCCTGGCATCAGCGGTTCCTGAGTTCGTGAGACGGTTCCCGCAGCTCGAGGTCTCAATCGACCTTGGCAACCGGCTGGTCGATCTCATTGGAGAGCACTTCGATGTCGCCATCCGGGTAGGACCGTTGAACGATTCATCCCTGATTGCGCAGAAGATTTTCACGCAGAGGATCGTGTTCGTCGCGACGCCCCAGTTTTGCGAGCAATATGGGACACCGAGGACCTTGGACGAGATCAGAGCTCGCCCGTCCGTTACTCAGGTCAGCGGGGAATGGGGGCGCGTTCATAAGTTTTCGCACCAAGGGAAGGTCATTGACTTCGAAGTGCCGCAGCAACTGACAATGAACTCAGCGCGAGCGGTGAGAAACGCCTGCCTAGCGGGAGGGGGCTATTCCCTCTTGAGCGATTTCATGGTCGCCCAGGATATAGCGGAGAACCGCCTCGTGCGGCTGCTGCCGGATTATGAACCCATCGAGCAACCGATCTTCGCCTTCTATGCTCAGCGACGTCACATCCCACATAAAGTCAGGGTGTTTATCGACTATTTGGCGGAGGCCTTCAGTGGCAAAACACCAGCTGACACCTCGTGACATCTCTCGAACGTGTCGCCATCCTTAGTGGCTCCTTTTCTCCGCACCTCATTCAGGATCCAGGTGCGATGGCCCACCGCTTACCAAAAACCAGCGTTAAGGCGCGAAGATCGACCAGTTCATCATTCGGGCGAGCTTCTCGAGCGCGATGGAGCCGAGCTTGGAGTTGCCGTTCTCGTTGAGGCCGGGCGACCACACCGCCAGCGAAGCAACCCCCGGCACGATGCCGAGAATGCCGCCGCCCACACCGCTTTTGCCGGGAATGCCGACGCGGAAGGCGAAATCGCCGGAACCGTCATAATGGCCGCAGGTCAGCATCAGCGCGCCGATGCGGCGGGCCCGCTCGGCCGACACGACAGAATGCCCTGTCGCCGGGTTCCTGCCGCCATTGGCCAGAAAGCGGCCGGCCATAGCGAGCTGGCGGCAGCTCATGGCGATCGCGCAATGGTGGAAATAGACACCCAGCGCCAGCTCCGGCTCATGATGGAGATTGCCGAAAGATTTCATGTAGTTGGCCAGAGCGAAGTTGCGGTAGCCGGTGGCCCGTTCGGATGCGGCCACTTCGCGGTCGACGATGATCGTCTCGTCGTCGGCGAGGAATTGGATGAAGCGCAGGATTTCGCCGATCGCCTCGCGCGGCTGATGGCCGGCGAGCAGAACGTCGGAGACGACGATGGCCCCGGCATTGATGAACGGATTGCGCGGGATGCCGTTCTCGTGCTCGAGCTGGACGATCGAATTGAACGGATTGCCGGACGGCTCGCGGCCGACGCGATGCCAGAGCGCATCGCCCACCTTGCCAAGCGCCAGCGTAAGCGTGAAGACTTTCGAGACGCTCTGGATCGAAAAGGGCTGATCGGCATCGCCCGCAAGAAGGACCCGCCCGTCATTGGTCACCGCGGCGATGCCAAATTTCTTCGGATCGACCTTGCCGAGCTGCGGGATGTAGGTCGCCACCTCGCCGCGATCGCTGCGCTCCGCCATTTCGGCGGCTACTTCCGCAAGTGCCTGGTCGAGTTCCGGCATGGCTTCTATTTCAGCCAGCGTTCGATGCGCGCCAGCGCCTCGACCATGTCGTCATGGCTGCCGGCATAGGAAAAGCGCATGGTGCGGTGGCCCTGCAGCGGGTCGAAATCGCGGCCGGGCGTCGCCGCGACATGCGCTTCGGCCAGCATCTTGCGTGCAAAGGCCATGCTGTCGTTGGTATGGCGGGTGACATCGCAGAAAGCGTAGAAGGCGCCGTCCATCGGGGCGGCGAGCGCGAAGCCGAGTTCCGGCAGACGCTTCATCAGAAGGCCCCGGTTCCAGGCATAACGCGACTTCACCTTTTCGAGCTCCTCCGTCGCCTTGAACGCCTCGATCGCCGCGATCTGCGACAGTTCCGGCGGCGAGATGTAGAGGCTCTGGGCGACACGCTCCACCGGCCGCACCAGCTCTTCCGGCAACACCATCCAACCGAGGCGCCAGCCGGTCATGCAATAATATTTCGAGAAGGAGTTGATCACGGTGACGCCGGCGCCATGCGCCAGCGCGGTGCGATCGGGCGCCGTATAGGCCAGCCGGTGATAGATCTCGTCCGAGATCACGGCAATGCCGAGTTCCTCGGCCGTCTTGACCAGCGCAGCGAGCTCGTCCGCCGGAATCACCGCGCCGGTCGGATTGGCGGGGCTGGCGAACAGCACGCCCTTCAGCGGCTTCTCGCGATGGGCGGCCTTCAGATGCTCGGCGTGCAGATAGGCGTCCGCGCCGAGTTCGATCTCGACGATCTCGATGCCGAGCGCGGCCATGATGTTGCGGTAGGCAGGATAGCCGGGCGCGGCGATGGCGACGCGGTCGCCCGGATCGAACATGGCCAGGAAGGCGAGGTTGAAGGCGGCCGACGAACCGGTCGTGACGGCAATGCGCGACGGTGCGACGTCGATCCCGTAATGCTCGCCATAATGCGCCGCGATCGCCTTGCGCAGGTCGGCAAGGCCCAAGGCGTCGGTATAGCCGATGCGGCCGTGCCTGAGCGCCGCGGCCGCCGCCTCGCGGACGCCGACCGGCGCCGGATCCGACGGCTGGCCGACGGCCATCGACACGACGGGCACGCCGGTGGCTTTCAGCCGGTTGGCTTCGGCCAGGATGTCCATGGCGTGGAAGGGCTCGACTTCCCCCCGGCGCGAAAGCGAAACGACCATTTTACCTCTTCCAACCTGCCTATTTCGGCGAATTCTGGATGCAAGGAGCGCAGACTTGCCTTTGAACTGCCCTAGTTACGGGACAGCGCCGCACAAATGCCCGATTGATGTGGGGATCACAAGCGCGCAGGAAGTTGCCGGTGCCGACTTTTCATCTTTCGCCCGCTCGTCTACCAGTGGACCTATGTTGAGCCGACCCCGACCATCGATTGGCGAATCGACCTCCCTCAGCCGAACCGCGCGCGGTTTCGCGACGCTTATGCTTGCCGCCGCCGTTGCCGTGTCGAGCTCGGTCAGCGCCTTGGCGCAAGGCGTGCCGGTGGTGCGGGACGCCGAAATCGAGGCGCTGGTGCGCGACTATGCCCGGCCGATCTTCAAGGCGGCGGGGCTCGCCAATGACGGCATCGACATCGTCCTCGTCAATGATTCGAGCTTCAACGCCTTCGTCACAGGACGGCGCCTGTTCATCAACACCGGCGCGCTGGTGACCGCCGAGACGCCGAACGAGATCATCGGCGTCATCGCGCACGAGGCCGGCCATATCGCCGGCGGGCACCAGCAGAAACTGCGCGACCAACTCGACCGCGCCAAGACCATGGCCATCATCGCCACGCTGCTCGGCGCCGGCGCCATGGTTGCCGGGGCCACCACCAACAGCCGCGGCCTTGCCGGCGCCGGCATGGGCGTCGCGGCCGGCGGCGGCGAGATGGCGCAGCGCTCGATCCTTGCCTATCAGCGCACCGAAGAGATCACCGCCGACCGCTCGGCGATCACCTATCTCAACGCCACCGGCCAGTCCGGCACGGGCATGCTTAAGACCTTCGGCCGCTTCCAGAGCGCGCTGTCGCTGGCCGGCACCCAGGTCGACCCCTATCGGATCAGCCATCCGATGCCGCAGGAGCGCATCGCCAACCTCGAAGTGCTCGTCAAGCAAAGTCCGTTCGTCAGCGTTGTCGACCCGCCGGCGCTGCAGCAGCGGCACGACATGATGCGCATCAAGATCGCCGCCTATATGCAGGGCCAGGCGGCCGTCGCGCGGCTGATGCGCAAGAACCCGACCAGCCTCGCCTCGCGCTACGGCGATGCGCAGCAGACTTATCTCTACGGCAATCCGGGCGCGGCGCTGACCAAGACGGCGGCGCTGATCAAGGAACAGCCGAAGAACCCGTATTTCCAGGAGTTGCGCGGCGACATCCTGATGAAGATCAACAAGCCGAAGGATGCGGCGGACGCCTATGCCAAGGCGGTCAGCCTCGATCCCGCACGCTCCGGCCTGCTGTTGATCTCCCTCGGACAGGCGCTGATGGCGGTCGGCACACCCGATTCGCTCAAGAAGGCCGTCACCCAGCTCAACAACGGCGTCGGGCGCGACAGAGAGAATTCCGATGCTTATCGCTTTCTGGCGCAAGCCTATGGCGAACTCGGCGACGTTCCGGCCGCAGATCTCGCCACCGCCGAGGGCCATTACTACTCGGGCGACTACAAGAACGCGAAGATCTTCGCCATGCGCGCTCAACAGAAATTGAAGCGCGGCGAACCCCGCTGGGTCCGCGCTCAGGATATTATAAACTACACGCCATCGAACAAACTCAAATGAACCTCCGGAGCGTTGGCCGCGACCAAGGCGCACCAGGATAGGCAAAAGGATCGACGATCATGAACAAGGCAATCCTGCTTGGCAGTGCTGGCGGTCTGGCGGTAGCGCTCGGCATGCTGGCCTTCGGCTTCGTCGCGGGGAACCCCCAGACCGCGAAGGCCGACACCGCGCAAGTGGCGCAGGTCACGTCCTCCATCGATAGCAAGGGCTCCGCCGACACCAAGATCGATCGGAAGGAGGTCGAGGGCATCATTCGCGACTATCTCTTGAAGAACCCGGAGGTTCTGCTCGAGGTGCAGGACGCGCTCGAGGCCAAGCAGAAGGAAGAGCAGCGGCTTGCAGCGCTCGGCGTCATCAAGGATGCCAAGGACGAGATCTTCAACTCCACGTTCGACGGCGTCGTCGGCAATCCGAAGGGCAAGGTCACGATCGTCGAGTTCTACGACTACAATTGCGGCTTCTGCAAACGCGCCATCGAGGACATGCAGGCGCTGACCAAGTCCGACCCCGACCTGCGTTTCGTGCTGAAGGAGTTCCCGATCCTCAGCCCCGATTCGCAGAAGGCCAGCGTCGTTTCCATGGCGTTCCACCTCATGCATCCGGAGAAATACGGCGAATTCCACACCGCGCTGCTCGGCGGCCAGGGCCGCGCCACCGAAGCAACCGCCATCAAGGTGGCGCTTTCGCTCGGCGCCGACGAGGCTGCGCTGCGCGAGAAGATGAAGGATCCGCGCATCGCCGAAACGCTGTCGCGCACCTATGACCTTGCGACGAAACTGTCGATCACCGGCACGCCGTCCTACGTGGTCGGCAACGAGGTGATCTTCGGAGCGCTCGGCCAGCAGGTTCTGGCGGAAAAGATCGAACAGGCCAAAAGCGCACTGTAAACGCTTGCGGATGCAAAAACCGGCCGCTGTGGACAGCGCAAGAACGCACTTGCGCTCTTTTCGCGGGCGGCTATGCCCATTATAGAGGCCAGTGCGCCGGCTCGGGGCCGGCGTAGAACAAGGTCGCCATATTGAAAACGATTTTCGTCCTCAACGGTCCCAATCTCAATGCGCTCGGCAAGCGCGAGCCGGGAATTTATGGCGGCAAAACGCTTGCAGCCATCGCCGAGGATTGCAAGGCGGCGGGCGCCGCGCTCGGACTCGAGATCGATTTTCGCCAGTCCAACCATGAGGGCGATCTGGTCGACTGGATCCAGGAAGCCGGCGACAAGGCTTCCGGAATCGTCATCAATCCCGGCGCCTACAGCCACACCTCGATCGCCATCCACGACGCCATCCGCTCTATCGCGCCGCTGCCCGTCGTTGAGGTCCACCTTTCCAACATCCACGCGCGGGAGCCCTTCCGCCACGTCTCCATGGTCGCGCCGGTCGCTGTCGGCATGATCTGCGGGTTCGGGCCGCTCGGCTACACGCTCGCGCTGCAGGCACTGGCGGCACGCCTGTGACCGACCCCCAAACAGAAGGCCCGAAAATGTCGATAAAAAAGAACGGTGTTGACCAGCAGCTGATCCGCGACCTGGCGGGCATTCTGAACGACACCAATCTGACCGAGATCGAGGTTGAGCTCGGCGACCTGAAGGTGCGCGTGTCGCGCCAGTCGCAGGCCGTCCACGCCGTTGCAGCGCCACTGCCCGCGGTCGCCGCGGCTCCGGCGCCTGCATCGGCTCAGCCTGCCGCGGCCGCCGCCGCGGCGCCCGCCGATCCGTCGAAGAACGCCGTGCCCTCGCCGATGGTCGGCACGGCCTATCTGGCGCCCTCGCCCGACGCCAAGCCGTTCGTCGAGATCGGCCAGAAGGTGAAGGAAGGCCAGACCCTGCTCATCATCGAAGCGATGAAGACGATGAACCAGATTCCCTCGCCGCGCGCCGGCACGGTGACCGCGATCCTCATCGAGGACGCTCAGCCGGTCGAGTATGGAATGCCGCTGGTGGTCCTCGAGTAGAGTCGGGAACAGCCAAGAGATGTTCCAGAAGATCCTCATCGCCAATCGCGGCGAAATCGCGCTCCGGGTGCTGCGCGCCTGCAAGGAGCTCGGCATCCAGACGGTGGTGGTCCATTCCACCGCGGATTCCGACGCCATGCATGTGCGGCTTGCCGACGAGAGCGTGTGCATCGGCCCGCCGCCCTCGCGCGAAAGCTATCTCAACATCCACCAGATCGTGGCTGCCTGCGAGATCACCGGCGCCGACGCGGTGCATCCGGGCTACGGCTTCCTGTCGGAGAACGCCAAGTTCGCCGACATCCTGGCGGCCCACAACATCACCTTCATCGGCCCGTCGGGCGACCATATCCGCATCATGGGCGACAAGATCGAGGCCAAGCGCACCGCAAAACGCCTCGGCATCCCCGTCGTCCCCGGTTCCGACGGCGCGATCAGCGACGACAAGGAAGCCAAGCGCATCGCCGCCGAGATCGGCTATCCGGTGATCATCAAGGCCTCGGCCGGCGGCGGCGGCCGCGGCATGAAGGTGGCGCATACCGAAGCGGACCTCGAAGTCGCGCTGCAGACGGCCAAGTCGGAAGCGGGAGCGGCCTTCGGCGACGACGCCGTCTACATCGAGAAATATCTGGAGAAGCCGCGCCATATCGAGGTGCAGGTGTTTGGCGACGGCGCCGGCCGCGGCGTGCATTTCGGCGAGCGCGACTGCTCGCTGCAGCGGCGGCACCAGAAAGTCTGGGAGGAAGCCAATTCGCCGGCGCTCAATGCCGAGGAACGTTCGCGCATCGGCGACATCTGCGCCAAGGCGATCGCCGATCTCGGCTATTCCGGCGCCGGCACGATCGAATTCCTATACGAGAATGGCGAGTTCTATTTCATCGAGATGAACACGCGCCTGCAGGTCGAGCACCCGGTGACCGAGGCGATCACCGGCATCGACCTCGTGCACGAGCAGATCCGTGTCGCTTCGGGCGGCGGGCTGTCGGTCCGGCAAGAGGAAATCAAGTTCACCGGCCATGCCATCGAGTGCCGCATCAACGCCGAGGACCCGCGCACCTTCGCGCCCTCGCCCGGCACGATCACACATTTCCACACGCCCGGCGGGCTCGGAGTCCGCGTCGATTCCGGTGTCTATTCCGGCTATAAGATCCCGCCCTATTACGACAGCCTGATCGGCAAGCTGATCGTGCATGGCCGCAACCGCGTCGAATGCATGATGCGGCTGCGCCGCGCGCTCGACGAATTCGTCGTGGACGGCATCAAGACGACGCTGCCGCTGTTCCGCGACCTTGTCGGCAACCCGGACATCGCCAATGGCGACTACGACATCCACTGGCTGGAAAAATACCTGGCTAAGGGTGAATAGCTCGGGGATGCGATGACCCGCCCCTACGCGCCAGGCTATCGCATTCCGACCGACCTGCTGCTTCGGGCCTATGCCTCTGGCGTCTTCCCGATGGCCGAGAGCGCCGACGACCCGGAAGTGTTCTGGGTGCGGCCGGAAACGCGCGGCATCATTCCGCTGGACGGCTTCCATATACCGCGCAGCCTCAAGAAGACGATCCGCAAGCATCCGTTCGAGATCCGCTACGATTTCGATTTCGAGGCGACGATCGACGGCTGCGCCGAAAGGCGCGAGGAGCGCCGCTCGACCTGGATCAACGCGCCGATCCGCGAAGCCTATGTCGAATTGTATCGACTTGGGCATTGCCATTCGGTCGAGGCGTGGCGTGAGGGCCGGTTGGTCGGCGGCCTCTATGGCGTTTCGCTCGGACGCGTGTTCTTCGGCGAAAGCATGTTCGCCAGGGAGACCGATGCGTCGAAGACGTGTCTCTACTATCTCGTCGAACGGCTGAAGGCGCGCGGCTTCGAGTTGCTCGACACCCAGTTCACGACCGAGCATTTGAAGCGCTTCGGCGCTGTCGACGTGCCGCGCGGCCAGTACGAGAAAATGCTCGCCGAGGCGCTGAAGGGCGAGGCTGTCTTCTATCCCTGAGGATCAGTCCTATGCCGCGTCGATCGGCGTCTGCGCATGGAACATCATCTTCCAACCGTCGGCGCGGTGGACATAGCCGGTGCTGACGAGCGCCGCATAGGATTCGCCGTTGTCGCGCGTTGCGCGCGCCTCGTAAGTCAGCATGACGATATCGCTGCCCGGCTCGACCATGCCCTTCAGCGTGATGTCGAGGTCGCGCCAGCGGTTGGGCTCGCTGGCCGTCGCAGCCAATTCAGCATTGGTCATCGCCTTGGCCATTTGCGGAAAGGCGACCAGGCATTCCATATCGGCGTTAGCTTCATAGTAGGCGGAACCGCCTGACCAAAAGCCCTTCTCTATATCGAGAAGCTCCTGCTTGTTGGCGGTGATCGGCTTCTTGGTGGTCATCGCGGAATCCTTCTCGCCTCGTCGCCGATTTGCAACGGCTCACGGGCGGGCAGGTTCCGAGATCAATTGGTGTTGGTCGTGTCGTCCGGCTCCGGCGCTGCGTCTGCCGGCTCGGAGGCGGCGTCGGCCGGTTGCGCCGCAGCCTTGGGCTTGGCCGCCTGGGCCTTCGGCTTGGCCGTGTCGGCCTTGGCCGCGGTCGGCGGCGGCACATCCGACTTCTGCTTGCAGCCCTTGAGCCAGACGTCATAGACGGCGTGCTCGACGGCGTTGAGGCCGGGGCTTTCGGCAAACATCCAGCCGGTGAAGATGCGACGGATCTTGCGGTCGAGCGTGATCTCGTCGACCTCGACGAAGGAATCGGTCTTCGGCTGCTCCGTATCCGGCCGCGAATAGCAGACGCGAGGCGTCACCTGCAAAGCGCCGAACTGCACGGTCTCGTCGATATAGACGTCGAAGGTGATGATGCGGCCGGTGATCTTGTCGATGCCGGCGAACTCGGCCACCGGATTGGTGATGCGGTCGGAAGCCGGTGGCGCAGGGGCCGGTGCCTGCGCGGCGGCGAATGCGCCGGTCGAAGCAACCAGAAGAGACATCGCCGCGATCAGCGCCCTTGAGGAATGGCTTAGAATCCGGGAACGCAATTCCGGACGGAAGGCCACGGCGGAGGCGCCGAGCCTAACCGCTGCGCACTTTCCCTGGAATTGCTCTGGATCGCTCATGCAAAATACCGGTGGTTGCGCCCGGGTGATTCTTCAATGCCCAAGGCTAATCGAGGCCGCGCTATCAGCAAGCAGCTAAAGGCCAATTGTGGCGATAAAGGACCGAAACGGCGCCGTAGAAGCGGATTAAGATCCGGGAGTCCAGGCGTCGTAGTCGCCGGTCACCTGCGGGCGATGCTGGTTGGTCAGGATCGAGCCCTTCGGACGATAGGCCGACGGCGTTCCGGTCGGATTCGCCTGATGCGGCTTCTGCCATTCGCGCGGCTTGTAGTTTTCGCTGGTGGGAGCGGTGTCGACCCGGTGATGGATCCAGCCATGCCAGCCGGGCGGGATCTTCGAAGCTTCCGAATAGTCGCGATAGATGACCCAGCGGCGCGTGCGGCCTTCCGAATCGACCCCGCCCTCGTAATAGACGTTGCCTGCTTCGTCCTCGCCCACCCTCTTGCCGAAGCGCCAGGTGTGGAAGCGGGTGCCGAGCGTCTGGCTGTTCCACCAGGTGAAAAACTGCAGCAGGAAAGTTTTCATCCAGATCCTCGCGGCGGCAGCGGCTCCTGCCTTTCCCCTGCTTATGGCGTCACGTCACCGCGAAGGCAAGGGCTTGCCATACGCCGAACGCAAATGCTTCGTGCGCTAAATCGATGCAGTTGTCCTGCCGGTGGCAACGCGGCTTGCCAAGCGTGGCCTGTCTTTCTAAAGCTCGGCCCGCCCCGTTTCGGGCGCGCCCAGACCCGGATGATTTCAGGTCGAATCGACCTGAAATCATCCGGGTCTGAATCAAAGAGATAGAGCATGATGTCGTCCGAAAACCGCTACACACTTTTCGGCATCATGCTCTAGGGAGGTGACGATTGACCCGGGATCCGTCCTCCGACAGCCGGATCAGCGCCGAAGACATTCGCCGCCGCAAGGGCGGCGTGCCGATCGTCTGCCTCACCGCCTATACCTATCCCGTCGCCCGCCTGCTCGATCCACATGTCGACCTGCTCCTGGTCGGGGACAGCGTCGCCATGGTCCTGCACGGCCATGCCACCACGCTCGGCGCCTCGCTGGAGATGATGATCGCACACGGCCAGGCCGTGATGCGCGGCTCGGCCAAGGCCTGCGTAGTAGTCGACATGCCGGCGGGCAGCTACGAGGCCTCGCCGGCGCAGGCCGTGGCGGCGGCGAAGCGCATTGTCGAGGAAACGGGCTGCCAGGCCGTGAAGCTCGAAGGCGGCGTCGACATGGCTTCCCAAATCGCGGCGATCGTCGCCGAAGGGATACCGGTCATGGGCCATATCGGCCTGCAGCCGCAATCGGTCGAGAAGGACGGCGGCTACAAGATCAAGGGCCGGACGGAGGACAACATCGCTGCCCTGTTCAGCGATGCCGAAGCGGTGGAAGAAGCCGGCGCTTTTGCGGTCGTCATCGAGGGCACGATGGAGCCCGTGGCCGCGAAGCTGACCCATCACATTTCCATACCGACCGTTGGCATCGGCGCCAGCGCCGAATGCGACGGCCAGATCCTGGTGATCGACGACATGGTCGGCATGACCGTCGACCGTGTGCCGAAATTCGTCAAGGAATACGCCAACTTGCGCGGTGCGATAACGGATGCGGCGGCACGCTACGCCGCCGAGGTGCGCAGCCGCGCATTCCCCGGTCCCGACCACGTTTTCACGGCGGCCTCCGGCAAGGACAAGACATGAACGCGCCAATCGTCGTCGACAGCGTCGCCGCCCTTCGGGCGCAGGTCCGGGACTGGCGGCAGGCCGGCCTTAAGGTCGCCATGGTGCCGACGATGGGGGCGCTGCATGACGGCCATATCTCGCTGGTCAGGATCGCGCTCGAACGGGCCGAGCGGTGCGTCGTCTCGATCTTCGTCAATCCGACGCAATTCGCGCCGACGGAAGATCTCGACAAGTACCCGCGCCAGCTAGCGCGCGATCTCGACCGGTTGCGGGATGCAGGCGCGCATCTCGCCTTCACGCCGGACGTGAGCGAAATGTACCCCTCTGGCTTCACCACCAAGATCTCGGTCGGCGGCCCCTCCCGCGGCCTGGAAACAGACTTCAGGCCGAGCTTCTTCGACGGCGTTGCGACCGTAGTGGCCAAGCTCTTTCTGCAGGCGGCGCCCGATTGCGCCGTGTTCGGCGAAAAGGACTACCAGCAGCTCTGCGTCGTCAGGCAGCTCTGCCGCGATCTCGACTTGCCGGTCGAGATTATCGGCGCGCCGACCGTGCGCGATGCGCACGGCCTCGCCATGTCGTCGCGCAATGCCTATCTCGGCGCGACAGAGCTCGAGATCGCGCGCAAGCTCAATTTGGTCCTGCGCCGCACGGCGGCGGCGCTTTCAGCCGGCGCGGATGAGGCCGCCGCCACCGAAGATGCCGCAAAGGTGCTGGTCTCGGCAGGCTTCCAAAAGGTCGACTATGTCGCCGCCCGCGCGAGCGTCACGCTCGAACCCTGGCAGCGGGGCCGAGACGGCCGCCTGCTCGCGGCGGCATGGCTCGGCACAACCCGGCTGATCGACAATGTGGAAATTCCCTCCGCCTGAGCGATCCTTGCCGATCGGCGGCTGTGCATCGGTGCAACCGCGCCGCCGCTGCGCTCGGCCTGATCGCGCGACGTCTACTCTTCCGACGGCATATGGAGATACTGATAGGTCACGCCGCCAAAAGTCTCATCCGACACTTCGGTCGGCATCAGTTCCGGCAGGCTCGGCATGGCAATCCCCCATTTACTGGCGACGCCTCTGCCTTAGTGGAGGGCCCGACGCGGGCGACGAGCAGCCTTGATCGCGCGGATCGGCGCGATCAAATCAAAACCGCGTGATGAATGGCCGTGCTCGCCGCCAATCTAGCGGATCCGCTTCTCCATGATGAGGGCGGGCAATCCCGAATTGCCGCCGCAATCGGCGGTCCTGCCTGCCCGGCGGAACCCATTCGCCTCGTAGAAGGCGATCGCCGCGGCATTTGCTTCCTCGACTTCGAGGCGCAGCGTGTCCATCTCCGGAAAACTGGCTTCGACTTCGTCGAGCAGGGACTGGCCAATCCCCTGCCGCTGGCAGGTCGGATGCACATAAAGCTGGTTCAAAAGGACGATCTTCGGGTCGGTGGTGGCGGCGGCGAACGCCATGCCGCCGAGCCGCTTGCCGTCGTCAGCCACCAGGAACTCGGAATTCGGGCGGGTCAGCCGCGCCCTGAGGGAGGCGATCGAATGCCAGTCGTCGGTGATCGCCGCAACCCGCTCGGCGCCATAGATGGCGTCGTAAGTGGCATGCCAAGTCTCGACCAGCAACGCACGGACGGCTGCGAGATCACGTTCGCTCGCCGTCCGCACGAACATCGCTAGCCCTCGATGCCGAGCTTTGCCTTGACGAGGTCGTTTACCGCCTGCGGGTTGGCCTTGCCGCCTGTCGCCTTCATCACCTGACCGACGAACCAGCCGGCCATGGTCGGCTTGGCGCGCGCCTGCTCGGCCTTGTCGGGATTGGCGGCGATGACCTCGTCGACGGCCTTCTCGATGGCGCCGGTGTCCGTGACCTGCTTCATGCCTCGGCTCTCGACGAGTTCACGCGGATCTCCGCCCTCACTCCAGACGATCTCGAACAGGTCCTTGGCAATCTTTCCGGAAATGGTGCCTTCCTTGATCAGGTCGATGACGGCTCCAAGCTGCTCCGGCGAAAGCGGAGCATCTTCAATGTCTTTTCCGGCTTTGTTCAAGGCGCCCAGCAGATCGTTGATGACCCAGTTGGCCGCGAGCTTGCCGTCGCGGCCGGAGGCCACCTTCTCGAAATAGTCGGCGATCGGCTTTTCCGAGACCAACACCGAAGCGTCATAGGCCGACAGGCCCAGCGACGAGATCAGCCGTGCTTTCTTGTCGTCGGGCAGTTCCGGCAGGTCCTTGGCGAGCGCGTCGACATAGGCCTTGTCGAATTCCAGCGGCAGAAGGTCCGGATCGGGGAAATAGCGATAGTCATGCGCCTCTTCCTTGGAGCGCAACGAACGCGTCTCACCCTTCGCCGGGTCGAACAGCCGCGTCTCCTGATCGATCTTGCCGCCATCCTCTAGGATGGCGATCTGACGGCGCGCCTCGGATTCTATGGCCTGGCCGATGAAGCGGATCGAGTTGACGTTCTTGATCTCGCAGCGGGTGCCGAAGGGACCTCCGGGACGGCGCACCGAGACGTTGACGTCGGCGCGCAGCGAGCCCTCGTCCATATTGCCGTCGCAGGTGCCGAGATAGCGCATGATCGAGCGCAGCTTGGTGACATAGGCCTTGGCCTCGTCGGCCGAGCGGATATCGGGCTTGGAGACGATCTCCATCAGCGCCACGCCGGAACGGTTGAGGTCGACATAGGACATGGTCGGGTGCTGGTCGTGCATCGACTTGCCGGCATCCTGTTCCAGATGCAGGCGCTCGATGCCGACCTCGATATCCTCGAACTCGCCCTGGCGGTCGGGCCCAACGGAGACGATTACCTTACCCTCGCCGACGATCGGCTGCTTGTATTGCGAAATCTGGTAGCCCTGCGGCAAGTCCGGATAGAAGTAGTTCTTCCGATCGAAGACCGACTTGTGGTTGATCGCGGCCTTCAGCCCAAGCCCGGTACGGATCGCCTGCTTGACGCATTCCTCGTTGATGACCGGCAGCATGCCGGGCATCGCCGCATCGACCAGGCTGACATTGGCATTGGGCGCGGCGCCGAACGAGGTCGAGGCGCCGGAAAAGAGTTTTGCTTCCGAGACCACTTGCGCATGCACTTCGAGCCCGATGATGATCTCCCAGTCGCCGGTGGCGCCGGGGATCAGACGTTTTGCGTCGGGGGTACGGGTGTCGATGATGCTCATGGAGGCCTGCGGACTTAGAATTCTCGGAATTGCATTAATGCACATATCGCTGCGCAACTTCGCTAGTGCAAACAGCCCGTCGAGACAAGCGCAAAGCCCACACGCTGGCCTTTTCCGCCACGTTCGCCTATAGGACACCCATCCCAATGGAGAGTGGATGTCCACTTACGCTCAGTCCCGGTGAAGCCCTGACCTCCTGAGCGAGGCAGGGCAGAAAAACCTGAAACCCGTGCCGCGACGTGTCGCGGCGGCGGCTTTGTTGTTTTTCCCGGGAATTCTCCAATGGACATATCGCGCAACGAACAGCGCATCCTGCACCTGCTCGCGCAGGGCGGGCGTATCGAAATCGAAAAGAACGAGAGCAGGAAGATCGCCTCGGTCCAGTGCCTGACCCGTGACGGCTGGCGTTATCCGGGCTTCGACCTGGAGCTCTTTCGGAAGCTGAGGCGCAAGAAAGCAGTTTCGTCGATGAATGGCGGCCCTTACCGCATCACCCGACGCGGGCTCCAACTCGTCCGCGCCGAGCTCGACAACCAATAAAGCAGGCCGCCGGCTGGAAACAGCCGGCGGTTTCCCCGCCCCCGCCTGCTCAGGCGGTGGCGATGTAGGCCCTGATCTCCTCGGCCTCGCGCTCGACCTCCTCGATGCGGCGCTTGACCACGTCGCCGATGGAGACGATGCCGTCGAGCAAGCCGTTTTTCTCCACCGGCAGATGACGGAAGCGGCCTCTCGTCATGATCTCCATGACCTCGTTGACCGTGTGATTTTCGTTGCACATCTTGACCTTCGGGGTCATCGCCGAACGCACGGGGATTTCTAGCGCGGCGGCGCCCTCCTTGGCCACGACCCTGACGATATCGCGCTCCGAGAGAATGCCGACGATCTTTCGGTCGCCATTGGTGATGACGAGCGCGCCGATCCTGTGCTCGGCCAGCATGCGAATGGCCTCGCTGAGTTTCTCATTGGGCCCGAGCGTGAATACGTCATGGCCCTTGCTTTCAAGAATTGCCTTAACCGTCATGGCGTCCTCCACAGCCTTTGACGCCGGCTCCCGCCCTGACCGGCTTTCAGCCCCGGCGCCCTCTGGAAGACACTGGGTGCTCAGGCAACATCGTGCGCCGTGATTGGTTGCATTTCAAGTGCGCCTAAGGACTAGTGCGTTTCCCCGTTTCACGGAAACGGCGAAACGCCCTGTCTATCTGTTTTTACGCAATTCCGGACGGAAAACCGCTCACACTTTTCCTGGAATTGCTCTAGGCGGCAACCTGCGGACGGTCGAAGAAACGCAGCCCGAAAAAGCCGGCGACGAAGCCGCCTATATGCGCCTCCCAAGCGATCTGGCCTTCTATCCCCGGCGCGAAGCCGAGCAGGCCCGTGGCGAGATTTATGACCATCCAGACCCCCAGAAAGGTCATGACGCCGCGCGAGCGCAACACCGCCGCGATCGGCAAGGGCTCGCCGGCGAAGGCCGCCCTGCCTGACGAACGGTCGACGCGAAAGCCATAGCGCGCCGCCGCCCCCATCATGCCGGAGATCGCGCCCGACGCACCGACCAGCGGCACCTCGCCAAGTGGATGCAGCGCCCAGAAGAGCGCTACCGAAGCGAGGCTCGTTGCAGCGAAGAACAAGGCGAAGCGCAGCGTGCCAAATCGATTGGCCAAAGGCGAACCAAAAGCGGCAAGCCAGATCATGTTGATCAACAGATGCGCCACGCCGCCATGCAGGAAGGCATAGGTAAAGGGACTCGAAAAAGCATAGAAATCAAGGTCGTATCGGCCGGAATAGCGAATGGGGACGAAGGCCGCGCGGACGAGCAGGGCAAAATCCTGGTCGTCGGTCAACAGATAGACACGCACCAGGTGGACGGCCACGCAGATGCCGATCACCGCCAATACCGCAGGCGGCAGGTTGAACACGGGTTCGCGGCGCGGCGGGTCGGAAGCCTCGTCCGGCAACGGTTCGTTTTCAGTGGGGCTTACGGGCTCGCTCATGCACCCTTGCAGGATCGGGACTCGAGGGGTTCGACGAGCATGTAGATCACGCCCTTTCGAATCACAAACGGCTATTCGCCACAGCCGGCGCGCGCAGAAAAAGAGGCGAATCAGAACAGCAGCGAATCAAAAAGAAGGCCGTCCAGGGTTTCCCTGAACGGCCGGTCGAGTCCCCCTGCTCCCCATAAACCCGTGACTGAAGTGCTGCCGATCGTTGCGAGACGACCGTTTTGGAGTGGTTTTGGTGTGCCACAGACCTCAGTGGCGCGCAATGTAAACCACTTGTTAACCTTAACGACCCCGAGGCGTGAACAAACGTTAACGATACTGGCACGCATCCTGCTCCGCACCGCATGAAGGTCATCGGAGGGCGCCCTGTCTGTTCGCCGATGGAACACCAAAAGACAGATTGTGCGGAGCGGAATGGACATGAAAGAAAAAGGATCGATCGCGCTGTTCCAATATTGGAACCGGCTGCGTGATGGCCGCCTCGCCCCGAAGCGATCGGAGGTGGAGCCGGCCGACATCAAGTCGCTTCTGGCCGACACCTTCATCCTCGAGCGCGACACGCGCGGCGAAGCGGTGTTCCGGCTCGCGGGCACAAGGCTCTGCGCCTATTATGGCCGGGAGCTCAAGGGCTTCTCCTTCCCTTCGCTCTGGCGCGAGAAGGACCAGCGACTGATGTCGCGGCTTATGCAAGGCGTTTTCGATCAGAAGTCGGTCCTGCTCATGACCTATGAGGGGTTCAGCCGCAACGGCCGCTCCAACAAATTCGAGCTCCTGTCGCTGCCGCTGGATGGAGGCGCCGAGAACCCGCGCTGCCTCGGCATCATCAGCACCGCCGACAAGCCCTTCTGGCTTGGCGCCGATCCGATCGCCGACGCGCTCATCGATACGATCCGGGTGATAGATCCCGACAGGGAGCCGATGTTCCTGAAGAACCGTCCGGCGATCGACGTCCCCTCGCTCGTTCCGGCCGAATTCGATCCTCCGGAGACCATTTCGGCGCTCGGTCGCGTGCGCCGCATCCGCCATCTCGTCGTGCTTGACGGCGGGCGCCACGAGTGAACCTGGCCGCGCGGGATTGCTCTTCCCTCGCGGTTAGTTTTCCGCGTCCGCATGCCTCCAGACCCGGGCTTTTGCGGGCGATTTTTTCCGTTTGTTAACCTGCCTTGCTGTAGCTTTTTTGGGCGAAATTCCCCGCATCGTCGCGCGGAATGCCAACGGGGTGTAGGCAGTCATGAGGTCAGCGGCGGTAGAATATGCGCCGTCACGAGCTGAGCGGCGCAATTTCCAGCGTGTCCGCGTCAAGATCTACGGACGTTTCATGCTGGAAGACCGCACCGAACATCCATGCCAGGTGATCGACATGTCGCCCGGCAACGTTGCGTTGCGCACGGATCGTATCGGCAAGCCGGGCGAGAAGGTCATCGCCTATATCGACCATATCGGTCGTGTCGAGGGCATCGTGACGCGCACGTCGCAGGACGGCTTCGCCATGACCGTCATCGCCTCGGACCGCAAGAAGGACAAGCTTGCCGCTCAGCTCACCTGGCTTGCCAACAAGCACGAGCTCGACCTGCCCGAGGACCGCCGCCACGAGCGCGTGGCGCCGCGCAATCCGATGAGTGTCCTGCAGCTCACCGACGGGCGCCAGTATCAGTGCCGCATCATCGACCTGTCGCTCTCCGGCGCTGCGATCGAGATCGACGTTAAGCCGGCCATCGGCGTCCAGGTCATGCTCGGCACGATGCGCGGCCAGGTGGTGCGCCATTTCGAGGACGGCGTCGCCATCGAGTTCGCGGTCATCCAGCGGCCGGAGACGCTCGACCAGGAATTCAACGCGCCGCGATCCTGACATAAGCTCACCGCAAACAAAGAGAACCGGCCCTCGCGGCCGGTTTTTTGTTGCGAGATTTTGCCTTCCGGAGGCAGGCCACCCGATGCCATCAGAACCTCGCAAGTCTGAATAGCATTCGAACGCGATAGTTCAAATTTTATGCGTATTCTACTGGCGTTTTACTCAATGTCTACTTCGGGTTTTTGCGTCAAATAAATCCCAACGTGGCACAGTCTCCTCAAACGGGGAGACTACCACAATGAAAATGACGAGGGGCAAGCTGTTGCTCTTGGCAATGGCAATGCAGCTTTCCGCGTGGGGCACGGCAAGCGCAGGACCGGCTTTCATGCATACGGGTGGCCGCACCACCCAGCCGGTCGGTCACTATGATTTCTGCCAGCGCATTCCGGCCGAATGCAACCAGCGGACGCCGAAAGGTCCGCCGGTCGAGCTGACGCGCAAGCTGTGGGCGACGATCGTCAACGTCAACAATTCGGTCAACGTCCGCGTCAAGCCGCGCACCGATATGGAAATCTACGGGGTCGAGGAATACTGGGCCTATCCCGACAGTGGCTATGGCGACTGCGAGGACTATGCGCTGGAGAAGCGCCGCGAGCTGATGGCCGTCGGTGTGCCGGCCGGCGATCTGTTGATGACGGTGGTGCGCCAGCCGAATGGCGACGGCCATGCGGTGCTGACGGTGCGCACCAGCCTCGGCGAATTCATCCTCGACAATCTCGAGCCGAAAGTGCTCGCCTGGAACGACACGGTCTACACAAATCTCAAACGTCAATCGACGGAGAATTCTGGCGTTTGGGTGACGATCAACGACGGCCGCGAGGACGCGGTCGCCAGCGTCCGCTAAGGCGCCAAAGCGATCGGGTACGTCGCCCGTGACGCGACGTGCCCAGGGAGAAAGCCCGGTCGAGTCCCCACCCTCCCCGTCCCCAACGACCGGGTTTTAGGAGCCGGCCCCTGTCCCCGGGGCCGGCTCCGCCATTTCGGGCTGCGCCCGTCGGGAACAGACGACCAACGCCTGCCGAGCGCCGCTGGCCGAGGTGCTCTTTCCGATCGAGGTGGGTGGGAGCAATATAGCTCGTTCATTGCGGATGAAGGCGATGCTGGAAGTCCCTGAGGATCGCGGCGCCCGCCACTCGCTATTCAAGGCTATAGACGAGGCCTTCAAGGCCGGGGATTTCGCGGCCCTGGGTGTTGCGCTCGGCGGCTCTGCGCGCTGGTTCGACGAAAGAATGCCGTTCGAGCTCGGCCTTGGCCATCCGCTGGAATATGCGATCTATTGGAGCCCTGCCGCGTTCATCGCCGCGCTTCTCGATGCTGGGTCGGATCCGAACTATGAAGATCCTGCCGGCTTTCCTTCGCTCATTGCCGCGTTGTCGACGGAGCGGCCGGATCGGCTGGATGTCCTCCACATCCTGCTCGAGCACGGCGCCGATCCGGATATGCGCGGCGTGAACGACTGGACGCCGCTGCACTATGCAGTGTCCCGGCGCGACCCCGAGGCGATCCGTCTCCTGCTGCTGGCAGGCGCGGATCCGTCACTGAGAACCCGTATCGACGATTATGAGACGGCACTGGAAGGGGCCGAGCGGGCCGGCTTCGAAGCCGGCATCTTTCTGCTGCGTGAAGCGCTGAACAATCGCCGCGCATGATGGCTGGCCGCCGCCGTCACACTGCCTTGAGCTTGGCCTTGAAGCGTTTTGCGTTGGCCACATAGTGCGCCGCCGAGACGCGCAACCGCTCGATCGCCGCTTCGTCCAGCATCCTGATCACCTTGGCCGGCGAGCCGACGATCAGCGAATTGTCCGGAAAAACCTTGTTTTCTGTCACCAACGCGCCGGCGCCGACCAGCGAATTGTTGCCGATCCTGGCGCCGTTCAGCACGATGGCACCCATGCCGATCAGGCTGTTGTCGCCAATCGTGCAGCCATGCAGCAGCGCTCTATGGCCGATCGTGCAGCCTTCGCCGATGGTCAGCGGAAAGCCGGGATCGGTGTGCATGATCGTATGTTCCTGCACATTGGTGTCGGCGCCGATCGTAATGGGCTCGCCATCGCCGCGGATGGCGACGCCGAACCAGAAGCCGACATTGCGGCCGATCCGGATATTGCCGATCAGCGTGGCGTCCGGCGCAATCCAGTTCGTGTCGGCGTCCTCGAACTCAGGCGCTTTCCCATCGATCGCATAGACCGGCATTTTTCCACTCCGAATCGTCTCAAGCAGCGAATTCGAAGGACCCTAAATTCTCGGTCACCCAGGAAGCAATGGCGATAAGCACGACGCCAAGCGCCAGCGCCCAGGCGATGGCCGTGCAGCCGCAGGACAAGAGCGCCATCGTGCCGATGCGGCCTTCGCGGCGGGCGGCCAAGGCCTCGTTGGTGAGCATGAACGGCCCGGCGCAGGCCGTTGCCGCGAGCGAACGCAGAATATGGACCGGCGAAACATAGGGTTCGGCAAAGGCCAGGCGCCGGCCGGACAGCAGTTCCATGGCCGAGCCGGCCAGTCCGCAAGCCGTGACGCCAACCGCAAACGCGTAAAGAACAAGCACAACGGGATCCATGTTTACCAGCCGTTTACCATGAAAACGCACAGTCGTGCCAACGCGCTGCAAGAGCCATGCCGCGCCGGCTGTGCCGCCGAAGGACAGGCGGACGGATCGGGGAAGAGCAAATGAAAGACGCAACGGCTGCCGAGAGCCCGGACTTCGAGCTCGTCGATTCGGCCCTGATGAAGCGGGTCTTCTACATCTTCGCGGCGGTGGCGCTGCTTTCGGTGGCGATCAGCGTCGGCGGCAAATGGCTTGGACGGTCGATCGCCATGGCCGGCTATACGGATGACACGACAGTGCGCCAGGTCGTCATGGGCAACAATCTCATCAGCGTGCCGGCAAACTTCATCCGCTTCGACCAGGCCAGGCGCGACGGCATCGCCTCCCGGCTCGATCTCTATCTGCGCTATCCCGAGATGGACGGCTACAGCACGGCCGCGCGCGAAGACTTCAACCACACGACGACCAGGAAGATCATCTTCCTGTCGTTCGAGCCGCGGATGATGTCGCGCGACATGAGCGGCCGTTTCGCGCCGATCTACAGCGCCCTGATCGAAAAGCCGGGCAAGCCCGGCCCGGGCGGCACGACTATTTATACCTTCACGGAAAAGTCAGGCTATCTGAACGAAGTACTGGCCGTCGCCGAACGCCCCGGCAAGGATCCGTTCGTCGCCCGCTGCCTGAGCGGCCCGAGCGCGGAAGAATCGTTGGCGCCTTGCGAACGCGACATTCAGGTCGGCGACGAACTCAGCCTGACCTACCGTTTTCCACGCGAGCTGCTGGCGAACTGGCCGGCGCTGGACGCGGCGATCGGCGCAAAAGTAGCGAGCATCCTCAAGACCGGGCACTGAAGCGCGGCGCCGGAGCCCCGTGCACGCCGCCTTCTCTCTTACCTGGCTCAATGTATTGGCACGACGGGCGCCAAAGATACGGTCTGGCATCGGGCTGACAAGGCGCGCTAATGGTCACGCATGATGCCAGCCTATCTCGACTTCGACCCAGCCGCCCGCCGTCTGCGACTCGACCCGCACGAACCCGCCTTCGTGCAGAACCCTTACGAGGCCTACGCCTTCCTGCATGGCGCTGCCAACGCGTTCTTCTGGGAAGACTATAGTTTCTGGTGTTTTGGCGGTTTCGACGACGTCAGCCGGCTGCTGCGCGACCGCCGCTTCGGCAGGCAGAACCCGGCCGGCATTCCGGACAGCCGCGGCGTGGGCGACGACCGCTCGCATCTCGTCGCCTTCGATGCCATCGAGGCCAATTCCATGCTGGAGCTCGAGCCGCCGGTGCATACGAGGCTCAGAACGCTGGTCAACCGCGCCTTCGTCTCCCGCCAGGTCGAGCGGCTGAGGCCACGCATCGATGCATTGGCCAATGAGCTGATCGATCGCTTCGAACCAAACAGCGTCGACCTTCTGCCGGCCTATGCCTCGCCGCTGCCGATCACCATCATCGCAGAGATGCTTGGCGTTCCGGTCGATATGGGGCCGCAACTGCTCGACTGGTCGCACCAGATGGTCGCCATGTACATGCATGGCCGAACGCGCGAAATCGAGGACACGGCCAATCGCGCGGCGCGCGATTTCGCTGCCTTTCTTCGCGGTTACGTGACCGAGCGGCGCAAGAAGCCCGGCGACGACCTGCTGTCGCTCTTGATCGAAGCCCAAGACAACGGCCAGAAGCTTTCTGAGGACGAGCTGGTGTCCTCGGCCATCCTGCTTCTCAATGCCGGCCACGAGGCGACCGTGCACCAGACCGGCAATGCGGTACGCTCCATCCTCGCGCAAGGCGGCGATCCGCGCCGCTTCTTCGAAACGCCGGAGAGAAACGTCGCGGCGGTCGAAGAGTGCCTCCGCTACGACGCTCCGCTGCATATGTTCCTGCGCTATGCCTATGACGAGATCGAGGTTTCGCCGGGCATCCTGGTCAAACCCGGAGAGATGGTCGCCTTACTGCTCGGCATGGCCAACCACGATCCCTTGGCCTTTGCCGAGCCCGGCACGTTCAATCCCGCCCGCACGGACCAGAAGAACGTCTCCTTCGGCGCCGGCATCCATTTCTGCATCGGCGCGCCGCTGGCGCGACTTGAGCTGCAGGTGTCGTTGAAAACGCTGTTCGACCGGTTGCCGGATCTACGCCTGGCGGAAGCGCCACGCTTCCGCGACAGCTATCATTTCCATGGGCTGGAAAGACTGACGGTCACCCTTCGAGGCGACATGAAATGAGATTCGCGTTCCTGCAGGAGCCTCCCTTCTGCTTCACCGATGTTTCCGGCAGGGTCGGTGGCTGTGACACAAAGCTCGCCTCGAAAATTTGCCAGATGCTCGACCTGGAGGATTTCTCGCCGATCGAGGCTGAGTTCGCCGAACTGCTGCCGGGAGTGGCCAACGGTCGCTGGGACATGACGACAGGTCTGTTCGTCTCGGACGAGCGCAAAAGGCTCGTGGAGTTTACACGGCCGATCTGGTCGTTGCCTGACGGACTGATGGTCGCCAAGGACAATCCGTTAGGGCTGAAGGCCTACCGTTCGCTTGCCCGGCACCCTTCAGCGATACTCGCCGTGATATCGGATCAGATTCAGCATCAAACCGCGTTGCAGAACGGCGTTCGGCCCGATCGGATCAGAATATTCGCGACGCAGGCGCAGGCAGCAGAGGCCGTGGCGAAGGGTACGGTGCAGGCTTATGCCAGCGTCGCCATGGCGCATAGTGGCTACATTGCCCAGCGACCCGATGAGCGGCTCGATGTCGTCGAGGTTCCCGCATTGGAGAAGCAGCCCGCCGCTGGCGCGTTCGCGTTGGCCAGGAGCAATCCCGCGCTACGTCAAAAAGTGGATCGGTGCCTGAATGAATTGCTTGGCGGTCCCTGGCACCGGAAGATGATGAGCGAATACGGCTTTTCCGACGGTGATATCGATAGGCTGCTATGAGCCGGCCGAAGCCGTCAAAGCTTGATCACATATTCCTTACGGGTCGTCTCCAGCACTTCCCAGGTGCCCTTGAAACCCGGCCGCAACACGAAGCTGTCGCCGGCCCGCACGGTGCGCGCCTCGCCGCCATCCTCGGCGATCACGGAGACGCCGGACAGGATGTGGCAGAATTCCCACTCGTCATAGACGATGCGCCATTTGCCCGGCGTCGCTTCCCAGACACCGGCATAAAGGCCGCCGTCGCGCTCCTCGACGTTCCAGGTGCGGAATTTCGGATCGCCCGACAGCACGCGATCCGGGGCCGGCGCGCCGGCCTCCGGTTCGACGTTTTCGACATTGACCGCAAGAAAGGCCGACATCTCAGACCTTGCCGAGAGCCTGTTCGAGATCGGCGACGATGTCGTTGACGTCCTCGATGCCGATCGACAGCCGCACCGTATCCGGTCCGGCGCCGGCCTTGACCTTCTGCTCGTCGGAAAGCTGACGGTGCGTGGTCGAGGCCGGATGGATAACCAGCGACTTAGTGTCGCCGACATTGGCAAGGTGGGAGAAAAGCTCAAGCGCCTCGACGAATTTGACGCCGGCCTCGTAGCCGCCTTTGAGGCCGAAGGTGAAGACGGCGCCCGCGCCCTGCGGCGAGTATTTCTTCTGCAGCGCATTGTTCTTGTCGCCGGGAAGGCCTGGATAATTCACCCAGGCAACCTTGGGATGATTGGAGAGCCAGCCTGCGACGCTCGCCGCATTGTCGCAGTGGCGCTGCATCCTGAGCGGCAGCGTTTCCAGGCCGGTCAAAAGCAGGAAGGCGTTGAAGGGCGAGATCGCGGCGCCGATGTCGCGCAGGCCGAGCACGCGCGCGGCAATCGCGAAGGCGAAGTTGCCGAAGGTTTCGTGCAGGACGAGACCGCCATATTCGGGACGGGGCTCCGACAGCATCGGATATTTGCCCGACTTCGACCAGTCGAAGGTGCCGCCATCGATAATGCCGCCGCCGATCGAATTGCCGTGGCCGCCGATGAACTTGGTCAGCGAATGGACAACGATGTCGGCGCCGTGCTCGATCGGCCGCACCAGATAGGGCGAGGCCAACGTGTTGTCGACGATCAGCGGCAGGCCGTGCTTGCGGGCGATGTCGCCGATCTTCTCGATGTCGACGAAGACGCCGCCGGGATTGGCAAGGCTCTCGATGAAGATTGCCTTGGTCCTGTCGTCGATCTGGCTCTCGAAGGTCGAGGGATCGATCGGATCAGCCCAGCGCACCTCCCAGCCGAAATTCTTGAAGGCATGGCCGAACTGGTTGATCGATCCGCCATAGAGCTTGTTGGCGGCGACGAAATTGTCGCCCGGATGCATCAGATTGTGGAAGACCAGCACCTGGGCAGCATGGCCGGAGGCGACGGCAAGCGCGGCGGTGCCGCCTTCCAGCGCGGCAAGGCGCTCCTCGAGCACCGCCTGCGTCGGGTTCATGATGCGGGTGTAGATGTTGCCGAAGGCCTTCAGCCCGAACAGCGAAGCGGCATGGTCGGCATCGTCGAAGACATAGGAGGTGGTCTGGTAGATCGGCGTGGCGCGGGCGCCGGTTGCCGGATCGGGCTTTGCGCCGGCATGAACGGCTAAAGTGTTGAAACCGGGCGTACGGGTCATCGAAAACCTACCTCTCCTGATCTTTCGAAAATCGCCGGGCATTCTTGGCGAAGCCCGATTTGGAATGCAAAGAAGAAAATGCCTTTCGGGACGCGATCTGCGACCAACGCCGGGAAAAATCCAATTCTTCCCGGATAATTTTTCCAAGCCAGGTCAGCGGCCTATTTCTGCCGCACGCCGAAGCTCTGGAAGCCCTGCCTCATCAAAGGCTTCTTCGACGACAGCACGCCGGAGTTTACACCGGTCCAGCCGATCTCGCCGGACAGCTTGCCATATTCGATCTTCGGGCAGCGGTTCATCACCACCTTGATGCCCGCGGCCTCGGCGCGGGCAGCCGCCTCGTCATGACGCACGCCAAGCTGCATCCAGACGACCTTGGGCAGCGGTTCGAGCTTCAGCACCTGGTCGATGATGCCGGGCACCGCTGCGGAGCCGCGGAAAATGTCGACCATGTCCACCGGACGCGGCAGATCGGCGAGGCTCGCATAGACCGTCTGTCCGAGGATCTGCTTGCCGGCGTGACCGGGATTGATCGGCAGCACCGAAAAGCCTTTGGCCAAAAGGTATTTCAGCACGAAATAGCTCGGCCGCACGTCGTTGGGCGAGGCGCCGACCATGGCGATCGTCCTCACCGAATTCAGGATGCCGGCGATGTAGGCGTTGTCGTAAGCGTCGTGATTCATGCTGCGATGGATTTCCTGCGGTAATGGTAGCGATAGAGTTCGCGGCTGAAGCCGAGGGAAGCGTAGAGCGCGCGTGCGGGCATATTGTCAGCGACCACCTGCAGGCAACCGGCTTGGGCGCCTGCCCACCTGGCCCAGCCGATCAGCCTGCCGACCGTCCTGCGGCCGAGCCCCTGCTGCCTGAATCCGGCTTCGGTTTCAACCGCCTCGAGGACGAGCAACCGGTTGCGGATGACGCCAAAGGCAAAGGCCGCGATTTGGCCATCACGCTCACACGACACGAATGCCCTGTCGCCCATGATCAAGCCCGTCATATGGCGAAAGATGCGGCGCTCCGCATTGTCGTAGCCGCCGGTACGGAAACGCGCCTCGAACCAATTCTCCGTTGGCGCTGCCGAGACCGTGATGTCGTCATCACTGTGCCCCTGAAGCGCGTCGATCTCGGCATGAAGGTGTATCGTCCCGCCTTCGCGGCCGTAATTCCGACGGTCGAGTTCGAGTTCCAGTTCGGGCGCGATCTCGGGAACGCGAAACAGCGGGGCCTGGCCATGGCCGCCGTAGAACGCCTCGGCGGCGTCGATCACTCTCTCAGGCGCGCCGCGCCGGCCACGCAAGGGGTTGGCGGAATTCGGCCGCCTTATCCGCCCGCCTGAGCGGCGAAACACCCATCCGAGAGCGACAGTCTCAAGACCGGCAGGCCATGCCTCGCGACAGGCTTGTTCCACTTCCCAACTGAGATCGTCCCGGTTCACGCGCCCACCGCTACTCATCGTCGTCCCGCAGCGCCTCCTCCATAAACATCTGCGGATCGCTGCAGAAGTCGCGCATCATGCGAAAATGATCGGTATCCTGAAAATCGATCGGGTCGAGACCCAAGCGGCTGATGCGGAAGAGCCGCGCGTTCGGGCAAGCCATCAGCAGTGGCGAGTGCGTCGCCATGATCACCTGCGCGGTGCCGGATCGCTCCATGCGTTGAAGCAGTCTCAGCAATTCGATCTGGCGCGTCGGCGACAGCGCGCTTTCGGGCTCGTCGAGGATATAGATGCCTTGCCGGCGGCAACGCTCCTCGAAGAAGCGGATGAAGCCTTCGCCATGCGACCATGACAGGAAATCCGGTGGCGCCGCCCCGACATCCAGCGCGGCTTGGTCGAGATAGCGCGACACGGAGTAGAAGGATTCGGCGCGAAAGAACCATCCAGCGGTGACTTTGGGAAGCCAGTGGGCACGAAGCGTGGCGCCGAGTGCGGCACCGCTCTTGTCGACGGCACGCGAATGGTCGACCGGCATGTAGCCCTTGCCGCCGCCCGCCTCGTCATAGCCGGCAAGCGCGCCGATGGCTTCGAGCAGTGTCGATTTTCCGGTGCCGTTCTCGCCGACGATGATGGTTATGGCCGAGGGGAATTCGAACTCGAACCCGCGATCGCGAAAGACCGGCAGATTCCAGGGATATTGCTCCCAGTCGGCAACGCGCGAGGGCTCAAGCAGGATGCGCTTGAGATAGGGCGCTTTGAGCCGTGTCAGTTGCTTGCGGGCAGCCACGTGGAACCTTCAGCGATAGAACGGCTCGGCTTCATTCAACCGGCTACTCGTCGGCCCATTCCGGCTTGCGCTTACCGATGAAGGCGCCGATGCCTTCCTCGGCGTCGCGCGCCAACATGTTCTCGACCATCACCCGGCCGGTATAGGCATAGGCGTCGGCGAGTCCCATTTCGGCCTGGGTGTAGAAGGCTTCCTTACCGGTCTTGACCACCGAAGAGGATTTGGAAGCAATTGTTTGCGCGTATTTGTTGACAACTTGATTGAGATACTCGCGCGGCACGATGCGGTTGACCAGACCGAATTCCTTGGCGGTCGCGGCGTCGATCGTCTCGCCGGTAAGCAGCATCTCCATCGCCTGCTTGCGCGAGACGTTTCGCGACAGCGCAACCATCGGCGTCGAGCAGAACAGGCCGATATTGACGCCCGGCGTGCAGAAGGTGGCCTCGTGCGAAGCGATGGCGAGGTCGCAGCTCGCGACCAGTTGCAAGCCAGCGGCGGTGGCAAGACCGTCGACCTCGGCGATCACCGGTTTCGGGTGGCGCACGATGGTCTGCATCAGCGTCGCGCAGGCCGCGAAAGTCTTTTCGAAGAAGGCCTTGCCGCGATCCGAGTCGGCGCGATGCGCCGTCATTTCCTTAAGGTCGTGACCGGCACAGAACACTTTTCCCGACGCCGCCAGAATGATGACGCGCACGGACTTGTCGGTCTTGACGCGATCGAACTCGGCCTGCAGTGCCGCCATCGTCGCCAAAGACAACGCATTGGCCGGCGGGCTGGCAAGCGTGAGACGCAGGATGCCCTTCTCCTGGGCGACAAGAACGGGGCCGTCGGCGACGGCAGGCTTGATGGCGACGACTTCAGCCATGTCGAACCTTTCGGGGTCAGCGCTCGCGGCGCATGGAGCAACAGAACTAGCACGCTGCCGGTTGAAGAACAGCCGAGAGACGTGTTTTCTCCGTCGCACCCGTTTGGTCCAGGCATATAGCCCGGAGCTTGCCCACCTCATATAGGACGTTGCCATGCCCGCCCAAAGCGATCTGAAACCAATGCTCAACGCGGCGGAAGTCAATGCGCTGATGGCAAGCGTCTATCCGCAGCTCAACGACAGCTTCACCTCCTATGAGGCGATCGACGTGTTTCCGGGCGGCTGCACAGTGCGGCTCAACGCTGATGAGAGGCATCTGCGCCCCGGCGGAACGGTGTCGGGTCCGTCGCTGTTCACGCTGGCCGACATCGGCGGCTATGTCTGCGTGCTCAGCCACGCCGGACCGGACGCACTGTCGGTGACGGTCAACCTCGACATCAATTTCATGCGCAAGGCCGCGGCCGGGCCGATCGACGGCCATTGCCGCATCCTCAAGCTTGGCAAAAGCCTGATGGTGTTCGACATCGACATCGTGGCGGGGGCAGATGGGCAAACGGTAGCGCACGCCACCGGCACCTATTCGATTCCGAGGAAGCGGATAACCGACAAGCCGGCCTGACGTGTTGCCGGAACTCCCAGTCGACACGTTCGTTCTGCGGCATGCCCGATGTTACAACCTACCTTGCCTTTGTCGGCGCCGTGCTCGCCTATCAGCTTTCCGGTGTCGGTCCCGACATGATGCTGGTGATCAGCCGCGGCGTCGGGCAAGGCTGGCGCCACGCCTTGGCGACCGCAGCGGGCTGCGTGTCGGCCGGCGTCGTCCAGATTCCGTTGCTGGCAATGGGACTTGCCTCGCTGATCACATCCTCCCCATCTCTTTACAGCTTCCTTCAGATCGTCGGTGCCATCTATCTGATCGCCATCGGGATCAAATTCCTGTTGGCGCGTCGACTGGGCGAAGATGGCGGTGTGTCTGCCTTTGCCAAGACGAGCGGCATCCCGGCCGCTTTCCGGCAAGGCATGATATGCAATCTCACCAATCCGACGACGCTCGCTTTCATGCTGGCGGTGCTGCCGCAATTCGTCCATCCCTGGGGCGGCTCGGCTGCGCTGCAGTTCATCATTCTCGGCACGACCATGAAGATGACGGGACTGGTTGTTCTCAGCGCGGTTGCGTTGACCTCTGGCGCGGTCGGCGGTTGGCTGGCGCGCCGCGGCGCGTTCCTCGTTTGGCAGCAAAGGTTGGCAGGAGCCTTGATGGTCGCCATCGGCGCAAGGCTCCTTCTTGCCGCTGTGGCCGGGCGGCGGTGAACGAGAGAAAGTTGCCAGACATGTGGTAAAATAATACCATTCGCGTTAGCCGTTGAATTTGAATAGCTTTTTGCGATCTTAGGCCGTAGCCGACCCTTGACGCGTCAGACGCCGTCGCCTATAAAGCCCTCTAGAAGCAGCGGCCCGCAACGGCCGCCGTTTTTGTTATTGGCGGATGGTTCCTTGCTCTCCCGCCAATCCAAGCAACAAGAAACGCCTTTCTTTCCTTCGGGTCTGGAAGGTCCAACCTGAGAGAAACCATGGCTACCTTTTCGCAGAAGCCTGCGGATGTGGTGAAGAAGTGGGTGCTGATCGACGCCGAGGGTCTCGTCGTCGGTCGTCTGGCCACTGTCATCGCCAACCATCTGCGCGGCAAGCACAAGCCCACCTTCACCCCGCATGTCGATGATGGCGACAACGTCATCGTCATCAATGCCGACAAGGTGGTGTTCACCGGCAAGAAGTACACCGACAAGGTCTATTACTGGCACACCGGCCATCCCGGCGGCATCAAGGAGCGCACCGCGCGCCAGCTGCTCGAGGGTCGTTTCCCCGAGCGCGTCGTCGAGAAGGCCGTCGAGCGCATGATCCCGCGCGGCCCGCTTGGCCGTCGCCAGATGAAGAATCTCCGCGTCTATGCCGGCGCCGAGCATCCGCACACCGCCCAGCAGCCCGTCACGCTCGACGTGGCCAAGCTGAACTCCAAGAACAAGAGGGCCTCGTAATGGCTGAGCTTTCCTCGCTCGCAGAACTCGGCACCGTCGCCGCGCAGCCGGCCGCGCCCGTGCATGTCCAGAAGCTCGACAAGTCGGGCCGCGCCTATGCCACCGGCAAGCGCAAGAACGCCATCGCGCGCGTCTGGGTAAAGCCGGGCTCCGGCAAGATCACCGTCAACGACAAGGAATTCGCGACCTATTTCGCGCGTCCGGTGCTGCAGATGATCCTCAACCAGCCGATCGTCGCGGCCAACCGCGCCGGCCAGTACGACATCGTCGCCACCGTCATCGGCGGCGGCCTCTCGGGCCAGGCGGGCGCCGTGCGTCACGGCATCTCCAAGGCGCTGACCTACTACGAGCCGGGCTTGCGCTCGGTGCTCAAGAAGGGCGGCTTCCTGACCCGCGACAGCCGCGTGGTCGAGCGCAAGAAGTACGGCAAGGCGAAGGCCCGCCGCTCGTTCCAGTTCTCGAAGCGCTAATAGGCGCTTGGGGCCGAGTTCTCGAAGCGCTAAGCGCCAAGAGAAGCAGATCTCGAAGGCCGCCTCCGGGCGGCCTTTTTGCTACCGTCACCAGTGCCCTGCCGTTTTTATGTAGTCGATGAAGGCACGTAGCGGCGCCGGCACCAGACGGCGTCCGGGATAATAGAGGAACGGCCCGGAAAATTCCTGCCACCACGGCTCCAGCACAGGTTCCAGCACGCCGCTCTCGAAATGCGGACGCACCCAGTCCTCGAACAGCCAGAGAACGCCGACGCCGGCGATCGCCGCATCGATGGCGAGATCGACGCCTCCGCCGATACTGACGACCAATGGTCCCGTGGTATCGACCCGCACCACCTCACCGTCCCGCTCGAACTCCCAGGGCGTCATGACCCCGCTCGGGAAGCGGCCGCGCAGGCAGGCATGACCAAGCAGGTCACGGGGATGCTGCGGCCGACCATGACGGTCAAGGTAGGCCGGCGCAGCGGAGGTGGTGAAGCGCTGCGTGCGCGGTCCGATCGGCACAGCGATCATGTCCTGCTCCAGCCGCTCGTCATAGCGGATGCCGGCATCGCAGCCGGCCACCAGCAGATCGATAAAGTTCTCTTCGGCAATCACCTCCAGGCGAATGGCGGGATAGGCCGCGAGAAATCCCGGAACGATTCTTGGCAGCACCAGCCGCGAGGCGCTTATCGGCACGTTGAGCCGCAAGGTGCCGGCGGGCCGGTCGCGAAAGCCATTCACCACATCGAGCGCCGCCTCGACCTCGCCAAGCGCCGGGCCAAGCCGCGCCAGCAGGCTTGCACCAGCCTCGGTCAAAGCGACGTTGCGCGTGGTGCGGTTAAAGAGCCGCACACCGAGCTGGGCTTCCAGCCGGCGGATGGCTTCGCTGAGCGCTGAGGCGCTGCCCGCCGTAGCGCGAGCACCCTCGCGAAAACCGCCGGCGCGCGCCACGGCCATGAACGCCTGGAGATCATTGAGGTCCGCCATTGTTCTATAATCCGTACAAGCTGTGCCGAATATAGCCGGTTATCGGGACAGCGGCCATGGCCTATCTCCCTCGTCGACAGCGAAGGAGAACCAGATGTCCAGCGTAAACCAATCCGGCACCTATAAACTCGGCGACCGCTCTGTCCGCCGCCTCGGCTATGGCGCCATGCAGCTTGCCGGTAAAGGCGTGTTCGGCCCGCCGAAAGATCATGACGCGGCCATCGCCGTGCTGCGCGAGGCGATAGCGCAAGGCGTGAACCATATCGACACCAGCGACTATTACGGGCCTTACGTCACCAACAAGCTGATCCGCGAGGCGCTGGCGCCCTACCCCGACGACCTCACCATCGTCACCAAGATCGGCGCCCGTCGCGGCGAGGACGCTTCCTGGCTGCCCGCCTTCACAGCCGATGAGCTCGAAGAGGCCGTGCACGACAATCTTCCCAATCTTGGCCTCGAGGCGATGGACGTCGTCAATCTGCGCATCATGTTCGGGATGCATGGGCCAGCGGAGGGCTCAATCGAGGCGCAGGTCACCAAGCTTGCCGAGCTCCAGCGCAAGGGCCTGGTGCGCCATATCGGCTTGAGCAACGTCACCCGCGCGCAGATCGCGGAAGGCCGCAAGATCTGCGACATCGTCTGCGTGCAGAACCAGTATAATCTCGCGCACCGCGACGACGACCGGCTGATCGATGAACTGGCGCGCGACGGCATCGCCTATGTGCCGTTCTTCCCGCTCGGCGGCTTCAGCCCGCTGCAGTCCTCGACGCTGTCCGGCGTGGCCGAACGGCTCGGCGCGACGCCAATGCAGGTTGCGCTGGCGTGGCTGCTGCAGCGCTCGCCCAACATCCTCCTGATCCCGGGCACGTCGTCGGTGGCGCATTTGCGGGAGAATCTGGCTGCTGCCGAGCTGAAGTTGTCGGCGGATGTGCTGAGCGAGTTGGATGGGGTGGCGAAAGCGGCGTAGGTCGGCGCAGCACCCCGCCCGCGCCTAAGGCGCCCTACCTCCCCATCAAGGGGAGGTAGGGCGCCGCGCTCTATGCTCGAACGCCGGTTTAGCATTCATGGATGTCGCGGGCATGCAACGAGGGCAAGTTGACACGACGCTCTACCTCCCCTCGATGGGGAGGTCGGCGCGAAGCGCCGGGCGGGGTGAAGCGCCGACGCCAGCTAATTAATACTCGCCGTATGCGCCGGCTCGGCCGGCTTGACGTCCGTCGTGTAAGGCACGCGATAACCATTCGCCGCCAGCCATTCGATCGCCGCCTTCGGCTCGTCGGTCTGGATGATGGTGGCGCCGCGGTCGACCCAGAAGCCCCAGGCTTCGCGCGGCAGGCTGGCGGCGACGGCCAGTTCGTCGCCGCGGCCGCCGGCGAGGAAGCCGCCCGGCTTTTTGACGATCGCATAAGTGTCGGCCCAAAGGTGCCAGTCGCCGCGGACCGATTCCGCCCGCATATGGTTGCTGAACAGCGGCCCGCCGGTCGACGTCAGCGTCTCGGCGCCGTTGCGCCAGTTGATCAGTTCGACGGCACGCGGCGCGAAAGCCTTGTCGACCTCACGGGCAAAAGCGGCATCATGCACGGCGTCGTCGGCGAGGATCGGCATGAACTGGAAGCCGCCGCCGGCCTTGGCAAGTGCCGCGCTCGCGGCATCGATGCGCTGCCGGTTCCAGAGGTTCTCCTTGACGATGACCTGATCGGCCATGCCGAGATCGCGCGCCTCCGCGATCATGCCAGGCAGGTCCGGCACCTCCAGCTTGTTGTCGAGATTGATCAGGATCCTGTCCCTGGTCGTGATCAGCATCTCGCGCAGCGTCGACACCACCTCATTGGTGACCGCACCCGTACCCTCGATCACCAGCCGGCACTTCTTCAACTCGGCCAGCGTGTAGTTCACCACCTCGCCCTTGCAGGTGGTCGTGCGGTCGAGCCAGCTGTCATGCATTATGACGAACGCGCCGTCCTTCGCGCGCCGAACGTCGACCTCGACGATCTCGGCGCCGATCGCGATCGAACCTTCGACGGCGGCCAACGAATTCTCGGCATAAAGTGTCTTGCCGGCCTGCATGCTGCCGGCGCGATGCGCGGCAATCATCACATGGTCGCGCCATTGGTTGGCGTGCTCGAAGCGATCGAGGATTTGGGACGCGCGCGTCTCGCCGGCTAAGCTTTGGCCAGGGATGGCGGCAAGCGCGGACAGAAGAAGGCTCAGCCAGAGTGTTCGCATCGGGGAATCGCTCCGTTCCGGGTCGGGACCCGGTTAGGCGATGCCTATGACAGGCCGGTGAACGAAGCCGGCTAGCTGTTTCGCATTGAAGTCTGTCGAATTCGCTTCGCGAGGCACCGGAACCAGGCCAGCGCCAGCATTTCAACGAAGCGCCAGGTGAACCAGGAAGCGACGATGACAGCGATCAGCATCGCGATCAAAGCCGCGAAGCCGATCCAGGGCGAGCCGGTGCCGAAGCCGGTCGCGTGGTCGCCGCGCAGCATCAGGTCGCCGACGATGCCGAGCCCGAGCTTGCGCTCGATCAGGCCGCCGACATTGATCATGCGGGCCTGGACGAAGATATGGACCATGTAGATCGAATAGGAGAGCGAGCCGAGCAGCAGCATCGGCCGGCTGCGCAGCAGGGCGCTGACCAGGCCACCCTCATGCGCAAACAGGTAAAGCGCCAGAGCGAAGACGACCGGCGCCGCCATGCCGATGTCGTTGGTACCGGCAATGGAGACGAACAGCGCGATCACTACTATCATCGTCAGTTCGGCAAGCGTCCAGGCCAGGCGCCCTGCCCCGCCGCTGAGCGCCTGTCGCGCCCCTGCAATGGAATCGTGCTGAAACCAGGCGAGCAACGCGCCGAGCGAGAAGCCGTAAAGGCAGCGGATGAAGCCGAAATCGAAGGACACGTCCATATGACGGGTCGAGACCGTGAGCAGGAAAAGCGGCGCCGTCACGGCGGCGGCGACGAACCATATCCAGGCGCGTTGGCCGGCGGTGAAGACGACGGCGGCAAAGAGCAGATAGGTGAAGAACTCGGCCGAAATGCTCCAGCTTGGCGCGTTCCAGCTCAGATGGTCCTCAACGCCCATGCCTTGCAAAAGGAACAGGTTGGCGACGAGGCTTTTCAGGTCGAAGCCGGCGGTGAAGGGTGCCGGACCTGTCCCGTGCAGAGCCGGCAGGACGAGCCGCAGCGCCTCGAAGCCGGCGAAAGCGCCAAGCATCAGGACATGCAGCGGATAGATGCGGCCGAAGCGCACCAGCGCGAACCGGGCAAGGTCGTCCTGCTCGTTCAGTCGGCTGCCATAGGCGCTGGCGATGACGAAGCCGGAAAGCACGAAGAAGAAATCGACGAACAGATAGGAGCCGCCGACAAAGGCGCTTTGCGAAATCGCCGAGGTGGTCGGGAAATGGAACAGCGCCACCAGCAGCGCGCAGATGCCGCGCCAGGAATCCAGCACCAGGAAGCGCTCGCCGGCGATCGTGCCGACACGGGTCGCCGAGGCTGCGGGCGCAAGGTTAAGCAGAGCCGTCTCAGCCATAATGATACAGATCCTGTGCTGCCGTGGCACTCGCCGAGCGCCGCTTCCTTTCCGCAAGCTATGGCTGGCATGTTGCGTGCCGGTTCTGTAGTTGTGGCTGCCCCGATGAACACCGAGGATCCGTAATGGCGAACAAAGAGATCGACCACGCCTTCACCGCCCGCTCCAAGACGGGCGCGTCGTTCGAGCCGACGTATGCCGGCGCGCTGTCGTTCATGCGGCGCAGATACACGAAGGACGTGAAGGGCGCGGACGCGGTCGTGTGGGGCATTCCTTTCGACGCCGCCGTCACCAACCGGCCGGGCGCGCGCTTCGGGCCGCAGGCGATCCGCCGCGCCTCGGCGATCCTCGACAACGACCCGCAATATCCGTTCTCGCGCGATCTGTTCGAGCACCTCTCGGTGGTCGATTACGGTGATTGCCTGCTCGACAGCGGCAATCACCAGAAGACGCCGGGCACGATCGAGCGCGAGGCGGCCAAGATCCTGAAATCAGGCGCTTTCCTGTTGACGCTCGGCGGCGACCATTTCGTCACCTGGCCGCTGCTCAAGGCGCATGCCGCGATCCATGGGCCGCTGGCGCTCGTGCAGTTCGACGCGCATCAGGACACCTGGCCGGATGACGGCAAGCGCATCGACCACGGCTCCTTCGTTGCCCGGGCGGTGAATGAAGGCATCATCGATCCCGACCGCTCGATCCAGATCGGCATCCGCACCCATGCGCCCGGCACGTTCGGCATCAAGATCCTCTACGGCCACGAGGTCGAGGAAATGCGGGCCTCCGACATCGCTTATGCGATCGTCGAGCGCACCGGCGGCAAGAAGACCTATCTCACCTTTGACATCGACTGCCTCGACCCGGCCTTCGCGCCCGGCACCGGCACGCCGGTTGCCGGCGGCCCCTCCTCGGCAAAGATGCTGTCGACACTGCGCCAGCTCGGCCAGATCGACATCGTCGGCGCCGATATCGTCGAGGTTGCGCCCGCCTATGATCATGCCGATATAACGGCAATCGCAGGATCGATCATCGCCATGCACTATCTCGGCTTGCTGGCGGAGCGAAAAGCCCGGGCGGAAGAGTTGAACAACGGCAGTCATGCCGTGATAAATCATGCTCACGCCATATAGTATTGGAATCGCAGGGAATTTGGTAAGCGATGAAACCGAAAATCTTCATTGACGGCGAACACGGAACGACAGGCCTGCAGATCAGGGCGCTGCTTGCCGACCGCGGCGACCTGGAGATCATCTCCATCCCGACCGAGCGCCGCAAGGAGACCGCCGCCCGCGCCGAATTCCTCAACGCGGCCGACGTCGCGATCCTTTGCCTGCCGGATGCGGCGGCGAAGGAAAGCGTGTCGCTGATTACGAACGACACGACCAAGGTGATCGACGCCTCGACGGCGCATCGCGTCGCCGAGGGCTGGGAATATGGCTTCGCCGAAATGGACAAGGACCAGGCGAAGAAGATCGGCAGCGCGAAACGCGTCGCCAATCCGGGCTGCTGGCCGCAAGGGCCGATCGCGACGCTGCGGCCGCTGGTCTCCGCCGGCCTGTTGCCGGCCGACTTCCCGGTCACCGTCAACGGCATCTCCGGCTATTCCGGCGGCGGCCGGCCGATGATCGAGGATTATGTCGGCAAGGGCGAGGACGCGCCCGAGTTCCTGCCCTATGGGCTGACGCTGCAGCACAAGCATGTGCCGGAGCTCCGCACCTATGCGAAGCTGTCGCACGACCCGATCATGCAGCCGGCGGTGGGCAATTTCGCGCAGGGCATGATCACGGTGGTGCCGCTGCAGCTCGGCGCACTCGATCGCGTACCGACTGGCGCGCAACTTCATGCGGCGATCGCCGACCATTATGCCTCGATCGAGGGCGGCGTGGTCGAGGTCGCGCCGTATATCCATATGGAGCGCATCCCGGAGATCGATCCGGAGATCTATAACGGCACCAACCGGATGAAGGTCTATGTGTTCGCCAATGACGAGAGGGCGCAGGCGCTGCTGATGGCCGTCTACGACAATCTTGGCAAGGGCGCGTCGGGCGCCGCGGTGCAGAATCTCGACCTGATGCTCGGCATCAAGCACTGACCGGCAATGCAAGCGTTTCCCGAGCGCTGGAAGGTCAGCGCTCCCGAACTCATTGCCGAGACCTTTTCCAGCCGGATCTGGAAGGTGATGCGCGAGGATGGTTCGCCGGCGATCGTCAAGGACCTAAAGCCCTTCGACGACGTCGCGGACGAGTTGCGCGGCGAACATTACCTCGCCTGGCGGCGCGGCGAAGGCGTGGTGCGGTTGCTCGGCCGTGACGGCAATCGCATGCTCCTCGAATATGCCGGCGACAGGCTGCTCTCCGAGCACCTTGCGGAGCATGGCGACGATGCCGCGACCGCGATTGCCGCCGACGTGATGGCGAGGCTGCTGTCGGCGTCCGAGCATACGCCTCCGCCCGACCTGCAGCCGCTGCGGGAACGGTATGTCAGCTTGTTTCGGGTGGCCAAGGCCGACCGCGCTGCCGGGCGAACCAGCCTCTATGTCCACGCCGCAGGCATCGCCGAGCGGCTGCTTGCCGATCCGCACGAGATCAAGCCGCTGCATGGCGACCTGCATCACGACAACATCCTCTTCGGCCCGCGCGGGTGGCTGGCGATCGATCCGAAGGGGGTGCTCGGCGATCCTGGCTTCGATGCGGCCAACATGTTCTACAACCCGCTCGACCGCGACGATCTCTGCCTCGATCCGCGCCGGATCGCGCATATGGCCGAAGCGTTTGGAAAGACGCTGGGGCAGTCGCCGCGCGCCATTCTCGACCACGCGATCGCCTATGGCTGCCTGTCGGCCGCATGGCATCGCGAGGACAAGAACGCAGTCGACGAGAATCGGGAACTGGCCGTCGCCGAGGCCGTTCGAAAGGTTCGATCGCAGTACCGATCGCCGGTCGTCAACTTCTGACGTTTATCTCGGTCGGCAGCGGATAGGCGCCCTTGGTGCCGCGCCAATGCGCGGCGGCGAAGCCGAGCAACACAAGCGCGATCGCCTGGTGCGTCAGCGCCATGTGCAGCGGTACCTGCATCAGCAGCGTGCCGACGCCGATCGAGGCCTGGACGACCACCAGCGCGAACAGAAGCGTGGCCCGGCGGGCATGGGTGGTACCGGTCTGGCGCCGCCACGTCGCGATCATATGCCAGAGCGCCACGACCAAGATGGTATAAGCGCCAAGCCGGTGGACGAACTGAACCGTCTTCGGATTTTCGAAGAAGTTCAACCAGGCGGGCTTCAGGAGAAGCAGATCGGACGGGATCACCTTTCCGTCCATCAGCGGCCATGTATTATAGGAAAGGCCGGCGTGCAGTCCGGCGACCAGCCCGCCGAGATAGATCTGGATCAGCGCCAAAAGCACGATGAAGCCGGCGAGCCTCTGCGTCGACCGGTCGGCGGCGGGCTCAGAATGCGGCGCCAGCCCGCGCGCGACCACCATGGTGGCGGTGAAGATCAACGCGGCAAGCGTCAGATGCGTGGCCAACCTGTACTGGCTCACCGAAACGCGCTCGACCAGGCCGGAAGCCACCATCCACCAGCCAATGGCGCCTTGCAGCCCGCCGAGCAGAAGGATGCCGATGAGCTTCAGCCCCAGGCCGCGTTCGATGCGGCGCGTCGCCCAGAAGAACAGCAGCGGCAAGGCAAAGACCACGCCGACGCTGCGCGCCAGGATGCGGTGCGCCCATTCCCACCAGAAGATCGACTTGAAGTCCGCGACGCTCATGCCCTTGTTAATCTCGGTATATTGCGGGATCTGCTGGTAGCGCTGGAACTCTTCCTGCCATTCGGCGTCGTTGAGTGGCGGGATGACACCGTGAATCGGCTGCCACTCAGTGATCGAGAGCCCCGAGCCGGTGAGACGCGTGGAGCCGCCGACCAGCACCAGCGCGAATAGCACCAGCAGCACGACATAGAGCCAGCCGCGCACCAAAGCGCGGTTGTGGAGGTCGCGGTCGCGTGCGGCATAGGGGGCTGTGGCGGTGATGGCAGCCATTTCGCTTTCCCGGCGGTTGAAACGCGCGATTGGTGGACCAAGGCCGCCCAACTGGCAAGACTGGACAGCGCGGCACGCCGTCGCGCCGCGCTGCGACGGTTGCACGCTCTCGTCATTCGGCCTAAGCGGGGCGGGTCAACGGAACCGCCACATGCCCATTCGCCTGAAAAAGCTGATCGGAACCATATTGCTGGTGGCGCTGGTCGTCATCTATGCGCTGATCGCGTCCGCCGTCGCGGTCACCAGACTCGCCGAATACGGGCCCACGGCGCATCTCCTGTTCTTCCTTCTCAGCGGCTTTCTCTGGGTTCTGCCGGCCATGGCAATCATCAAATGGCTGATCATCGAGCCGCGCCCGAAGGGCTGACCCTCGCCGGCGTCAGGCAAAACGCGAATGTGATTCAGACGTGATCGGGCGCGCGCCTACCTTGCCTCACCATAACTGGAGGCTTGGCATGCTGAGAACCATGTTCGCGATGCTGATCGTTCTGATCGGCTCGTTCGCCGCTTCGATCGCGACAGCGAAAACCATCAATGTCTCGGACGCACATGGCGGCAGCGTCGCCGCCTACAGCCGGCGCTGGAAGGCGCTTGCCGCCCGCGGCGTCGATGTGCGGATTGTCGGCAAGTGCCAGTCGGCCTGCACCGTGCTGCTCGGCTATATTCCGCGCAGCCGCATCTGCGTGACGCCGGCGGCGAGCTTCGGCTTCCACCTGGCACACCGCACCGACGCGACCGGGATGCTCTGGAATGCCTATGCATCCGACATCAGGGGGTGGATCAACGCGCATGGCGGACTGTCGGCGAACTTCAAATGGATGAGCGCGCCGGACACTTACCGATACTTCCATAGGTGCTGACGATGGATGCCGGCTAGACGGTGACCACCATCTTGCCGGCATTGGCTAGCGGCGTCGTGATGCCGGACAGCATCGTACGGATATGCGCCAGGCTCTGGTATCGGCCGTTGACGGATATGCGCGGCAGCGCGTGCAGGAAGCCGGCATGCTCGGCGCGCAGCACGCCATGCCGCGTGGTCACCGCCGAGGCATAGCCCGCGTCGCGGGCAAAGCCCACCTCGCGGCAGCCGACGGCGCTGGCATAGCCATAGGGGTAAGCCAGATGGCGTGGCTCCTCGCCGAGCTTCTCCTTGAGGATCCGGCGGACGTCGCCGATTTCATGGCGGGCATCGGCTTCGGACAGCCGCTTCAAGTTCCGATGATTGACGGTGTGCGCGCCGATGGTCACCAGCGGGTGGGCGGCCATGGCGCGGAGCTCATCCCAATTCATCAAGGTGCATGGGCGGCCTGCGCCGAATTGATAGCCGTTCGAACGGGCCAGATCGCGCAATGCCGCACCCTGCTCTTCCTCGGAGACCTCCAACGTCAGCCAGGCGTTCAGCCGCGCGACGGCCTGGATCTTCCTGCCTGGTGTCGAGCAATCGATCACCGTCGGCGTGCCCGCCATCGTCAGCATCAAGCGCGAACTGGTGTCGACGATGTCCTCGATCACGTCCCACCAGAGTTCGACGGCGCCATCGATCAGGCCGGGGGCGACGTAGATGGTGATCGGCGCGCCGTGCTTTTCCAACACGGGAAGCGCCTCGGTCATGTTGTCGCGATAGGCATCGTCCGCGGTGATCGTCGCGAACTGGCCGCCTTTGCCGCCCGTCCTGACGCGCTCGATCGCTTCATCAAGGGAAACAAAGGCATATCCCCGCCCCTTCATGTCCGCGATCAACCTGTCGAGAAAGGCGGGAGCGATGTTCAGATGCCGATTGACACTGTTCGGCTTCTCCGGTGCGGCGGTGACGCGGTGCAGCATCAGGATCGCGCCGATGCCGCCGACCAACGGCCGCGCCAAGGGCGCGAGACCGGAGTAGCGGGCAAGGTTCAGCGCCAGTTTCCGGATTGCCTCGCCCCCGTCGATCATTCCTTCACCTTTTGCGCCTAGGCTCAACCAAGCACGACATTCGCCTATGCGAACCCCCAAAGTCGGAACCAATACGTCTTAAGGATTGAGGGATGGTTGACGCCGCCGCGTCATTTGACGGCAACCGGGTCGCGGCCAACGAGGCTTCCGCACGACCGATTGGAGCCCATCCGAGCCGGTGGGCTGCGACCGCAAGCGACGGCGCCGGCCTTGCCGGTTACGTTCAATTCTGCGCTTCGGCGCAGTACGCGCCGGCGCAAAGCGCATCCTGGGTGAGCAACTGGGCGACAGCAACCGGCGCCGACATGATTGTTGCCACGCTTGCCTGCGACGGCCGTCCGGCGCTTTCGCTGGCATTGGAAGTGGTGCGACGCGGCCCGTTCAAGGTTGCCCGTTTCGCCGGCGGTCGGCACGCCAACGGCAATTTCGCCGCCGCCGATCCGCGTTTCCTGCCAGCCGTCGACGCCCCGGCGATCCGCGCAATGTTCAAGGCAATCGCCCAAACGCGGCCGGATATCGACCTGATCTCGCTGGAAAGGCTGCTGCCCGACCTCGATGGCGTCGCCAATCCGCTTGCCATGCTGCCCGGCTTCCCAAGTCCGAACCTCGCTCTGGCGGTCGATCTCGACGGCGGGTTCGACGCGCTGCTGTCGCGCGCGAGCGGCAAGCGCAAGCGCAAGAAGCACCGCTCGCAGACGCGCAAGTTCGAGGCTGTCGGAACCTTCCGCCGCATCGAGGCCGGCACCCGCAAGGAGGTCGAAAGGCTGCTCGATGCCTTCTTCGAGATGAAGGAAGTGCGTTTCGCCAAGATGGGCATCGCCAATGTCTTCGGCGACAGCCACGTACGCGACTTCTTCCGGGCGCTGTTTACCGACGCGCTGTCCGAGCAAAAGCCTCCCTTCCTGCTGCATGGCCTGGAGGTGGCGGGGAAACTGCGCGCCGTCACCGGCTCCAGCCGGTCCGGCAAGCGGCTGATCTGCGAATTCGGCGCCATAGCCGACGACGATCTCGCCTTCACCAGCCCTGGCGATTTCCTGTTCTTCGACAACATCCAGCAAGCCTGCGAGCTTGGCTTCGACGTCTACGACTTCTCGGTTGGCGACGAGCCTTACAAACGGCTCTGGTGCGATATCGAGGTCCGGCATTTCGAGGTGCTTGCGCCGCTGAGGCTAAAGGGCCGGGTGCTGGCGACAGGGCTGCGGCAAGGCGCGCGGGCGAAGGCCTTCATCAAGAACAATCCGACGGTCTGGAAATTGACCAAGATGCTGCGCCGCAAGGCTGCCGGACAGGCAGCACCTGCCGCGACCGAGGACGATAACTGATCATCACGCTTCAAACGGACGACGCGGCTTCAGCAGTGTCGCACTTTCGCTCTATGCTCAGGCGGCCGACCGCTTGCCCGGCACCGGCGTTCCCGGCGGTTCATGGCCGACCGGTGTGACCAGCGTCACGTCCGGATAGCCGTTCTCGATCAGCTTCACCGCGGCCTGGGTCACCTGATCGTCGGCTTCCAGCATCGACAGAAAGACTTCGGTGCCGTCGCCGACCAGGCGGCTGATGCCGTGAGCATCGGCCGCGCCGCATTCGACCACGACGAGGTCGTAGGCGGTGGTCAGCGACTGCATGATGATGGGCAGCCTGTCGGCGGCGCGCATGGCGCGGACCGGATCGGCGGTACCGACCGGAATGACATGCGCATCCGAAAAGAGATCGGGATGGATGACATCGCTGAACTGCGCTTCGGACGCGAGCAGATTGGTGATGCCCGGGAACAGGCCCGAGTCCAGCATCGGCCGCGACGCCGCACCCGATGCGGTCAGATCGAGCAGCAGCACACGCAGGCCGGCGTCGGATACTTCGCGCGCCACGAGCACGGCGGACGCGGCCGCCTCGTCGCCTTCCGGCGAGACGAAGATCGCGCGCGCGGCGCCAGAGGCGATCAGCTTCTCCGCGGCCTTTTCGACATCGATCTCGCCCAGCCTGGACTGCCTTGGCTCAGGCATCGATTCGCTCGGCTCGGAGGCCTCCACTGCGGTTGCACGGTCCTCCGCCGGCTCGCTGTCGGCCGGTGTCGGAAGCTCCGCTTCAGCGATTGAATATCCTGCCGCGGCTTCCCCGTAAGGCCCAAAAGCCCGACCTTCATCATGTTTCTCGGCGACTGTGGGTTCGACCCTGGCCGCAGGCATCGCCACCTGCTCGATATCGGTGAAGCGGGCGCCGGCGGCCGGACGCATGGCGCGACCCGAGAACAGTTCGCCAAGCAGCGTGCCGATCGCCATCAGCAGCAGCGAAGCGGCGGCAGCGGCCCCGGTGATCGGCCCGATCTTCGGGAAATAGGGCTGGGACGGAACCTGGGCGCTCGCAATCAGGCTCGCCGCGACGGGCGAGTATCTGCGATCCTTGCGCGAGGCCACCGCATTGTAGCTTGCCATATAAGATTCAAGCTGTTGGCGCTGAACGTTCGCGTCGCGCTGCAAAGCGTCCAACTGCACCTGCTGCTCGCCGGCGCGCGCCGAGGCGGCTTTCAGCGTGTTGACGTCCGCGACCAGTTGGTCCTCGCGCGCCTTGGCCGTCTGCGCCTGGGCCGACAGCCCCCGGATGATCTTTTGCGCCTCGTTGCGAATTTGGCCGTCGAGGTCGGCAAGCTGCGACTTCAGCGCACGGATGCGCGGATGGTTGTCCAGCAGCGTCGTGGAAAGATCGGCAATGTTGGCGCGGAGCTCCACCTGGCGCTCGCGCAGGCGCTGGATCAGCTCCGAGGACAGGACTTCCGGCACGCTGTCCAGCGAACCACCATTCTGCAGCGCCCGGCGCACGCTCTCGGCACTCGCCTCGGCGGCGGCACGGCTGGCGCGCACGCGCGACAACTCGCTCGACAGCTCGGCGAGCTGCTGAGTCGGCAGCACGGCATTGTTGCCGCCCATCAGAAGGTCGGACTGGGCACGAAAAGCCGCGACCTTGGCTTCGGCGTCCTTCACCCGCTTCTGCAGGTCGGCGATTTCCGGCGCCAGGAAGTCGGTGGCGGCGGCGTTCGATTCGAGCTTGGCGTCGCCCTTCGAGGCGATATAGGCCTCGGCAATGCCGTTCGCGATCGCCGCGGCAAGCTTGGGATCCTTCGAGGCGAACTCGATGGCGATGGCGCGCGTCTTTTCAACGGCATAGACATTGAGCTTGTCGTGCATGGCGTTCAGCACGCGCTCTTCCGGCGGAATATCGAAGGGATCGCTTTTCAAGCCGACAAGAACGAGCATGCGTCCCAGCGCCGACATCTTCAGTGTTTCGTCGAACTCCGGCAGCTTGTCCAGATTGAGCTTGGTCGCCACCTGCTTGAGGATGTCGGGCGAGGAAATGATCTGGACCTGGGTGGCCACGCCCTGTTCGTCGAGAATCGGCTTCTCGTCGTCGTTGGTGCCCGGCGGGCGGGTGTATTCCGATTCGCGCGAGCCAATCTCCAGCTTGGCCGTCGCCTTATAATAAGGCGTCGCGAGCCAAGCCAAGGCGAAGGCGAGCCCGGTGACCACGAGGGTCACGAGAACAATGCGCAGCCAGTTTCGCGCCAGGCTGGCGAAAAGCTGTCTCAGATCGACATCGACATCTGCGGCCGCGGACTGAACGGACATGCATCCTGCTCCGAACTTTGAGTCGAGGATGGACCGTAAACAACTATGGTAACTCACCCGTTAAGATCAGAACGCATGCTTATTAGAGAGCGCTCAAAGAAGATTGCTCGAAAGCAATAGAACAATTGGACTTTTTGCCATCAAGGCGGTCCCGGACCGCACTCCTTTACCGCCCATTAACCCTAACAGGATGATAACGATCGCACTTTCCTGGGGTTGTGCCGCGGCTTGCGGCAAGAGCGATGAAGGTTCCTGGCCGGTCATGAAAAGCACTGCTTCCCTCTTTCGCGCTTTGCTTGCCCTGTCGCTGCTCACCGGCTGCTCGAGCTACCGCCCGACACCCGCCGCCTTTCACGAGGTGCTCGACCAGCCCTATCGGCTCGGCGCGGGCGACCGCGTCCGCGTCACGGTGTTCGAGCAGGACGGGTTGACCAACACCTACAGCGTCGACCAGTCCGGCTATCTCTCCTTCCCGCTGGTCGGCGCGGTGCCGGCGCGCGGCCACACCGCGCAGCAGCTGGAAAAGGAGATCGCCGACAAGCTGCGCCAAGGCTATCTGCGCGACCCCGACGTTTCGGTCGAAATCGACCGCTACCGGCCGATCTTCGTCATGGGCGAAGTGGGCGCCGCAGGCCAGTATTCCTATGTGCCGGGACTCACGGTGCAAAAGGCTGTCGCCATTGCCGGCGGTTTCACGCCGCGCGCCAACCAGGAGAGCGTCGACATCACCCGCGACATCAACGGCAAGGTGATGACCGGACGGGTGCTGACATCCGATCCGCTCCTGCCCGGCGACACCGTCTACGTCCGCGAACGCCTGTTCTGAAAAATCCGTCGTGGCGGTGAATCTCAGGATCGTCCACTGCTTTCGCTCACCTGTCGGAGGAATCTTCCGGCACGTGCGCGACCTGACCGAGGCGCAGGTCGCCGCCGGCCATGCGGTGGGAATCGTCTGCGACTCGACGACCGGCGGCGACTATGAGGAGCGGTTCTTCGAGGCGATGAAGGACAGCCTCGCGCTCGGCATCCATCGTACGCCGATGCAGCGCCATGTCGGGCCGGGCGACCTCGCCTCGGCCTGGCGCACCTATAGAATCATCAAGGAATTGCGGCCGGACGTGCTGCATGGGCACGGCGCCAAGGGTGGCGCCTATGCCCGGCTGTTCGGCTCGCTGTTGCGGGTGTCAAGGTCTCGCGTTGCCCGCCTTTATTCGCCGCATGGCGGCTCCCTCCACTATGACGAAACGACGGCGACGGGAAAGTTGTTCTTCGGCCTGGAGCGCTTCATGGCGCGCTTCACCGACTGCCTGCTGTTCGTTTCCGACTATGAGCGCAACACCTACTGCCGCAAGGTCGGCGAGCCGCCCATACCCAACATGCTTGTCTATAACGGCCTGCGCGCCGCCGAATTCGAACCCGTGGCGACGGCGGCGAATGCCGCCGATTTTCTCTACATAGGCATGATGCGCGACCTGAAAGGTCCGGATATCTTCATCGATGCCCTGGCCTTGGCCGGCAGCGCGTTGGGCCGTCCGTTGAGCGCCGTCATGGTCGGCGACGGCGACGACCTGCCGCGCTACCATACGCAAGTGGAACGACTCGGCTTGAAGAGCCATGTCCGTTTCCTGCCGCCCATGCCGGCGAGAGAGGCTTTCGCGCTGGCCGGGCTGATCGTCGTGCCGTCGCGCGCGGAGGCGATGCCCTATGTCGTGCTCGAGGCTTTGGCCGCCGGCATGCCCATGATCGCGACCGCGGTTGGCGGCATTCCCGAAATCTTCGGCGACGGCTCCCCTGCCCTGATCAGGCCGGATCCAGCGCAGCTTGCGGGCAAAATGGAAACGGCCCTCGGCGACCGCGGCGCGTACCGGAAGGCGATGCCGCAGACGGATGAGCTCAAGGCCCGATTCGGAGCCGATGTGATGGCGGCCGAGATCGAGAAGGCCTATTTCGCCGCGCTGGACAAGTAGGCACGCGGCAGGCTCGACAGCTTCAAAACCACCGGTTGTTTCAAGGCTTTCTTAGCTCTCTTTTGCTATGCAGTTCCGCGAAGCTCGCGGACAGTTCCCATGAATGAGATCGACCCCGCGCACCGCTTTTCCATGGATGCGGTACGCAACTACGACGCTCCCGCCGAGAGCGAAAAGGCCGGCGGCATCAACGACGTGGCGCGCCAGGTCGCCTCGCAATACCGGCGCGATACCATGTCGCCGATCATGGTCAGCGGCGTGCTGCGCATGGTCGAGTTCGCGGTGCTCTTCCTGTCGGGGCTCGGCGTCTATTTCTATTATGTCGGCTTCTTCAACTATCTGGCCTGGCAATATCCGCTCGCGATCGCCGCCACGTCGTTCCTGGCCGTGGTGCTGCTCGACGTAACCGACAGCTACCAGATCGCGGCGCTGATGCGCCCGCTCGCCAATTTCGGCCGGGTGCTGCTTGTCTGGGCCGGCAGCTTCGCGCTGATGGCGTTGACCGCCTTTGCCATCAAGGCGTCGGAAGACTATTCGCGCCTGCTGTTCGGCACCTGGTTCGTGGTCGGCTTCGGAATGATCTTCGGCCTGAGACTCGTGATGTCCAGGCTCATCCGCCGCTGGGCGCGCGACGGCCGCATGGAGCGCCGCGCCCTCATCGTCGGCGGCGGCAAGGCGGCCGAACAGCTGATCCGCTCGGTCGAGAAGCAGCCCTACAACGATATCCGCATTTGCGGCATCTTCGACGACCGCAACGACAAGCGCTCGCCGCCGATCGTCGCCGGCTATCCAAAGCTCGGAACGATCTCGGAGCTCATCGAATTCGCCCGCATCGCGCGCATCGACATGCTGATCGTGTCGCTGCCGCTGACCGCCGAATCGCGCGTCCTGCAGCTTCTGAAGAAACTCTGGGTGCTGCCGGTCGACATCCGGCTCTCGGCGCATTCGAACGCGCTGCAGTTCAGGCCGCGCGCCTATTCCTATATCGGCTCGGTGCCGATGCTCGACATCTTCGACAAGCCGATCAACGACTGGGATTCGGTCGCCAAGCGTGCCTTCGACATCGTCTTCTCGCTGGTCGGCATCATCCTGTTCTCGCCGGTGATGCTCGCCACCGCGATCGCCATCAAGCTCGACAGCAAGGGTCCGGTGCTCTTCAAGCAGAAGCGGCACGGCTTCAACAACGAGATCATCGAGGTCTTCAAGTTCCGCTCGATGTATGCCGACCGGTCCGACCCGACCGCCAAGCAGACGGTGACCAAGAACGATCCGCGCGTCACCCGCGTCGGCCGCTTCATCCGCAAGACCTCGATCGACGAGTTGCCGCAATTCTTCAATTCGCTGCTCGGCTCGTTGTCGCTGGTCGGGCCGCGTCCGCACGCCATTGCCGCGCAGTCGCACAACCTGCTCTACAACGAGGTGGTCGACGGCTACTTCGCCCGCCACAAGGTCAAGCCCGGCGTCACCGGCTGGGCGCAGATCAACGGCTGGCGCGGCGAGATGGACACCAACGAAAAGATCCGCATGCGCACTGAATACGACCTTTATTACATCGAGAACTGGTCGATGCTGTTCGACCTGCGCATCCTGTTCCTGACGCCGATCCGCCTGCTCAACACGGAAAACGCCTATTGAGCGCCGTCGCCCATGAGTTGCCGGCGTCGGCGATCAACGCCAAGCTGATTTCGCTGATCGCGTCGGCGGCGATCGGCATCGGCATCCTGCTCTCCGGCTTCGTCATCAGCGAGCCCGCGCCTTACGAAATCTATATGGCCGGGCTGATCGCGGTGTGGGCGCTGTTCGGGCTTCGAATCTCGCGCGCGATCGTGCCCTTGCTGGTGCTTCTGGTGACGATGAACATCGGCGGCATGATCGCCATGACGCAGATGGCGGATCTCGCCAACACGCCGCTCTATCTCGCCGTCTCCCTGTTTCTGGCTTTCAGCGCGGTGTTCTTCGCCTCCGTGACCTCGGTCCAGCCCAGCCTCTACCGGCTGATCTTCATCGCCTATGTCGCCTCCGCTGTGGCGACGTCGCTGCTCGGCATCGCCGGCTATTTCCATGCCTTTCCCGGCGCGGAAATCTTCACCAAATACGACCGCGCCGCCGGCGCCTTCCAGGACCCCAATGTGTTCGGCCCGTTCCTGGTGCTGCCCGGCACCTCCCTGCTGTATCTGCTCCTGACCGGCCCTGTATCGCGTATGCCGCTTCTGGCCGTGCCGCTGCTCATCATCGCCGCCGGCATCTTCTTCTCCTTCTCGCGCGGCGCGTGGGGCATGTTCGCGGTGTCGGCGGTGCTGCTCACCGCGTGCCTGTTCCTGCAGAGCGCCAGCGGCAAGTTCCGGCTGCGGGTCGTGGTTATGACGATCGCGGCCCTGGCGCTGCTGGTCATCGCCTTCCTCATCATCCTGCAACTGCCCGGCGTGTCGGATATGTTCACCCAGCGCGCGCAGCTCGAGCAGAGCTACGATTCGGCGCGACTCGGCCGCTTCGCCCGCTACACGATCGGCTTCCAACTGGCGATGGAGCATCCGTTCGGCATCGGCCCGCTGGTCTTCGGCACGATCTATGGCGAGGACACACACGACATCTGGCTGAAGGCGCTGATGGACTACGGCTGGCTCGGCTTCGTCTCGTTCCTGACGCTGACCTTATGGACGATCGGCGCCGGCTTCCGCATCCTTTTGCGCGACCGACCCTGGCAGCCCTATCTGCTTTGCGCCTATGTCGCCTATCTCGGCAATATCGGCCTCGGCACCTTCATCGACATCGACCACTGGCGCCATCTCTACCTGCTGCTCGGCCTGGTCTGGGGCGCGATCGCGCTGGAGTACCGGCACCAGCGGGAATTGCGGCTCGCGAGGCCGGTATCCCTCCTTGGGAATTCACCAGCGCGATAGGCACCGAATTCGGTTGACCCGCACCGCCTTATCACGATACATCGCCACCCGGTCCGGAGTGTAGCGCAGCCCGGTAGCGCACTTGACTGGGGGTCAAGGGGTCGTCGGTTCGAATCCGGCCACTCCGACCATTTAAATCCTTGAAATCCCCCGCGAAGGCGGCACGAACGTGCCAGGCGAGCTTATGCCCGCCGATTAGCCCGCATGCGCGGCCAGCATCCGCCGCGCGCTTTCCTCGTCCGTGATCAGGATGGTCGGCGCAATCAGGTTCATGGCACCGAGCAGCGCGTCGGTCTTCTCCTCACCGCCGGAGGTGAGGATGCGGATCGGCGCCTTGCGCAGGCGGTCGACATCCACCGACATCACGTGGCTGTTGACGGGATGGTCGACCAGATCGCCGTTGCGGTCGTAGAAATGGAACAGGAGGTCGCCGACGGCGCCGCGCGCCAGCAGGGCCTCGCGGTCCGCTTCCTTGAGAAAGCCGCCGCGCGAGAAGGTGGTGGCCGAAGCGATGCCGCCGACGCTGAGCAGCACGGCATCGAGCGCGTCGGCCATCTCGAAGATCTCCTGCAGGCCGCAGCGCTCAACCAGTGCGATCTTGGTCTCGACGCTGTCGACGACGGCCGGCGTCGGCATCAGATAGCCGTCGCCCTGGAAGATCTGGGCAAAGCGCCAGGCGAATTCCGCCGGATTGACACGCCGCGCGACGCCAACGCCGCCAAGCAGCGAAATTACGCTGAAATCGGTGAGCGATTTGGCGCTGATGAAGGGCAAGGTGTTGAACAGCGTCACGCCCCAGCCGACGCCGACCCGCATGCCGGATTTCATAGCGTCGGACAGGAACATGCCGGTCTTGGCGGCGATCGCCGGGATCGGATCGGCCTTGGGGTCGGAGAGCGGCGCGACCAGTGCCTGCTGCAGGCCGAAGGTCCTTTCCAGCGCGCGCTCCAGCCGCACGATCTCCAAAAGCTCGCTCTCGATGGTGATCTTCACCTCATTGCGCGCCCTCGCCTCCGCCAGCATGCGCACGATAGTGACGCGGCCGACGCCGAGCACGTCGGCGATCTCGTTTTGCGTCATCTGCTCGACGAAATACATCCAGGCGGCGCGGATCCTGAGGCGGTCGGTCCGGCTTTCGCTGACGACCTGCTCCGATGCTTCGGCCGCCGCCCTGCCGTTTTCTGGTTCGCCCTGCCGTCGCCTGCCCAACTTCCCCTCCAACTCCGGCGATGACACCGCCTCGCCGATTCTGCATGCTGGTTAAATATCGTCTATTGATCTACCAAGCGAGACGAACAATCTAGAGAGGGCGACTGGCGCCCAAGCCGTGAGCGGCTTCAGCATTTCGAGGCGATTGGCGATGCTGCGACAAATCTCCGAGGATGTCCGCGCCAACCTGAAGGACCGGCTTCGGGAACTCCGCGACGCGATCCGCCAAAGCCGTCACGACAGCGCCGGCGGCAGCTCTCACGACATCGCCGGCAATTTGCCGCCCTTTCCGGGCCGCAGCCTGCTCGGTCATGCAGCAAGCGCCGTCGACGAGGCGCTGACGATCGCCGAAGCCTTCGTTCCGCATTCCCGGCCGCTCAAGGTCGATGGCACGACCGTGAAAAGCCTGCGGGCCTACTTCCCGCAAGGCGATGAAGATCGGCAGATCGGCGGTGAGCGTCAGTTCAGGCGTGACATGTATTACCTGACCCGGGCGGTTCTCGCCGGCTACGGCATCGACAACCCCCGCGTTCACGAGGCGAGTTTTTCCGCCGTGCATGTCGCGATGCGCAAGCGCCATGCGGATCTTCTGGCTGCCGCGGCGGCGGAAACGGCATCCACGGATCAGGTCGCGGCGGCCTGCGCGGCTCTCCTCGTCGAATGCCTCAACCACCGCCCGGTCCAGCCTGGCGAAATCGGGGCAGGCCCGGCGATAGCCGGCGACCGGCCTCTCGACATCAGGTGCCTTGCGCCCGTGGTGCTGGCCTGCGGACTGGCGACCAAGGCGGATGGCGGTACGCCCGAGCCCGATATTCTGGAGATCGCGGTGCTGGCGGCCGAGGTGCGGGAGGATCGCATCCGGCAGGCTTGCGCCCATGTCAATGCCGTCCAGGAGCTGACACCGGTTCTCGCCACCCTGCTCGCGCATCTGACGTAACCGCCGACAGCAACCGCTACCGCTCGGTCGTCATCGCAGCGATGGTCTTCTTGGCGCGCTGGATCGAGGCCGCGCTCATGCTGAGCTCGGTCAGACCCATGTTGATGAAGGCCGGGATCAGATCCGGACGGCCGGCAGCCTCGCCGCACATGCCCACCATGATGCCGGCGCCGACGCCAGCCTTGGCCGTCAGCTCGATCGCCGACATCACCGCCGGATTGGTGACGTCGTTGAGCTTGGCGACTGTTGGGTTGAGGCGGTCGGCGGCCATGATGTACTGCGTCAGGTCGTTGGTGCCGATCGAAAAGAACGCCACTTCCTTCGCCAGCGCCGGCGCGATCAGCACGGCGGCCGGCGTCTCGATCATGACGCCGAGATCGAAATCGGCATGCGGCACACCTTCGGCCTTGAGTTCAGCCGCGCATTCCGCGACCAGCGCGCGGGTGCGCGTGACCTCGGCAATCTCCGAGACCATCGGCAGCATCACCTTGATGTTGCCATGGACGGCGGCCCTGAGCAGCGCCCGCAGTTGGCGCTTGAAGATGTCGGGACGGTCCAGGCACATGCGGATACCGCGCCAGCCGAGGAAGGGGTTTTCCTCGTCGGGAAATTCGATACCGGCGATCGGCTTGTCGCCGCCGATATCGAGCGTGCGCACGATGACCGAATGCGGCGCAAACGCCTTGGCAAGCGCGCTGTAGGTCTCGGCCTGCATGTCTTCCGACGGCAGATGCATGTGGCGCATGAAGAGCAGCTCGGTGCGGAACAGCCCGACGCCCATGGCGCCGGCTTCCTGCGCCGCCTCGATCTCCTCCAGCGAACCGATATTGGCCGCGACTTCGATCACGGTGCCGTCCGCGCGGGTAGGCGTCACGCTCTTGAATACCTTGAGGCCGGCACGCTCCTGCGCCGCTGCCTCGACACGTCGGGTGAAATCAGCGCGCGTCGCCTGGTCCGGATCGACGATCACATGGCCGGCATTGCCGTCGATCGCCACCTCCCTGGCGGTGCGCAGCTCATTGACCTTGTCGCCCAGACCCAGCACGGCCGGGATGCCGTGCGAGCGGGCGATGATGGCGATATGGGAGGTGGCGCCGCCGTGGCCGCAGACCACGCCGCCGATGCGCTTCAGCGGCGCGCGCGCCAGATCCCAGGCGCCGATGTCGTCGGCGATGAGGATCGCGCCCTGCGGTATGGTTTCCAGGCTGAGCTCGTCCTGGCCGAGTAGCACCAGGCAGATCTGCCGACCGACGGCATGGACGTCGTCGGCCCGGGCGTTGAGATAGTGGTCGTCGACCGCGCTGAAATCGGCGGCGATGGTGGCCGCGGCCGCAATCACCGCCGAGACCGCATCGTCACCGCCTTTGATCAGCCTTTCGACTTCGCCGGTCAGGCTGTCGTCGGCGGCGATGTCGCGCAAGGCCGCGATGATGCCGCGGTCGCCGGCGGAGAGATTGTTCTCGGCAAGCGTGCGGTCCATGCGCGCCTGCACGCTGGCGACGGCGCCGCGGAAGCGCTCGAGCTCGCCTTCAATCTCATCGGCCTGCAGGCGCCTGCCCGGTCCCTCGATCTCCGGTGGGAAATGGGCAAAGGCCGGCCCAATCGCCACGCCCTCGCTGGCGGCGACGCCTTGAAGTTTCGGGATTTCGGCGGCGGGCGGCGCGGCCTCGGGAGCGGGCGCCGCCGCTGCGGTTTCCGAGCCAGCTTCACCCGGCTCGTTCTCGTCGTCGAGGCCGGCGCGCGGGTTCTCCAGATAGCCGATCAGTGCCTCGATCGCCTCGATCGCGTCGGCACCGTTGGCGCGCACGGTGACTTCCTGGTTTTCCTTGACCGCCAGGAGCATCAGCTTGACCGAGCTCTTGGCGCTGACCGCCTTGCCGTCCTTGACCAGCTCGACATCGGATTCGAAACCCTTGGCGAGTTTCACGAACCGCGTGGCGGGACGGGCGTGCAAACCTTCGTGCACTCTGACGATGGTCGAGCGTTCCATGGCAATACTCTAGGTTTGGGCGCCGTCGACAGACGGCGCGGATATTATCAAGCGGCGATGGTGATGACAGCGCCCGGTGTCAGGGCGGCCACGAGCGCTCCGGTATCGACCTCGGATGCGCAAACCTCGCCCGGCCTTTCGGCCTCGGATGCTCCATTAAAGGAGATCACGACATGACCCATCTCGCGGACCTTGCTCCAGGCCGTGGAGCCGACCGCCGTTATCGTCGCCGACACCGGTCCGAGCGTGATCGAGGCGCCCGTCGCTGGCGCCTCGTCGCTTGGGCCTTCCTCCGTCTTGTGCAGCACGGAAACTTCAGCCAGTTCGGGAGGCGAGCCATCCGCGAAAAGGATGACCACGCCGCCCTCGGCGAGGTCCGCCACTTCGGGTCCGATGGCTGTGACCCGTGTCTTGAGAAGAACCGACATATGGCGAACCTCGTTTTACCTGTGATTTAGAACACGATCAGGGAGACGACCCATGCGATCAGCACGGAGACCGGGCCCATGATCTGACGGCTGATGAGCACTGCCGGCACGCCGATTTCGATCGTCTTCGGCTTGGCCTCACCGAGCGCCAGACCGACGGGGACGAAATCGCAACCCACCTGGGTGTTGTAGGCAAACAGCGCCGGCAGAGCCATTGCGGGCGAGATGGTGCCGTTGGCGATCTGCGGGCCGATGATGGCGACGCCGATGACCTGGGCAATGACCGCGCCTGGCCCCAGGATGGGCGACAGGAACGGCAGGCCGCAGATGGCCGAGATGACCAGCAGGCCGACGATGTTGTTGGCCAGCGGACCCATCGGCTGCGCCAGCACGTCACCGATGCCGGTATAGAGGATCAGGCCGATCAGCATGGTTACGAAGGCCATGAAGGGCAGCACGTTGCGGACAACCTGATCGATGGTGCGGCGGCCGGAGTTGAAGAAGATGCCGACCACGCGGCCCATGACACGGCCGATGGAGCTGATCAGGCCGATAAGCCCGCCTTCGCTCGGCAGCGGCTCGGCAGCCCTGGCAGTGGTGTTGTTGCTTGAACTCATCGATGCTGCTCCCCCCGCAGTGGTGACCGCTTCGGATCCGTCCGCCATTGTGATGTTGGCCGGCTTCACGCCCGAAACGTAGATGTCTTCCGTGATGAACTGGGCGAGCGGACCCGCCTGGCCGACCGGCGTCAGGTTGACGGTCGGGATGCGCTTGCGTGGATAGACGCCGCAGCGCGCGGTGCCGCCGCAGTCGACGACGACGACAGCCATCTCGCTTTCGATCGGCGGCGACTTGAAGCCGTCGACGGCCTCGGCGCCGGTCATGTCGGCGATGAGCTGCGCCACCGGATGAATGCCGCCGCCGGTCACCGATACGACCTTGCTGCGCTGCTCGGTCGGCTCGATGACCAGAGGGCCGCCCCAACCAGTGGAGCCCTTCGATATCTTTACTGCCTTGTATGTCTTGGCCATGGTGTCCTCCCGCCCTTAGAGATCGACGCCCTGGCGGCGCGCCATGATGGCCGTGATGCGCTCGGTCAGGATGCCCTTCAGCAGGATGACGACGAGGCCGACGATGGCGTACCAGATCGCCACCTTGACGTGATAGCCGTTGGCGATGACGCCCCGCTTCTCGAGATCCAGCAGCGCGACCAGCATGCCGCCCCAGACGAAATATTCGCCGGGGTTGATATGCGGGAAAAGGCCGAGCGGCGGATGCACGTAGGACACCGCCGCGTCATAGAAGGCAGGCTTGTGCTTTTCTTCCAGGAAGGAGCCGAAGGTATAGGCCATCGGGTTGGTGAGGAAGAACACCGACAGGACCGGCAGCACCGTATAGCGGGTCAGCGCGATGCGACCGGCGCCGCGGGCGAGACCGTGGACGCGTTGCTCGCCGACCAGTTCGGTGACGGCATAGAAGGCGGTCATCAGCACCACCAGCGTCGGGATGATGCCGGTGACGAAGCCGGCGAACACTTCGCCGCCCTTCTGGAAGATGCCGATAAAATACTTGCCGATCGCGGTCAGCCAGCCGAGCTGCTCTTCCTGCTGCACGTTCTTCAGCTGTTCCTTCAGCTGATCGGCGGTGACCGGCGCATTGTCGGTGGTCGCCTGCGCCAGGACCACGAGATGATCGGTGGCATGATCGACGCCGAGCTTGCCATGCCAGGCTGCATCCGAGACCATCGTGCCTGCGACATGCAGGTTATGCACCGCCAGGTCGGCATGCTGCGCCAATAATGTGATTACAGACATTTCTCCTCCTTATGACCCCCGCCGGTCGTTCCCAGCCGGCTGCCGGCGTCCGTTTATGCCCTTGCTACGTTCAAGCCGGACAGGCCCGGCTTCTTCCCCGGCTCCGACCGCGCGCGGTCGATCTGCTCGATCGCCCGTTTCACGGCCTCGGCCACACCGGGTTCCCCCTCCCCCATGATCGCAGGGTTGGACCGGAGTCGATCGAGGGGGATGCCCTCGAATTCTTTATGTCGCTTGAACTTCGTCAGCACCGAACGGCCGCTCATGACCATCATGCGGCGCACGATGAGATCCGGCGTCACGACGATCAGCGCAATCGTGCCCTTGGCCAGCCGTCCGCGGAAATTGCCCGCGCCGACGAAACCGTCCTTGAACTCTCCGGTGACACCTTTGAAGACGTCCGAATAATGCCGCATCTGCAGCCAGACACCGAGCGATTGCAACGCCCAGACAACAAACAGCAGAAGCAGCGCCCACTGCCAGATCGCCATTTCGGTTCCTCCCGAGTCGCTTTCTCCGGCACATATTGAACGGAGCCGAGACGACCCGAAAGTGAGAACATTTGTTTCCTAGAATGTCAACATGTATTATATTAGCCACTATAACGCTCCACAGCCGGCTGGCCGATTTCGGCATCGGCGGCGCCTGTGGTAGCCTGTCGCCAAACGGGATATGAGACATGGATCTGCCTTTCAGGCACGAACTCGCGCTTATGCCGGACCTTCGCCACCGACTGCGGCAACTGCGCTGGTTTCGCGCCACATTCCGCAGCAGCGCGAAGGTGGTGTCGGAAACCTTCGGCGTTCGTTTCGAGATCGACGAGGCCAAGCTGACGCGCGCCTTTCTCGACTGGATCGAGGTCATGGAAGCGCAGAAGCGATTCGCCGCGGTCGACCGCGCGGACTTCATCGTCTTCGCCGCCGGGCTGGTGCTGCGCGAGCTGATCCGGCAGGCGCCGGCGCGGGAGGTCTCAGGTCTCGGCGAAATGATCGAGACCGAAGCCAATGCCGGCACGGCGGAAATCGTGCGCTTCTGGCCGGAGGGATTTCTCTATACCAACTATTGCGTGTCGGCGATTCTTGCCGTGCACGAGCAGGAGTTCGGCACGGCGCCCGGCATCGACAAATGCGCCGACGACCTGCGCACCTGGTGGTCCTACCGCGAGAACGCGACGGAAATGCCCGCCTATGCGGTCGCTTTCCTCGACCGGTTCCTCGGCGCCGAGCCCAACTGGATCACCCCCGACCGCGCGCAGTCGCGCCAGGCCATGCAGCGTGCGCTTGGATCCTCGCCAGTCAGCGAGGCGCTGCGCCAGCTTTGAGGCGTTGGGGCCGACTATTGAACATCTGACTTTTTATCGATAGCGATGTGCGGGTTCGAACCGAGGCCGGGAGTGGCGCGTGGCGCAAGCTAGACTGATGATTTTCGACTGCGACGGCGTTCTCGTCGACAGCGAACCGCTGGCCGCCAAGGCCTATGAGCGCGTTTACGAGAAACACGGCATGCCCGGCGTCCATGGCGGCATCATTGCACAATGCATTGGCATGAAGCAGTCCGACATCATCATGAAGATCAAGGAATTGACCGGCCATCAGTTTCCGCCGGCAGCCGACGGCGACATCTGGGCGGAAACCAAGCTGCTCTTTTCCGAGGAACTGAAACCGACGCCGGGGATCGAACCTTTCCTGAGCGAGCTTGCCGGAAACCGCTGCGTCGCCTCGTCGTCGTCGGTGGAACGCATCAACCACAGCCTGTCGGTGACCGGACTGTCGCGCTTCTTCGGCGAGGCGATCTTTTCCTCCTCGATGGTCAAGAACGGCAAGCCGGCGCCCGACATCTTCCTCCACGCCGCCGAAAAGATGGGCGCGAAGCCGGCCGACTGCATCGTGGTCGAGGATTCGCCTTTCGGCATTCAGGGCGCGGTGGCGGCCGGCATGATCGCGATCGGCTATACCGGAGGCGGGCACACTTATCCCGAACACAGCGCGCGGCTGAAGGCAGCCGGCGCGGATTTTGTTTGCGCCGACTGGCACGAAGTCAGCCGGGAGTTAGCCAGACTGGGCGTGCCGGCCTGAGCTAACTCTTTGTTGGAGCATGATCTTCTCCGAACCGGTTCCCACTTTTGCGTTCGCTGACCCATCGGTTCGGGTGATGCTCTAGCGCAGGCTGGGGAAGCGACGCCGCGTCCACTCACCGGGCGGGACCAATCCCCCAACGCGGAAGTTGAAGGACAGCACCCTCGTCGCGTCGGCGTCGACCTCGCAGCGGAAGCTCAGATCGTACCATTGAGTTGTCGTGCTGAAAGCGGTCTGGGTAGGATTAAGAACATTGCCTTGCTTCAGCGGAATGGTCGGCAGCCATTTGGGCGAGTAATCGGCGCTTTGCAATTCCTGGTTCAGCACATTGGCGCAAAGATTGGCAACGCGCTGATCGCGCGGCACTTTCTCCATTGAGCTTGTGGCCAGCGCGTTGCCGGTGGCACCCGGCGAGTAAAGCTTTCTGACGCCCGGCAGGCCGGAATAGATCGGCGATCCCGCGACCTCGCTGCCGGCGGGGTTTGACCTTGCCGGGCTCCCGCTTGGCGCTCTCAAAGCTCTTGCGGATTTGAACTTCGTTGCCTTGGAAGCTTTAGGCTTTGCCTTTTCGGCCGGCGCAGGCTTGTCGCCGGCTTCGGCCCCCAAGGGCTTTGGCGCTTCGGCAGCTTGCTTTGCAGCGGTTTGCGGAGCTGCCTCCTGCGTTTCCGGGTGCTGTGTATCGGTCTCCTCGCTTTGTGCGGTTTTTTCCTCCGGCGCGGCGGTTACCGGTTTCTCTTTAGCCCTATTCGTGTCCGCCTGCTGTTCGGGTGTTGCAGGCGGAGCGGACTGGTTGGGCGCGGGCTGCGATGCTTCAGATGGCTTCGCTGGTTGATCCTTGGCCGGCGACGGCGCGTTGGCTGGCGCGCTGCCGCCGTCGGGAGATTTCTGCGGGCCGGTATCCTTCTCGCCATACTGAAAGACCCGCTTCAGAACCGGTATGTCCTGCGGTTTCGGCGGCTGCGGAGGCGGTGGCTTTTGCACGGGCTGCTCAGGCGGCTTTTCCGCCTTCTTTTCAGGCGTCGGCTCCGGCGGCCTTGGGACAGGCTTCGGCTTGGGCTGATCGGGCGGCGGCACGATCGCGACGTTGACCGGCTGTTCCTGCTGATCCGGCTGTTGGTCGGGTCTCGGCAAGCCCAAGAACAAGAACGGTGCGATCAGGGCATGCAGGAACAGCGATGCGGCCAAGGCCCACCGCCAATTCCGAAACCATTCCCGCATCTTGCCGTTCATTGCGCCCGATGTGGAACGAAATGACGGCGGCTTCAAGCACCGGGCCGGAATTCACGCGAGTTGCCGGCCTGACAAGTCGGTGATCAAAGGCGTAAGAACAAGCCGGATCAACAGCCGGCTGGGTTGGCTTACACCAGCATGCCCATGGGGTTTTCAATCATGCGCTTGAAGGCGCCCAGCAGCTCCGCGCCGAGCGCGCCGTCAACGGCACGATGGTCGGTCGAGAGCGTCACCGACATGATCGTTGCAATCTTGATCTCGCCCTTCTTCACCACCGCCCGCTCCTCGCCCGCGCCGACCGCCAGGATCGTCGCATGCGGCGGGTTGATGACGGCGGCAAAGTCCTTAATGCCGAACATGCCGAGATTGGACACCGCCGTCGTGCCGCCCTGATATTCTTCCGGCTTCAGCTTGCGGCTTCTGGCGCGGCTCGCCAGGTCCTTCATCTCGTTGGAGATGACCGACAGCGTCTTTTCATCCGCTTTGCGAATGATCGGCGTGATCAGGCCGCCGGGGATCGACACCGCAACGCCGACATCGGCGTGCTTGTGCTTGACCATGGCGTTCTCGGTCCAGGAGGCGTTGGCATCCGGCACCGCCATCAGCGCCATAGCCATGGCCTTGATGACCATGTCGTTGACGGAGAGCTTGTAGGCCGGAACCTCGCCCTTGTCGGTCTTTCTCATCGGTGCGGCGGCATTGAGCTGCGTGCGCAGCGCCAAGAGCGCATCGAGCTCGCAGTCCAGCGTCAGATAGAAATGCGGGATGGTGGACTTTGCCTCGACCAGGCGACGCGCAATGGTCTTGCGCATGTTGTCATGCGGCACGAGCTCGTAGGAGCCTTCGGCGAACAGCTTCAGCACCTGGTCGTCCGACATCGGCTTCGCAGCAGGAGCCGGAGCGGATGGTGGGGCCTCGGCCGGGCCCGGCGATACGACCTCGGCAGCAGGCTGAGCAACGGCTGCGCCTTTCGCGGCGATTGCTGCCTCAACATCGGCGCGCACGACGCGGCCGCGCGGACCGCTGCCTTTTATGCCGGCAATCGCAAGACCCGCCTCGCGCGCCAAGCGGCGCGCAAGCGGCGTTGCACGCGCGGCCGACGGCGATTGGCTGATCTCCCCACCTGTCGGGGAGATGGCCGGCAGGCCAGAAGGGGGCGCGAAGGAACGAGACGTTGGCGGGACAGCGCGCCCCTCTGTCGGCTGCGCCGACATCTCCCCCACGAGGGGGGAGATTGGCGCCTCACCCTGCTTGGCCTCATAAACCTCATCGTCGGCATAGATCCATGCGACGGGCTCACCGACGGGAATGTCGACGCGCTCCTTGCCGGTGATATTGCGCAGCGTGCCGCTGGCCGGCGCGTCGATCTCCATCGCCGCCTTGTCGGTCTCGATCTCGAAGAGCACGTCGCCCTTCTTGACGTGAGCGCCCTCCTCGGCGAACCAGCGCGAGATCTGGCCGGTCGCCATATCCATGTCGACCTTGGGAAGAATGACTTCGGTCGGCATCGCTCAGCGAACCCCTTTCACGAGGTCGCGCGCGGCGGCGATGATGTCGGGAACCTGCGGCACGGTGGCCTTTTCCAGGTCCGGATTGTAGGGGATCGGCGTCTCGGCGCCACCGAGGCGTACGATCGGCGCGTCGAGATAGTCGAAGGCCTCGCTCTCGGCGACCAGCGCGCTCACTTCCGCGCCGATGCCGAGCGTCTTCACCGCTTCGTAGACGCAGAGCAGGCGCGAGGTCTTCTTCACGCTGTCGATGACGGTCTGCCGGTCGATCGGGCGGATCGTGCGCAGATCGACCACTTCGATGTCGATGCCCTCGCCTTCGAGCGCGGCCGCGGCGTCGAGCGCCTTCTGCACCATGATCGAGGTGGCGACGATGGTGAGGTCGCGGCCCTCGCGGCGAATCTCCGCCTTACCGATCGGAACGGTATAGTGGCCCTCGGGCACATGGCCCTTCATCTTGTAGAGCAGCTTATGCTCGAAGATCATGACCGGGTCCGGATCGGCGATCGCGGCAAGCAGCATGCCCTTGGCATCGTGCGGTGTCGCCGGCTGAATGACCTTGAGGCCGGGCACATGGCCGAGCCAGGCCTCCAGGCTCTGGCTGTGCTGCGCGGCGGCACCCGTGCCGGAGCCGGCCGGGAAACGCATCACCACCGGCACCGAGACCTCGCCGCCGAGCATGAAGCGCATCTTGGCCGCCTGGTTGACGATCTGCTCCATGCCGAGCGTGGCGAAATCCGAGAACTGGAATTCGAAGATCGGCCGCATGCCGGTGACGGCCGCGCCCACCGCGACGCCGGCGCCGCCCAATTCCGAAATCGGCGTGTCGATCACCCGGTCGGTGCCGTAACGCTCGACCAGATCGCCGGTCACCTGGAAGGCGCCGCCATAGACGCCGATATCCTCGCCCATCAGGAAGACGCGCTCGTCCATGTCCATGGCGATCGCCATCGCTTCCTGGATCGCCTGGGCGTAGCTCAGTTCACGCACCGCGGCGTCCATCACGCTTGCTCCGTGTAAACATAATTCTCAAGGGTGGCGATCTCGGGCGCCGGGCTCTCCTTGGCGAACTCGATGCCGTCGGCGATCTCCTTGGCAACCGCGTCGCGGATCGCCTGGATGCCCTGGTCGTCGATGAAGCCGAAATCGCGCAGCTCTGTCTCGAACAGCGTGATCGGATCGCGGTTCGCCATCCAATCCTCGATCTCTTCCTTGGTGCGGTAGCGGTTGCGGTCGCTCTTGGAGTGGCCGCGATGACGGTAGGTCTTGGATTCGATCAGCGTCGGCCCCTCGCCCGCGCGCGCCCGCTCGACCGCCTTGAAGGACGCCTCGGCGACCTCGGAGAAGATGTTGCCGTTGACGATGACGCCCGGCATCGAATAGGCGGCCGCGCGCTCGGCGATGTTCTTCACCGCGGTCGAGCGCGCCGTCGAGGTCGACATGCCGTAGCCGTTGTTCTCGCACACGAAGATCACCGGCAGCTTCCAGATCGCCGCCATGTTCAGCGCCTCGTGGAAGGCGCCTTCATTGTTGGCGCCGTCGCCGAAGAAGGAGACCACCACCTTGCCGGTCTTCATCATCTTGGACGAAAGCGCGGCCCCCACCGCGATCGGAATGCCGCCGGCAACGATGCCGTTGGCGCCGAGATTGCCCTTGGCGACGTCGGCGATGTGCATGGAGCCGCCGCGGCCCTTGCAGTAGCCCGTGGTCTTGCCGAAGAACTCCGCGAACATGCGGCTGACCTCGGCGCCCTTGGCGATGCAATGGCCATGGCCCCGATGCGTCGAGGTGATCTGGTCATCCTCGGCGAGCGGCATGCAGATGCCCATGGCGCTGGCTTCCTGGCCGATCGACAGGTGCATGGTGCCGTGGATGAGGCCGCGCATGTAGCACTCTTCCGCGCCCTCTTCGAAGCGGCGGATGAGGTACATCTTATGGAGCACCTGCCTCAGTTGCTCCGGGCTGTACTGGCGATAGACGAAAGGCAGGTTGGCCCGGCTATCCAGGGCGGCTTTGCTGGCTCCGGCCATGATCACGCCTCCACAGCGCCGTAGACGAGCTTGTCCTGGCGGGCGCGCAGTTCGGCGATCTTCGAACCCGGCGCGGGCGCGGCGTTGGCATAGGTGATGAGATCGCCCTTCTTGACGGGCGCCGTGACGGAGCCGCCCTGCAGCAGGCCGCAAGGGATCGCGCGGGCCGCATGGGCTTCCGGCGCCGTCATGATCCAGGCGCGATAGCAATATTCGCCGATGGCATCGAGCTTGTCGCCGGGCTTCAGATCCTTCTTGGCGACCGCGCAGACCTCGGCCACGGGCTTCGCCAGCGGCACCATGTCGGCCTTGCCGTAGAGCACGACGCGGGCGCAGGTCAGCGGCACTTCCAGCGAGGTCAGGTGATAGGGGCGATGGAAGGTGAAATACGGACCCTTGCCCATCTTCAGGTCTTCCATGCGCTCTGAAATGCGCGGATGCGACATGTCGGCGACAACGAAGACGCCGGGCGCTACGCCCTTGCCGATCGAGTAGTCGACGACGCCCACTTTCGACAGCACGCCGCCGTCCTTCTGCGGCACCAGCACCTTCGACAATTCGCCGAGCGTCGCGGACGGACCGTGCATGCCGGGCTTGTCGGGAACCAGCCCGGTCGCGTTGGCGATCGCCGCCATCTCGACCATGGTCTTCGAACCGTCGACGAATTCGACCAGCATGCGCACATTCATATGCCGGCGCTTCGCCTCCTCCTCATAGTCCGGAGGCGTGGCGTCGATGTTAAGCGGGTTGTTCTTGCCCTTGCCGGCGGCAACGATCGGGTGGCCCATGGCGGAGACGAACTCGATCAGCTCCATGCAGGAAGACGGCTCGTCGCCGGCGCCCAGCGAATAGGTCACGCCAAGGCGGTCGGCTTCGCTCTTAAGATAGGCGCCGATGGTGACGTCCGCCTCGACATTCATCATCACCAGATGCTTGCCATGCTCCATGGCGCGCAGACCGATCTCGGCGCCGACGGCGGGAACGCCGGTCGCGTCGATGACGACGTCGATCAGCTCGTTGCCGATGATCAGGCTGGAGTCGTTGGTGACGGCGATCTTACCAGCCTCCATGGCCGAATTCATCGCCGAGGCGTTCGACACTTCCCGCGCGTGTCCGGTTTCCTGGAAGGCGATGTCGACGGCCTTGCTGGCCGCGGGAAGGTTCAATTCGGAAATGGCACCGATCTCAATTCCAGACATATGGGCGACGCGGGTGACGATATCGGTGCCCATTTCACCGGAACCGATCAGGCCGATGCGGATGGGCTTGCCGGACTTGGCTCGTTCCTCGAGATCGCGGGCAAGACCCGTCAACGAAATATTGGACGCCATACCGTGTATTCCTCCCATATCGCATGCTGTTCGGTTGCTTGACGGGTATTGAACATATGTATTCCTGTCAAGACTAATGTCCACAATTTGGCCATCGATCGACACTTTTCGAGGTGGTCGGGGCGCAACGGCTAAACGCGTCGACGGCGAGCCCCCTGTACCGAGCCAAATGGAAAACGAGCGCTCGCGACCGGGCGCCGCTCAAGGCGCGCGGCGGCCCTTTCGCGGGGCCGCGAAAGGATATCTAGGCGGCAATTGTTACTGGCAAACGTCGACCCAAACGGCGCCGACCAGATCGGCCATGCGCTGGGGCGTGATGCGCACTGCGGCATTGGTGGCGCCGGCGGCGGGAACGACTTCATCGAAGGGCTTGAGCGACAAGTCGCAATAGATCGGCAGCGGCGCCGGCAGGCCGAACGGGCAGACGCCGCCCGGCGGATGGCTGGTGACGGCCAGCACCTCCTCGCCACCGAGCATGCGAGGCTTGCCGCCCATCCTGTCCTTGAATTTGCGATTGTCGAGCCGTGCGATGCCACTGGTCACGACCAGCATGGTCTCGTCTCCGACGCGCAAGCAGATCGTCTTGGCGATCTGCGCCGGCGTGACGCCATGCGCCTCCGCCGCCAGCGCGACAGTGGCCGAGCTTGCCTCGGTGACGATGACCTCCACGTCCGGCGCCCGCTCGGCAAAGAAGGCGCGAACCGATTCCAGACTCATGATGAACCCCTCGTCAAGTTTGTCGACAGCGGCGGTCGGCGAATCGCATGACGTGGCCGTTATTGGCAAGAGCCAGCGCCTGTGCCGTGCAGGCACCAAAAAAAGCCCACCGGGCGAAATCCCGGCGGGCTCTTCGATGGACGCTTTTTGCGTCTCTATTGATGGATAGGCCGGTTCTCTTCGGCCGGCACTTTGATCAATTCCTCTTCCGGCATCTGCAGCGCCGAAGCGATGCGGCGGAGCTTGGCGGGGTCGGCGTCCTTGCCGTCCTCGATGTCGACGATCTCGCCCACGGCCAGGCCGCAGGTCAAAGAAAGCTCCTCGATCGTATATCCTCTCGTTTCGCGAGCGGCTTTCAACGGGTTGAGGCCGGACGCGGCAATGACGTCATTCGAAACAGTGTTTCGTGCGGTGTTGGGCATGGCAACTCCTTGAGATGAAACAGGGTCTGATGAAATGGTGTTGCCTGAGACGGGCGGGAGAATGCTCGTTAACACATGATTTGCCAAGAGCACCGATGCGGCGTCACGCCATCGTGAAGCGGCGTTTTGGCCGAATGCCTCAGGCTCTGCACATGTAAGGTCGCGTGGCGCTCGATCAAGTTCTTTTGAAGGTCCGAGCCCGGATTCGCCGGCATTTTCGACGTCCCGATTCGTTAGCTTGTCGTCACCGGCTGCCGACAGACGGCGCCGGAAGTTTCTCGGAAGGATCGGATGCCATGAATTTGAAATCGTTCGCAATTGTGCTTGGCACAATCTCAAGCGTCATCGGCGCGACGCAAGCATGGGCAGCGGATGCCGTGCGTGTTCGAGGCACTGTCGTCAGCGTCGCCGGATCGACACTGACGGTGAAGGACCGCAACGGCAAGACCGATACGATCACGCTTGCCGACGGCTGGAAGATTTCGGGTGTCGCCAAGGCATCTGCGGCCGATATCAAGCAGGGTGATTTTCTCGGCATCGCCTCGATATCCAAGGCCGACGGCGGCAGCGGCGCGTTGGAGGTCGTGATTTTCCCGGCCGCGCTGAAGGGTACGGGAGAAGGTGATCGCGACTGGGATTTGCAGCCCAACAGCCGCATGACCAACGGCACCGTCGCAGACGTCACCGAAATCGAGGGCCGCACGGTCACGCTCACCTATGACAATGGCCAGAAGAAACAGATCGCGATCCCGCAAACCACACCGATCGTGACGTTCGCCACCGCCACACCGGCGGATCTCACGCCGGGGGTCGCAGTGTTCGTCAACGCCGAGCGCGGCGGCGACGGCAAGCTCGTCGCCAATCGCGTCGTGGTCGGGAATCACGGTGTCGCGCCGCCCATGTGAGCCCAAGCGGCCGCATCCTCGGATTTCCATAAGATCGCGCAATCTTCGCCTCTCGGGGCGGGCATGCAGCGCAACAGGGCTTCTCAGAAACAATCCAGAAACAAAAATCTACATTTGGGAAAAATTGTCGAAAAAAACCAGGAGGATAGTCCCTATCGCGAGGCTTGGGTCACCGATTTGCTCCGGTGACTCTCGGAACGCCCGCGTAAAAAGGAAACGAAGTCATGAAGAAGTCCCTTCTCTCCGCGCTCGGCCTGGCTCTGGCGCTGGCTTTCACCATGCCGATCCTCGGCACCACCAGTGCCGACGCGGCCCCGATGAAGAAGCATCATCATCATCGTCACCACCACAGGCACCACCACCGTCACCATCATCATCGCCACCACCACAAGATGGCTCCGAAGAAGGCCTGATCCTCCTTTTTGCCGATGGGAAGGCCGGCCTTCGCTGCCAGAGCGGACCAGCCTTCCCATCGGATCTGTCTCCTTAAGCATCCGGTGATGTCCCTGATCCGCCGGCCAGACACCGCCTGATGTCGGCGGCCTGCTGTGTCCTCCTGACGCCGGCCTACCGGCTTTCCTTGCCCGCTTCGCCTGAAGCTCGGCTATCTGCCAAATCCCGCCACCCGACGCGCTACAACCAGATAATGTTGTGGCGGAAGATCGTCGCCGCAATCCGCTGGTCGTGACGCTGACCGACAAGCTGGCGGCCAGTGAGCCGCTTCTATGCCGGGCGAAGCGCGCAGGAATGCGTGCCACGCAACGCCAACAAGAGACGCACCCCGGACCGTCCAGTCCGCCGATATCGCCGGCCAACTGAAAAAATCGCGGGGCACATGAACCTTTCCATTGATGGCAGCACTAAGCGGTCATGGGCGCCGCGAAGGCGCTCCTCAACCCCACGGGACGCCTGGACGGCGATCCCTCAACCAATGGAAGGAAATGCTCAAAATGACCAACTTCAAGCGTATCACGCTCGCCGCCGCTCTCGTCGTCTCGGCGTTCGGCTCGGTCTCGTCGCCGGCTTTCGCGGGCACGCATCCGACCGACGACGGCGGCGCGGTCTGTAAAGGCCACGGCTCGTGTCTGGTGCTGCAGCTCGATTGCAAGGGCACCTATACCGACGCCACCGACAAGAACGGCACCATCTACGGCAAGTGCAGCCAGGTCATGAAGGTCGACCCGAAGACCCGGCTCAAGCTGGCGAACTGATCATCTGTAGCCGAGTTGCATGGAAATGGCGGCCGTCGAGGACGGCCGCCATTTCTGTTTCAAATCTCGTCGATCGTTCAGCGCCGGCTGACGAGAAGCCCGGCAAGCAACCCGACCACGACAAGGCCGACGGCCACCGCCGTTGCCGGATGATCGCGCGCCGTACGCTCGATCGCCCTGCCCCTGCGGCTTATTGCCGGTAACGCCTCCTGGAGGCGATCGGCAAGTTGCGTGTAATAGTCGGACGCCATCTCGCTGCCGTCCTCGTAATAGGCGCCACCGCGCCTGGCCAAAACTTTCTTGAGATCGTGCAATTGCCGCGAAAGCGCCGCGACCTGCTTGTCGATATCGACGTCGGAGAGTGTCGAAAACGATGCCATGCTTGTTGTCCTTCTCTTCGAGAAGGCCTAACGCATGGACGACAAGCCAGTTCCTGCGGGCCGACCGCGCCGCATCGGCATGATGGCCGTTCAACGGACCTGGTCGAGCAGGCGTTTGCACTCCAGCAGATCGAACAGCGCCTCCTGCAGCAGGGCCCGATTGTCACGCGACAATTTCGAGGAGTCGGGTTGGACGGGACCTTCGTCATCGCTCTTGCCGAGGCCGAAGAAACGGCGGCTGGGCTTCACCTTGGGCTGGCCGACCAGCGCGTCCTCGTCGCCGCGCGGCTGGGCGGCCGCCGTAAGCGGCACCTGCTCGGCCTGGCGGCGCTGGGCGATCGCCTCCACGGCGGCCATGTCGCCATTGCCGATGGCGACCAGAAAATGATTGCCGTTCTCGCGCAACAGCTTCTGCACGCCTTTGATCGTGTAGCCCTGATCATAGAGCATATGCCTGATGCCCTTGATGAGCTCGACGTCCTGCGGCCGGTAGTAGCGCCGGCCGCCGCCACGCTTCATCGGTTTGATCTGGGTGAAGCGCGTCTCCCAGAAACGCAGCACATGCTGCGGCAAATCGAGGTCTTCCGCGACTTCGCTGATGGTGCGGAAAGCATCGGGGCTCTTGTCCATGGGCCAATCCTCCACGCTGGACCACGATCCGGGCATGATACCGAATCGCCCCTTATTTCAGCGGTTTATGAAACGATATTCAAGCCCAGCGTCAAAACCGCCGGCGGTTTTCAACCGTATTCGTCAGCAAACTACTTGCTGCCCTTGCCCTTGCTGTTCTGGTGCGAACGCAGGATCCGGTTCTTGAGCACATTCGACGATTTGAACGTCATCACCCGGCGCGGCAGGATCGGCACTTCCTCGCCCGTCTTGGGATTGCGGCCGATGCGCTCGTTCTTGGAACGGACATGGAAGGTGGCGAAGGAAGACAGCTTCACCGTCTCGCCTCGAACGATGGCCTCGCAGATCTCATCCAGGACGGCCTCGACGAGCTCGGCCGATTCAGTTCGCGACAAGCCAACCTTCCGGTAAACGGCTTCAGCTAGGTCGGCACGCGTAAGTGTCTTTCCCCCCATGCGACCGTCCCATCTGCTCGCAACACGTAAATCGATACAGGTAAAGGCAGAGCCTAAGTAATTGATCCGGCAAGGTCAAGAACCGAACCGGCGCGTTCGGCACTTACCAGCGGAGCAATACCGCGCCCCAGGTGAAACCTCCACCCATCGCCTCGAGAAGCACAAGGTCGCCCTTCTTGATGCGGCCGTCGGCGACGGCCACCGAGAGAGCGAGCGGCACCGAGGCAGCCGAGGTGTTACCGTGTAGATCGACGGTGACCACCACTTTCTCTTCGGCAATCCCGAGCTTCTTGGCGGAAGCGTCAATAATCCGTTTATTGGCTTGATGCGGCACGAACCAGTCGAGGTCCTCGGCCGTTATGCCGGCCTGGCCGAAGGTCGCCTCGATGACATCGGTGATCATGCCGACGGCATGCTTGAACACTTCACGGCCTTCCATCCTGAGATGACCGACGGTTCCCGTGGTCGAAGGGCCGCCGTCGACGAAGAGCTTGTCCTTGTGCACGCCGTCCGAGCGCAAGCTTGCCGCCAAAACGCCGCGATCGGTGATCGCCCCGGCGCCCTCTTCCGCTTCGAGAACCAGCGCGCCGGCGCCGTCGCCAAACAGCACGCAGGTTGAGCGGTCGCTCCAGTCGAGGATGCGCGAGAATGTTTCCGAGCCGATCACCAGGACGCGTTTGGCGAGGCCGCCGCGGATATAAAGGTCGGCGGTGGCGACGGCGTAGACGAAGCCCGAGCATACGGCCTGCATGTCGAAGGCGAAGCCGTGATGCATGCCGAGCCGGTTCTGGATTTCGACGGCAGTCGCCGGGAACGTGTTGTTGGGCGTCGAGGTCGCCAGGATGATGAGGTCGATATCGGCGGGTGTCATGCCGGCGCTGTCGAGCGCGGCGCGCGCGGCCGCCTCTCCGAGCGAGGCCGTCGTCTCGTCGTCGGCCGCGACGTGGCGCTGGCGAATGCCGGTGCGCTGGACGATCCACTCGTCGGAGGTCTCGACCATGCCTTCGAAATCGGCATTCTTCATGATGCGGCGGGGCAGCGCGGCACCATTGCCGCGCACGACTGATCTGATCAAAGCTCGTTCCTATTCCTCGGCGTCGGCGGCGACACCGGATTTCCTGTTTGCCTGCGCAGTCGGGTTGCGCGCATGGAACAGATCGAGGTCGGCCTCGATCCGGTCAAGCAGATTGTTGCGCACCATGTCGTAGCCGAGCTCGATGGCTGCCGCGAAGCCATCCGAATCGGCGCCGCCATGGCTCTTCACCACGATGCCGTTCAACCCCAGGAAGACGCCGCCATTGGAGCGACCGACATCCATCTTTTCGCGCAGCCTGTCGAAGGCGCCCTTGGCGAAGACATAGCCGATCTTGGCCATGAGCGTGCGGCTCATGGCGGCGCGCAAATAGCCGGCGATCTGCCTTGCGGTGCCTTCGGCCGTCTTGAGCGCGATGTTTCCGGCAAAGCCTTCGGTGACCACCACGTCGACCGTTCCCTTGCCGATATCGTCGCCCTCGACGAAGCCGCGATAGTTCATCGAGGCCATGTTGGCCTCACGCAGCATGCGGCCGGCTTCCTTGACCTCTTCCTGGCCCTTGATCTCCTCGACGCCGACATTGAGTAGGCCGACGCTCGGCCGCTCGACGCCGAACACCGAGCGCGCCATGCCGGTGCCCAGAATGGCGAAATCGATAAGCTGATGCGCATCGGCGCCGATGGTGGCGCCGACATCGAGCACCACGCTTTCGCCGCGCGTCGTGGGCCAGAGCGCCGCGATCGCCGGGCGGTCGATGGTGGCCATGGTGCGCAGGCAGAATTTCGACATCGCCATCAGCGCGCCGGTGTTGCCGGCCGAGATGCAGGCCTGCGCCCCGCCGTTCTTGACCGCCTCGACGGCCTTCCACATCGACGACTTCCAGCGGCCGTGGCGCAAGGCCTGGCTCGGCTTGTCGTCCATGCGCACGGCGACCTCGCAATGGACGAACTCACTCACCTCGCCGAGTTTCGGAAATTTCGCAAGCTCGGGACGCACCACGTCCTCGCGGCCGTAGATGACGAAGCGGATGTCAGGACGGCGTATGGCGACCGTCATCAGCGCCGGGATGACCACGCTCGGTCCGTGATCGCCGCCCATGGCATCGATGGAAATCCTGATCACGTGGTATTTTTCTCACGGTTTGCCTGGCTTGCGGCGAACGCCTGCCAAGGTAAGGGGGCTCGCGAAGGTTCGGCGAAAATAGCGGTTTTGGGCTGACGCACAACCAACTTTTCCAAAATCCGGACCACTCTCAGGATTTTCCAAGCAGCGAACGCAGCTTTTTCTGGAATTCGCTTTCCTCAGGCTGGTCGTCGCCGGCAACATCGAGCGACGCCCCCGGCTTACGCGGATAGGGATCGATCGCCAGGCCGAAAAACTGCTCCGCCAGCGCGCCGACGTCGATGGTGTCGCCGGAAAATGTCTCCGGGCTGTCCGGTCCGTCGGCGTCGAGGATGATCTCGCCGCCGCCCTCGAAACCTTCGCGCCCAAGCTTCGACTGCTCGGGCAGAAACAGCGCCTCGACCGGCTCGTCGATATGCGCGCTGACCGGATCCAGGGTGACGATGCAGGCTTGCGTGATGTCGGCCTCGACGCGGCCGGTGACCTTGACGCCATTGCGGTTCCAGGAGGTCACGAGCAGCTCGGCGCGATAGCTTTCGACCGAAAGCAGATCGTGTTCGGCGGCAAGCGCTTGACGCTGGCGTTCATCGGCCTCGACCACGACGGGCAGGCCCTTTTGCGGCAGCCGCGCGACATTGGCGACAAAGGATACCGGGCTTTGCAATTCGGCGTCTTTCATCATGGCCTCCTTCACGCGGTCCCGGCGGCCGGGAACGCGGCAGTGCCGGCGACGATCGATTCGGTCGGCTGCGCGGCAAGCTTCCGCGAGGCCTCGCGGACATAGTCCGCCAGCAGCGGCGCGTGCGGCCAGGAGCCGGCGTCCGGCCTGACATTGCGGGCAAGCGCCGCCGCAAGCGCCAGCCGATCGTCCTGCCCGAGCGCGTCGTCATAAGCGGCCGTGCGGCCGTAAAACATCTTTGCCAGCTTCTTCATGCGCTTGGGCACGCCGACATCGCTGATGCCGAGCTCGCGCAGCGAATGCTCGACATCGAGAAAGAACTCGTCGATCAGCACTTGCGCGACCTCGGCGGCCACACCTTGCTCGCCATGCAACCGATGCTGGACGAGATACATGTGCAGCGACAGCATCTCGAAGCGGCCGAGCGGCGTATCCGGCACATTCCAGTCGGAATAAAACACCGTTTGCCGCGCCGCCGCCACGATTTGTGCGTAGAGCGCGTCGGTGATAGCGCGGTTGGCATTGCGTTCGCGGCCAAAAAGGCGCTGGAACATCGAGGGCGGTCTCCCGGGGACCTGTTGTTTAATTTGGCCTTGTTGCATCGGCATCGAAGCTGGTTTACCGGTTTTGCGGCCCAGCGCAAGTTGCGGGGATGTTATGGAGAATTGTTGTTGGGTGCGCTGAAATTCAAGTCGTTCTTTGCGCCCGCCCAGGTGGGCGTGGCTTCGCTGCTGGTCGTGGTATCAGCGCTTTCCGCCTGCAATTCGTCCAAGATGTTCGGCGATCTCCATCCAAGCGAGACGCTGACGAAAGGCTACGTCATCGACCAGCAGGCGATCGATTCGGTACCGGTCGGGTCGAGCCGCGAACAGGTGCTTTTGGCGCTGGGCACGCCGTCGACGACGGCGACCTTCGATAACGAGGCCTTCTACTACATCTCGCAAACGCGCAAGCGCTACGTCGCCTTCGACAACCCCCGGATCATCGACCAGCATGTGCTGGCGGTCTATTTCGGCGCCGACGGCCGCGTCACCCAGATCGCCAATTACGGCCTCAAGGACGGCAAGATCTTCGACTTCATCTCGCGGACGACGCCGACCGGCGGCAAGGACCAGAACTTCCTTAGCCAGATCATCAGCGGTGCGAGCAAGCTGGCACCTGGCATCCCCGGCGGCGGCAGCGGCGGTACGCCTTAAGTCTATCGACGGCCTGCAGAATAATCAGCACCCGCCGCCTCGGCGGCGGGTTTTGTTTACGCGCAGCCAGGACGCATACTTGCTTATATTCCCGCGTCCCCCTATCAATTTGCTGGGGATTGGGGACCTATCATGAGCAACAGCGATCGCACTGTGCCGCAAGGCTGGATGGCGACGGGCACGCCTGACCGGCAGACCGTCACACCTGACTGGCTTGTCGTCGATGCGCCGACAATCGACGGCGTCGCGCTCAAGGAAATCCGACCTGTCGCGACTTCGACCGGCTACCTCACTGAGGTCTTTCGCGAAGAATGGGATCTCGACGGACTTCCCGTCGGACAGGTGTTTCAGCGCACGCTTTATCCCGGCGCGGTGACGGGATGGCATGCCCATGGCGTCACAACCGACCGGCTTTTTTGCTCGGTGGGCAGCGTTCGCATCTCACTGTTCGACGGTCGCAAGGCCTCGCCGACATTCGGCACGGTTTGGCACAAGATTGTCGGAGCGGTCAGGCCCGCGATCGTCGTCATTCCGCCCGGCGTCTGGCACGGTGTGGTCGCGCTCGGACCGGAAACGGCGTTGGTGCTCAACCTCGTCGACAAGGCCTACGCCTATGACGCGCCCGATCATTGGCGCCTGCCGCCGGACACGGAACAGATTCCCTACAAGCTGGTGTAGCGTGGAACAGGGCGGTCAAGGCGCGCCAACAGGGCGGATCGAACCTCTTGTCTCGGTTATCATCGCGACTCACAACCGCCCGGCGGTCCTGCGCCAGACGCTGAAGAGCCTCGTCGGTCAGACTCTGCAGAACTGGGAAGCCATAGTCATTGGGGACGCCTGCCGGCCGGACACCGCGACAACGGTCGCCGCTTTCGGCGACGCCCGCATCTCCTATATCGATCTTCCAGTGAATTTCGGCGAGCAGTCGGGGCCGAACAATATCGGCTTTGCCAGAGCACGCGGCCGTTTCGTTGCCATATTGAACCATGACGATCTCTGGTTTCCCGACCATCTGACGTCCATGAGCGGCTGGATCGACGCCACCGGCGCCGATGTGGTGATCGCCCGAGGTGCTGTCATCGAGTCGACCGCGAGCAAAGGTTCCAGGCATATGATCCTCGGGATGGGGCGGGACGGCTTCTATGACCCGGTCACCACCGTCGGATTCGGCTCCGCGCAAATGATACGTCGGACGTCGCTGCCAAGGCTTGGGCCGTGGCGGCCGGCCAGCCAGTGCGTTTGCGAAAGTTCCCAGGACTGGCTGTTCCGTGCCTGGCGCAAGGGTGCGGTGATCGCGACAATGCCTCATCTGACCGTGCTCATGCTGCATTCGGGCAAGCGCGAAGGCAGCTATGCGCGGGACACGGCGCGGGAGCAGGAAGAACTGATGGACGCGATGAATACGCCTGACGCGTTGCGCGTGAGGATTCTCGGCAACGCCGAAGAACCTGCTCCCCTCAAGCGCTCCCGCTACCTCAAACGCAGGCTGCTGGCTGCCCTCGGCGTCCATCCGCGGGCGCGTTCCTTCCGCCGCCAGTTTCGCCGCGGCGCGTTCATGGCCATGCTGCGCCAGACACGCGGCTTGACGCCGATGCCAGAGCGAGAACCGGACGCCGCCGCGTTGCTGGCCCGCTACAGCCATGGCAGCGAAAGGCCGGAAGCCAGTTAAGCGCCCCGGCGGGACGCAGAATGTGGTGCCGAAAAAAGCCCGCGGGATCGCTCCCGCGGGCTTTGTCCTGGAACAGTTGCCGCTATCAGCCGTGCGCGAGCACGGCGAGCAGAAGCAGCGCGACGATGTTGGTGATCTTGATCGCCGGGTTGACGGCCGGGCCGGCGGTATCCTTGTAGGGGTCGCCGACGGTGTCGCCGGTGACCGACGCCTTGTGAGCCTCGGAGCCCTTCAGGTGCTTGACGCCGTCCTTGTCGGTGAAGCCGTCCTCGAACGACTTCTTGGCGTTGTCCCAGGCGCCGCCGCCGGAAGTCATCGAGATGGCGACGAAGAGGCCGTTGACGATGACGCCGAGCAGCGAGGCGCCGAGCGCCGCGAAGGCTGAGGCCTTGGAGCCGGAGATCAGGAGCACGCCGAAATAGACGACGAGCGGCGCAAGCACCGGCAGCAGCGACGGGACGATCATTTCCCGGATTGCCGCCCTGGTCAGAAGATCGACCGCGCGGGCATAGTTCGGCTTGGACGTGCCGGCCATGATGCCCTTGTCCTCGCGGAACTGCTTGCGCACTTCTTCGACGATGGAGCCCGCGGCGCGGCCGACGGCGGTCATCGCGATGCCGCCGAACAGATAGGGGATCAGGCCGCCGAAGATCAGGCCGGCGACGACATACGGATTGGAGAGGTCGAAGGAGATCTCGCCCATGCCTTGGAAGTAGGGGTACTTGTCGCCATTGGCGGCGAAGAACCGGAGATCGTTCGAGTAGGCCGCGAACAGCACCAGCGCGCCGAGGCCGGCCGAGCCGATGGCATAGCCCTTGGTGACCGCCTTGGTGGTGTTGCCGACCGCGTCGAGCGCGTCGGTCGAGTGGCGCACTTCCTTGGGCAGGCCGGACATTTCGGCGATGCCGCCGGCATTGTCGGTGACCGGGCCGAAGGCGTCGAGCGCTACGATCATGCCGGCGAGGCCGAGCATGGTCGTGACGGCGATGGCTGTGCCGAACAGGCCGCCAAGCTGGTAGGTGGCAATGATGCCGCCGACGATGACAATGGCCGGCAGGGCGGTCGCCTCCAGCGAGACGGCGAGGCCCTGGATGACGTTGGTGCCGTGGCCGGTCACCGACGCCTGGGCGATCGAGTTCACCGGGCGCTTGTTGGTGCCTGTATAGTATTCGGTGATCACCACGATGAGACCGGTCACGGCCAAGCCGATCAACCCGCAGATGAACAAGTTCTTCCCTGTGATGGCGAGCCCGCCGACATTGCCTATCTCACCCCAGCCCAGTACCGCCGAGGTGGCAATGGCCAAGCCGACGATCGACAGCAGTCCGGTGACGATCAGGCCCTTATAGAGGGCGCCCATGATCGAGCCGTTCGAGCCCAGCTTGACGAAGAAGGTACCGACGATAGAGGTCAGGATGCAGGCGCCGCAGATGGCGAGCGGATAGAGCATTGCCGCACCCAGAACCGCCGTGCCGCCGAAGAAAATGGCGGCCAGAACCATGGTGGCGACAACCGTCACCGCGTAGGTCTCGAACAGGTCGGCGGCCATGCCGGCGCAGTCGCCGACATTGTCGCCGACATTGTCGGCGATGGTGGCGGGGTTGCGTGGATCGTCTTCCGGAATGCCGGCCTCGACCTTGCCGACGAGATCGCCGCCGACATCCGCACCCTTGGTGAAGATGCCGCCGCCGAGACGGGCGAAGATCGAGATCAGCGATGCGCCGAAGCCGAGCGAAACCAGCGAGTCGATGACGACGCGGTCATTCGGCTGCAGGCCCATCGGGCCGGTCAGGATGGCGTAGTAGATCGAGACGCCGAGCAGCGCCAGGCCCGCCACCAACAGGCCAGTGATGGCGCCGGATTTGAAGGCGATGTCGAGGCCGGCGGCCAGGCTGTTCGATGCGGCCTGCGCGGTGCGCACATTGGCGCGCACCGAAACATGCATCCCGATGAAGCCGGCGGCGCCCGAAAGCACGGCGCCGATCAGGAAGCCGATCGCGGAGGTGATCGAGAGCAGCCACCAGGCGAGCAGGAGCACGACAATGCCGACGACGGCGATGGTGGTGTACTGGCGCGCCAGATAGGCCTGGGCGCCTTCGCGGATGGCTGCGGAGATTTCCTGCATGCGCTGATTGCCCTGATCGGACGCAAGGACCGAACGTGTCGCCCAAATGGCGTACAGAACTGACAGCAAGCCGCAGGCGATGACGGCGGTAATGATGGTCATTGCCGGATTTTCCTCGATTGTTGGCCCAAAAGAACCCCTCCCTGGGCCGTTGGAACGGAGATGGATGCCGCGCACGGATTCCACCCCTTCGTTGGCGTGTATGCGAAACAGGGCTCGGAACGTCAAGATATTGTTCGGTTTTTGCCCGGCTTTCGCCCAAAAGAGGACGGCGGCAACTTATGGGCGGACGCCACCGTCCTTTTAGATCGATTGAAATCACGCTGCGTAAATCAGGGCGCGCGCAAATCGCCGTCCGGCTGGATGACGAAGATCAGCACGGCGAGCATGGTCATGTAGAACATGAACGCCTTCTGTTGGCCGTTCCATATGCTCGACTGCCACATGGCGAACCATTCGCCGCCCACGACCATGAAGCCGAAATACCAGATCAGAAAGCCCATGGTGGCGGCGATGACGGCGAATTTCTTGGCGTCGTTGAAGTCCTGCCCGCTGGCTTTGCGCGTCCGCCACAGCGCCGAGGCGGCGATGAGGTAGAGCAGGCAGGTCAACGCCTCGCCGAGGATGATCAGCCAGTAGCCGGCTGTCCACAGCGCCGGGTTGGTAATCGAGCGGTACATCAGGGCGTTGCCCGGAAAGGTCGTATCCATGCTCAGCACATGCTGGACAAAGGCGAAGTTTGAGCCGTAATCGGTGATGTTGCCGAAGGCGACCAGGAAGGCGAACGCCGCAAGACACAGACACATGACGATCTTGGAGAGACGCAAGGTCATGGCAAGAACTCCTGCTGAAAGGTCGGGGCATCGGGAAGATCAATCGCCGAGTCCCGAAGATCGCGCAACTGGTTGGCCGGTCATCATCACACTCACATCGGCGGCAAGCCGTTATGCCGGCAAGCATTCGATCGCCGGGACCTTGGCAGCGCTTCGTCTCGATAGCGATTGCGCGGTAGGTGATCTTGTTTCGCTGGAAGACACCGGCACCAGACACGACTTCGCCATCGTCCGTCGCCGCTGGATCGCCAGCGGAGCCGGCGCAACGCTCGAGCTGACGCTGGACCACCCTGCCCGCTCGTTTTGACCCAGAACCCCGCGGCTTACTCCGCTTCCTGGCCCATCCGCCGCGCGGCGTAGCGCTCGATCGCCGACAGCCCGTCATAGATCAGCACCGCGAGCGCCGCGACGATCAGGCCGCCCTGCAGAACGAAGGCAAGATTGTTCGAGATCAGGCCGGCGATGATCACCTCGCCCAATGTTTTGGCGGCAACCGTCGAGCCGATGGTCGCGGTGGCGAGGCCGATGACCACCGAGAGCCGGATGCCGCCGAGGATCACCGGGGCGCTCAGCGGCAGCTCGACCTTCACCAGCCTTTGCAAGCCGGTCATGCCGGCGCCGCGCGCCGCCTCCATCACATTGCCAGGCAGCGTAGTGAGCGCCGTCAGCGCGTTTTCGAAGATCGGCAGCAGGCCGTAGAGGAAGAGGGCGATCAGCGTCGGCTTCTCGCCGAAACCCACGGCCGGCACCGCAAGCGCCAGCACGGCAACCGGCGGAAAGGTCTGGCCGATATTGACCAGGCTGCGCGACAAGGGCAGGAACTCGGCGCCGGCCGGCCTGGTGACCAGGATGGCCAGGGCCACCGCGACGATCGTCGCCGCCACCGTCGCGACCAAGACAGTGCGCAGATGCTGCAGGGTCAGCGTCAGCAGGCTGCCCTGGTTATAGATCGCCGGCGCGCCGTTCTCGGTCAGCGGCTTCAGCAGCGGCTCGAACCAGTTCGGGCTGGTGATGAAGACCACCAGCAGCGCCAAAATGGCCAGTCTCAGCAGCGCGGGCAGCCAGGCCTTCATGCCGGCCTCGCCCGCTTCACCAGCCCTTCCATGGTGATGCGTCCGATGAGCTTGCCGTTGCCGTCCTTCACCGGCAGCGCCGGGCGACCCGACCACAGAAGTTCGGCCAAAGCGTCGCGCTGGCTGGCGTCGGCGGGGATCGCCTCGCCCTCCGCGCCGCCGGGCTCCACGGCATCGCGCGCGCGGCCGAGCGAAAGCAGCCGGAATGGCCGCTCGCTGGAGCCGACCAGGGTCTCGACGAAGCCATTTGCCGGCCTCGCCAGGATCTCCGCCGGTTTGGCGTATTGCAGCACCTTGCCGGCGTCCATGACGGCGATCTTGTCGCCCATATGCACCGCTTCCTCCATGTCGTGCGTGACCAGGATGATGGTGGTGCCGAAACGCTTCTGGATCGCCAGCAGATCCTCCTGCGCCTTGGTGCGTATGATCGGGTCCAGCGCCCCGAACGGTTCGTCCATCAAAAGCACATTGGGTTCCGCGGCGAGCGCGCGGGCAACGCCGACGCGCTGCTGCTGGCCGCCGGAGAGCTCATGGGGATAGCGCGGACCATAGGCCTGCGGATCGAGCTGGTAGAGCGTCATCAGTTCTTCGACGCGCGCCTTGATGCGGTCCTTGTCCCAACCGAGCAGCCGCGGCACCGTGGCGATGTTCTGCGCCACCGTGCGATGCGAGAACAGGCCATGGCCCTGGATAGCATAGCCGATGCTGCGGCGCAGCTGGTATCCAGGCAGCGAGCGATTGTCGGCGCCGTCGATCTTGATGACGCCGGAGGTCGGCTCGACCAGCCGGTTGACCATCCTGAGCAGCGTCGTCTTGCCGGATCCCGACGTGCCGACGATGGCCGCGATGGTGCGCGGCTCGATGACCATCGAAACATCGTCGACGACCGCCGTTCCGTTGTAGCGCTTGGTGATGCCTTGGATCTCGATCATTCGGAGTCCGTCCTGCGCTTGGTGGAGGTCATTTCGATAATCGCGTCGAGGATGATGGCCGCGGCGAAGGCCAGCGCCACGGTCGGCACCGCGCCGAGAAGCACCAGGTCCATCGCCGTCTGGCCAATGCCCTGGAAGACGAACACGCCAAAGCCGCCGCCGCCGATCAGCGCCGCGATCGTGGCGAGGCCGATGTTCTGCACCAGAACGATGCGGATGCCGGTGAGGATTACCGGAAAGGCAAGCGGGAACTCGACATCGAGCAGACGCTGGCGATCGGTCATACCCATGCCGCGCGCGGCATCGTTGGCCGCGCGGGGTACACCAGCCAGCCCGACGACGGTATTCGCCACAACCGGCAGCAGCGAATAGAGGAAGAGCGCCACAAAGGCGGGCGCAGTGCCGATGCCCCTAATGCCGATCGCTGCGGCACCCGGCACATGCAGAGCGACCCAGCCGAGCGGCGCGATCAGCAGACCGAAGAGCGCGATCGACGGAATGGTCTGGATGATGTTGAGCACATTGAGGACGCCATCCCGCAGCCGCTCGACGCGGTGGCAGAGAATACCGAGCGGCACTCCGACGACCACCGCCGCCGCCAGCGAGCCGAGCGCCAGCGTGACGTGCTTGGACGCTTCGGCCCAGAAACTATCGGCGCGGTTGGAATATTCCTTGAGGATGGAAAGACTGTCCCAAAGCCCCGATGCCAGCAACGCGCCGATGGCGAGCGCGGCGACGGCAAGAATGCCGATGCGCGCCAAAGGCGACAGGCTCAGCCTGGTCAGCACATCGGCCAGAAGCAAGGCGAAGGCAAAGATCAGCAGCCAGAAACCAGAGGCCGGCGCGATGCGGGCGAACGTGTTACCGTCGGGCGTCAGGAAACCGCCGGCGACGCCGATCAGGATCGCGAGAGCGACAAGCCCGACGATGCCGGTAGCGAGCCTCAGGACGAACGGCGTCCTCAGCAGCGCGACCATGCCGCCGGCGATCACTATCGCCAGCAGCAGGATGCCGAGCGGAGACGGCAGGGCCTCGAGGATGGAGCGCGCCTGTCCGGGCACGATTCGGTTGGCGCGAAACGTAGCGAAGGGTGCCGCCAAGGCAGCGTAAGCGACGATCGCGGCGATAACGACGCCGAGCTTATCGAAGCGCGGCGTCATCGAAGCCCCGCCCCATAGTCAGATGAAAGCTTTTCGTCTTTGGTGATTGGCGAAAGCCCAAGCGACATCCAATCTCCCCCCTTGCGGGGGAGATCAGCAGTTCCGCCGACCGCACCGCTCCGGCTCGCATTTATATTCCGCGATCTACTTCAAGAACCCGTTCTTCTTCAAAAAGTCCTCGGCCACCCCCTTCGCAGGCTCACCACCCACTTGCACGCGGCCGTTGAGCTGCTGCAGCGTGGTCAGGTCGAGCTTGGCGAAGACCGGCTTCAGCAGCGTCTCGATCTCGGGATGTTCCTTCAGCACCTTCTCGCGGATGATCGGTGCCGGCTGGTAGACGGGCTGCACGTTCTTGTCGTCCTGGAGAACGACAAGGCCGGAGGGCTGGATGCCGCCATCGGTGCCGTAAACCATGGCGGCGTTGGCGCCGTTGGTCTGGTTGGCGGCAGCCGCGATGGTCGCCGCGGTGTCGCCGCCGGAGAGCGTGATCAGCTGGTCGGGCTTCAACGTAAAGCCGTATGTGGTCTGAAAGGCCGGGAGCGCCGCCGCAGAATTGACGAACTCGGCGGAGGCCGCGAGCACAACCTTGCCGCCGCCCGAGACGTATTTGCCGAAGTCCGTCAAGGTGACGAGCTTGTTCTCGTCGGCCACTTCCTTGCGCAACGCGATCGCCCAGGTGTTGTTGGCCGGCGATGGCGACAGCCAGACGATCTTGTTGGCGTCATAGTCGAGCTTCTTGGCGGTTTGGTAAGCCTTGGCGGCATCCTTCCAGACCGGATCGTCGGCCTTCTGGAAGAAGAAGGCGGCGTTGCCGGTGTATTCGGGATAGATGTCGATCTCGCCGGCGATGATCGCCTCGCGCACCACGGGCGTTGCGCCGAGCTGGATGCGGTCGGTGGTCTTGATGTTGTTGGCGTTGAGCACGAGCTGAATGATGTTGCCCAGCACGCCGCCTTCGGTATCGATCTTCGAGGAGACAACCACCTGGGCGCTGGCCGAGGCAGTGGCAAGGCCGAGCGCGATGGCTGCTACGGCGAGCTTTCCGATTGAAAACATTGTGAAATCCCTTGCTATGAACCGATTGACCGGTGGCTGCATATGAGCACGGTTATAATGGGCAGTCGGGGTACACGGTTTCATAACCAAGGGGAAAGGCGCAATAATTTTGTTCGACCGACAAAAGCGCTGTTCCACCCGACATAGCGCAATGCCGACCTAAGGCCGGCTGGCGGCTTGTCCTGTTGTGCGGAATATTAAGAAAGGCGGGTCGGCGGCCAAAACAGGAGTGTGTCATGGCCAAACATAAAGTCGGCTACCTCATCGGCAGCCTTGCCAAGGGCTCCATCAACCGCAAGCTTGCGAAGGCCCTCGTGAAACTGGCGCCGCCCGAACTTGAAATGACGGAAATCTCCTTCAAGGACCTGCCGCTCTACAGCTACGACTATGATGCCAACTTTCCGCCGGTCGCATTGGAGTTCAAGAAGGCCATCGCGTCCGTCCAGGCGGTGCTCTTCGTCACGCCGGAATACAACCGATCCATTCCCGGCGGCCTCAAGAATGCGATCGACTGGGCCAGTCGCCCCTACGGCAAGAACTCTTTTGCCCGCAAACCGACTGCCGTCATCGGAACGTCACCCGGCGCGATCGCGACCGCTGTCGCCCAGCAGAGCCTGCGCAGCGTGCTCAGCTTCTGCAACGCACCGCAGATGAACTCGCCCGAAGCCTACATTCAATTCACTCCGGGATTGATCACCGATGATGGCGAGGTGACGGTGGACTCAACAAAGACATTCCTGCGCAACTATATGCAGGAGTTCCACATGTTCATCGCGCGGGTCCTGCAGGTGCTCCCGCCGGATGCCTGACGCTGGTCGTTGCAGGAGATTGTTCAAGTGGCCGGAAGAACGGGTCGGGCGCCTTCTTCAGAATTTGGGAACGCCCACGAACTTCAACGTGCCGAGCGCGACGAAGCAAAGCAGTACGACCGGGAAGACGATCCAGTTCAACATGGTCCAGCCCCAGGCATTGTAGATCGCGCCCGACATCAGCGAGGCAAAGGCGACGGAGCCGAACAGGACGAAGTCGTGGAAACCTTGGACCTTGCTCTTTTCGGAGGGCCGATAGCTGGCGGCGACCATCGCCGTGGCGCCGATAAAACCGAAATTCCAGCCGAGCCCGAGCAGGATCAGCGCGATCCAGAACTGCCACAGCGCCAGTCCGGAAAGCGCCACGGCGGCGCAGCCGATCAACAGGATAAGTCCAGTGGCGACGATGCGCTCGGCGCCGAAGCGATGAATCAAAGCACCGGTGAAGAAGCTCGGCCCGAACATGGCCATGACGTGCCAAGAAATGCCGAGCGTGGCATTGTCCTCCGACAGGCCGCAGCCGACCATCGCGAGCGGCGCGCCGGTCATGACGAAGCTCATCAGCGCGTAGCTGCCGACGGTGCAGAAAAGTGCAGCGACGAAGCGTGGCTGGGTGACGATTTCAATCAGCGGGCGGGCATCGCTTGCAGCGGTTTCAGTGGCCGTGTTGGCCCTTGAAGACACACGCAGGAACGACAGGATGAGCGCGCCAACCGCCGCCAGGGGCAGGATCGAGGCGAAGGACCCCGCGAACATGACCGGGGCTAGCAATTCGCGGGTATAAATGACGATCTGCGGCCCGAGGACGGCTGTGATGATGCCGCCGGCCAGCACGAAGGAGATGGCCCGTGCCTTGAATTCGGGCAGCGCGTTGTCGGCGGCGGCGAAGCGGAACTGCTGGACAAAGGCGCCGCCGACGCCGATGACGCAGAGGCCGAAGGCGAACAGCCAGAAGCTGCCCTGGAAGAGCGCGAGGGTCGAGATCAGGCCGCCAAGCGCGGTGACCACGGTGCCGGTCATGAAGCCGCCGCGATGGCCGAGGCTGCGGATGATGGCGGCGGCCGGCAACGCTCCGAGCGCCACGCCGATGTTGAAACCCGTGATCGGAGCCGTCGCCAGCGACTTGTCGGGACCGAGCAGGTATTGGCCGGCTAGCGCGCCGAGCGAAATGGCGATCGGAGCGGCCGAACCGACGATCGCCTGCGCGGCGGCGAGCAGGATAGCAGTGCGGCGCCCTTCCCTGCCGGCCTCGGCGACCGCCGCCGTCGCGGTTGTCACGAAGCGTCCTTGCCACGTCCCTCGCCGCGTACCCGGCGCGAGACGCGATCAAGGACGGCGTTGACCAGCTTCGGCTCGTCTTCCTCGTAGAACGCCTTGGCAATGTCGACATATTCGGAGACGATGACGGCGACCGGCACATCCTCGCGCTTCATCAGCTCATAGACACCGGCGCGCAGGATGGCGCGCAGGGTCGAATCCAGCCGCGACAACGGCCAGTCCTCGGTCAGCGCCTGGCGGATGACGGGATCGATGGTCTTCTGGTTCTCGACGACGCCGGTCAGGATGGCGCGGAACCATTGCGCGTCCGCCTCGCGATAGAGCGCGCCATCGACTTCCTTGCCGAGACGGAAGGCTTCGTATTCGGCCGTGATCTCGAAGACGCCGCTGCCGGCTACGTCCATCTGATAGAGCGCCTGGACGGCGGCAAGTCGGGCGGCCCCACGTTTGTTGGCGTGGCGCACCGCTCCGGTCGAGGCAGGCTCGGTCACGATCGGGCTCCGAATTTCTCTTTGAGCGCGATCATGGTCAGCGCCGCGCGCGCGGCGAAGCCGCCCTTGTCGCCTTCCGCCTTTCGCGCGCGCGTCCATGCCTGCGCGTCGTTTTCTGTGGTCAGGATGCCGTTGCCGATCGCGATCGCCTCCTGCACCGAAAGGTCCATCAGCGCGCGGCTCGATTCATTGGCGACGATGTCGAAATGATAGGTGTCGCCGCGGATGATGGTGCCGAGCGCGACGAAGCCGTCATAATGCGTGCCGCCTTCGGCGGCGCCATCGAGCGCGAAGGTGATGACGGCGGGTATTTCGAGCGAACCGGGAACCGTCACCACGTCATAGGTGGCGCCGACCTCATCGAGCGCGCCTGTCGCGCCTTCCAGAAGCGCGTCGGCAAGGTCATCGTGGAAGCGCGCTTCGACGATGAGCAGATGCGCTCTCGCCTTCGGGCGAATGAACGCTTTGCCGTGTTGGGATGTGCCAGCCATAAAAGTCTCCGGGGGTTGCCGGTGACTTAGGCCGAAGCCGGATTGATCGCAAGCACAAGATTGCCGAACCGACACCGCCGCCGCGTCTCTCGACGGGTCCGGGCCTCGCGCAGCACGATCGTTCAGCACTTTCTTTGGCTAGGCAGGCGCAGCCTCGAGGATCGAGATCGCTGCTCGGGTGCCGATCACCCGTTCGAGCCTCAGTCCCGCGCCCTCGAACAGCCTGGCGTATTGTGCCTCGGTCCGCTCAAGGCCGCCAGTGACCGCGAGCATGACCACGTCGATGGCCTTGATCTGATCCGGCTCGTCGCCCGGAGGCACGAGTGTTTCGGCCACGAGCACCCTGCCATGGGCTGGCATGGCCTCGCGGCAACGTCGCAGGATCAGCCCCGCACGTTCATCGTTCCAGTCGTGGATGACCTTCTTGATCACATAGATATCGCCAGCAGGGACATTCTTGAAGAAGTCGCCCGCGACGAAGTCGGTGCGCGGCAGATCGCCGCCCGCGCCCCGGCGCGCCGCCGCCACCCCGGACGGCAGATCGAGCAGAACGCCGCTCAAATGGGGATTGCGGGCGAGGATAGCCGAGAGAAGCTGCCCATGCCCGCCGCCGACATCGACGACCCGTGTGTATCGACTGAAATCATAGGCGTCGGCGACGGCCTCGTTGGTGCCTTGGCTCAACGCGACCATGGCGCGCTGAAACAGGGCGGCCTGCTCCGGGTGGGCCGAAAGCCAATCGAATCTCGGGCTTCCGAATACCTTGTCGAAAGCCGGCTTTCCGGTGCGGACGGAATGCAGAAGCTGCTCGAAGGCGAGATAAGCCTCGCTGTTGATCATGCGGATGAAATCGCGTGGCCCGGGCCGATCGGAACGAAGCGCCGCGCCGACCTCCGTCAAGGCAAAATGACGAGGGCGATTTTCAGTGAAGACCCCCTCCGGTGCCAAAAACCGCATCACGCGGTAGAGCGGCTCCGCATCCGCCTTCGTGGCGGCAGCCAAGTCTTCAACCGACTGCTCGCCGGAAACCAGAAGATCGGGAATGCCGAGTTCGATAATGACGCACAGCGCCTGCGACACCGCAAATCCGAAGCCGAGCTTCGCTGCTTGTTGCGATGGGCTGCTCATGGCTTTCCCCTCCACCAGGGGAAAGCTTACGTGGGGTCTGGGCAGAAGTGAAGCGGGAAGCCGTTCTGAACGGCGCTGTCCTCACGACCTGATTTGGTCGTCGCCTCGCCGGACCGTGTTCAAAGCCCCTCTTTCGCCGCCTCCGCCAGGCGCGCTGCGTAGCGGGCCATGGTGTCGATCTCGATGTTGACGCGGTCGCCGGCCTGGCGCTCGCCCCAAGTGGTGACGCTCAGCGAGTGATGGATGAGAAGCACGTCGAAGCGGGTGCCTTCGACCTTGTTGACGGTGAGAGAGGTGCCGTCGAGCGCGACCGATCCCTTAGGCGCGATGAATTTTGCCAGATGGCGCGGCGCTTCCAGCGTGAAGCGCACGGCATCGCCCTCCACTTTACGCTCGACGATCTCGGCGGTGCCGTCGACATGGCCGGAGACGATGTGACCGCCGAGCTCGTCGCCGATCTTCAGCGCGCGTTCGAGATTGATCCGGGTCCCGGATTTCCAGCTCGAAGCGGTGGTCAGCCTCAGTGCTTCCTCCCAGGCCTCGACCTCGAACCAGCGCGCATTCGAGCCGTGTTCCGAGAGCGCCGTGACGGTGAGACAGACGCCGCCGCAGGAAATGGAAGCGCCGATCGCGATCGTCTCTGGATCATAGGCAGTGTCGATGCGCAGGCCGACGCCTTCGGCCAACGGCTTTACCGAAGCGACAGTGCCCACGTCCGTGACAATTCCGGTAAACATCAGGGAGTGTCTTTCGTTTTGACCATGATCTAATCCAACAACCGGTTCCCGCTTCTTGGGGTCATGGTCTTACCCACTCGGCGTAACTGTCCTCGCCGAAGCGCATGTCGCGCAGTTTGCGAAATCCAGCCGGGATATGGTCGGCGTCGATGGGCGATGCAATACCGTCTTCGCCAATGGCGTCCGGACCTTGGAAAAGGACAATGCGGTCGACAAGGTCTTCCTTAAGGAAGGCCTTGGCCACCTTGGCGCCGCCCTCGACCAAGACGCTTGCCATGCCAAGTGCGGCAAGGTCTTCCAGCAATTCCGGCAAGGCCACTTCGCTCTGATATGTTTCGGTGCCGATGAAGCGCACGCCTGCGCGCTCGAGGGCCGCGCGCCGATGTGGGTCGGCCTCCAGACAAGCGGCAACATAGAGCGGCACGCGGTCGACGCCGGAAACAAGCTTCGATGTTTCAGGCAGCCGGATCTGCCGATCGAGGATGATGCGCGCCGGCGAGCGGTTCTCCAGTCCCGGCAGGCGCACGGTCAGCGCCGGATCATCCTCCAGCACAGTGCCGATGCCGACCAGGATGGCGTCTGCCTCGGCGCGCATCAGATAAACATCGCGGCGCGCGATCTCGCCGGTGATGGCAACCTGGCCGGCGCCTTTGCGACCGATCTTGCCGTCGCTCGAAAGCGCAAGCTTCAGAGTTACTTCCGGGCGCTTCTTCAGAGAGCGAGTCAGATAGCCGGCCATCTGCTCGGCGGCCTCGGTGGCCAGCACCTTCTCAACCACCTCGACACCGGCGGCGCGCAGGATGGCGTAGCCCTTGCCGGAGACGCGCGGATCGGGATCGCTGGCCGCGCCAACGACGCGCGCGACACCGGCATTGACCAGCGCGTTGGCGCAAGGCGGCGTGCGGCCGTGATGGGCGCAAGGCTCCAGAGTAACGTAAGCTGTGGCACCACGCGCGAGGTCTCCGGCCTCGGCCAGCGCCTCGGTCTCGGCATGCGGGCGCCCGCCCACGGCCGTCACGCCAGTGCCGACGATCATCGGGCCGGCGCCGTCGTCGCGCACGATGATGGTGCCGACGGAGGGGTTGGTGGAGGTTCGGCCGGCATTGCGGCGCGACAGCCTGATAGCCGCGGCCATGAAACGGCGATCAAGGGCCGCCTGCGCGGCCTCATCCAGTGGCGGTCCCACCATGATCAGCCGGCGTCCTCTTCGCTCTTTTCCTCGTCGCCCTTCAATTCGCCCAAGAGCTCGTGAAAATCCCTGGCCTCGCGGAAATTGCGATAGACCGAGGCGAAGCGGACATAGGCGACGTCATCCAGCGATTTAAGGGCTTCCATGACCAGCCGGCCGACCTCGCCCGACGCAATTTCGGTCTCGCCGGAGCTTTCGAGCTGGCGCACGATGCCGGTGACGGCGCGGTCGATGCGCTCGGGGTCGACATTGCGCTTGCGCACGGCGATCTCGACGGAGCGCAGCAGCTTGTCGCGGTCGAAAGGCACCTTGCGGCCAGACTTCTTGATGACGACGAGGTCACGCAATTGGACGCGCTCGAAAGTGGTGAAGCGGCCGCCGCAATCGGGGCACACCCGCCGCCTGCGGATCGCCGCGCCGTCTTCGGCGGGACGCGAATCCTTCACCTGCGTATCTTCGGACTGGCAATAGGGACAGCGCATAGAGAGCCTTGGGTTTCGCGATTCAGGCATGATCCCGAAAAGTTGCAGACCTTTCGGAGAAGATCATGTTTCAAAAACAAAATTTTAGAGTGAGAGGGCGATTCAAGGAAGCGTCATCTCACTCTGGTCGGCGATGGCTTAGAGCCTTTTATGCCTCAGAGATAGCGAGGCGGGAGCAAGATTGCCAGCACCCCTGCCCGCCGGCGGGGCAAGTGTCAGGGCGCGACGTCCTTGGTCGAAAAGCCGCAGGACGTGCCGAGATTGCGATAGGCCTTGGTGAAGCCGTCCATCGGAATGCTCGCGACGGTCTGCTTACCGAAGACTACATCGAGCGAGGTCACCTTGCGCATGGCGCGCAGCAAGGCAAGGCTGGTCTTGGCATCGTTGTCGACCATCCAACTGGGACGACCGCCTGCGGCCGCGTTGGAGCTTACGGTCGCGGCAACCTTCACGCCGGGGTCGCCGAAGGTCGCGGCGATCTTGTTGCCGGTCGGCAGCGTCTTGTTGTCGATAATGAACATGATGGCCGGATACGCGTCCGGCGGCAGCGCGTCGCCGGTCGAGATCGACAGGGTCAGGGAGCCCGCATTGCCGGTGCCGTCGAGGAAAGCCGTCGAGGCAGCGCAGGTCTTGTGCGCGTCCTGCCCGGTATCGAGCGTATCGATGATGGTGGTCCATTTGCCGAAGGTATTGGTGGCCGGCAAATCGGCGTTCGTCTGCTCCTGGGCGACCGCGCCGGAAGCAGACAGCGAGCCGAACAGGGCCAAGGCGGCAAGGCGGGAAGTGCGCATCATCAAGTCTCCAGTAAGCCGCGCCGCCGGATCGTAAGCGGCGCGAAGCGCAAGGATAAAAGATGACACGCGGCGCCCGGTCAACCGAGGGCGGCCAGCCGGCGGAAGAATCAACCGAGGTAAGGATAGAGCGGGAAGCGGTCGGTCAGCGCAGTGACCTTGGCCTTCACCGCGGCCTCGACCGCCGCATTGCCCTCATCGGAATTCGCCACCTTCAGCCCGTCCAGCACCTCGGCGATCAGCTTGCCGATCTCGCGGAACTCGGCCTGGCCGAAGCCGCGCGTGGTGCCGGCCGGCGTGCCGAGGCGCACGCCCGAGGTGACGAACGGCTTTTCCGGATCGAACGGGATGCCGTTCTTGTTGCAGGTGATGTTGGCGCGGCCGAGGGCTGCCTCCGCGCGCTTGCCGGTGGCGTTCTTCGGGCGCAGGTCGACCAGCATCAGATGGTTGTCGGTGCCGCCCGAGACGATATCGAGGCCGGTCTCCTGCAGGCTGGAGGCCAGCGCCTTGGCGTTGGCGACGATGCTCTCGGCGTAGGCCTTGAAGCTCGGCTTCAGCGCTTCGCCGAGCGCCACCGCCTTGGCGGCGATGACATGCATCAGCGGACCGCCCTGCAAGCCCGGGAACACGGCCGAGTTCATCTTCTTGGCGATTTCCTCGTCATTGCACAGGATCATGCCGCCGCGCGGGCCGCGCAGCGACTTGTGCGTCGTCGTGGTCACGACATGGGCATGGGGCAGCGGCGACGGGTGCATACCGCCGGCGACCAGACCCGCTATATGCGCCATGTCGACCATGAGATAGGCGCCGATCGAATCGGCGATCTCGCGGAAACGCTTCCAGTCCCAGATGCGCGAATAGGCGGTGCCGCCGGCGAGGATCAGCTTCGGCTTCGTCTCATGCGCGGTCTTCTCGATCGCGTCCATGTCGAGGAGATGATCGTCCTTGCGCACGCCGTAGGAGACGACCTTGAACCATTTACCGCTCATATTGACCGGGGAACCGTGGGTGAGATGGCCGCCCGAATTGAGGTCCAGGCCCATGAAGGTGTCGCCCGGCTGCAGCAACGCAAGGAACACCGCCTGGTTCATCTGGCTGCCCGAATTCGGCTGGACATTGGCGAAGTTGCAGCCGAACAGCCTTTTGGCGCGCTCGATGGCCAGTTCCTCGGCCACGTCGACGAACTGGCAGCCGCCATAGTAGCGCTTGCCCGGATAGCCCTCGGCATATTTGTTGGTCATGATCGAGCCCTGCGCTTCGAGCACGGCGCGCGATACGATGTTTTCCGATGCTATCAGCTCGATCTCATGACGCTGGCGACCGAGCTCGTTGCGAATGGCGCCGAAGATTTCCGGATCGGCGTCGGCAAGCGTTGTCTCAAAGAAGGATTCGAATGTGCTGGAGGCTGCCGCGGCATTTGACATGGCTTGCTTTCCCTTGGGGCCGGAGGTCTGCGAGGTCGCCGCGCCATTAACACAGTTGTTTTCGGGCCGCCACGTTTGCGGCGCGAAATTTGCTGGCCGGTTTGCGCCAAGACGGCGCAGCCGGTTCTAATTCCGCGGCTCGCGGCCCCTGAGGACCGCTTCCGAGAAGGTGATCTCGGTGAACAGCTTGCGCGCCGTTTGGTCGTTGATGTCGCCGCGGCGAAGCATGGCCCGCAACTCGGCGCGCTCGGCCTCAATGCCGGCAAGCCTGAGCTCCATCTCGATCCGGCCGGATTCGCGGGCCTCGGCGCGCGCTTCGTCGGCGCCGTCGGAGAGCGAGATGCGGCGCCGGTAGATGGAGGCGACGCTCTCGGCGATTGCGAGCTTCATCTCAGCCCCCTCTCCTTCATTGCCGTCGCTGGCCAAGGCTTCGATCCTGGCGATGGCGGCATTGGCGGCGCCGACCCTGGCCCTGCGCTCTTCGGCGGCACCCGGATGCTCGCCCGGTTCTACGAGGCCACGCGCGACCGCCGGCAGGGCAAGGCTTGCAATCGCCAGCGAGCAGATGATGACGCCGGCAGCGAGGAAGATCACGAGGTCTCGGGCGGGAAAGGGCGAGCCATCCTGCAAGGTGAGCGGCAGGGACAGGATGCCGGCCAGTGTGACGGCGCCGCGCACGCCGGCGATCGAGCCGGCGAGCCTGACGCGGAAGCCGAAGGGTTCAGCCTTGCGCTTGCCAAGCCGCGCGGCAAGCACGGCGCTGATATCCCCGATCCAGATCCAGACGAAACGAAGACCAATGAGGCAGAGCGTGAGCAACAGCACGGTCAATGCCGGCTCAAACAGCCAATGCCGGGTGGTCAGCTCCGGCGGCACTTTGCGGATGATGTCGGGCAGTTGCAGGCCAAGCAGGATGAACAGCGAGCCGTTGAACATGAAAATCAGCATCGACCAGAGCGAGATCGTCTGGATACGCGCCGAGACCGCCATATGGCGGACGATGCCGGAGTAGCCGGTCAGAAGGCCGGCCGTGACCGCTGCGAGAATGCCCGACGCGTTCAAATGCTCGGCGAGCAGATAGGCGACGAAGGGCAGCAAGACCATGACCAGCACCTGCGCTTCGGCCGGCGTGCTGGTGATGCGGCTGAGGATCTGCAAAGACTTCGCGGCGATGAACAGCGCCGCGAGGCCGGCGAGGATACCGACCGCGACGGCAAAGACAAAACTCAGGGATGCCGCGGCTAGCGAAAAGCTGCCGGTCAGCGCCGCCGCGACGGCGAAACGGAACATCACTAGGCCGGAGGCGTCGTTGAGCAGCGACTCGCCTTCCAATATGTGCATCAGCCGCGCCGGGACGACATTGCGGTCGACGATCGAAGACACGGCGACCGCGTCGGTCGGCGACAGCACGGCGGCCAGAGCGAAGGCCACCACCAGCGGAATGCTCGGCACCAGCCAGTGCAACGCATGGCCGAAGCCGACGAGGGTGAAGAAGACGAGCCCGATGGCGAGGTCGAGGATCGGACCGCGCAGCGCCATCAGTTCACGCTTCGGCGCCGAAAAAGCGTCACCGAACAGAAGCGGCGGAATGAAGACCAGGAGAAAAAGCTCCGGATCCACTTCGATGTGAAGACCTCGCGCAGGCCAGGCAAGGGCGGCGCCGATGGCGATCTGCAGCACCGGCAGCGGCACGCGCACCAGCCGCACCAGCGCGCCCGAGACCGTCACGAAGGCGAGCACGACGAGGATGAAGACGGCGACGTCCATGGCGCGATTCCAGCTGCCCCGATTGCCGAGCTAAATCAATCCAACCATGCGCAATCGAACGCCCGCCGTCCAGCGCCGAGGCTGTCGTTCCGCTTGCCGGTAGCCGCGCGGCCGACCCTAAACAAAAAGGCCGCTACGAGAGCGGCCTTTTTGGCTTAAGATTAGCTACTTACAGCGCAGAGCTGATCTGCAGCTCGCTGGCGCCGTCGAGGCCGTAGATGTCGTCGCGGAACTGCACGACGCCAGGCGCGGTCGACCAGGCGGAGATATAAAGGAAGTGGACCGGCACCGGGTTGACGACCTGGATCGGCGTGTTCTCGCCGGTCTTGATCGCCGCCTCGAAATGCTGGCGGTCCCAGCCGGGCGTGTCGCGCAGGATCCAGGTGACGAGGTCGCGCACGTTCTGGACGCGCACGCAGCCGGAGGAATCGAAGCGCATCAGCTTGCCGAACAGGCTCTGCTGCGGCGTGTCGTGCATGTAGACGCCGTCCGGGCTCGGGAAGTTGATCTTGACCGAGGCCATGGCGTTGTTGCTGCCCGGATCCTGGCGGAAACGGTATTTCGCGGCATCGTCCGTCGACCAGTCGATGGTCATCGGATCGACCTCGCTGCCGTCCGGCGCGAACAGGCGGATATGGCTGTCCTTGAGGTAGTTCGGGTCCTTCCGCATCAGCGGAATGATGTCCTTGCGCACGATCGAGACCGGCGCGTTCCAGTACGGGTTGACGATGATCTCGTTGATCTTCGAGTTCACGATCGGCGTCTGGCGGTCGATCTTGCCGACGATCGCCGTGTGGCGCAGCACGACGCGGTCGTTCTCGACCGCTTCGACCTGGGCGCCCGGAATGTCGACCAGCACATAGCGGTTGCCGAGCGTGCCGGCCTTTTCCTTCAGACGCTGCAGGTTGGTCTGCAACTGGCCGAGCCGGACCTGCGCCGACACGTTCATGGCGGCATAGGTGTATTTGCCCATGGCGCCGTCGGCCGGCAGGCCGTGGCGGAGCTGGAAGCGCTTGACCGCCGCGTCGACATAGGAATCGAAGGCCGTCGAAATGCCTGCGCTCTGCGGCAGGTCGCCCGAGACCATCAGGCGCTTGCGCAGCGGCACGACATCGGGATCGTCATCGCCGAGCTGCAGTTTCTTGGTTGCCGGAACCTGTTCCCAGCCGCCCTGGGAGACGATGTTCTGGTACTGCGCCACCGCCTGCTCGGTGAAGGCCACCGTCTGCTGGCTGAAGATTGGCAGCGTCGAGGCGACCTTGTTGGTGTCGTTGGCGCGGGCATCGAACTGGTCGTCCCAATTGCCGCGGGTCGAGGATTTCAGGATATCCCCGATCACGTCCTGGGCGCTCGCATGGCCGGCGACGACGGCAGCGGCGAGCGCGGAGGCTCCGGTAAGGAAGAAACGGCGGCTGGTTCTCATGGCAGACATTCTTTGTTTGATCGCTCTCGCTCAATCGCTTGCCGGGCGGCTTGTCCGCACTCTAGGGGCGGCAAACTTAACAATTCGCCAACCATGACCCGCATCGTTCGGCCGCCAGAAACGCGCTGCCGCCACGCAAGTTCCAAGGAGTGCAGGGCATAGGCCCGCAGCATCACCCGCAATCCGCTTCCAACGGGATTATGGCGGCAACGTGGCCTTGCCCCGCGATTTGCATGCGACCGCCAGATGAAGAAATGACAGCGATGCTTTTTTGCATCGGCGGGTGCTGACGTGTCCTTGCGAAGTCTGCGCCTGCCCTTCAGGCGTAGAGCTTCAATGCGCGGGGCGACGGTCAAATCCCCGCGGATGCTTGCCTTCGCAAAGAGAAAGGACCGGCGCTTCCGCGCCGGTCCCATACTCTTTCGCCGGCGCCGCGCTTCTTCGGCACGGCTTTCCCATCCCAATTCCGAACCGCCTACATCCGATACGCGATCGTGTCGTTCCAGAAGCGGTCCAGCCGCTGCAGCGCGCGGTTCATCTGCTTGAACTCGTCGGTGTTGATGCCGCCGACCGCCTCGATCGAGCCGACATGGCGCTCGTAGAGGCCGGCCACCACGTCGGCCACCTCGCTGCCCTTCGGCGTCAGCGAGACGCGGACCGAACGGCGGTCGATGCGCGAGCGCTGGTGGTTGATGAAGCCGAGGTCGACCAGCTTCTTCAGATTGTAGGAGACGTTCGAGCCGAGATAGTAGCCACGCGAGCGCAGCTCGCCGGCGGTCAGCTCGGAGTTGCCGATGTTGAAGAGCAGCAGCGCCTGGATGGCGTTGATGTCGGAACGGCCGTTTCGGTCGAACTCGTCCTTGATCACGTCAAGCAGACGGCGGTGCAGACGCTCCACCAGCTGCAGCGATTCCATGTACAGCGAACGGATAGCCTCGCGGCGATCGTCGGATACGTTTGCGGTTTTCGCCGCCGGACGCGAATTGATCATTGTCTTTGCCTCTCGTTTGTCGCCTTGGTGATTTTTTGTTTTTCACCTTGATCGCGACACTATCGAATACTCATAAAATTCGACTTAAACGCCAGGGCTAACAAGAGCTTACCGGTAAGAGGTTTCGGAAGACGCTTAACGATCGGTCACCCGAGCAAGAACAATTAACCTAAAGATTTAGCCAACGGTTTTGGGGCAATCGCCAACCCCGAATCTAGGCCCCTGGAGCCGCCCGGCAACCTAAAGCGCGTCGCGCTGAAGCGGATCCAGGCGACGCGCTTTAGGCCTTGTTTTGATGCATGTCGTTCTCCCGAAACCGCTGCCCACTTTCGGGCGACATGCATTACTGCCGGAGCTGGCGCTTCTGCAGCCAGATGACCACGCGGAAGACGATGTAAAGCAGCGCGACGCATGCGTGCGAGGTCACGATCAGCATCCGGTGGCCGAAGAGATCGGGGAAGCCGGCATACATCACCGTCTCCGTCACCGCGCAGATGAACCAGATCACCGGCCCCCAGGACGCCAGCATCCACAGACCCGCCGCGGCGAAGGGGAAGAAGACGGCAAGCGTCGCGGCCGCCACCTGCCAATGCACCGGCATCAGATCAAAGCGCCATAGCGCGCCGGGATAGATGCCGATCAGGCGGACCCAATAGAGGATGCCAAACAAGAGGCAGTAGCCGGCGATGACGCGCTGGAACCAGGCGAAGATGACCTCGGTGGTCGAGGGTTGCAGCACCACGCGCCGGGAGGTGACCTCGCTCACAGGGCGAGCTCCTTATCCCCGAGCGGCGCGAAATAGGCGTCGATGTCGGCTACGCTGACGTCATCGAGGCTTGCCGGCCGCCACTCAGGTGTCGACCCCTTGTCGATGATGGCGGCGCGGATGCCTTCGTAGAAATCATGGCCGGCAAGCATACGGTTGAGGATACGGAACTCCATCTTCATGCATTCGTCCATCGACAGCGTCGACCCTGCGCTGATCTGACGCCAGGCGACGTTGAGGCTGGTCGGCGAGCGGGTTTTCAGCATCGCCAGCGTCTTTGCGGCAAAAGCATCCTCGGCCCCCGCCCGCTCCAGGCTGTCGATGATGCCGGCGAGCGAGCTCTGCGAAAAATGACGCGCGATCGCCTCCAAGTCCTGCCGCTCCGTCTCGCGTTTGGCCGGCATGAAGAAATCGCGCAGCTCCGCGTTGGCGTCGCCGCTCGTCGCCAATTCGTCGAGCAGGCCTGCCTGGTCCTCGGCCTTTATGGTGTGGGTAGCCAACCCCGACCACAGCGCGTCGCCATAGCGGATGCGATTTCCCGTCAGCCCGAGATACATGCCGAAAGAGCCGCCCAGATCCGGCAGCAAGTGGCTGGCGCCGACATCGGGGAAGAAGCCGATGCCGACCTCCGGCATGGCGAACTGCGCATTTTCGGTCAGCACCCGATGCGAGCCATGGAAGGAGATGCCGACGCCGCCGCCCATGACGATGCCGTCGATCAGCGCGACATAGGGTTTTTGGAAGCGGGCGATGCGGGCGTTGAGCCGGTACTCGTCGGCGAAGAAGTCGACCGGCGGCTTGCCGGCGCGGCCGGCTTCATAGATGTGCAGGATATCGCCGCCGGCGGAAAACGCCCTGCCCTCGGCCTTCACGACGACGACCCCGATGCCCGGATCCTGCTCCCAGGCGTCCAACGCCTTGCCGAGTGCCTTGACCATGTTGTGCGTGACGGCGTTGAGCGCCTTCGGCCGGGTCAACGTGACCACGCCCGCTCTGCCCAGTTGCTCGAAGCGGATCTCGTCGCCGCCGCCAAAATCCATCGCCAGAAAATCCCTCTTTCCGCCCGCCGGGGGAAAGAAGTGCTAAAGGCGGCACGGAGACGCGTCAATGGTAGCGGTTCCTGGGCGGCGGTTCTTGCGCTGGCGGGCGGCCGCGCCAAGTGTTAGGTAACCGGCAAAGGACTGTGTCCGACCGGTTTCGAGCAGATCGACATGCCTGGAATTTCCCGCTTCGTGGTTGGATTGGTCGGTCTCCTGTGTCCGGGGGTGCCCGTCTGCGCCGCGGCGATCGCCGAGCTCTACCAGGCGCAAACGATCGTTACCGGCACCGGGGAGGTGAACCGGCAGATCGGCTTCAAGGATTGCCTGGACAAGGTGCTGGTCAAGGTCTCGGGCGACCAGCGGCTGACGCAGAAGACGGAGATGCTGGCACTGCGCGACAAGGCGGCCGACTTCGTCCAGTCCTTCCGCTATCGCGACCGACTCGAAGGCATCCCGATCCATGACGAGCAAGGCACGCATGACAGGCCGCACGACCTGACCTGCATCTACAGGCCGGCCGTCGTCGACAAGCTCCTGGCGCAGCTCGGCAGCAGGCCCTGGCTCGGCGAGCGACCTGTGATCGCCGTCTTCATGACCGCCGAGCAAGGCTCGCGGCATTTCGTGCTGACGGCGGATGAGGATCAGGGCAAGACGATGCGCGAATCCTTTTCCAACGCCACCTTTCCGCTGCTGATGCGCGTCACCTTTCCAAAGGCCGCGCAGCTTGGCGGTCTCGATGAGAAGGCGCTCTCCGAGGCCGATATGGCAAGGCTAGACAAGCTCGCGAAAAAGGCGGGGGCGGCCCGGGCGCTCGCCGGCAGCATCGTGTGGAGCGACAAGGACCTGGGCTGGGTCGCCGACTGGCGGCTGGCCGATCGCGGCAAGACCTATCGCTGGCAGGTGCGCGGCGTCAGCTTCGACGAGGCCTTCCGGGTTGCGATCAGGGGCGCTGCGCAGATCTTGTCGGGGCACGGGCAGCCCTAGGGCAGCTTGATATTCAGGTGATGCCGGTCTGCAAGCGGCGGCTTCCTGCGCTTCCGGTACTCGAGCAATTCCAGTAAAGCGTGAGCGGTTTTCCGTTCGGATTGCATAGATAGAGCGGTTAGCCGTTTCCGTGAAACGGTGAAACGCTCTCGCGTACCCGGACGGACGCGGCCACCGTTTTCGACTCGGCCTGACCTGAATCTCAACCCATCCTGCCTCGGCGCGTGACTGGCACAATCGTGTCGCATTGGTCAGCGGCGGAGACGCGTGGTAAAAGCCTGGCCAAAAGAGAGTTTCGGCGATGAACAAATTCACCCCTGCAAAGCCTGCCGGCGCGCGCAGCGTCGACGAGATCACCGGCAGCCGGCGGCTCAGGCGCATGCGCAAGGCCGACTGGTCGCGCCGGCTGGTGCAGGAGAACCAGCTTTCGGTGAACGACCTGATCTGGCCGATCTTCGTCATCGACGGCAAGAACACGCGCGAGCCGATCGCCGCCATGCCGGATGTTTATCGCCTGTCCGTAGACCTCGCGGTGAAGGAAGCCGAGCGCGCGGCCAAGCTCGGCATTCCGGCCATTGCCACATTCCCCAATGTCGAGCTTGCGCTGCGCGACCAGACCGGCTCGCACATCCTCGACCCGGACAACGTCATCAACCGCGCCACGCGCGCCATCAAGGACGCGGTGCCGGAGATCGGCATCATCACCGATGCCGCGCTCGACCCCTTCACCAGCCACGGCCATGACGGCATCCTGCGCGACGGCATCATCGTCAATGACGAGACGGTGGAGCAGGTCGCCGCCGCAGCCGTCATCCAGGCAGCGGCCGGCGCCGACATCATCGCGCCTTCGGACATGATGGACGGCCGCGTCGGCGCCATCCGCGACGCGCTCGACGCCAACGGCTTCCAGGACGTGGCGATCATGTCCTATGCGACGAAGTTCGCTTCGGCATTCTACGGGCCCTACCGCGAGGCGGTCGGCACCGCCGGCCTGCTCAAGGGCGACAAGAAGACCTATTACATCGACCACGCCAATTCGGACGAGGCGGTGCGCGAGGCCGAGCAGGACCTCGCCGAAGGCGCCGACATGCTGATGGTGAAACCCGGCCTGCCCTATCTCGACATCATCCGCCGGCTGAAGGACGAGCTGCAGATGCCGACCTTCGCCTATCAGGTGTCGGGCGAATATTCCATGATCAAGGCAGCTAGCGCCAATGGCTGGATCGACGGCGAGAAGGCGATGCTGGAATCGCTGCTTTCGCTGAAGCGCGCCGGCTGCGACGGCGTGCTGACCTATTTCGCGCCCGTGGTGGCGCAGATGCTGAAGGGTTAGGTCCGCTTCGCGATTTTGGAATTCTAGCGGGATTCGTTAGAATGCATCCATGAGCAGGAATGAAGTCATCGAACAGTTGCGGAAGAACGCAGATGCAATCAGGGGCATGGGCGCGATATCGCTTTATCTGTTCGGGTCGGCCGCCCGCGGCGATGCACGTTCGGACAGCGATCTCGATCTTTTCATAGACTATGATCCGGCGCGGCGTTTTTCCCTGATCGATCTCGTCGGCATCAAACAATTTCTGGAAGAGAAGATGTCGACCGAAATCGACATCACCACAAGGGATAGCCTTCACCCGATGCTGAGGGCGGATATCGAACGATCGGCCGTGCGCGTGTTTTAATGGCACCACGTCGGATCAAGCCGATCCTCGCAGAGATCATTGCGGCCCTGGATGGCATCGCCAACGCCACGGCTGACAAGACGCTGGAAGATTTCCGCCGCGATTGGCTGCTTCGCCACGGCGTCGAGCGAGGTATCGAGATCATTTCCGAGGCGACGAGGCACCTTCCAGACGACCTGACTGCTCTTGCTCCGGAAATCCCCTGGAAGCAGGTCCGGGGCATAGGTAACATTTTGCGTCATGAATATCACAAGACTTCCGACGCAATAGTCTGGACCGTCGTGACGGACAACTTGCCGGCGCTACGCGTTGCCATCGAACGCATTCTTGATGCCGCCGACCAATAGGTTCGCAAGTAGCCCGCCGGAAAATGCCGCTTGCATTATGCAATCAGTCAGGCTAGTCCATAACCGCTTGCGAATTGCAACTAGCTAAGGAGGCGGCCATGTCCAAGCTGCGTGTCAACGCTTTCACCTTGTCGCTCGACGGCTACGGCGCTGGCCCCGACCAGAGCCTCAATAACCCGCTCGGCGTGGGCGGCGAAAACCTGCACAAATGGATGATCAAAACCCGCTCGTTCCACCAGATGATCGGCAAGGAGGGCGGGACGACGGATACCGACAACGATTTTGCCGTACGCAGCTTCGAGAATGTCGGCGCCTGGATCCTCGGCCGCAACATGTTCGCGCCGAGCCGCGGCGAATGGCCGGACGACAATTGGAAAGGCTGGTGGGGCGCCAACCCGCCCTATCACGTGCCAACCTTTATTCTGACGCATCACAAGCGCGCGCCTATCGAGATGGAAGGCGGGACGACGTTCTATTTCGTCACCGACGGCATCCGTTCGGCGCTCGAGCAGGCGAAGGCGGCGGCCGACGGCAAGGATGTGCGGGTCGGTGGCGGTGTCTCGACCGTCCGTCAATATCTGCAAGAGAAGCTCATCGACGAAATGCACCTGGCGATCTCGCCTGTCCTGCTCGGCTCCGGTGAGCATCTGTTCGCCGGACTCGACATGCCGAAGCTGGGATATCGCTGCACCGGGCAGGTGGCGACCGCCGATGCGACACATGTGATGATCGGGCGGGCGTAGCGCCCTTTCCTACTCCAGTTGTTGTGGGAGAAGGAAAGCCGCCTCAATATTTCTGCGGCACGTAGAGCTCGCGCGGCAGCACCTGGCGCTCGTAGTCCGGGTTGAAGACACGCTCCGGCAGCGTGATCTCCTCATGCGGCACTTCCTCATACGGCATTTGCTGCAAGAGATGGTCGATGCAGTTCAGCCGCGCGCGCTTCTTGTCATTGCCCTCGACGATGAACCAGGGCGCTTCCGGAATGTTGGTGCGGGCGAAGGTCTCTTCCTTGGCCTTGGTGTATTGCTCCCAGCGCACGCGCGACTGCAGGTCCATGGGCGAGAGCTTCCACTGCTTCATCGGATCGTGGATGCGCATCAGGAAGCGCATCTGCTGCTCCTCGTCGGTGATCGAGAACCAGTATTTCACCAGCGTGATGCCGGAGCGGACCAGCATGCGCTCGAATTCCGGCACGTCGTGGAAAAATTCCTCGACCTGATCCGGCGTGGCAAAGCCCATCACGCGCTCGACGCCGGAGCGGTTGTACCAGGAGCGGTCGAACAGCACGATCTCGCCGCCTGCCGGCAGATGCGGCACGTAGCGCTGGAAATACCATTGCGATTTCTCGCGCTCGGTCGGCGCCGGCAACGCCACGACGCGGGCGATGCGCGGGTTGAGCCGCTGTGTGATGCGCTTGATGACGCCGCCCTTGCCGGCTGAGTCGCGGCCCTCGAAGACCACCACCAGTTTCTTCTTGTGGTAGGCGACCCATGACTGCAGCTTGATCAGTTCGGACTGCAGCCGGAGCAGCTCGCGGAAATAGGTCATCCGATCGATGGAAGGCGGATGCGACTTCTTGTAGATCTTGGCGATCTCGAGCGAGAGCGCCGGTTCGGAAATCTCCAGCTCATAATCCTCGTCGAGCGTGTCCTCGAGTTCGGCTTCGAGCCAGTCCTTCGCCCCGGAATTTGTTTTGAGTTCGTTCATCGCGCAGCTCCTGCCTGCCAGTCACCTTCGCCTCCGATGCGCCCCGGCCGCGACCGCAACGCAACCCGTAAGCCGACTGAGATACAGAGGCGCAATGACGGTTTTATTGCAATCGGCCGCCCGCGCGGAGCGATATAGCCGATATGTGATCGACCCGTATCGATAGCGGGGCGACAAGCGGCGGGAATTGTCCTACAAATCCCCTCGCCTCTTTTGTGGCGCTCGCCACGGCGCTTCTCCAAACAAAATCGCGAGGACCGACATGGAATACCGCACGCTGGGCCGATCCGGCTTGAAAGTCTCGACATTGACGCTTGGCACCATGACCTTTGGCGGCGTCGGCCCGTTCGCCGCCGTCGGCAGTTCCGACCTCGCGGAGGCCAGCCGCATCATCGACACCTGTATCGACGCCGGCATTAATCTCATCGATACGGCAAACGTCTATTCCAACGGATTGTCGGAAGAGATCATCGGCGAGGCGCTTGGCGGCAAGCGCAAGAATGACGTGCTGATCGCCTCCAAGGCGCGCATGCGCATCGGCAGCGGCCCCAACGAGGAAGGCCTGTCGCGCCATCATCTGATCCGCGAATGCGAAAAGAGCCTGAAGCGGCTGAGGACCGACGTCATCGACATCTACTTCGTCCATCAGTGGGATGGCCTCACGCCGGTCGAGGAGACGATCGCGGCGCTCGACACCTTGGTCAACCAGGGCAAGATTCGTTACATCGGCTGCTCCAACTGGTCGGGCTGGCAGGTGATGAAGGCGCTTGCCGTCAGCGACAGCCGCCACAAGGCCCGTTTCGTCACCCAGCAGATCCACTACACGCTGGAAGCCCGCGAGGCCGAATACGAACTGCTGCCGATTTCGGTCGACCAGGGCCTCGGCGTTCTGGTCTGGAGCCCGCTGGCCGGTGGCCTGCTCTCCGGCAAATACCACCGCGACAGCCCGACGGCGCGCCAGCTCGGCGGCTGGACGGAGCCGCCGATCCGCGACGAGGACCGTCTGTGGCGCATCGTCGACGTGCTCTCCGACATCGGCAAGGCACGGGGTGTCTCAGGAGCGCAGGTGGCGCTCGCATGGCTGCTCGGCCGTCCGGCGGTAGGCTCGCTGGTGATCGGCGCCCGCAACGAGGCGCAGCTCAAGGACAACCTCGCGGCGGCCAGCCTGTCGCTCTCCGACGAAGAACGCCAGCGCCTTGACGCGGTCAGCCGGCCGCCGGTGCTTTATCCCTACTGGCATCAGCAGTTTACCGCCAGTGACCGGTTTGGGCCGGCCGATCAGGTGCTCGACCGCTCCCATGCCTAGCCGGCGACGAAGCGCCAGACTTCCGGGTCGGGCTTTATCTGCCCGCTCAGCACGAAATATTTATAAAGGACGAGCAGCGAGATCGCCTGCTCGTCCTGCTCATTGCCGAATTTGCGGCAATAGGCGTTGGCGGCGGCGGTTATCCGTCCCGCCTCGGCGGGATGTTTTTCGAAATAGGCGACCTTGTCGACCAGGTCGGAGAAATCCGGCTGCAGCGGCACATAATGGACGTTGGGCTCGACCTGGGCTTCCGCAAACCAGGTTTCGTAGGTCGGTTCCGGCATCAGACAGAGCGAATTGGAGCTCATGATCCATTTCAGGTTCGTCGCGACATCGTTGCCCTCCAGCGAGACGATGTAGCGATAGCGCCGCTGCTGCTCGATGTTCAGGAACGGCTTTCGGTATCCGTCGGGCGCATCGGCCCTGTGGGAACCCGCATCGCAAATCGGCAGGTCGGCGGCTTTTTCCACGAAGCGAGTGCGAAGCGGATTGTTGAGATGACCGCGCCAGACCACCATCGGCCGTTTGTCGGCGAAAGACAGGCTGTCGGGCGGCATGTAGAAGTGACGGAACTTGTTCAGCTTCATCAGCACGGCGTTCGCGTTGTCGTCGCCGATGGGCCGGTCCTTGACGATTCTCGGGAGTTCCGGAACGCCGACGACGTCGCCGAACTCGAAGTCGATCAGCAGACCGGGATCGAAATAGCGGGCGAATTCCTTGAGGTCGTAATAATACATGCTGGAAGAGGTCGGCAGCTTGCCGACGGCTATGGCGTCCGGACTGGGCACGAACGGCTGTTCCAGCTTGTTGTAGTAGTTCAGTCGCTCGCGAACCGTCTTGCCTGAAAGCCTCGCCTGCTCAAGCCGGCTGGCGAGGCGGTCGCGGAACAGCGATTGCGGTGCTCGGTCGCGCGCGAAATTGCGCGCGTAGTAGAACAGCTTTGCGGCGGTTCGGGAGAGTGTGGCCATGCGTCCGCGAGTTCAGCAAGATAGTCAATGGTAGTCGGCCTTCATCCCCCTCGTCCCCTACAGCATTCTCTCGGCCATGTTGCAAGCCTGCTAATGCGAATGGCCACAAGGCAACTTAGGCCGCGACGACGGCGAACCCTCTGGCGCGCAAGCCGCGCCGGTCGTCATGCAAGGAGCCGACAAGCCGATCGCGACTGCCCGCGATGTGAGCCGAAAGCAGCCGCGCCGCTTCGTCGGCATCACCGCTCCTGACGGCGGCGAGGATGGCGTGGTGCTCGGCCCAGGCGCGGCCGAGCGCCTTCTCGTCGCGCACCTCCAACCAACGCGCCCGCGACAGCCTGATCATCGCGTCGCGAACGGCCCTGAGCAGGAACTCATTGCCGGACAGCCTTGCCAATTCGATGTGGAAATCCAGGCCGACGCGATGCCATTCTTCACGCGGCGTCTCGGCGTCGCAGGAATCGAGCATCGCCGCAATCACGTCGATCCCGCTGCGGTCTTCGAGCGCCGCCGTCAGGCGGACCGCAGCCACCTCGACCGCTTCACGGTAGACGGCGATCTGCCCAAGTTCGGCAAGATTGATCGGCGCCACCGTCCAGCCGCGGCCGTCACGGCCGATCAACCCTTCCGTTTCCAGGCGCAGCAGCGCCGCCCGCACCGGGGTGCGAGAAGCGCCGAACCGGCTCTCGATCCAACGCTCGGTCAAACGTTCGCCCGGGCCGATCTCCAGGCCGAGGATCATCTCGCGAAGCTGCCTTTCGACATTCTGCATCTGCGACATTGTCGTTCCGCTCTTCAAAGCCGCATTGACAGCGGCAAGTGCCAGGGTCCATGACGGATACCAACTTGGTATCCCAAGTTGATATTCGTAACAACCCCAACATTGGCATGCATGACATGGCGCCCAGCGAATCCGAACAAAGCGGCTTCAACATCCATTGGCGGCGCAACCTCGCCGTATGCTTCGCCGGGTCGTTCAGCACGCTTGTCGCCATGACGCTGCTGCTTCCGTTCCTACCGCTTTATGTCGAGCAGCTCGGCGCCGACGGCCACGCAGCGATCGTGCAGTGGTCGGGCATCGCTTATGGCGCGACCTTCTTCGCGGCCGCGCTGGTCGCGCCCTTGTGGGGGCGGCTTGGCGACCGCTACGGCCGCAAGCTGATGCTGGTGCGCGCTTCGTTCGGCATGGCGATCTGCATGTCGCTGACCGGAATGGTCCAGAGCGTGTGGCAGTTGGTGCTGCTCCGGCTGCTGATCGGTTTTGCCGGCGGCTATTCCTCGGGCTCGACGATCCTGGTGGCGATGCAAACGCCGAAGGAGCGTTCGGGCTGGGCGCTGGGCGTGCTGGCGGCGGGCATCACGGCGGGCTCGCTGGTCGGACCATTGCTCGGCGGCCTGCTGCCGCCGCTGATCGGCATTCGCGCGACCTTCCTGCTTTCCGGCGGCGTCATCTTCCTGGCCTTCCTGGCGACGACTTTCCTGATCAAGGAAAATCCGCCGGCGCCCAAGCCCGCCTCGCCGGCGAAGCCGAAAAGCGGCTGGTCGCAGATCCCCGACAAGCGGCCGATCGTCGCCATGCTGGCCACCGGCATGCTGCTCGCCTTCGCCACCATGTCGATCGAGCCGATCATCACCGTCTATGTGCAGCAGCTCGTCAAGGATCAGAGCAAAGTGACTATGGTCGCGGGCGTCGTCATGTCCGCGGCGGCGCTCGGCACCATCCTGTCCTCGTCGTGGCTGGGGAAACTCGCCGACCGCATCGGCCACTGGAACGTTGTGGTCGGCGCGCTGGCGGTCTCGGCATTGCTGCTCATCCCGCAAGCCTTTGTCGCCAATGGCTGGCAGTTGATCGGTCTGCGCTTCCTGATGGGTCTGGCACTGGGCGGACTGTTGCCTTGCATCACCAGCGTCATCCGCCACAACATCCCTGACGGGATCGGCGGCAATGTGCTTGGCCTGGCGATCTCGGCGCAATATGTCGGCCAGGTCGCGGGACCGCTGTCCGGCGGCTTCGTCGGCGGGCATTTCGGCATGCGCTCGGTGTTCCTGGGCACAGCGGTGCTGATGGCGCTGGGTGCGGTCTACAACTGGATTGTCCAGTCGCGTCGGGCACGGCATATGCTGCTCGAGGCCGGTGAATCCTGATCAGCGCCTCCGCCCAACCGCAGCATGGAGCATCCAAGATGAGCCTTACCGGGCAAACGTCAGACAACGGGAGTCGCGTCCTCGTGCTGGCAGCCGGCCTCGTCGGCGCGGCCGGCGTGGCGCTGTCGGCGGCGGCCGCGCATCGCGGCGGCGCCTTCACCGGCACGGCGGCCAATTTCCTGCTGATGCATGCGCCGGTACTTCTTGCCATCGGCCTGGCCGGCGGCAACCGCTGTCTCAGGATCGCCAGCCTCGTCCTGCTCGCGGGCCTGCTTCTGTTTTGCGGCGATTTGCTCACCCGCGACTTCCGCGCCTCGCGGCTGTTCCCGATGTCGGCGCCGATCGGCGGCACCCTGCTGATCGCCGGCTGGGTGGCGATCGCCGTCTCGGCGCTATGGCGCCCTCGCCCCTAGCCTATTTTCGGCCGGTTCGCCGCTTGTGCGAGCGCGCAGGCGGTTCGTCGCGGCGTCGTCGTTCGGGCTGCTCGGTTCCGCGCGTGATGCCCCAATAGTTGCGGTAGATGTCCTGAAACAGATGACCAATCGGATGCATGGCTGCTCCTCCTTGAATTGAATCGATCCAACACCTAGGTGCAGAAAATGGCTGGGGTTCAGCCGCGCTTGCGCTCCACGAGGAAGCGCGGCGCGCGACGCCAAGGGCCCACTCTGCCCCGCCGCTTCTCACTGACAGTGGCCGAGGCGATGCCCCAATCGTTGCGGTAGATGTCCTCGAACAAATAACTCACCGGATGCATGGCACCCTCCTGTTGAAACCCGCTCACCATTGAAGCGGTGTCTTGGATCGATTCAAATAATAGCCCTCGATCACGTAAGGTCAAGCGAAATTTGAATCGATCCAACAAAAATGTTAGATGACCGGCAGCAATTCAGCGGTCATGTTCGTCGCGTGACCGGATTCGGAGGAACGACATGGCATCACTCCTCGAAGGCCAGGCAAGACCGATCAGGCTGGCCGATATCGCCAAGGCAGCCGGCGTCTCACACGGTACGGCCTCGAATGTTTTCAGCCGCCCCGAGATCGTGCGCGCCGAGGTGCGCGAGCGGGTCAAGGCGGTCGCGGAGCAGATGGGCTATGCCGGGCCGGACCCGAAAGGCCGGCTGCTGCGGGCCGGCAAGGTCAACGCCATCGGCGTCGCGACCACCGAGCCCCTCTCCTACTTCTTCGACGATCCGTTCGCGCGCGTGATGATGGCCGGCATTTCCGAAGCCTGCGATGCTACCGGTGCGGGCATCGCGCTGGTGTCGGCCGCCAATCAGGAAAAGCTCGCCTGGAACATCCGGAGCGCGCTGGTCGACGGTTTTGTGCTGTTCTGCATCGAAGGCGGCTCGCGCCTCGTCGACCTGACGCGCGAGCGCAAGCTACCCTTTGTTGCATTGGAACTCGGTTTCCAGGACGAGACCGTATCGGCGATCGGTGTCGACAATGTCGCCGGCGCAAAGCTCGCCGCACGCCATCTGGCCGAGCTCGGCCATCGCCGCTTCGCCGTCCTGTCGCTCGGCTTCGCCGACAATCGCACGGGCTTCGCGACGCCGGAAGTCGTGCGCAGCGCGGTCTACACCGGCACGCGCGATCGCCTTGCCGGCTATTTCGAGGAGCTTTCCCGTTTCGGCATCGATACGGCGACTATCCCGGTCTATGAGACCGAGAACGAGGAAAAAAGCACCAGGGCCGGCCTCGAGGCGATCTTCGCCAGGGGCGAACCGCCGACCGCCATTCTGGCGATGTCCGACCGCATGGCCCTGATCGCCATCGACTGGCTGAGAGCAAAAGGGCTCGACGTCCCTGGCGATGTCTCCATCGTCGGTTTCGACGGCGTGCCGGACGGCGCGCTGTCCACGCCGCCGCTGACCACGGTCGCCCAGCCGATCACCGAGATCGGCCGCCGCGCCGCGCGTATGATCCTCGACCATGACGGTGCCGTGCGGCGCGAGACGATGGGGGTCGAGTTCTTCGTCAGAGGCTCGACCGGTCCGGCTCCGAAAGCCTGAGCAGCTCAGGCGATCCGCACGGCCACACCGCCGGGCACCCTTCCTTGCTCCACGGTCAGTAGCTCATCCTCGCCGGCACCGGTTGAGCGCCGAACGGCGCACGCGCAGGCTCCTCGCGCGCCGGCTTGGCGCGGGACGGGCCGAGGCCGGCGAGCCATTCGAGGTAGAGCGCAAGCGCAAGCTGCATGGCGATGCCGGCCGCAATCAGCAGCGTGTCGTAGGCCAGGCTGCCCGGGTTGATCAGCTTCAGAACCTGCGCCGCCATGGCAAGCAGCGTGCCGGCGATGAATACAGGCAGCGAGCGCTTGCCCAGGATCGCCAGGGGATTGTCGGGCCGGACGCGGAAGAAGTTGGAGACCGCCGGCAGCGCCACGATCAGATAGCTGACCGACAGAATGTGCAAGAGCCGCGGCAGCGACAGGAAGGTCTTGTCGAAGCCACCGATCACCACCGGCAGGTCGAACCAGGTGATCTGCCCCCAGAGCGGGCTGTGCACCCAGATCGCCGCGCCGATCACATAGGCGCCGGCGGCACCCAACAGCCATGGATTGACCGGGATCCGCCCACCGCGCTTCACATGCAGCATGGCGGCAAGACCGATGTTGAACAGGAACTGCCAGGACAGCGGGTTGAGGAACCAGAGGCCAGGCTCCGGATAGTTGGGCGGCGCGATCTGCCAGATGCCGGCAGCGAGCCAGAGCAGGCCGGACACGATCAGCGCCGGCACCGGACGATAGCTGACGAACAGCACGAACACGGGCGCCGCCAGAAGCAGCGCCGCATAGACCGGCAGGATGTTGTTGTAGCCGAGCTGGTGGCCAAGCGTGACGATGCCGAGCAGCACCTGCGGTGTGTTCTTCATCAACGGCTCGATGTTAATCATCGTCAGCATTTCCGGACGGTGCGCGAACAGCGTGGCGGCGCAGAACAGCGCGATCACCACCATCGTGATGACGATGTGGGAGACGTAGAGCACACCGGCGCGCCGCCACATCTTCAGGGTAGCGAGCAACCGGCCGCCCGGCTTGAACTTCGTGCCGTAAGCCAGCGCCACCGAGATACCGGAAATCAGCACGAAGGCTTCGGCCGCATCGGAAAAGCCGAAATTCTTGTAGGTCCAGTTCTCGAAGACGGTGCCCGGGACATGGTCGACGAAAATGGTGAGCAGCGCGAGGGCGCGCAGCACGTCGATACGTGTGTCACGCTCTCCGACACGCTTATCGCGATCTTTGGGAACAGGGGTGGTCATCGACAAAAGGCCTCAAAGCTGGTTGTTCATAGCCAGCAATGCGACCCCCGGGGCGCACCGCTTCGATTCCTCCCATCGGGAGTGTATCGGCGCAGAAACGGACCGAAATGCGCCTGGTTCAATCAACTTTCGCGGAGCGCGAAAATATTCCGTTTTGAAGCCGGCAAATCAACAAATCTCTCATGGAATCAATCGGATATGAGTACTTCCGAATATAGCGCCGAAAACAGTATCCTGCGCGGCGACCTCACCTTCCCCTACCGTCTGCTGAGGCCGGCAAACGCAAGCGGCGAGTGCCTGTTCGTGCTGCACGGGTCCGGTGTCGACGAGACGACGATGCTGCCGCTGGCGAGGCAGATTGCGCCGCGTTCAGTGGTCGTCGCAGCGCGCGGCCGCATCCGCCAAGAGGACGGATTTCGCTGGTTCGAGCGAATCACGCCGACCAGTTTCGAGCAGGCCAGCATCCATGCCGAGACAGCCGCCTTTGCCCGGTTCGCGACGGAAGCAGCGCGGCAACATGGACTCGGCCTGCAGCGCGCGACCTTCCTTGGCTATTCGAACGGCGCCAATGTCGTGTCCAGCCTGATGCTGCTTCATCCCGGCTTGGTCCGGCAAGCGGCGCTCCTGCGGGCGATGCCGGTGCTCGACACTTCGCCGATGACCGATCTCGGCGGAACGCGCGTGCTGATCATCGCCGGCGCCACCGACCAGACCTACGGCCCGTTCGCGCCGGCCCTTGTGACGCTGTTCAGCCAGCGCAACGCCGAGGTCGACGCGCGCATCGTCGCCTCGGGCCATGAATTCGGCGATGCGGACGGCGCGATCGTGCGGCAGTGGGTGGCAGCTCCCATAGCGATCGCATGACTGCGCCGGCCAGGCACCTGTCAAGGAGCTGTTCGATCACCCCCGGCGAGTGCCCTCAGCCCTGCCCCATCCGGTTCCAGGCGTCCAAACCCGCAATCTTGTAGGCTTCCGCCAGCGTCGGATAGTTGAAGGTGTTGTTGACGAAGAAATCGACCGTGCCGCCGAGATTGATCACCGCCTGGCCGATATGGATGAGCTCGGTGGCGCCCTCGCCGACGATGTGGGCGCCGAGCAGGCGGCGCGTCTCGATCGAGAACAACAGCTTCAGGAAACCGCTTGAGACGCCCATGATGTGGCCGCGCGAGGTCTCGCGAAAACGCGCCACGCCGACCTCATAGGCGGCGCCGCTTTCGCGCACCTGCTCTTCCGAAAGGCCGACCGTCGAGATCTCCGGCACGGCGTAGATGCCGTAGGGAAAGCTCTCGGGCGGCGGCGGCAGGTTGACGCCGAAGGCGTGGCAGGCCGCCACCCTTCCCTGCTCCATCGACGTCGAGGCGAGGCTCGGGAAACCGATGACGTCGCCGGAAGCGTAGATGTTCGGCACGCTGGTCTGAAAGGTGTGCGGGTCGACCTTGATGCGGCCTCGGGCGTCGGCCTCGATGCCGACCGTCTCGAGGCCGAGGCTGGCGACATTGCCGGTGCGGCCGGCTGCGTAGAGCACCATCTCGGAGCGGATGGTGCGGCCATCCGCAAGCGTCACCTCGGCATGGTCGGGTTTCGACGCGATCTCCTTCACCGTGCTGCCCAGCCGGATGGTCATGCCGCGGTCGCGCATCTGGTGGATGAAGTCGTCGACGATCTCGCGATCGATGAAGTCGAGAATGGTGTTGCGCGGCTCGACCAATGTCACCGGCACGTCGAGCGCGGAAAAGATGGTGGCGTATTCGACGCCGATGACGCCGGCGCCGATCACAGTCAGCGTGCGCGGCAGATGATGGAGTTCCAGCATCTCGTCGCTGTCGAAGACGCGCTTCTTGTCGAAGGGCACGTCAGCCGGACGGTGCGGTCTGGTGCCGACGGCGATCAGCGCATTGGCAAAGCCGACCTCGCTGTAGTCGCCATTGTCGGTGGTCAGGCTGACCTTGTTCGGGCTAAGGAACTTTACCGCGGCGCGCGCACTCTTCACCGTATTGCGCATGAACTGGTGCTGCAGTACTTCGACCTCGTGGTCGAGCGTCTTGTGTAAACGGTCGACCAGATCCGAGATCGATATATCCTGCTTGACCCGGTAGCCGCGTCCGTAGAAGCCGCGTTCGCGCCAGCCCGAGAGGTTGAGCACCGTCTCGCGCAGGGTCTTCGATGGGATGGTGCCGGTATGCACCGAGACGCCGCCCAGGCGGCGGCCCCTGTCGACCACCAGCACCGACTTGCCGAGCTTGGCCGATTGCACCGCGGCGCGGCGCCCCGAAGGGCCGCTGCCGATGACCAGCATGTCGTAGTCCATGTGTCCCCGTCCCCTTTGTGCGCCGCAGCAAGCTAGACCGGGAAGAATGTCATGTTCAACAGGCAACACCATTCCCTCGGCCGACGATCTCCCAATGCAACCAAAAACATGCGAACCCTTAACCGGCAGGCAAGGCTTGCGTGCAATGGTGCCAACGAGGGAACCACCGGGGTGGCAGAGTTGGCGATTTCCAAAAGCAATGCGCTGCCTCGCGCAGAGACGGGTTTCTGGTCTGGTCTTCAGAGCAGCGCCGTTCTTACCGACTTGCGCGAAGGCCTGTTCCGTTTCATCGCATTGTTGGTCGCCGCGGTCTTCGTTTATCGCGGCGCGGTCCATCTGGTCGTAGACCCAGGCCGTCTCAACATCCTGCTGCTCATGATCTCCGACGCACTGACTTTCATCTGGCTGCTTTTGGCGCGGCGGCCGATTGTCCGCGACTGGAGCCCTTTCACGGTATTCATTTCGCTGGCAGCCGGTTTTGGCTCGGGCTTCGTCTCGCTCCAGGACGGCACCGCCATCATCCCGCTTTATATCGCCGCGCCGCTGCAGTTCCTGGCGCTATGGCTGGTGATTTGGGGCAAGATGTCGCTCGGCCGCTCCTTCGCCATCCTGCCTGCCAATCGCGGCGTCGTCACCGGCGGCGCCTACCGCTTCGTGCGTCATCCGATCTATGCCGGCTATCTGGCGGGGCACATCCTGTTCCTGCTGTCGAGCTTCTCGGTCTACAATTTCACCATCTATGCAATCATCACGCTGTTCCAGATCCATCGCATCCTGCGCGAGGAGCGCATCCTGGCGCTAACGCCGGAATATCGCGCCTATCTCGAGCGGGTCCGCTACAGGCTCTGCCCCGGGATTTTCTGACACCGCGCCGGTCCGCCGACGGCCATGTTCCTTGAATTCCGGGCCCCTCTCACCATTTGAGAAGGCGGCAGGCATCCCTCATGCGGATGTCGCGATCGAGGAACGGACATGAACGCACGCGTATTGGACGGCGAGATCATCACGACCAGGTTCGAGGACACCCGCGCCTATCGCGGTGTGCGGACAAGGCGTATCTTTGCCTTCCTGCTCGACTATTTCTTCGTCGCGCTGCTGACCATTCCTTTCGCCATCCTGGTCGCCATTCTCGGGCTTTTGACTTTCGGCCTCGGCTGGGCGCTGTTTTCGGTGCTGGTGCCGATGGTCGCCATTCTCTACATCTGGAACACGCTGGGCAGCCGCGACCAGGCGACGACCGGCATGAAGATCATGGGCATCCGCCTTGAAAAGCTCGACGGCAGCCGCATCGACGGCATGACGGCCGTGGTTCACTCGGTGCTGTTTTGGGCCGGCAACGTAATCCTGACGCCGCTGGTGCTGCTTGTCACGCTCTTCTCCGACCGTAAGCGCACGCTGCACGACCTTTTGCTCGGCACCGTGGTCATCCGCACCGATATCTGACGGTGTACGGGGTCGCGTCCGTAGAACCGCTGCGCGGCCTGTGTCCAAATATGAACAGGCTTGGGCCGACACGACTGCACAATCCTGTTGAAATTTTCGCCGGCCGGGCCAAAGGTAGGGCGATTCGCAGGAGCGTTTCCAAGATTAGATGACGCAGCATCCGACCCAGTCGCCGCAGTTCTTCCTGACCGCGCCGTCGCCATGCCCCTATCTGGAGGGGCAGTTCGAGCGCAAGGTGTTCACGCACCTTGTCGGAGACAAGGCGCCGGAGATGAACGACCTGCTCACGCAAGGCGGCTTCCGGCGCTCGCAGAACATCGCTTATCGCCCGGCCTGCGAATCGTGCCGCGCCTGTGTCTCGGTGCGCATCCTGGCGCAGGAATTCGCCCCGAGCCGCAACATGCGTCGCGTCGTCCAGCGCAATGCCGACCTCATCGGGGCCATGCATGACGCGCAGCCCTCGACCGAGCAATACTCGCTCTTCCGCGCCTATCTCGATGCCCGCCACCGCCGTGGCGGAATGTCTGATATGACCGTGCTCGACTATGCGATGATGGTGGAAGACACGCATGTCGACACCAAGATCATCGAATACCGGCGGCGCGGCCCCGACACGTTCATCACCGGCAAGGGCCATGGCGAGCTGATAGCCGTCGCGCTCACCGACAAGATGGCCGATGGCCTGTCGATGGTCTATTCCTACTTCAGTCCGGACTTCGAGGACCGCTCGCTCGGCACTTTCATGATCCTCGATCACATCGCCCGCGCCAAGGCGATGGGCCTGCCCCACGTCTATCTCGGCTACTGGGTCAACGGCTCGCGCAAGATGAATTATAAGATGCGCTTCACGCCGCAGGAGCATCTCGGCCCGAAAGGCTGGGAACGCTACGACCACGAAGCGGTCAGCCGCTGACCCGCCTTACGCTTCATCCTTAAACTGTTTCAAGGAGGAGGACGCTGGTCTTTCGGCCGCCAGGCCGGAAGCACTGCGGCATAGCTGCTGTGCGCCCCCTCAAATTGTTGCGAGATAACCGCGTGTCCGCCCATACCGACCACCAGAAAGGCCTGCTGTTTACCGCCCTTGGCGGGGTGACGCTCACGGTCGATATTCCGCTGATCCGACTTGCTCATGGCGAGGCCTGGACAATCCTTCTGCTGCGCACCGGAAGCATGTTCATTGCCGCGCTTGTCATCTGGGCGGTCTGGCGCTCGTTGAACGACAGGGCGCCGAAGCTCATCCCGGGCTTCTTGGGCCTGGTGGTCGCCGCGCTCTATGGGCTCGGCTCGATCGCGTTCATTACCGCCGTCTATCACACCTCAACCGCCGATCTCGTCTTCATCCTGGCCTTCACAACGATGTTCTCGGCGCTGCTGTCCTGGCTTTTTCTGAAGGAAAGGCCGCGACCGGTGACGCTCGCGGCGCTGGCGCTGATGATCCTCGGTGTCGCCATAATCGTCGGGGATTCAATCGGCACCGGAAACCTGTTCGGCGACATGATGGCATTGTGCTCCGCGCTTTGCGTCGCATGCGCCATCACCGTCTCACGAGCCAGCGGCAGGGAGATGGGCTTCACCTCGCTCGTGGGCGTGATCCTGCCGTTCGCTGTGGCACTCTTCATGGTTGCCAAGACCGGCTTTTATGTCGAGGCGCCATGGTGGATCCTCCTCAACGGCGCCGTGATCATGCCGATCTCATTCTTCTGCCTGGCCAACGGACCGAAATACGTTTCCGGGCCGGAGGTAGCTATGTTCTACCTGCTGGAGACGGTGTTTGCTCCGGTCTGGGTCTGGCTGATTTTCGCCGAGGTGCCCTCACGCAACAGCCTGATCGGCGGCACGATCCTGATCGTGACTCTGGTGGCGCATTCGCTCTGGCAATTGCATGAGGGCCGCAAGCGCCGGACCGACCTGGCAGTGCATCACCCTGTCTGAATTTTCCTCGGTTCGGGGGTCGCCTCGATCCGGGGCGGCGCGCCGGCTTCGTCGGCGACCGGAGGAATCTCGTCCATCAATTCCACCTCGCGCAGCCATTCGCGCCAGATGGCGACGAGCAGCGCCATCAAGACTGGGCCGATGAACAGGCCGAGGAAACCCATCGTCTTTACGCCGCCGATCAGGCCGAAAAAGGTCGGCAGGAAAGGCAGCTTGATCGGACCGCCGACGAGCTTGGGCCGCAGCGTCTTGTCGACGATGAAGAGCTCGACCGCGCCCCAGATGAAGAGCGCCGCGCCGGCGATCAGCTTGCCGCTGGCGGCGAGGTAGATCGACACCAGGGTGAAGGAGAGCGGCGCGCCGCCAGGGATCAACGCCATGATGCCGGTGAGCGCGCCGAGCGTGACCGGCGACGGCACGCCCGCGAGCCAATAGGCGACGCCCAGCACCAAGCCCTCGCCGATCGCGATGATGGTCATGCCCGTCACGGTCGAGGAAATGGTGGCCGGCACGACGCGCGAGATCCGCTCCCAGCGGGTCGGTAGGATGCGTTCGCCGAGGCGATCGACCTGGGCCGCGAAAGACTCGCCGTCGCGATAGGCGAAGAACAGCGCGATCATCATGAACAGAAGCGTCAGCAGCAGGCCGAAGGCGCTGCCGCCGGCGGCCAAGGCGCCGCGATAGATGGTGCCGATGTTGGAGCCGCTGATCAGCTGGATCAACTCGCCGATGCCGCCGGGATGGCCGAGATAAGCCGTCCACTGCTCGTTCAACCACTCGCCGATCACCGGCATTGTGGCGATCCATTGCGGCGTCACCGCGCCGTGCCGATTGGTCTCGATCGCCCAGGTGACCCACTCGCGCAGCTCATTGATGGCATAGGTGCCGGCAAGCGCGATCGGCACCACCAGGAAGGTGAGGATGAAAAGGATCGCCAAAGTCGCGCCGACGGTGCGGTTGCCGCCGACGGCTGCGAGCAGCCTTCGATAGAGCGGCCAGCTGGCGAAGGCGATGACGAGCGCCGCCAGAACGGGAAAGAGGAAACCGTGGAAGAAATAGACGCCGGCGGCGACGATCAGCACCAGGAGCCAGCGCGCCGCCGACAGCGGCGGTATGACGGCAGCCCTCAGCGGCGTCGACAGGCCGAACAGCCGCTGTCCCGGCTTCTGGATTTCAGTCCGCTTCAACCCGGCGTTTCTCCGCTGCCCGATGGTTCATTGGATGCTTATGCACCACCATAGTGCAGCAATCGTGACGATAGTCCAAATGTTGCGCCTTGCCTTCTCCCCTTGTGGGAGAAGGTGGATCGGCGCGCAGCGCCGAGGCGGATGAGGGTGGTGGAAGAAACGCGGCGCCAAAACATTCAAGGATTTGAAGCGCTTGCATCTGAAAGGCAGCGATTCTTCCAACACCCCTCATCCGGCCGAGCTTCGCTCGGCCACCTTCTCCCACAGGGGAGAAGGGGGAGCCTTGCTACCCAAATTTCCCCGTCCTCGGAAAACCCTTCGGCACCATGCGGCCGGCGGCGGCCCGCGCCCCGATCCACTCGGCCAGTTCCTCGCGCGACTTGGTGAAGGTGCGGTCGGCCGAATCCTGCCATGAAAGGCCGGTCTCCAGGGTGAAGGTCTTCAGGTCCAGCACGCCGCCGTCCTTGTATTTCTGCAGGCGCACACCCTTGCCGCGCGCCATTTCCGGGATTTCGGCGAGCGGGAAGATCAGCATCTTGCGGTTCTCGCCAACGATGGCGAGATGATCGCCCGACACCGGGATGCAGCGCTTGGCCTCGTCGGGCGCCTTGACGTTCATCACCTGCTTGCCCTTGCGGGTGTTGGCGACGACCTCTTCCTCCGAAACCACGAAACCATTTGCGTCGTAGGAGACGAGCAGCAGCTTACGCTTCGGATCATGGACAAAGGCGGTGACGATGTCCTGGTCGTTTTCCATGTCGACGATGATGCGGATCGGCTCGCCATGGCCGCGTCCGCCCGGCAGCCGGTCGGCGCCGATGGTGTAGAACTTGCCGCCGGTGGTGAAGACCAGGATCTTGTCCGTAGTCTGGGCATGGAAAGCAAGCTTCAGGCTGTCGCCTTCCTTGAAGGCGAGCTGCGAATGGTCGGTCAGGTGGCCTTTCATGGCGCGCAGCCAGCCTTTTTCCGACACCACCACAGTGACCGGCTCGCGCTCGATCATGGCATGCGCGATGTCGGTCAGGTCATGCTCGGGCGCATCGGCGAACTGGGTGCGGCGTCTGCCGAGCTCGGTCTCGGGGCCGAACTTGTCGCGAAGCTGGGTGACCTCCCATTTGATCGTCGCCCACTGCTTGGCGTCCGACGCCAGCAGCGCCTCGATCTGCTTCTTCTCCGCGGTGAGGCCGTCGAATTCCTTGCGGATCTCGATCTCCTCAAGCTTGCGCAACGCGCGCAGGCGCATGTTGAGGATGGCTTCGGCCTGGTTGTCGGTGAGCGACCAGCGGGCCATCATCACCTGCTTGGGCTCATCCTCCTCGCGGATGATCCTGATGACCTCGTCGATGTTCAGATAGGCGATCAGGTAGCCGGCGAGGATTTCCAGCCGTTTCTCGATCTCGCCCAGCCGATATTTCGAGCGGCGGACCAGAACCTCGCGGCGGTGGTCGAGCCACTCCTTCAGCACGCCCTTGAGCGACAGGACGTTCGGCACCTTGCCGCGCGACAGCACGTTCATGTTGAGCGGAAACCGGCTTTCGAGCTCGGTGAGCTTGAACAGCGATTCCATCAGGATACCGGGATCGACGGTGCGGCTCTTCGGCACCAGCACGATGCGGATGTCTTCCGCGCTCTCGTCGCGGATGTCCTCGAGCAGCGGCAGCTTGCGCGCCATCAACAGCTCGGCGATCTTCTCGATCAGCCTGGCCTTCTGCACGCCGTAGGGGATCTCGGTGACGACAATGCTCCAGGTGCCCCTGCCCTGGTCCTCCTGGCCCCATTTCGAGCGCACGCGGAAACCGCCGCGGCCCGTCTCATAGGCTTCGAGGATCGAGGTTCGGCTGTCGACGATGACGCCGCCGGTCGGGAAATCCGGTCCCTGGACGAAATCCATCAGCTTCGCCACCGGCGCTTCCGGATGCTCGATCAGATGAAGCGCGGCATCGCAAAGCTCGGCCGCGTTGTGCGGCGGGATCGAGGTCGCCATGCCGACGGCAATGCCGGAGGAGCCGTTGGCAAGCAGGTTGGGGAAGGCGCCGGGGAGGACGGACGGCTCCTCGTCCTCTTCATTGTAGGTCGGCCGGAAGTCGACCGCGTCCTCGGTGATGCCGGCAAGCAGCTCGGTCGCCACCTCGGTCATGCGCGCTTCGGTGTAGCGCATGGCGGCGGCGTTATCGCCGTCGATATTGCCGAAATTGCCCTGCCCGTCGACCAGCGGGTAGCGCATCGAGAATTCCTGCGCGAGGCGCACCAGGGCGTCGTAGATCGACTGGTCGCCATGCGGATGGAACTTACCCATCACGTCGCCGACGATGCGGGCGCATTTGGCAAAACCCTGATCGGGGTTGAGCCTGAGCAGCCGCATGGCATGCATGATGCGGCGATGGACCGGTTTCAGCCCGTCGCGCACATCCGGCAATGCCCGGTGCATGATGGTCGACAGCGCGTAAGAGAGATAGCGCCGCTCGAGCGCTTCCTTCAGATCGACCGGTTCGATTTTGTCGCCGCCGCCATTGTCATCGGGCGGCAAATGCCTCTTTCCCATGGATTTGGACTAGCCGAGCGGGTGATTCGCGGCAAGCGCCGCGTGAACATCGGCGCATTCGTCGCGGCCCGTAAGCGCGACCGTGATGTGAAGGATTTCACGGAAGCCGCATCGCGGCGGCTGCAATTTGCCGCCGATCTGCAACAGGCTGCGGCGGCACCATCACGCCGACCAACATCAATCCGTTACATGCGGCCGCTATCTGGCATACAACGCGCTGGCGGAGGAAACCGCGGTCTTCATGACAAATTCACCGCATCGGGCAATGGCTGCCGGCCGGCGTTTGCCTTTCATCGCCATTTTCGACAAATGTGCCGGGAAATGCCTTTTTCCCGTCCCGTTCGTCACGGAATGGGATGAAGCAGGTTTCAAAACAAATTTCGTCATAGCCAAATCAGGACAGGGAACTCGCCATGACAATCCAACGCTCAATGCTCAAGAAATTGGCCTTTTCGACCTTTCTGCTGACGCTGCCGCTCAATGCGGCCTTCGCCGCCGATCCGGCGGTGGCCGAGCGCATCAAGGCAGCCCTCGCCGCCCAAGGCGTCGACATTTCCTGGACCGGCGTCTCCGGCGACAATTCGAACGCCGTGCTGCAAGGTGTTTCGATCAAGCCGGCGGCCGAGAAGGAAGCGCTGCCGATCGGCGACGTGAAGCTGGAAGGGGTCACCGAAGCCAATGGCGGCTATGAGATCGCCACCGTCTCGACCTCGCCTTTCGAGCACAGCAAGGACGGCGTGACGCTCAACCTCAGCCCGGTGGTCGTCCACGACATGAAGGTCCCGGCCGAAGGCAGCACCGACCCGCTCGGCTCGCTGATGATGTACAAGTCGGCAGAGCTCTCCAACATGACGGTCAAGGTCGGCGACAAGACGGCGTTCGCGATGGACGGGCTTGCCGTCCAGATCACGCCGCCGGCCGACGGCAAGGCGATGGATTTCACCGCCAATACCCAGAAATTCACCGCCGACCTGTCGCTGGTGGACGACCCCAAGTCGAAGGAAGCGATCGAGGCACTGGGCTACCAGAATATCTCCGGCAACATCGCGATGGCCGGAACCTGGCAGCCGAGCGACGGCAAGATGGAACTGTCGAAATATGACATCTCGGTCGAGAATGCCGGCACGCTCGGCATGACTTTCAATCTCGGCGGCTACACGCTCGACTTCATCAAGTCGATGCAGGCCATGCAGAAGCAGCTCGCCTCGCAGCCGGAAGGCGCCGACAAATCGGCGCAGGGCATGGCCATGCTCGGCCTGATGCAGCAGCTCTCCTTCAACGGAGCTTCGATCCGCTACAAGGACGATTCGCTGACCGGCAAAGTGCTCGACTATGTCGGCAAGCAGCAAGGCATGTCGGGCAAGGACGTCGCCAACCAGGCCAAGGCGATCGTGCCGTTCGGCATGGCGCAGCTCAACAATCCCGAGCTGACGGCCGAGGTGTCGGCTGCCGTCAACACCTTCCTCGACGATCCGAAGAGCCTGGAAATCTCGGCCGAGCCGCCGTCGTCGGTGCCGTTCGCGCTGATCATGGCTGGCGCCATGTCCAACCCGCTCGACCTGCCAAAGACGCTGGGCGTCAAGGTCAAGGCGAACCAGGACTGATCGGACGCGTCAGCTCCAAACGAAAAGCCCGGCAGCGATGCCGGGCTTTTTTGTTGGGCCGATTCGTCGAGAAGAAAAAAGGCTTCGTTCTGAGTGCTAGCCTTCCTTCTTCGCCACCGCGACGCGCAGCGACAGCTCACGCAGCTGCTGCGGGGTGGCTTCGGAGGGCGCGTTCATCAAGAGGTCATAGGCCTGCTGGTTCATCGGAAACATAGTGATCTCGCGCAGGTTCTTGGCCCCCACGAGCAGCATGACGATGCGATCGACGCCCGCCGCCATGCCGCCATGCGGCGGCGCGCCATACTGGAAGGCCCGATAGAGACCGCCGAAGCGCTCTTCCACCGTCGCGCGGTCCAGGCCACGAATCTCGAAAGCCTTGACCATAGTCTCCGGCAGATGGTTGCGGATGCCGCCCGACGCGATCTCGAAACCGTTGCAGACCATGTCATACTGAAATGCCTTGATTTCGAGCGGATTCTTGGTCGTCAGGGCTTCGATGCCTCCCTGCGGCATCGAGAAAGGATTGTGCGCGAAATCGATCGCCTTCGCCTCTTCGTCCCATTCATAGAAGGGGAAGTCGACGATCCAGCAGAGCTCGAAACGCTCGCGGTCGACGAGGTTCAGCTCCTCGCCGGCGCGGGTGCGCGCGGCGCCCGCGAAATTCACGAACTTCTTCGGGTCGCCGGCGACAAAGAAGGCGGCGTCGCCATCGGCAAGGCCGAGCTGCTGGCGGATCGCCTCGGTGCGCTCCTCGCCGATGTTCTTGGCGATCGGACCGGCCCCTTCGAGTTTTTCACCTTCCTTGCGCCAGAAGATGTAGCCAAGCCCGGGCTGCCCCTCGCCTTGCGCCCAGGAATTCATGCGGTCGCAGAAAGCGCGGCTGCCGCCAGTCTTGGCGGGAATCGCCCACACCTCGGCCTTCGCGTCGTTGGCCAGGATGTTGGCGAACACCTTGAAGCCGGAATCGCGGAAATGATCCGAAACGGCCTGCATCTCGATCGGGTTGCGCAGATCCGGCTTGTCGGTGCCGTAGGTGCGCATCGCCTCGTCATAGGGAATGCGGCGGAATTTCTGCGTCACCGGCTTGCCGGCGGCAAAGGTCTCGAAGACGCCGCGCAGCACCGGCTCCATGGTGGAGAGCACGTCGTCCTGCTCGACGAAGCTCATTTCGAGGTCGAGCTGGTAGAACTCGCCGGGCAGCCGGTCGGCGCGCGGATCCTCGTCGCGGAAGCAGGGCGCGATCTGGAAATAGCGATCGAAGCCGGAGACCATGATCAGCTGCTTGTACTGCTGCGGCGCCTGCGGCAGCGCGTAGAAGGTGCCGGGATGGATGCGCGACGGCACCAGGAAGTCGCGCGCGCCTTCTGGCGACGACGCCGTCAGGATCGGCGTCGAGAATTCGGTGAAGCCCACCTCGCCCATGCGCTTGCGCATCTCGGCGATGATTTTTGTCCGCGCCACGATGTTCTTGTGCAGCGTCTCGCGGCGCAGGTCGAGGAAGCGGTATTTCAGGCGAATGTCTTCGGGGTACTCGGGTTCGCCGAAAACGGGGAGCGGCAGTTCCTTGGCAGCGGAGAGCACCTCGATCTCGCGTGCGAAAATCTCGATTTCGCCGGTCGGCAGGTTCGGATTGACGGTTTCCGGCAGCCGCGCCTTGACCTCGCCGTCGACGCGGATCACCCATTCGCCGCGCACGGTCTCGGCGACCTTGAAGGCCGGCGAATCCGGATCGGCGACGATCTGGGTCAAGCCATAATGGTCGCGCAGGTCGATGAAGAGCAGCCCGCCATGGTCGCGCACGCGATGCACCCAACCCGACAGGCGGACGGAATTGCCGACGTCGCTCTTTCTCAACTGGGCACAGGTGTGGCTGCGGTAACGATGCGTCATGGGTAAAGTCCGGAAATTGCGGGCGTCTGCCCGGCTCGAAAATTGGCGCGAAAAGCGCATGAGAGGCCGGCTTTGTCAAGGCAACCGGTCGAACGGACGCGCTTCGGCCGTCAGGCAAAGTGGATTTGCGCACCCAGGCTCTGGAAATCGGCGAGCGTAGCGGGAGGCGCGGTCTTTTCTACCACCAGATGGCGGATCGCATCGGCGCCGGCGACACGATACGGCGCAGCAGTCGCAAGCTTATCGTTGGTGACGGCAATGACTATGCCGGCACTGTTTTTCGCCATGGCGCGTTTGACCTCGGCTTCGGCCGAATCGAAGGCGGTGACGCCACGCGCGACATCGAGCCCGCAGGAGCCCAGAAAGAACAGATCGGCGCCGAGCTGCGCCACGGCGGCGAGCGTGTCGGCGCCGACGCAGGTGCCGAGATCGGGCACATAGCGGCCACCGAGCACGATCAGTTCGACCAAAGGACGATCGACCAGCGCCGAGGCGACGCCCAGCGAATTGGTGGCAATGGTCAGTTCCATGTCGCGTGGGATCGCCCTGGCGATCGCCTCATTGGTCGTCCCCCCGTCGATGAACAGCGACTGCCCCGCCACAAGCAACCCAACCGCCGTCTTCGCAAGGCGTGCCTTCTCCTCGACCGCATGAGCGCTGCGCTGGCTGACGCTCGCCGCGGCAAAGGGCGCCGAAGCCACCGCACCGCCATAGACGCGGCGCAACAGCCCGGCCTTGGCCAATTCCCTCAGATCGCGGCGCACCGTGTCTTCCGAGACGCCGAAACGGCTGGCGAGTTCGCCGGCCAGCACCTTTCCGTCCGCCGCAAGCTGGTCGCGAATAAGTTGGTGGCGTTCTTCGGTGAGCATGCACAATCCTATTTATTTGTGCACGTTATTGCATGTTTTGCCTGTTTGTGCAAGAAATGAACCGCTGGCGGGGCCGAGAGCCGCCCGCCGAAAATCTCGCTGTTGGATTGTCCGCGATGACCCTTGGCCTGAAACTCGCCCCGCAGCACCGCGTCTATGCCGGCTTTGCGATCTATTCCTTTGCCATGGGCAACATCTTCCCGCGACTGCCCGACATCAAGGGTGCCATGGGAATCGAGGACGGCACGCTCGGGCTCGCGCTGATCGGCACGCCGATCGGCACCCTGGTCGCGCTGACGCTGGCGACGCCGCTCCTTGAACGTGTCGGCTTTCGCCGTGCGCTGCTGTGGCTGGTGCCGCTACTTGGTCTCGCCTATGCCCTCGCCGTGCACGCGCCAGGCCCGGCGCCTCTGTTTCTGATGCTGCTTCCGGTCGGATTGATGATCGGCAGCATCGAGATCATCTTGAATGTCGAGGCCGACAGGACCGAGTTCCTGCTCAAACGCCGCATCATGAACCGGGCGCATTCGTTCTGGAGCATCGGCTTCTTCGGCGCCGGGCTGTTCGGCGGTGCGCTGGCGCATCTCGGCCTGTCGCCGCAACTGCATCTGGCGGTGGTGGTGCCGATGGTGTCGGTTGCGGTGGCGCTGTTCCTCGGTGGCTTCGAACCGGCTCCTGCCCGCTTCGCCGCGTCCGGCGACAAAGCGCCGATGTTCGCCCGGCCGACGCTGCCGATCCTGATCCTCGTCGGGGTGACGCTGTCGGCCATGCTGATGGAAGGCGCCAGCATGGACTGGTCGGCGATCTATATGCGCACCGTGTTCGACTCGGGCCCGTTCATTGCCGGGATCACGGTCGCGTTGTTCGCCTTCTCGCAGGCGACGACGCGCTTCTTCGCCGACAAATTCGTCGACCGCTACTCGCCGAACGGCGTGGCGCGCGTGCTGTTGGCGACAATGATGGCCGGCGTCTTCATCGTCTTCTTCTCGCCCCTGTCCGTCGTCTCGATGCTCGGCTTTGCACTTCTCGGGATCGGCAGCAGCGCCATCTTCCCGCTAGCGATCTCGGCGGCGGCCCAGCGAACCGACCGTCCCGCGGCGATCAACGTGGCGGCGCTGTCGCAGATATCCTTCGTCGCCTTCCTGCTTGGCCCGCCGCTGCTCGGCTTCGTCTCCGACCACTGGGGCATCCGCTCGGCCTATGGCATCGGCATTCCATTCATCGTGCTCAGCCTGGCGGCAGCCGGCGCGCTCGGCCGGCGATCGCCGTCGAACGCCATACCGGACGGCACGGAATCCGGCTTGCCAGGAGAAAGGGTTCCGGCGCGGGCCTATGAGGCATGAACGGCCCGCCCCACAGCGCCACTTAATGAAGCGGACCAGGACGGCTTGAAGGCTATCGCGGGTTGGTGCGCCGGCAGACGCTGCGATTCCGCACGGGAGAACCGGGCGGTCGGGCCACTGCTTGCGTTGCGGCGGCTTGACGAAAGCGCGCGCGGCTGAAATTGAAAGAGGCCTGATACTGTGCCAAAAGCGATTGATGCGCGTCATCACCACACAACAAGAACTCGAGAGCGTTGTCGCGGCGTTCGAAAAGTCGGAATTCGTTACCGTCGATACCGAATTCATCCGCGAGACGACCTTCTGGCCGATCCTCTGTCTGATCCAGATCGCCGCGCCTGGGATCGAGGCGCTTATCGATCCGTTGGCGCCCGGCATCGACCTGAAGCCGTTTTTCCGGCTCATGGCCAATGAAGCGGTGCTGAAGGTCTTCCACGCGGCGCGCCAGGACATCGAAATCATCGTCCATCTCGGCGATCTGGTGCCGCATCCGGTGTTCGACACGCAGGTGGCGGCGATGGTCTGCGGCTTCGGCGACAGCGTTTCCTACGACCAGCTCGTGCAGAAGGTCACCGGGGCAAGGCTGGACAAGTCCTCGCGCTTCACCGACTGGCGGCACCGGCCGCTCTCCGACAAGCAGCTCGAATACGCGCTTGCCGACGTCACCCACCTGATCAAGGTCTACCAGCATCTCAGCGCCGAGCTGAAGCGCGAGGATCGCGCCCATTGGCTGAACGAGGAGATGGATATCCTCACCTCGCGCGAGACCTACGATCCGCATCCCGAGGACGCCTGGAAGCGGCTGAAGATGCGGCTGCGCAAGCCGCAGGAGCTGGCGATCGTGCAGGCGGTGGCCGCCTGGCGCGAGCGCGAGGCACGCGAGCGCGACGTGCCGCGCGGCCGCGTGCTCAAGGACGATGCCATCTACGAGATTGCGCAGCAGGCGCCGCGCGACGCGGCAGCGCTCGGCAAGCTGCGCACCACGCCGAAAGGCTGGGAACGCTCCGCCACGGCCACGGCGCTGCTTGGCGCGGTCAACGCCGCCCTTGCCCTACCCAAGGACGCGATGCCGAAACTGCCGAAAAGCGTGCAGCCGCCCGAGGGATCGAGCGCGGCGGCGGAACTGCTCAAGGTGCTGCTCAGGATCGTCGCCGAGAAGGAAGGCGTCGCCACCAAGGTGCTCGCCTCCAGCGACGATATCGACCGCATAGCGGCCGAAGCCGACGAAGCCGACGTGCCGGCACTGCAGGGCTGGCGGCGCACGGTTTTCGGCGAGCAGGCGCTAAGGCTGGTGCGCGGCGAGATCGGCATCAAGTTCGACAAGCGCAGAATCGCGGTGTTCGACCTGTAGCGTCAAACCAGCCCCAGCAGGTGCAGCGCGAACCAGATTCAGGCGACGAGAAGTATGCCCGCGCCAAGGAAAAAGGCGCGGCTGCGGTGCAGCATATAGTTTCTGTCGAGGTGCACCCAGGCGTGGACATAGCGCGTGACTATGAAGAGCCACATCAGTGCCAGCGTCAGATAGTTCACGCCGTTGGTGACGAACAGCGCCAGGCACAGAACGTGGAAGAGAACCGGCAGCTCGAACTGGTTGATCAGATTGTTGGCGACGGTGACGCTCGAGGCGGGCTCGGTCGAACGGACCTTGTACTGGCTGATCCTGGCCTCGCCCGACTTCACGGCGAGATAGCGCCGCTTCAGCATCACCAGATAGACGATATAGACGAGGAGCACATGCGCCAGCATCGGCCAGAAGATGGCGGTCTGGCGCATCCGTTGCCTGTCCTTTCTCTCTGTTTAGCGCAATTCCGGACGAAAAACCGCTTTACACTTTTTCTGGAATTGCTTTAGCGCCGCCGCTGCCCCGTCAGCGCGAAGACCGCGATGACGAAGACCGGGATCGCCAGCAGCGCGAATTTGGTGACGGTCAGCGACGAGGCGAAGGCCAGCGAATCGGGGTTGGCCAGCTGGAAATCGGAAAGCAGCCGCGCCAACGCGAAATTCTGGGCATAGTCAGCGACCGCATAGGGAAGCACCAGCAACAGCGAGAACAATGCCTGGAGCTGCGCCGGCATGGCGCGGAACGTGCTGAGCCGCCGCCCGAAGCCAAGGATAAGGCTCACCAGCGTCAGCGACAGCAGCGCCGGGAACAGAAGGTCGAAGGTCAGGTAGTGCCAGACGATGATGATCTCGCCGCCGCGCCGGCCGAGCGCGGTGAGCCAGGCCATGCCTTCATCGGGCGTGAATCCGGCGACGCGCATGTCGAGTGAGATCAAGCCGCCGCTCAAGCGCTGGAAATAGAGAAACTCCAGCGCCGTCATGACGAGGAACAGCGCAATCGAGGCGATAGAGAGCGCCGCCGCGTGACGCGACAGCCGCAGCACCGCCGCGCTCAAATCACGCCACGGTCCCCGCTGGCGGTCGGACTGATCGGCCTGCCGATCAAAGTCCGCCCGGGTAATTGGGGCTTTCGCGGGTGATCGTGACGTCATGGGCGTGGCTTTCACGAAGTCCGGCGTTGGATATGCGCACAAAGGTGGCGCGCTCGCGGAAGTCTGCAAGGTCACGCCCACCCACATAACCCATAGCCGCTTTCAGGCCGCCTGCAAGCTGGTGCAGCACGCCAGCCACAGGTCCTTTATAGGGAACCTGCCCTTCAATGCCCTCCGGAACCAGTTTGAGGGTGTCGCGAACCTCGGCCTGGAAGTAGCGGTCGGCCGAGCCGCGCGCCATGGCGCCGACCGAGCCCATGCCGCGATAAGCCTTGAAGGAGCGGCCCTGGTGCAGATAGACCTCGCCCGGGCTCTCGTCGGTGCCGGCAAGCAGCGAGCCGATCATGGCCGCGCTTGCGCCCGCCGCGAGCGCCTTGGCGAGATCGCCCGAATATTTGATGCCGCCATCGGCGATGACGCTGACGCCAGCCTTGCTGGCCGTCTCGACCGCCGACATGATCGCCGAAAGCTGCGGCACGCCGACGCCAGCGACGATACGGGTCGTGCAGATCGAGCCCGGGCCGATGCCGACCTTAACGGCGTCGGCGCCGGCATCGATCAATGCCTGCGTGCCGTCGGCGGTGGCGACGTTGCCGGCCAGGATACGCACCGAGTTGGAGAGCTTCTTCGCCCGCGCCACGGCCTCCAGCACACGCTGGGAATGGCCATGCGCGGTGTCGATGACCAGCAAGTCTACGCCGGCATCGATCAGGCGCTCGGCGCGCTCGAAGCCGTCATCGCCGACGCTTGTGGCTGCGGCGGCACGCAGCCGCCCCTGCGCGTCCTTGGTGGCGTGCGGATTGAGCTGCGACTTCTCGATGTCCTTGACGGTGATCAGGCCGACGCAATTGCCCTTCCGGTCGACCACCACCAGCTTCTCGATGCGATGCTTGTGGAGAAGGCGCTTGGCCTCGTCCTGGTCGACATTCTCCTTGACCGTGATCAGGTTCTCACGGGTCATCAGCTCGTAGACCTTCTGCGACGGATCGGAAGCGAAGCGCACGTCGCGGTTGGTGAGGATGCCGACCAGCCGGCCGACGGTATGGCCGCCGGTGCCGCCATTCTCGACCACCGGAATGCCGGAAATGCCGTTGGTGCGCATCAGCGCCAGCGCGTCGGCTAGCGTGGCGTCCGGACCGATGGTGACCGGGTTCACCACCATGCCGGATTCGAATTTCTTGACCTGCCGGACCTGCTCGGCCTGCTCGGCCGGTGTGAGGTTGCGGTGGATGACGCCGATGCCGCCGGCCTGCGCCATCGCGATCGCCAGCCGCGCCTCGGTGACGGTGTCCATGGCCGCCGACAGGATCGGCACGTTGAGATCGATATCGCCGGCAATGCGGGTGCGGATATCGGCCTCGCCCGGCATGACCTCGGAGTGGCCGGGCTGCAAGAGCACGTCGTCGAAGGTCAGCGCCAGCGCGCCGGTGGACGTTTCGATGATTTTTGCCATGGCCAGTCCTTTTGAATGCGGAAAAGGCGCTGTGCCGATTGGCCAGCGCCGACTCTCATCTTCCCTTTCAGGATTGGCGCTGGCTGGTAACACGTCCCGGGACGGAAGGAAAGCGGGTCGTTTACTCGACGCGCCGGTTCCTATTCGGCGCCAAGAAGGGCATCGAGCAAAGCATGACGCGGCGACGCAAAAGGATTGACGACAGTTACGCCGCCCCAAGTAAAGCCGTCTTGTAGGTCTTCTGACAGAAGGAGCCGGCAACCCGCTTGCGAAGCGGCGGAAAGAATGACCGCATCCCAGATACCAAAATGATGATCGGCGGCCAGATCGGCTGCCATCATCATCACTTCGGGTGTCGTCCCGGTGATCGGAAATACGTCTCGCCAACTCAGCAGTGCGTCCCGAGCTTTTTCCGGCGATCGCCCGGCCTTGCGGGCAAGCACATTGTACAGTTCACCCAGGACCTGAATCGGAACGATGGCAGTCTCTTGGGGAACGCTGCGCAAAAAGTTGAGAGTGGTATCGCGTTTTTCAACGCTGTTGACCCCTTCCGCGTAGACGAGGATGTTGGTGTCAAGTGCGACCTTCACCGGTCGTCCTCATAAAGCTCGTCACGGGTCCAATGTCCCGCTTGCACGACCGGCTGCCGTTCAAGTCGTGACAACAAAGCCGCGCGCGAGCGGGCAGGCACGCCTTCGTGCCTATCGACAGGCACGATCCGAGCCACTGGACGTCCATGGCTGGTCACGACGTAGCTCTGGCCCTCACGTACCTCACGAAGGATATGAGAGAATCTACGATTGGCATCGGCAGCCGATACGGCTTCATCCACGGTTGCACCTATCTGTAGTTATTTTCACTACAGTAGCGATGGTGGCCGTATTTATCAAGCATCTTGGGTCGTGACCTGCGCCACCACTGTTTGCAGTCGCACAAAAGTGACTGCAATTTAATGCGACATCCGGGCCGAGGCGTGATAACCGCCCGGTCGCACCGGTTCGCCCCCAAGCCGGGCCTAGAATCGCGAATACAGATCAGGGCGTTTTCCTTGAACCGCATCATCCCGCTCATCCTGGCGGTCGCTCTTTTCATGGAGAACATGGATTCGACCGTGATCGCCACGTCGCTGCCGGCGATCGCTGTCGATATCCACACCAGCCCGATCGCGCTCAAGCTGGCGCTGACGGCCTATCTGGTGTCGCTGGCGATCTTCATTCCGATCAGCGGCTGGATGGCGGACCGGTTCGGGGCCAAGACGGTGTTCCGCGCTGCGATCGGTGTCTTCATCGCCGGCTCGGTCGCGTGCGCGTTTTCCAATTCGCTGCCGGCTTTCGTGGTGTCGCGCTTCCTGCAAGGTATCGGCGGCGCGATGATGACACCGGTCGGCCGCCTGGTGCTGGTGCGCGCCACGCCGAAGAACGAACTGGTCGCGGCAATGTCCTGGCTGACCGTGCCGGCACTGGTCGGACCGCTGGTCGGCCCGCCGATCGGCGGCTTCATCACCACCTATTTCACCTGGCACTGGATTTTTCTGATCAATGTGCCGATCGGCTTGCTGGGCATCCGGCTCGCCACGCGGTTCTTGCCCGAAACCGAGCCTGCGGAGACACCGCCGCTCGATTTCCCGGGATTTGTGCTCAGCGGTCTCGCGGCGTCCGGCGTCGTCTTCGGCCTTTCCGTCGTCAGCCTGCCGGCGCTGCCGCCGATGGCCGGCTTCATCACGGTGGCGATTGGGGTGATCTCTGGCATGCTGTATCTCCTCCATGCACGGCGCGCCAGGAACCCGCTGCTGGCGCTGGAGCTGTTCCGCAACCAAGTCTTCCGGTCCTCGGTGCTCGGCGGCTCGCTGTTTCGCATCGGCATCGGCGCGGTGCCGTTCCTTTTGCCGCTGATGTTCCAGATCGGCTTCGGGCTGACGCCGTTCCAGTCGGGCATGATCACCTTCGTCTCGGCGATCGGCGCCATCGGCATGAAGTTCGTCACCGCGCTGCTGTTCCGGCTCGCCGGCTTCCGGCGCGTGCTGATCTGGGGCGCGCTGGTAGCGGCCGCCTCGATCGCCATCTACGGCCTGTTCACGCCGCAGACGCCTTACGCGCTGATGCTGGCGATCCTTTTGGTGGGCGGCTTCATCCGCTCGATGTTCTTCACCGGCGTCAATGCGCTCTCCTATGCCGAGATCACGCCCGCCGACACCAGCAAGGCCACGCCGATCACCGCGGTTTTCCAGCAATTGTCGATCGCGATGGGGGTGGCGCTGGCCGGCGGCATCCTCGAAGTGTCGACCTCGATCCATGGCGGGCCGCTGACCCTGCGGGACTTCCATATCGCCTTCTTCATCGTGGCAGCCGTCTCCGCGGCAGCCTCGATCTCCTTCATGCGGCTTGCGCCGGAGGCCGGCAGTGCCGTCTCGGGGCATGGCCGGCTGACGACGCCGAGGACGCTGGAGACTGCGGGGACCGCGGGGAAGTAATGGTCGGCGGCCGCCCGGCCCTTCGCAGGCTCAGGGCGTTCGAAGCTCGAAAAGCCAAGCAATTGGCTTTTCGTCCGCTAGCGCGGACCGCTTCTCACCCCTTAAACTCCTTCGCCAGCAAGTACAGCTCCACCGATTCATCGCGCGAAGCCGGTGGCTTCACATGATGGACGGAGCGGAAATTCTGCTTCAGCAGTGACAAGAGCTCGTTCTCGGCGCCGCCCTGGAATGTCTTGGCAAGGAAGTGCCCGCCCGGCTTCAGAACGTGCAGCGCGAAATCGGCCGCGACTTCGCACAGATGCATGGTGCGCAGATGATCGGTGCGGCGATGTCCGGTCGTGGGCGCCGCCATATCGGACAGCACCACGTCCGGCTGTCCACCCAGCGCCTCAGCAAGTTTTTGCGGCGCGTCCGGATCGAGAAAATCCATCCGCAGGATGACAGCGCCCGGAACCGCATCCATTTCGAGATAGTCGATGCCGACGACGTGCGGATTCTCGGCGCTCGATTTCGTCCGCGCGGCCGCCACCTGGCACCAGCCGCCGGGCGCGGCACCCAGGTCGATGACCTTCATGCCGGGCTTCAGCAGATGATGCTTGTCGTCGATCTCAATCAGCTTGTAGGCGGCGCGGGAGCGATAGCCGTCGGCCTTGGAGCGCTGCACATAGGGATCGTTCATGTGACGCTCGAGCCAGCGGCGCGACGATTCCTTCAAGCCGCTCTTCTTCTTGATCCTGGTCTTCAGGACGCGCAGGCTGGTTGAGCCCGGCTTTTCGGGTTTCTTCGTCATTGCCTCATTTCTTGCCCGAGCATGATCCTGTGCGAAAACCGATCGCCGCTTTTCGCTTCCCCGGCCCTGAAATTCAGGATCAGGACTTCTGGTCCACTTCTTCTCGCTCGCTTCGTCGTGCCGGTCTTGCGGCGACTTCGCGTTTCACGGAGGGCTTCCCCCACTCCGTCGCCGCTTCGCGGCGCCACCTCTCCCCCCTCCGGAGGGAGAGGAAGGGAGCCGGCTGGAATCGCCTCGCGCCTTTCCTCTCCCCCGTCG
>CCNA01000023.1 GCA_000824805.1 Mesorhizobium sp. SOD10
TGGAGATACAAGGTGGCTCGGCGCGCAGCGCCGAGACGGAGCGGGGGCTGCGCCGACCTATGCGATCGTGGCGAAGGTCGGCGAAGAAAGCCCATCACAAGAACTTGTTTCGTCACACACTCTTCACACTGACCATGGATATGCCGCGCCGGCTTGGCGTATCGTGGCGCAAAGCCTCGAACAGGAGCACTGAGCATGGCAGGCGACCCGAAGGCATCCGCGCAAATCCAGGCCGACAATGAGAACGACGTCGCCGGCGAGTATCTCGAGGCGGAAACCGTACCGGAGGATGCGCAGGCAGCCGCCGACGAGATCCTCGAAGCGCCGGAAGTGCCGGATTCCGAGCCGCACCCCGAACCGCATGTTCCCGGCACCACCAGGGTCAAGCCGAAGAAAAAACCCTCGGCGATATCGGGGCGCAAATTCCGCAAGCGCGACCTGGTGCGCGTCGACGATCTGAGGCCCAGCCTCGCCGACCGTATCCGCTCCGACCATCCCGACCTGCCGCGCGGCGCCCGCATCAGCCGCGAGGAGCTCGCCCGCTACCGCATGCGCTACATGGAGGAATTGCTGCAGCAGGAGCACGGCGAATTCTCCGAGCTCGACCGCCAGGTGGTGGAATCGATCGCCAGGCAGGACACGATCTCGGAAAACTCCGAAGAGGAGTTTGAGGAGCACCGCTCCTTCGCCGACCGCGTCTCCGACTCGATGGCCGAGTTCGGCGGCAGCTGGTGGTTCCTGATCTCGTTTGCCGGCATCCTCTTGGTGTGGATCGGCCTGAATCTCGTGGAAGGCGAGGCGAAGGCCTTCGACCCCTACCCGTTCATCCTGCTCAACCTTCTGCTCTCCTGCATCGCCGCCATCCAGGCGCCGGTGATCATGATGAGCCAGAAGCGCCAGGAAGCCAAAGACCGGCTGCGCTCCTTCAACGACTACCGTGTGAACCTCAAGGCCGAGCTGGAAGTGCGCCATCTGCACGAAAAGCTCGACTACCTCATCTCGCGCCAATGGCAGCGCCTGGCCGAAATGCAGCAGATGCAGTTGGATGCGATGCACGAGCTGGCAAGCGCGAAGAAGCAGAAGCACACCGCAAGGGCCGTGAGGCGCAAGACGGCGAAGGCGCCGGCGGCGGGGTGAGGCCTGTTCCTCGCCCCACGCAGTGGGGAGAGGTGGCTCGGCGAAGCCGAGACGGAGAGGGGAGCGCCCTCTCCGATAGCCTATCGGCCAGACAATCCACCCATCAGGCCGCCGCCACCCCAATTGCCCGTTGAAGCGTGCTGCGGCTTCCGCTAAGAAGCCGTGGCTGGCCGGCTCACCGGCCGGTTCGTTTTCCGGTTCCCCGGGAAGCACCCGTAGCTCAGCTGGATAGAGCGCTGCCCTCCGAAGGCAGAGGTCACAAGTTCGAATCTTGTCGGGTGCGCCACGTTCCCCTGCTATGGGTCCGAGGGAGAAGGGCTCGCCGATGGCGAACTCTTCGAATGAGATTATGCGGCTTGCTGTGATGGCGTCAGACGCGCTTTTAGATGCTCCGTCACCTTGTTCGCAATCATCGTGCAAACTGTTGCGGGGAATAGCTTGTCGTGACCGTCTGTGATCTCTCCCCACACATCAGGAAATGAGAAGTCATCCATCGCTCGCAGCAAGGCCTCGCCTAGATTGACCCAGGGACTGCCACCCAAGGCTTCGCAAAGCCCCTCGATGATAGTGGCTCTGACAAAGCCGGGATTGCCGTCGGCAGTTTCAGTAATGCATTGAAGGGCGGTAATCAGCGTTTCGCGACCATAGCGCTGGAGACACCGACTTAGCGCTCCGACAGCTTGTGTCTGACCTGGCTTCATCTTTGTCGAGACCATATTACGTCGCACTATCTCAACGCCTGCGGCGGCGCAGACATCCATCAGGTCCTTGGCGTGGGTGTCTCCCGCAGCAAGCCGCGCATAGAATAGCTGCTGAGCCGTTGTCTTTGTGATGTTCCCGTTGACCGCAGCGTATGCAGCCGCTTGCTGAGCACGATCGGCCTGCACAATTTGACAAGGTATCAGTTCGATCCCGCGAAGCATGGCAGCCGTGGTACGATGTTGGCCATCCACGATTGCATAGAGACCACCCTCCACGGGCGCAACGATCACGGGCGCAAACTTCGATCGAAATTCTCTGCGATGTGTTCAACGTTTTGACGACCGCGCCGTCCTATTTCTCGTTGATACGTGACATCGACGACAAACTTTTCCGTCGGTATCCAATTCAGCATCGGGGCCGGGCCGGGATCGAATGGGGATATTGGCGTAGTAACTCGGCTTGGATCGAGCTTTTGAAACATTTTGGTTCTCCAGGCGCGAAATTGCGCGCCGGAGAATGTGGCAACCTGCGGTGACGGCGAGGTCACAGCTCCGCCCCCTCACCCCAGCACCTCCCCTATCGCCGCCGCCAGCCGCTCCACGCCGTCCCGCGTCTGCGCCGCATCACACGCCGCGTAGCCCAGCACCAGCCCCTGCGTCGGCGCCGTGTTCTGGAAATATTTCGACAGCGGCGAGACGTTGATCGCCCTCTTGGCCGCGGCCTGGCTGACCTTGATGTCGTCGATGCCTGCCTTCAGATAGCCCACCACCTGGATGCCGGCCTCGGCGGGGGAGAGAGTCATCTCGTCGCGCAGGCGCTCGGTGACGATGTCGCGGAAAAGCTGGCGGCGCTGGGCGTAGATGCGGCGCATGCGTTTGAGATGCCGGCTCATATGGCCTTCGGTGATGAAATCGGCCAAGGCGGCCTGCAGGAGCAGCGGCGCGAACTGGCCGGTGGTGGAGAGCGCGTTGACGATGCGGCCGGCAAGCTCCGGCGGCAGCACCATGAAGCCGAGGCGCAGCGCCGGGAACAGGAGCTTGGCGAAGGTACCGACATAGATGACGCGGCCGGAGCGGTCCATGCTCTGGATCGCCGGCACGGGGCGGCCTTGAAAGCGATATTCGCCGTCGAAATCGTCCTCGATCACCCATGAATTGGCGGTCTCGGCGATGTCGAGCAGGCGCAGCCGCTCCTCCATGCGCATGGTGATGCCGAGCGGATGCTGGCAGGCCGGCGTCACATAGATGAGGCGAGGCAACGAGCCCGGCGGGTCGAGACGCCAGCCGCGCTCCTGATCGACCGCAATCGGCAGGATCCTTGCGCCGGCTACGGTGAAGGCGGCCTTGGCGCCGTAATAGCCGGGCTCCTCCATCCACACCGTGTCGCCGGGGTCGAGCAGCAGGCGCGCCAGAAGATCGAAGGCGGCCTGCGCGCCGGTGGTGACGACGATCTGCTCCGGCCGGCAGCGCACGCCGCGCGCGGAATAGAGATAGCCGGCGATCGCCTCCTTCAGCGCCGGATGGCCGGTGACGTCATAAGTGCCGAACAGCGTCTCGCCGCCATGGCTGGCGCGGCGCGCCACCAGCCGGCCCCAGACGCCGAAGGGAAAGCTCTGCGCATCCGGCATGCCGGGGTGGAAGGCGACATGCCCCGGCCGGCCGTGATGATAGGGCTGGCTGAGCAGCTGCTGGCCGCGCAGCGAGGGTGACCGCAGCGGGGCGGGCGGCTCCTCGCGCGGTGACTCGCGTGGGCCTCCGGGCAGGTCGACGATGACCGGGCGGGCACCCTGGCGGTTGGCGAGATAGCCTTCGGTGACGAGCTGGTCGTAGGCGGCGACGATGGTGTTGCGGCCAAGGCCGAGCTCGGCGGCCAGCGCGCGGGTGGAAGGAAGCTCGGAGCCGGGTGGGAGCGCGCGGCTGCGGATGATGGCGACGAGGCCGTGATAGAGCTGGCGCGACAGATGCTCGGGGCTCGAGCGGTTCACGGCCAGCATGTCGAGGGGGAAGGGCTGCGGTTTGGGGTGTGGGCGCATGGGTTATCTCGCGCCGTGGGTGATGCGGCTACCGCGTGTGGACCTTCCAGGCCGAGTTCCTTCGCGCCCCCCTCTGTCCTGCCGGACGTCTCCCCCACGAGGGGGGAGATTGGCAGCTTCGCCGCCTCGCTCTTTCCTGCGGAGCTTGTGATTGGCGAAAGCCGGCGTGACATCGATCTCCCCCCTCGTGGGGGAGATGCCCGGTAGGGCAGAGGGGGGCGCTGTCCCGCCGGCGATCGACATTTGCTGACCTACGTTCTTTCTTCCCCCATCCTGCCATACCCGCCTCCGCTCACAAACTGGTTCCTTCATTTTCCAGAAAACTGGCCCTCGCGAGGGAGACAGAGCGGGGTAGACTTCCACCACTGACGTTGGGGCAAGACGTCGACAGGACATGCGAGGCGGGGTGCTGGGAGGGCGTCCGGCCGAACGAAACGGGCAGGGCTTTCGCCCCGCCGCCAGCAATCGCAGCCATCTCCTCCCGAGACCATGAACCCCGCAGCGATCCGGCTGCGGGGCGGAAAGCGAGCAATGACGACAGTTCGACTTGGCATCAACCCGATCACCTGGACCAATGACGACGTGCCGGAACTGGGCGGCGACACGCCGCTCGAGACCTGCCTTAGCGAGACCGCCGAAGCCGGTTATGCCGGCACCGAGCTTGGCGGCAAGTTCCCGCGCGACAGCCGTGCGCTTCGGCCCATCCTCGACCATTACGGGCTGGCGCTGGTCTCCGGCTGGTATGACGGGCGCATCTGCGAGAAGGAGGTGGACGAGGAGTTCGAGGCGATCCGGCCGCATCTGACGCTGCTCAAGGACCTCGGCGCCAGGCGTGTCGTCTATGCCGACACCTCGCGCGGCCGGCATGGCGCGATCCATGACCCGATCTCGCAGCGGCCGAAGCTGATGGACGGCGAATGGAAAGCCTATGGCGAAAAGATCACCCGGCTTGCCGAGCGTTTCGTCGATTTCGGCGTCGGCATGGCCTTCCATCATCACATGGGCACGATCGTCGAGACCGACGAGGAGATCGACCGGCTGATGCAGACCACCGGCGAGGCTGTCGGCCTGCTCTACGACACCGGGCACTGCGCCTTTTCGGGCGGCGACCCGGAGCGATTGCTGCGCCGGCATGTTAGCCGTGTCGTGCATGTGCATTGCAAGGATGTGCGGCCGACGATCTTGAAGAAAGCGCGCGACACAGACATGAGCTTCATGGGCGCGGTGATGGAAGGCATCTTCACCGTGCCCGGCGACGGCGCGATCGACTATCCGACGCTCTTAAAGATGCTCGCCGACCAGGGCTATTCCGGCTGGCTGGTGGTGGAGGCCGAGCAGGATCCGGCCAAGGCGCATCCCTTGACCTATGCGACGACGGGCTACCGCAATTTGAAAAGGCTCGCCCAAGGCGCCGGCTTCTATGTGCATGAGCGCGCCAGGGAGGTCCGCCATGCCGGCTGAACGCAAGGTCGTCATCAACATCGACGATGTCGGCATGTGCCATGGCGCCAATGTCGCCTATCTCAAGCTGAAGCGCGCCGGCGCGGTCGACAGCGGCTCGGTGATGGTGCCCTGCCCGTGGTTCCTGGAGATTGCCGAGGAAGGGGCCAAGGACGCCTCGCTCAATCTCGGCGTCCACATCACGCTTACCTCGGAGAAAAAGTACTATCGCTGGCGGCCGCTGACCAAGGCCAGCCAGGCGTCGGGCATTGTCGACAGCGACGGCTATCTGTTCCGCTCTGTGCCGGAATTGCGCGCCAAGGGCGAGCCGGACGCCGTGGAAGCCGAGATGCGGGCGCAGATCGATGCGGCCAAGGCTGCCGGGCTGTCGCTCACGCATATTGACGGGCATATGGGCGCGGTGTTCTCGCCGGAATTCGTCGACCGCTACGCTTCGGTCGGCATCGACTACGGCCTGCCGACTTTGTTTCCGAAAAGCATTTCGGTCTACGGGCCGATCCACAATCTGGGTCCGCTGGACGACAGCGTCTTCTCCGCACCGGGCAAGCGGCTGGAGCAGGCCGGCCAAACGCTGGCAAGCGCGGTGCTGGAAACGCCCTGGCACCGCAACCAGCCGGCCCGGGCGCGCTACGAGGCCTTGTTCGGCCAGATCGGCGAAGGGCTCAATTTCCTTTGCCTGCACGCCAATGCGCCGGGCGAGATCGAGGCGATCGAGCCCGACTCGGCGCAGATCCGCATCGACGAGTTCGACCTGCTTACAGATCCGGATTTCATGGCCTTTGTGGAGAGACTGCCCATCCGCCGCGGCTCGCTCCGGGATTTCAGAGCATGATCCCGAAAAGTGGAAACCGGTTTTTGCTTCGCTGACCTACGGTTCGGAAAAGATCATGCTCCAAACAGGAATCATGACGAAGGGCCTGACCGGGAGGGTCGAGGCCGAGACTTGAGACGACACCGACAACTTGAGGAGAACCACTATGAGTGCCTTATTCTCGATGTCCGGAATGCGAAATCTGCTTGGCGCGGCGGCGCTCTCGCTCGCCTTTGCCGGCGCCGGCATCCTGCCCGCGCCGGCCCAGGTGAAGAAGGAAAGCGATGTGCGCATCGTCTTCGTCACCCACGGCCAGGCCAACGACGTCTATTGGAGCGTGGTGAAGAACGGCATGCAGGCCGCCGCCAAGCAGCTCGGCGTCAAGGTCGAATATCAGGCGCCGGAGACCTTCGATGTGGTGCGCATGGCGCGCATGATCGAGGCGGCGACGGCGTCCAAGCCCGACGGGCTGGTCGTCTCCATTCCCGACATGGATGCGCTGAAGGCACCGGTGGAAGCGGCGAAGGCCGCCGGCATTCCGGTGGTGGTCATCGACAGCGGCGAGGAGGCGGTGGAGCCCTGGGGTCTCGACCTCTTCGTCGGCGGCGGCTCGGAATATGACAATGGCGTCAAGGCCGGCGAGATCATGGCCAAGGCCGGCGTCAAGAAGGGCATCTGCATCAACCACGAGGTCGGCAATGTCAGCCTCGACAAGCGCTGCGAAGGCTATAATGACGGGCTGAAGAAGAGCGGCGGCTCCTCCGACGTGGTCGCGGCCACCATGGACCCGACCGACGTGACGCGCCGCGTCGAAGGCTATCTCACCGCGCATCCGGATGTCACCGGCGTGCTGACGCTCGGCCCGACGGTCGCCGCGCCCCTGCTCAAGATGTTCGAGGATGCCGGCACGATCGGCAATTACAAGATCGGCACCTTCGACCTGTCCCCCGAGATCCTCGATGCCGTCAGCAAAGGCACGATGATGTTCGGCATCGACAACCAGCAATATATGATGGGCTATTATCCCGTCGTCTTCCTGACCAACAAGGCGATGTACAAGACCTTCCCGACAGCCGCCGTGCGCACCGGGCCGTCCTTCATCATGAAGGATGACGCGGCCGCCGTGCGCGATCTCAGCAAGGCCGGCATCCGCTGATGCTATAATGGCCCGCCAGCGCTCTAAGACAGAGCACCGGCGGGCCCTTGTTGGACAAGAAATCCGGACGGAAGCCAGGGCGAAGCCGCCTCACCTGCCGCCTCGGATTTTGCTCAGGTGCCCTGGACGCTTATTGGGATGACGATCGTGACCGATGCCCTGAACCCGGCTCACCCGCCCGAGCCGAAACCCGTTTCGCGACGCCTGGTGCGCCTGATGCGGCGGCCGGAGCTCGGCGCCATCACCGGCACCATCATCGTCTTTCTCGCCTTCGGCATCACCGCCGGCAATAGCGGCCTGTTCTCGATGGCCGGCATCGCCAATTTCCTGCAGGTGTCGGCGCAGCTCGGCATATTGGCCGCGGCGGTCGCGCTGTTGATGATCGGCGGCGAGTTCGATCTTTCCCTCGGCTCCATGATCGGCTTCGCCAGCGTCACGATCGGGCTTTGCGTCACCCAGTTCGGACTTTCGATCTCCGTTGCGGTGGCGATCGCCTTCGTCATCGCCATTATCGTCGGCGCCTTGAACGGCATCCTCGTCGTGCGCACCAGGCTGCCCTCCTTCATCGTCACGCTGGCAGGCCTGTTCATCCTGCGCGGGCTGACGCTCGCCATCACCCGCACCGTCACCGGGCGCACGCAGATCCCCTATATCACCGACGGCCAGGAAGGCAGCTTCGTGGTCTGGCTGTTCGGCGGCAAGTTCGGCGCGCCGGTCTTCGCCTGGCTCGGCTCGCACGGCTTGATCGCCGCCCGCCCCGACGGCTCGCCCATGGTGCAGGGCCTGTCGATGTCGATCCTGTGGTGGGTGGCGGTGACCGCCTTCGCCACTTGGCTGCTGATCAAGACGCGCTTCGGCAATTGGGTGTTCGCCGTCGGCGGCGATGACCGGGCCGCGCGCAATGTCGGCGTGCCGGTCGACCGGGTGAAGATCCTGCTGTTCATCGGCACGGCGCTTTCGGCGACGCTCTTCGCCGTCATCCAGGTGCTGGAAGCCGGCTCCGCCGACACGCTGCGCGGCACGCAGAAGGAATTCCAGGCGATCATTGCGGCGGTGATTGGCGGCTGCCTGCTCACCGGCGGCTACGGCTCGGCGATCGGCGCCATGTTCGGCGCGCTGATCTTTGGCACGGTGGAGATGGGCATCTTCTACACCGGCATCGACACCGACTGGTTCCAGGTGTTCCTCGGCTCGATGCTGCTGATTGCCGTGCTGGTCAACAATTACGTGCGCCGCAAGGCGACGGAGGCACGCTGATGGCCGATCCGGTTCCACTGATCGAACTGCGCAACGTCACCCGCCGCTTCGGCTCGGTGACGGCGCTGCGCGACATGTCCTTTGCCGCGCATGCCGGCGAGGTGCATTGCCTGCTCGGCGACAATGGCGCCGGCAAGTCGACGCTGATCAAGACGCTGTCGGGCGTGCACACGCCAAGCGAAGGCCAGATGTATGTCGACGGCAGGCCGGTGACCTTCACCTCGCCGCGCCAGGCGCTCGACGCCGGCATCGCCACGGTCTTCCAAGACCTGTCGATGATCCCGCTGATGAGCATCACCCGCAATTTCTTCCTTGGACGCGAGCCGGTGAAGGGCGCCTGGGTCACAAAGCGCATCGACATGAAAAAAGCCGACGCCATCGTCTATGAGGAGCTCGGCAAGATCGGCATCAATGTGCGCGACCCGCAGCAGGCGGTGGGCACGCTTTCCGGCGGCGAGCGGCAATGCGTGGCGATCGCCCGCGCCGTCTATCACGGCGCCCGGGTGCTGATCCTCGACGAGCCGACCTCGGCGCTCGGCGTGCACCAGGCCTCGATCGTGCTGCGCTATGTGGCGCAGGCGCGAGCCCGCGGGCTCGCCGTCATCTTCATCACCCACAACATCCACCACGCCTATCCGATCGGCGATGTCTTCACCATGCTCAACCGCGGCCGCTCGCTCGGCACGTTCCGCAAGGGCGACATCACCGAAAAAGAGGTGCTGGACATGATGGCCGGCGGCCGCGAGATCCGCGAATTGCAGCAGGAGTTGGAGCGCTTCACCAAGCCGGGTTCCGGCGCGGAAGCAGTCATCTCCTGAAAGACTGAAAAGAGAGAAAAATGATCGACGCCGCATTGTTCGGCGCCGGGCTGATCGGCTCGGTGCATGCGAAAAATCTTGCCCGGCATCCGGGCGTGCGCCTGCGCTATGTCGTCGATCCGCGCCGCGACGCGGCCGAGCGGATCGCCGCTGCGACGGGCGCCGAGATCGCCGATACCGCGACGGTGATGAAAGACCCGTCGATCAAGGCCGTGCTGATCGCGTCCGCCACGCGCACACATGCCGATCTGATCATCGAGGCCGCGGCCAAAGGCAAGGCGATCTTTTGCGAGAAGCCGATCGATCTCGACATCGCCCGCACCGATGAATGCCTGGCGGCTGTCGAGAAGGCCGGCGTGGCGCTGCAGATCGGCTTCAACCGGCGCTTCGATCCGTCCTTCGCCACTGTCAAGAAGAGGATCGACGCCGGCGAGATCGGCGCGGTCGAGCAGGTGATCATCACCAGCCGCGACCCGGAACCGGAGACCGAGGAAGCGCTGGCGGGCGGCGGCGGCGTGTTCCGCGAGATGACGATCCACGATTTCGACATGGCGCGCTTTTTGTTGGGCGAGGAGCCGGTCGAGCTCTTCGCCACCGGCTCCTCGCTGGTGCTGCCCTACTATGCGAAGCTGGGCGATTACGACACGGCGATGTTCATCCTGCGCACGGCATCCGGCAGGCAATGCCACATCAACAACAGCGTGCGCGCCGTCTATGGCTACGACCAGCGCATCGAGGTGCATGGCTCGAGGGGCATGCTGCAGGCCGGCAACCGCACGCCGACTTCGGTGAGCCTCAGCGGCGAGAGCGGGATCGCAGCCGAGCGGCCGCTCTATTTCTTCGTCGAGCGCTATGCCGAATCCTATGAGGCCGAGCTCGACCATTTCATCCAGGCGCTCGCCGCGGGGCGCAGGCCGGCGGTCGGCGCCGCCGATGGCCGCAAGGCGATGATCCTGTGCGAGGCAGCCCTTGCCTCGGCCAAGTCCGGCCGCTTCGAGCCGGTCCGGTTCTGAGGTGTTGCCTGCCCTATCTCACATCGATCCAGCGCTGCTCCTGGAAGGAGCGCGCCATGGCATGCACGGTGCGCTCGATCTCCAGCCCCTCGTCGAAGTCGATGATGCGAGCCGGCTTGCCGGCGATGCGCATCAGGAGCTCGCGGCATTCGATCATCTTGAGGTCATTGAAGCCAAGGCCATGGCCGGGCGCCGGCAGGAAGGAATCGTAGGGCTTGTGGTGCGGCGCGACCAGGATGGTGCGGTAGCCCTGCTCGGTCGGCCGGTCGGCGGTGAGGTAGAGCTGGAACTCGTTCATCCGCTCCTGGTCGTAGAGGATCGAGCCCTTGGAGCCGAAGATCTGGATGGCGATGCGGCCCTTGCGGCCCCAGGCCGAGCGGTTGACCAGGAGCGTGCCGGCGACGCCGTTCTCGAGATGCATCAAGACGCTGGCGATGTCGTAGGTCTCGACCGCGCGGCGGTCGCCGGAAGCGGTCTTGCGGTCGGCATAGGGTTTGACCATGTCGCACATGACGCGGGACACACGGCCGAACAGTGCCTTAATCAGCGACAACGGGTGGACGGCGAAATCGTCGAGCGCGCCATAGCCGGACGAAGCCTCGTGCTTCCAGAAGAACAGAGCCTCCGGGTCGGCCATGAAATCCTCGTCCATCTCGATGCGCACAAGGTTGACGTCGCCGATGATCTTTTCCTCGAGCAGCGCGCCGATATGGCGGATGGCAGGATTCTGGATGTAATTGTAGCCGAGCACGGCGGCCTTGCCGGATTTTCTCGCAGCCTTCGCCATCGCCTCGGCCTCGGCGAAGCTCGGCGCCATCGGCTTCTCGCACCACAGATGTTTGCCGGCTTCGAGGATGGCGATCGCCATTTCGGGATGGAACTGGTTGGGCGTGGTCAGCGAAACGACGTCGACCTCGGGATCGTTGACCACGGCGCGCCAGTCGCCGGAGCCTTTCGCGAAGCCGAACTCGCCGGCCTTGCGCCTGGCCAGCTCGTCATTCACCTCGCCCAGATGCACCAGCCTCGGCTTCTCGACATCGGGGAACACGGTGCCCACTGCGTTCCAGGCGATGGCGTGGCACTTGCCCATGAAGCCCGTGCCGATGAGGCCCACTCCGACCATGTCGATTTGTCTCCGCGCCAGAGCAATTCCAGGAAAAGTGTCGAGCGGTTTTCCATCCGGAATTGCGTCAACAAACAGATGGAGCGGTTCCGTGAAAGCGGAATCGCTCCGGGAAAATATTATTATGGATGAATTAGTCCATTTTGGTTGCGAATGGAACATACAAATCATTTTTTATGGTGTTCTTGCGCGAACTCGCTATGATGAGGCAGGAGAGGGACAGAGCATATGCGCGCGGACGGAGCGACGATGGACGAACGGGTGCCTCGTGATTTCGAAACGCTGCGCGCGACGATCCTGGACCGGCGCGCAAGCCTGCCGAAGCGCATCGCGCAGATCGCCGCCTATGCGCTCGACAATCCCGACGACATCGCTTTCGGAACGGCGGCGAGCATTGCCGCTTCCGCCGGCGTGCAGCCCTCGACGTTGATCCGTTTCGCCCAGCAGCTCGGCTTCGACGGCTTCACCAGCCTGCAACAGGTTTTCCGCGAGCGCCTGCGTGAGCGCAATTCCTCCTATGACGAGCGGCTGGCGGCGCTGCGCGCCAAGGCCGAGGAAGGCGGCGGCCATCGGGCTATCTTCGACGGCTTCGTCGCCGCCGCCAGCACCTCGCTGGGCGACATTTCGCGCTCGCTCAATGATGCGCATTTCGAAGAGGCTGTGGCGCTTCTGGCGAAGGCCGAGACCATCTATGTGCTGGCAAAGCGCCGCTCCTATCCGGTCGCGTCCTACATCGCCTATGCGCTGGGCAAGCTCAAGATCCGCAACCAGCTGGTGGAATCGGCCGCGGGGCTCAACGCCGAGATGATCGGCTTCGCCACGCCGCGCGACGCCGTCATCGCCATCAGCTTCTCTCCTTACGCGCCGGCCACCATCGAGGAGACGCGCTCGATCGCCGAGCAAGGGGTGCCGATCGTGGCGATCACCGACTCGTCCTTCTCGCCGCTGGCGCAATTCGCCAAGGTCTGGTTCGAGGTCGCCGAGGCCGATTTCGGCGGCTTCCGCTCAATCTCGGCGACGATGGCGCTGGCAATGGCGCTGACCGTCGCCGTGGGTGAGAAGCGCCGCGAAGCTGGGCGCCGGCGCAAGGGCTGAGCCTCGCCGAGAAGCGCTTTTCGGCTTGGGAACGCTCATTCCATATTGACTGTAGATTGGAATTAATATTTCATATTGACGACACCACGCCATCGCCGGCGCGCGCTGTCCAAAACGACGCTGCTCTGCACAACAAGGCCGATGGGAGGTTCGAATGGGCGAAGCCGTGGAAGGGAAATACCCGCCGCTCGACGTCATCACCATTGGCCGCGCTTCGGTCGATCTCTACGGCCAGCAGATCGGCTCGCGGCTGGAGGACATCACCTCTTTCGCCAAGTCAGTCGGCGGCTGCCCGGCCAATATTTCCGTCGGCACGGCAAGGCTCGGCCTGCGCTCGGCGCTGCTCACCCGGGTCGGCGACGAGCAGATGGGCCGCTTCATCCGCGAACAGCTTCGGCGCGAAGGCGTCTCGGTCGACGGACTGAAGACCGACAAGGAACGGCTGACGGCGCTGGTGTTGCTTTCGGTCGAGAGCGAAGGCGTCTCGCCGATGATCTTTTACCGCTCCGACTGCGCGGATATGGCGCTGGCCGAAGAGGATATCGACGAGGCCTTCATCGCCTCGGCCCGCTCGGTGGTCGTCACCGGCACGCATTTTTCCCGGCCGAATTCCGATGCCGCCCAGCGCAAGGCGATCCGCCTGATGAAGGCTAAGGGCGGTAAGGTGGTGTTCGATATCGACTATCGCCCGAACCTCTGGGGACTTGCCGGCCATGCCGAGGGTTTCGAGCGCTATGTCAAATCCGACCGTGTCTCGGCACAGCTGAAGACGGTGCTGCCGGACTGCGATCTCATCGTCGGCACCGAGGAAGAGATCATGATCGCTTCGGGCGCCGACGATTGCCTGAGCGCGCTGAAGACCATCCGCGGGATTTCTTCGGCGACCATCGTGCTGAAGCGCGGCGCCAAGGGCTGCATCGTCTATGACGGGCCGATCAGCGACGATCTCGAGGACGGCATCGTCGGCAGGGGTTTTCCGATCGAGATCTACAATGTGCTCGGCGCCGGCGACGCCTTCATGTCCGGTTTCCTGCGCGGCTGGCTGGGCGGCGAAAGCTTTACCACCGCCGCGACCTGGGCCAATGCCTGCGGCGCCTTCGCCGTCTCGCGCCTGCTCTGCGCGCCGGAATATCCGACCTTCGAGGAGCTGCAGTTCTTCCTGAAGCATGGCAGCAAGCACCTAGCGCTGCGCAAGGACGAGGCGATCAACCACATTCATTGGGCGACGACGCGGCGGCGCGACATTCCCTCGCTGATGGCTTTAGCCTGCGACCATCGCGTCCAGCTCGAAGACGTTGCCGCCAAGGTCGGCGGCGATATTGCGCGCATCCCCGATTTCAAGGTGCTGACCGTCAAAGCGGCGGCAAAGGTCGCCGCCGGCCGCGACGGCTACGGCATGCTTATCGACGAGAAATACGGCCGCGACGCGATGTTCGAATTCGCCCGCCATCCCTTCGCCTGGCTCGGCCGCCCGGTCGAATTGCCCGGGTCGCGGCCGCTGCGCTTCGAGTTCTCGCAGGATATCGGCTCGCAGCTCACCGAATGGCCGGTCGACCACTGCATCAAATGCCTGTGCTTCTATCATCCGGACGACCCGGAAGCGCTGAAGAGTGAGCAGCAGCAGAAGCTGCGCGCGCTGTTCGAGGCCGCGCGGAAAGTCGGCCGGGAACTGCTGGTCGAGATCATCGCCGGCAAGCACGGCAAGCTCGACGACACCACCATTCCGCGCGCGCTGGAAGAGCTCTATACGCTGGGCATCAAGCCCGACTGGTGGAAGCTCGAGCCGCAGGCTTCGGCAGGCGCCTGGGCAAAGATCGAACAGGTGATCATCAAGAACGATCCGTGGTGCCGGGGCGTCGTGCTGCTCGGGCTGGAGGCGCCGCAGGACGAGCTGGTGGCGGCCTTCGCGGCAACCGCCAACGCGCCGATCGTCAAGGGATTTGCCGTCGGTCGCACCATCTTCGTCAACGCCGCCGAACAATGGTTGGCCGGCAACATGTCGGATGACGAGGCGGTCGCCGACATGGCGGCGCGTTTCGAGCAGCTGACCGAGGCGTGGCTTGCCGCGCGCGGCCGCAAGGCCGCATAACAAGACCGGCGAAGGATTGCGGAGGAAACACCATGAGCAAGACAATCCGCCTGACCATGGCGCAGGCGCTGACCCGCTTTCTCAGCCGGCAAATGACCGAGATCGACGGCAAGACGGTGCCGATCTTCGGCGGCGTCTGGGCGATCTTCGGCCATGGCAACGTCGCCGGCATCGGCGAGGCGCTGTACCAGGTCCGTGACGAGCTGCCGACTTTCCGCGCCCATAACGAGCAAGCGATGGCGCATGCGGCGATCGCCTATGGCAAGGCGAATTTCCGCCGCCGCTTCATGGCCGCGACTTCTTCGATTGGCCCCGGCGCGTTGAACATGGTGACGGCGGCGGCACTCGCGCATGTGAACCGGTTGCCCGTCCTGTTCTTGCCGGGCGATGTGTTCGCCAACCGCCTGCCGGACCCGGTGCTGCAGCAGGCGGAGGACTTCTCCGACGGCACGGCGAGCGTTAACGACTGCTTCCGCCCCGTTTCGCGCTATTTCGACCGCATCACGCGGCCGGAGCAGATCATCCCGGCGCTGAACCGCGCCATGCAGGTGCTGACCGATCCGGCCGAATGCGGCCCGGTCACGCTCTCGCTCTGCCAGGACGTGCAGGCCGAGGCCTATGATTATCCCGAAAGCCTGTTCGCTGAGCGCGTCTGGACGCCGCGCCGGCTGCGCCCGGACCGCAATGAGCTGGCGGCGGCCGTCGCGGCGCTGAGGGGCGCCAAGAAGCCGCTGGTGATCGCCGGCGGCGGGGTGCTGTACTCGCAGGCCTCGGACGAGCTCGCCAAGCTGGTTCAGGGCGCCGGCATTCCGGTCTGCGAAACGCAGGGCGGCAAATCCTCGCTGCCCGACGATCATCCGCTCAACATGGCCGCCGTCGGGGTCACCGGCACCTCCGCCGCCAACCGGCTGGCGGAGGAGGCTGATGTCGTGCTTGCCGTCGGCACCAGGCTGCAGGATTTCACCACCGGCTCCTGGGCGCTGTTCAAGAATGCCGGCCGCACCATCATCGGGCTCAATACCCAGGTCTTCGACGCCGGCAAGCACTGGGCGCTGCCGCTGGTCGCAGATGCGGCCGAAGGGCTCGCCGGGCTCAGTGCCGCGCTGAAGGGCTGGAAGGCGCCGAGCGCCTGGACCGACAATGCGCTGAAGGGCAAGACGGAGTGGCAGGCCGCCGCCGCCAAGGTAACGGCCTCGACCAACGCGGCCTATCCGTCCGACGCGCAGGTGATCGGCGCTGTCCAGCGCGCGATGGGCTCGGGCGTAACCTTGCTGCATGCCGCGGGCGGGCTGCCCGGCGAATTGCACAAGCTCTGGCAGGCGGGCGCGCCGGGCTCCTACCACGCCGAATACGGCTTCTCGACCATGGGCTACGAGATCGCCGGGGGCCTCGGCGTGAAGATGGCGAAGCCCGACCAGGAGGTGGTCGTCATGGTCGGCGACGGCTCCTATTTGATGCTCAATTCCGAGATCGCCACTTCGGTGATGCTTGGCCTGAAGCTCACCATCGTGCTCCTCGACAATCGGGGCTTCGGCTGCATCAACCGGTTGCAGATGGCGACCGGCGGCGCCAACTTCAACAATCTGCTTAAGGACGCACGCCACGAGGTGATGCCCGATGTCGACTTCGCCGCGCATGCGGCAAGCTTAGGTGCCGTCGCCGAGAAGGTGGCGTCGATCGCCGAACTGGAAACGGCGTTGGCCAAGGCGAAGAAGAACGACAAGACCACCGTGCTGGTCATTGACACCGATCCGCTGGTCTCGACCGAGGCCGGCGGCCATTGGTGGGATGTCGCCGTGCCGGAGGTCTCGTCGAGGCCGCAGGTCAATGCCGCGCGCAAGAAATATGAGGAAGCCCTGGGCAGCCGCCAGGGCTGAACCGGCCTCACAACGAACCGACATTGGAGTGACGACTTGAAAGCCAAACTGGGCATGTCCCCCATCGCGTGGTGGAACGACGATCTCGTGGAGCTGAGCGATGACGTGTCGCTTGAGGAATGCCTGCGCCAGTCGCGCTCGGCCGGCTTCACCGGCATGGAGATGGGCCGTCGCTTCCCCAACGACCCGAAGGTGATGCTGCCGATCCTGAAGGAGGCGGACGTGACGCTTTGCGGCGGCTGGTTCTCCGGCACGCTGGTCGACGAGGATTTGGCGAAGAACAAGGACCGCATCCAGCCGATGATCGACCTGTTCAAGGCGGTCGACGCGCCCTGCATCGTCTATGGCGAGGTCGGCCGCTCCATCCAGGGCGACCGTTCCAAGCCTCTGGCCACCAAGCCGAAGCTTTCAGACGACGAGATGAGGGCCTATGGCCGGCGCGTCACCGAATTCGGCGAATGGTGCGCCGAGCAGGGCATGCCGCTTTCCTACCACCACCACATGGCGGCAGTGGTCGAGACCGAGCCGGAGCTCGACGCCTTCATGCGCAACTCCGGCGAAGGCATTCCGCTTTTGCTCGACGCTGGCCATCTGGCCTTCGCCGGCGGCGACGTGCTGCGAGCCATCGACAAACACCACAAGCGCATCAACCACGTCCATGTGAAGGATGTCCGCATGGGTGTGATCGACGGGTTGAATCGCTCGAAACAGTCCTTCCTCGATGCCGTGGCGCTCGGCGCCTTCACCGTGCCGGGCGACGGCTCGCTCGACTTCGGCGCCATCGTCCAGCGCTTCGCCGACTACGGCTATGAAGGCTGGTTCGTGGTCGAGGCCGAGCAGGACCCGAAGAAGAACCCGCCGCTCAGGATGGCTCAGGTCGGCCATAAGGAGCTGATGCGGGTGATGACGGCTGCAGGCTACACGGTGGAGACGCAAGGCTTTCCGGCCTGAACAGTGGATTAGTCGGGGCGCCCGGTCTATCTGGTGCGCTTGGGCAAAATCCTGGATTGGCGTGATGAAAGACTATGAGCACCCCTTCTTCCGGCCACTTTGGCGCCGCATCGCCGTCGTGGCGGTCTGCCTTGTTTGGTCGGTGATCGAGTTTGCGTCCGGCACGCCGTTCTGGGGCGTCATCGCGCTCGGCTTCGCCGGCTACGCCGTGTGGCAGTTTTTCTACCTCTACAAGCCGGTCGAGGAGACGAAGCCTCCGGCCGAGCCGAAGGAATGATCCAAAGGAGGCCAGCATGTCGAAACTTCTCGTCAAGGCCGACAAGGGCCATGGCCACGTCGCCCACGTCACGCCACAGAGCGCCGGCTGGACCTATGTCGGTTTCGATCTGCATCGGCTGAAAGCGGGCGAGATGGCGTCGGGCAAGACGGGCGAGCGCGAGGTCTGCCTGGTCTTTGTCACCGGCAAGGGCAAGGCTGCAGCCGGCGGCAAGGATCTCGGCCTGCTCGGCGAGCGCATGTCGCCCTTCGAAGGCAAACCCTGGTCGGTCTATGTGCCGCAAGGCGCCGACTGGTCGGTGACCGCCGACACCGAACTGGAGCTCGCCGTCTGCTCGGCGCCCGGTCTTGGCGGCGGACTGCCGGTGCGCGTCATCGGACCGGACGATCTCGGTCAGGAAGTGCGCGGCACGGGCACCAATACGCGCTACGTCACCAACATCCTGCCCGAGGGCAAGCCGGCGGATTCGCTGCTGGTGGTCGAGGTCATCACGCCCGGCGGGCATACCTCCAGCTATCCGCCGCACAAGCACGACCAGGACAATTTGCCGGCCGAATCCTATCTCGAGGAGACCTATTACCACCGCCTCAACCCGCCGCAGGGCTTTGCCTTCCAGCGCGTTTACACCGATGCCGACCGCAACGGCGTGCGCGAGCTGGACGAGACGATGGCGATCGAGGACGGCGATGTCGTGCTGGTGCCCAAGGGCTACCACCCCTGCGCGGCATGCCACGGCTACGACCTCTATTACCTCAACGTCATGGCCGGACCGAAGCGGACGTGGAAATTCCACAACGCGGCCGAGCACGAATGGCTGATGAAGGCCTGACCGGCGGATTGGTCCAGTCCGGAAAAATCGTCGGCTAACGAGCTCTGTGCTGGACTTGCCTTCGAAAACCCATGAAAGCTTCGTCAATCCGTCATGGAAATCACCTATGGCAGCGGTTCCGGTGCATGTCGCCGCAAGCGCTCCGGCGTTTTTGGGTCCACGACTTGCCGAAACAATGACTTGAAGCGCGTCGCATGATCCTTCGGGGGGCAGCGCGCTTGACGAGGAACGCCGATGCGCTACGCCATCTACTACACCCCGGGGCAGGACGAGCAGCTGGCGCGCATTGCCGCCAACTGGCTGGGCCGCGACCCGTTCGGCGCGGCGACGCGGCCGGTGGAGGCCGTGGGCGATCTGTCGGCCGCGGAAGTCGCCTTCCACACCGCCTCCGCCAGGCGTTACGGGTTCCATGCCACGCTGAAGGCGCCGTTCCGGCTGGCGCCGAACGAGACGGAAGCCTCGCTGCGCGCCGCGCTCGACAGTTTCGCCGAGGCGACGCCGCCGGTCGTTATCCCGCGTCTAGTCGTCGGCCAGATCGACGGCTTCTTCGCGCTGGTGCCGGAAACGCAGTTCGCGCCGCTCAACGATTTCGCCGGCGAGGTGGTTCGCGCCTTCGATCGGTTCCGCGCGCCGCTGACCGAGGCCGAGATCGAACGCCGCAGCCCCGATGCGCTGAAGCCCGACGAGTTCCGCAACCTCTGCCAATGGGGCTATCCTTACGTCTTCGACACATTCCGCTTCCACATGACGCTGTCGGGGCGCGTCGGGCCGGAGGAAAGCCCACGTCTGCGTGCTGCGATCGATGGCCTGTTTGCCGATGTGCTGCGGCAGCCGGTGCCGGTGGATGCGCTGACATTGTTCGTCGAAAGCGAGCCCGGCGCACCGTTCATGGTGCTTTCCCACCATGCGCTTGGCCGCGGCCCGGCCCGCAAAACCGCCTAGGGCGGATCAGCGGAAACGCTGAACCGCCCTGTCATTAGTTTTTACGCAATTCCGGACGGAAAACCGCAAAGCACTTTTCCTGGAATTGCTCTGATTTGATCGCCGACCGTTCGAGATAGGACCGCCCGAGATGACCGCCGAAACCGTTCTCACCAATGCCCGCATCGTGCTGCCCGACGAAATCGTCGAGGGCTCGCTTCTGTTGCGCGACGGCCAGATTGCCGCCATCGAGCCGGGGGCCGCCCGCACCGGCGAGGACATGGGCGGAGACTACATCATCCCGGGCCTTGTCGAGCTGCACACCGACCATCTCGAAGGCCATTACGCGCCGCGTCCGAAAGTGCGCTGGAACCCGATCGCCGCCGTGCTCGCCCATGACGCGCAGGTCGCGACGGCCGGCATCACCACCGTGCTCGACGCCTTGCGCGTCGGCATGGACGAGGACGCCGACCTGAAATCCGACGATGTGCGCAAGCTGGCCGACGCGATCGAGGACAGCGTCAAGCAGGATCGGCTTAGAGCTGACCATTTCATCCACCTGCGCTGCGAGGTTTCCGCACCCGATTGCCTCGAGGCCTTCGCCAATTTCGAGACCGACGAGCGGGTGAAGCTCGCCTCGCTGATGGACCATGCGCCTGGACAGCGCCAGTTCGTCAATCTCGAGACCTATGCCTATTACTATCAGCGCAAGCTGAAGCTGACCGACCGCGATTTCCAGAAATTCTGCGAGAAGCGGATGGCGGAATCGGCCCGCAATTCCGGTCCGAACCGTGTCTTCATCTCGGCCGCCTGCCATGAGCGCGGCATCGTGCTGGCGAGCCACGACGATGCAACCGCCGGCCATGTCGACGAAGCGGTCGAGCAGGGCGTGCGCGTCGCCGAGTTCCCGACGACGGAAGAAGCGGCCAAGGCCTCGAAGGCGGCGGGCCTCGGCGTGCTGATGGGCGCGCCGAACGTCATGCGCGGCGCCTCGCATTCCGGCAATGTCTCGGCGCGCACGCTTGCGGCCGACGGCCTGCTCGACATCCTGTCCTCAGACTACATCCCCTTCAGCCTGATCCAGTCTGCCTTCTTCCTCGGCGATGTAGTCGAAGGGATTTCGCTGCCGCAAGCGGTCGCCATGGTGTCGAAGAACCCGGCCGAGGCGGTCGGCCTCACCGACCGCGGCGTTATCGAGCCGGGCCGCCGTGCCGACCTCGTGCGCGTGCGCGTGGACGACCATGTGCCGGTCGTGCGCACGGTGTGGCGCCAGGGCAGCCGGGTCGCATGATGGTCTCGGCCCTCATCGAGCGCGAGCTGGCCGAGAGCCTGCCGATCCGCCACGGCGTCTTCGTCGCGGTGGTCGGCCCGAGCGGTGCCGGCAAGGATACGCTGATCGGCTACGCAAAGGCGCGCTTTGCCGGCGAGACGCGGCTGGAATTCGTGCGCCGCGTCATCACCAGGCCGAGCGATACGGCAAGCGAGGATCACGACACGCTGGCCGATGCCGCCTTCGCCGAAGCGGAGGCCGACGGCGCCTTCTCGTTGTGCTGGGATGCGCATGGCCTGCGCTACGGCCTGCCGGCCGAGGTCGACTGGGCCGTGGCGAACGGCCATGTTGCGGTCGCCAACGTGTCCCGCGCGGTCATCCCGGCGCTGCGCGAGCGCTACGCCAATCTGGCCGTTGTCGAGATCACGGCGGCGCCGGAGATCCTCGCCGAGCGGCTGGCCGCGCGCGGCCGCGAATCGCGTGGCGAGGTGCTTGCCCGCCTGGCGCGCAGCACCAGCGTCAAGCTGACGGGACCGGACGTGACCTCGATCGACAACAGCGGCGACAAGGAAATCGCCGGCGAACGCTTCGCCGAGGTGCTGCGCAAGGCGATGGCGTTTTCCGATCTCTCGGACATGATCTAGCGCCTTGCCCTTCTCCCCTTGTGGGAGAAGGTGGCTCGGCGCGCAGCGCCGAGACGGATGAGGGGTGTTGGAAGGAGCGCTACGATGACGAAATGGCGCTGGAAGCATCCTATTCTTCAGCGCCTCGTTTCTTCCAGCACCCCTCATCCGGCCGCTTCGCGGCCACCTTCTCCCACAAGGGGAGAAGGTGAGGCAGCGCTTCACTTGTTGAAGTTGGCGATGAACTGCTTGAACTGCGGCGTCGGCGGCCTGGCGAACATTTCTTTCGGCTCGCCCACCGAATCCACCTCGCCTTTGTGCAGCAACATCACCTTGCTCGAGACGTCGCGGGCAAAACCCATTTCGTGGGTGACGACCAGCATGGTGCGTCCTTCTTCGGCGAGCGAGCGCATGACGCGCAGCACCTCGCCGACCAATTCCGGATCGAGCGCGGAGGTCGGCTCGTCGAACAGCATCACCTTGGGGTTCATCGCCAGGGCGCGGGCGATTGCCGCGCGCTGCTGCTGGCCGCCCGACATGTGCGGCGGATAGTAGTTGCGGCGCTCCCATATGCCGACGCGCTTCAGCAGCGCCTCGGCCTGCTCCAGGCACTCGGCGCGCGGGCGCTTGAGCACATGCGTCGGCGCGGCGACGAGGTTTTCCAGCACCGTCATATGCGACCAGAGATTGAAGCTCTGGAAAACCATGGCGAGGTTGGCGCGGATCCGCTCCACTTGGCGGATATCGGCCGGCATCTGGTGACCGTCGCGCCCGCGCTTCATCTTGATGAGCTCGCCATCCACCCGCACTTCGCCCGAATCCGGGGTCTCCAGGAGATTGATACAGCGCAGCATCGTGCTCTTGCCGGAGCCCGAGGAGCCGAGGATCGAGATGACATCGCCCTTGTGCGCTTCGAGCGAGATGCCCTTGAGCACCTCATGATCGCCAAAGCACTTGCGCAGGTCCTTGACGCTGATCGCGGGCGTCTCGTCAGAGGACGGCGCCGCTTTCGCAGCAGCGGCGACATTTGCCGACATCACAACACCTCCGGGACGGGTTTGGCCAGCTGGTTCTGCTCGGGCGGGGGACGCAGATGCGGCGAAAGCCGGTATTCGACCCAGGCGAACAGCCGGGCGATCGACAGGTTGAGCAGCAGATAGATCACGCCGGCGCAGGTCAGCACCTCGATCGGCCGGAACGTGTCGTGCTGGATCTTCTGCGCCGTTCCCATCATCTCCATGATGGTGACCACCGAGGCGAGCGCGGTCGCCTTGGTCATCAGGATGATCTCGGTTGAATAGGCCGGCAGAGCGAGCCGCAGCGCGATCGGCAGCGTGACGAGGCGAAAACGGGTGAAGGCCGACATGCCGAACGCCTTGGCCGCCTCGATCTGGCCCACAGGCACCGCCCGCAGCGCGCCGCGGAAAATCTCGCTCTCATAGGCGGCTGTGTTCAAGGCCATGGCGACGATCGTGCAATACATCGGATCGCGCAGGATCGGCCACAGGATCGGGCTGTGGCGGACGAAATCGAACTGGGAGAGCCCGAAATAGATCAGATAGAGCTGCACCAAGAGCGGCGAGCCGCGGAAGACAAAGACATAGGCGCGGGTGAAATATTCGCCCAATTTGTAGCCGGAAGCCCGCAGCCAGGTCAGGCCGGTGGCGATGACGAGCCCGAAGGCGATGCCGAAGAACCAGATCTCGAGCGTCAGCGGCAGCGCCTTGAGCACGCTCCATATGGTCGAAAGATAGAAATCAAACTCCACCGCCACCTCTCACTTCGGCCGCGTGAAACTGCGCGAGGTGTAGCGCTCGGCCCGGTCGAAGATCGGCGTCGAGATCGACGTCATCACCAGGTAAAGGATGCCGGCGAGCGTGTAGAAAAGCAGCGAATGATGCGTCGAGCGCGCGGCCTTGTTGGCCGTGAGCATCAGCTCGGCGACGCCGGTGACCGAGATCAGCGCCGAATCCTTGATGGTCAACTGCCAGACATTGCCCAGCCCCGGCACCGCGAGGCGCAGGACCTGCGGCATGATCACGAGGCGAAACCGCAGCCAGGCCGACATGCCATAGGCACGGGCCGCTTCCAGCTCGCCGCGGTGAATGGCCAGGAACGACCCGCGAAAAACCTCGGCCTGGTAGGCGCCGGAAATGATGCCGACCGCAAGCACGCCGCCCAGGAAGCTCGGCATGTTCAGGATGTCGGTCGAGCCGATCGATCCGGTTGACCTCGCCACGCCGGTCAGGACCTGGGTGCCGCCATAGTAAAACAGGTAGATGATCAACAGTTCCGGCTCGCCGCGGAAGACGGTGGTATAGCTCTCGCCGATGAATCTTAGTCCGCCGCGATGCGAAAGCTTGGCAGCCGCCACCAGCGACCCAAGCGTGGCGCCAATCAGCATCGAGACGACGGTGACGGCCAGCGTCCAGGCAATGCCCCAGAGCAGTTGCACGCCCCAGCCGGCGGCCAGCAGCTCATAGGCCGTCGACGCCTGGTCCTTGAGATCGTTGAGAAACTCCACTTACGGCTCCTGCGGGCGCCGAGATAGGCATCGACGGTTGCCTGCCTTTGATGCGTGTCGTTCGCCCAAAACCGCTCTGCTTTTTGGGCAACATGCACTCAATGCAAAACGGGAGCAGCCTTGGCTGCTCCCGTTGCGACATTACTTGGTAATGTCGATCTTGAACCACTGCATGGAGTATTTCGACACCGAGCCGTCGTCGAGCGCGGCCTTGAGCGCCTTGTTGTAGATGTCCTGCAAATCCTTGTCGGACTTGCGGAAAGCGGCGCCGATGCCCGGCCCGAGGATCGGGCCGCCCTTGAATTGCGGGCCGACGAATTCGAGGTCCTTGGCATCGGGCTTGGCCAGCGTGCCGAGGAAATAGGTGGTGTCGGCGAAGGCCACGTCGATGCGGCCCGCCATCAGGTCGAGGTCGTGCTCGTCGGTGGTCTTGTATTCATGGACGTTGGCGACGTCCTTGAGATATTTGTCGGCAAAGGTTGCCTCCGTGGTCGACACCTGCAGCCCGATATTCTTGCCGGTGAGTTCCTTGCGCAGCGTCTCGAGCGCCGCCTTGGATTCGGCGTCGTCCTTCGACAGATCGATCATCTTGCCTTTGTTGGACAGGTTGGCCAGCGGGCCGTTCTTGTCGGCAAGGAAGGCCACCGGCGAGGAGGCATAGGGGATCGAGAAGTCGATCGTCTTCATGCGCTCCTCGGTGATCGACATGCCGTCCATGACGATGTCGAACTTGCCGGCGGTGAGGCCGGGAATGACGCCGTCCCAATCCTGTGCGACGATGTTGCATTGGAGCTTCGCGCGGGCACAGACGTCGTTCAGGATGTCCACCTCGAAGCCGACGATCTTGCCGCTGGCGTCGGTCTGATTCCAAGGGGCGTAGGAGCCCTCCATGGCGACGGTAACAGTTTTCCAGTCCTTGGCCATCGCCGGAGTCGAGCAGGTCAACGCCAACGCGGCGAGCGCGATCCAACGTGATGATGTCACGGTACTTTCTCCCAATTTTGTTCTTGGAACCCTCGGATACAATTTGCTTAGCCCAGCCCCGATTCTGCGACAAGGGGCTGTTTTCCGCTTCACGCGTTGTTGCAGTTCGTCCACGAATCCGGACTTGCCCGGCGGTTCAACCGCGAGCATCGATCCAATCGGAGCCGGGACCGGGGCGTGGGCGGAACAGCGAGCTATTCCGCCGGCGCGCCGGCGACATTGCGGCGCGTCGCCTCGATCATCCGGCGCCGGGCGCGGAAGACGCCCCATTGCTGGTCGACCAGGACGCCGATCAGGATCACGCCGCCCATCACCGCGAAGTTGAGCGATGAGGGAATGCCGAGCAGGTTGACGAGGTTTTGCAGCTCCTGCAGCAGCACGGTGCCGAGGACGACGCCGAACAGCGAGCCCTCGCCGCCGCGCAGCGAGAAGCCGCCCAGCACCGCCGCGGCGATGGCATAGAGCTCGTAGAACTGGCCGTGGCTCGCCGGCGAGATCGAGCGCGTGTACATGGCGAAATAGATCGCCGACAGCGCGGTCAGCACGCCGCAGATGACATAGGCCGCGATGATCACCCGGCCCGTGCGGATGCCGGAATATTTCGCCGCTTCCTCATTCTTGCCGATGGCGTAGAGATAACGGCCGAACACCGAGCGGTGCAGCACCACCCACATGACGATGGCGATGACGATCAGCGCGATAAAGGAGTTCGGCAGCCCGTAGGAGCGCCCGGCGGTCAGGAATTCGAGCGTCGGGAAATTCTGCCCGAAGGCGAAGCCCGCCGTGCCGTCGGCGGTGTAGAAGCGCGCCACGCCGCGATAGATGAGCAAGCCGCACAGCGTCACCACGAAGGGCTGCAATTTGAGCCTTGTGATCAGCCAGCCATGCACGAAGCCGATGACCGCGCCGAGCATGATGATGACCACGAAGGCCAGCGGCCAGTCCAACTCGCGCACCGCGATGAAATCGATAAATAGCGTGCCGAGCAGCGCGATCAGGGAGCCGACCGACAATTCGATGCCGCCGGTGATGATGACGAAGGCCTGGCCGATCGAGAGGATGCCGAACAGCGCGACAAGGTTGGAGGTGTTGGCGAGGTTGATCGCCGACAGGAAGCGCGGATTGATGGCCGTCACCACCGCACCGACCACAAGGATCAGGATCAGCAGGCCGAGATCCTTCTTGCTCATTGCACTCCTCCCGCCGCTTGCAGCAATTTCGGCTTCTTGCCGACCGCCAGCAAGAGCACGTTCTCCTGGCTGAAATCTTGCTTGTCGAGAATGCCGGAGAGCTGCCCCTCATGCATGACCGCGATGCGGTCCGACACGCCGATCACCTCCTCCATGTCGCTGGAGATCATCAGCACGGCGACGCCGGCATCGGCCAGCGCCCGCATCAGTCCGTAGATCTCGGCCTTGGCGCCGATGTCGATGCCACGCGTCGGCTCGTCCAAGATCATCACCTTGGGGTTCATGGCCAGCCATTTGGCCAGGACCACCTTCTGCTGATTGCCGCCCGACAGCGTGCCGGTGCGGGTGAGCACCGACGGCGCCTTGATGCCGAGGTTCTTCTTCTGCTTTTCGGCCGTCGCGAGCTCGGCGCCGGTCGAGACCAGCGAGCGCCTGGCATGCGCCGGCAGGTTGGGCAGCGATATGTTCTGCGCGATCGAAAGGTCGAGCAGTATGCCGGTCAGCTTGCGGTCTTCCGGCACGAGGAAGATGCCGTTCGCCACCGCGTCGGCGGCCGATGTTACATTCAGCGGCTTGCCGTCGAGCGTGACGCTGCCGGCCAACCGTTCGTCGATGCCGAACAGGACGCGGGCGAGCTCCGTGCGGCCGGAGCCGACAAGGCCCGCAAGGCCGAGGATCTCTGCCCGCCTCAATTCGATGCTGACCGGCCGGTCCGGATAGGTGCTGGTGCGGATCGCTTCGGCAGACAGCGCCACACTGCCCGGCGCGCGCGTGGCTTCGCCCGCCTTCTCGCGCTCCTTCAGCATGCGGCCGATCATCAGCCTGACCATCTCGTCGTGGTTGATCCCGTCCTTCGCCAGCGTGCCGGCCAGCGTGCCGTCGCGCAGCACCACGACCCGGTCGGCGACGCGCTCGATCTCATGCAGCCGGTGCGAGATGAAGATGACGCTGATGCCTTCCGCCTTCAGCCCCTTGATGACGTCGAGCAGCTTTTCGGTCTCGGCGATCGGCAGGCTGGAGGTCGGTTCGTCGAGGATCACGAGGCGGGCCTTGATCGACAACGCCTTGGCGATCTCGACCATCTGCTGCTGGGCAAGCGACAGCGACGCCACCGGCGCGTCGGCGGAGAAATTGGCGCCGACGCGCTTCAAGAGCGGCGCCACCATATCGCGCAGCCTGGCGCGGTCGACCAGCCTCAGCGGCCCGGCGCGCAGCGGCTCGCGGCCGAAGAAGATGTTGGCGGCGACGTCAAGGTTCTCGAAGAGGTTCAATTCCTGGTGCACGAAGGCGATGCCGGAGCCGATGCTCTGCTCGACGGTCAGCCCGTCATGCGCCACGCCATCCACGGTGATGGTGCCGCTGTCCGGCCGCGTCACGCCGCCGAGGATCTTCATCAGCGTCGATTTGCCGGCGCCGTTTTCACCGACAAGTCCGATGACCTCGCCGGGCCGGACCTCCATCGAGAACCTGTCCAGCGCGACAACGCCCGGATAGGTCTTGCGCACGGCATCCAGGCTCAGGAACGGAGCGGTGATCGGTTGAGTGGTGTCGGTAGAGGTCATCGCGCCTAAGTTTACCGCACGGGGCAACAGCCGGTAGCCACAGACTGACGGGCCTTGGCAGGTCCGTCAATACGAACGCCGGCTCAAGGCGGACGCTTGAGCCGGCGCGACTGTTTTGGGCTTATTTGCCCTGCATCGCCTTCAGGTTGGCGGCGTAGGCGTCGACGTCATCCTTGCCGATGATCTTGGTCGGGATGATGATCAGGTGGTTCTCCGGGATGCCCGACTTGTCGCCCTTGAGGTAGGCAGCCATCAGCTTCATGCCCTGATAGGCCCATTCGAAGGGCTGCTGCACCACGGTGGCGGCGACGGTGCCTTCCTTGACGCCGCCCAGCGTGATCGGATCATCGTCGAAGCCGACGACGGTGATCTGGCCGAGCTTGCCGGCGTCGCGCAGCGCTTCGTAGATGCGCGGCGTGTTGTAGGAGTAGAAGCCGACCATGCAGGTGATGTCGGGGCTGGCGACCAGCGCGTCCTCGACATTCTTCTTGGCGCGCGCCTGATCGATGTCGTCGCCGCGCACGTCGACCAGCTCGATCTTGCTGCCGGCGAGCCCGTCCTTCATGCCCTGGATGCGCTCCTTGGCGTTGTCGGCGCCGAGCAGGCCGACAAAGCCCAGGCACTTGCCGCCGTTCGGCATCGCTTTTTTGGCGATCTCGGCCGCCTGCTTGCCGGCATCGACGTTGGAGGAGCCGATATAGGCGACGCGCTTGGTCTGCGGCGCATCGGAGTCGGTGGTGAACAGCGCGGTTTCCGACGCGATCTTGTTCAGCCCTTCGGTCGAGGTCTTGGGATCGACGGCCGAGACCATGATGCCCTTGACGCCGGCCGTCACCAGATCGTCCATCAGCCGCTGCTGGATGGCGACCGAGGACTGTTCCGGATATTTGAGCTCGAGATTATAGTCGGGCAATTCGCCCTGCGCCTTCTTCACGCCGGCTTCCGCCGCCTTCCAGAAGTCCGACGCGCCGTTGACGACGAAGGCCAGCGTCGGCTTGTCGTCCGCCCGGGCTACCGCCGTGGCTGCAAGCCCGATGAGCAGGGCCGCCGCGGCGACAGATGCATTACGGATCATGGATTTCATAGTTCAACCTCCCTTGTAGAACTTGCCTTGTAGAGCTCGTCGCCGATGTCTCGGCTGCGGCCCGGACAACCCTCCTCCTCAAGGGTGCGGCGCAAAGGTCCGCCGACTTAAGAACGGTGCCGATCCGGCCGCGGTTGAGACACTAGACACTCATGCGGCGTTCGTAAATAGTCCGATTTGTCTGACATTTTCGTGAGGATGGACGCAAGCCCCGGATCGGCGATGCCGCCGTTTCGAGCGAGCGTCCTTCCGCACCTGACGCCACCGAACGGAAGCCCGGACGGTCACGGCGAGTTGACAGTAGAACGCTAACGGCTATTAGTAAAGAGTATTAGTTATGAGGCCAAGCGCGCGCTCTCGAGCGGAGGAGACGCTGAGCGAAGAACGCGCTGGGAGTGTGAAGAGCGAGGGCGGCAAGGCTCGCAGCCGCGCGCAAAATACCCGGATTCGTCAGCATTATTGACCTTGTCCGACTGGTTTCGTCGCGACGCGGCGCCGCCAGCGATTTGCATGTTGCGTCTGCTAATATATATTAGTCATCTGCAAGCTCGATGAACGCACCGGCCCGACCATCTTGCCGCTGTCGTTGGCCTTTGCTTTAGAGCCGGCTGGGTTTGGGAAACGATCATGAGCGAACCGACGGAACTCAGCGATTCTCCCGGGGCTTCCAGGCGCCGCAAGCCGGCGGCCAAGCCCAAGGGGCGCGTCACCATGACCGACATTGCACGCGCCGCCGGCTGCTCGCAGGCGACGGTATCGTTCGTGCTCAACAACTCGCCGGGCATCAGGCTGTCGCAGCAAACCCGCGACCGGGTGATCGAGGCGGCGCGGGCGCTGGGCTATGCGCCGCCGGTCTTTTCGGCGCTCCGGCCGCCGGTGACGCCGTTCGAGGGCCTCGACGGCGTCATCGGCTTCGCGGTCGACCAGCTCGCCACCAGCCCGGAGGCGGTGGTCGCCATCGAGGGCGCGCGCCAGGCCTCGTGGAATGCCGGCAACGTGCTTCTGGTGGCGCAGACCATGGGCGACGCGGTGATGGAGCCGCGCGCCGTCCAGGCGCTGACGCGGCGCGGCATCTCGGCGCTGATCTACATGACCATCTTCACCCGCGAGATCGCGGCGCCGGATTTCCTCTACAGCCTCGACATACCGGTCATCCTGCTCAACTGCTACACCGCCGATTACGCCTTCCCGGCCGTGGTTCCCTCCGAGATCGCCGGCGGCCAGAGCGCGACGAGGCATCTGATCGCCCACGGCCATCGCCGCATCGCCACCATCACCGGCGAACCGTGGATGCAGGCCGCGCAAGACCGGCTCAAGGGCTACCGCCGCGCTCTGGCCACCGCCGACATCCCGTTCGATCCCGAGCTGGTGGTCGAGGGCGACTGGTCGGCCAGCGCCGGCTATGCCGCGACGGTCAAGCTGCTCGGGCTCAAGGAGCGGCCGACCGCGATCTTCTGCCAGAACGACCGGACCGCGATCGGCTGCTACGAGGCGCTGAAGGAAGCCGGCCTGCATATCCCGCAGGACATTTCGGTGGTCGGCTATGACGACGAGGAGATCGCCCGCCATCTCTTCCCGCCGCTGACCACTTCCATCCTGCCACATCTGGCGATGGGCCAATGGGCGATCGAGCAGCTCGAAACGCCGCCGACGCCCGGCCGCGGCCGGTATCCCATCACCAAGCTCGAATGCCCGCTGGTGGAAAGGGAGAGCGTGGCAGACGCGCCCGCACAAATCCGGTGACCCGGCCCTGAGACAGGCTTATGATAGGCGCGAGTGTGTCCCGTCCCGGACAGGAACAAACGCTCATGTGGCCGAACCGCCGTTTATGCGATCTCTTGAAGATCGAGCATCCGATCATCCAGGCTCCGATGGCCGGCTCGGCGACGCCGCAGCTCGCCGCCGCGGTGAGCAATGCCGGTGGGCTCGGGTCGCTCGGCTGCGCATCGATGCTGCCGGATGGCCTGCGCAACGTTGCGCGCCAGATGCGCGCCTCGACCGAGCGTCCCTTCAACCTCAATTTCTTTGTTTTTCCCAGACCCGATACCAGCGACGCCGTGCTGAACGGGGTCATCGACAGGTTGCGGCCCTACTACGAGGAGCTGTCGCTCGACGAACCCTCGCGGAGGCTCCCGCCGATCGGACCGGGTTTCGACCAGGAAAAGCTTGAACTGCTGCTCGAGATCCGCCCGCCGGTCGTGAGCTTCCATTTCGGCATTCCGGATGCGGCTGCCGTCGGCAGGCTGAAGCAGGCCGGGATCGCGATCATCGGCACCGCGACGAATGTCGCCGAGGCGCGCAAGCTCGCCGACGGCGGGGCCGACGCAGTCATCGCCCAGGGCTGGGAGGCGGGCGGCCACCGGGGCTCGCATGTCCCCAATGGTCCCGGCGACGGCGTCGGCACGATGGCGCTGGTCCCCCAGGTCGTCGACGCCGTCGAACTGCCGGTCATTGCCGCGGGAGGCATCGCAGACGGCCGCGGCATAGCGGCGGCTTTCGCGCTTGGCGCCAGCGGCGTGCAGATCGGCACCGGCTTTTTGTCCTGCGACGAAGCCGGCACGGACGCACCGCGCCGCGCCCTGATCCGCGCCGCGAGCGACATGGACACGATGGTCACCGACGCCTTCACCGGCCGCGCGGCGCGGGCGAGACGCACCCGCTATGCCCTGGAGATGGAGGAGAGCAGGACGCCCCTTCCGGACTTCCCGCAAATGGTGGCGCTCAGCGCTCCGCTCGGCGACGCCGGCGCAAAGGGAGATTTCGCCTTTCATCTCTATGGCCAGGCGGCGGCGCTGAACAGGGAGCTTCCCGCGGACGAATTGATGCGGACGCTTGTGGCCGAAACAGGTGAGATATTCGAAGCCCTCTCGGCCGGCAAAACGACGCCTGCTTGAGCGAAGTCTCCGGTCGTTGGCGCTCCCGATAAGTCCCACCCAGATCGCAAAGATCAGCCGGCAAGCAGGGACGCCATACGGTTGCGATCGATGATGTTGGCGCTCGGCGGTAAGGGCTGACCATCCAGCTCGGCCAGTTTTGCCGCGATATGCGGCCTGGCGACGACGTCCTGCGGCAGCGAAACGCACATGGCGATCTCGATCACGCCGCGAAACACGTCGGCATCCTCGCTTGCGGCGGCGAAAAGCCGGGCCATGATCGGATTCGGCGGCGGAACAGGAAGGCCGTCCGCCAGAGCGTTCATCTCCGCGATCCGGGCACGGTCGGCGGCGATCTGGTTGCGATAGAACGGGCCGACCTGGCGCTCGGTCTCGGCATCGTATTCTCGCGAGAACTCGGCAGGGTCTTCGATATGCCGGCGAGCGACGTTCCTGAGCACCTGCGCGTGCACAAGACCGACGCTCAAGCCCCGCCCGGCAGACGGATTGGTGCAGGCCCAGGCGTCGGCCACAGCCGCAAACCCGGTGACGACAGGCTGGCCGTCGACGACAAACCGCCGGTAGCGGTCGAGAACGCCCGCCATCAGCAGGACATGTGTGATCGGCTCGCCGTCAAGCCAGTGGGCCTGCATGGGACAGGCCATGACGACACGGTGGAACGTAGCCGTATCGCGCAAAGCCCGCATGGCCTTGTTTCTCGCGGAAGTGAACAGGGTGACCGACCAGGTGTCGTTGTCGCCGTCCAGCGTGAGAATGGAGAACATCCCCATCGGAGTGAGCAGGCGGCCCTTTCGGCGCGGCCGCTGCTTGCCCGTGAAGTAGCGGGTGAAATAGACGAAATTGCTGTCCTCGGCTTCCTCGCTCGGGCTGCGGCCTCCTGCCGCGACGATCCATTCGCAGGCAGGGCTTCGCCGCCCCATCGCGTCGATCACCAGATCGGCGCGGATTTCTTCGCCGGAGGTTGCACGAACGCCCGCAATATGCGGCACGCCGGGAATGGCCGACGCGCCCGTGATCAGCTCGCGAATCTTGGTCCCCCGCCGGATCGTCACATTGGGCGCCGCTTGCGCCATCTCGGCCACGGCCCATTCGATCACCGGCCGCCGGCCGGTGACGAAGCGCATCGCTTCATCGCCCGGGCGGGGCGCCCTGTCCGTTATTGTCGGAGGCAACGATCGAGGGTCGAAAAAGTCCATCCAGACGCAGCCGGCGCGCAGCAATATATCCGTCAGCCCGGGCAGTTCCTGATCGGCGACCATCCGAAAACGCGAGCTGAGGTTGTGAGGCTGCCTGAATTGCGCGACGCCGGGGCGCTCCCAGTCCCATCCTTGAACGGAACTCGAAGGCTGATCCGCCGGATCGGCCTCGAGGACCGTCACGTCATGACCGTCGCGGCCAAGCATGGCCGCCGTGCACAACCCGATTACGCCTCCACCGCAAATCAGGATCTTACTCACCCCGTCCCCCAATGTCCGCGAGGGTCGGGCACTATATTAGCTTCTGTACACGTTCGCGGCAACGTGCCGGACCGGCCAGCGCCGACCCGCTCCACGCTTGCGTGCGATCACGCTGCTTTCGTCGCTTGGCATGGCTTCCGCGCAGGTCTAGGCTGGGAACCAGCGAAGGGAGGGCGGGATGACATCAAGCTTCACCGTTCACGCCGCGTCCGGCTATGAGCAGCTGATGGGCCGCTGGAGCAAGAGACTCGCGCCGCTGTTTATCGATTTCGCCGGTCTGGCCGGCGGCGAAAAAATCCTAGATGTCGGCTGCGGCACCGGCAGCCTGACCTTCGAACTGGCGAAATCGGCCGATCTTGCCGAGATCCAGGCCATCGACTTCTCGCCGGTTTTCGTCGCGGCGGCGAAGGAGAGGAACACCGATCCGCGCGTCACCATCAGCCAAGCGGACGCCACCGCGCTGCCTTTCACGGACAATGCGTTCGACCGGGCGCTGGCGCTGCTGGTGCTGCACTTCGTGCCGGAGGCCGGCAAGGCGGTGGCTGAGATGCGCCGCGTCGTGCGGCCGGGCGGCGTGGTCGCGGCCGTTGTCTGGGACCATTACGGCGGCATGACCGGCATGCGCATGATGATCGACACCGTCGCGGCGCTCAGCGAAAGCGGGCGCCAGATGCGGAGCCGCTATTGCTTCCAGCCGATGATGCAGCCGGGCGAGATGAAGCGGACTTTCGTCGAGCAGGGTCTCGCCGACGTTACCGAGACTGAGCTGATGATCCGCATGGACTATGCGGATTTCGACGATTTCTGGGCGCCGATCGGCGCCGGCGAAGGCCCTCTCGGCAAATACATGACCACGCTGGATGCGGCCGAGCGGGAGCGCGTCGAGGCCGCCGTGCGCGATGCCTACCAGGCCGGCCGGCCCGATGGGCCGCGATCTTTCGCCAATGTCGCCTGGGCCTGTCGCGGCATCGTGCCTTGAAATCGCGCCGACCGCGCAGCGCTGCATCGCTAGGCCGGCGACGCCTCAGTTGCTGACGGCCGAGGTGTTGATCTCCCAGCCGTCGACCCAGACCTGCCGCAGCCGGTCGCCCTCGCCCTTGAACCACAGGCCCGCCGGCCGGCAGCCCTCGATGCGGTCGCTGCGGAAATTGCGGATGGCCTGGCGCAACTCGCACCAGGCAACGATGTTGGCCGTCTCGGCATAATAGATCAGCGCGACCGGGCGGATGATGCGGTCGGTCGCCCGTCCCGCCTCGTCGCGATAGGAGAGGCTGAGCTTCTCCTCGTCGCGGATGGCGCGGCGGACCAGCGCAAGGTCGACGGCGGAAGCGGAGGGTGCGGCAAAACCCCAAGCTGCAGCGCATTGGCATCGAGCGTCTGCCGCAAAGGCGGCGGCACCGCGCCGGCGATCTTGGCGCCGACCCGCTTTGCCGCCTGCTTCAGCTCGTCGTCGCCGGTGCGTTCGAGCAGTGCCAAGGACAGCACGATCGCCTCCATCTCCTCGATGGAAAACATCAGCGGCGGCAGGTCGAACCCAGGACGCAGTATGTAGCCGATGCCGCGCCCGCCCTCGATCGGCACGCGCATCGCCTGCAGGGCGGCGATGTCGCGGTAGACCGAGCGCACCGTCACTTCCAGTTGTCCGGCTATCGTCGCCGCGGTCACCGGCCTTCGGGCCAGACGCAGGATCTGGATGATCTCGAACAGGCGCGAGGCCTTGCGCATTTTTCCATCCGGCCGGAACGCAACTGACACATCCCCGTCAGTTGGGGTGACCTATAGGGCCGCCTAGCCGCTTGAAAAGCAACAGATTCCTTTTCCGCACTAGCGGCCGAAGCGATAGGCAACTGACATGAGCTATGCCGAAAACCTCTGGCTGTTCTTCGTGCTTCTGTTCGGCATCATCGCCGTTCCGGGCATGGACATGCTGTTCGTGCTGGCCAATGCGCTGACCGGCGGCAGCAACCGGGGCCTGGCGGCGACCGCCGGCATCATGCTCGGCGGCGCCGTGCACACGCTGAACGGCGCGATCGGTGTCGGGCTGCTCATGCATTTCGTGCCGATCCTCTTCACGCCGCTGCTGATCGCCGGCGCTGCCTACATGGCCTATATTGGCATTTCGCTGATGCGCAGCTCGATCACCGTGGGCGATGACGGGCCCACGGGGAGCCGCTCGGCCTGGAAGGCGTTTCGCCAAGGCCTGGTCACCTGCCTGATCAATCCGAAAGCCTATCTCTTCATCCTCGCCGTCTATCCGCAATTCCTGAAGCCGGCTTACGGTCCGATCTGGATGCAGGCGACAATCATGGGATTGCTGACGGTCGCCACGCAGGCGGCGATCTATGGCGGGCTCGCCGTCACCGCCGGGCGCAGCCGGAGTTTACTGGTCGATAATCCGGGCGCGACGATCCTTGCCGGACGGGCAGCGGGACTTTTGCTGTTCGCTGTCTCGATCTTCACAGCCTGGGAAGGGTTGAGGGTGGCGTGACCGCCGCCCTCTCCATTCGGCTTACGCCGCGCCCTGACGGCTGGCGAGCATTTCGCGCTTCACCGACCGGCGCCATTCGACGGCGCCGGCAAGACCGTGGAGAACCGTCTCGGTGGTCGCCCAGTCGATGCAGCCATCGGTGATGCTCTGGCCGTAGGTGAGCGGCTTGCCGGGCACGACGTCCTGCCGGCCGGCGACGAGATTGCTCTCGATCATGACGCCGATGATGCGCTCGTCACCGGAAGCGACCTGGCCCGCCACGTCATGCGCGACCTTCGGCTGGTTCTCCGGCTTCTTGGCGCTGTTGGCGTGGCTGACATCGATCATCAGCCGCGGCGCGACGCCGATGCGGCCGAGTTCGGCAGCGGCAACATCGACGCTTGCGGCATCATAATTCGGCTGGATGCCGCCGCGCAGGATGACATGGCAATCCTCATTGCCGGTGGTCGCGGCAATGGCGCTGCGGCCGCCCTTGGTCACCGCCATGAAATGGTGCGGCTGCGCGGCGGACTTCACCGCTTCGCCGGCGATCCTCAGATTGCCGTCGGTGCCGTTCTTGAAGCCGACCGGGCAGGAGAGGCCCGAGGCCAGCTCGCGATGGATCTGGCTTTCGGTCGTGCGCGCGCCGATGGCGCCCCAGGCGACGAGGTCGGCGATATATTGCGGCGTCGTCATGTCGAGGAACTCGGTCGCCGCCGGCAGGCCGAGATTGTTGACGGCCGACAACACGTTGCGCGCCATGCGCAAACCCTTGTCGATGTTGAAGCTGCCGTCGAGATCGGGATCGTTGATGAGCCCCTTCCAGCCGACCGTGGTGCGCGGCTTCTCAAAATAGACGCGCATGACGATCTCGAGCCGGTCGGCCAGGGTCTCGCGCAGCGCCGCCAGACGGCTGGCGTAGTCCACGGCGGCGACCGGATCGTGGATGGAACAAGGGCCGACGATGACTACCAGTCGATCATCGGCCCCCGTGAGGATGGAATGAATGGCGTTGCGCGAAGCGGCAACGGTGCGCGTCGCCGTGAGCGAGCGCGGTAACTCGCGCATCACCTCTTCCGGCGTGCTCAGGACTTTGAGTTCCTTGACCCGAAGGTCGTCTGTGGTGGTCAACACGGCTTTCTGCTCCTGGTTAGGAGACCTGCCGGCTGAAACAAAAAAGCCGCCAGGTCTGGCGGCTTGTCGGATTTTGATCTGGAATTTTCAGATCGAGCGCAATCCTCCCGCCGCCAGCGAGCTGTAATAAAAGTACCAAAACGAGGCGGTCAGGTGGATCATGCGGCTCATATAATCGATGTGCGGGCGCTTGTCACTCTCTCTTTGTTTGACGCAATTCCGGACCGAAAGCCGCTACATACTTTTCCTGGAATTGCTTACTCGCCGATCACGCCGGCAATGTTCTGGTCATAGTCGACCAGCGAACCCGTCATAACGCCGGCTTGAGGGCTCAGCATATAGGTGATCAGCCGGGCAAGCTGAGCGGGTTTCACCAACTGGCCCATGGGCTGTGCGGCCTCAGCCTTTTCCAGCCAGTCGTCCGGCGCGTCGTGCCACTTCTTCTGCACGATCGCCTCGCCTTCGGTGTCCATCCAGCCGGGCAGCACGGCGTTGCAGCGGATGCGGTTCTTCCGGTAGGCGCTCGCGACATTTTTGGTCAGCGTCATTAGCGCGCCCTTGCTGGTCGAATAGGGCGTGAGGAAGGACTGGCCGGCATGCGCCGACATCGACAGCACGTTGACGATCGAGCCCGGCGCCTTGCGCTCCAGAAGATGCGCGACCAGGCCCTGCATTAGGAAGAAGGGGCCGCGTACATTGGTGTCGAAGATCTGGTCGAACAGCTCCTCGGTGGTCTCCACCAACGATCCCCGCGCGGACGTGGCGGCGGCATTGACCAGCGCGTTGAGCGTTCCGAAATGCTTGATCGCGGTCTCGACGGCGCGCTTGCAGTCGGCAACCTTGGCGACATCGGCGCTGATGAAGATCGCGTCGACGCCGTTCTTCTTGAGTGCTGCGACGGCCTTGTCGCCCTTCTCCTGCGAGCGGCCGATCAGCGCCAGCGCGCGACAGCCCTCGTCGGCCAAGGCTTCGGCGACCGCGAAGCCGATGCCTTGCGCGCCGCCGGTGACGATGGCGCGCGTTTCTGAATTGCGACCGGCCAAACCGTTCATCGCTGTGCTCCTGTAATCAAGTTCAACGTTCAATCGATGCGGACGGTCTTGCCCGTCTCCGCCGACTGCAAGGCGGCGTCGGCCAGCCTCAGCGCAATCAATCCATCCTTGCCGCTCGGCGCCGCCTTCTTGCCCGCGGTTGCCGCGGCGATAAAGGACGCGATCTCGTTGGCGTAGGCGTCGATGTAGCGGGTCATGAAGAAGTCGTGCAGCGGCGGACGGGTGTAGCCCTTGTCGTTGGCGAGCTCGATCGAAACGGGCCGCTGGTTTTCGGCCGCGACCATGCCCTTGGAGCCATGAACCTCGATGCGCTGATCGTAGCCATAGGTGGCGCGGCGCGAGTTGGAGATGACGGCCTGCTTGCCGGAGGCGGTTTCGAGAATGACGCTGACGGAGTCGAAATCGCCGGCTTCGCCGATTTTTTTATCCACGAGCACCGAGGCGTGGGCGCTGACGGCAACAGGTTCTTCACCCAGCAGGAAGCGCGCCATGTCGAAGTCGTGGATGGTCATGTCGCGAAAAATGCCGCCGGAGCGGGCGATGTAATCGAGCGGCGGCGCGCCTGGATCGCGGGACGTGATGGTGACGATCTCGACATCGCCGATGGCGCCGTCGTCGATCGCCTTGCGGACCGCGGCGAAATGCGGATCGAAGCGGCGGTTGAAGCCGACCATTAGCGTGGCGCCTGTCTTCTCGACCACGGCCAGGCACTGCTCGACGCGCTTGACGTCGAGATCGATCGGCTTCTCGCAGAAGATCGCCTTGCCGGCCTTGGCGAAGCGCTCGATGAGGTCGGCATGGGTGTCGGTCGGGGTGCAGATGATGACGGCGTCGATGTCCTTCGCCTGCTCGATGGCGTCGATGGTGCGGACTTCAGCGCCATAGGCGGAGGCCAGTTCCGTCGCCGCCTTCTCAAAGGCGTCGGCCACGGCCACCAGCCTGGCCTGCGGGTTGGAGGCGACGGCGCGGGCATGCACCTTGCCGATACGGCCGGCGCCGAGAAGAGCGAAGCGGAGTGTCATGAAATGTCCTTCGAGGGGTGGGTTTGTAGGCATATCCGCGCCTTCCGGCGCGGAGATTGGTTTGATCCCGTCGTGGCGCCAGTCAGGCGGCCTGGAGTTCGGCCTGTCCGGTCTTGGCGCCAGTGATGTAGGCGACGATGTCGTTGCCGTCGGTGTCCTGTTTGCGCAGGTTGGCGACGATGCGTCCGCGGCGGAAGACGACGATGCGGTCGACCAGGTCGAACACCTGGCGCATGTTGTGGCTGACCAGAATCAGCGGCTCGCCGTTCTCCTTCAGCGTGCGGATGATGTTTTCGACCTGCGCGGTCTCCTGCACGCCGAGTGCGGCCGTCGGCTCGTCCATGATGATCAGCTTGGAAGCGAAGGTCGCCGTTCTGGCGATCGCCACACACTGGCGCTGGCCGCCCGACATGTGGCGGATGGTGCTGGAGAGGTTCGGGATCTTCACCGCCGTGCGGACAAGTGCTGCCTCCGTCGCCTTGCGCATCGCCTTGCGGTCGAGAATGGAGAAGGGGCCGAGGTTGAACAGCACCTTCTCGCGGCCGAGGAACAGGTTCGACGGCACGTCGAGGTCGTCGGCCAGGGCGAGGTTCTGGAACACGGTCTCGATGCCGGCCTCGCGCGCCTCGATCGGGCCGGCGAAGTTCACTTCCCTGCCGTCGAACCAGATCTTGCCGCTGGTGCGCTGCTCCACGCCGGTGATCTGGCGCACGAAGGTCGACTTGCCGGCGCCGTTGTCGCCCATGATGGCGACATGCTCGCCCTTGCGCAGCTCGAAATTAGCCTCCTGCAGCGCGTGCACGCCGCCATAGTGCTTGGTGAGGTTTTCGGTCTTCAGAACGATGTCGGACATGGTCAAGCTCCTATCGCGCGGCGGCGCTGGCGCCATTGATCGAGAACGACCGCGCCGACGATGATCACCCCCTTGACCATCTCCTGATAATAGGCGTCGAGGCGCAGGAAGGTGAAGCCGGAAATGATGACGCCGAAGATCAGCGAGCCGATGACGGTGCCGATGATCGAGCCGCGGCCGCCCGACAGCGAGACGCCGCCGATGACCGCCATGGCGATGGCGTCGAGCTCGTACATGACGCCCATGCCGGCCTGGGCGGTGAGGTTCTTGGAGGACAGCACCACGGCGGCGATCGCGGCCAGTATGCCGGCGATCGCATAGACCAGCACCTTGTGGTTGGCGATCTTGATGCCGGACATGCGCGCGGCATCCTCGTTGGAGCCGATGGCATAGCAGTGCTTGCCGTATTTCGTGTAGGTCAGGATGAGCTGGAACAGGATCGCCAGCGAGATGAAAATGATGACGGGCATCAGGCCCTTGCCGATGGCGGCGAAACTGTCGGTCGGGAACGAGATCGGCTGGCCCTTCGACCACCATTTGGCGATGCCGCGGGCGGTGACCATCATGCCGAGCGTGGCGATGAAGGGCGGAATGCGGGTGTAGGCGATCAGAAGCCCATTGATCAGGCCGGCGATCAGGCCGCAGCCGATCGCGACAAGCAGCGGCACGATGACCGGCAGGTCGGTCCAGCCATAGTTGATGAACATCGCCTTGGGGTTGGGATTGCCGTTGACGGTCGCTACCTGGGCGAAGCTCATGGCGATCATGGCGGTGGCGCCGACGATCGAGCCGGAGGACAGGTCGATGCCGCCGCAGATGATGACCTGGGTGACGCCGATGGCGATGATGCCGACGATCGAGACCTGCAGGATGATGATCTGCAGGCGCTGTTCGTTGAAGAGCCCGGAAACATTCTCGCGGGTGTTGAACAGGAAGCTGTCGCCGAGGAAGACGCGGCCGATCAGCTCGAAGGCGCCGACCAGGATGACCAGCGCCAGGAACACGTTGAACTCGGCCGGCCATGGGCGCTTCTTGGCGTCGTAGCTCAGCCCGCCAATGCCATGCGATGTCTGTGACACGTCTTCTTCCTCCGAATGACCGCGCCCGTTCTCCCGCCCGGCCGGGCGGGAGGGGAGAGGAGCGGCGCCGCTTGATCAGCAGCCGACTTCAGCCAGTCCGATGCGTCGCGGCACCACTCCGCGGTTGTCTTCGCGCAATTCCATGCCGAAACCGCAGCACGTTTCCCGAAATTGCGCGGGCGCGTCTCAGTTCTTCTTCAAGAACTTGTCGATGTTCGCCGGGGTAACGAGCTGGAACGGAATGTAGACCTTGTGTTCCACCTTTTCGCCCTTGGCGAGCTTCAGCGCGGCGTCGAGCGCGCCGGCGCCCTGGCCGGCCGCATCCTGGAAGACGGTTACGTCGAGATCGCCCGCCTGCATGGCGGCCAGCGCGTCCTGGGTGGCGTCGACGCCGCCGACGACCACCGACTTCATGTCGATATTGGCGGCCTTCATCGCCTGGATGGCGCCGATGGCGCTTTCGTCATTGTTGGCGATGACGCCGTCGAACGCCTTGCCCGACGACAGCCAGTTGGTCATCAGGTTCTGCGCCTCGTCGCGCTTCCAGTTCGAGGTCTGCTTGTCGATGATCTTGATGAAATTGCAGTCCGGCGTAGCGATCACTTCGTCGATGTCCTTGGTGCGCTGCACCGCGGCCTGGTTCGAGAGCTCGCCCATGATCACATAGACGTTGGCTTCCTTCTTGCCGGCTTCCTTGAACAGGCGGCAGACTTCCTTGGTCTCGAGCGTGCCGGATTCGGCCTCGTTCGAAGCGACGAAAGCCTGGTTGTCGGGCAGCTTGTCGACGTTGATCGGTTCGCGGTTGACATAGACCAGCGGAATCTTGGCCGCGGCGGCCGCGTCCGACATCGCCTGGGTGGCCGAGGTGTCGACCGGGTTGACGATGATGGCGTCGACGCCAGAGGCGGCAAAGTTCTTGATCTGGTCGAGCTGCTTGGCGACGTCGTTCTGCGCGTCTTCGACCTGCAGCTCGACGCCGTCCATACCCTTCGCCTGCGCGATCATGCCGTTGCGCAGCACGGTGAGGAAGTTGTCGTCGAAAAGAGCCATCGAAACGCCGATCTTGGCGGCGAAGGCGGATGAACACATCAGCGCCGAAAGCGCGACGCCCAAAAGAAGTTTCTTCATTTTATTCTCCTCCACTTGGTGTCCGGCTGCACCCATTGAACCGGAATCCCCGGTTTGCCCGGGGAATCTCTCCCTGCGGCCATGCGGCGTCGCCAATCCGATTGGGGCGCCTCGTCCTCCGTTCGAACAGATGCTCCGGAACGAAAGAACCAAAAAGCCTAGTTAGTGAAATATTTATTCCATTTCGTTTTGGAAACGTCAAGGGCGATTCCGACCGGGGCGGCCGGTTTTTCGATCACTATCGGCGTGACGAGGACCACGATCGTCGAAACCACAGCCCGAATCGGAGCAAACCATCGTGAAAGAATCCATCAGCCTGATGGATTCTTTCATAACGACACGACCGCTCTGGGGATCTAGATGTTTTCCGGCAGATAGATGTCGAAGGGCAGGAAGGTCTGCCCGGGCGCGTTGGCGGCGCCGCTTTCGATGGCGTGGGCCATCAGCCCGACGAGTTCCCGGCAAAGTGCGGCGAGCGGCGTCGAGATCACCATGGTGAGAATGTTGTCGGCAAGTGCGGCGCGCGAGACGGCGTTGATCTCGTTGCAGATGACGACCGGCATCTCGGCCGGGCGCGCCGTCCGCAGCGCCGAGACCGCGCCCTCCATGCCGCCGCCGGCGACGTAGCAGCCGGCAAGATCGGGATGGCGCGCCAGAAGGTCGAGCATGGCGTCATGCGTCACGTCATTGGCCTCGAGGTTGACCAACGTCTCCATCACGGTGAAGTCCGGCGCATGCTCGCGAAAGAATGAGCGGAAGCCGATCTCGCGCAGCTCATGGCCGTGGAAGCGATGGCTGCCGACGAACAGCGCGACCTTGCCCGGCTTCCTGGCGGCCTTGGCGATCATCCAGGCCGCGCTGCGCCCGACCTTGCGGTTGTCGAGCCCGACATAGCCCTCGCGGATGCCGGCGGCAAAATCCGACAGCAGCGAGAAGACCGGCTGGCCCCTAGCCTTCAGCGCCTCGACGACCGCCGTAAGGTTGGGATGATCCGGGCCGACAACGGCGATGGCTCTCGACTTGGCCGCCAGTTTGCGCATCTGGGCCGCGATCTCATCCGGCGCCAAGGACGTGGCGAACTCGACGGTTGCAACGCCGCGGAAACGCTGCGACTGCGCAACCGCCAGTTCGAGTTCCCGGGCGAAATCGCCATAGAAGACATCATTGCCCCTGAGCAGCAGGAAGCCGAGCCGGTATTCCGGTAATTCCTGGCGCATGCGCTGCTTGATCAGCCCCGCCGCGTGATAGCCGATCTCGGTGGCGGCGTCGTAAACCCGGCGCGCTGTCTCCTCGCGCACCGGCAGGCGGCTGTTCAGCACCCTGTCGACCGTGGCGACGCTGACGCCGGAGACGCGCGCGAGATCGGTAATGGTCGGCCGCCTTGCCATGAACGCTCCTCGCTTGCCCGACTCCGTATATCCGACTCAGGATATCGCATTCTGATAGGAAATGATAGAAACTATCTTTCTGATGTTGAGACTATCAGACCTTGCGGCTATGCTGAAGTCGAAACTCAGCGATGCGCGGCCCCTCATGGTCGGGGAGGCTCGCCAAGCGCTGACGGAGGAACTCCAATGACGGCAATCACGTCTTCGGCGGCGTCGCCGCGCGACTACAGCCTGACCGGGCGAGACGCCAGGCTCGCGCTCGAGAACGGGCTGGCCGCGGCCGAGTGGTACCACACCGAGATCCCGCGCAAGCAGATGAAGGAGCTGATGCAGCGCTCCGACCAGCCGGCGATCCGCGACACCGTCATCTGGCTGGCCGCTTTCGTCTTCAGCGCCGCGGGCGGCATATGGTTCTGGGGCAGCTGGTGGTGCGTGCCGTTCTTCTTCGCCTACGGCACGCTCTACGGTTCCTCGACCGATTCCCGCTGGCATGAGTGCGGCCATGGCACTGCCTTCCGCACGCAATGGATGAACGATGCCGTCTACCAGCTCGCCTGCTTCATGATCATGCGCAACCCGGTGACCTGGCGCTGGAGCCATACGCGCCACCACACCGACACGATCATCGTCGGCCGCGACCCGGAAATCGCCGTCATGCGGCCGCCGGACCTGCTGCGCGTGGTGCTCAACTTCTTCGGCATTCTCGACGCATGGCACGCGATGATCGACATGGTGCGTAATGCCGCCGGTGTCATCAGCGCGGCGGAAAAAACCTTCATTCCCGAGCAGGAGCAGCCGAAGGCGATCCGCGTGGCCCGCATCTGGCTCGCCATCTATCTCGCTACCGTCGCCCTGGCCCTCTACCTGCATTCCTGGCTGCCGCTGATGCTGATCGGCCTGCCCCGCCTCTATGGCGCCTGGCATCACGTCATGACCGGCCTGCTGCAACATGGCGGCCTCGCCGACAATGTCATCGACCATCGGCTCAACAGCCGCACCGTCTACATGAATCCGATCAGCCGGTTCATCTACTGGAACATGAACTATCATGTGGAGCACCACATGTTCCCGATGGTGCCCTATCACGCGCTACCCAGGCTGCATGAGATGATCAAGCACGACCTGCCGGCGCCGACGCCTTCGATCCTTGCCGGCTATCGCGAGATGATCCCGGCCTTCCTGCGCCAGCTGCGCAACGAGGATTATTTCCTCAAGCGCGCGCTGCCGCCGACGGCGAAGCCCTACCGGGAAGACCTGCACAACGACAATCCGGTGGCGGCAGCGGCCGAGTGAGCGGCCCGACCACGACCATGAATTTCAGGAGGACGAGATGAGCGACTGGGTCGAGGCCTGCGCGACCGGAGATATCGATGAGGAGGATGTAATGCGGTTCGACCATGCCGGCCGCACCTTCGCCATCTACCGCAGTCCGGACGACGAGTATTTCGCGACCGACGGCCTGTGCACGCATGAAAAGGTGCATCTGGCCGACGGGCTGGTGATGGACGACATCATCGAATGCCCCAAGCACAATGGCCGCTTCAACTACAAGACCGGCGACGCGCGCGGCGCGCCGGTCTGCGTCAACCTGAAGACCTATCCGGTCAAGGTCGATGCCGGAAAAGTCCTGATCCGGATCGGATGACGGCCGTGGCGGGGATGGTGATCATCGGAGCGGGCGAGTGCGGCGGACGGGCCGCGCTCGCCCTGCGCGACCTCGGCTTCGAAGGGCCGGTGACGCTGGTCGGCGACGAGCCGCATCTGCCCTATGAGCGGCCGCCGCTGTCGAAGGAAGCCATGACCGGAGAGGCTCCGGCCATCAAGGCGATTGCCACAGACGAGCTCTTCGCCGAACGCGCGATCCGGCATTTCCATTCCGTCCGGGCCGTCGCGATCGATCGCGCCGCGCATCTCGTGCAGCTGTCGGACGGCTCTTCCGTTCCCTATGACAAGCTGCTGCTGGCGACCGGCTCCGTTCCGCGGCAGTTGCCGATGCCGGGCCTTGGAGGTCGCTGCATCTATCTCAGGACCTTCAACGATGCGCTCGCCATTCGCGCTCACCTCAATGCCGGAAACCGCGTCGCCATCATCGGCGGCGGCTTCATCGGGCTCGAGCTTGCCGCTTCGGCGCGCAAGCTCGGCGCCGCCGTCACCGTCATCGAGGCGCAGCCCCGCATCCTAATGCGCGGCGTGCCGGCCGAGATCGCCGAAATCATCCACAAGGCGCATGAGGCCGAAGGCGTTTCGATCCGCACCGGCCAGGGGATCGCGGCCATTGCCGATGACGGCAAGGAAGCCGGCATCACGCTGGCCGACGGGCAGAAAATCGTCGCCGATCTCGTGGTGATCGGCATCGGCGCCGTGCCGGTGACGGCGCTTGCTGCCGAGGCGGGGCTCGCGATCGACAACGGCATCGCGGTCGATGAGCATTTGCGCACCGCCGATCCGGATATCTTCGCCGCAGGCGATTGCTGCTCGTTCCCGCTCGCCGTCTATGGCGGGCGGCGCGTGCGCCTCGAAGCCTGGCGCAACGCGCAGGAACAGGGCGTTTTGGCCGCCAGAAATATGCTGGGCGCCGGTGAGGCGCATGCCGCCGTCCCGTGGTTCTGGTCGGATCAGTACGGGTTCACCCTGCAGATCGCCGGGCTATCCGACGAAGGCAAGAGCATCGTGCGGCGTGATCTCGACGACAGCGCCTTCATCCTGTTCCACCTGGCCGAGGACGGCAGGCTGGTCGCCGCCAGCGGCATCGGCCCCGGTAACGCGGTGGCGCGCGACATCCGCCTGGCGGAAATGCTGATCGCCAAGCGGGCGAGCCCGGCGCCGGAGGCGCTCGGCTCGCAGGCGGTCAAGCTGAAATCGCTGCTGGCGGCGTGAGGTCCGCTAAAACAGCGCCTTCAGCTCATCCAGCTTGTCGTTGACCAGCCAGCCGTAATAGTTCTCTTCGGGCAGCTTTTCCGGCTGGCCGGCGGCGCGGCGGTTTTCGTTCTCGGTCTTCAGCGCGTAGGCGCGCTGCTCGGGATTGCCAACATTGTAGAGCGTGGCGGTGATGCCCGGATTTTTCGAGATGTCGAAGCCGGCGATGCTTTTATAGGCGTCGATCGACTTCCTGATGGTCGCGGCGACGTAAGGCAGCGTCAGGTCGGGATCCATGATGGTCTTGTAGACCGTGTTGGGATCGTCGACATCGAGCTTCGGCAGGCCGGAGACCTTATGCACCAGATCGCTCATCTGCAGCGCGGTCAGCGGGTTCAACTGGCCGAGACCGAAGGTCTGGCCGGCGTAATAAGGCTGGAAGAAGGTGGCGCCGAAGCGGTCATTGGGGAAATCTTCGCCGCCGACGGTCTTGCCGCGGAAGGAGTGGTTCCAGACCTGCTCGCGGCATTCCCAGAGATCATAGCTGTCGTCCATGCCGGCGCATTTCTTGAATTCCGGCCGCTGGATGAAATCCGAGATGTCCTCGCCATGATAGGTGAAGGAGAGCTTGCTCGACAGGTACGAGATCGCCTTGACGTAATAGGTCTGCAGGCGGTCGTAGGCGTCGACATTGTAGGTGTGCTCGCCGACAATGGCACCGACGATATGCATCGGGTCAATGCCGTAGGCAGCCGCCACCTTCCTGATTTTGCCGCGCAACTCGGCGTCGTTCTGCAAGAGCGCGTAGACCTTGCGGTATTTGGCCTGGAAGGTGGTGTTGGTGGCCTGGGTGCGCCGGCTGGAGGCGCCGGGGATGTCCGGCTGCACGCTGTTGCGATTGCCTGGAGGTACGATGGTCGCGGCTTCAGCGGTTGCCACCGCCGCCGCCAAGGCCATGCCGAGAAAAAGCAGGATAAGTTTCTTCATACGCCGCCGCTTTCGAATGCGCGGCAAACTAGGTAAAGCGCGCCGCGGAGTCGAGAGAAGGCGTCAACCCGCCACCAAGAATGGTGGCCAGATGCTTCCATTTGGCCACACCCCCCGTGTTTCGGGCCAGCGCAAGGCTAGCCCGAAATCAAAGCTCATATGTCAGAGGATGAACCGCGACAGGTCGGTGTTGCGCGACAGGTCGCCGACATGCTTCTCGACATAGGCGGCATCGATAGCGACCGTCGTGCCGTGGCGGTCGGGTGCGTCATAGGAGATTTCGTCCAGCACGCGCTCCATCACCGTCTGCAGACGGCGAGCGCCGATATTTTCGACGCTGGCGTTGAGCTCGACGGCGATGCCGGCCAGCGAATCGATGGCGTCGTCAGTGAAGGTCAGCTCGACGCCTTCGGTCTTCATCAGCGCGATGTACTGCTTGATGAGGCTCGCTTCGGTCTCGGTCAGGATGCGGACGAAATCCGACTTCTCCAGCGCGCGCAGCTCGACGCGAATCGGCAGGCGGCCCTGCAGCTCGGGCAACAGGTCGGACGGCTTGGAGACATGGAAGGCGCCGGAAGCGATGAACAATATATGGTCGGTCTTAATCGGCCCATATTTGGTCGCGACCGTGGTGCCTTCGACCAGCGGCAGCAGGTCGCGCTGCACGCCTTCTCGCGAGGGCCCGCCTGAAATGTCGCTCCTGGCGGCGATCTTATCGATCTCGTCGAGGAAGACGATGCCGTCATTCTCGGCCGATTCCAGTGCGCGGCGCACCACCTCGTCCTGGTCGAGCAGCTTGTCCGACTCATCGTTGACGAGCAGCGCGTAGGAATCGCGCACCGTCGTCTTGCGGGTCTTGGTCCTGCGGCCGCCCATCGCCTTCGACAGCATGTCATTGATGTTGAGCACGCCGACATTGGCGCCCGGCATGCCCGGGATCTCGAAGCCCGGCATGCCGCCATTGCCGGTGTCGGCCACCTCGATCTCGATCTCCTTGTCGTCGAGCTCGCCTTCGCGCAGCTTCTTGCGGAAGGAGTCGCGGGTCGCCGGGCTCGCCGTCTTGCCGACAAGGGCTTCCAGCACGCGCTCCTCGGCGTTGATCTGGGCGCGCGCGGCGACATCCTCACGCATCTTCTCGCGCGTCAGGCCGATGGCGACCTCGACGAGGTCGCGCACGATCTGCTCGACGTCGCGGCCGACATAGCCGACCTCGGTGAATTTGGTCGCCTCGACCTTGACGAAGGGCGCGCCGGCAAGCCGCGCCAGGCGGCGCGAGATCTCGGTCTTGCCGACGCCGGTCGGACCGATCATCAGGATGTTCTTCGGCATCACCTCTTCGCGCATCTGGCCTTCCAGCTGCTGGCGCCGCCAGCGGTTGCGCAAGGCAATCGCCACGGCGCGCTTGGCGTCCTTCTGGCCGATGATGAAGCGGTCGAGTTCTGAAACGATTTCGCGGGGAGAAAAGGTGCTCATATTACTCAAATTCCACTTTGCCACTGCCTGATAAACTCCAACGGATGCAGCAGCATGATCACGTTGAGTGTCAGATTGTCCCTGATGATGTAGCCCGTGCCGAGCTCGAAGATGAGCGCCAGGGCCACGATCACCCATATAGGAAGCCTTCGCGCCATCACAAATCCCAGCGCCATGAACAGCGTGTCGGACACCGAGTTGATGATTGAGTCGCCGTAATAGTTGAGCGAAATGGTGCCGGCACGGTAGCGCTCGATGATGAAGGGGCTGTTTTCCAGGATCTCCCAGCCGCCTTCGATGAGGACGGCGAAAGCGAGCCTTAAGCCCACCGGCGAGCGCGGAAACAGCGCCCAGGCCAGCGCATAGAACAGGAAGCCGTGGATGATGTGCGAGAAAGTGTACCAGTCGGCTATGTGCTGGGAGTTCTCCGAGCTGTTGACCACGCCGTGCCAGAGCTTGACGTAGCCGCAGGTGCAGATCGGCGGGTGCCCCATGCCGTACAAGGCGCCCGCCTGGAAGATGATCAGGGCGAGCACGAGCAGCAGGCCCATGCGCCAGCTGTCTTCGTAGGCGGAAAGCGTCTTGTCCCCTCCGGATGCGGTCATTGCCTCAGTCCCTCAGATTCTCATCGTCCTCGGCCGCATCGACGGCCATCAGCACCACGTCCCCATATTGCGAATGCCTGCGGCCGATCGGCCTGAAGCCGGCCTTCTCATAGGCGCGGACGGCGCGGCCATTGTCGGGATGCGGATCGATGATGACGCGCGGCGCGCCTTCCTCGAACAGCTCCTCGACGAACTGGCGCACGATGGCCGAGCCATGGCCGATCCCGACCAGTTCCGGCAGGCCGATTGTGAGGTCGATGCCCAGCGTGCCGAAGGGCTGGTCGGCATAGGGATGGTCGTCCTCCATATGCGGATCGTAGCTCTGCAGATAGGCAATCGGCCTGCCGTCCAGCTCAACGATCAGCGGCTCCACCGAGACCGAATCCATATGCTCGCGGATGTCGGCGATCTCCTTGTCCGGATCGTCCCACCACTCAGCGACATGCGGCTCGCGCAGCCATCGGGCGATCATCGGCAGATCCTTCTCCGTGACCGGCCGAAAATCGTAGCTATGTTCCTGCTCGACCATGATTGTGTCCAAAAACCGATTCCCACTTTTCGGGATCATGGTCGGCCGGCTCAAGCGGCATCGAGCGTTTCGACGACGAAATTGTTGTTGGTGTAGACGCAGATGTCGGACGCGATCTGCATGGCCTTGCGGGCGATCTCCTCGGCATCCTTGTCGGTGTCGATCAGCGCGCGGGCGGCGGCCAGCGCGTAGTTGCCACCGGAGCCGATGGCCATGACGCCATGCTCGGGCTCCAGCACGTCGCCATTGCCGGTCAGCGCCAGCGACACCGACTTGTCGGCGACCAGCATCATGGCCTCCAGGCGGCGCAGATAGCGGTCGGTCCGCCAGTCCTTGGCGAGTTCGACGCAGGCGCGCGTCAGTTGGTCCGGATATTGTTCGAGCTTGGCTTCGAGCCGCTCGAGCAAGGTGAAGGCGTCGGCGGTAGCGCCGGCGAAGCCGGCAATGACGCTGCCGCCCTTGCCGATGCGGCGCACCTTGCGGGCGTTGCCCTTCATGATCGTCTGGCCAAGGCTGACCTGGCCGTCGCCGGCGATCACGACCTTGTTGCCCTTGCGCACGCTGATGATGGTCGTGGCGTGCATGGTGAGTTCATTCGACATCTTGAGCTCCGATTCGCGCTATCCCTTGAAAAGGCGATTGGCGCGGTACGAGTAGGTTTGATCGGCCATATGTATGCATAGGGCCAGCGATTGCAAACCACCCCTCGGCCGAGGCCGATAGCGGCCGGAATGGCAACTGGCAATCGCCGGATCATGCTGATAGAAGGCTTTCGTTTTCAAGCCCCGGCGCCTCCGAACGGGGCAACAAGGACAAAGCGATGACGCGTTCGGCCGAAGTCAGCCGCAAGACCAAGGAAACCGAGATTTCGGTCTCGATCCATGTCGACGGCAAGGGAAAATCCGACATTTCGACCGGCGTCGGGTTCTTCGACCATATGCTCGACCAGCTGTCCCGGCACTCGCTGATCGACATGACGGTCAAGGCCAAGGGCGACCTGCATATCGACGACCACCACACCGTCGAGGACACCGGCATCGCGATCGGCCAGGCGCTGAGCAAGGCGCTGGGCGAGCGGCGCGGCATCATGCGCTATGCCTCGATCGACCTTGCCATGGACGAGACGCTGACCAGGGCGGCGATCGATGTTTCGGGCCGGCCCTTCCTGGTGTGGAACGTGGGCTTCTCGTCGCCGAAGGTCGGCACGTTCGACACCGAGCTGGTGCGCGAGTTCTTCCAGGCGCTGGCCCAGAACGCCGGCATCACGCTGCATGTGACCAACCATTACGGCGCCAACAACCATCACATCGCCGAAACCTGCTTCAAGGCGGTGGCGCGCAGCTTGCGCGCGGCACTCGAGCCCGATCCGCGCCAGCCCGATGCGGTGCCGTCCACCAAGGGATCCCTGAAAGGATAGCCCTATGGCGATCTATGTCGTGATGGCGCCGCCGGCCGGCAACAACGCCGAGGACGCAAGTTTCGTGCGCGACAGCTTCACCTGGCTGGGTTTCCTGGTCGCGCCGCTCTGGCTCGCTTGGCACCGGCTGTGGGTCGAGGCGGCCTTGACCTTTGCCGTCATGGCGATCCTGTCGGTCGCTGGCGAAAGACTCGGGCTCGAAGGGGCCGGATCGCTGCTGTCGCTGCTGGTCTCGCTCTATATCGGCTTCGAAGGCCAGAACCTGCGCATCACTTCGCTGCGGCGGCACGGCTGGCGCGAATGGAGCGTCGTCGAGGCCGGCAATCTCGTCGATGCCGAGACGCGCCATGCGCTGGAAGCCGGCGAGGAGAGCGAGGCCCAGCCCGCCTTGCCGCGCATCGTGCCGGATGCATCGCACGCACGTCCGCCACAGACAGGCATGGCGCTCGGCCTGACCCATACGCCTGGAAGGCCCTGACATGCGGGTGGCCATCATCGATTACGGCTCGGGCAATCTGCGCTCGGCCACCAAGGCCTTCGAGCGCGCCGCGCATGAGGCGGCCCTTGCCGCGACGATCGAGCTGACGGCCGACGCCGAGCGGGTGCGTTCCGCCGACCGCATCGTTCTGCCGGGCGTCGGCGCCTATGCCGATTGCGCCGCCGGCCTGCGCGCGGTGGCAGGCATGTGGGAGGCGGTGGAGGAGGCGGCAATCGCCAAGGGGCGGCCTTTCCTCGGCATCTGCGTCGGCATGCAGCTGATGTCGGAATGCGGCCTCGAAAAGACCGTCACCAAGGGCCTCGGCTGGATCGCCGGCGACGTCAAGGAGATCCAGCCCTCCGATCCGGCGCTGAAAATCCCGCAGATCGGCTGGAATACGATCGAGCTCCAACGCAAGCACCCGCTGTTTTCCGGCATCGAGACCGGGCCGAAAGGGCTGCATGCCTATTTCGTTCACTCCTATCATCTGGACGCGAAGAACCCGGCCGAGATCGTGGCGACCGCCGACTATGGCGGCGCGGTGACGGCGGCGGTGGCACGCGACAATCTTGCCGGCACGCAATTTCATCCCGAGAAGAGCCAGGCGCTCGGCCTGGCCTTGATCACCAACTTCCTGAAATGGAGGCCCTGACATGAGCAAGAAGGGCTATTGGGTCGCGCTGATCGACGTGCGCGACCAGGAAATCTATAAAAAATACATCGAAGCCAACGCCAAGGCGTTCGCCAAATATGGGGCGAAGTTCATCGTTCGGGCGGGCCGCTATGAGAACCCCGAAACGCCGACGGGGAATCGTCATGTGGTGGTGGAGTTCGATTCCTACGACACGGCGGTAGCCTGCTACCAATCGCCGGAGTATCAGGAGGCGTCAAAATACAGGCTTGCCAGCTCTACCGGCCATTTCGTCATCGTCGAGGGCGCCTGATCCATGATCCTGTTTCCAGCGATCGACCTCAAGGACGGCCAATGCGTGCGCCTGAAGCACGGCGACATGGCCACCGCCACCATCTACAACGACGATCCCGCAGCCCAAGCCAAGGCCTTCGAGGACCAGGGCTTCGAGTGGCTGCACGTCGTCGACCTCAACGGCGCCTTCAAGGGCCAGAGCGTCAATTCGGCGGCGGTCGGCGCCATCCTGAAGGCGACGAAGAACCCGGTGCAGCTCGGTGGCGGCATCCGCACCCTGCCGCAGATCGAGGATTGGCTGGATCGCGGCCTCGCCCGTGTCATCCTCGGCACGGTCGCGGTGCGCGAGCCGGAGTTGGTCAAGCAAGCCTGCAAGGCTTTTCCCGGCAGGATCGCCGTCGGCATCGACGCCAAGGGCGGCAAGGTCGCGGTCGAAGGCTGGGCCGAGGCTTCCGAGCTCGGCGTCATCGAGCTCGCCAAGAAATTCGAGGGCGCGGGTGTGGCTGCCATCATCTACACCGACATCGACCGCGACGGCGTGCTTTCCGGCATCAACTGGGATTCGACGATCCGCCTCGCCGAGGCGGTGTCCATTCCCGTGATCGCATCCGGCGGTCTCGCCTCGATCGCCGATATCGTGCGCATGACCATGCCCGACGCGCAAAAACTCGAAGGCGCGATCTCGGGCCGCGCCCTATATGACGGACGTATCGACCCGGCCGAGGCGCTGGCGATCCTGCGCGGCGAGCGGGCGGAGGCAGAACAGTGAACATTTCGATCATCCTGGCATCCTATGACAGCGGCCACTTCCACGGCGGCTGCGGCCAGGGTCCGGACGCGCTGATCTCGGGCGGGCTGGCCGAGGCGCTGAAGCTCGCCGGCCACGATGTCGAGGTGAACGAGATCGGCAAGGTGGTCGAGGACGAAGAAGAGCGAGAGATCGGCACCGGATTTGCCGTCTGCAACGCCGTTTCTGGCGAAGTCCGCATCGCGCTGGACAAGAAGCGGTTTCCAATCGTGCTGGCCGGCAACTGCCTGACCGCCGCCGGCGCCGTGGCAGGTGCCGGCTCCGACGCTATCATCTGGGCCGACCAGCATGGCGACCTCAACACGCCGGAAACCACCACAACGGGCTTTCTCGACGGCATGGCGCTGGCGACCGTGCTCGGCCTCTGCTGGCGATCGATGGCGGCGCAGATCCCGGGCTTCAAGCCGGTCGATCCGGCGCGCTGCGTTCTGGTCAATGGGCGCGACCTCGACGCTGCCGAAAAGGAACTGCTGGAAAAGCTGCCGATCATCCGGACCGAATGTCCCGATTGGAAGAGCGCGGCGCAAAGACTGAAGGCCGACGGCGCACGCCAGGTCCACATGCATGTCGACCTCGACGTGCACGATCCCGAGAAGCTGCAGGCCAACCGCTACACCACGCCCGGCGGTCCCGCGCCGGAGCAGGTGCGCAGCGCGATGTGCGGTCTTGCCGGCCCGCTCAGCATCGCCGGCCTCACCATCTCCGCCTACGACCCGGCCTTCGACCCCAAGGGCGACGTGCCGCCGCTGGTCGGCGAGCTGGTGGTCGACCTGCTCTCGACGCTGGAGGGGAAGTGATGCTCAAGGCGCGCGTCATCCCTTGTCTGGACGTCAAGAACGGCCGCGTCGTCAAGGGCGTCAATTTCGTCGATCTCGTCGATGCCGGCGACCCGGTCGAGGCTGCCAAGGCCTATGACGCTGCCGGCGCCGACGAACTCTGCTTCCTCGACATCACCGCATCGTCCGACAACCGCGAGACGATCTTCGATGTGGTCGCCAGGACGGCCGAGCAGTGCTTCATGCCGCTCACCGTCGGCGGCGGCGTGCGCCAGGTGGCCGACATCCGCAAGCTGCTTCTGGCCGGCGCCGACAAGGTATCGATCAACACCGCGGCGGTGAAGAACCCGGATTTCGTCGCGGAAGCGGCCGACAAGTTCGGCAACCAGTGCATCGTCGTGGCGATCGACGCAAAGAAGGTGTCAGCGGCCGGCGAGGCCGACCGCTGGGAGATCTTCACCCATGGCGGGCGCGAGAAAACGGGCATCGACGCGGTCGACTTCGCCATGCGCATGGTTGAGCGCGGCGCCGGCGAGATCCTTTTGACCTCGATGGACCGCGACGGCACGAAGGCCGGCTACGACATTGCGCTTACGCGGGCGATCGCCGACGCCGTGCGCGTGCCGGTGATCGCATCGGGCGGCGTCGGAACGCTCGATCACCTCGTCGAAGGCATCCGCGACGGCCATGCGGGCGCTGTGCTTGCCGCTTCGATCTTCCATTTCGGCACCTACACGATCGCCGAGGCCAAGGCGCATATGGCCAAGGCTGGCCTGCCGATGCGGCTGGACTCGGCCGCCCAGCGGGCTTAAAGCACTGCTATGGCTCAATTTTCGCTCGCCGAGCTGGAAACGATCATCCACCAACGCGCCCATTCCGGCGACCCCGAATCGTGGACGGCGAAGCTGTTCGCCAAGGGCATGGACAAGGCGGCCCAGAAGCTCGGCGAGGAGGCTGTGGAAGCGGTGATCGCCGCCATCCGCGGCGACCGCCAGGCTCTCGTTTCGGAAAGTGCCGATCTTCTGTATCATTGGCTGGTCGTTCTCGGCATAGCGGGCATTCCGCTGGACGACGTGCTGAAGGAGCTTGAGGGCCGCACTGGCCGCTCGGGCATCGCCGAAAAGGCGTCCCGGCCTCACGGTTGATGGCTCCGGGCTGACGGCGAGGAGGGCAGGAACCCGATGGACCAGCTGGCTCCGACCGAGAAGTATTCCCCCTTTCGATTCTTCTCCGCCGAGCAATGGTCGCAGTTCCGCGCGGACACGCCGCTGACGCTCACCGGAGACGAGATCGACCGGCTGCGCTCGCTCAACGACCCGGTCGACCTCGAAGAGGTCAAACGCATCTACCTCTCGCTGTCGCGGCTGCTCTCTGCTCATGTCGAGGCAAGCCAGTTGCTGTTCCGGCAGCGCCAGGCCTTCTTCAAGGCGCAGGACGTCATCAAGACACCCTTCATCATCGGCATTGCGGGCTCGGTCGCGGTCGGCAAGTCGACCACGGCGCGTGTGCTGAAGGAACTTCTGGCGCGCTGGCCGTCGAGCCCGAAGGTCGATCTCATCACCACCGACGGCTTCCTCTTGCCAAACGAGATCCTGCGCCGCGAGAACCTGATGGAGCGCAAGGGTTTCCCGGAGAGCTACGACGTCGGCGCGCTGCTCAGGTTCCTGTCCGGCATCAAATCGGCGCAACGCAGCGTCCGGGCGCCGGTCTATTCGCACCTGACCTATGACGTCATTCCGGGCGAGTTCGTCACCATCGACCGGCCGGACATCCTGATCTTCGAAGGTATCAACGTCCTGCAGCCGGGCAAATTGCCGAAGGACGGCAAGATCGTGCCGTTCCTGTCCGACTTCTTCGATTTCGCCATCTATATCGATGCCGACGAGAAGCTGATCCATCAATGGTACATCCAGCGTTTCATGCGGCTGCGCGAAACCGCCTTCCGCAATCCGGACTCCTTCTTCCACCGCTATTCGCAGCTTTCCCAGGATGCCGCCCGGGCCATCGCCGAGGGGCTGTGGGCCAACATCAACCTGAAGAACCTGCGCGAGAACATCCTGCCGACCAGGGCGCGGGCCGACCTCATCCTGCGCAAAGGCGCCAACCATCTGGTCGAGGAAGTGGCGCTGAGGAAATTGTGACCCCCTTAACGGCGCCTTAGGCAATCCCGACTAGTTTTGCGAGCCAAACTCCAGCGGGTGTCGGGAGGCAACCGGTGATCAATGCGGGCAGTGCCGCGGGCCGCAAGACCCCGGTCTATTCACTGGTCATTCCGATCTTCAATGAAGAGGCGGTGCTGCCGTTGCTTGTCCGGCGGATCACCGCCTTGCTCGACAAACTCGATGCCGTCGCCGAAGCGATCTTCGTCGACGACGGCAGCCGGGACACAAGCGTCATCTTCCTGCGCGGCATGGCCGCTTCGGACCCACGCTTCCGGCTGATCGAACTGTCGCGCAATTTCGGCCACCAGATCGCGATCACGGCCGGCATGGACGCGGCGGCCGGCGATGCCGTTGTCGTCATGGATGCGGACTTGCAGGATCCGCCCGAAGTGGTGCTCGACCTCATCGCCAAATGGAAGGAGGGCTATGAGATCGTCTATGCCCGCCGCTCCAAACGCGAGGGCGAAACGCTGTTCAAGCGCGCGAGCGCTAGCCTGTTCTACCGTGCCCTCGAGCAAATGACCTCGGTGACCATCCCCCGCGACGTCGGCGATTTCCGGCTCGTGGGAAGAAAGGCGTTGGATACGTTCAAGCAGATGCCGGAGCGCGACCGCTTCGTGCGCGGCATGTTCGGCTGGATGGGCTTCAAGCAGACGGCGGTGTCGTTCGAACGGCCCGAGCGGGCGGCCGGCGAAACCAAATATCCGTTCTGGAAAATGGTGCGGCTGGCGGTCCATGGCGTCATCAGCTTTTCCGACAAGCCTTTGCGGCTGGCGCTGTGGGCCGGTCTCGCCATTTCCGGCTTTGCCGCCCTGCTTGGTGTCTATGCCCTGTTCTCCTGGCTGTTTGCCAGCGGGGTCGTCCATGGCTGGACGTCGACGGTGGTGATCATCTCCTTCCTGTCGGGTATCAATCTCTTCATGACCGGCGTTATCGGTCTCTATGTCGGCGGGATCCACGCCGAAGTGAAGCGGCGGCCGCTTTACGTCATCGACCGCCTGACCGGCTTTGAGGAAGCCGTGAACATGGCTGCCGAGAACAGAACTTGGCCGGCGGCATCATCCTCGACACGTGATAGAAGATTTGGCTGATGGCGGCGCTCTTCGATCAATACCGGTCCACCTATAATAGAACCGTCGACGATTCGATCAGCTTCTCCGGCCTGAGGCACGATTTCTTCCTCCAGGCCAAGGTCGAACCGCTGGCCCGGCTTATCGCCGAGCGCGGCCTTGCCACGCATCAGGCGGGCGTTCGGGCGCTCGATGTCGGCTGCGGCGTCGGCGCGCTGCATCCCTATGTGAGGTCGCTTTTCTCAAGCTTGGACGGCTGCGACATTTCGGCAGAATCGGTGGCCCGCGCCCGTGAAGAAAACCCCTGGGTCGCCTACAAGGACTATTGCGGTCCGGCCTTGCCCTATCCGGACGGCTCCTTCGATCTGGCGTTCGCCGTTTGTGTGGTTCACCATGTGCCGCCGGAGCAATGGGCCGGCTTCTTTGCCGAAATGCGGCGTGTCGTACGTCTGCGCGGTACGGTCTGTGTGATCGAGCACAATCCTTTCAACCCCTTGACCCGACTGGCCGTGCTTCGTTGCCCCTTCGACGAGGACGCCGTGCTGATCAGCAGGCACAAAGCCGGTCGATTGTTGAAAGCCGCCGGGCTCCGTGACATCGAAGGCAGGCATTTCCTGTTGCTTCCCTTCGCCAACGCGATAGCACGCAGAACCGAAGCCTGGTTCTCGCGCCTGCCGCTCGGAGCGCAGTATGTCTGCAGCGGCCGTGTCTGACCTGCTGGCAAGCCATCGACTGGTCCGGTTTCTGGTGACGGGCATTGGCGCGACGCTGCTCTATGCCCTGCTTGCGGCCGCGTTCTCAGCGGCTACGCCTATGAAGCCGGCCTTGAGCTCGGTGCTCGCCTATGCCTTGGCCGCAGTCTTCTCCTATGCCGGGCACAAGTGCTTCACATTCGTCTCCAGCGGGGCGCACCGTTTCGAGGCGCCGCGTTTCGCGGTGCTCACGCTGATCGGTCTGACGACGTCCTTCGCGCTGCCTGCCTCGCTGACGGACGGGCTCGGCCTGCCGACGCAAATTCCCGTCGCGCTGACCTGCCTGCTTGTTCCGCTTTTCAATTATGTGGTGCTTCGCCACTGGGTTTTCGGAAAGGCTCTCGCCGAGCCGGGGAGTGCCACCGAATGAATGCGTTGCAGGACCGCCTGCCAGCGATACCACTGCTCCTGACCTTGCTTGTGGCCGGCTACGCAGCCTGGCTGGCCATTACCATCGTGCCGACCAATGTCGACGTTTCATGGTTGTTGGTCGTGTGCGACCGGCTGCTGAACGGCGAGCATCTACATACCGACGTCATGGAGATCAATCCGCCGTTCTCCGTCTGGATGTACATGCCATTCATGTTTCTGGAGCGGCTGGCCGGTGGCCGCGCCGAGCTATGGTTGATCCTGGGTGTGATCGGCCTCGCGCTGGCAAGCCTTGCGTTTTCAGCTCGCATTCTGGCGCGTGCCGACCCGACCTATTTTCGACCTCGTTTCATTTGGGCTTTCCCGGCGGCGTTTCTGCTGATCGTCTGTTTCCACCCGGGTGAATTCGGGCAGCGCGAGCATTTCGCCATCATCGCGATCCTGCCATGGATTGCGCTGCAATGCGCCCGTCAGCGCGCATCAGACTTCGCGGCGGGCACGAGATTGGATCAAATGGTGGCGGGCGTGTGCGCTGCCATCGTGGTCATGGTCAAGCCGCCGCATTTCGCCTTTGCCTTCGCCGTGCCGGCCGCCTGGCTGGCGATCCAGCGTCGGTCCCTCAAGCCGTTGTATGTCCCGGAAAACGTCGCTGGCACGGCAATCGTAGCATTCTATGTTGTCTACATTGCTGTGTTCCACACACAGTTCATTACCGAGGTCCTGCCTCTCGCGAGAGACGTTTATCTGCCCGCGCGGGAGCCGCTCCTGGCGCTGCTGGGCTGGCCCCGGCAGCTCATCCTTCTTACAATTGCGACGGTGCTTCTGGCCGGCGGCTTCCAGCGCATGCATTGGGACGCCAAAATCCCGCTTCTCGCCGCATTTGGACTGCTTCCCGCCTTTCTGGTCATGGGCAAGGGCTGGCCTAACCATGCCATGCCCATGATTATTCTCGGCATCCTTGCGTTTGGTATGCAATTCCTGCACGGCGAGCGTCTAAGCAGATTGAAACCGGTCGGCAAAGTGGCCGCCATTTTCGGCTGCTTTCTGGTGCTGCTGCCGACGGCCAGAATTCAATGGCTCATACTGAATAACGACAATGGCGCACTGGAACGCTCCATCGCTTCAATTCAACAGGTCGATCGCAGCCCGACGATCGCCTCGCTCGCAGCCTGGCTGCAAATAGCACATCCGCTCTCGCGACGGGTCGACGGCCACTTCGTCTCACGATACCCATCGGCATGGGCGGTCTTCAATGCCAACCAGCTCGCCGAAACAGGCGACGATCCGCAACGGAAACGTCGGCTTGTCGACATACGCGATAAGCTGATTGGACAACTGGCCGACGAGATTGCCTCCAAGAGACCGGATGTCGTGCTCTATAGCGACGCAACCGGACCAGACTGGGACAACCTTATGCTGCGCGATCCAAGAATCGCAGTCGAATTGCAGCAATACAGCATCCTGCACCAGGAGCCGGGGATAACGGTATATTTCCGCAAGGATTTCGCTGCCGGCGGTGACGCGGCGAAACACCGAACCGCGGAGGACGCTGCTCCAGCCCTAACGACGGGCCGTTCTATGTCGTGGCAGGCTCCCTGCCCATTTCAGCCCTGCGGTTTCGGGCATTTATAGAAATCAGCATCCAGGCGCCGAGCGAGAGCTGCACCAGAACACCAACGGAAAACCCGGCATTGTTCAAGATATGGGCGACGAACGGCCAGAGCCAGAAAATCGCCAGTATCAGCCGAGGCGGCCTCGAAACCATCGCGGCAAGCATCGCGACCGCTACGGCCACACTGATCGTGTCGTAGGTGTAGCCGTAGGGCGTGGCCAGGATCGCAAGGACAGCGGTAAGCACCACGCGTTCCTGATGCGAGACGGCGCGCCCCGGCCACCACAGCCAGATCGCCGCGGCGATGGAAGCGATGGTCGCGACCGCCTGGACGCCATAGGCGGGGGTGAGTCCGAGGCCGACGGCTCTCGCCGTGAAGAACACCGTTGTCGCGTTATACTGGTAGGGTTGCGGATAAGGCGCCTCCATGATCGCCGTCATCAAGGGACGGGTTTCGGTCAGGAACAGGCGCCAGACATCGAAACCGAAGAACAGGCCGGTAGCGACGGCGATCACGACGCTGGTGCCGACGGCCGCGAGAATGGCGCGCCAGTTGCCGCTGGCGACAAGGCAGAAGGGCACGAGAATGCCGAGATGCGGTTTGATCGTCAGCAGGCCGAACAGGACCCCGGCCAGCAGCGGACGCCTGGGTGCCACGGCGAGGCCTCCGATCAGCAAGGCGGTGGTCAACGCGCCGTTCTGGCCGAACACCGAGTTCAAGATAACGGCCGGACTGAAGACAATGGCCAGTTCCAGGGCCGTCCCGAGCTTCAGCGGCCGTATGGCCAACCACAGACACAGCACGGTCCCGACCGTCCAGATCAGATAGGCAGGCAGGATCGGCAAGGTGGCAAGCGGAACGCCGAGCAGGAGGATGTTCGGCGGATAGCTCCACTCCTGGTTAGGAAGGTCGGGCGAGAACATGGCGCGCAACGCCGCGCGGTAGGCATCCACGTCGAAGAGGGTGGCGACATGGCCGTCGATGGCCAGGCGGGAACCAGCCCAGAGATTGGTGAAGTCCCAATAGGGGAGCCTGTGCGAAAGTTCGGAAAACCCTCGGTCGTCGAGATTCCACAACATGCTCAGGTAGAATTTGGTCATCCACAGGGCGATGATCGACACGACCGTGACGATGGCCACGTCCAAGAGGCTTCTGGTCCTGATCCAGTCCGGTTGCATGGCGACCTCGGTTTCGCAACCGCGGTTGTAGCCCTTGTGTCCTTAAGATGGCGTTGCCCGACGGCAGGGATGCTCAGCCAGGCACCGTCACCCGCCGCAGCGTCAGATTGATGCGGCCGCCATTCTTCAGCAGCGCCGACGTCGCGGGGTAGATGCGGTCGACGCCGTGGAAGGCGAGGCGCCCTTCGCCGCCGAGCACGACGACGTCGCCGCTCTTCAGCCTGAACGACTTCGTGCCGCCTTCGCGCCTGTCCTGGCCGACCCGAAACAGGCAGTCGTCACCCAGCGAGATCGACACCACGGGCGCGGCGAAATCCTGCTCGTCGCGATCCTGATGCAGGCCCATCTTGGCATCCGCCGCATAGAAGTTGACGAGGCAGGCCTCGGGCGGGTGCGGATAGGCCGAGACCTCGCGCCACAATTGCAGCAAGGCTTCCGGGATCGGCGGCCAGGGCTCGCCCGTCACCGGATGCGTGGGCTGGTAGCGATAGCCGCGCTCCTTGTCGGTCACCCAGCCAAGCGCGCCGCAGTTGGTCATGCGCACGCTCATCTCCTTGCCGGTGCGCGGCATGGCCGGCACGTAGAGCGGTGCCGCCTGCACGACGCGCCTGATCTCCTCGACCAGCGCTTCCTGGGCCGGGCGCTGGAGGTAACCCGGCATGTGGCGGACGCCTTTGGGGAGCACGAGCATTGGGTGGTCCGATCAATTGGCCGGAGAGCTTGCCACCGAAGGAACCGCTCCGCGACCCGAAAGCGGCCGCTCGCGTTCCGCTATGCTGTTCTCAGTCGCTGTCGACACGGCCGCGCAGCCTCTTCACCGTCGACCGGCCCGCCTTGCTCTTCAGGCGGCGCTCCACGGCGCCTTTGGACGGCCTGGTTTTCTTGCGCGGCGGCGGCGGCGGTTCGGCCGCCTTGGCGATCAATGCCGTCAGCCGCGCCCGCGCATCGGCGCGGTTCTGCTCCTGGGTGCGGAAGCGGCCGGCCTCGATGACGATGACGCCGTCCTTGGTGGCGCGCTGGCCGGCAAGCTTGAGGGCGCGCTCGCGCACGCGCTCGGACAGGCCGGATGCGTTCGCCGCGTCAAACCGCAACTGCACCGCGGTCGCCACCTTGTTGACGTTCTGGCCGCCCGGACCGGAGGAACGGATGAAATCCTCATGCAGGTCGCCCGCACGAATGACCGCTTCACCGGTGATGATGATGTCGTCGTCAGTTGCCATGCACGCACTCATGACGCGACGGCGGCAAAAAGGAAAGGCCCGGCGCAAGCCGGGCCTGGAGGGAAAGAGACGCCGATTATTCCGCCGCTTCCTGCAGGCGCGGCGCCGCGCCGAGAATGGTGGCGTCGACGTGGCGTTCGAACTTCTCGAAATTGGTCGCGAACATGTTGACCAGCTTCGCCGCCTGGCGGTCGTAACCAGCCTTGTCGGCCCAGGTCGAGCGCGGGTCGAGAATGGCGCTGTCGACACCTGGAACGGCGACCGGCACCGTAAAGCCGAAATTGGCGTCGGTGCGGAACTCGGCCGACTTCAACGAACCGTCGAGCGCGGCGCCCAGCAAGGCGCGCGTCACCTTGATCGGCATGCGGCGGCCGGTGCCGTAGGCGCCCCCGGTCCAGCCCGTGTTGACCAGCCAGCAGTCGACGCCGTGGCTGGCGATGAGCTCGCGCAGCAGATTGCCGTATTCGGACGGATGGCGCGGCATGAACGGGGCGCCGAAGCAGGTCGAGAAGGTCGCCTCCGGCTCGGTGACGCCCTTTTCCGTGCCGGCGACCTTGGCGGTATAGCCCGACAGGAAATGGTACATTGCCTGCGCCGGCGTCAGCCTTGCGATCGGCGGCATGACGCCGAAGGCGTCGGCGGTCAGCATGATGATGTTCTTCGGATGGCCGGCGCGGCCGGTCTTCGAGGCGTTGGGGATGAAGTCCAGCGGGTAGGCGCAGCGCGTGTTCTCGGTGAGGCTGCCATCGTTGAAATCCGGAACGCGGCCAGCGTCGAGCACGACGTTTTCCAGCACCGTACCGAAGCGCTGCGTGGTGGCGAAGATCTCCGGTTCGGCCTCGGCCGACAGCCTGATCGTCTTGGCGTAGCAGCCGCCCTCGAAATTGAAGATGCCGAGCGGGCCCCAGCCGTGCTCGTCGTCGCCGATCAGCGTGCGCGACGGATCCGCCGACAGCGTCGTCTTGCCGGTGCCGGACAGGCCGAAGAAAACCGCCGCGTCGCCGTCCGGCCCCTCATTGGCCGAGCAATGCATCGGCATCACGCCCTTCGCCGGCAGCAGGTAGTTCAGCATGGTGAAGACCGACTTCTTCATCTCGCCGGCATAGGAGGTGCCGCCGATCAGCACGATCTGGCGGGTGAGATCGACCGCGATCACCGTTTCCGTGCGGGTGCCGTGACGCGCCGGATCGGCGCGGAAGGAGGGCAGGTCGATGATCGTCATCTGCGGCACGAAACGCTCGAGCTCCGCTTCTTCGGGACGGATCAGGAGATTGCGGATGAACAGCGAATGCCAGGCGAATTCGGTGACGACCCGGGTCGGCAGCTTGAGGTCGGCGTCGGCGCCGCCGACCAGGTCCTGGACGTAGAGGTCCTTGTCGGCTGCATGGGCCTTGAAATCGGTAAACAGCGTTTCGAACTCACCTGGCGATATTGCCTTGTTGTTGTCCCACCAGACATGCGGGCCAGTCGCCTCGTCGCGCACCACGAACTTGTCCTTCGGCGAGCGGCCAGTGTGCTGGCCGGTCTCTGCGACCAGCGCGCCTTGCGCGGTCAACCTCGCTTCGCCGCGCCGGATCGCTTCCTCATAGAGTGCCGCCGCGCCGAAATTGTAGCGCACCATGCCCGTGGTCTTCAGGCCGATCGCGTCGATGGCGCAGTCGGGGTTGCGTTTGCCGGCTTCCGACATCAAATTTCCTCTCTGGATTGGCCGCATGTGACGGGAGGTTCCCGAAGCCCGCACAGGGGCTGACAAGTTCAGAACCAGAAAAGCCGAATGATATCAAATCATTAATCGATTTAAAAAATTTGAAAGTTGTTTAAATCGTTTATATGTGCAAAAACCACGGAGGTTGCCCAAAGGATTGGCAGGCTTGGTTCGTCCAATCCCAATACGGGTGCGATCGTGTGTAGCGGCAGGCCGCCCGTGACTTCGGACAGGGCCCGTGCCACATTTTGTACCCAATTTGTCCTGCAAAAGCCCCTTCTCGACGACAGAAGGGACAGCTCATGAGGGAGCCGCTTGAAATGGCAACAATCGCGCTTGTCGACGACGACCGCAACATTCTGACCTCGGTGTCGATCGCGCTCGAATCCGAGGGGTATCGGGTCGAAACCTACACCGATGGCGCGTCGGCGCTGGAAGGCCTGGCGGCGCGGCCGCCGAACCTCGCCATCCTCGACATCAAGATGCCGCGCATGGACGGCATGGAGCTGTTGCGCCGGATGCGGCAGAAATCGGACCTGCCGGTGATCTTCCTGACGTCGAAGGACGACGAGATCGACGAATTGTTCGGCCTCAAGATGGGCGCCGACGACTTCATCCGTAAACCGTTCTCGCAGCGCCTGCTTGTCGAGCGGGTGCGCGCGGTGCTGCGCCGCACCAGCGCCCGCGAGGCGGCGGCCAAGGCGCCCAGCCAGCAGGCCCGCTCGCTCGAACGCGGCCAGTTGGTGATGGACCAGGAGCGGCACACCTGCACCTGGAAGGGCGAGCCGGTAACGCTGACGGTGACCGAGTTCCTCATCCTGCATTCGCTGGCGCAGCGCCCCGGCGTGGTAAAAAGCCGTGATGCGCTGATGGATTCGGCCTATGATGAGCAGGTCTATGTCGACGACCGCACCATCGACAGCCACATCAAGCGGCTGCGCAAGAAGTTCAAGGCCGTCGACGACGACTTCGAGATGATCGAAACCCTTTACGGAGTCGGATACCGATTCCGAGAGGCATAAATGGGCAGTAGTGAGTAGGCAGTAGGGAATAGTCGGCAGTCAGTTTTGAATGGTGCGAGCGGCCACTCATGCATAGCCACGATCAGCCAGCCATTTCTCAATTCCCTACTGCCTACTGCCTACTCACTAATTAAGCAGGGCCTGCTATTCGATGGCAGTGGACGTAGAGCGAGGCAGACGGGCGGGCGCGGCGAAGCGTCCGCCGCGGATCGTGCCCGCCTTCGTATCGAAACTCACGGTGCCGATGCGCCGGTTTCTCGGCCACCACATCTTCTCCAGCCTGACGCGGCGCATCCTGTTCCTCAACATGGCCGGCCTCGCCGTGCTGGTCACCGGCATCCTCTATCTCAACACCTTCCGCGACGGGCTGATCGACGCGCGCGTCGAAAGTTTGATGACGCAGGGCGAGATCATCGCCGGCGCGATCGCGGCCTCGGCGACCGTCGAGACCGACTCGATCAGCATCGACCCGGAAAAGCTACTGGAGCTGCAGGCCGGCGAGAGCCTTGGACCGGGTTCCGACCAGCTCGACAATCTCGATTTCCCGATCAATCCGGAACGCGTCGCGCCGGTGCTCAGGCGCCTTATCTCGCCGACCCGCACCCGCGCCCGCATTTATGACCGCGACGCCAACCTGCTGCTCGATTCGCGCCATCTCTATTCCCGCGGCCAGATCCTGCGCTACGACCTGCCTCCGGTCGAGGACGAGCAGCCGGACCTTCTGGAACGGGTCGAGAAATTCATCTTCGACTTCTTCCGCAACAAGGACCTGCCGGTCTATCACGAGCAGCCCGGCGGCAATGGCGCGGCCTTCCCGGAAGTGGTCAAGGCGCTGACCGGCAGCCCCTCGACCATCGTGCGGGTCAGCGAGCAGGGCGAGCAGATCGTCTCCGTCGCGGTGCCGATCCAGCGTTTCCGTGCCGTGCTCGGCGTGCTGATGCTGTCCACCGAAGGCGGCGATATCGACAAGATCGTCGCGGCCGAGCGCAAGGCGATCCTGCGCGTATTCGGGGTGGCGGCTCTCGTCACCGCGATCCTGTCCTTGCTTCTGGCGTCCACCATCGCCAACCCGCTGCGCCGGCTTTCCGCCGCCGCCGTCAGGGTGCGGCGTGGCGTCAAGAGCCGCGAGGAAATCCCCGATTTTTCCGACCGTCAGGACGAGATCGGCAATTTGTCCATTGCCGTGCGCGACATGACGAATGCGCTGTACGCGAGGATCGAGGCGATCGAAAGCTTCGCCGCCGACGTCTCGCACGAGCTCAAGAACCCGCTGACCTCGCTGCGCAGCGCGGTCGAGACGCTGCCCTTGGCGAAAAACGACACGTCTCGCGCGCGTCTGATGGAGATCATCCAGCACGATGTGAAGCGGCTCGACCGGCTGATCACCGACATCTCCGACGCCTCCCGCCTCGACGCCGAGTTGGCGCGCGAGGACGCCGCCACCGTCGATTTGAAGAAGTTCATCACCGACCTCGTCGCCGTGTCGCGCGAGACCACGCGCAACAAGAAGGCAGTCGAGATCGAGTTCAAGGTGGCAAAGCTGCCGCCCGGCGCCAAAGGCTTCTTCGTTGTCGGCCATGACCTCAGAATAGGCCAAGTCATCACCAACCTGATCGAGAACGCGCGCTCCTTCGTGCCCGATGAGCATGGGCATATCGCGATCTCACTGGCTCGCGCCGGCAAGTTCAACATCGTCACCGTCGACGATAACGGCCCGGGCATCCGGGTGGAGAACATCGACCGCATCTTCGAACGCTTCTACACCGACCGGCCGGCCGGCGAGGCATTCGGCCAGAACTCCGGCCTCGGCCTGTCGATCAGCCGCCAGATCGTCGAGGCGCATGGCGGCACCCTGACGGCCGAGAACATCCCCGGCACCAAGCCCGGCGAGATCAAGGGCGCGCGCTTCGTGGTGACGCTGCCCGCGGAAGGCTGACCGCCGAACCGAATATGCCGGACACCGCCACGAAGCCTCGCAACGTGCATGGGACGGCCCTCCTGATCGGCGAGCAGGGCGTGCTGGTCACCGGGCCGTCCGGCTCCGGCAAGACGACGCTGGCGCTGACGCTTATCGATCATTGCCGCACCCGCGGCCTGTTTTCCCGGCTGGTCGGCGACGACCAGTTGTTTGCGACTGCCCACGGCGGCCGGCTGGTGTGCCGCGCGCCGGCAAGCATCGCCGGACTCTGCGAGGTGCACGGCATCGGGCCGCGGCCGCTGGCCTTCGAGCCGGCCGCCGTGATCGATCTGGTGGTTCGGCTTGTCGAACCGCCCGCATTGGCGCGCCTGCAGGACGAGAGCGCCGAGACGATCGCCGGATGCAGACTGCCCCGCATCGACGTCGCCCGGCAGAATGTCACCGCCGCGCTGCCCATGCTGATGGCGCGGCTGTCGATCCAGCCTTTTTCATGATCCGCCCCAGGGTTTTTTGCTGCGATGCGTCAAAATGGTCTGGGCCGCCGCAATTTTGGGCTTGTCAACCGGCCGTGCGTCGACAAGATAGCGCTCCCGCCGCCTGGAATGGCCGGCGAACATAAGATACGCCTGTGAAGCGGCGATGACGGGAGCCACCAGAGAATGATCGGACTCGTGCTCGTGACGCACGGTCAACTCGCCACCGAGTTCCGGCATGCCGTGGAGCATGTCGTCGGGCCGCAGGACAATTTCGAAACCGTGGCGATCGGCGCCGACGACGACATGGAGCAGCGCCGGGCCGACATCGTCGACGCGGTGGCGCGCGTCGACACCGGCGCCGGCGTCATCGTGCTCACCGACATGTTCGGCGGCACACCATCCAACCTCGCCATCTCGGTGATGGAATCCGGCCGCATCGAGGTCATCGCCGGCATGAACCTGCCGATGCTGATCAAGCTCTCCTCGATCCGCAAAGGCGACAACATGGCCGCCGCGCTCGACGAAGCGCAGGCGGCGGGCCGCAAATACATCAACGTCGCCAGCCAGCTCCTGAGCAGCAAATGAACGCATCGGCGCCGCAGACGGACGAGGTTGTGCGGGAGTTCCCGATCATCAATCAGCGCGGCCTGCATGCGCGTGCTTCGGCCAAGTTCGTCCAGGTCGCCAGCGGCTTCGACGCCACCATCCATGTCGAGAAGGACGGCGTGAAGGTCGGCGGCACCTCGATCATGGGCCTGATGATGCTGGCGGCGAGCCCGGGCTATTCGATCCGCGTCATCGCCAGCGGCCCGGAAGCGGTGCCGGCCATGGACGCGCTGGAGCAGCTGGTCGCCTCGCGTTTCGGCGAGGAAATCTGATCTTTTTGTTTTTGGTGCATGTCGTTGTCCCAAACCGCAACACACTTATGGGCGACATGCACCGCGCCATTAAAGACATGCGCGCATAAAGATTTCTTTATGTCCCATTGTCGTCCGGCGACCGATCTGCTAGTCAAGCCGGCAATCGCGCCCTGCTCGCGCTTCCCGGCGCCGGCGCGCCTTTGAGAAAAAATCACACCGGAGCACTGCCATGACGGGTAGCAAGGATTATGTGGTCGCCGATATCTCACTTGCCGGCTGGGGCCGCAAGGAGATCGAGATCGCCGAAACCGAAATGCCGGGCCTGATGGCCTGCCGCGAGGAGTTCGGCGCCAAGCAGCCGCTGAAGGGCGCGCGCATCACCGGCTCGCTGCATATGACCATCCAGACGGCGGTATTGATCGAAACGCTGAAGGCGCTGGGCGCCGACATCCGCTGGGCCTCCTGCAACATCTTCTCGACGCAGGACCATGCGGCCGCCGCGATCGCCGAGGCCGGCATCCCGGTCTTCGCCGTCAAGGGCGAGTCGCTGGAGGATTACTGGAACTACACCGACCGCATCTTCCAGTGGGCCGATGGCGGCACCTCCAACATGATCCTGGACGATGGCGGCGACGCCACCATGTACATCCTGCTCGGCGCGCGTGCCGAGGCCGGCGAGGATGTGCTGTCCAATCCCGGCAGCGAAGAGGAAGAGATCCTGTTCGCCCAGATCAAGAAGCGCCTGAAGGCCTCGCCCGGCTTCTTCACCAAGCAGCGGGACGCGATCCGCGGCGTCACCGAGGAGACCACCACCGGCGTCAACCGCCTCTACCAGCTGCAGAAGAAGGGCCTGCTGCCCTTCCCGGCGATCAACGTCAACGATTCCGTCACCAAGTCGAAATTCGACAACAAATATGGCTGCAAGGAATCGCTCGTCGACGGCATCCGCCGCGGCACCGACACGATGATGGCCGGCAAGGTGGCGGTGGTCTGCGGCTATGGCGACGTCGGCAAGGGCTCGTCGGCGTCGCTGCGCGGCGCCGGCGCCCGCGTCAAGGTCACCGAGGTCGACCCGATCTGCGCGCTGCAGGCGGCGATGGACGGCTATGAGGTGGTGACGCTGGAAGACGCCGCTCCAACCGCCGACATCGTCATCACCACCACCGGCAACAAGGATGTCGTCACGCTCGACCATATGCGGGCGATGAAGGACATGGTGATCGTCGGCAATATCGGCCACTTCGACAACGAGATCCAGGTGGCGTCGCTGCGCAATCTGAAATGGACCAACGTCAAGCCGCAGGTCGATCTCATCACCTTCCCAGACGGCAAGCGGATGATCCTTCTGTCGGAAGGACGCCTGCTCAACCTCGGCAACGCCACCGGGCATCCGAGCTTCGTCATGTCGGCCTCGTTCACCAATCAGGTGCTGGCGCAGATCGAGCTCTTCACCAAGCACGGCCAGTACCAGAACCAGGTCTATGTGCTGCCCAAGCACCTCGACGAGAAGGTGGCGCGGCTGCATCTCGACAAGCTCGGCGCCAAGCTGACCGAGCTGTCCAGCGAGCAGGCCGCCTATATCGGCGTGACGCCGCAGGGCCCGTACAAGCCGGAACACTATCGCTATTAACCAAAGCGAAATTATCTACCAGATATTGAAGCCGGGTGGTTGACTTTCCGCCCGGCTTTATTTTTTGCGCCAATGATTCTTCACGCCGATTCCGGCAGGCGTTATTGTTGTGATTCGCGGTCCGGGGACATTTTGGGCCGGGGACGCATTCAGGGCGGTCTTGCATTCAAGCGGCGAAGAGGACCAAGACATGCCGGGGGATTACCCGCCACGCGCGGGAACGGCCGTTTCCGGCGGCCATGAGGATTCGAACAAGGCCGGCCCCGCCGCGAGCGGCGGCGGTTTTCGTGCCCGCCTGCGGCTGGGCTCGCTTCTTGCCACCTCCGCGCTGGCCGGCCCGCTGCTGGCTTTTGCCGCCCATGCCGAGACAGGTCTTCCGGGAAAGGCCGCGGCGCCGGTCGGCACCGTCGAGGTCATGCAGCTCGCCATGTTCGTCGGCGTCATGGGCGCAGCACTTGTCTCGGCCATCTTCCTGATCCGCGAGCGCACGCGCACCGCCTCGCAGAATGTCCAGCTCAGGGCCCGCATCGCGGACGTCAACGCGGCGCTGCAGCGTTCCGAGGCGCTGCTCAACCTGCGCGACCAGCGCGTCGTCGTCTGGGCCACGGACAACAAGAAACCCGAGCTCATCGGCAGCCTGCCGCTGGACAGCGGCGCGCCCGACGACAGGTCCGCCTTCCTCGCCTTCGGCCGCTGGCTGATGCCGCGTTCGGCGGCGGCGCTGGAGCACGCGGTCGCGGCGCTGCGCGAACAGGGGAAGGCCTTCGACCTCATCATAGAAACGCAGGCCGGCGTGCCGCTGGAAGTGCATGGCCGCAAGAGCGCGGCGCATGTGCTGTTGCGCTTCGTGTCGCTGTCGGAGACGCTGCGCAACCAGGCCAGGCTGAAGATCGAGAACCAGCGGCTCAGCGCCGACTACGACACCCTGATCGGCCTGCTCGACGCGTTGAAGATGCCGACATGGCTGCGCGGGGCGGACGGGCGATTGCAATGGGTCAACCGCGCCTATGCCGAAGCGGTGGAGGCCGAAAGCCCGGCCGCGGCCGTGCGCGACGCCAAGGAATTCCTTGGTGGCCAGGCGCGCGAGCAGATTGCCGAGCAGCACAAGACACGCCCGGTCTTCGAACAGACGCTTTCCACGGTGATCGAAGGCGACCGACGCATGTTCGCGGTCACCGATTTCGCCGGTGCCGACGGCTCGGCGGGGCTTGCCTGCGACACCAGCGCCGCCGAGACGATCCGCGCCGAATATGAACGGACCGTGCGCAGCCATGCCGACACGCTCGACCAGTTGAACACCGCGGTGGCGATCTTCGACACCGAGGAAAAGCTGCGCTTCTTCAACCAGGCCTTCCAGAAGCTCTGGGGTCTCGATTCGGGCTTCCTGCTCAGCGCTCCTTCCAACACGCTGCTGCTCGACCGGCTGCGCAGCGAAGGCAGGATCGCCGAGCAGCCGGAATGGCGGCGCTGGAAGGAAAACCTGCTCAGCGCCTACCGCGCCGTCGAATCGCAGGAGCACTGGTGGCATCTGCCGGACGGCAAGACGATCCGCGTGGTGGCCAACCCGCAGCCGAAAGGCGGCGTCACCTGGGTGTTCGAGAACCTGACCGAGAAGATGGACCTCGAAAGCCGCTACCAGACCGCCGTGCGGGTACAGGGCGAGACGCTGGACAACCTCGCCGAGGGCGTGGTGGTGTTCGGTCCGGACGGGCGGCTGCGGCTGTCCAATCCGGCCTTCGTCGCGCTGTGGGGACTGACCGTGGAAGCGGTCAAGCCGAACATCCATGTTTCGGCGATCCGCGACCTGTGCGACCAGCGGGCCGCGAACAGCCCGTGGGGCGGCTTCGTCGCCGCGGTCACCGGCTTCGACGACGAGCGCCGCGACCGCCGCGGCCAGATCGAGCTGATGAACGGCAACGTGCTGCGCTACGCGGTGATCCACCTGCCCAATGGCCAGGTGATGATCACCTTCGTCGACGTCACCGACACCGTCAATGTCGAACGGGCGCTCAAGGACAGGAACGAGGCGCTGGAGAAGTCCGACCAGCTGAAGAACGAATTCGTGCAGCACGTATCCTATGAGCTGCGCTCGCCGCTGACCAACATCATCGGCTTCACCGAGCTTTTGTCGCTGCCCGCGACAGGGCCGCTGACGCCGAAGCAGCGCGAATATGTCGAGCATGTCGGCTCGTCGTCATCGGTGCTGCTCACCATCGTCAACGATATCCTCGACCTGGCGACCGTCGATGCCGGCATCATGCAGCTCGACATCTCCGAGATGAACATCGACCGGACGATCGCCGCGGCCGCCGAGCTGGTCGCCGACCGGCTGGACGAGCATCAAATCAAGCTCGAGATCGACGCGGCGGAGGCGCCGGCGAGCTTCCATGGCGACGAGACCCGCATCCGCCAGATCCTCTACAATCTGCTCAGCAACGCGGCGAACTATGCGCCGGAGGCGAGCACGATCCGGCTCACCTGCCGCCGGCTGGCCGACGGCGTCGAGTTCTCGGTGCATGACGATGGCCCGGGCATGCCGCCGGACGTGCTGGAATCGGTCTTCCGCCGCTTCGAGCCGCGCGCCAATGGCGGGCGAAGACGCGGCGCGGGGCTCGGACTGTCGATCGTCAAGAGCTTCGTCGAACTGCATGGCGGAACCGTGCGCATCGAGACCGGCCGGGACAGGGGCACGACGGTGATCTGCACCTTCCCGGACAAGCCTTCCGGAATCCCGGATACACCGGCCGGCATCCGCGACGCGGCCGAGTAGCGCGGCCTATATGACAGGGATGGTGCTGGAGCGTTTTCTCGCCGACGAGGCGGCAACGGCAAGGCTTGGCGAGGACCTCGCCATGGCATTGCGCGCCGGCGACGCGATCGCGCTCAAAGGCGATCTCGGCGCCGGCAAATCGACGCTGGCCCGCGCGCTGATCCGGGCGCTTGCCGATGATAACAGCCTCGAAGTGCCGAGCCCGACCTTCACGCTGGTGCAGAGCTACGAGATGCGCGTTCCGGTGCATCATTTCGACCTCTACCGCCTCTCCGCGCCGGACGAGCTCGACGAGCTCGGCCTCGACGACGCGCTCGGCCAAGGCGCGGCGCTCATCGAATGGCCTGAACGCGCCGGAGACCGCCTGCCGGGAACGGCGTTGTGGGTCGAGCTTGCCGAATATGGCGAAGGCCGCGTGGCGCGATTGTCCGGACAGGGACCGGCCTATGATCGCGCAGCGCGGTCGCTGGCCATGCGCGATTTCCTGGCCACAGCCGGCTGGGGCGACGCCAGCCGCCGCCATTTCGTCGGCGACGCCTCCCCCCGCTCCTACGAGATCGTCTCGTTGCCTGGCCAAGCGCCGCGCGTGCTGATGAACTCGCCGCGCCTCGTGCTCGGGCCGCCGGTGCGCGACGGCAAGCCCTATGCGGTGATCGCCCATACGGCGCAATCCGTCAGCGCCTTCGTCGCCATCGACCGGGCGTTGCTCGCGGCCGGCGTCAGCGTGCCGGTGATCCACGCCCAGGACCTCGACCAGGGCTTTCTGCTCCTCGAACATCTCGGTTCGGAAGGTTTCTTGAGCGGCGACGGCCAGCCTATCGCCAAACGTTACGAGGCGGCGGCGGAGCTGCTTGCCATGATGCATGGCAAGGCCTGGCCCACGCGCATGGAAGCGGCGCCGGGCGTGGTCCATGACGTGCCGCCCTTCGATCGGGAAGCCATGCTGATCGAGGCCGACCTTTTGGTCGACTGGTATGTGCCGATGATCACCGGCAAGCCGGCAAGCGATGAATTGCGGGCCGGCTACCATAAGGAATGGAACGCCGTGCTCGACCGGCTCGCGGGCCGTGAATACACGCTGATGCTGCGCGATTTCCATTCGCCCAACATCATCTGGCGCGCGGAGCGTTACGGCCTCGACCGGCTCGGCATCGTCGACGTCCAGGACGCGCTGATCGGGCCGGCGGCCTATGACGTCGCCTCTCTAGCCATGGATGCGCGTGTCACCGTCCCGCCGGAGATCGAGCGGCGGACGGTCGCTGCCTATGTCGAGGCCAGGCGCGACGCCGGCGCTTTCGACGAGGCCGGTTTCGCCGAGGCCTATGCGATCATGGCCGCGCAGCGCAATTCGAAGATCCTCGGCATCTTCGTGCGGCTCGAAAAGCGCGACGGCAAGCCTTACTATCTGAAGCACCTGCCGCGCATCCGCGACTATCTGAGGCGGGCGCTGGCGCATCCGGCGCTTGCCAGCCTGAAGGAACTCTACATGGCCCACGGCCTGCTCGAGGAACGGGCTCCATGAAGCCCCCAACCATGACGCCGAAGACCGCGATGGTGCTGGCGGCCGGACTCGGCAAACGCATGCGGCCGATCACCGACACGATGCCGAAGCCGCTGGTGAAAATCGCCGGCAAGACCCTGCTCGACTGGGGGCTGGACAGCCTGGAGGCCGCCGGAATCGCCAAGGCCGTCGTCAACGTGCACTATTTGCCCGAGCAGATCGTCGCTCATGTCGCCCATAGGCGTGCACCGAAGATCGTCATTTCCGACGAGCGCGAGGCGCTGCTGGAATCGGCGGGCGGCATCGTCAAGGCGTTGCCGCTTCTGGGTAGCGAGCCTTTCTACATCATCAACGCCGATACGTTCTGGATCGACAAAGGCGAGCCCAGCCTCGAGCGTCTTGCCCTTGCATGGGACGCCGCCAGAATGGATATTCTGCTGATGCTCACCGATCTCGACTCAGCCACCGGGCACTGCGTCGGCACCGATTTCCTGGTTGCATCCGACGGCGCGCTCACGCGCTCGAAAGGCAACCCGGCAGGCCTGATCTATGCCGGCGCGGCGATCGTCCATCCGCGCATCTTCAAGAACGCGCCCACCGGCTCGCATTCGCTCAATGTCTATTTCGACAAGGCGATCGCCGCAGGGCGCCTGTTCGGCATGAGGATGCATGGACGCTGGATCACCGTCGGCACGCCGGACGCCATTCCCGCCGCCGAGGCGGCGGTTGCCGGCGCGCTCGCGAAAGCGGTATGAGCGGCGCGCGCCGCGTCTTTTCCATCCCGCCCGGAGCGCCGTTCCTGCCGACGCTGGCCGGAGCGTTGCTCGACGGGCGACTGATCCCCGGCTTCCGCTTCGATGGCGAGCCGCTGGCGCTGGCCGACGTCACCATCTATGTGCCGACACGCCGCGCCGCGCGGGCACTGCGCGGCGCCTTCGTAGAGATTCTCGGAAAACGATCAGCCATCCTGCCGACGGTGCGGCCGCTCGGCGAATTCGACGAAGACGAGGCGGCCTTCGACGCCGAGGCGGCGCCGGCGATAGACCTCGCGCCGCCGATCGCCGCGCAGGAGCGGCTGTTGTTGCTGGCGCCGCTGGTGCGCGCCTGGAAGGAAAGCCTGCCGGACCATGTCAGGGCCCGGTTCAACGAGGAATTCGTCGTGCCGACCTCGGCCGCGGACGCCATCTGGCTGGCGCGCGACCTTGCCCGGCTGATGGACGAGATCGAGACCGAAGGCACGGACTGGGCGAAGCTCGCGACGCTTGTCACCGGCAACCTTGCCGGCTGGTGGCAGGTGACGCTCGATTTCCTCGGCATCGTTACCGACAATTGGCCGGAACTGCTCAAGGAGCGCAACCGCTCCAATCCCGCCGCGCATCGCAGCGCGCTGATCCGCCTGGAAGCGGCGAGGCTGAAGCGCAATCCGCCGGCCGGTCCGGTGATCGCCGCCGGTTCGACAGGCTCCATTCCCGCCACGGCGGAACTGCTTGCCGTGATCGCCGGCCTGCCCAATGGGGCCGTCGTGCTGCCCGGGCTCGATCGCGAGATGGACGATGCATCCTTCGCGGCGATCACGGCGCCCGGCGCGCGTCCGGCAACGCTCGGCCACCCGCAATACGGCCTCGCCAAGCTGATCGGCGGCATCGGCATTCCGCGCCGCGATGTAGAGGACGTGATCGCCGCGCCGCCGCCGCTGGCGTTGCGTGCGGCCCTTGTCGGCGAGGCGCTGCGGCCGGCCGAAACCACTGAATACTGGACCGAGACACGGCCGCGCTTCACGACAGACGATGTCGAACAGGCGCTTGCCGGCGTGACGCTGGTGGAGGCGGCGAATGAACGCGACGAGGCGGCGGCTATCGCCATCGCGCTGAAGCGCGCCGTGGAGGCTCCGGGCAAACGCGCGGCGCTCGTCACCGGCGACCGCGCGCTGGCGCGGCGGGTTTCGGCGGAACTTCTGCGTTTCGGCGTCGTTGCCGACGATTCCGGCGGCGCGCCGCTCATCAACACGCCGGCGGCCAGCCTGCTCAGGCTGGCGCTGAGCGCCGCGTTTCGGCCCGGCGATCCGGTCGGCCTGCTTGCCTTGCTCAAGCATCCGCTGCTTGGGCTCGGCCTCGAACGCCGAAACGTGCGCAAGGCGGCCGAACTCGTCGAGCTGGTGGCGCTGCGCGGCGGCACCGGCCGGCCCGATGTCGCATCGCTCGGCGCGCTTTTCGAGACTCGGCTGGCGGAGCTGAGCGGTGATATCCGCCAGCCCTTCTGGTTTTCGCGTCTCACCGTGCGCGGCATCGAGCAGGCGCACGGCATGCTTAGCCGCCTTACCAAAGCCCTTTCGCCGCTCACTGCGATGCGCGATGAGAAGGACGTCGACATTGCCACGTTGACCAGCGCGAGCGTCGTTGCGCTGGAGGATCTGGGCCGAGCGGCGGACGGCAGCCTGGCCGAGCTCTATGCCGGCGACGCCGGCGAAAAGCTCGCCGAACTGCTGCGCGGACTGGTGGCGGCGTCCTCGCCCTTCACCTTCGCCGCTTCGGAGTGGCCGGACGTGATGGAGGCGCTGATCGCGCCCGAGACGGTGAAGCCGGCGCAAGGCACCGACCGCAACATCGCCATCTGGGGCGCGCTGGAAGCCCGATTGCAGAATGTCGACACGCTGGTCATCGGCGGGCTGAATGAAGGTGTGTGGCCGCGCAAGCCCGAGAGCGACCGCTTCATGTCGCGGCTGATGAAGACAGGCATCGACCTCGAACCGCCGGAGCGGCGCATCGGCCTTGCCGCGCATGATTTCCAGATGGCGATGGGCGCGGCGCAAGTGGTGCTGACACGGTCAGCGCGCTCGGGCGACGCGCCGGCGGTGCCGTCGCGCTGGCTGCAGCGCATCCTGACCTTCATCGGCAAGGAACCGGCGGCAGCGCTTCGCGGGCGCGGCGACGCGCTGCTTGCCTGGGCGCGCGCGCTCGATGCCGGCGAGAAGAAGGATTTTGCCTCTCGCCCGCAGCCGAAGCCGCCGCTCAGCATGCGTCCGCAGCATTTCTCGGTCACCGAGATCGAGACTTTGCGCCGCGACCCCTATGCGGTCTATGCGCGGCGCATCCTCGGCCTGATGCCGCTCGAGCCGCTGATCCGCGATCCGGGCGCTGCCGAACGCGGCACGCTGTTTCACGAGATCCTGCATTTGTTTTCGCGGCGGATCGAGGATCCAAGAGCGCCGAACGCCTTGGCCAGCCTCATCGAAGCCGGCCGTCTCTGCTTTGCCGAGGCAAAGCTTCCGCCGGATATCGAGGCCATCTGGTGGCCGCGTTTCGAAAAGCTGGCCGAAAACATCATCGAGTGGGAGCATACCCGCGCCGATGCCGTCACGAAGCGCTATGCCGAGGAGCGCGCCGAAAAGACGGTGGTGGGCCGCACCGGCGTGACGTTGTCCGGCTATGCCGACCGCGTCGACCTGCTGGCCGGCGGCATGGCCGACATTCTCGACTACAAGACCGGCTCCTCGCCTTCGAAAGCGCAGGCACACACGCTGCTGTCGCCGCAGTTGGCTTTGGAAGGCGCATTGCTCAGGCGCGGCGCTTTCAGGGAGCTGGGCATCCGCGAGCCCTCGCAGCTTGCCTTCGTGCGGCTGAAGCCGAATGGCGAGGTATTCGAGGAATCGATCCTCGAATATAACCGCAAGCCGCGCACCGCCAATGACCTGTCCGAGGAAGCCTGGGCGCGGCTGGAGCGGCTGCTTTTCCATTATGCCGATCCGACCACCGGCTATCTGTCGCGCGCGCTGCCGTTCCGCGAAGGCGAAGCCGACGGCGACTACGATCATCTGGCGCGTGTGCTGGAATGGTCGGCCGGCGGCGCCAGCGAAGACGAGGCGGAAGGATGAAATATCCGATCCCCGCCGATACCGTCGCCAGCCAGGCGCGCGCTTCAGACCCCGCCTATTCCGCCTGGGTGTCGGCCAATGCCGGCTCGGGCAAGACGCATGTCCTGGCGCAGCGAGTCATCCGGCTCCTGCTCAACGGCACCGATCCGTCGAAGATCCTGTGCCTCACCTATACGCGTGCGGCCGCCGCCAACATGTCGAACCGCGTGTTCTCGACCCTGTCGGAATGGACGGCGCTGCCCGATGCGGAGCTGGCGGTCAGGATCGCGGCGCTGGACGGCCGCGGCGCCGACCGCGACATGATGCGGCGCGCGCGCCGGCTGTTCGCCGAGGCGCTCGAAACGCCGGGTGGGCTGAAGATCCAGACCATCCACGCCTTCTGCGAATCGGTGCTGCACCAGTTCCCGCTCGAAGCCAACATCCCGGCGCATTTCGAGATGCTCGATCCGCAGATGGAGGCCTCGCTGTTTGGCGAGGCCCGCCGCGACATGATCTCAGGCGCGGGCGCCGGCGTCGAAGGGCTGGCGAAAGCCTTTGCCACCGTGCTGGAGCGCGGCGGCGAGTTCGGGCTCGATACGCTGCTTGCAGAGATCGTCGGCAAGCGCGACGAATTGCGCGATTTCATCGCCAAGGTCGGCAAGGGTCGGGACTTCCGGCCGCTGTTCGCCGAATTCGGCTTCAGATCCGGACAGACGGCCGAGGGCATCGCCGCTTCGCTCTGGCCGCTGCCTGGCTTCGCCCCCGGCCAGTTCGCCGAATTCGCACAGGCCGCCGAAGCCGCCGACGCGCGGCAGGTGCTGAACAATGTCATGCCTTACGCGCGAGGGGCATTCGCCGAAGCCGACCCGATCCGCCGGCTGCGGCTCCTGGCAAAGGCCTTTCTCAAGGCCGACGGCGATCCTTACGAACCGCCCAAGATCTTCAAGAAGACGCTGGTCGACCGGCTGCCGGACCTGGCCGATCGCTACATCGCCGCGGCCAAGGCGATCCTCGAAGTAACCGACCGGCTGGCGCTGTTCCGCACGCTGGAAGGGACAGCGGCGGCGCTCACGGTCGCTGGCTGGCTGATCGCGCGCTACGAGCAGCTGAAGCGCGGGCGGGGCTTCCTCGACTTCAATGACCTCATCACCCGCACCGTCAGCCTCTTGTCACGGCCCGATGCCGGGCCATGGGTGCAGTTCAAGCTCGACCAGGGCATCGATCATATCCTGCTCGACGAGGCGCAGGACACCAGCCCCGACCAGTGGGAGGTGGTGAAGAAGCTGACGGAAGAGTTCTTCGCCGGGCTCGGCCAGCGCGAGGCGGTCACGCGCACGATCTTCGCCGTGGGCGACGAGAAGCAGTCGATCTATTCCTTTCAGGGAGCAGCGCCGGACTCCTTCGCCGAAAGCCGGCTGTTGTTCGCCAGGCGCGTGCGCGACGCCGAAGCCGCTTTCGCCAATCTCAAGCTCACCTGGTCGTTCCGGTCGAGCGACGACGTGCTGGCCGCGGTCGACCGCGTCTTTGCCGAACCTGGGGTGCGGCGCGGCATCAGCCACGACCCCGATCCGCTGAGCCACAAGGCGATCCGCAATGACGCGCCGGGCTATGTCGAGGTGTGGCCTTCGGTCGGCGCAGAAATGGTCGAGGAGCCCGACGACTGGACCTTGCCGGTCAACCACGCCAGCGCGCCCGCGGTGCGCGTCGCCGAGCATGTGGCCACGACGATCCAGACCTGGCTGCGAAATGGCGAGGTGGTCGAAGGCAAGGGCAGGAAGCTCGCCGCCGGCGACATCCTGGTGCTGGTGCGCAAGCGCGACCGCTTCGTCCATGCGTTGTCGCGCAGCCTGAAGAACCGGCAAATCCCGGTCGCTGGCGCCGACCGGCTGAGCCTGCCCGGCCATATCGCCGTGCAGGACCTGATCGCGCTCGGGCATTTCCTGATCCAGCCGGAGGACGATCTTTCGCTTGCCGCCGTGTTGCGCAGCCCGATCTTCGAGGTCTCCGAGGACACGTTGCTGACGCTTGCCGGCCAAAGGCCGAAAGGCCAATCGCTGATTGCCTCGCTCAGGCACCAGGCGGCCGAGGATGTGAGCCTCGCCGCTGTCGTTAGCCGGCTAGACAGTTGGGCGACCGAAGTGGCGTTCAAGCCGGTGTTCGAATTCTACGCAGCGGTGCTGGCGCGCGACGGGCTGCGCCGCAAGATGACGGCGCGGCTGGGACCCGAAGCCGGCGACATCCTCGACGAATTCCTGAGCTTTTGCCTGGCCGAGGAGCGCACCGGACTGCCGGGGCTGGAATCCTTCCTGTCGACGCTCGAAAATGCCGGCCCCGAGATCAAGCGCGAAATGGACCAGACGCGCGACGAGGTGCGGGTCATGACCGTACACGCCGCCAAGGGCCTCGAAGCCCCGGTCGTCTTCCTGGTCGATGGCGGCTCGGCGCCGTTCAGCGACCAGCATCTGCCGCGGCTGATGCCGTTCGAGAGCTCGGGGACACAATGGAAGGGCAAGGGCTATTTGTGGCGCTCGGCCAGCGATGTCGCCAACGGCGTCTCGAAGGCGGCATCGATCCGAGCCCGCGAACTGGCGGATGACGAGTACCGGCGGCTGCTCTATGTCGGTATGACGCGCGCGGAGGACCGCCTGATCGTCTGCGGCTATCACGGCAAGCGTCAGCCCAGCACCGGCACGTGGCATTCGATCGTCAGCCGGGCGCTGCTGGGTGCGCCTGAAAGTTCGGAGCGGCGGCATCCGGCGACGGCGGACGTTGCCGTACATCGCTTCCACATGACCAAATTGCCGCCGGTGGCGCTGACCGGCGTCGACGAGACCGGCCCGTTCGAGCACACGGCACCGCTGCCTGAAACCCTGTTCCGGCCGCTGCCGCCTGACGAGGAGCTGCCGCGGCCGCTTTCGCCTTCCGGCGCCTCGGCCTTGATCGATGAGGCTAAAGAAGTTGTGCCCGACACGCGCTCGCCGGTGCTCGATGCCGCCGCCGAGCCCGGCTTCGCGGTGGTGCGCGGCCTGGCCCTCCACAAATTGCTGCAGATGCTGCCCGGCATCGCCGAAGGGGAAAGGCGGGACGCGGCCGAGCGCTACCTGACGCGCGCTGGTGCCGATTGGCCAGCTGACGAGCGCGACAGGGCGCTGGACGCCGTGCTTGCGATCCTGTCCGACGGCCGCTTCGGCGCACTGTTCTCGCCGTCGTCACGCGCCGAGGTTGCGATCATGGGCAGCCTGGAGGTGAAGGGCAGGCTGCGTTCCATCTCCGGCAAGATCGACCGGCTGGCTGTCACGCCGGAAAAGGTGTCGATCGTCGACTACAAGACCAACCGGCCGGCTCCCAAAGATCTGACGGAAGTGCCGCCTGCCTATGTGCTGCAGCTTGCGCTCTACCGGGCGCTGCTTCGGGCGCTCTATCCGGGGCGAGAGGTGACAGCGGCGCTGCTCTTCACCGAGGCGCCGCGCCTGATCGAGCTGCCGGCCAAGGCGATGGACGATGCCCTTGCCCGACTCACGGGAGCGTGACACAAGAACTGCTTGAACATCGCCGCCACAACCACCACATTTGGTGCAACCCGAGTTTTCGAAAGGATTTCAGCATGGCCACCGTGAAGGTCGACAAGGGCAATTTCCAGGCCGATGTGCTCAACGCCAAGGAGCCGGTCGTGGTGGATTTCTGGGCGGAATGGTGTGGCCCGTGCAAGATGATTGCCCCGGCGCTGGAAGACATCGCCAAGGAACTCGGCTCGAAGGTGAAGGTCGCCAAGCTCAACATCGACGAGAATCCCGAGCTCGCCGCTCAGTATGGCGTGCGCTCGATCCCGACGCTGATGATCTTCAAGGGCGGCGAAGTGGCCGACATGAAGGTCGGCGCGGCGCCCAAGACGGCACTGTCGCACTGGATCAACGGCAGCCTCGCCTGAGCCGATCCGAAAAGTTCAAGGACAAGCCCGGCCAATCGCGCCGGGCTTTTTCTTTGGCGTCATCGCTCGACGCGCTCTGGCCCTCGCATGCAGGCACGTCATACTCTTTGCTTCAGAAAAAGGGAGAGCGCCATGACCGGGACAGCCAAGGCCACAGTACACGTCGACAATGAGCGCGTCATCGTCACCGAGTACCGCTTCGCGCCGGGCGCCAACACCGGCTGGCACCGGCACGGCCATGACTATGTCGTGGTGCCGCTGATGGACGGCAAGGTGAAGCTGGTGACGAAGGACGGCGAATCCTTCGCCGAGATGAAGCAGGGCGCGCCCTATTTCCGCCGGGAAGGCGTCGAGCACGACGTCATCAACGCCAATGACGGCGAATATGCTTTCATAGAGATCGAGCTGAAGTAGGCTGTTGGCTAGCCATCACCTGACATCTTGATGGCTGAGCTCTTGTCGGTATCTATTTCCGGCAAGCGGAGTTCGAAATGGCCGGACCAAAACTCTCAGTCCGTAGCGCAAAAGCATGGGACATTGCTCATCGACTTGCGCGTCGCGAGAATCGTTCCATGGCTGATGTGATCGAACGCGCGCTCGAGTCCTATGAGATTCAGGAAGCACGCCGCGAACCCGCATCCAGCTTCTATGCTCGACTGGTTGCAAGCAGCGGAGCCGACATCGATCTGGATGAAATTATCCGCGAAGGCCGCGAACTCTAGTGGCACTGCGTAGGGATTTTGACTGGTCGGCTCTTGCGTTGACAGGCGGCATGCGTTGGAGATTGGCCGAAACGCCCATCGCGATCGTCATTCTAGGGCGGAGCAGGAGCGAAGCTCCGTCGCGAAGACCCTAGAATCCATGCCGTTACCTTTGCCAGGGCGTGCAACGGAGCAACATTCTGCGCCGTGGCGGCGCTTCCAGGTCAAGGCATGGATTCTATGGTCTGCGCCGCGTCGCTTCGCTCCTTGCTCCGCCATAGAATGACGAGGTTGGGGCGGCTTCAATCAATCCCGGCGTTTGCTCTGATTTCGCGGAAATGAATCTTGCACCAAGACAAACGGCAACCTTTTCTAAATCCCTTTGTCTAGCCGAATTTCGGACCGGTCAATCAGCTGAACTGGTCACCAGTCGGCGACGCGGTCGCCGCCGGCGAATTGCGCGCTTTGTGCAGTGTATTCAAACAGCTCGATCTTCACGCCGTTGGGATCGGTGATCCAGGCCTGGTATGTATCGTCGCAAGCGAGCTTCTTCCGGGTGATCTCGACGCCTTTCGACCGGATATGGGCGATCGCCGCGTCGATGTCTTCCACCTCCAGGCAGAAGTGGTTGATCTGATCGCGGTCGCTGTAGCTCGCCTCGTTCCTTTCAAAGACCTCGACATGGCTGCGGCCGCCGCAGTCGAGATAGAAGCCGAAGATCCTCCCGTCGCGCAGGAAATTGAACCTTGTGTCCGTGCCGAGCACGTCGCGGTAGAAGCGGCGCGTCGCCTCCAGGTCATGCGCGAAGATGCAGACATGAGCGAGTTGCTTCACTTTGATCATGGCCGGTTCCTTTCGGCCCCCGCCGAAACCGTTGCGCATTTTTCCGGGAATTGCTCAGGTCGGCGGCGTGCCGTTCTCGGCCAGCACTTCGCCGGCGAAATAGAGCGAACCGCCGATCAGGATGCGCGGCGCCGGGCCGTCCCAGGAGTCGCGCAACAGCATCAGTGCGTTGGCGACGGAACTGACCGGCTCGGCCGACAGGCCGGCCTCTTCGGCACGCAGTGCCAGCTCGTCATTCGGCACGCCGGCTTCGCTGTTGGTCACCGGCACGGTATAGACATGACGGGCCAACCCCTTGAAGGCGCTGAAATAGCCGGTCTGGTCCTTGGTGTTGATCATGCCGGAGATCAGGACCAGCGGTCTCGGATTCTTCTCCTCCTGCTCGGCCAACGCCTCGGCGATGACGATGCCGGCGCCGGGATTGTGGCCGCCGTCGAGCCAGATCTCAGCGCCCTTCGGAGCCAGATCCACCAATTTGCCCTGCGTCAGCTTCTGCATGCGTGCCGGCCAGGCGACATGAGTCATCGCCCGCTCGGCGGCGCGATGGCCGATCTCGAAGCCGGCCGCCTTGACGGCGGCGATCGCCGCGGCGGCATTCGCGTATTGGTGCCGACCGGGCAGACGTGGCAGCGGCAGGTCCATCAGCCCGTCCTCGTCCTGGTAGACCATGCGGCCGTTTTCCTCGAAAGCGAGGAAATCCTGGCCATAGACCACAGTCGGACAATCCAGCCGCTCGGCCGTTTCGATCAGCACCTGAAGCGCTGTCTCGCTGTCCTGGGCGCCGATCACCACCGGGCAGCCGCGCTTCATGATGCCGGCCTTTTCGGCGGCGATCAGCTCGACGCGGTCGCCGAGATAGGCTTCGTGGTCCATCGAGATCGGCATGATCACCGAAACGGCCGGACGCTTGATGACATTGGTGGCGTCGAAACGGCCGCCAAGGCCGACCTCGATGATCGCCGCCTCCGCCGGATGCTCCGAGAACAGGACGAAGGTGACGGCGGTGAGGATCTCGAAGACGGTGATCTTCTGGCCTTGATTGGCCCCGGCGACGCGCGCAATGGCTTCGGCGAAAACGTCGTCGTCGACGAGCTTGCCGCCGCCTTCGGCCGCCAGCCGGTAGCGCTCGTGCCAGTTCACCAGATGCGGCGAGGTATGGACATGGACGAGGTGGCCGGCCGCCTCCAGCAGCGCGCGCGAGAAGGCGGCGCAGGAGCCCTTGCCGTTGGTGCCGGCGATGTGGATGACCGGCGGCAGCCGGTCCTGCGGATTGCCGAGGCGTTCGAGAAGCCGCATGACGCGGTCCAGCGAAAGGTCGAAGCCTTTCGGATGCAGCGTCATCAGATGTTCGATTTCGCGTTCGGCGGAAAGCGTTGTCATGGCGGAATCCTAACGCCTAACCCAGAGACCGGGAATCGGTCTTGGAACGGTCGTGCGCATCAAGAGGCTACAGCACACAACGGGCGGCGCAAATCATGGTTCGCGGCGAACGATGTCGCGCCGGCCGATGATATCGCCTCAGGCTGGCGGCCGCGCCTCGGCGCTGACCACCGTCGGCGGCAGGATTTCCGGCTCGAGCGGCTTGTCGGCCGGCGGCATCTTGAGCAGCATTTTTAGCAAACGCGCGATGGTCGGCCGCATCTCGAGCCGCGACACGACCATGTCGACCATGCCGTGCTCCATCAGATATTCGGCGCGCTGAAAGCCGTCGGGCAGCTTCTCGCGGATGGTCTGCTCGATGACGCGTGGACCGGCAAAGCCGATCAGCGCGCCCGGCTCGGCAATGTGGACGTCGCCCAGCATGGCATAGGAGGCGGTGACGCCGCCCGTGGTCGGGTTCGTCAGCACGACGATATAAGGCAGGCCGGCTTCCTTCAGCCGGTTGACGCCGACCGTGGTGCGCGGCAGTTGCATCAGCGAGAGGATGCCTTCCTGCATGCGGGCGCCGCCGGAGGCGGCGAACAGGATCAGCGGCCGTCTGCGCTGCAGCGCGACCTCGAACGCGTGCACGATCGCCTCGCCGGCGGCCATGCCGAGCGAGCCGCCCATGAAGGCGAAATCCTGCACTGTGACCACCACCGGCAGGCCTTCGATGCTGCCGACCGCGTTGAGGATAGCGTCTTCCAGGCCGGTCTTCGTCTTCGCCTCCTTCAGGCGATCGGTGTAGCGCTTCTCGTCGCGGAACTTCAGCGGGTCCTGGACGACCTTGGGGTTTTCCAGCACCTCGTATTTGCCGTCGTCGAAGAAATATTTCAGCCGCTCCTTGGCCGAGATCTTCATGTGATGGCCGGAGGACGGGATGACGAACTGGTTGGATTCGAGATCCTTGTGGAAGACCATCTCGCCGGTCTCGGGATCCTTGATCCAGAGGTTTTCCGGCATGTCGGTGCGCCGGCCAAGCATCGAATTGATCTTCGGGCGGACGTAATTGGTGATCCAGTTCATGGCTTCGGCTCCCTGTCCTGGAAGAACTTCAAGCTATTCCAGGAAAAGTCTGTGGCGGTTTTCCGGCTGGAATTTGCGCCGCGAAGAATTAGTCAGGCTATTCGGCGGCGGCAAGGCGGGCCGTACGGACGCCCTGGGCAAGCCCGCTGACCAAAGTGGCGACGGCTTCGGCCGGGTCGGCTGTCTTCTCGCCCTTGGGTCCCAGCACATTGGCGATCGCGTTGACGATCGCCGTGCCGACGACGACGCCGTCTGCCGAGGCGCCGATGACGCGCGCCTGCTCGGCGGTCTTGACGCCGAAGCCGACGCAGACCGGCAGCGCGGTGTGACCCTTGATGCGCGTGACCGCGGCCGAGACTTTGGCGGTGTCGGCAAGCGCGGAGCCGGTGATGCCGGTCATCGAGACGTAATAGACGAAGCCGGAGGTGTTTTCCAAAACCTTGGGAAGGCGCTTGTCGTCGGTGGTCGGCGTCGCTAAGCGGATGAAATTGACGCCTGCCTTCAGCGCCGGAATGCAAAGCTCCTCATCCATTTCCGGCGGCAGGTCGACGACGATCAGGCCGTCGATGCCGCTGGCCTTGGCGTCGGCGAGGAAACGGTCGACGCCGTAGATGTAGATCGGGTTGTAGTAACCCATCAGCACGATCGGCGTCTCGTCATCGCCGGCGCGAAATTCGGATGCCATCTTCAGCGTGCGGGCCAAGGTCTGGCCTCCTTTCAGCGCCCGAAGACCCGCGGCCTGGATCGCCGGCCCGTCGGCCATCGGATCGGAGAAGGGCATGCCGAGCTCGATGATGTCGCTGCCGGAGGCGGGCAGCCCCTTCATGATCGACAGCGAGGTGTCGTAGTCGGGGTCGCCGCCCATGATGTAGGTGACGAGAGCCGGGCGGCCTTCGGCCTTGAGCTTGGCCATGCGGCGGTCGATGCGCGTGGTCATTGTCAGATCTCCATGCCGAGCATGTTGGCCACCGTGTGCACGTCCTTGTCGCCGCGGCCGGACAGATTGACGATGACGATCTGGTCCTTGTCCATCGTCGGCACGATCTTCATCGTATGCGCGATGGCATGCGCGGATTCCAGCGCCGGGATGATGCCTTCGACGCGGGTTGTGAGCTGGAAAGCCTCAAGCGCCTCGTCGTCGAGGATCGGCTCATACTGGACGCGGCCCGAATCGCGCAGCCAGGAATGCTCCGGGCCGACGCCCGGATAATCGAGGCCGGCCGAGATCGAATGGCCGTCGAGGATCTGGCCGTCCGAGTTCTGCAACAAATAGGTGCGGTTGCCGTGGAGCACGCCGGGCTTGCCGGCATTCATCGAGGCGCAATGTTCGACTCCGTCGAGTCCGCGCCCGCCGGCTTCGATGCCGATGATGCGCACATCCTTGTCGTCGAGGAAGGGATGGAACAGGCCGATGGCGTTGGAGCCGCCGCCGACGGCCGCGATGATGACATCCGGCAGCCGGCCTTCCTGCTCCAGAATCTGGGCGCGCGCTTCCGAGCCGATCACCGACTGGAAGTCGCGCACTAGCTCCGGATAGGGATGCGGGCCGGCGGCGGTGCCGATCAGATAATAGGTGTCCTCGACATTGGTCACCCAATCACGAAGGGCCTCGTTCATGGCGTCCTTCAACGTGCCGTGGCCGGCGGTGACCGGCCGCACCTCGGCGCCGAGCAGCCGCATGCGGAACACGTTGGGACTCTGGCGGGCAACGTCGGTGGCGCCCATGTAGACCACGCAGGGATAGCCGAAGCGCGCAGCCACAGTTGCCGAGGCGACGCCATGCTGGCCGGCGCCGGTCTCGGCGATGATGCGCTTCTTACCCATGCGCTTGGCGAGCAGGATCTGGCCGAGGCAGTTGTTGATCTTGTGCGAGCCGGTGTGGTTGAGGTCCTCGCGCTTGAAATAGACCTTAGCCCCACCGAGATGTTTGGTGAGTCCTTCGGCGAAATAGAGCTTCGACGGCCGCCCGGCATAGTGGGTGGAGAGGTTCTGCAGCTCGGCCTTGAATTCGGGATCGTTCTTGGCCTTGTTCCACTGCTCTTCCAGATCGAGAATCAGCGGCATCAGCGTCTCGGCGACGAAGCGCCCGCCGAAAATGCCGAACATGCCCTGCTCGTCGGGCCCGGTGCGGAAGGAATTGGGCATTGCCGGCTTGTTCATCGCCGATCTCCTGGCATCTTATGTTTTGAACACGTCCTTGTCGGAAAACCGGATTCCACCTTTCCGGGACATATTCGGGTTAGGCTGTTCAGGCGGCGCGGTCGTCGCGCGCGGCCCTGGCGGCCCGGAAAAACTGCTCGATCAGCGCCGGATCCTTGACGCCTGGAGCGCTTTCCACGCCCGACGAGATGTCTATCCCGGGCGGGTTGGCCTGTCTCAGGGCATCGCCGATATTGGCGGCGTTGAGCCCACCCGAAAGCATGTAATCGACGCCTGCGTCAAGGCCGGCAAGGACGCGCCAATCGAAGGCGACGCCGTTGCCGCCCGGGAGTTGCGATCCCTTCGGCGGCTTGGAATCCAGAAGGAAGCGATCGGCGACCTCGACGAAAGATTTCATGCGGTCCAGATCCGCCGCCTCGCTGACCGACAGCGCCTTCATGACCGGGAGACCATAGCGGGCCTTCAGCTCCGCCACGCGCCCGGTCGTTTCCGAACCGTGCAGTTGCAGCATGTCCGGCTGCATCTTGGCGACGATCTGGTCGAGGAAAGCATCACCGGCATCGACGGTGACGGCAACCGCCTTGGCCTTGCCGCGCGCCGCTTCGCGCAGGCGCCCGGCTTCGGCGGGCTCGACATAGCGCGGGCTCTTGGCGAAGAAAATAAAGCCGACATGGCTGGCCCCGCCGGCAAGGGCAGCGGCCATTGCGGCGTCGGTTTTCAGTCCGCAGATCTTGATGTCGAGCGTCATGGCGCGGGATTGGCACGAAACGGGAAAAGAGTCGAGAAAAAGCATGCTGTTGCCGGCTCTTCGGAAAACGCTACCTTCATATAGGAGCCACAGGCGGGAGCAGACACTCATGGCCGACCGAACCGTCGCCGAACTGAAGCAGAAGATCGCGCAGGCGCGCGAGGTGATCGCGCATCTGATGGAAAAGTCCGACTTCAACGGCGCCGAGGCGCACCGGGCGCTGGACTATTTCGGCAGCGATGCCTTCGACCGGGATTTCTTGCCCTGGCCGCATCAGGGCGAGGAGGGATTGCGGCCGGAGGAGCTGAACGCGGCGAATGATGATTGATGGGTTTCGTAGGGCGAGGCAACCCCGCGGCGTCATCCTAGGGCGGAGCGACGCGAAGCGGCGCGCAGACCCTAGGATCCATTCCGTTACGCCGGCCGAAAGGTGCAGCGATCGAGAATAAAATGCCGTTCCGAGGCGCCTACCGTCAATGCAAAGCGACTTCCGAACCGCCGCGGCGCTCGCACGTCACGGCATGGATTCTAGGGTCTGCGCCGCGTCGCTTCGCTCCTTGCTTCGCCCTAGAATGACGAAGCTGAGATGGCTCAGCTAATCTCCAGCGTTATGTACGCTAGCAGTGGCGGCGTTCTTCGCACTGCAGCCATCCGCTCACCTACTCAAACACAATCGCCTGCAACGCCCCACCATTCCGCTTCAGCCAGTCCTTGCAGCGGTCGGTGTCGGGGCAGAGCTTCTCGCACAGCCTCCAGAATTTCGGGCCGTGATTCATCTCTTTCAGATGCGCCACCTCATGCGCCACGAGGTAGTTTATCACCGCCGGCGGCGCCATCATGATGCGCCACGAGAAGGAAAGATTGCCCTCCGAGGTGCATGACCCCCAGCGGCTGGAGGTATCTTTATACCTTATCGCCTTGGCGCGCTTGCCGATCGCCTCGGTGTGCTTCACCACCAGCTTCTCGATCTCCTTCTTCGCCTCGCGCTTGAGATAATCGGCGATGCGGCGCGGCAGATGGATGCGCTCGCCATGCACGATCAGAAGCGGACCGCGCTCGTCGCGCGAGACGGTGACGGTGCCGCGCCTCGAAGGCTCATGCACGATACGGTGCGGCACGCCGCGGATCGGGATCCTGATGCCGGGGCGTACCTGCGGCCGCGTCGGCACCTTGGCCAGCCGCTGCTCCAGCCAGTCCTGATGGCGGTCGAGGAATTTCTCCACCTCGCCCCGGCGCAGGCCGGGCGGCACGGTGACCCGCAGGCCTTGACCGCCGGAATCGATGCGCAGCGTGAGCCGCCTGGCCCTGGCGCTTTCGACGATCTTCAGCGGCAGCGTGCGGCCGGCTACGCAATGTTCTCGCTCCACGACAGGCGTGGGCTTTGGCTTGGTCAGATTGCGAAAGAAGCCGAGGGTCATGGCTGGACGATACGCGATTCGAGAGAAACGGCCAGTGGAGTAAAGCTAGATGGAGAACAAAAAAGAAACGGCGCCGCTTGCGCGACGCCGCATGTGGGGGCGGCCCTATGGTTGAGCCTCAGTCGTCAAGGAGATTCGAGCCCTTGCCGCTATTCGGCCCCGTCGCTCCGGTGGGCCCGGTCGTCGTGGTCGGCGCGGTCGGCTTGTTGCGCTGGGCCATGAAACGATCGAACTCTTCCTGGTCCTTGGCGCGGCGTAGCTCGCGGGCATACTCGTCGAACTCCGAGAGCATCTCGTCGAGCTTGCGGCGCTCCTCGGCGAGCCGCTCGAGCTCCTTCTCGCGCCAGTCGTCGAAGGCGACATTGCCAGTGCGGGACGAGCCGTGACCCCAGCGAGCCGCTTTGTCCGAGCCGCGGCGGCAGCCGGCGAAGATGCCGTCGGTGGCGCGGTTGACGTCGCGCTTGAAGCCTTCGAGCCGGTCGCCCCAGATGATGTAGACGAGCATGGCGAGGCCGAGCGGCCAGAACACCATGAAGCCGATCACCATCAGCGCGATGGTGGCCGGCGTCCAGGCCGGACGGATCAATGCAGTCGTATTCATTTCTCCCAATCCTTCCGTTGGAGACAGCCAAACCGGCTGCGTGGAATCGAAATGGGAAGGCGAAATCGGCTATTCAAGGCAAGGCCAGCCAAAACCGGCGAAGCGCCTGAAATGATTATCGCTTTTTGAGTTTTTCCAGGAAAAGCACTGCCATTCCGGCAACCAGCCCCCAAAATGCCGCGCCGACGCCGAAAAGCGTGAGCCCCGAAGCCGTCACGGCGAAGGTGACGGTGGCCGGCATGCGTTCGGCCTCGTCTTTCAGCGCAATCGACATGGCGTTGGCCAAGGGCGCCGTCAAGGCGAGCCCCGCGACCAGCACGATCAGGCTTTGCGGCAGGACGGCAAAGATCGCCACCAGCGAGGCGCCGAAGATCGCGAAGATGAGATAGGCAAGCGCGTAGAACGGCCCGGTTTTCCACCGTTCGGCCGGGTCGGGATGGACATCGGGGCCAGTGCAGATTGCCGCCGAGATTGCCGCAAGATTGGTTGTCGCGGCGCCGAACGGCGCCGAGAGCAGCGAAAACAGACCGGTGACGCCGATCAGCGGACCGGGCTCCGGATGATAGCCCGCGGCGCGCAGCACCGCGAGGCCGGAAAGGTTCTGGGAAGCCATGGTGACCAGATAGAGCGGCAAGGCGAGGCCAATGGTCGCCGAGGCGGTGAATTGCGGCGCAATGAACGTCAATGTCGACAGTTCCGGCACAGGCAGGCTGCCGACGCGGCCGGTAAGGAAAGCGGCGAGGCCGCCGCCGATCAGCACCACAAGCACCGACAGAGCCGGATTGAACAGGCGGATAACGAAGAACGCTGCGATCAGCGGCAGGATCAGCCGGGGATCGGCCGGAATGGTCTTCACTGCATTGACGGCGAAGCTGACCAGGATGCCGGCCAGCATGCCGGACGCGACCGAGGCGGGGATTTTCGCGATCAGCCGGGTCAACGGCTTGAACAGGCCAGTGGCGACCAGAAGGACGCCGGTGACGATGAAGGCGCCGACGGCCTGCGGCATCGTGAAACCGCTGGAGGCCGCGATCAGAGCCAGGCCTGGGGTCGACCAGGCGGTGATGACCGGCATCTTCGTGCGCCAGGACAGCCACAGGCATTCGATCGTCATGGCCAGGCAGATCGCGGTGACGCCGCTGGCGGTCTCGATCTGCGTCGCGCCGACCGCCTTGGCGGCGGCGATGACGAGGGCCAGCGTGCCGCCGAAGCCGACGATCGCCGCGACGAAGGCAGATATCGGGATGGAGATGCGCATCGGTCAGGCGGCCCGCCTGACCATGTCGCCGACAACCCGTTCGAGCATATTGAGATCCTCCGGGCGGGACAGACGATGGTCGCCGTCCGGGATCAGCGACAGCGTCACATCGTCGGCGGGCAGCATCGCGGCCAGCTTCAACGCATGGCCGGACGGCACATCCGGATCGGCAAGGCCCTGCAGGATGTGCACCGGGCAATGCGTGTCGATCGGCCCGGTCATCACCCGGTTGGCCCGGCCGTCCTCGATCAGAGCGCGCGTGTAGATGTAAGGCTCGTCGGAATAGTCGGACGGCTCGGCGAAAAACCCCTTTTTCGAAAGGTCGCGCCTCTGTGCCTTGGTCAGCACCGGTTCGATCAGCTCGACCGTGAAATCCGGCGCCGGCGCCAGCAGGACCAGTCCGGCGACGCGGTCGTCGCCGGCTTTGCGCAGTTCCTGCACCATGCGCAGCGCGATCCACGCCCCCATCGAGGAGCCGACCAGGATCTGCCTGCCCTTGCTGAACCGGCGAAAGACGGCAAGGCTCTCGGCCAGCCATCTGGAGATCGTGCCGGCGGCGAATTCGCCGCCCGACTCGCCATGGCCGGAATAGTCGTGCCGCAGATAGGCATGGCCTTCGCGAGCGGCCCAGGCGGCAAGCGCGTCGGCCTTCGTGCCCAGCATGTCGGACTTGTAGCCGCCGAGCCAGACCACGCCGGGTGCTGTGCCGGGCGCCTGTCTGACGGCGATGTTCGACCCCTCCACATCGATGAAAACCGGAGCGCTGGCGGCCATGAGCTTGTCCTTTCGGCCGGTCTTTTGGCACAGGCCGGGGTTCAACGAAAAGTGCTCGCGGCATTTCTTTGCTTGGTGCAGACAATTGCCGGACAGCAGGTGATTTTCCGGCGCGGCTATGCTATTGACTCCGGCCGCGCGCTCACCACATAGGCGCGTCCACCTATTTTTGTCTAAAACCCTGAACGAAACGGCCGAGGAGACCACGACCATTCGCAGACCTTTCAAAGCAGCGGCACCCACCAAGGACGGGCCGCGCTCCAACCGAGACATCCGGGTGCCCCGGGTCCAGCTTATCGACGCCGACGGCCAGAACCGAGGCGAAGTTTCCATCAACGAAGCGCTGCTGCTGGCCGAAGAGGCTGGGCTCGATCTCGTCGAGATATCGCCCAACGCGCAGCCCCCCGTCGTCAAGATCCTCGATCTCGGCAAGCTGAAATACGCTAACCAGAAGAAGGCGGCCGAAGCGCGCAAGAACCAGAAGGTCATCGAGATCAAGGAGATCAAGATGCGCCCGAACATCGACAGCCACGACTACGAGACCAAGATGAAGGCCGTGCGGCGCTTCTTCGAGGAAGGCGACAAGGTCAAGCTGACGCTGCGCTTTCGCGGCCGCGAGATGGCGCATATGGAGCTTGGCATGCAGCTTCTGAACAAGGTGCGCGAGGAAGTGTCGACGATCGCCAAGGTAGAGGCGGAGCCGAAGCTCGAAGGCCGCCAGATGATGATGGTTCTGGCGCCGCGCTGACCGAGAAAGGCGCGGCCGCCAAAAGCGTCGCGCCCATCACGGTTTCGAGAGTTGCCGGGCTCTTTCCATCCCGCTCTAAAATCCGCCCGAATTGCCGGGCACGGCGTCCCGACGATCGGCGGGGCGCCTGTTTTTCAATCCGATCGCCAGCGACGATCGGATGGGTCATGGTCGATGAAGTGAAGGTCCCGACCGACAACCAGAATGAGGGGTTGGGCGGCTATCAGCACATGCGCCGGATCGTGCTGGCGGTGCTGATCGTGGTGCTGTTCTGCGCGCTGCTGTTCGGCCAGTCTTCCTTTCCGCCGGACACGCCCGTGCATGAGTCGATCGAGATGTTCGGCGTGCTTTTGATCTTTCTCGGCATCGTCGGGCGGCTGTGGTCGACGCTCTACATAGGCGGGCGCAAATCGGCCGAAGTGGTCACCGGCGGTCCCTATTCGATCACCCGCAACCCGCTTTATCTCTTTTCGACCGTCGCTGCCGCCGGCGTCGGCGCGCAGATCGGCTCGTTCAGCGGCATTATCCTGTTTTCGCTGCTCTGCGCCGGCGCCTTCCACATCGTCATCCTACGCGAGGAGCGCTATCTGAAGGAAGTGCTCGGCGCGCCCTACCAGGCCTATCTCGCCAGGGTGCCGCGCTTCTTCCCCAACCTGACGCTCTACCAGGAAGGCGATACCGGCAGCTTCAAGCCGCGTCTGCTCTTGAACACGCTGCTCGACGGGCTGGTGTTCCTGGTGGCGCTGCCGGCCTTCGAGCTGATCGACGGCATGCAGCAGTCGGGGATGCTGCCGGTGTGGTTTACACTGCCTTAGCCGGGGACACAGCGTCGCACGGCTTGAGGTGTTGCGCACAAGCCATCTTTGATCTATAGGACCGCCGTTCCGCGTATCGGCCCGGAAATCGTCTCCGATTTACGGAAAGCACGATACGCAGAGCAAAAGACGAAAACCGCCCGGCAGGGCATGCCGTGGCGGTTTCATTTGCTTTTCGGGCTTTGGTCGGCCCGAAGCGAGACAAGAAGCGCGATGGTGCGCCACCAATACGGAGTAGCAAAATGCCCAAGATGAAGACCAAATCGGCCGCCAAGAAGCGGTTCAAGATTACTGCCACCGGCAAGGTGCTGTCGGCTGCCGCCGGCAAGCGCCACGGCATGATCAAGCGTTCCAACAAGTTCATTCGCGATGCCCGCGGCACGATGGTTCTGGCTGAACCGGACGGCAAGAAGGTCATCAAGAATTTTCTGCCGAACGGCCTCTAATCGCCTCGGACTGGACAACGTTTAAGGAGATCATGACATGGCACGCGTAAAGAGAGGCGTCACCGCCCACGCCAAGCACAAGAAGGTCCTGAAAGCCGCCAAGGGTTTCTACGGCCGTCGCAAGAACACCATCCGCATCGCCAAGCAGGCGGTTGAGAAGTCGCTTCAGTATGCCTACCGCGACCGCAAGAACCGCAAGCGCTCGTTCCGTGCGCTTTGGATCCAGCGCATCAACGCAGCGGCGCATGAGCACGGCCTGACCTATGGCCGGTTCATCGACGGCCTCAACAAGGCCGGCATCGAGATCGACCGCAAGATCCTTTCGGACATGGCCATCCACGAGCCGCAGGCTTTCGCCGCCCTGGTCGCTAAGGCCAAGGTCGCGCTCGAATATCTGAAGAACACCACGCCGAACGCTTTTGAGAGCGCTGTCGCCTAAGCCAGCGCTTCCCAGGCATTCGCAATTCTGATGGGAAACCCGCGCTGGCAGGGCTGCTAGCGCGGGTTTTTTCTTATGCCCGCTGTAACCAAACTGGCACCCGCGTTACCAAAACGGTCACGCAAGCTGAATGCCGGTCTCCAATCGAGAGAGTTTCGCCGTGAACGCCACCGCTGGAAATCTTGAAACCCTTGAAGCTTCGCTGATGGCCGACATCGCGGCCGCGGCCGACGAACCGGCGATCGAGGCGGTGCGCCTCTCGGCGCTGGGCAAGAAGGGCTCGGTCTCCGAGATGCTGAAGACGCTGGGCACGATGAGCGCCGAGGAGCGGCAGGTGAGGGGCCCGGCGATCAACGGCTTGAAAATCCGCATCACCGAAGCGCTCACCCAGCGCAAGGCGGAACTGAAGGATATTGCGATCGCCGCCCGGCTCGCCGCCGAGAAAGTCGATGTCACGCTCCCCGTTCGCCAGTCGCCGGCCGAGCGCGGCCGCATCCACCCGATCAGCCAGGTGATCGACGAGATCGCGGCGATCTTCGGCGATCTTGGCTTCTCGATCGCCGAAGGGCCGGACATCGAGACCGACTATTACAATTTCACGGCGCTGAACTTCCCCGAGGGGCATCCGGCGCGCGAGATGCATGACACCTTCTTCTTCCAGCCGGATGAGAAGGGCGAGCGCAAGCTGTTGCGCACGCACACCTCGCCTGTGCAGATCCGCACCATGGAGCGGCAGAAGCCGCCGATCCGCATCGTCATCCCCGGCAAGACCTATCGGCAGGATTCCGACGCCACGCACTCCCCGATGTTCCATCAGGTCGAGGGGCTGGTGGTCGACAAGTCAGCCAATGTCGCCAACATGAAGTGGGTGCTGGAGGAGTTCTGCAAGGCCTTCTTCGAGGTGCCGTCGGTCAAGATGCGCTTCCGGCCATCCTTCTTCCCGTTCACCGAGCCCAGCCTCGAGGTCGACATCCAGTGCGACCGCTCGCGTCCTGGCGAGGTGCGCTTCGGCGAAGGCTCCGACTGGATGGAGATCCTTGGCTGCGGCATGGTGCACCCGAACGTGCTGCGCGCCGGCGGGCTCGATCCCGACGAATATCAGGGCTTTGCCTGGGGGATGGGCATCGACCGCATTGCGATGCTGAAATACGGCATGCCGGACCTGCGCGCCTTCTTCGACGCCGACGTGCGCTGGCTGTCGCATTACGGCTTCCGGCCGCTCGACCTGCCGACGCTGTTCGGAGGCCTCTCTGCATGACGGCACCTCACACCGGCGGCTGCCGTTGCGGCGCGGTGCGGTTCGAGGCCTCGGCCGAGCCGCATCACATCAGCTATTGCCATTGCGGCGACTGCCGGCGCGCCAGCGGCGCGCCGGTGTCGGCCTTTGTCGGCTTCATGGCCGACCAGGTCGCGCTCAACGGCAAATCGCTGAAAAGCTACCGCAACGGCCCGGTGGAGCGGTCCTTCTGCGGCATCTGCGGCTCGCCGATCTCCTATACCGACCGGCGGCTCGACAACCGGATCTATTTCATGCTCGGCGCCATGGACATGCCGGCTTATTTCAAGCCGACGCTGCATGCCTATGTGCGCGAGCAACTGCCCTTCCTGCACATGCCGGACGATCTGCCCAGACATCTGAAGACCAGCGTAGCCCGGCCCGAAGAACAAAGACCCGACGGAACACAGTCATGAAATTCACCCTCTCCTGGCTCAAGGACCATCTCGAGACCGACGCCTCGCTTGCCGAGATCGTCGAGCGGCTGACCGCGATCGGCCTCGAAGTCGAGCATGTCGACGACAAGTCCGGCCTGAAGCCCTTCGTCATCGCCAAGGTGCTGACGGCGGTGCAGCATCCCGACGCCGACCGGCTGCGGGTGCTCACCGTCGACACCGGCGACGGCAAGCCGCCGGTCCAGGTGGTGTGCGGGGCGCCCAACGCCCGCGCGGGCCTGATCGGCGCTTTTGCGGCGCCCGGCACCTACATTCCCGGCATCGACGTGACGCTTTCGGTCGGCAAGATTCGCGGCGTCGAAAGCCACGGCATGATGTGCTCCGAGCGCGAGTTGGAAATCTCCGACGAGCATAACGGCATCATCGATTTGCCCGAGGACGCGCCGGTCGGCACCAGCTTCGCGGCCTACGCGCATCTCGACGATCCGGTCATCGAGATCAATTTGACGCCGAACCGGCCGGACGCGACCAGCGTCTACGGCATCGCGCGCGATCTCGCGGCGAGCGGGCTTGGCCGCCTCACCGGCGGCGGGATCATGCCGCATGCCGGCGACGGGCTGTGCCCGGTCAAGGTCACGATCGAGGCGCCGGAGCTCTGCCCGGGCTTCGCGCTGACATTGGTGAAGGGCGTCAAGAACGGATCATCGCCGAAATGGCTGCAGCAGCGGCTGATCGCCATCGGGCTGCGCCCGATCAGCGCGCTGGTCGACATCACCAATTACGTCACCTTCGACCGCGGCCGCCCGCTGCATGTCTTCGACGCGAAGAAAGTCGCCGGCAACCTGGTGGTGCGGCGCGCCAAGGAAGGCGAGACGGTGCTGGCGCTCGACGGGCGCGAATACACGCTGACGCCGGAAATGTGCGTGATCGCCGACGACAATGGCGTCGAATCGATCGCCGGCATCATGGGCGGCGAGCATTCGGGCTGCGACGAAAACACCACCGACGTGCTGATCGAATCGGCGCTCTGGGACCCGATCACCACGGCCCGCACCGGCCGCGCGCTCGGCATCATCAGCGACGCGCGCTATCGCTTCGAGCGCGGCGTCGACCCGGAATTCATGGTGCCGGGCATAGAGCTCGCGACCAAGCTGGTGCTCGAATTCTGCGGCGGCACGCCTTCTGAAATCGAGGTTGCCGGTTATGCCGGCCACAAGCCGAAGGTCGTCACCTTCCCGCTGTCGGAAGTGAAGCGGCTGACCGGCATCGAGGTGCCCAGGGCCGAGGCGCTGGACATCCTGACCCGGCTCGGCTTCGAGCCGCAGGGCTCTGGCGACGTGGTCAAGGTGAAGGTGCCGTCCTGGCGGCCGGATGTCGACGGCAAGGCCGATCTCGTCGAGGAGGTGATGCGCATCCACGGCGTCGACAACATCGCGCCGCAGCCGCTGACCTCGCATGACGCCGTCAACGGCAAGATCCTGACCACGCTGCAGGTGCGCACCCGTTCGGCCAAGCGCGCGCTGGCCGTGCGCGGCATGATGGAGGCCGTGACCTGGTCGTTCATCCCGGCCAAGCATGCCGAGCTGTTCGGCGGCGGCCAGAACGGCCTGAAACTCGCCAACCCGATCGCCGCCGACATGTCCGACATGCGGCCCTCGTTGCTGCCCGGGCTGATCGCGGCCGCGCAGCGCAATGCCGACCGCGGTATCGGCGATGTGGCGCTGTTCGAGGTCTCAGGCACTTATGAAGGTGGCACGCCGGAACAGCAGCGGCGCGTGGCCGCTGGTGTCAGGCGCGGCACCGCCAAGCTCGACGGCTCGGGCCGCAGTTGGGCCGGCAATGCCGGGCCGGTCGGCGTGTTCGACGCCAAGGCGGACGCGATCGCGGCGCTCGAAGCCTGCGGCGCGCCGGTCGACCGGCTGCAGATCGAGCCTGGCGGCCCGGCCTGGTATCATCCGGGACGTTCCGGCACGATCAAGCTCGGCCCGAAGACCCTGCTCGGCACGTTCGGCGAATTCCACCCGAAGACGCTGGAAACGCTCGACGCCTCCGGCCCGCTCTGCGGCTTCGAGGTTTTCGTCGACGCCGTGCCGGAGCCGAAGGCCAAGCCGACGCGCACCAAGCCGAAGCTCGAACTTTCGCCGTTCCAGGCGGTGAAGCGCGACTTCGCCTTCGTCGTCGACAGGACTGTGGAAGCCGGCACGCTGGTGCGGGCTGCTTTGGCCGCCGACAAGAAGCTGGTCACCGGCGTTTCGGTGTTCGACGTCTTCGAAGGCGCTTCGCTCGGTGCCGCCAAGAAGTCGATCGCCATCGAGGTCTCGATCCAGCCGGTCGAAAAGACGTTGACCGACGAGGATTTCGAGGCGCTCGCAAAACGCATCGTCGAGAACGTCAACAAGCAGACCGGCGGCGTGCTGAGGGCGTAACGCTCTCTTGGGATTGCCGGAACAGGGCGAATCGCCTTCCAAAGGGCGATGCACCATCTCCGCTACTCCGGCCTTCCCTTCGAAGAGCAACGCGCAGCCTTCCTTGCCATCGTCGCGGCGGATCCGCTGCTCGGCGAAACGCTGGCGCGCGTGCGCCAGCTCGCACTGCCGGATTGGCTGGTGGTGTCCGGTGCGCTCTACAACAGCATTTGGAACCATCTGACCGGAAAGCCGCTGGGCTACGGCATCAAGGATGTCGACCTGTTCTATTTCGACGATGCCGACCTCTCCTATGAGGCGGAGGACGCGGTGATCCGCCGGGCAGCGGCGCATTTCGAGGGGCTGCCGCTGCCGGTCGAGGTGCGCAATCAGGCGCGTGTGCACCTGTGGTATCCGGAAAAATTCGGACAGGAATGCCCGCGATACGCGAGTTCGAGCGAGTCGGTGAGCTATTTCGCGTCGAAGACGCATGCGGTCGGGGTGCGGTACGCCGAGAGCGGCGGGCTGGAGCTGGTGGCGCCGTTCGGGCTGGATGACGTTTTTTCGTTTCGCATTACGCCGAACCGGGCGCTGGACAATCAGCGGACGCATGAGGCGAAGGGGAAGCGTGCCAGGGAGTACTGGCCGGAGATTAGTGTGGTGCCTTGGTAGGACCGAAGAGATAAGAGGAGTCGGCAAAAGGGGCGCCGAAGCGCCCCTCCACCTTTACCCATTCACCAGCGCCAGCAACTCCTCCGTATAGCGCCTGCCGACCACCTTGTCGGGCGACAGCGCGTCGCCGATCGCCGCCACTTCCGCGGCGCTCAACTCAATCTCTGCCGCCGCCGTGTTCTGCTCCAGGTGCCTTATCTTCCTTGCCCCCGGGATCGGCACGATGAAATCGCCCTGGTGCAGCACCCAGGCGAGCGCCAGTTGCGCCGGCGTCACGCCCTTCCCGGCCGCCATTTTCTCCAGCACCGCGATGACGGCGTTGTTGGCTGCCATCGCCTCGGCCTGGAAGCGCGGCAGGGTCAGGCGCCAATCGCCGGCGCCGAGCGCGTCCGGCTTCGCGATCGTGCCGGTGAGCAGGCCGCGGCCGAGCGGGCTGTAGGGGACAAATCCGATGCCGAGCTCGCGGCAGACGGCGAAGACCTCGTCCTCGGGATCGCGGCTCCACAGCGAATACTCGCTTTGCACGGCGGCGATCGGGTGCACGGCATGCGCTCGGCGCAGCGTGGCTGCACTCACCTCCGACAGGCCGAGCGCCCGCACCTTGCCTTCGCGCACCAGCTCGGCCATGGCGCCGACCGTGTCCTCGATCGGCACGTTGGGGTCGACGCGGTGCTGGTAATAGAGGTCGATCACGTCGGTATCGAGCCGCTTCAATGAGGCTTCCGCCACCGCCTTGACGTGCTCGGGACGGCTGTCGACGCCGACCATGCGGTCGGTGCCCGAGCCGTGCTCGGAAATCTTGAAGCCGAATTTGGTGGCGAGTGTGACCTTGTCACGCACCGGCTTCAGCGCCTTGCCGAGCAGGATCTCGTTCTCGAAGGGGCCATAGACTTCGGCCGTGTCGAAGAAGGTGACGCCGATCTCGACGGCGCGGCGCAGCGTGGCGATCGCCTCCGCCTCCGGCTGGCCGCCATAGCCGAAGCTCATGCCCATACAGCCAAGGCCGACGGGGAAGACTTCGAGTTCAGTTCCAAGTTTGCGGGTTTTCATGGCGCATCTCCTTGTTGCGATGGGCATGAGATAGCGGCTGTCAGTACGTTCGATAATTCTCTCTCTTTTGCACAGCTTGCTCTATAAAATAGAACGATGAACCGGACAAACCTTTCCCAGCTCGCCGTGCTTGCCACCGTCGCCCAGTGCGCCAGCTTCCGCGGCGCCGCGCGCGAGCTCGGCATCGCGCCTTCGGCGGTGAGCCATGCGGTGTCCAGCCTGGAGGCGCGGCTCGGCGTGCGGCTGCTCGCGCGCAGCACACGCAGCGTCGCGCCGACCGAAGAAGGCGCGCAGTTGCTCGAACGGCTGCGGCCGGCGCTGTCGGAGATCGATCTCGCGCTGGAGACGGCTGTCGAGGCGCGCGACCGGCCGGCGGGGAATCTCAGGCTCAGCGTGCCGCGCACCGCCGCGCATCTGGTGCTGACGCCGCGGCTCGGCGCCTTTGCCGCCGCCTATCCCGACATCATGCTGGAGATCGTCATCGAGGATCGTTTCACCGATGTGGTCGAAGGCGGCTTCGACGCCGGCGTCCGGCTCGGCGAAAGCCTGCAGCGCGACATGATCGCGGTGCGCATCGGGCCAGACATCCGCGGCGCGGTGGTCGGCGCGCCATCCTATTTCGCCTCTATGCCGAAGCCGCGCCATCCGCGCGACCTTGCCGGCCATCGCTGCATCCGCTTCCGTTTCTCCAGCGGCATCCTTTATCGCTGGGAGTTCGAGAAGGACGGCGAGGAAATCGAGATCGCGGCGCAAGGACCGCTGATCCTGGACGAGGATCATCTGATCGCCCAGGCGGCGGTCGACGGCGCCGGTCTCGCCTTCGTCTTCGAGCCCTATGTGCGGGCGCCGCTTGCCGACGGCAGGCTGATCCGGGTGCTGGAGGACTGGTGCCCGTCCTTCGACGGCTTCTTCGTCTATTATCCGAGCCGCCGCCAGATGCGGCCGGCGCTCCGGGCGTTCGTGGATTTCTTCAAGGTGGGTGGGTGAACCCACCCTCCCCGTTGCGAGGAGGGTAAAGGTTCCCGGAAGAAAGCCGCCGCCGGCTTCGTTCGCCTCCCATGCAACCCATCACCAATACCCCCACCCGCTATGGCTGGGCGATGATCTTCCTCCACTGGCTGATCGGCATCATTTTCATCGGCCAGTTCGCGCTCGGCGTCGTCATGATGCGTACGACAAGCCAGCGGACCTCCTTCGAGCTGATCCAGTTGCACAAATCCTTCGGCTTCCTGCTGCTGGGGCTGATCATCCTGCGCATCGCCTGGCGCCTCGGCAATGCGACGCCGGCTTTGCCGCCTTCGGTCGGCACGCTGGAACGCAGGACAGCGCCGCTGGCGCATTTCGCACTCTATGCCTTTCAGATCGCGCTGCCGCTCTCCGGCTGGGCGCTGGTCTCGGTGTCGACGCTGGAGATCCCGACCATGCCCTTCAACCTTTTCGTGATGCCCGATCTGCCGCTGACCGAATCCGACTCCGCGGAAGGGTTCTGGATTTCCGCGCATTGGTATCTCGCCTATGCCGGCATCGCGCTGGTGGCGCTGCACATGGCGGCGGCGCTGCGCCATCATTTCCTGCTGCGCGACACGGTGCTGACGCGCATGATCACGCCTTCGTCAGGCAGGGAATAGAACCGCGCCATTATTCGTTGGTGGCGCGAGAACGCAGAAAAAGCGTATCTGCGGAAGGAAGCAACCCATGAACACGCGCATCCTCGGATTGGCGGCTTTTGCCGCTTGCCTTGCCGTGCCTGCCATGGCCGCGGTGGCGCTCAGCGACGCCGCCGGCAGCTACATGATCAGCCCCTCGGGCTCCTCGATCCGCTTCACCATCGGCAAGGCCGGCGGCGGCGGCTTCGACGGCGCCTTCGGCCGCTTCAAGGGCACGATCCGTATCGACAGTGGCGATGTCGGCCGCTCGAAGGTCGACCTCACCATCTATCCCGAAAGCGTCGGCACCGGGCAGGGCCGCATCGACGCCTTCCTGCGCTCCGACGCAGTGTTCGACGCCGCCAACAATCCGGAAATCCAGTTCCGCTCCACCAACGTGACGCGCACCGGCGACACGACGGCCGTGGTGACCGGTCGGCTGACGGCGCGCGGCAAGACGTTTCCGGAGAAATTCACGGCCGAGCTCGGCGGGCTGACAGGCCGGACGATCAAGTTCCACGTCACCGGCAAGGTGCTCAGGTCGCGCTACGGCATGGATGTCGGCACGCCGCTCTATTCGAACGTCGTCGATTTCGACATGACGCTGACGGGCAGAAGGGGCTGAGCACAGCGCCTTTCCTCTCCCCCGGCAAAGCCGGGGGAGAGGTGGCTCGGGCGAAGCCCGAGACGGAGCGGGGGGCGACGCTCGCGACGGCGGAGTCTTTGAAAGTAAAGCTTAGCCCGCCATAACTGAGGCTCAAGGCGTCAGAGTCGTCCAGGTCAGCCCTCCTACGAAGACCCCTCTCCGTCCCGGCTTCGCCGGGCCACCTCTCCCCACTGCGTGGGGCGAGGAACTGGCGTACATTGGCTTTTCTCCGGAATTGGGGCACACCTCCATCGAGATAACCGACATGGAGAAGCGTGATGTTCCGATGGGGTGTTCTGTCGACGGCGAAGATCGGCCGCGAGCAGCTTTTGCCGGCAATCGTGGAATCGGAGAACGGCGTCCTGTCGGCGATCGCCAGCCGCGACCTGTCGAAGGCCAAGGCTCTGGGCGAGCGTTTCGGCGCCCGCCATGCCTTCGGCTCCTATGAGGAGCTGCTTGCGTCGAAGGAGGTCGACGGCGTCTACATTCCGCTGCCCACCTCCCAGCATGTCGAATGGACGGCGAAGGCGATCGAGGCCGGCAAGCACGTGCTGGTGGAAAAGCCGCTGGCGCTCGACGCCAAGGACATCCCGCCGCTGATCAAGCTGCGCGACCAAAAGAAGGTGCTGGTCTGCGAGGCCTTCATGGTCACTTACCACCCGCAATGGATCAAGGTGCGCGACCTCATCGCCGGCGGCGCCATCGGCCGGCTGCGCCATGTGCAAGGCGCGTTCTCCTATTACAATGTCGACCCCAAGAACATGCGCAACCAGCTCGACCTAGGCGGCGGCGCGCTGCCCGACATCGGCGTCTATCCAACCGTGTCGACCCGCTTTTCGACCGGCAAGGAGCCACTCCGCGTGCAGGCGACGATCGAGCGCGACAAGAATTTCGGCACCGACATCTATTCCTCGATCCGCGCCGATTTCGGCGAGTTCGAACTCTCCTTCTATCTCTCGACGCAGATGGCGGCGCGACAGGTGATGGTGTTCCACGGCGAGAAGGGTTTCATCGAGGTCTTCGCCCCCTTCAATGCCGGGCTCTACGACCACCACCGCATCGAGCTGCACAACCAGAACCATACGGAGGCGCAGGTGTTCCGCTTCCCCGGCACGCAGCAATACCGGCTGGAATGCGAAGCCTTCGTGCGCGCCGCCCAGGGCGGCAAGGACCGCGTCTTCACGCTGGAGGAATCGGTGCTCAATCAGAAGGTCATCGACGCCATCTTCCGCGCCGGAGAGAAGGACGGCTGGGAAGCCGTCTGAGACGCCGTCGGAACGACGCTTTGGGGGGAAAACAAAGATGGCTGACGACGCGGACGTGATCATTGTCGGTGCGGGGCTGGCGGGCCTCGTCGCCGCGGCCGAGCTGGCTGACGCCGGCAGGAAGATCATCATCGTCGACCAGGAGCCGGAGCAATCGCTGGGCGGTCAGGCCTTCTGGTCGTTCGGCGGATTGTTCCTGGTCGATTCGCCGGAGCAGCGGCGCATGCGCATCCGCGATTCGCACGACCTCGCACTGGAAGACTGGATGGGCACGGCCGCCTTCGACAGGCCTGAGGATTTCTGGCCGCGCCAATGGGCGGAAGCCTATGTCGGCTTCGCCGCCGGCGAGAAACGCGCCTGGCTGGTCGAGCGGGACCTGAAATTCTTTCCCGTGGTCGGCTGGGCCGAGCGCGGCGGCGGCAACGCGGTCGGCCACGGCAATTCGGTGCCGCGCTTCCACATCACATGGGGGACCGGGCCCGGCGTGCTCGAACCTTTCGTGCTGCGCGTGCGCGAGGCACAGAAGCGCGGGCTCGTCCAGTTCAAGTTCCGCCACCGGGTCAACGAGATCATCCGCAGCGGCGATGCCGTCACCGGCGTGCGCGGCGATGTGCTGGAGCCGAGCAGCGTCGAACGCGGCCGCAAGAGCTCGCGCGCCGTGACCGGCGCGTTCGAGCTCCGCGCGCAGGCGGTTATCGTCGCGTCCGGGGGCATCGGCGGCAATCACGAGCTGGTGCGCAAAAACTGGCCGTCGCGCCTGGGCACGCCACCGAAGCGCATGATCACCGGCGTTCCCGACCATGTCGACGGCCGCATGCTGGCGATCACCGAGGCTGCCGGGGGAAGGGTGATCAACCGCGACCGCATGTGGCACTATGTCGAGGGCATCAAGAACTGGGCGCCGATCTGGACCGAGCATGCGATCCGCATCCTGCCCGGCCCGTCCTCGCTCTGGCTCGACGCGCGCGGCAAAAGGCTGCCGGTGCCGCTTTATCCGGGCTTCGACACGCTTGGCACGCTCAGCCACATCATGAGCACCGGCTTCGATTATTCCTGGTTCATCCTGACCAGGAAGATCATCCAGAAGGAGTTCGCGCTGTCGGGCTCCGAGCAGAATCCCGACCTCACCGGCAAGAGCTGGCGGCGGGTGCTGGGCCGCGCCACGTCGGGCATTCCCGGCCCGGTGAAAGCCTTCATGGAAAAGGGCGAGGATTTCATCGTCGAGGCCGATCTTTCGAGGCTGGTGGCGCGCATGAACGCGCTGGCCGGCGGCGAGCCGCTGCTTGAGGTGGCGCAGGTCGAGCGCGAGATCCGCGCCCGCGACATGCAGCTCGACAATCCATTCTCGAAGGATGCGCAGATCACGGCGCTGCGTGGCGCCCGCGCTTATCTCGGCGACAGGCTGATCCGCACCGCCAAGCCGCACAAGATGCTCGATCCGGCGAATGGCCCGCTGATCGCGGTGCGCCTCAACGTGCTCACCCGCAAGACACTGGGCGGGCTTGAGACCGACCTCGACAGCCGCGTGCTCGACGCCGCCGGCCAGCCGGTGCCGGGGCTCTATGCGGTGGGCGAAGCGGCCGGCTTCGGCGGCGGCGGCGTGCATGGCTACGCGGCGCTGGAAGGTACCTTCCTCGGCGGCTGCATCTTTTCGGGGCGCAGCGCCGGGCGGGCTGCGGCGAAGGCGGTGGCCTGAGAAGTAATCTCTCCGCTTGAGGCGCTGTCCCGCCAGCCCGTTCTTCGTCGCGCAAGGCCCCCTCTGCCTCCTTTGGCGACATCTGCAGGGTGCTGGCGCCACTCGTATGCGATTGCCCTGCCCTCAGCGGAAACATTTTTTGTACCCCGCGAATCCTTTCGCCCATCCGGAACGTCTTCCTCCTGCAACCCCAAGCAGGAGACGACCATGACGTACAATGTCATCCGCTACGGCGTGAAGGACACCAGCATCGCCGAGAACCGGGCGCTGGTGGAGAAAGTGTTCGAGGCGCTGGATAAAACGCAGCCGCAATCGGTGCGCTACCTGGTGCTTGAGCTCGACAACGGCGAATTCATCCACCTTGTCGGCTATGACAAGGACAGCTCGGCGCTGACCGAACTCGACGCCTTCAAAGCCTTCGGCGCCAATCACGGCGGGCGGCGTTCAACACCCCTTGTGAGGGCGCCGGCGAAGATCGTCGGCAATTATCGTATGCTGGCCAAGGCCGATGAGATCGTGCCCGCCTGAGCAGGGCACAGCGTGGCGTTGGCGAGACGAGAAAGAGGACGATGAGCTTGGCAGGGTTCGGCCGCGCGCAACTTGAAGCCATGCTTGTCGGCCTGCGGCCGAAACTGCACCGCTATGCGGCCCGCATGGCGGGCTCGACCGTCGACGGCGAGGACATCGTGCAGGAGGCGGTGGTGAAGGCGCTTGCTGCATATGACGGCGGCGCTCTCGTCGAACGGCCCGAGCAGTGGCTGTTCCGCATCGCCCACAATGCGGCGCAGGATCATCTGCGCCGCCGCCAGCGGGAGCGCTCCCGCAACACCGAGGCCGATATGACGACAATGGAGGATCTCTCGGCCAACTCCGAGGCGAGGCTTGCTGCAGCAACAAGCCTGCGCACGTTCATGCGGCTCACGCCGGCGCAGCGGAGCGCCGTGGTCCTGACCGACGTGCTCGGCCTCAGCCTTTCCGAAACATGCGAGGTGACGGGCGCGACCTTGGCTGCAACCAAGGCGGCGCTGCATCGCGGCCGGGCAGAGCTGAGGGCGCTGGCCGCCCGAACCGACGACGTCGCCATGCCCAAGCTCGACCCGGAGGAGGAGCGCCGCCTGCGCCGCTATGTCGACCTGTTCAACGCGCGCGATTTCGACGGGGTCAGGAGACTGATCGCCGAGGATGTCCGGGTCGACGTCATCAATCGCGTCCGCCTCACCGGCAAGAAGGAAGCCTCGATCTATTTCGGCAATTACGACCGCCTCGGCGACTGGGCACTGTCGCTCGGCTTCCTCGATGGCCAGCCGGCGATCCTGATCCGCAACCCACAGGCGGGCGATGCGGTGCGCGGCTTCGTGCTGATCGACTGGCGCGGTGAGGAGGTCGTGCGCATCCGCGATTTCCGCCACGTTGCGTACTGCGTCGAGAATGCCGACATCCGCCCTATAGCCCTTTGATCGCCGCGTGAGGCGCTGCCTCATCAAATCATCGTGAAGTCGCGCGATCGTCACGGATCGGCCATCAGTGCAGCAGCATAGGCCTGCTCGAAGTCGGCCAGTTCCCCAGTCCCAAACGCCTCGGCACGATCATTTCACCGTCCGCGAAGAAGGGCGCCTAGCCGGACCCCGTAGTTTTTGTCTTTTCACCAATCACGTAGCGGGCGGATACGAGCCCGCGAGGTTTTCTGATGTCTCTCACCGAAGCCACCAAGCCCGCCAAGCAGAATTCCTACCAGGCCAAAGCAGCGAGCGCAGCACCGGCGCGCGAGCAGATCCTGATCGGCCCCGATTTCATCCAGAAGGGCGAGCCGGACGAAAGGCTCGACCGGTTCTTCGGCGACCTGGCGAGCCGCTTCGACGCCGCGCCCGCGGTCATTTCCGGCGGCCGTGCCTGGTCGTATCGCGAGCTGAACAACCGCGCCAATCAGTTCGCGCATCTTTTGATCGAGCGTGGCGTCAAGCCGGGCGACCGGATCGGCCTTTTGCTGGACCGCTCCGCCGAGACCTACATCGCCGTGCTGGCCGTGATGAAGGCCGGAGCGGCCTTCGTGCCTTTAGCCACCGCGTTTCCCGAAGACCGCATGGTGATGATCATCGACGACGCCAATGTCACGTTGGTGATCAGCGTCTCGGGCTACGCGGCGCGCGTGGCGCGCCTGCCGGTGCCGCATATCTCGATCGACTCCGCGGAGTCCGAAATCGCGCTCCAGCCGGAAACAGCGCCCTTGCCGGACGGCATCCAGGATCAAACCTGCTACATCCTCTATACATCCGGCACCACCGGCAAGCCGAAGGGCGTTGTCATCACCCACCAGAGCTTCTGCAACTTCATCCGCGTCGCCGCGGCGTCCTACGGCTATCAACCCGGTGACCGGGTATATCAGGGCATGACCATCGCCTTCGACTTTTCCTCGGAGGAGATCTGGGTGCCGTTCACCGCCGGCGCCACGGTCGTGCCGGCCCCGGGTCAGCAGCCCCTCGTCGGCGAGGAACTGGCCGCTTTCCTGCGTGAACACCAGATCACATGCATGGCCTGCAGCCCGACCCTTTTGTCGTCGATCGAGAGCGACGCGCCGAGCCTGCGCGCGATCCTGGTCGGCGGCGAAGCCTGCTCGCATAAACTCGTGGTGCGTTGGGCGAAGCCCGGACGCCAGATCCTGAACACCTACGGCCCGACCGAAGCCACGGTCACCGCCACGATGGCGTTGCTGACGCCGGACGAGCCGGTGACGATCGGCAGGCCGCTGCCCACCTATTCGATAGCCATCCTCGATCCGGAAAAGCCGACGGTGCTGACCGGCGACCAGCTGGGGGAAATCTGCATCGGCGGCATGGGCGTGGCGGTCGGCTATCTCAACCGTCCGGAACTGACGGACCAGAAATTCATCCAGGATTTCATCGGGCTGCCGAACAATCCCGGCGGCCGCATCTACCGGACGGGCGACCTTGGCCGGATCAACGACAAGGGCGAGATCGAATATCACGGCCGCATCGACACGCAGGTGAAGATCCGCGGCTATCGCATCGAGCTGGGCGAGATCGAGGCCGTGCTCCTGGACCAGCCAGGCATCGCGCAGGCGGCGGTCACGACGTGGGAGATCGAACCCGAGCGCACGGAACTTGTCGGCTACTATGCGCCCAAGGCCGGGGGCGACGGGGTGGATCGCACCGCGCTCGTGCAGGAGCTGAAGCGGCGGCTGCCGGACTACATGGTTCCGGCCTATCTGGAGCAGTTGCCCGCGATCCCGATGACGGTCTCCAACAAGGTCGATCTGAGGAAATTGCCGAAACCGACCAGCGCGCGCGTCGCATCCGGCCATGCGATGGTCGACCCGCGCAACGAGGACGAGAAGTTCCTCGTGGACGCGCTGCAGGACGTGCTGAAGTTCGACGATATCTCCATCCAGGATCACTTCTTCGACGATCTCGGCGCGAATTCTCTTTTGATGGCCAGGTTCTGCGCCCGCATCCGCGTCCGCAAGGAGTGGTCGACAGTTTCGATGCGCGACATCTACCTGCATCCGACGGTCGCCAAGCTTTCCGATTACCTGCGGGAGCCGCAAACGGCCGCTATTGCCGCGAGCGAGCCCATGCTGACGCACCGGGCTTCCAATCTGGCCATTTGGGCAACGGGATTCGGGCAGTTGCTGTTCTACGCGGTCTACAGCTATGTCGCGCTTTGGACGATCAATGACGGCCTCAACTGGGTCTATGACGCTCTGGACGAACCGGTCGCCCTTTACCTGCGTTGCGTTGTTTTGTCCGCCGGCGTGTTCTTCGGATTAAGCGGCTTCGCCATCGCCGCCAAATGGCTGCTGGTCGGCCGCTGGAAGGCCGAAACATTCCCGATCTGGGGCTGGCGGTATTACCGCTTCTGGATCGTGAAGACACTGGTCCGCGGCGCTCCGGTCGTGCTGTTCCGAGGCAGCCCGCTCTACAGCCTCTATTTGCGCCTGCTCGGCGCCAGGCTTGGCGAACGCACCGTCATCGAATGCCGTGCCGTTCCGGTCTGCACCGACCTGATCACGATCGGCGACAACTCGATCCTGCGCAAGGAATCGATGATCCTCGGCTTCCGAGCCCAGGCGGGCTATATCCACACCGGCCCGGTCTATGTCGGCAACAATGCCTTCGTCGGTGTCGGCTCGACCCTGGACATCGACACCCGCATCGGCGACGGCGCCCAGCTCGGCCATGCTTCATCGCTGCATCGTGGACAGACCATTCCGGCGGGAGAGCGCAGGCACGGCTCGCCGGCGATCCCGACCGAGGCTGACTACTGCACCGTCCCCAACGTGCCGCTGTCGAGAGTGCGCCGGTTCATCTACGAGGCGATCCAGCTCTTCATCCTCTTCGCCATCGTCACGCCTTTCCCGCTGCTCTTTCACACGTATTGGGAAAATGTCGGCGATGACTATCAGGAGACGATCGGTCTGGTGGCGATCGGCACCACCGTCACGGTGGCGGGCTTCATCGTCGGCGGCGTGCTGCTGGCGACCGTCGTGCCACGGCTGTTCAACCTCATGCTGAAACCCGGCCGGAACTATTCGCTTTACGGCTTCCATTATTGGCTGCAGTCGATGCTCGAGCTGGTGAGCAACGTGCGCCTGCTGAACGTGCTGTTCGGCGACAGCTCGGCCATCGTCTATTATCTGCGCGCCTTGGGCTGGCGGCTGAACAAGGTGGATCAGACCGGCTCGAATTTCGGTACCAACCAGCGGCACGAGAATCCGCAGCTCAGCGAAATCGGCTCGAAAACCATGGTGTCCGACGGTCTGTTCATGGTCAACATGCAGAAGTCGGCCAACTCCTTCCGCCTCGAGCACACGCGGGTCGGCGAGCGCAACTTCTTCGGCAACAACATCATCTATTCACCGGATTCCCGCACCGGCGACAATTGCCTGCTCGGGACCAAGGTCCACGTTCCCGTCGACGGTCCCCTTCGCGAGAATGTCGGACTGCTGGGCTCGCCACCCTTCGAAATTCCGCGCATGGTCAATCGTGACAAGGAGCTTCTCGGATTGATTTCCGACAAGGAGCGCAGTCGCCGCCTGCCGCGGAAAAACCTCCACAATCTCGTCACCGCGCTGATGTTCGTGGCCGCGCAATGGGTGATCCTGTTCCTGACGCTCGCGATCTGGGACCGGGCGCTCAACTACTATACCGAATGGGGGGAGACGGCGCTGTTCGTCGCGGTGGTGCTGACCACGGCGATCGGTATTCCGTTCTATATCTTCCTCGAGCGCGCCAGCCTCGCCTTCCGCCGGCTGAAACCCAGGATGGCGACGATCTACGATCCGGTCTTCTGGCGGCACGAACGCCACTGGAAGCTGTCCGATTCACCGATCATGGGGCTGTTCACCGGCACCCCGTTCCGGGCGCTCATCCTGCGCCTCCTGGGTGTGAAGGTCGGGTTGCGGCTCTATGACGGGGGCTGCATCATAACCGAGCGGTCGCTGGTGGAGATCGGCGACGACGTGACGCTCAACGAGGGCTGCGTGATCCAGCCGCACTCGCTGGAGGAAGGCGCGTTCAAGTCCGATTACATCCGTATCGGCAATGGCTGCACGCTGGCGCCTTCCGCCTTCGTTCACTACGCGGTGGTGATGGGCGAGGGGTCCGTGGCCGACGTCGACTGCTTCGTCATGAAGGGCGAAGTCCTTGAGCCGAACACGGTCTGGCGCGGCAATCCGGCGAAACGTTACGGCGTCGTGACGCCGATCGATGCCCGCGCTATGGAAATCGGGCATGCCCCGTGACGCGCGCCGCCGGCATGAGTGACCAGCCGGTTGCCCTGGAGCCTGTCGGCAAGGGCAACCGGGCGGCGGTACTGGCGCTCGAGCTGGCGCCAGAACAACAAGGCTTCGTCGCCTCCAACACAGACTCGCTGGCCGAGGCTCGCCGGGATGGCGAGGCCATCCCTCGCGCCGTGGTCGCCGCGGGGCGTGTCGTCGGATTCCTCATGTACAGCGCGCCCGATGACGATGACGAAGCGATCATCTATCGTTTGATGATCGACCGGCGCGAGCAGGGCAAGGGCCTCGGCCGCGCCGCCATCGCCAAGGCGCTGGAAGAGATTGCGCGCCTTGGCCATGTCCGTCGTGTCTCGATCTGCTACGAGCTCGAGAACGAGGCAGCGCGCCGGCTTTACGCCGGCTTCGGTTTCGTGGAGCAGGAACCGGACGAAGACGGCGAGATGATCGCCGTGCTCGAATTGGGCGGATAGGGCGTTGAACACCCCACCGACAGGGGCGCGGCCGGACATCGAGATGGCCGTCGAGCGCGCATTGACAGGCTTCGCACCGCCCGGCCTGATCACCGGCTGCCGTCTTATTTGCACCGGAGACGAGCGCTATCTCCTGCCGGCGGAAAACGCCTCCATCGCCACCCGCGGTCACAGGGCGCGGGCCGCCAGCGGGGCGGGTCGCCTGGTGGCGCACGAATTGCTCCGGCGGCTTGGGTGCGCGAATCCCGCCGTGCCCCGCGGCCAACAGGGAAACCCGATCTGGCCCGCGGGCACCATCGGCTCGATAGCGCATGACGACGACCTCGCCGTGGCGGTCGCCGCGCGATCCGACGCCATGACAAGCGTGGGCATCGACATCGAACCCGCCCTGCCCTTGCCTCGGGAGCTGGAGGCGATCGTGGCCACGCCGCAAGACCGCCTGGGCGATCTCGAGGCCGGCATAGGCAGCCGGGTCCTGTTTGCCGCCAAGGAGGCGGTCTACAAGGCATCGTTTCCGCTCGACGGCCGTGTGCTGGGCTTCGAGGACATCGGCGTCGATTTCGAATCGGGCGAAGCGGTCACATCAGCTGGCCGCATGCTGACGGTGCGCTTCGCCCTCTCGCCCAGAATCCTGACGCTGGCATACACGGCATAGGCGCGGGTTGGGGGTCTTCACCACCACAACCTTACCTCTCAAAAGCCGCGTTGCTCATCCCAGCTTCCCAGGCTGCTCGTGCAGGCCCGAACGGCGCCGCAGGCGAACTGAGACGCTTGCGAATTTTCAGCCGGCGGTGGCGCGCGGACGTCGCGAGATCAGGCGGGGGCGTAGGACAGCCTGATCACATCCTCGCCAATCCGATCATGCGCCATGAGGCGGAGCGGCGGCCGGGGTCCGGCGAAATATGGCTTGCCGTGACCAAGCACCACCGGGTGCAGGTAGATCCGATACTCGTCGATCAAGCCAAGTTCGGTGAGGCTTCGCGCAAGTCCGGGCCGGCGACTTCGATCTCGCCGTCGCGCTCGGCCTTCAGCTTTCGGATAGCGCCCTCGAGATCGCCCTCGACAAGCCTGGCATTGGGGCCGACAGACTTCAACGAGCGCGAGACGACCCATTTCGGCTGGCTGCGCCAAGCGGCCGCGAAGGCCCGCTCGTCCGCATTCCATTCAGGATGCTCCTCGTCCCAGTAGCGCATGACCTCGTAAATGCGGCGACCGTAAATGCTGCCCGCCTGCCCCTCGGCCTCCTCGATGAAATGGCGGAAGAGCGTGGGGCTAGGCCCGAACGCCATGTGATCGACATAGCCGTCCAGCGACTGGTTCATTCCGAAGACAAGCTTGGCCATTGCCTGTTCCTCACATGGCATTCGCGTGATCTGATTGCGCTGTGCAATCGGTTCAGGTTAGGTCGACTGATTTTATTTTGCAATTGGTTTTGGCTCGTGCTTGAACGCCGAGCACTCCGGCTCTCCGGCGGGCCTGGCTGTCGAGCGAGGCTCGGCCGAAGCATGGACTTCCACGCCGCTCCCGCACTGCCGCCCGTCAAAATGGCGTGGCCACTCAATCCAGTACGATGCCAAAGTTACGGATGCAGGTGCAGGCGTTTCACGCTGGCTGCCGCGAAGGTGATGAACCGCTTGACGCGCGCTGGCACGAACTTCTGAGCGGGGTAGGCGAAAAAAAGTCCCGTCAAGGGCGAACGCAGCGCCGGCAAAACGCGCACCAGCCGTTGTTGGTCTGCGAAAAAGGCCGGCAGGAACCCGATCCCGAGCCCCATGGTGACAAAGGTTCTGACCGTTAGCAGGTCATCGCAGGTCAGGTCGCCCGATAGATCAAGGCTGATCTTCCGGTTTCCCATCAACAGGGGCAGAGGATGGGCCCAGGGCTTGCCGAACCCAATCAGGTCGTGGTGCTTGAGATCGTCCACGTCAACGGGGACGCCGCGTCGGTCGAGATAGTGTTGGCTTGCGAACAGTCCCGTCGGCCCTGTAACGAAGGATCTGGTCACCAGGCTTGAATCGCGTAGCGGACCGACACGGATGGCGAGATCGACGCCTTCCGCGATCATGTCGACGATCCGATCCGTGACGATCAGCTCGATTTTCACCATCGGGAACGTTTCGCGAAACGCGCCAATAATGGGTGGCAGCAAGCTTTGCGCGATATCGACGGCCGCTGTGAGCCGAAGCAGGCCGTCCAGGCTTCTTGTCCCTGACGCAACCGCGGCTTCGGCTGCCTCGATCTCACGAAGCCCGGCACGGCACCGGTCAAAATAGGCCTGGCCGGCAGGGGTGACGCGGAGCTTGCGGGTCGTACGCTGGATCAGGCCGACACCGAGGCGCTGCTCCAGCGCCGCCACCTTTGCGCTCACTGTGCTGGCGGGCATTCGGAGCCTTCGGGCAGCACCGGCAAAACTGCCCGCCTCCAGCACCTTGACGAAGACGCTGATCTCATCGATGCGCATGCCGACTATTATGCAGAAGTATGGATGATGATTCCAGATTATGCCGTCTTGTGACGAAACGGTTTTCGCAATCTGCTTTCGACTGGGAAGACGCTAGAAGGAGACGGAGAATGAAAGGGCCGATCACGAGAAGCGAGCCGATCGACCCGCGCGTCCGCGTCGGGCATGTTCATCTGAAGGTTGCAAATCTCGAGCGATCGCTTGCTTTCTACTGCGGGGTGCTTGGCTTCGGCCTGCAGGGCCTGCTTGAAGACGAGGCCGCGTTCCTCGCGGCCGGCGGCTATCACCATCACCTCGCGATCAACACTTGGGAAAGCCGAGGCGGTTCGCCGCCGCCGGAAGGATCGACCGGTCTCCATCACGTTGCCTTTGTGTATCCAACACGAGCCGCGCTCGGCAGCGCACTCCGCCGCCTTCGCACGGCGGGTGTAGAACTCACTGGCGCCAGCGACCACGGCGGGACCGAGGCGATCTATCTCCGCGATCCGGACGACAACGGCGTCGAACTCTATTGGGATCGACCCGAGAAGGAGTGGCCCCGCAACGCCGATGGCTCGTTGAAAATCGTCAGAAATCCCCTCGATGTCGATGACCTGGCCGCCGAAGGATCGCCTGAATCCTCGGTTGGGAAAGGATAAATCTGTGCGTTGCTAGGCCGAGAGGCATGGCGCTGGCCTTTCACCCATGCGGTGATCGGGCGTTTCGCATCCTAAAACGATCAGTCCCCGCGGTCAGCTATGCGCCGAGTTGCGGAAAGGGACAGGCAATTCGCCCGGCAGAGATCAACGATCGACCGTCCGGCAACGCCAGGAAACAGCAGAAAAATGGCGCGCCCGAAGAGATTCGAACTCCTGACCCCCAGATTCGTAGTCTGGTGCTCTATCCAGCTGAGCTACGGGCGCGCAATAGGCCGTGTTTGACACAAGCCCCGCGATCCGGTCGAGACGGCCGGCCGCGATGTGGAGTGTTCCCTAACGGCTGAATTTGCGAAAAGCAAGCCGATCCGGCAAAAGTTTTGTCGCAGGTGTTTTTGCCGATGCCGATCGAGGCGCGGCGCTGCCGGCAGGCGGCTCGGCCAGAGGCCGTGACCTCAAGCGGGGCGGCGCAGGCCGTTGCGCGCCTGGTCGAGCCGCACCGGCTGATCGGGGATGGTGACGGCGAAGACGGTGCGGCCGCCGATCGATTCGACGAGCTCGACCGTGCCGCCATGGGCGCGGATCAATTCATGCGCGATCGCCAGGCCGAGCCCGGTGCCGCCGCTGCGCGCCGAGCCGCGGAAGGCGGCGAACAGATTCTCGCGCGCCTTGGGCGGCAGGCCGGGGCCGGTGTCGGTCACGGTGATGCGGCTGACGCTGCCGTGGCGCTCGGCCGCGACCGCCAGCCGGCGCACCACCGCGCTTTCGGTGTCGGCGGCCATCGCCTGTACGGCGTTGCGGCACAGATTGGTGAGTACCCGGAAGAGATGGTCGGAATCGGCGTCGACCTCGAAAGCGAGATCGACGGCGTTGATGAACTCGATGCCTTCCTCGATGTCGAGCAGGCCGTGCACGTCATCGACAAGCTGGCGGAGCCTCAACCTGCGGCGCGACGGCGCTGGCTCCTGCGTGCGGCCGTAGGCGAGCACGCCCTCGGAATAGGCAACGGCGCGGTCGAGCGCGCGCAGAAGCTTCGGCGCGAAGGACTGCACGGTCGGGTCCTTCACCTGGCGCAGGCGGTCGGACATCAGCTGCGCGGAAGCGAGGATGTTGCGCATGTCGTGGTTGATCTTGGAGACGGCCAGGCCGAGGTCGGCGAGATGCTTCTGTTCCGACAGCATCTTCTGCAGCCGACCCTGCATCTGCGACAGCTCGCGCTCGGCAACCCCGATCTCGTCGGCGCGGTCCGTCGGAGAGATGACGCGGCCTGGATCGTCCGGCGCCTCGGAGAAGGCCAGGATCGAGCGCGTCATGGTGCGGATCGGCCCGATCATGATCAGGTCGATCGCCGCATAGACCAGCATGGCGGTGAAGAGCGAGATCAGCAGCGAGACGACGGCGACATTGCGCGAATATCTCAGCATGGCGTCGCGCAAGCGGTAATCCGGCATGATCAGCTCGAATTCCTTGTCGCTTTCGCCGACCGGGCCGAAGACGCGCAGCATGCGCTTGCCGCCGAAGAAGAGCGTGTCGAGCGCGCCGGTCATGCCGTTGACCAGGCCTACATCGGCGATATCGATATGCTCGTCGACCTGGGGCGGCATGTCGGAAACGACGAGCAGCCGGGAGACCCCGCCGTCGCGCACGGCGATCGCCTTGGCGCCGATCGCCATCAGCACGTCGTTCTGGGCGTTGTGCGACAGCGCGTTGGGCTCGCCCTGCAAGAGCACAATCGATACGGCTGCGGCGGTGCTCAAGCGCTCCTTCAGCCAGTTGACCCGATAGCTGGCGATCCAGGGCAGGAAGATCAGGACTTCGGCCAAGAGCACGAAGGCGATGGTGAGGAAGAGAAGCTTGGTCGAGAGGCCGCGCGACAGCGGCACCCGGCGCGGCGAATTCGCCGGCCTTGTCTTTTCCTCGGTGGACAGAGCTTCACTCGTCATGACGCGGTCTTCACGAAGCCTTGATCGGGCGAGATTATGCGATTTGCGGCTTTTTTGCCAATTTCAACCTTGGTCCCGCGAAAAATGCCTCACGGCCGCGCCGGATTGACTTCCAAAAACCTTCTTTCTATAAGCCCGCTCACGCTCGGGCCATCCGTCCCGGCGCGGTTTCGATCGCGCCTAAGCCGGCCCGGCAAAGCTCCTGTTACAGAGTGACAGAATCAAGAAGGGCCGCACCCCGCGGTATTAAAACAAATGAAGCGTACATACCAACCGTCCAAGCTCGTCCGTAAGCGCCGGCATGGCTTCCGTGCCCGCATGGCCACCAAGGGTGGCCGTGGCGTCGTTGCTGCCCGCCGCAACCGCGGCCGCAAGCGGCTCAGCGCCTGAACGAAAGACGAGATCGTTGCCCGCAACCGGCAAGCCAAAGGGACAGGTTCCCGGGCGGCTTCTGAAACGCGCGGATTTCCTGGCTGTGCGCGGTGGCGAAAAACGCCGCGGGCGGCTTTTTCTCGTTGAAGTTCTCGACCGCGGCGATGATCTTGCGCCGCGCGTCGGGTACACCGTCACCAAGAAGGTCGGCAACGCCGTGGTGCGCAACCGCGTCCGGCGACGGCTGAGGGAAGCCGTGCGAGTGCATGCCGCCGATGACATGGCGCCCGGCAATGACTATGTGATCGTCGGGCGCGAAGACGTGCTTGCCATTCCGTTCGGCCAGTTGAAGGCCGAGCTTTCCCGCCGGCTGCGCGGAACACGATAGGCCAAGGGCTTTCGATGGAAAACAACCGCAATTTCTTCATCACCATCGCGCTGTCGGTGCTGATCCTGACGCTCTGGCAGGTGTTCTACATGAACCCGAGGATGGAGCAGCAGCGCGAGCAGGCCCGCATCGAGCAGCAGCGCGTCGAGGCGCAGAAGAAGGAAGCACAGGGAACCAATCCGGGCGCGGCGACGACGGCTCAGGCGCCGGGCGCCATTCCCAGCGCGCCCGGCGGCGACACCGCGACGGCGGCGAGCCGCGACCAGGCGATCGCCGCGACCAAGCGCGTCAAGATCGACACGCCGAGCCTCGAGGGTTCGATCAACCTGACCGGCGCGCGCCTCGACGACCTGAAGCTCAAGCACTACACCGAGACCGTCGATAAGAACTCGCCCGAGATCGAGCTGCTCAACCCGCAGGCGCTGCCCACCGGCTATTTCGCCGAGATCGGTTTCGTCGGCACAGACAAGACCGGTGCCGTGCCAAGCTCGGACACGGTGTGGAGCGTCGAGGGCAATCCGACGTTGACGCCGTCGACGCCGGTGACGCTGACCTACACCAACGACAAGGGTCTCACTTTCAAGCGCACCATCTCGGTCGACAACGACTACATGTTCACCGTTTCCGACACGGTGCAGAATTCAGGCAGCGGCGCCGTCAGCCTATTCAACTACGGCCGGGTCACGCGCTACGACAAGCCGGCAGTCGCCAGCACCTATGTGCTGCATGAAGGCCTGATCGGCTTCACCGGCACCGAAGGGCTGTCGGAGTACAAATATGCGGCCATCGAGAAGGACAAGGAAGTCAAGCCCGGCAAGTCGACCGACGGCTGGCTCGGCATCACCGACAAATACTGGGCCGTGACTCTGGTGCCGACCGAGAAGCAGCCCTTCCAGCCGCGCTATGCCTATTTCGAGGACGGGCGCCACCGCTACCAGTCCGACTTCTTGACCGATCCGATCAACATCGAGGCCGGCCAGTCGGCGACCGTCGAGACCGAGGTCTTCGCCGGCGCCAAGGAAGTCGCCAAGATCAACGCTTATGCGCAGGACCGTCACATCAAGCGGTTCGATCTTTTGATCGACTGGGGCTGGTTCTATTTCATCACCAAGCCGATGTTCTGGCTCATCGACACGCTCTACAAATTCTTCGGCAATTTCGGGCTGGCGATCCTCGCCACCACCGTCATCGTCAAAGCCATCTTCTTCCCGCTCGCCAACAAGTCCTACGCCTCGATGGCGAACATGAAGAAGGTGCAGCCGAAGATGCTGGAGATCCGCGAGAAATACGCGGACGACAAGATGAAGCAGCAGCAGGCGATGATGGAGCTCTACAAGACCGAGAAGATCAATCCGCTCGCCGGCTGCTGGCCGGTGGCGCTGCAGATCCCGGTCTTCTTCTCGCTCTACAAGGTGCTCTACATCACCATCGAGATGCGGCATGCGCCGTTCTTCGGCTGGATCCACGACCTCGCGGCGCCGGATCCGACGTCGATCTTCAACCTGTTCGGCCTGCTGCCCTTCGCGGTGCCCGCCTTCCTGCCGCATATGGGCGCCTGGGCGGTGGTGATGGGCATCACAATGTTCCTGCAGATGCGCATGAACCCGGCGCCGCCGGACCCGACGCAGGCGGCGATCTTCACCTGGATGCCGGTGATCTTCACCTTCATGATGGGCTCGTTCCCGGCCGGCCTCGTTATCTACTGGGCCTGGAACAACCTGCTGTCGATCCTGCAGCAGGGCGTGATCATGAAGCGCCAGGGCGCCAAGATCGAGTTGTGGGACAATCTGGCATCGATGTTCCGCAAGAAGCCATCGCCGGCGGAATAGAAGGCTTCCTCGACTTCCAATCAGAACCCCGGCCTGGCCGGGGTTTTTGTTGGAGATGCCAACGGGACAGCGCCAACATTCGCGATTGGCCATCCCGGTCGTCGTTCCAGGGCGGAGCAAGGAGCGAAGCGAAGCGCGCAGGCTCTGGAATCCATACCGCTACGCTAAGGCGTTGCTGCGTTTCGGAATTCCGGCATCGTTGCGCCCCACGGCAAAGCTCACGGGGTGGATAATCGGGTCAAGCCCGGCCAAGCCCGAGCATGACGACGTCGCCGGAGTTTCGGCCAATCTCCAACGTCGGCGACAGAAGCGTCAGCGCCCGCGTGTCGACGATCGAGCCGGGATCGATGGCCGGAGCCGGGCGGGACCCCTCATTCCATGACCGCGCTGTGATCGATCTGGGCCGGCGTTCCGGGCTTGCGCAGCAGAAGCACCAGCGGGATGGCGGCCAGGGACAGGATCATCATCAGCTTGAAATCGTCGATATAGCTGATGATCGTCGCCTGCAGGGTGACGAGGCCGTCGAGCGCGGCGCGGCCGGCGGCGGTGTAAGGGCTCAGCGCCTGCGAGATCGCCGGATCGCTGAGCGCCGGATTATAGGGCGTCACATAGTCGGCGATGTTGGCGTGGTTGATCTGCTGGTTCTGCGTCAAAAGCGCGGTGACCACCGAGATGCCGACGCTGGAGCCGATGTTGCGCGACAGATTGTAGAGACCCGTGCCTTCGGCACGCCGCTCCGGCGCCAGCGTCGCAAAGGTGATGGTGGTGAGCGGCACGAACAGGAAGCCCAAGCCGGCGCCCTGGATGAAGCCGGTGCTAATGATCGTCCATTGCGAGACGTCCGGCGTCCAGCCGGTCATGTCGTACATCGCCCAGGCGGTGATGGCGAGACCGATGAACAGCAGCCAGCGCGTGTCGACCTTGCCGACCAGGCGGCCAACCAGGAACATGCAGGCCATGGTGCCGAGGCCGCGCGGCCCCATGACGATGCCGGCCGTCACCACCGGATAGCCCATCAGCGTTTGCAGATAGGGGGTCATCAGCGCCAGCGAGGCGAGATAGGTGATGCCGATGATGAAGATGAAGATCATGCCGACGGAGAAGTTGCGGTCGAGAAACAGCCGCGGGTTCACGAAAGTGTCGCGCGCGGTGAAGGTGTGGACGATGAAAATGTAGAAGGCCGACGCGCAGACCAGCGCCTCGACAATGATCTCGGCCGAGGAGAACCAGTTGAGCTGCTCGCCGCGGTCGAGGAACATCTGCAGCGAGGCGATGGCGACGCTGAGCATGCCGAAGCCCAGCCAGTCGAGCCTGGCCTTGAGGTCGAGCTTGGTTTCCTGGACGAACATCGAGACGCCGATAAAGGCCAACGCGCCGATCGGCACGTTGATGTAGAAGACCCAGCGCCAGGAGACGTTCTCGGTCAGCCAGCCGCCGATGACCGGGCCGAGCACAGGGCCGACCATGACCGAGACGCCGAACAGCGCCATGGCCGAGCCGCGCTCCTCGACGCTGTAGATGTCGAGCAGGATCGATTGCGACAGCGGCACGAGCGCTGCGCCGAACAGGCCCTGCAGCAGGCGGAAGCCGACGATCTGCGGCAGCGACTGCGCGAAGCCGCACAGCACCGAAGCGACCACGAAGCCGGTGATCGCCACCAAAAGGATGCGCTTGCGGCCGAAGCGGTTGGCGAGATAGCCCGACGGCGGCGTCATCACCGCAGCGGCGACGATATAGGAGGTGAGCACCCAGTTGATCTGGTCGGCGCTCGCCGAGACGCTGCCCTGGATATAGGGCAGCGCCACATTGGCGATGGTGGTGTCCAGCGCCTGCATGATGACCGCCAGGATCACGCAAGCGGTGATGGCGCCGCGATTGGCGACCGCGGGCGCGCCTGTCGCGGAAGCCGTCGTCATGACTTGTGTCCGAAACGATTGAGGAGATCGGTGACGAAATCCGGCAGGCCGCGGGCATGGCCGGTGTCGATGCTGACGACCGCGCTCATGCCGCCGCGCAGCGGCGGCTTGCCGTCCGGATCGTCGATCGTCACGCGCATCGGGATGCGCTGCACGACCTTGACCCAGTTGCCGCTGGTGTTCTGCGCCGGCAGCAGCGAGAAGCTGGACGAGGAAGCCGGGCTGATCGAGCCGACGGTGCCGTGCCAGACCTCGCCCGGATAGGCGTCGATGCTGATCGTCGCCTTCTGGCCGGGGCAAACATAGGTGAGCTCGGTTTCCCTGGGTTCGGCGGCGATCCAGATATCGGTCGACGACACCAGGCTGAAGGCCGGCTGCGAAGCCGGCAGGTATTTGCCGACCTGAAGTGAGTCGACATTGGTGACGATGCCGTCGAACGGCGCCTTGACGACGGAATCGTTGAGGTTGCGCTGGGCGTCGTCCACCGCCGACCGGGCCTGCAAATAGAAGGGGTTCTGCTCGACCGGCTGGCTGGCGTCGCCGCCGAGCTGGGCGAGCATCGCCTGCGCCTGCGCCTTCGCGACGGTCACCTTCTGGCGGGCCGCTATGAGATCATGCTGGGCGCTGTCGAATGTCGCCTTGGAGGCGGTCGAGGTCTTGAGCAGGTCCTGCTGACGCTGGAAGGCCGACTCGTAGTAGGAAATGTCGGCCTCGGCCTGTTCGATCACCGCCAGCGACTGCTGATAGCTAGCCTGCAGCGTCAGCACCTGGTTGCGCACCGTGCCGAGCTGCGCCTTGGCGCCGGCGAGCGCGGTTTCGAAGGAGGCAGGCCGCAGGCGGAAGAGCACGTCGCCCTTCTTCACCGGCTGGTTGTCGTGCACTTCGATCTCCTCGACGGTGCCGGAGACGTCGGTGGAAACGCCGAGCGACTGCGCCTGGATATAGGCGTTGTCGGTGGTCATGATCTGGCCGCCGACGACATAGTAGTAACCGCCGGCCACCAATGCCAGGGGCAGCAGCGCGAACAGGATCGGCCGCGTCAGGCTGCGGCGCGGCTTGGCGGGAGCGGGCGGAGCCACGGTGACGGCAGCCGGCTTCGGTTGGGTCGAGGGCGCCTCCAGCGTTGCCGGCTCCGGCGCCACGGGCGCTTCCAGATCGTCGTCTTCGACGACAGGCGGATTATTGCCGCGCCTTTGCTCGCGCTGGCTGTCCAGGCGAATGACCTGGTCGCTTACTCTTTCACCGACATCTTCCGCGTCGGCGGGCTTTCTGGATGAGATTCCTTCAGACATGGACTTTCTCCCGGTCGACGGCCGGCTGGGCGCAGGCCTCGAGCAGATTGGATTTGATCAGGCAAAGGGTTTGCAGCAGCTGCTGCTGCGCGCCCGCGGACAGGCCGGCAAAGGCCTCGTCACGCGTCTTCCGGCCGTTGCTGCGCATCACTTCGATCAGCGGATGCGCCTTCGGGGTCAGATAGATAAGCCACGCCCGGCGGTCGGACGGATCGGGCCGGCGCTCGATGAAACCGCCCGCCTCCATCTTGTCGAGCAACCTTGCGAGCGTGATCGGCACGATCTCGATGAGGTCAGCCAGCTTGTTCTGGTGGATGCCCTCATGCATCGAAAGATAAGCCAGCACCTGCCATTGCGCCCGGGTCAGGCCAAAGGCGCGCGACCGCTGCTCGAAACGCTTCCTGAGCAGGCGCGCGACATCGTGCAGCATGAAGCTGATATTGGGCGAGGTGGACATGGGAGGACTTCGGAGTCGGCAGACAAACTTTCGTGAGCATGCTTATTATCATCATGCACATAATCCTGCTGGACGCGGAGCGCAAGACCGACTAAGGCGCTTGGTGAAAATATCGCATAGGCCAGAACCGGCCCGGCCGGCCTGCGGTCAGGGCAAGGACCAGAGATGAACCGGCTCAAGATCGCCATGCTGGCGCTGCTCATGGGATACGCTTTTCCAGCCGCCGCGAAGGAGGCGGTAAGTTGCGGCGGAGCGGCGATGCTCGGCGGCGCGCAGCTCAATTGCAGCCACGTGCAACCCAAGGCCCCGCCGCAATTCTGCACGTTCAGCTGGGCCCTGCACACGACGGCGGGCGAGCAGAAAATCGTCGAAGGCAGCTTCTCGCTGCCGTCCGGAGCGTCGAACGTCGAGGTCTATCAGGGCAGCGGCTTCGACAGCGCCCTTTCCAACCCGATCGTGATCTGCCGCGGCAACCACTGAACGGTTGGTGCCGCAGGCGGATCACGTTAGTTTGATCGGAGATCGACCGCGCCGGAACGCGCTGTCTCTCTGTTTTTACGCAATTCCGGACGGAAAACCGCTCACACTTTTCCTGGAATTGCCCCAGCCATGGAGGGATCGCGATGACCGGACCCAATCCCAACATCAAGCATCCGATCGCGATGCATCCGCGCGTCGGCTTCCTGAAGGGGCTGGTGACGTCGCCCAACATCGAGATCGGCGACTTCACCTATTACGACGACCCGGACGGTCCCGATAAGTTCGCCGAAAAATGCGTGTTGCACCACTACGACTTTATCGGCGATCGGCTGGTGATCGGCAAGTTCTGCGCCATCGCGGAAGGCGCGCGTTTCATCATGAACGGCGCCAACCACGCAATGTCCGGCTTCTCGACCTATCCGTTCAACATCTTCGGCCATGGCTGGGAAGAAGGTTTTGATCCGCAGACCTGGTCGAAGGAGATCCGCGGCGACACCGTCGTCGAAAATGATGTGTGGATCGGCATGGACGCGGTGATCATGCCGGGCGTGAAAGTGGGCGACGGCGCCATCGTGGCGGCGAAATCGGTTGTCACGCACGATGTGCCGCCTTATGCGATCGTCGCCGGCAACCCGGCAAGGATAGTGAAGATGCGCTTCGACGAATTCACGGTGCGGCGGCTTTTGAAGGCCGCGTGGTGGGATTGGCCGGTCGACAAGATCAGCCGCAACCTCAACGCCATCCGCGGCGCCGATATTTCCAGGCTGGAGGCAGCGGTTTGAACGCGCCCGACACAAAAAGCGACAAGACGGCGGTCGATCCGGAGCTGTTCACCCGCGGCTGGATCTTCATCCGGGGCGTGCCGTCGATGAAGTTCCTGCCGCCGGAAGGCCCGCCGGAGATCGCCTTCGCCGGCCGCTCCAATGTCGGCAAGTCGTCGCTGATCAACGCGCTGGTCGGGCATAAGGGCCTGGCGCGCACCTCGAACACGCCGGGGCGCACGCAGGAGCTCAACTATTTCGTGCCGGACGGGTTCTCCGGCGAAGGCGCCGACCTGCCGCCGATGGCGCTGGTCGACATGCCCGGCTACGGCTACGCCAGCGCGCCGAAGGACAAAGTCGATCAATGGACCAAGCTGATCTACGAGTATCTGCAGGGTCGCGTGACGCTGAAGCGCGTCTATGTGCTGATCGACGCCCGCCACGGCATCAAGGCCAAGGACGAGGAAGTGCTCACCCTGCTCGACAAGGCGGCCGTGTCCTATCAGGTGGTGCTGACCAAGACCGACAAGATCAAGGCCGCCGCCGTGCCGAGGCTGATCGAGGAGACGCTTGCCAAGATCAAGAAGCGGCCGGCGGCCTTTCCGGCGGTGCTGGCCACCTCGTCGGAAAAAGCCGCCGGGCTGGACGAGCTGCGCGCGGCGATCGTCCTGGTGGCGAACGGCGGCTGATGCCGCCGTTCCAGGAACGGCCCGTCGGGATCAATCCATCTCTTCACGTTCCGGCTCGCGATCGCGCCGGCCGGTGAGGATCTCGCGCTTGCCGACATGGTTGGGAGCGCCGACCAGGCCTTCCTTCTCCATGCGCTCGACCAGGGAAGCAGCGCGGTTGTAGCCGACGCCGAGGCGGCGCTGGATATAGGAAGTCGAGCACTTCTTGTCGCGCTTGACCACCTTGACGGCCTCCTCGTAGAGGGCGTCGCCATCCTCCTCTCCGATCGCGCTTTTGTCGAAGACCGGACCGGCATCGGCCGCTTCCTCGGCCTCTTCCTCGTCGGCGGTGACGGTGTCGAGATATTCGGGACGCCCCTGCGCCTTCAGATGCGCCACGACGTGCTCGACCTCCAGGTCGGAAACGAAGGGGCCGTGCACGCGCGAAATGCGCCCGCCGCCGGCCATGTGCAGCATATCGCCCTGGCCGAGCAGCTGCTCGGCGCCCTGCTCGCCGAGGATCGTGCGGCTGTCGATCTTCGACGTCACCTGGAAGGAGATGCGGGTCGGGAAATTGGCCTTGATCGTGCCGGTGATGACGTCGACGGACGGGCGTTGCGTCGCCATGATCAGATGGATGCCCGCGGCGCGCGCCATCTGCGCCAGGCGCTGGATGGCGCCTTCGATCTCCTTGCCGGCCACCATCATCAGGTCGGCCATCTCGTCGACGATAATGACGATATAGGGCATGGGCGCCAAGTCGATCGCGCGCTCCTCGAACAGCGGCTCGCCGGTGCCCTTCTCGAAGCCGGTCTGCACCTGCATGGTCACGACCTCGCCCTTGTCGCGGGCGCTCGCCGCGCGCTGGTTGTAGCCGTCGATGTTGCGCACGCCGAGGCGCGCCATCTTGCGGTAGCGGTCCTCCATCTCGCGCACAGCCCATTTGAGCGCCGTGACGGCCTTCTTGGGATCGGTGACGACCGGCGTCAGCAGATGCGGGATGCCGTCATAGACGGAAAGCTCCAGCATCTTGGGATCGACCATGATCAAGCGGCATTCTTCCGGCTTCATCCGGTAGAGCAGCGACAGGATCATGGTGTTGATGGCAACCGACTTGCCGGAACCGGTGGTGCCCGCCACCAGCAGATGCGGCATCTTGGCGAGCTCGGCGATGACCGGTTCGCCGCCGATCGTCTTGCCGAGGCCGAGCGCCAGTTTGCAGGAGGTGTTGCGGAAGCCGGCCGATCCGATCAGCTCGCGGAAATAAACCGTCTCGCGCGTCTCGTTGGGCAGCTCGATGCCAATGACATTACGGCCCGGCACCACGGCGACGCGCGCCGAGATCGCCGACATCGAGCGGGCGATGTCGTCGGCCAGACCGATGACGCGGCTGGATTTCACGCCCGGCGCCGGCTCGAATTCGTAGAGCGTGACGACCGGACCGGGGCGGACATGGATGATCTCGCCCTTGACGCCGAAATCCTCCAGCACGCTTTCGAGCAGGTCGGCATTCTGCTCCATGCGCTCCTGCGACATGTAGAAGCCCTGGCCTTCCGGCGGCATCTGCAGCAGATCCTCGGAGGGAAGCTCGTAGCCGGCCATCGCGGACAGCGGCGCGACCTCACCGGCCATGGGCAGCGACGGCGCCTGCCTGACCGTCCTTGCGCTCGACGGAGCGGAAACCGGCGCGGGTTCGACAGCCGTCGGCTCGACGGCCGGGAGGGCAGGCGCCGGAGAAGGCTCCGCATTCGCCGCACTGGAGCGCCATTCGATGACCCGATAGAACGACGTCGCCTCGCCCAGGAAGGCGGCACGGGGCTGGATCTCCGGTGAGGCCGGACGCTGCGCCGGTATCGACTGCACCAATGGTGGCTGCGCCGGAACGGCCGGCGCCTGCCCCGCCTCGTTCAGGCGCGCCCGTGCCAGGCGCTCGGCGAGGAAAGGCATGCCGAATTCGAAGAAGGCATGATCGGAAAGATAGGACCAGCGCAGTCCGCTCGGACGCGGTTTTGGCGTCGGAGCGGCGGCGGCCAGAGGCGGCGCGGACGGAGGGGGCGAGATAGTGACAGGGGCGACTGCGGATGGTGCGCGGAGCGGCCTGGTTTGCATCGGCGCCACGGCGGGAGCGGCGGAGGCGGCAGGACTTTTCCGGACCGGAGCGGCTGGCGCCGGAGCCGGCGACGCTGGCCGGACGGGCTCACGGGCGGGTGGCTTAGCCTGCGCGGTATCTTCTTGCGGGGCGGCCCGCCTGGAGAGATCGGTGTCCGGCGTGCGGGTGAACCGCACATTGGGCGCGAGGAAGAAATAATCCTGCCAAGCCGGGCGGCTGAATTCGCCGCCATTGGCCGAATCGGGCGATGCGTTGCGAGCGGCATCCGATTCGCTGGCCGGGGCGACGCGCAACGCGACTACCTGGCCCGCCTGCGCCTGCGGAACCCCGCCACGGCGCCCGTCCGCGCGATGATCGTCGTCGCCCTGATAGGCGGAGGCGCCGGAAAGATTGGCACGGGGGAAACGCATGGATGTCATTCTCGAGACTCGCCGATTGAACGTCTCCCGAGACATAGGAAGCGATGGTTAACAGGTCCTTCCGACAGCGCCTGCCCGACGAAGCCAATCGACATTTTGAGAGGGGTCGGTGGACGATCTCGACGACGTTGCGTTCGGCCGCCACGCCCGCGCCTTCAACGCCGCGCCACGGCCCTTTGGCCTGCTTTGCACGCTTTGGGATTAGCGTGCCCAGGGGCGGTCAGGCCGATTGCAGCGCCTTTTCCTCGGCGAGAAATTTTTCCGTGCCGTAGGCCTTGAGGAAGACGTCGACGCCGGATTTCACGACATGTTCGATCTCCGCCTGGCTCGGCGCCTTGGTGCGGTAGGAAAAGATGCACTGGCGGAACAGGCCGGCAAGGCAAAGCTCGGTGAACTGATAGGCGGCAAGATCGACATCGTCGATCTCGAGCAGGCCGCGCTCGACGGCTTCGTTGAGGAAGGCCATGACCTTGTCGTGGCCGCGTTTCGGGCCGCGCTCGTAAAAACGCGCGCCAAGCTCGGGTATCCGGTCGGACGCGCCGACCACTGTGCGCTGGGCCTGGATGACCTTGGCCGAGGTGATCTTGGCGGAGAGCCCCATGCCGAATTTCACCAGCGTGTTGCGCAGGTCGTCGAAATGGTCGAGCACCTCATACATGTTCTTGAAGATGGTGCCGCGCTCTTCCTCGATGAGAGCCTCGAACAGCTCTTCCTTGTTTTGGAAATAGACGTAGATCGTGCCCTTGGAGACGCCGGCCTCGCGCGTGATATCGTTCATCGAGGCGGCTTCGAAGCCTTTGTCTATGAAAACGCGGCGCGCGCCTTCGATGATCTGGGCACGCTTGACCGGGTCCTGCCCGGCCGCCGGACGACCCTTGCGCAAGTCGAGCAGATCGCTATCGGCTGTCGTTTCGACCATGGAAGCCATTCCTTGAAAATATTTCGAACCACTCGGTTCGATTTCCTCTTGATATGGTCCTCTTTCCGCGCTATGTCAATCACCAATTCGAACCGAACGGTTCAGTCTGACTGACATCCAGAGAGATACCCATGTCCTCGAACGCGCCCGCCACCGCCGAAGTCCGCACGTTTCCCAACGCCAAGGTCCAGCCGTCGACCGAAGCGCCGGAAGTTCCTGTCCAGCCCGCCGCTCCGGCTGCGACGCCCGCGGCCGAGGCGCCCGCCAAGAAAAAGCGCTCGGCCCGTTCCTTCCTGCTGCCAATCATCGGCCTCGCCCTGCTCGGCGCCGGATCCTGGTATGGGTATAACTATTGGACCGACGGCCGGTTCATGATCTCCACCGACGATGCCTATGTCCAGGCCGATATGTCGTTCGTGTCGCCGAAAATATCCGGCTATATCGACAAGGTGCTGGTGAGCGAGAACCAGAAGGTCAAGGCCGGCGATCCGCTGTTCGTCATCGACAATGGCGACTACAAGATCGCGGTCGCCCAGGCCGAGGCGCAGATCGCCACATTGAGCAAGACGCTCGACCGCATCGACGCTCAGACCAAGGCGGCCCGGGCCTCGCTGTCGCAGGCTGAGGCGCAGAAGGTCGCAGACCAGGCCGCGGCCGACAATGCGGCGCGCGCCCAGCTGCGCGCGGCGCAGCTTCTCAAGACCCATGTCGGCACGCAGGCGCAGCTCGATGACGCGCAGACCGCGCTCGACCAGGCCAAGGCGGCCCTTGTCGGCGCCGATGCGCAGATCGCGGCGGCTCAGGCCAATATCGGCGTGCTGGAAGCGCAGCGCGCGGAATCGGCCTCGACGCTCGCCTCGCTGCAGCTCACCCGCGACAAGGCCCAGCGCGACCTCTCCTTCACCGTGCTGAAGGCGCCCTATGACGGCGTCGTCGGCAACCGCTCGGTCGAGCAGGGCGACCTCGTCAGCCCCGGCCAGAAGCTCGCCGTCGTCGTGCCGATGGACAAGCTCTACATCGTCGGCAACTTCAAGGAGACGCAGCTCGGCCGCATCGTGCCCGGCGAGAAGGTCCGCATCACCGTCGACGCGATCGACGGCCAGACCTTCGAAGGCACGGTCTCCTCGCTGGCGCCGGCTTCGGGCGCGGTGTTCTCGCTGCTGCCACCGGAAAACGCCACCGGCAACTTCACCAAGGTGGTGCAGCGCGTGCCCGTGCGCATCGACGTGCCAGCCGACGTCTTGAAGACCGGCAAGCTGCGCGCCGGCTTGAGCGTCATCGTCGCGGTTGACAGCCGCACAGCGCCGGCCTCGACGACCAACTGATCGGGGGGCGGTTCGGTGGCCATTCGAGCGCCGAGCCGCCCAGCCTGCTTCGGAGCGGCAGACGCGCTCCAACCATCTGTTTCGACGCAATTCCGGACCGCCACGCTGGCCATCGAGAATTGCTTAGGGAGGCCATGACATGGCAACCGCAACCATCACCGCAGGAGCAATGCCGGGACGCCCGGCCGCTGCCGCCGCGCCGGCGCTGCCCGCGGACCATATGCCTGTGCGCCGCGTCGTCGCCTTCCTGGCGATGGTGTTCGGCATGTTCATGGCGATCCTCGACATCCAGATCGTGTCGGCCTCGCTCGCCGAGATCCAGGCGGGCCTGAGCGCCAGCTCCGACGAGATCCCGTGGGTGCAGACCGCCTATCTGATCGCCGAGGTGGTGATGATCCCGCTGTCGGGCTTCCTCAGCCGCATGCTGTCGACGCGGGTGCTGTTCACCACCGCGGCGGCCGGCTTCACCGCGGCCAGCGCGCTCGCCGCGACCGCCACCAATATCGACCAGATGATCGTCTACCGCGCCATCCAGGGCTTCATCGGCGGCGGCATGATCCCGAGCGTCTTCGCGGCTGCCTTCACCATCTTCCCGCCTTCCAGGCGCGCCGTCGTCTCGCCGATGATCGGCCTGGTGGCGACGCTGGCGCCGACGATCGGCCCGACGGTGGGCGGCTATATCAGCCATGCCATGTCCTGGCACTGGCTGTTCCTGATCAATGTCGTGCCCGGCATCCTGGTGGCGACCGCTGCCTGGTCGCTGATCGACTTCGACAAGCCCAACCTGAAACTGTTCTCCAAATTCGACTGGTGGGGCTTGATCGGCATGGCCGCCTTCCTCGGCTGCATGGAATATGTGCTGGAGGAAGGTCCGAACCATGACTGGCTGCAGGAACAGGCCGTGTTCATCTGCGCCGTGATCATGACCATTGGCGGCGTCATCTTCTTCTGGCGCGTCTTCACCGCCGAGGAGCCGATCGTCGATCTCAGGGCCTTCAGCAACGTCAACTTCGCCTTCGGCTCGCTGTTCTCCTTCGTCGTCGGCATCGGCCTTTACGGATTGACCTACCTCTATCCGGTGTTCCTCGGCCGTATTCGCGGCTATGATTCGATGATGATCGGCGAGGCGCTGTTCGTCAGCGGCCTGGCGATGTTCTTCACCGCGCCGGTCGCTGGCATCCTGTCGAACAAGATCGATCTCAGGCTGATGATGATGATCGGCTTCCTGGGCTTCGCCACCGGCACCTGGTGGATGACGCATCTCACCGCCGACTGGGATTTCTATGAGCTCTTGATCCCGCAGATCCTGCGCGGCTGCTCGATGATGCTGTGCATGGTGCCGATCAACAACATCGCGCTCGGCACCTTGCCGCCGGAGCGGCTGAAGAATGCGTCGGGCCTGTTCAACCTGACCCGCAATCTCGGCGGCGCCGTCGGCCTGGCAGTCATCAACACGGTGCTGATCGACCGCAATGCCTTTCACTATGCAAGGCTTTCGGAGCATGTGCAGTGGGGCAGCGAGGCCGCGCAAACCAAGCTGCAGAACATGACCCTGACCTTCCAGCAAAACGCCGGTCTCGACGCAACGACCGCCGCCATTTCGAAGCTGTCCGGCATGGTGCAGCAGCAGGCAGCGCTTTTGTCCTTCATGGACGTGTTCATGATGTTGACCGTGCTGTTCGCCTCGCTCGGATTTTTCGTGCTGTTCATCAACAAGCCGGCGCAACAGCGCGGCGGTGGCGGCGGAGGTCATTGAGGAGCCGGAACCCCCGCCTGGCTACCTCAACGCGTGACCCCGGAAATCGGTGACGATTTCCGGGGTCATTTCTTTGGACAGATCCCAGTCCTCTCAGGCAGCGGCCGGCTTAAAGCTCAGCGCCACGCCGTTGATGCAATGGCGCAGCCCGGTGGGCGGCGGGCCGTCATCGAAGACATGGCCGAGATGCCCGCCGCAGCGCCGGCAATGCACCTCGGTGCGAACCATGCCGAGTGTGCGGTCCTCGGTCTTGCCGATGGAATTGGGGATCTCCTGCCAGAAGCTCGGCCAGCCGGTCCCGGAATCGAACTTCGTCTCAGACGAATAGACCGGCAGGTCGCAGCCGGCGCAGGCGAAGATGCCCTTGCGGTGTTCGTTGAGCAGCGGGCTGGTGCCCGGATATTCCGTGCCCTGCTTGCGCAGCACGTCGAAGGCAGCGTCGGACAGGATGGCGTGCCATTCGGCATCGGTCTTGGTGACCTCGAAGGTTTCGGCGGCCAGAGCGGGCTTCGGTCCGCCGGCGCGCAGCATCGCTCCGGATCCGACGATGAGAGCGGTGGCGGCTGCCCCGCTCCAGAGAAAATCGCGACGGTTCATGGCCGTTCCTCCTGATGCATTTTGCCAAGATAGAGCGCCGCCCGGAAATCAAAAGCCGGTGACGCGCTATCCGTCATGTTGAGCACTTCCAGACGAAAAACCCCTTCGTGCCTTGCTGGAATTGCTGCTCCGCGCGCCCCTTGCGGGACAACGCGGAGCACTCTTGCCGGCGGCGCGGATCTTGGATGTCGCGGCCGGCGCTCAGCCATGCTTCGCCGGGCATGCCCGCTTTGTTACATCTTCGGCCCGCTTTGTTACATCTTGGGCAAGAGAACCTTGTCGATGACGTGGATGACGCCGTTCGACTGGCGGACATCGGCGATGCTGACGTGAGCGACATTACCGTTCTCGTCGGTCACGGTGACCTTGCCCTTCTCGGTCTTCAGCGTCAGCTCGCAGCCGCCGACCGTCTTGACCTGGTGCGCGCCGCCATCGGCCTTGGCCATCTTGGCGACATCGGCTGCCAGCGCCTTGGCGGCGATGACATGGCAGGTGAGCACCTTGGTCAGCTTATCCTTGTTCTCGGGCTTGAGCAGCGTGTCGACCGTGCCGGCGGGCAGCGCCGCGAAGGCTTCGTTGGTCGGCGCGAAGACGGTGAAGGGGCCCGCGCCCTGCAGCGTGTCGACGAGGCCGGCGGCTTTGACGGCGGCGACGAGCGTGGTGTGGTCCTCCGAATTGACGGCGTTCTCGATGATGTTCTTCTTGGCATACATCGGCGCCCCGCCGACCATCGGATTGGCGGCATAGGCAACGGCTCCGAGCGCGGAAAAGCCGAGCGTATAGGCAAGCAAAAGGGTGGCGAGTTTACGCATTGTGTCAGTCTCCTCTGGTTGTTTCATCCCGTGTTTGGGAACGCGAGGAGATACGGGCTTCAAAAAAGTTAGTTTCACGGAGGTCGAGAGATTTTTGCTTCGTTCGATTTATTTCACTTCCGCCGCCCGTGGCGGTGGCGGATTCCTGTATCCCGCCAAAAAGGCGGGAGATAGACTTCCATTTATCTTTGATGATGCCGCCTGGGATCAGATGCCTTTCAAATCACCTGCAGCGACGACCGGGCCGGTCGGCTGGCCGGTCGGCGAGCCGCCCGAAGGCTCGAGGCTGACGGCGAGCACGGCGCCTTGCGCGAGCTTCCGCTGGATGGCGGGCGCGACCGCCATGCGCACGGTCTGGCCGGCGGGGATGACGCCCATCGAGACCGGCGCGTTCTTGCCCTCGATCATCCACAATTCGAAATCCTTGCCGGCGCCGCGATCGCCAGAGACCAGCGACAGGCCGACCTCATGGCGGGCGGCGTCATAGACGGCGAGGTATTTGACGTTGCTGTTGTCGGCGGTGAGCGACGCGACCAGCCTGGTCTCGGGCGGCCGGACCGGCGGATTGACGTAAAGCAGGGCGACATAGACGGCCAAAGCGGCAATGGCCGCGGCGGCGAGGCCGCGCCAGAAGGCAAGGCTCGTCCACAGGCTGCCACCCTGCGCGCCGGAAGTGGAAGCGGACGATGCGAACAGGCGGCGGTCGATGGCCGCCTTCACCGAAGCCGGCGGCTCGACCGCGGCGTAAGCAGCGGCCATCGGCGCGAAGCGCACCTCCCAGGCATCGACCAGACGGGCGAAAGCCGCCTCCGTATCGATGCGGCGAGACGCGACCTGGCGCTCGTCGGCTGGCAGGACGCCGAGAACATATTCAGCGGCGAGCAGGTCGTCGCCTCCACGTTCCGGTCCGTTGTCTTCCGCCAGCGTCATCTTTCCAGGCATTCTCTCAGTTTGAGCAGGCTTCGCCGCAGCCAGGTCCGCATCGTGTTCAGCGGAACCTTGAAGCGTTCCGCCAGCTCGGCATAGCTTTCGCCGCTCAGATAGGCGCCTCGGACGGCCGCCGCCCGGTCTTTCTCCAACTCGTCAAGGCAATGGTGGATGCGTTCGCTCTCGCCAGCCGCGACAGCCATGGCCTCAGGTCCCGGCGCCGGATCGGCGACGTCGACGGCTGCGTCGATGTCGGCGGAAGAACTGCGCCGCGCCCTGATGCGATCGATCGCATGGTTGCGCGCAATGGCCACCAGCCAGGAAATCGGGCTCAGATCGGAAACCGCGAAACGGTCCGCTTTCGTCCAGATCTTGACGAACACCTCCTGCAGCGCTTCTTCCGCATCTCCCCGGTCCCTCAAGACACGAAGGCAGACGCCGAAGAGTTTCCCGCTGGTCTGCTTGTAGAGCAGATCGAACGCAGTCCGGTCCTTCATCGAAGTCCGGACGATCAGCTTGCTGATGTCCTGCGGCCCCATGGCGGCAAATTAGAAGATCGCGATTTAATTGCAACGGGCCGCCCAAGGCTTTGTCCGCCGAAGATTGCCGTGCCGTTGGTTCTATCGAATCCCGATTTCGATCTGCAGCTTCATGCGATAGGTTTTGGCAAACGAGGGGATGCGGTGATGTCGATCGAGCGCGTGCTTTGGGAACAGGATGCGACAGGGCTTGGCGAACTCGTCCACAAAGGGGAAATCTCGCCGCCGGAGCTGGTCGACGCGGCGATCGCGCGCGCCGAGGCGACAAGGCCCGACATCAATGCGATCGTCACACCCCTTTACGACGCCGCGCGGGCACGAGCCAAGACCGTCGACCGCACGCTGCCGCTGGCCGGCGTGCCCTTCGCGCTCAAGGATCTCGGCATCGGCATCAAAGGCGTGCCGATCCATGGCGGCAGCCGTATCCCGCCTTTCACCGCCGATTTCAACTCGGTGATGGTCGAGCGCTATCTCGCCGCCGGGCTGATCCCGGTCGCCACCAGCACCTCACCCGAGCATGGGCTGAGGCTGATAACGGAGTCGGCCCGCTTCGGCATCACCCGCAACCCTTGGAACACAGGCCACACCACGGGCGGCTCGTCCGGCGGCGCTGCCGCGCTGGTGGCGGCGGGCGTGGTGCCGGCGGCGCATGCTTCCGACGGCGGCGGCTCGATCCGCGTGCCCTCGGCCTGCAGCGGGCTGGTCGGCCTGAAGACCTCGCGCGGCCGCGTACCGCTGACGCCGCTGGTCAGCGAAAGCTGGTACGGCATGGTCGTCGACCACGCCGTCAGCCGCTCGGTGCGCGATACCGCGCTGCTGCTCGACCTCACCCATGGCGCCGATCCGCTTTCGCCATACGCGGCACGCGCGCCGCAAGGTTTCTTCGCGGTCGCCGCCGCGCGCGACCCGGGCAGGCTCAGCCTCGCCGTCTACCGCAAGTCGCCGCTCGGCCTGCCGATCTCGGCCGAGACGCTCCAGGCGCTCGACACGGCGGTGGCGTTGGCGCGCGAAGGGGGCCACACGGTGGAGGAGATCGACCTGCCTTTCATCGGCCGCGACTTCATCGCCGATTTCTGCCGGAGTGTCGCCTCCGCCGTTGCCGGGACGATGCGGGCCGAGGCGCAGCGCGTCGGCCGGCCGGTAACCGGCGAGGTCGAGCGCGCGACCCGCGTGCTGACCCGGCTTGGTGAAATGCTGTCCGCCGGCGAAGTCTATGAAAGCGTGCAGCGGCTCAACGCCACGGCGCGGCGGCTGATCGAAGAGACGGCGCGGTTCGACGCCGTGCTGATGCCGATCATCGCGCATCCGCCTTTGGCCTGCGGCTCAATGGATCCCAAGGGCGCCGACGAGTTCCTCGAGAACCTGCTCGACAAATTGCATCTGACAAGCCTGCTCAAGGTCAAGTCGTTCTTCGGCCAGCTGATGGACAAGAGCCTGTGGTTCACCCACTGGCCTGCGATCCAGAATGTCAGCGGCCAGCCCTCGATCGCGCTGCCGGTGCACGTCACGGCGGCCGGCCTTCCGCTCGGCATCCAGGCCGCCGGCCGGCCCGGCGACGAGGAGACGCTGTTGTCCTTCGCCGCGCAGATGGAGAAGCTTTCAGGATGGCTGAAGCGGCGCGCGCCGCTCAAGGTACCGAGCTAAGGTCTGTCGATTTCGTCATTGTGACCGCAAAGCCGTTTGCGGCCTGCTCCAATTCCCGCTAAGACCCCGCCGTCCTTTCCTAGAAGCCGGGATCACATCGATGACGGACGTCGCCGCCAACGCCGAAATGCAGGCCGCGCTGCTCTCGCGCGCGCTGCCTTATATGCAGCGCTACGAGAACAAGACGGTGGTGGTGAAATATGGCGGCCATGCCATGGGCGATACCGAGCTCGGCAAAGCCTTCGCCCGCGACATCGCGCTGCTGAAACAGTCCGGCGTCAACCCGATCGTCGTGCATGGCGGCGGGCCGCAGATCGGCGCGATGCTCAACAAGATGGGCATCGAATCCAAGTTCGAGGGCGGCCTGCGCGTCACCGACCAGAAGACGGTCGAGATCGTCGAGATGGTGCTGGCCGGCTCGATCAACAAGGAGATCGTGGCGCTGATCAACGCCGAGGGCGAGTGGGCGATCGGGCTCTGCGGCAAGGACGGCAACATGGTGTTTGCCGAAAAGGCGCGCAAGACCATGATCGACCCCGATTCCAACATCGAGCGGGTGCTCGATCTCGGCTTCGTCGGCGAGCCGGTCGAGGTCGACCGCACGCTGCTCGACCTTCTCGCGCGCTCGGAAATGATCCCGGTGCTGGCGCCGGTGGCGCCCGGCCGCGACGGCCACACCTACAACATCAACGCCGACACGTTCGCCGGCGCCATCGCCGGCGCGTGCCGGGCCTCGCGCCTGCTCTTCCTCACCGATGTGCCGGGCGTGCTCGACAAGGACAAGAAGCTGATCGACGAGCTGACGGTCGCCGAGGCCAAGGCGCTGATCAAGGACGGCACGGTGTCGGGCGGGATGATCCCGAAGGTCGAAACCTGCATCGAGGCGATCGAGCGCGGCGTCGAGGGCGTCGTCATCCTCAACGGCAAGACGCCGCATTCGGTGCTGCTCGAGCTCTTCACCGAGCACGGCGCCGGCACGCTGATCGTTCCGTAAGAAGGTAAGTTCACCGTTTCCGCAGGCGGTGAGCCGCCCTATTCAGCCGGCTAACTTTCTCTGATCTTCAATGACTATGGCCGGCTTTCGCGCCGGCCGCCGGACGATCATCGATTCCTCCTCCGCGTCCTGTGGCGCGCCCCAGAATTCGGCGAGCGTCGGGCCGTCGGTCACGCGGCGGTCGCGGGCGAGAAACCCCCAGACCTCGCGGAGCCAGACGCGGCGGCCCATCTTCGTGTACCAGCGCATCGAATGACGCTGCTCGGGATCGGGGTGGAAGAGGATGCGCGCCAGCGCCTTCGGCCGCGACTGCACCGCGACCTCGATCAGCTTGACGGCGAAGAACAGCATCCACGGCTTTAGCCGGGTCATGTGCAGAACCTGGTGCTTGTAATCCCAGAGGCGCACGTCCTTCTGGATCACCTTGCGGTCGCGCGCGATGCGGAAGAACGGCGTCCAGCGATGCGGCGTGACATAGAGCGCCTGGATCTGGTCGGGATCATAAGCGATGAGCTGGCGGAAGCCGCGCCAGAGGTCGCGCAAGGTCTCGTCCTCGAAGCCGGCGACCCAGGTCGCCATCGACAATATGCCGTGTCGGCGGAGCAGCCGGATCGCCTCGCGATCCGACTTGGTGCTGCCGCCCTTGCGGATCAGCGACAGCGTCTCTTCGTCGGTGTTCTCCATGCCGAGCAGCCAGCGGATAACACCGGCCTTGCGGTAGAGATGCAGGATATCGGCATCGCGCACGATGTCGTCGGCGCGGGTCGAGCCGACGATCAGCACCGGCACGTTCTCGGCGATCATGGCGTCGAGAAAGGCGCGCCAGGCCTTCTTCGAGGAGGTCGGGTTCTCGTCCGCCAGGTTGATCAGCTCGACGCCGCGCTCGCGATGGAGCCAGGCGATTTCTTTTGCGAATTTCACCGGGTCGCGATGCCGCCAGCGGGTCCAGAAACCGCGCTGACCGCAATAATTGCACAGATGCGGGCAGCCGCGCGAGAACTGCATGACCACCGCCCGCTTGCCGCCCCAATAGGAATAGCGGCGATGATCGATCAGCTCCCAGCCGACGCGATAAGCGTCGAGATCGGCAACAGTCATGGCCGACTGCGTCGCGACAGGACGGCCGAGATCGTCGCGATAGGCGATGCCTGCGACACTTCCCACCGGCTGGCGCATCTCGATCGCCTCGACCAGCGCCGTCGCGATCGCCTCGCCCTCGCCGCGCACGATGAAGTCAAAGACGTCGGTCGCGGCGAGAATGTCGCGCCAGTGATAGGTCGGGAAGACGCCGCCATAGATGACGGTGACGCCCGACGCGCGCGCCTTGATCATTTCGGCGATGCTCAAGGCCGTCGGATGCGCCGAGGTCGAGCCGGAATGGCCGATCAGCACGAAGTCCGGATCACCGCTCAGGGCCTCGTCGACCAGCGTGCCAAGCGGCATCGGCCCGAACTCGGCATCGACCAGGCGCACCTGATGGCCGGAATCGATCAGCGGCCCGCCGATCGCCAAAAGCCCGAGCGGCGGCAGATGGTCGTCGGGCACGCGGCTGCCGATTGCGGTGTGCGGCGGATTGATCAGCACGATGTTCATGGCGGACCTCCATATTGGGTCCGCTTGTGCTAGAGGCCGATGCCGAAGCCGCCTTGGCGCGGTTCAGCAGTTTCCACGCAGCTTTTCGCCAGATTTGACCGGATCAGCGCCGCAGATGGCTGAGCGGCACATGACCGGGCCCCTTGATGTTCTGCAGCACGAGCTGCGTGTGAACGTCGCGCACGCCGGGCAGCCGCATCAGCCGGTGCATGACGAAGGCGTTCAGATCGTCGACCGACGGCACCATGACATGCAGCAGGAAATCGTGGTCGCCGGTCATCGTCCAGCAGGACGAGACCTCGTCCATGCGCTGGACGGCGGCTATAAAACTTTCAGGTGAGCCATCGCTGTGGCTGACCAACCGCACCTGGATGAACACCTCGACCGTGAGGCCGACGGCGCGGCGGCTGAGCACAGCAGCAAAGCCCTTGATGATGCCGGTTTCCTGCAAGGCTTCGAACCGGCGCGCGCAAGGGGTGGTCGACAGGCCGATCTCCTGCGCCAGCTCCGAAACAGGCTTGCGCCCGTCGCGCTGCAGGATGTCGAGCATCTTGATCTCGAAATCGTCGAACTGAGGCATGTCTTCCTGATCTCGCATTGACTGGAGTGTTTTTACCTCAAAATTCGCCACCGAGCTACAAACAAGGCTGATTTGCCTCAACGATCGCTCCTACACTCTTCGCCACGATCCGCGGATCACGATCTTGAGGAGGATATGATGACAATCAGCGTTGCCGATTACGCCGCCGAATGCGCGGCGCAGGGCCTTCGCGGCGACTATTCGGTGTGCCGCAGCGATTTCACCGTGGCGCAGGGCTACGACTATTCCGCCGAGGAACAGGCGGTGTGGCGCACGCTGTGCGACCGTCAGACGAAGCTGACCAAGAAGCTCGCGCACCATTCCTATCTGGATGGCGTCGCTGCGCTCGGCCTGCTCGACCGGATTCCGGATTTCGACGAGGTCAGCGAGAAGCTCACCAGCCTGACCGGCTGGAAGATCGTCGCGGTGCCCGGCCTGATCCCGGCCGGCCCGTTCTTCGACCATCTCGCCAACCGGCGCTTCCCGGTCACCAACTGGCTGCGGAAGGAAAAGGAGCTCGACTACATCGTCGAGCCGGACATGTTCCACGATTTCTTCGGCCATGTGCCGATCCTGACCCAGCCGGTGTTTGCCGATTTCATGCAGATGTATGGCCAGAAGGCCGAGGACGTGATCGCGCTCGGCGGCGACGAGATGATCACGAGGCTCTACTGGTACAGCGCCGAATACGGCCTCATCCAGGAGGCCGGCCAGCCGTTGAAGGCCTTCGGCGCCGGGCTGATGTCGTCCTTCACCGAACTGCAATTCGCGGTCGAGAGCAAGGATGCCCATCATGTGCCGTTCGACCTCGAGACGGTGATGCGCACCGGTTACGAGATCGACAAGTTCCAGCGCGCCTATTTCGTGCTGCCGTCCTTCGATGCGCTGCGCGATGCTTTCGCCAAGGGCGACCTCGCCGGCATCGTGGCGCGGTTCAAGGGCCAGCCGGCGCTGGACCCGGCGACGGTCTGAGGTCGGTTTTCGCCCAACCGACATTCAGGGCGGTTCAGCTGCCGACAGGCTGAGCCGCCTCTCGCTTTTTGCCGATCAAGCCTTTTCGGGCTCCGCCTTGATCCTTGCCAACTGCTCGTTCTGCAGGTCGAGCGCGGCGTTGACGAAGCGCAGCACTGTCGCGAGCTCGGCATCGCTGAAGCTCGCCACCACCTTCTCGCCCTCGCGCGCGATCGTGCCGTAATAGCGCTCCGACAATTCCCTGGTCAGTTCGGTCGCCTCGATCACCACCTTGCGCCTGTCCTCCAGGCTCCGGTTCCGGGTGACGTAGCCGCGCGCCTCCAGCCGGTCGATCAGCGCCGTCACCGCCGCTGGCGTCAGTCCCGTGGCCGCGGCCACGGCGCCCGCCGATTGCGGGCCGGCATAGAGCAGGCCCAGGCAATGCCGCTCGGCCGCGATCAGCCCCAGCCGCGCGCCCACCGCTTCGTCATAGGCCTGAACGGCGTCCTGCCAGCGCATGACGGCGAGGCCGACGTCCCGGGTCATTTCATCGCGTTTCGTGCTTGACGAATTTGTTTCGATCATCTAATTATCAACCCGTCAAACATTCAGATTATTGTATCAATATGCGATGGCACCTTTTGCAAGGCAAGGGCAAAGTCGCCGACAAGGAGCAACAATGAACTTGATTCAACAGCGCACTCCTCTCTCGAACGAGGAGGAATACAAATACGCCAAGCTGGCGATGGAATGGTATGGCTGGGGCTCGCCCATCGGCCTCGGCATTCTGCTGGTGGCGCTTGCCGCAGCCGCCGTGCTGGTGCGCGTGGCCGTCCACGGACTGTAGGCGAGCTCGCAATTCTCCAAAAGGCGGGCCAGGGCGGCGCCGGTTGCCACTCCAGGCGCCGGCGCCGCCGGCGTTTTGAGATCAGACGGCGATCACCTTGCCGAGATGCTCGCCCAGGCGGCAGGCGAGCGCGGTGATGGTGGTGGTGGGGTTGCACTGGCCGGAGGTGCAGAACACCGAGGAGCCGCCGACATAGAGATTGTCCATGCCATGCACCTTGCAATTGGCGTCGACGACGCTCTTCAGGGCATCGGTGCCCATGCGGGTGCCGCCCATATGGTGGTGGCCCGCCGTCTCCTCATTGGTCGGGTAGTCGCCGCCATTGCTGATCCACTCGTCGATGCGGACGCGACCGAGATTCTTCTGCGCCATCGTCGCCCCGAACAACTTCAGTCCCTCCAGCAGGGTTCGGCGTTCGAGCGGCGACTTCTTCCAGTGCAGTTCGATGCGCGGCACCCCGGCGTGATCGACGTCGGTCTTCGACAGCTCGATCCGGTTCGAGGCGAGCGGCGCCTGCTCCCAGGCGACATAGAGCTGTGCGGCGCAACGCAGCCTCTGATCCAGCTGGGACGACATCCACTCCGCCATGTTGGGCGCGGTGCAGGCGAGGTCGGCGATCAGCTTCTTGACATTGGGATAGGGGCTCTCGATCAGGCGGATGCCGAAATTCATTATTTGCAGCCGTTCCATCGCGGCAAGCGTCGGCGAGAAGAAGACTTCGTTCGAGGCGTCGACCTCGAACTCCGAGTAATTGGCGACAATGGCGTTGCCGCCCTGGAAGGTCGGATGCTCCATCCAGTAGCGGCCGAGCGCCGCCGCGTTCGGCACCACGCCGCCGTTCGAACGTTCATTCGACCACAACAGCAGCCGCGAGTTCTCCAGCCCGCCGGTGCAGGTGACGAAATAGTCCGCGCTGAAGGTGCCGGCATCCTGCCCGTTCGACCAGAGCTTCGCGCCGGTGACGCGCTTGCCGTCGCCGGTAAGCTCGGTCGCGTAGGTGTTGAGCACGACAGCGATGTTCCTGCTCTTGTCGAGCTCGTCGGCGAATTTCTCGCCGAAGCGCACCGCGGGACTCTTGATCAATTGAACCCAGCGGATGTCGTCCGAAACCGGGATATCCGGACGGAACGCCGGAAGCTCGAGGATGTCATGGACTTCGCCAAGATAGGGCTCGATGTCGGCGCGGCTGATCGGCCAGCCGGTGTCCGGCGCCCAAGCCTTCGGCTCGAAATCCTGTTTGTCGAGCACGCGGCACCAGCCGGCCCAATGGTTGGACGAGCCGCCCATGAACCGCAGCCTGGTGATGTCGAGGTCGAAGTAGAAATCGCCGACCGTCTTGCCACGGTAGAAATCCTGCGAGTCGTCGCTGAATTCGCGCGAGCCCGCCTCGAGCACGACGACCGGAATGCCGGCGGCGCCGAGCTTCCTGGCGATCGTCGTGCCGGCGGGACCGGAGCCGAGGATGCAGACCTTGGGTTTGAAGCCGGCCTGATTATAGGCTTCGTAACTGTCGAAGATCATGCGAGATCGCTCCGCCGCAGGATCCAGCCATTGATCTCGACGATCTCATCAGGATCGATCTCATCAGGATCAGCAGGGGCCGTCCGGACGCGGAATAGCGACAGCGCCGGCAACGCGATCAGTGCCTGCACGATCGCGCGGCGCGACATTTTGCTTATGAACCTGCTCATGACACGCCTCTCGATAGGATCCACGCATGCCGTTCCTGAACGGCACACATGCCGCCGAGAAAGCCAGTTCCGTGCCAAACCCAAGTGAAAACGGCGTTACACCGGCAAGTTCAGCGCGGTTGAATACGGACATGGTTAGGGCTTTCCTAACGCCCGCGGCGAGGCTTCATGCCGCCTCAGGAAGCTCGCGGCCGAGGATCGAAAGATTGCGGCCGCGGTTCTTGGCCTCGTAAAGCCTGCGATCGGCGGCACGCATCAAATCGGAAACCGTCGCGCTCTCGCCGCAGCTTATGCCGCCGATCGAGACGGTGAGCGGCACGGTGCGCTCGTCGACGGGGCGAAAACGGATAAGCTCGACCTCGCGGCGGATGCGTTCGGCGACATGCTTGGCTTCCGGTTCGCTGGCGCCGACCAGGAAGACCGCGAATTCCTCGCCGCCGATGCGGCCCAGAATGTCAACGCTGCGGACCCCGCGCTCGATGGCGCCGGCGATCAGGAGCAGCGCTTCGTCTCCCGTCAAATGACCGTAGCTGTCGTTGATCCTCTTGAAGTGATCGGCGTCGATGATGAGCAGCGCGCCGCGATCGCTCTTGCGCCGCGACCCGTCGAGCGCGGCAAAAAAGCTTTCGCGGTTGAGCATGCCGGTCATGTCGTCGCGGCTCGCCTTTTCCGACAGGCGCCGGTGCGCCGCCGCGAGCTGCGCGTGGGCCCGGGCAAGCTCGCGATGGGCATTCTGCAACCGGTCGCTCTGCCAGAAGCTGCCCGCGCTGGCGGCCCAGGCGAGCATGAGCGGGCAGACCGTCGACGCCAGCCAGACGGTACGGCTCATCGGAAAGCCCATTGCCGGAACCACAATCAACGTCAACGACAGCGAGACGGCGACCGAGGCGAATGCCACGGCGGCGGCCTTCAGAAATATGCGACTCATCATTTGCTCCCAACGGAGAGCTTCTGTGCCAGCAAGCGTTAAAGGCGACCTTTCCGAGACTTTTAAAATTTGAAGCGAGACGCCATTTTCACCCTTCGTGACGCGCATAAGTTGTGGATAAAATCAGCCCAGGCGTGCCATAAGAAATCCATGACAACGACACCCGATCCCGCCCGCTTCGCCCATGTCACGGACTGGGTGTTCGACCTGGACAACACGCTCTATCCGCATCACTCGAACCTGTTCGCGCAGATCGACGTGAAGATGACCGCCTATGTCGGCGAGCTGCTGACGCTTTCGCGCGACGAGGCGCGCAAGCTGCAGAAGGAGCTCTACCTGGAATACGGCACGACGCTGAACGGGCTGATGAAGCGGCACGGCATCAATCCCGACGATTTCCTCGAGAAGGTGCACGACATCGACTATTCGCGTCTAGTGCCGGATCCGGTGCTGGGCGCGGCGATCCGCCAGCTTCCCGGGCGCAAATTCATCTTCACCAATGGTGACCGCAGGCATGCCGAGCGCACCGCGCGCCAGCTCGGCATATTGGAACATTTCGACGACATCTTCGACATCGTCGCGGCAGGGCTGAACCCCAAGCCGGAGCGCCAGACCTATGAGCGTTTTGCCGAATTGCACGCCGTGACCGGACACAATGCGGTGATGTTCGAGGATCTGGCGCGCAATCTGGCCGTGCCGAAAACGCTCGGCATGACGACCGTGCTGGTGGTGCCGCGCAATTTCGAGCCGACCTTCTCGGAGATCTGGGAACGCGACCCGGCAAACGAGGATGACGTCGATTTCGTCACCGACGATCTCGCCGGCTTCCTGACCGCGATCGTCGACGTGGCGGCCTGACCAACTCCAGATTGAGGCGGGCCGTCGCCGAAGGCGTGGCAATCGCCCTAAAGTTTGTAGAAGCGGCGGATGATGTCCCAGGCCTCGTCGGCGGTTTCGACGAAATCGATGATGTCCTGATCCCCGGGCGAGATCGTGCCCTGCTCGGCAAGGAAATCGAGATCGATCGCCCTTTGCCAGAACGCCTTGCCGAACAGGATGACCGGCACGCGCTCCATGCGTCCCGTCTGGATGAGCGTCAGCGTCTCGAAGAACTCGTCCATCGTGCCGAAGCCGCCCGGGAACACGGCGACCGCCTTGGCGCGCATCACGAAATGCATCTTGCGGATGGCGAAGTAGTGGAAGTTGAAACAGAGCTCCGGCGTGACATAGGCGTTGGGCGCTTGCTCGTGCGGGAGCACGATGTTCAGGCCGATCGACGGCGCGCCGACATCGTCGGCGCCGCGGTTGCCGGCCTCCATGACGCCCGGTCCGCCGCCGGTGACGACGACATATTCCCGATAATAGGACGTGGCCGACTGCCGCGAGCACAGACGGGCGAATTTGCGCGCCTCCTCGTAATATTTGCTGTTCGCCTCGAGGTTCTTCTTCTGCGTCTCGTTCTTGGCCGCCCAGGCTTCGCCGCCCGGTTCCGGCAGCCGGGCGCCGCCGAACAGGATGACGGTCGAGCGGATGCCGCGTTCGGCCAGGATCATCTCCGGCTTAAGCAGCTCGAGCTGCAGCCGCACGGCGCGCAATTCGCGCCGCGTCATGAATTCAGGGTCGTTCCAGGCCAGCCGGTAGGTTTCGGCACGTGTCTGCGGGGTATCCGGCACGCTTTTCGAGCGCTCCAGGTCCTCGTCCGAATGCGGCAGCGGCGTCCACCCTGCCTTTTCCATGGGAGTCATCGAATCCACCCGTCCAATTCCTTCACTTGCGCCGTCCCGTGACGCTGCCGCGATTGACCCCCATTCAGCCTTAACATAGGGTCCGCGCGACTTTTAAACAGGTTAAGGCTGAGCGCCTTAACAGCTTGGTAATGGAGCGAAATCATGTCGAAGCCCGATCTGGCGAGCCTCGAAAAGATCATCGAAAAGGCCTTCGAGGAGCGCGACACGATTTCGACCGCAACGCGCGGCGAGACGCGCGAGGCCATCCAGTCGGCACTCGACCTGCTCGATCGCGGCGTCGCCCGCGTCGCCGAGCGGCAGGATGACGGCAAGTGGCGCGTCAACCAGTGGCTGAAGAAGGCGGTGCTGCTCTCCTTCCGGCTGAATCCGATGGAGATCATCAAGGGCGGCCCGGGCCAGGCGGTGTGGTGGGACAAGGTGCCGTCCAAGTTCGACGGCTGGAGCGCCGTCGACTTCGAAAAGGCCGGCTTCCGCGCCGTGCCGTCCTCGATTGTGCGCCGCTCGGCCTATGTCGCGCCAGGCGCCGTGCTGATGCCGTCCTTCGTCAATGTCGGCGCCTATGTCGATTCGGGCACCATGGTCGACACCTGGGCCTCGGTCGGCTCCTGCGCCCAGATCGGCAAGAACGTGCACCTTTCCGGCGGCGTCGGCATCGGCGGCGTACTGGAGCCGATGCAGGCCGGTCCGACCATCATCGAGGACAATTGCTTCATTGGCGCGCGCTCGGAAGTGGTCGAGGGCTGTATCGTGCGCGAAGGCTCCGTGCTCGGCATGGGCGTGTTCATCGGCCAGTCGACCAAGATCGTCGATCGCGCCACCGGCGAGGTTTTTTACGGAGAGGTGCCGGCGAATTCGGTCGTCGTCGCCGGATCGCTGCCGGGCAAGCCGCTGCCCAATGGCGAACCGGGTCCGAGCCTCTACTGCGCCGTGATCGTCAAGCGCGTCGACGCCAAGACCCGCTCCAAGACCTCGATCAACGAATTGCTGCGCGATTGATCCTGCCTAAAGCGCGTCGCGATCTTTCAGATTCGCTCCCTGCGCTTTAGGTTTTTGATCTTGCGCATGTCTTTGCCCCGAAACCGGTTCCCACTTTCGGGAGACATGCTTTGACGGAGCGGACGCGATTGTCGGAAAGATCGCAATTCCTCTGGGTGTTCTTCAGCCTTTCGGGGCGGCTGAGCCCGGTCGCCTATGCGCTGGCCGGGGTCTTGCTGGTGCTTGTCCAGTTTTTCCCCTTCTACCAGTTTGCGCGGGTTGAACTGAACACCGCGGCCAGCCAGAACTGGGCCATGATCTGCTGGGGGGTGCTGCTGATCTCGGCCTGGGCCACCTTCGCGGTGACGGCAAAACGCTTCCATGACTTCGGCAAGCCAACCTATTTTGCGCTGATTTCGCTAATCATCGGGCCCATCCTGCTCATCATCCTCTCCTGTTTCCGCAGCGATCCCGGACCGAACCGCTACGGCAGGCGAACGAACGCGCCGGGCGATAGCTGAGACCGCCATGCGCTACCGCACGCTCGATCCGGCGCGGATCATCGAGACGGCCCAAAGGCTGGAGGAGCGTATCGCCGAACGCTTTCCGGAAAGGGGCCTGCGCGCCATTGCCGGCGAACTGGTGTCGCTGTCGCGAGATCTCGCCAAGGCCGCCAAGGAACTGGAGGCGCCGATCTGGTGGCTGCGCGGCGTCATCGTCGCGGCCTTCATCGCCGGCGTGGCGATGTTCCTGTTCGTCGGCACCATCCTGCCGCTCGACCGCATTTCGGGCGCCGACGATGCCGTGCAGTCGGTGCAAGGCATCGAGGCGACGATCAATACGGTCATCCTGGCGGTGCTTGGGCTATTGACGCTGATCCGCACCGAGGAGCGGATCAAGCGCAAGCAGGTTTTCCGGAAGCTGCACGGGCTGCGCTCGCTGATCCATGTCATCGACATGCATCAATTGACCAAGGATCCGGCGGCCTTGTCGGCCGACTTCAAGCCGACCTCGCACTCGCCCGCCCGCATCACCAATGCCGCCGACCTCGCCCGCTATCTCGACTATTGCTCGGAAATGCTGTCGATCACCGGCAAGATCGCGGCGCTGTTCGCGCAGTCGGTCAATGACGACGTCGTCGTCAATGCCGTCAACGACATCGAGAACCTGAGCTCCAACCTGTCGCGCAAGATCTGGCAGAAGATCACGCTGATCCAGGACCGCCGATAGCTCCACGACACAAGGACTTTGAAAGGTTGCCGTTGTCTTGGTGCAAGGTTTTCCGTCCATTATCTGTGAAATCAGCGCAAACGCCGGGGATTGGCTGAAGCCGCCCCCCCAACCTCGTCATTCTATGGCGGAGCGAGGAGCGAAGCGACGCGGCGCAGACCAGAATCCATGCCGTGACTTGGAAGCGTTGCCGCGGTGCGGAATTCTGCTCCGCAGCGCCTTCGATCAAGGTAACGGCATGGATTCTAGGGTCTGCGCCACGGAGCTTCGCTCCTGCTCCGCCCTAGAATGACGATCGCGATGGGCGTTTCGGCTAATCTCCAAGGCATGCCGCCCGCCAACGCAAACAGGGCTGACCGGTCAAGACTTCCGTGCCAGGGAACTGATAATCTCATCCGGCATCAGCCCCGGCGGACCGCGCTTTTCCGCTTCCGCCTGACGCACCAGCGCGGCGACGCGTTCGTTGGCCGGCGTCGGAGTGCCGGTTTGCCTGGCCAGGCGAATGACGGCGCCCTGCAATTCGTCGATCTCAGTCGGGCGGCCGCGTTTCAGATCGTCCCACATCGACGAGCGCGCCCGAGGGTCGATCGCCAGCATGCGGCGGGCCAGGAGCCCGAACAGCCAGTCAGGCAGCCGCAGCACTTTCGGCAGCAGCGCCGGCGGCAGGCCAATGATGCGCGCCGGCGCGATGCCGGCGGCTCGCATCGCGGCGAGCGCCTCATCGATCTCAGCGGCGAGGATGACGCGCCAGCTTCGATCAGCCAATTGCCTTGCCAGCGGCAGGCCGGAGAGCGCCACCAGCGCATTGTTGAGGTTCATCAGCAATTTGCCCCACTGCACCGCCTTCATGTCGGCGCGCGCTTCGACGGCAAGCCCATCGACATCGAGCAGATCGACGAGACCATCGACGCCGGTATCGATCATCACCTCGCCCTCGCTGGCGCGATGCGCACGCAGCGGCGCCTCGCCATCGGGCGAGAGGACGACATTGAACATCACCATGCCGGCCAGCACTCGCCGTCCCGGCAGCGCGGCGCGCAGCCTGTCGGCATTGTCGACGCCGTTCTGCAGGCTGACCACCACGGCATCCGGGCGCCCGTGGGCGTCGATCAGCCTGGCCATCTCCCCGGTCGCGCCGCTCTTCACCGTCACCAGGATGACATCCGCGCCACACAGTGCCGCCGCCGGGTCGTCGCTGGCAGAGATCGCCTGCGGCTCGATGCGGTGATCGCGACCGTCGAGATCGCTGACACGAAACCCGCTTTCGCGCATGGCCTCGACGATGCGGCCGCGGCCGAGGAAAGCCACTTCGCGCCCGGCGAGCGCCAGGCAACCGCCGACATAGCAGCCGATGCTGCCGGCGCCGGCTATCGCGATGGTCCTTGCTTCACTGGCCATGTATTCGTCCTCGCCTGGTCCGCGACTTGCCATGATGCATGCCGTTCTCCCGGAACCGCCGCACACTTCTGGGCGACATGCATTTATACGCGATGAGAACCATATTGTCGGCGGCATGTCCGGCGATCATCAGCCATCGTGACACGACAAACGCTTTCGACTATCGCTTTGCCCATGACATTGCCGACAGACCCTGCCGCCAACCTTGCCGCCCTGATCCGTTGTCCTTCCGTGACGCCCGCCGAAGGCGGCGCGCTTGCCGCGCTGGAAGGTATGCTGAAACCGCTCGGCTTCTCGGTCGAACGTCCAGCCTTCTCGGAAGTCGGCACGCCGGACATCGAAAATCTCTATGCGCGGCGCTCGGGCAACGGCCCGCACCTGATGTTTGCCGGCCATACCGATGTCGTGCCGGTGGGTGACGAGGCGGCCTGGACGCATCCGCCTTTCGCCGCCGAAATCGCCAATGGCGAGATGTATGGCAGAGGTGCCGTCGACATGAAGGGCGGCATCGCCTGCTTCGTCGCCGCGGTGGCGCGCCATGTCGCCAAGAATGGCGGCCCAAAAGGCTCGGTGTCGCTGCTCATCACCGGCGACGAGGAAGGACCGGCCATCAACGGCACCACCAAGCTGCTCGACTGGGCGGCGGCCAAGGGCGAGAAGTGGGATGCGTCGATCGTCGGCGAGCCGACCAATCCGGACACGCTCGGCGATATGATCAAGATCGGCCGGCGCGGCTCGCTGTCGGGCAGCGTGACCGTGAATGGGCGCCAGGGCCATGTCGCCTATCCGCAGCTTGCCGACAACCCGGTTCGCGGGCTGATGAGCCTCGTCGACGCGCTGCTCCATCCGGTGTTCGACAAGGGAACGAAGGATTTCCAGCCGACCAACCTCGAAGTGACGTCGATCGATGTCGGCAACCCGGCGACCAACGTCATCCCGGCCAAGGCGACGGCCATTTTCAACATCCGCTTCAACGACAGCTGGGACGCCGAATCGGTCCAGGCCGAGATCCACAACCGGCTCGACCAGGCAGCGGGCCGCAAGAAATACCGGCCGGGCAAGAAGACGCCGGTCGACTACGAGCTTGTCTGGCGCGACCGGCCGAGCCATGTCTTCCTGACCCGCGACGACAGGCTGATCGATACGCTGAGCGGCTCGGTCAGAGCCGTGGTCGGCAAGACGCCGGCGCTCTCCACCTCCGGCGGCACCTCGGACGCTCGCTTCATCAAGGATTATTGCCCGGTGGTCGAGTTCGGCCTGGTCGGCAAGACCATGCATATGGTGGACGAGCGCGTCGCCCTTGCCGATCTCGAGACGCTGACGCAAATCTACGAACGCTTCATCGAAGACTGGTTCGGACAAGGCCTCGCGTAACCATGTTGTCGGCAGACGAAACCTACGCCTCGCTTGCGGGCGCCTGGCGGCTGATGTTCGGCAAGGCCGACGGGTTGCGCCTGCTCGACCTTTCAGCGGACGGTTTCTGGAACTCCTTCTTCGCCATCGTCGTGGCGGCGCCGGCGCTGATCGTCGGCTGGGTCGGGATCGCCAACGAGATCGGCGACCCGGACGCCTTCGCCGGACGCCTCGGCATGCTGATCCGGCTGGCGACCGTCGATCTCGGCTCCTGGGTGCTGCCGCTGGTGGCGCTGGCGCTGGTCGCGCCGCGTGCCGGCATCGGCGGCCGTTTCGTCCACTATGTCGTCGCGTCCAACTGGACGTCGGCGATCATCGCCTGGCTGATGCTGCCCTCGGCGCTGCTCAGGCTCTTCCTCCCCTCAAGCAGCGAGGTCGCCAGCCTGTTGTCGCTGGTTCTGTTCGCCCTGTCGATGGTGCTCACCTGGCGCATGACCAACACAACCATCGGCAAAGGCCCCGCGGCAGGCACGGCCGTGTTCGTCGGCATGTTCGTTGCCTCGCTGCTCGTCCTGTTCGGCCTGCAGGCGCTGCTCGGCATCGACATACCGGACAGCACGACCGGTTAGATATCGGTGTCCCTGGTCATGGCGGATTTGCCGGGCGCCTCCGGATAATCGACCCCGACGAGAAACAGCCCATCCGGCGGGGCCACCTGGCCGCAGGCGGCGCGGTCGCGCGCTTCGAGCGCCGCCTTGAGATCGGCGGCGTCCCAGGAGCCGTCACCGACTCGCCTCAGCGAGCCGACCATCGAACGAACCTGGTTGTGCAGGAAGGAGCGCGCCGAACTGCGCACCTCGATAAAGTCGCCATTGCGGCCGACGTCGAGTCGGTCGAGCGTCCGGACGGGGCTCTCGGCCTGGCACTGGGTGGAGCGGAAGGTGGTGAAGTCATGCTTTCCGAGCAGTATTTTGGCCGCCTCATGCATGGCCTCCGCGTCGAGCCGCTTCGGGACCCACCAGACCTTGCCTTTTTCCAGCGCCGCCGGCCCCCGGCGATTGAGGATGCGATAGAGATAATGGCGGCCGGTGGCGGAAAAGCGCGCGTCGAAATCGTCCGCGACAATCATCGCCTTGAGGATGGCGACGCGCGCCCCGGCCGCCTGCAGATGAGCGTTGACCGCGTCGCGCACCTTGTCGCCCGACCACGCTTTGGCGAGATCGACATGGGCCACCTGGGCGGTGGCGTGCACGCCCGCATCGGTGCGGCCGGCGGCCCGTATTCTTACGTCCTCGCCACAGAACTTCCCGATCGCCTGCTCGATCGCCTGCTGCACCGAAGGCTGGTCGGCCTGATGCTGCCAGCCGGCGAATTGGCTGCCGTCATATTCGATGTCGAGCCGAAAACGCGGCATGTTCAGACGATTACCGATGTCTGAGACGAGACCTTGTTTTCTCGGTGGAGCATGATCTTACCCGAAAACCGGTTCCCACTTTTCGGGATCATGCTCTAAGCGGCCAAAGCGGTGAAAGCCGAAGCGTAGACCAGTCTGCCGGTCTCGGGCGCGTCGCCCCAGGCCAAAGCCTGCAGCGCTTCGCCCTGATATTCGCTCTCGAAACCAGCAGCACGGGCATGGGTATAACCGAAGCGGCCGTAATAGGTCGGGTCGCCCAGAACCACGGCAAGCGTCTCGCCGGCTTCCTTGAGCCGCACATGCGCCTCGCGGATCAGCGCGCCGCCGATGCCAGTGCCGTGAAAGGAGGGTTCGACCGCCAGCGGCGCCAGCGCGACGGCCGCGAAACGCTTGCCGCCATTCTGCACGTAAAGCCTGGAAAACAGGATATGGCCGACAACCTGGCCGTCTTCTTCGGCAACCAGCTCGACGACGGCGTCGCCGCCGGTGACCAGCGCGTCGACCAGGCCGGCTTCCGCCTGCTGGCCAAAGGCATGCTCTTCGACGAGACGGATCGCCTCGCGATCCCGCGGCGTCGCCGCGCGTATCGACATCATGCTCATGTGAGTTTCATTCCTTTTGCGATCTTGGCTCCGCGCAAGAACTCCTGCGCGGCGGCAGGCCTTCCGCCCGCCCGTTGAACTTCGACCAGCCTGACCGCGCCCGATCCGCAGGCGACCGTCAGCCGGTCATCGAGAATTCCTCCCGACTCGCCGACGCCATCCGAGAGCGTCGAGCGAAGCAGTTTCAGCCGCTCCATGCGGCCGCCAATTTCGACCTCGCACCACGCGCCCGGGAAGGGCGAGAGGCCGCGAATGTGATTGTGGACTTCGCCAGAAGGCCGCGTCCAGTCTACGCGTGTCTCCGATTTATCGATCTTTCGGGCGTAGGTCACCCCTTCCGCCGCCTGCGGGGTAAATGTCAGACAATTTATCCCCAACTGCGCGAGCGCCTCAACCATCAACGAAGCGCCCTGAGCCATCAGGAGGTCATGCAATTCGCCGGCCGTCATATCGGGTGCGATGGCGCATTTTTCAACCATCGCCACCGGTCCGGTGTCCAGGCCCTCTTCCATCTTCATGACCATCATGCCGGTCCAGGCATCGCCGGCCATGATGGCGCGTTGGATGGGAGCAGCACCACGCCAGCGTGGCAAAAGCGAGGCATGGCCGTTGAGGCAGCCGAGCCTAGGGGCGTCCAAGATGGCTTTCGGCAACAACAGGCCATAAGCGACGACGACCGCGACATCGGCGTGCAAGCCAGCAAAAGCCTGCTGCTCGGCCTCGCCTTTTAGCGATGAGGGCGTGCGCACTTCGAGCCCCAGCCGTTCGGCTTCGCGCTGCACCGGGGATGGCGTCAATTCCAGACCGCGCCGGCCCGCGGCGCGCGGCGGCTGGGTGTAGACGGCCGCGATCTCGTGACCGGCCCCGGCGATGGCGCGCAGCGTCGGCACGGAAAAATCCGGCGTGCCCATGAAGATGACGCGAAGCGGCATGAGGTGCTGCGATCCTGTTTTGCGCCAGGCTCGGGTGCTCGCGCGGCCGAAGAGGCCCCTAGCCCACCATCTTGCCCGGCGCCTTGTCCCTGGCGAGTTTCTTGAACTTTCGCACCACCATGTCGCGCTTGAGCTTCGAGATGTGATCGATGAACAGCACGCCGTTCAAATGGTCGATCTCGTGCTGCAGGCAGGTGGCCATCAGGCCTTCCGCCTGCATCTCCTGCAATTTGCCGTCGCGGTCGAGATATTTCACCCACACGGAAGCCGGTCGCTCGACCTCGGCATAATAGTCCGGGATCGACAGGCAGCCTTCCTCATAGACCGAACGCTGGTCGGCGCTTTCAAGGATTTCCGGGTTGATGAAGACATGCGGCTCCGGCGGCTCGCCCTCCTTGGCGAGGTCGATGACCAACAGACGTCGCGGCACGCCGACCTGGATCGCCGCAAGGCCGATGCCCGGCGCGTCATACATGGTCTCCAGCATGTCGTCGGCGAGCTTGCGCAAATCGGCGTCGACGCGCTCGACCGGCTTGGAAACCTGGCGCAGGACGGGATCGGGAAGGATGATGAGCGGCTTGATCGACATGGCGTCTCACCTAAGACCTCGCTTGACAAGCGTCAACCGGGGCAGCTTTGGCTTGTTCACGTTTTGATCTGTGCCAGGCGGCCGAATCGGTTATGCTGCCTCTCATGAACGACATGACCTCGATCCTTTCGCAACCGGTCGCGCGGCTCGGCGCCTCTACGATCACGCTCGGCCACGCGCTCGCTTTCACCCTCGTCCTGTTCGTCGTTCTTTTCGCGGCGCTGGTTATCGCCCTGTGGCGCGCGGCCAAGGCGCGCGCGGTTGCCGCGGCGGAAGCCGTCGACCATGCCCGCGACACCGAGGCGCGCATTGCCGACGTGCTGCAGGCGCAGGCCGAGATGCAGGGCCGCATGGGGGCCATCGCCGAAGTGTTCGGGGCGCGGCAGGCCGAGCTTACCCAGTCGCTCGGACAGCGGCTCGACGCCATGACCGGACGCCTCGGCCAGACCATGGCCGAGCAGACCAGGTCGACGCATGAAAGCCTCGCCAAGCTGCAGGAGCGGCTGGCGGTGATCGATACCGCGCAAGGCAACATCCAGTCCTTGGCCGGCCAGGTCGTGCAGCTGCAGGCGATCCTCTCAAACAAACAGACGCGCGGCGCCTTCGGCCAGTCGCGCATGGAGGCGATCGTCGCCGACGGCCTGCCGCACGGCGCCTATGAGTTCCAGGCGAGCCTCTCCAACGGCAGCCGGCCCGACTGCCTGGTGCGGATGCCGAACGGCGCGCCGATGCTCGCCATCGACGCCAAGTTCCCGCTGGAGGCGTGGAACGCCATCCGCGCCGCCGAGGGCGCCGACATGCAGAAGGTTGCGGCGCAGGCGTTCCGGCGCGACATCGAGGTGCATATCCGCGATATCGCCGAAAAATACCTGATCCAGGGCGAGACGCAGGATACGGCCTTCATGTTCGTGCCGTCGGAATCGGTGTTCGCCGAGATTCATGAGAATTTCGAAGCGGTGGTGCAGAAGGCGCATCGCGCCCGGGTCGTCATCGTCTCGCCGTCGCTGCTGATGCTGTCGATCCAGGTGATCCAGGCGATCCTCAAGGACGCGCGCATGCGCGAGCAGGCGCATCTGATCCAGGGCGAGGTCATCCGGCTGATGGAGGATGTGGCGCGCGTCGACGAGCGGGTGCGCCGGCTGCAGACGCATTTCGGCCAGGCGGCGCGGGACATAGACGACATCCTGGTCTCGACATCCAAGGTGACCAAACGCGGCCAGAAGATCGAGGCGCTGGAATTCGCCGAAGGCGAAACCGAGGCGCCGCGCGGCGGTCCCGCCAAGGCGGAAGCCGGCGCGCGCGTAGCCGATTCAAAGACCGGTCAGCTCAGGCTGCGGGTCGTCGAAGGCGACGAGTAGCCGGTCAAGCGCCAGAAAAGGGTGAAGTCTTCGCTTCCGTCGTCCTGGGCAAAGGTAATGGCCGCCGGCTCCGCAATCGCCAACCTTGTCTCCATGACATTTTTTCGTTGGCGCGTTGCGGTCTTTTGCGTGCACCATGGGCGATCCCATTCTCGCAAGGCCCTCGCCCATGACCACCCTGCCCGGCATCCAAGACATCCGCGCCGCCGCCGAGCGGCTTTCCGGCCTGATCGTCGAAACGCCGCTGATCGAATCGCCGGAGCTCAACAGGCGTCATGGCGGCCGCATCCTGTTCAAGCCCGAGACGCTGCAGCGCACCGGCTCCTTCAAGATCCGCGGCGCCTACAACAAGCTGTCGTCGCTCAGCGAGGAAGAGCGCGGCCGCGGCGTCGTGGCTTTCTCTTCCGGCAACCATGCGCAAGGCGTGGCGACGTCGGCCGCCATGTTCGGCGTCAGGGCGGTCATCGCCATGCCGGCCGACGCGCCGGCGCTGAAAGTCGGCAATGTCCGCAAGATGGGTGCCGAAGTGGTGCCGTTCGACCGCTTCAAGGACGACCGCATGGCGGTCGTGCGCCCCTATATCGAGAAAGGCATGGTGCTGGTGCCGCCCTTCGACGATCCGGCGATCATCGCCGGCCAGGGCACGATCGGCCTGGAGCTGATGCGGCAGGCGAAAGCGCTTGGCGTAGCGCTCGATGCCGTCGTCGTGCCTTGCGGCGGCGGCGGCCTGTCGAGCGGGATTTCCCTCGCCGTCAAGGATGCCTCGCCGCATACGCAAGTCTGGGCTGTCGAGCCCGAGCATTTCGACGACACGCGCCGCTCGTTGGCCAAGGGCGAGCGGGTCGCGAACGAGCCCGGCCACAGCTCGATCTGCGATGCGCTGCTTACCGCCGAACCGGGCGCCATCACCTTCGAGATCAACCGCCGGAATCTCGCCGGCGCCGTCGCCGTCTCCGACAAGGCCGCCGCGCAGGCGATGCGCGATGCCATGGCGCATTTGAAGCTGGTCGTCGAGCCCGGCGGCTGCGTCGCGCTTGCCGCGCTCTCGTCCGGCGAGATCGACCTTGCCGGCAAAGACGTCGCCGTGGTGCTGTCCGGCGGCAATGTCGATTTCGGCACCTATGCGGAGATCATGGCGGCGGCGTAGGGGTGCTGCACGCGGGAAGCGCCGCGATCAGTCACACCCCCCTGGCCGGCAGGGCGGAGGGGGGTGCTGTCCGTCCAGCCTGGGCTTTTGTGCGCTAAGAGACCTTCGTCGTGAGACTTTCAGTCCAGCGTCCGCCTGAAGCGCACCAGCGCCACGCCGGCAAACAACGCCACGAAGACGACCAGCCAGCCGATTTCCGTCGCCACGGCCGGAAGCTCCGCCCCCTTCAGCATGACCGCGCGGGTGATGCGCAGGAAATGCGTCAGCGGAAAAATCTCGCCGAAGGCCTGCGCCCAGCCCGGCATGCCGCGATAGGGAAACATGAAGCCCGACAGCATGATCGAGGGCAGGAAGAAGAAGAAGGTGAGCTGCAGCGCCTGCATCTGCGTGCGCGCGATCGTCGAGATCGTATAGCCGAGCAGCACCAGCGACAGCACGAACACAAGCACGGTCGAGAGCAGCAGCGACAGCGACCCCATGAAGGGAATGGCAAACAGAAGTTTCGCCGCGGCCAGCACCACCACCACCTGCACGGCGCCCACCACAAGATAAGGCAGCACCTTGCCCAGCATGATCTCGAGCGGGCTCGACGGCATGGCCAGAAGGTTTTCCATCGTGCCGCGCTCGGTCTCGCGCGTCAGCGCGATCGAGGTCATCATCACCATCGTCATCTGCAGGATAACGCCGAGCAGGCCGGGAACGATGTTGTATTGCGAGATGCCTTCCGGGTTGTAGCGCCGATGCACCACGACGTCGAGCTGGCCCCGCGCCGCCTCCTTGGCCGCTTCCTGCGTGCCCTGCGCCCTGAGCAGGGCCTGGCCGGCGATGGTGCCGAGCGTCGAGATGGCGCCGCTCGCCACCGCCGGATCGGTGGCGTCGGCCTCGATCAGGATCTGCGGATTGTCGCCGCGCTCGACGCGGCGCGCGAAATCGGCGGGAATGGTGACGACGAAAGAGACATCACCGCGCGCCATAAGGAACTCGGCTTCCGCCGCACTTTGCGCGACATGGTCGAAGCGGTAGTAGCCGGTGGTCTGCAGCGCCGAGACCATCGCCCGCGTATAGGGATCGCTGCTGGTCGCGACGAGTGCCGCAGGCAGGCTCTTCGGGTCGTTGTTGATCGCATAGCCGAACAGCACCAGCTGGATCAGCGGCACGCCCAGCATCATGGCGAAGGTGATGCGGTCGCGCCGCATCTGGATGAACTCCTTGATCAGCAGCGCGCCGAGCCTGGCGAAGGAGAAGACCGCGTTCATGCCATATTGTCCTTCGAGCCGGACATGAACTGGATGAAGACATCCTCGAGGCTGGTCTCGCCGGGCTTCACCGTGACGCCCTTGTGCTCCTTCTCGACATCGGCGAGCGCCTTTTCCAGCGCCGCCTTGTCGGAGCCGACGACATGCAGCGTGGCGCCGAACGGCGCCACTTGGTCGACGCCGGGGCGGCCCTGCAGCGCCCCTGCCACCTGGTCGAGCCGCGGCCCCTGCAAGACGAAAGTCGTCAGCCCGGCATTCTTCACCACCTCGTCCACCGTGCCGGTGGCAAGCATCTTGCCGTAGGAGATGTAGCTGATGCGGTGGCAGCGCTCGGCCTCGTCCATGTAATGGGTGGAGACAAGCACCGTCAGCCCGCCACCGGCGAGGCGATGGATCTCGTCCCAGAACTCGCGCCGCGCCTTGGGATCGACGCCGGCCGTCGGCTCGTCGAGCAGAAGCAGCTTCGGCTTGTGCATGATGCAGGCCGCGAGCGCCAGCCGCTGCTTCCAGCCGCCGGAAAGCGTGCCGGCCAGCTGGTTGCGGCGGCTCGTCAGGCCGAGCTCCTGGAGCGTGCGCGAGACATATTCCTCGACCGGCTTCAGCTGATAGAGCCGCGCCACGAATTCGAGATTCTCGCCGATCGTCAGATCCTCGTAGAAGGAGAATTTCTGCGTCATGTAGCCGACTTCGCGCTTGATCCTGAGCGCGTCGTTGCGGATGTCGAAGCCAAGCACCGTGCCGTCGCCCTCGTCCGGCGTCAAAAGCCCGCACATGATGCGGATGGTTGTCGTCTTGCCCGAGCCGTTCGGCCCGAGGAAGCCGACGATCTCGCCTTCGGCCACCGTCATCGTCACGTGGTCGACGACGGTCTTGTCGCCGAAGCACTTGACCAGGCCGCGAACGTCGATGACGTTCATTGCCCGATATCCGCGAGATCGACATCGACGATCTGGCCGGGCTGCAAGGGTCCCGCATCGCCCTCCGGCCGGGCCTCGACGAGATAGACCAGCTTCTGCCGGTTCTCGAGCGAGTAGATCACCGGCGGCGTGAATTCCGGATCGGGCGAGACATAGCTGACCCGCGCCTTCAGCCCCGCCCCGCAACCGTCGCAATGGACATTGAGCTCGGTGCCAACCTTGACCGACGAAAACGCGCTTTCCGGAACATAGACGCTGAGCTTCACGGCGCCGTCGGGCAGCATGGAGATCACCGGCGAGGTCGGTCCGGCCGTGTCGCCGGGGTTGCGGATGACGTCGTTGACGCGGCCGGGCGAGGGCGCCGTCAGCACCCGCTTCGACAGCCGCCACTCGGCCTGCTGCAAGGTCGACTGCGCCTGCTTGACCTGGTTGTCGGCAGCCTTGATGGTCTCGGGCCGCGCCGGCAGGTTGCCGACGGCGAGATTGGCCTCCGCCTGGCCGACCTGGGCATTGGCGGTCTCCAGCGAGGCGGACGCGGTGTCGTAATCGGCCTGGGTGCCGGTGCCGCGCTTATAGAGGTCGCTCGCGCGGTCATATTTGCGCTTGGCGTCTGCCGCCTGGGCCTTGGCCATGTCGACCTCGGCCTTGAGCACGGCGATCTCCTCGGGGCGCTTGCCGACCTGCAGATCGGCAAGCTGCGCCTGGGCCTGAGCAAGGGCGGCCTTAGCCTGCGCCACCTCGATCCTGGCGTCGGCGTCTTCCAGCGTCGCCACCGCCGTGCCGCTCTCGACGCGGTCGCCGCGCTTGACCGTCACCGTCGCCACCTGGGCCACTTCGATCGGCGCCATCAGCACATATTCGCCTTCGACATAGCCGACGGCCAAAGGCGCGGCCGGCGCGCAGGCGCCGAAGAGCTGGGCCGCGAGCGGCACCGAACAGAGAAAGCTCATGATTTGCCCTTCTTGCCGGCGGCCGCGGCGCGCGCGGCCAGCATTGCCTCGAGATTGCCGGTCGCGACCGCCACCACCTTTGCCGCCTCCTTGTCGCCGATTTCGCGCCAGCCCATGCGGCGCATGACGGCCTCGCGGCCGATGCGGAAATAGATGACCTGGCCGATCACGGTGAAGACCGTGAGCTTGGTTGCCTCACTCTCGGCCGGCTCGCCGGTCGCCTGCTCCCAGATCTGGCACAGCCGCCGGTGCGTCGGCTCGAACACGCCGGCATAGATGCGGTCGAGCGCAGCGGTCGGATGCGAGAGCTCGCGAAGTACGAATTGTACGATCTCGCCGGCCTGCGGACTGGCCACGACGAAACCCACCATCCGCTCCAGGGCTGCAAAGAGCTGTGCTCTCGCGGCGTCCGGGCTTGCCGGGGCGGCCGCCTGGGTTGCGCCCAGCGCCTGGCCGGCGATGCCCTGGATGGTTTCGACGATAAAGTCGGCGGCGGCGGCGCGCAGGCCCTCCTTGCCGCCAAAATGATAGGCGATCGAGCCGATATTGGCCTTGGCCTCGGCCGCGATCTCGCGCGTCGACGTGCCGTCGAAACCTTGCCGGCCGAACAGCTTGAGCGCCGCATGCACCAGCGCCGCGCGCGTTTGATCGGCGGTGGTGGCCTCGCGCTGCTGCCTTGTTACGCTTGGTTGCTTGCTCATGCCCGATCTTTAATCAATCGATTGATTAAAGTCAAATGGCCTTCAAGTCGGCTTGCCTTCTCGACCCCCACAGGCTTTAGTGCGCGGCCATGGGCAAGGAAGTCGAGCGTAAGTTCCTGGTCTCCAGTCCCGCCTGGCGCGACGAGGTCGAGGCGGAGGTCCGCATTCGCCAGTTCTATGTCGCCGCCCAGCCCGGCCGTACGGTGCGTGTGCGCATCAGCGACGGGCGCTCCGCCAAGCTGACGCTGAAGTTTGGCGACAGGGCGCGAGAGCGCGACGAGTTCGAATATTCCATCCCGCTTGCCGAGGCCGAGGAATTGATGGCCTTTGCCGTCGGACGTGTCATCGAGAAGACACGCCACCATGTTAGACACCGCGGCTATCTTTATGAAGTCGATGTATTCGGCGGAAAGCTCGCGGGGTTGGTGATCGCTGAGCTGGAGACGCCGGAGGACGTATCTGACGAAATGCTGCCCGACTGGCTGGGTCGCGAGGTCACCGGCGAGTCGAGGTTCTACAACGCGTCGCTGGCCCTTGGGGGGATTCCGGAGATCGCCGCATGAGCTTCCGCATCGATCCGCGCTTGCCGCTGACCGGCGAGGTCAGGCGCATATTGGCCGACGAGATCGGCAAGGCAATCGGCCATCTCGAGATGGCCCACGAGAAGCCGGAGCAGGGGCTGCATAAATGCCGCAAGCGGCTGAAAAGCGTGCGCGCCTTGCTGCGCCTGGTTCGTTCCGGAGACGAACCGTTCTGCCAGACCGAGAACGAATGCTATAAGCAGGTCTCGGCGCTGCTGGCCGGCCCGCGCGAGGCGACTGCTTTGATCGAGACCATGGATCGCCTTGCCGATGCGTTTCCGGAACTATCCGCAGGCGGCGGTCTCGAGGCCGTGCGCGAACGGCTGGTGCTGCGTCAGCATGAGCTTCATGCCGGTCCTGGCCTCGACGCCGCCATCAATGCGGCGATAGCCGCGTGCCGGGAAGGACTGGAGCGCATTGACAGGCTCGCTCTGCCCGATCAGCCGGAGCAGGCCGCCGATATATTGGCCGACGGGGCGCGCGCCACCTTGCGGCGGGCGAAGAAAGCGCTCGACAAGGCGCAATCGCGCGGCGAGGACGAGGACTTTCACGACCTGCGCAAGGCGGCCAAGACGCATTCTATGCATCTGTCGCTGCTCGGCCGTTTGTGGCCGACGCCGATCAAGGCGCGCCGCAAGGCGGTCGACAGGCTCGGCGAACAGCTCGGCGAATTGCACGACGTCTTCGTCATGCGCGCCCTGCTCGATGCCGAAGGCGAGCCGCTCGGCCCCGCCGACGAGACCGGGCTTCTGCGCAAGCTGTTGAAGCGCTCCGAAAAGAGCCTGACCAAGGCCTGCCTCGCCGATGCCGCCGAGCTGTTCGGCGATAGCCCGAAACGTTCGGCCAAAAGACTCGCCCGCAAGGCGCGCGGCGATCTCGCCGGACAGCAGGAAGAAGCGAACGCGGCGTGACGCTTTTTCCTTCTCCCCTTGTGGGGAGAAGGTGTCGCCGCTACGCCGGCAACACTCGCTTCTCCTTCGCCGCCCCCGCATCCCTCGGATGAGGACCGATCGGCATTATCGCGGGAAACGGCGTCGCGCCGAAGGCGAAGGTCCATTTGTAGCCGGTGAGCTGGTCCTCGGGCGTGGTGTGCTGGTCATGATGGGCAAGCAGCCTGGCGCGTTCGGCGAGCTCGTCGGCCTCGCGCCGCAGCATCTCGGCCGTTTCCGGCCGCATCCGCCGGGAAAAGCTGATGAAGGTCGCGGCCTGTTCCATATGGCCGATCGCCCAGCCGATGAAGTTCTTGTTGGTCATCTCGAAATGCGGCTTCAGCGGTCCCTCGAAATCCCACTGGATCGGCGTGTCGACCAGCAGCCTTGCCGATAGGCCGCGCCCTAGCGCCACCAGACCGAGTTCCTCCAGGTCGCGCAGATAAAGGAACATCGAGGCTTCGCTCAAGCCTTGCGAACGCATGATGCCTTCGGCCGTGAATTTCTCCGACAGCATGATGAAGACGAAGAGCAGCGCCGGCCGCGCCGCCAGTCTGCGCTCTATCTCGGGCGCGACGCGGTTGGCGGGGCCTGGCCCGCGGTTCATCGCGCCGAGCACGTTCTCCAGCTCGACATCGGCCGCGGCGCAGATTTCCATAAGCCGGTCGAGCTTGCAGTTCCTCTCATGGAAAATGCGCTTCACCGTCGGCTCGGAAATGCCCATGCGTTCCGCAAGCGTCCGATAGGTCAGGCCCTTGGCCTTCAGCGTCCGTTTGAGCGCCTCGAAGATCGGGCCGTTCATGGAATGCACCTCGTTCGCGCGAATTCGTATCGAATTGCGATACTAGCTCTGTTCCGGCTTCCCGGAAAGTATCGGAAATCCTAGCTCTTCGGCGTCATCCCAGGAGAGTACCCATGAAACATCTCGCCGCCTTGATCGCCTTCGTCGCAATTGCCGCCGTCGTGTCCGCTGCGCAGGCCGGCGAACTCTGGCGCGCCACCGGCTTCGAGCAGCCGGAGTCGGCGCTTGTCGATGCCACCCACAACCGCATCGTCGTATCCAACATCGTCGGCAATCCCGGCGCGGCGGACGGCAATGGCTACCTGTCGCTTCTGTCGATGGACGGCAAGGTCATCATCCGCCACTGGGTGGACGGCATGGACGCGCCCAAGGGCATGGCGATTTCGGGCGGCAAGCTCTACGCCGCCGACATCACCAGGGTGCGCGTCGTCGATCTCGCCAGCGGCAGGCTGGTCGAAACCATCGATGTGCGCGGCGCCGTATTCCTCAACGACATGACGCAGGACAGCGCCGGCAAGGTCTATGTCAGCGACATGCTGGCCGACGCGATCTACCGCATCGAGGGCGACAGGCCGGAACTGTTCGTCAAGGATGCGCTGCTCGCCTCGCCTAACGGCGTGTTCGCCGATGGCGGTAGGCTGATCGTCGCCTCCTGGGGCAAGGGCATCAACAAGGCCGATTTCAGCACCGCCGAGCCCGGCGGCCTGCTGTCGGTCGACCTCGCCACCAGGAAGGTCTCGCCGCTGCCGGGCGCCCAACAATTCGCCGATCTCGACGGCGTCGTCGCCGTCGGCGGCACCATCTACGCCACAGCCTACATGACCGGCACGCTCTACAGCTACAAGGCCGACAGCGTCCCGGAAGCAGTGGCGCAGTTCAAGCCAGGCAGCGCCGACATCGGCACGGACGGCAAGCACATCTTCGTGCCGCTGATGGGCGAAGGGGAGATCGTGGCGATTAAGATCGACTGAGAGCATCGTGAACGGCGCCGGTCGGGATTGGACCGGCATATCGGCGGCACTGCCATCTGGTCCTGCCGCTCACTCCGGATTATCCGGCTCCGATCCGTCACATGGGCGAAGCCGTGAAGACATCCAGCCTCAACGGCGCCGTTTCGCCGACGATCCCTGTGCTCATATGCGCGCTCGCTATTTTGCTGCTGTCCGGCATGGATGCGGCCATGAAGTCCCTGGCCATCGCGATCGGCGTCTATAACACGCTGCTGTGGCGCAGCGTGGTTGCCACAGTGGTCGCGGGCGCGGCCTGGTCGGCCGGCTCGCGTTCGAAGCCGGCCCTTCCGGTGCTGGGCCTGCATGCGCTGCGCGCCGCGATTGTCGGCGTCGTCCTGGTCTCGTTCTTCTGGGGCTTGGCCAGGCTGCCGCTCGCCGAGGCGATCGGGCTCAGCTTCGTCGCGCCGCTGTTTGCGCTTTTCCTTGCAGCGTTGTTGCTGGGCGAACGCATAAGGCGGCAGGCGGTCTGGGCGTCGCTGGCCGGCATGCCGGCGTCGCGATCATATTGGCCGGCAAGTTCGGCGCAGCAGGCTATTCGCAAGACGCCTTGCTCGGCACGGCCGCGGTGCTCGTATCGACGGTGTTTTATGCCTACAATCTGATCCTCTCCCGGCAACAGGCGCTGCTGGCTAAGCCGGTCGAGATCATGCTGTTCCAGAACCTCTTCGTCGCAATCATGCTCGGTCTCGCCGCGCCATGGCTCGCGGTTGCGCTGCCGAGCGAACTCTGGCTTCCCTTGGCCGGGGTGGCGCTGCTGTCGCTCGCCGGACAATTCCTGATGAGCTGGTCCTATGCCCGCGCCGAAGCGCAATATCTGATCCCGACCGAATACTCGGCCTTCATCTGGGCGATCGCGCTTGGCTGGTTCTTCTTCGGCGAGAAGGTGGCCTGGACCACGCTGGCGGGCGCATGCCTCATCGTCGCCGGCTGCCTGATCGCCGCGCGCGCCAATCCAAAGCTTGCCGAGCCGATCGAAGCGGCGGTGTGAGAGAGCACGGCATCGGCCGGCAAATCCGGTCGCGGCGGTGCCGGTTCTGTTCCCTATCCCAGGGGCGGCTCAGCCTTGCGGATTCTGCGCCGCGGCGGTCTTGAGGCGCACGCCATTGCCGCCGCGCCCGCTGGCCTGGTTCTCGCCGATCAGCTCCACGCCCGCCTCGTCGAGCGTGGATGACCTTCATCAGCGTGTCGACCACGGCCCCGGCGACGCCGTCGCCCGCTTCCATGCGCTGGATCGTCGGCAGCGAGACGCCAGCGCGCTCGGCGAGCGTCTTCTGGTCGATGCCGGCAGCCATCGATCAGTCGCTGTTGGCCACGACTTTGCGCCGCTGCAGCAGGCGCGCCGCAAGCCAGCACAGCATGGCCCAGGCGAAGCCCGCGCACCAGCCGGCAAGCACATCGGACGGCCAGTGCACGCCGAGATAGACGCGGCTCGTGCCGACCAGCACGGTGGTGAGCACCGCAAGCCCGAGCACGAAGACCTTCGTCCTGCGGTCCGGCAGGAATCGGGCCGCCAGCGAGCCGAGGGTCAGATAGGTCACGGCCGACAGCATCGCGTGGCCGCTCGGAAAGGACAGCGACGTCTCGTTGACGAGATGCGAGACGAGATCAGGCCGCGGCCGGTCGATCTCGAATTTGAGCAGGCTGGAGAGCACTTGCCCGCCCGCCACCGCCGCGAGCATGAACAGCGCTGTCGAGGGTCTGCGGATCAACAGCAGATAAACGATGGTCGCGGTCGTGATCAGCACCAGCACAACAGTGCTGCCGAGCGCGGTGACGTCGCGCACCGCGCCTTCCAGCCAAAGCGGGCCGATCGGGCTGTCCGGCTGCCCGGCATGACGGAAAGCGAGCAGGATTTCCGTGTCGAAGGCGTGCGGGGTCGTGGCGCGCGCTATTTCCACGAGCTCCACCAGCCCCCACAGTCCGCCGGCGATCACCAGCCCGGCAAGCAGCACGGGGAATTCCAACCTGTTGAGGAGCGCGTTGGCGATCGGTTTCATGCCAGCCTTTTGATCCCGCTACAGCCGCTGCATATAGGGCCCGAGCGTGATCAGCGCGACGGCGGCGATCGCCAGCACTATGCCGGTCGCTTGCAAGGCGTTGAGCCGTTCGCCGAAAAAGGCGAGCGCCACGACATTGACCGCGACGAGCTGGATCACCGCCGACAGGCTGAATGACACCGACATGCCGAATTCGCGCACCAGCCTCAGCATGATCAGATTGCCGGCCGTATAGAACGCCAGCGTCAAAAGCAGCTTGGCGAGGCTCGGCGCCAGCCCCCATTGCTTGGCCGCCATCGCCGCCAGCACGAACATCAGGGTCGAAATGCAGAGCTGCGACAGTCCCCAGAAACTCACCGCCGTCTCCCTTTTTTCAAGCGCCGCCGCCGAGCCGGCCGCAGCCCTTGTTTCCGAAGCAGGCGAGGCCGTCAAGCCGATCGCCGTCGACCGCCGGCGTTTCGGGGGCCAAGCCAGCCAGCCGCTGCTCAGCCGGCAAATAGCCATTGCGATTCAATCACGGTAGTGTCACGAAAATGTGATCGGCGCGCTTTAGGGGTCGAAAGGTCGAAATCCCAGCCACCTCAAGAAGCCAGAGGAACACCATGACCGTGACCCCTGAGACCCGTTTCCGCACCAGCCAGCTCGAGGACAATGACGGCCCGCCCGTCAACCCGACCGACAACCGCACCATGGGCGAGATCATCGCCGCGCGTTTCTCGCGCCGCGGCTTCCTCATGGGTTCGCTGGCCGTCTCGGCCATCGCCGCCACCGTCAGCCCGCTGGCGCTCGTCGCCGCCGACGAGGCCCGCGCGGCAGAAGGCTCGGCCTTCAATTTCGACGAGCTCGAAGCCGGCATCGACGACAGGCACCATGTCGCGCCGGGCTATGACGCCGACGTGCTGTTGCGCTGGGGCGATCCGCTGTTTGCCGATTCGCCGGATTTCGATCCGCTGAAGCAATCGGCCGAGGTCCAGGCCAGGCAATTCGGCTACAACAACGACTATGTCGGCTATATCCCGATCGACGGCTCGGCCGAGCACGGCCTTTTGGTCGTCAACCACGAATACACCAACCCGCATCTGATGTTCCCCGGCATCGTTTCGATCGTCGAAAAGGACGGAAAGAAGAAGGCCGAGGTGGCGCCGCTGTCAAAAGAGCAGGTCGATGTCGAGATGGCCGCGCATGGCGGCACCATCGTCGAGATCCGCAAGCAAGGCGGCAAGTGGCAGGTGGTGCGCGACGGCAAGCTCAACCGCCGCATCATGTCCACCACCGAGATGGCGCTCTCCGGCCCGGTCGCTGGCCACGACCGCGTGAAGACCAATGCCGATCCATCCGGCACCAAAGTCATCGGCACGTTCAACAACTGCGCCGGCGGCGTCACGCCCTGGGGCACCTATGTGATGGCCGAGGAGAACATCCACGGCTATTTCTCGGGCGAATTGCCGGAAGGCCACAAGGAAGCGGCCAACTACAAGCGCCTCGGCATCCCGGAAGGCGCCTATGAATGGGGCGCGCATTACGACCGCTTCAACCTTGCCAAGGAGCCGAACGAACCCAACCGTTTCGGCTGGATCGTCGAGGTCGACGTCAACGACCCGACCTCTACGCCGCGGAAACGCACCGCCATGGGCCGCTTCAAGCATGAAGGCGCGGAATCGATCGTCGCCAAGGACGGCCGCGTCGTCTTCTATCTCGGCGACGACGAGCGCTTCGACTATGTCTACAAATTCGTCACCGCCGGCACGTTCAACCCCAATGACCGCAGCGCCAACATGAACCTGCTCGACGACGGCACGCTCTATGTGGCGAAGTTCGCCGAGGACGGTTCGGTCGAATGGATGCCGATCGTGTTCGGCCAAGGCCCGCTGACGGCGGAGAACGGCTTTGCGTCCCAGGCCGACGTGCTGATCGAGACGCGGCGCGCCGCCGACCTGCTCGGCGCCACCAAGATGGACCGGCCGGAGGACATCCAGCCCAATGCCGGCAACGGCAAGGTCTATGTCATGCTGACCAACAATTCCAAGCGCAAGGCCGAGCAGGTCGACGCCGCCAATCCGCGCGCCGAGAACGCCTTCGGCCATATCATCGAGATCGTCGAAGATGGCGGCGACTTCGCAGCCGGCAAGGGCAAGTGGGAAGTGCTGTTGAAATGCGGCGATCCGTCGGTGGCCGATGTCGGCGCCACCTTCTCGACCGCGACCACCGCCCATGGCTGGTTCGGCATGCCGGACAATTGCGCCGTCGATTCCGCCGGACGCCTGTGGGTCGCCACCGACGGCCAAGGCCCGAAGGCCACCGGCCGCACCGACGGCCTCTGGGCGGTCGATACCGAGGGCGCGGCACGGGCAACCTCGAAACTGTTCTTCCGCGTGCCGATCGGCGCCGAAATGTGCGGTCCGCTGTTTGCGCCCGACGACCAGACGGCTTTCGTCGCCGTCCAGCATCCGGGCGACGGCGGCGAGGACTGGGAAGGCTTCGGCCGCCCGTCCTATTACGAGGATCCGTCGACCCGCTGGCCGGATTTCAAGCCGGACATGCCGGTGCGGCCGTCCGTCGTTGCGATCACGAAGCAGGGCGGCGGCAAGATCGCGGTGTGATGCGCTGGGGTAGCGCAGACGTTGGGGATTGGCGGAAGGCTCCCCAACGTCGTCATTCCAGGGCGGAGCAGGAGCGAAGCTCCGTCGCGGAGACCCTGGAATCCATTCCGTTACCTCGGACGCAGGGTGCAGCGGCGCAGAATTCTGCACCGTCGCGGCGCTTTGAAGTCACGGTATGGAGCCTCGGGCCTGCGCTGCGTCGCTGCGCTCGTTGCTCCGCCCGTGGATGACGAAGCGATGGCCCTCCGTAGCCCGGCACTCACTCCGCGCGTTGAACCATCGCCATGTTCATCACGCTTCTCAGACGGAAGCCGATCGCCTCATAGAGCCTGATCGCCGCGACGTTGCTGTCATAGGCATGCAGGTACGGAACCTCGCCGCGTGCCGCGATCCGGCCGGCCACGAACAGCGACAGCAGACGGGCGAGGCCGGCGCCGCGGAAATCCGGATGCGTGCACACGCCGCTGAGTTCCGAGTATCCAGGCTGCTTCATGCGCTCGCCGGCCATCGCCGCCAGCCTGCCGTCGACCCTGATGCCCCAGAAATCGCCGAGGCACAGCGCCTCCAGCGTGAAGGGGCCGGGCTTGGTGAGCGAGGCAAGCGCCAGCATCTCCTCGGCATTGTCTTTTGTCAGCTGCCGGACGCGCTCGTCGGACGCCGCCGGTATCGGCATTTCGGCAACCATCTGCACCAGCGTCGCCGTTGAGATCGCGGAAAGTTCCGGCGGCAAAACGATGACATCCGCCTGGACCAGGACTGCGGTTTCGCCCGGCGGTAGAAGCCCCGCCAGCGCCCGCAGGCTGTCCGCATCGTCGCCGGCGGTGGCGGCGAAAGGAACGATCGACGGGCGATAGCGCCTGGCAAGGTCGCCGCCTTCGGCGAGAGCCTGGTGCCGCGTCGTAAGCGCGCTCCAGACGGGGCGGTCGAGGACATGTCTCATAAGGCGGCCACCTTGGCGTTTTCGGCGCGGCGGTGGAGCGGCGTCGCGGCCAGACGATCCTCGACGGCGGCAAGCTGGCTAAGCAGCGGGCCGGAAAGATCGGCGCACAGATCCGCCACGGCATTCTCGATGCTTGGCCAGATGTCGCGCTTGGCCCGGTCGACCAGCCGCCTTCCGTCGCGGCTCAGCGAAACGATCCTGCGCCGCTGGTCGTCTTGCGAAGGGTTGACCTCGACCAGCCCCAGTTCGGCAAGCAGCGCCACGCTGCGCGTCACGCCCGGCTGCGCGATGCCCAAGGATTGCGCCAGCTCGCCGACCGGCAGCGGCCCCAGCCTGTCCAGCGCAGCGAGCAGCGGGTACTGGCTCGACTGGATGCGCATGTCCAGGCGGTCGAGCACGCGCTGCGTGTCGGCCTGCAACTGCTCGCCTATGCGCTTCATCCGGCTGCCGAGGCAGAGAAAGCCGAGAGATCGGAGGATGTCTTCCATGGCTGACTCGTCACATATATCTATAACTTGATATATAATATTGCATGGAAATGTCAAGCCGCTCTTCGCCCGCCCATGCTCGGCCGCCGATGGAAGAGACCGCAGCCTTTCGGCCGTTTGCCCTTCATTCGCCGCCAATTGCATCCTATATCGCGCTGATGCGACATGGCCGGCAGCGATCGCCAGCGATTCGCGACCTGAGGGCGGCAGGTCATCACTTCTTGGCACGCGGAGCTCATGGCGTCCCTGCGCATTTATTTCGACAGGCTTCTCGACGCCGTGGCACCCAAGGTCCCGCGGCGTAACTTGACGGATGCCGAACGCCTGTCGCTGGTGCGCCGTTACGGCGATTTCTCGCTCGCCTATTCGACTGCCGTGCAGCAGAAACTGTCCTATTTCAGCGACGGCGACGGCTACATTGCCTTCGGCACCAAGATGAGCCACCATTTCGCGCTGGGCGATCCGGTGGTCGATCCAGCGGATCGCGCGGCCTATATCAAGCGCTTCGCCGAGGCCGCCGGTGGCCCGTGGTTCGTCCAGATCAGCGCCGACACGGCCAAAGTGCTCGCCGGCCTCGGTTACATGGTCAATCGCCTCGGCATCGACACCAGGCTGCTTTTGCCGGCACATGATTTTTCCGGCAAGCGCAACGAGACCGTGCGCTATTCCGAACGCTGGCTGATGAAGAAGGGTTTTGTCATCGCCGAGGACAGGGGCGACAGGCTGCAAGAGGAAATCATTCAGCTCTCCGCCGACTGGCGCAAGGAGCGCATCATCAAGCGCTGGGAGATGGGTTTCCTCAACCGCCGCTTTTCCGAAGAGCTCGGCGCCGACATGCGCCGCTTCCTCCTGCACAGCCCCGAAGGCCGGCTTCTCGCCATCCTCGACTTCGACCCGCTGTTTCGCGACGGCAAGGTCATCGGCTACACCACCGCCTTCAAGCGCAAACAGACCGACGCGACGCCGCATGCCGAGATCGGACTGACCAAATTCGCCGTCGACCGCTTCCGCGAGGAAGGCATCTCGCAGGTGACGCTCGGCCTTTCGCCGCTGTTTGGCATCGAGCCCAGCGGCTTTGCCGAATCGGGCTTCTGGCGCGGCGCCTTCCAGCGCGCCTACAACTCGCCCTGGGTCAACCGCTCGCGCTTCAACCTGCAGGGCCAGGCGGCCTTCAAGCGCCGCTTCCACGGCGTCGAGGAGCCGACCTATATCGCGTTCCGCAAAGGGACTTTCGTGGAGATGCTGGGGCTGCTGCGCCTGCTGAAGGCGATCTGACTAGGCGCTCTTTCCTCACCCAACTTCGTCTACGCTATGCACATCTTCTGTGACTGGCGTGACTGATCGACCTGAGGCTTGATTGCCACGTGGTTCCCCCAATCCGTCGCTGCTTCGCAGAGGGAAAAGGAAGGGCGCCTTTCCTACCCCGTCGATCGGGGAGAGAGGTGGCTCGGCGAAGCCGACACGGAGTGGGGATCGACCAGCGCTACAATAGACAAAGCATGCGCCAAGCCGCCATGCACGCTATCGCCAAAGACCAGGCGCTTGCAAATGTGTGCATGCCGTAGCCCACTTCGTGGGGCGAGGAACTCCGTCAGTTCCTCAACCGGTATCCCGTCTTGAAGATCCACGCCACGATCGCGATGCAGATGGCCAAAAACACCAGCGTCATGCCGAGGCTGACGCCGACGGAGACATCCGCCTTGCCGTAGAAGCTCCAGCGGAAGCCGCTGATCAGATAGACGACCGGGTTGAACAGCGTGATCGTCTTCCAGATGCCGGGCAGCATGTGGATCGAATAAAAGCTGCCGCCGAGGAAAGTGAGCGGCGTGACGATGAGCAGCGGCACCAGCTGCAGCTGCTCGAAGGTCTTTGCCCAGATGCCGATGATGAAGCCGAACAGGCTGAAGGTCACCGCCGTCAGCAGCAGGAAGGCCATCATCCAGAACGGGTGCTCGATCCTGAGCGGCACGAACAAAGCCGCGGTGGCCAGGATGATCAGGCCGAGCATGATCGACTTGGTCGCCGCACCCCCGACATAGGCGATGATGATTTCGAGATAGGAGACCGGCGCCGACAAAAGCTCATAGATCGAGCCGACGAATTTCGGGAAATAAATGGCGAAGGAGGCGTTGGAGATCGACTGCGTCAAGAGCGACAGCATCATCAGGCCGGGCACGATGAAGGCGCCATAGGCGATGCCGTCGATCTCGTTGATGCGCGAGCCGATGGCCGAGCCGAAGACGACGAAATAGAGCGATGTCGAGATAACCGGCGAGATGATGCTCTGCAGTACCGTGCGGAAGGCGCGCGCCATCTCCACCCGGTAGATCGCCCATACTGCACGAAAATTGGGGGCCGCGCGCAGGTTCATGGCTCTTGCCTCAGAAGATTGACGAAGATCTCTTCGAGCGAGCTGTTCTTGGTGTCGAGATCGCGGAACTGGACGCCGGTCGCCTCGAGGTCGCGGATTAGCGAGGCGACGCCTGGACGGTCGCTCTGGTTGTCATAGGTGTAGGTGAGCTGGTTGCCGTCGCCCGACAGCTCCAATGAATAGCGAGAAAGCCCGTCCGGAACGGCCGACAGCGGCACGCGCAGCTCCAGCGTCATCTGCTTGCGGCCGAGCTTGCGCATCAGCTCGGCCTTGCCCTCGACCAGGATGATCTCGCCCTTGTTGATGACGCCGACGCGGTCGGCCATCGCCTCGGCTTCCTCGATATAATGCGTGGTGAGGATGATGGTGACGCCGTCCTCGCGCAAGCGCCTGACCATCGCCCACATGTCCTGGCGCAGCTCGACATCGACGCCGGCCGTCGGTTCGTCGAGGAACAAGACGCGCGGTTCGTGCGACAGCGCCTTGGCGATCATCAGCCGGCGCTTCATGCCGCCGGACAGCGTGATCGCCTTGGAATCCTTCTTCTCCCAGAGCGACAGGTCGCGCAGCACCTTCTCGACGAAGTCCTTGTTGGGCGCCTTGCCGAACAGGCCGCGGCTGTAGTTCACCGTCGCCCAGACCGTCTCGAAGGCGTCGATCGTCAGCTCCTGCGGCACCAGCCCGATCAGGCTGCGCGCGTCGCGGTAGTCCTTGCCGATATCGTGGCCGTCCACTGTGACGCTGCCCGACGAGCGGTTGACGATGCCGCAGACGATCGAGATCAGCGTCGTTTTGCCGGCACCGTTCGGCCCCAGCAGCGCGAAGATCTCGCCGCGCTCGATATCGAGATTGATTTCCTTCAGCGCCTTGAAGCCGGTGGCATAGGTTTTCGTGACACCGGAGATCGAGATGATGGACGACATGCTGAAATACGGCCGGCTGGAAAAGGTGACCTGATATAGGTCGGATGCCGCCCGGTGCAAGTGAATCGACACCGCTGCTGACAATTCTGGACAGTGAGAGCGTCTTTCTATCCGTTTATGGGCAGACATGCCCGGTTCACCCTCCGAAGCTGCTGCGGAGGACGGGCAGGCAATGAGGGGCGGCGCTAACCTGTCGGGTAAGGCGATGGCGGCGCTGTTTCGGGGGTGCCTATATCACAAACGCCGGCGCTGCCCCTTATTCGCCTTCAGGCACCTTCTCCCCGTGAAACGAGGAGAAGGAATTAGGTCTGCGCCGTCCAAAAGGCGATTTCCTGCGCCTTGGTCCGAAGCTCGGTCTTCAGCCATTGATCGTCGTCGTCGAGATAGCTCCACGGCGTCTTGCCTTCAGCCAGCATCTCGCGGATGTAGGAGCGGTAGCGGTAGTGGCTGTAGACCGACATCGCATAGGTGGCATAGGCGGCGGCGAGTTTCCTGTGGCCGCGGATGATCACCAGGTTCTCGTCGTTCTTCTCGCTCGCCGGCGCCGAGAAATTGTGGCTGCCGGTCACCACCACGCAGTCGCTCGAATGCGGGTCGGTCACCAGGATCTTCGAGTGCACGATGGCGTGGCCGATCTGCGACAGGAAGCTGCGCCGGGTGACCTCGGCGATCCACGGCCCGAGCGGCGCGTCGAGACCCTGCGGCTGCGCCACCGCGTAGCGGTCCGGCGTGAATTTCCGGCCGCTGCTCACCAGGTCGATGTCGAGGAAGTTCTGCTCGGTACCGCCCTCGTCCGCGCTGAGCGTGGAGACCACGCCGCGCACATACATGCCCTTTTCCCGGGCGCGCTGCCCGGCCAGCGTGTGCAGGCCCTGCTTGCCCGGCGTGAACATCAGGAAAAGCACCGCCTGCTTGGCGGAGACGATGACGTCGCGCAGCGCCGCCATGTCGGCGCCGTTCGAGGTGCGGGTGAACCAAACCGTCGCCTTGACTGCCCCGACCGTGAAGGTCTTGGGCGCGTCGTTGTCGGCCATCAGCGCCGGCGTGAAATTGGCCGGGTCGGTCTTTGGCGGCGAGGCGTCCCTGAGCAGGTCCCAATGCTTGCGGAAATGCGCCGCCACCGCCGCGTCCTCGATCAGCAGGCCGTTGTTGACCTGCGTGCAGAGGCCCGTGGTGCTCCAGTTGGTGCTGCCGGTCCACACTTTCTTCGGCTCGCCGTCTTCCGACACGACGACGAACTTGTTGTGGCCGAGGCCTTTCGATTTCAGCATCCGGTCGATGGTGGCGATGCCGTGGTCGTTGAGGTTCTTGCGCGCGTCCTTGTTGCCGTCGCCTTTTTTGTCGGAGCCGTTGGCGAGGATGAGATGCAGCCGCGGCCCGAGCCCGATCAGCGCCGTCTCCAGCGTCGCGTCGCCAAGCTCGTAGAGCGCGGCATGCAATTCGTCGCCGGCGCCTTGCGTCAGCCCGATCATGCGCAGGCCGAGATCGCCTTCGAGGAATGCGCGGAATTTCGCATCGCCATTGGTCTGCAGGCTCTTCTTGAAGGCCGCCGGCGTGAGCTTGTTCTTCGCCATATAGCGGGCGACGAATTGCGACAGCACCAGGCCGCGGTTAAAGTAGCAGGAGAAACCGCCGCCGGCGTCGGTGGCAAGCGTATGCCAATCCGTCCAGTCGCTCGACACCCCCTTGGTCAGCGGCTTGCCGGGTCCGGCGCTCACCATCGCAGTCACCCGGTAACGCACGACATTGCCGACATCGGCGGCATGATCGGTCCAGTTGAAGCGCTGGAACGGCCAGACGTCCGACGGCCTGTGGTCGCCCGATTTCGGCTTGTCCTTGGTGAAGCCGACCCGGTTCTCCACCGGCTCGATCTTCTCGCTCGCGCCGGCCTTGCGGCCGCGCTCGAGCAGGAAGCCCCGGCATCCGGCGACGAAGTCGCTGGGCGCCCAGGCGACGAAAGTGTCGTCGCCATTGGTGTAGACGGAAACTTTTATCTCGACGGCCATTTGCCGTTCCTCCGCATCTGTCGTTGTTTCCAAAGCGCGCGGCCCGGCATGTCCGGCCCACCAATGCAGGCAAGAGGACTCCGTACCGGAAGCAGGGCTCCGGCTCGTTTGAAACAGAATTCTTCGAAAGGATGACGGCGATGATTATGTGACGGCAGAAGATCGGATGCAATGTTTAGCAGCGGCAAGTATAACTCTATGAACTGCTTCACACTGTGTTTTGTTTGCCAGCAAAATGAGAGGGTGGATGGTTGCAAAACACGTGCTCAAACGGCAGGCCGGCCCAGAGCGTTCGGGAAAAGTGCAAGCAGCTGGCTTGCCGTTTGTCGGTGGCCAGGATTTTCACCGTTCCTCCGTGAAATCGGCGCAAACGCCGGGGATTGGCGGAGCCGCCCTGACCTCGTCATCCACGGACGGAGCAAGGAGCGAAGCGATGCGCGCAGACCCGAGGATCCATGCCGTGACCTATGAGCGCTGTTGCGGTGCAGAATTCTGCTCCGCTGCGCTCTTTGATCAGGGCCACGGCATGGATTCCAGGGTCTCCGCGACGCCGCTTCGCGGCTGCTCCGCGCTGGAATGACGACGTTCGGGCGGCTCCGCCAATCGCCAAGGCATGTCACCTGCCGACCCAGATACACCTGCCGCTCGAGATTCCCCTGCATCAGGAAACCGGCCCGGCCTTCCTCAGCTCTTGCTGGAGGCCAGCACCAGCACCGGCTTCTCGCTGTAGAGCTTGGGGAACAGCGCCTTCAGATTCTCGATCTTGGGCAGGTCGTTGTAGACGATATAGGGATAGGTCGGGTTCAGCGTCAGAAAGTCCTGATGGTAATCCTCGGCCGGGTAGAAGGTCTTGCCGGTTTCGAGCGTGGTGACGATCGGCTTCGGAAACACCTTTGCCTTGTCGAGCTGGGCAATGTAGCTCTCGGCGATCTTCTTCTGCTCGTCATTCTCGGCGAAGATCGTCGAGCGATACTGGGTGCCCCGGTCCGGCCCCTGGTAGTTGAGCTGCGTCGGATTGTGCGCGACCGAGAAATAGACCTGCAGGAGCTGGCCATAGGTGACCTTCGACGCATCGTAGGTGATCTCGACGGATTCGGCGTGGCCCGTGCGGCCGGTGCCGACGACTTCATAGACGGCGTTCTCGGCGCTGCCGCCGGTATAGCCGGACACTGCCTTGCTGACGCCCTTGACGTGCTGGAACACGCCCTGCACGCCCCAGAAGCAGCCGCCGGCGAAGATCGCCTTCTCGGTTCCGCTCGCCGCCTTCTCGTCCAAAGCCGGGGGCGGGATCACCACCGCGTCCTCGGCCGAGCGCGCCGGGCTCTGCCAGAAGACGGCCGCGACGACCGCCGCAAGCCCGAGCGCTGCAACCGCGCCACGCACGAAAAATGGCGATCGCCGCGCGGCCTTTGTCTTTATGCCGTTCATGTCTGATCTCCTTGCTGTTGTCTCAGTATATACGAAGGAAGCCGCCATGGGATTCTCACGTTGACGTGCGGCGGCGTGTAACCGCCAGCGGCGCTCCCCCTCTCCGTCTCGGCTGGATCGGCGCGCAGCGCCGAGACGGAGAGGGGGCTGCGCCGCCCCATGCGATTGCCTCGTCGGCCGGCGACGCGAGCGGATCGCAACCTCACCTCACTGAGCGGTGGTGTCCGCAGGCTTCATGGCATCCGTTGTTGAGGGCTTCATCGCATCGGCCGGTTTCATCGCGTCCGTCGCCGGCTTCATGGCATCGGCGGGTTTCATCGCATCGGCCGGCTTCATGGCGTCGGTCGCCATCGCGTTGGCGGGCTTCATCGCGCTGGTCGCGTCATCGGCGCGGGCGCCGGCGACGAAGACCGAAGCGGAAAGCGCGAAGGCCAGCGCAGGCAGCGTGAGGAATTTGGTCATGGGTCGTGCTCCTTGGGTTATGGCGCGCGCAGATGCGGGCCTGGTGAAGCGTTGCCGCCTTCATGCGGCCCCGCGCGAAGGGAAGGAAAATCAGTTGGCGGCGGCGGCGAGGATCGGCCCGCCCCCTGGCGTTTGCACCAGCACCGCGGTGCTCAAGCCGCCGGTCGCCGCCGGCAGCGGCAGCGTGGTCGCCTCGCCGTTCCAGCGGCCGAGCTTTGTCAGCGCATGCACGACATTGGCATGCGGCAGCGTGCGGCCGGTGTTCTCGCCGCGCGCCACCGGCACCTCGACGACGCCTCTCTTGTAGCGCACCAGCCAGATGTCGGCGCCGCCGCCGGGCGCCTTGCCGGCGCCGATGCTGACCTTGCCTTGGCCGAGCGAAAGCTCCGGACCCTGCGTGCGGCCGCCTTTAGCGATCAGGCCCTGGATCTCGCCCGGCGCCGCCCCTACGCCGTCGCTTCTGCCGTTCACAACCACCTGCGGCGTGAACGGCCCGTCATGGCCGAGCGACGGCTCGTAGGTCACCTGACGGTCGGTGAATTCCTTGCGGCCGAACGTGTCCCTCCAGCCGAGATAGTCCCAATAGGTGACGTTGAAGGACAGCGCCAGCACGCCCGGCTGGTCCTTGACCTTGATCAGATTGGCGTTGGCCGGCGGGCAGGACGAGCAGCCCTGGCTGGTGAACAGCTCGACCACGGTCAGCGGCTCAGCGGAAGCGGCGCCGAGCGTGGCGGCAAGCATCGCGCCGGCGAGCAGGCTTGTCTTCAATCCGGTCATGGGAAGCAATCTCCGTAGCGGGTCATGCTCCGATTTCGGCGGGGTGGAGGAGTTCGTTACAGCTTCACCGGTTTGTGATGTGGGTGGCTTGCTGTTCGGAGATTGGCGAAAGCGGCCGCGACGTCCGATCTCCCCCCTCGTGGGGGAGATCGGCAGCGGCGGCGCCGCGCGTCTTCCCACAAGGGGGAAGGAGAGGCGCCATCACTGCGTCAGCACGGTCTCCGACGGGCGCTGGTTGTAGTCGCATTTGCCTTGCACGGTGTAGAAGAAGTCGGCGTTGGAGACCGGGGCCGGCACCGCGTTGCCGCCGTCCTCCCAGGCCTGGTAGCCGGTCTGGCCGCAGGGCACGGCGGTGAAGATGTCGACCTTCTGCCCGGTCGCCACTTCGGTCAAGTTGGTCGGGCTGTTGCCGATATAGAGCCGGTTCGACGTGGTCGGATCGTTGGACTTGAGCACCTTCGGACTGCCCGACGGCACGTCCATTTCGAGATAGAGCTGGTCCATCTGGCTGACGTCGATCACCGCGCCCGAACCGTTGGCCGGATAGAACGTATCGACGCAATAATAGCTCGTGCCGTAATTGTCGGTCTGGATGACCGTGCCGGCGGGCACGGAGTTCTGCAGGCTCTTCAGCGTCCCGGTGGTGCAGACCTGTTTCTGCACCATCGTCGAGGTCGACCCGTTTATAGTGTTCACGACCGTGGTGCCGTAGCCTTTCGGATCGCCATAGCCATTATAGGTGTAGCCGATCGTCATCAGCTTCTGAGGGGAGGTCTGGCCGAATTTGGTGCCCCACAGCGTCATGGTCTTTGCCCAGTAGCCGGACACCTTCGTCACCCTGAAGGTGGTCTGCACCAGCGCCGGCGTCTTGCGCACCGAGGAGCGGACGCCGACCGGCACCGTGTTGATGCGGACAACCTGCATGAAACTGGTGGGCATCGGGTAGCTTGCCGTGGCGGTGAAGGTCGCGGTGCCGGTCGCATCGACATTGACGCCGGTGAGCGTCGCCGTACCCTGGCCGCTATTGGCGGCATAGGCCTGCTGCAGCGCCGTCTGCCGGTCGGAGAAGCTCGTCGTGGTGGGCAGCGTGGTGACCGCGATGATCGCGGCATCGAGCGCGTTCTGCATGTCGCTGCGGGTCGTCACCGCAGAGGTGTAGTCGACCGAAAAGCCGACCGCCGCCACCAGCGGGATCGTCAGGAGCGCCATCATCGGCATCATCGAGCCGTCGCGGCGGGCGAGAAATTGCCTCATCGCCCCGGCCACCGCGGCCGGGCTGAACTTACGGGCAGAGCGGGACATTTCAGGGTCTTCGTCGTCTCAGGCAGCAAGCCGGTTTACCATCCGGGCGCGGAGCATGCGCGAGAGCGGTGCATGAATGCTTAAGCGGGTTTGAATATTTCGTGAGCGGGATGTGATGGGGCGCGGCGCCTCCCCTTCCGCCCTTGTGGGGGAAGGCGGCCGCGCAGCGGTCGGATGAGGGGTGCTCCAGGGAATGCCGACGTCTCACTCCGCTGGAG
>CCNA01000024.1 GCA_000824805.1 Mesorhizobium sp. SOD10
GGAAGGGGTTGATCTTCAGGCTGGTGTCGGCAACCGCCCGGAACGCTGTCGAATGCACGGGGACACCGGCGGTTGAGAGATCGTAATAGCCCACCGGCTGCATACCCATCACGGCGAAGACCCGGCGCATCGTCGAAAGTTCCTGAGCAGTACCCAGCCGGATTGCGCCGTGCCGCTCCTCGGAAATGCGGTCGAGCGAGTCCGTGGCGGCGAGCCGCTCCCTCATCTCCGGATCGGCCGCCAACGCCTCCTCGTTCACCCGAGCGACCAGGCGCATGAGCGTGCCGTATGCAGGGACCTCATCGCGATACATGGCCGACATGGCCGCGGAGAACTCTGACCGGATGGAGTCGGAACTAACGAAGCCGGATTTCGTCATCGCCTTTGCCTCTCGCCGTCTGAAATTGCGGATGGTTCATTCGCGACTTTCATCGTAACTTGAGACTTCGGCGCTGTAACGCGACCTTTCTTGATAACTTGATGCGAGTCGGGAATGAAGCTTAACCGAAAAATGATCCCAGACCTGTCGGTGCTGCAGGCTTTCGAATGCGCCGCCCGGCACGGGAACTTCACTCTGGCGGCAGCCGAACTGAACCTCACGCAAAGCGCGGTGAGCAGGCAAATCCGTACATTGGAAGACCAGCTTGGCGTACCCCTCTTTGAGCGGATACGCCAAAGGGTGGTTTTGTCCGAGGTGGGTCAATCCCTGCTCCCGGAAGTCATCCGTCTGCTGGCACACACCGAGGAAATGGTTCTACGCGCGATGGCTGCCGCCGACGGCAAGAAGATACTGTCTGTCGCCACGCTGCCGACCTTCGGCGCACGATGGCTGACGCGCAGGCTGCCGAATTTCCTTGAGAGACACCCAGGAACCGTCGTCAATGTGGCGTCTCGGTCCCAGCCGTTCGATTTCTCGGTCGACCTTTTTGACATAGCCATCCACTATGGGCAGCCCATCTGGGCACACGGAATCTGCACCTATCTGTGCAGCGACGTGATCCTGCCTGTGGGAAGCCCCGATCTCATGTCGCGCTGGCCGATACTGGAGAGTTCCGATCTAGCGGTCGCACCACTTCTTCATCTGGCGACACGGCCGAAGCAGTGGAGCGAATGGTTCGAACTGGACGGTCCCCAAGGGGCGAACGCCTTCCACGGAAGCCGCTTTGATCAATTCAACATGATTATCGAAGCTGCAGTCGCGGGAATGGGTTTTGCGCTCCTGCCCCGCTACCTGATCGAGGAAGAGCTGCGATCCGGAAAGCTCGCCATCGTCGTTCCGCGGCCCATCACCACGAATAACAACTACTATGTCGTGCTGCCTGAGGGAAAAAGCGACAATCCCACGGCATCGGCATTCCAAACGTGGTTGATGGAACAGGTCTCGCCATCCGAGACAACGCGAGCGAGAAGTTAGGCGTCGCATCGCCGCGCGCTGACGGATGGACGCTAAGGATCGTTGATCATCGGCGAGATTCCTCGCAAGCTCACTTTCAGGCGGTAGACACCAGTTTCGTCATCGTCAGACATAGTGGCCACGCCAACCCATAGCGGACGGCACCCCCCACTTTTTCGTGCTCCCGTTTCAGAGTCGAGATCAATGGCAACTGGTACTCCAGTTGACAGTGATACCCCGTGCATCTTCTTTGCTCCTCGGGAACAGTTTTCTGGCGAGTATTGGTCGCTGTCGGAAAGCAGATTACCCGGCAAAAACGGCAAAGGCGAAGGCAAAGGCAAATCGTGTCTGTGAGCGACGAGTTCCTGCCAAGGCCTGCGATGCTGGAGTCCTATCTTCGGGCGATCGCGGCGGCGAAGCCGGGGCGAATGGAAGTTCAGCCGGTCAAGGCGGGCTAGGCTGCCGGGATCGGGATCGCGAGTTGGTTGGCGATCGGCGTATGATGTCTACGTTTGCGCCAGGGGCACGGACCGAAACCAGCAGCGCATAGCGAGCCGATCTGTCCCAACGTTGCAGGCTTGGCTTTTCCTTCCACGAGCCGCTGACCGGAAAGACCCCGATCGCGTCGCGATCGGCCAGCGCAGCCGCGGTTCCGCGCCAAATATCGGAACGGATTGAGCCAGATCGCGGATCGGTCCGAGGACTCAATCATCCCCGCCCGCGCCATTGCCGATTTGGCCCGCTTCTTCAGCCTCGGCTGCCTCGTTGATCCGCTGCCGGAACTGCTGGAGGCTCTCAAGCGAACGTTTAACGGCAAATCGGAGCGAATGAGACGCATAACGATGTCGGCGCAGGACACTTCCTCGTGAAGCCAGCGCCGAAACGGTTGTGCCTTAGACTGCCGTTTCGGCGCGACGGCTCTGTGGTCAGACCAGGAACATGAACTGCACCGATTGCCCTGACCACGAGACGAGTTGTTGGCGCTCGGCGAACAAGACGTCGCACTGAGGGTGACCTTGTCATACATCATTGAGCCTAACCCTGGTGAGCGGGGCTGGAAACGGGGCGGTCGGCCCTATAGCAAACGTAGTAGGCGAGGGGGATGTTCATGCGCCGGAAGGTCAACGCTACGCCTGCGTTTCGAAACTGAATTTGAGCAATCACCGGTATGGATTAGCGTCCCGTTTCCTGGGCAAGCTTCAGGAACCCGTCGATGTAGGAGGTCCTCTCCTCGCCGCGCCTCACACCAAGGTTGATGCTCTTCTGGATGCCGGAATCTCCCAGGCGCAGTGCGCGTATTGGCAGTCCGGACGCATCCTCGTGCAGGAGCCAATCGGGAAGAACCGTCACGCCCCGGCCCGCGCATACCAGTTGCAGCATCAGGTCGATGGTTTCCGCAGTGCGATGCTGACGCGGCCTGCAATGTGCCGGAACAAGGAATCGGGTGTAGACGTCCAGGCGCTCCAAAGTGACGGGAACCGTAATCAACTCTTCGTCCAGGAGATCTTTCGGTTCAACGTATGCTCGGCTGGCAAGAGGATGAGCCTCGTGCACCATCAGGACCAGCTCGTAATCAAACACGGGAGTGAACAGTAGCTCCGGCGTTTCCACCGGATCCGGTGTTATCAACAGATCGATCTCGTAACCCAAGAGCGCCTCAACCCCGTCGAAGCGGAAGGCGGTACGGACGTCGAAATCAACGTCGGGCCATTGGGTCAGATAGGGAGTTGCAATTCTGGTCAGCCACCGCTGGCAGGGATGACATTCCATGCCGACGCGAAGCGCCCCCCTTCTCCCCAGCGCGAAGTCCGTCAGAACACGCTGCGCGTGCTCCAACTGGGGCAAGACCCGCTCGGCAACGCTCAGCAGGTACTCGCCCGCCTGAGTTAACCTCAGGCCCCGCCCTGTCTTCATCCAGATCTTGATGCCGTGCCGTTCTTCGAACTTGGCGATCGTATGGCTCAAAGCCGATTGGGTGACGTTCAGCTTCTCTGCAGCTGCGGTGACGCTGCCCCGACGGCTCACTTCCCTGAGAATCGCAAGATGCTGCCGATCAATCATTATGATGCGCACTCATGGGCAAATGAAATCATACCATTTCCGTTCATAATGCAATGCCGTTAACCTTCCGTCAATCAGCCCCTGACGGGTAGCCCAAGACCAAGGAAGGAACTGCCGTGACGAAGCTCGCACTTGCCCATCAACTTCACCCGGAGCATGCGCGTGCGACGTCAATTTTCGATGAGGTCGTCGACCGCAAGAACAGCAACTCCATGAAATGGGCCTGTGCAAGCAAGCTTTTGGCGCCGGACGAAGCTGCGGCCGACCCCTTGCCGATGTGGGTGGCTGACACCGATTTCAAGGCGCCTCATGCCGTCATCGACGCGCTCCATGCGGCGGTCGACCATGGCGTCTTCGGTTATCCAGGCGGCGCGACCGCATCCTACCTTGACGCTGTTGTCGGTTGGCAGCAGCGACGTTTCGGTTGGGACGTCGCCAAGGAATGGATCCTGCAGACCTCCGGCATCATCACCACGCTGAAGACGGCGGTGCAGGCCTTTTCAGCGCCGGGCGACACCGTTTTGATCCAGCCGCCCGTCTACGCGCATTTCCACAACGATGTCCTGCTGAACGGCCGTCACCTGGCCTATGCGCCGCTCGAATTCACCGGCGGTGGCTACCGCTTCAACGAGCAGACTTTCGAGGCTGCCATCCGCGCCAACACGAAGATCTTTATCTTAAGCCACCCACACAATCCTACCGGAAACGTGTGGTCCGAAAATGAACTGCGGACCATGGGCGAAATCTGCGCCCGCAACGGCGTTCTGGTCATTTCCGATGAAATCCACGAGGATCTCATCCTCGACCCGACCAAAAAGCACATCCCGTTCGCCTCGCTCGGCGAAGAGTTCGCCCAAAACAGCATTACCTGCACGGCGCCCAGCAAGACATTCAACCTGCCCGGTCTGCAGAGCGCCAATGTCTTCGTCCCGAACAGGAGAATTCGGGAAGAGCTGCATCGGCAATACGAGCGCAACGTCTTCGAACTGGTCAATGTGCTGGGAATGGTCGCCGCCGAGGCCGCCTATTCCCATGGCGAGCCATGGTTGGACGAAATGCTCGCCTATTTGCGATCCAATCACGCGCATTTCGCCAAGGCGATCAACGAAGCCGATCCGCGCCTGAAGGTGCTCCCGACCGATTCTCTCTACCTGGCGTGGATGGATTGCCGCGGCCTCGGCATGGATGCCGAGGCGCTGAACAAGTTCATGCTGACCAAAGCCCGCGTCTGGCTCGACAAGGGCCAGAAGTTCGGGGTCGAGGGGCATGGGTTCATGCGCGTCAATCTCGGCTGCCCGCGCGCGGTCGTCGACGAGGCGATCGGGCGCATTACCGCCGCCGTCGCAGCGCTTTGAGGACGAGCCGATGTCTCAAACGATTGAAGGGCGCCTGGATGAACTCGGGATCGAATTGCCGGCAGCGGCAAAGTCCGTAGCGAATTACCTCCCAGTGGCGCAAGCCGGAAGCATCGTTCTAACGTCGGGCCAGTTGCCGCTTGCCGGAGGCAAATTGCTGGCAGCGGGCCGGCTCGGAAGCGAGCTTGAGACTGGAGCGGGGGCGCTTGCCGCGAAACAGTGTGCCTTGAACGTCCTCGCACAGGCAAAGGGCTGTCTGGGCAACCTCGAGAGGATTGCCAGGATCGTCAAGATCACAGTCTTTGTCGCCTCGGCCGCCATTTCACGGAACAACATCTCGTCGCCAACGGCGCGTCTGATCTTCTCGTCGCCGTCTTTGGCGAGAAAGGCAAGCACGCGCGTTCCGCCGTCGGTGTGGCAGCGCTTCCGATGAATGCGCCCGTCGAAATCGAAGCCATCATCGAGATTACTCCAGAACAATAAACGTCCTCGGTCTTGGCCGATGACAATGACGAAGTGGGAACTCAACCGATCCGAGTGGCGGAGAATTCGGCAAAAAAGCCACCGCTGCCGGATCACAAACCGGGAGAATGAAAATGAAAGTGACGATTGCTCTTGCCACGATTGCAGCGGCAACGCTGACGGCCGGTATCGCTTCGGCCGGCACGATGGCCGATGTTCAGGCGCGTGGTAAGCTGAATTGCGGTGTGACCGGCGGCCAGGCCGGCTTCTCTGCTCCGGACGCGTCCGGGGCCTGGCATGGCATGGACGTGGACTACTGCCGGGCTGTCGCGGCTGCCATCTTGAAAGATCCCAACGCGGTGACGTTTGTTCCAACGACCGGGCAAACGCGGTTCACGGCGCTCGCCTCCGGCGAGATCGACATTCTGTCCCGCACCACGACCTGGACGTTTTCTCGCGATGTGGACCTGAAGTTCACGTTCGCCGGCGTGAACTACTATGACGGTCAGGCCTTCATGGTGCCGAAATCTCTCGGTGCTAAGAGCGCAAAGGATCTGAATGGCGCAACCGTTTGCATTCAGACCGGGACCACCACCGAGTTGAACCTCGCGGAATATTTCCGCAAGAACAACATGAAATATGACCCGGTTCCCGTCGAGAACAACGGTGACGTCCAGCAGAAATATCTTGCCGGCGCTTGTGATGTCATCACGAGCGACGGATCCGACCTCGCATCAACCCGGTCGAGCTTCAAGGACCCACAAGATCACATCATTCTTCCGGAAGTCATTTCAAAGGAGCCATTAGGCCCCCTGGTCCGCCAGGGTGACGATCAATGGGCGGACGTGGCGCGCTGGACCTTGAACGCGCTCCTCGCGGCCGAGGAGCTCGGCATCACATCCGAGAACGTGGAAAAGCTTTCTGCGGGAACGGATAATCCGGAAGTCAATCGCCTGCTGGGCAAAGAGGACAAGCTGGGCGAAATGCTGGGCCTGGATCCGGCCTGGGCGAAACGGGCAATCGCAGCCGTGGGCAACTATGGCGAAATCTTCGCCAGGAATGTTGGCGACAAGACGCCGATTGGGTTAGCCCGCGGCCAGAACGCGCTCTGGACGCAAGGCGGCCTGATGTATCCGCTGCCGTTCCGCTGAAAAACTTTCTCGAGGCGCGGGCTTGCCCCGCGCCTTTCGTTTTCCGGTAGCCCTAGCCCAGAACCCACCAGCCGTACGCCGAGGCTAGCACAGCAGATCTTCAGGGAGACCACTCATGGCTATGAAAAGCGCGGCTCCCCGCGAGCCCTTTCACCTGAGCATGCTCTTCAATGACACCCGTTACAGAGCCCGATCGATCCAGGTCATCGCATTCATCCTGCTTGTCCTTGCGGCTGCCTGGTTGGTCGACAACACGATCCACAATCTGGCTGCTCTTGGAAAGAACTTTTCATTTGGATTTCTCTGGAGCACGGCGGGTTACGACATCTCGCCGCACGCTATCGAGTATTCGAGCACGAGCACCCATGCCCGTGCCGCCGTCGTCGGCTTGCTCAACACGCTGATCGTTGCTGCTATGGCCTGTGTGACCGCGACGGTCCTTGGCGTATCGGCGGGCGTGCTCAGGCTTTCCAACAACTGGATCGTCGCTCGTCTGATGACCGTCTATGTCGAAAGCTTTCGCAACGTGCCGGCCCTGCTCTGGATCGTTGTTGTCGCCGCGATCATGTCGCAGGCTATGCCGACGCCCAGCGCATTCCGCGGCGACAATCCCACGGCTTCCATGATCCTGTGGCACAGCGTTGCTGTCACCAACCGCGGCATCTATCTGCCAGTTCCCGATTTCTCCCACAGCCTGGGTCAACTCAATAGCGCATTTGGCGCCCTTGACCTCAACTATGCTGCGGTCCTCTGTGTGCTCGCGATTTCGGTATTGGCCCGTCGAAGCCTGGTCGAGCGTGCTCAACGGGTCCAAAGCGCGAGCGGAGAGCGTCCGGCAACCTGGTGGAAAAGCCTGCTCGTTTTCGCGCTGCCGATGATCACTCTGCTTTACGCGCTGGGTTTCCATCTTGAGTATCCCGCCCTGAAGGGCTTGAACTTTTCTGGCGGGCTGCTGCTGCGCAATTCCTTCATTGCGCTCTGGATCGGGCTCAGTGTCTATAGCGGCGCGTTCATCGCCGAAAACGTTCGCTCTGGAATACTTGCGATTTCCCGAGGGCAGACGGAAGCTGCTCATGCACTTGGGCTTTCGCCGAGACGAACCATGCGTCTCGTGATCCTGCCGCAGGCCTTGCGGATCATCGTGCCTCCGCTCATTTCGCAATACCTCGACATCACCAAGAACACATCGTTGGGCCTGGCGGTCGGCTATATGGATCTGCGCTCGACGCTCGGCGGCATCACCATCAACCAGACCGGTCGAGAACTGGAGGCGATGCTTTTGATGATGCTGATCTACGTTAGCATCAGCCTGATCATCTCGGGCATCATGAACGTCTACAACAGTCGCGTCAGACTGCAGGAGCGCTAACATGAACCTGCACAACGTCTCCTGGGTGCGCCAGGCAATGGTTCTCCCTTCGGCAAGGCCAGCCGGCCAAGGTGGTCCGCGGGAATGGATGAGGAAGAATCTCTTCGATGGCTGGCTTAGCACGTTGCTGACCGTGGCATCGGTGACCGCGATCGCGTGGCTCATCGTGGCCATCGCTCCTTGGCTAGGCAATTCCATCTGGAAAGCCAACTCGCTCGCCGAATGTCGGCAGCTCCTCGACG
>CCNA01000025.1 GCA_000824805.1 Mesorhizobium sp. SOD10
GGGCACTTTTCCTGGAATTGCTCAAAAAACAACGCAATGGCGACCTCCGGTCGCTCTTTGCCTTTGGCGAGAAACGGATTAAGAAACGGCTTCAGCCAAGCATTCGCGCGGAGCCCAGTCATGACCGAAATCCTGCAGACCCCCAAGCTCGTCGTCGTCTTCGGCGGCTCGGGCTTCGTCGGTCGCCATGTCTTGCGGGCGCTGGCCAAGCGCGGCTACCGTATCCGGGTCGCCTGCCGGCGGCCCGACCTTGCCGGTCATGTGCAGCCGCTCGGCAATGTCGGCCAGATCCAGCCGGTGCAGGCCAATGTGCGCGTGCGCTGGTCGGTCGACCGCGCCGTGCAGGGCGCCGACCATGTCGTCAACCTGGTCGCGATCCTGCATGAGACCGGGCGCCAGAAATTCGGCGCGGTGCACGATTTCGGCGCGCGTGCCGTCGCCGAGGCCGCACGCTCGGTCGGCGCCGGCCTCACCCAGATCTCGGCGCTCGGCGCCGATCTCAATTCCCCGTCCGACTACGCCCGCACCAAAGCATTGGGTGAAAAAGCAGTGTTCGAGACGATTCAGGACGCCGTCATCTTCCGGCCGTCGATCAATTTCGGACCGGAGGACAGGTTCTTCAACCGCTTCGCCGGCATGGCGCGCTTGTCTCCCGTGCTGCCGCTGATCGGCGGCGGACTGAACAAGCTGCAGCCGGTCTATGTCGGCGACGTCGCCGAAGCGATCGCGCGCTCGGTCGACGGCAATGTCAGGGGCGGCCAGATCTACGAGCTCGGCGGCCCACAGGTGCTGACCTTCAAGGAGTGCATGGAAGAGTTGCTCGCGGTCATCGACCGCCGGCGGATGCTGGTGCCGGTACCGTGGTGGGTGGCGAACATCCAGGCGTCGATCCTTCAACTGCTGCCCAATCCGCTCCTGACCAGGGACCAGGTGCTGCAGCTGCGCGAGCACAACATCGTTTCGGACGAAGCCGCCAAGACCGGCAGGACGCTTGCCGGCCTCGGTATCCAGCCGCAGGCGATCGCCACCATCCTGCCCAGCTATCTCTGGCGCTTCCGCGCCGCCGGCCAGTTCCAGCAGCGCCGCCCGATTGCCGACCGTTAGAAGACTTTAAGTTTCGTTATCCCAGAACCGCTGCACACTTCTGGGCGACATGCATTGATTACGCCCGCCGGGAGACTCGCATCGGCAGGCCGCCCTGCGGCTGCGTGGTCAGCTTCTGCACCGGCCACGGCCGGGTCTCGGACGTCACATCGAAGCGGAAGCGCGACAACAGGATCGCCAGCGCGATGATCGCCTCCTGCATGGCGAAGCTGGCGCCGATGCAGACGCGCGGGCCGGCGCCGAAGGGCAGGTACTGGAAGCGGTCGATCCTGTCGCGGTTTTCCGGATGGAAGCGCTCGGGCAGAAAAGCGTCCGGCCTGTCCCAAAGCTTGCGGTGGCGGTGCACGACCCAAGGCATCACCAGCACGGCAGCATATTTCGGAATGTAGAGACCATTCCAGATCTCCGGCTCGATCGGCTCGCGGTTGATCGAGGGCGCGGGCGGATAGAGCCGCAGCGCCTCCTCGAAAGCGGCGCGGGTGAGCGGCATGGCATCCAGCCACTTGGTCGGATCTGGCTCGCGCGCCAGCACGGCGTCGATCTCCTGCTCGACCTTGTCGCGCTCCCAGGGCGCTTCGGCGAGGCAATAGATCGTCCAGCCCAGCGCCCGCGCGGTCGTCTCATGGCCGGCGCCGATGAAGGTGATGATGTTGTCCTCGACTTCGGCGCGGGTCAGCCCGCCCGGCCCCTCGGCCCGCAGCAGAAGCGTGAGAAAATCCTGCGGCACGCCGTCCGGATCGCGCTTCAGCCGCTCCTCGCGCATCTTCACTGTGTTGGCCACGATGTTGCGGAAATAGGCCATGGTCTTGCGGCCGCGGATGCGGGTTAGCCGCGGCAGCCATTCCGGCGCGCGCAGAAGGTCGAGCGGATCGACGCGGCCCATGGTCTCGAACAGGCGGTCGATCTCCTTGGCGAAGCTGCCCGGTTCGCCGGCGATCTCGCCGGAAAACAGCGTCTCGGCCAGGATATCATAGGTAAGCAGCGTCATGTCGTGGGCGATGTCGGACACGCCGCCCGCCTCGTAGCGGGTGACGAAGTCCAGCGTGCGCTTCAGCATCGGCCCGGCGAAGCCGAAGATGTGGCGCGGCGTGAACACCGGCGCCATCGCCTTGCGCGAGCGCCTCCACACCTCGCCTTCGGCGGTGAGCAGGCCGTCGCGCAGGATTGGACGCAGGATCAGCTGGCGCACAGTCGCCATCTTGTAATTCCTGGCGTTGTCAATCAGCACATGGCGGATGAGGCCGGGGTCGTTGGCGATGACCAGCGGGCCGCCGACGCCGGTCACCGATATCCAGGGCTCGTTGTAGGTGTGCTCGCCCCAGAGCTCGAGCGGGTTGCGGTAGACGATGCGCATCATCTCCAGCGTCGAGGGCGGCTGGGTACGCGGCTTGGGCGCCGGCGGCACGAAGGGGGCGGGCTTGGTGTCCATGAAGCATGCTCCGCTGTCAGCGCCGAATGTAGTGCCCGACGAGATCGGCGTCCATGCGACGGGACGGCAGCGCAGATCGCCACATCTCGCCGGAATGTGACCGGCGTCAGCCGATAGCTGCTTGTTGCCGGTGGAACCTTACGTTAGTCACCAATAGATACCGCCAAGCAAGGAGTTCCCCGTGAAGCATCGTCTGGACATCATCATCGGCAGCACGCGGCCGGGACGCGCCGGGCCGATTTTCGGCGAATGGCTGGAAGGGTTCGTGCGCCAACATGGCAAGTTCGAGCCGGTGCTGACCGACATCGCCGCGTTCAACCTGCCGATGCTCGATGAGCCGCATCACCCGCGCCTGCGCAAATACGAGAACGACCACACCAAGGCCTGGTCGAAGGCGATCGATGCCGCCGACGCCTTCGTGTTCGTGGCACCCGAGTACAACTACTTCGTGGCGCCCGCGATCGTGAACGCGATCGACTATCTGGTCCATGAATGGCGCTACAAGCCCGCCGCGATCTTCAGCTATGGCGGCGTGTCCGGCGGCTTGCGTGCCGCGCAGGCGCTCAAGCCGCTGCTCACATCCGTCGGCGTCATGCCGATCCCGGAGGGCGTGGCGCTGCCGGCCTATGCGACGCTGCTCGACCAGAATCGCGCTTTTCACGCGAGCGAGCAGGTGCAAGGAGGCGCCAAGACCATGCTCGACGAACTTTCCCGCTGGAGCGAAGCGCTGAAGACACTGCGCGCCGCCGGATAGGCCCTCGGCGTAGCGAAGCCGCGCTTCGGCCCGGCTTTCGCGTCTCGACAGACCTATGCCAGGGGAACGCGACCGGCCATACTCGCGCGAGGCGTGGAAAGACCCCTCGCCAAGCCGGCAAAATGGCCACAAACCTTGGAAAAGCAACCGTTTGCGCCTATATCTAGGACATCAAAACGGCGCGATTCGCGGCCATTTTTCCGCGCCGGACCATCGACATCAATCAGACAGGTATTCATGAGCGACCAGACCGAAAGCGCCATTGGCGTGGAAGCCGAGTACGGCGCCGATTCCATCAAGGTTTTGAAGGGGTTGGATGCTGTCCGCAAGCGTCCGGGCATGTATATCGGCGACACCGATGACGGCTCGGGCCTGCATCACATGGTCTATGAGGTGGTGGACAACGCCATCGACGAGGCGCTGGCCGGCCACGCCGACCTCGTCTCGGTGACGCTCAACCCCGACGGTTCGGTGACCGTCATCGACAATGGCCGCGGCATTCCGACCGATATCCACCCCTCGGAGGGCGTCTCGGCGGCCGAAGTGATCATGACGCAGTTGCATGCCGGGGGCAAATTCGACCAGAACTCCTACAAGGTCTCCGGCGGCCTGCACGGCGTCGGCGTCTCGGTGGTCAACGCGCTTTCCGCATGGCTCAAACTCAAGATCCGCCGCAACGGCGAAATCTTCGAGATGAGCTTCACGCATGGCAATGCCGACGCGCCGTTGAAGGTGACGGGCACCTACGAGCAGGACAAGCAGCCCGGCACCTATGAGGGCCGCAGCGGCAGCGAGATCACCTTCTTCCCGTCGGCCGAAACCTTCAGCATGATCGAGTTCGATTTCGGCACGCTGGAGCATCGCCTGCGCGAGCTTGCTTTCCTCAATTCGGGCGTGCGCATCATCCTCACCGATGCGCGCCATGCCGACCTTGTGCGCCATGAATTGCATTATGATGGCGGCCTGGAGGAGTTCGTCAAATATCTCGACCGGGTGAAGAAGCCGCTGATCGATAAGCCGATCGCGATCCGGGCCGAGCGCGACGGCATCACCGTCGAGGTCGCGATGTGGTGGAACGACAGCTACCATGAGAATGTGCTGGCCTTCACCAACAACATCCCGCAGCGCGACGGCGGCACGCATCTGGCGGGCTTCCGCGCGGCGCTCACCAGGCAGATCACCGGCTATGGTGAATCGTCCGGCCAGACCAAGAAGGAAAAAGTCTCGCTGACCGGCGACGACTGCCGCGAAGGCCTGACCGCGGTACTCTCGGTCAAGGTGCCGGACCCGAAATTCTCCTCGCAGACCAAGGACAAGCTGGTCTCCTCCGAGGTGCGTCCGGTGGTGGAAAGCCTGGTCAACGAGGCGCTCGGCACCTGGCTGGAAGAGCATCCGAGCGAAGGTAGGGTCGTGGTCGAGAAGGTGATCCAGGCGGCCGCCGCGCGCGAAGCCGCGCGCAAGGCGCGCGACATCACGCGCAAGAGCACGCTTGGCGTCACCTCGCTGCCCGGCAAGCTCGCCGACTGCCAGGAGCGCGACCCGGCAAAGTCGGAAATCTTCATCGTCGAGGGCGACTCGGCCGGCGGCTCGGCCAAGGGCGGCCGTTCACGCCAGAACCAGGCGATCCTGCCGCTGCGCGGCAAGATCCTCAATGTCGAGCGCGCCCGCTTCGACCGCATGCTGTCCTCCGACATGATCGGCACGCTGATCACCGCGCTCGGCACCTCGATCGGCAAGGACGAATTCAACGCCGACAAGCTGCGCTACCACAAGATCATCCTGATGACCGACGCCGACGTCGACGGCGCCCATATCCGCACGCTGCTGCTCACCTTCTTCTTCCGGCAGATGCCGGAGCTGATCGAGCGCGGCCATCTCTACATCGCTCAGCCGCCGCTCTACAAAGTGACGAGGGGCAAGAGCTCGCAATATCTCAAGGATGAAAGCGCCTATGAGGAATACCTGATCGAGTCCGGGCTGGACGAGGCCTCGCTGGTGCTGGCTTCCGGCGAGGTCCGCACCGGGCACGACCTGCGCGCCTCCGTCGACGACGCGCTGGCGGTGCGCCAGCTGATCAACGGGCTGCACACGCGCTACAACCGCAACGTCGTCGAACAGGCGGCGATCGCCGGCGCGCTCAATGCCGACGTGCTTGCCGATCTCGGTCGCGCCAACGCCATGGCCGAGCGCGTCGCAAAGCGGCTGGACATGATCGCCGAGGAGACCGAGCGCGGCTGGAGCGGGCGTCTCTCGACCTCCAATGACGGTTCGGGCGGCTATGTCTTCGAGCGCACCGTCCGCGGCGTGAAGGATGTGGTGCAGCTCGATGCCGGCCTGATCAATTCGGCCGATGCGCGCCAGCTCGACCGCTACGCACCGCGGCTTTCGGAAGTCTATGGCGAGCAGCCGACCTTGCGTCGAAAAGAGACCTCGGAGCTGCTTTCGGGGCCGCTAGCGCTGCTCAACGCAGTGTTCGCTTCCGGCCGCAAGGGCCTCACCATGCAGCGCTACAAGGGCCTCGGCGAGATGAATGCCGAGCAGCTCTGGGAGACGACGCTCGACCCGAATGTGCGTTCACTGCTGCAGGTCAAGGTGGCGGACGCGACGGACGCCGACTCGCTGTTCTCACGGTTGATGGGCGACGAGGTGGAGCCGCGGCGCGAGTTCATCCAGGACAACGCGCTATCGGTGGCCAATCTGGACATCTGAGCGCGACCTGGCTGACAGTTCCTGCAATAAAAAAGCCCGCTTCGAGCGGGCTTTTTATTGCAGGAACTATGGCTGGATCAGTGATCCATGGCCTTGACAATTTCCTCGGTCATCTTCTTGGCGTCGCCGAGCAGCATCATGGTGCCGTCCTTGTAGAACAGCGTGTTGTCGATGCCGGCGTAGCCGGAACCCAGCGAACGCTTGACGAAGAGGCAGGTGCGGGCCTTGTCGACGTCGAGGATCGGCATGCCGTAGATCGGCGAGGATTTGTCGTCGCGCGCGGACGGGTTGGTGACGTCGTTGGCGCCGATGACATAGGCGACGTCGGCCTGCGCGAACTCGGAGTTGATGTCCTCCAGCTCGAACACCTCGTCGTAAGGCACGTTGGCTTCGGCCAGGAGCACGTTCATGTGGCCGGGCATGCGGCCGGCGACCGGATGGATGGCATATTTCACTTCGACGCCGTTGGCCTTGAGCTTGTCGGCCATTTCGCGCAACGCGTGCTGCGCCTGGGCGACCGCCATGCCGTAACCGGGCACGATGATGACCTTCTGCGCGTTCATCATCAGATAGGCGGCATCGTCGGCCGAACCCTGCTTGACGGTGCGCTCGATGCCGTCGCTCGCCGCCGCAGCCGTCTCGCCGCCGAAGCCGCCGAGGATGACCGAGATGAAGGAGCGGTTCATGCCCTTGCACATGATGTAGGACAGGATCGCACCGGACGAGCCGACCAGGGCGCCGGTGATGATCAGCGCCAGATTGCCGAGGGTGAAGCCAAGTGCCGCCGCGGCCCAGCCCGAGTAGGAATTCAGCATCGACACCACGACCGGCATGTCGGCGCCGCCGATCGGGATGATCAAGAGCACGCCGAGCACCAGCGATGCGGCGACGATCAGCCAGAAGACAAGCTTGGATTCGGTGGAGACGAGCAGCACGATCAGCACCACAAGGGCGGCGCCGAGCGCGATGTTGATCATGTGGCGGCCGCCGATCATGATCGGCTTGCCGGACATGCGGCCGTCGAGCTTGAGGAAGGCGATGACCGAGCCGGTGAAGGTGATGGCGCCGATGGCGACGCCAAGGCTCATTTCGACCAGCGCCTGGGCATGGATGTCGCCCGCTGTGCCGATGCCGAAGCTTTCCGGCGCGTAGATGGCAGCGGCAGCCACCATGACGGCGGCGAAGCCGACGAGCGAGTGGAAGGCGGCGACCAGCTGCGGCATCGAGGTCATGGCGATGCGGCGCGCCACATAGGCGCCGACCCCGCCGCCGATGGCGAGACCGAGCACGATCAGGCCGAAGCGGCCGGCCGAAGGCAGCGCCAGCGCCAGAGTGGTGGCGATGGCAATGCCCATGCCGATCATGCCGTAGAGATTGCCCTGCCGGCTGGTGGTCGGGTGCGACAGGCCGCGCAGCGCCAGAATGAACAGGATGCCGGAGACCAGATAGAGGAAGGAAGCGAGATTGACGGTCACGTCACTTTTCCTTCTTCTTGTACATGGCGAGCATGCGCTGGGTCACCAGGAAGCCGCCGAAGATGTTGACCGAAACCAGCACTAGGGCGACGAAGCCGAAGCCCGCCGCAAGGCCGGAAGCGGCAATGCCGACCGCGAGCAGCGCGCCAACGACGATGACCGAGGAGATGGCGTTGGTGACGGCCATCAGCGGCGTATGCAGCGCCGGCGTCACCGACCAGACGACATAATAGCCGACGAAGATCGCCAGCACGAAGATGGCGAAACGGAAGACGAAGGGATCGATCGCGCCGCCCGAAAGCGCGTGCGCCGCCCCGCCGGCGGCATCGGCCGCGCCCGGCGCGTTGTTGGCGAGATCCTGCACCGCGAGCCGCACGGCGGCCGTCGCCTGATCGAGCTGATCGAGAGCTTTCTGCAAGGCGTCCATCACGCGGTCCCCCTAGGCTTGGCTGCGGACTTCTTCCTTGCCGCCGGCTTCACGTCGGCGGCATCGGCAACCATGGTCGTCGCCGGAATAGCCGGCGGCTCGGTGCGCGGCTCTTCCGCCGGCTTGGCGAAGGCGGGATGCACGACCTGGCCAGCGTCGGTCAGCATCGTCGCCTTGACCAGCTCGTCGTCGCGCTTGATGGCAAGCGTCTTCGTTGCCTTGTCGACCATCGTCTCGAGAAAGGCGTAGAGGTTCTTGGCGTAGAGCAGCGAGGCGGATGCGGCGACACGACCCGGAACGTTGAGGTGGCCGACGATCTTGACGCCGTTCTCCGTCGTCACGACCTTGCCAGGCACCGCGCCCTCGACATTGCCGCCGCGCTCGACCGCAAGGTCGACGATCACCGAACCCGGTCGCATCGAGGCGACCATGGCGGCCGACACCAGCTTCGGCGCCGGCCGTCCAGGGATCAGCGCCGTGGTGATGACGATGTCCTGCTTGGCGATGTGCTCGGCAGTGAGCGCCGCCTGCTTGGCCTGATATTCCTTCGACATTTCCTTGGCGTAGCCGCCGGCGGTCTCGGCCGCCTTGAACTCCTCGTCCTCGACCGCCAGGAACTTGGCGCCAAGCGACTGCACCTGCTCCTTCACCGCCGGGCGCACGTCGGTGGCGGTGACGACCGCGCCGAGGCGGCGCGCCGTGGCGATGGCCTGTAGGCCGGCGACGCCGACGCCCATGATGAAGGTCTTGGCGGCCGGCACGGTACCGGCGGCGGTCATCATCATCGGCAGTGCGCGGTCATATTCGGCGGCGGCGTCGATCACCGCCTGGTAGCCGGCGAGATTGGCCTGCGAGGAAAGCACGTCCATGACCTGCGCGCGGGTGATGCGCGGCATGAACTCCATGGAAAAGGCCGTGATGCCGGCCTTGGCCATAGCGGCCACCGCGGCATCGTTGCCATAAGGGTCCATGATGGCGATGACGGCGGCGCCCGACTTGTAGCCCTTCAGCTCCGCATCCGTCGGCCGGCGCACTTTCAGCACGACGTCCGCCTTTTTGGCGTCGGCCGCCGTTCCGATCGTGCCGCCGGCAGCAGTGAAATCCTGGTCGGGAATGCGGGAGCCGAGGCCGGCGTCCTTCTCGACGATCACGTCGAAGCCGAGACCCGCCAGGCGCTTGACCGTCTCGGGCGAGGCCGCGACGCGCGGCTCGTTCGGGTCAACCTCACGAGGGATGAATACTATCTGTCCCACCGGATGATCCTTTCGGCTGGAACCTTGATTGCGCAAGGCGTCGGCCGGGACGTCCGGTGACGTCGAGTGCAATTGGCTTGGGAAATCTACCGCAGAATGAGAGCGCCGACGGCCATGATCAGGATGAACAGGATGGTCGCCGAAAAGAAGCCGCCGACGAAGAAGCCGAAGGCCATAGCGATAAGGATGGCGGCACAGACCAGCGACCCGTATTTGGCAAGGCCGAGGAAGGCCTTGTAGGTACGGTCGTGCTCGGCATAGTCCATCTGCGCGCCAAGCTCGACAGGACCGGTCGGCGAGTGATCAGCCATGGAAGTACCCCTTCGAAAATCCCTGTGAGGCACATAGCGAAAAGCCGAACCAAGAGCAATGGCGCTATTGCCGCACAGCCTGCGACAACAGCCTCAAACGAAAGTTGAAATTAAAGCCGCGACTTCGTCCGCGCTGCGAGGGAGATTTCAGCCGGCGAGATGGGGAAAAAGGCCGAGCAGGCCGACAACGATCAAGTAAAGCGCGACGATGTAGTTGAGGAGCCGCGGCATCACCAGGATCAGCACGCCGGCGATCAGCGAGATCAGCGGCGTCAGCGCGAGCGAGTGGATGGTCATGCGGGAATCCTTTCTTATGGCGGGCGCGGTCGCGTGACAGAGCGGGCTGCGGAGCTTGTTTTGACGCAATTCCGGCCGGAAAACCGTTCACACTTTGCCTTGAATTGCTTGCTAACGCCGCAGCCGGCGAAAGGTTCATGGCCTGCGTTCAGGCAGCAGCGCGATAGTATTTCGCCGTCGGCACAATCGAGAGGGGCGTCAGCCGGTTGATGGCCGGATTGCCGAACATCAGCCGCTGCTCCATCGGCGTCGACTTGAAGAACGGCAGCCGCTCGAGCGTCTGCCGCATGTTTTCGCCGGCGGGAATTTCGAACAGGGCGATCGGGGCAAGAACACCCGGAAATTGCTTGGCCTCGCTCCGCTGCACGGCATTGAAGAAACGCGCATAGAAGGCGGAATGTTCGAGCTTGACGGGTGTAAGCACCGAGTCCTGGCCAAAGTAACAGGAGGCAACCATGGCGATCCTGAGCGTCAGGAACGGCAGCACTCCAGGCGCCGGCGCGCTGTCGGGGTCGGTTGCGAAGCGGGTTCCGTCGATGAAGGTTTCGCCGCGGGCGAGGCGCGGAAGCAAGACTTCTGGATAGGCGTCGATCGAGGGCGAGTATGGCTGCTCGCTGGAAATATAGTGAAAGCGCAGCGTGCTGACCAATTCACCGTAACAATAGACGCCGAACCTGTAGGAATTGGGCAGGTTATCCCAACGGTCCTCGAACATCCCGCTGGCGATCGGGCCACACATGCCTGAGCGCAGGTAGGAATTGTAGCGGAGCCGGTAGATCGCCTCGAGATCTTCTCCGCCGGTGATCAGGCGATATTCGACGTGGTCCAGCAGTTCCATCATGGATCGGTTGAGCGCGGAGTCCATTCTCGCGCTGGCGCCAGCCGACGCACTCTTCCTTACAGCATCCATTGCCGATCCTCGAATTCCGCCTGCAATTAGGCTATTCGAGTTGAAATGAGACACAAGCTGAAAATTCGATATTGCTGATTTACCGCTTGTTAACGTTAATGGCGGTGCAGGTTTTCGCCTATCTTTCGCGGGGAAAGCAACGGCCGATGCCGGCTGTTGACTGATCCAGCCTGACGGTCGGCGCCCGGGCCAATCCAGAATCAGAGCTAGCAAGCGCCAGTCTGTTGCAGAGCTATACTATGCGGCAGCGATTATCGTTTCATGCGACGCATACTCTTCAGGTCGCAATATCCTGTTCACACCTTTTCTGAATTTCACAACACTTCAAAAATAACTTCGAGCGCAAAAGCGACTCCCGCTTTTCTTAGATTTGTCCTCTGGCCTCGGCGCAGCTTCGAAAGGAAACCCGATTTCCACTTTTCCTGGAATTGCTATTTGCTGACGCAATTCCGAACGGAAAACCGGTATCCACTTTTCCTGGAATTGCTTCCTAGCTGGCTGTCCGTTTGCCGGCGATATGCAGGTCCGCGGCAAATGGCCATGTGACGCTCGACATCGTCTCGATGCCCGACGCGCTGAGCGCGGCGCCGAAGAGAAAGCCCTGCACGAAGTCCGGCTTAACCAAATGAACCAGCGTCTTCAGCTGCTCGAAGGTCTCGACCCCTTCGATGGTGACGGAAAGTCCCAACGTCCGCGACAGGCCGACAATGCCCTTCAGAAGATCGAGCGACTGCCGGTTCTGGTTGACATCGACCAGGAACGAGCGGTCGATCTTGATCTTGTCGAGCGGCAGCTTGTGGAGATAGCTCAGGCTGGAATAGCCGGTGCCGAAATCGTCAAGCGCGATGCGCGCGCCGAGCGCCTTCAATTCCTCGATCGACTCGCGCGTCAGCGACTTGTCGTCGAGCAGCGCGGTCTCGGTGACCTCGATTTCGAGCCGGTGCGCCGCCAGACCCGATTTGGCCAAGGCGTCCCTGACCTTCTGGACGATATCGCGATTGCGGAAATCCTTGGCTGACAAGTTGACCGACACGCTGGTCTGGGCCGGCCATTTGGCGCATTCGGCGCACGCGGCTTCCAGCACGAGAGTGCTGATGTCGGAAACGATGCCCATCTCCTCGGCCAAGGGGATGAAGACGCTGGGCGAGATCGGGCCGAGATCGGGATGGTCCCAACGGCAAAGCGCCTCGCAACTGGCGATGCGCATTGTGCTGACGGCCACGATCGGCTGATACACCACGCGCAAATCCTTGGCCTGCACCGCATTGCGCAGATCGGCCTTCATCAGCTGGCGATTGCGGAAGGCGGCATCCATGGCCGCCTCGAACAGCCGCCAGCTGTTCTTGCCGAGTTCCTTGGCCTTGTAGAGGGCTAGGTCCGCCTTGACGATCATGGCGTCAGCGTCGGTGTCCTTGACCTTGGAGAGCACCGCGCCGCCGCTGGCCTGGATGCGCAAGCCGTGGCCGGCGACGTCCACTTCGCCCTGCAGGTCCGCGAAGATCCGGTCGAGCAGGGTGCTGAGATGGCTCTCGTCCTCGACGCGGTCGAAGAAGACCATGAATTCGTCGCCGCCGAAGCGGCTGACGGTGATGCCCGGTCCGGCAATCGCCGAGAGGCGCTCGGCCACGGCGTAGATCAGCCCGTCGCCGACCGGATGGCCGAGCGTGTCGTTGACGCTCTTGAAGTCGTCGAGATCGAGCACCGCAAGGCCGCAGAGCCGGTCCTGGTCGCCGGAGGCCATGGCCTCGCCGACCAGTTCGTGGAAATAGGCGCGGTTCGGCAGGCCGGTCAGATTGTCGTAGCGCGCCATGAAGCGGATCTTTTCCTCAGCCTCGACGCGCGCCGTCACATCCTCGAAGGTGATGACGCCCAGTTCCTGGCTGCCTTCGCGGGCGGAGAATTCGTAATGCTGGCCGTTGGCAAGCGAGACCAGCACCTTGCGGTCGCGGCCCTCGCGCAAAGCGCGCGTCAGTTGCGCCTCGATGTAGCGGCAGTCTTTAGGTGCCAGCATGCCGCCGGCGACGCCGCGCATCAAAAGGCCGTGGATCGAGCGTCCGAGCAAGGCGTCGCCCGACTTCAGCGACATCAGGCGGGCGGCTTCGGCATTGGCCACCGCCACCCGTCCGTCAGGCCCCAGCATGACCAGGCCGTGCGACATGGTGTTAAGCGCGCGATCGAACCGGCGCGTCAGGTTCCTGGCCTGCTTATGGCCGATGACGGCCGAGAAGAGCACGTTGCGGACATGGTCGGCGCTGTTGATGGTGATGAAGGTCAGCGGGATGATCATCAGGCCGAGCAGGACCGACGGGAAATCCATGCGCAGCAGCAGCCCGAGCGCCGCCGGGCCGATGAAGGTCACGGAGAAGATCCGCACCATCTGAGGGGAGCCGTAGTTGCGGCCGACAACCGTGACCAGGGTCGCGATCGTCAGCGACGTCGCGGCCAGCTCGGCGAACGGGTCGGGATAAACATAGATCGATATGAAGCACAGCGAACCCAGGCCCAGGCCCTGCAGGCTGCCCTTGAGGATGTAGTTGCGCTCCCACCGCCGGGCCTCGTCGACATTGGCTATGGCGCCGCCTGCCTTCAGGAAACTGCGAATGCCGAAGTAACGGAAAAGACTGATGGAGAGCAGAGCGAAAGAAAAGGCCAAAAACAGCGGATTGTCCGTCCGCCAATAGATCATGAATCCGAGGATCCAGTAGCAAACGCCGCCGATCACCAGCATGTGCGCGTTGTCGAACAACGACCGCACAAACTGGATGTAAACATCCGCCGGGATGTTCTCGGTCTTTGTTCTACCCATGCCGTTGGCCCAACACTACGCCTTGTCATGCCACAGCTGCCTTAAGAAAGGCTTAGAACGGCACTCGGGCACGGTTGCAGAGGGTTGCGATACGCGGGACAGACCAGGAGGCCCAGGGGGATTTGGCGCGCCATCGACGCGCCGGCGCGTTCACTCCGCCGCGCGAAGCGCCGGCTCCGCCGGAGCCTGGGCCAGACGCTCGATCAAGCGTGAGCGCTCGCCCGCCGCCTTCGCGGCGCTGGCCTGCCGGACATGGCCGTAGCCGCGGATCAGCGCCGGCACGGAGGCAAGGGCCGTCGCGGCTTCCACCCTGCCCGGCGCCAGTGCGCCGGCGATAAGGTCGAGATCGGCCTCATATTCTCGCAGCGACTGCCGCTCCATACGCCGCTCGGCCGTGTAGCCGAAAAGGTCGAAGGCGGTTCCGCGCAGGCCCTTCATCGCCGCCAGCAGCCGAAAACCCGTCATCATCCACGGGCCGAAGCTCGATTTCCGGGGCTTGCCGTCATTGCCGCGCCGCCCGAGGATCGGCGGCGCAAGATGGAATTCGAGCTTCTCATAGCTCTGGAACTGCTTGGCGAGGTCGGCGGCGAAGGTGCCGTCGGTGTAGAGCCGCGCCACCTCATACTCGTCCTTGATCGCCATCAGCTTGAAGAGGTTCCTGGCGGCGGCCTCGGTCACGGCGGTCGAGCCGGGCACGGCCTTGGATTCTGCGGCGCGCACCATCGCCACACGGTCGGCATAGCGCCTGGCGTAGGCTGCGTTCTGATAGGCGGTGAGGAAGGCAACGCGGCGGGCGATGACATCATCCAGCGTCTCGGCGGGTTTTACCGCCGGCTTGCCGGTTTGGGCGACCAGGCCGCGCACGAAATCGGGCTGATGCGCGGCGCGGCGACCCCAGCGGAATGCGGCGATGTTCATCGCCACCGCTTCGCCGTTCAATTCTATCGCCTTTTCAAGGGCTTCGGCCGAAAGCGGCAGGCCGCCATACTGGAAGGCGAAGCCGAGCATGAACATGTTGGCGCCGAGCGAATTGCCGAACAGAGCGGTCGCCGTGCGGGTGGCGTCGAAGAAATGTGCCTTGTCGCCGGCAGCCGCCCGGATCGCCTTCTTCAGCCGCTCGACCGGCAGCGAGAAGTCGGTGGAACGGGTGAATTCGCCGGGCATGATCTCGGCGGTGTTGGCGAGGAAGATCGTGTGACCCTCGCGCACCGCGCCCAGCACCTTCTTGGCGCCGGAGACGACAAGATCGCAGCCGAGCACAAGGTCGGCCTTGCCGGCCGAAACGCGAATGGCGTGGATGTCCTCAGGCGTCGGGGCGATGCGGACATGGGTGAAGACCGAGCCGCCCTTCTGGGCGAGGCCGGCCATGTCGATCATACCGCAGCCCTTGCCTTCCAGATGCGCGGCCATGCCGAGCACCGCGCCGACGGTGACGACGCCGGTGCCGCCGACGCCGTCGATGATCGCGGCCCAGCCCTGGTTGCCCATGCGGAATTCAGCGGGCCCCGGCACGCCGTCGAGAGGATCGGCCTTGCCGGCAATGCCTTCGGCCTTTCTGATCTTGCCGCCATGCACGGTGACGAAGGACGGGCAGAAACCGTTAAGGCAGGAGAAATCCTTGTTGCAGCTCGACTGGTCGATCCGGCGCTTGCGGCCGAATTCGGTCTCGACCGGCTGGATGGAGACGCAGTTGGACTGCACGCCGCAATCGCCGCAGCCTTCGCAGACCAACTCGTTGATGAAGACGCGCTTGTCCGGATCGGGGAAGGTGCCGCGCTTGCGGCGCCGGCGCTTCTCGGCCGCGCAAGTCTGGTCGTAGATCAGCACCGAGACGCCCTTCACGTCGCGCAACTCGCGCTGGACCAAGTCAAGATCGTCGCGGTGATGGATGGTGATGCCGGCCGGGAAATCGGCCTTGCCGGCATATTTGTCCGGCTCGTCGGTGACGACGGCGATGCGATCGACGCCCTCCGCACGCACCTGCCTCGCGATCATATCGACGGTCAGACCGCCCTCATGCGGCTGGCCGCCGGTCATGGCGACGGCGTCGTTGTATAGGATCTTGTAGGTGATGTTGGCGCCGGAGGACAGCGCGAAACGGATCGCCAGCACGCCGGAGTGATTGTAGGTGCCGTCGCCGAGATTCTGGAAGATGTGGTCGCGCTTCGAGAACGGGGCCTGTCCTACCCATTGCGCGCCCTCGCCGCCCATGGCGGTAAAGCCGACGGTGTTCCTGTCCATCCACAGCGCCATGAAGTGGCAGCCGATGCCGGCGGCGGCCAGCGAGCCGTCCGGCACCTTGGTGGATGAATTGTGCGGGCAGCCCGAGCAGAAGAAAGGCGTGCGCGAGCCGATATCGACGGTGTCGGCAAGCATCGCCTGGAACTGGCGAAGCTTCGCCACCCGCGCGGCGATCTCTTCCGACGGACCGATGGTGCGCAGGATCCTTTCGCCGAGCGCGATGGCGATCTCGTTCGGGTCGAGCGCGCCCTTGGCGGGGAACAGCCAGTCGCCGCGCTCGTCCTTCTTGCCGACGATCACCGGCTGAGTGGCGGTGCCATAGAGGTTTTCGCGCAGTTGCACCTCGATCAGCGAGCGCTTCTCCTCGACGACGACGATGGTGTCGAGGCCCCGGGCGAACTCGGCGATGTGCTGGAAATCCAGCGGCCACGGGCAACCGACCTTGAACAGGCGGATGCCGATGCGGTTGGCGGCCTGTTCGTCGATGCCGATATCCTCCAGCGCCTGGCGGACGTCGAGATAGCTCTTGCCGATGGTGATGACGCCGAGCTTGGGGTTGCGGCCGCCGGAATAGACGATACGGTTCAGTCCATTGGCGTGGATGAAGGCGGAAGCGGCGGCGCGTTTGAACTCGTGCAGCCGCTCTTCCTGGCCGAGCATATCGATCTCGTGACGGATGTTGAGGCCGCCCGGCGGCATGTCGAATTCGGGAATGACGATGCTCAGGCGCTCGATCGAGGCGTCGACCGAGGCCGTCGATTCGATATTGTCCTTGACGCATTTGATCGCCGCCCAGGTGCCGGCGAAGCGCGACATGGCAAAGCCGTAGAGGCCGTAGTCGATGATCTCCTGGACGCCGGCCGGATTGAGGATCGGCACCATGGTGTCGACGAAGAGGAATTCGGTGGCATGCGCGTTGGTCGAGGATTCGGCCATATGGTCGTCGCCCATCAGGGCAAGCACGCCGCCATGTTTCGATGAGCCGGCCAGATTGGCGTGGCGGAAGACGTCGCCGGAACGGTCGACGCCCGGCCCCTTGCCGTACCAGACCGAAAAGACGCCGTCATGCGTGCCCTCGCCCAGCAACTCGGTCTGCTGCGAGCCCCAGCAGGCGGTGGCGGCAAGCTCCTCGTTGAGGCCGGGCTGAAAGACGATCTCGGCTTGCGCGAGTTGCCTCTTCGCCCGCCACAGCTGCATGTCGAGGCCGCCCAGCGGCGAGCCGCGATAGCCGGAGACGAAGCCCGCCGTGTTGAGGCCGGCGCGGCGGTCGCGCTCGCGCTGCATGAGGAGCATGCGCACAACCGCCTGCGCGCCGGACAGGAAGACGCGCTCCTTGCCAAGGTCGAACTTGTCGTCGAGCGCGACGTCGTGCAGCGTCATCGGGTATTTCCTCTGCGGAGGCGCCTCAAATCAGGCAGCCAACGTCGGAGTGGGACGCCGCAGTCTTTCGTCCCTTGGCGGTGAGGTCAAACAAAATCGCAGAGGCCAGATAACATGCAACAAACGGTCTGGCGAGTGGTCGGCGGCGCATGCAAGATCATGCTAGCCGCTTCGTGAAGAACAAAAATTTCCTGAGCGCCGCGCGTTTCAGGTCGCTTTCGAGCAGTCCGGCTTCTGCTCGTCGGGCAGTTTGCCATCCGGGTGGCCGGCAAGGTCCGGATTGAGCTCGTATTTCGGTCCGATCACCAGCGGCCGGTCCGGCAGCATCGTCTGGTCCTCCGACGAGGTCATGGTGGTGTCGATGCTTTGCAGCAGCGTGCCGCTCGAATCCTCGATGCGGATCGAGACTTTGTAAGGCTTGTCCTTGACCACGCAGGAGAGCGGCGGGCTGGTGAGCGTGATGTGGGGCAGCTTCGGCCAGATCTTCTGGTGGACAACGAGCGGTTCGCCGCCGGCCGGGTTCTGGAAACTCACCACCGCGACCTGGCCGTCGACCATCGGCCGCAGCGGCTTCAGCGTGATGACATAGGTGGCGATGGCCAGCCGGTAGTTGAACTCGAACAGCTTGCCGGAAATGGCAAAGAGCTGGTCCTTGCCGGTGTCGCGGCAGGCGCCGAGCGCGACAGCGGCGACCAGGGCGGCGCCGACCAGAGCCGAACGCGACAATTTCCTAAGCATTGCTGACCTCCCTCGCCGCTGCACGGCGGCGGTAATAGCGGTTTGCCTTCTGGCGGTTGCCGCAAACGGCCATGTCGCACCACAAGCGGCTGGCGTTGCGGCTGCGGTCGACGAACAGCCAGCTGCAATTGGGACAGATCCGAAGCCGCGCCAACGTTTCGTCGCGCAGCAGCGACAGCGCGGAGACGGCCAAGGCCGCCTCGAAGGCGATCGGCGTGGCCGGATCGCCGAAAGGCTGGCCCGGCGTCCCGATCTCGGTCGCGCTGCCTGACAGCCCGCCGGCGCAGGCCGTGAGAAAATCCGGCAGGTGGCTGGTCGCGACCGCGCCGTTCGACACGGCGTGGCGAAACAGGCGATCGGTCGCTTCGCGAATCGAGATGACGATTGGCTTTATCTCGCCCGGTTCCGGCGCCTGCAGCCGTCGGCCGCCAAGCTCGGCGGCGCGGAAGCCGCTCGCCGCCTCGGCGAAGCGGGCGATCTCGGCCGGGTCGTCGAAACGGTCGAAGGACTTTTGCGGATCGTTGCGCAGCACGACGGTGTTCGCCGTATCGAGCGCAAGGATGCCGCCGGTGAAGCGATGCGGGGTCCAGGATACCGTCATGACAGAAATCTAACCGATAAAACGTGTTTGACAAGTTAGATTCCGAATGTAACGGTCCAGATGGAGGTCAAGGTACGACCCCGCGCATGACCCCAAAAAACGAGAACGATTTTTGGAAAGGATCATGCGCAAAACCAAAGCGCTACAGCGTCCTTTGCGCGTCAGAAGGACGCGCGGCGCTGTAGGAACGCAGCATGCTCTATTTCTTCCAGCAGGTGCTGAACGGGTTGCATTCGGGCGCGCTCTATGCGCTGCTCGCCTTCGGCTATGTGCTGACCAACGGCATTCTGCACCGCACGAACCTGGCTTACGGCGCGCTGTTCGCCTTCTGCGGCCAGACGATGATCCTGACCGCCGCCTTCGGCTATCAGGCGCTGTGGCTGACGCTCGCCGCCGCTGTGGCGCTCGGCGTGGCCGTCGCCATTCTCTATGCGGTGCTGATCAGCCACGTCCTGTCGCGCAGCGTTTTCGAGCGGCTCGCCGACCGCTCGCCCAACGCCATCGTGGTGACGACGCTCGGCATTTTGCTCTTCCTGTCCGAGGCGAGCCGCATCGCCGCCGACACGCATGACCTCTGGTTGCCGCCAATGCTCGCCACCCCGGTCATCTTTGCCCAGGGCAACGGCTTCAAGGTCACGCTCACCGTGATCCAGCTGCTCGACTGCGCGGGCGTCATCGCGGTGGTGGCGCTGGCAGCCTGGCTGTTTACGCATTCGCGCTTCGGCCGCGCCTGGCGCGCCGTCTCCGACGATCCGAAAGCGGCGGCGATGTGCGGCGTTGACGTCACCGCGGTGTTCCGCCGCGCCGTGCTGTTCGGCGGCCTTTGCGCCGCCCTGGCCGGCGTGCTTGCCGGTTTCTATTACGGCAATGTCTCCTTCGGCACCGGGCTGGTCTACGGCCTCAAGATCCTGTTCGTGACGGCGGTCGGCGGCTATCTGTCACCGCTCAAGGCAGCGCTTGGCGCCGCGGCCTTCGGCATGGCGGAATCGCTCTGGGCCGGCTATTTCCCGCTCGAATGGCGCGACGCCTGGATCTATCTCTTCCTCGTCGCCATGCTGGTGCTGATCGGCGCCGGGCGCGACCAGGCCAAGATCGCCTAAGCTCCCAGACTTTCGTGTCCCAGACTGTCGTTGCCCACAGACTTTCGTCGCATGACGCATCGTCAGGCGGCGGCATTCCGCCGCTGCCCCCCTGCCGATCTGTTTGCCGCGGCTTTGTCATGTTGACCTGCCGGACCACGCACTGCATATCGTTGGGCCAAGCGGTGCGACACCGGAGGGGGAATCGGGCGCGTCGCATGGCACTTTGAGTCAACGCATCGTGCTTTCCGAAAATCGAACGTGATTTTCGGGCCGATGCGCCAGGGAGGACTATGCATGGCGGGGCTGCTCGCTCTATCCAGGACGATCGACCGCATCAACGAGTTCATCGGCCGCTGGGTCTCCTGGCTGATCCTGCTCGCGATCCTCGTGAGCGCCGGCAATGCCGTCATCCGCAAGGTGTTCGACACCTCCTCCAATGCCTGGCTGGAGCTGCAATGGTATCTGTTCGGCGCCGCCTTCATGCTGGCCGCCGCCTACACGCTGAAGCAGAACGACCATATTCGCATCGACATCGTCTACGGCATGTTCTCGCGGCGCGTGCAGCACTGGATCGACCTCCTTGGCCACCTCTTCTTCCTGATGCCCTTCGTCGTGCTGATGGTGATCTATTTCGTGCCCTATGTGTCGCTGTCCTTCCGCAGCGGCGAGATGTCGACCAATGCCGGCGGGCTGATCGTGTGGCCGGCGAAAGCGATCCTGCTGGCCGGCTTCTTCCTGCTCGCGCTGCAAGGCGTTTCCGAGATCATCAAGAAGATCGCCATCATGCGCGGCGACATGGACGACCCCAATCCCTTCGTGTCGGCGCATGAACAGGCCGAGCTCGAGGCCAAGGCGCTGGCCGAGGAAGCCAAGACGATCGCGGGCGAGGCCCGCCCATGATCGAATTCATCGCGCAGAACATGGCGCCGATCATGTTCGCCTCGCTGATCATCTTCCTGTTGATCGGCTACCCCGTCGCCTTCTCGCTCGCCGCCAACGGCCTGCTTTTCTTCTTCATTGGCGTACTGGTCTCGCCCTATTCCGGCGGCTCGATCAACCTCGCCTGGCCGCTGCTGCATGCACTGCCCGACAATTTCTACGGCACCAGGGTGATGTCGAACGACACACTCCTCGCGATACCCTTCTTCACCTTCATGGGCATCGTGCTCGAGCGCTCGGGCATGGCCGAGGACCTGCTCGACACGATCGGCCAGCTGTTCGGGCCGATCCGCGGCGGGCTTGCCTATGCGGTGATCTTCGTCGGCGCGCTGCTTGCCGCAACAACCGGCGTGGTGGCGGCCTCCGTCATCGCCATGGGGCTGATCTCGCTGCCGATCATGCTGCGCTACGGCTATGACCGCAGGGTTGCGTCCGGTGTCATCGCGGCCTCCGGGACCCTTGCCCAGATCATCCCGCCTTCGCTGGTGCTGATCGTGCTTGCCGACCAGCTCGGGCGCTCGGTCGGCGACATGTATGCCGGCGCGTTGATCCCCGGCCTCGTGCTGACGGGCATCTACATGCTCTACATCCTGATCATGTCGATCGTCCGGCCGAACTCGATGCCGGCGCTGCCGCTCGAAGCCCGCACGCTCGGCCACGGCGTGCTGTCGCTGATCGTGGCGCTGCTGGTCACCGGCGCCGTCTCCTACGGCGCCTATCGCTATCTTGCGCCGACGCAGGGCGACAATGCCGACATCCTCGGCTTCGCCGTCGGCGTCATCGTCATCTATGTCGTCGCCATCCTCGACCAGCGGCTGGGGCTGAAGATGATGTCCAAGCTGGCGCAGCAGGTGGTGATCGTGCTGATCCCGCCGCTTGCGCTGATCTTCCTGGTGCTGGGCACGATCTTCCTCGGCATCGCCACGCCGACCGAAGGCGGCGCCATGGGCGCCGTCGGGGCGCTCATCATGGCGGCGATGAAGGGACGCCTGACGAGGGAGGTCGTCAACCAGGCGCTGGCCTCGACGACCAGGCTTTCCTCCTTCGTGCTGTTCATCCTGATCGGCGCGCGCGTCTTTTCGCTCACCTTCTACGGCGTCAACGGCCATATCTGGGTCGAGCATCTGTTGACCTCGCTTCCCGGCGGCGAGACCGGCTTCCTGATCGGCGTCAACATCCTGGTCTTCGTGCTTGCCTTCTTCCTCGATTTCTTCGAGCTTGCCTTCATCATCGTGCCGCTCCTGGCGCCGGCCGCCGACAAGCTCGGCATCGACCTGATCTGGTTCGGCGTGCTGCTCGGCGTCAACATGCAGACCAGCTTCATGCATCCGCCCTTCGGCTTCGCGCTGTTCTACCTGCGCTCGGTCGCGGCCCGCGTGCCCTATCTCGACAGGATCACCGGCAAGCAGATCGCGCCGGTCAGCACCGGGCAGATCTATTGGGGCGCCGTGCCGTTCGTCCTGATACAGGTGATCATGATCGGGCTTACCATCGCCTTTCCGCAGATGGTCATGCGCTACAAGGGCGCTGCGGTCGAACCAAGCACGATCGACCTCAAGCTCCCCGGCATGCCTTCGCTGTCGCCGCTCGGCACGCCGCCGGCGGGCAATGGCGCGGCTCCGACCGATGGCGGTGCCGCCCCGCCTGCCGCGCCGGGCACGCCCGACCTGTCGCAGCCGCCGAATTTCGGCGACACGGCGCCTGCCAAGCCGGCGGCGCCGGCGCCCGACCTTTCGAAGCCACCGAGTTTCAATTGAGGTGACCGCGTCATGAGAGCAGTCCGGCTGGAAGCAATCGGCAGCATCGCGCTCCGCGAGGTGGACAAGCCTTCGCCGGGACCGGAGGACGTCCTTGTGCGGATCGAGGCCTGCGGCGTCTGCGGCACCGACCGACACCTTTTCCACGGCGAATTTCCCTGCACGCCGCCGGTGACACTCGGCCATGAATTCTCCGGCATCGTCGAAGCCGTCGGCGCGGCGGTGTCGGGCATTGCCGTCGGCGACCGCGTCACCGGCGATCCCAACATCGCCTGCGGGCGCTGCGCCCACTGCCATGCCGGCCGCGTCAATCTCTGCAGCAATCTCAGGGCCATCGGCATCCACCGCGACGGCGGCTTTGCCGACTATGTATTGATGCCGCAGAAGCAGGCTTTCCGGCTGCCCGCAAACCTCAAGCCGACGCATGGCGCTTTCTGCGAGCCGCTGGCCTGCTGCCTGCATGGCGTCGACCTTGCCGCGATCCGGCCGGGCGCATCGGTCGCGGTGCTCGGCGGCGGGGTCATCGGCCTGCTCGTCGTTCAGCTGGCGAAACTCGCGGGCGCGGCGACCATCATCTTGTCGACCAGGCAGGCCTCGCGCCGCGCGCTTGCCGAGGAGCTTGGCGCGACCGCGACGATCGACCCAAGCGCCGGCGACCCGATCGCGGCCCTCGCCGGGCCGAAGGGCCTGGTGCCCGGTGGCGTCGACGTGGTGCTGGAGTGCGCCGGAGTGCGCGACACGGTGGAACAATCGATGCGCATGGCGAGGGCCGGCGGCACGGTCGTGATCGTCGGCGTGGTGCCGCAGGGCATGAAGGTGGAGATCGAGCCGTTCGATCTTCTGTTTCGCGAACTGAAGGTGCTCGGTTCCTTCCTCAATCCGTTCACGCATGGAAGGGCGGCGCAGCTGATCGCCTCCGGCGCGATCGAGATCGACAAGCTGATCTCGAGGCAGGTCAGCCTGGAGGAAGCGCCCGACGTAATCGCCAACCCGCCGGCGCCTGGCGAGGTCAAGGTGCTGGTGGTGCCGGGCCGGGGCTGAAGCAAAGCCCTTCACCTTGCCACGTTGGCGATTGGCGAAACCGTCGATGACAGCGCCCCTCTCCCCGTCTCTATACAGGGAGAGGATGCCGGCAAGCAGGTGAGGGGCGGCGCCTGCGCCGGATGGATAAGGCATGAGTTGGCGCTTCGGCCTGCACTTAAGCCCAGGGCGATTCAATTGCCGAAGCCGGCGCTGCCCCTCATCCCCCTGCTGGGACCTTCTCCCCGTATAGTGACGGGGAGAAGGGGCTAATCTCCTTACAGCTTGCCGTTGCGCTGCTGCACCATCATGAAGGTGTCGTAATTGTATTCGGCGATCTGGGCCCAGAGATAATGCTCCTTGCGGAAGGCCTTGATCGATTCCCAGATCTTCTTGAACGGCGCGTTGTTGGCTTCCATCTCGGCATAGACCTCATTGGCCTTCTCGAAACAGGCCGCCATGATCTCCTGACTGAACGGCCTGAGCTTGGCGCCGCCGGCCACCAGCCGCCGCACCGCCGGCGGATTCACGTAATCGTATTTCTGCAGCATGTTGGCGTCCGCGGCCTGCGCGGCGGTGCGCACCAGCGATTTGTAAGTCGGCGAAAGCTCTTCATATTTCGCCTTGTTGAACAGGAGATGGACCGTCGGGCCGCCTTCCCACCAGCCGGGATAGTAGTAATAGGGCGCGACCTTGTAGAAGCCGAGCTTCTCGTCGTCATAGGGGCCGACCCATTCGGCGGCGTCGATGGTGCCCTTTTCCAGCGCCGGGTAGATGTCGCCGCCGGCGATCTGCTGCGGCACCACGCCGAGCCTCTCGACGACCTTGCCGGCAAAGCCGCCGATGCGCATCTTGAGGCCGGAGAGATCGGCGACGCTGTTGATTTCCTTGCGGAACCAGCCGCCCATCTGGACGCCGGTGTTGCCGCCCGGCAGGCCGTACAACCCTTGCGTTCCAAGGAATTCATTGAACAGGTCGATGCCGCCGCCATGATAGTGCCAGGCGTTCATGCCGCGCGCGTTGAGCGAGAAGGGCACGGCCGCGCCCAGCGCCCAGGTGGGGTCCTTGCCCCAGTAATAATAAGCGACGGTGTGCGCCGCTTCGACGGTGCCGGCGGCGGTGGCATCGGCCGCCTGCAGGCCGGGCACAAGCTCGCCCGAAGCGAAGACCTGGATCTGGAAATTGCCGTCGGTCGCTTCCGACAGCATCTTGGAGAAGACTTCGGCGCCGCCATAGATCGTGTCGAGCGATTTCGGGAAGGACGACGCCAGCCGCCAGGTCACTTTCGGGTTGGACTGGGCAATGGCCGGCGTGGCGAGTGCCGCGGCCGCTGCGGCTGCGCCCACGCCGGAGGCACCGGCCTTGCGAATGAAAGAACGACGATCCATTAAGTTTCCTCCCTTGCGGATCAGCTGACCGATGCCGGACATCGTCGGTGCCCGGACCGGTTGGGGGAGAAACATACACAGGCAAGAAGTCGAGTCCAGCGCCGCGACCAAGCTTGCGGCCATTCAGCGGCCCACTGCAACTATAGTCTAATATTCCCTCGTCTGGCCCATGCGAGGCGGCGAAACTTGCCATGGAAAAGCCGCGGCGGATCGCTTATTTTATAGGCAGAACAATTCCTTGGCCTGAATGGAAACCAAACCCAAAATGCAGCAGCCGCTCGTCGCAGTCTCGACCGACGTCCGCCAATTCGACAACTACACCTGGCACGCAGCACCCCAGCAATATCTGGAAGCCGCGATCACCGGCGCCGGCGTGTTCCCGCTTCTGGTGCCGTCCTTCGGCGACCGGCTCGACCTCGACGAATTGCTGTCGTCGGTCGACGGCGTGATGCTGACGGGTTCGAAATCCAACGTCCATCCCTCGCTTTACGATGGCGACCCGAGCGAGGCCAACGGTCCCTACGATCCGGCGCGCGACGCCACCACGCTGCCGCTGATCCGCAAGGCGCTCGAGCGCGGCGTGCCGCTGCTTGCCATCTGCCGCGGCATCCAGGAGCTCAACGTTGCGCTCGGCGGCTCGCTGGGCACCGAAATCCAGGAGCGCGAGGGCTCGCTCGATCACCGCGCGCCGGTGAGCGACAATCAGGACGAGCGCTTCGCTATCCATCAGACGATCTCGATCAAGCCCGGAAGCTGCCTTGCCGGCGTGTTCGGCGCCGGAGACATCAAGGTCAACTCGCTGCACCGGCAGGGGATTGACCGGCTCGGCTCGAAACTGCAAATCGAGGCTTTGGCCAGCGACGGCACGATCGAAGCGGTCTCCGTCAAGGATGCCCGCGCCTTCGCGGTCGGCGTGCAGTGGCACCCCGAATACTGGGTGAAATCGGACAGCAACTCCGCCAAGATCTTCAAGGCCTTCGGCGATGCCGTGCGCCTGCACGCGGCGGCAAAGGCTGGCGCCCGCGCCGCGGCGGAATAAGCGACCATCATAGATGGAACGCCGCTCCATACTCCCTTAGGATTGCCCTAGCCGCGCGCCTTGACGTTGATCGTCTCCGGCACCGGTGTCAGCGGCCGGCGCTCGGTAAACCAGGCGACGAGATTGTCGACGCATAGATCGGCCATGGCACGGCGGGTATGGACCGACGCCGAGCCGACATGCGGCAGAAGCGAGGTGTTGGGCGCGTCGAGCAGGGCCTGCGGCACCTTCGGCTCGTCAGCGAAGACGTCGAGCCCGGCGGCGGCGATGGCGCCGCTCTTCAGCGCCGCGGCGAGTGCCGCCTCGTCGACCGTCGAGCCGCGGCCGACATTGACGAAGACGCCGTTCGAACCCAACGCCGACAGGACTTCGGCATTGATCGCCTTCTCCGTGGAGGCGCCGCCCGGGGCAACACAGACCAGCGTGTCGACGGCTTCGGCGAGGCCTTTCAAAGTGGCATGATAGTCGTATGCCAGGCCTTCGACCTTGCGGCGGTTATGATAGGCGATCGGCAGGCCAAAGGCCTCAAGCCGACGGGCAACGGCCCGGCCAATACGGCCCATACCGAAAATGCCGACGCTGCGGCCGCGCAAGGTAAGCCGGCTCAGGCGATAATTGCCCTTCTCCAGCCAGTCGCCGTCGCGCAGCCATTTCTCGGCGGCGTAAAGCTCGCGCAGGGTGTTGATCAAAAGGCCGATGGCGGTGTCGGCGACCTCCTCGGTCAAAACGTCGGGCGTGTTGGTGACCATGACGCCGCGCTTGGCAGCGTGATCGGCGTCGACGGAATCGTAGCCGACGCCGAAACTGGCGATGATCTCGAGATGGGGCAGCGCGTCGATCATCGCGGCACTGATGCCCGCATAGGAGGCGATGCCGCGCACCGTCGCGCGCATCTCGTCGGTGACCAGCGATGGATCGGCGCGTTCGATCCGCACAGGCTTGAACGCCTTGTCGATGCGGCCGACGGCATGATCGTTGAAATCGGCGGGCACCAGGATGGCGACCGGCAATTTTCCTTCAGGCTTGGTCATGCACGCTCCACCGGCTTGCCGGTAGACTGCCGCACATGCAGTTCCGGCTTGATCAGCTCCTGCGAGGGCCGCACCGCCTGCCCGTTCAACTTGTCGAGCAGGGCGCTCGCGGCGCGCCGGCCGACCTCGCGCTGACCGTTCCAGACCGTGGTCAGGGCCGGCGTCGCGATCGCCGCCTCCTCGAGATCGTCATAGCCGGTCACGGAAATATCGACGCCCGGCACAAGGCCTGCGCGCGCGATGCCGTTCATCAGTCCGATCGCGACCAGATCGTTCCAGCAGCAGGCGGCCGTGGGCTTGTCCTTCAGCGCCAGAAACTGCCCGGCGGCCTCGAACCCCGCCTGCTTGGTACGCGGCCCGGGAATGCGCCAGGACGGCTTCACCTCCAGGCCGGCCGCCTCCATCGCGTTGAGATAGCCCTGGTAGCGGTCGCGACCGGTCGAGGTCTGGTCGGTGCCACCGACCATGGCGATGCGCTTATGGCCGAGCGAGATCAGATGATTGGTGGCAAGTGCGGTGCCATAGGCGTCGTCGCCACGGAACACCGGCACGTCGGCGCCGGCGACGGTGCGCGCGATCAGCACCGCCGGCAGGCCGTTTTCCTCGGCCATGATGATGTCCTCGGCCGGCGTGCCGATGGCCGGTGACATGATGACGCCGTCGGCGCCGAGCTGCAGCAGCGTGTCGATGAAGGTGCGCTGCTTTTCCAGCTGGTCGTAATGGTTGGAGAGGATGAAGGTCTGCCGGCTGCGGTCGAGCTCGCTTTCGATCGAGCGCAGGATCTCGGCGAAGAACGGGTTCATGATGTCGTGCACGACGACGCCGACGATGCCGGAGCGCGAGGTGCGCAACGAGGCGGCGCGGCGGTTGTAGATATAGCCGATGGTGCGGGCATGCTCCTTGATGCGCTCGCGCGTGGAGCCTGCGACCAATGGGCTGTCGCGCAGCGCCAGCGATACCGTTGCCGTGGACACACCGAGCGCATCCGCGATCGTCGAAAGCTTGATCTTCTGTGCCAGTGCCCTTCGCTCCCCAGGGTCTCTCAATTCAGGTCTTTAAATTTTTTAAAACGGCCTTATGCCACCGGATTTGGAGCAAATCAAAGTTTTTTCGCAAGCGCCTCTGCCTCGGTGTCGAGCGAGGCGGAGTTGCGCACGCGAAGCCTGTGCTCGCGGTGAATGATGTAGAGCCCGCTGGCAACGATGATGGCCGCACCCAGCAAGGTCCAGCGGTCGGGGAACTGGTGGAAAATCACCCAGCCGGAGATAATCATCCACACCATCTGCGAATAGGGGAAAGGTGCCAACTGCGTCGTGGTCGCCAGGCGATAAGCCCGCACCAGCAGATAGTGGCCGCCGGCGCCGAAGACGCCCAGCATCAGGACAATGAACCATTGAAAGCCGCCATGGGGCAGCGCGGGCGCGAAGGCCAGCATCGGGGCCAGCAGCGCCGACGGCGCCAGCGCCGAGAACAATATCAGGCTCTCGGAGGTTTCCGTCGCCGACATGCGCCGCGTCATGATGACGTAGAAGCTGTTCGACAGCATCGACCCCAGTGCGAAGAGATGGCCGATGCCGAACACGCCGATGCCGGGCCGGGTGATGATCAGAACACCGACAAAGCCGGTGAGGATCGCGAGCCACCGCCGCCAGCCGGCCCATTCGCCGAGCAGCGGGCCGGCAAGAGCGGTGATGACCATCGGGCCGAAGAAATAGATCGAGGTGGTTTCGGCAAGCTGCAGCGTTTTCAGCGCCAGGATGTTGAACATCGTCGAGCCGAAAAGCATGCAGCCGCGCAATATGTGCGCCGGCAGATTGTTGGCGCGAAAGCGCGCCGGCTCGCGCCAACCGCGCAGGAAAAGCCCGACCAGCAGGACATGCACGGTGAAACGGGCCCAGGCGACGATCAGCGCCGAGACGCCGGCCAGCACCAGATATTTGCTGGAGGTGTCGAGAAAGGTGAAGCAGACATAGACGCAAAGCATCAAAAGCATCGCCGCGGGCGGCGTTGCGCTGTTGTCTGGAGTTCGGGAAACGGACAAATTCGGGCCGAAAGGAAGCAAAGGCGGAGGCCACACCTTTGCGGCAATCAAAGCATGCCGGCAAGCCAATTGTCTGCCGTGGCCGGACCAAAAGCGGCCGCTGCAACAACGCCGCTGCGTTCAAGCATGCATGCGGGCGCCCTTGGCGATCTTGTCGACGAGCTTTTTCTCACCGCGCATGGCGATGCCGACGATCTTGGCATCGTCCGGCGCGAATTCGGCGAAGACGGCGCGGTTGGCGATGTCGTGCCCGGTCGAAAACATCTCCTCGACATAGGCGGAGGTCGTCACCCCGCGCTCCAAGGCCCGGCGATGGATCGCGCCCAGCGTCGCTGCATCGGCCGACAGGACGATGACCGGCTGGATCGACATCGGGTTGTAGAGATTGCCGGCGCGGTCGCGATAGGGCTCGCCGATGATCTCGGGGAACTGCGCGACGATGCCGCTGGTCAGGAACGCGGTGACGTTGAGCTTCTGCCACACCGGCAGATCCTCTCTCAGGACAATTGCAATTTTCGTATCGAACACCAAGATTGAGACTCCGCGATGGCCCCTGAAGGGCGGGAAAGGTGATGGCGCACGCTCTAGGCGCAGAAGCGAAGGAAGGTCTTGAACGTTCGTGCGCGGATGCGGCCAATGGCGATCGCATCGTTTCGGCACCCGGCGGGCTCGGCCTCGAACGCATCGAGGCGCGCTTCCACGGCAATGCCTTCGAGCTGCACCGGCACGACACCTACGCCATCGGCGTGACGCTCAACGGCGTGCAGCGCTTCCATTATCGCGGCGCGCTGCAACATAGCCTGCCCGGCCAGGTGATCGTGCTGCACCCGGACGAGTTGCACGATGGCGGCGCCGGCACGGAAGACGGGCTGCGCTACAGGATCCTCTATCTGGAGCCGTCCCTGCTGCTCGACTGCCTCGGCGGCGAGCCGCTGCCTTTCGTGCGTGACGCCGTTGTCGACGATCCGGCGCTACGGGACACGCTGCTCTCGGCGCTGGCGCCGCTGGACGAAGAGCTCGGCGACCTGTTCGTGGCGGATTTCGTCGCGCAGCTGGCGCAACATCTGAGACGCCATGCCGGACAGCCGGCAAAGTCAACGCCCAAGGCCGCCTGGCGTGCGGCGGCGCTTGCCCGCGACTATCTTGAGGAAAATGCAGAGCGGCCGGTGCGCTCCGATGAGCTAGAGGCCGTTACGGGGCTCGACCGCTACGCGCTGTCGCGCCATTTTCGCGCTACCTATTCGACCAGCCCGCATCGTTTCCTGTTGATGCGCCGGCTGCAAAAGGCGCGGCGCATGATCGCCGAGGGCGAGTCGCTGGCGGAGATTGCCGCCGGCGCGGGCTTCAGCGACCAGAGCCATTTCAACCGGCATTTCAAGAAGGCGTTCGGCATGACGCCCGGTCGCTGGGCGACGCTGGTGCGGGTAAGCGCGACGCGTTAGCGTCGTCGCTCACCGCGGGACGCCCGATGATAGCGCTCAGGCGCAACGCGTTAGCGTCGTCGCAAGCGCGATGCGCAGCATCGTCGCTAGCCGCGGGACGTCCGGTGATGGCGTTCAGGCGCGACGCGCAGCGTCGTCGCCCTTCTACTAAGCCGATGATGCTTGGGTGTTGCGTGAAGCGACGACGTAGCACGTCGCCGTTACAATGCTAACGCCGTGCGTGAAGCGACGATGCTGCGCATCGCGCTCGCGTCGCTCGAGACGACGCTTACGCGTCGCTCGTTAACGGGAACGTGGTGCGCTTGAGCGACGACGCTTCGCGTCACGCTTCATCCAACTCCGCGTCGTCGTCGATCAGCACCAGATCTTCGTTCGACAGATTCGCCTCGATGCGGGCGAGCAGCTTGAACAGCGCCTTCTGGTCCTTCTTGTCGAGGCCCCTCAGCGCCTGCTTCTCGGTCTTCTTGACCGACTTCTCGATGGCGCGGATGGTTTCGCGGCCGGATTCGGTGAGAAAGATATGGGCCTGGCGGGCATCGGCATTGGAGGCGCGCTTCTCGAGGAAACCCTGCGCCTGCAACCGGTTGATGGTCTTGGTGATGGTCGGCGGGCGCACGCCGAGCTTGCCGGCGAGATTGCCGGGGGTCTGGCCGTCCTCGCGGTCGAGCGCCAGCATGATCTGGTCCTGGCCGGCATAGAAACCATGCGCCAGAAGCCGCGCCGCGAGCGCCGTGCGCGCCAGCCTCGCCGCCGAATGCAGCCGGCTCATTGTCGCTGTCTTGTCCGCCTTGGCCATGGTCGTTCCCTCTTCGGCCGAACCGGCGCGGCCAGCATAGAGGCTGGCCGACGGCTGGCAAATGACGATCTCTCAGAATCCGGCTTGCGGAACGCTTTGCCGGCAAGCATTGCGGTGCCCGCGCAGGTGATGCCAGATGTTTATTTCAGTTAGATGACAAACGACTTTTGAACCGGCGAGATTCACAATGGCCTGGCGCGGGCTGCCGCAAGAGGCCCGCCAAGATCCGCCCTCCGCCGCCCTCGACACCATCCTTCCGCTCCGGTCGTACTGCCGAGGCGGGCGGATGGCTGGCCCATCGGTTTGGCGCGTGCAAAAGCGCGGCACCCATCCTATATGAGGCCGACAATCCAAGATTTTCGTGGCCAAGATTTTCGAGGCAAACCATGAGCGATGCACAGACGCAAATTCCCGTAACCGTTCTCACCGGTTATCTCGGCGCGGGCAAGACGACGCTGCTCAATCGCATCCTGTCGGAGAACCACGGCAAGCGCTATGCCGTCATCGTCAACGAGTTCGGCGAGATCGGTATCGACAACGACCTGATCGTCGAATCCGACGAGGAAATCTACGAGATGAACAATGGCTGCGTGTGCTGCACGGTGCGCGGCGACCTGATCCGTGTTGTCGAAGGCCTGATGCGGCGGCCCGGCCGCTTCGACGCCATCGTCGTCGAGACCACGGGTCTCGCCGACCCGGTGCCGGTTGCGCAGACCTTCTTCATGGATGACGATGTGCGCACCAAGACCAAGCTCGACGCGGTGGTCGCGCTGGTCGATGCCAAGCACCTGCCGCTGCGCCTGAAGGATTCCAAGGAAGCCGAGGACCAGATCGCCTTCGCCGACGTGGTGGTGCTGAACAAGACCGACCTCGTCACGCCTGAAGAGCTGGAAAAGGTCGAAGCGACGATCCGCGCCATCAACCCGGCGGCAAAAATCCACCGCACGCAGCGTTCCGGCGTGGCGCTCAACGAGGTGCTCGACCGCGGGGCCTTCGACCTGTCGCGCGCGCTGGAAAACGATCCGCACTTCCTCGACGCGCATGACCACGATCACGACCATGAATGCGGCCCGGATTGCGACCACGACCACCACCATCATGACGGCCACGATCATCATCATCACCACCATGCTTCCGACATCCATGACGTGACGGTGAAGTCGGTATCGCTGCGCGGCGGCGAGATGGACCCCAAGAAATTCTTCCCCTGGATCGAGAAGGTGACCCAGATGGAAGGGCCGAACATCCTGCGGCTGAAGGGTATCATCGCGCTCAAGGGCGACGAGGACCGCTACGTGCTGCAGGGCGTGCACATGATCCTCGAGGGCGACCACCAGCGCCCCTGGAAGGACGGCGAGAAGCACGAGAGCCGGCTGGTCTTCATAGGGCGCGATCTCGATGCGGATCGGCTCAGGAAGAGTTTCGAGGCCTGCCAGGCGGCTTGATTTCCGGACTTTCAAGCGCTAGCGCTGCGCCTTCTTCCCCTTCTCCCCTTGTGGGAGAAGGTGGCCTCGCGAAGCGAGGTCGGATGAGGGGTGCTCCAGCCTGGCGAGGACGACGATCCGTCCAACTCCCCTCATCCGTCTTGGCGCGGCGCGCCAATCCACCTTCTCCCACAAGGGGAAGGGGGAGCCACCTAGCCGCGCTGGCTGATCTCGAACGGACCGTTTGCATGCCCACAGTTGCCCCGCTTGATCTCGAAGGCCATTGCGTCGCCGCCGTCTTCCTGAATGACGTGCCGCATTTCGCACTCGCCGACGGCGCGATCCACCGCTTGGACAATGGGCAGAAGACGGTTCAGGCCAATGACGGCCTGCTTGCCGCCTTCCATGACGCGGCCAACGACCGGCTGATCACAGGCGGCGAGGACGGAAAAGTGTTTGCCGTGAAGGCCGGCGGCGAGGTGAGCGAACTGGCCAGCGCCGGCAAAAAGTGGGTCACCAGCGTCGCTGCCGGACCCCAGGGCGCGATTGCCTACGCCTCCGGCAAGACCGCTTTCGTGCGTTTCGCCGACGGCAAGATCAAGGAATTCACCCATCCGCGCTCGGTGGAGGGGCTGGCCTTCTCGCCCAAGGGCATGCGTTTTGGCGTCGCCCGCTACAATGGCGCAACGCTGCATTTCCCGGCGGCCGAGGGCAAGCCTGTCGAACTCGAATGGGCCGGCGCCCATACCGGCATCACGTTTTCGCCGGACGGCGCTTTTCTCATCACCACCATGCAGGAGAATGCGCTGCATGGCTGGAAGCTCGCCGACGGCAAGCACATGCGTATGTCGGGCTATCCCGGCAAGGTAAAAAGCCTGTCCTGGAGCGTGAAGGGCAAATGGCTGGCGAGCTCGGGCGCGCCGGCGGCGATCGTCTGGCCCTTCACCAGCAAGGACGGACCGATGGGCAAGGCGCCGCTCGAGCTCGGCACGCGCGGCAACACGATGGTGACCTGTGTCGCCTGCCATCCGAGCCAGGATGTCACCGCCATCGGCTATGAGGACGGCATGGTGATCGCGGCGCGCTTCGCCGACGCCAAGGAAGTGCTGCTGCGCCGTCCCGGCAAGGGCGCCATCACCTCGATGATGTGGGACAAGGAAGAACGCCGCATCGTGTTCGGAAGTTCGGCCGGCGATTGCGGCGTGATCGACATCACTGCGTAGGCAATAGGGAATAGGCAGTAGGGCTTAGGGACGACGACACCTACTGCCTACTGCCTACTGCCTACTGCCTGATCCAACGTCCGCCCCCACCACGGCCAATTGCAGTTTTGCCAAGCCATGGGCAGAGTGCCGCGCGAAACACAGGGGTTTTCATGCAGGCATCGGACAGTTCCAAGAATTCCATCGGCGGCATCGACATCGCCCGCATCGCCGAGCTGCGCGAGACGGAGGCGGCCGCCTTCCGCAATGCGCGGCCGAAATCCGAGGCGAAGCTGGGCAACGGCATTGCCGGCTTCCTCGGCGGCGTGCCGATGCACTGGATGACCGACTGGCCGACGCCGTTCCCGATCCTGGTTGACGGCGCCAAGGGCGCCACCATCACCGATATCGACGGCAACAGGCTCGACGATTTCTGCCTTGGCGACACCGGTTCGATGCTCGGCCATTCGCCGCCGGCGGTCGCCCGCGCGATCCGCAGGCAGGCAGCCCGCGGTCTGACCTATATGCTGCCGAGCGAGGATGCGCTGGCAATCGGCACCCTCCTGCAGCAGCGTTTCGGCCTGCCCTATTGGCAGATCGCCACCACCGCCACCGACGCCAACCGCTTCGCGCTGCGCGTCGCCCGCGCCGTGACGGGACGCGAGAAGATCCTGGTCTTCAATGGTTGCTATCACGGCTCGGTCGACGAGACGATGGTGCGGCTGATCGACGGCAAGCCGGTGAACCGGCCTGGATTGGCTGGCGAATTCCGCGATCTCACGCGGGCGACCAGGATCGTCGAGTTCAACGACATCCCAGCTTTGGAGGCAGCGCTTGCGGACCGCGACGCCGCCTGCGTCATCACCGAGCCGGTGCTGACCAATTCCTGTATGGTGCTGCCGGAACCCGGCTTTCACGAAGCGCTGCGGCGCCTGACACGCGCCTCCGGCACGCTGCTGCTGATCGACGAGACGCACACGATTTCGACTGGCCCCGGCGGTTATACGAAGAAGCACGGGCTGGAGCCGGACCTCTTCGTGCTCGGCAAGCCGGTGGCGGGCGGCGTTCCGGCGAGCATCTGGGGCATGAGCGAGGAGGTGGCCACTCGCTACGGCGCCTACAACCGGGCGAAGGAGGCCGGCTATTCCGGCATGGGCACGACGCTCTCGGCCAATCCGCTGCAATTCGCGGCGATGCGGGCGACATTGGAAGAGGTGATGACCGAGGAGGCTTACGCCCATATGGACCGGCTGGCGCGCCGGCTCGATGCGGGGCTCTCCGCCGTTATCCAGCGAAACGATCTGCCCTGGCATGTGGCGCGGGTCGGCGCGCGCGTCGAGTTCATCTGCGCGCCCGGGCCGCTCAGGAATGGCGGCGAGGCGGAAAAAGCGCATGCGCCGGAGCTGGAAGCCGCCATCCATGTGGCACTCGTCAATCGCGGCGTGCTGATCGCGCCGTTCCACAACATGATGCTGATCTCGCCGGCAACGACTTCGGCGCAAGTGAGCCGGCTGATCGCCGCCTTCGCCGCGGTTGCGGGCAAGCTTGCGGCGTGAGACAAGCAAACATGGACAATCCGAACGCCGTGACAACTTCGCCTTCCGGCTCGACGCCCGCCGAGGCAAAAGCCTTTCTCGACGCGCATCCCGAGATCGAGGCCTTCGACATCGTGCTCACCGACGCCAACGGCATCGGCCGCGGCAAGATCGTGCGCCGGCATGAGCTGATGGGCATTTTCGAGAACGGCCGGCACCTGCCGATCTCGATCCTCGGCCTCGACATTACCGGCGAGGATGTGCACGAGACCGGACTGGTGTGGGACACCGGCGACGGCGATCTGCGCGCATGGCCGATCCCTGGCACGCTGGTGCCGCTCTTCGGCACCAGCCCGCCGCGCGGCCAGGTGCTGATGTCGATGTACCACCTCGATGGCCAGCCGATGACCTCCGACCCGCGGCTGGTGCTGGCAAGGCAGGTGGAGTTGCTGGCGGCACGCGGCCTGCATCCGGCCGGCGCCTTCGAACTTGAGTTTTTCCTCCTGTCCAATGAGCGCGACGCGGACGGCAAGGTACAGCCCGCCCGCGCGGTGCTCGACGGCCGTCGTTCGGCGAAGACCGAAGTCTATTCGGTCGACCATCTGCATGGTATGGAGCCGCTGTTTTCGGACATCTACGCCGCCGCCAAGGCGCAAGGCATTCCGGCAGAAACCATCATTTCCGAATACGCGCCCGGCCAGTACGAGCTGACGCTCAACTACCGCAAGGACGTGATGCGAGCGGCGGACGACCTCGTGATGCTGAAGCGGCTGGTCAGGGCGCAAGCGCGCCGGCACGGCGTCACCGCCTGTTTCATGGCCAAGCCCATCGAGGCCTATGCGGGTTCGGGCATGCATTTCCACGTCTCGCTGCAGGACGACGCCGGCCGCAACGTCTTCACCGAGACCGCCGGCGAGAAATGGTCGCCGAAGCTGCTCAACGCGCTTGGCGGCCTGATCCACACCATGGCGGAATCGATGCTGGTGTTTGCGCCGCACGCCAATTCATGGCGCCGCTTCGTCTCGCAATCCTACGCGCCGGTGGCGCCGACATGGGGCGTCAACAACCGCTCGGTGGCGCTGCGCGTGCCGGCGGGCGATGCCAGGAACCGCCGCATCGAGCATCGGCCGTCAGGCGTCGACGCCAACCCCTATCTGGTGGCGGCGACGGTGCTGGCCGGCATCGTCAAAGGCCTGGATGAAGGTCTGGACCCCGGCCCCGAGACGACCGGAAACGGCTACGAGCAGGCGACGGAAAAATCGGCGATGCCCGCCGACTGGCGCGCCGCGATCGAGGCGGCCAGGAGCTCCGATTTCCTGAAGTCGGCGCTCGGCCCCGATTTGCACCGCACCTTCGTGGCGATCAAGCAGGCCGAATATCTGCGTGTCGCCCGCACCGTCAGCGAGCTGGATTACCATCTTTATCTGCATGAGGTGTGAGCGCTGGCCGATAGGCGGGCGGCGATCACGTTCTGCTGACAGCAATCAAAAGTTATAGCCAATTGCATTTCTGGAACATATCATGAACAGATGGCTGTGCTTTCCGTCCGCGAGAAATTGGCGATACTGTCCGACGCCGCCAAATACGACGCTTCCTGCGCGTCGTCCGGCTCGGCGAAGCGCGACTCGCTGAGATCGGGCGGCATCGGTTCGACCGAGGGTTCCGGCATCTGCCATTCCTATGCGCCGGACGGCCGCTGTATCTCGCTCTTGAAAATCCTGCTGACCAATTTCTGCATCTATGACTGCAGCTATTGCATCAACCGCTCGTCCTCGAATGTGCGGCGCGCCCGCTTCAGCGTCGAGGAGGTGGTGAAGCTCACAATGGATTTCTATCGCCGCAACTATATCGAGGGGCTGTTCCTGTCGTCAGGCGTCATTCGCTCGCCGGACGAGACGATGGGCGAGATGGTCGAAGTGGCGCGCAGGCTCAGGATCGAGGAAAAGTTCGGCGGCTATATTCATCTGAAAACAATTCCGGAGGCGTCGGCCGAGCTGATCGAGAAAGCCGGCCTCTATGCCGACCGATTGTCGATCAATGTCGAATTGCCGACCGACGAGGGCGTGAAGAAACTGGCGCCGGAAAAGAAGCCGGAAGCGATCCGGCTTTCGATGGCGGAGCTGCGCCGCAAGATCGAGGAGAAGGCCGAGCCCACTTTGCAGAGCCGCAGGCGCGAGCACTTCGCGCCGGGCGGCCAGTCGACGCAGATGATCGTCGGCGCCGACAAGACGTCCGATGACGGCATCCTGCGTGCCAGCGCCCGGCTTTACGGCAGCTATCACCTCAGACGCGTCTATTACTCCGCCTTCAGCCCGATCCCGGATTCGTCGTCGTCCCTGCCATTGCAGAAACCGCCGCTGATACGCGAGCACCGGCTCTATCAGGCCGACTGGCTGATGCGCTTCTACGGCTTCTCGCAACCGGAGATCCTCGCCGGCAGCAATGACGGCATGCTCGACCTTGCCATCGACCCCAAGCTCGCCTGGGCGCTGCGCAACCGGGGCCGCTTTCCGGTCGACGTCAACCGCGCCGAGCGAGAAGCGCTGCTGCGCGTTCCCGGCCTCGGCACTAAGGTCATCGACCGGATCATCGAGACACGCCGCCACCGCCGGCTGCGGCTCGAGGATGTCGGCCGGCTCTGTCATTCGGTCGCCAAGGTGCGGCCTTTCATCGTCGCGGAAGGCTGGTCGCCGGGCGCGTTGACCGACAAGGCCGGTTTGCGCCAGGAGATCACCCGTTCCTGCGAGCAGCTATCGCTGTTCTGACCATGGCGAGAACCCAGCTCAACCTCGCCGCTCATGTCGTCCGGCTCGGCAGCCAGACCGATTTCGCCGGCTGGCGGGATGCCGCGCGCCGGCTGGCGACGAACGATATTCCGCCGGAAGATGTTGCGTGGCAGGTCGAACCGGATCGCGAAGGTGGCGCCAGCGATTTGCCGCCTGCGCAAGCCGATGCGCGGCTGGTCGTGCCGCGCGACTTCATCGAGCGCGCCGAGACGGTGATCTGCCATTCCGATCCGGAGCGCTTCAGCTTTCTCTACCGGCTGCTCTGGCGGTTGCGTTCCGAGCCGAAGCTGCTTTCGATCGCGACCGATCCCGACATCCGGCGGCTGGAGGCGATGGAGAAGGCGGTGCACCGCGACATTCACAAGATGCGCGCCTTCGTGCGTTTCCGGAAAATCGGCGAAGGCGGGGACGAGCGCTACGTCGCGTGGTTCGAGCCCGACCATTTCATCGTTGAGCGCAATGCCGATTTCTTCGTGCGCCGTTTCACCGGCATGCGCTGGACGATCCTGACCCCGCATGCCTCTGCCGACTGGGACGGTGAGCGGTTGGCGATCGGCCCAGGGGCGGCCAAGCGCGACGCGCCGGCGGAAGACGATGCCGAGGCGCTGTGGCGGACCTATTTCGAAAACATCTTCAACCCGGCCCGCCTTAAGGTGAAGGCGATGCAGAGAGAGATGCCGAAAAAATATTGGCGGAACCTTCCCGAGGCCTCGCTCATTCCAGATCTGATAGCAGGAGCGGACAAAGCCGCGTCAGAGATGATCGACCGGATGCCAACCAGCCCAGCACCGCATCACGCCAAGGTGAAGGCCAAGCACTGGCCTACGCCCGAGCCGTCCGATGTGGTGGCGCCAGAGGCCGAGGATATTCCGGAGCTGCGCGAGGAGGCGAAAGGCTGCCGCCGTTGCCCGCTCTGGCGCGATGCGACGCAGACCGTCTTCGGCGAGGGACCGGAGAATGCCGATGTGGTCTTCGTCGGCGAGCAGCCCGGCGACCAGGAGGATCTGGCCGGCAAGCCGTTCGTCGGTCCGGCGGGCAAGGTGTTCGACAGCATCCTGGACGACGCGGCGATAGACCGCCGTAAGGTCTATGTGACCAATGCGGTCAAACACTTCAAATTCGAGCCGCGTGGCAAGCGGCGCATCCACTCAAAACCCAATGCCGGCGAGATCCAGGCCTGCCGCTGGTGGCTGGACAAGGAACTCGATCTCGTCAAGCCGACCCTCGTCGTGGCGCTCGGCGCGACGGCAGCGCAGTCGCTGCTCGGCAAGGCGGTGCCGATCACCAAGATGCGCGGCGACGTGATCGAACGCGAGGACGGCTTGCGCGTGTTTCTCACCATCCACCCGTCCTTCATCCTGCGCATCCGCGATCAGGAGGACAAGGAGGCCGAGAAGGAGCGGTTTTTGCGGGATATGAGGAAGGTGAAGCAGCTGATGGCTGCTTAGGCAGCATTGATCTTCAGGTGAGGCCGGCCTGCAAATGGCGGCTTCCTGCGCTTCCGGTGCTCACATACCTAAAGTACGCTCCGCTCCGGTTCTCGGAATCGACAATTTTCGACTCGGCCTGACCTGAATCTCAACACTGCCTATTGGTCGAGCTATCTGATCAAAATCGCCCTCAGATCATTGACGTTCGTGCCGGTAGGCCCCGGCACGAACAGATCCCCGACCGCGTTGAAGGCCGTCCAGGCATTGTTGCCGGCGAGCATCGCCTTGGCATCGACGCCTTCAGCGCGCATCCGCGCCACGGTCGAGGCGTCGGCGAAGGCGCCGGCATTGTTCTCCGAGCCGTCTATGCCGTCCGTATCGGCGGCCAGGGCATGGATGCCGTTCACGCCCTCGATGCCGATGGCGAAGGCGAGCAGGAACTCGGAATTGCGGCCGCCCTTGCCCTTGGCGCGGAGCGTAACGGTGGTCTCGCCGCCGGACAGGATCAGCACAGGTTTGGCGAAGGGGCGATTGCGGGTCGCAACCTCGCGGGCGATCGCGGCATGCACGCCGCCGACCTCGCGCGCCTCGCCTTCGATGGCATCCGACAGGATGACGGCCTCGATGCCTTGCCGCTTTGCTTCGGCGGCCGCGGCTTCCAGCGATACGCCGGCCGAGGCGGTCAGGTGAACTTCGTTGCCGGCGAAGCGCGGATCGTCGGGGCGCGGCGCATCGGCGGCCGGGGACTGGATATGCGCCATGACCGAGGCCGGCAGCTTCATGCCATAGGCGGCGATCGAGGCCAGCGCGTCCTCGCGGCTGCCGGTATCGGGAACAGTCGGGCCCGAGGCAACCAGCGCCGGATTGTCGCCGGGGATGTCGGAGACGACCAGCGACACGACTCTCGCCGGATGCGCGGCGGCAGCCAAGCGTCCGCCCTTGATGGTCGAGACATGCTTGCGGATAGTGTTCATCGCCGCGATCGGCGCGCCGGAGGCAAGCAGCGCCTCGTTGACGGCAATCTCGTCGGCCAAGGTCATACCGGGAGCGGGCGACGGCAGCAGGGCCGAGCCGCCACCGGAAATCAGCGCCACCACCAGATCGTCAGCGGTCAAACCCCGCACCTTCTCCAGCAGCCGGCGCGAGGCTTCGAGGCCGGCGGCATCCGGCACCGGATGCGCCGCCTCGATGATCTCGATGCGCTCGCATCTGGCGCCATAGCCGTAGCGGGTGACGACAAGGCCGTCGACCGGACCGTCCCAGACCTTCTCGAAGGCCGCCGCCATCTGCGCCGAGCCTTTTCCCGCGCCGATGACGATGGTGCGGCCCTTCGGCTTTGCCGGCAAATGATTACGAATCGTCTTTTCCGGATCGGCGGCAGCGACGGCGGCGTTGAAGATCGATGTGAGGAAGCTTTTCGGGTCGGTCATTTTTCTTCCGGCGGCAGCGCGAGCCCGCTCGCATCGATGCCAAGATGGGCGCAGAGCGCGTCGACGACGACGCCATGGTCCTCGCGCTCCGGCAGGCCCGAAACGGCGATGACGCCGATGACGCCGGCGCCGTTGACGGTGACCGGGAAACCGCCGCCCGCGAGCACATAATCGGCAATGTCCAGGCCTTCGCCGACCTTGAAGGTGCGGTCGGGGCGCTGCTGTTCCAGCACGAGGCGATAGGTGCTTCTCAGATAACGCTTCACGACATTGATCTTGCGCCGCGCCCAGTCGGGATTGGAGGCGTTGGAGCCAGGCATCGCGGCATAGAAGAGCGGCCGGTCGAAGGTCCTGATGTCGACGATAATCGGCAGATCTTCCTTCAGAGCCCGGTCCCTGATGGCAGAGCCGATCTTGAAGGCGACAGCCTCATCGAAGGCCGGGAAGACCAGCGTGGCTTCCTGTTTCTTGATCAGAGCGATGTCGTCGGCGGTGGCCATGTCTCTTTCTCCGAAATCCCACCGTCGTTTGTACGACAAGCTCTGTCTGGTCAAGCATTCGTCGCGGACGCCCCCTCATCCGGCCGCTTCGCGGCCACCTTCTCCCCGGCGGGGAGAAGAGGCAAGCGCCGACGCCGGGCTCCCTCCTCTCCCCTTGGGGAGAGGTCGGATTGCCTGAATTGCCCTTCGCAATTCGGTTGGCAATCCGGGTGAGGGGGTTCACGCCGCAATCGCGCTCTTTGCCGGCCGGCCCGCCACATAGACCTCGCGCACGGCGCGGTCGTCGCCCAGCGTCTGCAAGAGGAACAGCTCCTCGGCCAGCGTCTCGACCGTCTCCATCCTGAGCCGCATGCCAGGCGTCGCATGGGCATCGAGAACGACGATATCGGCATCGGTGCCTTCCTCCAGCGTGCCGACCTTGTCTGACACGGAAAGCGCCTGGGCGTTGCCGCGGGTCAGTTGCCAGAAGGACTGGAAGGGGTTGAGCTTCTCGCCATTGAGCGCGATCACCTTGTAGCCTTCGTCCATGGTGCGCAGCATCGAATAGTTGGTGCCGCCGCCGACATCGGTGGCGGCGGCGATCCTGAGCGGCTTCTCGCGCCGGCGGTAGCGCTGATAGTCGAACAGGCCGGAGCCGAGGAACAGATTGGAGGTCGGGCAGAACACCGCGACCGAGCCCGACTGCGACAGCGCATCCGCCTCGCGCTCCGACAGATGGATGCAATGGCCGAACAGGCTCTTTTTGCCGAGCAGGCCGTAATGCTCATAGACGTCGGTGTAATCACGCGACCAGGGATAGAGCTCCTGGGTGAAGGCGATCTCGGCGTCGTTCTCCGACAGATGCGTCTGCATGTGGAGATCGGGATATTCGCGGCAGAGCGCGCCAGCCATCTCCATCTGCTCGGGCGTCGATGTGATGGCGAAGCGAGGCGTGATGGCATAGAGCTGGCGGCCCTTGCCGTGCCATTCGGCGATCAGCGCCTTGGTATCGTCATAGCCGGTCTGCGGCGTGTCGAGCACGCCGTCCGGCGCGTTGCGGTCCATCATCACCTTGCCGGCGATGTTGAGCATGTTGCGCTCATGCGACTCGGCGAAAAAGGCTTCGGCCGAGGATTTGTGCACCGAGCAATAGGCGACGACCGTCGTCGTACCCTGGCGCAGCATCTCGTCGAGGAAGAGCCTGGCGATGCGGCGGCCATGCTGCGCGTTCTGGAACTTCGATTCTTCCGGAAAGGTGTATTTGTTCAGCCAGTCGAGTAGCTCGGCACCGTAAGAGGCGATGATCTGCATTTGCGGCACATGCACATGCGCGTCGAGGAAGCCCGGCAGGATCAGGTGCGGACGATGGTCGATCGTCTCGACGCCGGCGCCCGCCTTCTTCAAGACCTCCGCATAGGGACCGGCAGCAGCGATCTTGCCGTTGTTGATCAGCAGGGCGCCGTCTTCCTCGTAGCGCCAGGCGGAATGGTCGTCGATCGTTTCGGGCCAACGCAGGAAGGAGAGCGTGCGGCCGCGCAGAATTTTCGCTGTCATGCTTTACTTTCCGGCGCCTTCGAACCAGGCGACCAGAAGGGCCCGTTCCTGGTCGGTGATCTGGGTGACGTTCGCGGGCGGCATGGCATGCGCCCGGCCGGCCTGGATATAGATCTCGCGCGCATGCTCGGCGATGCGCTCGTCGGTGTCGAGCAGCACGCCCTTCGGCGCATGGTAGACGCCTTCATAAACCGGCTCTTCCGCATGGCACATGGAGCAGCGGCCGAGCACGGTGTCGCGCACGGCCGGGAAATGGGCCGAGGCCATATAGACCTGCGCGGCGGCGGATGCGGCGGAGGTCTTCGGCTCGCCGGTCAACACCTTCGGCACGGTCGACAGCCAGATGATGATCATGAACAGCACGGCGGCACCCAGCCAGGTCCAGGTCGGGTTGCCTTTGCGTGCATGCACCGTGTTGAAATAGTGTCGGATCAAAACGCCGATGATGAAGACCAGCGAGGCGATGACCCAGTTGAACTGGGTGCCGAAGGCCAGCGGATAGTGGTTCGACAGCATCAGGAACAAGACCGGCAAGGTCAGGTAATTGTTGTGCAGCGAGCGCTGCTTGGCGATCTTGCCGTATTTCGGATCCGGCTTGCGGCCGGCAATGAGATCGGCGACGACGATCTTCTGGTTGGGGATGATGACCATGAAGACGTTGGCCGACATGATCGTGGCGGTGATGGCGCCGAGGTGCAGGAAGGCGGCGCGGCCGGTGAAGAGATGCGTCAGCCCCCAGGCGATGAAGACCAGCACGCAGTAGAGCACCAGCATCAGCCCGGTGTCGCTCTTGCCGAGCGGCGACCGGCAGAGCAGGTCATAGACGATCCAGCCGACGCCGATCGTGGCAAGCGATAAGAGGATGCCGACCGGCACCGAGATGTTGAGCACGTTGGGGTCGATCAGGAAGAGGTCGGCGCCGGCGTAATAGACCACGCAGAGCATGGCGAAGCCCGACAGCCAGGTGGCGTAGGATTCCCATTTGAACCAGGTGAGGTGCTCCGGCATCTCGGCCGGGGCCACCAGATACTTCTGGATATGGTAGAAGCCGCCGCCATGCACCTGCCACTCCTCGCCGAAGGCGCCGGCGGGCAGGCCCGGACGCTGGCGCAAGCCGAGGTCGAGCGCGACGAAATAGAAGGACGAGCCGATCCAGGCGATGCCGGTGATGACATGCAGCCAGCGGACCGCAAAACTCAGCCAGTCCCAGAAAATCGCGAAATCAGTCATTGCACTCGTCCCTGCCGATGAGAGCGACTTTACGGTCTGGCGCGCAAACGAAAAGAGGCGAGGTGCGCGATGACTTTCAAAAAAAAATAAAAAATACTAGGGTTGCCCTACGCCGCCTTTGAGACCCACGCATGGCCTATCTCGACAACATCGCCGTCTTCGTCCGTGTCGTCGAGCTTGGCAATCTGTCGGCGGCGGGGCGCGACATGCGCATTTCTCCGGCCGTCGCCTCCAACCGCATCAAGGAACTGGAAAAACATCTGGGCGTCCGGCTGTTCAACCGCACGACCAGGCAGCTGATGCCGACCGAGCACGGCACGGTGTTCTACACCGGTGCCAAGCAGGTGCTGGATGCGATCACCGAGGCGGAAGCCGCGGTCGCGGCCCTTTCCGGCCAGCCGCGCGGCACCATCAGGGTGACGGCGCCGCTCGGCCTCGGCCGCCGGCTCATCGCGTCCGGCATACCGGACTTCCACGACAAGTACCCCGATATCGAGGTGCGGCTGAGGCTCTCCGACCACAATGTCGATATCATGAAGGAAGGCATCGACGTTGCCTTCCGCCTCGGCATCATCGAGGATTCCAGCCTCAGGATGCGCGGCATCATGGAATGCGAGCGCGTTCTGGTGGCCGCGCCGAAATATCTGGAAGCGCGCGGAGAACCCACCGAGCCGCAGGAACTGGTCGGCAGGAAGCATGATTGCCTGATGCTGCGCTATGCGGGCGCGCGCGAATTCGTCTGGACACTGCAGACGCCGGGCGGCGTGCAGAAATTCGAGGTGCACGGCCCTTACGACACCGACGATGGCGACGTGCTGACCGGCTGGGCGCTCTCGGGGCGCGGCATCATCAACAAGCCGCGTTTCGAGGTGGAGCCGTTCATCCGCGACCGGCGGCTGAAGGTGATCCTGCCCCAGACGCCACCGACACCGGTGCAATTCGCCGCCGTCTATCCGCATAAGAAGCTGCAGGATCCGAAGGTGCGGCTGCTGCTCGACTTCATGGCCGAGCGCTGCCAGCGGCTGATCAAGGATATTCTGGCGGGCAAGTAGGGACCGGCGGCGTTGCCTGTTTCGGGTTTGGCCGAAGCCTCAGTAATCTCGTCATCCACGGGCGTAGCGACGCGAAGCGGCGCGCAGACCCGTGGATCCATGCCGTGACTTTGATCGTAGGCGCTGCGTAGCAGAATTCTGCACCGTTGGTGACGCTTCGAGGTCACGGAATGGATTCTATGGTCTGCGCCGCGTCGCTTCGCTCCTTGCTCCGCCATAGAATGACGACGTGATGGGCGCCTCGGCTAACCACTGAAGTAGGCGACCGCAACGCAACACCAATTCGTTAGGACCTCGCCGCTATACGACGGCTGGCCGGCACGTGACAGCCTCATGCCTGCTCGATCCCGTTGCCTTATGCGACGACGAGGCTAGGTTGGTAGCGACACCGCTGGCAGCCGAAGGGCCGCACTATGCATCTCGCCGTTTCGCTCAACATCGCAGCCACAGGACAAGACGTCCTGCACTTCGGCCAGATCAGTGCCTTCGTGCGGAACCTGGAAGCGGCGGACGTGGATATGGTCATCATTTCCGACTCCGCCGATGCGCCGTCCACCAGTCCGTTCGAAGCGACCACGCTGCTGGCCGCGCTGGCCACGATGACGGAGAGGATCGGCCTTGTCGCCAGCGCGTCGATGCTCGCGCACCAGCCCTACAATCTGGCGCGCCGCTTTGCTTCGCTGGACATCATCAGCCATGGCCGTGTCGGCTGGAATGCAACGCTGAGGCAAAACCCGCGCGAGGCGGCGAATTTCAGCCGACCCGAGGGCTTTTCGGACGATGATTTCCGCCGCCGCGCTGAAGAGTATATCGGCATCGTCCAGGGACTATGGCGAGGCTGGGACGCGGACGCCTTGCTGTTCGACAAGGCGGGCGGCCGGTTCCACGATCCCGACAAGATGCATGTTCTCGACCATAAGGGCGAGTTCTTCTCGGTCCGTGGGCCGCTCAATGTCGCGCGCTCGCCACAGGACGCTCCTGTGCTGGTCATGTCTAGCCCGGCTGAGGCTGACCGTGAGTTTGCAAGCCGTGTCGCCGACGTCGTTCTGATCGGCGAGCGATCGTTGGAAAATGCGAAAGCCGTTTGCGAAGAGCTGAGGCACTTTGCGCGTGGGGTCGGTCGCCAGCCAGGTACGCCTAAGCTACTGGTGACCGCCGCCGCTGGGTCCGAGCTTGGCGCCGACCAACTCGCAGTGTTGCACGCGTCGAGTGGCTGCGACGGGATCAATCTCACGTTGCCGGCTGACCTTCGCGCGCTCGATGACTTTACCGGTCGGCTTTTGCCGGAACTGGCCGGAGCGGGCCGTCAGCATGGCCCGTTGCGTGGGCATAGCGGATTGGGAGGCGCACAATGAGCGCGCGCCAGATGAAGCTTGGCCTGTTCCTGTGGGCGACAGGCCACCATATCGCCGCCTGGCGTCATCCGGACACACATGTGACGGCCGGCATCGACATCGACCACTACATACAGCTCGCCCGCACGGCCGAAGCGGCGAAGTTCGACATGGTGTTCTGCGAGGACGCGGCCGGCCTGCGCGAGGCCAATGTCCGGATCGCCAGCCAGACGTCACGCTCGATCGGCTTCGAGCCGATCAGCCTGCTTTCGGCGCTTGCCGTTCAGACCGAGCGTATCGGCCTCGTGTCGACGGCATCGACCAGCTACAACGAGCCCTACGGACTGGCGCGCATGTTCGCCTCGCTCGACAATCTGAGCGGCGGGCGCGCCGGCTGGAACCTCGTCACCTCGGCAAGCCCCATCGAGGCCGCGAATTTCGGCGCGACCGGCTTGCGGCCGCATGCGGACCGCTACGCGCGGGCGCGCGAATTCGCAACGGTGATCACCGGGCTGTGGAACCGGCGCGCGGCCGGCCATGACGGCGAAAGCTTTTCGGTGCGCGACCCGCTCGACATTCCGCCCTCGCCGCAAGGCGCGCCGGTGATGGTGCAGGCCGGGGCATCGGACGACGGCAAGGACCTTGCCGCGCGCACCGCCGATGTCGTGTTTTCGGCAGCGCAGACCTTCGAGGAAGCCAAGGCCTTCTATGACGACCTCAAAGGACGGCTCGCCGCTTACGGACGCCAGCCGGACGATGTGAAGATCATGCCCGGCGTGGCGCCGATCGTCGCAGAGACGAAAGCCGAGGCACAGGCGAAATACGACGCGCTCCAGGAATTGATCCCCGACGATGTCGGCGTGGCGCTGCTCTCCAGCTATCTCAGCATCGCCGACCTCTGGCGCTACCCGATCGACGGGCCGCTGCCCGAACTGCCGGAGAGCGAAGGCATGAAGAGCCGGCAGGCGCTGGTCATCGAGCAGGCGCGCCGCGACGGGCTCTCGATCCGCGAGCTGGCGCGTTACTTTGCCGGCGCGCGCGGCCATTGGCGGATCGTCGGCACGGCCGGAGAGATCGCCGACGAATTGCAGGCCCGCTTCGAAGGTGGCGCCGCCGACGGCTTCAACGTCATGCCGTCCTTGTTCCCGGGCGAGCTCGACGCCTTCGCGACGCTGGTGGTGCCGGAACTGCAGCGGCGTGGCCTGTTCCGCAAGGACTATGACGGCCGCACACTGCGCGAGCACCTAGGCCTGAAACGGCCGGCCCAGGGTTCTTAGGTTTCGCAATTCCGGAAGGAAAAGCGCGGCGCACTTTTCCTGGATTGCTTCAGTTTAATCCATCAGCCGCGCCGTCCCGGAGACCCTGATCGAGCTGCCGGGCGCCGGCGGAATATCGGCATGGAGGCGCGAGCGCATGCCCATGTCCTCGCCTTGGACGATGTCGATGGAGCCGCCATGCGGCCAGCCGAGATCGCGCAGATAGCCGGCAAAAGCAGCGGTCGCGGCGCCCGTGGCCGGGTCCTCATAAACGCCGCCTGAGGCGAAGGGATTGCGCGTGTGGAATAGGCGCGGCGTCTCAGCATAGGCGAGCAGGATCGTGACCAGGCCTTCGCGCCGCATGAAGGACTGGCCTTGCTTGAGATCATAAGCCATCGCAGCCAACGCCTCGCGAGATTTCAACGCCAGCACGAGATGGTCGGCGCCGCCATGGATCAGCGCCGGTGGAATGGCGGGATCGAGATCACCCGGCTCATAGCCAAACAAGGCGAGGGCTTCGCCGAGCAATTCCGACCAAGCCGGCCCGCTGCGCGTCGGCGGCGACTGCAAGGCGGCGGCGAAGTTGGCGCCTTCGCGAAACCCTTCGACGGTGATGTCGGCCTGGTTGAGGTTCAGCCTGAAAATGCCGTCGCCGAATTTCCTGACCAGCGCCGCGCCGAGTGCGATCGTGGCGTGGCCGCAGAACGGCACTTCCGACTCCGGCGAAAAATAGCGCACGCGCCAGCTTTCGCCCTCAGGCGCGGCGAAGGCGGTTTCCGAGAAGCCGACTTCGGCCGCGACGCGCTGCATGTCGGCCGCATCCGGCAAGGCCTCGCCGATCACCACGCCGGCGGGATTGCCGCCGGTGCCGCCGTCCGAAAAGGCTGCGATCTTCAATACATCCATGGTCCTGTGGCCTCGTTGTCCCTGAGGCGCAACAAACACGTTTCGGACCGTTTTGGGAAATGAAGAAAGCGGCGAGCAGCGGTGAGCGCCATTCACATCTACGATCGGGTGGTGAGCTTCAATCCAATGCGGAACGAAATTCGACCTATCGCCGTTTTGACGGTTGGCGGTCGGCCGGGCCGCCTTCAGCTCTCAGCAATCAATCCAGCGCGACAGGAGACGACCATGGACGCCATCGTCACCAAGAACGACCTCAAATCCGATGCCAAGAAGGAATCGATCGATCTGCTCAACGCCAGGCTTGCCGACGCCATCGACCTGGCGCTGATCACCAAGCAGGCGCACTGGAACGTCAAGGGTCCGCAATTCATCGCCATCCACGAGATGCTGGACGAATTCCGCGAGGAGATCGACGGCCATGTCGACATCATCGCCGAGCGGGCCGTGCAGCTCGGCGGCACCGCGCACGGCACCTCGCAGGATGTGTCGAAGGCGACCAGGCTGAAGCCCTATCCGACCGACATCCACAAGACCAAGGATCATCTGGCGGCGCTGATCGACCGCTATGCCACGGCGGCCAAGCTGACGCGCGAAGCGATCGACGAGGCGGACGACGCCGGCGATGCCGACACCGCCGACATCTTCACCGCCTATTCGCGCTCGCTCGACAAATTGCTCTGGTTCCTGGAAGCGCACACGCAGGAAAAGGAATAGCCCGGCGGTTGCCGGCTGGCTGGATCAGCCGGCCACCACCTTTTCAGCGCTGGCAGAGCCTGCCGCTTCGACGGCATGCGAGACCAGCGCCGTCATGATCTCGGCGGCCGCAAGCGCTGCAATCACCGACGGGCGCTTGTCCTTCACCGCATTGCCCCCGATCGGCGAGACAAGGCGGTTGAACTCGGCTTCGCTGCCTTCAGCCGATTTCAGGAACCAGCTCCTGAAAGTTGCCTTCTTGGTCTTGGAGCCGATCATGCCGACATAGGCGGTGTCGTTGCGCTTCAGCGCCTCGGCGACGATCAGGAAATCCAGCGCATGGTCGTGGGTCAGGATGGCGAAGGCCGATCCTGCAGGCGCCTCGCGCACCACGGCTTCGGGCATCGGCGTCAGCCGCGTTTCCACGGTTTCCGGCATGCCTTCCAATGCCTCGGATCGGGTTTCGACGACGACGACGTGGATCGGCAGCAGCGCCAGCGACGCGGCCAGCGCCTGGCCGACATGGCCGCCGCCGAACAGATAGACATGCGGCAGATGCGCTTCCTCGGCTTCGGCCTTGGCGATCAATTGCTGTTCCAGCGAAGCATCGACGAGACGGATCGACACCTCGACGCGGCCGCCGCAGCATTGGCCGATTTCCGGCCCGAGCGGGACATCGAGCGTGGCGCAGACTTCATCGACCTCGATGCGGGCTTCACTGGCCGGAGATCGCGGTCCGGGCCCTCCGCCAAGCATCTGGCGCGCCTTGTCGATCGCCATGTATTCGAGCTGACCGCCGCCGATGGTGCCGAGAATGGCCGATGCCGAGACAAGCATGAAGGCGCCGGCCTCGCGCGGTGTCGAGCCTTTCGTGGCCACCACCTCGACGAGGGCGACCCGGCCAGCCTGGCCGAGAAACGCCTTCAGGCTTTGCACTTTCGAGTTCATCGTCTGCATTTCCATCCTGGAAATATAGCGTTTTGCGCCTCGATTTGCACGTTTAGGCAGATTCAGGCCGGCTTTGCTGCCTCCCGCTTCAATCTCTCGATCGCCATCAGCACCCGTTCCGGCGTTGCCGGCGCATCGAGGCGCGGGCAGATCTTGTGGCCGGCGACGCTCGCCACCGCGTCGGACAGCGCATGCAGCACCGACATGCCGTGCGGCAGCGGCGGCTCGCCGACGGCCTTGGAGCGATGGATGGTCGGCTCGTAGGCCGACGACCAGTCAGTGAGCTTCACGTTGAAGATCTTTGGACGGTCGGAGGCGAGCGGGATCTTGTAGGTCGACGGCGCATGCGTGCGCAGCCGGCCGTGGTCGTCCCACCAAAGCTCTTCCGTCGTCAGCCAGCCCATGCCCTGGATGAAGCCGCCCTCGACCTGGCCGAGGTCGATCGCCCGGTTCAGCGAGCGGCCCGCGTCGTGCAGGATGTCGGTGCGCTCGACGATATATTCGCCGGTCAGCGTGTCGACCGAGACCTCCGAGCAGGCCGCGCCATAAGCATAATAGTAAAAGGCATGACCGCGGCCCTTGCTGCGGTCCCAATGGATCTTCGGCGTCTTGTAGAAACCGGCAGCCGACAACTGGATGCGATTGATATAGGCCTGCCTGACCAGATCGTTGAAGGCTACTTCCTGGTTGCCGATGCGCACTCGATTGGGCAGGAACACGATCTGGTCGTGTGGCACCTGGTATTTATCCGCCGCGAAATCGGTCAGCCGCTTGCGGATCTGGCGGGCGGCGTCCTGTGCCGCCATGCCGTTGAGGTCGGCGCCGGAGGAGGCTGCCGTCGGCGAGGTGTTCGGCACCTTGGCGGTGGTGGTGGCGGTGATCTTGACCCGGTCGAGATCGATCTGGAACTCTTCCGCCACGACCTGCGCCACCTTGAGATGCAGGCCCTGGCCCATCTCGGTGCCGCCATGGTTCATGTGCACCGAGCCGTCGGCATAGACATGCACCAGGGCGCCGGCCTGGTTGGCCTCGGTCTTGGTGAAGGAGATGCCGAACTTGACCGGCGTCAGCGCCAAGCCGCGCTTGATGAAGCGGCTGTTGTTGTTGAAGGCGGTGATCTCGCGGCGGCGCCGTGCGTAATTCGCGCTTTCCTCCAGCTCGGCCACGATGCGCTGGATGATGCAGTCCTCGACCTTCTGGTGATAGGGCGTGACGCTACGCTCGCCGATCGCCTCCATCGGGTCATAGAAATTGAGCTTGCGGATCTCGAGCGGATCCTTGCCGACGGCGAAGGCCACCTCGTCGATGACACGCTCGGCGCCGACCATGCCCTGCGGGCCGCCGAAGCCGCGGAATGCGGTATTGGAGACGGTGTTGGTATAGAGCGGCGCCGACTTGGCATGCACCGCCGGATAGAAATAGGCGTTGTCGCAGTGGAACAGGGCGCGGTCGCCGACCGGACCGGACAGGTCGGCGGAAAAGCCGCAGCGCAGCGCATAGGTGAAGTCGACGCCGAGGATGTTGCCCTCGTCGTCGAAGCCGACTTCATAGTCGATGGCGAAATCATGCCGCTTGCCGGTGGCGGTCATGTCTTCGTCGCGGTCGAGTCTGATCTTGACGGCGCGCTTAAGCTTCTTGGCGGCGATCGCGGCAATTGCCGCGCATTGATTGGCTTGGGTTTCCTTGCCGCCGAAGCCGCCGCCCATGCGGCGCACTTCGACCGTCACCGCATGGCTCGGCACGCCGAGCGTATGAGCGACCAGATGCTGCGTCTCGCTCGGCCCTTGTGTCGAGCAATAGACGATCACCTCGTCGTCCTCGCCGGGGATGGCCAGCGAAACCTGGCCTTCCAGATAGAAATGGTCCTGGCCGCCGAGCCACATGCGGTTCTTGATGCGGCGGGGCGCCGCCGCGATCGCCGCGGCCGCATCGCCGCGCTTGAGGATCAGCGGCGTGGTGACCTGCTTGTCGTTAACGGGATCGAGATCCCAGATGTCGATGACGGCCGGAAGCTCGTCATACTCGATCTTGGCCAGCCGCGCGGCGCGGCGTGCCTCCTCGCGCGTTTCGGCAACCACGGCGAAGATCGGCTGCCCGTAAAACTCGACCTTGCCTTCGGCGAGCACCGGATCGTCATGCATGTTGCTCGGCGAGATATCGTTCTCGCCGGGTATATCGGCATAGGTCAGCACATCGACGACGCCCGGCGCCGAGCGCACGGCTGACAGGTCGAGGCTCGTCAGAGTGCCGTGCGCGATCTTGGAGAGGCCGAGGCCGATATGCAGCGTGCCGGCCGGCTCAGGCATGTCGTCGATATAGACGGCGGTGCCGCTGACATGCTTGTGCGCGGAATCGTGCCGTTGCTCGGTGGCGACGCCGCCGACGATTTTTTCGGCTTTGAGATTGGCTGGAGCGTGCTTGTTCATCAGGCCGCCTCGTTGCGCGAGATCTGGAACGGCGCCTTCGTTCCGGTCGTCTCGATATAGAAGCGCAGCAGAAGGTTCCTTGCCGCCAGCGCCCGGTATTCGGCGGTCGCGCGCATGTCGGTCAAGGGCGTGAAATCCTCGGCATATTCGGCCATGGCGGCCTCCACCGTCGCTTCATTCCAGGCCTTGCCGATAAGTGCCTTCTCGACCGCGGTGGCGCGCTTCGGCGTCGCCGCCATGCCGCCATAGGCGATGCGGATGTCGGCCACCGTGCCGTCCGTGGCCAAGGTCAAATAGAACGCGCCGAGCGTAGCGGTGATATCCTCGTCCCGGCGCTTGGTGACCTTGTAGACAGCAAATTTCGTTCCTTGTGCGGGCACCGGAACATGCACTGCTTCGACGAACTCGCCGGGCTGACGGTCCTGCTTGCCATAGGCGATGAAGAAGGTTTCGAGCGGGATGGTGCGGCGGGCCTTGCCCTTGCGAAGCGTGAGCTGCGCGCCGAGCGCGATCAGCGGCGGCGGCGTGTCGCCGATCGGCGAGCCGTTGGCGATGTTGCCGCCGATGGTGCCCATATTGCGCACCTGCTCGCCGCCGATGCGATCGACCAGCGGCCCCAAAGCCGGGATGCGCTTCGTGAGCGTTTCAAAAGCCTCGCTATAGGTGACGCCGGCGCCGATGGTGATCACGCCATCCTTCTCCGACATCGTACGCAGGCCGTCGAGCCCCCCGATGAAGATCGCCGGCGAGATGTCGCGCATCTGCTTGGTGACCCAGAGGCCGACATCGGTCGAGCCGGCGACGATGGTGGCGCCAGGTTCCGTCTCGAGCACGGCGGCGAAATCGTCGACATCGGCCGGCACGATCAGCCGCCGCTTGCCCGAGCCGACCTCGACCCTGGCGCCGTCGCGCAGCGCTTCCAGCCGCGCAGTGATGTCCTTGCGCTCCAACGCCAGCGGATCCTTAGCCGCCTTGCCGTAGCTCGAAATGGCGTGCGCGGCGCGCATGATCGCCTCATAGCCGGTGCAGCGGCAGAGATTGCCCTGCAGCGCCTTTTCGATCGCGGCGTTGGACGGATCGGGCGTCTTCATCCAGAGCCCATAGAGCGACATGATGAAGCCCGGCGTGCAGAAGCCGCATTGCGAGCCGTGGAAATCGACCATCGCCTGCTGCACCGGATGGAGTTTTTCGCCATCGCCGCGCAGATGTTCTACCGTCACGACATGTGTGCCGTCGAGCGAGCCCATGAAGCGGATGCAGGCATTGACGCTTTCATAGACCAGACCTTCGGCCGAGACCTTGCCGACCAGCACCGTGCAGGCGCCGCAGTCGCCCTCGGCGCAGCCTTCCTTGGTGCCGCGCAGCGAGCGATTGAGCCGCAGCCAGTCGAGCAGGGTCGCATCGGGCGCGACCTCGGTCAGAGCCACGTCGGCGCCGTTCAGGATGAAGCGTATCGCGTTGCGGATCTCTGCCATGTCTCAGCTCCCCCGATAGGTCGAGTAGCCATAGGGTGAAATCAAGAGCGGGACATGGTAGTGCCGTTCTTCCGCCATGCCGAAGCGGATCGGCACGATATCCAGGAAAGCCGGCTCAGGCAGGTTGATGCCCTGGCCGCGCAGATAATCGCCGGCGGCGAAGACCAGCTCATATTCTCCGGTGCGGAAATCGGCGCCGGCGAGCAGCGGCGCATCGCAGCGGCCATCGTCATTGGTGGCAACGGACTTGAGATGCTTGCGGCTCTGGCCCTCGATGCGGAAAAGCTCGATCGACAGGCCCTTTGCCGGTCGGCCGGTCGCGGTGTCGAGAACATGGGTCGTCAGACGCCCGCCATCGGCTTTCGACGTTTCTGCCACTGGCCGCCTCCCATCCCGGTAGAGTTTCAGCTCAATTGTGCGCCAATTAAAGGCGATGCATAAGCCCTGGTCGAGCGGAGTGCGGCAAAAAGCACTTTCAAAAATTTTCGGGGGAATGCAGCAGCACTCCTTTCGATATCTTCAGTGCAACAATCGGGCAGGAGCGATCATGCGTTACGAACGGGACATGCGCGGTTACGGGGCCAACCCACCGGACCCGAAATGGCCCGGCGGCGCGTATGTCGCGGTGCAGTTCGTTGTTAATTATGAGGAAGGCGGCGAGAACTGCGTGCTGCATGGCGACAAGGCTTCCGAAGCCTTCCTTTCGGAGATCGTCGGTGCCGCGCCCTGGGTTGGCCAGCGCCACTGGAACATGGAGTCGATCTATGAATACGGCGCGCGGGCCGGCTTCTGGCGGCTCTACCGGCTGTTCACCGAAGCACAGGTGCCGGTGACCTGCTACGGCGTCGCCACCGCGCTGGCGCGCTCACCCGATCAGGTCGCGGCGATGCAGGAGGCAGGCTGGGAAATCGCCTCGCACGGGCTGCGCTGGATCGACTACCGCGACCATGCGGCCGAGGACGAGAAGCGCGATCTCGAAGAGACCATCAAGCTGCATTACGAGGTGACCGGTGCGCGCCCGACCGGCTGGTACACCGGCCGCACCTCGGTCAACACGGTGCGGCTCGTCGCCGAGGAAGGCGGCTTCGATTACGTCTCCGACACCTATGACGACGAGCTGCCCTACTGGTTCGACCGCGACGGGCTGGAGAAGCCGCAGCTCATCATCCCCTACACGCTCGACGCCAACGACATGCGCTTTGCCACGCCGCAGGGCTTCAACTCCGGCGACCAGTTCTTCGCCTATCTGAAGGACAGTTTCGACACGCTCTATGCCGAGGGCAAGGCAGGCCGGCCGCGCATGATGAATATCGGCCTGCACTGCCGGCTGGTCGGCCGTCCCGGCCGGGTGGCGGCATTGAAGCGCTTCGTCGACTATGTGAAGTCGCACGACAAGGTTTGGCTGACGCGGCGCATCGACATTGCCAAACACTGGCGCGAAACGCACCCCTATGAGGCGCCGGCGCTGCGCCCGTCGCGGATGGGGTTCGAGGAATTCGTGCATGCCTTCGGCGGTGTTTTCGAACATTCGCCCTGGATCGCCGAGCGCGCCTACGAATTGGAGCTTGGGCCCGCGCATGACAGCGCGGGCGGCCTCCACAACGCGCTCTGCCGCGTCTTCCGGGCGGCGAGCGAAGCCGAGCGGCTTTCGATGCTCAACGCTCATCCGGACCTTGCGGGCAAGCTGGCGGCGGCAAAGCGGCTGACGCCGGAATCGGCCAAGGAACAGGCTTCCGCCGGGCTCGACGCGCTGACGGACAAGGAGCGCGAGCTGTTTTCGAAACTCAACGCCGCTTATGTCACGACCTTCGGCTTCCCCTTCATCATCGCGGTGAAAGGCAAGACCAAGGACGAAATCCTGGCGGAGTTCGAGGCGCGGATCGGCAACAGCCGCGGCGTCGAGTTCGAGACCGCCTGCAAACAGGTCGAACGCATCGCACTGCTTCGCCTGAAAGACATGCTCCCACTCTAATGTTTGTTTGTGCGCAATTCCGGACGGAAAACCGCTTCACACTTTTCCTGGAATTGCTCTGAGGGCCAGGAATCCATGGATATGATCAAGACCGCCGAGCGAACCTATTACGCCCCGCAGGGCGGCCACCCCGGCCAGAACGAGCTTTTGACCGGCAGAGCCGTCTTCACCGAGGCCTACGCGGTCATCCCCAAGGGCGTGATGCAGGATATCGTCACCAGCCCGCTGCCCTTCTGGGACAAGACCAGGGCCTGGATCATCGCAAGGCCGCTCTCCGGCTTCGCCGAGACGTTCTCGCAATATATCGTCGAGGTTCTGCCCGACGGCGGCAGCAACCGGCCGGAGCTGGATGCCGGCGCCGAGGGTGTGCTGTTCGTCGTCGAGGGCGAGCTCACCGTTTCGCTTGCCGGCAAAAAACATGTGCTTGCCCCCGGCGGCTTCGCCTTCCTGCCACCGTCGAGCGGCTGGACGGTGCGCAACGAGAGCGGCAGTGCTGCCCGCTTCCACTGGATCCGCAAAGCGTATGAGGCGGTCGATGGCCTCGACGCGCCGGAAGCCTTCTTCTCGAGCGACCAGGAAGTGGCACCGAGCCCGATGCCGGGCACGGAAGGGCGCTGGGCGACGACCCGCTTCGTCGACCCGGCCGACATGCGCCATGACATGCATGTCACCATCGTCACGCTGAAGCCGGGCGCGGTCATTCCCTTTGCCGAGACCCATGTCATGGAGCATGGGCTGTACGTGCTGGAAGGCAAGGCGGTCTACCGCCTCAACCAGGACTGGGTCGAGGTCGAGGCCGGCGACTTCATGTGGCTGCGCGCCTTCTGCCCGCAGGCCTGCTATGCCGGCGGCCCCGGCAATTTCCGCTACCTGCTCTACAAGGACGTCAACCGTCACGCCAGGCTTGGCGGCTACCTCGGAGGCCGCGCGCGGTGACCCGTATCGTCGCCCAGCCGCTGACCCGCGAAAACTTCGCGCCCTTCGGCGACGTCATCGATATGAGCGGCGAGAACCGCTACCCGATCAATGGCGGCAAGGCGATGCGCTACCACGACCTCGCCACCGCCGAGGCTACCGGGTCGAATGCCAAGGTGCTGATCTCGATGGTGCGCGGCACGCCTTACGAGATGCCGCTGAAGCTCGCCATGGTCGAGCGCCACCCGCTCGGCAGCCAAGCCTTCATCCCGCTGTCGCCGCGGCCGTTCCTGGTCGTCGTCTGCCATGACACCAAGGACGGGCCGGGCGAGCCACATGCCTTTCTCGCCGGCCCCGGGCAGGGCATCAACTACCGCCGCAACCTCTGGCACGGCGTGCTGACGCCGATCGGCGAGGAACAGGATTTCCTCATCGTCGACCGCGGCGGCGACGGCTCCAATCTCGAAGAGTTCTATTTCTCGCATCCATACGAGATCCACCTTCCCTGAAAGCCTTCCAATGACCGACGTTTCGCTGATCGACCGCCTGCTCGACGTGATCGAGCATGACATCGTGCCGAAGACCGCTGAGGGCGTTGCCCAGGGCAACAAGCTGTTCGGCGCCGCGATCCTCAGGAAAGACGACCGCTCGCTGGTGCTGGCCGAGACCAACAACGAGATCGAAAATCCGCTCTGGCATGGCGAGGTGCACTGCCTGAAGCGCTTCTACGAAATTCCCAAGGCCGAGCGCGTCGACACAAGGGATGCTCTGTTCGTGGCAACGCACGAGCCCTGCTCGCTCTGCCTGTCGGCGATCACCTGGACGGGTTTCGACAATTTCTACTACCTCTTCAGCCACCAGGATTCGCGCGACAGTTTTGCCATCCCGCACGATCTGAAAATCCTGAAGGAGGTCTTCACCCTCGACCCTGGCGGCTACAATGCCGAGAACGCCTATTGGAAGAGCTTTTCCATTCGCCGGCTGGTCAGGGCTTTGCCCGAGGCTGAGCGCAAGCGGCTGGAGGGAAGGATCGGCAGAATCCAGGCGCGTTACGATGAGCTCTCGAGCGCTTACCAGACCAGCAAGGCAGACAATGATATTCCGTTGAACTGACGTAGATTGACCAGCCGATTTCGTCGACTGGCTCATGACGCGCTGTCTGTCGCCGCATCATGTGGCGACGCTTGGAGCGCCCCATGAAAACCATTACCGAATTCCCCCGCAAGGTCGTCGAATTTCCCGACATGGGCATCGTCATGCCGGATGGCTGCCGGCTCTCGGCGCGCATATGGATGCCGGAAGATGCCGCCGACAACCCTGTGCCCGCGATCCTCGAGCATCTGCCCTACCGCAAGCGCGACGGCACCATCTTCCGCGATCAGCTCACCCATCCCTATTTCGCCGGCCACGGCTATGCCTCGATCCGCGTCGACATGCGCGGCAATGGCGATTCCGAAGGGCTGATGGACGACGAATATTCCGAACAGGAATTGCAGGATGCCTGCGACGTCATCGCCTGGGCGGCGGCGCAGCCCTGGTGCAACGGCAATGTCGGCATGATGGGCATTTCCTGGGGCGGCTTCAACTGCCTGCAGGTGGCGGCGAAACAGCCACCGGCGCTGAAGGCGGTGATCAGCCTGTGCTCGACTGTCGACCGCTATGCCGACGACATCCACTACAAGGGCGGGTGCCTGCTGCTCGAAAATTTCGGCTGGGCCTCGACGATGCTCTCCTATTCGTCACGGCCGCCGGATCCGGCGATCGCCGGCGGCAATCGCTGGCGGGATTTGTGGCTCAGCCGGCTGGAGAACCAGCCTTTCCTCTTGCCGCTGTGGCTCAGCCACCAGCATCGCGACGCCTACTGGAAACGCGGCTCGATCTGCGAGGATTTTTCGGCGGTCAAAGCGGCCGTGCTGTCGATCGGCGGCTGGCATGACGGCTACCGCAACACGATCTCCAATCTCGTCACCGGCATCCAGTCGCCGGTCAAGGGCATCGTCGGCCCCTGGATCCACAAATACCCGCATTACGCCGGACCCAATCCGGCCATCGGCTTCCTGCAGGAGGCGCTGCGCTGGTGGGACCGCTGGCTGAAGGGCACGGAAACCGGCGTCGAGGCCGATCCGGCCTACCGCGCCTATGTGATGGACAGCGTGCGGCCGGCGCGCTGGCACCCAGAACGGCCGGGCCGCTGGGTGGCGGAGCAGGAGTGGCCGTCCTCAAACATCAAAGTTGAGGCAATAGAGCTCATTTCGGCGGACGCCAAGCCCTCGATCGTCGCTTCGCCGCAGACCTGCGGACTTGCCGGCGGCGAGTATTTTCCGTTCACCTTCGGGCCGGAACTCCCGGGCGACCAACGCCCCGACGACGCGCTGTCGGTGTGCTTCGACCAGCCCGAGCTCGGCGTGGCGATCGACATTGTCGGGGCGCCGGAGCTCGAGGTCCGGCTTGCCTCCGATCGGCCGCAGGCCAACATCGCGGTAAGGCTTTGCGACGTGCATCCCGATGGCGCCTCGGAGCTGATCTCCTACGGCGTGCTCAATCTCACGCACCGCAACTCGCAGGAATTCCCCGAGCCATTGCTTCCCGGCGAGACGGTTTCGGCGCGCGTCGTGCTCGACCAATGCGCCTACCGGGTACCGGCCGGGCACAAGTTGCGCATCGCCGTTTCAACCGCCTATTGGCCGATGATCTGGCCCTCACCGGAGCCGGTGCGGCTTGATCTCGCCAAGGCCACGCTGAAGCTGCCGCTGCGTCCACTGGCGAAAGGCAATGAGGTCTCGTTTCCTGAGCCGGAAGGCGCGACGCCCTGGGCGACCGAGACGATCCGGCCGGCGAATTCCGAGCGCCATGTCGACCGCGACGAGAAGACCGGCCTGGTCACGCTTTCGATAACCGACGACTTCGGCGCGGTGCGCGACCTCGACCATGGACTGGTCAATGGCAGCATCGTGCGCGAGACATGGACGATCCATCCCGACGATCCGCTGTCGGCCGCCGGAGCGATCCATTGGACGCAGACATTGTCGCGGAATGAATGGTCGGTGCGGACCGAGACTTATTCCGACATGCGCTGCGACGCGCAAAATTTCATCCTCAGCGCCAGAATCGAGGCCTATGAGGGCGAAAACCTGGTTTTTGAGCGCGATTTCGAACAGACGATTCCGCGCGCCCTCGTCTGAGCGCTGGCAAGGTTGGTCCAAAAACGACGCACCATTTACGCCACGTCATGTCGCATTCGGTCTTGCTTACCGGTTTCCGTTGCGGTCATTATCTCCTCCAATAAGCAGAAACGACCATAAGGTCGGACCACCAGAGTGAGGAACCCATAATGACAAACGAACTCGACTATCTCAGCCGTCGCGTCGCTGCCGGCAAGCTCAGCCGTCGCGATTTCCTAGGCCGCGCCGCCGCTCTCGGTGTCGCCGCGCCTTTCGCCAACTCGCTGCTTGCCAGCGCTGCCCGTGCCGCCGGCCCGGTCAAGGGCGGGATTCTGAAGGCCGGCCTGGTCGGCGGCGAATCCACCAACAGCCTCGATCCGGCCCTGTTCATGACCCAGGTGCCCTTCGCCTTCGGCAAAATGTGGGGCGAATTGATCGTGGAGCTCTCGCCCGACGGCAAGCTGGAGAACCGCATCGCCGAGGAGATCGGCTCTTCGGACGACGCCAAGGTCTGGACGCTGAAAATCCGCGATGGCATCGAATTCCACAACGGCAAGACGGTTACCGCAGAAGACGTCGCTGCCACGCTCGAGCGTCATTCTGACGAGAAGTCGAAGTCCGGCGCGCTGGGCTACATGAAGGGCATCGACACCATCAAGGTCAACGGGAAGGAAGTCGTGCTGACGCTGAAGGAGCCTAACGCCGACCTTCCGTACCTGCTCAGCGACTATCACCTGATCGTCCAGCCGAACGGCGGCAAGGACAAGGCCGATGCCGGTATCGGCGCCGGTCCGTACAAGGTCAAGGTCAACCAGCCCGGCGTGCGCCATGGCGGCGAACGCTTCGCCAATTACTGGCAGGGCGACAAGATGGGCCACGCCGACCAGATCGAAATCATCGTCATCAACGATGCGACGGCGCGCACGGCGGCCCTGCAAGGCGGCCAGGTCAACATGATCAACCGCGTCGAGCCGAAGGTCGTCGATCTGATCAAGCGCGTGCCTGGAGTCACCATCCGCAACCATTCCGGTCCCGGCCACTACGTGTTCATCATGCATTGCAACACGGCGCCGTTCGACAACAACGACCTCAGGATGGCGCTGAAGCTGGCGATCGACCGCGAGGAGATGTTGAAAAAAGTGCTGCGCGGCTACGGCTCGCTCGGCAACGATTTCCCGATCAACGCCTCCTACCCGCTATTCACCGAGATCGAGCAGCGCAAATACGATCCGGACAAGGCCAAGTTCCACTACAAGAAGTCCGGCCATGACGGCACCGTGCTGCTCAGGACGTCGGACGTCGCCTTCCCGGGCGCTGTCGATGCATCCCAGCTTTTCCAGCAGAGCGCCGCCAAGGCCGGCATCAAGATCGAGCTCAAGCGCGAGCCCGGCGACGGCTATTGGAACGAAGTCTGGAACAAGCAGCCCTTCTGCGCCTCCTATTGGGGCGGCCGCTCGACCCAGGACCAGATGTACTCGACCGCCTATCTGTCGACCGCCGACTGGAACGACACGCGCTTCAAGCGCCCGGACTTCGACAAGATGGTGCTGGCCGCGCGCGCCGAGCTCGACGAGGCCAAGCGCAAACAGATGTACCACGAAATGGCCGTCATGGTGCGCGACGAAGGCGGCCTGATCCTGCCGATGTTCAATCAGTTCATCGACGCGACAGGCCCCAAGGTGGCAGGTTGGGTGGAGGATCCGCATCAGGAGCTTTGCAACGGCTACGCGCTGGCGAAGTGCTGGCTCGAAGCCTGAGCACGGCCTTGCGGAGATGTCCTCGCCCATCGTGAAACTGGTGGCCCAGCGCATTGCGCTGGGCATCCTCCTTCTGCTGGCCGTTTCGGTCCTGATCTTCGCCGGTACGCAGATCCTGCCCGGCGACGTCGCGCAAGCCATCCTCGGACAATCGGCGACCCCGGAGTCGCTGGCCAATCTGCGCGAGCAACTCGGGCTCAACCAGCCTGCCTATATCCGTTATTTCCACTGGCTGGGCGGCGTGCTGACCGGCGATCTCGGCACCGCCATGTCGAGCGGACAGGACATCGCGACATCGATCAAGGAACGGCTGTGGAACACGCTGTTCCTGGCCTTCTGGGCGGCCATCGTGGCGATCCCGCTGGCGATCACGCTTGGGCTGATAGCGGTGCGCTACCGCGATGGCTGGGTCGACAAGCTAATCTCCGGCGTGGCGCTTGCCTCGACGTCCTTCCCGGAGTTCTTCATCGGCTATCTGCTCGTCTTCTACTTCGCGGTCCAGCACCAGTGGTTCCCCGCCATCTCGACCGTCTATGACGGAATGTCTTTCGGTGAGCGCCTGCAGGCTATCGCGCTGCCTGCGGCGGCGCTGACTCTGGTGGTGCTCGCCCACATGATGCGCATGACGCGCGCGGCAATCCTCAACGTCATGCAGTCGGCCTATGTCGAGACGGCGGAACTCAAGGGGCTGTCGGCCTCTGCCGTTATCCGCAAGCATGCCTTCCCGAACGCGATCGCGCCGATCATCAATGTCGTCATGCTCAACCTTGCCTATCTGGTGGTCGGCGTCGTCGTGGTCGAGGTGATCTTCGTCTATCCGGGCATGGGGCAATATCTGGTCGACCACGTCACCAAGCGCGACGTGCCGGTCGTCCAGGCGGTCGGCCTGATCTTCGCCGCCGTCTATATCACCCTCAACATCGTCGCAGACATTGCGGCGATCGTCGCCAATCCGCGACTCAGGCATCCGAAATAGGGGGCGGCCGATATGCGCGCTATCAGACGCATCCCTCTACCATCGCTGACCGGCCTGGTGCTGACCGCGCTGTTCGTGCTGGCGGCAATCTTCGCGCCTTTGATCGCGCCGCACGGCAACGCCGAAATCGTCGGCGACGTGTGGGAGCCGATGTCGGCCGCACACTGGCTGGGCACCGACAATCTCGGCCGCGATTTGTTGTCGCGCATGATCTACGGCGCCCGCATCACGCTGTTCATCGCGGTGCTGGCGACGGCACTGTCCTTCTCGCTCGGCGCCATTCTCGGCTTTTCGGCGGCGGTATTCGGCGGCTGGTACGACACGATCCTGTCGCGGCTCGTCGACCTCCTCATGTCGATCCCGACGCTGATCATGGGCCTCGTCGTGCTTTCGGTGCTGCCGTCGAACCTGGTGACGCTGATCCTGGTCATGGGCATCCTCGATTCGACCCGAGTCTACCGACTGTCGCGCGCGGTCGCCGTCGACATCAACGTCATGGACTATGTCGAGGCGGCGAAGCTGCGCGGCGAAGGCAGCGGCTGGATCATCTTCCGCGAGATCCTGCCCAACGCGCTGTCGCCGCTGGTCTCGGAACTTGGCCTGCGCTTCATCTATGCCGTGCTGTTCCTGTCGACACTGTCCTTCCTCGGCCTCGGCGTGCAGCCGCCGGATGCCGACTGGGGCGGCATGGTGAAGGAGAACAAGGACGGCATCGTGTTCGGCATTCCGGCGGCTCTCATCCCGGCCGCGGCGATCGCGGCACTGGCGATCTCGGTCAATCTCGTTGCCGACTGGGTGCTCAATCGCACGACAAGCCTGAAGGGAGGACGCGGCTGATGGTTGACGGCAAAGCAAAGTCCGGCCCTCTTCTTGACATCCGCAACCTGCGCATCGAAGCGACGGTCTATCCGCCGGGTGAAGTACCGAGGACCATCACGCTTGTCCACGATGTCTCGCTGACGCTGGAGAAGGGCAAGGTGCTTGGGCTGATCGGCGAGTCCGGCGCCGGCAAGTCGACCATCGGCCTGTCGTCGATGGGCTATGGCCGCGGTGGCGTTCGGATTACCGGCGGCGAGGTCATCCTCAACGGCCGCGACATACTGAAAGGCGGCAAGGAAGGCCTGCGCAAACTGCGCGGCCGCGAAGTCTGTTATGTCGCCCAGTCGGCGGCGGCGGCCTTCAATCCGGCGCACCGGCTAATGGACCAGGTGGTGGAGGCCACGCTCCTGCACGGCACCGCAACCCGGGCCGAGGCCGAGAAACGCGCCGTCGCCCTGTTCAAGAAGCTCAGCCTTCCCAATCCCGAAACGATCGGCGAACGCTTCCCGCACCAGGTCTCCGGCGGCCAGTTGCAGCGCGTGATGACGGCAATGGCGCTGTGCTCGGAACCGGACCTGATCGTCTTCGACGAGCCGACGACGGCCCTCGACGTGACGACGCAGATCGACGTGCTGTCAGCGATCAAGGATGCCATCCGCGACACCCATGTCGCGGCCCTTTACATCACCCATGACCTGGCCGTCGTGGCACAGGTATCCGACGAGATCATGGTGCTGCGTCACGGCCGGCTGGTCGAATGGGGCGGCACCCGCCAGATCATCAAGGAGCCGCGCCAGGAATACACCAACGCCCTGGTCTCGGTGCATGAGATCGAGCACCAGGAACAGCAGCCGGGCACCACACCGATGCTGTCGGTGAAGAACGTGACGGCCGCCTATGGCGGCGGCCACATCAAGGTGTTGAAGAACGTCTCGGTCGACATCTTTCCGGGCCAGACGCTGGCCGTGGTCGGCGAGAGCGGTTCCGGCAAATCGACGCTGGCGCGCGCCATCACCGGCCTGTTGCCGCCCGAGCAGGGCAGCGTCGTCTTCGACGGCCGCACGCTTGCCAACAGGCTCGCCGACCGGTCGAAGGAGGACCTGCGCCAGTTGCAGATGATCTACCAGATGGCCGACGTTGCCATGAACCCGCGCCAGACGGTGGGCACCATCATCGGCCGGCCACTGGAGTTCTATTTCGGCATGAAGGGCCGCGAACGCGACAAGCGCGTCGCCGAACTGCTCGACGAAATCGAAATGGGCAAGGGCTTCATCGATCGCTATCCGGCCGAGCTTTCCGGCGGCCAGAAGCAGCGCGTCTGCATCGCCCGCTCGCTCGCCGCCAAGCCGAAGCTGATCATCTGCGACGAGGTGACCTCGGCGCTCGATCCGCTGGTCGCCCACGGCATCCTCAAGCTGCTGCTTAATTTGCAGCAGATCGAGAAGGTGGCCTATCTCTTCATCACCCACGACCTCGCGACGGTGAAGTCGATCGCCGATTCGATCGCGGTCATGTATCGCGGCGAGGTGGTGCGCTACGGCCCCAAGAGCAAGGTTCTGACGCCGCCCTTCGACGCCTATACGGACTTGCTCTTGTCCTCCGTGCCGGAAATGGAGATCGGCTGGCTGGAGAAGGCCATCAAGGGACGGCGCATGGAAAGCGCCGGCAATTAGCCTGCGAAAGTCCGCTACCAATGCGGCCGCTGTCATGCGGCTGCAATGCGGAACGGGAAAGAATGGCGCGGGCCGGGTAGAGCTCGCGCCAAGCCAATCTCAAAAAGGGGGCAGGACATGCAGAACGAACTCGACCATCTCGCCGAACTCGCCGGCAAGGGCAGGATATCGCGCCGCGATTTCCTCGGCCGGGCGGCGGCACTTGGCGCCTCGGCCGCGCTGGCGACGACGCTGGCCGGCAAGGCCTTCGCCGCAACGCCGGTCAAGGGCGGCATCATCAAGGCCGGCCTGCAGGGTGGTGAGTCGACCAACAGCCTCGATCCGGCGCTGAACCTCAGCCAAGTGACCTACAACTTCTGCAAGCAGTGGGGCGAATTCCTCGTGCGGCTGACGCCCGATGGCGGCGTCGAGAATCGGATCGCCGAGGAGATCGGCGCGTCGGACGACGCCAAGACCTGGACGATAAAGATCCGCGACGGCATCGAATTCCACAACGGCAAGACGGTCACTGCCGAAGATGTTGCTGCCACGCTCGAACGCCACGCCGACGAGAAGTCGAAGTCCGGCGCGCTCGGCGTTTTGAAGAACATCAAGACCATCAAGGCAAACGGCAAGGAAGTGGTCGTCACGCTTGGCGACGCCGACGCCGATTTCCCCTATCTGATGGCCGACTACCATCTCGTCATTCAGCCCAATGGCGGCAAGGACAACCCGAATGCCGGCATCAGCGCCGGCCCCTACAAGGTCGCCGTCAACCAGCCCGGCGTGCGCCATGGCGGCGAGCGCTTCGCCAATTACTGGCGCGGTGACAAGGCCGGCCATGCCGACCAGATCGAGATCGTCGTCATCAACGACCCGACGGCCCGGCTTGCGGCGCTGCAGGGCGGCCAGGTGCATCTGATCAACCGCGTCGAGCCGAAGGTGGTCGATCTGGTCAAGCGCATCCCGGGCGTCAGCATCGAGAACGTGTCGGGGCGCGGCTATTACCCGTTCAACATGTTCTGCGACACCGCGCCCTTCGACAACAATGATCTCAGAATGGCCCTGAAGCTCGCCATGGACCGCGAGGAGATGCTGGACAAGATCCTGCGCGGCTACGGCTCGGTCGGCAACGACTTCCCGATCAACGAGGCCTACCCGCTGTTTTCCTCCGACATCGAGCAGCGCAAGTTCGATCCGGAAAAGGCGGCCGAATTCTACAAGAAGTCCGGCCATAGCGGCTCGATCCTGCTGCGCACCTCCGATGTCGCCTTCCCGGGCGCCGTGGACGCCGCCCAGCTCTACCAGCAGAGCTGCGCCAAGGCCGGCATCAGAATAGAAATCAAGCGCGAGCCTGGCGATGGCTACTGGTCGGAAGTGTGGAACAAGCAGCCCTTCTCGCTCTCCTACTGGGGCGGGCGTCCGACGCAGGACCAGATGTATTCCACCGGCTATGTCTCGACCGCCGACTGGAACGACACGCGCTTCAAGCGGCCGGAATTCGACAAGATGCTGTTCACCGCCCGCGCCGAGCTGGATCAGGCCAAGCGCAAGGCGATCTATCGCGACATGGCGATGCTGATGCGAGACGAAGGCGGACTGATCGTGCCTTTCTTCAACCAGTTCATCGATGCCGCCAACACCAACAAGGTCGGCGGCTGGGTGAAGAACCCGAATGGCGAGATGATGGACGGCTACGCGCTCGGCGAGTGCTGGCTGAACGCCTGATGTCAGGCTACCAAAAAACGCCGCGTGTCCGCGCGACACGCGGCGTTTCTGTTTCGAAGAACAATCACAGGAATTTTCCGTGGCGCTCAAATCCAAACTTTTGCTCATCATCCTCGACGGCGTGCCCTACCGGAACTGGCGCCAACTGATGGGCAACCTCGAGGGCTGGGCGCAGTCGGGCGAGGCGCAGGTGTGGAAGATGCGCTCCGTGCTGCCGTCGACCTCGGCCTGCTGCTACGCCTCGATCCACACCGGGGTGACCCCGCAGGTGCACGGTATCCTTTCCAACGAGAACCGCTTTCGCGTCACCCAGCCGGATATTTTTTCGGAAGTGAGCAAGGCCGGCGGCAAGACCGGCGCGGTGACCCATTCCTACTGGTCGGAATTCTTCCGCTCGTATCCGTTCGATCTCGTCGAGGACATGGAGTTCGACGAACCGGGCGGGCCGATCACGCATGGCCGCTTCCACACCATGACCGGCTACAATCTCAAGAACCAGATGACGCCGAGCGATGTCGATCTGTTCGCGACGCTGACCATGCTGACCAAACGCCATCACATCGACTACGGCATCCTGCACACCTGCACACTGGACTCGATGGGCCATCGCTTCGGCCATGATTGCCACGAGATGGACCATGCCTGCTACGCGATGGACGGAATGCTCGCCGCCTTCCTGCCGCAATGGCGCGCAGCCGGCTATGAGGTGATCGTGACGGCCGACCATGGCCAGACCGACCGCGGCCACCATGGCGGCCATGACGACGAGATGCAGGATTTCGCGCTCTATTATTTCGGGCCTGCGAAGGTTCCAGCGGAGTGAGACGCCGGCGTTCCCTGGAGCACCCCTCATCCGTCGCCTTCGGCGACCCCTTCTCCCACAGGGGGGAAGGGGAAACCCTGCCCCTCTGGCAACGCTCACTTTCTTCGGTTAGCCTCCGAAAAATCCTTGGCGGAGGGTGAACCTTTTTGAACCGATCAGCGACAGAGCTTCGAGGAGCCAGGCGGCTCGACCGGCCATGAATGCGGCGACCGAAACCGATCGCGCGCTTGTAGACCGGGTCGCGAAGGGCGACCGGGCCGCCGTTCGGCTCCTGTTCATGCGTCACCACGCGCGGATCTACCGCTTCGTGGCGCGCCAGACGGGATCGGAAATGATGGCCGACGATATTGCGAACGAGGTCTTTCTCGAGCTGTGGAAGCAAGCGCCCAACTTCGAGGGCCGCTCGGAAGTTTCGACGTGGCTGCTCGGTATCGCCCGTTTCAAGGCGCTGTCTTCGCTGCGCAAGAAGAAGGAAGACTGGATCGACGACGATGACGCGGCGCAGGTTCCCGACGGCGCCGACACGCCGGAAGTGGTCACCATGAAGGAGGACAAGGCCGCTGCCTTGCGCCGTTTCGTCGATGCCTTGGCCGAGGAGCACCGCACGGTGATCGACCTTGCCTATTACCATGGCCAGTCGGTGACCGAGATCGGCGAAGTGCTCGGCATTCCGGTTGCGACCGTCAAGACGAGGATGTTCTACGCCCGCAAGAAACTCGGCGAGGCCCTGAAGGCCGCCGGTTACGACAGGGGGTGGCCATGAGCGCCGCTGAAAAGATGTCGCGCCGCGACGAGATGGAAACGCTGCTGCCGTTCTATCTGAACGGCTCGCTGGAAGGCGCCGAGCTGGAGGCCGTCGAGGAATGGCTGGCCACCGATCCGGCGGCGCTTGCCGCCCTTGGCGAAGCCGAGGCTGAATTCTCCGGCACCGCCGCCGCCAACGAGGCGATCCGCCCGCCTGCCGACGCGCTGAGCCGTTTCACCAGGGCGCTCGACGCCGAGGCCGGACCGGTGCGCGCGCCCGCCGGCCAATCCTGGCTCGCCAAGGTTTTCGGCCGAGTGACGGCAATGCCCGCCGGCATCGCCTGGGCGGCGGCCGCGGCGCTGCTAGCGCTGGTCGTTCTGCAGTCCTTCGAACGGCCGGGCGGCAAGGGCAACGACTTCGAGGTGGCCGGCGCCCAGGACGATCTTGCAAAGCTGCCCTTCGCACTGGTGAAGTTCAAGCCGGATGCGAAGATGGCCGATATCGCCGCCTTTCTCGGCCAGAACGGCTTGAAGATCGCCGGCGGCCCGACCGCGGACGGCGTGTTCCACCTGACGATCCCGGCCAAGACGGCAGCCGATTACGACAGGCTCGTCGGCCTTATTGCCGCCCAGCCCTTCGCGGATGCTGTGGTGCAGGGAAGGAAACCGGCCGATGGCGGCTAACGCAATTCCTGGAAAGGAGCGCCGCGGTTTTCCGCCCGGGATTGCGTGGCGGCCGAGGGCTATTTTTCGTGCGGTGATCCTCACGACGACTTTTGTCGCCGCGCCTGCATTCGCGCAGACCAACGATCCCAGCCTGACGCAGAAACGGCTCGATTGCCTGAATCGCAAGACGGGGGCCGGCGGCGGCTGCGACACGGACGGCGGCGCCAAGAACGGCGCCGGGACGTCGGGCGCGGCCGCGGGTGGCGCGGTGTTCCTGCCGGCGCTGATCGTCGATCTTTTTCCGAACCCGCCGGTGCCCGCCGCCCCGCAAACGCCTACACCGTCCAACGGAACATCGCCATCGAACAGCTCCAACAACACGCCGCCACCCGCTCCGGCGCCGAGCGGACCCGTCACGGCGCCTCAGGGTCTCAATCTGGCCGAACCGCCGCGCGCCATCGCCGGCGAATTCGTGCCCGACGAAGTGCTGGTGACGGTGACCGGCGATGCCGGCGTGGTCCAACAGGTCGCCAATTCCTTCGGCCTGCAGGTGCGCTCGCAGCGCCAGTCGCGGCTGCTCGGCACCACCCTGGTGCGCTTCGGCATCACCGACGGGCGGCCGGTCGGCGTGGTGCTTGCGCAGCTTGCCGCCGACGGCCGCACGCAGCGGCGCGAGCCGAACCATATCTACACGCTGCAGCAGGCGGCGGGCATCGTGAACTATGCCTTCGACCGCATCGCGCTCGATGCAAGCCAAGCAAGCGGCGAGAATGTGCGTGTCGCCGTCATCGACACCGGCATCGACGACACCAATCCGGCGCTGAAAGGCGTGATTGCCGACCAGTATGATGCGATGCCCAATGTGCCGATCGAGAAGCGCGACCACGGCACCTCTGTCGACGGGCTGATCGCCGGCGTCGGTCCGCTGGAGGGCATGGCGCCCGGCGCCAAGATCTATCACGCGCGCGCCTTCGAAGGCGGCAAGTCGACCATGGACGTCATCCTGTCGGCACTCGACTGGGCGGCCGAGCAGAATGTGCGCATCATCAATATGAGCTTCGTCGGGCCGAAGAACGACCTGCTCGGCACCGCCTGCCGCAATGCGCGAGCGATGGGCATGGTGCTGGTGGCGGCGGCCGGCAACAATGGACCAAAGGCGCCCTATGGCTATCCGGCCGCCTTTGACGGCGTGATCGCGGTGACAGCCACCGACGCCAAGGACGGGCTGATGCCGCAGGCCAATCGCGGTCCTTACGTCTTCATCTCGGCGCCGGGCGTCGAGATGGTAGCGCCGAGCGGCGCCGGGTCGGATGTGGTGACCGGCACCTCCTTCGCCGCCGCGATCGTGTCCGGCGCCATCGCCAACCTGATCCGTGCCGCGCCGGACCGAACGGCCGACGAGATCGAGAAAGCGCTTGCCGCCACAGCCAAGGATCTTGGCCCGAAGGGGCGGGACAATGATTTCGGCTATGGGTTGGTCGATATCAAGGCGGCTGGAGCGGCGAAGGAGTAGTCCCTCATACTCGCGATGCTGGCGGGACAGCAGCCCCCTCTGGCCTGCCAGCCATCTGTCAGCGGTTTCAGCGCCGGCCCAACTTCTTCAACGTCGATGACTGGCGAAGGGCGGCGGCGACGTCCCCCTTGCGGGGGGAGATGTCCGGCAGGACAGAGGGGGTGTGAAGAACTCGGCACGTCTCGTCTGTCGGAACACGATCCCTACGAGCGTCTCGTCGATTCCCGTCATTGCGGTGACCGCCGCCGACCAATTGCCGTTGCCATGGCGATTGAGAATGGACCTCAGGCGGCCACTTAAAGAGCCGGACCTAACCGGACAGGGCTTCCATCATAAAAGCGCGGCAACCGGAAGCGGCTGAGATCGTGGCCGGTGTCGTTTCCCTGGATCATGTCGGCGACGACGCGGCCGATGCCAGGCCCAATGCCGAATCCGTGGCCGCTCATTCCCGTCGCGACGAAAAGGCCGCCGACTGTCCGCACCTGATCCACGACGGGGACGACGTCCGGCATGGCGTCGATCATGCCGCCCCAGCCGGCCTTCAGGCGAACCGTCTCGAACCGGGGGAAAAGCTGTTTGAAATTGCGCTCGACCGAACGAAGCTTTGCCGGCTCGGGGGCTGGATTGAGCACCCGCATTCTCTCGAAAGGACTCTCTGAATCCGGCGCCCAATCGCGCGGCGTCGACCAGCCATCCGGGTAGCCTGACGGAGCGAACGGGAAATAGCGCGTTCCAAACGGATTGTCCCTGAGGGCGGGAATATATTTGGTGGCGTGCCGGAATGCATCAGGCCCCAGATACAGCAAGTGGCTGCCGCCTGCGGCGAGCGTGTATCCGCCATCCTCTCTGCGCCGGAAAGCGATATGGTCGTCGGCCGCCGCGCCTGCATAGATTTCAGGCAGGGGCTCCGTTGCGGCCACGGTGACCCTGACGCTGAGCTGGGGGATGGATACGCCGTGTCTCGCCAAGAACAGGGAAGACCAGGCGCCGCCCGCGACCAGCACGCTGGAGGTCTCGATATATCCCGCCTCGGTCCACACGCCCTTGATCTTGCCGGCCGCGATTTCCAGGGTCCGGGCGGCGCAGTTCTCCACGATCTTGGCGCCCTTTCGCACGGCAAGCCTGGCGAGCGCCGGCGCCGCCAACCATGGTTCCGCGCGCATATCGGAGGGCGTCGTCATCGCGCCCTTGAACCGGCGCGACATGCCGTTGATGAGTTTTGCGGTCTCGTCGGCGTCCAGGAGGCGCGTGTCGAGCTTATGGATCGCGGCGATCCTCATGAATTCTTCGAACTTGGCCATGTCCTTGTCGGCGTTCGCGAGGTAGGTCACGCCCGTCTGGTTCAGCCCGATGTCTTCGCCACACTCATCGGCCAGTTGCCGCCACAGGCGAGAAGCCTCGATGACGATCGGCAGCTCATCCGCGTCTCGTCCCTGCTTTCTGATCCATCCCCAGTTTCGGGAGGATTGTTCGGCCGCGACGCGGCCTTTTTCCAGCAGCGTCACCGGGATGTTCCGGGAGGCAAGGAAGAGGGCCGTCGTTACGCCGATAATGCCGCCACCAACGATCACCACCTGCGACGTCTTCGGCGGCGGCCCAGGGTATTGGATCGGATCCGCTTCGGTAAACGGGAATGTGGGCAAATGGCGCACTCTGAAGGACCGGTTGACGGTTCTGGCTTACCGGTTGTCCCCGCCCAACATCAGGAGCAGTCCAAGGCGGACCGTTGTCCCACGACGGTAAGGCAGCCCGGAAGGAGCCATCGGCAAAGCTGTTGGATGTTGACCTATGCCGGCGCACCTGCCACCGACCCCCTGACCACCAGATCGACCGGCCAGACCTCACCGCGAGCCCCCTCTTCCAACCCCGATATCCGCGCCGCCAGACGCTCAGCGACACGCGCGCCGGCGAGCCGGATCGAGGAGCGCGTCGTCGACAGCGGCACCGGGAAATTCTCCGGCCGCAGCCAGGGGAAGACGTCGTCATGGGCGACCAGTGAGAGGTCGCCAGGGATCGTCCGGCCAAGATCGCGCACGGCGCGCACGACACCCAGCGCCATGATCAGGCTGGAGCAGACGATCGCCGTCGGCGGCTCAGCCTCCTCGAGCAGGCGGCGCGCGGCGCGGTAGCCGTTCTCCTCGGTCATGGTCACCGAGCGGATATGGCGCTCGCCGAGCGTCAGTCCGCTCGCGGCGAGCGCGCGGCGCACGCCGCGCTCGCGGTGGATGGCGAAGGTCTCGCGGTCGTTGCCGTTGATCAGCGCCAGGCGCTTGTGGCCGAGCTGGACCAGCAGGCGCGCCGCTTCATGGAAGGCGCCCTCATTGTCGATGTCGAGATAGGGATAGTCGAAGTCGAACCCCTCGCTGCGGCCGTGGACAATGAAGGGAATGCCCAGCGTGTTGACCAGCGCCAGCCGCTTGTCGGCAGGACGCGGTGAGGAGATGTAGACGGCGTCGACCTGGCGGTTGGCAACGATACGCCGGTAGGTCGTCTCCTCGTCGTCGGCATCGGCGGGCGAAAGCACAAGGTCGAGCTCGTGCGCGCGGGCATAGTCGCCGAGGCCGGAGAGGAATTCGACGAAGTGCGGATCGATGTCGACGGCAGCCCCCGTCGGCAGCACATAGCCGATCATTCCCGACTTGCCGGTGGCGAGCCGGCGCGCGCTGGGGTTCGGCCGGTAGCCATGGCGCTTGGCGGCATCCATCACCCGGCGCCGGGTTTCCTCATTGACCTCGGGATAGCCGTTCAGCGCCCGGCTCACAGTGGTCTGCGAGAGCGACAGCATATGCGAGAGTTGCTTGAGGTTCATCGAAGGCCTCCAGCCTCAAAGCGCTTTCAAACTTGAATCGATCCGATGATTGTTGGCAAGACCGCCAAGCACACGTGACTTTAGAGGTCTGCCGGCGCCGGTTGAAGCAAAATTGCTGCTGCAGCGCCAAAAAAGTATGCTGCAGCGCACTTTCCGTTTCCGATTTCGGGAGATTTAAATCGATTGATGAACGCACCCACTTGACTTCCCGGCGATTCAATGGCGAGATCAAAATAGCCAAAGCGCTTTGGAAGTCTCTTCGAAAGGTTGCGGTTGCCCTTTCGCTGAGTCACAGTTCCGCGGGCGTCGGCGGACGAGATGGAGGTCTCGTCCTGTTTGTGACCACTGGGAGGACTTGCGATGAAGAAAATGCTTCTCTTGGGTGCGGCGGTCGCGGCACTCACCCTTAGCCTGCCGGCGCAAGCCGAACTGAAGTTCAAGCCGGGCGAGGATTCGAAATTTCACTGGGCGAACTACGACGACCTCAAGAAGGTCGACCTCAAGGGCGAGACGTTGACGATCTTCGGACCGTGGCGCGGCGAGGACGAGACGCTGGTGCGCTCGGTTCTCGATTATTTCGCGGAGGCCACAGGCGCGGACGTCAAATACTCCTCGTCGGAGAATTACGAGCAGCAGATCGTCATCGACACCCAGGCCGGCAGCCCGCCCAACATCGCCATCCTGCCGCAGCCCGGCCTCATTCAGGATCTTGCTTCCAAGGGCGTGCTCACCCCGCTGGGCGACGACGTCGCGGTCTGGATCAAGGAAAACTACGCCGCCGGCGACTCCTGGGCCAAGCTCGGCACCTATAATGGCAAGGACGGCAAGCCGGGCTTCTACGCCTTTCCCTACAAGATCGATGTGAAGGGGCTGGTCTGGTACTCGCCCGACAATTTCGACGAGGCCGGCTACAAGGTGCCGAAGACCCAGGAAGAGCTCGCCGATCTCGAAAAGAAGATCATCGCCGACGGCGGCAAGCCCTGGTGCATCGGGCTTGGTTCCGGCGGCGCCACCGGCTGGCCGGCGACCGACTGGGTCGAGGACATCATGCTCCGCACCCAGCCGCCGGAGGTCTACGACAAGTGGGTGAAGAACGAGATCCCGTTCACCGATCCGGCCGTGGTCAACGCCATCGAGATCTTTGGCAAGATCGCCACCGACGACAAGATGGTGGACGGCGGCGCCAAGGCGGTCGCGGCGACCGACTTCCGCGACAGCCCGAAAGGTCTCTTCACCGTGCCGCCCAAGTGCTACATGCACCATCAGGCATCGTTCATTCCCTCCTTCTTCCCGGAAAACGTGAAGCTCGGCCAGGATGCCGACTTCTTCCCCTATCCGCCTTACGCCTCCAAGCCTGAGCTCGGCACGCCGCTGGAAGTCGCCGGGACGCTGGTGATGATCACCAAGGATTCCAAGGCCTCGCGCGAGTTCATCAAGTTCCTCGAAATGCCGCTCGCGCATGAATTGTGGATGGCGCAGAAGAGCTTCGTCACCCCCTTCAAGGCGGCCAACAAAGAGGCCTATGGCAGCGAAGCGCTGAAGAAGCAGGGCGAGATCCTGGTCGGCGCGACGACGGTGCGGTTCGACGGCTCCGATTTGATGCCCGGCAAGATCGGCGCGGGCTCGTTCTGGACCGGCATGGTCGACCTGGTCGGCGGCAAGTCCGCGCAGGACGTCGCCGCCGACATCCAGAAAAGCTGGGATGGCATCAAGTAAGCGTCCTGAAATCCTCCTCATTCTCCATTTGGATCCGGGCCACGGCCCGGGTCCGACCGGCGGCCACGCCGGAAGCCTTCGCGTTTCGATTGTTCCGAATAACCGAAAGTCGGTGCATCCGATCGCCAGCCCCGGCTGGCCGGTCATGCGCAGGGAGAGGGACCATGGCGGCTCAGATTTTCTCGGCCATATTCGTCATCATCGTCGGCGTCGGCGGCTGTGTCGCCTATTTCTGGGGCGCCAACAGACTGCTCGACCTCATCTTCCCTTCACGCGGGGTATCCGGCGCCGCCGCCATCAACAATCTGCGCCGGCAGGGATATGTGCGGCCGTGGCTGTTCGTCGGCCCGGCGCTGATCATCCTCGCCGTCTACCTGATCTACCCGGTGATCGCGACGCTGTGGCTCTCCTTCTTCGACCGCGGCGGCACCAATTTCGTCGGGCTCGCCAATTATGAATGGGCGGCCGGCGATCACGATCTGCGCAACTCGATCTTCAACAACATATTATGGCTGGCCGTGGTGCCGGCCGCCTGCACCTTCCTCGGCCTGATCATCGCCGTGCTCACCGACAAGATCTGGTGGGGCACTATCGCCAAGAGCCTGATCTTCCTGCCGCTGGCGATTTCCTTCGTCGGCGCCAGCGTGATCTGGAAATTCATCTACGAGTATCGCGGCGAGGGCCAGGTGCAGATCGGCCTGCTCAACGCCATCATCCAGTATTTCGGCGGCCAGCCGCAGGTGTGGATATCGCTGCCGTTCTGGAACAATTTCTTCCTGATGGTGATCCTGATCTGGATCCAGACCGGCTTTGCCATGGTGATCCTGTCGTCGGCGCTGCGCGGCATTCCGGAGGAGACGCTCGAAGCAGCGGTGATCGACGGCGCCAACCCCTTCCAGATCTTCTGGAAGATCATGGTGCCGCAGATCTGGGGCACGATCGCGGTGGTCTGGACCACCATCACCATCCTGGTGCTGAAAGTGTTCGACATCGTGCTGACCATGACCAACGGCCAGTGGAATACTCAGGTGCTCGCCAATCTGATGTTCGACTGGATGTTCCGCGGCGGCGGCGATTTCGGCCGCGGCGCGACCATCGCCATCATCATCATGATCGCCGTCATTCCGATCATGATCTGGAACATCCGCCAGGCCAATAAAGAGACGGGAGGGCACTGAGATGGCGGCCCAGACCGGAAAGTCCTTTATCGGCCGCTTCGGCGTCCATATCGCCGTGCTCGTCTTCGTGGCGATCTGGACCATCCCCACTCTCGGCATCCTCGTCTCGTCGCTGCGGGACAAGGACCAGATCGTCGCGTCGGGCTGGTGGAACGCCTTCGCCAGCTCCAGCCAGAGCGAGGCGGGACGGTTGCCGGGTGCGTCGGCGCAAACCCAGAAGGACGGCAAATACGTCATCGAGGGCAACATCTTCGGCGACGGTCCCAAGCGCGAGATCAGCGCCTTCGGCGTAAAATCTTCTGCGCCGACGCAGTACAAGGCGGGATCGGTCGCCGACCTCAATGATGGCGTCACCCTGCAGATGAACGCCGATGGCAGCTTCGTGCTGTCTTCACCGAAAGCCTTCGAGGGCGACCGCGGCCAGCGCGTCTATTTCGCCTCGTCGGCGCCGCCGAAATTCACCCCCGAGAACTACAGAACCGTGCTGTTTTCGGAAGGCATCGGCCGCTCCTTCATGAACTCGCTGACGGTGACCATTCCGGCGACGGTAATCCCGATCCTGATCGCCGCCTTCGCGGCCTACGCATTGGCCTGGATGCGCTTTCCCGGCCGGGCGTTGCTGATCGCGGTCATCATCGGCCTTCTGGTGGTGCCGCTGCAGATGTCGCTGATCCCGCTGCTCAGGCTCTATAACGGCGTCGGCAGCTTCTTCGGCGTGCCCTCCAAGACCTATCTTGGCATCTGGCTGGCGCATACCGGCTTCGGCCTGCCCTTCGCCATCTACCTGCTCCGGAGCTACATCGCCGGCCTGCCGCGCGAGATCATGGAATCGGCGCGCATCGACGGCGCCAGCGACTTCGAGATCTTCGTCAAGATCGTGCTGCCGCTGTCCTTCCCGGTGCTTGCCTCCTTCGCCATCTTCCAGTTCCTGTGGGTATGGAACGATCTCCTGGTGGCGATGGTTTTCCTCGGCACGGCGCCCGATCAGATCGTGCTGACGGCCAAGCTCAACGCGCTGCTCGGCTCGCGGGGCGGCAACTGGGAAATCCTGACGACATCGGCGTTCATCACCATCATCGTGCCGCTGATCGTGTTCTTCTCGCTGCAGCGCTATTTCGTCCGCGGGCTGCTTGCCGGCTCCGTGAAAGGAGGTTGAAGACATGCAATCGGCTTTGAAGGCGACTTCGAGACCAGACCCCGCCCCAGACCCCGCGATCGACCGCGACTGGTGGCGGGGCGCGGTGATCTACCAGATCTATCCGCGCTCCTATCAGGACTCCAACGACGACGGCATCGGCGACCTGAAAGGCATCGTTCAGCGCCTGCCCTATGTCGCTTCGCTCGGTGTCGACGCCATCTGGATCTCGCCCTTCTTCAAGTCGCCGATGAAGGATTTCGGCTATGACGTGTCGGATTATTGCGATGTCGACCCGATGTTCGGCACGCTCGCCGATTTCGACGCGCTGGTAACGGAAGCCCATCGCCTGGGCCTCAAGGTGATGATCGACGAAGTGCTGTCACACACCGCCGACATCCACCCCTGGTTCAAGGAAAGCCGTTCCAGCCGCAACAATGCGAAAGCCGACTGGTATGTGTGGGCCGACGCCAAGCCCGACGGCACGCCGCCCAACAATTGGCTGTCGATCTTCGGCGGCTCAGCCTGGCAATGGGACACCAGCCGCCAGCAATATTACATGCACAATTTCCTGGCCGAACAGCCCGACCTCAACTTCCACAACGAGGAAGTGCAGGATGCGCTGCTCGACATCACCCGCTTCTGGCTGGAGCGCGGCGTCGACGGCTTCCGCCTCGATACGATCAATTTTTACTTCCACAGCCAAGGGCTGGAGGACAATCCGCCGCTGCCGCCGGAACAGCGCAACGACCAAACGGCGCCGGCGGTCAACCCCTACAATTACCAGGACCATCTCTACGACAAGAGCCGGCCGGAGAATCTCGGCTTCCTCGAACGCTTCCGCGCGCTGCTCGACGAATATCCGGCGCAGGCCGCCGTCGGCGAGGTGGGCGACTCCCAGCGCGGTCTCGAGGTGGTCGCCGCCTACACTGCCGACGGCAAGCGCGTGCATATGTGCTATTCCTTCGACTTCCTGGCGCCGGAGAAGATCAGCGCGGCGAAAGTGCGCGCGGTGCTGGAAGCCTTCGGCCGGGTCGCCAGCGACGGCTGGTCGTGCTGGGCCTTCTCCAACCATGATGTGATGCGGGTCGCCTCGCGTTGGGCCGCCAACGAGGCCGATCCGATCGCCTATCTGAAGGTGATCTCGGCGCTTCTGATGTCGCTGCGCGGCTCTGTCTGCATCTATCAGGGCGAGGAGCTCGGTCTTGGCGAAGCGGAACTGACGTTCGAGGACCTGCAGGACCCCTACGGCATCCGCTTCTGGCCGGAGTTCAAGGGCCGCGACGGCTGCCGCACGCCGATGGTGTGGGAGGCCGCGGCCAAGAATGGCGGCTTCTCGGCCGCAAAACCCTGGCTGCCGGTGCCAGGTCAGCACCTGTCGCAGGCCGTCAACGTGCAGCAGGGCGATCCAAGCTCGCTGCTTGAGCACTATCGCCGCTTCCTCGCCTTCCGGCGCCAGCATCCGGCGCTGGCCAAGGGCGACATCGACTTTATCGAAAGCGATGGCGACACCGTCGCCTTCACCCGCCGCGAAGGCAATGAGCGGATCGTCTGCGCCTTCAACCTGGGCAGCAAGTCCGCCGAGGTCGAGCTCGGCAAAGGCGCGCTGCAACCCTTGCCCGGGCATGGCTTTTCGGGACAGACTGGCAGCGGGCCGGTCCGCCTCGGCGGTTACGGCGCCTGGTTCGGACGCATCGACTGAACTTGCAGACAGAGATTAACGGGAGGAGAGAACCATGGCCGATGTCACGCTCAACCAGGTGAAGAAATCATACGGCAACCTCAACATTCTTCACGGCATCGACCTCGACATCAAATCGGGCGAGTTCATCGTCTTCGTCGGACCGTCGGGTTGCGGCAAGTCGACCTTGCTGAGGTCGATCGCCGGCCTTGAGGAGATCACCTCAGGCGAGCTGAAGATCGACAGCGAGGTGGTGAACGACGTGCCGCCGTCGAAGCGGGGCATCGCCATGGTGTTCCAGTCCTACGCGCTTTATCCGCACATGACCGTTTACGACAACATGGCCTTCTCGATGAAGATCGGCAGGGAAAGCAAGGCCGAGATCGACAAGCGCGTGCGCCAGGCAGCGGAGATCCTGCAGCTGACCAAATATCTCGACCGCCTGCCCAAGGCGATGTCGGGCGGCCAGCGCCAGCGCGTCGCCATCGGCCGCGCCATCGTGCGCAACCCGAAAGTGTTCCTGTTCGACGAGCCGCTGTCGAATCTCGACGCCGCCCTTCGCGTCGCCACCCGCATCGAGATCGCCAAGCTCAAGGAGCAGATGCCGAACACGACGATGATCTACGTCACGCACGACCAGGTCGAGGCGATGACGCTGGCGGACCGCATCGTCGTGCTGAAGGAAGGCCGGGTCGAGCAGGTGGGCACGCCGATGGAGCTCTACAAGCGCCCGGGCAATCTGTTCGTCGCCCAGTTCATCGGCTCGCCGGCGATGAACATATTGCCGGCAAAGATCGAGAAGGCCGGCAATCCGACCGTGGTCAGCCATGTCGGCGATCGCAAGGCGACGGTGCCGATCGCAACGCCGGTGTCGGCGAATGGCGCGGCGGTCAGCTTCGGCGTGCGGCCGGAGGATCTCGCCATCGCGACTGGCGCCGACTATCTGTTCGAAGGCAAGGTCGATTATATCGAGCAGCTCGGCGAGGTTCAGCTCGTCTATGTCGATATCGGCCGCGCCGACCTGCCGCTGGTGGCCAAGCTGCCGGGCAATGTCGAGGTCAGGCGCGGCGAGACGCTGCGGCTCAACGCCAGCGCCGGCGACCTGCATATCTTCGACGCCGACGGCCATTCCTTCACGCTCCACCGCGAGGAGGCCAAGGCGGCCTGAGGCCGATCGGGAGGCTGGCGTTCCCGGTAAACAAAAGAGCGGCGGGCAAAGCCCGCCGCTCTCTCTTCAAATGACAGTCGGCTGTCAGTGGTTGCCGAAATGGTCGCGGTCGCTACCCTGCGGAGCCGACTTGTGTACGTCGCGCGACGAGTTCAGCAGCTTGTAAACCGTCGAGTCGGCACCGATCGACGAGGTGCGCGTGGTGTCGACGGCCGGAGCCGGCTGATTGACGCCGCTGTTGTTGTAATTGTCGCTGCCCGCAAAAGCAGCGGTGGAAACGGCCATCAAAGCCGCCGTGGCAAGAACGATCTTCTTCATTTTAGTGCTCCTAAATCCTATGGTCCGACCGATGGGCGGGCAAGCCCGCCGCCGGGTCGAGGTCGGCTGTTAGTTGTTGCCGAAAAGGTTGTGGTCGGCGCCCGTCGTGGCAGGCTGCTGAGTGGCCGGCGCGGACTGGCGGACCGAAGCCGTGTAGGACGAGTCGACCTTGGCCGACGCCTGATTGGCTTCGTTCGGGTTGTAATGGTCGCTACCAGCGAAGGCGCTGCCGGAAATTGCCAGAAGGGCTGCGGCAGTGAGAACAATCTTTTTCATTTTTGCTACTCCAGTATCTTTTATTCCGTCCGTCTAGCGGCGTGTCTTGGGAATGAAATCGCGTCGTTCGGACAGCGCTGATTTGGGTGACCCGACTGCCGGATTCCAATCACGAAGTTTTTTCGCCTGGACCAAGAATCCGCATCTTGAAGTTTTGATAAGCATGCCTATGACTTTATTTTTATCCAGCCTTATCAAATGTTTAGCCTTGTTTCGCAGTTGGCTCACCAAATGTATCGGAGCGCCAACGTTCACACCATCTTGCACGCACCGTCAACAGAAACGAACCGTTCGGTTCGATTTTAGAAACTCCTAATAGTTACTTTTCGATACCATTGACCCCCCTACCCCTGTTCCAAGGGGGCGAATCGACTCGCTTTAATCGCGTTCTGGCTGATAACCGGGGGGCTTCCTGCCGGATGGGCCAGCGGCGTTGCGCTGGAAGGGGGCGGCAGTCCAAGCCTTTCTATCAAACCCCGTAGCGCTCGGTGCGGATCATCCCCGCCGGAACGCCGGCGCCGATCAGGGCATCAGCGGCGGCCGAGACGAACGCGTTCGAGCCGCAGACATAGGCGAGCCTCGGCGCCTTCGGCAGGCGCTCCACGGCCTGCGCCATCATGCGGGCGTCAACGCGCCGCGAATAGTCGGACGGCCGCCGGGCCGGTTCGCGGGTCAGCGTCAGCACCAGATCGAACCCGTCGCGACGATCGTCGAGACCGATCAGCTCGTCGCGAAAAATCACCTCGTCCCAGACCCGCGCCGAGAACACCAGCGCAACGGGCACCGCCGTGTTGCGCAGTGTGCGATGGCGCACCATCGCCATCAGCGGCACGACGCCCGAGCCGCCGCCGACCAGAAGGATCGGCCCGCCGTCGCCCTCCTCCCAGATGAAATGGCCGCCGAGCGGCCCGCGCAATTCGATTTCGTCGCCGACGGCAGCCACGTCGTGGAAGAAGGGCGAGACCTCGCCATCGTCGAGCCGCTCGATCGCGAGCTCGACGGCGCCACCTGTTTCCGGCGCCGAAGCGATGGAATAGGAACGGCGCGCCTGATAACCGTCCGGCGCCGTCAGCCTGATGTCGACATGCTGTCCGGCCAGATGGGCGAAAGGCCGCGACGGCTGGAACCAGAAGCTGGTGACGCGCGGCGTGCGCTTTTCGATGCGGCTGATTGTGGCTGCCTGCCAGGGCGATTGCGGCGACGGCTCGGCACTCATCGATTGCTGCTCACGGATGGCCCTCACGGGTCACTGGAATAGCGCTGCTCGCGCCAGGGGTCGCCATACATGTGATAGCCGCGCAGCTCCCAGAAGCCCGGTTCGTCGCGGTCGGTGAACTGCAGCCCGTTCACCCATTTGGCCGATTTCCAGAAATAGAGATGCGGCACCAGAAGCCGCGCCGGGCCGCCATGATCGGGCGGGATCGGCTTGCCCTCATAGAGCAGCGCCACCATCGCCTTGCCGGTGACGAGGTCCTTGGTCGGTACGTTGGTCGAATAGCCATCGAAGGACAGCGCCAGCGTGTAGGCCGTCGGCGGCTCGATGCCGGCATCGGCGAGGATGTCGTCGATCAACACGCCCTGCCAGGGCGTGTTGAACTTGGTCCAGGCCGTCACGCAATGGATGTCGCGCGTCATCTTGCTTTGCGGCAAGGCGTTGAATTCGGCCCAGTTCCATTTCTTGAGCGGCTTTGGCCCCTGCTTGAGAGTGAAGGACCAGTCCTCGGTGCGCACGCGCGGCGTCGGCCCGGCCGAGAGAACGGGGAAACCCTGTTCCAGATATTGGCCGGGCGGAATGCGCGAGTCGGTGTCCGAAGGAGGACGCCGTCCGGAGAAGAAGCCACGCGTGACCATCGAGACGCCTCCTGCACCGGCCGAACGATGCGGGCAGTGTTCTCGAATATGCCTCTACGGGCAACAGGAATCTTGAGAACGCAGCCCGCCGGGAAAGCCGGCAGGCTGCGTCAGGGCTTTTTCAGCCGGCGGCGAACGGGACCGCGACGAAGATCTGCGCGTCGCCGCGATCGATCAGCAGGAGCACCGACTTTTTGCCAGACTTGCCGGCCTCGGCGATCGCCTGGTTGGCCTGCCTGGCCGTCTTCACCGGCGTCTGGTCGACGCCGACGATGACGTCGCCCGGCTGGATGCCGGCCGCCGAGGCCGCCTTGTCCGGATTGACCCGCTCGACCACCGCGCCGCGCTGGTTCTCGGAAAGGTTGAGCTGGTCGCGGATATCGGGCGTGAGGTCGGTCAGCCCGAGGCCGAGCGAGGGAACGCGCAGGCCCTGTTCGGCCGACGGGCTGCGGCCTTCATTGCCGTTCGAGGCGGTCTTCTGATCTTCGGCGTTGCGTCCGACATCGGCGGAGATCTGCATCGCCTTGCCTTTGCGCCAGATATTGACGGTTTCCTTGGCGCCCGGCGACACGTCGGCTACGGCGCGCGACAGATCCTTGGGCTCCTTGATCTCCTGACCGCCGAAACCGGTGATGACGTCGCCGGTTTCAATACCGGCCTTGGCCGCCGGCGACCCGTCGGTGACCTGGGACACCAGCGCGCCGCCCGGATGATCGAGCCCGATGGCGCTGGCGACATCCGGCGTCACCGGCTGGATCTGCACGCCGAGATAGCCGTATTCGATGTCGCCGCCCTTCATCAGCTTGGCGACAACCTTCTGCGCCTGGTCCGACGGGATGGCGAAGCCGACGCCGACGCTGCCGCCATTGGGCGAGTAGATGGCGGTGTTGATGCCGACGACGTTGCCGTTGACGTCGACCAGCGGGCCGCCGGAATTGCCGTGGTTGATCGGCGCATCGATCTGGATGAAATCGTCGAAGGGCCCGCTATGCAGGTCGCGGCCGCGCGCCGAGACGATGCCGGCGGTAACGGTGGTGCCTATGCCGAACGGATTGCCGATCGCCAGCACCTGGTCGCCGGTCATCAGCTTGTTGGAATCGCCCCATTTGACGGTCGGCAGAGGCTTGTCGGCCTTGACCTTGAGCACCGCGAGATCGTTCTTGGCGTCGTGGCCGACGAGCTTGGCGGGAAGCTCGGTGCCGTCGTCGAGCGTCACCTTGATCGAGCTCGCTCCGTCGATGACGTGATTGTTGGTAACGATGGTGCCATCCGAATTGACGATGAAGCCGGAACCGAGCGCCTCGGCGCGCGGGCCCTGCTGCTGCGGCGGCGTCCGCGGCATCGGCATGCCCTGGTCGCCGAAGAATTGCTGAAAGAACTCGTCGAAAGGAGCGTTGCCGCCGAAAGGCGAACCCTCGCTAGACTGCGCCTTCATGATCGAGGTGATCGTGACGACGGCCGGCTTGGTGACGGCGATGACCGGAGCGAAAGAGCCGTTCGGAGCCGTGATACCGGCGACGGGCGTCTGCGTCGTCGCGGCCACGGTGCTGACGCCGGCATTGTTCTGGGCGAAAGAGACGACAACGGGAGAAATGATCAGCGCGACGCCCAGCAGGGCGGCGACGCGATGTCTGCGAAGAATGCTTGATGGTGACATGGTCGGTTCTGTCCGGGCGAGTGGTTGATCCGACATCGCGGACGCTCCCAAGGGGGTCGTCCGTCGACGTGCCGAGGGCCGGACCTGCCTGTCTCGCCGTGCATGGCAGCCGGCCGTCTCGACAGACAAACATCTAGGATGCGGAATGGCCCGAATTAGGGTTTTGCGGCGACCTTACAAAGATTTAATTCAGGATGCGCTTACGAACCGCTCCCGCCGGCGCAGATAAGAGGAGGCAATTTGGCGCAGTCTGGCGCGGTCGAAACTTGGGCCGTGGCCGCCATGGCCGATGCGGATCGGTAGGTCGAGCAGGCGCTGCATGGTGTGGCAATAGGCGGTGCGGTCCGAATCCGGCAGGTCGTCGATCAGCATGCCGTCATAGACGGCGTCGCCGGCGAAGAAGAGGCCGTCGGCCTCATCGAAAAGCCCGATCGAATCCGGCGAATGTCCCGGCAAATGTAGCACGCGGAATTTCCGGTCGCCGAGATCGACGACTTCGCCCTCGTCGAGCGCGCGGGTCAGCGGCGCGGACGGAATCCGGTAATCGGCCGCCTTCCAGTCCGGCGCCGGCAGCTTCGAGACGGCGCCGTCGAGATTGTGGAACATATAGGCGTAGGTGACGGCATCATCCATGCCGTCGAACTGCGCCGCGCTCATCCTCGGCCCCATGCGCAGCGGGAATTCGTGCAGCGAGCCGACATGGTCGAGATGAATGTGGGTCGCGACGACGATCAGCGGCTTGCCGGGCGGCGTGTCGATCTCGGGCGCCAGCGGACAAATGCCCATGCCGGTGTCGACCAGCAGATCCGCGTCGCGGCCCTTCAGATGCCACATATTGGCGCGCACGAAATCATGCACGAAGGGCTCGGTCAGTATCGTCGTCCCGGCATCGACTTCCGCCTTGCCGAACCAGTCGCCCACCACAAGCTCGGGCATCGAGCCGCCACCCATCAGACGAAGGGCTTTCCGACCTTGTACTTTTCCGGCACCAGCCGCTTCAAATAGGCCATGCCGGCTTCCGAGAGCTGGTTGGCGTCCGGCTTCAGGAAATCGTCCGGCATGTGCCGCGTCTTGCCGGCCACCGCCTTCAGCGGCACTTTCTTCAACACCGTCTTCGACCCGTCATATTGCAGCGCGACCGAGCCGCCGCCTTCGCCGGCGACGGCAACCGCGAAGGCGCCGGCATCGAAGGCTTCCTGCGCGTCGACGGCGCTGATCGCGCCGACATAGCCGCGCGGCATGTAGCCCAGCGCGTCAACCCGCGCGCGCTTCCCCGGCAGGCCTTCGGCAAGCGCCCGTTCCAGCGCCGCCGGCAGATCGCTGCCCGACAGTTTGACATTGCCGTGCTGGTCGCGCTCGAGCTTGTCCGGCGGCACCAGGCTTTCGACCAGCGCTTTGCCGTCGGCGGTGCTGACGCCTTCCGAGACGGCGACGATGCAGCGCTTATGGCGATCCAGCTTTTCGCGCACCTCATCGATGAAGCGCTTCGCCGAGAAGGCACGCTCCGGCACATAGACCAGATGCGGGCCGCTGTCCGGATCGAGCTGCCAAGCGGCCGCGGCGGCGGTCAGGAAGCCGGCATGCCGGCCCATGACGATACCGACATAGATGCCGGGCAGGGCGCGGAAATCGAGGTCGACCGAGAGGAAGGCGCCGGCGACGAATTCGGCCGCCGAGATGAAGCCCGGCGTGTGGTCGTTCTCCTCGAGGTCGTTGTCGATGGTCTTGGGCGCATGCACGAAGGCGATCGAACCGCCGGCGGCATCGGTCAGGATCTGCTGCGTGCCCGAGGTGTCGTTGCCGCCGATATAGATGAAGGCGTCGGCGCCGGCCTTTTTCAAGCCGTTGAGGATGACCTCGCAATAGGCGGCGTCAGGCTTGTCGCGGGTCGAGCCAAGGGCCGCGCTCGGCGTGCCGGCAATCAGCCGCAGCCGATCCTCGGGGATGGCGGAGAGATCGACATAATTGCCGTCGCGGATGCCGCGTACGCCATGGATCGAGCCCAGCACCTTGGCGCCTGGATGGCGCTTGCGGATTTCCAGCGTGGCGCCGACGACCGTCTGGTTGATGACGGCGGTCGGACCGCCGCCTTGCGCGATGACGAAGGTTCCAGCCATGCTTTTTCTCCCGAGGCGAAGGTTTTCACGGCACCTTCGCCTGTCTTGCGGCATCGCGCAACGGAAGAGTGGGCCGACGGAGCGATCAGACCACGACGACCGGGTTCTTCTTGGAAACGCGGCTGTAGAGGTCGATGATGTCCTGGTTGATCAAGCGCACGCAGCCCGACGACATCGCCTGGCCGATGCTCCACCATTCGGGCGAACCGTGGATACGGTAGCCGGTGTCCTTGCCGTTCTGATAGATGTAGAGGGCCCGGGCGCCGAGCGGATTGGTGAGGCCGCCGGGCTGGCCGCCCTGCCATTTCACCAGTTCCGGCTTGCGCTGGATCATCTCCGGCGGCGGCGTCCACACCGGCCATTCGCGGCCGTACTGGATGTTGGCGCGGCCCGACCAGCGGAAGCCGTCCTTGCCGATGCCGACGCCGTAGCGGATGGCATCGCCGCCCGGCTGGACGAGATAGAGCATGCGCTCCTCAAGATGGACGACGATGGTGCCGGGCGCCTCGCCGGTCTTGTCGACGACGATCTGGCGGCGGAACTGCGGCTTGACCTTCTGCCACGGCACGGCCGGAACCTCGAAACCACCATCGGTGAGCGAGGCATACATGACGTCGGGACCGGTGATGTTCTTGTCGACGCTGATCGCCGGGCGCATCGGCGGCACGGAACCGGTGACGGTGTTGTCGAGCTGCATTTGCGGCAGGTCGAGCGTGTCGGTGGTGCTGCAGGCGGCAAGGCCGAGCAGCGCCATGGCGCCGGCGCCCGAAAGCACGGCGCGGCGGGAAAGGAGAATTTCGGTATCGATTGCGGCGCCGTTGGAAGGCGGCGTCAGACTTTGCGGCAACTCGCGCATGCACCAAACCCTACGCTGCCGGCGGGAAGCACGGTCCGGCCGGATCGCAGGCATTTTCAGCAGTCATGGTTGAAAAAGGGTGAAACGCGGGCGTCCGGCTTAACCCTAACCAATCGTTGTGGCGATCGATCGGGCTGCGGCCCAAGCGCTGAAGATTTTCGCCGAAGATTCTTTCGGCGGCCCCTTTACATTCCCGCCGGCCCCGGGATTTATCCTGTTCTTTGCGCTCAAGGAGCAGGGAAATGTCCTTCGAAAACTGGGCCGCCTTCGCCGCCGCCTCTTCCATCCTTCTCGTCATTCCGGGCCCGACGATCCTCTTGGTCGTCTCCTATGCGCTGGGCCAGGGCTGGCGCACTGCGCTGCCGATGGCGGTGGGCGTCGCGCTCGGCGACTTCACCGCAATGACGCTGTCGATGCTCGGCATCGGCGCGCTGCTCGCGGCCTCGGCCACGGTGTTCACCGTGCTCAAGGTGATCGGCGCCGGCTATTTGATCTATCTCGGCATAAAGCTGTTCCGCGCCGGCGGCGCGCTGAAGGCGGAACCCCGCACCGACGCCGTCTCGGCGGCAAGGATGATGGCCCACGCCTGGCTGGTGACGGCGCTCAACCCGAAAAGCATCACCTTCTTCGTCGCCTTCCTGCCGCAGTTCCTCGACCGGCATGCCGATTTCTGGACGCAGATGCTGGTCTTCGAGACGACCTTCCTGACGTTGGCCTTCCTCAACGCCTTCGGCTACGCGCTGATTGCATCCAGGGCCCGGGCGGTCGTGCGCAACCCGAAGGCGATCCGCATCTTCAACCGCACCGGCGGCACGCTGCTGGTCGGCGCCGGCATCGCTACCGTAGCGATGCGCTCCAGCGGCTAGGTTCGAGCCGTCGATAGCGAGGATATATGATGAAGGACGCATTCGGTCTTACCTATTCCGGTGCGACCGAAGCCGGATACTCGTCCTACGCCCGCGCCGTGCATGAGCTGCAATGCTTCATCGGCGACCCGGTGGGTTCCATCGACTGCGCCATTGCCAATGACCCGGCCTTTGTGATGGCGCATGTCTTCAAGGGCTATCTTTTCGGCCTCGCCACCGAGCGGGATGCGACGGCGGTCGCCCGATCCAGCCATCAGGCGGCGCTGCCGCTCGCCGCCACGGCGCGCGAACAGGCGCATGTCGCGGCGCTTGGCCATCTTGCCGATGGGCGATGGCATGAAGCCGCCCGTATCCTGGAGGATATCGCGATCGACAATCCTCGCGACGCGCTGGCGCTGCAGGTCGGGCACCAGATCGATTTCTTCACCGGCAACGCGCGCATGCTGCGCGACCGCATCGGCCGGGCGCTGCCGGCCTGGCAGAAAAACATGGCGGGTTACCACGCCATTCTCGGCATGCAGGCCTTCGGGCTGGAGGAAATGGGCGATTACGCCCGCGCCGAGTCCCTGGGCCGGCAAGCCGTCCAGATCGAGCCGCGCGACGGCTGGGCGCAGCATGCGGTCGCGCATGTCATGGAAATGCAAAGCCGGCAAAGGGATGGCATAGCCTGGATGCGCGCCAATCCCGACGCGTGGTCGAAGGACAGCTTCCTAAAAATCCACAATTGGTGGCACCTGGCGCTGTTCCACTATGACCTCGGCGATACGAACGAGGTGCTCGAGCTCTATGACGGGCCGATCTATGGCGACCGCTCGACATTGGCGCTCAACATGGTAGATGCCTCGGCGATCCTGTGGCGCCTCACCCTGGGCGGCATCGATATCGGCGACCGTTGGGCGATACTTGCCGAGAACTGGATCCCGAAAGCCGCCGCCGGTAACTACGCCTTCAACGACGCCCATGCGATGATGGCCTTTGTCGGCGCCGGGCTGGAAGCGCCGAAGAAAACGCTGCTCGAGGCGCAGCGCGAAGCGATGTGCGGCAGCGACGACAATGCCGCCTTCACCCGCGATGTCGGCCATCCGCTGACGCTCGCGATCAAGGCCTTCGGCGAGGGCAATTACGACGAGACCGTGCGCCTGATCCGGCCGATCCGCTCGATCGCGCACCGTTTCGGCGGCAGCCACGCGCAGCGCGACGTGATCGACCTGACCTTGATCGAGGCCGCGCTGCGCGCCGGCCATATTGCGCTGGCGCGGGCGCTGACAGCCGAGCGCCAGCTCGCCCGTCCCGACACCCCGCTGTCGGCGCTGTTCTCGCGCCGCGCCGCCGATTTGCCGGACAATTGACCCGGGGCGGATCTTGTCTTAAAAACTGGCCAAGCCAGATTTTTTCGAGACCCGAAAAAATTAATGGCAATGGGAGGACATCATGTATCTCGGCCTCGACCTGGGCACTTCGGGCGTCAAGGCACTGCTGATCGACGACGGCCAGAAGGTCATCGGCTCCGGCCATGGCTCGCTCGACGTCTCGCGGCCGCATCCGGGCTGGTCGGAGCAGGATCCGGCGCATTGGATCGGGGCCTGCGAGACGGCGATTGCCGAACTCAAGGCCTCGCACCCGAAGGAGCTTGCCGCGGTCAAGGGCATCGGTCTTTCCGGCCAGATGCATGGCGCCACGCTGCTCGACACCGCAGACAAGGTGCTGCGCCCCTGCATCCTGTGGAACGACACGCGCAGCCATGTCGAGGCGGCGGCGCTCGACGCCGATCCGCGCTTCCGCAAGCTCACCGGCAACATCGTCTTCCCCGGCTTCACCGCGCCGAAGCTTGCCTGGGTGAAGAACAACGAGCCGGCGATTTTTGCCAAGGTAGCGAAAGTGCTGCTGCCCAAGGATTATCTGCGGCTCTGGCTAACCGGCGAGCATATCTCCGAAATGTCGGATTCGGCCGGCACGTCCTGGCTCGATGTCGGCAAGCGGCGCTGGGCGCCCGAATTGCTGGCAGCGACATCGCTCGACGAAAAGCACATGCCGTCGCTGGTCGAGGGCACGGCGAAGGCCGGCGGCTTGCGCGGCGAGCTCGCGGCGAAGTGGGGCGTTGCGGCCGGCATCCCGATCGCCGGCGGCGCCGGCGACAACGCGGCTTCCGCCTGCGGCATGGGCACGGTCGGCGCCGGGCATGCCTTCGTGTCGCTCGGCACGTCGGGCGTGCTCTTCGCGGCGAACGCCTCCTATCTGCCCAATCCGGAAAGCGCGGTGCATACCTTCTGCCATGCGCTGCCCGCCACTTGGCACCAGATGGGCGTGATCCTGTCGGCCACCGATTCGCTCAACTGGCTTTCGGAGATCACGGGAAAGAGCGCCGGCGACCTGACCGGCGAGCTCGGCGATACGCTGAAGGCGCCGACGGGTGTCACCTTCCTGCCCTATCTGTCGGGCGAGCGCACCCCGCACAACGATTCCGCCATTCGCGGCTCCTTCACCGGGCTGGCGCATCAGTCGAGCCGGGCCGTGCTGACGCAGGCCGTGCTCGAAGGCGTCGCCTTCGCCTTCCGCGACAGTCTCGAAGCGCTGAAGACAGCCGGCACGACGCTGAGCCGGGTGACTGCAATCGGCGGCGGCTCGCGCTCACGCTATTGGCTGAAGGCGATCGCCACAGCGCTGCAGGTGCCGGTCGATATTCCGGCCGACGGCGATTTCGGTGCCGCCTTCGGCGCGGCGCGGCTGGGTCTGATCGCCGCGACCGGCGCCGATCCGCTTGCGGTGTGCACGGCGCCGGCGACAGATGCGACCATCGAGCCGGACGCTGGCCTGGGCGGCGCCTTTGCGGATGCTTATCAGCGCTACCGTGCGCTCTATCCGGCGATCCGGGCCGTAGCCGCGTGAGAGGACGCGAGGCCCCCCTCTCTGCCCTGCCGGGCATCTCCCCCGCAAGGGGGGAGATTGGCAGTTGGAGCGCCCCGCTCGCTCCTGCAGCCTCACTGCGCCGGCACCTTGTCCAAAAATCCGGTGACGCTCTTCAGGCGGCCGTTCTCGATGACGCCGATATCGGTGCCTTCGATGACGGATTCCGTACCTTCGGGTCCCAGATTCCACGAGAAGCGAATCTTGTCGGCGAAACCGTCCGGCTCGCCCTTCAGCGAGAAGCGGAAGCCGGCGAAGCGCTGCTGCACGCCGTCGATCAGCGCCGCGACGCCTGCATGGCCGTCGCCCTGCATGACCGGGTCGCGATAGCTGACATCCTCGGTGAAGGCCGCGTCAAGCAGCGTCTTGCGGCGGGCCGCATCGCTCTCGTTCCAGGCGGCGATGTAGTTGCGGGCAATCGTGTTGAGATCGGTCATTGTCATGCTCCTTCGCTGGATCGTTTCGACATGGCCTTTTTCGCGCCCCGCAAGAGCGAAACCAATTACGCCTGAGGTAATCGGGCAAAGCACTCGGAGAGGAAGGAACCATGAGCAGCGGATTTTTCGGCGATATCAAAAAGATCAAGTATGAGGGGCCGGATTCGACCAATCCGCTGGCCTACCGGTTCTACAATCCGGACGAGGTGGTGGCCGGCAAGCGGCTGGAAGACCATCTGCGCTTCGCCGTCGCCTATTGGCATTCCTTCGCATGGCCGGGCGGCGACCCCTTCGGCGGCCAGACCTTCGACCGGCCCTGGTTCGCAAAGCCGGGCGGCATCGACACGATGGAACTGGCCAAGCTCAAGGCCGATGTCGCCTTCGAAATGTTCTCGCTGCTTGGCGCGCCCTATTTCTGCTTCCACGACGCAGACGTGCGCCCGGAAGGCAAGGATTTCTCCGAAAGCGCTGCGCGCCTCGACGAGATCACCGACTATTTCGCGACCAAGATGAAAGAGACCGGCGTCAAGCTGCTCTGGGGCACGGCGAACCTCTTTTCGCATCGCCGCTTCATGGCGGGCGCGGCCACCAATCCCGATCCGGATGTGTTCGCCTATGCGGCGGCCACGGTGAAGAAATGCATCGATGTCACCAAGAAGCTGAAGGGCGAGAACTATGTGCTGTGGGGCGGGCGCGAGGGTTATGAGACGCTGCTCAACACCGACCTCGCCCGCGAGCAGGAACAGGCCGGCCGCTTCCTCAATCTCGTCGTCGACTACAAGCACAAAATAGGCTTCAAGGGCACGATCCTGATTGAGCCGAAGCCGCAGGAGCCGACCAAGCACCAGTACGACTACGATGTCGCCACCGTCTATGGTTTCCTCAAGCGCTTCGGATTGGAGAAGGAGGTCAAGCTTAACATCGAGCAGGGCCACGCCATCCTCGCCGGCCATTCCTTCGAGCACGAGCTGGCTTTGGCCAATGCGCTCGGCATCTTCGGTTCCATCGACATGAACCGCAACGACTACCAGTCGGGCTGGGACACCGACCAGTTCCCCAACAACGTTCCGGAAATGGCTTTGGCCTATTACCAGATCCTACAGGGCGGCGGCTTCAAGACCGGCGGCACCAATTTCGACGCCAAGCTCCGGCGTCAGTCCCTCGACCCGGACGATCTGCTGATCGGCCATATCGGCGGCATGGATGCCTGCGCGCGCGGCCTCAAGGCGGCGGCCAAGATGATCGAGGATAAAGCGCTGTCCGGCCCGCTCGCCGAACGCTATGCCGGCTGGAACACGGCCGAAGGCAAGGCGATGCTGTCGGGCAAGCGCACGCTGGAGGAGATCGCCGAACGCGTGGTGAAGGAGAAGATCGAGCCGCAGCCGCGCTCCGGCCGGCAGGAGCTGCTCGAAAACATCGTCAATCGCTACGTCTGACTGCGCAGCAGCTGCCCGACCGCAGCGGCTACCGTTCAATTCGCCTGCGCGCGGGGCAGGACTTCACAAGGTCTTGCCCCGAATCGCCCCTCAATCGCCCCATCCTTGCCTTCAAACAGCCGTCACGGAACTCGTATAAACGTGGCTCCTGTGGCGGGAAGGAAAGAAGGAGGCGAAACGTATGCAGCACGAACGCGAAATCGACGCCCTGCTCTCTCCCAGCGAGGCTGGTTCGATCATCGATCGGTTGATGGCGCTGCCGCATTCGAAAGACGGCGCCCGCAAGCCAAATGAATGGGATCGCGCGGTCGCCGCGCGGCTCGAAACGGCGCTGGCCAGGAGCATGCGCTCGCGCATCGTCGGTGAAGGCCGCGACGCCGCCTGATTCTTCCATGGCCTGATTCTTCCTTAATTTGACGAACGGAGACTGTTTCTCCATCCTGCATCGATGATACGCGCGGTGCTGCTCGATCTTCTGGGTGTTGTCTACGATGGCGACGTCCAGATAGCGGGCGCCGCGGCAGCCATGGAGCGGCTGCGCGGCACCGGTCTGCCGCTCCGTTTCGTCAGCAACACGACACGTTCGTCGCGCGACGCAATCATCGCCCAGCTTGCCGGGCTGGGCATCGAGGTAGAGGACGAGGAATTGCAGACGCCGGCGCGCGCAGCCGTCAAATGGCTCCGCAAACATGGCCGCCGGCCGCATCTGCTCGTCCATCCCGACCTCGAGGTCGAGTTTTCCGGAGTGGAAGGCGGAAGCGATAAGGCCGTCGTCGTCGGCGATGCCGGCGAGGCGTTCGATTATGCAAGCCTCAACCGGGCGTTCCGCGAACTGATCGCCGGCGCCGATTTTCTGGCGTTGGCCACCAATCGCACCTTCAAGGATGCCGACGGACTGCTCAGCCTCGACACCGGCGCCTTCGTCGCGGCGCTCGAATTCGCCAGCGGCCGCAGCCCGGTCGTGCTCGGCAAGCCGTCGCCTGAATTCTTCCACTCGGCGCTTGCCGGTTTGAACTGCCCGCCGGCCGATGCGGTCATGGTCGGCGACGATGCGGAGAGCGATGTTGCCGGTGCATTGCGCGCCGGGCTCGGCGCGGCGCTGCTCGTACGGACCGGCAAGTACCGTGCTGGCGACGAAACGCGCTTCGACCCGGCGCCTACCGCTGTGGTTGACGATCTGGCGGCAGCGACCGATTGGATAATCAGCCGCGCCGCAGCCTGACCGGCGCCTCGCCGAACGCCCTGGAGAACGCTCTGGAAAAGGCCGCGGCGGACGAAAAGCCTGTGCGCCCGGCAATATCGGCCATGGCGATGCGCGTGTCGACCACCAGGCGGCGGGCGGCGCTGAGGCGCAGCCTCAGATAGTAGGCGCCGGGCGTCTCGCCGATCGATCTGCGAAAAATGCCTTCCAGCGTCCGTGCCGTGACGCCGGCGCGTTTTGCCACGGCGTCGATGGTGAGCGGCTGGTCGACATGCGATTCCATCAGGCGGATCGCCTGGGCGAGTCTGGGGTCGTAGCCGTCGAGCCGGCCGAGCGAGACTAGCGGCTGCGCGTCGGTGGCGGCGCGAGCCTGGTCGTAAATGAAGACGCTCGCCACGTCGAGCGCCACGGCCATGCCAAGCCTGGTGCGGACGAGATGCAACATCAGGTCGAAGGTCGGCGAGGCGCCGCCGGAGGTGAAGACCGGACCGTCGATTACATAGCGGTCCGGCCGCACGTCGACGCCCGGGAATGCGGCGGAAAAATCCTCCATGTCCTCCCAATGCGTGGTGGCGCTGCGGCCCTCGAGCAGGCCGGCGCGCGCCACCAGCCAGGTGCCGGCCTCGACGCCGCCGCAGGCGCGGGCCGCACGCGCCGCCCGGCGCAAGCCGGCAAGCAATGCCGACGTGGCGTAGTTCTGCGTGCCGAAGCCGGCGACGACAACCAGCATGTCGGTCGGCTCGGCCGCGTCGAAGCGGCCGCTGACGGACACGGGAAGGCCGCAAGTCGTGACCGGCGCCTCGCCGGTGACCGAGACCAGCTTGAAATCGAACAGCGTCTCGCCCGAGACGCGATTTGCGGCGCGCAACGGATCGACCGCCGAGGCCACGCACATGATCGAAGAGCCCGAGAACACCAGGAACGTCACCTTCAGCGTTTCGCGCTCGGCACGAAAGATGGTCGGCTTTTCGCTTTTTATCATGGAAGCTTCGTAAAACGCAAAACAGTTTCCGGCAAGTCGGTCATTCTTGGCCAGCTTCGGCGCGTGGTCGTCATAGCAAAGCCGGTTTCCAGCTTTTTGCTCGACATGGATGGCCGATCGAATCTGGGAGGAAAGACGATGCCGCTCGCGATGAACCGTGAGGTCTTCATTACTTGTGCCGTGACCGGTTCCGGCGGCACGCAGGACCGCAGCCCACACGTGCCGCGCTCGCCCAAACAGATCGCCGATTCGGCGATCGATGCGGCCAAGGCGGGCGCCGCGATCGTCCACTGCCATGTGCGCGACCCCGAGACCGGCAAGCCCAGGCGCGACGTGCATCTCTACCGCGAAGTGACCGAGCGCATCCGCGAGGCGAATGTGGACGTGGTGCTGAATCTCACCGCCGGCATGGGCGGCGACATGGTGTTCGGCCCGCCGGAAAGCCCGCTGCCGCTGAGCGAGAAAGGCACCGACATGGGCGGCGCGTCGAACCGCATGGAGCATGTCCGCCAGTGCCTGCCGGAGATCTGCACGCTGGATTGCGGCACGATGAACTTCGCCGAGGCCGATTATGTGATGACCAACACGCCGGGCATGCTGCGCGCCATGGGCGGCATGATGACGGCACTGGGGGTCAAGCCGGAGATCGAGGCCTTCGATACCGGCCATCTGTGGTTCGCCAAGCAGCTGGTCGAGGAGAAGGTGCTCAACCCGGACGCGCTGGTGCAGCTCTGCATGGGCGTGCCGTGGGGCGCGCCGGACGACCTCAACACCTTCATGGCGATGGTCAACAACGTGCCCTCGACCTGGAACTGGTCGGCCTTCTCGATCGGCCGCAACCAGATGGCCTATGCGGCGGCCGCCGTGCTTGCCGGCGGCAATGTCCGCGTCGGCCTCGAGGACAATCTCTGGCTCGACAAGGGCGTGCTGGCCACCAACGCACAGCTGGTCGAACGCGCCGTGAGCATCGTCACCAATCTCGGCGCGCGCGTGCTCGGTCCTGAGGAAGTGCGCAAGAAGCTCAATCTGACCAAGCGGGCGCCGATCGCAGCCGCGGCATAAGGCGGGGAGCGCGCATCATGGCTACCGTCAAATTCACTGCGATGAAGGACGGCGACAAGGAAGACTACGAATTCCTGACCGCCCATGAGATCGACTATGCCGCCAAGACGGGCGACCGGCTGCTCGACGCGCTCGTGCAATTGGACGAAGGGCTTTCCGGCTACAAGATCACCCGGCTCGGCCATTCCCTGCAGGCGGCGACGCGCGCTTGGAAGGATGGCGCCGACACCGACTGGATCGTCTCGGCGCTGCTGCATGACATCGGCGATATCTACGCGCCCTACAATCACGATGAGTATGCCGCGACGATCCTCAAGCCTTTCGTGCGCGAGCAATGCACCTGGGTGGTGGAGAAGCACGGCGACTTCCAGCGCCTCTATTACGCGCATCACCTGGGCGGCAACCGGCATGCCCGCGACCGCTTCGCCGGCCATCCCTATTTCGACGATTGCGACCAGTTCTGCGAGCGCTGGGACCAGTCGAGTTTCGACCCCGATTACGAGACGCTGCCGGTCGAGTTCTTCCGGCCCTTCGTGCTCGAAGTGTTTGCCCGCAAGGCCTACGATCCGGCGGTGATCCGCGCCGGCGAGCGCGTCGCCCTCACCAATCCCGATATAGCCAAGACGAGAACCGGAGCCTGACCATGAGCATCATCAACAAGGCGGCCGCCATCGGCGGCGGCGTCATCGGCGCCGGCTGGGTGGCGCGGCTGCTCCTCAACGGCATCGACGTGTCGATCTTCGATCCGGATCCGGAAGCGTCGCGCAAGGTCGGCGAAGTGATGAAGGGCGCACGCCGCGCCTATAAGCAGATGCTGCCGGACGGCCTGCCCAAGGAAGGCAAGCTGACCTTTGCCAAGACCATCGCCGAGGCGGTCGCCGACGCCGATTTCATCCAGGAAAGCGTGCCGGAGCGGCTCGACCTCAAGCACAAGGTGCTGGCCGAGATCGACCAGCATGCGCCGGCCAACGCCATCGTCGGCTCGTCCACCTCCGGCATCAAGCCGACCGACATGCAGGTGGCGATGAAGAAGCATCCGGAGCGGCTGGTCGTCGGCCATCCGTTCAACCCGGTCTATCTTCTGCCGCTGGTCGAGATCGTCGGCGGCGAACAGACCTTCCCCGAGGCGATCGAGGTCGCCAAGGAGCTCTACGCCTCGATCGGCATGAAGCCGGTGGTGGTGCGCAAGGAGATCGAAGCCTTTGTCGGCGATCGCCTGCTCGAAGCCGCCTGGCGCGAGGCGCTGTGGCTGGTCAAGGACGGCATCTGCACCGTCGAGGAGCTCGACGACATCATGCGCTATTCCTTCGGCCTGCGTTGGGCGCAGATGGGCATGTTCCAGGTCTATCGCGTCGCCGGCGGCGAGGCCGGCATGCGCCACTTCATGGCGCAGTTCGGACCGTGTCTGAAATGGCCATGGACCAAGCTGATGGACGTGCCGGAGTTCAACGACGAGCTGGTCGACCTGATCGCCACGCAGTCAGACGAGCAGGCGCATGGCCTCTCGATCCGCGAGCTGGAGCGCATCCGCGACGACAATCTGGTCGCGATCATGGAAGCGCTGTCGCAGCAGAACAAGGGCAAGGGCTGGGGCGCCGGCGCGCTGCACAAGGACTATACCAGGCAGCTCGCCAAGCTGGCGGCAAGGAAGACCCCGGCCAAGCCTGTCGCAAAGGCCAAGGCGGCCAAGCCGGCGAAGAAGGCCGAGAAGCCGGCAAAGGCTGAAAAGCCGATAAAAGCCGGGAAGCCCGCCAAGGCCGATAAGGCGAAGAAGAGCAAGAAGAAGGGGTGAGGCGATGCATTTCGGTCTTTCGGAAGAACAGAAGCTCATCGTCGACACGACGCGCGCCTTCGTCGAGAACGAGCTTTACCCGCATGAGCGCGAGGTGGAGCGCACCGGCGTGCTGCGCCGCGAACTGATCGAGGAATTGAAGGCCAAGGCGATCGAGGCCGGGCTTTACGCGGCCAACATGCCGGCCGATGTCGGCGGCGCCGGCCTCGATACGGTGAGCTGGCTGCTCTACGAGAAGGAGCTTGGCCGCGCCAATTACGCGCTGCATTGGACCTGCGTGGCGCGCCCGTCCAACATCCTGCTCGCCGGCACGCCGGAGCAGCGCGAGAAATACCTCTTCCCTTGCATTCGCGGCGAGAAGTGGGACTGCCTGGCGATGACCGAGCCGGGCGCGGGCTCCGACCTGCGTGGCATGAAGGCCACCGCCGTGCAGGACGGCTCGGACTGGGTGCTCAACGGCACCAAGCATTTCATCAGCCACGCCGACATTGCCGACTTCGCCATCGTCTTCATGGCGTCGGGCGAAGAGGATTCACCGCGTGGCAAACGCAAGAAGATCACCGCCTTCTTCGTCGACAAGGGCACCAAGGGCTTCACGGTGCGCGACGGCTACCGCAATGTCTCGCATCGCGGCTATACCAACTCGATCCTGGAGTTCGACGACTGCCGGCTGCCGGCAAGTCAGATTCTAGGCGAAGTGCACAAGGGCTTCGAAGTTGCAAACTCTTGGCTCGGCGCCACGCGGCTCCAGGTCGGCGCCACCTGCCTCGGCCGCGCCGAGCGCGCGCTGTCGCATGCCATCGAATATGCCGCGCAGCGCCAGCAGTTCGGCCAGCAGATCGGCAAGTTCCAGGGCGTCTCCTTCAAGCTCGCCGACATGGCGACGGAACTGAAGGCCGCCGACCTGATGGTCTTCGAAGCCGGCTGGAAGTACGATCAGGGCACCGTCACCGACCAGGACATGGCCATGGCCAAGCTCAAGGCCACCGAAATGCTGGCCTATGTCGCCGACGAAGCCATTCAGATCCATGGCGGCATGGGGCTGATGGACGACCTGCCGCTGGAGCGCATCTGGCGCGACGCCCGTGTCGAGCGCATCTGGGAAGGCACGTCGGAGATTCAGCGACATATTATTTCGCGGGCGCTGCTGCGTCCGTTCGGAGCTTAGAGCATGATATGCCAAGGCCGGAATCCGGCCTTGGACAAGATCGCGCTCAAACGAAAAGATGGCCATGCATAAACTCGAACGTCTCCTGCGCCCGAAATCGATCGCCGTGTTCGGCGGGGCGCAGGCCGCCGCCGTCGTGGCGCAGTCGATCAAAATGGGCTTTGCCGGCGAAATCTGGCCGGTGCACCCGACCAAGGACGAGGTCGCCGGCCGCAAGGCCTACCGCTCGGTCGCCGACCTGCCCGGAGCGCCGGACGCCGCCTTTGTCGGCGTCAACCGGCATCTTACCATCGAGGTGATCAAGGCGCTGGCCGAGCGCGGCGCCGGCGGCGCCGTCTGCTTTGCCGCGGGCTTCCTTGAGACCGAAGCCTATGACGAGGACGGCGAGCGGCTGCAGGCGGAGCTCGTCGCCGCCGCGGGCCGGATGCCGATCATCGGGCCAAACTGCTACGGCCTGATCAACTATGCCGACGGCGCGCTGCTGTGGCCCGACCAGCATGGCGGCATCCGCCTGGCCGAGGGCGGCAAGGGCGTGGCCATCATCACCCAGTCGTCCAACATCGCCATCAACATGACGATGCAGAAGCGCGGCCTGCCGATCGCCTTCCTGATGACGGCGGGCAACCAGGCGCAGACCGGCCTTTCGGAAATGGCATTGGGCCTGATCGAGGACGAACGCGTCACCTCGCTCGGCCTGCATATCGAGGCCTTCGATTCGGTCGCCGGCTTCGAGAAGCTGGCGGCGCGGGCGCGCGAATTGAAGAAGCCGATCATCGCCATGAAGGTCGGGCGGTCCGAACAGGCGCGGCAGGCGACGGTCTCGCACACCGCTTCGCTGGCCGGCTCCGACGCCGCCTCCGGCGCTTTCCTGAAGCGGCTCGGCATCGCGCGCGTCGATTCCATTCCGGCCTTCATCGAGGCGCTGAAGCTTTTGCACATCACCGGTCCGCTGCCCGGCTACAAGCTCTCGTCGATGAGCTGCTCCGGCGGCGAGGCTTCGGTGATGGCCGACAGCGCCGAGGGGCGCTGGGTGCATTTCCCGGCACTAACGGCCGAACACCGTGCGCATGTCAAATCGACACTCGGCCCGCTGGTCGCTGTCGCCAATCCGCTCGACTATCACACCTTCATCTGGAACAACGAGCCGGCGATGACGGCCACCTTCACCGCCATGGTATCCGGCGGCTTCGATCTCAACATGCTAGTGCTCGACTTCCCGCGCCCGGACCGCTGCTCGGACGTCGACTGGTGGGCGACGCTGCGCGCCTTCGAGGCGGCGCTGAAGACCAACAAGGCGCAAGGCGCGATCGTCTCCTCGCTGCCGGAGAACCTGCCTGAGGAATACACCGCCGGCCTGATGGCGCGCGGCATGGTGCCGTTGTTCGGCATCTCCGAAGCCATGGATGCCGCCCAGGCCGCCGCCTTCATCGGCTGGGCGTGGCGCGAGCCGCAGGCGCAGCCGGTCGATACAACGGCCGCCGGCGCGGCCGAAGCCAAGCGCGTCACGCCGGACGAGGCCGAAGCCAAGGAAAGGCTGATCAAGGCCGGCCTGCCGGTGCCGAAGGGCGAGCGCGCCTCCAACGCCGTCGAGGCTGTGATCTCGTCCATGACGCTGGGCTTCCCGGTGGCGCTCAAGGCGCTCGGCGTGACGCACAAGTCGGAAGTCGGCGCCGTCAGGCTGAACCTCAAGGATGCCGAATCCGTCAGCGCCGCCGCGCATGATCTTCTGCCGCTCGGCACGGGACTCTATGCCGAGCGCATGGTGCGCGACGGCGTCGCCGAGCTGATCGTCGGCTTCACCCGTGACCCGATGTTCGGCGTGGTGATGACGCTCGGCACCGGCGGTGTGCTGGTCGAGCTGCTGCGCGACAGCGTCACCCTGATGCTGCCGGCGACGCGTGACGACATCGAGGCGGCATTGCGTGGGCTCAAGCTCTATCCTCTCCTCGAAGGTTATCGCGGCCGGCCGAAGGCCGACGTCAACGCCGCCATCGACGCCATCGCCGGCATCGCCGACTTCGTGCAGAAGAACGAAGGCGAGATCGAAGAACTCGACATCAACCCGCTGATCGTCTGCGCCGAAGGCAAGGGCGCATGGATCGCGGACGCCCTGCTCGTGCTTGGAGAGAAGAAGAATGGCTGACGTCATCACCACCCGCCGCGAAGGCGCGATCCTCGAGGTCACGCTCGACCGGCCGAAGGCCAATGCGATCGACCTCAAGACATCGCGACTAATGGGCGAGACCTTCAAGGCGTTCCGCGACGATCCGGAATTGCGCGTCGCCATCGTCAAGACGGCCGGCGACAAGTTCTTCAGCGCCGGCTGGGACCTGAAGGCGGCCGCCGCCGGCGATGCGGTCGACGGCGACTATGGGGTCGGCGGCTTTGGCGGGCTGCAGGAGTTGCGCGATCTCAACAAGCCGGTGATCGCCTGCGTCAACGGCATGGCGGTGGGCGGCGGCTTCGAGCTGGCGCTGTCCTGCGACCTCATCTACGCCTCGGACCACTCCTCCTTCGCGCTGCCGGAGATCCGCGCCGGCACGCTGGCCGACGCGGCGACGATCAAGCTGCCGAAGCGCATTCCCTACCACATCGCCATGGACCTCCTGTTCACCGGCCGCTGGATGGATGTGGCGGAAGCGCATCGCTGGGGCCTGGTCAACGAGGTGCTGCCCAAGGAAAAGCTCGAGGAGCGCGTCTGGGAGATCGCGAGGCTTTTGGCCAGCGGCCCGCCGCTGGTCTTCGCCTCGATCAAGGAGACGGCGCGAGTTGCCGAGGCGCTGACCTTCCAGGACGCCATGAACAAGGTGACGCGCCGGCAGCTGCCGACGGTCGACAAGCTCTACGGGTCGGAAGACAATATGGAAGGGTTCCGCGCGTTCGCGGAGAAGCGCGACCCGGTGTGGAAGGGACGATAACGCTGCCTTACCCTCGCCTCGATGGGGAGGGTCGGACCGAAGGTCCGGGGGCGGGGTGAAGCGCCGCCACCCCCACCCGCCGCTTCGCGGCGACCTCCTCCATCGAGGGGAGGTAAGGAGTGTCTATGACCGACTACAAAACCCTCATCGACGCCGAGACCTGGGCCTTCATCGAGAAGACCAACTCCTACTACCCGCCCGATACGATCGACTACACCATCGCAGAGCAGCGCGAGATATACGACCGGATGTGCCGTGAGTTCTTTGCCGGCTATCCGCAAGGGGTGACGGCGGAGACGATGGCCGTTGCCGCGCCCACCAATAAGATCTCGATCCGCATCTACCGCAATGCGGCGCCGAACAAGATCGCGATGGTGCTCTATATCCATGGCGGCGGCTTCATTCTTGGCGGGCTGGACAGCCATGACGATGTCTGCGCCGAGCTTTGCGCCCGCACCGGCTTCGATGTGGTCTCGCTCGACTACCGGCTGGCGCCCGAGCATCTGCATCCGGCCGCTTTCGACGACGCCATGGACGCCTTCGAATGGTCCGCCAGGACCTATGACTGCCCGGTGCTGCTCTGCGGCGACAGCGCCGGCGGCAATCTCTGCGCGGCCGTCGCGCATGCGACGCGCGGCCATAGGAAGAAGCCGGCCGGCCAGGTGCTGATCTATCCCGGCCTTGGCGGCGACCATTCGCGCGGCTCCTACGTGACCCATGCCGAGGCGCCGATGCTGACCGTGCGCGACCTAGACTTCTACAAGCATATCCGCACCGGCGGCGCCGACCTGACCGGCGACATCACGCTCTATCCGCTTGCCGATGCCGATTTCGCCAACTTGCCGCCAACGGTGCTGATCACCGCAGAATGCGATCCGCTGTCAGCCGACGGCGAAGCCTATCGCGACCGTGTCGTCGCGGCCGGCGGACGCGCCACCTGGTTCGAGGAGCCAGGGCTGGTGCATGGTTACCTCAGGGCCCGGCACACGGTCGGCCGTGCACGGACGAGCTTCACCCGCATCGTCGAGGCGGTTTCGGCGCTCGGCCGGGGCGACTGGATTTGGTGACAACCGAGGGCGCTTTCCGCTCCGCTATCTTCCCGTGAACCTTTTCCTGCCAGCCAGCGACTGACGGTCAGGCGCCGCTATGGTGCGGCCCGGAAAGGAAAGCCGCCATGATCAGGAACCCAGAGACTTCGCGGTCTCCGGGAGCAACGGGAGTCCGGCGCGATCACCGCCTTCGGGAAGGGGCCGACACGCTGGGCTTCCGGCTGATTCCGTTGACCCCGCATAGGAGCCGGCGTATCGTCACAAGGAGGAAAACAGACAATTCGATCGGGGAAGAACGTGCTGCAACGCCGCGCCTTGCCCTGATTGGCGCGGCGGAGGCGGACGTTCCTTCCAGCGGCTTCGGGGGGAGTTCAATGTCTGGCGTTCGCGGCTCGTTCCTGCGTTCCCACGGCGACAATTTGCGCCGCGCAATCGCGACAAGCAGCGGAATTCTTGCCCTGGCGCTGTCCGCCGGCCTCTTTCTCGGTGACGTGGCGAAGGCGCAGGAAACCCGGATCATTTATCCCGGTTCGATGGCGGTCACCGGCTTTCCGGGCACCACCATTCCCGATTTCGATCAGGGCCTGCCGCCCGGCGTCGACCCGGTCGACGAGACCTTCATCGACACATCCCGCGCGTCATTGCGCGTTTTCAATGTTTCCAATCTCGGCGGGCCGGCTTCCGGCCAACTGGTCAACACGCCTCCGCCCTTCGAGGTGACGGCCGGCCAGATCGGCGAGGTGTTCGGCCTCACCTATGACGACGGCGTGCGTGACGGCGTGCCATCGAGCGTTCCCAACCTCTACGCGGCCGCGACCTCTCTGCATGGCATCGAGATCGTCACGCCCGATGCCGATAATGACGGCAGGCCGGAACGGCAGCGCCGCGGCGCCGCGGGTGCGGTCTTCATGGACGGCCAGTTCGGCACCGAGAATGGCGGCGGTCCAGGCACGATCTGGAAGATCGACGGCATGACCGGCGCGGTCTCCAAATTCGCCGATATCGACACCAACAGCGGGCCCAGTATCGGCAATCTCGCCTTCGATCCGACCCATCGCGAGTTCTTCGCTTCGGATCTCGACACCGGGCTCATTCACCGCATCGATATCGAAGGGAATCTGATCGACAGTTTCGACCACGGCGTTGCCGGACGCCCGGCGCATGGACTCGCCCCGGTCGCCGACGACGGCGCCGTGATGGACATCCAGGCTGCCGCTTTCGATAGCGAAAACCCCGAGACCTGGGGCTATACGCAGGATGCGCGCCGCGTCTGGGCCGTCGCCTATCATGGCGGGCGGCTCTATTATTCCGTCGGCGAGAAGGCCGAGATCTGGTCGGTCGGCATTGCGAGCGACGGAAGCTTTGCCGGCGATCCGCGCTGGGAGCTGACGGTCAAGGCGGACCAGGACTACGCCGTCACCGACATCGCCTTCGACAACAAGGGCTTCATATATCTCGCTCAGCGCGGCCCGGTCGAGAACCGCTACGATTACAGCCGTTTCGCCTCCTCCGGCAAAGGCGAGCTGATCCGCTACTCGCGCGAGGATCCAGACGATCCGGCGACGGAATCGGCCTGGGTCGAGGTGCCGCAGGAATATGCGGTCGGCTTCCCGCAGGGCAATCGCCAGTCGGCCGGCGGCGTCGACCTGCAATATCGCTATGACGCCGAGGGCAATCTCGACACGTCCGTCTGCACCGACACCGTCGTCAACACCGGCGACAAGCTGCGCGACAATCCCGAGCTCGCCGAGCGGCTCGGTGCCGGCGGACCGCTTGCCGTGCATGGCGTGCAGCTGACGCCGAGCGCGCTGGTCAAGCCGGCCAACGTGCCGCCTTTCGGGTCCTGGTTCGTCGATTTCGACGGCTATTTCGAAGACCCCGGTGTCCAAGGCCATGTCGGCGACGTCAGGGTCTGGCGCCCTTGCGAGGGCCGCGCCGGCTATTACGAGGAAATCCCCGGCGGCGGCTATCTGCCTCCGTTCTATCCGCCCGATTTCCCGCCGCCCGGCAGTACGCCGCCCTGTGTGGGTGTCGAGGACGTGCATTATTACTGCACGCCGCGCGGGCTGCGGGCCGAACTCAATCTCCATGACCATGCCGGCTTAGGCGGCGATTCGATCAAGGTGCAGTCCAGGACGCCCGGCGTCGGGGCGACAACCCCCATGTCGCATGTTCCGGGCAAGCCCTACACGGTCGACATCACCGGCCACAATCCAGGCGACACCGTCGATGTCGGGCTCTGCTTCTACCGCAAGTCCGATCAGGACAAGGGCGGCTACTACCCTTGCTGCAAGATGACACTGCCGCTCAGGACGCCAGCCGTCGACTGCGAAGCGCCGAGGAGGGACAGATGAGCGATCTCGTCCATTCCCGCTTCGCCTCGCGCAAAACCGTCATGGAGACGATCATGAAACCCCTGTCATATGCCAGGCGCGGCGCGCGCTGGCTGATGGCGGCCGGTATCGCAGTCGCCATGATGCCGGCCTTGCCGGCGCTCGCCCAGGACCAGGCTCCGGCCACGACCAACCAGGCCGCCAATCCAGCGTCACGCGGCATCAATGCGGAGCTTGCGCGGATCGTGCCGTTCTTCACCAAGAAAGGCGGCCAGAGAAGCTGCGATGCGGTCGAATATGTCCTGAGCTTCGGCATCCATGGCGACCCGAAGGACTTCGACCGGCCAAGCGTGGCTGCCTTGCTCAAGGCGACAAGGCTCGATTTCAGGGACCAACTGCCGCACGGCCTGCAGATCGTCAGCGTCGATGTCGCAGGCGACGGCACTGGCGCTTCCGGCGGACCGCTGCCGGCTGCTTCCATCAGCACGTCGGCCGGCCCGAACGACACGGCGAGCGTTTCCAACTTCCGCATCAGTGCTGTCAACCTCGATGGCGCGGGCGCCGCAAACGAACGCGTCATCACCTTCCGCATCACCGCCAAGATAGACCATGCGACCTTTCCCGTGCCGACGGCGGTCGACAATCAGGGTGAGATCGAGGTGGTCTTCAGGGGCGGTCCGCCAACAACGATCCCCTCGCAGGATCCGGACAAGCCCGACGACGGCGATTTCCTCACCGGGGTGAAGACCTCGATCAAGATCGACCCGACCAAGTGCAACCCGCCGCCTCCGCCTCCGGACAAGGAATGCTTCAAGGTCGAGCACGGCACAGTCGACTGCGTGCCCGGCGGCGGCGCTTTCATCTACCATATGCCGGTCGGACCCGAGATGGCCGGCAAATGGGTGCAGGTGTCGACGACGACACCAGGCATCAGCATCATTCCCGACACGCAGAAGGTGCCGGTCGGCGGCGGCGTGCTGAACTGGAAGATCATCGGCGCCTCGCCCGGCGAGGCCATCCACCTCACGGTCACCGGCATCGAGACCTATGCCGGGCCGAAGGAGGGCTGGGGGCTCTGCTGCACGCAGGTGATCGACATCGTCATCCCGCGTGACTTGAAGTGCCCGCCCGAAAAACAGCCCGACCTCAAGGTCGAGAAGCATGCCGACGTGCCGCGCTGCACGATGGCCGGCGGCTGCGATTTCACCATCACCGTCACCAATGTCGGCGATGCGCCCTATAACGGCAACATCGTGCTCGACGAGGTGACGCTGCCGGCCGGCTCCGTGCTGACCTCCGGGCCAAACGCGCCTTGGGCCTGCGGGCCAGGCACGACGCCGATGACCTGCACCTATCCGGCCACCACGCTCAATCCCGGAGCTTCCGTCAACCTCAAGCTCGGCTTCAAGCCGGCGGGCGGCTGGCAGGGCGGCGTGCTGCGCAGTTGCGTCGCCTATGACTACAAGGCCAGCGGCAAGCCGCTGTTCGGCAGCCAGGAGAACGACCGCGGCTGCGCCTCGATCCCAATCTGCCGCCGTGGCGACCGCGATCCGCAGTGCAGTCCGCCGGTGAAGAAGAAGGTCGACCTGATCCTGAGGAAGCGCGCCCGCACCCCGGTCTGCACACCGGACGGCGTCTGCACCTTCGTGATCGACATCATCAACAACGGCACCGGCACCTATAATGGGCCGCTGACGGTGATCGACACCTATCCGGGCGGCGCGCCGACCTCGTCGACCTTCGGGCCGAGCCCGCCATGGAACTGCGGGCCGAACGGCCCCGGCCAGTTCCGCTGCGACAATGCCGGCATCTCGCTGCCTCCGGGCGCCTCGACGCCGATCGTCGTCAAGGCGGCGATGCCGGCAAACTACCGGCCGGACACGGTGGAGAACTGCGCCGAGGTGAAAGGCATTCCCGGCGAGGCCGACCTCGCCGACAACAAGGCCTGCGCGACCGAGCGCATCCGCCATCCGAATGGCGGCCAGCCCGGCCTGCGCATCACCAAGACCTGCGGCGTCTCTCTCGCCGGTGCCGCGGTTTCCTGCCGCATCACCGTCACCAATGCCGGCACCGCAGTCCCCACCGGACCGGTGCGGGTGAGCGATGCCGCGACGCTGGTGTCGGGGGGCGCGACGGTACAAATCCAGACCGTCACCCCTGACGGCGCGGACTGGGCTTGCGGACCGGTGCCTGCCGACACGCTGTCGTGCCAGATTCCCGGGGCCGTGATGACGCCTGGAACCAGCCGGCACTTCGACGTGACGGTGAGCGGCAATGGCGCGTTCGAGAACTGCGCACGCGGCAGCTTCGGGCCGGCGCCGGGCGACGACATCGTCTATCCGATCGGCCAGGCTTGCGCGAAGGGCGGCGGCGCCTCCACCATCCGCGTCGAGAAGACCGGCGATGCCGAGTGCCAGCCGGGACAGCCCTGCTCGTTCGAGATCACCATCACGAATGACGGGCCGAATCCCTTCTCCGGTCCGGTCCGCATCGGCGATGCGATCGGCGTGGAGGGTCTCGGTCGGCTGGAAGGCGTTCAGATCACCTCGATCGACCCGCCCTTCGGCTGCTCGCCGGAGCCGACAGCGCTCCCCGCGTCCTGCATCGCCAATCTGATGCTGGGCGCCGGCGAAAGCCACAGTCACCACGTCACCGTGATCCTTCCCGAGGACGGGCGCCTTGCCGATCTCGAGGGCACGGTCAACGGCCAGAACTGCGTCAGCGTGCTTCCTCCGAACACGCCGGTGCAAGGCGGCGGCGATGTGCTGTCGCACGACCAGACCAATATCCAGGGCGATCGCGGCAAGGCCTATGCCTGCCATCCCTTCACCATCCGGCATGAGGTGAAGAACCAGTGCTCGAACGGCATGGTGCTCAACCAGGCCGGCCGCTGCGCCTGCCCGGAAGGCACCACCTTCCGCAACGGCCAGTGCAGTTCGGGCGGTGGCAAGCTGCAACCACTGCCGGTGCCGCCGCGCTGCGTCCTGCTGCAGGGCCAGATCCGGACGGCGGACGGGCGCTGCGTCTGCCCGCGCGGCACGGAGCTGGAAAACGGCAAATGCGTCAAAGGCGGCGAGCCACAGGAGCCGCAATGCACATTGCGTCCTGGCCAGTACCGCGACCAGGAGGGCAACTGCGTCTGCCGCCGCGGCGAGCTGGTGAACGGCGTGTGCCAGGTCGCCCCGCCGAAATGCACGATTCGCGGCGCGGTGCCGACAACGAATGGGTGTGCCTGCCCCAAGGGCACGCATTTCGACCGCGTCGCCAAAGCTTGCGTGCCCGACAGGCAGCCGCCCGCCCAGTGCCGCATCCGTGGCCAGGTGCGCAATGCCGATGGCGATTGCGTCTGCCCGAAAGGGACGGAGGTGAGAGGCAAGGTTTGCGCGCCAGTCAGGAAGCCGCAAGCTTGCTCCATCCGCGGCCAGATCCTCAACAAGCGCGGCGCCTGTGTGTGCCCGCGCGGGACGGAAGTGATCGAAGGCGCATGCCGTAGGGTTGACGCCGAATGCGCGCCTGGCTCGCAGATGATCGACGGCATTTGCCAGCCGATCATCCGGCGGCGATGCCCGGTGGGGACGACCGGACGGTACCCGGATTGCTTCCCGATCCGCCGACGGCCGGGTTTGGAGATCGATCCGGACCTGCTGCTCAATCCGAACATCCTGCAGCAGTTGGTGCCACGAGACCGGCCAAGGTTGCAGCGGAACCCCGCGACCAACAACCTTCAGTAAGGAGCCGGTTATTACCGCGCGCGGACCCCGCCGGAGCAATCCGGCGGGGTTTTTTCTTTCCCGAGTAGGAGCCCCCGGTTTTGCCTGTCCGCCGACCGATGCGGAAAACGTGCTTCCCCTTGGCTGGACGATGGTCTAGGCAGACGCCGCATGAAGGCGCGCAGCCAGCGCGCCGATGAGGACGCCTGGAGAGGCCTTTGATGAGCAAGAAGACCCTGATCGCGCCATCGGTGCTGGCGTCGGATTTTTCGAAGCTGGGCGATGAGGTCGAGGCTGTCGCGGCGGCCGGCGCCGACTGGATCCATCTCGACGTGATGGACGGTCATTTCGTGCCCAACATCACCTTCGGTCCGCCGGTGATCAAGGCGATCCGCAACCGCACCAAGGCCTTCTTCGACTGCCATCTGATGATCGCGCCGGCCGATCCTTACCTGGCGGCCTTCGCCGAAGCCGGTTGCGACGGCATGACGGTGCACGCCGAGGCGGGGCCGCATCTCGACCGCTCGTTGCAGACCATCAAGAGCCTGGGCAAGAAGGCCGGCGTCTCGCTCAATCCGGCGACGCCGGAAGCGGCGATCGAATATGTGCTCGACCGGCTCGACCTGATCCTGATCATGACGGTCAATCCGGGTTTCGGCGGGCAGGCCTTCATCCCGGCGATCGTCGACAAGGTGAAGCGGGTGAAGGCGCTGATCGGCAGTCGGCCGATCCATATCGAAATCGACGGCGGCGTCTCGGCCGAGACGGCGCCGCTGGTGACCGCGGCCGGGGCCAATGTGCTGGTAGCGGGCGCCGCCGTCTTCAAGGGCGGCAGCGTCGAGGCCTATCGGGCAAACATCGAAGCAATTCGCACGGCTGCCGACAAGACCACAAGTTGAACGTGTACCTGTCCGATCTCCCGCACAAGTTGCGGACTGAATGAGAGATTTGAACGACTGTTCAATAAAGCGAAGCAGTGCAGAAATATCGGCTTTTTGCCGAGATTCTACTTTGTTCAATGAATAGACGTGTCGTCTTAAAGTCGAATATCTCATCTTCCGCTTGAGGCGCCGTTGCCCGGCTGTATAATATATTTGCGGGAAATTGCTTCGCCGAGGGGCCCTGGCACACCAGGGGCAAGCAACAGGAGTTCGATTGACAAACGGAAACACCGAGCCGGGCGAAAGCAAGGGCGGGAAAAGCACGCTTGCCAGTTCGGTCTACCAGCAATTGCGCGACGACCTGCTGCGCGGCGCTTTGGAGTCCGAGACGAAACTGCGGGTCGAATGGGTCGTTTCCCGCTATGGCGCCGGCGCGTCGCCGGTGCGCGAGGCACTCAACCGGCTGGCCGCCGAGGGCCTGCTCGGCCGTCACGACCAGCGTGGTTTCTTCCTGATGCCGGTCAGCGCCGCGGAACTGGAGGAATTGACGCGCACGCGCTGCTGGCTGGAGGAGCGGGCGCTGCGCGAATCCATTGCGCACCGCACCGCCGAATGGGAAGAGCAGCTGGTGCTCGCCCTGCACCGCCTTGCGCGCGCCGAGCGCCGGCTGCCGGATGACCCGACAACCAACAATCCGGAGTGGGAAAAGCTGCACCGCGCCTTTCATCGCGCATTGATCGCGGCATGCCGGTCGAAGTGGCTGATCGGCTTCTGCGATCAGCTTTCCGATCAAGCCTCGCGCTACCGCCTGATCTCGCAAAACGCGCCGGGGACGGGACGCGACGATCTTGGCGAGCACCGCATCATCGCCGAGCGCACGCTGGATGGCGACGCCGACGGCGCAGTCGAGGCGCTTCTCAACCATTACCGGCTCACCGCGGCGATGTGCATGGAACGTTTCGCCCTGGGCTATGATCCGAGGGCCGGCGTCAGCAAGGCGCGCCGCAGATAACGACTGAAACTGCCGCGCAATTTTTGCTCCGGCCGCCAAATCTGGTATTCGCTCAGGCGAGCGCAACGCATGAGCCATTCGGCTTCAGCGCCCGAGAGACATTGCATGACCAATCATCTGTTCGATGCCTTCCGTTCCCGCATGCCGGCGCCCGACCGGCTGCTGATGGAGACGGATGACGGCCGTTCGATCACCTATGGCGATATGCTGGCGAAGTCGGCGCAGCTGGCGCATGCGCTGGCGCAGGCGGGCGTCGAGCCGGGCGACCGAGTCGCGGTCCAGGTCGAGAAAAGCCCGGAGGCGGCGCTGCTCTATCTCGCTTCGTTGCGCGCCGGCGCGGTCTTCCTGCCGCTCAACACCGCCTACACGCTGCCCGAGCTCGACTATTTCTTCCGCGACGCGGAGCCGAGGCTGATCGTTTGCGATCCGGACCGTCTTTCGGGTGCCGAACCGCTTGCCGCATCGGTCGGCGCCACGGTGCTCACACTCGGCCGCGACGGGCAGGGAACGCTCCCCGGTCAGGCGTCGCGGCAGGCGACGGATTTCAGCGATGTCGCGCGCGGGCCGGACGATCTTGCCGCGATCCTCTACACCTCCGGCACGACCGGCCGTTCCAAGGGCGCGATGCTCAGCCACGAGAACCTCGCGTCCAATGCCCGCGTGCTGGTGGAGCAGTGGCGTTTCGGCGCGGACGACGTGCTGATCCACGCGCTGCCGATCTTCCACACGCATGGCCTGTTCGTGGCCACCAACGTCGTCCTGATGTCCGGCGCGAAAATGCTGTTCGAGCAGAAATTCGATCCGGTGCGCATCCTGTCCCTGATGCCGCACGCGACGGCTTTGATGGGCGTGCCGACCTTCTATGTGCGGCTGTTGCAGCAGGACGGTCTGACACGCGAGGCGGCGAAAACGATCCGGGTCTTCATCTCCGGCTCCGCGCCGCTGCTCGCCGAGACGCACAAGGCCTGGCGCGAGCGCACCGGCCACGCCATCCTCGAGCGCTACGGCATGACTGAGACCAACATGAACACGTCCAACCCCTATGACGGCGAGCGGCGCGCCGGCACGGTCGGCTTCCCCTTGCCAGGCGTCTCGCTGCGCATCACCGATCCCGAGACCGCCAGGCCGCTGCCCCAGGGCGAGATCGGCATGATCGAGGTCAAGGGCCCGAACGTCTTTGCCGGCTATTGGCGCATGCCGGAGAAGACCAAAGCCGAATTCCGCGACGACGGCTTCTTCATCACCGGCGACCTCGGGCTGATCGATGCCGACGGCTATGTGCACATCGTCGGGCGCGGCAAGGACCTGATCATCTCGGGCGGCTACAATGTCTATCCGAAGGAGATCGAGAGCGAGATCGATGCGCTGGACGGCGTCAGCGAAAGCGCGGTGATCGGCGTCGCCCATCCCGATTTCGGCGAAGGCGTCACCGCGGTGGTGGTGCGCAACCCGGGATCGTCGATCGGCGCCGCCGACATAGCCCAGGCCATCGGCGGGCGACTGGCGAAATACAAGCATCCGAAGCAGGTGATCTTCGTCGACGAACTGCCGCGCAACACGATGGGCAAGGTGCAGAAGAATGTGCTGCGCGAGGCGTATAAGGATATCTACGCCAGCAAAGCTGGCTGACAATTGTCGAGCCGAAGGCCCTCGGCGATTGGCCGAAACGAACATCGTGTCGTCATCCTAGGGCGGAGCAAGGAGCGAAGCGACGCGCGCAGACCCTAGGATCCATTCCGTGACGCTAAGGCATTGCTAACGTTGTAGATTCTGCTCCGCTGCGCTCACGGCAGAGCTCACGGCATGGATCCTCGGGTCTTCGCTCCGCTTCGCGTCGCTACACCCAAGGATGACGAAAATCGCGAAGGCCTACGCTCCAAACACCTTTTCACCGCCGATCCAGACATTCCTGACGTCCAGGCCGTCCGATAGACCAACGATGTCGGCGGCCGTGCCGTTGGCGAAGCGGCCGAGGCGGTGCGACTGGCCTATTGCCTCGGCCGGATAGAGCGAAGCCATGCGGAGGGCCTCGTCGAGCTCGAGCCCGACGACCCGGTGGACGTAGCGCACGGCGGAAATCATGTCGAGATCGGCGCCGGCGAGCGTGCCGTCGGCAAGCCGCAGACTCCCGTCCTTGCGGTAGATGGTGCGGCCGTTCAGCGTGAAGGACGTCATGTCGGTGCCGATCGTCGCCATGGCGTCGGTGACCAGCAGGATCTTGCCCGGCCCCTGCTTGCCGCGCAGTGCAAGGATCATCGTCGCCGGATGGACATGGATGCCGTCGGCGATGATGCCGGCATACAGACCGCCGGTGTCGATCGCCGCGCCCGCCAATCCCGGCTCGCGGTTGCCGATCTGGCTCATGGCGTTGAAGAGATGCGTGACGACCGTGGCGCCGGCTTCGGCGAAGGCGGCGGCCGTCGCGTAGTCGGTATCGCTGTGGCCGAGGCTGACGACAACACCGGCCTTGGCCAGCGCCGCGACGCGGGCCGGTTCTACCGATTCCGGCGCGACCGTGGTGAGCAGGACGGGAAGCTCCCTGCGCGCCGCGATCAGCGCCGCCTGGTCGGCATCGGTCATCGGCCGGATCAGCGCCGGATCATGCGCTCCCTTGCGGGCTATGGAGAGATGCGGCCCTTCCAGATGCAGGCCGAGGAAGCCCGCCACCTTCTCCCTGGCCGCTTCGGCGCCAGCGGCGACCGCGGCGGCGGTGATCGCCGGGGTGTCGGTGATCAGCGTCACCAGCAGCGCCGTGGTGCCGAAAGGCGCATGCGCCTTGCAGATGGTCTCGATCGAGGCGACATCTGGGTGGTCGTTGAGCATGACGCCGCCGCCGCCATTGACCTGGATGTCGACGAAACCCGGCACAAGCAGGCCGCCGCCGGTCTCGACCGCCGGAACGCCGGAGGGAATGGCGCCGGCGGGTACTATGGCCTCGACCGCGTCGCCATTGACGACAAGGGCGGCGTTGTCATGCCAGTCGGCGCCGTCGAAGATGCGGGCGCCGGTGAGTGCGAAACGGTCGCTCATACGGTTTCCGTCACCTTGCGCAAATTGCGCGGCGTATCGGGGTCAAGGCCGCGATGGCGGGCGAAGGCCTCGACGAAGCCGTAGAAGGACACGATCAGCGGCAGCGGATCGGTCAGCGGATGGCCGGTGGCGACATGGGGAAGAAGCCTCGCGGCCTTCGCCTTGTCGGAGGTGATGAAGGCGGCGGCGCCCTTGGCCGTCAAACCATCGGCGGCCTCGGCGAGCGAGGGTTCGGACGCATCGCGGGCGGCAAGCGCCAGGACCGGGAAACCCGGCCCGACCAGCGCCAGCGGCCCATGCATGACCTCGGCGGCGCTGTAGGCCTCGGCATGCATGGCGCAGGTTTCCTTGAATTTCAGCGCCGCCTCGCTGGCGATCGCGAAGGACGGGCCGCGGCCGAGGATGAACAGCGATTGCGGATTTTCCAGCGCGGCAGCGAGCGCCATCCAGTCGCAGGCGATCGCCTTCTCGAAATGGCCGGGCAGGCCGGCGAGCGCCTTGAGCAGTGACTGGTCGTCGGTGGCATGCGCCATCAGCGCGAGACCGGCGACGGCCGAATTGACGAAGGTCTTGGTGGCCGCGACGGAACGTTCCGGCCCGGCCAGTATGTCGATGGCGTAGTCGGAAGCGCGCGCCAGCGGCGAGTCCGCCGTGTTGGTGATGGCGACGGTCAGCGCACCGCCGGCCCGCGCGGTTTCGGCCATGGCGACGATGTCCGGGCTCTTGCCCGACTGCGAGACCGCCAGACACGCCGAACCTCGGAGTTTCAACCTGGCGCCATAGATCGAAGCGATCGATGGCCCAACGGAGGCGACCGCCAGGCCTGCCGTCAGCTCGACGGCATATTTCATGAAGGTCGCGGCATGGTCGGACGAGCCGCGCGCCACGGTGACGACGAAATGCGGGTCGCGTTCGCGCAGGCCGCGCCCCGCCTCGGCCAGCACCGAGGCCGAGCCATCGAGAAGGCGGGCGGCGGCTTCCGGGATCTCGTCGATCTCACGCCGCATATGGGTGGTGTTGGCGCTCATGGCCGGATCTCCTCTCCCGGCCCGGTCAGCCGGAGTTCCGCGACGAAATCATAGGCATCGCCCCTGTAGACCGAGCGGGTGAACTCGATCACCTTGCCGCTTGCCAGATAGGAAATGCGCTCGATCTGCAGTCCGGCAACCCCCGGCGGCACTTCCAGGAGGCGCGCATCGGCATCGCCGAGATTGGTGGCCGAGATGCGCTGCACGGCACGGACCGGGCGATTGCCGGTCATGCCTAGCGCCGCATAGAGCGAGGAGCCGACCGCTTCGGGATCGGGCAGGACGCTGGCCGAGAGCGCGGCGCGCTCGATCGCCAGCGGCGTGTCGTTGGCGATGCGCAGGCGCGCGACGCGCGCCACCAGCTCGGTCGAGGACAGGCCAAGCACCATCATCTCGTCCGGCGACGGCGCATAGAGGCCGCGGTCGAGCCAGACCGAACGCACGGTCATGCCGCGGCGCGCCATGTCCTCGGTGAAGGAGGTGAGCCGCGACAGGGATTGCTCGACGCGCTCCATGCGCGGCGCGACGAAAGTGCCCGAGCCGTGGCGCTGGACGAGGATGCCGCCCTTGACCAGGTCCTGCACGGCCTTGCGCACGGTGACGCGCGAGATATCGGCCTTGCTGGCGATGTCGCGCTCGGAGGGCAGCGCGTCGCCGGGGCCGATCAGGCCGCGATTGACCGCTTCCTCGATGCTGCGCCTGAGCTGCAGGTAAAGCGGCGCGCCGCTCTGCGACGACTCCCTCAGCATGGCGAAGATCTGGTCGGCGGCGCTCATCGGGTGGCCCCCGATTTGCCGGCAAAGAGGCGCAGGGCCATCTGCACGGCGCCGCCGAGCGCGTCGTCGAGCGGGGCTTTGAGCAACGACTGATAGCGCGCCGACAGGCGCGGCGCGTAAAGCGGCGCCAGGCCGCCGAGCAGGCAGAGCGGAGCGTCGTCGGAAAGATCGAGCGCGCCAAGCGAAGCCTCGACATCGGCCACCGCCTTGTCGAGGATAAAGTTGGCGACGAGATCGCCCTTTTCGGCATGCTCGAAGACCTTTGGCGCGAAGCCGCCGAAATCGCCGGGCTTGGCGTTGGTGGTGAATTCGACCACGTCCTCGGGATTGTTGCGGAAGACGGCGAGCATGGCGTCTGTCAGGGGCGAGCCCGGACGGATGCCGTCATAGGCAAGCAGGGTCTGTTCCAGCAGGTCGCGGCCGATGCGGGCGCCGCTGCCCTGGTCGCCGACCTGGAAGCCCCAGCCGCCGATGGCGCGCGACTTGCCCTCTTTACGCGCCATATAGGCGGTGCCGGTGCCCAGAATCGCCATGGCGCCGTCACCGGAGCCGACCGCGCCCTCGAGCGCGATCTCGGCATCGGTTTCGACGCGACTCCGGCTGAAGGGCAGGATTGCCTCGAGCTGCTGCCGGTAGGTGCCGACATTGGCGCCGGCAAGGCCGAGAATGGCAGGCGTTTGGGGAATCAGTTCCGGATCGGCACCGGCGGCAAGGAAAGCCTGCCTGGCCGCCTCGACAATGTTGGCGCGGGCGCCGGTGAGGTCGGTGCGGATGTTGGCGGCGCCGCTCTTGGCGCGGCCGACGACGGCGCCGTCGACGGTCGCAAGGGCCGCCCTGCAGCTGGTGCCGCCGCCATCGATGCCAAGCACGAATTTCACGCGATTTCTCCTCGGAACCGGATAATACCAATAAAATACCAATAGCCAAGAGTTAATTTCGGTTCAAAAAAGATTAAGGCGTATTTTATTGAAAAAACACCGCAATTTGCCGACAAGCGAATTCCCCGACCTGAAATTCGTTAATGCGTGTGGACAAGTGGTATTTTTTTGGTATTGTTCACCCAGTTGGAGGAAAATGCATGGCCGAGACGCGCACGGAAGCGCTCCACCAGAATGCCGAGGGGCTGGATGTCCAGGCCCCGGAAGCTATCCTGGCGTTCCTGGCCAATGCCCAGATCGAGGCCGCCAAGGCTGTGCACGGCGCCATTCCAGCGATCGCCGCCGCGGCCGAGCTCATTGCGAAGCAGTTGAAGAGCGGCGGCAGGCTCGCCTATGCGGCGGCCGGCAGCTCCGGCCTGATGGCGGTGGCCGACGCGCTGGAACTGCCCGGCACGTTCGGCATCGCGCGCGACCGCATCGCCATCCTGATCGCCGGCGGCGACGAGGCCTTCCGCACGCTGGCCGGCGGGCCGGAGGACGACACCGAAGAAGCGTCGGCGGCGGTCGCCGCGGCCGCCATCGGCAAGGGCGATTGCCTGATCGCTATTTCCGCCAGCGGCTCGACCCCCTATGCGGTTCAGGCGCTCCAGGATGCGCGCAGCCGCGGCGCGGCGACCATCGCAATTGCCAACAACCCGGGCGCGGCGCTGTTCAAACAGGCCGACGTCGCCATTTTGCTCGAAACCCCGCCCGAATTGATCGCCGGCTCGACGCGCATGGGCGCGGGCACCGCGCAGAAGATCGCGCTCAACATGCTGTCGACGCTGACCGCGATCCATCTCGGCCATGTCCATGACGGCTACATGGTCAATCTCACCGCCGACAACATCAAGCTGCGCGACCGCGCCGTGCGCATGGTCGCCGCCATCAGCGGCAAGAGCCGCGAGGACGCCGCCCGCCTGCTCGAGGAAAGCGGCGGCGTCGTCAAAACCGCCATTCTGCTCGCCGCCGGCGCGGCCAACGCCGACGCGGCCGAGAAGATACTGGAAGGAACCGGCCAGAAGCTTCGGCCGGCGCTTTCCGCGATCGAGGGGAGCAAGGGGCGCTGAGCTCCTGTTCTCATCAGAACCGAACCTGAAAAAGGTCAACAGGGAGACTGAAGATGAAGACCAAACTACTGACGGCCCTTCTGCTCGGCACAAGCATCCTCGGCACCACCGGGATGGCGCTGGCCGAGGACGTGACGCTCAACATCGAAAGCTGGCGCGGCGACGACCTTACCATCTGGAAGGACAAGCTGATCCCGGCCTTCGAAGCCAAGAACCCCGGCATCAAGGTGGTGTTCGCGCCTTCGGCCCCGACGGAGTATGATGCGGCGCTGGGCGCCAAGCTTGCCGCCGGATCGGCCGGCGACCTGATCACCTGCCGCCCCTTCGACAAGTCGCTCGAACTGTTCAAGAAGGGCAACCTTGCCGATATCAGCTCGCTGCCCGGCATGGAGAACTTCTCGCCCGTCGCCAAGGCGGCCTGGCAGACCGACGATGGCAAAACGAGCTTCTGCGTGCCGATGGCTTCGGTGATCCACGGCTTCATCTACAACAAGGACGCCTTCGACAAGCTCGGCATCAAGGTGCCGCAGACCCGCGACGAGTTCTTCGCGGCGCTCGACAAGATCAAGGCCGACGGCACCTATATTCCTATGGCGATGGGCACCAAGGATCTCTGGGAAGCCGCGACCATGGGCTACCAGAATATCGGCCCGAACTACTGGAAAGGCGAGGAAGGCCGCCTGGCGCTGATCAAGGGCGACCAAAAGCTGACCGACAAGGACTGGGTCGCGCCCTTTGAGGAACTGGCCAAGTGGAAGCCCTATCTCGGCGACGGCTTCGAGGCGCAAACCTATCCGGACAGCCAGAACCTGTTCACGCTCGGCCGCGCCGCCATCTATCCGGCCGGATCGTGGGAAATCGCGCTGTTCAACACCCAGGCCCAGTTCAAGATGGGCGCCTTCCCGCCGCCGGTCGAGAAGGCCGGCGACACCTGCTACATCTCCGACCATACCGACATCGGCATGGGCCTGAATGCGGCCTCGAAGCACCCGGAGGAAGCCAAGAAGTTCCTGGAATGGGTCGCCTCGCCCGACTTCGCCACCATCTATGCCAATGCGCTGCCCGGCTTCTTCAGCCTGAACTCGACGCCGGTGAAGATGGAAGACCCGCTGGCGCAGGAATTCGTCTCCTGGCGCGGCAAGTGCAAGTCGACCATCCGCTCGACCTACCAGATCCTGTCGCGCGGCACGCCGAACCTCGAGAACGAGACCTGGGTTGAATCGGCCAATGTGATCAACGGCACCGACACGCCGGAGGCAGCGGCCAAGAAGCTGCAGGAAGGCCTCGACGGCTGGTACAAGCCGGCGAAGTAAGAGCATCAAAGAGCGATGCCGGCCGGGCAGGCGCCCGGCCGGCATCGATCGAGTTCCAGATAGCGATTGTCGGCGCAGCCTCCCGGTCTTACCCTCGATCGCGCGGGGAAGACGGAGCCGATCTGTCGCTGGCCTTGTCTTCCCCCGAAGGGGACAGCCGGGCCGTGCATCGAGGCATCAGCTAGCATCACCTGAACTGGAACCCAGAGACGGCGGGGAACCGAACTCATGGCTACCGAAACTATGGCTGCAGAAACGCGGGCGAAAAGATCGATCCGCTGGCATGTCGGCGTCTTCCTGGCGCCGGCGGTGCTGGTCTACACGGCCTTCATGATCCTGCCGCTGTTCGGCACCCTCCAGCTCTCCATGTTCCGCAACATCGAGCAGTCCCAGGTCTTTGTCGGCTTCAGCAATTTCCGCACGCTGTTCGGCGATCCGAACTGGTCGGTGAATTTCTGGAATGCGCTGAGGAACAATGTTTGGTTCTTCATTATCCATATGCTGGTGCAGAACCCGATCGGCATCCTGCTCGCGGCGCTTCTTTCCAGTCCGAGGCTGCGCTTCACCGCCTTCTACCGCACGGCGATCTTCGTGCCGACGATCCTGTCCTTCGTCATTGTCGGCTTCGCCTGGAAGCTGATCCTGTCCCCAATCTGGGGCGTGGCGCCGCATCTGATGGATTTCGTCGGCCTGAAGAGCTTCTTCACGCCGTGGCTCGGCAAGGAGCAATATGCGCTCACCGCGCTCAGCCTGGTCTCGGTCTGGCAATTCGTCGGCATCCCGATGATGCTGATCTATGCGGCACTTCTGTCCATCCCCGACGAGGTGATCGAGGCGGCCGAATGCGACGGCGTCACCGGCATGGCGCAGTTCTGGAAGATCAAGCTGCCGCTGATCCTGCCTTCGATCGGCATCATCTCGATCCTGACCTTCGTCGGCAATTTCAACGCGTTCGACCTGATCTACACCGCGCAAGGCGCGCTCGCCGGGCCGAACTATTCGACCGACATTCTCGGCACCTTCCTTTACCGCGCCTTTTTCGGCTTCCAGCTACAGGTCGGCGATCCCAATATGGGCGCCGCGATCGCCACGATCATGTTCCTGATCATCCTCGCTGGTGTCTGCGTCTATCTTTTCCTCGTGCAGACGCGCCTGCGTCGCTACCAGTTCTGAGGCGCGCCATGAGCCTTGCTACCCGTTCGCTTCCCCGCACCGTCGGCGCGCATGCGATCCTTATCACCTACACCGTGATCGCGCTGTTTCCGGTGATCCTGGTGGTGATGAATTCGTTCAAGTCGCGCGCGGGCATCTTCGGCGCGCCGCTGACGCCGCCGACGCCGAAGACCTTCGACCTGATCGGCTATACCACCGTGTTCGGCCAGGGCGATTTCCTGCACTATTTCCAGAACAGCCTGGTCGTCACCGTGCTTTCGCTGTTCTTCGTGCTTTTGTTCGGGGCGATGGCCGCCTTCGCGCTGTCGGAATACCGTTTCCGCGGCAACGCGCTGATGGGGCTTTACCTCGCGCTCGGCATCATGATCCCGATCCGCCTCGGCACCGTCGCCATCCTGCAGTTGATGGTGGCGACGGGGCTGGTCAACACGCTGGCGGCGCTGATCCTGGTCTACACCGCGCAAGGCCTGCCGCTGGCGATATTCATCCTGTCGGAGTTCATGAAGCAGGTGTCCGACGATTTGAAGAATGCCGGCCGCATCGACGGGCTCTCGGAGTACACGATTTTCTTCCGCCTGGTGCTGCCGCTGGTGCGGCCGGCGATGGCGACGGTCGCCGTCTTCACCATGATCCCAATCTGGAACGATCTGTGGTTCCCGCTGATCCTGGCGCCGTCGGAAGAGACCAAGACGGTGACGCTCGGCGCGCAGCTCTTTCTCGGCCAGTTCGTCACCAACTGGAACGCCATTCTGGCGGCGCTGTCGCTGGCGATCCTGCCGGTGCTCATCCTCTATGTCATCTTCTCGCGGCAGCTGATCCGCGGCATCACGTCGGGAGCCGTGAAATGAGCGGGGACCGAGACACTATCGTGCAAGGTCTAGCAGAGCTAGCGAGCCGCTACGGATTTCGTGGTTTTCGCGCCACGAATTACTATCGGGAATGGCCTGAGACGGTCTGCCTGCTGAACCTGCAGAAATCCTCTTGGGGGCCGCAGTTCTATCTCAATGCCGCTGTGTGGTTCACCCGACTCGGGCCAGAACGCCGGCCAAAAGAATACAAGTGTCACATTCGCTGGCGCATCAGTTCCTTGATGGAAGACGGACAATCGAAGGCGTTCACACAGGCGCTTGATCTTGAGCATTCCTTGCCTGACGAGCAGAGGCTTTCAATGATCAAGAACGGCGTCGATGCCTTTGGCTTCCAACTTTTATCTCGCTGTGACAGCGAGGAAGCGGCGCTGCGGGTCGCCGATGAGTACGCGCCACATGTGATGGTGGCGCTGAAAGCCCGTAAGCAAGAAAAGGTAGCTTGAAATGGCTCAACCTCTCCGCGTCATCGTCGCCGGGCTTGGCAATATGGGCCGCAGCCATGCGCTCGCCTATCACACCAACCCGGGCTTCGAGGTCGCTGCGCTCGTCAACCGTTCCGACGTGCCGCTGCCGGACGGACTTGCCGGCTATGCTATCCGCCGCTCCTTCGAGGAGGCGCTGCGCGACGAGAAACCGGACGTGGCCGCAATCGCCACCTATTCCGACAGCCATGCCGACTATGCGGTGCGGGCCTTCGAGGCCGGCTGCCATGTCTTCGTCGAGAAGCCGCTGGCGACGACGGTTGCCGACGCCAAACGCGTGGTCGACGCCGCCAAGGCCAACGGCAGGAAGCTGGTGATCGGCTATATCCTGCGCCACCACCCGTCCTGGATGCGGCTGATCGCCGAGGCGCGCAAGCTCGGCGGCCCGTATGTCTTCCGCATGAACCTCAACCAGCAATCCTCCGGCCGCACCTGGGAGACGCACAAGCAGCTGATGCACACGACATCGCCGATCGTCGACTGCGGCGTGCACTATCTCGACGTGATGCTGCAGATCACCGATGCGAGACCGGTCGAAGTGCGCGGCATGGGCGTGCGGCTCTCCGACGAGGTGGCGACCTCCATGTACAATTACGGCCATCTCCAGGTGCTGTTCGAGGACGGCTCGGTCGGCTGGTACGAAGCCGGCTGGGGGCCGATGATCTCGGAGACGGCCTTCTTTGTGAAAGACGTGATGTCGCCCAAGGGCTGCGTATCGATCGTGATGAAGGAGGGTGTGAAATCCGACGACATCGACACCCACACCAAGACCTCGACCATCCGGCTGCACAGTGCCGCGACCGGACCGGACGGCAAGTTCACCAGGCAAGACCAGTTGCTGTCGATGGAGGGCGAACCGGGCCACCAGGAGCTCTGCGACCTTGAGCAGGCCTTCCTGCTCAAGGCCATCCGCGAAGATATCGACCTCACCCGCCACATGGACGATGCCGTGAAGTCGCTCGCCGTCTGCCTCGCCGCCGACGAGAGCGTGCGCAGCGGCAAGGCCGTCAAACTCTAGAACAGGAACGAATCCGTGGGCTCGCTGAAGATCGAGAATGTGAAGAAGGCTTTCGGACCGGTCGAGGTGCTGAAGGGCATCGACCTCGAAGTGACTGATGGCGAGTTCGTCGTCTTCGTCGGCCCGTCCGGCTGCGGAAAATCGACGCTGCTGCGCGTGATCGCCGGGCTGGAGGACTCGACCTCCGGCCGCGTGCTGATCGACGGCGCGGACGTCTCGGTCACGCCGCCGGCGAAACGCGGCATCGCCATGGTATTCCAGACCTATGCGCTCTACCCGCATCTGACGGTGAAGAACAACATGGCGCTGGGCCTCAAGCAGGCCGCCACGCCGGCGGCCGAAATCGAGCGCCGCATCAAGATCGCGTCCGCCATGCTGTCGCTCGAGCCCTATCTCGAACGCCGGCCGGCAGAACTGTCGGGCGGCCAGCGCCAACGCGTCGCCATCGGCCGCGCCGTGGTGCGCGAGCCGAAGCTTTTTCTCTTCGACGAGCCGCTGTCGAATCTGGATGCGGCATTGCGGGTCAACACGAGACTCGAAATCGCGCAATTGCACCGGCGGCTGAAAGCGACGATGATCTATGTCACGCACGACCAGGTCGAGGCGATGACGCTGGCCGACAAGATCGTGGTGCTGAATGCCGGGCGGATCGAGCAGATCGGCAGCCCTATGGAACTCTACAATGCGCCGGCCAACGAGTTCGTCGCCGGCTTCATCGGCTCACCCAAGATGAACTTCATCGACGGCGCGCGGCTGGGCGAGACGGCCAAGACCATCGGCGTGCGGCCGGAGCATCTGACGGTCGACGCGAAATCCGGCACGTGGAAAGGCACGGTGGTGCATGCCGAGCATCTCGGCGCTGATACCAACCTCTATCTCGACTGCGAGAAGGCCGGACTGATCACCGTGCGCATCTTCGGCGTCTACAATGCCGAGCCGGGCGCAACGCTCTACGCGACGCCGGATGCGGCAAAGACATACAGGTTCGGGGCGGATGGGAAGGTGCTGAAGTAGGCGGCGCTTCTTTCCTCTCCCTCAGGAGGGGGGGAGAGCGACTATCTGGGCT
>CCNA01000026.1 GCA_000824805.1 Mesorhizobium sp. SOD10
CATGAACACAGTTGCCATTCCGTGACCGTGGTCGAGGATTGCAGCGGAGTAGAACTCTGCACCGTGGCGACGCCTCAGCGTAACGGCATGGATTCTATGGTCTGCGCGGGTCGCTTCGCTCCTTGCTCCGCCATAGAATGACGATGGGAAGGACGTTCCGGCCAATCTCCAACGTAGGCGATTGCCAACTCAGCTTCCCCCACGCCAGCATACGTTTCCAATTTCCAGGCGATTGACTCCCCAAACTCTTGCAGCAGCCCCCCGCTTTCACCACATTTCGCCCCGGCGGGCCGCGGCATCAATGCACGCGGCCGCCAGGGAGCGACTGATGACGCAAGGTACCGGTTTCGATTTCTTCGGCTTCGGCGACAAGCTCGCCGGCGAAGGCGAGATACGTGAGAAATTCTGGCGCACCGCCAAGAAGGCGGCGCGGCAGATTCCGTTCATGGATGAGGTTGTCGCCGCCTATTACTGCGCCATGGACAAGGACACGCCGCTGCGCGCCAAGGCCACCCTGCTCGGCGCGCTCGGCTATTTCGTCCTGCCGTTCGATTTCATTCCCGATTTCGTCGTCGGCCTGGGCTACACCGACGACCTCGCCGTGCTGACCGCCGCGATCACCGCCGTCAGCGCCCATATCACGCCGGCCCACAGGCAGGCCGCCAGGGACGCGCTGGCCGACAAGAACTGACGGCGCCGCGTTTCAGGCCCGCAAATCAGCGGGTGCGTAAAGACAAACTCTTGCCGTTTTCGTGGCCTCCAACTCCGCGCCGGGACAACGCGCTGACAACCACAGGCGGCAGCGCGGATGGTGGCGGTTTCCGGGGGTGAGTTCCTTTCTTCGAGGACAATTCACCGTTTGGTAACCCTGATTAAATCAAAATGAAGCGACGGCAGGACGCCACGCGGGCCGCCTCCGCACCATTTGGAATACGGGAAGAACGATGCGCGGATTGATTGCTATAGTTTCCAGCCTGGTCCTGGTGGCCTCGGCCGTGCCGGTGTTGGCGCAGCAGGCGACCAAGATCGGCCAGCACAATGCCTGGGGCACCTACAGCTATCAGTCGGCCGCCGGCAAGGTCTGCTATGTGCTGACCGTGCCCACCGACAAGCAGCCCGCGACGCTCGACCATGGCGACATGTTCTTCTTCGTCAGCCAGCGTCCGGGACAGCAGGTCTCCTACGAACCGCAGTTCATCGCCGGCTACAATTTCCAGGAAGGCTCGAAGGCCACCGTCACGATCGACAAGAAGACTTTCTCGATGTTCACCCGCGGCAAGTCGGCCTGGGTCGAGAATGCGGCGGAAGAGCCGGTTCTGATCGCTGCCATGAAGACCGGCTCCGACATGAAGGTGCAGGCGAAGTCCGGCCGCGGCAATCCCACCTCCTACGTCTTCTCGCTGAAGGGCATCTCGGCGGCGCTGGCTTCGATCGCCAAGTGCAAATAGGCCAGAGCCGCTACAGGCAAAACGAACGGCTGATTTGAAGAAAGGCCGGGCCATGGGTCCGGCCTTTGGCATTCAGCTTGCCTTGTGCCGCGCCCGTTCTCCTGGCCGGGCGGCGTCGGCCATGTTGCGCGGGCGTCTTCTCGCCTGGAATTCGCCTGCAGCCACGCTTCCGGAAAAATTTGACGCTAGGACGGAATAGTTTCCGGCCGGGACCGGTAGATAGCACAAAAGAGGGAGAACGCTCTTTGAAATGTGTGGTCGCGTACATGGCCGCGTCGAAAACAGGGAGCGGCAAGCGCTGGCGTTTTTCAGGGCTTGCAGTCGGGAGGAAGCACGCTCCCATCCGGCCCAGCGGTCGCCTGTCCCTGTCCCTGACCGCTGGGCCGCTTTCATGCCGGCTTCGGCTGGGCAGCGCGGTAAGGCAGGTCCGGCTCGCGCCAATCCAGCTTGAAACGGGCGACACGAGACGGGCGGTATGAGATGGGATGAAAGCAAAATTCGACATCGTACCGCATCTGGAGGATCTATGGCGTTACGGCAGGGTGCTCACCGGCAATGATTCCGACGCCGATGACTTGGTGCAGGAAGCTCTCGCCCGTGCGCTGTCGATGGCCGGCAGCTACGACCCCTCCAGGCCGCTGCTGCCCTGGCTGATCAGGATTGTCCGCAACACCTTCTTCACAAGCGCCAGCCGAGCCGCTGCCGACAGGCGGCGCCTTGCATCCATCGCCGGCATGTCGGATGCGGCCTCGCCGCCGCCGCAGGAGCACAGCGCCGAACTCTCCAACGTAGGCAGGGCGCTTGCCCGGATGCCGACCGACCAGGCCGAAATACTCCATCTCGTCGGCGTGCTGGGCTTCACCTATGCCGAGGCGGCCGAACTGCTGGGCGTGCCGACGGGAACCGTGATGTCCCGCCTCAGCCGGGCTCGCTCGGCCTTGAAGAACAATATGGAAGATATGGACAGCGAAGCTTCCCGTCATTTGAAGATCATTGGAGGGCGTGATGTGGTCCGATAATCGCGTTTCCGAACAGGATATCGGCCGTTTGCTGGATGGCGAGCTGTCGCCGTCGCAGCGGTCCGAGCTGCAAGCCCGGCTTGCCCGCGAGCCCGAACTGGCGGCGGCGGTGTTTGCCCATGCGCAGCGCCTGGATGCGCTGCGCGATTCCCAACCGCGGCGGCTGTTCCCGCCCGGCGCGACCGTCGAAAAGGCGAGACAGCTGGAACAGGCGCTTCGCCGCAGGCGGATGTTCGCCATGCTCAGGCTTCAGGTCGCCGCCGTCGCGCTGGTCGCGATCGGATGGTCGGCCAACTCGCTGACCGTGCCGCTTCGCCAGGGCGGCAAGACGGCGGATCAAACCTTCATCCTGGCGGCGCGGGATGCGCTGCGCGTCGCGCAGCTCAATGCGGGTCCCGAAAAGGGCGTCGAGCTCAAGCAGGACAAGATCCAGCGGCTGGTTGGCGCCGTCAATGTCAGCATGCCGACGCTGCCCTCGTCATGGGCCGTCAAGGATGTCCAGGTACAGCCCTGGAATGGACAGCAGAGCCTAGTCGTCACGGCCGACACGCCGAGCGTCGGGCGCATCACACTTGTGGCCGCGCCGATGAACGGCGAGGACGCCGTTCCCCCGACGCCGGCCACCGACGGCCGCGTGCCGACGGTTTATTGGCAGTCCGGGGGCACGGCCTACGCGCTGATGGGGTCAGCCGCGCCGGATCGGCTCGAGGTGGAAGCAAAGCAGATCGAGGTCGCCACGCGCCGGAGCGTTGCGCCGAAGATAAGAGGTTGATCGCGGCTGCGGTTGCAGAAGGGAAAGAATGCGCCCGATGCTGGCGTTCAAAACCTGTCCCTGCCGCACGCTGTCAGGTGGATTCACGCGATGAGCGTCCTGTCGTTCGAAAGAAGATATTATCCGTCCACTTGCCCGGTCTGCGCCGGAATGTCCCTGGCAGCCGAGGTCACGGCCCGCAAGGTGGAATTCCAGTGTGCCGCCTGCGGAGCATTCGAGATCACCTCGGCGGCTCGCACCGCGATGAAGGGCCTGTCACGAAAGCACCGCCAATTGTGGCTGTCGCAAGCGCGGCTCCGGGCTTCGACCGTTCCGCTGATCGCTTGCGCGAACGAGACGCTGCCGCGGGTCACCGACCCCCCAGGTGGCCCGGGAGGGTGAACGGGAAGCGCTGCGCGCGGGCGTTTCCCTACGGCCCGGCATCTCGGTTTGGGGTTGCCGGGCCGTTTCGCAAAAAAGAGGAAACAAACCGGCTCCGGCCCGGGGCCTAATTCCCATGAAAACCAGGCGATTGCGATGCGCGTCCATGGCGTTCGACCGGCACCGAACCGGCGCTATCGTCCATCGCGGAGTGGCTGGCGGAACCGTGCGCTTCCCTCCTGGCGAAGGCGCGCCATATGCCTCGGAGGCGCCGGGCCGTTTCGGCTGACCGGATCGGGCTTCGAGTTATCGGCGAGTAGCCATGTCCCAGAAATCGTCTGCAGAAACGTCCGCTCTCGATCTCTATGAGCCGATAAATGTCCTGAAGCCCGTGGCTGCCGATCTGTGGATCGTGGACGGGCCACGGATCGGCTTCGGTGTCGGACCGGTTGAATTCCCTTCACCACCCGCATGACGGTCATACGGCTTCGCAACGGCGATTCCTACGCCCTGACCGCGTCGCTCGTTTCGGCCCTGCGCCGCCGGATCGCCTCGGCGATGAAGACGCGCGACAGCGCATGGTAGAGCGGTTCGTTGGAAATCAGCCTCGCCGTTCCGTAGCCCAGCATCGCCGCGCACATCAGCGCGATCACATTGTCGTGGTTGCCGGTCATTTCGAGGATGATGACGAAAGCCGTCATCGGCGCCTGCACGACGCCGGCGAAGTAGCCGGCCATGCCGAGCAGCGCCGCGGTTCCCGTGGCCGTGCCGAAGACAAGGCCGAGCGTGCTGCCCAGGCCGGCGCCCACCGCCAGCGACGGCGCGAACAGGCCGCCCGGAATGCCCGACACCATCGACAAGAGGCCGGCTGCGAATTTCTCGACGAAGAAAAAGGCCGGCAGCGGCGTGCCTTCGATCGCGCCGCGCGCCTGCACATAGCCGGTGCCGAATGTCAGCCCGCCGGACGCGACGCCGATCACCGCCACGGCAAGCCCGCAGATGGCCGCCACGACCAGCGCGCGCGGCAGCGGCTGCAGCGCGTTCCAGCGTCGGATGCGGCGCATGACCTTCAGCGCCGAGAGCGAGAACAGCGCGCCGACACCGCCGCCGATGATGCCGCAGGCGAGCACCAGCGGCCAGTCGGCTGCGAAGGCGACCGTATTCTTGGCGATGCCGAAATAGGTGTAGTTGCCGAGCAATCCGAGCGAGGCGAGGCCGGCCAGGATCACCGCCGTCAGCACCAGCCCGTTGGTGCGCGCCTCATAGGCGCGGCCCATTTCCTCGATGGCGAAGACGATGCCCGCGAGCGGCGTGTTGAAGGCGGCGGCGATGCCGGCGGCGGAACCGGCCAGGATCAACCCGCGCGCCTGCGCCATGCCGCCCCAGCGCGCCGACTGCAGCATCACCGAGGCGCCGACCTGCACCGTCGGGCCCTCGCGGCCGATCGAGGCGCCGCAGGCGAGGCCGACGATGGTGAGCGCGATCTTGCCCACCACCAGCCTGAGCGACAGGATGCGGCTGCGGTCGTCCTCGTCGCGCAGATGCCGCGCCGCGATCGCCTGCGGAATGCCGCTGCCTTGCGATCCCGGGAAGAAGGCATGCGCCAGCCAGGCGCATAGCACGAACCCGAGCGGCGTCACGATCAGGGGCAGATAGAAGCGCCAGCCGCCGTCGCCGCCGGTCATGACATGGAACAGGGCCTGCGCCCGGTCGGCAAGCAGGGCGAACAGGACGCTGATCAGGCCGATCGAGATGGCGCCGGCCCAGAAGACGAGACGCGGCTGCCAGACGCGCCGCGACACCCACATGGCGTGTGAACGCCGCAGCATGCGGTTTTTTCGGGATATGCCGGCCATGACCGTCCTCGCGATGGTTGCCCGCCCTAGCATACTCGCCGGGCCGATCAACCCCGCGCGGGCAGGGCGGCGCCGTGCCAGCAAAGTCGAGGAACGCTGCTCAAGGACATGCGGCCGGATGGCGAACTCCCGCCGGCATACCGGCCGGTGGGAAGGTCCGCACGTAGGCTCGGCGAGGTCACATCGCCATTTTCTCACATTCGGCCTGGGCCTTCTTGGTCGACGTATCGATCATGTAGGCTTTGCCCTTAGCGTCGGTGATTATCATCATGCAATGCTTGATCGGTTTGGCCATCTTCATCATTTCGGCGCTCATCTTGGCGTCCGGCATCATGGTGCCCATGTGACCGTCCGGCATGATCGCGGTGACTTGCCCGCCCTTCATCATCGTCATGGCGCCCATCGTATCTTCGGCAAAGGCTTGCGAGGCGCAAAGACCGGCGAGGCCGGCAATGAGTGCGAGCTTGATCGAGTGCATCTGAAAACTCCCATTGTTGAGGGGCATGGTCGCCCTCTCCCGGTTCGCGGATGCGCTTCGATTGGTTACGCCAACACGAATATGTGATCGAGTTTCAGCCGAAGATGGCGGCAGCCGGTCACGTTCAGCCACAGGCCAAGGTCAAAATTTATTGACCTCTGTGCCAGTCGAAATAGCTATCGCTTCGTATCGGCCGGGACATAAAGCAGTCCGGTGTGGTGGGGTCCGGGCCGGCTGAGCCGCATGACATCGACGCCGGCTTGAGGGCGGATGGCTCGCAGCGGACCACCGCTTCCTGCGCGACGGAACTGGCGGACAATTGGAACAGCAACTCTTTGCGACAGAACGCGACCCGCGGCTGAAGCTGATCATCCCGGCGATCGTCGCCATCGCCTTCCTGATGGAACAGCTCGATTCCACCATCCTCACCACCGCTATCCCGGCAATCGCGCAAAGCCTCGACACCACCGCGGTCCGCCTCAATTTGGCGATCACCACTTACATCCTGACCTTGGCCGTGTTCATTCCGGTCAGCGGCTGGTTCGCCGACCGGTTCGGAGCCCGCAAGATCTTCGCGCTGGCGCTCTTCACCTTTACCCTCGGCTCGGTCCTGTGCGGCGTGGCGGACAGCGTCGGCATTTTGCTCGCCAAGCGCGCGCTGCAGGGGCTGGGCGGCGCCATGATGACGCCGGTCGGCCGGCTTATCCTGCTGCGCTCCTTTCCGCGCAGCGGGCTGATCACCGCCATGACCTACATGACCTTGCCGGCGATCATCGGCCCCGTCATCGGGCCGCTGCTCGGCGGCCTTTTGACCACCTATGCCTCCTGGCGCTGGATCTTCTACGTCAACGTGCCGTTCGGCCTCATCGGCATTTTCGCGGCCCTGCGCTTCGTCGACGATTTCCATGGCGGGGAGCTTCAGCCTTTCGACTTCGCCGGCTTCCTCATGGTGGGCGCCGGCGCAGCACTCCTGCAATTCGGCCTGGAGAAATCGGCAGGCCAGTCATTTCGCCGCTGGCGACCGTGCTGGTCTTGGCCGCATCGGTCCTGCTGCTCTTCGCCTTCGGCCGCTATGCGCGCCGCGTCGAAGCACCGGCGGTCGATCTCACGCTGTTCCGCTTTCGCTCCTTCTGGGTCGGCACGCTGGCCGGGGGGCTGTGCCGCATCGGCCTCAACGGCGCGCCGTTCCTGTTGCCGCTGATGCTGCAGGTGGGCTTCGGCATGAGCCCGGTCACATCCGGCTCGCTGACCTTCGTCGGCAGCTTCGGCGCGCTTCTGATGCGGCCGCTGCTGTCGTTCTTCCTGCGGCGCTTCGGCTTCAAGGCCGTGCTGAGCGGCAGTGCGGTGGTCGGCTCTGTTGCCGTGGCGGGCTTTGCCCTGCTCGATGCCGACACCCCGCATTGGCTGATCGGCTGCTACGTCTTTTTCTTCGGCATCGTCCGTTCGGCGCAGTTCATGTCGTCCAACACGCTCTCCTACGCCGACTTGCCGGCCGAGAAGCTCAGCCGCGCCACCAGCCTGGGCGGCGTCCTGCAGCAGCTCAGCGTCTCGCTCGGCGTCTCGATCGCCGCCATGGTGCTGGGCCTCGTCTCCGGTGAGGTCCATGCGCCGACGACGGGGCAGTTCCATTGGGCGTTCCTGCTGACGGCGGTCATCCCGCTGCTTCCCATTCCAGGTTTCTTCTTCCTGCATCCGGAAGACGGCCAGCAGGTCAGCGGCCATCGCCGGCGGACGGATACTCAAGGGTAAGGCCGTTGCCAGTCGCAGCTCCCCTTCTCCCTTGTGTGAGAAGGAAAGGCCGGCGCATGACTCCGGCGCCGAGCTGTGCTATGCGCCGCGCTTCCCATGTGGGCCGATGCTGAAATCGGCCGCAAATCGCTTATATTGGCGCCACCATGACCGTTTCGCTTGATTTTACCGCCGAAGGCGCCCGTGACGCCTTGCGCCGCGCAGCACCGGCCGAGAAGCCGTCGCTGATCGGGCTGACCCGTGCCGAGCTCGGCGAGGCTCTGGTCGCCGCCGGCATCGTGCCGGAGCGCCAGGCCAGGATGCGCGCCCAGCAGCTCTGGCACTGGATGTATGTGCGCGGTGTCTCCGACTTCGCGCATATGTTCAACATCTCCAAGGAATTGCGCGCCGCGCTCGACAAGCATTTTACCGTCGCGCGGCCGGAGATCGTCGAGGAGCAGATCTCCTCCGACGGCACGCGCAAATGGCTGTTCCGCTTTCCGCCGCGCGGCGCCGGCCGTCCCGTCGAGATCGAGACCGTCTACATTCCCGAGGAAGGCCGCGGCACGCTCTGCATATCCTCGCAGGTCGGCTGCACGCTGACCTGCTCCTTCTGCCACACCGGTACGCAGAAGCTGGTGCGCAATCTGACGACGGAAGAGATCCTGGCGCAGCTGCTCACCGCGCGCGACCGGCTGGGCGATTTCCCCGACCGCGACACGCCGGACGGCGCCATTGTGCCGGCCGAGGGCCGCAAGGTTTCCAACATCGTCATGATGGGCATGGGCGAGCCGCTCTATAATTTCGAGGCGGTGAAGAAGGCGCTGCTGATCGCTTCCGACGGCGACGGACTTTCCCTGTCGAAGCGCCGCATCACGCTGTCGACCTCGGGCGTGGTGCCGGAGATCGCCCGCACCGGCGAGGAGATCGGCGTCATGCTGGCGATCTCGCTGCATGCCACCAATGACGATCTGCGCGACCTGCTGGTGCCGATCAACAAGAAGTTCCCGCTGAAGGAGCTGATCGCCGCCTGCAAGGCCTATCCGGGCCTCTCCAACGCCAAGCGCATCACCTTCGAATATGTGATGCTGAAGGACGTCAACGATTCCTTGGAAGACGCCAAGGCGCTGGTCAAGCTCTTGAAGGGCATTCCGGCCAAGATCAATTTGATCCCGTTCAACCCGTGGCCCGGCACCAACTACCAGTGCTCGGACTGGGAGACGATCGAGAAGTTTGCCGACTACATAAACAACGCCGGCTACGCCTCGCCTATCCGCACGCCGCGCGGCCGCGACATCCTCGCCGCCTGCGGCCAGCTCAAATCGGAATCGGAACGCATGCGCAAGGTGGATCGCCTGGCGCTCGAAGCCATGATGATCGCGGGACACGGCGAGGCGTGAGGCGCATCATAGCCTATCTGGTCCGCTTCGCCGTCATCCTGGTCGGTTATGTCGTCGCCTCGCTGGCGGCGAGCGCCTTCCTCAACATCCTGGTCCTGGCGCACCTCGGCTACACGCCCGCCGATCCCGAGCCGACGGCGACCGCCTCGCTTTATTTCTCGGTCCCTTTCGTGGCGCTGTTCGTCGCCTATTTCGCCTTCATGCCGGCGGCGGTCGTCATCCTGATCGCCGAAGTGCTCGGCCGGCGTGACTGGCTGTTCTACGCGCTTGGCGGCGCCGTTATCGCCGTCGTCTTCCTCGGCTTCGCGCATAGTGTGGGCGACGCCAATTTCGATGTCACCGCGACCAACGCCAGATTGGCCGTGGTCGGCTGCGGCATGGTCGGCGGCATCTTCTACTGGCTCTCCGCCGGCCGCTGGGCCGGAAGCTGGCGCCGCGAGGCGCTGCCCGATCTGGAATCCTGACCCCGCGCCTGCAAGCGCGAGGATCTACCTCGCCTGCGCGGTCAGGATCTTCAGCGCGAAAGCCGAGAACACGCCGCCGAACAGATAATCGACCACGCGCGTGACACGCGGGCTTGCCTTCATCGCCGCCGAGAACTTTTCCGCCGCCAGCACCATCGGCGCCGTCACCGGGATCGACAGCACGATGAACATCATGCCGAGGAAGAACAGTTTCGCCGAGGCGTTCGGATCGTGCGCGGAGACGAATTGCGGCAGGAAGGTCATGAAGAACAGGATGATCTTCGGGTTGAGCAGGTTGACGCCGAGCCCGGCCGCCCAACTGCGGAACAAGGAGACTTGCGGTCCGGTTCTCTTTTCCGGCGAGAAGGCCGAGCCCTTGGCGATCGCCTGCCAGGCCAGGAACACCAGATAGCCGGCGCCGAAGATCTTCAAGGCGAAGAAGGCCATCGGCGAGGCGACGATCAGCGCCGAGATGCCGACCACCACCAGCGTGGTGTGGATCAGCGTGCCGCAGAGCGCGCCGGCCATCGAGGCGAAGCCGGTGGCGCGGCCCTGGCTCAGCGTGCGCGAGACGAACAGCGTCATGTCCGGCCCCGGCGTGATCGCCAGGATGACGGTGGCGATGGCGAACTGGATGAGCGTCGAAGTGTCGGGAATGAAGGACATGGGTCGCCTCGGGGGTCGCCTAGGACTGGATCGCACTGCCTATAGCGCGGCGCTTTTTCCCTCGCCAGTCCCTGCCGGAGCAAACATCTGGCCCAGCCTGTGCCATGGCGAGGCGCAGCTTCGTCTCTTGCGCCGCCCGGAAAGGCCGTGATACCTCGCCCGCGAAGCTCTTTTCCCGCGGAACCGCCAAAAATGTCCAAGACCAAGAACGTCAAGAAAGTCGTGCTCGCCTATTCGGGCGGCCTCGACACCTCCATCATCCTGAAGTGGCTGCAGACCGAGCTCGGCGCCGAGGTCGTCACCTTCACCGCCGATCTAGGCCAGGGTGGCGAGCTGGAGCCGGCGCGCCGCAAAGCCGAGATGATGGGCATCAAGGACATCCGCATCGTCGACGTGCGCGAGGAATTCGTCGCCGACTTCGTCTTCCCGATGTTCCGCGCCAACGCCGTCTATGAAGGCACCTATCTGCTCGGCACCTCGATCGCCCGGCCGCTGATCTCGAAGCACCTGGTCGAGATCGCCAAGGAGACCGGCGCCGACGCCATCGCCCACGGCGCCACCGGCAAGGGCAACGATCAGGTCCGCTTCGAACTGTCGGCTTATGCGCTCAACCCGGACATCAAGGTCATCGCGCCGTGGCGCGACTGGTCGTTCAAGTCGCGTACCGACCTTCTCAACTTCGCCGAGCAGCACCAGATCCCGGTGCCGAAGGACAAGCGCGGCGAGGCGCCGTTCTCGGTCGACGCCAACCTCCTGCACTCCTCCTCCGAGGGCAAGGTGCTGGAGGATCCGTGGAGCGAGCCGCCGGAATTCGTGCATCAGCGCACCGTCTCGCCAATGGATGCGCCGGATGTGGTCACCGAGATCGAGATCGAATTCCTCAAGGGCGATCCGGTCGCGCTCAACGGCAAGAAGCTGTCGCCGGCCACCATGCTGGCGGCGCTGAACGATCTCGGCCGCGACAACGGCATCGGCCGCCTCGATCTGGTCGAGAACCGCTTTGTCGGCATGAAGTCGCGCGGCGTCTACGAGACCCCCGGCGGCACCATACTGATCGCCGCGCATCGCGCCATCGAATCGATCACGCTCGACCGGGGCGCTGCGCACCTCAAGGACGAGTTCATGCCGCGCTATGCCGAGCTCATCTATAACGGCTTCTGGTTCGCGCCCGAGCGCGTGATGCTGCAGGCGATGATCGACAAGAGCCAGGAAGACGTCGAGGGCACGGTGCGGCTGAAGCTCTACAAGGGCAATGTCATCGTCACCGGCCGCAAGTCGAAGAAGACGCTTTACTCCGACGCGCTGGTCACCTTCGAGGACGACCGCGGCGCCTACGACCAGAAGGACGCCGAAGGGTTTATCCGGCTCAATGGCCTGAGGCTCAGGACGCTGGCGGCGAGGAATCGCAGGCACTGATCATTTGCCGACACGGCTGTCATCAAATGACCCGGCGGAAACGCCGGGTTTTATTTTTGCACGCTAATATAAGAGATATTGGTACCACTCTCATACTATTGACCTGCTCGCGATGTAGGCTACTTTGCTCGCGGGACAGGGGGGTGGATTTGAAGAATCGAATTATTTTGCTGCTGACCGCAGCAGTAATCCCAATCGCATGTCAGGTGGCCATTGCAGGCAGTAAGCCGCCAGAGCCAGATATGGCCAAATGTGTTGCCTCGGCTCGTGTCTGGGATCTTACGGTCGGCGTGTCATTGGACCGCATGCCAGCGCTTTTTTGTCAGCGTATCTTCGAAGGCGTCCGCACGGGACGCATCAGCTTCTCGGACTTAAATGCCATTCAGTTCAACCAGCCGACGGAAATCTGGAGTGTGATCAAGGGCAAGCCAAGGGCAGCTGCAGTCACGCGAGCCCCAGCGCCGCAGTCGTCCAGGTACCGCAACTGCACTGGCATTGACGGTGCATTCCAGGTTCCGATTTCCCAGAGATGTCCGTTCAGTGGCTATGCGCATGGCGACCAGCCGACAAAAGCAGACACCAGGCGCAGTTCGAAACCGGCCTCAGCGCCACGGTCGACCAAGTACCGCAATTGCACTGGAATTGACGGCACCTTCCAGGTCCCCATTTCCCAGAAATGCCCGTTGAGCGGCTACGCCCATTATTGAGAGGGCCGGTCCGGATTAACTCCAGTTCCCACAAACAAACAGCCCGACACTGGCCGGGCTGGTTGTTGCAGTGAATGCAAATTCGCTCAGTCCGCGTCGATCGCCTCGGCTATGCGGGCGATGGCCTGCTGGTAGACGCTGGCAGAATTCCACCCGGCGATCGCGCCCATATTGGCCTCATAGCTCGCGCCGGCCTGCCAGCCGTGCGCCTTGAGATAGTTGGCGGTGGAGGCGAGCGCCGTGTTGCGGTCCCGCAAATTGCCGCTGCCGACGCCGTATTTCAGCACGTTTCCGGGCAGGAACTGCGTGTGGCCGATCTCGCCATGCATGGCGCCGACCGAGGAGGCGCTCAGCGCGCCGCGATCGACGAGCTTCAGCGCCGCGATGGCATGCGGGGTGAAGTAGTCGGGACGGCGGCAGTCATAGGCGAGGGTCAGGATGGCCGAGATCGTGTTCTGGTTGCCCATCGAGGCGCCGAAGCCGGTTTCCATGCCCCAGATGGCGAGCAGCACACCCGGCGGCACGCCATACGTCCGCTCGATATCGGCGAACATCGCCGCATTCGCCTTCTTCAGCGCGCGGCCTCTCGAGATGATGGCGGACGCGCCGCGGCGTTTCATGAACGCCTCCACCGAGCCGCTGAACGCCTTATGGATGGCGCGGTCGGCGGCGATCGTCCTTGTCGCGTAGGTGGCCCCGGCCAGCGCCGAAAGCCCCCTTTGGCCGACGCCGTTGGCTTTGGCCTCGGCGGCGAAGTCCTGCTTCCAGGCGTCGAAGCCGGCGCCAGTCTTGCCGCAGCTGGCAGCGGCCTCGGCCCCCGGCGCCAGCCCAAGCATCGCCACCACCGCCGCGGCGGCCGCGAAAATCCTTCCTTTGGCAAAAAATGCCATGTCCTTCTCCTGGTTGCCTTGAATCACGTCCCGGTTGCGAATTTGCCAGCGAAACGCCGGGTTGTCACCGCCCCCGCGGTGGACGTGGCATCCGACACTGGCGAAAGAAGGGCAATTTGCCGACGATCAAGGGGCAGGTGTGGCGTGCTTGCCGCATGGAGAACGCGGACTGTCGTGGCTCTTGGGCGCCGGTTCCACGGTTTTGCGGCGTAAAGGTGCTTCGAGCGCCCGGGGCTTTACCCGTTCTTCATCCGCGGCGAAATGCCCGGGAAATGTCGTCGGGAGCCTGGAGAGGCTCAAGCCTGCTCACCCGCTTTTGACCGGACCGGCGAAAAACCGGGGAACAATTCGTGAGCGGGCGAAAAGGACTTTAGCCGGAACGCATAAGCCTCTGTCTCGTTTCCAAGCCCGAGGGAGCGTTGAAAACGGAGAGAAAAACCATGAAACGCGTCTTGTTTCCGGCGCTGGCCGGTGCGCTGCTCACTGTCTCGGGCGCCGCTTTCGCCGATACCCCCGTCCAGGCGGTGACGGATCTGAACGTTCGCGCCGGCCCCGGTCCGCAATATCCTGTCATCGGCGTGCTGGCCGCCGGTCAGTCGGCCACGCTCAATGGCTGCATCCAAGGCAGCAAATGGTGCACGATCGCCGAAGCCGGCGGCAAGGGCTGGGTCTATTCCGACTATGTGACGGGCGATTTCGGCGGCAGCCGCGTCGTCGTGACCCGCCGCCCGGCCGACGCCGATATCGCCGTGGTGGCGCCGCCGACCGATGATCTCTACACTACGGGCAGCTACACCGGCGCCATCGTTTCGAGCGACGACGCCATCGAGTCGATCGGCAGACCGCCGGCCGAGGTCGGCACCTATGTCACGACGCACCGGGTCGATCCGGTCTATCTCGAAGGCGAGGTGGTGACCGGCGCCACGCTGCCCGACACGGTCGAGCTGCGCGAGATCCCCGATTATCGGTATCGTTACGTCTATGTGAACAACCAGCCAGCGCTGGTCGACCCCGGCACGCGGCGCATCGTCTATGTGATGCGCTGATCGGGCTTTATCGTCGTGAGAAGAGCGGCCGCCATCGCTGGCGGCCGTTTTTCACTCGGCATACGGCAACCCGCGTGGGCGGTAATCGCGCGGTAACGACCGATCTCCTATTTCATTCAGCCTAAGCCTCCGGCAGGGGAGCCGCGTGACGATCGAGAATGCCGCCTTCGAGGGCTATCGCCGCTCGCCGAACGAAAAGACCAATTTGCCGCGCCTGTTCTTCGGCACAGCAATCGTCGTCGCCTTCTGGATGGCGATGACGGCTCTCGTGCTGTTTGCCGGCACCTATGTCTATATCGTCTGGCGCCTTCCCGGACCGTCGACCGGACAGTACATGCAGGATTTCCTGGCATCGCCCGTCGGAATCTTGAGCGCCCTGACCTCCTTTGCCGGCATCTGGATCGGCCTCTGGGTGGCGATGCGCTTCCTGCATGGCGAGCCGCTGTCCGCCCTCTTCGGCGTCACCCGCCGCATAGCCGGCTCGGACTTCCTCAAGGGCCTGGTCGCGGTGCTGATCACCTCGCTGTTTTCGGAGGTACTGCTCTATGGGCTGCAGCCGGAGATCGCGCGCGGACCGATCGCGTTGTCGTCCTGGCTGCTCTTCCTTGTTCCGATCGTGCTGCTCGCTTTCCTGCAGACCTCGTCGGAGGAAATGCTGTTTCGCGGCTATCTGCTGCGCGCCCTCGCCTATCGCTTCAGGAGCCCGCTGGTCTGGGCGGTGCTGCCGGGCCTGCTGTTCACGTCGCTGCACTGGAACTCGGCCTCGACGCTGGCCATCAATGCCAGTGTCTTCATCTCGATCGGCACCTTTGCGCTGCTGCTGACGCTGCTCGTCTATGTCACCGGCAATCTCGGCGCCGGTTTCGGCGCCCATCTCGGCAACAACCTCACCGGCTTCCTGCTGATCTCGCATCAGGAAGGCTATAATGGCTTCGCTCTGCTCAACGCCAAGCCGCTCGAAGGCCCAGGCTGGAGCAATCTGGACGCTGTGCTCATCGCCGCGATCGGCGTCGTCAGCACGCTTTTGACGGTGCTTTTGCTTTTGCACCGGCGCTCGCCGCTGCGGGTCGGGACGAGCACGCAAAGCCTGGGCTGAGCGATCCCCAAATCGCGGCGTTTTGGCCTAGGGTTGGGCCCAAGCCTTGACTCCACAGCCGATTTCCTGTTCTAGACGCCTCGAATTCCGCGACGAGTAACCTTTCGCGAAAGCCGACCAGGACGCCGAAGCCTCTCTGAGGCCAGTGCTGTAAAGAGATCCCGGAGGCCAACACCCGGCAGCGCGATGCGCCCCCGGGTGCTTTTTGGCTTTGCGCTTTTGCTTGGCGACCCGGCGCGAACGCACTACCTCTCGGGCATTCCACGAGGTGCCAGGGAAAAGGAAAGAGAATGTTTGAATCACTCCAGGAACGCCTTGGTTCGATCCTGAACGGCCTGACCGGCCGCGGCGCGCTGTCCGAGGCGGATGTCTCGGCGGCACTTCGCGAGGTGCGCCGCGCGCTGCTCGAGGCCGACGTCGCGCTGGAAGTGGTTCGCTCCTTTACTGACAAGGTGCGCGAGAAGGCGGTCGGCGCCGCGGTGCTGAAGTCGATCAAGCCCGGACAGATGGTCGTCAAGATCGTCCATGACGAGCTGGTCGAGATGCTCGGCGCCGAGGGCGTCGCCATCGATCTCAACGCGCCGGCGCCCGTCGTCGTCATGATGGTCGGCCTGCAGGGCTCCGGCAAGACGACCACCTCGGCCAAGATCGCCAAGCGGCTGACCGAGCGGCAGAACAAGAAGGTCCTGATGGCCTCGCTCGACACGCGGCGGCCTGCCGCGCAAGAGCAGTTGCGCCAGCTTGGCGAGCAGACCAAGGTCGCGACACTGCCGATCATCGCCGGCCAGAGCCCGGTCGACATCGCCAGGCGCGCCGTGCAGGCCGCCAGGCTCGGCGGCCATGACGTGGTCATCCTCGACACCGCCGGCCGTACCCATATCGACGAGCCGCTGATGGTCGAGATGGCCGACATCAAGAAGGTGTCGAGCCCGCACGAAATCTTGCTGGTCGCCGACTCGCTGACCGGCCAGGATGCCGTGAACCTGGCGAAAAGCTTCGACGAGCGCGTCGGCATCACCGGCCTGGTGCTCACCCGCATGGACGGCGACGGCCGCGGTGGTGCGGCGCTTTCGATGCGCGCCGTCACCGGCAAGCCGATCAAGCTCATCGGCACCGGCGAGAAGATGGACGGGCTGGAGGAATTCCACCCCAAGCGCATCGCCGACCGCATCCTCGGCATGGGCGACATTGTCAGCCTGGTCGAGAAGGCTGCCGAGACCATCGACGCCGAGCAGGCGGCGGCGATGGCGAAGAAGATGCAGTCGGGCAAGTTCGACCTGAACGACCTTGCCCAGCAGCTTCAGCAGATGTCGAAGATGGGCGGCATGGGCGGCATCATGGGCATGATGCCCGGCATGGGCAAGATGAAGGACCAGCTCGCCGCCGCCGGCTTCGACGACAAGATGTTCCGCCGCCAGCTCGCCATCATCTCCTCGATGACCAAGGCCGAGCGCGCGAACCCCGACATCCTGAAGCACTCGCGCAAGAAGCGCATCGCCGCTGGCTCCGGCACCGATGCTGCCGAGATCAACAAGCTCTTGAAGATGCATCGCGGCATGGCCGACATGATGAAGGCGATGGGCGGCAAGGGCAAAGGCGGCGGCCTCATGCGCGGCATGATGGGCGGCCTTGCCTCGAAGATGGGCCTTGGCGGCATGATGCAGGGCGGCGGCATGCCCGATCTGTCGAAGATGGATCCCAAGCAGCTCGAGGCCCTGCAGAAGCAGGCGCAAGCCGCCGGTCTCGGCAAAGGCCTGCCGGGCGGCTTGCCCGGGGGACTTCCCGGCGGTGGCGGACTGCCGGGCCTGCCCGGCGGCATGAAGCTTCCGGGTCTTCCCGGTCTGGGCGGCGGCGGGCTGCCCGGTCTTGGGAAAAAGAAGTGAGGGGAGCGATGAACGAGGAGAAAGACATGGCCGACGCACGCGCCATCCTGGCTGGCTACCGCGCTTCGATCGACAACATCGACGCCGCCCTCATCCATATGCTGGCCGAGCGCTTCCGCTGCACCAAGGCGGTCGGCGTGCTCAAGGCCGAGCATGGCCTGCCGCCCGCCGATCCGGCGCGCGAGCAGCAGCAGATCGCCCGCCTTCGCCAGCTGGCGAAGGATGCGAACCTCGATCCGGATTTCGCGGAGAAGTTCCTGAACTTCGTCGTCCGTGAAGTGATCCGGCATCACGAACAGATCGCCGCCAACAACGGCGCTGCCAAAGCCGGCTAACAGCATCAGCCGAAGCCACAACATCAAACGAAATCAGAGCTTTTTAGGAGATAAAGAATGGCACTGAAGATCAGACTGGCCCGTGCGGGCTCGAAGAAGCGTCCTTACTACCACGTCGTCGTTGCCGACGCCCGTTCGCCGCGCGACGGCCGTTTCATCGAGGCACTGGGTTCCTGGAACCCGCTGCTGCCGAAGGACGGCGAGCGCGTCAAGGTCGATGCCGACCGCGTCAAGCACTGGCTGTCGCACGGCGCCCAGCCGACCGATCGTGTGCTGCGCTTCCTCGACGAAGCCGGCATCGCCAAGCGCGAAGCCCGCTCGAACCCGACCAAGGCTCTGCCCGGCAAGAAGGCGCAGGAACGCGCCGCCCTGTTGAAGAAGGCGCAGGAAGACGCCGCTGCGGCGGCTGCCGCTGCGACCGCGGCGCCGGCCGAGGCTGAAGCCGCCAGCGCCGAGTAATCACGGCTTTCGTTTACAAAAACGGCGGGCCCAGGCCCGCCGTTTTTCTGTGCCGGCTTGCTGCCTCAATATCCCGACGGGCATCTTGCGATGTAAACGCGGCCATAGCGGTCGCGATAGCGGCACTTGCCGCTTTCGCTGGCATGGCCGATCAGCGCGCCGGCCACTGCGCCGACCGCGCCGCCGACCACTGCGCCCTCGACCGGGTCATTGGCGACGGCCGCGCCGACCGCCGCGCCGCCCAGGCCGCCGACCGCCGCGCCCTTTTCCGTTTGCGAGCAGGCGCCCAGGGCCACCGTCAGCACCAGAATGGTAATTGCTTTCTTCATTGCTGTTCCTCTCTCAAGCGCCGTCCTCGCCGCCATGCCCTAAACTCACGAACAGCTAAATTGATCCCGGCGATGATGAAGATTGGCCGGCTATGTGCCGGCCAGATTTGTGGCGCCGGGCATCAACTTTTTGATATCCCGCGGTTTTTACCGCTCGGCGAGGCGCCTCAGATTGTCGAGCCCGGCCTCGAAATCCCTGCCGATCAGCGCATCGAAATTCATGAACAGGCCCATCAGCTTGGCGATGAAGGGCCTTGCGCCGCGCATTGCCCAGGTGACGGTCGTGCCCTCGCGGGACGGCGAAAGCGAGAAGTTGACCGTATTGTTGGCTCGGAACGGCTTTTCGAAATCGAGCTTGAGCGCGACCTGCGACGACGGCACCGAATTTGTGATCTCCATGCGGCCCTTGCCGGCCTTGGAATTGCCTTCCCAGGCATAGACCGCGCCCCTGCCGCTGTCGGCGCCGGACAACGTGCGCTGCATCCCAGGGTCGAGCTTTTCGAAGGGCGACCATTCCGGCCAGCGCCGGAAATCGTTGATCAGCGGGAAGATCGCCTCGGCCGGCGCCTTGATGCCGGCCGAGCGTGAGACGACGAAGTCGTTCGGCCGTGTCGCGGCATAGACGAGCACGGCGGCGATGACGACGGCCAGGACGATGATGATGGTGGTGAGCATTTTCTCCCCCCTATCGTGAGAACGGAATCAACGCGCGCACCCTCGCATCGCGCAGATAGAGCCCGCCCCACAGGATAATGCCGAGATAGACGCCGAACAGCGTATGCGAGAACAGCGGATTGCCGATCCGCACATGGGTCGAAATCGCGCCGCCCATATAGGCGGTAAGCAGGATGGCGCCGAGCACCGAGGTGCGCGGGATGGCATAAAGCGCGGTCGAGATCAGCCCGATAACCCCGATCAGGCGCGCGACATTGGCGTCCGCCGGCCAGCCGAGTTCGGTCATCGTCCGGGTGACGATATCCAGCGGCGGCAGCTTGATGACGCCATCGAAGATCATGAACAGCACGACGACGGCGCTGAGCGCGCGCCCCGTCCACAAGGCGACGTTCGAGACAGGCACGGCTTCGGAAAGGCTCATGGATGTTCCCTCCTGACGGTTTCGAATGCCGGCTGTTTGCCGGGTTCGATCCAAGGACGGGGGAACATGCCGCGATCCTACACGCCTTCGTCATCCTCGGGCGGCCTGTGGCTACGAGAAGTAAAATTTATCGGCCGCGATCATCTTCGGCGGCGTTTCGTCCAGCGCCTCGAACACGGAGATCTCGCAGACGCGGCAGAGCCCGTCCAGCGCGAGGTCGTTGGCCTCGATGCCGAACGGGTCCTCGAGCTCTTCCGACAGCGCGTCGAGGCCGAAGAAGGTATAGGCGATCAGCGCCGTGAACAGGGGCGTCGCCCAGCCCGTGGTCGATATCAGGCCGATCGGCAGGAGCAGGCAGACGACATAGGCCGTGCGGTGCACCAGGAGCGTATAGGCGAAGGGCAGGGGGGTGCCGGCGATCCGCTCGCAGCCGGCCTGGATGGCGGCGATCGCGGCCAGCCTTTCATCGAGGATGCGGAAACCGATCGGATCGAGCGCGCCCGCCTCGCGCCGCGCATTGGCGCGCCGGCCCATGCGGCGGACCATGTCGTCGGCCGGGTTGGTGCGGGCGGCGACCGTGTCGACCTCGTCGCCGATGAAAGTGCGCGCGTCCTTTGTGCTGTCGATCCGGCGCAATTGCCCGCGCAGGAGATGGCAGAAGGCAAGCGCTTCCATTAGAAGCGCGCGCTGCTCGGCGCGGTCGCCGATCAGGCCGGTGGTGGCGCGCGCCAGATTGCGGATCTCGAAAACCAGCGCGCCCCAGAGCTTGCGCGCCTCCCACCAGCGGTCATAGGCGGCGTTGTTGCGGAACGACAGATAGATCGACAGCGTCACGCCGACGAGCCCGAAAGGCGCGATGCTGAAGGCGCTGAGATCGAGCTGGAAGTGCCGCGCGAGCAGCAGGATGACCGTCGAATAGAGGGCGAAGCCGAAAATCTGCGGCAGGATGCGCGGCACCACCGAGCCGCGCATGATGAAGAACAGCTGCAGGAATGTCGGGCGCGGGCGGACGATCATCGGGTGAACCTTTGCGAGCCGTTATGTCTCTACGGCGATAACGGGTTTGCGGCTCAGCCGCCAGCGACATCACCATGTCGTCCAGGCGCCGGACCGTTGACGTTTCGCGCAGGACTGTCGAGAACGTCGCGGAGCATCACACGAAGGGGAGGAGACATGAGCGGCGAGACGGACCTGCAAAAGCTGCTGGCGTGGATGACGCCGCTGCTTTGCCCGGAAGTCTATGTCTTCGCGACTTTGCCACCCGGCGCAGCCTTGCCGAAGGGCGTAGAGCCGGTCATGCGCTTCGTCGAGCGCGAGGGCACGAAGCTGATCCTGGCCGAAAGCCAGACGAAGGCGGCCGGCCTCGCCGGCACGTTCCGCTGCCGGATGATCACGCTCGACATCCACTCCTCGCTGGAAGCCGTCGGCTTCCTCGCCGCCATCACCAAGCGGCTCGCGGCGGCCGGCATGGGCGTCAATCCGGTCTCGGCCTTCTACCACGACCACCTGTTCGTGCCGGCCGAGCGGGCGGAGGAAGCGCTCGTCATCCTGCAGCAGCTGGCGGCGGAAAACGGTGGCTGACTTCAGCGCCTGAGCACGTAAAGAACATCCGGCAGGCCTTCCTCATTGGTCGAGCCGTCGCCGAAGGCTTCGGCGCGAAAACCATGGCGTTCGTAGAACTGTCGCGCGCCGGTGTTGGCCTGGAAGCAGTGAAGCTTGACCAGACACATGCCGGCGATGGCGTGGGCGAGCAGCCGGCTGCCGATGCCCTGGCCTGTCCAGGCCGGATCGAGATAGAGCTGCTCGACCCGATCGCCATTGACGGCAACGAAGCCGACGATGCGCTCGCCGGCTTCGGCGACCGTGACCTGCTGATTGGGCAGCAGGATGTCGCGGATGAAGAACAGGTCTTCCTCCGGCGTATGCAGGACGGGCATCCAGGCGAAGGCATCGAGCGACGCGCGCATTATGGTCGCGATGGCAGCCGCGTCGGAACTTGTGGCCGGGCGTAGCAAGACTTCAGGAAAACTGGACATGCGGGCGCTGCCCCTCATCCGCCCTTCGGGCACCTTCTCCCCGTTGAACGGGGAGAAGGGAGAGGCAACCAGGCCAAAGGCCGAGCCCGCGACCGCGGGCCGCCGGTCGTCCGGCGCCCCCGCGGAGGGCCAGCCGCGAAGCGGCGGTGCGGCCCGTGAGCGAGAACTAAGCCGCCTTCTTCTTCGGCTGGATCAGGCCGCGCTCGACCAAAAGCTCGGCGATCTGCACGGCGTTCAGCGCCGCGCCCTTGCGCAGATTGTCGGAAACGACCCACATCGACAGGCCGTTGTCGACGGTCGAATCCTCGCGGATGCGCGAGATGAAGGTGGCGTCCTCGCCGGCCGATTCGAGCGGGGTGATGTAGCCGCCATTCTCGCGCTTATCGAGCACCTGGCAGCCGGGCGCCTCGCGCAGGATCTCGCGCGCCTCGTCGGCCGTGATCGGCTTCTCGAACTCGATGTTGACCGCTTCCGAATGACCGATGAACACCGGCACGCGCACGCAGGTCGCCGTCAGCTTGATCTTGGGGTCGAGCATCTTCTTGGTCTCGGCCACCATCTTCCACTCTTCCTTGGTGAAGCCGTCGTCGAGGAAGACGTCGATATGCGGAATGACGTTGAACGCGATGCGCTTGGTGAACTTCTTGACGTCGACCTGGTCGGCGACGAACACCGCGCGGGTCTGGGTGAAGAGCTCGTCCATGCCTTCCTTGCCGGCACCCGACACCGACTGATAGGTGGCGACGACGACGCGCTTGATGGTGGCGACGTCATGCAGCGGCTTCAGCGCCACGACCAGCTGCGCGGTCGAACAGTTCGGGTTGGCTATGATGTTCTTGCGCGAGAACAGGGAGACCGCGTCCGGGTTCACCTCCGGCACGATCAGCGGCACGTCCGGATCGTAGCGGAAGGCCGACGAATTATCGATGACGACGCAGCCCTGCTTGCCGATCTTGGGCGACCATTCCTTGGAGACGTTGCCGCCGGCCGACATCACGCAGAGGTCGGTGTCGGAAAAATCATAGGTGTCGAGTGCCTTGACCTTCAGCGTGCGGTCGCCGAAGGACACTTCGGTGCCCTGGCTGCGCCGCGAGGCCAGTGCCACGACCTCGCTCACCGGGAAGCCGCGCTCGTCCAGAATATTGAGCATTTCGCGGCCCACATTGCCCGTGGCGCCGACTACCGCAACCTTGAAACTCATCTGATATCTCCTGTCCCTCTCCGCTTGCTTGTTGGAGAAACCCGCTGGCCTCGTGCGGGTTTCGTCCCCCGGGCCGTACCCGGGAGAGGGTGGTTAGGCCAAGGGAATCACACCGTTTTGGTGGTGGTTTTGGCCGTAGTTTTGCTGGAACGGACGGACGCGTCGAACCGCCCCGCCCGATGCGCCGCATCGTGGCTGGAGGCATCGAATGCAAGAAGAGCCATCAAAAGGCCGCGCATCGAAGACGATCCCGTTCGCCGCCGGCTTTTACGCGCTTTGGCAGAAGAGTCAATTGGCAGCAAGCGCTGCTCTCCCCTTCCCCCTTGTGGGCAAGGCGGTGCCGCTTGCCCTGTACAATGACGGCCGCAGGAAGTAGGAACGCCGCAAATATTCTTTGGCTGGCGCGGTGCCGGCCTTGTGCTCCGCGACGAGCACTGAGCTCCGAATTCCGAAAGAAGAGAATGTCCAGTTTCGAAACGATCGTGCCTGCGCTGGCGCAGGCGCTGCGAGATCGCGGCTATGTCGAACTGACGCCGGTGCAGAAGGCGGTGCTGGGGCCGGAGCTCGGCGAAGCCGACGCGCTGGTGTCGGCGCAGACCGGATCCGGCAAGACCGTCGCCTTTGGCCTTGCCGTGGCGCCGACCCTGCTTGGCGAAGCTCAGCGTTTCGCCAATGCCGGCGCGCCGCTGGGACTGGTGGTGGCGCCGACACGCGAGCTGGCGCTGCAGGTGCGGCGCGAGCTGGAATGGCTTTACGCGCTGGCCGGCGCTGAGATCGCCTCCTGCGTCGGCGGCATGGACATGCGCACCGAACGGCGCGCGCTGGAGCGCGGCGCCCATATCGTCGTCGGCACACCTGGCCGGCTGCGCGACCACATCACGCGCGGCGCGCTCGACATGTCGGCGCTGAAAGCCGTGGTGCTCGACGAAGCCGACGAGATGCTCGACCTCGGTTTCCGCGAGGACCTCGAATTCATCCTCGATGCGGCACCCGCTGACCGCCGCACGCTGATGTTTTCGGCCACCGTGCCGCGCGCCATCGCCACGCTGGCGAAGAGTTACCAGCGCGATGCCGTGCGCATTTCGGCCGGCGGCGAGGAAAAGCAGCATCTCGATATCGAGTACCGGGCGCTCTCCGTCGCGCCCGGCGATCGCGAGAACGCCATCATCAACGTGCTGCGCTATTACGAGGCCGCCAATGCGATGGTGTTCTGCAACACCCGCGCGGCGGTAAACCATCTCACCGCGCGCTTCAACAACCGAAATTTCGCGGTCGTGGCGCTGTCCGGCGAGCTCAGCCAGAATGAGCGCAGCCATGCCCTGCAGGCGATGCGCGACGGCCGCGCCCGGGTCTGCATCGCCACGGACGTCGCGGCGCGCGGCATCGACCTGCCCAATCTCGATCTCGTCATCCATGCCGACCTCCCGAGCAACCCGGAGACGCTGCTGCACCGCAGCGGCCGCACCGGCCGCGCCGGACGCAAGGGCGTCAGCGCGCTGATCGTGCCGGGCAATGCCCGCCGGCGCACCGAGCGGCTGCTTGCGAATGCGGGTCTCACCGCGAGCTGGGCGAGCCCACCCTCGGCCGACGAGGTGCTGCGGCGTGACGACGAGCGCATCCTGGCCGACCCATCCTTTCGCGAGCCCGTGAAGGACGAGGAGCGCGACTTCGCCGCGGCGCTCCTGGAGCGGCATGGCGCCGAGCTGGTGGCCGCCGCCTTCGTGCGGCTGTGCCGTGGCAGCCGGTCGGCGCCCGAGGACCTGATCGACGTCGCGCCCTTCGCGCTGTCGAAGGAGAAGTTCGCACGCCGGGAGGAAACACCCGCGCGCCGCGAGGACTTCGGCGACAGCGTCTGGTTCTCGCTCTCGGTCGGCCGCCGGCAGAATGCCGAGCCGCGCTGGCTGATCCCGATGCTGTGCCGCACCGCCGGCATGTCCAAGCGCGAGATCGGCGCCATCAAGATGCAGCCGGAAGCAACCTTCGTGCAGATCGCCGCCGACTGGGCCGACCGCTTCGTCGCCGCGATCGGCCCTGACCGCAAGCTGCAGGGCAGCATTGCGGTCAGGCGGATCGACGGCACGCCGGACCGGTCGCGCGCCGGCTACCAGCCGCCGAGGCCGGAGAAGAAGCCGCATCGGGGCAAGCGGCCTTTCGACCAGAAGGCGGCCGGTTTCGAGAAGCGGGCGCCGGGCGAGTAACAGCCTGCTGGCGGGGCAAAATCTTGGGTGAAGAAGCCTGGCAAGCCGAAGTTCGACAAGCCGGGGCCGATGAAAAACAAGAAGTCGAAGAAGCGGCCAGTGTGACTATTCTTGCGCGGCTGTCGCCGACATCGGCAGTAAGAACAAATGGGGGCTTATCCTGGCCGGTGTCACGATCTAGCGCTGTGCGTGCATTGCGTTATTCTGCAACTATTGGTAGCCTTTGAAGGCGATGCAGGGGGGAGTCAATGCGCGGCACTGTGTTTCACTACGACGACGATCACGACTACGGCTACATCAACGGCGTTGACGGCAAGCGCTACATCTTCGGCCGCAAGGACCTGACAAAGGACATGCCCCTCGCCAGAGGTCTGCTGGTCGAGTTCACGCCAGGCGACGGGACTGCACACGACATCGTAACCGCGAGCCGACCTTCGCTCCCGGCAAACGGCAATCCGGAACAGCGCGGCCGCATCGCCCAACGCCATTCCGCCAGCTCCACGGGACTGTGGGCTTATTTTCTACGTGCGCTCGGCGACGACTACCGAAATTTCACCGGCCGAGCGCGCCGTAAGGAGTTTTGGGCGTTCTATCTGTGGTTCTACATCGTGCTCGTCGCGCTGTTCGGTTTCGGCATCCTGCTCAACCTGGCGATAAGTGGTTTCGATGACGGCCCAAGGACGTCGATCGGGTACATTCCTGCCCTGCTTTTCGTGCTGGCAGCAATCCTGCCGTCGATCGCAGTCGTCGTGCGGCGTCTGCACGACATCGGGCTGACCGGCTGGCTTGCCTTGCTTTGCTACATCCCGGCTTTCGGAGCCGTGGCCTTTCTGATCTTCGGACTTCTACCTTCACAGTTCGGGGAGAACCGATGGGGGCCGACACAGGTCGGCGTCAGGTTCTAGCGACTCTGTTCAGCGCTGCTTTCGGCAGCCGCAGAAAGACCTTCTGGCCGTGGCGCTCGGCGCCAAGCCGGTCGTAGAAGCGCAACGCGCCCTCGTTCCAGTCTTCGGTCGTGAGGTCGATGCGGCCGATGCCTTTGCTGACGCAATAGCCGGCGAGAAAGCCGACCAGCGCGCGGCCGACGCCCTTGTCGCGGGCGCTGTCGCGCACGAACAGATCCTTCAGGAACATCAGCCTTTCGAGATCGATGCCGGGGTGCGCGATGGCCACCGAGGCGAGGCCGGCCACCTCACCGCCCACGAAGGCCAAGGCGAAATGCGGATAGGCCGGGCTCTCTTCGCTCAGCCACTGCCGGGCCGTGGCCGCCGCCCGGCTGTGATCGAGCGGCGCCTGGCGGTAGTGCACCGCCATCGCGCAAAGCACAGTGGCGAGCGCTTCGGCGTACTGGGTCGTCGCCCAGCGAACGTCGACCGCCGCCTCGTCAGCCATGGGGTCAGCCGAGGAACTTGGCGATGATGGCATCGCCCATATCAACCGTGCCCACCTCGGTTTTGCCTTCGGACATGATGTCCTTGGTGCGCAGACCGTCGTCCAGCACGGCGGCGATGGCAGCTTCGAGCTTGTCGGCTTCGGCGACCATGCCGAAGGAATAGCGCAGACACATGGCGAAGGACGCGATCATCGCGATCGGGTTGGCGATGCCCTTGCCGGCGATGTCGGGCGCCGAGCCGTGCACCGGCTCGTAGAGCGCCTTGCGCTTCTTGGTCTTGGCATCCGGCGCGCCGAGCGAGGCGGACGGCAGCATGCCGATCGAGCCGGTCAGCATCGCGGCGATGTCGGACAGCATGTCGCCGAACAGATTGTCGGTGACGATGACGTCGAACTGCTTCGGCCAGCGCACCAACTGCATGCCGCCGGCGTCCGCCAGCATATGGTCGAGCTTGACGTCGCTGTATTTGGCCTTGTGCGTCTGGCTGACCACCTCGTTCCACAAGACGCCCGACTTCATGACGTTGCGCTTTTCCATCGAGGTGACGTGATTCCGGCGTGTCCGCGCCAGCTCGAAGGCGACGCCCGAGATGCGCTCGATCTCGAACGTGTCGTAGACCTGGGTGTCGATGCCGCGCTTCTGGCCGTTGCCGAGATCGATGATCTGCTTCGGCTCGCCGAAATAGACGCCGCCGGTAAGCTCGCGCACGATCAAGATATCGAGGCCTTCGACCACCTCCTGCTTCAGTGAGGAAGAGGCAGCCAGCGCCGGATAGCAGATCGCGGGCCTGAGATTGGCGAACAGCTCCATGTCCTTGCGCAGGCGCAAAAGCCCGGCCTCGGGGCGCACCTCGTAAGGCACCGCATCCCATTTCGGTCCGCCGACCGCGCCGAACAGCACGGCATCCGCAGCCATTGCTTTTGCCATGTCGGCGTCCGAGATCGCCGCGCCATGCGCATCATAAGCGCAGCCGCCGACCAGCCCCTCGTCGGTGGTAAAGCCGCTGCCGAGCTTGTCGTTCATGGCCTTGATCAGCTTCTTCACCTCGGCCATGGCCTCGGGGCCGATGCCGTCGCCGGCGAGCAGGAAGAGATTTTTCGAAGCCATGGAGAACCGTCCGATGAGAGTTTGGAGAAATCGCGGCTTTTGCTAAACGCCAAGCGGGCCGGGCGCAAGAGGACGACTGGGCATTGCGAGGTTCGTCAGGCGTGACTGATCGGGCCTCGACTTGATTGCCACGTGGTTCCCCCAATCCGTCGCTGCTTCGCAGCGCCACCTTTCCCCCCCTCCGGAGGGAAAGGAAGGGAGCGTTGCTGGACGAGCGTTAACGGCAAAAAGCGTGGCGCCTTCCTCTACCCCGTCGATCGGGGGAGAGGTGGCTCGGCGAAGCCGAGACGGAGTGGGGGTCGACCAGCGCGACATAAGAAAATGCATGCGCCCAGTTGCCATGCACGCTATCGCCAAAGACCAGACGCTTGGAAATGTGTGCACACCTACCCATGCGCCAAAATATTCACCAGCCTGCCGAACGGATCGCGTACATAGAAGCGGCGCACGCCCCAAGGCTCGTCCGCCGGGCCGTATTCGATGGCGAAGCCGGCGTTCCTCATACCTGCAAGCGTCGCGTCCACATCGTCGACCTCGATCGACAGGTCCGGCACCGGCGTGCCCGATCCGCCCTCGGCCATGAAGCTCACCTGCACCGTCATTGTCTCGGCCGAGCCGCAAGTGAGGATCCAGCCTTGATCCATGAGAACATCAAGTCCAAGCACATCTTGGTAAAAGCGCTTGGCCGCGGCGATGTCGCGTGTTTCGATATTGGCGACGATGCGCCTAACCTTCACCATGAGCCGCTCCTTGCCTTTGCGTGTCCCGGGAGCCCTCCGCATTTGCTACACGGCCACCCTACGCCGTGCGTCGCAGCGCCGTCACCTCGATCTCGATCTTCATTTCCGGCTTGTTGAGCTGGCACACGATCATCGTCGCCGCCGGGCGGATGTCGCCGAACGCCTCGCCAAGAATCGGAAAGACCACGTCAACGAAAGCCTGGTCGGTGATGTAGTAATGCGCCCGCACCACATCGGCCATGTCGAAGCCGCCCTCGGCCAGCGCCTTGGCGATGGTGGCGAGACAATTTCGCGTCTGCGCCTCGACCGTGTCGGGCATGGTCATGGTGGCATAGTCGTAGCCGGTCGTGCCGGAGACGAAGCACCAGTCGCCCTGCACCACCGCACGCGAATAGCCTGCGGTTTTCTCGAAGGGGGAGCCGGTGGAGATGAGCTTGCGCATGGGGTGCCTCGCTTTGATTGTCATCGTCTAGCAGGAGAAGACGGTGTGGTCGTGGGCCAAGCCCGGCGGAGTATTGTCAGGAAGGCTGGCGCGGGCCTCAGAGATTTGGCTGCGGCTTCCTCCCTTCGTCATTCCAGGGCGGAGCAAGGAGCGAAGCGACGCGCGCAGACCCTGGAATCCATGCCGTTACGCCAAGGCGCCGCCAACCGTGCAGAATTCTGGGCCCTCGCGCTCTACGGCAACGGGCATGGCATGGATTCTAGGGTCTGCGCTCCGCTACGCGTCGCTCCGCCCTGGAATGACGAAGGCAAGGATAGTCGTCGCGATACGCCCTAATTTCCCTGTGCGTCGTCATAGGCCTTCTTGATATCGTCCGGCCAGTCCTTCATCGGCGGCCAGGCCTGCGGCTCGCCATTGTCGCCGCGGCGGGCGAAATAGACCTTCTGCTTGGCTGGGTCGACCGCCATGAAGCCATCATTGCCGCCGCAGTCATGCGGCACGCAGCCGGTGGCGTAGAAGGCGCCGGACTCGGTCTTTTCGGTGCCGCCGCCGACCAGAAGGCTGGTCGCCATGTCGGGCATGTCGTCGCCGAGCAGCGCCTGTCCGGCCTTGTAGACGGCCTCGTTGTGAAAGGCGTCGATGATGTTGTCGTATTTCGACGGATCGACATCCTTCCAGCCGGTGCCGGGCTCCGGCGTGTAGGTCAGGTTGCCGGAGGTCGTCAGCCCTTCCGTGGGCGACCATTGCAGCGCCGGCTTGGAATCGCCCGGCAGCAGATAAGGCACGAAATAAATGGCGTCGTCGGAGACCGCGGCCGGCGGCGCGCCGCATTCGTCCTGCTCGACCGTGGTGGTCTGGATCTCGCCGTCTTTCGGCTTCCAGACAATAACCTTGGCCGGCCCGCATTGGTTACCGCCGTCGCCGACATCGACCAGCGCCACGTTGACGTCGCCGATCTTGACGATCTTGTCGAAGAAGACGTCGTAATTGCTGGCAAGCTGCTTGCCGTCATAGGACAGCACCTTCTCGCCGTCCTGCTCCGGCTGCGTGATGGTGAGCTGTCCGCCCTCGAACGGGATCGGCGCCTGCTTGTCTTCATCCGACCCGGCCTGGTCGCTGCCCTGGCCGGCCGCGCCTTGATCGGACGCCGGCTGATCGGACGCGGCGGGTGCCGTCTGCGTGGCCGGCGCGGTGGTCTGCGCATTGGCGCCGATTGTGGCGAGAAGGATAGCCACCGTGGCGCCGGCGGCCAGAAGCGAACGTGTCATGACTGTTCCCTCCATTCAGTCGCCACGAACCCGACCTGCGATGGCCGGGTTATAAGTTCGGATCGCTCAGGCCCAGGGGCGCAGCTCGGCATTCTTCTTCTCGAAGGACGCGATGGCGCCGGCCTTCTCCATGGTGAGCCCGATGTCGTCGAGGCCATTCAGCAGGCAATGGCGCTTGAAGTCGTCGAGGTCGAATTTGACCACGCCGCCATCCGGCCCGCGGATTTCCTTGGCCTCGAGGTCGATCGACAGCGTCGCGTTGGAGCCGCGCGAGGCGTCGTCCATCAGCTTGTCGAGGTCTTCCGGGCTGACCGTGATCGGCAGGATGCCGTTCTTGAAGCAGTTGTTGTAGAAGATGTCGGCGAACGAGGTCGAGATCACGCAGCGTATGCCGAAATCGAGCAGCGCCCATGGCGCATGCTCGCGGCTCGAGCCGCAGCCGAAATTGTCGCCGGCGACCAGGATCTGCGCCTTGCGGTAGGCCGGCTTGTTGAGCACGAAATCCGGGTTCTCCGAGCCGTCCTCATTGTAGCGCATCTCGGCGAACAGGCCGGTGCCGAGACCGGTGCGCTTGATCGTCTTGAGATAATCCTTCGGGATGATCATGTCGGTGTCGACATTGACGATCGGCATGGGCGCGGCGACGCCGGTGAGCTTGGTGAATTTATCCATGGATACCTGCCCGTCTTCTTCTTGGCTTGCGGGGAATTTGCCGGACGGTTTACACAAAGCCGGCGGCAAATGAAAGGCAACTGTTCGTGCGCTGCCCTGGGCCAATAGCGGCAGGGCGCGCGGACCGGAGCCGGAACGCCTCAAAAAGGGCTTCGAAATCCTGGCCGGCTGGTGCAGTCTGCGGTCATGGCCGATCCTTCCAAAGTCCTCTACGCCAGCGAGCCCGCCCTCGATGTCGCCGAATTCCGCCGCGTGCTGGTGGAGTCGGGCCTCGGCAAAACACGCCCCGTCGATGACGAAGCCCGCCTGAGGGCGATGCTCGGCAATGCCAGCCTGGTGCTGACGGCGCGCCTTGACATCGAGGGCGAGCCGCTTGTCGGCGTCGCGCGCGGCGTCACCGACTTCTCGTGGGTCTGCTATATCTCCGAGCTCGCCGTTTCGAAGGCCGCGCAAAGGCTGGGCGTCGGCAAGGGCCTGATGGACGAGGCGCAGCGCCGGCTCGGCCCTTCTGTCGCCATCAGCCTGATCTCGATGCCCGACGCCGTCGGCTTTTACGAGCGCATCGGCATGACGCGCATGCCCGACGCCTTCTGGTTCTCCCGCAAGCTCTGACCGCCTCCGCGCGTTTAATCGCGCCGTTCCGCGCCAGCGGGCCAAATCTTTTTCCGCCTCATCGCTTGACATGCAACCAAATGGTTGCATATTAAAGTCATGAGCATGGATGCCGTCTTTCGCGCTTTGGCCGACCCGACCCGCCGGCAATTGCTGGACAGCCTCTATGCCCGGAACGGGCAGACGCTGAACGCGCTCTGCGAGCACATGGAGATGACCCGCCAGGCGGTGACCAAGCACCTGGCGATCCTCGAGGAGGCCAATCTCGTCACCACCATGCGCCGGGGCCGCGAGAAGGAACACTATCTCAACCCCGTTCCGATCAACGAGATCGCCGAGCGCTGGATCGGCAAGTTCGAGCGCCATCGGCTCAGTGCATTGAGCGACCTGAAGCAACGCCTTGAAAGGGAAGAGCCGTGAGCGAGAACAGCTTTGTCTATGTCACCTATATCCGCACGACGCCCGAGAAGCTTTGGCAAGCGCTGACCGATCCGGAATTCAACCGGCAGTTCTTCCTTTGCTCCTACCAGGAGAGCGACTGGAAGGTCGGCTCGAGCTGGAAGCTGGTCTTCCCCGACGGGCGCGTCGCCGACTCGGGCGAGATCCTCGAGATCGACCCGCCGAAACGCCTCGTCATCAAATGGCGCAATGAATGGCTGCCCGAGGTGAAGGAGGACGGCTACACGCGCTGCACCTTCACCATTGAGCCGGACGGCGAATTGATGAAGCTCGCCGTCATCCACGAGGCCGACGGCCCGCACAGGCTGATCCCGAACGTCTCCAAGGGCTGGCCGCTGGTGCTGGCGAGTCTGAAGAGCCTGCTCGAAACCGGCAAGGGTTTCGAGCGCCCGCCGTCGAAGGGTTGACTTTCGTTTCGGATGCGAGACGATTTCTGGCAAAGGTTGGTTAGATGCTTCACTTGTCCTCGCCGCAAGCCATGGCGAATGCCGACACGGTCATGGCGTCGGCGGAGCTTCCCGTCTCGCCGGACGAGGTGATAGCGGCACTCGTCACCAAGGAGGTCGAACGCTGGTGGGGTTCGCCCGAGACCTACTGCATGACCGGTTGGGCGGCCGATCTCCGCGCCGGCGGAAGCTGGCGCGTCACTGTGCGGAGCGCCGACGGCAGGCGCCTGCCCGCCAGCGGAAAATTCCTCGAAATCGAAACGCCGCGCCGCATCGTGCAGACGCGGCGCTACGACTGGGAGCATCCGACGCTCGGCCGTCATGAAACGACGGCCGCTTACCTGCTTGAGCCGATCGACGACGGCACGCGACTCATCATCTGCCATGGCGGCTTCGCCGGCTTCCCGGACGCCGCGGCGGAGCACGCCGAAGGCTGGGCGCGCGTGCTCGGCTGGCTACAGGCACATCTGGGCTGCCGCCTCGCTGCCTGAGCTCCGCCTTGACCTGCAGGCGCGCCTATCCAGATTGTGGACATGGCCGAAAACAAACCTTTTATCGGAACAGCCGGGTGGACCATACCGGCAGCGCACAGGTCCTCTGTTCCGGCGACAGGCTCGCAATTGCAGCGTTACGCTTCGCGTCTTCCTGTTGTGGAGATCAACTCATCGTTCTACAAACCGCATCAGCGCGAAACATATGAGCGCTGGGCGCGCTCGGTGCCGGATCATTTTCGGTTTTCTGTTAAAATCCCCAAAGCCGCGACCCATGAGCGCCGCCTGGAAGATTGCCAGGATATTCTGGATGCATTCATAGGTGAGGTCAGAGGTCTCGGTGAAAAGCTGTCCGCCCTCCTGGTCCAACTGCCGCCCAGCCTGCAATTCGACAGGCGGATAGCCAGAAAGTTCTTCGCCTCGTTCCGCGATAAGACCGACTGCCGCTTGGTCTGCGAACCGCGTCACGCCAGTTGGTTCGAGCCGGGAGCGGATGCTTTGCTGAGCCGCCTCCGTGTCGGGCGCGTGGCGGCCGACCCCGCCCCAGTTTCCGCCGCCTCCGCGCCCGGCGGCTGGCATGAACTCGCCTATTTCCGCTTTCATGGCGCGCCGCATGTCTATTTTTCGGACTATGACGCCGGCCGGCTGTTGGAGATCAGTGCCCAACTCGCCGACGCGGGCGCGTCAGCCACTGAGGTGTGGTGCATTTTCGACAATACGGGGCGCGGGCATGCGCTCGGCAACGCGTTGTCGGTCGATGCGATTATGCGTCAGATGACGTTCAATTCCCTGAACGCCCGCCCCGCCGCGACGCGCTCATATCCGAACGCCGTGCAATCGATCGTGCGATAGGCGCCATGCATGATGAGCTCCGAGAGCGCCTTGCCCACCGCCGGCGCCTGCTGCAGGCCGTGGCCGGAGAAGCCGTTGGCGAACAGGAAGTTCTCGACCTCCGGATGCGGCCCGATCACCGCGTTCTGGTCGAGCGTGTTGTAATCGTAATGCCCGACCCAGGCGCGCGTCGGCTTGATCGCCTCGAAGGCCGGGATGCGGGTGGCCAAGGTCGGCCAGATCACCTCTTCAAACAGCGGCCAGTTGACGTCGAAATCCGTCGGGTCGGGCGCGACATCGCCTTCCTCCGGCTCGGCGCCGCCGGTGAGGTAGACCGAGCCCTCCGGCCGCACATAGATACCCGACGGATCGACCAGGAGCGGCATGTCGGCATATTTCTCGCGCGCCTCGAAGACGAAGACGTTGCGCTTGCGCGGCTCGACCGGCAGCTTGAGCCCGGCAAAAGCCGCCACCTTGCCGGCGTTCGGCCCGGCGGCGTTGACGACGATGCCCGCTTCGAGCGTCTCGCCATTGTCCAGCGACACACCGGTGACGCGGTTGCCCTCGCGTTTGATACCGGCGGCGGAAGCCGTGATGAAATCGATCTTCTTGTCGCGCAGCGCCTTGCGGAACAGCGTCAGCAGCGCATGCGCGTCGAACCAGCCCTCGCCGCTGCGGCCAAAGGCGCCTGCGGAAACATCTTCGACCGACAGCCATGGGAAGCGGCGCGCCAATTGCCCGGCGTCCTCGAGCAGGATATCGGCGCCCTCGGCGACCTGCGTCTCGTGATTGGCCTTGAGGATCGGCAGGCCGGCCTCGCCGGCGAGGATCAGATAGCCGCCCTCGCGAAAGCCGATATCGGCGTCGGCGCCGAACGTCTCCTTCAGCCGGCGGAACAGTTTCAGCGTGAACTGCGACAGGCGGATATTTTCCGGGATCGAGAATTGCTGGCGGATCGAGGCGAGGGACAAGGTCGTCGCCGCGTGGGAAAACTGCGGATCGCGCTCGATCAGCGCGACGGAGCCGGTAAAGCCTTCCTCGCGCAAATAGTAGGCGACCGAGGACCCGACGATGGCTCCGCCGATGATGACGATGTCGTAGCGCATTTTTTCTCCAATTGGGCGGGTCGCGCGTTCACGCAACCGGCAGATCGATCTCGAAGCGCGTGCCGCGCTCGGAGTCAACCAGCCTGATCGTGCCATCATGCGCTTTCAGGAGGGCCAGCACGATGCCGAGCCCCATGCCGGTGCCGCCGGACTCGCGCCGCGTGGTGAAGAACGGCTCGAAGATCCTGGCGCGGTTGGCGGCCGAGATGCCGTCGCCGTCGTCGCCGACCTGAACCGACGCGCGCTCGCCATCGGCCGAGGCGTGGATCGCCACCTGCCGGGAGCCGTGCCTCGCCGAATTATCGATGAGGTTGGCGAGCACGATACCGAGATTCTCGGCCGAGATGCCGAGCCTGATATCGCCGCCGCCTTCAAGCCGCGCTTCCAGCCTTGTGTCAATCGGCAAGGATGCCAACGCCGCATGAAGCGTCGTGCTTTCGCCGCTCGGTTCCAGATTTTCCGCGCGCGCCAGGTCGAGCAGCCGTCGCACCAGGAGATTGAGCCGTCCAGCATCGGTGACGATGTTGTTGGAGAAACGCTTGCGCTCGGCCTCGTCCATCGCGCCGCCGGAATCCCGCAGCAACTCGGCCGCGCCCTGGATTGCGGTGAGCGGCGATTTCAGCTCATGCGAGACATGGGTGGCGAAGGTCTGGATGCTGTCGGAGCGCGCCTGCAGCTTTTGCGCCATGTCGAGGAAAGCCGTCGACAGCGCCGCCATCTCGCGCGTGCCGTGATGCGCGAGCGGCCTGATCGCGTCGCGATCGCCGGCGGCGATCCGCTTCGTCCGCTCGATCAGCGCATAGATCGGCCGGCTGACGGTGCGGATGAACACCAGCGCGATCAAGAGCGTGCCGCCGACGATCGTGATCGCCGCCAACGTCACCTTGCCGCGCTCGCCATAGAGGTGCTTGACGATGTTGTTCGGCGTCCGCGACAGATAGACGACGCCCGCGACCCGGCCGTCTAGCTCGACCGGCATGGCGACGAAGACGCGCACCCTGGTGCCGCGGCTGACCGAATAGAGCGGTGGCGCCGGCTGGTCGGGGATCCTCAGGCGGAGTTCACTGGCATAGAGGCCTGAAAGCGCGGTCCGCACCTCCTCGACATCGCCGAGCGACCAGCCGATCTCGTCGCCGCCGGCAATCACCACGCCGTGTGGGTCGAGTAGGCGGAAGCCGGCAAGCGTCGTTTTCTGCGTTTCGTCGAGAATGCCGTCGAGCCGGGCGCCGATAGCCGCGAAGGTCGGGTCGGGGGTGGCGGGAAGTGCCGTGGGGCGCATCGGCATGACATCGTCGGAGGCAAGATCGAGCCGCGGCTCGATCGGATCGTAGGGATAGTTGTTGTCCCTCGCCGGATCAGCCGAGATCGGCGAGCCCAGCCTTTCCTGGGGAATGCCTGCGGCGCGCACCTCCCGGGCGTAGATGGCCGCGACGACCGCCCCTTGAGCGATGAGCTCGCCCTCCGTCTGGCGGATCAGCTGGTTCTCGTAGAGCCGGAAGAAGAACAGCCCGACCAGCGGCAGCGCCATCACCAGAACCAGGATGACAACGACGACGGTGGCGAGCCGCGGCCGCCACCTTTCCTTGCTCAACCACCGCATCGGCCGAGCCGGAAGCCGACGCCATGCACCGTCGCGATCGCATCGATACAGCCGACCGCCGCCAGCTTGGCCCGCACGTTGCGGATATGACTGTCGACCGTGCGTTCCGAGACATGGATGTTCGAGGCATAGGCATTGGCCATCACCGCGTCGCGGCCAAGCACATGCTGCGGGCGGGAGAGGAAGCCTTTCAGGATGGCGAATTCGATCGCCGTCAAGGTGAGCGGCTTGCCGTCGAAGCTCGCTTCATGGCTTGCCGGGACGAGCATGAGCTTGCCATGCGCGAATTGACGGTCGTCGGCTTCTTCTTCGACCGGCGCGGCGCGCGCGCGCCGCAGGATGACATTGACGCGGGCGACCAACTCGCGCGGGCTGAACGGCTTGGTCACATAATCGTCGCCGCCCATCTCCAGCCCGAGCACGCGGTCGATCTCCTCATCGCGCGCGGACAAAAACAGCACCGGCACGTCGGATTTTTGCCTGAGCCTGCGGCAGACCTCCAGCCCGTCCATCTCCGGCATGCCGATGTCGAGCACGATGAGATCGGGCGCGCCGCGCTCGACCGCCTGGAGCGCCGCCGCGCCGTTGGCGACGGCGGCCGTCTTCATGCCGGCCTTTTCCAGCGCGAAGCAGATGATCTCGCGGATATGCGGGTCGTCGTCGGCGACAAGTATGTTGTGCGGCATCGATCAATAGCCCGGCGGGTAAGCTTGGGTGACGGCAGGATTAGAGCAATTCCAAGGAAAAGTGCGAAATTGTTTTTCGGCCGCGAGCTGTGTGGGGAAAGGCCGCGAAACCGCAGGGCGCTCGGGCATTTGCGAATGCCTGCGCGGAACCCATGGCAGGGTTGGCAAAGAGCGTCATCGCCGGACCCTCCTCGGCGTGTCCGCTCGCACCGTGTGGGGCGACCTCGGGGCGAAAAGCAGGATACCCGCCTCATGGCATGGCCTTTGCGGCTCGACGAGCCACCATCCTTCGTTGCGGAGCCGGCGCGGCAGGGACCAGCGGGATATGTGAGGTGTTCGCATGACGGCCTTCTCGCCGGTCAGCGGGGTAAAGGCGCGACGGAATCCCGGAGCTTTTCAGCAAGGGTTTGCAGATTTGGTGCAGTTGAACCCGACGCTGACATCCCCCTTGAGTAGGGCAAATTGCATATGGGCGGCGCCAGTACCGCAGATGTCGCCGAAGGCGACAGGATTTTGCGCGTGAAGTGGCGACCTATCCTTCGTCATTCTGGGGCGGAGCAAGGAGCGAAGCGACGCGCGCAGACCCTAGAATGACGAAGTGAAAGAGGCCGCGTTCCTTCGCGCCCTCTGCTCTGCCCGGCATCTCCCCCTTTGCGGGCTTTCAAGGGGGAGATTGAGCTCCGCCTTGCCTCATCCGCCATCACCCGGCATAGATCGGCCATGGCTCAAGAACCCTATAGCCCGCGCCGCTCGGTGCTCTACATTCCCGCCTCGAACGACAAGGCGCTCGCCAAGATCGGCTCCCTGGACTGCGACGCCGTGATCATCGATCTCGAGGACGCCGTCTTGCCCGCCGACAAAGAAGCGGCGCGCGACAAGATCGCCGGCATCCTGGCTGCGCGCCCCGAACGGCGCTGCGAGATGGTGGTGCGCATCAATCCTTTGGGCAGCGAGTGGGGCGCCGACGACCTGTTAGCGGTGGCCAAGGCCGAGCCCGACGGCATTCTCCTGCCCAAGATCGGCACGCCGCGCGATATCCTCGAAGTCGGCGATTTGCTCGACGACAATTTCGCGCCGGACAGCGTAAAACTATGGGCGATGGTCGAGACGCCCAAGGCGCTGCTCAACATCGGCGCCATCGCCGAGCTCGGCCGCGATCCTGCTTCCAGGCTGGCTTGTTTCGTAGCAGGAACGAACGATCTGGTGAAGGCGACCGGCATTCTGGCGACGCCCGACCGGCGCTATCTGACGCCTTGGCTGATGCAGCTGGTGCTTGCGGCGCGCGCCGGCGGTCTCGACGTCATCGACGGCGTCGCCAATGATTTCCGCGACCTCGACGGCTTTGCCCGTGAATGCGCCGAGGCTGCGGCCATGGGTTTCAACGGCAAGTCGCTGATCCATCCGGCCCAGATCGAGCCGGCGAACCGCGCCTTTTCGCCGTCGGCGGAGTTACTGGCCAGGGCCCGCGCGATCCGGGATGCGTTCGCGCGGCCCGAAAATGCCGGCAAGGGCGTGATTGCGCTGGACGGCCGCATGGTCGAGCGGCTGCATCTGGCGGAAGCCGAGAAACTTCTGGCGAAGGCCGCGATCATCGGCGCATGATGCCGGGCGAGATTTTTCAGACCCGGCTTTTCGCGCAATCAAACCAGATTAGGCGCGGCAGATAGGCACGACAGGACAAATCCATGAAACTCTACCGATTCCTCACCGGCCCGGACGACGCCACCTTCTGCCACAAGGTGACGGCGGCGCTGAACAAGGGCTGGCACCTGTTCGGCTCGCCGACCTACGCCTATGACAAGACGACCAAGTCGATGCGCTGCGGCCAGGCCGTGGTGAAGGATGTCGAAGGCCAGGACTACACGCCGGACACCAAGCTGAGCGACTGGTAGGGAAAGCGCTTAGAGACTGTTTCGAAATTCGCTCTGGCGAGTCATATGGTGGTGGTTTCGAGAACCGGAGCGGAGCGGACATTTAGGTCCGTGAGCATCGGAAGCGCAGAAAGCGCCGCCAGATGGCCGCCGGAGTAGAATTTCCAAACAGTCTCTCAGCCCGGCGCCACCTGCTCGGCCGCCTCCTCGATCCGCTCCATGTCGTCGTCCGACAGGCCGAAATGGTGGCCGATCTCGTGGATCAGCACATGGGTGACGATGTCGCCCAGCGTTTCTTCGTTCTCGGCCCAGTAGTCGAGGATGGCGCGGCGGTAGAGCGTGACGCGGTTCGGGCCCTCGCCGGTCTGCGGGTTCCAGCGCTCGGCGATGCCGCGTCCCTCGAACAGGCCGAGCAGGTCGAAGGGGGTCTCCAGCGACAGGTCGTCCATGATCTCGTCGGTCGGGAAATCGGCGATCTGGATGACGATCTCGCCGGTGAGCTTGCGGAACTCTTCCGGCAGATGGGCGTAGGTTTCCAGCGCCAGAAGCTCCATCTCGTCCATCGACGGCGAGAGCTGATCGTGCCAGGTGCGTGTCTTATAGATGCGGGCCATGAGCTTTCCTTTGATCCCGGCATATAGGCTTTCGCGCCGATAGAGGCAAATGAGCCGGCTGGCGGCCGGCTTTCAGGGTAAAAGACGAAGGAATAAACTTGCGAGTCTGCTTGACTCTTCCGGACGCCTCTGGAATCTATAAGAACATAACAGGAACAATTGCTGCCGGAAGTGAACGTCATGGCGATGAGCGCCGTGGCGCGGGACACTATTTTTGCCCTGCGCCGCCAAATCGCGAAGATCGAAGGAACGCTGCCCGAGCGCCTGCAGGCGCCGGCGCCCGGCGCGCCTGGAGCAATTCCAGGAAAAGTGCGAAGCGGTTTTCCGTCCGGAATTGCGGAAAATCAAATATCCAACAATGCCGGCGGAACGGACATGACACTTGTCCGGCGCGGCCTTGCCGTGGCTTCGGCGGACGCCTTCCTGCACACCGGCATCGAACGCCTCGACACCGCCCTCGGCGGCGGCCTGCCCAAGGCGGCGCTCAGCGAGATCCATGGCCTGGAGACCCGCGATGCCGGTGCCGTCGCCGGCTTCGCGCTCTCGCTCGTAAGCCTGATCCTCAAGGAGAAGCAGGGCCTGCCGGTCCTCTGGGTCGGCACGGCGGAAATTTTCCACGAGGCCGGTCTTCCCTATGCCAAGGGCCTGCACGCCTTGTTCGGCATCGAGCCGGAGCAATTGCTGTTTTCCGAGACGCCGAAGCTGCTGGACGCGCTGTGGATAGCCGAGGAGGCCGCCCGCATGACCGCCTTCGCCGCGGTCATCCTTGAGATCCGCGGCAGTCCGCAACGGCTCGACCTCACCGCTACGCGCCGGCTGCATGCGCGGGCTCAAAGCGCCAACCGTCCCGTATTGTTGCTGCGCCAGGCCGGCGCGGCCGACCCCACCGCCGCACCCGTGCGCCTCGTCGTCTCGGCGGCGCCTTCGGCAAGCCGCGAGACCGTCGCCGGGCCGCTCGCCGGCTCGATCGGCCGCCCCGCCTTCACCGTCGATATCGGCAAGAGCCGCACGGCCCTGCCCGGACAATTCACACTGGAGTGGAACCCCGATGAGCACGCTTTTGCAGAAAGAACAGAGAATTCTGTCGCTGTGGTTCCCACATCTCAGCGCGGAGCGGATCCTGCGCCAGCGTCTGGGGCGGTCCTGGCGTTCCCGGCCGTCGCATCATCTGCCTCTGGTGATCAGCCATCGCGACAACAACACCCAGCGCATCGCAGCCCTCGACGAGCGGGCTGAGGCGCTGAAGCTGAAGCGCGGCATGGGCATTGCCGATGCCCGCGCCATGCATCCTTCGATCGACGTGGTGGAGGCGGACGCGGAAGCCGACCGCCGTCTGCTCGAAGGCCTTGCCGACTGGTGCGACCGTTACACGCCCCTGGTGGCGATCGACGGCGAGGACGGGCTGTTCCTCGACGTCACCGGCTGCACGCATCTCTTCGGCGGCGAGCGCGCCATGCAGGACGAGATCCTCACCCGCTTCTTCCAGCAGGGCTTCGATGTCCGCGCCGGCCTCGCCTCCACGCCGGGCGCCGCCTGGGCGGCGGCGCGCTTCCATGGCGACTGCATCGTGGCCGGCGGCGAGGAGGAGGCGCTGCTTTCGCCCCTGCCGCTTTCGGCGCTGCGCATCGCGCCGGAGACCCGTACCGGCCTGGAAAGTGTGGGCCTGCGCACCGCCGGCGCGGTAATGGCAGCACCCCGCGCGCCGCTCGCCCGCCGCTTCGGCGCCACCTTGCTTCTGCGTCTCGACCAGGCGCTCGGCCGCCTCGACGAGGCCGTGTCGCCGCGCCTTCCCGTCGCGCCGCTCTCGGTCGAGCGCCACCTTGCCGAGCCGATCGTGCTCACCGACGACATCGAGCGGCTGGTAAGCCGGCTGGCGATCGCCTTGAAGACCGATCTCGAACGGCGCGGCGAAGGCGCGCGGACACTGGCGCTGCTTCTCTTCCGCGTCGACGGCGCCGTCAGCCGCATCGCCGTCGGCACCTCGCGCCCGATGCGCGAGCCGCGGCTGATCCAAAGATTGTTCCATGAGCGGCTGACCGCATTGGAGCAGACCATCGATGCAGGCTTCGGCTTCGATCTCGTGCGGCTGTCCGTGCTGTCGGTCGCCGCCTTCGACTTGGCTCAGGGCGACCTCACCGGCGAGGTGGCCGACGATGATGCCGACATCGCGCTCTTCGCCGACCGCGTCCGCGCCCGCCTCGGCGAGGCCGCCGTTCTGAAGCCGTTGATTGTCGAGAGCCATCTGCCGGAACGCGCCGTCAAAACCGTGCCTTTCGCCGAAGCGCCGCAAAGGCGCGCGCCGGCAGCCGGCCGGGCAGTGGCGCCCCGAACGGCGCCGCCGATGACGGTCTATCCGCCGGAGCGGCCGGTGCGCCTGTTCCGCTCGCCCGAGCCGATCGAGGTGCCGGCGACCGAGATCCCGGAGGGACCGCCGATGAATTTCCGCTGGCGCCGCGCGCTCTACCGCGTCGCCCGCGCCGAGGGGCCGGAACGCATCGCCGCCGAATGGTGGCGGCAGCTGCCCGGCGAGGAAGAGGCGCCGACCCGCGACTATTACCGTATCGAGGACAGCGAGGGACGCCGCTACTGGCTCTACCGCCAGGGTCTTTACGGCAGCGCGCCGCGGGCCGCGCCGCCGCGCTGGTTCATGCATGGGGTGTTCGCATGAACGCGCTGACCGTCATCCCCTATGCCGAGTTCGGCATCCAGTCGAACTTCTCCTTCCTGCGCGGCGCCTCCAAGCCGGAGGAGCTGGTGGTCACGGCGAAATTCTACGGCTTTGCCTCGATCGGCCTTGCCGACAGGAACACCGTCGCCGGTGTCGTGCGCGCCTGGCAGCAGGCCAAGGTGGAGAAGATGGCCTATCATCCCGGCTGCCGGCTGGTGTTTAGCGATGGCACGCCGGACATCCTCGCCTATCCCCGCGACCGCCAGGGCTGGGGGCATCTCTGCCGCATGCTGACCCAGGCCAATCTACGCGACGAGACCGAGAAGGGTGCGACGCTGCTCGAATTGAGCGATTTTCTCGAATGGGGCGATCGGATGTCGCTGGCGATCTTGCCCAATCTGTCAGCTCGCGCGGAGGGCAATCTGGAGACCATTAGCCGGCTTAAAGATCGCTTCGGCGCGGCGCTCCGGCTGGCCGTGGCGCCGGATTATGGCGGCAACGACCGCTTCCGCATCGAGCAGGCGGCGGCGATGGCCGAGCATGCGCGCCTCCCGCTGATGGCGACCAACGACGTGCTCTACCACGCCGCCGATCGCCGTCCCCTGCAGGATGTGCTGACCGCGATCCGCCTCAACACGCCGGTTTCCGAGGTCGGGTTGGAACTGACTGCCAATGCCGAGCGCCATCTGAAGCCGCCGCTGGAGATGGCGCGCCTGTTTCGCCGCCACCCGCAAGCGCTGGCCGAGACGCTGCGTTTCGCCGACGAATTGACCTTCTCGCTCAGCGATCTCGAATACAATTATCCGGACGAGCCGACCGAATCCGGGCTTGGACCGCAGGCCGAGCTCGAGCGGCTGGCGCGCGAAGGCGCGGCCATGCGCTATCCGGCCGGTGTTCCCGCCCATGTCTTGCAGCGCATCGAAGAGGAGCTCGCGCTGATCGAGCGCCTGAATTATGCGCGCTATTTCCTGACCGTCCACGACATCGTGAAATTCGCCCGCAGCAAGGACATCCTCTGCCAGGGGCGCGGCTCCGCCGCCAATTCGGTCATCTGCTTCTGCATCGGCATCACCGAAGTCGGCCCCGACCGGATCGATGCGCTGTTCGAGCGCTTCATCTCCGAGGAGCGCAACGAGCCGCCCGATATCGACGTCGATTTCGAGCATGAAAGGCGCGACGAGGTCATCGCCTATATCTACGAGAAATACAGCGCCAAGCGCACCGCCTTGGCCGCCGCCGTCATCAGCTATCGCGGCCGCTCGGCCCTGCGCGAAGTGGCCAAGGCCATGGGCCTGTCGGAGGATGTCAGGAGCGCGCTGTCGAGCACCATCTGGGGCTGGTCGACCTCCGAGCTCGGCGAAAGGGAAGCCGATGCCGGCGGCCTCGACCGTACCGACCCACTGTCGCGCCAGGTGCTGGAGCGCGCCAACGAGATCATGGGCTTTCCCCGCCATCTTTCCCAGCATGTCGGCGGCTTCGTCATCACCCGCGACCGGCTCGACGAGGTCGTTCCCATCGTCAAGACGGCGATGGAGGAGCGCAAGATGGTCGAATGGGACAAGGACGACCTTGACGCGGTGAAGATCCTCAAGGTGGACGTGCTGGCGCTCGGCATGCTGACCTGCCTGAAGCGCGCCCTGACCCTGCTCACCGATCATTATCCGGAAGCGCGGGATCGGTTTGGACGACCCTACGTGCTCGCCACCCTCCCGGAAGAGGACAGGCGCGTCTACGCCATGATCCAGCGAGCCGACACGCTTGGCGTCTTCCAGATCGAGTCGCGCGCTCAGATGTCTATGCTGCCGCGCCTGAAGCCAAAGAAATTCTACGATCTTGTCATCGAGGTGGCGATCGTGCGTCCCGGGCCGATTCAGGGCGACATGGTGCATCCCTATCTGCGCCGCCGACAGGGCAAGGAGAAGGCCGAATATCCCAAGCCTGAGTTGGAAGAAATCCTTGGCAAAACGCTCGGCGTGCCGCTGTTCCAGGAACAGGCGATGAAGATCGCCATCGTCGCCGGCGGCTTCCGGCCGGGCGAGGCCGACGAGTTGCGCCGCGCCATGGCGACCTTCAAGCGCACCGGCACGATCGGCAATTACCGCCAGCGCATGATCGATGGCATGGTCGGCAGGGGTTACGAAAAAGAGTTCGCCGAGCGCTGCTTCAAGCAGATCGAAGGCTTTGGCGAATATGGCTTTCCCGAAAGCCATGCCGCGTCCTTCGCGCTCTTGGTCTATGCCTCCTGCTGGTTCAAGACCTTCTTTCCCGATGTCTTCTGCGCCGCGATCCTGAATTCGCAGCCAATGGGTTTCTACCAGCCGGCCCAGCTGGTGCGCGACGCGCGCGACCATGGCGTCGAGATACGCGAGGTCGACATCAACCATTCCCTCTGGGACTGCACGCTGGAGCAATCCGCCTTCGATCCCTCACGCATCCTCGAGCGCCACGCCTCGATGCGCGGCGTCATCGAAACGGCGCATGCGGTGCGGCTCGGCTTCCGCCAGATCAAGGGCCTGTCCAAAGAACGCATGGAATCCGTCGTCGCTCAGCGCGGCGACGGCTACCGATCGGTCAGGGATGTCTGGCTGCGTTCGGGCCTCGATGTCGGCGAGATCGAAAGGTTGGCTGAGGCCGACGCGTTCCGCTCGATCGGTCTCGACCGCCGTGCCGCGCTCTGGGAGGTGCGGGCGCTTGACGGCAAGAGCGCCGCCGAGAAACTGCCGCTGTTCGATCAGCCCTCGCTCAGCCTGCGCGAGCTGGAGCCGGAAACCAAACTGCCGAAAATGCCGCTCGGCGAGCATGTCGTGCACGACTACCGTTCGCTCGGCCTGTCGCTGAAGGAGCATCCCGTCGCCTTCCTGCGCGAAAGGCTCACCCGCGCCGGTATCACACCCAATGCCAGCCTGCCGTCGGTGCGCGACGGCCGCCGCGTCACCGTCGCCGGCCTCGTGCTGGTGCGCCAGCGTCCCGGCAAGGGCAATGCCATCTTCCTCACGCTGGAGGATGAGAAATCGATCGCCAACGTCATCGTCTGGCCGCGTGTCTTCGACCGCTTCCGCTCGGTGGTGATGGGCGCGCGCTTCATCCGCGTCACCGGCAAGCTGCAGCACGAATCGGACGTCATCCACATCGTCGCCGACCGGATCGAGGATTTGACTCCATGGCTGAGCGTGCTGCTGGAGTCCGCCAGTCGCCCGGTCATCGAGCATAACCCCGCCGAACGGCCGGTTGGATCCGCCGCAAGCCGTGGCCTGCCGGTCCATCAGGACGTCGCGACGCTGTCGAGCACCGCACAACAGGTCATGCCGAAGGGGCGGAATTTTCAGTAGGCACAGAGGCCTTCTGCCCTTAATCGGAGCGAAGACGCCAAGATGGGAGGAAGATATTGTGAAGCCGCGTTCCTTCACACCCCCTCTGTCCCGCCAGCGTCTCCGACCAGTGCGCTGCAGCGCTTCCGCCAATCTCGAGGCTTGCAGGGTCCCGTCACGAAGGTCCGCCGAGCCGCGGCGGCGGTGGCGTCAGCATGTCCTCGGCCGAGATCGTGCGCGCCTCCGAGGGCAGCATGATCGGGATGCCGTCGCGCACCGGATAGGCGAGCTTCGCCACGCGCGAGACCAGCTCGTTGCGCTCCGGATCCCAGGTCAGCGGCCCCTTGGTCAGCGGGCAGGCGAGCAATTCCAGAAGCTTCGGATCGACCGTGGCTTTTCGTCCGTCCCGTCCGTCCGCCATGAGCTCACCCCAAACTATTGCAGGCTCGACCCAAACTCGTCGTCCTCGCGCGCCAGCGTCATCTCGGTGATGGCGATCAGCGTCTCGGCGCGCGTCTTGAGGTCCGGCGCTTCCAGCAGCGCCTGCTTCTCGGCCGGTCCATAGGGCGCCATCATCGACAGCGCGTTGACCAGCATGCCGTTTTCGGCGCGGCTGACGCTCTCCCAATCGGCCTCGAGGTCGTTGGCCTGCAGATAGGCGCGAAATGCCTTGAGCAGCGCCGGCCGGTCGACCTCGGCGCCGGCCGGGTCCTCATCGAGGTCGGCGAGAAACGGTGTGATCTTGCACTGCCGGAACGGCGCCTTTGCCGTGAGCTCCTGCACGATGCGGAACCGGCACACGCCCTGCAGCGAGATCAGGTAGCGGCCGTCGCCCGTTTCGGCGAGCGAGATGATGCGCCCGGCGCAACCGACGCTGCACAGCTCCGGCTCGCCGTCGTCGCGCACTGCGCCGTCGAGGCTCGGCTGGACCATGCCGATCAGCCGCGAGCCGGCCATCGCCTGGTCTATCATCTGCAGGTAGCGCGGCTCGAAGATGTTGAGCGGCATGCGGCCGCCGGGCAGAAGCAGCGCTCCGGCGAGCGGAAACACTGGGACTGCCGTCGGCAGATCCCTGGCAAGCCGGTAGAGTGCGTTACCGACGCGCACCGCAACCCTCCCAAAGCAACGCCGGCAAACGCTTCACCCTGCAATCTCCTCTCGCACCGGCAAACCCGCCTTCGATCGGCGGCGAACCGCCGACCTGCCCTTATCTGGCGCTGGTGCTCCGCCGCTCAAGCCTGCCGGCCGCGACAGTCGGCAAAAAACTTTGACGACAATTCCAGGAACCAGCGGTTTCCGCCCGGAATTGCGCAAAACCAAGCCTAAAGCATGTCTCCCGAAAGTGGTAACCGGTTTCGGGATAAAGACATGCGTAAATCAAGAATCTAAAGCGCATGGAGCGAATCTGAAAGATCGCGACGCGCTTTAGAGCAATTCCAGGAAAAGTGTGAAACGGTTTTCCTGGAATTGCTCTACGAGAACAGCAGCGACGAGAGCTTGCGGCGTGCCGCGAGCGTCGCCTCGTCGGTCATTCCCCAAGCCTCGAAGAACTTCAACAGCTGCGCCCTGGCCCCGTCGTCGTTCCAGGTCCGGTCGGCCTTGACGATCGCCAGCAGATTGTCGGCGGCCGCATTCCGCTCGCCGCGCGCGTTCTGGACCATCGCCAGGTCGAAACGCGCCTGATGGTCGGCCGGGTTGGCGGCGAGCCGGCGCTCGAACTCGGCCGGATTGCCGAGCGCCGCCGCTTCCGCCGCCAGCGTCATCTTGGCGCGCAGCGCCGCCAGCGCCGGCGCGTCCTTCTTGTCCTCGGGCGCCCGGGCGAGCACGGCCTCGGCGCCTTGCGCGTCGCCGGCATCGAACAGGATCTCGCCCAGCCCGGCGATCGCCTCGAGCGTCTCGGGCGCCTGCTCGAGGATCGCGTCATAGATGTCGGCCGCGGTCTGCGCGTCGCCGGCCGTGCGCGCCTCCGCCGCCGCGGCAAGCGCGTCCGCGATCTGCGGCGCGCCGCCGCCCTTGCCGCCGATCTTCTGGATGAACTGGTTGATCTGGCTTTCGGGAATGGCGCCCATGAAGCCGTCGACCGGCTGGCCGTCCTTGAAGGCGATGACCGCGGGGATCGACTGGATGCCGAGCTGGCCGGCGATCGACGGATGGTCGTCGATGTTCATCTTGACCAGCTTGACCTTGCCGCCGGCGGCCTGCACCGCCTTCTCGAGCTGCGGCGTCAGCTGCTTGCAGGGCCCGCACCATGGCGCCCAGAAATCGACCAGCACCGGCTGGCGGCGCGATTCCTGGATGACGTCGGCGGCGAAGGTCGCGGTCGTGGTATCCTTGATCAGGTCGGCCGCCGCCGGCGCGTCGCCCAGCGAAACCTTGGGGCGGTCGCCGCCGCCATACTGCACCGTCTGGGCGTATTGGCCGCCATTGCCGCCGAACGCGCCGCTATACGGATTGTTGTCGCTCATCGTGTCGCCCTTTCGGTCGCGCGTCAGGCGTCGGCGCCCGGCGCGTCATTTTTCGGATTTTGGAACCGCCTTCCATGTGGCGATCAAGCCCTGACTTTCAAGATTATGAGACTTTCAAGATAACAGGATCGTGGCCAGTTGCCTTGACGAATCTGATCAGGTCGGCGGCGGTGATCGAGGTCGTCGCCTCATTGGTCAGCGGGTGGCCGTTGATGATGTCATGGCTCATCAATGCTTCGTCGAGAACAACCTTCACGCGTCCTTCCGTGTCATTGATCAGGCCGAAGACGGTGACCGCGCCGGGGATGACGCCGAGCAGCTCCATCAGCATCTCCGGCTTGCCGAACGACACCCGGCTGGCGGCGCCGATGAGGTGATGGATCTGCTTCAGATCGACCGCGGCGTCCTCGCCGACGGTGACGAGGAAATAATTGTCCTTCTTGTCCTTGAGGAACAGGTTCTTGGTGTGGCCGCCGGGAATCTCGCCGCGCAGGCGGCGGCTTTGCCTGCTGATTTGCGATCGCCCCGGTTCCGCCGCTTCGATGCTTTTCGAGCGAACGTCGCCGCGGAAAGAATTAGCCCCAAAAAGACCGTCATTTCCCTGTTGCAATCGCCGCGCTCTTCGGCCATATAGGCGCGGCTTGCGGCCCAAGGCCGCGCGAGCGGGTGTAGCTCAGGGGTAGAGCACAACCTTGCCAAGGTTGGGGTCGGGCGTTCGAATCGCCTCACCCGCTCCAGTTTCCTCACCGAGGATCAAGCAAACGAAAAGCCGCGGTTCGCCGCGGCTTTTTCGCGTTTAGGCCTGCGGGCAGCCCTCGCCGGACGGAACGACCGGCGAGGGCCGGCGGCGCCATGCGCCAATGCCGGTATCGGGGGCTGGCGGGCGATTCGCGAGTCCCGTTCGCATGAGGACGCGGATTGCGGCGCCGCGATTCAACCGCAGATCACATCGGATAACGTTTGCGTGCCACTCCATTCCGATGTTGCGCCGGCTTCTACATTTCCTCCCTGGGCCGAGAACCGCCGGCGGTGAATGGGCTGCACCGCGACACGACGCGACCGGACGGCCCGTTCGGAAAAGCGGTTTGACCGCTTCAGAGGAGATGTCATCATGCGTTCTTTCATCCCAAAAATCATCGCGGCCGCCTCGATTTTCGCGGCCATCCCGCTGTCGAGCGCCTATGCCGTGCACCGCCACCATAGGGGACAGGCCGACACCATGACCACGGCGTCGGTGCCGGTGGACCCGGAAGCCAGAGCCGCGACGGATCAGCTGCTTGGCGTGAAACAGGGTATCCGTGAGGCCAGGGAGGTCGGCAAGATCTCTGAGGATCAGGCCCGCGACCTGATGCGGCAGGCGGATGCAATCCGGCCGACCGGAGGCCGTTCGGTGATGGGCCAGATCAATGATCTGGATCAGCGGCTTCAGAATGCCACCGGCCAAGGTACCTACATGGGCGGCGGCGCCGACGGCGGCTACTATCCGAACGGCTGACGATATTCGCTCGTCCAATGCTGCCGCCGGTGTGATCAGACCTGCCTAAAGCGCGTCGCGATCTTTCAGATTCGCTCCCCGCGCTTTAGGCTTTTGATTTTGCGCATGTCTTTGCCCCGAACCGGTTCCCACTTTCGGGAGACATGCTTTAGGCCTTCACCGGCGGCCGTTTTTCCTGCTTGAAAGTGTTCCCGCGTTGCCGTCCGGGTTGAAAGCGGACCCGCAACTACGCCAGCCTTGCCCGCGTCGTCCGCGGCGTCGCCAGCAAGAGGCTCGTTTCGCTGCCCGTTATGCCGGGAATCAGCCGGATGCGGCGCAGCACCGCGTCGAAATCCGTCAACGTGGCGGTGCCGAGCTCGACCACCAGGTCCCAGCGCCCATTGGTGGTATGAATGGTCGAGACCTCGGCGAGGCCGCCTAGCGCCTTGACGACGCGATCGGCGGCGTGGCCCTCGATCTCGATCATCATCACGCCGCGTATCTTCTGATCGACCGCGTCGGCGCGCAGCACCACCGTGTAGCCGATGATCTCGCCGGATTTCTCCAGCCGCTCCATGCGCGCCCGGACCGTGGCGCGCGAGACGCCGAGATCGACCGCAAGGTCGGAGACGCTGCGCCGCGCATCGTGCCTCAGAAGCGTGACCAGCCTTTCGTCGAGCGCGTCCATGATTGCCCACTTCGATCAAAGCGTTTGCCCAAAATGATAAATCATTCTTCCCGAAATGCCAATTTCGCCTGTTCAAACCGCCAGCGGTCGGTGATCCAATCGAGACGATCAACCGCGAGGATGAGACAATCATGCGCTGCAGGATCGTCGGTGCGCCGGTGCAGGACGGCGCGGGCAGGATGGGATGCGAAATGGGGCCGAGCGCGCTGCGCACGGCGGGACTGGTCTCGGTGCTGGCCGAGCTCGGCCACGAGGTCGAGGACTGGGGCGCGGTCGAGAAGGCCGCGGCGCGCCCGGTGGTGCACGGCAATCTCGCGCTGAAGGCGCTGCCGGAAATCTCCGCCTGGACGGCGGCGATCGCCGAGACCGCCTACACAGCTTCGAAGGACGCCATGCCGATCTTCCTCGGCGGCGACCATTCGATCTCCGCCGGCACGGTGTCGGGCGTGGCGCGCCGCGCCGCCGAGCGCGGCCGGCCGCTCTTCGTGCTGTGGCTCGACGCGCATCCCGATTTCCACACGCTCGACACCACCACCAGCGGCAATCTGCACGGCGTGCCGCTCGCCTATGCGAGCGGACAGGCCGGCTTCAAGGGCTATTTCCCCGATCTGCCGCAGGCGGTCGACTCGGCCCGTATCTGCGCCATCGGCCTGCGCAGCGTCGATCCGGCCGAGCGCCGCGCGCTGACCGAAGCCGGCGTCACCGTGCATGACATGCGCGCCATCGACGAGCACGGCATCGCGCCCTTGCTGCGCGCCTTCCTCGCCCGTGTCGAGAAGGAGAACGGGCTCCTGCATGTCAGCCTCGACGTCGATTTCCTCGACCCGTCGATCGCACCGGCCGTGGGCACCACCGTGCCCGGCGGCGCCACGTTCCGCGAGGCGCATCTGGTGATGGAGATGCTGTCCGACTCAGGCCTGGTCTCCAGCCTCGACCTTGTCGAATTGAACCCGTTCCTCGACGAGCGCGGCCGCACCGCCATCCTGATGGTCGACCTCACCGCCAGCCTGATGGGCCGCCGCATCATGGACCGCCCGACCCGCAGCCACTCCGGAAGCCTCTGATCATGACCCAGCCTTCGCGCCTCGCCATCGTCCCCTTCGTCAGCGTCGACCGCATGATGAAGCTCGTGCTCGCCATCGGCGTCGAACGTTTCCTCACCGAGCTCGCCGCCTATATCGAGGAGGATTTCCGCCGCTGGGAGCTGTTCGACAAGACGCCGCGCGTCGCCTCACACAGCCATGACGGCGTCATCGAGCTGATGCCGACCAGCGACGGCAAGATGTATGGCTTCAAATATGTCAACGGCCATCCGAAGAACATGCGCGAGGGCCGCCAGACCGTCACCGCCTTCGGCGTGCTCGCCGATGTCGGCTCCGGCTATCCGATGCTGCTCACCGAAATGACGATCCTGACGGCGCTGCGTACCGCCGCCACCTCGGCGGTAGCGGCAAAATACCTGGCGCCCAAGGGCTCGCGCGCCATGGCCATCATCGGCAACGGCGCCCAATCCGAATTCCAGGCCATCGCCTTCAAGGCCTTGCTCGGCATCGACCGGCTGCGGCTCTACGACATCGACCGCCAAGCCTCCGAAAAATGCGCCCGCAACCTCGCCGGCAAAGGTTTTGACATCACCATCTGCGCGACCGGGCAGGACGCGGTGGAAGGCGTCGACATCATCACCACGGTGACGGCCGACAAGCAGTACGCCACGATCCTCACCGACAACATGGTCGGCTCCGGCGTCCACATCAACGCGGTCGGCGGCGACTGCCCGGGCAAGACGGAGCTGCACCGCGAGATCCTGTTGCGCTCCGACATCTTCGTCGAGTTCCCGCCGCAGACGCGCATCGAGGGCGAGATCCAGCAGCTCGACGCCGACCATCCGGTGACCGAGCTGTGGCAGGTGGTGACCGGCCAGGCGCCCGGCCGCAAGGCGCCGGAACAGATCACGCTGTTCGATTCCGTCGGCTTCGCCACCGAGGATTTTTCCGCGCTGCGCTACGTCCGCGACCAGCTCCAGGCCACCGGCCTCTATGAAGAGCTCGACCTGCTCGCCGACCCCGACGAGCCGCGCGACCTGTTCGGCATGCTGGAGAGGGCGGCCATGCAGCCGGCGGCGTGAGCCTTTCCCTTCTCCCCGTTTCACGGGGAGAAGGTGCCCGAAGGGCGGATGAGGGGCGGCGCCCGCGTTGATGATGCTGGCACCTACTGCCGCCGCGCCGCGCAGCTTTCCCGTTCAACCAGCACCGGCGCCAGCACCTCGCGCCTTGACGGTGCCGCCGGTTCGCCCAGCCTCTCGAGCAGCAGGCTCACGGCCCGCGTGCCGATCTTTTCCACCGGCTGCGCGATCGTCGTCAGCGGCGGCCAGGTGGTAACGGCATAGGGGATGTCGTCGAAGCCGACCATCGAGATGTCGTCGGGAACCCGCAACCCGCGCGAGCGCAGCGCGGTGACGGCGCCCATCGCCATCAGGTCGTTGCAGGCGAACACCGCAGTGATTTCAGGCGCCTGCTCAATCAGCTGCTCCATCGCGAGGCGACCGCCGGCGAAATGGTAGTCGGAATCGACGATCGACGAGGACGGCAGCTCGAGGCCTGCCTCTTTGAGCGCGCGCGCGAAGCCGCGCAGGCGGGCGGGACTGGAGCTCGAATCGCGCGGGCCGCCGATGACGCCTACTTTCTGGTGGCCGAGACCGGCCAGGTATTTGCCGGCGAGATAGCCGCCATGCTCGTGGTCGACCAGCACCGAATCGACGTTGACCGACTGGATCTCGCGGTCGAGCAGCACCGCGGGCACGCTGGGCAGGAGGCGGGCGAACACGCGCGCATGGTCGGACGAGCCGGCGAAGATCAGCCCGTCGATCTGTTTGGCCATCAGCACCGAGAGATAGCGCTCTTCCTTCTCGGCATTGCCGTCGGAGTTGCACAGGATCACCGTATAGCCGGAAACGAAGCCGGCATCCTCGATCTGCCGCGCGACGCTGGCGAAGAAAGGATTGGAATTGTCAGGCAGAAGCAGGCCGATGGTCTTGGTCTCGCCGCGCCTGAGGCTTCGCGCCACCGAGTTCGGGCTGTAGCGCAGCGCAGCGATCGCGGCGCGCACGCGCTCGGCGGTTTCCGGCTCGACATGGCGCGTGCGGTTCATAACATGCGAGACGGTGGCGACGGACACCCCCGCTTGGCGCGCGACATCGGCAATGGTCGTCATGGCCCTGGTTCCCCGAGGTCTCCTACCGAATCTTCCGCAGCAGCCTCTCCCGATACGCGTCTAGGATGACCGCGAGCACGATGACAAGGCCGATCACGATAGGTTTGAAATTGTCGCCGACCCCGAGCAGCTGCAATCCGGTGCTCAAGACCTGCAGGATGCAGGCGCCGACCAGCGTGCCGATGATCGAGCCCTTGCCACCGCTGAGGCTGGTTCCGCCGATGATGACGGCGGCGATCGCATTGAGCTCGTAGCCGACGCCGGCGATCGGGCTGCCGATGTTGAGGCGCAGAAGATAGACCATGGCCGCGATGCCAGCGGTAAGCCCGCTGATGGTGAAGGCGGCGACCTTGTAGAAATCTGGATTGTGGCCCGACAGCCGCACCGCCTCGTCATTGGTGCCGACGGCGAAGATCATGCGGCCGAAGACGGTGAAGCGCAGCACGAACCAGCCGGCCGCGATCACCAGCACGGCGATCAGGAAGATCGAGGGCAGGAAGCCGCCGATGATGAGATTGCCGAAATCGACGAAACTCTGAGGCAGGCCGGTGATGGTCGAATTGTCGCTGACGACGCGGGCCGCGCCCGCCGCCATGTTGAGCATACCGAGCGTGACGATGAAGGACGGGATCTTCCAGCGCGTCGAGATCCAGCCGTTGAGGAAGCCGCACATCGCGCCCGTCGCCATGCAGGCGAGCAACGCCAGCGAGATCGCGACCGCCGGCGACAGGCTCTCGTTTATCATCACGGTGGCGCCGACCACGGTGCAGAGCGCCAGCACCGAGCCGACCGAAAGGTCGATGCCGCCGGTCAGGATGACGAAGGTCATGCCGGCCGCCAGCACGGTGTTGATGGCGATCTGCACGAAGATCTTCAGCGCGTTGCCGGACGTGGCGAAATAGGGCGCGGTGGCCGAGAAGAACAAGGTGATCAGCACCAGCGCCAAGAGCACGCCGGCGTCGCGCACCAGGAAGCGCAGGAATTTTGCCCTTCCGGGTGAAACAGGCGCGGAAACGGTCGTCTCGCTCATGGTCGCACATACTCCTGATAGGCGAGCGACAGGATGCGCTCCTGGTCGAATTCGGATCGCGGCACCTCGCCGACGATCCGGTTCTTGGAAAAGACGATGATGCGGTGGCACATGCCCATCAATTCAGGCAGGTCGGATGACACCATGATGATGCCCTTCTGCTGCGCCGCCAGCATCCACAAAAGCTGATAGATCTCGCGCCGCGCGCCGATATCGACGCCGCGCGTCGGCTCGTCGAGGATCAGCGTCGAGGTGCCGCGGAACAGCCATTTCGCCAGCACCACCTTCTGCTGGTTGCCGCCGGAAAGGTTGCGCACCGCCTGCTCGATCGAGCTTGCCTTGACGCGCAGCTGGCCGACGAGGTCGTTGGCCGCGGCTGCCTCCGCGCGGCGGTTGAGCAGCCCATTGCGCGAGACTTTGCCGAGATCGGTGATGGTGATGTTCCTGTCGACGGCCATGTCGAGCAGCAGGCCCTGGCCCTTGCGGTCCTCGGTGAGCAGGCTCAAGCCATGCCGCACCGCATCCTTGGGCGCGGCGATCGCCACCGGCTTGCCGCCGATCTCGACGACGCCGTCGAGTTTCGGATCGGCGCCGAACAGCGCCCGCATCGCTTCGGTGCGGCCGCTGCCGACGAGCCCGGCGACGCCGAGGATCTCGCCATGGCGCACGGCGAAGGAAATCTCCGGAGTGGAAGCGTCGCGCTTCAGATTGGCGACGCGGAGCGCGACCTTGCCCGGCACGACCCTGGCGTCGAAGCCGTATTCGTCGGCAATGTCGCGGCCGATCATCATGCGCACCAGATCGGGCACGCCGAGGCCTTCGAGATCGCGCGTCGCGACCAGCCTGCCGTTGCGCAGCACCGTCACCCGGTTGCCGATCTCGAATACCTCATGCAGCCGGTGCGAGATATAGATGATGGTGACACCCCGGGCCTTCAGCCGCTTGATGATGGAAAACAGCCGCTCGATCTCGGGCGGCGTCAGCGTCGCCGTCGGCTCGTCCAGCACCAGGAGCTTCGAATCGTAGCTCAGCGCCTTGGCGATCTCGACCAGTTGCATCTGCGCGACGCCGAGCGCCTCGACGCGCGTGCGCGGATCGATGTCGAGACCGACTTCCTGGAGCAGGGCCACGGCGCGGCTGTTGAGCGCCTTGCGGTCGACGATGCCGAAGGCGCGGCGCGGCAGGCTTTCCAGCATCAGATTCTCGGCGATGCTGAGATAGGGCAGAAGGTTCAGTTCCTGGTGCACGATGCGAATGCCGCTCTGCTGCGCGTCGTGCGGGGTCTTCGGCTGGTAGGGCTGGCCGTTGAAGGCGATCGTGCCCGAGTCTGGCTGGTAGATGCCGGCCAGGAGCTTGATCAGCGTCGACTTGCCGGCGCCGTTCTCGCCCAGGATGATGTGGGTCTCGCCGCGCGCGATTCCCAGCGACACGTCGCTCAGGGCGACGGCGCCGGGAAAGATCTTTCCAACCCCTTCAAGGGAGAGAATCGCATCCATGGGCAGGCAGCACCCTAAATCGCTCATGTCCGCGGCGATAGCGGCGCTCCGTCACCGCCGCCGGACCTACCGGCGGCGGTGATGAGACAAGCGCAACGCCGGAGGGAGTGCCGGCGGCTCCCTCGCCTCATGCGGTGATCAGCTTGATGTCGGTCTTGACCCAGCCGGAGAACTTCTCGCCGGCAAGCTCGCGCAGGCCGTAGTCGATGCCCATGGCCGCCATCTGCGCGCCATATTGCTCGACGGTGGCAAGCATCTTGCCGCTCTTCAGGAGCGGGCCGACGGCCGGGATGTTGTCGAAGCCGACGACCTTGATCTGACCCGATTTGCCGGCCGCGTCGATCGCCTTGACGACGCCGAGCGCCATCGAATCGTTCGCCGCCATCACGCCCTGGATATCCGGATGCTGGGTGAGGAAGTTGGTCATCAGCGTGTTGGCTTCCTCGGTCTCCCAATGCGCGGTCTTGGAATCGAGCAGGTCGAGGCCGTACTCCTTCACCGAATCGTCGAAGCCGAGCTTGCGCTGCTTGGCGTTGTCGGCTTCCGGATTGCCTTCGAGGATGACGACCTTGCCGCCCTTGCCCAGCGCTTTGCCCAGCGCATCGCCGGCGAGCTTGGCGCCCGCGCGGTTGTCCGGGCCGAAGAAGGCGAGGTCGATGCCCGCTTTCTTCTTGGCGTCCTCGTCGAGCGCCACGTCAATGTTGATGACCTTGATGCCGGCCTTCAGCGCCTTGGCGATCGGCGTGACCATGGCCTTCGAATCGGCCGGCGCCACGACGATGATATTGTAGTTCTGGGTGATGAAGTTCTCGATGGCGTCGACCTGGGCGGCGAAGTCGCGCTCGTCTTTCATGCCGACGGCGGCGAAATCGAACTTGTCCTTGTTCTTGGCCGCATACTCCTCCGCCCCGGCCTGCATCTGCTTGAAGAACTCGTTGGCCAGCGACTTCATCACCAGGCCGACCTTAGGCTTGTCGGCGGCAAAAGCCGGTCCAAGTGGCAGCGCCAGCGCGCCGGCGGCCAGCACGCTGGTCTTCAGAAACTGACGGCGCGAGAACGGGCCAAGCCCGTGCGTGTTCGGAATCTTGCTCATTAGTCTCCTCCACTTGATTGAGCCGTAATCGGTTACGTAACCGATTACGCTGGAGAGTAGAGCGCGGATTTGAAGAGTGTCAATATCAGGACGCGAGCTGCCGAGGGCGCCATTTGAAGTTGCGGCCTACACGTTTGCCTGAGAAGCTGGCGCTGCCCCTCATTGCCCTGCCGGGCATTTCTCCCCGTATAGTGACGGGGAGAAAGACGCCGTCGCCGTCGATTTCGCTATTCGCCGAGGTGCAAAGAGAAGTGTCGGCGTTGCGACTAGCCCCTTCTCCCCGTTCAACGGGGAGAAGATGCCGGCAGGCAGATGAGGGGCAGCGCCAGCGTCGGCAATTGACGCTCCGAGCCCATGGACCGTGTGATGTCAGGCGATTGCCCTATGGGCGGATTTATCGCCGAAACCGCCAATCACCGCCACCCCAGCGCCGGCGCGACGTGCCTCAGGATCGACTCGATGACATGGGCGTTGTAGTCGACGCCCAACTGATTAGGCACGGTGAGCAGCAGCGTGTCGGCCTCGGCGATCGCCTCGTCCTGCCTGAGCTGTTCCACCAGCTTGTCCGGCTCGGCGGCATAGGTGCGGCCGAACACGGCGCGCTTTTCCGGCTCGATATAGCCAAAGTGGTCCTCGCCCTCGCTGCCGCCGAAATAGGCGCGGTCCATGTCGTTGACGAGGGCAAAGATGCTGCGGCTGACGGAGACGCGCGGCTCCCTTGTGTGGCCGGCTTCCTTCCAGGCGGCGCGGTAGGCTCTTATCTGCTTGGCTTGCTGGACATGCAGCGGCTCGCCGGTCTCGTCGAATTTCAGCGTCGAGCTTTGCAGATTCATGCCGAGCTTGGCCGCCCAGACCGCGGTGGCGTCGGTGGCCGCGCCCCACCAGATGCGCTCGCGCAAGCCCGCCGAGAAGGGTTCCAGCCTGAGCAGGCCGGGCGGATTGGGGAACATCGGCCGCGGATTAGGCTGGGCAAAGCCTTCGCCGCGCAGCAGGTCGAGGAAGATCTCCGAGTGCCGGCGCGCCATGTCGGCGTCGGTCTTGCCCTCTTCCGGCACATAGCCGAAATAGCGCCAGCCATCGATCACCTGCTCGGGCGAGCCGCGGCTGATGCCGAGCTGCAGACGCCCGCCGGCGATCAGGTCGGCAGCACCAGCATCCTCGGCCATGTAAAGCGGGTTCTCGTAGCGCATGTCGATGACGGCGGTGCCGAGCTCGATACGCCGAGTCTTGGCGCCCGCCGCGGCAAGCAGCGGGAAGGGCGAGGCGAGCTGCCGGGCAAAATGATGGACGCGGTAATAGGCGCCGTCGGCGCCGAGTTCCTCGGCCGCGACCGCGAGGTCGATCGACTGCAAGAGCGCATCGGCGCCCGAGCGCGTGCCCGATTGCGGCGAGGGCGACCAATGCCCGAACGACAGAAATCCGATCTTCTTCATGGCTCCATTCCTGCTGCAGCGGCCCATCGGCCGCTCGAACTCTTTGTAGCTCCAGCAGATAGCCAGGGCAGCGCCGCGATACAACGGACACCGAACGGATACAGACCGTCAATCGCCACGGGCCTAGGCATCCTGGCCCTGTCACACGGGTGTAATGAACATTTCGGAATGTCGGCGCCGTAGCGATCGCTACGAACCTTCCCGACGAATGGCCGGCCACCATGACATCCGAAAATCCCGCCGACCGGCAAAGCGCCTTCGACGACCGCGTCGAGGCGGCGCTGGCAGCCCTGCCGCCGGCCGAACAGCGCATGGCGCGCTTCTTCGTCAGCCAGAAACAGGCGGTGCTGCTTGGATCGGCGGCCGAAATCGCCGCCCTTGCCGGCGCCAGCGACGCGACCGTGGTGCGCACCGCGCGCTCCCTCGGCTTCGACAGCCTGTCGGCGCTGCGCCAGGTGCTGCTCGCGGACCTGACCGGAACGGCCTCGCCCGGCAAGCGGCTGGCCCGCACCTTGCAGGAGACGGGCGGTGACAGTGCCTCGGCGCTGCGCCATGTCGTTGGCCTCCATGAAAGTGCGCTCGAGGCGCTGAAGCAGCCCGACATGGAAGCGGCCTTCGCCCACGCCGTCGACCTCCTGGCCGCCGCCCCCCGCCGGCACATTTTCGGCATCGGCCCGTCGGGCGCCATGGCCGAATACGCGGCCCTGCAATTCAACAGGATCGGCCTGCCGAGCCGCGCGCTCTCGGTTTCCGGCGTCGCGCTCGCCGACCGTCTGCTGTGGCTGCAAAGCGGTGACGCCGTGCTGATGATGGCCTACGCGCCGCTTTACCGCGAGGTCGAGATCGTCCTCGACCAGGCCGGCCTGCATGAAGTGCCGGTGGTGCTGATCAGCGACAATCTCGGGCCGCTCGTCTCCGACAGGATCGCGGCCACGCTGCCGGTTCCGCGCGGCAAGGCCGACCACCTCGCCACCCATGGCGGCACCATGGTGCTCATCGAGGCAATGATCATCGCGCTCGCGGCAAAGGCCGGCGAGACCGCGTTCGACAGCCTGGACCGGCTGAGCAGCCTGCGCGGCGCGATCGACAAGGCATGGATAAAACGCGGGACGCGCAAGAAATAATCGCCGCTGACATAAAAGCGTCAGCTGAAGGCCACTAGTATAGAATTGGCAATACTCTGCCTTTCGAAACAACAGGAGAGCGATATGAATATGAAGATAACGCTTGGACTTGCGTTGGGTTTGACGGCTCTGTCCATCGCCGCGCCGGTATGCGCCGCCGACCTGGTGCTCTACGACGCGCTCGACTTCGCCGGTCCGGTCGCCAAGGCCTTCCAGGCCAAGACCGGGCTGACCGTCGACGTCGTCGAGCCCGGCAGCACCGGCGAGACGCTGGGCAAGATCGCCGCCGAGGGCAGCAACCCGCAATTCGATATTGTCTGGCTCGACGGCTCGGCCGTAATGGAGCGCATGGAGGCCGACCATGTGCTGCAGCCGGTGCCGGCCGAGGCCTATGACAAGATCGCCTGGACAGATCTCGGCAAGTCGCTGATCCCGCGGAGCCACGCCTTCCTGCCGACCGGCACCAGCACCACCGCGATCGAGGTCAACACCAAGAAGGTCAAGGCCGACAAGATGCCGAAATCCTGGGCCGACCTTGAGGGCTTCGCCGGCAGCGTCGCCGCCAAGGACCCGAACCTTTCCGGCCCGGCCTATCAATGGCTGGCCGGCCTTTTCCAGACCAATGGCGTCGACGCCGGCAAGGAACTGCTCGCCAAGACGCTGACCAACAAGTCGCTCTCCGGCCTCTCCAGCGGCGGCAAGGTCAACAAGGCCGTGCTCACCGGCGACGCCGCGGTCGGCATCAACCAGGACAGTGCCATCTTCTCCAAGATCGCCGCCGGCGAGCCAGTCGTCGCCGTCTATCCGAGCGAAGGCTCGGTCTCGCTGCCGCAGGGCCTCGGCATCAGCGCCAAGACGCAGCACATGGACGCCGCGCGCAAATTCATCGACTTCGTCACCAGCGCCGAGGGCCAGGCCGCGATGCAGAACGGCGACGACACCGATTTCTTCTTCATCCCGATCATCAAGGGCGTGAATCCCAAGCCCGGCCGCGAGACCAACATCGCCTACACCCATCTCGACGACGCGACCGCCTCGGCGCACGAGACGGAGTGGAAGCAGTGGTACAAGGAAAAATTCGTCCAGTGACCGTGCTCGCCAGGCAATGACGATGGTGCAGAAATTCGATGCCGCCGCCGGCGGCATCGGCTCGAGCGGGTGGGCGCGCAGGCGCTCGCCCGCGCTGGCGCGTCTTGCCGGACCGCTGGCGGTCTACGCCGTCTTCGCGCTGCTGATCGGCCTGCCCTTGGCGCTCGTGCTGCTGCAGGCCGTGATGCCCGGCCTGTTCGCGGTCGGTGGCGCGCAAGGTCTCTTCAGCGCCGAACCGCTCGCGCGCATCTTCTCTTCGCCCCATATCGCCGGCTCGATCCTGCATTCGCTGGAGCTCGGCCTGCTTGCGGCCCTGACGACGACCATCCTCGGTGGCGCCTTCGCCGTGCTTGTCCAGCGTTGCGATATACCGCTGCGCGAAGCGATTTCGCTGGTGCCGTGGCTGGTGTTCCTGACGCCGTCCTACCTGAAGGCGCTGGCCTGGGTACTCCTGATGTCGTCCGGCGGCTATCTGGCGCAGCTCGGCCTTTTGCCGCCTTGGCTCGGCGCCTCCTTCTTCGGCTTGGCCGGCCTGGTCTTCGTGCACACGCTGAGCCTCTTCCCGCTCGCGGTCTTCATCATCGGCAGCGCGCTGGCGGGGCTTGGCAGCGAGCTGGAAGACGCCGCGCGCCTCTCGGGCGCCGGGCCGCTCAGGATCTGGCTGCGCGTCAACGGCCCCTTGCTGGCGCCGGCCATCGTGCTCTCCTTCGTCGCCACTTTCGCCGAGGTGCTCTCCGATTTCGGGCTGGCCTCGACGATCGCCAGGATGTCGAGCTTCGGCGTGCTGACCTACGGCATCTACGCGGCGGCAAGCGACTACCCGGTCGACTTTCCCGCCGCCGGCGCGCAGGCCCTCGTGCTGCTGGCGCTGGTTCTGCTCGTGGTCGTGGCCGACAGGCTGCTGCGCCGCCGCGCCGATCCGCAGCTCATCTCCGGACGCGCCAGGCCGGCCCGGCGCTACGATCTTGGCGCCTGGCGCTGGCTCGTTTTCGCGCTGGCGCTGCTGGTCGCCTTCCTGGCGCTGATCCTGCCGCTCGGCGCGATCGCGGTAAGGGCGCTCACCAGCACCCTCGGCCACGGCCTGGCGCCGGACAATTTCACGCTCGCCAATATCGGCGCGGCGCTCAGCCTGAACACGGCGGCCAATGACGGGCTGGTGCGCAGCCTCTTCTATGCCGGCCTCACCGCAATCATCGCCAGCACGCTGGCCCTGCTGCTGTCGGCCCGGCTCGATCGTTCGAGCCCCGTCATGCGCACCGCGGTGCTGGGCCTGTCGCTCGGCGCGGTCGCGATCCCCGGCATCGTGCTCGGCTTCGGCTACATCCTGGTCTGGAACCGGCTGCCCGGCTTCCGCGACTGGCCGTTCCCGCATTATGGCGACGGCTCGCTGCTGGTCATGGGCTATGTCGCGGCGGCGCTGCCCTATTGCCTGGTGGTCATCCTCTCGGCCATCGGCCAGCTGGCGCCCAGCCTGACCGACGCCGCGCGGCTCTCCGGCGTCGGCGCGGTCCGGCGTCTGATATCGGTGACCTTGCCGCTGATCCTGCTCAGCGTCGTCACCGCCTTCCTGCTCACCTTCATCCGCACCGTGTTCGAATTGCCGATGTCGCAAATGCTCATCCCGCAAAGCGGCCCGCCGGCGCCGACGCTGATCCTGAAACTGTTCAGCCATGATCGCGACGGGTTGGCCTGCGCGATCGCGCTTGCCGCCATGACTGCCGCCGGCGGCGCGGCGGCGTTGATCTGGTATCCGCTGAAGGCCATCATGGCCTTCGGTCGCCACCAAACCATCCCAGCCGCCCCGGGAGAGCCGTCATGACCGCTTCGCTCCATTGCGCCGGCATCTCGAAGTCGCTCGGCGGGCGCGCCGTGCTCAGCAATCTCGACCTTGCGATCAAGGCCGGCGAGGTCGTCTCGCTGCTCGGCCCGAGCGGCTCCGGCAAGACCACGCTGTTGCGCAGCATCGCCGGGTTGGTCGATCCCGACAGGGGCACGATCACGCTCGGCGACCGTGTCGTCTGGAGCGAAAGATCGGTCCTGCCGGCGGAAAAGCGCCGGATCGGCATGGTGTTCCAGGACTATGCGCTGTGGCCGCATATGACGGTGGCGGGCAATCTGTCGTTCGGGCTTCGCGCGCAGCGCCTCGCCGAACCGGAGATCGCCGCCCGCGTCGGCCATGCGCTGGAGGTCACGCGGCTTGCGCCCTATCGCGACCGCTTCCCGTCCGAGCTCTCGGGCGGACAGCAGCAGCGCGTCGCCATCGCCCGCTGCCTGGCGGCGCGGCCCGCCCTGATGCTGTTCGACGAACCGCTCAGCAATCTCGACGCGGCACTTCGCGAGGACATGCGCATCGAGATGATGGAGCTGGTGCGCCGCGAGGCGGCGACCGTGATCTATGTGACGCATGACCAGGCCGAAGCCATGGCCGTTTCGGATCGTATCGCCGTGATGCGCGACGGCCGCATCGCCCAGTTCGACACGCCGCGGGCGATCTACGAGGCACCGGCCGATTCCTTCGTTGCCGGATTCATCGGCGGCTTTTCGGTCGTGCCGGGCACCGTGCGTGACGGGCTCTTCAGCCCGCGGGGCGCCGCCGCCGACAGCTTGTCGACGCCCGGCGCGAAGCCGGGCGACGGCATGCTTGTGGTGCGTCCGGAGGATGCGCGGCCGGCCGAGGCGCATCCCGCAAACCGCCTGCGGGGCAAAGTGCTGTCGAGCGCTTTCCAGGGCCGCTGCTGGCGGCTGGCGGTGGAACTCGGCCCGCAACGCGTCCGCCTCGACTGGCCGGAGGCGCCGCCGGTCGGTTCGTCGCTGGCGTTCTCGCTGCCGCCGGAGCGTTGTATCGTTCTCGCCGACTGATGATTCCAGAACTGTAGGATGCATTGATGCATGGCCTGACGCCCATACTTTCCACCGTGACGGCCTCTTTCCTGGCGTCCTTCGTCGAAGTGGTCGAAGCCTTCACCATCGTGCTCGCCGTCGGCGTGACGCGCAGCTGGCGCCCGGCGCTGACCGGCGCGGCGCTGGCGCTCGCCCTGCTGGCGGCGCTGGTGCTGGTCTTCGGGCCGCTTTTGGCGCTCGTCCCCATCACCGTCCTGCAATTCGTGGTCGGCGTGCTTTTGATCCTATTCGGCATGCGCTGGCTGAGAAAGGCGATCCTGCGCAGCGTCGGCGTCATCGCGCTGCATGACGAGGAGCAGGCCTTTTCCAAGGAGACGGCCGCCTTGCAGCGGCAGGCCGCCGACCGCCGCGCCGACTATCTGGCGGCCGTCGCGTCGTTCAAGGCGGTGCTGCTCGAGGGCGTCGAAGTGGTGTTCATTGTCATTGCCGTCGGCGCCGCGCATGGCCAGACGCTTTATGCGGGCCTCGGCGCGCTGGCGGCCTTCGTGCTGGTGACGCTGGTCGGCCTTGCGGTGCACCGGCCCCTGGCGCGCGTTCCGGAGAATGCCCTGAAATTCATCGTCGGGCTGATGCTGACCAGCTTCGGCGTGTTCTGGACCGGTGAGGGTCTCGGCGCCGAATGGCCGGGCGAAGATCTCGCTTTGCTCGCTATCTTCGCCGTCATTGCCGTTGCATCCTTCGCCATCGTGCGCTGGCTGCGCGGCGCTTACCCGGCGCCCGCCGAAGGAGTTGCCCGATGACCTTGATCCGTCTTGTCTTCAAGGAGCTCGTCGGCATGTTCGTCGACGACGGCAGCCTGGCGCTGCTGGCGCTGATTCTGATCGCGCTGATCACCGCCGCGGTGAAATTGCTGGCGCTGCAGCCGCTCATCGGCGGCTTCCTGCTTCTCGCCGGCTGCCTGGCAATTCTTCTGGAGAGCACCCGCCGCGCCGCGCGCGACAAGGCGCGCTGATCGGCCTTATTTTCTGGGAAATCAGCGCAAACGCTGGAGACTGACGGAAGCCCCACAGCTTCGTCATTCCAGGGCGGAGCAGCCGCGAAGCGGCGTCGCGGAGACCCTGGAATCCATGCCGTGACCTAAGTCGTGGAATGAGCGGAGCAGAATTCTGCACCGTTGTGACGCTTCGAAGTAACGGCATGGATCGGACAAGCGCTTCAGCCAATCTCCAACGTATGCCGCTTGCCGGCAAACATAGCCGCCGGTCAAATCCGCGCCAGAAACCTAATAAACCGTGAAAAGCGTCGGCAGGTCCCCGCTGAGGCGCAAATACTCGACCGCCTCGATGATCGGAAACAAGGCCAGGAAATAGAGCCCGTCGCGAAACGTGTTCCGCAGCGCGCTGGTCGAAAACAGCCACTGCGCCTCGTCGCGGTAAAGCATCGGGTTCGGCCAGAAGGACGGCGTGCGCTCGGCATAGGCCGCGTAAGCGGCGCCGAACTTGCCGGCAAGGTATTCGGCCTCCTTGCGCGCGGTAAAGCGGAAGACGAGGAAGCTCGCTAGGCCGAGCATTCCAGCCGCCAGCGCCGAGCCGAACATCAGCCCGATGCCGGCCGCGCCGACGGTCGAGAAGAATAGAGCGGATTCCGGGTCATCGAGAACGGACCGGACATGACCAGCTCGTCATTCTTCCTGCCGCCGACGAAGAGGATGCTCCACAGCCGGCCAAGGAAGCAGATCAGCACCATCGCGAAGCCGATCGTTTCGACGATCTCGTGCCCGTTCGACCCTTCGGCCAGCGCCGGCTTGCCGAACATCAGCAGGATCAGGGCGAGCACCGCAGCCACCTGCACGACGATCAGGCGCTTGTGCTGGTCGAACGCGTTCGGCGCCGATTTGAGGGACGTGTAGGCCATTCTTTCTCACCGCTCCGGCGCCGACGGGGCGCCAAGGCTTCTCTAGCTTCTCTGCCGCGTGATGACGAGGCCCGGCCGATGTTTTTGGCCGACCTTACGAATTTGTAAGAGCGCGGACAGGCTGCGGTGATTTCGCCTGCCTAGCCTGACGATCGCCGCCATTTTCGAGCGGCGAATGGAAATGGAAATAGCCATGACCGCAACAATCATCGAACACGATTTCGAATTGAACCGGGTCCCGGACGTCACCATCGATTTTTGGCTGATCAAGATCATGGCGGTGACCATGGGCGAGACGGCGGCCGATTATCTCGCCGTCAATCTCGGCCTCGGCCTTACCGTCACGTCGCTCATCATGGCAGGCATTCTGGTTGTCGCGCTCGTCCTGCAGTTTGCGCAGAAGCGCTACGTGCCTTGGGCGTATTGGCTCGCCGTGGTCCTGATCAGCATCGTCGGCACCCTGGTCACCGACAACCTCGTCGACAATTTGGGCGTGCGGCTGGAGACGGCGACGATCGTCTTCTCGGTCGTGCTGGCGCTGACTTTCATCGCCTGGTACGCCGCCGAAAAGACCCTGTCGATCCACACCATCGTCACCACCAGGCGCGAGATCTTCTACTGGCTGGCGATCCTCTTCACCTTCTCGCTCGGCACCGCTGCCGGCGACCTGGTGGCCGAGCGTTTCGACCTGGGTTATCTCACCACCGGCCTCATCTTCGGCGGCGTGGTCGCCGTGATCGCGCTTGCTTGGTTCTTCCTCAGGCTGAACGCCATCCTGGCCTTCTGGCTCGCCTATATCCTGACCAGGCCGTTCGGCGCCTCCTTCGGCGACCTGCTCTCGCAGCCGGTGGAATATGGCGGCATGGGCTTCGGCACCACCTTCACCAGCCTGACCTTCCTCGGCTGCATCGTCGTCATCGTCCTCTATATGACGCTGAGGAGGCTGATCGACGAGGACGAACTCGCCCTGCTCGACTAGAGGCACTGCGCAGGGATTTTGACCGATCGGCTCTGTTTGCGTTGACAGGTGACATGCCTTGGAGATTGGCCGAAACGCCCATCGCGATCGTCATTCTAGGGCGGAGCAGGAGCGAAGCTCCGTCGCGGAGACCCTGGATGACGAGGTTGGGGCGGCTTTGAGTTTCGGTCCGAACCGTGCTTGTCGCTAAAACGCTTCTCGCAAAAATGTGTAGCGGTCTTCTCTCCGGCAACGCGTAAAGACAGATGGTTAGAGCAATTCCAGCAACGGGTGGCGCCGGATTTCCCTCCAGGACCGCGTCAAACGAGGACACAGAGGCCGCCCAAGAAAAAGCCATAGCCGGCGCTACCATGCCGGTGAGGTTGAGGCGGCAAGGACAGCACGGGGCGATGCGACTTCTGCTTGTTGAAGACGATCCAAGAACCGCCGACTATATCGTCAGGGGACTGACCGAGGCCGGCCATGTCTGCGATTTGCTGCGCGACGGCCATGACGGCCTCTTCGCCGCGACCCGCAACGCCTATGACGTGATCGTCGCCGACCGCATGGTTCCGGGCCTCGACGGCCTGTCGATGATCAAGGCGGTGCGCGCGGCCGGCATCCGCACGCCGGCCATCTTTCTGACCTCGATCGGCGGTGTCGACGACCGCGTCGAGGGCCTGGAAGCCGGCGGCGACGACTATCTGGTCAAGCCCTTCGCCTTTTCCGAGCTGCTTGCGCGCATAAACGCGCTCGGCCGCCGGCCGGCGGCGCAGGAGCAGAAGACGGCTTTGCGCGTCGCAGATCTCGAGATGGACCTGATTCAGCGCCGCGTGACCCGGCAGGGCCAGCTGATCGACCTGCAGCCGCGCGAGTTCAGCCTGCTCGAAGTGCTGATGCGCGGCGAGGGCCGCGTCATCACCCGCACCATGCTTCTGGAGCGCGTCTGGGATTTTCATTTCGATCCCAAGACCAGTGTCGTCGAGACGCATATCAGCCGGCTGAGAGCCAAGGTCGATAGGCCCTTTGACGTGCCGCTGATCCACACCGTGCGCAACACCGGCTACAGCCTCCATGTCCCGGCCTGAAGCGGTTCGGCGTGTGACGGATTTGCGGACGGAAAACCGGTATGCGCTTTTCCTGGAATTGCCGCAGGAGGTTTGAACGCATGTGCGGCTCCGGGATCGGCGCGTCGCCGGCGATAGGTTTGGGATGAGCGAGACGCGCGCCAACCTGCTGCGCAGCACGCCGTTCAGGCTGGCGCTGACCTTCGCCTTCCTGTTCCTGCTGGCCTTCATCCTGTCGGGCGCGATCGTCTATCAACTGATGAGCGCCTCGCTCGCCAGGCAGCTCGATCAATCGATCAAGGAGACCTATTCGCTCATCGCCGCGACTTATGCCGAGAGCGACGAAGAGGATCTCACCACCGCAGTGAGGGACCATGCCCAGTTCAGTCAGGACAAGGATCAGATCTTTTCCCTCACCGACAAGAACGGTAACCGCCTCGCGGGTGATTTCACCGCCTCCGGCCTGCCGGAGGGCTTTTCAATGTTCGCCGCCGACTTGCCGGGTGTGTCGCCTGGTACCGAGTATCGCGCCTATTCCGGCACGGTCGGCGGCAACAATTTGACGGTCGCCTTCTCGCTTTCGGAAACCGAGGATCTCGAAAGGATCGTGTTGATGAGCTTCGGCTGGGCGACGCTCTTCATCACCGGCTTGGCGGTCTGCGGCGGCGCCGTGCTTGCCTCGCGCGTCCAGCGGCGCCTCGACGGCATCGCCAGCACCATGGTCGACGTCTCGCATGGACGGCTCGATGCGCGCATCCCACTGATCGGCAATGGCGACGACATCGACGCCGTCTCGGCCCAGGTGAATGCGGCGCTCGAGCGCCTGTCGGCCCTGGTCGACGGCATGCGGGAAGTGAGCGCCAACATCGCCCATGATCTCAAGACGCCGCTCAACCGGCTGCAGATGATCCTGGAATCCGCGGCCGACAAGACGGTGTCGGGCGAGGACGTCTCGACCGAGCTGACCGACGCCCGCGCCGAAAGCCAGCAGATCAACAGCACGTTCGACGCGCTTCTTCGCATAGCCCAGATCGAGGCCGGCGCCCGCAAGGCGCGCTTCGTCGATCTCGATGTCGGGCCGGTGGTCGAGACCATCGGCGAAGTCTATGCCGATGTCGCCGAGGACGACGGCAAGTCCCTGTCCACGATGATCGTTCCGGACACGAAATGGTACGTCCACGGCGACCGCGACCTGCTCATGCAGATGCTGGCCAATCTGGTCGAGAACGCGCTCAGACATTGCCCGCCGGGCACGGCGATCGAGCTGTCGGTGACCGGCGGAGGCGGCCATGTCCTCATTCATGTCAATGACAATGGCCCAGGCATCCCCGCCGAGGAGCGCGAAAAAGTGTTCCGCCGGCTCTACCGGCTGGATGCCAGCCGCACCACGCCGGGCAGCGGCCTGGGCTTGAGTCTCGTCAAGGCGGTGGCCGACCTGCATGGCGCCGCGATAGCGCTCGAGGACCGCAATCCGGGTCTCGGCGTCACCGTCAGCTTTCCCGCCGTCGCGTCCGCCTGATGATCCGCTACCGCGCGGCGGCCGCCCGGCGGAAATCGGAAGGCGACATGCCGGCGAGCTTGCGGAACGATTTGTTGAAGGCGCTGAGGGAGCCGAAGCCCGATTCCATGGCGACCCTCAGCACATTGGCGTCCTCATGCATCAACAGCGCCTGCGCATAGCTCAGGCGCAGCAGATTGACATATTCGTTGAGCGTCATGCCGGTCGATTTCTTGAACAGGCTCATCGCATATTTGGGATGGATGTCGGCGGCCGCGGCGATGGTCACGCAGTCGATATCGTAGAGGAAATTCTCGGCGATGAAATCGCACATGCGCCCGACATTGCGCGAGGATTGCTGGTCGAAAGCATTGCCGGAGCCTTGCCCGGCCAGCCTTTCCGGCACCAGCCGGTAAGGCTCGAAGCGCACCCGCTCGAGCCGAAGCAGCAGCTCGTTGACGGCATGCTCGGCCTTGGCCGGATCGCCCGAGCGCGCATACTCGTTCCAGCGCTTGAAATTGTCGTTGTCCGACTGATCAGTGGCGTTGGTCACCAGCGTCGCGCCGGTCATCAGCCTGTGGCGTATGTCGGCCGGCAGGTGCAGGCGGAAGAAATGCACTAGCGGCAGATGGGCGCCGGCATAGATCGCGTCGTCGGAAAGATCGTCCATCTGGTGCGGCAGGCCGCCCCAGAACAGGCACATCTCGCCGGCCGACAGCGCGATTTCGTGCTCGGCCATGCGGTAATGCACCGAACCCTGCACGATGAAGTTCACCTCCACCTGGGCGTGCCAATGCGGCTTCAGCATCACCAGCGGGTGGTTGTGGAACATCTGCAGCATGAGCGGCAGTCCTTCGACGCTGCTCGCGCCAGGCTGGTAGAACGGACGCTCCGGCATCTTACTTTCCGCCAACTTCTTATTCCCTTCGACGGGGACAAGCCTTCCGCGCCGCATAGTCTAGCCACGCTCACGGTGAGAGAGCAAATGAATGGGAGGATTTCAATGCGCACTACACTGACCTGCGCCGCGCTTATGCTTGCCCTGGGTTCCGGCCCGGCCCTGGCGCAGTCCGGCGAAATCACCATCTGGAGCTGGAACATCGCCGCCTCGTCGCTGAAGGCGACGGTCGAGGGCTTCAACAAGAAATACCCCGACATCAAGGTCACGGTTCAGGACCTCGGCAACCAGCCGACCTATGACAAGTCGATCGCCGGCTGCGCCGCCGGCGGCGTCGGCCTGCCCGACATCGTCTCGATCGAGAACGGCGAGGCCGAGAACTACTGGAGCCAGTTTCCCGACTGTTTCGTCGACCTGCACACGCTGGGCTACACGGCGGAAGACCAGAAGAAATTCCCCGATTTCAAGCGCACCGAGCTCGAAGTCGGCGACAAGGCCTATGCCATGCCCTGGGATTCCGGCCCGGTCGCCGTTTTCTATCGCCGCGACTTCTATGAGAAAGCCGGCGTCGACCCCGCCTCGATCAAGACCTGGGACGATTTCATCGCCGCCGGCAAGAAGATCCAGGCCGCCAATCCCGGCGTGTCGATGACCAATGCCGATTTCAACGGCGACACCGAATTCTTCCGCATGATCTCCAACGAGCAGGGCTGCGGCTATTTCGCCGAGGACGGCCAGTCGATCACCGTGGCCGAGCCGAAATGCGTCGACGCCATGGCCAAGGTCAAGGAGATGAAGGACGCCGGCATCGTGTCGTCGGCCGACTGGTCGACCAAGATCACCAACAACACCGCCGGCACTGTCGCCAGCCAGGTCTATGGCGGCTGGTATGAAGGCACGATCCGCACCGAATCGCCCAAGGAGAGCGGCAAATGGGGCGTCTACCTGATGCCCAGCCTGACCGCAGACGGCCCGCGCGCGGCCAATCTCGGCGGCTCGTCGCTCGCCATCACCTCGGCCTCGAAGAACAAGGAAGCGGCTTACGCCTATTTGAAATATACGCTGGAGACCAATGAGGGCCAGATCACCATGCTGAAGGATTTCGGCCTGGTGCCGTCGCTGATCTCGGCGCTCGACGATCCTTACGTCTCGCAGCCGCAGCCCTATTGGGGCGGCCAGGCCGTCTGGAAGGACATCCTGGCGACGCTCCCCAAGGTGGTGCCGAGCCGCGGCACGCAGTTCCAGAGCGACGCCGAGATCATCCTGCGGGCCGTGCAGACCAAATATCTGGCCAACGGCTATCCCGACGCCAAGGCCGCGCTCGACGACGCCGCCAAGCAGATCGCCGCCGCGACCGGCCTGCCGGTGAAGTAGAGCGCCGCTTTTCCTTCTCCCACAAGGGAGAAGGGAAAGACAAAGAAAGGAGGAAGCCAATGCGCACGCAGAACGCCACCGCGTACCGCTTCCTCACGCCTTACCTTCTGATCTTCGCCATCTTCTGGATCTGGCCGATCATCTCGTCCTTCCTGATTTCCTTCCAGGCGACGCGTACCGTGCCGTGGCGCTTCGCGCCGGCCTTCAACTGGGGCCGCCTGATCGGCGACCCCGCCTTCTACAACGCGCTCAAGAACACGCTGCTGATCCTGGTCATCCAGGTTCCGGTGATGATTGCGCTGGCGATCGTCATGGCGGTGCTTCTGAATTCGCCTCTGTTGAAGGCGCGCGGCCTCTACCGCTTCGCCTTCTTCGCCCCGGTGGTTGTCGGCGAGGTCGCCTATTCGGCCGTCTTCCGGCTGATGTTCAGCCTCGATTTCGGCATCGTCAACAAGCTCCTGGAGAGCGTCGGCCTCGAGAAGATCGACTGGTTCTCCAACGTCACGCCGGCCATGGCGGTGATCATGATCGCCGTGACCTGGCGCTGGGCCGGCTACAACGCCATCATCATCCTGGCTGGCCTGCAGTCGATCCCCGAGGATGTCTATGAGGCGGCGACGCTCGACCGCGTCAGCAAGCTGAAGCAGTTCTTCTACATCACGCTTCCGTTGCTCAAGCCCGTCATCGTTTTTTGCGCCGTGCTGTCGATCATCGGCACCATGCAGCTCTTCACCGAGCCCTTCCTGATCACCGAGCGCGGCGGCCCGGGCGGCGGCACCGAGACGCTCGGCCTCCTGCTCTACCGCCAGGGTTTTCGGTCGCTCAATTTCGGCTATGCCTCAGCCGTCGCTTACACGATGGCGGGCCTCGCCATCGCCATCACTTTGGTGCAGCTCTGGCTGACGAGGGAACCGAAATGACCTCTCGTTCGCAAGCAAGGCTCGGGCGCAGCATCCTGCTGCATCTATTCCTGACGCCGCTGGCGCTGGTCTGGCTGTTTCCGCTGTGGATGATGGTGGTGTTCTCCACCATGCCCGACAACGGCATCTTCAGCCCCGGCATCGAGCTTCTGCCGCACGACAGTTTCCTCGACAATGTCGCCAATCTGCAGCGCGGCACCAATTTCATCGGCGCCATCGGCATCTCGGTCTCGGTGGCGGTGACCTACACGGTGCTTTCGGTGCTGCTCACCTCGATGGCCGGCTGGGCGCTGGCGCGCTACGACTTCCACGGCAAGGGCGCGGTGGTCGCCATCATCTTCGGCACCATCACGCTTCCCTATGCCGTGGTGCTCATCCCGCAATTCATCATGGTGGCGCGCGATTTCGGCTTGGCCAACACCTGGATCGCCCTGATCGTGCCGCCGCTCTTCAATTCGCTCGGCGTGCTCTTCATGCGCCAGGCCTTCTCGATGATGCCGGCCGAATTGTTCGACGCCGCCCGCGTCGAGGGCGTCAAGGAATGGCGCATCTTCCTGTTCGTGGCGCTGCCGCTGGCCCGCCCGATGCTGGCGGCGCTTGCGATCATCCTCTTCCTCGCCTCGTGGAACAACTATCTCTGGCCGCTGCTGATCAACAGCCAGCCGGGCGCGATGACGGCGCCGGTGGCGCTCGGCACGCTGGTCGGCCTCACCAAGGTCTCCTGGGGCGGCATCATGGCCGGCGCGGTCATGCTGACCGTGCCGATGCTCATCGTCTTCGTGCTGTTGCAGCGCCATTTCATCGCCGGCATCGCCGCCGGCGCGGTCAAGTAGGAAGGAGCGCGATGGCGGCCGTCACTCTCACCAATGTCGTCAAGCGTTTCGGCGTCTTCGAAGTCGTTCACGGCGCCAACATCGACATCGCCGATGGCGAGTTCGTCGTCTTCGTCGGCCCCTCCGGCTGCGGCAAGTCCACGCTGCTCAGGATGATCGCCGGGCTGGAGGACATCAGCGGCGGTAAGATCGCCATCGGCGGCAAGGTGATGAACGACGTCGAGCCGGCCGACCGCGGCATTGCGATGGTCTTCCAGTCCTACGCGCTCTATCCGCACATGACGGTGGAGCAGAACCTCTCCTTCGGCCTCAGGATGAATGGCAATCCGAAGGCCGACACCGATCGCCGGGTGAAGCGCGCGGCGGAAATCCTGCGCATCGACGAATTGATGCAGCGGCGCCCGAAGCAATTGTCCGGCGGCCAGCGCCAGCGCGTCGCCATCGGCCGCGCCATCGTGCGCGAGCCGCAGGTGTTCCTTTTCGACGAGCCGCTCTCGAACCTCGACGCGGAGCTCAGGGTACAGATGCGGGTCGAGATCTCGCGCCTGCACAAGGAGCTCGGCGTCACAATGATCTATGTGACGCACGACCAGACCGAGGCGATGACGCTGGCCGACCGCATCGTGGTGCTCAAGGCCGGCAATGTCGAGCAGATCGGCGCGCCGCTCGACCTTTATGACGACCCGGCCAACCGTTTCGTAGCCGGCTTCATCGGCTCGCCGAAGATGAATTTCCTCAGCGCCAAGGTCGTCGAGACGTCCAACAGCGCCGCGACTGTCGAGCTCGTCAATCACGGCGGCGCGCGGTTGCGCAAGCCGCTCTGCGACGCCTTTCCCGCCATCGGCGCCGAGGTCGTGCTCGGCGTCAGGCCGGAACATTTCTTCGAGGCCGGCGAAGGCGATTGCGACATTCCGGTCAAGGCCGATGTCGCCGAGCATCTGGGCTCGGTGAGCTATGTCTATGCCAATGCCGGAGCCGAGGAGCTGATCGTCGAGCGCGAAGCCTCGCGCCAGCGCGCCAGCGGCGATCATTTCACGGTCTCGATCAAGGCGGAACGCGCGCTGCTCTTCGACAAGAAGGGCGCGAGGATCCGCTGACCCGAAATTTTTCTTTGCCGGCATGCCAGGCGTGCCGGCGACCCATGGAGAATTCGACATGACATCCAGGAAAATCCGCTGGGGCATTCTCGGGCCCGGCAGCATCGCAAAGTCCTTTGCCGGCGGCGTGGCGGGGTCGCGCACCGGCACGCTTGAGGCGCTCGGCGCCCGCAACCCCGCCAAGCCGGGCCTTGCCGGTACCTTTCCGGGCGCGCGCATCCTCGACGGCTATGACGCGCTGCTCGCCGACGAGAATGTCGACGCCGTCTACATTTCGATCCCGCATCCCGGTCACGCCGAATGGGCGATCAAGGCCGCCGAGGCCGGCAAGCATGTGCTATGCGAAAAGCCGCTGGCGCTCACCGCCTTCGAGGCCGACGCCATGATGCATGCCGCGCGCAAGGCCGGCACGTTTCTCGGCGAAGCCTTCATGTACCGGCTGCATCCGCAGACGCTTCAGCTGGTCGAGCTGATCAAGTCGGGCGCCATTGGCGAGGTCCGCATGATCAAGTCGAGCTTCGGTTTCGCCATGCCGGGCTTCATGCCGGAGCACAGGCTCTACGCCAACGAGCTTGCCGGCGGCGGCATCCTCGATGTCGGCGGCTATCCGGTGTCGATGGCGCGGCTGATCGCCGGCGCCGCGGCGGGGCAGCCTTTCCTCGAGCCCGACAAGGTTGTTGGCGCCGCCCATCTCGGCCGGTCCGGTGTCGACGAATGGGCTTCCGCTTTGCTCCATTTCCCCGGCGGCCTCGTCGCCGAAATCTCCTGCAGCATCTCGCTCGATCAAGACAATGTGCTGCGCATCTTCGGCAGCAAGGGCCGGATCGAGGTGCCCGATTTCTGGTTCGCCGGTGGCAACCGCGATGTCGGACCGGGCCGGATCGAGGTGATCCGGTCCGGGGCGGCTCGCGAGGCCATCAGCCTCAACGAGACGCGCCACCTCTATTCCTTCGAGGTTGATGCCGCCGGCGAGGCGATCCTTGCCGGACGGCAGGAGTTCGCCTGGCCGGGCATGTCCTGGGCCGACAGCCTGGGCACGCTGCGCGTGCTCGACAAATGGCGGGCCGCCATCGGCCTCGAATACGAGATCGAAAAGCCGGCTAAGCGCGTCAACACCATTGCCGGCCGGCCATTGCGCAGCGATGGCAAGGCCATCGGCAAGCGTGACATTCCGGGCCTGCCGCGCGCCGTATCCCGGCTGGCGCTCGGCTTCGAGGATTTCCGCACCTTCTCCTCCGGCTCGATCCTGCTCGACGCCTATTTCGAGGCCGGTGGCAATCTGTTCGACACCGGCTTCGTCTACGCCGCCGGCTACACCGAGACGCTGCTTGGCCAATGGCTGAAGAATCGAGGCGTGCGCGAGCAGTCGGTGATCATCGCCAAGGGCGCGCATTCGCCGCTCTGCTATCCCGATGTGATTGCGAAGCAGCTGGCCCAGTCGCTCGACCGGCTGCAGACCGACCATGTCGACATCTATTTCATGCACCGCGACAATCCGGACGTGCCGGTCGGCGAGTTCGTCGACGCGATGGACGCCGAGGCCAAGGCCGGCCGCATCCGCGGCTTGTTCGGCGGCTCCAACTGGACGATGGAGCGCATGGACGAAGCGATCGCCTATGCCGAGAAGAACGGCAGGCAGAAGCCTGGCGCGCTCTCCAACAACTTCTCGCTGGCCGAGATGCTCGAGCCGATTTGGGCGGGCTGCGTCACCTCGTCCACCGACGCCTGGAAGGCCTGGCTGACGGCGAGGCAGATGCCCAACTTCGCCTGGTCGAGCCAGGGCCGCGGCTTCTTCACCGACCGCGCCGGCCGCGACCGGACCGACAATGAGGAACTGGTGCGGGTCTGGTACTCGGAAAAGAATTTCGGCCGCCGCGACCGCGCCATCGAGCTGGCGCGCAGGCTCGGCAAGAGCCCAATCCATGTCGCGCTGGCTTACGTGCTGGCGCAGCCCTTCCCGTCGATCCCGCTGATCGGCCCCCGCACGCTGGACGAGCTGGAGGACAGCCTGAAGGCCCTGGATATCAAGCTGACGCCGGAGGATGTGGCATGGCTGGACGAGGGGCCGGAGAGGAGGAGGGCTTAGCGCCGACGCTGGAGATTGGCGAAACCGGCTGTGACGTCCGATTTCCCCCCTTGCGGGGGAGATGCCTGGCAAGGCAGAGGGGGTGCTGTCCCGCCAACGTCTCCAGCTGGCTAAAGTCGAGGCCGCGTCACGATCTGGCCAAGGTAGCGTTCCTTCACACCCCGCTCTGGCCTGCCGGCCATCTCCTCCGCAAGGGGGGGAGATCAGCAGCTTCGCCGCCCTGCCGACATCTCAGGCGCCCTACCGATCCACCCTCGTCGACAAAATAATCGACGACGACGTCCGCTCCACCCCGTCCATCGCCCCGATCTTGTCGAGCAACGCGTCGAGATCCCGGATCGACGGCGCGTCGACGATGACGATCATGTCGAAATTGCCGCTCACCGAATGGACCGTGCGGACCGGCGGAATCGCCGCGAGACTGCGAACCACCTTGTCGGCGAGCTTCGGCGTGACGGTGAGCAGCACATGCGCCTTGACCAGCCCCTGCTCGTAATCTGGCGACAGCCTGACCCCATAGCCCTTGATGATGCCGCGCTGCTCCAGCCGCTCGATACGGCTCTGCACCGTGGTGCGCGACACGCCGAGCTGGCGCGCGAGCTCGGCGGTCGAGGCCCGCGCATTGGCGCGCAGCAGCGTGAGCAGGGCTTGTTCGGCTTCGGTGATCATTTCGACGAAACCCTTCGGCAAATCGCTTGAAGTTCAGCTTCATACTGCCAGATTCCACGCTTCCTTTCGACAGGCAAGCTGCGATGATTCCCGCCAATCGAATTGGCCCAAATCAGGATTGGCAGGGGGTATTGACCATGAAGAACATCGTTGTCGTCGGCGCCGGCAAGATCGGCTCGACCATCGCCGAAATGCTGAGCGCTACCGGCGACTATCGCGTCACCCTCGTCGACCGCTCAGCCGCCCAGCTTGCCGCCGCCGAATTGCCGGCCGGCGTCGAGACCCGCGAGCTTGACATCGCCGCCACGGGCGAGCTCGAAAAGGTGCTTGCAGGCAAATTCGCCGTGCTAAGCGCCGCGCCCTTCCACCTCACCACCCGTATCGCCGAGGCGGCCGCCGCCACCGGCGTTCATTATCTCGACCTCACTGAGGACGTGGTCTCGACCCGCCGGGTGAAGGAACTGGCGCGTGACGCCAAAACCGCCTTCATTCCGCAATGCGGCCTGGCGCCGGGCTTCATCTCGATCGTCGCCAACGACCTCGCCAGCCGCTTCGACACGCTGGAAAGCGTGCGCATGCGCGTCGGGGCGCTGCCGCAATATCCGTCGAACGCACTGAACTACAACCTGACCTGGAGCACCGACGGCGTCATCAACGAATATTGCGAGCCCTGCGAGGCGATCGTCGAGGGCGAGCTGATCGAGGTGCCGCCACTGGAAGAGCGCGAGGAGTTCTCGCTCGACGGCGTCACCTATGAGGCCTTCAACACCTCCGGCGGCCTCGGCACTTTGGCCGAGACGCTGAAGGGCAAGGTGCGCACGCTGAACTACCGCACCATCCGCTATCCCGGCCATGCCGCGATCATGAAGGCGCTGCTCAACGACCTCGGCCTGCGTCACCGCCGCGACGTGCTGAAGGACATCTTCGAGAGCGCCCTGCCGGCGACGCTGCAGGACGTGGTCATCGTCTTCGCCACCGTCTCCGGCCGCCGCAACGGCCGCCTGCTGCAGGAGACCTACGCCAATAAGATCTATTCGCAGCGCATCGGCAACATCGTGCGCAGCGCCATCCAGATCACCACCGCCTCCGGCATCTGCGCCGTGCTCGACATGCTGGCCGACGGCTCGCTGCCGGCGAAGGGTTTCGTACGCCAGGAAGACATCGCGCTCGACGCCTTCCTCGCCAACCGCTTCGGCCGCGCCTACGCCCAGCACGAGATGGTGAGCCGACTGGCGAGCTGAGGAGCTTCACGCCTTTTCCTCACCCCATCGCGCCTTGCTCTCCCTCGTCGACCGGTTCGCGCCTTTCCCCCTCCGGAGGGAGAGGAAGGGAGCCCGGCGTAATAGGTTCGCGCCCTTCCTCACCCCATCGCGCCTTGCTCTCCCTCGTCGACCGGTTCGCGCCTTTCCTCTCCCCCGTCGATCGGGGGAGAGGTGTCGAGCGGAGCTCGACGGAGTGGGGGTCGACCGGCGCCGGCGGTTGTTGCGGCAGAAGGGGGGCTAAACATGCAACGCGTGGCCGAGCGCCTTCAGCGCCGCTTCCTGGAAACCTTCGCCCTGCGTCGGATGCGTGTGGATCGTCCCGGCGATATCCTCGAGCCGCGCGCCCATTTCCAGCGCCAGGCCAAAGGCCGCCGCCAATTCCGACACGCCCTGCCCGACCGCCTGGATGCCCAGCACCAGATGATTGTCGGCGCGCGCAACGACCCGCACGAACCCATCCTCGCCTTGCTTGGTCATTGCGCGGCCGTTGGCGGCGAAGGGGAACTGGCCGATCTTGATCTCGCCGGCGAGCGCCTTCGCCTCGTCCGGCGCGAGACCGGCGGTGACCAGCTCCGGGTCGGTGAAGCAGATCGCGGGAATGGCGCGCTTGTCCCAGCTCCTTTTGTGGCCGGCGACGATCTCGGCCACCATCTCGCCCTGCGCCATCGCGCGGTGCGCCAGCATCGGCTCGCCGGTAACGTCGCCGATCGCAAAGATGCCGCGCATCGAGGTGCGGCACTGGTCGTCGATGCGGATGAATTTTCCCGCCATGTCGAGATCGATCTGCTCTAGCCCCCAGCCTTCCGTGAGCGGCTTGCGCCCGACCGTGACCAGGATCCTGTCCGCCGCGACCTTGCTATTCTTTCCGTCGGCCGTCTCGATCAGCAGCGCATCGCCCTTGGTCGAGAGCCCCTTGGCTTTCGCGCCGGTCATCACCTCGACGCCGAGCTCGCCGAGCCGCTTCAGCACCGGCCGGACGAGTTCCGCATCATATTGCATGAGCACACGCGGCAGGGCTTCGACCACGGTAACCTTGGCGCCCATCGTGGCGAAGGCCATGCCGAGCTCGAGCCCGATATAGCCGCCGCCGACGACGGCGAGCTTCTCCGGCACTTCGCTGAGCGCCAGCGCTTCGGTCGACGAGATCACCGGACCGCCGAAGGGCAGGAACGGCAGTTCGATCGGCGCCGAGCCGGTGGCGACCACCACGGTTTCGGCACGAATCACCTGCGTGCCGGTCTCGGTTTCGACCTCGACGGTCTTGCCGTCGCGGAAGGTCGCCCAGCCCTGCACGGTCTTGACCTTGGCCTTCTTGAGCAGGCCCGCCACGCCGCTGTTGAGCCGGCTAACTATACCATCTTTCCATGCTATGGTCTTGGTCAGGTCGAGCGTCGGCGCACCGACCTTGATGCCGAGCGGATCCTTGCCGCCGGCAATATGCGCGATCTTGCCGAACTCTTCGGCGGCATGGATGAGCGCCTTGGACGGGATGCAACCGACATTGAGGCAGGTGCCGCCCGGCCTGCCGAACTCGACGATGACCGTATCGACGCCGAGCTGCCCGGCGCGGATGGCGCAGACATAACCGCCCGGACCGGCGCCGATGACGAGCAGCTTGCAGGAGATTTCTTTCATGACGTGACCCTTCGATCCGAGGAAACGTTCCGTCGAGATCCTTCGCGCCCCCCTCTGTCCTGCCGGACATCTCCCCCACGAGGGGGGAGATTAGAAGCTTCGGCGCCTCGCTCATTCCGGGAGCGCTGGTGATTGGCGAAAGCCGGCGTGACGGCCAATCTACCCCCTTGTGGGGGAGATGCCTGGCAAGGCAGAGGGGGGCGCTGTCCCGCCGACATCTCGATCGTCCCGCCTCCTTCAATCCACGAAGATCAGCGCCGGCGTCTCCAGCAGCGCCTTGATCCGCTGCACGAACACCGCGGCATCCCAGCCGTCGATGACCCGGTGGTCGAAGCTGGACGACAGGTTCATCATCTTGCGCGGAATGAACTGCGTGCCGTCCCACACCGGCCGCACCATGATCTTGTTGACGCCGACGATCGCCACTTCCGGATAGTTGATGACCGGCGTCGTCGCCACGCCGCCCATGGCGCCGAGCGAGGTGATGGTGATGGTGGAGCCGGAGAGTTCCTCGCGGCTCGCCGTGCCGGCCTTGGCCGCATCGGCCAGGCGGTTGACCTCCGCTGCGCAATCCCAGAGATCGCGCGCCTCGGCATGTTTCACGACCGGCACCACCAGCCCGTTCGGCGTCTGGGCGGCGATGCCGATATGGATGCCTTCATGCTGGTGGATGATGCCGGCATCGTCGTCGAACAGCGCGTTGAGGTTGGGCTGCTCGCCGATCGCCTTGACCATCGCCCGCATCAGGAATGGCAGCAGCGTCAGCTTGGGCCTCTCTAGACCACTCTTGGCCGCCCGCTTCTCCTTGTTCAGCGTCGCGCGCAATTCTTCCAATGCCGTGACGTCGATCTCCTCGACATAGGTGATGTGCGGGATGCGCGATTTGGCGAGCGACATCTTTTCGGCGATCTTGCGCCGCAGCCCCACGACCTTGATGTCCTCGACGCCGTCCTTCTGGGCAAGCCCGGTGGCGCGGGCGAGTTGCGGGCCCCGCGCGAGGAACGCGTCGATGTCCTCATGGCTGATGCGTCCCGCCGGACCGCTGCCCGGCACCTGGCGCAGATCGATGCCGGCCTCCTTGGCGCGCAGGCGGACGGCAGGCGAGGCCAGCGGCTTCTCGCCTTCCGCGCGCGGCGCGCCGGAGACGGAGGCGGGGCGCATGGCTTTCGGCGCGGCTGCTGGCGAAACCTTAGCCGGCGGGTCGGCTGGCTTTGGCGCCGCGACCGCCGCCGGCGACGGTACCGCCTCGGCCGGCTTAGCCGCTGCCTTCACCTCCGGCGCTGGCTCGACGGCAGCCTTCACATTGCCTTCGCCGGCCACCTTCAGCCGCACGATCGGCGAGCCGATCGCCACCGTGTCGCCGATCTCGGCGCCAAGCCAGAGGATCTCGCCGTCGACGGGGGACGGGATCTCGACGGTTGCCTTGTCGGTCATGACGGCGGCCAGCACCGTATCCTCGCGCACGAGGTCGCCGACCTTGACATGCCATTCGACAAGCTCGGCCTCGGCGACGCCTTCGCCGACATCGGGAAGCTTGATGACGTGCTCACCCATCTCAGGCCTCCCCCTAAGCTTCCAACGTTTCAAGCAGCGCGCGCCCGACCCGCGACGGGCCGGGGAAATAGTCCCATTCCTGCGCGTGCGGGTAGGGCGTGTCCCAGCCAGCGACCCGCGCCACCGGCGCCTCCAGTTGGTAAAAGCAGTTTTCCTGCACCAGCGAGACCAGCTCGGCGCCGAAGCCGGAGGTCAGCGTCGCCTCATGCACGACGACGCAGCGGCCGGTCTTCTTCACCGAGGCGACGATCGTGTCGAGGTCGAGCGGCAGCAGCGTCCTGAGGTCGATCACCTCGGCGTCGATGCCGGTCTCCTCGGCCGCCGCCTGCGCCACATAGACCATCGTGCCGTAAGCGAGCACGGTGACCGCCGATCCCGGCCTGCGGATCGCCGCCTTGCCGAGCGGGATCGTGTAGTGGCCGTCGGCGACCTCGCCGAGCTCATGCTTCGACCATGGCGTCACCGGCTTGTCATGGTGGCCGTCGAACGGGCCGTTATAGAGCCGCTTCGGCTCGAGGAAGATCACCGGATCCGGATCCTCGATCGCCGCGATCAGCAGCCCCTTGGCGTCATGCGGATTGGAGGGCACGATCACCTTCAGGCCGGAGACATGGGTGAACAGCGCTTCCGGGCTCTGGCTGTGCGTCTGGCCGCCGAAAATGCCGCCGCCGGTCGGCATGCGCACCACGATCGGGCAGGTGAAGTCGCCGTTCGAACGGTAACGCAGCCGCGCCGCCTCCGATACGATCTGGTCGTAGGCCGGATAAACATAGTCGGCAAACTGCACCTCGACACAAGGGCGCAGTCCGTAGGCGGCCATGCCGATGGCCGAACCGACGATGCCGGATTCGCTGATCGGCGCATCGAAGCAGCGGCTCTTCCCGTATTTGGCCTGCAGGCCTTGCGTGGCGCGGAAGACGCCGCCGAAAAAGCCGACATCCTCGCCATAGACGATGACCTGGCTGTCGCGCCCCATCGAGACGTCGAGCGCGTCGCGGATCGCCTCGATCATGGTTTTTCTCGGCATGATCAGACCCCCGCCTGCTGGCGCTGCCGCCTAAGATGCGGCGGCATCTCGGCATAGACGCCTTCGAACATGTCGCGCGTCGATGGCTTGCCGCCGGCATGCAGCGTGCCATGGCTTTCGGCCTCCTTCTGCGCCGCGATCACCGTTTCGAGGATCTCGGCCTCCACCTGGGTGTGCCGATCCTCGGACCAGACTTTCTTGTGGATCAGATGGTTCTTCAGCCGGATGACCGGGTCGCCGAGCGGCCAGGCATCCGACTCGGCCTTCGGCCGGTAGGCGGACGGGTCGTCCGACGTCGAATGCGCGCCGACGCGGTAGGTGACATATTCGACCAGCGTCGGCCCGAGATTGGCGCGCGCCCGCTCGACTGCCCATTTGGCCACAGCATGGACGGCGAGATAGTCGTTGCCGTCGACGCGCAGCGAAGGAATTCCGAAGCCCAGCCCGCGCGCGGCAAACGTGCCGGAGCCGCCGCGCGCGATCCCCTGGAAAGTCGAGATCGCCCACTGGTTGTTGACGACGTTGAGCACGACAGGAGCCTTGTAGGTAGAGGCAAACACCAGCGCGGAATGGAAATCGGACTCCGCGGTCGAGCCGTCGCCGATCCAGGCGGCGGCGATGCGCGAATCGTTGGAGATCGCCGAGGCCATCGCCCAGCCGACCGCCTGGATATATTGCGTCGCCAGGTTGCCGGAGATCGAGAAGAAGCCGTGCTCCTTCGACGAATACATGATCGGCAGCTGCCGGCCCTTCAGCGGATCGGCCTCGTTGGAATAGATCTGGTTCATCATCGAGACCATCGGATAGCCGTCGGCGATCAGAAGGCCGGCCTGCCGGTAAGTCGGGAAATTCATGTCGCCCGGCTGCAGCGCCTTGCGGAAGGCGCAGCTCACCGCCTCCTCGCCCAGATGCTGCATGTAGAAGGAGGTCTTGCCCTGGCGCTGCGCCATCTGCATGCGCGCATCGAAGGTCCTGAGCGTCATCATATGGCGCAGGCCCTCGAGCAGTTCCTCGTCGCTGAGCAGCCCGGCCCAGGGCCCGACAGCCTCGCCGGCGCGGTTGAGCACGCGGATGATGGAGAAAGCCATGTCGCGGATGGTGCGCGGATCGACATCGATCTCGGGGCGCGGCACCGAGCCGGCCTTGGGAATGGTCACATTGGAGAAATCGGGCGTGCCGCCGGGCCGCACCTCGGGCTCGGGCACATGGAAGCGCAACAGTCCAGCATCGGCCATAAGCTCACATCCTCCAATGTTGCCGGTGCGATATTTGCACATCCGCGCCGCCGGACCAGTGCGAATTCGCCGAGTCTGGGCGCGGCCGTCCTGCCCGGTCGCTGGCCTTGGCAGGCCGATGCGGCACGCAAGCGCCAAGATGCAGATATGGCGGCGAAATTTCTTGTCGATGTTTTTGGCTGGCGCGCAATTTGGCGGAAGTTTGCGGGGTAGTTGCTGTCAGAAAATGCAAGTGGGAGGCTGCGGTCGAGCGCGGCCTTCCCCTTCTCCCCTTGTGGGAGAAGGTGTCGCCGAAGGCGACGGATGAGGGGTGCT
>CCNA01000027.1 GCA_000824805.1 Mesorhizobium sp. SOD10
TGACCTGACAACAAACTGACGCGCTATGAGAGCTGAGCAGAATCTGAGAGCCGCCGCAGCAAACGTTGCTTTTGGACCAAGGGACAAAGGCCGGCTGAACTGACGTGCGAACGGTATGGCCGACGCGAGTACGTTAGACCGGCGGCGACCGTACGGTTCGATGGCGATCAAGGTTGCCGCCTCATACCACTGACGAAAGCGGCTCTTAATCCAATGCGATTTCATTTTTGATTCGTGCGAGGCGATTTTCGCCTTCCTCGGGACCGAAGCAGCTTGCGAAATCATTGCATTCCCGGCAACTGGGCGCGCTGCATAGCGAAAATCCTTCGGCCTCACAGAGCTTGCGGTAAAGGTACTTCTTCCATTTCATGTTTTGGGTGTTGCCGGCCGCCAGCGTCGGAAAATGCGTGGCAAGCAGGCGGCTGAGCTCGGTGCGATTGAAAAGGCCAAGGTCCTGCCAGAGATGGTCATTGCGCATGGCACGCCGGGCGATGATCTTGGCAAACCGGGCGCTCGCCGGGTCGCCCGGCAGGGCATGGGCCAGGAGCAGCTCGCGCAAAAGTTCTTCCTCCAGGTCCGGCTCGGGCTCGCCTATCTGTTCCAGGGCGAACGCCTTGACGGGGAAAGTGAGGAAGCTGCGGGCCAGGACATCGCGCAGCTCGGCGCGCGAAAGACCGGTTGCCTCTGTCGCCGTCGCCTCACCGGCCTCGACTTCCTCGAGCGCACACGAAAGCACGCAGGTAAGCACATGCTGATCGAACTCCAGTTTGATCCGCGGCGATTGGCCAGCGCAGAGGTGGCCACAGTGGTGGGCGAGCATGGGTGCCATTCTCCTGGTTTTGTCCCATCAACCGCCCTGATGAGCGAGCGACTTGTTGACCGCAGGGATGATCTTGTCTCCCCAGAGCTCGATCTGGCGCAGCATCGTCTTTTGGTCGAAATCCCCCAACTGGGTCTGAATTGCGATCTGGTTGGGTTTTAAGATATCGATCTCTTCCAACAGGCGATCGATCACGCGATTCACGCTGCCGATCGGCAGGTTCCGGCGCATCGTCGCGAATGACATATCTTGCTGAGTTGGCGTTTCTTTTAGCAGATAGCCGTCCAGGCTCTGCTGGCGACGCTGATGCAGTGCTTCAGACAGCCTGCGCTGGAAGCGGGCATTGTCGAGATAACTGTTGATCTCTGCCTCGTCGTCGCTCGCATAGCAGCAACGCAGCAGAGATATCTTGGCGTCCGTGACATTCTTGCCTTCGGCAGCCGCCGCCTTCTCGATTGCTTCGCGCAGCGTGCTCAGAGCCTCCAAGCCGTTGTGGAATGCTGTGACAAAAAGATTGTGTCCCTCACGATAGGCCCGGCCCAGGCGGGCCGTCCCCGCGGCGATCCAGATCGGCGGGGTCGGCTTCTGGACGGTGCGCACCGAAATCGCCGTCGGGGGAATGTTCTCATACTGGCCGTCGTGCTCGAAGATGTTCTGGTTGAGGCCCTTCAGAAGGATGTCCAAGTATTCCGAAAAGACCGCCGGCGCCTCATCGATATTGACGCCGAAGCGCTCGAACTCGAATTGCTGGTATCCCGAGCCGACGCCAAGCTCGAGGCGCCCGTTCGCAACAATGTCGGCGAAGCCGATCTCGGAAAGCAGGCGCTGCGGTTGATAGAGCGGCAGCACGCACACGGCAGTGCCAAGGCGAATGCTATTCGTCACGCCGGCGCAGTGCGCCACCATCATCAAGGGCGCGGGAATGAGGCAATAATTGTTGAAGTGGTGCTCCGCGAACCACGCAGTATCGAAGCCAGCCTGCTCCGAAAGAACGGCCTGTTCGATGGAGTTGCGGACAACGCTGTCGCACGATTGGTGATATCCGCGCTGGGCGGCCAGGATGAAGGTTGCGAATTCCATGGGGTTTCCCTGTTTACAGAACGGAGCTAGCCATCGGGAGATGCTCTGGGTGCGCACGAGGCCTCGATCTTGCCGTTGGCGGCGGCGGGGTCATGCGGCAAGCCTTTCGGCGGTTGCAGGCGCACCGAGCGATTGGAACTGCTTCGACAGCGATGAGGACGGACGTTTCGTCTCGCCGAGGATGACATTGTCGGTCACGGCAGTGCGAGCGCGGCGCCCAACCGGACCATGAACCCTAGGACGAACTCGGCTTCGACGAGCCGCGGCCTGTCGGCTGGCGAATAGTCGACACTCAACAAGCGGCCTCTGCAAAATACTCGTTATCGAGTTCGCAGGCGTTTCCCGCATCACCGAACGAGTTCCAGCCGCCGTCCACGTACAGGATGGAGCCATTGACGTATGAGGCGGCAGACGAAGCCAGGAAGAACGCTGCGTCAGCGACGTCTTCCGGCTGTCCCAGCCTGCCCATCGGGATGCGTCGTGCGATCGTTTTCATGTCGATACGGCCGACCTTCGCTAACTGAGCAACGCCAGGCGTGCAAATGCAGCCAGGAGCGACGGTGGCCGTCCGAATGCCGACCGGCCCGAGTTCGGCCGCCAGGCATCGGGTCAGAATGTCCAGCCCCGCCTGGGAGGCACCATAGGCATGGCGCGGTGCGAACGGCAGAAAGCTGTTGATCGATCCGATGTTGAGGATCACGCCGCCAGCGCGCATCGTCTTGATCGCTTCGCGAGCGCAGGTGAAGGCCCCGGTAAGATTGACATCCAAGACGTGTTGGATGTGTTCCGGTATTTGTTCGATTCCCAACAACAAAGTGTCGGCGGCAGCAGCACCGTTGACGAGCACATCGATGCGCCCGAAGCTCGCCCGCAACTCCTCGAATAGCGCTATGACCTCGTTCTCGACGGCCACATCCACGCATTTGGCCGGGTTCTTGCCGCGGAGCCACGCAGCGATTTCTGCCGCTGTAGCGCCATCTCTATCAGCAATCACAACGGTATCGCCGTTTGCTGCAAAGCGGCGAACGATGGCCGCGCCTATGCCGTTCGCGCCGCCGGTGACGAGCACGATTCGCGCGTCGGTGCGTTCGGCCGGACAGGACAGTTCGGCTTGGGGTATCCCATCCACCTGCGGGTGCGCATCCCCCGGCTGGTTGAATGACATCCAGCCTCCGTCGACCGCCAGCACTGAACCGGTGATGTAGCGCGCCTGCGAGCTGGTCAGAAAACGCACGGCGAGGGCGATCTCGTCCGGGCGCGCCAAACGCCCCAGCGGCACGCGGCGGCGTACCGCCGCTAGGTCCACTTTGCCCGCGCGTTCCAGTTCTGACACCATCGGCGTGCGCGTGTAGCCGGGCGCTACCGCCGTCACGCGAATGCCGCGAGAAGCCCACTCACATGCAAGCGACCTCGTCAACGAGATCAGGCCCGCTTTCGAGGCCGCGTAGGCGTTGCGCTTGGGATTGCTGACGACGCCCGCCATCGAAGCGACGTTGACGATGGCGCCGCCCGGCCTCATGCGCCTCGCGGCTTCGCGGGCCATGACGAACGGTCCAGTCAAGTTTACTGCCAGGGCCAGGCGGAAGGCGTCGACATCAGTATCGACGCTCGCAGCCATGGTAGGTCCCATCGCGGCGTTGTTGATGAGGACGCTGATCTGGGCGAACTGTGCATCGACCCGACCGTAAAGCGCGAGCACATCCTCCTCCCGCGAGACGTCGCACTCGAGGCCGAGATGCGGGTGGCCAAGACCACGGGCCAGTTCAACGACGCCACTGCCGGGAAGGTCTACCGCAACGACAGTCTCTCCATCCCTGGCAAGAACTTCGACCAGGGCACGGCCGATCCCACCTGCGGCGCCCGTAATGATGACGATGCGTCCTGTCTGCATGTTGAGGACTTCCCGCGCTCCCTTCAGCGATTTCGGCCAATCAATTTGAGCGGCAAAAGATGCGTCGCGCTAAAGCAGCGCGTCCTGGCGATGGCCAGTTGCGGACCCTGAAAGACGGCCCGGCGATCCGGCAGCGGTCCAACTTCCGATTTGGTAGGCGAGGCTGCTGCGGAACCGGCCAAAAGGACAGGAGCTTGCCTCGATGATTTGGCGCTTCCAAGGACCCGTACATTGGGGGCACAACCAGTGTCGTCGGCAGGCTCGTGGAACAGAGCCGATCGCTCACGCCGTCGCGGGCAGAAAGGCAATCCAATTTGGCGCACCTTCACCGGGCGGTCTTTCGCCGGGATCGCTCTAGCATCGCAAAGTTGTCATGGCCTTGCGTCTCCTCGGCCGATGCGGCTGTGTCGTTCGAAGCCTCCGAAGAGTCATGGCGAGAAGGAATGCGACGCTTTCCGAGCCTGTAGACCGGATCGTCCGGATGCGGTGCTCCGATCGGCCGTCGCGGGCCGAACCGTTCTGCCTCAACGATCGCTGGTGGGATCTGCTCCTCTATCCAATCGTAGACCACTGTCCGTTCGGCAATCCGCCACTCCCCTTCCCTCTTGTGAAACAGATCGCAGTAACGGCCGCACAGGAGCGTCTGGCGCACGTCTTTGTCTTTGTCCGGCGCGCGTTGCAGCGCGGTGAAATAGCTCTCGACCGCAGCCTCTGCCGAGCCGATGAATTCGATTAGGATATTGGTGATCTGGTGGATGTTACGGGGTCCAGTCTTGAAGACACCGAGTGCAAACTCGATGAACCCTTCTGCAGGACCGCAATAGGCCCCGTGGTGGTCATGCGCATCGGGCCAGTATGCGCTGCGTAGCGCCGCTTCATCGGCGCGGTCGATCCCGCGGCAGTATCGATAGAGGCAGTCGCGGATCGCCTCACGGTCGATTAGTTCGGTAATTTTCGTCTGTTCCATCGGCTCTGCCAAAAATTCTGTGATCGGAAGAGGTGTTTTGCGAACCGCACCTTGGCGTTCGCGCATCCTGGGGTCATCTCGATGCTGCAGGTGCCCCTGCGTAGTTGTACGAGGACGGTGGAACCGAAGGTGCGTGGCTCCGTTCCCGTACGGGCCACCTGGGTCGATCCCTTTCATGCCCGGCGGACTCTCGGTGGAATGACGTCCGGTTCAACTCGTGCTGCAGGGTTCAGGTCGAGTTTAAGTGCACGTTCGGGACAGGATCGCGCGCCTCGCGATGCAGTCAGTTTCTCCTCTTCCGCAACTTCGATGTTACCGGGCAGGATGTAACCGGCGTCATCGAGCTTGAAGATGTGTGGCGCGTGCGCCGCGCATCGCGCGTGACCCTGGCATTTGGCATTTTGGACGATGATGCGCATGGCGCTGCCTCCATTGTCTTTGCACCTCGGCTCGCGGCGGGGCTTGGTCAGGACCAGTCTAGAATCAGATTTTCGATCCCGAACACATGACCGCCAGAGGTGATGGGTGCCGTGCACTTCTTGATCCGGAAGGCGGGGATGCGCGCCAGCCACTCCTCCAGGCCAATGACGATCTCGCGCCGGGCAAGGTGTGAGCCAAGGCAACGGTGGGGACCATAGCCAAAGGTGGCATGGCGGTTGTCCTCTCGCGCCAGATCGACCGTGTTGGGGCATTCGAATTCCGCCGGGTCGCGATTGGCGATCGTTGTGGCGCAGGAAACATAATCTCCCTTGCGGATCGGCGCGCCTTCGAAGTCGATATCTTTCGTTGCCACGCGGATCAACTGAACGGTCGGATAAGCGCGCAGCAACTCTTCGGCCGCGGCCACGATGCGGCCTGGTTCGCCGCGCAGCAATTCCTGATCCTTGAGGTTGCGTGCGAGATAGGCCAGGTCAAAGCCTATGGCTGCAGCAACAGTGTCGAGCCCCGCAACAAAGACAAGCACGCCGACCCCGCGCACTTCCTGTTTGGTCAGGCGGCGGCCCTCGACCTGTGCCTGCACGATGAAAGTCATGAAATCATCAACCAGGTCATTGCGGCGGGCGGCTGCAAGTTCATCAATGAACGATACGATCGTCCGGGCCGCGGCCGGCCGTTTCACATCGTCGCCGTGGAGCAGATCCCTCCCCCATCCGACAAATGTGTCGATTCGGTCATCCGGTAGCCCTAGGAGATGAAGGAAGATGCTTACCGTGAACGGAAATGCGAAATCCTTCATGACGTCGCAGCTTGTGCCCGATGCGGCGATCCCGTCGATGAGCCTGATTGCCCGCTCGCGGACAGCCGGCTCCAATGCTGCCACCCGCTTTGGCGAAAACAGCGGATTGAGCAGTGAGCGAAAGGCGCCATGGGCAGGAGGATCGAGTTCAAGTGGGATCATCGGCCAGCTTTCGCCCAGGGCGGAGGCAAAGATGTTGCGATGGCTGGAAAAAGTTTCGCTGTCCTGCAGCACCCGGCGCTGGTCGCTGGCGCGGGTGATCACCCAGGTGCCCCTGCCGTCGCGCGTGTTGAGGGGTGAATAAAAGATAGGCGGGCCGGAATGGACGCAAGCCACTGCTGCGTGGGGATCCCCGTTGGGAGTCGGTGACATGCCTGGCGAAGTGAACAGGCTGAAGTCCCTCACCATTTCGGGCGGGACATGATCTGGAACGGGATTTGTCGCCATTTGGCCTCTTCTCCTGAACGCCGGGCGTTCATGCGCTAGATTGAGATTGCAGCCCGATCTCGCCCGGTAAGTCCCAGCTCTAGCGTGTCGTCATTGTGTTGCGCGATGCAGCCAAACTGCGCACCAGCGCAAGAGATCGTTTGCGCATTCAAGCAGCAGAGGCTCCTGTTTCGTGTTGCGTTTCTAAAGCGTAACCCACTGGGTATCCCATTGAAGTTGAGAGGCTGGTCAGTCATCGCTGAATTCCGTGACGCACCGCTGCTGGCGCCCCGAAATTGTCTAAGCAAGTTGCGTGCCGGATCGGCCGTATCGATGGTGCTGTTCCGATCTCAGCCACCACCGGGACCGGCGCTCATTGGATGACCACATGTCCTCCCGGCAAAACGTCCGACAACCGACACCTGCGGTCAGCTTTGTCGCGTCCGCGACACGGGGGACTGTTCGGCTTGGCTCCTGTTAAACCTTGGTTCAGACCAAAGTATGCAGAACCTTCTGGGCTCTTCTGCCAAGTTGGCGTAATGTTGAGATCGTTTGGTCTCCGATACGCCAAGCATTGCGGTCGTCGCCGAGTACCGCAGCCATTCGGCTTTCTCCCTCCCAAACCGACAGGAAGGCTCGAGGCCTTGATTGAGTGGCCGATCGAGGACGATTGGCCATTGGCGTGGATCTAAGCTGTCTCGGTCGCGGTGATTATCGCCGTCGGCGTCGACAACGGCCCATTGCCGCGAGGTGCTTGGCTGAGCGTCGGCACCTCCGTGGCCAGGCCGACCTGGACGGAGCTCCTGCGCAAACTGACGCGCCGCGGCTTCAGAGACGTCAAGCTTGTCGTCTCCAACGCCCATGACGGCATCAAGGCGACGGTCTCGAAGGTGCTCCAGCTACTCGGTAGCGCTGCCGGGCAAGTACGCTCAACGGCGACCGTGAGGTGGCGTGGTTGACGAAGTTCGCGCCAAAACCTTCGCTACCGAGGCCGACCGCATCGAAGGCCAAAGTGTTATCCGCCGGATTGAATCCAAGATCGAGGTATTATCCCGGTCGGGTCCGAAACGCGGGTCACATCCAGGGATCGGGTTGTGAAATTGGAATACGAACGTGTCGTTGCCTGTGCCCCAGGTCAGAAAATCCCTGCCATCACCAACAAAGAGGCCGTCATTACCGGGACCCCATAGAGCTTGTCATTATCCTCAGCAGTGATGCGCGGTTCGTCTCGGCCGTTGTCGCCATACGGGTAATCATTGCCCTCTCCAAAGACCCGATCATTGCCTGCGCCACCGAAGACTCGGTCATTGCCGGGGCCTGCCGAAATGGAATCGTTACCTCGTCAATCCATTTACGCGATGGATGCGTGATTGCGACGACCGAAACGATCCGTGACAGCACGGGAAGCAATAGCTACGCGCTCACTCGCTCCGCAGGCAAAGCGTTGGCCAGCAGAATGCCGAGCCCCGGCGCGAGCGCCGAGCGAAAACGGAAAACAACATGCAATGGGTCTTGCCTCATGCAGCGGTCGGACCGGGAATGCGTGGCAGGGTCTCGGCCAGAAACCGCCAGTCCTCGCGCTCGCCCTCGCCTTCGCGGCGCTTGCCAAAGAACTGGATAATCATCTTGCCATCGGCGCCGTAGGCTTCGAGCGAGGTGACGTGACCGTCCTTGGTCGGCTTACGAACGGCCCAGACCTCTTTGATGTGGTGAGTCCCCAGATGCAGGTGGAAGGTCTCGTCGAGCACATTGATCCACGGCCCGATTGTTTTGACCCACTTGATCGGACCGGAATGGATCTGGATGCAGCCACGATTGCCTACAAAGCACATGATCGGCATTTCGTCTTCGGCCGCCTGTTGAAACATGGCGCCGATGGCGTCCTTTTCGAGCGCCCAAGCGTAAACCTCGCCGACCATACGCACCGCCTCGCGGCGGCTGAGCCTCAGTCTCTTCAACATGTCGAAGAATTGATGCACGTCCGTCAGCTGGCTCCAGCACTCGCGTAGATCCTCCACCGTGGCGGCTTGGTCAGGAACCTCTGCGTCATCGTTGGCTCGGCTCGCCTTGAATACTACGATCGGCTCCTGGTTCGAGGATTCCAGCTCGGCCACCAGCTTCTGATAAGCATTGAGATTTGAGGCGGGCCCGAGTTGCACCTTGTGCATCGCCTTGCCGGCGGCATCAAAGAATTGCAGGCTACGGACAATGTCCTTGCCACTGCGCTTCTCGACAGCAAAGCCATGCGCCCAAACTTTCGGGAAGATACGCAAGTCGATCTCGTCGCCAAGCACCAGAGCATGCTTGTTGCCGGTGACCACCTTGTCGTAGACGCCGAACTTTTCATGCACAGCACTTTCATTGCGGGTATGCGCCACCACCTCGCCGACCGCTTCGAGGCCGGTCAGCAGATCATTGACCCGCGGCTCGACACGAATCGCGCCCAGACCGCAATGCGCGGCGACCAGTTCCGCTTCCGAAATGCCCAGTCGGGCGGCGAGATCGTGCTCACGTATCTTTGGATTGTCTTGCTGCGCCCGTCGGATTTCGTGCGGCGATGGTCTCTCGCGCTGGTCCATGTGTTTAACGACCTTCATCTGCTTGTTGAGGATCAGCTCAGTTGCCGGGTGGTCGTCGACTGAGCTCAGCGTGGTGCTCGATGCCGACCTCCTGCTCGTCCAGGAGCAGGGTGCTGCTGGCGAGAGTGCGTGATCGCCATCGAAACCGGGCATGTCGTCTGAGCGGCGAGGAGCCGATTCCACCCGCGCAGAGAGGTTCTGACCCAGCCCTGACATGTTGCCCCAGCCTTGACATGTGGCTTGCTCCATTGATCGATCGCGAGGGCACTCGCAGCATGATTGTCGTCTCGGCGGTGTTTGCCGCATCGCCAATAGGCGTTTCAAAACTCGTGCCAATTCGCCTGAACAAGCGTAAAAAACGTTCCGCACACTGATCAATGATTTATGTGAGAGTTCAGTGGGAACCGAGGCCGGACACTTCGTGTCACGTACTCGACAAACCCGACAGTCGTGTCGGTTTCCCGACGTCTTTTCAGCAATTGGCCAACAGGATTGATAGCGCCGCTAGAGGGATCGCGCCGTGTTGGAACGGTTTTTCCTCTTTGGCACGGTCCCTGCTGCGTGATCCGCAAAGACGTCGCGGATTGAGGAGAAATCTTGCCATGATCACGCTCACCGACAATGCCGTTGCCGCCGTCAAGACCGCTCTTTCCCGCGCCAGCGAGCAAGCGGAGGGCTTTCGCATTATGGTCCAGACCGGCGGCTGCGCCGGGTTCAAATACATATTGGGCCTGGAGAGCGTCTCGCGCCAGGGCGATGTGATCACGGAGACAGATGGGATCAAGCTGTTTGTGGATGCAGACTCCCAACCCCATGTTGCCGGCATGACCGTCGACTTCGTCACCGGGCTCGACTCTTCCGGCTTTGTCTTCGAAAACCCCAACGCGCGGGACAAGTGCGGCTGCGGCAAGTCCTACAGTTAACTGAGGACTGTTCGTATGAGGCCTGTCTACCTCGACAACAACGCAACGACACGGGACGATCCTGACGTTGTGCAAGCGATGTTGCCGTACTTCACGGATCAATTCGGCAACCCTTCGTCGACGCACGCTTTTGGCGCCTCAGTCGGTGCGGCGATAAAAAAGGCGCGGCGGCAGTTGCAGGCGCTGATCGGCGCGCAGTTCGACGATGAGATCACCTTCACCTCGGGTGGAACAGAAAGCGACAATGCAGCGATCCTTTCGGCGCTCGAGGTCACGCCCGACCGAACCGAGATCGTGACGTCCGCGGTCGAGCATGCCGCTGTATTGACGCTGTGCGCGCATCTTGAGCAGACTCGCCGCGTCAAGGTCCACAGGATTCCTGTGGATCGCCATGGCCGGCTTGATCTCGACGCCTACAAGGCAGCCCTCTCGCCCCGTGTGGCAATCGTCTCGGTCATGTGGGCGAACAACGAGACCGGTACGATCTTTCCCGTGTCCAGGCTCGCCGAGTTGGCCAAGGAAATTGGCGCCCTTTTCCATACCGATGCGGTGCAGGCGGTTGGCAAGCTTCCGATGGACCTGAAATCGACCGCTATCGACATGCTGTCGCTCTCCGGCCACAAGCTTCATGGCCCCAAAGGGATCGGCGCGCTTTGGATAAAGCGTGGCGTGCACTTCCGCTCGCTCATCAAGGGTGGAGGCCAACAGCACGGCCGGCGTGCCGGCACCGAGAACACGCCCGGCATAGTCGGGCTCGGCACGGCAGCCGAACTCGCTTTGAAATTCATGGAGGATGCGACCACACGTGTAAAGTCGCTGCGCGACCGCCTGGAGGATGGAATTCTCCAGCGCATCCCAAACACCTGTGTCACTGGCGATCCGGTGGAGCGGTTGCCAAACACCGCAAACATCTCCTTTGAACATACCGAAAGCGACGGCATCCCACATCTGCTGAGCCGCGTAGGCATCGCCTGTTCCTCCGGCTCCGCCTGCACCTCCGGCTCAATGGAACCGAGCCATGTCCTGAGCGCGATGCAGATGCCACACGGGGCAGTCCGCTTCTCGTTCGCGCGCGACAACGGCGAAGAAGACGTCGAGCGGGTGCTTGAGGTCATGCCGGCAATCGTGGAGAAGCTGCGTGACTCTCCCGGTTCTGGGTCGCGTGGGCGAAGTCCCGAAGACGTTCGATCCTGTCTGTACCTGACCGGCAGCAGAACAGGCTGCCGTTCATGAGCCGTGATGTCTTCCTCAACGACACGACCTTACGCGACGGCGAGCAGGCGCCCGGTGTCGCCTTTACGACGGCGGAAAAGCTGGAGCTCGCCGAGTCTCTTGTGGCCGCCGGCGTCCCAGAGATCGAGATCGGCACGCCGATCATGGGCGGCGACGAGATCGAAACAATTCGCGCCGCGGTCGCGCGGCGTCTCCCGGTTCGGCTGATGGCCTGGTGCCGGATGAAGGCGCGCGATCTCGATGCAGCGATCGAGAGCGGCGTCAGCGCCGTCAATCTGTCGCTGCCTGCATCCGACATCCAACTTGCCGCCAAGCTCGGCCTCGATCAGGCGGGAGCGCTCCAGCTCATCGAGGATATGGTGAGGCGCGCAGCCGCTACTGGCTTCTTCGTCGCTGTGGGCTGCGAGGATGCCTCGCGGGCTGATGGGGATTATCTTGCCCGCGTCATCGAAACGGCTGCGCGCGCCGGCGCAAGCCGCGTCAGGCTTGCCGACACGGTCGGCATTCTCGACCCGTTCTCGACTTTCGAACTCGTCGCCCAGCTCATGGCAAAGTCTGAAATCGACCTCGAATTTCATGCGCACAACGATCTCGGCCTTGCGGCCGCCAACACACTGGCCGCGATCCGCGCAGGCGCGCGCCATGCTTCCGTCACCGTCCTCGGGCTCGGCGAGCGTGCGGGTAATGCCGCGCTGGAAGAAGTGGCGGCCGCGATGGCCGTCATCGACGGCGCGGATACTGGTATCGAGCTGACCGCATTGCCCGACCTCGCCGCCCAGGTGGCTTGCGCCGCCCGCCGGCAGACGGCGACTATTAAACCGGTCGTCGGCGCCGATGTTTTCACCCACGAATCCGGCACTCACGTCGCAGGGCTGCTGAAGGACCCGCGCGCCTATCAGGGGCTCGACCCGGCACTCGTGGGCCGCTGCCGGCGTATCGTCATCGGTAAGCATTCCGGCGCCACCGCGATTGCCCGCGTGCTGAGCGAAAGCGGTCGCGATCTCGACCCGGATTTGGCAGCCGCCATCGTGGCTCGCGTCCGCCGCGAGGCGGCCGCGACCAAATCGGTCGTGACAGCAACTCAACTGGTCGAGCTCTACGATGGAATGTGCAGCGAGGCACGCCTCGCGGATCTCACCGGTCCAGGTCGGCTGGGCGACGAACACAGCGATGCCACTGTTATTCGACCAGCGAGATGGCCATGAATTGTTCCCCTGACGGCCGCCCCATCGATGTTACCGACATCCTCGCGCGACTGAAGGGCCTGTCGGCCGCGGAGGAGTTCTTCGCCCTCCTTGGGGTCTCCTATGATCCAAAGGTGCTGAATGTCTCACGGCTTCATATCATGAAGCGCGTGGGCCAGTATCTTGCCGAAGAAGATCTATCCGATCTGCCCGACCAGGTGGTCGCGGCGCGGGTGCGCGCCACACTGCAACGCGCCTATGAGGACTTCGCGACATCCTCCCCACTCACGCATCGGGTCTTCAAGGTGCTCAAAGACCGCGATCCGAACAAGCCTGCCAGGCCGGGACGCACCTTCGTCCCGTTCGAGTCCGTACTGAAGCGTTTCCCAAAGGAATGAGAGTGACATGGTTGCGACGCGATAATGTCGAGAAGCCGACAAATCCGGTCGTCGTGAACTCGGCCCTGAAAGGGACCAACCGAGCCTCCAGCAATAGGACGACGCAAAACGACTTGGCACGAGTAGTGCTGCCAACCAGATCAGACCGCACCCGGTTGAAAGCCCAAAGAGACCGCCAATGCACATCGTAGTCTGCATCAAGCAAGTGCCGGACTCGGCGCAAATACGGGTCCATCCCGTCACGAACACGATCATGCGCCAGGGTGTGCCTACCATCATCAATCCTTACGACCTGTTCGCCCTCGAAGAAGCGCTCAGACTGCGCGACACCTACGGCGGCGAGGTCACCGTGCTCACTATGGGTCCGCCCATGGCAGAGGACGCCTTGCGCAAGGCCCTCGGTTACGGCGCCGACCGCGCGGTGCTGTTGACCGACCGCTACTTTGCCGGCTCCGACACGCTGGCGACCTCGTACGCACTTTCCCAGGCAATCGCGAAGGTTGGCGAGACGTTCGGCACTCCAGACATCGTCTTCACCGGCAAGCAGACGATTGATGGAGACACCGCCCAAGTCGGACCCGGCATCGCCAAGCGCCTCGATCTCATGCAACTGACCTACGTCGCGAAGATCCCCTCCATTGACCTCGCTGCCGGCGAAATCAAGGTCGAGCGCCGCTGTGAAGGGGGCACTCAGATGCTGCAGAGCAGGCTGCCTTGTCTCATCACGATGCTGGAAGGCACAAACGAGGTGCGTCGGGGCTCGCTCGAGGACGCCCTTTACGCCGCGCGCAGCCAAGTCCTGAGATGGAGTGCGGCCGACGCCGGCATCGATGACCTGACCAGATGCGGCCTGCGCGGCTCGCCGACGGTCGTCAAGCGCGTTTTCGCCCCTACAGCGCGGGCGGAAAAGGCGGCACTTATCGACGCCGCCGAGAGGAATTTGCGTGATCTCGCTGACGAACTTATCGCCGCAATCTTAACCCGCGGTCCAGCGCTGGAACAGGAACTCGCCTTCAACAGCGGCGAATGACGGCAAGGAGAGACGATGTCGAGCGCGAATCGAGAAGCCCCTCGCCCTGCCTCCGGCCGTGCCGGCACAAAGAAGGAGCTGCCCGACCATTTCAAAGACTATCGCCACGTCTGGGTCTTTATCGAGCTCGAGCGCGGCCAGGTCCACCCGGTATCGTTCGAACTGCTCGGTGAAGGCCGCAAGCTCGCCGACAAGCTTGGCGTCGAGCTCGCGGGAATCGTGCTCGGACCGCCAGGAGAGACCACCCAGTCTGCGGTAGCCGAGGCCTTCGCTTATGGCGCCGATCTTGTCTACAACGTCGAGGCGCCGTTGCTTGCCGACTATCGCAACGAGCCTTTCACCAAGGCGATGACGGATCTTGTCAATGCCCATAAACCCGAGATCCTGCTTCTCGGGGCGACCACACTCGGCAGGGATCTTGCTGGTTCGGTCGCAACAACCTTGAAGACAGGGCTCACGGCCGACTGCACCGAACTCGACGTCGATACGGACGGTTCGCTCGCTGCGACCCGTCCAACTTTCGGCGGTTCCTTACTGTGCACGATCTACACGCTCAACTACCGGCCGCAGATGGCGACAGTACGACCGAGGGTCATGGCCATGCCGCGGCGGATGGATAAGCCGGTCGGCCGTGTCATCCGGCACCAGCTATCGGTAGCCGAGGATGACATCGTCACCAAAATCCTCGGTTTCCTGCCGGATAGCCAGTCTGGAAAGGCCAATCTTGCCTATGCCGACGTGGTGGTTGCAGGAGGCCTCGGTCTAGGGGCGGCGGAGAACCTGCAGCTTGTGAAGGATCTTGCGCGAGCAATCGGCGCCGAGCATGGCTGCTCGCGCCCTTTGGTCCAAAAGGGCTGGCTGTCGGCTGATCGGCAGATCGGCCAAACAGGCAAGACCATCCGGCCGAAGCTTTACATAGCGGCTGGAATTTCCGGCGCTATCCAGCACCGGGTTGGCGTCGAAGGGGCGGATCTCATCGTGGCTATCAACACCGACCCGAACGCGCCGATTTTCGATTTCGCCCACCTAGGGATCATCACCGATGCGATCCGCTTCCTTCCCGCACTGACGGAAGCCTTCACGCGGCGGCTGTCGCCCCACAGTCGCGATAAGCTTGCGAGCTAGGGAGTTGGACATGATCAAGGAAAAATTCGACGCCATTGTTGTTGGGGCCGGCATGTCGGGAAACGCTGCTGCTTACACCATGGCAAGCCAGGGCCTGAACGTGTTGCAGTTGGAGCGAGGTGAATATCCGGGCTCCAAGAACGTTCAGGGTGCAATCATGTACGCGAACATGCTCGAGAAGATCATCCCGGATTTCCGGGATGATGCGCCTCTCGAGCGGCATTTGGTCGAACAGCGGCTTTGGGTGATGGACGACACATCCCACACCGGGATTCACTATCGGTCGGACGACTTCAACGAGGCCAAGCCCAACCGCTATACGATCATCCGCGCCCAATTCGACAAATGGTTTTCGCGTAAGGTGCGCGAGGCCGGTGCGACGGTTCTGTGCGAGACGACCGTGACGGAACTCGTGCGCGATGGCAAGGACAAGGTGGTCGGCGTCCGCACCGACCGGGCCGGCGGAGAGATTTTCGCGGACGTTGTCGTTCTCGCAGAAGGGGTCTGCGGACTGCTTGGCACGCGCGCCAGGCTTCGCCAGATGCCGAGGCCGAAATCCGTGGCGCTCGCCGTCAAGGAAATGCATTTCCTGCCTGAAGAGGTCATAGAGCAGCGGTTCGCCCTCAAGGCCGGTGAAGGCTGCGTGATCGAGGCCGTGGGTACAATCTCCCGCAGCATGGCCGGGCTCGGCTTTCTTTACACCAACAAGGAATCGATCTCACTGGGCATCGGCTGCCTTGTTTCGGATTTCGCTTCGACGATGGAGAGCCCATACGTCGTACTCGAAACGTTAAAAAATCATCCTTCGATCCGGCCTTTAATCGCCGGCTCGGAGATGAAAGAATATGCCGCGCATCTCATTCCCGAAGGTGGCTACAAAGCGATTCCGCAGCTGTTTGGCGACGGTTGGGTGGTGGTCGGCGATGCCGCGCAATTGAACAACGCCGTCCACCGCGAGGGTTCGAACCTCGCCATGACCTCTGGCCGCATCGCGGCTGAGGCAATCGTGCAGGTCAAGAGCCGCAAGCGCCCCATGACAAAACAGAACCTTGCCCTATACAAGACAATGTTGGACAAGTCTTTCGTAATCAAAGATCTGAAGAAATACAAAGACATGCCGGCCCTGCTCCACACCAATTCCCGGAATTTCTTCACGACCTACCCGCAGCTGATGTCGCAGGCGGCCCAGACCTTCATGCGGGTCGACGGCACCCCGAAAATCGACAAGGAAAAGGCGACCACTACTGCCTTCATCAAGGCGCGTTCGCGCTGGGGGCTGCTGAGCGACGTGGTCCGCCTGGCATTCGCCTGGCGCTAGGAGGACGAGATGACAATTGCAGGATCACGCATCGAGGAGAAGCTCTACCAGAACCGCTACCTGGTCGATTCGGGGCGCCCACATATAAAAGTGCGACCGCACCAGAAGCCAAGCGCCAACCTGCTTGCGTTGACGCGCGTCTGCCCGGCCCAATGTTATGAATTGACCGACGAGGGCCAAGTGGAGATCACCGCCGACGGCTGCATGGAGTGCGGCACCTGTCGGATACTGTGCGAGGCCAGCGGTGAGATCGAGTGGAATTATCCGCGCGGCGGCTTCGGTGTCCTCTTCAAGTTCGGATGACCTGCGCACGCATGCGCCGTCGCAAAGGCGTGCCAACAGCTGAAATTGCCGCAATTGCAACCTGACAATTTGCAATTGAACAGGGGCTCGTTAATACTGGGGTCTCGCGAGTCGAAATACATAAAGGCGCTTTGGGAGGAGCACCCTGCAACCCCTGAGGTGTTTTCCATGGCTCAAATAATGCGGGATCGGGTGCACGAGGTAGGGCTTCGCGACACCAGGCCACCTATCAAAGCCATGCACGAGCCGAACATCCCGCTCAGGGGAATCTACGAGATATCCGAGATCCTGACCGCTCCCACGCGGCTGGAGATCACGCTTGGCAATGTCGTCAACGTACTCTCCTCGTTTGTGCAAATGCGTCATGGAGCAATGGTCGTCCTGGACGCGGAAGGAGAGCTGGAGATTGCCGCAACCGCCGGCAACAACCAGGCACCTCAATCAGACTGGCGCCACGTCATACCGCAGTCCGTGGTAGACCGGATCGTCGCTACGGGGACGCCGCTCGTCCTACACGATGTCAGCAAGTCCGAATTATTTCAGGCTGGTGTTCAAACGGCTTCGAGCAGCGCCACCATGCCGGTTACCTTTATCGGAGTGCCAATAGAGGCTGGGGATGAAATCCTCGGTACACTGTCGATCGACCGTGTCGGGGACCGCGCCGCCAGCGTGCGTTGCGACGAAGACGTATCCTTCCTGACGATGGTCGCCAATCTTGTCGGCCGGACCATCCGCCTCCATCGCATCCTGAGCACAGATCGTCAGCGGCTTGTCGAGGAGCAGCGGAGACCGGAGAAATGGGTCGACGAGAAGGAGACCCGCCCTGCCCGGCATTCGCATGTCAAGATCGACGGGATCATCGGGGAAAGTCCCGCACTCAAGCAGGTGCTTGAAACCGTCGCGGTCGTAGCAAGAACCAACTCCACCGTGCTTTTGCGGGGTGAAAGCGGTACCGGCAAGGAGTTTTTTGCGCAGGCCATCCATAAGCTTTCGCCTCGCAGCAAGAAAGCGTTTGTCAAACTGAACTGCGCCGCACTGCCTGAAAGCGTTCTGGAATCGGAGTTGTTTGGGCATGAAAAGGGCGCCTTCACCGGGGCTGTCTCGCAGCGCGCCGGCCGTTTCGAACTAGCCAATGGCGGAACCCTGCTGCTTGACGAAATCGGCGAGATTTCGCCTGCCTTTCAGGCTAAGCTGTTGCGCGTCTTGCAGGAAGGCGAGTTGGAGCGCGTCGGCGGCACCAGGACGCTAACGGTCGACGTCCGGCTGATATGCGCCACCAACAAGGACCTTGAGACGGCTGTCGTGAATGGAGAGTTCAGAGCCGACCTTTACTACCGCATCAATGTCGTGCCAATCATGCTGCCACCGCTCAGAGAGCGACCCGGTGATATTCCACGCCTTGCGAAGGCCTTCCTCGATCGATTCAATAGCGAGAACCACCGCGAGCTCGCCTTCGCTCCGTCTGCGCTTGAGCTGATCTCGCAATGCTACTTCCCCGGTAACGTCCGTGAGCTGGAAAACTGCGTGCGAAGGACGGCCACGCTTGCGCGTTCAAGCACGGTCGCACCTTCGGATTTCGCCTGCCAGAATAGCCAGTGCCTGTCTTCCCTCCTCTGGAAAGGAGCCGAGCGTTCAAATGACAGCAATGCCAGCGATGAGTTCGGCCGCAACAGAATGCCGGCTGAATCGCCGCTGGGAGCCAGGCGCATCGGCACCTGCGAGGGCGAGGCGGTGCCCGTCAACGGCCGCGATCCGAGCAATCCTGCCTGGGGTGCAACAGGCCTGCGTGTGACCGATCGCGCCCGGCTGATCGATGCGATGCAGAAAGCCGGCTGGGTTCAGGCCAAGGCTGGTCGTATCCTCGGCCTCACGCCGCGGCAAATCGGCTATGCCCTGCGTCGGCATGGTATCGAGGTGAAGAAGTTCTAAACGCCCTGCGACATCAAACGTCAGGCCTCCTCACGCCGTGTGCGAGTGGAGTCTGTGAGGCGCCCCTCGACGCAGCGCATGTTGAATCGCGGCATCTACGTCACCGGCGTCTCCTTCCCGGTGGTGCCGAAGGCTAGGCGCGCATCCGCACGCAAATGTCGGCGGATGCAAGGAACAAAAGAATGTCCAACATGATGAAGGCCATGGTGAAGGCCAAGGCGAGCCGGGCATCTGGATGGAAGAAGTGCCGGTGCCGGAGATCGGCCCCAACGACGTGCTGATCAAGGTCAGGAAGACCGCGATCTGCGGCACCGACGTTCATATCTACAACTGGGACCAGTGGGCACAGAAGACCGTGCCGGTGCCGATGGTGACTGGCCACGAATTCGTCGGCACGGTCGCCGATTACGGCGCGGCGGAGCGGCAGTTCGGGCAAGTTGTGATGGATTGGTAGGCGTTATGCCTCCGTCACAGCCTTGGCGCTGTCAGCGCCACACACGTCAGACGTTCGTTTGGGATTGAATACTGTCGGATAGTGCCGCTCGTCAGGATTCGAGGGAGGGGGTCGAACCCCGCCGTTCGATGAACTCACACTTCGCACCGGAGATCAAATGGATGCACAGGATCGCGGCGTCATGGTTGTCAATGGTCAGCGCCTCGGCAATTCGGTCGTCCTGCGCTTCGCTCGAAGCAGCGCGGCGGTGGCAAACAGGTGGCGGGATAGGACCCCCTCGTGGACAGCTTCAATCCGAGTAAGTTGAGCCCTGTCAATAGGACCCGGCCCATCTGCTCTTGTCCAGTCACAAAGATCCCCGCTTGGTCAGGTTGTTGGTCGCTCCTGCAGGCACGAAGGCAGCCGATGGTCCCGGAGAATTCGCCGCAGCTCCCGATCGGCGTCGCCCTGGCTGGTCCGCCTTTACATAGGCCTTCAGGAGGTCAATGTTTTATGCAGCTTTTATGCTGGCAATCCAACACTCTAAAGATCCATTTATTATCAGATGCTTGCGGTAACAATCTATCGTTCCGCGCCCTTTCTAGGGCAGATGCTTGAAATTATGCAGATTTTATGCATCCATTGGATAAAACGATGAGAGGCAGCGCTACAATGCATCCCGTACTTCGCGTCCCGGAACTCCAGGGCCTGGAAAAAAACATCTATGAGACCCTCGTTCGGCGTGGCGGTAACGGGCTCTCGCAGGCCAAGATAATCCAGTTGTTAGAGCTTGCCCCATCCAGTCAGTCTTCAGTTTCAAGAGCCCTTGCCAAACTCGGCGCAGCCGGGCTCGTCGAGAAGTCTGGAACCACGAGAAATGCGTCATTCGGCCTAACGGCGGAAGCGAAATGGTTTGCGGTTCCAGGCCACCTTCGACCGCAGGTGAAATACGATCCAGACCGCTTTAGATCCTACGACCCTGGCGTTGCACCCTGGCTTGATCCTGCTTCGCACGCGCTCATGTCCGAGTCCGTCGGAAAGGGTAGCCTAGAGCTCGACCCTTCTACCTACACGCGTGAAATTGCCGAAAGATTCTTGATCGAGATGTCCTGGGCTTCTTCGGCGCTTGAAGGAAATACTTATTCCCTGCCTGAGACCGAGGCGCTCATCAAATACGCGGAGGTCGCGGGCGGAAAGTCTGAAATCGAAGTCCAGATGATCTTGAACCACAAGCAGGCGATTGGCTGGGTCATCGACAACATTGCGACGGTGGAGATCGCTCCGGAGACGGTGATGAGACTGCACGCGATGCTCATGCGCACTCTGGTCAGGCAGAACAATCTCGGCGCGGTTCGACGCGACCCGGTTAGCGTCACGACCAGTTCATACGTACCGTCGTCCGACCACACCGAGTTATCAATGGGACTTTCGGAGCTCTGCTGGAAGGCGTCCATAGCGAAAGATCCATTCGAGGCCTCCTTCGCTTTGCTTGCAGGCATCGCTTACCTGCAGCCCTTCATCGATGGCAACAAGAGGACCGGGCGATTGCTCAGCAACATCCCGCTACTGAAAGCAGGACTGCCTCCTATCTCCTTCATCGGAGTGGGTAGAGCCGCTTACGGGATCGGCATGACGACATGGTACGAACTGGCTGATACAAGCTACCTCGGTAAAGCGATCGCCGAAGGCTATGCAATCACAGCGCCGTCCTACCTTGTGGCAACGACCACCAAGAGAGTGCCGCGCTCAGTGGAGATCAGGATGCGACGGCGCCTTGACGACGCCGTCGCGGAGTATCTCAGCGGGGCAGTCGACAGTCCCGATTTGATGCCAAGCGATTTCGCGAGAGACGCATTCAGGGATCTCGAGGGAGAAGACCTGGATGTCATAGTTCAGTCCTTCGCGGACGTCATCGCGTCTATCAATGAGTTGAACTGCGTCGCATACGGTGTCACGCCTGACCTTGTCGAAAAATATCGCAGGGTGAGACCCGGGGGAGGCCCCACACACGTTGGACCGTAGGCCGCCTGCATAAATCGTAACGGCAACCATTTGATATAACCCGATATTTTTCGGCCAAAGCAATTTTGCATGAAAGATGCATAAATTGACGCCCTTCCAATGAGTCCGCCGTCTCCGTCATCAATCCGAATGAGCAGACCGCTCAAAATTTCGAGTTGGTAAAGCGATATTGGAAGATGTCCTCGGGGAGATCGGCAGGAGGTTCTACTACAGCGTGCGAGCGCGACAATTGCTTTGCAGCATCCCGTTCCGCTTGGCGACGTTCATCGCCCATGCCTTTTGTCACGACCATTTCGCTATGCGAGTCATCAGCGCTTGGGCAGCCTCGAGATGAAGGTCCGCATCATGCCGTCCCCGCACCGGACTCGTCGAGCTCCGGCGTCAGTCCCAGGATAGGGTCCACCGCCTTGGAGCTTCTGAATCGCTGCGGAATGTTGATCGTCGCGGCATAGGCGAGTGCCACCACGGGGCCGACACCGAGAACCGTCATCAAGCGCCGGCAGGTCGCGTCATTCCTGGTGATCATGGGCACTTTTTTGTGCAGGCGCAGCTTCCGTCGGTCGGGCAGCAGCCTCCATGATCTCTTCGAGATCGGGCATGCCTTCGACGAGCTCGCAAATCCGCTCCTGCGCAAGTCGAATACCCATCTGCCCGGTTCGCTGCCCCAGGGGTGCAACTCGCCGCAGCGGCCGGCCTACGGCCTCTATGCCGAGCAGCTTTCTGGCGCGCCCTTCGCCGCGCCGCGTGGCACCAACCAGCGTTCCTGGCTCTGCCGCATCCGGCCTAGCTTTCGGCACACCGGCCGCTTCAAGGCACTATACGCTTGGGAAGACCGCGCCCAATCTCGGCGACCATGAGCTGGCGCTCGGCCAGCATCGCTGGAACCCTCCAATGCCGAGCGAGCTTTCAAGTCGCAAGTCCGACAAAAGTGTGACGTAACGAACAGGCGGAATCGCGCATGAAAGCCGACATATTGAACTGAAACCGCTTGTTTGAGCTGGCACAACTTTTGCGCTTTGAACTGCAACGTCCACCCCGGAACGGAGCCGTTCATGTCTTTACCGACGATCTCGCTTGAGAGTTTGGTCAGCACTAAATCATTCGACCAGTTGCTGACGATCGCGAAATCCGCCGGCTGCGCATCTTCATCCTGCGGCTCGTCCGCAAAGCCGGACGAGATGGACTCCGCTGTCTGGGAGAAGATCAAGGACCATCCATGCTTTTCCGAAGAGGCGCACCACTATTTCGCGCGCATGCATGTGGCGGTCGCGCCAGCCTGCAACATCCAGTGCAACTACTGCAATCGCAAATATGACTGTGCCAATGAAAGCCGGCCCGGGGTCGTGTCGGAAAAGCTGACCCCAGAACAGGCGCGACGCAAGGTGATCGCGGTCGCCAACGAAGTGCCCCAGCTTTCCGTCCTCGGGATCGCCGGGCCGGGCGACGCCTGTTACGACTGGAAGAAGACAAAGGCAACTTTCGAACGCGTCGCCAGAGAAATCCGCGACATCAAGCTGTGCATCTCCACCAACGGTCTCGCGTTGCCGGATCATGTTGCCGAACTTGCTGACATGAATGTCGATCATGTGACAATCACCATCAACATGGTTGACCCCGAAATCGGCGCAAAGATCTATCCTTGGATCTTTTACAACCATCGCCGCCACACCGGCATCGACGCTGCCAGGATCCTGCACAAGCGGCAGATGTTGGGCCTGGAGATGCTGACCGCGCGCGGCATTCTCACCAAGATCAATTCGGTGATGATCCCCAGCGTCAACGACGAACATCTGATTGAGGTCAATAAATGGGTAAAGGAGCGCGGCGCGTTCCTGCACAATGTCATGCCACTGATTTCCGACCCGGCGCACGGTACGCATTTCGGCCTGACCGGGCAGCGCGGCCCAACGGCGTTTGAGCTGAAGACGCTTCAGGATCGGCTTGAAGGTGGCGTCAAGCTGATGCGCCATTGCCGGCAGTGCCGGGCCGACGCTGTCGGCCTGCTTGGCGAGGATCGTGGCCAGGAGTTCACGATCGACCAGATTTCCGACGACATCACCTACGACGCCAGCAAACGCGAGGCCTATCGGGAGGTGGTGGCGCGCGAGCGCGGCGATCACGTGGCAGCCAAAAGCCAAGCAGTCGCGACCGTCAAGGCAACGGATTCCGGCAAATCGCTCCACATCGCTGTGGCGACCAAAGGCGGCGGCCGGATCAACGAACATTTCGGCCATTCGGAGGAATTCCAGGTTTATGAGGTCTCTCACAGGGGGATCAGCTTCATCGGGCATCGCAAGGTCGAGCAGTATTGCCTCGGCGGCCGAGGCGCGGACGCCACCCTCGACGGCGTCATAGCTATGCTCAAAGGCATCGATATCGTGCTGTGCGCCAAGATCGGAGATTGCCCCAAGGATCAGCTCGCGGAAGCTGGAATCCGGGCAATGGATGTTTATGGCTACGACTACATCGAGACCGCTATCAGCGCGCTTTACGCCGCCGAGTTTGGGAGCGAACCACTGGCGGCGACGGCTTGAGCGTCTCGTCCCAACCGAATCAGGAGTTGAGAAATGGCCTTCAAGATCATCGCCTCGCAATGCACGCAATGCGGTGCATGCGAGTTCGAATGTCCATCGAGTGCGATCAAATTCAAGGGCGAGACCTACGTGATCGATCCGGAGCAGTGCACCGAATGCAAGGAGGCCTTCGATACCCAGCAATGCGCCTCGGTATGCCCGGTGTCGGGAACCTGCATTCCCGCCTAACCCTCCAATCGGGTTAGCGACGCGGTCGGGGTCGCTTCTGGAGCACGCCATGACCTCCGTAACGAACTGCAGCCGTAAGAAAGGAGAAGGGGATGGGCCTCGGACGCGAACAGGAGGTCGAGATCCGCGAGCCTCCACGATTTATGCCGGGCGAGCGGGTCCGTGCCACACGCCACATAAAGAATGACGGCACCTATCCAGGTCGCGAGATAGGCGCAAACCTCGTGCGGAAGGGCGATGAAGGCTATGTGCGCGACATCGGCACCTTCCTCCAGCAGTTCTACATCTATGCGGTCGAATGGTTCGATCGCGGCACCGTCGTTGGCATGCGCTCCCACGAAATGATCAGCCTCGATAAACCCAGGGAACCTTTTGCCGAAATCACGTGTGGTCACTAACAAGGGAACAGGCCGATGAAGGTTATGATCCGCAAGACCGACGCCGGCCTATCGGCGTATGTGCCCAAGAAGGATCTCGAAGAGCCGATCATCGGCGTCGAGAATGAAGAGCTGTGGGGAGGGTCTATAACGCTCAGGAACGGCTGGCGGCTCGTTCTGCCCGACCTTCCGCGAGATACACCTTTGCCGATCACCGTCGAGGCAAGAAAGATTTCCGATGAGGATTGATGCCGCAGGTCGGCAACCTGAGAGCGTCAAAGGGAAACGAGCATGAATAGGATCCTGTCCTTGGGCCATCTCATGATCAACCGGGACAGTCATGCCGCAAAGCAGCTTAAACTGCTGAAGAAGGCTCTCTGCGCCGATGAGATCATCCCGTATCTGGGTCCCGACCTGCTTCGACTTAGGTACGGCGAACCACCGGTACCGCACACGCCGCAAGCGGTTGCCGCAGCATTCAACGCGCGAGCGCCCGCTCCTTCCAAGATTCGCACCAATATGTGGTCCGTCGCTCAATTCATCGAGCAGCGCCGGCATCGGCGGACGCTCCAAGCCTGGATGGCTGAGATATTCGCGGGGCCGGTGGCGCCGACCGTTTTCCATGCCTGGCTCGCGACACTTCCCCTCTCGCTGATCGTCGATAGCTGGTACGATGGCGCCATGCGCGCGGCCCTCATAGACACCGGCCGCACTGATGTTGTCGAAATTCAAGGCGTCACGCGGGCGCACCCAATTGGCGACGTTTGGACGAAAACCTACGATTTGTCTGGAACGGAACTCCAACCAGACTCGGCGGCAACGACGGTCCTCTATACGCCGCACGGCAGCATCAAGCCGGCCGCAAACTTCCTTATCGCAGATTCGGATTACGTCGAAGCCCTAACCGAAATCGATATCCAGACTCCTATCCCTCGAGCCGTAAAGGAACGGCGCACCAAGCGCGGCTTCTTTTTCTTCGGCTGCCGGTTCGATGACCAGATGCTGCGCACCTACGCCAGACAGGTCATCAAGCGCTCAAGCGGCCCGCACTTCGCGGCGATTGATTCGGCAACGCTGACCAAAAACGAACGCCGCTTCCTTGCAGCAAACGCAATCACGGTCATAGACATGCCGGCAGGCGAAGCCGCGGCTCAACTGGTTGGGACAGGCGTCTAGCAGATGATAGCCAGCCTTGCATGTGATGGGCATTTGACGGGGGAGGCGTGCGCCTCAAGGCCCTCCAAACGGCCCAATATCACTGGAATGCACCTCCGAACAGCAAGGCTATCCGCGGCGTGACGAAGCCCGAGAATTCGCCCGCGAATGGAGAAGCAGCCGGTTCGGTCCAGGGCTTGAGCACGATCGCCCGCATTACCCGGATGAATTTACGGCACCCGTGGCTGGTCACCGTGGCTATCGGCTCGACACTCGTTGCGGCATCGCTCCAATTGCTCATCCCCGAGCTCCTCGGCCAGGCCATCGACCAGACCCAGACAGCCATCGGCGGGGGTGTCAGCGGAGCGGCAGCGCAAGAGGGGCTGCGGACCTCAGCGCTCCTGCTGCTTGCCACTAGCGTGCTGCGCGGCCTCTTCACGCTGGCTCAGAACTATCTTGCCGAAGCGGTCGGACATCAGGTCGCATATGAACTGCGGGTCGCTTTTTATGAGAAGATCCAGCGGCTCAGCTTTTCTTTTCACGACCAGGCGCATTCAGCCGATCTGATCACGATCGGCATGCTCGATCTGGAAGGCGTGCGTATATACTTCTCTGCTGCTCTGGTTCGCACCGTGCTGCTCGTCATTTTGATCGGGGTCGGCGCCCACATGCTGATCTCAATCAACCTGGTTCTTGGTCTCCTCGCGCTGAGCTTTGTGCCGGTCGTCGGATGGTGCTCATCAATCACACAGATCAAGCTGCGCGCCACCTGGCTTGACCTGCAGGAGCGGCTTTGCGTCCTCAGCCGTGTAATGGAAGAAAATCTCACCGGCATGCGGGTTGTCCGCGCGTTTGCAGCGCAGGCCCACGAGATGCTGAAGTTCGACCGCGCATCGAAGAGTGCGCTTGGCCTGATGCACGAACGGGCCGAGATTTACGTGCGCAATATTTCCGCGATGAATTTCTCGTTCTTTTTCGCCATGGGGTTGGTTCTGTGGATCGGCGGCAACAAAGTCATCGCAGGCGAAATCAGCGTCGGAAAACTTGCCACGTTCCTTTCCTTTATGACCATCCTCCAGATGCCGGTTCGCCAGATAGGCTTGATAGTCGATGGCTTTGCCCGAGCCTCGACATGCGGTTCGCGCCTGTTCGGGTTACTCGACCTGGATATCGCGCTCAAGGACGCAGCAGACGCCAAACCGCTCGAAATCAGCGAGGGCACCTTGCGGTTCGAGGATGTTTCATTCGCCTATCCGGACGACGAGAACCGCCCAATTCTGAAGAATATCAGTTTTGAAGCCCGCAAGGGCGAAACCATTGCAATTGTCGGCCCGCCCGGCTCGGGCAAGTCGACGATAGCTCATCTGATCCCTCGTTTTTACGACGTCGCCAGCGGCGTCATCACGCTTGACGGCCAGGATATCCGCGAGGTCACCCTGGCGACGCTTCGCAGAGCCGTCGCGGTCGTGCAGCAGGATGCATTCATTTTCACCACGACGATCGAAAACAACATCGCCTATGGCGATCCCTGGGCCAACGCACAGCGGATCGAGCGCGCGAGCGAGTCAGCTCAGCTTCACGACTACATTCTCCGGTTGCCAGCCGCTTACAAGACAGTGGTGCGTGAGCGCGGCGTATCCCTGTCGGGCGGCCAGCGTCAGCGCCTGGCGATCGCTCGCACGATGATGCTGCGCCCGTCGGTCATCATATTCGACGACTCGACTGCCGCGATTGATGCCGCCACTGAACAGCGCGTTCGCTCCGCGATGCGGCACTTTGCCAAGCACCGCGTGACCATCATCATCGGCCACCGGCTGAGTTCGCTCATGGATGCCGATGCAATCCTGTTTATCGAGAACGGCGAGATTATCGAGCGTGGCACTCATGAGGACCTTCTGGCGAAGGGCGGACGCTACAAGGCCCTCTACGATCTCCAAGCGCGCGCTTTTGATGACATGCCAACCAAGAGGGGGTGCTGATGCTCCACGGTAGCGAAGTCGAGGCGGAGCGCGACGACGCCCGCGACGACCGGCGTCCGCCCCATGCGGTCGTCGGTTCGCATCGGATCGAAGAGGAGATGTTCGGGCAGGCGTTTGACAAGAATATTGTCCGACGCATTTGGGGGTTCGTGCGGCCCTACCGCACCAATTTGATAGTCTCGGTTGCCGCGATGTTGATACTCACCGGCACGCAGCTTGTCGTCCCGCTGATCATCCGCTTTGCCATCAACCACGGCATGCAGCCTGGAAGTGGCGATCGTTCGGCCCTGCTCGCAGCCGCCTGCGCCTTCCTTTTCACCATCTCGGTCAATTTCGGCGCCAGCTACACGCAAGAGATCGTGATCTACAAAATGGCGGAGACAGTTCTGTTCGATATTCGGCGCGCCACGTTCGGCCATCTGCAGGAAGTGGCGCTTTCCTTTATGGACAAGACAGAGGTGGGACGGCTGATGTCGCGTCTGCAGGGCGACGTCAATTCCATGCAGGAATTCCTCGAAACCTCGGTGTTTTGCCTGGGCGACATCATTCTTGTCTTTGGCATCGTCTTCGTCATGCTGTGGCTCGATGTTCGCTTGGGGATCCTTACGTTTTCACTGGTGCCTGTTCTCTTCATCGTGCGCATCTTCTGGCTGCCGCGCGGCCGCGGTGCCTTCATGGCTGCCAATGAGGCCAATTCGGTTTCCAACGGCGCGCTGGCCGAAGCCATTCATGGCGTTAGGGCAGTGCAGTCCATGGACCGGCAGCAGGTCAATTTGATGCTTTATGACGACAAAGCCCGTGCCAATCTCAAGACACATCTGACCGCCGCCAAATACGCCCAGATCATGGTGCCGATCGTCGATAGCCTGACGGGCGTTGCCATGGCTGTCGTCATCGTCGTCGGCGGCTCAATGGTCATGAGTGATCGCATCGATGTGGGTGTGATGGTCGCGTTCCTCTTCTACATCCAGCGCTTCTTCGATCCGATCCGCTCCCTCACCTTGCAATATTCGATCATGCAAAGGGCGATGGCGTCGGGAAAGCGACTGACCGACATTCTTGACGTCAAGATTGAGGTCCAGGACAAACCGAATGCCACGGTGCTTTCGCCCGAGATGGACGGCTCGATCGAGTTCAGGAACGTTACTTTCGGATACGATCCCAAGCATCCGGTATTGAAGAACGTGTCGTTTCGGGTCAATCCCGGCGAAACCGTCGCCCTGGTGGGGCCGACCGGTTCAGGTAAATCGAGTGCAATGGCCCTCGTCCACCGCTTTTATGATGTCCAGGAGGGCCAGGTGCTGGTCGGCGGGTGTGATGTGCGCGATCTCACCCAGAAATCACTTGGCCGTCAGATCGCCATGGTGCTTCAGGAGCCGTTCCTTTTTACCGGCACGATTTTCGAGAACATCCGCTACCACAAGGCTGAAGCCACGCGGGAAGAGGTTATCGAGGCCGCTATGGCGGTCGGCGCGCACAGCTTCATTGTGCGCCTTCCTGGTGGATACGATGCCGATCTATGTGAAGGTGGCGGCAATCTCTCGCTGGGCCAGCGCCAGCTTATCAGCTTTGCCCGTGCGCTTGTCGCAAACACCAAGATTCTGGTACTCGACGAAGCAACCGCCAATATCGATAGCTATACGGAAATGCTGATTCAGAAGGCTATGGTCAGGCTCCTCGAAGGCCGCACTGGCCTCGTCATCGCCCATCGCCTTGCCACAGTCCGAGGTGCCGACCGTCTTATCGTTCTTCAGAATGGCAAAGTCGCCGAATCCGGCAAGCACGACCAGTTGATCGAAATGGGCGGTCTCTATTCCAAACTCTACAGGCTCAACCACGCCTCGTTCGACGACACGCCCGATGAGCAACTCGACACCTCCCAAGCAGCGGGCTACAGATCTGAGGCGCGAAGTTCTGAGGAGCCGGCGCATTGGTGCAAGCGCTTTGCCGAACGGTGATAGTCGACGCGTCGCCGGCTTTGCCCAAGCAGATCGAGCGCCTGTGCGATGTCGAGATCGCCATCACCCATGACGGACATTTGATTTTCCCGAAAAAGGCTCGCGACGGGTCCCGTGCTTCTTGTCCAAGCCTCGCGGCGTCTCAGAAAAGCACGCCTCATAGACTTGCTGAAGCCCGACGAGGATCGCTTATTCATTGGTGTAGCATAGATCGTCGAAATCTGACCGGGCGTTAGCCTCATGGACGAAGCCGAGAAACGCTACGCGCTTGGCGCATAGCTGGCCCAAGATCTGCTCCATCGTCTTGAGCAAACGGGGGCTTCCGGCGCCGCCTTATCTTGAGCCAAGTTATTGGTTTCCGGTTTCGCTCAAGTCCTGTCGAAATGAGGCCGGAGCGGCATATCGTCATGTACGCTCACGGTTTGCCGTTCGATCTTGTGGTGAATTTTGGGCGGGCAGTCGCCACAGTGCAGGGCTTCAAGGCGCGCAATGATTTCGGCGTCATCTTGGGTCTGCCTCTTGTTGTGGCGAACATACTCGACCCAAGTTGGCACATGATAACACTCGGTCCACAGTTCGGGCTTTTCCAGGTCACGCAGCAGCGCCCATTGCCTGGCGCCATCTCGCAGTCGCGCTTTTCGCCATGATGTCATCACATTGAGAAATTCTGGAACGTCTTTCTGGTGAATACGATAATCGACCATTATCATGATCGGACCGCTTCGTGGTCGCAGGTCAAGCTGCAGGGTTGGTTCGCAAAACGTGTTGGTCGGATCGAGTTTGAGCGTTTCAAGATCCGGAAGACGAAAAATAACGCCGAGCAGTCCGCCAAGTACAAGAACCAAGCTTGCGATGAGCAAGGTTCCCGAAACGCCTTGCAGATCCGCTAACTGGCCCCAGAGCCAGCTTCCCGCTGCCATGCCGCCATATGCGGCCGTCTGATAGAGAGAGAGGGCTCGTCCCACCACCCACCGAGGCGCCGAAAGCTGAACCGTGACGTTAAACAGCGTGAATGACTGGACCCATGCCGCACCGGCTGGCATGACGAGGAGGCAGCTCAGCCAAACGTGCTCGCTCCACGACACAAGCAAGCAGCTGATCGCCAGTGTAAAGAACGCACCGCGGACGACCCCTTCGTTGGAGAGAATTTCGCGGGCGCGTCCGATGAGGAGCGCGCCACAAATCGCTCCCAGACCGAAAAAGCCAAGCATCACTCCGTAGGTGACCGCGGTGCCCTTAACCTGTTCGCGAACAACCAACGGCAGGAGAGCCAAAATGACGACTGCGGCGAGGCCGAAAATGAAACTCCGGCACATCAGTTTGAGAAGGTTTGGCGACATAAGCACATAGCGAAATCCTGCCGCCATCGCGCTTCCGAAAGCCTCCCGCGGCAGCGCTCGTCGCGCCGGTACAGTTTTCCAACGTAACAGCGCGGCGATCAGGGCGACATAGCAAAATACATTGAAGAGAAACGCGAAGGCCGCCCCGGCGGTCGCCACGATTATGCCGCCAATCGCCGGTCCGATGCTGCGCATGAGATTGTAGCTCATGCCGTTGAGCGCAACTGCGCTTGGGAGGTCTTCGCGAGGCAGGATGTCTCCCATCGAGGCTTGCCACGACGGATCGTGCAATGCCCAACCACAGCCGATCAGGAACGTGAGACCCAGAAGGGTCCCGGGTGTGATTTCCCCTGTGTAGGTCAAGAGCGCCAGGGACGCTGATACGCAAACCATCAGCAGTTGCGCCATTAGCATGATCCGGCGACGGTCAAAGTTATCCGCAAGCGCTCCGGCTGCGAGCGAGAAGATCATGTAGGGCAAGGTGGTCGATGCCTGTACGAGCGCCACCATTCCATGGGAGCTGGCTATACTCGTCATCAGCCACGCAGCCGCCACACCTTCGACTAGCGTCCCAAGATTCGAAACAAGGGCCGCCGACCACAGAGAACGGAATGTCTTGTGCTGAAAGGGTACGAGTGGAGATGTTCTCTTCGCCATTGTGGAAACTTCGGAATCGACCGCGGGGCTGGCTCTCTTCAGCTCACTCAACCATGGCCTCGCGGCTCAAGCCAAGCCGCCACAACTATCTGCCTGCTAACCCAGGTAGATAGTTGTGGGCAGACGCTAAAGGGATAGCGAGGTCCGGCGTTATCATCCGCTGGCGAGTTCTTCAGGCGCACTGAACTCAATCGAGATGCAGCAGTTTTTCAATTTCAAGAAGAGTTCCCGAGTTCCCCGACGGCAAGATGCGACATTTGATCCGATACTGCATCGCCTTGCAGCTTCGGACGCTCAAGCGTTCCTCGCGCGCAGGCCTGAGTTTGGCCCGCTTGCGAACACTGGCGCGACCCGGTGTCACTTGCTCGTCGAGGGACTTTTACGATAAAGCTCCGCGTGAACCGGAAGCGCCAGGATTTCCGAGCGGCGACTTCATTCTTTTATTCGTTTCTCATCAGGAAGGAACTATGAGGCGGCAAACGCGACCATTCATAGTGGAAGTCAAACAGAAGCGCCGTTATCAAAAAACCGCCCGTTCCATCTGGGGCGATTTCGACATCGCCGCGGCGATGGGCGAAACTTCAGAGGAACTCCAGAAGATTCAACCGTCAAATCGTCAGCTTATTGACTCTACTGTCGTGGCCATTGATGCTGAACCTTTGCACAAACCGCAAATGGAGAATTTCATGGCAAATCGCCTGGAAACCGAAACAGCAGTAATTCCTACCGAACCTGCGGCCGAAGCGGAGACGTCAAAATTGAGGGCGAGAACACCGAGGTCGAGGAAGCCAAAGGCCGAGCCGATTGCGCCTGGCCGCAAGAACGGCGCCAAGTCGACATCCGCGACCACTGAAGCACCGCCATCGGCACGGACAGGCCGCAAGGTCTACTCCGCAAAGGAGCGCGGCCAGAAGCTCGCTCAGATCGAGACGTTGATAGGCGGCGGCGCCACTCTCAAGGGCGCGGTGAAGCAGGCCGGCATCTCGGAACAGACATATTATCTTTGGAAGAAAGCGGCGACGCCTGCAGCGGACAGCGACGAGCTGAAGGATCTCGTCGCGCTCGAGGAAGAAAACAAGCGGCTGCGGAGCCTGCTTGCGGATCGTCTGCGCAAGGAAAATGCGGAACTGAAGAAAAGGCTTGGGCTGGATTAATCCAGCCTGAGCTTGCGGCTTCCCATATCGGCGCGCGCTGCCAGGCGATGTCGTGCTGCCTTTTGCTGCGTTGCGGTGAACGACCGGATTGGGCGACTAGGTTCACCGTTCATCGGCGGCGGCCAGAACGAACGACATTGTCGAAGCGGCCAATTTTGCGGCAGTAGACCGGTGACGATCCAGTTCCTCCCGAGGATGAATTGCCGCCTTTTCCTCTTGAAGCGTCATCGGGCTGACAACACATTCTGCAATGGTCGGCGGGAGGCTCGCCTCGCAAGTTGGCTGTTCAGCAGGTCGGGAGGAAGGAAATGAAGGCGCAGGCCTTCGGTAGTCCTATTTTCGTGAAGTGTGCCGCTTATGTCGTGCAAGAGATTACGAACCTCGAGGACGCCATCGATTTTCTCGATGAGTGGCCCGAAGATCGCAGGGACCTGATCCACGAGACTGCCCTTAAAGCATGCTGTGACGCTTATGATGGGAACAAGCCCTTAAGCGCAGCCCGCGCTGCCTTTTACGGCTTTGCGAAACGGGCCGCCATATTGGAAGATCCAACCTCGGCGATGCAGTGGATTGCCGCCTGCAAGACGGGCGGTGGCAAACGGTCTGTGTGAACAGCGACGTTGAGCGAGGGGGCTGGAACGCGGGGCAATGTGGTCCCGTGAAGGATTGCGTCCCAGAAAACCAGTTCAAATCATCGTCCGGAAACGGCATCCGACCTAGGCAGGCATAGCGATGCCAATCCCCCGTAGACCGCGCGCTGCAAGGCTATCGTCTGGCAGCGGGCTAGTTGCTGGTAAACGCTGCGGGCAACTCCTTCGAGCCGCCCTACGCACGGATTCCTGGTCAGGCAAATCGGGTCATGATTTCAGAATGAATCATCACTGCAGTGTACAGAGACGCTTCCAATGGCAAATCCCCAAACGCGAGCTGGCAAAGAAGATAGTTGGCCCCGGCCACTTCCAACTGACCGAGAATAGCGTCCCGCACAAAAGCTGCCGTTCCCGCTATGCACAGTTCGCTTTCAATCGCCGCTTCGAAGGTCAGCGGCAGGTTTGGTGGAGTCGGAATGCCATTGAGCTCGTAAAGAAACTTGAAGCTCTTGATCCATGTTTCATAAGCAGGTGCCGCGATCGAATAGGCATGCGTGTCAGAACGCCCAATCACGATCATGCGCAGCAATCCCAGCAACGGCGACGGATTACTTTTGTCAGTGATTTCCTCCCGCTTGGAACGGAAGGCGTCGGTAACTTTGCGGACGCAGGAGCTATGTCCTACGCACGCGAGATTTGCGCCATTCGCGGCTGCCCAACTTGCCGATTCGGGTCGATTGGTGGCGACCCATATCGGAAGACGCGGGCGCTGATGGGGTCTAAGCGTCAAGGGAACTCTATTCAGCTTAAAGTGGCGGCCTCTATAGGATAACTTCCCGCCTTTCATGGCGGCGATTACGATTTCGCTAGCCTCCGAATAACGGCCTGGCACTGCGTCCGCGCCAATCCCAAAATAATTTAATTCGGCTGGGAGAAAGCCTCGCCCTATACCGAGCTCCACCCTACCACCGCTCAACTGGTCAAGTATACAGATCTCTTCGAACGCCCGAAGTGGATGGTAGAGGGTTAAGAGCATCACCAGGGGACCCACACGCAGTTGGCGGGTGCACTGTGCGACGCTCGATAGGAAGAGATTTGGCGACGCACCCCTCCTATGGAGAGTGCAGTGGTGCTCTGCGAGATGATATGCATAAAAGCCAAGGTGATCGCAGGCCTCCGCCAGCTTGAGGCGATCGGCGTATTGTAGGCCGATGTCGCGACCGTCCTCATCCAAGTGATCGAAGATTCCGAAATTCGGCTTCGAAGGTAAGACGTTTTTCACTCTGTTGTCTCCCGATTTGACGCGGAAGGTCCTTACTTCAGACGAAGCTAGAAGCGATCAAAACAACGGCATATTTTTGCGAGCAACCGCTTTCTGCGGGGATATAAATATGGTTTCTACAGGCAGACTGGATTCTACATACTTCTTTGGTATTTATAATATCTACGACATCTCAGGCAGCAGTATATCCACTTGCTCTTGTGCCTATGCTTACTCTTACGTGTTGTAGGTGAGTTCTCGCTGGTATTTAGCCGGCTTTCGGCGCGTTTGTTTTCATCAATCCGCGAGTCCTCGCTTGGTGTCTGCGGCTCGCCCGTGCTGTGGTGGTGACCGATCCGGCGAAGGGACGACTCGCAACGAGGCGGCCTCACTTGGCGGCTGCGGGACGCGTGGCTGGCCGGCCAATGTCTCGGCAAGATGACGCCCTGCAAACGCCGCTTCCAACTGCACCTGATCCAATTCGCCTTCCCAACGGGCGACCACGAGCGTTGCCACGGCATTGCCGATGATGTTCGTAAGGGCCCGGCACTCGGACATGAAACGGTCGATACCGAGGATCAATGCCATGCCAGCCACCGGAACGGACGGCACCACAGAAAGAGTAGCGGCCAGTGTGACGAAGCCGGCGCCGGTGACCCCCGCCGCCCCCTTAGAGGAAAGCATCGCAACGAGCAGCAATAGGATCTGATCGCCGATCGAGAGATCCGTATTCGTCGCCTGGGCGATAAAGAGGGCCGCAAGCGTCATATAGATATTGGTGCCGTCCAGATTGAAGGAATATCCCGTCGGAATGACCAGCGCTACGACTGAACGCTTGGCGCCAGCCTTCTCCATCTTCTCCATGAGAGTGGGCAGCGCGGCCTCCGAGGAGGACGTTCCAAGAACCAATAGCAGCTCTTCCTTGATGTATCGGATGAGAGAGACGATCGAGAAGCCATTGTAACGGCAGACCGCGCCGAGAACGATAAACACGAATAGAAAGGCCGTGACGTAGAACGTCCCGACCAACATTGCGAGATTGACGACGGAGCCGATGCCGTACTTGCCGATTGTGAAGGCCATGGCGCCGAACGCGCCGATCGGGGCAGCCTTCATCAGGATGCCAACGAGCGCAAAGACCGGCACAGTGAGCGCCTGGAGGAAGGAACTGATCGGCTTGCCCATCTCTCCAACCATCGCAAGCGCAATGCCAAACAGGACCGAGAAGAAAAGGACCTGAAGGATATCGCCGTCTGCAAAGGCGGCCACAATCGTGGTCGGAATGATGTTCATCAGAAAGCCCGTCACGGACTGCTCGTGGGCCTTTGCGGCATAGGGATTGACGGCTTGGATATCGATCGAGGCCGGATCAATGTTGAGGCCGGCGCCGGGTTGAACGACATTGGACATGATGAGGCCGACGATCAGTGCCAGAGTCGAGAAGGTGAGGAAATAGACCATCGCCTTGCTGGCTACCCGTCCGACCTTTTGAAGGCTGTGCATGCCGGCGATGCCGGTCGCGACGGTCAAAAAGATTACCGGTGCGATGATCATCTTGACGAGCTTGATGAAGGCGTCGCCAAGCGGCTTCATGTTTTCGCCGATTTCGGGGTTGAAATGGCCGAGCGCGACGCCCAGTGCGATGGCGGCAATCACCTGCACGTAAAGCCGTGCATAGAAAGGCTTGCGAGGCGGGACATTTGCGTTGGGGCCCTTTGCGGTCAACATAATCTCTCTCCCAGACCGGATCTTGGCACTGCCTCTTCTCCCCGGGTTATTCCCGATCGCTGCGCTCCGGTCGAACGCTGCTGCGCTGTTCGTCGCAAGACATATGCCAAACGGAGAGGCCAAGCGGATCGCGCAATTTCGGATGTTTTCAGGGAGGTTGCGCCACGCACGTGTGTGAATTTCCGCACTCCATGGTTCCAATTGGCGAAATCCGGCACTAAAGGTGAGTCTGGAGAACGCGGTAGCGAACGACGGCATCAGCGATGGGTGGCTTGCATAAGGCCCCGTTCAACTTCCCTGGCAGATTGGGCACCGGCAGATTTCTCTGGCTTGCGGTTTTGGCTGCACTTCTTGGTCCCGGGCTCGGTTTTTTTGTTTTTACAGCCGGCCGTATTGCCGGCACCAAAGCTGAGTCAGACCTACGCGATCGAGCTTTTGCCGCGCGCCCGCTTGCAGCCGACACTTTGAAAGGAGACGTCGAGAAGCAGCGATTGATTCCGCGCGTCTTGGCTCGTGATGGTGCGATCCAGGAGATGCTTCGCCGTCCGGCCACCGGTGGGGAAGCTGCGCTGAATGAAAAGCTTCGAGCCATCGCGCGCGACGCCGCCTCTTCAGTCATCTACGTCATCAACAGTGAGGGAACGACGGTTGCTGCGAGCAATGCTGGCGAACCCACCAGTTTTGTCGGCCGCGATTACCGTTTCCGTCGCTACTTCGTTGAAGCGATGGCGAGCGGCATGGCCACGCAATACGCACTTGGTACCGTTAGCAAGCGCCCCGGCCTCTTCTTGTCGAGCCGGATCGATGGACCGGAGGGGCCACTCGGTGTCGTCGTGGTGAAGGTCGAGCTCGATCGTGTGGAGGCGAGCTGGCGCGAGAGCGGTTTCGTGGTCTTCACGAGCGACGAGCGCGGCGTCGTCCTTTCGACCAGCGTGCCTCAATGGCGTTTTGGCGCTCTCTCCCCGCTTTCCAAAAAAGAGGCAAAAATCGCCCGCGATCATTTGCAACTGCCTGGCGCGGCGTTCGAACCCGTTCCGCTTTCGCACCGCAGCGGCAACCTGGTCACCGCAAGTACCGCCGACAAGGCAGCCGGCTTTGTCACAGTTTCGCAGGATCTCGGCAAAGTGGTCCCAGGTTGGCGGCTGTCACTGCTCATTCCTGCCGACGCAGAGATTTCCGCGGCGATGATGACAGCCCGCGCCACAGCACTACTTGCCCTCGTGCTCGTGGCATTTGCCGTTTTCATTATTGTTCGACGGCGCCGGATGATCCGACAACGGCAGGACGCGCTTGCGCGCATGAACGCGGAACTGGAACATCGCGTCAACTTGCGTACGGCAGAGCTCCTACGTTCGAACGAAGCGCTCGCAGCTCAGATAGCCGAGCGCGAGAATGCCGAGGCAAGAGTGCGCCGGTTACGTGATGAACTCTCTCAGGCGAATCGCCTCTCAATTCTTGGTCAGATCGCAGCCGGAGTTGCTCACGAGATTAACCAGCCGGTCACAGCAATTCGCACCTATGCCGAAAATGCTTCACGTCTTCTCCAAGGCGATAGGCCGCAAGAGACCGCAGGGAATTTGAAATCGATCATCGCTATAACGGGACGTATCGGGGCGATCACCGAGACGCTGCGGTCGTTCTCTCGCCGCGCAACCGGTTCCGTGGGGCCAATATCGGCGGAGGAGGCGATCGACGGGGCGCTTTCGCTCCTTTCGAGCCGAATCCGCGAATCTGGCGTGACGATCGAACGGCAACTGACAGATCCGTCTCCGATGGTGATGGCAAGTTGCGTTCGGCTGGAGCAAATCCTAGTCAATCTCTTGCAGAATTCACTCGATGCCCTGAAAGGTCTGCCGCAGCCGCGGATCGAGATAGCACTTGGCCAGAACAAGGAAACAGTCACCATTTCGGTTCGAGACAACGGTGCCGGCCTCGCCCCTGAAATTCGCAAGAGCCTCTTCATGCCATTTACCACAAGCAAGGAAAAGGGGCTCGGCCTTGGCCTGCTTATCTCAGAGGAAATCGCCCGCGAACTCGGCGGCTCGTTGCGGCTCGATGCCAGCCACGAGAGGGGGACTTCCTTCACCGTCGAATTGAGGCGTGCCGAATGAGTTGCGAAAAAGGACCTATCATCTTCGTTGACGACGACGATGACCTGCTGCCCGCTGCAGGGCAGATGCTGGAACTTGCCGGCTTTAGCCCTATCGTCGTCAATTCCGCCGAGGCGGCACTCGCCAGAATCGACGAGAACTTCAATGGTCCCGTCGTCAGCGACATCCGCATGCCCAAAATGAACGGGCTTCAGCTCTTTGAACGAGTGAAAGCAATCGATACGGACATCCCTTTTGTCCTTATCACTGGGCACGGCGACGTCGAACTCGCCGTTGCCGCCATCAAGGACGGCGCTTACGATTTCATCTCCAAGCCATATGAGACCGACCGGCTTTTGGTGACGCTGAATCGCGCTTCCGAAAACCGGCACCTGGTCCTGGAAAACAGGCGCCTCAGGGATGCGGTCGTCCGATCCGCGGGCGATATGCCTCTCCTAGGGAACGCGCCGAGTATGACACGGCTGCGAGACACGATTCGACAGATCGCCGATACGGGTGTGGACGTCCTTGTGGAGGGTGAAACCGGCACGGGCAAGGAGGTGGTCGCGGACCTGCTTCACCGCTGGAGCAGTCGAATTACCAAGCCGTTCGTGGCCTTGAACTGCGGGGCGCTGCCCGAAAGTGTCATCGAAAGCGAACTTTTCGGCCACGAAGCAGGCGCGTTTACCGGTGCGCACAGGCGCAGGATCGGTCGGCTCGAATACGCGAATGGCGGCACCCTATTCCTCGACGAAATTGAGTCCATGCCGCCTGCACTCCAGATCAAACTCCTAAGAGTACTCGAGACCCGCCAGATCACGCCACTTGGAACCAATGAAACCCGCAGCATCAATGTTCGTGTCGTGGCTGCGACAAAGGTCGATCTGAGCGATCCGGCCGCCCGCGGTGACTTCAGGGAAGATCTATATTTCCGTTTGAACGTCGTGACGGTCAATATCCCGCCTCTTCGCGAGCGGCGCGAGGACATCCCGATCCTCTTTGCGCATTTCCTGGAACGCGCGTGCAAACGCTTCGGCAAGCCAGTGTGGGAGATAACCGCGGCCGTGCGTAATCATCTCATGGGCCATGATTGGCCCGGCAATGTCCGCGAACTTGCGCATTTCGCGGATCGGGTTGCATTGGGACTTGAGGGGGCGCCGAATTCGCTCCCTGGAAAAGGAGGCGCTGAATTAAGCCTCTCTCTTTCCGAAAAGGTTAGTCTTTATGAGGCGACCGTTATCCGCAACGCTTTGCGGGAATGCGATGGCGACGTGAGGAGGACGACCGAGTTTCTGCAGGTGCCTCGCAAAACCTTTTACGACAAGCTGAAACGCTATGGAATAATTCCGGGCCTGTATCGAAGCAGCCGCGATTGTTCTTGAACTCGCCAGTCCCGCCGAAAGGCTGCTATGGCTTGTGGGCACCGGAAAAATGAGCTGCTTGCGCCCAACAATACTTCACCGGTGCGGATACGTCGGGGGCGCGCTCTGGCAGTGTGCGGATCGTCTCGTGAGGCGGGCCCTGACGATCGGGCAGTTTGGGATCAGTCCTTTTTGGCTCCGATACCTGAAAATTCCGTGACCCGTCCTCTATGTTCCCCGTGACTTCCTGTTAGACTCGAATCATGACCAAGCGCCCCACAATTGCAGATCTCGCCCGCGAAGCCGGCGTTAGCGTAGCGACCGTCGATCGGGTTTTGAACGGTCGTCGACTGGTGAGGGAACAGACCGCTCGACGGGTCTGCGAGGCGGCCCGCGCCATCGGCTACAACGCAACTGGTCTGATGCATCAGCGCGCTCAGCGGATTTTGCCGGAGTACCGATTAGGCTTTATTCTCAGAATGCCGGCCGATCATTTCTATCAGGATTTCGCGCGAGAGATCAAAGCTGCTGTCAGCGCGGCACATTCCTTCCGGGGCATTCCAGTCGTTGAATTTGCGCCCTCGCATAGGCCTAGCGACCTGGTCGAGCTGCTTGAGGACATGGGTGCACGCTGCCACGCGATCGCGATGATGGCACCGGATCATCCAACCGTCACGGCAGCTGTCGAAGCACTCAAATCGAACGGAACCCCGGTTTTTTCCCTGCTTTCCGATTTTGCCGCCGGCGTGCGCGAGGGCTATCTGGGCCTCAACAACCGCAAGGTTGGACGGACGGCCGCTTGGATGTTTTCCAAGGTTGCAAAAAGGCCAGGCAAGGTGGCGGTCTTGGTCGTCAGCCATCGTTTTCAGGGTCCCGAATTGCGAGAAACCGGCTTTCGCTCATACTTTCGTGAGAAAGCGCCGACGTTCGAGGTGCTGGACACGCGCGTGAACCTCGATACGCGGCAAACCACCTACGAGGCCACTCGCGACGTCATACAACGCGAATCCGAACTTGTCGGTTTGTATGTCGCCGGCGGAGGTACGGAGGGCGCCATCGCTGCGCTCCGGGAAGAGGGCGATGGTCGGGATCTCCTCGCGATCGTAAACGAGATCACGCCAGAGTCGCGGGCAGCACTCGCGGACGACATCATTACGATGGCGGTTGCCACGCCCCTGCGCCAGCTTTGCCAGGAGTTGGTGACGCTGATGGTCAGGGCAATCGAGACAGGCACCGCGGAGGCGCCATGGCAGACGTTTTTGCCGTTTGAGATTTATCTGCCGGAAAACATTTGAGGCGAGATTCGCTCTCGTTGATCGGTTCGCCACGACAGAGCATAACAAATTCCACCGTATCTCATCAACGGAAACGTTCTTCGACTCTGCTCCCGTGTTCTTCTCGTCCGGTCTCGACGATGGCCTGCGACATGAAACTGAAGAGCCGCATAACTGAGCTACCAGACCCATCGCCAGGCTGATGTGAGGAGCTTGCTCACAACGGCGCACGACGACCATATGATTGTCTGGAAATCAGAAAGACGATCCCAATCCGCGGTTCGGCGAGCTGGGCGGTGGAATGCATGCAACAATAGTCGATTGGATTGCAACAGCCGCCGATGCCCAGGCAATCGCTTCTGCAATGGATGAGAGAAAAGTCGCCGTTCAATCGTTATGCAGCCACCCCACGATCCACGGTGTGGATGAGTTTAATCAAAACAATTGATTTTGCGATTTTTTTGAAATGAGGCAACTCGCTGGATCGAATGCGTCTGTCCTCGCAACGACCCCCTTTTTTCAATTCGAAGAGCATAAGGTCGGAAAGGAAAGCAATATGCATCGTCGTCGCCTGATCAAAGGGTTCATTGCACAGGGCGCTTGCCTCATCTGTGCGGCGTCCGCGCGTGCGGAGGGGGTCCATTGGGGATACACCGGTCAGGTGGGGCCTGAGCACTGGGCCGATCTGGACAGGAAGAACTTCGTCTGTTCGGCGGGTACGCAGCAATCACCCGTTGATATTACCGGCGCTGTTGAGGCCGACATGCCGCGCATCGCAGTAGATTGGCACAAGGGCCGCCGCAAGATGGTGAATAACGGCCATACCATTCAAATCAATATGCCGGAAGGCAGCACGCTGACCCGCGGGGATCGCACTTTCGAATTGATCCAATTCCATTTTCATGCGCCAAGCGAGCATCGCATAGCTGGCAAGAGTTTCCCGATGGAAGCGCATTTCGTCCACAAGGACACAAAGAGCGACAGCTTTGGCGTCCTGGGAGTCTTTCTGATACCAGGCGCGACAAACGATAGCTTTGCAAGCCTGGCAGCAGTCTTCCCTGCGTGGCCAGGCGCCTCAACGGCCGCCGACATCGATCCCAGCGGGCTTCTCCCGGCCTCGCTCAGCTACTGGACCTATGAGGGATCGTTGACGACGCCGCCATGCACCGAGAACGTTGAATGGATGTTGGCAAAAGAACCGATTGAGGTCGACGCCGCGGATATTGCTCGATTTACCTCGCTATATCCCCAGAACGCACGGCCTATCCGTTCACCTAATCGGCGCTTCATCCTAGACATCAACTGAGGCGTTGGAATGCGGCAGTAAAGAACGTTGGCCGGCAGAGGAGGCGGTCGCAGAACGCGAAAGGCGACCGCTTTGCTGCCTATCCGATGAAGATGAAAGCGGCCGGATCATTGGCGCCGAGATAACCGCAACGCAGGCCGGCTTCGTTAATGCGCCAGCGATGTGTCATCGGCACCGAGCACATCTCGTCCATAAAAGTTCTCGGACCGCAGACTTGCGGCTCCGGGCATGATCGCCTGCCGATAGACAGGACGCTCTATTGGTTAAGGCACCGCCACTCCTCGATGGGAGCACCGGTCGGCATCGAGCAACCGCTACAGATCTCCACCACCCCTCCCCAGATGCAGCAGGGCCCAGTCCCGGCGCCGTTGGCTTTTTGGTGGAGGCCCGCTTCTGGATCGGTAGTCGAGGCGTGCGTATTGTCCGACCGCTTTTAGCCTTTGAAGCTCAATCGCTGTTGCGTCCCACCGGCATAAGGCATGGTCGCAGGCGCATTCCGCGCCGCAGCATAGGCATCGTATCGTGGCGCACCTCGCGGCGGCCAGCCTGAGGCCCTGCCCGCCTCTCAACTCCTCGTAGGATAGTTGTGACTCACCGAAGCCAGGCCTACCCGTCCCAACGGCGCCGCCCGACATCTTTTGTCGGGTTTGTCGAGTTCACGATAGGGGCGTTCTTTAGCCGAGCTCTAGCTTTTCTTCAGGCTAATCGACTGAAAAGAAATCACAAAATTCCTTCTTCGGCTCAATCGATCAAACTGGCATGAATCTTGAGCATCTCCGTTGCCAGGCGGGCAGCAGCTGACTGTCGCGGTTCATATCACGGCTAGCCACAATGGAGGGCTGGAGTAAAGCGATACTCTACGGTTGTGCACGCGTTGCTCAAAGCACAGTAGACATGTGTTCACAGAACGGCCGAATAGCCGTGAAATACAACATCGCTCCGCGCGGAAGCAGCGTATAACTTCATGGAATGAGAAATGAACGCCCCCACTATTTCACTCGTCAGTGCTCGTGTTCTGTGGTATAGGCGTATGTTCATCGCTGAACGATGCCTGATTTCGTTCGCGATGGGCATTTTTGCGCTGCTTCCAGTTTACCTGTTGTCGATTGGGCGAGACGAGATCTTTTTTGGCTCGATGTCAGCAGCGGGCATGGCGACCGCCATCTTGATAGTCTTGATCAGTCCTTCGCTCACCCGGCAGTTTAGCGTGCGAAGGCTTGCACCTATCGGCGGGCTTCTCTATGCAGCAGGCTGCGCGACCATCCTCATAAACGAGTTTTCGGGGGTGCGCGCGACACTCCCCTACTTCCTGAGCTACATGCTGCAATCAGGTGGATGGGCGCTGCACTTCACCGTGGGCTCAATCTGCATTGCCGCCCTTTCAAGCGATGCAGACCGGTCATCGAGCTTCATGGCCTACTCTGCATTCTCAACCTTAGGGCTAGCCTGCGGACCTCTGCTAAGCAGCCTCGTTACCCGGTTCACCGGCTTGGGCACGCTGGACATGTTCATTCTGGCAATGCTTGCGGCGACGGCAGGTTCCGCATTGTCATCGTGGGCAGCGCAGCATGCGGCGAACATCCGCGACGCCGATATTCCCAACAACGCCTCGCTTGCACGCGACCTTTTCACTCTCCTTTTCAGCAATTCTGCAATGTTTTTTGTACTCGTACTGCTGTCGGCAAGCATTTACACCACTTTGATAAACTTCCAGGCTCCATTTGCGAACAATTCCGGTCTTCGGTATGAAATATTTTTTGGCTCTTGGGCGATAGGAGCAGTCGGCTCTAGGTTTTCAATTGGTCCGCGCGTGAGCCGCGGTGCGCCCGATCGGATCTTGCCGTTACTCCTGGGCGGGATGGTTATTTCGCTTCTCGGTTTCCACTACTCTCCGGGTCATCCTGTTATTTACGCGATGGGATCACTGGCGACCGGCATAACCTACGGGCTATCGTATCCCTTGATGCAGGCAGAAGCTGTCCGCGTGACTGCGCCGCAGTCCCGAACCTTGGTGCAGATCATCTTCAGTCTTTCCTATTTCCTTGGCTTGTATTTCTTCCCCTTCGCTGCGGGCATCGTGTCAGTTCACCTGGGGTACGATACACTGACGGCGTTAATTCCCGGCTTGGCTCTGCTGCAAACGGCTATTGCTCTTCTTGGCTATCGCACGACTCGGCGCAACCCGGCTTCGACCGCGGCCGGCGACAAAGGCTAAAGCACGATGTGCGGGAGGTCCCATGTCGTCATCGGAGCCGGCCCAGTCGGCCGGGCGGTTGCCCTGCAACTTGCGAGCCAGCAGGACGCGTTGGTTGTGCTGATTGACAGGAGCCGTTCTGTGCTTGCTAAGGCGCAAGGGCTTCTGAGCGACGTCAAAAACATCCGCTTTGACGTGTCATTAGGTCCATGCGCTCTCTCAATTCAAGCACGATCGCTGATCATGGCGACGTCTTGGAATGACTGCCGAAATTTGGTCGTCAAACTCGCGCACCAAATGCACGAGGCAGGTCTACACACTCCTATTATTTGCGTCGGCAGGCCAGACCCCGAGGATCCTGACATCGCCCGGATGCCGCCTAACGGTCCGCCGGTAGTCTTGGGAGCGGGTCTCGAACCAGGATTGGTTGAATCGTTAATCTCACTGACAGCAGCTGAACTAGACGGCTTAGAGAGTATCGTAACTCATTGTGGAGGGATTCCAAAAATTCCGGAACCTCCACTGAACTATGCTCTCGCCTTTGGACGTCGGCTGCCCATAGAGCAGAGGCCCGCGTTGGCTCGACTCAATGGCCGAGCCGTAACACGAAATCGATTCGAAAGCGTGTCTTCGTTGTTCGTGGAGGGGGTCGGACTTCTTGAGGCATACGATGACGCAATGGTTCCTTCGACTGCCGCAAGCACTCATCTCAGCATTCCGACCATCCGACAATTGACTGTACGATGGCCGGGCTTTGCGGATGGCGTTCGGATGTTGCATCGCCTCGGGCTACTGTCCGAGGAGGAGATTGAGATCGGGAGCGCCCGCCTACGGGTCAAGCACGTCACGGAAGCGCTTTTAACTCGCCGGAGCCTAAAGGAACATGGCGACCAGGTCATCCTTGATGTGGCCATTGAGGATCGCCATCGCAAACCTGGCCGCTGGACGTGCGTCTTTCGCTCCGCACTTCAGGAACGAGGCTTCTCAAGCATGGCTATCGCGACTGCGGTTCCAGTGGCCGCAGCCGTGGAATGTGTCACGCACAAACAGTTGCGGGGCGCCATACACCCCGGCGAACCCACTCTCGCCGAAGTCGCCTCGATGGCCCTCGAGAAAATGAGGGGAAGCCGGATGGCTGTCTTAGCCGAGCGCGCAACTGGGCTGTTGGAAACAAGCACGATTTTTGGAGCCGGTCATGCAAAGACGGAAAACGCTGCTCGTGGGCAGCGGACCAGCAAACCTTGCACTGCTGACGTGCCTGAAAGAATGGGGTTCCTCAGTTCTGGATTCGCTGGAAGTCCTTGAGCGCCGCGACAGTGCAGAATGGCACCCAGGCATTGCTTTCGAGGATTCAAGACTCCAAGTCTCCTTGTTCAAGGACCTGGCATTCCTGAGGAATCCGGCAAGCCCATTCACTTTCTTCTCGTTCTTGCACGACAGGGAGCTTCTATACCATTTTATCCATACGAACGAACTATATCCTTCAAGGAAGCTATTCTCCGACTATCTGGTCTGGGTAAGCGGGTTTTTCGCGAATAAGATTTGTTTCGGCAAGGAGGCGGTGGAAGTCAGGTTCCGCGAGAGGCCATCAGGAACCCCAACCCTTGTCGTCACGGTACGGGATATGTCGAGCGGGGACGTTTCGGAAACCGAAGCTGACGACGTGGTCGTGAGCCTTGGGCATGAACCATACCTTCCCGAAGAACTGGCCGTCGATCCCGGCCGCGTGGTGCATTCAAACTTCTTCCTGTCTCATGCGAACGAGGGGATGATCAACGCGAACGCGCGCGTTGCAGTCGTCGGATCCGGGCAAAGCGCCGGCGAGATAGTCCGGTTCCTGCTTCAGCATCGGGAAGTATCGGAAGTTATCGTCGTTGGTCGGCGCCACCTCTTTGAACAGACGGATGACAACCCGTTTGTGAATGACTTCTACACCTATCCACACTCGCTAAAGTTCGCGAAGCTGCCACCCGAAGATCGCAATAGGTTTCTTACCGACACGAGGAATACGAACTTCTCCACCGTCACCAAGGACGTCCTCAAAAGCATCTACGATCTTCGCTTCGAGGACCAAGTGTGTGGGCGCGATAGGCTCAGACTGTTCCCGTATACGGAAATCACAGCGGCGGAGCGTGTTGAGGATAGCTTTCGTCTTCACCTTCGCGGAATCGGAAGCAGGCAAGAACTGACAACGCTTGAAATTGACCTTCTGGTTTGCGCGACGGGCTTTTCAAACCGTCGCCATCTATCCTTCCTCCAACCGCTGCAACCGGTCATCGAAGACGCCGCCCTCGTTATCGACGAGTCGTTTGAAGTGGATCTCGGCCAGACGGCATTGCGCCGCTCCGGTCCGCGACCTCGCGTTTTCCTCATGAACCACTCTTTTGGCCTCCGGGGCCCAACGGAGCACACGCTCGGCGGTCTGGCCGAGCGGGCGGCGGTCGTGGCGAAGGCGCTGCAAGACACGCGCGTGCTTTCAACCCCTGCGGACCGCCCAGATATGTCGCCAGCTGAATGCCCCCCAAAATTCGAGAGTGGAACGAATGATCTATCCGCAAATAATAGATCTCAAAAATGAAGCACGTGCGGTCCCTATCTCGATTGATAGCGGTATCGTCAGGCATGATCCCTTCCCAGAAGGGGGTAACGTTTCGGTACGTCTGTTGAAGTTCAGTTCAGGCGCGACCACTTGCCGTCACAACCACGGGGAAGTCGAATTCTGGACAGTGATCTCTGGCGGCGTTCGAATTCACCTGGATGAAAAGACCTTCCTGCTGCTTGGCGGAGAGAGCATTAGGATCGACCCGCTGCGCAGGCACAGAATTGAGGCTTTGGACAGCGGTGCAGTTATGCAGACGGTGTGGTGGCACAGCCGCGCAGCGTTCGAAGAGGCGATTTCCACGAAGGAACCGACAGCAAAAGACAGACCGTTGTTGCTGGTCCCCGCCATGCTTACCCCGAATGGCCCCATGCACATAGGTCATGCCTCAGGGCCGTTCCTCCACGCGGATGTGTTGCGCCGAATTGCTGAGACAGGCGACCGAGAGGCCTTCGTGCTGCAGGGCACGCACGGACATCTTGAGCACATTGCAATTGCGGCCGACGCTGCAGGACTGGAATACTACCAACTCGCGGAGAAAAATACGGTTTCTTTCCAGGAGGCTCTGGACCGGCTCAACGCTGTCCCGGATATTTTCCTTGGGACAGAGCCAGACCGCCGCGGCAAGGCGGTCGTTCTCGAAGTCTTCAAGCGACTTTGTAGCAAGGGGCTGATCGCTGAAAAAGAGCATTTGGTCCCATATGACGTCGAAAGCGGGCGCTTCAGGGTCGACGCCTTCGTCCACGGCAAATGTCCCTATTGCGGCGGCTATGCTTCCGGCCATGAATGCGAGGATTGCGGCGCGCTGGTCCTCGATGCCGAACTTCAGGATCCGGTTGATCTCGAGGGGCGTTCCCTGGAACGTCGCCCCCTGAAGCGCCTTTTCCTGAACCTCGCTCCAATGCATGACGCGCTCGAATCCTTCGCCTCGCGGTCCTTCCTACCCATTTACGCCAAGCACTACATCGAATCTTGGCTGAGCCGGGGGCTTCCGGAAGTCTGCATCTCTAACCCAAACCGAGAGGGAATCCGCATTCCAATCCCAGGATTTGAGAGTCAGCGGTTCAACATCACCATCGAACACGTGCCTCGGCACTTGCTTGCCTTGGAAATGATAAGGGAAAAGAGCGGATACCCTGCCTTGTGGTACCAAATTCCGCGGGAGGAGATGCCGGAGCTGAACATTCTTTTCGGGGCGGACAACGCCTTCGGACGCTTGTTGGTCATTCCCGGCGTACTTTCGGCGCTTGATCTGCATGAGATGCTCCCTCGACGGATCTTCGTAAATCAGATGCTCACTCTCGATGGGAAGAAGTTCTCAACATCACGAAATCACGCAATCTGGGTGAACGATATCACTGCAAAAGAAACCGGCGAGCCGCTTCGCTTCTACTTGTGTCGCCGGCGCCCGGACGGTTCTGTTGAGGACTTCTCGCTGAGTTCTTACGAAAGCTGGAAACGGAATTTCTGGGACGGACGGCTGTTAAGGTCGACCGGGAAGGCTAAGCAGGTCATCGAGCGGGTCGCAACTGACGAGCTCCCTTTTCCCGGCCAGTGGTCAGCCACCGATATTGCGTTCCTGGCGGAGTGCAGACGCTTCACCGCAGAAGTGCGAGCGCGCTTCGAAGCGGATTACCCGGACGTACGTCAGCTGACACATGCAATCGAGGCGTTCGTCGACGCAATCGACCGCTATTCATGTTCAGTGCTGCACGTTCCAGCTGCAGCGAAGGAAAATGAGGCGCTTGACCGGACTGCGGCACGCGCAGTGACCTTCGCGCTTGTCGGACTCTGTGTCGCGGCCTACCCGCTCATACCTGATTTCGCCGTCCGCATCGCAGGGAGTCTTGGGCTGGGAATCCCCAAGCTCAGTTGGTTAGACCGCGACTGGATGGCCGAGCCAGTACGGCGCGCGGTGCCTCTACGTTCCGCGGCGTCTGGCTGAGGCAAGACCGCGAATCGTAGAATATCGGCATCTCGGACCAGCTCATACCAAGAGTCATGGAGTGTGACCGACGTGCGCCCACTGCCGCATTCCGATTGATGTGATGGTTTCGGGCGCAGCGAGGAGCTTCTGCCAAGCCTCGCAAGCGGCGTCGATGGTGGCGTCGTAGTCGTCGAAGACGCGGTTTGAGAGCCAATTCTGCCGCAGATATTGCCAGACGTTTTCGACCGGGTGGTCATGTTTTTCGGCATCCTGAGATTGGCGGTGGTGTGCCATCCGGCACGATCCATGACGAGCACAGCGTGTGCGCCCTTTTCAACATGGCGGATGATCTCGTCAATATGGCGTTGCATGGCCTCGGTGTCGGCAAAAGGCAGAGCCAGAGCGGCCCCGGCGCAGCGCGCCGGGCAAATCGCGCCAAACAGATACGCACTCTTGTAGCGCTGATCGGCCGGCTGGCGGGGTCGGGTGCCGCGCCTTGCCCATTGCCGCACGATGCCGTTCTTCTGGCCGATGCGGGCTTCATCCTGGAACCAAAGCTCCACCTTCCACCTTCGTGCGCGGCGACAGGTCGCAAAGATGCGCCTTCAGCGTGCGTGGCCAGTTTTTTTGAATTCCTCGACAATATGGGCATCCTGGCCCGGACGCAGCCGGCATAATCCTCTTCAGCGAAAGACAAGCCAGCCCGGCAGATCGCTGGCACGACTGGCCCTGCCGTCAGGGTTCCTGCTTTGATCAAGCCCGTCAACCACATCAACGCGCTGCTCGACCGCGGCCCAGTCGCGGACCGCTGCCGCTATAAGGGCCATGTGGACATCCGCGAAGGTGAAGCCGGGCTTCTGGAAATATTCCTCTGAGTAGGTTGCGACGGCCTCCCGCCGGTGTTGTGTGGCCGTAGGCTTGGAGTCGCCAGAGAAATGAGGCGGTATCGCTAATCACGTTGATCGGAATTCCGGCCGTCACCGACGGTTGGATACTATCCGTGTAGATGGCAAGTGCTCGCTCAGAATCGCCGCGCTCCAGCGCGCCCAACGCCGCGTGCCAGGCAATGTGGCCGTGGAGGATGCCAGTGCGGTCGTAGCGAGGCAGCCAATCTGCGATCAGCTTCTCGGCGTCCTCCGACGCGCCCCTTCGTACATGGCGTGGGACAGCGCGTGCACCGCGTTCGCGTTGTTTGTCCGCAGGTCGTACCCGCGCTGCGCGAGCGCTTGGCCGTGCGCCACGTTGCCGTTCTCCGCATGGCTTTCGCGCTATGACATTGGAACGGCGATGTGGTCGCCGAGATCAGAGGGGATGGCTCCTGAGATGATCCGTGAAGCGCCCCCGGGAAAAGTTCATGAACATCGGACGCAATATCTGAACATCTCAACGACGCCCACGCGATGCGTCGGCAACGTTGGTTTGGGAGGACAGTAGCGACCGGCGATCGCGATACCAGTTAATTGCGGACTGGGCCAGACATTCGGTCGCGTCGATATAAGTCATTGACCGGGAGACATCCCGCGGAATTGCCAGCGGCAATTCAGTGCACGCTAATATGACTACCTCGATACCTTTGGAGTGCAGTGCGTTCACAGCGTCACGCACAAACGGGCGCGCCGCTTCGATTTCACCCCGTTTGACCAATGCGATGGCGGACTGCTCCAACGTGGATATTTCCTCGTGGGTGAGACGAACCGGTATAAAGCCGTGCTGCCTTAGCCTGGTGTCGTAAAATCCGGAAAACAGCGTAGCGTTCGTGGCAAGTATTCCGACCTTCGTCCCCGGCCGTGCCCTGATGGATAAGGCTGCACAAACCGCATCAGCGATGTGCAGGATAGGCAGCTTAGTTGCATCCGTTAATATGGGAATCCAGTGATGCGCGGTGTTGCAGGCAATGACTATGCATTCCGCCCCCGAGCGTTCTAGACCTTTAAGACCAGCGATCATTTTGGGCAGAGGTGACTGTTGCGAAGGGTCAAACAGGGCCGCCCGTCGATCCGGTATCGTGGGGTCAGAATAGGCCACGACGGGGATATGCTCTTGATCGGTTGCCGCACGCGTCAACATGATGATTTTCTGCATTAGATCGATGGTCGCCAAAGGACCCATACCGCCAAGAACACCTATCATTCTGGTCTCCACGAGATGCAGACCGCCTGAGCCACAGCTTTGTACGCACATGACCTTGCAGAGCGGTCTGTGCAGTGGACCCAGTCGTCGAACTTGCGTCAAGCCCCTGAGGCCCAAGTCAAGGTGGTGCGCGAGTGCATGGGAGATCACCTCCGGCTGTTCATGGATCTCCTTCTCCATGAAGTGCCGATGGTTACCCCCCTTTTTGACGAGAAGACTCGTGTCTATCGACTGCTGTCGTTGCCGTTCGACTGGGTTGCCGTCGATCGAAGATCTGCGCCTGATTGCGGCGCACGATGGCCCAATCGCCATCCTTGAGATATCGAACCGGCGCATGGCGCCAGCGCGATCGCGTCCGAGCCGAGGAACATTTCCCCTCGACCATGGTTGACGACCGGCTGCCGAAGCAAGCACCAGCAGATTCGATCGTTGCGGAAGGCATAGGCGGTAAGTGGCGCAACTGGGGCTTGCCCAATGATCCCCACACATTGGTTGAGGTCCCTCGCTGCACTGAAAAAGGAACGACTAAGAGATAGGCGCAGTACTGAGGAGAAGGCCTCGCGGCGTAGGCTCTCGTCGGCGGATCATCAATGAAGATGCCGTCCGTGGTAATAAGATGCGCAAAGGGGCCATGCTGACAGAATGTTAGTCGTTTTCGATAACCTCGGTTGCCAGCTGATTGCCCACTGCCCTTTCTCCCTCGCAGACCTCAAAGAATCTCGTGTAAGGTCCGTGCGCGAAGTGGCGGCGCAACTCCTGAAAATTCTCAATCGTTTGCTCTAGTGGTCGCGTTTCCTGGCGCTGAAGCGTCGCCGTACTGGAAAATCGCAGCGCCGGGACGCCTAGGAAATCCCAAATCGCTGCCAAGCATGTGCCAGGTTCGCGCAGAAGGCACTCGTACTCGATCTCAAGCATATTGCTTTTCGTGAAGGATCGTGCGACCCGAGCGTGGAAATCGTCGGCAGCCTTGAAGTATGCCTCGCAGTCGGCGGTCGATAATCTAACTCGCGGCGGCGGAGCGTCATTGTCCGCCCTGAACTTCAGCCATTGGTGCGTTTGTCTCGCCTGTACAAGCGACCGTAGCGATTCCAACGTATTTTCCCGAACCACGAGGATGACTTTGAGGTCTGGCCAACGGGTCAGCTCGGCAAAAAAGCCCGGACGATCATGAAACTGAGGTTCATTGATCTTGCAGCCGACATGCGTCACCTTCTTGTCGGTCCGCGAGGGATGGCGCGAGTAGGCAAGTTCAAGCAGCTCTCGATCGCTGCGAAGCAGACGGTGCTTGTCAGGCCAAGTGGTGGCATATGGATTGAGCAGCTCACCGTTGCTCAACACATTCGGATGCGCGTTCAGCAATTCTTCCAAGTAGTGCGTGCCAGTTCTTGGCATGGCCAGGATTACGAATGGCGCAGGCGGCGGTATGTGGCTATTAGTCATTGCGTGTGTTCCTAACCAGCATTAGTCGCGGCAGTTCGGGTGGCGCTTCGGACGAGATGCCTGATTGCTATCTTCGACACTGTCTCGCCAAGGATGTTCGCTACCGGTCGGATTAAACTCGCACTCTAGCAAACCGTACAATCGAAGGGACAACACAACGGTCTGCGCTGACAGGGGCGAGTGCCAAGCCTCGGCACCGACGCCGCAGCGTCAGCGCATCAGGCGCCGACGCAACAGCGCCGCCGACAAGAAAAACGGCAAAACCGCGTAGACGCAAAGTGTCGTAATGTGCAGGCCGAGGCTTTCAGCCGGGCGGCCAAGCATGACTGAGCGGATCAGGTCGACCGAGTGAGCCAGAGGCAAGAGGGACGATACCTGCTGAAATGCGCTTGGCATTTGGCTGACCGGAAAGACGGCCCCGGACAGGAATAGCATAGGCGTGAGAACAAGCGTTTGGTAAAATACGAGACAGTCGTAGTTGGGCGCAAGCGCCGTGACGATCATGGCTAGACTTGCGAAAGCAAGCCCAGTTAGGGCGATGATTGGAAGCGCGTAGAGAAGGGATGGCCACGCGGCATAGCCGAGCATGGCAGCAACTAGCGTAATCGCCGTACCGGCCAGAAGAGACTTGGTGCCGGCCCAGGCTAGTTCACCAAGTACGATGTCGCCGAGCGTGAGCTGAGTGCATAGCATCGCTTCCCAGGTGCGTTCGCCTCCCATGCGAGCAAATGTCGAGTAGATCGTTTCGTAGGTCGCCGAGGTCATCGCGCTTACCGCGGCCATGCCAGCCGCCAGAAAAGCTACGTACGAAGTGCCTTCAACACGACCTATCATTATCCCGAGGCCGAAGCCGAGCGCGAACAACGAGATCATCGGCTCAGCGAGGTTCCCGAGAACCGCCGCAAGGGCAATTTTCTTCCAAGCCAAATAATTGCGGCGCCACACTGCAACCCAATTCCAGCCATTGGCGGGCATAACGGCCATATAACCTTCGGTCATTGTTCAGTCCTTCATCTCGCGCCCGGTCAGCCGCAAGAAGACATCCTCGAGGTTCGGCGGACGCTGCAAAAGGCGCAGACCAGCAACCCCACGCAGCTGCGTGAGCAGCTGCTCGGGATCGGGCGCATAGCAAAAGAGAGTTTCGCCGCTCCGCTCGATGCGTTGCGCGTACGGCTTGACCAGCGATCTCAGTTCATGTGGATTGCCGCCATAGACTTCGACCACCTGGCAGCCGATCTGCTCGTCAATCAACGCGTGCGGTCGCCCTTCGGCGATCTTGCGCCCCTGCTCGACCACACACAGCCGATCGCACAACCGCTCGGCCTCCTCCATGAAGTGAGTGGTCAAAAGTATCGTTTTTCCCCGCGTCAACAAGGAACGCAGGCGTTCCCAGATCAGGTGGCGCGCCTGTGGATCGAGGCCAGTAGTCGGCTCGTCCATGACCAAGAGTTGCGGGTCATTAATCAGCGCACGGGCTAGCGTCAGGCGTCGCTTCATGCCGCCGGACAGTTCGGCGACGCGCGCATCCGCCTTGTTCTCGAGGCGGGCGAACTCGAGCAGCGATGGGCTGACCGCTTCGACCTCGCGTTTGCTCATGCCAAAGTATCGCCCGAACACCAGTAAGTTTTCACGTACCGTGAACCTATGATCAAGGTTGTCGAACTGCGGGACCACGCCGATGCGTGCACGTGCCAAACGGGCACGTGCCGGCACTGGCACTCCGAACACCGTGATCTTGCCTGCGTCAGGCGTTGCCATACCGAGGAGCAACCGTGTAATCGTGCTTTTGCCCGCGCCGTTCGGCCCCAGCAGCCCTAAGCACTCTCCGGGAGCAACGGTGAATGACATGCCGTCGACAACGACCCTTTTGCCATATGATTTCGTCACGCCGACAAAGTCGATTGCCACCATGGGTCCCGCACTCAAACCAGCTTAAGGGTGCCGTCGCCCGGCGATAGTTCAGTTTCGGGAATTTTGGTCAACAGCACACCATCGGACCATATGTGTTCAATTCGTCCCCAGTCGCAGGCTGCGGCGGCACCCGGAAAGAACCCGCGTCCATGGTGGTTGGCACTCGTATTGCAAAGCAGCGGAATGCCCGTGAGCTTTTCATATTCGATGAGTAGCTCGGCCACCTTGTGCTCAGAGGTTCTGGAAATGGTCTGCAGTCGCGCGGAACCGTCGAGATGCACGACAGCGGGGACTTTGTCCCGCCATTCCGCCCGCGTCTGATGGTCGAACAACATGTAAGGATCCGGCGTTCCGGGGCTGAATATTTCCGGCGCGCGGTCCTCAAGGCAGATCGGCGCCACGGGGCGGAAGTGTTCGCGAAGTTTGACGTCGTTGAGATAATCCTTCATTTCGGGCGAAGTCGCGGCCGCGAGAATGCTTCTGCCACCCAGTGCCCGTGGTCCGAGCTCGGCGCGCCCAGTAAGGAAAATGACGGGCTTATTGCCGGCGAGAATGGAAGCGAGTTCTCGCATACTGCACGGTTCGGAGTCCCATCCGGAAGGCAGTTGGCCCTCTAGCAAGGCCGGGCCGCTGTAAACCGACCAATCCAGAGGAACGAAGCCATCTTGCACAACCATTGCGCTGCAAGCGGCACCTATTGCCGAGCCGCTGTCATTCGGAAATGGCGGCACCCACACAGCATCGAAGAGCCCCGCCTCACGTAAGGCACTATTCCATTTAATGTTGAGACCGCAGCCGCCGGCGATGCATAAATTTCGCGCTCCCGAAAGGTGTGCGTGCCGCTCCACAGCGGTTGCCATTTCGCTGACAAGGAGACGCTCGAGAAAAAGATGAAAGGATGCAAGCACATCTTCGGGTGCCTGGTCCCTCAGTCGGAGCGCACTGGCTTCGAAGAAGTCATGCACGCGCGCAAGCAAAGCCTCCGCGCTGTTGATATCCGCACGGTAATGGCTGGCTAGCTCTGTGTCGCCCGCAAAGCGCTCCTGGTAGAGTTCCTGAAACGCTGCCACGATGTCTTCATCGACCGACCCGAGTGCGATGTAGGCCATCAGCTTGCCGGCAACACCGAGATCCCAGTCGCCGCGACCCGCCCGCTTATAGGGCCCGAAGTGATGGCCCGCAGCCGCGTAAATATGGCCTATCACTGGGAATAGGCATTCGAGGAACCGGGCGCCGCGGCGTTCAACATAATAGAGGCGTGGAAAGATGCACCCGTCCCAGACCAAACAGAATGCGGGCTGTCCGGTTTTGGCGAAAGGGCTGGTGCAGTACGCCGAGGTCACATGGCCGGTAACATGGGGGTAGCTTCTATAAGAGAAAAGCCGGCCATCGAGCATCAGGCCGGAGCCGTCGAGCGAAGTGAGGAGGCCCTCGGCATGGCGTTCGACGTAGGGCGCGCCTTTGAGAGTGATCGGACCCGCCTCGCTAAGGACCTGGAACTGCGACTCCAAATCGCCGTCCCAGCCGTCGATAACGAACTGATCTACGTCCCGCGGATCCAGACCGTGCTCCGCCAGGGCGGAGACAACTGACTCCAGATGGTCGATGGCTTGATATCGTCGGTTATTGTCCCGCTTCTCCTGTTCAATGCAAAACACGAGTTGTCCGTCCTCGACAAGGGCGACCGCCCCGTCATGGGTCAGCTTGATACCACAAATGCGCATAATGCTTCCTCGTCTAACGCAGGCAATTCGACAAATCCGGAGGCCGAACCGGACTCCGAAAACGGGCGAGCAAGCAGTCTTGGTTGGGGGTGTCGCCCTGGCACTGCAGAAGATCGACAGCGATCAAAGTCTCGTTCAGCATTGCCATGACAGTTTCGGCACCAGCGGCGTGACCCCAGCGCCGGCAAGTGGCATCACGCGCCGATCCGAATACCAGGTGCCCCCCTGGCGCAAGCATCCGCGCAAGGTTGCGGATGGCAGCGCGCATCTCGGCTATGCCATTGAGGTAGTACAGAACCTCCGCCACGACGATCAGATCGAACGGTTCCTCAGTCGAGAACTGTTGAACATCAGAGACGACCCAGGTGATGTGCGGTAGCTCCTTCATCCGTCTGCGCGTTCGATTAATCGCGCGCGGCACGACATCGATTACTGTAAGGCGTTGGCAATGGGGCGCTAGCCTTGCCGTGAACGCGCCTGCCGCACACCCGACTTCAAGTGCATTTGTGATGGATCCATGCAAAAGCGACAGCCGCAGCATTTGCGTGTGACGCTCCCGTTCGAACGGATTGGCATCGAGCAGCCACGGATCGTCTGCGGCCAATTCCCGATCCAACAATCGATAGTTATTGTCCAACTTCAAAATTCGTCTACCTCGATAACGCAACCATCACTCGTCGGAAGTCACCAGCACCGAACAGTCCCGTGCAAGATGGCGCATACGATTCTGCACCGCATCTGCCGACAAATTTGTAGTGCTTGATTCAGTAGTCAGGTTCTGGACGGGAGCCTGTTTCCCATCCTTAACTGCCGCCGTGGCAGCGAAGCTGCGCGAAAGCCAATCGCTGTTGCTCAACGTACACAACGCGTAGGCTTTCAGGGGGAGCAAGAGAAAGACGTTGATGAATGTGTGGACAGAGAAGCCTATAAATCGAAGTTGGCGAGCACGAAGCGCCACCGCGCTGCAGCGAACGATGGTCATGAATACAATCATTAGGATTGTCGACCATGGCACGGTGCCCATCAGTACGAACTTCGCGAGGCCTGTTAGCACCGATACGGCGAGTAGTAGCGGTCCGAGATTCTGTCCGACCACGTCCAATGTTAGAAAGCGGTTGAGCCCCGGTAGCAGATTCAGTGCAAGCCAGGTGTCCCGGAAAGTGCTGCGCGCCCACCGGAGTTGTTGGCGCAGATAAGGCCCTAGGCTTTCTGGAACGACTGTTGCCGCGATGGCGTCCGGGACGTACTCAGTGCGTAGGCCTGCTTTCAGCATTAGGATCGTAAGATGGCGATCTTCACCGAAGTCACTTGGCTTTCCCCGAAATGTCTGGGTCTCATACTGATCCAGTAGCAAAAGGAGTGCGGATCGACGGTACATGGCACACGGGCCGCAGCAGCACATTACGGCGCCGAAGCGAGCCTGCGCTGCGCGTTCCTCGTTGCAAGCCAGCCAGTACTCCATATCGATCAATCGGGTCAGCCAGGACTCGCCCCGGTTGCTGGCCGTCAACTGACCCATGGCTGCGCCGATCCCCGGATCTTGCATCTTTAGCGCAAGCTTTGTGACAACATCGGACGCTAGCGTCGTGTCCGAGTCGACGTTGAGCACCAAGTCTCCAGATGATCGGCGTATCGCGGCGATTTGTGCCTTGCGCTTTCCGGCATTTTTGGGGAGCAGGATGAAGTTGAAGTTCGGGTGGCGCGCGAAGCTCTCGTGAACGGGCATAACGTCGTCCCGGTTCCGAGAACCGTCATCGACAACATAGGCTCGCAGTCTTCCGGCGTAGTCCTGGTTTGCAATCGACGTGAGACACTCGAAGAGTGTGCGCGGGTCCTCGTTGTAGCAAGGAATGATGACGTCCACACTCGGCCAAAGATGGGGACTGGTAAGGTTGTCCGAGACCGATGAAACGCTTGCCGGCCGTGCATAAGCGGCTTGCATGCTCTTATATGTGGTCGAGAGCAGCGCATAACACGAGATGGTGCCAGTGCTGACTGTGCCAAGAAGGTCCATGAGATCTTTGGTTCGTTTAGTGTTGTTGAGGAAGCGAGCGCATTACAAAGCCGCGGTCGTGCAACGCTGGAATTATTCGCGAGAGGGCGAGGATGGTTTGGCTTCGCAAGCCGGCGTCACTGCCCGGCTTCATCTCGCTAGGAGGGCACCCGTCGTGCAAGAGCACGATTGCGCCAGGCCGGACGGAGGCCAGCACTGCATCGACGATTGCATCGACACCGGGACTCAACCAGTCTCGCGGATCTGCCGACCAGTGGACAGCCGACAGCCCAATGCTGGCCGCAGAGGCGATCACTTGTTCGGTCCAGATGCCATAAGGAGCGCGCATGTACCGCACCGCGGCTCGAGGGCAGGCCGCTTTGATGGCCCTGTTCGCCTCGAAGATCTCGCGCTGCACTAAGCCGGGTTCGCACTCGGACAGAACAGGGTGGGTCATCGTATGGTTAGCTACCTGGTGCCCTTCCGTGATCATTCGTTGGATCAGTGCCGGCTGGTCTGCCGCGTAGGCGCCAATGACGAAGAAAGTCGCCGACACACTGTGTTGCGCCAGCACGTCGAGCACCTTCGGTGTGCAAAACGGATGAGGGCCGTCGTCAAACGTCAAATAGACGCTAGGTTGGCCGGCACCGTTAGCGCACTCGCTGTACACTTCGGACAAGCAGTTGAGGTGGCTCAAAGCTCTGCTCCGTTCCGATCAATCATCTCGCCGGCGGGCCAATCGGAGATCGGACGTCCAACTGGCAAGACAACGACGAGCGCGTCGTCTATGCGCGTTGGCGGTTTGTCGAGAAGCGCGTCCCGAAGGGTAGAGCGCACGCGAATGCCCGACTTGACGACCAGCAGACCGCCTCGCCCCAATCTTGCAACGTGTTTATGCAACGCTGGCCGAACCGTGCCGAAGCCGAATGGAACCCCGAGTTCCTGCAACACGGGACGCACGACACGCAATGAACTGCTGATACCGAGCCCCTCGAGATCCCGACGAATCCCGTACAATCCGAGTTCCGCTACGAGCAGATCAGCGCCATCGATTTTGATGAATCGGCGCAACAAGCCCATGTGTGCTGCAATACCGCTCGAGTCATACGCAATCGCACGGAACTCAGGTCTAGCTCCGGCCCAACTTCGGCTGCCTTCGAACGGCTTAGCATTAAAGGCGCCGGTCGGTCCGTAGGTCCTTCGAAAGAATTCGGCGAGTTCGATATGGTCGGAAAGTTGCAACTCGTTTTCCCAGCACAGCCTCCACCGCACCTGAGAGCGCATACAAAGACTCCTTTTCCGATACTTCCCGAGGGCACGCATCACGCGTTCGGCGTCGCGTGATCTGGTGCGAGTTCAGACGCTGCCGTCGGCGATCGCGATACGAAGCAATTGAACCGGCAGAACCTCGTACGACGAAGTTGCAGCGCTGATGGACTCTCTCAAAACTTGACGTCCTTCATGAGCGATACCCTTTCATTTCGGGCTCCTAATGCAGCACCGCCGTCGATTGGTAAAATCGATTGTTTGAATGGCAATTATTCATTCCGTGGATATTATGGTCTATGCGTTCACGGGTCCTGACGATGGCTGCGCTTATGATCGGCTGGCCAAAGTTGGTGCTGTGCGCCGGCGCCGTGAGGTTCCCCGCAGCCAACAGGACTGCGCGCGAAGAGCAGATTTGATCGAGACCGCGTTGAACCGGCGGTGGAAAATGACACGCTCATTCCCGCCACCGAGGGCATGGCCACGATGCTGAGGGGCAACGTGCTTTGTGCTCGCGAATCCATGCCTCGCCCGCAGAAAATGCGACAGGCGGCTTCGAGTGCCGGGGCCGCAGGAGCGCCCATTGTGGTCCCATGAGGAAGGCGGAACACGAGTTCCGGCTCTCCCGTGACACGCCGTCACCTGGGTTTTGCCAGGGTGGCCGAGCACCGAGCGGTTAATGCGCGGAAGCTAGACTAAGACTTCTCAACCGGTGCGCGACTCTGCTGTGAAAGGCACCGCGTCTACCCGCTATCGCGCAAGCCCAGGAGCGCGCGAGAATGGTGAGCCGCCGATGCTTAGGTTAGCGCCGGAATACGTCTCGGGGAACTGCCGACCGCCGTGCGAGGCGGTTTACTGATCGTAGCGTGCGGCATCAATCCACAGCGCGGATGGCATTTATCCAATCAATCAATTTTACTGATTTCTTCGAATCCTGCATTCACGTGATCCGACATCAACTCAAATTGGGAGCGACATACAAACCGGGGCCGGGAAAAAACGGATCTGAAAAAGTTCCTATCCAATCCAGATCAAAAGCTGGCATGCACCATATGGCTTTGCCGTTTCACTAAGTTCGGCGCTGTCGACCCCCTCGCGACCGAAGTAACGGAGGCAGGCTTGGACCAAGCTGGCGCTCAACTCGACGTCGGGGCAACCTTCAAAATGCGCGACCCGATTTGCCCCAAAATGCAGCTGTCGCTGTTACACCGGTTAAATGTTCAACGTCCGATTGGCCGGCCGGAGCGACAATCGACCGGAACGGACCAGAGCCAATGATACATTCCGACTGGTTATGGGACGTGCTCAGTGAGTGCGACGACTGCATCGGCCACCGCAGTATTTATTTGACTTTTGACGACGGTCCTCACCCGCATTACACACCGCAGATCCTGAATCTGCTCGCCGAACATCGGGTCCCGGCCACGTTCTTCGTGATTGGCACCTATGCCTTGCGCCATCCGGAGCTAATTCAAAGAATTGTCGCGGAAGGGCACGAGGTAGGCAACCACACGATGACTCATCCGGACCTGTCTAGATGCGGGTTCGATGAAGTGCAGCGTGAAATATTTGACGCAAATGCGGCTATTATGATGACTTGCCCTCAAGCGTCAGTTCGGCACGTGCGCGCGCCATACGGGAACTGGACCGAAGAGGTCTTTGCCGCCTCCGCCATCGCTGAACTGGCAGCTATCAAATGGTCGGTTGATCCGCGCGACTGGTCTCGCCCCGGGGTGGACACGATCGTCGATGCGGTCCTGGAATCGGCGAAGCCCGGCGCAATCGTACGCTTACACGACGGGTTTCCTCCCGACGAATTGATCGACGTATCTGGTGCAGGTCTGCGCGATCAGACGGTCACCGCGGTATCCCGTCTAATCCCTGCTTTACTTGAGCGCGGATTCCAAATCCACTCGCTTCCTCACTTTGATTGGAACGTACCGCTGGCGGACCCCGCGCTTTGACCGCTGTTATCTACGCCAGGCGATTTGCGGCGAGTGTCCGCGCAGCGATGACTTTCGTCTTGGTCGGGGGTTCGCGCCGCCTACTGACGGTGCGCCCATTGCGTCGACCATGCGCCCCAATGGTCGCTGGCCTTGTCGAAACCAGGGCGCCTTCTGTGCGCGCGGGAGGCTTGCCGGGACGCGCATAAGGAAAGGGGGGCGCAGGCGAGTGCCCGCGAGAACGGTCGCCAGATCCATGCGCTAGATTGGAATTGGAATGCGGTTTAAGGGTCTTGATCTGAACCTCCTTGTCGCGCTCGATGCTTTGATGAATGAGCGCAACCTCACAGCGGCGGCTCGCAGTATCCACCTTAGCCAACCAGCCATGAGCGCTGCTGTCGCCCGGCTGCGCGGCTATTTTGGCGATGAGCTTTTTATAATGAAAGGCCGTGAACTCGTTCCGACACCGCGAGCCGAGGCACTCGCCTCGCCGGTTCGCGAGGCGCTGCTGCATATACAGCTCTCGGTTATTTCCTGGGAGGATTTTGATCCGCGGAAATCCGATCGCTGTTTTAGGGTCATGCTTTCCGATTACATGACGATCATTTTCTTTCGGAGGGTCATTGACCGTGTTGCGCGAGAAGCCCCTTTCGTCAGCTTCGAACTTATGCCTCCCGTTGACGATCTGGAAGAACTTTTCCGGTGCGGTAAAGCCGATTTTCTGTTACTCCCTGAATTGTTCCTGTTAAACGGGCATCCAAAGGCGAAGCTTTTCGACGATACACTCGCCTGCCTGGGCTGTCGGACAAACAAGGAACTGTCGAAAAAGCTCACGTTCGAGAAATATATGTCAATGGGCCACGTAGTGGCCAGATTTGGACGTTCGCTGAAGCCATCCATTGACGAGTGGTTTTTGATTGAGCATGGCTTCAAGAGGCGGGCCGAGGTGGTCGTGCAGGGGTTCAGCATGATCCCTCTGATGCTACCGGGCACCAGTCGCATTGGGACCATGCCCTTGAGGCTGGTTGAGCATTTCGCAAAAACGCTACCGCTACGCGTCGTCGAACTTCCGCTCCCATTGCCGGCATTCACTCTGTCGATGCAGTGGCCTGCGCTTCACAATGGCGATCCGGCAAGCATCTGGATGCGGAAGATTTTGTTGGAGGAGGCATCCCGCCTAGTGCCATAGTCGAAGGCTGCGGTATGATTTGCACAACTTGGCTGCTCAGCGTTTCGGCGGTGTGCTTTGCGGCGAGTGGCCGCCTGTCAGGTTCGCCACGAGCGCAACTGGACACTTGCCGGTTCCCTGCCTGGCGCGGGCCGCAGATCAATACGAGCCAGCCGGTTCGCTGGCGCAAGAGCTTTCCCGCCGAATGGAGGCAGCCCTGCTGCCGTTGGTGCCTGTGAGGCCAGCGACGGGCAGATCGGGGAACTGCCGTCGGCACGCCTGCCGGCGCGGCATGGCCGGAATCAAGATCGAGCTGGTTGGTCGCTGCGCATTCGGGTCGACCGCGATGTCGATAAGGCCACGTTGAGCCGGGTGCTGGACGCCCTGGGGCGCCGGTGCCGTTCCTGGTCATGACACGGCGTACGGGTGTGGTTTTGCGAGCGGCCACTCGGAAATGCGGCTTCCCCACTTGGTGCTGCAGGTTCAAGAATTGCTCAAGCGCGATCGACGGCAATTTGTTGCCGATTCGGCGATAGGAATCAGCGGTGGAATTGCGGACGGACTATCCGGCGAGCGAGCTTCGCCGACTTGCCCGCGTTTCGAAGATGCGCGGCACGGCAGTCGGCTCTTGTCGATCGCGGCGGTCCTGGACGCGATGAGCTAAGCCGATGCGGCGCGGATCGCCGGGATGGATCGCCAGACGCTGCGCGACTGGTGTATCGGTTCAATACTGCAGGGCCTTAAGCTGCGTCGCGCGCGATACTCACAGGCTCGGAGGATCGACGCCAGCATTGCCGGAGACTTTACGAATACCGCCCTTCGAGCAAGCATCGCTGACCTTCGACTAGCGACACTATTTCCGGCGTCCTGAAATTCCAGCACATCACATGTACAAGAAAATGCGATTTGTGAACGACGCTCTTCAAAATGCGTATTCCGATGATGCTGGACGGCTATTCCAACCTGGCTCCGGTCGCAAACAAATAGCTCGGAGTCCGCCTCTGGTCTATAGGCACGCCATCCACTTCTTGAATGGATTTTATCCAAATTATCGATTTCCCTACTAGCGCGAAATTTTGCATCAACAATGCTGGACGATGAATCTTTCACGTCATCGAGAGATTCATGGTCGGCCGCCAGACGGGAGGTGAAAGGATTGAATGACTGACCAGCTTCCGACCGAAATCCTAGCGGAGATCTGCAAACACGCTGAACCGGATGCGAATCCCATCACTCTTGAGGCGAAGCTGACTGATTTGGGCATCCATTCGTTGGCAATGGCGGACATCCTGTTTGGTCTTGAGACGAAATACGGGATCGAGATCGAAACGGACACTGCTGACACCTGGAGCAATCTGCAGAATGTGGGCAGCGTGGTCGAAGCCGTCCGTGCGCTTAATGAGCAATGACGATGAACAAGCGCGTTGTTATCACCGGCATAGGCGGGATTTGTGGGCTCGGCAGCTGTGCTGCCGATATCTGGGCCGCCATGTGCGAAGGCCGTTCAGCAATCGGCGTGTTGAGCAGTCCCTCCCTGCACGACATCACCGCGCGCACGGGATGCGCGATCCGCAATCTTCCTCAGCATGAGATCGAGCGTAAGCAAATTCTTTCGATGGATCGGGTCAGCGTGCTTGCAGTGCTTGCCGCTCGCGAAGCAGTGCAGCAAGCAGGGCTGATCGCGTCTGACAAAAACCGCTATCGCCTGGGTGCGACGGTCGGTGTGGGCGTCTGCGGATGGGAGGCGATTGAGCAAGATTACCGAGCAATGCTGCTCGATGGCAGAAAGAGGACCGGGGCCTTCACCGCGCCCAAGGTCATGCCGGGCGCCGCTGCTGGACATGTCAGCATGGACCTTGGACTGCGCGGTCCCGTCTACGGCGTCACCTCGGCTTGTTCCTCCTCTAACCATGCCATTGCCTCCGCCGTCGACCAAATCAGGTCGGGCCGCGCTGATGTGATGGTGGCAGGTGGCGCCGATGCGCCATTGGTTTGGGGAGTAGTGAAATCGTGGGAGGCTATGCGAGTGCTATCGCCTGACACTTGCCGGCCTTTTTCCGCGAACAGGCAGGGCGCTGTTCTCGGCGAAGGCGCAGGCATGATAGTCTTAGAAAGTTACGACCATGCCCGCGCCAGAAGCGCTGAAATATTGGCGGAATTGGCCGGTGTGGGCCTTTCGGCCGATGCTTTCGACATCGCGGCACAGACCATTGAGGGGCCCGAGGCGGCGATCCGCGCTTGTCTAGCCGACGCGGGTCTGGTCCCGGAGGAGGTCGATTACCTGAATGCTCACGGCACCGGCACTAAGCCAAACGATCAGATCGAGACCGCAGCAATTAAACGAGCGTTCGGCGACCACGCCTACCGAATGTCGGTATCCTCGACAAAATCGATGCATGCCCACTGCCTCGGGGCCTCGGGTGCTCTGGAGCTGATCGCCTGCGTGATGGCAATTCGGCATGGCATCGTACCGCCTACCGCCAACTATGAGGAACCAGATCCAGATTGCGATCTAGACGTTACCCCCAACCTGGCGCGGGAGCGGAAAGTCAAGGTGACGCTTTCCAATAGTTTTGCGTTCGCGGGCACCAATGCGGTGTTGGCCATCAAGGCGGCGTGATTGTTTGGATCCATGATGATATTTGTTGCGGCCAATTGTGAAGTGGTTCGTCGTCGCTGCCCTGATCTCGGAGCAAACTACGAACTCGCGGCAGCGGTCAAGAAATAGCCCTGGAGAGCAGATCCGGTAAAAGTGCTTGGCGCTTCCTGGATGCGAATGGGCTTATCAGCTCAGGCAACTCGGTCGGGTGTCCGCATGGATGCCCGGCCGATTTCTTGCGCGGTATCGATAACGAGCGTAGCCATTTTGCCGCGGCTCTTCGTCGGCGCATCCCACAATCGCGGTTAGCGGCCCCTGTAACCATCAGCACAGCAACCGGAGGTGATCTCTCCACTCGCGTCATGAATTCGCCGCTCGTCGGGGTCCTGTAGAACGCCGGGTTGATCGTGGGTGGCGTCACTGTGGGTTCAATGCCAAATTTCTTCCTGTAAGCGCCGGCACGGGCTATTGCCCAACGGTTTGGACGAGAAGGCTATCGAACTCGCTCGCACTGGCATCGAGGCTGCCGCGTTCCCAGACGATCTCACCGACATTGACGGCATTCCCGCGCTCATTCGCACGATCGAGCAGCGCATAGGCTCAATCGACGGTAGAGCTTTCCCGCTGAGAGGTGCCAGCCGTGCCGCGGTTGCTGCCTGTGAGGCCAGCGTCGGAGCAGATTGGGGAACGCCTGCCGGCACGGCATGGCATGAATCGAGACCGAGCTGGGTGGCCGCCATTGCATTCGGGTCGACTGGGGCCTTGAAGCGCTGTGCTCGTTTCCGGCACTACACGATGGGCAAGCCCGCGAGGAGCCACCCAGCTTCCAGCGTGTGATATGGCGCGCTACCCAGGGCATCCAGCGAGTGAATGCATTCTATCCAATCAATCGATTTTACAAATTCGACCAGCGACACAAGTGTGCGATGAAATCAATCATGAGGAGCAATGCGGTGGCAAAGCCCATCGAAGCTAGGCCCGCAGCTAATACCGCGTCCGGCAGTAGCGGTGACGACTTAATCCTAGATTTCTCCAAAGTAATGCTCGGTTCGACGGCCGTGCTGGCAAGGACCCCATCTCGGCCGGCGGGAGCGCCGACCGAGCCTTCGGCGGCGCGGACAAAGACAAAGTCTTCGGCGGAGAGCGCTTGAACCTCGCAATCGCTCATTCGGCGAAGAATAGAATTCAGCTTTTGAGGAGGTGAGGTTGGCTGAGCGCCGCGCTCGGTGCAAGCTTGGGATCCTGCCCATCGCTTCCTCCTACATCTGGTTGGGTCACTCTGTCTGGGATGGCCACGACTAAGCGGTCACCCTCAGAAGTCCACGAGCTCGGAGGCGATCGTAGCCGTCCTTGTAATCGCATAACGCAATGGGCAATAACGATTGCTGCGTGGCTGTCTTAAAAGCCAACCGAATTCCCTTCGGCTCAGAGATAGGGGTGGCAAAACCGTCCAACAGCTCCCACGTTAGATCGGATGGACGGCTGCTATTGCCACTGATCTCGGATTGGTCCAGCAATAGGCGGCAAAGTGGGAGGCTTCCAGGCCGTGGGGGGCCGGGCCAATTTCACCGGGCAGCATTCGTTCAGATCAAGTTCAAATGAAGGCCTTTACATTTCGTAATTTGTCATCGCCGGACAGTTCGCGATAGGGCTCGGCTGCGGCTCGCGTCGCCATCCGATTCTTATAACTCTTCTCCTCCCGCCGGATGGATGGCTCGAGCCGCCCCTGCCCTCCGTGCACACGTCACTGAAGTTGGCGGAAGACTTTCCGAAGGAAGCTACTCAGCCCGGCGGCAGCTGTTGCGGCTGCGCGATTGCCGGAGACCACCAAGTTAGGTCGGCCCGCCATCTCGTTTTCAGTGCATATTCGCAGACCTATGAGACCGCGCCCTTGCGGGCGATGCGTCCACACATGTTGCACAGCCCACCGTGCCGGGAACCTCGGCCCGTGACAGGAGGGACCCATTCGCCCCAAGAATCGGGAGATTCGTTAAGCGCTCACTCGCCGGGAACCGCGGTTCCCGATTTCGCCTCACCTGATCGGCTGCTGTCCAGTTCACCCACGCCGCAGGGTTCGAGGCGTTTGCGCTTGGCCGAGGCGGCGACCGCAAAGTATTGCCTAGCGAGACTTCATTCAGCCGTCATGATGCGGATGCAAGCTAAGGGACGGCTGATCCCTCCGGTTGGCCCTTGCGTTCCCGTTTAACTCCTGGGCCCGGCTTACGACCGGGCTTTCTTTATGCAGGCCCAGTTTCGATCGGATCGAACCGATGGCATTCAGGTTCGCGCAGGCAGCGTGCGCGTCAAGCGCGATATCCAACAGGCCTTCGGTGGTGTGAATCGAGAGAATGTCAATCATTCCTTTGGAATCCTCGAGTGTCGAAGTGCGAAATTCGCTCGGCACGAAAGGCAATGCCTTCTTCGTCTGGCGCATCGCTCACCTTTGTTCATAGCGCCGACAATCGCGCAACCCGACACCATGATAAAGCGGACCCAGGTCCGATAAACTTCATGACCTTGTCGAGCCCGCGAGGGCGGCGATAATCCCGCGATTCCCGGGCCGTTGGTGGCAGAAGCCTCCGTGGCCCCTCAACCCGACCCCGTTACCCGCGGACTTCGTTGCGTCCATGCCGCGCCACCGTTAAAAAACGGAGAGCTTCGGCGACATTGCTTTAGGCCAGGAGTGCACCGCGATGGAAGAAACCGACGACAACACCAGCGCCGTCATCGAGCTGACCGCCGAGGTGGTCTCAGCCTATGTCTCGAACAATCCAGTCCCGGTCGGAGATCTCCCGGCCCTGATCGATCGAGTGCATGGAGCGTTGAAGAGCGCCGGCAGCGGCGCGGCGGAAAAGCCGGAAGCTCTCACGCCAGCTGTGCCCATCAGGAAGTCCGTCACGCCGGACTACATCATCAGCTTGGAGGACGGGAAGAAGTTCAAGTCGCTGAAGCGGCATCTTTCCGTTCACTATGGCCTCACGCCGGATGAATACCGCGCCAAATGGGGCCTGCCGGCTGACTATCCGATGGTGGCCCCGAATTACGCCGCCGCACGTTCTTCGCTTGCCAAGTCAATGGGACTTGGCCGCAAGACTACCTGACAAGCCAAAGCGGCGCTCGCCGAGAGAGACCCGCAAGCTTCCTGAGGGCATGCGGGCCTGCCAACACTGATGGCCTTGCCCTCTATGGTTAAATGCCTCCTTGAGGGGTGGAATGCTCCCGAGCGCGGTTAGGAACCAACCTATCATCAACACTTGGACAGCCTCGGAAAGACTTGGTAAATCGACGTTCTCGGGATTGTTTTCATGTTTTTGCTATGCAGCTTGACTATCAGACACTGATACATTGCGGTCCACCCGCCGCCTCTGACCCCCACCGCACGCCGCTGCGCGGCAGCTGGTACGAGATCGACCTAGACGCGATCAGGCACAATTATCGCCAGCTTCGCGCACACCTGCCCGCGGCAGTACGGATTTTCGCATGCCTGAAGCGCAACGGTTATGGCTGCGGCGCCGGACCAGTGGCTTCAGCTCTGGCTGCAGAGGGGGTAGACGGCTTCGGCGTCGCTGCGCTGCCGGATGCGGTCGCGATAAGGCATATGGGAGTCGAGCTTCCAATCCTGCTCTATCCAGGACCTCTACCGTCATCGGCCGAAATCATCGAACGGCTCGGGCTTACGGTCACGATCTCCAGCCTCGAGGAACTGGAACGCTGGCGGGCCGCGATGGACAGCACGCGGGTCTTTGTCAAGGTTGATCTTGGCTTTTACAGGTCGGGGGCAGCGCCGTCGGCTGTCGGGGCATTGCTCGCGGCCGCCCATGCTTATGACGATGTCGACGTCGAAGGGCTTTATGCGCATCTCAGCGAACTGCCTTCGAAGACGCCCTTCCACCTAAGCGAACAGCGCTCACGTTTGCAGCAGATTCTTCAATCGGCCAATGCTTCGGGGACACGACCTCCCATTGCGATGGTGGCGAGCACGGCGGGCGTGCTTCGATACCCTGAGATGGATTTCGACGCCGTCGATCCCGGCGCCTTGTTCATTGGTGTCTCCGAGACGGATCCTTCCGCCCGGCCTGTCGCCCTGCGGCCGGCTCTTAAGGCCATTTCGAGCTCTCTGGTTTCAATCAAGCGGACCGACTCCTCGCTCGGGACAGCGCCGGACCTGCCTGGCTACCAGCAAGGAATGGTCGTCGGAGTGCTCGGTATCGGTTGGGGAGACGGGCTGCCACGCCAGCTCCCGCCCGGCGCTGAGGCACTGGTGAGAGGCCGGCGTGCGCCTCTGCTGCCGCCGGTTCATTTAGAACATCTCCGTATCGACCTCACGGATGTCCCCGATGCTTGTTTCGGCGATCAGGTGCTCTTGCTCGGGCAGCAGGGAGAGCAGACCATCACACAGTACGAGGTCGCCACCTGGTGGGGCACCGACATCGTCGGGCTTTATGCTCAGCTCCGGGACCACGTTCCACGCGTCTATGTCTGAGGTTCATAAGAGCACAACAATCGAGAGTGGGTGATTCCAGAGCAACGCATCCACTAAGTGGGCAGGCGACAGGCTTCTTCCTCCCCAAGGCCCTCCGAAATAAAGCGGACCCGTGCAAGTCCGGTAGCTTGCACGCAGGCTCTCAGCCCTGCGATCGTGGCAAGAAGAATTAAACATGAGCGGAAAGCTATCGGCTGATGACCGATCTCCTAGGTGGGCACCCCTAAATCAAATTTGGAACTGAAATTCATTACATTTGAAGCTCGACCTCTTCGTGCGAGCTTTAGCGATGGCGCACAGCGGCTCCGGGATCAGGCTGGATTCCAGAACACCTCGGTCGGTATATCGCTTTTTGACCAGCAGAGGCCGACATCAGCCCCGCAGTCGGTCTTGCAGTGCCTGCCGATCGATGATGAGGTTGTCGAGGTTCAGCCCGGCTGGCTGCCGCCTTTGCCCCAGTCGGCTGACCAGCGCCCTCGTGCCGTCAAGCACAAAGACCCCACAATCATAACCGTTCTGCTGCTGGGTGATACGGGCGGGCTCCAGGCGGGCTCCCAGCCGTCGTGCGAGCTGTGCCGCGGGCTGGGCGTTGAGCCGGCCGTAGGAGTCGTAATGATAGGCAACCGGCCTTTCCCGCTCGCGTCGATCAACCAGCAGCAGCGACCAGTGGCTGCCGCGGCGTTCAGGATCGGTAGTGCTGGCATTGTTGACAGGCAGGAACAGGAAGTCGGCCGTATCACTGCCATCGCGATCATAGACGATGCGCTGGAAAGCCCTGAGGGCGGCATTATCGGAGCCCAGGCGCAGATGGTAATGCGCGACCAGGGGATCGACCAGCCGCGTTCGGGCGGCGAGATCCGGATTGTCCCTCTGCAGCTCCTGCTCCAGCAGCTCGTAGTCTCTTTGGATGTGCTGATCCCCCAGCCATTGCGTGGCGCCGAGCGCCAGTTCGCTGCGGTCGGACGAGGAGGCTCGCGGATCGGGCGCCCCAGCCTGAGCCTCGGAGGCTGTGGCTGGAGGCGGGGCATAATGGGCATCGTCACGCAGCTCGGCGGGTGTGGAGGGCAGATCGACCAGGGAGCCAAGACCGCGGTAGATATCTGACGAGCGAGCTGACGCGGACCGCCGCGTTGGCCCCCGATCCTGATCCGACTGCGGCGACCACCCTGACCAGGGGCGCTCCCAACCGGCAGGTCTTTGCCTTCCGGCCTGGTCCACCTCGCGCCAGAGCTGCGACTGGTCGTAGCTTTCCTGCGAGGCGGCGGGCCCTGCCCCCCGACCGGCCTGGCCCCACGAGCCAAGCTGTGGCCCGAGATCCGGGAGCCTGCCATGTGCAGCGCTCGACGCCGCAGAACCTTCGCCAGGCACGCTCGATGACGGCGATGGCCCGGCAATCAATCTCGACGTAGCAGCATCCGACCGAGGCGCCGAGCCGGCATCGTCCTGCAAGTCGACAATGTCATCAAGATCGGCATGGATCTGCGATGATTTACGTGACGAGCCGGGCTGGGCAATTGCCGAGCCGGCATCGGCGGTCCAATGGCCCGAGGCGCTACCCTCCTCAGTCAGCTGCCCGGGCGTGAGCGCGTTCAGAGCAAAATCCGGACGCCGATAAGGTGTGGGCGATAGCGGCGCGAAGCCGGCGAAGATCGAGGACGAGCCGGCACTTTGAGCAGGCGAGGAAGGGGCCAGCGCGGGGGCCAACTGTGGCGGGAGCGATGTCGTCTGATGGAACTGCGGCACATCGGTAGCCATTGGCGCGCCACGCTTTACAACCTCTTCTTCATGGAAGGCTCGCAAGACGTCCCAGGCCGGGTCGCCCGGGGCGATGGGGATGGGCGAGAAGGCGGGTGAGGTGCTCTGCATAGTTCCAGTGGGCGGGTTGCGTGGCTGCTCGCGCGGGGCCGCTTGTCCATGGGCTGCCAAGCCCAGCGCGTTGTTGGCTGCGACCATTTGCAGGTATTTCTGCAGAAAGCCCCAGGCTGTGCCGAAAACGGGGGCTGCGGTCATCTTGTACTCGTCAACTGCCCGGCTCAGCATCGCGGGTTCAATCTGGGCAATGCCCTTGCCGAAGTGCTGGCTAAGCCAGCTATTGAAACGACCCAAATGGCTCCGATAGATCGTAAGCGTGACTTGACTGTACCTGCTTGCAGCTGCCCGACATGCATCTTCGATCACCTGGTTCTCTTCGCTGACAGGGCGCGATCTAGCTGTTGTGACAGTCTCTCCGGCATAGGCTTGTCGGAGCCTTCCCAACGCCACATTAAGTTCACTCAGTAGTTTTGCATCGTTGCTCGCGAAGTCCTTCGCCAGATTGTCCAGCCCCGGGTCCTCAAGCCGGCCGGCGATCTGCGTCCGGTGGTTCTCGTGAAGCCATTTGCTGAACTTGCGCAGCGCCGCTAGATCGTGCCACATCGTTCCTTTTTTGAGGCGGGCAGCTACGGCTCTTGTCTGATATCTGGCTAGGAGTTCCTCATCGTCCTTCGTGCCAAATTCCCGGATATTTGAAGCAATTGTTATAGGCTGTCCGGCAGAATGCTGCCGGAGCCTTTCCAATGCCACGCTAAGTTGCCCCAGTAGTTTGCCATCGTTGCGCGCGAAGTTCTTCGCCATGCTGTCGAGCTGTTCGTCATCAATCCGACCATCGATTTGGCTCTGGTGGTTCTCGGCCAGCCATTTGCTGAACTTGCGCAGCGCTGTTGTATCGCGATCAATCGAGGGTCCACTCACCTTGGCTGTGTTCGCCGCCTCGGCACGGTAGGCGGCAAAAAGCGCCTCGTCCGGGTGCTCTCGTACGCGCTTGCGGCTGCGCGTTTGCTGAACGAGGGAAGCCTGGTGCGGCGCCTCGGCCGGCATCGTTTGGCGCGCGCCGGTCAAATCGCCTCCCATGGTTCCTTCTTCGAGGCCGGCGGCCTGGGCAAGGAGTTGGTCGTAGTCGTTGGTGCCAAGTCGAACATTCGAAGCAGCCGTCCCAGGCTGTCTGACAGAAGCTTGCCGGAGCCTCTTCAACGCCGGATTGATACGCTCGTTCACGCGCTCCGCGAAGTCCTTCGCCAGCGTGTCCAATCCGGGATCCTCAATCCGGCCGGCGATTTGCGTCCGGTGGTTCTCGTCGAGCCATTTGCTGAACTGGCGCAGGGCCGCCAAATCGCGCCTCACGGCCGGTTCTTTGACCACGGCTTTTGCCCGGTATTGGGCGAAGAGTTCCTCATCGTCCTTCGTGCCGGGTCGAATAGCCGAACCAGCCGTCACAGGCTGTCCGGCAGAATGCTGCCGGAGCCTTCCCAACGCCACCTTGGTGTCGCCCAGTAGTACGGCATCGTTGCTCGCAAAGTCCTCCACCAGACCGACCAGCTGCCCGTCCTCAATCCGACCGCAGATTTGGCTCTGATGATTCTCGTCAAGCCATATGCTGAACTTGCGCAGCGCCGTTATATCGCCAGAAATCGAGCTTTTACCCACCTTGGCTGTTTTAGCCGCCTCGGCACGGTAGGCGGCAAAAAGCGCCTCGTCCGGGTGCTCGCGGTCGCGCTTGCGGCTGCGCGTTCGCTGAACGACGGAAGCCTGGTGCGGTGCCTCGGCCAGCGTTTTATGGCGCGCGCCGGTCACATCGCCCTGTTGATTGGCCGCAGGCCGATATGCGTTCGCGACAGGAAGGCTCACACCACCGGGTGCGCTTCCAAATCCCGTGGCGGGCACGTTGACCCGCGACGGCGGGACGGAATTCAAAGCTTCATAACCCCCAATCGCTGCGCGGCTCCGCGGCTGATCTACACTTTCCGCGGTTGAGTGGACCACCCGCTCCACATCCTGCCAGAACTGCGCCGAAGCGAAACTTGCAGCCGGCAACGGCCCGGCGCGGTCGGCGGCGGCAAAGAGCTCGTCCTGGTCAAAACTATGCGCAGGTGAGTGAGCTGGTGGAGCAAAGGGCAAGTGCGAACCGCCTTCCCCGGCGCCCTCCCCTTGCAGCTTCCTCGGTCCAACCGCATCTGCATGTAAGCCGGTCCGCCGCCTGGCGAGACGGCTGTTTGGAACAGCTTGCCGAAGCTGGCCCGGCTGCAGCGCGTTCAGATGCTCCTGAAAACTCGCCTGGTCGGTCTGCTGCTGTTGCGAGCCTGCATCGTCTTTGCGAGGGAAATCTGAGACGTGGGATCGATTGATATTGCTAAAGGGATCCATGATATCTCCCTTGCCTGTTCCGAGCAGCTCAAGCCGCCCTGGCGGCTGGAAAACTGTTCTATGGGGCTTAGCTGTCGACAGGCTGACGGACCGAGAGCGCGGCAGGTCGCAGTCGAGATCATCACTCCATCGCTGCACGGCCCGCCGATCTTCCCGTTCGACGAGCCCCCCCTCCGGCCTCGTTGCGAAGCTGCCGGATCTGGTTATGCCGCGCCTCGCCTATGCCGCCCTGCGGCGTGGCAGCCTAGGTGAGCGTGCGTATTGCCTCGCGTAACGATGATCCGCGAAATTCAAGCGTTGCCTCATGCGCGGGTGTTTGTAGCCTCGCGCTGACGATGCTCCGGAACCGCTGAAGCCTGGTAGAGTGGTCATCTTCACCTCGGGCTCTTCTTGGCCGGCGATCTGGCGAGCAATGTCGCGAATGTAGGTTGAGCCGGTAAAGCACCTTGTTGGCGCGATTGAACCCGTGTGGATGCCAGCCGTTTTGCAAGGAGAGCATTGAGCTATCAGTCGTTTGAGTGCGGACTTGTCAGGCTGGAGCTCGCTTCCATTTTCACGCTCAAATCATCTCTCCTGCGCGCTGCCGATCCCGAGCAGTTGCTGGTTTCTCCGCACGTGCAGGGTCTGGTACCAGGCCGAGCCGTCCAGGCGCTTGTGACAGGCGCACCCTTCCATGTCGCCTTGCGCGGATAATCACTCCGCTAATCCCGATTCCAGCGGTTTTGATTACATTTCGCCCACCTGCTGCGCTTCCCACTATCTGGCGGTTTCCAGAAGACATCGAGCTCCGCGAGCTGACGCTCGATTTCCTTCACGACCTCATCGACATTCATTCCGGACTTGGCGGCGATCAACTTGGCCAAGATCTCGCTTGCTGCCAGAGCCGGCGCGATACTTTTGAAGAAGGATTGAGGGTTGCTGATTACAATGACGCTTGCCTTGGCCATACGGGCGAGCGGCGATACGCTGCTGTCGGTGATGGCAACCACAGCCACTTCTTGGCGCGCTGCTTGCCTAGCCGTTTCGATGGTTGCACGGCAGTAAGGCTCGATACCTACCGCCAGCAATACGTCGCCTTTGCCGACGCCCCGCAAGGCATCGATGCCGAGTCCCCCGGCTGCATCAAGAACGATCGCCTGCCGGCCGAGCCGTGACAGCGTGTAGGCAAAATGCTGCGCCACCGGATGCTCTGCGCGCAGGCCAAGGCTGAAGAGATTTCGGCTTTCGGCAAGGATACTGGCAGCAGCCGTTAGCTGCATCGTGTTCGCGCATTCCCCAAGCCTCGCGATTTCCGCTGCCAGCGTGCCCGCGAGGACTCCGACCGTTGAGTAAGCGCCATCGCCCTCCTGCCTACGCTCAGGTAGCGGCGATTCGGCAGACGTGCGCAGGGCCTTCGCATAAATGCTGCGCATGTCTTCGTAGCGGTCGAGATCGAGCCATCGGACTAGCCTCATCATGGTCGTGTGGGACACACCCGCTAATTGCGCTTGCTCGCGCATGGACATCAACGCGACATCCTGCGGATAGTCCAACACGAACCGGGCAGCTCGCTGGAGCTGAGGCGGCATCGACTCAAACCGTTCGACTAAAAGGTCGGTTAGAGGCCCCTTTTTCATAGACCCTCGCGCCAGTCGGCCAGCTGAAAGCAACGCCTGATTTCACAAGAATAGACACTCGAAAAAATTCCAATTGGTCGCTCTTGCTGAACCGCGCTGCCCCGGTACTGAGCTACATCACCCAAGAGACCACACGCCAGGTCTTCATTGACAACAAAATGCCGCGCCCTTTCTGAACGACATCTCATGTCGTAGCGATAAGCACCCTCTTCTGCGCCTTCAAGTTTCAAGAACGCAGAGGCACGTACGTTCGGAGACATACTCTGTTTGATTACCGTGGAAGGCGTCCACTTTCTGGCTTCAAGCATTTGAGAGATCAATTCGCGTACCTATGGACCACGATTTTTCGCGCTGATTTCGGGCTCGTCAGGTTTTGCGGGAACAATGGGGGGAACAACTGATGAAAAGCTGCTGCGACTATGTTGATCGCCTGCGATGAGCTTCCGCGCGAATGCCAGTCTACCCCGATCGTGCCGGCGCACTCCGTCCTGACTTCTCATCAAGCGCGAGCGACCGGTTGAGGTTGTTGACCAACATCTGGTTCCCGGGTTCTTTTCTGAGAGCTTGGCGATATAGCGCTTGTGCCGCGCCATGCCGACCGCAAATGTCGAGCACAACTGCCTTCGCGTTCAATGTGCGCAAGTTGCCTGGAGCCGCAATCAAAACCCCGTCGAGCACCTGAAGCGCCTCCTTCGGGCGTTTCTTTGCTACTAGGGCTTTCGTAAGATGGATCGCCGCGTCGACATTGCCTGGTTCCTGCTGCAGCTGATCCCGCAAAGCCCGCTCGTCGGCGTCCTCACCAACGGAGGTCAAGATGCGTTCGCGCATGGCCGGATTGATATCCTTGGCACCGAGCAACTCGGGTGACGGCGTCTCCTTCACTGAAAGAGCTTGCGTGCCCCAGCTATTGCAACCGCCGAGAGGAAGAATTGCAAGTATTGCGAAGGGAACTGACGCCAGACGAACTGAACGCAACGGCGGAACGACTGTTGTTAACATGTGAATTCAGCTATCCTTACGACTGATGCTACGCACTTCAGCTTGGCTCAACGCGCAAATCGTTACGTTCTCCTGACGGTTCATGATTCGTTGCAGCGGTGAGCTTGACGGATCCGACCGGCTGAATCGTAAACTCCGAATCCAGATCCTGATAAGACAAAACGACGAGATCGATCCCGTTGCGCGTAAGGAAACCGCGGACGAAGCGTCGGACGTCCATTGAAGCCAATATGACAGGACGGCGCTGACCCGGCGCAGGGTTCGAATGGATCTGCCGCATTTGTGACAGCAGCATCTCACTTTGAGCATCTCCTAACACGAGGTAGGGACCAACAGCCGAATCACGTATCGCGCTGCGCACCAAATTCTCGGTTTCACGTTCGATAACAACGGCGGGCACGACACCCTGAGCGTTGGCAAAACGATGACAGATCTGCCGCGTCAGACCGGAACGGACATGTTCCGTCAACAATGCGACGTTTTGCTCCTGCTCCCCCCATGCGGCCAATGCCTCCAAGACGAGGCGGGTGTTGCGGATCGGGATATCTTCGTCCAGTAGACGGCGCAGGACATCGGCGATCCGGGGGATTGGCGTCGTGCGTAGCACCTCCTTCACCAACTCGGCATATTCCTGCTCCATCCGGCCCAGCAATTCACGGGTCTCTTGGATGCCCACCAAGCGCCGCGCACGCCGCGCGAGCGTTGCCTGGACTCGCGATGCAATAAGTTCGATGGGACTGTGATAGCCAATGCCGGCGTCATTGAGAGCCGATGCATGGCTTTGTTCGGCCCAGATCTTGCCCGCTTGTGGGTCATGCTGGAAGGGGATGCCGCTCAATTCAATATTGGCCAGATCGTCGGTAAGCCTTAGCTGCGTCGGATCAATCGCATCCTGTTCGACCGGGACGCCCTCGACATCTATCCTGAATTGCGACTCCGGCAACTGCTGTTCGACTGCAACAGGGATGCGGGGAACAATAATGCCGAGGTCAGATGAGACCAGTTCCGAAACGCGCTTAATGTGCTGTTGCAATTCGATTTGGTTGATCGCATCTCCAAGGCTCGGTGCAAGGAGCAGGGTGACCGGACCTCCTTCCGCAGGTGGGGTTTGCTTTTTTGGCGTCCCTGGAGCTGCAGTGGTAGCAGTGGCATCGTCGCCGGTTTGCTTATCGCCTTTGGTAAAACTTGCCGTCGCGAAGACCGCGGCCAACACCAGAAAGACGGGCAGAGGGAAGCCAGGAACAAACCCCATCGCAACTAAGACACCAGCAGCCAGCCTCAATGCCCGCGTATTGGCGGTGAGCTGGCCGGCTATGTCGGCACCAAGGTTGAGTCTCCCGGCCCCACCCACACGCGTGACTATGGTCGCCGATGAAATCGACAGCAGCAGTGCCGGAATCTGTGAGATTAGTGCATCACCTATGGTCAGCAGAGTATATTGGTGCAGCACCTGGCCGAAGGGCAACCCCTTAGACAGCCCGATGGAAACTCCGCCCAGCAAATTGATACAGATAACCACCAGCCCCGCGATGGCATCGCCCTTAACGAACTTCATGGCCCCGTCCATAGCGCCATAAAGCTGGCTTTCTTTCTCCAACATGGCGCGCCGCCTACGAGATTCATTCTCGTCGATGTGGCCATTTCTTAGCTCGGCATCGATCGCCATTTGCTTGCCTGGCAGAGCGTCGAGCGTGAATCGCGCCGCCACTTCTGCAACGCGTTCGGCACCCTTTGCCAGAACCATGAATTGGACCATGGTCACCACTAGAAAGATGACAAAACCGACGACGATGTTGCCTGAGATTACGAAATCGCCGAACGTATGGATGATGCTACCGGCCTCCCCCTCCGCAAGGATTAGTCGCGACGTTGCAATGGTAAGCGCGAGGCGGAACACCGTAGAGATCAAAATGACGCCGGGCAGCGAAGAAAGTTCAAGTGGCGTGCCGACATATAGGGCAACCATGAGAAGAAGTATGGCGAATCCGAGGTTGAATCCGATCAGGACGTCAACGACCGCGATTGGGATTGGCATGATCATCATGCCGATCGCCAGAAGCAGCATTAACGCGACCATTAGGTCCGGGTTGGCCGGCGCTCGCGCGATGAAGTTGCGCATTAGGTTCGCCATCGCGACCTTTTTATGTTTGTTTGAGAAGAACTGTGCTGCTGCGAAGTGAAACGTAGCTTTGGAAAACCGCTCGCGCCTCGTCCATGCGACGGGCTCGCAGCAGCGCATGGCTACGCATGAGAGTCAAAGGGACGCGAGAAGATTGCTGGTCATCAAGTACGTCCAACCTGTCCAGGATCGTCAGTGCTTCGTCGCCGAGCCCCTCAGCAATCAAGGCATAGGCGAAAATCCGTAGCAGATTGACATCTTGAGAATTGTCGCTGATGGCGAGCCGCAACAAGGCTAGGCTTTGGGCGCTCTGCCCGCACGCAAGGTGGGTATAGGAAAGGGCGCAGAGCAAATCTCGCTCCTGCTCGGAAATCAGCACGACTTCACCGGTCTTTGGCAAGGTGTGTCCCGACAGGATAGCCCAACATTGAAGTGTTATTCTTCATCCAGGTCGACCTTCGCTCGCCTTGATTAAGCTGTTCCGGTTCAGTCGCAACAGCACCAGGCGCCGGAACTCTTCTTGGAGGGCGGCAATACCTTCACGCGCCACCGAATCCTCAGGTACCGCCGCCAATGCGTTGACCAAGCGCTCCAGAAGAACACTACGCTTCCCTTCGCGCAGGATTTCCGGATGACGCAGGCGTGGCGTGATGAAAGAGAGCTGGCTACCTGCGAGAGTATTGCCATAAAGAGCGGCCATTGCAGCGCGGGGGTCGACCTCACTGATGTGGGTGCTCTCGCTTGGGCTGATGCACGTGACCGCCTCGATTTCACTAATTCCCAACAATCCGTTGGCCGTGCGTGCGGGCGGCATATCGTGCGTGTGCGCACGACGCAAAGTAGACGCGTGCTTCTTGCTGCTATTTGCATGAGCGCGATCGATCTCCATATTCTTGGCTTCTTCATTGGCCGGCTCGGCTGCTCCTGCAGGCTCAATGTTAAGATCGCGCGCTGAGGCGCCGGGGCCGACAGGGAAGCTGGACATCTTGAGCATGGAGTTCTCCTACCGAACCTGGAAGTTTAATAAGGGAGCGCAGCAACGCGGCCATTTCGGCTCAGCAGCACCTGAGCGTCCTCAATCCGATCGACCATCCATCCATTATCCAATAGAGCTCCGACGAAATACTTCTGCCCACCGATCAGAAGATGTGGCAGATTCCCGCGCCAAACAGCTTCAACGGGGATTGCGGATGGCGCCTTGTCCTCTTTGACCACCACACCGTTCACGAGTGTAAGCGCTCCGTTCGTGCGTTGATCGAACTGCTGTTGGATCTTCTGCCACTTGGCGACCAAGGCAGGCGTGACGGTGCCCTCGGCGGTAACAACACTGTCCGCGGATTGGATCTTGATATCGAATAACTGCGCCCGATCAATTTCGTCTTGCAGCGCTTTCGCCGCTAACTGGACGCTCTGATCACCAGGGCGGTTGATGGTTACCTTCGATTTAGGTGCGGGGTCAGTAGGATTGGCGCTCAATCCACTGGCGCTGCCGTAGAGGGAAAAAAGGGTTGAAAGCGCGCCGATTCCAATGCAGCTCAGCAAGACAACGGCTATGACTGGCATTGAAAGGCGGCGCATGCCAATGGGGCGCTTCTCCCCGGCATCTTGAACGGACCAGAGAATGGACATCGCGCCCGCATGAATGACGACAGGAAGAGAAACAACAACGCGCTCGCCTACGGCAATATTTTGGTTGCCCTCTATGCGGACCCCATCCGCAAGGGCTTCGACCTCGATCGAATTGCCGAGAAGACTGATACGAAGATGACGTGGCTCTAGCCCTTGCTCGATGAAAATTATATCGGACTCAAGACCACCACCGATTACATTCGGCCCCGGAGGCGCATTGCCAGTTAGCCCAGAATAAAGACCCGACAGCACCTCGAAATCGATGGAAATGGCGTCATTCACGGAAATCTCCCGCACAAGGAGATGAGCCATACAGCCATGGCCGTACGGCTCATTTTAACTCCACATTGCACCGCCAAGACAGCGATCCGGACGACGCTACATCTCGCTTGCGATGTTACTGAACGCGTTCGTCGGCCACCTTCTTGACCGTCTGAAGGTTGGTCGTAACAGTGCGCAGCATCACACTCCTTTCCGTCGCCTCCGCGCTCATCTTCGTGAGCGCCACAATTTGAGCCTGGAAGGCGGCAGCGCCAGCCCCGTCAGCAGCCATATTGCCAATGGCCGGAGCAGCACCACCAGCAGCGGGAGCAACTTTAGACATATCGTTTTACCTTTCCGTTCGAATTGTGCCGTGCTTGACGGCTCACACTCCTGACGCCGAAGGATCCGGCGTCAGGCATCCTCTTCCATGTCACCCATAGCGTCATCGAAATCAGCCATGGAATCGCTCGTCATTTGGAACGCAATGGAACTCAGAACACTTTCGAATGCCGCACTCTGATCTACGGCTTGCGCGTCATTTCCGGAACTGACTGAACCGCTGTCCCGACCGCCCGCCCCAATCGGTCGGCCACCACCAGAAGGCCCGCCGGGCTCATCCCGCCTATCCCCATGGCCCGCACGAGCCAAGGAAACACCGGCGCCGCCACCTCCACCTCTAATTGATCCGACCATCAGGTACCTCGGTTCCTTTATTGCCCTCAAGAGGCAGCGATGCCGTGTTGAAAATCGACTTGCTCAAAGTAAGAGCGCGAGCTTTCGAGAAGCTGACGGCTCACAAAAAAAACAAAAGGGCGCTGTCACAAAACTGATGGTCGTGTACGGGCTGGCCTGCTCATATCGATGCGACGGCGGCTTTGAAAGGCGCCATTTTCCCGGCTAGGCGGGATCGGAAGGAGCAGCAATGCTCGGTGCCGCATTGAAGCACATTTGATGTGAGGCGTTCGGACTATGCGAACCCTGTCGATGGATGAATTCATATGGTAGGGCGCTCGACGGTCATCCTTATAGACCTTTTCACCATCGCCGCTAAACCGGCGGTCCATAGGTAATATGGCGCAGGTGCGGAACGATGCTGTATCTTTTCAGACGCAAGTCAGCGAGTGCTTTTGCCAGCGAGCGCTTGGCGGCTGCGGCGGCGTTTTGGGTCGGCAGCAAATCCGGAGCGCGATGAGGCCATCGACGATGGCCCCCTGGCTCCGTTTCGGTGGTTATTACGCTCTCGATCGGTGTTTGCACTGCCCAGCGACTTGAAACGATACAGAAGGTTCATTCACACGCTCCCTTCGGTTCCTGTGCTTGTCTAGGTTTATCCTGGTGACGCGACCATATTGGCTAATTGCTGAGTGGCGGCCGCGTTGGGCACAGATGGGCGTGTAGCGCGCTGAGGCATGGATCCGCGTTCTTTTTGCCTTGTTGGTGAGGCGGGACGAAGGTGAGATCGGCTTGTTGGTAGAATGGTCTGCGCTCATCGCTCAGTTGGGCGATCTTTTGCTCCCGGTCAGGGCCTTGCAGCAGCGGGCGGTTTTTATCCCTTTTGAGGCGCTTTATGATCACCTCCAGCTTGGTATCGAGCCAGATCGAGACCGCCTTGTCGCCGATGAGACGGCGGGTCTGCTCATGCATGAAGGCGCCACCGCCGATGGCGATCACCGCGGGCGCGGCCTCCAGCAGACGGGGGATCAGTTTCGCCTCCATCTCCCTGAAGTAGGCCTCGCCGTGCTCTTCGATGATTCGCGAGATCGATTTACGGGCCTGCTTTTCGATCATTTTGTCTGTGTCGCGGAAGTTGAGCTGCAGTCGCTTCGCGAGAGCTGGGCCGATGCTGGATTTGCCGGCGCCTGGCATGCCAACGAGCACGACCGGCCGACTGCCGAGGGCCGCGAGGAGTTCCTTCGCCTGTGATGACCCGACTGTCTGCAGCATGTTCGATTGCCCGACAGGTCGCAATTTCCCAGTGGCGCTTGCCCTGCGTTCGCCTTCGGCTTCCCAATGAAGCAAGGCCAGAGCGCCATCGGGGACTGCGACGCCCTGGCAGTTTTCCATGACGCGCTGCATGAGTTGCTCCGCAGGAACGTCCCCACCCACCCGCCGCAGCTGGTCCAGCTGCTTGTATGTGTGATGATTGGCGAGCTTGGCTTGGTAGCTGGCCGGCGTATGGAACTCAAGCTGGAAGCGATAACCATGCGGTGTGGCGAGCACGCTCTGGATGCCACTGAAAGTGGGATTGCGCATCCTGAACCAGTTGGTCGTGTGGCGTTCGGCGTAGCCGCGCTCGTCGAAGGCCAACATGGCTTTCTTAAAGCCACGGGTAAACTCCTGGTCGGGCAGTTCGAAAATGTGGCGGACAGCGTTGCTAATCAGCTGCGGCACGCTGCCAGAGGGGGCGTTCAATCCGGTGAGCTGTTCAGCCATCGAGGCTTCCGATCGCACCCGGCGATCGAAATGCGGCATGTTCACTGGGATGCCGGCCTGCCCGAGGCTCTCGGCAACCGAGATTGCCGCTGCGGTGATTGCCTCCTCTTCAACTCTGGCGCGCGTCGCCTCGATTCTGGCCCGCTCCGATGCTTCTTGGCGGCTCAGCGTTGCCGTCACATCGGGATCCACGGCGGCAGGGCGGCGGCCGGAGCGTTCAGGCAACAGGCCGTTCTGTGCGGCGAATTTGATCGAGGCCTCCATGACGGAAGCCGCCAGCGTGGGATTGTCCTTCAACTCCTCCAAGGTCGCATCGACATCGAACCTGCCCTGGCTGAGTGTCGCCGCCATGCTCTTTACGTAGGGCACGGGCTGCAAGCCCGGCGTCTGGCATAGGAGCCGCTGCAGCTCATGGCTTTTTTTCAGAAACCGGCGGGTGCCGGTGTCGGATTTATAGGCGTCCGTCCCGACCTTAATGCCGAGGCTCAGCAGGTTGCTTGTGCTTTCGACGAGGTCGTCCGGATTGTAGCCATCCGGGGAAGGATCGATCCGGGCTTGAGTGTGGTCGAGCAAAAGCTGGATGCGGTCGCGAGGCTGGGACGTTGCCGGATAGCTCTCCGCCAATTCCTGGAAGAGGTTTGCAAGCGCTGGGCTCACCGACAGGCTTAAATCGTCCACGGTCTCGACGGTTGCGGACAAGCTTTGCTGATCCGCCTTCGCCGCCCATGCCGCAAGATCGGTCACAAGCAACGCGGCCATCTCGCGCGCGACCGGATGCTGGGCCACCTCGATCTCCTGCCTCGCCCTGGCGAGCGTGTCCTGAATATCCTGGCCCCGCACCTCTTCCGCATTCAAAAGGTTAATGATGTCCCGCCTGAGCTCGTGGTGAATGCCTTCGTAGGTGCCGAAGACAGCACGCTCGGCAAACCAGCGTCGTGCCTCGTCGGACTGCGCCAGAAAGTTTCTCTGCAGGCAGCTATAGGTTTCCAGGACGTCCTGCGTGGTGGCAAGGATCTGGCGGGCACGACTGAATTGGTAGCTATCGTCCTTAAGCGCCGGGGTATGCGACTTGGCCGGCTTGAGTGAGCGAACGCCGCGCGCTTGTTCCTTCTCATCGAACTGCCGCACATGCTCATAAAGCTGCGGCCGGTCGCCGATGATGATGACGGCGTCCCCGTCGAAGTCGCCGTCAAGCTTCTTCTGTTCACTGGTCGGGATAGCAACCAAAGAGCCCGGAGCAAACACCTCCGTCGCCTGGAGGATGCCTATGCTGTCGACCGGCGTGTCCACCTTGGCGCGATCCTTGCCGTGTGTCCAGCTCGAATGCGATTTGACGTCTTCGGCGGACAGCACCAGCCCACGCTCGGCGTAGTCGGCCGGCCACATCTTATCTGGTACGACGATCAGGATGCCTTTGGCAAAAAACATCGGATCGTCGCCCGCCAGTTCTTTCCCCTTCTTCTCGGCGACATTGAAACTGTATTGAATGGCTACGCAGCGATCCAGGAAGGCGGCAGTCGCATCCCCACTACCTGCCGACCTCACTTGCGTGGCGCCAAATGGCCGCAGGTTGGCCTTGTCATAGGGGGCTCGCCCGATCAGCACGCCACCCCTTCCCGTCAAGGTCTCGCTCTTGAGCGTGGGCACATGGACGCAATCATCACTGGACGGTACGGCAACCGCGCCGGGAGCGTCGATGTGTCCGGCCGTCACGGTGCGAAAAAGATCTTCGGCACTCAGCTCTTGTCCTTCTCTGCTGTCGAGCCAGGTCTTGGCCTTCTCGCGCGTCTCATCCGCCACCAGCTCGCTGCGCGGATAATGTTGCAGCGCCGAGGCAGGAACGGACGATCTCCTTCCCTCAGCAAAGGCAGCCACCCGATCGAGACCTTGGCCTTGAGCGGCCCGACGAACAGCCGGCATACGCTCGGCCAACGATGCCTTTATGAAGCCGCAACCGTCATGCGGTCGCAAGGCGATCGGGCCTTCCGGCCCGGTCAGCCTGAAGGGATGCGCCTCGCCCGTCGGACGGTCCGGCAGCAGCGACAGTTTGAAGGCTCCTTCGAGTGCGTAGTCGTGGGGCCCTAGACCTTTGATCGCCGGGGGCGCGGCAAAGCCCCGGCGCTGCGTGTAATAATAGGCTTCTTTGAATGGCGCCCAGGATCGCGACAGCTGCTCGAAAGCCGTACCCGGTGCAGTTTCGGCATATGGAATTGCCAGCAGCTTCCCCCCGAGCGCCTGAGCCCCCGTTTCGCCTGGAGCGCGGGCGGCGATCTGGGCAAGGGTCTTTTTCGGCGGTTTTGACTTGCTGCCGCCGAATAGATCCATCCGGTACGGCACACCCTCGACACTCAATGTCCGCCCCAGCATGAAGGCGCTCGGCTTTCCCGGCAGTTGTACCGCGACCACCTTCACCGCCCCTGAGGTAAGGCGATGGAAAATGGAATAGCGCGTCTCCGGCTCCGTCGGCAATCGCCGCCCCTGCATGTCCACCACCGGCAACTGCATTAGCCCCGCATCACCCTCCGGCGGTCTCGGCTCGTGGTCCATAGCACGCAATACCTTATGGACATCGAAGACGGCGGCTGGATGGCGGGCCTGGATCAGCGCCGCGTTCTGCGCCATGAACTCGTCCAGCGCCTCGACCGGGCCCTCTGCCTCGATCTGCGCGATCAGGTTCCAGCTCATGTTGGAAAGGTCGCCTTCGATGAGGCCGCGCGCGCTGGCCAGGATCTCCCTGGTTCCGCGATGCAACTCATCCCGACGTCGCTTCAAAGTGGAACTTTCGGCATCGACGTAGGGCTTCTTGTAAAGCCCCTCAAGGACAGCACGGGCCTTGAGCACTTGATAAATCGACAAGGCGGGACAGCGGCTCGAATTCGGTCCAGCGATCCGCTCGGCCTCGCTTGCCTTGAGTTGCGCCTTGATCTTGTGCTCCACGACTGGCTGAATGTCATTCAGCAGGCTCAAAGTCTGCCTGCGGTGCCAGCGCAATGCCCTTTGGGAGCTGCGCGCTAACGGCACCAGAGCGGCGCAGAGATTGCCCATGGTCTCGAGATTCTCCGGGGCAAAGCCAGAGGTCCGACGCAATGCCTCGAGCCGATCCAAGCCTGCCCGTGCCAGTAGACCCAAATCGTCATGCAACTGCGCCTTCGCCAGCGCCTTGAAGATATGCGCGATGCTTAGCGCATCGGCCTGCTCCAGGCGATCGCTGGCGTAATGAAGATGATGGGCCAGCTGATGCAGCCGATCCCTCAGCAGAGCGGTGTCTGCAATTTCTCCGGCGTCCTGTCCCCGTACGACGCCGCGCCCAAAGATATTGGCGATGGTGCCGAGCGCGACGGTAGTGAAGGTGCTAAATCTTGGACCCGCCACGCCGAACCAGCGCGCTATATCCATGATCGCCCCGTGGCATTCCGGTTGTTCGGGCCATTTGCCGAAGCCATGCAGGACAATAGCAAGTTGCTGCGAGGAGAAATCGGACAGCCCCCCGGTCCGGTCGGCGCGACAACGAACTTCAGCAGCAATTGCGACCGAGGCGTCCCCGCACGCCGTCTCGTCAGTCCACTTGCTGAACCCGTTAACCAGATTTGCCAGATCCTGCGGATTGAAAGCAGATAGCTGCTCGGCGCGATCGGCACGGCGAACCACATCGCCGGCGATCGCGACGGTAGCCTCGCGACAGCCCGCCTCTACCGGCCACTTGCTGAAGCCATTCACCAGGGTCGCCTGCTCCTGCGCAGTAAAATCGGTCAGCTGGGCGCCGCGGCGGCGAACCTCACCGGCAATCGCAACGGTGGCTTGGCAACAGCCCGTCTCATCCGGCCACTTGCTAAAGCCGTTCACCAGGTTCGCCAGAGACTGCGGGGTACAATAAGATAACTGGCCAGCTAGGTCAGCGCGGCGCCGGATCTCGCAACCGATCGCACCGGTAGCGCGGCGACACTCCACTTGTTCCGGCCATCTGCTGAAGCAACCTACCAAGTTGGCCAGATCCTGCGGATCAAAGACGGACAGCGCGTCGGCGCGGCGGCGAACCTCGCGGGCGAGAGCGACGGTGGCCGCAGCACAATCCGCCTGGTTTGGCCATTTGCTGAAACCGATCGCCAAGTGTGCCAGATCCTGCTGGCTGAAAGCAGATAGCTCATCGGCACGGTCCCCGCGATGAAGCATCTCACCAGCGATCGCGACCGTGACGTCACCACAGGCTGCTTCATCGGGCCATTTGCTGAAACCGAGCGCAAGGTTCGCCAGCTCGCGCGAATCAAAACCAGGGAGCCGGCGGGCACGGCGGCAAAGAACCTCACCAGCGATGGCGAGCGCGGCCTCGCGGCAGCTCGCCTGATCAGGCCACTTGCTGAACCCGTTCACCAGGCTTGCCAGATGCTGGTGGGCAAAACTGGAAAGTCGGCCGGGGCCGCGGCGAACCAGCTCACCAGCGATCGCGACCGTGGCGCCACTACAGCTCACTTGGTCCGGCCGTTTGCAGAAGCCGTTCACCAGATTCGCTAGTGCCTGCGGAGTAAAATCGGACAGCCTATCGGCGCGGCGACGAATCTCACAGGCGGTCGCGACCGTGGCTTCGGCACATGCCAACTCGGCGGGCCACTTGCTGAAGCCGTTCACCAGGTTCGCCAAGTCCTGCGAATCAAACCTCGAGAGCCGGTTGGCAAGACGACGGACTTCACCGGCGATCGCGACAGTGGCAAGGCGTGAACTCTCTTTTCCAGGCCACTTGCTAAAGGCGTTCACCAAGTTTGCCAGGTGCTGGTGAGTGAAATTGGCGAGCCGATCAGCTTCACTGGCGCGGCGACGAATCTCACTCGCGATCGCGAGGGTGGCCGCACCACACCTCGTTGTGTCAGACCACTTGCTGAAGCCGTTCACCAGATTTGCCAAGCCCTGCGGAGTAAAATCAGATAACGCGTCGGCGCCGCGGCGAAGAACCTCTTTGGCAATCGCCGCCGTGGCCGCGCCACAGCCTGTTCTCTCCGGCCATTTGCTGAAACCGTTCACCAAGTTCGCCAAGTTCTGCGAATCAAGAGCAGAGAGCCGGCTGGCGCCGCGGCGTAGCACCTCACCAGCGATCGCGCCTGTCCCGTCACCGCAGCCTGCGGCTTCCGGCCATTTGCTGAACCCGTTCACCAAATTGGCCAATTCCTGCGGGTGAAAATCACAGAGCGAGTTGGCTTGCCCAGCGCGACCGCCGACTTCGCTGGCGATGGCGACGGTGGCCGCGCCACACCCCGTCTCTTGCGGCCATTTGCTGAAGCCGTTCACCAGATTCGCCAAATGCTGTGGCTCAAAACCGGCGAGGCCGTTTGTCCTTTCGGCGCGGCGACGGACCTCACCGGAGACGGCGACCGAGGCAAGGCGTGAGTTTTCCTGTTCGGGCCATTTGCTGAAGCCGTTCACCAACAGGGCCAGGCTTTGACTGTCGAGTTCCCGAAGCACTTCGCTTTGCCGGCAGCAAAATTCAGCAATACTGCCCATTCCATTTTGGCAGGCCGGCACCCGTGGATATCGGCTAAACGATAGCGCCAAGAGCGGAAGCGCTTTGGGCTCGACATCGATGAGCTCGTGGGCAAATCTAGACACCTGAGCTGCCATGGCCCGGCAAGCTTCCATGCCTGCCGGACCTTCCTCGCGGCTCACAGCATTACAAACTGTGGCATATCCCCATGTTTGCCGGGTGCGGATATCGTGCTGCCAGTTGGTGACAAATCGAGATGTGAACTGGGCAGCGGCCTGTTGCAGGAATGTTGCAAGTTCCGGCATCTTCAGTTGTTTGCGATAGCGCACCACAGCCATTGAGAATTTGCGGATGTCACCAGCGAAACCAATGTCGTGTAGGGCGCCATTAAGCAGTTCTTGCGAGTTTGCAGTGCGGCCATCCCGCCTAGCTACATGGTCGATAGGTCGTTCGCCTGATCTGGCAGCCAGATCGGGTACGCTTGGTCTATGCGGCGGCAACGCGTCGATGCGCGAGCTTCCGGCCGCTTGATGGCTGCGCCAGGATTCGCCACCGGGCTGCCGCCTTGGTCCGTACCGTTGCGAGATTCCGCCGTGACCGTCCCGCCCGGCTTTATCGTCGACAGGCCATTCTCCCCGTCTCGCAGCCGGTTCGCTCACGCTTTGCTGACGCGGTGGGCGCGCGGCTGTATATGAGGGTCCAGCCGATCGATCGTCGCGCCAGGGTTCGTCATCAGGATGCAACAAGCCTTCTTCTCGGGATGGACCCTCGCCCTCCGACACCGAGGGGAAACGACGACGACGCCCACTGATTTGACCTAGAGCAGCAGCCAAAAGTCGGTGTGAGCCAAGCGAGGGGCCGGCAGGGCGGGCGCCGACAGCATCGTCGGCTTGGGGCGCAATGGGAGCGGAGGACGTCCCTTGGTTTTGAGGCCCAGAGTGCATCCGCTGCACGACGGAATTGAACGATTGACTGCCTTCTTCAGGGGCGCGGCCTGATTGCGGGCGCGAAGCGCTCGATCCCAGCGCGCTGCCGGACTCAGCACCTCCAAGGTGCGACCTTCCCGATCGTCCAATGCCCGTCATATCCAATCTCCAATGCGGGCAATGCGCCGCCTATAGTGTCGAGGCTGATTCGCTCATCTGGAGAGCGAGAAGTGCGATGGACCGGGTGCCCACGCGAAGATGGTCTTCACGAAATGGGGGGCTGAAAAGTCTGACGTTGGCCATGCCCTCATCAGCGCGCTCGAAGCGCATGCGACCCAAGTACTCGCAGATTGGTCAGCTCAAGCTGCGCGAGATCCCATCGGTTTCGTTCGAGGTCTTGTGGATCGCCCTAACGCGATCGCTTGCACGGCATCGGCGGCGATCCCCAAAAGCTTGTTTAATCCGGAGCACGCGCAGTAGTCGCGGCAGGCGATGTCGCACGCACGTTGGCGGCATGGAAATAACGGGAACCGCAGACATCGAGCCATGCGCCAAAGGCGACGCTGTCTTCCTGGGCGCAAGCAGGTTCTGGCTTCGCCTTCTCGCCGTGATGACCTTGCGCGCGTGGGTGCTTCGCATTCTTTGGCGCTCATCCCAATCCCGCCCGTACCACCCGACAGACATCAATCTTTCGCAAAATGTTTCTTTCCTGAGACAATGACAAAGCTTTGGCCATCAAACATAGCCGTCCTTACCTGACATAAACCTGACCTGCGCTCAGCTAAAATGCTGAAGTTGCCAAAAGAAGACCACTGGAACTCCTGCGGCAGCGGGCGCGAGCTGCAGCCGGAGAGAGGGCCTGGAAATTTGTAGCGCCTTCTTCACGTGGTCCGGCAACCCGTCCTTGGCAAATACCTCGCCACCCGAAAGCAGTTGGTCAAGAAGTTGCCTTTCGATAGCCATGTGATGATTTTCCTCCTTTCCATCATCATGACCTCGCGTACAGAATTCCTGACAGTGCCCGCGAACATTGCGATAATTCTCCAAAACATGTGAGGTCGCCCGGACACTTAGACGATTCTGGCTTGCCCATGGGCCATAGTGGCACAGTAACCTGCGCAATCACGGAGAACCGATTTTGTCCACTTGTCTAGACTAAGCCAGCGGCATGGAGCGCTCTTGCGACGGGCTCGAAATACTGCCTAGGAACAGGTTTTCCTAACTTGGTCGTTCGGATGAGCTGACGCGCCAGCCCATCATTGTCGACAATAGTTAGACGTAGCGCCTGCGCCGCTGCGAAGATAGGTGAAACGGCCTCGCCCTCGCCGCGGCAAACCAAGACGGGCACCCCAGTCTCGCCCCGCACGTAACGCAGACCGACTAATATCGCCCGCCCTCTCAAGATCAATGTGGCGTGATGCACGCCAAGCGGAGGTTCGCCAGCCAACTCTTGACGTAGGCGACGTCGCTCACGCTTCAACTCTGGCGTACCTTCTTGTTCCTTCCTTTCGCGCTTGACCTCGGTCTCAGTCATGCGCATGTCGCGCAAAAACAACCAGCGCTGGAGCAGGAGATCGACCAAGCCGCCGACCAGAAGTGCACCGGCACCAATCCCGACCAGCAGTTTCACCTCCGTAAAGACGAAGCCGAGGCACGAAATGCCGCAGAACGGCAGATAGACCATCGTTCTCCACATGCCCAGAATAGAAAAAAGAAAGATTGCGCCGAGGAGTAGTAGCTTCACCAGCGCCTTGCCAAGGTCGGTTAAGGAGCGCATCGACACGATGCGCTTCAGTCCCTGAAAAGGATTGATTTTTTCAAACCTGGGCGCCATCGGCTCGAACGAGAAGAGTAGTCCACCGTTAGAGATGAATGCGGCCGAGACCGCCGCGGCGGCTACAGTTCCAAGCAGCGGGCCGACGGTCGTCACGGTGAGCTCGGTCAAGAGAATTAGCGCTTGCCCGACAGCGATATTGAAAGGCAGATTCTGCAGCTTGTCGGTCAATAATACCGCTTCGATGCATTTGTCTTCGATCGCGCTGGCTCTCAAGCACAGATAGCCGAGACCGGCGCAGGTGCCGACGGCGCGGACGAAATCGGTGTTGCGCGCAATCTGCCCCTTCTTGCGTGCTTCCCTTAGCTTCTTGTGAGTGCCCGGGTGCTTCTTCTCTTCGCTCGTGCTCATTTCAGCATCTTTTCGAACGCCTCGAGCCCGCCATTGGCCTGTGCGATATCTGACGCCATGGCGTCGATGAGATACGCAGTGTAGGTGACCATGATGATCGGAAAGCCGATATTTTTGATCGTCGGGGAAAGACGGTTCGATTTGAGTTGCGGGGCAAAGCGGGCAAGAATCATTACCGAAATGTCAACCAGTAACAGAAAGGCCACGACAGGCCCGGAGACTAGTAAACTCGTCACCATAATCCGGTCGAGGAGCCCGATTAGTTCCATTGCCCCTTGTCCGGTCAGCGCGGGGTGAAATTCATATACGGGCCAGATTGAGTAGCTGCCATAAAGGCCGCTGATCATGTTCTCCAGACCTTCCGATGCGACGAAGATCGTGATCGCCGTGATTCCGAGAAAAAGTCCCATCGCGGATGCCTGAGTGCTGGTCGCAGGGTCTACCGGACCGACTTGGCTGGTGATGCCGCGCTGGGTGTCGACAAGCTCACCGGCGGCCTGGAGGCTCCATATCGGGATTCCGAGTGGAATCCCAAGTAGCAGACCGACAAAAATCTCCTTCAAACCGAGCAGTGTCACTTGGATGAAACGTGTATCGGGATCGAGCAGCTGTAACCCGTCTCTGATGGGTGCCAAGCACGGTAGCCCAAACGCGACAGCAAGGCATGTTCTGATCAGCCCGCCAATTTGAGACCGCGTAAATACAGGCAGGACCAGCATAATGCCGACAGCGCGAGCCGCAGCAAGACCGGCGGCGATGATGAGTTCGATGGCCCCCTGGATGAGCATTTGGGCCTCGGTGGGCAACGAACCAGACATGGTGAAGCCTAGTAACTCGGTATAATCGCGGGAAACTGGGAGAACACGTAATCGGCTTGCTCGATGAGCGGAGCGCTTAGCACAGGAGCAAACAGAGCAATGATCGCAACAACGACCAATAGTTTCACTGTCAGGTGCAAGGTTTCGTCCTGAATCTGTGTTGCCGCCTGGATAATACCGATGCCCAGGCCGACAACCACAGCGGCAATGAGTGGCGGCAGAACCCAAATCATGAAAACGATCAAGGTTTGGCTTATTTGGGCTACAATGCTGGCCTCATCCATCTCAACCTCCCGGTGTTGCATAACTCAACACAAGCCCGTGCATTAGCCGGGACCAACCATCAATAGTAACAAATAGAAAGAGTTTGAAAGGGACAGCTATCATTGTGGGCGAGACCATTGACATGCCCATCGCCATCAAAATTGTCGTTACGATGAGGTCTATGCAGATAAACGGAAGGTAAAGAAGGAAGCCAATTTCGAAGGCACGCTTGAGTTCTGAAATTAGAAAGGACGGTACGAGAATGGCGAAATCATCAGGTGTCGCTCTGGCGCGCATTTCCTCTGGCCAGACTTTTTTGGTCGACGATAGGAAAAATCGACGCTGCTCTTCGCTTGTGAACTTCTTGAGATAGGCACGCAAAGGCTCTCGTCCCTCCTCAGCAGCGGCAACCCAGTCATCGAAGGTTTGATAGTGGAGCTTCGGGTCCGTGACGCGCGCATAGGTCTGCTCGATAACAGGCGCGCTGACGAAAACGGTGAGAATTAATGCCGTCGCGTAAAGAACTATATTCGGGGGTATCGTCTGCGTCCCGAGCGCATTGCGGACGAGAAACAGAACCACTGATACCTTTATAAAGGCCGTGGTTGTGACGACTGTGAGCAGCAGCAGACCCAGTCCAGCCGTAACCGCAAGAAGCGCCAGGATCCCTGGTTGGATCTCACTCATTGCAAGCCAACCTGCCACGTAGCCTGATGCCAAGCTCGTCGCCGATGCGCACGATGTCGCCACGGCCGATACGCCGGCCGTTGGCAACTATATCGATCGGACCGTCGACCGGCCGATTAAGTTCGAAGATGTGCCCTTCGCCGGCATTCCTCAGTTCCCCCAGCGGCATCAGCCAGCGGCCGCATTCAAAGACCAGAGTGATTTCGATATCGTCGAGCTCGGCATCCGATGGCCCTTGCTGCAATTCCGGTTCTGTCATGATGTGCGCATACTCCAAAGGGCATGGGTGCAGGCGGAAAGGCCCGCGCAGGATCAGGCGGTCGTCCGCAACGTCTGCCACGGCCCAGAGCCGGCCCGCAGAGAGGATGACCTGATCGCGGTGGAACGGTAATACGTCTGGTATCAAAGCATCACCGGGAGATGTCGTGCGAATAAGCGCCGCCGGAACGCAAAGCGAGCCGATCTTTCCTGCAACCAGGACCGGGAGGTCAGCGGATAATTCGCACGGTTGTCGCGGCAATTGTCGAAGCAGATCCGCCAGGGCGTGGAACGCGAACGGCACCGGGCCATCCAGAGGCGAGAATAGGCACAGACGAGCTTTGCCGTTGATCGGGCCGCAGGCGACGTCAAATTCGAGATAGGGAGGTGGCATGGTGGCTTCGCGCAGTTGAGCCAGTTGCACGTCCTGCTGTGACTGGGCCTCGAGTCGAGCGATAAGTGGCTCGAGCGCGAGTTCGAGAACGAGTGAACCGGTTGGCTCGGAAGGTAAGCCGATGCCGCTCTGCACGGTCGAGATGAACCTCTCTATCAGTGCACGGGAGATCGACAAAACGATCGTCTCATCTCCGAGCCGCCAAACGCATTCGAGCATCGGAATGGAAAGCGATTCCGGCTGCCAGACAAGCCGTCCCATTCGCACCGATAGCGGCTCGTCGCCAAGTCGGCACTGAAAAGGCGTGCGGGGGTGTGCGCACTCGTTGAGCCATGAGACGACGTCGTGGGACAGACTTAGCTTTGGCTGCAGTGAATCGTGTGTGCTCAAAGTGTTTTCGGCTCTACAAGACGGCACCATCGCGACACGACAAGAATGCTAGCGGTCATCAGATTGACTTGCCCGTCACCTCGTGCAGCGAGGCGCTCGCGTACCGAAGCAGGATCTCATCGTTGGCCTCCATCTCGGCTGCGGTCTGAGAGTGGATATCGACGCCGCGCCGGACGTCGTCCTCAATTTGTTCCCACTTGTGCCTTGCCGCCGAACAGCTGATCCAGTGCGACCTTGCCTCAGACGCCGCTGTCTCGGCCTGTTCTTGAGCGATGCAAGCGTTATCAAGCGTCTTGCGCCTCAAGGCGACCTCAGCCTCAAGCCGCTCTATGTGGAGATGGCCTTGATCGAGCGCCTGGAAGGACAAGGCATCGAGCGATGCAAACCGTTGGTAAAGCTCCATTTCCGCCCTCGCGCAGTGTTGCTGTGCGACTGCAAGCTCGCGGGAAGCATGCTGTGCGGCCTCGGCCGCTAGGTGGGCCTTGGCTTCCTTTTTGGACAGCTCACGAAGGGCGCTACGCTCTCGTATATCCTTCAAACGCCGCAAGCTCGTAGCGTGGAGACAGTTCATGTGGTCAGCTGCAACATCCATGCGACGGTTTCCTCAAAGTCGCTCGCCTCGTCTTCTCCCTGGCGCAAAAATTCCTGCAGGTCGCCGATCGAGTCGATAGCCCTGTCAGTAAGCGGATCGTTGCCTTGCTTGTATTCGCCGACCTTGACCAAAAACTCGGACTCGGCATAGCGCGAGAGGAGATCACGGAACGTAGATGCCGCCTTGCGATGTGCCATAGGCACGACGGCATCCATTACGCGGCTGCGACTTTGCAGCACATCGATCGCGGGGAAATGGGATCGCGCAGCGATCGTGCGTGAGAGGACGACATGGCCATCGAGAATGCCGCGCGATTCTTCTGCGATGGGATCCCCCATGCCGTCACCTTCGACAAGCACTGTATAGAAGGCTGTAATTGAGCCACGCTCGCCCATGCCCGCGCGCTCCAGCAGGCCTGGCAGCATGGCAAACACGGAAGGCGGAAAGCCTCGCCGGGTCGGCGGTTCGCCCGCAGCAAGTCCGATTTCGCGCATGGCCCGGCAAAAGCGTGTCAAGGAATCCATCATCAGAACGACGCGTTGCCCTTGTTCGCGAAAATGTTCGGCAAGTGCGCTTGCCATGTGAGCACATTGCGCCCGCTCCATTGCCGAGCGGTCGGATGTTTCGACCACAATGATCGTACGACGAAGAGCCGCTTCCCCAAGGTGTCGCTCAACGAATTCGCGCACTTCTCGCCCGCGCTCGCCAATGAGGGCAACTATGTTAACGTCGGCGGCCGCGCCCTTTATGATCTGTGATAGTAACGTTGACTTGCCGCAACCAGGCTCTCCATAGATCCCGATCCGCTGGCCTTCGCCGCATGTCAGGAGACCATCCAAGGCGCGGATGCCAAGTGGGAATGGTCGCTCGATCATGCGCCTTGTCATGGGGTTGGGCGCCTTGCCCCGAAGCGGGCGCGTTTGGTCGGCTTTGAGAGCGCCTTTGCCGTCGAGGGGACGGCCAAAGCTGTCGATCACGCGGCCAAGCAAATCGGGGCCGACTGGCACTTCATGCATTCGACCGCTAGCGACCACTTCTGCGCGACTGGACAGGCCCACCATGTCACCGATCGGGGTGAGCAGCACGCCATTTTGGAGGAAACCGATCACCTCGGCTTCGAGAGAGTGTCCGGTGCGCGGATCCTGCAACAGACAAAGTTCCCCAATTCGAGCATCCGGCAACACGGCATGGAGCACCGTACCGACGGCTCTAGTCAGGCGTCCGCGCACGACACGCGTGTCGATATGCTTTGCGGTCGATCTCAGAGACGAGAGCGCCGCATCCATTGTCCCGTCTACAGCCGGACCGCCGTGTTGTGGTAGCAGTTCGGTCACAGCTTGCCTTGTTCAGCATGCAATCCAAAGCCGAGGCGCAGCGCCCGGAATTGCGCATCAAGTCCAAGATCGACATTGCCATAGTCGCTCCACAGCACGCATTGCTGCGGCGACAGCGCCGGATCCGGATCAACTCGAACTTTCGGCCGGCCTTCCCGTCCATCATACGCAGCGAACTCACCTGCGACAGCATCGGCTTGCGTGGGACACACCTTGAGGCGGACTTCCGCGCCGCCTTTCCGTTCGATCGCGTGACGAACGGCGCTCACCAACAGCTCACCGGGGTCAAAAGCGCCCAGCAGGTCGCTTACGATCTCCATGACGAGTTGTGGCAATTGCTGCTCCAGGGCTGCCCTTTGGCGTGCCGCTTCAGAGACGGTCTGCGCAATCAGCCGCGCCATTTCCTCAGCGCCTTGATTCATCCCCTCACTACGTCCGCGCTCCCGTTCGCGCTGATAAGCTATGCGCGCCCAGCGGCGAACGCGCAGCAGATACCGTTCCGCCGCTGCGCGCGCCTGAAAGGCACCCTGCCAGATTTCGAGCTCACTGGCCGGGACCAGCGGCCCGACGGGGCGCATCGGCGGAGCGACCGGCTCTACGATATCGTCGAGCGTCATATCGCCGGGACCTCCGTTCCCAGGTACGCCAGCACAAGCGAAAACAATTGGTATGCGGCATCGCGGTGTTCGGTCGCAGGATTCTCGGCCGCGGTCCCGACGGGCAAGCGTAGGAACACCCGGTGGCGGTCGAGCAAAGAATGCTCATCGAGCCAACCCCCTAGACAGGCTAATCCATCGTGTTCAACCCGTTGGGCGAGTTTTTCCGGATCCGCGATCAAGCTGGTTGAGATCGCTTGCGCCTGGTGTCGGATGCCAAACGTATGCGCTTCAGCGCCGATACGTTCGATCAGAACGGTAAGTTCAGACTTGGAAACCAGCTTCACCAGCGAACGGGCATGCCAGATACTACCGGCAAACACGGCCGCTTGGCGCGGATCATGCCCATGCAGAAGGTCCGGCCCCCAACCGCTTCCATTGAGGTCCATTCCATCGTCGAGGAGTAGTTTTGCCAGTCTTGGCTGCAGTCTTTGGTTGTTCTGCAACCGCACCAACGTCCCAGCCGACAAAGCCGGGTCAAGGCGTGCAGCAAGGCGGGTCGGATGGGCTGAAGCGGCAAGCTCGCCCAGGACCGTAAAAGGCAATTTGAACGAGTCATTGCGTTTGAGGGTTTGCATCCGTATCGGCATTGGGAATACCTCCTATGCGGCATCGCCGATGGTGTTTTTACGAGCGGCCGCGATTGATGAAACACCCGAGCGCCCCTCGAGCCTGGCTCGTTGCGATAGCTGCCTCCGCCCATAGACAAGAGAAGTAGCCAAGTAGAACAGCACCGCGAATACTGCCACAGCGAGACCCGCAATGACCGCCAGAATTGGCACCGGAATTGATTTAGCTGCGTGGGTCAAGGCAGGCCGTTGCTCAACTGCCGGCCGTTCCGCCGGCACGAATACGACCTCTACCTTGTCGTAGGATAACCCTTGGATGCTGTTTGCAACGAGCATCTTTATCTGCGGCAGTAGAGCCGAGACATTTATGTTGGCATCGTGGCGGACGAATACCGAGGCCGAGGATGGTGTGGCGCGCTCCCGCAACAGGTCGTTGTCAGGCAAAACAACATGGACACGTGCTGAGAAAACGCCGTCGATTTCGCTAATGGTATGCGACAATTCTTCGTTCAACGCATAGACGTAACGGGCGCGCTCCTCGGTCGGCGAGGCAACGAGGCCCGATCCTTCGAATATTTCGCCGAGATTCTTGAAAACCTGACGCGGCAGCCCTTTCGCATTCAACAGGTTGATTGAGAAGGCAACCTGCTCATTTTCGACCTGAATCGTGCTGGTCCCATCCTTGGCTTCGACGCGGACCGCATCCACGCCGTTGTCAAGCAAAAGCGCGAGCATCTCATTGGCATCGCGTTCCTGCAATTTTGTGTAGAGATCGTCCTTGCAACCACTCAGAAGCAAGAGTAGCGGCAAAACGTAATGACACGATCGCCGACCAGCCGGGCGGCGATCAATGCCTTCGCCGTGCGGTGACGCGATCATGCGCCTCGTTCATCCTTGTTTTATTAGCGTGTTCACGGATGACGTAGCGCCGCTGATACTCTTGGTGACAAGGGAAACCTCAGTGACGGCGCTGTATACTTCCCGCAGACTGGCAATCATCGCTTCGTAATTCTCCCTTCCTGGCGGAGCGCCTGACATGCGCATTCCCGACCCTGCTTGGGAAGGGGACTGCTCCGCCGGCCCGAGTAGGACGTCCTTCACAACGGGTACCTCTTGGTCGGGCGTGGCAGGTGTCACGGCATTGTCCCTATACAGCGATGAAAGGGTCTGGAGCACGCGGTCGCCCAATGGGCTCGTCTCGCTGGTCGCGCGCGGAACCTGCAGGACTGGAGCAACAGGCCCCGCCCCCGCCGTCGCCGACGGGCCATCGTTTTTGATCGAAGCGACCGCCTCTACAAGTGCGCACTCAAACTGAGCCTGCGAGCCGCATGCTGACCTTTCCCCCACCCTAGACAGGTTATCGGCAAAATTGGCAGAGATGGACGTAACACCAATTGTCATGCAAAGACTCAGTTGTTCTGTTTGAGGTGTGATGATTTGATCGTTCATCACCCGCTGTCGAGCTGCTGTCCTAGGGAGGCGAACTGACGACAAGCTGACGAACTGGCCACCAAGCGTCATTTAAAGGCCACGTTCGGCGTCCAGGTCAGCACGAACTTCAACTTTCGATTTTGGACAAGATGCCGGAAAATACGATCCGATCTACCATTCTGCACATTGCGATGAGAGTTCTCTTTCTCGGGGTTCTTCTCTCCACCGGCATTTATACGACGCTGGCGGCCCCTCTGTCGCTGCCGTCGACGCCTTATAGGTATACAGTTCTGGATCAGGACCTGTCCGCCGCTTTGCGAGAATTCGGCAACAACCTCAATGTCCACGTCAACGTCAGCTCCGAGGTAAAGGGGCGCATCCGCGGGCGTATGCCGAGTATGTCGCCGCGCGCGTTTCTGGATCGCTTGACCGACCTCTACGATCTCCAATGGTATTATGATGGGCTTGTGCTCCACGTATCTGCTGCGAAAGAAGCGCAGACTCGTATGCTGGTTTTGACTTCAGTCCGCTTCGAGGTGTTCAAGGCGGCCCTTGATGAGCTTGGAATTTCCGACGAGCGCTACGTCGTGAGACCGGCACCGGGAAAGGGCCTAGTCATGGTTTCCGGCCCACCCCGCTTCATTGTGCTTGTGGAGCAGACGTACAACGGCCTCGTAGCGGAGGCACAGGCGCGACCTCACGACACCGGGACGCCCCCAAAGGAGACGGAATTGATGTTGTTTCGTGGCTCCTCGACCGTGGTCGTTCGCGATGGGCGACCTGAAGGTCCGTTCTCTTCCGAAATGCCGCATCAGGACAGCGTCGTCCGTGAGCCTGCACAGAGCCAGAGATGACAATTGAGGATTCACCGCAGCTTCCCCTAGGAAACAACAAGGCCGCCATTCGCTAACAATTGCGCTTCCTTCCGCACTCGTCAGCTGTTCGACAGCTGAAGCTTGTAACCGGTGTTGTCGCTGACGAGGAACTAAAAATCAGCAGCATTGATAGCCGCACGTTAGTCATGCGGCCGGCGTTCGGTATTCGTCGGGAACGACGGTGGCACCAGGTGACGCAAATGTGACGGCTTTTGATCTCAACTGTGAGGATGCACGATGTCACTTAACCTTTCGGCAGCAAATAGCTCCACCCCCGCCCTCTCCCCACAGGCCTGCGCGGGCCTAGAACCTTCTCCGCAAATTGTCGCCCAGACCGGGCAAGGCGCGCTTCTGCCCTTCCAGGCGATGCTTTCCAGCTGCTCGCCGCAGGACAAAGTGCCCGATTCCTTCGCGCAACTGGGCGTGCCAGCGGATTTGAAGTCGGCCATGGACGAATTCCAGCAGCACCCGCTGGACGAACTGTCGCCAGATGTGAAGGCGTCGCTGCGAGACTTGCGAGAGCACCCGCTCGAGCTCATGCCACCCGCTCTGAGGGAAGCATTCAAATCATTGGGTCAAGCCTCTGCGGGCGCTTCGCCTCCCATCGCACCACCTCCCATCGCGCCGGCGCCGATAGCGGGTACGCGGATCACGTGGTGTGGCGGCAAGCTGACTGAGCCCGAGTTGCAGATTGTAGCGGTGCTGAACCGCCATAAGGACAAATGCCCGCTCAGTTGGGATTCGCTGAGCGAGCTAGCCAATGATCCGTCCACGCCGCCGGATCTTAAGGCTGCTATCGAAAGCTTGCAGCAGGACCCGGAGCTCTTTTATGCCATCGGCTCGCAGGGTGATGGCCGCTGCGGCGGCAAGATCAAGGCAAATGATTTGTCCGGGTTCTCAGGCCATCACCCACAAGTCGCCGCCTTCCAGGACCAGCAAGCACGAAGCTACGAGCAGAACTACATCCCATCCGACGGATCTGGAAATGGTCAGCCGACGGTCATGACCTTGAACGATGCAGTGCGCGAGCTTTACCGATACTCCGACAACCTACCCAAGAACCTGAGCCTGGCTGATTTCGACAAGATCGTTGACGGCACAGCAAAAACCGGCAAATGCCCGCCCCAAGTCATTGCAGCCGCCCAATATTTCCTCACTCATCCAGATGCCTGGAAGCAGTTGTATGGTGGCTCGATCGACAAGGTGCACAAATATGACTTCCTGCAAGTCGCCTCATCGTCGATGAGCCTCACGCAACCCGAGCTGAACACGCTCGATACAATTAGCCGCAATCAGCGTGACTTTTTCGGGAGCGGTGTCCTGACGCGTGACAAACTGGCGAAGATGGCCGACGACAAGAGTCTCGGTCCGAAGGTACGGCAAGCGGCGTCGCAGCTACTGTCAGATCCTTTATTGTTCGGTTTGCTGAACAATTCAATTACGGGCTACAAGACCCATCATGGGTTCTTCGACTTCGGAGGGGGACATACGGTCGATTCCGGTAACATCAGCAACCGGGACTTCACGAAATTCTACAACGATATGACGGTTGCGAACCGCACGATTCAGCAGGCAAAGACCCATGTTCCCAAAACCCAGGCAGATAAGGACGCGGTCGCGGACATGAAGATGGGCATGGCGGACCAGCCCGATATCAAGTCTGTCAAGAAGAATGGCGGGGCTTTGATGCACGCCATCGACGGCGTTCTCAAAGTGGGCTCGCAAGTTTTTGATTGGGCCGCGACAGCGGCGGGGCTGCTCAGCTTCGTTCCGGGCCTGGGCCAAGTGGCCGATGCTGTTTCAATGGCGATTGAGGGGGCGTCGCAAGCGGCGAAGCTTATCCATACCGCCATTAGCGGAGGCAACATTAAGAGGGCTTTGGCCGAAGCAGGCCTCGATTTCGCGGCTCAGGCTGTAAGCCTTGTCGCCGGCCCCGAGGTCAAACTCGCAATTCGCAACGGTCTCGTGAAGGCGGCGGTAGAAGAGGCCGTCGCGGCCGGCGTCAATCTACCGGTTGCGGCCGCGAAATCCTATGCAGAAGATTATCTAAACAATCTGAAGGCACGCCTTGAGGCTGGCCCAATGCAAGCCGCAGGCGTTCCCGACTATGCAGGCATGCCTCAAAACATAGCCTGATAAATCACTCCGCGTCTCCTTCCGCGCGGATTGCCTATCCTGCCAATCAGCGGCTGCACAAACTTTGCCGCCCTGATTGGTGGGCTGGGTTGCGGCGGGGTGGATCCCTCGATGGTGCGATAGATCATCCATTGCATAGTCGGCGCACCATCCAAAAGGATGTCGTGGATGTCGCTGACAACAAGTTCCGCATGCCGATCATGGACGCGTAGCGTAGCCTTCAATCGATCAGTTCCTGGCGGGGTCTTAGAATAGCCTGGCAGGAAGGGGAAGTTTGTCCGACTGCGATAGCGAACCTCAATCAAAGCACGGCTGTCGTCCGACTAATCTTCGCTCGAGCATCACCATCTGCGGGCGTGGTAGACGAGGAGGCTTTGGTTGCACAAGTCGCGGGCTTCTTGCGTCTACAGCGGGAGCACGCCAGCTATCCCATCACCTTGTGCACACGGTACAAGGCGGATCGAAAATGCGACGCAAGAACAGGAGGTATTTCACGCCCGAAATGCCGATCAGGCAATTCCAACCAATGCAACTTCATTCCCGGGCAAAACCAGGCAACATTCTGATGGCTCTCTGAAGGACCTTTGGGAAGAGGTTCCTCAAGTCTGATCGCCTAATCGCCCCCCAGCATCGCCCGTTGCGTGATGCCTCCATCGATACCCGTTGCCGCCCAACGACCATTCCTGCCCTTGCGCAAACGCCGTCATGCGTAATGCCTGGCTGCGTATGTGCTAGGCCATGATTGCTATTACTTTCCGTGTTCTACGCTGCTGGTCTTGCCCGTCTCGAAGGTCCTGTATTTAGCAACCGGAATAGCCGCACGATCACCGAGACTTGGCCTGACAGCGTTGTTGTCGATCAAGTCGAGCGGCTCATTGACCATGACCGCCAAATTGCGGCGAGTCGAACAGCCGAGCGTCCGGTCGAAGGAACTGTCATTGGCTAAAGGACCGGAAAATGGCGGACAGTCAGGAGGGAGGCTGTCGTAGACAATCGCCTCTATTCGCGCTGCAGAACGGTGGTGCTGTTCAAAGAGGCGGATGTTGTAAGCGTCAACTCCCATCTCCATCACCTGACTGGCGATCTCCGCGCCCAGCCAGGGTGGGCCGCTGATAAAAAGATGGACGGCATCGGGCCGGCCACGGCTGGCACTCGCAATGAAATTGCGCAAACGCTGCCGTTCGACGGCGCGAAGGCTCTGCAAGAATAAGACCTTGTTCTCCTGCCGGACGAGGATTTCAGTCGATGACTCAACCGGCGAGGAGCTCGTGCAGCCACTCAAGCTTGCACTCAAAGCGACCAGGAGGCTTGTGATCCGCATCGTTATTGGGCGTCACTATTCAATGATGAAGCCGTCCAGGGCGCCTGAGCCGCCGGGAGCGTGGTCTTGCGGCGGATTTTCCGATGAGTTCATCGGAGTGGCCTCCACGTCGGAAGCCGCGCCGAGGCGATCGGTAGGCGCGCTCATCTGCTTGGGATTTGATCCTGGCCTCACGATGTAAGGTGTGACTATGATAACCAGTTCCGTCTCCTCCTTTTGAAATGATGAAGAACGGAACAACGCGCCGAGGATCGGCACGTCGCCCAGCCAAGGAAAGGTGCGAATATCAGCATTGACGTTGCGCCTGATCAGCCCGCCGATTGCAAAGCTTTGACCGCTGCCGAGCTCAACGGCGGTGTCGGCACGCCGCGTGGAGACGGCAGGCACGGAAATACCGTTGATTTGGACGGCGCCTTGTGTCGACAGTTCACTGGCTTCCGACTTTACGCGAATATTGATCTGCTCGTTATTGAGAACGGTTGGCACGAACTCCAAGCCGACGCCGAAGTGACGGAATTCAACCGAGACTTGCCCATTCCCCTGCACGACCGGAATGGGAAATTCACCGCCGGCCAGGAAGTTGGCGGATTCACCGGACATCGCGGTGAGATTCGGCTCAGCTAAGACAGAAGCGACATGCTCCTTTGCGAGCGCGTCGAGAACCGCGCCAAGATTGACATTGCCATCATTGTACGCAACGCCGGCCATGTCGCCGCCGCTCGCCGCGCCAGAACCGGCACCTTGGCCGCTGGCCAAACCCACTGTCAAATTGCCGATCTTGCCGAAAGCGGACAGGTTGATACCGAGTTCCTTCATGGCGCTACGGGAGACCTCCGCTACGCGCACACTCAGATTGACCTGCAACGACCCAGCGACTTGAATCTCATTGACGACCTGCGCGCCGTCACCGAGAAATTGCTCAGTGACTTTCGTTGCGGTGTCGACGACTTGGGCATTGGGCGCTGTCCCGCTAAGGATCGCGCCGCGCGGCGTATAGCTGACGTGGATTGGATAGTCACCGACCCGAGTCCGCAACATGGCGCGCAGATCCTCGATCGGTTCAGTGACAACAATATGCAACTGGGCGAGAGCCTCCCCGTTGGCGTCCAAGGCAAATAGGCTGGTCCGCCCAGATTTCTTGCCAAAGACGAAGACAGTCTTATTCGAGGGTGCCTGAAAATCTGCGATCGTCGGATCGGCAATAAATATGCTCGCCGCTGGCGCGGATAAATGAATTGTCTTGCCAAGCGAAGAGGAAAGATTCAGCGTGCCGTTGATGCTATTGGCAGTGGCACGCGGTGCGCCTTCATACCGCTTGTTTTGGGCCGTTGCACAAAATGGGAAAAATAGAATGAGCGCGCAAAGAAGATAGGCCGGGCAAGGAGAAACCATAGTTCTCAAACCTCCAATGACAGTCGACCGCCGATTGGTGGCAGGATGGTCATTAGGAACGACTTTCAAGGCAATATTCGCTTTCAAAATGCGACCAGCCTAGGCAGATGGTGCGTCAGTCAATTCAAGGATGTAGCCAATGCCACGCGCTGTGTTGATTCGGAGGGTTGCCCCTGACTGACCCAGATTTTTGCGCAAGCGATAGATGCCGACTTCGAGCGCGTTGGCCGAAACCTCATCGTCGAACGCATAGAGGCTATCTTCCAGCTGCGCGCGTGGAACAGTGCGACCTGCGCGGTTGAGTAGATGCTCAAGAATACACAGTTCGCGGCGTGCTATCTTTATTGGCTGGCCCTCAACGAAAACTTGTCGGCCGATCGGATCGAATTGTAGGTTGCCAAATGCAAGGGTGGGGTCGGTAATCTGTGTTGAACGCCGCAGAATGGCCCGCATTCTGGCGATGAGCTCTTCGGTGCAGACTGGTTTTGGCAGGAAATCGTCCGCACCACCGTTGAAAACCGCAATACGCTTTTCGAGATCGTCGATACTGCTCATGATGAGGGCAGGAACCGAATGCCCGTTGCTCCTTAACTGTGCCAGCCAGGGCAAGCTATCACCGTCCGGCATGACCAACTCCAACAGGAGAATGTCATAGCTTGCGCAACAAAATGCAGTGGATGCCTCGTCCAGGGTACGAGCCACATCAACGGCGAAACCGCAATCCTCGAGCGCCCCCTGTATCGTGCGTGTAAGATGGGCATGATGGTCGATGAGCAGCGTTCGCATTTCATCACCAATCAAGCACGTCAAAACCAGGGCCCCTAATAGTGCGCGGTTTGTCGCGGCCGTCGTCGGATAGAGGGCCGTCAACGCCCTCTCGTCCGAAGATCTGGTCGCTCTTTGCGCCGCAAATGACCGCACCGGACGGGATGGACTCGTGGCCGCGAACGCCCCGAGGCTGCTCGATCAGATCGTCGCCCTCACTGCTGAAGAGGGTATCGCGTCCGGCCATGCCGCGAAGAGGGTCTGCTATCGGACATACTCCTGATGATGGTCCCCCTTGGCACTTTTAACACTGTACTTGGGATTCTTGAAAATCGATTGCTTGGATAATGTTCATCCAGGTTTCGGATGGATCACATTTCGCCCTTCCACATTGAGACCTCGCCAACTGCGCGCGCCAAGTGCGGCCCGTCAGATAGTTCTCCGCCATGGCCTCCCTTCTCTTGGCTGTCTCGCGCCTCACTTACCGCTGCTAGGCCGCAGCTGCCGCCGTTCTTCGTGACTGAGCGTCCAGTCCAATTTGCGCCCGGTATTCGCCGGGGCCATCTCTGAATTTTCCTGGAGCCGGCCAAGAACGCTGCGTTGTCGGAACCGACAAATCCTTCTGCGGCCTGCAATTAGCTGCCGGTGTCGCGCGTCATGGAAAATTGCCCCTCGGGAGGTGCGGACGAATTCTT
>CCNA01000028.1:0-152982 GCA_000824805.1 Mesorhizobium sp. SOD10
ACGCCTGGCTGAAGCCGAACCGCCGACCGGCCGGCCGCTCCACCTCGACACCCTCGTCGCCGACCGCCAGGCCTTGCTGGATCGCCTCAGCCCGCTTATCGGCTCCGGTCCATGAAGCTTGCCGCCACGGCTCGGCGACACTCCGGCCTGGTTCACCAGCGGATGACGGCTATTTAAGCGGTGCCACGACCGTCACTGCGGCGCCATAGCCAACCGGCCGCGGATCGTTCAACCGGCGCCTTCTCGCGCCGGAAGTGATGACCTCGACTGCGTCGACGTCGAATGACGAGGTTGTCGCCGGGGGAGGGCGAATGTTCCCTTTCGCCATCGGGGCAGTACGGTGCCACAGATGACGGCCCGGATTGCCGGCATGGCGGCGCGATTTCATCACGCGCTTGGCTGCAACCTCCTCGGATCATGAATACGATCGCCCTACTGAGAACGAGGGGCCAAAAGCATAGCGATGGATGACCAGCCAGGGGCAATTCCAAGAAAACTGAGCAAGATTTTCCGTCCGCGTTCCGCTGAAGGGGACGTGGTCATGAAATAACCTGCTGGCCAGCTCGACATCAGCGCGCCGCGGTTGAAACAGATAGCGGCGATCGCCGGCATCGCCAGAGGCGCCCAGCGGTCCCGTCCGGTCACTGCTCGCAGCGTCGGCGACGAAGGCCTTGGCACAGATTGCCAATATTTATAATTTGGCCAGCAATGTGTTGCCGCGTGTCTTGATGTTGGCGATTGGCCGGGCCTCGGGGCGGTTGCGCTGCGCCAATCCTGTCAACGTCGGCAAGCCATCGGCCATACGTCGCAGACCCACGCGCGTCATCGGATTGCCCGCGATTGCCACCACGCCGCAGCGGCCCGGGGCGGCGGGCTTGCTTCAGTAAGCGGGCTTCGCCGTGCCGCGTTTCCTTCTTCAATCGCCACCTTCTCATCGCACCGAACTCGATGCTGCCTGAGGCAAAATCGTGCGGCTCTGACATGGATCAGGGCAAACAGGCCGCGACTGCGTAATCAATGCGCTGCGGATTGGCGTCCGCCGGAATTTCCAGATCGGGTCTTGCGATGAAATTTGGCACAGAGATCGTCCTTCTAAGCCTGTTTGCCTTTGCAGCTCTAGTCGCCGCCGGCTTCGGCGTGGACGAAGCCTTTCGCCAGCATATGTGGGTTTTGTTCTTCGCCCTGGTTGGCTTCAACGCGATCCTGATGCGTAACACCGATTTCAAGCTGGCAGCTCCGATCGACCCCGCAGCTTACATGGATGGACCGATCCGCTACGGCGCCATCGCAACGGTTTTCTGGGGCGTCGTCGGCATGCTGGTCGGCGTCGTCATCGCGCTTCAGCTTGCATACCCTCATCTCAACATCGAGCCCTGGTTCAATTTCGGCCGGCTGAGGCCGCTTCATACCTCCGGCGTCATCTTCGCCTTCGGCGGCAATGCGCTTCTGTGCACATCCTTGTATGTCGTGCAGCGAACGTCCCGAGCCAGGCTGTTCGGCGGCAATCTCGCCTGGTTCGTCTTCTGGGGCTACCAGCTCTTCATCGTCATGGCCGCGACCGGCTATCTGCTGGGCATCACCGAAGGCCGCGAATACGCCGAGCCCGAGTGGTATGTCGACCTCTGGCTGACAATCGTGTGGGTCGCGTATCTGGTCCTTTTCCTCGGCACCATCCTGAAGCGCAAGGAACCGCATATCTACGTCGCCAACTGGTTCTACCTCTCCTTCATCGTGACCATCGCGATGCTACATGTGGTCAACAACCTGTCGATGCCGGTCTCGTTGCTTGGCTCGAAGAGCTACTCTGCCTTCTCCGGCGTTCAGGACGCCCTGACCCAGTGGTGGTACGGGCACAATGCCGTGGGCTTCTTCCTGACGGCCGGCTTCCTCGGCATGATGTATTATTTCGTGCCGAAGCAGGCGAACCGGCCGGTCTACTCCTACCGCCTGTCGATCATCCATTTCTGGGCGCTGATCTTCCTCTACATCTGGGCCGGGCCGCACCATCTCCACTACACCGCCCTGCCAGACTGGGCGCAGACGCTGGGCATGGTGTTCTCGATCATGCTTTGGATGCCCTCCTGGGGCGGCATGATCAACGGCCTGATGACGCTGTCCGGCGCCTGGGACAAGCTGCGCACCGATCCCATCATCCGCATGATGGTCGCGGCCGTCGCCTTCTACGGCATGTCGACCTTCGAAGGTCCGATGATGTCGATCAAGACCGTCAACTCGCTCTCGCATTACACCGACTGGACCATCGGCCATGTCCACTCCGGCGCGCTTGGCTGGGTGGGCATGATCTCGTTCGGCGCGATCTACTACATGGTGCCGAAACTCTGGAACCGCGAGCGTCTCTACTCGCTGCGCCTCGTCGCCTGGCACTTCTGGCTGGCGAGCCTTGGCATCGTCGTCTACGCGGCCGTGATGTGGGTCTCGGGCATCATGCAGGGCCTGATGTGGCGCGAGTACGACGAGCAGGGGTTCCTTGTCTACACCTTCGCCGAAACGGTCGCCGCCATGCATCCCTACTATGTCATGCGCGCCGCAGGCGGCGCCATGTATCTCTCCGGTGCACTGATCATGGCTTGGAACATCGCAATGACCATCTTTGGCTACCAACGTGAAGAGGATCCGATGCCGGGCTCAATCGACGCCCTCCAGCCCGCCGAATGAGGAGCCAGACATGGGCCTGATGGATAGACACGCGCTGATCGAGAAGAACGCCACGCTGCTTCTCGTCGGATCCCTGCTGGTCGTGACCGTCGGCGGCATCGTCGAGATCGCGCCGCTGTTCTATCTCGACAACACGATCGAGAAGGTCGAGGGGATGCGCCCGTACTCGCCGCTCGAACTCGCAGGACGCAACATCTACGTGCGCGAGGGATGCTATCTCTGCCACAGCCAGATGATCAGACCGTTCCGCGACGAGGTCGAGCGCTACGGCCACTACAGCCTGGCGGCCGAGTCGATGTACGACCATCCGTTCCAGTGGGGGTCCAAGCGCACCGGGCCGGATCTCGCGCGCGTCGGCGACCGCTACTCCAACAGCTGGCACGTCCAGCATCTTACCGACCCGCGCTCCGTCGTGCCGGAATCCATCATGCCAAGCTATGCCTTCCTGAAGGATAGGCCGATCGACGTGAAAGACTTCTCCATGCACCTCGTCGCCAACCGGCGCGTCGGTGTCCCCTACACCCACGACCTAGTCGTGCAAGCCAACGCCGACCTGATGGCGCAGGCTAATCCTGACGCCGACACGTCCGGACTGGGAAGCCGCTATCCGAAAGCCAGGGTCGGCGACTTCGACGGCAACCCGCAGCAGGTCACCGAGATGGACGCCCTGGTCGCCTATCTGCAGATGCTCGGCACTCTTGTCGACTTCAAGAACTACGACGAAGCCGTTGGCTACCGCTGAGGAGAACAAACAGATGGACTACAACCTGATGCGCGAGTTTGCCGACAGCTGTGGCCTGCTTGGCATGGTGCTCTTCTTTGCTGGATGCGTTGCCTTCGCGCTCCGACCGGGCGGTCACAGTCAGGCTCATGAAGCCGCACACATCCCCTTCAAAGACGACTGATCATGAGCACGCAGTATATCGATGATATGTCGGGCGTCTCAACCACCGGTCATGAGTGGGACGGCATCAGGGAACTCAACAACCCCCTTCCACGCTGGTGGGTGATCACCTTCTACGTCACCATCGCCTGGGCGATCGGCTACACCATCGCCTACCCCGCCTGGCCGATGCTGAGTTCCGCCACCAGGGGCGTTCTGGGCTTCTCCAGCCGTGGCGAGGTCAAGAACGAGATGGCGGCGGCGGAAGCCGCCAAGACCAAATATGTCGCGGCGATCAAGTCCAAGAGCGTCTCCGAAATCGCCGGCGACGATGCCCTGCGCGAGTTTGCCGTCTCGGCCGGCGGCGCGGCGTTCAGGGTCAACTGCGTGCAATGCCACGGATCCGGCGCGCAAGGATCGAAGGGATTTCCGAACCTCAACGATGACGATTGGCTCTGGGGAGGCAAGATGGAGCAGATCCAGCAGACGATCACGCATGGCATTCGTTTCACCGCGGATGGTGACACCCGCCAGTCGGAGATGCCTGCCTTTGCCGATGTGCTCCAGCCCGAGCAGATCGCTCAGGTCAGCGCTTTCGTTGCCAGCCTTTCGGGGGCCGTCAAGGACAAGAGCATGAGTGAGCCCGGCGCCAAGGTCTTCGCGGAAAACTGCGCTGTCTGCCATGGCGAGAACGCAAAGGGCAACAGAGAATTCGGCGCACCCGATCTGACCGATGCGATCTGGCTCTATGGGCCTGGCGAAGCTGCCATTGCTTCGCAGGTACGAGCCCCGAAGGGCGGGGTGATGCCCGCCTGGATCGAGCGCCTCGGCGAGATCAAGGTCAAGGAACTTGCAGTCTATGTCCATTCGCTTGGCGGCGGAGAATAGGCGGCGGCCTGTTCTCGGCCCTCCCCCCGCCAAGCGACGAGGCCCGGCGCGAGCCGGGCCTCGACCGCGTTGCGGCAGTCCGCGATTGAACTTCCTCAACCCGACGCTGCTCGCCATGCGGCAAGGGTCTCCCGACCATCGCCCAGAACCCGTGGTCGAGTGTCGGCCGCGAACATCGTCGCTGGTCCCCGGAGCGTCTCGTGCTTGATAACAAGCAGATAAAACGACTGGAGGCCGAAGCGGTCAACTCCGCCAAGACGCGACAGCCGCTCTACGCGGCGCGCAGAAAGATCTTCCCCAAGCGCACCTCCGGCCGTTTCCGCCAGTTCAAATGGCTGGTGATGGCGATCACGCTCGGCATCTATTATCTGACGCCTTGGCTGCGCTGGAACCGTGGTGCCTTCGCACCCGATCAGGCCGTTCTCATCGATCTGGCCAGCCGGCGCTTCTACTTCTTCTTCATCGAGATCTGGCCGCAGGAGTTCTACTACGTCGCCGGGCTGCTGATGATGGCGGGCGTCGGTCTGTTCCTGATCACATCGACGGTCGGGCGGGCCTGGTGCGGCTATACCTGCCCGCAGACCGTCTGGGTCGATCTGTTCCTTGTGGTGGAACGCGCGATCGAAGGCGACCGCAATGCCCGCATGAAGCTGGACGCCGCCCCCTGGAGCGCGCGCAAGCTCTTCCTGCGCGGATCCAAGCATGCCATCTGGCTCGCCATCGCGGTCGCCACGGGTGGCGCTTGGATCTTTTACTTCGCCGACGCGCCGAAGCTGCTTGGCGAAGTCTTGAGCGGCACGGCCGCCCCCGTCGCCTATGGTACGATCGCCGTGCTTACCGGCACCACCTATGTGTTGGGCGGGCTGATGCGCGAGCAGGTCTGCACCTATATGTGCCCGTGGCCGCGCATCCAGGCCGCCATGCTCGACGAAAACTCGTTGACGGTGACGTATAACGACTGGCGCGGCGAGCCGCGTTCGCGCCACGCCAAGAAGGTCTCGGCCACCGGGCAAGCGGTCGGCGACTGCGTCGACTGCAACGCCTGCGTCGCCGTCTGCCCGATGGGGATCGACATCCGTGACGGCCAGCAGCTGGAATGCATCACCTGCGCGCTGTGCATCGACGCCTGCGACGGCGTCATGGACAAGCTCGGTCGAGAACGCGGGCTGATCTCCTACGCAACGCTGGCGGATTACAACGCCAACATGGCGCTGGCGACCGCCGGAGGCGCAAACCCGGTCGATCCGGCGCTCGTGAGAACGGCGAGCGGCGGCTTCGTCGACGGCTTGGCACATTTCCACCTGGGCAAGATCTTCCGGCTGCGCACCTTCATCTATCTCGGCACATGGTTGGCGATCGGGCTGGTGCTCGTCTATTCGCTGCTGACGCGCGAGCGGCTGGAGCTGAACGTCCTGCACGACAGGAATCCGCAATTAGTGAGGCTTTCGGACGGCGCGATCCGCAACGGCTACACCGTCAAGCTGCTCAACATGATCCCCGAGCCGAGGACGATCGAGGTCACGCTGGAAGGCCTCGACGGCGGCGAGATGAGCATCGTCGGCATCGACCAGGCCCCGAGCCGCTCATTCTCCGTTCCGGTCGAACCCGACCGGCTGAAGACGCTGAAGGTCTTCGTTCGGCAACCGGCAGGCCAGATCAAGAAGCCGGTTCAACGCTTCGAATTCCGCATCGAGGACAACGCGAGTTCCGAATCCGCCGAATACACCGCCAGTTTCAACGCGCAGGAGAACGGCAGATGAGCACTGATACACAGAAGTCGCGGGAGTTCACCGGGAGCCACATGCTGATCGTCATCGTCAGCTTTTTCGCGGTGGTGATTGGAGTCAACGTCACCATGGCAACGCTTGCTCGAAAGAGCTGGACCGGCCTTGTCGTCGAGAACACCTACGTCGCCAGCCAGCAGTTCAACGAGGAAGCCAGGAAAGGAAGAGCGCAGGCCGCACTCGGCTGGAAAGGCAAACTGACCATCGCCTCCGGCGAGGTCCGCTACGGTCTTGTCGACTCCCAGGGAAAGCCGGTGCCGCTGCACGGCGTCAAGATAATGTTTCGGCATCCTGCCTACGAGGCCGAGGACGAAGTCGCAACCCTTGCCGCCCCGTCCGGCGGCGCCTCTGCGAAGACCGAGGAATTTGCCACCCGGCACACGCCGAAGAACGGCGTCTGGATCGTCGAGATCGATGCCGACGCCGGGCTGGCCACTCCATTCCGCGATGTCCGCCGCGTGATGATCTCGAATGGGGCCCTGCAATGAGCTGCTGCGCGCCGGGAGCCGAAATGGCATTGGAGGTCGCAGCGTCGGCTTTGCCCTCCAGTGACGAGATCAAGCTGGCCACCCGTTCGTTGGGCGGTCACGGTTACCAGACAGATTTGTCGGTGCCGGCGGTCCATTGCGGTGGCTGCATCCAGGCGATCGAGGCCGCGCTCGCCAAGCTCGAAAACGTTGAATCCGCCCGCGTCAATCTCTCGACGAAACGCGTGTCGGTTCGCTGGCATGGCGACCAAGTCCCTCCGTTGTTCGCCACGCTTGGCCGCTTGGGCTATAAGGCGCATCTGTTCGACCCGGAAATTCACGAAAAGGACAAGACGCTTTCGGAGTTGATCCGCGCCGTCGCCGTGGCCGGCTTCGCGGCCGGCAACATCATGCTGCTTTCGGTGTCGGTCTGGTCCGGCGCCGAAGGCGCGACACGGGATCTGTTTCACTGGATATCGGCGCTGATCGCCATCCCGGCGCTCGCCTTCGCTGGCGGGATCTATTTCCGCTCCGCGGCGAATGCCCTTCGCCACGGCCGTATGAACATGGATGTGCCGATCGCTGTCGGTGTGTCGCTCGCCTACGCGATGAGCCTCTATGAGACCATCAATCAAGGCGAGCACGCCTATTTCGACGCCTCAGTATCGCTGCTTTTCTTCCTGCTGATCGGCCGCACGCTGGACCATGTGATGCGCGAGCAGGCGCGAACGGCCGTCAATGGCCTGTCGCGGCTTGCCGCGCGAGGGGCCGTCGTCCTGCGGGACGACGGAATACGCGAATACGTGCCAGTCGCCGAACTTGCGCCGGGAATGCGCCTGCTCATTTCGGCCGGAGAACGGATACCGGTTGACGGTGATATCGCCAGCGGGAATTCCGACCTCGATTGCTCGATCGTCTCCGGCGAGAGCGCGCCAAAGGCCGTCGGGGCCGGCGCCCATGTGCAGGCTGGCACGCTCAACCTGACGGGTCCGCTGACGATGCGGGCGACCGCCGCCGCGAAGGACTCCTTCCTGGCGGAAATGGTTCGGCTGATGGAAGCCGCCGAAGGCGGCCGCTCGCGCTACCGCCGGATCGCCGACCGGGTGTCGTCGCTCTATGCGCCCGTGGTCCATCTGGCGGCCTTTGTGACATTCCTCGGCTGGATGGTTGCGTCCGGCGATTGGCATCGCGCCATGACCATCGCCATCGCCGTGCTCATCATCACATGCCCCTGCGCGCTCGGCCTTGCGGTGCCGATCGTCCAGGTCGTGGCGGCGCGACGCCTGTTCGAGGCCGGCGTGATGGTCAAGGACGGCTCGGCCATGGAGCGCCTCGCCGCAATCGATACGGCCGTGTTCGACAAGACCGGGACACTGACTTTGGGGCGTCCGAAGCTTGTAAACGCGTCTGCGATCGATCCCGCCATGCTTGCAATAGCGGCCGACATCGCTGCTCATTCGCGCCACCCGTTCTCAAAAGCCATTGCCGCCCATGGCGGATCTGCCGATCAGCCTAAGCTTCTCTCCGTGCGGGAAGAACCGGGCTTCGGCATCGAAGCGCTCGCAGGGGACGACGTCTGGCGCCTTGGCCGACGCGGATGGGCCGGGTGGAAGGCACGCACCGGCAGCGAAGGCAAGCCCGGCGGCTATGGCGGCACGGTGCTTTCGAGGAATGGCAGCATTGTCGCATGTTTCGCCTTCGAGGACGCGGCCCGATCGGACGCCAAGGCGGCAATCCAGCAGTTGAAGGGCGCAGGCGTGTCGATCGATATGTTGTCCGGTGATACCGAGAGGGCCTGCAGCGAGGTTGCCGACGCATTGGAGATCGACAATTTCGTGCCGGCGCTGCTGCCCTCGGGCAAGGTCGAGTGGATCGAAGCGCTGACCCGTGCCGATCATAAGGTGCTGATGGTGGGCGACGGCCTCAACGACACGCCGGCACTGCGCGCGGCGCATGTCTCGATCGCCCCGGCGACCGCGGCCGACATCGGCCGCAAGGCCGCGGACTTCGTCTTCCTGCGCGAAAGCCTCCTCGCGGTCCCACTCGCCATGGAGGTCTCGCGCAGGGCCGGCGGGCTCATTCGCCAGAACATCGCCATCGCGATCGTCTACAATGCCTTTGCCGTGCCGATCGCTATTCTTGGACACGTCACGCCGCTGATCGCCGCCATCGCCATGTCCGCTTCCTCGCTGCTTGTCATTGGAAACGCCCTGCGCCTGCAAGGCTTTGCAACCACCACGACGGCTCCTTCGGCAACGGGCGCGGGCTCATGACGACGCTCGTCTACCTGGTACCAGCAGCGCTGTTCCTTGGCGCGCTCGGGCTATCCGGCTTTCTATGGGCGTTGAGCAGTGGTCAATACGAGGATCTCCACGGGGCCGCTGAACGCATCCTCATCGACTGGGACGACAAGCTGGAACGCTGACCTGATCACTGTGCTGGCAATTGTGCGGATGGCGATGGTCAGCCGGGTCGACTTGGTCGCGGCCAGACTGCCAAGGCTCCCACAGCGAGCTCGCCAAGCCACGTTCAATTAGTCCTACCGCTCGAAGGACTTGTCGCCCGTTCCTCCGTGCGGGCGGCTCACGTGCCAAAGTACCTCGCATGGCAGATAGGAGCGTCCGATGTTTGCTTGAAAAATGCTGCCGAGCCGATGCGACTGGCGCGAAAAACGGATCAGCCAAGATTAAGTTTGCCGAACGTACGCCGCAGGGGCGCCCGTCATTCCAGGATGACGTGACCACATCGCATTTTCTTGGGCCGTTGACCAGTCGAGCATAAAAGCCGCCGCTGTCGACTTTGCCGGGCCTGGCTGATCCAGATCAAGGTTATCTTCTGGCCGGCGTGGTTACGTCGACCAATCCTTCAAGGGAGAGGGAGAATGTATGTCTAACGGACAGTGTGGTCGTTACGTTCAGCGAATAGCGGTGGTGAGAATCCCCCTTTCTGGCTGGCAATCTGCCTGGCTCGGCCCGTGGCTTAAGGCGATGCGGCGCACAACGGCAGCCAGGCCAACCGGTCCACGGGTTGCGGCTCAACAGAACCAGCAGCTCACCCAGATATCCGACGCGATGGCAGCGCGCTGATGGCCAGTTGCGACGACAGTTTCGACATCATCGTCGCCGGAGCCGGACCGGTTGGACTTTCCTTCGCCGCATCGCTTGCAAGGAGCGATCTCAAAGTGGCGGTGGTTGAGCAGCAGCCCTTCGAAAGCCTGGCAAAGCCGCCTTCCGATGGTCGCGAGATCGCGCTGACCTTCGCCTCGATCAACATCCTTCGCGAGCTCGGCGCCTGGGATGCCATCTCCGTTAATCACAAGTCACCAGTGCAAGGCGCGCGCGTGCTCAACGGATCGAGCCCTTTCGCTCTGTGTTTCGATCCTCCGAGAAGATCTGCAGAACCACTCGGATTTCTGGTCCCAAATTGTCGGATCCGCGATGCCCTGTTCAAGATCATCCGCTCGCACCACCGTGTCCAGCTGCTATGCGGCCACTCGGTCGTTGCTGTAACCAACAGCCGCAAAGGAGCGGTCGTAAAGCTTTCCGACGGCAGGCGGTTGACCGCTCGGCTTTTCGTCGCAGCAGATTCGCGTCTGTCGCGAACGCGCGACCTGCTCGGCATCGCCGCCGATATCAATCGGCTTGGCAGCTCGATGGTGATTTGCCGGGTCAGGCACGAACGCGCCCACCATCAGCTCGCAATCGAATGGTTCGATCACCATCAGACCATAGCGATCTTGCCGCTGATGGAAGGCGAGTCGTCATTGCTTGTCACATTGCGCGCAAACGACGCCAATAGACTTCTTGCCTTAGATGACGATCTGTTCCTGATCGAATTGACGGACCGGTGTCGAGGGCGCCTCGGAAAAATGGCCCTTGCAAGCAAGCGCCATATCTATCCGTTGGTCACGACTTGGGCGCACAGCTTCTGGGCTCCAAGCGCCGCACTCGTCGGCGACGCTGCCGTCGGCATGCACCCGGTGACCGCCCATGGCTTCAACATCGGCCTCGACGGCCAAAAGCAACTCGCCCACGGAATACTGACGGCTATTCGCAATGGTCACGACATCGCCCACCCAGACATGTTGCGCAGATACGAGAGCCGCCTGCGCTTGAGGGCCGCACCTCTTTATCACGCTACCAATCTACTGGTCGGGATCTACTCGAACGAGCACCCGGCGGCCCGATTCGCAAGACATGTGGGGCTTCGCTTGGGGCAATATCTTCCGTTCGTCCGACACGGCATTGCGAACATGCTTGGGCGATGAAAAAGCTGCCAGCAGATTTCGGGCTATTGCGGCGGATGGATTGCCAGGTGCGCTGCGACATTCCCCCGAGCAAGTTGCTGTCCCTGGCGCGCGGTTCGGCGGGGATTTCCGGCTGCACGTCCTTCGTTCCCGAGTTTCTGGGTGACATTTCGTCGGCCGCCGCGTCGCGTTGGCTGAAGGAAACGGAGCCTCCGCCGGACCTTGCCTCAGCCTGCATCGCCGTATGTTGGCACAAATGATCCCGCCCGCAGGATGAGGCGAAGCGCCCCGGTCCATATCTCGCCACTGGCACCGCCCCCCGGTGTCGGCCTGCCGTCTTTTTTCTTGTCGGAACGCCAGTCAGCCGGCGAACAATTCCCGGTAGCCGGTCGCCACCATCCAGTTCGCCCGATCGAGATGGCTGCGGGCCGCATTGCGGGCCCGTTCCGGTTCGCGTTCGGGATCGATGCCGAGGATCAACTGTGCCATTTCCTCGTAACTGGCACTGTCGGCGGCGGCGTCCAGAAACCGCATATAGGTCGTAAAATGCTCTTTGTCGTAAGCCGTGAGGCTATCCGACCAGGGAACTTCGTCTTGCATTTCGATGTCCAAGTGGCTTTGTGCGAGTTCGGATTCCGGGCGCGTCTTCCACGATCCCAGATGTGTTTTGAGGGCCTCACTATAACGAATAGGCACGATCGTTCCTAGAACGATAGTTCCGGTTCTGGTCCGTATACCGCCATGGACCTCAAAGAGGTGATGGCGATCAACATGCGTCGCGTGCGCCATCATCAGGACTTGACGCAGGAGGAATTGGCGGCTCTCGCGCAGCTCAGCATGCGTTATGTGGGCTCAATCGAGCGCGGCCGCGTCTCCGCGAGCGTAAGTGTCCTGGGCCGGCTCGCAAAGGCTCTTAATGTTGATCCTTGCGAATTGATCAAGCCGCCCCGGTGATCAAGCAATCCATATTCCCGGTCGGCATGACTCGTTAGATGGCGGCGTTCAACCCCTTGAACTGAGCGGCGCCTGCGCGCAGACGGCGCTCACCGGACGCTCAGGAAATCGCGCCTGCTCGGCGATCGGCCCAATGGCCGCGTCAGTCTTTTCCACTGTAGCAAAACAGTAATGTCGTTGAGGGGCTGGGTAGCCGTGAGTGATTGTGGTCGATTGTTTAACAATGCCTCGGAGTTCCACAATAATTAAACAATGGTGTAACGCAAGTTTCACAAAAATCTGGCTTTTATTGTTAGGCATATCGTGTAATGTGCTAAGATGCTTTGGTGAGCCGGAGGAAGATTGTAAACATATTGGGTCGCCTACGTTATTGGTCTAAGGTCGGCAACCGGATTCCTAGGTATGATAAGAGATGTGACCGTAACCGCGAACGCTAACAATGGAACTCGCCAAGCATCCACCGCATCGGCGTTGCGGTCTCTGGTATGTTCGAGTGAAATCGCTTTCCTTATGGAAGCCCACGACGCCCTGTCGGCGTCGGTCGCGGAGGCCGCAGGCTTTCGAGGTCTGTGGGCCTCAGGACTGTCGATCTCGTCCTGCCTGGGCTATCGCGATGCGAACGAAGCGTCCTGGACCGAAATCGTCGATGCTGTGCACAGAATCGTCGAGGCCACGCAAATACCTGTTCTTGTCGACGGCGACAGCGGATTCGGGAATTTCAACAACGCGCGCCTGTTCGCGCGCAAGCTGCACCAACGCGGGGCGGCCGGGGTCTGCGTCGAGGATAAGAGCTTCCCAAAAAAGAACTCGTTTGTCGCAGACCGGCACCCACTCGCTGAGATCGGCGAGTTCTGCGGACGTCTGCAAGCTATTCGGGACCACGTGCCGGATCCGGAATTTGTTGTGGTCGCGCGGACAGAGGCACTCATCGCCGGACATGGTCAGGATGAGGCGCTGACGCGGGCACATGCTTATGCTGAGGCCGGTGCCGACGCGATCTTGATCCACTCGCGCAAACCAGACCCAGCCGAAATTCTCGCCTTTAGCCGCGCCTGGGGGAACCGTCTTCCGGTAGTGATCGTCCCGACGAAATATTACCGCGCGCCGGTCGCGCAATACAGAGCGGCACAAATCTCAACCGTGATTTGGGCGAACCATAATATGCGTGCTGCGATCTCGGCCATGCGCCAGGTTTGCGACCGCATCATCCGCGAAGAGAGCATCGCCGGGATCGAGCGCGACGTTGCGACGCTCGAAGAGCTCTTTGATCTGCTGAAATATCAAGAGCTCTCCGCGGCCGAACAAAAATATCTGCCGCAAATAGCGAGCGGTGCCCCATAAGCGGGCCTGACTTCCCAAATCAAGGCAAGGAGGCGCCGATGCTTGCTCGACGCACAAGCTCGTTCGGTTCCTCTGGAACCGCCGCGGCGCGGGCCGCCGCAAGACAGGCAGCCCATAGCCGCCAAGAGGTGATCGACCTCACCGCTGGCGAGATCTGGAGCGAGCTCGCTCCGACCATTCGCGAAGGCGCGATCAATGCTATCAACAACGGCGTCAATCGATACACCGATACGCTCGGCATGATGGAATTGCGCGAGGCGCTGGCGCGGAAGGTCTCCTTCGATACGGGCCAAACCTGGAAAGCCGACGAGATCGCGGCAACGACAGGCGCCAAGCAAGCGCTCTTCAATGCAACCATGGTGCTGCTCAATCCAGGTGATGAGGTGATTATCCCTTCTCCCTACTGGACGACGTTCTCGGCCCAGGTCGTGATTGCAGGTGGCAAGCCGGTTTTCGTCGATACGCGTTCCAACGCCTACGTCCCGCGGATCCAGGACATCGCTGCGGCATTGACCGAAAAGACCCGAGCGATCGTCGTCAATACGCCCGCCAACCCGTCGGGTGCGGTCTACGATTTTGATACGCTGACGGCGATCGCCCAACTGGCGATCAACCGCGACCTCTGGGTCATTTTCGATGAATGCTATGCCAATTTCGTCTACGGTCATCATGCCCATCACCCGATCGTTTCGGTTGTGCCCGAAGTCAGGTCTCGAACAATTATCGTCAACGGATTCAGCAAGTCGCTCGCCCTGACGGGCTGGCGGATCGGCTATCTGGCGGCTCCAAAGGAAGTTGTTGATGCCGTCAGGGCCTTGCAGTCCCATACCACCTCAAATCCCAATGTGATCGCCCAACATGCGGTACTGGCTCACCTTGAGCGGGCAGACGGCCGCCATGAGAGCAAGCTGGCCTTGCAACTGGCAAGTTCCAGACAGATCGGTCTCAGCATCCTGTCCTCATTGAGGCGGATTCCCGCGCCTCGGGCGCAGGGCGGCATTTATTTCTATCTTGATCTTTCCAACTTGCGACCCGCATTCAAGAATGGTGCGGCGACAGCAGATGACGTTGTGACCTCGCTCCTTGCCGACGCCGCGTCGCAGCCGTATCGGGCACCGCCTTCGGCGACCCCCTCGGTCTGCGCCTGTCCTATGGAATTCCTCCCGAAGAACTCGAAACCGGACTAACCCGGCTGGTTGATGTCCTCAACGGCTGGAAATGACACTCCCAAGAAAGGCACATCGACATGCCTGTCGCCGCGCCCAAGAAAGCCGTCATCCTCGCCGCCGGAATGGGCTCCCGTCTGCGCCCGCTGACCGATCTGCGGCCGAAGCCCCTGATCGAAGTCAACGGCACATCGATTCTGCACAATGCGCTGCGAAACCTCGCGGCAATCGGCGTGGAAGAGGTCATAGTCGTCGTCGGCTACCGCAAAGACGCTATCCAATACGCATGCGGCAACCGCTTCCAGGGCGTCCAGATCACGTATGTGGAGTCAACGGTTTTCGACCGCACCGGCAGCGCCTATTCGCTTTGGCTAGCCCGCGATATGCTGCTTTCGGGGGATTTCTATCTACTCGAAGGCGACGTCTTCTTTGAACAGAATGCACTCCACTATCTTAACATGGCCGATGCCGCCGATGTTGCCGCCGTTGTAACGTTCGACGCCACCATGCAAGGGTCGGCGGCGGTGCTTTCGGCGCGCGGCTTGATCTCGACTTTCCGCACAAAGCAGACCGCGGCAGATCTTGCCGCAAGCGGACCCAAGCTGTTCAAGACGATGAATCTACTGCGCTTGGCCGCGTCTACCCTCAAAGGCCTCATCGTTCCCGCGCTCGACGAGGTCATCGGCTCAGGTGCTACTCAGGCTCACATTGAGGAACTTCTTGCCTATCTCGTGGAAAGGCGCGGGCTCCAACTAGCCGCGGCCTGTTGCGATGGCGTGAAATGGTGCGAGATCGACAGCGCCGAGGATCTTAACAGCGCGCACAGGATCTTTGCTGATGCCGCGCAGCCGCTCCACCCCGCCCGGGCATAGCGCCTGCGATAATCACAGAGGAAGGTCTGGATGATCCGCCTGCTTGTCGATCCGGCAAATGCAATGACCGCCATCGGCCTCGCACTCTCCTCGATCGGCATCGATTTCTCGATCGCCGGGTTTCCGGAGATCGGCGTGGCAATCGTTTTGTGGGCGCTCTTGGCTGATCATTTTGACGGTGTCGTCGCGCGGCGAATGCGAGGCAGCCGGTCGGCGCAAACGGCAGAGGTCGGCAAGAATTTGGACTCGCTCGCCGATCTCGTCAGCGCTGGAATTTTCCCAGCCGTGACCCTGATCGTCGTCGGGCACGGATCGCCACTTTGTGTTGTTTCTGCAGCCGTTCTCGTCGTCGCCAGCGCCTTGCGGCTGAGTTTCTTCAACGTGGTCGGCTCTCCGACAGGGCGATTCGTCGGAGTGCCGACCAGCTGGGTCATGCCGGTGACGGCGATTGTGTTCTTGTTTCGCCCCACTCTCCCCGAAACTATTTTCGCAAAGCTGTTCGCATCCCTCCTCATCCTGCTCGCCATTCTCCACGTCTCGCCGGTCCGTGTGCCTAAAACGGCGGGCTTCATGTATTTGGTCGTGACGGCGTTTTGCGTCGTTGCATCCGCCGCGCTCGCATTTCGGGGCGCATCTTGAGGCCGCGGGAAGTGCCGCGAGCACGACAGGCCGAGGGTGCCCTTTGTGTCCGGGCGAGCGTGCTCAGCCATTGCGGCAGGCTGAACAATCGATAGGCATGTCCACATCGCGCTTTGTATCCTCATTCGTCCATCGCCAATGTTGCAATGATGCAGCTTCGCGTTTGGCTCTGTCGTTCCCGAGGTCGCGCGCCGTTCGCAAACGAAGACAGCCACGACTTCAATTTTCTTGCCCCTTGTCGGCACCCACGAAAACCAGGGAGCGCCTCATGAGCCGTCAGCAGACCAGCGCAATCGATCTTTCCACCGCGCTGCCGCCGTGCCCATCTTTTCTGGGAGAGGCTTTGTCTCGATCCCTCATCGAACTGGCCTCGCAATCGCAGCTCCACTGGCGGATCCGGAAAAATCGGCCCGGTGGAGAGGAACGCGATCGCCAGATCGGCTCCATATGGATAAGCCCGCGCGTCTGTGAGATCCTCCCCGCCGATCGCATCCTGGTGACCAACGGCACCCAAAACGCGCTCGTCGTCATACTGCGGCACTTGTGCAAACCGGGTGACGTCATTGTGGCCGAAAAGCTGGCTTATCTCCTGATACGCCCGATAGCCTTGTCGCTCGGCTTAATCGTAATCGGTGTCGAAATGGACGCGGAAGGGGTCGAGCCGGCCGCGCTCGAGGCTGTATGTCGGCGAGCCAGTCCCAAACTTCTCTACTGCACCCCGACAGTCCAGAATCCCACCACGGCAGTCATGTCAGCACGTCGGCGAGCTGAGATTGTCCGCGTGGCACGAGCCCACAACATTGCGATCATCGAAGACGATGTGCTCGGCCGTCTCCATCCGGAAGCACCACCATCTCTGTACGCCCACGCCCCAGAAATCACCTGGTACATTATGAGCGTTTCCAAGTGCTTCGCCATGGGCCTTAGACTGGCCTATCTGGCGATACCCGAGGGCCTCGCGGCGGCAGATGTATTGAGGCCGCATCTAAGGTCGTCGTCGATGTTTGCCAACTCTTTGTCCTGCGAGCTCGTTGCGCACTGGATCGAAGGGGACAACGCTCGGCAAATCGTCAACACCGCGCGTGTCGAAGTCACGGCAAGGCAACAATTGGCCCTTCAGCATCTTGGCCGATCCGGGGCCAAAACCGTGCCGGGGGCTTTGCACTTGTGGATAGAACTGCCTGCCAAGGCGAGCTGTGACGCAGTCGTCGAAGCCGCTCTGGCGGCTGGCGTCCAGATTAGATCCGCCAGGGTTTTTTCGGTGGACGATCAGCCACCTCCCAATGCGATACGCGTGGCGATCACAGGTCCCCAGGATCACGCGCAGCTTCATGCCGGATTGTCGGGCGTCGCGGAAATCCTTTCCGCCCATCTCTCACACGACCCACCATGAAGACGTTAAACAGTCGATCCATCAAGACAAGGAATACGGGAAATGAGCACAACGGGCCGTCAAATAATGACCACCGCGCCTGCGGATCTGTTTGCGGGAGCCGCTTACTATTTTGCGCGCTACCAAGCAGACTATCCGGCCGCGATGTTCGATTTCTTGACACAAAATTACCTTTCTGGCCGAGAGCCCGCCATCTTGCTCGATCTTGGCTGTGGAACGGGCCAGGTCAGTGTTCCGCTTGCTCGATTTGCCGATGAAGTCATCGCTGTGGACCCCGATCAAGATATGATCGGTGAGGCACGCCAATACGCCGCCAGGTCCGGCGCTCGCAACGTCTCCTTCGTGACCTTAAAATCCGAGGAGCTTGGCTTGGACATCGGCCCGTTTTCACTGGTCACGATAGCGGGCGCGTTCCATTGGATGGATCGGGAGCGGGTCCTGAACTACCTTGAGAAGGTGGCGGCGCACGACTGTGCTATCGCTGTCATTTCGAGGCACCGGTCGAACTGTTCACCCGATGATTGGTGGTTGGAACAACTCGCCTATACCGAGGCTTTCTGGGGCGGTTTCTTTCCGGCGGGGAGGCAAGGTATCCGACCTGCCTTGAAGGAATCGAATGGTGTCATCCTTGCCCGTTCCGCCTTCAGCGACATTCAGGACAAAAGCTTTCCTTACGAGCATCATTGGGATCTGGATTCGCTCGTCGGCTATATCTTGTCCACATCCAAGGCTTGCCCCGGGGTACTCGGAGACCGACGGCGCGTATTCGAGGATGGCTTGCGGTCCCGACTCTCGGCGATGTCGCCCGCCGGGACGTTCATCGAGCGCGGCGTCGCTTCTTTGCTCCTGACAGCGCGGCCATAACGAGCAGTGTCCGCCCGTTTTATGGCGAGCCTCATCTCAGCGTCGTTCAGCATGTCACGCCGAGGCTTGGCAGGCCATGCTGAACGGCTGACATCATGCAGAAACCGCTTTCAGTTTATATGGCGACTGCTTCAAACGACCAAGGAACTCACGAGCGCCATAGCTCAACATATGATTCGCATGATCATAAACGAGCCGAACGCCCTTATCGACGAAGGACCCCACGTCGCTGTGGTTGACGAGCGTGCCGCAGATCTTGCCTGCGTCCACTATCGTTTTGATCGCACGATCGACGACTTCGGCAACGGCTTGCGGCTTGTTGCCTTGCTGCCATTCGTAGGTGATGGGCTGAGCGCCGATCGTGAGGGCCAGGTCCCCAGGGGCAACCAGATAGGCGTCGACGCCTTCGACGGCCATGATTTGCGGCAAGTTGTTGACTGCCTCGATGGTCTCAATCATCAGGATAAGCAACCGGTCCTGGTGATCGAATGGCGCGGAGAACCTGAACCGGTCCACGATGCTCTGCGCTACTTTCGCGTCCGACACCAGCGGGATCATCAGACCATCGACACCGCATTCGAGATACTTGGTCACCATCCATGGCGAGGGATCTTCCGGCCGCAGGATAGAAACGGCTCCGGACAGACTCGCAGCGCGCGCCATCTCTTCCACCCGTTCCGGACCGGCCGAACCGTGTTCACAGTCGATGAGGACGGCATCGAACCCGCATTCAGCCAATTTTTCCACCAGGCTCGGCGAGGGATGACTGGAGTGTACCAGGGTGCCGATGCCCCCGCAGCGGAGTTTTTCTTTTAGCGCGCGAGAAGCCGACAAGTCACGCTTCAGGAATGATGCCATTTGATAACACCTTTGATTGAGGAGTGGTTGGGGTCAGGACGGTCAATGCAATGGCAAGAGATCGGAGACGTCACGTCCCATCTGCTCCAGTGCCTGCTTGGGTGCGACTTTCAGCAAAACCACCGACGCCAAGTGGTTCTTTATCACGGTGGTGATCTTGACTGAGTTCTCGCCCGGGAACGCTTCCCATGGTCCCATCGCCGACAACGCCGGGATCAGAGCCTGGAGGTTGGGACGCGATGCATAATATTGCCGGAGTGCTTCAGTGGTGAGCGCGAGATCGTTGGCCGGCAGATAAGCCGTGCGCGTTGCCACGATCGTCTGCCCCGCGACACCTGAAGCGAACTTCATGAACTCCCATGCCTTTTGTCGCTGCTCCGGATCCTTGGAGAACATGATGCTGATGGGTCCGGCGGCGGGCAGGTGACCGGCTCCATTCGCAACCGGGAACGGCCGCATCGCAATTTGAAACTGCCCTTCGGCGCGTTTGGCGATGGCCGCGTAACTGCTGCTTGACGTACACAGGATGCCGATCTGGCCCGCGGAAAATGCCTGTCGTGCCTGATCGCGTGACATGTCCACTCGCGCTTGTCCGCATGCGCCGAAATCCCGCAAAATTCCGAGAGCGGCGAGCCCTTCGGGCCCGACAAATCCGACGTTGCGTTCGTCATCGGCCAAGATGCGGCCGCCAAACCCATTCAAGAGGCAATGGAACGTCCAGTTGCCGCCGTTGTCGTACTCCATAAACGCGCCCACGACCTCGCCTTTGCCCATGGCATCGAGGTTGCGGCCCAGCGCCGTGATTGCTTCCCAGGAGTCCGGCGGCTCGCTGACGCCAATTCGCTTCAAGAGATCGAGGTTATAGAGGATCACCGGCATCGAGACCGCAAAGCCAAGGCCATGCATGCTTGCTCCAAAGCGGCCGATTCGTGTCACGGCCGGTGAGAAACTTTGTCCCCAACCGGCCTCGTTGCGCTGGTAATCATCCAGGCTTTGCGCAAGCTTTCTGTCGGCGAATACACGAAGACAGTTCGGGCTGATGAACAGGACGTCCGGCAGTTCCCCAACCATTGCCGAGCGCAGCACGGTGGTGACGGCGGTCTCATCCTCTCGAATCGAGGTGTCTATGTTCAATGCAACGTCATGTCCCGCCTGATAGGCAGCGCCCAGCGCAAAATACATGTCGGCGAATATGGAGGGGAGCGCGACTACGCGCAGCGCATCCGCGGGCGCCGCGCGCGCGAGAGACCCCGTGGTAAGGAAAATGGACGATGAACCGGCGAGAAAATGGCGCCGCGTGATTTCGGACATTGGTCGATCCTCATTGTATTTGTGAGCTGCGTTCATTTCACCGAGCCACCAGTCATTCCCTCCACGAACCACTTCTGCGCGGCCAGGAATGCGATGAGCAAAGGAGCGACGACCAGTGTCGATGCGGCCATCAATGGGCCGTAGTCATTCCCGGCCTCTTCGTTCTTGAAGGCCATGATCCCGAGCGGCGCAGGCATCAGGTGGCCGTCGCGCACCGCAATCAGCGGCCAGAAAAGATCGTTCCAGTGAGCGACAACCGAGAAGATGGAAAACGCGATGACGGCAGGCAGCGCCATCGGCACCATGATTTTCCAGACGATGGCAAGTTCGGTCAGGCCATCAAGCCGCGCCGCGTGGACAATGTCGTCCGGAATCTTCCTGAAGAATTGGCGGAAGAGAAAAATGCCGAACGGTGAGACGACGTATGGAATAACCAGCGCCAAATAGGTGTTCAGGATACCGAGCTTGTAGCACAGGATGAACGAGGGAAGGGACAGCACCTGGTGCGGCAGAAGCAACCCGACGAGAACCATGGCGAAAATGAAATCGCGACCCCAGAACTTGAGCTTGGCCAGAGCGTAAGCGGCCGGCGCGCACACGAGAATTTGTGCTGCCAGGATCAGAGCGCAGACAAGAAGGCCGTTGCCCATGTAGCGCGGCAGAGGCACCGAAGTGATCGCCTTGGCGTAATTGTCGACACCGTAAAATTGTGCCGGAAGGACCGAGAAGGTCGCCCGAAAAATCTCACCAGGCGATTTGAGCGACAGGCTGACCATCCAAACGAAGGGCACGAGAATGAATGCGGACGTGAGGACCAGCACGCCGTGGCGCAGGATAGCGGCCGCAGGAGAAAGGCGGATCGCGCTCATTGATAGTGTACCCGTTTGTCCATGCTACGCGCTTGGAGCAGGGTCAGCGCCACGACGATTGCGAGAAAGACGATGGCGACCGCGGCGCCATAGCCCGCGCGCAAATATTCAAAACTTTCCCGGTAGATCGTGTAGAGCAGCATTTCCGAGGAGTGGCCCGGGCCGCCTTGGGTCAGGATCTGGACCGTGTCGAAGGTTTCGAAAGCTCTAAGCGCCACAACAATGACGACGAACATGGACACCGGTCCAAGCATTGGAATGGTGACGGTTCGCAGGCGATCGAGCCAGTGATCGGCCCCGTCAACATCAGCGGCGTCGTATAGATCGAGCGGGATCGACTTCAGCCCCGCCATGAAGAGCACCATGGCGTAACCGAGATTCTGCCAGATGCCGATAACGGCGAGAACAGGCAGGACCGTCGTTTCGTCGCGCAGCCAGTTGGCGACAGGTAAACCAAGGGCAGCCAGGCTGTGGTTGACCAGGCCGATGGTGGGATGGAGCAAGGCCTCCCACGAGATCGCCATTGCAGTTGCCGTGGCCATGAAGGGCAAAAAATGAACTGCGCGATAAAGAGCGCGGCACGAATGGCTGCTCTCTATGAGCAGCGCGATCAAAAGTCCTGCAAGTACGGTTCCTGGAACAACCATCACTACATAGACGACAGTATTGATCAGCGACGCTCGAAAACCCTCGTCAAAGATGACTTCGCGGAAGTTTGCCAGGCCGACGAAGGAAAGCGAGCTGGCGCCGAACTGCCAGTCGCTAAACGCTATGACAAAGACGCCGATAACCGGCAGGAAGAACAGAACGACCAGAAAGACGAGAGCGGGGGCAATAAGTGCCCAACCCCACATCGCCTCATAGAACGAGTGTCTTCGTGGCAGCGACACGCGCGACGATAGCTTCGCCGCGGCCCCTTCCGCAGGCTGCGCAAGCCGACTGACAGCAGGCAGGCTTGCGCTCATCAGGCCCACTCCCTCACTGGCGTGGACGGGTTCGTGCGCGAGACGTCTCGCGCACGAACCCGACGACCGTCGCGGTTGAAGACGAGCAGCTGGTCCGGCCTGACTGAGACATGCAGCGTCTGTCCGGCGACAATATGGGGCGCGCGCTCGGCGGAAAGCCTGGCTATCAACGGATGCTCGAGGCCGCACGGGTCGAAATAGACGAACAAATCGGAGCCCATATGCTCGACCATGCGCACCGAGCCGGTGATCACCCCCGGGCCGGGATGTTCAGCAAACTGGAAAGCCTCTGGGCGGATGCCGACAGTGAACTTGGATCCCGGCGCTATCTCGCAAGCAACCGGAAGGGCGGAGCCTGCAAGATCGACCAAGCCGGGTTCGCGCATTGTTGCGTCCACCATGTTGATCTTTGGCGATCCGAGGAACTCAGCCACGCGCATGTCGTTCGGATCGGCATAGATCTCCTGGGGCGGGGCAACTTGCAAAATCTCGCCGTCGCGCATGACTACGACACGATCGGACAGCGTCATCGCTTCCGCCTGGTCGTGCGTCACATAGACAAATGTCACCCCAAGGCGCCTGTGCAGGTCCTTGATCTCGGCACGCATTTGGACCCTCAGCTTGGCGTCGAGATTGCTGAGCGGCTCGTCCATCAAAAACACGGCAGGATGGCGCACCATGGCGCGACCGACCGCCACCCGCTGACGTTGTCCGCCGGACAGTTGTCCCGGTCTGCGATTGAGCAGATGCGCAATTCCCAACGCTTCGGCGGTGCGAGAAACCTCCATCTCGATCCCGCTTATCACCGGCCCGGAGCCTGGTAGCCATCGGCCGATGAGCGGCAGGCGCTGCGCGCGGCTCAGCCGTCGCATTCGCAACGGCAGGGCGATGTTCGCGGCGACACTCATATGCGGGTAAAGCGCATAGGATTGGAACACCATCGCCACGTCGCGACGCTTCGGGCGTATTCCATCCACCACACGACCGCCAATCTCGATGCTGCCTGTATCCTGGACCTCGAGCCCGGCAAGTATGCGCAACAAAGTCGATTTTCCGCATCCCGACGGGCCGAGCAGGGTCAGGAACTCGCCATCCGCTATCGAGAGCGAAACGTCATGCAGCACCCTTGTGGCCCCGAACGACTTGCGAATATTTCTGATAGCAATCCCACTCACGCGGCCGCCTCCTCATTCCTCACGCGCGACGACACGGCCAACCGACCTCGTCGCCCCCGCACCTCGGATGCAAAGGACGCAGCGCTCAAGCGGTCTAATAGACCAGTCGTCAAACGTGCCCAACGCATGAAGATCGGGTAATTTGCGCCAGATTTGACGGCGACATGCAATGCGAGCCGTCGGCTCACATTGCACAAAGCAATAAGTAGGAAAGCCAACACTATTGGGTGGAAATGTCATGCACCCATCCTTGGGCCGGAACTCATGGCCACGCGGTACCGCTGGGACACGACAGTCCGGTGACAAATATCGAATAATGTGATGGATGGTCCCAGTTTGGAGATGAATTGCCGTAACGGGATCAGCCCTCAAACTATTTTTCCGGAGCTACCGATGACGAGCGAAGACGAAGCAGTGCCTTTGAACGCAATCCGCGCTTTCGTGACGATCGTGCGCGAAGGAAGCCTGACGCGGGCAGCCAACGCATTAGGGACGACGCAGAGCTCAGTCAGCCGCTATCTGGCCGTTCTGGAAGGATATCTCGGGACAGACTTGATGGAACGGCGGGGCAGGCGAAGCGAACTGACCGAATTTGGCAGATTATTCGCCAACACTGTCTCGGAGCCGCTCGATACAGTGTGCTTCACCGCTCAAAGAATGCGGCGGCGCACTCGGCCGAACACCAACCGGATTGTCGTGCGCACGTCACTTTCGACTTTTGCCTATTCATTCTTGATCCCAAATCTTCAGGCATTCTCCACCGAAATGGGCGGCGTGATGGTCGACGTGATCAGTTCGCTTTCGCTGCCGACATCCACCGACGATTTCGACATCTTGATTACACGCGACCTTTCGGTCGTCGAACCTGCCGATCATTGGGAAATCTACAACGAGCAACTCGTGTGTGTGGGCTCTCCAAATCACATAGCGGGCAAAAGTCTTTCGGTCGTTCGCTCCATGCCGATAATCAACGTCACATCTCGTCCCGACATACTCCCCACCTGGCTCAGAGGAATGAATCTGACATCAAGGGATATCAAGTCGGGCGCGCGATACGATCACAACTACCTTGCGCTGCCTGCCGTCATGACGGGAAAAAGCCTTCTTGTAGCGCCCGAGATCATCGTCAGCGACCTGGTGCGCACTGGCGCTTTGAATGTGGTGCCGGGATCGCTCACGCCAAGCGGTATGCAATACCGGGCCTATGCGGTCGACCGCTCTGACAATCCCGAACTCGCTCGCGCCTTTTGCCGGTGGTTGGCTCGACTGTGTAAGAAGGCGGCGATTTCGGAGGCTCGCTAACATCGCATTCGGCTATGGAAAGGTCTCAAAAATCGATCGATCCGTTTGATTGCCAACGACGTCGCCGAATACAGGGGGCAGTCATTCGATCATTCGTCGATTCCAGAGGCGCGCAAGATGCTGCAAACTGGTCAAAACCCCAAGCACATCTCCCGAGCCTCCACGCTGACGAGCAGGGCATCTCTGCGAGCCCATATCTGCGCCGGCCGTCTGGCCCACGTCATGGCGGCGCACAGTCCCTTGTCGGCAATCCTGGCCGAGGAGGCAGGCTTCGATGGCATCTGGGCCTCCGGTTTCGAACTTTCCGCTCTTTATGGACTGCCCGATGCAAGCCTTGTCTCCATGACCCGGCACCTCGACATGGTTCGTTCGATGGCCGAGCAATCATCGCTGCCGATCATAGCTGATATCGACACCGGCTTCGGCAACGCCATCAACGTGATCTACGCCATCGAGCAATACCAGCGTGCGGGCGCCGCCGCGGTCGTCATTGAAGACAAGGCCTTTCCAAAGGTGACGAGCCTCCTGGCGGATGGTCGCCAGGAACTCATCCGGACCGAGGAATTCGCGGGAAAAATTCGGGCGGCCGTTGCCACGCGAATAGACGCGGACTTCCTCGTTATCGCGCGCACTGAAGCGCTGGTCGCCGGACTGGGTGAAGCCGAGGCCTTGAAGCGGGCCAGGGCGTATGAAGAAGCTGGCGCCGACATGATCTTGATCCACTCCAAACGGAAGGTGCCCGACGAGGTCGAAAGTTTTGTGCGAGCCTGGCGCGGCGAAGTTCCGATAGTCATCGTGCCGACGGCCTATCCGGAAATGAACGAGTCGCGCATCCGCGCGCTCGGCAAGATTGCGATGGTGATCTATGGCAATCATGCCATTCGGGCAGCAGTCACCGCCATGAAGGACGTCTTTGCCCGCATCCGCGCTGACGGCGGTATTCACCGCATCGACCCCGAAATCGTGCCCGTGGAGGAAATCTTCCGACTGCAGAAAATGGACACCGTCAAAGCCAACGAGGATCGGTTTCTGTGGTAACGTCACAAGGGCTGCCTTCAAAACCCGGACCATCGAAAATAGGTCTGAGGATGACCTCCTGATGCAGCCAAGTTCGTCCGTTTCTGAATCAGTGTCGGGTTCGAGGTGCCGAGCCCATTTCGGTTTTCAGTTCGCAATGCGGGCGCTCTTGGCTTCAAGGGCCCGCGTGGCTCTCGCGGCAACGATTTTTTCGATGCCATGGCGTGCGGCCGAGTTTGTTGTCTTTCCATCCATGGAACTCAGCCTGCTGCATGGTTCGGCGCCACCATCGTGTGCGCAGGCACTACTTGGCCAGCTACTTTTCGCGCGACGTATGCGTCGCAAGATGCCCTATGGCAAATGAGGAAATGGAGGTTTCGCCAAATTGGAAATTTTCGAAAGGCTTGAAGCGTTGATCGATGCGCCGGGCGCGGAAACGGTCAATGAAGCACGCTCAATGCTGCGTCAGTTCGAGTCGGTCGTGACTGCCGACGCGATCCACCAATTCTTGCTGGATCTGATGACCTTGGTGTTTGTGGTGGACGCTGCTCCTCAAAATTATCACGCGCCGGTGCGCAAGCTCGTCAAGGTCCGGCTGGCAGTGCTCAAGATGCTTGGCGAAGCCTCGGCTTGAGCATCGCCTGTCGCTTGGCGCAAGCGCTATCAGCCGGATGGCGAAACGGCTGAAAATCCGTCGCTGGAGCACCTTGAATGGGGCGGGCCACGGATCCGGTGTCATTGCCTGTCGGTTCGAATTGGATGCTGAAGAGACTCGAATCGCTGTTCTCCCATCATTGGAATGCCAACCGGAAGGTGACGGACTGGCGATCGCGTAACGCGCCGTGCCGCCGAACTTGGCCACGTCACCTTGGCAATCTGCCCGCCGGCTTCCGCGACTCCGAATGCCGCGCGGCCCAAGAGGCTGGGGATGACTAGGCATGCAATTTGTCTTCGAGACCTTTCTGGAGCAGCTTTCCGAAAGCGTCGATGAGACGGATTTCCGTGACGCGATGGCGCGTGCTGCCGCGGCATTCGATCTCGTCAAATTCGCTTATCTGTGCCTGCCGCCACGGGCGCCGGGAAAGCCAAGGCTGATCTCGAACTATCCGCAACGCTGGACCGCTCATTACCTGAGCAACCACTATCACGCCATCGATCCGGTGATCGCGCGGGCGCAGGGCTGCCAATGCCCGTTTCTGTGGGGGCTTCACTACAGCCGAACCGGCCTGTCGGATTTCGAGCAGAAGCTCTTCGACGAGGCGGCCGCGTTCGGCATCCGCTGCGGTTTGACCATCCCGATCCTCGACAAGCGGGGCAACGTCGCCGCCATGAGCTTTGCCGCCGACGGGCTCAGTCCGGCCCTCCTGCGGGTGAGCGAGCGCTACCAAGAGGCATTTCGCTTCATGGCGACCTGCTTTCATATCTGCGTCCGCCGCAAGCTCTCCGCCGATCGGGTGGTCAACGGCGTGCAGCTGACGCCGCGCGAGTATGAATGCCTGGAATGGGCCGCGCAGGGCAAATCCGCACGCGATATCGCCTCGATTGTTGGCATCAGGCGCCGCACCGCCTCCTTTCACCTGGAGAACGCCAGGAAGAAGCTTGGTCTGCGCACCCGCATGCAGGCCGTGGCGCAATTCTCAGCCGCCAGAACGGGTCTCGGCTGACCAGGCACCTGTACCGCTGTACAGGCTGCTTCGGCCTGGCGCTTGGCCTCCAATGGCAGGGTCAATCCTGCCAGGAGGCCTATAACCATGCTGCAGCTCATTGCCCCCGAATGGTACGGCGACTTCGCCGACGAGCTCCACGAAATGCACCGGCTGCGCCACCGTGTCTTCAAGCAGCGGCTGGACTGGGACGTCGACACCAGCGGCGGCTACGAGATCGATCGCTTCGACGCGCTGAAGCCCCATTATCTGCTGCTGCGCGGCTCAATTGGCAGCGTCGACGGCTGCGTCCGCCTGCTTGCCTCGACCGGGCCGACCATGCTTGGCGATATCTTTCCAGCCCTGCTGGACGGACAGCCGACGCCGCAGGATCCAAGAATCTGGGAAAGCAGTCGTTTCGCGCTCGACCTGCCGCCGTCGGCCGCCAAGGGAGCAGGCGGCATCGCTGTTGGCACCTACGCGCTCTTCGCAGGCATGATCGAGTTCGGCCTGTGGCGAGGTCTCGACCGCATCGTCACCGTCACCGACCTGCGCATGGAGCGCATCCTGCGCCGGGCCGATTGGCCGCTCGAGCGGCTCGGCGAGCCGCGCGCGATCGGCCCCACCCGAGCCTTGGCCGGCTACCTCGAGGTCTCAAGCGAGCGCCTCGATGCCGTTCGCCGCAATGGCGGTCTTGCCGGTCCGGTGCTGTGGGCGCCGGTCAATCCACGAGGCCGCATGATGGCTTCGCTTCATGCTTCGGGCGCAGATACCTGATGAGCCTGCCAGAACCTGAAGCCGCCCGGCCGGACTGGCGCGATGATCGGTCCTATGACTACACCCTTGCGCTGACGCGGCGCGGCTGGGCCTGGGAATTCCTGCGGCGCAATCCGGCCCTGCGGCATGATCTGTCCCACGCATTGGAACGGGCGAGCTCCGTCGATCAGCGGCCGTCGCTCGACGTTATCGCCTCCTCCGCCGACCTGTCGCGCTGGGGGCTTTTGTTTCGCGTCCTCAATGCATCGTGACGCAGCCACGTTCTGGTGTCCGAGCCGATGCGCTCAAGTGTTGCCGGTCGTCACCGAACAGGTGTCCTCCTCGCCGGCGATGCCGGCGTTCGAAGCGGCGCGTCTGCCCTGCCGTGCGAGTGTGCTCAGGCTGGTTGACGGCTCTGAGCATCTTCTGCTGCACAGCGCCGGCCGGCAGCTGCAGCTCGCCGTTTTGGGGCAGAGTATCCTCGGCCCCGTTCTGCTGCGCACCGATGCGGTCTGGCCGGCCGGTGAGTGGCGGCAACGCCTCTGGGCGCTCAAATGCCTCAATAGTCTCGTTGCAGGGGGACGCTTGCCGAAAAGACTGTTTGCGCCGGAAGCGCGCGGTCGTCGCCTGCGCTTTGTTCTGCGGGCGCTTGACGGCTCAATTGCGGGCGCCTCGTACCGAGACATCGCCGAAGCGCTGATTGGTCAGACGCGCGTGCGGGCCGACTGGACGGATCCGCGCGACCATCTGCGCGATCGCATCCGACGTGCCGTGGCACGGGCCCGCATGCTCATGAATGGCGGCTATCTCGATTTTCTTGCCTGACGTGCCGTATAAATGCGTCAGCTGGCGAACAGCTCCCTGTAGCCCGTCGTTACCATCCAGTTCGCCCGGTCGAGATGGCTGCGCGCCGCATTGCGGGCGCGTTCTGGTTCGCGCTCCGGATCGATGCCGAGAATCAGATCGGCCATCTCCTCGTAGCTGGCGTCATCGGCGGCGGCATCCAGCAAGCGCATATAGATGGTGAAGTGCTCTTTGTCGTAAGCCGTGAGGCTGTCGGACCACGGCGCTTCATCCGCTACCGGCACGCTCGAGTGAGGCTGCAACATCGCTGATTCTATCTCCAAGAGCGGGCGCGCAAAACCCGTCCGCGAGTGGATTGGGACGCTTGGTGTGGAATACATATTATAGTTGATAAACTCAAGCAGCCTGATCCGATGACTACTCACGCATGGACATGCGTCAGTTGGTCGGTCGGAATGTGATAAGCATCAGGCTGAAGAAAGGTCTGACGCAGGAACAGCTCGCCGAAGTTTCCGGCTTCAGCCAGCAGTATATCAGCGGTCTGGAGAAGGGCCGCCGCAATCCGACGATCGTCACCATCTATGAACTGGCATTGGCGCTTGGCGTCAGCCACATGGATCTGGTTCGTCCCGACAAATAATCGATCTTTGCGCGCAAATTGCCGGGCGCCTGCGCGCCTGAAGGCGCGCACCGGGTGCTCGTGAACCGAGCCCGCTTGTCTTCGCGTCGCTCAGGCGGTCTCGGCCATTCGGCTTCGCCCCCTGGCGCGGGCAGCCCTTGCGGGCTGTGCCGGTCGCCGCCCCGGGGCGGCGTTGTTTTTTGATTTGGCCTTCCCGGCGGCGCGGTGTGGGCGGCTCTCCCTTCTAGGCCCGCCGCGGCGGCCCGCAACCCTCCGCTCGCGCTCCGGGTCCTCCACTTGCGTTCCGGTCCTTCGGATGCCGGCCACCTATGACGGCGGGCCTTTCCGGTCGTTTTTCGCCGCCCACCCCGCTTTGCGGGGAAGGGCGCGGCGAGATTGGCGAGCGGAGGTCAAGTCATGCGCAAAACCGGCAAACACAGCGCTAGCGGAGAAGTTGGCGGCAACAGCAGCGAGCCGCTGAAGCGCAGCCTTTATTCCGAAATCACAGACCGCATCATCGCCGATCTGGAGCGGGGTTGCGTGCCATGGGTGAAGCCCTGGGGCAGCGCCAAGGCCAGCCTTGGCCTGCCGAAGAATGCCGCCACGGGGCGCGGCTATTCCGGCATCAACATCCTGATCCTGTGGGGCGCGGTCATCGAACACGGCTATGCCGGCCAGAACTGGCTTACCTTCCGGCAGGCGCTTTCCCTTGGCGGCAATGTCCGCAAAGGCGAGCACGGCACGACCATCGTGCATGCCGATCGCTTCATCCCGAAAAACGAGAAGGAACGCGCCAAGACGGAAGATACCGAGCCGCAGGCGGTGCCGTTTCTCAAGCGCTTCACCGTCTTCAATGTCGCGCAGTGCGAGGGCCTGCCCGACGAGCTTTACAGCCAGCCCGAGCCGCTGCCCGAACGCCACATCATCCCGCATGCCGAGGCGTTTGTTCGCAATACCGGTGCCGATATCCGCATCGGCGGCGACCGCGCCTTTTACATGCCGTCTGCCGATTTTGTTCAACTGCCGCCGCAACCGGCGTTCTTCGAGCAGATCAACTATTACCGAACCTGCTTCCACGAGCTTGGCCACTGGACCGGGCACCCAACGCGGCTTGCGCGTGACCTCTCCGGCGCGTTCGGCACCAAGGCTTATGCCCGCGAGGAACTGGTCGCGGAGCTTACGGCTGCCTTTACCTGCTCGAGCCTCGGCATCGAGCCGACCGTGCGTCACGCCGACTATATCGCCTCATGGCTCGAGGTGCTGCGCGAGGACAACCGCGCCATTTTCCGCGCTGCCAGCCTTGCCTCGAAAGCCGCCGATTTCCTGCTGGCCTTCCAGACGGATGCCGAAACCAAGATGCGCAAAGGGATCGCGGCATGAGCGCTCCCGATCCCATTGCGCTGCAGAGCGAGCCGACGCCGAAAGGCGAGCAGATGCTCGATTTCGGGCTCTTCAATGAAGCCAAACGAAACCAGCTCGACCTGTTCTGAGCCAGTTCGACCTGTTCTGACAAGGAAGCTTTGCCATGATCCTGATCACCGACGAATTGCGGGCCCGCCTGCTCGCCAATGGCGCCGCCGAAATCGAAACCGACCATGTTCCGGTCGTCAAACTGTTCAATCCGGTCGGCGCCGCGACTTGGCTTCTGAGCGAACTCGACGCCGACGGCGACACGCTGTTCGGGCTTTGCGATCTCGGCTTCGGCTTCCCCGAACTCGGCAGCGTCAGCCTCGCCGAACTGCAAGCCGTCAAGGGACCGCTTGGCCTCGGCATCGAGCGCGATCTCTATTTTCGTGCGCGGTTTCCCCTCTCGGTCTATGCCGAAGCCGCCCGTATTGCCGGCCACATTACCGAGGCCGAGCGGCTTTTGCGGCAGGCCGCCGCCGCTCTCGAAATCCCCACTCCCGAGCTTCCGCCAGACCGGGCGGAATGACCGCGCCGCCAGGCGCAAACATCCCGCCGCTCGGCCTGCGGCCTCGCGGTGGGGCTTTTAAAAGCCTAGACAAAGGAGAAAGACCCATGCAGCTTGCCCATATTCCCATCGACCAGTTGAGCGTCTCGGCCATCAACATGCGCCATTCGAAGCGCGCGCCAGACATATCCGACATCCTGCCGTCGGTCAGGGCGCGCGGCGTGCTCGTGCCGCTTCTGATCCGGCCCAATGGCACGCCGGACAGCTTCGAAATCGTCGCCGGGCGGCGGCGCTATTTCGCAGCCAAAACGGTCGCCGACGAGCGCGGCGAGGCCGAACCGCTGCCCTGCGCCATCATGGAAGAAGGGGACGACGCCGATGCGCTGGAGGCTTCGCTCATCGAGAACATCGCCCGCCTCGACCCTGATGAAGTGGCACAGTGGGAGACCTTTGCGCGCCTGATCAAGGAGGGGAGGGGCATCGCCGACATTGCCGCCACCTTCGGCCTCACCGAGCCTCAGGTGAAGCGCATTCTGGCGCTCGGCGACCTGCTGCCAAAGATACGCGAAGCCTATCGCCGCGAGGAGATCGACACCGAAACAGTGCGCCATCTCACCATGGCTTCCAAGGCGCAGCAGAAGGAGTGGCTGGCGCTCTTTTGCGATCCCGAGCAACGTGCCCCGCGCGGCTGGCAATTGAAGCAATGGCTGTTCGGCGGTCAGTCGATTTCGACCAAGGTGGCGCTGTTTCCAATCGAGGACTATGGCGGCCTGATCGTGACTGACCTGTTCGGCGAGGACAGCTATTTCGCCGACGCCGACCTGTTCTGGCAAAAGCAGAACGAGGCCATCGCAGCCAAGCGTGACACCTATATCGAAGCCGGCTGGCCCGAGGTGGTCGCGCTCGAACCGGGCCAGTATTTCCATTCGTGGGACTACGAAAAGGCGCCGAAGAAGAAGGGCGGCAAGGTGATCATCACCGTCTCGCAGCGCGGCGAGGTGGAATGTCATGAGGGCTATCTGTCGCGCAAGGAAGCGCGCCGCGTCCGCGCAGAAGGCGAGCTTGGCGAGGAAGCCGAACCGCGCGCCAAATCGTCGCGTCCCGAGTTGAGCGGGCCGATGCAGAACTATGTCGATCTGCACCGTCACGCCGCCGTGCGCATCGCCTTGCTCGATCATCCGGGCGCAGCCCTGCGCCTGATGGTGGCGCATGCCGTTGTCGGCTCGAGCCTGTGGACGGTGCGTCCCGATCCGCAGCGCGCGGCCAACGAAACGGTGGCCGCCAGCATCGCCGCTTGCAAGGCCGAAGCCCTCTTTGGCGAGAAGCAACGCGAGGTTCTGACCCTGCTCGGTTCTGTCGATGAGGATGGTCCGGTGACCGGTGGCAATGGCGACGACTTTGCGCTGGCCAGCGTCTTTGCCCGTCTGCTGGCACTCTCTCACGACGATGTCTTGCGCGTTCTGGCGCTGGTCATGGCCGAGACGCTCTGCACGGGCAGCGCGATTGTCGAAGCGCTCGGCAATCATCTTGGCCTCGACATGCGCGGCCATTGGCAGGCCGACGATGCCTTCTTCGAGCTGTTGCGCGACAGGCAAGTCGCCACCGAAATCCTCGCCGATGTCGGCGGCAGGCTCGTCGCCGATGGCAATTCTTCGGAGAAGGTGAAGACGCAAAAGAAGATCATTCGCGACTTCCTTTGCGGCGAAAACGGCAGGCAAAAAGTCGACGGCTGGCTGCCGCGCTGGATGGCATTCCCGGTGTCGAGCTACACGAACCGTGGCGGGTTCCGCACCGCCGATCAGTGGGCGAAGGTCCAGACGCTGTTCGTGTCAGAATGATCCTCGCATGGCGGACGGCGACGTTTTCTGGCGTCGCCGCTCGCGCGCCAACCGGGCAGCATTTACCGCTCGGCAAAGTCTCCTGTAGAGCGCAGCGCCGGTCCGGTTTCAGCCGCGCGCACCGGGCGACGGAATTTCGAAACCACCCGGCCCGGTGGTGGCAATCTGGCACTTTTTGCTTGGCACGATAGCGCTGGCGCGGCGCCGGAGCGTGCGCAAGCTCTCCTCGGCCAACGTCTGCCTGGTTACCGCGACCCGCGTCTTCGCGACATCTCCTTTGCTCGTGCGAGCACCATTCCCCTGCCGCTGGCTTGATGACCTATGGGCGGATCCGGCCCGCCCGAAACCCTCGGCCAGCAGCTTTTTTCCCCGCCGCCTGCGGCGGCTCCTCGCGCCCGCTTCGCTTCAAAAAAGCCGCCCGCTCGGGTCCTGCGCTGCCGCTGCGGCCCTGCGGGTTCAGCCGGCCCGGACGCGCCCATCACGGTCCGCCATCGCAGGGGAATGTTCCCCGGCGACAAGCAAAAAGGAGACTTTCAAATGACCGCGATCGGATACGTTACCAAGCAGGACAATGGCAGCTACAAGGGCCAGCTCAAGACGCTCAGCGTCCGCGCCGACATCGCCATCGTGCCCAACCAGTCAAAGAGCGCCGACACCCATCCCGACTTTAGGGTGCTCACGCAAGGCGTCGAGGTCGGTGCCGGCTGGATCAGGATCGGCGAGGCATCCGGCAAGGACTATGTGAGCCTGTCGATCGCAGCACCGGAGTTCGGCCCTAGAAAACTCTACGCCAATCTCGGCCGCGCCGCCGGCCAGGATGACGACGACACCTTCGCCATCATCTGGAACCCGGCCGACTGAGGCAACAGGCCCCCGCGCCACCGGCGCGGGGGCTCTTTCAGCCGAACTCAGCCAGCCCGCAGCGGCGGCGAAAACTCGCCGTTGACTCTTCGCCCGTCCCGCAAGCGCTTTTCCTTGCCGATCCTCCCCGCAGTCTTCAGCCGACGAAACGAGGATCATCATGGATGACGAAAACGAACGCGCCGCCCGCGCCAAGAAGGGCAGTCCGTTCCTCAACACCGCGCAGGCGGCTTTCTATGTCGGGCTCTCTCAGCGCACGCTCGAAAAGATGCGGCTCAAGGGCGGCGGCCCGCAATTTCGCAAGCACGGCCGCTTCGTGCGCTACCACATCGACGAGCTCGACGCCTGGTCGAAAGGCCAGCCGAGGGGCTCCGACGCCGATGACAATCGCGGAGGCCGGTCATGATCGCGCGGCCTTCTCTTCATCTGATCGGCAGCCGTTTGCGGCGCGTTCGCGCGCGCAAGACGCTTGCCGCGGCAAGCATCGGTCTTGGCCTGATCGGCTTAACCGCTTTCGTCAAGCCGACGCCCGTCCTGGTCTGGAATGCCTCGGCCAGCGCGCCAATCGGGCTCTATGGCCTTGGCCTTGGTACCGCTCGCGCCGGTGATTTCGTGCTTGTCCGCTTGCCCAAAATGGCCGCTCACCTCGCCGACCAACGCGGCTATCTGCCTCGCAACGTGCCGCTGGTGAAGCGCATCGCCGCACTGCCGCACGAGCATGTCTGCGCCTTCAATGACGCCATCATCATCGGCGGCGAGATCGTGACACGCCGCCTTCCGGTCGACACGCAAGGCCGAACCTTGCCTTGGTGGAACGAATGCCGGGCACTCACCGGCGACGAAGTTTTCCTTATCAATGGCGAGGCTCCCGGCTCCTTCGACAGCCGGTATTTCGGGCCGGTGCCGGCCGCCAATATCGTTGGGAGGCTCGTGCCGCTATGGACCGAGTGACCCTCCTGATTTTGGGCATGGTGTCGATTGCGCCATGCGCCTGTTCCGCCGCGACCGGCGCTGAGCCGGCCGTCATCTCCCAAAGTCCGCAGCTGGCAAGATGGCAAGAGTTCGTAGCCGAGGCAAGCCGGCGCTTCAGTGTTCCTCAAGGCTGGATTTATGCCGTCATGGACGCCGAAAGCCGGGGGCAGACCATGCTCAACGATCGGCCGATCACTTCACGAGCCGGCGCGATTGGGCTGATGCAGGTGATGCCCGACACCTATGAGGAACTGCACGTCGAGCATGATCTCGGAGCCGATCCGCACGATCCGCGCGACAATATTCTGGCCGGTACAGCCTATCTGCGCGCCATGTATGATCGCTTCGGCTTTCCTGGGCTGTTCGCAGCCTACAACGCCGGGCCGGATCGATATGAGGCGCATCTGGAACGCGGGAAGCCGCTGCCGAGAGAGACAGTTTTGTATCTGAAACAGCTTAAGGCGGCGGGTGTTTCGGCGGCCGACATGGATCAGTTCAAGCGCAAATCTCGACCGCCAAAAGCGCCTAAAATCTCCTTAGGGCGCGAATTGTTTTTCCTAAGGGATGGCGTTTCGGCGGCCGGTTCGAGTGGCGCAGTTCTGGTGCCGCTCGGGTCTCAGCCAGGGTCAGCGCGGCCGGCCGGCAGATGAGGGGAGGCGTGACGATCAGCCCGAGCGCGGGGCGAGGGGCTGGGGGCTGGGGCTGGCGGCTGAGTTGAGGGCTGAGGGCCGAGTTGAGGGAAGGCAAGATAAAGACACCGCCTCCACGAGGCGGCGAAGTCTTTGTCTGCACATCGTTTTTCCTGGAGGTTGCCTTCAGAAGCAGGAGAGCGAATCTATGCAAGTAGTTGATTTTGCTGGAGTTCTGTAGGAGGCTTCCGTGCAGGATGAAGACTTCAGGCCCAAGCTCGGCAAGATTGGGTCGCGCGGCTCGAAGGCGGGCAAACGCTTCGTGGGCCAGGTCCGGGCAGCAATCAACAGAGCCGGGGGCAGGCCGAAGCGCGGCGCAAGCTTCACGGGAAGCCGGGTTGGGCGCGGTGGGGCTGCCGCAGCGCTGCTCAAGTCACGCGACCGATATGCTGCCTTCCGGCGACGTCGTGTGATCGTCAAGGCACGGGTTGTGAAGCTCGCCGGCAAGGCCGCGGACGGAGCGCGTGCGCATCTGCGCTATCTCCAGCGCGACGGCGTCACCCGCGAAGGCGAGCCTGGCGAGCTTTACGGTGCCGAGAGCGACGGCGTCGACGGCAAGGCCTTCGTCGATCGTGCAGACGGCGACCGGCATCAGTTCCGCTTCATCGTCGCACCTGAGGACGGTATCGAGTATGACGATCTCAAGCCGCTGACCCGGCGCCTGATGGCGCAGATGGAAGAAGACCTCGGCACGAAGCTCGATTGGGTGGCCGTCGATCATTTCAACACTGGCCATCCGCATACGCACGTCATCATCCGCGGCAAGGACGACCGCGGCGAGAATCTCGTCATCGCGCGCGAGTACATTTCCTCTGGTTTGCGAGAGCGCGCGGCGGAGCTGGTGAGCCTCGATCTTGGTCCCCGTACAGACCGCGAAATCGAGCAGCGCCTGCGTCAGGAAATGGAGCAAGAATGCTTCACCAGCATCGACCGGCAACTGCTACGAATGCGCGACGACGATAAGCTTGTCTCGCCGGACAGTCGCAATGCGTTTCGCCAGACGGTGCAGCAGGGGCGCCTGCGCAAGCTCGAGCGGATGGGTTTGGCTGAGGAGGCCGGCTCCGACCGCTGGCGGCTGAACGATCAGCTTGAAGCGACGCTGCGCCGGTTAGGCGAGCGCGGCGACATCATCAAGACCATGCATCGCGAACTGACCAGTAAGGGAATTGCGCGCAGTGCCGCCGACTATATTGTGTACGATGCGGGACAGAATGCCGAGCCTGTGGTCGGCCGCGTGGTCGCGCGCGGGTTGGCAGACGAAATCCAAGACCGGCATTACCTCATCGTCGATGGTTTGGACGGCAAAAGCCATTACATCGATATCGGGAAAGGCGAGGCAACCGAACCGACGCCCGATGGCAGTATCGTGCGGGTCACGCCGCGGAACACCGAGCCCAGACGGGTCGACCGTACGATCGCGGACATCGCTGCAGCGAATGGCGGGCGCTACAATGTCGATATCCATCTGAGGCAGGACCCTTCCGCCACCGAACGCTTTGCGGAGACGCATGTCCGGCGGCTGGAAGCGATCCGGCGAGCCGCCGGCGGCTTGGAGCGCCAGCCGGATGGCACCTGGACGATCGACCCGGACCATCTCGATCGTGTTGCGGAATACGAGCGCGATCGCGCGAAGGCGGAGCCAGTCCTGGTCGATAAGCTCTCATCACTGCCGCTGGAGAAGCAAGTCAGTTTTGACGGTGCCACCTGGATTGATCAGGAGCTAGGTTCCGATGCGCCTGAGACACTGCGCAAATCCGGCTTTGGCCGTGACGTGCATGAGGCGCAGGCTCGCCGGAGGCAATGGCTGATTGCGCAGGGTTTAGCGCACGAAGAGCAGGACCGAATTGTCTATCGCGCCAATCTGATATCGATCCTGCGCCAGCGCGAGCTGAACCGCGTTGCCGGTCGGCTTTCGAGCGAGCTCGGGCTCTCCTATTTTGAAGCAAAGCCTGGAGATCGACTGGAGGGCACGCTTCGACGCTCAGTCGAGCTCTCGGGCGGAAAATATGCTGTAATCGAAAAATCGCGCGAGTTCACGCTGGTGCCGTGGCGGCCGGTGCTCGATCGTCACGTCGGCAAGGAGGTTTCCGGGGTTGTGCAGCGCGAGGGCATCTCCTGGAGGGTCGGTCGGCAAAGAAGCGGACTTAGCGTTTCGTAATGGCGCCCCGCATTGTCATTTTTCGGTGGCAGCTTGGAGCACCCCGGCTGGGAAGACGTCAGATTGCTCAGGCGGCAGACACCTTGCTCGGCTGTTCCACGGTGTTGCCGTATTTCCGCCTATACGCGCCAATGAAATCCTCATCACTACAGATGCAGCGACCGCTGGAATCTTTGGCCTTCGGATCATGCAAGTGGGATCCAAGCGGACGCAGAAGATTCAGGCGCGTGCTCGTCGTTGGGCTAGCGGGAAGACCTGAACTGTGTTTGACCAGCTCCGCGGCGAGCATGATGCCGGCGAGCGCTGACTGAAATGCCATCGGAACCACGGTTCGAACGAGACGACTTCCGCCGCTTAGCTGGAACACCACACCGCCACAGATTGCCTGCTGGTAGAAGGAACGGAGCGGTTGGCCAACGAACCGAGCGAGAGGCTCGAACGGCACGCCCATGGCTGTTGCCACCCGAGCTACAAAGTCGTGTGGGACTGCAGCGTTGGTCTGGAGAAGCGTTTTTACCTGGTCATGTGCTTCCGGCATCCCGAGTTCTTCGGCGAACAGTTGGTGCTCGTCCTTGGATCTTCCTGTTGGCAGGTACATGCAGCAAAGGCAAGCCCGGCCATCATCAAAACCATGGCGCGACACCCCTAGATCATGCTCCTGTGTCCAGGCATTTGCGATCCAACGGGGGAGAGTCCCTTGTACAGCGAGGCGGTCAGCGGCGGTGTCGAGTGCGACACCAACGCGCTCGAAGCGCCAATCACCTCGATGCGCAACATAGTCAGCCCATCGCAGCGGGTGCGCCTCAACCTTGAGAGCGGTCGATCCAAGCGCATTCATCGCGAATTCGGTCTTGAGCATCCCCACATCCGACTGACCGGCCAACACGTAGCGCTGGAGGTTTGAGAGTTCGATGGATTCGTGGTCGATCACATGCAGGCGGCCGGAAAGACCGGATTGCCTTGCTAACGTCCAAAGCGAGCCATGGCCGATCGCGCCGAGCCCCACGAGATGGGTTTCGCCCAGGTCGACAGGAAATTCAATCGGGCTTGGATCGCCTGATTTTCTTCTGCTGTAGGTGAATAACGAGAGATCGATGTACTCGTCCAACTCGGCGCCGGTCAGCTGCAAGCCGAAGACGGTTCGAAAGACGTTCGCGGCGGCAAAGCAGCTTGCGGCGCCCGCTCCATAGGGCAGCGAACTCGAGCCGGAGCCCACGGGGCCCGTACGTGAGAGCTTTGCCGCCCAACCCTCCGATCCCATAAAGAAGGTCGGGCACCCAAGTGATGGACGCATTGCGCCTGCAACCACACAGATCGTGGCAGACTTGCCGGAACGCCGGATGCCAATTTTTGGATTGATCGACTTTGCCAGGCGCTCGAGGGCTTGGGCTTGAGTGCTCGCCGCGTCATCAAGGGGGAGTATTGCCAGAATCGGATACAGTCGAGCAAGCAACCTCACCGTGAGATCAAGCGTCGCCCGGCCTTCGGCACACGAGACGGCATTGTCGTCGAAGGCCACAGCCACGACTTGCTTTTCGAGCGCTGTCTTGAAGTCGCCTAGATGAAAGTCGGTCAGGACCTGAGATGCTGCCGTGGCCGCGCGGTCAATGAAGTTTGCGAGGGCCATTATTCAGCTCGTAATCGTGATCATGCTCGTCAGGGCCGCGGATGGCACCTCGATCCACGTGGCCTTTCCATCAAGTCGATAGGCGGCGATCCGAGCAAGATCGAAGGGCTCGCGGGCGAAATTCGGCACCACCAGTGACAGACACCCAACCGTGGTGGCGACCGCGTATGCGTCGTCGGTTGTGGAATGGTAGGCTCGGCCCGGATGGCTATGTATCTGCGCGACGAGTTTCAACCCGCTCTTGTAGAGCCAGACATTGAGCCGATGGAGTTCTTCGGGCGGAATCATGACGCAGACACCGTCGTCCGTCCGAATGTGACGTTGCGCCGGGATCACGGCTTCTGTTATCTCAAAGTGCTGCCCTTGCTGAACGCCTACCCATAGGCCCATTCCCTCATGACCTTGGCGGCCTACCGAGCGCATATGCGCCTGCACCTTCGACACGCAGTCTTGCGGCAGAGTGACTGTTACTACCTCTTTCAATGCAGTCATTCCGGAATCGCCTGAAGTGAGACGACCATCGGTCCGACTACGGGTTGAAGCTGAATCTGAAGCTGATCCACCGGGCCGGTCCCATACTTGATGATTTTGTCCAGGATGAAGGCCAAAGAGCCTTCGCCAGAACCGCGATGGAGAAGCCATGAATCACCTGAATGAGCCGGGTTGTCGTGGTATTCCCGAATTCCGGCCATGCACAGAAATGGCGGGTCGTCGGGACTATTGGACTGGATGAAGTCCGTAAGCGGCACAGCGTTCTGCTGGATCAGTGTGGCGATCATCTCCGGAGGAGTTCCAGGAAGCGGAGGACGTCTCAGCATCCTGAGCTGTAGATCCTTGCGGGCAATTGGCTGAAGCGTGAAGGGATCGACGAAAACCAGGGACGGAGGTCTCAAGTCGTAATTGGAGAAGTCGATCTCGACGGCTGCACCGATCACCCGGGGCTTCAGCTTCGGCGTTGCAAAGATGAAGAATGCGGACGGGAATGTCGCCTCAGTCAGGAAGCACCCTTGCGCCCGGTAGAACCTTGCCTGTGCCCGGAACCTGTCGATCTCTCGGTCGAATTTTGCCCGGGAGACCTCAGGGTCCACGTACTGGGTTTCAGCCACCGGCTACCCCCGCCTTCAGACTGAGGAACAGGGTCACGGAAGTCCCGAAACCGAACTCGCCAACTTTCTTCCCGACGTCCAGCAAGGTGCCGGACTCGTCCTTAAGCTCCCAATTTTCCGGTGGTTGGGCAACGTTTTGTGTATTTTCAAGGGCTTTTGCGAGAACGACGTGAAGTGGCTGATTAGGATTGGCCTCTATCAGCGTGGGCTGACCGTTCACCACGACCGTGATCTCAATCTTCCCCGGGCCGCCGCCGTGATTTTCGTCCTTGCCGGAACTGTTCGACATTGTAGCACTCCTGTGGCTTGCCAACGAAGGCCCCAGGGCGCTAGTTGCCGACCCGGTAGGGAACGGACTGGCGGTCTTCAATCGCCCACTCGGTGCCACAGCCCGAGAGTACGCAAAGACAGAGGCAGGCTACCGATTCGGTACGCCTCCTTCTTATGCAGGAGTCGACTGGCAAGTAAACGATCAAAACTGCTCTTCACAACAAAAACAGCTTCAAGCATTGTGTAAATATTGGCGTCATGCCAATTGCGGGGACATGACGAGGCCGCGAAAAAAAGCCTAGCTGGGGCCACGCAGCCATTCTACGTCGCGATCGGTGCAGCCCTTGCTAGCGCCTGCCATTGACCTCGGCACCCGAAGATAGCTTTCTTGAGGAGCGCGCGCCGTCTTTGATGAGGTCCGAGCAAGCCGGGTATCTCGGATCGGAGACGCTGCCGGATTTCCATATCGCGATTGGCCTCCCGGAGGCGATTGCGGTGACGGCGAGCGACGGCTTACCGATCGCAAAACTGGACCGATGCCGCGGTCGCGGGTGCCTCGCAGAGCAAATTGCGGAAGTTTAAGCGACTGATATGGCAATATTATCATTCGTTTTATCGCGCCGACAAGCTGTGCGTTTTGGTGTGAAAATCATCGTCAAAAGCGCACTGCCACCTTACCATCAAAATCATGATTCGCCTGGACCCCGCGACCGCCAGTCCCGCTGCGCCGTCCACCGTTCCGGGCTGGGCGCCCGCGGCCGGTGGTGCGCTCGGCGACGCCGACGCCGCCTTCCGGGCCGGCGCCGCCTTGGGCGCGCTCGACACGCTCACTCGGGCGCAGCCTGCCTGCCTCGGCGCCTGGCGCGAGCGCCTGGCGCTCAAATGCGCCGCCGCCAGCATGCGGCTCGCCGGCCGCGCCGAGGACGAGGCCGCCTTGCGCGACGCCTGGCAGCTTTGCCCGGCCGGCGCAATCCCGGTCCCGCAGGCGCCATTTTTGGCGCCTGGCGCCAGCTGGCGCTGCAGCCGCCGGCGGTCAGCGCCGATCGGCTGGCAAAAGTGGCCGAGATGCTCGGGCTCGCCTGGGATGATGATGCTCTCGCCGAACTCTGCAGGCACATCGAAAATCTGGTGGAGGGGCAGACGCCGGCGCCGTTTGCTGCGGCGGCGATCGCCGCCCACGTCGTCGCCACGCGCCCCGACGCCGAACTGTTCGCCTGGTGGCTCGCCGACCTGGTGCTGGCGCAAGGCCTGCGCTGGCCGCGACCGCTGCCGCTCCTGATGGCCCAGGCTTTTAGCCCGGCTTTTCGCACGGCGGCCGGCGCCAGCCGGCGAACAAAGCCGGGAGAAGAAAACTTTGAGCGCGCGGTCTGCCTGGCGCTGGTTCAGGCGGCGGCGGAGACCTGCCGGCTGGCCGCCGATCTGTCGCGCCGGGCTGAAAAGCTTCTGGCGGGGGCGCCGAAGCTGCGCGCGAAAGGCGCGGGCGACGCGATTTTTTTGCTGCTCAATGAAGATGCCGTCGCCGGTCGCATTCGCCACCCCCGTGCTTGCGCACAAGCGATGCGAACCGCTTCATGCAGTAGGTGTGAAGACGGTCGAGCCCCGCTTGCGGTTTTTTCGCGTCGAGGTCACGGCGGATCGCCGCAATCAGTTCGTCGAGTGTCTGACTGGGTTCGAACGCCTCGAAAGCTGATGAATCGATGTGGTCGCTCGCACCTTCAAATATTCCGACAACGGCAAAGTAATTGTCTCTTACGCCGACGCTCGGCCACGACAAGGACTCGCGATACTCCCACAAATCGCGCAGCGCCTTCGCAACTACGGCCACCGGCGCCCTTTCGATGAACGAGCGCAGTCGCTTCGCCTTCGAAGTACCCCTGCCATCAAAGAGGTTCGAGATCGAGGTGTCGATACCCAGCGCTTCGAAGAAGAAATCGGAGAAGGTTCGGTCGCTGAAATCAAGGAGATACCCGGCATCCGTACCGAGCGCCTTTTCATCCGTACCGAGCGCCTTTTCAAAAGGGTCGCGTAGGGGTCTAGGGATTAACTGCTCATAGGTGCGTGACATTATAGACGATGCTCTAGACGGGGTTTGGAACCGACGGCAAGACCTGGTGCGACAGTGTGAAAGTCCGCTAGGCGTGACAGCTAAAGGCCGGTCGATTTCGCGCGCGAAGCGGCCTGCTTTCCATAGCAACGCGCATCGTAAGCACTATCGCAGCATTGCCTCGAAACCAGCCATCCAGTCGGGATTGATCGCCATCCTGAAGACTTGCGACCTCGTCGAGCGTAAGAACTCCACGAAAGCAGAGTCGCTGCCGTTTCGCAGAACGCTGGCGCGGGTAAAATGATGTTTCGGACGTGTTTCGGTTGCCGCCAGTTCGGCCATATCCTGGAGCGCGTGCGCAAAGCCCAGCAACACTGGGTCCGGCTCGCCTTCAGCGCCGCCCCAGTCGAAATGTTCTTCCGCGCGGAAATAGGCTTCGCCGAAGCCTCTGTGCGCTTCGGCAACGATGAGCCCGCCTGCCACCAGCGGCCCCAGCTTTTCGACACGCTCCGCTGCCGGGACGTGCTTGCCAAGAGATCCGGCTAGACCCACTTCGATGCCGCCACGCGCAGCGACGGCTGATCGCAATGAGTATTGTTCCAGCTTCCCTTCGCTCCCGAGGATTTCGTAATTTCTAAGTACCGCGGGATCGAGGCTTCTCCAGAAGGCACGAATCGACTTCGGAACCGAAACCTCGCCCTCGCGAACGCCGCGCACTAATCGCACCAGCATCATGTGACGGGCAAAGAGAAAGGGCCCTTCATGGGCGATCGCTGCACGTTTCATGCCGCGCGGAAGACGTGGGAGGAGTCGGCGCAACATCATCAGCATCTCGGTATATTCAAGTGCCATAAAAAGGACCCGGAACACCGTATCCGCCGAAATATGGGTTTCGATCGCAGCGTGGCTTGCTGCGAGCAGGCCAAATCCATCAGCCTGAAGCTCACCGGTCAGCCGCTCTATCATTGCGTGCATCCGCAGCCCCATCTTGGTTCCAAGCGTGGCGACGCCGTTAGGCTGGCCGAAGTCGTCGAACTTCTGGAGTGTCTCAGGAAGAAGGAAGCGCTCGCGCGGCGGACCATCGCGACTACGATCGAAGCGGAGTTCTTGATATCGGTTGCCAATCCAGGCGAACAGCGTGAGGGATGATGCGTCCTCGGCCTGTTGCAAAATATGTGCGACCTCGTGGCCGGCGATGAAGCTGAGCAGCAACTGAGCTTGCAAGATTGCGACTAGTTGCTCATCGTAATATTTGGGCCTTGGGATGAACGTGCCCGCTCCTTGGTCCGCGCTGTAAGCGGCGAGGCGTGCATTAGCGCGCTCTGTCACGGCGGCGGCCAATACGAGATCGCCGTCGTCATAGAACGCTTCGGCTGCCCTGATAAGATATTCTACGTGTGAGATGATCGGCCGTTCGCCCCAGAAGCCTCGCAAAAGCAAAAGCTCGAGCGCATTGGCCTGCTCGATGTCGATAAAGGCGACATGGGAATCGCCGTAGCCCATCACGACGCTCGACCACTGCATAGTGCTGATGGGCACCAGAGCGAAATGATCGAGCATCCAGGGATAGTGGTTGGCAATGAATCCGCGCAGACGATGGAGCGCAGCACGATGAGCGGCGGCCACACTCCCCGCCGGCGTGCGGCCAAGCCGCTGTTTGATAATCTGCCAAGCCGGGCGGGGGATCATCGTTAGCCCTTGTCGCGCGTGTCGAGCAGCGCAAAGACCTCCTTTACCTGCGATGGCTTGAGATTCTTGAAGCGGATCTTTTCGCCATCTTTCTCATATTCGAATTCACCACGAGACGTAATCAGATAAGCAAGCGATGCAGTCACAAGAGGCACTAGAACTGGCTCCAGATCCACGACCCATTGGACAAGGTTGGCACCATCGAAGTTGCCGACTTCGATGGGTTCACCAAGATCATGTTCTAGATCGAGCGCGTCGGCGAGCCTGAGCTCCTTCCAGAGCTGCTGATATTCTCGGGCATGGTCGGCGGGCATGCTGATCGAAATGGTCGCCATGGCATCCTCCTTGGTTGTGTTGGCCGTGGTTGGATTAGATGCGCGCGACAGTCAATCTTCACGTGCTTTCGATCAACAGGGAAACCAGCTGCATTTTGTTTCGGGCTGTGGCAATAGTCGATAACCAGTCGGTGGTGTTGGGCATTGGTGGGCCGGCCGGCCATTCGGCTCGGACATGTGGCGCGGTTAGTTCTAGATGTACCGCTCCATGACCGTCGGTTGCGTCGTTTCCGTGCTTCGCGGTGTACCGAGGTCGGCTCTCTTGGAAAGCAAGCAAAACTGCCGTCCTGATGACACTTCGTTGAAGTACTCGTCGCGGTGCAATTGCACGGGTACTGTCAAGACTATTCGATCATTGCTAAATTAACGCTACGGGGATGACCGCAGCGGGGGGGGGGACGCGATGCCATCGGTGGCGGTAAACCAAGCTGATGCGGCGACCAGGGCCCTTGTCGAGCCGGTGTTGGGTTCCCTCTTTGCTCATGCGACGGGACTAGGCGAACTAAATCTGAGCCCGCTTTGCGCTCACGTTCTGCTCGAGTGTCTCAAATACCTGCCGCAGAAAGAGGCCGACCGCGACACGCTATCGACGTCGACCGTCTTTCTCATCACCTTACTGATGGCCCGGCGGCTGGCCACCTCGGGTCCGGCTGATGGGAACGACCCGCAGCGAGATGAGATGGACGCTCTCCGCCGTTGGGGCGCACTGGCGCTCAACAATTTTTCCAGTCAGTTGGATATCGCCGCAGCGGATTTCTTTGTGGCGATCCCCGAACCTGGGGTTGCGGAGTTTGGAGAAATTGCGGAGACAACCGCTGCCAAGGGTGTGCGGTTTGGTCCTGGGCTGTTGCGAGCTATCGAGGCGGTCGCCGGCCTTCAAGAAATTGCGGTGACCGACCTCGTTCTGCGCAGCCTCGACGATCCGCAATCGGGCCTGTCCAGCAGAATCGCTGCGTGGCGCATGCTGGACCTGATCGAAGCGATGAAGCACATCGTGAAAACCAGGGCCGGCCGCGCACCGAAGATGGTCAGGGAGGCCACTGCAGACGAGTTGTCTCTCTTCGTCAAGGACTATGCAAAGGTGCTTGCGACGATCCTGCGCAGCGCCGAGGACGAATTTACCTTCGCACTATTCGGGCCTTGGGGTAGCGGAAAAACCACACTCACCAAATTGCTTGCGCCTCTGCTCGAGTTCCCGGGCGACTTTGGCCGGGCGACAGGGGCGGCAGGTCAGTCTTTCGCGAAACTGCGATATGAGGTGGCCTGCCACAATGCTTGGAAGTACAGGCAGCCGCCGGAAGCCTGGGTGTATCTCTACAAAACCCTGGTCGTGTGCGCTGGGGCCAATCTGGACGCCATTGGTCGACTGGCTCTGGCGGCGAGGGCATCACATTTTCGCCACGGACCTTGGCCGCTGGTTGGGGCGCTGCTGGCGCTGGCACTGGTAGCAATTCCCCTTGGTCAAACGTTCCAACTAGCCGCCATTCTGGGTTCGTTGGTGGGGACGAGCGCGCTCGTGCACCTGGCAGCGATTACGCCGCGGGTCCAATCGAAGGTCAGGGCGATCTTCGAGAAGAACGCGAAGCTAAGTGCTGGACCGGAGCGCCTGGGCATGCTGGCACTTGTCGGAGAGGACGTGAAAGCCCTTCTGTCGGCATGGACGAAGGAGCCACCAGCCATTCCTCCACGGGCTGACGCGCAGGGCGAATTTCCGCTGAAGACTCCGGCGAGACAGTCTACCCCAGCTGGTCGGCTCTGCCTGCCAGTTCTCGTCTTGGCGGCGGTGGCTGCTGGCTGGGCTTACGGATTGACTGCCCAGCTCCAGGAGCAGAAGGGCAGCTTTCTCGTGCGGGGCGTAGAGGCTATCGCCCGCATGCTGCCGGCCGAGGTTGGCGCAAAAGTGGACAAGGATGTCGAGCCGCGCGCATTGAAAACAAACGCAAACGACTGGTGTGGTGATCAGTGCGGGAACTGGATACTCTGGTCGTCATGGGTGGGGCTTGCACTTGCCATCGTCATAGGGCCATGGCTTCTCGCAGGGAGAGGTCCTGACCGGGTGCTGCTGGTCGTCGACGACCTGGATCGCTGCACTCCCGATGATATGCTCACCGTCATCGAGAATATGAAGCTGCTAGTGGACGACCCGGTTATCGGAAACAGGTTGCAGGTGCTGATGTTAGTCGACGAGCGTGTCTTGGCCCATGCGATTGGAAAGCGCTACCAGGACATGATTCTCGAGCGAGCAGGTGGCATTGTCGGTGTTACCAAAGAGAACGCCAAGCTACTTGCCCGGCAGGAAATCATCACCGAGCAGAACGAGAAGCTCTTCGCTTGCCACTTGCGTTTTCCCGCCCTGAGCGACCGCGACGTTGCCGACTTGGCCGTGAGTCTTTCTTCGCGCGAGCTCAACGAAATTAGAGAGCGTGAAAAGCGGGCGGCTCGAGCCCGGCTTGAACGGGCTCTGCGCGAAGCGGAGCAGGACGTTGAAAAAGCGAAAGCGGCTGAGAGCAGCGCGAAGGCGAGTGTAGATGCTGTCAGTGCGGGGGAAAGGCGAACGATGGTAGATGTCGACGCTCCGTCGGATAGGCCAGTGCCGCAGCACCTGCGGAAGCTGGGAATGGCGGATGCGGTCTTGCCCCCAACGGCGGAAGAGAAATCTGAGAGAATGCGTCAGAACGCAGCGGCAGAGGAGTTCAATAGAACGCAGGCCGCAGTCAAACCAGAGACGCGGCTCGCCCAGAATCCAGACGTCGTTAAGCGGCACGACCAGACCGTCGCAATCAGGAAGCAGATGGAGGAGCGCCTGGAGAGACTGAAGGGCGGCGTAGTGGCCACAGCCGAAACGGGCCAACAGCCCACTCGGCAACGTGTTGCCCCGTTTACCGATGCCGACATCCGGTTTACGCCCGAAGAAGTTGATGAGCTGGAGCGGCTGGTGCCCAGCTACTTCCGATCGATCGGGAGGCGGCCATCGCCGCGTGCCGTGCGCACGCTGCTCTTCAAGATCCAGCTGTTCCGTCTGCTATTGCAGGTCCGTACGCCCTGGCGGCCGCTCGAGAGCTTCTCAATCGTGAGCATCCTGGACGCCTTCAAGCAGGCTGCGCAGGTGCCCCCGACGGCGACGCAAGACGAACAAACTCTCAGCTTTGCCAGTCAGGTGATCTAGTTCGCATTTGGGCAGTTTGGGGTCGGCAGAGCTATCCCGGCGAGGTCCGCAGGCGTCGCAAAACCGCGCGGCAAGCACAAAAATGCTGACTTTCACCCGTCCGACGACACATTCCTCCTTGCTCCAGCCTTGCCATAAGTTGATCATGAGCTTCTAGCCGCCGGTCTCAAGTATGAGATGTTACTTATACATGGCGATACGTAATCATCTTGACAGACGCTCGTTCATACTAATACAGTTACATCAGATAAATCCTTTTAAGATGGCATCCGTGAAATCTCCATTCGTCCTCCGGCATGACTTTTTATGCCGTTCTCACGAAGTCATGGTCGAGCTGTTGCGGGCTGATGCATTGCGTTTGGTGAACCGATTCTGAAGTCGGCACCCGAACGCAGCCATGAACGTCGCGAATGACCGCATTGCCTGGATGCTTGAACAAAAGTCGATGGTCGGGACGTAGTGCGATCGGATCGGCCAGAGAACGAACAGGGCTGACGGGTTGATGGCAGCCTTATGCGGTCATGGTGACCTCACAGGGCAAGGTGGAGTCACAGCATTGACGCGTTTCCGTGGGCTGCCGTAGCTCGCTAGAACAAGAAATTTCTTATACCGGGTTTCGCTCTCCTGCGAAGCGTCGCAAACCCGGTCATCAAGATCGAATTCGGACCTGGATGCGGGGTGAGCATGAAACGAGGCCATAGGCCGGTGTATGACCTGATCGCGGCGATGCCGGTTGTCCTGACGGCGTGCTTTTTCGGGTTCAGCTTTCTTGCGCACCACGCGACCCAGGACTGCGAAATAGTTTTGCCGATCTTCTTGTGCGCCTACAAGGATCAGTTTGAGTTCGGGTGGTTCGATACCTACCAGACATTCATCGCTGCAATGCTCGCGCTGGCAGGCGCCGGCTGGAGCGTGGCGGCGATCAATCGCCAGATCCGCCAAGACTGGGAGTTCGAACACGAAAGCCGCGAGAGCAAGCGGGCGGCGGCGCGCTCTGTCCTCCCTTTAGCGTTAAGCGCAGTCAGCGAATATGCGGAGGAATGCGCCCACCTCCTAACGGACTTAATCGACAAATGTGTTGGCGGTGCACTCCCTACTGCAGCACGGCCCCCTGATTTGCCGGCGTTGCCCCTGGACGCCCTAGATGCCATCAAGGAGATGACCGAGTACGCACTCCCCTCGGAGCGCCAAGTGCTCGCAACCCTGGTAGCCAAGGTGCAGGTTCAGCGGGCTCGCCTGCTAGGCGTAACATCAGCACGGGCTGGGCGCGGCCCGACAATGATTCTTGACCTAAATCTCAATCGCTACCTTGCGGATTCGGCCGAAATCCACGTCCGCGCCGGAGCGTTGTTCTCATTTGCCCGGAATGCAGTTGCTGTCATTGGGCAGCATGACATCGGCGCCGACGAGATCGTCACCGCCCTCAAATTGACCACGAATTTCGACGACGACGACATGTCGTCGACCCTTAGAGGTGTCATTGAGACGGCGTATGGGCCGATTGGTGACCAAGGGTAGGCTCATCGTGCCCCCTGTCGGGCGGGCGCGGTTTTCAGTCAGCCGTTCTCGGGGTGATGTCATCGAGCAGCAGATGGATCCCTCATCAATGACCCACCGTCGGTCACGCTGTTCCGGCACGCCTCTATTAGCTGCGCCGTCTACCCCTAGACTGTCTGGGTCTTTTGCGCCGTGGGCTCAATTCATCAGCTCAGAATCCTGAGATGTGCCGGGGAATAATGCAACGAATCGGTTTGGCTTTGACCGCAACGGAGCGCTCGGCCCCGGTTTGGAGCGGTGCGAGTCAATCTGGCAGGATCGGCACGATTTCTCCCGTGGTCATGTATACGATCGTACCGCGCGGCGCCGAGGTTGCCCGCAGGTATCGCTGCAACTGCTGAACATACGCGGCCCGGTGCAGGTCGGTGTCGCGATCACTTTTCCAGTCCAGAACCTCCAGGACCTTACCGTCCTCGATAGCGATCGCATCGACACGGCCAGCGAGAAGATTGCTGGGGGCCAACTCACTCCAGACGGAGAGCTCCGGTACAAGGATCGGCAGGAGACGCTGCACATAAGGGAGCTGAAACGTCTGCAGCGCTGTCGCCGCGAGTTCGCGCGGGACCAGGAACTCGTCCGTGGGCTTGAGGGCGAGAAGCTCGTCGCGAAGGCGTTCCGCCCGGGCGCTAACATCATCCTGCGGCGAGAGCTCTCCGGTCAAAAGCTCTTCCATGAGCTTGTGCAGGATCAGTCCCCGAATTCTGCCGGCGCCGATCGGCTCGACATATTCGAATGTGCTGCCCGGCTCGATAGCCATGGCGGGGGTGAGGATCTCCGCTCGATCTGGGTCATGAACACTGGGGTTCACCCAGCGCAACGCCGGCGTCGCGGCCTGCACGATCGCGGCCTGCCGGGCGAATGTGTCTGCGTCCTGGGGGACAGCCACGGCCTCCGATCCGGTGGCCGGTCGTGGCTCGAGCGCATTGAATTTCAGTTCATCGAGCAGGTCGAATCTGAGATTGACTAACTTCGACCAGGCAGCCTGCCCCGCCGAGGAAAGATAGGGCACGATCAAGAGATCGCGGGCACGTGTGCACGCGACATACCACATGCGCTGATTTTCCAGCGCCTGGCGCCGCGCCTGCTCCTCGCGTGCAAGCGTAAGCGCAGAGGACGAAACGCCCCCTATGACCCAGTGCAGCGTGTTGTCGGAACGCCGATGCACAAATCGCTCTGAGGGCCTTGCTTGTGTACCCATGTTGATCGGAATCACCACCGGCCATTCGAGACCCTTCGCACTGTGAATGGTCACGATCTCGACCGCGTGCCGCGACGCGTCGATCCGTCCTTCCTGGCGCGAGGCGCGGCTATCCCAGTCAAACTGGAGATGGCGAACGAATGCCCTGAACCCCCGAACATCAAAAGGCCGCGCGAGCTCGACAATCCGATCAAGATTTGCAAGCGAGCGCGCGGCGCGATTGTTGCCGCTGCGGGCAGACAGCGCGACGCGCAACTGGAGCTGCTCGATTGTCTCGGCCAAGAGTACGCGTGGCGTTGTGACGTTCACGCGCGCACGAAGTTTTTGCAGGGTCTCAAGGACAGAGCGGGCTACGCAATGGGATATTAGGGCGGGCGGTGTTGTGATGTCGAACAGGCCAGTGGGGGAGGCCTCTGGTCCGGCCTGATGGACCTCTTCGGCAATGTCGAGCAACTCTTCGTCTGTGAGGCCGACCATGGGTCCGCGCATGAAGGCACCGAACGCAAGCCGGTCGCGCGAGTCCGCCAGCGCGCGCAAGAGCGCCAGGACATCCTGCGTCTCCTGCTGCAGGCAGAGCGTCTTGCCGGCCTGCGACGCAACGGCGAGCCCGAGCGCTTCCAGTGCGCGTTCGTAGCGCCAGAGTTCGGTGCCGGTTGGAGCCAGGAGTGCGATGTCGCCCGCTTCGAGGAGGCGTCGGTCTCCGGTGTGTTCGTCCTCGATTTCGATGGCTGCTATGAGCTTTGAGCAAATCTGTGCAATGACGGCCGCCTCGTCGTCGCGCTGCTGCGCCATCTTCGCCTTCTGACCATCGCCTATGGCCACATGCGAGGCACAGGCGAATCCGTGCAATGCCCCCTCTCGCGTGGCAGTGAGTGCGCCATAGCTCGGCTGTCCGTCTGCATCGAGGACCGGCTGGAACACGCTGTTCACGTAGTCGATGATACCGGGCTGGCAGCGGAAATTGGCACCGATATGGATGATGCGTTCATCGCCGAGACGGGCAATGGCCTGCTTCGCCTGTTTGTAGCTATCGATGTCGGCGCCCCGGAACGCGTAGATGGATTGCTTGGGATCCCCGACGACAAACAGCGCCCCATCGCGAAGGTTGGCGTCTTGCCATCGATCGGGCATGCTGCAGGCCGAGATCGAAAACAGGATACTGGCCTGGATCGGATCGGTGTCCTGGAATTCGTCAACGAGGATATGCGCAAAGCGCTCACCTATCGCGGCGCGGACGACATCATTGGTGGTGACGAGGGCATGGGCGCGCTGCAGCAGATCGTCGAAATCGAGGACGGCGGCGTTTTCCTTGCGTTGCCTATAGAGGTCCGTGACCGGATCGAGGGCACGCGACATCGATTCGACCATGGCATCGCCGATCTGACCGAGTAGATCAAAAAACCGAGTCACACAGGTGTGGAAGTGCTCGTCGGCCTGCTGGCAGAGTGCCGTCCCGTCGCCTTTTCCATACGCCGATTTCCAGCGACTAAGATTGCGCGGCTCAGTGAAGGTAAACTCGTTCCATTTCATCGAGGCCGTGTGCGGCGGGTTCGCGAGCTCCCATAGCCGGGAGAAGCTCGGCTCTGTCTCGAAACAGTTCTCGTAGAATTCGGCGAGCGTCTCGAACTCCTGGATCAATGATCCGGTGCTGCGCTCCTTGGGATAGTTCGCTTGCCAACGCCGAAAGGCGCGGACGCTTTCGACAAAGTCGATGTCTTTGCGCAGCGAGAGGTCGGCAGGGAAGGTACCCGCGCCGGGGTGCGCCAGCTTGAGCTTGGCAAGATCAAAGCTGTCCTTGACGACCTTTAGCGGTTCAAACTTGGACAGGACAGCGACTGGATCCTCACCTTTCTGGGTTCCGTGAGAGAGGCGGTCGAACAGCCAGCCCGAGATGACGCTCTCGAACATGGCATCAGCGGTGGGCGCATCCATCATCTGTGATCCGGGGTCGAGCCCCGTTTCGACGGCGTAGGCCATGATGATCTGCTGGCAGAACGCGTGAATCGTGCATGAGGTCATTTCGTCGAAGGCATCGATCGCCGAGCTGAGGACAGCCCTTTTGTCAGTGAGAAGCTCAAGGTTGACAGCGCCGCGCAGAACCTTCGGAATGTGGCCCGCCAGCAGTTGCGTTGCATATTCGCGAATGCGCAGCGACAACTCGCTGGCGGCCAATTCGGTGAACGTAATCGCGGCGATGCCGCGAGGTGATACACCGTTCAGCATCAGCATGACGACACGACCGGCAATCAGCGATGTCTTGCCTGTACCCGCTGCCGCTTCGACCAGCAACGTCTTGTCGAGTTCGGTGAGAACGCGATTGCGTTCGAAGGCATCGCTCAGCATCATCATGGCTCATCCCAAAGTGGCACTAGCCTTTGCTGAGCGGCGTTGAAGCCTTCCTCCTTCCGCCCTCGATAGCGGTCGAGCGCTGCCGGCAGTGCGATCCTGAGGTCGTTGTAGCCTGCAAACGCATCTGGCCCCGGATAGGCGACGCCGCTTCTGAGCCCTTCGACTGCAATGTCGATGAAGCGCAGCAGCGTGTCCTCCGCCCGCTCGAGGACGTCGCCGTCAAGGTTTGCAGCAGGCCCCATCGTGTCGAGGTATATGAGCCGAGCGATGACGGCGCTCGCTTGGGGGATGAGCTGCTTGATCGCGATGGCGTAGAGCGCGCGCTGAACTTCGGCGCCGCCGCCCAGAATCACGTCACGCAAATTGCGCGGCGTCGTGCCGGTCTTGTAGTCCGAAATGCGTACGCTGCGGCGGTCGGGCTTCACATCAACGCGGTCGATACGGCCCTTCAAGCGAAGCCCGGACTGACCGATCACGACTTCCTGGCGCTCGTCCCAGGGATCGGAACGCTCTGCCGGTGATTTCGGATTGCCGAAGGGGATCTCGCTGAAGCTGCGGGTCCCCGGGCCGAAGCGTTCGTCGATTGTCAGGCCGCGGCGGGCGCGCCGTCGTGCCTCGTCGATGGTATCGAGCCACAACAATCTCGGGGGCACCGCTTGGGTCAGCGGCCAACGCTCGGCGATGTCGCGTGCCGCCGCGCCAAGGGCATTATCGATTTCTTCTGGCGTTGCCCCGACAAGGCTGGGGATGGGTTCGATGCGCTCGATTGCTAGCCGAAGCAACTCATGCACGAGTTCGCCGAACGTGATGGGATCGAACTGCAACGGTTCAACGGCAAGTTCGGGAGCGGTCATTCCCAATGCCCGTAGCCAGACAAAGCCCAGCGGATCGCGCAGCATGCGCCGCAGGGAAGTCGCCGATTGCGGCGTGTTCAGCGCGCGGGCAACGGCTGGGTGGTCTTTCCGATATCCGCCATCATGTGGCGTGGGATCCAACCTGCGCGTCCAATCCGTCCAACAGGACATGACGCTCTGGATACGCGGCAAGGAGAGCGCATCATCAATACGAGCGAGCAGACGATCCCCCTCGCTGAATGCGTGTTCCGGCGTTCTGGTCCGCGAAAGCGACCGCTCCGTGACTTTTCGTTGCAGCAACGCGCTCCTAGCAAGGAATGCACCGTCGGCTGAGCGCCTGCTGCGGGACAGCGCAACGCTCGAGTCTGGGTGACTGACGAGGACCTCGAAGGCCAGCCGATCGCGTTCCAGCCGGGGCAGGTCCGCCAAGTCACGCTCGCTTAGGACATGATCGGGCAGCAGCGGGTCCACACCATCGGAGCGCGGCCAGCTTCTGCTCGAAAGCCCAATCAGGCGCATGTGCTTGCGCGGCACACCAACGAGGTCAGCCGCTCGTGCCCAGACGACATTGTTGGCAGGATCGCTTTCATCGGCGATGCGCAATGACGTAAGGGTCATCTCTATGGCCGCAGCCGGTCCCAGGCGAAGCGCTTCTTGCCAAAGGCCGAGGCTCTTGCCCCGCAGCAGGGTCTCTCCGAGTCTGACCGCCGCCTGAGGTCCGACATCGAGGTCACGCAGCACTGGCATGAGGGTCGCTGCGATGGAGGAACCATCGGAACGCGAAAGCGGTTCGAAGCTGCTGGCCCAATGATCCGGTTTAAATAGACCCGCCTCGGTCGGGATGCCTTTCATCCAGTCAGCCGGAAGGGCCTCCGACAGATAGGGAGAGAGCAGCGATAGGCGGCGGACGCGATCCTGCGACAGGCCATTGATCATCACGTCTGCCAACGCCGCGCAGCTCTGGCCAGCGCGAGTGCTCAGGGCGGAAACGCCGCTCGCGAAATGAATGGGGAGCTCAGCGTCCGCGGCGAGCACCAGCATGTGGTCATCCCAGGCACCGAGGTCGGCACTCGTGATCGCAATGTCGGAGGCCTGTGTTGTGCCGTCGCTCAACAGCTCGCGAGCCCAGCGAAGCGCTTCGACGACCTCTGCGCGAGGATCTGCACATACGTCGCAGATCAGATCTTGGGAGGGCGGGCTGGTCGTGGGCACAATCGTGCCGGGAAACCAACTCCGGTCGCGTGTGCCGGGCGCGTCCCAGGTGATTTCGACAACTGCCGCGAGGGCCTTGATCAGCGGCCGCCACACCGGGTCGATCGAAATCAGCCTATGGAAATACAGATTGCCAACCGTGGCACGGGCATGTGCCACGCCCGCGATAGCTCGGTCGCAAAGGTCCCGGGGTAGAAGCGCACCAATTGGCAGATGCCTGTGTAGGTAGGCCTCGATGCGCCCCAGATCGCTCAGACGGGCGCTCGCATAACGCAGATCGTCGAACTGAATGTCCGCTGCCCATATCCGCGCCAGACTCGCGAGCACGGCCCGCGCCATGCCAGGGCGCGTCTTGACCGGTTCCAATTCTTCGAAGGCAAGCTCGCTGAGCGCTCGAGCAACGATTGGGACGAGGGTGGCGTAGTCTGCGGGCCGGGCGAAGCCGCCCACAAGGCGGGCACCGAGCAGGGGAAGCGTCGAGACATCCCGACCGTGGTCCCCCTCACGCGCGGCGGCGGCGCGCTGCATGCCAAAGGCGAGGGTGCCCTGGACTATGACGGTGTGACGCTTCATTTTGGCAGACAGCATCTCAAATGCGGGCTACGATTGAAAAAAAGGCAAATCAAAGGAGGTCGTTCACATCGCAATTCCGCATACATCTCATGGCAACAGGCGATGACCACTCGCGGTCGTTCAATGTTGGCGCTGAACGCCCCGTCGGTAAATCACGTGCTCGATTCGCTATGACTGACAAACAGGACGAACTCTACGGCCATCACACGATCAAAGAGACATAGTTCGATTCGAATATACGCTGTTCGGGTTCAATGGCCAATCTCAGGTGACAGTAGAGGGCCCAATACCTACGCCACACCGGGTCGTTTGAGGACATGTACTCGACCGTAAGATCCATTTCCTTAGCCGTCTCCCATCCGACCATCTGGCCGTGCGAAGGGTATTTGTTGATGTCCATCAATTCACTGGTGATCTTCGAAAAATTCTTACCCTGGCGCCTGAGCAGTTTCTCGGCCAGCGACTTGGCTCGGTCCCTTACGGATTGGAATTTCCGGACGATTGTCGGATCGAATTTTTCGAACGTGATCCTGGCGGCAAGGTCGTCTGGAGCTTCGCGCAACGACTTTCCAGCAAATTCGTATGCATTCAGGTAGGTCAGGACCGAATAGACGACGTCCGATCCATTGCCATCCTTCGACGAAACTTGCGGATCGATCGGGCCAAGCTCCGACGATTCACTCATCACGATAGTATTCGCTCCCAGCGCCATCAGCGTGCCAGCGCTCTTGGCGTAGTCAGGAACGATGACCCTGAGCTGACCTTCCGCACCTGCAGCACTGCGAACCAGCCCGATCAGCTTTTCGGCGGCGTCAACATCACCGCCCGGCGTGTGCAGCATAAGGTCTATCGGCTCGCCTGGCGTGACATTGTGGAGCATGTCGACAAATCCCAAGGTGTCGATGCGGTCCACAAGCGCCTTGTTGCCTGCAATGTAGCAGAGAAGCTTGGGCTGAGTGCTTTCGATCTCCCTGATGAGCGTCTGGCGCTGATAGCGCGCCGCGTTCATCGCCGTGAACATTGGCGTCTTCTCGATAGCACGCGGCGGGATCATGGCCGGCTGCACTTCCTCTTCCTTTTGGTTGCTTTCACTCATCGGTCACTATCCTCTGCCCATTCTACGCGACCACCGCGGATAAAGTAGTGGCACCTCCGCTGATTGCCGCGAAAGTCCACGCTTGGAGAGATCGTCAGGCGCGTGATCTGGTTTACCTCCCAGTGCGGCCGGCGCGCCGGGTCGGCATTGAGCATAATGCGATGGCCGGTCCTGCAAGGGCAATCGAATACGATCCATTTGGTGCGGGCTGAATCGCCGACGAGCGCGACCGCATTCCGCGGAAGACGATCAGGCACCTCGTCCGCAGAGAATGTCTGACCGACGACACGCCAACGCCAAAACGGAATCCATTGCCACCAGGAAATCTTCATTCTCGGCCCCATAGCTGGCCGAGGAATGGCTCCTCGTCGCCCGTGCCCCACTTACCCTGCACGGAGTCGCAGTAATGCCCGCCCCGAGGGAAAGCGCGATTGGTGGAAATCTCGCGCTCGTGCAACCTTAGGAGGGTTTCTGTCGGACGATCGGGCGGGCCGTAACCAATCAAGCGGTCTAACAACTCGTTGACCGCGGCTGCCGCGACGGCCGTGGTGAAAGCCACCACCGCCGGCTCGACTTGGCCCAAGGCTGGCGCATACCCTTCGTCCGCCAAACGCTGGCGTTCTTCTGGCGTCTGCATCTCTGCTGCTGCGCGGGCCATGTCGACCCGATTGCGGCATACGAGACAGCCGGCTCCCGGTGTCAGCGTCGTGATGCGGCCGTCAATGCCTGTCAACGTCCCGCCGCTGTCACTGCTTAGGAGAACCCCGACGTCAATGACAGGCGTCAAAAGATAGGTCGCCAGACGCGACAGCACCAGCCGTCCGGCGTTGTCGTCTGTACACCCAAAAACGAGGTCTGCCCCTCGCAGCGTCTTGGCGACTGATTTGACGGTCACCATTCCCGGAACGGTTGAACAATTGAGGTCCGGTGCGATACGCATCAGGTGCGCACGCAGCACCTCGATCTTCGAACGTCCGACGTCGGACGGCGTCGAGCCGTAAACGCGCGTCACATTGCTGGACGACAGCACATCGTTGTCCAGCAAAAGAAGATCGCGCACGCCCAGCCGTACCAACTGTTCCGCGATGGCGGATCCGGTGCCGCCGGCGCCGACGATCGCCACACGCAGGTTGCCGAGCACGCTTTGAATGTCTGGCCCGAAAGCGCGCACATTGCGGTCGAAGATTGCATCGGGGGCCGACAGGTTGTGGCCGAAGTTTTGGATTAGCCGCCAGCGGTCGCTCACGATCCAAACCCGATCGATCGCCAATGCGCTGCCGCCCTCCGGCGTCAGTTCGCCGCTAAAGACGATGCTTTCGCCGCGGGGCGACGCGATGAGCGTAGCATACAGACCGGAGCCGCTGCGCAGCTGGAAGAGATCACGAATGTCGTGGTCGACCTGCCGATCGTGCTCGCTTGGCAGCGGCACACCGATTTCGCCTGGATGGGTGTGAAACCAGATTGGAACAGAGCCGTCGGCTTCCGCCGCCCCGAGGGCGCCGACATAGCCTTCCGAACGGATCAACATGTGATGCGGGCTCTGCTCGTTATACGCGGTTTGCGGCACCCAATGCATGGTCCTTGCCAGCAGACGCACGTCCGAGCCGATATCGACGCGCCGAGCGAGCAGAACACCTGCGCATTCAAGCGGATTGCGCGTGACGGCGATGATTTCGTCAGCAAGCGGACCAGGAAGGACGAGCGTGATTGTCATGCGGCGCGCGCCCTTCCGGCTACTTCAAGCTCCATGCGAACGAGCGCCAAGTAGCTTTCCAGCGAATCGATGCCCGACCGCCACTGGCCCGGGTTAAGGTGACGGGACCACCGCTGCCACCTGCGCCCAAGATAGTCTTCCTGTGAATTTGTAGCGACGATCGCCTGACCATCTGTCCGTATGACGGCAGGCGCGAACCACCACATGTCTGGGTGAACATCTGGGTAGCCAGGGGCGAGCCGAAGTAGGAGATCAGCGGCCGTTGCCGTGAAGCCATTCGGCAATTGGAAAGCCGGAATGACGATCGCGATCATGCCGCCATCGAGCGAGACAGAATGTCCAGGCGCCCGCGCCTGCAAATACTCTTTATCGATCGGCGGCAACATATTCCCTTCTCCTCAATCGCGGCCCGGGTTGATCTGGGCCGGCGCGGTGAAGAAGCGCAGGCCATTGCGTATCTCGACCTTGGTGGCGTCATCGATTTTCTGATCGGAGCCTCCAGGGATGACTTCAAACAAGTCGCGGTCTGGCCCGATATCAGGTTCGGGCAATTTCCTCAGCTGCGCACCGGTGAGGGTCGACTCCTGGACCTTGTACGTGGTGCGGTCGATCTTGATCTCGAAAGCCTTCGGCCGGTCGGGGTGCTCATTGCTATGATCGTCGTTCATTGATACCTCCGTTGATTGATACCGTGATACCATGACACCATGACAGTTGACAAGAGGGTAAGATTGGTGCAAAACAGGCATCATGAAACAAGCAAAAGCGATGACTGTTCGCCTGTCCGAAGAGCAGGCTCAGGCTCTTGAAATGGTCGCAACCGTCGAGAATTTGCCGGTGTCTGACATCATTCGGGCCGCAATCACGACGCATATCGAGACCCGTAGGCGAGATCCTGGGTTTCAGGCCGGGTTGAGGGATCGCATTTCTCAGGCGCGAAAGCTGCTCGACCGCTAATCCGGCTCACTGCGACTAAGAGGACCGATGAAAAAGACAAGCAAGAGCCTCAAGCCGAGCGAGTCGGGCCACGTTCTTGGACATCGTACCTTCGCCGCTATAACGGCCGTCGAGGGGATTAGCCTTGACGCGGTCAGCCGAAAGCGTCTCGCCGACATGAAAAAGCGCAATCTTTCACCTGACGATCAACGCTCCGAGGTCATACGCGCCTACCTGAGCGCCAAGTCGCGTGGGTGATGGCTGTCGGCTACGACGCTTTCGACGACCCTTATTCTTACAAGGGCACCGCCACACTCAAGAACAAGCTCGGTCTGCGGGATGCTTCGCTACTCGAAGCGTTCGAGCTTGAGATGACCGCGCTGCGTGCTCGCGAACCGCTGCCGAGAGGTAAGTTCGATGCTGCTCACTACCGGCGCACGCACCACCACCTGTTTCAGGACGTGTATAGTTGGGCAGGCAAGTACCGCACCGTGCGCACAGCAAAAGGCGGCAATCCATTCTGCTATCCCGAGTATATCGACAGCGAAATGACAAAGCTTTTCGCCACGCTTCCGGCGGCGATCAGTGCGATCGATTCCGAACAGTTCATCTCAGAGGCCGCCCAGTTCTTGGGTGAGCTCAACGCGATCCACCCGTTCCGCGAGGGCAACGGTCGATCGCAACTGACGTTTATGGCGATGCTCGGCGAAGAGTCGGGATTCCGTTTCGATTTTTCGCGTGTCAAGCGCAGCACGTTCATGCCGGCGATGATTGCGAGCTACGCGCGAGAACTCAAGCTGCTCCGCGCCGAACTCAGGAGCCTGTTGCGCTGAAGAAGCTTTGATGCGGAGCGCTTGAACAGCCCAATTATTAAGGCGTGTGTACACAGGATTGGCGATGCTCCAACCCGGATCAGCGCCTCCCTTTGTCGGGACGGAACGTGTTCTGCATTTGTGCCTCGAAAGTCGCATAAAGGGCATTGTCGAATTCGCGACCTACGTCGTCTAACGAGGGGCCTCGATTTGATTGGGGCGAGCCCTAAGGGGTCCCGCCTGCAAGTTGGTCGTGGATGCGTGCGCCGACCACACAGAAGCTTTTCACCGCGTCCTTGTAGGACTGCAAGGTCTGGCGCATATGCGCCAGATGTGTCTGCCGCATTGTCTCCAAGTCTTGCATCGCTTTGGCATATCGCGCAGCGGCTTCCTGCGGTGTTTCCGGTTTCGGCGGGCCATCGGGCATCGGGAGGATGAGAGGCGGAAGGCCGCGCGGGGTCTGTATTGCCAGGAGCCTATAGTCGTTTGCTAGGCGACCATAATCGCTCAACGTTGATTGGATGCCGACCAGTTGCCGAACGAGATCGCGAAAATCATCCGCCGGAATGACTTTGAGGCTCTCTGCATCCTGCTGGATGTTCAAGAGGGCAATCCCGAGGGAGGGGACGAAAACGGGCTGCTGGTCGATCTGCACCCCGGCCAGCGTTTTGTTGATCGCTTCGCATTCCTGACCAGCGATCTGCAGAAAACCGACGACACGGTCCTTCTGTTCGCGCGAAGCGCGCCAGTTATCGAGATACAGGGCTGCCGGGACACCGAACAGCGTGGTGAAGATCGGCAGCAGGAGGAGAGCGATCCACGGATTCTCGATCATACTACGTTTCTGGCTGGCCGCGACTTTGACATCCGACGATTTTGACGGACTATTTGCTTCAGCCGACGCAGGCACTGGCCTCGTGCCGGTTTTCTCCACTTTAGGTCGAGACGACCCTTGTCGTTTCTCGTTGGCGCCAGCCAAGCGTTTCCCTCGCGTCATCGCGGACCCCTCTAGATCAGCAGCGCCAGCTATCGCATCAGGCAAGCATTGATAGGCTGCCGAGGCTTGCCCTGGACGACCTGATATCACGGGCTTTTGCGTATGCGAGTCTTCTAAAATAAGCTATAGATTGTTCGTGCGGGAGACGGGGCTCTGGCATGATCGATTCTGATGTATTCGACTTTGTCGAGCGGTGCCGGAAGCACACGGCTACAGGGCCGCTTTTGTGCGATCTGCTCGGGACAGTAACAAAGCTTGGATTCGAGCATCTTATATTGAGTGGCGTGCCCCTGGGCGGGCAGAAACTCGCGCCGATGGTAGAATTGAACGGCTGGCCGGAAGGCTGGTTCGAGCGCTATGTGGAAGCCGAGCATGCCGCCGTGGACGGCGTCTGCATCTATTCGGCCAAGACGTTGAAGCCGTTCCTTTGGTCCGATGTACCCGCCAGATGGTCTGGGACGGAAGCTTCGCGGCGCGTCGCCGGCGAAGCGACGGAGTTCGGCATCTGGAGCGGCTTCGCCGTGCCGATGCTGAGTGTCCACCACTGGCAATCGGTGCTGTCATTTGCCTCCTCGCAAAAGACCTGCAATCTGTCTGCGCGCCAGCAGGTGCAGCTTGTAACCATGGCGGTCTACGCCGGCATGACGATCCAGTCCTTTTCCAATGACGCCGGAGACGGCGAGGGGCCGCTGACTGACCGGGAAAAGGAAGTGCTGCTGTGGGCGGCGGCCGGCAAGACTTCGTCCGAAACTTCGCAGATCCTCGGCCTAACGGAGCGCACCGTCAAATGGCACGCCACAAGGGCCCGCGAGGCCTTCGGCGTCGCCACTACCACGCAGGCCGTCGTCGAGGCGGTGCGCCGGCGCCTGATTCATCCTTGAGCCAGTCAACTGTCCGATCGGACAGGTGACGCAAATTAGAACGGCTGCAACTATCCCCCCAAGAACGATCGGGGGATCGCGCGATGATTACGGCTCATGTCGTCAATGCGCAGAACAGGCATCTCTACGAAAACGAATTCGACGAGTTTCTGCGCCGCCGGCACGACTTCTTCGTCCATCAAAAACGTTGGCGCCCTCCGAGCCCAGACGGTCGCGAACTAGACCAGTTCGATACTGACGCGGCGACCTACCTACTCGGCATGGAAGAGGGTCGCGTCGTGACCTCGGCCCGATTGATCCCAACGAGCGAGCCGCACATGGTCTCAGAGGTCTTTCCTCACATGTGCGAGAAATCGGGCGTTCCAAGGCGTCCTGACTGGGCCGAATGGACCCGCACCTTCGTCGTACCCGAAAAGCGTTCGACCGGGCTGAGGGGCACGCTGACGCAGCTCTGCTGCGCGGTCATGGAATACGCCCTCGACGAAGGCCTGAGCGCTGTCGGCGGCGTCCAGGAGACTTACTTTATGCCCCACCACGGCGCGCTGAAGTGGCACGCCAAGCCGCTAGGCATGGCCAGGGAAGAAAACGGCGAGTGGTACATCGTGGCATATATCGAAGTGAATGAGGCGGCATTAGCCAGTGTCCGCAAAATACTCGGATTAGATCGTTCGCTGTTGGTTCGGCGGGGCATCCAACTCCCATTCGTCAAGGTCAATAGGCACTTGGCTGAGGTTGCTCGCTGAAAATAGAACAAGCGACCCGCTTGAAACATGTGGTCTGAGCCAAGCAAAACCAGGGAGGAACATCGAGATGCCGGCCCAATATGTTGAAATTCCTGGCAGCAACCGAGAGCCACCTGTCGGATCGGCACCAATAGCCTCCGTGCACGCCACCAATCCGCGCGAGCAAATCGAAGTGAGTGTGTACGTCAAAGACGAAGGTGGCGACCCGCTACTGAAGATGAAACCTGGGGCCGTACCGCCTTCCACCACCGAGTCCACCGCGGCGCGGGATAGCGCAGCGTTCGACAAGGTTCGCAAATTTGCCAGCGAAGCTGGCTTGTCGGTAGTGCTGCAGGATCCCGCTCGGCGGCTGATAAAGCTTGCCGGCCCAGCTGATAAGCTCGAAGCTGCTTTCAGAACAAAACTGCACTATTACAACGATGGCAAGAACGCATTCAGAGCGCGATCTGGCAGCCTTTCGGCACCTGCCGACGTTGTCGGCAGCATTGAAGCTGTCCTTGGTCTAGACACCCGACCTATCGCCAAACAAAAGCTCACCCGCGGGGCCAATCCTCACGTGGTGACCGGTCATCTGCCAAACGAAGTAGGGCGTTTTTACAACTTTCCCCAAACCAAAGGGCTTGGCGCCGGACAATGCATCGCGCTCATTGAACTTGGCGGAGGTTATCGCGACAGCGACAATCGGCTCGCCTTCGAGACTATGCGGCTGCCGGTCCCTACGGTGACTGCTATCTCGGTATCGGGGGGAGGCAATAATCCTGGACCGGATCCAAACGCGGATGGAGAAGTCGCGCTCGACATTCAAGTTGCTGGCGGGGCCGCACCGGGCGCCAAGATCGCCGTTTATTTCGCACCAAATACCATCCAGGGCTTCGTCGACGCGATAACCCGTGCCGTCAACGACGCCCAGAACAGACCGTCGGTTATTTCCATCAGCTGGGGCTCGCCCGAATCGCAATGGACCGGGCAGGGCTTGGCGGCGATGAACTCTGCATTGAAAGATGCCGCAACGCGCGGAGTAACCGTGTTTGCTGCTGCCGGCGACAACCTGGCTACAGATGGCGTTGGCGATGGCCACGGGCACGTCGATTTCCCAGCGTCATCGCCCTATGCCGTTGGTTGTGGAGGCACCTTTATCGATACCGCCAAGGGGAAAATTACGGGTGAGGCCGTTTGGAACCACGGCGGGTCTGGCACTGGCGGCGGAATTAGCGACCGGTTCGACGCCCCGGGATACCAGGCGAACGTCCAGTTCCCGCCCTCGGTCAACCCTCGCCAGGGAAAAGGGAGGGGAGTGCCGGACGTCGCGGGTGACGCCGATCCGCGGAGCGGCTATCGAATTGTCGTCGCGGGGAGCGGTGCCACGATCGGAGGGACGAGCGCGGTCGCGCCACTATGGGCCGGATTGATCGCCCTGATCAACGAAGCGTGCGGTCGCCCGCTTGGCTTCATTCAACCGTACCTTTACGGCGCCCCGCAGGCATTCAGCCAGATCACCAAAGGCGACAATAAGGACAACGGCGTAGGCTACTCCGCTGGCGGCGGTTGGAATGCATGCACCGGGCTCGGAGCACCCAAAGGCGAAGACCTTCTCACAGTATTCAAATCGGCGATCGGAGCTGTCAATGCTCCCCTGGCCTAGCCAGTGTAGAAAAATCGTCAAATAGGAGCGGATGAGTGCAAAAAATTGATCGTGCGCTTGGCTTCTGCAGCGCCGGCGCAGCCATTGTTACTGCAATTGCTGCGCTCGCTATTCCAATAGTTCTCTACGTCGACGCGAAGAGAAATAGGACATTGGATGTTATGAACGATCTTGACACGAAAATATCGGCAATCGTTGCGGAAAAGATACGCCTAGATGCTCTTAACGGGGTGAAGGGCCAACAACGATTCGATCCAAAGTACATAGACGGCGACGGTAATTCTGCAGTACAGACACAGGTATACCGGCTCCTGAATCTATATGACTACGTGTGTTTAGGCGGAAAGATGAATCTCTTCTCGCTTGACATTATTGGCGAGATGCGAGGAGACGCTTTAAGGCAGACTTGGGCTGACTATGGACCATATATAAAGGCCCATCGTGCGAATGGCGAGCAAGACAAAAAGGCCTGGGAAAATTGCGATAGCGTAGCTTTCCCCGCAGGGTCTGCGTCATAACAAGCGGATCCCGGAATTTAAAGACTAAGTGACGTTGCTCTCATGCGCCTATCAGGAGGATCTCATGGCGTTTGTAGTTGCGTGGGTCTCCGGAAAGCGACAGGTAACTTACCGCGATCGATCCGGTAATGAACTTACTAAGAAGGACGGCAGTCGCTCCTGGCGCAACAACAACCCCGGCAATATCGCCCGGGGATCGTTTTCCGAAGCCCATGGGTCTATTGGCGACGATGGCAAATTTGGAATCTTTCCCGACGAGGAAACCGGCTCGGCCGCAATCGTGGCTCTATTCACCAGCAATTCCTACAAGAACCTTTCGATTCGCGACGCCTTCTATCGCTACGCGCCGCCAGCCGACAACAATGATACCGAAGCCTATATCGCCGCCGTTACGGCCGTTGTTGGCGTTCCTTCCTCGAAGATCGTGGGCACGCTGTCGAGTGCTGAGCTCAATAAGCTCGCGGGAGCCATCAAAGTTCATGAGGGATGGACTGTCGGGACGCAAAGTGGCAGTGCCTTATCGCCCCGCGCGATAAAAAGCGCGACGATCGGCGACCTTGTCGAGAAACTGATCAATCTCGGATCGGATGCCGGCTCGTGTCAGGTGATCCGCCAAAAGGCCAGCCAGGCCATGGTGCGGATTTACGGAAAGCCGACTTTGCATAACGCCTGCGCCTGTACTTTGAGCCTGTTTCTGCAGAGTGCGGGCTATCCACTCGCCAAGATCGTGTATGGCGCAGGTGCATTGGCGCAATATCTCAGGCAACACGGATGGCAAAAGGTCGACGTCGGGAACCAGCAGGCCGGTGACGTCGGCGTCTGCCGGGATGATGACAAGACTACAGCTGGAGCCGATCACATATTCCTGGTCGTCAAGCGAGCGGACGCCGATCAGATGCTGATCGCGGACAATCAGGAGAGTTTCTCGCCGCATCCTCGATTTGCTTCAGGCAAAGGACACAAGACGCCAGTCGACTACTTTCTTCGCTATTCAGCCACATCACCGCTTGCCGGTTTCGTTTCCAAGGACTCAACGGAAATCGATCTCGATGAGGTCGTGACTTTGGACGAAGACACAGATGATTTGGTGCCGAAGTTCGACGAGCAAGGCGCGCCGCTAGCTAACGGGTGACGGATATCCGTCCTGGGTTGGCTTTGTGGCGGCAGATAGCTTCCGTCTGCAGATCCAGATTGACGATTGGGGAGAATTTGATGGCCGTCGAAATGGACCCTCACGCTCAGATGCAAGCGCAGATAGAGCGCGACCTCGCGGCATGGAACGATGCTCAGCAGAAGCAGTCGATGCGATATCGGGCCGCAAAAGAAGCGGCGACGGCGCTTCAGGCGGACTTTCATCTAGCGCCGAAACACCTTCTTGCGATCGGCGACTCGTGGTTGGACTACCCCATCGAGGGCAACAATCCGCTGTCCGGCCCTTCAGATATCAAGATTCAGTTGCAGGCGATCTGCAGCCCATCACCCATCATCTATTCGACGGCGCATCGCGGCGACGCGTCAACCGATGAGATGAGCTTGCCGAAGCAGGAACGTATCCTGCAACTGCTGATGGACAAATCGAAGTGGCCGAACGGAAAGCCGGACGCCATCATCGCGTCTGCGGGCGGCAACGACGTTGCCGGCAACAACTTCTGTATTTTCCTGAATTACAACGATGGGGCAGCAAGCGGCCTGAACGCGCAGCGATACGCCGGCGTCATGGCTATCGTCAAATCGAGTTATCTTGCGCTGTTTTCATTGCGCGATCGGCATGCACCAGGCGTGCCGATCTACGGTCATTGCTATGATTTCCCGACCCCAAACGGAGTGCCAGCGCCGTGCGGATACGGGCCCTGGCTGAAGCCTTCATTGGATTTCTGCAATTGGCCGGCCGGCCCGGGCAAGGTGATTGTTCATGACGCCCTGGCCCAGTTCAAAGCCATGCTTGATGGATTGGCGGCCGATCCCTCGAACAAATTCCATGTCGTGCCGACGCAAGGGACGCTCAACGACACCCATTGGGCGAACGAACTGCATCCAGACCCGACGGGGTTCAGGATGATTGCGCAAAAATTCGCAACCGCGCTTGGAATGAACCAACTGTCACCAGCGCCCGCGTTAGAGGCCAAGGCTTCTTCCGCGAAGAGGTCCACAAAAACGGCAACGACGAAGAAAGCCCAGGCACGAAAGCGGAAACCTCAGCCTTTGGGCGGCCGATGAGATCGGGCTCGCCAAGAGCCCGACTTTGCCGGGGAGTGAATGTTTTGGGGAGGGCGTTATGAGGCGGCTGGTCGGCCTGACACTTGCAGTCCTCTTGGCTGGTTGCGCAACAAAGCCACCGACCAGCGCGGAGAGTCTTGTCCAAGTTCCGCTTATTTTGGGCGCTTTAAAGTGCGCCTTCGCAACCGCTCTGATGAAAGAACGAAATCCGGATAAAGTGAAGGTGCTCGAAGGGCAGGTTGCGGCTGGTACCCTGACCCTCAAAATTGTCTATAACCTGTCAAAAGACTTCAGTTTGAAAGGGAAGGCAGCGGCTGGTGGACCCTTCGTGTTTGCTTACTCAGGTGCAACGGCGAGTATTTTGCCCAACTTTTCCGCCTCGGCAGCAAAGACTGGGACGCTCACGACCACCTTGCCGTTCAGGTACTATCTTTATGCCACCAACGCCGACGTTTGCAATCAGGTTGACGCCGCAACGCAGTTGAAGTTCGGATTCTCTGACTGGCTTGCCGGAATTATCTCCGGCCTAGAAGTCAACTCTCCATACTACCCTTTGGGGCAGGTAGACAATGTCCAGTATGGTGCGGACTTCGGTGTTACGAAAACTACAAAGGGAGGCGTAGACTTCGATATTGTCTTCCTCTCAGGCTCCGCGAACGCAAACTCCACCAGAAATGACGTTCAATCCATCTCCTTTGCGATTGGCCCCCCATCCAAAACAAATCCGGCGCCCGACATCTGGAAACAAACGAGACACTGAGTGCAGGTATCAAACGAGAGGAAATTCCATGGCTAGCTCGCCCAAACCGTCGTCGCCGAAGTCGCCGCCCCCGCCCCCACCAAAGCCGGGAGGTATTCCGACCGAACCTGGAGCTTTCCCGGCCCAAGTAGGCGCCAATTCTCCAGTGGCATCGCGGACACCCACCAACAAGGCAGTAGCGGCGACGGGTGGCTCTGCTGTCGGCGCGGCGATCTCGACACTACTTGTCTACGGCATAGAGCTAAACCATGCCCTACCCGACACGGTATCCGGGGCCATCACTACCTTGGTGACCGCGGCTGTTACTCTAGCTGCCGCCTACTTCACGCCGCCCGGAACCAATGAGACCGTTATCCTCACGTCTGACGGACCACGCACGGCCAGAAGATAGCCGGGTGACGCCGTCCCCAAGCGTCCGTGCATAGGGGAGTAGCTTACCATGGGGTATGGAGAGTGGCTGGAAGCCCTTACGACAAGGGAATACGAAATCTACAAGCTGATACTCGACAAGGGAGCTCTCGCTCTCTTGCTTGCGGCGATCGGGGCTGTGATCGCTGTTCTACTTGAACGTTATCGGGAACAGCGAGAAAAGATTGAGGTAGCAGCTCGCGAAGACCGTGAGCGTTCGATGGTCCCGCGTACACAGCTCGACATTGAGTGTAGGTTTTTCGGTCCGCTACACGGAAAGATAATCGTAAATGTCCATCTGGTTGCTGAAAACAGGGGGAAGACGATCCGAGGCTTCAATAGCATCCGATTCCGCGTCTTCACTATGACGGGTGACGAGGTTCCGGGGTTCTATGGGTCCAAGGATGGAATGAGCCGGCTTGCGCTTAACGGTCCTCGCGTTGATGAGAGGACACACGAGGGTTACATCTTCAGCGTCGAGCCTGGGATTCGCCAGATCTTTCCTTTTACCACCCTTGTAGCTGCCGACACGAAGTACGTCAGCGTCAAAATAGATGTTCAGAACGCGGAATGGGGTGGTGGCGGCGCATCGTGGCTTGGCGAAGAACGCTTTTTTCCTGTTCAGGTGGAGCGAGATCGGGCAGCCGACGCAGGAGGAGTGCGTCCCGATCGACGCCGAACACAGCTTTGAGGAGCCCATCTACGAAGCGATTGTTAGCTACGGTGAGACCTCCCTTCGCGCGCTTTGCCACCTTCTCGCGAACTGCGCTGCCGGCATCCGCACGAAACAATGCCGCAGACGACCTCCGCAGCCGACTTAATTCTGGACAGCGACATATATTTCCAGACTGCGCACTGGAACTGCCGGACGGACAGGCTTTGACGGCAATGCAGAGCGAGGATCGCACCCAATCGTACGTGAGCTGCATTCGCGATTGGGCCTGGCCGCGCGATGCTGAGTTACATTGTCCGGCGAGCCAAACCAATGACACCCACGAAGCTGCTGATCGGGCAGATCGCCGCCGTGTTCGCAATCGTCGTTCTGGGCGTGTGGGCGGCAACGCAATGGTGCGCGCACATGCTCGGCTACCAGCCGCAACTCGGCGCGCCGTTGTTCGTCGCGGCGGGATGGCGGATCTACAAACCCTGGAAACTGTTGGAGTGGTGGTTCCATTTCGACGCCTATGCGCCTGAGGTATTTGACCAAGCAGGCGCGCTTGCCGGCGCCAGTGGATTGTTGGGCTGTGCAGCCGCGGTCGCCGGTTCGCTGTGGCGCGCGCGGCAGCGCGGACTGGTCACCACCTATGGCTCTTCACGATGGGCCCTAACGCAGGAGATATCGAAGGCAGGCTTGTTTCGACCGGCCGGTGTCTTCCTCGGCAAATTGAGCGACCGCTATCTGCGCCACGACGGCCCGGAGCACGTCATGGCCTTTGCTCCGACACGTTCAGGCAAGGGGGTCGGGCTGGTCGTTCCAACGCTCCTTTCTTGGACCGGCTCAGCTGTCATTCACGACATCAAAGGCGAGAACTGGCAGCTAACCTCTGGCTGGCGATCCAAGTTTTCTTATTGCCCTTTGTTCAATCCGACCGACCCCAGGTCGGCTCGCTACAACCCGCTGCTCGAGGTGCGGCAAGGCTCGAACGAAGTTCGCGACGTCCAGAACATCGCCGATATCTTGGTCGATCCGGAAGGTGCGCTGGAGCGACGGAACCATTGGGAGAAGACCAGTCATTCACTACTGGTCGGCGCCATTTTGCATGTGCTCTACGCCGAGGAAGAAAAGACACTCGCCCGGGTCGCCACCTTCTTATCGGATCCGCAACGCTCATTTGCCGCGACGCTGCAGCGGATGATGACGACAAACCACCTTGGCGTAGCGGAGAGGCCCCAGGTCCATCCCGTCGTGGCCTCGGCGGCGCGCGAGGTGCTGAACAAGTCAGAGAACGAGCGTTCAGGCGTTCTGTCGACTGCCATGTCGTTTCTCGGTCTCTATCGCGATCCAACCGTAGCGGCGGCAACATCTGCCTGCGATTGGCGCATTGCCGACCTCATGGACGCGGAGCGACCAATGTCACTCTATCTCGTCGTACCGCCATCGGACATTTCGCGCACCAAGCCGCTGGTCCGACTGGTGCTCAATCAGATTGGCCGGCGCCTGACAGAGCGGCTGGAGGGCGATCCAAAGAAGGGCAGAAAGCACCAGCTGCTCATGATGCTGGACGAATTCCCGGCGCTCGGCCGCCTCGACTTCTTCGAGACCGCGCTCGCCTTCATGGCGGGTTACGGCATTCGCGCCTATCTGATCGCGCAATCCTTGAACCAGATTTCCAAGGCTTATGGCGAGAACAACGCAATTCTCGACAATTGCCACGTGCGCATCGCCTTTTCCTCCAATGACGAGCGCACGGCCAAGCGCATCTCGGACGCGCTTGGCACAGCCACGGAACTGAGGTCCATGCGCAACTATGCCGGCCATCGGCTGGCGCCATGGCTTTCCCACGTCATGGTCAGCCGCCAGGAGACCGCACGCCCGCTGTTGACGCCGGGCGAAGTCATGCAACTGCCCCCATCTGATGAATTGGTACTGGTTTCAGGGTTGCCTCCGATCCGGGCGAAGAAGCTGCGCTATTACGAGGATCAGAATTTCACCGAGCGGGTGCTGCCTGCACCGTTGTTGCGCGAGCGTCCCTACGCCGACTGTCCTGCATCACGCCCGGATGATTGGAGTGGACAGGTGCGTAGTGTCGACCGTCGTCTGGCCGCTGACGAAGAAAGCGCCAGTGGGGCCGCTGAAGACGAGGGCGGTGTTCAGCAGCAGCGCCATCCGGGATTGCCCGATGAACACATTGCCATCTCTCAGGAGCCTGAGCAGGACGATCTGTTCAAGCCCGCCGACGATGATAGCGAGGCGCTCGCCGACAAACGTGTGATGGACCGGATTTCCACCGCGGCGCGTGCCTACGGTATCAACGAAGGCAGGGGTGACGACAAGGACATCGTGCCCGGCTTCTGAAGGCTCCCCAAAAGCCAGAGCGTATCTCGGCGTAGATAACGACCGTAAGCAATTTCTGGCAGCTGTCTCATGCTTGTTCTCATCGCCGGCGCAATGCCGGCCTGCCGAGAACAAGCCGCATGAAGTCCCACCGCATCCGTCATCAGTTTCTGCTCGAGCCTGAGCTGAGCGAGAAACTAGACAACCTCAGCCGCGATCCCTCGACCACCAAATCCGCGGTGGTGGCGAAGGCAATCGAAGCCTTCATCGAGGGGCGTGGCGAGAACGAGCTCGATCGCCGCTACGGCGTAAGGCTCGATCGTCTTTCCCGCGACATCGCTCACGTCAGGCGCGATGCCGAGATGATCCTGGAGAGCCTGGCACTCTTCATTCGTTTTTCGATCACGCTTCATGCCCATACGCCGGCCCCGGATCGGGCAACGCAGGCCATCGCCCAAGACCGTTTCGACAAATTCGTCGAGCAGGTCGGCCGGCAGATGGCTTCCGGGAAACACTCGCTGGGCAAAGACAATGGCAAAGGAGGCGAAGGATGAGCTCTCATCCCGAGGCCGACCATCGCCGGCGCGCCATGCTGCGCACTGCCATGGGGCCAGCGATCACCGAGGCCCTGGCCGATCCATTGGTCATCGAAGTGATGGTCAATCCCGACGGTGCGCTGCGGCTCGACAGACTGGGAGAAGGTCGGGTCGACACCGGCGTGTCCATGCATCCCTCCGAGGCGGAACGCATCATCCGTCTGGTTGCCTCCCACGTGCGCGCAGAGGCGCATGCCGACAATCCGATTGTCAGCGCCGAACTGCCATCGGGCGAACGCTTCGAGGGTTTGCTCCCGCCTGTCGTGCTGGCGCCGTGCTTTGCGATTCGCAAGCCGGCGGCAAAGCTCTACACGCTGGCCAACTATGTCGCCGACCGGATCATGCAGCCGCTGCAAGCCGATGCCCTCAGGAAAGCGGTGCGCGAGCGGCGCAACATTCTAGTCGCCGGCGGCACCTCGTCGGGCAAGACAACGCTTGCCAATGCGCTCTTGGCCGAAGTCGCCGAATGCGACGAGCGGGTGATCCTGATCGAGGACACGCGCGAACTGCAATGCGCGGCACAGGATTGCGTAGCATTGAGGACGAGGCGGGGTTCGGTCACGCTCGCCGATCTCGTACGCTCGACACTCCGGCTCCGACCCGACCGCATTATCGTCGGTGAAGTCAGGGGCGCCGAAGCGCTCGATATGCTGAAGGCCTGGAACACCGGGCATCCCGGCGGCATCGCCACGGTTCACGCCAACTCGGCGCGCTCTGCTCTCTATCGCATCGAGCAGCTCGCCCAGGAAGCTGTCGTGACCGTTCCGCGCCGGCTCATCGCCGAGGCGATAGACTTGATCGTGTTCATCGCCGGGCGCGGAACTTCGCGCCGCATCGACTCGATCGCCGAGGTCACCGGTCTCGACGGCAGCGGCGATTACGCCGTCACCCCGCTCACGCTTCCGCAACTCCAGCAGCTTTGAAAGGTCATCTCATGCGCAAGAAGCTTCGCTTTCTTTCGTCCACCGCGCTCGCGTTTTGTTTCACGGCCCCGGCTTACGCGGCGGGCTCCGGCATGCCTTGGGAACAGCCGCTGCAGCAGATTCTGGAGTCGGTGCAGGGACCGGTCGCAAAGATCGTCGCGGTGATCATCATCATTACCACCGGCTTGACCCTTGCTTTCGGCGACACGGCAGGCGGTTTTCGGCGGCTGATCCAGATTGTCTTCGGACTGTCGATCGCCTTTGCCGCATCGAGCTTTTTTCTCTCCTTCTTCTCCTTCGGCGGCGGGGCGCTCGTCTGATGGCCACCGGAGAACAGCATATCGAAGGCTTCGAGGTACCGGTTCACCGCGCCTTGACTGAACCAATCCTGCTGGGCGGCGCGCCCCGAGCGGTGGCGATCCTCAACGGCACGGTCGCTGCGGCGATAGGTCTTGGCTTGCAGCAGTGGATTGCTGGACTGGCGCTTTGGATCGCAGGCCACACGCTTGCGGTCTTTGCTGCCCGCCGCGATCCGGACTTTGCCAGCGTCCTTGTTCGCCACCTTCGGCTGAGGGGGTGGCTGGCATGCTGAACCTTTCAGAATATCGCGGGAAGGCCGACCGGCTTGCCGACCATCTGCCTTGGGCCGCACTCGTCGCGCCGGGCATCGTGCTCAACAAGGACGGCAGCTTTCAGCGGACGCTGCAGTTCCGTGGTCCCGATCTCGAAAGCGCGACGGAAGCCGAACTCATCGGCATCTGCGCGCGGGCGAACAATGCGCTCAGACGCCTCGGCTCCGGCCGGGCATTGTTCCTCGAGGCTGAACGCGTCGAAGCGCTGGGCTATCCAGCCTCGCGTTTCCCCGACGCAGCCTCCTGGCTTGTCGACGAAGAGCGGCGCGCGGCTTTCGAGGGCAGGGTGGCGCATTTCGAGAGCCGCTATCACCTGACCTTGCTGTTCATGCCGTCACCGGACGCCCAGTTGCGGGCGGAGAGCGCGTTTGTCGACTCTGATCATCCAGAAGGCGAAAGAGACTGGCGCCAGGAGCTGGCGCGGTTCCGTGATGAGACCGACCGCGTTCTGGATCTCCTGTCCGGCTTCATGCCGGAAGTGCGTGGGCTCGACGATGCCGAGATGCTGACCTACCTGCACGGCACGATCTCGACCCGGCGACATCCGGTCGCCGTGCCGGAAACGCCGATCTATCTCGACGGCATTCTGGTCGATGCGCCGCTCATCGGCGGGTTGGAGCCGATGCTGGGCGACCTGCATCTGCGAATCCTCACCATCCTCGGATTCCCGAACCTCACTCGGCCCGGGATCCTCGACGCGCTCAACCATCAGGATTTCGCCTATCGCTGGGTGACGCGCTTCATTCCGCTCGACAAGTCGGAAGCGACCAAGACGCTGACACGGCTCCGGCGGCAGTGGTTTGCCAAGCGCAAATCGATCGTCGCTATCCTGCGCGAGGTTGTGACCAACGAGCCGGTACCGCTGGTTGACAGCGATGCCGACAACAAGGCGCTCGATGCCGACGAAGCGCTTCAGGCGTTGGGTGGCGATCATGTTGGCTTCGGCTATCTCACCACTACCGTGACGGTATGGGACGAGGACCGCCAAGCCGCTGCCGAAAAACTTCGCGCGGTCGAGCGGATCGTGAACGGACTCGGCTTCACCTCGATCCGTGAAGGCGTCAATGCGGTCGAGGCGTGGCTCGGCTCGTTGCCTGGACATGTTTATGCCAATGTTCGGCAGCCGCTCGTTCACACGCTGAACCTTGCCCACCTCATGCCGCTGTCCTCGGTATGGGCCGGCCCGTCGGCGAACGAGCATCTCGCCAAGGTTACCCAGACAGAGGCGCCGCCGCTTCTCTTCGCCGAGACCGGCGGGTCGACACCCTTCCGACTTTCCACTCATGTCGACGATGTCGGCCACATGCTGATCGTTGGTCCGACCGGCGCCGGCAAGTCGGTGCTGCTTGCACTGATTGCTCTGCAGTTCAGACGTTATGCCGGCGCGCAGGTATATGTTTTCGACAAAGGCAACTCGGCCCGCGCGGCAACGCTTGCGATGGGTGGAGAGCACCACGCATTGGGGGGCAACGGGTCACTTGCCTTCCAGCCGCTGCGCAACATCAGGGACCCTAGGACGCGCAGCTGGGCGGCGGAATGGATAGCCGGCCTCATCGCCCGTGAGAATGTCACCGTCACGCCGGAGGTGAAGGAAGCAATCTGGTCTGCGCTAGGCAGCCTTGCCACCGCGCCGGCGCAGGAACGCACGCTGACCGGCCTGTCTGTCCTGCTTCAATCCAATGCACTGAAGTCTGCATTGCTGCCCTACACGCTCGACGGTCCTTTCGGCCGGCTGCTCGACGCAGATGACGACCGGCTGGCCTTATCGGATGTGCAGTGTTTCGAGACCGAGGAGCTGATGCACAGCCAAGGCGCTGTGCTGCCGGTGCTCACCTATCTCTTCCATCGTCTCGAAGAGCGGTTCGACGGACGGCCAACGCTGCTCCTGCTTGATGAGGCCTGGGTCTATCTCGACAATCCGCTCTTCGCCGCCCGCATCCGCGAATGGCTGAAGGTGCTGCGCAAGAAGAATGTGTCGGTGATCTTCGCCACGCAGTCGCTTGCCGACATCGCGAGCTCGGCGATCGCGCCGGCAATCATCGAGAGTTGCCCGCAGCGCATTTTTCTTCCCAATGATCGTGCCGTGGAACCGCAGGCGCGAGCCGCTTACGAGCAGTTCGGTCTCAACGAACGCCAGGTCGAGCTGATCGCCCGCGCTACGCCAAAGCGGCAGTACTATCTGCAGTCGCGGCGCGGGAACCGTCTCTTCGAGCTCGGCCTTGGCCCCATCACGCTTGCGCTTTGCGGCGCCTCCGATCCAGCCACGCAGACTCTCATCGACAGCGTCCTGTCCGACGACGGGCAGGAGAGCTTTGCCTCCCGATTTCTCAGTGCTCGCGGCCTCGATTGGGCCGCCGAGCTTCTCCAGCAATTCCCCCAACCAGACAAGGAGCATTCGTCATGATACGGCGTCGCTTTCTCTGCGGCCTGATAACTCTTTCGCTGATCGCCAAACCGCTGGCCGACTATGTGCAGCCAGCTTATGCCCTGATTGTCTTCGATCCCTCGAACTATACGCAGAACGTACTCTCGGCGGCGCGAGCGTTGGAGCAGATCAACAACCAGATCCAGTCGCTGCAGAACCAGGCGACCATGCTGCAGAACATGGCGCGCAACCTTCAGAGCCTGGATTTTTCCTCCGTCGGCCAGCTTACCGGTTCGCTGCAACGGATCGACGGTTTGATGGACCAGGCGAGCGGCCTGAGCTTTGACCTGGGTAAGCTCCAGGACCAGTGGCGACAGCAATATCCGGAAAGCTACGATGCCACGATCAAAGCGAGCGATGTGGCCACCGCCGCACGCGAGCGTTGGCAGAGCGCCATGCAGGCGTTCCGCCAGACCATGGGTGTGCAGTCGCAGATCGTCGAGAATGTCCGCGGTGACGGCGATCTGCTTGCCGATCTCGTCAACCGCAGCCAAGGGGCTGCCGGTGCGCTTGAGGCAAGCCAAGCCACAAATCAGCTGATCGCGCTTTCGACCAAGCAGCAGATGCAGATCCAGACGCTGCTTGCGACGCAGTTCCGCGCCGAGGCCGAGGATGCCGCCCGCAAGGCGCAGTCCGAGGAAGCTGCCCGACAGGGGACAAAACGCTTCCTGGGCACCGGCACCGCCTATCCCGGCAACTGATCACTAGCACATCAACCTGAGGAAGGCGGCGGCATGAACGACCTTGGCGTCATCGATCGCTTCATGGAGACTTTTATCCGCTATATCGATAGCGGGTTCGGTCTGCTTTCGGGCGACGTCGCCTTCCTCACCACGATCCTAATTGGCATCGACATCACGCTGGCAGGCCTCGCCTGGGCATTCGGCGGCGAAGCCAACATTCTCGGCCGCCTCATCCGCAAGGTGCTCTATGTCGGCGTCTTTGCCTTCATCCTGAACAATTTCAAGAACCTCGCCGACATCATCTATCGGTCGTTTGCCGGCCTTGGCATCAACGCGTCTTCCGGCAATCTCTCCGCCGACAATCTCCTACATCCAGGCCGCATTGCCTCCACGGGTTTCGAGGGCGCCTGGCCGCTGCTCGATCAGGCGAGCCAGCTGCTCGGCTTCCCCGAAATCTTCGGAAACGCGCTCACCATCTTCGTGCTGCTCGTGGCCTGGTTCCTGGTCATCATTGCCTTCTTCATTCTTTCCATCCAGCTCTTCATCACCATCCTGGAGTTCAAGCTCACCACGCTGGCCGGATTCGTTCTGGTGCCCTTCGCACTCTGGAGCCGATCGGCGTTTCTCGCTGAACGCGTGCTCGGCAACGTGATCTCATCAGGCATCAAGGTGATGGTGCTCGCCGTCATTGTAGGCATCGGCTCCACGCTCTTCGGCGAGTTTGCTTCCGCGCTCCAGGGGAAGGAGCCCGACCTGGCGGCGGCCATGTCGCAGGTGCTAGGCGCGCTGGCGCTGCTTGGGCTCGGCATTTTTGGTCCTGGGATCGCCTCGGGTCTTGTCTCCGGCGCGCCGCAGCTTGGTGCGGGCGCAGCACTGGGCACCACGGCGGCCGCTGCCGGATCCACGCTCGTTGCCGGGGGAGCCGCCTTTGCCGGCGCGCGCATGGCAACCGGCGGCGGGCTTGCCGCCGTCCGAGCCGGCACCACCATGGGTTCGGCCGCTTCCTCGGCCTGGCAGCTGGGACGTGCAACCTCGCCCGACTCTGGCCTGTCCGGTGTGGCTGCTGGAATGCACGGCGTGGCAAGCGCCGCCGGCGCCGCCGTCATGCGAGCAGCACGATCTGCCGCGGGAGGCTTCGGGCCTAGCGTCAATGCTGGGCGCGAAGCCGCATGGACCGCTACAGGCGGTGCGCCGACCGCGTCAATGACCGGAGGTCCGGCCGGTTCTGCCTCTAACATCGCGCCCAATTGGGCGAGACGCATGCGCTCTGAACAGACCGCTCGTGCTCATCGCCACGCCGCCATGCAGGCTGTCCGCGAAGGGGACAGGCCGGGCGGCAGCGCCAATCCCTCTCTCAACGACAAGGACGACTAGATGCTCTTCAAGCGACCCGTTCAACGTTACGGCAACACGCCCGAGCCGGTCACGCCGTATCAGAAGGCCGGCCAGCTCTGGGATGAGCGCATCGGCTCATCGCGGGTACAGGCCCGCAATTGGCGGCTGATGGCCCTTGGCTGCCTCGCTTTAACGACTGGGCTCTCTGGCGGACTTGTTTGGCAATCGATGCAAAGCCGCGTCGTGCCTTACGTCGTCGAGGTCGACCGCTTCGGCGAGGCGCGTGCCGTCGCGCCGGCGATCCAGGATTATCAACCTTCCGATGCCCAGATCGCCTGGCATGTCGGCCGTTTCATCCAAAATGTCCGATCCGTCTCAACCGACCCGGTGCTGGTGCGGCAGAACTGGTTGGCTGCCTACGACTTGACCACCGACCGTGCAGCGCTCTTCCTCAACGAGTACGCCAAGGCGAACGACCCCTTCGGGCAGATCGGCACGCGCAGCGTGTCGGTGCAGGTGACCAGCGTGGTCAGGGCTTCCGACAGCTCGTTCCAGGTCAAATGGACCGAGCAGGTTTTTGAGCGGGGCAGCCTGGCCAGCACGACGCGCTGGACCGCGATCCTCACCGTCGTGATCCGGTCGCCAAGCAATACCGACCAGCTGCGCACCAACCCGCTCGGCGTCTTCATCAACGCCATTGATTGGTCGCGCGAACTCGACAGCGCAGCACCTGCATCCGTTTCCCCGAAGGAGCCCGCCAATGACAAATAGAGCCCCATCGCTCCGCGCCGTGCTGATCCTGTCTGCGTCGGCAGCCGTCCTCTCGGCCTGCGCATCGAAGCCGGTGCCGCCGCCTGAGATTTCTTATGACGCGGTCGACTTCAAAGCAGCGGCGATCGAGAGGTCGCCGGAGAAGCCGGTGAGGATCGTCGAGGTGCCAAAGCCGCTGCCTTTGCCCGGCCAGTTGCAGCCTGATCCAGGCAAGGTCGTCGAGGATAAACGTTCCCCTGAGGAACGTGTCGCGGACGCCAACAAGGCGGCGACACAGCAGCCCACCAAATACGGCTATGTCAATGCGGTCCAGGTCTATCCCTTTGCTGATGGGGCGCTTTATCAGCTTTACGCAGCACCCGAGCGCGTCACCGATATCGCTCTGCAACCGGGTGAGAAGCTGACGTCAGTGTCCGCGGGCGACACGGTGCGTTGGGTCATTGGCGATACAGTGAGCGGCACCGGAGACAATCAGCGCATCCATGTGCTGGTAAAGCCTTTCGCGCCGGGGCTTAGCACCAATCTGGTGATCACCACGGAACGGCGGACGTATCACCTCCAGCTACAAAGCACCGACAAAACCGCCATGGCGGCTATCTCATGGACCTATAGCGAAGACCAGATCGTCGCGCTGCGCCAGCGTAACGCTCAGGCCGAGGCCGCCACGCCCGTGGCGTCGAATGTGGCGCTCGAGAACATCCGCTTCCGCTATGCGATTAGTGGCGACACGCCGCCCTGGAGACCGACGCGTGCCTTCGACGACGGCAGCAAGGTCTATATCGAATTCCCGCGTCGCATCGATCAGGGCGAGGCGCCGCCGCTCTTCATCGTCGGAGCCGACGGCAGCAACCAGCTCGTCAACTACCGCATGCGCGGCAACTATTATGTTGTCGACCGGCTCTTCGCCGCGGCAGAGCTCCGCCTCGGCTCCAAGCAGCAGCAGGTGGTGCGCATCACCAGGACCGACGGCCGGCAACCGCCGCGGCGGATTTCGCTGTTTTCTCGTCTCGGCAGGTGAGGGGATCGCTCATGACTGACACGTCCCATTCCGCCGCTCCGCCGAAGCTTGATCCCGAGCAGCTGCAGTTACGAGCATCGCCGCGACGCGCCGTCCGATTTAGGCGCGGCGTGATCATTGCGATCGCCGCAGTCGGATCTGGCGCAATATTCGGCGTCACCATGATCGCGCTGAGGGGCCCATCTCTGCGCATCCAGGACTTGACGGAAGACCGCTATAACACCGAGCGCAAGCCAACCGCCGAGGGGCTCGATAGCCTGCCTAAGGACTATTCCGCGATCAAGCCAAAGCCGCCCGTGCTTGGGCCACCACTGCCGGGCGACCTCGGCCGGCCCATCCTTGAGCGACAGCGCCAGCTCGGCATCGCGCCGGGGCAGGAGATTTCCGCGGAGGAGCAGCGGCTCGCCCAACAGGCAATTTCGGCGCGCGAGTCGCAAGTCATGTTCCGGATCGACAATCGACCGAAGCAGACCGATGCCCCGGACAACGGGCAAGCCCGCCAGCAGCCATTTGAGGTGCTTCCTCAAGCCGGTGCCGCGGCCACGTCAGCTTCCGTTGCACCAGCCGAAGGCGATCAGAACAACCAACAGCGCAAGCTCGATTTCATCAGCCAACGGAGTACCGGCGGGATTTACAATCCGCATGAGCTGCAGACGCCGGCTTCGCCCTATCAGATCATGGCCGGCAGCGTCATCGCTGCAAGCCTTATCACCGGCATTAATTCCGATTTGCCCGGCATGGTCGTTGCGCAGATCACTGAGGACGTGCACGACACCGTCACGGGCAGTACCTTGCTCATCCCCCAAGGCTCACGCCTGATCGGCACCTATGACAGCGTCGTCGCCTTTGGACAGAAGCGCGCGCTGCTGGTCTGGCAGCGAATAATCCTGCCTGACGGCTCCTCGATCGAAATCGACAATCTGCCGGCGACGGACACTGCCGGGTATGCGGGGCTCGAGGACAAGGTGGATTTTCACACCTGGCAGTTGATCAAGGGCGTTGCGATGGCCACATTGCTAGGGGTCGGTACCGAGCTGAGCTTCGGGGAGAACGAAAGCGACCTCGTCAAGGCGATCCGCGAATCCACGCAGCAGAACGTCAGTCAAGCTGGCCAGCGCATCACGGAAAAGAACCTCAACATTCAGCCGACAATCACCGTCCGCCCTGGTTGGCCGCTGCGTGTCATCGTACACAAGGATCTCGTGCTCCGGCCGTACGCGCATTGAACAGGAAGAGCTCATGCCAAACCTGAAACTAGGAAAGCTTCCGGACCGGACGCCTTCCAAGATCACCATCACCGTTAGCGCCGGCTTGAGCCAAGCGCTCAACGATTATGCCGCGCTTTACCGTCAGACCTATGGCGAGTCGGAAACGGTGGCAGAACTCATCCCATTCATGCTGTCGGAGTTCCTCGAAAGTGACCGAGGATTTGCCAAGGCCAGAAAGGAAGGCCTGCCGGGCGTCGGCGCATCGGAAAAGCCGCGACGGCAATCAGCTGCAAGATTGGACGACACATAGAGCGGGGTACTCGGGCTCGTCCGTCTAAAGAAACCGCTGACGATTGCAGCGCTCGGAACTCTGCTGAAGATAACCACGCCAATATCGAGGCGCTCTAATGGCCTCTCGGGGAGTGATTCACCGGAGACCCGCGTTTGAGTTCCGAGAAAACCGCAAACCAAAAGCGATAGTCGCGGTCGCGCCCATCAAAATGGGCCGTCAATGCGCAGTGAGCTGCGGCAGTCGTCGCGTCCGGCCCATAGACATCGAGAGCTGCTTTGGCCGCCTCATCCGGGTCCGCAAAATCCCAAAGCGATAGACTGCCACGATTTGCTCGATCGGCGCTGTCACGATCACGCTGATTCCCTGGCACGCCAAGACCTCCGGTTGTCCACCATTCAGGCTTTCGCCTTGCGTTTCGCAGCAGGTTTTTTGGCAGGAGCAGACTTTCTTCCCAAACCTAACGATTTCGCCAGCGCTGATCGGGTGGCCGAGTAGTTCGGAGCGACCATGGGATAGTCCTTCGCCAATCCCCACTTCGCGCGGTATTCCTCGGGCGTCATCCCGTGTCGGGTTGCCAGATGGCGCTTAAGCGACTTGTATTTCTGACCGTCTTCAAGACTGATGATATAGTCCGGGAACACCGATCTTTTAGGATTGACTGCTGGCTTCTGCGCGGGTGCTTCTTCTGGAGCTGCTTGCCCAATATTAGACAATGCCGAATTAACGCTGGCGATCAAATCCGGCAGTCCAGATACGGGGACTGGATTCTTTTGGACGTAAGCGGAAACGATATCTGCGGTAAGTTCGATCAGATTATTGCCGGCTTCTTCGGACATGTCAGGCTCCAGGGTCACAAATCTATACGCTCATAGCCCTCAATCCAGCAACGTGCAACGTACCGGCGAGCTAGATCTGTGCCCGATCACTTAGAGCTAGGCAGCAGCGGATAAAAGCGCGTCGCAATAGAGTCGGCTCTCGTTGCTAGGAAACGATAGAGTCAAAGGCGTGCATGCCGCGACGGCGGCTACATTGTTGCAGGCTTTTCAACAGTGTAGCAATCTGACGGTATTGCTGACGGTATTCTTGTGCTAGCTGGTTAAAGTTTATCAAAAAAATCAATGAGATGATGTTCAAATTGATGATCGAGTGGGAATGATTTGGGTCTATCCGGATGTATCCGAAACTACGCCAAAGTACGATCTACACGCTGATAAAAATAAATAGTTGCTTCGCTATCTATCTACTCACGACTCCCGGCGATAGAGAACGATAGATGCCGTACTGGAAGGCTTTGAGGATCAGCGTGCGGCGATTTCGGGCTGTAGCGTACACATCGGCGGGTACGACGTGGGGCATCGAAGCGACCGAAGGCCGGAAAGAAAGCTGCTGGGGCGTAGCGCAGTAGCGCGACCAGATATCTAGGCCACCATCCGCTGTTCGATCACTTGACGCATCGCCCGGACGTGCCGCGCCGGCGGTGCGCCGAACTGCCGGAGATACTCGCGGCTGAACTGCGAGGCGCTCTCGTATCCGACGGCGAACGCAGCATCCGACGCGCTATGGCTGCCCGACAGCAACAGTTGGCGGGCCTCCTGCAATCTGAGCTGCTTCTGATACTGGAGAGGGCTAAAGCCGGTCATCGCCTGAAAATGGCGATGAAGGCTCGCGCGGCTCATGCCGCTGGCGTCGCAAAGGGCGTCGATGCGAAGGTGCGCGAAGGGGTGATCCCGGATCCAGGCGATGGCGCGCCGGACACGGTCCAGGGCGCCGTCAGGCCGTGCGATCTGACGCAGCAAACGCCCCTGTGGGCCTTGCAGCAACCGGTAAAGCAGCTCGCGCTCGATCATCGGGGCGAGAACGGGAATATCTCCTGGACTGTCGAGCAACGACAGCAAGCGGAGCAATGTATCGCGAAGCGGAGCCGTCATCGGATTGATCGCGACGCCCATGCCTTTTTGGTCGCTCTCGCGTACCGAGGGCATGGTCGCGGCCAGCTCCGCTAACAGCGCCGGCTCCAGGACGAGCGACACCGCGACATAGGGGCGATCCTTGCCCGCATCCAGGATTTGCCCGATGAGCGGTAGGTCGAGCGCGCTGATGAAATACTGCGCGCTGTCGTAACTCAGAAGGGTATCTCCGATCGCAACGCGCTTCGATCCTTGCAGAATGAAGCAGATCATTGAGCGATAAAGGCAAGGCGTCTTGACGGTCGAGTCCTGGCCTACGAACATGTCGAGGCGAGGGATCAGTGTTTCCGTCAAGCCTGTCGTGGCATGGCGCAAAACAATGTCGACATGCGGCGCGAGATCGTCTGTCATATCTCCACTATGACACGCCGCCGGCGAAAAGCCAAATCGTTGAGACAATCAGGCAAGAAGTTGAGCCGATCGGGCGGGTTCCAAATCCGGCTTTAGCCTATCTTAGTTCGAGCGAGGCGCCCGATGGCGCGACGACCCGAGAAAGGCATCTATGACCCACCCGATCGCACTTATCACCGGCGCAAGCCGGGGCCTTGGCCGCAACATGGCGCTTCATTTGGCCAAAAGGGGTGTCCACATCATCGGTACCTACCGTAGCGGCGCGGCCGAGGCCGGTGCCTTGCGTCAGGAAATCGAAGCGCTGGGCGGCAAGGTGTCGATGCTGGCGCTCGATGTGACCGATATGGCGAGCTTCCCGGCATTCGCCGCTGCCGTGTCCGAGACACTGAGGTCGGAGTTCGACCGGGATCGTTTCGATTATCTGGTCAACAACGCCGGCAACGGCCTGTTCTCGAACTTTGTCGACGCGACCGAAGAGCAATTCGCGTCGCTGGTCGCGACCCATCTTAAGGGTCCCGTTTTCCTGACGCAGAAGCTCTTGCCGCTGATTGCCGACGGCGGACGCATCCTGAACGTCTCGTCCGGTTTCGTGCGCTTCACCATGCCGGGCTACAGCCTCTATGCGGCCATGAAGGCGGCGATCGAGGTGCTTTCCCGCTACATGGCCGTCGAACTGGGCGAACGCCGGATTCGCGTCAACGCCATCGCGCCAGGCGCGATCGAAACCGACTTCGGCGGCGGCGCCGTCCGCGACAACGAGGGAGTCAACGCCTACGTCGCGCAAGGCATCGCCCTGGGCCGTGTCGGCCTGCCGGACGATGTCGGCCGGGCCGTCGCTGCGATCCTGTCCGACGACATGGCCTGGGCGAACGGCACGACCTTCGACATTTCGGGCGGGCAGTTGCTGTAGCCCGGAGACCGTCACCTATCCCGACCTCTTCAGCGACGATCTGCGTCAGCATGACGCGATGATCGCCGCCTGATCCCACCCAAAAAGGACCAACATCATGACCGAAGCATCCAAGAGCGCGCTGATCCTGATCGAATATGTAAACGACTGGCTCTCGCCGACTGGCGGCATCTATCCGTCGTTCCAGGACCGCGAGCAGGTCGACATCGCGATCGCCAATTCGAAGATCGCGCTCGCCGAAGCTCGCCGTCGCGGTATGCACGTGATCCACGCCTCGCTCAAGTTCGAGGCTGAGTTCAAGGTGCTGGGCGACGGCAAGTATGGGCTGCGCAAGATGATGCGCGACTATGGGTCGTTCCTGGGCGAGCAGGCAGACTTCTTTCCCGGCTTCGAGCCTGCGGAGGGCGAATTCGTCGTCCGCGAGCGCGGCGGCGGGAGCAGTGTTTTCGTGGGCACCACGCTCGACAGCTATCTGCGCAACAACCGCATCTTCGACATCTATCTCGCCGGCTTCTCGCTGCGCCAATGCGTCGAATCCTCGATGCGCAACGCCCACGACCTCGGCTACCACACCAACGTCATCTACGACGCATCGGCCGGCTACACCCGCAAGCAGCAGGACGACTTCGTGATGGAGATCGCGCCCTTCTACGCCAACGCCATCACCACGCAGGACTTCGTGGCGCAGGCATGAACCCTCGCTGGGCCCGGCTCCATCAAGGGGCGAAGCATTCCTACAGCCGGACGTTGGAGACGATACGATGATCGGAATGATAGTTGGGCTAACCATTGCACCGGCAGCGGCGATGCCTTCGAACGCGCGTTCGCGGTGCAGGCCGCGGCGGTCCGCGCCAACGAGCCCGGCAACCGTCTGTATGAACTGTTCCGCTCGCAGACGGTGCCCGACAGCTACACGCTCGTCGAGATCTACGAGGATGAGGCAGTGCTCGCCGCGCACCGGGCATCGCCGCACATGGCGAAGAGCCGCCCGCTGACCACGCCGTTCCTCATCGGGCCGCCCGTCATGGATGCGTTCGACGTCGTATCCCACCTCGGCTGATGCAGGCGTATCTGCTGCCGCTTCTCAGCGTTTCCTGCAACCAGCAAGGGGGTCCAGATGAAATATGCGCTTTTGGCAATGGCCGCCATCATGGTCTCCACGGGGGCATGGGCCAAGACGTGCGACACCTCCGCAAAGACAGGAGATAGTAAAATGCCGACACCCATTGAGAATGCAGATTGCATCGACACCTTGGTCGATCGTGCAGTCAATGACACGTCGCATGCCTTCCTCGTCGATGCGGCCGTCCGCATGAAACGGCGTAGGCGCGACGGGCAGGATTCCGGTGAAGGGTGTGTTTGGCGTCAATAATTGCTCCATGGGGCTGCTATGTGCAGCGCGCTACTGGTGCGACTGAGTGGTGGTTAAGCTGCAGGAAACCCGCAGGACCTCGTCTGGCGCGAGCGGCGTCGATGCGTCGAGGCCTGGCTAGCGGCATGCGAACGGTCGAACCGGCGTGTAGCGCTGCCCGCAGGGCTGGTCTGCATCGTGTTCACGGGCATTCGTAATAGATCATATGAAGGGAAGATTTACATAGCACCTAACCTTTCATACAACAGCTTGCAACGGCGCGCTCGATCAGGAGAGAATTCCCATGGAAACAACAGCCCCTTTGGATGCCTTCGGCTGGATGCCTATGATCGACCAGGGTGGGGCGAGCGTGCACAACGCCGTCGTCAGCATGCTGGGAAGCCGCATCTTGGGTGGCGAATACGCTCCAGGCGAGGCGCTGCCGCGCGAGGACGAGCTCTGTGCCATGCTGGGCGTCAGCCGAACCTCTGTCCGGGAAGCGGTCAAGGTGCTGTCCGCAAAAGGCCTCGTCGAGGCCAGGCGGCGGGCAGGCGTCAGGGTGCTGCCACGCGACAACTGGCGGCTGCTCGACCCAGTTGTGCTCGGCTGGCACCCGGCGATCCAGGACGATGAGGAGTTGGTTTCCGGCCTTTTGGAGGCGCGCAGGATCTTCGAGCCCGCGGCAGCCGAGCTTGCCGCCAGGCGCGCCACCGGCGCCGATCTTGCCGAAATCGAACGCGCGGTGGTCGGCATGCGCGACAACATCCCGGGCGATCTCAATGCCGTCTGCCAGGCGGATCTTGCCTTTCACAAGGGCGTCATCGCCGCCAGCCACAACGTTGTGCTCAAAGGACTGGTGGGCATGCTGGAAGCCGCGTTGCGCGCCACATTCCTCGTGACCAATCCACTGATGGAAGCGCAGTCGCGCGCGCTGTCCGCGCATGTCGCGGTGCTGGAAGCGATCCGTATCCGCGATACCGCCGGCGCCCGCGCCGCCATGAACAGGCTCCTCGACATCGCCGCTGACGATCTTCACGCCAAGGGCTGACGTTCTGCTTGACCTTTTTTAGATCATATGATAATCCGGAATCATATGATCTAAGTGCGTCGGGAGAAGTTGCGCTTGAGAATCATGGCGATCACCACGCGCGTCGTAAACGCGGATATGCGCAACTGGGTCTTCGTACGCATAGAGACCGACCAGCCTGGTCTCTACGGCTGGGGCGAAGCGACGCTGGAATGGAAGACCCAAGCCGTGGTCGGCGCCGTCAACGACCTCGCGCCGCTGCTAATCGGCCGCGATCCGCGCGATATCGAGCAGGCCGTGCGGGTCCTCAAGAAGCACTCGTTCTGGCGGCTCGGCGTGATCGGCATGTCGGCCATCTCCGGCATCGAGCTGGCGCTCTGGGATATTTTTGGCAAATGGCTCGGCCAGCCGGTCTGGCGCCTGCTCGGCGGCAAGGTGCGCGACCGTGTGAAGGTCTACACGCATCTCGGCCTCGGCGACATGCAGGCTGTCTACGAGACGCTCGACGAGGAACCGCTGGTTGAGCGTGCCGCCGCGGTCGTCTCGAAAGGCTATAGGGCGCTGAAAGCCGTGTTCATTCCCTACAGCCACTATCACGCGCCGCTGGCCGACGTCGAAAAGGTCGGCCGCCTCATGGAGACGCTGCGCAGGACAGTCGGACCGGAAGTGGAAATCATGGTCGATTTCCATGGCCGTCCCGCCTCGGCCTCGACAGCTCTCGCCTATATCGACGCGCTGGCGCCGCACCGGCCGATGTTCGTCGAGGAGCCGCTGCCGCCGGGCGAGACCGGCGCGCTGGCTCAGCTCGCCGCCAAGTCACGCGTGCCGATCGCCACCGGCGAGCGGCTGATCGATCGCCCTGAGTTCGACGATCTCTTCCGGGTAAGGGCGGTGGATGTCGTGCAGCCAGACATCTGCCACTGCGGTGGCCTGCTAGAGGCCAAGAAGATCGCCGCCATGGCCGAGGCGGTTTCGGTGGGAGTCGCGCCACACAATCCGCTCGGTCCGATCGCAGGCGCGGCGGCGCTGCATTTCGCCGTCTCAACGCCCAACCACCTGATCCAGGAAGAGATGGTCGGCGCCGTGCCCTGGTATTTCGAGGTGGTGAAGGGGCCGATCCGCATGCTCGACGGCTGCTGGCAGGTGCCGGACGCGCCGGGACTCGGCGTCGAGGTCGACGAGGCGGCCGCCGACCGGCATCCCTACAGGCCGGAAATCATGCACACCACTCATGCCGTCCTTGCCGACGGTACCATCGTGGACTGGTGACGATGGCCGGGCGTCTGAAGGATAAGGTGGCGATCATAACCGGCGCCGGCCGCGGCATCGGCGAGGCGACGGCGCGCGCGATGGCGGCCGAGGGCGCAGCGATCGTCGTGGCGGAGAAGGACGCGGCGACCGGAAGGAGCGTTGCCGCATCGCTCGTCGAAAGCGGCGCGCGGGCGCTGTTCGTGGAGACAGACGTCGCCGACAGCAAATCCTGCGGGGTCGTGGCCGAGCAGGCGCTCGCCGCCTTCGGCCGCATCGACGTGCTGGTCGCCAATGCCGGCATCAACGTCTTCCACGAGCCGCTCGAAACGACCGAGGAGGAATGGCGGCGCTGCTTCGCCGTCGACCTTGACGGCGTGTGGTATTCGGCGCGCGCTGTGCTGCCGGCGATGCGGGCGCAAAAGCAAGGTTCGGTCGTCGCCATCGCGTCCTGCCATTCCTTCGCGATCATCCCTTCGACTTTTCCCTATCCGGTCGCCAAGCACGGGCTGCTTGGCCTGGTGCGGTCGCTCGGCATCCAATACGCCGCCGAAGGCATCCGCGTGAACGCGATCGCGCCGGGCTATATCGAGACGCAGATCGCGGTCGACTACTGGAACACCTTTGCCGATCCGCAGGCGGAGCGCCAGCGCACCTACGACCTGCATCCGCCGCGCCGCATCGGCCGGCCGGAGGAGGTGGCGATGACCGCCGTCTTCCTCGGCTCCGACGAGGCGCCGTTCATCAACGCCGCCTGCATCGTCGTCGATGGCGGCCGCTCGGTTCTCTACCACGAATGAGGTTTCGCGCCGGCGGCCGGTCGCCGGAACATCTTGAAGCAGATCACGTCCCGCCGGCCGGGACCGATTGGGAGGAAACCATGAAACGCATGATCAAGGCCTGCCTTGCGGTTGCGGCTACCGCTGCCGTGGCAATGACGGTGCACGGCGCCGGCGCGCAGGACAAGATGAAGTTCGGCTACATCAACAAGATGGGCGACCATCCCTGGTTCGTGCGCGAGGTGAAGGGCGCCAAGGACAAGGCGGCCGAGCTCGGCGTCGACCTGCTGGTCCAGGATGTGCAGTTCGACGCCAACCTCGCGGTCACAACTTTCGACACCTATGTCGGCGACGGCGTCAAGGGCATCGCCGTGGTGGTGCCGGACCGCTCGCTCGGCCCGGTTGTCGCCGACAAGGCCAAGGCCGCCAAGATCGGCCTGATCGCGGTCGACGACGACATCGCCTTCGCCGACGGCACGCCGGTCGCCTATGTCGGCATGAACGCGCTCAACATCGGCAAGCAGGTCGGCACCGAGATCGCCCGCATCGCCAAGGCGGAAGGCTGGGACAAGGACCTCTCCAAGGTCCGCGTCGGCTCGATCGAGGACCAGAAGGCCGACACCTGCATGCGCCGCAACAAGGGCGCGCAGGAGGCGCTGGTCGCGGCGATCCCGGAGATCAAGTCGCGCATCGTCTCGATCCCCTACGACAACACCATGGTCAACTCGATCGACGTGGTGTCGACGACGCTGACGGCTAATCCCGACGCCGAGAAGTGGATCTTCTTCTCCTGCAACGACGACGGCGTGCTCGGCGGGGTTCGCGCCACCGAGAATGCCGGTATGAAGCCGGAGAACGTCATCGGCATCGGCATCGACGGCTCGCGTTCCTGCGAGGCCTTCGGCGCCGGCAAGCCCTCGGGCTTCCGCGGCACGATGTGGCTGGACAGCGCCAAGCACGGCGCAGCCGCGGTTCAGGCGCTCTACGATCAGGCCACCGGCAAGGGGATGCAGAAGGACTACTTCCAGGATGCCACCCTGATCAACGGCGAGAACTTCGCCAAGTTCAAGGATACGCTCGGTTGCAAGTCCTAGGCATTCTTTCCGCCGTATGGCGGACGGCCTTCGGGCGGGCGGCTTCCTGTGGAGCCGCCCGCAGATGACCGCGCCCGTCGTTTCCGTCGAGAGCGTCAGCAAGCGCTTCGGGGCCGTGCAGGCGCTGCGCGACGTGTCGGTCGCCTTCAACGCGGGCGAGATCACCGCGCTGATCGGCGAGAACGGCGCCGGCAAGTCGACGCTGATGCGCGTGCTGGAGGGCGAGCATCGCCCCGACAGCGGCAGGCTTCTGGTCGACGGCCGGCTGGTGCAGCTCAGCTCGCCGCGCGCGGCGCATGGCTTGGGCATCCGGGTCATTCACCAGGAGCCGGAGATCATCCCGGAGCTGACGGTGGCGGAGAATATCTTTATCGGCGACATCAAGGCGCGCGGCGGACTGTTCCTCGACCGCGCCGATCTGGAGCGGCGCAGCCTCGAGCTGCTCGGCGCGTTCGGGGTGGTGGATGTGCTTTCGCCCCGGCAGCGCTGCCAGGGCTTGAGCCCGGCGCTCAGGCAGCTCATCGAGATCATGCGGGCGCTGCGGCCCGGCGCGCGGCTGCTGGCCTTCGATGAGCCGACCTCGTCCCTGACGGAGGACGAGGCGCAGCGGCTGTTCCGCGTCATCCGGCGCCTCAAGGCCGACGGCGTTGCGGTGATCTATATCTCGCACCGGCTGCGCGAGATCATCGAGCTTGCCGACCGCTGCGTGGTGATGCGCGACGGCAGCCGCGTCGCCGACGAGCCGATCGCAGCGCTCGACGAGCAGCGCATGGTGCGGCTGATGGTCGGGCGGCCGGTGAGCGATCTGTTCAACCGCAAGGAGCGCACGCTCGGGCCAGTGCGGCTGGCGCTGGAAGATGTCACGACACGCCGTGTCGAAGGAATCAGCTTCGAGGTCAGGGCAGGCGAGATCGTCGGGCTGGGCGGCCTGGTCGGCGCCGGACGGACGGAAGTCGCGCGCGCCATCGTCGGCCTCGATCCGCTGCTCTCCGGGCGGATGGCGGTCGGCGGCCGGCCCTACACGCCGCGCGAGCCGGCGGACGCGGTGGCGGCCGGAATTGGGCTGGTGCCTGAGGACCGCAAGCAGGAAGCGCTGCTCCTGATGCAGGCGGTGCGCGACAATGTCAGCCTCGTGGTGCCCGACAAGGTATCGCGCTACGGCTTTTTCAGCCGCCGGCGCGAGCGCGCATTGGTCGCCCGCCACGTCGCCGAGCTCAGGGTCAAGACGCCGTCGATCGAACAGGCCGTCGGAAAACTCTCCGGCGGCAACCAGCAGAAGGTCGTCTTCGCGCGCTGGCAGGCGCGCGGCCCGGCTGTGCTCATCCTCGACGAGCCGACGCGCGGCATCGATGTCGGCGCCAAGGCGGAGATCTACAGGCTGATCGAAAGCCTGGCCGACCAGGGGCTCGCTATTCTGCTCATCTCCTCGGAGATGCCGGAGCTGCTCGGCCTCGCCGACCGCGTGCTCGTCATGCAGGGCGGGCGCATCAGCGGCGAGCTTCCCTGGCAGGAGGCGAGCGAAGAGGCAGTGCTGGCGCTGGCCATGCGCTCGGGCAAAGAGACAATCGAAAGGAGGGTATCGTGACCGATACCGCGACCGCCGGCCGCGAGCGCGCGCCGGCAACCCTGTTCGGCCGCATCGGCGCGCAGAACATCAGCCTGCTGATCGCGCTCGCCGTGCTCGTGGCGATCTTCGGCGCGCTCAGGCCCGACGTGTTCTTCACCCCGCGCAACCTGATCAATATCGGGCTCGCGGTCACCATTCTCGGCATCCTCGCCATGGCGCAGACCGTCGTCATCGTGTCCGGCGGGCTCGACATCTCGGTCGGCTCGATCGTGGGTTTGAGCACCATGGTGCTTGCCGTCGCCGCCCAAGAAACCGGCTCGATCCCGGCCGGCATCCTGGCCGGACTGCTCGCCGGACTGGTGGCGGGCACGATCAACGGGCTGATCATCGTCTACGGCCCCGTAAACGCGGTGATCGCGACGCTCGGCACCATGTCGGCCTTCCGCGGCCTCGCCTATCTGATGAACAACGGCAACTCGATCCCGATCACCGGCGACGGCCTGCGGGCGCTCGGCATCGGCACGCTTTTCGGCCTGCCTTTCGCCATCTGGCTGCTGATCGCCGCAATGGCGGCCTTCATCGTCTTCACCCGCGAGACGGTCGTCGGCCGCAACATCTACGCGCTCGGCGGCAATCCGACAGTGGCGCGGCTCGCCGGCATTCCGATCCGCCGCTACCAGATCTCGATCTATGCGATGAGCGGCTTCGCAGCCGCGGTCGCGGGTCTAGTGCTCGCCAGCCGCACCATGTCCGGGCAGCCTGCCTCGGGCAGCCAGGGGCTGGAGCTCGAGGCGATCACCGCCGCGATCCTCGGCGGCTGCGCGCTGCAGGGTGGCAAGGGCACGATCGTCGGCGCCATGCTCGGCGTGCTGATCATCGGCGTCCTCAACAACGGCATGATCCTGACCAGCGTGCCGACCTTCTACCAGCTGCTCGCCAAGGGCGCGCTGCTGATCCTGGCGGTCATCGTGCAGGAGCGCCAGCGGGCGCGGTCGGGAGAATAGTTCATGCCGTTCCAGCGCGCCCTCCAGGTCCTGAAGAGCTTCGGCGCCGTCTGGGTGGCGGTGGTCGGCCTCTATGTCGTGTCCGGCATCCTGCAGCCGGCGATGTTCAGCGCCGCGCAGGTGGTCAACATCCTGCAGGTCGCGTCCCTCCTCGGCGTCATTGCCGCCGGGCAAACGATCGTGGTGCTGACCGGCGGCATAGACCTCTCGCAGGCCGGCATCGTCACGCTGACCAACATCGTCGCCGCCAGCCTGATGGCGGGTCTCGGCGAGAACATTCCGCTGGCCGTCCGGGCGACCGTCGCGCTGACGCTCGCCGCCGGCGGCTGCGCAATTTTCCCATTCCTTCTGAGGGATGCGGTCGTCTGCTATCGACCGTCGGAGCGCCTCGCGGATTACGTCGAATTCGAGGCAGAAATGAAATTTGCTGAGTGTTTGTTCATGGGGCTTTCTCCACGAAAATGGCAAAAGCACCTGAGTTGACTTCCAAGCGCCCGTGTGCCGAGAAAGGCGGGCGACTTTCAAACGATACGCCTCCTTTGATCCTTGCAGTCAATGCGCGCGACGCGATGCCGGAAGGCGGCAAGTTGACCCTCCGTGAGGTCCAGGGCTGCTCTGCTACTCACTAAAAGCGGACGTGCACGTCAGAGCGCGTGGTTCACGTCCTAGCCAGAAGCAGAAATTAACACTGGAGCCAGATCAAACTCGAACGCAGGCATCACCGCCTTCGGGCAATAATCTCCACCGGCGCAATCAGGCTGGCTGAAATGCTTTCGGTCATGTTTTGGACCATCTGGGGGCGGCGTGCTCCCATGAGTGTCTGGACGCCCAGTACTGCCCGCCCTTTAGCCGCCTGGGCGCGCTGCCGCGCGAAATGGTCAAGCGCTACATCGCGCCGCTGGCGTTCCGACACAATCTCGAACCCGGCTGCGGAAAGCGCCTCGCGGTACTGCTCTGGCTGGGCGATCGCGTTCGTATCTGCCGTACTCGCCCATGGCAGCGGATAAGACAGCTCGCCGGCTCCGGTGCGCATGACGTCGAAGACGCCGAAACGCGAACCCACGCGAAGCACCCGCGCAATCTCCGAAAACAGTGCGCTCTTGTCGGCAATGTTCATTCCGACGTGCAACATATATGCGGCAGTGAACGATCCATCTGCGAAGGGCAGCGCTAAAGCATCGCCCTGCTGCAACGAGACGCGGTCCTCGAGATGCAGCCAGCCGGAGAGGACGTTGCCGGCTTCGACGTAGTCGCGAGTGAGATCGATGCCGGTCACCTGGCAGCCGTAATGCGCAGCGATCTGTCTGGCCGGGCCACCCAGGCCACAGCCTATGTCGAGCACTCGATCCTCGGCGGTCAGCGCAAGTTGCTCTGCCAACTCTCCCGTGGCGGCGCGGCCGCCAATGTGAAACTCGTCTACCGGCGAGAGGTCCTCGGCGGTGACCGTGCTTTCGGTCTTGCCCATGGCGGCAAGACCATCACGGATATCTGCGATCAGGCTGTCTCGCGCGTAGTGTTTAGCAACCTGTGACCCCGGCGCCGCTTCCATGATCATCGCCCTTTTTGGTGCAAGTCTCGCGGATCATCTCCGCCCATCAGGACATTCCCCGAGGTCGGCCGACCCGACAAGCATTTTATCCAATTTCGAGCCATAATTTGGGCAGCTCATCGCGGGGTTGTTCGGCAAAAAATCCACCGCCTTGCTGCTCAGTCCGCCAGGGTAAGTGCGACATCTGGCTCGCAACTTCCCCGGCCATTCTGAAGCGTTTCACAATCTGGGGAGCGCAGACCCCATAGACGGCAGTTTGGCAAGCGCGAATTGGCAGCCTTCGGCTGCCATTGCCCTGCACGCCGAACAAAAGGCGGGGCGCCGGATCTGCGCTCCCGTCCGGAGACACCGTCCCGTTGCGCCAGAAACATTCCAGCTCAAACCAAAGTTCGGTCGTCCAGGACAGAGGAGCACGATGATGCACAAGGACCAAGTATAAGGATCTGCCAAGAAACTCCGGGGCAAGGTCAAGGACAAGGTCGGCAAAGCGACAGGTGACGACGAGCTCCGCGCCGACGGAGCGGCTGACAAGCCGGCATAGCCCAGGCAAGGTGGCATCCCTAAGGGAACTCTTTACGCTCCTGCGCATTTATCGGCTTCGGTCATTTGGGGACGGCATGGGGGATATCTCACGCGATCGCGGAGCAGAACAGAAGCGCTTCGAACTGTTGGCTGCGCTGGGAGACCGGATTCGTGAAATCGAAGACCCTGCGGTGCTGGCCTATGCGGCCGCGGAACTGCTCGGCACGCATTTCGGCGTGAGCCGCGCGGGTTACGGGACCGTGGATCTCAAGCGAGAGACCATCACCATCGAACGCGACTGGAATGCCCCTGGCGTCAACAGCCTGGCCGGTCTGTTGCAATTCAGAGACTACGGCTCCTACGTCGAGGACCTCAAGCGTGGCGAGACCGTGGTCATCGAGAATGCGGAAACCGACCCTCGCACGCGGCGGCATGCCGACGCCCTCAAAGCCATCAATGCGCAATCGCTGATCAATATGCCGGTGACCGAGCATGGCGGCCTGGTGGCGCTACTATACCTCAATCATCAGGCGCCGCGACGTTGGGCGGTGGAGGAGGTGTCACTCATCTCCGAGGTAGCCGAGCGAACCCGCACGGCCACTGAGCGGCTGCGGGCCGAGCGCGCGTTGCGCGACAGCGCGGAACGCCTGGCATTCCTTGATCGGCTCGGACGAGAAACGGCGATCGCCACGGACGCCGACGCGATCATGGCGATTACCACGCAGCTTCTGGGCGAGCATCTCGGCGTGTCCATTTGCGCCTACGCCGACATGGAGCCGGACCAGGACCATTTCACTATCCGCGGCGACTGGAGCGCTCCCGGCTCAGCGAGCATCAAAGGCTATTACAGCCTGGCGGACTTTGGCCGCTTGGCGGTGAAGAACCTCCGCGCCAATCTTCCTCTGGTCATCAACAACAATCAGGTCGAGATCGCGCCCGAGGAGGCGAGGACCTTTCAGCAGATCGGCATAACCGCGACCATTTGCATGCCTCTCGTCAAGCAGGGGCGATTGACCGCGCTCATGGCGATCCACGACAGACAACCTCGCGTCTGGTCCGAGCGCGACTTGAACCTGCTGACCGAAGTGGCCGAGCGCTCCTGGGCGCATATCGAGCGTGTCCGTGCCGAGCAGGCGGCACGCGCCAGCGAAGAGCGGTTACGACTGGCGACGGATGCGGCCGAGATCGGCATATGGGACTACGACCTAATCAATGGGACGCTGCGCTGGGACCATCGCTGCAAGGCCCTGTTCGGTCTGCCACCCGACGCTGACGTGACCTATGAAGACGCCTTTCTAGCGGGGCTGCATCCGCAGGACAGGGACCGCGCCGATCAGGCTGTACGCGAGGCGATCGCGCCCGACAAACGCGCCCGCTACGACATCGAATACCGGACCGTGGGGCTGCGCGATGGGAAGGAGCGCTGGATTTCGGCCACCGGCCAGGCCTATTTCGAAAATGGACGCGCGATCCGCTTCATCGGCACCGTGATCGATATCAGCCAACGCAAGCGCGTCGAGCATCATCTTCAGATGATGAACGCGACCGCCGCCCTGGTCGCCGCTGAACTCGATGTCGGTCGCATCGTCCAGACCGTCACCGATGCCGGCGTTGAATTGGCTGGCGCCCAGTTTGGCGCGTTCTTTTACAATGTCGTCGACGACAAGGGCGACAGATACATGCTCTACACCTTGTCCGGCGCACCGCGTTCGGCGTTCGAGAACTTCCCGATGCCGCGCAACACGGCCGTGTTCGAGCCCACCTTTCGCGGAACGGGTGTGGTTCGCTCCGACGACATCCTGCAGGACCCGCGATACGGCAAAAATGCTCCGCGGAGAGGAATGCCTGAAGGCCATCTGCCGGTGCGCTCTTATCTCGCTGTACCGGTTGTATCCCGGTCCGGTGAAGTCCTCGGCGGACTCTTTTTCGGCCATGCTGAAACCGGTGTGTTCGGTAAGGAGCATGAGACGGCACTGCTGGGCCTCGCCGGCCACGCCGCAACCGCCATCGACAATTCCCGGCTGTTCAAGGAATTGCAGGCACTGAACGCCACCCTCGAACAACGCGTCGTGGAGGAGGTCGCCGAACGCGCCAAGGCCGAGCAGCATCTTCGGCAGGCGCAGAAGATGGAGGCGATCGGTCAATTGACCGGAGGCATCGCCCATGATTTCAACAATATGCTCGCCGTGATCATCGGAGGATTGAACCTTGTCCAGCGCAAGCTCCGAAACGGCGACACGAATGTGCACAGCTTCGTAGACGGTGCAATCGAAGGCGCGCAGCGTGCGGCCGAGCTGACCAAACGCCTGCTGGCCTTCTCCCGCCAACAGCCGCTGGCGCCGAAACGGCTGAAGGCCAACCGCCTTGTCGCCGGTATGAGCGAACTGCTCAACCGAACGCTGGGAGAAACGATCCTGATCGAAACCGTGCTCGCTGCCGGGCTTTGGCAGGTCGAGGTCGATGCCGGACAACTCGAAAGTGCGCTGCTCAACCTATGCGTCAACGCGCGCGACGCCATGCCGGGCGGAGGCAAACTGACGATCGAAACGGCAAATGCCCACTTGGACGATCGTTACGGCCGGGAAAACGGCATCGTATCCGGGCAGTACGTCATGATAGCCGTCACCGACACGGGAACCGGAATGACGGCCGATGTGCTGGCGAAGGCTTTTGATCCTTTCTTCACCACCAAGAGCGTCGGCAAGGGAACCGGCCTGGGTCTCAGCCAAGTGTATGGCTTCGTGCGCCAGTCCGGCGGCAGCGTGAAAATCTATTCGGAGCAAGGGGTAGGCACTACCGTGAGAATCTACCTGCCCCGGGCGCATGGTGCACCCGCCGATACCGAGGTCGTGTCCGTTCCGGCTCAGCCCCGAGGGCGCGCTGAAGACGTCATTATGGTGGTCGAGGACGAGGACCGCGTGCGGCTGATGGCCGTCGAAACCCTTCGGGAACTGGGGTATTCGGTCCTTGAGATGAGGAGCCCCCGAGAGGCGCTGGAGGCCGTCCAGGCGGGCCAACTGCCGACCCTCCTGTTTACGGATGTCGTCATGCCCGAAATGTCCGGACGCGAGCTCGTCGACCGCATCAAGAAGATACACCCGTCGGTGAAAGTGCTTTACACGACCGGCTACACCCGCAATGCCATCGTCCATAACGGCACGCTCGACCACGGGACCGCGCTTCTTACCAAACCCTACACGCTTGACGAACTGGGCGAGAAAATCCGGCAGTCACTCGGTCGAGGAACAGGAGGCTGATCCCAGATCGCAACCAGTGTGGCCGGTGTTGGTGACGGCCTCCGCGTCGATTGATAGGCCGACAGCGATCCCGACATCCCGAGCCCAAGCGACGAACATTTGTCGGGCGAGATCGGCTGGGCTGCGTCCATCATAGGCGGCACAGCAGAAATCGCTGGCGCGTGAGTGCAGGCGCCCACGCTGCTCAATCGGCCATTCCTCAAGACATTCGATAGCGTCCATGACGCAGCATATGCTTCGGGAGCCGAGGAACTCGTCAGCGACGAGAACGGGACGTGCGAAGGCCTCCGGACGCTCGTCCACTGCTCCGCAGGCGTACGCATACTCTTCGGAAGCAAAGTCAGGGCTGGGGGAGACTTCGGTTCCCATGTGCTTACTCCCGTCGTGATCCGGTGCGGCGCCACAGGCAACAATATCGTGAGGGCTCCAGGGCGCGGCTTGTCTAAAATATTGGAAGGGGCTGTTTCGGCGTCAAGGATGGCCGAGGGATACTCCGCCGCTTCTATTTCCCTGCGGCGGACTGCCGATAGCGCTTGATTTCGAGTGCTCTCAGAAACGCCCTGGCGCCCATGTCGCAGCTGTGCCTGGAGGGCCCATTGGAGCTTATGACCGCCTTTGCCTGATCGAGCGTGAGACCGTGCTTGGCTGCGAATTCAGACGGTTCGTAGGCATCGGCCCAATTTTCGATCGGCTTCATTTCACCTCAGTCTGACGTTGTTGTCAGACCAGAAGTTAGCGGGACAGGAAGAGAGCGGAAATCTCATTTGTTGAAAGGAGCGACAAAGGTAACCCCGATAGCGGAGCAGTTGCCAGGGCGTATGCATCGCAACCGCCGTGCTGCTCGATGGGCAGCGTTGAACGAGAGCGAAGACCGGTCTGGCCAGCTCGCAAGCCCGTGTCACTCGGGGCATCGTGGAGTTTCGCCGCGGTCGAAGCCTGGAACATCCTGCGCTGTTCTGGGTTCGGCGCCTGTCGCGTGGGAGCAAATGTCGCCGAGAGCGCCGTAAGGAATTTCAATATCAATTTCGGTCCGCAACATCCGGCGGCGCACGGCGGAGCAAGACAAGTTTGATGCCTGATCTTCTTCCACTCAGTTTCGACAGCTTCTTCATGGCGGGGTTCGAGTGTTCTTCGCATCATCGCAAAGATGGCCTACGTCTGGACCTTGTCCGGGCCACTAGCCACGACATCCACGCGGAGAACGACTACCGTCGATGCTCGGACTTGGGACTGAGAACCATTCGTGATGGACTGCGGTGGCATCTGATCGAAACGGCGCCTGGCGTCTACAACTGGTCGAATTGGAAGTCCATGCTGGATGCCGCGAGTGCCGCCGGCGTTCAGATCATTTGGGATATCTTTCACTACGGCTCCCCCGATCACCTCGACCAGGGCAGCGAACAGATGATCCAGAGCTATGCTTCCTTCGCAGCCGAAGCGATCCGACTGCACAGAGCGGTGACCGGGAAAGCCGCGGTGGTCTGTCCCATCAACGAAATATCGTTCTTCGCATGGGCCGTCGAAGTCGGATATTTTCCTCCCGCCGGACCTAAAAAAAAGGGGTGGTTCAAGCGGCATCTGGTCAAGGCGGCCGTACAGGGTATCCGCGCAATGCGTGAAGCTGACCCCGAATGCCGTTTCGTGTGGGCTGAACCGCTCATCCACATCGCGCCGCGCGACCGCACTCGTCAGGAGGTCCGTCGTGCGGAGCAGGCCCGCCAAGGGCAGTTCGAAGCATATGACATGCTGATGGGCCGTATCGAGCCAGAGCTCGGAGGAGCCGAGGATCTGATCGATGTGATTGGCCTCAACTTCTATCCGCACAATCAATGGTACCTGCATGGGCCGACAATCCCGATGGGCCATCATGAATACCGGGCTCTATCAGAGATGCTTGTCGAGGTCGCCCGACGCTACACCAAGCCTTTGTATATTGCAGAGACCGGCTCCGAGGGATCCGCCGGCCCCGCATGGCTTCACTACGTATGCGATGAAGTTCGGACTGCGATCAGTCAAGGAGCCCCGGTCCAAGGAATTTGCCTCTATCCGATCACGGCTTATCCTGGATGGGACAATTCCCGCCACGCCGAGGTTGGCCTTTTTTCCGTCATCCATGCGGATGGTTTGCGCCGCGTTCGTCAACCGATGGCCGATGAACTCGCAAGGCAGCAGAAGCTATTCGCTGACATACTTGACCCGCGCGACCTGGCGGTGCCGGACAAGCGGAGGGACGGCTAAGCGGGCGTCGCGATGGCCGTCTGCACATCATCCGCAATTGGTACCGTCTTCTGAATGCGCGCGAAAGTGGCCAAGGCCTGCCCTATGACCTGATCCATATTGTAGTAGCGATACGTTGCCAGACGGCCGACGAACCACACGTCGGGGCAATTTGCAGAAAGCGCTTCATATTGTTTGTAGAGTGCTTCGTTTTCCGAACGCGGCACCGGGTAATACGGGTCGCCAATGTCTGTCGGGTATTCGTAGGTGAGGCTCGTCCGGACATTCTTCTGGCCAGTCAAATGCTTGTACTCGGTGATGCGCGTATAGGCTTCCGTTTGGGGATAATTGACCACGGCCACCGGCTGAAACTGCTCGCAGTCGAGGGTGACATGCTCGAAGCGCAATGAACGATAGGGCAAACGGCCAAGCTTCCAGTCAAAGAATTCATCGATCGGTCCGGTATAGATCAGCCGCCGGAAGGGAATTCGATCTCGGACCTCGCGATAGTCGGTCTGCAGCATGATCTTGATGTTGGGATTGTCCAACATCCGTTCGAACATGCGCGTGTAACCGTCCGCTGGCATCTGCTGAAAACTATCGCCGAAATAGCGATCGTCGCGGTTCGTTCTGGTCGGAACGCGGGCCGTCACGGACTTGCTCAACTGGCTGGGATCGACTCCCCACTGCTTTCTGGTGTAGCCGCGGAAGAATTTCTCATAGAGTTCTCTGCCCACGGTGCTGACAACCACATCCTCGGCAGTATTGATTTCGTCAACGGTTTCACGACGCGATGCGAAGAAATCTTCCAGCTCTGCCGAGCTTAGCTCGAGACCATAAAGACGGTTGATCGTGTCGAGGTTTATCGGAATCGGCAGAAGCTTGTCGTCCACCGCAGCGAGCACGCGGTGTTCGTAAGGGCGCCAGGTGGTGAACTGCGACAGATAGTCGGCGATCGACTGGGCGTTGGTGTGGAATATATGCGGTCCGTAACGATGAATGAGGATGCCAGCTTCGTTGTAGCAGTCATAGGCGTTGCCGCCGATGTGGCTGCGGCGGTCGATGAGGAGAACGCTTTCCCCTCTTTGCGAGGCGATCCGTTCCGCGAGAACACTGCCGGCAAAGCCTGCCCCGACGATCAGCCAGTCGAACATGATCATGCGCTCCTGCGGAAGGGCACGACCTTCTTGCCTGCACTGGCTTTCTTGATGTGGGCGGCCATGGCTTCCCATGTTCGCTGCCAGGACATGTTGGCCAGATAGGCATCGACCGCTGCCAGCCGCATGTTACGCGGTTGCGCCAGCACCGAGCGCAGCTTCGGTTCGATATCTTCGGCATCCGCGATATCGACGAGGCCCGCAGCGCCGTAGCTTCGCACCACATCGACGATTGCCGTCGAGACCACGGGCAGGCCCGCGGCGAGGAACTCGGGAGTTTTTGTCGGGCTGATGAAGCGTGTCGCTTGGTTGAGCGCGAACGGCATCCAACCGGCGTCCCAATGCCGAAGGTAGTCCGGCAGATCCTTGTAGGCTTTGCTGCCGAGCCAATGCAGGTTGTCCGCTCTGGGCAGGCTATCAGGATCGATCTTGACGACCGGACCAAGCATCACGAAGTGCACGTCCGGCATCGTCCTGGAAGCCTGCGCAACGAGATCGATATCGAGGCGCTCGTCGATGACGCCGAAGAAGCCTACCCGAGGGTGCGGGATGCCCTGTTGATCCTCCGGCTCCTCGCCGGGCGCCCTCGCCTTGTGAAAGTGGCTGACGTCGATGCTGCTGGGGAAGGGATAGATTGCCCGATGCTGGCAGCGCTTCGCTTCGAACAGGCTTAGGCCGCCGGTGAAGACTAGATCGGCGCGCTCGAAGAGCGCCCGTTCCATCAGAGCAAGTTGGGCCGGCGCATTCTTGAATGCCGAAAGCTCGTCCATGCAGTCATAGACGCATACGTCGAAGTCGACATGCGCGCTGAACCGCAAGGCCATCGGGGTATAATACCAGGCGGTCAACTGAGCGTGCGGCGTCGACGCGATGATCCGGTCAAGATATCTGCGCTGGATCGCGTCGGCCCTGGCGGGGCTGGTGCCGATCGGCAGCAAGGGGGTCGCGACCCGAACGCCCGGCGCCGCATCGCAAAACCGAATGGACGAGTGCGAGCATTCTTCGAAGATCGGTTCCTCGAAGTAGACGATCTGATGCTCTTGCGAGGCAAGCGTGAGAATGTGCTGCGGGCGTTGATAAACGAAATTCCATCGGAGATGGGAAAAGCATATCAGTAAAGGTTGTTCTTTTCTGACCTTGAGGGTGACAGGTATTCTTATTGCCGCGTTCATATAAGCTTTTCCCTGGAGACATTGCCGCTTAGACTGCGATTAACATTTGTTAAGCGCGAGATGCAGGAACCTATTCCTGCCACATGTCTAACTGTCCGCTGATTAACTTGTTCCAGCCCGCGAGCGATATGCAGGCTGGCGTGCTGGGCCAGAGCGTCCGGCATGTCTGCCAGCAGCTTTCTGGGGACGGCCGCTCGGATGCCGCATTTCCGTTGAATGAGCAGCTAAAATATTCGTTGGCTGAATTGATTCGTCGGACCGAAGCGCGAGCGGCGTTTTAACGACCGGCAATCGCTAGGGCAGAAAGATGAAGATCGCTTTTGAGACGAACGTGTTCCCATTGTTTCACCCTCAGACGGTGGACGATCTGAAGGATCCATGCCCGGTCTACGACGGCCGGCTCTGGCATGTGTTCGGGTCGAGCGGCACGGTGACCAGCGAGACCTGGAAGATTCTTCACGCAACCGCGCCCGAATTGCATGGACCGTGGACGGAGCACGCGCCGATCGAGCTTCCGGTCACGGGCTCGGGCGTCGCGGCGCCCGGTGTCGTGCACGAAGACGGCGTCTTCCATATGTTCATCCAGACCGAGTTCATGAAATCAAGCGGCCGTTGCGAACATGCAGTGTCCAACGACGGGTTCAACTGGGTGGTGCTCAACCCGGCAATCCTGTCCTTGCCGGGAACGGATGAAGACGGCATCTATGATCCGCATCCGGCTCTCGTCGGCGGCAAACGCTACATGGTTTATTCCGGCATGCCGAAATTCACCCGCGTCCCGCAGCCGGATATCTATCTGGCGCGAAGCCAATCCGATTCATGGTTCGGGCCTTGGAAGCGCCTGGGCAAAATCCTGGATCACAACGACATTCCCCACCACAACACGCGGGAAGACCCTGACTACGAATGGGGAATTGAAGGCGCCCAATTGGTGGAGCTTCCGGATGGTCGCGTGCTCCTCAACGCCACCTGCTTCCTTCCGCACGGACCGAGGGGTAGCCGGCAGCGGGTGTTTTTCGCCATCGCGGACGCCGTTACCGGACCTTACGTCTCGATAGGCCCAGTGCTTGATCCGGGCGGACCTGGAGAAAACGGCCACTCGACGGTGATGATAAACGGCGAACGGCTGACCCTTTTCTACCAGAGTCGCGTTGCGGCGACGAACCATCGCTGGCGCTATGGCCTGGCGAGCTTCGACGTGTCCCTGCTTTCGAAAGTGGCCTGACCGGATCCTCACAAGCTCGCGGACCTATTCGACAAGTTTCGTCCCGCTTGGGGCTCGGCCGGTGCTCAAAACAAGATCGCGGTCGGGAACAAAGTCTGTCGGGGACAGGGTTCGGTTGCGTTCCAGCGGAGAGCGGCCAGCCATGTGCCTGGAGTTAACAAGCGGAGAATCGCCCCCGCACGCCCAGACGGCGAACCCGGCCGCCTCAGCGACCTGGCGCGACACCACCACTCGACCCTATTGTTCAACTCTGTAGGTCTTCATGCTCTGCGTCGCTCCGGACCGCTATCCGAACTTGGTGCCGGACCGCTTGTTCCGCCGGGCTTTTCGCGGCCCGCGATGTCGGGTCGGGGACTGGCTTCGTTAGCCCGGCGTTCTGCAGCAAGCAGGGCGGAACAGAACGGTGCTGCCGATATAGATCAGGGATGCGGCGCCATCGCCATTCCGGAGCTTGGAACACTAGGACGCGCCCCAGGTTCGATAGAAGAAGTTGAAGTATTGGGAAGTTACGGCTCGCGAAGCAAAGACCGGGTCGCAACGCATCTGGGAGAACGCTGTGTGATCAAGACGGGAGCCAATGCAGTAGGCCAACCAAAGCCATGATCGTTCTAGTCACTGGCGCTTCGGGTCTGATTGGCGCGACATTGTGCGCGCGCCTGGTGGTCGAGGGGCACGGCGTCGTCCGAGTGGTCCGTGGCCGCGCCCCGAACGGCCTTTCCAAGGAGCGAACCGTCGTCATCGACATGGCGAAAGCGCTGGAGCCGGAAGACTGGCTCCCACACCTGGTGGGGGTCGACGCTGTCGTGAACTGCGCGGGCGTGCTGCAGGACAGCGCTCGGGAGAATACGGGCAAAGTTCATGCTGTCGGCGCCTCGGCTCTCTTTGCTGCTTGCGAACGCGCCGGCGTGGGACGGGTCATTCATTTCTCCGCGATCGGTGTCGACCGGGAGCAGCCTTCAGCATTCTCGGCCAGCAAGCTGGCGGGGGACCGAGCGTTGATGGAGCGCAATCTCGACTGGGTGATCCTGCGGCCCTCGGTGGTGCTCGGGCGGTCAGCCTTCGGCGCAAGCGCACTTTTTCGCGGCTTGGCCGCCCTGCCTTTGGTTCCGACAATGCCCGGCACAGGTCGCCTGCAGGTCGTCCAGCTCGACGACGTCGTCTCAACTGTTTTGACCCTGCTCAGCAAGGATAGCCCGTCGCGCCTGACGCTCGAACTCGCAGGGCCGGAAGCATTGACGATGAGCGAAGTCGTCGCCCGCTACCGCGAATGGTTGGGGTGGGGGAGGGCGAAGGAGTTTGTCCTGCCCGGTTGGATTGCCGCAATGCTTTACCGGTTTGGGGACCTTGCGGGCCTCCTCGGCTGGCGGCCTCCGATGCGCACCAACGCCGCCAAGGAAATTGCGCGCGGCGCGACCGGCGCCTTCGAGCCGTGGAAGCTTGCAACGGGAATCGAACCCTCGAGCCTAGCGTCTGCCCTGGCCGCCAGCCCTCCCACCGTACAAGAGCGCTGGTTCGCCGGGCTTTACTTCGTGAAGCCGGCGATCTTCGTGGTTTTGCCCTTCTTCTGGATCGCAACCGGTATCGTTTCGCTCACCACCGGGTGGCGCAGCGGCGTGGAGCTTCTCCTCGGCACCGCCTTCGAGCCGTTGGCCGGTCCAGCTGTTGTCGCAGGCGCGTTGGCCGATATGGTTGTCGGCACCATGATCGCGTGGCGGCCGACGAGCCGGGCAGGGTTGTGGGGGGCTATCGCAGTCTCGTGCTTCTATGCGATTGCGGGAAGTATTCTGCGCCCGGACCTGTGGAACGAGCCCCTTGGCCCATTGATGAAAATTCTGCCCATACTCGTCTTGCACTTCTGCGCGCTGGCGATCCTGGAGGAACGCTGATGCTTTATTTTGTGCTGAAGTACTTGCACGTCATCGGCGCTGCTGTGCTGCTCGGCACCGGTGCCGGCATTGCATTCTTCATGCTCCTCGCCCACCGGACCGGCAGCGCCGCCACGATTGCCGCCGTGGCCCGCATCGTCGTGATTGCCGATTTCCTGTTCACCGCCACCGCTGTAATCGCCCAACCGATAACCGGGGCCGCATTGGCCTGGCAGTCAGGCTATTCGCTCCGGGAGGGCTGGATCGTACTGTCGATCCTGCTCTACGTCGTCACGGGGCTGTTCTGGTTGCCCGTGGTGTGGATGCAGATGCGCATGCGGGATCTCGCGGTGGAAGCTGCATCCGCCGGCACTCCGCCGCCAGAGCGCTACAATCAGCTCTTCCGTGTTTGGTTCGCTTTCGGGTTTCCGGCATTTGCATGCGTGGCCGCAATCTATTGGCTGATGATCACACGACCCGAAATTGAGTTGTTCTAGCGAGTCCGCGAACTCTGCGATATCGACACGCAACGACCGTCTGACTGAAGTTCAGCGTCGCGCACCCCGCGTGCTCGAAACAGCGAAGATGGCGGAGGGGTGCGGGAGGCGCTTCCGCGTCTCCTTCTTGGCGGCGGCTCGTGCTACCCGTCAGGACGCTGACGGGTAGACGAAACCGAGCCTCGTCAAGTCGGCAGGGCTCAACCAGCCCGAGCCTTATTTTTCTTGCGAGCGGTGGCCTCGGCCCGCGCAGGCGCCTCTTTGATACTGGCGGCGCCGCCCATGTCGCCATTCTTGGTCCGCCCCGCCCCCGGACCGGCACCGAGATCCGCGCCTGTGGTCGGGTCGGAGGAGGGGTCAGAGAGCGTCCGTTCGCCCATCTTGGCTACGACCTTCATGTCCTTGGCCGCCAGCTTGACTGTTGCGGTCCCATCGCCAGCGTCCGCCGGCATGACGTCCTCAAGATCATCCACGCGGTCCCATTCGTCTCCCGAGTTCCAAGGCCCATTCGTGTCCCCCTCGCCCTGTGACGTGTTGACGTACATGCTCGCAAATTTCTCAATGCCGGGAAGCTTGCCCGTGGGGAAGTTGTTCTCGATCGCGTACAACGCTTTCTCGAACGATTTTTGATGCGCGATTTCGCGCGTCATGAGAAATCCCAGCGCATCCTTGACGCCGGGATCGTCGGTAATGTTGATCAGTCGCTCATAGACGATCTTGGCACGCGCCTCCGCCGCAATGTTGGATCGCAGGTCGACGGTGGGCTCGCCGCGGGAATCGATATAGGCGGCAGTCCACGGCACTCCGGCCGAGTCGCACAATGCAGGTGCGCCGCCGAACAAGATAGACTCTTTTGCCGTCGTGCCGCTCGCGCCGACCATCAAATACAGCTCGGCCTCCTTCATCTGGCCCTCGGCCAGCTGTGCCTTCAGGCCTTTGTTGAGCATGGTGACAATCGAACCGACGACCTCGAGATGGCTGAGTTCTTCGGTCGCTATGTCGAGCAGCATGTCCTTGCGGCCGACATCGTCCTCACCCAGTCCCTGGGTGAAGTAGCGCATCGCCGCGGCAAGCTCGCCATCGGCGCCGCCGAACTGCTCCATGATCATGCACGCCAGCCGCGGGTTCGGCTCCGAGACACGAACGGTGTATTGCAGTCGCTTGTTGTGCATGAACATGAGGCTTCCTCCAAGGGTTGACGTTCACTAACCGGCCGCCTCCTGGAATGTTCCTCCGCAAAAAAATTGAATGGCTTAAACGGCGCGTTTTTTAATCCGCCGAGCCGCCCTTGGCGTCGCGGCAGCATTCTGATCAGTCTTGCACGCCAATTGCTGCAAGATCAGCTTATGTAATACTTGAGAAGATGGGCCGAGACGATCAGAGCGCGCCGAGACGTCGGGGGGCGCAGGCTCAACCGACAGCGGTTGGGACGAGGATCCGTGCTCCAGCTGCGCGGCTGGGAAGATTTTGCGGGAGAAGGGCTGCTGCGCTGACCCGCCCGTGATCGACGGCTTTGAGTCGATCCTATGCCCGGTGTGGGACACTGCTCTACGATAGCCGGCCCGCTTCCGACGCCTTGTCGGCGCTGGATCGAATTAAGACGCTTTTGCTCGACCCGGGCAATTGCGGCAATTAAGCCGGCAGAACCACCGACAACAGCTTGATCTTGGATAATCTCTTCTGAGCCAGCCGGCGAGTGGCTTCCAAAGCCCCGCCCTCGAACGCTTCGGCAACGAATGCCAGTGTCAACATGTCGATGAGCAAATCGTCGACGGCGGCCGAGATTATCTCAGAGCCGCGGCGATCGATTTCCGCCAACAGCAATCGCGCTTCTCTCGCCGCCGCTGAGGCATCCTCTGCGTGGACCAGCGCTTCAAGCCTGTCAAATATTTGCAACAGCATCCCCCCGTTGGCCGTGATCAACTCCGCCGGCCGCCGAAAGTTCCGCCGACTAAGCTGCGACAGGACGGGCGTAGGTCATAAAGGGCGTCAGCTTTCAACACTAGAGCTCGCCTGGCGCGTGAATCTGAAAGGCGGACCCGTCTCCCGCAGGTCAATCCGATCCTACGCAGGCGCAATCCCAAATAGACTCCTCAGATGCGATTGTGCGTAATCATCTCTTATCCGCTGCGTTGCGGCCTGCCGTAGGGAAGACTGTGGCGCCACACGAACATCATGCGGTGGAACTTATAACGGAGAGCAAATGGGCGGTCCTCGTGACTTAAAATCATCTGCCGCAGCGCACGCCGCACGGCTAGCCGGATAATTGAACCCTGCAGTTCACGAAGCTTGCCGTCGCGCCGGAACAGCACGAAGCAAGCGGCCCGACAGTTCCGCGTTGGGGTGCGTTGGGTTGAACCGCCGGGCCTAACCGACTCGGTAGGGTAAGGTCGGCTAGAAGAAGAGGCGAAATTAGCATCCTCGCATTGATATAGATTTTTATGCCTTTCCACCGATTTCGCTGACTGTTGCTCCCGAGCTACAGCCCCTTGGCCGAGACTGCATTAGGTAGAGCTTTGTGCGGGGCTCCTGGATTCCGGCGGACCATCTGGGAAAGGGGCGCACGAGCAGTTTGAGGGAAGATAGCCCGTCGGCTTCGGTCGGCGGGTTTTTCTTACCCGGACCTAAACCCCGGAAAAGCAGTGGGACCTGCGTGAAGAGGAAGTCATGGCCGTGTGGCTGAAGAGCAACCTGCCGCAGGTTGCGGAACAGTCCTGACGCGGGCGGATACAGACAGCGACAGCGCGAACGGTGACCGAGGGGAGACTGGCGGTCAACGACAGTCGGCAGTCCCGTCAGCTAGGCTCGCGGTCAGGTCTTCCCCGCATCGGTCCACGGCTTTGAGCCCGCTCCGAATTCGGGTCCGGGCGGCCTGAGCTCACGGAGACGGGAACATTCCTGGTTCCAAAACATTAGGATCGCTCCATCCTGGAGCGCCCGTGTCGATTCCAAAAATCCAACTTGGCCTGCTCGACCCGCGCCGGATAAGGCTGGCGCTAGCATTTGTCATGCTGCTCGCCATAACCCCCTCGGCGCTTCCCGAGCCGCAGACGATGGTGATCGGCTACGTAGGCGAACAGCGCAAGCCGCCTCCACCCCTCGGGCCATTGGACGAGGTCGTCACCGATGACGGCCTTCAAGGCGCTCGCCTCGGCATCGCTGACGATGCCAGCACCGGCCGCTTCCTCGGTCAGCAATTCCGACTGCAACAAGTCATCCTGGCGCCCGGCAAGACGCCGGCCGAAGCCGTCAAGGAATTCGCGGCAGCGGGTGTCAGCTTCGTCGTCGCCGATCTCGATGCCGACCTGTTGCTCAAGGCAAGCGACGCTCCGGGCGCCGAGCGGATGGTTTTGTTCAATAGCAGGGCACCCGATGACCGGCTCCGCCAGGAGGATTGCCGCAAGAACGTGCTTCACACCATTCCGAGCCGTGCGATGCTCGCTGACGGGCTGGCCCAATATCTGGTCTGGAAGCGCTGGCGGCATTGGTTCCTGCTGGCCGGGCCGCGTCCTGAGGACCAGGCGATGGCGGTTGCCTTCCGGCGCGCTGTGACGCGCTTCGGGGCGGAGATCACCATCGATCAGCCCTGGACGTTCCGGCCCGCCAACGGGCGTGCCGATACCGGCCATGTCACGCTGCAAACCGAAATCCCCGCCGCCACCCAAGTCAGTGATTATGATGTGCTCGTGGTTGCCGACGAGGCCGATGAATTCGGCGCCTATCTGGAAGGGCGCACCGCCCTTCCGAGGCCGGTTGCCGGTACGCAAGGGCTGATCGCCACCGGCTGGAGCGCGGTCAATGAGGAGTGGGGCGCCACGCAGCTCCAGGATCGTTTCCACAAGCAGGCCGGACGCTGGATGCTGCCCAGCGACTACGCCGCCTGGCTAGCTGTCAGAAGCATTGGCGAGGCGGCAACGCGGCTGCACAGCCTCGATCCGACCGCGATCGCAAAGTATCTGCGCAGCGACGATTTCCTGCTCGCCGGCTTCAAGGGGCAAGGGCTGAGTTTCCGTCCGTGGGACGGGCAGATGCGCCAACCCATTCTAATCGCGGGCCCCCGGCTGCTTGTTTCCAGTTCGCCACAGCCGGGCTTTCTGCATCAGCGCACGCCGCTCGATACTCTGGGCATCGATCTGGAGGAGAGCACATGCAAATTTTGATCTCGCTCGTGCTTGTGCTGGTCCTTGTCGTTCCCGCGGCGGCCGAGACGATTTACGTCTCCAACGAACAGGACAACACCGTCGCGGTCGTCGACGGGGCGACCATGATATTGCAGGCCGCGATCGATGTCGGCCGGCGCCCGCGCGGAATGGCGCTTTCGGTCGACAAGAAGACGCTGTTCGTTGCCGAAGGCGACGACAACCGCATCGACGTGGTCGATCTCGCCAAGCGGCAGGTCGTCGGTCAACTGCCTTCGGGCGCCGATCCGGAATTCTTTGTCGTGCATCCGGACGGCAAGCGGCTCTTCGTTGCCAATGAGAACGATAACCTGGTCTCGGTGGTGGATATAGCTGGCGCCAAAATCATCGGCACGGTCGACGTCGGTGTCGAGCCGGAGGGGATGGCGGTTACTGCCGATGGCCGAATCGTTGCCTGCACGTCGGAGACGACAAGCATGGTCCATCTCATCGACGCCGGCACGCTAGAACTCATCGACAACCTTCTCGTCGACACGCGGCCGCGCGCCGCGGCGTTCTCGCCGGACGGCAAGCAATTATGGGTGTCGTCCGAAATCCGAGGCACCGTCACGGTCTTCGACACTGCGACACGCGCTCAAATGGGCAAGATTGAGTTCGACGTGCCGGGAATCCGGCGTGAGGGTGTACAAGCGGTCGGCATCGAGATGTCACGCGACGGCGCGACTGCCTATGTCGCCCTCGGCCCGGCTAACAGGATTGCCGAGGTCGACACGAAGACATTCACCGTCAAGCGCCTCTATCTTGTCGGCCAGCGGCCCTGGCATGTCGCGCGCTCTGACGACCAGAAACAACTGATCAGCGCCAACGGCAACTCCGGCGACATCTCCTTCATCGACCTGGAGAACCAGGAGGTGGTGAAGTCGCTGCCGGTTGGGCGCGGTCCATGGGGAATCGTGATCGGCCCATGAACGCCCTGGCGGTCGAGAATTTGTGCCACAGTTTCGGAACCAGGCAGGTTCTCCAGAATGTCTCGTTAACTGTGGCTCAAGGCAGAATGTGTATCCTGCTCGGCCGCAACGGCGCCGGTAAGACGACATTGTTCTCGCTGATTACCGGTCTTTATTACGCGCGCACGGGGCTGGTCCGTGTCTTCGATATAGCGATGGAGGCGAACCCATCCGCCGCCCTCGCGCAAATGGGCGTCGTTTTCCAGCTGCCGACGCTCGATCTCGATCTGACGGCGGGCGAGAACCTGCGCTACCACGCCGCGCTGCACGGACTTCCCACGGAACTGAGCAAGGCGCGCTCAAGGGAGGAATTGAGCCGCCTCGAAGTGCTGGACAGGATCGACGATCCGACCCGAGCGCTATCCGGCGGCCAACGCCGGCGCGTGGAGATCGCACGGGCGCTGATGCACGGCCCGCGCCTGATGCTGCTTGACGAGCCGACCACCGGGCTTGACGTGCCGGGACGGCGCGCGCTCGAGCGCTATGTGAGGACGCTTTGCCGCGAGCGCGGCATTGCCGTACTATGGGCGACGCATTTCCTCGAAGAAGTGGCGGCCGACGATGACGTCGTGGTGCTGGATCGGGGTAGGGTGTGCTGGGCTGGCTCTGCGGATCGCATTGCGCCCGACCTCGGCGTAGGAAGCATCGCTGAGGCATTCGCCTTGCTGACGGGTTCGCTATGAAGGTGCGTCACGCATTGAGGGCGCTCGACGGCATCTTGCGGCGGGAAATGCTGCGGTCGCTGCGGCAGCGCGCGCGCCTGTTCTCCGCGATAGTGAGGCCGCTGGTGTGGCTGGCGATTTTCGCGGCTGGGTTTCGCTCCGTTCTCGGCCTGTCGATCACGCCGCCCTACCAGACCTATGTTCTCTACGAGGTCTATGTGGTGCCTGGGCTGGCGGCTATGATGTTGCTGTTCCATGCTATGGCGAGCTCGTTGGCCATGGTCTATGACCGCGAGATGGGCAGCATGCGCCTGTTGCTGACGGCTCCGCTGCCGCGCTGGTATCTGCTCGCCGCGCGCCTGCTGGCCAGCGTGATTGTCGGCCTGCCGCTGGTCTATCTGTTTCTTTTCGTGGCGCGCTTCTGGGACGTGCGGCCGCCGATCCTGGGCTATGTCGCCGTGTTCCCGGCGCTCGTGCTGTCGGGCTTGATGCTCGGCGCGTTCGGCCTATTGGTGTCCTCGATGTCCACTCAGATGGAAAACTTCGCCGGCGTAATGAACTTCGTGATCTTCCCGATGTTCTTCGCCTCGACGGCGCTCTATCCGATCTGGCGCCTCGCTGAAGCCGGTCCGGTGCTGGCGACGATCGCTGCGTGGAATCCATTCAGCTCGGCGGTCGAGTTGATCCGCTTCGCGCTCTACCTGCGGTTCCACATGGTTTCCATGCTGGTTGTTGTCACCTGTCTCGTGGCTTTCTTCCTGGCGGCGGTGGCCGGCTACGATCCCGGCCGCGGCCTATGGGCCCGGCGTGGCGCCGAGGGCTGATTATCTAAGGGCATAGAGATAGGCCGCGATATCGCGCGCTTGCTGCTCGGTGATCCTCGTCGAAGGCATGGCTGTGCGCGGGTTGATTTCCCTTGCCGAACGGATCCAGCGGATCAGGTTCTCCGGATTGTTCGCCAGCACGCCGCCGATATAGACACGACCGGCGAGGCTGCCGTCGAGGCGCGGCCCGACCTGGCCCTGCGCCCCGGGCACGCCAGGAATCGTGTGGCAGCCGGAACAGCCATTCATGGTCATGATCGGAATGGCGCGCGCGCCCACGCCGCCGGTCGCCACATCCGACTCGTGCCGAACGCGCTCGCGCCGGTCGATCCACAAGGTCGCCGCGATCGCGATGGCCAGAAGCACGACCCCGACGATGACGCCGCCGAGCAGCCTAGCCAGGTCGGAGCGCATGCGTCGCCTCCCTGGTTCCGCTGTTGCTTATCCAAAGGCCGGCGAGCAGCAGGGCGGCACCACCGTAGATCAGCCCAGCCGGAACCCACATCACGAGCCCGGCCAATTGCTGGTCCTCGATCGGGCTCAGGCCCCAAAGCGCCGCGCCGGAGGCATTCTCCGGATACCAGAGTTTAGGCGATACCAGCAGTAGGACGCCGAGCAGGCCGGTATGCAGCGAGGTGAAGAAAAGATGCATGACAGAGCTGCCGTAAGTTTGCTGTCGACCAGAACGCGGCAGAAGCGCCCACCAGAACAGCAAGGCAGTGCCGAGGAAGCTCGCATGTTGCGCATAATGCAGCACGCCCTGCTGCAGCGCTGCCTCGAACAGCGCCGGAACATGCCAGATCCAGATCGCTATCCCATGAAGGATTGTCGCGCTGAGCGGGCGAGCGGCGAACGCCCAGACCGCCTGCAGCAACTTGCCATGGGTGAGTTTTCCCGTCCCGCGGCGAAGTGTGGCCGGCAACGCCCACATCAAGACCGCGCTGGGGAAGGCGGCGACAAGAAGCGGCGCCGCCACGGCCATCAGCAGCTCATGCTCGATCATATGGGCAGAGAACAAACGCTCGCCGAGCGCGTGGATCGGGCTGACCAGCGCTGCCGTCAGCACGCCCCAGCCGGCCGCGAATAACAGAGCTTTGCGAAGCCGCTCGGGCCGGCCTCGGCCGCTGCGCCGCCAAAGCCGGCTTGCACCGATCCCATACATGAGCGCGATACCTGCCAAGGGAAAAGTGATGGGGAACGCTAACGTCCATCCGGCCTCGGGCGCGCCGGCGCCGTAGCAGATCGAGGTCGAGAAGAACGCGTCGAGGCTCATCGCAGACACTCGTCGAGGATGAGTGCGGCGCTGCCCTGCATGATGATGACGAGGGCAAACAGCAGTGCCGCGAGCATGCCGAGATCGGCGACGAAACGCTCGGTGCTGCGCGTGCGCTCCGGTTTGAAGGCGGCGCCGCCTTGCCGCTTCGCTCGCCATGACATCGCGCCGCCGAGCAGGGAAAATATTGCGAGCAACAGCGCCACCGGGAGCACCAGCTGTACCTGGCGATTGCACTGCCAATGCACAAGCGCGTAGTTCAGCTGGGTCGAGATTGCCCAGGCCAAAGGCCCCGACAACAAACCACCCCAGGACGTGCCTAGCCGCAGCGCGCGCATCTCAGCCCAACCTCGGTAGCCAATAGATGAGCAGGTAGATCGGGATCCAGGTGAGGACCACGAAATCCCAGTAGAAAACATTGTCGCCGACATCGCCGTAGCGCCGGCCGCTATAGCCATGGTGCGTAAACATCAGCACCGTCAGAACGATCGTGTCGCCAACATCGGTGATCAGATGCGTGGTGTGCAGGCCGAGCAGCACCCAGACCATCGAGCCGTAAGCATTCGTGTCCCAGTAGATGTTCAGCGCCGGAAACTCGAACCAGCGCACGATGAGCGGCGCGATGCCGAGCAGCGACATCACCACCATGCCGATCCGCACCGGCCCCATGGCGCATTGCTTGGCATAGCGGTTGAGCATGTGGTTCGGCACCAGGCTGACCACGAGAAGCAGCGTCACGATCGTTCCCGGCCAATGGTTGGGCGCCGGTGCGCTCAGACGCCAGTTGGGCCACAACGTCGCCAGATAGAGATAGGCGCCGGCGGCCAGTGCAAAGCCCGTGCCTTCCAATGCCATGAAGCCTAGCGTGCCCCACCAGGTCGGGCTGCGCGGGCCATGTCCAAAGGTCGGCAGGCCGGAAAGATCGACGGCGGAACGCTGGCTCATTCTTCGTCCTCCGGATCGCCTTTCGGCCAGAACCAGCCGATCAAGGTGATGGCGATCGGCGCCGCGCCCCAGACGATCGCCCAGGGCGTGAAGATCGAGTAGAGGAAGGTGCCGCCGACAGCGATGGCCGCCAGCAGCGGCCAGATCGACGGTGTCGCCGATTTCTCGCGGATGTCGGGATGGGCTTCCGCCACGGTTGAGACGAGCAGTTCGCGCACGTCGACGCGAAGCCCGGTCGCGACGGGAAGCGCCGCGCGTTCGGCCCAGAGCGGCTCGACATTCGTCACCACCGGAATACGCGCGAAATTATAGCTCTGCGGCGGCGAGGACGTGGCCCATTCCAGCGTGCCGGCATCCCAGGGGTTGTCTCCGGCCGGCGCGCCCTTCAAGGCGCCATGCACGAGGTTGAACGCGAACAGCACGAAGCTCAGGAAGAAGAGCACCGCACCACCGGTGATGAAAAGGTTGATGTTCCCCCAGCCAAGCTCGGCCGGATAAGTGTAGACCCTGCGCGGCATGCCCCACAGGCCGACGATGTGCATGGGGAAGAAAGCCGCGTTGAAGCCGATCATCGCCAGCCAGAAGTGCCAGCGCCCGAGGCGCTCGCTCATCATGCGGCCGGTGATTTTGGGAAACCAGAAATAGGCGGCTCCGAGCAGCGGGAAGACCGAGCCGCCTATCAGCACGTAATGGAAGTGCGCGACGACGAAATAGGTGTCGTGCACCTGCAGGTCGAGAGGCACGGAGGCGAGCATGACACCGGTGAGGCCGCCGATGACGAAGATGAAGAAGAAGCCGAAGACGAACAGCAGCGGCGTGCGGATCACCGGTCTGCCGTCCCAGAGAGTCGCCAGCCAGCAGAAGATCTGAACGCCGTTGGGGATCGCGATCATCATACTCGAGGCAGTGAAGAAGCTGGCGCCGAGCTTCGGCAGCCCGGTCGCGAACATGTGGTGGACCCAGAGGCCGAACGACAGAAAACCGACGGCGATCAACGACAGGACCAAACCGAGGTGGCCGAACATCGGGCGCCGGGCGAAAGCGGGAATGATGGCGGAGACCATGCCTGTCGCCGGCAGGAAGATGATATAGACTTCGGGATGGCCGAAGAACCAAAACAGGTGCTGGAACAGCAACGCGTCGCCACCCTCCGCCGGGTTGAAGATATGCGTGCCGACGAGCCGATCGAGGATCAGAAATGTGGAGGTAACCATTACCGCCGGCATGGCGAAGACGACGACGAAGGACGTGACCAGGAGCGCCCAGACATAGAGCGGGATCTTGTCCAGCGACATGCCGGGTGAGCGCTGCTTGAACACGGTGACGATGGTCGCGACGGCGACCGCGAGCGACGAGACCTCGGTATAGGTGATCATCTGCGCCCACACGTCGGCGCGCTTGCCAGGACCGAATTCCGGTCCCGACAGCGGCACATAGGCGAACCAGCCGACATCCGGCGCCATCGAGAGGGCGAAAGATATCCAGGCGAAGAGACCTCCTGAGACATAGATCCAGTAGCTGAAGGCATTGAGGCGCGGGAAGGCGATGTTGCGGGTGCCGACCATCAACGGCACCAGATAGATGCCTGTCGCCTGGACGATGGGCACGGCGAACAGAAACATCATGGTGACGCCATGCATCGTGAACAGCTGGTTGTAGAGATCCGGGCCAATCAGGCCGCGTTGCGGGCCCGAGAGCTGGATGCGCATGGCGACGGCGTTGAGCCCACCCAGACAGAGGAACAGGAAGGCGGTGATTAGGTAGCGGCGTGCGATGACCTTATGGTCGACGCTCGACAGCGCGCCGATGATGCCGGGGGGCGTGCGCCAAGTCCGCGCCAGCCAGCGTCGCAGGCTGGCGTCGTCCATACCGGTGTCGCGCGGTCCGTCACGCTCGGGCGCGATGTCGCCTCTGGGCGTCGCCTCACGTTCCCGCGGCAGGTCCCGTTCGCTGGTCAGGTCCGCGCTGCTCATTTCAGCCCCTCGAGGTAGGCGACGATCGCGTTAAGCTCGTCGCCATTGAGTTGGACCACCGGCATGTGAGAGCCGGGCTTCACGCCTTGCGGATCGGCTATCCAGGCAGCGAGATTGCCGCGGCTCATCCTCAATGTTCCGGCCGCGAGCGTCTGCCGGCTCGCAACATGGGTGAGATCGGGCGCGACCGTCCCCCCCGCGGGCGTGCCGCCGATCTTGTGACACATGACGCAGGGGCGTTTCAGGAAGAGGTCCTCGCCGGCCTTGGCCTCATCGCTCATTGGCTCAGCGGCCGGCTGCAACTGATCGTTCCACCAGGCGTCGAACTTTGCGCGCGGCTCGGCGATAATGAAGGTGCCCATGTTGGCGTGCTGCGCGCCGCAGAACTCGGCGCATTGGCCTCGGTAGACGCCGGGTTTGTCGGCCTTGATGTCGAGCACATTCATACGACCCGGAATAAGGTCGAGCTTGCCGGAAAGGCTCGGGACCCAGAAGGAGTGGATGACGTCGGTCGACGTGAGAAGAAGCCGCACCGGCTCGCCGGCCGGAATATGGATTTCGTTCGCGGTGGTCAGGATGCGGCTCGGCGTGGCGTCCTCGTAGCGCACCTCCCACCACCATTGATGGCCAGTGACGCGGATGGTCAGGACGGCATCCGAGCCGATCGCGGCAAGGGTCCTGTTGGCGAAGAAGCTAAGGAGCGTGAGGCCGACCAGGATCACGGCGGTCAGCCCGACGGCGGTAATCACCACGCGCAGCTTGCGACTGTCGGCGCCGGCGTCGAGCACGAGCGGCTCAGCGCGCACCCGCGATCGCATCATCAATGGTATGGCCAAGGCGATCATGACCAGCACCCACACCACTGCGCATAGCCCGGTGAAGAACCAGATCAGCCATGCGAGCTCGCTCGCCGCGGGACCTTTCGGGTCGAGAGCCGATTGCCAGCCTGCGCACCCCTGAAGAAACAGGGCGATTGCCGTGGCGAACGCAATCGAGGCGAGGCGTTTCACGGTGACTTCCCCAGCGTGGCGGCATCCGGCATGCGGTTTTCCGACGGGTGCGCCATCATGTCGTCATTGCGCGACGGCGCGGCGGAGGAGGGCGCATTGCCGCTCAACGAGCGAACGAAGGCCGCGAGCTCCCAAATCTGGTCGTCGGGGATCTTGTCGCGGAAGCTCGGCATGCCGTTCGGACGACCGTCGCGGATCGTGGCGTGGATGCTTTCCATCGAGCTGCCATAGATCCACTTTTCGTCCATCAGAGCCGGGCCCATGCCGCCGCCGCCATTGGCATGGCAGCCCGAGCAGTTGAACCAGCCGAAAAGGCGCTTGCCTTCGCTCAGATGAAAGGCATTGGCCTCGAAGCTTGCCGCTTTGTTGTCTGTGGGGGAGGGCCGCTGGCCGCCGGGTTCCAGAGTTGTCACCGGCGTCGGCTGCTCACCGGAGCCGAGCGCCGATTGCGGGCGTGTGTCCCGCTCCTCGCGCTGGCAGGCCGCCAGCGCTAAGATCGCCAGGAGAAGCATGGCGGCGATCGGTCTCATCGCACCGGGCTCCCGGCCATGTCGAGACGCGGCACGCCATATTGCGTCAGAATCGCGTCGATTTCCGCCTTGTGCCTGGCGAGCGCGCTGTTCACCTCGCTACACAGCGCATCGTCCTCGCGCCGAACGCCCATCGAGATGTCGTACACCAGCGGCAATTGCGGCCCGTCGATGCGAGGCGTAACCGGTGTGATCCGCAGCGGCACCTTCTGCTTCTGGGCGAAGTAGCCGGCGAGCGGACCCCAGACCACCGCGAGGTCAATCTCGCCGCTCGCCACCGCTTGGATGATGCGCGCCGGAGGATTGGGAGCGGAGTAATCGCCAAAGACGGGGTAGCCGATGAGATGCCCGACGATGCCGCGGCGGCCAAGGGCCTGCACGGGAGGCGAGTTGGCGCCGTCGTCGCCGATGAGCTGGACGCCGATGCGCAAGGCGCGCAGCCGCGGATCGTTGAAGGAGGTCACGTCCGGGGTGCTCTGGCGGGTCACGAAGACATAGGATGAGCGGTAGTAGGGCCTGGTGGTGCGCAGCATTTCGAGATTGGCCGGCGTGCCGGGCACAAGATCGCACAGGCCCGCCTTCAGCGTGTTGCGCACGAAGCCGCGGCGCTGCGCCCACCAGGTGTAGGTCAGCTTGGCGCCGAGATCGCCGGCGATGATTTCGGCGATCCTGTTCTCGAAGCCCTGACCGGCCGCGTTGGAAAATGGAAGGTTGTTCGGGTCGGCACAGACCCTGAGCTCACGAGCGCCGGCTGTCGCCGGCAGGAGCAGGAAGGCAAGCGCGGTGATGCCGAGCGCGATGCGCGGGAACAGCTTCCGTGCGACGCTGTGGATCAAGCCGAATACATCAGGGCAGACGGAACACATAGAGCGTGCCTCCCGCCGTGGTGGCGTTCTTCAGGTCCTTCATCGCATTGACGAAACCGAGCGCGGCGGTGGCGTCGCGCGGGTCGAGGTCGCCCGAGACGATGGCGCCGGCCCAACCCCCGACGCCGGACAATACAGCCACATATTGGCGGCCGTCCGGGCCGCGATAGGTGATGGGTTGACCAATGATGCCGGACGAGGTCTTGAACTGCCAAAGGAGGTCGCCGGTCTTGGCGCTCACGGCTTTGAACCAGCCTTCCATCGTTCCATAGAAGACCACGTCGCCGGCGGTTACGACCGCGCCGCTCCAGACCGGAAAGTTCTCCTTGAGGCTCCAGGCGGGTTTCTCGGCCGCGATATCCCAGGCGGTGAAGGCGCCGCGGTTACCGCCGGGCCCGGGGATCATGCGCACGTTCATTCCGACATAGGGCGTGCCGGCGATGTAGTTCACCTCGACGCCTTCTTCGTCCATGCACAGGTTGTTGTGCGGGATGTAGAGCAGGCCTGTCTTCGGCGAGAAGGCCGAAGGCTGCCAGTCCTTGAGGCCGGACGCGGTAGGGCAGATGTCGCGGACGACCTTGCCGGTACCGGTCAGCTTGTCCGGGTTTTCGATCAGGCGGCCGGTTTTGAGGTCGACACCCTTGCTGGAGTTGACGGGGCCATAAGGTTTTGCAGACAGGACCTCGCCGGTGGTGCGATCAAGGACGTAGAGATAGCCGTTGCGTTCCGGCCGGACCAGCACCTTGCGTGGTTTGCCCTGCCAGTTCATGTCGAGCAGGACCTGCTCGTTGATGCCGTCATAATCGTGCAGGTCGTGCGGGGTCCACTGGTAGAACCATTTCGCCGCCCCGGTATCAGGATTGCGGGCAAAGATGCCTGATGTCCATTTGTTGTCGCCGGGCCGCAGATCGGGATTCCAGGGGCCGGGATTGCCGGTGCCGTGGAAGATCAGGTTGAGGTCCGGATCGTAGGAAATCCAGCCCCACATGTTGCCGCCGCCGATCTTCCAGGCTTCCGGCGGCCATGTCGTGACGCCGAGGTCCTTGCCCTTGTCCATGTCGTAATGCGGCTTGAAGTCGGGCCCGATCAACACGTCCTTGTCGGGTCCGGTATTGTAAGCCGTCCACACGACATGACCGTCGCCGGCGTCGAGCGCCTTGACCCAGCCGCGAACGCCCATCTCGCCGCCGGAATTGCCGACCAGCACTTTGCCTTTCACAACAAGCGGCGCCATGGTGATGGTCTCGCCGATATTGATGTTGCCAATATGGGCGTTCCAGATCGGCTGACCGCTGTTCGCATCGAGCGCGATGGTATGGCCGTCAAGCGTGTTGAAGAAGATGCGCCCGTCCGCGAAAGCCGCGCCGCGGTTGACGACGTCGCAGCAGGCAACCCCTTGCGCGGCGGGTTCAGGATTGGGCTCGTATTTCCATTTGATCGGCGCGCCGGGCTTGGACAGGTCGAGCGCGTAGACGATGTTGGGAAACGGCGTCACGATATACATCGTGTTCCCGATGACCAGCGGCGCCGCTTCCTGGCCCTTGTTCACTCCGGTCGAGAAGGTGAAGGCGACCTGCAGGTTCTTGACATTGGCTTCGTTGATTTCCGCGAGCTCGCTATAGCGGGTCGAGGCGTAGTTCTTGGCCGGCATCGTCCATTGCCCGTCATCGGGCGGCGCGGCCGCGGCAGGCGGAGAGATCGCCGGCGACGGCGGGGTTTCCGAAGCGGCTGTCAACAAGGGGATGCAGACCAGCAGCATCGCTGCAAGAACGCCAAGATGTTTTCGGGATACCGCTGGAGGATCGATACGCGCCACGTCAATGCAGAATGCTGCAGGTTGCGTTGCTTGCTTCATTTTGGCGCCGCGCCTCCGACTCCGGCGCCGAGTTCCGCCGCAATGTCTGCCTCGTGCCCGGCACAAAGCGGGTGACCCCACCCGGAGGCGCTTTTCCCGCCGGGATCGAGATCATAGATGATGGCATCCTTGCGGTTGGGATTGACGCCCGCCGGAACCTTGTCGAGGCCGAGGGCTGCCCGAACGCGCCAGGCGACATTGTGGTCGGCGCAGGAGGAATCGCCGCTCACGCCGAGCGCCCCGACGATTGTTTTGCCGTCATACAGAGCCAAGCCCCCGCCGAACACGACGACGCCTCCGATAGGCTTGCCGATCAGCGGGTCATTGGCGCTGCCGAACGTCTTAGGGTCGCCGGCGTAAGCCGCTGCCTCGTTGACGGGGTTGGTAGCCTGCAGGCCGAACAGAGGACCGCCCGGCTGCACTCCGGCATAGAGATTGGCTGTCGACAGCGCCATGTTCGCCAGGCTGAGCCCATTGGCCGTGTTGGCCTTCTCGGCCGCGATCAGCCGGCTGCCGGGCCACTGCGCATCGGCGGTTGGCCCACTGAAGGCGACCGCGCAGACGGTGCCGTCGCGGTTGACGATCGCCGCCCATTCATTGGTCTCGAAGCCGCCATTCGCGGGACCGCCGCTCGCCTTCACATTGGCCTTCAAGGCCGAGAGCAGCTTGTCGTGATCGGCTGGACAGGGCGCTTGGGCGCGAGCCGCACTCTGCATCAAGCCAAACGCCAAGACCAGAAGGCCCAGAGCTACCAACGAAAACCGACGATGAGCCATGATCCGGAAACGTTTGAAAACATTTGAGAACGTTTGTTGATGTTACCGAACTGGCAATCGTCTGCTTTGTTCCTCTTTCATGAAAAGATTGGTAGCCGACCAAGTCAGCGGGTGTGGAAGGACGCCAAGCAGCGGATTTATTTGATCACCGGCCGCATCAAATGCGTCGGCGACAGGTCGGATCATGGCCTCGGCAGTTTTTTGCGACCGCAGCAGGATTGCAAAGCTATCTTGCCTGTCTGAGAGGCAAATTCCCCCGAACTACTCCTCATCCCGATCAGGATGAGCCGCGGCTACATTTCGCTGTTGCCGATTATCGCAGCCTCGCCAGCACTAAGATTGGTGACCGGAACACGAACCGGTGTTTGCAATCGAAGGACAGGTTTGCCTGGCCGAAAAGCACGATGCCGGCGGCCTGGAATGCCCAACGCATGGCAAGCAGCTTTCTGGCGAGGGGAGACGGCCACCACGCTCAAATTCCGAATACTCGCCTCGCTCAAATCGCACTTGGCCCCAGCCGGACCCGAGGCCAGTTCAACAAGGCTCTAGCCGCCGCTACCTGCTCTAGCGTTAGGCGAGCCACCGAACATCTCCACTGCTTTTTGATCCTGCCACGAACTGGAAGCTCGAAAACATGTTCCATGCCGAAAAAACGGGAAGGTCATATGCAACTCGGACTGTTGCCCCTTGGAACAACGATGTTGGCGCATCGTTTGGTGGCAATGGAACAGCTTCGTTCAGATTTAGCGTCAATGGCGCAGCCGGGCTATTGGATCGCCCTTGGACTTCTCCTTATCCCTTATGGAGTGGGTGTATTTTTCCTGGTAAGGATTTGCCACTGTATGTGATTGCGCGTGTGGTGCGGTCCAAGGGTCGCGTTCGATCGGCCAAATCGCAATTTCGGAGGTTGGGGCAGATACGGGAAGCTTCGCAGGTTTGACTCTCGAAAAAAGCAATGAGATCAATGCACTTGCTACATCCTCCGCACCTGCCAAAGCACCATTTAAGGTTTTGCTGCACGTTTACGAGACAGCCCACAATGTGGACTCGAGCCCTCTTTCGACCAAAAAATACCCCACGCCCAGCGATGATCTCAGAATCGCCAAAGGCAACGGTGGATCGGGCAGGTAGGCCGGCAACAGCAGCAGCCTGGCTGCGATTCTGCCGCTTTATGGCAAGTGAGGCGCGTCCCCATCGATCACGAGACGCTCGTGCTCCAAGAAAGCGTGCCAGACCACCTGCCGCGCGTCCCGTTCATCCACCATCTGGCCGCACCGGGGACAGCGGTAGAAATACTCACTTTCGTGCTCGCGAACCTTCCCGTAGAGATGAGGTTCGAATGGGCCGAGCTCCGAGAGCTTCGTCATGTCGCCTTGTCCACCAGGGGCGTCTTCCGCTTCGGCGGCACGTAGCGCGTGACAAGCCTGAGAGTGTCGGCTTTCACGGTTACTGGAATACCCAGGTTGACTGTGACCTTGCCGGCTTCCTCGTCGACGTAGGTGACATCTCCAATAAGCTCGATTTCCTGGCCCTGCTTCACCTTAGACGTTCGGTCCAGGATTGAATGCGGCTGCCCATAGGAGGGAACGGAAACGCTTACCCAGTCCTTCGTGACACGCCTACGCACCTTGGCCGTGATGGCGACCTCATCGCCAAGGTTGAAAGAGCCCTTCGTCATGTCGTGAGTCTGGGGCGGGGAGCGCATTATTCAAGCGCTTGCTAATGGAACATCGAACGCAGGGCGAGGGTGATCAAGCAGTCGGCGCGCGGGCTGGGCTGCTCCCATCCGCGCGCCGCGTTGGGTTGGGTGTAATCGCAACCAAGCCCACGGGCGTCAGCTTGCAAAGTGACCGGCGCCCGTTGCCTGTTGGGGTTGGAATCCCGGCGCCGGCCCGGCGAATCGGAAGCTTCGCCGCAAGATCAGAGATACGCGGCCGGGTTGCCTTCAAGGAACAGAAAAGGGAACATTGCACAGGCTAATTTTAGGGACGCCACATTTTTTTTAATGACGGCGCGCGCCCCAGGCACAGCAGATGGGCGAACTCAACCAATTTTCCTCCAATGCCAAAGGTTCTTGCAAATCTGAGCGACAGCGATCTCCGCCGCCTGATCAGCTACTTTGTGCGCATTTTGGAGCGGAGCGATTTGGCTGACGAGCAACGCAAGCTGGTCGAACGGCGGTATGCCATTTGCATATCTGAAGCCCTTCGCCGTGGCCGCGAGCGGATTCAGAAGACGCCTTAGACTTCGGCCGCTTCGCGCCATCGCCCAAGGAGCTGAAAAAGGAAAAAGCGCAGTGGCCGAGCCTGGCCTGATCGGCGAGGTCGAAACGCTGCAGGCGAAGGAGAAGCTGCGTCGCTGAAACGCTTCTGGAAGGCCCAGCTCAATGACTCCAGCTTCGCAACTTCATGGAACAAAATCTCCCGCGGCGGGTAAGGTCTCCATGTCATCGGGTCGTTGTCTATGCGGGTCAGTGCGTTACGAAATCGCGGGTGTGCTTGCACAGCCTATAGCCTGTCACTGCACCCAATGCGCCCGCACCAGCGGCAACTTCGCGGCTATGGCGGCCTGTCGTTCGGAGGATCTTGAACTGCTAGCGTCGTCTACCCTCAGTTGGTACCGCTCGTCAGAAAACGTCGAGCGCGGCTTCTGCTCGCGTTGTGGCGGTAATCTATTCTGGAAGGCGGCTCCGGGCGTTCAAACCTTCGTCGCTGCCGGAACCCTTGACCGACCGACAGGCCTGCGCCTTGCCAAGCATATTTTCGTGGGCTCGAAGTCCGATTTTTATGATCTAACCGACGGCCTACCGCAGGAGCTGGATGGCTAGGCTCAGCCGGCAGACGCCCGAATGGGGGTCACAGACGATCGTCGCCGACGTTGATGCTGCTATAAAGCTAGTCTGGAGCGAGCAGCGGTTTAATCAACGCAATCGCTAACGGGACGTTCGATCAGCCACTAAGTTGGGTGAATGCCGCGTGGATTATTAAGGCTTTGGCTGGTGTCTAAATCAATCGGCGACGCTCCGGGCCCACCATTATCGCCATTTGCCGATAGACTACGAAGGCAGTTTGCGAAACTTGATTGACGAAGCTGATACAGCCCCTTGAGACCGCATCTGTGGGGCGGCGGCGTTACGCCTGATACCATGCCGTTGAGGTCAACTGGCCATTTTCTTGAAGCTTCCACCAACCCAGCGGTGACGACTGAGCGGGCTGCGATGCTGCGTCCCGGAGGACGGTGAACATTTTTCCCTTGAAATGGTTTGGAGTGCCTTGGGGAAAATATTGGAAAACCACTTTGGACAATACCGGATTAACGGTGCAGTGGGTCACGACGGCCGGCTCATATTTCGCTACCGAGGACGGCGATCCATGGATGCCGATCGGGCAGAATGATGCGATAAGCTGGCCCGAACTCAACGGGCTGTTCCGGCGCAGGAACATAGCCGGGGTGGAGGCACATCTTTGCTGGCTTAAGGAAAGCGGCGTCACCTGCCTCAGGCTGATGCTGGAATATGCTCAGGTACGTCACCGCTATTTCGAGCGGCCGTTGGGTCGCTTCGTTCCGGCCATGGTGCGGCTGTGGGACGACCTTTTTCGTCTCTGCGAGAAACACGGTTTGAGGATATTGCTCACCCCGTTCGATACGTTCTGGCAGTGGCGGCACTGGCGTCATCACCCCTATAATCAAGGCAAAGGAGGCGTGCTGGATCACCCCTCCCGGTTCCTGGTCTGCAGAGCCACGCGACACGCCATCAAGGCAAGGCTGGAATTCGCGGTACGCAGATGGGGAGGCAGCGGCGCACTCTTTGCTTGGGACCTCTGGAACGAGATCCATCCCGAGCAGGCTGAGGGCAGGGCCGACGATTTCGGCGACTTCATCCACGATCTCAGTGATTTCGTTCGCCGGTTGGAAGTTTCGCTCTACGGCCGCTCCCACCCGAAAACGGTTTCGCTCTTCGGACCGGAGCTTCGCTGGCGGGCGCACATGCCGCTACGCGACCCAATCTTCCGACATCCAGATCTCGATTTCGCCTCCCTCCACATCTACGAGGAGGGCACGATCGACGATCCCCGCGACACGGTGGCCCCGGCTCTTGGCATGGGGCGGATGGTCGGCGAAGCCTTGGCCGAAATCCGCGACGGACGCCCTTTCCTCGACACCGAACATGGCCCAATCCATTCCTTCAAGGACAAGAAGATCACACTGCCCGAGCCCTTCGATGATGAGTATTTCCGCCATATGCAATGGGCGCACCTGGCTGCCGGTGGTGCCGGCGGCGGCATGCGCTGGCCAAACCGCAAGCCGCATGTGCTCACACCCGGCATGCGGCGGGCGCAGCGCTCGATGGCCGGTTTCCTGCCCCTAATCGACTGGCGCCGGTTCCGGCGTGTCCATCTCGGTGGCCGGGCCCGAGTTTCGCGGCCCGATGTCGCGGCGGTGTGCTGCGGCGACGATGCCCAGGCAGTGGCCTGGCTGGTGCGGCGCGCAACGATCGGGCCCAACGGCATGCTGCGGGCCGACGCACAACCCGAGCCCGTCACAATCGACCTGCCCTGGATGGCTCCCGGTCGTTACCGCATAGTCGGCTGGGCTACTGGGGCCGGCAGGCAAACGGCGGAATGGCAGGCGCAATCCGACGGCTGGTTGAAGCTGGAGGTGCCGCCGTTCGCCACCGATCTCGCCCTGGCGATTCGTCGATGCTGAGAGGGACCGAAGCCAAGCCGCTCTCCACCTGGCCTGCTGGATGTCAGCTCTGAGGCATCTGGCGAGCCTGATCGGAGTACTGGCGGTCCTCTGATCTCTCACGGCTGAGTGGGGGAACACTCCATCCACCTCCGGGTTCGGAGTCGTGCGCCATGTACCGCCCCCGGGAGCCAACTCGGTTTCGGCAATGTATGAGGACCCGATCGTTCCACTCGCAAAGCCATCCGAGAGCGCAATGCGGTGCTTTTTGTCGGAGCCGGTGTTTCGATGAGCGTGAGACTCCCTTCATGAGAGAAGCTGATCGAGGGCATGGCGAGCGAACTCGGCCTGGGAAGCCTAAGGAGCGCGATCGCTTCCAGACGTTGCCGGAATATTACCGGATCAAGCATGGCAGCATCGGACCGCTGTGCAACTGGATGGACAGACATTGGGAGACCCCGCAATTCCTGTGCGGGTCGACATCGGCTTTGGCAACGCCGTTACGTCGGTGGCGCAGGAACTGGAGTTTCCATCGCTTCTTTCAGCCGAGGCCCGCGCCTGAGAGCCGATCCGATCGGGAGCTGATGTTTTTAGCGCCCACGGCCAGAAGACCTTCCAGCATATGGAGATGCTGATCTCCGCCGCCATAATCTAACCAGTGGTGGTCAGGCTTTGACGCTGCGCCAAGATAACCGACTCGGCAGGTTCATGCTGCAAGCATTGCTTGCGCTTCGGCCCAGAGCCGACGCGTGAACTCCCCGGCGGGATCAGAGCGGGACAATCGGCCTGCCTGGCCAGCCCACGCCTGGAGCCGGTCAACCGAAGTATCCCTGTTTGCTTCCCTGCGCATCGGCGCGGTCAGGCCCCTTTGTACGGGATATGGTGCGGGAGGCGGGGCATCGGGACCAGTCGCCGCGATGACATAGCGCGTTGCGATGCTGCGACCCGGCCTTCCGCTGAAAACACGGCTGACGAGGGTTCCTTCCGGCGCCGACTGCCCGATGGCATCCGCCCAAGCCGGATGGATTTCTGCTTCCGGGCAGCGCAGATATCCCGTTCCGATCTGCACAGCGCTGGCTCCGAGCGCCAGAGCCGCCACAATTCCGCGTGCGTCGGCAACGCCACCTGTCGCAATCACCGGAACGTGGACCGCGTCAACAACAATTGGCAACAACGCAAAAAGGCCAACCAGCTCCCGCTCCGCTTTCTCCGGGTTGAACGCCGCCCTGTGTCCTCCTGCTTCCATACCCTGGACGACAATGGCGTCGGCGCCGGCTGCCTCTGCCTCCAGAGCTTCGCTCAATGTTGACACGACAGCGAACCAAGAGATCCCATGCTGCCTGAGCCTCTCCACGTACACGCGCGGAAAGAGTCCCATAACTGATGACACGATCGGCGGCCTCGCCACAATGAGGGCGTCGCATTGTGCCTCGAAATCCGGTGGTACCGCATCGCCTGCCGCCGCTGGCACATCTGGTCCCCACTGAGCCAGGAACTCGCGAACCTCTTCCTCCCTTTTCGCGTCGCGCGCCGGCGCGGGATCGGGAACCCAGAGATTGAGCTGAAACGGTCCGTCGGTCATGGATCGGAAGGTGCTCACCCAAGATCCGATCTCGCCGGGCTGCATGAGCAACGCTCCCAAAGCGCCAAGCCCACCAGCTTGTGCCACCGCTGCTGACAATCGGGGAGCCGGAACACCGGCCATCGGTGCCAGAAGCAAGGGGATCTCGAGGCCGTGTTGCTCGCAGAATTCTCGCGAGCGCAAACAAGAAACCATTACGGACTTTCTCTTCAGATCGCCAAGCGCCCGACTTCATCTCGTCACGGGCCATCTTGCCCACCAAGACCTCGGACGGGCCGGCCCAGATATGCGCAGTTTTTGCGAAAATCTGGCAACCGGAGTCTCCTTCGCGCTTCGCTACTGAATGAGGATGTCAGGCCGCGTAACCCCTCGCAAAGGAGTGATTTTCAGGGACTGGGAGCAATATTCAACACGTTCTCCTGCCCTCGTTTTCGCGGTTCAGAAAATGCGCTCAAGGCTCCGCGGCGATCAGGTGACTTTATTGCCCTTGCGCGCAGCCGGTCGGGGACGCCGTTCGCCCTTCGGTCGCCGGGGACAAACGCTACGCGCATACTTGTCGGCCGCGGTCGGGATTGCGTTGCGCTGAATCCCCAATCTCAGCAGCGTGAAGTCGCTGAGTTTGCTCAACTCCACCTGAGCCTTGCGTCGCAGGGCGTTCCGCACCAACGAACTCGCCAGCACTGCGGTCGAGCGAAGCCAGTGCATCAGCGAGCAAGCCGAAGCGAGCCCTCGTGGCGGTTGTCCTGCACTCCCTTGAAGTAGACCATCGGCAAGACCTCGCGGCGTTTGGATCGGTCCCGCCGGTCGAGCAACGATCCTTCGCCCGGCACGACCGCAAACGCGATCTCGGCGTTCCGCCTGCAACCATGGCAGTACCGCGACCCGTCAGCAAACGAGTCTCTTTCTGGGCCGAGGAAGAAAGTTCAGCCCACTCTGTCAGCCGTATGTTCGCTGCTGTCGCCGCCATCATGACTGGGAAGATGATCGAGGGGCCGTCTGGATTGGTTGGCCGACGCGATTGAGTGCCTAGGCGAGAGAATGACGGCGGCCACGCCGATGACGATGAGCGCCATCCCAGTCAGGCGGGTTAGGTTGAAGGTCTCTCCCAGGAAGACCCAGGCGGATAGAGCACCAAAGACAGGTACAAGCAACCCAAAAGGGGCCGTTGCTGCGGCGCCGTATTGCTTGATCAATTGACCCCAGCCGGCAAAACATGCGGTCGTGGCAACAAAACCAAGGAAGAAAACCGCGCCGATCCCGTGCCAGGCCGGATGTCGCAACGCGGGCAGGATCGCGTCCTGGCCCTCACAGAGCACAGAAAGGAACAGCAAGGGCAGGGGCGGCACCAGGCACAGCCATGTCACCAAGGCGAGCATATCGACCTTGCCCGAACGACGCACGAGGATGTTGCCGAAGGCCCAACTCGTAGCGCCGGCGGCGATGCAAGCCAGACCGGCGATCGTTATGTCGTGAGCAGCGTCGGTCACGGTCCAGCCAATGACCCCGAGTCCGCTGAACGCTACGGAGATTCCGGCGATCTGCCAGGGCAGGATGCGCTCGCCGAGCAATCCCGCCAGAAGCACGGTGAGGATAACCTGCGTCTGCATGAGCACCGAGGCCAGACCCGCCGGCATCCCGACCTGCATCCCGACGAAGAGGAACGCGAACTGCCCCGTGAACCAGATCGTCCCGACCATGACAAGCCAGCGCCAGGGCAGCGGGGGTCGGGAGACGATGACGATCGCGGTCGCCGCCACGCTGAAACGGAGCGCCGCGAGCAGAAGTGGAGGAAAACTCTGCAGCCCTATTCGGATGATGATGAAATTGAAGCCCCAGACGGCAGCGATCAGGACTCCGAGCACCTTGTCGCGAAGCGCCATTTGCTCACCTCCATCTTACCGGGGAAACCTGTGCCTGGCGCGGCCATCATCGATCTCCCGCGCGCATAGCCAGTACACCCCGTTCGACGCCGCGCATCGCCGCTGGGTTGCGCGCATTACCTACGCAGAGGCGCCAAGCAGGCCAATGATAAGCTGTCGGAGAAGGTGAGCAGCTTTCACTTGTCGTTTGCGACCGATGCGCCGAATAGCAGACAGGCGCACGCGATGCGGCGAGCAGCTTGCGGATATTGTCACTATGGCCGAGAACTCTGAACCACTGAACGCTGTTCTCGTGGCTTTGAAGATCGGCGAATCCTACACAATCCGAAAGCTGCGAAGTACGGAAACCGAAGCCTGCGACGCCTTCCTCAGCCGCCTTTGCAGCCACGATGTCCGGTGGCGATTTGGTGGGCCACGTTTATCCGGGGCTTGCCTCTTGCCTGCTCGCGTGGCGGGCCGGCGCAGCCTCGCATTTGCTGCCGCCAATATGTCGGGGGAGATCCTCGCCATCCTCAACGTCGAGTATCTTGATCCGGCGACGGCGGAGATTGCCTTGGTCGTCCGTTCGGATTTGAAGCGACGGGGGATCGGATCTGCATTGCTGCGACACGTCATGAGGTGGACGAGGGCCGCTGGACTGCGACGACTCGTTGGCCACGTCATGTCTGATAACAGGATCATGCTTCGATTGGCCTTGGCAGCCGGCTTCCGCCCGACCGCTGGCGATCAGGCCCTGATCGAATTCTCCTGGGTTGCGCCGACGGAGGCTTGATCAACGCCTCTGCTTTCGCGATAGGACTCCGATGGGAGGATTGGCGTATGTTGGATCGCGCTGTGATCCCGGGTGATGCGATGGAGTCCTGGAAGCCAAACATCGAGGAAGGGCCGGCACCGCTCTACGAACGCATCGCAGACGCGATCGAGCGTGACATTCATGAGAGCCGGCTGGCGCCAGGTGCGCGCCTGCCGGCGCATCGTGATCTGGCGCACGCGCTGTCCATCGGCACCGGGACTGTGACCAAGGCCTATGGCGAAGCCGAGCGACGCGGCCTTCTGTCCTCTCAGGTCGGTCGGGGATCGTTCGTCACCGCTCCGATCGAGGCGCAAGACCGCGCCGCGGCCGGGCCTGTCGACCTAGCATACAACTTCCCGCCGGTGGGGCTGACATCACGCTACCTGGCGGAGGCCATGGGCAGGCTCTGGCGCCGCCAGGACTTTACTGCGACCAGCCGATACACTGCCCCGGAAGGCCTCGACAGCGTGCGCTCTGCGGCATCCCGGTGGATTCGCGACCGGCATGAGCTCGAGGTCGCTTCCGCCGGCAATCTCATCCAGACCAATGGCGGTCAGCACGGACTTTCGTTGCTTCTGCAGACGCTTTGCAGAAGCGGCGACACCGTACTTTGCGAGGCCGTGACTTTCCACGGCCTCAAGCTGGTAGCCAGGGCCGCGAATCTGAAGCTCCGCGGCATCGCCCTGGACTCGCAGGGCCTGCTTCCTGAAGCGCTGGAAAGGGCGATCGCCTCGACGGGAAGCAAGGTTCTCTATACCGTGCCAACTCTGCAAAACCCGACGGCCGCCACCATGTCCGCAGCACGGCGGCGGGAGGTTGTGGCGATCGCACGCCGCTACGATGTTCTCATAATCGAGGACGACGCATATCGCGCCATTGCGCGCGGTTCTTCTCGCATGCCGCCCGCGTTGGCCGATCTTGCGCCGGAGCGCACATTCTATGTCGCGTCCATCTCCAAAAGCATTTCGCCTGGCCTCAGGCTGGCTTTTCTGCTGCCGCCCGACACCTCATGGCGCGAGCGGATATTGGATAACATCGTTGCGACAGGCTACGCGCCACCTGCTCAGAACGCCCTCATATTCGCTCAGTGGGTGGAAGAAGGCACTGTCGATGCCCTTGTCGGTAACGTGCTCCAGGAAATGCAGGCGCGCACCGCCATGGCCTTGCGGATATTGGGGGACGCGGTTTCTAAGCCGGGCGCTGACCAGACGTTGCATGTGTGGATGCCGCTGGATTCGCTGCGGGCGGAACGTGCCTATGGCCGCGCCCTTCGCGCGGGCGTGCAGATTACGCCCCCCGACGCGCCCATGGTGGATCACAGCATAAGCGGACTGAGGATATGCCTTGGCAGTGTTACGGACCGCTCCGCACTTCAACGAGCGCTAGGGATAGTGTTGCACGCGCTGAAGGACGAGATGTCGGGCTCCTCCGCTGCTGTCGTCTAGAGAATCCGAACGTTTTCTGCCCGGCATTGCGCTTGGACCAACGGTGGAGTGGGTCGCGGGGCTATTCCTGACCCTGCGCAACCAGCCCCAAATTCGGCAAGCCGCTCATCGAAATCCTTGCGTCGTGCGAATGCGATGGCGCCTGTGGTGAGGAGCGTGACTTGAGCTCCTGCAGGATCCAGTTTCGGAACGATTTGATTTCGGGCCGGTCAAACGATTTGTGGCTTCCCACCAGCCAGTATCTCGTCGCGACCGGAACAGGCGGTCCAGCTATCTCGATAAGGTCGCCAGCGTCAATGTAGCCGTTCATCAAGGGCTTGCGCCCCATCGCGATGCCGAGCCCCTGAATAGCCGCTTCCGCGGCCAGCTGGATGGTATCGACGTTGATCCGCCGCGACCCGGTAACAGCAGTCATGTCCTTGGCACGGAACCACGCTGCCCAGTCTTCGGAGGCGGCGGTGACATGAATCGTCGGAACCCGCTCGATCAGACGGATCTCGTCGTTGGGCGCATGCTTGCGCAACAATTCGGGGGAGCAGACTGGCACGAATGTTTCGGCGACCAGTTCCGTCCACGATTCGCTCGATCGCGACGACGTGGCCATCCGAATGGCGAGATCGAACCCATCAGTGAGGAAATCCACATGCCTTCGCGCCGTGTCAATCGTGATGCTTATGTCCGGGTAGCGTTCCGTGAACTTTGGCAGTCTTGGCAGTAGCCAGCGATTTGCGAATGTCGGCGCCACGCTGACCGACAGCGCGCCAGTCGCCTTCCGGCGGCCGGGAAATCCCTCCGTCGCGCTCGCCAGGATTTTCAGCGCATGGTGGACTTCCGACGCATAGGTCTCCCCCGCGGGAGTGAGAGTGAGGCCCCGGGCGTCCCGCAGAAAAAGCTCCGCCCCCAACCAGTGTTCGAGCGTCCGCAGGCCATGACTTACCGCGCTTGGGGTGACATGGACCTCTTCGGCGGCCTGTTTAAAACTGCCGAGCCTCGCCGCGGCCTCGAAAAGGCGCAGCGTGTTCATCGGGGGAAGCCTGAAACCCATGATCTTCCTCGTCCCCAGATGCCGGCATGCCCAAGAGCCGGCTGCACCCCGAGTAGTCACACCGGCGGCGTCTCTAAGTCAATATTGATATTGTATCTGATACAATTTTCCAGCCTGCCAGCTGTTCGCGCGTGAGCCAGCTTCATCGGCGGCAAGCAAGATTCGTTTGCGGGCTCTTACCCCCGGCCTGATCTTCCCGGGCGAAATTCATGTCGAGGAGATTGCCGTGACGATGCCCCGCTGCGACATCGCCGCCCTTGGTCAACGCTCTCCGTTACGCTGGCCGATAAGATTCTGCAGGATCTTGGCGAGCAGGAGGAGGGTCTCCGCGCTCTTGGAATTGAGCGACCACGAATTGAACGATATTGGATTGTCGAGCCACGACGTGCGGCTGGTGCTGAAACTCCCGCTTTCCATGGACCCCGCCGACGCGCTTCGCGAAATCGCACGGCGCCGGGGTATTGGCCTTTAAGGTTGCGGTCCCCCAAGGCTTAATTGTCTAAGCGGCGCGCCCGACGAGATCGTTGGCAGGATCTGCGGGCGAACGGTCGCGATCGTCCATCGACCATTGCAGCAGGAAGGCCGCAAGGCCCACCACGACCATGGAAGCCCAGGCGGTCATGTATGAGTTCGTAAGGTCGTAGGACAAACCGCCCAGCCACGCTCCCGCAAAGCCGCCGAGCTGATGGCTGAGAAAGGCAATTCCAAACAGCGTATTGAAATATTGCAGGCCGAACAGTTTCGAGACGAGGCCGGAAACGAGGGGAACCACTCCCAGCCAAAGGAAGCCCATCACAGCGGCGAAGGCTAGGGTCGAAAATGCCGTCACTGGCGCTGCCACAAAGCCGATGATGGCAAGGGTGCGCAGGAGATAGATAAGAGCCAGAAGCTGTTTCGGGCTATGGCGGGCCCCCAGTCTTCCTGCAACGTATGAGCCGATCGCATTCGCGATCCCAATAACCCCGAGCGCAAGCGCGCTGACGTCGCTGGATATGCCGCAAATCCCGAGATAAGTGGGCAAATGGACCGTGATGAACTGAAGCTGGAATCCGCAGGCGAAGAAAGCGAGCGTCATAGCCAGGAAGCCGGGGTGACGCATTGCCCTGCTGATAGAGGCCTTCGTGGAGAAGGGCCGTCGCGCGGCGTCCTCCAGAAGCGCCGTCCGGCCGCCGATGAAAATCGAGATGGCGCCGATAGCGAGCGCGAGCGCGGCGAAGACAAGTGCCGCTGCCTGCCAACCGGCCCTCTCGATGATGGATTGGCCCAGAGGAGCTATCACCAGGGTCGCCATCGAACCGGCGGCCGAAACGATGCCGACCGCCTGAACGCGTCTTTCCGGCGGAACGCTGCGCGATACGGCGCCGAGGACGACGCCGAAGCCACATCCTGCGATCCCAACGCCAACCAGCACTCCGGCTCCGAGATTGAGCCCCAATATCGGCCCGCCCCAACTCATCAGCACAAGGCCAAGTGCGTAAGTGGCAGCGCAACCGATCAGCACCGGCCGCGGACCGTAACGGTCGCCGGCCATCCCGACGATAGGCTGAGCCAGGCCCCACACCAGGTTTTGCACGGCAAGCGCGAAGCCGAACGCGCTTGCCGAAACGCCGATGTCGGCGCGCATGGGTTGAAGGAAAAGGCCGAAGCTCTGTCGCAGCCCCATGCAGATCGAGAGCACGGCTGCGGCTACGATGATCATCCGCAACGATGACGGTGCCAAGCTCGGCCGTGGCACTTCGCTCGAATGGGCGACAGAACGGCTCACCGGTGATCCCCAGGAAGAATGTCGGCTAGCGGATGATAGCCAGCCGAGGAGGTTCAGGCGTGCGAGAATGGCTCACCTCAGTGGAAGGTTGTTCACGCCGCGGTCACAAGCCGAGGCGTTGCCGCCATCAGAGCTGGTTGTAATTGTATTTGCCATCCTCCCCCTTTTTCCAGCGATAGACGACATAGTCGGGGTTTGTGGTGTCGCCTTTTTCGTTGAAGCTGCGATCGCCAAGCACGGTGTTGAATTTGCCGTGCTTCTTGATCTCCTCGGCAACCGCCGTCGGATCGAGACTGTTGGCGGCCTTGGCCGCCTCGGCGATCACCTGGACCGAGGCATAGGAATAGAGCGTATAGGCCTCGGGCTCGAAGCCTGCCTTGCGGAATGTTTCAACGACTGCCTTGGCGGCGGGACGATTGCGGGGGTCCGGCGGGAAGGTGAAGGTGAAGCCGTCAATGGCGTCTCCCGCGATCGACGAGATTTCAGTGGAGACGGTGCCGTCGTCTGACATGACCGTGGCCTTGAGTCCCTGATCGACAAGCTGGCGAAGGATCAGACCGGCTTCGGTGTGCAGGCCGCCATAGTAGACGACAGAGATCCCGGCATCTTTCATCTTGGCGATGAGGACCGAGAAGTCGACGTCTCCCGGATTGATACCCTCATACATTACCTCATGCACGCCAGCTCCATTCAGCGCCTTCTTAGTTTCGTCCGCGAGGCCCTGGCCGTAGGTCGTCTTGTCGTGAACGATCGCTATCTTGGCGCCCGGAAAAGTCTTGGTCAGATAGGCCCCCGCGACCACACCTTGCTGATCGTCGCGGCCGCACATGCGGAATGTGTTCCACAGGCCTCGTTCGGTGTAGCGAGGGTTAGTTGAGGCGGGGGTGATTTCCAGGACGCCGTTCTCCGCCAGAACCTCGGAGACCGGTATGGAGACACCCGAGTTATAGTGACCGACAACGAACTTTACCCCGTCTGCGATGAACTTGTTGGCAACGGAAATGCCTTGCTTGGGATCGGAGACGTCATCGCCGACAACGATCTTGAACTTTTCGCCATTGACGCCGCCCGCCGCATTGATGTCGTCCACCGCCTGCTGGGCGCCACGCAGGATCTGCGCGCCGAACGCGGCATTCGGACCGGTTATCGGCGCGCCGACACCAAGCAGGATGTCGGCATGCGCGCTGGCTGCGAAAGCCGCAAGTGTTGCTGCGGCTAGGACTGGGACAAGTCGTTTTCTCATGCCTATGCTCCATTGGTTAAATGGTGAGAATGCTGGCTTCCCCCGCAGCCCTCACCCCTCGCCACGGGAATTCGTTGTGTCCGACGATGACCCGGCTAGCGGGATCGCTGTGGGGATTTGCGAGTGTTCAGACTTTCTCGACTTCGGCCCGGCCCAGAAGGCCCGAGGGAAGAAAGATCAGCACCACGACAAGGATCGAGAATGCCGCCACATCCTTGTAGTCGACGGAGAAATAGGCCGACCAAAGTGCCTCGATCAGGCCGATAAGCAGCCCGCCGAGAACAGCGCCCTGAATCGAACCGATGCCGCCCAGAACTGCCGCGGTGAATGCCTTGACGCCGGGGATGAAGCCGCTCGAGAACGAGATCACGCCGTAGTACATGACAAACATCGTGCCGGCCACCGCGGCCAGCGCGGCACCCATGATGAACGTGACCGAAATAGTGCGATTGACGTCGATGCCGACCATCGCCGCCATCTTCGGGTCCTGCTCGCAGGCACGTTGGGCGCGCCCGAGCGGTGTCTTGTTGACGAGATACCAAAAGACCGCAAGCAGCACCGCGGTCACGCCGATGATCACAATCTGCTTCAGCGCCACGACAACGCCGAAGACGTCAAAGGTCTGGGAGATCATCGGCGCGATCGGCTTGTTGCGCGGCCCCTGGACCACCTGCACGAAGTTCGAAAGCGCGATCGAGATCCCGATGGCCGTTATCAGAGGCGCCAGCCGAAAGGAGCCTCTCAAAGGCCGGTAAGCGATCCGCTCGATCATCCAGCTCCAGAGACTGGTCAGGACCATCGCGACGATCGCCATGACCAGCAAGGCGACCGCCGCGGGCAAGGAATGGAAAATCGCCACCAGGATCAGGAACACCATCATCGCGGCGAAGGCGCCAAGCATGAAGATGTCGCCATGGGCAAAATTGATCATGCCGATGATCCCGTAGACCATCGTGTAGCCAAGGGCGATCAGCGCGTAGATGGCGCCTAAGGTCAGGCCGTTGAAAAGTTGCTGGGCGAAATATTCCATCTAGGCCTCTTGCTGGTGATTGGAGCCCTCTTCGTCGGCGCAACAGAAGGCGTGCGGATGGGCGTCTCAAGCGAGTTGTTTTCGCCCCCGAGTGAGGATCGCTCACGCGCGCTGTGACCGGCGCGTTTTCGGCATGAGCGCTGCTAATGAGCGGCTGAAGATAGTTCGCTTGTGACATAGCTGGGGAGCTGGCTACCAAGACGGCGTACCCACATGACTTCGGGCCGCCCGCTGCTTGTGGATGGGCTAGCGGACGGCTCGTCGGAACGGTCAACGAACGGAAATTGCCAAGGACTCCCATTCCTTTAGCGGTCTCAGTGACCTGTTGACCGTTCCACCTTTTCGTCGCGCCGAGTTCGCGTTGGGTGGCGCTGGCAGGAGCGGACCGATGAGGCATGGACCAATCGAATTCTGGTTCGAATACAGCTCCCCCTACGCCTATTTCGCGGCGTTCGAGATCGGTGACATCGCCAAGCGCCATTCGCGGTCGATTGTCTGGCGTCCTTTTCTGCTTGGCGCCGTGTTCAAGGTGACCAGGATGGAGCCGTTGCCCGGCCAGCCAATGCGCGGTGCTTATGCAATTCATGACTGGCAGCGCCTGGCGAGATTGCGCCGGGTGCCGTTCTCCTTGCCCGCGGTTTTTCCGATCATCTCGCTTGCCCCGGCCCGTATGACTTATGCCGTGGATGCCATGGGCCCGGACATGGCTGGCGCCTTGGCTCGTCATCTCCTTGCCGCGATGTACGAACGGGGAGCCAATATAGCCGAGGTGTCCACCTCGGCGCACCTTGGGGCCGAGCTTGGGCACGACGAGCAGATGCTTGCCGATGCCGCGTCGGACCAACGATGGAAGGACGCGCTGCGGGCCCGAAACGAAGAAGCAGTCGAGCGCGGTATATTCGGCTCGCCTTTTTTCGTGGTCGACGGTGAGGGGTTCTGGGGATCCGATCGGTTGGCGATGCTCGATCGGTGGCTGGCGAGCGGCGGCTGGTAGCGTGTCCGCCCATGCTTCGTTGTGGGCCAGCTTCCAGCTCTTATGGCGATCTTTGAGCGCACGGAAGGCCGCGTTTACCCGGCCTTCCGTCTGTATTTTGCGACGCCGTCATTCCATGTCGACGATCTTGCCGTCTTTCCATGTGAACAGGCTGAAGCGGGGAGAGCTGAGGTCGCCGTTCTTGCTGTAGGTCAACTGGCCTATGGCGGTCGGGATCGCCTCGCCGGACTTGATCGCCGCCGAGACGGCGCCGGCATCCGCGGTTTTTCCGGCCTTTTCGATTCCGTATTTCAAGACCTCGACCGCTGCATAGGCATTAAGGGTAAAGGCTTCCGGCGGAATGTTCTTTTCCTTCAATGTTTTGACAGCGTCGGCGGAGGCTGGATTCTTTGCGGCGTCGCTGGCGTTTGTGAAGATTGTGCCGGCGGCGGCCTCGTTTGCAATGGCCCAGTATTCAGTATTGGAAATGCCCTCGCCGCCGATAATCTGCGCCTTGACCTGGATGTCGGCGAGCTGCCGGGCGAGCAGTCCTCCTTCCGGGTGGAAGCCGCCGAAATAGACCACGTCCGCCTTCTCCGACCTCAGCCTCGCGACGAGGGCCGAAAGATCCTTCTCGCCGGGTATCAATGAAGCATAGAGGACCTCATTGATGCCCCCGCCGTTGATGGCTCTCTTGAACGCATCGGCAAGGCCTTTGCCATAGGTGCCGTTGTCATGAATGATGGCTACGCGCTTGTCTTTGAGGTGCTGAAGTACATAGTTCGCAGCCACGTCGGCCTGCTGGTCGTCACGACCGCAGGTGCGAAGAACGTTGGTGAGATCACGCGCCGTCAGATCGGGCGCAGTGGCCGTCGGCGTCACCATCAAAACATCGTTTTCGGCGAAGACATCGGACGTGGGAATCGCCACACCCGACGTGACCGGGCCGACGACGAAATGCACTCCTTCTCCGACCAACTGGTTTGCTACCGACACGCCCTGTTTCGGGTCGCCGGCGTCATCGGCCAGTTTCAACACGACCTTTTCGCCGCCTATGCCGCCTGACTGGTTTATGTTGTCCACCGCGGCCTGGGCTCCGTTCTTCACCTGGTCGCCGTACGCCGCGACGGGGCCGGTAAGTGGTGCGACCAGGCCAATTGTGATGTCGGCCCTCGCTGCCGTGATGGCAATGAGGGACGCGACAACGGCGAGCCCCAAGGATGTTCTCGAACTTGTCGCTTTCATTGCCTCTTGTTCCCTCTTGCCTCAACGTGAAACGGCGGCGCCGACTGTTGGTTGTGGACAATGGCGAGGCTGAAATGGCCCGGCAAAAGAGAATTGTTCAACATGCTATGAACGCTCTTCAGGAGCGCAGGCCAAACGAAGCCACGTGGAATCCGAGACTGCGACACAAGGCGGTTCCGGTTGATGGGTATTTGTATCGAAGGGCCATCACTCAGTGACAGGGCAAGGTTGGCGCCGGGAGAGGCGCGTCCGGAGTGCCGGCCCCTGGTTCGGCCGTGGCGCCAACCATCCTGACATGAATGCGCGAGCCATCGTGTTACGGTGGTCAGGTTTCGGATTTCCGATGTGCCTTCGGGCTGAAACGAAGAGGAGAGATCACCACGACCAGGATCAACCGCCGCGCCTTGCTCGCCCACTCTGGCGCCGCCGTTTTGGGGTCGACAGTGGCGGCAACGACTTCTGCCGCAAAGGGGATGCGTCGAGACCTCGTAACAACCGACAAGCTGCAGGCGTTGATTGAAGCGCACATGGCGGCATACGCCGCGTTCGGCAAGGCGATTCACAAAGTGGGTGGCAGCAGTGGCGACCACGACAGAGCCAGCCGGCAGGAGGAAAGGACGTTACTGGCCATTTGCGCCTACCCTGCTGTCAGCGAAGGGGATCGATTGGCCAAGGCCCGATATCTTTTGCAGATCGAGGCACGGGGCGAACTCGATCCACCAGAACACATTCAGGCTCTTCTGCGTTCGACAGTTTCGGAGACATGAGGCGAAAGCACGGCCAGTCTCCTTCAGATCGTCCGAAACCGCCAACTGATACAGACAGGTTGATGCTTCCGAGATCCGCTTTTGCGCCGCATGTCGGTCGTGGGGATCAGCTTTGCCGCTTCCCGAAAGCGGACATCGGCTGCGATTGCACTGAGGATCGTGGTTTGGTCAAGGGGGGCTGCTTCCATCATTCGTTTCCCTTGTCGGCCAGTATGTAGTCGATGGAGAATACCGAGTTCCGCAGTTTGGTCCTGCGATGCAGGGCGATCGCGAACGTCGACTGCGAGATCGAGACCGCTGATCCTGATAGTTTCGAATGGCTGAGCCGCGCCATGAGCAGCGGGTTAGGCCCGGCAGGCTGGCTCCGATTTTGGAGAACTTGCCTTCCCCGCTCGTTCAGCCAAAGCGGCGTTGGTTCTCCCGGGACCAAGCTTCCATGGTATCCATAAGGTCGAACTCATCCACGACGCCGCTCTGGAAGAGATAGACCAGCTTCCTGGCGAGGTTCTGCCCATCGTCAGAGTCCATTTGATGCCCTTCTTGCCTGCACATGTGGTGCAGCACGCGAGTGAGCATTTCGAGGTCGGACGGTTCCATGATTTGGGTGTGCATCTCAGCGCCTTAGCGGTTGGGCGAGAGTGCTATTCGCTCCCAGCGTCCGTGCCCCATGACAAAACCGGACGACCTATGAACCTTAAGCCTTACAGAAGCGCCCCGCATTCACATTTGACACAGGTGCGCAAGCAGCCTTTTACAGCACCCAGGAACATTCATTTCGATCGAAAGTCGAGCTGAAAGGCCCGAGAAAATATCTCAGAGTGTGGAGGTATGCCGTTGTTCTTTTTCGATGTCACGATGGGAGCGAGTTGACGAGAGACGATTCTGGCGTGGAATGTTCATCGTTGGCGGAGGTTAGCGACAAGGCGATTGACGTGTTGCCCGACATCGCCCGCGAGCAATTGCCCAATGGCCCCAGGCGGACGTTCCTGGTCAAGGTGCGCGACGACGCCGGGCGGTACGTCTTTAGAGCATCCTCACGCTCGACTCAGCATGGATTGTCGAAAATGTGGGCGGTGAGCACCAGCCCGCGAGAACCGCTGGGACGCTGCGCTCTCTCGCACCAAAGCCCAAGTTAGTGCGCTGCGCCGGGAGTTTGCAGAAGACGGATTCACGTCCGATATGGACGATCTCGACAGCCTATTTTCGGTTGCTGAGGCGGAGGTCGAACGGCTTCGTCGCCACACCAAATAGAACGCCAAGCCCGGCTCGCAGATCGCGGGTGACACAGGATTATGCGAGCCGGGCCTAGCCGCCGATGCCCATTCCGGGGAAGTGGTCGCAACAAAGGTAAAAATCTTCGATAACCTCTCGTACTGCAAGAGGATTGAGGTCCCACTACGCAACCTGCGATGGTCTATTGTGACTGTCGAGAAAGAGCCCGCCTGCCTGGGTGCCAGACGGGCTCTTTATCGGGCCTCCTGCGGATTCGCATTTCCCGGTGTGGGCCTGGTTGCGATGAACCCTCCCGACGCGGCGCACGATTGGAAGCAGGTCAGCCCGCGCGCCGACTGCTTAATCACCCTCACCCTGCGTTCGATGTTCCATTAGCAAGCGCTTGAATAATGCGCTCCCCGCGCCAGACTCATGACATGGCCAAGGTCTCTTTCAACATTGGCGATGAGGTCGCAGTCACGGCCAAGGTGCACAGACGGGTCACAGAGGACCGAGTGAGCGTGTCGATTCCCTCCTATGGTCAGCCGCTTCAATCGTGGACCGAACGTCTAAGGTGAAGCAGGGCCAGGAAACCGAGCTTACTGTAGATGTTACCGAGGTCGACGAGGAAGCCGGCAAGGTCACAGTCAACCTGTGAAGGCCGACACTCTCAGGCTTGTCACGCTACACATGCTGGGCTGGGAGGACATTTGCAGGGACGGGATGATAAAAATCGTATTCGTTGCGGCGGTCCGGCCGGTATCAAATGTAATTGCGCTCCCGTGCCGACGCCGACAGGTGGCTCAATGTAGCTCGCTTTACAACGGCTCGGTTGGAACGTGATCGTATAGATCAACGTTGCACCACAATGCTAATACTAATGTTAGCCTATGCTAAATAATGGACCAAACGGCATGACTCCTTCTGGGGATGACCTTGATGCTGGTGCACATCCTGTCAATGACTTGGAATCCGTCGTTTCGGTAGCTGACGGGTCAGCAATATCAACAGGGCGAGGAGCAGCTGCATACTCTCGGTTGCCGCCCGGATCGCATACGTTTAAAGCCCGCCACCTTGTCGTATATGTTGGTCTCGAACCGGCCCCAGGCGTATCTGCAACTGTAGGGGAAGGCGACGGAGAAAGTCACGACGCGCCTGCAGGCGGCATTATCCTGAAGCCGGCGCATCTTGAGGCTCGTCTCCACCTGTCGAGGGCCAGAGAAAGCTCAATCATTGTTTACCCGGATCGCAGTCTCAAAGAACTTGCCCTGCAGCAATTCGGGGCTGCTGAAGCCGACCTAAAGCCCCCAGCGCTCGGTACGGTGGACCATACTGCCTTGCGCGTTGCGCAATTGCTCAAAGCCGAACTGACAAAAGAGCATGGCCCTAGCGAGTTCTACGTCGAGCATCTCATTGCGATCCTTGGTGTCCACCTACTTCACGCCTATGCCTCGCAGGAGAAGGAGCCCAAGCAGTTCGGAGGCGGGTTAGCGCGAAAGTCCGCGCGTAGTTTGCAGGATTTTCTGAGCGCCAACCTTGCCCGGAAGATCTCCGTCAGCGAACTTGCCGCGCTCGCGAATTTGTCACCAAAACACTTTACCCAGGCATTCCGCAGGACCTTCGGAAGATCGCCGCATCGCTATCTCCTTGACTTGCGCCTCGACCACGCCGCCCGATTGCTTGCGGAGGGAAAATTGACCATTGCGGATGTTGCTTATCTCAGTGGTTTCTCCAGCCAAAGCCATCTGACAGCCGCGCTGAAAAAATACCGAGGCACGACTCCGACTCGCCTGCGCGCCTCCATCTGAAATGCTCAATCTCCTCCGGTTCTTTAAGACTATGTTAGGATTGTGAAATAACAACGTGTGTTGTTTTCACAACACTTTGTTGACGTTCCGGACGAAGCGTTTGTGCGGAGCGGGCGTTTTTGCAAAACGCAGAACTTTTCTGAAATACGTGGCAGCATTTCCATGCCTCCTTTTGTGATCGTGCTCTGATTCATCGGAATACGATGTATTAAGACTTTCTAATTTAGGGGGAATACATGGCTGGGTTGGCCTGCGGCGGGACGATCCAAGATCAAAAGGCCGACGGCGACAGCGGCCACCAGAGACCGAAGGCCGACCGCCAGCATCCCGGACGCGCATCCTCCCAGGCGCGTTCGGGTAGCCGGGGGCGACGACCAGAGTTGGCCCGCAGGCCTGACTTCTCTCATCTTCTGCGCGGCGGTCGCATGACCAAATATAAAGGTGAGGCGGCCAGCTATGCGCCGCAGGCCATCCAGCCGATCCTTTCGATCGCTTGCAGGTTGGCGGGGCGGCTTGTGCCTGCCCTGCTGATCGCAGGATTCGCGGCAGGTTCCGCGAGCGCCGCCTCCAGGTACTGGGACGTAAATGGCACCACGGCTGGCCTCGGCGGTTCCGGTACGTGGGACGTCAGCTCCAGTTTCTGGAGCAACAATGGCGACGGTCTGAGCGGGCCTTACACGCCTTGGGTGAACAATGCCGGCTCGCCGGACGTTGCCGTTTTTGGCGGCACGGCCGGCACCGTCACTCTGGGTGCGCCGATCACTGCGAACGGCCTTACGTTCCAGACGACGGGCTACGACATCAATGGCGGCACGCTGACGCTCGGCGGGACCACGCCGACCGTTACCATCACGAACACCAGCACGAGCATCGCCGCAACCGTCGGCTCAATTCTCGCCGGGACCGCCGGCCTCACCGTCACCGGGACAAACACCAGCAGCATTCTGACCCTGAACGGCGCGAACACGTTCACCGGCGGGATCAATGTCAACAACGCCACTCTGACATTCAACGGCGACGCCGCGCTCGGCCCGACCAGCAACAACATCGTCACAACCGGAGCGGCAGGCCTGACGAACAGCGGGTCGACGGCGCTCAGTGCCAGCCGCACGGTCACGATCTCGAGCGGAACCCTCACGTTAGCCGCGACAACGAGCGCGGGCGACCTTGGCGCGGCCCTTTACACAGGCGCGGGAGGACTGATCGCGGGCGCGAACGTCAATCTCACGAACGCCAACAACAACTACACAGGACAGACCACATTCGGTGGCGGGGGCACGGTCACCTTCAGCTCGATCCGCGACGTCGGCGCCGGACCGAGCGCACTTGGCGCGCCGACAACCGCGGCGAACGGTACGATCAACGCCAATGTCTACCTCGGGAGCATTGTCTACAAGGGGACCGGAGACAGCTCGAATCGCAACTGGAACCTGATGGGTGCCTATTACAGCGGGCAAACGCTGATCAACGGCGGCACGGGTACGCTCACGCTGAACGGCGACATTACGGAAAGCTATCAAACGCCCGGCTATCCCTCGGGCGTAGGGTACACCTTCAGCGCACAGTCGGCAGACCTCGTCCTGAACGGCGTGATCAGCAGCATCGTCGACACCACCAAGAACAACTCCGTGAATGTTTTCACCGGTGGCGGCATCAACCGGTCCATCACGCTCGGCAACAGCGCCAACACCTATACCAGCCCAACGAACATCAACACCGTCACCTTGAATGTCGGCAGCCTGGCGAATATCGGCAGCAACAGCTCGCTCGGCTCGGCGACGGCGCTCGCAGGTGGCCCCGCCCTCACGATCAACGGCGGCGTGCTGAGCTATGTCGGCGCGAGCGCCGCCAGCACCAACTACACTGTGGCCATTGGCAGCAGCGGCGGCGCCATCCAGAACAACAGCGCCTCGGGTGCATTGACGCTCAGCGGCGGAACGATCACGCTTGGCTCCAGCTCAGCTTACACGCTCACGCTGGGCGGGAGCTACGCCGGCACGAACACGCTGGCCGACGTCATTTCAGGTGTCGGCAACGTCACCATGAACGGTGGTGCCTCCAACGTCTGGGTGCTCGCTGGAGCCAACACGTTTACAGGCCCCAATAGCACCACTGCTCAAATCATCACCGTCCAAGGAGGCACACTGCGAGCCGGCAGCGCTCAGGCTTTCGGCGCAGCGAGCACGGTAGCGCCAGCGGCAGTCGTCAATGGCGGTACGCTCGATCTCGGCGGCTTCGACACGACCTTTTCGTCCCTCGTCGGCACCGGCGGCAGCGTGGCGCTGGGCGCGAACAATCTCACGATCAACCCCGGCACAACCACGAGCGGCAGCGCCGGGTCCTATGCCGGCAGCATTACCGGCTCCGGCAACCTCATCAAGGCCGGCACGAACACGCTGACGCTGACGGGTGCCAATACCTATACCGGCTCGACCATTGTCAATGGCGGCACGCTGGCGCTCAATTTCGGCGCAGCCGGCGCCCCAGCCAGCAACATCATATCGAGCGCGTCCACGCTCACTATGGCAGGGGGCACTCTGACTGTCACAGGAACAACGGGCCAGACCCAGAGCTTCGCCGCGACCAACTTCACCGCCGGCAGCAATACCATCGCCGGTTCGGGCAATGTCACAGTCAATCTGGGCGCGATCAACCACAGCGGCGGTCTCGCCAACTTCGTTCTGCCCACGACCGGCAACATCACGACCACGCCGGGCGCGGTGCTGGGCGGATGGGCGACGGTCACCAGCGGAACGACCACCGACTACGCCCAGGTCGACGGCAGCGGCAACATCGTCGCGCGGACGACCTACGCAACCAAGGACGATGCCGGCACCTGGGTAACCGGCGATGTCGTCAGCGATACCGGAGGCGCGGCGAATACGCCTTACTTCGGCATCGTCGGGAGTAACGTCCAGCTTGGCGGCCTTAAATACACTGTGGCCAGAGCCAGCACGGTTACGATCGGCGGCGGGAACACGTTGGGAGTGGACGGCACGATCATCGTCTCTTCCTCAGTCGGCAATAACAATCAGACCATCACCGGCGGGCAACTGACTGGGCCAGCGGGTGGCGGTACGCTCGGCGTGCTGCAAAACAGCACGGGGACGTTCGTCATCCAGTCCTCCATCGTCGACAATGGGGGCCCGACCGGCTTCACCGTGGCGGGCACGGGCACAGTGAATCTCGCCGGCACCAACAGCTATACCGGCGCGACGAGGATCAGCGGCGGCACGCTCTGGGTGGGCACGATCGCCGACGGAGGTGTTGCGAGCGGTATAGGCGCATCGTCCAACGCGTCTTCCAACCTGGTGCTGGAGAATGGCAGGCTGTTCTATTCGGGAACGACGGCCACGAGCGACCGCGGATTTACACTTGTCAATGGCGGTCCGTCACGCACGATCGATGTCTCCAATAGTGCCGCAAACCTGACGTTCAGCGGTCTGGTCACTAGCCCCGACGGCTCTGGTTTTACGAAAGCCGGCGCCGGTACCCTGACCCTCTCCAACGCGGCAAACAATTACACCGGTGCAACTTCGATCACCGGTGGTGTGCTCTCGGTGAACACGCTGGCCAACGGGGGCACCGCGAGCGGCATCGGTGCGTCGAGCAACGCGTCGACCAATCTCACCATGTCGGGCGGCGGCACGCTGCAATATACGGCTGTCGGGGCTACGACCAGCACAGATCGCGGCTTCACCCTTGGGAGCGGTGGCGGCGGCTTCGACGTGAGCGACGCCGGCACGACGCTGACCGTCAGCGGCACAGGCATCGGCGCTTCCGGATCGGGCGCGCTTATCAAGAACGGAGCGGGCACGCTGGTGCTCGGCGGCACCAACACGTTCACTGGGGGTTTAGCGATCAATGCGGGCACCCTCAAGGCCGGCTCGACGCAGGCCTTCGGGGGCGCGATCGCCGGCACCGCGACGGTGGCGAGCGGCGCGACGCTCGACCTCAACGGGTACAACAATACGCTCTACGGCATTGCCGGCAGCGGCAATGTCGCGCTGACCAGCGGGGCCGTGCTGACACTGAACGGCTATTACGGCGCGACGTTCAGCGGGGTGGTCAGCGGCAGCGGCGGAATAACCACCGCCCAAGGTGGTTTTCCGCAGATCATGCAGGGGTGCCAGAACACTTACACCGGCGTCACAACGTTGAGCGGTGGAGGCATAAGCACCGACTGCCTGGCGAACGGCGGGGCGGCGAGTGGCATTGGTGCGTCCAGCAATGCTTCGTCCAATCTGGTCTTCAACAACGGCACTTTGACCTATACTGGAGGCACAACCAGCACGGACCGCGGCTTCACCCTGGCGAGCACAGGCGTCATCAATGTAGGCGACGCTGGCACGACACTCACATTCACCGGCATAGCGACCGGCGCCGGTGGCCTCTACAAGAGGGGAGCCGGCACGCTGGTGCTCTCGGGTGCCAACACCATGACCGGCGGCACGCAGGTCGATGCTGGCATCTTGCGCGCCGGCTCGACGCAGGCCTTTGGCTCTGGGGGCGCGGGCGTCGCATCGGGGGCGACGTTGGACCTCAATGGGTTCAACAACACGTTCTACAGCCTCAGTGGCGCGGGCAACGTGATGCTGGGCACGGGCACGCTGACGCTCAACGGCTACTACGCGGGCACCTTCAGCGGCGTCATCAGCGGCTCAGGCGGCCTAAACGCCACGGGCGGCGGGTCCGCGCATACTATGCAAGGCTGCAACAACACCTATACCGGCGCCACGACCATCAGTTCCGGATCAATGAGCGTCAACTGTTTGGCGAATGGCGGCCAGGCGAGCGGCATCGGCGCCGCGAGCACATCGGCGAGCAACCTCGTCCTCAATAACGGGACGCTGCAATATACCGGATCTGGTGGAGCCGCGGGGACGACCGATCGCCTGTTCACGCTTGGCACGGGCGGTGGAACTCTCGATGCGTCGGGCACGGGCGCGGTGAGCTTCACCAATCAGGGTGCGATCGGGCTGACTGGCACCAACACGGCGCGCGCGCTGACGCTCACCGGCAGCAATACCGGCAACAACAGCCTGTCGGGGTTGCTTGCCGACAACGGCACCGGCAAGACTTCGCTCAACAAAACCGGCACCGGCACCTGGATCCTGAAGAACCAGGCCAGCACCTACACAGGTGTGACTTCAATCACCGGCGGTGTGCTTGGCGTCGACAAACTCGCCGACGGCGGTCAGGCAAGCTCGATCGGCCAGTCCACCGGCGCGGCCGCGAACCTGGTGATCGGCAACAACGCGACGCTGCGCTACACCGGTACGGGCGACAGCACGAATCGACTCTTTACGCTGGCAGCGGGCACCACCTCGATCGAATCTTCCGGGACCGGCGCTATCAACTTCACCAATACGGCGGCCGTGACCTATTCGGGCAGCGGCCCGCGCACGCTGGGGCTGGGCGGCACCAATACCGGCACCAATACGATGGGCGGCGCGATCACCGACGGCGCCGGCGGCGCGACCACGCTCGGCAAGAGCGGCTCTGGCACCTGGGTGCTGACGGGCAACAACAGCTATTCCGGCAACACTGTCATCAATGACGGCAATCTGATGATCGGCAATGGCGGGACTTCCGGCAATGCCGGCACCGGCAACGTCATCATCGTCAACTCGACCTCCACATTGTCGTTCAACCGCAGCGACACCTTCAGTTTCACCGGCACGATCAACCCCGATCCGCAGGCGGCCATCGGCACGATCGCGCAGGTCGGCACCGGAACGACGGTGCTCACGGCCACGAACAAGGTCGGCGCGACCAGGGTCGACGCCGGAACTTTGCAGGTGAACGGCAGCCTGGCGAGCACCGGGGGAACCACGATCAACGCTGGCACGCTGCAGAGCAATGGCGGGGGCGCCACCATAACCACGCCGACGATCACGATGAATTCCGGCTCGAAGCTCAACGTCGGCGGCGGAACGGTCCAGGCAGCCGGTGGCACTCAGACCTTGTTCACGGGCGGGACCGGCGGCGCCACGATCAACATCACGGGCGGCTCGCTGCTCGGCAACGGTACGCTTGGGGGAGGCGGCAACACTGTCAATCTCACCGCCGGCTCGCTCAGCACCGGCGCAGCCGCGTTGAATCTCGGCAGCGGCAACGACACTTTCCTGTTGAGCGGTCTCGCGACGATCGCGGGAGTAGGCGTAGACGGCGGTGGCGGCTCCGATACTCTGCAGGTGACCACCACCTTGAGCCGCACGCTCAACGGCGCTCAGATTACCGGCTTCGAGAGCCTGCTGAAGCAAGGCGCTGCCACGCTGACGCTGACGGGCGATCACAGCTACAGCGCCGGAACGACGATTTCCGCCGGGACGCTGCAGATCGGCAATGGCGGCACGTCCGGCACACTCGCCGGTCCGATCACGGATAACAGCGTGCTCGCCTTCAACCGCTCCGACGCGCTGGCGGTTGATGGCCCGATCTTGGGTACGGGTGCGGTCAACCAGATCGGCACAGGCACCACGACGCTGACCGGCACCAACAGCTACACCGGCGCCACCAACGTCAATGCCGGCACCCTGCTGATCAATGGCAATCAGTCGGCCGCGACCGGCCAGACCAATGTCGCGAGCGGCGCCACCCTCGGGGGCAGCGGCACCATCGGCGGCAGCGTCACCGTGGCCGATGGCGGCACGCTCGCCCCCGGCGGCGCCGGCAATGCTCCAGGCACGTTGACCATCAACGGCAATCTCGCGCTCGGCAACTCCAACCTCAATGTCAATTTCGGCCAGGCCAACGTGCCTGGCGGTCAGTTCAACGACCTGATCAATGTGGGCGGCAACCTGACGCTCGACGGCACACTGAACATCACGCAGACAGCGGGCGGCAGCTTCGGACCGGGCGTCTACCGCGTCATGAACTACAACGGTTCGCTGACCGACAACGGGCTCACCGTCACCGATCCCAATTATTTCGTGCAGACGTCCGTGGCCAACCAGGTCAATTTGGTCAACTCGGCCGGGCTGACGCTGAGCTACTGGGACGGCAATTTGGGTCCGCACTCCAACAGTGCCGTCGATGGCGGCAACGGCACCTGGCGCGCCGCAGGCGACCAGAACTGGACCGACGCGACCGGCCTCTTCGCAGCACCTTTCGCCAATGCCAGCTTCGCCGTCTTCCAAGGAACTGCCGGCACGGTGACCGTGGACGGCACCAACGGCGCAGTGCAGGCAGCCGGCATGCAATTCGCCACCGACGGCTATCTGATCCAGGGCGCGGATGTCGGCTTGGTCGGGCCGCAGTCGATCATCCGCGTCGGCGACGGCACGGCGGCGGGTGCGGCCTATGTCGCGACGATCGCCTCCAACCTGACGGGCAACAGTCAATTGGTGAAGACCGATCTCGGCACGCTGGTGCTGTCGGGCACCAACAGCTACACGGGCGGCACGGCCATCAATGGCGGCACGGTCCAGGTCGGCAGCAATGGCAGCCTTGGTGCCGCGTCCGGCGGTCTTTCGCTCGACGGCGGCACGCTGCACACCACCGACACCTTCACGTCGGCGCGCACCGTCAGCATCGCGGCCGGCGGCGGCACATTCGATACGAACGCCCTGACGCGGCTGACGCTCACCGGCACGGTCGGCGGCGCCGGGACCTTGACCAAGACGGATGCCGGCACGCTGGTGCTCACAGGCGCCAACAGCTACCAGGGCGGCACCGTCATCAATGGCGGCGCGGTCGAGGTTTCGGCCGACGCCAATCTCGGCAATGCGGCCGGCGCGCTCACCCTCAATGGCGGCACGCTGCACACGACCGGCACGTTCACCGCAGCGCGCAGCGCGACGCTCAATGCCGGCGGCGGCACCTTCGTCACCGACAATTCGACGACGCTGACGCTTACCAGCGCGGTCGGGGGAGCGGGGGCGCTGGTCAAGGACGGCGCCGGCACGCTCGTGCTTGCCGCCGACAATAGCTATGCCGGCGGCACGACGATTGCGGCCGGCACCTTGCAGCTCGGCAACGGCGGCACGACCGGGTCGATCCTCGGTGACGTGGTCGACAACGGCACGCTCGCCTTCGACCGCAACAACACCTACGGCTTCGCCGGGCTGATCTCCGGCAGCGGCGGCCTCGACCAGATCGGCAGCGGCGTCACCATCCTCACCGCCGACAACAGCTATGCCGGCGCCACCAATGTGAGCGCGGGCACGCTGATCATCGACGGCAACCAGTCGGCGGCGACCGGGGATACCACGGTGGCGGCCGGCGGCGCGCTCGGCGGCACCGGCACGATCGGCGGCGCTGTCAGCGTGCTCGACAATGGCGCGCTCAACCCCGGCGACATCGGCACCACGCCGGGCACGCTGACGATCAACGGGAATCTCTCGCTCGCCGCGAATGCGACGCTCAACTACAATTTCGGGCAGGCGGACGTGGTCGGCGGCGCCTACAACGACCTCACCGTTGTCCATGGCGCCCTCACGCTCGACGGCGCCGTGAACGTCGCGCAGACGCCGGGTGGCGATTTCGGGCCGGGCATCTACCGCATCATCAGCTATGACGGGGCGCTGACCGACAACGGGCTGATCAGCAACGCGCCCGACCATATCGTGCAGACCTCGGTCGCAAACCAGGTCAACCTGATCAACATCGCCGGCGTCACGCTCAATTACTGGGACGGCGATGCCGGGCCCAAGGGCAACGATCGGGTCAATGGCGGCAACGGCACCTGGCAGGCCGCCGGCGGCGACAACTGGACCAACGATACCGGGCATATCAACGCGCCGTTCTCCAATGGCAGCTTCGCCATCTTCGCAGGCACTGCCGGCACGGTCGATGTCGACAGCACGACCAACGGCCAGGTTGAGGCCGCGGGCATGCAGTTCGCCACCGGCGGCTATCTGGTCGAGGGCCAGAGCATCGCGCTGGTCGGGCCGCAGTCAATCATCCGCGTCGGCGACGGGACCATACCGGGCGCGGGCTATACCGCGACCATCGCATCGGTGCTCCAGGGCAATGCGCAGCTCGTCAAGACCGACCTGGGCACGCTGGTGCTGACCGGCAACAACACCTACACCGGCGGCACTCGGATCAACCAGGGCACGCTGCAGTTCACCAGCGACGCCAATTTGGGCGACGCGTCCGGCAACATCACCCTCGACGGCGGCACGCTGCGCAACACGAGCGCGATTGCGCTGGCGCGCGGCGCCACGCTCGGCGCCGGCAACGGCACCTTCGAGACGCTCGGCGATCTGACCCTCAATGGCGTAATCGGCGGCGCGGGCGGCTTCACCAAGACGGGCGGGGCGGCGCTGACGCTCACCGGCGCCAACGCCTATGCCGGGCCGACCACCGTTGCGGCAGGCGGCCTCTATGTCGACGGCGACAACAGCCTGGCCACGGGGCCGACCTCGGTCGAGATCGG
>CCNA01000028.1:152992-153570 GCA_000824805.1 Mesorhizobium sp. SOD10
CAACAACGGGCTTGCGATCGGCTCCATCCCGTCCTCGAACTATTTTGTCCAGACCTCCATCGACCACCAGGTCAACCTGGTCAACACGGAAGGGCTCAACCTCAACTATTGGGACGGCGATGCCGGCCCGAAGTTCGACGGCACGGTCAATGGCGGCAACGGCACCTGGCAGAATTCTTCGGGCAACAACAACTGGACCGAAGACACTGGGTCGATCAACGCGGCCTATTCGGACGGCGCCTTCGCCATCTTCGCCGGCCAGGCCGGCACGGTGACGGTGGATAACGGGCTGGGCCAGGTGAGCGCTGCCGGCATGCAGTTCTCGACCGACGGCTATGTCATTAAGGGCGGCGACATCGGCCTGGTCGGGCCGGCCTCGACCATCCGGGTCGGCGACGGCACCAGCGCGGGCGCGGGCTATACGGCAACGATCGCCGCGGCGCTCACCGGCAATGCCCAACTGGTGAAGACGGATGCCGGAACGCTGGTGCTGACCGGCACCAACAGCTATAGCGGCGGCACGGCACTCAATGGCGGCACGCTCAGGGTCTCGGCGGACAGCAATCTCGGCGATGCGG
>CCNA01000029.1 GCA_000824805.1 Mesorhizobium sp. SOD10
TGTGTGTTGGTTTCGGTGTATGGTTGAAGTGGGAAGGAGACCGAGTGGATCCTGGTCGTCCTTTCGGACAGGCCGTGGCATGGCCCGGTCCCTTCCCACCGGTGAACCATCAACCTGAACAGTTGCACGGGGCTGTTCCAAGCAGACCCCGCACCACAGGAAGAGGCGTGGACATGATAATGCAGAACTATGTCGGCTGCGACATCTCAAAGCAGTGGCTGGACTTTTTTGATGAGACAAGCGGCCGTCTTCGGCGCATCGACAACCAGGCCGATGCGATCGCGGCCTATGTGGCGGGGCTTGATCCCAGTCGGGACTTCGTCGTCATGGAGGCGACGGGTGTCCATGACCGGCTGCTGCGCCATGCGCTGGCCAAGGCCGGCGTGCCGTTCTCGCGGCACAATCCGGCGCACACACACCATTATGCCAAGTCGACCAGACGGCGCGCCAAGACCGATCCGCTCGACGCCAGGATGCTGAGCGACTATGGCCGCCGCTACAACCCTGAGGCCGAGCCGGCGCCGCGCGAAGAAGTCGAGCAGCTTCAATCGCTTGCCGCTCATCGCGATCAACTGGTCGGGATGCGGGCAACGCTGAAGAAGCAACTCGGCGAGGCCTTCCAGGAGATCGTCATCACCAGCCTCAAAGGCCTGATCGCCGGCCTCGATGCACGCATCAAGGCGTTCGAGGGCCAGATCGCCGAAGTCATTCGTCAAGCCGAGGACGCCGCCCGCGATTACACGCTCATGGTCTCCGTGCCCGGCGTCTCCAAGGTCGGCGCATTCTCGCTGCTGGCGCTCCTGCCCGAGCTCGGCAAGCGCTCACCCAAGGCGATCGCCGCGCTCGTCGGCCTTGCCCCCTTCGACAACAAGAGCGGCAAGCTCACACGCAGGAGCCAGATCCAGGGCGGGCGATCACGCGTGCGCCGCGCCCTCTACATGGCAGCCCTAACGGCCATCAGAACCTGCGACCGGTTCAAAACCTTCTACACAGCGCTTGCTGCCCGGTCGGGCTCCAAGAAACTCGCCATCATCGCCGTCGCAAGGAAGCTCTTGGTCGTGCTCAACGCTATCATCAGAGACAAAACCGCATT
>CCNA01000030.1 GCA_000824805.1 Mesorhizobium sp. SOD10
CATGAACACAGTTGCCATTCCGTGGAGGATCCATTCCGTGACCGACGCCATAGGGGCGCAGCGGTGCAGAATTCCGCAAACGTTGCAGCGCCTTAGCGTCACGGAATGGATTCCAGGGTCTGCGCGCGTCGCTTCGCTCCTTGCTCCGCCCTGGAATGACGACCTCAAACGCGCTCCGGTTAATCTGCAAGGCCGTCATCCCGCGCTAACAGGCCCGTCATAACGGGCGCGCGGCCTGATCGGCCGGTTGCTGGTCACCTGCTCGATGGCGTGCGCCGTCCAGCCGATGCTGCGGCCGAGCGCGAACAGGCGGAACGGGGCGTCGGCCGGCAGGCGCAGGCTGCGCGTCATGGCGGCCAGCGCGAAATCGATGTTGGGACGCAGGCCGGTCGCGGCAAGGACCGCCTTGCGCAGCCGCAGCAGCCCGTCGTCGATTCTGAAATCGGCGAACAGACACTCGGCGCGCGGATCGCCTTCCGGATAGAGCGGATGGCCGAAGCCGGGCAGCGGGCGGTCATGGGCGAGCCAGCGGGCGATCGCCTCGTCTGGACCCAGCCGCTCCGCGTCCTCGACCAGCGCGATCGCCGCGGCACCCGCGCCGCCGTGACGCGGGCCGGTGAGCGTCGCGAGGCCAGCGAGCAGGCAGGCGGCGACCGGCGCGCCGGTGGAGGCCGCGACGCGAGCGGCGAAGGTCGAGGCGTTGAGTTCGTGATCGGCCAAAAGCACCAGCGCCTTGCGGATGAGATCGGCGCCGGCGGCGTCCACCGACCAGCCCTGCGCCAGCCTGATGTGCACGGGTTCGGAGCCTGGCGCCGCGCCGAGCGCGGTTGCCAGCGCGCTGGTCGCGGCGGCACCGTCCTGCTGCAGCATGGCCGGCCTGCGGCCCAGCGTAGACCAGCCTTCGGCCGCGAGCGCGGAGAGCCTGGCGAAGGCGGTCGGCGTGCCGCTTTGCCGGGCGGCCGATGCCGTCAGCGAGGCGAAGGATACCGGACGGCCGGAAGCCCACAGCAGTGCGGCGGTCTCCTCGAGCGTCGCCGTCGCCGAAAATTCCACCGCGTCCTCGCCGCGATAGATGAGGCGGCCATGCAGCACAGTCGAGATAGAGGTGGCGATCGCCGGTTCGCCCCAGGCGATGGCGCTTTCGGCGATCGCCTGCGGGCTCCTTCCGCGGTCGCGGCGCGTGGCGAGTGCTGCGATGTCGTCAGCGCGGTACCGGCTGCGGCGTGGGTCGGCGTCGTCCGGCTTCATGCCGATGCGGCCGCGGCTGACATAGGCATAAAGCGTCTGCGGCCGCACGTTCAGCCGCTCCAGCGCTTGCTCCCGCGTCAGCCATTCCGTCATTTGCCGCCTTACATTGATTATCTTGATCAAGATTGATGCATTGATTGGCGAGCATTAATTGCAAAGCACAGAAGGTCAAGGAGACGATCATGGCGAATGGGCTCGATGATGTTGTAGCGGCCGACACGGTGCTTTCCGATGTCGACGGTGCGGGCGGGCACCTTACCATCCGGGGACATTCGTTGGCGGAGCTCGCCGGCCGCTGGCGCTACGCGCAAGTGGTGCGTTTGCTGTTCGACGGCTTTTTCGATGATCTTCCCGGCGATGCCGAGCTGGAGAAGGCGATCGGCAAGGCGCGGGTGGAGGTATTTGATCGCGTGAAACCGCTGCTTCCCCAGCTTGCGCCGCTTGACATCTACAGCGGCATGCGGGCCGGCATGGCCGTCCTGCCGGACGGCGACGGGCTCGCCGACGCGCTCAGGCTGATCGCGGCGCCGGCGGTACTGACGCCGGCCTTGCTGCGCCTTGGCCGGGGCGAGACGCCGGTCGCCCCCGACGAAAAAACCGATCATGCCGGCGATATGCTCAGGATGCTCACCGGCGCCGCTTCGCCCGCGCTTGCCAAGGCGCTCGACAGCTATCTGGTGACGGTGTGCGATCATGGGCTCAACGCCTCGACCTTCGCAACACGCGTGGTGGCCTCGACGCAGGCCGGGCTGACCTCGGCGATCCTGGCTGGGCTCGGCGCGCTGAAGGGCCCGCTGCATGGCGGCGCGCCGGGGCCGGTGATCGAGATGCTGGACGCCATCGAATCCAGCGGCGACGCCACCGCCTGGCTCCGCAACGAGATCGCGCATGGCGAGCGCATCATGGGATTCGGCCACCGCATCTACCGCGTGCGCGATCCGCGCGCCGACGCGCTCAAGGCGGTCGTGCGGCAGCTCGGCTCCCGCAACGAAGCAAGCAGCAAGGAGATGGGCAGCCGGCTGGCCTTCGCCGAGACGGTGGAGCAGGCGGCGCTCGAGGTGCTTCGCATCGCCAAGCCGCAGCGCTCGATCCAGACCAATGTCGAATTCTACACCGCGCTTCTTCTGGAAGCGGTCGGCTTTCCGAAGGAGGCGTTCTCCAACGTCTTTGCCGCCGGCCGCGTTGCCGGCTGGATTGCGCACGCCCGCGAGCAGCAGGCGACCGGACGGCTGATCCGGCCGCAGTCGCGTTATGTCGGACCGGTGCCGGATCTGGTGGCCTAGGTGTGTCGAGATTCAGGTCAGGCCGGCCTGCAAACGGCGGCTTCCTGCGCTTCCGGTGCTCACGTACTTTAAGTACGCTCCGCTCCGGTTCTCGGAACCCACCATTTTCGGCTCGGCCTGACCTGAATCTCGACACACCTCCTAAGGCAGCGCTTTTCGCTGGTGACAAAGATTTCATGTGTCCTTGTGTTGCGGCGTGCCTATATGCTGCGCTGCAACATAGTTTCGCTTTGATGCTGTCCGATCGATGCAGTCAACGGGTGGCGGATTCGGCGGGGCGCTCGACATATCAAGGAACGCCATGGCGAAGAACGGCAAGGCGGAGGAAAAGAAGAAGATCAACATCGCGCTCCAGGGCGGCGGCTCGCATGGCGCCTTTTCCTGGGGCGTGCTCGACCGTTTGCTGGAGGATGGCCGGCTGGAGATCGCGGCGGTGTCCGGCACCAGCGCGGGCGCCATGAACGCGGTGGCGCTGGCCGACGGCTTTGTCCGGGGCGGCGTGGAAGGCGCGCGCAAGAAGCTCGACGATTTCTGGCGGGCGGTGGCATCGAAGGGCCGCTTCAGCCCGGTGCAGCGCATGCCGTGGGACGTGGTCTGGGGCAACTGGTCGATCGAGAACACGCCCGGCTACGTCTTCTTCGACACCATGTCGCGGGTGTTCTCGCCCTATATCGCCAACCCGCTCGGCCTCAATCCGCTGCGCGACGTGGTGGCGAAGGAGATCGACTTCGACAATGTGTGCGCCTGCAAGTCGATGGAGCTGTTCATCTCGGCGACCAATGTCGAGACCGGACAATTGCGCGTCTTCTCCGACGGCGAGATCGATCTCGACACGGTGATGGCCTCGGCCTGCCTGCCGCAATTGTTCCGCGCCGTCGAGATCAAGGGCGTGCCCTATTGGGATGGCGGCTATGGCGGCAACCCCGCGCTCTATCCGTTCTTCAAGACGGCGGCGACCGAGGACGTGCTTCTGGTGCAGATCAATCCGGTGGTGCGCGAAGGCACGCCGAAAAGCGCCAACGAGATCCAGAACCGCATCGACGAGATCACCTTCAACGCCGGGCTGCTGCGCGAATTCCGCTCGATCGCCTTTGTCAAGGAATTGATCGCGGCCGGACGCCTGCCGCATGGCGAATATCGCGACATCCGCATGCACCGGATCGATGCCGACGAGGCCTTCAAGGACCTTTCGGCGTCGTCCAAGGTCAATGCCGAATGGGCTTTCATCGCCTATCTGCGCGACCTCGGCCGCAGTGCCGCCAGCGACTGGCTGGAAGAGAATTACGACGCCGTCGGCCAGCGCGCTACGCTCGATCTCTCGGGCGAGCTCGACGACGGCTTCAAGCCGCTGCGCGGCCCGGCGCCCGGGCGTCGCGTCAAGGAGTTCCTCGCCGCGCGCATCAAGCCGGAATCCGCGCGACGTCAGGCTTGAGGTCTTCCATACCTGTCAGCAAGTCCGTTCCGGCTGTCAGCATCTTACCCAGCGGAACCCGGGCAATGCTGGATTCGGCTGTCCGGCCAATGTAGCTTACCTGAACGTAAACGGGAGGTCGCGATGCTGCAGACCAGACAGAACGCTCTCGGAGTCAGGTTTGAAGCGCAATGCAGGGCCTTCGAGAAGGAGCCGTTCCCGACGCTTGCGGTGCGCAAGGACCGGCTGAAGCGCCTGCTGGCGCTCACCGAAAAGCACGAGGCAGAGATATGCGCTGCGATCGACAGCGATTTTTCCGCGCGGTCGGCGCAGGAAACGCGGCTTGCCGAATTGTTCGTAGTGCGCGCCGGGATCAGGCATGCGCTGTCGCATCTCGGCGCCTGGATGCGCGAACGCCGCGTCGCCACCAGCCTGCCGTTCCTACCGGGACGCAACCGCCTCCTGCCGCAGCCTCTCGGCGTGGTCGGCATCGTCTCGCCCTGGAACTACCCGTTCCAGCTCGCCGTCGCGCCGGCGACCGCGGCACTTGCCGCCGGCAACCGCGTCATGATCAAGCCGTCGGAGCTGACGCCGAAGTTCTCGGATCTTCTGGCACGTCTGGTCGAGCAGCATTTCACGCCTGACGAGATGTGCGTGATGGTGGGCGACGCGGATGTCGGCAAGGCGTTCGTCTCGCTGTCTTTCGATCATCTCCTGTTCACCGGCTCGACCGCGGTCGGCCGCCAGGTGGCGCTGGCCGCCGCGGCCAATCTCACGCCGGTGACGCTCGAGCTCGGCGGCAAGTCGCCGGCGATCTTCGATCCCTCCTGCGATCTCGACGCGGCCGTCGCCAGCGTCGCCTATGGCAAGCTGCTCAACGCCGGCCAGACCTGCATCGCGCCCGACTATCTCATGGTCCCGCAGGGCCAAGGCGCGGCGATCGCGGCAAAGCTCGCCGCGGCAATCGCCAAGCTCTATCCGCGCCTCGGCGACAATCCCGACTATACGGCGATCGTCAGCGAGCGGCACCGCCGGCGGCTGGGCGACATGGTCGCCGAGGCGCGCGACAGCGGCGCAGACATCACCGAGATCAACCCGGGGAACGAGACGCTCGGCGTCAGCGACCGCAAGATGGCACCGGTGCTGGTGCGCAATGCGGGCGACAATCTGCGGCTGATGCGCGAGGAGATCTTCGGGCCGGTGCTGCCGATCGTCGAATATGGCACGGTCGACGAGGCCATCGAGCATGTGAACCGGGGCGAGCGGCCGCTGGCGCTCTACTGGTTCGGCAGCGACAGCGCCAATCGCCAAAGGGTGCTGCGCGAGACGGTGGCTGGCGGCGTCACGATCAATGACTGCATGCTGCATCTGGTGCAGGAACGGCAGCCTTTCGGCGGCGTCGGCGAGAGCGGCACCGGCGCCTATCACGGCGAATGGGGGTTCCGCACCTTCAGCAAGGAAAAGCCGATCTTCATCCAGTCGAAGCTCAGCGCCGGCGGCCTGCTGCGCCCGCCTTACGGCAGGACATTCGAACGCATCATCCGGCTGCTCAAGCTCATCACTTGACAGATTCAACCCGGGCATAGCGGGGCGCGAGCGCGCTCCAACCGGGCGTTGCCGTCGATTATGGAAGGCTTTTCGCATCATGCTGACGGCTGCTGCCAGTGACCTTGGGGAAACCCGTCGGCGCGCCGGAAAGGCGCCAGTCAGCTGGCAGAAAAGCGCGCATTTGTCGAGGAACTGCTTTCCAAGATGCAATGTTCCCGCAACTTTTCCGACTATATTGCGCCGCAACTTTCAGGTAGAAGCGCGCGTCCGCCGATCACGGCAAATTGAACTAGGCCCCGCGCACACCCATATCGGCCGCGCGCCCGAGTCGGAAGCGCCGACCTCGCCAGGTCCTGCTACGGAAAAATGACGATGCCGAAAATCAGGTTTCACAAGCTTGCAGCCATTGCCGTGCTCATTGGGTTCGCGGCCTGGATGGGAACGGGCGAGTTTTCGTCCGTCGGCAGCGCCGCGAACAAGCCCGCTGACGCGGGCAAGCCGGCCCAGCCCGATGCCGCGAAGCCGGAAGCAGCCAAGCCGAACACGGCGCAAGCCGAGCCCAAGGCTGCACCGCGCACCGTCGCGGTGGTCACCCCGCCGCGCAAGACCTTCGCGCGCGCCATCCGCATCTCCGGCCTGACCGAGGCCGACAAGCGCGCCGTGCTGGCGACACGCGTCGCCGGCGTTATCGAAAAGCTGCCGGTCAAGCAGGGCGACCGCGTCAAGACCGGCGATCTGGTGCTGATGCTCGCGGCCGAAGAGAAGATATCCAATGTCGACAATGCCAAGCAGCTCCTGGCACAGCGCAAGGCCGAGCTCGATGCTGCCGAGCGCCTGGCCAAGACGGGCAATCTGCCGAAGCTGCAGCTCGACACCGCCCGTTCCAACCTGACGCTCGCGCAATCGCAGCTCGACACCGCACAGGCCGAACTCGACCGCAACGAGGTCAAGGCGCCGTTCGACGGCGTCATCGACCGCATCCCGGTGGAGCTCGGCAGCTCGGTGATGCAGGGCGGCGAAGTGGCGACGATCCTGAAGCTCGATCCGGTGATCGCGCGCGGCGAGATCAGCGAGCGCGACCTGCGCTACGTCAAGATCGGCGACAAGGCCGATGTGCGCCTGGTCAACGACCAGAAGGTCACCGGCACGGTCCGCTACATCAGCCGCGATGCCTCGGCGCAGACCCGTACCTTCCGCGTCGAGGTAGCGATCCCCAATGCCGACGGCTCCATCCCCGCGGGCATGACGGCCGAGATCACGCTCAGCGCCGAGCCGACCAATGCGGTCATGCTGCCGCGCTCGGTGGTGACGCTGGGCGACAAGGGCGACCTCGGCATCCGCGCCGTTGGCAAGGACGACAAGGTGGCGTTCTTCCCGATCGACCTGGTCGACGACACGCCGCACGGCCTTGTGCTGGGCGGGATTCCGGAAGATGCGCGCATCATCGTCGCCGGCCAGGAGCTGGTGAAGGAAGGCGACCGGGTGAAGCCCGTCGAGGCCGACCAGGCGACCATCAACAAGCTGATCGGCGAAGCCACCGCCGGCACGCAGTAAAGCAAGACGCGTCCGTCGCCGGGACCAACCCGGCGGTGGCAGTCCGCAGCCTTTGAAGCATAGCAGGCCGAAGTCATGGATATCGTCAGACTCGCCATCAACAATGCGCGCCTCACCATATCGGCGCTGCTGTTCCTGCTCGTCGCGGGCTGGGTCGCCTATCAGTCGACGCCGAAGGAAGCGGAGCCCGACGTTCCGATTCCGATGATGTATGTCAGCCTCATCTATCAGGGCATCTCGCCGGAGGATTCCGAGCGGCTGCTGCTCAGGCCAATGGAAAGCAAGCTCAAGAGTCTCAAGGGGCTCAAGGAGATGCGTTCGGCCGCCTTCCAGGGCGGCGGCTATGTGCTGGTCGAGTTCCAGCCGCAGACCGATCTCGCGACGGCGCTGCAGGATACGCGCAGTAAGGTGCAGGATGCCAAGGCCGACCTGCCGCAGGCGGCCGAGGAGCCAACGGTCAACGAGGTCAACGTCTCGGAATTCCCGGTTCTGGTCGTCACGCTCTCCGGCGATGTGCCGGAGCGCGTGCTGACATCGGCCGCGCGTGAGCTGCGCGACCGCATCGAGGAAGTGCCCGGCGTGCTCGAAGGCTCGCTGCAGGGCGCGCGTGACGATTTGGTCGAGGTGGTCGTCGACCCGGTGAAGCTGTCTTCCTATGGACTGCAGCTCGACCAGGTGATCCAGGGCGTCGCTTCCTCCAACAGCCTGGTCGCGGCCGGCAATCTCGAAGGCTCGGAAGGCAAATACGCGGTCAAGGTGCCGTCGCTGATCGAGACGCCCGAGGATGTCGCCAACCTGCCGGTGGTCGCCACGCCGAACGCCGTGGTCCAGGCCAAGGACATCGCCACGATCCGATCGACCTTCAAGGACGCCGAGACGGTTACCCGCCTCGACGGCAAGCCGGCCATCGCCATCGAAGTGAAGAAGCGCATCGGCGCCAATCTGATCGACACGCTGACCCATGTCCGGGAGGTGTCGGACAATTTCATCAAGACGATGCCCGAAGGCATGCACGTCACCTACACGCAGGACAAGTCGGTCTTCGTCAACCAGCTGCTCGGCGACCTGCAGAACCATGTGATGATCGCCGTCATCCTGGTGTTCATCGTCATCCTCTATGCGCTGTCGGGCCGCGCCTCGCTGCTCATCGGGCTTGCCATTCCATCATCCTTCCTGATCGGCATCCTGCTGCTCGCCATGATGGGCTACACGATCAACATGATCGTGCTGTTCAGCCTCATCCTGGCGGTCGGCATGCTGGTGGACGACGCCATCATCGTCACCGAATTCGCGGAACGGCGCATGAGCGAGGGCATGGCGAAGGCGGATGCCTTCGCCTTGGCTGCCAAGCGCATGGCCGGCCCGGTGATCGCGGCGACGATGACGCGCATCGCCGCCTTCTCGCCGCTGCTCTTCTGGCCAGGCATCATCGGCGACTTCATGAAGTATATGCCGATCACGCTGATCGTGACTCTGTCGGCCTCGATGCTCTACGCGCTGGTCTTTGCGCCGACTTTGGGCGCGATCTTCGCCAAGGCGCCGGAGCATCATGACGAGGGCAATCGCGAAGGCTGGTACATGGCGGTCGTCAAGCAAGCGGTGCGCTTCCCGATCACCGTCATCCTGCTCACCGTCGGCCTTCTGGTCGGCGTCGGCTTCGCCTATTCGAAATATGGCGCCGGCGTCGAGTTCTTCCCCAGCGTCGAGCCGGATTACGGCCTGCTCTATGTGCATGCCCGCGGCAATCTCTCGCTGGCGGAAATGGACGCCGCGACCAAGACGGCGGAGAACCGGCTGCTCGGCTGGCCGGGCGTGAAGTCGGTCTACACCCGTGTGGGCAAGACGCAGGGCGGCGGCCAGGACATTCCCGAAGACGTGGTCGGCGTGATCCAGTACGAGTTCGTCGACTGGCGCGAGCGCAAATCCGCCAACCAGATCCTTGATGACCTGCGCGGCGTGATGGCCGGCATTCCAGGCGTCGATGTCGAAGTGCGCGTGCCGGAAGCCGGCCCGCCGACCGGCAAGCCAATCCAGATCCGGCTGTCGGCCGCCGATCCGGCCGGGCTCGACGACAAGGCGCGCGCGGTCGCGGCACGCATCGCCAAGATACCCAACGTCATTGACATTTCGGACGGCCTGCCGCCGCCCGGCGTCGACTGGGCGATCGAGGTCGACCGCGCCAAGGCGGCGCAATACGGCATCAGCCCGACTTCGGTCGGCACGGTGGTGCAGCTGGTGACCAACGGCCTCAAGCTGTCGGAATACCGGCCGGCCGGCGCCGACGACGCGGTCGACATCCGGCTGCGCCTGCCGGAAGACCGCCGCACGCTCTCGACGCTCGACGAGCTGCGCGTGCAGACCTCGCAAGGGTCGGTGCCGATCTCCAACTTCGTCGTCAGGAAGCCCGAGCCGACCGTCGGCATCCTGAACCGCATCGACGGCGCGCGCACCGTGGTCGTGCAGGCCAATGTCAGCGCCGGAGCACAGGTCGCGGCGGTGCAGGAACAGGTCACCAAGGCCGTCGCCGACATGGATCTCGGCAGCGGCATCCGCTGGAAGCTCGCCGGCTCCAACGAGGACAGCGCGGAAGCCAGCGCCTTCCTCGGCAAGGCCTTCGGCGCGGCGATCTTCCTGATCTTCCTGGTGCTGCTCGCGCAGTTCAACAAGTTCACCAGCGTGTGGCTTGTCTTGTCCTGCGTGGTCATGGCGACGATCGGCGTGTTCCTCGGATTGCTTCTGACAGGCGAGGCTTTCGGCATCGTCATGTCGGGCATCGGCGTCATCGCGCTGGCCGGCGTGGTGGTGAACAACAACATCGTGCTTATCGACACGTATGACCGGTTGCGCGAGGAAGGCTGGGACAAGATGGACGCGGTGCTGCAGACCTGCCGCGAGCGCGCCCGCCCGGTGGTGCTGACGGCGGTGTCGGCCATCCTCGGCGTGCTGCCGATCGCCTTCGGCCTTGGCCTCGAAATCTTCCATCACGAGACGACGATCAACGCGCCGTCGACGCAATGGTGGATATCGCTGTCCTCGGCGATCGTCTTCGGCCTGTCCTTCGCCACGCTGCTGACGCTGGTGGTGACGCCGTCGATGCTGATGGTGTTCACCCGCGCCAAGGTGAAGCCCGGCCAGCGCCGCAACTGGCTCAGCCGCCTGTTGCGGCGCGGCAAGGGCGAGGTCTCGACGGGCGAGGCGGCTCAGGAAGCCGCCGCCGAACCAGCGGTCACCTTCCCGAAAGCCGCGGAATAGAGCGGTTCCGCAACCCCAAAGATCAGAAGCCGCCCGGGAACAACCGGGCGGCTTTTTGCATTGTTCCCTCGAAGTTCAACCAGACGGCGAGGGTTTTTCATGACGATCGGCACAATTCTCGTAATTATCCTGATTCTGATCCTGATCGGCGCCGTGCCGGCTTGGCCGCATTCGCGCTCCTGGGGCTACGGGCCGTCCGGCATCGTCGGCGTCATCCTGATCGTGCTGCTGATCCTTTTGTTGATGGGCCGGATCTGACCTCAAACGATTGCGGCCGGGCTTGAGCCCGGCCGGTTCATTTCTGCTCGGTCTTGTCAGGCGGCGAGGCGCGAAGGCCCCGCGGCGACGCCGATATCCTGCAAGGCCTCCTTCACCGCCTGGTCGAGCGGCGTGTGCGGGATTTCGCCGATGACCTCTTCCAGCCGCGTCGAAACCAACCGATGCGCCTCGAAACGCAAATAGGACATCGAGACGATCTCGCGCCACATGGCCACGAACGGGCTGCCGGCGCGCAGCACCCACCAGGGCATGAAGGAGAGCTTCAGCTTGCGGCCGAGCGCCTTCTCGGCGGCGGCCTTCATATCGAGGTCGGTGATGGCGTGGCCGGGGAAGTTGATGGCTTCGAAGAAGCCCGTTTTGTCGAGGTTCTTCGCCAGGCCGACGAAGGCGACTGCGAAGTCCGGCAGGTAGGCCCACTCATGCGTCAGGTCGGCTGGGCCGGGCGCGGTGTAGACGCCTTTCTCCATCTTGGCGGCGACGACGAGATCGAACCAGGAGCCCGAACCGGTGCCGCCGAAGAAGTCGCCCGCCCTGAGCACGATGGTGCGCACCCGGCCGGCCTCGGCGTCGCCGCGGAAGAGCTCCTCCATGGCGCAGCGGATGCGGCCCTTCTCGGTGGTCGGGTGGAACGGCGTCGCTTCCGTGATCACCTGCGGCATCGGCGAGCCGTAATTGTAGACCGTGCCCGGGAAGAGGTGCAGCGCGCCGTTTTCGCGGCAGGCGGCCATGACGTTTTCGGCCATCGGCATGCACTTGCCCCAGTCGGTGTAGACAGGGTTCAGGCCGTTGAAGACGATGTCGACGCCTTGGGTGGCGCGGATCAGGGAGTCGCGGTCGAGCGCGTCGCCGGCAATCGCAGTTGCACCTTTCAGTTCCGCCGGCACCTTGCCGGTCCGGGTGACGGCGCGGACGTCGAAGCCGGCGTCGATGAAGGCTTTGCCGACCACGCGGCCGAGCCGGCCATTGGCGCCGAGGATTGCGATTTTGGTCATCTGTCTCTCCGTTGTTTGCGTTTGCCCGGCCAATCTGATGCACTCACAAACGAATTGAAATTGACTGAAATCGGCCATCTGTTATTCAAAAGTGAATGAAGGAATTCGACTGGAACCTGATCAAAAGCTTCGTCGCGGTCGCCGAGACCGGCAGCCTGTCGGGCGCCGCGCGCAGGCTGGCGGCGAGCCAGCCGACGCTCGGCCGCCACATTGCCGAGCTGGAGGCAGCGCTTGGCGTCACGCTGTTCCGGCGCGGGCGGCGCGGCTATGAGCTGACGGAAGCCGGCAGCACGCTCTATGAGCGCGGGCGGGCGGTCAGCGAGCAGGCCAATGCGTTCTCGCTGCTGGCGCTGGGCTCGGTCGAGGCGATCGAGGGTACGGTGCGCATCGCCGCCTCGGAGGTTGTCGCCGCCTTTGTGCTGCCGGCCATGATGGCTCGTCTCGGCGAGGAAGAGCCGGGCGTCGAGGTCGAGATCGTCGCTTCCAACCAGGTCGAGAACCTTTTGCGCCGCGACGCCGACATCGCCATCCGCATGGTGAGGCCGGCGCAAAACGAACTGGTGGCGCGCAAGGTCATCGACATTCCGCTCTGCCTATGCGCCGCCCGCTCCTATCTCGGCCGGCGCGGCCGGCCGGAAACTCCCGCCGATCTTGCCGACCACGCTCTGGTCGGCTTCGATCGCAGCGACGAGATCATTCGCGGCTTCAGATCGTTCGGCATTCCGGTCGGCCGCAGCCATTTCCGCTTCAGGACCGACAACCAGATCGTGCTGTGGGAGGCGGTGCGGACCGGCAACGGCATCGGCATCGGCCAGGAGCCGCTGGCCGACCGCGATCCGGACCTGGAAAAGCTGTTGCCGGACGTGCCTTTGCCGGTTCTGCCCGTGTGGCTCGCCATGCATCGCGACGTGCGCACCAGCATGCGCATCCGCCGCGTGGCGGATTTCCTGCATGAGGAGCTGAAGCGCTATTCGGCCGGCACAGGTTCGGGAGCGAATTCGGCCCGGTGAGCAAGCCCGGCCATCAGGAACACGATGACCAGCAGCCCGGACAGCGCGACGAAGATCGGCCCGAAGCTCGAATGCTCGGCGACGAAGCCGATCGCGGACGGCGCCACCAATATGCCGGAATAGCCCATCGTGGTGACGACGCTCATGCCGGTGCCCGACGACATGCCTTCCTGGTTGCCGCCGGCCGAAAAGATGATCGGCACCATGTTGGCGATGCCGAAGCCGCAGAAAGCGAAGGCGGCGATCGCAAGATAGGGCGACGGCGAAAGGCCGGCGACCAGCATGCCGGCCGCGGCCACCAGCGCCGAGCCGCGCAAGGTCGCCACGGCGCCGAAGCGGTTGCGCACGCCGTCGCCCAGGAAACGCATCAGCGCCATGACGCCGGAGAAGGCGGCATAGGCGAGGCCGGCGACCGCGAGATCGGCGCCCAGCTCCTGATGCAGGAAGAGCGCCGCCCAGTCGAGCACCGCGCCTTCCGAGATCATGGTGAGCAGCGCCATCAGCCCGACCAGATAGACGGCCGCGTGCCGCGGCAGCGTGAATTTCTGGTGCTCGACGGCCTGCGGCCGGTCCTCGGCGACGAGATGGCGAATGGCAAAGGCGATCACGGCAAAGGCGATCACCGTCACCGCGACGGCATGGGGAAGATAGCCGTAGTTCTGGATCGAGTAGCCGCCGAGCGCGCCGCCGGCGAAGCCGCCAAGGCTCCAGAAGCCGTGCGAGGACGACATGATCGCCCGCGAAAGTCTTCTTTCCACCACCACAGCATTCGAGTTCATCGCGACATCCATGCCGCCTATCGAGCCGCCGAAGATGAGCATGGCGATGGCCGCCAGGGGAACGTTGGGTGCGAGCGCCGCGATCAGCAGGCCGAAGCTGCCGCAGACGCCGAACCAACGCGTCACGGTGCGCGAGCCATGCCTGGAAATGAGATGGCCGCACCAGGTCATGGAGATCACGGCACCGACGCCGAACAGGAGGATCAGCAGGCCGAGCGTGAATCGGGTGATGTCGAGCCGGGTGAGGAACACCGGGATCTGCGGCGCCCAGCTCCCGGTCAAAAGACCATTGGCGAGGAAAATGCCGGCGACGGCCCAGCGGCCGCGCGTCGCGGCCTGCATCGTGGTTTGCAAGGTCATTCTTCGAACCCGGTGCGCCGGTGGATTTCGAGCGGCAAATTAGATCGATTCAATTGCCAGTCAAGGACCGCATTGGAGAAGTGCTTGGACCAAGGCGCGGGCAAACTTGTGAGGAATGGGCCGGCCCCACTTTTGGAGATTAGTCGAGACGCCCCTTCTTTCGTCATCCACGGGCGGAGCAAGGAGCGAAGCGACGCGCGCAGACCCGAGGATCCATTCCGTGACTTCCGAGCGCTGCTGCGGTGCAGGCATTGGCGCGCCGCAGCGCCATCGGTATGATCCTCTTTCTGGACCGCTGCGCTCTTCGACAGCCGTAACGGCATGGCAACTGTGTTC
>CCNA01000031.1 GCA_000824805.1 Mesorhizobium sp. SOD10
CTGCAGGATATCGCGGCCGCGAGTCACTGTTAGAAGTCCCGTATCGTTATTGACATATTTCCTGGCCCCACATCCACCTCCTGGTGTTAAAAGTGGATGACTTCTACATGACACAGAAAATCTCTGGCAAGCTATAACTAAAGTAGGCTTCCCTGGGTGAAAAAATAGTGGGGCCCAACAGATCTCTTTCTACATGTAGCCTGGGAAGGGTATGCTAGAAGATAATGGAGTTGCCTCCACTTAAACCAACCAAGTGAATGCTTAGCGATAGTTGGTAGATGCACAGAGCGCTCCATGAATGGTTTGACTCTAAGGACGACCTCAAATTTTACAGAGTGGTGTTCGTGTAGGAGCAAAAGCCCCTAGGCCAGCAATAATGGACTACTACTGTAAGTAACAGATATACTGGGCTGCAATACAGCAAAGAAAATCCCTCTTTTAATATATTAGACAGACCCATGTGAGGTGGACCTGTCCAAGCAGAAAATAAATTTGGGCTTACCTGGTGAATTTGTGAAGCTCAACTCCTACTACATCAGTACCTAATGCTCCCCGTACAGGCTCAGAAGAATCAGTATAAGGAGTACCCTACAACTGTACTTGGAAAAAAATATCAAATAGTAGTTTGCATTGCCTAAAAAAACT
>CCNA01000032.1 GCA_000824805.1 Mesorhizobium sp. SOD10
CACCGAAACCAACACACAGGATTCCAGGGTCTGCGCGCGTCGCTTCGCTCCTTGCTCCGCCCTGGAATGACGAAGTCGCGAAGGCTTTCGACAGCGCTAATGATCCTTCGGCCGCTTCGCCTCGAACTCGGCCTTCTTGGCTTCCGGGGCCTCGGTCTGGTTCAGCGCCTGCCATTCGGCATAGGGCATGCCGTAGATGATCTCGCGCGACTCGTCCTTCGACAGCGCGACGCCTTCGGCCTCGGCAGCTTCGCGGTACCAGTTGGACAGGCAGTTGCGGCAGAAGCCGGCGAGGTTCATCAGGTCGATGTTCTGGACGTCGCCGCGTTCGCGCAAATGCGCCACCAGCCGGCGGAAGGCGGCTGCCTCGAAATCGCGTTTCTGGTCGTCGTCGAGTTCGATCATTGGGGAACTCCGGCTGTCGGTCTCGTCATACCGGTCCGGTGCGCGAGCCGAACATCTTCACCTGATGTATATCGGGGCGCCGGTCGATGGCGTCAACGATGGGCGCCAGGCGTTCGGCCCAGGCGAGGGCGCCGGCACGGTCGGCGATCAGGTCCTGGCGGATCTCGATCAGCGCATGCGCGTAGCCGTTGACGATGGCGTGGCGGAACATGGTGTCGCCGCGCAGTGCGCCGTCATAGGGGTCGTTGTCGCCGACGACGATGCTTTTGTCTTCGGCCAGCATGTCGATCAGCGGCCGCGCGACGCGGTCGTCGCGGTCCCACAGGACGCCGACATGCCAGGGTCGGACAAAACCCTGCATGACCGGCGTGAAGGAATGCACCGAGAAGATGAGCGGCGCCTTGCCCGAGGCGTGAGCGACGGAGGCGATCATGGCGCCGACGGCGTCGTGATAGGGCCGATAGAAGCGGTCGAGCCGCTTCTCCCGCTCCTCGGCCGCCATCGGATAGTTTCCCGGTACCACGGTTCCGTCATAGAGCTGACGGATCATGGTCGGGTCATCCTCGCCCCGGTTGGGGTCGATCAACAGCCGCGAGAAGCCGGCCAGCACGGCGGGCGCGTCGAGCGCTGCCGCGAGCTCGCGCGTCACCGTCTCGACGCCGATGTCATAAGCAATGTGGCGATCGAATTCGGACGCCGGCAAACCCAGGCCGTCATACTCCTCCGGCAGATCGCGGCGGGCATGGTCGGCCAGAAGCACGACGCCTTTCTTGCGATCGCCCTCGACAATGTCGAACGGCGTGAAAACTGTGGATCGGGTCATCGGCTGAAAAGGGGATGGCGGCTGCGATGTGGTATCGTCATTCCACGAAGAGGACGTCGGCGCAATGCCGTTGTTTGGCCAAGGTTTCTGCAAAGAATCCCCGATGGGACGTGAAGTTGCGCGCCGGGCCCTTCTAAATCGATTGGAATTGAACAAAACGGCGCGTTGACATGCGACCGGAGTTTGCTGAAAAGGGGCTTCGAGAGATGCAAATGTGGTTCGCAAGGGGATCTGCGATGGGTTTTGCCGGCCGGTTGCGCAAGCGCCTGGCCGTGCCGTTGCTGATCGTCGGCGCGGGATTTTTCGCGATCGCCGCGACCTCACCGGCCCGGGCCGACTTCCGCGTTTGCAACGCAACGCAAAATCTGGTGGGCGTCGGCATCGGCTATCGTGCCAAGGCCGGCTGGATCACCGAGGGCTGGTGGCACATCGAAGGATCGACCTGCAAGACGCTGATAGAGGGTCCGCTGTCATCAAGGTTTTATTATCTTTATGCAGAAGACGCCGAACGCGGCGGGCGCTGGGACGGCCCGATCAACATGTGCGTCGCCGAAAAAGAGTTCAAGATCGCCGGCGTGAATGATTGCGTCGCCCGGGGCTTCCAGCGCGCCGGATTTCAGGAATATGACACGGGCGAGCAGGCCAGCTGGATGGTCCAGCTGACCGACGAGCCCGCAACGGGAGGCGCGCCAGCAGCGGCCCCCGCTCCGGGAACAAACAGTCAATGAGACGTAACCGCAAGGTCAAGATCCTCGCCACCATCGGTCCGGCTTCCTCTTCCGAGGAAATGCTGAGGAAGCTTTTCGAAGCCGGCGCAGATGTCTTCCGCATCAATATGAGCCATACAGACCACGAGCTTATGCGCACGCTGGTCGGGCGCATCCGCACGGTCGAAGCCGCCGTCGGCCGGCCGATCGGCATCCTCGCCGACCTGCAGGGGCCGAAGCTCAGGGTCGGCAAATTCGCCAACATCAAGGAAGCGCTGACACCGGGGCAGAGCTTCACGCTCGACGACAATCCCGAACCCGGCACGTCCAAACGTGTGTACCTGCCGCATCCGGAAATCCTGAGCTCGGTCGAAGCCGGTCACCGACTTTTGATCGACGACGGCAAGCTGGAGCTGAAGGCGGTGAAGGCCGACGGCAAGTCGATCACCTGCACGGTCGTCGCCGGCTCGGGAATTTCCGACAAGAAGGGCGTCAGCCTGCCCGACACCGACCTGCCGGTCGGCGCCTTGACCGAGAAGGATCGCGCCGATCTCGACGCGGTGCTCGCCGCCGGCGTCGACTGGGTGGCGCTGTCCTTCGTGCAGCGGCCGGAGGATCTGGCCGAGGCGCGCAAGATCGCGCGCGGCCGCGCGCTGATCATGGCCAAGATCGAGAAGCCGCAGGCGGTGGCGCGGCTCGCCGAAATCATCGAGCTCTCCGACGCGCTGATGGTCGCCCGCGGCGATCTCGGCGTCGAGATGCCGGTCGAGGCCGTGCCAGGCATCCAGAAGCAGATCACCCGCGCGGCGCGGCGCGCCGGCAAGCCGGTGGTGATCGCCACGCAGATGCTGGAATCGATGATCACCGCGCCCGTGCCGACCCGCGCCGAGGTCTCCGACGTGTCGATCGCCGTCTTCGAAGGCGCGGACGCAATCATGCTCTCCGCCGAATCCGCGGCCGGCGCCTATCCGGTCGAGGCGGTCAGCATGATGAACCGCATCGCCACCAAGGTCGAAACCGACCCAACCTATGCCGGTATCATCAACGCCCAGCGCTCGGAGCCCGAAGCCACCGGGGCCGATGCCATTTCGCTCGCCGCACGCGAGATCGCCGAGACGCTGAAACTGTCGGCCATCATCTCCTACACCGCGTCCGGCACCACCGGCTTGCGCGCCGCGCGAGAGCGACCGCAGGTGCCGATCGTGGCGCTGTCGCCGATCCTCAACACTGCGCGCCGGCTGTCGCTCTTATGGGGCACGCATTGCGTCGTCTCGGAGGACGCGACCGACCTCGACGACATGGTCGACCGCGCCTGCCGGATCGCGCTGGAGGAAGGTTTCGGCAAACCGGGCGATCGGGTGATCATCACGGCCGGCGTGCCGCTGAGGACGCCGGGGTCGACCAATATGCTGCGGATTGCGTATGTCGGGTCGGATACGCATTAGCGGCCAATTGTCGGATAATTTGCCGGCCAGGTCGGCAAAGGGCTCCCTCGCGATCGCTGCGTGAAAAGCTTTCAATGTCGGCGCTGCCCCTCATCCGCCTGCCGGCACCTTCTCCCCGTATAGGGACGGGGAGAAGAGGGCCGGCCGCAAACTTGGCGCCCATTCTGCTACGCTGACGAATGGCGAAATCGTCGATGGCGGCGTCCTTCTCCCCGTCACTATACGGGGAGAAGTGCCCGGCAGGGCGATGAGGGGCAGCGCTGACCTGAGGTCGTTTGCCAGCAATGCAACTCATCAGGTCGGCGCGAGCTCGGCGTCGGGTGCTGTGATGTCCGGGCATTTGCCGTCGTTATAGGCGTCGCCCGCGATCCGGCCTTCCACGGTCCTGGCCATCGCTTGCAGATCGACATCCTTGCCCGCGACCTTCTCGATCGCCCCGGCCACGAGGTCGGGCGCGATCCAGTCGGGCTTGTGGCCGAGATTTGCAACCCAGACCAGCTCGGCACCGGGAATGTCGCGCTCCAGGCCGAGGGAATGGATCGTGGCATAGACCACCTTGTCGCGATCGCCCGAGATCACGACGGTCGGCGCCTTGATCTCGCGATAAGCAGGCGCGGCGGCGCGGACATAGTCATAGAGCTGGGCGACATCGCGGGCGTTGGCGCGGAAAGCGGATGGCCTGAGCACCAGCGGGATCGAGGCGTCGTCGATATAGAACTCCGGCACTTTGTTGGGCGAGAAGACGCAAGCGGTGGCATCGCCGATCCGCAGCATGCCGGCCGGATAGGCGAGCGTTTCGGAAAACAGCCAGCCGATTACCGGAATGGCCGTCAGCTTGTAATACCAGGCGGTTGCGCCGCCCGGCCAGGGATGCGTTGCGGGCGAAAGAAAGACCAACCCTTGCGTCTTCTCGGGATGGCGGCGGACGAAGGCGGTAGCGATCGCGCCGCCGAAGGAATGGGCGACGACGACCGCTTTTGCGATGCCCAAGCGGTCCGTCAGCGCGGCGATCGTGTCCGCCTGCGCGGTAAGTGTCTCATTGTCGCCGCGCTCCGACCAGCCGAAGCCCGGGCGATCGAACAACAGCATCTCGGCCCGGCCCTCGAGCAAAGGCTTCAGCGGCAGCATCTGGTCCTTGAGATTGGCGCTGGCGCCATGGATGAACACGACCGGCGGCAGGTCCGCGCTGAGCGGCGCCGGGACATGGACGTAGTGAATGCGCGCGCCCTCGATCTCGGCGAATGCGCCGACAGGCGGGTTGCGGCGCTCGATCGACCGGACGCCGGCGCGGGTGACGCCGGCGAGGGCGAAGAGGAACGCGACGAGGACGAGGAGGGCAGCGCAGGTGAGGTTCATGCGGGGGAGGGAGTGAAGGATGTTTGGGTTTGGGCAGTAGGCAGTAGGCAGTA
>CCNA01000033.1 GCA_000824805.1 Mesorhizobium sp. SOD10
TCCGGGAATTACCGAAACACGCATGCGGGCGTTAAAAAAGCGCACCCGCGGTGGCGTCGTCGCGATCCCAGATCGGCTCCTATCACTTCGCAGCCCGCCACAGCCGCGGAGGTTGCCCATTTTTCCTGCGTCTCGTTCCCGCTTGGGAGGACGGCAGGCTCAGGCGGCTGGGTCGTGTCGACATGCGGCGCGATCTGCTGGATACCTTCGCAAGAAAGCTGTCGTTGGATGATGTCGTGGTGATCGAGGCGACGGGTAACGCATCCTCGGCCGCCGCGGTTGTCGCGCCGCATGTGAAGAAAGTGGTGATCGCAAACCCCAAGCAGGTGCGCATCATCGCCTATGCCAAGATCAAGACGGATACGATCGATGCCATCGTTCTAGCGCAGCTCTATGCCAGCGGCTTCCTGCCGGAAGTCTGGATTCCGGATGAGCCGACGCAGGCTCTGCGTCGACAGGTGACACGGCGCAATCAGATTGTCCGACAGAGATCTCATTGAAGAACGTCATCCAGTCAATCCTTCATAGCCACCTGATACCGTCCTGCCCGCATGCCGACCTGTGCGGCACTAAGGGCCGGTCATGGTTGAGCGAGCAGGTCGTACCGCAGGACGAGCGCCTCGCGATCGATCGGCATCTGCGCGAGTTCGACCGATTGGGCGAAGACCTCCAGGTCATCGAACGCGATCTTGCCCGCTCGGCTCTCGCGGATGAAGGCGTGAAGCGGCTGATGACCATTCCCGGCGTCGACATGACCGTCGCGCTGGCGATGAAGGCGGCGATCGGCGACGTGTCGCGCTTCGACGATCCGCAGAAGCTCGTGAGCTATCTCGGGTTGAACCCAAGCGTCCGACAGTCCGGGCCAGGTCCGGCCTACCATGGGCGGATCACCAAGCAGGGCCGTGGTCATGCGCGCGGCATGCTCGTCGAGGCCGCCTGGGCGGCCGCTCGTGCTCCCAGACCGTTGCGAGCCTTCTTCCTGCGCGTGCGAGCCCGGCGCGGACAGCATATCGCGGCCGTGGCGACCGCACGCAAACTCGCTGTCGTGATCTGGCATCTGTTGATGAAGGGCGAGAGTTACGCGTGGGCTCGACCCTCCCTGCATGCCAAGAAGCTGCGCGATGTGGAACTCAAGGCCGGGAGCAAGGCTGTGCACGGCCAAAAGGGGGCCGCGCACGCCTACAACATCAAGAGCCACCGGGAAGAAGAGCGCCGCTGGGTGGAGCAGGCCGAGGGCGCCTACGCACGCTTCGTCGCCGGTTGGAACCCGCGAGGCCCGAGAAAGGCGCGCACGGATGCCGCAAAACGAGGTGCGACGATAGAAGCTGCGCGGCAGGGCTCTCACCTCGGACCCTGCTCTTCGCCACGCGGTCGTCCGTGCGCGACAGGAGAATAGCGCAGATTTATCAAAAAGGCTCTTGTCGATCACATCAGTGGTCCACGGGTGCCTGGCTTTGGTGGTCCGGTGTTCGATGTCGTTTATGGCGCAGGCGTATTCGAAGGCATGCGCCCGGAAGCGCTCCCCATTTGCGATGGCCTCTTTGATGAGGGGAACGGCCGATCCTCCGGCACCAGGCGACAAAGGCGAATTTCGAGGTGCGGTCGATAGCAACGAAGATGTGCAGCTTGCCTTGTTCGGTGCGTACCTCGGCAACGTCAATGTGAAAGTAGCCGATCGGGTAGCTCCTGAACTTCCTCTTCGTCGGCCTGTCGCTCTCGACATCGGGCAGACGGCCAATGCCATGGCGTTGCAGGCAGCGGTGCAATGAAGATCGCGTCAGGTGCGGAATCGTCGGCTGCAGCGCATAGAGGCAATCGTCGAGCGGCAGTAGCGTTAGCGCCGGAAGGCGACGATGACCGCCTCCTCCTCGACGGAAAGAACCGTCGACCGCGGCTCTTTTGGCCCCGTCGGCAGGTCGGCTGTTGAGGTTCGCTCCCGCCACTTCGCGACCGTCTTCTGGTTGATCCCGTAGCGCTTGGCCAGGGCTCTCAGGCTCTCTTGATGGGGTGG
>CCNA01000034.1 GCA_000824805.1 Mesorhizobium sp. SOD10
CTCTCGTGGAGATACAAGGTGTCGAGCAAAGCTCGACGGAGTGGGGGTCGACCGCTCATCAAAACAACGTAGCCACTTTTTGGCATCATGCTCTAGCGGCCGCGCCCATCATTACGCCAGACGCCGTCATCAGCCATCAGTTCGCTCAAAATCCCCTCCCGCAGGCCGCGGTCTGCGACGCGCAGCCGCTCGGACGGCCAGACACCGCGGATCGCTTCCAGTATGGCACAGCCGGCAAGCACGAGATCGGCGCGATCGGCGCCGATGCAGGGGTTGGCGCAGCGCTGCTGGAAGTCCCAGCCGATCAGCCGCTCGATCATGCGATCGACGCTGTCGCGGTCCATCCAGAGGCCATCGACGCGGCGGCGATCGTAGCGCTCGAGATCGAGATGCACGCCGGCGAGCGTCGTCACCGTCCCGGAAGTGCCGAGCAGATGGAAGTTGGGGCTGGCCAGCACATGCGCGAGCCGGTCGCGGCCGTCGAAGGCCTTCAGCCGGGTGGCCACATCGTCGACCATGGCGGCAAAGGTCTCGCGCGTGACGGTGCGGCCGCCGAAGCGCTCGGCGAGCGAAACGACGCCGACGGGCAGCGAGGTCCACGACACGATGTGGTTGGCGAGCCGTGGCGAACGCCGTCCGGTTAGATCGATCAGCGCGATTTCCGACGAGCCGCCGCCAATGTCGAACAGCACCACGCCTTGCGTGTCGCGCTCGACCAGCGAGCCGCAGCCGGAAACGGCAAGGCGGGCCTCGGTCTGGCGGTCGATGATCTCGAGCTTCAGCCCGGCCTCACGCTCGACGCGATCCAGAAACTCGACACCGTTGGCGGCCGAGCGGCAGGCCTCGGTGGCGATCAGCCTGGCTTTCCTGATCTTGCGGTTGCGCAGCTTCTCGCCGCAGATCTTCAGCGCCTCGACCGCGCGGTCCATCGCCGCCTGGCCGAGCCGGCCGCTGGCCGTCAACCCCTCGCCCAGCCTGACGATGCGCGAGAAAGCGTCGATGACGCGGAACTGGCCGTGACGGCCAGGCACCGCGACCAGCAACCGGCAATTGTTGGTGCCGAGATCGAGCGCCGCGAAGACAGGCAATTCCTGCTGCGGCGGACGCTGCGGGGCCGCCGGCCTTGGCTCGACCGGCGAAGGGACGCTCGGAGGCTGGCTTGCCGCCGTGGCGGCGGCAGGCGCGGCACGCGGCACGGCGCCGTTCTCGTCGCGCGCGAACACCTTGCGGCCGCGCTTGCGCTTGCGGCGCTTGCGCGTCTTGCCTTTCGGCTGATCGCCATGCTGGTCGGCCTGGCCGGTTTGTCTCTGGCCGGCATGTCTGGGGTCGGCATGTCTCTGGTGCGCACCCGCGTGGCGGCTGAATCGCGCCGGGTGCGGGCCCGCCGACTGCGCCGGCGATGCCCCGGACATGCCCACTGCCGACGCGCCCGCGCCGGTATCGTGGTCTTCCACTTCAGTTCCTTCCGGCACCGCGCGAACCGGGAACGGACGCAGCAGGCACCTCGATTTGTTTCAAGTTGGCACCAGAGTAGCAGCGCCGTTCGCAATCACCAAGAGCGCGAGGCCGAATTTCGCAACCTCACATTTGCCGAGGTCACGTTGGGGCAATGTCTTGCCGGTTGAATAGCCGGCTTCAATCAGGCATGTCTCAAATGCGGGTTCGAAAGGGTTGGGCAACATCAAATCAGTGAGCTGCAGCGTATGATGACGACGCCATGAATTGGAGGCGCTATTTCTGGCCGGTCATAGGCATCGCGGCCGTGGCGTTCTCGCTGTGGCTGCTCATCCACGAACTGCGCGGCATTTCGCTCGACGATGTGTGGGCCGGCATCGCCGCCATCCCGCCGCGCGATTGGGTGCTCGCGGCGCTGAGCTCTGTTGTCGCCTATGCCTCGCTCGCCGGCTACGACCACATAGCGCTGCTGCATATCGGCAAAAAAGTATCGTGGCTGTTCGTCACGCTCTGCTCCTTCACCACTTACGCGGTGTCGCACAATATCGGCGGCTCGGTATTTTCCGGCGCGGTGATCCGCTATCGCGCCTATGCCACGCGAGGATTGACCGGCCAGGAGGTCGGCGTGCTGGTGGCGATCTGCTGGTTCACCTTCATCCTGTCCAGCGTTTTTCTCGGCGGCCTCGTTCTGCTGTTCGAGCCGCAGATCATCGATCGCTTCACCGGCGCGCCGCATCATGGCGCTGCTTTCGCCGCGGGGCTCGCCATGCTTATCCTCGTCGGGGCCTATGCCTTCGGCAGCTGGCTTGGGCTGAGGCCTTTGAAAATAGGCAGCTTTCAGCTCCACTACCCGGCGCTGCCGATCGTGGCGCGACAGTTGCTGATCGGGCCGGTGGAACTGCTGGGAGCCGCCGCGATCATCTACTTTGCCCTCCCCGATGCCGGCAATCCCGGCTATTTCGTCGTGCTCGGCGTATTTATGGTGTCGTTCTCGGTCGGGCTCCTGTCGCATGCGCCGGGCGCGCTCGGCGTGTTCGAGGTCGTCTTCCTCACCGGCCTTTCCGACATAGATCCGGTCGGCGTGCTTGCAGCACTTCTGGTGTTTCGCCTGTTCTACCTGATCATTCCGCTGCTGATCGGCCTTGGTGTGGTGCTCTATTTCGAGCATTCGCAGTACAGCAAAGGCGAAAGCTGAAGCCTTCCACCTGCCCGGCTGAACGGCCAACGCATGTCGCCCGAAGCGCGGAGCGATTTGGGCGACATGCATCGGACAACGGCTCAAAAAAGGCTACGGTTGATCTCAGTTGCGGGCTTGACTATTTTCCGACGGCGGCTACAAGGCAGCGCTCGCGGCACATGAGCCGCTTGGCTAGCGCGACATCAGACGCGCCTGCTGGGGAATAGGTTAACGGTAGACCCACGGACTCTGACTCCGTTAGTCCTGGTTCGAATCCAGGTTCCCCAGCCAGTTTATTTCGCATCAGTTGTCGATTATGGGAACACGTGCCGACGCTGTTCCATCCGCACCGCGTCCCGGCGCGTAGGCGGCCTTCAGCCGCTCATTTTGAGCCCTTCACGGCCAAGTGCCGATGCCGTTCGAAGATCGCCAGTTTGAGCCCATATGTCATCCGTACCTCGGATCGGCACCCTTCGCATCTGAAGGTCTTGATGCTCTTGATCCAGGAGCCCTTCCTGACGATCGTCCTGGAGCAGCGCTGACATTGGAACATCAAGTTCTTGTCATGCAGGTCATTTGACAGGGGCATCATCTCTCCTGGCCGAGCAGGCTGTACCGACACGCCCCTCGTCCACAAGGCTATAGCAAACGCCGCAGCACAGAACCGTGACAGAAGTCACATGCACAGTTGCAGCCCTCGCCAACATTCCTGCTTGGCCAATTGCCGGATTGATGCGCCATATTTATTAGCAATGAACGATATATTAACGGCTACAGTGCAGCCTGTTCGAATCGGGAATCTCCCGATCGACGATCCGGCACTCGGTGTGCCGAGACGCTCGACCGATGCGGAGCAAAACGCATGAGTGTCGAAACAGCATTGGCGCAGCTACTGCGCATGATCCACCGTCGCGCGCTTAATTTGGCAGCACTGCCGGACGATGAGAGAGATCCATATTACGACAGCATCCGGCGCTCCTGCTGCGGAGCGGCCGAGCACATCGGTCAATCCCCGGATAATGCCGCCATCACGGCAAACAGCATGGTCGAATTTACCCGGGCGATGGTCGGCATCATCGAGACGGGGCGCGGTTAAGCCGAACGGTCGACACGTTCGCGAAGAGCTCGGGAGGTGCCGAGAAGCGGCTGCGGGGCGTTGCCTGCAGCTCGCGAGGTTGTGGTTGCCATGTGCGGTCGACGATCAGGCTTTCGAACGATCGCTATCTCAGATCCCGCCCCAAAAGTTCGAGGACAGATGCTTGGTTGTCGGCATCACCGGCCAGCAAATGTCCAAATGATTGTCGGACGGCAGGCCGTTCCGCATCCGCGTTGGAGTGCGGGCATCCTGCGCATATTTCAAGGCCGCGCCCATGCGGTTCAATGTCTTCAGGATCGACATAGACTTATATCCCAGGTTCGCCGAAGTCGCGACGGAAACAATCCCCGCCTCCTTATGGCGCTTTATATGATCGACGATCGTTTCCTCCGCATTGCACGCAAGCGCCGGCTGCGTAACGAGAACGACTGCCTTTGAAACATTTGTACGCAACGAGCCGCCATGGCTTGCGAGGCGTCTGCCGGCTCGGCTGCCGCCGTTGCCGTTTCGAAACAAATTTACGCTCCAGCGCCATCAAATTGAAACTCAACTGCAGGAAAACCGCTATCGACCGGCTCGACCGGAATTCAAACAAAGGATCAATCGAAATGTCTAAGATCTTCCGCAATGCAATTCTCGCCATTGTTGCTGTCGCTGGTCTGTCTGGTTCGGCCTATGCTCAGCAGACAACCATCAACTCGTGCAGCAATCATGACGATTACTACAGCCTGTGCCTGGGCGCCGCGAACAACGGCGGTCACCATGAAGGCCGCGGAGCCGATCGTCACTGATCGGCGACGTCCGGAAAAGGGCCTCGCGGGCACCTCGCCCGCGGGGCCTTTTGCTTGAAATGCCATGGTGCTCGAACGCACCGGGTTTCAGCCCTTCGGCCGGGCGATGCAGCGGGAGATCGACATGCCCGTGTTCAGCTGGTCGACCGTGCTGGACTACGCTTATTCCGTTGCAGTGCACCGGGATTTCTACGGTCACGTCTGACGTGCATGCGGCGACACATGACCCTGGTCACCGGCAGGTCGGCGGCTGCTAGACATTCCCAGCCGCAGTAATTTCATTAGCGTTAACTAATCATAGACCGCACTGTCCTATTCTGAGACAGCGCGGTCTAAAGCCACCCAATGACCGTGCAGGCGGCTCCAGCCCAACGCACCCCCCGCACCAGCTGGGGCCGCCACCCTCAACATACTCGGTCGGGTTGAATTAACCCTTACCAAATATCCTTTCTGGTGTATTTCACAGACGTGTCGTTTTGTAGTCAGACGCTCCGTCGATCCAGCACAGCGCTCGGCCTCTCGCCGCAATTCCGTTGTGCGAATCACTCTCGTTACCATGCGGTTGCCCGGCGGTCGCAGAACTGAAACATTGCTACTTTAACGTGCTGCCGGTGGTGCGTTAGGGAGCGTGTGGCAGATGTCAATTCCTCAAAGCCTGAATGGCATAGATCTCAGGTTCGAATGTCCGAGATGCGGGCATCCAACCATCCGGAAAGGCTCCTGGTTCAAGTCCGTGGCCACATTCAAATGCGAGGGCTGCCAAACCGTGATGCGGCTTGGATATCCCGCAAAGCTCCGCTTGTTCGAGAAACACAGGCAGTGGGCCAGCTCCAATCTCATCAGCCAGGCCCAGTAGATGCGCGTCATCCGATCAGGCGGTGTTCCCGCTTGGATCATCTTTGAACATCGTGACCGTGTCTGGTCGACTTGTCTTTGAAAGAAAACAAGGACGCGGTTGAATCGCGTCCTTTGTTCGGCTCCAACGATTACTGGCTACAGTACCCCTACTCCGCCGCCTGGTAGCCGGCGATGCCTTTGATCTCCAGGAAATCCTCCAGGCCGTATTCGGCATATTCGCGGCCGTTGCCGGACTGCTTGTAGCCGCCGAAGGGCAGGCCCGCGTCCCAGGCCGGGTAGTTGATATAGACGTTGCCGGAGCGCATGCGGGCGGCGACGTCGCGCGCTTTCTGGATATCCTTGGCCTGGATGTAGGAGGCGAGGCCATAGACGGTATCGTTGGCCTGCTCGACCGCCTGCTCGACCGTATCGTAAGGCATGATCGACAGAACCGGCCCGAAGATTTCCTCCTTGGCGATGCGCATGTCGTGCGTGACGTTGGCGAAGACGGTCGGGCGAACATAATAGCCGCGATTGAGCTCGGCCGGGCGGCCGGGCCCGCCGGCGACCAGCGTGGCGCCCTCGTCGATGCCGCTCTGGATCAGGTCCTGGATCTTGTCGAACTGGATCTGACTCACCACCGGGCCGAGCTTCGAATTGGGCGCGTCGGCCGGACCGACCGTGAATTTCTCGGCCGCCTTCTTCGCATAGCCGGCCGCCTCGTCATGACGGTCGCGCGGCACGAACATGCGGGTCGGCGCATTGCAGGACTGGCCGCTGTTGCCGAAGCAGCCGGCAACGCCCTTGGTCACCGCCCTTTCAAGGTCGACATCGGGGAACAGGATGTTGGCCGATTTGCCGCCGAGTTCCTGATGCACGCGCTTGACCGTGTCGGCCGCGGCCTTGGCCACCAGAATGCCCGCGCGGGTCGAACCCGTAAACGACATCATATCGACATCCGGGTGGCTGGCCAAAGCCTGGCCAACCGTCGGGCCATCGCCGTTGACGAGATTGAAGACGCCCTTCGGCACGCCGGCCTCGTCGATGATCTCGGCGAAGATGATGGCGTCGAGCGGCGCGATTTCCGACGGCTTCAGCACCATCGTGCAGCCGGCGGCAAGCGCCGGGCCGACCTTGCAGGTGATCTGGTTGAGCGGCCAATTCCATGGCGTGATCAAGCCGACGACGCCGATCGGCTCTTTCACGATGAGCGACGAGCCCTTGATGTGGCGGAACTCGAACGTCTTCAACACCTCGGCCATCTTCTCCAGATGCGCCAGGCCGACGCCGACCTGGCTGTCCAGCGCCATCTGGCGCGGCGCGCCCATCTCGCGCGAAACGGCGAGGGCAAGGTCCTTGCTGCGCTTCTTGTAGACATCGATGACGCGGTTGAGAATATCGAGCCGCTCCTCGACCGAAGTGAAGCCGAAGGTGGCGAAGGCACGCTTGGCGGCGGCTACCGCCTTGTCGACATCGGCCTTGGAGCCCAGCGAAATCTGCGCGAAGGCGTCTTCGTTCGACGGGTCGATGACATCGAGAGCGTTCGGCACGGTCGGATCAACCCAGGCGCCGTCGATATAGAACTGCAGATTGTGTGACATGGTTTCGCTCCCTGCGGGCCGCCGTTGCTCGATTGTGGTGAAATGGTCGTCGTATATCGTCAGAAATAACGATGCGGCATGTACCCTGTCAAACGCAAGCTTGAGCGATTGAGCCAGCATCCGCATTTGCCAGCCACTACGCCAGCCTTTTGCTCATATAGACAGTCGTCCCGTTCATGAACGGCTCTTCGCGGTCGATCGCGTAGCCGTGCCGGCGATAGAGCCTGACATTGGCGTCGAACGCGCCATTGGTCAGCAGGCGAAGTTCGCGGCAGCCTGTTTCGACAGCCCTGCGCTCGGCGCTGTCGAGCAGCTTCTTCCCGATACCCCTGCCCTGCGCTTCAGGAGCCACGGCGACATTTTCGATCCAGACATGATCGTCATGCGGGATGGTTTCGATCAGGCCGACGATGCGGCCGTTCTCGAGGGCGAGATCGAACCGGTGGTCCTGGAGCGCCTTGTCGTAATCGGCGCGCATCGGCAAAGGCTCGCGGCCGATCACCGGCACCCATTTGGCATAGGCCGCACGCACGATGGCCTTGATCGCCGCGGCATCCGCCGGCGTGGCCGGCCGAAGCTCGATGGAAGAAACGACGCTCATTCAGACACTCCAAAATGCAAAAACCCGCCGATCGTCGCGATGGGCGGGGCTGGGATGGGCGAACCGGGGGGGACTTGCTAGCCGGCCTTTGTGTTCACGCAATCAGCTTGCCGCTCCTTCGAACGGCGGCGTCGCTGCGGATTTGCGAGAAAGACGGTCATGGCGGGAAGCTGGACCGGGGCCGAGGGACTGTCAAGCCGGCTGCGTCGACGCGGCGTATGTACCATCGGCGACCCGGCGCATTGTTCGGAAAAGTCGATCATTATAAACCGAATAATTCGTTGGAAAGATTGGTTCTGGAATGGCATTGCGGCGATAAAAGTGCCTGGAGAACTCGATTGTCTTTCCTGCCTGCCGCCGCGAACGATCTTCCAAATCGCCTCAATCCGGCCGCTGCCGGACGAAAGCGAACCGCCCTGACCTCGATCTCGGCCGGTGTTGCGCCGGGACTGGTGCTGGTGGCGATGATCACCAGCGTCGCCTATTCGGCGCGCGGCCTCTCCGGCCTCACCTTATTCAGCCCGATGATCCTCGCCGTCGTCGCCGGCATGATCTATTCCAATGTGCTCGGCGTGCCTGCCCACGCCAAGGCCGGCATTGCCTTCTCGCAAAAGCGCCTGCTTCGCTTTGCTATCGTGCTGCTCGGCTTCCAGCTCACGCTCGGCCAGGTGGCGGGCATCGGCCTCGGCGGTGTCGGCATCGTCGCCGCCACGCTCGGCGCCACCTTCCTGTTCACGGCCACACTCGGGCGGCTGATCGGCGTCGACCGGAAGCTGGCGCAACTGATTGCCGCCGGCACCTCAATCTGCGGCGCCTCGGCTATCGTCGCCACCAACATGGTCACCGACGCGCGCGACGAAGACGTTACCTATGCTGTCGCCGCGATCACGCTGTTCGGCACCATTGCCATGCTCGGCTTCCCGCTGCTGGCGCCGGTCTTCGGGCTCGACCAGCACGCCTTCGGCCTGTGGGCGGGCGCCTCGATCCATGAGGTGGCGCAAGTGATCGGCGCCGGCTTTCAGAACGGGACGCTTGCCGGCGAGACGGCAACCGTCGCCAAGCTGACGCGCGTCGCCATGCTGGCGCCGATGGTGATCGGCCTCGGCCTGTTGGCGCGCCGCGGCGGCGCCGACGTTTCCGGCGCCAAGCCGCCGATACCCTGGTTCGTCGCGGCCTTCGTGGCGGTCGTGGCGCTGAACAGCCTGGTTGCGATCCCGGCCCAGATCCATGCCGCAATTGCCTTGGCCGCGCAGGTGATGCTGACCATGGGGCTTGCCGCCATGGGCCTTCAGGCCGACATTTCCGAGCTGCGCTCGCGCGGCCTGCGCCCGCTGGTGCTGGCCTTCTCGGCCTTCCTCTTCATCGCCGTCTTCAGCCTGACACTGGTGAAGCTCGGCTGAGGCGGCCGAGACCGGCATCACCTCTCAGTCCTCGTCATCATCCTCGAACTGGCACGACGCGACATAGATCGCGGCGAGCTTCTCGATGCCGGCCTGGTCTTCCTTGTCGAACCGGCCGGGCAGCGGGCTGTCGAGGTCGAGCACGCCGAACGCGCCGTCGGCATCGCGCAACAGCACGACCAGTTCGGAACGCGAATCGGCATCGCAGGCGATGTGGCCGGGAAATTCGTTGACGTCCTTGACCAGCATCGACATGTCGAGCTCGATGGCCGTGCCGCAGACGCCTTTGCCGACGGGGATGCGAACGCAGGCGGGCTTGCCCTGGAAGGGCCCGAGCACCAGCTCGTCGTCGGAGGCCAGGAAATAGAAACCGGCCCAGTTGAGGTCGGGCACCATCTGGTAGATCAGCGCCGCCGTGTTGGCGGCATTGGCGACGGAATCGCCCTCGCCCTCCAGCAGTGCCTTCAATTGCACGGCCAACTCCTTGTAAAAGGCCGGCTTGTCCTTGGTCTCGATGGCGGTTGCCGCGAACATCGTGTCGTCTCTCCATTGCAAGCCGGCCGCGCGGCCAGCTACAGTTCACCTCTCTCTGCCACCAAAACCGCCGCCGGGAAACAGCCTATCGTGACCTCCAGCCACTCCAGAACATTGACGGCCAGGACGATACGGATTGCTGCCGCCGTCATCCGCGACGACGGCGGCAGGCTGCTTCTGGTACGCAAGCGCGGCACCAGCACCTTCATGCAGGCCGGCGGCAAGATCGAGCCGGGTGAGCTGCCGGCCGTCGCTCTTGCGCGCGAATTGCGCGAGGAGTTGGGCGTTGCCGTCGATCCGGCCGCGGCCTTCCATCTCGGCTCCTTCTCGGCGCCCGCCGCCAATGAGCCGGACGCCCACGTCGAGGCCGAGCTGTTCGAACTCTCCCTCACCGGCAAGCCGGTCCCGGCGGCCGAGATCGAAGAGATGATCTGGCTGAACCCGGAGCTGGCAGGCGGCATGGAGCTGGCGCCGCTGACCGCCGATATCGTGCTGCCGCGCTACGGCCGCCAGCCATGAATTCACGCAACGAAGAAAAACAGGCGGTGGGCGAAGCGCCCCTCACCTTCGCAGTGCTGGTCTTTCCCGGCTTTCCTATGATGGCGTTTTCGTCCGTCATCGAGCCGCTGCGCGCCGTCAACATTCTTGCCAAGCGCGACTGCTACCGCTGGGTGATCGTCGGCGCCGATGCGGGTACAGTGGAGGCATCGAACGGTGTCGTCATCCAGCCTGGTTTCTCGGCCGCCGACGCGCCGAAGGTCGACCGTATCGTCGTCTGCTCGGGCGGCGATGCCGATCATGTCGTGGCCGACGAGGCGATGAGCTGGATCCGCAAGAGCCTGCGCGGCGGCGCGCATATCGGCGCGGTGGCGGACGCGGCTTTCTTCCTCGCCCGCGCCGGCCTCCTCGACGGCCATGCCTGCACTTTGCATTGGACCAGCCAGGCCGCTTTCACCGAAGCTTTTCCGGACATCGAGCTTCGGCGCGATCTCTTCGTCATCGACCGCAAGCGTTTCACCTCTGCCGGCGGCGTCGGCAGCCTCGACATGATGCTGGAGATCATAACGCGGGACTATGGCGCCGAGCTCGCGGCGGGTGTCGCCGAATGGTTCGTGCACTCACCCTTGCGGTCGAGCGTCGACCGCAAGCTGATGCCGCTCAGGCTGCGCACCGGCGTCCAGAACGAGCTGGTGCTGTCGGCCATCGCCATCATGGAGGACGCGGTCGAGGAACGGCTCGGCATGGCGGAGCTGGCTGACCGGCTTGGGGTCTCGCCCGACAAGCTCGAGCGCAGTTTCCGCGCCGAGCTGGATATCTCGCCCAATGGGTATTACCGGCGGCTGAGATTGAAGCGCGCCGCCGATTTGCTGGCGCATTCGACGCTGATGGTGCGCGATGTGGCGCTAGCGTGCGGATTTGCGTCGATGTCGAGCTTTGCGAGGGCGTTTCGCGAGGAGCATGGGCACGCGCCAAAAGCGATGCGGCGGCATTAGATGGTGGAGTGGTGCAAGCCCTCTCCTTCGTCATCCTAGGGCGAAGCGACGCGCAGCGGAGCGAAGACCCTGGGATCCATGCCGTGACCTAAGAGCGTCTCTGCGATGCAGAACTGCCAGCGCTATGCCAGCAAGGACTTTCTGCACCGCTGCATTCTCTGGCCGGCGTAACCGCATGGATTCTAGGGTCTGCGCGCGTCGCTTCGCTCCTTGCTTCGCCCTAGAATGACGAAGTTATGACTGCGGCATCCGGCACGACATTTGCGGAATGCCGCACAAGCTCAAAACCCGGCCCGGCTATGTTTGCACGAACAGGAGGCCGCCCATGAGCATCGTCGTATTCGACCCCGACAGCACCGAAGATGTGGATTTCAAGGACCGCATGCGCCATCCGGCCGCGGCCGATCCCGCAGGCGGCATGTGGTTGTCCGACACCGAGCCGTCCTTCATCGATGCCGATGCGCTGCGCAAGGGCCGGCTCGCCAAGCTGCGCGCCTGGATGCGCCAGGCGGGCTATGGCGGCATCGTTTTGTTCGATCCCTACAACCAACGCTACGCGACCGGCTCGCGCAATATGTTCGGCTATTTCCTGCGCAATTCGACGCGCTATTTCTTCGTGCCCACCGAAGGGCCGATCGTGCTGTTCGAATATCCGCAGAGCTACCATGTCTCGATGGTGCTCGACACGATCGACGAGGCGCGTCCTTCCAAGCTCGTCTGGTCGTCGGTCTCGGGCCGCGACGACGAGACCGCAGGCCCCTTCGCCGACGAGATCACCGAGTTGCTCAAGAAGCATGGCGGCGGTTCGATGAAGCTCGGGCTCGATCGCTGCAGCCACCTGCAGGCGCTGGCGCTGGAAAAGCGCGGCTGCGAGGTGAAGGACTGCCAGGGCGAAATTCTCGCCGTGCGGGCGGTGAAGACGCCCGAGGAAGTGAAATGCCTGCAGGCCTCGATGGCGGGCGCCGAAGCCGCGGTCGCCGCCGTGCGCGAGGCGATCAAGCCCGGCGTTTCCGAGAACGAGCTGTTCGCCATCATGTATCACGAGGTGATCCGCCAGGGCGGCGAGTTCATCGAGACAAGGCTGCTCACCTCGGGACAGCGCACCAATCCTTGGTTCAACGAGGCGAGCGGCCGCAAGATCAGGCCGGGCGAGTTGGTCGCGCTCGATACCGACACGATCGGCTGCTACGGCTATTATTCCGACTTCTCGCGCACCTTCCGCTGCGGCCCGGGCAAGCCGACGCCCTACCAGAAATCGCTCTACCGCATGGCGCACGACCAGGTGCAGCACAACATCTCCATCGTGAAACCCGGTATGGCGTTCCGCGAGATCGCCGAAAAGGCCTGGAAGATCCCGGACCGCTTCGTCGACCAGCGCTACACTTCTGTGATGCACGGCGTCGGCATGCATGGCGAAACGCCCTTCATCGCCCACGCGATGGACTACGAGATCTATGGCCGCGACGGCATCATCATGCCCGGCATGGTGGTGAGCGTGGAAAGCTATATCGGCGAAAAGGGCGGCCGCGAGGGCGTCAAACTCGAGGACGAGATCCTGATCACCGAGACCGGCACGGAGCTGCTCTCGCGCTTCCCGTATGAGGATGAGTTTCTTGACAAGTAGCGCCGACGCATCGACAGCAAGATCCGTATGAAAACGCCCATTTCCATCCGGCGCGGCACGGTGGCCGCGGTGTTCATCGATCTCCAGGAGGAGCATCGCAAGGATAAACGCTATCTGGTCGAGGGGTTCAGCGACATCCTCGCCAATGTCCAGCGCCTGCAGGAGGCGGCGCGGCGCAATTTCGTGCCGCTCCACCACTGGGCCTATATCGTCGACCTCGCCGAGGCACGGCCGTTCCACCCGGTCGACGAAAGCGGCAAGTCGGCCTTTTCGGACAAGGACGATCCGCTGACCGCGATCTGCCATGAAGTGGCGCCGCAAGGTGGCGAAGCCATGCTGGTCAAGCAGGAGGCCAGCGCCTTCGGCAGGAACGATTTCGCCGAGAAGCTCAAAGCGTCCGGGATCGAATGGCTGGTGATTGCCGGCGTCTGGACCGAGGCCTGCATCGACGCCACGGTGAAGGACGCGGTGGCGCGCGGCTTTCGCGTGCTTTTGGTCAAGGACGCCTGCGGCAGCGCGAGCGCCGCCATGCACCAGACCGGCATCCTCAACCTTGCCAACCGGCTCTATGGCGGCGCTGTCACCAACACGCTCGATGCCTGCCGACTGATGGCAGGCGACACCGTGAAGGTGTGGCAGGTCGAGGGCTCGGTGCCGCTGCGCTTCACCTTCGAGAACGCGGCGCAACTTTACGCGGAGCTCTGACGGCAGTGGCCGGCCCTCCAACCGATCCGGCGAGCCGCGGCAAATATGCCGACCGGCTCGATCCGGAACTGTGGGACTATATCGACGAGGTCAACAGCTGGTATCCGCCGGAGATCGTCGCCGCGCCCATTGCCGAGCAGCGCGCGATCTATGACCGGATGTGCGCCGCATTTCACCAAGGCCATCCGGACGGCGTGACGGCCAGCGACGGTCTTGTCGCCGCGGCGCATGCGATCCCGGTGCGGCGCTATCGCATGGCCGGCAAGGCCGCGGCGGCGGTCGTGGTCTACTATCACGGCGGCGGCTTCGTGCTCGGCGGTCTCGACAGCCATGACGACATCTGCGCCGAGATCTGCGCCGGCACCGGCTTCGAAGTAGTCTCCGCCGACTACCGGCTGGCGCCGGAGCATCTGCATCCCGCCTCCTTTGAGGATGTGCTTGCCGTGTTCGAATGGGTCGCCACGACGAGCGCGCTGCCGATCGTGCTTTGCGGCGAAAGCGCCGGCGGCAATCTCGCGGCGGCCGTGGCGCAGGCGACGCGGCGCCATGAAAGGCACGCCGTTGGCCAAGTGCTGATCTATCCAGGCCTAGGCAGCGACGAGACTGGGCGCTCTTACGTCGAGCATGCCGAAGCGCCGCTGCTCAGCGTCAGCGACATCGAGTTCTACCGTCGTGTTCGATCCGCACCCGGACAGGCTTTGGACGACCCGACCTTCTCGCCGCTCAGGGATCGTGACTTTTCCCGTCTGCCGCCGACGATCATCGTCACCGCCGAATGCGATCCGCTATCGTCGGATGGCGAAGTGTACCGCGACCGTATCCTCGCCGCCGGCGGACAAGCGTGGTGGCGCGAGGAGAAGCGGCTGGTGCACAGCTTTTTGCGGGCAAGGCCGACGGTGCCGCGTGCGGCGGAGGCGTTTGCGAGGATTGTTGGCGACATCGCAAGGCTGGGCGCCGGCGACGAAGCGCTAATCTCCCCCCTTGTGGGGGTTGAGGAGCGGTCCGCATAGCGGACGCAAAGCCAATTGCTTGGCTTTGCGAGCGACGAAAGCCGGCAGGCCAGAGGGGGGCGCGAAGGATCGCGACCCTTCGGATTCGTAACATCCAAGTTTGCCTGAAAAGACAGCTCCAATTAGCTGAGATGCTGGCGGGACAGCGCCCCCCTCTGCCCTGCCGGGCATCTCCCCCACAAGGGGGGAGATTGGCTGTACCTTCAGCCTGCGGAACAGCGCACAAGAACTGCGGAAAACCAAACATTTCCCCGCGGAAAGCGGACCTATCATCCCCTCACAGCCAACGGCGCCCTGGCGGTCGCGTCCGCCCCCGCACCTCGCGATCCCGGGACGGCCGTTGGCTTTGTGCAATTCCTTGCCCAACAGACCGCCGCGCGGGCAACGCGCGCCAACAACAGAGGGAACGACGATGAAATTCATGCTGACCGACAGAAAACTGCACCCGCGTGCCAAGCCGATCGCCGACGATTTCAGGAAGGGCGCAATCAGCCGGCGCGAATATCTGGCTTTGATGGCCGGCTTCGGCGTCAGCGCCGCCGGCGCGATGGCGTTGGGCGGGATTGCTCCCTCACCTGCCCGTGCCGCCGAGCCGAAAAAGGGCGGCGTGTTGCGCGTGGCGATGAACGTCAAGGGCTTCAAGGATCCGCGCACCTTCGACGGCGTCGAGATGTCGAACGTCGCGCGCCAGTGCAACGAATATCTGGTGCGCTGGAACACCGACTTCTCCTTCGAACCCTGGCTCTTGGAAAGCTGGGAAACCAGCGACGACGCCAAGACGATCACGCTCAATGTTCGCAAAGGCATCACATGGTCGAACGGCGACATTTTTAACGCCGACGACGTGATCCACAACCTCAGCCGCTGGTGTGATGCCGCGGTTGCCGGCAATTCGGTCGCGGCGCGCATGGGCGCGCTGGTCAATGCCGACACCAAGAAGCCGGTCGACGGCGGCATCCAGAAGGTCGACGACTACACCGTCAAGCTCAACCTGCCGAAGCCCGACATCTCGCTGATCGCCGGCATGGCCGACTATCCGGCGCTGATCATGCACCGCTCCTATGAGGGCGACGCCGACCCGAAGAAGGCTTTGGCCATCACCACCGGCCCTTGCGAGCTGGTGAGCTGGGACGCCGAGACGGGCGCCGAAGTGAAACGTAAGGACAAGCCCTGGTGGAAGGGCGAGTTCTATCTCGACGGCATCAAATGGGTCGACTACGGCTCCGACCCCAACGCCATGCTGTCGGCCTTCGAATCCGGTGAGATCGACACCGACCACGAAACCGCGTCGGATGCCGTGTCGCAGACCGAGCAGATGGGCCTGCAGAATTCCGAGATCGCCACCGGCTCGACCATCGTCGCGCGCTTCAATGTCTCCAACGCACCCTATGACGACGTCAAGGTGCGCCGCGCGGCCCAGCTTGCCGTCGACAATGCGGCGGTGCTGAAGCTCGGGCTCGACGGCCGTGGCAAACCCGCCGACAACCACCATGTCGGCCCCATGCATCCCGAATTCGCCGATATCGGCCCTGCGGTGCGCGATGTCGAACAGGCCAAGAAGCTGATGGCGGCATCCGGCAAGGCCGACCACGAGTATGAGCTGATCTCGGTCGACGTCGAATGGCAAAAGAGCACAGCGGACGCGATCGCGGCGCAAATCCGCGACGCAGGCTTCAAGATCAAGCGCACTGTGCTGCCGGCCGCGACCTTCTGGAACGACTGGGCCAAGTTCCCCTATTCCTGCACCGAATGGCTTGGCCGCCCGCTCGGTGTCCAGGTGCTGGCGCTGGCCTATAAATCGGGCGGCGCCTGGAACGAAAGCGCCTATTCGAACAAGGAGTTCGACGAGCTTCTCGACAAGGCGCTGGCGACGCCAGACGCTGCGGCGCGCAAGGAGATCATGGCCAAGATCGAGACCAATTTGCGCGACTCCGGCATCATCGTCCAGCCCTACTGGCGCTCGGTCTACCGCACCTATCGCAAAGGCGTGCAGGGCTGCGAACAGCACCAGGCGCTCGAGCAGCATTTCGAGAAGGTCTGGCTGGAGTCGTGACCCTCCCGGGGCCGAGCGGCCGGCGCGATCTTCCCGTCGCGCCGGCTGTTTGCTGTTTGCCAAGCGATCGCCTTTCAGCTCAGATTGTGCCGGCCGGCTCCCGCCGGCGCGGAATGCGAGAAACGGCAAGGCATGGATCACTTCGACCTCGGCACCTATCGCCGCCTCATTTCCACCTCCTCGGCGAAGACGCAGCGCTGGTTCGATATCGGGCTGAACTGGTGCTACGGCTTCAACCACGAGGAAGGCATAAAATGCTTCGAGAAGGCGCTGGAGACCGATCCAGCTTGCGCCTTCGTGCATTGGGGCATCGCCTATGCTGCCGGGCCTTTCTACAACTTGACCTGGAAGGAGCATGGCAAGGCCGAGGCCGATCATGCCGCCAGGCGCTGTTTCGAGCATGTGCGGCTGGCGCAAGCCAATGCGGCGAGCGCGAGTCCTGTCGAGCGGCGGCTGATCGAGGCGCTTAGCATCCGCTTCCAGCAGCCGCAGGGCGTGAGCGCCGGCGAGTTCGAAAAATGGGACGACGCCTATGCCGCCGCGATGCGCCAGGTTCTTCGCGCGTTCCCCGATGACCATGACGTGATGGCGCTGACCGTCGAGGCGCTGATGATGCGCACGGTGCGGCGCCTGTGGAATTTGAAGACCGGCGCGCCAGCGCCGAATTCCGATGTGCTCGAGGCGCTGGAGATCTGCGAGCGCTCGATCCGGCTGTCGGACGAAGCAGATGTCGCGCCGCATCCGGCGGCGCTGCATCTTCACATCCATCTGCTCGAAATGTCGACGCAGCCCGAGCGTGGCATGCGCTCGGCGGAGCGGCTGGGCACGATGTGTCCGGATGCCGGCCATATGAACCACATGCCGGGGCACATTTACGTGCTTTGCGGCGAGTATGAGAAGGCAAAGCTCGCCAGCGAGAAGGCGGTGCGCGCCAACGACCTCTATCTCGCCTATGCCGGCGAGCCGACCTACTACCTGCTCGGATGCTGCCACGACCTGCATCTGATGATGTTCAGCTGCATGTTCCTTGGCCAGTACCGCCCGGCCCTGTGGGCGGCCGACAAGCTGCGCGGCCTGGTGACGCGCGACGTCGTCAGCATCCCCGAGCGGCCGAAGCTGACGCAGACCGTCGAGGGCTATCACGCGATGAAATCGCATGTTCAGGTGCGCTTCGGACGCTGGCGCGAAATCATCGACGAGCCCATGAACGGCGAGCCGGAACTCTATGTGGTGACCACCGCGCTGCAGCATTACGCCAAGGGTGTGGCGCATGCGACGCTGCGCGACTTCGCTTCCGCGCAGCGCAAACGCGAGTTGCTTAGCCGGCAAATCGACAGCATTCCGCCGGAGCGCCGCTTCCTCAGCAACCCGACAACAGCCTCGCTCGCCGTGGGCGCAGCACTTCTCGACGGCGAGCTCGCCTATCACCAGGGCCAGCACGAGGAGGCCTACGAGCATCTGCGCCGCGCGGTCGAGCTCGACGACAATTTATCCTACACCGAGCCATGGGCCTGGATGCATCCGCCGCGCCACGCGCTGGCGGCGCTTTTGCTCGACCAGGGCCATGCAGCGGAGGCCGAGCAGGTCTATCGCGACGATCTTGGCCTGAGCGGCGCCGTGCAGCGCTGCGCACAGCACCCGGACAATGTCTGGGCGCTGCACGGGCTGGTCGAATGCCTCAAGCAGCGCGGCGAGAAAGACGAAATGCCGGGACTGCAGGCGAAGTTAGCGGCAGCGCTGGCCAAGGCGGATGTGGCGATCACCTCGTCATGCCTGTGCCGGACGAATGTTCAGGCGGACCATTGCTGTTGTCACTAGGCCTGGCCGTCGTCCCAAGCGTCGCGGTCCGCTACGAGAATATCTCCGCCAATTCGTCGATGCTTGCGCCTTCCTTCGCCTGCCGCAGTTCGACGTAGCTCACCGCCGTGGCGATCGAGAGCACCATCGACACCACGGTCTGCACCAGCGCGGCTCCGATCTCGGCTATGATGCCGCCGAACAGCACGAGAACGAGCAATATCCCCCACTGAATGATCATCGCAATGATGATGAGAATGAGGAAAAGGCCGAAAAGCGCCCAGCGGCTGCCCTTGGTCAGGGCCCGGCTGCGCGACATCGAGCCGAACACGCCCCGCCGCTCCTGGATGAGGACCGGTACCGACATCGACCAGCCGAGCCACAGAATGACGCCCGGCACGATCAACAGCATCAGGCCGATGCCCGCGCCGAGACCGACGAGAAGGCCGATCGCGAGCGTCGGCAGCAGGAAGCGGATCGCAATCTGGATGCAGTCGCCGAAGGATGGCCGCTTGCCGTTGAGGTCCTCGATGGTCGCCCGCACCAGCGCCGATTGCAGCAGCAGTGTGAACACAAACGAAATCAGACCGGCGATGACGGTAATGTAGGAATTGCGAAACGCTGCGGTTGGATCCGGCATGGCACCGGGATCGGTTTGCAGAATTGCATTGATCTGCGGCTGGGTCACCATCCGGATCAGCAATGTCGGAAGGCCCGCAAACAGCGCCGCCAACCCGATGCAAAGTCCGATATTTCGCCCAATCACGCCGAAGGTATTGCTGAATACCCTGCCGATCTCGAACCTGCCGGGTCGTCCCAATGTCGCAGTGGTCATGATAATTTCCCCCGAGTCGCTGCGCATCCAATCGGCGACTTCAAAGTAAATTTGCCAAGATTGAGGGGTTACGTCCAGTGCGCTTGCAATTGTCATGGCGTATTGCCAGTGTCGGCCCCGAACCGCAGGTTGCAGGGGGAACAAGCGGGTGACGGCCGCAGGGACGGAAGACGCCGGACGGCTGGCGCAGTTGCACAAGCAACTGCTGGCCGACGATTCGATTCAGTTCGGGCTGCCGACCTATGTGCAGGCCGAGCCTCCCGAATGGCTGAAGCCGTTTCTGGACGGCCTAGCCAAGCTCGGTCCCTATATGATCTATCTGTTCTGGGGCGCGGTGATCATCGGCGTCGCGATCATTGCTTTCCTGCTTTTCCTGGAGGCCAAAGGCATCGCTTGGCGCCTGCCCTGGCGACGCAAGCGTCCGGAGACCGAAGCGAAGGAGCAATGGCGCCCGGATGCCGGCGCGGCCCAGATCCTGCTCTCCGAGGCCGATGCGCTTGCCGCGCGCGGCGAGTATGACGAGGCGGTGCATCTTCTGCTGCGCCGCAGCGTCGCCGACATCGCCACGCGGCTGCCCGATTTCCTGCGCCCGTCGCTCACCGCGCGCGATATCGCCGCCGCGGAGTCGATCCCCACCCGGCCCCGCGCCGCCTTCAGCGAGATCGCCCGCATCGTCGAGGCAGCCTTGTTCGCCCGCCGACCGGTCGGCGCCGAAGGCTGGCGACAGGCGCGCGGCGCCTATGAGCGTTTCGCCTTCCGGGATGCCTGGACATGAGCGCGCAACCCGCCGAGGCGACCGAGGCGCCGTTCAGCCGCAAAACCCTGTTCTGGGGCATTTTTGCCAGCCTGCTGGCGGCGGCGGGGTTTTTCCTTTTGTCCACCTATGCCCCCGATTTTCGCGAGCCCGCAGGCGGCGGCACGCCGTTTTCGAAGGGGGGCACCGGTTATGCCGGGCTTGTCGAATGGCTGAAGCTGACCAATGGACAGGCGCCGCCGATGGAACGCGGCGAGAAGGACCTCGCATCGCCGCTGGCCTCGACCTTCCTGCTCGTCGTCACCATCGCGCCGGGCAGCGACCCGGCTGCGCTAGATCGGCTCATCAAGGCACGCTCGGGCAAGGACACGCTGTTCGTCCTGCCGAAATGGCAGACCTTCCCCCTGCTGGGGCACGATGGCTGGGAGACGAAGATCGAGCGGCTGCCCAACAGCGTCGTCAACGACTGGCTCGGCCGCATTGCCAAGGCGAAGCTCGGCGAGGCAAAGAACACGCTCTCGCGGATCAATATCGCCGGCCGCATGGTGCCCGCGCCGGACGAGCTGCAATGGGTGGCGGATGACCACCCACTGATCGCGGCGGGCGACGGCAGGGCGATCCTGACTGAGCTCGACGACGAGCCCTTCTACATCCTCACCGATCCCGATTTCATCAACAATGCCGGGCTGAAGGATAAGCAGACGGCGGCGGCCGCGCTCGACATGATCGCCATGATCGAGCCTGCCAAGGGCGCGGTCATGTTCGACCTGACGCTGCATGGCGTCGGCCAGAAATACGATCTCGCCAAGCTCTTGGTCGAACCGCCCTTCCTGGCGCTGACGCTGTCGGTGCTGGTGGCGGCCGCGCTCGCCTTCCTACACGGGCTCGGCCGCTTCGGTCCGCCGCGCGCCGAGGGGCGCGCCATCGCCTTCGGCAAGCGGGCGCTGGTCGACACCACGGCGATGCTGTTGAAACGCGCCGGGCGGCTGCAAGGGCTCGGCCACCGATACGCGGCGCTGATGCGGCAGCGCGCCGCCGCGCTGCTTGGCGCGCCGCACGGGCTGCAGGGCGAGGCGCTCGACCGCTGGCTCGATTCCCGCGACGAGGGTGAAGCACACGGCTTCACCGCGCGGTTGAAGGCAATGAACGATTCCTACAGTTTGGCCGGAATGCATGAAGCAGCGGAACAGCTGCATGACTGGACGGCAAGGAGGCTCGGTGAACGTCGATGAAGTGAAGACCCTGGCGAACGCGATCAGGGAAGAAGTGGCGAAGGCAATCACCGGACAGCGCGACACGGTCGACCTGATGCTGACGGCGCTGTTTGCCGGCGGGCATATCCTGCTCGAAGGTCCGCCGGGCACCGCCAAGACCATGACGGCGCGCTGCTTCGCGCAGGCGCTGGGTGTCGCCTATGGCCGCATCCAGTTCACGCCCGATTTGATGCCAGGCGATATCGTCGGCGCCAACATCTACAATTTCCAGACCGGGCAGTTCACGCTGACGCGCGGCCCGATCTTCTGCGACTTGCTTCTCGCTGACGAAATCAACCGCACGCCGCCGAAGACGCAGGCCGCCCTGCTCGAAGCCATGCAGGAACACGCCGTCACCTTCGACGGCACCACGCACTCGCTCGGCCGGAATTTCATGGTGGTGGCGACGCAGAACCCGATCGAGCATCAGGGCGTCTATCCCCTGCCCGAGGCGCAGCTCGACCGCTTCCTGTTCAAGCATCGGGTGAGCTATCCGGACCTCACGGAAGAGCGCGCCATCATCGTCCACCACGGCGGCTCGGCTTCGCACGACATCGAGCAATATGGCATCAAGGCGCGGACGGACCGCAAGACACTGGAGGCTGCACTTGCCACGGTCGGCGACGTCACGCTGGTCGACGATGTCGTCGGCTATATCGCGGCGCTTGTGCGCGGCACCCGCGAAAGCCCTGACCTGGAAGTGGGAGCCAGCCCGCGCGCGGGCGCCATGCTGGCCCGGGCCGCGCGCGCCAAGGCGGCGCTCGACGGCCGCAACTATGTCATTCCCGACGACGTCAAGGCCTTGGCCGTGCCGGCGCTGCGCCACCGCGTCGTGCTTTCACCGGCCGCGCAGATCGACGGGCGGCTGGTCGAGCAGATCGTGTCCGACTTGGTCGACCATACGGAAGCGCCGCGTTGATCTATCCGAGCGGGCGAGCGGTCTGGGCAGCGGCGGCAGGGGCGATCCCCGCCTTCCTGATCGCGCTTGCGCTACCGCATATCTGGTATCTCGGTCTGCTTTGGATCTGCGCGCTGCTGGCCTTCCTAGCGGTGGACGCGGCCGCGGGCAGAGGCCGCGCCGCGCTCGGCGCCACGCTGACGGCGCCGCCACAGGTGGGCGTGGGCGGGCGATTCACGCTGCACATCGCGGCCGGTGTCGGGGCGAAGCTTAGGCGCCTGCAGGCGCGTGTCGGGCATGACCAGCGGCTGCAGCCGGTCGCGGGCACCGGCGGCGCATTGCCGGCCAATGGCGGCACGCTCGACCTCGAATTCGAGGCGATCCGCCGCGGCATCGCCAACTTCGACCGGCTGTGGCTGCGCTGGCGGGGCCCGTTCGGACTGGTGTGGAACCAGGTCGTGCTGCCGGTCGACCGCAAGGTTGTGGTGCTGCCCAATGTCAACAGCGCGCGAGACGAGGCGATCACGCTTCTGCAGCGCTCGGCCCTCGCCGACGGCCATGCGCAGAAGCGCGCCGGCCAGGGCCGCGAGTTCGAGGCGCTGAAGGATTACCAGCCCGGCATGGGCCGGCGCATGATCGACTGGAAGCGCAGCGCCCGCCACGGCAAGTTGCTCGCGCGCGAGTTCCGGATCGAGGAGAACAACAACATCGTTCTTGCCATCGACAGCGGCCGCTTGATGTGCGAGCCGGTCGACGGCGTGCCGAAAGTCGATCGCGCGGTGACGGCAGCGCTTCTGTCGGCCTTCATCGCGCTCAAGGGCGGCGACCTCGTCAGCCTGTTCTCCTTCGACGCCAGGCCGCGCGTCTCCAGTGGCGCGGTACGCGGCTCGCCGAGCTTCACCATGATCCAGAAGCGCGCCGCCGAGATCGACTATTCGACCGAGGAGACCAACTTCACCCTGGCGCTGACCACGCTTTCGGCCAAGCTCGACCGGCGCTCGCTGGTCATCGTCTTCACCGATTTCGTCGATCCGATCAGCGCCGAGCTGATGCTGCGCACCGTGGGCCGGCTGACCGAGCGGCATCTGGTGCTGTTCATGCTGATGAGGGACGTCGAGTTGGAGACCCTGGCAGACAGGGCGCCAGCGGCGCCCGAGGACATCGCCCGCTCCGTCACCGCCGGCGACCTCTTGCGGCAGCGGCAGGTGGTGATCGGCAGGCTCCGGCTGCTCGGCGCGCATGTCATCGAGGCCGACCACCAGCGGCTCGGCCCGGCGCTGGTCGAGCGCTATATCCAGCTCAAGGAGGAGAACCTTCTATGACGCTGCCCGCCACCGACGCGGTTCGCCAGTCGCTCGCCAGCTTCCGCCAGGAGCGCGAGGCCGACTGGAAAGCCTTCGAGGCGCTGCTCGCGCGCGTCGAGAAGCGCGCGCCGCGCGCGCTGTCGGAGGATGAACTCTTGTCGCTGCCACTCCTCTACCGTTCGGCGTTGTCGTCGCTTTCAGTGGCGCGCGCGACCTCGCTCGACAGCGCGCTGATCACCTATCTCGAGGCGCTCTGCCTCCGCGGCTATTTCTATCTCTACGGCGCGCGGCGATCCTTGAGGACGCGCATCGGCGACTTCTTCCTGCACGACTGGCCGGCCGCGATCCGCGATCTGTGGCGCGAGGTGTGGACTTCGGTCGCGCTCACGGTCATCGGCGCGATTGCCGGCTACTGGCTGGTCGCCTCCGACAAGCGCTGGTACGACGCCATCATCGCGCCGAGCCTGGCCGGCGGGCGCAACCCGGATTCGTCGGCCGAGGCGCTGCGCAGCGTGCTTTATGGTGGCGGCGACCACTTTTTGTCGGGGTTCGCCGCCTATCTCTTCACCCACAACACGCAGGTCTCGATCCTGGCCTTCGCGCTGGGCTTCGCCTTTGCGGTGCCGAGCGTGCTGATCATCCTGATGAACGGCTGCATGCTCGGCGCCATTTTCCAGATCTATGCCGCCAAGGGCCTGAGCTTCGAGCTCGGCGGCTGGCTTTCGATCCACGGCACGACGGAGCTGTTCGCCATCGCCATCGCGGGTGCTGCCGGCATGCGCATCGGCACCAGCATCGCCTTTCCCGGCGAACTCACCCGCATGGCCGCCGCGGCGCGGGCCGGCCGCGTGGCAGCGACCGCCATGATCGGCGTCACGGTAATGCTGCTTTTCGCCGGACTGCTCGAAGGCATCGGCCGGCAGACGATCACCAGCGATCTCGCCCGCTACTCGATCGGCGGCGGCATGCTGGCCTTATGGCTCTGTTATTTTTACCTGTTCCGGATGGTGCGGCATGGCGACCGCTAGGGCAGCGAAGGTCAAGAACCCAGCAGCGCTGATCCGTCCGCTGGTGACGCCGGAAGGCGCCGACCTCAGGGTCAAGCTGGCCGACGCCGGCACGCGGGCTTCCGGATTCCTGCTCGACGTGGTGATCATCATCGTGGCGGCGGTCGTGGTAAGCCTCGTCGCGCTGTTCGGCCTTGGCGGGCTTGGCGTGCAGGATGCCGAACCGCTGTTCATCGTCTGGATCATCTTCATCTTCTTCCTGCGCAATGTCTATTTCATCGCCTTCGAAGCGGGACGGCGGGCAGCCACGCCGGGCAAGCGCATGGTTGGCGTGAGGGTCGCATCGCGCAGCGGCGCCGGCCTGACGCTCGACCAGGTCATCGCGCGCAACCTGATGCGCGAGATCGAAGTGTTCCTGCCGCTGTCGATCCTCGCCGCGCGCGCCAGCGCCGATGTCGCCGACACGCTGACGACCATCTTCGGCCTGGTATGGGCGCTGCTGTTTTCGCTGTTTCCGCTGTTCAACCGCGATCGGTTGAGGATCGGCGACCTGCTCGCCGGCACCTGGGTGGTCGAGGCGCCGAAAGTGGCGCTGCTAGAGGATCTGTCGCGGCGCAGGGACCCGATCGCGGCGCGCTTCCAGTTCAGCCCCGCGCAGCTCGACGCCTACGGCATCGCCGAGCTGCAGAAGCTGGAGGAAGTGTTGCGCCGCGACGATTACTCCGCGCTGAAGGCGGTGGCGGAGACCATCGCCCGCAAGATCGGCGCCCGGGTCGAGCCGATCGATTCAAAAGCTTTCCTCACCGCCTATTACGGCGAGCTTCGCGCGCATCTGGAACGCAAGCTGCTGCTGGGCAATCGGAAGGCGGACAAGTACGCGCGGTAGACGCCTAAGCGAGGGAATGATGACGTCGTTGTCCGAATTCGATCTTCAGGAAATGGAATCGCGGGCGGCGGCAGCCCGCCCCGGTCCATGGAAATCTTGGGTCGAAGGTCGGGATTTCGACGGAGGATCCAACTTCATCCAGACCGGCAACGGCGCAGAGCGCGGCGAAGACATTCAAATGTCCGGTGCGACCGTCGCGGAGCAAGATTTCATTGCGGCTGCTCGGCAGGACGTTCCTCACCTGGTCGCGGAAGTACGCCGGCTGCGCGCACTTCTTAATCAGACCGAATAGAGCCTCAGCACCCTCGCCTACCGCACCCACTTCTCGTAATCCGACACCAGCAGGTGCAGCGGCGCGACATCCTCGTCGATGTTGGAGAAGCGGCCGATCGGGTCACGGAAGACGTTGTCGGTCAGGTCGTCATTGACGGTCGACACCTCGCCGATCAGCACGTCCTTGCCCTCGGCCCAGAAGGCGTGCCAGACGCCGGGCATAAGCGTCACGCTCTGGCCGGGATCGAGCTTCAGCAAGCCGCCGGCCGGCAATCTGGTGATGGTGCCGTCGACCGGCACCGACACTTCGGCCTTCGGGTCGATGCCGCCGTCGCGGTCATGCATGAAGAGTTCCAGCACCAGCTTGCCGCCGCCGCGGTTGATGATGTCCTCGGCTTTGATGTTGTGGCGGTGCATGGGCGAGAGCTGGTCCTTGCGCGAGATCATGATTTTCTCGGCATAGAGCATGCCCATGCCGAGCTTCATGTCCTCGTAGCGGCCGTTGCGCACGGTGAACAGGAACAGGCCGAGCTCGTCGAACTTCTCCTGGCCGTAGTCGGTGATGTCCCAGCCGAGACGCGAGGTGAAGATGGCCGATGAGTCCGCCTTATGCGCCTTCATCTCGTCCGGTGACCAATAGGCGAAGGGCGGCATGATATAGCCGAAGGAACGGATGAAGGCGTCGGCTTCACGGATGATGTCGTTGATCTTGGAGCGCTTCATGGGTTCCTTCCTCCGGCAGCTGCCTGTGAAATCGGTCCTTCCGAATAGCCCAATGCCGGTCCGCTGTCGACGCAAACCGGCTGTTCTGGACCGTGACATCCGGCAGGATCGGGGCCATAAACCCTGTCAGTTTTTTTGAAGCGCATGTCCTTGTGCCGAAATCGGCAGACATGCTTGGACGGTGATCCCATGGCAAGCACAGACGACCTCGACACACCGGCGATCCTGATCGATGCGGCCCGCGCCGAAGCCAACATCAAAAAGGCGCAGGCGCATGCCGACGCGCATGGGTTGAAGCTCAGGCCACACATCAAGACGCACAAGCTGCCCTACTGGGCGAAGAAACAGGTCGCGGCTGGCGCCGTCGGCATCACCTGCCAGAAGATCGGCGAGGCCGAGGTGATGGCCGATGCCGGGCTTGAGGACATTTTTCTACCCTACAATATCCTTGGCCGCGCCAAGCTGGAGCGGCTGAAGGCGCTGCATGGGCGCTTGACGCTGTCGGTGACGGCGGACAGCCATCAGACATTGGAGGGGCTCGCCGCCACTTTCACCGACGCTGGCCATCCGTTGCAGGTGCTGGTCGAGTGCGACACCGGCATGGGCCGTTGCGGCGTGCAGAGCGCCGACGAGGCGCTGGCGCTGGCGAAGGTGATCGACCAGTCGAAGGGGCTCTCCTTCGGCGGGCTGATGACCTATCCCGCAGCGGGGCGCGCCGCCGAGGCGGACGCCTGGCTGAAGACCGCGCGCGATGCGCTTGCGGCGGCCGGCCTCGGATGCGAACGCATCTCCAGTGGCGGCACGCCGGACATGTGGCGCTCCGGCGCGGACAGCGTCGTCACCGAATACCGGCCCGGCACCTATATTTATCTCGACCGCTACCAGGTCGCCAAAGGCGTCGGCACGCTGGACGATTGCGCGCTGACCGTGCTCGCCACCGTCGTCAGCCACCCGACCGCGACACGCGCCATTCTGGACAGCGGCAGCAAGGCGCTGTCCTCCGATACGCTCGGGCTGCCGGAGTTCGGCGAGCTGCTGGGCATTCCAGGCGCCCGTGTCACGGGCTTGAGCGAGGAGCATGGCAACGTCACGCTTGCCGACGGCGCCAGGCTTCGCATCGGCGAGCGCGTGCGCGTCGTGCCTGACCATTGCTGTGTGGTGACGAATTTATTCGACCAGGTGCATCTGATCGACGGCGACAAGGTGCTGGATACGCTGCCGGTGGCGGCAAGGGGACGGATGGGGTGAGTCTTTCCCTTCTGTGGGAGAAGGTCAAGTCCGCTCTGCCTGTCTGGCCGCAACTCTCCGCATCGCCGTCACCCGGCGCCTGAAAATCTCCGTGCGCATCGCCACAAGGTGGAGCGCGAAGAACAGCACGGTGAAACCCAGCGCCATCACGGCCAGCGGCCACAGCATCGAGGGATCGATGGTCGGGCCGCCGAGGCGGAAGACGGAGGCAGGCTGGTGCAGCGTGTTCCACCAGTCGACCGAGAATTTGATGATCGGGATGTTGATGAAGCCGACCAGCGTGATGATGGCCGCTGCCCAGGCGGCGCGGCCGGCATCGTCCAGCGCGCGGGTCAGCGCGATGATGCCGAGATACATCAAAAACAGCACGAAGACCGAGGTCAGCCGTGCGTCCCAGACCCACCAGGTGCCCCACATCGGCTTGCCCCAGATCGAGCCGGTGATCAGTGCCAGCGCGGTGAAGGTGGCGCCGATGGGTGCTGCGGCCTTCAACGCCACATCGGCCAGCGGATGACGCCAGACCAGCGTGCCGAGCGCCGAGATCGCCATGATCGTGTAGCACATCATGGCGAGCCAGGCGAAAGGCACGTGGATATACATGATGCGCACGGTGATGCCCTGCTGGAAATCCTCCGGCGCGGTGAAGCTCATATAAAGGCCAACGACCAGCAGGATCGCCGCGACCGCCGCCAGCCATGGAATGACCTTGTCGGCCAGCCCGACGAAGCGCGTCGGGTTGGCGAGATCGGTCCATGCGCTCAAGCGTGAGGTGATGTCGCTCATGCCGATCTAAATAGACCGGAGACGCGGCAGGAGCAATCGGGGGAGTGTCGCAGCCTTTCCTTCTCCCTTGTGGGAGAAGGGGGAGCTCTAAGGATCACGCCGCTTCCGTCACCGGACGGCTGAGGCGGCGGACTTCCTCGTCGTTGAGCAGGCCGCCGGCGCGCAGCAGGGCGGCGAAGCGGCCGTTGCGCAGCGACAGCTCGGTGAAGCCGCCCATCTCGACCACCCTGCCCTTATCCATGAAGACGACGAGGTCGGCGTCGCGGACCGTGGTCAGGCGATGGGCGATGATGAAGGTCGTGCGGTTGCGGCGCAGCTCGTCGATCGCGTCCTTGACGCGGTCCTCGGTCTCGACGTCGAGCGCGCTGGTCGCCTCGTCGAGCACCAGGATCGGCGCATCCTTGAGCACGGCGCGGGCGATGGCGATGCGCTGGCGCTCGCCGCCCGAGAGCTGGCCGCCGCGTTCGCCGACGACGGTGTCGTAGCCGCTGCTCTTCGACAGGATGAAGTCCTGCGCTGCGGCGGCATTGGCGGCGGCGTGCACCTCGTCATTGCTCGCATCGGCGCGGCCGACGCGGATGTTGTCCTCGATCGAGCGGTTGAGCAGGCCGGCGTCCTGGAAGACGGTGGCGATCGAGTGGCGCAGCGACTTGCGGGTCACCGTGCGGGTGTCGATGCCGTCGATCAGGATACGGCCGTGGGACGGCGTGAAGACGCGCTGCAAGAGATTGATGAGCGTCGTCTTGCCGGCGCCGGTCGGGCCGACGATGGCGACCGTCTGGCCAGCCTGGACCTCGAAGGAGACGTCCTCGATGCCGTGGCCGGAATTGGCGAACTCGAAGCTGACATCCTCGAAACGGACATGACCAGTGACATTGGTCAACTCGCGCAGACCGTCCGGCTCGGCGGCTTCGGCAGCCGAATCCTCGAGGCTATAGAAGTCCTCGAGCTTGGCGCGCGCCTCGGAGATCTGGGTGGTGAAGGCCGACATCTGGTCGAGGCGGGCGATCAACATCCCGGCAAAGCCGGTGAAGGCGACGACATCGCCGACGCGAAGCTGGCCGCGGGTGACGAGATAGGCGCCGATCGACAGCACGATCATCATCGAGATGGTCGACGACAGGCGGTTCAGCGCATTGGCGATTGCCCACCAGTCGAGCACCGGGTTCTGGGCGTCGAGCAGGTCCTTCACGTAGCGCTTCAGTGTCGCGGTCTCGTGACCGATGCGGTTGTAGCTCTGCAGCACCGCAACGTTGCTGACGCTGTCGGTCACATGGGCAAAGACGGTGTGGTAGTGGCGTTCGACGGCGGTCTGCCCCGACTTGGTGCGGCGCATGACGATCCGGCCGATGCCGACGTAAAGCACGCCGAGGCCAAGCAGCACGACGGACATGCGGATGTCCATGGACAGCGCGGTCGGAACCAGCAGCACCAGCGCGATGGCCGTCGAGAGATGCACGCGCATGAATTCGAGCCAGAGGCTGAACAGGGTCTCGACCGCGCGCAGCAGCGTGTGCAGCGAATTGGACGTGCCGCGCTGGTGGTGCCAGGCAAGCGGCATGGTGATGACGCGCTCGAAGGATTGGCACAGCACTTCCGAGCGTCGAGCATGGGCGAAGCGATCGGCGCCGCGCGCCACCAGCACGAAGGCGATCACGTTGAAGGCGCCGAGAGCGGCCCAGACCGCGAGGGTTGAAAACACCGCGCCTTTTTCGGAGATAGCACCGATCACCCGGCCCAACAGGATGGGCTCGAGAATCGCGATCGCCGCGAGCGCGATGTTGGCGCCGCAAATCAGCGCGACGCGCTTCTTGTCGGCCGCCAGATAACCCAGCGCTCTAAAGTAGATCTGCAGAAGTGACACTTCAGCTACTCCGCCAAACTCTTGTCTGTGCTCAATGCCCGAATTGTGCACCGCACCATTCTTTGACACGTATCGGTTAACGTGTCGCGAAACAATGCGTCGTCTATCCCTTCCGTTCCCATTTAGCGAACAAAAGATGACGACGGTACGAAATCTGACGTGATCACCTAACGGTTTGAGATAAAAGGTGAAATGTCAGGCTTGCGGCAAAATAATGGCACTTGCCTCGCGCTGCCACATTTTTAATCACAAGCTGCTTGCTTAGCCTGCCCTAAAGGAAGGCGCGCGATCGGGCGCGAGGGCCTTGCCAAGTAAAAAAGTGCGATCGGCCGCACACCCCGAGGGATGCGCGGCCGACGAGCCAAACCTTTGATTTTACGCAGGTATCCTGACGACGACCTCAGTCTTGCCGCCGGCTATCGGCTCGAAAGAGGCCGATTTTTTCTTCGAACCATCGACTTCTAGCGAGATCGACTTGGTCTTTTTGTCGCGGATGACGCGAAGCTTGATCTCGCCGCCGAACATCTTGAGCGTCGCGGCGTAGCCGTCCCAGTGTCCGGGCAGCTTCGGCCTAAACGTGATCTCCTTGCCGCGCCGCTCGATGCCGAGGATGCCTTCCACCGCGGCGCGGTAAAGCCAGCCGGCCGAGCCCGTGTACCAGGTCCAGCCGCCGCGGCCGCCCTTGCCTTCGCCGGCATAGATATCAGCGGCCACGACATAGGGCTCGACGCGATAGTGCTCCGCCGCCGCCTCGTCCGAGGCGTGGTTGACTGGGTTCAGCATCGAGAAGCAGCGATAGGCCTCGTCGGTGCGGCCCATTTCTGCCAGCGCGATCACGAACCAGGTCGCGGCGTGGGTGTACTGGCCGCCATTCTCGCGCACGCCCGGCGGATAGCTCTTGATATAGCCGGGATCCTTGTCGCTGTTCGAGAAGGGCGGCGTGAACAGCTTCACGATGTTGAGCTCGTCATCGACCAGCATATTGGTCGCCTGTTCCATGGCCGTGGTCGAGCGCGCCGGATCGCCCTCGCCCGACAGCACGCTCCAGGACTGGGCGATCGAGTCGATCTTGCACTCCTCCGAATGGTGCGATCCGAGCGGCGTGCCGTCGTCGAAACTGCCGCGCCGGTACCACTGGCCGTCCCAGGCCGTGCTTTCCAGCGCCCGCTTCAGCACGTCCGCGTGCTTGGTCCAGGCCTGCGCCCGTTTGGTGTCGCCCTGCCCCTTGGCGACAGGCGCGAAGTCGGTGAGCGTCTTCAAGAGGAACCAGCCCAGCCACACGCTCTCGCCCTTGCCGTCCTCGCCGACGCGGTTCATGCCGTCGTTCCAGTCGCCGCCGAGGATGAGCGGCAGGCCGGCAGGACTGCTGCGCTTGATCGCCAGATCGAGCGCCCGCGCGCAATGGTCATAGAGCGGCGCGGTGTTCTTGGTGATCTCCGGCGTGAAGAAGGCGTCGTGCTCGCCCTCGCCGAGCTGCTGCCCGTCGATGAAGGGCAACTGCTCCTTGAGGATGCCGGTGTCGCCCGTCACCTCGATGTAGCGGGCCGTCGCATGCGCCAGCCAGACCACGTCGTCCGAGATCATGGTGCGCACGCCGGCATCGGTGCGCGGCAGCCACCAGTGCTGCACATCGCCTTCCGGAAACTGCCGGCGCGCGGCGTTGAGGATCTGGTCGCGCGCCAGCTTCGGGTCATGCGCCAGAAGGGCGAGCGTGTCCTGCAACTGGTCGCGGAAGCCGAAGGCGCCGCTCGCCTGGTAGAAGGCCGAGCGGGCGCGGATGCGGCAGGCCAGGCTCTGGTAAGGCAGCCAGTGGTTGACCATGGCGTTCATCGCCTCGTCCGGCGTCTCGACCTGAATGGTGTCGAGGAAGCCGCGCCAAGTCTTTTCGTTGTCGGCCAGGCGCTGATCGAAATCCTTGCCGCCATGGGTCTGCACCAGTCCGCTCGCCTCGGCGGGCGTGGCCGCGTCGCCGAGCAGCCAGATCAGCGTGACGTCGCCGCCGGCCGGGATATCGATGTCGCTGGCGAGAACCGCGCAAGGATCATCGCCCGCCTCGATACGGCCGGAGAGCGCAAGCCCGCCGAGCACGGCCTGCGGATATTCGGTCGTACCGTGCCTGCCGATGAACTCGCTGCGGTCGGCGGTCACCGAATGAACGGGATGACTTGCCGCCAGGAAGGCGACGCGCTCGCCGAAGTCGAGCCCATAGGGATTCTGCGCCAGCATGGCGCCGGTCGCAGCGTCGCGGGAGGGCACGATGGTCGCCGCGGTGCGCGAGCGGTGGCCGCCAAGCACCCATTCGGCATAGGCGTAAATGCGCAGCCGTGCCGGCGCTGGCCCGGCATTCTGGATGCGCAACCGCGTGATCTTCACCGGATCGGCCGGATCGACCACCTGCGTCAGGTCCATCGACAGCGGCCCGCGCTTCGAGCGGAAGGTCGAAAAGCCCTGGCCATGCCAGGTCTCATAGGTCATCGATGGATCGCGCACCATCGCGGCCATCGGCGAGAAAGCCTTGCCGCTCAATTGATCGAAAATATAGAAGCCTTCGCCCGGCCGGTTCGACACCGGGTCGTTCGACCACGGCGTCAGCTGGTAATCGCGGCTGTTGCGGCTCCAGGTGAAACCGGCACCTTCCGCCGAGACGTGGAAGCCGAAGGAGGCGTTGGAGATGACGTTGATCCAGGGCTGCGGCGTACAGCGGCGTCCGGTCAGCCGCGTCACATAGTGGCGGCCGTCGCCGTCAAAGCCGCCAAAGCCGTTCCACAGGCTGAGGCCGCTGCCGTCGGCGGCGATATCGTCTCCGCCCTGGCTCGCCGGCACCGGCAAGGGCAGCGGCGGAACAGGTTCGCGCGGTGAACCGCCCTCCGCCTGCAGCAAGGCGTCGCGCGCCTGGAGCGCCGCCGTCTCGGCGCGTTCGAGCTGATCGAAGATGGTGCCGTTACGGGTGTGCAGGACGGCGCGCGCGACCGACAGCAAAGTCTTGTAGGTCGGCTCGTCCATCAGGTCGCGACGCACCGCGAAGATGTGCTGGCGAGGCCCGAGTTCGCGGCCGCGCAGGCGGCTGTTCTCGCACAGCGTCTCCACGGCGCGCTGCAGGTCCTGCACATAGGACGAGGCCTGCTCGTTGACGACGACGAAGTCGATCATCATGCCCCGCGCACGCATATATTCCTGAAAGCGCAGCGCCTGGGCGACGATCTCGAGATCGGCGACGTCGCCGATGCGCACGAGGAAAATCGGAAAATCGCCGGAGATGCTGGTCGGCCACAGGCTCGACTGGCGGCCGAGGCCCGAGGCGATGGATTCCGCCGGCAGGCGCAGGAACGGATCGGGATAGATCAGATAGCGGGCCAGCTTCTGCACATTGGCGGCGTCGGTGAGGCTCAAGCCCAGATGGCGCGTCTGCACCTGGCTGCGCGTCCAGGCCAGCATGGCCTGGCGGGCGAAGCTCTCCTGGTGGTCGAGGCGGGCGATCGCCTCGTCGAGGTCGCCGCGATTGACGCCGACGGCGGTCCAGAAGGTCAGCGATATCTTCTTGTTGGCCGGCACGCGCACCTGGCGGCGGAGCGCCGCCACCGGGTCGAGCGTAAAACCCTGGCTGCCGGAAAGCCTGACGCCGGGGTCGAAGGCGATGGCATCAGCGATGGTGCGGCCACGGCCGATGAAGGCGCGGCGGTCGGTCTCGGCCTCGGCATCGCGCGATGGGCCCGACGGGTCGGTGACGAAATGCACCATTGTCAGGTCGGGATCGTTCTTGTCGCGCTTGCGCCGCGTGGCGAAGATCGCGCTGTTGTTCGGCGCGATCTCGGTCTCGACGAACATCTTGGAGAACGCCGGATGGGCGTTGTCCGAGGCTTCGTTCCCAAGCACCAGCTCGGCGAAGGACGTCACCTCGATATGCCGGTCGGCCGGGCCGTCATTATAAAGGGTAATACGGCGGCCTTCGCCATTGCCCTCGGAAATGACGATGCATTCGACCTCGGACCGCAGCGAGCCGACCGATTTGGTGAAGCTCGCCTTGTCGTCGGCAAACAGTGTCTGGACGCGCTCGCCCTCGATACGCTTCGGCTCGGCGGTGGCCGACCACCAGTCGCCGGTCGCGGTGTCGCGCAGGAAAATATAGGAGCCGAGGCGATCCTCGCTCGGATCCGGCTGCCAGCGGGTAATCGCAAGCTCGCCGAAGCGGCTGTAGCCCGAGCCGGTCGCGGTAACCATGACCGAATAGCGGCCGTTGGACATGACGTTGGTCGCCCGCAGCGCCTTGATCGGGTCGAGGATGATTCGGCTGTCGGGGCTCTCAGCCTCGGTCTCGTCCTTGGATCGCTCGTCGGCCTCCGTCCTGACGGTTGCGGTCGGAATGTCGCGCGGCGCCTTCTCCTGCAACAGAAGCTCGGCCGACTCGATGACGGGGTCGCTGTGGAAACGCTCGCGCAGCCGGCCCTCGAAAATGGCGTCGGCTACCGCCGCGATCGACATGCCGGAATGGTGCGCCATGTAGTTCTGCACCACGGCATGGTCGCTGCCTTCGGGCACGCGCTGCGGCGTGAAATCGACCGCGTCGTAGAAGCCGTGGCGGCCAAGCGCGCCGATCGAGCGCAGCCGCTGCAGGTTCTGCACCGCCGCGCGCGGGCTGAACTGCGCGGCCAGAATCGTCGCGTAAGGCGCAATCACGGTGTTCTGGCCGAGGCCGCGCTTGAGGCCAAGGCCGGGCACACCGAAATTGGTGTATTGATAGGTGAGCTCGCGGTCGCGGGCGTTGTAGGCCGCCTCCGAAATGCCCCAGGGCACATTCTTGGAGCGCGCATACTGGATCTGGCGCTTGATGATGAGCTTGCTGGTCTGGTTGAGGATCGAGCCCTGCGGCTCCTTCATCACCAGCGGCGGCATCAGATACTCGAACATCGAGCCCGACCAGGACATCAGCGCGCCCTGGAAGCCGATCTCGACGATCGGCCGTCCCAGACGGAACCAGTGCTCGGTCGGCAGGTCGCCCTTGGCGATGGCGAACAGGCTGGTGAGCCGCGCCTCGGAAGCGAGAAGGTCGTAGCAGCTCTCATCAAGCTGGCGGTCCTCGACCCGGTAGCCGATCGAGAGCAGCTTGCGCTCCTGGCGCATCAGGAAAGAGAAATCCATCTCGAAGGCATAGCGGCGGCAGCGCTCGCGCAGAGCCAGCAGCTTGGCGCGCAATGCGGCGACGGCGCTCTCGTCATTGTGCGAATCGTGCACATGCGCCTCGCAGGTCGCCTCCAGCCTGGCGGCCCAATCGGCGATGACATCGCTTTTCGGCGAGGCCGCCTCGGTATGGATGGCGGTGGCAAGCTTGCGGATCTCGCCGGCCAGCACGGCAAGATTGATGGTGCGGATAGACGCCATCTCGGGCTGCGCCTTGATGGTTGCAACCGCGCGGCGCATGCCGTCGAGCCGATCGGCCAGGCGTTGGCGCAGCGGCCGCAGCTGCCGACGGTCGTCCGGCAGCTCGTCCAGGCTTTCGTCGAGGATGGTGACGGTGTCGATGATGCCTTCAAAGTCACCCTGCAGATGCACGGACGGCGCTTCGGCCCATTCGGCGCAGGAGGCGGCAACGGCGACCAGATGTCCGGCGAGATTGCCGCTGTCGACCGCGGAGATGTAGAGCGGATAGAGCGGCTTCAGCGTCGTCGTGTCGTACCAGTTGTAGAGGTGGCCGCGTTCGCGCGGCATGTTCTCGATCGTCGTCATCGTGGCGTCGATGCGGGTGATGGCGTCCGACAGGCTGATCCAGCCGAAATCGCGCGCCGACACCACCGAAAGCAGATAGACGCCGATATTGGTCGGCGAGGTGCGCGGCGCCACCACCGGCGCCGGACTTTCCTGGAAATTGTCCGGCGGCAGGTGATGGTGCTCGGGCGTGACGAAGGTCTCGAAATAATGCCAGGTGCGGCGCGCGAAAGTGCGCAGCGCGTGGATGTCAGCGGTCGAGATGCGCAGCCTGTCCTCGGTTTCGGCCGAACGGCTGATCCAGCAGGCGACGGCGGGCGAAGCGATCCAGAAGATGGCGAAGAAGAAGGCCACGAAGGCGCCGGTGGAATCGGCGAGCACCGGAATGGCGAGGCCGACGACGCCGACGATCACCGCGCCATACATCATGCCGTAATAGGCGCCGAGGTCGTTGCCGCCCTTGGCTGCCTGCGAAGCGGTGCGCCATTCGAGCAGGTTCTGGCGGCTGACGAAGAGGCGGTAGATGGTGCGGATGATGGCATCGCCCATCATCCAGGCGAGATGCGCCATCAACAGCACTTTCAGCGCCACCAGCGCGGTGCCGAAGACGGTGTCGCGGGCCAGAGCGGAGAAATGGCCGCGCGGCGTCTGGTCGCCGCTCTTCGGCAGGATGCCGTTCACGATGTCGAAGGTCGGCGCCATGAACAGGCTGAGGATGAGAAGCGCCTGCCACTGCGCCGCCTGGGTGAAGGGCAGCAGCGTCCAGCCGGCGACGCAGGCCATGACCCAGAAGATCGGGGTGACCGAGCGGCGCAGATTGTCGACCATCTTCCAGCGCGACAGCGCGGGCACGCCTGAGCGCGGGTCGAAGATATAGCCGAGCAACTGCCAGTCGCCGCGCGCCCAGCGATGGTGGCGCGAGGCGTCGACCGAGTAGCGCGTCGGATAGTCCTCGACCAGCTCGACGTCGGTGACCAAAGCCGCGCGCGCGAGCGCGCCTTCGAGCAGATCGTGGCTGAGGATGGTGTTTTCGTCGATGCGGTTCTTCAGCGCCGCCTCGAAGGCGTCGACATGGTAGAGGCCCTTGCCGGTGAAGGACCCGTCCCCGAAGACGTCCTGGTAAACGTCGGAAACCGCGAAAACATAGGGGTCGAGGCCGCGATTGGCCGAGAAGACGCGCTGGAAGAAGGAGGCATCGTCGCCACTGGTGAGCGAAGCGGTGATCCGCGGCTGCAGGATGGTGTAGCCGGCCGTGACGACGCGCTTCACCGGATCGAAATGGGGACGGTTGAGCGGATGGGCGAGCTTGCCAACAAGGCTCGAAACCGCATCGCGCGTGGTGCGCGTGTCGGCGTCGAGCGTCATCACATAGACGACCTTTTCCGGCAGCGGCACGTCGAGCGGCAGGAAGGTGGTGTCGCTGTCGCCACGCAGCAAGAGGTTCAACTCGTGCAGCTTGCCGCGCTTGCGCTCCCACCCCATCCAGCAGCCCTGCGCCTGGTTGTAGAGCCGGCGGCGATGCAGGAGATAAAAGCGCGGCGAGCCTTCTGACGGATAGCGCGCGTTCAGCCTGGCGATCTCGTCGCGAGCATATTGCAGGATCTCGATGTCGGCGGCGTCGATCTCGGTCTTGGAATCCGGCCAGTCGGACAAAAGCGCGAAATGGATCTCTTGCGCCGTGTTGGCGAGGTGGTGCACCTCGATGTTGCGTATGTTTTCCTCAACATCGTCGCGCGAGCCGATCAGCGAGGGTACGACGACCAGCGTACGCGCCTCGGCCGGGATGCCGTGCTTGTTGTAATCGTAGCCGACAAGCCGGGTCGGCTTCAGGAACAGCGCCACCACGGTGTTGAAGAAGGCCAGTGCGCCTTCGCTGGCCGGCACCGCGAACAGCGCCAGCATCAGCGTGATCGATTCCACCGACAGGCCGAGATTGGCGAGCGCCCTGCCCGACAGGACCAGCAGCAGCACCGTCAACAGGAAGACCGGCATGACGATGCCCAGCCAGCCTGCGCTGGCAAAGCCGCGCTTGAAGGTCACATTGAAAGGCGGTCGGTAGCCGATCGCCTTTTCCAGTTCCTGCCGGCGCGGGCCGACGAGGAAGAAGCCGACATCGGTATGCACATCCGGATCCGTCGTCTCCGGCAGACCGGATGCATCGGTGAGCCCGGGCGTGTGGCCGGCAAGCTCGATCGCCTTTTCGGCGACGCGGTATTCGGAGAGACGGGAGCGGCGCGCCAGCTGTTCGATCGCGGTGCGGTACTGGTCACGCGAGAAGAAATCGAGGTCGGCAAAATCGGTCTTTTCACGCAGCAGCGTGTCGATGCGGCTGACGCCTTCGAACCAGACCGTCCAGTCGACGTCGTTGATGAGGCGCAGGCCGCGGATGATGTTGCCGGTGGTGACGTTGCCCGAGGACAGCGTCTGATGCTCGGAGATGATGATCTCCTCGGCGTCGGAGCCGGTCTTTTCGAGCTCGCCTTCCAGCCATTCCAGCGCGCGGCCGGCGTTCTGCGACCCGTCGCGCAGGCGGTAGAGCAGCTGGGTGGCGAAAGTGGTGTCCTGCGCATGCGCGCTGTAGTTGGACAGGATCCTGGTGCGGTCTGCATTGTCGTCGGTCGCCAGAACCCGGTCGGCGACCTCGTTGGCGGTCTGGCGCATCTGCCTGGTCCGCTCGACGCGCACGGCGATGCGACGCAGGTTCTCGATCAGCACGAAGCGCAGCAGCGAAGGCAATGCCCAGAGCTCGCCGATTTTCATCGGCTCGACCGACTGGAAGCCCTCGACGATCGCCTTGAACATGGTGGCCGAGACGGAGCTGTCGGAATGCTCGACATAGCTCCAGGCAACGACGAAGGCGCGCGGCAGCACCGTGCCGTCGCCGAGTGTCAGCGTCGGCAGCTGCCGGTAAAAGCGGCGCGGCAGGTCGCGTTTGACCTGGAAGATGGTCTCCTCGACCAGGTAATTGTTGTCGAGCAGCCATTGCGCGGCCGGCGTGATGGTCTCGCCCTTGGCCTGGGCGGCATTGGTCGAGCGGTAGACTTCGAGAATCTTCTTGGCGCTGTCGCGGATGCGGGCCTGGAACTCGAACGGGGCCAAGCCGAACAATTCCTTGACCTCGCCCTTGGCGAGCGCGACGCCCAAGGCGCGCAACCGGTCACCGGGCAGGAAATTGGAGCGTATCGGCGCTTCCGTCACCCTCGGGAAGCCGGCGCTTGTCTGTTCGATCTTGTTCGGATTCGTCTGAATGTTCATTGAAAATTCCGTAAGCGGGCGCAATGCGGCGTCACCGCCACGGCAATGCCCCTAAAACCGGTCCAATTGCAATTGGTTGCATGACTGATCGGCCGAAAGTTTGTTTTGCGCACCACGACAGGGGCGTGCCCTTTCGACAGCTCGTGGGCGAATGCCCCTCGCTCTCCGCCCCGGTTGGATCAGGGCAAGGAATCAGGCTTTTTCGTGATACATGCAAGGGGCCGGGCGATAATTCGCCCCAGCCGCGATCATGTTTGGCAACAGCCGTTAATGTTGGCGGCGAGGCGGTGGAGCCCGATCACGAAAAGCAGGCCCTGCCCCTTGGGCTGAAGCCGCAATTCCGGGCCATCTTGGTCGACGATCAGCGTGTCGAGCGGTCCGAGGCTCGCCCCATCTTCCGTGAAGAGCGTGGCGCCGGCGCCGACGGCAAGAACTAGCGTAACGTCGGCGCGCGGGGCGATGCGAATCTCGCCTGAAAAAGGCCGGCGCTCGATCTCATGAGCCATGCGGCCACGGCGGGTCATGATGTTGAGATCGGTGATCGGACCGCCGATCAGCGCCGCACTGGTCGGCGCGTCGCCCGGAAAGGCAAGCGGCGCCGAAGCCGTGGTCAGCCGCGTCGGAAGCCGGCCGGCGACGTCAAGGACAATCCCCTCGCCTTCCAGCACCGACAATGTCCGGTCGATGCCGGCGAAGCTCGAGAACGGCCCACCGGTCTCGACGCGGGCCATGGAGATGCGCCAGTCGAAATCGTCGAGCCCGGCTCCGTCGGGCGACACCGCGATCTCGGTGGTCGTGCCGCCGCCATTCTTCCACGGCATGACGCGATAATCGGCGGCACGAAGGATGCGCATTTAGCCTAGCCCAGTATGCCTGGAAGGTTGAGCTGGTGCTCCGTGGCGCATTGAATGGCGATGTCGTAGCCGGCATCGGCATGGCGCATGACGCCGGTCGCCGGGTCGTTCCACAGCACGCGCTCCAGGCGCTTTGCCGCCTCGGGCGTGCCGTCGGCGACGATCACCATGCCGGCATGCTGCGAAAAGCCCATGCCGACGCCGCCGCCATGGTGCAGCGACACCCAGGTGGCACCCGACGCGGTGTTGAGCAGCGCGTTGAGCAGCGGCCAGTCGGAGATGGCGTCGGAGCCGTCCTTCATCGCTTCGGTCTCGCGATTCGGCGAAGCGACCGAGCCGGAATCGAGGTGGTCGCGGCCGATGACGACCGGCGCCTTGAGCTCGCCCTTAGCGACCATGTCGTTGAAGGCGAGGCCGAGCCGGTGGCGGTCGCCGAGGCCGACCCAGCAGATGCGCGCCGGCAGACCTTGGAAGGAGATGCGCTTGCGCGCCATGTCGAGCCAATTGTGCAGATGGGTGTTGCCGGGGGTCAGCTCGCGCACCTTGGCGTCGGTCTTGTAGATATCCTCCGGATCGCCCGAGAGTGCCGCCCAGCGGAACGGGCCGATGCCGCGGCAGAACAGCGGCCGGATATAGGCCGGCACGAAGCCCGGGAAGGCGAAGGCGTTCTCAAAACCTTCGTCCTTGGCGACCTGGCGGATGTTGTTGCCGTAGTCGAGCGTCGGCACGCCGGCGTTCCAGAACGCCACCATCGCCTCGACATGCTCGCGCATCGAGGCGCGTGCCGCCTTCCCCACCGCCTTCGGGTCCGAAATCCGCTTCTCGCGCCATTGCGCCATCGTCCAGCCCTTGGGCAGATAGCCGTTGATGGGGTCATGCGCCGAGGTCTGGTCGGTGAGGATGTCGGGGCGGATGCCGCGCCTGAACATCTCCGGCACGAGCTCGGCGGCATTGCCGAGCAGGCCGACCGATTTTGCTTCGCCAGTCTTGGTCCAGCGATCGATCATCTCCATCGCCTCGTCGAGCGTCTCGGCCTTCTCGTCGAGGTAGCGGGTGCGCAGGCGGAAATCGATCGAATCCGGGTTGCACTCGATGGCAAGACACGAAGCGCCGGCCATGACAGCGGCCAAAGGCTGGGCGCCTCCCATGCCGCCGAGGCCGGCGGTCAGGATCCACTTGCCCTTGAGATTGCCGCCATAGTGCTGGCGGCCGGCCTCGACGAAAGTTTCGTAGGTGCCCTGCACGATGCCTTGCGTGCCGATATAGATCCAGGAGCCGGCCGTCATCTGGCCGTACATCATAAGGCCCTTCCTATCGAGCTCGTTGAACTTCTCCCAGGTCGCCCAGTGCGGCACGATGTTGGAGTTGGCGATGAGCACGCGCGGCGCGTTGGAATGGGTCTTGAAGACGCCGACCGGCTTGCCGGATTGCACCAGCAGCGTCTCGTCCTCGCCCAAGGTCTTCAGCGAAGCGACGATGCGGTCGAAATCGTTCCAGGTGCGCGCCGCCCGGCCGATGCCGCCATAGACCACGAGCTCATTCGGGTTCTCGGCGACCTCCGGGTCGAGATTGTTCATCAGCATGCGCAACGGCGCTTCGGTCGTCCAGTAGCGGGCGTTGAGCTTGTCGCCGCGCGGGGCGCGCACTTCGCGGATGTTGTGACGAGGATCGGTCATCATTGTCCCTTTCAAGCAAGGCGGCGCGTCAGCGACCGGCCCAGTCAATGGCGGCTTCGAGGATGGTTTTCAGCGTGGCACGGATCGGCGCGGCGTAGCTTGGGTCGTAAGGCACCGGCCAATTTTCAGGCGAACCCTTTTCCGCAGGCTCGCGCATATAGCTGCGGTTGGAGAGCTCCATCTGCAGCGCATGCACGCCGTTTTGCGGCTGGCCGAAGCTTCTGGTGATCCAGCCGCCCTTGAAGCGGCCGTTGACCACCCAGGTCTCGCCGGTTGCGGCAAGAATTGCAGCGACCTTGTCCTGCAGCGCCGGATCGGTGCTCTTACCGTCATTGGTGCCGAGGTTGAAGACCGGCAACGTGCCTTCGAACAGCCGCGGCAGCACCGAGCGGATCGAGTGGCAGTCGTAGAGCACGATCTTGTCGTGCAGGCCGCGCAGCCGGTCGATCTCGGCCTGAAGAGCGTCGCGGTAGGGTGCGAAATATGTCTCCCGGCGCTGGTCGATCTCGGACGGCGTCGGCTCCTCGCCCATGCGGTAGAGCGGGTCGCCGTCGAAGGTATCGGTCGGGCAAAGGGTCGTCGTCGCCTGCCCAGGATAGAGCGAGACGCCGGACGGATCGCGGTTGACGTCGATGACGGTGCGCGAAATGGCGGTGTGCACGACCGTCGCGCCAAGCTCGGCGGCAAAATCATAGAGCTTGTCGATCCACCAGTCGCAGTCCCGGCGGCCGAGCCAGGTCGAGACCAGGCGCGAGTCGAGGCCGGCAAGGTCAATGCCGGTGTGCGGGATCGAGACCAGCAGGGGCGCTGTGCCTTGGGTGACGGTGAGCCAGGGAGGCGTTGCCATCACGCCGCTCCCGCGATCGACGGCAGCTTCACGGCGCCCGCCGCATTGACCGCGGCGCCGCTGCGCACCAGGGCGATCGCCTTTTCCATGTCGGGGTGGAAGTGACGGTCGTTATCGAGATGCGAGACCTCGGCCCGGACCAGCCTGCGCACCGCCTCCAGCGCTTCGCTCGAAGCGAGCGGCGCATGAAAATCGCAGCCCTGGGCCGCGGCCAGCAATTCGATGCCGATGACGGCGGTGGCATTCTCGATCATGCCGAGCAGCCGGCGCGCGCCGTGGGCGGCCATGGAGACATGGTCTTCCTGGTTGGCCGAGGTCGGAATGGAATCGACGCTCGCCGGATAGGCCTTCTGCTTGTTTTCCGAGACAAGCGCCGCCGCCGTCACCTGCGGGATCATGAAGCCGGAGTTCAGGCCGGGCTTCGGCGTCAGGAAAGCCGGCATGCCGGACAGCGCCGGGTCGACCAACATGGCAATGCGACGCTCCGACAGCGAGCCGATCTCGCAGACGGCCAAAGCGATCATGTCGGCAGCGAAGGCCACCGGCTCGGCGTGGAAATTGCCACCGGAAAGCGCTGTATCGTCCTCGGCGAAGATCAGCGGATTGTCGGTGACGCCGTTGGCTTCGGTTTCAAGCGTGTCGGCCGCCTTACGCAGCACATCGAGCGCAGCGCCCATCACCTGCGGCTGGCAGCGCAGGCAATACGGATCCTGCACGCGCTCGTCGCCGACACGGTGCGATTCACGGATGGCGCTGCCGGCCATGAGATTGCGCAGCGCATCCGCCGTCTCGATCTGGCCCCGATGCTTGCGCAACAGATGAATGCGCGGATCGAAGGGCGCGTCCGAACCCTTGGCGGCGTCGGTCGACAGCGCGCCGGCGACCAGCGCCGACTGGTAGAGCGTCTCTGCCTCGAACAGGCCGGCGAGCGCGAAAGCCGTCGAGAACTGCGTGCCGTTGAGCAGCGCGAGACCCTCCTTGGCACCTAATGTCACCGGCTCGAGCCCATGCGAGACGAAGGCGACCTTGGCCGGGAAACGGCCATGCGGGGTAAAGCACTCGCCGACGCCGATCATGACGGCGGTCATGTGCGAGAGCGGCGCGAGGTCGCCGGAGGCGCCGACCGAGCCTTGCGCCGGCACCACCGGGATGACGTCGTTGGCAAGCATCGCTTGAAGCAGGTCGATGGTCTCGGCGCGCACGCCGGATGCGCCCTGGGCAAGGCTGGCGAGCTTGAGCGCCATCATCAGCCGCACCACCGCGACAGGCATCGGCTCGCCGACGCCGGCGGCATGCGAGAGCACGATGTTGCGCTGCAGCGTTTCGAGATCGTTTGCCGGGATGCGGACGCTGGCGAGCTTGCCGAAGCCGGTGTTGATGCCATAGACCGGCTCGCCCTTGGCGAGGATGCGGGCGACCGCCTCGGCACTGGCCTTGATTTTCGGCCTGCAGGCTGCGTCGAGCTTCGGAATGGCGCCGCGATAGATCGCACGCCAGTCGGCAAGCGTCGCGCTGCCGGGCTTCAGGATAAGTTCTGTCATTGTCCTCTCCAGATACGGGCATGGAGCGGGTTGAAGCCCATGCGGTAGACGAGTTCGGCCGGGCGCTCGATGTCCCAGATGGCGAGGTCGGCCGATTTGCCGGCTTCCAGCGTGCCGGTCTGGCCCAATAGGCCAAGGGCGCGCGCGGCTTCGCGGGTGACGCCGGCGAGGCATTCGTCGACGGTCATCCCGAACAGCGTCGCGGCCATGTTCATCGTGAGCAGCAGCGAGGTGAGCGGCGAGGTGCCGGGATTGGAGTCGGTGGCGACAGCCATCTTCACGCCGTGGCGGCGGAACAGATCGACCGGCGGCTTCTTCGTCTCGCGGATGAAGTAGTAGGCGCCGGGCAGGATCGTCGCCACAGTGCCGGCCTTGGCCATCGCTTCGGCGCCCTCCTCGTCGGTGTATTCGAGGTGATCGGCCGAGAGCGCCCCGTAGCGGGCGGCAAGGGCCGCGCCATGCAGGTTGGAAAGCTGGTCGGCGTGAAGCTTCACCGGCAGGCCGAGCGCCTTCGCCCTGTCGAAGACGCGCGCCATCTGCTCCGGTGAAAACGCAATGCCCTCGCAAAAGCCGTCGACGGCGTCGGCGAGATTTTCGGCGGCAATTTCCGGCAGGATGGTCCCGGTGACAAGATCGATGAAGGCATCCTTGTCGCCTTTGGCTTCCGGCGGCAGGGCATGCGCGGCAAGACACGTCGTGCTGACCGTAACGGGGCGCTCGTCGGCCAGGCGGCGGGCAGCGCGCAGCGATTTCTTCTCGTTGTCGGCATCGAGGCCGTAGCCCGATTTCACCTCGACGGTGGTGACACCTTCGGCCATCAGCGCGTCGAGACGCGGCAGCGTTTCGGCGACGAGCTCGTCCTCGCTCGCGGCGCGCAGCGACTTGACCGAGGAGACGATGCCGCCGCCGGCGCGCGCCACTTCTTCATAGGTGGCGCCGGCCAGACGCATCTCGAACTCGTTGGCGCGGTTGCCGGCATAGACAAGATGGGTATGGCAGTCGATCAGGCCGGGCGTGATCCAGCGCCCCTCGCAATCGAGGGTCTTGGCGCCCTGCCCGGCCGCAGCCGGCATGTCCGCCTCGGGGCCGGCGTAAACAACAAGCCCGTCGCGCGCGGCGACCGCGCCTTTTTCGACGATGCCAAGACCGGCCGCGCTATCGGCCATGGTCGCCAGGCGCGCATTGCGCCAGACCCGATGGCCGCTCTTCCCGTTTGCTCCACCCATCATCTTTTCCGTTTGCTTGGATGGCTATTATGTATATACATATTGGAGCGCGACGCAAGTGATAATGTCGCCTGGGTTCAGATTCGGAGAGGAACGTGACGGCGATCTTTGCGGAACAGGCGCTTATGCCCGAGGGCTGGCAAAGCAATGTCAGGATCGCCTTCGACGGCGGCAGCGTCTCCGCGGTCGAGACCGGCACTTCGGCGCGGGCCGGCGACGAACGGCATGCCATCATCCTGCCGGGCATGCCCAACCTGCACAGCCACGCCTTCCAACGCGGCATGGCGGGTCTTGCCGAACTGCGCGGCCCCTCGGCCGACAGCTTCTGGAGCTGGCGCGAGGTGATGTACCGCTTCGCGCTGTCGATGACGCCGGACCAGGTCGAGGCCGTGGCGGCGCAGCTTTATGTCGAGATGCTGGAAGCCGGCTTCTCGCGCGTCGGGGAGTTCCATTATCTGCATCACGACCGCGACGGACAGCCTTACGCCAATATCGCCGAGATGGCGGATCGGGTCGCGGCTGCCGCGGCCGAGACCGGTATCGGCCTGACGCTGCTGCCGGTCTTCTATGCCCATTCCGCCTTCGGGGGCGCCGCTCCCAACGGAGGCCAGCGTCGATTCATCAATGATGTCGAGCGCTTCGGACGTCTGCTTGAGAAAGCCCGCGAGGGCGTTCGCTCATTGGAGCAGGCCGTCGTCGGTGTCGCGCCGCACAGCCTGCGCGCCGCAACGCCGGACGAGATCAACGCGGTCGCGGCTATGACGCCGAACGGGCCGATCCATATCCATGTCGCCGAGCAGGTGAAAGAGGTCGAGGACTGCATCGCCTGGTCAGGCAAGCGGCCGGTCGAATTCCTGCTTGGCAACGCCGAGGTGGACGAGCGCTGGTGCCTGATCCACGCCACGCATATGACCGAGGCGGAAACGGTCGCGATGGCGAGGAGCGGCGCTATCGCCGGACTCTGCCCGGTCACCGAGGCCAATCTCGGCGACGGCACTTTCGCGGCCCCGCTCTTCATCGAGCATGGCGGCCGCTTCGGCGTCGGTTCCGACTCCAATGTGCTGATCGGCCTACCGGACGAGCTGAGGCAGCTCGAATATTCGCAACGCCTCGCCCATCGCGCCCGCAACGTGCTGGCCCGCGCGGGCGGATCCACGGGGCGCACGCTGTTCGATGCTTCGCTTGCCGGTGGCAGCCAGGCGCTTGGGGCCGGCTCCTCGCAGATTGCCGCCGGGGGTCCGGCCGATTTTGTCTCTCTCGACCGAAACCATCCTTCACTGGCCGGCAAGGCGGGCGACGCGATCCTCGACGCCTGGATTTTCGCCAATGGCAGTAAGGTCGATTGCGTCTGGGTGCACGGCAAGAAGCAGGTCAGCGGCGGCAGGCATGCGAAGCGCGAGGCGGTCGCCGCGCGGTTCCGCGAAGTCATGACCGGATTGTCGCAAGGCTGAAGCAGGACCCGTCCGATGAGCTTGGTCGAGACAGACGATGTCGATGGCGGCGAGATCCTCTCGCTGCACCAGCGCATCCTCTCCGACATCCGCGAAAAGATCCTCTCAGGCGTCTGGGCGCCGGGGCATCGCATTCCCTTCGAGCACGAGCTGACGGCTCAATACAACTGCTCGCGCATGACGGTGAACAAGGCGCTGTCGCAGCTTGCCAAGGCCGGACTGATCGAGCGCCGCCGCCGTTCCGGCAGTTTCGTGCGCCATCCGCAATCGCAGGCGGCGGTGCTGGAACTGCACGACATCAGGATCGAAGTCGAGGCGCTTGGCCTGTCCTATCGCTATGTGCGGTTGGAACGCGCCAAGCGGCGCAGCGACGCCGAAGACCGCGCGCTGCTCGGGCTGGCCGCGCCAGGGCCGGTGCTTGCGTTGGAGGGCCTGCATTTTGCCGGCGAACGGCCGTTCGCGCTGGAGCAGCGATTGATCAATCTTTCAGCGGTGGCCGAGGCAGCCGAGGAAGAATTTATCGAGATCGCGCCAGGCCCCTGGCTGATCGGCCGCGTGCCATGGAGCGAGGCCGAGCATCGCATCCGCGCCATGGCGGCCGACGAGAATATTGCCGACGCGCTCGACGTCGACGCGGGCGCGCCCTGCCTGGTGGTCGAACGCCGCACCTGGAGCGCCGAACACCCGGTGACGCATGTACGCTTCATCTATCCGGCGGAGAGCCATACACTGGTGGCAAGGTTCACGCCGTCGCAGGGGTAGTGCTGTCACCTTCTCCCACAACAAGGGAGAAGGTGAGGCAGGCGCTTTACAGCGCCGCAGTCACAATGATCTCGACCAGATATTCCGGGCCGGCGAGCTTGGCTTCGCCGGTGGCGCGCGCCGGGGTGTGGCCCTGCGGCACCCACTTGTCCCATTCCGAATTCATTTCAGCGAAGGTGCCCATGTCGGCCAGCCAGATGATCGCCTGGACGATCTTGGTCTTGTCGGTGCCGGCCTTGGCCAGCAATTCGTCGATGGTTTTCAGGATGTCGCGGGTCTGCGAAGCGACGTTGCCGCCGGGCTCGCCGACCTGGCCGGCCAGATAGACAGTGTTCCCGTGGATGACGATCTGGCTCATGCGCGGGCCGACATCGATGCGACGAATGCTCATTGGAGGTTCCTTCGTTGTGGAGTCGCTGCTCTTTAGAGTCCGGGCCGGCCTGGAGCAAGGCCGGCGGCCACGAAACCAATTGAGCCAATTGTCTGGTCTCCGCCCATCCGCCTACACGGCGAGTTGACCGGCCGTGACACAATTCCGCCGGACCACTATGTTGACTAATGTAATAACATCACATATCGACGACACACTCGATTTCGCGGACCGACGTTTGATGACCAATGCCTGCCTGACCTTCCGCGACCTGACGCTTGGCTACGGCAGCCATCCGGCGATCCATCACCTCAACGGCATCGTCCGCAGAGGCTCGCTGACCGCCGTGGTCGGCGCCAATGGTTCGGGCAAGTCGACGCTGATGAAGGGCATTGTCGGCGTGCTGAAGCCGATGGAAGGCGCGGTGGTCCGCATGCCGGGCGTCCGTACCGCCTATCTGCCGCAGCAGTCGGAACTCGACCGCTCCTTTCCGGCGCGCGTCGTCGACCTGGTCTCGCTGGGGCTGTGGCCGAAGCGCGGCATGCTCGGCCGCTATACGAAAGAGGATCGCGAGTCTGTCAGCAAGGCGCTGATGGCAGTCGGGCTCGGCGGCTTCGAGAAGCGGCCGATCGACACGCTCTCCGGCGGCCAACTGCAGCGCACGCTGTTTGCCCGCGTGCTTTTGCAGGATGCCGACCTCATCCTGCTAGACGAGCCGTTCAACGCGGTCGATGCCAAGACCGTCGGCGACCTCATCCAGCTCATAAAACGCTGGCATGGCGAGGAACGCACGATCATGGTCGTGGTGCACGACCTCGATCTGGTGCGGCAGAATTTCCCGGAAACGCTGCTGCTTGCGCGCCAGCCGGTGGCCTGGGGCGACACAAAGGAAACGCTGCGGCCGGAGAACCTGCTCAAGGCGAGGCGTTTCCATGAGGCGTGGGAAGAGAACGCGCCCTGGTGCGAGCCGAGCGGGCATGATCATGGCCATGAACACGACCATCATGATCATGCGCACCATGACGACCACCAGCACGGCTCCGGACCGAGGGCGGCGTGATGGATTTCCTCTACGGCCTGCTTATCGCGCCCTTTGCCGATTTCGCCTTCATGCAGCGGGCGCTGTTCGGCTCGCTGATGCTGTCGCTCGGCGCCTGCCCGGTCGGCGTCTTCCTGATGCTCAGGCGCATGAGCCTGTCCGGCGATGCGATGGCGCATGCCATCCTGCCGGGCGCGGCGGCAGGCTTCCTGCTTTACGGGCTCGAGATCCTGCCGATGACGGTCGGCGGGCTGATCGCCGGCATCATCGTGGCGCTTGGCGCGGGCGCCGTCTCGCGTTTCACCATCCAGCGCGAGGACGCTTCGATGGCGGCCTTCTATCTGATCTCACTTGCCGTCGGCGTTTTGATGGTGTCGATCCGCGGCTCCAGCGTCGACCTGATGCATGTGCTGTTCGGCACGGTGCTCGCTCTCAACAATGAGGCGCTGATCCTGATCGGCGGTATCGTGGCGGTGACGCTCGCCTGCCTCGCCATTTTCTGGCGCGCGCTGGTCGCCGAATGCCTCGATCCGCTGTTCCTGCGCTCGGTGAGCCGCATGGGCAGCCCGGTGCATTTCATCTTCCTCGGGTTGGTCGTGCTCAACCTCGTCGGCGGCTTCCAGGCGCTGGGTACGCTGCTCTCGGTCGGGCTGATGATGCTGCCTGCCGCGGCTGCCCGCTTCTGGACGGTGCGCGTCGAACCGATGTGCGCGCTCGCCGTGCTGATCGGCTTTGCCTCCTGCATTGCCGGGTTGCTTCTGTCCTACCATGCGTCGCTGCCGTCCGGCCCGGCGATCATCCTTTCGTCCGGCGTCGTCTATTTCTGCTCGATCCTGTTCGGCACGCGCGGCGCGCTGCGCGCCCGCATCGTGCATCACCGACACCGGACTGCCTGACCCTATTCCCACCCCTTAAAAGGAGACGTTGCCAATGCTGAAATCCTTCCGAGCCGCCCTGGCGATGAGCGTTATAACATTAAGCGCCCTCGCGACCTCGTCGGCCTTCGCGGCGCCGCTGAAAGTAGTGGCGAGTTTCACCGTGATTGCCGACTTCGCGAAAAATGTCGGTGGCGACCGCGTCAATATCACCACCATCGTCGGGCCGGACGGCGACGCGCATGTCTATGAGCCGAGCCCGGCCGACGCGGTGGCGATGGCGAAAGCCGATGTCGTGCTGGTCAACGGCCTGCATTTCGAAGGTTTCCTGCAGCGGCTCGTCGATGCCAGCGCCACCAAGGCTTCGATCGTGACCTTGACCAAGGGCGTGACGCCGATCGACTTCAAGCCGGAATTCGCCGATGCGGATGCCGCCGAAGGCGCCGATACCAGCGGCGGCAAGACGGTCACCGACCCGCACGCCTTCCAGTCGATCGCCAACGCCAAGATCTATGTGAAGAACATCGCCGACGCTTTCTGCGCCTCCGACAGCGAGGGTTGCGACAGCTACAAGGCGAACGCCGCCGCCTACACCACCAAGCTCGACGCGCTGGAGACCGAGGTGAAGACTGCGATCCAGTCGATCCCCGAAGCCAAGCGCGTCGTCATCACCTCGCACGACGCGTTCGGCTATTTCGAGCACGAATACGGGCTGACATTCCTCGCGCCCCAAGGCATCTCGACCGACGCGGAGCCTTCGGCCGCCGACGTCGCCAAGCTGGTTAGCCAAGTGAAGCAGGACAAGGCGGCGGCGATCTTCATCGAGAACATCACCAATCCGCGGCTGATCGAGCAGATCGCCGGCGAGACCGGCATCAAGGTCGGCGGCACGCTCTATTCGGACGCGCTGTCGGGCTCGGACGGCCCGGCTTCGACCTATATCGACATGATGCACAACAACATCACGCAGATCAAAGGCGCGATCATGGGAAGCTGAGCGGCGCAACATCCAACCGGGCCAACACGGCCCGGTTGGATTTTTCGATCGGCCGTCGCTATTTGGCAGGGAATTTCTTCAATGCGGATTGCCGCCCCTCTCCCGGGGTGGCAAGACTGACGCCAAAGAGATCGCGAGGACGACATCATGGAATACCGCCAGATCAGCGACGACTATTCGGTCTCCGGCCAGATCCAGCCCGAGGATATCGCCGCCATCAAAGACGCCGGTTTCAAAAGCGTGATCTGCAACCGGCCGGACGACGAACAGCCCGGACAACCTTCGGCGGGAAGCGTTCAGGCCGCAGCCGAGGCGGCGGGCCTTGCCTTCCGCTACATTCCGGTCATCAGCGGCCAGATCACGATGGAAAATGTCGAGGACCAGGCCGCCGCGCTGGACGAGCTCGAAGGGCCGGTGTTTGCGTACTGCCGCTCGGGCGCGCGCTGCACCAATCTTTACGGGCTGATCCAGCAGCAGCGGGGTTAAATCGGCAGCGCGCCGGTTTCCTTCAGCGTCTCCAGCACGATCGCCGTCTTCACATGCTGCACGGATTCGTGCGGCAGCAGAACGCCGTTGACGAACTCCGACAGTGACTTGAGATCGGGCGTCACCACCTTCAGGATATAGTCCATCTCGCCGGTCAGCGCGTGCGCCTCCTGCACCTCGGGCAGGCGGGCGACCAATTCGCCGAAGCGGCGCGCATTGTCGCGGTTGTGGGTGGCCAGGGTCACCGAGATGACGTTGACCAGCGAAAAACCCAGACGATCGCGGTCGAGCACGGCGCAATAACCTCTGATATAGCCGTCCTCCTCCAGTCGCTGGCGGCGACGTGAGCATTGCGAGGGCGACAGGTTCACGCGCTCGGAAAGGTCGTTGTTGGTGAAGCGCGCATCCTCCTGCAGAAGCGCCATTATTTTGCGGTCGAATTGATCTAGGCGCGCGTCATCCATCAATATTCCTCCATTCGTGCACAATTTACGCGCATGATGACCTTTTCAAGCGGTTGAATGCAAGCACCGTGCGGCTGCTCCGCGCTATCATCGCGAAAATGGCCAAGCCCGGCCGCAACAGCTTTCGGAGGATTGCCATGGGCCCCTTCCCGCACGACGCCCCGCCCGCGAAAATCAGCAAGCAGAACCCGGCCGGCACAGACGGGTTCGAGTTCGTCGAATTCGCGCATCCGGAGCCGGCCAAGCTCGCCGAGCTCTTCACCCGCATGGGCTATGTCGCGGTGGCGAAGCACCGGACCAAGGACATCACCGTCTGGCGGCAGGGCGACATCAACTATGTCGTCAATGCCGAGCCAGGCTCGCATGCGATGAAGTTCGTGGAGGAGCACGGCCCTTGCGCCGCCTCGATGGCGTGGCGTGTGGTCGACGCCAAACACGCGTTCGACCATGCGGTGTCGAAGGGAGCGACGCCCTATGAAGGCACCGACAAGGCGCTCGACGTGCCGGCCATCGTCGGTATCGGCGGCTCGCTGCTCTATTTCGTCGAAGTCTATGGCGAGAAGGGCTCGGCCTATGATGCCGAGTTCGAATGGCTGGGCGAGCACGACCCGAAGCCCGAAGGCGTCGGCTTCTATTTCCTCGACCACCTCACCCACAATGTCTATCGCGGCAACATGGACAAATGGTGGGACTTCTATCGCGACCTGTTCGGTTTCAAGCAGATCCATTTCTTCGACATTGACGGCAAGATCACCGGCCTTGTCAGTCGCGCCATCACCTCGCCCTGTGGCAAGATCCGCATTCCGCTGAACGAGTCCAAGGACGAGACCAGCCAGATCGCCGAGTATCTGAAGAAGTACAATGGCGAGGGCATCCAGCATATCGCGGTCGGCACCGACGCCATCTACGAGGCGACCGACAAGCTTGCCGCCAACGGGTTGAAGTTCATGCCCGGTCCGCCCGACACCTATTACGAGATGTCGCACGACAGGGTGAACGGCCATGACGAGCCGATCGAGCGCATGAAAAAGCATGGCATCCTCATCGACGGCGAAGGCGTCGTCGATGGCGGCGTGACCAAGATCCTGTTGCAGATCTTCTCGAAGACGGTCATCGGCCCGATCTTCTTCGAGTTCATCCAGCGGAAAGGCGACGAAGGCTTTGGCGAAGGTAATTTCCGGGCGCTTTTCGAGTCCATCGAGCAGGACCAGATCAAGCGCGGCGTGATCAAGCTGGACGGCAAGGCGGCGTAAGGCCTGAGCTTGCAGCTCGACCGATGCTGACCTAAATTCTGGTCATAAGCGGTCTGACGATGAACGTCCCGATGGGAAAAGCGAAGCCCCAGCTCTCCGAGTTGGTGAAGCGTGCCCAAGCTGGCGAAGAGATCAATCTGACCCGCCATGGGAAATTGTGGCAACCTTGAGCGCTCCGGCCCGGCCTGGCGGAAGCAAGGGCCTGTTTGGAGCCCTGAAAGGCCAGATTCGGATATCGGACGATTTTGATGAACTCGGTCCCGAATGGGGCGAGTACATCAAATGAGCCGTAAATATCTGGTCGACACACTCATATCCTGCTTTGGGTGCTCAACGCGGACTCACGCCTTTCGGATCAGCATCGAGAGATTTTTCTCGCGGGTGAAGATGTGATCATCAGCGCGATCTCGATAGCGGAGATCACAATTAAGAAACCACTTGGCAAAGTGACACTGACAGCTAATGTCGTGGAAGTCCTGCGCTCGAACGGAATTCCAATTCTAAGCGTAAATGAGCAGCATGCGGCGAGACTTGAGCAATTGCTGCTCCATCATCGCGATCCTTTCGACCGCCTGATTATTGCACAGGCTCAAATTGAGGGCCTGACGTTGGTAACAGCGGATCGGCAATTCTCATCCTATGACGTTGCGCTGGTCTGATCATCCAAGCCCCAGCCGCTCAACTTCATCCTTTCTCAGCTTCACGTCATAGTCGAGCAGGAACTCATCCAATTGCGGCGGCGGAACGGAAGTGCCGGATAGCATCGCATGCACCTGGCCGCGGTGATGGATGTCATGCAGGAAAACATGCGCGAGGATATCGCCGATGCGTTCGGGGATCATGCCGTCCTCGCGCCGGTCGGTGATGACGCGGCGGTCGAGATCGGCCTCCGACAGGCCGTCGCAGAAGGCAATCAGCCTGCGGTCGAAATCGGCCTGGGCGGCCGCCAGGCTCGCCACATCGTCGAACGGCACGAAGGTGTCGTATGCCGCGGCGCCTAGGCCGCCATCGGTCAGGAAGTCGAGATAGAGATGGTCGACCGCAAGGATGTGGTTGAGCGTCCCCTTGATCGACGGGAAAAAGCTGGTGCGCACGGCTTCGAACTCGCCGGGCTTCAGCGCAAGCACGGCGCGATAGAGCCGGTCGTTCGACCACAGATTGTTGCGCGCCATGCGGCGCAGGTGCTCGAGCAGGGTCACCGTTCGGGCTCTCCCTCACCGTTCGTATTTCTCGACCTTCTGCTCGATAGCGCCGAAGATCGAGTGGCCGGCTCTGTCCTTCATCTCGATGCGCACCGTGTCGCCGAAATGCAGGAAGGGCGTCTTCGGCTCGCCCGACTCGATGGTCTCGATCATGCGTTGTTCGGCCAAGCACGAATAGCCGGCGCCGCCCGCCGATACCGGCTTGCCCGGCCCGCCGTCGAGCTTGTTGGAAACGGTGCCCGAGCCGATGATGGTGCCGGCGGCGAGCGGCCGTGTCTTCGCGGCATGCACGATCAGTGCCGGAAAGTCGAAGGTCATATCGACGCCTGCATTGGCCCGCCCGAACGGCTTGCCGTTGACGTCGACCAGCAGGGCAAGGTTAACCTTGCCGCCGTCCCAGGCCTCGCCCAGTTCGTCGGGCGTGACCGCGACCGGCGAGAAAGCCGAGGACGGTTTCGACTGGAAGAAGCCGAAACCTTTGGCAAGCTCCGGTCCGGTGATGGCGCGCAACGTGACGTCGTTGACCAGCATGACGAGGCGGATCGCCGCCCTCGCTGCGTCCAGCCCTGCCCCCATCGGCACGTCGTCGACGATGACGGCGACCTCGGCCTCCAGGTCGATGCCGAAGGCCTCGTCGGCCATGCGGATCGGATCGCGCGGCGCAATGAAGGAGTCCGAGCCGCCCTGGTAGATCAGCGGATCGGTCCAGAAGCTCGCCGGCATCTCGGCACCGCGCGCTTTGCGCACCAGCTCGACATGATTCACATAGGCCGAGCCGTCGGCCCACTGATAGGCACGCGGCAGCGGCGAATGCGCGTCATGCTCGTGGAAGCGCGCCGAAGGCACCGCGTTGGTCTCCAGCGATTCCGCCATCGCCGCCAGATGCGGCGCAATTCGGCGCCAGTCGTCGAGCGCGGCCTGCAGCGTCGGCACAAGGAAGGAAGCGTCGGTGAACCGCGTCAGATCGCGCGAGACCACGACCAGCTTCCCGTCGCGGGTCCCGTTCTTCAGGGTGGCAAGCTTCATGCGGTTTCCTCTCCTGATGCGGCTTTTGCGCCGCTTAACCCCACAACAAGACCATCGCGGGCGATCGTCAAGTCGCCGGACCATGTTTTCCTGACGGCAGCGATCCAATCGGCCTCGCCGACCGCGGGATCGTCGGCCGGTATGAGATGAGTGAGCACCAGCCGCCTAACGTTGGCATCCCTTGCTATTCGGCCCGCCTCTTCGGCGAGGCTATGGCTGGCGAAGAGATGCTCGCGCAGCCGCGCGCCGTTGCCGGTCCGCGCGACCAGCCTTTCGACGCCCGATTCCAGCATGGCTTCATGGACAAGGATGTCGGCCTCTTTGGCAAACCCGGCTAGCGGCGGAAAGAATGCAGTGTCGGAGGAAAACACCACACTCCTGCCGTCATGCTCGAAACGCAGCGCAAAGCAGTCCGTCACTGGCGGATGGTCTACGCGCAGCGCCGCCACCGTCAGACCATGCTCGTCCAGCACCGGTCCTTCGGCGAATTCCTCGACGGTGACCAGTGTGCGGATGTCGGGCCGGCCTTCGTCGACGATGCGTATTTCGATGTCGAACTCCAGCGCCCGGCAGAAGCACTGCCAGTAGTGGCCGGTGCCTGGCGGCCCATAGATCCTCACCGGCGACGCCAGTCCAGCGGTCCAGGCAGTGTGGATCAGCGGCCCGAGTTCGAGAACATGGTCCGAATGGAGGTGGGTGATGAAGATCAGGTCGAGCGTCTTCAGGCTTGAGCCGGCATCGACCAGGCCGCGCGTGACGCCCAGCCCGCAATCGACGACAATGGTTCGTCCACCGAGTTCCAGCAGTGTAGACGTCGGCCATGGACCGCCCGGCCGCAAAGCCGGGCCGCCCTTGGAGCCCAGAAGCACCAACCGGCCGCTCATCGGGCGGGCCTCAAGACCAATCGCCTTCCGGCGTGCCGTTGAAACGCTTCTTCAAGTCGGCCCAGCAGTCGATATAGTTCTCCTGCAAGGTGCCGAGCTCGGCAGCATAGCGTGTCAGCATCTGGGGAAAGCGCGTCTCGAACATGAAGGCCATGGTGTTATCGAGCTTCACCGGCTTCAGCTCCGCGCGAGTGGCTTTCTCAAAACCCGATGCGTCAGGCCCATGCGCCAGCATCTGGTTGTGCAGGCTGATGCCGCCCGGCACGAAACCTTCTTCCTTGGCGTCGTACTGGCCGTGGATCAGGCCCATGAACTCGCTCATGATGTTGCGGTGATACCAGGGCGGCCTGAATGTGTTTTCGGCCACGAGCCAGCGCGGCGGGAAGATGACGAAGTCGACATTCGCCGTACCCTCCTCGCCGCTCGGCGCCGTCAGCACGGTGAAGATCGACGGATCGGGGTGGTCGAACAGGATGGCACCGACCGGCGAAAAGGTCGCCAGATCATATTTGTACGGCGCGTAGTTGCCATGCCACGCGACGACGTCGAGCGGCGAATGGCCGAGCTCGGTGACATGGAAGGTGCCGCACCATTTTACGATCAGCCGGCAGGGCGTCTCCTTCTCCTCGAACCAGGCGCAGGGCGTCTTGAAGTCGCGGGGGTTGGCGAGGCAATTGGCGCCGATCGGGCCGCGGTCGGGCATGGTGAACTTGGCGCCGTAATTCTCGCAGACATAGCCGCGCGCCTCCTTGTCGGCGAGCTCGACCTTGAAGACGAGACCGCGCGGCAGCACGGCGATCTCACCGGGGCGAAGCTCGATGACGCCCATCTCGGTGATGAAGCGCAGGGCGCCGACCTGCGGCACGACCAGCAATTCGCCATCGGCGTTGAAGAAATGGTCGTCGACCATCGAACGGTTGGCGACATAGACATGCGCGGCCATGCCGGATTGGCCCACCGCATCGCCGGCCGTGGTGAAGGTGCGCATGCCGGAAATGAAGTCGGTCGGCTCGCTGGGCATCGGGGTCGGATTCCACCGGTACTGGCCGAGCGCCAGTTCGTGGTCGCCGATATTGGGCGCGGTCTTCCACAAAGGATAGCTGGCGCCTTTGAAGCGGCCGGTATGCTTTACGCTGGGGCGGATGCGATAAAGCCAGGAGCGCTCGTTGGTGCCGCGCGGCGCGGTGAAGGGCGAGCCCGACAGCTGCTCCGCGTAGAGGCCGTAGGCCGGCCGCTGCGGCGAGTTGCGGCCCTGCGGCAGCGAGCCGGGCAGCGTCTCGGTCTCGAAATCGTTGCCGAAGCCCGGCATATAGGAAAAACCCATCCGATCCTCCCTGATCCCGACTTGCCAACCTCTTGGACTTGGCGTGCCGGCGATGTTGACCAAACTGGTTTCATTTGTAACCATCGAAAATGTAACTATCAACGGCGCGCTGTATATGGGGGAGGACTTCATGGAACTGGATATCCTCGCGCTGGAAAGCTTCCTGCCCTATCGGCTCTATCGGTTGGCGGACACCGTCAGCCGCGAGTTCTCGCGCATCTACAAGGAGCGCCACGGCCTAACGCGGCCGGAATGGCGCACGCTTTCAGGGCTGGGCGAACGCGGCACGATGACGGCGACAGAGCTCGGCGAGCAATCGGCCATGCACAAGACCAAGGTGTCGCGCGCTGTAGCCGAGCTGGAGCGGCGGCGCTGGCTGACGCGCACACCCGACGAAAACGACCGCCGCGTCGAGCACCTGACGCTGACCAAGGCGGGACTTGCCGCCTATCGCGAGATGGTGCCGCTGGCGAAGGCGTTTGAGAGGGAGCTGTTGGCGAGGCTGAGTGAGGAGGAACGGGCGGCTATAGCGATGGGGGTGGCGGCGCTGGAGGGGGCTTTGTCTTCTTCGTAGCGATCCATCACCCCCTGGCCGGCAGGCCAGAGGGGTTGCTGTCCCGCCAGCGTTGCCAGGATGCTGCTTCAATCAAACCCTACCAATCCATCACCACCTTCCCAGAACTTCCACTCCGCATCGCATCGAAACCCGACTGGAAATCGTCGATGCCGATCCGATGCGTAATGAGCCCCGACACATCCAGCGGTCCCTGCACCAGCGCGATCATCTTGTACCAGGTCTCGAACATCTCGCGGCCGTAGATGCCTTTCAGATGCAGCATCTTGAAGATGACCTTGTTCCAGTCGATCTCGAAGCCGGTGGGCGCGATGCCGAGGATGGCGATCTTGCCGCCATTGTTCATGGTGTCGATCATGTCGCGGAAGGCGGGCGCGGCGCCCGACATTTCAAGCCCGACGTCAAAGCCTTCGGTCATGCCAAGCTTCGGCATCACGTCGCGCAGCTTTTCCTTGGACGCGTCGACGACGTGCTGGACGCCGAGCTTCCTCGCAAGCTCCAGCCGCACCGGGTTGATGTCGGTGATGACGACCTTTCGCGCGCCGACGCATTGCGCCACCAGCGCGCCCATGATGCCGATCGGTCCGGCGCCGGTGACCAGCACGTCCTCGCCGACCAGATCGAAGGACAGTGCCGTGTGCACGGCATTGCCCAGTGGATCGAAGATGGCAGCGATCTCGTCCGGCACGTCGTCGGGGATCGGCACGACATTGTGCTGCGGGATCGCCACATATTCGCCGAAGGCGCCCGGACGGTTGACGCCGACGCCCAGCGTGTTGCGGCAGAGGTGCCCTCGCCCCGCGCGGCAGTTGCGGCAGTGGCCGCAGACGATATGGCCCTCGCCCGAGACGCGCTGGCCCACCTTGTATTCGGTGACGGCCGCGCCGTAATCGGCGACCGTGCCGACGAATTCGTGGCCGGTCACCATCGGCACCGGCACGGTCTTCTGCGCCCACTGGTCCCAATTGTAGATGTGGACGTCGGTGCCGCAGATCGCGGTCTTCCTGACCTTGATGAGCACGTCGTTGGGGCCGATCTCCGGGATCGGCACTTCTTCCATCCAGATGCCGGGCTCGGCCTTGGCCTTCACCAGCGCCTTCATCATGTTGGACATCGGACGCTCCTCAAAAATCTTGCCTGTCTTGATGGATCGGCTGCATCAGGCGGCCGCCTCCAGGATTTTCTTCAATCGCAGCAAATCTCGATCGGTCGAACGGCGGACGGCCCAGGCCATGAATGGCGCGACCAGACGTGAAAAGCCGGTTGGCGCACCGCGGTTTCTGAGCGCCATATGCGTGCGGCCTTCGCCAGCATCCCGCCATGTGTAACTCGTCTCCATCGGAAAAGGCCCTTCGGCGGTTCGCATTACAAGCCGTTCGCCTTGCACGAATTCGACAATTTCGTAGGTGTAGACAAGCCGCCGCCCGAGGAACTGGGCCACGAAGGCAATTCTCGAGCCTACCCTTGACGGCCGCGGCGTCTTCCACTCCACCGATTTGATGTTGACGTACCAGCGCGGAACATTGTCCGGGTCGGCGGAGAAGGCGGCGACGTCTGCGCGCGGCCTGGATATCTCGATACTGCTCGTCACATCGATCGCCATGGCTCGCTTCGATTTCCCGCGGTAGCGTCAAGCGATTACACCCAGTTCCCTTCCGACCGCGCCGAACGCCGCGACGGCGCGATCGATATCGGCGCTGGAATGGGCGGCCGACATCTGCGTGCGGATGCGGGCCTGGCCCTTCGGCACCACCGGGAAGGAGAAGCCGATGACGTAGATGCCGCGCTTCAGCATGCGCTGCGCCATCTCCTGCGCCAAAGCCGCGTCGCCCAGCATCACCGGGATGATCGGATGATCGGCGCCGGCGAGCGTGAAGCCCAGCTTGCCCATCTCGGAGCGGAACCGGTCCGCATTGGCATATAGGCGCTGGCGCAGCGCGCCGCCATTGCGGATCAGTTCGAACACCTTGAGCGAGGCGCCGGCTATCGCCGGCATCAGCGTGTTGGAGAAGAGATAGGGCCGCGAGCGCTGGCGCAGCCAGTCGACGACCTCTCTCTTGCCCGACGTGTAGCCGCCCGAGGCGCCGCCCAGGGCCTTGCCCAGCGTGCCGGTGATGATGTCCACCCTGCCCTCGACGCCGCAATGCTCGGCCGAGCCGCGGCCGTTCTTGCCGACGAAGCCGACCGCATGGCTGTCGTCGACCATGACCATGGCGTCATATTTTTCGGCAAGATCGCAGACGCCCTGGAGATTGGCGATGATGCCGTCCATCGAAAACACGCCGTCGGTGGCGATCAGCCGGAAGCGGCAGTCCTTTGCCTCCTTCAGCCGCGCCTCGAGATCGGCCATGTCGTTGTTGGCGTAGCGGAAGCGCTTGGCCTTGGAGAGCCGCACACCGTCGATGATCGAAGCATGGTTCAGCGCGTCGGAGATGATTGCGTCCTCCTCGCCGAGCAGCGTTTCGAACAGGCCGCCATTGGCGTCGAAGCAGGAAGAATAAAGGATGGTGTCTTCCATGCCGAGGAAGGAGGAGATCGTCGCCTCAAGTTCCTTGTGCTCCTCCTGCGTGCCGCAGATGAAGCGCACCGAGGCCATGCCGTAGCCGTAGCGGTCGAGCGCGTGCTTCGCCGCGTCGCGCAGATCCGGGCTGTCGGCGAGGCCGAGATAGTTGTTGGCGCAGAAATTCAGCACCTTCTGGCCAGCGACCTCGATCTCGGCGGACTGCATGGAGGAAATGACGCGCTCGGACTTGTAGAGCCCGGCCGATTTCAGGCCCTGGAGCTCGCTGTCGATATGGGATAGGAATGCTTTGCTCATGATCCGGCCCTGTTCGGTTCGAGGCCGGACTGTCGCGCTATGGCTGCAAAAAATCCATCGCAAAAGCGACCGCTTCGGTGGCGTCGCGAAAGCTCGATCGCAATCCTTTGCGACGGTGCGACGGTAATGCGATCAAAAAGAGGTGTGCGGGAAAGGACGTGATAACCATCTTACCAGCTTTGCCGCGCCGCCGCGATCGCCGCCAGCCTCCCTTGCCGACCTGTTAACCCTTTCTGGGCAAGCGTTTTCCCGCCACGAATCCAGGGCAGGAATCCGTCGACCGGAGGGGTCAGCAAGTTATGTCGCAGCAGCCAGTGCAGAGCGTTTCGCGCAAGCTGATCCTGCTCATCAAGACCGGCTACTGGCTGGCGCTGACGATCATTGCCGCCATGGTGGTGGCTTCCTTCATTCTTCTGCAGCAGTTGATCGCGCAGCAGCAGCATAATGATGCGCTGCTCGACATCGTCTCGACGCAGAAGGCGCTGTCGCAGCGCATCGTCTTCCTGGCCAGCGCCACGGGTGCCGCCTCGCGCGACAAGCAGCCGGCGCTGGTCACCGCGCTCAAGCAGGCGACTGGCGAGTTCGAGACCAACTACGACCGGCTGCTCAAGGAGACCGGCGCCGATCCGCTCTCGCCGGCGCGCAACGATCCGAAATCGATCGAATATGTGCTGTTCAACAAGCCGTTCCACCTCGACTACTTCTCGGTCGGCCTCGTCGCCAATGGCGACAGGCTGGTCTCGTCCTTCGAGTCGCAGCTCGGCATGCAAAGCGACGGCTACAAGGGCGGCGGCGACCGCGTCGGCCTTGACGCTTCCGTCGCCAACGCCACCATGTCCGGCTATGCCGCGCTCGGCCAGCGCATCAGCGCCTTCGCCAACGAAAAGTCCAGCAGCATCCTCGAGCTGCACCGCACGCTGTTCTTCGCCACCCTTGGCGTCATCGTGCTGGTGGCGCTGTTCATCTTCCGGCCTATGTCCAAAGCCATTCTGCGCAAGACGCGCGAGCTGGTCGACGCGCGCAACTCGATGGCTTTCATCGCCGTGCATGACGGCCTGACGGGCCTGCACAACCGCACCTTCCTCACCGACCATTTCGACACGCTGATCAAGGGCGCGCACCGCCGCCGCGAGCGGCTGGCGGTGATCCAGTTCGATCTCGATCGTTTCAAGCAGATCAACGACACGCTTGGCCACGCCGCCGGTGACTATGTGCTGGTGGTGACGGCGCAACGCATGCGCGACTCCTGCCGGGCGTCGGACCTCTGCGCGCGGCTCGGCGGCGACGAGTTCGTCATGATGCTCAATGGCGCCGGCACCACCGAGGACATCCATGCGCTCGCCAAGCGCATCCTCGGCGAGATCAACGAGCCGATCACCTTCCAGGGCACGACCATCATGCCCGGCGCCAGCGCCGGCATCGCGGTCTATCCGGTTGACGCCGACAACGCGCAGGATCTGCTCGTCCATGCCGACCTGGCGCTCTATTCCGCCAAGAAGCTGGGCGGCGGCAACTTCTCCTTCTTCTCCGAGGAGCTGCGGCGCGAGCTCGACTACCGCAAGCAGCTCGAACAGGATATCCGCACGGCGATCGCCGACCGGAGCTTCGAGGTCTATTTCCAGCCGCAAGTGTCGTTGACCAGCGGCAAGATCAGCGGCATCGAGGCATTGGTGCGCTGGAAGCACGCCACGCGCGGCATGATCTCGCCCGGCGAATTCATTCCGGTCGCCGAGAAATGCGGCTTCATGCCGGATATCGGCCGCATCGTCATCAGCAAGGCGATCAACGAGGCCGCCGAATGGGACCGCGCCGGCATCGATTTCGGGCGGATCGCCGTCAATGTCTCGGGCACGGAACTGCGCGAGCCCGATTTCGACACTTTCCTGTTCGGCACGCTGGAGCGCGCGGGACTGCCGCCGCAGAGGCTGGCGCTGGAGATCGTCGAATCCGTCATCCTCGACGACGAGAAGACCGGGATCGCCGCAAAGCTCCGCCACATCCGCGCCGCGGGCGTGCATCTCGAGCTCGACGATTTCGGCACCGGCTATGCCTCGCTCAGCCATGTCAACCCGAACGAGATCGACCGGCTGAAGATCGACCGGCGCTTCGTCCAGAACATCAACGAGAACGGCGACAACACCAAGATCGTGCGCGCCATCACCGAGCTTGCCCGCGGCCTCGGCATCTCGATCGTTGCCGAAGGCGCCGAAACCGAGGCCGAGCTCGATTCTCTGATGGCGATCGGCTGCGACCAGGTGCAGGGCTATTCGATCGCCTTCCCGATGCCGCAGGACAAGGCGCGCGAATGGCTGACGGCGCGCAGCCCGAAGAAGACGAAGTTGAAAGTGCTGCAGGGCAGCTTGGCCTAGCAGGTACGTCGACAAGCTTGACGCAACTGGGCGGGCATGGCGGCCTGTCGTGATCGCAACCGGGTTTTGCGAATGCAGCTTCGTTATCTCCTGCCATTCCTGCTGCTTGGCGCATCGCCGGCCCTGGCCGCTGATCGCACCATATATTTGACCTTCGACGACGGTCCGCTGAACGGCACCAGCAATATCCTCGACGTGCTGCGGGCCGAGCGGGTGCCGGCGACGCTGTTCATGGTCGGCATGCATGCCGAGGCGAACGCCACCAACCGGGCGCTGCTGCAACGGGCAAAATCGATGCCGCTGGTGACGATCGGCAACCACAGCTACAGCCATGCCTACAATCACTACCGGCATTTCTACGGCGATACCGAAGGCGTGGTCGCCGACATGCTGAGGGCCAATGCCGTGCTCGGCCTGACGCCGGCCGTGCATGCGCGGCTGCCGGGACGCGACGTGTTCCGGCTGCCCAATTACTCGAAGGACGACAATTCGCTCGGGCTGGCTGAGGCCGGGCGCGAGGATCCGGATTACGAATTCGTCGCAGCGTCCGGCTTCTGGCTCTATGGCTGGGACCACGAATGGGTGCATGAGGACAGCGGCAAGCCGGTGCAGAGCGTCGACCATCTGGTCAGCGAGATCGACCATCTGTTCGCTTACGGTCACTTCGCCAGGCCGAACAAGCTGATCCTGCTCATGCATGACGAAATGTTCCAGGACGCCTTCGACGGCAAGGCGAAACTGACGGCGTTGATCGCGGCGCTCAGGCTGCGCCATTACGCTTTCGGAGCGATAGCGGGTTACGACTGAGACGATTCGGCGTTGCGCCTAAGCGCCGCCAACACCTCGGCGAATTCCGCGAGCCGTTCATCCGGCAGACCGGCCCGGAGCCGCTTGTCGAAGGCGACCGCCGCAAGGCGCAATTTCTCGAACAATAGCTCGCCGGCCTCGGTCAGCGCCACCTGATGGACCCTGCGGTTTTCCGGATCGCGGCGGCGTGTCAGCAACCCTTGCGCTTCCATGGAATTGAGGTGGTGGGTGAGCGTCGCGCCCTGGATGCCGATCATGCCGGCTAGCTCGCGCTGGTTTGCGAGTTCCTTCGACTTGACCGAAAGCAACGTCAGCCAAACCGGCAGCGTGCCGCCGGCCTCGGCCATGGCGGCATCGAAAGCCTGCGCCACCACTTTCGAGGTGCGGGCGAGATTCATGCCGACGGGTGGGCGGTCAAACGGTGTCATGAACTGACAGTAGAGCAAGCAATGGCATGGTGGAATTCGGCTGCACGCATTGACATCTAATCGTTAGATATCTAACGTTGTCTTAATGATGACGCAGCATCATTGTTGCGGCGCGCAGGCAGCGGGCGAATGAGAGGAATTCGGTCATGCAATATGTCTATATCATCGTTATCGGCCTGCATGTGATGGCCGGCGTGTTCTGGGCCGGCACGACCATTGCGGTTGCCCGCGATCCGGAGATCAAGGCGGAGCGCTTCATCCGGCCGCAGCTCAGCGCCTCCGGCGTGGTGTTCCTGACCGGCATACTGCTGTGGTATTTCTTCCATGAGGGCGCGTTCGGCCCGATGGAGAAGGTGCTGGCGCTGGGCATTTTGACGGCGCTGGTTGCCGCTGGCGTACAGGGCGCCCTTGTCGCCTCCTCCAGCAGACAGTTGGCCGGCGCCGATCAAGCGACGCAGACTGAGCTGCGGGCGAAAATGAACCGGGGCGAACGCATCGCGGGCGGGCTGCTGGTCATCACCGTATTTTGCATGGCGACCGCCAAGCTGTTTTGACATCGCACGGCCGGCGAAACCGACCGGGCGCGGCGCGCAACGGACCGAAGCGGCAGGTGGCTCTCCTTGCAAAGGTCCGTTGCGCGTCACAAGCCGGTGGACTTGAGAGAGGAACCGCCTAGGCCATTTCGGGGCGCCTGGATGCCTCGCGAATCGCCTTGTGAACATTGCGCTGCAGGTCCATGAAAGTGGCGCTCTCCATGACCTCTTCGCGGCGCGGGCGCTCGATGTCGACGTCGAAAGTTCGCATGATGCGCCCCGGGCCGATGCCCATCACGACAATGCGGTCCGACAGATAGACGGCCTCTTCGACGTCGTGGGTGACGAAGAGCACGGTTAGCCTGTGCTCCTCCCAGATCTGGGTGAGCAGCTCCTGCATCTGATGCCTGGTCAGGGCATCGAGCGCACCGAAGGGCTCGTCCATCAGCAGCATCTTGGGGCGGTAGGAAAGCGCGCGCGCAATGGCGACGCGCTGCTTCATGCCGCCCGAAAGTTCGGATGGATAGAGATTGGCCGAGTGCGGGAGCTTCACCAGGTCGAGATGCTCAAGCGCGATCCTGCGGCAGGTGGCACGGTCATGGCCGGCGGCCTTGAGGGCGAACTCGATGTTCTGCTGCGCCGTCAGCCAGGGCAGCAGCGTATAAGACTGGAAAACGACGCCGCGATCGAGACCCGGCTTCAGGATCGGCGACCCGTCGATGTCGAGATCGCCGGAGTCGAAATCCTGCAGTCCGGCGACGATCGACAGCAGCGTGCTCTTGCCGCAGCCCGACGTGCCGACCAGCGAAACGAACTCGTTGTCGGCGAGGTCGAGATTGATGTCGCGCAGCACTTCGGTGCGCCGCGCGCCGGTGCCGAAGCTCTTGTGGAGGCCCTTGATCCGCAGCTTGGGGGAATTCATCGGCCTTGCCTCGTCATGAACGGCTGTCCTGGCGGAACAGCACCTTGCCTAGCGCCTTCATGACCTGATCGGTGATCAGGCCAAGAATGCCGAGCAGAAGGATGTAGCCGATGATGGTGTTGGTCTGGAAATAGCGCTGTGAGACGGTGATGCGATAGCCGAGCCCGGACGTCGCCGCGACGAGTTCGGCCAGCACGAGCCAGGTCCAGGCCCAGCCTAGGCTGATGCGCAGTGTGTCCCAGATGCCCGGCAAGGCGCTGGGCACCACGATGCGCGTCAGGATCTTGCGATCCGGCAGGCCGAGCGTCCTGCCGAGACCGACGAAGTCGGCCGGCACGCGCTTGACGTTGTCCATGATCATCAGCACTTGCTGGAAGAAGGTGCCGATGAAGATGATTAGAAATTTCTGGACGTCGCTCGTCCCCGCCCACAGGATGGAGAGGGGCACGAATGCCACGACGGGCATGTAGCGGATGAAGTCCACAAGCGGCTCGATGGCAGCTTCCCAGGCCCTGAAGCTGCCGATCAGCACGCCGATCGGGATAGCCAGCGCCGAGGCGATCAGGAAGCCGACCGAAATACGGTAGATCGAGGCCTTGAGATCGGTCAGCAGCGTGCCGTCGGCCCAGAGCTTGCCGAGCTGCGTTGCCACGCTGGCGGGCGACGGCAGGAAGATCGGCTTGACCAGGTCGAGCCCCGTCGCCGCCCACCAGGCGAGGCCGAGACCGGCAAAGACGGCCACGGCGATGATCAGGAAACGGGAGCGCGCGATCGGCGCTCCGATCCCGGAGGATCGGCGGCGGCGCGTCGCCTGCCTGGCGGCAGGTCCCGTCGCCGCGCCAGGCTGGCTCGCTTTGCCGGCAGGCTCGTCGGACATCTCGGCGGCCGCCACGACCCGGCCTACTGCGCGGCCTTGACGAAGGCCGGATCGATCATCTGCTCCGGCGTCACGTCGGACTGGAGAAGCCCGGCATTCTTGGCGGCGGCCTCGACGTCGGCGAATGTCTTGGTGGAAAAATCGCCCGTCAGCGCGCCCTTGTTCTCGGCAAGCGAATAGTAGCGCACGCCGTCGAAGGCGGTGTTCAGGTCCTCGACGCTCGAGCCCACCGCCTTGGAGATGATGGCGCGGCCGCCGGGCGTGTCGGCATTGTAGTCCTTGAGCGCGGCGTCCCAGGCCTTGATCATGGCAAGCACCTGGCCGGGCCGCGACTTGATGACCTCGTCGCGCACCACCAGCACATCGCTGATCAGGCCGGGATCCTCGCCGGCGGTGAAGAGAAGCTTGACGTCCTTGTTCTGCGCCCTGGCCGTGGTGAGATAGGGCTCATAGGTGACCGCGACCGGGACGCGGCCGGCGATCAGCGCGCTGCCGGCATCCGCCGCCGGCATGGGCACCGGCTGGACGTCGGCGATCGACATGCCGTTCTTGGCCAGCGCGTATTTCAGCAGGATGTCGCTGGTCGTGCCTTCCTCGAAGGCGACCTGCTTGCCCTTGAGATCGGCGATCGAGTTGACGTCCTTGCCGGCGATCATGGCGTCAGCGGTCATCGAGACGTCGAGCAGCAACACGATCTTGACCGGCAGGCCGGCCGCAACCATGCCCATGGCGGTGTGGGTAGCGATGTTCGCCGCGTCGAGCTGGCCGCTCGCCAGGGCGGCGTTGATGTCCTTGTCCTCGGTGAAGTTGACGATCTGGACGTCCGACAGACCGCTAGCCTTGAACAGGCCCTTGGCTTCGGCGACATGCCACTGGCCGTAGCCCAGCCACGGCTCGATGCCGATCTTGAACGATCCAGCCTCGGGCGTCGCGGGAATGGCCGTATCGGCGGCGTGGGCCAGCGGGGCGAAGCCGACGGTGGCCGCCACCACGAGCGCACGGAATTGTCCTGTGAGGTTACGCATCATCTTTGTTCCCCTTGATGATTCAGACCGCTTTTTTGAACCAAACTTCCTGTCCGGTGAGAATGCGGCTTCTGCTTCTTCCGGCGCTATGCCTCGGCGTCTTACCTGCCACGTCGACGGAAGTGAAACGATATTCAACGTCGGCGGCAATGGATGTCAAGGCTAAAATACATACATGCATATACAAGCTGGAGAGGCTGATTTGCGCGCTCTTGGCAGCATTTTGGCAACCCGATTCCCTGCCCCTTCATGACCGGCGCCGGAGGCATGAACAGCCCCACCCGTCTCAGGTCTTGCGCGACGGAGAATAGCGGCTGCCGAGCGAGTAGCGGCTGCCGACATAGGTGAGCTTGCTGATGGTGGCGACGACCGCGCCGGTCCAGGTCCGGCGGTGCAGGAGAAGACAGCAACTGCCGATGTCGATGGCGAGGCGCCGCGCCGTCTCGGCATCGGCCGGGACAGCGGAAATGATATGCTCGACCTCGGTCACCGGCGTCTTCTGCATCAGGTAATCGTAGGTAGCCGTCTTCGAGAAATCCTGCTTGTCGTAGTCCGGTATCAGGCTCGGATTGACGAAGCGCTCTTCCAGTTGCACGGGCAGGTCGTTCTCGAAGTTGACGACAACCGAATGATAGATCGCCGCGCGCTTGGCGAATTCGAAGGACAGCGAGAGCTCCTTGGTCGGCATGATCCTTTCGAGGACGAGAACCTCGGAGCGATGCCTGTTGCCGCGCGCGACGATCTCGGCCGCGATGTTGTTGATCTCGATCAGCGTCGATTGCGGCCGGGGCGGCGCGATGAATGTCCCCACGCCCTGCAGCCGGATCAGGAAGCCGGCCGAGGTCAACTCCCGCAAGGCGCGGTGAACGGTCATCCGCGACACGCCGAGCGCCGCGACGAATTCATTTTCGGACGGCAGCTTGCGGTCCTTGCTCCACTTGCCGGTTCCGATGTTGGTCAGGATGTAGTCCTTGACCTTCTCGTAGAGGGGGCTGGCCGTATCGGGCAAAGCACTCATTTTCGAAAGTCCTTTCCGGCAAGCTGTCGGCAATCACGCGCGGGCAGGCCGCCGTATCCGGATAATGGTTTTCAAGCCGTCGCCCTGCCCCGCCAAAAGACGCTCATAAGCGGCGGGAATATCGTCCAGGCCGATCTCGCGATCGATTAGGCTGATCAGCGGCCCGGGCAGCTCCGCCAGCATGCGGATGGCGTCGGGCAGTTCGTCGGCAAAGGCGTGGCATCCCAGCAGACCGATCTCGCGTTCGACCAGCACGTTGGGGTCGATGTCGAGGCGGCCGTGGAAAATGCCGACCAGCGCGACAGTGGCGCCGGAGCCCAGAACACCCAGCAACTGGTCGAGCGCGGCGATACTGCCGGTGGCCTCGACGGCCGCAAGCAAAGGCGCATCGGCGGTCGCGGCGGCGACGGCGCCGCGGTCGAGATCGACGATGGTGGCGCCGGTCACCCGGGCGACGCGCTCGCAGCGGGCCTTGTTGCGGTCGGCGATCAGCACCCTGCCCGGGAACGTCCGCGACAAGAGTAGCGCCGCCAGGCCGCCGATGGTGCCGCAGCCAACGACAAGCACGCAACCCGCCGTCTTCGGCAGGCGCCGCACGGCATGGAGCGCCACGGCGAGCGGCTCGGCCATCGCCGCCACCCTTTCGTCGAGCGCGGCGTCGATGACATGCAGCAGACGCGCAGGCAGGAGCGCCTCTTCGGCAAAGCCGCCGTCGCAGACTTCGCCGACGAAGCCCAGCGCGGCGCACAGATGCCGCCTGCCGGCGCGGCACTGCACGCACTCTCCGCACCAGAAACGGGAATCGGCGACGACCCGATCGCCCACGGCGACCGTGTCGACCCCCGCGCCGACCGCGACCACCGTGCCGGTCAGCTCGTGGCCGGCCGTCGACGGCACGCGGCTTATCCACTGTCCGGTGCGGAAATTGTGGAGGTCAGAACCGCAGATGCCTGCGGCATCGACATTGAGTTTCACCCAGCCGGCGTCGGGAGCCCCTGGCGCGGCGATATCTTCGACGCGCAGGTCGCCGGGGCCGTGGAGTCTGGCGGCCTTCATCATGCCGGTCCGTCAGGCGCCGAGATAGCGGTCGCGGATTTCCGAGACCGCGTTCTCATGCGAGCTGAAGCCCTCATAGCGGGCGAGCCTGCGGGCATGGCCGGCAAGCTCCGGATAGGCGGTCGAGGTCACATAGCCGACCGACGAGCGCTTGAGGAAATCCGTCACCGAAAGCGGCCCGTAGGTGCGTGCCCAGCGGCTGGTCGGCAGCACTGCGTTCGGCCCGAGGACGAAATTGGCGAGCGTCACCGGCGTGTGCGGCCCCATGAGGATCTCGGCGGCCTCGGTGATGTGGCCGAGATGCGCGAACGGCTCCTTGGACAGGATCTCGAGATGCTCGGGCGCATAGTCGTTGATGAAGCGGTAGCTGTCCTCCAGCGAAGCGGTCAGCACGATGCCGCCGCGCCTACCGGTCAGCACTGCGCGCGAAAACTCGACCCGCTGCTCGCTCATGCGGGACCAGTGCTCGGGAAGTGCTGCCAAGGCAGCGTCGGCGACCTTGCGGCTGTGCGTCACGAGATAGGCGGAGGAATCCGGTCCGTGCTCGGCCTCGATCAGAAGATCGAGCGCGGCGAGGCCGCCGTCGACACTGTCGTCGGCGAAGATGATCGCTTCCGACGGCCCGGCCGGAAGACCGGTGTCGATGATCGAGGAGAGCAGGCTTTTTGCCGCAACCACCCAGGGGCTGCCAGGCCCGACGATCTTGAGCGCGGGCTTCACCGTCTCGGTGCCATAGGCGACAGCCGCGACCGCATGCGCGCCGCCGCATTTGTAAACCGTCTCGACCCCGGCGAGCCGTGCGGCGACCAGGGTCGCGGCATCGACGGAACCGTCCGCGGTCGGCGGCGTCACGATGGCGATCCGCGGCACGCCGGCGATGACGGCCGGAACGGAGGTCATCATCGTCACCGACGGAAAGGCGCCCTTGCCGCGCGGAACGTAGAGCGCGACCGAGGCGATCGGCGTGTAGCGGTCGCCGGCATAGGCACCGGGACGGACCTCCTTGAGCCACATCGTCTCGGGACGCTGCTCCTCATGGAAATGCCTGATGTTTGCGATGCCAAACCGGATGCTGTCGATGACATCCTTGTCGACCTTGCCGAAGGCGGCGTCGAACTCCGCTTCCGAAACCTTCAGACTGCCCGCGGCCACATCGGCCTTGTCCAGATCCCTGACGAAGCGGAGCAAGGCCGCGTCGCCTTCCGTCCTGACCGCCTCGAGGATCGGGCGGACCTTCTCGGCGAAGACCGAGAGGTCGGCCTCGGCGCGCTTCAGCAGGCTCGCCCGCCGTTCGGCGCTGGCGGAAGAGAGGTCGTGGAAGCTGATCTCGGACATGGCTGCTCCTCAGAAACGCGGGAAAAGTATATACATGTATGTATAATCGTCGCCAGTATTTTCCTGCGCCCTGCCGCCAAGCTGGCCACCGCAAGCCGCTTCAGATCGAGGCAAGAAAACCCCCGTCCACCGGAAACGACTGACCTGTGATGTAGGCCGAGGCGTCCGAGGCCAGGAACACCGCGATCCCGTGCAGATCCGAAAGATCGCCGAAACGATGCTGCGGTATTTTGGCCAGCATCGATTGCTGCCACGCCTCGTCGGCGTAGAACACTTCCGTCATCGCCGTCCTGAAATACCCGGGTGCAATGGCGTTCACCCTGATCCCGAGACCCGCCCATTCCGCCGCCAGCGCCCGCGTCATGCCGAGCAGGCCCGACTTCGACGAGCCGTAGGGCACAGCCGTGGGTATGCCGACTTCGGAGGTCAGCGAGCACAGGTTGATGATGGCGCCGGGCCGTCCGGCATCGCGCATGTGGCGGGCGGCGGCCTGGGCGCAGAAGAAGGCGCCCTTGAGGTTGGTGTCGACGATGCGGTCCCAGAGCGCTTCATCGACATCGAGCGAAGGCCTGACCTCTTCCATGCCGGCATTGTTGACCAGGATATCGAGACCGCCAAGCAGGTTGGCGGCCTCGGCGGTCGCGGCGCGGCAGCGGGCGACGTCGGTAACGTCCAGGGCAATGGCATGCGCAACCCCGCCGGCGGCCCTGATCGCCGCCGTCGTCTCCTCCAGCGAAGCAAGGCTGCGCGCCGTGACGGCGACAGCGGCGCCGGCCGCGCTCAGCGCCTCGGCGATGCCGCGCCCGATGCCGCGGCTGGCGCCGGTGACGAGCGCCCTCCTGCCCGACAGGTCGAAGAGGGAAGCATTGCGCATGTCGATCCTCCTTGGCCTTGCGGGCCTGCCCTCGCTTGCAGACTAACCGATCCTTGGTTATACATACAAGCATATACAAATGATTTTAGCGCCGCAGTGAACAGCCGACCGCAGAGGGCGCGGTACCCGCAACCGATACCGCAACCCCGTACGGCGCTTTTCCTGCCGCCTCGATTTTGCTGCGGCTTGTCAGTCAGATCCTGATCCCGAACCGGATGCCGTCATAGATGGCGGCGTGGATGTTGCGCGAGGCGACCGCGTCGCCGATGCGAAACAGCACGAAGCCACCTTCGGGATTGCGCGGCGGAAAAATCTCGCCGCCGCTCACAAGGCGCTCATAATCGACCGCGCCGCGATTCTTCGACAGGGGCTTGAGCGACAGATAGAGGTCGTCGAGCGGCGCGGTGCCATGCTCGACCACCACCTGGTCGACGCGCCGCTCGCCGCGCCAGCCGTCGGCGAAGTCCGAGCCGAGTTCGGCTACGAGCTGGTTGCCCTCGCGCCGCACGGAGCGCAGCCTTGTGTTGATGGTGACGGTGACACCCTTCTCGTGGAAGGCGCGCATATAAGGTACATGGTTCAGCCCGCCCATCTCCGGCGCGAAGAAGCGCTCCGGCGAGACCAGTTCCAGCTTCGAGCCGCTGTTGGCGATTAGTTCGGCCGCGCCCATGCCCTGATGGCCGCCATTATCGTCGTAGAGCAGGACATTCTCGGCCGGCTTGACGCTGCCGGCCATGATGTCCCAGCTCGAGGTGACGAGATTGTCGCCCGCGGTCAGCGGTGGGTTCTGCGGCAGGCCGCCGGTCGCCACGATCACCACGTCCGGCGCCAGCGCCAGCACATCGTCCTTCTCGGCCCAGGTGTCGTAGCGGATCTCGACGCCGAGGCGGTCGAGCTCGGCCAACCGCCAGTCGATGATGCCGATCAGCTCCTTGCGGCGCGGGTTCTGGGTCGCCAACCTCACCTGGCCGCCTGCCTGGCTGGAGGCTTCCAGCACCGTCACCTGATGGCCGCGCTCGGCGGCGACACGCGCGGCTTCCAGGCCGCCGGCGCCCGCCCCCACCACCACGACCTTCTTCTTCGGTCCTTCGCTCTTCGCGATGATGTGCGGAATGGTCGCCTCGCGGCCGGTCGCGGCGTTGTGGATGCACAGCGCCTCACCGCCTTCATAAATGCGGTCGAGGCAATAGGTGGCGCCGACGCAAGGGCGGATCTCATGCTCGCGGCCTTCCATCACCTTCTTGATGATATGCGGGTCGGCGATATGGGCGCGCGTCATGCCGACCATGTCGAGCTTGCCGGTGGCGATAGCGTGGCGGGCGGTGGCGACGTCGGAAATGCGCGCCGCATGGAAGGTCGGGAATTTCGTCGCCGCCCTCACCTCGCCGGCGAAATCGAGATGCGGCGATGAGCGCATGCCGGTCACCGGGATGACCTTGGTCAGCGACGCGTCGGTTTCGATCGTGCCGCGGATGATGTTGAGAAAGTCGACCTTGCCGGATGAGGCCAGGCGCCTGGCGATCTCGACGCCCACTTCCTTCGAGATGCCATTTTCAAAGTCCTCGTCGGCGACCATGCGGATGCCGACGATGAATTTATCGCCGACGGCGGCGCGCACGGCGTCCAGCACCATGTCGGTGAAGCGCAGCCTATTGTCGAGCGAACCGCCGAACTCGTCGTCGCGATGGTTGGTCAAAGGCGACCAGAAGCCGTCCATCAGATGGCCGTAGGATTCGAATTCGATGCCGTCGAGGCCGGCCGCCTGGCAGCGCTGCGCGGCCGCGGCATAGTCGGCGACGATGCGCTCGATGTCCCAGTCCTCGATGGTCTTCGGAAAGGCGCGATGCGCCGGCTCGCGCACCGGCGAGGCCGACAGCACCGGCAGCCAATCCGCCTTGTTCCATCCGGTGCGGCGCCCAAGATGGGTGATCTGGATCATCACCTTGCAGTCATGCTCGTGGCAGGAATCCGCCAGTTCGGCGAGCCAGGGCACGATGCGGTCGTCATAGACATGCAGATTGCCGAAAGCGGCCGGGCTGTCGCGCGAGACGATCGCCGAGCCAGCCGTCATGGTGAGCGCCATGCCGCCCTTGGCCTTCTCTGCGTGATAGAGCCGGTAGCGCTCCTTCGGCATGCCGTCCTCGGAATAGGCCGGCTCATGGCTAGTCGACATCACCCGGTTCTTCAGCGTCAGATGCTTGAGCTGGTAGGGTTGGAGAAGCGGGTCGTTGCTGGTCATTGTCTTCCTGCCGTTTCAAATTGTGCGGGAGGTGAGCGCTCCCGCTTCCATTTCACGCATCGGATTCATCCGAAAACCGCTGCGCAACTTTCGGTCCGATGCTAATGAGCGGCCAAACGCGCTGTGTCCGAGAGGACTGCAACGCTTCTTTCAACCTTCGTTTTCGCGCCCGCCGCCGTCGAACTGCGTTTCCAGCGGCCGGGAGCAAGGAGCCACCCATGACCGACGCCAAGAACCTCACCCAGCTCGGCAAGCACGTCGAGACGCCACAGAGCCCCGAACAGGCGGTCCTGGAGACCGTGCCGTTCCAGCGCGGAGACGGTCCGCCGGCGATCGTGCGCTTCACCTGCCCCGAATTCACCTCGCTCTGCCCGGTCACCGGCCAGCCCGACTTCGCCCACATAGTCATCGATTACGCGCCCGATAAGACGCTGGTGGAATCGAAGTCGCTGAAGCTGTTCATGACCTCGTTCCGCAACCACGGCGCCTTCCATGAGGAGTGCACGGTGATGATCGGCCGCCGCATCGTGGAGGCGACCAAGCCGCTCTGGCTGCGCGTCGGCGGGTACTGGTTCCCGCGCGGCGGCATCCCGATCGACGTCTTCTGGCAGACCGGCGCGCCGCCCAAGGACGTATGGCTGCCCGATACCGGCGTGGCGCCCTATCGCGGACGAGGTTGAGCGATCAGACATGGCTGGCCTGGCAAAGGCTCTTTGACAGGAAGGGCAGAACCGCATTGCGGTAGCGCGACTGGTCGTAGCGCAAGAGGTCGACGTGAGCGGCGCCTTCGAACAAGACGAGCTCCGACGCAGGCGCTGCGTTATGCAAGGCCGCCACCTGCCCGCGATCGATGAAGGGATCGGCGCTGCCTGCCAGAAGGATCAGCGGTTTGCCAATCTTTCCGACGCGGTCGACAGGCCTGACGTCGTCGGCGCCGAAGCCAAGGCGCACCCACATCTGTGCCAGCAGGATATCGGCCTGCAAGCGGCGCAAGGCAGCGAACGGCATGCGCCAGGCCGTTGTCTCGCGCAAGGTCGCGTAGAGCTGTTCAAGCACATAGGCGTCGGCCTGCGTGTTCGGCGTCGCAAAGACAAAGGACGCGGCACCCAACGATGAGCCCAGCGCGCCGATTTTCTGGCCGGGAAAGCGCTGCCTTGCGTAGGTAAGGATTCGGGCAGCGTCCTGTCCCTCGCTGTATCCGAAGCCCTGAACGGTACCGCCGCTCTCGCCGTGACCCGACAGGTCGAAGAGGACCACGGAATAGCCGGCATCGAACAGCACTTTCGCCCTTTGCACATTGGCCAGCCGGTTGGCGCCGCGCCCATGCAACAGGACGATTGCGCCGCAACTACCCTTGCGCTCGGCCGCCCAGCCGACAAGCTCGGGCGCACCAGCTTGAGCGAGCACCACGCGCTCGACCGGCAAGTCGCTTGGCGCCATCAGGCTTTGACGGGGCCCTCGCGCGATCAGCGTCGTTCCGACCGCCCAGTCGACGACGCCGGCAGCGGCGCAGAGTCCGACAATGGCGGTAGCAAGCAGAGCGCGCAGTTTCATCCGTTGATCTGCCTTGTCGCCATCACTCGCACTGGTATTGGCTCAGCGCCCATTCGCCGGTCACCGACAGAAGGTCGGAGACTTTCCAGGCCCCACCGACCTTCTTCAGCTTCCATTCCAGCCGGTGCTGGTGGCCCTCGACGACGAAGGCGACCACCACCTTGGATTCGTCGCCATTGACGGCCTCGATGGTGCGCAGGCTCTTGTCGATGGCGAGCTTGTCATAGTTGGCATTGTCCAGCGCCATGTTGGGATCGAGGCACTCGCCCTGCCCCGAGGCGCGCAGCGCGTCGCTCTTGTCGAGAACGGTTTTTGCCGGGTCGATGAAGTTCTTGCGCTGGGCGGGATCGAGCTCGAGACCAAGATGCTCGTAGAAGGGCTTGACCACCGCCGTGGGCGATCCGGGCAGGACAGACGTCGCAGGCGCCAGTTCGGCCGGCGCAGTTTGCGGTGCCGGTGCTGCGGCAGGCGGCGACGTCTCATCCGCCGGCGCATTGTCGCCGGATGAGGCTTTTGGCGGCGGCGCGCCGAAGAGCCCCTGCGCCGAGGCGCCGCCGCTCAGCCCCGCGGCCAGCATCGACAAGCTCGCCAGCGCGAGGACGAGGCGGCGAAGCACGGCATCACTCCGTCGAGGCGCCGCATTCCAGCGCGCTGAGCTTCCAGTTGTTGGTCTTGGAGCTGATGTCGGCGATCTTCCACTTGCCGTCCACTTTCTTCAGCGACCACACCATTTCCCTTTTTGAGTCATCGCCTTCCGGGAAAAGATTGAAGCTTGCCATCACCTCGGCGGTGTCGCCATTGACGGCCTCGGTGAGCTTCAGCGTCTTTGACAGGGTCTTCTGGTCGAAATCCTGGGCGTCGAGGCCTGGGTCGAAGTCGATGCAAGACACCTCGTCGGGCTTTTCCTTCTGCGCCTTGTCGTTGGCTTCGAACAGCCTTGTGACCGGCTCGGTGAAACGGTCACGGTATTTGGCGTCCGCCTCGAACTTCACCGCGGGCACGTAGAAGAACTTCACGGCGTTGGACGCAGGCCCAGCAAGCGCGGCGCCGGGCGAGGCAATCGAAAGGACAGCGGCAAGCACTATCGGCTTCATGCAGGTTCTCCGGGGTTCGGTGCGTGGCAGCACGCTTGCCACCACGCATCCTGCATATCGCCTTTTTTGCGGCTCATGAAGGCCAGGCGCGGTCAGGCATCCAGCCAGACGTTCTGGAAATCCATTTCGTAGGTCTGGTGCATCGAATAGTTCTTCACCTTCTTGTTCATGTGACAGTAGAGCTTCTGCCAGAAGGGCTGGACGATGACACCAGAGTCCTGCAGGATCGCCTCGACGTCCTTCATCACCTCCTTGCGCTTGGCTACGTCGATCTGCGACAGCGCCTCCTTGAGCTTGGCGTCGAACTCCGGATTGGAATAGGCCGTCTCGTTCCAGGCCTCGCCGGTGCGGTAGCCCAGCGCCAGCACCTGCACGCCGAGCGGACGCATGTACCAGATGGTCATGGAATAAGGATATTTCGTCCAGTCGTTCCAGAAGGTCGAACCGGGCAGCACCGTCCGCTTCACCTTGATGCCGGCCTCGCGCAGCTGGCCGGCAATCGCGTCGCCGGTGTTCTTCTGCCATTCGTCCTCGACGGTGATCAGTTCATGCTCGAAGTCGGCCTGGCCGGCTTCCGCCATCAGCTTCTTGGCGCCGGCGGCGTCGCGCTGCTTCTTGGGCAGCGGGTAGTATTCGGGATGGATCGGGGCGACGTGATGGTTTTCGCCGACCGTACCACGGCCACTATAACCGAGCTGCATCACCTGGTTGTTGTCGACCGCCATCTGCAGCGCGTTGCGGACCCGCTTGTCGTCATAGGGCTTATGCGTGATATTGGTGCGGGCAACGAGCGTCGTCGCCGTCGCGACCTCCGATTTCACCAGATCCATCTTGTCGAGAGCGTCGATGAAGTCGGCCGGCGTTTCGAAGTCGAGGTCGATCTCGCCGGAATCGAAGGCATTCAGCGTGGCGTTGAAGTCGGTGCCGTAATCGATGAACTCCACCCCGTCGAGCGGCGCTTCGCCGCCCCACCATTTGCCGTTCTCGCGGCGCTTGACGACCGCCTTCGACCCGACCGCGTAAGACACCAGTTCGAAGGCTCCGGTGCCGATCGGCTTCTTGATCGGATCGGCGCCGTCCTTGTCGAAGTCGCGATGCACGACCAGCGCCGGATAGTCGGTGAAGCCGGGAATGATGGCGATGTCGGGTTCGACGAGCTTCAGCTTGACCGTATGGTCATCGACCTTGGTGATCGCGCCATCCTTGGCCTTGCCGGTCTTGGTGTCGATCAGCGCGCCGACACGGGCGGCCATGGAATTGCCGGAAGCCCCCTTCTCGCACCAGCGGTTCAGGTTGGCGACCACGTCATCGGCATTGAAGGCATCGCCATTGTTCCAGGTGACGCCCTTGCGCAGATGCAGCGTGTATTCGGTGGCGTCGTCATTGACGTCCCAGCTTTCGAGCAGCACCGGCTCGAAGGTGAACTGGTGCGTGTAGCGTACCAGCGGCTCCAGCCAGCAGCGGGTGACGTTCGCCATCTCCGTCCAGTCATAGGTGCGCGGATCCTTCTGCGCCTTGACCGACATGGCGACATGCAGCGTTCCGCCCTTCTTCGGCTCGTCGGCGAGCGCCTTGGTCGGCGCGGCAAGGCCGAGCATGCCATAGGCAAAAGCCGTCGATGCGCCGAAGGCGCTTGCCAGCGCCAGAAATTCGCGCCGGTCGACGCGCCCCGCGCGCGCCTCCTCGGCCATCGCTTCGATCGCGGCCGGTACCCGGTCGCCATTGCTTCTGAACAGTGTCATTCTCTTTCTCCCATTGGTTTGATCAGGGTCTTTTCGCCCGTTTGCTTGAACTGTCGTCTCTATCAACTAACGCTGTCCGGCAGCTTTTCCTCGCGCCGCGCGATCAAATCCCTAAGACCTTCGGCAATGCCCTCGTCGAGCTTCGGCTCCTGGTAGTCGGCGAGCATGGCGCGCGCCTTTTCGAGGCCTCGTGTGTCATGGTCCTTCGCGCCTTCGGCGGTCCACTGCTCGAAGGAATTGAAGTCCATGATGTTGGGCATGAAGAAGGCGCTCTCGAAATGCTCGAGCGTATGCTGCGTGCCGAGGAAATGCCCTTGCGGACCGACCTCGCGGATCGCCGCCATAGCGTCCTTGAAATCATCGAAGGACACGCCGCCGGCATATTTGTACCAGCCGACCAGCTGCTCGCAGTCGGTGGCGAATTTCGAATAGCCGCAGGTGAGCCCCGCCTCCAGCCAACCGGCCGAATGCCAGATGTAATTGGCGCCGGAAAGGATCGCCGCATGCATCAGCATGTTCGCCTCGTAGCCGGCCTGGGCGTCGTTGAGCTTGGAGCCGACATGGAAGCCGGAGGTGCGCCACGGCAGCTTGTACTTCCTGGCCAGCGCGCCCATCAGATACATCATCTGCGCCGCTTCGGGCGTGCCGCCCATCGGCGCGCCGGTCTTCATGTCGACGGTGACCATGAACTGGCCGTAGAGCTGCGGCGAGCCGGGCCGGATGAGCTGGGTCAAAGCCACGCCGGCAAGCGCCTCGGCGTTGACCTGCGCCACCGCACCGACGGCGGAGGCCGCGGTCGAGGCGCCGCAGAGCGCGAAAGGCGCCAGGATCAACGGTTGGTTGTGGCTCGCATAGACCCGCATGGCGTCGATCATGGTGGCGTCCCACACCAGAGGCGAATTACAGTTGGTGATCGCCACCAGCACCGGATTGTCGCGCACGAACTCCTCGCCGAAGACGATTGCAGCCATCGCCATCGTGTCCTCGGCCCGCTCCTTGGACGTCACGATGCCCATGAACGGCTTGTCCGAGTGCTTCAGCGCCGAGTGGATGATGTGGAGATGCCGCTTCGGCACCGCGATTTCCATCGGCTCGCAGATGACCGAGCTGGACGAATGCAGCGCCGGCGCCATATAGGCGAGCTTGTGGAAATTGTTGAGGTCGGCGAGCGTGCCGTAGCGGCGCTTGTTGTCGAGGTCGCGGACATAGGGCGCGCCATACATCGGCACGAAGATCGAGTTCTTGCCGCCGACGCGCACGGTGCGCTCGGGATTGCGGGCATTCAGCGTGAACTCCCCGGGAACCTTCGAGACCAGCTCCATCAAAAGCGCGCGATCGATGCGGACACGCGTTTGCCTGACATCGGCACCGGCGGCCTTCCAGAGCTCGATCGCCCCGTCGTCGCGGAATTCGCAGCCCACCTCCTCGAGAATCTTGAGCGATTCCTCGTGGATCAGTTCCACCGCCTCGTCCGGCACGATCTCGTAGGCGGGGATCTTGCGCACGAGGGTCGGGAAGGACGCGATCGGCGCGCTTCTCAGCGCCTTTCGGCCAAGACGACCGCCGCCGCGGCGGTGGGTCTGTTCGGTCAATTCAACGGCCGGTGCGTTCATGGAGCCTCCTTGTTCCCGCCACTCACGTTAGCGAGACAAAATATGGCTGTGACGCTGGAAAATCCTGATCTTCTGTATAAGTTGTGCTTATGCGAAGCCTGCGCCACCTCCTGCCCTCGGCCGGCAGCCTCGTCGTCTTCGAAGCCGCCGGCCGGCTTTCCAGTTTCACCGCCGCCGGGCGCGAGCTCGGTATGACGCAGGCCGCCGTTTCCTATGCCGTGCGCGGCCTGGAGGAGCAGCTCGGCGCCAAGCTGTTCCAGCGGCGCCACCGCCAGGTGCTTCTGACCGAAGCCGGCGAGCGGTTCCATGCCGATGTCTCGCTCGGCCTGTCGCATATCCGCAAATCGGCGGAGGATCTTCGCCTGCAGGCGACCGGCGGGCATGTGACGTTAGCCGCCTCGACCGCTTTCGGTTCGTTCTGGATGATGCCGCGCCTGCAGCAGTTCCGCGACGAACTGCCGGGGATCGATCTGCGCATCCAGACCGCCGACCGCGACCTCGACATCATCGCCGAGGGGATTCCGCTCGGGGTGCGCGGCGGCGTGCCGCGCGATTGGCCGGACTATCATTCGCTGTCGCTCTCCGACGAAGAGATCTTTCCGGTCGCGGGGCCGAGCTATCTCGCCAAATTCGGCATGCCGAAGACGGTCGAGGAACTGGCCACCCACCGGCTGATCCATCTCGAGGAGCCATATCGCGAGGCGCCGACCTGGGACGAATGGTTCGCATCCGCCGGAACCAGCCTGCGCAATGCGGAGCGCGGCCTGCGCATCAACGACTATGCGCTGGTGATCCAGGCGGTCATGGAGGGACAAGGCATCTCGCTCGGATGGCGGCATCTGGTCGAGCGCCTGGTGGCATCAGGGCTGCTGGTGCCGGTGACCGATCATGTCATGCGGACCGGCATCGGCTTCCACGTCATCTGGCCGAAGAACCGCGACCTCAGCGACAATGCCCGCAGGGTGAGGGACTGGCTGGTGGCACAGGCGTGAGGCGGGATGTCTGTGATGGATAAGAAACTGAGACGAGCTCTGCTTGGACCGCTAGCTCGTCGCCCAAAAGACGTTGCAAGTCAGCTCGCCTATGAGACGGCACTTGGTCAACTTGATAGCCTGGCCGTAGGCGAAGAGTTATTGCAAAAAATTCGTCACGTCCTATCGCCACCCCAAAGTGAAAAAAGAGACCGGAACGATCCAGAAAGAGTGGCGGAACAGGTGGCTCTTGCCAAAGCACTCTACAAATCTCGCCGGATATCTAAATCGCAATATGTTGTCTTCTCTGCCTTTCCCGTTGAATCGATCCACGATGATCGCATGATGAAGGGTTTATATGATTCAGACCTCGAACCGATAACTCGAAAATTGGAGGGGATAGAAAAGAGACACGGCCTTAAGCCTGGCGAATATTGGCACCGCAGCGACGAACCATGGGAATATAGAAAGCTCAGCCTTGAGTATGAGAGCATCCTTGATCAAAAATTCAAAGAAGCTCTGGCCGAGTTCGATCTATTAGACCTCGCAGATCTAAAAGAAAAAAATCCTGATGAATTCGACAGGCTTCGCGAGAGGGGGAGAAGGTTCGTTTTCCATAGCGATGAGCAGATTTCGGCAATTGAAGATATTGTCATTCAATATGAGCTTGAAGCTCGCAAAGCAGCTAATGTCGGAGCGTATGCAGCGGCCATAACAGCACTTGGAGCTGGCGTTGAAGGACTCCTTTTGCTCAGATGTTTGCGCTCACCTCACAAAGCTGCACGCATTTCAAAAAAGTTGCCGAAAAACCTGCGGCCACGACTTCCTAACGATCCGTCCAAGTGGACATTTGAAACGTTGATCGAAGTATGTGTTCTGGCCGGATGGCTGCCACCGATTGAAACGGACGTCGCGGTCTACAACACAGCAGGGCTGGCGCATCTCCTAAGGCAAACCCGCAACTACGTGCATCCTGGGAAGCGGGCTAAAGAGCGAGCCTGGTCTGAAACCGACGAGCAGGAATTTCGAGATGCCGAAGCTATATATGTTGTGCTGCTACCGATCTTAGCCAAAATCGGCGGAAGGCGCCGGTATCCCTCGGCTGTCTGATTCATTTCGTTCCACCCCTCCCCGGCTATTCGAATCCGCCTATAATCGCCCCATGCCCATCCGCCAGCTTTCCGAAACGATGATCAACCAGATCGCCGCCGGCGAGGTCATAGAGCGTCCGGCGAGCGTGGTGAAGGAACTGGTCGAGAATGCGCTCGACGCCGGCGCCTCGCGCGTCGAAATCAGCACCGCCGGCGGCGGGCTGAACCTGATCCGCGTCACCGATGACGGCTCGGGCATTCCCGAACAGGAACTGGCGCTAGCAATCGCGCGGCATTGCACCTCCAAGCTCTCCGACGACGTCCACGATATCCGCTCGCTCGGCTTCCGCGGCGAGGCGCTGCCCTCGATCGGTTCCGTCGCGCGACTGTCGATCCGCTCGCGCACGGCATCCGGCGACAGCGCGGCCGAGATCGGCATCGATGGCGGCCGCGTCTTACCGGTGAAGCCAGCCGCGGCGAACCGCGGCACCACGGTCGAGGTGCGCGACCTCTTCTTCACCACGCCGGCCCGGCTCAAATTCATGAAGGGCGAGCGCGCCGAAAGCTCGGCCACCAGCGACGTGGTGAAGCGCATCGCCATTGCCTTTCCCGCTGTCCGCTTCACGCTTGCCGGCGCCGACCGCTCGACGCTGGAACTGCCGGCAACCAGCGACACGCCGGAAGGCCGGCTCGCCCGCGTCGCGCAGGTGATGGGCAAGGATTTCCCGGAGAACGCCATCGCCATCGACGCCATGCGCGACGGCGTGCATCTTGCCGGCCACGTCTCGATCCCGTCTTACACGCGCGCCAACGCGCTGCAGCAATATGCCTATGTCAATGGACGGCCGGTGCGCGACAAGCTGATCACGGGCGCGATCCGCGGCGCCTTCGCCGACGTGCTGCCGCGCGACCGCCACGCGGTGACGGTGCTTTTCCTGTCGCTCGATCCCTCGACCGTCGACGTCAACGTCCATCCCGCCAAGGCCGATGTGCGCTTCCGCGATCCGGGCCTGGTGCGCGGGCTGATCGTCGGCGCCATCCGCGAGGCGCTGGCCGGCGCGGGCATCCGCGCGGCGACAACGGGGGCCGCTGGCATGATGGCGGCGTTCCGGCCGGGGGCGGCGCCCTACTCGCATCCCGGGCCTGCCAACGGCCATCGCAGCTATGAGGCCGCTTATCACGCTTCCGGTTCCGGAGGCTTCGATCCGCTACGCTCGGCGCAGCGGCCGTTGGACATGGGCGAGGCACGGCCGCATCGGAACGGCTTCGCCGACAACGAGCAGGCCGCCTTCGACACCGGGCCGCTCGCCAGCGCCGATGCGCGGGCCGGCACCGCCGAACCGGCCGAGCCGCTGCTCGGCATGGTGCTGGGCGCGGCGCGCGCGCAGGTGCATGAGAACTATATCGTCGCCCAGACCAGGGATTCGCTCGTCATCGTCGACCAGCATGCCGCGCATGAGCGGCTGGTCTACGAGGCGCTGAAGAATGCGCTGCATTCGCGCGCGGTGCCCTCGCAGATGCTGCTTTTGCCCGAGATCGTCGACCTGCCGGAAGAGGATGCCGAGCGGCTCGCGATGCATTCGCAGACACTGGCCAAGTTCGGCCTTGGCCTCGAACGCTTCGGCCCCGGCGCGGTGGCGGTGCGCGAGACGCCCTCGATGCTGGGCGAAACCAACGTGCAGCAGCTCGTGCGGGACCTCGCCGACGAGATCGCCGACAACGACACCGTCGAGACGCTGAAAGAACGGCTGGACAGAATAGCCGCGACCATGGCCTGTCACGGTTCGGTGCGCTCGGGCCGGCTGCTCAAGGCCGAGGAGATGAACGCGTTGCTGCGCCAGATGGAGGCGACGCCCGGGTCAGGCACCTGCAATCATGGCCGGCCGACCTATATCGAGCTCAAGCTCGCCGACATCGAAAGGCTGTTCGGGCGACGGTGAGTGCGCCAGGGCCCCTCACCGAGCCTCCGCTTCGCTCGGCTGACCTCTCCACGGTGGGGAGAGGAGACTTTCAGCGCCGGCGCTAATCTCTTCTCCCCGACGGGGAGAGGGTGGCCGCGTAGCGGCCGGATGAGGGGGTAAGAAAAGAGCCGCTCGAAGCGGCTGTTTTCTTGAGTCAGAAAAAGTCTTCAACCATTTGATCTACCTCTTCAAATTCACCACGATCACGCCACCCAGCGCTAGCGCACCGCCGAGGATACCGAGCAGCGACGGCACCTCGCTCAGCCAAAAGAAGCCGATCAAGGCGGAGGTCGGCGAGACGAGATAGAGGAAGTTCGAGGCGCGCGCGGCGGGCAGGCGGGAGAGTGCGGTCGCCCAGGCTGCATAGGCGATCAGCGAGGGCACGATGCCGAGATAGATGACGGCACCGAGACCGGCATCGTCGGCGACGGCAGCCTGACGGAACGCCTCGGGCAGGAATGGCGACAGGCAGAGCGCCCCGAGCACCATGTTGGAAGCGGATATCGTCAGCGGATGATGGCGGGCAAAGAGCGGCTTCTGCACGATGGTGTTGACGGCTGAACACAGCGCGGAGCCCAGCACCAGCAGCGCGCCGGCGTTGAAATGCAGGCCTTGCCCGTCGGCCACCGCGATGATGCCGATGCCGGTGAAGGAGATCACCGTGCCGAGCCAGGCCATGCCGGAAAAGCGCTCGCCGAGCAGTGCCATCGCCATGATTGCCGTGAAGATCGGGCTGACATTGATGATGAAGCCGGCCGCGCCCGCCGAGACGGTGAGCTCGCCGAAATTCAGCATGGCGGTGTAGAGCGCGACGAAGATCGCGCCGCCAAAGGCAAAGCGCCACAGCTCGTCGATCCTGGGCAGCGCCGGGCGCTTCCCCGCGAGAAATATGGCGGCCGGGACCGCGGCGATGGCAAAGCGCAGCGCGCCGAGCTCCAGCGGCTGGAAGGCGGCAAGGCCGGCGCGGATCGCCGGGAAGGCGGAGGCCCAGCCGAGCACCGTCAGCGCCACCGCGATCGCCGCCGTGCCGTCCATGCGCTGTGTTTCATTCAACGTGCCGGTGTAAGCGCTCATTGCCGTAACCTCGTCTTTCTGTGCCATGGACGCAGAAGACGCCATTGCCGGCCAATTGACAAATGACCAATTCGAGGGTCAGCTGTGAGCATGGATCACAGCTCAGATCAGATATTGCCACTCGAGACGTTGCGCGCCTTCGACGCGGCGGCGCGCACGGGGAGCTTTTCCGCGGCGGCCGAAAAACTCAATCTCACCCATGGCGCGGTGAGCCGCCAGATCGCCAAGCTGGAGGACTGGCTTGGCTTGAAAGTGTTCGAGCGCAATGCGCGCGGCGTGACGCTGACGATCGAGGGCAACCGCCTGCATTTGAGGACCGTCGAAGCCTTCGCGCTGATCTCGTTCAACTCCGACCGCTGGGTCGAGCCGCGCGGCACCGCCGTGGTGCGGCTGGCCTCGATCCCTTCGGTCAGCGGGCTTTGGTTGATGCCGCGCATGGCCGCATTGGAGAACCATCCGACCAAGCTGCGCATCGTGCTCGATGTCGACAACCGTCAGGCCGACCTGGCCGACGAAGGCATCGATCTTTCAGTGCGCTGCGGGCGCGGCCGCATTCCCGGTCGCGTCTCGGTGCAGCTTTTCGAGGAACAGATTTTTCCAATCGCCTCGCCGGAGCTCGCCAAGGAGATCGGGCGTGGCGATCCTGCCCGGCTTTTGAAATTCCCGCTGATCAACGATTCCGACGCGTCCGCATGGCGCGCATGGTTTGCCGCACAGGCCATAGATTACCGCCCCCGTCCGCAGGACAGGCGTTTCGAAGACTATAATCTGGTGCTGGACGCGGCGGCGCACGGGCTGGGCATCGCGCTGGCGCGGCCGCCGCTGACGGCGGACCAGCTTCGATCCGGCCGGATCGTTGGCGTCGATGAGCGCGTTGCGCTTAATCCGGTGTCTTATTGGATGGACCGCCCGGTCGGCCGGCCGCGCGCGGCGGCGGCCGACCTTGCCAGGCGCATCGCCGAACAGGCGGGGCTTGCTCCGGAAAAGCTCGAAGCTTTCCTGCAGGATGATGTCTAGAGCGTTTCACCGTTTCACGGAAACGGCGAACCCCTCTATCTTCTTATTTGACATTTGACGCAATTCCGGACGGAAAAACCGCCCACACCTTTCCTGGAATTGCTTTTGGGCGGGATCAGCGCAGCAACAAAACCATGATGGTGGCCGTCACGGCCGAGACGATGGCCGTGACGACCGATATCGTCCAGAGCGACACCGGGACAGAATCGGAGCGCGGCACGTGACCAGCCGGACGGACAGCGGCACCGCGGGGCTGCGGCGCATTGGCGTTGGCCGCGACCAGCACAGCGGCGGAAGCGACGGCCGGCGAAAATGTCGACAATGCCGGCGCAGGCCTGGACGCATTGTCGGCAACCGCTGCCTGTGATGAGGCGAAGCGGCGCGGAGTAAGATCGGCATCCATCGCCGCCCTGCCCGTCGACGGCCTTGCCGGCGCATCGTCGGTGGCGGCATCGGGCTCCATGACGGCGCGGTAAGCATTCTCGACCTCTGAGGACGACAGGCGCTGCGATACCTGGGCGGCAGGGCGCGGCTGAGCGCTTTGCAGGGACTGGGCTGCGATTTGCGCCGCCTGCCCCGTCGAGGGCGCCGGCGGCTGGACCAGTGTCTTGATCAAGGCAGCCGCCGCCGGATCGGCCCTGGGCGACGGCACCGCCTGCGGGGTGAGCGCTTCACCGATCAGCGTGCTCAAGCGGGTCGAGGAGATGTCCATGCCGGCTTCCGGAAACCATTTTTGCGCTTGAGCCATACTGCATGAGCATTGCGTCAAGCTTGACGTTGCCGGCGATTTGTGGCGATTGAAACCCGATGAACGCAAGCGTCCTTTCATGATGAACCGTTTCGAAGGCCCGGGCGGCAGGGAAGCCCGGATCCGCTATCTCGACGGCGACTTCCAGGTCACCAGTCCCGGCTCCTTCGTGCGCTGCGCGGTGACGGGCGAGAACATCCCACTCGACGAGCTCAAATATTGGAGCGTCGCCCGGCAGGAGCCCTATGTAAACGCCGCGGTCTCGCTTGCCCGCGAGATCGAGATGCACCCGGAGTTGCGCAAGCGGGGATAGACCATGCGAGCCCATGGCGCCGTGGCAACCATCCTCGACCGCGCTTAAGGGCACCGCATTGAAAAATTTCGGAAAATCTCTCAAGGCCTTTGTTCGCATGCCGCTTGTCATGCGTGCGAGATTGCGCGACCGGGCGGTGTCGAAAGCCCCACGGTTCAACCTGACGGCCTGCGCCATCTTCCGAGAGGAAGCGCCGTTCCTGGCCGAATGGATCAGCTTCCACCGCAGTGTGGGATTTGAGCATTTCTACCTCTACAATAACTTCTCCACCGACGACTTTAGGACGGTGCTGGAGCCGTTCACCCAGGAAGGGCTGGTCACGCTGATTGATTGGCCGCGGCCGGTGGGGCAGTTGTCGGCCTATAAGGATTGTATCCGCAGACACTGGCGTGAAGCGCTGTGGATCGGGCTGTTCGATATCGACGAGTTTCTTTTCGCGCCCGACGGGCGTGACGTGCGCTCCGTCCTTAACGCCTATCGCGACCTGCCGGGTGTCTGTGTCTGGCAAGCGTTTTACGGTTCCTCCGGCCATGTCGAAAGGCCTAAGGCTCCGGTCGTCGAAGCCTACACGATGCGGGCCGGGCCGGACATCACGACAGTCAAGACAATCGTGAACCCCCGCATGGTCTACAGGCCGGGCGTCCATCAGTCGAAATTCCTGTCCGGCGAAGGGGTTGATACCCATCGACGGGCCATAGTCCCCGGCATGCCTCCCAAGCTCGATATATTGAGGATCAATCACTATTGGTCGCGATCGCTCGCCGACCTCGACCAGAAAATCCGGCGCGGCGACGCCTCGACTTCAGCGCCGCGCGAAAGGGATTGGCATTTCGACTTCGAAAGCAAGCTCAACGTCGAGCGCGACGAGGCGATCCTGAAGGCGATGCGGCGGGCGCGATAGGCGCAGCTACCTTTTCCCCTCCCACCGATGGTCCAGGCCCGTTATTTCGGTGCTGACACTTTCGGGTTTCCGGGGCTATAGACACCAAAGGGCGACGGTTACGGGGATTATTGTGAAGGTTCTTGTAACGGGTGGGGCGGGCTTCATCGGCTCGCATCTATGCGACCGGCTGCTGACACAGGAACGGCAGGTCATATGCGCCGACAACCTTTCCACCGGCTTGGAGGAAAACATCCGCCACCTGTTGGGCAATCCACGTTTCGAGTTTCTGAGGCACGACGTTACCCTGCCTCTCAAAGTCGAAACGGATCAGATCTTCAATCTCGCCTGCCCGGCATCGCCTGTTCATTACCAGCGCATTCCGATCGAGACGACCCGGACCTGCGTCTATGGCGCGATCAACATGCTCGATCTCGCACGCGCCTCCAGGGCCAGGATCCTTCAGGCCTCGACATCCGAGGTCTATGGCGACCCGCACGTCCATCCCCAGACCGAGGCCTATTGGGGGCATGTCAATCCGATCGGGCCCCGCAGCTGTTACGACGAAGGCAAGAGATGTGCCGAGGCGCTGTTCTTCGACTATTGGCGTCAGTCGAACGTGCCAATCAAGGTGGTGCGCATCTTCAATACATACGGGCCCCGCATGCACCCGTCGGACGGGCGCGTGGTCAGCAATTTCATCGTCCAGGCGCTGCGGAACGAGCCGATAACCATCTATGGTGACGGCAGCCATACGCGGAGCTTCTGCTATGTCGACGATCTTGTGGATGCCCTGGCTCGGATAATGGCCACGCCCGACGATTTCGTGGGCCCCGTCAACGTTGGCAACCCGGCGGAAGTCACGATCCTGGAACTGGCCGAACTTGTGCTGGGCATTGCCGGCGGCAAGTCCAAAATCGAGTTCAAGGCGCTGCCGCAAGACGATCCCCGCCAGCGGCAACCCGACATAGGCCTGGCGCGATCGATGCTGGACTGGTCCCCTCGCGTCGCTCTCGAGGATGGGCTCCGCGAGACGGTTCGCTACTTCCGCCGCTTCATCAACGGCAATTGACGGCGGTCGCAGGACCGCCTCACACGTTTGACATCCTGTTCGAAGCTCAGCCCCGCATCTTGCGCTGACGCCAGGCGTCGAGCGTCTCGTCGATAATGCGCTCGGGCACATGATCGAGCTCGAACACGGCCTCGATGTCGAGCACATCCAGTCGATCGAGGAAGCCAGCGGGTGTCTCGCCGTGGCGCAGCCGCGCAGCGTCCTTTGCCGTGGTGACGAGGCGCAGCCCCTCCTGCTGGGCAAGCGTCAGGAGGTCGGCAAGCTCGTCCTGGGCATAGAAATGATGATCCGGAAAGGCGCGCGACAGCGTAACTTCGCCGCCCGCGCCGCGCACCGTGTCGAAGAATTTCTCCGGATGGCCGATGCCGGCGAAGGCAAGGAAGCGGCCACCGGAGAAGCGCGACGGGTCAGCCGGCTCGACATGCGCCAGGAAGATCGGCCGCCCGGCGCGCGCCGCCTGGCGCACGACGCCGTCGGCGGCGGCCCCCTCGCCCATCTTCAGCAGGCCGCTGGTGAACACCAGTTGGTCGACGACCTTGGCACGGAGCGGCCCGCCCGGGATGACGCGGCCGTTGCCGATGCCAAAGCGGGCGTCGACCACCACCAGCGCATAGTCGATATGGATGCGCGCCGACTGGAACCCGTCATCCATGATCAGGAAGTCGCAGCCATGTTGCTCGATGAGCAGCTTCGCGCCGGCAGCGCGGTTCGCCGTCACCGCGACAGGCGCATGTTCGGCCAGGAGCAGCGGCTCGTCGCCGACATGCTTGGCGGCGTCATGGTGAGCATCGACGACATGCGGCTTGGCAAACGAGCCGCCATGGCCGCGCGATAGGAAGCCCGGCGTGGCCTGCATGCGCCTGGCTTGCTTTGCCAAAGCGATGGCGACAGGCGTCTTGCCGCTGCCGCCGACCGTAAGATTGCCGACGCACAGCACCGGTGCTGCGACCTTCTCGCGCGGAGCATGGCGCATGCGGCGGCCGGCGACCAGCCCATAGATCGCCGAGGCCGGCGACAGCGCAAGCACGCGCCAGTCCGGCTTTTCCCACCAAAAGGGTGGCGCTTCACTGGTCATCGCGTGGGTTCCGCGCAATTCGGTTGTGCGCGTGATCCTTTCCAAAAATCGGATTCGTTTTTTGGGATCATACCTAGAGCATGATGCCGAAAAGTGTGAAGCGGTTTTCGGTCGACATCATGCTCTCCCTCTTCGATTTAGAACCGGATTCAGATTTCAGGTCGAATCGACCTGAAATCATCCGGCTCTAGCGCCCGTTTGCGCCTTTGAGGCGCGCCTTGACGACCAGCGGCTGAATGTAAGGCTCCAGCGATTTCAGCGTGCGGGCAAGCGCGCCGCGCATCTCGTCGACGGTGGCAGCACCCGCCGCTATCATTTCGTGGCGCGCCGCTTCGTTGGTCAGAAGGAAATTGACGGCGCCGGTCAGCATGTCGCGATCGCGCACCAGCTTGGCGCCGCCGCTGTCGAGCAGGCGTTGATAGGCCTCGCGGAAATTCTGCACGTTGCGGCCTGCCAGCACGGCGGTTTCGAGCATCGCCGGCTCGAGCGGGTTCTGGCCGCCTTGCGAAGTCAGCGAACGGCCGACGAAAGCGATCTCGGTCAGCCTCAGGTAAAGGCCCATTTCACCGATCGTATCGCCCAGAAGGATATCGGTATCGGGCGAGATGCGGTCGCCCTTGCTGCGCCTTGCCACGGAAAGGCCCATGCCGGAAATCTGCGCGGCAAGCGCATCGGCGCGGTCGGGGTGGCGCGGCACGACGATGGTCAAGAGCCCGTGATGGCGCTTATGCAGGCTGGCATGGACCTCAGCGGCCACAACCTCTTCGCCGTCATGGGTCGAGATCGCCGCCCAGGTTGGGCGAGCGCCGATCTGGCGCTGCAGGGTGGCTAAGGCCCGCTCGTCGACCGGCGGCGGGTTGGTGTCGACCTTGAGGTTGCCGGAAACGGTGACCGGCCGGGCGCCGAGCGCGCGGAACCGCTCGCCGTCGACATCCGACTGGGCGATGACATGGGCGAGATTCTCGAACAGCGCCTCGGCGACGCTGGAGCGCTTCTTCCACGATATGAAAGAGCGGTCCGACAACCGACCGTTGACCAGAACCTGCGGCACATTGCGGGCGCCAAGCTCCAGGATGGTCATCGGCCAGATCTCCGATTCGGCGATGATCGCCAGTTCCGGCCGCCAGTGGTCGAGGAAGCGGCTCACAGCGGGCTTGAGATCGAGCGGTACATATTGGTGGATGATGCGGCTGCCGAGGCGCTCCTCGGCGACCTTGGCCGAGGTCACGGTGCCGGTGGTCAGAACGATGTTGACGCCATAATCGAGGATGCTTTGGACCAACGGCACCACCGCGATCGTCTCGCCGACGCTCGCCGCATGGATCCAGATCACCGGCCCTTCCGGCCGCGGACGGCCGGCGACACCGTAGCGCTCGCGCCGGCGGGCGCGATCCTCCTTGCCGCGCGAGGCGCGCCAGGCGACATAAGGACCGATCAGCGGATAGGCGACCGCCCCCGCATAGCGGTAGGCGGTCAGGGCCGCACGCGCCCAACGCTCGCTCATTTGCGGCCGTCCACGAGGCGATAGGCCTCGGCCGTCGCGGCGTTCAGCGAGACGGTTACCTCCTGGCGCTTGCGCTCCATCTCGGCATCATCGGCATCCGCCGGCACGAAGACGGGCGGGCCTACGATGACCGCGGAGCGGCCGAAAGGCAGGTTGATGGTGGTCTTGTCCCAGCTCTTCTCCAAGACCTTGCGGCGGCTGGTGGCGATGGCCGCAGGCAGGACGGGCCGGCCGGAAAGCTTTGCCAGAAGAACGATGCCGAGCCCGGCATCGCGCGGCGTGCCATTCGGAATGTCGGCGATCATGGCGACGTTCTTGCCTGCAACGAGCGACTTCTTCAGCGCGATCAGGGCCTTGGCGCCGCCTTTGTCGAGATGCCTCGAACTGTTGCGGCCGCCGGAGCCGCGCACCGCCTCGATCCCGAATTTCTCGATCATCAGCGCCTGGAGTTCCGCGTCGGCACTGCGCGAGACCATGGCGACCAGCGGCCGGCCCTTGGGATAATAGGCAGGGGTCAGAAGATGCTGACCGTGCCAGAGCGCGATGATGCCGGGTTCAAGATGCGCGTAAGCGCCGCCGGCAACCTGGGTCGAGCCCTTGACCAGCGGGCTGGTGATGCGAATCAGACGCACGAACCAGGCAAACAGGCTGGCGATGAAGTTCTTGACGAAACTCGACTGCGCCAAAGGTTCGCGGATTCGCCGCCACAGGGTGCGCGTGCCGCCGCGCCTGGCTGCACGCCGCCCGGTCGCCCCTTTCACCGCTTCATGCTCCATCGACGTCAACCGCCGACCTTCGATTCTGGATCGAGCAAACGATGCAGATGAACAACGAAATAACGCATGTGGGCATTATCGACACTGGCCTGCGCCTTCGCCTTCCATGCGGCGTGCGCCGATTGATAGTCGGGGTAGATGCCGACAATGTCGAGCGCGTCCAGGTCACGAAACTCGGTTCCACCCAGCTTTTTCAGCTCGCCACCGAAAACCAGGTGCAAAAGCTGCTTCTTTCCGTCTTCCACGGCCATGCCGATCCTTCGCAGATTCATGAATTTTGTGAAACGTTTAGCCCAAAGCGGCCGATTTTGGAACTGCGGGCCGACTCACCCTTGGTCAACGCCGGCAATGACGCCGGCGAGCACACCAAGCAGTTCGCCGCTGCCGGCGGCGAGCGCGCCGTGATTGATCACCTCGCCGGCATATCGCGGCGGCTTGCCGGTGCGGTCGAGGAGCGCCCCGCCGGCCTCGGTCACAATAAGATCGGCGGCGGCGATGTCCCAGTCATGCGCGTTCGGCTTGACGAAGGTCGCGTCGAGCTTGCCGGCGGCGATCATCGCCAGCCGGTAGGCAAGCGAGGGAATGTAGGCCGTCCGGCGCAGCCTGTCCTGCCAGGCATGCGGCATCAGGTCGACCAGCGGCTTGGGTCCGCCGATGTCGACGCTTTCACCTAGCGGGCGCACATGGATGCGCTTGTCGTTGAGATAGGCGCCCTCGCCAGGCAGCGCCCAATAGGTCTCCCGTTTGGCCGGGCATTCGAGGACGCCGGCAAGCGAGCGCCCGTCCTCGACCACGGCGACGCTGACGCACCAGGAATGGAGGCCATCGAGAAAGCCGCGCGTGCCGTCGATCGGGTCGACGACGAAGGTGCGGCGCGCCGACAGCCTCGCGTGGTCGTCCGCGGTCTCTTCAGACAGCCAGCCATAATCCGGACGCGTCTTGAGCAAGGTCTCGCGCAGATAGGCGTCCGCGGCGTGATCGGCCTCGCTCACCGGCGAGGTGCCGCCCTTCATCCACACCTGCGGGTTGTTGCCGAAATAGCGCATGGCGATGGCGCCGGCCTCGCGGGCGGCCTCGCGCAACAAAGCGAGGTCTTCGCGGGCGCCGCTCGATGTCAATTGGTCAAGCGCCGGCAAGGGTCATCCCCTCGATCAGGAGCGTCGGCGCCGCCGTGCCGAAATTGCGGTCGAGATCGTTCGCGGGCTCCATGCTGAGAAACATGGTCTTCAGGTTCGAGGCGATCGTCACCTCGGCGACCGGATAGGCCAAGACGCCGTTCTCGATCCAGTAACCGGAAGCGCCGCGGCTGTATTCGCCGGTCACCATGTCGACGCCCTGGCCGAACACCTCGGTGACATAGAAGCCGCTCTTCAACGACGCGATCAAATCCTCCGGCGAACGCCCGCCGGGCTCGATGGCAAGATTGGTCGAGGACGGCGAAACCGACGAGCCGTTGCGCGAACCGCGTCCATTGGTGAGAAGACCAAGCTCGCGCGCGGCCGAGGTCGACAGGAACCAGTGATTCAAGACGCCCTTCTCGACCATTAGCAGCTTCTCGCCCTCGACGCCTTCGCCGTCGAAGGGGCGCGACGCCTGGCCGCGCCGCCGCAAAGGCTCATCGGTGACGGTGATTGAGGCCGAAGCCACCTGCTTGCCCATCATGTCGCGCAGGAAGCTGGTCTTGCGGGCAACAGCCGCGCCGTTGATGGCGCCGGCGAGATGGCCGGCTATGCCGCGCGCCACGCGCGGATCGAACACCACGTCGACTGGGCCGGTCGCCGCCTTACGGGCGCCCAAGCGGCGCACCGCGCGCTCGCCGGCCTTGCGGCCGATTTCTTCAGGCGCGTCGAGATCGGCGAAATGCTGGCGCGAGGAGAATTCGTAGTCGCGCTCCATCGCGGTTCCCTCACCCGCAATGACGCTGGTGGAGCGCGAGAAGCGCGAGGCGACATACTGACCGACAAAGCCATGCGAGGTGGCGAGCACAAGACCGCCCAGGCCGGCGCTGGCGCTGCTCCCCGAGGAATTGGTGACGCCCTTGACAGCCAATGCGGCCGCTTCCGCGGTAAGGGCTGCCTCCTTCAGCTGGTCTGCCGACACTTCGGTCGGGTCGAACAGGTCGAGATCGCGCAAATTGCGGGCAAGCAGCGCGGGATCGGCCAGGCCCTGGAACGGATCCTCGGGCGAGACCTTCGCCATCGCCACCGCGCGCTCGGCAAGCGCCTTCGGATCGGAAGCGGCGGTTGCCGAGACGCTCGCCACACGCTGGCCGACGAAGACGCGCAGCGTCACATCCTCGCTCTCCGAGGATTCGGTGCCCTCGACCTTGCCCAGCCGAACCGAGACGCCGGCCGAGCGGCCGCGCACCGCCACCGCGTCGGCCGCGTCGGCGCCGGCGCGCTTGGCGGCCTCGACGAGCGCCGCGACGCGATCGGTCAATTTTGCTGCGTCGAGCTGGTCGGCCATAGTTTATTCCTGTTTGTTCAAGCAAGCCGTCAGGGGACCCTGCCGGCTATGGATGCTGCGCCCCAACATGGACGCTTTCGCACCATCCATGAATGCCATGGGCACCGTTATGGATGCATTCGCACCATTTATTGTTGCACCAACGCTAGTGCAATGGCGGATGCGGCAATCTCAAGGCAATCGCCCCGGTCCGTGCGAGATGGCTTTGCCGCAGCGGACACAGGGACTAATCGGCCACCGGCGCCCAGACCACGTCATCGATCCTGGTAGCTCCGGTCGCCAGCATCACAAGCCGGTCGAAGCCCAACGCCGAGCCGCTTGCTTGCGGCATGAAGGCCAAAGCCGCGATGAAATCCTCATCGAGCGGATAACGCTCGCCATAGACGCGCTCTTTCTCGTCCATCTCTGAGGTAAACCGGCGGCGCTGTTCGGCCGGGTCGGTGAGCTCGCCGAAGGCGTTGGCGAGCTCGACGCCGCAGCAATAGAGCTCGAAGCGCTCGGCAACGCGCGGGTCATCTGCGCTCGGCCGGGCGAGCGCCGCCTCGGAGATCGGATAGCCGTAAAGGATGGTGGCCCGGTTTTGCCCCAGCGCCGGCTCGATCTTTTCCACCATCACCCGGCTGAACAGGTCGGCCCAATTGTCGTCGGGCGCGGTGCGCAGGCCGGCTCCGACCAGCGCCTCATGAAGCGCGCCGCGGTCCGTGCTGCCGTCGGCTGACACGGTCGCGAGCAGGTCGATATCGGCATGACGGGCGAAGGCTTCGGCCACGCTCAGCCGCTCCGGCTCCGCGAAGGGATCGGCCTCGCGGCCCCGAAAGCGGAAACGCTGGGCGCCGGCCTTTTCCGCGGCGAGCGCCAGGAATTCGGCGCAGTCATCCATCAGGCGCTCGTAAGTTTCGCCGACGCGATACCATTCGAGCATGGTGAACTCGGGGTGATGCAGCGGTCCGCGCTCGCGGTTGCGCCAGACCGGGCCGAAGCTGAAGATACGTTCCTCGCCCGCGGCAAGCAGCTTCTTGCAGGCGAATTCCGGCGAGGTGTGGAGATAGAGCGGCCGGCGTGAAGCGTCGGGCCCGATCGCCTCGGTGGCGAAGGCGGCGAGATGCGCCTCGTTGCCCGGCGAAACCTGCAGCGCCGAGGTCGTCACCTCGACGAAGTCGCGTTGCGCGAACCACCCGCGAAGGGCAGCGGCGATGGCGTTGCGCGCCATCAGCCGTGGCCGGCGATCGGCATGGATATCAGGCGTCCACCAAGGCGAAGCGGCGGTCATGGGCAGGAAAATCGCGCGGAAGGCTGGCGGTTCGGCGCAAGATGCGCTAGGGCGCACGCGAAGGTCGCCGTCGCCGCTTCGCGGAAATCGGCGCTTGCAGGCCGAAAAACTCGAACGGGATCGAATATCGTGGTCAAGGTCATCGCCAGTTCCTTACGCAAAGGCAACGTCGTCGATAAGGACGGCAAGCTCTATGTCATCCTCTTTGCCGAAAACATCCACCCTGGCAAGGGCACGCCTGTGACCCAGCTCGACATGCGCCGCATCGGCGACGGGGTGAAAGTGTCGGAACGCTACCGCACCACCGAAATGGTCGAGCGCGCCTATGTCGAGGAACGCGAGCACACCTTCCTCTATTCCGACGGCGAAGGTTTTCACTTCATGAACCCGGAAAGCTACGACCAGGTCGTGGCTTCCGAAAGCGTGGTCGGCGACATGGCGCCCTATCTGCAGGAAGGCATGGCCGTGCAGCTCGCGCAGTTCAATGGCGTGCCGATCTCGCTGACGCTGCCGCAGCGCGCCGTCTTCGAGGTGGTGGAGACCGAGCCGGTTACCAAGGGCCAGACGGCGTCTTCCTCCTATAAGCCTGCCGTGCTCTCCAATGGCGTGCGCACCGCCGTGCCGCCGCACATCTCTGCCGGCACGCGCATCGTGGTGATGACCGCCGACGGTTCCTACGTCGAGCGCGCCAAGGAGTGAGTTTAGGCCGGCCTAGTCATCCGGCCGGGCCTCCCTTGGCCGAGCATTGACGCACGCCTGAGGTCAGGGAGGCTGCTTAGCCTCCCATCTTCTTTGCCATAGCGCAAAATTCAGCGTGCGATTTGTTAAGAGTCGTATCGCCGCAGTCCTTCAATACCGCGGTGCGCTCGTCCGGTTTCAGCGCCATCCACGCCGTTTTAAAGTCGGCTTCACTCCGGAGGGTTTTCATCCCAGCGTCGGTAAAGAACGGCGACATCTTGGCCGGGTCGTCGAGCGCCGAGGTACCAGATGTCGAGCCCGCTATCGCGGCCCCAGTCAGCATCGTGAGGGCAATCGCGTTCAGTGCAAGTAGCTTGAGTTTCATTTTCGTATCCTCCTTGCGGCCGTCTTTGGCCACGTACAAGAAAACGTTTTGTTGGCAACGAGAGTTCCTGCGGGCCTTCGCGACGATGACGGCGCCCAGTCACTTGCAATCGGACTGTGAGCGAGATCTGACTGAACGATCGAGCGTGGCTGCCCATTCCTGAAGCCGGTCGCGCTTTATCGGGCAGTGGGGAGGCAAGATGCGGCTCGGCGGGTCAGGCCGAAAATTTTTGACCATCAATCGTCAGCTCGATGACGACGCCGGCGGGATCCCACATTCGGTCGACGCTGCCGAGCTGGCTTGCCACGGCGCGGACTAAGCGGGTGCCGAAGCCCTCTTTTGTGGTTCCATCCGGCGGTGGTCCGCCAATCTCCCGCCATCGAATGAGGACCGCGCCGTCCCGATCGGAGCAAGCTATCTCTATCGACCCATCTGCCGCCGAGAGGCTGCCGTATTTGGCAGCGTTGGTGGCGAATTCGTGCAGCAGGAGAGAAAGCGGCGTGATCATTGCTGAAGGCACCGGCACATCGATGCCACTGATCGCGAAGCGGGGATGCTCGTCGGTGCCATGGCGGTATGGCGCGAGGATTGCGGCGATCAATGCATGTAGGCTCGTCGCGACCAGAACAGAATGGCCAGTCGACGGGAGCATCGTCAGCGCATGCGCCCGCGCGAGGGCGCCGAGGCGGTCAGAAACGATGGAAGCGAGCACGGCCGGCGTTTCAGCGGCTGACGCGCTCAGTTTGACGATGGTGCTTGCGATCGCAAAGAGATTCTTCACGCGGTGGTCCATCTCGCGAAGCAGCAGCTCCCGCTGTTCTTGCGCGCGCAGCCGCTCGGATATTCCGCGGGCAATTCTGGACGAGCCGACAATCTTGCCCGATGGATCCGCGATAGGGGAAACCGTTAAAGAGATGGGTACCAAACTGCCGTCCTTGCGCAGGCGTGCGGTCTCGAAGTGCTCAACATGCTCACCATTGCGAATGCGGGACAGAATCTGCCGCTCCTCGTGTTGCCGGTCGAGCGGAATGAGCGAGATCAGCGGGCGCCCGATAATCTCCCGTCGGCTGTAGCCGTAAAGGCGTTCGGCTCCGCTGTTCCAGTCTGTGATGATGCCTTCCAGATCGGTCGCGCTGATGGCATCATCCGAGGATTCGACAAGCGCGCTCAGTCGCGCTGCTGTCGTTTCCGCCCGGTTCCGCTCGATCGCAAACCCGAGCTGGCGGGCGATGGTCAACGCCAGTTCGCGTTCACGATCAGTGAAGTGATGGGGTACTGGATAGTAGACCATGAACTTGCCGACGAGCTCGCGGGAGCTGACAAGCGGGATAAAGGCCAGCGCTTCGATTCCTTCCGCAAGGACCGTGTCGATGAGTTGCTGAGATTCACCGCTGCAACGAATGTCCTCGACATAGATCGGCTCGGCATTGTGCTCACCGCGCGTCCAAGGCGAATGGCCGTTAACTGCCTCTCGGTATTCTTCAGAGATTGAGCGCCACGCGACGAAGCTCATGACGCCGTGGCTGTCAAATCTTAGGATCGAGGCGCGTGACGAACCAAGCGCGTCGCAAATGGCATCCAAAGCGGCGTCGTATATCTCGGTGACGGTGTTGGCTCGATACAGTCGGTCGGTGAAGCGGAAGAGGACGGTCTGCTCCCGGGCAATATCGCCATCGGCCAGCCCACGCCGGCCGGGCCCTGTAGCCGCAACATTCATACCCCCTTGCTGCATCGCCTGATCCCCGGGGCGCGGCTCAATAGAGTCCGACCGAGTCTGCTTAGCGCAACGCGCGTCGACGGCTTGTTGCCCTTCGACCGCCGAATACCGTCCATCCCACCACGCAAATGATATGCGCTTTGCGCAGTTTCGCAATAGGACTTGTGCCGTTCCGGCACAGCGACTGGCGCGGACGACGGGCCGTGGGACCCAATCCGAACGGCACCTGTGGGCCCAGGCAGGACGAGCGTCAGTTCGCTCATTCGTTCGCGGCTCGGCACAGGAACAATTCTAATTGAGCCCGGTTTGACCGTTGAGCAGGTCGGAAGCTGTGCCCCGAGATCGACGCAAGGATCTAGCCAAATTATTACGCCGCCAATTCGCGAATGAGGCGGTGCGGCGTCATCTGCGTGGACTGCCGATTTTTCGCGTTGAGCAGTGGCTGCCCGAGCGGCTTCGGAAGTTGCTGGATCGCCTCGCCAAGAATGAAGACAGAAGGCCACGGCAATAACCCGGATCCGAGAGGCAATCAGCACTGCAGCGACGAAGCGGACCTTGGAGTCGCAGTCCTCAACGTGTCTGCCGGGACGATGTCCGAACCAGGTTGGCGCCATCGCGCCGAAAGCCACTTCGACGTTGCCGCCAAGCTCAGCGGCGGTATCCGGAACGGTTGCAATTGGCGCTCAGTGGCCTTTCGGCTAGCGAGCATTCCGCCCCGCCTACTTAGCCGCAATACCAGCCAACACTTCCACCGGCAGGCCGGCGGCTTTCCATTCCGGCATCCCGTCCTCCAGTCGACGCGCGGAATGACCTAGCGAGCGCAGCGCCGCGACCGCCTCGAAGGACATCACGCACCATGGGCCGCGGCAGTAGGCGATGACTTCCTTGCCGGCGTCGGCGCTGCCGGACCACGCCTTGACTTCTCCCAACGGGACATTGATGGCGCCCGGCACATGGCCGAGCGCGAACTCATCGGCTGGTCGAACGTCGATCACCGTCACAAGGCCATCGCGCATCAGCCTCTGAAGTTCCTCGCGCGTGACCGGCCGCATGTCGTCGCGCGCGTCGAAATAGCCGCGCACGATGCGATCGACCTCGGCAAGCTGCCGCTCGGCAACGCCGCGCACCGAGGCGAAGGCGGAAAGCACGCTCTCATCGCTCAGCGAATAATGCACGAACTTGCCGTCGCGTTCGGCCGAGACGATGCCGGCGCGGCGCAGTGCCTGCAGGTGCTGTGAGACGTTGGCTATCGGCTGACCGAGCTTCGCGGCGAGCGCCTCGACGCTGCGCGCGCCTTGCGCCAGATGCTCGATCATTTCCAGCCGCAGCGGATGGCCGAGCGCCTTAGCGACGATCGCGAACTGTTCGTAGAGCGCCTGTTTCGGATTGCGGATTGACATCGGCCTTTCCGTCAAGCACCGTCATTCAACAGAATTGTTGAATGACGGTTTCGGCCATTGCTGTCAAGCCGGGCGGCCCGCACAGGCAGGCGTGCGGCGGAGAGGAAAGCGATGATTCTCAGGCAGTTCCTGCACACCGATCCGGTCGCCGCTTCTTATCTGTTCGGCTGCGGCGGCAAGGCGTCAGCGGCCGTTGTCGATCCAGTCGGCGACATTGCGCCCTATGTCGAGTCGGCGCGCGCCACAGGGATGCGCATCCTCTATATCGTCGACACGCATATCCATGCCGACCATATATCGGCCGGTCGGGCGCTGGCTGAGGCGACCGGCGCCGAATACGTGCTGTTCGAGGGCGCCGAGACGGGCTTTCCGTTCCGGCGCGTCAAGGATGGCGAGGTGCTCGAGCTCGGCAATGTCACAGCGACGGTGATGCATACGCCAGGCCATACGCCGGAGCATCTGAGCCTGCTCGTCACCGACCGGACGCGGTCGAACGAACCCTGGTTCGTGCTCACCGGGCACACGCTGATGGTCGGCGATCTCGGCCGCACCGAACTCGCCTCCAGTGCCGAGGACGGGGCTCGCGCGCTCTATGCCAGCGCGCGCCGGCTGAAGGAACTGCCCGACCATGTCGAGGTGCTGCCCGGCGCCTATTCCGGATCGGTCTGCGGCCGCTCGCTGAGCGGCAAGCCGACATCGACCATCGGCTTCGAGCGGCGCTTCAATAAGGCCTTCCGCATCGAGGATGAAGGTGAGTTCGTCGCCGCCATGACCGCCGACATCCCTCCCCCGCCCCCGGACGCCGCCCGGAACCGGGCCGCGAACGCCGGAGCGAAATCTTGACCGCAGCCGCGCCTGGCGTCGCGCTCGGCCTCAAGGCCAACTGGAAGCAGTTTTCGCTCTTGGTGCTGATCAACGCCTTCGTCGGCGGCATGGTCGGGATCGAGCGGACCCTCGTGCCGCTGATCGGCGCGGAGGAATTCGGTGTAGCCTCCACCACGCTCGTCACCTCCTTCATCGTCAGCTTCGGCGTGGTCAAGGCCTGCGCCAACCTCGTCTCCGGCCAGCTTGCCGACACATGGGGCCGCAAGCGCGTGCTGATTCTCGGCTGGCTGTTCGGCCTGCCGGTGCCGTTCATCATCATCGGGGCGCCGAGCTGGGGTTGGATCGTCGCCGCCAACGCCCTTCTCGGCATCAATCAGGGATTCGCCTGGTCGATGACGGTGATCATGAAGGTCGACCTCGTGGGGCCGAAATCACGCGGGCTCGCCGTCGGCCTCAACGAGTTCGCCGGCTACCTCGCCGTCGGCGTGACCGCCTTCCTCACCGGCTATCTGGCGAGCCGTTACGGGCTACGCCCCGTGCCGATCTATCTCGGCGTCGGCTATGCGGTTCTCGGCGCCGCACTGTCGATCCTGCTCGTGCGCGACACCCGCGAGCATGTGCGGCTGGAGCTGGCCGACCATCCAAAACAGGCTTCGCCGCTCGCCTTCCAGGAGATCTTCATGCTGACCTCCTTCGGTGACCGCAATCTGTTCGCAGCCTCCCAGGCCGGGCTGGTCAACAACCTGAACGACGGCATGAGCTGGGGGCTGTTCCCGCTCTTCTTCGTCGCCAACGGCCTCGGCATCGAGCGGATCGGCATCCTCAAGGCGGTCTATCCGGCAGTGTGGGGCATCCTTCAGGTCGCCACCGGGCCGTTGAGCGACCGCTGGGGTCGCAAGGGGCTGATCGTCGCCGGCATGTGGGTGCAGGCGGCGGGACTTCTCTTGACCGCCATGACGCGCGATTTCGGCTGGTGGCTGCTGGCGAGCGTGCTTCTCGGGCTCGGCACGGCAATGGTTTATCCGAGCCTGATCGCGGCGGTGTCCGACGCCTCGCATCCCTCCTGGCGGGCGCGCTCGCTCAGCGTCTATCGCTTCTGGCGCGACCTCGGCTACGCGATCGGTGCGCTGTCCGCCGGCCTGATCGCCGACTTCTTCGGCTTCGTTGCGGCGATCGGAGCAATCGCGGCGTTAACCTTTCTGTCGGGTGTGATCGTCGCGATAGCGATGCGCGAAACGCATGCCGCCGCTACACTCCCGGCGCCAGGCGATGGTTAACGCCGGCCCGGAACAAGGTTTCCGTTTACGATATCGTAAGCTTGTTGCTGCGAGCCATTCGCTGGTCCGCTAGAATTGCGGCAGTTGAATTTCCTCGAGATCGTTCATGAGCAACCCGAACCGCATGCCGTGGGTGGATACGGCAAAAGGCCTTTCCATCATCCTGGTGGTGATGATGTATTCGGCCTACAACACCGGCGAATACACCGGCGGCGTGGGCTTCCTGCACTACGCCATCGGCTTTGCAACGCCGTTTCGCATGCCGGAATTCTTCCTGATCTCGGGCCTGTTCCTGTCGCAGGTGATCGACCGGCCGTGGCGGCGCTATGTCGACCGCCGCGTCGTCCACTATCTCTATTTCTACGTGCTGTGGGCGATCATCTCGATCGGGCTGAAGATCGGCATCTTCAGCGGCGATCCGGCAGGAATGCTGCACGACCTCGCAATGGCGATCGTCCAGCCTTATGGCGTCCTGTGGTTCATCTACATGCTGGCGGTGTTCGGCGTCGCCATCCGTGTGCTGCGCGAGCTCCGCGTGCCGCACTGGATCGTCATCCCGTTCGCCGCCGCGCTACAGATGTGGGCGCCGAAGCCGGACAGCTACGCGCTCGAGCAGTTCGCGGCCTATTTCGTGTTCTTCTATCTCGGCCTCGTGCTTGCGCCGGCGATCTTCCGGCTGGTGGCGTGGACGCAGGCACGGGCGGCGATCGCCGTTGCGGGCCTGCTCGCCTGGGCCGTGGTCAACGGCCTGCTCGTCTTTTCGCCGGGCTACGCCGTGCAGCCGGTCGGCATGCAGATGGGCCTGGCAGCATGGCCGCCGCTGCATCTGGCGCTGGCCGTCGGCGGCGCGGTGGCGCTGTGCGTCGCCGGCGGGTTTCTGTCGAAATTCGCCTCGATGGAATGGCTGCGCTGGCTCGGCGAACATTCGCTGGTCGTCTATGTCGCCTTCACCATACCAATGTCGATCTTCCGCGGTGTCATGCTGGCAAGCGGCCTTCTGACCGACACCGGCATGCTGAGCCTGGCGGTGCTGCTCGTCTCGGTCATCAGCCCGGTGGTGCTCTACTTCATCGTCAAGCGCATCGGCTTCGGCGCCTTCCTGTTCGAGCGGCCGGCCTGGGCGCATGTCGATGGGCCGAACGCCGCGAAGGCCTCCAACAAGCCTATGACGCAGCCGGCACGCGAGGCGGCCTGACCGGGCCTCCCTCTTCCGCCAGTCCGTTACTTGCCGCCGCTAGTGCATTTCACCGTTTCACGGAAACGGCGAAACGCCCTATCTCTTTGTTTTACGCAATTCCGGACGGAAGACTGCTCACACTTTTCCTGGAATTGCTCCATGTTCCGGACGCCGCGCGGCCTTGATCTTGCCGCTGCTCCCGCCGCCGCAGAAGAAGCAGCCGCCGCCGTCGGATTCCAGCCCCGATACGCCGGAGGGCATCGCCAGCTCCTGCAGCACGTCGCCCGTGTCGGGATCGATGCGCACCAGATCGCCCTCTTCGCCCTCCCAGGTGGCATGCCAGAGCTCGCCATCGACCCAGGTGACGCCGGTGACGACGCGCTTGGATTCGATCGTTCGGATCACCTTGCCCGTTTCAGGATCGATCTGATGGATCTTATGCGCCCTGTATTCGCCGACCCAGAGCGAACCCTCGGCCCAGGCGAGCCCCGAGTCACCCCCGTTGCCGGGAGCGGGAATGGTGGCGACGACCTTGCCGATTTTGGGGTCGACCTTGTGGATGCGATCCTCGGCAATCTGGTAGAGATACTCGCCGTCGAAGGCAGTGCCGGCATGCGAGGCGACATCGATCGTACGCACGATCATGCCACTGTCGGGATCGAGCGCATTCAGCTTGTCGCCACTGGCGAACCATACATTTTTGCCGTCATAGGTAACGCCGTTGATACGCTCGACGCCGGGGAACGGTCCGTATTCACGCAGGATCTCGGCAGCGGCTCGTTTCATTTCGATCTCCATTCGAACAATGGCCGCAGACTAATCGGTCGGCAGCGGACCCGGGAGTAACAACACAGTCGGGAATCCGGTCACCGGCGGCATCATCCAACGGCGCGCCCGGCCGCGGCCGACCGCCAGCACCTTGTTCCGTGCCGACAGCTCCTCCAGCGCCCTTTGCACGGTGCGCGCGCTGGCGCCAAGCGCGATCGCCAGCGCCGAGCTCGACCAGGCCTCACCATCGGTCAGGAAAGCGAGCACCGCACCGTGCTCCTCCTCGACCGGCGGCGCCAGCACGACGACCTCGGCCTTCAGCGGCACGATCGCAAACCCGCCGGCAGTCGCATTGACCTCGGCCAAGCCGGCGAGCTCGGCGCGCAGCCTTCCCATCTCGACCCTGAGCCGCGCACGATGCGATTCATCGGCATGCTTTGCCCGGAAGGCGCGGTTGAGCAGCATCTCGCGCGAGGCATCCGCCGGCCACGCCTCGGCAAGCGTGCGCGCCAGCGCAAACAGCACCGGCCGGGTCGCCAGCGAAACGACCGCGTCGCCTTCGCGCACGACATTGCGGCAGGCGTCGATGACCAGAGCGCCTGAGGTCAGCAGCCCCTCGACTTCGTCGAGCAGCAGTTCTTTCTCCACGCCGCGCGCGATCAGCCGGCCGACCGGCGTTTTCAGCACCAGGGATGCCGCTTCGACTTCGGCCTTCAATGCCGGGATATCGGCTTCAAAAGCGGCAAGCGATGCCCGGCCGAACGCGGAGCGCGCCGCCTTCGTCCTGAGGCGCCGGACCGCGATGCCGGCCGTGGCCAGTTCATGCGCGACCCGCGCGACCGGCGGCAGCGGCGCCGGATCGAAGTCCGAGAGCAGCCGCTCGGCCTCGTCGAGCCGGCCGATTAGGATCAGGCGGCGCGCCTCGAGGCTGCCGGCATAGGCGGCGTTCAAGCGATCACCATGCGATTGAAGCGTCGCCCTCGCGGCTCGCAGCGCCCTCTCCGGCCAGCCGAGGTCGCGCGAGACCAATGCGATCTCTGCCTCGGCGACGACACAGCGGGCGCGCGCCACCGCTTCCTTCGGGCTGAAGGCGTGGGCGGCGTCCTTCAGCAAGGCCTTGGCCTTGGCGAAATCGCCGAGCTGCGCCATCGCTATGCCGCGCAGCGCCAGCGCCGGCGCGTCGTCGCGCAGCGCGACGCGCTTCAAGGCGCCGAGCGGATCGCCCGCGGCAAGCGCGCGGCCTGCGGCATTGATCAGCGAATCCATGCCGTCGCCTCAGGGTGCGCCGGATCAAATCGCGTCACACTTGTAACTCTCACCATCGAACCATGCGGCCCTATGTCTGTCCTCGTCACCCCCAACCAAACCCAAGAACGGGACAAGAGCAATGACCCAACACATGAAGACACCGCCGGTCGTTTCGCAGGAAGCGTGGGAAGGCGCGTATGAAGAGATGCTGGTCAAGGAAAAGGCACTCACCCGCGCCCGCGACGCTTTGGCCGCCGAGCGCCGCCGCATGCCGTGGATGGAAGTCAAGAAGGACTATGTCTTCGAAGGTCCGAACGGCAAGATGAGCCTGCTCGACCTCTTCGAAGGCCGCCGCCAGTTGGTCATCTATCGTGCCTTTTTCGAGCCAGGCGTCTATGGCTGGCCGGAACACGCCTGCCGCGGCTGCTCGCTCGGCGCCGACATGGTCGGCAACCTCGCGCATCTCAACGCCCGCGACACCACGCTTGCCTATGCCTCGCGTGCGCCGCAGGCCGATATCCAGCGGCTGAAGGAGCGGATGGATTGGAAGATGCCCTGGTACACCATCATCGACAGCTGGGATAAGGATTTCGGCGTCGACGAATGGCATGGCCACAACGTGTTCATCCATGACGGCAAGCGCATTTTCCGCACTTACTTCGTCAACAACCGAGGCGACGAGGCGTTCGGCACCGTCTGGAGCTATCTCGACGTCACGCCGCTCGGCCGCCAGGAGGTGTGGGAGGATTCGCCCGAGGGCTATCCGCAGACCCAGACCTACAAGTGGTGGAACTGGCACGACAACTACCAAGAGGGTGCCGCGCCCGACCAGAGATGGGTCGAGGTGTCGGATGCCGGCGAAGCGGCGTTCCGCAACAAGAGCGCCTGAGCGTGAGGCGACTCCGGCGGCGCGCGCCGCATGCCGCCGGAGCCGATCTCGCCACGCCCTTCCCTCCCTCAGCGCTTGTAAACCTGACCACTCCAGAAGGTGGACATCATGAGCTTCGACGATCCCTCCCCTCGCCTGAGCGGTTTCGGCCTCGCCGACTGGCTTTGCCTCGCCGCCGCGCCGACCTTCGCGGCAATGGCCCTGCTGACGGCTGCCTATGGCGGCCACGACATGATGTGCATGTCAGGCGCCTCGGTGCTCAGCGGTATGGTGCCGATGTATCTCCTGATGGCGGGGTTCCATCTTGCGCCGTGGCTGCGGCTGATGGGGAGGCGGGGCTGAGATTGACGATATTGCCGGCCACGATTTCAGGCCCGGTCGCGCGTCTGTTTCGCCAGCAGAATAGACTCGACAAGCTCCCGGTCTTTGTAGGGTTTCGCCAGCAATGGAACGTCCGCCGGCAGATCGCCGATCGCCTTGGTGTCGGCGTAACCCGTAATGATGACCGCGGGCCAATCCGCCTTCAGGTTGCGCGCAAATCGTATCACGTCCAGACCTGAAACGAGCGGCATCGCAAAGTCGGTGACGATCACATCGAAATCCTGCGGCGCCTTCTCGATCTTGGCCAATGCCTCGGCACCGCCGGCTGCGCATGTCACAGCGAAGCCGCTTTGCCTCAAGGACGCTGCGGTCAACTCGCGCAAGGCATCGCTGTCGTCGACCAATAATACAGACGGCTGGGCGCCAGTGCCGTTATTGCGCGGCTGGCTGACCTGCCCCTGCTCGACTGATCGGGCCGGTTGCTTCAACGATCGTGGCAGCCACAGATGCATCGCCGTGCCTCGCCCGACAACGCTCTCGATCCGAAGCGTGCCGCCTGACTGCTTGGCAAAGCCGTAGACAGTACTGAGGCCAAGGCCGGTGCCCTTGCCGACGGGTTTTGTCGTGAAAAAGGGTTCTATGACCTTCGCCACGAGATCGGCCGGAATGCCTGAACCGGTATCGATGACCGAGATGACGACATAGTCGCCCGCGCCCAGTTCGTCGGAGCTCACGTGGGCCGTGTGGTTCTCAGCGCGTATGGTGATTGAACCTCCCGTAGGCATTGCATCGCGCGCATTGAAAACCAAGTTCATGAGAGCGAGTTCGAGTTGGCCCGCGTCCACCAGCACCGGCCAAACCGAGTTGTCGATTTGCCATTCGAAGCGAACCAGACCTCCGAGCACGGGCGCGACGAGCCCGTTCAGCGGCTCGATCAGCCCCGCCAGTTGCAAAGGTTCAGGCTTCAGGTGCTGACGCCGGGAGAAGGCGAGCATGCGATTGACCAGGTCGGCGCCCTGCTTGGCGGAACGCCTCGTAAGATCGAGCACTTTCTTCCCCTGCTCGTCGAGCGCGGTGCTGCGCTCGAGCAGCCCGAGCCCACTGAGGATCGCTGCAAGCAGGTTGTTGAAATCATGGGCAAGTCCGCCTGTAAGCTTGCCGATGGCGTCAAGGCGCTGCGCCTTGAGCAGCCTGTCTTCAAGCTCGCGCCGCTCGGTGATGTCGAGCAGCGTGCCGACGATCTCGTCGGTACCTTCCAGTGGATTGTGCGAAACGATCCCCTGGTCCAGAAAGGTCCGGTATTTGCCATCCGCGCAATGCCAACGGAATTCGCAGCTGTACGAGCCGGCCGCCTTGGCGCCGAGGAGAGTGGCCTTGACATCCGGCAAGTCGTCCGGATGCACGCGGCTGAGGCCAAAACCAGGTTCGGACGTCAGCCGCTCGGCCGAAAATCCCGTCAACCGCTCGATACCACTGGTGACGAAGCGAGCGTCGAATGGCGGATCCAGAGACCGGGCATGAAAGCAAACCGGAACCGATTGCAGGATAGCTTCCTGCCGCTGCTCGGCGACACGCAAGGCTCGCTCCGCCTCGAGTCTCGACTTTTGCGACTCCAGGGCCTGCTCCAGCAGCGTCTGCTCCACGACCGCCTTGCGCTGGATTTCCAGGCTCTTCTCGTGCAATTCGACGAACACTGCCACCTTCGAACGCAGCATGGCTGAATCGAAGGGCTTGAAGACGAAATCGACCGCACCGGCATCGTAGCCGCGCAGCATATGCGCTTCTTCCTTGTTGATCGCGGTCAGGAAGATGATCGGAGTGCGCCTCGACTGCTCTCTTTGGCGGATCAATGAGGCCGTCTCGTATCCGTCCAATCCCGGCATCAGCACGTCCAGAAGGATTACGGCGAACTCTTCCTTCAAAAGGAACCGCAATGCCTCCTCGCCGGAGTGTGCGCAGACAACCTCGCCTACTCCAGCCAAGACTTCGCTGATCGCAAGGAGATTGCGATGGTCATCATCAACGGCGAGGATGCGCGCGCCTTGCGCCACCTCTGACAGGGCTGCACGATGCTCGGATTTTGTCTTCAGCATCCTTTGCATTGGCGACCCGTCACATGGCCGCCACGAGCTTCTCTGCCGGCTGGGCGTGCTGTCTCGATCGACCGATCCAGACCCGGAGCAGCGCGAGCAGAAGGTCGAGATCCACAGGCTTGGCTATGTAATCCGAAGCACCCGCATCAAGGCACTTTTGCCGGTCGCCCTTCATTGCCTTGGCAGTCACCGAGATGAGGGGGACGTGCGCGATCGGCGGCATGCCGCGTATCTGCCGCATTGTCTCGTAGCCGTCCATCTCAGGCATCATGATGTCGATGAGCGCGACGTCCATGTCTGGATTTTGCTCAAGCAGCGCGATGCCGTCGCGACCACGCTCGGCATGCAAAACCTGGATGCCATAGGTTTCGAGCACGCTGGTCAGCGAATAGATGTTGCGGATGTCGTCGTCGACGATGAGGACTTTGGCGCCGGCAAGGTCGATCTTGTCCGATCGTTGGGAGGCCGCAGTCCCGTTGGTGTGATGACTGTCCCGCGGCAAAGTTGCCGACATCAGCAGCGCCAACTGGCCAAAATTCTCGGCACGGGCAACGTCCGCCAACTCCGGTTTAAGCCCGATCAGCTGCTCCAGGGCCTCCGGATAGGGTGCGAAGAACACGAGCTTGGATGACATGCTCTCAAGCGAGGCCGCGATCTCCTCAATCATCTTGGCGTTGTCCTTGCCCGACCTCCCAAAGCCCAGCACAATCGCGTCATAGATGTCGAAGTCTATTCCGCGCCCATTTGCGGGGATCCGACCGATAGGCGTGACGGAAGTGACGCCGTCGCGGATCGCTTCGACCAGGGCAAGCCGCCGCTCGGGATCGACATCCACGATCAGGACATTGCGCTGGACGCGCAACTTGCTCGATTGAATGTCCTCGAACACCTTCATGAGGTCGTCCGACGATACCGGCTTTGTTGAGACGCTGGCGGCGCCATTGCGCAACAGGCCCGCCGTATCTTCCGCACCGGAGATGACATGTATCGGGATGCCTGCGGTCTTGGGGTCGTGCCGCAGAAGATCGAACAGCACCCAACCATCTATGTCCGAAAGTCCCAGGTCCAGCGTGATTGCGTCCGGAACCAGCTTCCTGGCCAGCGCTACTGTCCCGGAGCCCGCGGTGGACAAGACGCCCTTGAGGCCCGCCGAGCGCGCCATGCCCAGCAGCAGTCCCGCAAAGGTGGGATCGTCCTCTACGATAAGCACGACCCTGTCTTCGGGCGAGAGGGCATCGCGATCATCGATCAGTTCCGGAACGGAAACACCAGCCGCCGGAGCCACCACCTCCTGTTCGACAATGACGGGCTGCGAAACCGCTCTCGGACCGTCCAACGGGATTACGAGCGTGAATGTCGAGCCCTTGCCTGGCGTGCTCTCCACCCTCAGCTCGCCTCCGAGCAGCCGCGCGATTTCACGGCTGATCGACAGGCCGAGCCCGGTGCCACCGTATTTGCGGCTGGTGGTGCCATCGGCCTGCTGGAAAGCCTCGAAGATCAACTTCTGCTTGTCGTCCGGGATGCCGATGCCGGTATCGGTGACCGCGATAGCGAGCGCCTTCGGCGCCTGGGCACCGTTGCGCCGCGCGGTCTTCTCCGGCCTGAAGGTGAGGCTGACCTTACCGGTCGAGGTGAATTTGAATGCGTTCGACAACAGGTTGAGCACGATTTGCTGCAGCCGTTTTTCGTCGGTGCGCACCGTCTCCGGAAGGCCGGGATCAAGTTCTATGGTGAAGCCCAATCCCTTGTCGGCGGCCAATTGACGGAACGTGCGTTCCATGTGTTGACGCAGATGCGCCAGCGGCATGTCGTTGATCTCGACGGAGACGGTGCCGGACTCGATCTTCGACAGGTCGAGGATGTCGTTGATAAGGCTGAGCAGGTCGGTCCCGGCCGAATTGATGGTTCGGGCAAATTCGACCTGCTTGTCGTTGAGATTACCCTGCTGGTTACTGGCCAGCAGGTTCGAGAGAATGAGCAACGAGTTCAGCGGCGTGCGGAGCTCGTGGCTCATATTGGCCAGAAATTCGGATTTGTACTTGGAGGTCAGGGCGAGCTGTTCGGCTTTCTCCTCAAGTGCCCGCCGGGCCATTTCGATTTCCAGATTCTTGTTCTCGACCTGCTTCTTTTCGTTTTCGAGCAGTTGCGCCTTTTCCTGCAACTCCTCGTTGGTGGCATGCAGTTCCTCCTGCTTCTTGGTCAGTTCCGTCTGGCGCGCCTGCAGTTCCGAAGTCAGCAACTGCGACTGTTTCAGCAGCCCTTCGGTGCGCATCGTCGCCGCGATCGTGTTGAGCACGATGCCGACCGATTCCATCAATTGGTTCAGGAACGATTGGTGTGTGTCCCGAAATTCGCTGAAGGAGGCGAGCTCGATTACCGCCTTGACTTCGTCTTCGAAGAGCGCGGGCAGGATGATGACATTGGCCGGTGCGGCGTTGCCGAGGCCGGATGTGATGCGCAGGAAGTCCGGCGGCACATTGTCGAGAACGATCGCACGCTTGTCCGCAGCGCTCTGGCCGATCAGCCCCTCCCGGAGATCAAGGCGCTGTTTCATCACCGCTTTGCTATCGGCGCCGTAGGACGCGGCAAGCTCGAGATAGGACTCGTCTTCTTCCCGGTTGGTCACGTAGAAGACGCCGTATTGCGCATTCACCAGCGGCGCCAGCTCCGACATGATCAGACGCGAGACCGTCGCCAGATCGCGCTCACCCTGCAGCATGCGCGAGAACCGCGCCAGGTTGGTCTTCAGCCAATCCTGTTCGGCATTCTTGAGCGTCTGATCCTTGAGGTTGCGGATCATCTCGTTGATGTTGTCCTTGAGCGCCGCCACTTCGCCTGATGCCTGGACGCTGATGGACCGTGTCAGGTCACCCTTGGTCACCGCCGTCGACACTTCGGCGATGGCACGCACCTGGGTGGTGAGATTGGCTGCCAGCTGATTGACGTTATCCGTCAGGTCGCGCCAGAGCCCTGCCGCGCCTGGCACGCGAGCCTGGCCGCCCAGCTTGCCTTCGATGCCGACCTCGCGCGCGACGTTGGTCACCTGGTCGGCAAAGGTGGCGAGGGTCTCGATCATGCCGTTTATGGTGTCGGCCAGCGAGGCGATCTCGCCCTTGGCGTCGACGGTGAGCTTGCGGCGCAGATTTCCCTGCGCCACCGCGGTAACGACATCCGCGATGCCGCGCACCTGATTGGTAAGGTTGGTGGCCATCAGGTTGACATTGTCGGTCAGGTCCTTCCAGGTGCCGGCAACGCCCTCGACGCGCGCCTGGCCGCCGAGCTTGCCCTCGGTACCGACCTCGCGCGCCACGCGCGTCACCTCCCCGGCGAAGGAGTTCAGCTGATCGACCATGGTGTTGATCGTCGACTTCAACTCCAGGATCTCGCCTTTGACGTCCACGGTGATCTTTTTCGACAGATCGCCGCGTGCGACGGCGGTGGTCACTTCAGCGATGTTACGCACCTGGCCGGTGAGGTTTTCGGCCATGGAATTCACGTTGTCAGTGAGGTCCTTCCACGTGCCGGCGACGCCGCGGACCTGGGCTTGGCCGCCCAATTTGCCCTCGGTGCCGACCTCGCGGGCGACACGCGTCACCTCGCCGGCGAAGGAGTTGAGCTGGTCGACCATCGTGTTGATGGTGGATTTCAGCTCCAGGATTTCGCCTTTGACGTCGACAGTGATCTTCTTGGAAAGGTCACCAAGGGCGACCGCCGTCGTCACCTCGGCGATGTTGCGCACCTGGCCGGTCAAGTTCGCGGCCATGGCATTCACATTGTCAGTCAGATCCTTCCACGTGCCGGCTACGCCGCGAACCTGCGCTTGGCCGCCCAGCTTGCCGTCCGAGCCAACCTCGCGCGCGACGCGGGTCACTTCCGACGCAAATGAGTTGAGCTGATCGACCATCGTGTTGATGACGTCCTTGATCTGCAGGATCTCGCCCAGCGCGTCGACCGTAATCTTCTGCGTCAGATCGCCGGTGGCGATCGCGGTCGCGACCTTGGAGACGTCACGCAACTGCACAGTGAGATTGCCGGCCATCGCGTTCACGTTGTCGGTCAAATCCTTCCAGGTGCCGCCAACGCCTTCGACGTGCGCCTGCCCGCCAAGCTTGCCTTCCGAGCCGACTTCGCGCGCCACGCGCGTCACTTCCGAAGCGAAGGAGTTGAGCTGATCCACCATGGTGTTGACGGTGTCTTTCAACTCCAGGATTTCGCCCTTGACGTCGACGGTGATCTTCTTTGACAGGTCGCCGCGCGCGACGGCCGTGGTCACTTCGGCGATATTGCGCACCTGGCCTGTAAGATTGGCAGCCATCAGGTTGACGCTGTCGGTCAGGTCCTTCCAGGTACCGCCGACGCCTTTCACGTCGGCCTGGCCGCCAAGCTTGCCTTCGGTGCCCACCTCGCGGGCAACGCGCGTCACCTCCGATGCGAAAGAATTGAGCTGATCCACCATGGTGTTGATGGTGTCCTTGAGCTCCAGGATTTCGCCCTGGACGGCCACGGTGATCTTCTTCGACAGATCTCCAGACGCCACCGCCGTGGTCACTTCCGCGATGTTGCGAACCTGCCCGGTCAGGTTTTCTGCCATCGAGTTCACATTGTCAGTCAGATCCTTCCACGTGCCGGCAACACCACGCACTTGGGCCTGACCGCCCAGCTTGCCCTCAGAACCGACCTCGCGCGCCACGCGGGTGACTTCCGAGGCAAAGGAATTGAGCTGGTCCACCATCGTATTGATGGTGTTCTTCAGTTCGAGAATTTCGCCCTTCACATCGACGGTGATCTTCTTCGAAAGATCGCCGAGCGCGACGGCTGTCGTCACCTCGGCGATGTTGCGGACCTGACCCGTCAGGTTCTCGGCCATCGAATTCACGTTGTCGGTAAGGTCTTTCCAGGTACCGCCGACGCCCTCGACGCGCGCTTGACCGCCGAGCTTGCCTTCGGTGCCGACCTCGCGCGCGACGCGTGTCACTTCCGAGGCGAATGAATTGAGCTGGTCCACCATCGTGTTGATGGTGTTCTTGAGCTCCAGTATTTCGCCTTTCACGTCGACGGTGATTTTCTTCGACAGGTCGCCCGAGGCCACGGCCGTGGTGACTTCGGCGATATTGCGGACCTGTCCGGTAAGATTGGTCGCCATGGCATTGACGTTGTCGGTCAGGTCCTTCCAGGTACCCGCCACGCCCTTCACACGCGCCTGGCCACCGAGCTTGCCTTCGGTGCCCACTTCGCGGGCAACGCGGGTCACCTCCGAAGCAAAGGAGCCCAACTGCCCGACCATCGTGTTCACGACCTTGCCGATACGGAGGAACTCGCCTCGCAGAGGCCGGCCGTCGATCTCCACCATCATGGTTTGCGACAGGTCGCCTTTGGCAACCGCACCAATGACGCGAGCCACCTCCGTGGTCGGCTGAACCATGTCCTCGATCAGATCGTTGACGGAGCGGACGCTTGTTTCCCAACTCCCTGTGGCGTTGCGCACGTGGCCGCGCTCACCGATCCGCCCGTCTTTGCCGACCACCCTGCTCAGCCGCTCAAACTCGCGCGTGACCTGATCGTTGATCTCCACGATCTGGTTGAAGGTGTCTGCGATGTCGGAATCGAGCCCTTCATAGACATTGTCTATGCGCACAGAGAAGTCGCCTCGTCGGAAGGCCTTGAGCGCGTTCAAAATCTGGCGGCGGTCCAACTGCGGCTTGGATTTCAGCGTACTCACAGCGCCCCTCACAGCCCCGGCCGATAACAATGAAGACTGTCGTGGAATGAAAAGTGCCCCTTGCGGATACACCCCCGCGAGGCCTACAACGCGCGACCCGTGCTTCGGTTCCATTGGGGAGCGAGATCTTCCTGAGCGCCGCCTGGCGTATGGCCAGTCCATCTGCCAAAATCGAAAGTCAGGCCGCCGCCCTCCAGGCCTTGACGAAAACAGGTGCGCCTGTTTGAGACTCCGGGGCAAAGGGCGACATTTGCCCCCGAGGAGATGAGCTGGCGGTGGGCAAGCTGTGAAGCGCGTTTTTCGATTGCTTGCCGCGGCGATCATGGCGTCCGGCGTGGCCGGATGCACGAGCATTTCCTATTATGCGCAGTCGTTGGAGGGCCATGTTGAGATCATGGCGGCGCGCAAGAATATCGGAAAGCTGATCCGTGATCCCTCAACGCCGGAACCATTGCGCGCCAAGTTGACGTCGGCCAGCGCCATCCGTCGCTTTGCCACGGAAGAACTGGCGCTGCCTGATAACAATAGCTACCGCAGCTATGTCGACGTCGGCCGGAACGACGTGACCCTGGCGGTCTTTGCCGCGCCGCAATTCTCTCTCGCGCCGGTAACATGGTGCTTTCCGGTCTTCGGCTGCGTTCCCTATAAGGGCTATTTTTCGCGCAAAGACGCGCTCACACATGCCGCCGAACTGCAGCGACAGGGGCTGGACGTCTATGTGACGGGCATCACGGCCTATTCCACGCTGGGCTGGTTCAGCGATCCGCTGCTCAGCACCATGCTGCGCCAGAACGACACCTATCTCGCGAGCCTTATCTTCCATGAGCTGGCGCATCAGAAAATCTATGTGAACGGCGACTCCGCGTTCAACGAGGCCTTCGCAGTTACCGTCGAAACCACGGGTACGAGGAAATGGCTCCGCGCCACCGGCAATCGCGCCGGATTGCGTAGCTACGAAGCCGATCGCAAGCGCAAGGCGGACTTTCTCGGACTGATATCGAAAACCCGGGACGAGTTGAGGCAGGTCTATGCGAGCCCGCGCAGCCCGGAGCAGATGGCGGCCGCCAAAGCCGCCACGATCGAGAGGCTTCGGATGCGCTACCGGCAGATGCGCGACAAGCGCTGGGGTGGATACCGCGGATACGACGCCTGGTTCGACAGCCCGATCAACAACGCGAAGCTCGCGGCGACCGCCGTCTACGGCGAAGAGGTTCCGGCATTCCTTCGCTTGTTCGGCTTATGCTCCGGCGACTATCCAAGATTCTATGCTTCCGTTCGGCGCATCGGGAATTTGCCCGCGCCTTCCCGTGCCGAAGCGCTCAAAGCCGCAGCGACGTGTCAATGACCATGTAATGAATTCCGGGGCCGCGCGGGAACATGCTGGACAACTATGACGTGGACAGGTTCGGCGTGATTCACCAGGTCGATTTCACGCCGATCAAATACGACAAGAAATACATTTCTTATTACGAGGATCTGAGCGACCGGACCATCAAGCTCGGCTATCAGCGGCTTGGCTGGGTGCTGGGAATCACGGGTGAGATTCCTCGCTCGGTGCTGGAGATCGGATACGGCACCGGCACGTTCATTGAAGCCGCCAAGATAACCGGGGTCGCCGATTGTGCCGGCTGCGATATCGCCGAGTTTCCCCTGCCCAAGGGTGTCCGCTTTGTCGACTGGGATGAGGCGCTCGCCGGCTCATGGGACCTCGTCGCCATGTTCGACGTGCTCGAGCACATCCCGGACCTCGGTTTCCTTTCCCGCCTTCAGGCCCGACACCTGGCCGTCGCCGTCCCCTATTGCCGCTGGCGCGAACTCGGCGCCGATGGCGACGCGTGGTTCGCCAAGTGGCGCATGCGTCTGCCCAACGAGCACCTGCACCATTTCGACCGCGACTCGCTGGTGGCGCTGCTCGCGCATAGCGGCTTCGAATGCGTGACGCTGAACTGTTTCGAGGACGGGATCCGGCTGCGGCCCGGAGAAGCGGGTCCGAACATTCTGTCGGGCTTCTTCAGAAAGTTGTAAGTCGGCTACGAGCCCTCTATGGTGGTCTCCCTCTATGCCTGCGAAGAGACGGGGCCGGTCGCGGAACTGGCTGACCGGATGAGCGCGGTTCTCGCCGCCCGGTTTCAGGCATCCGAATGAGCGCGGGAATGACCCGCCCGCATTGCCTTCCGCGCCGGCTCGCACAATAGTCGGACCGATGTTCGAGGCGATAGCGAGTCACTGGTCGACGCTTATCCTGATCCTGTCGCTGGCGATGGCGGCGGTGGGCATCGTCCACGCCATCATGACGAAGGAAGACGTGCGAGCGGCCACCGGCTGGGTGGGCGTGATGCTGTTGTCGCCTTTCCTCGGCGCGATCATCTACGCCATCGCCGGCATCAACCGCATCCGTCGCGCGACGATCAGCGCCATGCGGCCGGGCTCGCTCGAGGCCGCCGCCAGGCATGACCGCGACGTCGCGCTGGAAGCCTTGATCAACGCCGAATTCGGCCAGCGTTTCACCGGGCTGAAGACGCTTGGCGACAGGGTGGCGCGGCGTCCGCTGACCTCGGGAAACACCATCGCCGTGCTCAAGACCGGCGACGAGGCCTATACGGCCATGTGCCGTGCGATCGACGCGGCGCAAAGAAGCGTGCTTCTGGAAACCTATATTTTCGACAATGATGCGGTCGGAGCGCTTTTCGTCCAGTCGCTCGGCAACGCCGTCAAGCGCGGCGTCGCTGTGCGGGTGCTGATCGACGCCGTCGGCGTGCGCTATTCGGTGCCTAGCATCCTGAAACAGCTCAGGGTGGCCGACGTTCCGGTCGATCTCTTCAACGGCAACATCGTCATGGGCCTGAGACTTCCCTATGCCAATCTCAGGACCCACAGGAAGATCCTGGTCGTCGACGGCACGGTGGCGTTCACGGGAGGCATGAACATCCGCAAGGGATTCTCGGCCGAATTCGCCGGTTCCGACAGTTCGCGCGACACCCATTTCGAGGTCACCGGGCCGGTGGTGGCCGATCTGTTCTCGGTCGCCGCCGAAGACTGGCGGTTCGCCGGCAACGAGGCGTTGAAGGATGGGTCCTGGCAGGTCGAGCGCGCCGTGCCGCCGCCGGGGCAGCCGATGCTGGTGCGCGCGGTGGCGACCGGGCCGGACGCGTCCAACGAAACCAATCTCAAGCTGCTGATGGGGGCGTTTTCGGTCGCCCGCAAGTCGATCCGCATCATGTCGCCCTATTTCCTGCCGGACCGGGAGTTCATCAGCGCGCTGACGACCGCCGGCCGGCGCGGCGTCGAAATCGACATCGTCGTGCCGGCGGTGAACAACCTTTTCCTCGTCGATCATGCGATGATGGCGCAGTTCGACCAGGTTCTGAAGCATTATTGCCGTGTCTGGCGCCACGAAGGCTCGTTCGACCATTCGAAGCTGATGGCGATCGACGGCGTGTGGGCCTATGTCGGCTCCTCCAACCTGGACGCCCGTTCGCTACGGCTGAATTTCGAGATCGACCTAGAAGTGCTGGACAAAAATTTCGCCGCCGAGATCGACGCCCGTATCGGCGCAGCCATCTCGACCGCACAGCCGGTGACATTGCAGACGCTGAAGGCGAGGCCGTTCCCAATCCGCGTCTTGGACCGTTTGCTGTGGCTGGGATCACCCTATCTTTAGACCAAGAAATCGAGCAGCAGGATCATGGAGATAGACGACATCAAAGGACGCAGCCTGCCGGAGACCGTGCTCCTGTCGATACGCCGCAGAAATGCGCGCAAGGCCAAGGCGACGCCGCGCAAGCGCGTCAACGACACTGAAATCGTCGTTGCCTCCTACAACGTCCACAAATGCATCGGCACAGACCGCAAGTTCGATCCCGAAAGGACCGCCCGCGTCATCCGCGAGATCAGCCCCGACGTGATCGCCCTGCAGGAAGCCGACAACCGCTTCGGCGACAGGGCCGGGCTGCTCGACCTTGCCCGGCTGGAACTGGAAACGGGGCTGGTGCCGGTGCCGGTCACGGGAAACGGCAAGGGGCATGGCTGGCGCGGCAACGTGCTTCTGTTCAAGCGCGGCACCGTGCGCGACGTCCACCAGATCAAGCTGCCGGGACTGGAGCCGCGCGGCGCGCTGGTCGCCGAAATCGATCTCGACGAGAAACGATCGCTGCGCGTCATCGCCGCTCATCTCGGCCTTTTACGCCGTTCGCGCTCCGAGCAGGCCCGCGTCGTGCTCGACATCATGAGCAGCGCCGACGAGAGGCCGACGCTTTTGCTCGGCGACCTCAACGAATGGCGGCTCGGCAACCGCTCGGCGCTGAACACGCTGCACACGACCTTCGGGCCGGCGCCGCCGGCGGTGCCCACTTTCCCGTCCCGCATGCCGGTGCTGGCGCTCGACCGCATCATGGGCAACCGGCACGGTCTGGTCTCAGGCGTCGAGGCGCATGACACGCCGCTGTCGCGCGTCGCCTCCGACCACCTGCCGCTGACGGCCTACGTGCATTTGTAACTCGCTGTCCTATCCCTCCCTCAGCCAGACCAGCATCTCGCCGGGATCGCGGTTGTCCCAGGCGAAATAGGGAATTGCCTTGAGCTTGATCTCCTGCGTCGCCGGCGGTTCGGGGCGGTAGAGATCGGCGCCCCAGCTTTCCGTATCGGCCCTGCTGCCGATGGCCGAAAGGGTGACGACGCCGCCGAGCAGATTCGGCTCGACATGCGCCTCGAGCCTTGCCTCGCGCGGCAAGGCGATACGGTGCAGCCCGCCGCCATTGTCGGTCTCCTCGACGCAGTAGATCAGCGGGCCGCGCGCCAGCGCCACCCGGCCGATGTCCTGGCGCACCTGCGGGTTGGCGAAGAGGCGGGCCATCGACATTTCGAGGTCGAGCTCGACCTTGTCGCCCTGGCGCCATTCGCGGCGGACCGCGGCATAGCCGTCGACCGTCGCCGCTTCGAGATCGACGAGCTTGCCGTTGACCCGAAGTGCTGCCTTGCGGCACCAGGCAGGCACACGCAGATGAAGCGTGAACGCAACGGGCGCTTCCGGCCCGACCTCGATCGCGACCGCGCCATCCCACGGATAGTTGCTGGTCTGGACGAGGCTCACCTGCCGGCCGGCGATCTCGAAGCGCGCGGTCGAGTCGCCGTAAAGATGCACGGCAAGCGCATCGTCGGCGAGGCCATAGAAATGGGAGCCGATGGAAGCGACCATGCGGCCGATATTGGGCGGACAGCATGGGCAGCGGTGCCATTTCCAGCGATGGTGGCCACCCCGGCTCTCCAGCGGATTCTCGTAGAAGAACAGCGAGCCGTCGAGCGAGAGGCCCGAGATCGAACCGTTATACAGCGCCCGCTCCATCATGTCGGCGTAGCGGGCGTTCGGGCCCATGCCGAGCATCCGGCTCGCCCAGAACACCAGGCCGACCGAAGCGCAGGTCTCGGCATAGGCGGTCTCGTTGGGCAGGTCGTAGTCGCTGGTGAAGCCTTCATTGTGTGCCGACGGTCCGAGGCCGCCGGTGACGTAGAGGCTCTTCGTCATGAGATCGTCCCAGAGCCGGTCGAGCGCCACGCGCAACGTGTCGTCGCCATACTCCGTCGCGATGTCGGCCATGCCGGAATAGAGATACATCGCGCGCACCGCGTGGCCGACGACCTTGTCCTGCTCGCGGACCGGCTTGTGCGACTGGTTATACTCGTAGGTCTTGAAGTGATAGGCCTTCGGATCGGCGCCGCGGGCGCGCGCCTCCTCGTCGAAATAATGCGGCTGCTGGCCGCGCTGGTCGATGAAATATTTGGCGAGCTCCATGTATTTCTTCTCGCCAGTCACGCGGGCGAGCTTGACCAGCGCCAGCTCGATCTCCTCATGGCCGCAGTACCCCTTTTTCTTGCCGGGCTCGGGACCGAACATCGAGGCGATGTGGTCAGCGTAACGGCACATGATGTCGAGCAGCTTGCGCTTTCCCGTCGCCTGGTAATAAGCGACCGCGCCCTCGATCAGGTGGCCGGCGCAGTAGAGCTCGTGGCAGTCGCGCAGGTTGGTCCAGCGCAGGCCGGGCTGGATGCGCTGGTACCAGCTTGACAGGTACCCGTCCTCCTGCTGCAGCTTTTCGTACATGTCGATGACGGCGTCGATCTTCCTTTCCAGGTCCGGATTGCGGCGCCGGTACAGCGAATAGGCCGCCGTCTCGATGGTCTTGCCCCAGTCGGAGTCCCAGAACATCTGTGTCGTCACCGTCGAGCCGGTGAACTCGGCGCCCTGCGAGTCCGCCTCGTCCGGCGACGGCGAATGGAACGGGATGACGACGCCCGGCGACGGCACGTCCGGATCGATCTGCTCCAGCATGCGCGCCTCGACGCAGCGGTCATAGAGGATGCCGGCGGTCTTGGCGGCAACCGCGTCGACACGGTCGCCCCAGAAGCCCCGGACATCGACCTGCGGCACTGGCAATGGCCGGAAGGCGAGCTTCGGCCTGGCGGCCTCGGTTGCGGCGGCGGGCTGCGATACGGTCATGAACTTCACTCCATTCGAATTACTTGACGGCCCCGGCCATGAGACCGCGGATGTAGAAGCGCTGCAGGGCGAGGAAGAGGATCAGGCACGGCACCATCATCACCGTGACGCCGGCCTGCACCGCGCCCCAGTCGATGGCGCCGAAGCGGCCGGACTGAAGCGCCGTCATCATCACCGGCAAGGTGAATTTGGACTGGTCGGTCATCAGCACGAGCGCGGCAAGGAACTCGTTCCAGGCGCCGAGAAAGGCGAACAGCGCGATGGTGACGACGCCCGGCCAGACCAAAGGCAGCATCACCTTGATGAGCATGGTGACATTGTTGGCGCCGTCCATGCGCGCGGCCTCCTCGATCTCGCGGGGCACCGCGTCGAAGGCGTTGCGCATCATGAAGATCGAGAAGGGAAGCTGCAGCGTGACATAGACGCAGACCAGCCCGGTCAGCGTGTTGTGCAGGCCGAGTTTCGTCAGCACCAGGAAGATCGGCGTCAGGATCGACTGGAACGGGATCATGATCGTCGACAGGATGAGGACGAAGAAGAAGTCCCGGAACGGAAAGCGGAAGCGCGAGAAGCCGTAGCCGGCGAGCACACTGACCAGCACCGAGAGCAGCACCGTCATCACCGAGACATAGATGCTGTTCTGCGCCGAGGCCCAAAGCCCGTCGCCGAAGGTGTTCAGCGTCTGGTAATTCTCGACGGAGAAGCCGGTGGTCGGCCAAGGCGGCAGCGGCGGCTGGCGCGCTTCCTGCGCCGGCTTGAAGGTGGAGAGCACCGTCCAGACGATCGGCGCCAGGAACAGGACCGAAGCGATCATGCCGGTGGAGTGCCTGGCCAGGCTGAAGGCCGCCTTGCGGTTCTGCGACATCGCTTCGGCCATCAGTCGAGCCCCTCGGGTTTGCGCAGCAGCCAGAGCTGAACGAGGCTGAGCGCCACAAGGATGACCAGCAGCACCATAGAAAGTGCTGCGCCGTAGCCGAGCTTGAACGAGACGAAGGACTGGTTGAATATCCAGTAGACCGCCGTCAGCGTCTGGTTGCGCGGGCCGCCGCGCAGAATGATGTAGAACTGGTCGAAGGCAAGGATCGAGCCCGCGACCGACAGGATCAGCGCCAGCGCCAGCGTGCGGCGCATCAAGGGCAGGGTGATCGCCCTGAACCTGGCGAACGGCCCTGCCCCGTCGATGACGGCCGCCTCCTGCAGATCCTGCGGGATCGACTGCAGGCCGGTCATCAGGATGATCATGGTGAAGCCGGCGACCTTCCAGACGACCATGGCGATGATCGACCAGAAGGCCGGCTGGAAAGTGGCCAGCAGATTGACCTTCTTTTCGGTCAGGCCGATGTCGTAAGCGGCGGGGCTGAACAGGCCGGAATCGACATTCAAGAGCCACGACCAGAGCAGGCTCGCCGAAGCGAAGCCGACCACCGCCGGCATGAAGAAAGCGGTGCGGTAGAGATTGGTGAGCGGACGCGGCTTTTCGATGAAGATCGCCAGCGGAAAGGCGACGGCGAAGATCGCGATGGTGACGATCACCGTATAGTAGAAGGTGAATTTCAGCGCATTCCAGAAGCGCGTGTCGTGCAGGATGGCGATATAATTGTCGAGGCCAACGAAGGAATGCTCGCCCATCAGCGGCCAGTTGTTGAGCGACATCCACGCCGTCATGCCGAGCGGGATGACAAAGAAGACGGTGACGAGAGCGACCGCCGGAAGGACGTAGAGCAGGCCCACCCATTGCCGGCGGCTGACGCCGGCGCGTGAGCGGACGGGCGCGGAGGCGGCGGTGATGGCGGTCATGGCAGCACCTCCCCTTCTCCCCTTGTGGGAGAAGGTGTCGCCGAAGGCGACGGATACATCATCCGGCCGCCCGGCCAGGGAGACGGGGCGGGCGGCCGGTCAGAGCCTTGGCGGCGAGGCGTTGCGCGATCCCCGCCGCCGGCTGGCCCTGGATTATTTGTTCGGCGCCTGGTCGATGATCGACTGCATCGTCTCCTGCGCATTGGCGATGGCGCCATCGACATCGTCGCCGAAGAACACCTCGTTGATCATCTGCGTCCACGGGCCGTTGGCGGAGTTGATCAGGTCGTTGAACACCACCGAATAAGGCGTCTTGCCCTTGGCCATCGCCTCGGCCGCCACCTGGTAGCGCGGGTCGAGATCCTTCAGCGCCTCCTTGGCGATGTCGCCCCGCACCGGCAGGCTGCCATATTTGGCAAGGATCGTCTGGCCTTCCAGCGAATAGGCGAAGTCCAGAAACTCCTTCACCACGGCGATCTTCTTGGTGCCCTTGGTGACGACGAAATTGTCGCCGCCGGCGAAGGACGACCAGCCGCCATCCTTGCCCGGCAGGAAGGTGATGCCATAGTCGACGTCCGGATACTGCGTGTTGAGCGCGCCGATGGCGAAGGCGCCGGACGGCGAGAGGCCGATCTTGCCGCCGGCGAAGGCTGCGAAGAAGTTGGCGCCGGTGTCGGTCTGCGCGCCCTCAGGCACCAGGCCCTTCTTCACCATCGAGCGATAGAGGTCGATGGCGCCGCGCAGTTGCGGGCTGTCCAGCGTCGCCTTCGAGCCGTCCTCCGACAGGATGTCGCCGCCCGAAGCCCAGATCAGCGGCGTGAAGGTGAAAATGTTGCAGCCGCCGCAATTGCCGGAGAAGTAGAAGCCCTTGATGTCGCCGCCGAGCGCGTTGACCTTTTCGGCGTCCGCCTCGATCTCGGCCCAGTTGGTCGGTCCCTTCTCCGGATCGAGCCCGGCCTGCTTGAACAGCTTCTTGTTCCAGATCAGCACAGAAGAATCGGCCGAGAACGGCAGGCCGTAGATGCGGCCCTTATAGGTGCCGGTCTTCACATGCGCCGGCGAGAGGCTGGAGAAATAGGGCAAGGATTTCGCCCAGTCGGTGATGTCTTCCAACTGGCCGGCGGCGGCGAAGGACGGCGTGTAGATCAGGTCGAGCGAGAGCGCGTCGGGCGCGGTGCCGCCGGCGGCGGCCGCGCCGTATTTCGGGATGATCTCGGCATTGGGAATGATGTCGAGCTTGATCTGGTCCTTATGCGCCTTGTTGAAGGCGTCGACGATGCGCGGCATGAAGTTCGAGCCGTCGGCGCGCACCCAGATATTGGCGGTCTCGGCGGACGCCGCCTGCAGGCCGCCGCCGATCACGGCCGCGGCAAGCATAAGCTTGGCAAGCATGGTTTTCATTTTACTCCTCCTCATGGTTCTCCTCCCTGTTTTGGCCACGCCGCCCGACGGATCCGGGCGGTTGAGCCTTGTTGCTTCATCCCGGCGGACTGCCGCATGACTGACGCACCACCAGCCGGCACGGCAGTTTCCTGATGCCCGGCGCGGCCCACTGGCCGCCCACGAGCGAAAGCAAAGCGAGCCCGGCCTCGCGGCCGAGCGTCGAAAGATTCATGTCGACCGAGGTGAGCGGCGGGCGCGTGGCCTCGGCCACGATCTCCCAATTGTCGAAGCCGACGACGCCGACATCCTCGGGCACGCGGATGCCGCGCTCGCGCAGCGCGTCGATGACGCCGCGGGCGATCTGGTCGTTGCCACAGAAGACCGCATCCGGCCACCCTTCCCTGCCCGCCTTGCCGAACAGTTTTTCGACAGCCTCGTGGCCCCAGCCTTCCGACCAGGCGCCAAGCAGCGGCTCGCTCACGGCCAGGCCATTCTCCCTCAGGACATCGCGGTAGGCCTCGGCCCGCGTATGCACCACCGCAAAGCTCGCCGGTCCGGTGACATGGGCGATGCGCCGGCGCCCCAGCCGCACAAAGTGCTCGACCGCCAGCCGCGCGCCGCCGGCATCGTCGGAGACGAGCCCGACCGCGCCGGGATCGGGCTGGGTGAAGGCGTAGACGACCGGAATGCGCAGATTGGAAAGATCGACCGGCAGATGGCGGTCGATGCGTTTTCCCGTGGCGATGATGCCGTCGACGCGCTTGTCGAGCATGGCCTCGACATGCAGCTGGCCGAGCCTTGTGTCGTCCTCGACATTGCACAGGAACACCGACACGCCATTGTCGACCAGCGCATCCGAAACGCCGGCCATCAGCGGCAGCGAGAAGCGGCCATAGGTATCATTGGTGAGCAGGCCGACGGTGAAGCTGCGCTTGCGCAACAGGCTCTGCGCCAGGCTGTTCGGCCGGAAGCCGAGCAGCCGCGCCGTCTCGCGGATGCGCTCGCGCGTCTCGGCGGTCATGCGCCCCTGCCCGTTCAGCGCTTTGGACGCCGTCGCCACGCTGACGCCAGCCGCAGCCGCCACCTCGCGCAGCGTGACAGGCGGCTTGGCGGAAACTGGCGCTGGCTGGGCGTCGGCGGACATATTTCGAAGTGCACCCTCAAGTTGGGAAAAGGTTTTCTCTGATCGCCCTGCGCGAAGATGACGGGCGAGGTCAGCGAGCGTGGGCGATGTGGGAAAAGGTTTTCTCAAAAGGGAGATTAGGGGAAGGTCGCGGGGTTGGCAAGGGGGATCAGGCCGGCGCTTCAATAGCCGTTTTGAGTCGTGGAGGTGCAGCTGCTGCCTAAGCGCTCGGGACCTGCTCTGGTGCGGCCAATGGCTCTTGGGCAGGCGCTGAGGCCGCGGCAGGAACGAACGGCTTCGGGGCCAAGTCTTCTAGTACCTCACGCAACGCCTGACCGAAACCGATCAACATGTCGATGTCTGTCTGAATTTGTTCGGGACTATTCGATTGGCCTGAATTAAGTGCATGAGCGATTTCGTTACGCCGTTCGAAGAAATGGTTCAGACCAGCAAGTAACTTCCCGTGCGCCTTGCCGTGCTGGGTTTCACCGAACATGTCCAAAAGGCTCTGCTTGTGAGAGCACTGCTCGCAGACGTCCTTTAATCCCGAGACCTTAAAGAGCGCATTTATCTGGCCCGGATGCATGTTGTTTTCGTTGTGGATGAGCTCTCGGTAAATGTCTTTTGATAGATCCCCTTTGCAAAAATCGTAGATGACTGAGAACTTCGCATGGGCGATGGCGAAAATGTCGTTGGCTTTGCCGTGCGTATCGAACTTCACCTTCCCCAGCCCGTCCATAGTACGTTTCCACGCTGTACTGGCGAGACTGCCGGGCAGCTTGTCAAAGGAAGGAGCGCCATTGACGACCGCCCGGGCATAGTCCCGAGCCATCTCCCGAACAAATTCCTCGAACGTCGCAGCGACAAGCAAAGTGGCCGAATTTGCAGCGGCTATCCTTGATTTCGGCTGATACTTGCTGTCAGCAAAGGCCACGACCAAAGCGCGGATGGCCTCAATATCTTCGACGAAATCCTCGACCGTTAACTCAAAAGCGCTGGCCATGGACTCATTCCGGCCGAAGGATACCGCGAAGAAGCGTGATACGCTGCTTGACTGCCAATGCAGTATTGCCTTGGCCGGTCAATATTGGGAGAAGCTCCGGGTTCGCTGCGGTCTCCGCCATTCGCTGACGCACCCTCGCCGCGTCGACCATTATCTCCGTGCGATTTTCCCATAAGCTATCAATAGCGACCATGGCAGAGTCGTAGATCGCTGCCGAGACTCGCTCGCGCCCCTTTTCATCTGGAGGCAGCAAGAAGGGGCGCTTTTCGAAGAGCGTATAGAGGAACGTGAATCGATCGATGTATTCCTGCTTTGCGCTGTCCGCTTGTGCATCGGTAAGTTCCTTTTCCATGGCCCTGTCGAGCATTGACTTCATGGAGCCGCGGATATTGGCCTCGTCCTTCAAAGCGAAGTAGCGCAGAACTAATTGGCAGTCGGCCATGCTAGAGTATAGCGTGTTCTTTTGGCGTAAGGGGTTTTCATAATAGTCGTTTGGGTCTGTCTCAACATAAGCAGGTATATCAAAAACCTCGGTGAATAGCTTGTTACGAGTAAGCTCCACAATAATTCGATTCAAGGGACCAGGATTGAGAGCATTGCGAATCTCCTGAGGGTTCAGCTTCGTCCCGCCAGTATTAAGGCGATCGAAGATGAAACGTCGCACATCCGTCATGCTCAACTGGTTCCCCGTGTTCTCTGATGCGCTCTCCAGAAGCAGAACGATGGCGGACAGGCTTGCGCGGTCTAGTGCCCTTTTGATACGCGGCGGACAGCGTGAATATCTGATGCCGTTGAGAGGCTCCAGAACCGTCAGGGATGTCAGGGCAAAATCGCCAGAGATGAACTCTTTGACTGCGTTCAGGCGCTGCTGGCCATCCATTACCTCGTATCTTGCAGCATCACTCTCATAAAGAAATACGGGAGGGACAGGGATGTTGAGAAGCAGCGACTCTATAAGCTTTGATTTTTGCGCGGTGCTCCAGCGCAAGCGACGCTGATATTCGGGCCGCAAATTTAGGACTTCTCCTTTGTCGATCAAATCCCGAATCTGCGGGAGAAAGAAGTTGTTGGTTTGAAAAATGATGCGGAAGGCATTCTTGGCAAAGAACTCGTCCGGGTCTATCGGCGGACCACCCTTCGGGGCTTCCTCTGGAATTTCATCACTCTCGCCGAAAACCACTTCCACGTCCATTGGTAGCCCCTCTGTCATAGGAGCCATCAATAGTTGGCAACTCGGACGACGACAAGCCACTGCTCGTCTGAGCGCGACCAGTACTAGCGATATCTACCTCAGCAGGCCCGGGCTGATCGCCACGTGGATGTAGGTCAATTTCGGAACGGCACCCGGTTAGCCTATCGTTTCGTTGGCAGGTCTACCTATGGGCAACGCCCGTCGTAACAGCTGCCAGGCGGAGGAGCGGGGCGCGGCTGGAAGCCAGTCGGCGTTGGGGTCAACAGCAGCCGCCGATTTCCTCTAGTTTAGACAGTCGCCATATAACCCCGCCCCACTAAGTCCCTGCCTTCCACCAGGAGCCCCATCACCAACCACGCTGTCCCCGGTGCTCCAACGTTCCTCGCCCGCTGCGCCGTCAGCTTGCGGAGTGAAAACGATCGCGGATAAGCCCCCGGCTCGGCTCTACCCTCGCGGGCTGACGGAGCATCCTCGAACCAGTTCGGCGTCACGCATTCGAAGCCGTTCTGCGCGAGCAGCGCCGCCAGCGAGTCGCGATCGAAATGGTGCAGGTGCTCGTTGGGGAGGCATGCGCCAGGTGCGAAACCAGGCGTCGCCGTCGGCGCCGAGTTCACGCCCGCGGCAGTAGGGGACGGCGGCGGCCAGCTGCCGGGAGCGGTCAACGAAACCCAGATCCGGGGTTGCGTTCGAGCACGTCGAACATGGCGCCGCGATCCCACCACTTGGCAAGCGTCTCATCGCAATGCCGCCGTCGGGAACGATAAGGCGCTGCTCGATGTTGATGCGACATCGGATGGCGAATCCATGGAACCGCGCGACAAGGAACAGGAGAACCTTTCCCGGCTCGAACGGGCCGCACAGCGGACTGCCGATCCGAAAACCATCCAGCAGCAGGCGAAAAAACCCGAGGAAAAATTCCGCTTCAGCTTTCGCAAGGAAGACCTCTGGTGGACGGCTGGCTTCGCTGCCGCTGCCTTGCTGCTCTTTGCCGTCCAACTTCTCATCAATTGGCGCTTGGAATGGCTCGAGGCGCCTTTGCGCGCTCGCGTGCTGAATTATGTCTGGGGCGGCTTTCTGATCTTCGTCATGCTGACGGTGGCGAATATCATCGAAGTCTTTCTCATCGGCCGAATTCCCAATCGTGTCTCGCGTTTCAACCTGAAACGAATTTTCCGATTGATCGTGGTGATCGCCGTCGTCTTCGTGGCCATTTCAGTTCTGTTCGTGAACTGGTACGCCGCCGTTGTTTCGCTCGGCCTGATTTCACTGACACTCGGCTTCGCGCTGCAGATGCCGATCTCCAGTTTCATCGCCTGGATTTATATTCTGGCCCGGGCGCCTTACCGCGTTGGCGACCGGATTCGCATCGGCGATGCCCATGGCGATGTCATCGACGTCAGCTATCTCGACACGACGTTATGGGAATTCGGCGGCGAACACCTTTGGACCGATCATCCGAGCGGACGCGTCATCAGGTTCCCGAACTCCACCGTCTTCGACACGCCGGTCTTCAACTATTCCTGGCCGCTGTTTCCCTATGTCTGGAACGAAATCAAGTTCCAGCTCGCCTATGAGAGCGATCTGGAATTCGTGGCGAAAACCATGAGAGAGGTCGTCGACGAGCAGATCGGCGACATCATGAGCCAGAAGGTGAAGGTCTATAAGGACATCCTGTCGAAAACGCCGGTGGACGAGCTGCAAGTGAAGGAGCATCCGGTGGTTCATTTCCGCGTCAGCGAAAATACCTGGCTCGAAGCCATCGTGCGTTACCTCGTGCCGCCCAAGGAAGCGGGACGCACCAAAACACGCCTGATCAAGGAAATGCTGGCGCGAATGAATGCCGAACCCGATCGCGTTCTGTTCCCAAAGAGCAATTTGCGGTGAACTCCTCGCTTCCGAGCGAGGTCGTTCGCATTCCTCCATGGCTTGTCAGGTCATTGGCCATACGATCGCCAGCATGGGCACGGCAACAATGATGACAAGGAAGGACAGCGGCAGCCCCAGACGCGGATAGTCGCTGAAACGATAGCCTCCCGGCCCCATAACAAGCGTGTTGCATTGGTGCCCGATCGGCGTGAGGAAGTCGCAGCCGGCGCCAATGGCGACAGCCATCAGAAATGCTTCCGGCCTGTAGCCCAGATCGGCGGCGAATTCCGAGGCGACCGGCGCCATGACAAGAACGGTGGCGGCATTGTTGAGGAAGGGCGTCACTGCCATGGCGGCGACGAGGATGAGCAACAGTGCGCCCGGCGCCGGAAGAATGGTCCCGAACCTGGCAAGCTCCGCGGCAAGCAGTCCGGTCGCCCCTGTCGTGCGCAGCGAATCGCTCACCGGGATGAGAACGGCGAGCATCACGAGGATTGGACCATCCAGCGATTGGTAGACGTCGCGGAGCGGGATGACCTTGAAAAGCACCATCCCCACCGCGGCCGCAAAGAAGGCGACGGGGACAGGGAGCAGGCCAACGGCAGTCGTGAGCATGGCAAGAGCGAGAATTGCCACGGGCACGATACCTTTGCGAACGCTGCCAAGAAGGATAGGCCTTTCAGCCAGTGGCAGGCAGCCGAGTTCGCGCAGTGTCTCGGGCATTGTCGTTGCATTGCCCTGCAACACGACGACGTCGCCGAGCCTTAGCTCGACATTGGCGAGCCTGCGGTCGAGGCGCTGGCCGCGACGGCTCACTGCCAGGAGGTTGACGTTGAAGCGATCGTAGAGGGCAAGTCGCTGGGCCGTCCAGCCGATCAAGGAGGAGGTTTCACCAATTACGGCCTCAATGGCTACCATTTCGCTGCTGGTGGCATCATCAGTCCCCCGATCGCCCGTGACGCTGAGCTTGCCTTGCGAGACAAGTCGATCCAACGCCGTCGGGTCGCCTTCGAGCAACAGGATGTCGTCCACCTTCAGGACAGCGTCGGGCAGCGGCGTCATCCGCATCGTCCGCTTGCGCAAGATCGACGTCACGATGACATCGCCGCCGGCAAGCTTCATGACGTCCGCGACCGTTTTCCCAAGCACGGTGGAATCGCCGACAACTCGAGCCTCTGTCAGGTAATCCTTGATGTCGAGGGCTTCATTCAGCGCCCCGCCGAGCTTTTCGCGCACTGGCAACAGCCAATAGAAAGACATCAGGAAGATCATTCCAGCGACGGCTACAGCCGCTCCGACGGGTGCGAAGTCGAACATTGTGAACGCCGTTCCGGTCAACTGCTCTCGCACTCGGGAGACAACGATATTCGGGGAAGTGCCCACCTGCGTCATGAGACCACCGAGCAACGACCCGAACGCCATAGGCATCAGAAATATGGACGGTGAAGTGCTCGACCGGCGCGCGAACTGAAAGGCGATCGGGATCATGATCGCCAGCGCGCCTATATTCTTGACGAAGGCAGACAGGCACGTCACCACGATCACCAGCAGCGCCAGTTGCGACCGAACTCCCGACAATTTCGGAGCAAAGCGCTGGATGGCGAGTTCCATGATGCCCGATCGCGCTATGCCTGCGCTCACCAGCAGAGCACTGCCGACAATGATCACGATATCGTCGCTAAACCCGCTGAAGGCTTTGTCAAACGGCACAATCCCAGCGGCGAGAGCGAGCAACAATGCCGCGGCAGCGACGAGATCATAGCGATAGCGACCCCATACGAACGCTGCCATCATCACGAAGGTGACGGCGAACGACAGAATTTGCGGCATAGTCATGTGTTCGGCTGCTCCGCAAGCGGCTGATCAGAACGCCCAGACTGCTCCTTTGTTGCTTTGGCCCGACGGCTGTGGCAGCACGCGCAGCTGAAAGCATCGCGCATGGGGGCGGTTCCCCTCGCCCGGCTCTTCCTTCGGGCGCGGATGGAAACTGGCCTATGGCTGCTGGCGTGCCACGGCTCGCCCGCGCATGGGCGCGTCCGCAAGGCAGTCAGCGCAGCAGTCCGTCGCTCTCGAAATCTTCCCAGCCGCGCAGGCGAGAGGCTTCGGGCCGTCCGCTGTCATCCGCACCTGCGGCCGCTCGGCTCTTTTGAGCGCGCATCAGGGCCGCCTTGCCGGCGGCTCGACGCCGGTTCTCGGCAGCTGTTGCTGCGTCTTGCTCGCGCCAGAGGGTGACGAGGTCGCGGTCGAGCACATCCTCGATGTGGCGCGGGTCGAAGACGTGAAAGGTGATCTTTCTTGCCCGTCCGCGAAGCTTGACCGTTCTGGTCCCGGCGCTTTTCAGCCGACCGTCTTTCAGCCAGCGGTGCCGTTCGCCCGCCGAGATCGTCAGGATGTCCTCGACTTCGCGAGGGATCACGGGGAGCTCTTCGATATTCTGCATGGCTTTGGACACGACCGCCGATGCCGCCCCGGCGTCGGCATCCGAGCCCTCCGGCAGGCGCAAGGTGAGCACCCTGGACTCGATATGGAGCAGCTTTCTCAAGGCGATCGGAAGGCGAGCCCGCATTTCAAGAAAAATGCCTCTCGCCCTCATCGACGATCCAAGCGTCGCCGCAGTGGACAGCGGCCACTCTGCGACCAGCTTTGCGGTCGGGTCGATTTTTTGGCGCGCGGACATCCCCGTTAAATAGGTCTCTCGCCCATCGAACTCAACGCGGATGGAGCCGTGCAAGCGGGCTGCCGGCCCCGCTGCCGGGTGGAACGAGGTCCCGGGCATTTCGTATCTCTCGATATCGGATGGAGCGAATTGCCGAACAGGGAGTTAGGCTGCCTAAACGGGAGAGACTTCATGGGTCCCACAGCCGCCCCAGAGGATCATCGCTACGCCACTCCGACAACGCCGGCGGCGGAAGGCCTCGCCCCTGCCCTGGCGCGCAACATCGACGCTCTTATCGAGAGGCGGAAGCGCGAGGCGAAGGCCGCATCCCTGGAGCAGCGCGCGGCGGCGGCAATCAGCAGCTTCGCCGGCAGCATGATGTTCGTCTATATCCACCTCGTCTTCTTCGGCGCCTGGATCGTCCTCAATGTCGGAATAATAAACCTCATCAAGCCGTGGGACCCTTCTTTGGTCGTCCTGGCCATGTTTGCCTCGGTCGAGGCGATCTTTCTGTCGACCTTCGTGCTGATCAACCAGAACCGCATGGCCGCCGAGGATGACGCCAGGGCGGACCTCGATCTGCAGGTAAGCCTGCTCAACGAACACGAGACGACCAGGCTCATCAGGCTGGTGGAACAGATTGCCAAGCACCTGGATGTGCAAATCGAAGCGGACGACGAATTGAAGGAATTGAAGCGCGACGTCGCGCCCGAAGCCGTTCTGGACAAGATCGAAGAGGCGGGTGAGCGAGCGAGAGCCGGTTGACTCGCTGCAGTCATGCTTCTGGCTGCTACAGTGCAAAGCACGCATCCGAAGCCGCTGTGCGCGAGCTGGGGAGCGCCCATCCGACAAAGCGGACGCCCTCGGGCAGCGGAAACTCGGCGATGTCGCAGCGGCGCAATCGGCGACCCCGGTAGTCTTGGCGGCTTAGATGAATGTGCGGTGCCGTATCGGATTTCCAGCACTGAGCGAGGATTCTCCACCTCGCGGCACAGTTTCCAGGCTGCCGCCGACGACCGCTTCAATGCCGCCACTTCGCGACGCGCCCGCTCCGAGCGTGTGTGGCTTTCCCGCATCTCCTGAGAAAAATACTCGGGTCTTCGAATTGGCAAGATTGACAACCGGCCGAGTTCGGCGGCAAGGCTACTCGCGCTTAGGTGGTATTTAGGCCCTTCTGGGGGGCATTATCCGACCTAGCATGGAAGCAGACCGAGAGGTTTGCGGTGGGCGTATCGCACGGATTCCGGCGGTCAAGCCCTTCCAGCTTTGCAGTTTTGGCAACGAAAGGGCCATCCCGTGAAACAGCTTCTTCTTGCAACCGCTCTCGTCCTCGCCAGCGGCACCGCCTACGCGGCCGACGTCTTGAAGGAGGCGCCAGTTGCCGCCTCCTTCGACTGGACCGGCGCTTATATCGGCGTGAACGCTGGCGGCGGTTTCGGCACGTTCAAACACACGGCCACCGGCACCCCTACGAGTATCGACGTCAGCTCAAGCGGTTTTTTGGGCGGTGTTCAGGCCGGCTACAACTGGCAATCCGGCCAAGTGGTGTATGGTGTCGAGACCGATTTCCAGGGCGCCGACATCAAGGGTGATCTTTCCTTCCCCATCACTCTTTTGAAGACGAAGGTCGATTGGTTCGGGACGCTGCGCGCGCGCATCGGCTATACGCCTGTTGACCGCTTCATGATTTACGGCACGGGCGGTCTCGCTTACGGCCATTTTAAGACCGATATCGGGGTTCCAGCAGTCAGCGGATCGAAGACCAAGGCCGGCTGGACCATTGGCGCCGGTGCCGAATACGCCATCAATACCAACTGGACGATCAAATCCGAATACCTCTACACCGATCTCGGGAAAGCGGACGTTATTACCGTCGGGCCCGACACGCTGACGGACAAGATCGCCTTTCACACCGTTCGCATTGGTCTGAACTACAAGTTCTGATCTGTTAGCGGACAGGACACAAAGCCGCCACATGGTGAACTGACTCCCGAAGCGGTCAGTTCACCAGTGGCGGCTTTTCTTTGTTCGGCAATGGCCTGGGGTGTGAGCGCGGCTTATCGAGCACGATGAGACCGGCCATTCCAACAACGGAGATTGGCTACGGGCGGCGCGAATCGGACGGAGCTGATTCGCTTAAATAGGGGTCTCGCCCCGCCTGCCGACTTGCGCTTCCACGGCCTTCTCGACGGCGCGCTTCAGTTCGTCCTTGATCTCAACCGTCTCGGCCATCAGCGTCTCGATCTTGAGGAATTCGAGCACGCGGTATTTCGAGACATTCGGGCGGATCAGAATGTCCGGCGGGTGCTGCCCGAGCTTGTTGGCGATGATCGACTGCATCATCAGTTGCGTGGCGCCATACATCAGATCGACGGTGGTCGGATGCCTGCGCTCGGCCTCGCTCGGCGCGCCGACGACATCGACTGCGATGATGATGTCGGCGTCCCTCTCGATGAGGTCGAAAGGCACGGGGTTGTAGATGCCGCCATCGATCAGCACGCGGCCCTCGCGCGTCACCGGACGGAAGACCGCCGGGATCGCCGCCGAAGCGGCAAGCGCCGAATGCAGGTCGCCTTCGGTGAACACCGCAAGGCTGTGACCGAAATAATCGGTCGCGGTCACCTTGAGCGGGATCTTCAGCGCCTCGAATGTCTGCGGAATCGCCTCGGGCAGGAAGGCTTTCAGAATGCGCTCGATGTTGAACTGGCTGACGCGGATGCCGCCCTGCATGGCCTCCGCGATCGTGCCCGGCCGCGAGCGCCACATGCGCGCCGCCACCTCGGCCCGGCTGCCGAGGATCGACCGGGCATAGTCGTGGATCTCGGCGCCCGTCATGCCCGCCGCCATGCCGGCGCCCATGATGGCGCCGATCGAGGAGCCGGCGATCGCCGTCGGCTTGATGCCGAGCTCGTCGAGAGCCTCGATGACATGGATATGCGCAAGACCGCGCGCGCCGCCGCCGCCGAAGGCCACCCCGAAGGTCGGGCTCATCCCTTGCCGCCTCCGGCCACCTGCACCAGCGGCGGCCCGATGACCATCACCGCGGGGTCGGCCGACAGGAGCTTCTTCGCCGCCGCCTTGACGTCGGCCAACGTCACCGCGTTGATGAGAGCCGCGCGGCGCTTGATATAATCGATGCCGAGATTATCGAGCTGCAGTTCCACGAGCGTCGCGGCGATGGAGCTGGAGGAATCCAGATTGTTGATGGCGTAGGCGCCGATCATGTATTTCTTGGTCGCCGCGAGTTCCTCCTCGGTGGGGCCGTTCTCGGCCATGTCCTTCACCACCTGGCGCACGATCGAAAGCGTCTGGGCCGCGCGGTCGGAACGCGTCGCCGTCGTCACCAGCAGCGCGTTGGAATGCTCATGATCGACGAGATCGGAGCTGACGCTGTAGGCAAGGCCGCGCTTCTCGCGCACCTGCTCGTAAAGGCGCGACGTGAATGTCGAGCCGCCGAGAATCTCGTTCATCAGCACGGCGGCGTAGAAATCGGGGTCGCTGCGCTTCACGCCCGGCCAGGCGAGCTGCAGGGAGGTCTGCGGCAACTCGTAATTCACTTCGAGCTGCTGGCCGAGCTTGGGCTTGATGTCGGCAACCGGCGCCAGCGTCTGCCTGTCCGGCAGGCCGCCGAACACCTCGTCAAGCCTGCCGCTCAATGTCGCGGCGTCGATGTCGCCCACCACCGCCACATGCAGGCCGCCGCGGGCGAAATTCGCCTTGTGGAAGGCCCTGAGGTCGTCGGCAGTGATGGTGGCGAGGCTGTCCTTGTTGCCCTCGTCCGGCCGCGCATAAGGATGCTGGCCGTAAATCGCGCGCAGCCAGCGCTGCTGGCCGATCGTGTTGGGGTCCCGCTCATTGGCGAGAATGCCGGACAGGATCTGGGCGCGGATGCGGTCGATCGGCGCCTGATCGAAGCGCGGGCTGTTCACCGCCAGCTTCAGCAGGCCAAAAGCCTCGTCCTTCTGGTCGGACAGCATGCGCATCGAGCCATAGGTGCCGTCGCGCGCCGCCTGGAAGCTCATCTCGGCGCCGGCATCGTCGAGCCCCATCTGGAAGGCCTCGCTGTCGAGGTCGCCGGCGCCCTCGTCGAACAGTCCGGTCATCAGGTTGACCAGGCCTTCCTTGCCGGAGGGGTCCTGCGCCGTGCCGCCGTCGAAGACGAAACGGATCGCAATCAGCGGAATGGAATGGTCCTCCACCAGCCAGGCGGTGACGCCCTTCTTCGACTTCACCTCCTGAATATTCATCTCGGCGCGCGCGGCAAGCACCGGCAAAAGCAGGAAGAACAGGGCGAAGCAAAGGGTGACAACGGCGCGGTAGACCCTGCCGCCTTCCGCCGCGGGGTACGAGATGCTCTTTGTCGTTGCGATTGCCATGCTCATCATCAATTCCCCGCCTGCTGCTGCGGCAAGAGATAGCCGGTGGTGGAGCGATCGAGCACCAGGTAGCGAGCGGCGACCGCCTTCACCTCGTCGGCGGTTACCTTGCGGATGCGGTCCGGCCATTCCTGGACGTCCTTGACATTGCCGCCGGTGGCAAGCGTCGAGCCATACATGTTGGCCATGTCCTCCTGCTTGTCGCGCGCAAAGATCATGGAGCGCACATAGCGGGTCTTGGCCCGCTCCAGCTCATCGTCGCTGACGCCGTCCTTGACGATACGCGCGATCTCGGCATCGACCGCCGCCTCGACATCGGCAAGCTTGGCGTCGCCGCGCGGGGCGCCATAGACGGTGAAGTTGGTGGCGTCGAGCATGGTGCCCTGGAAATAGGCGCCGGCCTCGGATGCGATACCCTGCTTGACGACGAGCTGCTGATACAACCTGCTGCGGTTGTCGCCGCCGAGGATCTCGGCAAGCAGGTCGAGCGCCTCGGCTTCGCCGGGCTTGGCCGTGTGATAGGACGGGACCACCCATTGCGTCGAAAAGTTCGGTACCGAGACGCGCGCGTCGGTCAGCGTCACCGTGCGCTTCGTGTTCTGCTCTGGCTCGACGGGGCGGATGCGCGGCCGCAGGTCCGGACCGCGAGCGACCTTGCCATAGGTCCTTTCGGCCATCGCCTTCACCGTGTCAGGATCGACGTCGCCCGCCACCACCAGCACAGCGTTATTCGGCCGATAGTAGGCGTCGTAGAAGGCTTTCGCGTCCGGACGGTTCAACTCTTCCATCTCCTGCAGCCAGCCGATCACCGGAATGCGGTATGGCTGGTTCTGCCAGAGCGTCGCGTCGACCTCTTCGTCGAGCACCGCCTGCGGATTGCTGTCGATGCGCGAGCGGCGCTCCTCCAGGATTACGTCGCGCTCGGTCTTGATGACATCGTCGGTCAGGATGAGGTTGCGCATGCGATCGGCCTCGAAGCTCATCATCTCTTCGAGCGCGGAAGGCGGCACCGTCTCGTGGAAGGCGGTGTAATCATAGGAGGTGAAGGCATTGTTGGAGCCGCCGATCTCGGCCACGGCGCGGTCGAACTCGCCGGCGGCGTGGTGGGTCGTGGCCTTGAACATCAAGTGCTCGAAGAAATGCGCGATGCCGGATTTGCCGGGCGGCTCGTCGGCGCTGCCGATCTTGTACCAGACCATGTGCGTGACAATCGGGGCGCGGTGGTCCGGGATGACGACCACTTCCATGCCGTTGTCGAGCAGGAAATCCTTGACCGCGCCCCCGTCCGCCGCGCGGGCCGAAGCCGCGGCGAGCGCCAGCGTGCCGACAAGAAGCGCCGCTCGCAGCCCAATCCCCGTTGGTGTCATCAAGGTCTCCGGTCCCGGTTGCGACGATAGGCAAGGTTCGCCAGCGAGGCAAAGGAATTGTTCGGCATTTTCGAGGCGCTTGTGCCTTTTCCTTCTTCCCATGCGAGAGAAGGGACGCGCCTCGCTCACTCCACCTCGATGAAGCGGATGATCGTTTCGCCGTAATTGCGCTCGTCGATCACGGAAAAGCCGGGGCCTGGCTCGAACGGCGCCGAGGCGGCCTCCTCGACGACGCAGAGCGCGCCAGGCAGAAGCCAGCCGCCGGCCTTGGCCGAGCGCAGCGCGCGCTCGCCGAGCCCTTTGCCATAGGGCGGATCGGCAAAGACCAGCCAGAAGGGCGAGATCGTGCCGGCGTCGCCGAGATGCGTGGCGTCGCGGCGGAAGATCTTTGTGCGGCCGGTGAGCCCATAGGTCTCGACATTCTCGCGGATCAGGCCTCGCCCCTCCGTCGATTCCTCGATGAAGACGCAGTAGGAGGCGCCGCGCGACAGCGCCTCAAGCCCGAGCGCGCCGGTGCCGGCGAAGAGATCGAGCACGCGACCGCCTTCGAGCTTTTCCGCGTAGCGATGCGCCAGGACGTTGAACACCGCCTCGCGGGTGCGGTCGGTGGTCGGGCGGATGGCATTGCTTCTCGGCGTCGCCAGCGGACGCCCGCGGAACTCACCGCCGACGATCCGCATCGCCGCCCCTCTTCGGACCGCGCGGCCTGTTGCCGCCATCGCCTTCAGGGCGCTCGCCGCGCGGCTTGCCGAACGGCTTTGCGCCCGGTTTGCCCTTGCCGCCCGGTTTGAACGACGCCTTGCGCTTCTTCGCCTCGGCGGCTCTGGCGGCATCGGCCTCAGCCCTGCCCTTGCCGATCGGCCTGGCGCCTGGCGCCATCCAGACATTGGCCTTGCGCTGCCTCGGCGGTTCGATCGGCCTCTGCTCGCGCTCGGATTTCTTCCCACCAAAGCGGGGCTTCTCGCCGAACCCACTGCGAGGCTTGTCGCCGAAACCGCCGCGGTCGGACTTCGCGCTGCGCTCGCCAAACGCCCTGTCCGGTTTCGTCGAAAGCTTGCTCAGCGCCTCGTCGCGGCTGCCTTCGCGGCGCTTGCGCGCCTTGATCAGCCCGCCCTCGCCGATCGGCCGGCGGTCGCCGTCGCGCGTGAATTTCGGCCGTTCGACGTCTTCACGGCGCGGCCCGCCGCCGCGCACCGGCTTGTTGGAAAACGGCTTCTGGATCTCGGCATCGAAATTGGCGCCGGATTCCTCGATCAGCCGCTCGCCAAGCTGTTCACGGAGCACGCGGCCCTTGATCTCCAGCACATGGCCCTCGGGCAGGTCCCCCAGTTGGAACGGCCCGTAGGAAATACGGATCAGCCGCGTCACCTCGAGGCCGAGCGCACCGAGGATGTTCTTCACCTCGCGGTTCTTGCCTTCGCGCAAGCCGAGCGTCAGCCAGGCATTGGTGCCCTGCTCGCGGTCCAGCGAGGCCTCGATGGAGCCGTAGAAGACGCCGTCGACGGCAATGCCGTCACGCAGGCCGGCGAGCGCGCTCTCCTCGACCTTGCCGTGGACGCGCGCGCGGTAGCGCCGCAGCCAGCCGGTGGCCGGCAATTCGAGCACACGCGCCAGCCCGCCGTCATTGGTCAAAAGCAGCAGGCCCTCGGTGTTGATGTCCAGCCGGCCGATCGTCATCAACCGCGGCAGATCGGATGGCAGCACGTCGAAGACGGTCTTGCGGCCTTCCGGATCGCGGTTGGTGGTGACGACGCCCGCCGGCTTGTGGAACAGGAAGAGACGCGTGCGCTCGATCGGCGGGATCTCGGTGCCGTCGAGATGGATGACGTCGTTGGCGCCGACGTTGAAAGCGGGCGAGTCCAGCACCTTGCCGTTCACCTTGACGCGGCCGGCGGCGATCAGCTCCTCGGCGTCGCGGCGCGAGGCGATACCGGCGCGCGCCAACCGCTTGGCGATGCGCTCGCCGCTCTCCGGCGCGGCTTCCGAGGGAAGCGGCCGCGGCTTGAAGCCTCCTTCCGGCTTTGAGGCGCGCGGACGATCGCTGAAATTGCGTTTCGGCCGGTCGGCAAAGTCGCGTCCGGGATGATCGCCGAACTCGCGCTTGGGGCGGTCGAAACGGCGTTCGCCGCGCTCGCCCTCGGCGGTCGTCGGCCGGTCGCCGCGCGACGCGTAAGGCTTTCGGCCTTCGCGTTTCTCGAACGGCTTGCCGTCTTTACGGAAGGGTCGTTCGCCGCGCTCTGCACCTTCACCGACCTCGCGCGGCTTGTAGCTGCGCTTGAAGTCGCGCGCCGGACGCCCGCTTTCCGCAGCCATCGGGCGGTCCCCGCGCGGCGTATAAGGCTTGCGGCCTTCACGCTTTTCGAAGGATTTGCCGTCGCGCGGCGGACCTTTGCGGAACGGTCGCTCGCCGTGCTCCGCGCCCTCGCCTGTCTCGCGTGGCTTATAGCTGCGCTTGAAGTCGCCGTGCTCGCCTCCGGCGGCCACCGGGCGCTCACCCTTGGCAAACGGCTTCTTGGCGCCGAAGCCCGGCTTGCCGCCGCGCGGGCCGGCCGGTTTCGAGCCGCCCTTGCGCGGCCCGCGTGGAGATTTCTTGTCGTCCATTACTTTGTCCGTCTTCGCCTGCTACGACGCCCCGCGCCCTTGCGGACGCCCAACGCAGGCAGTGTCATTCTTGATTTTGCGCATCCAGCCGCGCGGCAAAAACCGATTCCGGTTTTCAAGGTCTCGCGCTAGATAACAGGATCACTCCCGGGTGGCGAGAAGTAATCGGAATGGAAACCGCTTGAAACGACCGGATTTCATGGCCTTGGCGCTTGAGGAGGCCGAGGCGGCCGCCGGCCGCGGCGAAGTGCCGGTCGGCGCCGTCATCGCCAATGGCAGCACCGTGGTCGCGAAAGCCGGCAACCGCACGCGTGAACTGTCGGACCCGACCGCGCATGCCGAGATGCTGGCGATCCGCGAGGCGTGCCGCAAGCTCGCCAGCGAGCGGCTGACGGGCCACGACCTTTATGTAACGCTGGAGCCCTGCGCGATGTGCTCGGGCGCCATCTCCTTCGCCCGGCTGCGGCGGCTCTATTTCGGCGCCGCCGACGAGAAAGGCGGCGCGGTGATCAACGGCGTGCGCTTCTTCGCCTCGCCTACCTGCCACCACAAGCCGGACATCTACCCGGGGCTCGGCGAGAGCGACGCCGCCCTCATTCTCAAGGATTTCTTTCGGGAGAGACGGAATGGCGGCGAGTGGTAGTGAGTAGTGAGTAGTGAATGAATGCTACTATTCGCTATTCACTACTCTATTCACAGACCCAGCCAATCGAACCAGCCGCTCTTCTTACCTTCCGCCTGCGCCTTGAGGCGACGCTCCTTCTTGTACTCGTCCTCTCCGAGCTCGTTCTGCGGCGCGGTGTCGGCGGGCTGGCGATAGGCGAGCGGCGGCTCACTCAGATATTTGCGAACAGTCGGGTCGCCCTGCTTCTGTTCGGCGAGCCGGCGCTGGATCTCGGCGCGGCGCGTAGCGCTGGAATCATCCGGCGACCAGCGCGGCGGATGGCTGGAGCCCGACTCGGCCATCGCCTTCTTTACCGCTTCGGGATCGGTCTGCACGTCCTCGACTGCTTCCGGCTGGTAGTTGGGATCGTTCTGGTGCGCGGTGGCGTCGGCACGGATGCGGGCGCGGCGCGCCTCCGGCGATTCGGGCCAGTCGGCGCTCGCCGTCTGAATGCTCTGCTGCGGCGGTGGCAGGCTTTCCTTTTGCCCCGGAGCGGGCTTCACCAGGTCGGGACGCGGCTTGTAGTCGATCGGATCGCGACGCTTCGGCGTGATCGAGGCGGCGCCGGAAACATCATCGAAGAGCTGCGCGGCAGCCGTCTTGCCGGTTCCGTAAGTGGGCGAGCTCATGCAGCCGGACAAAGCGATGGCCGATACCACAAGCGGCGCCACCAGCGCGGCGCGCGCAAACGTTCTGTCGGTCATGCCAAAAAGTCCCACTCTAACAGCCTTTCGGTCGCCACCGGCCAACGGCACGGTCCCCTTCTTCCCCGCACTTGCGACGGAAATCCGGCGACAATTTGTCTGCCGGAGTGTCGCGTGTTTACCTCAACCACTTGTTAAGGGCAACGCATGGGCGGTTTCACGCCGCCCGGCGTGGCACTTTTGCACCGGCTTATAAACAGTGGCTACAGTCGGCCCAATGCTCTTAGCTCGTGCAGCACGGCCGCATCGCGGGCCGAGACATCCGGGAATTCCGGATCCTGGCCTACATCGGCGGTGTAGCGCCAGGAGCGCGCGCATTTGGCCAGACCGCGATCCTCGGCTTTCTCCACCACCACCGCCACGCCCTTGACGTCGTCGAGCGTGAAGGCGCCTTCCGGCGCCTTGCCACGGCTGATGACGAGGTCGCTGGTGATCGCCATCTCGGCCATGTCGACATCAGCGATCGCCGCTTCCAGCGCGGCGTCGTCGAGGGTGACCACTGGCACGGCTTCCAGGGAGGAGCCGATCACCTTCTCGGCCCTTGCGATCTCGAGCGCTCCGGTGACCACGCGGCGCACCTGCCTGACCTTGCGCCATTTCTCGGCAAGCGCCTCGTTCCTCCAGCTTTCCGGAATTGCCGGGAACTGGTCGAGATGCACCGAGACGGCTTCCGGATGGCGGTCGAGCCAGGCTTCCTCGGTGGTGAAGGGCAGCATCGGCGCGAGCCACTTCACCAGGCACTCGAAGAGGTGGCGCACCACCTGCACGGCCGCTCTGCGGCGCAGGCTGGACGGCCCGTCGCAATAAAGCGCGTCCTTGCGGATGTCGAAATAGAAGGCCGAGAGCTCCACCACCATGAAGTCGAGCAATGCGCGGGTGATGCGCTTGAACTCGAACGCGTCGTAGCCCTGGCGCACCACCTCGTCCAGTTCGGACAACCGGTGCAGCATCAGCCGCTCCAGTTCCGGCATGGCCTCGACCGGCACATCCTGGCCATCGTCATGGGCAAGCGTGCCCAGCATCCAGCGGATCGTGTTCCTGAGCTTGCGGTAGGCGTCGATATTGGTCTGCAGCACATTCTTGCCGAGCCGCTGGTCTTCCCAATAATCGGTCGTCACCACCCAGAGCCGCAGGATATCTGCGCCGGACTGCTTGATGACATCCTGCGGCACGACGGTGTTGCCGAGCGACTTCGACATCTTGCGGCCTTCCTCATCCATGGTGAAGCCATGGGTGATGACCGTGTCGTAAGGCGCCCTGCCCCTGGTGCCGCAGCTTTCGAGCAGCGAGGAATGGAACCAGCCGCGATGCTGGTCCGAGCCCTCGAGATAGACGTCGGCCGGCCATTTGAGATCCGGGCGGTCTTCCAGCGTGAAGACATGCGTCGAGCCGGAGTCGAACCAGACGTCGAGGATGTCCATCACCTGGTGCCATTTCGAGGCATCGTGGTTGCCGAGGAAGCGCGCCTTGGCGCCCTCGGCGAACCAGGCGTCGGCGCCCTCCTTCTCGAAAGCATCCATGATGCGTCGGTTGACGGCCTCGTCCTTCAGGACGTTGCCGTCGTCATCGGCGAAGACGGCGATCGGCACGCCCCAGGCGCGCTGGCGCGACAGCACCCAGTCGGGGCGCTCCTCGATCATGGCGCGGATGCGGTTCTGGCCCGCCGCCGGCACGAAGCGCGTATCGTCGATCGCCTTCAGCGCGCGGCTGCGCAGCGTCGTGCCGTCGCCGAGGTCCTTGTCCATATAGACGAACCATTGCGGCGTGTTGCGGAAGATGACCGGCTTCTTGGAGCGCCAGGAGTGCGGATAGCTGTGCTTCAGCCGGCCGCGCGCGAAGAGCGCGTTGCGCTTGATCAGCTCGTCGATGACCGCCTGGTTGGCATTGCCCTTCTTGCCGTTGTCGTCGATGACGCGCGCCGCGCCGCCTTCGCGCCCCGGGCCGAAGCCCGGCGCGTCCTTGGTGAAGAAGCCGGCATCATCGACGGTGAAGGGGATCGTGGTATCGACACCGCGTGCCCGCAGGTCAGCGGCCGCTTCCATCCAGGCGTCGAAGTCCTCTCGGCCATGGCCGGGCGCGGTATGCACGAAGCCGGTGCCGGCATCGTCGGTGACATGCTCGCCGGCAACCATCGGCACCGGGAATTCATAGCCGCCGCCGAGCCCCTTGAAGGGATGCGAAAGCGTAAGCTTCCCAAGCTGTTCGGCCGATACGCTGTGAAGCCTGTTCAACGTAACCTTGGCCTTGGCGGCGCATTCCTCGGCCAAGGCGTCGGCAAAGATCAGCTTCTCGCCGGGCTGCGGGCCGAAGGCGTTCTCGGCCGCCGTCACCTCATAGAGGCCATAGGCGACGCGCGGCGAATAGCTGACCGCGCGATTGCCGGGGATGGTCCAGGGCGTCGTCGTCCAGATGACGACATGCGCCTCGACCAGATCGAGCGCAGTCTCATCCAGCGCCGGCGCCGTATCGGCGCCAGCGACCGGCTGGGCGAGGCTCGCGACCGGGAATTTCGCCCAGATCGTGTCGCTCTCATAGTCCTGATACTCGACCTCGGCCTCGGCAAGCGCGGTGCGCTCGACCACGCTCCACATCACCGGCTTCGAGCCGCGATAGAGCTGGCCGGACATCGCGAACTTCAGCAGCTCGCCGGCGATGCGTGACTCGGCATGGTAAGCCATTGTCGTATAGGGATTGTCGAAATCGCCGATGACGCCGAGGCGCTGGAACTCGCCGCCCTGCACCTTGATCCAGTTGGCGGCGAAGTCGCGGCATTCCCTTCGGAACTCGTTGACCGGCACCTCGTCCTTGTTCTTGCCCTTGGCACGGTACTGCTCCTCGATCTTCCATTCGATCGGCAGGCCGTGGCAGTCCCAGCCCGGCACGTAATTGGCATCGTAGCCGCGCATCTGGAAGGAGCGGTTGATGACATCCTTGAGGATCTTGTTCAGCGCATGGCCGATATGGATGTTGCCGTTGGCGTAGGGCGGGCCGTCATGCAGCACGAATTTTTCGCGGCCGGCAGCCTCCTCGCGCAGCTTTTTGTAAAGGTCCATGTCCTGCCAGCGCTTGACCAGGCCCGGCTCCTTCTCGGGCAGCCCGGCGCGCATCGGGAAATCCGTCTGCGGCAAATAGAGCGTTTTGGAATAGTCGATCGTCTCAACGGTGTCGGTCATTGATCTGCCATCTCAGGGTACCCGACGACAAAGCCGGGCGTTCAAGTCTTGCTTTGACGCGTATCGTTTTCCCAAAACCGAAGCCACCTTCGGGCGATATGCGTTGATGTTCATGAAAAAACGCGAGGGGCGCGCGCGAAACTCCCGGCGGCTCCAGCGGCGCTCAGGCCGCCCGGAACACCGGGCCCGTAATTCGTATCGCGATCGCGAAAAGGCGCGAAAAGCTCGTCATGGCGTGGCTTTTAGCGGATGGCGCGACAGGAATAAAGCGCGGATTTCAAGGCGTGAAGCCGCTTTCACGACCTACATCGTGAAATTGAAGCGGTAAGTGGTCGAGACACCGAAGGTCCACTGGTTGCGGTCGCCCCGTTCCTTGACCAGGCTGGAGTCGGCAGCCGGCCCCATCAGGCGCGAATATTCGGTGAAGACGCTCGCCGTCATCGGCTCCGTCACTTTCCAGGTGATCGCGCCGCCGAGGCCTGTCGACTTCACGCCGCCGCCCGGATGGTACTCGCTCAAGCCCGAAGCCGCCGCTTCCTTGGCGCTGACGCCGTAATAGGCGTCGAAATAGTTGGACGAGGCGAAAGAGACGCGCGGGCCGCCAGAAATGCGGACCGTCGGCGTGATGTCGTAGAAGGCGTCGGCGGCAATATCCGCGACGAAACCGTTATGGGCTCGAATGCCGTGCCTGAGCTCCGCCCGCGCCCTCACCCAATCCAGCGGGTAGAATTCGAAGAAGCCGCCCGCCTCGCCGCCCCAGCGCACCGGATCGAGGCCCTTCAACTCGTCCTTGCTCTCGCGCGAGAATATGAACTTGCCGGTCAAGCCGGCGCGAACGGAACCGTCATCGATCAGCGCCAGCGAGATGTTGTCGTTGCGTGAGGTGAAGCGCGCCTCGGGACCGGCCTTGCCGAGCGAGATGATCGGCTGGGCGCTCAACATGTATCTCTTGCCGCCCTCGAAATTCGGCGCGACGAGAGCCGTGGCGCCGAGGGTGAGATACCAGTCACCGGATATCCAGCCGCCTTCGCCGGCCTGGGCGACAGGTAGGGTGAACAGGGTCACGGCGACAGCCAGAGGAATCTTCCCGCCAATACGCATTGCCACCCCTTACGCGAAACACGCCGGCGGCACCACCCGCCGACGCGCAAGCCATGCCGTGCGTTCGGTAAAATTTGATTTAAAATCGGTACACGGTCGGCAGCATGCGAAGATGAGGACGGCCCACCGGATCAGGCGTTGCGCGGCGCGGCCGGCGGGTCCAGCAGCCTGGCCACGGCCTTGGCACCTTTTCCGCCGATACGCGCAGACCCGTCGTCACCCACCTCCACCGTGGCGCCGTTAGCGAAGCTGAGTGACCAGCCGTCGTTGCTGGCGTTGCGCCGGCGGTCGGTGAGTTCGATGCCGCCGGCGGTGACCAGCGCGACAATCCTGTCAGCGTCCATCTTCGTCCTCCGGATACGGGCCATCAATTCAGATCAAGCCCGCCGGTGAGATCGCCGAGCGGCGGCTCGCCATGCGCTGCGACCGCCTTGTCACGAACAACGATGCCATGCAGGACCGGCAACTCGAAGCGCTCTGTAATGAAGCGCAGGATCGACGTCGTGTCATAGGGCGTGTGATCGACGTAGCCGTGTTTGGCGAAGGGCGAAATGATGATCGCGGGAATGCGCGTGCCGGGACCCCAGCGATCGCCCTTGGGCGGCGCGACATGATCCCAGATGCCGCCATTCTCGTCATAAGTGACGACGACCAGCATATGCGGCCATTGCGGGCTTTTCTCCAGATGCGCGACGACATCGGCTATATGGTGGTCGCCGGCCTGGATGTCGGCATAGCCGGAATGCTCGTTGAGATTGCCCTGGGGCTTGTAGAAGGAGACCTGCGGCAGGACGCCATCGTCGATGGCCTGGATGAAGCTCACGCCGCCCAGCCCGGCATCGCGCAGATGCTCGTGCCTGGCCTCGGTGCCCGGCGCGAAGTTGGCGTAATAGTTGAACGGCTGGTGGTGGTACTGGAAATTCGGGATCGGCGTGTGGTTGCCGTGTTCAAGCGTGTACTGCCAGGCGCCCGAATACCACGCCCAGCTGACATGCTTGAGGCTAAGCATGTCGCCGATGGTCGGCTCCGTCTGCGGCGGCAATGTCGTGGGCTTGCCCGGATCGGCCAGGCGCGGATCGCCGCCGGGCGCCGGATCGTTGCCGCTGGGCTGGTAGGGCGGCTGCATCGTGTTCACCGCGTAGAAATCCGGCGTCAGATTGCCGTCGGAGACGAATTTCGGGATGCCGTCGCGCGCCGATTTCGGCGAATTGTCCGCGACCTTCAGTGCTGTGCCGCTAGCGTCCGTCACCGCGATCGACGGCTTGGCCGGGTTCTTGTCGGCATCCGCATAATAAGGCGCGCAGGCGCAGATCAGCCATTGATGATTGAAAAAAGAGCCGCCGAAGCCGCCCATGAAGAAATGGTCGGCCAGAACGTACTTCTGCGCAACGGCCCACATATCGCCCTTGGAGGTGTCCCAGTTGCTCATCGGCATGGCGCCTGAATCGCCCCAGGCGACGAACATGTCGTTCTTGCCGCCGTTGATCTGCATCTGGTTCTGGTAATAGCGATGCCAGAGATCGTGCGTTATGACGTTGAGCGGGACGTTGAAACCTTTCGCGTCGTTGACGGTGAAAGGCGCGTTCGGAAGGTGCTCGGTCATTGCCTGCGTCACCGGCGGCGTCACGCCTTTGGCAGTCAGCCCGTCCCAGACCGGCGGCAGTTCGGACAAGACGGAACCGTCACGGTCACGCTGCTGCAGGCTTTCCGGGCTCGCCTTGTCGATGCCCTCGGCGCCGGGAAAATGACCATAGAGATTGTCGAAAGCGCGGTTCTCCGCGAAGATGACGACCACCGTTTCTATTTTGGAAATGCCGTCCGGCGGATCGCCTGGCTGGGCTGCGGAGGCGGAAACCGGAGCGGCAGCACACAAAGCGAGAGTCGAGGAAATCAGGGCAAGCCCACAAGAGCGCTTCATCACCGTACCTCACCAGTGGTGCAAAACGGGATGACACCAGCTTCGGCGCGCCTTTGCAATAGCGGGGACTCTGGACGGCAGTGGAACGCCCCTCCCTGACGATAGCATGCGCCAAGCACAGCGCCAGCGCTCTTGGAGATTTGGGATCGCTTATGTCGCTGCGCTAAGCGGCACGCCGGTTGCGGCGCAGGCCCTCTATCAGATCGCAGGCCGCTTCCAGTCCGCCGGTAAGCGGGTTTGACGCTCCGTAGGCAAGGGCCGCCCGGTGCCATTGCGCGCGGACCGCCGGATCGCCGGCCCTCAGGATCGCCTGCCGCCAGATTTCGGGATCGTCGCGATTGGCCACGACCAGTCCCGCTCCGCTGGCCTCGACATATTTTGCATATCCGCACGCGTCCGAGGTGATAACCGGCAGGCCATTCGCAAGCGCCTCGAGGATCACCGTGCCAGTATTTTCCAGGCGCGCCGCGTGCAACATGAAATCGCTCGCAACCACGATCGCCGGGATATCTTCCTGGATGCCCATCAGCGTGACCCGATCCGACATCCCGGATTTGGCGATCAGGCCGCGAAGCCGGATTTCTTCCTCACTGCCCTTTCGAAAGCCGGCAACCAGCCAATGTATCCCCGGGAACGGCTCTAGAGCCTTTACCGCCCGGTCGACACCTTTCACCTTCAATCTGTTGGCGATGCTCAACGCAATGACCGCTTCGCGAGGAAGCCCAAAGCGATGGCGGATCTCACTGCGGTCACCGGCCTGCAGTTCCGGTCTGCAACGCCGCGGATCGAGCGTGGGCCCGACAACGTGGATGCGGGATCCCTCGGTTCGCCAGAAGTCGCGGTAAAGCGCTGCCTGGTTTTCGCTGAGCGCGATGATCTGCGCGGCGTTGCCGGGGGCAAAGATCATCGATTCGAGGTTCTGCTGGCGAATGAAGCGGGGCGAAAACGGCCGCCACCAGCCGAGCTTCGAGGCAAAGTAAGGTGGGTCGCCGGCATAGTAAATGTCCAGGCCAGCCATCTTGTTGAACCCGACCACGCAGTCGAAATCCCGCCGGGCTGCCAGGACGGTCCTTCCCAGCGCATATTCGGTGCCCGGGTTGGAGAGAACCCGTGCCGGATGGACCTTTATCGTCGCCGAGCTCTCGACATGACCGACCTGACGCGTCGTCAGGATCGTCACGCTATGGCCGCGCCGGATAAGGCGGTCACTGATATTGAGACAATCCCTTTGCAGCCCCCCGTTCATAAAGAGGGAAGAGATTGCGCAGCAGATTCTCATCGCATCTTCCGGAGCGCCGTCTTACCCCAGTCAGGTCGGCAGAGAGCATCCGGGTGCGCCCGGACTTCTCCGTTCAAACAAACAAGCAGGGCGCGTAAATGTCAGTCGTGTCGAAAATACGAATATGCTGTATATAATCGGTTATCAAGAGACTTGGATGCTGCCGCGTTCGAGCTTTTCCAAAGAGCCAGTTGGAGCGCGGGCCCATGCAAATTCCCCCGGTCGACCGCGATTGCCGGGCCGGGCTCGATTGAAAGCCGCCATACCGTGCCAAAGGCCCTGCGCGAATATGACTGGCGGCAATGGCTGAGGCTGCAGCCGCCGATACACGCCATCAAGACCGCCCGTTACTGGCGAATCGACCGGAGCTTTCTGCGTCAACCGGCCACGGACGGCAATATCCAGGATATTCGTGCCGCCGCCGGGAGCCGCCATGTCCTGATGACGGTAGCCTTCGGCGATGCCCAATGCCTGGATCTGCATTTGCGACTGACCAGAGGACTTGTTCGTCACGATCTTCATATTGTGGCCGACAATAGCGTCGATGAAGCTTCCGCAGACGAGAACAGACGCGTTTGCGCGGACCGTGGGGCCGCCTATATCAGGCTGCCGGCCAATCCGTGGACTGTGAAAAACCCGAGCCGGTCGCACGGCGCGGCGCTCAACTGGATGTGGCACAATGTGCTCAAGCCTGCCGCACCGGCCGCGTTCGGCTTCCTGGACCAGGATCTTTTCCCCACGCAGCGATGCGACCCGTTCGAACCTCTTGAGGCCACGGCCTTCTACGGCGACCTGCGCTGGGCAGGCGCGCGATGGTATTTGTGGGCCGGCTATTGTTTCTTTCGATTCGACGCGGTCGGCCGCGAGCCTCTCGATTTCGGGCTCGACTGGTTCGCCGGCCTCGACACGGGCGGAGCCAATTGGGAGGTGCTCTATCGGGACGTGGACCCGGACACGGTGCCGCAACGGCCGATAAATGCATTCGCCGCCTTGCCGGGGATTGATCTCAGACAGGCCTATTGCGAATGGCGGGGAAGCTGGCTTCATGAAGTCGGCCTCGACGGCGACCCGTCGTTGAGGGCGAAAAAGCGTGAAGCGGTCCTGCGGCTGCTCGCCCCCGCCCTTGCGGTCTCCTCGGATCGGCCAGACAAGGAAATTGACAGTCGACAGATCGGCTGAACTCTGGAATTGAAATTTTTGAGACCTGGCTGCCGCATCCGGCAATCGACGGCCATTCGATCGCGGCCGGTTATCGCAAGGATCATTCTATTGCCGACAGTAAGCGTGATCATTCCGGTGAGAGACGGCGCACAATATGTCGGCGAGGCCCTGCAAAGCATCCTGGACCAGGATCTGGCGGATATCGAAGTGATCGTCGTCGACGACGGATCTTGCGATAACAGCGCCGCGATCGCGATGTCGATCGGCGATCGTGACAGCCGCGTCAAAGTTGTCGCCAACAGCGGCAAGGGGATCGTCGATGCGCTGAACATGGGGATTTCACTCGCGCGGGCTCCTCTCGTGGCGCGCATGGATTGCGACGACGTCTCGCTGCCCGACAGGTTGCGCCTGCAGGTGGCGCGTTTCGAGGCGGATCCCGATTTGCAGCTGCTGGGCACGGCGGGATTGCAGATCGACCGGGAGGGAAAGCTGTTGAGGCCGATCGACGTCCCCGTGGGCAACGACCCGTTGCGGGAGGCGCTTGCCAGGTATAATCCCATGCTCCATCCGACGGTGATGTTCCGGACCGAGGTTGTCCGGCGCGCTGGAGGCTATCGTCGCGCGTTCACCTATGCCGAAGACTACGATCTATGGCTGCGGCTTTCCGAGACGGGAGAACTGGCCAATATGGAAATGCCGCTTGTGAAGCTGAGGTCGCATCCGGGACAAGTATCGCGGGTGAAGCAGGACCAGCAAAAGGCGGCCGCGGCATTGGCCAGGCAGTCGGCGCCGTTGCGTCGCCATCGCGCTGAGCCATTCGACACGAACGGCCAACCCGCGCAGGCGATCGCAAGTTTTCTGGCATGGCGCGCCGCCACGGGGGTCGGCGTCTCCAGCCTGGAAAGACGCGACATCGAGTTGCTGTTGCGAAGCGCGGGCATACCCATGGCCGTCACGTGCAAGCTGCTGTTCCTCGCGGCTGTCGGGGCCCCCTCTTTCAGGACGCTCGCGCTCGGACCTCGACTGGCCTGGCGCAGGATAATCGCGCGCCCTGCAAAGATGCGGCCGAACTGATGCGGCCCGGCTGATGCGGCTTGTCGTCGATCTCACGAGCATGGCGCGCTGGCTCGGCCCTCCGGTCGGCCTGGTCCGCGTGCAGCGGCATTACAGCGCGGCGGCGGCCACGTTCGAGGCGTCCGAGGTGGCGTTCACGGTGTTCGACCCCACCGAGCGGGTCCTCAGGCAGGTTTCGCCGCAAATGGCGGCAGAGATCATCGCCGGCGACATCTCATGTGATATGAGTTTCTATCCGGACCCCGCGCGCATCAAGACCCGGTTTTACGATCGCTGGCCCAACTGGGCGCGGCAATTGCTGATGGCGATCATAAAGCCGCGCCGTGTCCTGATAACGGAAATCGGCGCTTTCGGCCGGCACAATCCCGGCAGCAGTTTTCTTCCTTTGCTTGAGCGGGTCGAAAACCGGCTGATGAAGACAAACGAGCGGCGGCTGGTCGCTCGCGACGACGGTTCACGCGTCCGCATCATGCCGCTGCGGACGGTGGCCGGCGACAAATACAGGCCGGCGTCAGGCGACCATCTGCTCTTGATGAACAATGACTGGTCGCACACCGATATCGAAGCCATTTCGCGCGAGTGCCGTTCGGCGGACGCAAAGCTTGTCGTGCTCTTGAACGACATCATTCCGATCCAGTTTCCCGACTGGTACAAGCCGCATGACGTCAAGCGATTCAGGCACTATGTGGATTTGGCGATTAGGCTGGCGGACCGGTTCATCCTGACGTCGAAGCGGGTCACCGCCGATGTCGAGGACCATGCCGCCAAGCTCGGCGTCCGCCTGCCGGAGCTGAGGCATGTCCCTCTCGGCTGCGACAGCGCCCGCAAATCGAAGGCGAACGGCCACTTGCCGGACGGGCTCGAGACGGATCGCTACATTCTCTTCGTTTCCACGATCGAGCCACGCAAGAACCATTCACTGCTTATGGATGTCTGGCGCCGCCTCGTGCTTGACGGAACGATCGCGCGCAGCGGCATGAAGCTGGTTTTTGTCGGCCGCAGCGGCTGGATGGTCGAAGAGGTCCTTGAGAAGCTTCACAGCCATCCGGACTACGGCAAGAGCCTTGTCCATCTCGACAACGTCGATGACGCAACGTTGTCCCTCCTTTATCGCAACAGCGCGTTCTGCGTGTACCCGTCGCTCTACGAGGGATATGGGCTGCCGCCTGTCGAGGCGCTGGCCTACGGAAAGGCGCTGATCGCCTCGACGGGCGGAGCCATCGCCGAAGTGGTCGGCTCGTCGGGACTCTGCCTTGATCCGCTCGATGCCGAAGGATGGGAAAGCGCCATGCGGGACTGGATCACCTCACCCTCAGCCCGTGCTCCGTATGAGGCGAAGGCCGCGGAATTCGTGGCGCGAAGCTGGGAGCAGGCCGGCCGGGAGACGCTGGAGGCGGTGCTTGCGCCATTCGCGGACGAAGCTTGGCCGTCGCGAGAACGACCGCCTTTACGGTCGGGGACCGCCGCCCGCCCGTAGGTTCGGCCCGTGTTGCTGGACGGACAATACTATTGGGTTTAGCTTTCTCTCACCGTACAACCGGTGGTGAATTTCGAGGGAGATGAAACCATGACTCTGCCAAGCGACGCTCTCAAGGACACGATCGGCCAGACGCGGGACAAGTGGGGATGGTTCGTGGCGCTCGGCGTGTTGCTGCTGATCTTCGGCGGCATCGCTTTCGGCAATCTGTTCATCGCCACCGTCGCCTCTGTCTATGTCGTCGGCTGGCTGATGCTGATGGCAGGCATCATCGAGATCATCCATGCCTTCGGGGTGAAGACCTGGGGACGTTTCTTCTACTGGCTGCTGAGTGGCCTGCTCTACGCCGTCGCCGGCTTTTTCGCCTTCTACAACCCGTTGCTCGCCTCCGCGGTGCTGACGCTGCTATTGGCGATTGCGCTCGTCGCTTCGGGGCTTCTGCGGTCCTGGGTGGCCTTCAATCACCGGCCGCATGAAGGCTGGGGGTGGCTGCTCGCGGCCGGCATCATCACCATTCTGCTCGGCCTGATGATCGCCATGGGTTGGCCGGTGAACAGCCTCTGGGTGCTAGGCATATTCCTGGCGATCGACCTGGTGTTCCAGGGCTGGAGCTTCATCGCCATCGGGCTGGCGCTGAAGCGATAGCAGCAACCGGACGATCTAGAGCATTTCACCGTTTCACGAAAACGGTGAAATGCTCTATCTTCTTGTTTACGCAATTCCGGACGGAAAACCGCTCACACTTTTCCTGGAATTGCTCTAGAACGCGATCTCGGCGTCCAGTTGCGAGAGTGGGCGCACGCCCGCCAGCAGCGCCCTCGCCTCGGCCTCGTCGTTTTTCATCTGCGCCACCAGCGCGTCGAGGCCGTCGAATTTGAGCTCGGGTCGCAGGAAGCCGAAGAACGAAACCTGGCAGGTCTCTCCATAGAGATCGCCGGAAAAATCGAAGACATATGTTTCGAGCAGTGGCGCACCATTGTCATCGACGGTGGGACGGCGGCCGAAGCTGGCGACGCCGTCATGGAGCGTGCCGTCGGCGGGACGGAAGCGGACGGCATAAATCCCCTCCTTCAGGGCCGCTTCCGGCGAAAGCCGCATATTGGCGGTCGGGAAGCCGAGAGTGCGGCCAAGCTGCTGACCGCCGATCACCTCCGCCTCGACGGTGAAACGGTAGCCGAGCAGGCCGGCGGCCTCCTCCACCTTGCCTTCGGCAAGCAGTTCCCGGATGCGGCTCGACGAGACCACCTCGGCGCCTTCATCGCGGAAGGCGTCGACCAGCGTCACGCCGAAGCCGTGCCGTTCTCCGGCCGCCATCAGAAAGGCCGGACCACCCTGGCGGTCCTTGCCGAAATGAAAGTCGAAACCGGTGACGGCGTGGCGGATGCCGAGGTTTTTCTCCAGCACATCGGTCACGAAAGCCTCGGGCGAGAGCGAGGCAAAATCGCGCGTGAACGGCTGCTCGACCAAAGCGGCAAAGCCAAGGCCGGCGAGCAGCCGCGCCTTCATCGGCGGCGGCGTCAGCACGAAGAGCGGCACCTGTGGCCGGAACACCTTGCGCGGATGCGGCTCGAAGGTGAGCACCAGGGCGGGCACGCCGCTGCGGCGGGCTTCGCTCAGCGCGCGCTCCAGGACGGACTGGTGACCACGATGGACACCGTCGAAATTGCCGATCGCCACGACGCCACCGCGCAGGTGCGCGGGCAGCGGCGCGACCGCCGAAAGACGTTCGAAGGCTTGCTTCATGTCGAGGCGCCCGTCATAGCCAGACCACCAACCTATTGCAGACGCGGAATGACGGCGACCGGCCGGTAGCCGTGCTTTTCAAGGAAGCCCGCCAGCCTTTCCGGATCGGGCCGCAGCGGATCGCCATAGTCGCGAGCGTGGATGCCGCCGGAGACATAGAGCACGTCGAAGCCGTTGTCGGCCGCGCCCTTGATATCGGTCATCATGCCGTCGCCGATGGCGAGGACTTCCCTGCGCTCGACGGCGCGGCCCAGAAGGCTGGCGACCTCCTTCATGGCGACGTCGTAGATCGGCGCGAAGGGTTTTCCGGCAATCAGCGTGCGGCCGCCCAGTTGCGCGTAATCTCGCGCGAGCGCGCCGGCGCACCAGATGGTGCGCTCGCCGCGCTCCACCAGGATGTCCGGATTGGCGCAAATGAACGGCAGGTTGCGGGCCCGCAGCCTCTGCAGCAATTCGGTATAGTCGGCGGGCTTCTCGACCTCATCGTCATAGAGGCCGGTGCAGACGATGCCGGAAGCCTCGAATTCCTCGACGAGATCGACGTCGAGCCCGTCATAAAGAGTGAAATCGCGCTCGGGACCGATGTGGAAGATCTTCCTGGGCCCTTCGGCGATCAGGTCGCGGGTCACGTCGCCGGACGTGACGACCCGGTCGCAGGCATCGGCTGGAACCCCGATGACCTTCATCTGGGCGACAACGTCGGCGCTGCGACGCGGCGAATTGGTGATCAGCACGACTGGCACATTGGCCGCGCGCGCCCTCGCAAGCGCCGCCGCGGCGGCCGGAAAATGCCACTCGCCATTGTGCACGACGCCCCATACGTCGCACAGGATGGCGGCGTAGCGCCCCGCCAGATCGTCGAGCGAAGCGATGATGTCAGGCGAATCCGCCATGCCATGTCCCTGATTTCGATCCCTGACAAGACCGCGACAGCCATTCTTCGGTTCAGACGCCGCCACGGCCGGTCCCGCATAACTGAAGCGCTTCATCCTGTCACGAGCTTTCCCCATCGCCACCTGTCCAGGTGGTGCCGCAGCCCGCAAAGACAGGGTTAACGCGCCGTCAAAAAGGCGACGCGTTGTTGATCGTTTCGCGCAAGCTGAAATTTAACGATTTATGACCATGGTAGCACACCAACTACGACCATGGTCGTATTCCAGCATGGGTCCTTGGCGGGGGTAAGCACAATGATCCGCGATTTTTTTCGCGATAGGCGTGGAAACTACGCCTTGATGACGGCCATCACCATGATACCGCTGATGGGCGGCGTTGCGTTGGCGGTCGACTATACCGAATTGGTGCGGGAACGGCAGGAGACGCTGAACGCGCTTGACGCCGCCGGCATCGCGACGGCACAGCAGATCGTCGCCGGCGCGACCGACACCGAAGCCAAGGCCTATGCCAAAACCTTCTTCGAGGCCAATCTCAGGCACGTTCTTCCGGCGAACACGACGCTGACGGTAACGCTGCCGAACAATAATGCGGGGGGCGGCACACTGGTGCTCGAAGCCGCCCTGCAATACAAACCTTATTTCCTGCCGGCCGCGGTCGCGTTGCTTGGCGGAACCCCGGGCCAGACCTCCGTCAAGTTTTCGGCAAGGTCCGAAATCCGCCTCAAGAACACGCTGGAAGTGTCGCTGGTGCTCGACAATTCGGGCTCGATGACTGAGCTCGGCAAAAATACAAACAAGGTGAGATTCGATCTGCTGAAGACTGCGGCCAAGCAACTGGTCGACCAGCTCGCTGGCCAGGCGCAGATGATGAGGCAGGTCGCCAATCCGGTGCAGTTCAGCCTCGTACCATTCGCTGCCTCGGTCAATGTTGGCCCCGCCAACCAAGGCGCGGCATGGCTTGATCCATCTGGCATTTCACCCATCCAGCATGAGAATTTCAACTGGGCGAGCATGACCCAGGCGGCCAATGCCAACAGGTGGGCGGAGCAGGTCGGCAACGTTTGGTACGCGCGCGGGTCGCAGTGGGGCGCACAGCAAGGTCTACCGTTGACGCGCTTTTCAGTGTTCGATCAGATGACGCGCGTGACCGCGTGCAATTCACGGGATTCGAGCGGGAACTGCACGACACCAATCTATGGCAAAGTCGCAAGTTGGGGAGGCTGTGTCGAGGCGCGACCTTATCCTTACAACGTCAATGATGCTCTCGCCACATCGGCAACGCCGGCCACGATGTTCGTGCCGATGTTCGCACCGGACGAGCCTGGCAACAAATGGACGCTTTCAAACGGTTCGGTAAAAACGTTCGGCATGGTCAACAGCTGGTGGGATGACAACGATGCGACCACCTCCACCGGCCAGGCCGCACAGTTGGCCCGGCAGAAGAACATGGCGAAGTACTTCGTCCCGGCCCCGCTCAACAAAGCTCCCTTGCCTGCGCCAATCGACGGCGGACCGAACTACAGCTGCACCACGACAGCGATCACGCCGCTCACGGACGTCTCGAACGCCACCGGCTTGACCATTGTCAAAAATGCCATCGACGCCATGGTGGCGGTTGGCGCCACCAACGTGCCCGAAGGCATGGCCTGGGGCTGGAGAACCCTTTCCAGCACGGCTCCCTTTACCGGAGGCCGACCCGAAACGGAAAAAGGCAACGACAAGGTCTTGATCGTGCTCACCGACGGCGCCAACACCTATTACACGCCCGGCTTCTTCCGCGCCAACGACTATCCCCTGAACAGGTCAAGCTATTCCGCCTATGGCTACACGGGCGTCAACTACAACGGCACCGGCATCACCCGGATGTATATGAACACCGATGCAAATGTCAGCAAGACGACCTACACGGAGGCGAACTACACGGCGGCGATGAGCCAGCAGTTTGCAACACTCTGCAACAACGCCAAGGCCGCCAACATCATCGTCATGACAATCGCGCTCGACCTCGATTCCAGCAACGCCGCCGAGGCGGCGCAGATGGCCACGCTGAAGACCTGCTCGTCGGATTCGCGCTACGCCAAGGATCCAGCCGACCCGACCGGCAAGACGCCGAAGAAACTGTTCTGGAATTCGACCGGCGACACGCTGTCCAAGGACTTCAAGGACATCGGCAACGAATTGTCGAACCTGCGCATCGTCAGCTGACCAGCCCGGACAATCGATCGGCGACGCCCGCCCGCGAGGCGGGCGTTTTTCATCGTGGGTATGCCATCACAACTGGCTTGGTTACCGCTTGGTGAAGCCGCCGTTAGGCAATCGACCGGTTTGCCAAACCGGTCCTTCAGCGTTTTGTGGAAGTGTGGCCCGGCGAAAATCCGTCGGCGGGGGGCCGCTAACCTGAAATGCGTGAATTCTGGCGTCACTTCTGCCGCGACCGCCGCGGCAACTATGCGCTCATGACAGCAGTCGCCATGGTGCCGCTGATGGGAGCGGTGGCGATAGCCGTCGATTTCAGCGAGCTCAACCGCCAGAAGCAGATGGTGCTGAACGCCCTCGACGCCGCCAATTTCGCTGCCGCGCGGCGGCTTGCCGAAGGCGCCACCGACGACCAGATCAGGGCCTACGCCGTCGACTTCTTCAACGCCAACCTCAATAAAATCGACCCCGCCAATGTCTCGCTCGACATCACGCTGCCGACCAACCAGGCCGGCGGCGGCCTGCTTACGATGAGCGCGACGCTGAACTACCGTCCTTACTTCTATCCGTCCTCCTCGCTGCTTGTCGGCGCATCCACGATCGATGCGAACAAGTCGATCAACCTCGCCATGGACTCCCAGGTGCGGCTGAAGAACACGCTGGAAGTGGCGATGGTGCTCGACAATTCGGGCTCCATGACAACGCCTGGCACAGGCACGGGACAGAAACGCATCGACCTGCTCAAGCAGGCGGCCAAGCAACTCGTCGACACGCTGGCGCAGCAGGCCTCGCAGATCAAGCAGATCGACAAGCCGGTCCAGTTCAGCTTGGTGCCGTTCGCGGCCTCGGTCAATGTCGGGCCGGACAACGACAACGCCCCATGGATGGACACCTACGGGCTGTCACCGGTCGCCAATGAGAATTTCGACTGGTCGACGCTGAACGCGCCGGACAAATACGCCCAGAAGACCAATGGCATGTGGTATAAGAAGGGCACCGGCTGGGGCACGGAGGAGGGCCAGATACTGACCCGCTTCGAGCTCTACAGGGACATGAAGGTCGTCACCAGCCACGAACGCATCGCTGGCAGCAAGCGCGTCGTCTGCGACGAATATCGCGACAACCACACCTGCAAGCGCAGCCACGACGAATACGTCTATGTCGACACCTATGGGCCATTCGCCAGTTGGCAGGGCTGCGTCGAGGTCCGGCCTTATCCTTACAATGTCGACGACACGCCGGCCTCCGGCGGTCCCAACAACACCGGCATCGGCATCGGCGATCCGGCGACCATGTTCGTGCCGATGTTCGCTCCGGATGAACCCGGCAACCACTGGTACGTGACCCAGGACCCGGATGAGCCGAGGCCGGTAACTTACGGTGCGGCCAACAGCTGGTGGAACGACGATCCGTCGAGCACCACCGGCAAGACGCGCCAATCCAACATGGCCAAGTATTTCATGCCCCGGCCGATCAATGCACCGGTGCTGTCGAAGGGCGCCGGCCCGAACTACAGCTGCACCACCACGCCGATCACGCCGCTCACCGACGTCACGACCACGGACGGGCTGGCGGCCATCAAGGCGGCGATCGATCTGATGCAGCCCAACGGCAACACCAATGTGCCCGAAGGCATGGCCTGGGGTTGGCGCACCGTCTCCAGCGTCCCGCCCTTTACCGAGGGGCGGCCGGAAACGGAGCGCGGCAACGACAAGGTCGTCATCGTGCTCACCGACGGCGAGAACACCTATTCGACGGTCAATCCCGACCCGGCCGGCAATAAGTCGACCTATGCCGCCTATGGCTATACCGGCGTCGGCTATAACGGCACTTCGGTCACCCGCCTGTTCGGCGGCACATCGAGCGCCATCGGCCAGTTCAACTATTCGTCGAGCAACTACACCGCGGCGATGAACGAGCAGATGGCGAAACTCTGCGACAACGCCAAAGCGGCCAAGATCATGGTGATGACGGTCGCGCTCGACATGTCGTCGACCAGCGCAAGCGACCAGAAGGCGATGGCCGCGCTGAAGGCGTGCTCTTCCGATTCCCGCTTCCGCAAGGATCCGACCGATCCCAGCAAACCGGCCAAGCTGTTCTGGAATGCGACCGGCGCAACGCTCTCGGACAACTTCAAGGAGATTGCCAACGAGCTGTCGAATTTGCGGGTGGTCGGGTAAGCTCGCCTTGCGCTGGCGCAACAGGCTTTGACCGCCAAGCCCTTGCTAGTTCCCGCGAAGCGGCGCACATCTCGGGCCGTTCCGGAGATCCCATGCCCGACGCCGCCAACCATCTCACCTTCGCGCTGATCTGCCTCGGCATGGTGCTCACGCCTGGGCCGAACATGATCTACCTGATCTCGCGCTCACTGTCGCAAGGGCCGAAAGCCGGGCTGATCTCGCTCGGCGGCGTGGCGCTGGGGTTCCTGTTCTATGTGGTCTCGGCAGCCTTCGGCATCACCGCGCTCATCTTCGCCGTGCCTTACGCCTATGACGCGCTTCGCTTGGCCGGCGCGCTCTATCTGCTGTGGCTTGCCTGGCAGGCGTTGCGGCCCGGCGGGCGCTCTCCGTTCCAGGTGCGCGAGCTGCCGAGGGATCGGCCACGCAAGCTTTTCGTCATGGGGCTGATGACCAACCTGCTCAATCCAAAGGTGGCCGTGCTCTATCTGTCGCTGCTGCCGCAGTTCATCAATCCGGCCAAGGGCCATGTTCTGTCGCAGCTTCTGGTGCTCGGCGTGACCCAGATTTCGATCAGCCTCACCGTCAACGCCATCATTGCGGTAACGGCCGGCTCGATTGCCACCTTCCTCGCCGGGCGGCCCTTCTGGCTGATCGTGCAGCGCTGGATGATGGGCACGGTGCTGACGGCGCTGGCCTTGAAGATGGCGACCGAGGCGCAGCGTTAGGTGCATTGATATTCAGGTGAGGCCGGGCTGCGAATGACGGCTGTCTGCGCTTCCGGTGCTCACGTACTTGAGTACGCTCCGCTCCGGTTCTCGACAGCCATCATTCTCGACTCGGCCTGACCTGAATCTCAACGCACCCGCGCGACCCTTGAGATTTCTACATCGGCCGGCGCACCGGCCGGATCTGCTCCGGCTCGACCACCTTGCGGTATAGGTGCCAGGTCGCGTGACCGAGGATCGGCATGACGACAGCAAGGCCCGCAAACAGCGGGATCGAGCCGATCACCAGCAACACGGCGACCGTCAGGCCCCAGAGCGCCATCGTCAGCGGGTTTGCCATCACCACACGGGCCGAGGTTTCGATCGCGGAGACGGCGCCGACGTCGCGGTCGAGCAGCAGCGGGAAGGCAATGACCGTGGTGGCCAAAACGACGACGGCGAAAACGAAGCCGACGGCGTTGCCGACGAGGATCAGCGTCCATCCCTTGCCGGTCGTCAGCAGGTCGCGGACAAAAGCGCCGATCGAAGCGGGCGGCTCGGCGCCGAACAGGCTGGTATAGAGGGACTGCGCGGTGAACAGCCACAACAGGAACAGCGCGAAAAGCAGGATGCCTATGACCGCGATCGACGGCAGCGCCGGCGAATGGCGAACATCGAGCGCATGGTGCCAGCGGCTGCTCATGCCGAGCTCGCGCCGGCGGCTGATCTCATAGAGGCCGATGGCCGCGAATGGCCCGATCAGCGCGAAGCCCGACATCAGCGGATAGACGAGCTGGATGGCGTTGGAGCCGGAGCTCCACCGCGTCAGGATCAGGCCGACGATCGGATAGATCAGGCACAGGAACACATAGTGCGACGGCTTGGCCCAGAAATCCTCGGCGCCGAGCCTCAACGCGTCCCAGAGATCCGACGTGGTGATGTGGCGCACCGTGGGCTGCACATGCATCCCATGCGCGTCCGCCATGACATGAAAACCGGCCATAACCGTCCTCCGTTTCTCGCGGGGGCGGTCACCGCCAGGGTGGCCGCCCGTGGCTGCCACTTCATGAACAGGGCGATCATAGCCGATCTCCCAGGGAATGTCGCCGCATAACGCGATTTTCAACGCCTGCCCGGCAAAAGCCACGATCGCCGGTATCAGAGGCCTATGACCAACCTGATCACCGATTCCCGCAATATCGACAGACGCACATTGCTCACGGCCGCCGGCCTTGCGGCACTCACCACTATTGCCGCCTGCACTAGCGTCTCGCTGCCGACCGGCGAAGGCGCCGGCGTGTCGTCCTCCGCCACAAGCACGTTGAGCACGATCCGTTCGTCTGCCGGACTGCCGGCCCTGGTTCCAGACGCCCAGCTCGAGCAGGCGGCGCTGCAGCAGGCGGGCTACATGGCATCGCGCGCCCGCATGAGCCACACCACCGGCTGGGGCAAGGATTTCGCCTCGCGGATGAAGGATAACGGTGTGCGGGGTGCCGCGGGGGAGAACATCGCCGAAGGCCGCTTCGATCAGCACAAGCTGTTCGACATCTGGATGCATTCCGACGGTCACCGCCGCAACATGCTCGACCCGGACTTCAGCCGCTTCGGACTGGCCTATGTGCGCGACGGCCGCGATCCTGCCTTGCGCTATTGGGCGCTGGTGCTGGGCCGATAGCAGACCGGCTTTCGCCGGATCAGTCCATATGGGCCGCGGGCGCTCCGCCCGGCGGCGCTGCCTTGGGCTTGCGCAGCAGGATGACGAACGGGATCGCGACCAGCGTCATCACCATCAGGATTTTGAAGTCGTTGATGTAGGAGATCATCATCGCCTGGACATTCACCGCGCGGTCGACCTGCGACAGGGCCGCCGGGTCGCCGGCGGCGGCCGCCGGAGAGGCAGCCCACAGGTTCGGATTGTACGGATTGATGAAGGCCGATAGCTCGGTGTGGTTGATCTGGGTGTTGCGCACCATCAGCGCCGCGACCACCGAGACGCCGATCGAGGAGCCCAGATTGCGCACCAGGCTGAAGAGCGAGGTGGCGTCGGTGCGGTAGCGTGCGTCAAGCGTGGCGAAGGCAACCGCCGATAGCGGCACGAACACCATGCCCATGCCGAGACCCTGGATGACGCCCGAGGTGATGATCAGCCAGTTGTCCATCTGCGGCGTGAAGCTCGCCATGGTGTAGAGGGACTGCGCCGTGAGCAGAAAGCCGATGGCGACGAGGATCCTGGCGTCGATCCTGTGCATGATGCGCCCCACGACCAGCATCGAAATCATCGTGCCAATGCCGCGCGGCCCCAGCACCACGCCGATCGTCACGGTCGGATAGCCGAAGATGTTGGCAAGCATCGGCGGCAACAGCGACATCGAGGCCAGGATCAGCACGCCCATCACGAAGATGAAGCCCAGCCCGGTCACAAAATTGCGGTCGAGGAAGATCTTTGGATCGATGAAAGGATGCTCGGCCGTCACCGTATGGATGATGAACACCCAGAAGCCGGTGATCGACAGAGCGAGCTCGATCCAGATCTCGGCCGAGTTGAACCAATCGACCTCGCCACCGCGGTCGAGCAGGAGCTGCAGCGCGCCGACGCCGAGCGAGAGCATGGCAAAGCCGAAGAAGTCGAAGCCGCGCACGCGCTTGGCGATGACGGGAAGATAGGCGGCCATGCCGAGGAAGGCGACGATGCCGACCGGCAGGTTGATGAAGAACACCCAGCGCCAGTTGAAGTTCTCGGTCAGCCAGCCGCCGAGCGTCGGCCCCAGGATCGGCCCCAGCATGATGCCGGCGCCCCAGATCGCCATCGCCTGACCGTGACGTTCCTTCGGGTTGATGTCGAGCAGAAAGGTCTGCGACAGCGGCACGATGGCGGCGCCGAACACGCCCTGCAGCAGGCGGAACAGCACCATCGTCTCGAGGCTCCAGGCGAGGCCGCAAAGCATGGAGAAGATGGTGAAGCCGACGACAGAGGCGAGGAACAGCTCCTTGCGGCCGAGCCGGTCGGCGAGCCAGCCGGTGACCGGCGTCATGGTCGCCGCGGCCACGATATAGGAGGTCAGCACCCAGTTGATGTTGTCGGGCGACGCGCCAAGGTCGCCGGTCATGGTCGGCAGCGCGACATTGGCGATCGTGGTGTCGAGCGCCTGCATGATCGTCGCCAGCATCAGCGCGACCGTGATCAGTCCGCGATGCGGCACTTCCTTGAAGGCTTCGGGCGTGCTCATGATGCTGAACTTCCAGCAGGTAACAAAAACGTGTAGACTGGGCTTCCGGGCGGCAAGCCTTCCGTTGAGAAACCCTCATCGCGGTGGGACGCGACTATCGATGTGGGGGTTACATCGACCGAAAGTCTCTGTTGGAGCGGATGCCTGCCGCCCGGAAACCTGAGGACCGACGGGTCCGTGTCGAAGGTTTCGGTTTTGATCGCGCCGCCAAGCGGCTGATCTTAAACGCTTATCCTTCCCACTCCTCCCATCAGACCAATCCCCTGCTCCGCCCCCAAAATTCGCGGGGGCGTATTGTTACTGCGCGTGCTCTCCTGCCGTAGCGTGGCCGAAGATCGACGGCAGGCCGCGCGCGACGCCTGTGTCGACGGTGACGGTCGCGCTCATGCCGGTGCGCAGCGCCATCTTGGCGTCGGGATCGGTCAACTCCAGGCGCACAGGAATGCGCTGCGTGACCTTGACCCAGTTGCCGGTGGCGTTTTGCGCGGGCAGCAACGAGAACTCCGCGCCCGTGCCGGCACCGATCGCCTTGACGGTCGCCTCGAAGGTGCGGCCCGGATAGGTGTCGACAACGATCTCGGCCTTCTGGCCCGGCTTCATGTTGGTGAGCTGGGTTTCCTTGAAATTGGCGTCGATCCAGGTGTCGCCGGTCTCGACCAGCGCGAAAAGCGGCGTGCCGACCGAAACATACTGGCCGACCTTGAAGGAGGCCGCCTGGTATATGACGCCGTCCGCCGGTGCCTTGACCGTCGTCTGCGCCAGGTCGTAGGCGGCCTTGTCGCGCGCGGCGAGCGCCGCCATCACGGTCGGATGCTTGTCGGTCTCGATATCCGGATTGCCGCCGAGTGCCGCCTTGGCGCTGACGATGCCCTGCTGAGCGACAGCCAGCTGCTGCTTGGCCTTGTCGAGATCGTTGCGGGCCTGGTCGAGCGAGGACTTGGCGTTGATGCCCTTCTGCGCGAGATCGGCGGCGCGGTCATATTGCGACTGCGCGTAATCGACCTCGCTGGAGGCGGACTTCTCCTGCGCCATCGCCTGGCTGTAGGCGGCGCGCAGCTGCTCGACATTGAGGCGCGCGGCGGCGACCGCCGCATCGGCCTGGGCGAGCGCTATTCTGTAAGGCTCGGGATCGATGACGAAGAGAAGGTCGCCCTGCTTGACCAGCTGGTTGTCGGCGATGCCGACCTGGACGATGCGGCCGGCAGTATCGGAGGCGACCGAGATCCTGGCCTGCTGCAGGTTGGCGTTCTCGGTTTCCTGATAGCGGCCGCCGGTCACCCAGACATACGCGCCGCCGGCAAGCAGCGCCAGCGGCAGGGCAACCATCAACAGGAAGCGGCCGAGGCGGCGCTTCTTTTTTGGCGCGGCCGGGACTGGCTGCGGCTCGGGCGCAGCCGCGACCGGAGCGGCCGCCGGCTGCGCCGGGGCTTCTGCGACCGGCTGCGCCGACGCAAACTTGGTGACGTTGTCGTCCTCCATCTTGGCTGCCGCGTTCATGCTGCCCGCCCTTCTCTATTCTTGATCTTTTCCAGGGACGACGTCTCGCCGTCCGTCAGATTCTGCACGATGGTGTCCAGCACGCGGATCAGGACGCGGCGTTCTTCGGCCGACACACCGGTCAGCGATTCCTCATAGACTTCGCCGGCCAGGCTCTTGACGTCGGCATAGGCCGCGTTCGCCTTCTCGGTCGGGAAGATCATGCGCACACGCCGGTCGGTCGCGTCCTGGCGACGCTCGATCCAGCCGCCCTCCTCCATGCGGTCGACCAGGCGCGAGACACTGATCGGCTCGATTTCGAGGAGCTCGGCAAGCCGCGCCTGCGCGACGCCGGCCTCCTTGGCGACGCGGACGAGCAGCCGCCATTGCGCCGATGAAAGGCCCAGTCCACTGGCGCGCGCCTCGAAACGCTTGCGCATCAGGCGCTGCACGTCGTGGATCAAAAAGCCCAATCTGTCGATACCATCTGAAACCATGAGCGATACATATAATAAGCGTGCTTACTATTCAAGAGGATGCTTTGTTCCAGAAGCCGGCAAATCGACATGGCAGCCGTGCCAGGGATATGGTCGCAGGTCGGCATGTAAGCGCCACCGAGCGCCGGTTCCGGCGGCGTCCTTAGGCGACGGGTGTGGCGCGGTGCAACCGCCTGAGATTCACTGTGTTTTAGCAGCTGTGCTGGTGCCGTTCGGCATGTTTGTGATACATCTAGCGGCGAGGATCGGGGGATCATCGCAATGCCGACGCTCTATGCGCTGAAGCCGGCTTTCCAGGAAAGGCTGCGGCCGCTGGTCAACAGGTTGGCGGCGATGGGTGTGACGGCCAACGGCATAACGATCGCGGCTGCGCTGCTGTCCATCGCGGCTGGATCGGCGATCGCGATCCTCCGGGGTTGGAACCTGCTGCTCTTCCTCATCCCCCTTGTGCTTTTCCTGCGCATGGCGCTCAACGCCATTGACGGAATGATGGCGCGGGAACATGGCCAGGCCTCAACGCTCGGCATGTACCTCAACGAGATCTGCGATGTCGTCTCCGACCTCGCGGTGATCCTGCCCTTCGCCGCCCTTCCCCAATTCGGCGCCTGGGGTGTCGTCGCCTTTGCCATCGCCGCGGCGCTCACCGAGTTCGCCGGCGTGCTCGGCATCGCCGCCGGGATCGGGCGAAACTATGCCGGGCCGTTCGGCAAGAGCGACAGGGCGCTGGCGCTCGGCGTGGTCGCCGTGCTCGCCGCCGCCGGACTCTGGCCGGAGGCAATCACGCCGTTTGTGTTTCCGGCCATGGCTACGCTTTCGCTGCTGACCGCCATAAACCGGATACGCGCCGGTCTTATTGGCAGCACCGGCTGAGCACAGAGACTCGCCATGCCGTCCGGGGGAACCGCCATGCTTCACGAACAGGTCGCCAGCGCGCCGGCGGAAAGCCTTGCGCGGCAGGCGCTGGAACGCGCCTTCCGCAGCCATGACGGCACGCAGATCTTTTACCGCTACTGGCCGGCGATGCAGGCCACGGCCAAGGGCGCGGTCGTGCTCTTCCATCGCGGGCACGAGCATGGCGGCCGCATGGCGCATCTCGTCGACGAACTCAGCATGCCCGACTACGCCTTCTATGCCTGGGATGCGCGCGGCAACGGCCGCTCCGCCGGTGAGCGCGGCTATGCTCCGTCTTTCGCCGCGCTGGTGCGCGATATCGACTGTTTCATGCGCGAGATCGCCGTCAGGGACGGCTTTGCCGCGCAGGATATCGCGTTGATCGCGCAGTCCTTCGGCGCGGTGCTGGCGGCCGCGTGGGTGCACGACTATGCGCCCAAACTGCGCGCCATGGTGCTCGCCTCGCCCGCCTTCTCAGTGAAACTCTATGTTCCTTTCGCCAAGGAAGGCATCGCACTGTGGCAAAAGATCAAGGGGCGCTTCTTCGTCAATTCCTACGTCAAGGCGAACCTTCTCACTCATGACCCTGTGCGCATCGCTTCCTTCGAAAACGACCAGCTGATCACAAGGCCAATCGCCTCGAACATCCTGCTCGAGCTCTACCAGCACGCGGCGCGCGTCGTTGCCGATGCGCGCGCCATCACCGTGCCGACGCAACTTCTTCTGTCGGGCAGCGACTGGGTGGTGCGGCACGCGCCGCAGCACGAGTTCTTCGTCAATGTCGGCAGCCGCGCGAAGCAACGCCACGTGCTGCCTGGTTTCTTCCACGATACGCTGGGCGAGCGCGACCGCGGCAAGGCGCTCGACCTGATCCGGCCGTTCCTCGAAGCGCAGTTCGCGGCACCCGCAGCAGCTGTCGATCTGCAGCAGGCGGACATCGCCGGCTACACGCGCGATGAGGCCGACCGCCTCGCCTCGCCGCTCGATCTCCTGTCGCCCAAAGGCCTCTATTGGACGATGAGCCGCGCCTTCATCCGCATCGGCAGTTGGTTCTCGCAAGGCATGAAGGTCGGCGTTACCACCGGCTTCGATTCCGGTTCGACGCTCGATTATGTCTATGAGAACGAGCCGCGCGGCCTGGGGCCGATCGGCCGCATGGTCGACCGGACCTTCCTCGACGCCATCGGTTGGCGCGGCATCCGTCAGCGCAAGCTTCACATCGAAGAACTGATCGGCTCGGCGCTGGCAATACTGAAGACCACTGGGCGGTCCACCAACATCGTGGACATTGCGTCTGGCCACGGCCGCTACGTCCTCGATGCGATCGACAAAAGCCGGGAGCAACCGACCAGCGTTCGGCTGCGCGACTATTCCGACCTCAATGTCGAGCTCGGCCGCAAGCTGATCGCCGAGCGGCAATTGCCGGCCAGCGTGTCGTTCCAGCGCGCCGACGCCTTCGACGGCGACGGGCTCGCCGCGCTCGATCCGGCGCCGGACCTCGCCATCGTGTCCGGCCTTTACGAGCTCTTCTCCGACAATGCGCTGATTGCGCGCTCGCTCGGCGGCCTGGCCCGCGCCATGCAACCGGGCAGCCTGCTCATTTACACCAACCAGCCCTGGCACCCGCAGCTCGAAATGATCGCGCGCACCCTGACCTCGCATCGCGGCGGCCAGGCCTGGGTGATGCGGCGGCGCACGCAAGGCGAGATGGATCAGTTGGTCGAGGCGGCAGGCTTCGAAAAGCTCGACCAGCGCATCGACCAATGGGGCATGTTCACCGTCTCGATGGCAAGGCGGCTTTAGGACCACCGCCGCATGCCTTCCAGTGTCGAGCCCCCGCCACTTTCACCCAGCGCCGAGCCCTATGGGCGTGTCGTCCTTCGCGCAGCGCTGTGGCTCGCCTTCCTCGCGCCGTTCTTCTATTCGACCTACGGCTTCGCCAATTGGCTCGCCTCGACGCGCAACCATGTCGGCAGCATCGTGTTCTCCTGGGAACACCATGTTCCGTTCGTCGCCTGGACGATCGTGCCCTACTGGTCGATCAACCTGTTCTACGGACTGTCGCTCCTGCTCAACGACAGCCGCCAGGGCGTCGACCGGCTGGCCGGCCGCTACCTCACCGCGCAGATCGTCGCCGTCGCTTGCTTCATCCTGTTTCCGCTGACCGCCACCTTCGTGCGGCCGGAAACGAGCGGCCTGCCGGGGTTCCTGTTTGCCGTGCTCGGCGGCTTCGACAAGCCGTTCAACCAGGCGCCGTCGCTGCACATCGCGCTGTTGGTGATCGTCTGGGATCACTGGCGCCAGCGCCTCGCCGGTCCTTTGCTGGGGCTCTGGCACGGCTGGTGCTTTCTGATCGGCGCCTCGGTGCTGACCACCTGGCAGCATCATTTCATCGACATCCCGACCGGCGCGCTGCTCGGCTTCTTTGCCCTGTGGCTCTTTCCGGCACGGGGCGAGCTGCCGTTCGCCGGTTTCCGCCTGACCGCCGACGACAAGGCAAGGCGGCTTGCGCTATACTACGCGCTGGGCGCCGCTCTGGCGCTAACGGGCGCTGCGGCCGGCGCCCTCTTCTCCGCCCTCGCCTTGTTGCTTCTATGGCCTTCGCTGGCGCTGGCCATCATCGCCTTCGCCTATGCCGGGGCCGGCGCGAAAGTGTTCCAGAAGGCGGCGGATGGCCGTGTGTCGCTGGCAAGTCGCATCCTGCTTTGGCCCTATCGCCTAGGCGCCAGGGTCAATGTCTGGGCTTGGACGCGCAAGCTGCCGCCGGTCGTGCCGGTCACCGATGGCATCTTCCTTGGGCGGTTCCCGAGCGCCGCTGAGGCTGACGGCTTCGGCACGGTGATCGATCTCGCCGCCGAGCTTGAGCGGCCGCGAGACGCGACGGGCCGCTGGCAAAGCTTCGGCATGCTCGATCTCCTCCCGCCGCCAGTGGGTGTGCTCAACCAAGCGGTGGCGGGGATCGAGCCGGCGCGCCGGCAAGGCACGGTCCTGGTCTGCTGTGCGCTCGGCTTCCAGCGCAGCGCCACCGTCGTCGCCGGATGGCTGGTCGCGACAGGCCGCTCGCACACGTCGGCCCAGGCGCGCAAACAGCTCGCCGCGTCCGGACGACCAGTGCATCTTCAGATCGGACTGGACGAGCCGGCATGACGGACCAAGCCTATCAGCAGCGGACAGCCGGCCTTGCCGCCATGCTGATCAAACACGCCGCATGGCCGGCCGCGATCGTGCTCGTCTGCGCCGGCTTCGCGCCTTTGGTCGCCTCGGCGCGCGGCGCGCTCCAGGCGCTGATCGCGGTGCTGGCGCTGTTGGTCGCGGCGGCAAGCGCCGTCGTGGTGCTTGGGTTTTCGGCGCTTCTCGCCTTCGACGCACTGCTGTTCCGACTGATGGCGAGCCATGACAATGAGCGTTCGGGATGCGCCGCAGTCGACGACGTGCTGGCGCGGATGCGGCTCAAGCCCGCCTCCTCCTCTCCGCGCCCGCTCCACGACCGCATCGCCGGAACGCGCCGCCTGCTTGCCCGGCAGCGTATCGCCTTCGCGATCTTCGTCATCGCGTTCCTGACAGCCGGATTCTGGATGCCGGAATGAACAAGCTGTCGCTCCGGACCTTCACGCTGCTGCAGACGGCGACCTCCGTCGGCCTGGCGGCGCTGGCCCGGGCGGTGACCGGCGTGCGTCCGATCTGGAGCGGCTGCCAGCCATCGGACCGGCAGCGCATCTATTTCGCCAACCACACCAGCCATGGCGATTTCATCCTTTTGTCAGCCTGCCTCAGCGAAAGAGAACGCGCCACGACACATGCGGTCGCCGCCGCCGAATATTGGCGAAAGTCGCGGCTGCGCCGCTTCATCGCCGAGGACATGCTTTCCTCCGTGCTGATCAGCCGGCAATGGACGAGCCCGGAAGAGAACCCGATCTCCGTCATGCTTTCCGTCCTCGACCGGGGTCATTCGCTGATCATCTTCCCGGAAGGCACGCGCAACATGAGCGACGAGCTGCTGCCGTTCCGCTCCGGGCTCTACAATCTGTCGATGGCGCGGCCGGAAGTGGAGCTGATCCCGTGCTGGATCGAGAACATGTCGCGCGTATTGCCCAAGGGCCAGTTCCTGCCGGTGCCGCTGCTTTGCCGCGTCGTCTTCGGCGCGCCGGTGGCGGTGGCGCCGGGCGAGGAACGCCGCGCCTTCCTCGAGCGCGCCCGGGCCGAACTTCTGGCCCTCAATCCCCGTCCCCATCGAGACGAATGATGCGCCACGAAATCAGCATCCTGATCATCGGACTTTTCGTGGTGCTGACCACGGCCAGCGCCACCGCCGCGGTGCTGTCGGCGCGGGCGCCGAAGCCGCTCAGCGCGACGCTCACCAACCTTACCCAGCGCATCAATGCCTGGTGGGTGATGGTGGCGTTGATGACGGTCGCCTTCTTCTTCGGCCGCTACGGTATGACCATCCTGTTCGCGCTGATCTCGTTCGCGGCACTGCGCGAGTTCGTAACCTTGACGCACAGCCGCCGCAGCGACCATTGGGTTCTGCTCGGCATGTTCGGCATCGTCATTCCGGTCCAATACTGGCTGGTGTGGACCGCCTGGTATGGACTGTTCGTCATCTTCATCCCGGTCTACTGCTTCCTGCTGATGCCGGCGATCACGGCGCTGCACGGCGATACCGAACGCTTCCTGGAGCGCGTGTCGGCGCAGCAATGGGCGATCATGATTGCGGTCTATTGCGTCAGCCACGTCCCTGCGCTGCTGACGCTGAACGTGCCCGGCTTCGAGGGGCGCAACCTGCTGCTCGTCGCCTTTCTGATCATCGTCGTGCAGGGCAGCGATGTGCTGCAGTACATCTTCGGCAAGCTGTTCGGAAAGCACCGCTTCTCGCCAAAGGTCTCGCCGTCGAAGACCTGGGAGGGGCTGATCGGCGGGCTCGCCGCCTCGAGCCTGCTCGGCGCCCTGCTCGCTTTCATTACGCCGTTCTCGCCATTGCAGGCCTCGGCCGTCGCCTTCGTCGCCTGCACGATGGGGTTCCTCGGCGGATTGGTCGCTTCCGCCATCAAGCGCGACCAGGGCGTGAAGAATTGGGGGCATCTGATCGAGGGCCATGGCGGCATGCTCGACCGCACTGACAGCCTGGTCTTTGCCGCGCCGATCTTCTTCCACCTCGTGCGCTATTTCTGGACGGTGTGACCTTCCGCATCGGCGTCTCCCTGCGCCGTTCCAAGATCGCCTCACCCAAACATCGGAAAATTTTCAGAAACCGTTCGGGATTTCCCGAGTCGGAAGCGCCAAGAAGATCGGGCTGGCGAAAGACAGGCCACAACGGCCGATCCCTTCTCCAGCCAACATATTTCCCGGTCGCCGCATCCTCCCTGCGCGACCGCAACCTTGGGCATGGAGACAACATGATTGCCGCACTCTTCCACAACAAGCCGCTGAGGCGCCGCCTCGTCGCCGGCTCGATCGCCGTTCTTGCCTGCGGCGCCGCGATGGTCTGGCACGGCGCCAAAAGCGAGGCCTCGAATGCCAAGCTCGCCGCGCCGGAGACTAAGCTCGTCAAGACGATGGCGGTTGCCCCGATGCTCGACGCAGATACCCGAACCGCCATTGGCGAGATCCGGCCAAGGCTCGAAAGCGACCTCGGCTTCCGTGTATCGGGCAAACTGCTCGAACGCGTCGCCGAGATCGGCGCGACGGTGAAGAAGGGCGAGGTTCTCGCCCGCATCGAAGACCAGGACTATCGCAACCGGCTCGCCAGCGCCGAGGCCGATGTCGCAGCGGCACAGGCCGTGCTTTTCGAGGCAAGAGCTGCGGAGGCCCGTATCGGCGCGCTGCTCGCCAAGGGTTTTACCACCCGCGCCAATTATGACGCCACGCTGAAGAATCTGCGCTCGGCGCAGGCCAAGCTCAAGTCGGCGAATATCGCCTTCGACATGGCTAAGGACCAGCTCGGCTATACCGAGCTGCATGCCGAGTTCGACGGCATCGTCACCGCCACCGGAGCCGAAGCCGGCCAGTCCGTCAATGTCGGGCAGATGGTGGTGCGCGTTGCCGATCCGAAGAGCCGCGACGCGGTGTTCTCGATCGCGGAAGCGGTTTTCGCCAATGCGCCCGATACAAAGCATTCGCCAAAAGTGATTGTCTCGCTGCTCAGCAATCCGGCGATCACCGCGGTCGGCACCATCCGCGAAATCGCGCCCATGGCCGACGCCGCGACCCGCACCTTCCAGGTCAAGGTCTCGCTGGAGAATGCCCCCGCCGAAATGCGCTTCGGTGCGAGCGTCGGCGGCCGCGCCGAAATGGCCCGCACCCCGGTCGTGGTGCTGCCGGGCAGCGCGCTTTTCGACAAGGACGGCAAGCCGGCCGTCTGGGTCGTCACCGCTTCGTCCGCTGTCGAACTCAAGCCCATCACGATCGTCCGCTACGAGACCGACCGCGTGGTGGTCCGCGACGGGCTCGCCAAGGGCGATCTGGTCGTCACCGCCGGCGTGAACCGGCTGCGGGAGCACGAAAAAGTTCGTATCATCGAGGGAGAAGGAAAATGACCATGTCCAGGACCAAGGTCCTCATCGCCGGCGCCGGCCCGACCGGGCTGATGCTCGCGCTGTGGCTGACCAGGCTTGGCGTGCCGGTGCGCATCTTCGACAAGGCCGCCGCTCCCGGCGAAACCTCGCGCGCGCTCGCCGTCCAGGCACGCACGCTGGAATTCCATCGCCAGATCGGCATCGTCGAGGACATCCTTGCAGAAGGCATCCGGCTGGAACGGCTTACGTTGCATACCCCGGCCGGCGTCGCCGCCAGGCTGCCACTGTCCGATTTCGGCCGCGGCATCAGCCCTTACTCCTTCGCCTTCGCGCTGCCGCAGGACATCCATGAACGCGTGCTGATCACGCATCTGGAACGCGCCGGCGTCGAGGTCGAGCGAGGGACAGAGCTCGTTGCCTTCCAGGACAAGGGTGACGCGGTCATCGCGACCCTTTGCCGGAATGGCAAGACCGAGACCGTCAGCGCCGCCTATCTCGCAGGCTGCGACGGCGCCCGCAGCACGGTGCGCCATGGGCTCGGTATCGGCTTTCCCGGCGGCACTTACGAGCAGTCCTTCTACGTCGCCGACGTGAAGGGCACAGGCGACGTCACCCGCAACGGCATGGACACGACGATCAGCACCTACGGCTTCGCCATCGTGATGCCGGTCCGGCAGTCGGGCTCGCTGCGCCTCATCGGCATCGTTCCGAAGGCGCATGAGGCCGACGAGACGATCAGCTTCGAGGCGATCCGCGCCGATATCGAGCGCGAGACCGGAGTCACGATCCATGAGGTCAACTGGTTCTCGACCTACCGCGTCCATCACCGCGTCGCCGAACGCTTCCGCGTCGGACGCGCGTTCCTCGTCGGCGATGCCGGCCATATCCACAGCCCGGCCGGCGGCCAGGGCATGAATACCGGCATGGGCGACGCGGTGAACCTTGCATGGAAGCTCGCCGCCGTAGTGCAGGGTCGGGCCGATTCGCGCCTGCTCGACAGCTACGAGCCGGAGCGCATCGCCTTTGCCCGCAAGCTGATCGAGAGCACCGACACGGCCTTTCGTTTCATCACCAGCCGCTCGAAGGCGATCGGTCTGTTCCGGCGCTATCTGATGCCAAAGATTTTGAACGCGCTGCTGCACACCTCGTTCGGCTCGCGTGCCTTCTTCGGCGTCATCTCGCAGGCGGCGATCCACTATCGCGCCGGGCCGATCAGCTCGGGGGTGGCGGGCAAGGTCAGCGGCGGCGATCGCCTGCCCTATGTTGTTGGTGCAAATGGCGACAATTTCGAGCCGCTGCGGTCGCTCGACTGGCAGGTCCATGTCTATGGCGAGGTCGATTGCGATTTCCGGGCGATGCTCGCGCCGACCGGCATCCCGGTCCACGCCTTCGCCTGGACCGACGCCGCCGGGAAAGCCGGCCTGCAGCGCGACGCAGCCTATCTGGTGAGGCCGGACGGCCATGTCGCGCTCGCCTCGCCGGTCCAGGAAGCGGCCGCCTTCCAGCGCTATCTCGCCAGCCTAGCCATCAGGCCGAGGACCGCCGAACGCGCGCCCTACCGTGTGCCAGGCACCATGCATAGCCTGGCCTGATTTACGGCGCCCGCCACGCGGCGGGCGCTGACCGAGCTCCGACCGTCACTTGTTTTGGCCAGCCGGCAGCCGCCGGCGGAACGCGCCTTTGCGCGTGCTGAGAGGAATTTGCATCATGACCAACTTCAATCTTTCCGAATGGGCGCTGCGCCACCGCAGCTTCATCGTCTATCTGATGATCGCGGCTGCTCTTGCCGGGCTCTATGCCTATGGCGGCCTCGGCCGCGAAGAGGATCCGCCCTTCACCATCAAGACCATGGTGGTAAAGACGATGTGGCCGGGCTCCAGCACCAGCGAGACGGTCGAGCAGATCACAGACCGCATCGAGAGGAAGCTGGAGGAACTGCCGGACCTCGACTACGTCAAGAGCTACACCAAGCCCGGCGAATCCGTCGTCTTCGTCAACCTCAAGGACACTGTTGCCGGCGACCAGGTGCAGCCGCTCTGGTATCAGGTGCGCAAGAAGCTCGACGACATCAAGCCGACGCTGCCGTCCGGCGTGCAGGGCCCGTTCTACAATGACGAGTTCGGCGACACCTATTCGCTGATCTACGCGCTCACCTCCGACGGCCTCAGCCATCGCGAGTTGAAGGATTTCGCCGCCAGCTTGCGTGCGGGGCTGCTGACGGTGAAGGACGTCGCCAAGGTCGACCTCATCGGCCAGCAGGACGAGAAGATCTATCTCGAATTCTCGACGCAGAAGGTGGCGGCGCTCGGCCTCGATGTCGGCACGCTGTCGCAGGCGCTGCAGGCGCAGAACGCGCTCACCCCGAGCGGCACGGTCGATGCCGGCCCCGAACGCATCGCCATCCGCGTCTCCGGCAGCTTCACCTCCGAGGAGAGCCTCAAGGCGATCAACTTCTACGCCAACGGCCATTACTTCCGGCTGGGCGATGTCGCCGAGGTCAAGCGCACCTATTCCGACCCGCCGCAGCCGATGTTCCGCTTCAACGGCAAGCCCGCCGTCGGCATCGCCATCTCTATGACTTCGGGCGGCGACGCGCTGGCACTGGGCGATAACGTCAAGGAGAAGATGCATGAGATGGAGGCCGAGCTGCCGCTCGGCGCCGAGCTCGGCCTTGTCGCCGACCAGTCGCATGTCGTGGAAGAATCCGTCGGCGAGTTCACCAAGAGCCTCGGCGAGGCGATCGCCATCGTGCTTGCCGTCTCGCTACTGGCGCTTGGCTGGCGTCCGGGCGTCGTTGTGGCGGTCGCCATCCCGCTGGTGCTGGCGATCACCTTCGTCACGATGGAGTATTTCGGCATCTCGCTGCAGCGGATCTCGCTCGGCGCGCTGATCATCGCGCTCGGCCTGCTGGTCGACGATGCGATGATCGCGGTCGAGATGATGATCTCCCGCATGGAGGAAGGCTACGACAAGATCTCGGCCGCCACCTATGCCTACACCTCCACCGCCTTCCCGATGCTCACCGGCACGGTGGTGACGATCGCCGGCTTCGTACCGGTCGGCTTCGCCAAGAGCGGCGCCGGCGAATACTGCTTCTCGCTGTTTGCTGTCGTGGCGATCGCGCTCGTCGTCTCCTGGGTGGTTGCGGTGTTGTTCACGCCGCTCACCGGCGTCTTCCTGCTCCCCGATCGCATCAAGGGTCATGGCGGCAGCCATCAGCCCTCGCGCATCGCGCGCGCTTTCCGGGCGCTGCTCGAAATGGCGATGCGGGCGAAATGGCTGGTGCTGTCGGCGACGGCCGGGCTGTTCGCGCTCTCGGTCGTTGCCATGGGCTTTGTCGGCCAGGAGTTCTTCCCGAAATCCGACCGGCCCGAGGTCCTGGTCGACCTCACTCTGCCGCGCACCGCCTCCATCAAGTCGACGGATGCCGTGGTCGAGCGCGTCGAGAAGCTGCTCGCCGCCGATCCTGATATCGACCATTGGAGCTTCTATGTCGGCCAGGGCGCGGTGCGCTTCTACCTGCCGCTCGACGCGCAGCTCGCCAACGACTTCTTCGCCCAGGCCGTGGTGGTGACCAAGGGCCACGCCGTGCGCCAGGCCGTCATCGACAGACTGGAGAAGGAGCTGTCGACCGGCTTCGACGACGTCATGGCCCGCGTCACGCCGCTGGAGCTCGGCCCCCCGGTCGGCTGGCCGTTGAAGTTCCGCGTCAGCGGTCCGGATCCGGACAAGACACGGAGTCTCGCGCAGCAGTTCGCGCAGGTGCTGGGCAGCGACGCCTCAGTGCGCAACATCAACTACGACTGGAACGAGCCGGCCAAGGTGATCAAGGTCGATGTCGACCAGGACAGGGCGCGCGCGCTGGGCATCTCCTCGCAGCAGCTCTCCGAGACGATCAACGCAGTGCTGTCGGGCTCGAAGATCACGCAGATGCGCGACGACACCTACTTGGTCGACATCGTCGCACGTGCCGTGGATAGCGAACGCGCCAGCATCGACACGCTGCGCGGCCTGACGATCAGCGCTTCGGGCGGGCGGCGGGTACCGCTCGAGCAGGTGGCAAAGCTCAGCTACCAGACCGAGCCGCCGCTGATCTGGCGCCGCGGCCGGCTGCCGACCGTGACCGTCCAGGCCGACGTCGCGCCGGGCGAGAACGCCACCACCGTGTCGAAGCGGCTCGAGAGCGCCATTGCCACCTTCAGGGCTGAGCTGCCCGCACGCTACAGCGTCGAACAAGGCGGCGTGATCGAGGACAGCGCCAAGGCGCAGGCCAGCATCTTCGTGGTCTTCCCGCTGATGCTGTTCATCATGGCGACGGTGCTGATGATCCAGCTGATGAGCTTCCAGCGCCTGGTGCTGGTGCTGCTCACCGCTCCGCTCGCAATCATCGGCGTGGCCGGCGCGCTGCTCCTCTCCGGCGCACCGATGGGCTTCGTCGCCATCCTCGGCGTGCTGTCGCTGATCGGCATGGTGATCCGCAACTCGGTCATCCTGATCGCGCAGATCGACCAGCATATCGCCGCCGGCGAGGAGGCGTGGGCTGCGGTGATCAGCGCCACCACCCATCGGTTGCGGCCGATCCTGCTCACGGCGGCGGCCGCCATTCTCGGCATGATCCCGATCGCGCCGACCGTGTTTTGGGGACCGATGGCCTATGCGGTGATGGGCGGCCTGATGGTGGCGACGGTGCTGACGCTGGTGTTCCTGCCGACGCTCTACGTCACCTGGTTCGGCATCAAGGCGCCGGCCAAGGCCGTGCCGGCGGCCGAACCGATTACGGCCGCCGCCGAACCTCAGTCCATGGCCGCCTAAGCGGCGGGGCAAGACAGGCCACGGCGGAAGAGTCGCCGTGGCCGCATCTCACCAGCTAGCGAAAGGAACGACAATGACTCCTTCTTTTGGAAATCTCCTCGTTCGCGTCAACGCCGGCTTCCTGATCCTCGCATCGGTCGGCGGGCTAGCCACCGACATTGCCGGCTCCTTCTTCGGCCGCGGCGCGGAGGCTGTGCTGCTCAACAACGCGCCCGGCACCGGCATCGGTTTCATCGAGGCGCATGGCCTCGCTTTGATCATCGGTGTGACGCTCTGGCGTATCGCCTACTCCCGCATCTGGCATGCCGTGATGGCTGCCGTGCATGTGCTGCTCGGAACGGCGAACCTCCTGTTCTGGCAGTTCTTCATCGCCGCCGACGTGCTCGTCGTCGGCTATCTCACAACCGCGGCGCACTTTCTGTTCGTGGTTGCTCACCTGGCGGCACTGGCGGGTTCGGCCCGGCTTGCCGCTACATCCTCCCACTAGACTTCAACCAACATCTGGAGAGACAAATATGCCTTTGAAATACCTAAAGAAATTCCGTTCAGCAGCAGCTATGCTCGCCCTTGCGATCACTGCCGTCGAGATCGTCGGCAGCGCCGTCCCGGCCCTGTCGCTGGTCACTACTGCCGAGGCCCGCATCGGCGCGCCCTGGACGCCGCGCAGCGCAGCCGGCGTTGCCCGCCGCACCACCACCTGGCGCGTGCTGCGGCACACGACAGCCTGGGTCGCGACGCTGCCAGCCGGCTGCGTCCGCACCAAGGTCAACGGTTTTGACGTCTGGCGCTGCGGCGGCACCTACTACCGCGCCTACCAGGGCCGCTACATCGTGGTCGTGGCCGATTGATCGGTCCCGAGCACCACCTGAAGCGCGTCGCGCTGAGACGGAGTCAGGCGACGCGCTTTAGGTCTTTGTTTCTCTGAGGGACATGCATTTAGCCGAGGGCAAGCCTAACGCCTTCGGCGAGATGCTCGGCATCCGCGTGGCTCTCGAACGGAACGCCGCGCAACGCATAGTCGAGCGGCGAGAACGGAGCGCTCTCGTCGATGAGGGCGATCTGCCGACGCGCCTTCTCCATATCTCCCATCTGGGCATAGCAGGCCGCCAGCCGCGTGCGGATCCAAGGCGCCGGGCGCGTTGCCAATTCCAGCGCTTCTGCAGCCTGCCGGTACTCCCCCATCATATAAAGCGCCAGCGCGCGGTCGAACTGGTACCAGTGCGGATGCAAGGGATCGATGCGAATGCCGCGGGCCAGCCATGTCAGCGCGTCCAGCGGCCGGCCGCGCATGGTGAGCAGCATTCCCATCTGCTCGATGCTGTCGGCATCATAGGGATTGAGCTGGAGCGCAATGCGCATGTGATGCTCGGCCGCCTCGTGATCGCGCATGTAGAGGCGGATCAGCGACTGCACGCGATGGCCGGTCGGCTGATCGGGCGACAAGGCCAGGCCCTTGTCGGCAAGGTCGCGCGCGTTTTCCAGGACGGCATCGCTGGCGCGCCCGAACTCCCCATCCAGCGAGCGCGCCAGGGCAAGATAGGAGTAGGCCAGCCCATAATTCGGATCCTTAGCGATCGCCGCCTCAAACAAGGCCTCGGCGCCGCGCTGGTCGGTCTGGGCGGGATCGCGCAGCAGCGCAAAGCCACGCAGAAGGAGTTCGTAGGCGGCAAGGCTGGTCACCGGCTTGCGGGAAGCCTGCTCCAGTCCGGCATTGGCGACCCGGGTGACCAGGCGGCTGACGATCTGCTCGACGATCTCGCGCTCGATCGCAAACAGGCCGGCGCCTTGCGACTGGTACCGATCGCCCCAGAGCTGTCTGGCGCTGGCGATGTCGACAAGGCTGACGGCCACCACAACATGCTCGCCCTGCCGGCGCAGCGACCCCTCGACCAGATAGTCGGCACCGATGCGGGCGCGGATCTGCGGCCACTCGGCGCGGCCGAAGGAGGTGAAAGAGAAGCTCGAATTGCGCGCCAGGACCGTGACCGTGCCGAACCGCGCCACGCCGTTGATCAGGTCCTCGGCAAAACCGTCGACCATCGCCTCGTCGGCCGGATCGCCGCTATCGTTGCGAAAGCGCACGACCGCCACGATCGGCTGCGTACTGATCTCGGGCGCAGCTTCGGCCTCGGCGGCAAGCATATAGCCGCGCTTGGAGACGGTGCGCACCATGTCCTCGCCCAGCACCTTGCGAATTTCGCGTACCGATTGCGTCAGCGAATCCTCTGTGACGTAGACGCCCGGCCAGACGACATCCATCAGTTCCGATTTCGGCACGACGCGGCCCATGTTGCGGGCAAGGTGCGACAGCAGCGCATAGGCTTTCGGACGCAGGAACAGCGGCTCGTTGAGGCCGCGCAGCGTGCCCATGGCAAGGTCGAGCGTGAACCCGCCAAATCGAAAGACCTGATCGGCCGTCGCCGTCGTCATCGGGAACACCCCTTCCCGCCTATCGTGCACAATGCCGGGCCCTTCCCACTCGACCCGGCTCGCACATCACCATTATTGCCCAGAGCGCAATTTCGATCAAACTGGCCGTCGGCGCAGCGACTAGTGTCGCCCAGCCAAATGCGAGGAGCCATGAACCCGACCGAGAAGGCGCTGTGGTTTGTCGAAAGCCATCTGCCCGACGCCATCAGCCTTGACGAAATAGCGGCGAGCAGCGGCGTGTCGCGCTTCCACATGACGCGCGCCTTCGGCGCGGTTACGGGGCGGTCGGTGATGGGTTACATGCGAGCGCGCCGCTTGAGCGAAGCGGCGCGCAAGCTGGCCGGCGGTGCGCGCGACATTCTTTCGGTCGCGCTCGATGCCGGCTACGGCTCGCATGAGGCGTTCACGCGGGCTTTTCGCGAGCAATTCGGCACCACGCCGGAGCTGGTGCGCGCGCAAGGCTCGACCGAAAATCTCGACCTTGTGGAGCCTATAATGATGGACAGTTCGCTTCTCACCACACTCGAGCCGCCGCGCTTCGAGATCAGCCGCCCCTTCCTGATCGCCGGCCTCGGCGAACGGTACAGTTGCGAGACCAGCGCTGGTATCCCGATGCTGTGGCAGCGCTTCGGCCCTTATATCGGCAACATCCCCGGCGAGATCGGCGATGTCGCTTATGGCGTCTGCGTCAATGGCGACGATGCCGGCAATTTCGACTATGTCGCCGGCGTCGAGGTGTCGGATTTCTCCGATCTGCCGAAGGATTTCTACCGGGTTCGAGTGCCGGCGCAGAAATACGCGGTGTTTGCGCATCGCGAGCACATCTCGACCATACGACGCACGGTCAACACCATCTGGAATAAGTGGCTCCCTGCATCCGGACATGAGATCGCCGACGCCCCGGATTTCGAGCGTTACGGCCCCGAATTCGACGCGCACACCGGCAATGGTGGGCTGGAGATTTGGGTGCCGGTGAGGGGTTGAGGCGCCTTTTTCCACAAGGAGCAGGGGGAGAGTTAAAGCTCCAAATTCCAAGTCTGCCCCATCAGATCCTTGCCGAAGGAATGATGGCGCTCCTCGTCGACCAGCTTGAAGCCCGCGGCCTGGTAGATGCGGCGGGCCGAGCCAAGAATGTCGTTGGTCCATAGCGTCAGCGTCTTATAGCCCTTGGCTCGAGCGAAGGTGATGCACTCGTCAACCAGCCGTCGGCCAATGCCAAGGCCGCGCGCCGACGGTTCGACATAGAGCAGCCTGAGCTTCGCGACCTTTGGCGATTTGCGCATGACGAAGACCGAGCCGACCACCTCGCCTTCGCGCTCGGCGATCCAGCTGCGCTCCCATTGCGGGACGAAGTTCTTGACGAACTCGCCGAGGATCTCGGCGACCAGGGCCTCGTAGGTTTCGTCCCAGCCATAGTCCTGCGCGTAGATCAGGCCCTGGCGGTGCGTGATCCAGCCGATGTCGCCGACCTGCAGCGGCCGCAGGATATAGGGCACCTTGGGTTCGGGCTTGTCGCCGAGCAGGTCCTGCACGGTGCGCATGGCCTTAACCAGCCGCTCCTGATCGGCGGGGGCCAGACGATCGAGCAGCGCCCGCACCTGGTCGTGCGAGTCCTTATTAAGCGGCGCGAAGGCCTCCCTGCCAGCCGGCGTTAGCGCAATCGAGGCGCGGCGCGCGTCCGCCTCCGTTGCCTCGCGCTCGACCAGGCCGCGCTCCTCGAATTTCTTCAACAGGCGGCTGACATAGCCGGGATCGAGGCCGAGATCGCGCACCAGGTCGCTGGCGACGAGCCCGTCGCGATGGGCAAGCTCGTAAAGTACCCGGGCCTCGGTCAGCGAGAACGGGCTCTTCAGCAAGCCTTCGTCGAGCAGTCCGATCTGGCGGGTGTAGAAACGGTTGAAGGCGCGCACCGTATCGATGCAATCCTTGCCGGGATGGTCGTGGATGGTCATGGGAAGTCCTCCTGTCCTGGACAGGATCAATCATTTAGTTGACTGAGTCAATAAATTGGTTGTCACAGCTTCGTCATGTATGGACGGTTGCGGCGGATCAGGCGCCACTGCGAGCGCTGAACGCCTCACCCCATCGGCAGCACTGGCCAGAACTCCACGATCCGCCCGCCGGAAAACACCGCAATCGCACCGAAAAGCTGCAGCACGGCCTCGCTCTGCGTCGGCCGCAGGAAGGCATAGTCGCCGGGCTTCACGTTCGCCTCGTGGGGCAAACCCATGAACTGCTGGTTGGAGGACAGCCCGATCAGGCCGTTCGGCTTCATGCCCTCGGGGAACACCGGCTCGGCCATCCACTTGCCGCCGTAGAGATAGCAGCCCTTCTTCGGAAAGAGGCCGAGCGCCTGCAGCGCCCTGGGAACCGCCGGCGGACCGGGTAGAATCGGATCGAGCGCCTTCAGGATCGGCGTGGCGATGAAGGCCGCCGGTTGGAAACCGTCGAGGCCGGGCGTGTCGAAATCCTTGGGCAGCACGAAGGCCGAGCCGATCGACACTTCGTTGGCGACGCCGCCGTCATGCAGCAGCGCGGTCTTCGACCCGCCGATGTTGAGGATGCGGCGCTGGTCCGGGTCAAGCGCAGCGGCAAATTCGGCAGCGCTGGCAGAGGCCTGCTTCAGTGCCCTGACCGCCCCGCCGAACAGGCCTGGAATCGCCGGCGCATGCGCCTCATAGGCCATGATGCCGTCGCAGCGCAGACCATCGGGTATCTTCAGCGCCCTGATCTCGGCGGGACCGGAAAAACCGCCGCGATGCAGGCCGACATCCACCTCGAAGGCGAAGCGCAATTCGGTGTCGAGCGCGGCGGCCAAGGCACCGTATTCGGCCAACCGCTCCGGCGTGTCGATCAGCCAGCAGACACGTGACCACCAGCCGGCGCCGCCTCTGGTCAGCGCGGCCCTGGCGGCGCCTACCGGCATCGGCTTGCCGTAGAGCAGATCGCCCTCAGGAAAAGCGTCGAGCACGGCTTGCGTCACCGGCGAATGGAAGGTCATGAAGCGGTTGGTTTCGAGTGCTCGCGCGATATGCGAAAGCAGCGGTATGCAAGGCAGCGACTTGTCGACAAGCCGCACGGCAAGGCCCGAAGCCAGCCTGTCCTTCACCAGCGCGATGTTCCCGTCCAACCGGTCGCGGTCGAGAACAAGGCAGGGCCGGAAAATCTCGGCGGCCCTCAATGCGTCGGACAGGGCAGCGAAATAGGCGCTCATTGCTGGATGCCGAACAGGCTGGCCATATAGGGCGAGACGAAGCGGTTTTGCGGATCGATGTCGCGCCGCACGGCAAGCGCGTCGTCCCAGCGCGGATAAAGCTTCTTGAAATCCGCCGCCTTCAGGCTGTGCATCTTGCCCCAATGCGGCCTGCCGCCATACTTGCGGAAAATAGGCTCGGCGGCGCGCATGAAAGGCAGCGGATCGTTCGCCGCATCGTGGTGGATGGCGATCGAGCAGGTCAGCCTTTTGTAGAAAGGCGAAAGCCAGAATTCGTCGGGCGCCACGGAACGCACCTCCATCGGGAAATAGACTTCCGGGAAGTGCTTCTCCGTCAGCGCGATAATCTCGGCCAATGCCTTTGGACCTTCCTCGTAAGGCAGGTGGTACTCCATCTCGTTGAATTTGGTGCGACGGTCGCTGGCGTAGACGTTGAGCCAGTCCTGCACATAGTCTTCCGCAGCGACTTTCCTCACTGCGCTCTTGATCAGCGCGCGGCGCAGCGAGGGCAGCCAACGCAGCGCCGTGCGCAGCTTGCGCAAAGTCGCCAGCCCTTCCTCGTCGTCCTCGGTCGGCCGCGGCGTGATCGGCGCGTCGCTGAAATCGCTGGCGATGAACTGGGCGTAGCCGGAAAACGGGATGTAGTAGAACTCGGCCGAGCGATGCGCGGCCATCATCGTCTCGAAGTTCTTGAGCATGTCGCCAATCGGCAGCACCCATTTGCGGCGGCGCAGCCGGTAGGTCGCGATGTTGTTCATTGTCACTTCGGTGAGCACGCCGAAGCTGCCCAATGTAACGCCCGTGGCGTGGATCATGTCCTGATCGCCCGCCCGGCTATATTCACGCAGCTTGCCTTGCCCATCGACGAGCTGCAGCGCCTCGAGCTGGGTGTGATAGGCGCCGAGCGTCGGGCCGGAGCCGTGCGTCGCCGTGCCCAGCGCCCCGCCGATCGCCTGCTTGTCGATGTCGCCCATATTAGGCAGGCCCTGGCCGATATCCTGCAGGATGCGCATCAGGGCGCCGAGCCTGGTTCCCGCCCTCACCCGCGCCCGGTTGTTCGCGGCATCATGTGAGACCAGGCCTTCGATCTTCTCCAGCGAGACGATGGTGCCTTCGGACTGCACCAGCGGCGTGAAGGAATGGCTGGCGCCGGCAACGCGCAGCGGTCCGGGCGCCGTGCGCACCAGCTCGGCCAACCCGCCGGCATCGGCCGGTGTCGCGATCTGCTTCGGGGAAGCCGTGACGAGGCCGGACCAGTTGCTCCAGGCGTTTGCCATCATGATCCTCCCGCTCAGGGCTGGCCGCGGCGGCGGGCGACCAGCACGAAGACGCCGAGCAAAAGCACGCTCGCCAAAGCGGTGGCGGCGGCGAATTCCGGCACCGGCCTGAAGTTCGCACCGTCGATCAGAAGCGAGGCGGCGATCGGACCGATGGCAAGGCCGAAGAGTTGCGCAGCCGGCACCAGAAGCGCGGCGGTGCGCGTCTCGTCGGCGGTGATGGCGAGGCGGATCTGGTAAGGCACGATGAAAAGCAGGATGAAGCCCATCAGCAGCGCGACCGCCCAGAACACTGGAAGGCCCGGGCCGGATGCAAGCAGCAACGAGCTGATCGCCGCGATAATCCCAATGACGGTGATGGCGAAACGATAGTCGATGCGAGCCTCGAAGACGGTCGCGGTCATGGCGCCGATCACTTGCGCGGCAAGGCTTGCCGAAACGATCAGGCCAACAGTGCGGCCATCGATGCCGAACTGCGCGCCGATCGGCTCGAGGAAAGCCCAGACGGCGCCGAAGAACATGAAATAGCAGAAGATCGACAAAAGCGCGGTGATTGCCGGCACCGTCGCCACATTGGCGAACTGTTCTTCCTTGGGAAGGTCGGCATAGTCGTCCGGCACGGTCCAGGCGACAACCAGCGACAGCAGGCAGACGATGCCGAGCGCGATGAAGCCGCCGGCCGAGCCGGCTCGCGGCACGGCATAGAGCGCGAGGATCAGCGCCAGAGCGCATTGCGCCAAGGTCTGCAGCGTGACGAAATAGCCACCGATGCGCTCCGCTCGGCGCGAGCGGGCGATCAGCTCCGTCGCGACGGCGACCAGCCCGCCCTCCGCGAGGCCCGCCAGTGCGCGCGCGCCGATCAGCGTATGGGGGCTGCCGGCATAAGCGGTCCAGGTATTGGCGAGCGCCAGCAGCACGAGCAGCGCCGCGCTCTTCCAGCGCATGTTCCTGGCAGGGAGCAGCATCGCCACGACGCCCGACCCGATGGCGATCGCGATCATCTCGGCGGTTGCGACCAGCGCCAGCTCGTCACCGGTGACATGACCTTCGCTGTAGAGCGCACCGAGCAGCACCGGTTGCAAGCCGAGGATCAGCAGGCCGACAGAGCCGATCCAAAGCGCCGAGGCCAGTTGCAGGCCGGTCGGGTTGCCGACAAGCCAATCGCCATTTTCCGCCTGCACGGCTTGCGATGCGGTCACGAGGCGCCCTCCCTTGCAGCCCGGCCAGAAAGCTGACAAGTTGTCAGCATTTGGCGAAACTGATGCTTGATCATATTTTTTGTCAACCGCGAATTCGCACTCTCGTGAGAGATTGGCGCATGACGCAGACCAGGCGAACGGCGACCGAACCGCGGCGCAGGCCCAAGCAGGAGCGCAGCCGCGAGCGCATCGACGCGATCCTCGCCACGACCATGCGGCTGATCGGCGAAAAGGGCATCGACGCGGTGACGATGAAGGAGGTGGGCGCGCTGGCCGGCGGTCCGATCGCCACCGTCTATCATTATTTCCCGAGCAAGTCGGCGATCCTGGCGATGCTCTACGAACGCTTTTCCGAGGAAAGCCGTGCAAGGTTCGGCGCGATCATCGCCGGGATAGGCGGGCTGGACGACGTGACCGCTGCGGCCGATCGCCTGCTCGACGATTACTATGAGCGCGTCGCTGCGGACCCGGCCATCCAGGACCTGCAGAACGCCATCCAGGCCGACAAGGCGCTGCAGCATCTCGACATCGCCGAAACACGGCAGCAGGCCAAGATGTTCTGCGACCACGTCGGGCCGATGCTCAAGTCCGAGCAGCGCGAGGCGTTCGAGCGCGTGGTGTTCCTGATCTTCCAGCTCGCCGGCGGCGTCGTGCGGCTGGCGCTGACGCAAGATAAAGAAGAAGGTCGGCGGACGATCGACGACTACCGCTCGATCATCCACGCGCAGCTGCGGCTGTTTCTCTGAGCGTGATCAGGAATCCAGCTTCGGCCCGAGAATCTCCACCAGCCAATCCACAAACACCCTCACCCTTGGCGAAAGCTGGCGGCTCGGCGGATAAAGCACCGAGATCGGAGTCGGAGTCGGCGGATGGTCCGGCAGCACCTCGACCAGCCGGCCGGCTTCGATGTCGTCGGCGTAGCGGAGCTTTGGCGCCTGGAACAGCCCGAAGCCCAGCCGAACCAGCGCGGCACTTGTGTCTGAATTGGCGACAGTGACTCGAGACGGCAGGACCACTTCACGAACCTTGCCGTCGACGGTGAATTCCAGCGGCATCACCTGCCTCGTGCGCGACGACAGGAAGCCGATCATCATGTGACCGGCAAGATCATCCAACGTGCGCGGTACACCGTGGCGTTCGAGATAGTCGGGACTCGCGACTGTGATCTCGCGCGCGATGCCGAGACGCCGCACGATCAGGTCGCTGTCGGGAAGCACGCCCGCCCGGATCACGCAGTCGACGCCTTCGCGCACCAGATCGACAAGGCGGTCCCCCTCGCCGATATGTACCGACAGGCCCGGATATCTGGCAAGCAGCGCCGGCAGTTCCGGCAAGAGGAATGTGCGCGCCATATGGCCATTGACGTCGACACTGAGTCGTCCGTGCACCTCGTGGGCGCCGAAACCGCCTTCGGCATCCTCGATGTCGGCGAGGATGGCGATGCAGCGCTGGTAATAGGCTTCGCCGTCGAGCGTCGTCGTCACGTGCCGCGTGGTGCGCCTCAGCAGTTGCACACCGAGCCGCTCTTCGAGCTGCTTGATCGCGGCGGTGGCGCTGGAGCGCGGCAGGCCAAGATCGGCGGCGGCCGCGGTGAAGCTGCGCCGCTCCACGACGCGGGTGAATAACCGCATGGTGTCGAACCGGTCCATCGCTGATTGTTCGCACAGACTGAATAGTGTTGGCAATCCATGGCCGATTATTTCGGTCGATCAGGCGAGTATATGCATCTCCATCCGCACAGAAGGAGATTTCGCCATGACCACCCGCCCCATCGCCCTCATCACCGGCGGCAGCCGCGGCCTCGGCCGCAATACCGCGCTCCATCTCGCCCGCAGAGGCGTCGACGTCATCCTCACCTATCGCTCGCGCGCCGACGAGGCGAAGGCAGCCGTCGCAGAGGTCGAAGCGGCCGGCGGCCGCGCCGCCGCGATCGAGCTCGACACCGGCGCCATCGCCACCTTTCCCGCTTTCGTCGCGGCGTTGAAGAAGACGCTCAGGGAGACCTGGCAGCGCGATCACTTCGATTATCTCGTCAACAATGCCGGCACCGGGCTGCGCAAGCCGATCGCCGACACGACGGAAGAGGAATTCGACACGCTGATGAACATCCATCTCAAGGGCGTGTTCTTCCTCACCCAGGCGCTGCTGCCGCTGATCAACGACGGCGGCCGCATCATCAACGTGTCGAGCGGGCTGGCGCGCTTCTCGGTGCCGGGCTCGTCCGCCTATGCGATGATGAAGGGCGGCGTCGAGGTGTTCACGCGCTATCTCGCCAAGGAGCTTGCCGGCCGCCGCATCACCGCCAACACCGTGGCGCCCGGCGCGATCGCCACCGACTTCAACGGCGGCCATGTGCGCGACGACGCCGAGATCAACCGCGTCGTGGCAGGGATGACCGCGCTTGGCCGCGCCGGCGTCGCCGACGATATCGGGCCGATGATCGCCTCGCTGCTCTCCGACGACAATCGCTGGGTCAACGCCCAGCGCATTGAAGTATCTGGCGGCATGAATATCTAGGCGACCTGCCGGATCAGTCCTTCGAAGCCGTCGGCGAGATTGGCATTGCCGGCGGCGATGAAGCTCGAAAGGTTCCTGGCTCGCCCGGGGGTCTTGTTGGCATCGAGCAGCAGCGCCCTGCCCTCATGCATGACGAAATCGAATTTCCCGTAATCGAAGCCGAGCTTGCGGCGCAGCGCACGCAGTTCATCGGGCACGGAGACCGGCTCACGGCGAATGGTGTCCTCGCCCTTGACGAATTTCTGCGGCGAGACATGGCGCGTGCAGCGCTCGCGCTCGCCACAGAAAAACCAGAAGCGCGCGGCGAACCCGTCCGGATCCGGTTCGGGAACGAATTTCTCCACCACGATATCCTCACGATCGAAGACCGCGGGCGGAACGTCGGCTAGCGAAGCATAGACCTGGTAGCGCTCGAACGGCACCGCATCCGGAAACGGCTCGGGCTTGCCGGCGCGGCGCGACTGCCGGTTCAACTGCTTTTCCGGCGCGCCCCAATGGTTGAGGTTGCTCTTGACGACGACCTCGCCCTTCCAGGCGTCATCGCGCCCGATCAGAGCGGTACTGACGCGGCGCTTGGTGATGTCGGCGGCGCCGATATTGAGGCAAAACGGGAAAAGCCGCGCGTATTCGACATACTCCGCGGGCGTCACGGTCGCGTCGACATGCAGCACCGCGATATCCGCCTCCGGCGTTGCCGAGGTGCCGCTCAGAACGCGAACCGAATGGCCACGCCGTTTCAGCTCCTCCAACAGATCGAACAGCATGAAACGGCTATCTCGCCGCAGCAGCCATCCGCTGCGGACTTGGAAGCGGTCGTGTTCATGCGTGATGACTGCGATACGTGCCATTTGTGTTCCATGCTTGGCTTATTCAGCGTCCTCGATTATGCGTTCGAATCCAATGCGCTACCAGGGTCGGGGTTTGTATGACAGAGCATTGGAACGCAATTCGCAGGCATTGGCAGTTGCTCGGGCCGCCGCTGCGGCCGCCGCCGGAAGTTGTCGAGGCTTACGATCGTGAGCTCGGGCTTGCTCGATCGCATATCGTCATGTTCGGCGTGACACCGGAACTTGCCGGTCTCGGCGCGAGCATGACGGCGGTGGACGAATCCAGCGACATGATCGCGGGCATCTGGCCGGGCGACACGGATTTGCGCAAGGCGGTGCGCGGCGACTGGTTCGATCCGCCGATGCCTGACGCAAGCGTCGATGCGCTGATCGGCGACGGATGCCTTACGGTCATCGGCGGCGCCGATGCGAGGCAAGCGCTGTTTTCAGCCGTCGCACGCGTGCTGAAAGCCGGCGGCCGCGCCGGCATCAGGCTCTATGCCTGCCCCGAAACACGCGACGATCCGCGGGAAGTGCGCGACCTGGCCTTGGCCGGCGGCGTCTCGACCTTCCACGACCTCAAATGGCGGGTGGCCATGACTGCGATTGCCGGCGGGCCTGATTACACGATACCGGTTACAGGCATCCTCGAACAATTCGACAGGATGTTTCCCGACCGCGAGGAGCTATCGGCTCGAACAGGATGGGAACTGCCGGTCATCGGAACCATCGACGTCTACCGGAACTCTTCCGTCGTCTACAGTTTTGCGCCGGCGGCATCACTCATCGAGGAAGCCCGGACCTTCTTCGATGATGTCCGGCTGGCTTCAACCGGCACATACGGGCTCGCCGAACGCTGCCCGCTGCTGGTGCTGCGCTCGCCCAAGGCCCAAATAACGGGCTGATTGCTCGTTCAAGCTTTGCGGCGGCCATAGCATTTTCGCCCAGGGTTCCACCCGAGAACAATTTCGCGCCGCCAGGCCCTTGCGCGCGCCTTGACTCTCTCACCTAGCCAGCTTATTTCAGCGCCACGTTAGCACTCGCCTCTAGTGAGTGCTAACTGATGTCCGGCGGCCTCGCCGGATGGAGGAACAGTTCTCACCGTTCTCATTCGAGGAAGACAACATGGCAAAGTCCAAGTTCCGCCCGCTTCATGACCGCGTGGTCGTTCGCCGGGTCGAATCCGAATCCAAGACCGCCGGCGGGATCATCATCCCGGATACGGCGAAGGAGAAGCCGCAGGAAGGCGAGATCATCGCCGTCGGCTCGGGCGCTCGCGACGAAAGCGGCAAGCTCGTCCCGCTGGACGTCAAGGCCGGCGACCGCATCCTGTTCGGCAAGTGGTCTGGCACTGAAGTCAAGCTCAATGGCGAAGACCTTCTGATCATGAAGGAATCCGACATCATGGGCATCATCGGCTGAATATCGGTCTCTCCATCAATTGAATTTTCGGGCTCTTCCCGAGCCTCTGTCAGGAGCTAACAATGGCTGCAAAAGACGTAAAATTCTCCCGCGATGCCCGTGAACGCATGCTGCGCGGCGTCAACATCCTCGCCGACGCGGTGAAGGTCACCCTCGGTCCCAAGGGCCGCAACGTCGTCATCGACAAGTCGTTCGGCGCCCCGCGCATCACCAAGGATGGCGTTACCGTCGCCAAGGAGATCGAGCTCGAGGACAAGTTCGAGAACATGGGCGCCCAGATGGTGCGCGAGGTCGCTTCGAAGACCAACGACATCGCCGGCGACGGCACGACCACCGCGACCGTTCTGGCCCAGGCGATCGTTCAGGAAGGCAACAAGGCCGTTGCCGCCGGCATGAACCCGATGGACCTCAAGCGCGGCATCGACCTCGCCGTCGGTGAAGTCGTCGCCGCTCTCGGCAAGGCTGCCAAGAAGATCAAGACCTCCGAGGAAGTTGCCCAGGTCGGCACGATCTCGGCCAATGGCGACGAGTCGGTCGGCAAGATGATCGCGGAAGCGATGCAGAAGGTCGGCAACGAAGGCGTCATCACCGTCGAGGAAGCCAAGACCGCCGAGACCGAGTTGGAAGTCGTCGAAGGCATGCAGTTCGACCGCGGGTATCTCTCGCCCTACTTCGTCACCAACGCCGACAAGATGGTCGCCGATCTGGAAGACGCCTACATCCTGCTGCACGAGAAGAAGCTCTCCAACCTGCAGGCCATGCTGCCGGTCCTGGAAGCTGTCGTTCAGACCTCGAAGCCGCTGCTCATCATCTCGGAAGACGTCGAAGGCGAGGCTCTGGCCACGCTGGTCGTCAACAAGCTTCGCGGTGGCCTGAAGATCGCCGCCGTCAAGGCTCCGGGCTTCGGTGACCGCCGCAAGGCCATGCTGGAAGACATCGCCATCCTGACCGGTGGCCAGGTCATCTCGGAAGACCTCGGCATCAAGCTCGAGAATGTCGGCCTCAACATGCTCGGCCGCGCCAAGAAGGTGTCGATCTCCAAGGAGAACACCACCATCGTCGACGGCGCCGGCAAGAAGGCCGAGATCCAGGGCCGCGTCGCCCAGATCAAGCAGCAGATCGAGGAAACCACCTCGGACTACGACAAGGAGAAGCTGCAGGAACGTCTGGCAAAGCTCGCCGGCGGCGTTGCCGTGATCCGCGTCGGCGGTGCGACCGAAGTGGAAGTGAAGGAAAAGAAGGACCGCGTTGACGACGCTCTGAACGCGACCCGCGCGGCCGTGGAAGAAGGCATCGTCGCCGGCGGCGGCGTGGCGCTGCTGCGCGCCTCGAACGCCGTCAAGGCCACCGGCGTCAATGCCGACCAGGCCGCGGGCATCGCCATCGTTCGTCGCGCCCTGCAGGCTCCGGCCCGCCAGATCGCGGCCAACGCCGGCGCGGAAGCCTCGATCGTTGCCGGCAAGATCCTTGAGAACAAGGCTCTGACCTACGGCTACAACGCCCAGACCGGCGACTATGGCGACATGATCGCCATGGGCATCGTCGACCCGGTCAAGGTCGTGCGCACCGCTCTCCAGGACGCGGCCTCGGTCGCCGGCCTGCTCGTCACCACCGAAGCCATGATCGCCGAAGCTCCGAAGAAGGAAGCTGCCGGCGGTATGCCGGGCGGCATGCCCGGCGGCGGCATGGGTGGCATGGGCGGCATGGACTTCTAAGAAGTCCATAAAGCACGCCCATCAACTAACATTGCTCAAGCCCGCAAGCGGGCTTGAGTGGCGGCATGGACTTCTAAAAGGTCCGGACCCATCACTGATACGGAAAGGGCGCCGAAAGGCGCCCTTTTTGTTTAGCATTTGAGAACCGGCGCTATGCGGCGCTCTCCGCTCGCTGCGCCACCTTGCCGGCGAGCACGGCCTGCTCGACAAGCGCCGCCACCTCATCGGCGACAACGCTGACCGGGGCACGGTCGCGAGTGGCGCGGGCGATCACCATCAGGCCTTCGAGCGAGGATTCGACCAGCAGCGCCAGCGCCTGCGCGCGCCGCTCCGGCACCCCTGCCCTGACGAATGCCTGGCGCAGCAGTCCGATCCACTGCTCGAAGGCCGAGCGGCAGATTTCAGTCAGGTCAGGCACATCGTTGGGCCCATCGAGCACGACCGGCGCGACCGGGCAGCCGAGCGAGAACTCGTTCTCCTCCAGCATTCGTGCGACCGACTGGTAGATGTGGTGGACGGCGACGGCGGGATCGCTTTCCTCCGACAGCGCCGCACCCAGCCGCTGGGTCACATCGGCCACGCTGGCGCGCGTCACCTCGATGACAAGCTGATCCTTGCCACCCGGGAAATGGAAATAAAGCGAGCCGCGCGGCGCGCCGCTGGCGCTCAAAATGTCGTTCAGCGACGTGCCGTGATAGCCGCGCTGCCGGATGAGCAGCGCCGTCGCCTCGATCATGCGGGTCCGTGTGTCAGTCGCCACCTTGACCTCTCAATGTCAACCTCTGTCAGGAGCGCGCATTATAGGGCTTGCCCATAATATGACAATCGGTCTACATAATATGTAAATCGGTCTACATATTTCGGAGGCAGTGATGCGGACTTATTGGCTCGAGGAATTCGGTGACATCGAGAAGCTGGCGGTGCGCGAGGTATCAATGCCCGAGCCAGGGGCGAACCAGATCCTGGTGCGCGTGCGCGCCACCTCGCTCAACCGCCGCGACACGATGATCCTCAACGGCACCTATCCGCTCACGCCACGCGTCGGCATCGTGCCGCTGAGCGACGGCGCCGGCGAAGTGGTGGCCGTCGGCGACGGTGTCAGGCGCTTTGCCGTCGGCGACCGCGTGACCGGCAGCTATTTCGCACGCTGGATCGACGGCCGCATGCATCCGGGCATCGTCGATCAACTCGGCTGCACGCTGGACGGCATGCTTGGCGAATATGCGCTTCTCGATGAGCAATGGGCGGTGCGACTGCCCGACCATCTCTCATGGCAGGAGGCGGCGACCTTCACCTGCGCCGGGCTGACCGCCTGGAGCGCGCTGACTGGAGCCGAGGTTCCGAAGCCAGGACAATGGGTTCTGGTGATCGGCTCAGGCGGCGTCGCGCTGTTTGCCTTGCAGTTCGCCAAGCTCATGGGCTGCCGCGTGGCGGCCGTCACCTCGCGCGCCGAAAAGGCCGACAGGCTGCTCGCGCTCGGCGCCGACCTCGTCATCGCTTCGGTCGAAACACCGGAATGGGGCATGAAATTGCGCGAGGCGACCGGCGGCATCGACTTGGTCGTCGAGACCGGCGGTCCGGCGACCTTTCGGCAGTCGCTGATCGCGAGCACGCTTTACGGACGCATCGTGCTGCTCACCGTGCAGGACAAGAGCGGCAAGTCGGTCGAGATTCCGGGCGCCGTCTACCAGCGCAGCCTCGTCACCATCGGCCGCCTGTTCGTCGGCAGCCGCAACGGGCTGGAGGCAATGCTTGCCGCCGTCGCCACGCACCGGCTGAAGCCCATCGTCGACAAGATCTTCCCCTTCGCCGAGGCGCGCGCAGCCTACCGCCATTTCGACCAGGGCGATGTCTTCGGCAAGGTCGTCATCGAGGGCGCCTGACCATCACACTTTCCCGCAAACAGAGAGGAGATCAGCCATGGCAATCCGTGAAGCCTCAGCCCAATGGCAGGGCACGCTGAAAGGAAGGATCCGGCCGGCTGCGGCTGGGCAGCGGCGTGTTCGAAGGCGCCTATTCCTTCCCGTCCCGCTTCGAGAGCGGTCCGGGCACCAATCCGGAAGAACTGATCGCGGCCGCGCATGCCGGCTGCTTCTCAATGGCGCTCACCGCCATACTCGGCGCCGAAGGCCATACGGCCGAGAACATCCATACGATCGCCAAGGTGCATCTCGGCGCGACCAAGGCCGGACCGACGCTCACCCGCATCGAGCTCGAAACGGAGGCGCGCGTCGCCGGTATCTCGACCGAGGATTTCGAGCGGCTGGCGCAGAAGGCTAAGGCGGCCTGCCTCGTCTCGCGGGCGCTGGCCGGCGTCGCGACCATCACGCTCAAGGCGAGCCTCGCAGCTCAATGAAATGCCAGGAGAATCCAATGACCCAGGAATTGATCATCGACATCGCCACGGCCAAGCGCTCCGCCGAGACCGCGGAAATCATACGGCGCTACAACGACGTCTTCCAGCGTCACGATCCGTCGGCACTGGACGAGCTGGTGGCGCAGGACTGCGTGATCGAGAACACCACGCCGGCGCCTGACGGCGCCCGCCGCGTCGGCAAGGCCGCCTGCGTCGAACTGTGGTCGGCGATCGCCACCGGACCCGGAACGCGCTTCGATCTCGAAGAAACATTCATCGCCGGAGACCGCGCCACGATCCGGTGGCGCTTCTGGATGTCCGACGGCAATTCGCTGCGCGGCGTCAATCTGATGCGCGTCGCCGATGGCAAAATCGTCGAGGCGATGGGCTACGTCAAAGGATAGGACCTGGCGCGGAAGAGCCGCGCCAGGCCCAGCCCGGAATCCGCCCCGCCAGGATTTGGATTCCGGGCAAGTCGCGGCCTAGGAGACCACTCTGTTGAGTTTCACGAAGGTCTTGGGGCTGCGCTGGATCGTCTGGAAGATCACGCAGTAGCGATCGGTCAGCTCCATGAGTTCGGTCAGCCGACTTTGCTCGACATCCGACTCGATGTCGAAACGCAGGCGGATTTCCTTGAAGCCGACCGGCACGCCTTCCGCGACGCCGAGCGTGCCGCGAAGGTCGACATCGCCTTCGGCGGAGATCTCCGCCGACTTGATCGGGATATCGAGCACGGCAGCAGCCGCCCGCATCGAGACGCCGGCGCAGGCGATCAGCGCTTCCAGCAGCATGTCGCCGGAACAAAGCTCCTGCCCGCTTCCGCCGGCCTTCGGGTGATGCCGGCGAGCGCAAGCCCGCGTCCGGTCTCAACCTTGCAGGTCACCTTGGAATCGTCGGCACTGCCCTTGGCCTTCAGGGTAAGAAGCGCTGCCTGCGCGTCCTTGCGATAAAGATCCTTGATGGGCTCCTGCGTGGCGCGAAACGTCGCGATATCCATTGCTGTTCTCCTGTCGTGAATTGCGGTTTTTTGAAATCGTCATCCATCGGCCTATTCCGGGATGGCGATGCCGGAGCCGCCGAACTCGGCGGGAAAATCCTTCAGCTTCGGCAATCCGTCCTTCATCGGCAGGACCGTCTCGGCGTAGTTGACGTGGACTCCCGGCGTGAATTCGATCGTCGGTATGGTGGCCGCATAGACGTCGACCAGCCCGAGCGGCGGATGATCCGTCATCAGACGGCCGCCGCATTTGGTGCAGAACCTGCGGTCGCTCATGGCGGATTTCTCGAATCCGGATAGAAACTCCGCGCCCTTGGTGACCTTGACGTTCCCGGGCTTCCACAGCGTGAAGGCGTTCACCGGAGATGCCGATCACGAACGGCAGGAACTGCAATGGCAGTAGCCCATCGCCTCGGCGGTCCCGTGGACTTCGATTTCCACGGCGCCGCAAAAACACCCGCCCTTATGTACCGTCATGACTTTCGTCCTTCTTTCGTTGCGTTCGATTGCGCTTAGCGTCCAACTGAAGACGGCTCTTGGCGCCAGTTGGGGTTTAAAGCTTCCGGTCGTGGACGGAATGACGGGGCGTCCGCGTTAGTTGACAGCGCGTCCGGAACTGGAAAGGGATGTCGCGCCGGATCGCCGCGAAGCTAGAGACAGGGGTGGAATGGCCGGGGATGCTCTATCGGATCTTTTGAAAACGGTGCGCCTCACCGGGGCGACGTTTTTCGACATCGAGGCCCAGGATCCGTGGGCGGTCTGCTCGCCGGCGCCCGCCTCGATATTGCCAAGGATACTGCCGGGCGCCGATCACCTGATTTCCTATCACGTGCTGACGTCCGGCCGTTGCTTTGCCCGCATCGTCGGCCAGGAGGCTATCCCGGTGGAAGCCGGCGAGGTCGTGGTCTTCACCCACAGCGATCCGCATATCATGTCGAGCACGCCCGATCTCCGGGCCGAACCGCCGACCGCGGATGTGCTGGAGATCGCGGCTGCAAGCCAGACGCCCTTCCCGATCAACTACGTCAAGGACGGATCGCTGTCGGCGCGGCTGGTCTGCGGCTATCTTGCCTGCCATACCCTGCCCTTCAATCCGCTGCTCGAAGCCCTGCCGCCCGTCATCAAGGCCGGAGACGTCGAAGGCGATGGTGGCTGGCTCGGCCAATTCATCAAGCTTGCGGTCTCGGAAGTCGCCGAGAAGCGGGCCGGCAGCGAAACGGTGCTTACCAAGCTCAGCGAACTGATGTTCGTCGACGTGCTGCGTCGCTATGTGGAATCGCTGCCGCCACAACAGACCGGCTGGCTGGCGGGCCTGCGCGATCCGCATCTGGCGAAGGCGCTGGCGCTGATCCACGACCGTCCAGCTCACAATTGGACGGTGGAGGCGCTGGCGAAGGAGTCCGCGCTCTCGCGCACTGTGCTGGCGGAGCGATTCACCAAAATCGTCGGAATGCCGCCGATGCACTATCTCGCCAAATGGCGCATGCAGATCGCCTCGGAACTGCTCAGCGCCGGCAACAACAACGTCGCCAGCATCGCGGCAGAGATCGGCTACGAATCCGAAGCCGCGTTCAGCCGCGCCTTCAAGAAGATGATCGGCGTCCCGCCTTCGGCCTGGCGCCTCGGCGTTCGGGCTGCGGCTGGCTCAGGAGGCGACGAGGCGTCCGAAACCGGGAACGGATCAGAGAGCTAGCGATCGGCCAGCGCAAGCTTGGCACCGAGCATGACGAAGGCGGCAGCGAAGCTGCGGCGCATCCAGGTCAGCACCTTCGGCCGCGACACGATATGGCTGCGCACCGATGCCGCGAACACGCCATAGATGGCGAAGCAGACGAAGGTCATCAGCATGAAGACGCCTGAGAGCTCCAGCATCTTGGGCAGCGCATGCGGCTCGGTGGTGCTGACGAATTGCGGCAGGAAGGCGAAGAAGAAGATCGACAGTTTCGGGTTCAGCACGTTGACCAGGATGCCTGTGGTGATCGTTCTGGCGGTCGAGCGTGGCGCGGCGTTCTCGTCGATGCTGAGGCCGCCCTTCTCCTTCAGCGTGTTCCAGGCCATGTAGAGCAGATAGGCGACACCGAGATATTTCAGCGTCTCGAAGGCGACGGCACTTGTGTGCAGCACAGCGGCGAGGCCGGTGATAGCGGCCGCCATATGCGGGATGATGCCCAGCGTGCAGGCGAAAGCGGCAATCACGGCGGCTCGCGCGCCGCGCGAAAGACCGGCGCTCAGCGTGTAGAGGACGCCGGTGCCGGGCGAGGCCACGATGATCAGCGACGTCAACAGGAATTCGATGCTCATGGATTTGCTCCGCTGCCCTGCACGGGGGGAGATTGGCAGTTGCAGCCCATGCGCTGCCCTCGCCATCAGGCAGTCGTCGCCGCCTGGCATGCAGGCGCGGCAGACATCGGGGCGCAGATCATAGATGCCGCAGGCCGTATGTTTGCCGACCTCGCCGGTGAGCGCCGAGCACCGCGCGCCCTCGCAGCGCATGCCGGACTGATCGGCCGCGACCAGCTCGGCCGGAATGCGGTCGAGCTGATCATCCTCTTCGGTCGAAAAGCGTGGCCAGTCGGCCGCATAGGAGCAGCAGGCGCCGCAGCTCTGGCAGTCGAAGGCGGCGCTTTGCGAAAGCGATAAGGTGATGGCGGGGTCGAGCGGCAAGGCAATTCCTCATGCGTGCCTTGTCTTGACGCAGGATCGGGACGTTCGTCCATCCCAGCAGATTTTCCGGCGGCGATTTTTCGCATTTTTTCGGGAACTTTTTCGCCGGCTGTGGGTTTTGTCCGCGTCGTCAGCAGTTCATGAGCGATCGAGAAAGGTTGACGTCAAGACGCCTCCCGCGCGTAACGGCGCGAGAGGCGTTTTTGTTGTTCAGCGCTCCTGATCGGTCGGACGGATAAGTATCTCGTTGACGTTGACCCTCGGCGGCTGGCTGACGGCATAGAAGATGGCGTTCGCAATATCCTCGGCGGTCAGTGCTTCCATCGTGGCGAGACGGTGTTCGAGCCCGGCCTTCGATTGCGCGTTGGTGATGTGGTCGCCGAGCTCGGTGCGCACCAGGCCCGGCTCGATGACGGTGACGCGCACCTTGTCGGTGTAGACCTCCCGGCGCAGCGATTCCGAAAAAGCCACCGCGCCGAACTTGGTCGCCGCATAACCGGTGGCACCCGGATTGGCCACGCGGCCGGCCACCGAGGAGACATTGACGATATGGCCTTTTGAAACCTTGAGATGCGGCAGGGCCGCCTTGGTTGTCGCCATCAGGCCGATCAGGTTGAGTTCGATCATTCGCCGCCAGTCGTCGAGATCGGCTTCAGCCGCGGGCGCAAGCAGCATGACGCCGGCATTGTTGACGAGGATGTCCAGCCGCTTCCATTCGGATACGACCTTGTCGACCATCGCGACAATGTCGCTGGCCTTGCCAATATCGGCTTCAATGGCGAGAGCGACGCCGCCTGCCTTCTCGATGCGGGCAACCAGTGCTTCGAGGCGATCGGCACGACGGGCGGCGACCGCGAGTTTCGCGCCGGCCGCGGCAAGGGCCACGGCGGTAGCCTCGCCGATGCCGGACGAAGCGCCGGTGACAAGCGCGACCTTGCCCGTGAGGATCGAATTTGCGGATGTCATGAGAATCTCCAGATGCCCGGCCCGCCCCTTCACATAGGCCGCGCGGCCGAAGCTTGAAGGCCCGCCATCGGATCAGTTGACGCGATTTCCGGCCCGTCCCGGCTTTGGTTCCGGTCGCGCGGCCGACACTCCTTGGCGGCTTGATCGCGGTGAATGCCGAACAGGAAGGCCGCGGTAAAAATGCGAGAGGCGTTTTCTATCGGCCTTACATGATCACGCTCAACATCGGCAGGATTTCATAGCGGAAGCCGCGACCGGAACGCGCCAGCGGATCGCTGTCGGTCACGGCCTGGGCCTCAGCCTCCGTACCGGCCTGCAGGATCAGAAGCCCCCAAGGGCCGGTGGGATCGGCGACCGGCCCGGCGATCATCATCCTGCCTTGGCGAAGCAGGCCGCGCAGATAGTCCGCATGGGCGTTCATCAGCGACCTTTCCTCCTCCGTCAGGGTGAAGGCGAAGTCCGGCCTAGGCGGGATCATCCGGCAATAAAAGACTGAAGGCGGCCTGGCCCCGATCTCCGCGGACAGGAAATCGCCGAGCCAGCCCAGCACTCGCTCCCAGCCGGAACCGTGATCGCGGCAGGAGTCGTGGCGCTGTCCGAAGCCTTCGTGGCGCAGCGTCAGCCGCGTGCCGTTCTCCACCGCCTCCAACGTGTAGGTGACGGTAGTGACGTTGTTCCCGTCCCAAGGCGCTTTCCAGGTCATCACCAGGCGATGCGGCGGCTCGACCTCGATATACTCGCCACCGACATGGAAATCCTGTCCGTCCGCGCCCTTGCCTTCAGACCGCCAGGTCCCGCCCGGCCGCACATCGGCCACGTGGCTGGTCGTCCGGTACATGTCGTCGGCACCCCACCAGAGCGGGATCTGGTCCTGCGCGGTGAGGGCGCGGAAGACGCGCTCTGGCGGCACGGCGATCGTCACCGTGGCAAGGATTGTCCCCGCGGAGATGTCGGCAATCGCGCGCGGTCCGTTGTTGGTAGCCATTATTCGTTCTCCAGATAGGTTTTGAGATTGCCGAGGCTTTGCTGCCAGAAATCGCGGTATGGCAGGATCCAGTCGGCGACGTGCTTCAGTTCCGCCGGCTCCAGTCGGTAGACGCGCTCGCGGCCGTGCCGCTGCTCGGAAACGACATTGAGCTCGCGCAAGATTCTCAGATGCTTGGAGATGGCAGGCCGGCTTTGCGAGAAGGCCGAGGCCAGTTCGTTCACCGGAGCCGGCCCTTGCCGCAGCCGGTCAAGGATAGCGCGCCGCGTCGGGTCGGCAATGACGCGGAAGACGGAACGGTCCTGCTCAGTTTGCGGCATAATGCGTATCCATTCGGTTACGTATTTATTCCGAAAAACGGCGTCGGTCAATTCTGCTCGACCGGCGCCGAATTGTTCCGTGCTGGCTCAGCGTTCCTGGTCGGTCGGCCGGATCAGGATCTCGTTGACATTGGCTCGCGGCGGCTGCCTCACGGCAGAGAGGATGGCATTGGCGATATCCTCGGCGGTCACCGCCTCCATGTTGGCGACGTCGCCAGCCTTGGCTTCGACGGCGAGTGCGGCGGCTGTCGCCTCGCCGATGCCGGACGAGGCGCCGGTGACGAGCGCGACCTTGCCGGCGAGTGGGGAATTTGCGGATGTCATGGGATTCTCCAACCGCCCTGCCCGGTCCACATAGGCCGCGGGAGACATTCTTGCCCCCCGCCATCAGAAGTGACTGGCCGGCCCGCTATGCCGAACGGAACCGCGACCGCACCAACCCGTTTCTCTCGCGCGTTGATCTCCGGGAGAAGCGGAGATGATGAACATGGATCAGATAGCGGGCCTGGCTAAGCAGATCAAAGGCTCGGTCCGGCAAACGATAGGCAAGGCCATCGGAAATCGCTCGATGCAGATCAGAGGCATGGCGGAAAAATCCGCAGGCCAGGTTCAGAAGGCCTGTGGCGACATGAAAGCCATGCTCAAAAAGGCGATGTGACCGGCAGGCCTCGCGTCAGGTATCGAACGCCTTCGCAAATGCGCTGGTGAAGACGATCTCGCCATGATCGCCGACCGCCTCGCCCAGCACAACATCCATGTTGTCGGCCGTCACCCGCGCCAGCGCGAAGCCGCCCATGTAGGCGGCCTTCGGCTTGACGATGTCGAGCCCGTCGCGCTGATAGATCATCGGCACTTGATGCTGGTGACCGTGGAAGACGGCGATAACATTGTAGCCCTTGATCGCGGCCAGCAGCGCCTGACGGTCGGCCTCGCTCCACCAATGAGGGCGACCGGTGCCATCGTCGTCGTAGGTGCGCTTCACCGGGTCCCAGCGCTCGGTCGAGAAACTGTCCCAGCCGTAATGCTGGAACAGGATTACTGGCCGACCGTCGCCGGCATAGGTCGCCAGATCCTGCTTCAGCCAAGCCAGGCTGCTGATCGCGCCATGCGCGGTATCGCCTGCGAAGCGGTGCGTCTGGATGAGGTGCAGGCCGCCCCAGTCCCAGGAATAGCAATCGGTATCGACGTCGTATTCGGTCGCCGGCACCGGCGGCTTGAAGAAGACGCCGGGGCGATGGTTGACCTCGACATAGTCGCGCAGCTCGCGGCGATACCAGTCGACATGGGGCGGCGAGCCGTTCTGGTCGAGGTCGTGGTTGCCGAGCCCGACATACACCGGGATATGCACGCGGTCCGGCCCGATGCCCTGCTGATAGCGCTGCGAGAACTGCAGAAGCTGCGTGCCTTCGCTGGGCTCGGTGACCTGGCCGCCGCCATCGTCGGTGATGTCGCCGCCGGTGACGATCCCGAGCGGCGTGCCGATGCGCTCGCCGGCCGAATGCAGCCCGGTGGCGACGCCGTTGATCTCGGCCGGCCATTTTTTGTCCGCCATCGCGTTCAGCGCCGCGACGTTGCGCAGAAGTGCCGCGTCCGTCTTGCCCTCCTGCAGGCAATTGGGGCTGAGGCCGCTCGCCATGCGGCAGGCGTGGATGTCGGCGATGAACAGGAAAGTTGCGTCGATCGGCTGGATGCGCTTGCCGGTCTGGGCGCGCGCTGTGCGCGACAGGGCGCAGGCGGCAGCGAGACCTCCCATCCTGGCCATGAAGGTGCGGCGTGAAACGGCTGCTGGCGTAGAGCGATTCATCGTCACTCGATTAAACACCCTCGAACCGTCTCGTCCAGTTCAATGCCCGGCCAGCGCCGGAGACTTTCATGCCAAAGCAGGAAAAGCCTCTCGGGTCGACAGCGCGGCAGGGGTCTGTCATTGCTCTGGAACATGCACCCAGGAGAGGAAGGCATGAAGACCCTCACGATCGGCATGACGTTCGCCATGCTCGCCGGCGCCGCGCAGGCTGCCGACTGCGTCGACGGCAAATCCGCGAAAGCCGGCTTCGTGCTCGAAAAGCCCGGCATCCGCAGTGAGTTCCGGCCGGCGCCCGGCGGCATGGTCGCGGTCGTCAACAAGTACGAATCGGACTCGCCGCAGACGCAGTATCTCTATGCCGGATTGATCGAAGTGTTCCGCGACAGCGACACCGGACGGCTGTCGTTGATCCCGCTCGGCGATTTGAAGAAGCTGTTCCCGCTGAAGGCCGGCGCCAAGAGCAAGATCGAATTGGTGCGGCTGTCCTCGAAAAAGGCGCCGAAGGGCACCGAAACCCTGGCCTTAGCCGTCAAGGGCAAGGACACCTACAAGCTGGGCGACTGCAAATACAACGTGCTCGTGGTCGGCGAAACGATCACCGGCGACAATGGCAACGTTATCGACACCTTCACCGCGCTCTATTCGCCCGACCTGCAGGCGGTGCTGGCGCGGCGGTACGATGAAGGGACGAGCGCGCAGAGCGAGGTGGGGTTCGAGACGATCAAGCCGCTGAAGGAGTGAGGCGTAAACTGTCGCCGGCCGGCGTTATGCGATCTTCGGCCGTGGCAACACGCGACGTCGCCGTTTTACTGTCGATCCGCCCTGCGACGGCGACAGTTCGAAACTTTCTAACCCCCTCAGGCATTCCCGCAAAATTCCGGCGTCCTGCGAAGTCTTGGCTATCGACATGGCGCCGGAATAGGTCGCCACAACCAACGCCGCGAAACGCTCCGGATCGGTCCCACCCTCCCCGCCGCCCGGCTGGTCGGCCCGGATCTTGTCGGCGATCGCCTGCCGCCAATTGCCAAAGATCCTGGCCAGCGCCGAGCGGAATTCATCGTCGGCCAGCGACAGTTCATGCGCCAGGTTGTTGAGCGGGCAGCCGCGCACATAGCCCTGTTGCTCAAGCTCCGCCGCCACCGCCTCGAACACGGCCCGCACGCCTTCGCGGGCGGAGGATGCCGCCAGCACCGGCTCGATCCAGGTCTCCCGGACCGCCGCCGCTACCCGTTCCTCGATTACCGCCAGCGCCAGCGCCTTCTTGGTGGGGAAATGATGGTGCAGCGCGCCGCCCGTGACGCCGGCCGCCGCCATCAGGTCGCCGAGGCTCGAGGCGTGATAGCCGTGCGCCTGGAAGGAGTCTTCCGCCACGTCGAGGACGCGTCGGCGCATGCCTTCCGGATCGTTGGTGCGCTTTTTGCGCATCGCCATCTCCTCATTCTCCTTGTGGGAGAAGGTGCCTGAACGAAGTGAAGGCGGATGAGGGGTGCTTCAGCTTGGCGCCGACAGCACTCCGGCCAACACCCCTCATCCGTCTCGGCGCTATCGCGCCGATCCACCTTCTCCCACAGGGGAGAAAGCAAAATCACGATAGCAGATTGACAAAACAGGACAACCGGTCTGTTTTATAAACAGGATGATCACCCTGTTTTGAGATATTGGCCATGAACCGACCTTCCCGCCTTGCCTCGCCCGTCGTGGAACTCCGGCAATACACGCTGAAGCCCGGGCAGCGCGAAACGCTGATCGCGCTTTTCGATCGGGAGTTCGTCGAAACGCAGGAGGCGACAGGCATGACCGTCATCGGCCAGTTCCGCGACCTCGACCGCCCCGACATGTTCGTCTGGCTGCGCGGCTTCGAGGACATGGAGGGAAGGAAAGACGCGCTGAGCGCCTTCTATGGCGGGCCGGTCTGGGCCGCGCATCGCGATGCCGCCAATTCGACGATGGTCGATTCCGACGACGTGCTGCTCCTGAAACCGGCATGGCCGGGCGCGGCGTTCGACCTTTCAGACTTACAGCGACCGACAGCCGCCGGGACCGAAACCATGAGCGATCGTAGCCGTTTGCCCGGATTTGTTGAGATTTCGATTCACCATGTACAGGTGGGTACCGAGGTCGGCTTTGCCGAGCGCTTTCAGGCGGAGGCGGTTCCGCAACTTGCGGCAAACGGTGCCCGGCTGCTTGGCGCCTTCATCAGCGAGCATGCCGAAAACACGTTTCCGCGTTTGCCTGTGCGGGCCGGCGAAAATGTCTTTATCGCCATTACCGGTTTCGACGATGGCAATGCCCATGCCAGCCATCTGGCTGCCCTCGCCGCTTCGCCGGCATGGCAAGCAGGTCGCGAAACCATGCAGACCGTTTCGACGAAACCGGCAGAGACATTGCGCCTCACGCCTACGGCCCGATCGCTGTTGAGGTAGTCACCCGACCGGCACCCTGCCGGCAATGGCCTTGGCGACAAAGGCCGGGTCTTCCCAATGCGGGTTGTGGCCGCAGCCCTGTGCCCATACCAGACGCGATCCGGAGAGTGCCCGGGTCATCGCCTGCTGGTGCGCTTCGCCGAAAAGCGGATCGCACCCGCCGGCGATGATCAGCGCTGGAGCCTCAACGGCCCGCGCCGCTGCCGTCAGATCGGTGCGGCGGACTTCGTTGAGGATGGCTCGCCAGCGCGCCACGGGAATCGCGGAAGCGTCCTTCGCGAGACCGGCGAGGAAGGCCCGCGGCACGCCCGGTCCGCAGGCGTGCCACCAGTCATAGAACGGGTCGGACGGCGAGATCGGATCCCTCAGTGCCGCGACGCCGTCGATCAACTGGTGATCCGATCCGAAATCGGGCTTCAGCGTGCTGGCAAGGATCACCATCCCACCGACCAGTTCCGGATACTGTGCGGCCAGCGCGATCGATATCATGCCGCCCAGCGAATGCCCGACGACGATTGGTCGGTTTAGCCGCAAGTGCCGGATCAGCCCGGCAATATCGTCGGCGAAATCGGCGACGCCGTTGCCCTCGCCTGCCTGCGAGGCGCCGTGACCCCGCAGATCCGGCATGATCAACCGGCGCCCGGAAAAATGCGGCGCCAGCAACGAAAAACTGCGGCTGGTGTCGGTGAAGCCATGAACCAAGAGCAGCGGCGGCTCCGAACCGGCGATCTCGACATAGGCAAGCTCGAGACCGCCGACATCGACGACCCGCTTGCGCCCGGCCCATGCGGCCTGCTCGGCCTCCTCCTCAGGCTCCGATAACGCCGGCCTCACAGTCCGAGCTTTTCCTTGACCGCGGCAAGGCCAGGCTTGCCGTCGAAGGTGGTGACGCCGGCGAGCCACGCATCGAGGCGATCCTTGTGCAAGGTGATCGACTTCAGCGCCCCGTCCTCCGGCTTCATGCCGTCATTGATGAGGTAGCCCATGCCGACATTTTCCATGTCTATGTCGAAGGCGAGGTTCTTGAGGAACTGCGCCACGTTCGGGCATTCCTCCAGATAGCCCTTGCGCACCTGAGTGGTCACGGTGGCGGCGCCGAAATTCGGGCCGAAGAACTTGTCGCCGCCGGTCAGGTACTTGAAATCGTACATCGTGTTCATCGGATGCGGCGCCCAGCCCTGGAAGACGATGAACTGCTTCTCCTTGATCTCGTAGCCGACCTCCGAAAGCATGCCGGCCTCGCTCGACTCGACCACCTGCCAGCCGTCGAGCTGGAACTGAGGATCGGCTATGGCGTCCATCATCAGCTGGTTGGAGCCAGGTTCGATGCCGTACATCTTCTTGCCGAACTTGTCGGCGAACTTATGCAGGTCCGACAGGTCCTTGACGCCGGCGTCCCAGACATAGGTCGGCACGGCGAAGGTGTATTTGGCGCCGACCAGATTGACCCGGACATTCTCGATCGAGCCGTCCTTCTTATAGGGCTCGTAATAAGTGACCATCGCCGGATCCCAGTAGCCGAGGAACAGGTCGAGGTCTTTGTTCTTCATGCCTTCGTAGATGACGTTGATGCCGAGCACCTCGCTCTGCGGCTCGTAGCCGAGCGCCTGGAGCAGCACCTTGGCCACGCCCGTCGTGAAGGCGAGGTCGTTCCAGCCGGGCTCGGCCATGCGGACAGTTTTGCAGCTCTCCGCCTCGGCGGCCCGGGCCGCATGGGAAGCCACCATCAGGGCCGCGACACAGACGCCATTGGCGAGCATACGCAACATTCCGGTTCTCCTCATTTTTTGACCTTCTGGTCGATTTATTGTCCCATTGGTCAATTGTTGATCTGAGCGGACGAAAATGTCAACATGGATTCGCCATGCATGGATCGGTCCAGTGAAGCTCACGCGCCTCAGCGACGTTCGCCGCAAGGAGTTGCGGCAGGCAGCCTTCACCGTCCTGGAGCGCGAAGGCATCGCCGGCGCGACGCTGGAAAAAGTCGCGGCCCAGGCCGGCGCCTCCAAGGGAATCGTGCTGCATTATTTCCGCAACAAGCAGGAGCTGTTCGAGCACGCCATGCGCGAAGCCAACGCCGTGCTCTGTCATGCCGTGGTCGCCCGGCTTCAGCGGGCGCGGACGCCAATGGAGCGGCTGGACGCCGTGATCGAGGGCAATTTCGAGGAGCACCTGTTTCTGCCGCCGCTCTGCCACGCCTGGCTCTCGCTCTGCGCCGAGGTGCCGCGCGACGAGAAGCTGGCGCGCATCCAGAAGGTGATCCACGCACGCATGCGCTCGAACCTCTTGTCGGGCCTGCGCGGCCTCGCTTCGCCCGAACTGGCCGAAGAGATCGTGCTCGGCGTCACCGCTTTGATTGACGGGCTGTGGCTCAGGCTCGGCCTGCAGCCGGGCAGCGTCACGCGCGAGCAGGCCGTGCGCCAGGTCAAGGATTTCGTCGCGGGGCGGCTGTCGCTTCGCCAGCCCGCGTCCGTCGGCCTGGCCTCGGCGGGATAAAGTTCATACCCGTCGATAGCTCCCGCGCTTGACCGGCCGCGTTGCTCGGCGCTGCATTCCCGCTCCAATTGGAGGAGCATGGCGATTCGACTTCAGGGCAAGCGGGCGCTGGTCACCGGCGGGTCAGACGGCATCGGCCTGGCGATTGCGGAAGCCTTCGCCCGCGAGGGCGCCCACCTTTTGATCGTCGGACGCGATGCAGGCAAGCTCGAAACAGCGCGTCGCACGATGGCCCGGCAAGATAGGGGCGTCGCGATCGAAACGCTGTCGGCCGATCTCGCCACCAGCGCCGGCATCGATGCTGTAGGCAGCCGTGTCAGGCAATCGGACCGGCCACTGGACATCCTCGTCAACAATGCCGGCGTCGCCTATCTGGTGCCGTTCGAGACGGTGAGCGCGGAGCAGTTCCAGAATTCCTTCGCGCTCAACGTGACGGCGGCATTCTTCGTCACCCAGCGGCTGTTGCCGCATCTGAGCGCCGGCGCCTCTATCATCAACATTTCGTCCTACTTCGCCAACAAGATGATCCCGAAGCGGCCGTCGAGCCTTTATTCGCTCTCCAAGGGCGCGCTGAACTCGCTGACCAAATCGCTCGCTTTCGAGCTTGGCCCGCGCGGCATCCGCGTCAACGCCATCGCGCCCGGCACAATCGACACCGCCATGCGTCGCAAGTCGATCGTCAACCTGCCGGCCGAGGCGCAAGCCGAACTCAAGGCCTATGTCGAGCGCAGCTATCCGCTCGGCCGCATCGGCCGACCTTCGGATGTCGCCGGCATGGCGGTCCATCTCGCCAGCGACGAGGCCGCCTGGACCAGCGGCGGCATATTCGCGGTGGATGGCGGTTATACCGCCGGGTAAGCACTGACAGGGCCGTCCCAGTCCTTGAAGCCCAGCTTTCCCACCTCATCAAGGATCTGCTCGCGGATCCAGCGATGCGGCGGATCATCGTCGCGGCGCGCGTGCCAGTACATCCTGACTGCCGGCGAGGGAATCGAAATCGGCGCCCGGTATACGCCGAGCGGCAAGGATTTCGCGGCGACAGCAGCGAACTGCCTTGGAACCGCCGCCAGATATGGTCCGTTCGCTACGGCCAGCGCGACCGCCTGGAAGTGCGGCAGAGCGAGCGTGACGCGGCGCGTCCGGCCCATCCTGCCCAGCGCATCGTCGGTGAAGCCCGACATCGAGCCGTCGATGGAGCGCAGCGCATGCGGCAGCGCGCAAAAGAGGTCGAGCGGCACTTGCTCGCCTTCGGCGATTCCCGCCTTGCTGAGCGCAGCATTGGCTTTCGCCGCGATGACGGCGAAAGGGGAGTCGAACAGTGCCACGCTCGAAACCCACTCCGCGACCTCCAGCGGGCGCTCCAGCGCCAGGTCGATCAGATCCTCCTGCAGCAGCTTCGAGACGTCGCCGATGGCGCTATCGAGGAAACGGAACGATATGCCGGGCGCCACCGCGGCGATGCGGGCGGCAAAGGGCGGCATCAGGAGCGTGGAGAAGAAATCGGCGCCCATGAAGGTGAAGGTCCGCTCCAACCTTGCCGGATCGAAATCCGTCGCTGGCTGAAAGGCGCGCTCGATCTCGCGCAGCGCCGCCCGCACTGGCCCGGCCAGGCTTTCGGCGCGCGGCGTCGGCACCATGTCGTTGCCGCGGCGCACGAAGAGCTGGTCGTTCAGCGCATGGCGCAAGCGGTTGAGTGCTGCGCTCACGGCCGGCTGGCTGAGACCGATCTGCTCGCCGGCGCGCGTGACGCTCTTCTCGCGCAGAAGCGCATCGAGCACCCTCACCAGATTAAGATCGAGCGCGTTCAAATTCATCGGATCAATTCAACCCATACGATCATTCGATTTCCATCCTCCGCCCACCCCGGGTTAGGTCGCCACCGAGGCCGTTTCGACGGCACCCGAAGGGAGAGCAATCATGACAATGATCAACAGGACCATCGCAGGCAAGGAACTCCTCTGGTTCAACAATACGCTCGTCGCTATCCAGGTCTCGTCGGCCGACGGCGAGGACGGCCTATGCGTCATCGAGCATCGCCTGCCCCATGGCGATTCACCGCCGCTGCATGTGCACCGGAACGAGGACGAGGTCTTCCACATCCTCGAAGGACGCATGCGGTTTCAGATCAACGGCCATGAACGGATCGTCGGCGCAGGCGAGACCGTCATCGCGCCGAAGGGCCTGCCGCATACTTTCAAGGTCGAATCCCCGGAAGGCGCGCATACGCTTACCATCACGCGCGGCTCCGATTTCGAGACCATGGTTCGCCAGGCAAGCCGGCCGGCAGCGCGGCCGGACCTGCCGCCGCCGGCGGAGCCGACGCCTGAGATGGTCGCGGCGTTGACGAGACTATGTGGAGAGAACGGCATCGACATTCTCGGACCGCCGATGGGGTGAGCAATCTCCCTCTCGAGGGGCAGATGGCCGGCAGGCCAGAGAGGTCGTCTCGATATCTTGGGAAGCAAACAGAGGTTGGCGCTTCACGCGCGGCGCCACCCCTCTGCGGCCTTCGGCGACATCTCCCCCCTTGAGGGCCCATCACGGGGAGTTTGCCGGCGCTACCTTCAAACGATTTGCATCTTCCCTGCCCGCAATCTCCGCTTGATGCCGTTTGTGCAACGCGATACGCCCTTGCCCAAATCGACAGACCGGAGACTTGCCGTGAGCGCTGAAAAGACCAGAACCGAAACCGATACGTTCGGCCCCATCGAGGTGGCGGCCGACCGATATTGGGGCGCGCAGGCGCAGCGTTCGCTGGGCAATTTCAAGATCGGCTGGGAAAAGCAGCCGGCTTCGATCGTGCGCGCGCTCGGCATCGTCAAGCGCGCCGCGGCCGAGGTAAACATGGAGATGAAGGGGCTCGATCCCGCCATCGGCAAGGCGATCGTCGAGGCGGCGCAGGAAGTCATCGACGGCAAGCTCAACGACCATTTCCCGCTGGTGGTGTGGCAGACAGGCTCCGGCACGCAGTCCAACATGAACGCCAACGAGGTGATCTCCAACCGGGCGATCGAGATGCTCGGCGGCGTGATGGGCTCCAAGAAGCCGGTGCATCCCAACGACCACGTCAATATGAGCCAGTCGTCCAACGACACCTATCCGACGGCCATGCACATCGCCTGTGCCGAGCGGGTCGTGCATCACCTGATCCCTGCCCTGCATCACCTGCACAAGGCGCTCGACGCCAAGGCCCGCGCCTTCAACCACATCATCAAGATCGGCCGCACACACACGCAGGACGCCACGCCGCTGACGCTCGGTCAGGAGTTTTCCGGCTATGCCGCGCAGGTCGCCTCGTCGATCAAGCGCATCGAGCAGACGCTGCCCGGCCTGCAGGAGCTGGCGCAAGGCGGCACCGCCGTCGGCACGGGCCTTAACGCGCCGGTCGGCTTCGCGGAAAAGGTAGCGGACCGCATCGCCGCCATCACCGGCATCGCCTTCGTGACCGCGCCGAACAAGTTCGAGGCGCTGGCGGCACACGATTCCATGGTGTTCTCGCATGGCGCGATCAACGCGGCCGCCGCGGCGCTGTTCAAAATCGCCAACGACATCCGCCTGCTCGGCTCCGGCCCGCGTTCGGGCCTGGGCGAGCTCTCGCTGCCGGAAAACGAGCCGGGCTCCTCGATCATGCCGGGCAAGGTCAATCCGACCCAGTGCGAGGCGCTGACGCAGGTTTGCGTGCAGGTGTTCGGCAACAATGCAGCACTCACCTTCGCCGGCAGCCAGGGCCATTTCGAGCTCAATGTCTATAACCCGCTGATGGCCTATAATTTCCTGCAGTCGGTGCAGTTGCTGGCCGATGCCTCCGTATCCTTCACCGACAATTGCGTGGTGGGCATTGAGGCGCGCGAAGACAACATCAAGGCCGCGCTCGAGCGTTCATTGATGCTGGTGACGGCGCTGGCGCCCACCATCGGTTACGACAACGCCGCCAAGATCGCCAAGACCGCGCACAAGAACGGCACGACCTTGCGCGAGGAGGCCTTGGCCACCGGTCTGGTCAGCGAAGCCGATTACGACCGGCTGGTGCGGCCGGAGGACATGACGCATCCGGGCTGAGGGCCGCTTCCTATCCAGGGTGGAGCCGAGGAGACATTTTGCGGTGGGAGAATTTGCTCCCGCCGCTCATTGCCGCGGCATGGATTTCGCGCAAACCGCAGACCAATAGGACATAGGTTCTGTGAACAATGTGTCGCCACATAGGCGGCTTTTTGTGAACAGTCTTCATCGTTTATCTGACGACCATTCAACCCACTCGGAGAACCGCCATGTCCATCAACTCTTCCGTCGCCGGCACCGCGCCCAATGGTTCCGTCACGATCCTGCTCGGCCGCATCCTGCTTGCCGTCATCTTCCTGCTTTCCGGCTTCGGCAAGCTCACCGCCATTTCCGGCACCGCCGGCTATTTCGGCGCTCTCGGCCTTCCGGTGCCGACCGTCACCGCCGTTGTCGTCGGCCTGATCGAACTGCTTGGCGGCCTTGCCATCCTCCTCGGCTTCCAGACCCGCATCGCCGCCTGGGTACTCGCCATCTTCACGATCGCCACTGGCTTGGTCGCGCATACGGGCTGGGCCGACCAGATGCAGATGATCCAGTTCCTCAAGAACCTCGCCATCACCGGCGGCTTCATCCTGCTCGCCTCGTCCGGCGCCGGCGCCTATTCGATCGACGCCAAGCGCGCCTGAAGTTTTCATTTGACGCAATTCCGAACGGAAGGTTACGGCGAAGTCGCCGAACCTAAACGCTTCACACTTTTCCTGGAATTGCTTGGCCTCCCAAGCCTTGAACGCGAGCGGCGCGGAATTTTCCGCGCCGCTTTTTCGTTGCAGGCGTAGACTGCACAGGCAGCCGGCGTCATGCGCCGACAAGGGAGGTGGCCATATTTCGCAACGCGTTGCTTCTGGTCTCGCGGCTCCTTCTTGCCGCGCTGTTCGTGCCGTCCGGCTTCCAGGCGCTGACCAACATCGCCGGCACGATCAGCTATTTCGCCGGGCTCGGGCTGCCGCTGCCGTCCTTGGCCGCTTGGGGCACCGGCCTGTTCGAGCTGGTTGCCGGGCTTTTGATCCTCGTCGGTTTCCAGACACGGATCGTGGCGCTTCTGCTTGCCGCCTTCTGCATCGTGGCCAGCTTCATCGGCCATTATGGCCAAGGCGGCGACGACGCGACGCTTGCCTTCCTGCACCAGCAAATGCTGATGAAGGACATCGCCCTTGCCGGTGGCTTCCTGGCGCTCGCCATGGCCGGCGCCGGCGCATGGTCGGCCGACGGGCGTGGCTTCGGGACCGGCGCCGAGGCGACCTGAAGCGCCCGCCCTATTTCACGGACACGCCCTATTTTACCGAGACACTTGGCCCGCCTTCGACCGCCAGCACGAGCCGGCGGTTGGTGATACGCGCAAGCTGCGCCAGCCGGCCGGCGGGGCGCTCGCCATAGAGATCGGAGAGCGAGGCCGGCAGCACCAGCGCCAGCGCGCCGTTGCCGCGGCTTTCCCATTTGAGCCTTGGCATCACACCCGGCATCGCCGCCGTCAGCAGATAGACGACGCGCATCATCGCCGCGAGCACGCGCGCGCGCTCGAGCATGCGCGGCAGCGCCAGGGCCTTGATCTCCGGTGCGATGGTGTCGTTGAAGATGCCGTCGTGCCGATAGGCGTTCGCCAAGGCCAGATAGGCGCGCCCGGGATGGTCGACACCGATGAAGGAGGCATGCGCGATGATGTTGAGCGACTGCCTGCCGCGATATTCCGGATGCGCGCGCCAGCCGATATCGGCGAGCAGGCAGGCTGCATGGCGGTAGCGCGCCTCGTCTTCGGTTTCGTCAATGCCGAAGGCCTTGAACGCCTTGCCGGTCCATTCGACGAGATCATGCGCATGATGCACCGAGCGCGAGCGCAACAGTGCCAGTTCCTCGGCGGCCGAAATCAGCGGATCGGATTTCTGCTCCTCGGCGTCGAGCAGCGAATAGAGAAAGCCCTCGCGCACGCCCTGCGCCGAAACGACGATCTTCGAGGGCTGCATCGCCGCCATGATCTCCTGCAGCACAACCGCGCCGTAGGGCAGCAGCGAGCGGCGGTTCTTGGAGACGCCCTCGATACCGCGCACCTTCTCGACTTCGCCCCTTGCCACCTGCTTGAGGAAAGCCTGCGCGCTGTCGGCCGAAATCTCATAGTGATGCATGACGCCGAGCGGATAGTTGGTCATCTCCATATGCAGCCTGGCGAGGTTTCGCCACGTGCCGCCGACGGCATAGAAAACCTTGCCCTGCCCGCCCTTGAGCAGCTTTGCCCGCGCCAGTTCCTGGCGCGCGATCTTCTGCGCCTGCACCAGCGAGTTCTTCGCCATATCCTGCAGGCGCAGGCCGCCGAGCGGCAGTGTGATGCCGTCGCCGATCGCCTCGCGATTGATGTCGATCAGCTCAAGGCTGCCGCCGCCAAGGTCGCCGGCGATGCCGTTGGCGGGATGGAAGCCGGAAATGACGCCGAGCGCCGAATAATAAGCTTCCTGGCGGCCGGTGAGCACGCGGATCTCGGTCTTCAGCACGTCCTCGGCGCGATGGATGAAATCGGGGCCGTTGCCAGCCTCGCGCGCCGCGGCGGTGGCCAGCACATAGATGTGCTCGGCGCCCGCCTGATCCGACAGCGCGCGGAACCGGCGGAATTCCTCCATCGAGCGCGTCACCGCCTCGGGGTCAAGCTTGCCCGTTGAAACGATGCCGCGGCCGAGGCCGGCCAGCATCTTCTCGTTGAACAGAAGCGTGGGCGAGCGCGCCAGCCCCTCATAGACGACAAGGCGGATCGAGTTCGATCCAATGTCGATGATCGACAGCGGCCGCCGGTCCTGAAGCCGGCCCTGGGAAACTGCAATCACGCGGCGGCGTTCTTCTTGCGGCGCTTGAACTGGGCGATGCGCTTGGGCGCATGTGACTTCAGCGCGTCGCCCCGTCCGGAGAGGCTCGGGTTGGTCATGAAATATTCCTGCGCGTTGAACGGCTCCTCGCCCTCCTCCAGCACAACGCGCCGGGAGGTGCCGTCAGCCAATACGTCGAAACTTTGCTGGTTGTCCATAATGTTGCCCAGCATGATCTGGCCAAGCACCTGCTCATGCACAGTTGGATTGGTGATGGGCACCAGGGTCTCGACGCGGCGGTCGAGATTGCGCGGCATCATGTCGGCGGACGAGATGTAGACGATCGCCTCGTCCGACGGCAGGCCGTGACCGTTGCCGAAGCAGAAGATGCGGCTGTGCTCGAGGAAACGGCCGACGATCGATTTCACCCTTATGTTCTCGGAAAGACCCGGCACCTGCGGCCTCAGGCAGCAGATGCCGCGCACGACGAGGTCGATCTCGACTCCGGCGTGACTGGCGTCGTAGAGCGCATCGATGACGATCGGGTCAACCAGCGCGTTCATCTTCATCCAGATGCGGGCCGGCCGTCCCTCCCGCGCATGAACGACTTCCTCGGCGATGTGCCTCAGGATGCGCTTGCGCAGCGTGAACGGCGACACGGCAAGGCGCATCTCCTCGGCCGGTTCGGCATAGCCGGTGATGAAGTTGAAGATCTGGGCGACATCGCGCGCGATGGTCGGATCGGTGGTGAAGAAGGACAGGTCGGTATAGATACGGGCTGTGACCGGATGATAGTTGCCGGTGCCGAGATGCACATAGTTGCGCAGCCTTCCGTCCTCGCGGCGCACGATCAACGACATCTTGGCATGGGTCTTCAGCTCCAGGAAGCCGAACACTACCTGGACGCCGGCGCGTTCGAGGTCGCGCGCCCAGCGGATGTTGGCCTCCTCGTCGAAGCGCGCCTTGAGCTCGACCAACGCCGTCACCGACTTGCCGGCCTCGGCCGCATCGATCAGCGCGCGCACGATCGGGCTATCGTTCGAGGTCCGGTAGAGCGTCTGCTTGATCGCCACCACTTCCGGATCGGCGGCGGCCTGACGCAGGAACTGCACCACCACGTCGAAGGACTCGTAGGGGTGGTGGACGATGATGTCCTTCTCGCGGATGGCGGCCAGGCAGTCGCCGCCATGTTCGCGGATGCGCTCGGGGAAGCGCGGATTGTAGGGTGTGAACTTCAGGTCGTCGCGCGGAATGGCGACGATCTCGGAAATCTGGTTGAGCGCGAGTGGGCCGGTCAGGACGCTGATGCGGCTCGCCGAGACACCTAGCTCGCCGGCGACGAAATCGCGCAATTCCGCCGGCATCAGCGTGTCGAATTCGATCCGGATCACCGAGCCGCGCCGGCGCCGCTTCAGCGCCGTCTCGAACAGGCGCACGAGATCTTCCGATTCTTCCTCGACCTCGATATCGCTGTCGCGGATGATGCGGAACGTGCCCGAGCCCTTGACCTCGTAGCCCGGGAAAAGCTTGCCGATATAAATGCCGACCGCCTCCTCAAGCGGGATGAAGCGGACATGGTGCTTACGGTCGGGCAAGCGGATGAAGCGCTTGAGCGCCACCGGCAGGCGCAACAGCGCGCTCATCTCCTCGCCATTCTTGCGATGGCGTAGCTGCAGCGCGATCGAGAAGCCGAGATTGGGAATGAACGGGAACGGATGCGCCGGGTCGATCGACAACGGCGTCAGCACCGGGAACACCTGCTCCTGGAAATGCTCTTCCAGCCAGGCCTTCTCGTCCTTGGTGAGGGCATCGCGGGTGATGCTTTCGATGCCTTCCTTGTTGAGCAAGGTCATCAGCGCCGAGAGGCTCTTCTGCTGGTCCTCCTGCAGGCGCTCGACCTCGCGCAGCAACTGCTCGAGCTGCTGCTCGGGGGTGCGGCCGTCCGGGCTCTTCAGCGCGATGCCCTCACGCACCTGGCCGGCGAGGCCGGCGACGCGCACCATGAAGAACTCGTCGAGATTGGCGGCCGAGATCGACAGGAAGCGGACGCGTTCGAGCAGCGGATGATGCTCGTTCAGCGATTCCTCCAGCACGCGGCGGTTGAATTGCAGCCAGGAGAACTCGCGGTTGACGAAACGGTCGGGATTGCCGCCCTCCGGGCTTGCCGCCTCGACAGTGATGAACTCGCTCTGCACCGGCTTCAGTTCGTTCATGTTTTCCGCTCTTGCCCGCAATCGTCCCTGCGCGCCGCATACTGCCGTTCGGCGACGCTCTAGCACTTCTTTGTGACGCATGATCGTCACGGAATCGCTCCGCGCCCGGCCTTATGCGCTTAACCGGCTCAACTTATCCTCTGACAGGCTTTTGCGACAGTTTGATTTCATCGATCTTGCAAACTGGCCTGTTATGCTCCAGATGCAGGCTGGTCACATCCACTGGCCGAACCCAATTGGAGACGATGATGGCAGGCGGCAGCATTCCCCATTTCCAGAACGACGCGGGCCATCCGGTTATCGAGATCGGCGTCAAGGAATTCATGTGCACGGGCGCCAACCCGCCTTTCGATCATCCGCATGTGTTCCTCGACATGGGCGACGACAACGAGAAGGTCTGCCCCTACTGCTCGACACTCTACCGCTATTCGCAGTCGCTGAAGGCGACGGAAACGCAGCCGGCCGGCTGCCTCTATGTCGACCAGGCCGCCTGATCGTCCTTTGCCACCATGACTGAGACACGGTCCCGGCAAATCGTCATCGCCGGGGCTGGCATCGCCGGACTGACGGCGGCGCTTGCCTTTGCCGAGCGTGGCTTCCCGGTAAGATTGTTCGAGCAGGCCAGGCAACTCGAAGCGACCGGCGCCGGTCTCCAGCTTTCTCCCAACGCAACCCGCATCCTGCGCCGGCTCGGCGTGCTCGATCGCCTGCTGCCCGAGGCGATCCGGCCGCAGGCGGTGGTATTGAAGGACGCACGGAGCCTGCGTGAGCTGGCGCGTGTGCCGCTTGGGGAAGCCGGCGAAAAGCGCTGGGGTGCGCCCTATCTCGTGGCGCACCGCGCCGATCTGCAGGCGGCGCTGATGGCGGCAGTGGCGGAACGGCCCGACATCGAGCTTGTCACCGGCGCGCGCGTGACCAACATCGCCATCGAACCTCAAAGGGTGACTGCCACTGTCGAGAGCGACGGCACAGCGACGGATGTCGGCGGCGACCTGCTGGTCGCCGCCGACGGCGTTTGGTCTTCGGTTCGCGCCGGGCTCGCCCGGACGGCCGGCTTTGCGGCAAACCGCTTTTCCGGCGAGCTCGCCTGGCGCGCGACTGTCCCGGCGGAAACTGCCGCCGGCCAGACCTTTGCACAAATCGGCGCGACCGATTGCGTCACCACCTTCCTGCATCCCGGCTTCCACATGGTCGCCTATCCGGTGAGCAAGGGCAGCTCCTTCAATCTGGCGGCCTTCACCAAGGGCGAGCGCATCGCCGAAGGCTGGTCTGGCCATGCGGACCCGGCCATCCTTTCGGCCGCCATGCGAAGTACGGCGGCAACGCTGGCGAAGCTGGCGGCGCTTGCCGGGCCGTGGACGGCCTTCCCCATCCACACGGTCGCGCAGCGGCGCTGGACGATGCCGGAGGGCATCGCGCTGATTGGCGACGCCGCGCATGCTATGACGCCGTTCGCGGCGCAGGGGGCGGCCATGGCGATCGAGGACGCCGCGACGCTCGCCAATCTCGTTGCCGATTTTCCGGGTGATCAGCGGCAGAGCCTGACCGTCTGGGAGAATCTCAGACGCCCGCGCGTCGAAAAGGTGCTGAAACGCGGCGCCCTCAATCGCTTGGCCTGGCATGCCAAGGGGCCAGTCGCGGTTGCCCGCAATCTGGTGCTTGCGACGCGGCCGGCGGAGAAGCTCGCCGCCGACCTGGACTGGCTCTACGGGTGGGAGGAGCGGACGGTTATGAGGCGGTGAATCACTGCAACCAGCCAACTTGACGCAGGGGCTATTTGTAGTTACATTTTTGTGGTTACGCATATGGAAGGATTGAGATTTGAATGGGATCTGGAAAAGGCCAGATCCAATTTGCGCAAGCACGGTGTGAGTTTTGAGACAGCCATTCGCGTTTTCTCTGATCCGTTCGCCTTGACTGAACAAGACAGGGTGGAAGGCAATGAGTATCGCTGGCAAACCGTAGGTGTGATCGAAGGCATGCTTGTTTTGTTGGTTGCCCATGCCGATCGAGAAGAAGGTGGCTTCGACGTGATCCGCATCATTTCAGCGCGGCGGGCAACAACGAGAGAAAGAAGACGCTATGCGGAAAATCGTTCGGTATAAATTCGATCCTGCAAACCCACCCCCGCTGACCGAAACTCAGAAAGCGGAAATCGCTGCGCTGAAGGCGCGTTCGGAGAATGATGTCGATACGACTGACATCCCCGAATTGACCGAAGAATTCTGGCAGAGCGCTGCCCGAAACCCGTATTTCAAACCGGTCAAGCAGCAACTGAGCCTACGTCTCGATTCCGATGTCGTTGCTTGGTTCAAGCAGCACACGCCGGAAGGTCGTGGCTATCAAAGCGCGATCAACAAGGCATTGCGCGAATATGTTACGAAGCAGGATCGCAAGGCCAGCTGATACAGAGGCTAATTATACAGGCTCAATGACCATCCCAGCGATACCGGCAGCGGGTTCCACCAGCCAGTGCGCAGCCCGGCGATGCGCAGTGCCGCCGCCGTCCAGGTGTTGCAGCCGGCCAGAGCGTTGAAATTCCCGTTGGCCTCGTAAAAACGGTCAAAGCTGGAATAGCCGGCGTTCTCGATGACCACAGGCCCGTCCGGCCCCTGCTGAAAACTCACGGCGATGTAATCGAGTAGCGCCGAAAAATGCGCCTCGTCGACATCAAAACCAGCGACGTCTGGATGCTGCTCCTTGATCGCACCCGCGACATCGACATGCATCACCGAGGCGTCGAGCGTCAGCGCCTTCAGAACCGGCGCGGCCTTCAGCTGCGACCAAGTCGGCGTCTCCAGATAGAAGGCTCGGCCGCCCCAGCCGAAGACAATGAAACGCGCCCCCGGCGCCTCTATCGGCAGGCCGGCACCGGCCAGGAAGGCGAAGCGCCGGCGCACGCCGTCATCGAGGGGCACGGCGATGTCGGTGTGGATCGGGTTCTTCAGCACAAGGATGTGCCGCGTGCCCTCACCTTCTGCGGCGGCCGGCCAGAGCGGGCGCGGTATCACCGTGCCGAGCGCGGCGGCAACAAGCACCGCGGCAACCAGCACGGCCAGGAAACGCCAAAGCTTTCTCATCAAGGTGCGACCGGTCCCGCCCATCGAGCCAACTACCGCCCCCGATAGCAAAAAAAGCCCGGCCGTTTCACGGCCGGGCTTTTTGAATTGGCGTCGGATCGCTCAGTGCAGGATCTGCGACAAGAAGAGCTTCGTGCGCTCATGGCGCGGATGATCGAAGAATTCGGCTGGCGTGTTCTGCTCGACGATCTGGCCCTGATCCATGAAGATCACCCGGTTGGCGACCTTGCGGGCAAAGCCCATTTCGTGGGTGACGCAAAGCATGGTCATGCCTTCCTCGGCAAGGCCAACCATCGTCTCCAGCACTTCCTTGATCATTTCGGGATCGAGCGCCGAGGTCGGCTCGTCGAACAGCATGATGCGCGGATTCATACACAGCGAGCGCGCAATCGCCACGCGCTGCTGCTGGCCGCCGGAGAGCTGACCCGGATATTTGTTGGCCTGCTCCGGGATCTTGACGCGCTTGAGGAAATGCATGGCGATTTCCTCGGCCTGCTTCTTCGGCATCTTGCGCACCCAGATCGGCGCCAGCGTGCAGTTTTCCAGGATGGTGAGATGCGGGAAAAGGTTGAAGTGCTGGAACACCATGCCGACCTCCCGGCGCACCTCATCGATCTTCTTCAGATCGTTGGTGAGTTCCTTGCCGTCGACGATGATCTTACCCTTCTGGTGCTCCTCCAGCCGGTTGATGCAGCGGATCATGGTCGACTTGCCGGAGCCGGACGGACCGCAGATGACGATGCGCTCGCCGCGCATCACCTTCAGATTGATGTCCTTCAGCACGTGGAACTCGCCATACCATTTGTGCATGCCGACGATGTCGATGGCGACATCGGTGGTCGAGACATGCATCTTTCCGGCATTGACCTTGAGGTCTTCCGCGCTGACGGCGTTTTCGGTGGCCATGGCCAATTCCCCTTTTATCGTTGCGTTTGATGCATGTCGTTATCCCCAAAACCGCTACACACTTTTGGGCGGCATGCATCAGCGTCTGTAGCCGGTGTCGAGCCGGCGTTCGGTGTACATTGAATAGCGCGACATGCCGAAGCACAACAGCCAGAAAACGAAGGCGGCAAAGATGAGGCCGGACTTCGGAGTCTGGGGCGTCGCCCAGTTCGGGTCGGCAAAGTTCTGCTTCACCACGCCGAGCAGGTCGAACATCGAGATGATCAGGACCAGACTGGTGTCCTTGAGCATGCCGATGAAGGTGTTGACGATGCCTGGGATGACCAGCTTCAGCGCCTGCGGCAGCACAATCAGGCCCATCTTCTGCCAGTAGCCGAGGCCGAGCGAATCGGCGCCCTCATACTGGCCCCTGGGAATCGCCTGCAGGCCGCCGCGCACCACTTCGGCCATATAGGCGGCGGCAAACAGCGACACGCCGATCAACGCGCGCAAGTATTTGTCAAAGGTGACGCCCGCGGGCAGGAACAGCGGCAGCATGACGCTGGCGAAGAACAGCACCGTGATCAATGGAATGCCGCGCACCGTCTCGATGAAGACGACGCAGAGCCATTTGACGATCGGCATCTTCGAACGGCGCCCGAGCGCCAGCATGATGCCCAAAGGCAGCGACACGGCAATGCCGACGAAAGAGAGGCTGAGCGTCACGAGCAGCCCGCCCCAACGCGGGGTCTCGACATGCGGCAGGCCGAACACGCCGCCGACCAGCAGGAAGAAGGAGACGATCGGCAACGCCACGAAGAGCAGGATTGCATTCAGCCCCTTGCGCGGCACGCGCGGGATGAGCATCGGCACTAGCAACAGCACGAACAGGATGCCGACCAGGATCGGCCGCCAGCGCTCCTCGATCGGATAGGTGCCGAACATCAACTGGCCGAATTTGGCGTTGACGAAGGCCCAGCACGCGCCAGTCCAGCCGTCAGGCTGGACGCCACCTTGCGAAACGGTAGCACAGACGGTGCGGTCCGGCCCGCTCCAAACGGCATTGATGAAGGCCCAGTTGATGACCTGCGGCAGAATCCAGAGCACAATGGCAATGCCGAGTATGGTGAGGATGGCGTCGCCGACCGAACCGATCAGGTTCTTGCGCACCCAGGCATAGGCGCCGTGTTCGGTAGGCGGTGCCGGCTGAGCAAGCGCCATCTCGGTGCGCACCCAGGACATATCGTGTTCCTGCATGGCCCTATCTCTCCACCAGCGCCATTCTGGCGTTGACGATATTCATGACAAAGGACGTCACCAAGCTCAGCACCAGATAGGCGATCATCATGATGAACACGCCCTCGACCGCCTGGCCGGTCTGGTTCAGCACCGTGCCGGCGGTGGCGGTGAGATCGGGATAACCGATGGCGATCGCCAGCGAGGAGTTCTTGGTGAGGTTGAGATATTGGCTGGTGAGCGGCGGAATGACGATGCGCATTGCCTGCGGCACCACCACGAGGCGCATGATCGGACCGGAACGCAGCCCGAGCGCAGCCGCCGCTTCGCTCTGGCCCTTGCTCACGCCCCTGATGCCGGCACGCACGATCTCGGCGATGAAGGCGGCCGTGTAGAAGGAAAGCGCAAGCAACAGCGACAGGAATTCCGGCTTGACCCAGAAGCCGCCGGTGAGATTGAAGGTCGACTGCTTCGGGAAGTCGAAGGTGAGCGGCATACCGCCGAGAAAGAAGGCGAGCACCGGCAGCCCGATAATAAGCGCCACGGAGGTCCAGAATACCGGGAATTGCTGACCGGTCGCCCTCTGCCGCTGACGCGCCTTGTGAGCGACGAACCAGGCCATGGCAATGGCGAGCAGCAATGCCACGCCGATCAGCCAGGAACCATCCCCCCAAATGGCGCGCGGGAAATAGAAGCCGCGCTGGTTGAGGAAGGAGCCGAACGGCAGGTGGATGCTCTCGCGCGGTGGCGGCAGCACGGCGAGCACGCCCGAATACCAGAAGAAGATGACCAGCAGCGGCGGGATGTTGCGGAAGATTTCGACATAGACCGTGCAGATCTTGCGGATCAGCCAGTTCTGCGACAGGCGGCCGATGCCGATGATGAAACCGACAATGGTGGCGATGACGATACCGGCGACGGCGACGATGATGGTGTTGAGAAGGCCCACGATCAGCGCGCGGCCGTAGGTGGCGTCCGAAGTGTAGGCGATCGGCGTGTCGGAAATATCGAAGCCGGCCCTGCTCTTGAGGAACTGAAAGCCAGAGGCGATGTGCAGGCGCTGGAGGTTCTCGATGACGTTGTTGATGATCCACCAGATCGAGCCGAACAACAGGATCACAACCAGCGTCTGGAAGAACAGGCTGCGTATTCTCGGGTCATTGATGAAGGAGCCGCGGCTCGGCTCCTCGCGAAGTATTTCCTGCGAAGCCATGGACCGTCCCCTGAAAAGAGAAACCGGGAGGCAGACGACCTGCCCCCCGGATCACATTTCAATCAGCGGATCGGCGGGCCATATTGCAAGCCGCCCTTGGTCCACAGCGCGTTGATGCCGCGCGCGATCTTGAGCGGGCTGCCCGAGCCGACATTGCGCTCGAACATTTCGCCGTAGTTGCCGACGGCCTTGACGATGTTGACGACCCAATCGTTGGAGAGGCCGAGATCGGCGCCGTACTTGCCGTCGGGCTCGGTGCCGAGGATACGCTGTATGTTCGGATCGGTCGACGTCTTCATCTCGTCGACATTCGCCTGGGTGATGCCGGCTTCTTCGGCGTTGAGCAGCGCAAAATACGTCCAGCGCGCGATATGCGCCCATTGGTCGTCGCCCTGGCGCACGGCCGGGCCGAGCGGCTCCTTGGAGATGATCTCTGGCAGCACGACATGGTCGGCCGGCGAGGACAGCGTCAGGCGGATGCCGTAAAGGCCGGATTGGTCGGTGGTGTAAGCATCGCAGCGGCCTGCGTCATAGGCTGCGTTGACCTCTTCCAGCTTCTCGAACACGACGGGGTTGTATTCCATCTTGTTCTTCTTGAAGTAGTCGGCGAGGTTGAGCTCGGTCGTGGTGCCGCTCTGCACGCAGACGGCGGCGCCCGAAAGCTGCAGCGCGGAGTTCACGCCCGGCAGCTTCTTGGCGTTGATCATGAAGCCCTGGCCGTCATAGTAGGTGACGCCGACGAAATCGAGGCCGAGCGCGCTGTCGCGGTTGCTGGTCCAGGTGGTGTTGCGCGACAGGATGTCGATCTCGCCCGACTGGAGCGCGGTGAAACGCTCCTTGGCGCTGAGCGGCGTGAACTTGACCTTGGAGCCGTCACCGAAGACGGCGGCCGCCACGGCGCGACAGAAGTCCGCGTCGATGCCCTTCCACTCACCCTTGTCGTCCGGTGCCGAGAAGCCGGCGAGGCCGGTCGAGACGCCGCACTGGATAAAGCCCTTCTGCTTTACGGTATCGAGCGTGCCGGCCGAAGCGGCGGACGCCATGAACCCGAGCGCGGCGGCGCCAAGGATGCCGATTGCAATGTGTTTCATGACCCACAGACCCTTTTCTGTTACAGGCGCCCCCTGCTGCCAGGCGACACTGATCTTTTTTCGTTTGTGAATGCAGCTCCCACGTTAAGGCCCACTCCCGGACCCGCATCGGTTACGATGCCTGCCTCCCATTCACGAAACGCATCGAAGGCGATTATTCCTGTGAGGTCAAGGGAAATGACCGAATTGCGACCCGCTTGAAAACCAATTGCCGCAAATGCGTGAACTGCGGACAAGAGCGCCATGAAACCGGCAGGCCGTGCAAACAAATCAGTCAAGTTGCGTCGTCCCGAATCGATCGACGGCGACGAAATCCGCTTCGGCAATAGCTGCAGGTTATTGAGCGCGTGCGCCGCTGGATTGGACCACCGGAACACCAGCTTTTGGCGGGCCAGGCGCGGTTGCGCGGGCCTTGCCGCCGCTTTATGGCTGGTCTCCTGACATCATTCGACCCCTTATATGAATTGGCTGGCGACGAACCATGGCTAAAGACGGTATAGAAATGGGCATCAACACGCTGCTTGCCCATTCCGGCAACAACCCCCGCGATTATTTCGGTTTCGTCAATCCGCCGGTCGTGCATGCCTCGACGGTGCTTTATCCAAACGCGGCATCCATGGCCGGGCGCAGCCAGAAATACACTTACGGCACGCGCGGCACGCCGACGATGGATGCGCTCACGCTCGCGGTCGATGCGCTGGAAGGCTCCGCCGGAACCGTCGCCGTTCCTTCGGGACTCGCCGCCGTGACCGTGCCGCTGCTCGCCTTCCTTGCCGCGGGCGATCACCTGTTGATCGTCGACAGTGTCTACCACCCGACGCGCCACTTCGCCGATACGATGCTGAGGCGGCTCGGCATCGAGGTCGAATATTACGAACCGCGCATCGGCGCCGGGATCGCATCGCTGATCAAGCCCAACACGAAGGTGGTGTTCACCGAATCGCCGGGATCGAACACCTATGAGGTGCAGGACATCCCGGCTATCGCCAAGGCAGCGCATGCTGCCGGCGCTATCGTGATGATGGACAACACCTGGGCGACCCCGCTCTACTTCAAGCCGCTCGACCATGGCGTCGATATCTCGATCCATGCGGCGACGAAGTATCCGGCCGGGCATTCCGATGTGCTGCTCGGCCTGGTTTCGGCCAACGAGAGCTGCTGGACGAAGCTCTATGACGGCTTCTGCACGCTCGGGTGCTGCTCCGGTCCCGACGACATCTATCAGGTGCTGCGCGGCCTGCGCACCATGGGGGTGCGGCTCGAGCAGCACCGCAAGAGCGCGCTCGATATCGCGCGGTGGCTCGAGGAGCAGCCAGGTGTCGCGCAAGTGCTGCACCCGGCTCTCGAAAGCCATCCCGACCATGCGCTCTGGAAGCGCGATTTCTGCGGCTCGAGCGGTGTCTTCTCGGTCGTGCTCAAGGGCGGCGGGCAGAAGGCGCAGCACGCTTTTCTCGATGCCCTCAAGATCTTCGGGCTCGGCTATTCCTGGGGCGGCTATGAGAGCCTTGCCGTTCCGGTCTTCCTCGGCGACCGTACCATCGCCAAGGGGGCTTACGCCGGCTCGCTGGTCCGCCTGCAGATCGGGCTGGAAGATGTCGAGGACCTCAAGGCCGACATTCTCCGCGGCCTGGCCGCGGCGGCTGCCGCCGGATGACAGGCTGATTGGCGAAAGCTCCCATAGAGCGGCAGACAGGCCTCGGCCGAAGCGGTAGCATGGCCCGCGCGACCAACGCGGGGAACCTTTTGCCCGCGGGCGCATCCAATGCGGATGTAAGACTGTCGGGAGATCGGCGAGATGAGAAAGCGTGCCTTGCAAGCCGCCGAGGTCGGCCCGGCCGAGGCCGGCGACATGGCGCTGGTGTGCCGGGCGCTTGCGCGGGATCCGGACGCGTTCCGCACCATCATCAAGACGCACAACCAGCGACTCTACCGCATTGCGCGTGGCGTCGTGCGCAACGACGCCGAGGCCGAGGACATCGTGCAGGAGGCCTATATGCGCGCCTTCGCCAATCTCGGCGCTTTTCGCGGCGAGGCTTCGCTTTCGACCTGGCTGTCGCGCATCGTCATCAACGAAGCGCTCGGCCGGCTGCGCAAGCGCAAGCGGATCGTTGCGATGCCCGGAAATCCGGAAGCGCAGATCATCTGGTTTCCCTTGAACCAAAACGACTTGAATCCAGGAGACGATCCGGAGCGGACAATGGCGCAGCGGCAGATCCTCGGGCTTGTCGAACGGGCGACCGACAGCCTTCCCGATGTCTATCGTACCGTCTTCGTCGCCCGCGTCATCGAGGGCCTCAGCATCGAGGAGACCGCCGACCTGCTGGGCGTGAAACCCGAGACGGTGAAGACCAGGCTGCACCGGGCGCGAACACTGGTGCGAAAGGCGCTGGACGACGAGATCGGCCCGGTGTTGCTCGACGCTTTCCCCTTCGCCGGCCGGCGCTGCGAGCGGCTGACGCAGGCGGTGATGAAAAGGCTGGGATTCGAGCCCTGATTTCGATCTCCCGCCGTTTCCCGGGAACGTTTCGTTCTTGCCCGCATCCAATGGCAGTCAACACCAGATGAAGCCCGAGGCCAGAACCGCCGGGCGAAGGAGATGCCATGTTCATGCGACCAACCGCCGCCCTCGCTGCTCTTTTGTTCATTGGTGCAGCGCCGCTGGCGCTAGCTGCCGAAAAACCCACCGACCCGCAGATCGCCCACATCGCCTATACGGCCGGCACGATCGACATCGAAGCGGCCAAGCTGGCGATCAAGAAGTCGAAAAACAAGGAGATCATCGACTTCGCCAAGGACATGGAGCGCGACCATGCGGCGGTCAACAAGCAGGCGCTCGACCTGGTGAAGAAGCTGAAGGTCACGCCCGAGGACAACGACACCAGCAAGGCGCTGGCCAAGGCCGCGAAGGAGGAGCGCGCCAAGCTGGCAAAGCTGCAAGGGGCAGCCTTCGACAAGGCCTATATCGAGAACGAAGTGGCCTATCACAAGCAGGTCGACAGCGCGCTCGAAACCCTGCTGATCCCCTCGGCCACCAATGCCGAGCTGAAGAGCCTGCTGGAGACCGGCCTCAAGATATTCCAGGGGCATGAGCAACATGCCGAACATGTCGCCGGCATGCTGAAATGAGGCCCCTGGCTCTTGCGCCAGCGCTGGCGGCGGCGCTCATCGCGTCGCCGGCGCTCGCGGCGACCATCGAGGTGACGATCGACAAGTTGGTCTTTTCGCCGGCAAGCGTCCAGGCCAAGGTCGGCGATACGATCGAGTGGACGAACATCGATATTCTCGCCCATACCGCCACGGTCAAAGGCGGCTGGGATGTGATGATCCCGGCGAAGTCGAAGGGCAAGGTTACGCTCACGGCGGCGGGGGCAGTGGACTATTTCTGCCGCTTCCATCCCAACATGAAGGGCCATATCGAGGTAGCCCCTTGATCACCCTACCGGAAAGCGAGGCGCATCCGCGCCTCGCCTAACCTTGCAGCAATCCTCCCATGGCCGGTTGCCGCACCCCGCACCGGCACACTTCTCGCCGAGGCCAGGACATTCGGGCGAATTGCCGAACCGATTCCGCAAACCTCCTAAAGGATTGACGCGATTGACCAAGTGGAGGCCATCGGTGGCCTGCCACAGGTTCCGCATCGCGCAATAATATTCCCCTCAGCGCCGATGAAACGGATCGGTTTGGCTTTCCAATTTCCGCCTTTGGCGGCATTGCCCATTGCACAGAATTCCGCGTTTGACAGGGCCTGCCATGGCGTTTCGCCTTTTCGTTCCGATCCTTGCCGGCGCGACGCTTCGCGAACGGCTGCTTGCTTGCATCGGCGCGACCATCGGCATCGCGCTCACCGGGATGATCAGCGGGCTTGCCATGGGCAGCGGCCCGCTTGTGGCGATGCTGGTGGCGCCGATGGGCGCTTCCGCCGTGCTCCTCTTTGCCGTTCCGTCGAGCCCGCTGGCGCAGCCCTGGTCGATCGTCGGCGGCAACACGATCTCGGCACTGGTCGGCGTGACGGTCGCGCATTTTGTGCATGACACGGTGATAGCCTCCGGCCTTGCGGTAGCGCTGGCGATCGCCGCCATGTCGTTCACGCGCTCATTGCATCCGCCGGGAGGTGCCGCGGCACTCACCGGCGTGCTCGGCGGGCCGGCAGTTGCCGCCGCGGGCTTCCTGTTCCCCTTCGTGCCGGTGGCGCTGAATTCGACCATCCTGGTCGCGCTCGGCTTCCTCTTCCATAAGCTGTCTCGGCGCAACTATCCGCATGTGCATGTGCCCGCCGCCAGCGGACACGGCACTGCCGACCGGCCGCCGGCCGAGCGCGTGGGCTTCCGGCCCGAGGATGTCGACGCCGCGCTCTCGGCGCTTGACGAGACCTTCGACATCGACCGTGACGACCTGGAGCGCCTGCTGCGGCAGGTCGAACTGCAGGCGATGGTGCGTTCGCAGCGCACGCTGCTTTGCCGGGACATCATGTCCCGCGATGTGATCTCGGTGATGGAATCTGCCTCTGCCGACGAGGCGCGTAAACAGCTCATCGACCACAATATTCGCACCCTGCCGGTGATCGACGCGAGCGGCCGTCTCACCGGCGCGGTCGGCTTGCGCGAGCTGACACGAGCCAGCGAAACCGTGAAAGGGGTGATGTCGAAGGCCGGCACAGCCTCGCCCGATACGCCGGCGATGAGCCTGTTGCCGGTGCTGACCGACGGCCGCAGCCATGCCGTGGTGATCGTCGATAGCGAGCGGCATATCCTCGGACTGATCACCCAGACCGACCTGCTGGCGGCGGCCGCGCGCGTGCAGGTACCGCCGCCGCTCAAAGCGGTAGCATAGAGCCACACCGATCACCCGGGCCTATCCCCGCTCGCCATTCGATCGAGCCACCGCGCCGCTCGTCTTGTCTCTGCTGGCCGGGTGACATGCGTCCATGCGCCATCATAGACCGGCTTGCGCCGCTCGATCCAGGCACTCAGGCCTTCGCGCAGATCTGCCGTGGGGGCCATGCGCGCGAACTGCTCGGCCTCGACGAGCAAGCCCTCGGCAATGCTGTGATCAATGCCGCGGGCGACCGAGGTGAGGATAGCGGCGACGGCAGCCGGCGAATGGCCAATGATGCGTCGAGCGAGATCTTCCGCCTGCGGCATCAATTCGGCATGTGGCACGACCTTGTTGACAACCCCAAGCTCGGCGGCGCGGTGCGGCGAAAACGCCTCGCCCGTCAAAAGCAGTTCAAGCGCCTGCTTGCGCCCGGCAAGCCTCGGCAGGCGCTGCGTGCCGCCGAAGGTAGGCGGCATGGCGAGGTTAATTTCCGGTTTGGCGAACAGCGCGCGATCGCTGGCGATCGCCAGCGGCACCGCTTCGGTGATCTCACAACCGCCGCCGAAAGCCAGCCCGTTGACGGCGGCGATGACCGGCTTGCGAAAGGCTTCCAGCCGCGCCGTCAGACGCTGGCCGCGCCTCACGAAATCGCGTAGCGCGACATCGGTGCCTTCGGCCACGCTCAACGAGAATTCGTGGATATCAGCGCCGGCGGAAAACGCTCGCTCCCCTGCCCCGGTAAGGATGACGGCGCGCACGCCGTCGTCCGTCTCGATCCGGTCGAGAAGCGACAGCAGCCGGTCAATCAGCGCGTAATTCAGCGCATTCAGCTTGTCGGGGCGGTTGAGGGTGAGAATCGCGACGCGGTCGCGCGTCTCGCTCAGCACAAGTTCGGTCATGACTTTTCCTTTCCGGCAGTTCGGCCGGATAAGGAGCAGACTTGTGATTGCTTGTATATTCACTAGTCGGTATACTTATATGATGAACGAGAAAGCCAACCCGACCCGAAAACGCCTCGTCGACGCGGCGACCAAGCTCTTTTACGCCGAAGGCATCGGCCGCGTCAGCGTTGATGCCGTGGCCGAGAAAGCCGGGCTCACCAAGCGCACGCTCTACTACCATTTCAAGAGCAAGGACGATCTGATCGCTGCCTATCTCGACGGGCGCGACCAGCCCAATCTCGAGCAGATGGCCGGCTGGTTCGACGCGGCGGAGGGCGGCGCGGACAAGAAGGTCGAGGCAATCTTCACCAACCTGGCGAGGGTGGCGCGCCACCCAAAATGGAAGGGCTGCGGTTTCCTGCGCACGGCGGCCGAGCTGGCGGCGATGCCCGGGCATCCGGCGGTGAAGGCCGGAGCGCGCCACAAGACCAATTTCGAAAAATGGCTGGCCGGCGCACTTTCAGACCACAATGTCGGCCAGGCCAAGATGTTGGCGCGCGAGATCGTGCTTCTGATGGACGGTGCTTTTTCCAGCATGCTGATCCACCACAATCCCGACTACGTTAACGCCGCCGGTCATGCCGCCGCGACCCTGATACGGGCGAGGATGGCCGGTAAGGACGCCGCCTAGCCGGCGGGGCCGTCCCGATTGATGCGGTCCGGCAGGGAAGAGCACCCTCAGGACCATGCCAACCAAGCCGTGCCGGCGAGAAGCGTCACCAGCGTCAGCGGCAGGCCGACCTTGAAGAAGGCGGAAAAGGAAAGCTCCTTGCCGGCCGCCTTTGCCTGTTCCGCGACGATCAGATTGGCGACCGAGCCGAGCAGCGTGAAATTGCCGGCAAGCGTCGAGCTCATCGCCACCACCAGCCAGGCGCGCTCCGGATTTTCCAACCCGGGGATGAAGGGCCGGAGCGCCAGCACCGCCGGTACATTGCTCATGATGTTGGAAAGCACCGCGGTGAAGCCGGAGAGCCGCCAGACATCGTTGAGCCCGACGTCCTTCGCCCAGGCGATCATATCGGAGGTGAGCAGCGTGCGCTCAGCGCCCGCAACCACCACGAACAGGCCGGCGAACATGAAGAGCAGCGGCCCATCGATCTCGCGGTAGATGCGCCGTGGCTTGATCGCCCGGGTGACCAGCAGGAAGGCGCCGGCAATCAGCGCCGCCTTGGCGACGGGAACGCCGGCAAAGAAAGCCAGCGCCAGCAACACGCAGACGATGGTGGCCTTCAGCACCTGCCCAGGCAGCATGCGGCCGCGATAGACTTCCGGGCTGAGTTCGGCGGGGCGGGAGAATTCGGCGCGGTAGACGTAACGTACGATAACGATAACGCAGAGCAGGCCGAACAGCGCCACCGGCGCGAGCGCCAGCGTGAAGGCCGGATAGGAAATGCCCGACAGCGCGCCTATCACCATGTTCTGCGGATTGCCGGTGATGGTGGCGACGCTGCCGCAGTTCGAGGCCGTGCAGGTGGCGATGAGGTAAGGCACCGGGTTGCGATTGATCACCCGTGTGACGTGGACGACGATCGGCGCCATCACCAGGCAGATCGCGTCGTTGACCAGAAAGGCAGAGAGCACGCCGGTCAACAGCGTCACCATCACCAAAAGCATGAAAGGCGCATGGGCATGCTCGATGGCAAAGCCGCCAAGCGCGCGAAACGCGCCCGACACCTTCAGATGGGCGACCACGATCATCATGCCGAGCAGCAGAGTGATGGTGTCGAAATTGATGGCTTTGTAGGCGTCCTCGATACCGATCGCACCGATGGCGATCATGGCGGCGCCCCCCAGCAGCGCGATGCCGGCGCGGTCGAGGCGAAGACCCGGGATGCGGCCGACAGCGACGCCGGCATAAGTGGCTACGAGGATGAAAAGCGCACCCGCGCCGGTCCATGTCATTGCAAGAAGGTCCCCGTTGCCTGCCCTGCCCGGCAGAATCTGCCGTCGCATGGAGCGGCCCCACATTTAGCAAGGGCAGCGCAAAGGGAAAGCGCACAAGCGCATGAAACGCGATAACGCTTTCGTGGGCTTCACATTCATAAACACTAATGTAAAGAACGGTGAATTAACCTATGTGACCGATAATCCAGGCGTTGGGGGACTGACGGATGAACACGGTCGTTGAAGCGGAACATCGCGTCGAGTCGCGGGAAGGATCGACGCGTCCACAGGAATGCTCCCGCTGCCACGGGGCGAAGAAGGTTTTCGTTTGCGAGCGCTGGCTGAGCTCGAACGGCCATTGCTGCCCGGAGGGCACGCACCGGCTGAGCTGCCCGGGGCATAGCATCGTCTGCCTCGAATGCAGTGGGCGCGAGCGTTAGCGAGACCCGTGCAGTGCCGGCGGGCTGCCAAGCGCCGCAGCCGTCGCGCCCGGGGCGCTGTTACGGCGCAGGGCGCTCCGAGCGCCAAAACGCGTGCTCAACCGCTATGTGCACTTCATCGCCAAAACCGTCCACGCTGGAACAACTGGCAGCGAAACTGAGCATGCGTTGGCTTAATTGCCGGGGCGGCCATCAGATCCGTCCGAGCACAACCAGAATGATGACAATAACAAGAACCAGCCCCAAACCACCGCCGCCATAGTAGCCAGTGCCGTAGAACGGCCCACCGCCTATGCCGCTAAAGCCGCCAAGCAGAGCAAGGATAAGAATGATAATAAGAATTGTGCCGAGACCCATGACCTTTTCCTCTTCTGAAGCGCTACCCCGGCGCCGTTATGACCAAGTCAACTCGCAAGCGGCGCGCATGTTCCGCTCACTTCCAGGCCGATTCTACTGGGGACTGGCCGAGTAAGACGACACCATCGGCTGTCCAGGGTTGGCTTCAAGTTTGATGGGGACCAAAAACATAAGCGCGATGGCGATGGCGATCGAGACGATAACAGTAGCGGTGCTGAACACGTCCTTCATGTTTCTATCCTTAATATTCAAAGATGCTGAACAACGTGTTCGCCAAGTCTCCTGTTCCACTTTACCTTCGTGGAACCATTCTCCCGCCCGCAACGTTTGAGGCAGCCCGATCCGGGCAACCTTGGTAAACGGAGGCAGGCATATGGGCGCTCTTATCGGCATACTGATCACCTTCCTGGTTGTGATCCTGGTGCTGTATCTCGTGCAACGCCTGCCGCTCGATGCCCGCGCGCGCCAGATCGCGCAGATCATCGTCATCATCATCGGAATCGTTTCGCTGCTCAAATATCTTGCGGTGTTCTAGCTGCGATCCATATTCGACGCCCATGAGAACTCAGTCGATCGCATTTACTGCTGGCAAAATGTCGTTGGCCGGCACAATGGCTGCAGCGTGAGCGCCGCCCACGGCCTGGCCCGACACGCGCGCGATGATCTGCGCGCAGACGCAGGCGCTGATCAGAGCGATCATGCCGCTGTCTTGACCACGGGTCCGAACGCCTATGTCGTTCGGCAGTTCGGCAACGGGTGCGACTGGCCTGAAGTACCAGTCTCGACGACGGTTCCGACCAAGGACGGTGGGTGCCGTGTGTGCGAGGAGCCGATCAACCTCCCCGACTGACCCTTGCTTGTTGGCCGGCGCGGAACCATTACAACGTCTTGCGGGTTTCAGCAGCCGGCAGCGGGATTTGCCGGGCGTATAAGAAACTTGGCCTGTGCATAGCCGCAGAAAGGAACGCCAATGCCTGAAATCGTGCGCAGCGGCAGTTGCTTGTGTGGCGGCGTGCAGTTCCACGTCACTGGCGAACCGCTCCGGGTAGGCCTCTGTCATTGCAAGGACTGCCGCAAGACAAGCGGATCGGCCTTCCATGCCTACGCCGTATGGCCGCTACGAGCGTTCGAGACCACCGGCATCACCAGCAGCTACGGCACTCGAAGCTTTTGCCCCAGTTGCGGAAGCCGCGTTCCGTTCGCAGGTGATGACGAGGCTGAGGTCCCGATCGGCAGCCTGGACGTTGCGCCAACCGAAGGCTTGGTGCCGAGCTACGAACTCTGGATCGGACGCCGCGAGCTCTGGTTGCATCCTCTGCCCGCGGCGCGTCAGTTCGAGCATGACCGGATCGCCGATGATTCGGCTGAGGGCGATGAACCCGGTGCGGAGCCACAACAAAGGTCAGCCTAGGTCGGCCTCTTGGCCGACTTAGTCGGAGCGACCACCACCTTCAGTCTGACGGCCGCCATCGGATAATCCGGAAAAGCGCTCGATAGCGCGGACTTTCCTCGAAGTTTTGCTTTTTAACCGGCAGGCGGTTTGCCGCCCAGTCAGCTGCCGCTAGCATTTTGAAACGTGGTGAAATATGAGTCGTGGCCGGCATGGTTTCAGGCAACGGATTTTTACCGACTTCACAAAATATAAGAATTTTCAACCATGTTTCCCGACGCAATACAACCTTGAGGTTGTCCCTGTCATATGCAGCGCTTATCTTTTGAAGTACAAGCTGCAGTTGCAGTACCAACATGAAACTCTTTCGTCTCAAGAAACTTTTTTAATCACTTCCCGTTCCGGTTATAGCGAACATGACGTTTAACATTGCCAAATCTGGCAAGCGCAATGACTTTAGGCCCTGTACAAAAGGCCATCTTTGTTTCTTCTCGTTTTTGCTACATAGTGCTGCCGAATCTTGAAACCGGACGGGGCGGTTTTCATGACGTTGGCGCCTGAACACAGCCGCAACAGGCATGGACGGTATCCACCGATCGACGGGTTCTGGACCTGGGATATCAAGCGTGACCTTGTCTATGGCGACGCCAATCTTTCAGACTATTTCGGTTTGACGCTCGACGAATTCTCGCACGGCGCGTCGCTGGAGCGATGCATGCAAAGCATCGACCAGGACGACCGCTCAAGGGTTCGGCTGGCTATCCGCGAGGCCGTGGAGCGCAAGTCCAGCTTCAGGCAGATCTATAGGGTCCGTTCCGAGAAGATGGGGTTGCGCAAGATCTTGGCCGTCGGCCAATGTTTCGTCGACGGGCTGGGCGAGGCGGCTCTCTACCCTGGCTGGTTCGTTGATCTGACGTACGACGCCGCGTGCGAGGAGCAGGCGCTGCGCGAGATCCACAACCATGTCGGGCAGGCCAAGGACATAGTGCGATCGATCGGGCACCACCTAATATCCTATCTTCTGGACAATATCGAAGAAGAGGTCGAGCAGCGCCTTGATAGAAAACTGAGGAGGCGAAGATCGTCCTGAGGCCGCTTTCGCTAGCTTCGCTTGCCGCGCCTGCCGATTTCGGCCGTGACCATGCGCGCGAAATGCGACTGGGGGGATCGGCGTTCGATGAGTTTGGCTCGCTCCAGCGCCTCATCGCCGTAAAATTCGATCAGCACGCCGGCGGCCTTGGCGGCATCGGCTCTCAACCGACCGAAATCGGCCTGCCCGCTCTCGGCCGAGGGCACGCTCCTGGCAATCACGTCAAGCATGACTTGCAACTTGTCGGGAGTGCTGCCCTCGTCTTCGTGCATGGTCGCTATCCGGTCGGGCGCGTAAAATATCGACATTTCCGCTCGATGTCCAACGCGTTCGCTGATCGGGCATCAGTGCAACCGAGTACAGCTTCGCCGCGAGCGGGGCCACAATCTTCATACAAGCATAGTGAGCCAAACTTACCGCGCATACGTTTGAGGGGCGCCCATGGACCAGCCTAGCAAAATGGAAAACCTGCAGTTTGCGCAGGGGATCTTGCGAGAACTTCGCCAGAAGGCCGAAGCCGATGGCGAAAAGCTTCTGACCTACCTTATCGACATGGCTTATCTCGAAGCAAGCGACCGCATCCGCGCCCATTGGATCGGCAGCCACGAACACGAAGGCCGTCGCGTCAGGGGCTGAGCCTGCCCGCCCCGGGCGGCAGGCCGGAACGCAAAAAGCCCGCCATGCCTTCCGGCACGGCGGGCGGATCAAAGCGCGTAAGGCTATATCAAGCAGCCATGATCATGACGCGGCCGCCTGCTGGCGGACCGGAAGCTTCCAGCCCGGCCGCGCGAAATGGCAGGTATAGCCGTTGGGGTAACGCTCAAGATAGTCCTGATGCTCGGGCTCCGCTTCCCAGAAGGGCCCGACCGGGGCGAGCTCGGTGACGACCTTGCCGGGCCACAGGCCGGATGCGTCGACGTCGGCTATCGTGTCCTCGGCGATCCGTTTCTGCTCGTCGCTGGTATAGAAAATCGCCGAACGATAGCTTGTGCCGATATCGTTGCCTTGGCGGTTCTTCGTCGTCGGATCGTGGATCTGAAAGAAGAATTCGAGAAGCGTGCGGAAATTGGTCCTGGCCGGGTCGAAGATGATCTCGATCGCCTCGGCGTGGGTGCCGTGGTTGCGGTAGGTAGCGTTGGGAACATCGCCGCCGCTATAGCCCACTCGCGTCGAGATCACGCCGGGCAAGCGCCGGATCAGATCCTGCATGCCCCAGAAGCAGCCGCCGGCAAGGACCGCACGCTCGGTGGAAGAAGCCATGTCACACCTCCTTTGGATTGCTCCATAGATAGGCGTTGCGCCTGGATTCTTCCAGCGGCTCCAACAGGCGAACGCTGAGACCGGGACCGACGTATGTCGTGTCTGACTCAACGCCTCCGCTGCGCCTAGACATCCGGTGTTTGTGTGAATCTTCGCACCGCCACCTCGAAAACGATGTCCGAGATCCACATTGCCGAGACGCCGATGAGGAAGGCTGCGGCGAGCGTGGTGGTATCGTCGGCGGCGTCCGGTATCGGCAGGCCGCTTGCACGAACCCAGGCGACGACAGGCAACGTCAGATAGGCGGCGGCCAAAGCGCCGCAGATGGGCGAGGCAATCATCTCGCGCAGCTTGTAGCGATGGCGCGACAGCGCCCTCAGCACGCCACCGGCGAGCCCCGCCGCTACGACTTGGCCCTTAATGCCGAGAAGATCGAAGATGTCATGCATCACGGCCTCCAGCCGCAGAGTTTTTCGCCCTTGCGATTGTGCGCAAGCAGCGCCCTAGCCTCCTGATGCGATAGCGCGTCGACCACCCTATCGGAGAGGCGCATCGGCGAGGCGACGGCGCAGAAGCCGCCCCTGGCCGTCGTGCAGCCGGCAAGCGTGGCGGCTATGGCAGCGACAATCAGTCCCTTGCCCATGACTTCAGCTCCTTCCTGACCGCGCCGGCCGGCAAGGCGCCGATGTCGTTGTCGACCTGGTCGGCGATATTGCGGGCCGCGGCCTCCGCGTCGGCCTGCTTGCTGCGCTCGGCCCGCACGCCGGCGAGGCGCTGGCGGAAACCCCAGCCGAGCGCGCCGACGACACCGGCGCCGATCGCCAGGATTGTCGGATTGGTGAGAAGCCATGCCAGCAACGCGCTCATAGCAGCGCTCCGATGAGAAGACCGGCGATGAGGCAGGCGGCGCCCACGATCACATACGGCCTGGCGGTTTCAATGCAGGCGGCGAGCAGACTTTGCAGGTTTTCCATCTCAGCGCTCCCAGCCCAACCGGCGCGCGAGCAGATGCCACCACTCGGTCGTGGCGGCGATGGCGAGACCGAGGCCGGTCTCCAGCGCCATCTGGATGTCGGGATCGGCGGAGAACGCCGAGGCGTCGTCGGCGCCCAGGAGACCGCGTGCGACAAGCACACCCGCGCAATAGCGCAGGGCGATGCGGATGATGACGGCAATCATTGGCAGAACACTCCGAAAAGATCGCAGGGAAGATGTGTGGCCCAGGCGGTGAGCGAACCGAGCGCCAACGCGATCAAAGCGAGGACGCCGGCGGCCTTGGCGGACGATGCGGATTTGGGTAGCGCGATGGGTGCATCACTTACGGCGGGCGATCCGGCGCCGGCGGGCGTTGCTGCCGGCGTAATATCATCGCCCGATGCAGGCTCCGACGACGCGGATTCTCCAGCCGCCGACGGCGCGGCCGACATCAGCAATGCCTGCCGCCGCACCGAGGCGACGCGGGCGCTCCAGCCCCGGCCGAAGCTCGGCCAGGTCGAAAGCTTTTCGAGAAAGGCGAGCCGCGCGTCGCAGAGCGCGTCGATCACGACGCCGGTGGGTTTTGTCCTCGCCGCCGCGAGCGTCGCCGGACCGATGCGGCCGTCCTGGCCAACGCCTAGCACCGCCTGCAGATATCTTGCCGCCCTGCCCGGCCCGCTGTTCACGGCAAAGTCGAAGACGGCATAGTCGACGCCATCGGGGAGCTCGGCGCCCACGATCGCATCCCAGTAGAAACGGCGATAGACCGTGGCGACTTGCTCGTCGCTGATGGCGCGAAGGTCGGCCTTGGTGGCGTCGGCCTTCACGTAACGGCGGAAATTGACCAGTGTGACACCTTTCATGGTCGCGCCGCCGGGATCGGCGGGGTTGTCGGACCAGCCGCCTTCGGATTTCAAGACGAGCGAAAGGGCACGCGCGAAATTGCGGTCCATGGGGGTCCTTTCCGGCCGAAAGGGCAGGGTTTGAGGTTGATCAAATCTCGGGGTAGCGTCTGCGGCTTCGCCCGCGCTATAAGACAATCATGAGCAGCAGATCAGGGCACGGATCGCATGGGAGCTTTGGCGTCGCTCTTCGGAGCACGAGCATCAGCCCACAAGCGGCAATGGCTGAAGGTTGAGGACAGAACCGGTAACCCTGGGTTCTGGAACGACCTTCAAGGTCTATTTGAGCGTGCATTATCCGCCGCCGGTAGCCCGGCAGGTGCCGCCATGTATCGAGTAGCAGCGCCCCCAAGCGTGTTCTATTTTTCGCCCACTGCAACCGCTATCCTTGAGCCCGAGGCAGCGTTCTTGAAGCGGCGAGACGAGATTGTGATGACGAGGTGCGTCAAGCCAGCTCTTTACAAGCTCAATCTTATCGCCGGGAATGCCGCATAGTTCTAGCGCCAGCTACCCCCGACCAAGCTGGCGTTATCAGAGGCGCTGATGGTGAAGGTCTCGCTGTGAGGCGTCTGGGTCGGGACGTTCTTGGACGAAGCGTATGTGAAGCGCCGCCCATTGCCGTCCTGTGCTGCGTAGTGGACCGCCTGCGCAGTGCTAAATGACCCCGACCCACCGGTGCTCTCGCCGTTAAACGCCCCATACACCGCGATGCCGGGGCTACTTTGATTGTGGTTGATGGTTCGCGTAGTTCCACTGCCACTATCGATCCCAGCCGACGCCACAGGCGTGTTGCTCACCGCACGGCGAAGAGCCCACACACCAACGCTCAGGGATGCCGCAGAGCCGTTGGAGCCGCTCAGCGTCGCCGAGATTGCGATGGAGCCAGCGGTGACCAACCTTGAGGCAAGCCCCCACTTCCTAGTCGAGGCTGACCCATTGGCTGCATGAAGAGCTCCGTTGGTGCCACCAATCGAGATGCTGCTGCATGTCTGAGAGTTGGTCCCCAAACCAAAGAACGCAACAATCGCCAGCGCGTCATTGGGAAACGTCAAGTTGCCGAAAGCGATGATGGTCAAACCGTTCGTGGTGCTCCCCAACTGGCCTATCCAATCAAGGATTAGCGCGTTGCCCACGTTCACCGGTATTATGCCAGGAAGCATGGCCAAGTCAGACTCGGCCTTTCTGATAATGGCAGGCTTGGGGAGGTAGAATTTGACCGGAGGGAGATCGATCGACATTAGACACCCAGCCCCAGCGCGGACTTCAGCTCGCTGATCGAGATATCGAAATTCGCCAGCATAGCGCCTGCCTTTTCTTCCGCCCTTGGCGGCTCCGGCGGCGGCGGGATGTCCTCGATATCGTAGACCTGCTGGACCACCCCATCGATCTCGACATAGGTCGGCGAACCGACAGCCTGCTTGCCTTCAGGCACTTCAAACGGCAGGGCGATCCTGCCACCTACCGCTTCGATTTCCGCGACAGACCAGATGCCCGAGTCGTAAAGGCCCCGGATATTATCGCCGTTCATCTGGACGTCGATCGGATAGGGATCGCACGGCGTCTCAATTTGACGGCCGTCGCCGTAGACTGCGGTGTAGCTGCCCACCACCTGCTGCACGACGAGGGAGCCGTGCCATTCACCCCAGATGCCGTCGGTTTTCCGAACGAGAATCGATGTCATGGTTTGCTCCTTATGTTCTCACGACGCCTGTGATAACGAGGCGGCTGGTGGTGTCGACGAAGCCGGTCAGGTAGACGGTTTCGGTGGTCTGGATGGTTATCGGGAAACTCTCGACGCCCGCGGCCACCACGAAATTCGCCCCGAGAGACAGCGTTCGGGCAGAGGTGACCGCAGTCACCTTCACGACAAAACCGAACAGAGGGTTGGCGTTGGTTGGATTGTTCAGAGTCGCCGACGTACTCAATGCCAGCGAGGCGTTGTTACCGAGCGACATATCCCAGGAAACGGTCGCGCCCGAGGTCAACGCCTGGTAGGCGACCGTCGATTTGAGCGCGGCAGCCGTGAGCAACTTGCTGGCCGTGCCGAGCTGGAATTCACTGTTCGAGGCAATCGCCTGCGAGGCGAGCATGGCATAGGTCACCAGCCCGGCCGGCACCATGCCTGCCGTCAACTGGCCGAAGCCCAGCGCCGAGGACACCCGCCGTAGCAGAGTGTCGTCCGACCCTGCCGCGATATCCGCTCGGGCGCCACCGGAATTGGCCGATCGGCCGAGGACCGACACCGCAGCGCTGTCAGCCAAAGTATTCAGCGCTATCGCGTTTGTCGGCGGGCTGAAGGTGCCGGTGAAAGAGGCATTGGCTTTTGGCGCCAAGCTTCCCACCGCCACGCCGCTGTCCTTCACCAGCTTTCCGGTCGTGCCGTTGAACGTGGCGATGTTGTCGGTCGCGGCCGAGGCCGGCCCTGTGATCAGGCTTCCCACCGCCACGCCGCTGTCCTTGCCGGCCTTCCCTGTGGTGCCGGCGAAGGTCACGATGTTGTCGGTCACTGAGGAGGCCGGGCCGGTGAAGTCGCCCACGCCGGTGCCATCCGCGCCCTTGTCGCCGGTGCGGGCGAAGATCAGCCAGATGCCGTCGGCGGCCGTGGGCAAGGTTCCGGCGCCACTGACATAGGCGAGTGTCAGCTTCCGATAGCCCGTCCCGTCCACCACCGAGCCAGTGACGTTGTAGACATAGGCGATTGCCGCCGACGCTTTCGAGCGCAGAGTGAGTTGGCCCTTGATCGTGTTGGTGCTGTCGTCGAACGTATCCAGCACGCCGCTCACCGTAGCGCCGCTGGAATCGAGATTGTCGACATAGGCGGCCGTGGCCGAGGCGGCGCTGGCATTGTTCAGCCTGAGCGTGCCGTTGCCGGGGTCGGCATCGGCGGTGCTGATGGAAAAGGTATAGCCAAGTGCCGCCACGGCGTTAGCCGCGGCAACGGCGCTCGCCGCCGCGTTGGTGGCCGAGGTCGCAGCATTGGTCGCAGAGCCGGAAGCGACGGTGGCAGAGCCCGACGCGGCCGAAGCCGATCCGGCGGCGGCGGTCGCCGACGTGCCGGCACTGGTGGCCGAACCCGCGGCGGCGGAAGCGGAACCGGACGCCGCCGTTGCCGAATTGCCGGCATTGGCGGCACTGGTTGCGGCATTGGTGGCGGAAGTGGACGCGGCGCTTGCCGAGCCGGAGGCGGCCGTGGCCGAGCCGGCCGCACTTGTGGCGCTGGTGGCCGCCGCGTTCTTGGAGGACAGCGCGGCCGCCGCGCTCGCGGCTGCGGCATTTGCGGCATTCACAGCGTCGCCAAGCGTGTTCTGCGAAAGATAGAAGGTGAGCACGATCGGATCGGCGCCGATCACCGGATCCAGCGTCTCGAAGGCATAGACACGATCGGCCGAGACGGTGCCCTGCTGCACATGCACGGTCGTGCCCTTCTGCATCGCGCGCGCCGTGCGGGCGTCGGCGGCGCGAAACCACTGGCCTTCGCTCGCGGTGTAGATACCGTTCTGGGTCGGGTCGGCCTGGTCCTTGACCAGCACGCGGTCGCCGACCTCCGTCAGCACACCGTCGATGGTCTGCAGGCGGTAAAGGGTGATGTTTGCAGTCGTCGCCAGGCGCACGGGTTCGCGCTCGCCGGTCAACAGGCGAACGGCGGCAGTTACAGGTCGGGCCATAAGGCTTGCTCCATGAAAAAAGCCCCGCGAAAGCGAGGCTTGGAAAAAGATTTGGATTAGCGCGCAGGCTGGATTTATAGCCGCACCGGAAATCAGTTCATTGTCGCCGCGATTTTCGCCAACCTCACTGAGCCTGCCCGCGCTCGGAATCCGAGCTATCTGAACCCAAAGCCGCTCCCGCTCCGGCCGCCCCGCCGGTGGTGCCGAGAGCGCTGTTGAACTGAATAATGTGTTTCAGATCTTTGTGTTCATTCACATAGGCGCGAATGCGGGCAGCCGTCTTTGGCGCGACGGTCTTCATATAGTTGGGGTTGGCCATGTAGGCGCGAATGGCTTCCGCCATCAATTCCCTGTCCGCCTCCATCCCCTTCTTGTAACCCATTTGCTCCGGGCCGAACCCTCGGTACACTTTCGACGAGGATTGTTCGACAGCCTGCCCGGCGGCGCGAGCCCTCTGCAGAACGGGATTGTTGAGGTCGTTGTAGAGCCACCTGAGTTCGGCCTTGATCCCATCCTGGTCGATCATCCGAACCGGCGCAACTCGATCATGACCGACGATCGTGCCAGCAAGGTCGTCGATCATGTGGCCCATTTCATGCGCCCCTACTTTGCTTGCCGCTTCTTTTGAAAGTGTCTTCAAAAGATAGATAGACCTTTCCGCGCCATTTGGACCCGAGGCAACTACGTATTTCCCGACTACTCCTTTTGGAAGCGCTCCCGCCTCGACTGGCGTATACCCCTGGCCAATCGCTGCCTTAGTAATGGCGGCATATTCTTCCGGATGGCAATATCTTCTCTTCCCACGGTACGTCGTCCGACCACGCTTTCGGCGCCGAGGGCTCTGCCTTCGCGGTCGTAGAGGAGTCTTCCGGTCTCGGGATCGGAGAGTTGTCGTCCGGTCCTGGCGTCGATGAGGAGCTTTTCGTTGTCATCGGCTATCACCGCGTATGGATAATCGTCGAGAATAGAGCGAGCTGGCTTGGCTTGAGGATCGTAGATGTTCTCGCTTCTGCTCGCAAACTCTTCTGCAGGTTTTGCCAGCGAGGTAGCCTCCTCCGCCGTTTTGGCCAGAATCTCCTCGGCAACTTCACCAGCCACCTTTTGCCAACCTTGCCGCCAAGACCGGCTGTCCGAACCATACCCAAGGCATCCAGCGCCGCCTCTTGGTACTGGCCTGCTTCGAGCGCCCGCCAAGCCTCTTGCGAGGACAAGACCCCACCCACCAACGGCGCGATGTCGGCAACTGAAATGCCTTCGTTGCCAAGACCGGCGGAACCCACGAGCGCTCTCGCAATATCGGCCCGCAAACCGTAAGGTCGACCGTCACCGGCGACTATGGCCCCGGCCTTCTCGCGGAGCGTGGGATTGTACTCCCAAAGCTCTCCCTTTGGCAGAAGGCCTGCCTTCGCGGCCTGCTCCAACTCCGCTGCTTGCGCCTCAGCGGGGGTTATTTGGAGTTCCAGCGCAGTGTTGCGAACAAGCTGGGCCAGACCGAAGTGGTATAGCTGCTGGAACATCGCCGCCCGAACCGCCGGATCATTTGTTGCGGTTGACAATTGTTCCATAAGTGCATCTTTATCTTCCCCTGAGACATTGCCGTCGCTTAGTCGCTTGTTGATGTATTTCAGCACCTGCTGCGGGAATGGCTGAATGTCCTTCACGCCGAGTTGCTTTTGTCCGGCTACGGACAATGCTATCGCTCGTTGAAGCGCCTCTTGACCACTGCTGGTGGTGCTAGGCCATGCACTCCAAGCGTCGGCCGTGGCTGGATCAATCATGAAAACGAATTGAGCTGGATCGCGCCTTTCCTGCAAAACTTGTTTTGCCGCTGACGCAGCGATGCTTTCTTGGCCATCTTGTTGGGCAGGGCCATTATTCCCGTCGAGGTGGGCGTCCGATGCAATCGCCTCAAGAGCATCATTCGGAAGTGTCAACAATTCGAACGCGGCTCGGCCGATCTTGAGGTTTTGAACGAAGCTGGAAATCTGCTTACCGCCCTCCTCGACGGAATAGAGATTCGCAATATCCCCGGGACTGGGGATTCGCCCGAGTAGGTGCCCCAGTACATTAGTTCCCTGGGAGCCTTTAGCTTCGCTTGTTCGAAGGCCGCACGCGCGTTCATCATGCTCGCCGTATTCGCAACACTGGCCTGACGATACAGCTCGTCGATTTGATCGTTTGTCATACCAGCGACGAAGGGGTGAGGGCCATCGGCCTCCGCCTTCGCATTGGCTTCGGTTGGCCGCTCATCAAATGCCTGTGCCACCATGAGATCAGGCGACTTCTTGATGCGATCACCTTTCAAAGCCGCTCGCCCGGCCTGTGCACCGGCGGCAAGCTGCGCCCGCACAGTCTCGCCCATGCCGTCGCTCGCCACCGGTCCGGCGCTGAGCATCTCGGCGGCGCGGCGCGGGTCTTGCGCGATCAGCGCTTGCATGCGCTCTTTCGCCGTACGGGCGAGCCAGCCGGCTTCGGCCAGCGCCTTGGCTCGCGGGTCAAGGTCCATCTTGGCGATGAGATCGAGGCCGGCCTGCCGGGAGGCGTCGAAGGCGGCGGTGTCGTTCGGGTCGCTCTGCGAGATGTTGCTGAGTTCGGCGGTGTGGACCTCCGCAACCTGATCCTGCTCATATTGCTTGCGACGCTGGTTTTGCTGCAGCGCCATGCGTATCGCGCCCGCCTCGCGCAGCGCCTCCTTGCGCGCGGCAAGGCCGGCGCGGAGCTCGGGCGGCAGCTGCTTCAGGAAATTGCCGAACAGCGTGTCGAACCGGCCGGTCTTCACCACCTGGCCGGTATACGGATCGACCTGGCCATACATGGTCTCGTGCAGGCCGGCGCCGTCGGCGGGCGAATTGGCCACGGCATCGGCCTCGGCCTGGGCAAGCTCGCCGTTCAGCCGGCGCGCGGCGATTTCGGTGTCGAAAGCCTGCTGCTGCGCCTTGCGCTGCTCGTAGCGCTCGGCGGCTGCCTGCCACCGGTCGCCGAATTGCTGCATCGCCTCGCCCACCGGCGAAGTGTCCGGATACTGCACCGCATTGCCGGTATCGAGCCGGCGCTCGCCGACAAAAAGAGGGATGATGTGGACCATTCAGGTGTTCCCTGCCCAACTCGGTCTGGAAAAAGGGGAGGAGCCGAAGATCACGGTGTTGCCGGAAGCCAGGCTGCTTGAGGTCGGCGACTTGGTCGGGTCGTAGATTTTGGAGAGGCCGTCGACGAGGCCGCCGCCAGCCTTGAAGATCGAGGTCGTCATCGCCTGCTTGCCCTGAAAGCGAGAGATCGCGGCCTGCGTATAGAGGTTGTTCTGGCGTAGCTTCGAGCCGTACTGGATCGCATCGAGGTCGACCTGACCCTGCCGGGCGTTCGCCGCCAGCACCTCGGTGGGCGAGCCGGCAATGCCCACCCCGGAAGCACCGGCCTGGGCGCGCGCCTGGGCTTCGAGCAGATCCTGCTTGCGGCGCTCCTGTCTCTGTTCGAAGGCGGCGCTTTGCGCGTCGGCCCGCGCTTGCTGCTCGTAGGCCTTGGCCTGGTAGTTGGCCAATTGCTGTTCCTGGACGCCCTGCATCAGGGCGCCGCCGACCGAGATAGCCGTGCCGAGTAGAGCTAACGTGCACATGGTTCAGCCTCGCTGGGTCTTGGGTTTCTTAACCGCGCCGGCGACAGGGGCGCGCAGCGCCGGGCGGGGGTCGAGCGCGCCGCCGGTGCCGATGAGCGAAAGGAGCTGCCGGTCGGCGGCGAGCCCTGCGCGGCTGAGACGCGCGGGAGGAGCCGCGCGCGGGCCGGCCATGGCGGCGCGGCGGGTGGCTGCAAGGCTCACCTTCAGGCGCGGCAGGCCGGCGGCATCGAATAGGCCATTGGCGGTGGCGATGGCGCGCGACAGCGCATCAGCGTCGAACAATTCCTCGCGCAATTCCTCGACGAGGCGGCGAACAGCGCACCAGCGGGAGCCGAGAAGTGCTGCCTTGCCCTCGATCTCCTCGGCTAGCGCCTCGATGTCGGCACGCGCCTCGCTTTCCGCAACGGCGGCGCGGCGGGTGCCGGCGGCGGCGATTGTTCGTTCCAGCATCGCGATCCTGTCGTTGCAGTCGTCGAGCGCGGCCCGCGCGGCGGCGAGGTCGCCATCGCCGAGAATGGCGCGGTCTTCCGCTTGCTTCAGGCCTTGGCGGCTGGCGACGGCTTCCGAGAGATCGGCGTCGAGCAGAGCGATGACGGCTGCGAGATCCGCAGCCGTGCGCGCCCTGCCGAGAGCTTCGGCTTGGGGTGTCATGAGAGGTAGGTTCCTTGGTGGAGGGCTGAAAATCGTAAAGCTGGCGGGGACAGCACCCCCTCTGTCCTGCCGGACATCTCCCGCTACCAGCAAGGACGAGATTGGCAGTCCCGGCGGGTCACCAATCTTGCGACGTCGGCGATTGGCGAAGGTGGAGAGGCCAGCTGATCTGCCCTTTGCGGAGAAGATGGCCGGCAGGCCAGAGGGGGAAACTCGGCGTTGAGTGTCGCGGCAGAAAAAACCGCCTAAGGCTCGGCGTCAAATACAGGCGTGAATGCCCGGATCGTGCAGGGCGTGGGATTGACGTGGCGGATCTTCACCCTGCCCTGCCCTTCCCAGCTGTCGTCGATCGGGACCTCGACATTGCCGGTGTAGAGCTTAGCCTTGCCGTCGGGCGCGACGATCGAGGGCATGCGCACGGCCTCCCAGCGGCCGCGGATGAAGGACTGGATCTGAAGCCCCGTGGTGTCGGTCTCGAGCAGTGACAGGATCAGCTTGGCCACCTTCTTGCGGCGGCCGATGAGCGAGCCGTCCTGGCCGCCGACATCGAGCTCCAGCGTGTCGGCCTGCGCCTGGAACGGAAGCCCGACCTGCCATTTGGCGGCGGTTGCGCCGCCAGGCAGCGTCACCTGGCCGGAGGCGACGGTGAGGCCGCGAAAGACCTTGCCGTCGGCCAGCACGTCGACTTTCTCGCCATTGAGGTGGCCGAGGCCGGAGACGATGTTCACCGCGGCGCCGGAATAGGTCAGCCCGCAATCGACCCGGAAGGCGTCTTCCAGCGCGCCGTATTCGAAAGGCGCCTGCATCACCTCGATGTAGCGCTTGGTCACACCGCCGACGGTGCGCTTGACGATCAGCCAGATGTCGTCGACGCCATTCTGTCCGGGCGTGACCACCGCGCTCTCGACGACCGCCCAACCGGAGCCGGAAAATCCGCCGCCAAAGCGATGGCGATGCATGCCGCGCACTTCCTGGTTGGGTTGGTGGGTGTAGCCGCCGAGCTCGCCATTATCGAGCGGGAACCACAGCATCGGGTCCGGGTCGGTCTGGAAGGCGAGTTCGACCACGCCCTGCTTGGTGATGTGCTCGGAAATCTGGCCGATGTCGTCGGAGGTGAAGCGGCCGGTCTGTACCTGCGTCAGCTCCGCGATCGAGCGGCGCGAGCGCGTGACGTAGAGGAAGGACTGGCCGGCATCGACCGGCCGGATGCGGGCGCAGCCGAAGGTGCGCGAGCGGCGGTTCTTGAACGAGGATGGCGTCAGCGCCTCGTCTATGCCGGATCCGGACAGCGCGCGGATGCCGCCCGAGGTACCGATCAGCAACGCACCGTCGGAATCGGCGATCCAGACGATGTCGTTGGCCTGGCCGCCGCCGGCCTGGATGAATTGCAGCGCGTCGTCATCCTTCTCGCCGAGCGCGAAATTGTCGAAGTCCCCGGTGGCCGAGGCATAGACCGAGAAGCGCCGGCTGAACGCCAGACGTTCCTCGTAAAGCGAGCCCGATTCCACATATTTCCCCGGCACGAACGTGCCGAGACGCCAGCGGGTGATCGGGGTGAGGTTCGGCAGCGAATGCCCATAGAGCCTGATGGTGACCACGGTGGTGCTGACGACGCTCGCGATCTTCGCCCAGCGCCAGATGCCGTCCGAGCCCAGCAGCCGGATCGTGCGCCCGACATCGGTCGATTGGAAGCCGGTATTGTCGTTGATGCCCATAATGGACGAGGCAGTGAGGTTGAACGGCGTCATCGTGTCGCCGTCTTCGTGCCAACCCATGCTTTTGATATAGCTGTCGTTCTGGTTGCTGTCGTCGGTAGCCGTCCAGTTTATGCGGTACGCCTGAAACGATACCGAGTTGGAGAACTCGAAGAAGCGCTTCTCGTTGCGCCCCCACCCAGTCTCCGCTGCGCGAGTGTCGAGCACGATCCAGTTGGTTCCGTCATAGCCCTCGAAGGTCCACGAGACGGGTGTGAATTGGGGACTCGATGCGAGAGACTTTATCCAGTATGCGTCGCATATTTTAGTTGTAGAGCCCGGGAAGTCATAGGCTATCCAACCGTCGCCATGCGAGCCATCGTAATAGTCGCTTGCTGCATCGTTGAATGCCTGCCACTCATTTCCTACTGAATACTTTCCTGTCACTGTGCCGCTTGGCGTAGTGACGCCTGTCATAAGAGGGTGTACAGCGCCTACGTCGGATGGCGTCATCGTGGTTCCGGTGTCGTTGATCTCGTCGTAAGGCCCATCCAGAAACTGGAAGTCGGTCAACGTCCAGGTGGTGTGCGCCTCGCGGGTCAGCACCTTGGGCGGATAATCGCGATGGGTGATCCACATCTGGTCGGCCGACTGCACATAGGCGAGTTCGAAAAGGTCCGCCTCGAGATAGGGCGACGCGATCTCGACCGTGCCGACGCGCGCGCCATAGGCGTAAACGCGGATATACTGATCGCCGAACTCCAGGCAGTAGGCCTGCTCGGAGGAGAAGATGAAGGGAATGGCGCGGGTCTTCTTCGCCGAGTTCTTCACCTCGTTGACGAAGTAGGTGCCGCCGCGGGCGCGGATGCCGCCATGCGGGAGTGTGACGAAGTTCTCGCATTTGGCGAGTGCTGCCCGATAGAGATCGAGCGAGGCGCGCGAGTGGAGCCTCGGCGAGATTTCGCCGCGGGTGAAGACGTCCTGGACCGGGTAGAGCGCAGTCATCAACGAAGACTCCGGAAATCGCCGCGCCGGGTCGCCCAAGCGCCGGTATAGAGCCGGCCGCCACGCTGGATGGCGTTGGCGCTGAAGGCCGTGTCGAGGGCGCGGTCGTAAGCCGCCCGGGCAATGTCGGTCATGCCGGCCTTGTGGGTCAGCGGATGCGCGATCTTGATCGCCAGCGCCGCCACCAGCACTTCGGTGAACAGCGCGTCCCAATCGTTCGGGTCTGTCAGATTGGCGATGTAGCGGATGGTCAGCGGCCCGGGCCGGTCGGAATAGATCAGCCCCGCCTCCTGGCGCCAGGAGATCGGCTGGCCGTCCGGCTCGCCATTGCTGGTTAATGGCAGCGGGCGGATGCAATCGGCCGGCAATTCGTAGACATAGTTCAGCGTGCAATCGCCGCTGCCGGTGTCCGAGCCAGCGACCTGCGCCGAGAGGATGGCGAAGACCCAGGCATGCTTGGCGAGCTCTCCTTCGCGGGTAAGGTCGAGGTGAAGGTTGAGCAGGCGGGCCGCCTTGACGTCCTGGTCGAGACTGTCGATCGGCGCTTCGTCGAGTACGGCCAAAGCCATGTTGGCGATGTCGAGCGGGGTGATGGCCATGGGTCAGCGCCTCGTCCGGTTTGGTCGAGCAAAAATCATGGGTAACTCCGGGCATGAAAAAAGCCGCCAATGGCGGCTTGGATTGCGTGCGTTTATCCGCAGCCCCCCTGAGGCCAGCGGCCCCTCTGGTCTAACGGACACCCCGCAAAAGGAAAATCGGACGCTGCGCCGGCTTTTTGCCCGTCGCCAACCTTACAGGACGAAATGGTTCGCCAAGGCAGCCGATCTCCCCCAAGTGGATCGCTTGTGGGGAGATGTCCGCAGGACAAAGGCGCGAACAAGCGCCGGCGCTTTAGACGCCGCCTAAGGTTCGAAAGCTTAGAACTTCATGCCGATGGCGACTTTGAAGTCATGCGTCTGAACCGTGTGATCCAGACGGCAACCGAAGCCGCAATATTCCAGGGTTTTCTTGCCGAAGAAGGAGAAGTCGTACTCGCCGCGGAGGAAGACGTTATGAGTCAGCGCAACGTCGACGCCTGCGCCGACCACACCGCCGAACAAGGTGGCATCGGCCTCTGCCGGGCCGCCAGGATAAAACGTCTTGAGCCGCGCCCCGGTGATACCCGCGGTCACGAACGGCAGATATGATCCCATATCCAGACCGACTCGGCCCTTTAGCGATCCGTACAGGCCTGTCGAAACGTCAAGCGTACCAGCGCCGGGGACATCGTTAAAAGTGGACTTCTTGAAGCGATAGCCGAGCTCGCCTTCAACGCCATAGACGACCTGGCCCGACTGGAAATTATAGCCAGCAAAGCCACCAATCGTCGCGGAACCCACGCTGTGTTTGCTCTCGACAAATGAGGGGGCGCCCGTCAGATGAATCTTGTAGTGCTCGAGTGTGCCGGCGCCGATCACACCTGCATAGGCACCTTGCCAGTTCCCCATTGGCGCTTCGGAGGACGCCAGCACGTCAGCAGCCGTAGCGGAACCGCAAAGAGCGAGACCGAAAACAGAAGCAAGAAAAAACGATTTCATGAAATTCCCCAGCCCGATTCATAAGATGCCATTGTCTAGCCTCGGACGGTATCGGATTGCTGTAGCAAAAAGATCACTATGGGCCGAATTTCTTGGCATAAATAGCCATTAACCGTTTGATCCGGCGCACTTATTTTAGGATTCCCTAATCCACGTGAGGCAGGCACCGATCCTTGAAATGAAGCTTTGGGCGAGAGGGCGCAAGTACATGCCGGCCCCCTCGCCGCTGGCTGGTGAACTTGCCGCGCCCGCCGATTGACGGACGAGCGCCTTGCGTTCGCCTTACGCTTCGGTCGTCTTCAGTGCGATGAAGCTCATGTTCTTCACGCTCGACGCGGTGCGGTCCCAGTTGGCGGCCAGCGCCAGCTCGGCGTCGGTGGCGAACTCGCCGGCGGTGGAGGCGTCGAGGAACCTCGTGCCCGGCACATGCGCCACGAAATGCCGGCGCCCGACCATTTCGGTAACGCCGCCGCCATGGCCCTGGCGCGGCTTGCGGTCGAACTCCAGCGGGCCGCCTTCGGAATTGACCGGCAGCTCGTTCCACAGGATCGCCTTGTCCTTGAACATGAAGGCCGTGTAAACGCCGGCCGCCTGCGGGATATCGTCATCGACCACGCAGCGCAGACCCATGTAATAAGGGATCAGCGGCCCGCCCTGCTCCGAGGACGGCACATAGTCGATGAGGTCGGCGAGCTTCAGCGCCTTCATCTGCTTGGAATGCATCCAGATGGTGCGGAACTTGTCCGCGCGATCGCCCATCAGATAGGCCGCCTCGATGATATCGGTGTCGACGATCGAGGCGCCGGTGGTGCGCACCAGGTCGCCGCCGTCATTGGCGACGTTGTCGGCGAGCACGCCCTTGAGGATGCCGAGCAGGGTCAGCTTGTTGGCGCGCTGCCAATATTCGGTCTGGCGCCGCACGATCAGCTTCTGTGGATCATCGCCGGCGAGGATCGCGGTGAGATCTGGAACGCCCCAGGCCTGTGCCCGCACGTTGCGGGCGGCGATCTCGCGGCGCGAGCCGATCTTCTTCATCTCGATGGAATCGGCCGGATCGTCATTGACCGGCTCGGACGGATCGTTGCCGAGATCCTTCCATCCGGGCATGTCGACGGAGCGGCCGCCCATCGAGAGCTTCGAGGAGATCGCCGGGTCGGAAAACAGGATGCCGGCCTGGTAGATTTCGAGGGACTGGACATGCTCCTCGAACGAGTACTGGGCATAGACGGACGGAACGATCGCGTCCGCGATGCGGGTATAGGCGTCTGCCATTTGGTCTTTCCTTTGAGGTTGGTGAGATGGGGCCGGCGGCTAGAGCGGGTTGTTGGGCATCCAGAGATCCGGGTTTTCGCCCGCATCCCGGGCGAGCCGCCGGGCGCGTTGAGGGTCGCTTTTGACGAGGGCCGAGATCGCCGAAATATTGCGCTCGCCGGCGGCGTTGCGCCGGAAGGGATTGTGGCCCCTGGGCGCCCCGTCGGCGTCGATCGTGTCTTCGCGGAACATCGCCTCGCCGATCGCGTGGAAGGCACGGGCGATCTGCGGATCGGTCAGGGCGCCGTCGGGCAGAAGGATGCCCTTCTGCTTGTAGGCGTCGACCAGGCCGAGCTTCTTCATCGCCCGGTTGGCGACTTCGAGCTTCTGGCGAAAGCCGTCGCTGTCGGTCGGCCCCCAGTCACGCACCAACTCGTCATGCGTGGACTCGACCGAGCGGGCGAGCGCCGCTTGCTGCAAGCGCTGCTGCTCGGCCATGTAGCCGACAAAGCGGTCGTGATAGGCCTGGGCGATCCTGGGGCTGGCGCCCGCTTCGACCGCCCAGGCTTTGGAGGCATTGGCGAGCTCGTCCGAATAGGCGAAGTTGTCCGGCAGGTTGTCGGGCCGCCGGTATTCGACCTTCTCGGCCGAGGTCAGCGGACGCATCGCCTCCGGCAATCTGGAATGGAACCTGTCCCATTCCTCCTTCGGCGCGTCCTTTGCCGGAACGCGCAGGCTTTCGCCCTGCTGGCGCTCCAATTCCGCATAGGATGTGAAAACCCGATCGAGGCTTTCGGCCTTGGTCCAGCCCTTGGCTTCAGCGAGCTTGCGGTTGCCTTCGGAAAGACCGTCAAACCAACTTCTGCCGGCCGCCGGGGCGGACCCGTTGTCCCCGGAAACCGAAGGCGTCGCCAGGTTGCCCGCCGGCCGCGAAGCCACGGACCCGGCCTCTGCCAGATCTGTCATGATTGAGTTTCCTTTGTTGAGAGATTCGAAGACGTAGATGGAGGAGTGCCGCCGGCGCAGCTGCCAATCTCTCCACTCGTGGGGGAGATGGCCGGCAGGCCAGAGGGGGGCGCGAAAGAACGCAGCGTTGGCCTACAAAGCGCCAACCTCGAAGGTTAGTCGAAATAGATGGGCAAGGCCGGCGGGACAGCGCCCCCCTCTGCCCTGCCGGGCATCTCCCCCACAAGGGGGGAGATCGCAGTTCGCGCGCCTACGCATTATCGCCCCAGTTCTCCCACAGCAGCGTGATCGTGCCGGTCACCGCGATTGTCCCGTCGGCGTCGATATCCGCGCCGGTGGCGAAGGCGAGGTTGAGATAGAGATCAACCGGCGTCGTGGTCCCGTCGAGCGTCGAGGCGGCGGCAACGTCAGCGGTGGAGGCGGAAGACAGCGCAACTCCGGCGCCGTCCAGCGTGCGGGCGGTGGAGGCCAGCACATTGACCATGGTGCCGGCGAGCGTGGCGCTCGAGGCCGCTGTCGAACCAAGCGACCAGGTGAGCGCGGCATTGTCGTTGATGGTCGATGCACGCGTGGTCAGCACCGCGAATTGCAGTCGCGCCGTACCGCCCTTGATGCGCACCTTGCCGTCGGTGAAATCGAAGATCTTCTGGCTCGCATAGGCGAGCGCATCGGTCACCGGCACCTGCATGCCGGCGAAGGTGAAGACGGTGCGGTAGGAACCGCCCTGCCCGCTGCTCACGGCCTTCAGTCCGAGCTTGGGCGGTGCCAGGCCCGCGTCACGGGCGGCGGCACGGGCAAGGGTCCGGGGAAGTCCTCGGGACATGTCATTTCTCCATTCTTGGGGGGAATTCTTGGGTTAAGGCGTGGTTCGCGCGGCGGAGGAGGGCCAATTGCTTGGCTTTCCGACAACGAATGCCCGGAGCGGCAGCGAGGGCTGATGTTGATCAGCAGGCTGCAGGCGGCCCTTGGACGAGGCTCAACGCATCTTCGCCAGCTGATTCCGCCAGCGGCGCTAAGCTACTGTTTGCGTGGTCTTTCCGGTTTGGAAACCATGGCGTTCAACCGCCGCGAAACCGTGATTCACTTCGTGAGCGGGCTCCGCCGCCGTTCCGCCGCAATGCGACCGCAGTTCAGCTTCGTTCGCCCCCGCGTCAGTCCCTGGGGCTTCAGAGGAGTTCTAGTGATGATCATCAAAAAACCTATTCTGGCGGTGCTGATGACCGCGGCACTTGCCGGCTGCGAGACGCAGACCGAGGGTCAGCAGCGCGCCACCACCGGCGCATTGCTCGGCGGCGCCGGCGGCGCCCTGGTCGGCCAGGCGATCGGCGGCAACACCAAGAGCACGGTGATCGGTGCCGCGAGCGGCGCGCTGCTCGGCGCCGTCGTCGGCTCGGCCACCACGCCGCAGCGCCGCGGCGAGCAACTCTGCCGCTACCAGGACCGCTACGGCCGCATCTACACCGCGCCCTGCGACGACCGGTACTACAACGGAAATTATTGATGCTGTCGGCTTTGCCTTCTCCCCGTTTTACGGGGAGAAGGTGCCCCGAAGGGGCGGATGAGGGGCAGCGCCAAGGCCTGAGATGCTGGCGCTATGAGAGGAAATTAGGGCCACCGTCACCGTAATTGCGAATCGGCGTAGCCCAAGTCGTTACCCACTATCGACGGCGCACCCGCCGCACGATTCAATAGATGTTCGTCAACCAGCCTTGAGACATCTGCAAAGCGCGGATCATCGACCGATAGCCGATCGACATCATATGGGTCCTTCTTGCCTGGTTCCTCGCCGTTATCCGCGCCAACGCTTCTCGCATTGTTTACCACGGCCCTGACATTATCGCCCCAGCGCCCGGAGTGAAGCCGATTCAAAATCGAGTCCACTGCCGCTTTGGCCGCTATTTCTCCTTCGCTTTGGTCATATCCCGCGGTGACGGTTTTCTTCAGGCGCAGTATATCGGCCGGTGAGAGGGAGATGGACTGAGGAAGCGTTTTTCCATCTCCCGTCAGATCGTAGGACCCGGAAGGATGCCCGTCGGGAGCGACCGCCGTCTTGTGCGCATTCAAACCATGGATCCTGGGCGCGGGACTATGGTCGACTCCCGCCAAACCGCGCTCAAGCGCTTGCTTAATTGCGGCAACGTTCTTGAGGTGTTGCGCTCCCCCGTCACCATAGGGGTTGTAATTGAAATCCACGCCGGCTTCGTCGGTCTCAAGCGTCTTCCGGTCGATGTTCTTCGAAAGCATTTCAGGGCCGAGCTTGTAGTAGGTGACCCGTAGAGCATCCTTTTCATCATCGGAGAGCCTGTTCCAGGCGGCGGCATTCTTATCTTTGAAGAACGCGTCAGCCTTTGCGACCATCAGCCCGGCGAAGGCCATGGTTGCCTTCGGCTGGTTGAAATCGAGGATATCGTCCACGAGCTTGGGATAGTTGTTCTCGTACTGGCGCAGTTCCAGCGGATCCTGGCCGTCGGACCTATGCGAGGCCAGATAGTCTCCCAAAAGGTCTATCGCGGTTTCGATCCGAACGTTTCCGGGGCCGACATCGATCATGGCAGGGTGCAAGAATTTTGGTCCCCACGCGTTTCCGGACTTTACGTCTTCATAGTCGTCCTTGATGCTTTTGAAGAATCCGCCATTCCCGAACCAGTCGCCAAGCGACTGGCCGGCCCCGCCCCTGATGTCGAAAGCAAGATCCGGGTTGAAGCGGGTGTCATATTCGTTGGCCACGGCGCCCAGGATGGCTGTGGCCGGAACACCCAGTCGATCCGCAGCCTCCTTCGCCCAAGGCGCCACCCGCTCGATATATTGCTTGGTCTGCCTGGTAAATGTAGAAGTCGGTTCTGCCATTCTATGTTTTCCTATTTTATCAGTTCGAAAATGTTAAAGAAATCTGTGATGAACGCCGTCCATAAATTTCCACCAATAAATGAAATTAACCAAATTACAAAATATATGTAATATATTGATGACCATGGCGACGACATATAAATTAATCCCGAGATTACAACCATTATCATTGACTGAGGAAAAATGACAAGGAAGGCCTTTGTAAAGTAGATAGCTCCATCAGGCTCGCGAACGTACGACGGAATTCCCGAAATGAACAAAAACAGACATATTTGAAATATTGAAACCACTATAAGAATTACCGCAAATTTCTTACGTTTTTCGACGCCACTCATCATCTATCTTCAACCCCCATCGCCGCCGCTGATTCTCAAGCCGTCTATCCGGGTGCAGCCGGGCAATCTTTTCAGGTCCGCATCGAGACAACAATTGGTTCTCTTGCCGACCAGCCACTTCTGCCGGAGCATGCTGGGTGGAACCAACGCACGCGTTCGACTGGACATCTCGATAAAATCCGATACAACCTCTATAAGACACTATCTCTCGCATTGCAATCATGGAGGGTATATCTGCGCTCGCTCATTCTCGTCGCTATGGCTCTGTTTGCGTTGTCGTGCGAAGAGGCCCTGTCGGACGACGCCGATCAACCGGAAGCTTTGCTCAAAAGCTGCCCGAAGGGCGTTATGTTCAAAGCATATGAGTCGGGTGTTGTCGTGACCGTAATCAGACAAGGTTCCGGCAAGGCATGCATCTCGGATGATTGCAGCCAGTTGCAGGCGGCAACGGCAGCAGAGGTAGTGACGAAAGAGGCCGAGCATGGATTCATCGCTGGTCCTATGCTCTCTTACATGTTCGCGGTGGAGCCGAAGATCGTGAAAGACTTCAAATGGCGGCCCGCCGAGACGGCATCCACCACATTCTACACCGTCCGCCCGGACGATGGCGGCGACGTAAACTTCACCCTTCAAGACATTGGCTGTGCCCGTTAGATGCAACTGCAGATACAATTGCGATCACTAATTCTTGCCGCGATGGCTCTGCTTGCATTGCCAGGCGGCTTGGCCCGGTCGGACGACCTGGATCAGCCGGAAGCTCTGTCGAAAAGCTGCCCAAAGGGCGTGCTCTTCAAGGAGATCAAGTCAGGGATTGTCGTAACCGTTATCCGACAGGGTCAAGGCAAGGCCGTCTTCACGCAGGATAAGCATCGCTTGCAGGCCGCCACTGCCGTGGAAATTCTGACGAAAGAAGGCGAGCATGGCTTCATCTACGGTCCGATGCGTTCCTATATGTTCGCGGTGGACCCGGATGTCGTCAAAGATTTCGAATGGCGACCAGCTGAGACCGAATATCACGCGTTCTATACCCTTCGCGACGATGACGGGAACGAAGCGCTACTCAATTTCGTCGATATCGGGTGCGCCCCTTAACATAGGAGGCATAATTGCGTTCGCTCACTATCACTGCGGCGGTTCTACTTGCGTTGCCATGTAGCGCGGCGCAGGCGGACGGCTCGAATCCGCCGGATGCTCCATCGAAAAGCTGTCCGAGGGGCGTGCTCTTCAAATCACTCGAGTCGGGCGCACTGACAACCGTCATCCGGCAAGGCTTCGGCAAAGCCTTCTTCACGATGGAGAAGGATCAGTTGCAACCAGCTACGGCGGCTGAGTTGAAGGGCGAGAATGAGAGCGAGCACGCATTCATCTACGGCCCCAGGCGGTCGTACATGTTTCTAACCGATGAGGACTTCGTCAAGGATTTCACCTGGCGCCCAGCCGAAACAGTTCCCAACGCGTTCTATACCGTTCGGACCGATGATGGCGACGAAACGCGATTTACACTCGTCGACGTCGGGTGTGCCCCTTAGACTAGGATACCGCTCTTGATTTCGATGCCGCGTCGCTGGTGGGTATCGTGCGGAGGCGGTGACGCCGGATATGATCGATCATTGCCCCGAGGGATAGTAGTCCTCCGGTAGATATATATTGAACGGTGCGGGGCGGTACGGTTGAAGCGATTTTTCCGTCCCGTGATGATGCCTACCCAATATAGGGCCATCAAATTTAGAAATATATTCTTGATTGTTCTCTGTCGATTTCCCGGGATTGGCGTGTTGCAAATGGCTTCCTACGACCGACGGTGCGCCTGCCGCGCGCTCAGCAAGGTGTCTATCCACAAGCGCTGAAGCCCTCGCAAAGCGAGCATCATCGATCGGCACCTGATCAACGTCATCTCGATTGTGGTTCCATGACGTCGGACCGTTCACATCGGAATATTGCTTGTACGCGTTTACCACATCTCCGACGCTGTTACCCCATTTCCCGGACATCACGCGGTTCAAAATCTCATCCACGACCCCTTCCGCTTCCACTTCTTTATCGCTCTGTAACCACTCCGTCACCACCGTCTTTTTCAATCGAAGAATGTCCGCCGGAGACAAGTATAAGGATTTAGCGAATTTCTCCGGTCTCGGACGATTAGGCCCCGCGTCATCATTGTCAGCGATAGCAGGCGTTTGCGCTTGCGCCGCCTCGATATCATCCAGCTGCCTGGCCAACGCTTTGCGCCACTTCAAGTCCACTATTCCCTCCAGCGCTTGCTTACGCGCTTCCTCGGGATCAGGAGAATCGCCCCAGGCCCTCAGCAAGCCCTCCGCGTCAGACCGGGGCAGCGGCTGGGGTTTTGCAATACCCAACTGACGCTGAGCCGCAAATGACTGTGTAAGCGCAGCCTGCAAACCCTGCGGCGTGGATAAATCCTTCAGTGCAGCATCGAGGGTGGCGCTGACCCTGCGAGCGTAGCCAGCAGGGTCGACCTGCCTCTGCTGGATAACCAACGCAGCAGCGTCCGCATTCAGTTCATAGCGCTTCTCATCCTGCTCATAGCGCGCCTGATCGAGCTTATACATTTCGGGGTCTTGCTTCGGCGAAAACCGGTTCGGGACAGGTTTCGCCGCGAAAATGGAGGCGTCGACCTCGTTGGTCGGGGTCACACGCATATTGGCTACATAAGGGCTGACATCTGCCCTCCAGTTGAAGGCTCTGGACCTCTTGCCACCCTCTTCCGCGCCGAAGACTTGAGCGAATTCGGTGTCGTCATGCCTTGAACCGGAATAGGGCTCCATATTGGCTATGGCGGCCTTTGCCCTCTGCGCGTCGGTGTTGAGGCTAGTATGCATGGAGATGAACTCGCAGCATCCGCGCTGCGGGCCTGGCGAACGAGATCGCCGTACGACTCAGGCGATAGCTGTGCACGCAGGACGTCGATCGGAACATTGTCCTGAAACGCTTGTCCAACCCGTTCGCTCGGGTCGACCTTGCGGAGGCGATCTTCTTTCTCGCCAGACACGACGGCGCTATCTGCTTGCCGGATAGAACCGGTGGTCATCCCATCGACGCCTTGCCCGGACAGGTTGTTTTCGTGGCTGCTCTTCAGCCCAAGCAGATTGAGCGCCACTTGCGGATTCTTAGCGATCAACGCTTCAATCCGCGTCTTTGCCGAGCGGTCGAGCCAGTCGGCTTCGGCCAGCGCCTTGGCTCGCGGGTCAAGGTCCATCTTGGCGATAAGATCGAGGCCGGCCTGCCGGGAGGCGTCGAAGGCGGCGGTGTCGTTCGGGTCGCTTTGCGCGATGTTGCTGAGCTCGGCGGTGTGAGCCTCAGCCACCTGATCCTGCTCATATTGCTTGCGGCGCTGATTTTGCTGCGCCGCCATGCGCCGCCCGCCAACTGCGCGAAGCGCCTCCTTGCGCGCGGCAAGGCCGTCGCGCAGCTCTGGCGGCAGCTGCTTCAGGAAATTGCCGAACAGCGTGTCGAACAGGCCGGTCTTCACCACTTGGCCGGTGTACGGATCGACCTGGCCATACATGGTGTCGTGCAGGCCGGCGCCATCGGCGGGCGCGTTGGCCACCGTCTCGGCCTCGGCCTGGGCGAGCTCGCCATTCAGCCGGCGCGCGGCGATCTCGGTGTCGAAGGCCTGCTGCTGCGCCTTGCGTTGTTCGTAACGCTCGGCCGCGGCCTGCCACCTGTCGCCGAATTGCTGCATCGCCTCGCCCACCGGCGAGGAGTCCGGATATTGCACCGGGTTGCCGGTATCGAGCCGGCGCTCGCCGACAAAAAGAGGAATGATGTGGACCATTTGGCTGTTTTCCTGGCCGGGTGGAGGCGCGCGGAGACGGGCCGCCGAGGATGGCGCCGGTTGGGCCGTGCGGATGGTGGGGTTCGGTTGGAGCGTGGATGGTGAAAGGAGTGCGCGAGAGGCGCCGGCGTCCCCTTCTCCCCTTGTGGGAGAAGGTGGCCGCGAAGCGGCCGGATGAGGGGTGCTCCAGCTTGGCGGCCACTCATCCCATTGCTAGTCGGGAGCCAAGTTTGGCGACGCCTCGTTTCTTCCAGCACCCCTCATCCGTCTCGGCGCTGACGCGCCGATCCACCTTCTCCCACAGGGGGAGAAGGAGGGCGCTACCTCTCCTCGGCCCGCGCCGCCTTTTCCAGCGCAGCGAGGTCGGCGTCTTCCAGCGCCAGGAACCCCATGATGTGCTGCACGACTTCCGCCCGCGCGTTGGAGAGCGCGCTGTGCAGCTCGAAGCCTTCCGGCGTCTTGGTGCGGGCCAGCCAGTCGCCGTAGGAGGGGCGGCGATAGTAGCCTGTTGTGGCGGTGAGGTCGGCCAGCACCAGCTCGCCATCCTCGCCGGAAAAGATGCGGCGATAGGCTTTGGTCAGCGCCTCGCGCGCGGCGAGCGGGCCGCCGGCGTCGGAGGGACGGGCGAAGCGTTTGCGGCTCATGCGGCACCATTGGCAGCGCCGCCCGCGGGGCCGCCCTGGGAGCCAGGCACGGCGCCCTGCCCGCCGGGCGAACCAGCAGCGCCGCCGCCCTGCATCATCGCTTGCAAGCTATCCAGCAGGCCGCTGTCGCGCGCCTGCACGGCGGCCGGCACCGCGTCCTTGGCCACCTTGCCGGCGGTGGCGATCGCCGCCATGCCAGCCTGCGCCTGCTGGGCTTGAGCCCGCGCTCCACGCATCCCTTCCACCTCGTCCTTGCGCCGGAAAATGCGTTGCGGGCTGCGGCCGGCGCTCTGCACGACGCGGATCGCCTCGTCGCCGTCGATATTGTCCATGATGCCGGGATCGAACTGCGCCATCTGCATGGCGGTGGTCACCACCTGGATGGTGTCGCGGGCTTCGGCCGAGCGGCGCAGCACGTCGAGCGGGCCGGTGAAGGTCGGCCGCACCGCCTTGCCGGCGAGGCTTTCCGGCGGACGGAAGCGGCTGTCCTGGTCGTAGAGGCCCTTGTCCTCGAGGATCGATAGCTCACGGTCGAGATTGGCGGCAAAGCCGGCCTGGATGATCGAGCCGGACGGGCCGAGCAGCGCGCCCTTCTCCTCCTGGCGGATCAGCGCCTCGGTGGCGGTCATCTGCGGGTTCTGCACCAGCGTCTGGAAGAGGTTGACGAACATCATGTCGCGGATCTCCTCCGCGCGGCTCGCCGCATAGTCGAAGGCGTAGCTCGGGTTCTGGCCGGTGGCGATCGGCTGGATCAGCGGCCGGCCATTGTCGTCGATCAGGCCCGGATAATTCTCGCCGGGATTGAGCACCGGCACATAGTCGAGCCGTGCTTTCGAAGCGGTCGGCGGGTCGGTGATCTGCTGCAGGGCGCGCAAGCCGGAGCGGCGAACGGCGTTTTCTTCGCGCACGGTGGTCAGCGCCTCGATGGCCGGCGAGATGCCGTAGGCGTCGCCCTCGTAGCGGCGCCAGTTGAAGGTCGAGACCGGGAAGGTGCGGAAGCCTGACTCGCGCACGATCTCCTCCTCGTCCTCGATGACGTGGTAGGAGGCGAAAGCCTGGTCGAGATATTGGTAGAAGCCGCCCGAGCGGTACATGCGCCGCTCGTCGCGCGGCTGCACGCATTGGATCAGCGAGATCTTCTCCTCGCATTTGGCGGGGTCGTCGACCAGCGCCTTGATGCGCGCCGGCAGCTTTTCATAGCCCAGAAGCTGCGCCGCCTGGCGCGCGGTGCGCTCGTAGCGGCGGTGGAAGATGTCGACCTGGCCCCAGCGGTTGCGCGACAGATAGCCTTCGACCACGGGGATCGAGGCATAGCGGATCAGCGTTCCGCCAAAACCTTCCTCGGCATAGAGATAGGCCGGGCCGTAGCGCACGACATTCCTGAGGCAAGCCTGCGTCGCCGGCACGAAGTTGGAGTTGGCCGAATAGCGCAGCGCGAACAGGAAATCGCGCAAGGCCTCGGCCCACTCCTTCTCCTCGTCGGTCTCCTCGTCATCCATCTCGGCGGTGGTCAGCCCATGCCATTTCTCCGATTGCGGGATGATCAGGCTCTCCAGACCGGCGGCGAGCCGGTTCGCGGCCGAGTTGATGGTGTTGGCGTAGACGCGGGAGCCGCGCCGCTCCTGCCGCTCGGCCTGGCTCTCGCCGCGGCTCGTGCGGCGGCCCGACCAGATGTCGGGGGCATCCGGATCGCAGAACTCCGCCACCGCCTCCCAGACGGGCTCGTAGGCGGCGCGTTCGGTCTCGAGTTCGGCCTGTCGCGACAAGATATCGCGGGCGCGGGAATCGGTCATGGGAAGGTCTCGCTTGTTTGGCGGGGACTTTTCCTCGCCCCACGAAAGTGGGGAAAGGTGGCTCGGCGAAGCCGAGACGGAGAGGGGCTGGCGCCGAGTTGGGTGTTCGGCGCAGAATGATCGAGCCTTATTCTGCGGGGCTGGCGCAGCCCCCTCTCCGGCCGCTAAGCGGCCACCTCTCCCCCGCTTCGCGGGGGCGAGGAAAAGGCTGGGCTGTCATCTTTTGCGCACTTCTCGGTGCTATCGACGCTAACGCGGGCGGGCAGGAGGAGGTCGAAAATGACAAGCCTTGCCGGCGCGCTCAAAAATCGCGGTAAACACGCGGTGAAGCGGCTGCTTCGCTATGACAACCGCAACTGGCTGCGCATCCGCCAGATTGAAGCTTTCACAACGTTCCTCGAAGCGGCGAACCGCAAGTCGCGCGACGTGATCGAAATCTCGCCGGGCTGGAACCGCTATTGGCGGGCGCTCTGCCCCGACTATCGCTCGGTCGATTTCCCGGAATTCGACATCTGCAAGGATCGCACCGAGGAGCAATATTCGATCGTCATCGCCGACCAGGTGCTGGAGCATGTGCAGCGCCCGCAAGCGGCCGCCGCCAACATCCACGCCATGGTCAAGCCCGGCGGCTGGGCGATGGTGGCGACGCCCTTCCTGTTCCGGGTGCATGCGCGCCCGCACGACTACAACCGCTGGACGCCCGCTGGGCTGAAGCAGCTGATGGTCGAAGGCGGTTTTGGCGAAGACGACGTGCAAGCCTTCGGCTGGGGCAACAAGGCTTGCGCCCGCGCTCACATTGGAGGGCCGGTCCGCGCCTATGGCATCTGGCGGGATTTGAGCAATGACGAGGAATACCCGCTGATGGTCTGGGCATTCGCGAAGAAGGCTGCATGACCTTCCCCTTCTCCCCTCGCGGGAGAAGGTGTCGCCGAAGGCGACGGATGAGGGGGGCTCCAGCTTGACGAAAGCCTGTCCAGCAAAGGCGGCAGGAAAGACCAGCGTCTCACTCCGCTGGAGCACCTCTCATCCGTCCCGGCGCTTACGCGCCGATCCACCTTCTCCCACAAGGGGAGAAGGTGAAGACCTACCGCCTTTTCACCAGCCGCGCATGCCGCCTCCAATACCACCAGTCCAGCACGCGCCGGCGAAAACTGCGTTTCATCGCGGTCATGGCGTCACACTCCAAGCAGCACACGGCGCTGGCCGGTGAGGTCGCTCGGCGCAAGGTCGGTCTTGACGGTGGAGAGCGTGCCCTGGCGCTGTTCGAGCTCAGCGCGAAGCGCGGCCTCTCGCGCCTGCACGTCCTTGTCTTGCGGCGTCGGCACCGGCGGCAGCGGCTTCAGTTCGGGGGGTTTTTGAAAGAGACACATGGTTCCAGCTTTCTCTTGTCCAGTCATAGAGGAAGAAATCTTCGCCGTTCTTGCCATAGGCCGGCAGGCGACAGCGTTGGGTGGCGCCGAGCCTGCCTAGCCAGCGCAAGGCAAGATCATTGTTGGCAAGCGCCCTCGCCTCGACCCGCCACGCGCCTTTGGCCGCGACCTGAGGCCCGAGCACCGCATCGAAGAAGCGGGTGATCTCGGGCACGCAGCGCCTCATACGGCGCGTGCCCCAGCTCCAGGCGATCCAGAGCCCGCTTCGCTGCTCGGCCGCGCCGAAGCCGGCTTCCGGATTACCATCGAGCTCGGCGACATAGGCAAAGCCCTGAAGCGCCGTCAGCGCCAAGAGTGCCGGCGACCATTGCTTGACCTGGCAGTCGATCTCGGCCCGGTCCTCGGGGCGCAGGTTGGCGGCGATATAGGAGAGATCCCGCAGCGTGGCGGGGACGATGCGGATGGGCATGAACAGACTCCCGCCAGTCGGCAGCGAGGCCTGCCGGCGACGTATTGGTGTAGAAACTCTGACGCCCTGGTCCCGGCGTATGTCTTGGAATTGTTCTACGGCTCGATATGCTCGAGATACGCCTCGGTGAGTTTGGCGAGGATGCTATTCCTCATCGTAAGGCTCGACTATCGCAAACGGAATGCCCAACGATTCAAGCAGATCAAGAACGCGTTCCGAGATGACGAGGCGGAAGGGTACCGCGATCCCAAAGTCGTCTTGACCCGCCTTTCCATTCACTTTCAACCAAACGAAATGTGGCAGGTCTAGGCCGGGTTGATCCTCTTGACACTCTTCCGAGGTCGTCACCTCGGCGTCGGCGAACGTCGCGCCTGTAAAGCCCATCTTCTGCAGCGCCCGCTGGGTTTCTTCAGTGACGAGGAAACAAGGAAACGTCGCAACAATCACGTCCCCAAACCAGCCCTCTACCTCGTAGTGAAGTTTGGTTACGATGGGTGGATGAACGCTCGAGTCGAGAACCGTGTGTTTGCCAATCCCACCAGCGACGTTCGGTCGTATCTTAAAAAATCGCATCAGAGGAAGACCGATCAACCTGCAAGCTGCCTCATGAACCTCAGAAAGGCTCGAACAGAGCACGGGAGATGCCCAATAGCCTTAGGACATCGAGCACCCTCTCGGTGACAACAAGCCGGTGGCCCTCGGCTAGCCCGAAATCGTCGTGGTCCGCCTCCCCATCCACTTTCAGCCATACGAATGGCGGCAGTTCCACGTCCGGCTGCATCTCCTCGAACAATTCGGACGTGGTTGCTTCTACCCTGTCGAAGGTTGCTCCAGAAAAGCCAGCCGTGAGAATTTTTGCCTTAGCGTCCTCGATGACGAGATAGCAGGGAACGAAGTAACAATAACATCACCCAGCCACCCGTCGAATTCATAGTGCAAACGTGCCACGACGGGGGGGGGGTGGACGCCCGTGTCCATAACGGTATCATCACCAAGCCCGCCCGAGACTTCCGGTTCCAAATAGAAATGATCCATTTGATCTCCGCTCGCCGGGCGGCCCGGCTCCAACTCGCTCCTTCTCTCTCAGAGCATGCTATGGCAGCTGCCAAACCGCACCTTGCTGTCTACAACCATTTGACTTTTATTTGCGATATATGCAACCTTTGATTGATGGACGTCAAGCCGGCATGACTGACCAGCCACGCGCCGAAGCGGCCATGTTAAGGTATCGGCCGAACCGCGCGCGGTTGAAATTTGGGAAAGCGGCTCTGGTAATCGGGGATTTCCATCTTGAAGTCAAAATTCCTCTGATCATCAGGCATGATCGCCGGTGAATTCTGAAATGGCTTCACTTCATGCTCATACACCAACCGTTTGCCGAATGTCTTTCTGAACTCGATCATCCCATCTATCAAGGACTCTACATAGGCCCTTTGAGACTGATCGACGACCCTGGATTGGAGTCGTTGAGTTTCCGGACTAATGTATCCTTTTTCATAGGCACGTCCGGATCATAGATCCCATTGAGCGCATTTAGGTTAGGACCGTATGGATTTTTTTGGGGCCGTCAGGGAAATAGGCATCGGGACCTGAGAAGTAATTATCAAGAAGGTCGATCGCGAAGCGCCGAGCATCCTCCTGACTGATGGAGACACCGCGGGTACCTATAGGAGGCAGCCCCCGCCTTTCGATTTAACATTACTCCTTGATAAAGGCCGCTATTTCTGGTGGATTCCCAAATGCTGCCCGTCTTGAGATTCTTTATTTCAGCCTCAATGCATTTTTTTCCGCCGCGGCTCCCCTGAGCTTCGCCCAGAACACCTCGGAAAGCAGTTACTCTATAAAATTCGTCATAAAGATGAGTGACGGACGATATTTCGGTGGGGCTGCGGTATGCAAAAAGAACTTCGATTGCAATGTACAGTTCGACGATGGGTTTCAGATGAGCCTCATCGATTACAAGGATAACTACGCCCTATCGATTTACAACATAAGCAGCGATCAATCACTGCAACGCTGCCGCTCCTTTGGAACAGGGAAGGATACAATCTATTTAGATCGAAAAAAGCGAAAATACATAGTTAAACTATACCGTAGTATGAGGCAGGACCTTTCGTATGAGTATCCAGTAATCTATGGGGATATGTTTTTGGATATCTCGGATTGATACTGGTTAAGCTAAACTCATCACCACGCCAGTGTAAATTAATTGCCTTATGAGCGACATTCGCAATTCTGGGTGGAGCACATTGTCCAACAACATGTGACTGAGTGCACGTGTTTCTCCGCGTCGAAATTTGTTGTCAATCGACGACATAACAGCGTCTTCAGCGATGGAGTTCGGCAACGGCTGAATGTCTTCTATGCCGAGCTGACGTTGAGCGGAAACCGACCAGAGGATTGCATTCTGATAGCCTTTGGAGTTCGACACATTTTTCCATGCCGCATCCACGGTAGGAAAAACTTGGCGAACATAGGCGCCGGGATCTGCAGTCCTCGCTCCCAGGTTCCGCTTTGCAGCCTCCACTAACAGATCGGGATTGGTGTGAACTTCCTGCTGAGAGTTCGTCGCGCCAGACACCGTATTGCTAAGTAAAGCCTGGATCGCCTGGTTCGGCATGGTCCGCAGGCCGAAGGCTTGGCGGCCAGCGTCGATCTTTCGACCGAACTCCTGATACCGCTTGCCGCCCTCCTCGACACCATAGACGGCAGCGAAATCCGCAGCGCTTGGCATGGCGCCGGAGTAGTTGCCCGTATTGGCAATGGTGTCCGGGGCATTCTGCGAGGCAAGATCGATGTTGGCGCGCGCCTCGATCAGCCTGTTCATTGTCGCGGCGCGCGCCTGGCGGAGCAGTTGCCGAATGCCGTCCGGCGATAAATCGACAAGAGGACCGGCTCCGGGGTCGCCGGCTTGGCGGCTGCCCGGCCCCTGGTCCGCCGCTGAGCACCTCAGTCGCCCGGCCAGGATCCCGCACGATCAGCGCCTCCATGCGCGTCCTTGCCGTCTTTTCGCGCCACGCGGCTTCAGCCTGCAGCCGGCTCCCGGGGTCGAGGTTCATCTTGGCGATGAGGTCGAGACCGGCGTGGCGAGCGGCATCGAAGGCGGCGTGATCGTGCGGGTCGCTCTTGGCGATGGTGTCGAGCTGTTCGGCCTGGGCCGCCGCCAACTGGTCCTGCTCATACTGGGCTCGACGCTGGAGTTGCCGCATCGCCATGCGCACCGAGCCTGCCTCTCGCAAGGCCGGCTTGCTTCCTGCCAGTAGGGATCGAGCGGGCCGGCCGGGGCAGCGTCGGGCGCTGCATCGCGGGGATCGGGGCGGCGCCGATCGGTAAAGAGCGGGATGATGTGGACCATGGGTGCTCCGGCACTGCTGGCTTTTGAACATCGGGGGATGGCGACGCGGCGCGGCCGATGGCCTGCGGGGGACGGCGTTCGCCGGCTTACTTAGTGAGTTTTTTGGGGAGGCCGGTGTTTTCGATGCCTGGGTGGCCGGAACGGCCCTTCATCATCCCGGGGCGGAGGACAAGCGAAGCGACGCCGTAGCCCCCGGGGCCCATCGCAAGTGCCATGCATCGCAAAGGTTCAAATTACGGTGACAGTGCACGATTCTCCGTTCGGTGGAACGAAACCATGGCGAACTTCAACAACTGAATCGCGTTCAGAAAATGGATGCGTTGTCACCGCAATTCCCATGCTATTCGTCCTCGTAAGGCTCGACTATCGCAAACGGAATGCCCAACGATTCAAGCAGATCAAGAACGCGCTTCGAAATGACGAGGCGATAATCTGCTGCGATTCCGAAGTCGTCTTGACCCGCCTTCCCATTCACTTTCAGCCAAACGAAATGTGGTAATTGCAGCCCGGGTTGATCCTCCTGGCAGTCTTCCGAGACAGTCACCTCGGCGGCGGCGAACGTCGCACCTGAAAAGCCCATCTTCTGCAACGCATGCCGGGTTTCTTCGGTAACGAGGAAACAGGGGAAAGTCGTAACGATCGCATCCCCAAACCAGCCTTCTACCTCGTAGTGAAGCTTGGTTACGATCGGCGGATGAACGCTCGGGTCTAGAACTGTGCGCTCGCCAAGCCCACCGGCCACATTCGGTTCTATGTAGAAGTATTGCATTATTCACCTATCGGCGGCTGGAAGAGATGGCCATATTTCTTGTCGATATATGTAACGTACTTAAGCACATCCTGACGAGTCGCATTTGGGTGTCTTCTATAAAACCGTTCCCATTCGAACCGAAAAATTGTCTTATGCAGAAGTCTATCCAAATCCTTGGGGATTCCGCGGAGGTTCTCAAGTGAGTGCATCTCACCTTCGGTAACAAGACCAGGATATCGTTTCAATATCTGCCGCTCTGCAGCATGGTGGACCACCACGTCGCCGTCCAGCTTCGGGTTCGCATCGAGAAATGTTTTGCGGTACTTTTTCGAAGCTGCCCTGCCAAACGATGCTCCTGGATACCTTACTTTAGAAGGGTCTCTTGCGATCGAGTTAATAATCTCAAGAAGCTCGGCCTTGTCAGGCTTGACGCCTGTTCCCAACCGATGGGCAGCATCCTCCGCGGCTTTGACCAGAGATTTCGTCTCAGCCGCTTGGCGAGCCACCGCAACATCTGCGGCGAGCCCCGACCTGGCGCGCGAACCACTTGTCGCGAACTCCTCCAGCGGCTTGGCGAACTTGCCCGTCCCGCCGCGGACTATGGCCAAGCCCTTTGCAACAGCTTCGCCGGCTGCCTCTGACGCCAAGCGCCCTCCCGCAACAGCCCCCGAGCCGGGGGTGACCGGCAGTTGTTCAAGGAAGTCCCAAGGGGAATCGCGCAGTTCCCTGAGAGCCAGCCCAATGTCGTGCGGGGCGCGGGCCAGGGACTCGAAGCCTTCGCTGAGGTAATTGCCGAAATCCTCTGCGGCCTGTCGAACTGCAGACTTGGGTTCGCCAGGAGCCGCCGAAGAAGGCGATTGCTCCCCTGTCGCCGCGGTGGTGATCGGATCGACGTCGGTTGGCTGATAAAACCCGGCTTGGTCTAGCTGTTGAGATAACGCTTTCCGGGTCGCAGGATCGTTGGCTGCCGCCACAAGATCACCCAGGACAGTGTTCCTGTCACCCTGCGACGCGCCTTTCTCGCCGAAACCATCGGCGATGCTTCGGACCACGGCTTTCGGCAGAGGTTGGGGATTTTCGACGCCTAATTGCCGTTGCGCCGCAACCGAGAGGGCAATCGCCCGGCTGTACGCCTCCCGATCGTTGATCCCTGGCTTGCCGGCTTGGCCAGTGACTTCGCCCCACGCGGCGTCCACATCGGGAAAGACTTCACGAACATAGCCTGCGGGATCTGCCTGCCTCTCGGCTAGAGTCTTGAGCGCAGCTGCAGCAGTGACCTGATATCGGAGGTAGTCTTCGTCGGAAGCCCTAGGGCCGGGCTCAACATCACGCAGCGCTGCGTGGATCGCCTGGTTCGGCATGGTCCGCATGCCAAAGGCTTGGCGGCCAGCGTCGATCTTTCGACCGAACTCCTGATACCGCTTGCCGCCCTCCTCCACCCCATAGACGGCGGCGAAGTCCGCAAGGCTTGGCATTGCGCCGGGATAGTTGCCCGTATTGGCAATCGCGTCCGGAGCATTCTGCGAAGCGAGATCGATGTTGGCGCGCGCCTCGATCAGCCTGTTCATTGTCGCGGCGCGCGCCTGGCGGAGCAGTTGCCGAATGCCGCCCGGCGATAAATCGACAAGAGGATCGGTTCCGGGATCGCCGGCTTGGCGGCCGCCCGCCCCTGGTCCGCCGCTCAGCACCTCGGTCGCCCGGCCAGGATCCCGCGCGATCAGCGCTTCGATGTGCGTCCTTGCCGTGTTTTCGCGCCACGCGGCTTCGGTGTGTTGCCGGCTCTCCGGGTCGAGGTTCATCTTGGCGATGAGGTCGAGGCCGGCTTGGCGAGCGGCATCGAAGGCGGCGTGGTCGTCCGGGTCGCTCTTGGCGATGGTGTCGAGTTCTTCGGCCTGGGCCGCCGCCAGATGGTCCTGCTCATACTGGGCGCGGCGCTGATTTTGCTGCATCGCCATGCGCGCCGAGCCTGCCTCTCGCAAGGCGGGCTTGCGGCTGGCGAGGCCGGCGCGCAGCTCGGGCGGCGCCTGCTTCAGGAAATTGTCGAACAGCGTGTCGAAGCGGCCTTTGAGCACGACGCGCCCGGTATGCGGGTCGACCTCGCCATACATGGCGTGGTGCAGCCCCTCCCCGTCCGCCGGCGCATTGGCGGCGACATCGGCCTCGGCGCTGGCGATCTCTCCGCCCAGCCTGCGCGCCGCGATCTCGGTGTCGAAGGCCTGCTGACGCGCCATGCGGCGTTCGTAGTGAGCGGCGACCTCCTGCCAATAGGGATCGAGCGGGCCAGCCGGCCCGGCGTCGGACGCCGCATCGCCGGCATCGGGGCGGCGCTGATCGGTGAAGAGCGGGATGATGTGGACCATGTGAATGCTTCCTGACGCGCGGATGCGCCGCCGGCGGCATGGCCGACGCATGGCGCATCGGCTGCGGCTTGCAGGGCTGTCGGATCGAGGATTTCAGCGAGGCGAGAAGGCCGCCGGCGTTGCGGAATAGAATAAAAGCGCCGGCGGCAGGAGCTTCGTCATCCTAGGGCGAAGTAAGGAGCGGAGCGACGCGCGCAGGCCTTAGGATCCACGCCGCGACGCTAAACCGTTGCAATGGCTACAGAATTCTGCGCCGCGGCACTCTGCGGCAGAGGTCACGGTATGGATTTCCGTCCCTTCTCCCCGTTCACGGGGAGAAGGTGCCCGAAGGGCGGATGAGGGGCAGCGCGACGTTCCGAGAAGCTGGCGCTGCCCCTTATCTGCCTACCGGCATCCTCTCCCCGTGAACGGGGCGAGGAAGGCAGCTTCAGCGCCTCACCTGAAAGCCCCCAGCGGATCACTCTGTCCCGCGGGCCGCCGCGCTGCCTTGAACTCCATTGGATCAACCACGGCTTCCCGCAGCATCATCACGCCGTAGCGCGTCGCGGACATCAAATCGTCACGCAATTTGACCACCTGGCCGTTCTTTCGGTGGAACAACCTGAATTCCTCGAACCACGCGGCTAAAGTCGAAAACACCTTGAAGCGGCCGGATTGCATGCGGTCGAGCATGTCCATCAGCCCGGCCTCGACCGAGACCGAGCCGTCGGGGAAACGGGCGTGACTGGCAAGCATGTTCAGCCCATGCGCGGTATATTGTTTGGCGAGCGCAACGCCTGCGCCTTCCAGCGTTTCGCGGCGGCCGTCGCGCGGCCAGGCGAAGGGCAGCCATTCGCCCCAGGCCTTCAGCGCCAGCGCCTGCATGGCCGGCGTCTGCTGGGAGGCGCGATGGGCCTTGGTCACGTAGACGACATCGGCCTCGGTATCCCAGGCAAGCTCGACCGCGGCGGAAGGGTGGTCCCAACCGAAATCGAGCGCACCGATGCGCGGCCACCAGCGCGGCAGTTTGAACGGCTCGCAGGCGATCGCCTCCTCCGCCAACGGAAAGATGCGGCCGGAGCCCAGCACCGGAATGCCCTTCGCGCGGGCTTCGCGCTCGTGCTCGGGGTAAGCCGCGATGATCTCCGCGCGCTGCTCGGGCGAATAGTGCCCGGCATCGTCGATGGTCATGAATGTAACGTGGCGGGACATGGCAGGCTCCAGTTCCTCGCCCGGCGAGAGCGGGTGGCGCGGCGAAGCCGCGACGGAGAGGGGCGGCGGCTCAGGCCGAATGGATGTGACGAGTCTCGTTTCGGCGAAAGTCAGAGCTATACGAAGGCCCCCTCTCCGGCCGCTGCGCGGCCAACTCTCCCCGCTTCACGCGGGCGAGGAAGCAGCGCTCAGCCCTTGTATCCCTCGTTGACGCAATCGTTCTTCCAGGCCCAGTCGAAATCGGCCTGCGACATGGACGAGCCGAGGCCCGGCTCGACGTAAGGTCCCGCGCCGTCGATATAGACGATGAAGCGCGCTTCCTTGGTGAAGACGCCGACCTTGCTTGCGACGACGCCGCATGTCTGGCCACTCGCGCTGTCGCCACTGAGATCGACATGCGAAAAACTCGCCTCCGGATTGTTGATCAGGCCGCGCATCCTGGCTTCGGCCGAGGCGATCGCATCGGCGCGCCAGTCGCCGCTCGAGCCGGAGCAGGCCGAGAGCAGCGCACAAAGAAGAAGCAGGTTGGACGCAGGTCGCATGCTGGCCCCCGATCACAGCCGGAAACTACCCGACCTTCGGTTGCGGCCAAAGCGGCATCGCCAATCATGGTGTCGGCCGGGTTTCGCGAAGCTCCCAGTCCTTGTGACGCGGCGAAGCCGCGACCGAGCGGGGGCAGCGCCGGCTCGATGCAAGAGCGGAAAGCTGTTCGTAGAGCCTGTCGCGCCCTACGAAGACCCCCCTTCCGGCCGCTGCGCGGCCACCCCGCCCTGCGGGGCCGGGGAACCCAGGCCTTGAACCGCCTCTGCCGTCAAAAACCGCAGCACTACATCGCTCATGCCGAGCAGCGGCGTGAACGTCACGATCGTTATGCCATTCGTCGCGTTGGTACGGGTGAGGCCTTCGGAATAGATGTCCAGCGGCGGTTCCTCGTCGAACCAGACGCCGTGCAGCGTCTCGCCCTGCCATTTCTCGCGGCCTTTCTCGTACGACTTGAAGGAGAGCACGCTTTCGCCGGCCTGCACGTCGCCGCCTCCGCCCCATCGCACGACGACGCTGTCCAGCGCGCCCGGCGCGCCGCGGCCCATCACCGTGTCGGCGATGGCGTCGGCAGGAATCATGCCGGTGCCCCATTCGCTCTGCTGCTGCGGCGGGCCGACCAGCACGCGCTGCGGATTGTCGCGCGTGCCTTCGCCGGTAACGCCGGCGGCCCAGAGCCTGACGGGTTGGTCGAACATTTTGCCCACCCACCAGTCGGGATAGCGGCCGGTGAGGTGCATGGCCCATTCCGCGCCGCCTGCCCTGGTCTTGCCGAGCTGGTTGCCGGCCATGAACAGGCGCTCGCGGTGGGTCGCGCCTGCCGAGTGAAAGTCGGCCTGTCGGTTGTACGGCGCGTAGGCGGCAAGAAGGTTATGGCGACGGCGTCGGTCCATCTCCTCGAGCAGCGCCAGATAGGTCAGCATCGCTGTCGAGGAACGGCCTGAGACTCGTTTCGAGGCCGCGGATGCGCTTCCGGATCTCCTCATCGCTCAACTGCTCGAGACTATTTTGATTAGCATCTTCCGAAAAATCCTTGGGCAGCAGCGTCAGCACGACCTTCAAATACTGCTCCGGCTTTTCGGCCCGCACCGCGGCGATAACGCCGGCGCCATGGGCGCGGAAGTCTGCGCGAAGGGCGGCGGCGAAGTCGTCGACGAGCGTCTTTCGCGAGCGCTTCGGTCGGCTGGGCAAGGCGGTATCGACGCGGGAAGCCTGCGGCTTTCGCCCTGCCCGCTTCGCGCCAGCGGGCTTTCGCCGCGCGGCGTTGTTTTCGTCAGCCATGGGCCGCGGTGTCCGATGGCGCGGCATTTGTCGCCTTCGTCTTGCGCATCTTGCGCGCCGGTTTCCTTCGCGGCTTGGCGCGGACAGACTTGCGAGATTCGAAAGCGACAGTCGGCGCAGCCATCGCCTTCAGCTTCGCCGTGACCGCACGGGCTGCCGCTGGGCCGAGGCCTTGGCGCGGAAAACCGAAACCGGCGACCGCATCGACCGTGCCGCCACGCACCATGCCGATGCGCACGCCGGGCGCGACCTGCTCGACACGGCCTGAGCTGGGCGGCAGGCTTGCGCTCTCGAATTCCCCGATGGCGCTGACGATCTGGGCGCCGTCATCGGCGGTGATGATGGTGGCGTAGCGCGGCATGGGGATCTCTGGTGGAAATCTCGGCAGTCGGGAGGCATGGCGTATTCTTCACGCCTCTCTCTGTCCTGTCAGGGCTTCGAAAGGATCGGAAAAACAAAACCCGCCGGGCGGCGGGTCATCGGCGCAAATCAGCACCATGGACAAAATAGTAGCATAGCTGCCCTCACCGGGCAATAGGTTCTAGGCAAATTTTCCTATCCTGTAAAACTCCCTCCGTCGAAACGCGTCTTCTTCCAGCAGTCCCGGCGCCGCAGCCGCAGGTTGAACCGCCAGCCGGAAGCGGGGCGGATTTTGTCGGAACCAACCTTGGTCCGATGGGTTCCACCCTTAGTCGCAACGCGACAGACAACCGTCTCGCAACAGAGGAGAAGACCATGCTTACGAGGATTCTTGCAGCTTCCGCCCTGACGATCGGCCTCGCGACGGCGGCAATGGCCCAGACCGCCGGCACAACCAGCGGCAATGACAGCGCGGGCGGCAGCGGCCAGACCATCACCGTCGACCCGAAGACGCCGGCCACTCCGTCGCCTGACCAGATGGCGCCCGATACCGGCACGACCGGCAGCGTGACCGGCGGCGACATGAACTCGAACGCCGACAAGAACTGTCCGAACACTCCGCAGACCTCCATGGGCGACGCCAGCAACTCCACCGCCGGCACGATGCAGCCGAACGTCAACGACAAGAACTGCGGCAAGTAGGACTGCAACTCGACAAATCTCGTCGCCCAATGGCCGTGGAAGCTAGCTCCACGGCCATTGTCTTTTGAACGGCTACTTCGCTCCAGGCGTGGAAATCCCGGCGGGGAACCATGCGGCTTCCCGACCGTTGCAAGGGGCACAAAGGAGAAACCCATGGCAGACAACGAAAGCAGCAGCGGCGGCGCGGCAAACGGCACCGGCACCCCGGGCACCAGCCCAGCCAACGCGGCCCGTCCCCGTAACGCCGCATCGCGCAGCAGCGGCGCCTCGCGCAGTGGCGGTGGATCGCGCGGCAGCGCGGCTTCCTCCAGGGCGTCCGAAGGCGCAATGAAGCGGCAGATCGCCGAATTGAAACGGGAGGTCAGCCGATTGAACCGCGCGCTGGCCGACAAGGCCGAGGAGCAAGCCGAGGCCGCGAGTGGCTGGTATGAGAGTGCGGCCGAACGCGCGTCGAACCTCTATAGCGGCGCCTCCAGCCGCGCCTCCAACCTTTACGGCGGCGCATCGGATCGCGCTTCCCGCGCGGCCCGGCAGTTGCGCAGCCAGGCGCAGAGCGTGTCGGAAACAGTGCAGCAGAACCCCGGCACCTTCTCGACGGCGATGCTGATCGGCGGCGTGGTCGGTCTGCTGGCCGGCATGGCGATCAGCCGAACCGACGACGCCGAGCCGGACTGGCTGCGCCGCTGGCATCGGTAGGCATTTTCCGGTCCGGCTGCAGCGGCCCGATCGATAATGGTGGTAAGCGCAGGCTGCCTTGCGGCGGCCGCGGAAGAAAAGGCCAGGCCATCGCGCCGGGCCTTTTTCTTTCCATGTCAGGTTTTTTCCTTTCAAACGCTGCGTTGCTCCCTTCACACCGTGCTGTGGGCCGGTTGTCCGAGGCTGGTCATTAGCCGGAGCTTATGGGATCATTCCCTGAGGGAATCGCGGAGAGCAGCATGGACAGACCTGCCATGGCATCCGTCTTTCGGATGCGGCATGTGCCTGCAAGCATTTCGGGCGTTCGCAGCCTGGGCCGGGGCCAGGCCGATCCGATCTTCCATTCGAGACCACTCGGCGAAGCGATCCGCTTCATCGCCGAAGCCGAGGGCCAGTATGACCTCAGCGCCGTCGCCGTCTCTTACGGCGACCGCCAGACCCCGCCGCTCGGCAACCGCGAGATCAGGCAGCTCTGGAACGAATATGGCGAGCGGTGGATGGAGCCTTAGTCCGCGCAAGCTCCCCGCCCGGATCGGAAACGCCCCTCATGCGTTCTTGAGCCGAGGTCAATGGGAGGAACGCCATGAACGTCGCCAATCTCCAACTCGAGGGTCTGCTGATGGCCGTCGCCGCGATCAACCATGTGCTCGTCAAGAAAGGCGTGCTCACGGTCGAGGAAATCGACATCGCGCTGCGCAAGGCCGAAGCCGGCGAGACCGGCGAGGAGCGTTCGGAGGCGATCTCGGCCTCGAACCGCGACGCGATCAATTTCCCGATCCGGCTGCTCGAGCTCGCCAACCAGTGCCAACCGGAAGCCGACATGCCGTCCTTCTCCAAGCTGGCGCGCATGGTCGGGCAGATGAAGGAGCCATATAACGATCAGATGTGAGGCTGCGGGAGGGCGCTTTGCGAGGACGCCGGCTCCGCCCCGCATCCGCCCCACCGGGGCACGACAGCCCTGCGCTTTCGCTCTGGGCGTCCATTGTTGGAAAAAGCCGAGCAATCGGCTTTTTCGTCCGCTAGCGCGGACCACGCCTCACCCCCGTGGAACGGGGAGAAGGAAGAGTTCACGCCCTGCCTGGCCACCCCTGGCGCAGCGAAAGCACGCTGCCCGGGCCGTGCACGGCGGCGTAGAGCAGGCCGGCGGCGAAGGGGAAATGCGACATGAAGGCGCCGAACTCGGCCTGGTTTCCGGCCCAGTGCGAGGGGCCATGGAAGGCAAAGCCCAGGAAGGTGACATAGACCGCCCCGATCAGCGACAGCGGCGTCAGATAAGCGCCGGTGAGGAAGGATATCACGAGCAGCGCCTCGAGGATCGCCGCGCACCAGGCCAGAAACAGCGGGAATGGAAAGCCCGCGGCGGCGATGTAACCGGCGGTGGCGCCCATATCCATGAATTTGAAGGCCACGGCCATCGCGAACATAGCGGCGAAGATCAAGCGGGCGATGAGAATGGCGGCGGTCTGCCAGGCCGATTGGGTGTTTTCCACGAGTGTCCCTCCGGGTTTGTCTGTTGATGCCCCAAGGACGGGCGAAAGGGGAGGATTCCGACAGGGGTGGGAAAATTGTTTGGCGGGAGGTGCGCCGCCCTTCCCTTCTCCCCTGTGGGAGAAGGTGGATCGGCGCGCAGCGCCGAGACGGATGAGGGGTGTTCCAGCGGAGTGAGACGCCGGCTTTCCCTGGAGCACCCCTCATCCGTCGCCTTCGGCGACACCTTCTCCCACAAGGGGAGAAGGAGAATGGTGCCGCGGATGGCTGATCGACTCCCGCACGGTGCCGTATTCGGCGCCCCAGCGGTCGGTCATGTCGCAGCGAATGTCCCAGAGCTCGGGGAAGAAGCGGTGGCGGGCGCCGCCTTCGAGGATCTCCACCGGCCTGCCTTTCAGCGATTTGGCGCCCAGCCCGATCGAGCGGTGGATCAGATAAAGGTGGTTGGCGCGGAATTTCTGGAACAGCTCGTCGAACTCGATCAGCGCCTCGGCCACGACATAGGAATCTCCGTGATCGTAGTGCTCATCATAGATGTCCTCTACGGTTAGCCCGCGGCCGTCGAGATAGGCATGCTTGAAGGTCCGCCAAAGATCCGGCGGCAGGCGCAGCAAGAGCTTGAAGCCTGGCGATTCCTGGCCGCTGCCATTGCCGAGCTGGAGGCGGATTTGCTGGTACTCCTTGGGCGACATCGTCTCCAGGAGATCGAGCTGCGCCGTCATCATGCGCATCAGCCGGTGCACGCGGCCCATCAGCGTGACGATGCGGTGGGTGTCCTGTCTTTCCAGATAGTCCAGGACGTCGACCAGCGTATAGGCGATGAGCTTCATCCAAAGTTCCTCGACCTGGTGCACGATCTGGAACTGCAGCTCGTCGGCATTGACCATCTCGGCGAGCGGCTTCTGGCAGGCGAGCAGCCGGTCGCATTTCAGATAGACGCCGTAATCGCGCATCTCGGGCGCCTCGATGCGGGCGTGATAGTCTGTCTTGTCCATGGCTCATCCTCCTCGCGGGCAGGTTTTCGACCCAGCGACAAGGATAGCGCTTTCGGCTTGAACATTGTTCCTTTCTGTTATTCAAACTACATTAAATGAAGGAACGATTGCCGGGCTTTTCTGCCATTTTGGAGAACGAATGACCCCGGACGCCCTCGACCGCAGAATACTCGCCGCGCTTGAGCGCGACGCGCGCATCTCCTTCGGAGAGCTCGCCGAGGAGGTCGGCTTGAGCAAGACACCTTGCTGGAAACGCGTGAAGGCGCTGGAAGAGGCCGGCGTTATCCGTGGCTATTCGACCCGGATCGACCCGGCCAGGATCGGCTTCGGCATCGAGGCCTTCATTCAGGTGTCGATCGACTTCGAGGTGTCGGACGCCTTCGAGGCGGCGGTGAAGAAGCACCCGCTGATCCGCCGCTGCTACGCCACCACGGGCGAAGCCGACTATCTGCTCCAGATCGTCACCGTCGACATGATGGCGCTCGACCGCATGCTGCGCGAGGAGCTGAGCCGCCTGCCCGGCGTGCGGCGCACGGTGACTTCGATGGCGATGCGCGAGATCAAGGGCGACATCTCCTTTGCCGAGGCGGCGGCGCGTGTGCTGACGGGATAAGGCGAGCGCCAAATGATTTGAGAGACGAGGAACCGCAAGCGTCCCGCCGACAGCCGCCCCGCAGGCTTCGCACCTGTTCTGATCGAGACGATATCCGCCACCCGCGTACTCCCGGCGCGATTATAGACCGGTTCAACGCCGCTCCTCGATCATCCCAGAAAAAGTCAGGGCTTGACGTGACCGCCTGACCTCGATGGCGGTCCGGGACATTAATTACGGATGCGGCGGAGCATGCGCTCAGGGCCAAGGTGCGGAATGATCGCAGCGCTGGAGGAACAGGGCGCCCCCTCGTCCTGCCGGACATCTTCGCTGGCGAGCTGAGCCTTGGCGGCCGCTACCCGCGCCGTCTCGCGCTCTTTCCCCGCATCGGCCTTGCGTTTCGGGCAATCCTCGAAATCATGGTCGCGGCCGCCGCAATAAGAGCAGCATTTGGCGGGGGTTTCGGGGTGGAGTATCGGGATCATTCCCAAGAATGCACGAAAAGGTTTCCGGTTGCAGCAATTGCGTGAAGCCGCCGCAACAGCCGCCTGCCCCGTGCCCAACGGATTAAAGTCCAAGGAGCTCGCCGCTCACGCGGCGGGCTCCCGTTCAGTCACCGCTCACGCGTGTGCGTGGGGATGACGGAAGTCCCAAACGGCCCAGGCCGATGCCGCGACCACCAGCACGCCGAGAACGACATGCGTGGCCATGACATAGGTGTCAGCTGCGAAGCCTAGCAACCAGGGCGACACGATCAGCCAGAGCCCGAGGACCACACTTGCCCATTCTTCCCACTCGGCGAACACCGAAAGCGTCGCCAGCGCCAGCGCGCCGAGCAGAACGCCGACAATCCAGGCGTTCCACGCGGGCACCGTTGCCGCGGTGAATCCGATGACCCAGGGAGAGATGAACAGGCAGACCGCGAGGACCAGAGTGATCCAGTCGAGACTCTTTCTTGCTTCCATCATTGCCATGACAACCTCCATGGATGAAGCTTGACCAAAGCAACCTGAGCGTGCAATCACACGCTCTGTTACATGATGTAATGCATTTTTACAGAGCTGCAAGGGAGGACCGGCCGCGCCGGCGCCTCAGCCCTTGAAATCACTTCCGTCTTCGGCGCCAAGCTGCGGCACGACTATCGCCTCGAGCGGCGCCTCAAGTGTCCACTTTACGCCCTCGGGCAAGCGTTCGAGGCTGGAGGAACCGCTCAGCGACTGCGGCGCCACACGCTGCAGCACCACCGTGCCGAAACCCTTGCGATCGCCCTTACGTTCGGACGCCTTCTGCGCGGCCGTGCCGGAGGTCTCGTGCCAGACAAGATGAAAGCGCCGCTGCGCCTCGGGTCCGGTCTCGACTTTCCAGGTGATTTCGATGCGGCCGCCCCCCGAGGCCAGCGCGCCATATTTGGACGAGTTGGTGCCGAGCTCGTGGAAGGCCATGCCGAGATTCTGCACCGCATTCGACTGCAGCGTCAGAAGCGGCCCGGAAAGCGAGATGCGGTCTTCATGGCCGAAAGGCTTCAGATGCTCCTGGACAAGGTCGAACAGACTGGCGCCGGCCCATTCCGTGGTGACCAGAAGGTCGTGCGAGCGCGACAGCGCCATGATGCGGGCGCGGATCATTTCCTCGAACTCGCGGGGGTCGGTCGAGCGCTTGCTGGTTTCCCTGACCATCGACAGGATCACCGCGAACTGGTTCTTCACGCGGTGGTTGACCTCGCGCATCAAGAGCCGGATACGGCGCTCGCTTTCCTTGGCGGCGGAGATATCCCGGGCGATCTGCGAAGCGCCGATGATCTCGCCCGCGTTGTTCCTGATCGGCGAGACCGTGATCGACACCGCGATCAATGAGCCGTCCTTGCGCTTGCGCGTCGTCTCATGGCTTCCCACACCCTCGCCCCTGCGAATGCGGCCGATGATTTCGGCCTCTTCGTTGTGCATATGCTCGGGGAGCAGCATCAGTATGGACTGGCCCACGGCCTCCTCGGCGCTGTAGCCGAACATGCGCTCGGCCGCCTGGTTCCAATCGGTAATGATGCTGTTGAGGTTCTTGCCGATGATGGCGTCGTGGGAGGAATCGACAATCGCCGCGAGGCGCGCGTCGGCATGGGCGTCCTGACGAAAAATCCCCCCTGGATTGGTCATGCGCATTAGCTAGGGCCGACAGACATCAAGGCAACGTCTCGAGCGCATCTGCTATGGCTTCGAGTTTCTGGAGCCATCGCCGACCTTTCTGTCCTGGGCTATCACGCCAAAATCCTGCGACTTCGCGCCTGCGTCGGCGGTCAGGAATCCGTCCGATGCAAGCCCGCGACGCAAAAGCTCACGCACCGCAGCCGATCGGCTTGGCATGCGCTTTTCGAAACGCCAGTTCTCCAGCGCCGCCAATTCCTCGTCGGTCAGCATGATCTGCAATCTTTGCGGCCGTTCGAGTTCAGCCATGCCCGCCTCTACCACAGACAAAAATGCTACGAATGAGTAAGTGTCTCACTATGAGCAGAACTAGGGTTTACCACACAGGACGTCAAGGATGCCTAAGCTGTGAAAGAGGGAGCAGACTAACTATACCAACGATGCGCCGAAATCACATTTGTTGGCCTCTGCTAACTCATTGATTAGTTTCTTTTTTTGGCTTTTTTTCTTGCTATTGGCGATCGCGGGGCGCATGATTGGGATCGAGGGATAACCTCCAAGGAAGGAGGCATTCCATGTTCCGACGATTCTCCATCCGGTTGCGCGATGACGCCCACCACAGAGTTCAACAGGCTCTGCGGATCAAAGGCATCGTGAACATAATCCGGCTTTCGGAAGAGATCAGGCTGAACAACCTGGCCGAGAACATCGCCCGCGAAGACATTGAAGATCTGGTGATGCAGATTGCTCAGCTTTACGGCGCGCCGATCGAGTTCGACGATCAGGCTCTCACGGCGCTTGATTTGCCCGACATATTGGACGATGACAATCGCAATGACCTCGAAAGGGCGCTGCGAGAGCGTTGCGGAGCCGACCCGCAGGTCAACCTGCTGCAGCTCGATGACTAAGCCAGTGGGCATGCGTCAAACGGAGTGTCCACCCCTGGCGATCACGTCGCTAAGGATGCTGAGCCCGGTCTCGTAGCGGTCCGGCGCAATGCCAGCCTGATGCGCCTGCCAGAGATTGTCACGCAGGTCAGCTATTTTCACGGGCAAGGCAAGCTCGTTCGAGGCGGCACGGAGAATCGAACCCTCCTCGCTTTCGTCCATCCGTTTCGTCAGCGCGTCGACGGCCGCAATGACGGATGAACTGAAACCGGCCTGTTTGAGCCGCTCGAGGCTCCAGCCCTCGCCTTTCTCGACGACGTCATGCAGATAAGCGACGGTCTTTTCATCCAGCGTCTCGACCGAATCGGCGACGCGTCTCAGATGTTCGATATAGGGTCTGCCGGTCTTTTCCTTCTGACCACTGTGAGCCTGCTCAGCGATCTTCGCCGCACGGTGAAGCATGGTCCTTCCAATCGTCAAATTGAAGCCCGCCCCGGCGAGGGACGGCCGAGGCGGGCTGCTCGGGTCTGAACCCGGTCCGGTGGCGCGCCTTTCGCGGGGGGAGCGGGGCTGCGCGCCATCTGCATTCAAGAACATCCGCGCAGGCCGAATGTTCCCGCGACGCCCTGCAATTTTCAGGATGCACGCTCGGCGCGCCGGCATGACGCACGGCACTCCCAGGCCTGCCGGCCAAGAAACGTTCTTGCGGCAGGAACCTCGCGACCACGCCGCCGTTAGCCACCCGTGTTCAACAGGAGGTAAGGCAATGGATTGGAACCGCGTCGAAGGCAATTGGAAGCAGATGAAGGGCAAGGTCAAGGAACAGTGGGGCAAGCTCACCGACGATGACCTCGACCGCATCGCGGGAAAACGCGACCAGCTCGAAGGTAAGATCCAGGAACGCTACGGCCTCGAGAGGGACCGCGTGCGCCGCGACATCGACGACTGGTACAGCCGCCAGAGCTGGTAGAAGCCGACTGGCTAACCAGGAAGGGCGGCGTCTCGCGACGGCGCCCTTTTTGTTTGGCCGGTTAAGGCCGCGAGAGGCGGCTGCGTATTTCCATCTCGATGTCCCGTTCAAGCGGCAGCGGCGGCAAATCGGCAGGCTTGCCATGACCGAATTCAGCCAGAGCAGCGGCATCGCGGCGGAGTTTTGCGAACGACACCGTGCGGCCCTGCTCCAGCCAACCGGAGGCGTGGAGGATGAAGCTCGCTCCGGAGCCCACCGCGGCCGAGAGCACCCTGCCCCCTTCGGCACCAGACTGCGCGTCGTCGATCTTGGCCGAGGTGATCGCGCCGTCGCCCCGCACCGGCACGCCGAGCCGCCTGCCCAGCCCGGCCGCGTAGAGCTGGACGAGCTGCGAGGCCGGGTCGCCGAAATCGGGCAGCATCCGGCGCATGTCGAATGGATAGGCGAGAATGCCCATCACCGCCGGCGCGCCCGGACGCCAGAGCTGAGCCAGCGCAAGCCCGGCAAGCACCTCGGCGTAGCCCTGGATAAGCGCGCCGGCCACAGTGACGGGCGACGTCGCGCCCATCATCATGTAGGACGACACCATGCTCGCCTCGCCCTTCAATGCAATTGCCCGCAGGCACTTCAACGGGTTCGGCCAATAGGTCAGCGGCGGCGTGGCATTGATCAGGTGGAGAAGGTTGCACGCGCCGGCAGACGCCGGCCGCCCGACCGCGGCGGCGGTCAAATCGATCACCGCCTCGGCCGCCGCCGGCGAAGCGATGCTGCCCATGAACGGCTTGTCGGAGCGGCTGAGATGCGCAAGCAGCATCTCCAGCGGCCGTCGGTCTTCAGGGACGTCCTCCATGACGCAGATCATCTGCCCGGTGTTGGTGAGCCCAGGCGCGGCATGCGCGGCGGCGACAAGCTCGCCGTAGATCTGCCGGCTGCCTGCCACCCTCTCCCCGCTGTCGAGCACGACATTGGGCGCGCCGTAGATCGGCGCGAAGATGGGCGGCCCGGCGCCGCCGACCAGCGTATCCCGTGCGGGATTCCTGCCGCGCAGCAGGAACTTTGCCGGCGCATGCCGGCGTATGATGCGGCGCAGCTCGGCGCCATCCAGGCGCACGACATCCCCGGTCGCCACGCCACCGGCCTGTTTGAGAATGTCGATGGTCTGCGGATCGTCCAGGAAGCGGGTGCCCGTTTCCTCGAGAACCCTGTCCGCCGCCCTCTCGATCGTCTCCAATCCGGCATCGTCCTGTTCGGGCCGATAGGCCGCGGCAACAAAATCTGCCGCCGCGCAACATTCATTTGGCCATGAAGTCGGCATGCAACTGCCCGGCCGGCGCAAAAGGTTCGATGGGCCGGCATGCCGTAGTATCCGGATTCCGCTTGCCTTCGCGACGCTCCGGCGCGCCACCTTGCGTCGCTTTCCAGGAAGGCGCCGCCGACGGCGGCCCGGCGACACCGGCCGCACTGCGCTCCCGGCATTTCGGTGGTGCATTATGAACCGTGTCATCAGCGCGCTGCGCAACAGCGGCGTGATCGCGTGGGCGATCCATACGGTGACGATCCTCGACTGGCAGAGGCTGCAGCAGATCGCCGAATTCGATCCGATCTATCTCTCGATGACGCGCGCGAGCCGCGTTGATCGCCTACTGGAGGCATCTTCCCAAAACCGCTATGCAGTTTGGGGCAGCTGCATCATTCAGAACGCCGTTTCCGGTGCGGCGACTCCTGGTTCTCGCCGCGCAGCATCTGCCGGTCGTCGGGATCGATCAGGTCGCTCTCGGCAGGCTTCAACGTACTGCCCTTCGCGCGGGCAGCCCGTTCCTGATGCGGCCGCTTCAGCTCCTCCTCGGCATTGAAGTCCTTACCGGCGTTCTTGGTGTTGACACGCTCCTCGATGATGCGCTGCTGCTGATCATGCGTGGTCTTGCCTGCCATGCCAGTCTCTCCCATGGCTGAAAGAAATTCTCCCCACAGAGAAGCCCGTCCGGAGGGGTGAGCGGGCGGGTTTCTATCGGGAGGGACCCCGATGGCGGCGGGGGAGCCGCCGGGGCACCGAACCGGAACACCGGCACTTATGTTCCATGCGGGAGCGAAACGACGGAATTTCCCGACCGGGCCGAGACATTCCGCGCGACAGCCATTGCGGCTCTGATCTTCGTCACGCTCCCGAAAGGCGCTCGGCGCCGGAGGGGCACGCTGCGCGCCGGCCCCAACAGACGGACTCGAGTTGTCGAGCTGACTGACAGGCCGCCGACGTGGCTACGCCCTGGTCCGTTCGAGTTCAGGGTTGTCGGCGGTTATCCTTGCCACCGGATTGCCGAGGCCGGCTCGCATTGAGCGGACTGCGGATGCCTGCCTCGCGCGGTTTTCGGATCGTCAGCTGGAACCTGGGCCGCCAACGAATGTGGATGAGAACCTCGGCTCGCCGTGCCGAGGTGACGGTCACTCTGGAACCGATCGTGCATCCGCCGGTTACTCTATGCCTTCGTTAGCCGGTACTTATGCAATGCGGAACAGCCGTCCCAAATTCATGGCGCACCTCGCGTTTACCGCCGACCTCGCGCCGGTGGCCTTTCCATGAGCGGAGTCGGTTCCCAAATCGATCGAGAACAAAGCAGCACTTTGGCGAAAGGTCCTTTCCAACGGTTCCTTCGCACGATCGGGCCCGGATTCATCACCGGTGCGTCCGACGACGATCCGTCCGGCATCGGAACCTACAGCCAGGCTGGCGCCCAGCTCGGTTTCAACATCGGCTGGTCGATGCTGTTCACCTTCCCGCTGATGGCGGCAATCCAGGAGATCGCCGCTCGCATTGGCCGCACCACAGGCAAGGGCATTTCGGGTAACCTCAGCCGACACTATCCGGCCCCGGTGCTTTCCGTTGTGGTGATGCTGCTGTTCGTCGCCAACGTCATCAATATCGGCGCCGATCTCAGCGCCATGGCCGACGCGTTGAAACTGCTCGTCGGCGGACCGAGGTCACTCTATGTCGTCGCTTTCGCGATCATCTGTGTCTCGGCGATCGTGTTCCTCGACTACACCCGCTACGTGTCCGTCCTCAAATGGATCACCTTGAGCCTTTTTGCGTATGTGGTCGCGATGTTCGCGGCCAATGTGCCGTGGATCGACGCGGCTAAAGGCCTCTTCATTCCGCACTTCGAATGGAGCGGGGCTTTCTTCACGACATTGCTGGCAATCCTTGGCACGACGATCTCGCCTTATCTGTTCTTCTGGCAGGCCTCCCAAGAGGTCGAAGAGGAGGAACTCAAGCTCAGCGCCGAGCCGCTGCGATGGGCACCCTGGCAAGCCACACGGGCGTTCAGGCGGATACGCGCCGACACGCTGGTCGGAATGGCCTTTTCGAACCTGATCGGCGTTGCGATCATGTTCACCACAGCCGCAACGCTCCACAAGGCGGGGGTGACGGATATCGCTTCTTCCACCGACGCGGCAAAGGCGCTGGAGCCCGTGGCCGGAAAGTTCGCCTTCATCATCTTCTCAGCAGGCATCATAGGCACCGGACTTCTGGCAGTCCCGGTACTGGCGGGTTCGGCGGCATTCGCAGTAGGCGAAGCCCTGCGCTGGCCGGTCGGCCTTCAGCGCAAGCCGAAGGAAGCAGCCGCCTTCTACGCCACGCTCGCCGCGGCGACCGCTCTTGGCACCGGGATCATGTTTACTCCGATCGACCCGATCAAGGCGCTTTACTGGAGCGCCGTGATAAACGGCATGTGCGCTGTGCCGGTCATGGTCATGATGATGCTGATGGCTGCCGGTAAGGATATCATGGGAGAATTCCCGGTCCAAGGTTGGCTGCGTGCGCTGGGCTGGCTATCGACGTTGGCAATGGGTATGTCGTCGGTCGGCCTGATCATTCAATGGTTCTTGTGAGGGCCGCGCCCGCTGCGGCACCTAACGCGGAAAGACGGTCGACGCCTGAGCTGCAACCCACCAGGCAGCTGGAGGACAGTGCGCGGATGGAACCTTGATCAGCATTGATTATTTACTTCGAAGGCGGGCCAGCATGACCAGATCGTCGCTTCATCTGCTCAAGGGTACAGGCTATCTGATCTCCACGGTGAGCGTGATCCTGCTGGTGATCGTCAGTTGGGATGGCGCCTCGAAAAGTCCATTGCTGACAGCGTCTCTCCTCGGGGGAGCCGCCACCTCGATTGTCGGCATGTTCTGTCGCTGGCTCTCCTACGAGATCGAGAAACGGCAGGAAGAGCGGCGGGAGGGCCAGCAGGCTCAGTGAGGCCGCCGCATCGGCGTTTGTCGTAGGGATCACGCGTATAGACGCCCGCCGGTGAAGCCCGCGGGCGCATTCCAATGATAGCTGCCGAACAGCCCGGGCTGTGTCATCGGCGAACGAAAAGCGCTTCGTCTTCGTCACGTTGCCTGCCGCCGAGCGCGCCGGCGACGCTGGCAATGAAAGCTCCAACGATCATCGACAGGGCGCCGACGAGCGCGAAGGTGGCACCTGCCTTTCTGACGGTGTCGGCGGCCGCCTTCGCCTTGTTCTTGGCGTCTTCGACCCCCGCAAGCACGGTATCGACGCGTTTGGCGGCATCGGCCTGCGAAAGCCCGGTGCGGGAAGCTACCAGCTTCGCAAGATAGGCTTTGTCGTCGGCCGAGACCTCGCCCTTGGCGGCGCTCGCCACAAGGATGCGTGTTGCCTGCGCCGTCGTGCCGACGTCATTCTGGCCAGCCGGGGCGACGGTACCGGTGTCTGCAGGGCGGAAGAGTTGGTCGACGAAGTAACCCAAGGTGTTGTTGTCGGTTGCGGCGGCGTCATTCGCGGCCGCCGACGAAGCACCCGCGGCCGCGCCTGCCGCGACGTTGGCCCCCGCTTGCACGCCCGCGCCGATTGTTGCGGACAAGGCAGAGCCGAACACGCCGGCAACCAGCAGCGTCGCCAGCGCCCAGGCCAGAAATCCATGCGCGGTATCGCGGAAGTAGACTTCGTTGTCATGAATGCCGACCCATTTCGTCCGTAGCCGGCCGGTCAAGTAGCCGCCCAGCCCGGCCGACAGCCATTGCACGACGATCAGCCACACGGCGGCCGAAACCGCAAAAGTGGTGGCCGAGGCGCTGGCACCGGTCCAGGGCGAAACCATGGTTAGCCCCAACCCGGAGCCGATCAGCATCAACACCACCGTCAGTGTCGCCGCGGCGAAGGCTCCGGCGACGATCGGACCCCAACTCACTGCGGAAGAGGAAGACTCGGTCGCGCCGGAAAGCTCGACGTCGGTTACAGCGGGATTCATCGCACATCTCCTACCGCGCAAACAGCATAAGCAGGATGATGATCGGGATCGGAACCCCCAGCAGCCAAAGCAATATACCTCGTCCCATAGTAACCTCCTGTTGCTGTCGAGACGAATACCAATTCGCAGAACTGGCTTTCGTTCCTAAGGTCTAGTGATGGAGATCGACGGAACGTCCCGACTTTGGAGCTCGCTGACTCTGCCGATGCCGCGGAAACTCCTTCGGAACAAGTAGCGGCTCGGCATGTTCGGCAGCGGGAAGGTCAGAGCGGCCGCAAGCCCCAATGGACGCTGTCAAAACCGATGGCGATTTTGCAACAGGACACAGTGGATATATAATTAGCTGACTAAATGATTCATGGGCACGGTGAGCCGATGGCCAAGAAGAAAAGCAGACAGGTCCTCGCAGGCATTTCAGAAGCATCTCGCGCTGAAATCCTCGAGGCCGCTTATTTTGCCCGCAAATGCGGTCTCACTCGCGACGAGGCATTGCGGATGATCCGCGAAGCCCACAGCTTGCCAGCCGTCAAGCCGGCCGAGGGCGGGAAGCGCGAAAACTAATCTTTCGTTTGAAGATTTGGGTCTTATTGACCCGTCTGCGGCGGCACCTGGCCGGGCTTGATCACCGGCATGTCACTGCCGGTCGGCGGCGGCCGGGCCGCGTTCTTGTCGCCGGTCGGCGGCGGCTTCAGCACGCCGCCGCAATTGCCAAGCTGCTTCGACAGTTCATCCGTATCGGCCTCTTGCTTCTGTTTCTGCCGCTGGTCGTTGGGTTCGGGCTTGGCCTGACAGTTCTGCGCCTGCTGATCCTTCGGTTGCTCGTCCAGCGGCTGGGCGGTCTGCGCAGCCGCGGGCAGAGCGGAAGTCAGAACGAAGGCCGCGATGAGAAGCGCTTTGTTCATAGTATCCTCCTCTTGGTCAGTGCTCGTGGGGCCGAGATCGGCGAGACCAGGACCACAGAGGCCGGCGCGATCTCGTCCAGCCGGGCGGGTTGCTTTATCGTCGAGTCGGCGCCGAACTGCGAAACGTCTTCCGCTTGCTTTTCGGGCGGATTGAGCGGCCTCCGGACCGGACCGGGCGCGACCACGTTGACGCCGATGCCCGAGAGACAACGCATGTCGTCAGAAAAGGTTGGCCAGGTTCATCGCACACCGCCAGGAGCTTCGGCCTACATCAAAGTTAAATGCGGCCGCTCGGCCATGGTGCTAACCCTTCGTCATTTGGGGGGACTCTTCGGGAGGAGTCCCATGGATGTTCGAGCTCTCATCGGTACGCTCTCGGCTGCTTTGCTGCGCCGCCGTGCCGCCGCACCGCCGATCCCAGCCAGGGTGATCCGCGCCTCGCTGGCGGATATCCCGCTCAGGCCGAGACCGCGTCCGCCACACCGGCCGGCGCCTCCTGCCCGGCCCGCAAGCAATATGTAACCTCAGCACCGCCAGGCGAATGCAACCGACTGGCCAAGTCATCGTTTACGGCCATCCCCAACCTTGTGGTGCACCATGAAATCCTTGCCTATGAATCCGCTTCTTGTCTTTGTCGCCGCCATGACCACGGCCGCGCCCTTTGTCGGCCTTGTCTGGCGAACGGGCGAATGGTTCGGATGGTGATCAACCGATGAGCCGTTTCCTGCCGCTCACCATTCGCTTCGTCAGCGGCGGCACGATGGTGGTCACCACGGTCGCAGAGGCCAAGAAGGCGCTCGCCGGTACCTGGAAGAACAAGGAAGCGCCGGACTATCTCAAGGCGGCGCGGTTGGTGGACGACGCGATCGCGGGCAGCTGCCGGCCGTCCGTCGCTTTTGCCGCCTTCAAGAAGGCCGCCGCGCAGCAGGGGCTGCTGAAATCCGCACAGCCAAGTGCGGCGCTGACCATGCTGGACGAGCTCTGGTCGAGCTCCAAGAAGCCGCACAGCTAGAGAGCTATCTCGGCTCGCGCACCATGCTGAGATAGGTCGGATCGAACTCGGCGATCGTAACCAGCCGCTCCCAGTCGAGGATCGTGATCATATGGTTCGTCCAGTTGATGACATTCATGCGTCGCAGCGTGCCAATCACCCGGTTCATGTGGACCACGGACAGGCCGAGCACGTCGGCCAGTTGAGCCTGGGACAGCGGCAGGTAAAAACTCATCTCGCGCGTCTTCTTCACCACCTGTAGCCGGATAAACAGCTCGCATATCAGATGCGCGAGGTGGGAGAGCTTGGAGCGGCGTCCCATCGCCACGATCCACTCGCGATGGATGGCGCCGTCGACGAGCGTGTCGAGCCACAACAGCCGGGTGAGATGCGGCGCTTGCTCGGTGATCGTCTTGAGCTTGCTATGCTCCGCTGCGGCCACATGGCAGGGCGACAACGCGACGATGCCGTGATCCATGGTCTTGAGCAGGAAGGCATGAAGGTCGACGAAATCACCGGCGACCTGCAGCGAGGTGAATTGGCGGCCGCCGTCCTCCAACACCCTGTAGCGGGCAGCCAACCCGTCTATGATCAGCGTGCTGTAGGTCGGTCTGGTTCCCTCCGAGACGATGTCCTCACCGACGTCGACATACTTCTCTATCGAGATCGTGGAAGTAAGCAGCGCTTTCTCTTCCTCCGAGAGGGCGTCGTGCTGGCTGAGATTGAGGTATAGCGATTCCAGCAATTCGGCCTCTCCGTTGCAACGGCTAACGCGGCAGACCGAGGCTGGTTGCAGGCGGCCACCCGCCCAGAGCCGGCGCGACATGGATTTTTCCCTCGATATCTGCGGCTTGGAACCATGACCGCGCTGGTGAATTGAACCTCGAAATTTCCGGGGACGACGTGCCGATGGAACGCTTCTATTTCGACCTTTACAACGCGGACCACAGCCAGGAAGACGCCGAGGGGCAGCTCTTTCCCAGCCGGGAGAGCGCCGGTATGGAGGCGCTGCGCATCCTGCACGACGTCGCTCGCGACGAGATGCCGGGCGGCAGGCATCTCAACATCATTGTCAAGGTGCTGGACGAAAAGCGCGACCAGATTTTCGAAGCGTCGCTGACATTGGATTCCGCCTGGACGTGAGGCGGTCGACGCTGTCGGCGCCAGCCTCCGGAGACAAGCAATGTTTGAGGATTTCGACAGCCGCGAGATCGACACCGGCGAAGCAAGGATCTTCGCCCGGCACGCCGGCAGCGGACCCGGCCTGCTCCTGCTGCACGGTTTCCCCGAAACCCACGCGATGTGGCGCGAGGTGGCTCCCGGCCTGGCACGGGATTTCACCGTCGTCTGCGCCGATCTGCGCGGCTATGGGCAAAGCTCCTGCCCGCCCTCGGCCGCCGACCATGCGCCCTATGCCAAGCGCGCTATGGCCGCCGACATGATCGTTCTGATGGAGACATTCGGCTTTCGCCGCTTCATGGTAGCGGGTCATGATCGCGGCGGGCGCGTCGCCTACAGGCTGGCGCTCGACCACCCGGACCGTGTCGAGAAGCTCGCCGTGCTCGATATCATCCCCACCGCCGATGCCTGGGACCGCGCCGATGACAGGCTGGCACTTGGCTACTGGCCGTGGTCGCTGCTGGCGCAGCCCGAGCCGCTGCCGGAGACGATGCTTGCGGGCGCCGCCGATGCCATCGTCGACAATGCGCTCTCCGGCTGGGGATCGTCGCCCGACGCGTTCCCGCCCGGAGTGCGGCAACTCTATGTTGGTGCGCTACGCGACACGGCGCACATCCATGCGATTTGCGAAGAATATCGCGCGGCGGCTTCCCTCGACCGCGAGCATGACCAGGCCGACAGGGAGGCCGGCCGGCGCATCGCCTGCCCGCTGCTGGCGCTATGGAGCGAGCATGGGGCGCTGGCCGAATGGTATGCGCAGGAAGGCGGCCCGGAGGCGCTGTGGCGGGACTGGGCGGACGACGTCAGCGGCGGCGCCTTGCCCGGCGGTCACTTCTTTCCGGAGGAGTCGCCGATCGAAACGGCTGCCACGCTCGGCGCCTTCTTTTCCGGGAGATAGAACGCGCTTTGTGGGAGTTGGCGCGGGCCGGCCAAGTGCCCGGCCGGCTCAGGCTAGCAGCAAACAAAGCAGCGGCAAGGCCGCCAAGCCGACCGCCATTGCAACGAGCGTGGCGTGGCCGAGACGCTCCGCGCGCCTGGCAATGTCGGCTACCTCATCCTCGTCGTTGATGAGATCGAGGAAGGAAAGATCGGCACGGGTGGCGCGCTGGTTGTCATTGGCAGGCAGGCTTTCGGTGTCCTGCCGGGTGGGCTTTGCAGAGATATAGGTCAAAACGTCGTCTCGCTCCGAAGCCGGTTAAGCGGCCTTGTTGTTCATGAATATTGGTGCCCGCCGAAATTGCGCGGGGGGCGATCGGCGGGCACCAGGACGGCCGGCGATGGAGGGGGCTTTTCTCGACGGCCGCTCCCCAATTCTCAAAGAGCGGAATGGTTGCACAAGCCGGCCCAATGCTTCGGCTAATTCGGACTTCAGTCGTACCCGGTCACGAAATGTTTCAGCCGGAACATAGCCAGTCCCCGCCTGTTCCTTTTACTCAAGGATGCCGAACGCGTCCTTGAATCACCCTGAAGAAGAATCCGAACCAACGGAGAATTCGATATGCCGAATCAAGGCGGAAGCCACGAACAGCACGTCAAGGCCGGCCAGCAGAGCCACAAGAATCGCGACGATCAGCATCGCGGCAGCGGGCAACAGCAAGCTGAGGACCGCAACATGGATCAGCGGGGCGCCGGTCAGCATAGAGGCGGAAGCGGCAACTTCGCCGAAGACCGCCAGCGTGCCTCGGAAGCCGGCCGCAAGGGTGGCCAGCGCTGAGTGAAAAAGGTGGCGTCGGTGCTCTGCACCGCGCTGCCCTCGTTTTGGAGTTGCACCTTTCAAATCATGGAGAAATCGATGGCGACGAAGCGTTCGTCCGAAGCCTCGAACGGCCTGGAAAGCCTGTTCGTGGACGGCCTCAAAGACATTTACTATGCGGAAAAGAAAATCCTGAAGACGCTGCCGAAAATGGCCAAAGCCGCGTCAGCGGAAGAAGTAAGCGCGGCTTTCGAGAAGCATCGCGTCGAGACGGAAGGCCATGTCGACCGACTCGAGAAGGTTTTCGAAATCCTCGGCAAACCTGCGCGCGGTAAGACCTGTCCGGCGATCGACGGCATTATCGAAGAAGGTTCGGAGATCCTCGAGGAATATAAAAATGAGCCGGCTCTCGATGCCGGCCTTGTAGCGGCTGCCCAGTCGGTCGAGCACTACGAGATCGCGCGCTACGGCACGCTGATCGCCTGGGCAGAGCAACTCGGCCTGAAGGAAGCGCTGCCGTTGCTGCGCGACACGCTCAAGGAAGAGTCCGCAACGGACGAAGCACTTACCAAGCTGGGCGAAAGCGGGGCCAACAAGCGAGCGTTGCAGGCGGCCGCATAGAGGCGCTGAGGCCAGGGCTTCGGTTTGCTGCCATGGCCTGATGAAGCGGCCCCGGTTCAAAGCCGGGGCCGTAAGGCTGAGGTCGGCGCCAGTCGCTGGGCGTGGTTGTCGGAGCTTGAACCGCTATCCGCCGATGCCGCATGGAACCAGTTCGGCTCCTCCCGGTTGCTTAGATGCCGTCGCCGCAGAACGCCGGCATTTGAAGGAGGGCACCTGATGTCTATGCATACGCTTCATCCTGAGCGGGTCGATGAGACCCGCCTGAAGGCCTATTCGGCTTTTGCGCCAATGCTTATCAATGCGCTCGCACAGAAACTCGCCCGTCGACAAGGAATGAAGGATCTGGACAGACTTGAGGCGTCGTTGATCCGGCTGGTCGAGGAGGCGGACATCGCCGCGCCGGATTCGGAAGCGATGAAGGAGTTCGCCGTCGAGCTTGTCGTGTCCACGCTGCGCAACGTGCGTGAGCACCCTGACGCCAAGCAGGATCTGGAAGAAATCGATAACCGTCGTGCCGAAGGGCGCTCGGAAGATCCGGATACGCTGGAAGAGCAGTTGCAGTCCGGACTCGAGGACAGTTTTCCGGCCAGCGATCCGCCGGCTGTCGTTTCGACCGCGATCACCGGCGGCGCGAAGGACATCGTCGGCACCGACGAGGTGTTGCGCCGCAAGAAGGAAGCTTCCGCGCGCCGCCAGGAAAAGCAGGAAACCTGATCGCCGGATTGATGCCGTGCCATTCGAGCAAGGCGGCGGCCTGGTCACGAAAATCGAGCAGAAGCTGACGGGCTGACGGCGAGCCTAGCGCACTCGCGCCGGAGCCTGCCGATATTGAAGATGGCCAGCCAACTCGCGAACGAAAAGGAACCAGCCTCGCCGCGAAGGGTTGGTTCAGTATCGGAAGGACAAAACCATGCAGAAAAGCGAACTTCCCAACCGCCCAGGCGCAGCAGGAACGCCGTCAGGTAACCTGCCGACCAAGGGCGGCGACGACCCCGATGTGCGTTTCCTGGCGGAGAACACCGATCTGTCGCCGAAGCAGGCGCGCGAGCTGATCCGCGAGCACGGGCATGACCGCGACAAGCTCTTGAAGATCGCCCGAACCATGAAAGCGGAGGGCTGACCGCCCCGAGAAAGAAGCGAGGTTGAGAGATGAGCAATTCACCGAACACAGGACGTCCCGGAACCTCCGATCAATGGCCGCGCTGGGAAGGCCCGAAGGCCAACAAGCCGCGCGGCTACCTGCCGGCCAAGGACGATCCCGACGAGGATCGTGACGCCGCGGGCGAGAACAACAAGGATCCGGAACGGTCCGACCTTGGCGACGTCGCCAAGAAAAAGGGTTCCTGAGGCCGGTCTGCGGCTTCACTCAGCGCAACAAAGGAGCAGGACAATGCCACGCGGAGACAAATCGAAATACACCGACAAGCAGGAGCGCAAGGCGGACCATATCGCCGAAGGCTATGAGAAGCGCGGCGTTTCCGAGAAGGAAGCAGAACGGCGCGCCTGGGCGACGGTCAACAAGGATGACGGCGGCGGCAAGAAGGAAGGCGGCTCGGGCCGCGGCAAGCACACCGGCCATCCGGCGGCCCATAAGGGCGGCAAGGCTGGCGGGAAGGCGTCGGGCGAGCGATCCGCGGCCCCCACAAGGGGAGAAGGAAGAAGGCCCCTACAGCGGCATTTCCGACGTCTGCTTGATCGTTTGGCTGGGGACGTCCGTCTTGACGTTCTGCACGCCCTTGATCCGGCTCAGATGCTCCGACTGGAAGCGGCGGTAGTCGTCGATGCCTGCCGCCACGATCCGCACCATCGCATCGCAATCGCCCAGCATCAGATAGCACTCCATCACTTCCGGGAATTTCGCCACCTCAGCGGCGAAATGCTCGATCGTGTCCTCGTCCTGCTGCTTCAGCCAGATGCGGGTGAAGAAGGTCTGGCCGCGGCCGATCTTGGCCGGGTTGAGCATCGCGACATAACGGTCGATGATGCCTGCCTCCTCCAGCAGTTTCACGCGCCGCAGGCAAGGCGACGGCGAGAGGCCGACTTCCCTGGCAAGGTCGTTGTTGGCCATGCGCCCGTCGCGCTGCAGCGCGCGCAGGATGCGCTTGTCGATCTCATCGAGCTTCATGGTTCAGAATTCCAATCTTTTGCCTAAATGCGCTACCTAATGCCAAATCTTGGCGAAAATGACGCATCTTCGCAACCCGATTGCCCGGCGTTTCGGCTAGTGTCCGGCGATCGACAACCGACCGGGAGAATGGCGGCCGCGAGGCCGGCCAAGGGCAAAGCCATGAGCGTTTCCGAGATCGCCCTCGCCGAGGAGCAAACCAGCAACGACCGCGGCGCCGAGTTCCGGCGCGGGCTTGCCGCCTCGACGCCGGTGCTGCTCGGCATCATCCCCTACGCGCTGGTGCTCGGCGCGCAGGCCGCGCAGAAAGGGCTTTCTGTCATCGAGGTGCCGCTGATGACCGGCCTCAACTTCGCCGGCGGCTCCGAATTCGCCGCAATCCAGCTCTGGACCTCGCCGCCGCATGTCCTTCTGATCGCCGGCATCACCCTGCTGGTCAACAGCCGGCATTTCCTGATGGGTGCCGCACTCGCGCCGTTTATCAAGCACCTGCCGAAGCAACAGGTCTTTCCGGCGCTGTTTTTGATGTGCGACGAGAGCTGGGCGGTCGGCCTGGCAGACGCGCAACGCCGCGCCGCCGCCGGGCTGCCGCCAGCCTTCAGCCTGCCCTTTTATCTGGGCGCCGGCCTGCCTTTCTATCTCGCCTGGGTGGCGTTTACGACTTGCGGCGCGGCGCTCGGCCCGGTGCTCGGCGATGTCGGGAAATACGGTTTCGCGATGGCCTTCCCGGCCGTCTTCCTGGTGCTGCTGCGCGGCATGTGGAAGGGCTTTGCCGCGGCACGGCCCTGGCTGGTCAGCCTGGCGGTGGCCGCCCTCACCTATCTCGTCGTGCCCGGCGCCTGGTATGTGGCGGCCGGCGCGCTTTCCGGCCTTGTGGCCGCCTGGTTTCTGGCAGGTGACAAATGATCGATCCGATGACCGTGCTCGCTATCCTGGCAATGGCCGGCGTGACCTACCTCACCCGCATCGGCGGCTATGTGGTGCTGAGGAACAGGGCGCTCAGCCCGCGCGCCACGGCGGTGATGGAAGCCGCCCCCGGCTGCGTGCTGATCTCGGTGATCGCGCCGGACTTCGTCTCGAAGAACCAGGCCGACCTCGCGGCGCTGGCCATAACCATACTCGCCGCGACAAGGCTGTCGATGCTGCCGACGGTGGTGATCGGGGTTGGCTCGGCGGGAGCTTTGGGCTGGTTGATTGGCTAGACAATCTCTCCCCTTGTGGTACGCCTCGATGGGTAGATTGGCGGTCAGCCAAACCGCTTCCCTGCAATCCCGCCCGTCGCCTTCGCCACGATCGCTTCCAGCGGCTCGGGCCGGTGCAGGAAATAGCCTTGGCCATAGGCGACGCCCATGCCCATGAGGATCTCAAACGCGTTCTTCTCCTCGATCTTCTCGGCCACCACGGCGGCGCCCATCGAGCGGGCGATACCGGTGATCGCCGAGACGATCTCGCGGTCGAAGCGGCTCTCGGCGATGTGCTCGACGAAGGAGCCGTCGATCTTGATGGCGTCGATGGGGAAGCGCCTGAGATATTCGAAGGAGCTCATGCCGGCGCCGAAGTCGTCGAGACTGACGCGGCAATGGCGTTCGCGCGCCCGGCGCACAAATGCTTCGGCCGCGTCAAAATTGGTGACGGCGGCGGTCTCGGTGATCTCGAAGCCGACGGCCGACGGCGGGGCGCCGCTCTCGGCGATGGCCTCGTCGACGAAATCCCAGAGCCGCGGGTCGGAAAGCGTCTGGGCCGACAGGTTGAAGTCGAGCGAGACGGCGCCGGCGCGCATCGCCTCGCCATGGCGTGTCAGCGCGGTGCGGATGATCCAGCGGTCGAGCCGCGCCGCAAGGCCGAAGCGTTCGGCGACCGGCATGAAATCGCCGGGCGGGATCATGCTGCCGGTTCGGGCCTCGAGCCTGGCCAGCACTTCGACATGACGGCTGTCTTCCCACGGCTGTCCGAGCCGGTGGATTTCCTGACCGAACAGCTTCAGCCGGCCGTCCTCCATCGCATCGACCAGGTCGGCCGCCAGCCGCGCGGCGTTGAGGCCGCCGGCGCCTGCCGTCGTCTCCGGCGAGAACACGGCGAAACGGTCGCGTCCGCCGGCCTTGGCGGCGTAGCAGGCATCGTCGGCGCAGGCGAGCGCATCGGCCACGCTCATGTTGCGGTCACGCACGAAAGCGATGCCGATGCTGGCGGCGAGCCTGCGCGAGCTGACCGCCGGGCCGAGATCGGCATCGCGCACAGCGGCAAGCACGGCGCGGGCAATCTGCTCGGCACAGGCGTCTTTGCAGTTCGGCACCATCAGTGCGAACTCGTCGCCGCCGAGCCGCGCCGCATGCGCCGAAGTGGGCAGGCTGGCGAGGATGCCTGCGGCGACGCTCTTCAGCGCCAGGTCGCCGGCGGCATGGCCGGCATAGTCGTTGAGCGCCTTGAAATAGTCGAGATCGACATAGAACACCGCGAGCGGCAGGCGCTCTGCCAGGGCGATGTTCTCGGCAAGCAACCGGTCAAAGGCCGAGCGATTGAGCAGCCCGGTCAGCGCATCGTGACACGCGGCGAAGGCAAGCCCCTCGGCACGTTGCTTCTCCTCGGTGACGTCGCGCACGGTGCCGAGTATCTGACCGGCCGAACCGACATCGGCGATGAAGCGCACCAGCGACTCAATGTGGCGGATCTCGCCGTCGCGCCTGATGATGCGATACTGCGAGGCCGTGACTCCCTGCGAGTCCGGGGGCGGCAGGTGAGCCCGCTCCGTGGCCTCCTTGTCGTCCGGATGAAGGTAGGTGTGCCAGAGGCCGGCGGTCACCTCGTCGGTATCGCTCTCTAGCCCGAATATCTCGCGCGTGCGGGCATCCCAATAGCTCTTTTGAGTACCGATATCGAAGTGCCAGATGCCGGTGCCGCTGGCCGCGAGCGCCAGGCGGAAGCGGATATTGACCTGCTCGAGCGCCGCCTCGGCCTCTTTCTGCCTGGTGATGTCGGTCTGCACGCCCATCAGCCTGAGCGGCTTGCCGTCGGCGTCGCGCTCGACAATGCCGCCGCGATCGAGCACCCAGACCCAGTGGCCGTCCTTGTGGCGCAGGCGAAGCTCCGTCTCGATGGAATCGACGAGACCCGCAATATGCCGGTCGCCGCTTTCTTGCGCGCGCTGGCGGTCGTCGGGATGGGTAAGTTTCAGCCAGAGATCGGGCGTGTTGGCGAGTTCGCCCGCTTCATAGCCCAGCATCTTCGACCAGGTCGGCGAATAGTAACAATCGCCGGCCGACAGATTCCAGTCCCAAAGGCCCAGATGAGCGCGGTCAAGCGCCAGCGCCCAGAAACTGCCGTTGCGTTTATCGTCGTCCGCCATTCTTTGTTCTTGCCGTCCTGCCCCGGCAATACTGCATGAAAGCAGAGAAAAAAGAGTTACCGGGTCGGAGCTGCTGATGTCCCCAGTTGAGGGGAGATCAGAGCACGACCGCCTTCGCCAACGGCCGACGTTCTAGCCCACCGCCAGCCTTCGCCGTACCACCGCCGCGTGAAACCGCGCGCCGTGCAGCAGGCCGTCGTCATTGAAATCATAGGCAGGGTTGTGCAGCGGCGCGGTGGGGCCATTGCCCATGAAGACGAAGCATCCGGGCACGTGGGTCAGAAAGCGGGCGAAATCCTCCGAAGCCGTCATGGGCTCGGCCGCGACGCCGACAGCGTCATCGGCCAACACCGTCCTGGCCGCCGCAAGCGCCTCATCCACCAATGCCGCGTCGTTGATCAGCGGCACGAACTCGCGGGTGTAAGTGACTTCAGCCGCAACGTTATAGGCCTGAGCCGTGCCCTCGGCGATGCGGCGCATTTCCTGTTCGATCGCGGCGCTCACCTCGGGCCGGAAACTGCGGCAATCGCCGAGGATGCGCGCCAGCCCCGGCAGTGCGTTGCGGGTGCCGTCGGTGACGAGCTCGGTCACCGAGACGACGCCGATATCGGCCGGGCTCAGGCGCCGCGAGACGATGGTCTGCAAGTTGACCACCACTGCGCAGGCGGCGACCAGCGTCTCCTGGCCGGCATGCGGCCGCGCCGCGTGGCCGCCGAGGCCTTTCAGCACGATCTCGAAATTGTCCTCGGCCGACATCACCGGACCGCTCCGGGTCTCGAAATGGCCGATCGGAAGACCCGGCATATTGTGCAGCCCAAAGATCTCCTCGAAGGGGAAGCGTTCGAGGAGTCCGTCGTCCAGCATGGCCAGCGCGCCCCTGCCCCATTCCTCGGCCGGCTGGAAGATGAAGCGCACCGTGCCGTCGAAGCCGCCCTCACCGGCAAGCAGCTTGGCCGCGCCGAGCAGCATCGAGGTGTGGCCGTCATGGCCACAGGCATGCATGGTGCCGGGTGTTTGCGAGCGCCAGGCCTGCGTGCCTTGTTCGGCGATGCGCAGCGCGTCCATGTCGGCGCGCAGCGCGATGGCGCGGTTGCCGCTGCCCCTGGTCAGCGTGCCGACGACACCGGTGCGGCCGACACCCTCCGCCACCTCCAGCCCAAACTCGCGCAGCTTTTGCGCAACGAAGGCCGCGGTGCGTTTTTCCTCGAAGCCGAACTCGGGATGGGCGTGGAGATCGCGCCGCCATGCCGCCATCTCGCGATGCAGTGCCTCAAGGTCGAGTTCAGCCATCGTCGCTCTCAAACACTCTTCTCGATGCAATTCCGGACGGAAATCACGCGCCGACCTCCCTGGAATGCTCTCAGGCAGTCTGCAGGAAGACCTCTTCCGGCGCCATCCCGACCAGCTCGGCAAAGCGGCCATGGTCGGTCGCGCCCTCCGAGTTGACGACGAGCACGCGCGAATGCGTGTCGAGGCCGATCGCCGCGCGCATATGCTTGTCGCCTGCGGCACGGACCAGCCCGGCGAGGCCTGCCCCGCCGCTCTCGCCGGAGACGATCGCCGGATCGTTGCCCAGGGGCCGCGCCAGCCGCTTCATCACCGCGACCGCGTCCTCCTCATCCACCGTCATGAAGGCATCGCCGACGCGCGCCAGAACGCGCCAGGCGACGAGAGAGGGATCGGCGCATTCGAGCATCGTCATCACGGTCGGCTGTTGATTTGAGATCGTGACCGGACGTCCGGCCTCGGCCGAAGCGTAGAGACACGCCGAGCGCCGCGGCTCGACCACCACGGATTTCGGCCGCCTGGACCCGAGCATGACAGCCATATGGCCGGCGATCGCCGCCGCGAAGCCGCCGACGCCGGCCTGCAGGAAGACATGCGTTGGCGGCTCGGCCATACGCCGCAGCGTCTCGCGCACGATCACCGTATAACCCTGCATGACCAGTCCGGGGACGCGCTCATAGCCAAGCCAGGACGTGTTGGAGATGATCTTCCAGCCGCGCTCGGCGCCGACACGGGCGACTTCGCGCACCGCATGGTCGTGGCCGCCCTCGACCTCGACGATCTCGGCGCCGAAGCGGGCGATAGCCGCAACGCGCTCGGCACTGACACCGGCATGGACGAAGATCACCGAACGCGCGCCGACGAGGCTGGCGCCCTGCGCCACGGAGCGGCCATGGTTGCCGTCGGTGGCGCAGACGAAGATCATGCCGGAGGCGATCTCGCGCACTCTCGGCTCGCCGATCTCCGAAACATCGACATCGCGGCCAAGGCGCTTGCCGGCCTCCTCCAGCACCAGCCGCATGACGGCGTAGGCGCCGCCCAGCGCCTTGAAGCTGCCAAGGCCAAGACGCTGGCCCTCATCCTTGACATGAAGCGCCGAGATGCCGAGCTCGTCGGCCAGCGCCGGCAAGGCGTGCAGCGGCGTCTCGGCATGGTCGTGGCGCGCGTTGAGATAATGCTCGGCCCGCTCGCCCCCCGCCATGCCGAGCGACTCGGCATCAGCGGCAACCAACGGCTGGTTGTGTTCGGGACGTTGGTTGAGAAGCAGCATGCTAGTCTACCTGCGAGGCACTGAACTCTGTTGGCGGGCGCGATTTCTGGCGCGATTCCGGGGCTTCAATTGGCTAAGTGATTGAAGTTTGTTTCGATTGGATGTCGCCGAATGTTCGCTTCGGGTCGTCCCGATACAGCCAGCATGACTATTTTTGGTGGTATTTCACCTCCGCGGCACGCCCATCTGCATTCCTCCCGCCATTCAATCGGCCGCCAGCCGGGCGGCGACGCCAAGCAGGATGTTGGCGCCGGCGACCAGTTCGTCGGGAGCGGTGAACTCGGCCGGGTTGTGGCTGATGCCGCCCCGGCTCGGCACGAAGATCATCGCCGACGGCGCGATGCGAGCGATCATCTGGGCGTCGTGGCCGGCGCCAGACGTCATGCGCCGGCACGAAAGACCGGCGGCTCTGGCGCCGTCCTCGATCAGCGAGACAATCCCGGCATCGAAGGTCACCGGCTCGAAACGCGCCAGGCTTTCGGCATGGATGGCGACACCGGCGCTTGCGGCAAGCTCGTCGAGGAAGGCAGCGAGCGCGGCCTCCTGTTCGCGAAGGTGGGTTTCGTTAGGATCGCGGAGATCGATGGTGAAAGTCGCCCGCGACGGGATGACGTTGATCGCGTTCGGCTCGAAGGCGATGGTGCCGATGGTTGCGACCGTGCGCGACGACGAGGCGCCGACGCGGTCCGCGAGAAAGCCGATCACCCGGGCCGCGGCGACACCGGCATCCCGGCGCATCGACATCGGCGTGGTGCCGGCATGGTTGGCCTCGCCGTCGATGGTTATGCGCTGCCAGGAAATGCCCTGCAGGTTCTCGACCGCGCCGACGGCGATGCCCTCACGCTCCAGCACCGGCCCCTGCTCGACATGCAATTCGACATAGGCATGCGGCTTGAGAAAGCCGGGCTCGTGGCTGCCGGCATAGCCGATGCGCTCGAGCTCCTTGCCCAGCACCGTGCCGTCGGTGCCGACCGAGGCCAACGCTTCCCCGAGGTCCCGGCCGCCGGCAAAGACCAGCGAGCCCATCATGTCGGGCGAGAAGCGCACGCCTTCTTCGTTGGTGAAAGCAGCGACGACCACCGGGCGCGCCGGCACGAAACCGGCCTCCTTCAGGCTCTCGATCGCTTCGAGGCCGGCAAGCACGCCATAGCAGCCGTCATAGATGCCGGCATCGATCACCGTGTCGATATGCGAGCCGAGCATGACCGGCGCCTGGCTTTCGTTGGCGCCTGTCTTCCAGATGCCGAAGATGTTGCCGATGCGGTCGATGGCGACCTCAAGCCCCGCCTCTTCCAGCCAGCCGACGAGGCGATCGCGGCCGAGCCTGTCCATATCGGAGGCGGCGACGCGGACCAGCCTGCCCTGCGCGTCGCGGCCGATACCGCCGAGTTCCTGGATACGGCCCAGAAGTCGGTCGGCGTTGATCGTCAGATTGCTCATGCCGGCAGCCTTGCGTTTGCGACCTTGTCCGGCGCCATGCCGACCAGCTCGGCATAGCGGCCGGGATCCGTCGCGCCTTCGGAATTGATGATCAGCACGCGGGAGTTCCCATCGAGGCCGAGCGCGGCCCGCATTTTCCTGTCGCCGGCGGCGCGGATCAGCCCGGCGAGCCCCGCCCCGCCGCTCTCTCCAGAGACGATCGCCGGGTCATTGCCCGACGGCCGCGCCAGGCGGTTCATCACCGAGACAGCATCTTCCTCGTCCACGGTCATGAAAGCATCGCCGATTCGCGACAAGACGCGCCAGGCGACCAGCGACGGCTCGTAGCATTCGAGCATCGCCATGACGGTCGGCTTACTGTGCGCTATCGTGACCGGGCGTCCAGCCTTGGCCGTCTCATAGACGCAGGCCGCCCGCGCCGGCTCGACCACGATCACGGTCGGCCGATCCTCGCCAAGCATGATGGCGAGATGGCCGGCTACCGCCGCGGCGAAGCCGCCGACGCCGGCCTGCAGGAAGACATGGGTGGGCGGCTCAGGCAAGCGCCTCAGCGCTTCGCGCACGATCACCGTATACCCCTGCATCACCAGCCCCGGGATGCGTTCGTAGCCCGGCCAGGACGTGTCGGAGACGACGGTCCAGCCGCGCTCGGCAGCAACACGGGCGGCTTCCCTGACCGACTGATCGTAATCGCCGGCGACGCGCACCATCTTCGCGCCGAAGCGGGCGATGGCCGCCACGCGTTCGTTGCTGACGCCCGAATGGACGAAGATGACCGAGTGAGCGCCGACAAGGCCGGCGCCCTGCGCCACCGAGCGTCCATGGTTGCCGTCGGTCGCGCAGGCGAAGGTCATTTGCGCGGCGATCGCCTTCACCTCAGGCTTGTGCAATTCCTCGACCGCGACGGCGCGGCCGAGCCGCCTGCCTGCCTCCTCCAGCACGAGATGCATCACGGCATAGGCGCCGCCCAATGCCTTGAAGCTACCGAGGCCGAGACGCTTGCCTTCGTCCTTGACGTGCAGCGTGCCGATGCCGAGTTCGCCCGCCAGCGCGGGTAAGGCATGAAGCGGCGTCTCGGCATGGTTGTCGCGCGCGGCAAGGAAGCGCTCGGCCTCCCCGGCGCCGGCCAGCCCAAGCGTCGCGGCGTCTTCCTCGATCAGCGGCTGGCGATGGTCGGGATGACTGTTGAGCAGGAACATGGATCGGCTTTTCTCCGTGTTGACCTTCTGAAATTTATTGCAAGCGGGGCGAGAAAGGCGCTCTATTTTTGTGCCTGAAATGCAAGTTTGTTTCGCCTGGAATGTTGCTATGCCTATTTCACCCGAACTCGACGCCTTCGACCGAGCCATCCTCGCGATCCTGCAGAAGGACAACACCACGCCGCAGCGCACGATCGGCGAGAGGGTCAACCTCTCGGCACCGGCCGTGCAGCGGCGCATCAAGCGCATGGAGGAAACCGGCGTCATCCGCGCCAATGTCGCGCTGGTCGACCCGGCCAAGGTCGGCCACCCGATTACCATCTTCGTCGAGGTGGAAGTGGAGAGCGAGCGCGCCGAGCTGATCGACGCCGCCAAGCGCGGCTTTGCCGAAGTGCCGGAAGTGCAGCAATGCTACTACGTCACCGGCGAGGCCGATTTCATCCTCGTCGTCACGGTGGCGACGATGGCCGATTACGAGGCGCTGACCAGACGGCTGTTCTTCGAGAACAACAACGTCAAAAGGTTTCGCACGTTCGTAGCGATGGATCGGGTGAAGGTGGGGCTGGAGGTGCCGGTGGGGTAAGGCTCTCACTGCATCCTTTGGCCGATGTCACGGCATGGATCCTCGGGTCTACGCGTCCGCGTCGGTCCCGCTCCGCCCGTGGATGACCAAGTTGAGAGGCCCTCGCAAACTCAACCCTTCAGCCCCAGCCACCGTGCGTAGATCTCCCCGACAATCCCGCGGCGGAAGATCAGCACGCAGACCATGAAGATGAGCCCGGTGGCGATCGTCACCGGGAAGCCGGAGGTGGCCAGAGTGTTCTCCAGGCCGACGACCAGGCCGGCGCCGACCACCGGGCCGACCATGGTGCCGATACCGCCGAGCAGCGTCATCAGGATCACCTCGCCCGACATCTGCCAGGTGACGTCGGTGAGCGTGGCGAACTGGAAGACGATCGCCTTCGTAGCTCCAGCAAGACCGGCAAGGGCCGCCGACATGACGAAGGCTGCGAGCTTATAGCGGCCCACGGAATAGCCCAGCGAAATGGCGCGGTTCTCATTCTCCCTTATTGAGCGCAGGATCATGCCGAAGGGCGAGTTGACGATGCGCCAGACCGCGAAAACGCCGATCAGGAAGATCGCCAGCACGAAGAAGTACATGGTCATCGGCGCGTTGAGGTCGACGACGCCGAAGAGATGCCCGCGCGGCACGCCCTGGATGCCATCCTCGCCCTCGGTGAAAGGCGCCTGCACGCAGAAGAAATAGAACATCTGCGCCAGCGCCAGCGTGATCATGGCGAAATAGATGCCTTGCCTTCGGATGGCGAGGAAACCCATGACGAGGCCCATGCCCGCAGCACCCGCGGTGCCGAGTAGGATGCCGGCCTCGGGCGGCCAGCCCCAGGCTTTCACCGCATAGGCGCAGAAATAGGCCGCGCCGCCGAAGAAGGCGGCATGGCCGAAGGACAGCAGGCCGGTATAGCCGAGCAACAGGTTGAAGGCGCAAGCGAAGAGCGCGAAGCAAAGCATCTTCATCACGAAGATCGGGTAGATGACGAAGGGCGCCGCGACCAGCGCCGTGATGCCCAGCGCAACCAGCGCCCGTTCCAGCCTGACGGAGGTGGCGCGTTCCGCGTGAAGGGTCGCCTCGCTCATCTCAGGCGTCCCTCCCGAACAGACCGGCGGGCCGCAACAGCAGCACGATCGCCATGATGACGAAGACGACGAGGTTCGAGGCCTCGGGATAGAACACCTTGGTCAGGCCCTCGGCGAGGCCAAGCATGTAGCCGGTGACGATGGCGCCGAGGATCGAGCCCATGCCGCCGACCACCACGACGGCGAAGACGACGATGATGAGGTCCGAGCCCATCAGTGGGCTGACCTGATAGACAGGCGCGGCGAGAATGCCGGCGAGGCCCGCAAGAGCTGCGCCCAACCCGTAGGTGAGCGTGAGCAAAAGCGGCACGTTGACGCCGAAGGCCTGCACCAGTTGCGGATTCTCGGTGGCGGCGCGCAGATATGAGCCGAGGCGGGTCTTCTCGATCAAAAGCCAGGTGCCGATGCACACGATGAGAGAGGCGACCACCACCCAGCCGCGATAATTGGGTAGGAACATGAAGCCGAGATTGGTGCCGCCGGCGAGCAGTGTCGGCACGGCATAAGGGTTGCCGGAGACGCCGTAGTAATAGCGGAACACCCCTTCGATCACCAAGGCGAGGCCGAATGTGAAGAGCAGGCCGTAAAGCGGGTCGAGACGGTAGAGCCGCGACAAAGCAAGGCGCTCAACCAGCATGCCGAACAGGCCGACGATCAGTGGCACAAGGACAAGCGCCGGCCAGTAGCCGATGCCCATATGCACCAGCAGCAGGTAGCCGATGAAGGCGCCCAGCATATAGAGCGCGCCGTGGGCGAAGTTGATGATGCGCAAGAGGCCAAAGATGACAGCCAGCCCAAGGCTGAGCATGGCGTAGAACGAGCCGTTGATCAGGCCGACCAAAAGCTGGCCGAGCAGTGCCTGGACGGGGATGCCGAAGATCATGGTCATTGCGCCATCATACCCCCAGCACCTCGTGCAGCTTATCGGTGTGCGCTGAAAGCTGGCCGACCGGGAAGCCTTCCACCACCTTGCCGTGGTCCATCAGGTAGAAACGGTCGGCGATGCGGGCGGCGAAGCGGAAATTCTGCTCGACTAGGAGGATGGTCATACCGCGCTTCTTCAGCGTCGCCAGCAACTCGCCGATGCGCTGGACGATGACCGGTGCCAGCCCTTCCGTCGGCTCGTCGAGCAAAAGCATCTCGACGCCGGTCCTCAAGATGCGGGCGATCGCCAACATTTGCTGCTCGCCGCCCGATAGCTTCGTGCCCTGGCTGCTGCGGCGTTCCTTGAGGTTGGGGAAGAGCTCGAAGATCTCTTCCACGCTCATGCCGCCCTTTGCCACCACCGGCGGCAGGACGAGATTCTCGTCGACGGTCAGCGTCGCGAAGATGCCGCGCTCCTCCGGCACGAAGCCGATGCCCTGATGGGCGACGCGGTGAAGCGGCAGGCCGATCAGGTCCTTGCCGTTGAAGGTTACGGAGCCGGTGCGCTTGCGGATCAGTCCCATGATGGCGCGCAGCGTCGTCGTCTTGCCGACGCCGTTGCGGCCGAGCAGCGTCACGGTCTCGCCGCGCATGACGTCGAGATTGACGCCGTGCAGCGCATGGCCCTCACCATACCAGGCGTTCAGGTCGCGCACGGCAAGCAGCGGCTCACTCATGCTCCGTCCCCATGTAAGCGACGCGCACGCGCTCGTCCCGGCTGACGGTGGCATAGTCGCCGGCCGCCAGCACCTGGCCGCGCTGCATGACGGTGATCCAGTCGCAGAGGTCGGCGACAACGGTGAGATTGTGCTCGACCATCAGCACGGCGCGGTCCCTGGCCAGCGAGCGGATGATGCCGGAGATCATGCCGACATCCTCATGCCCCATCCCGGCCATCGGCTCGTCGAGCAGAAGCACTTTCGGGTCGAGCGCCAATGTCGTGGCGATCTCCAGCACGCGCTTGCGCCCATAGGAGAGATCGCCCGCCAGGCGATGCGCGACGTCGTCGAGGCCGACGATGGCAAGCAATTCGCGCGCTCTAGGCGTCAACTGGTCGAGCGCCGAGACGGGGCGCCAGAACTGGTAGCCCAGCCCGCTTGGGCGCTGCAGCGCCACGCGCACATTGTCGAGCACCGAGAGGTGCGGAAAGATCGCCGAAATCTGGAAGGAGCGCACGAGGCCCATGCGCGCCACTTTCGCCGGCGGCGTGCGGGTGATGTCGGTGCCGAGCAACTCGATCCTGCCGCTGGTCGGCTGCAAGAACTTGGTCAACAGGTTGAAAATGGTCGTCTTGCCGGCGCCGTTCGGGCCGATGAGCGCATGGATCCTGGCGTGGTGGACATCGAGGTCGACATCTTTGACCGCGACGAAGCCGGCGAAGTCGCGCCGCAGACCGCGGGCGGAAAGCACCACCCGCGGCGTCTCATCGATGCTGTCCTGGCGGACAGCGGTGGCGGTGTCGGGCGTCACTTGGTGACGAGCGGGCAACCGCTGTCCTCGGCCTTCATGAAGGCCTTGTCGCCGGGAATCGTCGCCAGATAAGTGTAGTAATCCCAGTCTTTCTTCGACTCTTCCGGCTTCTTGACCTGATAGAGATACATGTCGTGCACCATGGAGCCGTCGGCCTGCACCTTGCCATTGGCGGTGAAGACGTCGTTGACCGGCATCTCATGCAGTTGCTTGGCCACCGCCTCGGTCTCGTCGGTGCCGGCCTTGTCGATAGCCTTGAGATATTGCGTCACCGCCGAATAGGTGCCGGCCTGGATCATGTTGGGCATACGGTTGGTGCGCTTGAAGAAGCGCTGGGCAAATTCGCGGCTCTTGTCATCGCGGTCCCAGTAAAACCCTTCGGTCAGCACAACGCCCTGCGCCGCCTGCAGGCCGAGACCGTGCACTTCGGCCAGCGTGAACAGCAGCGCCGCCAGCCGCTGGCCGCCGGCGACGATGCCGAACTCGGCGGCCTGCTTGATCGAATTGGATGTGTCGAGGCCGGCATTGGCGAGCCCGACGATCTTGGCGCCGGAGGACTGCGCCTGGAGCAGGAAGGACGAATAGTCGGTGGAGCCGAGCGGATAGCGCACTTCGCCCAGCACCTTGCCGCCGCTGGCCTCGACCAGCTTGGCGGTCTGGTCCTTCAGCGAATAGCCGAAGGCGTAGTCCACGGTGATGAAATACCAGCTATCGCCGCCCTGCTTGACCAGCTCGCCGCCCGTGCCGACGGCCTGCGAATGGGTGTCATAGGCCCAGTGGAAGCCGTAGGGCGAGCATTGCTTGCCGGTGAGGTCGGTGGCGGCAGCACCCGTGACGATGTCGATCTTCTTCTTTTCCTTGGAAAGCCCCTGGACGGCCAGGGCCACGGACGAGGTCGTGAGCTCCATGATCGCGTCGACCTGCTCGGTGTCGTACCACTGACGCGCGATGTTGGAGGCGATGTCGGGCTTGTTCTGATGGTCGGCGCTGACGATCTCGATCGGCGCGCCCTGCACCTTGCCGCCGAAATCCTCGACCGCCATCTTGGCGGCCTCGACCGACCATTTGCCGCCGAAATCGGCGTAGACACCCGACTGGTCGTTCAAGATGCCGATCTTGACCTTGCCGTCGGAAATCTGGCCGGCCGCCGCCGGCATTGCGGTCGCCGCGAGCAGCGCGGCCGAGACGAGACAGGATGCTTTCACTGGTGGTTCCTCCCTGGTGGCCAGCCACAGGAAACGCGGCGGCCTCGCGATGGTTCAATGGTTGCGCCCGATATCTTGGAAAATGCGGGTTTCGCGCCCGGTTGCCCTCCTCTGCCCGACCCTCTACCGCCCCGCATGCAGGAACCTAGCATCACATTTCATGAGCCTGGAATGCTATTTTCGTAGCATGGCGCATGGGCAGGTGATGTCACGGCAGCGTGACCGTTCGTCAGCCTTGAACACCAAGCGTCGCTCTCACGTCGCGGCCACTTGTTTTGCTGTCGAAGACATCGGAACGCTAGGCTTCGGACTGCGCGCCGACAATGACCGGCCGCTCACCACGGCAGCCTTTTGCCGTCGCGGAAAAAGCCGCCGGTCGGGCCGTCGTCGGGCAAGGTCGCGGCCCAGACGATGCCGGCCGCTCCTTCCGCGACCGGCCGCCCGCCGGGACCGCCCATCTCGGTCGCGACCCAGCCGGGGCAGATCGAATTGACCAGGACGCCTGAGCCGCGCAGTTCCGCGGCCAGGATGCGGGTCAGCGCGTTGAGCGTCGCCTTGCTGGTCGAGTAGGCCGGCGCGCCGGCACCCATCGAAGCGAGCGAACCACCCTCCGAGGAGACGTTGACCAGCCGGCCATGGCCGGAAGCGCCAAGCAGCGGCGCGAAGGCAGCGGCCACGCGCCAGGCGCCGAAGACATTGGTCTCGAAGGCCTCGCGGATCACGGTCCAGTCGGGCTCGAGCGCCCGCGCCGAAGGGTCGTAATGGATCGCCGCGTTGTTGACCAAAATATCGAGCCGACCGAACCGGCGTTCGACCTCTGCCGCGGCGCGGGCCGCTGCCTCGGGCGCGGCGACATCCAACTCGATGGCTTCGACCTTGCCGCGAAGCCGCTTCGACGCCGCCTCGCCCTTGGCAAGATCACGCACGCCGATCAGCACGGCGAAGCCGAGTTCGGCCAGTTGCCTTGCCGTCTCCAGGCCAATGCCACGGTTGCCGCCGGTGACGAGCGCCACCTTGCCGGAAGGATCTGCGTTGGTGGTCATTGTTCCTGCTCCTGTTCGGGACGTCGACAGCAAGATGGCACCGATCGGATCGAATGATTAGGGCGCGGAACTCGCACGCATCGTGCGATTGGGCTCATGAAAAGCCTGCCCCAACCGGCCGATGGATGGCCGCTTTCATCGCAAGCCGATGGCCGATCGCCACGGCGACTGTTGCCGGCCCGCACTTGCACCGCGGCCATCCCTTTCCGCGGGGAGGAGCCGGACACAATCGGGAAACAAGATTCAACAGTGTGGAAAAGCTCGCGAAAAGAGCTGCTGTCATAACGGTAACCGGAGCAGCCGATCGACGCGGCGCGACAACGGACATCGATCCTCGAAAGGAATGCCGACGATGAAAAAGACCCTTCTTTCCGCACTCGGCCTTGCCGTCGCGCTCGCTTTCGCGGTGCCGGCCGCCAACGCCCAGACCACGACGACCACGACTCCGGCGGCAACCACGGCTCCGGGCGCGACCACCGCCGCTCCGGCGGCCGCCGAAACGGCAAAGCCCGCCGCCAATGGCCCGCACAAGAAACTGAAGAAGCATCATCGCCGCCATCACGCCCGCAAGCACCACCTTAGGAATTACCGCAAGCATCATGTGCGGAAGCATCACGTGCGCAAGCACCATGTGAAGAAGCATGTTGCGAAGAAGGCCGCGTAAGACCTGTCGCGTTTCATGACCGGATGATCCTGGACCGCTTGCAAAGGGTTCAGGATCATCGCTTCCCGAAAACGCCGCCCTCCCTTCCGGGCGGCGTTTTTTGTTTGCGGTTCTAGTGCGGAATGATCTTCTCCGAAAGCCGGCGACCACTTTTCGCTAGCCGCGGTCGTTCGGTTCGGGATCATGCCCTACTTCTTCTGCGGGTGGATCGTCTCGCCGCGCTTCAGCATCGCCACCAGATCGGCGATCTTCTTCTTGCGCCCTGCCTCGGTCTTCATGTTGTGGGTGCGGAAGGCGAGCGCGAAGCGGTTCTGCGCCGAAAGCTTCTCCAGCATTGCCTTCGCCTTCGGCTCGGCATCGATCGCGGCCTGCAGGTCGGGCGGGATGGTCATCTCCCTCGATCCGCCATAGGCGCGGTCCCAGCGACCGTCGGCCTTGGCGGCCTCGACCTCGCGCAGGCCGTGCTCGGTCATGCGGCCCGCCTCAATCAGGCGCGCGACATTGTCGATGTTGATCTTACTCCAGATGCTCTTTTTGCCGCGCGGCGTGTAGCGCTGCAGGAAGCTCTTGTCGTCGAGCGACTTCCGCACCGCGTCGATCCAGCCGAAGCAGAGCACGACGTCGATCGCCTCCTTCGGCGTGATCGACGGTAGCCCAGAACCGACCTTGTGGATCTTGATCCAGACCTCGCTTTCGCCGGCGTGATTGTCGGCAAGCCAGGCATAGAAGCTTTCCGCATCGGGAAATTCACGCACCTTGTCCGGATCGACCTTGATCGGGGCCATCGTCACCTCGTGTTCATCGTACACCAATGTGGACGATTCCGCGGCGGTTGTAGCGACCGCTGGTGCCAGTTTCTGTCAGCAGGCGGTACATGCCATCGGACGCTCCGATACCATAATCGGTTTCTTCCGTTTCCGCTTCGCGCGGCAGCCTGCCAAAACCCCTGCCGATGCAGAGGAAAGGCGTGGACATGGACAAGCAAAAAATCCTGGTCGTCGGCGGCAGTTCGGGCATGGGGCTGGCGCTTGCCAGACGATGCCTCGAGGAAGGCGCGCAGGTCATCATCGCCGGGCGCGGCGAAGCGAAGCTGAACGCGGCGCGGGAAGCGCTCGGCCGCCGGGACACACTTCTAACGGCCGTGGCCGACATCAGCCGCGAGGATGAGGTCGCCACGCTGTTTCAGCGCATCGGCAGGGTCGATCATATCGTCAGCACGGCGGCCGACATAGAGGGCGCCTATCGGCTGTTGCCGCAGATCGAGCTTTCAGCCGCGCAGCGTGTGGTGGAAAGCAAGTTCTATGGACCGCTGCTGCTCGCCAAGCATGGCGCGCCGATGCTGCCGCCGAGCGGCTCCCTTACCTTCGTCTCGGGCATCGCCGCCTATCGGCCGGCGGCGCGCGGCTCGGTCGTTGCGGCTGTCAACGCAGCGCTGGAAGGGCTGGTGCGGGCTCTGGCCGTCGAGCTGGCGCCGATCCGCGTCAACGCCGTCTCGCCGGGCTGGGTCGATACGCCGATCTGGGAGTTCGTCGCGGGCGACAGGAAGGCCGAAACCCTGGCCGCCATGGCGGAGCGATTGCCCGCGGGGCGGGTCGGAAGGCCGGAGGACATTGCCGACGCAATCCGCTTCCTGATCGGCAACGGCTTCACGACCGGAGAGACGCTGCATGTCGAGGGCGGACACCGGCTGGTGTGACCGGCGCGAAGCCTTCCCCTATAGCAGTGAGCAGCGCTTTCAGCACCGGGGGCTGCACGCGCCGTCGACGCCAGGTCATTACGATGTCGGCCGAGCGGACCGAGCCCGGCCAGGCAAGCTCGGCGACTTCGCCGCGCTCGATCGCGGCGGCAACCGCCAGCCGCGGCACGAGGCCAAACCCCGCGCCAGCCGCCACCAGCCCGGCAATGGCGTCGATGCTGCCGGCTTCGGCGGCCAAGCTTGGCTCGCCCAGGCCCGCTTCGGCGAACGCCTTGTCGACCATGGCGCGGTAGACGCAACCGGTCTCGGTGGCGACGAAATGCTTCTCGGCCAGCGCCGCCAAGTCGATATCGGTCCGGTTGTCGCCGGGCGGCGCAATGAGCGCCAGCGGCTCGGCCGCTACCACGCGCCTGGCAAAGCGCGGGTCCGGTGCGACGGCCTCCTCAAGTTCGGCGGGTCGCTCGAAGCAGAAAACGACGTCGATCTCGCCGTCACCCAGCCGGCGCAGCAGCTCGCCGCTGCCGGCCACCTTGAGCTTGAAGTCGATACCGGCATGCTTGGCCCGGAAACCGGCGAGCCAGCCGGCACACCTTGCCGAGGCGATCGTCTCCAGGGCGCCGATCGACAGGCTGCCGGCCGTCCCGGCGCGGGTGAGATTTACGGCGGCCCGGGTATCGTCGGCAAGCGCCAGCAGGTCCTCGGCATAGGGCTTCAGCGCCTCGCCCGCCGGCGTCAGGTCAAGCCCCTGCCGCGAGCGGGTGAAGAGGTTCGCGCCCAGCTCGGTTTCCAGCGCCTGGATCTGGTCGCTGACGCTCGACTGCGCGAGATTGACCTCCTGTGCCGCGCGCGTGACGTTGTGCGTTCGCGCGACCGCCAGGAAGGTCTTCAGCAGCCTGGGATGCATCGGCGCTTCAGAGCTACTGCAGTTGCGGCTTCTTCAGGAAGGAATTGCGGTCGGCGGATTTGACGCGCAGCCAGGTCTCGCGGCCGTCGCGCACGACGCGCAGCGGGATTTCCGAGCCGGCCGGATTCTGCCAGAGCTTTCTGTAGAAATCCGCCAGACCGTCGACCTCGCCGTCGCGCACGTCGGAGATGATGTCGCCCTGACGCAGGCCCGCCTGGGCGGCCGGGCCGCCTTCGGCCACGCTCATCACCACCACCATGCCGTTCGACTCGGCCGAGAAGGCGCCGAGCCATGGGCGCGGCGCCTTGGCCGCCTGGCCGCGCTTGATGAGATCGTCGAGGATCGGCGTCAGAAGGTCGATCGGCACGACCATGTTGATGTCGGCGACCTCCCCGGCGCGGCTCATCTGCAGGCGCAGCGAGCCGACGCCAAGCAGCTTACCGTCGCGGTCGAACAGCGCCGCACCGCCCCAGGACGGATGCGCGGGCGCCGTGAAGATCGCCTCGTCGATCAAATACTCCCAGTAGCCGGCGAATTCCTGCTTGGTGACGATGTGGGCATCGACCTGCTGGCCGATGCCGTCGGCGAGGGTCACGGCATCGCCGATATTGGCCTTCCTGGCGCTGCCGAACTGGACCGCCGGCAGTCCGAGCGGCGCCAGCGCCTGGACGAGGCCGAAGCCGGTCTCCTGGTCATAGGCCAGCGCATGAGCCGCGACCACGCGGCCGTCTTGGTCGGTCAGCCACACTTCCTCGGCCTCGGTGATGAGATAGCCGATGGTGAGCACAAGGCCATTGTCGCGGATCACCACGCCGCTGCCCTCACGGCGCGTACCCAGCGCATTGGCGGTGAAAGCGTCGTCCGGCACCATGGCGCGCACGGCAACGACGGAGCGCGAAATTTTCCCGATGGTCATCAATCCATCCTGCATTGCGGTCTTTGTCTATAAGTATGGCCGAAGGCGCGCGGCGCAAGGGCAGATCTTCCCTTGCCAGGCTGGCACAAGCACTAGTTCAACGAAGATTGAACTTTTTTCTTTGACGCGCGCGCGACCGCACCTAAGTCTATCGCCATCAGGAGACGTCGCAGCCCCCTGAATCCACAAGCTGAAACCCACAAGGCCTCCGCACATGGACGAATATATCCCGCCGAAAGTCTGGACCTGGAACAAGCCGAATGGCGGCGAGTTCGCTTCGATCAACCGGCCGATCGCGGGCCCGACGCATGAGAAGGAACTGCCGGTCGGCAAGCACCCGCTGCAGCTCTACTCGCTGGCCACGCCCAACGGTCAGAAAGTGACGATCATGCTGGAGGAGCTTCTGGCGCTCGGCCATAAGGGCGCGGAATACGATGCCTGGCTGATCAAGATCGGCGACGGCGATCAGTTCGGCAGCGGATTCGTCGAGGTCAACCCGAACTCGAAGATCCCGGCGCTGATGGACCACAGCGAGCCAAAGCCGGTGCGCGTGTTCGAGTCCGGCTCGATCCTCACCTATCTCGCCGAAAAATTCGGCGAATTCCTGCCGACCGAGCGCGCGGCGCGAGCTGAGACCTTTTCATGGCTGTTCTGGCAGATGGGTTCCGCGCCCTATCTCGGCGGCGGCTTCGGCCATTTCTATGCCTATGCGCCGCACAAGATCGAATACGCGATCGACCGCTTCGCCATGGAGACCAAGCGGCAGATGGATGTGCTCGACCGCAGGCTGGCGGAGAGCGAGTATCTCGCCGGCCCCGGCTACACGATCGCCGACATTGCTGTGTGGCCCTGGTATGGCGGGCTCGCCAAGGGCCGCAGCTACAACAATGCCGCGGAGTTCCTGTCCGTGCATGAATACAAGAACGTGCAGCGCTGGGCCGACGCGATCGACGCGCGGCCGGCGGTGAGCCGCGGGCGTATGGTCAACCGCATGTCCGGCGATCCGGCCTTCCAGTTGCGCGAGCGCCACGACGCCAGCGACTTCGAGACGAAGACGCAGGATAAGCTCGAGGCGGCGGAGTGAGGTAATCTCCCCACTCGCGGGAAGATTTGGCTATCGCCAGCGCCCCGCTACCTCCCATAGGTATAGGTCACGGTCGCCACGCCGAGCGCCGAGCTCTTGGCGGCGACCGAGACCATCTCCGGCAGCGGGTTGGCCGGTATGCGCAATGTCTTTTCACCCAGCGCGTACAGCGTGAAGACATAGTGATGGTCGCCGCTGCCGGGAGGCGGGCACGGGCCGAAATAGCCGGCGCGGCCGACGCCGCCTTTGCCCAGCACCGAGCCCTTGGGCATGCGCTTGCCGCCTTGCGCGCCGGCACCCTCACGCAGCCCCTTGGCGCTGGCCGGGATGTTCCAGGCCAGCCAGTGCCAGAACCCCTTGCCGCCATTGGCATCGGTGTCGAACATGGTCAGCGCGTAGCTTTTCGTTCCCGCTGGCGGATCCTTCCAGCCGAGCGCGATCGAGACGCTCTGTCCGCCGCAGCCAGCCTTATCGCCGAGATATTTCGCGTCCCATTTGCCGTCGGAAACCGACGAGCTGGAAATCTCGAACGCTTGCGCCTGGGTGGCGAAGGCCATTAGGGCAAGCATGGTGAAACCGAGGCGCAAGGTCATTTGATCCTCCCTGAACAACACAGCGTAGCGGAAAAGCGGTCCGAAAAAGGGCAAGCTGGCGCGACCGCCCGCCTGGACAGCAAAAAAGCCCCGCCGGTGGAGGCCGTCGGGGCTCTTTCGTTCGGACCATGGAGGTGGGACCCCACGGTCGGTTCGATCCAGGGGGTGTTGGATCAGCCGCGACACTAGCCGAGGAATCGGCCGCGCGGACAATCACGCCTGCGCACTACCAATCACGCCTGCGCGAGAATGAGGTGATGGCCAGCTCAGCCCCGCAGCAGCTTCGTCAGCCGCGGCACACCCTCGTTCACCGCGCGGTCGTCGGCAAGGGTGAAGGACATGCGCAGCGTGTTGCGGCCGGTGCCGTCGGCGTAGAAGGCGTTGCCGGGCACGAAGGCGACGCGAGCCTCCTTCACCGAGCGGGTCAGGAGCTCGGTTGCGTCCGTGTCTTCCGGCAGCGTCAGCCAGACGAACATGCCCCCGTCCGGACGGCTCCAGGAAATGCCTTCCGGCATATTGGCCTCAAGCGCGCCAAGCAGCGCGTCGCGGCGCTTGCGGTAGGCGCCGATCAGCTTGTCCACCTGGGCATCGAAGATGGTCTCGGCGACGCGATGCATGACCATCTGATTGATCGAGGGGCTGTGCAGGTCGGAGGCCTGCTTCATCAGCACCAGCTTCTCCACGACGTGGCGCGGCGCGCAGACCCAGCCGACGCGCATGCCAGGCGACAGGATCTTCGAGAAGGAGCCGCAATAGAGCGTGCGCGCATGATCGATGCCGCCGGAGCGGGCGCAGTCGAGCGCCAGGATCGGCGGCACGCCCTCCCCGTCATAGCGCAGCGCGCGATAGGCGGCGTCCTCGATGACGGCGATGTCCAGCTCACCGGCAAGATCGAGCACCGCCTCGCGCTGCTTGACGTTCAGCGTGTTGCCGGTCGGGTTGGCGAAATCCGGCACCAGATAGGCGAACTTCACCTTGCCGCCATTTGCAGCGGCGGCGGCGCGATAAGCCTCCGGCGTCATGTTGCCGCCGGCGGTGTTCAGCCGGTCGTAGCGCGGCTCATAGGCGTTGAAGGCCTGCAGCGCGCCGAGATAGGTCGGCCATGTCACAAGCGCAGTGTCGCCGGGGGACAAAAAGAGCTTGCCGAGATAGTCGAGCGCCTGCTGCGAGCCGGAGGTGATGAAGATGTTGCCTTCGTCGCATTGTACGCCGAGCTTGCCCATATAGGCGGCCAGCCATTTGCGCAGCGGCAGAAAACCTTCGCTGACCTGGTATTGGAGCGCGGCGCCCGCCTCCGCGCCGCCCAGCATGGCCTGGTAGGCACCGCCGATGGCTTCGGCCGGAAACAGCGAGGGGTCGGGAATGCCGCCAGCGAAGGAGATGATGTCCGGCTGGTCGAGCAGTTTCAGGAGCTCGCGGATTTCGGAAGCCTTCATGCGCGAAGAGCGCGAGGCCAGAAGATTCAACAGGGTCAAAGGCGCACCTCCGCAGTGCCTATTTAGGTCAGCTTCATTGACCTATTATCAGGCCACGCCTTTCGCGTGAATACACAAAACGGTCATGGCGCATCGTCGGGGCAACATTTGGCCTACAGATTTCAACGTATGCTAATGGAAAGCCATTGCGCGGTCGGCCGGACAGGCGCACGGTCGCGGCCAAGGAACCGGGAGCCGAGAGAAAATCAATCCGGACGAATGGGGAACGCGCATGACACTCGAGGTCATCGGGGCCGGATTCGGCCGCACCGGCACGTGGTCGACTTTCGCCGCCCTGAACCGGCTCGGTTTTCCGAGCTATCACATGCAGGAAGTCATCATCAACAAGGCCAACAAGGGCCACCTCGATTTCTGGCGAAAGGTGGCGAACAGCCCGCCCGGCACGCAGCACGACTGGAACCGTGTCTTCGCCAATTATCGTGCGACCGTGGACAATCCGGGCTGCTGCGTGTGGCGCGAGCTGATGGTCGCCTATCCGGACGCCAAAGTGCTTCTGACGCTGCACCCGCGCGGCGCCGAAGCCTGGTATGAGAGCACCATCGACACGATTTATTTCACCGAGAATGTCTGGCAGTTCAAGGTGCTGGAATGGCTGACGCCATTCGGCCGCAAGTTCGGCGACATGTCGCGCAAGCTGGTCTGGGGCCGGACGCTGAAAGGCGTGATGAACGACCGCGACAAGGCGGTCGCGCGCTACAATTCCTATATCGAAGAGGTGAAGGCGGCAGTGCCGCCGGAAAAGCTCTTGGTGTTCAAGGTCAGCGATGGCTGGGCGCCGCTCTGCGATTTCCTCGGCGTCGCTTTGCCCAACGAGCCGTTCCCCAATCTCAACGACCGGGCCAGCATCAAGAAGATCATCAACGGCATGATCGCGGGATCCTATCTGATGCTTGCCGGCGTCGCGGTGCTGATCGCGCTGGCGGCTGGCGGCTTGTGGTGGTGGCTGGGGTAACCGGCGGGGACCCATCAAGCCACCACGACCGCCGATGGCCTCGCGTCGGCGCCGCGCGACTAGAACGGCAGGCGGATTTCGTCGGGCTCGGCCCGCTCGGGCCAGCCGATGTCCTTCTGGATCTCCGCCGGCAGTTCATAGAGCTCGCGCGTCGTTCTCCGGCGCTTGCTGGCCTGCGCGAAGGCGGCGCGGATCCTGTTAAGACTTTTGATCATGAGAGCCTCCATATCAATCAGCGGCGGAAAACCGGCGCCGCCTCTTCCCAGCGCCGCTTTTGCGATGCGTCTGTAACCAGTCGATAGCGCGCGAACGGTGAAATGCTTCACGAAGCCGGAGCGGCTTGAAACATATGCATGCAAATTAGTTTGTAGGATCGGCCACGCGGTCTGCGCGAAAATCGGGAGCTTGCATGGCGCGCAATGTCAGGCGCTTGGGCTTGTCGCCTGATGGGCTGATTCCCCTAACTAGCGAGGCGGCGGCGCGGCTTGTAGCTCGGCACAAACGGGCGCCCCTAAATCAGTTGCATCTCGCACTCACTTTTCCGCCTCGCGCCACTTCCCTGCCGGCGTGATAGATGGTGCGCTCCTTCGGCACCGCCACCACCGCTTCCGGGATATGCGCGGCGCTCAGCGCAACGAAATCCGCCCTGGCACCGACGGCGATGCCGTAGCCTTCGAGCCCTAGCGCCTTGGCGCCGGCATGGCTGACCACGTCGCAGGCGGCTTCCAGTTCCCAATCCTCGTAGAAGCCGGAGCGGTAGCCGATCATGTTGGCGCGGTTGAGCATGTCGCCATCGCCATAGGGCCACCAGGAATCGCGGATGTTGTCGGAACCGGCAAAGACCGTGACACCCGCCTTGCGCAGCGCCGCCACGGGCGGGAAAGGATGATCGCCGGGCGCGTTTGTCATGATGGCGACGCCAGCGGCGGCGATCCGCTCGCCAACCCTGTCCAACCCATCGGCGGAGATGTCGCCCAGCGCATAGGCATGGCTGACGGCAACCTTTCCCTCCATGCCCGATGCCGTGGCCCGGGTGACGATCTCCTCGATCTCGAACAGGCCCAGCGAGCCGCGGTCATGCAGGTGGATGTCGACGCCGGCGCCGTGCTTTTCGGCAAGGCCAAAGACGACATCGAGATGGCCCTTCACATCGCGGTCGAAGCTTGCCGGGTCGAGGCCGCCGATCAGGTCGCAGCCGAGCTTGAGCGCCTCGTCGAGCAGCTCCGCCGCGCCTGGCGAGGACAGGATGCCGCTCTGCGGGAAGGCGACGAGCTGGATGTCGATCAGGTCGCGGTATTTTTCCCGCACCCCAAGAATCGTCTCCACATGCTTCAGCCCGACCGCGGCATCGACCATGACATGGCTGCGCATGGCGAGACTGCCATTGCCGACACAGAGCTCGAGCTGGTTTCTCGCCCGCTCCTCCATTGGTGCCGCCTGCTCGAGGTTGCGCATCTGGAAAGCGACCCGCTCGCGCACGTCGAAACCATTGGTGCAGGGAATGTGCGGACGCCAGGCATCGCCATAGAAGGAAGTGTCGAGATGGATATGGCCCTCGACGAAAGCCGGCAGCACGAACTGGCCGGCAAGATCGATGGTGCCGGCCAGCGGCGGCGTCGTATTGGCTGCAGGCGCGATGGCGCTGAAGCGGCCGTCGGATACGGTGAGGTCAGCGACCGTGCCGTCGGCGAGCCTAGCGTTGAGAAAATGAGTCCGGTTCACGATGCAATCCATTGAAAAGGAAGTACCAGTCGTCGCCGGTCGGGCGGACGAGGTCAATGCAGCAAGGGATAGAAACTGTTTCGCCCTTGCTTTCTCCTCCGTGTGCAGGAAGGCAAGTGCAACCGCCGCCATATACCGTTTTCGCAGAAGTTTCAGCAGGCGGCAAATGTGCCATGGTGAAGCCTGCGGTATGAGGCCGCCGTGGTCGACGCGGACGCCCAAGCACATCCCCAACAATGCGCCCCCAACGGCCGCGTCGACCATGAACGGAAATGGCAAGGGCGCCCCTGCCCTAGATCGCCGTTTTTCGACCGGCCCGCTTTGATCAGCCTTGGGTGCCGGCGTATTCGGCGACCAGCGGCTCATATTCCTCGAAGGACGGCAGCGCTTCATAGCTATGCACGGCCGCCGTTGCCGCCCAGGGCAATTTCTCGGCCGCCCATGTCTCGATGAAGGGCGTGAACCAGGCATGGTCGTCGAGCATGGTCGGGCGCAGATTGACGAACCAGTCGATCCCTTCCGGGCGCGTGAACATCCAGGTCATGCAGTAGCCGCAGAAATAATGCTTCGACGCGCCATGCAGACCGCCGACCACCGGCTCGCCCTTGGTCACCTCGAAGCCTTCCGACGGGATCGCCGCGCTCAGCGAATAGGCGCTCGACGACATCGATTGGCAGCCGGTGCAGTGGCAGGCCATGGTGAGCAGCGGCCTTGCCGATATCTTCAGACGCACACGGCCGCAGCGGCAGCCGCCTTCGGCGGGAAGAGTGAGGGTGGGCAAAAATAGCTCCTTGGGTTGGGGTTCATCCTTCTCCCCTTGTGGGAGAAGGTGGATCGGCCCGTAGCGCCGAGATGGATGAGGGGTGTTCCAGCGGAGCCAGACGCTGGCGTTCCCTGGAGCACCCCTCATCCGGCCGCTCCGCGGCCACCTTCTCCCCTTGGGGAGAAGGGGAAGAGGCGCTCAGCCTTCAGTCAACTCCACCGTCGTCGCCATCCGCGCGCCCTGCCCAGCGAAGGCTTCGTTGTGGCGGGCTATGATGCCGGGCGCCTTTTCCTCCAACGAATCCAGCGTCGAATGCGCATCGGAAACCAGGGTGACGCCGAGGCCTTGGGCGAAGGCGCCCTTTACGGTGGCGGCGACGCAGAAATCGGTCTGAGCGCCGATGAGCACGACGTCGTTTGCGCCCTGCCCGGCCACCCATTCGGCGAGTTCTGGGTTGGAAAAAGCATTGCCGACGCTTTTGCCGAAGGTCGGCTCGTCGGCGGCCTGGCCGAGCAGCGGCCATATCGGCCAGCCGGAGGCGCCCGGCGCCAGCGGATCGCCTTCCGGCCCGTCATGGCGGATGAACGCCACCTTGCGGCCGGAACGCCGCGCCCAGTCGATCAGCCTGCGGGCGCGCTCGGCGATCGTGTCGGCGTCGTGGATCGGCGGATCGAAACGGCCATCGAACATGCCGGTCTGCAGATCGATGACGATCAGCGGCGCTGCTGCGGAGGGGGGTGTATCTGGCATGGCGGCAAGATAGCGTGGGTGGAGGATGGGTCAAGGACGAGGCAGGAGCCGGCAAGCAGCAACTCGCGCGAACCATATACAATTTTCAGTTGTATTCATTATTGACCACAACTAAGGTTGTCGAGAGATCGGGGGATGACAATGGATGAACAATATACCGTGTTCCTAATCGGAGGAGGCACGGGAGGTGACGAGCAGGCGGTGTTCACGCCGCACAATGTGGGGACCCGGTGCAGGCTCACCTGCAGCTATCGCAATAAAGTCATCGCTGCTGAAGAAGACGACTATTTCGAAGCCCTATGCCAAATCCGCAATGAGCTCGAAGTGGAAGGATTACTACCTTTTGTTATGGCGCGAGCGCCAATGTTTTCCCTGAAGGCACCGTGACAGAGATGAGTCGAGGATTGGTGGTCTGCAAAGTGAAAACGGGTGAGCGTCCCAAGAAGAGCGACTTAGTCAATATATTTGACGATGGCTATGATGTGATGCCCGTGTTCGTCTCCATGCAGCAGAAATTTTGGGATTCGTGGCTCGCCTCCCTGTCCCGATCGCAAGACCCGGAGATAGAGAACTCGACGGACGGTGCAGCCCACTCCCATTGGCAGTCTTTAACACTTCGCTTTACCAAGATGTTGAAATCGCTTTTTCCACGATCAGGGGGAAGATAAGCAGCCTGGCTTTACGACATCAGCGGCATCGGGCCCTTCAGCGCCTCCGCCAGCGCGTCGCGAAAGACCGCGATCGGTCGCGCCAGCCTGCCGGCCGGCGGGCGGTGGAGCAACCAGCAGCGGACCTGCGGCTTGAAGCCGGGGCAATCAACCACCTCAACCGCGTCGCGCCATTGGCTGCCCGACAGCGCGCCCGGCGTGACGACGCCGATGCCGTGGCCGCGCGCCACCAGCGACATTCTCAGATCCGCGCCCTGCGCCTCGACGCCGACGTGGAACGGCAGCCGCGCCGCCTCGAAACGGTGGCGGATGAAGGCGCGGAAGCCGCAGCCGGTTTCGTTGAGCACCCAAGGGTAGCGCGCGAGATCGTTGAGCTCCGCCGGCTTCGGCACGCCGAGGCTTGGCGCGGCCACCAACAGCACCGCCTGCACGTCGAGATTGTCGCCGACGAGCTCCGGCGGCGGCGCGACGCCCTCGGCGAGGCAGACCGCGACCGCGTCGATCTCGCTGTGCAGCACCTGCTCCACTAAGCGCGGCGACAGGCTGGAGGTGATCTTCAGCGTCAGCTGCGGGAAGGCCGCGCGCAAGCTGTCGAGCGGCTCGGACAGCGCGCTGGTCGAGAGATAGGGCATGATGCCGAGGCGGAATTCACCCCTCACCTCCCCGTCCGGTGAGACGCCCGCCTTCAGATCCTCCAGCGAGCGCAACACCCGGCGGCCATGCTCATAGGCTTCGCGGCCCGATGCGGTGGGTTTGAGCGGCTTCGACTGGCGGTCGAGCAAGGGCGTCGCCAGCCGCTCTTCGAGATTCTGCACCCGGCGCGTCACGCCGGGCTGGGTGAGATTGAGCCTAGCCGAGGCGCCGACGATGGAGCCGGTTTCGACCACGGCGACGAAGGCTTCGAGGTCATGGATGTTCATGCGCATCTCGCATAACCATTATCAGATCATTTCAATTGTAGCATTATGATGGTGGCGAATAAAGTCCTCGCGAATGCTGCGGACAGCGAGGCTACCCATGAACGGAACAGACAACGCACGGATCGCGACGGCCGAGTTCGCTGACCCGTCGCGGCGTGCCAGCGGCAACAGCATCACCCGCTCCCAGACGCTGTTGTTTGCCGCCTCGGTCGGCATCATCGTCACCAATTTGTTCGCGCCGCAGACGCTGGTCGGGCTGATCGGCCCCTCGCTCGGCGCCGCGGCATCGGAAAGCGGCCTGGTCTCGATGGCCACGCTACTCGGCTACGCGGCGGGGCTGTTCTTCCTGGTGCCGCTGTCCGATCTGGTTGAGAACCGCGCGCTGGTGCTGCGCATGTTGTGCGCGGCCGCGCTCGCTGCGGCGGTCGCCGCATTCGCGCCGTCGGCCGCATCGCTCCTTGCAGTGCTGATCGTGCTCGGCGCCGCCTGTTCCTGCATCCAAGTGCTGGTGCCGGTTGCGGCCTCGATGGCGCCGCCGGGACAGGACGGGCGCGTCATCGGCGACGTGATGAGCGGGCTGATGATCGGCATCCTCTTGTCGCGTCCGATCGCCAGCCTCGTCGCCGAGGCCTTCGGCTGGCGCGCCTTCTATGGCATCGGTGCCGCGGCACTTGGGCTGCTCGCGATCCTGCTTGGCTTAACGCTGCCGAGGCGGACCCCCTTGGCGCATGCAAATTATGCGGGGCTCATCGCCTCGCTGGTCGGACTTCTGGGTCAGGAGCCCGTGCTGCGCCGCCGCGCCTTCACGGCGAGCCTGGTTATGGCGGCCTTCAGCGTGTTCTGGACGGCAGTGGCGCTCCGCCTCTCGGCTCCGCCCTTCGATCTCGGCCAGAAAGGCATCGCGCTGTTCGCGCTGGTTGGCGCCGGAGGTGCGGCGGTGACGCCAATCTTCGGCCGCGCCGGCGACCGCGGCTTTACGCGCCAGGCCACTGTTTTCTGCCATCTCGTGCTGATCGCGGCGCTCGGCCTAGCCGCGTGGGCCGGCTCGGCCGCGGCCGGCCCGCTATGGCTGCCGCTCATCTTCATGGGCGTCAGCGCCGTGATGCTCGATATCGGAGTCACCGGCGACCAGACGCTTGGCCGCCGCGCCGTCAACTTGCTGCAGCCGAAGGCGCGCGGCCGCATCAACGGGCTGTTCGTCGGCATCTTCTTCATCGGCGGCGCGATCGGCTCGCTGCTTGCCGGCGTCGCCTGGGCCTGGGGTGGCTGGAATGCGGTTTGTGCGACGGGCGCTGTGTTCGGAGCGGCAGCGTTGGTGGTGGATTGGGTGGAGTAGCAGAGTGCTTTGTGAAGGAAGCGCCGGCGCCGGAGCGCTTAATTTCCCTTGTGGGGGCGATCGGCAGCTCAGCGCCTCAGCCAATCCCGCCCGTCACGGCATACGCTCCGGCAGTGCGCCCATCTGCCAGCCTCACGATAGCGGTGACGATAGAGCCATAGGAACCGCGCCATACGCTGTGGAAGCCTTGATGCGTCGCGGCCGGCACCACGATCCGGCCGGTGTAGCGGTTCCCGCCGGCCTGCATGATCACCGGCTCGCCGTTGACGTGGACTTTCACAGCCGCCTCCGGCCCCAGCCTGCCCGCCTCGATCTCCAGCGCGATCGTGATCTCGTTCGTGTCACCGGCGCGGACGGTTTCGGCGGTCAGCATCAGGGCAACCGGCGCATCGCCGGCACCACTCGTCACACCGCTGCCCCCCGCAAACACATCCTCCGCCAGCGGCGGCGTGCGCGGCGGAGCGGTGCGGCGCCTTGTGGCGCGCTCATAGTCGCCGGCGACCGTCAGCAGCGCCACGTCATCATAGGCTTTGCCGGCGAAGGTAAGGCCGACCGGCATACCGATATCGGCCATGGTGCCCATCGGCACCGTCACCGTCGGGATGCCGAGATGGCGCCAGACCAGATTGCCGTTGGCGACCCAGGTGCCGTTGCGCCAGGCAAGCCGGGCCGAAGCCTCGTTGACATCGGCATCGGCCGGGCCGACATCGGCGACCGCCGGCAGCACCACGGCATCGAGGCGGTTGGCATCGAGCCAGTCCTCAAAGTCGGCGCGGCGCGTTGCTTCCAGGCCCTTCAGACCGTCCTCGATGGTTGGGATATCTTCCAGTGGCGCCACGCCCTGCTTCGCGCGCTCGACATATTGCGCCAGATCGAAATCGGCATCGCCATAGCGGTCGCGCAACGTGCCCGGCGGTTGCGGGAAGATCTTTGCGCCGTCGACCGAAGCAAGATCGGGGATCGCCGGATCGGCATTGGCGCGCAGGAAATCGTCCCACGACCAGATGGAAAGGTCCCAGATCTCGCGCTCGGCGAATTCCGTCGGCACCAACCCGCGGTCGACCATGGAGCGCGCGCCCGGGCGGTCGCGCTCGTAGTTGGAGACGACAGGAAAATCGACCTCGATCACCTCCGCGCCGAGCGCTTCCAGATCGCGCGCCGCCTGCCGCCAAAGCTCAAGCACCGAGGCGCGTGTCTCGATCGGCCGGTCGGCGTCTTCGTCCTTGCCGATATACATTTTCGGCACGCCGAGTCTCTTACCCTTGGGCGCGCCCTGCACGGCAAGCCCCGCATAGCTCGCCGGCCGCAGCATCGAGGCTTTCGGGATTTGCACCCAGGGCTGCACGCGCCAGAAATCGCCCCGCGTCTCGGCATCGTCGGCGACGATCACATCGAGCAGCTCCAGCATGTCGGCAACGGTCCGCGTATGCGGCACCACCACATCCATGGTCGGCACCAGAGGCCAGTTGCCGCGCACCGAGATGACGCCGCGCGACGGCGTGTAGGCGACCAGCGCATTGTTGGAAGCCGGGGCGCGGCCGGACGACCAGGTTTCTTCGCCCAGCCCGAAAGCCGCGAAGCTGGCGGCGGTCGCCGTGCCGGAACCGTTCGAAGAGCCGGAGGCGAAGGCGGCGGTGAGGAAATCCTTGTTGTACGGGCTTTCGGCGCGGCCATAGACGCCGCGCTGCATGCCGCCATTGGCCATCGGCGGCATGTTGGTGAGGCCGATCAGCACCGCGCCGGCCGCGCGCAGGCGGGCAATGGTGAAAGCGTCCTCGTTTGCCGTGAGATGCTCGAAGGCGGGCGAACCGGCCGCCACCGTCAACCCCTTGGCCTTGTAGCTGTCCTTGGCGGTGTAGGGGATGCCGTCGAGCGGGCTTAGCGACTTGCCCTCGCGACGGCGGCGATCCGAGGCGGCCGCTTCTTCGAACATATTTGGATTGAGGATGGGCACGGCATTGAGCGCGATGCCGTGCCGGTCGTAATGGGCGATGCGCCTGAGATAAGCGCCCACCAGTTCGACACTGGTGACCGTGCCGTCTTCCAGCGCACGGCGCAGATCGGCGATCGAAGCTTCGACGAGGTGGAATGTGGGCATGATGGCGGGCGAATTCCTTTGCAGAGGTTGCGTTACGTCACCCCCCTCTGCCCTGCCGGGCATCTCACCCGCAAGGGGGAGATTGCTCGCGCGCAGGCTTTCGACAATCGCCGACGTGCAGGGGGTGCTATCGCCAAGCTGCCGATCTCCCTATCGCGGAGGAGATGCGCGGCAGGCCAGAGGGGGATGCTGTCCGGCCGGTCTCTCCCATAGCCCGACAAGCGCTACCCTATTTTCCACGAGCGCTCTCCGGGAGCCCTGCTCTATGTTCGATCCACCAGTCGTTCTGCCAATCCTCATAGCCGAGAAGCGAGCCCTCCATCCTTTCGAGAGCTTCGTTCCAGCCGGTCTTGGCTGAGACTTTCGACACCAGCAGAAACGCCTCTATCCGCCATTCCTCTCCGGGCAAGGCGAAGAAGACGCGTCGCCATTTTCGGAACCCGGGGAAGAGCGCGCGCTCGGCCTCGGTGAACGGCGTGTCGACGATGCGGCGGACCAATCGACCGGATCGAACGACGGGATCGAAGCGCTTCAGCGTGTCCTTCAGCCACTGTGTTGGATAGGCGTCTTGGAACATCGCCAGCGGTTTGCGGCCTTCCAACATCAGCGGCAGTTCGAAATTTGTATGAACGAGATACGGTGTCTCGCGGACTGGATGCCAGGACTCGATGCGATTGAATCTCGGGTCTGGCACGCAGGGCGGAACGCTTATCGCGCCCAGCCTCTGAAGATCCCCTGGGTTCAATTCCCACAAGCCTGATAGCTGTGTGCTGCTGCAACCCAGAACCGCACTGAGCTTTTTCAGGTCCAAGACGCAGATTCGAGCCTCGGAGACAGCTGAACCGGTTGCGGGATCGATCTCCTGCAGGACAAAATAAGTGGGTTCGGCAGTGTTGCTCACGCGGCGACGATGGCTGCTCCGACAGCTCTTGTACAGGCCTTCTTCGGATAGGCTGGCTGGACAGCGACCTCCTTCTGCCCTGCCGAGCATCTCCGCAAGGGGGAGATCGGCTGTCACGCGGGCTTTCGCCAATCGGCAACGTTATTCCGGCGCCCCGGCAAACACCACCGTGCCATCGCCGCCTGCCGCAGGCCAGTCGCGGATGGTGCGGTCGATGCCGCCGGTCAAAAGCGTCCCGTCGGCGGCAAACGCCACCGAGTACATCGGCCCGGTGCCGGGGTCGAACTCGGCGATCTCGGCGCCGGTGTCCATGTTCCAGATCCGAGCCGTGCCATCCAGCGAGACGGAGCCGAGCCGTTTGCCGTCGGCCGATAGGGCGAGCGCGTAGACCGTGCCGGAATGGCCGTCGAAGCGGCGGACTTCCTTGAAGGTGTCGAGGTCCCAGAGTTTTATCGTGTAGTCGCCGCTGCCGGTCACCGCGTGATGGCCGTCGGCCAGGAAGACCGCGCCATAGGCGCCGCGGTCGTGGCCGTGCCAGCTGCGCAGCTGCTTGCCGGCAATGATATCCCAAAGCTTCAGCTCACCGTCGATGCTGCCGGTAAGGGCCATGGTGCCGTCGGGCGAGATGGCGACGGAGCTCACCGACCAGTCGTGGCCCGGCAGCACATGCAAGACCGTCCCCTTCTCCAGGTCCCAGACAACCACGGAACCGGTATCGTGACCGCTGACGGCGCGCTTGCCGTCCTGGCTGATCTTCAACTGCCTGACGCCGCCGTTCGCCCCCGAGGAGAAGACGTGCAGCACCGTGCCGTCTGAGAGCTGGCGCAGCACGATCTCGCCGTCGTCGCCGGCAGTGAGCGCTGTCCTGCCGTCAGGCATGAAAAGCGCGCTGCGCGCCATGTCCTTGTGCTCGCCAAGATCGCGGATCAGCCGCTTGCCGTCGATATCCCAGAGCTTGATCATGCGGTCGGTGCTGGCGCTCATGATCTCGTGGCCGTCGGCGGACACCGCCAGCCAGACCACGGCGTCGCGGTGACCTTCCGGCGCGGTCGGTTGGGCCGGAGGCGCAGGCGGAGGCGGCGCCACCGTCTGCGGCGGCGTTGCCGGCGCGAGCGCCATCTGCTCGTTCGGCTGGACAGGCCGTGCCGGTTGGGCAGGCGGCGCGGACTCGGCCGGCACGGCGGCCGGCGGCGCGGGCTGGGCGGGCGCCGCAACCGGCTCGGACGGCGCGGGCTTCGCGGCCTCTTGCTGCGCGGCTGAGTCGACGTTCGCCTCCGGCATGGTCGGTTTTGCGTTCGCCTTCGGCGCGGTTGGTTTTGCGCTCGCCTTCGGCTCGGGCTTCGGCCCGGGGGGCTGAGGCTCCACCGGCGCGGTGGCGACTTCCTTCGCCCCTTCGCCGCCCGGCCCCGACGCCCTCCACAGACCGAACTGGTCGGCGACGATGACGATCAGGGCCAAAAGCGGCAAAGCTAGTGCTGCGCGGCGCAGTCGCGGATGGCCGGCCGGCGCGATCTTGGCATCGCGGCCAAACAACGGGGCGGCCGGATCGTGCCTGGCGGCGCCGGGCAGCAGCCCGGGAGGAAAAGCAGCCCGGCAAGAACCGACAGCACGCCCGCCGCGCCGAAGATTTCCAGCCGCGCTGTCGCCGACGGCCTGCCGCCCAGCGCCGGATAGAGCTTGGCAAAACAGGCTATGCCGACGATCAGCATCGCCAGCGCCAGCAGCCTGTCAGTCGATCGCGTCATCGGTCTTCCCCCGCCTCGCCGCTGCTTGCTCCTTTGCGACATCGCGAAGGCAGACCGGCCGCGGCATCTTAGCCGAGCTTGCGGCCAAGACTAAGTGCAAGACATCACAAAGCCCCATCGGTGATATGCTTCTCATTCAGTTCTAGCGCGGTCACCATACTATCGGGCCGCTGTTCCACCAGTAAAACACTATCCCCATCTATAGAACGGCGACCCTGGCCGCTTGCTTGACAGAAACCGTTCATATGAGATTATTGAGTGAGGGTTTTTGGAGGGCAGTGGCATGAAGAAGACTTACGAGAAGCCGGTTTTCGTCTGCAAGGGTAAGCTTTCGGCAGTTGTGGCGGGTCCGTCCGTAGTCAACGGCAGCACCAATGGCGGCTCCCCGCCGGCTTGATGATTTAATCCTCAAACTTTTGTCGGCACGCCGGTATTGCTTCTGCGACGTTTCAGAGCGCAAGCACGAGGTCATCCAGCACGGCCTGCCAGTGGTGCCTGGTGGAAATGCGCACACGCGTCGCCGCCTTAAGCATCGGGGCGTATTGGACGGGCGCCAGCGCGGAAAGCACGATCTCGTCGCTGGCGACAAGTTCCTCGCCTAGCCAGCTTTCGACCAGCGCCACCTCGCCTTCCGATGTCAGCCATGCCGTGGTGAGCATTACCGAATGGAAGCCGAAAGGTGCCGCGCGGCCGAACTCGGCCGGATGGCCGCTGCTGGTGTAGGCGATATAGGCGCCCGACACGTTGCCGTTGACGTAGCCCTCGCTGTTTGCGGTGTGGTCGCGAGCCATGGCGTTGAGATTGCGCCAGTCGAGCCCGGCGTGACCAGATGGCACCTTGCACAGGCCGCGCGGTGTTATGTCGTCGAATCCGATGGCCTTGAGCGGCGCGTCGGGTGCGAGCGCGCCGGGCGCCAACAGGCCGAGATTGACCGGGTAGGCCGACAGCTTCAGCCTTCGATCGAGCCCCGAGCCGACAATGACGATTTCATCGGCATCGACGCTCAGCGGGACGCGAAAGGCCGCGTCCGCAGGCAGCGCGTGGCTTTGGAGCAACTGGCCCTTGCCCATGACCGACAGTGTCGCTTCCGCCCTTGCCGGCGTGCTGCCGCCCGCCGCCCGTCCCGGCGCGAGGCCGACCGGCTTCGGCAGGCCCTCGCCGGCAAGGCCAACCATGGAGCCCGGCGCTTCCATCAAGCGCACCGCCTGGTCCGCGTTGGCGCTGCTGGCGCGCCAGCCGGGCGGCACCGAAACCGAGAAGCGATATCTGCCGGGCCTCTGGATCGCCGCGCTGCGGCGCTTCGACGACATTGGAAAATTGGCGAAACCGGCGGCGTTGCTGCGCGCCGAGGCAAGGAAGGCGCCGCGCTCGTCATAAAGCCGCACCACGATGCCCGCCATCGGCCGGTCGGCTTGACCATAGGTGCCGTCGCCGTCGACATCCATGTAGACGAAGGACAAGAAGTTGAGCTTGCCGGATGTCGGCGCCCACTTGGCGCGTGGCGCATAATCGCCGGCCGGATTGGGGTTGCCGCGCGCCCTGCGACGCTTGCGGCGCCAGCGCAGCGCGATCGCGATGAGGGCGATCGCACCGGCAAGGACGAGGGCTGAGATGAGCGCGACGAGGATGGTATCAGCCATGGCGGGGAAGCGATGGGCGGGTACAAATGACCGAAACCAACAGCATAAGATTTAATCCCCTCAATTTCCTAGCAGACTAGCGTCGAGCGTTGCCGCCGCAAGTTATGTTCGCGGAAGCTATCTCGAAGAGATGCTGGCGTTTCTGTTTTCTCACTCCAACTTCACCCAGACCGGCGCGTGATCGCTGGGATTTTCCCCTCCCCGCACCTCGCGGTCGATGCCCGCCCCTTTCAGCTTTCGAGCGAGCTTCCTCGACAGCAATATGTGGTCGAGCCGCAAGCCGGCGTCGCGCGGCCAGCGGTTCCGGCGGTAATCCCAGAAAGTGTAGAGCCGCTCCTCCTTGGGAAAGACCTTGCGCAGCGCGTCGGTCCAGCCCTGGTCGATCAGCGCGGCGAAGGCGGCGCGGCTTTCAGGTTGCACCAGCGCATTGTCGTCGTAGGAGCGGGTGGCGTAGATGTCACGCGGCTCGGGCACGATGTTGAAATCGCCGGCGAGCACCACCGGCAGACCGGTGTCGAGAAGCTGCCCGGCATGCGCCGCGAACCGCTCGTGCCAAGCGAGCTTGTAGGCGAATTTCGGCCCCGGCTGCGGGTTGCCGTTCGGTGCATAGAGGCAGGCGATGACGACGCCGTCGACCGCGGCCTCGATGTAACGGGCCTGGCGGTCGGTGTCGTCGCCGGGCAGCGCGTCGCGCGTCAGCACCGGTTCGGCGCCGCGCGCCAGGATGGCGACGCCGTTCCAGGTCGGCTCGCCCTTCCACACCGCGCCATAGCCTGCCTTTGCAAGCCTAGTCAGCGGGAATTGGGTGTCGCGGGATTTCAACTCCTGCAGGCAGACGACATCGGGTTTGGCCTTGGCCAGCCAGGCCAGAAGGTTTTCCAGCCGGCTGTTGATGTTATTGATGTTGAAGGTGGCGATCTTCATTTGTCGGCTCGCGCTTCATGGCGCCAGCTTGGCCTTCACGGTCTCCGCCACCGTCTTCAAATGGTCCGCGGTCGAAAACCCCGAGATCGCCTTGCGCGGTTTCAGGTCATGGTCGCCGTCCTCCAGCCAGATCACCTCGATCGCGTCGGAAAGCCCGTAGGTCGAGACTTCGTCCTTGGTGCCGAACTCGTCGCGCGTGCCTTGGAAGATCAGCGTCGGCGTCTTCAGGTCAGCGAGATGCTTTGTCCTCAACTGCTCGGGCTTGCCCGGCGGGTGGAACGGATAGCCGAGGCAGACCAGGCCGGCGATCTCGCCTTTGGCAAACATCTCGTCGGCGACCATCGAGGCGACGCGCCCGCCCATCGACTTGCCGCCAATGATGAGCTTGCCGGTCACGCCCTTGGCGCGCAGATCGGCGATTGCCTTGATGTATTCCGGGTTCACCGTCTCGGCGCGCGGCGGCGGCTTGCGATGGCCGAAGCGACGCGCCGCCATGTAGTGGAACTCGAAACGGGCGACCTGGAAGCCGGCGGCTGCAAGCGCCTTGGCGGTGGCGATCATGGAAGGCGAATCCATCGACGCGCCGGCGCCGTGCGCGAGAAGGATGGTGACGGGGGCGGTGTCGTCGCCGTCGAAGAGGAAGTGGGTCATGGAGGGGTCTCGCTTGCGAGGCCGTGTTCCGTCACACCCCCCTCGGCCCTACCGGGCATCTCCCCCGCAAGGGGGGAGATTGAGCGCTCCTCAGCTTTCGCCAATCTCTGACGTTGTAAGAATAAGCTGGGCGCGCGAGCTGCCAATCTCCTCCCTTGCGGGGGAGATGGGCGGCAGGCCAGAGGGGGGTGCTCAAGCGCGAACATCTCGCTCACCTGCCATATGCAAATCCACGAACTGTATGCCCTTCTGCGCAGTCCGCGCCCATTCGGAGTCCGCGTCGAGCTCCAGATAGCGCACCCACAGCCGGCGGGCTTCCATCAGATTGCCGGCGTCAAACTCCAGCCGCGCTAGGTTGAACACCGGGTCGGCATAGGTCTTGTCCAGCGCCATCGCCTTCTGCAAATGCCTGCGCGCCGAAGCCATCTTGCCCTCGTCGCTCATCAGGCCGGCGAGATTGAACCAGGCTTCGACGAAGCCGGGATCGAGTTTTATGGCACGGGCATAGTCGTGTGCGGCCTCCGCCACGCGGCCAGCGCCGCGCAGGCAATTGGCGCGGTTGAAGGCGGCGATCGCGTCCTTCGGGTCGATCGTCAGGCAGCGCTGGTAGAGGGCCGCCGCATCGTCATGACGCCCCTCCTCTTCCGCCATCTCGGCTTCGGCGAAGAGCTCCTCCAGTGTGTCGTCCTCGGGTGAACCGAGGTCGAACAAAAGCTGGCCGTCGAGCTCGCTCCTGCCTTCGTCGAGATAGATCGCATCCGGGCGGCCATGCTGTGAGCCGAGATTGAGCGACTTGGCGGTAAGCGAGGCGACCGGGCCGGAGCGGTGCACGGAGCGCGCGATCGCGCCCCAGGTGGCGCCGCTGGCGATCAGCCCGGCATATTTCCTCGCCAGGATCAGGTCGCGGAAGGAATAGGGTTCGCCGTCATGCTCGAAGGCATCGAACAGCGACAGCATGTCGAGATCGTCGCCGGCGAGCCGCGATTGGTCGATCAGCGACTGCCTGGAGAGCGACGAGGCGTCAGGCGCCTTCATCAAGCCGAGCAGGCGCAGGAAGCCGTTCTCGCTGACCAGGGCAAGGCCGGCCTCGCGCTCCGCTTTCGCACGGCGCTCGATCTCGGCATCGCCGGATTTCGCCACCTTGGCCAGAAGCGTGCGACCGAACACGACGTGGGAGGTGCGGCGGGTGACGCCGCGCCTCAGCTCCGCATGGCGACGCTCGACCTCGCGGGCAGCTAGGCGCAACGGAAAGGCGGCCAGCGCGCCGATGACGCCGAAGACGGCGCCGGGAACGATCACTGGCCCTCCCGTCACTTCTTGCTCTTGCCGACAGCCTTCAACAGGTTCGCCTTCAGCGGGTTCTCAGGCGCGCCGGCCGCAGCCGCCTTCTTGGCCGGCTTCGCCGGCGCTTCCTCGGCCTTGCTCTTCGACTTGGCCGGGGGCTTCGCCTGCTGCGACAGGCTCGCCTTCAGCGCATCCATCAGGTTGATGACATTGCCGCGCTCGGGCGCGGCCGCGATGATCGGCTTGTGGCCTTTCAGCTTCTCGCGGATCATCGCCATCAGCGCCACCTCATAGCGATCCTCATAATTCTTCGGATCGAAGTGCGTTTCCTTCTGCTTGATCAGCGCCAGCGCAAGCTCCAGCATTTCCGGATCCGGCTTGCCGGCCGGGATGTTGCCGAAATATTCAGCTGTGCCGCGCACTTCGTTGGGATTCCTCAAGGTGCAGACGAACATGCCGTTTTCGCGCGCGCCGATCGTCACCACGCGCTCGCGGCTGGACAGCACCAGGCGGGCAATCGCGAGCTTGCCGGACTTGCGCATGGCTTCGCGCAGCACCGCGAAGGTTTCCTCCGCCATGGCGCCATCCGGCGCGAGATAATAGGGAGCGTCCTGGTAGATCACGTCCACCTCGGCCTCGTCGACGAAGGCCTCGATGTTCATCGTGTGGTTGGATTCGATCCTGACCGCATCGAGGTCGGCGTCATCGATGATGATGTACTGCTTATCCTCATATTCGTAACCGCGCACGAGGTCCGAACGCTCGACGAGGCCGAGCTCGGGATCGACCGGCTTCATGTTGATGCGGTTGTGGGTCTTCTTATGCAGCTGGTTGAACGAGATGCGCTCGCTCGCGCTGGTGGCCGGGTAAAGCCGGACCGGACAGCTGACGAGGCTGAGCTTGAGATAACCTTTCCAACTTGCCCTGGGCGCCATGACGAACTCCTACGCGGCCATGCACTGACACTATGTTGGAGCATGGTCTTGTCCAAAACCGGTTCCCAGTTTGGGCCCATGCTCTTTGCAGCGCTTCGTCCGTAGGACGAGCAGCGCCGTGGAAATCCTACACCGACCCCCGATGATACACGCGAAATCCCTAGCGAAGTGTTTTCCGGGGCGGCGTTGGCGCGGAGGATAGTTCAAATTTTAGCAAGCGTCGATGGAGATGGCGCGGCCCTTCCCTCGTCCGCGAAAGTGGGGCGAGGAACTAGCGCTCAAACACCGGCAGATCCCTCGCCGCCTCGTCGATCTCCGCCCAGGGGTCGCCCGAGGTCTCCAGCAATCCCGGCAGCGAGGCGTAGTTCAGATCCTCCGGCGCATCGATCGTCTCCAGGTCGGTCCAGCTCACCGGGGTCGAGGCCGGCAGGTTGGTGCGGGCGCGCAGCGAATAGGGCGCGGCTGACGTGTGGCCGCGGGCATTGCGGTGAAAGTCGATGAAGATGCGCTTCTTGCGGTTTTCCTTGCCCATCGTCGTGGTGAAGGTGTCGGGCGCGCTTGCCGCCAGTAGGGTCGAAATCGCGCTCGAGGCCTGATGCAGTTTCTTCCAGTTCTGCTTTCTGGTCACCGGCACGGTGATGTGGATGCCCTTGCCGCCCGAGGTCTTCGCGAAAGGCACCAGCCCGAGGGTCTCCAGCCCGGTCTTGATGTGTACGGCCGCCTCCACCACTTCGCGCCACGAAATCCCCTCGCCGGGGTCGAGGTCGAAGACGATCTGGTCGGGCTTGTCGAGTTTTGTTCGGCGCGTTCCCCAGGTGTGGAACTCAACGACGCCGAACTGCGCCAGCGCCAGATAGCCCTTGGCGTCCTCGACCGAGAGATAGGTCTTGGTCTCGCCTTCCGAATTGGTGCTGTCGAACACCGCCACCGAAGGTGGCATGCCGGTGAAGGCGTGGCGCTGGAAGAAGCAATCCTGCGGCCGCCCGGTCGGGCAGCGCACCAGCGACACCGGCCGGCCGATGATATGCGGCAGCATGAAATCGCCGACCAGCGCGTAATAGACCGCGATGTCCAGTTTTGTGGGCCCGGTCTTGCCGAACAGCCGGCGCTCCGGATTGGTGACCCAGATGGTGGCGAGATCGGATTCGGCGATCAGCCGCTTGCGCTTGACCGGCACTGGCGTCGTCAGCCCGCCGACATCGCGCAAGCCGCGAAAGACGCCGTGGCGGATCGCATTGTCGGCGGTGCGGTTCGAATAGCGCACCCGCGCCGACAGCAGCGGCTTCACCCAATGCATCTCGCGCATGATCTCGCGCGGCACGCCTTCGGGCGGGCTGGCGCCGGCGGTCAGGCGCTCCAGCCGGGCGAGCAGATCCCGCGCCATGTCGCTGTCGAAGCCGGTGCCGACCTTGCCGCAATAGTGTAGCTCGCCATTCTCGAACTCGGCCATGCCGAGCGCCGCAAGCCCTTCCGCCTTGTCGGACACGGTATAGCCGGCGATGACGAAATCGTCCGTCTTCTGCGCCTTCACCTTGGTCCAGCTCTTGGTGCGGCCGCTCTGGTAAATGGCGTCGGCGCGCTTGGAGACGACACCTTCCAGCCCAAGCTCGGACGCCTGGTCGTACAGACCCTGCCCGTCGCCCTCGACATGGTCGCTGTACTGAATGGCCGAATTGGCGGCCTGGCCGGCGAGCAGTTCGGCAAGCAGCGCTTTGCGCTTCTTGAGCGGCGCCTTGCGCAGGTCCCAGCCGTCGAGATGAAGCAGATCGAAGGCGTAGAAATGCAGCTTCGAGCCCGCGCCTTCGGCCAGCGCGTCCTGCAGCAGCGCGAAGCGCGAAATGCCCTTGTCGTCGAGAACCATGATCTCGCCGTCGATGATCGCCTGGGCAACCGGCAGGCGTGAAAAGGCCTGCGGAAGATCGCCATAGCGCTTGGTCCAGTCGATGCCGCCGCGGGTGATCAGCCGCACCTCGCCGTCCACCACATGCGCCATGGTGCGGTAGCCGTCGAACTTTATCTCGTGCAGCCAGAGCTCCGGCGTTTTCCGTGAGGGGTGTTCGCCGCCCGGCGGCTCCGCCACCTGGGTGGCCAGTTGTGGCTCGATGCGGGCGGGCGGATCGCCTTTTACCGCGCCGGGCAGCGCACCGGGCTTGAGCGAGCCACGCTTTGGCGGCAGGCGTTCCGCCTTCTTTGGCGGCGCCACCAGTTCCTCGATGCGGCGACCGGACTTCACGCTTTCAGGCCGTGCCTCGAGGATGTCGAGCTTGGTGTCGGAAGCGAGGTCGCGCTCCTTGAAGAGCAGCCAGTTCTTCTTGTTCTCGTCCTCGCCGGGCTTGGGCTTCAGCCGGGTGAGCATCCAGCCGCCATTGAGTTTTTGCCCGGCCAGCCGGAACTTGAAGGCGCCGGTCCTGAGGCTTTTCTCGACATCCTCCATCGGCGCCCAGGTGCCGGTGTCCCAGACAATCATCGGCCCGCCGCCATATTCGCCCTCGGGGATGACGCCCTCGAAGTCGATATATTCGATTGGATGGTCCTCGGTCTCGACGGCGAGGCGCTTGTCGGCGGGATTGAGCGAGGGCCCGCGCGGGACGGCCCAGCTTTTGAGCACGCCGCCGACTTCGAGGCGCAGATCATAATGGTCGGCGGTGGCGTGGTGCTTATGCACGACGAAGCGGTTGCCACCTTCACCGGCAATGCCGCCGGCAGGCTCCGGGGTGCGGGAGAATTCGCGCTTGGCGCGGTAGGATTTGAGGTTGGCGGACATGGGTCAGACCGCTGTAGCGGCAAGCTCACCTTGCCGACGTCGCGTTCCGTCACACCCCCCTCTGTCCCGCCGGACAGTCCGGCAGGACAGAGGGGTGTGCTGTCCCGCCAGCATTTCGGATTTTCCTAAATCGCGGCGGAGCAAGGGACCAAGATCAATCGTCAATCGCCGGCGTCAATTCCAGCTCCGCCGGTGTTAGCCCTTGCTTAAGTTGCGAGAGCCGGAATTCGTCAACCCAATAGGCCTCGCCGTCGACCAGCACGCGGGCGCTGTAGGAGCCGCCGGAAAAGCGCTGCGCGGTGACATAGACCTTGTGGCGCTCGAGCGCGGTCTTCACCGCGGCGCGGCGGGACTTTTCTCTGGCGACAGGACTGGCCATGGCCTCACTCGAACACGCTGCCGCCAAAGATGCGGCTGCCCGTAAGCATGGCGGAGAGCGGAATGTGAGTCAATTTGCTGGCCAAAGCCGCCGCTCAGCCACCCGACCGCAGCCGCCGCCAGCGCTGCATGAATTCCTGCGCGACCTTGAACAGGCGTGGATTGTCACGCACGAAAGCGACGCCCCGGCCGCGGTATTTGATGGCCTCGCTCGCGGCCACGCCCTTCAGCGTAATGCCGAAGCAAAGCTCGGACAGAACCGACTTCACCGCGCCCATATGCTCCTTGTAGCTCTGGTTGCCGACCGACAGGTCGAAATAGTTGAAGCCCGCGCCCCGCCCCCATCTGATCAGCTCGCCCATGATGCAAAGTCCGGGCGAAACATTGGGCACCGCGGCCTGGTCGATCGCGATCAGCAGCGCGTGCAAGGTGCCGAGATGGGCTGCCAGATATTGGACCGCGACCGTCACGTCGCCGGCGCGCAGGCCGAAGATCCGCACCGAACCGTCGGCAAGACCGCGCTGCGCGGCCTTGCGGTAGAAATCGACGACCGCTGGCTGCGCCATCAGATCGAACCGGCCGAGCTCGCGGAAGCGGCTGAGCCGCATGTCGACCAGCTTGCCGAAGATCGAATCGACAAGGGCCGGCGTGTCGGCTTCCACCAGCGCCAAGCCGCCATTGCGATCGAGCCGGCGGAGATCCTTGTTGAGCGCCTTGACGAAGGACGGGCGGCAAATCCGCTTGACGACGGTTTCGGCATCGCCGTCCATGGCGATCCCGTAATGCGAGTGGATGGAATCGCGCGCCTGCGACAGCAGCGCCAGCGGATTGTCGACACCGCCGACCTGCTTAGGGATGCCGGCGATGTGGATACGGTCAGCCCGCGGCAGCACGTTAAGCACTGCCGCCCACGCGGCCTCAGCGGATTGCTGGGTCCACGGGGACTCGTCGGCCAACAGCGGCGCTGCATAGTCGCACACGCCGCAGCTCAGCCATTCGATTACCCGATGGCCGAATGCAGGCCGCCGCATCAGCGGCAAAAGCATCCTCGGTTCGCCCGTGGCGACATCCCGCACCTCCACGATGGCGAGATCGGCATTCTCCGGCACAAGCCCTTCGACGATCCCTTCGGCCCAGGCGAAATGCTGGTGGCCGGTGCACACGCCCGCCGCTTCGAGACGCAGCCAGAGCGGCTTGACCGTTTCGAGACTGGTGTGCAGTTGCGCCACGTAAGCGGTGCTGGCGGCGCCGGCGGCGTGCGGCGCGGCCTCGCCGTCGGCCAAGCCCGTCGTCATCGCGGCCATCGGCATTGCCTGGCTTGCCACATCGTTCTCCTATCGTCTCTGCACGGCGAGCGTCGCCGCGCGGCGCCAGGCGCCGACCATCGTGGGGCGCTGCTCGCTCGGGTGCTTGAGGTTCCACATGCGGTTGGCCGCGAAATACCATGAGGCCGCGAGCACGAAGACTTCGGACACCGCGGCGCCGGCCAGCGACCATGTCGGCGGCGCGACGGCCAACAGGATGCCGATCGTCGCGAGCCCGACAATCGCGCCGGCCATGGTGATGAAGGCGACGATGCGGAAATCGCCGACGATCTCCAGGACCACGCGCGGCATGACATAGCCCATGATCGGCACGAAATTGGCGATGGCGAAAATTCCGATCAGGCTGACAGAGGCCTGCTGCAGGGTCTGGGATTTGATCATCGGCAGGACTAACAGGACGCCGCAGCCATAGGCCAGGCTGCCGAGGACCATGACGAGAGCCCAGATCTTGGCCTGCGTCCATACGCGGTCGAACTCTTTGTTGCGCACCAGCTTTGCAAGTTCCGGCTGCGTCATGTTCGAGAAGGCAAGGCTGGAAATGCGCAGCGGCGCAAACAGCACCAGCACCGCCGCCAGCGGCGCGTAAGCGGCCGGTCCGGCGATACCTGCGACCAGAAGCGCCAGGGATTGCCCCTGGATATTGGTCGTAGTGGCGCTGAACCCCGACCAGCAGAGCTGCGGCCAAAGCCTTGCATAGCGCCGCCAGGTCGGCGCGCGGAAGGAGATGCGCAGCCTGCGGCGCGCCAATCTCACCAGCACGGCGATGCCGACGACATTGGCCGCGGCAAGCGCATAGAAAGTGGCCTGGAGCGCATCGGTGGAGAACCAGATCGCCATCCCTGCGAGGATTATGCCCGCGATCGTGAACGCGGCGTCGCTGATGGAGACCACGAGTTGCATGCGGCGCGCGAAGAATGCCGTGCGCATATGGCTGCGCACCGACCAGGCACAGACGAAGCAGGCGGCGCCGATACCGTTCGGATCGCCCAGGACGCGCATCAGCAATCCCGTGCCCAGCCCCATCAGCAGCGCCACCACCAGCGCCGCCGATCCGAAGGTAACGTCATGGGCGTCGACGCCGGCGCTGTTGGTGCTCTTGCTCATCCATATGGTGGCGGGAACGGCAGTAAGCGAGCGGATGTAGGACAAGCCGACGCCACCCATCACCATGGCTAGCGCGAAGAGGCCGTAGCCTTCGGCCGACAGAAGATGCAGCAGCGCGATGTTGAGGGCGAAATGGAAGCCGCTCTGCATCGCCTCGCCGCCGATCATTAGCATGAGGCGCCGCACCAGATGGGCCGGGAAGGTGAACTTCACGGGCTCGTCTCCGCCTCGCGGGCAATGTGCGCCCGCCCCTGCCGCGGCGTTACCGCCTTCAGCTTGTCGGCCACGATCGCCACGATCGCGGCAGCGGCGATATGTTCGCTGAACATCGTCTCGTAGCGCTCCCGGCCGGCGGCTGCGAAGCCGCGCCAGACGTTCGGCCGCAGGATGATCTCCGTGAGCTTGCCGGCAAGGGCGGCGGCGTTGCCGGGCGGCACATGCCAGCCGGTCTCGCCGTCCGCCACGACTTCCACCAGCCCGCCGATCGCCGACACCAGCGGCGGCCGCCCCCATCCCATCGCCTCGATGGCGACGCGACCGAGCGATTCCGGGCGGCGCGACGGCACCGCTACGATATCGGCCCAGCGATAGTGATCGGCGGGGTCGGAGACGAAAGGCAGCACCTCGACATGCCCGGTCAGGCCCATGCGCCCGACCAGCTCGGCCAATGCCTTTTCACGCTCGACGCTTTCGAAGGCGCCGCCCACCAGGCGGACCTCGACACGCTCGCGCAACGCGGCGGGAAGCGAGGCGACCGCTTCGAGCAGCACCTCCTGCCCCTTGATGCGGTTGATGCGGCCAAGCAGCAGGACCTTGAGGGACCGCTTGCCGTCATAAGTCATCGGCAGGGCGACCGCCGGTCCGGCAACGCCGTTATAGACGACATGCGTGCGCCGTCCCTTGGCATCGACGGCCGGCGGGTCGCCGAAGGTGGCGCGCGTGGCGCGCGAATTGAAGATCAGATCGGCCTTGCTCCAGCGCATCAAGGCGACAAGCACCTTGCGCAGGATGCCCTCGGGAATCTCGTGGATGTGCAGCAGCGCCTTGCGCGGCAAGAGGCGCGCGGCCAGCGCATAATCGGCAATGATCGAGGTGTTGATATAGGTCAGGTCACTGCTCCGCATGCGCCGCCAGGCGCGCCAGAGCGCCGCCGGCAGCCGCGCCATCTCGACGGTGGCGAGCCTGAGCATCGCCTGGCGCCTGAGCACCCAAAGCGGTTCGAACACGATATGGCTGGCATGCGGCTTGAGGATATCGACAATCGGTCCCTCGCGCGGCAGCACGACCTCGATCTCGGCGGCCGGAAACGCGGCGCGCAGCGCAGCTACGCTCTCCGCGAAGCTGCGGTCCGAACCGTAGAGCTCATAGCCCTGATGAACGCAGGCAATGCGCATCACTCTCTTTCCACCTTGCACCCCGAGTCCGCTCAGCACCGGACCTTCAAGCGCGGAAGAAACTTCATGCCGAATCCGCACGCCGCTCTAGCCAGCGGTGGCAACCGCAGGCCCGGTAGCAAGGATCATGCCGGGTTCCTGAAGGCCCTGCTGCGACCCGGAACCCCAGTCGTGCCCCGTATCGGTACAGATACGTCGCGAAAGTTGACCGATAATGAAGCAAGCCATGCTTTCTGAAGAGAAATTTTACACCTTCATGCGAGTATTCGCCCTGGGGGTACCCTGGCACAGAAGTTGCTGGGCGTGTCATTGACGTAACAACAACCATGACCGGACCTCGGGGAATCCTTTATTTTGAAACCGGAACGACCTTCCAACCTGATCGAACAGCCTTCGATCCTGATCCTGGGGACGCGCGGCATTCCGGCTTCTCACGGCGGCTTCGAGACTTTCGCCGAGCGGCTGGCGCTTTTCCTGGCCGGACGCGGCTGGAAGGTCGGCGTCTACTGCCAAAAGGAGGTCGAGCGCGTCGGCCAAAGGGTGACGAGCGAGACCTGGCGCGGCATCGAGCTCATCACCATCGAGGTCGCCTCCAAGGGTCCGCGCGCAACGCTGGAATTCGATTGGCAATGCGTGCTCGACGCCGCCAGGCGGCGGGGCGTATGCCTTGTGCTGGGCTATAATGGCGCGGTGTTCCTGACCTGGCTCCGGCTCATGCGGCGCAGGATCATCACCAACATGGACGGGATCGAGTGGCGGCGGCCGAAATGGGGACCGGCGGCGCGCAGCTGGTTCTGGCTCAACGAATGGATCGGCGCCTGGCTTTCGCACCGGCTCGTGGCTGACCACCCGGCGATCGCCGATCACCTGGCGACCAGGCGGCCGCGCAGCGCCATCGCCACGATTGCTTACGGCGCGGACCCGGTGACCTCGGCGCCGGAGGAACCCATTCGCGCGCTCGGGCTCGAGCCCGGCAGATACCTGGTCTCGATCGCGCGGATCGAACCCGACAACAACATCCTGCCGATCGTCGAAGCCTTCCGCCGCCGCGATCGCGGCGACATGAAGCTGGTGGTGCTCGGCACGCTCAACGACGAGATCCCCTATCATCGCGCGGTGCGCGAAGCGGCAGGTTCGGTGGTGATGCTGCCGGGCGCGATCTACGACCAGGCGGTGGTAAAGGCTCTGCGCTACCATGCGCGCGCCTATATGCACGGCCACACGGTGGGCGGCACCAACCCCTCGCTGGTCGAGGCGCTGGCCGCAGGCAACATGGTGATCGCGCATGACAACCGCTACAACCGCTGGGTCGCCGGCGATGCGGCGATCTATTTCAGCGACACCGACAGCCTGAGCCAACGGATCGATGACGCACTGGCTGACAACGCATTGGTGGCGCGCTGCAGCCAGGCGGCGCGGGCACGCGCCCGCGAGGCTTTCCGCTGGGAAGACGTGCTTAGCGCCTATGAAAAGGAAGCGCAGCGGCAGCTCGGTGTTGCCACCGCCGCGCCTGCGCAAGCCGACCGCGCCAAGCACGCATGACCGGCCCACGCATGACCGGTTGGTCGCGCCGGCGGATCCTCGGCGCGGCGCTGGTCGCGGCAACAGCACCACTGGCGACTACGGTTCCACCGCTCGTATCTCGAGCGCGAGCCGCCGGTGCATGGCCTTTCAGGCGCGGCGTCAACACCTGGCCATGGTTTGCCCTGACGCGCGAATTTCCCGCGCCCCGCACCGACTATGACTGGCCGCCCTTCCAATCGCAGCGGCCCGTGCCGACGCCGGCCGACCTTGTCCGACTGCGCGCCAGCGGGCTCGATTTCATTCGCCTGCCTGTCGATCCGGGGCCGTTCCTTGCCGCCGACGCGGGCCAGCGCGCCGAGCTGATGGACATGCTCGACGCAGCCGTCGATGCGGCTCTCGCTGCCGATCTGGGCGTCATCGTCAACGTCCAGGCCAATGGCGCCACGCATTATTGGAATCCCGATCGCATGTATTCCAGCACCGCGGCGCCGGAATTCGAAACCTATCGGGCCCTGGTGAGTGAAATCGCCGGGAGGCTGCAGACAAAGACGTCCGGCATGGTGGCGCTGGAGCCTGTCAACGAGCCGCCGCAGGACTGTTCTTCCGAGGCATGGCGGGCCGTGCAGGCCTCGCTGCTGACGGCCGCCAGGGTTTTGGGGCCGAGCGTGCCGCTCGTCGTCACCGGTGGCTGCGGCTCCATGGTGCGCGGCTTGACGGCGCTCGATCCCGCGCCGTTGGCGGATTTCGAGCCGATCCTGTTCACCTTCCACTTCTACGAGCCCTATCTGTTCAGCCATCAGGGCGCCCCATGGATGCGAGAGCCGGTATACCGCGCGCTGAACAACGTGCCGTGGCCGGCCTCAGCCGGGACGCTGGAAAGAACACTGGCCTCGGTCAGGGCAAGGATGGCGCAGGATTCCGAGAGGTCCGACGAGGAGAAGAAAACCGCCTACGAAGAAACCGAAAAGGTGCTCAAAGTCTATTTCGATGCGCAACCCGATCGCCGCTTCATCGATGGCTATCTCAAGCAGGTGAGTGACTGGGCGCAGACCCATGGCATCGCGCGCGAGCGCATCATCATGGGCGAGTTCGGCGCGTTGCGCACCGATGCTCGCTACACCGCAGCACCCAATCCCGACCGGGCCCGCTACATCGCCGAGGTCCGGCAAAGCGCCGAGGCCTTCGGCTTTCCCTGGGCGTTCTGGGACCTGTTCGACGGCATGGGCATGATGGACGACACCACGCGCGTGTTCGACCCGGCGATGGTCGAGGCGCTCGGGCTGAGGATGCCGCGCGCTTGATTCGTTGAATCACCAAGCCGCGCTAAGGGTTTGGTTTCCATCTGGCGGCGGCTGCTTAGCGGGACCGCTGCGATCCTTCGCGCCCCTTTTTCCTGCAGGACAGAGGGGCGCCGTAGAGCGCTACGCCCGTGTGCTTTGACGCACCATCGTCCTCACCGGCCGGTAAAGCGCCAGCGCGATCACCACGAATTTGGTCATCAGCGTCGTCTTGGAGGCGATGCTCTCGGAGGTGTTGAGCAGGATGAGCCAGCCCAGCATCGGCAGCCAGATGCCCGGATGGCAGCGGCGCGCGACCTCGTGCATGAACAGCGCGAAGCCGAAGAAGATCAGGAGCGTGAAGAATGCGCCCTGGTAGAGCGTCAGGCGCAGGATCGGATTCTCGATGCCCTGCTCCAGGCCGCTGATGCGGCGCATGCTGTCGAGCAGGTCGACATCGGGCCCAACGATCAGGTCGCGCAGTTCCAGATGCTTGAAAAGATCGAACATCTCGACGCGGGCATTGGCGCTGCCGCTGTCGGAGACGAAACGTTCGAGCAGCGCGTCGAAGAAGCCGTAATAACCGGCAAGCGCGATCGCCAGCGGCAGCAGCGCGGCGAGCATGATCACCAAGGCCGCGCCCAGAAGGTTGACGCGCCCGGTCCTGAGCTGCGCCAGACCCTGGATGAGCAGATAGACGCCGCCGAGCAGAACCGTCAGCACCATGCCAGAGCGGCCGCCGAAGGCGACCAGTGCGCAAAACTGCAGGCCGACGAGCGCCAGCCTGAGGAGCGTCGGCAAGGCGCGCGAGCCCGACAGCAGCGACAGCACATAGATCGAGGTGACCGTGGCGTTGGAGAGCGGGTGCCCCTGCAGCGCCGTCGAGCGCAGATCGTTGACGAACACCGCGCCGTCGAACCTGTAGGGGAACACCAGATGCTTGGTGCCGAACTCGAACAGCGCCAGCAGCGCATTCGCGGTCATGACGACATGGATGACGAGCTGCAGCCAGGCAAAGGTCTTCTCGTCGTCCTCGCTGAGCAGCAGCACGGCCAGCGCCGGGGCGACGAATGTGTCGATCATGCCGGCCATGCCGGGGCGCTGCCTGAGGATGACGACGAAGAGAAGCACCGTCGAGATCACTGCCATCAGCATCGTCGCCGGCCGTTTGTTGGTGACATGGACGACATAGCCGACTGGATTGCCGAAGGTGCAGGAGCGCCAGACGAACACCAGAACGAAGAGATAGGTGGACGGGTGGATCTTGCTCAGCGGACTGCCCTGCAGGCCGTCGTAGTTGTAGCCGGCCAGCCAGAGCATGCCGCCGGAGACGGAAAACAGGAGCAGCACCGCCACGGTGACGCCGAGGCGGGTCAGCGTGTCTACCGGGACAATGCGCGGGCCCGCCATGCCATAGCCCGGAGCCGGGACAGGCCGGGCCAGGCCAGCCAGGATCGAGGCCATGTCAGGCCGCCTCGTCGACCAGCATGGCGCCGGTCGGCAGCCGCCCCATGACGGAGACCGCTTCGGAGGTCGAGGCGACGTCGCGCATCGGCGTCGCATTCAGCCTGGCGACGAGCAGTATCTCGTCGGCCATAGCGACCAGCGGCAGGACGTTGAGGTCGTCGGCCAGCGCGCCGCCGTCGACGACGACGAGCTCGAAATTGCGGTTGGCCTCGGCCAGCATGCGGTGGGCAAAGTAGAGCGCCTGGGCTTCCTGGAACACCGCCGTCGGCCGGCCCCGTCCGACAAGCGCCACGGGGCTGCCGGGCGCGTAGCGGCTGACCGCGTCGAGCGCATATTCGCCGCGCAGCACGTCGAGCACGCCGGGCTGCGGGTCCTTCTGGCCCTTGCCGGCATTGATGTCGATGAACAGCACGCGACGGCCCCTGGCCGCCGCCGCGTTGGCGAGTTGCCATGCAACCCTCGACCGCTGCGCCTTGTCCTCGGGCGGCGATGCCACCAGGATCGACGGCACCAGCGGCCAATCGGACGGGCGCCTGGTGGCGGCGGCGATGCGCTGCAGCGCAAGGCCCGCCACGGCGTCCGTCTTTTGCGCCGCGGCGCCAGAGCGGCCCCAGCGGCGGCGCGTCGCCCTGCCCGGCAGCACGCCCAGCACCGGCGCCTCGATGGCCGCCTGCATCTGGTTGGCGGACAGCACGGTCGGCGAGAGATATTCGGCGATCAGCGCCATGCCGACGCCCAGCGCCAGCCCGCCGAAGATGGCCCCGAAGACAAGCAGTCCCTTCGGCGGCCAGCTCTTCTTCAGCGCAGGCATGGCATACGAGATGATGCGGGCATTGGTGCTGTTGACGTTGGTCTGCTCGCGCGTTTCCTGGGCGCGCTGCAGGTAGTTGGCATAGACGGTGCGTACGGCGTCGAGGTCGCGCTGCAGCTCGCGCAGCCTGACCGATGCCTGGTCGGTGTCGAGCGACTTGCCCTTCAGCGACGCCACCTTGGCCTCCAGTTCCTTCTGGTTGGCCAAGGCGCGCTGGTAGTCCGTCTCCGCTGCGGTGACGAGGCGACCGAGTTCGCGCGAAATCAGCTTGCGCAGATCGCTCAGTTGCTGCTGCGCCGAGATCATCGAAGGGTGGCGCGGCCCGAGCGCGGTGCCGAACTGCGAGATCTGATCGACGAGCGTTGCCTCCTGCGCCCTGAGGCTGGCGATCACCGGCGAGCGCATCGCCTCCGACGTCGCATCCGGCGCGCTGCCCTGACGGCGCAGCTGGTCGACTTGCGCCTTGAGCTGCGCGGTGCGGGTCTGGGCGGCGGTCAATTGGGTGTTGAGGTCGGTTAATTCCTGGTCGCTGACCAGGTTGCCGGCGGCCATCACCATGTTGTGCTCGGCCTTGTAGGCCTCGACGGCATTGGCGGCCTGCTCGACGCGCTTGCGCTGGTCCTCCAGCCGGGCGCTGATCGCGTCGGATGCGTCGGCGGCGGCCTTCGATCGCGCTTCCGCCTGATCGTCGAGATAGGCCTGCGCAATGGCGTTGGCGAGCTCAGCCGCCAGATCGGCGCTCTTGGCGGTTATGATGATGTTGAGGACCAGCACCTTGTCGTCACGCTTCACCGCCAGGCGGCGGCGCAGCGAATCGAGCGTCTGCGCCGTCCTGTCGCCGTCGTCGGAGCCGAACAACAAGCCGAGCCAGCGGCCGAGCCCGCCCTGCCCGTTGAAGTCCGGGTTCTCCGTCAGGTTGGTGGCCTTGATGGCACGCAGCAGGACGCCGTTCGACTGCGCCACACTCACCTGGCTTTCGACCTGGGTGATACCGCCATCGGGCGAAATGCGGCTTGGATTGACGTCGTTGTTGATGACCTGGAGGTCCTGCGGATCGATGATGATCTGCGCCGTCGAGGAGTAGAGCGCCGGCGTCAGCATGGCATAGACAAGCGTCACGGCGGTGAGCAGCGCGGTGATGGCAAGGATCAGGTAGCGGCGCCGTAGCAGGATGCGGCCGAGATCGCCAAGCTCGACCGTGGCTTGCGCAGGCGCGTGCGCGTAATAGGCCGGCGCCGGCGCAATCGCCTCCGGAGCGTTCTGCTGAGGCACCATGAGCAGGGGTGGTTGCAAAGGTCGCTCCGACAACGCTCCATCGGCCGGCAAAGATGAGGATGCGGCGTTGACCTAGCTATTCCCGGCAACGATTAAAACACTGTTAATTATGTTCATAAATTGATGCCGCGCTGGCACGAAGTTTGCACCTACACAGTGGAATTTGAGTGCAGCCTAAATTGGAGACATCGCGCGCATGCGGCGGAAGCTTGACCTGGCCAGCCGGGCCGCCGACACCCGATATGAGTCGCCCGGGGATCGGTCATGCGCCTGACGCTGCGCCTCAACGGGGATTGCGTGCGCGCTTTCCATGTGGCGCTGGCCGAACGGCTGTCGCGGCTGCCCCGCGTGGAGCTTGCCGTGGACGCCAGTCCGGCGCCCGGCGGCGTGCCGCGCAGTGCCGAAGCGCTGTTCCAGCTTGAAACGCTCATCCATCGCCTGCCCGCCAATGGGACGGCAAAGCGTGTGCCAGTTTCGACACTGGCCAGCCATGCGAGACCATCCGCGACGGCCGATCTCACGATCGATCTCGTCGGCGATGTCGAGCTGCAGGGCCGGCGGGTCTGGCGCCTTGCCTATGACGGCGTCTGCGGCGAAGAGGCCCTGCTGGCGCTCATCCTTGCCGGCCGCACGCCGCTCGTCCGTCTGGAACAGCACGGCGCGACGGTCTCCGAAGGACGGCTCGGCACCGAATATCACGGTATCGCGCTGGCTTCCTTCCAGGACATGCTGGCGCGCACCGCCGGCCTAATCGTCGCGGCGGTCAACGGCGCCGCGCGCTCGTCGCTTCCGGTGCTGCCCGAACCGTCATCCGAGGCGCCGGCCCCGGCCATGCCGTCGGCCACGAAGCTCGGTGTGCGGGCGGCCAAGGCAACGGCGCGCCGCATCGTCCAGCAGATATACCATCTGTGCTACAACGCCCCGCATTGGCGGGTCGGCTGGCGCGAGACCAGAGGCAAGGACCTCTACGAGCTGCGCGCCCATCCGCAATCGGGCTGGCGCGACCTGCCCGACGACGGCAGCCGCTTCTACGCAGATCCGTTCCCGGTACTCTATCGCGGCCAGGTGACGCTGTTCGTCGAGGACTACATCCATCGCACCGGTAAGGCGATCCTGTCGGCGGTGGCCTTCGGGCCGGACGGACCGATCAGCCGGCCGAAGCCGGTGCTGGAGCTGCCCTATCACCTCTCCTATCCCTTCGTGTTCGAGCGCGGCGGCGAGATGTGGATGGTGCCGGAAAGCTCCGCCAACCGGACGGTCGACCTCTACCGCGCCACCGCGTTCCCGGGCGGCTGGGTCAAGGAAGCGACGCTCCTGGCGGATATCGTCGCTAGCGACGCCACGCTCGTGGAGCATGGCGGGCGCTGGTGGATGTTCGCCACCGTGCGCGATGGCGGCGGCGCCTTCTCGGATCAGCTGCATCTGTGGTGGGCGCCGGACTTCCGCGGGCCGTGGACGCCGCATCCGAAGAATCCGCTGCTGATCGACATCGCGTCGGCGCGGCCGGCGGGCCGCATGGTCAGCCGCGGCGGCCAGCTTTTGCGCCCGGTGCAGGACTGCCGCAGGAGCTACGGCGCCGCGCTTGGCATCGCGCGCGTTACACAGCTTGACGACAGCGGCTTCGAGCAGGTCGTCGAAACGATCCTCAACCCCGGCGCAGGCTGGGCCGGCCGCAAGCTGCACACGCTCAACGAGGCGGGCGGACTGGAATTCATAGATGGTTCGGCAATGGCGCCCCGCTGGAAGCAGACCCAGCGGCGTGACGCTATGCCCGCCGACCATGGAGACAAGACATGAGCATCGCAGAAGATCGCGAAACGCCTGCCGTGCCGGCCAGCCGCACCGAAGTCGAAGTGGCGATCGTCGGTGCGGGCCTCGCCGGAACCGTTCTGGCGATAACGCTCGCCAATGCGGGCCGCAAAATAGCGCTGGTCGATCCGCATCGCATCCACCACAACGAATTCCGGGCCGAGAAAACCCGCGCGGAGCAGATGAGGCTGTTCGAGAAGCTCGGGCTCGGCCCGGTTTTCAGGTCGCTCGTCACGCCGATGACCGATCTCCATGTCTTCCGCTTCGGCCAGTTGTTCGAGCGCAAGCAGGCCTGGGAATACGCGTTTTCCTACACGCCGCTGGTTAACGGCCTGCGCGCGGCGCTGCCGCCGCAAGCGCCGCTGACGGTGGGCAAGGTCGCCGAAGTCTCGACCGGACCGGACCGGCAGCGCCTGGTGCTCACCGACGGCTCCGTCATCGAGGCCCGGCTCCTGGTGGTGGCCACCGGCTACAGCGAGGCTGTGCGGCGCGCCATCGGCGTCGAGCGCATCGAGGAATCGAAGGCGCATTCGCTGTCGATGGGATTCGATTTCGCGATCTCGCCGCAGGAATTCGGCTTGCAGTCCCTCACCTTCTACGCAAGGAGGGTCGTCGATCGCATTGCCTTTCTTACCATCTTCCGGATCGGCGAGCGGATGCGGGCCAACATGTTCGTCTACCGGACCGTCGCCGATCCGTGGGTGCGGGCGTTCCGCGAAAACCCGCAAAAAATCCTGCTCGAGCTGATGCCGGAGATTGCCGCGCGATGCGGCAACTTCGCGATCGCCAGCGAGGTGGACGTGAGGCAGGTCAGCCTGACGACGACGCAGGGGCACCGCCGCGACGGCGTCGTCTTCATCGGCGATGCGTTCGCCACGACTTGCCCGGCGCAAGGCGACGGCATCCACCGGGTGCTTACCGATGTCGATCGCCTCAGCTCGACGCACATACCCGCCTGGCTCGCAACGCCCGGCATGGCGGCCGACAAGATCTGCGCCTTCTACGACGATCCGATCAAGATCGCCGCCGACGAAAGAGCCATGCGCGCCAGCGTCTATGCCAGGCGGATTACCACCGAGACCGGGCTGGAGTGGCGCCTACGCCGCCTGCGCAACAACACCGCGCGTCATTTGATGATCTTTGCCCGCCGGTTCCGCGAGGCGGGAAAGCCGAGTGACGCCGGGGGCGCAACAGGAGTTGCTTTCGACCACACCGACAAGGCAGGTCAGGAATTGCCCGCCGGGCCGGGCCTGGGAACATAATCGTGAGTGAGCTTACGAATCCGTAAGTCGTGATTCCCGGAGAAGCCGGTTTAGATCGCCTTGAGCAGTGTCTCCTGCTCGGCGGGACAGCACTCCCGTCGCATCAATGGCCCGCTGCCGCCTCTATCGGTTCGGCAGCGGGCTATCGAGTGGCGGCTCTCACAAGCGGATTAACCTAATTTTTCATTGCTACCCGGCTCGCGCCTGGGTTGCTTGAGATTGTTCCTACCACCCGAGATATTCATAGCGTAAGCTATGGAGCACAAAGATGAACACCGCGCAGGGCCACGAAACACCTGCTTTCCAGGCTGGTTCGGCCGAAGTCGACGTGGCGATCGTTGGCGCCGGGCTGGCGGGCACGAGCCTGGCCGCGGTGCTGGGGAAGGCCGGCCGCAAGGTGGCGCTGATTGATCCGCATCTGGTCCATCACGAGGAGTTTCGCGCAGAGAAGATCGGCATGCATGAGATGCAAGCATTCGAGAAGCTTGGCCTCGGGCCTGCTGTCAGGCCTTTGGTCACGCCGGTGACCGGCACCCATGTGTTCCGCCTCGGCCAGCTTTTCGAGCGCGAACGGAAATGGGAATTCGGCTTCTCCTACGGCGCGCTGGTCAATGGGTTGAGGCAAGCCCTGCCGGCCGAAGTTCCGCTGACCGTGGGCAAGGTTGCCGAGGTCTCGACCGGGCCGGACCGGCAGCGCCTGGTTCTTGCCGGCGGCGCCGTGATAGAAGCCCGCCTGCTGGTGGTGGCGACCGGTTACAGCGAGGCTGTGCGGCGCGCCATCGGCATGGAGCGCGTCGAGGAATCGAAGGCGCATTCGATGTCGATCGGGTTCGACCTTGCGATCACGCCGCGGGAATGCCCCTATCCGGCGATCATCTGCTACGCCAGGAACCCGGCGCATCGGATTGCTTATCTCAGCGTCTTCCCGATCTGCAACCGCATGCGGGCAAACCTCTTCCTCTACCGCACCGTGGCGGAAGAGTGGACGCGAGCGTTCCGCGAAAATCCGCAAGCCGTGCTTTGCGAGGTCATGCCGGAGGTGGCCGCGCAATGCGGAAATTTCGCCGTCGCCGGCCCGGTCGAGGTGAGACAGGTCAGCCTGACGACGACCAGGGCGCATCGCCGCGCCGGCGTCGTGGCCATCGGCGATGCGTTCTGGACGACATGCCCGACGCCCGGCGTCGGCATCAACCGCGTGGTAACCGATGTCGACCGACTTGTTTCGACCTATATTCCCGCCTGGCTCTCGACGCCAGGCATGGGCGCCGAAAAGATCTGCGCCTTCTACGACGACCCGGTGAAGGTCGCGACCGACACAGCCGGCATGCGTTCCAGCATCTACGCCAAGCGCATCACCACCGAGACGGGACTCGAATGGCGGCTGCGCCGCTTGCGCAACAACACCGCCCGCCAGCTGATGATCCTCGGCCGCAAGATAAGCCGCCGCAAAGAGCTGCCGACGCCGAGCGCCGCCTGAGGAAACGCCCTGCGAAGTCCCCCTCTACGGCCGCTTCGCAGCCACCTCTCTCCCCGCCTCTGGCGGGCGAGGACCCAGGTCTGCGAGCGCCGAGATTGGCTATATCGGTCGCGTCGCCCTATTTTCGAGATTCCAACGAGGGTGACGACCATGACCCGCATCCGGGCGATGACGAGGAACGACCTTGCCGACGTGTCACGGCTGCTCGGCCAATCCTGGCGGCGGACCTATGCACCGATCATGGGCGACGAGACGGTGGCCAGGCTCTCCGACGAAAGGCACGCGCCGGAACGGCTCGCGGCCGAGCTCGACGACGAGGACAAGATGTCCTTCGTCGCCGAACGCGCCGACGGCTCGATCGCCGGCTATGCCATGGCGGCGATGGACGAGAAAGGCGACGTAATGCTGGAGCGGCTGCATATCGAGCCGCAGGCTTTCGGCAGCGGCCTCGCGGTCGACCTTCTGCATGCGGTGCTTGCCGCGCATGCCGGCGTTCCGAGCATCGCGCTGGAGGTGATCGAGGGCAACGACCGCGCGATCGCCTTCTATCGCAAGCACGGCTTCGAGGTGGTCGAACGTCGGGAAGCGGCCCATGGCGTCGGCGGCCACGCCTCGCTGATCATGCGCCGTATGCTGCCGCTGGCTTAGAGCTTTGTTTTTGCCGCAATTCCAGGCGGAAACCGCTCACACTTTTCCCGGAATTGCTTCTAGATCAGGCGGCGGCCCGAATGCGCAACGCCCGCATGACGCTTTCCTCGAAAGCGCCAGGCACCCTGCCCGCTTCGGCCAATTGGGCCGCATCCCAGCTCCGGCTCAGGTTCCCCTCGGCCATCAGCACCGCGCGGTTGCAGAGCACTGGGACGGCCTCCACCACATGGGTCGAGATGATGGCGGCGTGCCGCCCGCTCGCGCAGAGCGCGGTGATGACGCGCTTCACCTCCCAGGCGGCGACCGGATCGAGGCCGTTCAACGTCTCGTCGAAGATCAGAAGCGGCGGCCGGCCAACAAGCGCTGCGACGATCGCGGCCTTGGCTCGCGTGCCGAGCGAATATTCGGCGATCGGGCGGTCGATCCAGCGCCCGAGCTCGAGCCGCTCCAGAAGATCGCCGGTCGGCAGCTCGTCCGGCGCGCAGCCACGGATCGAGGCGACGAGCTCGATATACTGGCGTCCCGAAAGCGACGCCGGCAGTTCGTGCGGCTCAATGGCGAGGCCGAAGAGGGCCTTGGCGCGCTCCGGCGCGGCGGCGAGGTCGATTCCGTCTATCGCCACGCTGCCGCCGATCAAGGGGATTTGGCCGGTGATCGCCCTGATCAGCGTCGACTTGCCCGAACCGTTGGCGCCGAGCAGGCCGAGGATGTCGCCCCGGCGGAGCGAAAGATCGATGCCGCGAACGACAATGCGTCCGCGATAGCCAGCGCTGAGTTCTTCGATGCTGAGGACTTCAGCCATTGCGATACCTTTGTCGGGTTCGATGCCACAAGAAGAACACGAGCGCTGCCAGACCAATGAGGACGGTGCGGCCATATTCCAGCGTCTCATAGCTGGCATAGGCAAGCGCGCCGGCAAAGCTCAGCATGGCGACGAAGGGCGCGTTGAGGAAATAGGCGCCGAACACCGCATAGGCGCCGTTCAGCACCAGCAGCCAGAGCCCGCTCGCGACCGGCACCGACCAGGCCGACGGCTCTGCCGCGAGTGCCGCGCCGGCCGGCAGCAGGAAGAAGGCGAGCGACAGCTGCAGCGGCAATCGCACCAGCCGCAGCCATACTCGAACAAAGCCGATGGGCGCCGTGCGCAGCACCGGCGAGCCGAGCGGCTGGCAGCGCAGGCTGAGCATGAAAACAAGAATGCCGCCCGCCAGGCCAGCGATCGCCGCCGGCGCGGCCGAGCGGCCGGCCAGGCTGGCCCAAGCGCCGAGGATGGCCGCGAGCGCGAGCAGCAGGCCAGCGGCAGCCAGCTTCCATGACGGCCGTATATGGCCGGCCGGCAGGTTCCAGGCCCAACTGGAAAGCCAGCTTGGACGTGCGCGGTCGAGGCGGCGCAGCCAAGGCCTTCCGACCGGAGCCACCGCCCTTGCCTCCTCATCAAGGAGAAGGCGTGGCCGCCGCCGCAGGCGCCATAGGGCTGCTGTGCCGAAGCCGAGGGCGAACAAGATCGCCGCGCTCAAGCCCCAGGTCGGCGCCAGCGGCTTTCCAATGACGGCGCAGGCGAAGCCGACCGAAAGAGCAACCAGCAGCACAAGCGGTCCGGCAAGCACGAGAGTCGCCTCGCCGGCCAGTCGGCGGCGCCGTCCAGCAGCGAGCGGCAGCGCCTTGAGGAAGGGCGCGAAGGCGCGTCGAAGGCAGAGCCCCGAGACCGCGTTTCCGGCGAGCGCTCCGAGCACCGCCAAGACCAATGGCAGCCCAAGCATCCACAGAAGCTGGTCGTTCCGCAGTTTCGGCGCCGCGGCATGCAGCGCGACGACGACATCGGCGATCGCATAGGCCAGAAGGCCACCGCCGCCGAGCGCAATCGAGGCGAGGTCGCGGCGCCGCATCGCGCGCAAGCCGGCGACCAGCTCACGCCAGAGCAATATCAGGACAAGCCTGTCGTGCCGCATCGATCCGTCATCATGGTTCCGACACCGAAATAGGTCATGGCAATTGTGCCGTGAGTTAGGCGACAACCGTTCTGACGCAAGCCAGAAAGGAGATCATCCGTCCAGATTTGCGCAGCGAGCGCCCTCAAGCCGAACGGCGTAGCATCAGTTCGGCGTTGAGCAGGACGCGCGCGTTGTCGCGCTTGGCCGCCGGTGCATTCTCGTCCAGTCGCCGCAGCAGGAGCTCGATCGCCAGGCGGCCGATCTCGTTGTAGTTCTGTGCCACGGTGGTGATCGGCGGACAGGCATAGCGCGACAAAGGATGGTCGTCATGGCCGGCGACGCGCAGATCGCAGTCGGCGCCATGCCCCACCTTCAGGCCGAGCTCATAGGCGGCGCTGATGACGCCGAAGGCGATGCGGTCGTTGGCGCAAAGCACGGTCCTTGTGGGGAAGCCCTGCCCTTTCAGGATGCGCAGTGCCTCGTCATGGCCGAATTTCTCGAAGTCCCAGGACCTGACATCCTCGACCGCTACGATCGAGGGCGTCATCTTGAACCCATGCATGGCCTCGACATAGGCCTCCTGCCGGGCGGAAGCGTTGTTGTTGACCAGCGGCATGGCGAAATAACAGGGCGGCTCGCCGAGCGGCAGAGATAGTCGACGATCAGCCGGAAGCTCTGCCGGTTGTCGGTCCCGACGAAGGACGAGGTCTCGTCGAGCGGGGAATCGACATAGATCAGCGGGATCGAAGCGCCGAGCTCTGCAAGCACGCGGTGGTGCGAGCGCACGCCGAGCGGCGCAATGATGGCGCCAGCGATGTTCATCGAGCGGAACGTCTGGATCGCCTGGTCCTCCATCTCGGCGCGGCCGTCGGAAGACAGCACGAAGGCGAGGAAGCCGGCCTCGTTGGCGATCGTCTCTATGCGGCGCGTCAGCGCCATGTAGAACGGATCGGTCGAATTGGGGATGATGACGCCGAGGATGTTGGAGCGGCGGCGGTTCAGATTGACCGCGAACATGCTGGGGCGGAAGTCCGACTTCTTCAGCGCCGCCTCGATGGTGCTGCGCGTGTTCTGCCGCACCGAGGCGGGGTCGTTGAAGTATTTCGAGACCGTGGTGCGGGACAGGCCGACAAAGGCGGAAAAATCCTCCATCGTCCTGATCGTCTTTGCCATCCTTCTGCCCCTGTCGGTACCGCCGTCACGACTGTCTACTTGAGTCACTCCGCGACGCAAAGGCAAGCAATCGTGCTCTCCCGTTCAAGCCTCGACCGAGAACTGGACCTTCATCGTCGCCGGATTGCCGCTCTTGGCGAAGAAAGGCAGCACCTCGCCGAGCGGCAGGCGGTGGCTGACCAGCCTTGCCATGGTGCCGTCGTCGCGGCTTAAGATCTCCAGCGCCTGCGGGATATTGCGGTTCAGCGAATGCGAGCCGGCCAGCCTTATCTGGCGGCGGAAGATCTCGAACGGGGCGACCGCAATCCTGGCATCGGGCGCGCAGACGCCGAAGACCAGCGCCGTGCCGCCATCGGCGGTGAGGCCGATTATGCCTTCGACGACCTTGGCGATACCGGTGGCGTCGGCGACGAAGTCGAAACCTCTCGCCCGCGCCGCAAGATCTTGTGAGCCGGACCCCAGCGGCTCCAGCCCGAGCGAGGCGGCGAAGGCGAGACGCGGCTCACTTATATCGGCCACCGCCACTTTCGTCACGCCTCTCGCCTTGAGCGACAAGGCCATCAGAAGCCCGATCGGCCCGGCGCCGAAGACGAGCGCGTTGCCGGGCACGTGACCGCCGGTCCCTACCCCGGCCGCGCCGAGGCCGTTGAGCACGCAGGCGAGCGGCTCGGCGAGCGCCGCCGTCTCGAAAGCGAGATGGCCGATGGGGTGGAGATGATCGACGGCAACAAGGCTGTATTCGGCAAAGCCGCCATTCTCCGTCACGCCATAGGCCTTCAGCGTGGCGCAGAGATTGGTGAGACCCTTGGCGCAGGACGGGCAGTGGCCGCAGGGGATGTTGGGATCGACGGCGACGCGGTCGCCAGGCTTCACCGCCGTCACGTCCTCGGCGACGGCCTCGACCGTGCCGGCATATTCATGGCCGGGCACCAGCGGAAACGCGCCCGACCCATAACGACCATGCAGCACGTCGATATCGGTGTGGCAGAGCCCTGCCGCGTGCACCCGCAGCAGAGCATGGCCGGGCCTGATCGCGGGCATTTCGAGCTCCGCCATGCCGGCATCGCCGGCCGCGGCAAATCGGATGGCCTTCATTGTCATCTCCCTCGAAACCAGATGATTGCCCTCAGCTCATCCAGTTGCCGCCGTCGACATTGTAGGCCTGGGCCAGGATGTAGTCGCTGTCGGACGAGGCGAGAAAAACGGCGAGTCCGGCAATGTCTTCGGGCCGCGCGAAACGGCCGATCGGCACCGACTTCGCCACCGCCGCCTTCTTCTCGCCCGGCTTCAAGCCTTCCCATTTGGCGAAATGCGCATCGACCACGTCCCAATGCTCGCCGTCGACGACGCCAGGCGCAATCGCGTTGACATTGATGCCGTGCTTGACCAGCGCAAGCGCGGCCGACTGCGTGGCCGAGATGATCGCCGCCTTGGAGGCGCAGTAGAGCGTCACCAGTGCCTCGGCACGGCGGCCGGCCTGGCTCGCCATGTTGATGATCTTGCCGCCACGGCCCCGCGCTATCATGACGTTGGCCACCGCCTTCATCACGAAGAGCGGGCCCTTGAGATTGATGCCGAAGACGCGCTCATAGCTCTGTTCGGTGATGTCGGTGATCGGCGCCATGTCGAAGATGGCCGCATTGTTGACGAGAATGTCGATGCCGCCGAATTCGCGGTCGATTTCGGCGACGACATTTTCGATCGCGGCAAGGTCCGTGACGTCGAGCTTCCTCGCGCTTGCCGCCGGACCGATTTCCCTGGCCGCCCGCGTTGCGCGTTCGATGTCGATGTCGGCGATCACCACTTTGGCGCCTTCACGCGCAAAGGCCTGTGCGAAGCCGAGGCCGATACCGCGCGCGCCGCCGGTGATCAGGGCGATTTTGTCCTTCAGCTTCATTGCAGTTCCCAATTCTTCCGCGTTTCGAAAATGTTTGCCGGGCGTGGGGGCAGTTTGTCTGATCCGCTATCGAGGAAGGCACGGACCCACCTTTGCTCAGGCAATTCCGAAGAATGAAACGCTACGCGCTTCTCCACGAATTGCCCAGGCGGATCCGCGCATCCTCCGGCCGGCCGCGGGGGAGTTCCGCGGCGGGCCGGATGGCCGGAGGCGGCGCACATTCCGCTTCCCGGCTTGAGCGACTGCGCCTATTTGATGTAGCCCGCTTCCTCCATCGTCTTCTCGACGGAAGCCTGGGCCCCGTTCAGCGCGTCGTCCACCGACTGCTCGCCGGTGACGGCCGCCGCGATCGCCTGGCCTACCTGCGTGCCGATGCCCTGGAACTCGGGTATGGCGACGAACTGGATGCCCGTATAGGGCACCGGATCCTTGGTCTGCTTGGTCGGATCGGCGGATTCAATCGCGGCAAGCACGGTCGCGGCAAAGGGCGCCGCCTTCTGGTAATCCGCGCTGGCATAGGTGGATTTGCGCGTTCCCGGCGGTGCCGCTACCCAGCCCTCGGTCTCGCCGACGCGCTGGACATAGGCCTTCGAAGTCGCCCATTTGACGAAGGATTTCGCCGTATCCGCCTTCTTGGTCGAGGTCGGGACGGCCAGGCTCCAGGCCCAGCCCCAGGCCGAACCGTTTGGCGTGACCGCGACAGGGGCCTTGGCGAAGGCGACCTTGTCGGCGACCTTGCTCTGCTTCGGATCATAGACGCGGCCGGCGGCGGACGTGGCGTCGATCCACATCGCGCAAGCAAGATCCATCTCGATGCCTCGATGGGCTGTGCAGGCGAACCAGCGGCGCTCGACGACGAGACCATCGCGACGCGCGCCGCGCGGCTTGCCAAGGCGGCGGAAAAGGCGGCGCGCTCGCGTGGCGGTGCTGCGCCGCTCTACATCATCGGCACCGAGGTGCCGGTGCCGGGCGGCGCCGATCATGCCATCAGCGACCTGAAGCCGACGGAGGCGACCGCCGCGCGCCGCACCATCGACATCCATCGCGAGATCTTTTCCCGCGAGGGGCTGGAGGAAGCATTCGGCCGTGTCATCGCCGTGGTCGTGCAGCCGGGCGTCGAATTCGGCAGCGAAAATGTCGTCGCCTACAGGCCAGAGGCATCCGCTCCGCTGACCGCCCTCCTCGACCATGAAACCGCTCTCGTCTACGAAGCGCATTCGACAGATTACCAGAGCCTTTCGGCGCTGACGGCGCTGGTCGCCAATGGTTTCCCGATCCTCAAAGTGGGGCCCGGCTTGACCTTCGCACTGCGCGAGGCGCTTTACGGGCTGGATCTCGTCGCCTCCGAAATGGTCTGCGGCTATGGCGAGCGCTCGCTTGCCAAGGCGATGGAAACGCTGATGCTGTCCGCGCCGGGCAACTGGCGCAGCCACTACCATGGTAACGACAGGCGCCTCTATCTGCAGCGGCACTACAGCTACAGCGACCGCATCCGCTATTATTGGAGCAACCCCGCGGCAAGCGTCGCGGTCGCGCGCCTGCGCGAAGCGCTGAGCGGCGTCGCGATTCCCGAGACGCTGATGCGGCAGTTCCTGCCGACGCTGCCAGCGGAGTTCGGCGCCGCCGGCGATCCCGAGGCGATCCTGCTCGCGGCCGTCGACCTGGTGCTTGCCGATTACGACGCCGCCTGCCGCCAGGCCTGACGCTGGACGCTTCCTCTCCCAGCCCTATAATTTAGCCGGATTTAAAATTCGGCTGGAGAAAAGAGCATGAGCCTCGGCAAACAGAAACTCGGCAGCCAGGGGCTCGAAGTCTCTGCCATCGGCCTCGGCTGCATGGGCATGAGCCAGGCTTATGGTCCGGCCGATGAGGCGGAGTCGATCGCGACGATCCACCGGGCGATCGAACTCGGCTGCACCTTTCTCGACACGGCCGAGGTCTACGGGCCCTTCGCCAACGAGGAGTTGCTTGGGCGCGCGCTGAAAGGCCGGCGCGACGAGGTGACGATCGCGACGAAGTTCGGCTTCCGCATTGTCGACGGCAAGCAGGCCGGCCTCGACAGCCGGCCCGAGCATATACGCGAGGTGGTCGACGCCTCGCTCTCGCGGCTTGGCACCGACCGCATCGATCTCCTCTATCAGCACCGGGTCGATCCCGCCGTGCCGATGGAGGATGTCGCGGGCACGGTCGGCGAACTGGTGGCCGAGGGCAAGGTGCGCTTCTTCGGCCTGTCGGAAGCGGGCATTGCCAACATTCGCCGCGCGCATGCCGCGCATCCCGTCTCGGCGCTGCAGAGCGAATATTCGCTGTGGGAACGCAACCTCGAGCCGGAGATCATCCCGGCGCTGAAGGAGCTCGGCATCGGTCTGGTCCCGTTCGCGCCGCTCGGCCGCGGCTTCCTCGCCGGCGACGTCAAGCGCGCGGAAGACTATCCGGAGGGCGATTTCCGCCGCGGCGACCCGCGCTACCAAGGCGAGAATTTCGACCTGAATGTCGCGGCAGCGGCCGCGGTGCGCGACATTGCCGACGCCAAGGGCGTCAAGCCCGGCCAGATCGCGATCGCCTGGCTGCTCGCCAAGGGCCCGGATTTCGGCATCGACATCGTGCCGATCCCCGGCACCAAACGCCGGGCCTATCTGGAGGAGAATGTCGCGGCGGCCGACGTCACGCTGGACGCCACCGAGATGCTGGGGCTCGACATGGCGCTGACGCCCGACAAGGTGTCCGGGCCGCGCTACAACGAACGGACGATGTCGTTGGTGGACCGGTAGGCGTTATCCAGCGCCTACTTCTTCTTGCAATCCGCCATCGCCTCCATCGCTTTCCTGGCCTCTCCCTCGCTGGCGTATTTCTTCTTCCCAAGGTCGACGACAAGCGTGCCGTCGGGCTTCTTGGGCACGATCTCGCACTGCTTCGATACCGCGTCCCGGGCGACCCAGTATTGCTCGGCCGCCATGGCAGGCATGCTCATCATGCCGGTGGCGAGGATTGCGACGGTGACGGTGCGAACCATTGCGGACCTCCATGCCTTTGATTGGAACGCAACGCAAAAACAGGCGGGCGCCGATCGAGGCGACGCCCGACACGCTGCTATTTGGAGAACGCCCTGTCCGCCGCTGTGTTCCGGCGGCTCAAGCGTGCGAGTGCGGATCGATGCTGTAAGGATGCACCGGATAGCCCGGCCCGATCGCCTCGCCGACCCTCTCCACCCAGCCTTCTACCGCCGGATAGTCGGCAAGCGAGAAACCGCAATCCTCGGCCCGGTGACCGTAGGCGTATACCGCGATGTCGGCGATGGTGAGCGTATCGCCGACCAGGAAAGGCGCGTCCTGAAGGCTGCGCTCCAGCGCGCCAAGTGCCCGCACGCCCGCGTCGCGCTTGCCGGCAACCAGGGCCTGGTTGCGCTCCAGACGGCCGGTCAGCGTCCAGAAGCGCAGCGAACCGATGACCGGCTCGACATAATACTGCTCGAAGAACAGCCACTGCATCACCTTGGCCCGAGCAAGCCGGTCCGCAGGCAGATAGGGTGTTCCTTCCGCGACAAGGACGAGAATCGCGTTCGACTCGGCTATCGCCTGGCCGTTCTCGACGGCAAGCACCGGGACCGCGCCGGCCGGGTTGAGCTTCAGGAAAGCCTCGGTGCGGCTCTCGCCCTCGAAGATCGAGACGATGCGGGTTTCGTAGGCGATGCCGAGCAAGCCGAGCAGGACGCGAATTTTCCAGGCATTTTGCGACGGGAGATAATCGTAGAGCGTGAGCATGGCGCATCCCTCCTTTGGTCAGCAATGGCTTCGCATCCGGTGCCGGGATGCGCCACCCGATTCAGGCATTCGAGGCATCAAGCAAGCGGGCGGTCGGCGCTAGGCACCTTCCTCTGTCCCGCCGTCATTCGCCAGAACGCCATAGCAGCTCGGCAATTGCTACGCCCGCGCCGCAATATCCTTCGCCACCGCCTGCGCCTCGATGCCGATCTCGCGCAGCAGGCCGGTGACCGGATTGTAGAAGCCGACGAGATAGACGCCGAGCTCCGTCGCGCGAGCGTTCACCCCGCTTTTCTTCGGGCTAAGCTCCGCCGGCAGGAAGGTGTCGTAGCCCGGACGGTACCCGGTGGCGAAAATCGCCGCGTCGAACTTCTTCTCCACCCCGTCGGCGAATTTCACGCCGTCCCCGGTGAAGCTTGCGATATCCGGGCCGATGCCGATCCGACCTTGCTTGATCGCCGCCACCGTGCCGACGTCGATCACCGGAATGCGGCCGGCCTCGATCGCTTGCAGGATTCCCTGTTTCGGCCGCACGATGCCGTATTTCTCCAGCCGGCCCAGCGCCAGGTCGAGGATCTTGGGAAACATCCAGTCGTTCAGCGCCTGCGGCATAGGCCGGCTGGCGATGCCCACCATCTGGATCGGTACGCCGAACAGCTGGCGCGGCACGATGTGGACGCCCTTGCGCACCGAGATGGTCGGGCGGGCGCCGCTCTCGGCAAGATCGAGCGCAATCTCCGCGCCCGTGTTGCCCATGCCAACGACCAGCACGTTTTTGCCGACATAGGGTGCTGCCTCCGTGTAGGCGGCGCTGTGCAGCACCTTGCCCCTGAAAGCTTCGACGCCCGGGAAGCTCGGCATGACCGGTTGGGCATTTTTGCCGGTGGCGACGACAATTTTGCGGGCATTGAACAACCCGGCATCGGTCTGGACCAGCAGCCGATCGCCTTCGCGGCGGAGATTTCACCGTTACGCCGAAGCGCGGCTCGAGGCCGAAACGCTCGGCATAGGCATCGAGATAGGCCACGACCTTCTCGCGCGGCACATAGCGCGGATGGCTTTTCGGAAACGGCACGAAGGGCAGCGACGAGAAGGATTTCACCGTATGCAGATGCAGCCGCCGGTAATGCCGGCGCCAGGAGGGCGCAACCTCATCGGCCTTTTCGAGGATGATGAAATCCTGCCCCGCCTGTTTCAGGCAGGCGGCGACCGCGAGCCCGGCAGGGCCGGCACCGACGATGACGACATTGGTATCCAAAGACCTCTCCTCCCGCCCAAGCGGCAAAAGCTATGACGGGAGGTGGGCGGGCGACAAGTAGGGAGAAGCACCTAGAGGGCGACGCCGGCTTCTCTCCCCTGTTGCGGAAAGACAAAGCGCCGGCCTACTCCATCGCGGGCTCGTCCTCGGGGGGATCGAGGATCTCGATCAGCTTCGCCACGCGGGCACCTGGCATCGCGCGGCCTTCATTGACCAGCGCCTCGTCGGCGCCGATCCAGGCGAAGGCCTCGCGCAGTTCCTCGACGCTGGCGCCGGTGAGCGCGATGTCGGCGATGACGGCCTCGTCGACCGGTCCAAGCACGGAAATGATCTCGTTGCGGGTCATCTTGTCCTCCCCCACGGGTCGGGATGATTGCCCAGAGAAACGAGCGGCGGGTGGAGCGGGTTCCGGTGCGGTTGGAAAAGCCGGTGCGTGGAAATCCCTCTCTTACGATCTCTAACACTTAGCTTCGCCAAGAAGTTGAAATCGCTTTCTCGCCCGCAAGGGGGAAGATAGAACCGCACGTCTCGCTTGCAATCCCACAGACGCATCATGAAGTTCGCCATCCTGCTTGCCGCTCTGTCAATTTCATCTCCGGCGCTTGCCGACTGGAAGCCCATCGAGAAGATCGAGACCTATGCCGTCTCAGGCGAAAGCGCGGAGCAACTCTATCTGTCGATCGGCGAGAAGGGACCGGTGATCGGCAAGGATTCGGCCGGCAAGGCGCGGCGTGTCATCGCGCACACTTTCTTCAAGCTGACCTGGCAGCGCGACTACCAGCCGCAAGGCAATGCCTGCGTGCTGAAATCAGCGCGGCCGAGGCTCATCATCACCTACACGCTGCCCAAGCCGGCGGGAAAACTTCCGCCCGCTTTGCAGGCGCGCTGGGATGTCTTCGCCGCCGGGCTGATCGCGCATGAGAAGGTGCACGGCGCCGGCATCGTCGACATGGTGGACAAGATCGTCGCCTTCAGCACGGGTCTCACCGCCGAAAATGACCCCGGCTGCAAGAAGGTCAGGGCGGAGCTGACGGCCTATCTCGACCAACTCTCCAAGGCGCAGCGCCAGGGCAGCCACGACTTCGACAGGATAGAGTTCGGCCGGGACGGCAACATGCTGAAGCTGATCGCGGCGTTTTTGGACGCTCCGCCTAAAAACTGATCTCCACCGCCGCGGCGCTTCGCTTGGCCTCGCCGTGGAACACCGCCTCGATATTGTTGCCGTCGGGGTCGAGCAGGAAACAGGCGTAGTAGCCGGGGTGGTAGCGGCGCTCGCCCGGCGCGCCATTATCCTTGCCACCGGCGGCGAGGCCGGCCTGGTAGAAGGCGTCGACCATGGCGCGGTCCTTCGCCTGGAAGGCGAGATGGTGGCGGCCGGTGAGCACGCCGAGCGCGGCGCGGCTGTCGGCGCTGGAGATGAACAATTCATCGGCCCAGAAATAATCCTGCGCCTCGCCGCCGATCGGGATGCCCAGCACCTCGAACAGGGCGCCATAGAAACGCCGGCTGGCCTTGAGGTCACGCACCACGAGCTGGATATGGTCGATGAGCCGGCCGCGATAGAGTTCCATGGCTGCCTCCTCCTGAATGCTGCGGCTCAATCTAGAAGGCCCCGCAGCCCGGTCAATGTGGGGCTTGCAGGCTGCTGACAACTGGAGACGCTCGCGCAATAGCGCTCGCCTCAGGCGATCGACGATCGCTGCTCTCAAAAATCCAGATAAAAAATGCAACCGGATTTGTAGGATCGGTTCCCGCCCCAGCGTCCTTCGGACGCAAACGGCCCGGTGGACTGGAAAAACCGTGCCGCATCAAACAGGATGCCTTACGGCATGGGAGCAGAACCATGAACCATTCCTATCGTTGGGTCATCGTCGCGGCCGGCGCGCTGATGACCTGCGTGGCGCTCGGCGCCATGTTTTCGCTGGCGATCTTCCTGGAGCCGATGTCGCTCGACACCAATTGGTCGCGTACCGGCATTTCCAGCGCCATGACCTTAAACTTCCTGGTGATGGGCCTCGGCGGTTTCGCCTGGGGAGCGATCTATGACCGGGTCGGCGCGCGGCCGGTCGTGCTTGCCGGTGCGGTGTTGCTCGGCCTGTCGCTGGTGGTGGCGAGCCGCGCCACCTCGCTCATCGTCTTCCAGCTGAGCTACGGAGTCATCGTCGGCCTTGCTGCCAGCGCCTTCTTCGCGCCGATGATCGCGCTCACCACCGCATGGTTCGACACCAACCGAAGCCTCGCCGTCTCGCTGGTCTCGGCCGGCATGGGCGTCGCGCCGATGACGATCTCGCCTTTCGCCCGTTGGCTGATCACCGCCTATGACTGGCGCACCGCCATGTTCGACATTGGCGTGATGGCCTGGGTGCTGCTGCTGCCCGCCGTGCTGCTGGTGCGCCAGCCGGCGGCGGCGGTCGCGGCAAGGGACGGCGCGCCGGCGCCCGTCACCGACGATCCCGGCATGAGCGTCGGCCAGGCATTGCGCTCGCCGCAATTCATCGTGCTGGGCCTCACCTTCTTTGCCTGCTGTGCGGCGCATTCAGGCCCGATCTTCCACATGGTGAGCTACGCCATGTCCTGCGGCGTCGCTCCGATGGCAGCCGTATCGATCTACAGCGTCGAGGGCTTGGCCGGCCTTGGCGGGCGTGTTCTTTATGGCGTGCTCGGCGACCGGCTGGGCGTCAAGCCGGTTCTGGTCGCCGGCCTCGCCATCCAGGGACTGGTGATCGCCGCCTACCTCACCGTCGGCCAGCTCGAGCAGTTCTACCTTCTAGCCGTCATCTTCGGCGCCACCTATGGCGGCGTGATGCCGCTTTACGCCGTGTTGGCGCGCGAATATTTCGGCCTGCGCATCATCGGTACGGTGCTTGGCGCGGCCACGATGCTTTCAAGCCTCGGCATGTCGCTCGGGCCGCTCGCCGGGGGCATGATCTACGACGCCACCGCCAGCTATCATTGGCTGTTCATCGGCTCGGCGCTGATCGGACTGGGCGCGGCCGGCATCGCCATCGCCTTCCCGCCGCAGCCGAGCCGGCAGAAGCTGCAGATGGCATGAGAAACTGCTGATCTCTCCAAGGGGAGATCAGCCGCTCACCCGGTCCCCGTGCCCGTGCGCACGGCCTCGCGGTCGCTCTCGTCGCGTTTCACCCGTTCGTCGGAGATCAGCACAACCGGGCATGGGCTGCGGCGCAGGACGCCCGTCGTCGTCTCGCCGAAGATCAGTTCTTCGCCCTGGCGCCGCGCCACGCCCATGACGATCAGCGCCACGTTGCGGCCGGCCTGGCGAGCGATGGCATCGGCGGCGGCGGCCCTCGAGCGGATCGCCGTCTCGATCTCGACGCCATAGCGGTCGGCGAGCGCGACGATATCCTTCAGCACGGCCTCCCTGCGGCGATGCGAGACGATGTCGCGCGGTTCCTCGCGGCCGGCGCGCGCGACATAGAGCATCTTGACCGGCGCGCCGGTGACGGCGGCGATGGCCAAGGCCAGCTCGGCGCCGCGGCGGGCAACCGCCGTGCCGTTGACCGGCACCAGTATCTTGCCTGATTCCGGGCCGAGCTGCGGGATCTGGCGGCCTGCTGTCGCCGGCTTCAGGACAAGACAGAGCGGACCGTCGAAGGAGCTCGTAACCTCGTTCATCCGATGCGAGAAAGCACCCTTGGAGGTGACCGCGCGGCCAAGGCCGACGAGCAGCATGCCGTAGCCCTTGCGCGCCTCCTTCGCGACCGCCTCGGCGGAAAGCACTTCGTGTTGGCGGCGCGTGACCGGCGCTTCGCGCACCGGCGTCTCGTCGGATTTCTTAGCCGCCTCGCGGCTGTCCTCCGCACCTTTCTCCATTTCTTCCAGATGCAGGCCTTCCGTCGGCTCGGCATCGATCTCGCCGCTGGAATGCAGCACCGTCGTCGGCTTGCCGGCGCCGATGACGCCGGCGAGATAGGCGGCGAAGCGGCCGACCACACCCTCGTCGACCACTACCAGCAGCCGCTCCAGATTGGCGACGAAGCCCCGCTGGTCGATCTCCTCGCGCTCCAGCCGCTTCTTTTCCCGCTCGCCGATCGGCAGCCGCCGCAGCGCCCAGCGCAATGTCGGCGGCATGGCCAAGGTGGTGATGACGGCCATGGTGACGATCATGGTGAAGAGGTTGTGCGAGAGCACGCCCATCGACAAGCCGATCGAAGCGACGATGACCTCCGTCGATCCTCGCGCATTCATGCCGCAGCCGACCGCGATGCCCTCGGCGCGGCTCATGCCGGCGACCTCGGCGCCAACGAAGGCGCCGCCGAACTTGCCGATCGAGGCGATCACCACCAGGGCAGCCGTAAGCATTGCAAGCTGCGGGTCGACCAGCACGGTGAGATCGGCCGACAGCCCGGCGACGCCGAAGAACACCGGCATGAACAGAGCTGTGATGATGCCCCGCAACTGTCCTTCGATGTGGCGCGACAGGATCGGCGACTCGCCGACCAATATGCCGGCGACGAAGGCGCCAAGCACGGTGTGTACGCCGATCAGGTCGGTGATCAGGGCCATCACGCCCATAATGGCGAGGATGACGGTGACCACCGCATATTCGGAGCGGAACGTGTCGTTGGTCCAGCGGATGGCGTCGAAAACGATGCGGCGTCCGAGCGTGAAGGAAAACGCCATGAAGAGGGCGACGCCGGCGATGGTGAAGGCCAGGCTGCCGAGCTCGATGCGCCCATTGGTGGCGATGCCGATGGTGATGGCGATGATCACCCAGCCGATGGTGTCCTCGATGATCGCCGAGGAGACGATGACCTGGCCGAGGTCGCGGCGCATGAAGTTCATGTCGCGCACCACCATGGCGACGATCTTGACCGAGGAAATGGAGAGCGCGGTGCCGAGGAACAGCCCGGCGACGATGCGCTCGCTGCCGGCGGCTAGCAGCGTGTCGGGCATGAACTGCGCGGCTATGAAGCCGAGCGCGAATGGAAGCGCGACGCCCGTGGCCGAGATGGAAAAGCAGGCGCGGCCGACACGGCGAACGAGCCGCAGATCCGTCTCCATGCCGGTGAGCAACAGCAGCATCAAGACGCCGAGCTGGGCGATGGCGTTGATCATCGATTTCTGCGAGGGGTCGCCGGCAAAGATCAGCCGCTCGGCCGCCGGCCAGATCCAGCCGAGAAGCGAGGGTCCGAGCAGGATGCCGCCGATCAACTGCCCCATCACCGCCGGCTGTCCAAGCGCCTCCAGGACTTCGCCGATGCCGCGTCCGACGACCAGAAGCAAGACCAGCTCGGCGACGAAAATGCCCTCCGACGACACGCCGGTCTTCTCGGCGGCGAAGGCGACGGCGGGCATCAGTGTGAGCGCCGCGGAACCAAGCGCGACCCAGATCCACAGCGACCGCGGCCGATCGAGCATGTTGGACAAATTATGCACCCCTCATTCCTTGCATCGGCACAACGGTTTGGCCAGAGGATCGGTTGCACGGGTGCCTGCCAGCCGTTTTCCTCGCCCCTCTCCGCCCGGTTCGTGGAGACCTCCCCCCACTTTGCGGGGCGAGGTAACGCTCCCTACAATTCTAATCAAATGCCACTGCCGATCTTTCCTTCCCGGTAAAGCGACTCGACGATCTTGGCCGCTAAGGCGGGGCAATAAGGAGAAGCTAATGAAAAGCGACTTTGCCGCCGCCCACCTGCACCTCGACCGGGCGTGCCACTATCTGCGTGGCGACGACGAAACGAGCCGCGCGGCGATTGCGGCACTCGACCTTGTGATCGAGGCTGTGGCGGCGGCCCAGCATGCCAGGCCGATGGCCGACGTGCTGCCCTTTCCGCGGCGCGCGAATGGCGATCTTCCCCCACTTGCATCCTGACTTATCCGTCTGAAAAGGCGGGAACATTCTGGCCGGCCGCACGTTATGAAAACTGGGGTGTGGCCGGTCGATGTTAAGACGAGGACGACCGGCCATGGCGGCGGGAGGCGCATGGTAGGATGTCCCGGACGAAGGCCGCAAATTCCACTGGCGCGGCTGTGGTGAAGTCGACGGAAGCGGCCGCACCGGCGAAATCCTCCGAGAAAGCTGCACCGCCAAGAGCATCCGATACGCTGGCGCTGAAGCTCAGCTCCGCCGAATTCACCACGACGCTGTCGCATTTCCACCGCGCCGAGATCGCGCGCATGGCCGGGTGGCGCGACCGGCTCGACCGCACCAGCAACTGGGCGATCACCGTGGTGGCGGCGATGCTGTCGGTATCGCTTTCGACGCCCAGCGCGCATCACGGCGTGCTTTTGTTCGCCATGCTGCTAATCACGCTGTTGTTGTGGATCGAGGCGCGGCGCTACCGTTTTTTTGACGTCTACCGCGCCCGCGTGCGGCAGTTCGAACGCTATTATTTCGCGCAGATCTTTTCGCCGCAGCCGGATTACGCTTCCAACTGGCTTGCCATCCTCGGCGAAGGGCTGCGCTCGCCACGCTTCCTGATCTCGCAGCGTGCGGCGCTGATCCGCCGTCTGCGCCGCAACTACATCTTCATGTACACGATCCTGCTGCTTGCCTGGATTCTCAAGATCACCACGCCGAGTCTGTCGCGCGAAGGCTCGCCCATCGGCTTCGGCGCCTCGCTCATCGATACGTTCCGGGTGGCGACGCTGGGGCCTATCCCCGGCGTCATCGTGATAAGCAGCGTGGCCGCCTGCTATCTCGCGCTGCTTGCCGCCGCCTTCCTGATCCACGCCGATGACGGGGAACTGTCTTTCGGCAACGTGCATGTGTGAGGAGTAAGGAGGGAAGTAGGGCAGTAAGGCAGTAAGGCAGTAAGGCAGTAAGGCAGTAAGGCAGTATGGGAGTAAGAAAATCAGATTACGCGAAGGCCGCGACTTCCATCCCCTATTCCCCTATTCCCCTATTCCCCTATTCCCATACTGCCCTACTCCCTTCACTGAAGCGACAGCGCCGTCCGAAACTCCCGGGCCGAGTTGCGGCTCGGATAGGGTTCGTCCGGGACGGGGACGCCGAGATGGGCACAGAGCGGTGCCCAGCCGTCGCCGAGCTTGTGAACCAGCAGTCGCTCCGCCGGCACGGTGCTCAGCACCGCTTCGACATTGTCGCGGTACACGGCGATCGCATGGGCGCGATCCTGCGGACGGCCGCCGAAGACCTGCTTGGCAACGAGCGCGATGCCTAGCGACTCCTGGTCCGTGCTGCCGGCGATCGCTGGCAGGATGGTCTTTTCGAAGCTCTCCCACCAGCTTTCGGGTGAACGCCAGGTGAGAATGACGCGCGCCTGCGGGTAAATCTTGATCAGTTCGCGCCAATAGTGCGCCGACGGCCAGTCAACGCAGGATTTGTATCCGGCAAAGAGCTGGTCCCAGTCGGGCGCCTCGCCCCCGGCCAGTGCGCGCCACAACCGCTTCTGCTCCGCATGAGCCATCACTTCCGACATATGATGGCAAGGACCGAAGCCGAGCATGGTCAGTGCCTCGCGCATCGAATCCGTACCGGTCCGGCCGAAACCGGTTCCAATCACCATCAGCGACATCGCCATCCTCCTGCACGAATGTTAGCTGTTAATGAAACGACTGTCGCGGCCCAAGTTCGGGTTGACCCCTCCCCGGCGGGCGGCGACTATTGCGACGACCGGGTTTTCTGGAGTTGCTTGAGGCAGGAGGAGATCGCATGGACGAGACCGAACAGTGGCGCAACATGGCGAGCGCGCCGCGGGACGGCAGCCGCATCCTGGTGACGGTGCGTTCCTCCGAGCAGGGACCGGCCGAGGTCGACATGGCCTACTGGTCGCGCGCCGATCAGTACGGCGATGAAGGCTGGCGGGCGTCGGATTCCTCGCCCGGCCGAATCGTCGAATATGCAGAACCGGAACTCAGATGCTGGATGCCGCTGCCGACCGCGGGGCGCGGTTCGATGCCCAGCCCCTGGGAGGGCGACGACGTGCCGCTGGTGGATGGCGAGGGGATTTAGGCGGGCCTTCCCTTCCCCCCTGTGAGAGAAAGGAAGAACGGCGCCTCCGCGCTCAGTTCTTGTTCAAATACTCCGCCGCATTCTGTTGCGTCACCAGCTCGAAGGGCACGTAGACCACGCGGTCGACCTTCTCGCCCTTGGCCAGCGCAAGCGCCGCATCCACACCGCCGCCGCCCTGCCCCTTGGCGTTCTGGAATACGGTGACCGAGAGTTCGCCGGCCTTCATCGCCTGCAGCCCGTCCTGCGTTGCGTCGATGCCGCCGACCACGACGTTCTTCATGTCGACGCCATTGGCCTTGAGTGCCAGGATGGCGCCGATGGCGGATTCGTCGTTGTTGGCGATGACGGCATCCGGCGCCGGGCCGGCGGTCAGCCAGTTGGTCATCAGGTTCTGCGCATTATCGCGCGACCATTCGGACGACTGCTTGTCGATGACCTTGATGAAGTTGCACATGTCGGTGGCAAAAATCTGCTCGACATCCTTGGTGCGCTGGAGCGCCGCCTGATGCACCAAGCTGCCCATCACGATATAGGCGGTGGCGCCGGCCGACTTGCCCTTGGCGCGCAGCATCTTGCAGACCTCGAAGGCCTCCAGCGTGCCGGACTCGGTTTCATTCGAGCCGACATAGACCTGTTTCTCCGGCAGGTCCTTCATGTCCGATGGCTCGAGATTGACGAAAACCAGCGGGATGCCGGCCTTGGCCGCTTCCTCGCTGATGGTTTTCGAGGCGTTGGTGTCGACCAGCGTGACGATAATGGCGTCAACGCCTGCGGCAATGAAGTTCTTCACCTGGTCGAGCTGCTTGGCGACGTCGTTATGCGCGTCCTCGACCTGGATCTCGGCACCCTTCTCCTTGGCGCGGGCCTGCATGCCGTGCATCAGCAGCGTCTGGAAATTGTTGTCGAAGTCGACGATCGAGACGCCGAGCTTGGCGGCGAACGCGCTTGCCGGCATCGAGAACAAGGCGGCGAGCGCCGTCGAGAGCAGAAGTTTCTTCACGGGTTTCCTCCCTCTGGATTGGAGCGCCGGCTCACTCCGGTTCTGATTTTCCGGCCCTTGCGGGATGGCTTGAGCGAACGGGCAGCGCTGGTTCCGCGTGGCTCTCGGGTCAGGCCCTCATTTCGCGGCGGCGGCGTTGGCGCGGGCCTTCTTCTTCTCGTAGCGGGCATCCATGCGCGCCGCGGCTTCCTTGCTGCCGTCATGGAAGGTGCCGAACCAGCGGTCGAACGGGATGAGCCCGTCGCCGTAATTCACCTCGAAATGCTTGTGGTGGAGGTAGTGGATGTAGGCGTGGCTATCGACTGATGTGTCTTCGGTAAGCTCGATCTTGTCGAAGCCGACATGGCCGGGAATGGCGCCGAAGCCGGCATAGTGGAGCTGGTAAAGCGCCAAGAGCGGGTTCGACGGGATGACCAGGTGCCAGAAGGCGACGCCGAGATAGCCGAGCTGCTCCACCGGATGCATCGACAGCGACGACCAGGGCGACGGGTTGACCGAATTGTGGTGCACCGAATGCACCCATTTGTAGAGCGGCCCCCAATGGATGGCGCGGTGGAGCAGGAAAAAATGCGTCTCGTGGATCACCGGCACCACCAGCGCCAATAGGAAGAGATAGGCCGGGTGTTCGGCAAAGGTCAGCCACGGCACGTAGCCATTGGCGTAGGCGTGGAGGATCGCCACCTCGATCGCCGTCCAGATCGGCATGCCGGTGCCGAAGGTGCGCAGCATATTGTCGGTGTTCTGGTTCTCGAAAAAGAAGGCCTTGTTCTTCTGCTCCGAAGGCCATTTGCCGTTATATTTGAAGCGGTTGCCCTGGGCCTTCAAAATGTAGAGTCGCAGCTCGAAGGCGCCGAAGAAGATGAGCAGCGCCGCGCAGTTGACGATGAAGAGGCGCAGGATCCAGCCTACGGCGAGCGTCTTCATCGTCTCGACGTCGGGCAGCACGTAGCGCCACCAGACGACGGCGGTCAGCGCGAATAGCAGATTGTAGGGCAGGAAATAATGCGGCAGCCATTTCAGCGCCGCCAGCGGGCGCGGCGGAAAGACGAAGAGCGGCGCGGTGCCGGCCGGCTCGTTCGGAGCCCAGTCGCCCCTCTTGTTGCGCGTGCCGAATTGCAGGTCGTCCATGGCTGATCTCACAAACCTTGAGCAAGGGTGAGGAAGCGGTCGTAGGCGGCATCGTCCATGTCCACCTGGTGCTTCGCTTCCGGATAGGTTCCGCCGGCGACGTCGCGGCTGAAGGCGCGGAAGGCACTGATGCGCTTTTCCTGCAGCTCGGCCTCCAGCGTAACGAAGTCGGCATAGCGCTTGGCATGGCGCGGATAGTGGCCGGCATGGGTGCCGAGCACGTCGCAGGAGAAGAGGTACTGCGTGTCGCAGGCGGTGCCGCAGCCCATGCCCATGGTGATCAGCGGCGTCGAGCGCGTGATGTGGTCGGCGAGGCGCACCGGCACGACTTCCACCTCGATGCAGGCGGCGCCGGCATTCTCGAGGTCCTTCGCCGCGCGCAGGACCCTGAAGGCTTCCTCCGCAGTGCGGCCGATGGCGCGGAAATTCGTCCAGGTGGCACGGTTCGGCACCAGGCCGACATGACCGGTGACCGGGATGCCTTCGGCGGCCATGGCCTCGATGAAGCGCGGCGAATGCGATGAATAAACCGCATCGGCGCCGCGCTTCATCATGGCGAAGCCAAGCCGCACCGCCTCCTCGGGCGAAGCGACCGCGCCGTGCGGCATGCCGACGGAGAGGAACGCGTGGGGTGCCGCCTGGCGGATGGCTTCCAGATTATGGTCCGGCTCGCAGGACAGGATGACGATGTCGCAAGCGACCGCGGCCGCCGCCTCGGCCGGTGTGTCGACATGCAGTTGCAACCACTTTCTGCTGCCCTTGGCGCTCTGCAGGTCATAGGCCGTCAGCCGTCTCGCCACCGATGATCCTCCCGTTTCGCGAGGGGATAACACCGCGCCCCGGCGGGCGCTGCTTGTTCCTTGATCAAATCAGATCAAAGGTTCTCGGCAGTGAAGGTGATGAAACGGATCGGAGGATTGTCCACCGGCAGGTCGTGCAAATTGAGCGCGGCGAGCACCAGGTCGATGGCGCGTCGCGCCTGCGCTTCGGGCGCCTGGTCGAGCACGACATCCATCGTGCCGTCACGCAGGCTGTGCGCACTGCGCTCGGTGAGCTCGTGGCCGACGAAGAAGATATCGCGGCCTTTGGCATGGCGGCGCAGCACCTCGTTCAGCGCCGTGTTGGCGCCGCCGGCATTATAGAGCCCGGCAAGATCGGGCCAGCGCACAAACGCCTCGTGCAATTGCTCGGCATTGCGGTCTCCGTCGTCGAAGCCGAATAGGGCCGCCATGGGCTCGAAGTCCCGCCCTGCTTCGATCAGGTAATCAAAGAAGCCGCGCACGCGGTCGCGATGGACGCGGTAGATCTGGCTATGGCAGATCGCGACCACCTTGCCCGGCCGCCGCTGCATCTTGGCCATCAGCAGCCCGGCCATGCGGCCGGCGGCGTAGTTGTCGATGCCGACATAGGTGCTCTTGGTGAGCGATATCTGGGTGACGATCTGCACGGTTGGGATGCTTTCCGCCTCGAGCTTGCGCAGCGCCGCGCTCACCAGCGGATGATCGGGTACGGCAAGGATCAGCGCCGCGCGACGCATCTCCGGCTCGAGGATGCGTTTGGCGATCGCCGCCGGATTCGCCTCGTCGAGAAAGGTACGGTGCACGGCGATCGAGCGGTCCAGCGTTGCGGCGATGCGCTCGAAGGCGCGGGAAAGACGGGCGAAGAAGGTCGCGTCCGGCCTGACCAGGATCACCTCGATGCGAATGACGCCGCGATGCGCCTCCGGCAGCCGGCGCGGATAGTCGAGCGAGCGCGCGGCGGCGACCACCTTCTCGACCGTCTCGGGGCGCACCCCGCCCCTGCCGTTCAGCACGCGCTCGACCGTTGCCGTGCCGACGCCGGCGCGGCGCGCGATTTCGAGGAAGGTGGGCTTTGGAATGGGCGGCTCCTGGGTGCTTCGGCTGGAGCCTAGCCGTTCTCCGCCTGTCGGAGAAGGCGGGATGCCGAAGCCGCTAGTCTCCCCCGCAAGGAGGGAGATTGGCTGTTTCAACGCCTCAGAACATAAACGCCGCCGTCGCCGGATTCGGTCCGGTGCGGCCGTCGGCGGAGTCCATGCGGCGGATGGTCTGCATGTCGTCCGCGTCCAGCTCGAAATCGAAGACGTCGAAATTACCGGCGATGCGTTCCTGGTGGATCGACTTCGGAATGACGATCAGCCCTTCCTGCAGATGCCAGCGGATGATCACCTGCGCGACCGACTTGCCGTGCTGTGCGGCGATCTTTTCCAACGTCGGGTCGGCAAGCAGCCGGCCGCTGCCCAGTGGGCTCCAGCTTTCGATATGGATGTTGTGCTTCTTGTGGAAGTCGCGCTTGTCGCGTTGCTGGAAGCGCGGGTGCAATTCGATCTGATTGACGACCGGCGTCACGCCGGTCTCGCCGATGATGCGCTCCAGATGGTCCTGGTTGAAGTTCGAGACGCCGACCGACTTGATGCGCCCGGCCTTCTGCAGTTCGACCAGCGCCTTCCAGGCTTCGACATATTTGTTCTGGCTGGGCACGGGCCAGTGGATGAGGAAAAGATCGATCTGGTCGATGCCGAGCTTCTGCATCGTGTCGTCGAAGGCACGCAGCGCAGCATCGCGCTGATGCCCGCCGTTGCGCAGCTTGGAGGTGATGAAGAGTTCGGATCGTGGCACGCCGGCCGAACGGATCGCCTCGCCTACGCCCTCCTCGTTGCGGTAGCCCTCGGCGGTGTCGATCAGCCGGTAGCCGGCCTCGATCCCCCAGCGCACGACGTTGGCGGTGATGTCCGGATCGACCTGCCACACACCGAGCCCGATCTGCGGGATGGTCGAGCCGTCGTTGAGCTTGAGCTGTTCAGGCATGGGAGTTCCTTTTGGGAGGGAGGGAGGATGGTGCCGACTATGTAGGCCGCGGGTCGGGGAATGCCAGTCGTGGAAATGTCGGCGGGACAGCACCCCTCTGTCCTGCCAGACATCTCCCCCGCAAGCGGGGAGATTGGCAGCTTCGGCGCCTCAGCCCTTCGCCCCGAACCGCAACCCGTCCATCAGCAGCTTCACCAGCCGCCCCGACCGCTCGCGCCAGTCGGGCGTGTTCGGCGCGGAATAGATGCCGCCGAGTGCATGCATGACATCGGAAGCGTCGACATCGGCGCGGATTTTTCCATCAGCGGCGGCAGCCTCGATCAGGCCTCGCATGGCGCCGGAGACACGGCCGGAGGTGTCGGAGAACAGCGTCGAGTTTGTGGTGAGCAACAAACGCAGGCTGGTGGCCAGCCCGCGCTTGGTGGCGATGTAGTCGACGAAGCGCTGCATCCAGAGTTCCAGCGCGACATCGGCCGGATGCAGCCGAGCAAGTTCGGCGGCGGCGTGGCAGAGCCCTTCCACCTCGCGGCGATAGACCACCTCGACCAGGTGCTCACGCGTCGGGAAATGCCGGTAAAGCGTGCCGATGCCGACCCCTGCCCGCCTGGCGATCTCCTCGAGCGAGGCGTCGACGCCGTCGCTCGCAAACATTTGCGCCGCCACCTCGACAAGCTTGTCGCGGTTGCGTTGCGCATCGGCGCGCAACGGCTTTTGCGCCGGCGCGTCGCGGGTCGCTTCGGTGGTCATTTCCTGCTCGGGCACTTTTTTCTCCACCAACGCAATATGGGGGTTGAACCATGACCGGCTAGACCCCAGTTAAATAAACGGAGGCACCTCCGCTTTAGTGGAGTGCTTTTATCATATAACCAGGGGAAGCGGTATGTCACGTGTCGATGAGAGCGTGATCTCCCCATGAGGAGATTAGCAGCTTCTATGTCTTGCCCCTCCCCTCCCAAGTCCCATTTCCATCCTAGCGTCCAGCAATCGGAGCCCGACGCCCCATGACCAGCCAGATCATCATCGATCCTCCCGAAGACGGCCATTTCAGGAATGGCGTTGCCACCAAGGGCTTAACCCCCAGTCCCACCACGCTTTCCCTCCGTCTCACCATCAACGGCCGCGACCACGCGCTCGAGATCGAGCCGCGCGTGACACTGCTCGACGCATTGCGCGAACGGCTTCATCTCACCGGCACCAAGAAAGGTTGCGATCATGGCCAGTGCGGCGCCTGCACCGTCCATGTCGACGGCGAGCGGGTGCTGGCCTGCCTGACGCTGGCGGCCCAGGTCGAAGGCCGCACGATCACCACCATTGAGGGGCTCGCGGACGAGGACGGCACGCTGCACGCCGTGCAGGCGGCTTTCCTCGAGCAGGACGCCTTCCAGTGCGGCTATTGCACGCCGGGCCAGATCATGTCGGCGGTGGCCTGCATCCGCGAGGGCCATGCCGGCTCCGACGAGGAAATCCGCGAATACATGGCCGGCAATCTCTGCCGCTGCGGCGCCTATCCAAATATCGTCGCCGCCGTCCGCCAGGCGGCACAGGAGCTGCGCTCATGAGAGATTTTTCCTACCTCCGCGCCGACAATATCGAGGCTGCGCGCAACGCGGCCGCCCTTCCCGGTGCCATGCTGCTCGCCGGCGGCACGACGCTCATCGACCTCGCTAAATGTGGCGTCGTGGAACCCGCCACCGTCATCGACATCAGCCATATCGAAGGGCTCAACGCCATCGACGTCACCGCCGACCGCGCTTTGATCGGCGCGCTGGCGAAGATGAGCCACGTCGCCGACCATGCCGAAGTGAAGAGCTTGTTTCCGGCGGTCTCGGAAGCGCTTTGGCAGGCGGCGTCGGCGCAATTGCGCAACATGGCGACGATCGGCGGCAACCTGATGCAGCGCACGCGCTGTCCCTACTTCCGCGATCCCGCCAATTTCCCGGCGTGCAACAAGCGTGAGCCGGGCAGCGGCTGCTCGGCGATCGGCGGCGTGACGCGCGGCCATGCGGTGCTCGGCGTGAGCGAGGCGTGCATCGCCACCTATCCGGAGGATCTCGCCGTAGCGCTCGTCGCCTTCGACGCCGAGGTCGATCTCGGCGAGCGGCGGCTCACGGTCGAGGACTTCTTCCTGGCCCCCGGCGCGACGGCCGAGCAGGAGCACGATATTCGTCCGGGCGAGGTGATCACGGCCATCGAGATTCCTGGCTCGGCCGCGGCCAGACGCTCGACCTACATCAAGGTACGCGACCGCCAGTCCTATGAGTTCGCGGCGGCAAGTGCAGCGGTCGGACTGGAACTTGAAGGCGACGGACGCACCATCCGAGACATCCGTGTCGCGCTCGGCGGCGTCGCCACCAAGCCGTGGCGGGCGCGCGCCGTCGAGGACGCGCTGAAAGGCAAAGCGCTCGACGAAGCGACGATCCGCGAGGCGAGCGAGCTCGCCATGCAGGGCGCCGTCGACCATGGCGCCAACCACTACAAGATCGCATTGGCGCCGCGTGTGATCGCGCGCGCCATCCTCAAATTGGGAGAGACGGCATGACCGTTCATGACATGAAACACGCCGCGTCCGACAGCGCGCGCCTCGAAGCGGTCGGCGGACGCCTGTCGCGCGTCGACGGCCCGGCCAAGATCACCGGCGCGGCCCACTACGCCTTCGAGCAGCAGCTCGAAGGGTTGGCGCATGCGGTGCTGGTCGGCGCAACGATTGCCGCCGGCAAGGTCACGGCGATTGACGCCCGCGCGGCCGAGACCGCGCCCGGCGTGCTCGCCGTGCTGACGCCCGACACCATCATGGAACTGAAGGGCGCGTCGGACTGGTTCGGCAATCCGCCGGCATTATCGACCTACTGTCCCCTCGCCCGCGAGATCACCTTCTCCGGCCAGCATGTCGCCGCCGTGGTGGCCGAGACCTTCGAGCAGGCGGTGGCGGCGGCCGCACTCGTCAAGGTCTGGTATGACGAGACGCCGGCCATCGTCGACCTGAGTGACGGCAAGGCAGGCGACGGCATCCCGATCGACGCCATGACCAAGGAATGGGGCGACGCGCAGGCCGCCTTCGCCGCCGCCCCGGTGCGGATCTGCGCGGCCTACAACACGCCGCGCGAGTTCCAGGCTGCGATGGAGCCGCACGGGCTGATCGCGCGCTGGGAAGGCGACGAGCTGACCGTCTGGGAGCCGAGCCAGTGGCTCGACGGCATGGCGCGCACCTATGCCGAATGGTTCGACATTCCGTTCCGGAACGTACGGCTGGTCTCGCCCTATATCGGCGGCGGCTTCGGCTCCAAGGCGCTGGCGCTGGCGCACAGCGCGGTGACGGCTGCAGCGGCCAAGATGCTCGGACGACCGGTGAAGCTGGTGCTCAACCGCCCGCAGAATTTCACCTCCTATGGCGGCCGCGCCGCGACGCGCCAGACCGTGGCGATCGGTGCCGACAAGACGGGCCGCATCCAGTCTATCGTGCATCGCGGCGTCAACGAGACGGCGGTCGATGGCATGTGGGTCGAGCCGCTCGGCTCCGTCACCTCGATCATGTACGCCACGCCCAATTTCTCCTCGAAGCAGAATGTCGTGCGGGTGAATACGGTTGTGCCAGGAGCAAAACGCGCGCCGGGGGAGAACCCGAGCGCCTTCGGCATCGAATGCGCCATCGACGAGCTTGCCCATGAGCTTGGGCTGGATCCGCTGGAGATGCGGCTGATCAACTATGCCGAACAGGATCCGCATGCGAAAAAGGCGTGGTCGACACGGCAGTTGCGCGAAGCCTTTGCCGCCGGCGCTGAAGCCTTTGGCTGGGCGAAACGTTCGCCGCAGCCGCGCTCGATGCGCGAAGGCCGCCAGCTCATCGGCTGGGGCGTGGCGGCCGGCACCTATCCGGTGCGGCGCGCCCATGGCGAGGCTGTGGTGAAGCTCCTGGCCGACGGTTCCGTCGAGGTCGAAAGCTCTTCCATCGACATGGGCCAGGGCACCTATACGATCCTGGCGCAGACCGCCGCCGAAACGCTCGGCGTGCCGGTAAGCCAAGTCTGGGTGAAGCTCGGCGACTCGCATTTCGCCCGCGCCGGCGTCACCGGCGGCTCGCGCCTAGCCGGCGTCATGACCGGGGCCGTCTACAAGGCGGCGGGCCAGGCGCTGAACGAACTGATCGGGCTGGCGCTCTCCGATCCGCTCTCGCCCTTCCATGGGTTGCAGGCGAACACGCTGGTGGTGCGGAACGGCCGCATCGCCTCGCCGCGCGGCGACGGGCCGGAGCTGGCGATCGCCGAGTTGATGAGCATGCTCGGCCGCGAGCGGATCGAGGCCAAGGGCGACACCGTTCCGCCGAGCTTCACGCCGGAGCAGCGCTACAACAACTACACCACGATCGCCATGGCGCTGCCGCACACTGAGGGCGACTATTCGCGCTATTCCTGGTGCGCGCATTTCGTCGAGGTGCGGGTCGACGAGGATTTCGGCACGGTACGCGTCTCGCGCGTGGTGTCGGCCCTGGATTCGGGCCGGCTCTACAACCCGAAGCTGGCGGAGAGCCAGTGGAAGGGTGGCATCATCATGGGCATCGGCCAGGCGCTGCTCGAGGAAGGCATCGTCGACCGCCGACACGGCCGCATCGTCAACTCCAATTTCGCCGACTACATGCTGCCGACCAATGCCGACATTCCCGACATCCAGACGATCTCGGTCGGCATCCCCGACCCGCACTCCTCCGCCCTCGGCGGCAAGGGCGTTGGCGAGCTCGGCATCGTGGGGGTGGCGCCGGCGATCGCGAATGCAGTGTTCCACGCCACGGGGAAGCGGGTAAGGGATCTGCCGATCACGCTGGAGAAGTTGATTTAAGAGAAGTGCCGTCGGCGGAGTGCGTGACCTCCCCCCTTGCGGGGGAGATGCCTGGGCAAGGCAGGGGGGTCAACCTTACACATACCGATAACTTGCAAGAGTACGCGACTGCGGTCCGCTATACGCCGGCGGGACAGCACCCGCCTCTGTCCTGCGGACATCTCCCCCGCATGGGGGAAGATTGGCAGTTCCGGCGACCGCATCACGCACTCGTCACTCAGCCGCCTGCGCTTCCGCCCCCACCCTCCCCGTGCAAAAACTGCCTGAGCAAATCCACCGGCAGCGGGAAGACCACCGTGGAGGAGCGCTCGCCGGCGATGTCGTGCAGGGCCTCGAAATAGCGCAGCTGCATGGCCTGTGGCTCCTCGGCCAGCATGCGGCCGGCCTCGACCAGCTTGGCCGCGGCCTGCTGCTCGCCGTCGGCGTTGATGACCTTGGCGCGCCGCAGCCGCTCGGCCTCGGCCTGCTTGGCGATGGCGCGGATCATGCTCTCGTTCAGATCGACATGCTTGATCTCGACATTGGAGACCTTGATGCCCCAGGCGTCGGTGCGCTGGTCGAGGATCTCCTGGATGTCGTTGTTGAGCTTGTCGCGCTCGGCCAACATCTCGTCGAGGTCGTGCTTGCCGAGCACCGAGCGCAGCGTGGTCTGCGCCAGCTGATTGGTGGCGGTCAGGAAATTCTCGACCTGGATGATCGCCCGCTCGGCGTCGACGATGCGGAAATAGAGCACCGCGTTGACCTTCACCGAGACGTTGTCGCGCGAGATCACGTCCTGCGGCGGCACGTCCTGCACGATCACGCGCAGATCCACACGCACCATCTGCTGGATGAAGGGAACAAGGATGATGAGGCCCGGCCCCTTGACCCCGGTGAAACGGCCAAGCGTGAAGACCACGCCGCGCTCATATTCCCTGAGGATGCGGATTGCCGCCGACAGGAACATGATCACCAGCAGCGCAAGGATCAGATAGGCCACATAACCGACTGTCATTGTTTTGCTCCGTCCTTTGCCGCCCTTCGGGTGCCGGCCCCGTCTTTCGCCGCGCCGCGCCGCCGCACCGTCAGCACGAGATCGCTGACGGCAGTCACCTCGACGCTGTCGCCGGGCGCTACCGGTTCATCCGCCTTTGCCCGCCAGCGCTCGCCGAGCGCCAGCACATGGCCCTCGCGGCCTTCCCAGTCGAGGACTTCGGCGGGCTGGCCGCGCATGGCATCGCCGCCGGTGCGCGGCGGATTGCGCCGCGCCGCCCAGAGGTAGCTGCCGGCAAACAGCGCGAGCCCCAGCGTCAGCGCGGCGGCAGGGCCAATGATGGCCCACGATATGGCGAAGCCCGGTCCCTCGACCTTGAGCAGCATGGCTGCGCCGAGCAGGAAGGCAATGGCGCCGCCGAGCCCCAGCACGACCGTTGGATTGAAGGCCTCGACGATGAGGAAGGCGACGCCGAGCAGCATCAGAACCAGCCCGGTATAGTTGATCGGCAAGAGATCCAGCGCGTAGAGCGCGAGCACGAGGCAGGTGGCGCCGATCACGCCGGGCGCCACCGCTCCGGGGCTCGTCACCTCGAAGACGAGGCCATAGAAGCCGAGCAGCATCAGGATGACGGCGACGTTGGGATCGGTGATGACCGCGAGAAGCCGGATGAACCAGTCGGGATCGAGCGTCTCGACGGCAAGACTCTTCGTCGCCAGTACCTGCTTCTTGCCAGCCACGTCGACGGTGCGGCCATCGGCGAGTTGCAGGAGCTCGGCCGTGTCGCGCGCGACGAAGTCGATGACATGTTCCTGCAATGCCGCACTTGCCGAAAGGCTTGCCGCCTGGCGCACGGCCTTCTCGCCCCAATCGCCGTTGCGCCCGCGCAACTCGGCGAGCGAACGGATCAGCGCCACCGCGTCATTGGTCACCTTGGCCATCATCGGGTCGGTGCCTTTCTCGTCCTTCTCGCCGCCGGGAAACGAGGGCACCCCGCCGATCTCGACCGGTGTCGCCGCCCCCAGATTGGTGCCGGGCGCCATCGCCGCGACGTGGGTGGCGTAGAGGATATAGGTTCCGGCGCTTGCCGCATGGCCGCCGGCCGGCGCGACGTAGCCGATCACGGGAACGGGAGAGGCCAGGATATCGGCGATCATCTCACGCATCGAGGTGACCAGGCCGCCCGGCGTGTCGAGCTGCAGGACGAGCACCGCAGCCTTGCGCTCGGTCGCCGCCTTGAGCGCCTCTTTCAGCTGGCGCGCGCTCGCCGGACCGATGGCGCCGTTTATCGCGATATTCAAGGCGACCTTCTCCCCCGCCGGTGCGGCCGAGGAGGCGGGGAAAAAAGCCGCGGCGGCCACGAAGGCCGCTGCAAGAAGGGCTGCCCGCGCGAGTCTCACGCTCAAAGCTCCTTCGATTCAATATGGGGTTGTAGCGGAGCGAAGTCCAATGAGCTGCAGATCACCCCCTTGCGGGTCCTCGAGGGGGTGAGACACGCGCGTCAACGCTTTCGCAAACCTCCTGCCACCGCAATCGCCATGGCGACAACGACCAACCCAGCCGCCACCGCGAACGCAAACCGCATGCCGCCGGCGACGGCTTCCGGCGCGGCGCCGGCAATGTCCTGCGCGCCGACGGCAAACGCAAACACCGCGCCCATAACCGCCGTGCCGGTGATCAGCCCCAGATTGCGCGAGAGGCCGAGCATGGCCGACACCACGCCGCGGTCGGCTCCGTCGATACCGGCCATGACCGCCGTGTTGTTGGCCGCCTGGAAGAGCTGATACCCGGGCGTCAAAAGCATGATCGCCGCCGCGTAGCCGGCAATGCCGAAGAGGCTGGGCAACGCGGCGAGCGCAACGCAACCGGCTGCCATCAGCGCCAGCCCGGCAACCACCATCGCCGCCGCGCCGAGGCGGTCGGCGATGCGCCCGGCAATGACGCCGCATAGTGCCGAGACCACGGGACCGATCGACAGTACAGCACCGGTCGCCGCTTCGCTTAAACCCAGCGCCCGCGACAGGAAGAACGGGCCGACGACCAATGTCGCCATCATCACCGTCGCGACCAGCGCGTTCAAGGCGAGACTGGGTGCCAGGACCGGACTACGCAGCAACGCAAGCTTGACCAGCGGCGACGCCACCTTGGCCTCGGCAACAACGAACAGCGCCGCACCGGCTACGGCCATGCTGAGCAGCGCCATGTTCAGGCCGCCGAAATGGCTCCGGCCCATGGTCATGGACAACGCGTAAGCGACAAGCGTGGCGGCGAGCAGGAGCGTGCCAAGCATATCGAAGCGGTCCCTTGCGGTTGCCGCCCGACGGACGGTCCCCGCCGCTTCGCCGGCGGGCATCGCCACTGGCAGGAAGCGCCAGGCGGCAAGCAGCGCGACGGCGCCGATCCCGGCATTGAGGAGGAAGATCGAGCGCCAGCCCAAAGCAGTGATCAGCACGCCGCCGAGCGAAGGCCCGAGTGCGGTGCCGATCGCCGACATGGTGCCGAGCAGGCCCATGGCGCTGCCGGTGCGTTCCTTCGGCACCGTCTCGCCGACAAAGGCGATCGTCAGCGCCATCATCACCGCCGCGCCGAGGCCCTGCGCGGCGCGGGCGGCAATCAGCAGGGCCAGTGACGGCGCGAGCGCCGCGGCAAACGAGGCGGCGCCGAACAGCGCCATGCCGACAATCAGCAGCGGACGGCCGCCGACGAGATCGCCGAGACGCCCGACGCTGACGATCAGCGCGGTAATGGTGAGCAGATAGGCGAGCACCACCCATTGCACCGCCGCGAAGGACGCGGCGAAGGCCACGCTCAGCACCGGCAGCGCGACATTGGCGATGCTGGTGGCGAGCGAGGAGACGAGCATGGCAAGCGACAGGCTGGCCAGCGCCCACGCCGTCGAATGGCTTCCGGTCGCGGCGCGGTTTTCGGCGATGTCGGCCATGATTTCTTCTCCTTCGGCTGAACTCGCCGGGAAGATAAGCGGGCGGGTGACATGGCGGAACGCGCACCATTTGCAGTTGAACAGTGCATCAAGCGCCATGTCTCTTTGGATTATCCATGCTATGGTCACCCCATGCCGCGCCCCGATCTAAACCTGCTTGTCACGCTGGATGTGCTGCTTGCCGAAGGCAGCGTCGCCCGAGCCGCGCGGCGCCTGAAGCTCAGCCCCTCGGCGATGAGCCGGGCTCTGGCGAGGCTGCGCGCTGCGACCGGCGACCCGCTACTGGTGCGCGCCGGGCGCGGCCTGGTGCCGACGCCGCGCGCTGTCGAACTCGGCGCTGAGGTCGGCCGGCTGGTGAAGGAGGCGGAAGCGGTGCTGCGGCCCGCCGAGCGGCTCGACCTTACGCGGCTCACCCGCAGCTTCACGCTCCGCAACAGCGACGGCTTCGTGGAGAATTTCGGCCCGGCGCTGCTTGCCCGCGTGGCTGAGGAAGCGCCGGGCGTGCAGTTGCGCTTCGTGCCCAAGCCCGACAAGGACAGCGGCCCGATGCGCGAGGGCACAGTCGATCTGGAGACCGGCGTGGTCGGCGGCTCGACCGGGCCGGAGGTGCGCGCGCAGGCACTGTTCCGCGACCGCTTCGTCGGCGTCGTACGCGCCGGCCATCCGTTAAGCGAAGGCCGCATTACCGCCGCCCGCTTCGCCGCCGGCCGGCATATAATGATCTCGCGTCGCGGCTTGGATCGCGGCCCGGCGGACGACGCACTGGAACTTGCCGGACTGACGCGGACAGTCGTCACCGTCGTCGGCGGCTTTGCCGAGGCGCTGGCATTGGCGCGCAGCTCCGACCTCATCGCCACCGTGCCGGAGCGCTATACCGGCACATTGCGCGACGGGCTGTTCACCTTCACGCTGCCGGTGAAGCTCGCTGCGCTGACGATCTCGCTTCTTTGGCATCCGAGGCTCGAGGCCGATCCGGCGCATCGCTGGCTGCGCGGGCTGGTGAGAGAGGTGTGCCGCCTTTCCCCTCCCTCATCTCACAGTGGTGGGAAACCCATGTCCTGATACGCCACCGCAACACCAGGAGCCAACCGTGCGTTGCAGGCGATACCTCCATCACAGTAGCGATTACTAACCTACATCGCCGTACGCAGGACAAACCGTGTCTGTCATGGAACCCGCGGCACGATCAGCGCGGTGCCGGGCGCCTGTGAAACAGCCGGAGGCTCTCCTTGAGCGAATTCAGGAAGTTCACCTGCCCCCGGTGCCTGGGCGCCGGCAAGGTGTTCGAGTGCGAGAAACAGGTAGCATCGAACGGCACGTGTTGCCCCGCCGGCGCGTTGCGCGACAATTGCCCGGGACAACGGGTTTCCTGCCAGGGCTGCAGCGGAACGGGCCTGCGCGGCTACAGCGCGCCCATCAATAAATAGGCTAAACTCTGGCTTCCTCGATCAGACGATGCCGGGTCTGGTCGCCTTGCCTTTTATTCAATATTTCTAATATCTAACGCGCTCGCGCAGGAAGCGAAACGGCGGACGCCCTGGAGACGCGCATGAAAACCTACCGCGTCAAGGAAATGGACGGCGAAGCCGTCGTCGCGGTCCATTCGGCAGAGGCCAAGACACCTTTCGAGGCGGCCGAGAAGGCGCTTGGCCAGAAAATCACCCTGCGCGCCGGCGCCGACAAGTGGGTCCGTGTCGTCGACCTCACCGAGCGGCCGCAGCCAGTGAGGCTCAGGCCCGCGATCTTCGAATTCAAGGCGATCGGACACAGGAAATAGGGCGACCGCTTTGCCGCGTCGCAGTTTAGGCGCTGGCGCCGCCCATCAGCGCCGCGACTAAGGTCGCCAGGAAGACAAGCAGCCCCAATGCGACCCGATCCAGCCATGACCGCCGTCTGGCAAGAACGTCGAACAACCGATTGGCCATCGCAACTTCCCCCACTCGCTGGCGACACTCTATCACGTCTTTCATGGGCGGATCATGAAAACGGCTCACAGATGCCTCCGGTGCCGTCTCTGGGGGAACCCCGCCGCCAAGGGCGCCGATGCTGCGCTGCCGAATTGCACCCAAAAAAAGTCGGGGTCGAAGAGACATGCCGGCCGGCGAAAAATCAGCCTATTCAAGTGGATAAGCATATATGTGCGGCGCGGCCTGCCGGACATCGGAAAGCCCAGAATTCCGCCATTTCGCGGCTCTTCGCCTTGGTTCCGGCATGGCTGCAAAGCGTGTTTCGGGCACGAAAAGGCGGCTAAAAAGACGCTCCCGGGCCGCTCGCCGGCGGGCGTTGACAGGACCCCTCGCCAATGGCACTCCGCAACCACTGGTCACGCCATGACCGTTGCTGTTGGGGACGGACGGGGTTTCAGCAGCTTGGCGGCGGCGCCGGACGGGCGGGCACCTGCGCAGTGTACCGCCCGCTCCTGGCCGGCAAGGCTTCCAGCTTAAGAACAGCTTGCCTTAAATCAATCGAGCCAAATCTCAGAACGTGAAGCCGGAGGACGGCACGGCTGCGGTCGCCGCCGAAAGCCTGTTACGTCTGGCCAGCGTCGGTTTGCAGTATGGCTTCTTCATCAACTGCCTCGATCCGGTCGACGATGAGATCGGGACAGCAACTATGCTCCGCATCCGCCGCGTCAAGCGACGAGAATCTGGCGACGAGACATCAGGCGCAAGAAAATTGGCCGGCGAGGCTCTCGCGCCGTCCGGTTAGGAGACGAAGCGTCAGATCGGGCCCGAGCCTAGGACTGCCACGACGGTCCCGGGTTAGCCGACGTGCCGCAGCCAGTGGCGGTCGAACATGTCGAGGATGGCGCGGAACTCAGCCGGCGGGATCTGGCCGACGTCGCCCTCGCCGTCGGCGCCCAGAAACCGGCCGATCAGCCGGTCGACCGCCTCCGGATTTTCGGTGGCTATGCCGAGCGCCGCCAGGTCGGCGGCGATCGATCCCTGCGGAAGCAGATATCCTCCCCATGCGGGGGCGCCGGGCACCGGATCGCGCAGGCGCACCATGAGGATCCTGGTAAACGAGGGCTGCGCTTCCGGGCCGATGATGGCCGTACCGCACATATAGCCGCCGAGCACGCTGCCCGGTTGTGACTGGGGGAACAGGCTGAAGAAGAACTGGGCATCGCCGCCGACCTCCCTGACATGGACGTACAGGCCGCGCTTCGCGGGCGTCACGGGGCCGCCCAGAACGAGCTGGCCGGTCGGCAAGGCCTCACGGTAATGGGCGGTGAGGCCGTGCACGCCCGGCCCCCCTTCGATCGACAGGCTGCCCTTGATAAGCTGACCGCGATAATAGGGCGACCAGGCACGCGAATAGCAGGCATAGCTTCCGATCAGCGCGATGCTCTGGGCGCGGTCGTCATGTGCGGAAGTCTCGAACTGCTGCGCGGCGAGCCGTTCGAGCGCGCCCCGGTCCATACCGTGACGGGCGCAGACGGCGGCGGTGAAGCTCGGCAGATCGCTCTCGGCGATCCATACGCCGGGCTGCTCCAGTTGCAGCAGCTTTGCCCAGTCCTCGTAGACACTGAGCTCGCGCGGATGAGCCCGACCCTGCAGCCACTTGTCGGCGCGGCCGAGGTCGAATGCCGTTCTGGGATTGACGGCGCGGAATGCCGCCGCGAGATCCTTGCGGGTCACCGTACCCAGCAAGGCCGAAGTCAGTCTTAACTTTTGCGCGATGTGCTGCGCCATGCCACAAGTCCCTTTGCCATTATACCGTTATGTGCTGTTCCTCGTCGTCGCTCTTCGGGCAGCACTAAGGCGACGCCTTCGCCGCCAGAGCATTTCGGCATCTGGCGGGAACAGACGAATTGCCCACGATTTCGCTCAGCGCCGGCAAACGGCCTGCATTGCCGGCTACTCTTATTTCCACTCCCTAATGTTACAGGAAATCCAAAGAATTCCACTGCATTCCACGCGCGCAGTCTTTGCGACCCGGCGACCGCCGCTAGGGTCGCTTCGGGATGAATGCATTCGGGATGAATACAGGGGAGCCGTCATGAAACTCGTTCTATCCGCGCTTGTCATGGCGCTTGCGCTGTCGCAAGCCGCCGAGGCCAAAACAAAAATCCCGCAGACCGAGACAAAGACCGGCCACGAGAAAAGCCGGCCGCCGCTCGATCAGACGGCCACCGGCGGCATCGCGCCCTCGGCGGGCCCGACGGCGAAGGACGCCGACCCGGGCCAAGCCTATCCGCAACCGCTGGATCTTCACTTCTAGGGCAATTGCGGGAACCGCGCTCGGCGGTTTTGGTTCGTGACCGCGTAAGACAAACGTACCTATCCCGGAGGCCCCATAGCCGGTTCACCATCCGGGGTCGGCGGGGAAGAGCAGCCGCCGGAGGGCCAAACCATCCAGCCTGCCCGAGGGCTGGGGCTTGGCGCCGCCGGCGGGGCGGCGTTTCCCGCGCGGATCCAAGGCCACGGTCCGCGCGGGCAAGGCTTCCGGCAGTAACCTCAGATCATTGTTCTGCAAATCCCGGCTATTCTCGGCGAATGGTCAATCCACCTCCCCTTATGTTGCACCGCGTTAGATTTGTTGCATTGCGATATCAGAGCATAGGGACGAGGCTTTGCAGCAGGCGGGATACGAACGGACATTACGAGGTTCGTGTTCGTGTCAGCATCGGCGCAGGATTTTCGACCCGACATAGAAGGGTTGCGGGCGCTAGCCGTGGCGGGCGTGGTCGCCTTCCATTTCGGCCTGACCGCGCTGCCCGGCGGCTTTGCCGGGGTCGACATCTTCTTCGTCATCTCGGGCTACCTGATCACCCGCCATCTTGTCGCCGAGATTTCCGACACCGGCCGGCTCGATCTGTTGCGTTTCTATGCCCGGCGCGCACGGCGCCTGTTGCCGGCAGCGCTTTTCGTTATCGCCGCGACGCTTGCCGCGGGCGCGGTCATCCTGTCGCCGGAGGAACAGGCGCTCTATTCCAAGGGCGCGATGTTCGCCTCCGCCTATATGATCAATCTATGGCTAATCCGCTGGTCGTTCGACTATTTCGCCAATGACGCCACCACCAATCCGTTCATCCACTACTGGTCGCTGTCGGTCGAGGAGCAATTCTATCTCGCCTGGCCGGCGCTCCTGATGCTGGCCTGGTGGATGAAGCCCGGCAAACGCGCCATGGTGGCCGCGATCGCCGCTGTCGGCCTCGCTTCCTTTGTTCTCTGCGCCTGGCTGACGAGCGTCTCGCAGCCCTGGGCCTTCTACTTTTCGCCGCTGCGCGCATGGGAATTTGCCGCCGGCGGCCTCGCATCGATGTTGCCGGCGCGGCTATTGCAGGAGCGCCCGCGGCTGGGGCGGGCGTTAAGCTTGACCGGACTGGCGATGATCGGGGCCGCTTATCTCACCTTCAGCGAGGACGCTCCCTTCCCCGGCTTTCTGGCGCTTCTGCCTGTGGTCGGTACGGTCCTTCTGCTCAAGGCGGGAGCGGCCGGCGCCAGGGACGGCACTCCTCGTCCACGCAATTCCGAACGGAACTACGTGAACGCCGCCCTGGCGCTGCCGCCTTTGCAATGGATCGGCAAGCTCTCCTATTCGCTCTATCTCTGGCATTGGCCGGTCATCGTCTATGCCGGCATGCTGGTGCCGGAACTGACGCCCGCCGAGCGGCTCTACTGCCTTGCGCTGACGCTGGCGCTGTCCGCGCTTAGCTACCACCTCATCGAAAACCCGATCCGTCGCAATGGCTGGCTGATGGCCAATGCGGCGCGGGCGCTGGTGCCGGCCCTCCTCCTGACCGGCACCGGCGTCGCAGCCGCCTACGGCAATGCTAGGCTCGCCGTGCACGACCTCGATCCGGAACAACGCATCATCGCGGCGAGTGCCGCGGAACCGTCCACAGCCCGGGCCAAAGCGGGCTGCGTGCAGGACTATCAGAGCATAACGCCGACCCCTTGCGTGTTCGGCGACGGGCGGCGCGTCATCGCGCTCTTCGGCGATTCCCACGCCGACCACTGGTCGACGCCGCTGATCGAGGCGGGTCGAAAAAACGGCTACCGGGTGGTGACCTGGCTGAAGAACTCCTGCCGCGCCTCGCGCATCAGCGTGTGGTCGTCCGAGCTCAAGCGTCCCTATAGCGAGTGCGACCGCTGGCGCGAGCAGGCGATCAACGAGATCATCCAGGCGAGGCCGGCGCTGGTGGTCATCTCGGAGCTGGCGCTGACCAGCGGGCGCAAAATGGCGGGGCGCGCAGGCGACACGGACAGCCAGGACGCCGACTGGCGTTCGGGCCTGCGCTCAACGCTCACCAGCCTGAGCCGGGCCGGCCTCAAGGTCGCCTTCATCCGCGACGTGCCGTTCAACAACGCCAATGTCGACACCTGCGTGGCGCGGGCGCTTTGGCGAAACGAAATGCCCTCGCGCTGCGACCAGACGCGGGCCTATGCCGCCAACGATGCCATGGCCGCGGTGGAACGCGACATCGTCGACAGCATCCCCAACGCGGCTTACGTCGATCTCACCGACCGTTTCTGCAGCGCCACCATTTGCCATGTCTTCATCGACGGCAAGCTCGCCTTCCGCGATCAGCACCATCTGGCGACGCCCTTCGCGGAATCGCTGGAGCCGGAGGTGGAGAAAAGGGTGATTTCGAAGGTGGGGCGGTGAAGCTGCCAATCTCGCACCAGTAGGGGGAGATCAGCAGCTTCAGCGCCTGCGCCCTCATCCAATCACAACGACGAAATGCTTGGTCACCGGCTCGAGGATCTTCCATGTCCCCTTGAAATCGGCCTCGACCACGAAAGCGTCGCCGGGGCCGACCTCGACCGGCTCGCCCCCGTCGGGCGTGATGATGATGCGGCCGGCGATCATGTGGACGAACTCATAGTCGGTGTAGGTGGCGTGGTAAGTGCCGGGCGACGCGCGCCAGGTGCCGGACATCACCTTGCCGTCGTCGGTGGCGTGCTGCACGGCGGTCTGCATGGTGGGGGAACCCTCGACCGCGATCCAGCCTGGTAGGTCGCCGCCATCGGCCTGCTCGACGGGGCCGAATTTGAGAATGGTTTTCTTGGTCATGGAGGCTCCTGTGCTTGGCATTTGGGTCAGATGTGGCATAGCCGACGGCGCCAACGGTCGCGAGCGGTGCTGCGACATCGCGCGGCGCTATCCTCCCCGATCCATACACCCTTTGCAGGGGAGAGGGCGTTTTCTTGTATTTGCGAACGGCTCGTCCCGAGCACGTGGGAAATAGGGCCACGCCATTTTCTTCGGAACACCGGTTACCTCGAAACCGTTTACTCCTCGAAGGGGCGTCCTCGAAACTCAAGGAGGCAGCGATGAAAAAGCTTCTGCTTGCTTCGATGATCGCCATCGCCTCGGCGTTCGCGATCGCGCCGGCCAACGCCGGCGGCGTGCAGCTCGGTATCGGCATCGGTCCTGGCTATGACGACGACTATTACGGCGATTATGGCGGATACTACCCTCACCGCTATTACCGGCACGTCTACGATGACGACTACTACGCCCCCGCTCGTGAGCGTTATGTGGTTCGCTATCATAACCGGTATTATCGCGATAATTGCCGGGTCAAGATCGTGAAGCACTGGCGCCATCACCACCGCGTCATTGAAAAAATCCGCATTTGCGAACGCTGATTAGTGCCCGCAATTGGCTGATCTCCGCCGCGAGGGGAGATGACGACCCGCCCATCCTCATCGATGGGCGGGCGAATATTAGCGATTCGGAACATACGCTGCTTCCCGGGCGTTTATGGTGTGATCAACCCCAGGGAGGTGGTTATGAAAAAGCTCCTGCTCGCCTCCGTTATAGCCGTTGCGTCGGCGTCCGCCGTAATCGGCCCGGCCAATGCCGGACGCCTCGAATTCGGGATCGGCATCGGCGACGGCTATTACGATGATGATTATGGACCGTACTACGGTGACTATTACGGCGACCGCTACACATATCGGCCGTACTACGGCCAATATTACAGCTACAGGCCGCACTACTACCGGAATTACTATTTCCGGCACCACAGGCGTTGCCAAGTCGAATATGTGAGACACTGGCGTCATCACCACCGGGTGTACGAGGCAATCCGCGTCTGCAGGTACTGAGTCCGGTTGGCAAGCTGACTTCCTAGCCGCTCTTGCGACCATTCTCGAGGGTGAGCGCCACGCTCAGCGGCCGTCAGCGATTGGGAACACACGCTTCCTGCAGCGCGTTTATCCGGGGATCAGCCTTCAGGAGGAGGTTGCCATGAGAAAACTGTTACTTGCTTCGGTGATTGCCATTGCCTCTGCCGCAGCCACGGTCGCGCCTGCCGATGCGCAGTTCTTCGGTCCGGGCGGTTTTTTCGGTCCTTTCGGCGGCTTCGGCCCGTTCTATGGCGGTCCGTTCTACGGAGGCCCTTTCTACGGCGGCGGCCCGTTCTACGACTATGGCGGCCGCTATTACGGCCCGCGCTATTATCGCGGTTATTATCCCGACTACATGGCCCGCTACCCGCATCGCTACTACCACCGGCACCGCCACTACCACCGTTGCCACGTGAAGTGGGTGAGGCACTGGCACCATCACCGCCGGGTGCTGGAACGGGTTCGGGTTTGCCGTTACTGACAAGGCGGGACATTGGCCGCTGCGTCGCCTTGCAAATTCCCGCCAAAGGGCCATCTAAAAGCCGGCATTCATAAGGGAAAGCAAAAGTGACGCAGCGAAGCGGCAGCGCCGACCTGCCGCTGCATGGCGGGCGGGTCCCGAAATGGCTGGGCGACCGCATGACGAAGCTCGGCGCGGTGCTTTGCGAAGCAATCATCCACCATTACGGCCGCGACGAGCTGTTGCGGCGGCTCGCCCACCCCTTCTGGTTCCAGTCCTTCGGCGCTGTAATGGGCATGGACTGGCATTCGTCCGGCATCACCACTTCGGTCATCGGCGCGCTGAAGCGCGGTCTCAATCCGCTCAGCAACGAACTCGGCATCCATGTCTGCGGCGGGCGCGGCGCGCATTCGCGCAAGACGCCGGGCGAGTTGCTGGCGATCGGCGACCGCGTCGGCCTGGACGGCGAAGCGTTAGCCACCGCCAGCCGGCTTGTCGCCAAGGTCGATAGCGCCGCCGTGCAAGACGGCTACGACCTCTACCTGCATGGTTTCATCGTCGCCGATGACGGGCGCTGGGTAGTGGTGCAGCAGGGCATGAACGGCGACGCCCGCCAGGCGCGCCGCTACCACTGGCTGTCGGAGGGGCTCAAAAGCTTCGTCGACCAGCCGCATGCCGCGATCGAAGGCGAGAGCCAGGGCGAGATCGTCAACCTCACCGACCGTCGCGCGGAAAAGGCCCGCGGCGGCCAGGTCGAGCTTCTGAAGACCATGAGCCCGGAAAAGATTCTGACCGAGCTTGCCGTACTGGAGCCGCAACCCGAACCCGAGCCCGCCGCGCAGCCGCTTCTGCCCAATCTCGTCATGCCCGTGCATCACGACGTGCGCGAGAGCGACATCGTCATGCGCCGTCTGCACGGCAACATTGCCTCGGCCATCGAAAGCGGCCCGAAGGATTTTCCCGAATTGCTGCTGGTCCCCGGCGTCGGCCGGCGCACGGTGCGGGCTCTGGCGATGGTCTCGGAAGTGGTGCACGGCGCGCCCTACCGCTTCTCCGACCCGGCCCGCTTCTCGCTCGCCCATGGCGGCAAGGACCGCCACCCCTTCCCCGTGCCGCTGAAGGTCTATGACGAGACGATCTCAGTGCTGAAATCGGCGGTGGGCAAGGCCAAGCTCGGGCGCGGTGAGGAATTGGAGGCGCTGAGGCGGTTGGACGGCGAGTCACGCCGGATGGAGCGCTATGTGACGGGGCCGAGCCTGAAGGAGATCGTGGCGGGGGAAATGGACCAGTCGCATCTGCTGGGCGGGCGGAGTGTGTTTGGGTGGGAACCACCACCTGAGGGTGGCGAGGAGCCAACCTCCAAAACTGATACCGGAGTCCGCAAATAACGTCGAAGGTCAGCGCGCCCCCACTGCTCTGCCGGGCATTTCTCCCCGTAAACGAGGAGAAAGCGGCTGCGCCGGCGTCGCGCCTCTCCTCGCTCCGGCGGGAGGGTCCCGAAGGGCGGATGAAGGGCAACGTCATATCTCTGCAAGTTCACGTCAGCCACCTCACATCGTGAGTCACTTTTCTTTGCCAAGCCCTTGATTTGGCCACGTCCATGCCGCCCCTACCCAGCTTTCCTCCCCATCATCCCGTAATGCACCGCCAGCAGATCCAGCCCCACCTTCAGCAACTTCACCACCACGTCGCGCCCATCGCCGCTACGCTCAGCGATCGCCTTCACTGACTGTCCCTCCAGGCAGATCTTGCGCACCACCTCCGCCACCTCCCAGTGGGCGAGCGCTGCCGCGGCATGGGCGTGCGCGCGGCCGGCTGAGAGCACCCGATCGGGGATGCCGCCGCCGACGCGTCCGCTATCGACGCGCTCGCTCCAGGATTGCGGCTGCAGGCCCTCACGCTGGCTGCGCTCGAAATCGTCGCGAAAACGTTGGCCGGCCTCGCGCTGCTGGCGGCTGAGCGAGGTGATGCCGGTGAGCGGATCGACATTGCGCAGGCGCACCACGCCGCCGGTGGAGGTGTAGCCGCCGTTCGACACTTCGTAGACGCGCCGCGCCTCGGCCGTGCCGGACGCGAGCCGCTGGCGGCCGAAGGCGTCGTGCTTCAGCGCGAAGTCGTGGCCGATCTCGCGGCGGATGCGCACCTGCTCCGCCTCGCCCTTGGGGAGTTTCGGAGGCTGCGGTTTTTTGGCGGATTTGCGGGGCATGGATGCGGGTCCTTGTTTTGGCGAGAATGGAAATTGGAAAGGCCGGCGGGACAGCCCCCTCTGTCCTGCCGGACATCTCCCTCGCAAGGGGAGATCAGCGGTTCCGGCGACGGCACGTTGTCGCCTCGCCCTTACATCCCCTTCCCGCGATGGCCATGGAACCTTGCATGGTGATGCGTGCAGTAGGAGCGCGTGGCCGACGTCGGCAGGCCGCAGCAGAGCATGTCCGGTCCCGGGCGCGCGCCGGCGGGATCGGCTTCGGCATCCTCGCGCAGCGTGAGGTCGAGCGGCGCGCGGCAGCGGCCGAACAGGCAGTCGAGAAAGCGCATCGCGGCGACATGCGGCTGGCGGCCGGGGTTTACCGGAGGCGGCGGCGCCGGGAGCTTGTAGAGATGTGCTTCGGATTTCTCGCGGGCGCTGGGTGCGAGCCAGGCGGGTGGCAGCGTGCGTGCGGGTTTGCGGGCTTTGGGCTTTTTGGGCTTGGGGGTGCGGGCGGTGACGTTGCTCGGCTCAGAGGGAACTTCATAGACCGGGGTGTAGGCGGGACAGCACTCCCCTCTGCCCTCCGGGTTATCTCCCGCGCAAGGGGGGAGATTGGCAGCTTCCCCGCTGGCGCCTTCCAGCAATTCGACATGTCTGGAAAGTGCTGCCGGTTCGGAGAGCGCCACGCCTCCGACCGTCACCCTGGCCCGCCGGCCAGGACGATCGGGCCGGGCATGCTTCCTGGGTCTGCCGCCGGCGCGGCCGCCCTTGGGATTGGCGAAGCCGATAGCGCGCAAGCCGGCATTGCGGTGTACGATGCCGATGATGGCGTTGCGCGAGACCGGACTGCCGCGCAGTGCGCTGAAGCGGCCGGCGATGCGCGAGGCCGAAAGCCCCTCCTTCAACCAGGCGGCGATCTCGTCGATTTCCTTTTCGGTGTAGGCGGCGGTCATCGTCTCATTCCATTTGCTTGTCGAAGGCGCGGACGAGCGCCAGGGTTCGGCCGCGAGGCCGCAGTCAGGTCAGATCGGTTGAAGTCAGGCGGCGCCGGTCAGCCGAAGCAGGGTCGCTTCGGCGGCGGCTCGGGTCAGGCCCGATACCGCCAGGCCCGTCGTCCGGTCGAACAGAATGACGGTGCCGTCCTCGGTGCGGATGCAGGATGCGCTGCCATAAGTGGCGGCCGGAGCCGGGGGAGGAACAGCTCCGGCCGTTCCGGTGAACCGGGGTGCGGGCGGTTCGACCGGATCCGGGGCAAGCGCCCCGGAATGCGCCCGGACCGGGGAGGAGGACGGTCTGGACGATTGGAATTCGACAGGCGATTCGAACGGGGAAGACGGTTCGAACTGGAAAGATACGGGCGCGTTCATGCCGCCTCCCCTTGCGGGACGGCGAAAGCGCCCATGCTCAGCCGGGAAGCGACAAGCCCCGAGATGCTCATGGGCGGCGCGGGAATCACGGGCAGTGCGGAAATGCTTGCGGGATGCTCATTCATGCGCTAAGCGTACGTTATGTACGAAAGCCGCGCAAGCGAAATCGTACATTTTGGACGATTATTTTCAGGCATTTTGTACGATGATGGACTCCCGGCATAGATTGCAGCAGGCGCGCGCCCAGGCCGGCTATGCTTCGCCCAGCGATGCGGCGCGGGCCTTGCGCGACATCAACAAGAATACCCTCATCAGCCATGAGAACGGCAACCGGCCGTTGTCCCGGAAAGCGGCCGAGAAATACGGCCGGCTGTTCGGCGTCGATCCCGGCTGGCTGCTGTTCAATGCCGATGGCACGGAAGCGGCGCCGGTCAGCCTCGCCTCGGCGCCCGTCACCGTCGACGTGCCGATCGTGTCCTGGATCAGCGCCGGCGAGCTCGGCAGTCAGGACAGCGTGGTCAACCTTTCCGACTATCCGACCATCCCCACCGCCGACCTCGAGGAAGGCGAATGGATTGCGCTGCGCGTCGACGGTCCATCGATGAACAAGATCTCGCCTCCGGATTCGATCATCTTCGTCAATTTGCGCGACAAGCGGCTGGTGACCAATGGCTGCTACGTGATTGCCGACGAGACGGGACGCGCCACCTACAAGCGCTACCGCCCGAACGACAATCCGCCCTTCCAGCCCGCGTCCTATCTGGATATCCCGCCGCCGGAGCTGGAGGGGGCGATCACTATCATCGGGCGGGTGAAGCGGTCGATGATCGATATGTGAGGATAGCCCAGAGGCCTCCGGCAAAGGCCGCGATCCTTCGCGCCGGCCTTCGGCGGCAAGTGTTCTGGGCGGTCCCGCTTAGCGCGGGCTGGGCGCCCCAATGCGGCCTTCACAATTTCTGCTTGCATTCCGGAACAAAAATAGAACTATAGGCAGCTATGGCCGCAGCCGCGGTAACTCCGGGGGGAGGATCCATCATGTTACGCCGCATCGGCGCGTTTTTGCGCGCGCTTGTTGGAGGGGTTTCGCGCGGGCCGCTGGTGGTCCTGGCGGTGATGCTGGTGCTTGGCGGGCTGAGCGAACCGGCGGCCGCTGTTGTCAAAGATCCTGCCCTTTGTTTCGGCGATGAAAAAAGCCCCGGCGATGCCAAAGCCGCAGCCGACCGCCGCATTGCCGCCTGCACCGCGATTGCCGAGGACGTCACCGAGGCATCGCCTTTGCGCGCCAAGGCCTATTTCTACAGGGCCAGGGCTCGGGACGACATGCAAGACTGGGATGGCGCGATCGCCGATTATGGCGAGGCGATCGCGCTCGATCCCAAGCGGGCTTCGGCCTACTTCAACCGCGGCGCCGACTGGTTCGACAAAGGCGACGACGACCGCGCGATCGCGGACTTCAACATTGCGATCAGCCTTGAGCCGTCCGACAGCCAAGCCTATTCCAGCCGGGGCTCGGCCTTCCTGCACAAGGGTAAGGTTGACGCGGCCATCCTCGACTTCCAGCAGGCGATCGAGGCTGATCCGGGAAACGGCAGGGCGCATGCCGAACTCGGCTCCGCCTTGGCCGCGACGGGCGATCAGGAAAAGGCCATCGCCGCATATAACGAGGCGATCCGTATCGATCCGACGGACGTGACCGCCTTGGTCAACCGCGGCATCGCCCACGCCGCCAAGGGCGGATTCGACCGTGCTATTGCCGATTACGACACGGCCCTGGACATCGACCCCAGGAGCGCCGACGCCTATGCCAAACGCGGCGCCGCCTGGGCCAACAAAAAGGAGTGGGTTCGCGCGATCGCTGACGCCAACAAGGCGATCGAGCTCGATGCTGGAAACGTCGACGGCTATTACTACCGAGCCGTCGCTTGGGCGGGCAAAGGCAACGACGACCGCGCCATTGCCGATTTCGGCCAGGTGATCGCACTTGATCCGAACGATGCCGGAGCTTGGTTCGCCCGCTCGCTGGTACGAGCGCGGCGCGGCGACGCGGCCGGCGCGGCGGCCGATTGCAGGAAGGCCATCGCGCTCAAGCCGGAAAAGGCCGGTGATTGTGATGTGGGACCCGCCGACGCCGAGGCGCCGGCGGCGGAAACGACGACCAAGCCGGATCTTTCTGCTTTGACCAAGCAGTTGGAGGCCACTGGCAGGCAGATCCGTTCCAAAGATGCTGCCGCGCAAATCCGGGATGCATTGAAGCAGCAGGTCTCCGGCGACGTGCCGGGCGCAATCGCTTCCTTCGGCTATGCCATCTCGCTCGATCCGGACAACGCCGAGGCCTATTACGACCGAGCGGTCGCCGCGGCCTCGCAAGGAGACGATGCCCTCGCCACCAGCGACTGCCGGCGCGCCGTCGAACTGGATCCGAAACGCGCCGACGCGTGCGCCGCGCTCATGGCTCAAACCGTTCCGGCCGCCGCGACACAGGATCAGGCCGCTCAGGATCGGGCCGCCGCCAGGATACTGGTCGAACGCGCAGGAGCGCGTCTGGCACAATATGGTGTCGACGGCGCGCTGCTCGATTTTGACAAGGCGATCAGCCTCGACCCCAAAAGTGCCGACGCCTATCTTGGCCGCAGCCGCGCAAGGACGCTCAAGGGCGACCAGGCCGGGGCAGCGGCGGATTGCCGGCGTGCCGTCGAACTGGATTCCGCACGGTCGGGAAGCTGCGACGAACAGGCCGTCGGTGATGAAGGCAATGCCAGGCCGGCACCGGACTTGGAGCAATCGAAGTCGGCAATCGCTGCTGCGCCGGCGCAAGCCGTCCGTCCGAATTTGACGGCTACCGACGACACACTGGCCGCAAAGACCTTGGAGACAAAAGACCAGCGCGCGCTGCAAGCGATCCTGGGCGGCGATGCCTGGCTGGACATGGGCAAATACGACAAGGCGATCGGCGCCTATGACGTGGTGATCGCGCTCGAACCCGACAACCGCTTCGGCTATTTCGGCCGCGGCAGGGCCAGGGCAGCCACACGCGACTACGGCCAGGCGATCGCCGATTTCGACAGGGTCATTCAGCTCGCCCCCAATTTTGCTCCGGCGTATTTTCGCCGCGGCCTCGCCAAGGTGACGTCCGGCGATGTCGAAGGCGCCCTTGCGGACTGCGACCAGGCTGCCAAGCTCGATCCGAAGGCGCGCGACGCGCACTACTGCAAAGGCATGGCGTGGCAGGCCAAGGGCGACGCAGGACGCGCGATCGCCGCCTATACGGTGGCGATCGGGATCGATGCGAATCACGACGCCAGCTACTATGCGCGCGGCATGGCCCAGGCCCGGAAAGACTATGCCGGCGCCATCGCCGACTTCGACGAGGCGCTCAAGCTCGATCCCGGCAATACCGACTACGGCGTTGCCCGCAAGGCCGCGGTAGCGGCGAAAGGCGAAAACGAAGCGGAGACGGCCGAAGCCGCTCCGGATCCAGTGGCCTTGCTAGCGGCGCTCGAGCGCGGCGACGCATTCTACAAGAAACGCAAATACGATCGCGCCGCCGCTGAGTACAGCCGCGCCGTGGCACTCGCCCCAAACGAACCATCGACCTATTCGGCGCGCGCCAGGGCGCGCCTGCAAAAGGGCGACTATGACGGGGCCATTGCCGACCTCAGCCGAGCGCTTGAGATCGATCCATCCTACACCCCAGCCTATCACGGCCGCGCTCTTATACTGGTGAAGAAGCGCGAGCCGGAAAAGGCTATCGCCGATTTCAACCGTGCGATCGAGATGAAACCGGACTATGCCCCGTTTTATTTCGGACGCGGCAGCACCTGGTACTCTATGGGCAACTTCGATCGCGCCGCCGCCGATCTCGACCGGGCGCTCGAGCTCGATCCTAAATCCGACATGGCCCGCCAGGGTCGAAAATTGGCAATGGCTGCGAAGGAGAAAGCATCTCGCTCGAAAAGTTCGGCAAGCTCGCGAGCCAAGCCGGCAAGCAGACGCCCCCGCCCCATGCGTTGACCCGCGCCGACATCGACGCCGAGGTTCAGAAGCAGGACTCGCAGATATTGAAGGCAATCGCCGAGGAGTTCCCGGATGACTACGCCGCGTTGATCGACAACGTCTTGGTCGCGGCGCGCTTGGGCGGCAAGCAGGCGGTGCGAAACACCAGCCGTGTTGCGGTCGCCGAACTGCGGCGTAGGTATGCGCCGCTGTTGCCTTCCACTCCGGACAACGAAGCTTCACAGGCGCTCTCGGCCCAGCTTGCCATGCTCAACTACCTGATGGCGCGACAAACGCCAGCCACCTGCAACAACTACCTGCGCAACGGACCGGACGCAGTCAGCGCGCCTGATCGTGAGTTTCTGGTACATCTGGACAAGATCGGTGCAACGCTGTTCCACGCATTCGGCGCTGCCAAAAGAAGCGGCCTGCCGGCTGCCGGACCTGAGGATGAGGATTGGTCGCTCGTCGCCCAGGCCTTTACCAAAAGCGGCGGCACGCCGGTCGAGATGGAGGCTATAGCGAACGCCAGTCAGGATTTCGCGCGCCTGTGCCCCGCAACCGTGAAATTGTTTTCGGCGGCCCTCTCGCTGCCGGGCGAACCTGGACGACATGTCAAAACCGCCCTGCTCTACGCCATTGTGAAGGATTAGGCGCCGCACGGAATTTTCCGGCAAGGTACCGGCGTGACGCCGCGTTCCTTCACGCCTGACCGTCCCCTACCCCAGAAACTCATTCGTGAAATACGCGGCCAAATCCGGCTTCTCCTTCAGCGTCTGGCCTTTGCCGTCGAGCAATATCCCCGAGGCAAACAAAATCTATGCGCGGAAAACATGCCCGCCTCGCTCCGCTGGTATTATCCAGATCAGCTTTAGGGTCCGGAGGCTTGCCGCCACCATCTCAGCCCCGACCGTACGGAGCACCCCTGTGGGTGGCGGGGTTAAAGCAATGTTCGAGCGAATGGAGAGCGGTTTTTGCAAGGCCAATCGGGCCAGAAGCCTCATCTCCCTTTTGGGGAGATGGCTGGTCAAAGATTTTTGCGGATTTTTTATAGCCGCTTTTCACCCGCTTTGTCGTTCAAATTGTACGAATCCCGCTTGATTGCTATTCGTACATAAAGTACGATACTTCTTTTCTCTTTGAGGGGACTTGCTTGGACACCGCGAACCATGCCGCTTTCGCCGACCTCTCCCGCCCCTTGCTGTCGCCACTGCCGCTCGCGGAGCGCGAACGTCTTGCCGGCGCCTGGCGTATGGCCAGCCAGGATATCGCCGACGACATCCGCTTCATCCGACAATATCTGAAAGTGATCGCGGAGAAGGACGAGCGGCTTTCGACCGGCACGCTGGTGCATGGCCGCGCCTATGTGGAGGCTTGCGCGGCCTGGCTGCCGGAGACGGTGGCGCGGTATTCGCGCAATCTGAGGCTGATCAGCGAATGTGAAAACGCGATGATCGCGGCGGGGGTGAGGTTTGCCCGGTCGAGCGACGCGTGGTGAGCCCAGACAGTCGCTACAACCCTTAGGCCACCTGCCGAAAAATGCATCGTTTCACACAATTGCCAATTGGTGGACGCGCGCGAGCGGCCGGTGATTAATTCCTCTCAGGCGAAGGAGGGTAAGCCGCACATCAGGGAGGAATTCGTTTTAATGGACCAGCGCATCGACATCGGCATACAGCCCGACGATCAACCCTACGAAGTCACCTCATTCGCCCGCAAGCACGGCCTGACGATCCCCGTCGCGGACGCGGTTCTTTTCGCCAAGGGTCCCTCGCCGTCGCGGGCCGCCTGCGACACGGCCGCGCTGGCATTCCTGTGCGCGGTCGCGCGATACGCCGGAAATCAAGGAAGGCGGTAGCCTCCTCCTACCAGTTGAACTGCAGCCCGGCATTGCCGCCGACCTGGCTGCCGGCTGCCTTGGCGCGCTGACGAAAGGACGCTGCAAATCGGCACGTCAGAAATCAGCGCGACCGGGGGATACACGAAGGGGCGCCCTTGCCTCGCCTTCACCTTCCGAGGATCGAATAAAGCTTGGCGGTCAAGCGGTCGCCTAACGGACTCAGCCCTTGGTTTTGGGCTTGGTCGCCTTGGCCTTGGCGGGCTTGGCCGGCTTTTCGGCCTTAGCCGCTACTTTTGATTTTTCGACTTTCGCGGCGGCGGCCTTCTTCGGACTCTTCGCCTTCGGCTTGCCTGCCGCGTCGATCTCGGCCGTCGCCTGATCCCAGTGCTCGAGATGCGCGCCTTCCGGCCGACCGGCCTGCTCCCAGATCTCGTGCGCCCGCTGGCGAATGCGTTCGTGCCTGTCGTCCGTCACTGTCGCCTCCTGATGTCGGTTCCCCGGCGCGAACATTAGCCGAATTTTCGCGCGGCGTCTTCGCTATCACGCATATAGCGACCGACTTTGACGGCAATTTCGCTCAGTGTCTGTCGACGACAACTGCGACGCCCAGATGCGCTGCCTTCTTTGTAATCAACCCGGCCAAATCCGCGTCAGAGCGGTCGGTCCCTGTACGCTGGCGCAGCAGGGAAATTGCCTCTTGCATCGACAGTAGGCCGGTCCTGTGTTCGGCCAGCAGCTTGTCGACCATGGCGGCGATACTCGGTGATTCGACGTGTGGATGATGCATGGCAACGACTCCTTCCGCGCTTCGTTGCCTCCCAAACCGCTGACCATTTTAGCCGTTAAGCCCGGATGCGAGAAGAGCCCGATCCTCCGTTGACGCGAGGATCGGGCTCTTCAGGAAAGCAGGTGTTATTGGATCACCTGGACGACACGGCGCGTGCCGGGGTCGATCAGCACCGTGTGGTCATTGACGACCGCATAACGGTACTTCACATCCGGAACCTCCTGCAGTTCGACAGTATCCGGCACAGTCGAACCGACGCCGAGCTCAAGACCAAGCACGTTCACCGAGGCGATCGGGTGCTTGTGGACATATTCCTTGACCACAGTCTGCTGCTCAGGCGTGACGATTACCTCGTCCGCGGCCGCGACGCCGATGCCGGCCATTAGAGCCAGGCCGGCGACAGCTGGAATGAGGGTGGTTTTCATCGTTTCTCTCCTGTTTGCGTTGGCGAGCTCCGCCCTGCCACCGCGGGGGCGGAAACACTGGCAGGTCGAACATTGGAGCTCCCGGGGCAAACGCCCCCGGCAAGGTGTTGTTCCGTCAGCGACGACTAAGTTGATTTAGCGGAACCTTCGCATCCGCCCCGCATTGGAAGGCATTGAAACTCCCAAGACTTTGAAATCCATAGGGCGGCGAATTATGCGATCAGGTTCCATCAGAAGCGACATCGAACTTCGAGCCCCGGTAGCGATCGCGGTCGGCGCCGGTTTCAAGCGCGAGATCACCTCGCTGACCGCGATGCAGAACTTCCTCAAGGAATGGCCGCCGGCTGCTCGGGACGAGAGCTATGTCACGGCGCTGCGTTCCTGCGAGGCGGCGCGGGCCGGAGAGATCGATCTGGACAAGGCGCGGCAGGCGTTCCTGATCTTCGCGAAGAAGGCGGGGATCGAGTGGACCGGCGCAGATCCGGTCGTAGTACTGCGCGAAGCAAAGATCAGGCGCAGCCGGGCGCGCGAAAACCGAGCGCAGAACAGACACGTGCCTGGATAGGCACCAGCGCGCCGAGGCGGCGCAAGGCTGGCTCCTTTTTGGAGTGGTCGCCTGCGCCGCTCTGCGTTGCGGTGGCGCATTAAAAAGACTTAGCCGACAGACATTGCGGCACCCGTGCGGCTGCACACCTGCAGACCGCCGCCTCCCGTCTGACGGTCGATTGCATCACTGAACATTTTTTCGGCTGGTAGCCGCTGTCAGGTCGGCGTCGATTCGCCCGGCGCCTCGGCGACGAATGATGCGGCGATCAGATCGTCCGCTTCGATGCGTAGGGAGCCCTCGCCGCCCCCCATGATGGCCGCGACCTTCTGGAAGGTCTTCATCTCATGCTCGGTGATCCGGGCGTCCCGCATCCTGGCTCTCAGATCGGCGACCCGCATCCCGAGCGAACGGGATGTTCCGATTTCTCGTTTCGACATGTCGGTTAGTCTCCTCCTCGCCCGCCCATACTTGTTCGCCGCCGCCCGAATCTCCACCCTGCCATCGATTTGTGTTGTCTATGAGACAGCGCGGATCCAGAGCCGCTAACTCAAGCGCAGAGGGAAGGTTCCGTTAGCATATGGTAACAAAATAATAATCGGTTAACGGCCCGCCGCCGGGACCGGCGACGGACCGTCCGATTTGACGCGATGTCAATTAATCGAGAACCTTGATGATCTTGCGCGTGCCCGGGTCGACGATAACCGTCCGGTTATCGACGACAACGTAACGGTATTTCACGTTCGGTACCTCGTGCAGCTCGACCGTATCGGGAAGCGTGCTGCCGATATTCAACTCGACCCCCGGAACCTTCACTGAGGCCAGCGGCTGCTTGTGCACATATTCCTTGATAACGGTTTCCTGCTCCGGCGCGATGACGACATCCTGCGCGGCAGCCGCGCCAATGCCCGCAAGAAGCAGGAAGCCGGCGGCGGCGGAGGTGAGGTGCATTTTCATTGGTCGTCTCTCCTATGTGGATTTGAATCATCGCCTTGATGCTGGGCCTGCGATCTTCCACAGCGGGTCGGCATTGTCGTAACGCCATTCGCCTGCCCTTGTTCCTGCAAAATTGGACTGGCGCTTGCAAAACAACTGCCGCCGTCTTCCGCGAAATCATCGTCTTTGCCCGGCGCGGCAATTTCGGAACAATGCGTTGCGGGCGGGGTTACCCATGCGAAGGGACCGACTTTCCGAGGAGAAAATCCAATGAAACACCTGCTGATCACAAGCATGATCGCGCTCGGCGTCGGTTGCGGCGCCGCGATGGCGCAAACCGAATCCGTGCAGCCGAGCGGCGGCGACAACAATTGCGCGGCCGGCGCGGCCGATTGCCAGAAGGGCGGCAAGGCCGGCGGCCAGGCCCAGGGCGAGATGAAGTCGCAAACTCAGCAGAACGCCCAAGGCAAGGCCGGCGCCAACGCCGAAGAGCAGGCCCAGGGCAAGGCCAAGATGAAAACCGATGAACAGGCCCAGGGTCAGGCCGGCACCAGCACCGACCAAAACGCCCAGGACAACACGCAGTTGAAGAAGAAGCAGCAGGCGCAGGGCAAGACCGGCACCACCGAGCAGAACGCTCAGGGCAGCACCAAGATGCAGACCGAGCAGAACGCCCAGACCAAGACCGGCACGACCACCCAGCAGAATGCCCAGGACAAGACGAAGACCCAGACCGATCAGCAGGCCCAGGGTAAGACTGGCACAACCACCGAGCAGAACGCTCAGGGCGGCAATACCAAGATGCAGACCCAGCAGGACGCCCAGGGCAAGACCGGCACAACTACCGAGCAGAATGCTCAGGGCACTACCAAGATGCAGACCGAGCAGAACGCCCAGGGGAACACCAATGTCGAGACCGACCAGAACAAGACGGCCTCGATCAACAATGTGACGGTGGAGCAGAAGACGCAGATCACGCAGGTCATTCATGAGACCCATGTCGAGCCGGTTCGCGATGTCAGCTTCGAAATCTCCGTCGGCGTCGAGGTGCCGCGCCACAAGGTGCGTCTGCATCGCCTGCCGGCCCGTATCGTCAAGATCGTTCCGGCTTACGAGAGTTATGAGTATTTCGTGTTGGCCGACGGACGCATCGTCATTGTCGACCCGGACACCTACAAGATTGTAGTGATCCTGAGCTGATCCGGCCAGCACAGCGAATAGGGGCCCGCCCAGCCGGCGGGCCTTTTTGCGTGGGAGAGAGACATCCGAACACGCCCGGCATCCGCCTGCACATGCACTGCAGTTTGTTAGATATCCGTTGAATCCCGTTGCCGAGGGAACGATCCGGCGCAATTCACAGTTGTCACAACGGAAGTCCTGCGTCCGTCGTCCCTATTGGAGCCGGACGAAAGGGCGATAGGCCCGCCGGCAAATCGTTCAAGCTTGCGGTCCTCCGGGAAAAGGTGCATGGGTCACGATGGGTAGAGACATGGGCGAGATCGTCGACGATCGAATTTGGTCGGGGCGCTCGGTTGGGCAAATGTATTTTCCGCAGTTTCTTGTGGGAATGGTGGCAACGCTTCTGGTCATCCTCGGCTGGACCTTCATGTCCACGGGATCTGTCTGGGTGGCGATCGGCTGGACGTTCCTGGCGGCCGTGGTTCTGCAGGCCGGTTATTTCGTGGCCGTGCTCTGGCTCGTGCAAGACGAGACCCGCGTGCCCGACGAAGGCAAGGCGGAGGCCAGCTCGGCGCCCGCTAAGATACCCGGCCCGTTCGAACGCGACGGCATCATCCACGCTCTCATCTTGCGGCTTTTCCCGAAACTGCTTCCCTAATCACTTGCGTGGCACCTCGCGGCCGCGACCTATTCACCTTTTTTCCTTTCGAGAGACGGCCGCGCTGCAATAGCCGGCAACGTCGTATTCTTTGCTCGAATGCAGGAGCCGGTCTACGGCTCGGCGTCAAAGCCTCGAAGCGCCGGCAACCTGCACGACCGCCGGCGGCCGCCTTTACCGAAGTCACTGCGGCGCAACGCAACGGCAGGCTTGCAGTCGCCGGAACTGCAGCCCGGGGTGGCTGCAATCCTGCCGGGTTTTCCGAGCCAGGCTAGCGCGCGGCAGCCGGTGAGGCTGAGCGCACCGTTTCCGAAGACGAGAAGACGACGAAGCCAAAGACCAGTACTGCGGCGGCGACGATCAGCGAACCTGTTGCCACGACCGGCTCGATCTCCGGATGGCCTGCCGCCAGCATCCAGTAGAGCGCCGGCAGCATGATCACGATGCCGACCGTATAGAGGCCATAATGGATCATGGCGATGCGGCGCTCGGCCTTGGCCGGGTTGAGTGCATAATAGCCGCCGAAGATGGCGCTGGTCACCCAGCCAAGAAGGTTGATGTGAGCATGGGCCGGGAAGGCGCCGTGATCGCCCGAAATCGCCATCTGCAGCCCGGCGGCGACGCCCAGGATGAGAAAGACGATGGCCGTCTTGAAGAAGAGGTCCGATACGCGTGGCATTTGTTGTCCTCCCAATGCCTCTGTAAACCCGACTCTACGAAGTCTACATCCTATAAGCCATACTAGCCATGGCGCACCTAAGTCGATGCCCCTTTCGGGCGAAAGCTGCAAGGCGGGTCGGCGACTTTGTGAAAAAAGGCTCGCCTCTCTCGAGGCGAGCCAAAAAGAGAGCCGGGCTTGAGATCGGCTCCCATCCAGGTTGCCACCTGAATTTCAAATATGGCTAACGTAGCAGAGTGCGGGATTTATTCCACCGCGATAGCGATTCGATCCCGTAAGCCTTCCAATCCGCGCGGCAGAGAAAGCCTTTCGCCGACCGGGCGCCGCGAACAAAACGCGCCGACCAGGACATCCCTTCCCTTCCGGCCGGCTGGCAAAAACATGCGCTTCAGGGTCCGATCTTCAGCCCAGGCGCGCCTTGCAAGCGCGCGACATTTGGGCAATGCTTGGCATTGGGGAGTGGTTTCCGTAATTTCGGAAGCACGATTACATGTTCATCGACTACTACGAACTTCTGGAAATAAGCCCGAACGCCAATTCTGAGACCATCGAGCGGATCTTCCGCTACTTTGCCATGCGCTACCATCCCGACAATCGGGAAACCGGCAATGAATCGCGCTTCAGCGAGATCGTGGAAGCCCACAATACGCTTCGCGATCCGGTCAAACGGGCACAGTACGATATCCTTTATCGCGAGCATCTGGGCCTTCGCCACGAGCTCACGGAAGGAGCGCGCGACGGCGGCGGCATGGAGAGGGATAGCATCATCCAGGCCAATCTGCTGTCGCTTCTCTATGTGAGGCGCCGGCGGGACGTCAACAATCCGGGCATCGGCGACGAAGAGCTCGAGCGCCTGTCGGGCTGCCCTCGCGAGCACCTGGAATTCCATCTGTGGTACCTGAAGGCGAAGGGCTTCATCGGCAGAACCGAGAACGGAACATTCGCCATCACCGTCGAAGGCATCGATCACGCTGGGATGAAACGCGGCGGAGAGCGAGCCGATGCCACCCGCCTCCTCGATCACGCCGATTAGACCGACCATCGAAAGCCCGCCTACTGGCGCTGAACCAGTGGCGGGCTCGATGAAGGACAGCTACATCCCCCGAGGATCGACTGTCGTCTCCTCAACTCCCATAGCTGGGCTCGGTTCGCCGGGGGCGGGGTCTGAAGCCATGCACCATGGCGGGCAAGAACAGGGAGCGCACGGTTACATTGGCGTTCTGCTTCACCAGATACAAGGCGATTGAGGTCCGACGCGCCGACGCATCGGGCCGGTGCCGACCCCGTCAAGGGTGATTGCGAGGACGCCCCGCCGAGGGCTTGACGCAATCCCGCTTGGCTGGCGGCTCGAATATCAAAAGTGTTGCCGACCTGTCAGGCCAACGATAAGTGTATCGGAATGCGATACTTTTGGCGAAAGAAAGCCAGCAACGCCCGAACACCCGCACTGCAAGGCCGGAGTCTTACTTTTCATCGTCCAAGAAAGCACCGGCCGTTCGTGAAAACAGGTGGCAACCTGTAGCTGGAACCGACACCCAACAATGCGGCTCCCGCTTTGGCTCGCCTCGTCCGAGGCGCGCCATTTTTCTTTCTAAGACCGCGAATTCGAGGTCGCCGGCATACCAAAAAAGCCGCCGGGCGAGGCCCGGCGGCGTCTTCGTTCACCCTTTGGTCGGTTCGTCCCGCCTTATGGGGTTGTCGTAGTCGCCGTGGCGGCGGCAATGGCGTCGATCTTGCCTGCCAGCGTGTCCTTGGCCCAGGCGGTGACGTCGGCATCGACCGGCTTGTTGGCCATGTCGGTGAGAGCTGTATCCAACGAGGCGTCGGTGGGGGCGGGCGCGTTGTCAACCGCAGTCTGAGCATCGGTGACCGCTTGGTTGTCGGCCGTGATTGCCGTGTTCTGCGCGTCGATCTGCGCCTGAACGTCAGCAATCTGCGCATCGAGGGCCGCCTGCTGGTCGGGCGTGAAGCCCGTTGTGTCCGTCGCATTGAGATCAGCGAGCTGCTGAGTGAGGTCGGCGAGCTTGCTCTGGTCGGCGGCCAGTTGGGCGTTCGCCGCGTCGAGCGCGGCCTGAGCGTTCTTGGCCGCCGCGGCCTGCGTGACGTAAGCCTGGATGCCGGCGAACTTCTTGCTCTTGGAATTCATGTAGGCGTTGATGTTGCGCTGCAGCGAGTTCAGCCGGCCGAGCTTGGCGTGGATGTTCTTTTCCTTGGGCGTGGCGGCCGTTGTCGTATCGTCAGTTGTCGTGTCGTCGGTCGAGCTGTCATCCGACGCGCTGGCATCGGCGCTCTTGTTGTGGCCCGGAGCCGACGCCGACTTGCCGTGCGAGGCGCCGCTCTTGCCGCTGCCCCCGCCATTTCCATTACCACCGTTGCCGTTGCCGCCGTTGCCGTTGCCGCCGTTGCCGCCATTGCCATTGCCGCCGCCATGGCTGCCGCCATTGCCGTGGCCGCCACCATTACCGCCGGCGCCGGCAAGCGCCGGCGCGGCCGCGAGCGCAAGAATGGCAAGGGATGCCAGGAGTGTCTTTCGCAACGTCATTGTGCTTCTCCGCAGATGAATCGACGCATGGCCCAACCGCTAGGTAGCGTCTTATGAGAATTTCCTAACGGCGTCGGATAAACTTTAAGCAATCGCGGTCGTGAAATGAGAGCATAGCAGCCATCGCTTGGCAGCTTTCGCGAAAAATCGCTCTAACTGCTTGAAATCTAACGAAAATACAAAGGGCTTAGCGCCCTTGGGCCGTTTGGAACAATGAGGGCCCTTGTCCCGCCGGACCATGGTCCGAGGAGGTAAGTGCAGCCGCGAAATCCCCGCGTTCGGGAACATATACATCACTCGGAACTCTGCCCGAAGGTCAGGGTTAAACAGGCGGAGGGACATTTCCAAAAAGGATAGTCATCATGAGCCGAATTCTTCTCACCGCCGCCTTCGTTGCTTTGTCCTGTGGCCTGGCCACAGCCCAGTCGGGCACGTCGTCGGGCACCTCTTCGTCATCGTCGACCACGACCACGATGCCTAGCAGCCAGGGCACGGACCAGACGACGACGAATTCGACCAACCCGAATTCGGCGAAGGATTGCGCGCCCGGGCAGCAGGCCGGCAGCGCAAAGCAGGCAGCGCCTGGGCAGCAGGACACAAGCGCGAAATCGAATGCTCCCGGCCAGATGAAAACGACAACGGAAGGCTGTTAGCCGAGCGGGCACCGCTGACCAATTCCAGGAAAAATGCGCAGCGGTTCTGCCCGGAATTGCACAAAACAGATGCTTACAGCGGTTCGGCGATCTGCGTATGCCGGACCGCTCTGGCTCTTGCGCCGTCGGCATCCGGCCCCGATTGGCCACGGTTTTCCTGGAATTGGCTGACCGCCCTTCTGCGTGGCGACCGCCTCGGTATCGGACTGCGTCAGAGTGCTGTTGAGTTGGCGATCAACGGCACAGTCACCGAGGTGGTGTAGCTGATCGGGAAATTGCTGAAATAGGGGAAGCTGATGACGAAGGCATAGCTGGCGTTGACATGCGCCATGCGGAAGCCGCCGCTCGCCGGATCGGTGGTGATGGTGACATTCACATTCTGCAGTCCGAGCGCCTGCAATTTCTGCGTCGCGACCGCCTGGATGTCGGCCTGCGTCAGCGTGTTGTTGAGCTGCAGCGAACGCGCGGAAGCTTCGAGCGCGTAGCGCACGCTTGATATGCTGTTCATCGACCAGCCGAAGGCGAAGATGCCGAACAGGAGCATGATGAGGAAAGGCGCAATCAGCGCGAATTCCAGACCGGCGCCGCCCGCTTCATTAGCCGCAAATGCCGAACGCCGGAGTCTTCGTTCAGCGCACACGGACCACCTGCACATGGCCGATTGCGGTATTGTCTGGGTATGGGCCGAAGGTGAAGGGCGGAATCCAGGTGCCGGATGCCTGAATCTGGACGTAGACGGACGGCGCTTTAGGTCCACTGCATAAGGTCGATGCATCGACCACAGTGGTTCCGCACTTATAGATGCGACTGATCGTGACCTGCGCGTCGGAAGGCTTGTTCTCCCAGCTCGCCAGCGCGACAGTCTGGGTCGCGCTGTCATCGACGGATCCTGCCATCACAAAGTTCGCTGCCGTCTTCACGCCGGCGCGCATCGATAGCGAACTGGCGACATAGGACCAGCCGTCCATGATTCCGAGCAACACTGCACATAGGACCGGCAGGACCAGCGCTAATTCCACCGCGGCTATGCCCGTCTTGTCGCGAACGGCCGTAAGGGGTTGCCTGGCCATAAATTTCACTCGACGACCGCGACCGACTGTGCCGCCGGAATATCCTTCATCCCAAGGCTCGAGCAGTCCTGCTTGATGGTCGAATTGCCCGACCACTGGATGGTGTCGGCGACGACCTGGGTGCAGCCGTTCTGACCCGAGAAATTGCCAAGGTAATTGACCCGCTGCCTGGGGAAGTAGATGGCGCCGGTCAAAAGCGAGGTCGCGGTGCCGTTGAAGGTGCTCTGCGCCGCGGTTCCCGTCCTGTCGCCGTAGAACAACACGCCGGAATAGGTGCCCGAGGTCGGCGCGCTCAGCGTCACGGTCGCATTGCCGTTCATGCTGACGGTGTTGCTGCCCGCCATGTAGATGGTTACGCCGTTGCCCTGAACAACCGCGCCCGCGTTGATCTTCAAATTGCCCTGAATGACATAGACGCCGGGAGAAAGCGTGACATTGCCGTTGAGGTTCATGCCGTTGCAGTAGGTTCCAGGCTGGATTGTTTGCGTCGACTTACCACCGTTGACGTTCTGGCAGGAGCCGCTACTCGCGGGCGCCGGCAGGCTGGCGAACGGATCGGCCGCCGGCAGGGCCTGGGTGATCGGGGCTTTGCATACCGTAGTCACCGGGTTGTTCAGCACCATGCCGCCGGCCGAAATCAGGCAATCGGCCTGAAGTCCCGCCGCGCCCTGCACTTTGATCGCGTCGTTCGCAATAGAGTTCGACATGACAACGCAGCCGGTCAGCTTGACGCTGGTGCTGCCGGAATAGAGAACTGCCTGCGAGGCCGACTGACTGAGCGCCAGGTTGCAGGCCTTCGAGGCGTCGGTGATCAGCGCCACCGCCCTCGCCCGCTCCGGCACCTTTGTCTGCGTGAAGATGGAGGTGAACATCCGGTCGAGATTCTGGTTGAGGATGACCTCCACCGCCTTCTTGGCCGTGTTCGGTCCCGAAGTGGGCGGCGTGTTGACGACAATGGTGCCCTCGCCCAGCCCGTTCGAGGCGGCCGATGACGTGGCAGCTGCCGTGATCGCCGCAGTGTCGGACCCCTGGACCTTTTCCAGCGCCCCGGCATAGGCTGCCGCGTCGGCGATCGCCTGCAGCTTCAGGCTCGAATAGTACCAGTAGGAGGTCTCGACGCCGAGCCCCGCGCCGCCGACGACGACCGGCAGGGTGAGCGCGAATACGGTCGCGACATTGCCGCCCATGCCTTCGCAAAAGCGTCGAAAACAAACTTGAGAAAAAAGACGTCTGAAGAAACGACCCGAAAAGGCCATGGCCGAGCGCACCCAAGCTATCCCAGCCGCCACGTCATCATTACGATGTGAACGAATGCCTAATTATTTCGCTCGATTTGCGCCGGTGGGACTCCAGCGCACCTTTATCCCCACCTTGCGCCGCACAGACTCAGACCTAAGGCCCAACGCACATCGGACTTAAGGCATAAGCATCTGTAGAAGCTAATGTTTTAGCATTTTCTGCATTTTATCTTTTTTGCAAATCGCTCGTTGAGACGGCGCGCATATCACATACTGCGTATCGGCGAGGATGACTCATGTTGGGACGTTTTTTGGCATCGAGAGGCGGCAACTTCGCGATCGCGGCCGCAGTCGCCATGGTGCCGCTTATGCTTGGCGTCGCGGCGTCCATCGACCTGATAGGCACGAGCGACGACGCCGCGCAGTTGCAGAACTCGCTGGACGCGGCTGGCCTGGCGATCGGCACGAAATATCAGGCGAGCATGTCGGCGAGCGACGTGCAGCAACTCGGCCAGACCTTCTTCGCCGCCAATATGAGCGCAGCCGACGCACAGGAGCTGTCAGGCAGCCTCGCCGCCTTCCAGGCCAGCGCAAGCGGCGGTCCGGGCGCCTATTTCATCTCGCTGTCGTCGAGCATCAGCCGGCCGGCCTTCGTCAGCGGCATGCCGGCCTGGCAGGCGACGCGCACCGCCTCGGTCAAGCTCAAACCAGGCGCGCAAGCCTGCGTGCTCGCGCTCGATCAGCACGCCGACGGCGCGGTCAACCTGCAGGGCTCGACCGATGTGACGATGAATGGCTGCGTGATAGCGGCCAATTCGGACGCGCCCGACGCCGTCAGCCGAGGAGGCTCGGCGATCGTCAGCGCCGGCTGCGTCTCGACCGTCGGCGGCACGCAGGGGCTGACGCCGCCCAACGCCACGCTTTCCTGCGGCGCGCCGCAAGAGAACCAGTATGCCTCGTTCGATCCGCTGGCGGATGTCGTTCCGCCTGCCTACACGCTCTGCCTGCCGGTGCCCAATGGCAAAACGGTGACGCTCTCGCCGGGCACCTATTGCGACAAGACCTTGTCGGGAAAGATCACCCTCAATCCTGGCACCTACCTCATGCGCAACGTCACCATAAAGCCGGGGGGCAACGGCAGCCTGAGCGGACAGGGCGTGACGATCTTCCTGATGGAGAATTCGCGGCTCACCATCAACGCCAACGAGCAGGTGAACCTCTCGCCGCCGACGAGCGGTCCTTACGCCGGCATCACCATCTTCCAGGTGCATGGCAACACTCAGCCCCTGTTGCTCAACGGCGGATCCGGCTCGGTGGTGAGCGGCTTCATCTATGCTCCGGACGCCGCCATCACCTATACCGGAAATTCGGATATGACAGCCCAGGGCAGTTGCTTGCGGCTGGTCGGCGATACTGTCGCAATGATAGGGAACTCGGCCGTAAAGTCGGATTGCGCGGCCGAACTCGGAGGCCGGGCGGCCTATGCGGGCCGGATGATCACCCTGGCGAAATGAGCGCCAGTCTCCCGTCTGGAGGAGATTACGCCTGGTCCACGATATCCGCGCCCGCCTGCTCGTCGAACAGCACCGCGCAGCCGCGCTCGAGTGCGACCTGTGTCAAGGCGTTGGTCGCGTCCTCATCCGACGAGACGAAATCGCCGGTCAGGACGCGCAATTCCTCGACCGCCTTCGACATCGGCACGACACGCCCGGCCAAACGGTCGCTCGCGCATGCATCGATGACGCACAAAAGATCGATGAGTTCGAAATTGCCCATGGCGGCCTCCGCCAGCGCCATCCCTTCGCTCTATCAACGGCATGAGCCGCGGGCTGGTTCCCCCGCCTGTGCAGTGAACAGGTTCGCGATCATGTTGCCGGGTTGCATGGCCAGCAACTCCAAGAGGGCTTCAAGAGGGAAGGAGTGCCTGCCATATCGCAGGAATGGCAGGCACTCCGTGGTCAACCGCCGATGAAGGGACTTTGTCCGGCGGCTTGCTACCAAATGAAATTGATGTCCTCTTGTTTCTTACACATCGATGTCTCGGGCCTCTGCGTTCGATGGGTGAGACTTCAGTCTGAAGATGGTCCCAGACCGTCGATACGCATACAGCCGAGTGCCTGGCGGAGCGTTGGTTTCGCTACTCCATCCTCGGCCCGCGTGTTCTTGGGAACCGCGGGCCAGTCCTTGAACGGTAGATCTCACACCGAGCATCTAGTCGCTCCGTATGTCCGAGCGATTGAGCCCGATACTCAGTCCTCGACGTCCATCGGCTGATGGCCGGGCTGCTGGTGCCATAGCACCTGGCGATAATCCTTCAGTTCGACGACCTGGGTGCAGACCGGACAGACATAGCTGTCGCAGCATTGGCGAAGCGCCGGCGGGCCGCGACGGGCCTCAATGACCGGCGGGCGCGAATAGCCTTTCACGGCTGGATCAAGCATCGGTTTCCTCCTGGTGATTGTTGATTATCCCCGCCCAAAAGTTTGTCCCTCGCCCGGACATGTCGCGCCGGGGCGGGTGTTCGGCCAGCGCTGGAGCAGGTGGCGTCATGCTGATGGGGATTGCGAAAAGCCGCGACGGTATCGCCTTGATCGTTGCCGAGGGTCGCATCGAATTCTCCCTGTCGGGCGAGAACGGATGGGTCCCTCAACCACCGCCGTGCCAGCGCGAAAACAGGAAAGCACCCGGCGATCAGGTCCGCAATAACTTTCGACAAGAAGCGCCAAAATCTTCAGGGCCGAGCGCGCCTCCAATTATATTAGCGAATCCTCATAAGAAGGCGTATGCATGAGACTGCGGTCGCCGACGATCGCAACGTCAGGCGCCGCTTCACACATGGGAGGATGCCGTGGCTGAAGCTGCTGTGAATGTGACGAAGCTCGAATCCAAATCACACAACAATCCCGACGAGGTCCGCGCGCCCGCCAAGACGCGTGTCGAGATCGTCCGGCTGCCGGGCTATACGCTCGCGCGGATGAACATGCAGCCGGGCTGGAAATGGTCGGAATGCGTGAAGCCGGTGGTCAAGACCGACAGCTGCCAGGTCTCGCATGTCGGCTATGTCGTGTCCGGCTCGATCACGGTGCGGTTGACCGACGGCACGCAAAAGACCTTCGAGGCCGGCTCTTCCTACACCATCCCGCCCGGCCACGACGCCTGGGTCGAAGGCAACCAGCCGTTCCAATGCATCGAGGTCTTGAGCGCCGAAGAATACGCCAAGCCGGCGTAGGACGCCTCATTGACCGGCCGCGAAGGCAGGCGATGCCGTGGGATCGGGGCGAGCCGTCGCTCCGATCCTTTTCGCAGCGCAAACGCCGTCTCATTCATTCGAATGAAGCACCTCATTCGTTTGCCCGTAGACAAACGACACGGCCTTACGTGTGCTTGACACGAGACTTCTTTTGTTCTCTTTCTGTTCCTGAAATCCGCCCTGTTCCAACAGAGAGATCTAATGCTGCAACGCGGCAGGGCGGCGGGCCGCAGACAGGAGCGCGGGATGCTCGGGACGAACGCCGCTTCAAGTGCCGCCACCATCCTGCATGCCGATCTCGATGCCTTCTATGCGTCGGTCGAGCAGTTACTCGATCCTTCGCTGCGGGGCAAGCCGATCGCCGTCGGCGGCGGCGTTGTGCTGGCGGCTTCCTACGAGGCCAAAGTTTTCGGCGTACGCGGCGGCATGCCCGGCCGCAAGGCGCGCGAGCTCTGCCCGCAGTTGATCTTCGTGGGCGGACGCTTCAGCGAATACCAGCGGCTCGGCGACGCGGCGATCAAGGTGCTCGACGACTTCACACCGCTGGTCGAGCGCATCTCGATCGACGAGGCTTTCGCCGACGTCGCCGGCTGCACGCATCTGTTCGGGCCGCCGCAAGAGATCGCGCGAAAAATCCGCGAGCGGGTGAAGGCAGAGCTCGGCCTGCCGATCTCGATCGGCGTGGCGCGGACGAAGCATCTCGCCAAGATCGCCTCGCAGGTGGCGAAGCCCGACGGGCTGGTGATGGTCGAGCCCGGCGGCGAGCTCGCCTTCCTGCACGACCTGCCCGTCACGCTGATGTGGGGCGTCGGCCCGGCGACCAGGGCAAGGCTCGCCGAGATCGGCATCGAGACGATCGGGCAACTGGCGCGCACCCATAGCGGCGCGCTGAAGCGGCTGATCGGCCATGCCGCCGGCCAGAAGCTCGCCGCCCTTGCCTGGAACCGCGACCCGCGGAAGCTCGAGAGGCATCGACGAGCGCATTCCGCCGGCGCGCAGTCGGCGCTTGGCCGCAAGCCCGCGCTGCCGCGCGTCTTCGTGCCGACGCTCCTGCATCTGGCCGACCGCGTCGCCAGCCGGTTGCGCGCCAAGGACCGGCCTGGCCGCACGGTCACGGTGCGCGTGCGCTTCGCCGACATGCGCGCCGTCACTCGCTCCGTCACGCTGGAGCAACCGATCCAGGCGACGACAATGCTCGCCGAGATCGCCGAGGAGCTGGTTCGGGGCGTGCTCGCCGCCCATCCGGGCGAGAGGGACATCTCGCTGCTGGCGATTTCCGTCTCGCATCTGGAGGAAGGAGCCGAACTGCAGCTCGAACTGCCGCTCGGCCTGGCGGACGAGAAGCTGAAGCCGGGCAGCCGCAAGGGTCTCGCCCGCTTCGGCGCCGACCGCGCCATCGACAAGATCCGCCAGCGCTTCGGCAGGGAGGCGGTTGGCTACGGCACGGTGGCGCTGGAAGGCACGCGCTCGGTGCCCGACGGGTTCAGGGAACTGGCGGAGAAGGAGCTGTGAGGTCGGAGCGCCCTCAATCGATTTCCGCCACTCCAGCCGCATCGCCGCGCTCATCGTCTCCCCATGCCCGAGCACCGTCAGCCCCTCGCCGTGATGCGCATCGACGGTGTGCGAGACCGGCTCGAAGCAGAAGAAGCCGGCATCCGGCGACGGCGAGTAAAGGATGTAGACGTCGAGCTCCGGCGAGGCGGCGAGCGTGACCGCGACGCCCTGCTCCGGCTGGGCGATAGTGGCGCGCCCGTCCCAGCCCTCGAAGGCGTTGTTCACCCAAGCCGGCGGCAGCGGCGTGGCTTGCGCGAAATCCCAGGTCGGGCGCTCACTCACCGGCACGACGCCGACGGGGAGATGCCGCTCGTCCTCCAGCCAGACACGCCTCGCCTTCGCCTGCAGCGTGGTTGTCTCGCCGCGCGGAAACCAGGGATGGAAACCGAGACCGTAAGGCAGGCGCATGCCGGCGCGGCTCTCGACACTGAGGCGCGCCTCCAGCGCGCCCTCGCGCAGCGCATAAGTCACGGTAGCCGCATAACGGTAAGGCCCGATAGCGCCCTCGTCGAGCAGCAGCTCCGCCTCGGTGTCGGTGCGGCGGGCAAGCCGCCAAGGCTTCTGAAAACCGTCGCCATGGATCGGAAAGGCTTCGCCGGGCACATTCGGCGCGATGGCATGGAAGCGGCCTTCGAACTCGAAGCCGCCGCCGGAGATGCGGTTCGACCACGGCACAAGGAGCTGGCAGCCTGAAGCGCCACCGCCATCCCCCGGCTTCAGGAGCGGAACCGGCGCTGCGCCGGCGGCGAGCGCGTCATAGCGGGCGATCGCCGCGCCCTTCTCAGGCGCCAGGACCAGCCTCGCCTGCCCGTCATTCAGCTCGATCGCGCCGGCCATCTCTCACCAGCCACCGTCGACGGCGATGTTCTGGCCGCTGATCATGTCGGAGGCAGGCGAGACGAGGAACAGCACGAGATCGGCGACATTGTCCGGCTCGATGCGTTTCTTCAGGCTCTGGTTCGCGAGGATCCAGTCATTGTATTCCTTCAACCGGTCGCCGAAGACGCGCTCCTCCGCCTCCGAGACCACCGCGCCCGGCGACACGGCGTTCACCCTGATGCCATGCGGGCCCAGCTCGCGCGCCAGCGATTTGGTGAGGCCAAGCATGGCGCCTTTCGACGCGACATAGGGCACGTAGCCATCCCAGCGGCCGTTGAGCGTGATCGAGCAGAAATTGACGATCTTGCCGTAACCCTTGGCCTTCATGCCAGGCGCGCAAGCCCGCGCCAGCGCGAAGGCAGCCGAGGAGTTTACCCGGATCTGGTCCTCATACTCGGCGAGCGAGAATTCCTCGAACGGCCGGTTGATGATCAGCGCCGCGTTGTTGATCAGGATGTCGATGCCGCCTTGCTTCGCCGCCAGCTCGGCAACCGCGGCTTCCGCCGCGGCCAGATGGTTGAGATCGCAGCCGACGAAGGCGATATCGCCGCCGGCCTGACCGGCCAGCCCGGCGACGATCTCCACCGCATTCGCGGCATCGGGACGGTCAAGCACCAGAACGCGCGCTCCGGCCCGCGCCAGCGTCACAGCCTGAGCCCGGCCAAGCGAGCCTAGGCCACCCGTCAGCAGCACTTTGCGACCAGCGAGCATCGTCATCGGCTCCTCCTCACAAAACGGAGTGGACTTCGTCGATCGAGGTGTCCGCGACGCGCTTGTCCAACACCACCTCGCCGCGCGCCATCGCCACGACGCGGTCGCAGCAGTCGAAGACGTGGTGCATATTGTGGCTGATGAAGACGCCTGTCACGCCCTGCTCCTTCAGGCCGCGCACGAAGCCGATCACCTTGTTCGTCTCCTTGACCGACAGATGGTTGGTCGGCTCGTCGAGGATCATCACCTTGGACTTGAAATGCATGGCGCGCGCGATGGCGACGCCCTGGCGCTGACCGCCGGACAACTCTCCGACGAGCGCGTCGGGAGAGCGCAGATGCAGGTCGACATTGGCGATGGCGCGGATGCTCTCCTCAGCCATCTTTTTCTGGTCGAGGATGCCGACGCCGAGGATCGAGAACCGGGTCGGCTCACGGCCGATGAACAGGTTCCTGGCGATCGACATGGTGGGGACCATGGAGTTGTACTGGTAGATGGTTTCGATGCCGAGATCCATCGCGTCGCGCGGGGTTGCGATGCTGACTTCCCTGCCCTCCACCTTGATCTCACCCTTGTCCGCCCGGTGGACGCCGGACAGGATGTTGATCAAGGTCGACCTGCCGGCGCCGTTGTCGCCGACCAGACCGAGCGCCTCGCCGCGCCGGAAATCGAGGGTCACGCCCTTCAGCGCATGCACGCCGGAATACCATTTGTGCAGGTCGCGCACCGAGATGATCGCGTCGCCCACGGCTTAAGCCTCCATCTTGATGGCCTTGGCGCGCTTGCGCATCCAGGCATTGGCGACGACGGCGAAGATGGTCAGGAAGCCGATGGCGAACTTGAACCAGTTGGCGTCGACATGGCTGAGCACCAGCCCGTTGTCGATGACCCGGATCAGCGTCGTGCCGATGATCCCGCCCATCACGGTGCCGATGCCGCCGGTGAGCGAGGCGCCGCCGATGACAGCGGCGGCAACCGCCTGCAATTCCAGCCCCTCGCCGATCGAGGGCAGCGGCGAGCCAAGCCGCAGCACCTGCAGCATGCCCGCGAAGCCGGAAAGCACCGAGCACAGCATAAAGCAGACGATCTTGACCCTGGCGGTCGGGATGCCCATCGAGGCGGCGGCCGGCAGGAAGCCGCCGGTGGCCTTGATCCAGTTGCCGAAATTGGTGCGCGAGAGCATCAGCGAGGTCAACACCGCGACCGCCGCGAACCACAGGAACGACATGCGGAACATGTTGCCGGGGCCGACAAAGGAGGTGAACAGCCAGTTGGGCAGGTCGATGGGCAGCAGCGGCGGGAAACCGCCGGAGACGACGACCGTGAGCGAGCGCGCCATGAACAGCATGCCGAGCGTGGTGATGAAGCTGGGGATCGCGAAGCGGATCGTGACGTAGCCGTTGATGAAACCGATGGCCGCGCAGACCAGCAGCCCGGCGAGCAACGCCAGCGGGAACGGGGCGCCATGCACCATCAGCACCGCCATGGTCATCGGCATCAGCGCGAAGACCGAGCCGACCGAAAGATCGAACTCGCCGCTGATCATCAGGATGGTGACGCCGATGGCGACCAGGCCGGCCTCCGGCAGGATGCCGAGGATGCCGCGCAGATTGTCGGCGTTCAGGAACACGCCGTGCGAGCGCACCTGGAACAGGATGATGAGCAGCACCAGAAGGATCAGCCCGGCCAGCTCCGGTTTTTCGAGATAGGTCTTGAACAGGCGCTTCAACGAAAGGCTCCGGTGCGATGATTGAGAAAAGTACTGTGGCGCCGCGTTCCTTCACACCCCCTCTGTCCGGCCGGACAGAGGGGGTGCTGTCCCGCCGGCATTTCGGTGACGGGCGTCTCAGCCAATCTCAAAGGCATGCGATCTCAGCGCATACCCTGGGCAGACAGCGCCATGATGCTGTCGGCTTCCTTCGGCCGCACGATGCCCTGGCCAGTGTCGATGTCCGAAGGAGCAAGGCCGATCTTCTTGTTCAGATAGGCCTCCATCACCGGCATGAAGCCCTGCATGTAGGGCTGCTGGTCGACCAGCGCCTGGACATAACCCTTCTGCATCTGCTGCAGCACCTCGGGAACGAGGTCGAAGCCACCGAGCAGCACCTTGCCCGGCGCCACGCCGCGATCGGCCAGCACGCGCGCCACGCCGGCGCACCAGAAGCCGGTGTCGAAATAGGCCGTCGTGTCGGGATGGGCGTTCAGATAGGCGCCGACGCGGTCGGAGGTGATGGCGAGATCGGTGCCGCTGTCGATGCGCTCCCACGACACGTCACGGTCTTTATGCGCGGCCTTGTACTCCTCGAGGAATTGCATGATGCCGGCGCCGCGGCTTTCCGACCAGTTCTGGCCGGGGGCCGAAATGCCGACCAGAACCTTGATCGGGCCGTCCTTCGGGAAGCTCTCGGAAATCGCCTTGGCGAGCGAATAGCCGGCCGGCTTGAAGCCCTGGCCGACGAAGGCCTGGCGCGCATTGCCCTTGGCGCCCTCGGTGTCGTCGACATTGACGGCGATCACCAGCACGCCGGCGTCGCGCGCCTCCTTGATGACGTCGTCGAAAGCGTGATCGTCGACAATGGAGGTCAAAAGCGCATCAGGCTTGGCGGCAAGGGCTGCGCGCATGTTCGCGACCTGCTGTTCGACCGAGCCCTCGGTCTGGGTGAAGACCATGTTGCAGGTCGCCTCAACCTTGCCGCAGGCATCGTCGAAACCCTTCTTCACCGCCTGCCAGAACGTGTTCGAGGCCGACGAATGATGGGTGAAGACGATGTTGAGCCCGTCGGCGCGGGCAACGGACTGGCCGCCGATCAGGGCGACGCCGAGCAATAGCATTGCGGTGAGTTTCTTCATGTCTGTTCCTCCCTTTGGATCTTCAGATGCTTGTCCTGTCGCTGACGCGACGGTGGACGGTGTAGGCGCGGCCGAGGTCCGGATTGAGCGCCAGTCCCAGGCCCGGCCCGGGCGGCACGGTGATCATGCCGTCCTTGACCTCCGGCAGCACGGTCACCAGGTCGCGGTACCAGGTGCGGTAGAAGGCGCGCACGCTTTCCTGGACGAGCGCGTTGGGCGCGTTGAGCGACAGATGCGTCGAGGCGGCGAGCACGACCGGACCGGTGCAGTCATGCGGCGCGACCGGCAATCGCCAGGCCTCGGCCATCGAGGCGATCTTGCGCGCTTCCGAGAGGCCGCCGCACCAGGAGATGTCGAGCATGACGATGCCGGCCGCTCCCGTCTCCAACAGGTCGCGAAAAGCCCAGCGGCTGCCCAGCGTCTCCGAGGCTGAGATCGGCGCCGGGCTGGCGGCTGCGTAGCGCTTGAGGTCGCCGAGGCTGTCCATGCGGATCGGGTCCTCATGCCAGTAAGTCGCGTAGGGTTGCAGAGCGCGCGCGATCTTCATGGCCGGCAGGAGCTGCCACATGGAGTGGAACTCGACCATGATGTCCATCTTGTCGCCGACGGCTTTGCGAATCTTTTCAAACGGTTCGAGCGCCGCCTTCAGGTCGGCCGCCGAGATGTCGTTGCCGCGCGCCTTTTCGGCCGCGTGGTCGAACGGCCAGATCTTCATGGCGCTGATGCCGTCCTCCAGCAGTTCTTCGGCCAGTTCGCCGGCGCGGGTGAGGAAGCTGTTGAGGTCGTCATAGTCCTGCCCGGCGCCGATGCCGTAATTGGCCGTCGTCTGGCCCTTGGCGTCCTTGATGTATTCGGTCCCGGCGCAGGTGTTGTAGGTGCGGATCGAACGGCGGCTGAAGCCGCCGAGCAATTGCGCGACCGGCTGGCCGGTCGCCTTGCCGAAAATGTCCCACAGCGCGATGTCGAAGGCCGAGTTGCCGCGCACCTCTGCACCGCTGGAGCGGAAGCCGAGATAGCCGACGAGGTCGGCTGCGAGCAGGTCGATCTGCAGCGGATCGCGGCCGACCACCCTGGGCGCGACATATTCGTGCAGATACTCCTCGACGGTGCGCGACAGAAAGAACGTCTCACCGAGCCCGGTGATGCCCTCGTCGGTATGGACCTCGACCCAGAGCAGGTTCGGTCGCTCCTCGATGCGTATTGTTTCGATGGCGGTGATCTTCATCGGGCTGCCCCCATTCTAGGCGATCCCCGCATCGATGAGCGCCTTGACGCTCTTGTCGAAATGCTCGGCCATATGCTCGGCGGCCAGCCGTGGATCGCCCTTGAGGATGGCGTCGGCTATGTCCTCATGGCCCTTGATCATCTTGAGCTGGGCCTCGTCGGAGGAGCGGGTGCGCCAGCCGATCACCCAGGTGCGGCGGGTGACGCCGCTGAAGGCGGTGACGATCAGCGAAAAGACTGGATTGTGCGAGGCCGCCGCGATCGCCTCGTGGAAGGCGATGTCATGCTCCATGACGGCTTCCGGGTTCCTGAAATTCTCGCGCATCAGCCGGGCCGATCGGCCAATGGCCGCCGCCTCATGGTCGGTGCGGCGGAGCGCGGCAAGCGCAACGGTGCGCATCTCGATGGTGCGCCTGACGTCATAAACCTGCTGCACACTGATCTGCTGGGTGGTGATGCCGTGCTCGATCACCATCGACATCGCGCCGGTGTCGAGCTTGGCAACGGTGGCACGGCGCCCGGCGCTCATATCGATCAGGCGCATCGCCGACAGAGAGCGGAAGGCCTCGCGCACCACGGTGCGCGAAACATTGAGCTGGCGCGTCATGGCGGCTTCGCTGGGCAGCGGATCGCCTGGCGCAAGGCCCTCGGAACGGATGTGCTGGATGATCGCCTGAATCGCGGTGCTGACTAGGCCAGGGCTCGGCTCATCCGGTGGGTCCGTCTGCTCTTGCATTCCGCTCCCTCGAAAACCTGTATGACAGGTTATTATTGAATTGCTCATAATTCACGCAAAAGATATGTGTCAAGCGTAATTCCAGACCTGGAGGGACTCGATGAGCGGAACGGAAGCCCGCCTTATCTTCGACGCGCGCGACGTGGTCGGCGAGAGCCTGGTATGGGACGAGCGCGTCGGCAGGCTGGTCTGGGTCGACATCATCGGCCGGCGGATCCATCGGCTCGATCCGGCAAGTGGAGCGCATGAAAGCTGGCCGACGGGCGACCTCGTCACCTCGATCGGATTGCGCGCCGATGGCGGCGCGCTCGTCGGGCTGCGCAAGGACATCGCGCTCTGGGATTTTGGCGGGCCGTTCCGGACATTCACGACGATCGAGGCCGACCGGCCGGCCACGCGGCTCAACGAAGGCGTGGTCGCGCCGGACGGGTCGTTCTGGGTCGGCACCATGGCCAACAATATCGGGCCGGACGACGCACCGGTGGCGATCACGAGCGATGAGGGCCAGCTCTACTGGATCTGCCCAGACGGCGATGTGAGGCTCCTCAGCGAGGACCGGTTCGGCATCACCAACACGATGGTGTGGCTGCCCGACGGACGCTTCATCACCGCCGACACGATCAAGAACGCGCTCTATAGCTATGACTGGGACCGGAAGGCTGGACGGCTCGGCGAAGCGCGTCCCTTGTTCGCCGGCTTCGAGCGCGGCCTGCCGGACGGCTCATGTCTCGACGCCGAGGGCTATGTCTGGAACTGCCGAGTGGTGGGCGGAAGCTGCCTCGTGCGCATTTCGCCCGGCGGCAGGCTCGACCGGATCGTCGAGTTGCCCTGCAGCTGGCCGACGAGCTGCGCTTTCGGCGGCGCGGACCTCGACACGCTGTTCGTCACCTCCGCGCGCTTCACCATGAGCGCCGAGCATCTTGCCGCCAACCCTTTCGAGGGCGGCCTGTTCTCGCTCAAGGCCGGCGTGCGCGGCGTTCCGGCCAACCGCTTCGGATGATCTCCCCCGCATGTGACTGTCGAAGGCGGCGATGAGCGCCATTAGGATGTGAGCGGTGCGCGATCCGCCCATCGCTAAGACCGCGTTGGCGCAATCCAATCCAGTTCGCGCCCTCCCCGCTCCATGCTAACAGAAGCACTTTCGGGAATTCCAACACATGGACAGCAACATGGCAGGCGAAAAAGTAGCTCTGGTGACGGCGGGCGGCAGCGGCATGGGGGCGGCGGCGGCGAAACGGCTGGCGGCGGATGGGTTCAAGGTCGGCGTGCTCTCTTCCTCCGGCAAGGGCGAGGCGCTGGGCAAGGAGCTCGGCGGCTTCGGCGTCACCGGTTCCAACCAGTCGAACGACGACCTCAAGCGCCTCACCGACGGCGCGCTGGAACGCTGGGGCCGCATCGACGTGCTGGTTAACAGCGCCGGCCACGGGCCTCGCGCGCAGATCATCGAGATCAGCGACGAGGACTGGCACAGGGGCATCGACACCTATTTCCTCAACGCCGTGCGCCCGACCCGGCTGGTGACGCCGGTGATGCAGAAACAGAAATCGGGCGCCATCATCAACATCTCGACCGCCTGGGCGTTCGAGCCGAGCGCGATGTTCCCGACCTCGGCCGTGGCGCGCGCCGGGCTTGCCGCCTTCACCAAGATCTTCGCCGACACCTACGCGGCCGACAACATCCGCATGAACAATGTGCTGCCCGGCTGGATCGACAGCCTGCCGGCGACGAATGAGCGCCGCGACAGCGTGCCGATGAAGCGCTACGGCACGTCGGAGGAGATCGCCGCGACGATCTCGTTCCTCGCTTCGGACGGGGCGGCCTACATCACGGGCCAGAACATCCGCGTCGACGGCGGCATCACGCGAGCGGTGTGAAAGGGTAGCATGCGGTCAAAGAGGACGCCGCCTCGGGTCATCCCGCTCTGCGGGAATTGAGAACCCACAAAAAGGCTATGGCAGCCACCAAGACAATCGAATTGCCGACCACGATATTCCAAAAGCGAGTGGGGTCGTCCGCCAGCGCGACCCAATGCAACTTGCCCCGCACTTCGCCTGTCTTGATGCCGCAGGCAATGTTGTAGATCGCCAGCGCTGCGAGCGCCGCCATCAGGACAAAGAGGTCGTTGTTCTTGTCGCGATCCATCGAGCGGCTTTTATCAGCGCTTGGTGAAGTTTTGCTTACCTTGGGTAAGGCGGCGGCCGGGAGACCGGCCGCCGCCTTACCATCATTTTACTGGTTGATCTCCGGCTCGACGAGCTTGGCAAGGTTGCGCAGCGATTCCTGCCAGCCGAGATAGCAGGCCTCGGCCGGGATGGCGTCCGGGATGCCGGCCTGGGTGATGTTGATCTCGGTGCCGACCGACACTTTCTTCAGGATCACGGTCACTTCGATCTGGCCCGGCAGGTTGGGATCGTCGAAACGGTCGGTGTAGCGCAGGCGCTCGCCCGGGACGAGCTCGACGAATTCGCCGCCGAAGGAATGGCTGTCGCCGGTGGTGAAGTTGCGGAAGGACATCTTGTAGGCGCCCCCGACCTTGCCCTCGAACTCGTGCACCGTGCAGGTGAAGCCGTTCGGCGGCAGCCACTTCGCCAGCGCATCGGCTTCGACGAATGCGCGGTAGACCTTCTCCGGCTTGGTCGCCAGGACGCGGTGCAGTTGGATGGTGCTGGGCATATCTCGATATCCTTCCTTTGTTGATCGATGACCCAAGGACGGGCGGGCTTCGGCCGGTCCGACAGAGGCTGTCAAATTTTTCGTCCCGCCGCTGCCGTGCCGCTCTACAACGGAGGCAATCGGCCGCCCTGCTGCGACAAATGCATCCATTCACGGCTGTTTGCACAATCTTTCGGCAGAAAACCTTGCAAAATTAAGTAAAATTAAGACCGGCTCGCGCGATAATTGTATTAGATTCCGCTTACTCTATCTGCGCAAAAATATCGATAAAAACAGCGGCAATTTTCGCTGTACTAAATGTTTGTTTTCGGGAACGATAGCCCGTGTTGCAAGTTGGTTCGGACCAGGCACTTGAACTTGCAATGAGCCATCCGGGCGGGGCAGCGCGGAAGGATTGTCCGATGAGCTTCGTCGTCAACGCGATAGGCGTTCCTCTTTACTATAGCGGCGCTTCCAACCATTGGTTTTCGGCGTCCTCGTCCGGGCCGACCTTGAACGGCACCACCGGCAACGATTCCATCTGGGGCGCCAGCGGCGTCAACGTCACCATGTATGGCGGCGCAGGCGACGACATCTATTACCTCTATTCGGCGAGCAACAAGGTGGTCGAGAACCCTGGCGAGGGCGTCGACACGATCAACACATGGATGAGCTACACGCTGCCGGACAATGTCGAAAACCTCATCGTCACTAACGCCCACAATTACGCCTTCGGCAATGCGCTGGACAACATCATCACCGCCACGGCGGGCGGCCAGACCCTGGACGGCGGCGCGGGCAACGATGTCCTGATCGACGGCGGCGGCGGTGCCGACACTTTCATCATCGCGAAGGGCAATGGGAGTGACTTGATCGTCAATTTCGCCTCGAACGATACCGTGCGCCTCGATGGCTACGGGTTCACGTCGTTCGCCGCCATCCACGAGAACCTGATTCAGGCGGGACCCAATGTGCTGCTGAACCTCGGATCGGGCGAAATCCTCGAATTCAAGAACATGACGATCGACAAGCTGCAGCCCAACCAATTCGAGCTGCCGATCGACAAGTCCGGCATGACGCTGTCCTTCAGCGACGAATTCAACACGCTCAATCTTCACAATGCCCAGGGCGGCACCTGGGATACCAATTTCTGGTGGGGCGCGCCGAACGGCAGCACGCTCACCCGCAATGGCGAATTGCAGTGGTATATCGACGCCAATTACGGCCCGACCAGTTCGGTGCATCCCTTCAGCGTCGACAATGGCGTGCTGACGATCACCGCGGCGCAGGCGCCGGCCGATATCAAGCCTTTGATCAACAATTATGAATACACATCCGGCATCCTGACCACGCACGACTCCTTTTCGCAGACCTACGGGTATTTCGAAATGAAGGCCGACCTGCCGGAAAACGCCGGCGCGTGGCCGGCCTTCTGGCTGCTGCCGGAAGACGGCTCGTGGCCGCCAGAACTCGACGTGGTGGAAAAGTATGGCCAGAAGCCGAATTCGCTGCTGGTGACCGCGCATACCAACGAAACGGGACAGCACACGACGGTCGGATCGACGGTGAACGTCATGGACACGGCCGGCTTCCATACCTATGGCCTGCTGTGGACACCGGAAAAGCTGGTGTGGACCTATGACGGCGTGCAGGTCGCCGAAGCGGCGACGCCGTCCGACATGAACAAGCCGATGTACATGCTGGTCGATCTCGCTATCGGCGGACAGGCCGGCGCCCCGCCGGACCACCTCGCCACGCCGGCCCAGATGAAGATCGACTATATCCATGCTTATACGCTGGATGAGCTTCAGCAGAGCCATTTGAACGTCACAGGCGAACACACAGCCTAGGCGGCCGAGCCAATGTCACGGGAGAGCGCTCCGGGTGCGATCAGGCAGGCCGGCCTGCGGCCGATGTTTCTGCGCGCCGTAACCGATGTCGGCCTGTTCTCGCTGCTCATCAACCTTCTGCTGCTGGTGGTGCCGCTCTACCTGCTCCAGGTCTATGATCGCGTGCTGCCCTCCTCTAGCGTCGAGACGCTCGTCTATCTGTCGATCATCGCGGTCGCGGCGCTTGGTTTCCTTGGCTTCCTCGACGCCGTCCGCGCCATCTATACACAGCGCGTCGCCGCGACGGTCAATGACAGGCTAGGCGCCAAAACGTTCGCGGCTTCGCTCGGCTCCGGCAATGCGCCGTCGCCGCTCACCGACCTCGCCTCGGTCTGCGCCTTCATCCGCTCGCGCGGTGTCTCGGTGCTCTTCGATCTGCCCTTCGCGCCGGTCTTCCTCGCCTTGCTCTACCTGATCCATCCGCTGCTGTTCTGGGTCACGCTCGGCGGCGCGGCACTGCTCGTCGTGCTGGTCTTCGCCAACCAGCTCGCCATCGGCAAGAACGACGCGCTCTCGGCGGAGCGTTCGGCGTTGGCCAGCCGGGCCGAGCAGGCCTTTGCCCGCAACGCCGACACGCTGCGCGCCATGGGCATGGTGGAAAACGCCGCGCGCACATGGGGGCGGCATGTGGCCGAGGCGCTTGTCCTGCATGACCGCTCGGCCGGCGCCAACGCCGTCTTCAGCGGCGCTTCCAGGGCGCTGCGCATGATGTTGCAGCTGGCGATCCTCGGAACCGGCGCCTGGCTGGTGCTCAAGAGCGAGATGACGGCCGGCATGATCTTCACGTCCTCGCTGGTGTCGTCGCGCGCGCTGCAGCCGCTCGACCAGTTGATCGGCTCCTGGCGGCAGCTCGTCGAGGCCAGGCGCGCCTGGACGCGCCTCGGAGGAGCCCTGGCGGCGCAGCCGGTTCAGGCAAGCAAGCTCATCCTGCCCGACCCGACCGGCGCGGTCTCCGCGCAGGATCTTTTCTTCATCGCGCCGAATGCCACCTTCGGCGCCGAGCCGATCCTGAAGCGGTTGAGCTTCACGATAGCCGCCGGCGAAGCGGTGGCGATCGTCGGCCCGAGCGGCGCCGGAAAATCCACGCTGGCGCGGCTGCTTGTCGGCGCCACGCAGCCGAGCGGCGGTTCGGTCAGGATCGACGGCGCCGAACTCAGGACCTGGGACGAAAACCAGCTTGGACGGCATATCGGCTATCTGGCGCAGGAGGTGGAGCTTTTCCCCGGCTCGATTGCCGACAACATCGCGCGCTTCGACGCGAAGGCCGACGACGCGGCAATCGTCGAAGCGGCAAGGCGCGCCGAGGCGCATGAGCTGATCCTTTCGCTGCGCGACGGCTACCAGACGGCGATTGCCGGCACGCTGTCGGGCGGCGAGCGGCAGCGGATCGGGCTGGCGCGCGCGTTCTACGGCAATCCGCGCATCCTGGTGCTGGATGAACCCAGCACGCATCTCGACGGCGCCGGAGAGACCGCGCTGGAAGCCGTGCTTGCCGCCGCCCGCGCCGCGGGCGTCACCACGATCGCCATCACGCATCGCCCTTCGATCGCCGCGGCTTGCGACCGCGTGATGGTCTTGCGCGGCGGCGTCATCGAGACGTTCGGGCCAAGCGCGGAGGTGTTGCGGCAGCCGGGTAGAGCCGCGCAGCGGAGCACGGTGGCGACCGGATCGTTCGCGCCGACCATCCGCGCCGCGCCGAATGTTGGTTACGGTTCGTAGACGATGTCCACCCAGAGCTTCGCCTTCGACGGCCGCCCGCGCACGGATTTCCGCCGCACCGCCTTCGCCGGCTACGCGGCGATCGCGCTGCTTGCCGGCGGCTTCGGCACTTGGGCAGCGAGCGCGCCATTGGCAGGCGCGGTGATCACCCAAGGTACAATCGCGGCGACCGGCGGCAACATTCTGATCCAGCATCGCGAGGGCGGCATCATCAAGCAATTGCTGGTGCATGAAGGCGACCGCGTGCGCGAAGGCCAGGACCTCATCCTGCTCGACCGGACCGCCGCGGAGGCCGATCTCAACCGGCTGACAAGGCAATGGATCGCGCTCAAGGCAAGTGCGGCGCGGCTGGAGGCCGAGCGCGACGGGCTCACCACGCTGGCGCCCATCGCCGAGCCCGCCCCGGCGCCGTTCCAGCAAGAGTTTCAGAAGCTGATCCGCGAACAGCAGAAGGAGTTCGATGCCAGGCTTGCACGCTTCCGATCCGAGCAGTCTATCCTGGCGCAGCGCGTCGCCATGCATCGCGAGTCGGTCAAAGGGCTGAACGCGCAGAAGGCGGCAATCGAACAGCAGGCAGAGGTGGTGAAGAAGGAGCTCGGCATCAAGACCGACCTCCTCGACAAGGGCCTCACCAACCGCACCGAATATTCGCAGCTCTTGCGCTCGGAGGCCGACCTCGTCGGCCAGGCGGGCGCGCTCGAGGCGGACCTCGCCTCCGCCAACACGCAGATCGTCGAGGCGGAGGCGCAGACCGAGCGCGCCACCACGCAGCGCGTCGAGGAAGCGCTGACGAAGCTCGACGATGTGAGGACCAATCTCGCCGACATCGAGGAGCAGATGCGCGCCGCGGAAGCGCTGCTGAAGCGTACGACGATCACCGCGCCGGCGGCGGGCATCGTCGTGTCCTCGACCTACAACTCGCAAGGCAGCGTGGTCGCGCCCGGCGAAAAGATCATGGAGATCCTGCCCACGGCCTCCGGCCTTGTGGTGGACACCAGGCTGCGGCCGAAGGACATCGACCAGGTGCATGTCGGCCAGCCGGCAAAGCTCAGGCTTTCCGCGCTCAACACCAGGCTCACGCCGGAAGTGCCGGCCACCGTCAGCGAGATTTCCGCCGACCGGCTGATCGACGAAGCCACTCACGAACCCTATTTCCGCGCCAAGCTGAAGATCACCGACGCCCTGCCCGCCGGCGTGAAGGCCGAGCAGCTTTATCCCGGGACCCCGGTCGACGCCTTCATCAACACCGGCGACCGGACTTTCTTCGAGTATCTGGTACGCCCGATGATGGATTCTTTCGCGCGGGCGTTCAGGGAACGATAGGGCTTCGATAACCCAAACGATGACCATGGGTTGTCTCGCCCCGTGGTTCGAGAACGCACCTATGCTAACTTAGCCCCGCGTCCATCGCCCGGCCCTGAGGGCCAATCATATTGGATCGATGGAGGTAACTTCTCGTCAGGGCGGGCGGCGGCGAGGCAGGCCTTGCTTCGATCATCGTCCGGAATACGCTCCACAAGAACCAGGCAATCAACATGCTGTCAGGCTTCAGGGGCCTCCGGCTCTTCCGCACATCGCTTCGAACGGGCGGCCGCCTTGCGACAGGCGCGAGTGTTCCCCCGCGCGACCCCGCGCGACTACGCCGCGGCGCCGGCTTCAACGGCCGCTTCTATTGCCCGGCCTGCTTCGATAAAGCCGAGCCGCCGTGCCTCTTTGCACAGACCCTGAAGCTCCCTCCTCAGGGAAGGAGAGAGCATGCCAGCGCCACAGGCCGCGAGCACGCGGCCGCGTGCGCTGAAGAAGCTTGCCCATGGCAAGGGTTCATCTGCCGTGAACGCGTCGAGGCTCGCCGCGTGGCGGCCGGCGCCAGCCCAGTCGCCGGCAGCCAGGCAGGCATCGATCGCGTAGCGCCGAAACTGGAGATGGTTGTGGCTCACTGCGTTCGACGCCAGCATTGCTTCGCCTTCCTCGAGCGCGGCCTTCCGCGCTGCGGCGTCGTTGGCGGCCACAGCCAGCAGGCCGAGATACCATGGGCCGAGATACGCCATCCCGGTGCTGCGGCTCATGCGCAGTGCCTCTTGCAGGTCGGCGATGGCCTCGCCGTTTCTTCCGGCCAGCCGGTGCACATCGCCGCGAAAAGCCAATGCCTCCGCCTCGAAGCGCGGGGCTTGGATCTCGCGGGCGAGATCGAGGGATGCTTCAGCGCTTGCCAGCGCCCTGTCGAGTTCCATCAACGAAGACCAGGCGAGATAGGCGTTCATATGGGCGATAAGTTCGGCGCGCTGGTGGACGATCTCCCTCGACGCCTCGATTGCCGCCAGCGCTTCTCTGAGCAGATCGTTGATGTCGCCGATATAGAGGCTGGTCGCCACAACCATCGAGCGGTTCGCGACCGCGATGCGGCCGAACCCATTGCGCTCACTGATTTCCACGCACGACCGATACTGCCGATGCGCGCTGAGCATCCGGCCGCGCATGTACTGCGCATCGCCGATGCCGCCCAACGATGCTGCCTCGATCTCGGTAGACCCTGCCCGGCGCGCGAGTTCGAGGCTCGACCGATGTTGTTCCAGGCAGCCGTCGATATCCCCCCGCGGAAACAGCAGATTGCCGTGGAGAAAATGCGCTCGGGCGGCTTCCTCGTCCAGCCCGGAGCGTTCGGCAATGCCCTCCACGGCCCGTACGTCCGCCAAGGCGCCGTCGACATCATCGGCTATGCGCTTGACCGCTGCCACACCGAGGAGCGCCCGGCAGCGCCCGCGCTCACCGTCCGCCAGGGCCAGCGCCTCGCTGTATGCGACGCCGGCTTCACCGGTGCGACCGAGACTTAGCAGAATCTCGCCGCGACATGAGAAGAGCGCGGAATGGGTTTCGTCATCACCGACAAGCCGCAGACCGCGCTCCACCAGCTCCAATGCTCGCCCATAGCGATAAGCACGATTCTCGCGGCCGGCAGCGTCAAGGAAAGCCCGGGGCGCGGCCTGATCTTCGGCCCGCTCGAGATGCTCGGCGCGCATGATCGGATCGCGCTCGGCAAACCACTGCGCCGCGCGGCGGTGCAGCGCTCGGCGTTCCGCCCGCGGCAAGGACAGGTATGCGCCATCGCGCATGAGCGCATGCGCGAACAGAAGGTCGTTGCCGGCGGGCTTCAGAAACCCACGCCGGATCAGGGCCTTGTAGTCCTGCTCGGGATTTTCCAGCAGATGGTCGAGGGCATCGGGAGCAAAAAGCTGGCCGAGCACAGCGGCAATGCGCAGCGTGTGACGGTCGCCGGGCGGCAGCATGTCCAGCCGGGCAAGCACGACACTATGGATGGTATCGGGCAACCGGTCCGGCCCCCGGTCGCCGCTTCGAAGCAGTTGTTCGAGAAAGAGAGGATTGCCTCCAGCGCGCTCGACGCAATTGACGGCGAAAGCATCGGTTGGCGCAAGGAATTTACCCGCGAGGGCCAAGGCCTCCTGGCGGTAGAGCGGCGCGAGATCGAGCGTGAGCCTCGGCCCCTCGCCGGCTCGCATTTGCCGGGCCGGCCCGGAAGGTTCCTCTTCCGTGCGCGCAGTTGTGACGACGAGTACCGGGCCCGTTGTTGCCGAGGCGGCAAGCACATCGACCTGCGCCAGCGTCTCAGCGTCCGCCCACTGCACGTCCTCAATGGTCAGGACGAGAGGCCGGCGAGCGCTTGCGCGACCGACCAACTGCAGCAATGTCTGTTCCAGCCCCTTGAGGCGAACCGCATTGTCCATCGCGTCATAGAGCGCCCGCCGGTCCTCGGGCAGGGAATGCTGCAGCAACCGGTACAGGTGGATTTCCAGATCGGCGTCGACGAGGCCGCTGTCGACGGCGATGCGCGGCTCGACTGCGAGACCTTCGACGAGAGCGCGGATTGCATTGCGTTTGGCGCCTGCGCCGAAGTCGAGGACGAGGCCGGTGTGGCACTCGAATCCCTGCTCGACGGCAAGCTTCTGAAATTCCTCGATCAGCCGGGTCTTGCCGATTCCTGCTTCGCCGCGGACATGCACGACGAGCCCGCGTCCAGTTTCGAGACACGTTTTCAAAGCGCCGGCAAACTGCGCCAGCTCGACCTGCCGGCCGACAAAGGCGGTTCTGGCGACACCCTCGGAGGAGAGGCCAGCCGGCCGCCAAGCCTCAATCGGCTTTTCCGAAACCCGGGCAACGATGGTGCGGAGTTCGGCGCGGTCGACAAGGTGCGCGACCGACTGGTGCACCGAGTCCGACAGCAGCACGTCCTCGGCATCCGCCGCTCCGGCGAGTGCGCCGGCCAGATGGATGGCGCCGCCGGTTACCGTGAGCGTGCCCGCGCCGTCCTGATCGAGCCTCGTGACCAGCATTCGGCCGCTCGCCAACCCGATCCGGGCCGGAGGGATGCAGTCTTCCGCCGCCCGAACCGCCCTCACGATCTCAAAGCCAGCCCGCAACGCACGTTCCGCGTCGTTGCCGTGGGCAACCGGCAAGCCGAAAAAGGCGATAGTGGTGCCGCCGAGCTGCCTGTCGACCATGCCCGCGTGGTCCGCGACGACCCTGTGCACGATATCCGCGAAGCGAGCAGAGAGGGCTCGCTCCCGCTCGGGATCGTCCTCGTCGGCGAGAAACGACAAGTCGCCCATCTCGACAAACATGACGACGAGCTGACGCAGCTCCGATGCCGGTCCCGGCGGCTCCGCCGCGGTGGCAGCTTCCGTGCTGGGGGTCTGAGGCTCCTGACGGGAAGACCTTGCCGCTTCAGCGGGGCCGGCAGCGATGGGCCGGGACTGCTCGCGCCGCCTTTGCTGAATCTCTTGATAGAGCTGCTCGGTTTCCGGCTCGGGCCGCACGCCGAGCTCGCGCTGCAGGATCTCGCGACAGACGTGAAACTGCCGAAGGGCCGCGCCGATCCGGCCCTGACGGACATAGAGCTGCATCAACGCCCGATGAACATTTTCCTGTAGCGGGTCGAGCGGCAGCAGGCGCAGCGCCATTTCGAGCGCTCTCGCGGACGAGCCGGACGCCATCTGGTTTATCAATAAAGCCGTCAGCGCCTTGACGGCCATTTCATTCAGATGCTGCCGCGTAGCCCTAAGCCAATTTTCGAAAGCCGGCGCCTTCGGATTGAAAGCTTCCATGAACGGCCCCTGGTAGAGCGCCGCCGCCTCCTCGTCCGCTCGCGGTGTTCGGGCCGCCATCAGTTGCTCGAAGTGGAGCGCGTCGACGTCGATGCAATCAGGGGCGAGAACGATCCCCTCCCCGGAGACTCCCGCCAATTCCGACCCTTTCAATCCGAGGGCCTTGCGCAGCACGAGAAGTTCCTGGCGCAGGCTGGCCCGCGCCTGGACCTCGCCACGATCCTCCCACAGCAACGCGGCCAGTTTGTCGCGCGACTGCGGGCGACCTCCAGCCATGGCGAGATAGACGAGCAACGCTTGCGCTTTGCGCGAAGCAACCGCGATCTGTCGGCCTTCCGCTGAGAAGACCTGAAGACCGCCGAAGGTGCTGAGCCGGATCTTCGCCATCGCGCTTCGCCCCACCGGCGCAGGATAGAGCCGCCAATGGGCGGACAAAAGATGGCAGTTCTCTTTTTGACGAAGCTTTGACGCTCGCCGCGACGTTCTTTGACGGCACACCGGTAAACCATCCTCCCGAGGCACTGTCACTACGGAGGATGCAATGCAGCTCGACCAGGACAAACTCAACGCCTTTCTCGGCAAGATGCTTGACGACATCGGCGCCGCGATGAACGCGTCGCTGGTGCAATTGGGCGACAGGCTCGGTCTCTACAAGGCGCTCGCCGCGGGCGGGCCGATGACCCCGTCGGAACTCGCCGGCCGGACGGGTACCGCCGAACGCTATATCCGCGAATGGCTGGCGGCCCAGGCAGCGTCCGGATACGTGACCTACGATGCCACGTCCGGCCGGTTCTCGATGGCGCCGGAGCAGGCAACCGTCTTTGCCGACGACGACAGCCCGGTCTTCATGGCCGCGCTCGGCGATGTCGTCGCCGCCACGGTGATGGATGGCGACAAGATCGAGGAGGCCTTCCGGACGGGCCGCGGCGTCGGATGGAACAAGCGCCACCCTTGCCTGTTCTGCGGCACCGCGCGCTTCTTCCGCACCAGCTATCTGCATCATCTGGTGCAGGAATGGCTGCCGGCGCTCGACGGTGTCGTTGAGAAGCTCGAACGCGGAGCTATCGTTGCCGATGTCGGTTGCGGGCACGGCGTCTCGACATTGCTGATGGCGGAAGCCTTCCCCAAGTCGCGCTTCTTCGGCTTCGATGCCCATCCCGGCTCGATCGAGGCAGCGCGCAAGGCTGCCGATACCGCCGGTGTCACTGACCGTGCGACATTCGAAGTTCAGAGCGCCAAGGCCTTCGCCGGCACAGGCTATGATCTCGTCTGCTTCTTCGATTGCCTGCACGACATGGGCGATCCGGTGGGCGCCCTGAAGCATGTGCGCAAGACGATCGCGCCCGACGGCACGCTGATGATCATCGAGCCATTCGCCGGCGATCGCCTGGAAGATAACCTCAACCCGGTCGGCCGCATCTACTATGCGGGCTCGACCATGGTCTGCACCCCGACATCGCTCGACCAGGAGGTCGGCCTCGCGCTCGGCGCCCAGGCCGGCGAGGCAAGGCTGCGCGAGGTGGCGAAGGCCGGCGGCTTCAGCCGTTTCCGCCGTGCCACCGAGACGCCTTTCAACATGATCCTCGAAGCGCGACCCTGAGGTCCGACCAGTTTACCAGACGATCCGCAAACCAAGGAGAAGACCGATGACTAGATTGAAGCAAGTGCTTGCCGCCACCGTGCTGGCCGCAACGGCCGGCGTTCCAGCAGTCGCGATGGCGGATGAAGGAGCCCCCAGCGAAGCGCCGGTCAGGCAGTATCTGAGGGCTTGGGACGCGCGCGACGTCGAGGCGATGCTGAAAACGTTTACCGACGACGCCGTCGTGATACTGCCCGCCCAGGCGCCGATCAGCGGGACAGAAAACCTGCGCGGGCTGCTGACGACTTTCGTGAAGAGTTTCTCGGAACCGGGCGCGACATTCACGCCTGGCCAGTTCACGGCGAACGGCTCCGTCGCCTATTTCCTCTGGCAAGGCGACACGCCATCCGGCCGATATCCCTTCGGCGCCGACACCTTCGTGGTCCGGGACGGGCACATCGCATACCTGACGCTCGCTTTCGTCGCCGAACCGAAACCCGCCAAGAACTGATCCACCCCGCGCGCCGGCCCCAGGCCGGCTCGCGCCAACGACCATTCCGGTTCGGGCCGGCGCCAATGCCGGCTCGCAACCCGCGACAACAAGGAGAAACACCCGTGAGCAGCCCGGCACCGATCCAACAGCCACCGCATTTCGTCGCAACGCGCTACACGGACTTCTGGAACGACGTGCTGGTTCCGAAATTCATCCGCTGGAAGCACATCGTCGTCGACGGCCTGGCGCAGCACAGCGCACAGGTGTTCCCGACGCTGGAGGTAGGCCTCGGCGACAGGGTGATCGATGCCGGCTGCGGCTTCGGTGACACGACGCTCGAGCTCGCCAGGATCGTCGGCCCCTCGGGTTTGGTTGTCGGGCTCGACTGCTGCGAGGCCTTTCTCGATCATGCTCGCCGCGATGCGGCGCGCGCCGGCATCCGCAACGCCGTCTTTCTCGAAGCCGATGTTGAAACCTATCCGTTCGAACCGATCCACGATTTCTGCTTCTCGCGCTTCGGCACCCAGTTCTTCGAGGACCCGGTTGCCGCCCTTTGCAACATGCGCGCCGGCCTGCGGCCCGGCGGCACGATGACGATGATCGTCTGGCGCGAGCTGGCCGAAAATCCGTGGCTGTCGATCCCGAAGGACGTCGTCCTGCGCTTCCTGCCGCGGCCGAGCGAAAATGCCCGCACCTGCGGTCCCGGGCCCTTCTCGATGGCCGATCCCGATGTCGTCACACGCCTCCTCGAAGGCGCCGGCTACGGCCGGATTTCCTTCGAGCGCATCGATGCCGACGTGCTTGTCGGCCGCGACCTCGACGAGGCCGTCGAATTCCAGCTCGCGCTCGGACCGGCCGGCGAGGTCTTCCGGGAGGCGGAGGACGAAGCCATCCGGCAGCACGCGCGAATAACCGAAGCGCTCAAGGCCGAACTCAAGCCCTACCGGACGCCCGGCGGCGTCATGATGGGCTCCAGCTCGTGGAAAGTGACCGCGAGGCGGGAGCGCTAGGCGGAGCGCCGGCGTCGTCGATCCTGGCAGGATCGCGAATGTATCCCTGGCTCAATCGCCGCCTGTAGACATCGCGGCGCCAATCACCCAATCTGCCCGCGGGAACAATAAGCGCTTCGAAGAAAGCGCACAGGTGCGCATGAACAATCGCTGGACCTTATACGATCCACGCCTGGCCTGGATGCTGGTTGCACCGGTGCTTCTGCTGCTGATCTTCTTCCTGATGCTGCCGATCGCGGTGATGGCGGCCTATACGTTTTTCACCGTCGTCACCGCCGGCGTCGAAACCAGCGCGCTGACCACCGCCAACTGGCACGAATTCTTCACCGACAGCTATTATTCAGGCTTCCTGCTGAAGACGCTGCGGGTCGGCGCCATCACCGCGCTGCTGTGCGGGGTGCTCGGCTATTTCCCGGCCTATTTCATCTGGGCGACGAGCTTCAGGCACAAATGGCTGCTCTTGCTCCTGCTCATCGTGCCGTTCTGGATCAGCTTCACGATCCGCACCTTTTCGTGGATCAACATCTTGGGCGAACAGGGCGTCATCAATGTCACGCTGCTCAAGATGGGCATCATCAGCGAGCCGCTGCCGATGCTCTACAACGAAGGCGCGGTGATCCTGGGGCTGCTACACTTCCTTCTGCCCTACATGATCCTCAACGTCTATGTGAGCCTGGAGGGCATCGACCGCACGCTGATCTCGGCGGCCCGCTCGATGGGCTGCACCAGCGCGCAGGCGTTCCGCGAGGTGACCCTGCCGCTGTCGCTGCCGGGCCTCGCGGCCGGGCTGCTGCTCTGCTTCGTGCTGGCGGCCGGCAGCTATGTGACGCCGCAACTGCTCGGCTCGGGCCGCGACGCGCTGTTCGGCAACCTGATCTACGACACCATCATGGGCGAATTGAACTGGCCGATGGGCGCCACGCTGTCGATCGTGCTATTCCTCGTGCTCGGCTTCTTTGCCGCGATCTACACCCGCTACATGGGCATGTCGCAGATTGTCAAAGGGTTGGGTGGATGAAGGCTGCACGACCGAACAAAGAGAGCAAATGGGCCTGGCGGCTGACCGGCTTCGTCACGCTCTGCGTCTACATCTTCATGTTCGCGCCGATCGTGGCGACCGTCATCCTGTCGTTCAATGCCTCGATGTTCGGCGGCTTCCCGATGACAGGCTTTTCGCTGCAATGGTACGCCAAGCTGATGAACAATGACGCGGTGCTGACGGCCTTCCGCACCTCGCTGTGGATCGCGCTGGTCACAGCGATAGCCACCACGGCGATCGGCGTCGTCACGGCCTTCGCGCTGGTGCGTTTCGAGTTCCGCGGCAAGCAGGCGCTGAGCACGCTGGTGATCCTGCCGGCGCTGGTGCCCGAAACCATTCTCGGCGTCGGCCTGCTGGTGCTGATCAAGGCGATCGACCAACCGCGCACCATGCTGCTTCTGGTGCTCGGCCATATCCTTTTGGCCGTGCCCTATGTGGTGCTGATCGCGCAGGCGCGGATGGTCGGCATAAGGCGCGTCTACGAGGAGGCGGCGCTCTCGCTTGGCGCCTCGCGCCTTTCGTCCTTTCGCGAAATCACGCTGCCGCTGCTCGTCCCGGCGGTCGTCGGCGGCGCGCTGCTCGCCTTCACCATCTCGTTCGACAACACCTCGGCCAGCCTGTTCTGGCGGCCGGCTGGCGTGGAGACCATGCCAACCCAGATTCTCTCCATGCTGAAAATCTCGATCAGCCCGGAGATCAATGCGCTCGGCACCGTGATGATCCTGGTGACCGTCGGCATTCCGTTGCTCGGCGGCCTTATCCTGCAGAGCCTGACCAAATTGAAAAGACGCGGCGAACCAAAGGAGGAAGCACGATGAAACTGACTACAACCAAGCGGCTGGAACGGCTGCACGACCGATATGCCAATGGCGGCCTGAGCCGCCGCACTTTCCTGACGCTGACCGCCGCCGCGGCGGCCGCCGCCGGTCTCGACATGCCGTGGATGCGCAAGGCGCTCGCGGCTGTCGAGCAGGTCCGCTTCGACGGCTGGGGCGGCACGGTGCAGGACGCGATCGACAAATATGCCTTCCAGCCCTACACGGCCAAGACCAAGATCAAGGTGGTCCAAGGCACGTTCGGCGACGAGAACGAGATCATCACCAAGATCAAGACGGCGAAACCCGGCGACTTCCAGATCGTGCATTCGTCCGGCGTGAACTATTACATCAAATACGTGAACGCCGGCATGAACTCGGAGATCAACGAGGCCAACATTCCCAACATGGCGAATGTGCTGCAGCCGATGATCGAACCGTTCCGCAAGCTGACGCCGAAGCTCTCGGCCGTGCCCTACGACTACGGCACCACCGGCATTGCCTACAACACCAAGGTGATATCGCCCGAAGAGGCGAAGGAGAAGGGCGCCAGCCTGCTGCTCGACAAGAAATATGCCGGCAAGGTCGGCGGCTATGCCGACATGACCACGCGTGTCTGGTACGCGGCTCTGGCCACCGGGCAAGACCCGAACAACATCAAGGACATGGAGACGATCTGGGCCAAGGTGCGCGAGACGCGCGACCTCGCCAAAAAATTCTGGAGCTCCGGCGCGGAGCTGATGGATCTGCTTTCCAAGGGCGAGATCGTGGTGACCGACGCCTGGTCGGGCCGCGTCGCCGCCCTGCAGGACCAGGGCCATCCGATCGGTTATCTCGACCCAGCCGGCTCCTATGCCTGGATGGAGGACATGCTGATCCTGAAAGGCTCGCCGATGGCCGAGTGCGAGGAGCTGATCAACTTCATGCTCGACCCGGCGACCTCGATCGCGGTGGCGGAAGGGCAGAGCTACCCGCCGTCGCTCGACCCGACCAAGGTCAAGCTCACCGAGAAGATCGAGAAGCTGCCGGCCTTTGATCCGACGGGCACCATGAAGGCGCTTACCTTCGCCGATCCGGTCTACTGGGCGACCAACGAGGACGCCTGGACCAAGCAGTGGAACAGGATCTCCAAAGGTGCCTGACAGCCAGGACACGCTATCCAATCCCCGGCCGACCTCGGCCGGGGCAGTCAGCGCGAGCGCGGCCGCCGGGGCAAACAGCCCGGCGGTCGAGTTCCGCAACATCGACATCGCCTATGGCAAGTTCGTCGCGGTGCGCGATTTCTCTTTGTCGATCCGCAAGGGCAGCTTCGTCACACTGCTCGGGCCGTCCGGCTGCGGCAAGACGACGATCCTGCGCTCCATCGCCGGGCTGGTCGATATTTCGGGCGGCCAGATCATGATCGACGGGCGCCGCGTCGACGACGTGCCGATCTACAAGCGCAATATCGGTCTTGTCTTCCAGAGCTATGCCCTCTTTCCGCACAAGACCGTGTTCGACAATGTCGCTTTCGGCCTGAAATACCGCAACGTGCCCAAGCCCGAGATCGCGCGCAAGGTCGGCCAAGCGCTCGACATGGTGCGGCTGCCGGGCAGCGAGAAGAAACTGCCCTCGCAACTGTCGGGTGGCCAGCAGCAGCGCATCGCGCTGGCGCGCGCCATCGTTTTCGAGCCGCAGGTGCTTCTGCTCGACGAGCCGCTCTCGGCACTCGACGCGAACATGCGCGAGGAGATGCGCGTCGAGATCAAGAAGATCCAGAAAGCGACCGGCATCACCGCCATCTTCGTCACGCACGACCAGGAAGAAGCGCTCTCCATGTCGGACCGCATCGTGGTGATGAACGCCGGTTCGGTCGAGCAGATCGGCACGCCGGAGGAGGTCTATGACCGGCCCGCCACCGCCTTCGTCGCCGACTTCCTCGGCAAGGCCAACATGCTTTCAGGCACGGTAAGCCGGTCCGACGGGCCGATAATTGTCACGCTGGCCAGCGGCCAGACAGTCAATGTGCTTTCACCCAAGGCGCTGGCGCAGGGAAGCGCCGTTACGGTCGTGGTGCGGCCGCAAAAACTGTCGGTGGGTGGAATGAGCGCCAACCGGTTACCCGGCCGGGTCGTGTCGGCCTCCTATCTCGGCGGCAGCGCCATCTACGAGGTCGACATAGGCGACAAGACGAACATTCGCGCCAACGTCGCGATCGGCGGCCGCGTGCTCAGTGAAGGCGAGGCGGTCGAGCTCGGCTTCGACCCGAACGATTGCGTTTTGCTGGACGAGGCCGGACGGCGCATTTCCTGAGGTCGCTATCCTCGATTCCGGTCCGGTTCTAATCGACGCGCGACCGGCAGGGCGTCAGTCGCGAAACCTCGATTCCACGGCAATTTCGACGCCCGCTCCAACGCTGGCTCCCCCGGTCGTAAGCCACAAGTCCTGCCATCGACGGCGCGAACGGTCGCGCCGCAAAAGATGGAGACGACGATGACGAGTTTGGAACATACCGCTTATGAAACCGGCCGATCGGGCCTCGGCCCGATCGATTTTGCCAGCCGCGCGCTTAGGCTTTTCTATCGTGCGATGAGGATGCGCAGCGACCGCGCCGCCATGCAGGCCATGCCCGACTATCTGCTCAAGGACATGGGCATCGCCCGTTCGGAAATCGACCATTACACCTCGATGCGCTACGAGGCGTCCGATACCGAACGGATGGATATCGGCAACATCAGATGACCCGCCTATGGCGAGCATGACCACGCCGTCGACAAGCCCCGGGCGCTTCCCAACGCCCGGGGTTTTGCGTTCCGGCGCATTCGGTTCAGGCGGTGGGCCATGTTGTTTCAAACGATATCTCCACGCCAATTTCCACGGTGGGCCTAGGAAAAATTCCACGGCCGCAACCACTCTCGTTCAAACGCTCCATCGGCAAACAAAGGCCGTCACGGCAACCAAGCCGCAAACCAACCTTTGGAGACGAAGATGCAACCCACCACCAAACCTGCACGGCTTCCGCTCAATGGCGTCGACACGCCGAACCTTTTGGCGACGATCAATTTCGTCGCCGGGCAGCCGGAGCTGGCCAGATTCCAGTTCCGCGCCCACAACGAGTGGATCGAAGGCACGCACAGCAAGACCGTCATGAACGGCTTCTTCGGCGCCGGCCAGGAGCAGAAGCATGAGAAGCCGCATTATGCCGACGCCGACCATCCGGCGATTCTCTGCGGCGCCGACAATGCGCCGACACCGGTCGAGTGGCTGCTGCACGGGCTGGCGGGCTGCCTGATGGCGGGCGTCGCCAACATCGCCGCGGCGCGCGGCATCAAGCTCACCAAGGTGAAGTGCTCGGTCGACGGCGACATCGACCTGCGCGGCATCCTCGGCATTTCCGACGAGGTCCGCAACGGCTTTCAGAACATCCAGGTGTCATTCGAGATCGAAGGCGACGCACCGGCTGAGAAGCTGCAGCAGCTGGTCGAGCAATCGCGCGCCCGTTCGGCCGTGTTCGACGTGCTGACCAAGGGCGTGCCGGTCACCGTCGGCATCAAGACTATCCAGTAAGCTGAAGCCGGCAGGCGGCCCGGAGCCGGTCCGGGCTACCTCCCCTCCTGTCGACGGAAATGAAACATGAGACGCGCGGACGTCGTCATCATCGGCGCGGGCCAGGCCGGCCTTGCGCTCAGCCATTGCCTCGGCAAGGCCGGCATCGACCATGCCGTGCTGGAGCGCGGCCGCATCGGTGAGCGGTGGCGCTCGCAGAGCTGGCGTTCACTAAGGCTGCTCACGCCGAACTGGCTGAACGCCCTGCCCGGCTCGCCCTATAAGGGCGGCGATCCCGACGGCTTCATGAGCAAAGGGACTTTCGTGGAAAGCCTGGAGCGCTACGCCTGGCAATGGCATGCGCCCGTCGAGACCAATGTCGAGGTCGTCGCCGCCAAGCGCACCGGCGACAGCTTTGCCTTGCGAACCACCGCCGGCGACTGGTCGGCGCGCGTCCTCGTCGTCGCGACGGGACATTGCGACCGGCCGGTCATCCCTTTTTCGGCTGAGACCCTTCGCGGACCGCTCAGCATCCACGCCTCGCAATATCGCTCGCCAGGCGAGCTGCCGGGCGGCGGCGTGCTGGTCGTCGGCGCCTCGTCCTCCGGCGTGCAGATCGCCGACGAGCTCGCCCGCGCCGGGCGGCGCGTGGTGCTTTCGGTCGGCAAGCATACGCGCCTGCCCAGAACATGGCGGGGCCAGGATATCTTCTTCTGGCTCTGCGCAATCGGCCTGATGGCGCAGCGTCGGGAGGACCTTGCCGATCCCGAAAGCGCCAGGCGCCAGCCCTCGCTGCAGCTCGCCGGCCGGCCGGACAGAGCCGATGTCGATCTCGCCACGCTGCAGGCGCTCGGCGTGGAGCTGACCGGGCGGGTGTGCGGCGTCGGCGACCGCGAGATCGCCTTCGCCGGCGATCTCGGCCAGCACATCGCGACGACGGAAGCCAAGCAGACACGCCTGCTCGACCAGATCGACCGCTTCGTGGGGACGGCGACGCCATACCGGCCCGAGCCGGTGGCGATGCCGGCGACGTGCGCAGAGCGGCTTTCGCTGACCGACGGATCGATCCGCAGCATCGTCTGGGCAACCGGCTATACGCGCTCGTTCGGCTGGCTGGAGCCGCTGGCGCTCGGCGCCGATGGCGAGCTCGCCCATCGGGGCGGCGTCACCAGCGTGCCCGGCCTCTACGCGCTCGGCTTCCGCTTCCTGCGCAAGCGCGATTCCAACTTCATCGGCGGCGTCGGCGCGGATGCCGAGGCGATCGCGGCCGAAATCTCCCGTCATCTCGACTGCAACGGCCGCAAGGCGGCCTGAGGACATTTGAACATGCCAAGCAACCTGATCTCCCTCATGGCGACCCCCAAGCGTGGCCATTACGACGCCATCATCGTCGGAGCGCGCTGCGCAGGTGCGGCGACGGCGATGCTGCTCGCCCGCGCGGGCCTCAAGGTGCTGGCGATCGACCGCAAGCCCTATGGATCCGACACGCTGTCGACGCATGCGCTGATGCGGCCCGCGGTTCTGCAATTGTGGCGCTGGGGCCTGCTCGATCCGCTGTTCATGGCCGGCACGCCGCTCATCGAGACGACGACCTTCCACTATGGCGACGAGGAGATCACCATCCCGCTCGCCGCCGGTTCGGACCTGCCCGGCCTGATCGCGCCGCGGCGCACCGTGCTCGACCGCATCTTGGTGGATGCGGCGCGCAAGGCCGGCGCGGAGGTGCTGCATGAGGTGGCGGTCGGCGATCTCTTCGCCGACACGCGCGGCCGCGTGCGCGGCATCGAGATCCGCACCGCCGGCCGTGCGTCCCTTCGGGTCAGCGCCGATATCGTGGTCGGCGCAGACGGCATCGGCTCGCTGGTGGCAAAATGCGTCGACGCCCAGACCTTGCGGCGCGGCGCGGTGTCGGCTGCCCATGTCTATGGCTATGCGCCGGTCGAGCCGGGCGCCGGCTATCACTGGTATTTCCGCGACGGAATCGCCGGCTCCTTCATCCCGACCAATGATGGTCTCGCCTGCATCGTCGCCTCTGTGCCGACAAGCCTGTTCGACCAGCGCTTCCGCCTCGGCCACGCGCGGGCCCGCATGGATGTGCTGGAGGCGCTTTCACCGGCGCTGGCCGCAGAGGCGACCCAGGCGCCGAAGGATGCCCGCCTGCAGGCGTTCCGCGGCGTGCCGGGCTATATCCGCCAGGCGCACGGCCCCGGCTGGGCGCTGGTGGGCGACGCCGGGTTCTTCCGCGACCCGATCACCTCGCACGGCATTTCCGACGCCTTGCGCGACGCCGAGAGCCTGGCGCAGGCCATCCTCGACGGCTCGGACGCGGCATTCGCGGTCTGGCAGCAGCAGCGCGACATCGTTGCCAACCAGATCCTCGACACCACGGACGCCGTCGCCGGCTTCGACTGGACGCTCGACGACATCGGCGAGCGGCATCGCCGTTTCAGCGCGGTGCTGAAGGCGGAGGTGCAGGCGCTGGCCGGACAGCCCTTGCCGGCTCGCCGCGCCCCTTCCTCTGCATCGCAGCCGACAGCCCACCGGGCGCCGGCCAACCAGGACGAGCCGCCGGCCGCGGCCCCGTCGAAGCTCACTCGCAACCGAACCGGAGCAAGATCATGACTGTGCATCTAATGAAGGACGGCTGGGTCGCCGTCATCAACGGGCGTCCAAGAGTGGGCGCCTTCGCGGAGCGTTCGCGGCGCACGCAGCCGCAGGATATCGACGCCTTCGCCGAGATGACCGGCGACCGCAACCCGCTGCATTACGACAAGGCGCTGGCCGAGGCTTCGGTGTTCGGCAAGCTCATCGTGCAGGGCGGCGTCACCTCCGGCATCCTGAACGCGGTGGTGGCGGAGGATCTTCCCGGCCCCGGCTCGGTATTCCTCGAAGTCTCGTGGAAATTCGTCAAGGCGGTCGGCGTTGGCGAGCTGATCACCGGCCGCGTTGAAGTCACGGAGGTGCGTGCCGATAAGCCGATCACCAAGCTGGAGACTTCGGTGCGCAACGAAGCCGGCGAGCTTTGCCTCACCGGCACCGCCACGGTGTTCACCGTGCCTTTGGCCCGGGGCTGAGCTCTCTTCGATGCCTCGTCACGCGCCCGCTGTCTCGGCGATGAAGGCGCGGACGTGGTCGATGAACTCCTCGAAGGCGGGTTCACCTTCGAGCAAAATGTGGTTCTGGCTTTCGAGCTCGATGAAGCGCGCGCCGGGAATGCCGGCGGCCATGGTGCGGCCCGACTCCACCGGCGCCACATTGTCATCCCGCGCATGCAGCACCAGCGTCGGCACGCGCACCTTTTCCAGCAAGCCGCTGACATCGATCACCGAAAAGGCGTTCTGCAGACGCCAGGCATCGTCAGGTGAGACGGTGCGCAGCATCAGATCGTCCATCCAGGCGAAATGTTCGTGCGTGGCGCCGGGGATGAACATGGAGCAGAAGGCCTGGCGGAACATCGGGTTCGGCTTGCCCCAGCTCTCACGCATCAGCGTCGCGACGGCCTCGCGCGTCGCGATCTCGCCGGCGTCGCCGCGCGCCCTCCAGCCTTTGACGTAGCCGCCATAGAGGATCATGCCCGACACTTTGTCGGGGTGGCGGATGGCATAGGCGATCGAAACAGCGCAGCTCTGCGACAGGCCAAGCAAGGTGAAGCGGTCGAGCCCTGTCGCCTCGACCACGCATTCGAGGTCGGACACCATGGTGTCGAACGAGATATCGACGACATGCCTCTGCGACAGGCCGTTGCAGCGCTCGTCATAGCGCACCAGCCGGTTATTGCGCGACAGTTCCCGCATCCAATGCCGCCAGATCGGGCTGTCCCAGTCGAAGGTGAGATGCGACATCCAATGCGCGGCGCGCAGGATGGCCGGGCCATTGCCGGTGCTGGCATAGGCGAGCCTTGTGCCGTCGAGAGCACGGCAGAACTGCACGGCGCGGCCGGGATCCTGCGGCGACGCAGCGGGTTTCGACGGTCCCTGCGGGGGCGCGGGGGAAGCAGGCTGCGGCGCGCGGCCACTGGCTTGCGCGGCCGCCGACCGGACCTTCTCCTCCAGCATCTCGATCTCGGCGGCGAGGCTGACGTCGTGGGGCACGAGGCGGCGCAGGCGCTGGGCGAACGGCAGCGCGCGTCGCGGCTCATTCCCCAAGCGCTCGACCAGCTCGCGCAAAATGCCGAGCTCGACGATTTCGACTTCGCTCGCAATGGCCTGCCGCCAGGCTTCATAGTCGAAGCAGCGCTCGAGCGAGAGATCGGCGAGAAAGCCGCCGCGGATCGAGGCCAGGACGGCTTCGAGTTCCTCGGTCGAGTGGGCTGAAAGGTCGGCCTTCACCAGCGGCGCCAGCCGCGCATAATCCGTCTCGAGGTTGAGCGCGACGGCGTTGCGATCGGCGCTCAGGACCGATTCGTCGCCGCCCAGCACCTGGCGAATCTTGGACAGGCTCCAGCGCAAGGCGCCGCGCGGATCGTCAGGGATGTCCCAGAATATCTCGCACAGCCGCTCGCGCTGGTGCGGCCTTGCGGTGACGGCGAGGTAGGCGAGCAGCGCCCGCGTCTTGCGCGACGGCGGCAGGTCGAGCGGCTGGCCGTCGCGCGTTACCTGAAAATCGCCAAGCACGCGCAGCTTCAGCACTCCGATATGCGGACTGTCGCTCATGCGTCCACGCGCTTGTCGATCGCCATGATCCACCTTCGGCCTTGGCCGACGCTGCGAAGGGGCAGCCAATAGCAAAATCGGCTAATTTAGGAAAGCGTGACACAGAGTGCCCAAGGTACGAGGACCTGAAAAATGACGCCCTTCGCCGCTCCTCACGCCTTGGCCGGAGCCGCCCTCGGCTTGATGACGGTGGCCAGCACGACCCCGGCCACGATGAAGGCCGCGCCGAGCAGATCGTAGTCGTGCAGGCTCTCGCCGAGCAGCAGATAGGCGAGGATGGCGACGAAAAGAGTCTGCAGATAGAGCAGCATGCTTGCCCGGCTCGCGCCCAGCATCTCAACGCTTTTGTTGTAGAGATAATACATCAGCGCGCCACCGGGGCCGGCCAGATAGGCAAGCGCAAGCAGGCCGTTGCCGTTCAAGGCCGATCGCTCGTCGTTGACGATTTCCCACAGATGGAACGGCAGCGCCGCCACCGCGCCGGCCCCGAGCAGGAGGACCACCAGCGGCAGGAGCTCGAGGCCGAATTTGGAGCGACGCAGCAGCACTGTGTAGAGCGCCCAGCAGAAGGCGCTGCCGACGATCCATAATTCGCCAATGTTGAAGCGCAGTTGCACCAGCGCCGCGAAGTTGCCATGCGCGACGATCACCAGCATGCCGGCTAGTGCTGCTACCGCGCCGAGTGACTTCCAGAGGCCGAGCGGTTCGCCAAGCACGAGGCGCGCGAGCACCATGGTCATGATCGGCGACATCGCCATGATGATGCCGGCGGTGGTCGCATCGGTGTCGTTCAGGCCATTGTAGATCATGCCTTGGCAAAGCGTCAGGCCGATGGCGCCGACGGCGACGATCTCCAACGGCCGCGATTTGAGGAGCGCAATCATCGCGCCGTGATGGCGGTGCACGATCGGCAACAGAACGGCGCAGGCCAGCAAGAGCCGCCAGAAGCACAGCCCCCAGGGCGGCATTTCCGGCGCCACCCATTTGGCCGCGATATAGACGCCCGCCGACAGCAGCCAGCACAGCACGGCGGTGGGATAGCCCCCCGGGGAGGTTATCGAGATCGCGGCAGATTGGTCCGCCGGATGCGCTATCGGTATCGCCTGCATCGCATGCCCTCGTTCGATGAATGCCAGCCCGGACATGAGCGGCAGTCTACCTCAACTCGAAAGCGTTACCTATGACCGGCGATGGAGGGCCGGCGTCCAAAGATCAATGCGACTTCTCGCCGGCCATATGCAGAAGATCCCAGGCCGAACCGACGCGACCGTGCAACTGCGAGGCGAAGCGTTCGGCTTCGACGTCTTCGAGGCCGTCGTCGACAAGAGCCTCGATGCTTCGACGCAGCAAGACAAGTTGCATCTGCCGCGCATGGCTTCTGTCGGTTTCGCGCATGATGGCCGTGACGTGATAGGCAACGACCGGCTGGCCAAGACAGGAGAGAAGCGCGCCCGATCCTGCCGTCGCCGCGGTGACCGCTTCCTCGATGTTCATTCCGGCGCTCCTCATCTCAAGATGCTGGGCGCCTCCCCGGCAAATGGCGACGGTATCCGCCGCTTCTTTTCTGAATGGTCGCGCGCTCATCGCCCGCGGCCAAAATCAGTATCCTCCAGAACCGTATTAAAGGCGACCGGATAGCTAATCGATGGTTAACGGAGGCGCGCAAATCTTAACCGTCCGGGCCGGCTTGACGCATCCTCAGTGACCGAGGACGTTGCGCTCTGCCGATGGCGCAAGGCTCTGCGAACCGGGCACCGAAACCGGCGCGCCGTGAAGAACCCAGTCGGCCGCGATCTGGCCGATCACCGGCGCGAGCTGGATGCCGTAGCCGCCGGCACCGGCCGCGGTGATCAGCGTGGGCTCCAAGGCATCGATCGGCCCGACGAAGGGCCGATGGTCGGCCGTCACCGGGTAAAGTCCCGCCCAGCCGCGCCCGAGCCGCGCACCCGGCAGGTCGGGCACACGCTCCAAAAGCAGCTCGGCCAGATCGACCTTCGACTGTTCCTCGCACTGGTCGTTGTAATTGTCGGGGTCTTCCGGCGCGATCGAGTTCACCTTGTGGATCTCGGCGATCAACTCGCTTGGCTTTTCGTGGCGGAAGTTCAGGCCACTCCCCTCGCCGTTCACGAGGTCCATCACCATCGGCATCGTGTAGCCGAGCGGCTCGTCCAGATGGATGACGACGGCCTCATGGCGCTCGGGCCAGATGTGCAGGCGCTGGCCGAAGAGTTCGGCAACCCGCGGCGCCCAGGCGCCGCCCGCGTTGACCACGACATCGCAATCTATTGGGTTACCATTGGTTTCCAATGTATAGCCACCCGGACGCCGCCGCACGCCGAGCAGCTTGCGGTACTGGCGGATCTCGCCGCCCTTCGTCCGGACAATGCCCGCCAGGAAATTGCACATTTCGTGCGGATCTAGGAAGCCGTTATCGGGCCCGAACAGGCCGCCTTCGAGCCCGTCGGGATTGATGTGAGGAACGAGGTCCCTGAGTTCGTCGGCGCGGATCAGGCGCGATCTCAAGCCCGCCTCGGCCTGCATCTCGACCGATTTCGCAAACAGCTCCATCTGTTCACGTGTGCGCGCCAGCCGAAGATAGCCGATGTGGTTGAAGCCAAGCCCCTCAGCCTCCCATTGACGGAACCGGCGGAACGAATGAACGCGAAGCATGATCTCGAACGGATCGGTGAATTGCGATCCGACGACGCCGACCGACCTGCCGCTCGACCCCGAGGCAATCGACTGCGCTTCAAGCACTGTGACGCGCGCGGCCTGCTCGACGAGGTTGAGCGCCGTACACATGCCCAGCGTGCCCGCGCCAATCACCACGACATGAGGAGCAACTGTCATCTCTTGTCCCCCTGCTTTCGCGACTGCGCGGCGACGTCGGCCAAGGTTCCGTCGATCGCTTGAAGAATGGCGCCGGCGTCTTCCTCGGTCATCGGGGTCGAAAGCGCGAACAAGCCGTAGCTGGCGGAGAGCACGCCGCGGCCAAGCAGGCCCTTGTGGAAGACGTCGAACTTCCTGTGCTCGGCCGGACCCGGATAGATGGAGCGGTAATCCGTGACGGGATGCGACGTGAAATGAACCTTGAACAGCGAGCCGAGGCCGACACATTGGCCGGCAAGCCCATGCCGCTCGAATGAGGTGGCGACGCTCTCGCGCAGGAATGCGCCGAGCCGATCGAGATGGGCAAAGCTCTCCTTCGTCAGCGCCCGCATCGAGGCAAGGCCGGCGCGCATGGTGACCGGGTTGGCGGTGAAGGTGCCGCCATGCGGCAGCGCGGGCTTGCCTCCGGTCGGATCGAAAACCGCCATGACATCGGCGCGCCCACCTACGGCGCCCACGGGAAAGCCGCCGCCGATGATCTTGCCGAGCGCCGTCAGGTCCGGCTCGATGCCCCACAGCCCTTGCGCGCCCGACCATCCCAGCCGAAACGAGATGACTTCATCGAAGATGACCAACGCGCCCGCCGCATGGGCGATCTCGACCATGGCTTGAAGATAGTCCCGGCGCGCCGGAATGAGGCCGGCACGGTTGGGCATCGGGTCGATCAGCACGGCCGCGATGCTGCCGCCCTCGGCGGCGAAGACGGCGCGCAGCGCCTCGGTGTCGTTGAAGGGCACGGCGATCACGTCGTCCAGCACGCCGCGCGGCGTGCCCTTGGCATAGGGCGTCGACTTCGGCAGGTCGCCCCAATTAGCTGGCGAGGAGTCGAGGCTCACTTCGGCGAAATCATAGGAGCCGTGATAGGCGCCCTCGATCTTGACGATCTTCGGCCGCAAGGTGAAGGCGCGCGCGGCCTTGATCGCCATCATCACTCCTTCGGTGCCGGAGTTGGTGAAGCGGATCTGATCGACCGAAGGCAGCCGTTCGACCAGCAGCTCGGCAAGCTCGATCTCGCTCAGTGTCGGGGCGCCGAAGGCGGTGCCGGTGGGCAGCTGCTCGACCACGGCCGCGGTGACATCGGGATGCGCATAGCCATGGATCATCGAGGTGAAATTGTTGATGCAGTCGTAATAGGCATTGCCGTCGACGTCCCAGACCCTGCACCCCTCGCCGCGCGCGGCGTAGATCGGGAACGGATCGACAAAGACCGTGGTGCGGGTGTTGCCGCCCGGCATCACCTTCCTGGCGCGCTCGAACAGGGTTTTCGATCCGGGCATGGCGTCGGGATAATGCGGCATGGCTCTCCGAGGGCGAATTCGAGCGCAGAGACAGCGACGGCACCGTCGCTTGTCACGATGCTATGTTCCGTCTCCGTATCAGCGCAATCGGCCAGGCGAAGCATCAGAGGCGACCACGGCCGCAAGCGCTATGACAGCCCGGCAATGCGAAGGCCGCTGATGTAGAGCGCGCGCTTCTCCGGCTTGACGATCGGATGATGCTCTTCAATCCAGGCGACCGATAGGTTCGGCTGCAGCCGCCGAGCCTCTTCCAGGGCCATGGTGGCCGTGGCGGTATCACCGGCGAGCGCCGCGGTCGCGGCATAGGTGCGCCAAGCCGTTCCAAAGGCCGGCCGCAGCTGTATCGCCCGGCGCTCCAGGTCGGCCGCCACTTCGAACCGCCCGGCGGTGAAGTGGCAGATACCCATGGTGGAACAGATCGCCGCCTGGATGAAATCGCGCGGGCTGAGGCGCGCGGCGATCCCCAGATGGTGCAGGCCATCCTCGGCCATGTCGCCATAGCCGTATGTCGAGCCGAGGATGCAGTGCGCCAGCGAGAGACCTGGATTGCGCTCGATCGCTTCCAACAGCTCGTCGACCGCCGGGCGGAAGTTGCGCGACACCATGTGGACATAGCCGGCCGACAGATGCCCCCACGGATCGTCCTGGTCGCGCACGATCGCGGCTTGCGCCCGTGCCAGCGCGGCGGCCAGCAGCTCGCGAGGCTTCGATGTCAGGCCGAGTGCCGCACGCGCACCGATGGTCCAGGCAAGCAGGCTGTTGGCGCGCGCATAGTCAGGATCGATGTCGAGCGCCCTGACCAGCAGGCCCTCGGCGATGTCAAGGTCTTTCTGCGATCCCCATGTCCACACATGCGGCATCGCCTTCATGACGAAGCCCCACGCGTCGAGGCTTTCGGCCGGACGGCTGTGCAGGCGCAACCGTTCGGCTTCATAGAGCTGGGGCTCGATCGAGGCCATCACCTTGTGGGCGATCTGATCCTGCAGTGCCAAGAAGTCGCCGATCTCGATATCGAAGCGTTCGGCCCATACTTGCGTGCCGGCACTGGCATCGCTCAAACTCGCGGTGATGCGCAGGGCGCGGCCGGACTGGCGTACGCTGCCCTGCAGCACGTAGCGCACCTTCAGCTCACGGCGCAGCCGGTCGAGCTCTATGTGCTGCGGGTCATAGGCGAAGGAGGCGCTGCGGTCGCGTACATGCAGGCCGCGTAGCCGCGACAGGCCGGTGGTGATGTCTTCCGACAGGCCGTCGGCAAAGTAGGCCTTGTCGGGGTCATCGCCGATCGCTCGAAAGCGGGTCACCGCGATCGACGGCCCTTCCTCGGGTTCGACGGCGCCGTTTCGCGTCCCGCCTGCCTGCGGCCGCACATCACCGACCAGCCGATAGCCGACACGCGCCACCGAGACGATGGAATGCGACCCGTCGGGCCCCTCGCCCAGCACCTTGCGCAGGGCGGCGATCTGCACCGAAAGGTTGCCCTCCTCGACCGCCTGGTCTTTCCAGGCGGCGTCGATCAGTTCGTCCTTGCCGACCACGCTTCCCGCGGATCGCAACAGGCGTTCCAGAATAAGCATCGCGCGGTAGCCGATCGAAATGGGCACGCCACGCCGGTAAAGCACGCCCGCTCCCGCATCGAGCAGGAAGGGGCCGAACATGTAGCGTTGCTCTTCCATCATCGAACGCTAATGCAATGAGGAGCATTTTGGAAGTTTTCGGAAGTTTTAGAGACGCCCTTCGCTACTTTTAGCGGCCCGGATTTCAGACTGATCGCACCTGAATCGAGAGGAGCGATGCAATGACCGCAACCACCAGAACCGAAGTTGCCGCGAATTCCTCCGCCCGGCTGTTCCAGGACATGTGGGGCATCTACCGCAAGGTTGTCGACAACAACTATCTCAACCACCGCGAAGCGTACGCTGCACTGCGCCGGCTTCTCCAGAATCAGCGGCCGGGCTTCACCTTCCTGGACATCGCCTGCGGCGACGCCTCCTTCAGCGCCGCCGCGCTGACAGGCCTGCCGATCGGCCGCTATATCGGCATCGACCTGTCGCAGCCGGCTCTCAACGAGGCCTCGGCCAATATCGCCGACCTGCCCTGCCCGACCGAATTGCGGCATGGCGACTTCGCCGATTGGCTGACGGCATGCGAGGAGCCAGTCGATCTTGCCTGGATCGGTCTGTCGCTTCACCATCTGCCGTTCGAGCGGAAGCTCGAGACCATGCGCCATCTGCGGCGCCTGCTAGGCCAGGCGGGCACACTCCTGATTTACGAAAACACCTGCAGGACGTCGGAGAGCCGGGCGGGCTGGATGAAGCGCTGGGACCGGCAGCGCAACGACTTTTCGGCGTTCAACGGCCTCGAATGGCTGCTGCTCACCACCCATGTGCACGGCATGGATCATCCTGAAACCGTGTCTGCCTGGCGGGAGCTCGGCCATCGAAGCGGGTTCGACCACATGCGGGAGCACTATTGCTCAAGCTCGGGCCTATTCCGCCTGTTCAGTTTCTCGGCCTAGGCATCCTGGCGCCGGCGCAGTCGACCCATCCTACTTCGCCGCCGCCCCGGCCATCCGGTTCGGATGCCTCGGATGGGTCGGCGTGATGCCGTTATGCTGGCAGAATCCACGGCTGAAAACCGCTCGGCCCCTGGCATTGATCGGCCCGGTGATGGCCGATGGCCGCCGCGTAGAGGCCCGCCTGCGCGGGTGCGCGGCGGATAACCTCTCTGGTTGAACTGAAGTGCTTGCGTTCCCCGTGGTGAAGCGGGCGCAGCCAATGAACGCGAAGCATGATCTCGCTCAGACCGTCCGACATTGATCAACCGGCCGCCGGCAAGCTCTGCCCCAAGACGACCGGGCATTATATCTAGTCCATTTGGATGATGCTTCCTACGCCTGAAGGCCTATCTTGTATGAGAGGTCAGAGAAATTCTGAAAAGATATAATTAGTCAGGGTTATTGGTTGACTTCAACATGGAGCTAACTACCACGGCGGACAAATCTTAATGCGCGCACGCAAAGCCGCTATGGCATATTTCTTGAGAATCGCGAGGAATGACCGGTAGACGGAGGACCGTTGCCAGTGACATTCACACATGGGTCTTACGACGAGTTCGAGGACGTGCCGCGTCCGGCATGGGTTCGCTTCAGCATGCGCCACTGGAGGTGGAGCGCCATTCCCGGATGCATTCTCCTCTTGGCGGCGATATCTCCGGCAGACGATGCCGCCGAAATGCAGCAACAGATCGTTGCAGCGCGGGGTGAGTTGGCGTCGACAAAAGCGCAGCTCGACCTGAGCCAGCACGCCGAGCGTGCAGCAAGCGCGCAGGCAAGGGTATTGGCCGGCACCTCCGCAGAGCAAGCAGAAGCCCTCAATGAGGCGAACCAAAGCAACGAGGCTCTCAAACTCGATCTGGAAGCGGCGCAGCGCGTCATCAAAGGCCTGCAGGCACAATTGATTTCTTCGAACGAAGCGCGCAACGCTGTCGGAGTATCCCTGGCCGAGGCAAATCAATCGCTGGCCGAAGAGCGGGATAAAGTCGAACAGGTCGAGCACGAACTCGCCATGGCCCGCCAGGCCGGCGACGCCAATGAGAAACGCGCAGATTTGGCTGCGGCCGAGCGGGCCACCGCCTTGAAGAATCTCCAGTTGGCGGTTGCTGCCGCAAGGCATGCCAACGAAGCATTGTATCTGGAACGTGCGCGCGCGATTTCTGCCGCAAGTGATCTCGACGGCGCCCGTCAGGAAAGAGACGCGGCGAGGCAGGCATCTGCCGACCTGAGCGCTGCGTTGGAGCAAGAGCGTCAAAAGCTGACCGACATGTCCGTTTTCCTTACCGCTGCGCGAAAGGCGATCGATCTTGTCAAAGCGCAAAGTGGGAGCCGCACAGCGCGGGTGGAACGCGCAGCCAAGGCGCGTTCCACCGCAGCTGCGCTTGCCAACCGGGATGGCCAATCCATCCGTCAAACAGGCTTGCAAGACAGAAACAAAGCGAAAATTCCAAGATCACCGAAAAGGGTTCTCGTGGCGACGACGATTACACTCCCCGACGCGTTGCTTCCGACTCCGCCTCGATGACATCGCCGGGTGGCTTGGCACGAACGCATGCCGCAGGAGGGTTCCGGAAATGGGCAAATACGTGGCGGTCGCCTTGATGATCGCAGCCGCCACCGGACCAGCGGTGGCGCTTGATATCGGTGGTGGCGGCAAGGTCGGCGGCCTTGGTGTTGGCGCTGGAGTGAGCGCAGGATCACATGGCGTTTCCGCGGGGGTGGGGGCAAGTGTCGGCCGTTCGGGCGGCGCAAAGGTTGGGGCATCAGCCCGCGCAGGCGGCGTCGGCGTTGGCGTCAGCGCAGGTGGCGCGAGCATTGGCGCGTCCGCGAAGGCCGACAAGGGATCAGTCGGCGCGGGCGTTTCGGCTGGTGACGCTCCAGACAGCGCAAGCGCGGGCGTTTCGACAGGTACCGGCGCAGCAACGTCCGGCGACGAGGACGCCGCGCCACCCGACGACCCGGCCGTTTTCTCTGCCAAAAACGCAAGGACCGCGATCGGTCTGCCGTCCGTCCTCAAGCCTTCCGGCACAGGTGGCGGGGAGTTTCGGCGATTTACGGCGGGCTATCCTTTTGCGCCTCCGGTATCGCTGAAAGCGAAGCCAGGCACGCCGGCCAAGGTCGTGAGCGCGTGCCGCGCGGCGATCATGTCGGCCGCTACGCCGCTTGGCGCTATGCGCGTATACGCGGTCAGCGCCGGTCCGATGCGCCAACGCAAAGCCGGTCTGGCGGCGCCGATCGAGGTGCGCATAAGCTATGCGCTTCGAGGCGGCATCCAAGTGCGGCAAGCGAGAGTCCTATGTCGCCTCGGTGCGACGGGAAAGGTCATCGCGGTAACGTAGCAACCGGCTGTCATTGGGCTGGACACGGGCAGAGTTGCCGGCTTGCCGAGGCGTGGATCGCTACCTGGCAACTTCATTCGCCGCTGCCCGATTCGGGTGCCGCAGCCTGGTCGGCGTGATGCCGGTCTGTTGGCGGAAGACGCGGCTGAAATGGCCGGCATTGGGAAAGCCGCAGCGATAGGCGATCTCGCCGATGGCGAGATCGCTGCTTTCAAGCAGCGACTTGGCGTAATGCACTCTCAGCGCCAGATAGGCGGCCATCGGGCCGATGCCGAGCTCGGCGCCGAACAGGCGCTCGAGCTGGCGGCGCGAGCAGTTCTGCCGGGCGGCGATTTCGGCGATCGAAAGCGTCTCCTGGAGATTGCTTTCCATCAGGAGCAGCGCCCGCTTCACCGCGCGGCTGGCGGCTGCGGGAAAAAGGTCGCCGACCGGCTGCACGTCGCGGCTGGAGCGGATGCGGTCGAGCACCAGGATCTTGGCCGCCTTCTCCGCCGCCTTCTGACCGATGAATTGCGAGACGAAATAGCCGGCGAGGTCGGCGGCACCCGTGCCGCCGGCGCAGGTGGCGCGGCCGCGGTCGACGGAATAGAGGCTGTCGGCATGAGCGTTCACATCGGGGAACTCGGCGCGGAAATCCTTGATGTGGAACCAGCTGACCGCGGCGCTGTAGCCGTCGAGCAGGCCGTAGCGCGCGAGCACGAAGCTGCCGGTGCAGAGCGCGGTCAGCGGAACGCCCTTCTGTGCGGCGCGCAGCAGGAACGCCTCCTTTTCCGAGCTCAATTTGCGGTTGGTGTCGAGCAGGCCGCCGACAACCACGACATTGTCGAAATCCTCGGGGTTGCCCATCGCCCGAGTCGGCAGCAATTCGACGCCGCAGCTGGCGCGGATCGGCAGGCCGCGCTCGCCGACGATCTCCCAGTCGAACTCGATCCTGCGGCTGCGATCGCCCTCGTCGCCGGCCAGCCTGAGCGTGTCGATGAACAGCGACAGGGGCGACAGCGTGAAATCGCGCACCAAAAGAAAGGCGAATTTTTTGGCCATCTACTTCGGGGATCGTCCATCGTTTGAACGCAGCTTATGCCGAAATCCTTGCGGCGAGCCCTCTGAATACGACGTGCTTTAGGTCGCAACACCACTCTGGCGCGAGCCGGCGCACTAGAGCAATTCCAGGAAAAGTGTGAGCGGTTTTCCGTCCGGAATTGCGTAAAAACAAAGGGCTAGAGCGGTTCGCCGTTTCCATGAAACGGTGAACCGTTCTAGCGTCGCTCGGCGGCGCGGCTCACCAACGTGATGACGAAGCGCGCCAGGACAATCCCCACGACGCCCGCCGCCGCCTTGAGCAAGGCATCTGCAACCCGCGCATGCCGGCCAGGGTCGAACAGCTGCAGGACCTCGAGAACGCCTGCTACCGCGCAAATGAACAGCACCGTCTGCGTCACGCGGGACGGAAACCCGAGCGCCAGGGCGAGCCCCAGCAGGATATAAGCCAAAGCGCGTTCCATGTTGGCGTCGCTCAGGTGTGGCCGCAGATCGATGGGCGACAGCGTTGCGAAGATGATGAGGGCCAGCAGGACGAGCGCAGCGAGACGGGAGATGGAGGTCATGCCCGCTCTTACAGGCCACTGGCTGTGATAACAATATTGCCGATGCTTGGCCGTGGATTGGTCCGCGCGGGGCCTGAAACCGACCTGATCCGCAATCAGGCCTGAGCTTCCTTGAACGCCGCGCCGGGCCGGTGCATGCTCCCCGCGCGCTTTCGGCGAACCGCCTGGAGCCGCGATCCTCAGACGACGGCGGAACCATCGGACGATGACGACTATCCATCAATTCGCTGTGTCGGAGGGGCAGGAATGGGTGCTGCCGGTCGACGACGATGCCTATGAGACCTTCTTCAGCCTCGATGGGCGATCGATCAAAGGCCGGGAGCCGCCGGTGATGCGACGCGTCGAGGAAGGCGAGCGGCTCTATTCCGATTTCCCCTGGCTCGGCGCATATGCGCCGCTTTTGCGCCGGCCGGCCGTCGATGCGCTGGCGGCGGCGTTGCGTCCCTATGGCGAGCTCGTCGCACTGCGCGGCGAGGAGGTCTGGCTGCTCAACGTGACCAATGTGATCGACGCGCTGGATGAGAAGCGGTCGCGGATCGTCCGGTTCGACGACGGCGACATTCTTGCCATCGAGCGCTACGCCTTCGACGCGGAGAAGATCGGGACGGCGGAAGTGTTCAAGCTGCCGATGCGGGCTTCCCCGGTCTTCGTCGATGACGTGTTCGTCGAGCGGGTGCGCAAGGCCCGGTTGCGCAACGTCTCGTTCGAGCCCGTATGGACATCGAGAAAGGCAATCGCTTGAGACGAATAACAGTTTTGCGGTTTTGGCGTAGACGGGCAATGACCAACGCTGGCGCTGCCCCGCCCTTCGGGCACCTTTTCCCCGTATGGTGAAGGCGAGAAGGGAAAGGCCGCGGCGCCCTGGCCCGCCCGCTGGGCGCATCTGGAACAGGGCTCTGGCCCAACCCGCATATGCACGAACGGGATGGCCATTATAACCAGACGCTTTATAACGGTCGCTGACAAAGCGATCACCAAGGGGAGACGATGCGTTACATACGTCCGCTTTCAATCGAAGATGCCGTTGGCGAGCTCGCCAAGGCGGTAGGACCGGCTGCCATCCTGGCCGGAGGCAGCGACCTGCTGGTCAGGATGAAGGGCGGCTTCATCGAGCCCGAGCTGATCGTCGACATCAAGCGCATAGGCGGCCTGGCCGACATCACCGAAACGGCCGACGGTTTTCGCATCGGCGCCGCCGTGCCCTGCGCGGTGCTGGGCGAAAACAAGGCGCTCAGGCAGGCATGGCCGGGCGTGGTCGAGGCCGCGAACCTGATCGGCTCCAAGCAGGTGCAGGGCCGCTGCACAATCACCGGCAATCTCTGCAACGCCTCGCCCGCCGCCGACAGCGTGCCGGCGCTGGTGGCGGCCGGCGCCAAGGCTGTGGTCGCCGGGCCTTCGGGCAAGCGCACCATTGCCGTGGAGAGCGTGCCGACCGGACCGGGCCGCACGTCGCTGGCCAAGGGTGAGATCGTCGAGGCAATCCTGCTCGACAAGCGGCCTGAGCATGCGGGCGACGCTTATCTGCGCTTCATTCCGCGCACCGAGATGGACATTGCTGTCGTGAGCGCCGGCGTGAACCTGACGCTGGATGACAAGGGCGCGATCAAGACCGCGCGCGTGGCACTGGGCGCGGCGGCGCCAACCGTGCTTCTGGTCGAGGAAGCGGGGCAAGTGCTGGTCGGCTCCAAGCTCGACGAAGCAACGCTGGAGCGGCTGGCCAAGATCTGCTCCGGCGCCTGCCGCCCGATCGACGACAAGCGCGGCACCATCGAATTCAGACGGAAAGTGGCGGGCGTGCTGGCAAGGCGCGTCGCGGCAATCGCCTACAAGCGTGCGGGAGGCAAATAATGGCCGGTGTAGCTGTATCAACCACAATCAACGGCGATGCCGTCGAATATCTGTGCCAGCCCGACGAGACGCTGCTGGAAGTGCTGCGCGACCGCCTGGGCCTGACCGGCGCCAAGGAAGGCTGCGGCACCGGCGACTGCGGCGCCTGCAGCGTCATCGTCGACGGCAGGCTGGTCTGCTCCTGTCTGGTGCTGGGCGCGGAAGCCGAAGGCCGCGAGGTCGAAACCATCGAAGGCATGGCGCATGGCGACCAGCTGCACCCGCTGCAGCAGAAATTCCTGGAGCACGCGGCCTTGCAATGCGGCATCTGCACGCCAGGTTTCCTGATTGCGGCGAAGGACCTTTTGGCCAAGAACCCCTCGCCCACCGAGGAGGAAATCCGCTTCGGGCTGGCCGGGAATCTGTGCCGCTGCACCGGCTATGACAAGATCGTGCGCGCCGTCCAGGACGCGGCCAACGTGATGAAGGGAGCGTAATCCATGAATTTCGATCCGCGCTTTTCAGGACGCAAGTTCGCTTCCGTCGGCACGCGCCCGATCCGCCCCGACGGCATTGACAAGGTGACCGGACGCGCCCGCTATGGCGCCGACTTCAACATGGCCGGACAGTTGGTCGGCCGAATCCTGCGCAGCCCGCATGCGCATGCGGTGATCAAGAAGATCGACACCTCGAAGGCGGAAAAGCTCGCCGGCGTGAAGGCGGTGATCACGGCGAAGGACCTGCCTGACCTCACCGACGGCGACGCCGCCATGTACGACATCCTCGACAATTCGATGGCGCGCAAGAAGGCGCTCTATGACGGCCACGCGGTGGCCGCCGTGGCGGCGATCGACGCCCGCACCGCCCGCGAGGCGCTGAAGCTGATCGAGGTCGACTATGAGGTGCTGCCGCATGTGACCGATGTCGACGAGGCGGCGCAGCACCACGCGCCGCTGATCAATGACCAGGTCTTCACCGAAGGCCTCGAGGAGAAGCCCGCAAAGCCCTCCAACATCACCAAGCGCACGCAATTCGGTCATGGCGACGTGCATGCCGGTTTCGCGCAGGCCGATTTCATCGTCGAGCGCTCGTTCAAGACCGAGCAGACGCATCAGGGCTATATCGAGCCGCATGCCTGCGTGGCGAGCGTCAACCCGGACGGCACGGCGGACCTCTGGGTCTGCACGCAAGGCCATTTCGTCTACCGCCAGCATTGCGCCCAGCTGCTGGGGCTCGAAGCCTCGAAGCTGCGCGTCACCTCGTCGGAAATCGGCGGCGGTTTCGGCGGCAAGACCCATGTGTGGGCCGAGCCGGTGGCGCTTGCCTTGTCCAGAAAGGCCGGCCGCCCCGTAAAACTGGTGATGACCCGAGACGAGGTTTTCCGCGCCTCGGGCCCGACCAGCGCCACCTCGATCGACGTCAAGATCGGCGCCAAGAAGGACGGCACCATCACCGCCGCGGAAGCGACGCTGCGCTACAGCTGCGGCCCCTATGCCGGCTCCTGGGCCGAGATCGGCGCGATGACGGCGTTCGCCTGCTACAAGCTCGAAAACGTCAAGACCGTCGGCTATGAAGTGCTGGTCAACCGGCCGAAGACCGCGGCCTATCGCGCGCCCTCCGCCCCGATGGCCGCCTTCGCGGTGGAAAGCGTGGTGGACGAGCTCGCCAAGGAGCTCGGCATGGATGCGGTGGACTTCCGCATCAAGAACGCCGCGCAGGAAGGCACGCGCTCGTCCTACGGCCCAGTCTATGGGCCGATCGGCATCGGGCCGACGCTCGAGGCGGTTAAGAACCATCCGCATATGAAGGCGCCGCTGAAAGCCAACCAGGGACGCGGCATGGCCTGCGGCTTCTGGTTCAATTTCGGCGGCCAGACCTGCACGGACCTGAACATCGGCATGGATGGTACGGTGTCGCTGGCCGTGGGCACGGTGGATGTGGGTGGCTCCCGCGCCTCGCTGTCGCTTGTGGCGGCGGAGGAGCTCGGCATCGATTATTCGCAGGTCAAGGCCGTGGTCGCCGACACCTCCTCCCTCGGTTACAACGACATGACCGACGGCAGCCGCGGCACCTTCTCCTCCTCGATGGCGACGATCTCGGCCGCGCGCAACGCAATCAAGATCCTGCGCGAGCGCGCGGCGCAGACCTGGGACATCCCGGTGGAGGACGTGGTCTGGGAAAAGGGCCATGCGATTGCCAAGGGCGAGAAATACGGCAACCTCTCGCCGCTGTCGCTCAAGGACATCGCGGCCGCTTCCGGCAAGACCGGCGGGCCGATCGCCGGCCATAGCGAGCTCGTGGCCGACGGCGCGGGCGTGTCCTTCGCCACCCATATCTGCGACGTCGAGGTCGACCCCGAGACCGGCTCGACACGCGTGATCCGCTACACGGTGGTGCAGGATGCCGGCAAGGCGGTGCACCCGACCTATGTCGAGGGCCAGTACCAGGGCGGTGCGGCGCAAGGCATCGGCTGGGCGCTCAACGAGGAGTATATCTACGGCAAGGACGGGCGGCTGCAGAACCCGGGCTTCCTCGACTACCGCATCCCGGTCTGCTCCGACCTACCGATGATCGACACGCAGATCCTGGAAATCCCCAACCCCAACCACCCCTATGGCGTGCGCGGCGTGGGCGAAACCTCGATCGTTCCGCCGCTGGCGGCGATCGCCAACGCGGTGTCGAATGCGGTGGGCGTGCGCATGACCCACATCCCGATGTCGCCGCCGCGCATTCTCGCGGCGCTGGAGGCGGAACGGGAAGGTTGAGAGGTATCCAAGCTAGGGCAAGGTGTGTTGAGATTCAGGTCAGGCCGAGCCGAGAATGATGGCTTCCGGGAACCGGAGCGGGGCGTGCTTCAAGTACGTGAGCACCGGCCTACGCCGGCCGTAGCCTCGGCTGCGCGGCGGCTCACGAGTGCTTCGGCCGGCGAAGGCCGGAAGCGCAGGAAGCCGTCCTTCGCAGGCCGGCCTCACCTGAATATCGACGCACCCTTGAGGCGGTAATGGTCGAAGTCACCCTTTGGGGCTCGCTCAGCGCCGTCGCCGGAGGCAAGGCCAAGCACGACATCGAGGCCAAGGACATCAGGGAGCTGTTCCGCAAGCTGGCGGAACAGTATCCCGGCATCGAGCCCTGGATCGACCGCGGGATAGCGGTGGCGATCGACGGAACGATCTATCGGGATACGTGGAGCAAGGAGCTGCCGAAGGACGCGGAGATTTTTCTGCTGCCGCGGTTGGCTGGGGGGTGATGGAACCGGCGGCTGTCTGCCAGGGGAACCAAAGCGTCCTTCGTTCGGATGGCGATTAATTTAGCATAGGCTGATATACCAATATCGGCCGGCGCCCTGTATCTAGTCCGTGCCCCCGCCGGCCAGGCTCGGCTCGTGGGCACCCCCCGCTTTCGAGCCGGGCCACTCACGGATCGATCCTCTATCGGTTTGGGCTGCTATCGGTTTGGGCGGTCTTCGCGCACAACGTTGTAGAGAAGCAGCCCCGCCGTCAAAGCCACGACAGCGCCTAGCATGTCGTGGCCGGTCAGCCCTGAATGATACACGAAAGCAAATGCCAACTCAGCCATGATCCCACCTGGTGTGCGGTACTTGGTGAGAGAACCCTTAGGGCGCGCTAATGTTCCTATGGCCGGCGTGGATACAGGCCCAGCGGCTCAGCAAGCATGGATAGCGGCCCGATCGTTACGGTTTGCCGGTGTCCTTGGGGCCGACTATCGCGGCCCGGATCGCCTCGTAGGCGCTTCCGACTTCCTCTTCGATCTCCTCCTCGGAGATACCTGCCGCCCTGGCGTCGGCGAACAGCTTGGTGGTCAGCTCGGCCACCGAGAGGATGTCCGCGCCCACATTGCCGCGCATCACATTATCGGTGATCCATCGGCCGAAGAACTCCGCGCCACGCTCGCTCATTCGCCCTGCTCTTTCAGAAAATGAGCCTCCCGAAGGAGCGTATCCCAGTCGGTTCCGATGGTCTTGATCAGCTCGCCGGCCTGATCCGGGGTGATGCCGGTTTCCCTCGCCAGGCGTCCCGAAAGCAATTCGAAGACAGCCTGGTCGCTCTCCCCCAAACTGCCTTCGCGATGCTGCAGCGCCTCGAAGATCACCTCGAAAACGCTGTCGACCTCTTCGTCGATCTCGCTTGCAGGAATGCCTTCGCGCCCCGCCGCCTTCACCATCTCGTCGGCCAGATCGCTCACCGCGACCGGATCGTCCGTCAGCACGTTCGGCAGATGCTCCGCCATCCATCTGTCGAAGAAATCGAGACCGCGCCTGCTCATTTGGCCATAAGCGCCCGAGGAACATTAGGTTCCGCTGATACGGACTGAGGTCCCATTTCCCGGCGCATTGGTCCGTCGCGTGAAACATATGCGCTGCGATCTCATTAGCACTGCGCTGACGAACAATTAGTCCCTTCATCGTCAGTCGGCTGGATCGCCCGTCACCTGTGCGCAGATGACGGGCATCCGATGAAAAGAACAAGGGCTGGGGCCAGAGGTGAACAGTGTCTATTTCCGATGAGTTGCGGGACGTCAGTCTTCGCTATGAATGCCCCAACTGCCGCCGGCCGATCATCAGGAACGGCTCGTGGTTCAAGGCGGTAAGCACTTTCCACTGCGAAGCCTGCAAGGCCAAGCTCCGGCTTGGCTACTCGGCCAAGCTGGCGCTTTTCGAACGCCACGCCAAGGCGGCGTTTGCGGGGGCGTGACCTGTGCGGATGAGCTCCTGCGGGCCCTTTGCCGAGGCGCGGCTTCCTTCCCGGGAGCGGCTCGCGATGGCCGCAAACGACAACAGCGCGCTGCACCAGCGCGATCTTTCCATCCTCGATCTCATCCCGGCCGATGAGGGCCTCGCAAAGATTGCCGCGAAATCAGAGCGGATGAGCATAGCCGCGGCCGTGGGCATAGCGATCAGCCTTTTCATCGGGCCGGTGGTGTTTTCATGCCTGATGCTGGGCGTGTGGAACGCGGCGCTGGACAGCAACGGAGACAACGATGATCGAAACGTCCACGACGTTGGAAACCAGGGTGGCGGGTCTGCAGGACAGGCTGAGAGCAGCCAAGCTCAGCACGGATGACATGCTGGCCTTCCAAAAGGTCGCGGACGTGCTGGACAACGGCCATGGCGGCATCGACGTCGACGACCTGATCGCGCTGTCGTTTGTGGTGGAGGATGAGGATTGAGGGGTGGGACGGGACGCGCCCGGCTTGGTCGAAGTCCGGGCGCTCAGCGCCCTCGCCGGAGCGCGAGTGAACAACAGTTAAATTCGATAAAACTCGGACGGTGTGCGGGGCGCCTACTCGGCAGCTTGGACTACAGGCGCCTCGTTGCTGAGGCACAACGCATTTTCAGAAGCGATCGAGTACAGCTCGTCCATTCGAGCTTCAAGTGCGGCTAGCGCGGTGAGCCGCAAGATCATATTACGAAGCCACCGTTGCTCCTCCAGCATCATCGCCCTTCCGTCAAGACGAGTGAGATGGCGATAGCCCAACCACTTCCGGATGGTCTGGTAACCTCCGAATTCGTATCGCCACGCCACCACAGGAACATTGGCGATGTACACATCGTTGTTTATCCAAAGATCGCCCATGGTATCATCAACTTGGACAAAGCGACCCGGCGCAGCCCCAAAATAGGAGATAGTGACGCGGAGGTCGTCGGAGCTGATAGGTTGACCATCGGAACGACGGACTGTCGCAATACTTGCAATAGCGTCACGATCTAACACCTTTCGAAGCACAGATAACGTGTCGCTGGAACAATCCAAAAGGTCTGCCACCAGCCCACCCAGTTCATCCAGACGCTGAGCGACAATTGGATCTTTTGGTATCGGCACTCGGGCCCAGTCAGCCCCAAGAGCGCTAGCGTGCTCCATCCGGTAGGCAGGCGAGTTCATTACCGCAAGACAGATGTGAACCAGCTTTCTGGCGCACTGGTGGGCATAGGACGTTTCAAGTCCTTGCGGATTGCCCCAAGCTTCTTGGAGAGCGGTCCAGATTTCAGGTGATAAGTTGGCTAACTTACCGCCGGTTAGAGGGTCTACGTTTATGACAGCAGGTATGGCCACAGACCCACGATCGTGAACGTGCAAGTCTAACAGGGTCCGAGAAAAAAGCGGTCTTGCCTCGGATACTTTACGCGGCTCCGGCACCGCGATCAGAAAACATTCACAATCAAGGTTCGCACTTAACGCCTCTCGCGCCCTGTTGAGTAGATTAATTCTGTCTTCGTAATAAATCCACCGCTGATCAAATGGAAATAATAAATATGGTTTAACTCTCTCTTCATGGAACCCAATCTCACGAAGCCCATTCCAGACTTTCTCAGGCGTGTAATTTGCTCTCGGCAAGGCCAACTCCGGACAGATGCGCGCCGCAATGGCGAAGTTTTCAGCTCCAATATAGGCGACCATGCGATCTGCTAGGCCCTTTTTGTCAACGTCCAGGATACTGCCGGTTATGCCTCTATTGGGATTGACTCCTTGTATGCGGACCGGGAAAATTTCTTCGACACTTGGCCAAGCCTCATATCCTGTGGTTTGCGCATACGGCGTCAACCGCCAACGATTTTGCTTCGTCGGCTTTAGCGGCGCATAAGGTACCGTGCTCTCTGCCGAGAGTAACTGCTGACGTTTCGAGGCGGCCCTGCCCCAAAAGTCGCGATAGTGAACCACGGTTTCTTCAGGCTTAGTCCGCTCTGCTCCCCGCTTGAGAAATGTCGCGATGGCGACACCTGTCTGAATGCCCCTAGGATCGCTTTCGGTCGTGAAAACACTTTGGTCAGCCGAACCGGCGCCTGGAATACCCGCCGGGATTACTTTCCCGGTCCGGTATTTGTCGCCGTTCAAATTGTCGATCCAAATCTCATGAAAATTCCCGAGCAATGACTCGCGCATGATTGGGTGAGAGCGCCCCGTGAGCCAAGATGAGTTGGTTATTAAAGAGACCAATCCAAAGTCACGCTCCTCTGCGATCTCACGCTCAGCGAGTCTGTAGAACCTAACATACAGGTCATTGAGCAGTTGTTTACGCACGCCCCAATGACGAAACAGTAGGGTTGCGCGCTCTGGAACTAGATCCGTGCCGCCGTCGCGTCGCCTTCGCTCGACATAGGTGACACCCTTGTAGTGATCGACCAATCCGGCTTCTTCTTCCATCCGTACAGAGGCCTGGCGGTCATAAGGTGGATTACCAAGTATGACGACGATGTCCGCATCCTGCTTAATTGACTGCGCCGCCTCGAATTCTTGCTGAAGTTCAGGGAAATTGAGCTGAAGCTGCCGTCGATCGCTCCAACCGGTTAGGGCGTTCGTAAGGAAGATTCCCAGCCTTTGATCGTTTGGCGGGGGCGCTCTAAGGTCGCTCAACATCACATATAGTTGAAGCTGAGCTATCGCGAATGGAGCCGTGAGCACCTCAAAACCAAAAATCCGGCTTGTCAGCGCCCGAAGCAGCGACAAACCGAGCAGTCCTTCCTCGCCGGTTGTCCGTAATTCCTCCGCTATGCAGCGGGCCGCTTCAAGAATGTAAGCCCCTGTCCCGCAGCAAGGATCGAGGAGCACAACGTTTTCATCCGCCAGTCCAAGCGGGCGACCTAGCTGCTGTTTAAGGAGGTCGTGAGCACGCCTTACTTGATAGCGCACGACCTCGGGCGGAGTGTACCAAACGCCCATTGTCTTCTTGAGTTCAGGATCAAAGGCTTCGAGGAATGGTTCATAGAAGTACGTCATCGCCGCGCTAGCGACGTCCCCATCCGACAGTGATGGAAAAGTCATTTCCTGCCGGAAAAGGGTGAGATTCACACGGTTTAACGTGTCAGTGGCACGGTCTAGATGGCGCTCCAGATCTAGATGCCTCAACCGACTTGGATTTCGGAACTCATGAAAGAGCCCAGCCAAGAATGGGATACGCAGATACCGATTGATGCGGTCCCAACTGAAGGTGACACCATCGCGTTCGCGCTGCCACAGCGCCCATGCAGCAAACAGTCCATAGAAGGCGGTTTGGATTAGCGTAGACCTGAAAAACTCACGGCCTTGGTCATCGTCCAGGTCGAAACTGAGGCCCAGCGCGTCCCTATAGTCTTCCAACAGAGTCTCAAGACCGTGGAGATCCCGTGGGAGAGACGCTTTGGCTGCTTTAGCTTGCAATGCAAGGACGCGAGCTAGTGTCGCCGGCTCACCGATAGGAGCGCTGTCTAGCAAAGTGGTTTGGAGCAATTCGTATAGATGGCTTGCCGAGCGAGGACCGGATTGCTCCGTCGGCCACAAAGCAGCAACCCGTACTAACTCTCTATCGCTCGGTGCCACTCGCTCTAAACCAGTTCGGCTAAGACCGGTGCGGCACAACAGCAGTCCAATCTCGCGAACATTGCAGATCAAAACGACCCCTGTACGAGCAAGGTAGCGCCCGATCTGGTCGTCTCTTTCCGTGGACTGGGCGAGTTGGTGGAGCTCTGCGGTGGGTGTTTTCGCCTCACCATATGCGGCGATCAACGACCCATCCGCAATCACAAAGTCCGGTCGATCACGTCCTTTCCCCGGACGACTCTCAGTGGTGCCGGTTCGAACTTCAAATGGCAGCTTGGCATGCAACAACACCGCGGCAATAAGCTGGCGTATGCACGGATAATAACTTTCCTCTGTCACTCCAGGCTGCGTCGAAAGAGCGGTGGTCTCAGCGCTATAAGCCTCAAGCGCTACTTGAATAGCTTGCAACTTTTTCCGCCCCATTTGTTACCACGCGAATCTAACCACGGCCTTGGTAAAATAATCCTTTCGTTTTGACGAATTTCGATTTCCTAGGTGTTGTCATTTCTTACCGATTCTGATCAATGTCACGGATCATGCGGAGAGGGCGATGGCGGAAGAAATAAAATACAAACTGGTCTATGAAGGTGAGGAAGCAGAGCGGAATCGGCTCCCTGCCCATCAGGGCGCAACCTCGATCGAAGGAGTAACTTGGTCGATTTCTCTTTTGGCGCACTACGCTGCAACAGGAGAAATTAGAACAAGGGGAAGCTTGTCTCCAAAAATTAAAGTTTACCTTAGACCATCTCGGCAAGGTAGCTTTATAAATGAACTCTTTGTATTTATTACTGAACCAAACAACTTATTTATCACCTCCGTGGCTGGAGCATATGCCGCCGGATCTGCCGGGCAAATTGTAAATACGCTGATTGTTAAAACTCTGAAAGAGGTTTGCGGCCTGATTTATAAACATACGCGACATGACGAAAAATGGTTGAAGAAACTACCTTCCGGTGACACCGAAGCCTTAGTGGATAAGGTTGAGCCGTCAATGCGGCGTGCACACGATGTCATCGATGATGGAGCGAGCACGCTGGACATTAAGAAGGGTCAGACATCCCTAATTACCTTTGACCGCGCCACGAAGGCGTATGTAAACGCAGACAACCTGGGCGACGAATCCACCAGGACTGTGAGTGTAGGGGCTTTCAATGCTAATTCTGGTAACGGTCGCGTTTACCTGCCCGATGTTGGGAAAACTGTGCCTTTTTTTGCGCCGAAGGGACTCGACACCGCTACCTATGCGGCTTTGACTTACAGCCTCGATCAATACGTCAATGGTCGACCGAGCCAGATTAAAATTACTAGTCAAGAGATACTAGCTGGAGATAACCGGGTTAAAAAGCTGATAGTGAGCCAAGCGATGAAACTGCTTTAGAAAACTTGCACCTATCGCTCTTCTCGGCGCATGGCCTCGGGCAAGGGTGAGGTTGCTTTGCGGCCGGAGTGGTCTCGCTCTACAACGATGCCTATGCGCCGCCCATCGGCGACAAGCATCCGTGCGCGGTCGGCCGGCCGGCGCGGGAGAACCGCCCCCCTCACACCCCCAGCGTCGGCGCTGTATTCACCTCCAGCGCCTCTTCCGCCTCGTCCTCCTCGCCAAGCACCTCGCCCTTCACCGGCAGCGCTCGGCCGATCCAGATCGGGTCGATCAGGTGGTCGCGCTTGGGGTTGGTGGTGTTGGGGTGGATGAGGATACTCAGGCCCCCGTGGTTCAGCATCAGCCAGGGGACCAGCGTGGCGAAGATTTCGGTCGCGAAGGAGACCTGGTACATGGCCTGCTCATGCGGGCCGACCGGCTCGTCGCGCCAGTTGCCGAGACGTACGCGAAAACGCTCGCCGATGCGCTCGCGCAGCCGGGGCATCATGCTGGTTTCCATCTTCTAGTTTTTACGCAATTCCGGACGGAAAACCGCTCACACTTTCCTGGAATTGCTCTAGATCACGACCGCCCTTGCCCGCGCTCTACTTCGCCACCTTATCCCCACCCTCCTGCCCTTTCGGCGCCGGGGCGGTCGTCACGCCGATTGCGGAGATGCGCCAGCGGTTGTCGACGTTTTCGAAGGACAGGTCGAAGTCGATCTCCAGCGGTTGCGTGGGAAAAAGGCCGACAAGGTGCAGCTGCTTCTGCGGATCGAGAAAGGGCGGCGTGGACAGCTGCGGGGCGACCACGGCAACCGCGGTCAGGTCGGCGCCCGAGTGGCGCAGCGCCTGGAACCTGATCGCGAGATCGGCGGCGGTGTTCTGGGCGCGAAAGCCTGGCGAGCCCACGTCCCGCAGCACCGTGAAGTTGCCTGTTTCCACCGCCTGCTGGAGTGCCATTATCGTGCTGCGGGCGAGATAGATCGCCTGCGCGGCGTTTGCCGGCCAGGCGGGCGCGGCCGGCGCCGCCGGTGCTGTCGGCGCCGCCACCTTCTTCTTGCCCGGCGCCGGCGCCTGGGTCTGCGTCTGGGCAAGGCCAGGTCCGGCGGCGCATACGGCAAGCATCGCCGCCAGGAGAATTGTGACTGTTCGCATCGGAATCATCATGGCGCGCCGGCGGGACCGCTTCCTACCAGCTCATCCTCAGGCCCAGCCGTCCGCCGGCCATATGCTGGTTGGGATCGAAGGCGACGCCGCCATTGAGCTGGAGCTGCGAGCCGAGCCGGGCGCCGGCGCTGAGCGCAAAGGCATTGGCGCCCTCGAACGTGCCCCAGTTCAAGGTGGTGACGAATTTTTCGTCCGGCAGCACGGGCGGCGCGCCGGCCAACGCCATCGCCATGGCGACGCCGGAATAGGCACGGCTGCCGACGCTGTCGATACGGGAGCTGAGGCTGTTGAATTGCGCGGGATCGGAAAGGCCGAGCGCGCCCGGCGTCACGGAGGCGAGATGGCCGCTGGCATCCGTGGTGACGATCTCAATCGCGCCGGTCTGGGCCGATGAGCTCGCCGCCGACGTCAGGCCGGGCATCGAATAGGTGTTGCTCGCCGTTCCGAACACCTGCTCGTTTTGCCTTGTTGCGACCGCACCCGAGCCGTAGGCGGCCGAGCCTGCATAGCCGGCGCTGGCGCCGGAGCCGATCGCAACGGCATTCAGGCCGGCCGAGGATGCGCCCGATCCCATGGCGATCGCATTGGCGCCGGTCACCGTCGTGCCATTGCCGAACGCGATTGCATTGGTGGCGTTGACCGTGCTGCCCGATCCGACCACCACCGATCCTGACGAATTGGCGGTGCTCGCGACGGTGTTGTTCGAGCCGAAGACCTGGATGCCGTTGCCGTTGCCGGCAACGTTCGGGGCGTTGACGGCATTGTCGTCGCCGTAGACCAAGGATTTGTCGCCATTGACGACATTGGGGTCGCCGATCGCGTAGCTGCCATTGCCCTTGACGGTGTTGCCGGTGCCGAAAGCGCCGCTGTCGTCGCCGGTGACACTGTTGTCCGAGCCGATGACGGTGGTGTTGTCTCCCTGCGACTGGTTGTTGGTGCCGCCGGCCAGCGCATTGGTGCCGTTGGCATTGCTGCCGGAGCCGGCCGCGGTGGAGTTGGTGCCGCTGGCGTTCGGCTGCGTGCCGGAGGCGGTCGTATCGTAATAGGGAGGATTTCCGGGGCCGCCGGTGATGCAGGCCAGGTCGCCCGCGGCATTGGTGCCGATGCCGGAGGTGCAACCCGCAAGCGATGCAAAACGAACGGTGCCCACGACATCGAGGCCCGCGGCCGGCGTGTTCGTGCCGATACCCACATTCCCGTTTGCGTCGATGGTCATGCGGGTCACGCCATCGGTGGCAAGCAGAAGCCGGCCGCTCGAGCCGGTGGCCGAATGCGCATTGATCAGCGAGGTCCCGACGCCGAAGCTCGCGCCGGCGTAGCCGAAGGTCAGCGCATCCGCATTGGCCGCCGAGGACACGCCGATCGTCTCAAACGTATCCTGTGTGGCCGCTCCATAGAGATGCAGCTTGCTGGTGGGGGAAGCGGTGCCGAGACCGACATTGCCGTTCGAGGCGATGTCGAGGCTGCTCGTGGGCGCCCCCGGCCGGATGCGGAAAGGCAGCAAGCTGCCGTTCGTCGAGTCGCGTATGAAGAAATTCGCCTCGTTGCCGCCGACATCCCAGGTCTGCGCCGTGAAGCCGCCGGCGTTTGTCTGCTCCAGGCGGATCGCCGGCGTGTCGCCTCGGGTTATCTGCAGCCCGAGAGCTGGGTTGGACGTGCCGAGGCCCAAATTGCCAAAGCTGTTGACATAGAGCGCATTCTCGGGAGCGCCCGCGTCGACGCGGAACACCATCTTGTTGCTCGTCGCATCCTGGATGCCGAAGTAATTGGCGCCACCAGAGCCGGAATCATTCGCGATCAGTGCCCAGTCATTGGCGGCAAATCCGGCGTTCGTGCTCGTGTCGTCGAAGTAGATGCGCGTGTTGTTTTCCTTCACAACGATGGTGTTGAACCCGAAGGACTCGTTGTTGACGCAGTCGAACCCGACGCAGAGGCTTCCTTGCACGATCTGGTCGTCCGCAACGACATTGTCGGCAAGCGCGTCGGCGACCGGCATGGCGAGGACCGCGGCCCCGAGGCGCAACGCCACGCATTTCGTCGCGAGCTGTTTTGGTTTCGCCACAAGCCCCTCCCCCGAGGATCGATGATCGCAGATGTGCAGGCTTATGTGCTGGCCGCCGGTTTGGCAAGCAGTAGAACCGCTCGCCGACTTCTTTATCGCGGGTGTGTTTCCAGCACATCACCAGTAACGCAGGGGCTGTGTTCAGAGTCTTTTCCAGCCTGGATTATGCCGCCCGTTGCGCGGTCCGAATGTGAACTGTGCAGACACGCTTTGTCGCGCATTCTAATTTAGTGGTTCTGCATATATCTAGCTGGTCCGGTTGACGCGATGCAGTTCGCCGCAGCTCTCCGGCGCTGCTGTCCGGCGTGCATCGCTTCGTTAAAGCGCGCCCCTTCACACCCGCAGCGTCGGCTCGGTATTCACCTCCAGCGCCTCTTCCGCCTCGTCCTCCTCGCCAAGCACCTCGCCCTTCACCGGGAGCGCGCGGCCGATCCAGATCGGGTCGATCAGGTGGTCGCGCTTGGGGTTTGTGGTGTTGGGGTGGATGAGGATGCTCAAGCCGCCGTGGTTCAGCATCAACCAGGGGACCAGCGTGGCGAAGATCTCGGTGGCGAAGGAGACCTGGTACATGGCCTGCTCATGCGGGCCGACCGGCTCGTCGCGCCAGTTGCCGAGACGTACGCGAAAACGCTCGCCGATGCGCTCGCGCAGCCATTCGGCCTGCCGGCGCTCGGCCGCATCGCCGTAATAGATGTGGGCGTGATAGCTGGCGATCTCGGCGATCGGCCTGGGTTCGGGTGGCTCGGGACTGGTTTTTTCGTTCACCGCGATGCTCCCCTTCGATGATTGTCGCGCCGGCAGGACTCTACCCGAAGCACGGGCACTTTGTCTGCAACCGGCGCGGCATTCATGGGGAGCCCGAGGGTCACGGCCCGCGGCGGAGGAGAGCTCCGTCCGATGCTCGATGTCCGATCACTTGGCCGCGACGGGCGCCGGCGTCACCGCTTCGCAGATCGCGGCTATATGCCGGTGGTCGGTGCCGCAGCAGCCGCCGAGAATACGCATCGACGGGAAGCTCCGCGTCAGCGCTCCGTAGCGGCGGCCCAAATCAGCGATATCGCCGATGTCCAGCGTATCGGACTCGTCGAGCTCGGCATGGCTCTTTGCCGATGCATTGGCGCGCACGCCATGAATGCGTTTCACCCACGCCTCGTCGCGCGCCAACGCCTGCTCGAAATGGGTCGGATGCGCGCAGTTGACCATATAATAGGCCGGCGAGCCGTCGGTCGCTTCCTCGGTCGCCTCGATCGCCGCGCGCAGCGTCGTCCCGTCGGCCAGCCTGCCGTCGGTTTCGACGGTAAAGGAGACGACGCAGGGCATTCCGGCCGCCTTGGCGGCGAGCGCGATCCCCACGCCTTCACCGACCGTGTTCATGGTGATGGCCGAAACCATGTCGGCTTGCGTGCGGGCGAAAATGTCGACCTGGAAAGCGTGATAGTCCCGCGCTTCCTCCGCCTCCATGCGGCCGGCCTTGTATCCGTCGCCGCGCGGGCCGATGACGGCGTTGAGGATGATCGGCGTGGTTGGCGTCTCCCACTTGTCGCGAAGGGTGCCGACGAGGTCAACCGAGGCAAGGTTGATCGCCGTCAGCCGGTCGGCGTCGAAGCCGATCGCCCGGCCCCAGTCGAGACTGGCGCGCCAGGTGGCCGTGTCGAGCAGGAAGCCGAGGCCCCTGCCGCGAGCGATCGGCAGGAAGCGCTCATAATACTTCACCAGTTCGGCGCGCCCTTTTTCGTTTTCGAGGAGAACGAACGAAGCGAAATGCGGCAGTTCGATCCCCTGCAGGAAGATGAGCGCGGTCTCCATGCCGCCGTCGCTCAGAAAAAGTCCGCCGGCGACCTGCGGCAATGCGTGACGATATTTCGCCATGGGTCAAAACCTCCAGAGCTGATGGACGGCAGAGCCGCCCGGGATGGAGCGGTTTTTCCCAGATCGAATGCATGCAAACTAGTGAACGCGCGGTACGGAGAATGAGAGAACCGATTTCCTGCATGTTCTTCAATGGTTTAGCGATCAACTGGCGATGTGCCGGCGGGATATGGTATTGTCGCGCGGCGACATTTCCGTACCGCGGGTACAGTTGGAGGGCCTCCCATGCGCAAGGGTGAGGCAACGCGCGAACGCATTCTGGAAGTGGCTGAGGCCTCTGTGCTTGCCAAGGGCTTTGGCGCGACCTCCATCGAGGAGGTGATCACAGAAGCCGGCATCACCAAGAGCGGGTTCTTCTATCATTTCCGTGACAAGAACGAGCTTGCCCACGAGTTGCTGCGCCGCTACATCGCCGAAGATCATCGCATTCTCGACGAGCTGTTCGGCCGCGCCGCCAATCTCTCGGATGAACCGCTGCAGGCATTCCTTATCGCGCTGAAGATGCTGGCTGATTTGATGGGCGACCTGCCGGGAGGCCATCCCGGCTGCATGATCGCCTCGATCTGCTACCAGGAGCGGCTGTTCGACCGCCGCGTCGTTACCCTCAACCGCGAGGCGATAGAGAGTGTCAACGCCCGTGTCCTCGCCCATCTCGAGACCATCGCCGCTGTCCATCCGCCGCGCGAGCCCGTCGACCTGGCCGTGGTTGCCGAAATGCTGTCCTGCATCATCGATGGCGGCATCATCATGGCCAAGGTCACCGGCGATCCGGCGCGGCTCGCATACCAGATCCTGGCCTATCGCGCCTTCGTCAAGATGCTGTTCGCCGCGCCTGCCCGCGATATTCCACCCGGCGGCGTGCCATCCCGGCAGAGCAGCCCAGCGGCCGGGTAAGAGGCCGCCAGCCATTCGGCGCGGCGCGCCCCGCCGATGAGGCTGCTTCCCCATGAAATGGGAAGCCGAGGGACGGGCAAGACTCGTGGCTTACCGCGCGGACCCTCCTCTCGCCCCACCGCCCCACAGCGCCCGCTGCAGCAGGCCGCGCTTCTTTCTGCGTGACACCAGCTCCACATCGCTCACCAGCCGCGCCCCGCCCTCGCGCCGCTCCAGCGTGATCTTTCGCGTGTGGAACGCTTCCAGCTCGGCGCGGTGGGCGACGCTGATGATGGTGACCCTGGGCAGTTCCTGGACCACCGTCTGCATCATCCTGTCCTGGCTTTTCTCGTCCAGCGCCGAGGTCGCCTCGTCGAGCACGACGATGTCGGGCGCGTGCAGCAACAGGCGCGCGAAAGCCAGGCGCTGCTTCTCGCCACCCGACAGCGTCTGGTCCCAGGGCGCCTCCTCCTCCAGCCGCTCCTTCAGATAGCCGAGGCCGACCTTGTCGAGGGCGGCGTCGATCTCTTTCGTCTTCCAGTTGTCGGCGGCGGCGGGATAGGCGGTGGCGCGGCGCAGCGTGCCGGACGGGATATAGGGGCGCTGCGGCAGCATGAAGAGGCGCTTGCCCGGGTGGAAATCGACGCTGCCGCTGCCCCAGGGCCACAGCCCGGCGATGGCGCGCACCAGCGTCGACTTGCCGGTGCCGGATTCGCCCGAGACCAGCACGCGCTCGCCGGGCTGGATCTCCACCTCGGTTTCCTTCACCACCGAGGTGCCGTCGTCGAGCGTCACGGAAACATTGTTGAGGCTCAGCATCGCGCTGCCCTTGGCATCGCCGCGCTGGATGCGGCCCAGCCTATCGTTCGCTTCGGCCCGCTCCAGCCCGTCGAGCGACATCATCAGCGATGCGATGCGGCGGGCGGACGCGTTCCAATCGGCAAGGCGCGGGTAATTGTCGACCAGCCAGCCGAACGCGCCCTGCACGAGCGCGAAGGCGGAAGCGGCCTGCATGACCTGGCCGAGTGTCATGGAACCGTCGAGGAATTTCGGCGCGCATAAAAGCACCGGCACGACGGGCGCGAACAGGCTGGAGCCTTGCGAGACCAGCGTGGTGCGCATGTGCTGACCGGTGAGCCGCGCCCAGCGGCCGAGCACGCCGGCGAAGCTGCGGTCGATGCCGGCATTCTCTTCCTCTTCGCCGCCGAGCAGCGCGATGCTCTCGCCGTTTTCGCGCACGCGCGTCAGCACATAGCGAAACTCGGCCTCGGCCTGGTTCTTGTCCTCCGAGAGCTGGACGAAATGGCGGCCGATGAAGAACATCGAGGTCGAGGTGATCACCGCATAGATGACCGCGGTGACGACGAGGAAACCGGGCACGGTGATGGTTGAGCCGCCCAGGGAAAAACTCAGCGCGCCGCCAATGGTCCACAAGACGACGATGAAGGTCGAGGCCGCCAGGAAGGCGTTGAGGACCCCGGCGAGGAAGTCGACCGGCGATTCCGTCGCGATACGCAGATCCTCCGTCAGGCGGGCCTCGGGATTGGCATGGTCGCCCTTGACGAGGTTGAGCTGGTAATAGCGGCCGCTGGCCAGCCAGCGCTGGACGACCGCCGTGGTCAGCCAGGAGCGCCAGCGGCGCTGCATCGTCATGCGTACATAGACCTGGGTGACCACCAGGCTGATGCTGCCGGCGACCAGCGGCAGGAAGATGGCGCTGAGCCAATAGACGGTGCGGGCGTCGCGCTGCTCGATGGCGTCGAAGATCGCGCGATTCCAGCGGTTGATGCCGTATTGGAAGCCGACATTGACGCAGATCAGCATGATCAGGCCGATCGTCAGCGGCCAGGCGAGCCTGTCGCCATGCAAACCCCAATAGCCGCGCCCGCTGATCCAGAAGCGCCGCAGCAGATATTTCTTGCGCGCCCGCTCGGCTTCTTCGGGCGAAAGCGCGGGACCGGGCTCGGCGGCCTCGGGCGGCGGCGCCCCCGCATGGCCGATGGCCTCCGGTGCGGCATCGGCGGGCGCTTTCTGCTCGGACGCCTTGGGCTCGGCTTCGCTTGGCTTGGGCGGCTTCTCCTGCCGCGGCTTCGGCTTCGCTGCCCGCTCCTGCGGGCGTGATTGGCGGACCGCAAGCGGAGCGGTGGCGCCTGCGGGCGTGGGTTTGACTTTGGCCTTGGGCATCGCGCGACAACGGCTTAAAAATCAAAAGGTTTCATGCGGGCTGCCCAGGCCGATCGCATAGGGCGTTCCGCGATTGCGCAGGACCTCGGAGCGCTGCCGCCGCGCCCGGTGCTCCATGTCCCGCCTACCCTGCCCTTTCGCGGCCGCCTCCAGGCCGGATTACGGTGAATGCCCGCGCAGGCAAGTCACGCTGCGTTGCCGCTGCGGGGATTGCGCAGCGGCTCGAAAATGACCTCGGGGCCGGCCGCGTCGAAGGCGAGCGCGTCGCGCATCGGAAGCGCCGCCGAAAACAGATAACCCTGACCGATCATGCAGCCCAGCGAGCGCAGGATCATGCGGTCGGCGTCGGTCTCGACGCCCTCGGCCATCACCTCGATGCCCAGCGTACGGCCGAGGCCGATCACCGCCTCGACCACGGCCTGGTCCTCGACGCATTTCGCCAGGTTGCGCACGAAATCCTTGTCGATCTTGATCTTGCGGATGCGCCTGTCCTTGAGCGACACCAGGGTCGAGAAGCCGGTGCCGAAATCGTCGAGCACGATCGATATGCCCGCATCCGCCAGGCGGCCGACCTTTTCGTCGACCCGGTCGCGGTCGACCGGTGCTTCCTCGGTGATCTCGATCTCGAGCATCGCGGCGGGCACATTCCTCGCTTTCAGGCCGGTAAGGATCATGTCGTCGACATTGCCGGCCTCGAGCTCGCGCGGCGAGAGGTTCATTGCGACGCGGACATCGCGGCGCCCGTGTTTCACGAGCTCTGCGATCATGGCGCAGCAATTGAGGAACACCGTCTCGGTCAAAAGCGAAAGCAGCCCGGTTTCGCGCGCGGCGGTGACGATCTCGGGCGGGGAGATGGCGCCGTGGACATCGTGATGCCAACGCAGCAGCGCCTCGAAACCGACGACCGCGTTGGTGTCGAGCCGCACCAGCGGCTGGAACCAGGAGCAGAGGGCGCCGGCTTCGATGGCGCCGCGCAGGTCGCGCTCGATGCGGTTCTTGCGTTCGAGCGCAGCGTCCAGCCCGGCGTCGAACAGGTAATATTCGTTCCGGCCGCCGCGCTTGGCCGCGTAGAGGGCGAAATCCGCCTTGAGCAGCATCTCGGTCAATCGCGGCTTTTCCGATTGGTAGATGCCGATCGAGGCGCCGACGCGCACCGAATTCAACTCCGGATCCGGATTGGCGATGGCTGCTATGATGACGGAGGCGAGCGCGCCGGCCGCTTGCTGCGACTTGGCGGCGGAGAAAAGCAGCACGAATTCGTCGCCGCCGATACGCGCGATCGTGGCACCCGGCGGGGCATGGTCCTCTATCCGGCGCGCCACCTTGACCAGAAGGTTGTCGCCGATGGTGTGGCCATAGGTGTCGTTGACGGATTTGAAGCCGTCGAGGTCGATCAGCATGGCCACGAATGGGCCCTCGGAGAGCCCGAGTTGGGCGATCGCCTGCTCAAGCCCATGGCGGTTGAGCAGATTCGTCAGCGGGTCGCGCCTGGAGTTGCGCTCCATCTCGGCGGCGAATTCGCGCGCCTCGTATTTGAGACGGCTCGTCTCGCGGAAGCGGGATTGCCCGAGCAACGCGCTCCTGATCATGCCGCCGAGGAAAAGCAGGATGGTGAAGGCGAGCACGTAATTTTCGACGCCGCCCTTGGCCAGAACGCAGCCGCCGGCGATGAGGAGCGGCAGGATGATAAAATTGATCGAAGCCGGCGCGTAGGAGGTTCCGTAGGTGACCGAACCGGCCGAAATGCCGGCAAGCACGATGAGATAGAGCGGTGCCTGGCTGGTCGTGTATCCGTCGCTCAGCAGCGCCAGGAAAGACCAGGCGACGCCCGAGGCAAGCGCCAGCAGGCCATAGCGGGAAAGCCGGGCGCCCACCGCCTGAGGCCTGTCATCGGTCGCGCCCGATTGGGTGACGGCAAGCACCATGCGCGCGCCGTTGATCAAGGCGATCGCGATAAACCACAGCACCACGGCAAGGCCGCCGCCCGACAAGAGCTGCACTGCCAGGATCAAGGCCGAGAGCACGGTGCCTATGGGCATCGAGATGAAGACGCCCTTGCTCAGATCCGCAAGCTGGTCGCGCAGGATGCCTGCGTCCACGGCTTCGCTGCGCCCCTCGGAAGAGGGCCACGCTGCCAGCCGCTCGTGATGCCTGTTCATGTCCCTAGTGGGTAGGCAAGCGGGATGAAAATCGTGTTAAGGATTTCAGCGGTTTACGTCGCATTTCCCGATTAAGTCCGCCAGACGCCAGGTGCTGGGAGAAAACCGGGCGGCTACTCCGTATCGAGACGGAACCATGGACAACGGTTCTGGGCGTTTGCGAAGCGCTGCGGGATGGGACAGGAAGAACCGCACGCGCAAAAGACGCCGACATGGAACCTTCTGGCCCAGCCACGACCTGCCGCAGGTGAAGGTGGTCAGATAGGGCATTGATTTTGCGGAGGCCGATGGCCTATCCGAATTGACCTCCATGGCACGGCACGAGAAAAAACCTGTCGTGTTTGTGTGACCGGAAAAGCCCAAGCGGAGTCTCAATCCATGACCCTGACCAATCGCGACCTCATCGAGCTCACCGAATGGCGCCGCAAGCTGCACCGGCAGCCGGAAATCTCCAACGAGGAGGAAAAGACGGCGAAAGAGGTGGTGGACTTCCTCGCCGATACCGGTCCGGACAAGGTGCTGACGGGGCTCGGCGGGCATGGCGTGGCGGCGGTTTACGACAGCGGACAGGCCGGACCGACGGTGCTGTTCCGCTCGGAGCTCGACGCGCTGCCGATCGAAGAGCTGTCGGGCGTCGAGCATAGCTCCGAGGTGCCTGGCAAGTCGCATATGTGCGGCCATGACGGCCACACCGCGATCCTGGCGGCACTCGGCCGCCAGTTCGGACGCGAACGGCCCGCGCGCGGGCGCGTCGTCTTGATGTTCCAGCCGGCGGAGGAAACCGGCAATGGCGCGGCCGGCGTCGTCGCCGACCCGCGCTTCGGCGAGATCCAGCCGGACTTTGCCTTCTCGCTGCACAATCTGCCGGGGGTGCCGTTCGGCGAGGTGCGGCTCAAGGCCGGCACCGTCAACTGCGCCTCGCGCGGCATGCGCATCGTGCTGGAAGGCAAGACCGCGCATTCCTCGATGCCGGAAACCGGCATCTCGCCGATGCCGGCGGTGAGCGAGCTGATGCCGGCGCTGCCCGCGCTCGGGCGCGGCACCTTTACCGATGAGGATTTCGGCATGGTGACCGTCACCCATTGCGCGATGGGCGAAGCCGTGTTCGGCATCGCGCCCGGCTATGCGGAAGTGTGGGCAACGCTGCGCACCCGCCGCGACGAGCGCATGGCCGAGCAGGTCGCCGCCGCGAAAGCGCTTGCGGCGAAGATCGCCGCCAAGCACGGTCTCTCGGTGCGCTTCGACTATCACGAGATCTTCGTCGCCAGCGTCAACGCCCCGGAGGCGGTTCAGCATCTCAACCGCGCGCTCGACGAGGAAGGTGTTGCGCGCAGCGAAGAGGCGCTGCCGATGCGCGCCTCGGAGGATTTCGGCATTTTCGGCCACAATGCCAAATCGGCGATGTTCTTCCTCGGCGCCGGCGAGCGCACGCCCTCGCTGCACAACCCCGACTATGATTTCCCCGACGACCTGATCCCGATCGGTTCGCGGATCTTCATGCGCACGGCGCGCAACCTTCTGGGCTGAGCGGACACCGACAATTGCCTGTCCGATTGACGCCAATCGCCATGCCGCTTAGCGGCGGGCCTGATTTCTTCGCCCGCGACGCGCTCGTGGTGGCTCGCGCGCTGATCGGCGCGAGGCTTGGGCTCGCCGGTGTCGGCGGCATCATCGTCGAGACCGAGGCATATCGTCCCGACGACCCCGCATCGCACAGCTTTCGCGGCCGCACGCCGCGCAACGCGCCGATGTATGGCGCGCCCGGCACGGCCTATGTGTACCGTTCCTACGGCCTGCATTGGTGCCTGAACGCGGTGTGCCTGCCGGGCAGCGCGGTACTGATCCGCGCGATCCAGCCGCAATCCGGCATCGCCGCGATGCGCGGCCGCCGCGGAACGGATGACGACAGGCTGCTCTGCTCCGGCCCCGGCAAGCTTTGCCAGGCGCTCGGCATCGACGCCTCGCATAACGGGCTCTCGCTCACCGCGCCCCCCTTCGAATTTGCACGCTCGCAGACCGATCCGGCCGCTATCGTCAGCGGCCGCCGGATCGGCCTCACAAAAGGCGTGGAAGCCGAGTGGCGCTTCGGCCTCGGCGGATCGGCCTATCTCAGCCGCAAGTTTTGAGCGATGAAATGGCGCGGCGATCGACTAAGCCGCCACCCATTCCTGCGCGGCACGCGCTGCGGCGAGTTCCATCGCTTCCGGAGCGAGAATGCCGCGCGACCTGACGAACGCCTCGAAAGCGACGCGTGCGGGCTCGGCATCCTGGTCGCCGGAGAGCGCCGCCTGGCAGAGAGCGAGTGTCGTCGCGTAGCTCGGGCTGCGACTGCCCGTCCATTCCTCGAGAAACTGATAGGCTTCGAAGACCGTGTTTATCTCGCGCGGAAAGCCGAGCCCGACGAAGATTGCGACGGGCTGAGAGAAATGCTTGGCGGGCATTGGTGTGGGCTCCATGAGGGTAAGCTGCTTGACAACGCGCGGCCGGCAGGCCGGTTGCAGCCGGAAAGCGATTTTGGTTTTCGCCGACGGATGCTTGCCCAAAGCCTCCTTCTGTGTTTTCTCGCCCGCACATTAGGAAAGGCTTGTGAATGAGAATCGCAGTGGTCCTCGCGCTGAGTGCGGCGTTGGTTGGATGCGTGACCTCTCCGGTCGCCTACCAAGCCAAGCTTTCGGAGCAGGATCCGAAATGGACATCGCCGGAATGCCAGCAGGCTCGCATCGCGGCCTCCGACTACGACAGCCGCGAAAAGGAACACCCCGGCTGGGGTTTTGGCGTCCTGCTCGGCCCCTACAGCATGGGGATGATGGCAGCGGTAAAGCAGCATGAGCAGCAGCAGCGACGGCTTCTCGCCCGCCAGGTCCACCTGCAGTGCTCAAGCCAGCCCTTGCCGAAGGAACTGGATTTCGATCCGGCAACCTACGCGCCGAAGAAGACGCATTATCCGTAGGCGGGGCGCCGTCGCTACGCTTGAAATCAGCCGATCGCTGTTGACATTCAGCTTTCGCCCCATGCCTTGAGCAACGGTCCGTCGCTGCCATAGACCGGGTCCTTGCGCGGCCGGCTCACCTTCGGGATCATGCGTTGCGCTTCCGCGTGCTGCTCCGGCTTGGTGCATTCGTCATAGGTGCCGGTGGGCGGGTAGGCGCCGACGACGAGGAAATCGTTGGAAGCCGAGAGCCGCTGGTGACCCGTGCCAGCCGGCAGGACCGCCACGTCGCCGGCCTTGACCGTGAGCGCGCGGCCCTTGTCGCCGCCGAAGCGAACCTTGGCCGTGCCGCGCGCAATGCCCAGCACCTCATGGATGCGCGAATGGTAGTGGACGTAGTCGTAGATGCCGTTGCGCCAGCTGTCGCCCCACCCATTCGCCTTGAACAGCTCCTCGAAGACGGCTGCCGGATCGAGATCGTCCGGCAATGTCACGGCGCCCCGGTAAACAACCAGCGGCCAAGACGGATGGTTCGGCACAAGGCCGTCGTCCTTGAAGCGGAAGGTATTGGCTTTCCTCTGCCTTACCAGATCCGCGAGCCCGGACGTGCCCGGTCTTGCGATCCCGGTCAGCTTTTCCGCCGCTTTCTTGATACTCTGGACAATGCTCAAGGCCAGGCCCTCCATAAGTGCCGCTTGCAACGCCGTGCGACCTCGACCGACCGAATTCAACCCTTGGCGACACCCTTGGTTCCAGAGCTTGCCGACGCCCGGGCGCGGCCCGAGCAACCCGGATTGCTTCCCGGCGTCGCAGCGGTCAAGCTGCGAGACGTTGCCGGCCTCTCATGCGTGACGCCGGCAAAAGCCGCGGGCTTTCCTGAGGAGTTCAAAATGCGTGCATTCCGCCTTCCGACCATCGGCGTTTTCATCTCTGGGCTGCTTTCAGCATGCGCCTTCCCAGTCCTCGCGTCAGGCGGCGTGGCTACGGCCCAAACCCTCTATCAACTCTGCCGCCAGGTGAAGAACGACGATACGATCCGTCCCTACTCGCACGAGCTTTACGGCGGCACCGTCAAGGCGTTCAAGAAGCTATTTCCGAACGCCAATGGCACGCCGGCGGAATCGGAACTGCAGACGCAGGCCAATTATCGCTGCATGGACGGCAAGGTGCTGGCCTGTTTCGTGGGGGCCAACCTGCCCTGCGCGAAAATGAACGCAGCCCGCGACAACCCCGGCGCGAACGAGTTCTGCAAGACCAACCCCAATGACGACGTCGTGCCGGCTTTCGCGACCGGTCACGACGCCGTCTATTCCTACAAATGCGCGAGTGGCAAGGCGGTGGTCACCGGTAATTCGTGGGCTCTCGACAAGCGCGGTTTCGCCAAAGAACTATGGACCGAAGTGCCCCCGCACTGAGGCGGGCCTGTCAGGGGACCCGACGAGTCCCAAGAACCGTCGCGCGTAGCGCACTTGCCGTTTAAATCCTTCTTGCCGAGGATCGCCTGCAGGCAAGCAGGAGCGCGATGGCCAAGGCCGGAAGCGCCGCCGCGGCGACGGCAAGGAAAACGAATTGCAGCGGTGCCGACCCAGGCGATGACCTTGCCGGAGTGCTGCCCGCCGGCAAGAGCCAGACCCCAGGCCACGCCGCCCATGATGATGAAGCTTTCCGCCGCCCCCAACACGGCCCGGCCGACGAACAGCATGGACGCGGACGCCGTCGGCCGGTCGAGCAATGCGAGTGATCCGAGAGAGACGAATCCCGCCAAGGCGGAGGCGACCAGGCCGATGACGACGGCCCGCTTGCCGCCGCGCGCATCGGCAAAGTTTCCCGCGCCGATCCGCGACAAAAGCGAGGCGATGAACTGGCCCGAAGCCCAACCCCTGGTGAAGATGCAGCGGCAGGACCGGCAGCGCCAGGCCGATCAGCAGGAAGCCGGCGAAGACAGACGCCATGATCGGCAACAGCCCCGCCATGGTGCCGCTTCCTTCGGGTGCCGTGTCCATCGCGACCATCGCCGGCGCCTAGACCTCGATCATGACCTTGATGGCGCGGCGCTCGTCCATGGCGCGGTAGCCTTCCGCGACCTCCGCCAGCGGCAGCTTGAGGTCGAATACCTTGCCAGGCTTGATGCGGCCTTGCAGCACGCGCTCCATCAGGTCGGGCAGGAAGCGGCGCACCGGCGCCGGGCCGCCCAGCATGCGCTTCTGGCCGAAAAACAATTTTTGGCCGTCGAAGCTCACCCCATGCGGCACGCCGACATAGCCGATGGTGCCGCCAGGCCGCGAGCAGGCGAGCGCCTGGTCGAAGGATTCTCCCGTGCCGACGCATTCCAGCACTGAATCCGCGCCGACGCCCTTGGTCAGCTCCTTGATGCGCGCAATGCCTTCCTCGCCGCGTTCGGCGACGATGTCGGTCGCGCCGAACTCACGGGCGAGTTCCTGGCGGCTCGCGTGGCCGCTCATAGCTATGATGCGTTCGGCGCCCATCTCCTTGGCCGCGAGCACTCCCATCAGGCCGACCGCGCCATCGCCGACGACGACCACCGTCTATCCCTCGCGAACCTCGGCGGCATCGGCGGCGTACCATCCGGTGCCGAGCACGTCCGACACGGCCAGCAGGTCAGGGACAAGCTCGGCCGGCGGAACCTCGAAGGTCGCCACCAGCGTACCGTCGGCCAGCGGCACGCGGGCGTAAGGCGCCTGAGCTCCGCTCATGAACTCGCGCTGCTCGCAGGACGACTGGAAGCCGAAGCGGCAATGCGGGCAGGTGTTGTCGGAGAGGCAGAAGGAACCGACGACGAACTGTTCGGGGCGGACATAGCGCACCTCCGCGCCCACCTCGACGACGATGCCGCAATATTCATGACCCATATGCTGCGGGCCGTTCACTGGCTGCAGTCCGCGATAAGGCCACAAGTCCGAGCCGCAGATGCAGCTTGCCGAGAGCTTGATGATGGCGTCCGTCGGCCGCAGGATTTTCGGATCGGCGACTTCCTCGCAGCGGATGTCGCCGGGCTTGCGAAGAATGGTTGCGAGCATTTCTTGCTTTCCTTTTGTCGATCGGGTCAGGCGCCGTAATCGGCGTCGCTGACATGTTCCAGCCAGTCCACGACCTTGCCGTCCTTGACCTCCTGGAGGGCAATGTGGGTCATGGCGGTTTCGGGAGACGCGCCGTGCCAGTGTTTTTCGCCGGGCGCGAACCAGACGACGTCGCCGGGCCGGATCTCCTCGACCGGGCCGCCCGCGCGCTGCCCGCGCCCGCGCCCGGAGACGACGATCAGCGTCTGCCCCAGCGGATGCGTGTGCCAGGCGGTGCGGGCGCCGGGCTCGAAGGTGACCTGCGCGCCCTGCACGCGCTCCGCGTCGAAGGGATTGAAGAGCGGATCGATCCGCACCGTCCCGGTGAACCAACTTGCCGGACCTTTGCCGGAAGGCCTCGAGCCTGCGCGAAGAATGTCCATGATGATCTCCTGTGCGTCCTCAGATGCGTTCCATGGGAAGGACGGCTCGCCGCGCATGTGCAGCGCCTATTCGCCCTCGTCGAAGCAGCCGAGCCTGATCGGTCCGCGATGGCGATAGTCCTGGTTGGCCCTGCCCTGTTGGCTGTTGGCCGGCCGCGGCGAGGCCACGCTTGCAAGCGCGCGGCGCAGAGCAGCGCTCGCCGGTCGATCGGTTGTCGTCTCATCGATGGCTACTTCCGCGTGCAGTCGCCGCGATGGCAAACAGCGCCGACCCCAGAAGCAGCACCGCGCCGAGCGCGAACGGGCTCCACCAGCCAGCGGCATCGAACAGCAGCCCGCCCGCGAAGGCGCCGAAGGTAATGGCGAACTGGATCAGCGCGACCTGCAGCCCGCCGCCCGCCTCGAGATCGTTGGGGATTACTTTGGTCATCCAGGTGTTCCAGGCGACCGGGATCGGCGTGGTGAACAGGCCCCAGGCGATCAGCAGGGTCGCGGTCGCGATGGCGAACGGAGCGAGCGCGATCAGCAACAACGCGACGAGCGCCAGAACCGCCGGCAGGCCGATGAGCACCGCGCCGAGATGCGTGCGAAGGGCGAATCCAACCGCCAACGTGCCGACCAGGCCGGCAAGCCCCAGCCCGAGCAGGACCATCGACAGCGTGTTGACGTCGAGGCCGGTGACGCCTTCGAGGAAGGGGCGCAGATAGGTGGAGAGCGCGAACTGACCCATGAAGGCAAGCGTGGTGCCCGCCATGCCGATGGCGAAGACGCGCTTGCCGAGCAAGCCAAACATGTTGCCGACCGAGGTCTGTTCGCCGGCAGGCATTTTCGGCAGGACGGCGAGCTGCCAGACGATCGCAAGAAGGCCGATCGGAACGACGATGAAGAAGGCGCCGCGCCAGCCGATGAGGCCGCCGAGGAAGCTGCCGAGCGGCGCCGCGATGACCGAGGCGAAGGCCGTCCCGCCCTGCAGCATGGCGATTGCCTTGGGCAGGTCGGCGCCAGGCACGATGCGGGCCAGGATGGCGGTTGACAAAGACCAGAAGCCGCCGATTGAAACCCCGATCAGGGCCCGGCCGAGCATGAAGACCAGGTAGTTCGGCGCGAGGGTGATCGCCAGGCCGGAGATGACGAGGACGGCGGTGTAGAAAAGCACGACGATACAACGGTCCAGCCGCGACAGAAACGCGTTGCCGAACAGGCTGGTGAGGACCGCGAAGAAACCCGAGACGGAAATCGCCTGGCCGGCCTGCCCCTCCGAAATGGCGAGCTCATTGGCGATGGGGGTCAGCAGGCTGACTGGCATGAACTCCGAGGCCACCAGCACGAAGGTAAGCAGCGACAGGCATGCCACTGCTCCCCAGGCGCTTGGTTCTTTCACCATTTGGGCTTTCGCCAATTGGCTGTCGTAGGTCGTGTCCATGTGCCGCGGCCCGCCGCCGAGCCCTCCAGTCATTTCGCTGGCGGCTATATAAATCACCTCCACTATCCAGATTAGCCGTTGCAATCTGCATGGACTTATCCATCCTTGATATGAATTGACGATGAGGCTACGAACCGCGACAGCGGCCGAGCCAGGGTGGTGCTCCATGCAGCGCGAGGATCTGAAGGATTTGCTGTGGTTCCTGATGGTGGCCAGGGAGCGCAGCTTCACCAGGGCGGCGGCCGAGCTCGGCACGTCGCAATCGACGCTCAGCCATACGATCAAGCAATTGGAGGCGCGGCTGGGCGTGCGGCTGCTCACGCGAACGACACGAAGCGTGGCGCCGACGGAAGCGGGCGAGCGGCTCTACCAGTCGCTTGTCCCGCGCTTCGAAGGCATAGAGTCCGACCTTTCGAGCCTTGTGGCCTTCCGCGACAGGCCCGCAGGCACGGTGCGCATCACGCTGTCCGACCATGCGCTGCGCATGATCGTCTGGCCGAAGCTCGAGCCGGTGCTGCGCGACTATCCGGACCTGCGCGTCGAGCTCTACAGCGACAACGGCATGCGCAATATCGTCGAGGAACGCTTCGACGCCGGCGTGCGCCTCGGCGAGAGCGTCGACAAGGACATGATCGCGGTGCGCATCGGCCCGGATTGGCGGCTGGTGGCCGTCGCTTCGCCACACTATTTTTCGCGCCACCCGGTTCCGAAAGTTCCGCAGGACCTCGTCGGACATGATTGCATCAGCCTGCGGCAGACCACATTCGGCGGGCTTTATGCCTGGGAGTTCGAGAAGAAGGGCCGCGAGCTCAGGGTCCGGGTGGATGGTCAGCTGACCTTCAACACCACCATTCCCATGGTCGACGCAGCGCTGAACGGCTACGGCATCGCCTACGTCCCGGAAGACCTCGTCAGCCAACACGTGGCCGAGGGCCGGCTCAGGCTGGTGCTCGACGACTGGAGCCTGCCCTTCCCGGGCTACCACCTCTACTACCCAAGCCGGCGGCAGCTCTCGCCGGCGATGGCCGTGATCGTCGAGGCGCTGCGGCATCGAAATTGAGGCCAGCACGGTGGCGAGGCCGATCCGCCAACACCGGGAACATATATCCGGGCCGAAACCCGACGAGACGCGGATAAAGACGCTTGACTCACCCTCTCCCTTACGGACAAGTTGTGTTGTCAGACATCTTACATACGAAAGGGAGGTTTCGTGAGGAGATTTATTGCTTGCGTCGCGCTGGCTGCCGGCGCGCTCGCATTTGCGTCGGCAGCGTGGGCGGGGGAAACCCTGGATCGCGTCACATCAAAGAAGGCCATGGTGGTCGCGACCAACAGCGGCTGGCCGCCGCAGAGCTTTCTCGACGAGAGCAACCAGTTGGTCGGCTTCGACATCGACGTTTCGAAAGAGATCGCCAAGCGCCTGGGTGTGGAAGTCAGCTTCGAGACGCCCGATTGGGCCACCATGACCGGCGGCCACTGGCAAGGCCGTTATGATCTCGGCGTCGGCTCGGTTACGCCGACCAAGGCCCGGGCCAAGGTGATCGATTTCGCCGGCATCTATTATTACAGCCCTTACGTCTATGTGGTCCACAAGGACAGCAAGGCGAAATCCGTGGACGATCTCAACGGCAAGGTGATCGGCGTCGAGACCGCCACCACGTCGGAAGATTTCATCCGCCGCCAGTTGGAGATCGACGCTCCCGGCCTTCCGCCAATCGAATACAAGCTACAGCCTGGCGAGATCCGGACTTTCGCCGATTCCATGCTGCCCTTCGACGATCTGAGACTGGGAGACGGCGTGCGGCTCGACGCAGTCATCGCGCCCGAGCAGACCGCTCAAAACGCCATCAAGAACGGTTATCCGCTGCGCATCATCGAGGGCGACTACGCCTTTCGCGAGCCGCTGGTGGTGATCGCGGACAAGGGCGACGCCGAGTGGACCACCAAGGTCGGCGGCATCATCGACCAGATGAAAAAAGACGGCACGCTCGCCACGCTGACCACCAAGTGGTACGGCAAGAACTATAGCGCCGATTGACGCTCGTCGCGGGCGGCCCCTCAAGGCCGCCTGCTTCGATCAGAACCCCATCATGACCTATCCCGATACCTATTATCGCCGCACGCTTGCCGACGAAAAGGTCAGACCACCGCTCGCGGGTCCTGCCGAATGCGACACGGTCATCGTCGGTGGCGGACTGGCCGGTCTGACGACGGCGCTGCAGTTGGCACGCGCCGGGCAACAGGTCGTGCTGCTCGAAGCCGAGAGCATCGGCTTCGGCGCCTCGGGCCGCAACGGAGGGTTCGTCAGCCCCGGCTTCGCGACCGGCAGCGACAAGATCGCCGCGATGGCCGGAGTGGCAGGGGCACGAGAGCTGCATAGGCTGTCGATCGAAGGCGTCGATTTCGTGCGGCAGACGATCAAGGACCTCGACATCACGGCAGCGAAGCCTCGGCCCGGGATCATGGGCGTGCTGCGTCACGACGGCGGCGCCGAACTGAAGGGTCATGCGGAGAGGCTGGCACGGGATTTCGATTATCCGCTCGAATACCTCGAGCGTGACCAGGTGCGCGCTGTGCTGCATTCCGAGCGCTACTACCAGGGCTTGCGCGACGCCAAGGCCTTCCACATGCATCCGCTCAACTATCTGCGCGCCGTCGGCGCGGAGATCGAGCGGCTGGGCGGCAGGATTCACGAGGGCTCCAGCGCGATCGGGGCCAAGCTCGACGGCCCGCGCAAGACCATACGCACCGCAAGGGGCGAAGTGCGCGCGCGTCACGCGGTGTTTGCTACCGGCGGCTATACAGGACCGCTGGTCGGCCGGCTGAAGCGGGCCATCCTGCCGATCGCCACCTATGTGATGCTGAGCGAGGAGGCCCCCGATCTCATCGCCAGCGCCATCGCGACGACGGACGCCGTCGGCGACAACCGCCGGGCCGGCGACTACTACCGCGTCGTGGAGGATGGAAAGCGGCTGCTCTGGGGTGGGCGCATCACCACGCGGGCCGCTTCGCCCGCGGCGCTGGCGAGGGAATTGCGCCGGGAGATGGTTGGAACCTACCCTCAGCTCGCCACGCTCAAGACCGAACTCGCATGGTCGGGACTGATGGCCTACGCCCGCCACCTGATGCCTCAGATCGGGGAGCTGCAGCCAGGCGTCTGGTATCTGACGGCGTTTGGCGGCCACGGCATCAACACGACAGCCGTGGCCGGCAAGGTGATCGCCGAGGCGATACTCCGCCAGTCGGACCGCTACCTTCTGTTCGCGCCGTTCGGACTGGCCTGGGCGGGCGGACCGGCGGGACTTGCCGCGGCCCAACTCACCTATTGGAAGCTGCAGGCGCAAGATTGGTGGCGTGAACGCCGCCGCTGACCAGAGGGAGATCGACAGGTGATCGGCAGACTGCTGCTCAACTATCCGGACGCCACGCGCCGCATCGGCGCATGCCTGGCGCTCGCCACATTCGCCGCGGGTCTCTACGGTCTCGGCATCAAGGCAGACTGGATCGGCAAGCTTGTCCCGGGCTCGATAGAATGGCTTGCGGCCAATCCCGTGGCGGCGCGAAGCGTCTCGGCGGTGCTGATCGCCCTAATCGTGGCCGCGAACTGGAAAGCGCTGCAGCAACTCGGGCGCAAGCAGCAGATCGTAGCCGTATGGATCGAGCTGTTCGTGCTGCTGATGCTGTTCTTCTATTCGTTCGATCTGTCCTTTTCCTTCATCGCCAGGAAGATCGGTTTCCTCATTTCGCAGGGCGTGGTGACCACGCTCTACATTTCCGCCATTTCGATCGCTATCGCCACGGTCATCGCCTTCATCGGCGCCATAGCCAAGCTTTCCAAGAATGGCGCGATCTACGGCCTGGCCACCTTTTACACCTCACTGTTTCGCGGGCTGCCATTGCTGATGCAGATCTACATCATCTATCTCGGTCTGCCGCAGGTCGGGTATGTGATCGGCGCCGTGCCTGCCGGGATCATGGCGCTGTCGCTTTGCTACGGCGCCTATATGACCGAAATTTTCCGTGCCGGCATAGAAAGCATCCCGCGCGGCCAGACGGAAGGCGCCACCGCACTTGGACTCCGCCCCAACCAGACGATGTTCCTGGTGATCCTGCCCCAGGCGATGCGCGTCATCGTGCCGCCGACGGGCAATCAGTTCATCGCGATGCTGAAGGATTCCTCCCTGGTCTCGGTGGTCGGGGTCTGGGAGATCATGTATCTGGCGCGCACGCAGGGCCAGACCGAGTTCCGGCACATCGAGATGCTGATCACCGCCTCGATGATCTACTGGTTGCTGTCGATCGGCCTCGAATTCCTGCAGTCCCGCATCGAGGAACGTTTCGGGCGCTCGCTCAAGCGCTGAGCTTCAATACGGCATCCCCTCCTGGGGGAAGCCGCCGGGCCAAAGCAGCATGGTCGCGGCCGCTTTCGAGGCATTGCAACAGCGGCTTCCTGGCCAGCCAGGCATGCAGGAAGCCGGCGATGAAACTGTCGCCAGCGCCAGTCGTATCGACGACGTCGACCGGGCGGATGCCGGTCTCGGTGCGCTCGCGGGCCGTCAGCGCGATCGACCCCTCGGCGCCGCGCATGATGACGGCACAGCCTGCGCCGCGCGACAGGAGATCCGCGGCCATCGCTTCCGCCGCATCGCGAGGTTGGTCGGTCGAGCAGAAAACTATGCTCAAACCCTCCACACCGAGATCGGCGGGATCGGCGTTGACCGAGATATCCTGCGAGACGCTGACGCCTGCCCGCGACAGGCGCCTGCGCAAGGCGCCGCCATCATCCAGCCAGCCGATATGGACATGATCGATTGCCTCCAGGACCGCCAGTTCCGCCTCGTCCGGCGCATATCCGGCACAGGCACCGAAGTCCTCGGCGGCAATCAAGCGCTCGCCGGACGGCAAGACTTTGATGTCGGTCCAAGCGGTGTTGCGCTGGCCTATGCGCAGGTGCTTGACCGCTACCCGATTGGCTTTGAGCTCGGCGCGGGTGCGTTCGCCCTCGGCATCGCGGCCCACGGCGCCGAAATAGAAGCTGTCGTGGCCAAGCCGCGCGAGCTGGACGGCTACATTGAGCGCGTTGCCGCCGACCAGCGAGCGGCCGATCGGCGCTCCGAGGCGATCGATGCAGTTGTCGCCGACGGCGGCAAATCGAAAACTGCTCATATCCTGCGTTATGCGACCAAGCGCTGATGCCGAGGGCTCAGCTCAATAGGCAACGCGCTTGTAGTAGCGGCGCGTGGTCAGCGGGTGGTTGCGGATCACCTCGAGATGAGCGCTGACCCGTTCGAGAGCGGTTGCGAGCACGATCGGCGAAACCAGCGCGCGTACGTCGGGCGAAATACCGGGCAGTTCAAAATCGGCCGTGTCGAGCACCGTCAACTTGTCCGTATAGGTAGGCGCGAATTTCTCGACGCGATCGGCCAGCGGCCGGGCGCTGTCCTCGCCCTTGAAGAGCACCACGCTGACGTCTTTTTCCACCAGCTCCAGGGTGCCATGGAAAAAGTCGGAAGCATGCACCGGGCGGGTCCGGATCCACTGCATCTCCTCCAGGATGCACATGCCGTAATACCAGGCCTGCGGCCAGACATTCCCGGCGCCGGTTATGATGTGATAGTCGGAGGCGGCCAGTTTCCGCGCGAAACCGGCGGCCTCCTTTTCATAGCCCCGCTTCACTTCCAGCAGCAGCCGCGGCAACTGCGCTAATTCAGCGAGTATCCGTTCGGATTCGGCGAGCTCACCGCAATGCTTCAGCACCGCAAGCGCGATGAAGAGCGACTGGAGATAGAAGGACTCGCAGGACGTGTCGTCCTCAGCGAAGTTGACGAAGACATGATCCCCGCCCTTGCCGAGCGGCGTCTCCTCATGTCCGACCAAGGTGATCACCGTCGCCCCGATTTCTTTGATCCTGGACAGAAGCGCCACGCTTTCCTTGGTGGTGCCGGAGAGCGAAGGCAACACGACGATCGACTTGTCGGTCAGGTGAACGGATTGGGCGAGTTGCAGCTCGGCGGTGATGTCGACGAAAGTCGGAAAGCCGGACCGGCGCTGCAGCAAATGCGCGGCCGGATGCATCAGGATCGCCGCACCGCCGGTGCCGAGAAAGAAGATGTTCTGCGCCCCGGCGGCGAGGCATTGCGCCACGACGGCGTCAATGCGCTCGCGCAAGGCCACCGCTCCCGATTGGATGCGCACAAACCGGGCTTCGTCGAAATTGAGCATCGTTCCCTCGATCAGTTGAGTTGTAAGACAACTGACATCTGCAGAAGCGCATTTCAAGAGAAATTTTGCCGATCGGCCTGCAAGCCTTCCCATATGCCCGCGCGATCGCCACGGCAGGCCTCCGCTTGACCTTGGCGCGATTGTCCGACAACAAAGAGAGAGTTGGCACAATCGGGAAGAGGGACTTGGACGAGCCGCTTCGGGATGCACGCACATTGGCGGTCCAACTCCGCGACCGGCTGGCCGACCTCATCAGGACCGAAGGGCTCAAGCCCGGCGACCGGCTGCCAACGGAATCACAGCTGACACAGCGCTTCCGCATCTCGCGCCCTGCCCTGCGCGAAGCGCTGAAGCTGCTCGAACAGGACGGCATCATCTCCGTCACCCATGGACTCGGCCGATTCGTCACCGCGAACTCCGCCGTCCAGGTCGACCGTCCAATCACCGTGTTTGAAAGCGTGACCGACATGTCGCGCCACTATGGCTACAGCACCGTCAACAAGGTCCTTTCCATCGCGGAGGAAGCGCCCGAACCGCTGATCCAGCAGCAATTGCGCCTGGCCGACGGAGAGCGCGTCATCCGGCTTGAACGGTTGCGGTTGCACAACGATCTCCCCCTCATCTATTCGCTGGACTACGTGCCGCGCAGCCTTTTGCCGGGCCGCCTTTTCGACATCGAATGGAGCGGCTCGCTGCTCGCGCTGCTGGAAACACACCGCCATCAGCCGCGTATGTCGGCCGCCTCGGTTGCAGCGGTGATGCTGCCGGATGAAATCGTGCGGCGCAACGACCTGCGCGACTTCGGGCCAGCCCTGCTCATTACGGAAACCTGTTTCGACGGGACCGGAACCCCGGTCGTCCATGCCGCCGTCTATCATCGCGGCAGCCATTTCGCCTTCAGCTTCGCACGAAAGTGACGGCTCGACCGGTGGCGATGACGGTGACCGTCGAGGTGCTCCGACACCGCCTTACTTAGCGGCAAAACGTGTGGCCATTCCGCCGACTTGAACGGCCCGGCGACCGGCGTTGGAATCCGGGGCGGCTCGCGCTCCAAGGCACCGGCAGCAGCAATTATCTGTTCGTCATCGACGGCATATAAGCATTTCCTATTGCAATCCCCGAAAGAAAAGGATTGGTTAAAATCTCTCGGGGGGAGATCAAGACCGTGAATAGGGGTGTGGTGCGGCTTCTTCCGAAGCCCAAGGTTTCAATATTCATTTGCGGATGCGGGCATACGGGGTCCACTTTGCTCGCACGGATACTGGCTGCGCATCCGGAAATTTTCTCCATCCGCCGCGAGACAAGCGCGTTTGTCTCAGACAATGGCGCGCGTTGGACCAAACTGAGTGTGGTTTTGTTGCAGGCAGCCATCTCAGGCCGCAGCGTCTGGGTCGAAAAGACCCCGAACCATATCCACTATACGAGGCAGATCGCCGAGACGATTCCAGGCGCGCGCTTTATCGTCGTCACGCGCGACGGCAGGGACGTCGTGGCCTCGCTCGGGCAGCGTTACGAAGGCGATTTCGACAAGGCTTTCCAGAGATGGATTGCCGACAGCAAAGCCTCGATGGCGCGTATCGAAAAGGGCGAAAGCATCCTGTGGCGTTACGAGGACTTCATCGAATCGCCTGCGCCTTCCATCGAGCGACTATGCCGCTTCATCGGCGTGACCTTCGACCCGGGCATTCTCAACTATCACCAGCAGCCCATCGTGTGGGGGCGGGAAAAGGCAGTGCGCACGCCGCATTCGGCTCGCCGGCTCGCCCAGGTGAACCAGCCGATCACCGACTATAGGGGCGGCTGGCGATCCAGGCTGCCAGCCAACGTGGCCCGCCGCTTCGACGCAGGCGAAGCGCGGGAAATCATGGACTATTTCGGATACGCATAGGCCGAGCATCCGCCTAGGCGTAGTCGAGAAGCGACCGTTTGCGCGGACACGGATCGTTGAGAGGCTAACGCGAAAGCAGCCGCGAGACCTTGAGCCGCGGCGCGAAAAAGCAGCGCAGATAAGGCTGGTTGGTTATGACGTAGTTGTTCTCGCAGATATGGTATCGGCCATCCGGGGATTCCTGCACGCGCTCTCGCGGGATGTTGAAACCATCGGGCAGGTAAACGTAGCCACCATCGGCCCTGGATTGCACCGCGGCGTCCGGTATGGGACGGCAATCCGTGCCACCGCAACATTTGAAGTTCGTAACCGGATCGACCTTGTTTTGGTACCAGTCATGGGCGTCGGCGCCTGTCGCGGCGACAAGGCAGATGGCGGTGACGATGACCTTTCGCATGGCATTCCTCGACGAGGCGGAGGCACTGCTCATTCGAGCGTCATGTATATTAGCGTTCCGCCGGAAACGCCATCGCCGGGGAAAGCCCGGAAAGCGAGGCCCAGCCCTGTGGCAGCGATGGGCGGAGCGGGCGCCTCAGACCGAGAGGTCCGGCCCTTCCGATCACACCAGCCGTTGCCCACCGTCGATGTGGATGGTCTCGCCGGTCATGAATTCGTTCTGCAGGAGATAGAGATAGGCCGGCGCGATTTCGGCGGGCGTGGCGATCCGGCCCGCCGGAATACGCGTGCCCATCTGCTCGAAATAACCGGTCTTGGCCGCGCCGACGATCTCATCCCACATTTCGGTGTCGACCCAACCGGGCGAGACGATGTTGACGCGGACCGGCGCGAGCTCCAGCGCGAGCGCCCGGGCGAAATAGGTGAAGGAACCGGCGACCGCCGAAACCACCGAGCCGCCAGGGACCGGCGGACGGTCCTTGTTGATGCCCGAGGTGAAGATCATCGAGCCACCCTTGTCCAGGGTGCGCACGGCATGCTTGGCGAGCATCACCGCGCCGATCAGCTTGCCGTCGACGAACTGGCGCACGAAATCCATGTCGGTCTCGCCGACCGGATCATTGGGCGGCGGCGTGCCGGCCGTCGCCACCAGATGATCGAAAGCTCCAGCTTCCTTGAACAGGCGGGAGACGTCCGCCTCGTTGGCCATGTCGGCCACGATGCCCGTCACGCGCCCTGCCCCGTCGAGCCGCTTTTCGGCGACCTTCAGCTTGTCGGTCGAACGGCCGGCGATCACCACCTCAGCGCCGTTTTCGAGCGCGGCCGCCGCGACGCCGAAACCGATGCCAGAGCTGCCGCCGACGACGATGATCTTCTTTCCCGCGAGATTAGCCATGGGTCTTCTCCGACTTTCCTGATGGGTTCAAATTCAGGCGCGGTCGGCGTGGGCCGCTTCAAGGTCGGCGAGGATGATCTTCTTCATCGAATACATCGCCTGGCGCGCCCGGTCGGCTTTTTCGCGGTCCGGGTCGTTCATCAGGCGCAAGGCCTCGCTCGGAATGACCTGCCAATAGACGCCGAACTTATCCTTCAGCCAGCCGCAGGGCTGTTCGGAGCCGCCGCCGGCGGTGAGCGCGTTCCAGAAATAGTCGGTCTCTGCCTGGTCCTTCGTCTCGATGTAAAGCGAAATCCGCTCGTTGAAGGGCGGCACGCCGCCGGCGTTGAGCGCTGTAAACCGCTGGCCTTCCAGCTCGAAGTCGAAAATCGCGTGCGGAATGGTTTTGTTGGTGCCGCCGACGAAGTCGGTGAACTCGATCGCGCCGAGCGCGCGGCTGTTCTTGAAAACCGAGAGATAGAAATCCCGCGCGGCTTCGGCATCGAGATTGAACCAGAGGAAGGGATGAACGGTAGCCATGGTGTCCTCGCAGCTTGAGTGAGCATTGACCACAAATTCTGTGAGGATTTTTGGCTGGAAAAAGCTCGATGGACAAACCAAAGTTTGGCAAGTATTTGTTACCATAACTCACAGATTGCTTTCTCCATGGCCCGCAGATTACCGCCGCTCAACGCCTTGCCGGCCTTTGAGGCCGCCGCACGGCATTTGAATTTTTCCAGGGCCGGGGACGAGCTCAATCTCACGCATGGCGCTATCAGCCGAGCGGTGAAGCATCTGGAGGATCAGCTCGGTGTGCAGCTCTTCGAGCGCGCGACGCGTTCGGTGCGGCTCACCCCGGTCGGCGAGCCTTATGCGCTTGCCGTGCGCGAGGCGCTCGACCAACTCGCGCTGGCGACGCAAACCGCGACCTCGCGCCATTCGGGCTCGACCCTCAACGTCAGCACGTCGGATGGGTTTGCCGGAAAATGGCTGGTGCCAAGGCTCTATCGCTTTCACCGCGCGCATAGCGACATCGACGTGCGCGTCTCGACCACCGGCAGGCTGACCAATTTCCGCGCCGACGGCATCGATGTCGCGATCCGCTACGGCGCCGGCCGCTATCACGGGCTGACGTCGGAATTCCTCACCGGCGAGGAGGTGTTTCCGGTCTGCAGCCCGAAGCTGCTGGAAGGCCCGCATCCGCTCAAGCACCCGCAGGACCTCAAGCACCACACGCTGATCCGCGACGGCTACCGCATCGACTGGGCGGCGTGGCTCGCCAGCGCCGGCGTCGAAGGCATCGACCCGAACAGCGGCCTCACTTTCGATTCCGCCACGTTCGCGGTGGAATCTGCCGTGCAGGGCGAAGGCGTGGTGCTCGGCCGCACCATGCTGGTTTCCGCCGACCTCGCCACCGGCAGGCTGGTGCGGCCGTTCAATCATGCATTGAAGGCGGTGTCGAGCTTCTATCTGGTCTACCCGCCGGAAGCGATCCGCCAGCGCAAGGTGAAGGCGTTTCGCGACTGGCTGTTTTCGGAGATCGAGCCGCTTTAGCGAATGGCTTCAGGAAACCTTCCTTCGGCTCGGCGGTTGATTCCAATCCGAGAGAGGACCATTCATGGCGAGACGAGATGCAGCGACGGCCAAACACACAAAGCGTCCGCGTTCGCGTCCGCTGAAAGGCGAAGAGACGGAAGTGAAGCATATCGTCGAAACGCAGGATCTGTCGCCTGCGCAGGCGCGGGAGCTTGTGCGACGCTACGGAAACGATTGGCGCAAGATCGACGACGTCGCCAAATCCTATAAGGGCGACGACTAGGCCAGCGTGGCGGCCAGAAGCAAACCGTCATCATAGGATGCAAGCAGTGGCGCAGGCTGGCTCAGCACTCAACCTGAGCGCATCACACCAGGCTCGCCGGTCTCGTTCGCCTGAGCGAGACGCTGGGGTTCGGACACCAGATCCCGGAATTCGATAGTGGTCACCAAATAGCCGGCCTCGTCATAGATCTTGGTCACCCAGGAGGTCGGATCCGAACCTGCGGCAATCCCGTCGAGCATAGCTTTCTTGGCAGCCCGTTTGGCCTCGGCTTTCGCGGTTTCGAGGTCGTCCATCTCGACCTGGATCGGCGGCTGCGCCGCGGACTCGATGAATTCAAAGCGGAATTTCGGCATTCGGCTCTCCGTTTGCAACCGCGGACGGCACAGGCGCAATCGTGTCCCGAGCGCCACTGTCGCCATCGCGTCGCTCCTCCAGCACGGTCTCGGCGATATACTCCTTGAGGTCGCCGACTTCCTCGCTGATCTGGTCAGACCCTATGCCCTCGCTTTCAGCGTCAGCGATACATTGATCCGCCAACTCAGCGGCAACGATTTCCGCCGGCAGCGCGGGCAGAGCTTCAGCCTTGTGTTCCTCGATCCATTCGCCGACGAAATGCGCCGTCTTGTTCACGAGGATGTCGGCCTCCTGCGAGGCTTCGGCTACAGGAAGTTCCAACTTGGTATCCATGCAAACCACCCTGAATGATCCTCTTCAACGCCGATTGCTCACAAAGGATGCAGCGCTCGGTCGATAGTGCACCTCGTCCCAGGCTCGACTGCACGGCGCCGGTCCGGGGCTTGCCCATACCCGGCCGGGAACCTGAACCAGGGTCGTACATTCTTGCTGTTGGAAAATCACCAAACTGACCGGGGAACGAAATAGGTGGGATCTCAGGGCTTTGGAGCGTCACTGGCCGTCAAAAAAGCGATCGCGGCCGGACGCAAGGCCGGCTATTGGCTCGACATCCTCAAATATCTTGCCGTTGCGATCGCGGCCGGCGTGGTCACTCTGGCTGCGGTAAACCTGACCCCCGAGCCTCGTGTCATCCGCACGATCGTTCCGCATCGTTTCGACGCGGCCGACCCGCAATTCGTGCGAAGCATGAGCAGCTATTCGCAAGGGCAGATGTTCGAGCGGAACGCAGTGCGAACCCTGGTCAATGGCGACGAGATCTTTCCGGCGATGCTGCAAGCGATCGGCGCGGCCCAGGCCAGCATTGACATGGAAACCTACATCTATTGGTCGGGGTCGGTCGGCCACGCATTCGCCACGGCCCTGGCCGCGAAAGCCCGGGAGGGCGTCGAGGTTCGAGTGCTGGTCGACTGGGTCGGCAGCCTACCTTTCGACGAGAACCTGATCCACATCATGACGGGCGCCGGGGTGCGGTTCCAGCGCTACCGCCCCATCTACTGGTACACGCTTGACCGCGTGAACAATCGGACGCACCGCAAGCTGCTCATCGTGGACGGGCGGGTCGCGTTCACCGGCGGGGTCGGTATCGCTGACAATTGGCTGGGCAATGCGCGCAATCCGAACGAGTGGCGCGACACGCACTATCAAATCCAGGGACCTTCGGTGGCCGCGTTCCAGGCGGCCTTCGCCGAGAACTGGCTGGAGACCGTGGGCGAAACGTTGCAGGGAGAGAAGTTCTACCCGCCGCCTGAACCCGCAGGCGCGCTCGGCGCTCAGTTGATCCTTTCATCGCAGCCGAACGGCTCCGAGGACATGGAACTGATGATGCTGGCCGCGATCGCCGCGGCCAAGGACCACCTGCGCATCGGCATGGCCTATTTCGTGCCGGACGAAATCGCGCTCCAGCAGATACTCGACGCCAGGAAGAGAGGCGTGATCGTCGACGTCATCGTGCCCAATTCGCTGACCGATGTGCCCATCGTGCGGAAAGGCTCGCGATACTTCTGGGGCCAACTGCTCGAAGCAGGCGTTCGCATCTACGAGTTTCAGCCGACGATGTATCATCCCAAGCTGCTGATCGTCGACGACGTCTGGGCGAGCTTCGGTTCCACCAACCTGGACGAGCGCTCGTTGCGGCTGAACGACGAAGCCACCCTCAATGTCTACGGCAGGGATTTTGCGCAGACGCAAATCGATTTGTTCAACGAGGACCTCAAGCGATCGAGGCAGATCAGCCTGGCGGAGTGGCAGGCGCGCCCCATGAGCGAGAAGGTTACCGACTGGCTGGCCAGCAGGCTTCACACGCAGCTATAGCGCATTCGTCGCAGGCAAAAGTGAGCGGCGGATGTCGGGCAGCTACTTTCCTTCGGGCGATTAACATGGGTTAGAGCGGATCATCGACAAACATGCAGGATGGTTTGGCCCCAACGTTGGGGTTGGAAGCCCGGCCGGCGGTCGTTGTGTCACGAACATGTCCGCCGGCCGGGCATCCTTTGGGCTTGCGGCACGGAGGAGGAGAGATGCCGACTAAGAGATTGTCGAAAGGCGCATTCCTGCCCGAAGAGGTAAGCTTTCTTAGTCGCGTCCTTGAACTCAGCGCAGGCGCTAACGAAACCGAGGAGCAGCGCGAGCGGCGGGCCTTGTGCATCATCGCGAACTACATGGCGGGGATCACCGCCGAGCGGGAGCTGGCGGAGCTCTCGCGGCGGCCACTGGGCAGATAGGCTCCACTGCGGAGCCGTGAAGCAATGCTGGGCCCACGATGAAACTTTCCAGGGTCCTTCTAGTTCGGTTGGAAGGAGGATCTTTGACATGACTGAACCCGGTGAAGGCAGCTCCCATGGTCGAATTGACGACAAGCAGCTGGTCATTCTGCTTAAAGAGAAAACCGGCATCTCCGACGCTCAGGCCAGGAGGCTGATAAAGGCCGTCGGGCGCGACCGGCCGTCGCTTCTTCGAGAAGCACGGATCATAAAGGCGCGTGTTCAGACGTCCACATCAAGCCGCGTTTGACCGGCTGAATGCGGCGGATGTTCTGCCGGACTCCGCGACGGCCAAAGCGTTTCGCTGCTGGCGGTTTCGCTGATCGAGCCGACTGAAGCAAGCTCGTCGGAAATCTCCTGCTTGCGAAGACGTGCCGATTGCGCGATGCTCCCCAAAATGGCTGGCGAATATCTGGACCACAAACTGGAATGCCCGTTTTGCGGCACCATCCGTCTGCAGATCCCGGCCGATGCCCAACCCACAACGCCGATCCATTGCGCCGAGTGCGGCGCATATCTCGGCACGTGGGATGAGCTTCAAACCGACTTCGAGCAGCAAGGCGGTACGGACGGCGTGTTCCGGCTGGATAAGGGGCGTATCCAGAAGCTCAATTCCAGTCGCTGACGAGGCCGCCGCCGGCGGCTTGGATGCGGTCTGATCGACCAAACAGCGCGCGGGACATTGGGCTTGCGAAATGGGACATGACCGCGCCCGCCAAGTCCTTGACGGCTCGAACTCATAAACCCATATCGCATGCAGGCGCGGGCCGCTGCGATCCCCGCCCCCTTTCAAAACTCACACTGTTCGTTCGACTTGGAGGATCTTATGAACGATCGGATGTTCGACAGCCCTGTTTTCGTGAAGAGCGGAAACAGCCTCATCCAGGAAATCGCCTGCCTCGAAGACGCCCTGGAATTTCTCTATGAATGGCCCAAGAACCGGCGTGGGCCGATCTATGAAACGGCGCTGCGCGCCTGCCAGCGAGCATTCGACAGCGGCTTTCCGCTGGCCGCCGCCAGAGAGGCATTTTGCGGTTTCGCGAAGTCCGCCAAAATCCATGAAGAGGTGAGCACCACCCTGCCCTGGATGATCGGCAAAGGCCGCAAAGGCGGCGGGCTGACCGCCTAGCATCGTCGCGGATCGAGGACGTTCGCGATGCTCGCCAAACCATTCGAAAAGCCAATCCGCGTCTGGGTAGGACTGGGGTTTCCGCGTCAGTTGAACACCGTCGTGGACGCCTATCGATTTGTCATCGACTGGTGCGGCAACAGCCCCGAGCAGAAGGCTGCGATCCGTGCCTGCAAGGCCGCTCTGGCCGGGGATGTTGATGCGGAAACAGCGAAGGGCGTTTTTGTCGCCTTTGCGCGCAAGAAGGACATCCTCATCGAGGATGGCGCAATTCCTCCTGGCATAGGAAGTGCCCAGCCGAAGCATGTCTGATGTGACCGAGGCGGTGGGCAACGCCGCCTCCTTCTTCCGGACAAGAAGCCAGCTTGGATAGTTGAGTCCCAAATGGAGGCAACCGACGGCATAGGCGGGGGGCGTTGGGGAGCCGCCGGTTACCAGGACAAGGGGCCATATAATCGGACAATGCATAGGCCCTTATGCGATAATGCCACTAATGCGCGTTCTTGGGAACTGCTTTCCGGCTTAAAATTCAAATATATATGGGGGAAAGCGCATATTCACGATTACCTTCGTGCGCCCCCCCGCGACAGGAACCAGATCGGACGTGCCGCGTCATAGAGACAGGCACTTGTCGCGGTTGCGGAGTGATGTCGATGGTCAGGTTCCTTGTTGTCGTCACGGTGGCGCTCGCGCTCGTATGCGGCGGCGCGCTGGCAGCGAAGCTGGAGCCCGACGCCGTCAATCAGGCGCAATTCAGTGAGGGCGAACCGAACGGCATCAGCCCGATGCTGCTCAAGGCGCAGGTGCTTTTGGATCGCGCCCGCTTCTCCCCCGGCCTGATCGACGGCCGCGTTTCGCAGAACTTCACCAAGGCCGTCGCGGCCTTCCAGGCGGCGAACGGACTGCCTTCCGACGGCAAGCTTACGCGAGAGACCTGGGACAAGCTGACAGCGACCTTCACCGGCCCGGTGCTGACGACATACGAGGTCACGGCCAAGGATGCCCGCGGCCCCTTCACCAGGCGCATTCCGGCCCGCATGGAGAGCATGGCGCAGCTCAAGCGCCTCGGCTACCGCAATGCAAGGGAGGAGCTGGCGGAGCGATTTCATGTCAGCGAACAATTACTGAGGATGCTCAACCTCCGCGCGGGGTTCGGCAAGGCCGGCATGGCCTTGGTCGTCCCCGATGTCGGTCGGGGCGATCCTCCTTCACAGGTAGCCAGCGTCGAGGTCGACAAGGCATCCCGCCAGGTGCGCGCCCTCGATGCGTCGGGCAAGGCGATTGCGGTCTATCCGGCTTCGATCGGCAGCGAGGAGAATCCGGCGCCGAGCGGCCAGGCCGAGGTCAAGCGCGTGGTGCACGATCCGACTTATCACTACAATCCGAAATTCGCCTTCAAGGGAGTGAAGGCCAAGCGCCCCTTCACTATCGCCAAGGGGCCCAACAATCCCGTCGGATCGGTGTGGATCGACCTCTCGATCGAGAGCTACGGCATTCACGGCACGCCGGACCCCGGCAAGATCGGCACCACCTTCTCGCATGGCTGCATCCGGATGACCAACTGGGACGCCGAAGACCTCGCAGCCATGGTCAAGCCGGGCACGAAGGTCGACTTCAAGGACGAGGCCGCGCAAGAAGGACAAGCCAGATGAGTACCGCAGATTCTTGTCGCTCATGAACCGCTGCATAAGCCCAATTTATCGTCATCCCTAGTTTTTGAAGACGTTACAGCGCCAATCACCGCCTGTAGCTTTCAGCGGCACTTTTGCTCTGAACAGTCGGAACTGGTGATTTGATGCAGACACATGCGCGGGTGGTGATCGTTGGCGGAGGATGTGTCGGCGCGGGTATCCTCTATGGGCTCGCCAAGCGCGGCTGGACCGACGTGGCGCTGTTGGAACGTAGGCAGCTCACCGCCGGCTCTACCTGGCATGCGGCGGGGCTGATCCCTTCCTATGCCCGCAACATCAATGTCGGGCGGATGATCAACAAGACGATCGAGATCTATGAGGGACTCGAGGCCGAGACGGGGCAGCCCGTGGGCTGGCACAAATGCGGGCAGCTGCGCATCGCCAATTCCAGGGACCGGCTCGACGAGTTCAAGAGCTATATGAGTGTGGCCGAGGTGCAGGGCATGCGGGCGCAATTGCTGACCCCGGATGAGGCGCGAAAACTCTGGCCGCTGCTCGACAACAAGGGCATGCTCGGCGCGCTCTACCATCCCGACGACGGCCATATCGCGCCGGCCGATGTGACGCATGCCATGGCCAAGGGCGCGCGGGATCTCGGCGCCAAGGTCTATCTCAACACCGAGGTCACCGGCTTCAAGCGGACGCCGGGCGGCGAGTGGCTGGTTGAGACCAACAAGGGTAGCATCACCTGCGAGCATGTGATTTGCGCCACCGGCAATTACGCGCGGCAGACCGGCGCGCTGCTCGGCCTCGACATCCCGGCGATCCCGATCCTGCACCAGTACTGGATCACCGAAGCGGTGCCGGAAGTGGTGGAGCGCAAGCGTGCCGGCCGGCCCGAAATGCCGATCCTGCGCGACGAGGGGTTCGAAGGGTATCTGCGCGAGGAAGGCGACGGCTTGATGTTCGGGCCCTATGAGCGCACGGCGAACCTGAAGCTTTTTGCCGAAGACGGCGTTCCCTCCTGGTTCGGCGCCGACCTGCTGGAGGAGGATTTCGAAGCGGTGTCGTGGAACTGGGAACAGGCGCTGCAACTGGTGCCGGCCTTGGGGCGCGTCGGCATCAAGGCCAATGTGCGCGGCCCCTTCCAGATGACGGCGGACGAGCTGCCGCTGATGGGACCGGCCTGGGGTCTCCCCAATATCTGGCTCGCCGAAGGCGTGCCGGGCGGCGTCCTATGGGGCGGCACGATTGGCTATTATCTATCCGAGCGCATCGTCGAGGGCGGCAACAGCCTCGACACCTCCGACCTCGATCCGCGCCGCTTCGGCGATTACGCCAACAAGGCATGGACGCGCGAGAAGGTGCGCGAGGCCTGGGGCACGCATGCGGAGCAGAAATATCCCGGGCAGGACATGCCTGCCGCGCGGCCGCAGAAGACCGCGCCTTCCTATGACAGGCTGACGGAACTCGGTGCGGTCTGGGGCGTGCTCAATGGCTGGGAGATGCCCAATTGGTTCGCGCGCAACGGCGTCGAGGCCAAGGACCAGTATAGCTGGCGCTGGACGCCCAAGGGCAACCTCGTCGGCGAGGAGGTGCTGGCGGTGCGCAACGCCGTCGGCCTGGTCGAAATGACGCCGATGACCAAGTTCGAGGTCTCGGGCTCGGGCGCGGCTGCCTGGCTGGACCGGATCATCGCCAACCGAATGCCTTCAGTCGGCAAGGTGACGCTGGCGCATCATCTGACGGCCAATGGCGGCGTGCAGGCCGAATACATGGTGGCGCGGCTTGGCGAGGACCTGTTCTATCTGATCTCGACGCCACGCGCCGAGCGCTGGAACTTCGATGACCTGTCCAGACTGCTTCCCACCGACGGCAGCGTGTCCTTAAAGAACGTCACCAACGATCGCGGCTGCTTCACTGTGGTGGGGCCGAAGGCGCGGGCCATGTTGCAACCCCTCACGGAGATCGATCTTTCCAACGAAAGCTTCCCATGGTTCGGCGTGAAGACCGGCAACGTGGCTCTGGCCAGCGACGTGCGGCTGCTGCGCGTCAACTATGAAGGCGAGTTGGGCTGGGAACTCTACCATCCCCTGCCCTACCAGCGGCAATTGCTCGACGCGATCCTGAGAGAAGGCGAGAAGCACGGCATGCGGCTGGTCGGGCTGCATGCGCTGGAATCGCTCCGGCTCGAAAAATCCTATCGCGCCATGTATCGCGACATGAACCCGGAGCTCAATGCGCTGGAGAGCGGGCTGGAGCGCTTCATTCGCCTCGACAAGGGCGACTTCATCGGACGCGACGCGGTTCTGACATACAAGGAGCGCAACGACCGGCGCCGCTCGGTGACGCTCAGGATCGACACCGACGGTGCAAGTACGCTTGCCAATGAAGGGCTCTATAGCAACGGCAAGCTAGTCGGGCGCATCACCTCGGGAGGCTATGGCTACGCGCTCGGCCATGACGTGGCGCTGGCGCTGCTGCCCGAACGCTTTGCCACGCCCGGCACGAAGCTCGACGTGGCGATCCTGGGCGAATGGAAGGTTGCGGAGGTGATTCCGGATTCGCCTTACGATCCGACCTCCGCCAGAGCGCGGATGTAAGACGGCCGCTTGAGGCCCTGTTGTCCATGCATTCTCGAGGGGAGCCGGGTATGCGCATCGATCGGATCAACGTCTATTCGGCGCAATTGCCGGCCAAAGGCGGCGTCTACCGGATGGCCAGCGCCGATGTGGAGGCGCTGGACTCGACACTTGTCGAGATCGTGACCGATGACGGCTTTGCCGGATGGGGCGAGACCTGCCCGATCGGCCCAGTCTACCAGCCGCATCACGCGCTGGGCGCCCGCGCCGCGATCGCCGAGATCGCCCCCGGGCTGATCGGGCAGGAGATCGCCTCGATCAGGCTGCTGGCCAAACGCATGGACGAACGCCTGAACGGGCACGGCTACGCCAAGGCCGCTTTCGACATGGCCTTTCTCGACCTGCTCGGTCAAAAGCTCGGCGTGCCGGTCTCGACGCTTTTGGGCGGGGCGCTGACCGATCGCGTGCCGGCCTATTATTCGCTGATTGTCGGGGCGCCGGATGAGACGGCCAGAATCGCCGCCGACAAGGTGAAGGCCGGCTATCCGCGCCTGCAGGTGAAGATCGGCGGGCGCAACCTCGAGGAAGACGTCGCCGTTGTCCACAAGGTCTGGGAAGCGGTTGGCTACAGGGCGCGCATCGCGGTCGACGGCAATCGCGGCCTGACGGTCGCTGCCGCGATCCATCTCGACCGGCTCTGCCAGGCAATCCCCTTCGTCTTCGAACAGCCCTGCAACACAATGGACGAAATCGCGACGCTGAAGGGCCGCGTGACGCATCCGGTCTATCTCGACGAGAGCACCGAGGACCAGAACGCGGTGCTGAGGGCGATTGCCATGGGCATTGCCGACGGCTTCGGCTTCAAGGTGACGCGGCTCGGCGGCCTCACCAAAATGACCACGGTGCGCGACCTTTGCGCGATCCGCTCGCTGCCGCACAGTTGCGACGACGCCTGGGGCGGCGACGTCATCGCGGCGGCCTGCGTGCATCTGGCAGCAACCGTCGAGCCGCGCCGCATGGAAGGCGCCTGGATCGCCCAGGAATACATCAAGGGTCATTTCGACCAGAGGCACCCGGTGGTCATCAAGCAAGGCCACATCGCCGTGCCGCAGCGACCGGGGCTGGGTGTAAAGCCGGAGCCGGGAATGTTCGGCAAGCCGGTGGCAATATACGGGCCCTGACCCGACGGGCGAACCCGCGCGGTGCCCGGTAGTGCCGGCGATCACTTCGCGAACCACGCGGATCGTTCCGCCCTGTCCTGCGTTCTTACGACACGCAAGGAGGAACGGCGATGGACGACGATCGGACCGAGAAGATCAGGCAGCGCGCCTATGAGATCTTTCAACGCGAGGGCGGCATCCTCGGCAATCACGAACGGCACTGGCATCAGGCCGAACTGGAGATCGACCGCGAGGCGGCCCTGCCGCTGACGGCGGACGACGCGCTACCCAAAACGCGCGAGATCGACAGCGCGGATGTGCAGACGGTGGAGGCGCTTGCCGTGCGCACCGGCGTTTCGGGCGATGAGGCGCAGGAACTGCTCGATCGTCTGGGCAACGACCGCGCGGCGATCGAAGAGGCGGCGCGGAGTCTCAAGGCGAAACGGCGCAGTTGAGAAGCCCAAGACGCTCTATTTGCGTTCCACGGTGAGAACGACAGGCATGCCCCAGGCCACGTCCCTCGGCGCCTGCAGCAGCGAGACCTTGCCCTCCGCCACCTGGGCTTCCCACCTCGCATAATGCTTCAGGCGGTAGCCGCCCGAGCGCACGCTGAGACCGGCGATGGGGCCGCCGTCGAGATTGAGCGCGGTCTTGATGTCGAGGTCGGTTTTCAGCAGGAAGGTCGCCAGCCTGTCCAACGAGAAGAAGGCGTCCTTGGTCGAGCCGACGATGATGCGGCCCTGACGGTCTTCGGCGATGAAGGTGCGGTTGGCCAGCCAGTTGCTCTTTGCGCGTACTGCGTTGCCGCCATCCTCGCCGATCAGCAGCGGATAGGACACCATTGCATTTTCGGCGCCGTCCAGAACCGCCCGCCAGTCGCGCCCGGCAAGGCCGACGACATGCGTGCCTGACGCGTTGGCCACCCAGGCGCCGGCTTTGGCATCATAGTCGCGCGGACCGAGCCTTTCGCCCATGCTGACCAGGGGCGTGTCGGCTTCGCCTTTCAGCCCAAAATAGCTGCCATTGACGATCAGCACCGTGCCACCCTGGCCACCTGGGTGAAGTGCGGCTTCCCATTGGTCAATGTCTTTCGTACCGCCCGGCTCGTTGCGGGCAATGAAGCGGAATCTGGCCGGGTCGAAGCGGTTGAGATAAAGGCGGTCGACCTCCTGCCCGCCGGCGACAACGGGTACTTCCCTGGCTTCAAACCCAAGTTCCACTTGCTTCCATGCGCCGGCACCGGCGGTGACGTCAGGGATTGCCGGCTGCAAGGCAAGCCGCATCGACGGCGAGAGCCGCGCATCGTCGGCCGCAACGGTGATCCAGTAGCTGCCGCCCCGGCGCAGAAGAACATTCAGCCCATAGGCGCCGCTCCTCTGCCAGAGGAACCATGCGCCCGAAATCAGGACGATCAGCAACAGGATAACGACGGTCGAGATTGCCTTGCGCAATGAATTTCCCCCGGGCCCACATCAGCGAGAAGCTGGCCGAAATTGTCGCCCGGATGATGTCGGATGTTTGCAGAAACCGCGCAACAAAACCGGCGACAATCGGGCCGGCCAGGTGGGTGCCACTCACCATGCAGGTTGACAGGGCAGACGCACCGCCCTAGGGTTCGCGTTAGTGGCTACTAACGCGAAATACTGGACAGCGCTCGGCGACCCGACGCGGCGCACGATCTTCGAACTGCTGGTCGACCGACCCTCTTCGGTCAGCGGACTCGCCAATGTGCTACCGGTGACAAGGCCGGCGGTCTCGCAGCATCTGAAGGTTCTCAAGGATGCCGGGCTGGTGGCCGACACGCGCTCGGGCAAGGAGCGCATCTACCGGATCGACCCGGACGGCCTCGCGGCCTTCCGGGCGGAGATCGACCAGTTCTGGGTGAAAACGCTTGCCGCCTACACGCAAATTGTCGAGCAGCCGACGGAGGACGAGACATGATCAAGCAGCCGGCACCCGCGCCCGTAAAACATTCAGTCGTCGTCGCGGCGCCGATCGCGCGCGCCTTCAAGGTGTTCATTGAGGATTTCGGCAGCTTCAAACCACGCGAGCACAATCTGCTCGCCGTTCCGATCGCGGAAACGATCTTCGAGCCGCGGGTCGGCGGCCATGTCTATGACCGTGGTGTAGACGGCTCGGAGTGCCGCTTCGCGCGGGTGCTTGCCTACGAGCCGCCGAACCGGCTGCTCCTAAGCTGGGACATCAGCCCGCGCTGGCAGATCGAAGCCGACCTCGCCAAGACCAGCGAGTGGGAAGTCCGCTTCACAGCCGAGGCGGAAAACCGCACCCGTGTCGAAATCGAGCATCGCCATATCGAACGGCATGGCCAGGGCTGGGAAAGCGTGCGCGGCGGAGTCGACAGCGATCAGGGCTGGCCGCTCTACCTGCAGCGATACCAGGCGCTTTTTGCCCAGGCGGCCTGACAGCACCACGCAATACCGAACGGCGCGGCCGGCATGACAGCAATTGGAAGGAGCGCAGCAAATGGAAGCCTATTGGTTGAGCATTCTCGGCGTGCTTGCGCTCTGCCTGCTATCGGTGGCGCTGGCGATCTATTCCGGCTCGTCCAAGGGATTCGCGGGCAAGCTCTCGGGTCCGGTCATTCCGGCCGACGACGATAACCCGCTCTACCGGATCGACCGCGTCCACATGAACTCGGTCGAGGCGCTGGCGCCCTTCGTCGTGCCCGTGGTGCTGGCGATGATGGTCGGCGTCGGCCCGGTGACGCTCGCCGTGCTTGTCTGGGTTCACGTGGCGATACGCTTCGTCCACATGGTGATTTACCTGCGCGGCGGAAACGCCGCCAAGGGCGGCAATGTCAGGACGATCCTCTATGTCTCGGGCGCGCTGGTCACGCTTGTGCTCGTCCTCGTGACGGGATGGGCGGCGCTTCGCTGACCAGCGCCCGCTTTTCGCTCCGTCGGCGGAACCCTCGGCCCGATCTGAGGTTCATCCCCTGTACAACCACAGGAGATGCGTCATGGACCACACCAGCCACGTAAGACTGACCAATGCCGAGCTCACGCCCGACATCCTCGAAGGCGCGACCATCTACGGCCCGGATGACGAGAAGATCGGCTCGGTCGACCACCTGCATGGCAGCCAAGTCGTCATCGATGTCGGCGGCTTCCTCGGTATCGGCGCCAAACCGGTGGCCGTGACCGCCAGCCAGCTCGATTTCATGCGCGACGAGGACGGTGACGTGCATGCCGTCACCAACTGGACGAAGGACCAGCTGAAGGCGATGCCGGAGCATCGCGACTGAGGCAGAAGCCCACCATTGTGAGATGAATGAGAAGAACCCGATCCGGCAATTGCCGGGTCGGGTTTTTTGCGCGGCGCGGCAAATAGGATCGCCGGCCTCAACACCAATCGCCTGCCGCATCCGCTTCACACCAATCTCGCATCCGCTGAGCCGCTCCGAGGATCAGCGGCGCACGCCGCAGGCAGGCAAATACAGACCCCCCAATTGAGCGTTGCCCGCGGGCGCTAGCTTTGCCTAGACCGCATTGCCGCCCACGCCCAAAAACAGCGCTCCGAGAAGATTTTCGCCGACGGCAGTCCCGCCGAAGAAAAAAGCCCGCTCCGGCATGCCGGAGCGGGCACAAATTTTAGGACAGCAAGCTTACTTGCAGTCCTTGAGCATCTTCAGGGCCTTTTCGGCATTGGCCTGGGACGTGTAGGCCTTCGTCCCGGCATCGGTCAGTTTCTTGCCGTCCGGTTTCGTGGAAACCACCGAGCATTTCTTGCTGGTGGCGTCCTTTGCCACCCAATATTGCGTGGCCGCAAATGCCGGCATGCTGAAAAGCGCAACAACCGAAGCTGCAACCAGAACCTTGCGAATCATAGCGTTCTCCCAAGTTGAATTCGGCTCGGCCCATTCATCCGGAAGTGCCCATCACGCGGATAACCGAGCCGAACCGCTGGCGAGCCGTATCGCGAATTAACCGCCGAGGGCAATTTACAAAAATGTAAAGTACGGCGCGTCGGCGCTGGCGAGGTGAAGGGACTATCGGCGTACTGTCGCGATGAGACAGACGCAGAATCCCACATTGACGGTAGCGGCGACCGCGAGCGCGATCAGGACGAGATTGCCGCCGCCTGTGCCAAGAAGCAGCGCTCCGATGGAAGGAGCTGCTGCCTGGACAACAAGGCTGGGCGTCGCGAGCTTGCCCATCAGCGCTGCGTACTGCTGCGGGTCGAACAGCACCAGCGGCAGCGCGCCGCGCGCGATCGTGTGGATGCCGTTGCCGGCGCCGTAAAGGATCAAAGCTAGGGGCAACGAATTTCTGGCTCGCCAGGAGCAGCCAGATTCCCGCCGCGAGCAGCGATACGGAGGTCAGCATCGTCCAGATCGGATGATGCCGGTTGCGGCCGATCAGCAGCTCCGACACCCGCGCGCCGACCTGTGACGGGCCGACCAATGCGCCGAGGCCGACGGCGGCCGCCAAGCCCACGCCGCGCAATTGCAGCAGCGTCAGCAAGTGGACGGAGAGCATGGATGCGATCATCGCGGCCAATGTCTGGATGCAAGCCAGCAGAATGAAGCGTGTCCGTGCTCTGCCCGTGGCCGACGCCTCCTTCGATCTGTCTTTCGTTGGCGCGGGCGCCGCGGGCGGAGGCGGCGGTATTATCCGGAGGTGGAGCGGCAGGCAAATCGCGAGGTGGATCGCCGCATAGGAGAGGCAGGCGGTACGCCATCCGCCATGCTCGACAAGAAAGGCGCTGAGCGGCCAGCAGACGGTGCTGGCGAAACCGCCGAACAGCGTCAGGTTGGTGATGGCGCCGCGCGCGCCCTGACCATAAAGCCGCCCGAGCGTCGCGAAGCCGGCATCGTAGAGGCCGCTCGACATGCCCAAGCCCATAAGCAGCCAGGCAATCAGGTAAAAGGGATAAGCAGTTGCCGTCGCCAGCAGCGAATGCGCGGCAGCCAGCAGCAACGAGCTCGCAGCAAGCACGGGCCGGCCTCCATGGCGCTGGATCAGCCGCCCGGTGACGGGAGAGACCAACCCGGCAAGCAGCAGCCCGCAAGACAGCCCGCCAACGACCGACGCGAGCGACCAGCCGGTGTCCTCGGCAATAGGCGCGGCAAGCACCGCGGGCAGATAATAGGATGATCCCCAGGCGAGGATCTGCGTGAGGCCGAGAGCCGAGACGAGGACATGGCGATTGTGCTCGGCTGTTGCAGACGCTTCGGGCTTCACGGATTGCTCAAAGCCCATTATCTGTCGAGGCTCGAGCGGGAGAGCAAATGCGTATCGCGGTAATCGACGAGGCCGAGGCAAAAGCGCAGCTCGGCGCCCTTGCCGAGATATTGATGCAGAGTATCGAGGATGGGGCGCTCGTCGGGTTCGTCCTGCCGTTTGGCACCGAGCAAGCGCGATCCTACTGGCAGAGCATCTTCCGATCCGTGGCGGAGCAAGAACGCCTCCTTATCTGCGCCTTTGTCGAAAACAACCTCGTCGGCGCCGTCCAGCTCTATCTGTCGACGGAGCCGAATGCGCAGCACCGGGCGGAGGTCTACAAGCTTCTCGTTCATCGAGACTTCCAGCGGCAAGGCATCGGCTCGGCACTTATGGCGTCAGTGGAAGAGGAGGCAAGGAAGAGAAACCGCTTCTTGCTCCTGCTCGACACCGCGGAGGGCGGAGCGAGCGAACGGCTCTATCGGCGGATGAACTGGCAGGAGGTCGGCGTCGTGCCGCATCATTTCGTGGACCCATTCGGCAAACCAAGGGCGTCTATCTACTTCATGAAGCATCTGGCCCCGCCTAACTAATAGGCGACCTTCTCGCCATCCTCCTTGACGAATTCGCGCACCGGATCGTCGAGCAGTGGCAGCACCGCCTCCGACGGTCGGCAGAGTTTTGTCCCTTTCGGCGTTTCGACGATCGGCCGGTTGATCAGGATCGGATGGGCGAGCATGAAATCGATCAGCTCGTCGTCGCTCAATTTCGGATCGGCAAGGCCGAGTTCAGCGTAAGGGGTCCCTTTCTCCCGCAACAACTCGCGCGCAGAGATCCCCATTGCCGCAATCAGTTCGAGCAAGCGTTCGCGGCTCGGTGGCGTCTTCAGGTATTCGATCACCACCGGCTCCTCGCCGCTGGCGCGGATCATGGCGAGCGTGTTGCGCGAGGTTCCGCAAGCGGGATTGTGATAGATCGTAACCGTCATGGCTCTGCTTTCATTGGCTGGTGTTGCTCAACGGTTTCGGGCTTGAGCAGCCAGCCCATCAGCGCGAGCGCGATCAGCGCGCCGAGCAGTTGGGCGGCGATGAAGGCCGGCAGATCGACCGGTCTGATGCCCGAGAAGGTGTTGGTGAGCGAGCGCGCCACGGCGACGGCGGGATTGGCGAAAGACGTGGACGCCGTGAACCAATAGGCTGCCGTGATGTAGAGCCCGACCAGCCACGGAACGGCCCGCCGCTCGAAACGAAGGCCGGCGAGAATGACGGCGACAAGGCCGAATGTCGCGACCACTTCCGAGAACCACTGAGCCGGTCCGGCACGCAGCTTTGTTGCGACCTCCAGCATCGGCAGGGCGAACATGAGGTGCGCCGCCATCGTGCCGGCAATGCCGCCGGCCAACTGCGCGAGGAGATAAGCAGGAAGATCGCGGGCTGGCAGCGACCCGTTTAGGCAGAACACCAGCGAAACGGCGGGATTGAAATGCGCGCCGGATATCGGGCCAAGGACGGTGATCAACACCACCAGCATGGCGCCGGTCGCGAGCGTGTTGCCAAGCAGCGCCAGCGCGGTGTCGTGCGTCAGCGTCTCGGCCATGATGCCGGAGCCGACCACGGTTGCTACCAGGAGGCCAGTGCCCAGGGCCTCAGCCACGAACCGGCGCGACAGCTCAAAAGTGTTCATTGGTCAGCCCTAGGGTCGGCAACGGGGAATTGTGCAACGGGCGTGACGATCATTGCCGGGTCCCCTCGCCCGGCGCGCAGCAAGGCGCCGCAAGCGCCGGCGCGCAGATTTCCGGGCGACCCGAGCAGCAATCTTCCATCAGGAAGCGGATCAGCCCGGACAGCGCATCGTACTCGGCGCTGTAGACGATCGAGCGGGCATCACGCCTCGCGGTGACGAGACCAGACCGTTCCAATTCCTTGAGATGGAAGCTGACGTTGGACGGCGAGACCTCGACCTGTTCGGCGAGCGAACCGGCAGCGATGCCTTCCGGTCCGGCAACGACCAGCAGGCGCAGAAGGCGCAGCCGTGTATCCTGCGACAGCGCGCCAAAGGCGATCAGGGCTTGACGCTCATCCACTTTTCAATAATCCTTGAAATATTGAAATGATGATGAGGAATAGCCGAGATGCTCTCTTCTGACAACCGGAAAAACGTCGCCCCGATCGACCCTTCCGACCTGACCATCGGCGATCTGCTGGCGGCGCTGGCCGATCACAAGGACAGACCGTTGGTGTTCCGCTATGACGGGCGGTCGGTAAAGCCGGGCTACCATGTCACCGAGGTGAAGGCGGGACAGTTCGCGGCGCTGGATTGCGAAGCAAATCCGGAATCATGGTCGGAAATCTTCGTCCAGCTATGGGACGTGAACGAAGGCGGGCCGGTTCACATGCCAGCCGGCAAGTTCACCGCGATCATCCGCAAAGTTTCGGACCATGTCGCTCTCGATGGGGCGGCGAAGCTGACCTTCGAGGTCAGTGACGGCGTCCGCCCCATGGAATTGCACCGGGCGGCTCAGCCAAGGATCGTTGGCGACGTCATCGAGGTCGAGCTGACGCCACGGCCGGCAAGCTGCAAGCCGCGCGACCGCTGGCTGAAGGAACAGACAGCCGCCAGCCAGCCGTGCTGCGGGGCAAGCGGCTGTTGTTGACCTTGCGAATACGCCGCGCGCCGCCGTTGCTTCAAAACCGGATCATGCCGTTGGCCTGCAACAAATAGAGGCCCACAAGAACGATGGCTATCAGCGCCACCCAAACGGCTGTCCCGCTCATGCACGATTCCCCGTTGACCGGCAGCCATGAACGCGCACTGCGACTGCGTCCCCGCACTTTGCCCCTGGGGCAGGATCAAACCACGAATTGCTGAGTGACGCGCGGCAGTGCATAGTGACTGCGGTGGCGCTTGGTTGTGGACCGGCGAAATTGGCCATGGGCGACAAAGCGGACAATCCGGGGGTCGCGGTGTTCCCGCCGCTGCTCTTTCTCGTGGCGCTAATCGTGATGCTGGCGCTGCGCTATGTCCGACCGCTGGCAATCGGCGGCCGTCCGCTCACCATTGTGCTCGGCATCGTGGTGACCGCACTTGCGATTGCGATCATCGCCTGGGGACGCTCGACCATGTTGCGCGGCGGCACCAATGTGAATCCGACATTGCCGACCACCGCGATCGTCACCAGCGGTCCGTTCGGCTTCACCCGCAATCCGCTCTATGTCGGCCTGATGGGGCTGCTTCTCGGGATCGGCCTGCTGTTTGACACTTGGTGGGCCGTCATCGCCCTCATCGCGAGCTTCCCCATCCTGCACTATGGCGTGGTGCTGCGCGAGGAAGCCTATCTGGAGCGCAAGTTCGGCGAATCCTACCGCTCGTATAGGGCGAGCGTGCGCCGCTATCTTTGAGCGTCAGTCCTTCGGCGCGTTGCTGTAGAGCGCCACGCCGACGCGGTCGTTGCGCCGCCACCGAACCAGTGCGCGATAGGCCGTATCGTCGGCCGGAACCTCTAGCAGGAAGCGTTCCGGGACGTCCGTATCGGCGGCCACGCGCAATTCCGCACCCTGCTCGTGCTGATTCCTGAGCGAGCAGCCGATCCGGACGCCATTGGCAATGATGGTGGCCTCCTTGAGCACGAATTCGCGCACATGAAGACGGCGCTCGATCTCGGGATAATCGGCCATAGGCGACGGACTCCTCGGGCAAGGCTCTCCTCGCCGCGAGACAGCACCATAGCAGCGAGGCGTTTCCGTTCCGTTAGCGATCGCTGAAATGGCGAAGTTCGTCTTCGCCGGCGGCCGCTCGTCGCCAGGTAACCGCTTTCCCTGCGCTATTTCGCGCCGACGACCATGCCGCTCGCATGCAGCACCCAGCGGCGGCCGTCGCTGCGGAATTCGGTGAGCGACAGCGGCTCGATGTCGATTTTCCAGACCGAGGAGAGCGGCGCGCCCAGCACATGCACCATGGCGGCGCGGACCGGCACGGCATGGGTGAGCGCGACGGTGTGGCCGCTTTCGCCCGCCAGGCGCTCCATCAGCGCCGCGACACGGTGGGCGACCGCGGCAAGCGATTCGCCGCCGTGAGGTGCCGCGTCCGGATCGGAAAGCCAAGCCGCCATCCCTTCCGGATCTTCCGCCTGCACCTCCTCGAAACCCTTGCTGGCCCAGCGCCCGAAATCCTGCTCGGCAAGCAGCGGCTCGACGGTTGCCTCGAGGCCGAGCGCGTCGGACGTCTGGCGCGCGGCAAGCGCCGGGCTTGTCCAGACGCGATCGGCGCGGCGCAGCGAAGCGGCCAGCGAGCCGGCGCGATCGAGGGCCCGCGGCTCCAGCGCCTCGTCGTGCGGAAACCGGCCCTTGCGCGTGGCCTGCGTCGCGCCGCTTGCGATCATCGTCAGGCGGGCGAGCATCCCAAAACTCCGTGGTCCAGTGAAATTCGGCCGCGCGAAGCCGCGTTGGCCATTACATGTCGTTGACAGGCGAACGAAGTGCTGACAAGTGTTTTAGCGCTATACGGGATTGGAAGCCGGTGCGAATCCGGCACGGTCGCGCCACTGTGATCGGCACCAGCCGAAAGTCAGGCCTTATTCCGCAGCATTGTTCGATCAACGGGACGCAGTATCCCACGGGAGGTCAATATGTCCGACACCACCTTCGCCCCCAGCTACGGTCCGGTTGCGATTCCGGTTCGTGAGCTTCTGCCCTGGGCCATCTTCGCGGGCCTGATGCTGATGATGGCGATCTATTTCGTCGGTGCGGAAGAAGGCGCCACCTCGCTGATCCGCGGCACGGCGGTGCACGAATTCCTGCATGACGGCCGTCACCTGCTGGGCTTCCCCTGCCACTGAAGCGGTTCAGCATCGCTGAACCCGCTTTCGACAAAGGGTTCTTGAACATGGTTGGAAAACTTTTGCTGCGCGGCATGCTTGTCGGGCTGGTTGCGGGGATTCTGGCATTCGCCTTCGCCCGAGTCTATGGCGAGCCGCAGGTCGACCAGGCGATCGCCTTCGAGGAACAGCAGGCCCAGGCCGCCGGCGAGACGCCGGAACCCGAGATGATCAGCCGCGCCACGCAAGCCGGCATTGGCCTGGCGACCGGCGTGCTGGTCTATGGCGCTGCCCTCGGCGGATTGTTCTCGCTGGTCTTCGCCTATGCTTATGGCCGCCTGGGCTCGCTCGGTCCGCGCGGCACTTCGGCACTCATCGCGCTGCTCGGCTTCCTTGCCGTGATCGTGGTTCCCAGCCTGAAATACCCCGCGAACCCGCCGGCGGTCGGCAATGCCGAGACCATCGGCTACCGCACCGAGCTGTTCTTCATCATGATCGTGGTCTCGATCGCGGCGATGGTGGCGGCGGTCGGCCTAGCGCAGCGGCTATGGAACCGGCTCGGCGCCTGGAACGCCTCGATCGTCGCGGGCCTCGCTTTCCTCGTCGTCTTCGCGCTGGTGAAGGCGGCCCTGCCGGACATTAACGAAGTGCCGGAGAACTTCTCGGCGACGGTGCTCTGGCAGTTCCGCATCGCCTCGCTCGGCATCCAGCTGGTGCTGTGGACCGTCGTCGGGCTCGGCTTCGGCGCTGTTGCCGAGCGGGTGGTCGCAGTGCGCGACCAGCGCAGCCCGACGCGCCGCTACGCCTGAAATCCGATGCGTTGGCCGCCATGGTTTCATGCCCTGGCGGCCAATTTCTTTTTGGCGACTACCCTGCTGGTCATTGTGGCCACATCCGCGCAAGCGCATAACGGGTCCTCGGCCCCGCCTCCCCCGGGCATCCAGATCCCCAGCCTGACCCACGGCCAGATGGCGGTGATCGCGCGCTATCGCGGCGATATCCTGGACCTTGCCCAGCGCCAGACCGCGACCGATCCGACCTTCAGACGGCTCTATAATCACGGCAATCTGCAGTTCACCTACTGCCTCTGGGGCCTGATGCCGGGCAGCCTTAGCGACGAGGAAAGCCCGTTCAACGAATGCAGCCACGCCTATCTCGCCACCGCCAAGGCGCTGCTCACCCATATGGCGACGATGCCGTCAGCCGAGCGCGAGGCCAAGGCTCTGATCTCCGACATCGATGCCGAGATGGTGCGCAGCGGCGCATCCTGGATCCTTTGCCAGTATAGCGGCGAGGCCTTCAGCACCGGCGCGGTCGTCGAACCGCGCTGGCGGGATATGTTCTTCCACCTGCCGAGCCTGGCGGTGCTCCTTGCGACCATTGCAGCGCTGATCGGGGCCAGTTGGGTGATCTTCGGCGGGCCGCGGACCAGCACAGCCTAGCCGGGCGCTGCGCACCGGCGTAAGCATTGGCCATTGTCCGGCTCCCGGATTCGAGGACGGGCAGCTGACTTTCACGCGGTCGTTTCGTGATTCCGAAGGGCAGCTACGTTGGTCCGTTTGGCGTCGAACAGCCGAGCTGCGAGGCGGAAGACAGACCATCTGCGCTGCGCGCCCTGTGTCGCGATAACGTCAGTTGGATTCGCGCCGGCACTCAAATATCGCCTACATCACGCATGCGCGTGCTCATGGTGATGCCCTTCCGGCTCGGCCATGGCGAAAGGCAGATCCTCGCTGTCGGGACCCGCAACCAGTTGCAGCCTGGCGCTGAACTCGTGCGGCTCGGCCGGGGCGACCAAGCTTTGCAGATAGTGGTGATCGCCGCCGACCGGCGACAGCGGCAGGCTTTCGACCGCACCGTCCGCCCTTTCGATAGCGACGTTCACCCGCAGACCCTCGGCGTGACGCGATAGGCGCAGCCGCATGCGCTCGCCTTGCGGCGTGTCGACGATTTCGAGCAGACCGCTGGCCAGCTTGCCCGAGACCAGGAACGGATCGGGCGCATGATGGTGGCCGCCTTCCGTCCCTGGCTCGGCAAAGCGCACCGTGGCGACGTCGAGCGCGGGAATGTGCGCGAACAGTTCGGCCTTGAGGGTTTCAGCGATATTGTTCGCGGCGGCGAGCAACAGCCCGTCATTTACCTACCGCGATCTCCACTTCGACATGCAGCTTGTGGCCGAGCCAACGGGCCCTGGCGTCGGTCACCTTTTCGATCCCGGCGACATGCTCGGCGGCGTGGTGAATCTCGCCGACAAGGCCGGGCTCGACACCGTCCAGCATGCGCGTCAGCACCGAGCGTGCCGATTGCCAGACGATCCCGAAGATGGCGACCGTGATGATGAGGCCGATGATCGGATCGGCTAAAGGGTAACCGAGCCAGACGCCGACCGCGCCAGCAACGACGGCAAGGCTGGTGAGCCCGTCAGTACGGGCGTGATAGCCGTCGGCGATCAGGGCCGCGCTGTTGATCTGGCGGCCGACACGGATGCGGAACACCGCCACCGCCTCGTTGCCGAGGAAGCCGATCACGCCGGCCGCCGCAAGCCAACCCAGGAACTGGACCGGGCGGGGGTTGAACAGCCGGTTGACGGCTTCATATCCGGCCACAAGCGCGCTCGCCAGGATGATGAGCACGATGATGATGCCGGCCAGGTCCTCGACCCGGCCGAGGCCGTAGGTGAAGGTGCGGGTCGGCTTGCGCCGCGCCAGCACGAAAGCGATCCACAGCGGAATGGCCGTGGTCGCGTCGGCGATATTGTGGATGGTATCGGCAAACAGCGCCACGCTGCCCGAGGCGATGACGACGACGATTTGCAAGGCGGCGGTGATTGCCAGGATCGCGAACGACCACTTGATCGCCCAGATGCCGCGATCGGTGGTGGCGATGGTGGCATCGATCACGCCATGCGTGTGACCGTGCGGTCCGTAACGGTCGTGGCCATGACCGCCATGGTCATGTCCGTCACGGTCATGCCGGTCATGGTCATGTCCATGCGCGCCGAAGCCGAACCAGTCCAGAACTTTTCCCCACATCGAACGCCTCACAGATATTTGGTGAGCTGCTTCAGCTCCTTGAGCGTATCCCTGGTCGGCTCGCCGCCTTCGACCAGGCAATGCTCCATATGGTCGTGGATCAGTTCGCGCTTGGCATTGCCGACGGCGCTTTCGACGGCATGGAGCTGTTGCGCGAGATCGAGGCAGGAGCGGCCCTGCTCGAACATAGTGAGCACGGCGGCGAGATGGCCGTGCGCGCGCTTGAGTCGGGCGATGATATCGGGATGGGAGCTGTGGATCGTCATGCAACCATCCTATCCTCCAGGGTAGGATGCAGCAAGCGATGCATCGCAGCTCCACCTGGAGCGAACGGATTACCCGGCGATCCCGGCTTGGACGATTATCTCAGTCTTGATCAAGCAGACTTGCGGACGGGCTTCGCCTTGGACGGGGCCTTGATGCCTTCCTTGGCGAGGCTCTTCTTCAGCACCGCAGCCAGATCGATGACGTTTTCCTTCGGCTTGGGTGCGGCCTTCGGCAGCTTCTTGCCCTTGCGCTTGGCGTCGATCATCGCGATCAGCGCATCTTCATAGGTGTCCTCGAATTTCGACGGATCGAATTTCGTCACCTTCTTGTCGATCAGGAGCTCGGCGATCTCCAGCAGGTCCTTGTCGTATTTCGGCGACTTCAGATCCTCGAAGACGCTTTTCTCCGAAACCATCTCGTTGTGGGTGCGCAGTTCGGTGAGAAGCATGCCCTTGCCGAAAGGCTGGATCACCACCTCGCGGCCGCGCTGGTAGAGCACCACGCAGGACCTTGCAGCGACCCGCTTCTCCTTCATCGCTTCGCGCAGCACGCTGAAGGCTTCCAGGGCGGCGCCGTCAGCGGGAATGAGGTAATAGGGCTTTTCCAGATAGCGAGTATCGATGTCATCCAAGGCGACGAACTCGTCGACCTCCAGCGTATGCGCCGAAGTAAGCTTCAGCTTCTTGATCTCGTCGGGCTCGATCTCGATGAAATCATCCTTTTCCAACTCGAAGCCCTTGGTCTGATCCTTGGTCTCGACGACATCGCCGGTCTGCTCGTCGACATAAGCGCTTTTCACAGGCAAGCCGTCCTTGCGGTTCAGGATCTTGAAATGAATCTTTCCGGTTTCGCTGGTCGCGCCGACCAGCTTGACGCCGCACGAGACCGACCCGACCTTCAAAAAACCCTTCCAAACCGCGCGTGGCGCTACCATGTGCCATCCCTGGTGTCGTTTGTGATCAAAAGCAACATCTGGCGGCCCGCGTGGTTCCGTGCGGGCCAAGCCACAGCAATCCGATGAGCAAGACAGAAGGCATATGCGAGAGCGCTCTGTCTTGCGGCCGATCAATACATGCGCATCACCTTTCCGATGCCGTTGATGGCATCACCCGGCCATCGCGACTCCATGCAGTATCTGCCGCGAAATCCTTGGTTCATGTGAGCGGCCGGACCGCGGCGGCCGGCAGCCCGGAGGCAACCAAACACTTGTTTTCCCGTTAATTTCAGCAGGTGCCGGCACCAGCCGTGTCGCCAGCCAATTGGCTCCGGCCAACAACCGCACGGAGCAGAAAGGAGGCCGAAATGATACGGCCCGTTGTGGAAATAGGGGATAGGGTCGCGGTGGTCGCGACGGTGACGGAGCGCGTCAAGGACCGCGTGATGCTGACGCTCGACGGCGATAGCCATAATTATTCGATGGTCGAGCCCAACGCCAAGGTGGGCGACAAGCTCAGGTTCGAGGGAGAGGTCGTCCATGTCGATGAGGACCTCGGCCGCACGACCGTGCAGGTGCTGGGGCGCGTGAGCGTCGACACCAAGTCGGTCGAGATGATCACGCGACGTTGCGACCTCGACCATATCGGCTCCAATGTGCCTGGCCACCTGCGCCCACGCACGCCGCCGACACCACATGGCTGAACGAGCGGGTCGCGGCCCCTCTTCGCGTGCCCCTTTGGGCCGCGCCAAATCGTGAAGCTGCCTAATGGCGCTTGAAATATTGCACTTCGCGTTCGTGCTTTTCCGCGGCTTCGCGCGATTTAAAGGTGCCTAGATTGCGGCGCTTGCCAGTCCTGGGAGCGACCTTACGCGAATAGAGCCGATATTCGCCAGATTTCAGCTTGCGGATCATGGCGGCCTCCTTGTGAACCAGGACTCTAACCCGGCCGGGACCGTCGCGGTTCCAGGCAGGCCGTCCCGCCCCCTTTGCGGCCCGGCAGCAAAAAGGCGCTGCTGTCGGTGAACCATTTCACGGACGCAAACGGCCAAATGTCGGAATCGACGCCGCAACGACACGATTTGGTCGGATTATTTGTATTCAAATTACTTTCGCGACGTTATGCGGATGTCGCTGAAGTGCCGCATCTGAGGAGGACGAGATGGTTACGGCGAAGCTTCATGGCGTTGAACTCGTCAGGGGCCAGAAGTGGACGGTGCGCGTCACCGCCTACGGCACGACGCTCACCTTCCCCTTCGAAGCCGAGCAGCATGCGCGCTCCTATGCCGACGGCCAGGCTTTCCGCCTCGGCGTCGAGGTTGTGGAATTGAAGGATTGCGCCTGAGCGGCCGAGCCATTGAGCGCCAAATGGCCTGGAGACCAGCGCAGCCGTATATAAGCGGCATGTCTATGCTCGATGCGGCAAAGCAGTGGGCGCGCAAGATCAAGCGCGACGTGGTGGCGCTCTGGATTGCCGCCCGCGATCCGCGTGTGCCCTGGTACGCAAAAGCTACCGCGGGTGCCGTCGCGGCCTATGCGTTGAGCCCTGTCGACCTCATTCCGGACTTCATCCCGATCATCGGCTACCTGGACGACCTGCTGATCGTGCCTGTCGGCATCATGCTCGCGGTCAAGCTGGTCCCGGCCGATCTGATGCGGGAATTCCGCGAAGAGGCCATGCGACGCGAGAAGCCGGTGAGCAAGGCCGGGCTCGCCTTCATGATCGCGCTCTGGACGCTGGCGGCGCTGACGCTCACCTGGCTGTGCTGGCCGAAGCCGGCCTAGCTACTTCAGCCGGCATGACTGCGCATGCGTTAGCGACGCCTCACCCAACAGCTAAATTAGCTATCACTTGTAATTGATGCAAATGAGGATCATGCTAGCGGAACGCGTGAAGTGACATGCGCAACGGGTGGTCAAAAAGGGGTCAGGCGTATGGAGTTCGCAGTCTGCTACGATCACAGCGGGTTCGATCTGGCGTGGTCGATCTTCCTCGATGTCACGGCTTTCTTCGCGCTCATGACGCCATGGGCGATCGCGCGGCTGGTCGAAATATCGCGCGAAGATGGCGCCGCCCGGCTACAGGCGGCCTGGGGCTGAAAGCCGCAAAAGTCTAGCCCTCGCGGATGACCTTTCGGATCGGCAAGTCGCCGAGCAACGCCGAACAATCGATCTCTTCGTGGAAGTGCGCCTGCGGATCGAGCACCAGCCACGAAGCGTGGGTGCGAAGGTCCTTCAGCCTGGCGTTCTTTTCCGCGCGTGCCAGGCGCTCAGCCTCGGCAACCGAGGCCTGAAAAGGGCTTTCAGCCCTGGGACTATGAATGATCCTCGACATCGCGGCAGAAAACGCGCTTGCCCGCTCTTCGTTCCGTCGAAGGAGAAGGATCGGACGCCGCCCGTCCTGACGCGTCCCCTGTCCGAGGGAAGTGCCCCCGGTCGCCATGCGTTACAATGTCCGCGCCGCAAGCATTTTTAAGTTTGCGCCTTATCTCGAGCGGTATCGAACGTGGGAGCGCGCCAGACCGGCGGCTGGGGAGCCCGGCTTGCCTTGGCGGTGAAAGAGTACGGCTCTTTGACAGGCAAGCCGGGCTGAAGCGCCGACCATGGGGTTCCTTGGGGAAGCCGGCGCAAGGATAGGGTGTCGGTTTCCCGTTGCGCCGGCAATTGTTGCTGAGGTCCTATGCGCCAGCGCAATGGTCCGACCGGCCGGCGCCAATGAAACCCATCCGACGCCGGAGCGCCCGACCGTCAAGTCCGCGTAAGACGGCCGCCTTTTTGCGATGTTTTCTTGACGAAAAGCTCGGCGTGCTGCGCCCATTCCGCTTCCGCGACATCGTTCTCACGGACAGACTGCCTGAAAGCTTCCCGCAGCGCCTCAAGTTCAAAGATCGACAACCGCTGATTACTTTTTTGCTTGTTTGTACCGGCGTCCATAATGCGTTGCCAAGATCCGCAAGGTTTCAGCTGACTATATAGACGGCGGTTGTTCGCCCCATCAACAGCTTGGCCATGACTTCTTTTGGGGGCAAATCTTGCTGCGACTCCAGCGGCCGGCACGGAGCAGCCGGCACGGGCGCGGGGTTGCGAGCGGTGTCATTCGATGGGTGGACCGCGACATAATTGGGACCACAATGAACGACAGGCGACTGTTGGACGGCCGGCATAGGCCGCCTTTTGGCGCCGTATTCGCCGAAGGATAAGTCTTTTGATATGGACCTCGGGCCTCAATGATGGTTGTCTCGGCGTCGCAGAGCCGCAAGAGATGATCCAAATCAGGTGGCAATCGGCCCGCGTCTTACCCGTCAACAGGAGCGGCGCGGGCTTTTGGCCTCGGGAAACAGAGCAGCCTTCCCTGGCTGCGAATCGGAGCCGCCCGCCGATAGGGCCGGCAAATCGCCGGCCATTAACCTTCCCTACGGGCACGGACCAAGGTCGGTGTCGCAATTGCCTGCCCTCACCTATACTCTCCTGGACGGGCGGGTGAGCGGTGCCGATGTTCGGGAGGTATCTAAAACGTCTTGCACGAATCTGGGGCGGGCTCTCGCTTGCCTGGCAATTCGTGATCGCGGGCGGTATCGGCCTGCTGGCAGTGATGCTCGTGGTCGGGCTGTGGGTGACATCGCAGATCCGTGACGGCGTCATGCATAATTCCGCCGCGACCACCGCACTCTATGTCGACAGCGTGATCGCGCCGCTGCTGCCGGACATGCGCAAGAGCCGGGAGCTCGACGACACGGTCAAGCGGGCGCTGGACGAGACGCTCGGCCAGGGTGCGCTTGGGAAAAGGCTGGTGTCGTTCAAGCTGTGGCGGCACGACGGCACGATTCTCTATTCAAAGGATGCCACCCTTATTGGCAGGCAGATCAAGCCCAACGCCAACCTCATCGCCGCTTTCGCCGGCAACGTCATGGTCAAATACAACAGGCTCGAAGACGAGGAAGACGACAAGGAGCGGTCAATGGGCGTTCCGCTGCTCGAAATCTACAACCCGGTGCGCGAGCCCTGGTCGGGCGAGGTCGTGGCCGTGACCGAATTCTACGAATTGTCGGGCGACTTCGAGGAATCGCTGCACTCGGCCCTGTTGTGGACATGGCTGGTGGTGGCGGGCGCCACGGCGGCGGCGCTGGCGCTTCTCTCCGGCATTGTTTTCCGCGGCAGCCGCACCATCGTCACCCAACAGGCTGCGCTCGAGGCCAAGGTTTCCGAATTGCAGGCGGCTCTGGCGCAGAATTCGTCGCTGCGCCAGCGCGTGCAACGCGCCTCGCGCCGCGCCACCGCCATCAACGAGCGGTATCTGAGGCGCATCGGCGCCGACCTGCATGACGGGCCGGCGCAACTGGTGGCGCTCGCCGCGCTCAGGATGGACAGCCCGGTGCTGGTCGATCCGACCACATCGAGCACGCTGCGCGAGGCCGAGATCGCCGGCATCCACAAGACGCTCGGCGAAGCGATGCGCGAGATACGCGGCATCTGCAACGGGCTGGTGCTGCCGCAGATCGAGACGCAGGCCATTGCCGACATTTTGCGGCTCGCGGTGGCCGAGCACGAGCGGCGGACAGACACCAAAGTGTTGCTGACCCTACCCGAGCGCTTGCCGGAACTCGGTACCTCGGAAAAGATCAGCATCTATCGCTTCGTGCAGGAAGGCTTGAACAACGCCTTCCGGCACGGCAAGGGCAAGGGCCAGCAGGTCAGGGCCACGACGAAAGGCGGCAAGCTCCTCGTCGAGGTTGTGGACACCGGCCCCGGCTTCGATCCGGCCCGAAGCGAAGGCCTTGGGCTTGCGGGACTCAGGGAACGTATCGAAAGCATAGGCGGACAGTTCGAAACGCTGACCGGCCCGGGAGGAACAAGACTGGTGATCACTTTGTCTGTCGAGGAGCAACCGTGAGCACGTCCATCCGCATCGCAATAGTCGACGACCATCCCCTGTTTCGCGAGGGTGTGGCGCGCAGCCTGGGCGAAATAGGCGGCTTCGAACTCGTGGGCGAAGGCGCCAGCGCCGAGGACGCCGAAAGGCTCGCGCGCGCCAGCACGCCCGATATCCTCCTGCTCGACATCAGCATGCCGGGCGGCGGCCTCAACGCGCTCGCCAGCATTCTTTCAACGATGCCCGACCAGAAGATCGTCATGCTCACCGTGTCGGAGACCAATGTTGACGTCGCCCAGGCGCTGAAGGCCGGCGCGCGCGGCTATGTGCTGAAAGGCGTCGGCTCCAAGGCGCTGGCCGAGATCCTGCGCGACGTCGCCAACGGCCAGAGCTACGTATCGCCGAGCCTCTCGGCCAGGCTGCTTTCCGACCTCTTGCAGCCCACCGGCAGCAAGCCCGATCCGCTCAGCCAGCTCACCGGCCGCGAGGCCGAAATCCTGAAACTGGTCGCGGAGGGACTGAGCAACAAGGAGGTTGCCGCCCGGCTGTCGCTGCAGGAGAAGACGGTCAAGCATCACATGACCAGGGTGCTCGCCAAGCTCAACGTGCGCAACCGCACGGAGGCGGCGCTGCTGATGCATGAGGCGAGGGAAAGGAACTGAGGGAATTGGGGAATTGAAGAACTGAAGAACTGAGGAAGCGGGGAACTGGGGAAACGGTGATCTATCCCTTCTTTCTTCAATTCATCAATTCTTCACTTCCTGTTCCTCCTCTAGCTCCTCCAGAACCCTCACAGGCTCAGCAGACGATTCAAGTCCTCTTCCGTCGCCTGCCGCTCGATGATGGTGCGGCCTTGCGCGTCCGTCATCTCGAAACGGCCGTTCCGGACCTGCTCCTTCATGCCGTTGCGATGGATGACGGTGACCTTGTCGCCGTCGATCGAGAGCGTGTCGCCGGTCGCGGCGTTGGTGTAGCTGTTCTTGGTACCGGGATTGGTGTTGCCCTTGCCGCTGTTGTTGCCCGGCCCGGCATTGGGGTTGTCGCCACCGGCATTGCTGTTGCCCTGGCCATTGCTGTTGCCGTTGTTGCTGCCGTTGCCGGAATTCGAGCCGCCGGCCGAGCCGGAATTCGAGCCGCCGGCGGAACCCGAATTGCCGCCGTTGCCGTTGCCGTTTCCACCTCCATTGCCATTGCCATTGCCATTGCCATTGCCGGCATAGGCGGCGGCCGATACGAGCTTGGTCATGTTGGCCGGCGCCGACAGACAGGGCGCAACGACAACTGCCAGCGCGGCAACGACGCGCAGCACAAGGTGAGCTGGCCTTTTGCAGGCGGGTTGGTGCATTCCGTCCTTTCTTGCGGGTCCGTCTCGGCATGGCCGAAGTTCCGCCCACGGGACAGGCGCGACGGAACAGTGTTTTAATCCTGCAAGGATTCACATTCCGGCAGAAGACGGAAGCGGCCCACGACCCATGCCCCGACCGGTCGGACCATTTCCGCCACCATGACTGACCAATGTCGCAGGCGGCGAACATCGCCGCGCTGGAAAAAATTACCCCCGCACGAAGGCGGGGGTAAGGTGAGTAGCCAGGTTCTACCGCAAGACGATCAGGACCGCAGAGACGAAGCAAAAGGTGGCAACCTGATTTTGCAGCGCTGACCTTCGGTCCCTTAAGATCTAATCTGGATAAAACCTCGCTCTCACAAACTCTTCAGGCGATTGAGATCGGCCATGGTGGCCTTGCGGTCGACGATGGTGCGTCCGTATTTGTCTTCCATCCTGAACCGGCCGTTCTCGATCTTCTCCTTCATTCCATTGCGGTGCGTGACCTGGATTTTGGTGCGGGTGGCCTCAATCTTGTCACCCGTCAGGGCGTTGACATGACTATCAACATCGGCGGCGCTTGCCGCACTGGTGCTGCTGTTCTTGCCGCTGTTGCCGTTATTGTTCCCGTTCCCGTTATCGCCGCTGCTGTTTCCGCTATTGCCGTTTCCGTTATTGCCGCCGCTATTTCCGTTGCCGTTTCCGTTGTTGCCGCCGCTATTTCCGTTGCCGTTCCCGTTATTGCCGCCGCTGTTACCGTTTCCGTTGCCGCCGCCATTACCGTTGCCATTGCCGCCTTTGCCGGCATAGGCTTTGGTCACGACCGGGCCATCGAGGGAGAGACTGAAAGGCGCGACAATAAGCGCCAACGCGGTCAGCGCTCGCAAGACCAGCCTGCAGCCACTGCGCTTTAAGCGCATTCCGCTCTCCCCATGCCAGCCCTTCAGCCCGTCGGCCGAGCTACCCCACCGGCAATGTCGCAGCATAAGCATCCCCAATCAGCAGGTCATTAGGAAGTGGCCCACGACCCTTGTCTTGTCCACTCGGACCTATTTCAGTTCGTCGTAGGACCTAAGTCTTACTTCAGCCACCGGATGTGGTCGAACACTTCCGTTCTGGATTCAATTTTTCCAGGCCGACCAAGCTGTTAACGAGTTCGCGCTCGCGGCTGTTCGCAGGACGCGCTCAGGCCGGCAATGGCACCGGCCGCCGCGCGGCAACCGCCGCGCCGAAGGCGGCGGCAATGACGGCGACGATGCCCACGCATTGCAAAAGACTGAGCTTCTCCGCCAGGAACAGGAAGCCGGTCAGCGCGCCGCCGGCCGGCTCCAGGCAGACCAGCATGCCGTAGACCTTGGCCGGCATGCGGGCCAGCACCAGCATTTCCAGATAGAAGGGCAGCGCGCTGGAGAACAGGCCAACCACCGCCGCGCCCGCCATGATGTGCGGGTCGGTGAGATAGGCTTGAGCGGCGCTGAAGCCGAAAGGCAGCGCCAGCACCGCGGCGATCGCCATTCCATAGGCGGAGGTGCGCACGCCGAGCTCGGCGCCGGCCTTCTGCGCGAAGATGATGTAGAGCCCCCAGCAGGCGCCCGCCGCCAGCGCCAGCGCCACGCCCAGCGGATCGAGCCCGCGGCTGATACCGGCAAAGGGCGACAAAAGCACGATGCCGACGATGGCCAGGGCCACCCAGACGAGGTCGAGCAGGCGCCTGGAGCCGAGCGTGGCGACAAATAGCGGCCCGGTGAATTCAAGCGCCACGCAGATGCCGAGCGGAATGCGCTGGAGCGCGGCATAAAACAGCATGTTCATGGCGCAGACCGTGACGCCATAGGCTGCGAGCCAAGGCAGGTTTCTCCGCGAGGGCAGCACCTTCCAAGGCCTCAGCACCGCCGCCAGCATCAGCGCGCCGATGGCGAGCCTCAGCATAGTCGTGCCTTCCGACCCCAGCACCGGGAACAGGCCCTTGGCGAAAGCGGCGCCAATCTGCACCGACAGGATTGCGCCGAGCAGGCCAAGCACCGGCATTGTGCCCATGTGAGCGTCCGGTCGTGCAATCGGCGTCGACGTCACTTGCTCTCCATTTCCCTGCTCTTGTCGGGATTGGAGATAAGGCCTTTGGGGCTGCGCCGTCGTGAGGCAGCAGGCGGCGAATGGTGGGACAAGCGGCTCCGACCGACCGAGGGCGAGCCTGCTGCACCGCACAAGAGCTTGAAAAGCAAGGTTTTTTACAGAGGCTCTCCATAGAACTTACGGTTGCGGTCGAGCCTTCTCTCAATATTTCCCATCATACTCGCTACGGTTGCTTGGAAGCTTTCCGACATCTCCCAGCGATTGATGTTTTCCAAAACTCAGACCAATTACCGACTCTTGAATAGGACCATTGGACATCTCTGATTATATTTTTAAGGCACAACTATTTCCGTCACACCGCGACATCACATCTTGTTTCATGGGCGTAAGCATTTTGTGTTGCGCCGCAACATCGGCCGAGACAATCGTGGGCCGGGGGCATGCCTGTTGGAGGATGCCATTATTGTGACTCGGATGGGCATTCCGCTGGCCCGCACGGATTGCGCCCCCGGCCCGGACCGCGAGTCGTCGGCCCGCAGCGGCGAGGTTTGCTCGATCCCTGCCGCACGGCGCGACCGATACGGCGGATGCCGCTGATGGCGAACGCGCGCGACATCCAGCTCGACGCCTTGCGGGGCGTTGCGGTGACGCTGGTGCTCTACTCGCATTTCTTCGCTCCAGGCGGCTCGTCATTCGTCGGCCATCTCGGGGTCAGGCTGTTCTTCGTGCTTTCCGGCTTCCTTATCACCCGGCTTTTGCTGGACGCGCGTGACACCGGTGCATTCGCCGCCGGGCCGGCGCTACGTTCCTTCTATGCCAGGCGCATGATCCGGATAGTCCCACCCTATTTCGCTGTGCTGGGGCTGGTGTGGCTGGCTTCGGAACAATCCAGGCCATCGTTCGCCTGGCATGCGCTCTACCTCTCGAATTTCTGGTATGCGCAGCAAAACGACTGGACGCCCTGGCTGCTCTGCCATTTCTGGAGCCTTAGCATCGAGGAGCAGTTTTACCTGGTCTGGCCGCTGATCGTGCTTCTCGCGCCGCGCCGGCGCATCGAGGCGATCACCATCGGCGTCATCACCTTCTCGCTCGCCTACCGGTTCTACGTGCCGATTGCCGCCAGCCCGGCGCTGGCCCGCGACCTGCTGCCGCCGGCCTCGATGGATGCCCTTGGCTGCGGCGCCCTTCTTGCCGTGCGCCGCGCCCGGGGCGCGGATGCGCCGCAATGGATGCGGCTCGGCTGGCCGGCCCTGGCGGTGATGTTCCTGCTCGTGGTCCGGTCCGATCCCGGGCTGGCGAATTCCGCCTGGGAGTGGCCTCGCTGGATCCTGGTGCAGGTACTGCCGCTGGTGCCAATGCTGGCAATCGTCGCGGCGTGCTCGAACGGCCTCGGCGGCGTGCCGGGCAGGCTGGCCGAACTCCCGCCGCTGCTGTGGCTTGGCCGCATCAGCTACGGCGTATACCTCTATCATTCGATCCTTCTCGCCTTGACCGTCAGAGCCCAGTCGTGGATTCCGGTCAACGTCTCGGAACAGGGGCCGGGGCGGTTCTTCGTCGCGGGCGCCGCCACGCTGATCGTCGCCTCGCTCTCCTGGGTGTTTTTCGAAAAGCCGCTCAACGGTCTCAAGCGCTATTTCCCCTATGTCGAGCCATCGCGCCCGCGCGGCGCGAGCGAGGGGCGCAGGTTGCGCACCGCCCCGGCGCTCGATCTGCAGCCGACGGACCGGAGCCGGCCATGACCGCGGCACCCCTCATCTCCGTCCTGTTGCCGGTCTACAATGCCGAGCCCTATGTGGCCGCGGCGGTACAATCGATCCTGCGGCAGGACTACGGCCGGCTCGAGCTTATCGCCATCGACGACGGATCGACCGACCGGTCGCTGGAGATCCTCGACCGCTGCCGCCGGGACGACAGTCGCGTTTCCATTATCTCGCGCGAAAACCGTGGGCTTGTCGCCAGCCTCAATGAGGGACTGGCGATCGCGCAGGGTGAGCTCGTCGCGCGCATGGACGCCGACGACTTCGCCTATCCTTGGCGGCTGTCGCGCCAGGCGGCGCTGTTTGCCGCCCGGCCCGAGCTCGGCTTCTGCGGCGCGCTCGTCGATATGCTGCTGCACGGCCGCGTCGCCAAGGGACGGCTCGATCCGGTGTTCCGTCTCGACCTCTCCGTGCTCTCAAAATTCTTCACGATCTTCATGCATCCGACGGTGGTCTACAATCGCCGGATCATCGGCGAGGCCGACCTGCACTACGACGGCTTCTACCGGCATGCCGAGGATTTCGACCTCTTCCGGCGGCTGGCCGAGCGCTATCCGGCGGCGCTGATGCCGGAAAGCCTGCTCGTCTACCGCCTGCATCCCGGCAGCGTGACCAGCCGGCACGCCAGGGAGATGCGGCGCACGCATCTCAGAATTGTCAGCGAGAATCTGGAGAGCGAGGGGCTGACGGAAGACGGCGCGAACCTGCGCGCGATTGGCGAGACGGTCACCTTCGACACCGTGGCCCGGGCCGCGGCTTTCATCTGTGCTCTTGAGGAGCGGATCGCCGCGCTTCCCGATACGACGAGGCCGAGCTTCGAGGCCGGCGCGCTCAACCTGTTCTATTTCCTCTACCAGCTCGTCAATGACGAGGAGCGGCCGGCGCTGGCGCATGAATTGCTGACGCTAACGGGGAAATGGAACGTGATCCGCCGCCGCGAGAAATACGCGCTCATCCCTGGCGCCCGGGCACCCTGGTTGAGTCAGGCTTCGATGCGGGCCGGCAAATGCGCCGACTGGGTTGCCTATCGCTTCAAATCCGCCCCGGCGGCATCGGTGCTCGCGCCCTACCGGACGGGGGTGGCATGAACGCCGAACGCCATCCGCTGCCGCGGCACCTGCGCCCCGCCCTGCCCCCTCCTCCGTGGCCCAGGCAGCGGCCGCAGGTCTCCTTCATCGTGTGCACGCGCGATCGGGCGGCGGTGCTCAAGGCCTGTGTCGATTCGATCCACGCCGCCTGCCGGGCGCATCCCGCCTTCACCGCAGAGCTGGTGGTGGTCGACAACGGCTCTCGCGACGGCACGGCCAGTTATCTTTCAGCCGCCGCTGCGACCTTGGACATTGCGCTGACCGCAATCTCGGAGCCTCGCCCCGGGCTGGCGGCGGCGCGCAATGCGGGGCTGGCGCGGGCGCGCGGGCGGGTGCTGGTGTTCATCGACGACGACTGCCGGCTCGACAGCAGCTACCTCGTCGACCTGGAGAGGCATTATGCGAGCGGAGAGAAATGGCTGATCCGCGGCGGCCGCGTCGAGATCGGCGACGCGCGCGACCTGCCCTTCACCATCAAGCGCTGCGACAAGCGCGAACGGTTGACGCCGACCGTCCATCCGGGCGGCTTCGTGCTGGGCTGCAACATGACCATGCACCGCGACGTCGCCGCCCGCATCGGCCCCTTCGACGAACGATTCGGCGCCGGTGGAGCGCTCCGCTCGGCCGAGGACACCGACTATCTGGTGCGGGCGGTGCTTGCCGGCATGGCGGTGGAATATGTGCCCGACATGACTATCTTCCACCATCATGGCCGGCGCGACCGCGAGGCGATCGACCGTCTGCACCGCGACTATCATTTCGGCAACGGCGCGCTCTGCCTTAAGCATCTATGTCGCGCGCCGTGGCTGCTGCGACATTTCTACTGGGCCGCGCGCGCCGCTCTGCGCGAGCTTGCCGGCGGGCCCAGATTCGATGGCGAGCTCAGTCTATCGCACTGGCCCATCGTTCTGATGAACCTCGCGGGCGCGGCGAAATTCGCGTTTCTGATGCTGGCCAGACGTCCGCCGCGAAAAGCCCGAAGCGCCCAGCAAACGACCGAGGCCGGGATGGAGGCCAGCGCGCCATGAGCGGGCGGCAGACGCTGTCGATGCTGCGCCAGGCGCTCCACCGCCGGCAGCTCGGCCTGCTGCCGATCGTCGTCGCGCTCGGGCTTGCAAGCGCAGCGCTCGAAGGTTTCGGCATCGGCCTGATCATCCCGCTGCTCGGCATCGTCATGGAGCATGGCGACACAGCCGGCATGGCAGGATTCTCGGCCCTGCTGCAAAAGGTTGGCGCGGGGCTTGGCGAGCGCGAGCGGTTGATCGCGATCGCGGCCGCGATCCTCGGCTCGATCCTGCTCAAGAACCTGCTTGCCTTCGCCAATTCGGTCCTCACGGCCCATATCTACGGCAAGGCGGGCCAGGCGATCCGCGCGGCGCTCGCGGGGCGGCTGCTTGAGGTCGGCTATCCCTTCTTCCTGAAGGAGAGCCCAGGACGCTTGCTTAACATCATTTCCAATGAATCCTGGCGTGCCTCCGACGCCATCCAGGCAATGCTCGGCTCGATCGTCAGCGCCTCGGCCGCACTGATCCTGCTAGGCTTCCTTTTGCTGCTCTCCTGGAAGATGACGCTTTTGGTTATGATCGGGCTGGCGCTGGTGCAAGGGGGGCATATGGCGCTGTCGGCGCGTCTGCAGGCGCCCAGCCGCAGCGTTACGGCGCGCAACAGCGCCTTGGCCTCGCGGATGCTGCATCTGGTGCATGCCGGCCGATTGATCCGCATCTTCGGCCAGGAAGAGCGCGAAAAGGCGGCATTCGAGACGGCGTCGGACGGCGTGCGCCGGGCGGCCTTCCAGCTTGCCAACCGCCAGGGCGCGCTGGGACCGCTCACGGAAGTACTGCACGCCATGCTGTTCCTGGCGGTCGTGATCGGCGCCTGGCTGGCGGGCTTGAGTTTCCCGCTGGTCGCCGCATTCCTTATCCTGCTCTACCGCCTGCAGCCGCATGTCAGGGCGCTGCAGATGACCTGGAGCCAACTGCAGGGGCTTTCCGGCTCCCTGGACGAGGTGAACTGGCTGCTCGACCCGACGGGCAAGCCAGCGCCGCCGCAGGGCAGCCGGCCCTTCGCCACTTTAAGCGAAAAAATCGCCTTCGAGGGCGTGAGCTTTAGCTATGCCAATGAGGAGCAGCGCGCGGCGGTGCTGCATGCGGTGAGCTTCAACATAAGAAGCGGCCGCTCCACCGCGCTGATCGGTCGCTCCGGCGCCGGCAAGACGACCATCGTCAACCTGCTCTGCCGCTTCGTCGAGCCGGACGGTGGACAAATCCTCGTCGACGGCACGGCGCTCGGCGAGATCGATCCGGTCGCCTGGCGGACGCATATCGCCTTGGCCAGCCAGGAACTGGAACTGGTGGACGGCACCATCCTGGACAACATCACCTATGGCAAGGACAGGGCGAGTGTGGAAGAAGCGCGGCGCGCGGCAGAGCTTGCCGAGGCGCATGAGTTCATCGAACGCCTGCCGCAAGGCTATCAGACGGTCGTCGGCTATCGCGGCGTCAACCTGTCGGCCGGACAAAGGCAGCGCATAGCGCTCGCCCGTGCGCTGGTGCGCGATCCCGACATACTGATCCTCGACGAGGCCACCAACGCGGTGGACGGGCTTTCGGAAGCGGCGATCGTGGAAACGCTGAGATCACGCGCCGGCCGCCGCACCACGATCGTCATCAGCCACCACCACTCGACGATCTCGTTCTGCGACGACCTGGTGATCCTGGACCATGGGCGGGTGAAGAAGCAGGCGCCCTTCGCGGAGCTCGCTGCGCGCAGCATGGATGAGCTGTACCGGCCGGAGTGAGGGGCGTGGGGCGGCGTTTGGCGTCTTCGTCATCCTAGGGCGGAGCAAGGAGCGAAGCGACGCGCGCAGACCCTAGGATCCATGCCGTGACGCTAAGGCGTTGGTATGCTTATAGAATTCTGCGCCGCGGCACTCTATGCCCAAGGTCACGGCATGGATCCTCGGGTCAAGCCCGAGGATGACGAAGCGTTAGCGCAGGCCCCCTCTCCGCCCCGCTGCGCGGGGCACCTCTCCCCCGTCCTTGGCGGGGGAGAGGAATCCACGTCCTACCCCGCCATCGCCAGCGGCACGGCGCTCTTGTTGGGGATCTGGATGTCGATCTCCAGCGTCGACATGGTCGCGCCGCGATCCATCGAGACCTGGAGGTAGTCCTGGTCGATCTGCACATGCTTGGCGATGACCGCCATGATCTCCTCGCGCAGGATGGAGACGAGGTCCGGCTGGCCGCGGCTTTGGCGCTCATAGGCGAGCAGCAGCTGCAGCCGCTCGCGCGCCACCGGCGCGCTGGTGCGCCGCTTGAAGAGGTCGAGGATGCTCATGCGGCCCTCCTTCCGAGAAGCCGGTCGAGGAAGCCCTTGCGTTCGAAGGGGACGACCACCGGCAGGTCCTCGCCTTCCAGGCGCCTTGCCGCTTCGAGATAGGCTTTCGCGGCGGAATTGATCGGCTCCGACAGCGTCACCGGGGAGCCTAGGTTCGAGGCGCGCAGCACGTCCTGGCTTTCCGGGATGATGCCCAAGAGCGGCGTGGAGAGGATCTCCAGCACGTCATCGATCGACAGCATCTCGCCGCGCGCGGCGCGGGCGGCGTCGTAGCGGGTCACCAGCACGTGCTTCTGGATCAGCTCGCCCTGCTCGGCCTTCATGGTGCGGGCGTCGAGCAGGCCGATGATGCGGTCGGAATCGCGCACCGACGACACTTCCGGGTTGGTGACGATGACCGCTTCGTCGGCGAAGCGCATGGCAAGCTGGGCGCCACGCTCGATGCCGGCCGGGCTGTCGCAGAAGACATAGTCGAAGACCGAACGCAGCCTTGCGATGACTTCGGCGACGCCCTCTTCGGTCAGCGCGTCCTTGTCGCGTGTTTGCGAGGCCGGCAGCAGATAAAGCGTCTCCAGCCGCTTGTCGCGGATCAGCGCCTGCGACAGCTTCGCCGTGCCCTGGATGACGTTGACCAGATCGAAGACGACGCGGCGCTCGGCCCCCATGATGAGGTCGAGGTTGCGCAGACCGACGTCGAAATCGACGAGCGCCACCTTCTTGCCGGTCTTGGCCACGGCGGCGCCGAGCGCGGCCGTCGAGGTCGTCTTGCCGACACCCCCCTTGCCCGAGGTGACCACCACTACCTTGCCCATATTCATCCAGCCTCCGTTGGCGATTCTTATGCTCGGTCCTGCCGCTTGGGACACGGCCGACTCCTACTACAGTTGCACGCGAAACCGGTCCGAAGCTTGCGCATCAGCCGAGCGGCACCACGCACAGCGCATCATTGTCTAGGAAGGCCTGCACGGCCTTGCCGCGCGAGGTGCCTTCCATCTCCTCGGCCGTGGTGTACCAGCCGTCGACGGCGAGCAGTTCGGCCTCGTTCTTGCGGCAGAAGATGCGCGCCGAAACATTGCCTTCCGAGCCGGCGATCGCGCGGCCGCGCAGCGTGCCATAGACATGGATCGAGCCGCCGGCGACGATTTCCGAACCGGACGCGACCGAGCCCAGCACGATAACGTCGCCATGTGGATGGAACACCGACTGCCCCGAGCGGATCGGCGCCTTGATCATCAGCGTGCCGGCGGCGGCCGACATGTCCGCCGCGCCCTGCCCCGCATTCGTCGACCCCGATTGGGCCGTATCGCTCTGCGCCAGCTCGATCCGGACCGCTTCGAGCCTTGCCAATTCGGGGTCCACCGGTTCGTCGCCGGACATCTCTATGGGGGAAACTTCTGCCTGCGGGGCCTCCGCGGTTGACTGCGTCATCTGGGCGGCATGGACCCGCTCCTCGGCCGCGGCTTCCAGTTCCTCCGCCCGCGCCTTGCGCGCGGCCCGGCCCAGCAGCCCCTCGGCCGTCGCCTCCTTGGCGCCGGCCAAGAGCGGCGGCAGTTCAGGCCCGAGCTCGGCGCCTTCCAGTTCGATGGCATAGACGCGAATGCCGCGCGAGCCGAGCACGCCGACAAGTGCTGCGATCTCCTCCGGCCCCGGCTGCAGGACGTTCAGGTCCAGCACCACCGGGCGCCCGTTGAAATAGCCCGGCGAGTTGGCGATCCAGCGATCCAGCCCCTCCAGCCAGTCGGCAATCGGCGCCTCCGGCGTCAGCGTGAAAGCGACGAAGGAACGGGCGCGAAAGCGAATCGATTTGTTGTGCAGGGGAGCGGCGAAGGTCACGTCCAGGCGAATCCTTACTCAATGGTTAAAGGGTGCCGGTCGAATGGTTAACAAAAGGTTAATTTTGGGAATCGGCGCCGTTAAGGAAGTGGCGCGGCTAAGTTCTGTGGCTGTGTGGTGACAGGGCCTGCCCAGGCCGCTATCGTCTCGCCCCCGGCCAGCGGAAAGCAAGGGAGATCATGTCATGAGGTTGGAGGTCAGCAGACCCGAGGACGCCGCAACGGCCTTCGCCGATGCCTGGAACAGACATGACATGGACGACTTCGCGGCGCTGTTTTCCGAGGATGCCAATTTCGTCAATGTCGTGGGCATGTGGTGGAAAAACCGCGCCGAGATCGAAGCGGCGCACCGCGCCACTCACGCAACGATGTTTCGCGACAGCCGGTTGGAGGGTGTCGTCTCGTCAGTCGTCGAGCTGTCTCCCGGCCTTGCATCGGTGCATTATAGATGGACCCTGACCGGCGCGTCCGCCCCGGACGGCTCACCCGCCGGAACACGGGAAGGCATTCTGCTTCTGGTGGTGAAGAAGGAACAGTCCGGCTGGCGGATCAAGGTGGCCCAAAACACCGACATTGTCCCGGGTGCGATCGCTCCCCCTGCCAACGCAAGCAGATAGAGCGGCGCGCGATTCGGCCATATGAAATACCGGCGGTGCCAAGCCAGGCACCATCCAAAGGACCCTCCACCCTTGAGAGACAAGGAGATGGGCATGGGTAGCAGTTGGCCGCTCTCCGACCGAGCTAGGCCAAGGGCCGCATCGCTGGGCCATTGAGGACAGCTCCGTCCGGGGCGAACTGGGAGCCGTGGCAGGGGCAATCCCAGCATTGCTCGGTCGAATTCCAGTGCACGATACAGCCGAGATGGGTGCAACTGGCCGAATGGCGGTGGAGCTTGCCGTCGCGGTCGCGGCACACGGCGAACTTGCTCAAGCCGTCCTGAAGGATGCCGCCTTCGCCCGGCTTGAGATCGCCGGCCGACTTGACCTCACCGGGCAGCAAGTAGCCGGCAAGGTTCTTCACCGTTGTAAGGTTCTCATTAACATAGTGCGCAAGCGCGGCGGGCGGGGTCCGGTCGGGTGCATAGACAGCTTCCCAGGGGTTCGATCCGTCCACGATCAGATCGCGGATCAGCAATCCGGCGAATGCGCCATGCGTCATGCCCTGGCCGGAATCGCCGGTGGCGATAAAGACGTTGCCGTTGCCGGGGCTTCGGCCAATGAAGCCGCAATAATCGATCGTTTCAAGAACCTGACCGGACCACCGCGCTCTTTCTCCGCCAAGGTCGGGCACCAATGCCCTGATCCAGGCTTCGAGCGCAGCAAAGCGTGCCTCGCCGTCATCCGCTTCGCCCGATTTGTGATCGCGGCCGCCGGCGATGAGATGGTCCGTCTTGCCGTGGCCGGGGTTCAGGCGGACATAATAATAGGGATCGTCCATGTCCCAGTAGAGCGCATCCGGGAGGGTTCCCTTGGGGATGTCGAAAGCCATCGCATAGGTGCGGTAAGGCGCCATCTTGCTATGGATCTTGACCCATGTGTTGATCGGGGAGTTGGTGGCAAACACCGCGTTCGAAGCCGTAATGGTGGACCCGCTGTCGCATTTCAAGCGAATCTGCTCCCCTTCCTCGATCTCGACGACGGCGCTGTCGGCGAATGCCTTGCCGCCTTGCTTCTCGAAATCGGCCAGCAGCGCGCGCAAATATTTCAGCGGGTGAAAGGTAGCCTGATCGGGATAGCGCAGGATGGGCGCCGATTCATGGCCCTTGAGCGGCACGCCCTTGCCATGCTCAGCCTCGGCGCCGATCTTTGCCGCAGCCGCATACTCCTTGTTGCATTCTCTGGCGGCCTCTTTCTCGTCCATCCATGCGGCCGGGAAAAGAAAGCCGTCCAGCCGCCGGAAATCGCAGTCGATCTCCAGCCTGGCGACGTGCCGTTCGATGCGGTTGACGGCGGCTTGCTGGCTCTCCTGAAATCCGCGCGCCAAGGCTTCGCCGCGCATGTCGATCAGCGCGCTCAAGCCATCGTCGCAGATCGGCGCCAGATGGGCGGTCGTGCGCGATGTCATGCCCCCGAGCAACGGGCCACGATCCACGAGCACCACCTTGCGTCCTGCCAGTGCCAGTTCATAGGCAATCGAAACCCCGGCCATGCCGGCTCCAACGACGGCCACGTCGCAATGCTCGTCCTGCTCGAGACGGGGAGCGCTGGGCAAGCTGGCGTCGAGCGTCCAAAGGGATCTGGTCGCTTCGCTGCTGACGTTCATCGCGCGCTCCGTCGATACGACATGGAATGGCCGGCGACCAATGCAGCACAGCGCGGGTTGTGGGTCATCGTGGCCGGTTCCATCCTCGCGGCTAGGTGCTCTTGACCGTGCCGTTCATCCCGTTCGGATAAAAGCCACCCTTGCTCACACCCGATTGATCGGTCAGATAAACAATGCGCAGCACCTCCTGCGGCGTCCTTGTGAAGGCAATCGCATCCGGCGTTGAGGGAACGAAGTTGGCCTTGCCGTCGACACGAATGCCCTGGTCTTTGTCATCGGGCCCGTCGATCTTGTCGCGCGCGTCGGAAACCGCATTCGCTGCCTTCCAGGCCTTCTCACCCATGCGATAGAGCGTCGACCGCGCCATCCCCATGTGATAGGCTTCGACCGCGAGAATTCCAGCGGCGGCGGCCAAGAATTCCTTATTCTTCAGGACAGTTGCCGCACCGGCGTAAGCGGTAACACCGACATCTTCGAACAGCATGCCGCCAAGCACGAAGTTCATCTGGTTGCCGAATGGGTCGAAGTCGGCACCGAGGCCAGCCGCCTTGGCGACCGCGGCGAAGCCGGCATCGAAATCGATCGCTGGCCGGTCCACCGCATTCGACCCAAGTGTCTTGCGATAGAACCTGACATGGGCAAGTTCATTTTCCGCGACCTCCCGCATGAATTCACCGAGCGCGGGCGTTTCGAAGGAAACCTTTTTGCCGCCGACCACATCGCCGGGCTTGGAACCGACATCTGAATCCTCGATGCCTTTTCCTGTGGTGCCGCGGAGGTAATATTCAGCTTCCATATATTCCAGGTTGAGGGCGAAGCGGAAAATGTCTTCGTCCTTGATGTCATCCTGTGCGAAAGCAGGCGAAACCGGGGCAACGCCGGTCACTGAAGCGAGCGTCGCTCCGAGACCAATTTGCAATGCACCGCGGCGAGAAACATGAAGTGAAGGCGTGACACGGATCATAGCTTCCTCCCGAAGCCCGCCTATAAGCCGTCCTGGCCTCGAACGAGCGGGCCATCCCGCCAAACTCCGCTAAACGCAGAATGTTCCTGAACCGAGCCGCTAGGCTGGACCCGAGGGGCCCTTGGCGTGCCGGCGTGACTCCCGAGCTGCGGTTCCTCTATAGGATAAGCTTCTTCTTCCGCCGGATCCCTTCATGACCCTCCTCCCCTCCCTCCGTTCTGCCCTCCCCGCAGCCACCATCTGGGACGCTGCCGAGCTCGCCACCCGCGATCCGGGCTTCGATGCTCGCAATTTCGGCGCCTCGGCGCTGGTGCGGCCGCGCGATGTGCAGGGGGTCGCGGCGCTGGCTCGGTTCTGCGCGGAGCATGGCATCAGCCTTGTCGCGCAGGGCGGGCGCACGGGGCTGACGGGCGGAGCGGCGACGTCTTCCGGTCAGGTGATCTGTGATCTCGGCGGGCTTACCCAAATCGAGGAGATCGATCCGTTTGCGCGGGTGGCGATCGTGCAGGCGGGGGTGACGCTTGGCGCGCTGCAGGAGGCTTGTGCCGTGCATGGGCTCGACCCGGGCATCGATCTTGCCGCGCGCGGCAGCGCCACCATAGGCGGCATGGTTTCCACCAATGCCGGCGGCATCATGGCCTTTCGCAACGGGACAATGCGCCACCGCGTGCTCGGGCTCGAGGCCGTGCTGGCGGACGGGCGGGTGTTTTCCGATCTCACCCGGGTGCTCAAGACCAGCGCCGGCTACGACCTGAAGCATCTCTTCATCGGCGCGGAGGGCACGCTGGGCATCATCACCCGCGTGGCGGTGCGGCTCGATCCGGTGGCCGGTGCGGGTGCCACAGCCCTTGTCGGCGTGCCGGATGCGGCCAGCGCCCAACGCGTGGTGCGGCATTTCCTGGCCTCGACCAGCGCCCGGCTCACCGCCGCCGAGATCCTGTGGCGCAATTTCGCTTCGCTCATGCAACGGGCGCTGGGCTATGCGCCCGGCAGCCTGCCGCTCGACGCACCCTGTCTTCTGGTGCTGGGGCTCGGGGCCGACTCGATCGAGGCGGCAAGGGGCGTGCTGGAGGATGGGCTGGCGGCGGTCTGGGAAGAGGCCGGCATCCTCGACGGGCTGGTTGCGAGCTCCGAGGCGCAAGCCGCGGCGATGTGGCGGCTGCGCGAAGAGACGGTTGAGATCGAACGCGCACACCCGATGGCGCCCTCTTTTGACGTCTCGGTGCCCGGCGGTGCGCTGGACGCCTATGTTGCGCGCATCGAGGCCGCGTTGAAGAAGATCGACGCCTCATACGCGCCTTACGTCTATGGCCATCTTGCCGACGGTAACCTGCACATCTCCATCAACTGCGAAGGCCCGCTTTCGCATGAGCGGCACGCGGCGATCGAGGACGTGCTCTATGACGGCTTATGCGAGACCGGCGGCTCGTTCTCGGCAGAGCATGGGGTGGGGTTGGAAAAACGCGAGGCCTATGAGCGGCATGCGGATCCGGTGAAGCGGGATTTGGCGAGGGCGATCAAGGAATTGATCGATCCGGGTAATGTGATGAATCCGGGAAAAGCGGTGAAGCTCTGAGGCGCTTTTGCTCGGCCCCATAACATGGCGGTGAGGTGGCTCCGCAAAGCCGAGGCGGAGCGGGAGCGCCTCTGAAGGAGTTGGAGCGAACCTGCGGTGAGGAAACCCCTACTCGCACTGTCGGCGCGGGCCGCCGTCGAAGGGCTGGTAAGTGTTGTCACGCGGGTCGTAGGAGCGATAGCGGCTGAAGCAGTAGTCGACATGGTCGGCGGAGACCGCACGGCCCTGTTGGCGAGCGGCTTCGGCCTCGGGCGAAATCTCTTCCGGCGGGCCGCCATAGGTGGTGGCGTAGCCGTCGCCGGACGCAGCGTAGCCTTCCATCTCGGCCTGGTCGTCGCTCGTCCGATCATCACTCGGGGCGCCCCGGCCATCATTCGCTGCTGTCTGACCGGTGGCCTGATCATTCTGGCCGGTCGAAGCGGTGCGGTCGGCGCCGGGATCGTAATAGGGCGAGATGCAGGGGCGCAACTCGCCGCTGTAGGAACGGTAGCTGTTTTCCGCCGGGCGGTAGCTGCGATAACGGGCGGCGCACCATTGGAGATGCGCAACGGGCAGTTGTTGCTGTTGCTGCGCCTGCTGATCGGCATCGGCCGGCTGCCGGGCCGCGTTGGGGTCTGCGGCAGGTTGGGCCGCCTGGGTCGCAGCAGGCTGCGGCTGCGGTGGCGCCGCGGGCGATGCCGGCGCGACCACCGCCGCGGCCTGCGTGCCGTTATCGGCCTTGGCCGGTTCACCGGACTGGGCGACCGCCGCCTGCTGGGCGGGAATGCGTTCAAGGTTCTGCTTTTGCGGATCGACCGGTTGGGCGTCCTTCGTCCAGAGTTCGGACACGCCGATCGCGGGGGTTGCCTGGCGCACCGGCTTGGCGGCCAGCAGCCAGGTGGCGAAGGCGAGCCCGCTGGCGAACACGGCAAGGGTCAGCACGAAGCCGCCGGCAATTCCCAACAAAGCCTTCACGCAACGCTCCTTCAGCCCCCGCTCATAGAATGCGGGGTGCAGGCTCCAGTTCCCACGCGAAGAGGGCAATGTTGAGACTCGCCGGCAGTAACGGGAGAGCCTCGCAAACCTCCGGGGAGAGGCAGGCGAGGCTCAAGGATCGCTAGAAGGGACCTAGCTTGGGACTTTCTCGGTACAGACTTTGATGATCCAAAAGGATCGAGCGCAGTGTCGCGCCTTTTCCGGCCCGCTGCATCGTGCAAACGCAGGACTAAAAGCACGCGAGCCCTCGTTCATATGGTGCTGTTTTGACAACTTCGACCCACGCTGGTCTCAGCCGGCGGGGACCACCCGCCCGTTGGTCAGGCCCGGCAGCCGGCAAATTGCCCCAACAGGACTGCCGGGCCGCGTTTGAGCGGCGGAGCCCCCCGCTTCAGATGTCCGCCACCACCTCGGTATAGGCCCTCTCCTTGCCGTCCTGGCCGCGAATCCTCCACGTCCGTCCTTCCCGCCCCTCGATATGGCTCGCGGCCAGCGGCACCTTGCCGCCGCCCTCCGGCAGGTCGATGACGTAGGTCGGGTTGCAGATGCCGGAAAGCCGCCGTCGCAGTTCGGCGACGAGCGCCTGGCCTTCGGCTATCGTGGTGCGGCGGTGCGCCATGCCGCGCGCGAGGTCGCCGTGATGCAGGTAGTAGGGCTTTACGCCGAGCCTGTACATCAGCTCGCGGCAGAGTTCCTCCAGCACCTCGACCTTGTCGTTGACGCCTTTCAGGAGAACGCTCTGGTTGAGCAGCACGAAGCCCGCCTGCCGCATGGCGCGGCAAGCCGCTTCGGCCGCCGGCGTGAGCTCGCGCGGATGGTTGAAGTGAGTGACCACGCTCACCATCAGCCGGCCTTGCAGCGCCTCGACCATGCCGGGCGTGACGCGTGACGGCAGCGCCACCGGCACGCGGGTGTGGATGCGCAGAAGCCGTAGATGCGGGATCGCCTCCAAGCGGGCGAGGATTTCTGCCAGCGCCTTGTCGGGCAGCGACAGCGGATCGCCGCCGGTCAGGATCACCTCGCGGATTTCCGGGTGGCCTGCGATATAGGCCAGCGCCGGTTCAAGCGCCTCGCGCGTGTAGCCGCGGCCGATGGAGGTTAGCGACTCCTTCCTGAAGCAGAAGCGGCAGTAGACCGCGCATTGATAGGTCGGGAACAGAAGCACGCGGTCGGCATGGCGGTGCGTCAGACGCGGCACCGGGCTGAAGGCATGGTCGCCGATCGGGTCATCGAGCTCGCCTGCGGCGGCGACCAGCTCATCCGGCGACGGGATCACCTGGGCACGGATCGGATCGTTCGGGTCGCTCCAGTCGATCAGGTCGAGATAGGGTTTTGGCACGCGCACCTTGTGCACGGTGGCGGCTTCCTGCGCGGCGGCGCGCTCGGCGTGCGAGAGCGGCAAAGAGGCAAGGCCGCGGACATGGCGCACGCCAGCGCGGATGTCGGCTTGCCAGGCGGCATCATCTTTTTGGGCGGGATGAGGATCGCGCGCGGCGGCCGGTTCTCTGAAGTCTAAGGTCATCGGGATCTCGGGTGGCAATTCGGGCGGGATATCGGCCCAATGGGCGGCGGGGTCAATGGCAAGCGACGTCGCGGCGTCCAGCATGCCCCATAGGTATTTGAGCGAAATACCATTAGCCTGGGCTGTCCGGGGCGTCGGGGCGACAGAAATGGATTTCAGCGCAGGCCATGGCTACCTCCTCATCGGCGGGCTCATCCTTGTCGGGGCCGGGCTGCTGATCATTTCGCTGATCGTCAATCTGCGCGTGGCGCACAGCGTGCGTGACGACGTGCGCCACCGCGAAAAACTGCTGGAATATTACCGCAACATTTTCTCGCAGCTGGGCGTGATCCTGATCGGCATCGGCGTCTCGCTGTTCATCTTCTTCTTCCAGCAGAACTACCAGGACCAGCGCAAACGCGAGACCGAGCTGCAGCAGGTGCTCGCCAAGCTCGCCGCGCGTGTTGCCCGCGGAGCCCCCGTCATCGAAACGCTCGGCGAGTTCGACGAGGTGCTGGACCAGGGCGGCGCCTATATCGGCCCCGAACTCGGCGGAAACAACGCCGCCATCAGCGCCAAGGGAGCCGAACTCGGCAAGCAGGTCGAAAAGATCCTGCTGGTCGAGCGCGATGTCGACATTCGCGACTTCGATATCCTGAACATGTCGCGCGACCTCGAAAACACCTTCGTCATCAACGAGCTCGATCCGACGCTGTGGTTCAACATTGTGCGCGACGAGAACGAGATCAAATACGCCATGACGCAGCTCGGCCTCGACTACAAGGACCTGAATGACGCGATCGGCGACGAGCCGGTCGAGGCGGCGGTCGCCAAGCCCGACAAGGAACAGAAGATCAAGCGCGAGGTGCTCGACATATTCTATGACGCCGATCTGCTGCGCCAACGCAGCAGGCGATTCCTCGCCCGCGCGTGCTGGCTGTTCAGCAAGGGCAAGAGCCTCGTCGGTGCGGCACCGGTCGAGGCGATCGAGGCCGACGCCAAGTCGCAGCAGCTATGGATCGAGCGCGCGAAACCGGTGCTGATGCAGACAAAGTCTGGCAGCGGCGACTGTTTCACACTGCTCCGATATGGTCGGGCGTCCTGACCGCTTGGCCGTCCTCAATCGTGGATCCGCCGCAGCGTCCCAAGATGATCGTCGTCGAGGAACCCGATGGTGATCGCCGATGCTTTGCCGTCCGGGCCGACGACAAAGCTTACTCCTGCCGGCCTGTCCGGGGTCTCGGCGTCGGGATAGGTCAGGAACAGATCACCGTCGAAATGTGTCAGCGAATAAGACCGCGCCCCGGCGGGCCCCACCTTGAGCAGCAGGCCGTCGCCCGCCCCCGATACGACCGCGTCGCCGATGAAGTCGTTGGCGTAGCGGCCGGCATAGGCGCCAGCCGGCCGCGGCGGCGTCGGCGGAGACGGCGGCCGGGCATAGGCGGCCTTGGCCGCCTCGACCGTGGGGCCGAACAGCCCGACATAGATGCCGTTCCACGCCTCGATCCAATCCTTCTCGACTTTGCCGTCAAAGACGAGATCGGCGAAGCTGTCGGACAGTCCCTCGGGCACACCTGTCGGAAAAGCGTTGGCGAGAATGACGATGCCGAGCTTCTCCTCCGGAAAGATCGTCACCAGTGTGCGGGCGCCGACGCTGAAGGCACCGGCATGGCCCCAGCTCAGTCCGTGCCGGCCGAATTCGATGTTCCAGCCGAGGCCATAAAAGGATTCGCCGCCGGTGACCGGGTTCTTGCCGCGCGTCATAAGGGGCACGTGGGTCTGGGCCAGCGCATCGGCGGCAATCAGCTTCTTGCCGGCATAGACGCCGTCGCCGAGCAGCAGGCGGACCCATTGCGCGAGATCGCGCGCCGTGGAGTTGACGCCGCCGGCGGGCGCCTGAGCGTCCGGATCGCGCTTAATCTTCGCTGCCCAGGCACCGTCGACCCTGACATGGAGTGCGGCGCGATCAGCCTGCTCCAGGAAATCCGCATGGCGGGAGCTGGTCGAAGCCATTCCTAGCGGACGGTAGAGCTTCTCCTCGGCGACTTCTTCCCAGGGCTTGCCTGTCGGCCTGGCGGCCGCGACGGCACCCTCGGTCAGTCCGAAATTGGAGTAGGAGTAGCCGGCGCGAAAGCTCGACGATGGCGGCACGAAGCGCAGGCGGTGGAGGATCGTGGCGCGATCGTAGCCTATGTCCTCGAGATCGTCTCCGGCGGTGCCCGGAAGTCCGCTGCGATGCGAGAACAGGTCGCGGATGGTGAGTTCACTCGTTGGATAGGGATCGGCAAGCCGGAAGGCCGGATCGAGGTCCGCGACCTTGGAATCCCAGGATACTGCTCCGTCGCTGACCAGCGCGGCCACGACCGTGGCCGAGACCGGCTTGGAGAGCGAAGCAATCTGGAACACCGTGTCGGCATCGACTGCCTCCGGCTTCCCGACTTCTCGATGACCGAAGCCCTTGAGGAAGACCACCTCGTCATTGTGCACGACGGCGATGGCGAGGCCGGGAACACCGCCATTGGCGACGAGGTCTTGCGCCAGCGTTTCGAGCTTCGATAACGCAGCGGTGACCCGCTCGGGTGTGATGGGGTCGGCCGCCGCCACATGGGACCAAAGGGCGAGCCCGGCGGCCACAGCCCAAATTCTCAATTGACAGAGATTCCGATTAAGCCGCATGCGCGCCCTCCCCTCCCTGCACTCACCAGGCCATAGTACAGGCTGGCGCGCACGCGGCCAATCCTTGCACGGCCATCCTCCGCAGCTTCGGACGATTGGCAGGGAGGGAAACACTGGTGAGCCAGGGGCTCGACTTTCGCCGCAATCGACCCGCGCCCTCCTTTCGGGCAATCTCACCCAACGGCGATCATGGGGAGATGATCTGCCGTCGAGGGAGGATAGCCATGATCAAGACGCAGGCGCTGCCGCGCTATGAGGACGCCGTTCGGCGCTTCCGCATCGAGGACGAGATCGCGCGGCTGAATGGCGATCCGGCGACCGGCATCAACGCCTATGTCGAATCTTGCGGCCGCTATGCAGGCCAAAACCGGCTGGCGCTGCGTGCGATCTCGGCGGCCGGCGAACTGCGCGAATACTCCTTCGACGATCTGGCAGACATGTCCGGCCGCGTCGGCACGATGCTGAAGGCGCTTGGCGTCGGTCCCGGCGATGTCGTTGCCGGCATGCTGCCGCGCATTCCGGAATTGGTGGCGCTGATCCTCGGCACGTGGCGTGTCGGCGCGGTCTACCAGCCTCTGTTCACCGCCTTCGGGCCGAAGGCGATCGAGCATCGTCTCAGCTACAGCAAGGCGAAGCTGGTGGTGACCAACCCCGCCAATCGCGGCAAGCTCGACGAGGTGGACAACCATCCGCGCATCGCCACCATCCTAGACTCCGGTGACGTCCTGCGCGCCGGCGATGTCGATTTCCGCGCCGCCCTTGCCGCCGCCTCCCCTGACTGCGAACCAGTGATGCGCAAGGGGTCGGACCTGTTCATGATGATGTCGACCTCGGGCACGACCGGGCATCCGAAGGGCGTGCCGGTGCCGCTCAGCGCGCTGCTTGCCTTCGGCGCCTATATGCGCGACGCGATCGGGCTCACGCCCGACGACGTGTTCTGGAACATCGCCGATCCCGGCTGGGCCTACGGGCTCTACTACGCCATCACCGGGCCCTTGCAGCTCGGCATCGCCACCACCTTCTACGAAGGCGCCTTCAACGCCAAATCGACATACGACATCATCGAGCGTCTGGGCGTCACCAGCCTTGCCGGCTCGCCGACGGCCTATCGCCTGCTGATGGCGGAAGGACCGGAGGCAGCCGCGCGCGTCAAAGGAAAGCTGCGCGTGGTGAGCAGCGCCGGCGAGCCGCTCAATCCGGAAGTGATCCGCTGGTTCGACGCCAACCTCGCCGCGCCCATCCACGACCATTACGGCCAGACCGAGAACGGCATGATGGTCAACAACCACCACGGACTTAGGCATCCTATCCGCGCGGGCTCCGCCGGCTTCGCGATGCCGGGTTATCGCATGGTGGTGCTCGACGACGAAGGCAACGAGCTCGGCCCCAACCAGCCCGGCGTGCTCGCGGTCGACATCGCGAACTCACCGCTGCGCTGGTTCGGCGGCTACCACGAGGCGGAAACGCCGGCTATCGCGGGCGGCTATTACCGCACCGGCGACACGGTGGAATATGAGCCGGACGGCTCCGTCTCCTTCATCGGCCGCGCCGACGACGTCATCACCTCGTCCGGCTACCGCATCGGGCCGTTCGATGTCGAAAGCGCGCTGATCGAGCATCCGGCCGTCAACGAGGCGGCGGTGGTCGGCGTGCCCGATCCGCAGCGCACCGAGATCGTCAAGGCCTTCGTGGTGCTGGCGCCCTCCTTCAGGGGCAGCGAAGCACTTGCCGAGGAACTCGCCCAGCATGTGAAGAAGCGGCTATCGGCGCATTCCTATCCGCGCGAGGTCGAGTTCGTCAGCGAACTGCCGAAGACGCCGAGCGGCAAGATCCAGCGCTTCCTGCTGCGCAAGGCCGAGGTGGAGAAGCGGAAAGCGGAATAAAGATTTGCCTCCCTCGATTTCCGCCACGCAAAAGCCGCCAAGTCGGGCGATGGCTGCCAAGGGCATTTGATCGCTAACCTTGGGGTCGCAGCATGCGGTTGGTCTTTACGCTTCTCTTTGCACTGGCGGGCAGCACGGCACTCGCCGCCTCGCCGGAAGACGATTATGTCGCTGCGCGCGACAAGGCGATCGCCGATATCACCGCGCAGGAAAGCTCCAATACGGCCATCGAAACCATCGACGCGCAGAACGAGAAGGCGCTGGCCGATCTCCAGCAGCGTCTCGCCGCCATGCTCGGCCCGCTTTCGGTCAAGGGTTTTCCGGCGACCGGCACCAACAACATCGAGAGCCTCAACGCTTCCGACATCGGCTATGGCATGCTCGACGGATTGCGGTATGCCCAGAGCGACGACGGCCCCAGCATCGTCGTCTCGACGCGTGGGCTGACCGAGCGCTGGCTCCAGTCCAAATCGGCCGAGACGGAAGCGGATTTCAAGCTCCCCACCGACATCGGCGCGGCGCTGAAGCTCGATGGTTTCTACACTCAGGCCATCGGCAGTGATGCCGCCTTCTCCGGCACCCTCGACTTTGCGCTGAAGAAGCCCGACGGCGCCGACATGGCGGTCGCCCGGCTCGGCGGCTGGACGCAGGATGTCGGGCCGATCTATGACCAGCATGTGGTGGTGGCGGTTGTGAAAGGCGACCGCGTGCTGATCGCCGAGGCGCCAGCCTCGCCTGCGGTGCCGAAGATCGCGGCCTGCGATTCGATCTGGGCAGCCGCCGACGCGGCAGCGCAGAAAGCCCAGCAGGCCGATCAGGGTTCGGACCAGGACGACCCGCAGGCTTCCGATCCTGCAAACGCCGCCTGGGAGAAGGGCGACGCCGACTACCGCGCCTGCATGGCCCAGCGCCTGCCCGGCGATCCTTCCTTCCCGGCGCTGCTCAAGGAGGCGCAGGACCTCGCCGACGGCATGGCGGGGAAATAGCCGGCCAGAGCGATCTCCGAAACTGCGCAGAAATTTCTCAGCTCCCGTTCGCCCGCATGTTGCGCCGGGGGACACGCCGCGGGGCGGGACGCACCGTTTCCGCGATGATCCCGTTGGCTTGAGGCGCGCCATCCTTGCGCGACCTTGCGTCGGTCACCCGATGCAGGCGCTCGTAGGGCAGCAATTCCCGGATGCGGGCATTGAGCGCTTCGACCTCGGCGCGCAGGTCCTCGCATTCCTGCTTCTGGATATCGAGCTGGATTTGCTCGGAAGCCTGTTGCAGCGAAAGCTGTGAGAGATTGGTGGTGACTACCGACAGGTTCTTCTTGTCGGCGTCGCTCTCGTCCTTGAGTACGGCGAGCCTTTCCTCCGCAATCTGGCGTTCGGTGGCAGCGTCGCTCAACTGCGCCTTGAGCCTGGTGATTTCGGCCGTGGCTTCGCCATTGTCGGTCGAGACCTGATCCAGACGCGACTGCAGTTCCTGGATCTCGGCACGCAAACCGCGCATTTCCGCCTGGCTGCGCGCCAATTCGGCGGCGCTGTCGCTTTCGGCTATCCGCGCCGCCTCGGCTGTTTCGGCAAGCTTGGCCTGCGTTGCCTCTAGCGCCTTCTGCAGCCGTGTCTCTTCCTTTTCGTGGTTGCCGAGTTGAGCCATCAGCTCGGCGATATGGGCGGTTTCGCTGGCGTGGGTTGCCGCGAACTCGTCGAATTTGTGCCGGGCTTCCGCCTCGCGCTTTTGCGCCTGCTCCAGATCGACCGCGAGGCCGACCTGCTTTTCACGCAGCAGCTTGTTCTCGGCGCCGCGCCTGTCGACTTCAACGGTCTTGGCGGTCAGGACCTTGACGATCTCGCCGAACTCCTTCTCGCGCCTGGCGTTCTCATTGCTCATCTCCACCAGCTTCAGGCGCACGGCCGCCAGCGCGGAGCGCAACTGCTCCCGGTCTTGAACGAGGCTCGCCTCGCGTTGCTGCCAGGCCTCGGCCGCGCCGTCGCGCTCACGCTGCTTGCGTGCGGCGTCGAGCAATTGTTCCGAAAGCGCCTTGTGCTCGGTGGTGAGCGCGAGGTTTGCCAGCTCCAGCTCGTTGGAACGCAACACGTCGCGATGGAAGACATTGAGGATTTCGCGCGTCATATGATGCGCGGTGGCGATCTCCGCCAGTTTCGCCTCGATCTCCTGCAGATGCCCCTGCCCGTCGCGGAAAAGCCCGGCAACCGCCTCCAAGGCGGCGAGCCGCGTCTGGGTATGTGGCGTCAGCCGCGATGGAGCTGCCTCGGGCTGAGCTTCGGGCGGCGGATTCTCATCGCTTGCCACCAGCTCCTGGCCGGCAACGGTATCGTCCTCCGACGGCGGCCGTTCGTCATCTTTAAGAACGTCCTCGAATGCTTCCGCCAGATCCGATTGGAGTTCTTGAAACTCCTTGTCGACGTCCTCGGCCCGCTTGATCAGAGACTTGAAATTCATCACGGCACATCCCTTACGCTCGACGACACACCCTTTTTACGCTCGCCCCCGGGCGTACTTAACGAGTTGCTAATTTATCTCTTTACCTGCCGTCCGGGAAGCCTATGCAAAGGAAACCGAAATTAAGGTCATCGCCGGTCCCAATCTTATGCGGATCCGCTGTCAGGTGATCTCCCGTCCGTTCCTAACATAGGTTATCTTGTCTCTGGATGGATGCTCAGAGCCTGGGTCGAAAAAGGCAAAGACAGCGAGCTGCTTGTCATCATTCACATGACCGATGCGAAGACTTCTGGACGGAAAAGAGAAGCCCCGTCGCATAAATTTCTGTCCCAGGCCGCGCCTGATGGATCGGGCGCGCTGCGCGACCATCCGGTTCTCATGGAGGATTGCGACGCGGGAGGCGCATCGACCGACCTCCCGCGTCGATGCATCAACTCTTGATGTCGATGCGCTTGACCTGCGACTGGGCCTTTTCGCTCTTCGGCAGGGTGACGGTCAGGACGCCGTTCCTGAAGCGCGCCTCCACCTCGTCTTCTTTGACCTCGTAGCCGACCGGGATGCGGCGTTCGAAGTGGCCATAATAACGTTCGGAGAACTGTCTATCCTTGTCATCCGTCTCGGAGCGTTTCTCGCCTCGCAGCGTCAGCACACCGTCGTCGAGCAGAACCTCGATGTCTTTCTGTTCGAGGCCCGGCACCTCGGCCATCACCTTGATCTCCTTCTCGCCGTTGGAGATCTCGACGCTCGGCCAACCAGCGCCGACGGCGGAAACACCGCCAAAGGACGGTAACCGGCTGTCGAAGCCGCGGAAAACATCGTCGAACAGGCGGTTCACCTCACGATGCAGCGACAGGAACGGATCGCGCTCGCCGTCGCGGAACAAGCTTGGAACCTGGTTGCCGCTGCTCCGGCCCCAGGGAATCAGATCACGGACGCTCATGGTTTCCTCCTTTCTGTTCACCGGTTTGCAAAAGCTTCCTGCCGCGCCGGGCGATGTGCCCGGCGCGTCGCGCGGATGCGCTGACAGGCGGCTCCTCAGGCGGCCTGCTTCTCGCCTTCGATCTTCTTCGTTGCGCCTTTGGGCGCCCTGTCGGCTGCGATTTCGATCCGGCGCGGTTTCATCTCTTCGGGAATCTCACGCTTCAGATCGATCGTCAGCAGGCCATTCACCAAGCTGGCACCGACGACTTTGACATGGTCGGCAAGCTCGAAGCGGCGCTGGAATGCGCGACCGGCGATGCCGCGATGCAGGTACTCACCCTTATCCTCGCCGGCTTTCTGGCCTGAGACCATGAGCATGTTCTGCTCCTGGGTGATGGCCAGTTCGTCCTGCGCGAAGCCTGCCACCGCCATGGTGATGCGGTAGTCGTCTTCCGCGGTCTTGGCGATATCGTAGGGTGGCCAATTGTCGACGGTGTCGATCCGGCTCGCCGTTTCGAGGGCGTTCAGCATTCGATCGAAACCGATGCTCGACCGGAACAGGGGACTGAAGTCAAACGTGGTTCTCATAGCTACATCCTCCATTGAGCAACATAGATACGAGGGACGCCAAGGAAGCGGCGCCCCTTGACCTTGCCGGTCTCTCAAGCACCGACGAAATCGATCTGGGAATTCAGGGCCGGGACGTCAAGGCCCAGCCCGGAAGCCGCTTTCAACGTCGTGAAAAAGTCTTCGCCTGCATGCGGAAGAGCGGCCGCACGACGAGCGCCTTGGCGGCGCAGCCGATCTTCAATGGATCGCGATGATCCCGTCGACGGCCCGCCATTCCGATGGCCTGATGAGCCGATGATGGGCGACGCGGACAGAATGCAAGGCGCCTGCCAGCTCGCGCTCCCAAAATCCCAGAAAACCCCTCAGCGTGGGGAAATCCGGGGCGAGATCATAGTCCTGCCACACGTAGAGCTGGAGCAGGCTGGGATGGTCCGGCAGATGGTAGTGGATCTCGGCAGTGGTCAAGCCATAGCCATTCATCTGCAAGCGGAATTCCGTGCTGACCGTGCTCGCCATCGCCTTCGGCCCTCACGCGCTCAGCCGGTCGACCAGTTGCCGGTGGTCGTCATCGGCAGGGCCGGTCGGCGGCGGAGCGAGCGCATCCAGCCGGCGCAGCGCATCCATGATCTCGTCGAAGGAGACCGGCCGTTCGGCCCCTGGCGGCTGGCGCAGCGCCGGCATCGATTCCACGGCGCAGGCGTCGGATGCCCAGGACGAAAGGATCGCCCGCTTTTCCCAAATGTCGAGCGAGCTGTCCTCCAGCACATCCCGCGGGTGCTGGAAATGGCTGGCCGGGGACAGCAGCCGGTCGAGCGAAAGGTCTGATATTTCGGGAGCTAGGGAAGGAATGATCGGCGAAAGTGTCTGTCGGTCCATTTCTGTCCTCCGTCTCCAAAAACTCCTTGCTGTTTCAGCGTTCAATTTCTCGGCAGACCTGGCGCTGCCGGGCGCCGATAATTTTGTTCAGCTCAATCGCGAATTCAAGCCTCTCCTTTATCGGCACGATCGAATTTACCGCATGTTTTCAGCGCGCTAGCACTCCAGGGTCGAGAGTGCCAAAAATTTTGCGACACCCCCTTGAAAGTAGAAGAAGGCAAAATTAGCTCGACATGCGCGCGACGCCGAAAGGGTCGCGCGAGCCCCGCTCCGGGTCCTGCCGGCCCGGAGCGGAGGAACCTCTCGCAATCTGTTTGTCCTGAAGGAGAACGATATGACGTTCCGTCCATTGCATGACCGTGTACTCGTCCGCCGTATCGAGGCCGAAGAGAAGACGGCCGGCGGCATCATCATCCCTGACACTGCCAAGGAAAAGCCGCAGGAAGGCGAAGTCATCGCCGTAGGCCCGGGCGGTCGCGACGAGAGCGGCAAGCTCGTGCCCCTCGACGTGAAGGTCGGCGACCGCATCCTGTTCGGCAAGTGGTCCGGAACCGAAATCAAGCTCAACGGTGAGGACCTGCTCATTATGAAGGAAAGCGACGTGATGGGCGTAATCGAGCAGACCGCGACGCTGAAGAAAGCCGCCTGACCGGAGCCGGGTCGAACCGCAATCAGTCAATGAAAACTGCCTAAGCAAGGAGTGATCCAATGGCTGCCAAGGAAGTCAAGTTCCATTCCGACGCCCGTGACCGCATGCTGCGCGGCGTCAACATCCTGGCCGACGCGGTAAAGGTGACGCTCGGTCCCAAGGGCCGCAACGTCGTGATCGACAAGTCGTTCGGCGCCCCGCGCATCACCAAGGACGGCGTCACCGTCGCCAAGGAGATCGAGCTCGAGGACAAGTTCGAGAACATGGGCGCCCAGATGGTGCGCGAGGTCGCCTCGAAGACCAGCGACATCGCCGGCGACGGCACGACCACCGCGACCGTTCTGGCTCAGGCGATAGTCAAGGAAGGCGCCAAGGCCGTCGCGTCGGGCATGAATCCTATGGACCTGAAACGCGGCATCGATAAAGCCGTCGAGGCTATCGTTCAGGAGTTGAAGACCAACGCCCGCAAAGTGACCAGAAATGACGAGATCGCCCAGGTCGGCACGATCTCGGCCAATGGCGATGCCGAGATCGGCCGCTTCCTGGCCGAGGCGATGCAGAAGGTCGGCAACGAGGGCGTCATCACCGTCGAAGAGGCCAAGACGGCCGACACCGAGCTGGAAGTCGTCGAAGGCATGCAGTTCGACCGCGGCTACCTCTCACCCTACTTCATCACCAATCAGGACAAGATGCGCGTCGAGCTCGAAGAGCCCTATGTGCTGATCCACGAGAAGAAGCTCAGCAATCTCCAGGCCCTGCTGCCGGTGCTGGAGGCTGTGGTCCAGTCCGGCAAGCCGCTGCTGATCATCGCCGAGGATGTCGAGGGCGAGGCTCTTGCGACGCTCGTCGTCAACAAGCTGCGCGGCGGGCTGAAAGTCGCCGCCGTCAAGGCTCCGGGCTTTGGCGACCGGCGCAAGGCCATGCTGGAGGACATCGCCATCCTCACCGGCGGCACCGCCATCAGCGAGGATCTCGGCATCAAGCTGGAGAACGTCACGCTGGAGATGCTGGGCCGCGCCAAGAAGGTGGTGGTCGAGAAGGAGAACACCACGATCGTCGACGGCGCCGGCAAGAAGGAGGAGATCCAGGGTCGCGTCACGCAGATCAAGGCGCAGATCGAGGAAACCACCTCGGACTACGACCGCGAGAAGCTGCAGGAGCGGCTCGCCAAGCTCGCCGGCGGCGTGGCAGTGATCCGCGTCGGCGGCTCGACCGAGGTCGAGGTCAAGGAGCGAAAGGACCGCGTCGACGACGCCATGCATGCGACCCGGGCCGCGGTCGAGGAAGGCATACTGCCCGGCGGCGGGGTGGCTCTGCTCAGGGCTGCCAAGGCGCTTGATGCGCTGACCGTCGACAACCCTGACCAGAGATATGGCGTCGACATTGTGCGACGCGCCATCGAGGCGCCGGCCCGCCAAATTGCGGAGAATAGCGGGGCGGAAGGCTCGATCATCGTCGGCAAGCTGCGCGAGAAGACCGACTTCGCCTATGGCTGGAACGCCCAGACCGGTGAATATGGCGACCTCTACAAGCAGGGTGTGATCGACCCCGCCAAGGTCGTGCGCACCGCGCTGCAGGACGCGGCTTCGGTCGCCGGTCTGCTCGTCACCACCGAGGCGATGGTGGCCGAGAAACCGAAGAAGGAGGCCGCTCCCGCCATGCCGGCCGGCGCCGGCATGGACTTCTAAGACGCTGACCAAAAGCCCGCTCCCGGCTACGGGAGCGGGCGCTTCACCAGGTACAATGGGAGGCCCTGATGGATATGATAAGCGGCAATGGCTCGATTCCGGCGCCGACGCATCCGGCAAGCGAATTCCTCGCTTATGAAGCCGAATGCCGAAGCGCGCTGAAGCCGCTGCTGGCAGGCTTGCTCGACACGGCCGAATCCGCCGGATGGAATCGGCGGACCGTCGCCTCGACGCTGATGTTCCTCGCCGCACAGCAGGTGTCGGCCACCGAAACATCCGCGTGAAACTGAACGAGATCGACCCCGCCCCTGGCGGGCGGGGTCCATCAACTGCATCGAGATGGGATGAGACGCTTGCACGGGGAACACGATTGCCATGATTGCGGGACGTTTGCGGGAATGCCTGAGAACCTTGCGATGGGATGCCGCCGATCTTGCGCAGGAGCTTGACTGTTCCAGGACGGATGCGGCGCGCTGGATCGAGGGGCGCGCGCCGGTCCCGCTGGCGGTCGCCGCCTGGATCGAAGCCCTGACCAAGGCGCATGGCGCGCTGCCCCCGCCGCGCCTGAACCAGCAAAGTTCAGCGACGCACATAACGTCGGCCGGGCCGGTGGTTGTGCACGCCTTCCCCGGCATAAGCCAGGCGCATGGCATTGTCCTGCAACCGCCCTACCCGCGCCGACATGCGCTGGCCGGGACGGCCGGCGTTCGCCCCGGAATCAGGGGCATGCATCCAACAGGAGCTTCGGACCATGACCCACGACCGCTTTGAAGAACCTATCACCGTGCTCGTCGGCATGGGTTTGCCGGCGCGGATCGAGACCGTGGCGGAAGCCCATGCCCTGCTGCAAGATTGGCCGGCTGTGAGCAGGAGCAGCGCGCATGCGATCGCGCTCAACGCCTGCAAGGCCGGCATTGCCGGCGAGATCGACGCGGAAACGGTGCGGGCAACCCTTGTTGCCTTCGCCCGCCGCCACGATATTCTGGCGCCGGACATGGTTTCGATGGCGCCCGCAGCGCTGGCAGGGCGGGCCTCCACAAGCAACAATGGCTGACGATTGAACCCCGCACGTGCTGGCGCGGCGGACAAAATGACCAACCAGGAATTTTGAATGACGACTGACACCAAGACGACGGAAACCAGGACTTTCGAGGCGGATGTCTCGCGGCTGCTGCACATGATGGTGCATTCGGTCTATTCGGACCGCGACGTCTTCCTGCGCGAGCTGATATCCAACGCGGCGGACGCCTGCGAGAAGCTGCGCTTCGAGGCGGTAAGCCGGCCCGAGCTTTTGGGCGAGGATCCGAAGCCGCGCATCATCATCGCCGCCGACCCGGACAATAAGCAGCTTTCCGTCGAGGACAACGGCATCGGCATGAGCCGCGACGAGATGGCGGAGGCGCTGGGCACGATCGCGCGCTCCGGCACGCGCGCCTTCATGGAGCGCGTCGAGTCCGGCAAGGCGGCGGAGGACACGCAGCTCATCGGCCAGTTCGGCGTCGGCTTCTATTCTGCCTTCATGGTCGCGGATCGGGTCGACGTCATCAGCCGCCAGGCCGGCAGCAATGAGGCCTTCCGGTGGTCGTCCGATGGCAAGGGCACCTATGAGATCGCGCCGGCGTCACTCGAGGCGGCGCCCAAGCGCGGCACACGCGTCGTGCTGCATCTGATGGAGGATGCCTCTTCCTACACCACGCCCTACCGGCTCGAAGGTCTGGCGAAGTCGCAGTCGGGCCATGTGCCGGTGCCGATCACGCTTATCGAGAAACCCGGCGCCGAGCCGCGCGACATCGCCGACGGCATGGCGCTTTGGGTGCGGCAGAAGAGCGAGATCAAGCCGGAGGAATATACCGACTTCTACCGCAGCATCGCCGGCCAGTATGACGAGCCGGCCTCGATCATCCATTTCCGCGCCGAGGGCCGGCAGGAATACAGCGTGCTCGCTTTCGTGCCCGGATCGCGGCCGTTCGATCTCTTCGACCAGGACCGCAAGGGCCGCATCAAGCTCTATGTGCGGCGCGTCTTCATCACCGACGACGCCGATCTCCTGCCGCGCTACTTGCGCTTCGTGCGCGGCTTGGTCGATTCCGCCGACCTGCCGCTCAACGTGTCGCGCGAGATGATCCAGGAAAGCCCGCTGCTTGCCTCGATCCGCAAGGGCGTGACCAACCGCGTTCTCGGCGACCTCGCCAAAACAGCCGAAAACGATTCCGAAACCTACGCAAAAATCTGGGAGAATTTCGGCGTCGTCCTCAAGGAAGGTCTCTATGAGGATTACGAGCGGCGCGAGCAGTTGCTGAAGCTTGCCCGTTTCCGTTCGACGGCTTCGGGCGAAGGCTGGCGCAGCCTTGCCGAGTATGTCGGAGCAATGAAGGAGGGCCAGAAAGCTATCTTCTTCATGGCCGGCGACGACCGTGCCCGGTTGGAGGCCTCGCCGCAGCTCGAAGGGTTTCGCGCACGCGGCATCGAGGTGCTCTTGCTCACCGATCCGGTCGACAGTTTCTGGGTGACGATGGCGCCGGAATTCGACGGCAAGCCGTTCAAGTCGGTGACGCAGGGCGCGGCAGAGCTTGCCGACATTCCGCTGCCCGACGATGCGGCGAAGCCGGGCACCGAAACGTCATCGGACATCGCGACGTTCCTGGCTTTCGTGAAGACGACGCTCGGCGAGGAGGTATCGGACGTGAAGGCCTCCGACCGGCTGACGGAAAGCGCCGTCTGCCTTGTCGCGCCGGAGCATGGCCCGGACCGCCAGTTCGAGCGTCTGCTCAACGCCGCCGGCCGGCTCGACAAGGCGGCCAAGCCGATCCTCGAGATCAACCCGCGCCATGAGCGCGTCGCGGCGCTGGCAAAGCTCGGCGAGGACGAAAAGGCGTTCAAGGAAGATGCCGCGTATCTGCTTTACGACGAAGCGCGCGTGCTCGACGGCGACAAGCCGGCCAACGCCAAGGCCTTCTCGGCGCGCCTCGCACGGTTGATCGATCGCGGCTTGGCAAGGGGGTAAGCGCGCCGGCGGCGCGCTTGTGCAGCCTGTCAGCGTCCAGTCGGAACTGGGCGCTGGCACATTCCCAGCAGCCCGCTAAGCTTTATCGAGTATTCTGCGGAATGAGCGGCAGGAGTCCCGATGAAGCGCATTGTTCTGGTCAGGCACTCGGAAGAGCCTGGTGACGATCATGTCCAGACGACCCTTGAAGCGAACGGCCATGCGGTCACGACTGCGATGCCGTTCAAGGGCGAGACGATCGATCTCGAAAATGTGGACGGCGCCGTGATCTATGGCGGCCCGTTCAATGTCTTTGACACCGACAAGCACCCATTCCTCGATCACGAAGCGGCGCTGATCGAGCACTGCCTGGGAAACGATTTGCCGCTGCTCGGCATCTGCCAGGGCGCGCAGCAGATCGCCTGGCATCTCGGCGCCGATGTCGGGCCGGTGGAAAGCGGCATCAGGGAGTTCGGCTATTTCGAGATCACGCCGACGGCCGAGGCCAGGGACTTCCTCGATCGGCCGCTTTTCCTGCCGCAGAACCATTTTCACACATTCGACCTTCCGGCCGGCGCGGTGCATCTCGCCGCGAGCGAAACGTTTCCCAACCAGGCGTTCCGGATCGGCGACAAGACCTACGCGCTGCAATTCCACGCCGAGCAGGGTCCGGCCGGCTTCCGGCGATGGCAGGAGCGGCAAGGCGCGCCTTATGGAACACTCGGCGCGCAGGACCGTGACGAACAAGACCGACTGATGGAAGCCCACCATGCAGCGCAGCATGCCTGGTTCAGCGGCTTCGTGACCAAGCTGTTCGGCTGAGAGGCGGTCGCTATCCCCTCAGCCCCGGCGCTTCCTGGCCGGTGCGGGCGACATATTCGGTGTAGCCGCCGCCATAGGTGTGGATGCCTTCGGGCGTGAGCTCCAGCACGCGGTTCGACAGTGCCGCCAGGAAGTGGCGGTCGTGCGAGACGAAGAGCATGGTGCCTTCGTACTGCGACAGCGCCTCGATCAGCATCTGCTTGGTGGTGATGTCGAGGTGGTTGGTCGGTTCGTCGAGCACCAGCAGATTAGGCGGGTCGAACAGCATCAGCGCCATCACCAGGCGGGCCTTCTCACCGCCGGAAAGCACGCGGCACTTCTTCTCGATCTCGTCGCCGGAGAAGCCGAAGCAGCCAGCAAGCGCGCGCAGCGGCGCCTGGCCGGCCTGCGGAAAATTATCCTCCAGCGTCTGGAAGACGGTGCGCTCACCATCGAGCAGTTCCATGGCATGCTGGGCGAAATAGCCCATCTTGACGCTCGGACCGCGCGCGACCGTGCCCTCGTCCGGCTCGGAAGCGCCGGCCACCAGCTTTATGAGTGTCGACTTGCCGGCGCCGTTGACGCCCATCACGCACCAGCGCTCGCGGCGGCGGATCTGGAAGTCGAGGCCGGCATAGATGGTCCGATTGCCATAGGCCTTGTGGATGCCCTTCAGCGTCGCCACGTCCTCGCCGCAGCGCGGCCCCGGCTGGAACTCGAAGGCCACCGTCTGGCGGCGCTTCGGCGGCTCGACGCGGTCGATCTTGTCGAGCTTCTTCACCCGGCTCTGCACCTGGGCCGCATGCGAAGCGCGCGCCTTGAAACGCTCGATGAAGGCGATCTCCTTGCCCAGCATCGCCTGCTGGCGCTCGAACTGCGCCTGCAATTGCTTGTCGGCCAGCGCACGCTGCTCCTGGTAGAATTCGTAATTGCCGGAATAGGACGTCAGCGCGCCGGCGTCGATCTCGATTATCTTCGACACGATGCGGTTCATGAACTCGCGGTCGTGCGAGGTCATCAGCAACGCGCCGTCATAGTCCTTCAGGAACTTCTCCAGCCAGATCAGGCTTTCGAGGTCGAGATGGTTCGACGGCTCGTCGAGCAGCATGACGTCGGGCCGCATCAACAGGATGCGGGCGAGCGCCAAGCGCATCTTCCAGCCGCCGGAGAGTTTTGAAACGTCGCCGTCCATCATCTCCTGGCTGAAGCCGAGGCCGTCGAGCACCTCGCGCGCGCGGCCGTCCAGCGCATAGCCGTCGAGCTCCTCGAAACGGTGCTGCAACTCGCCGTAGCGCTCGATGATCTGATCCATCTCGCCGGCGCGCTCGGGATCGCCCATGGCGTGCTCTAGCTCGCGCATCTCCGCGGCCACCGCGCTGACCGGCCCCGCCCCTTCCATGACCTCGGCGACGGCGCTCATGCCGCCCATGTCCCCGACATCCTGGCTGAAATAGCCGATGGTCACGCCGCGATCGATCGAGACCTGTCCCTCGTCGGGCTGCTCCTGACCGATGATCATGCGAAACAGTGTCGTCTTGCCGGCGCCGTTCGGGCCGACGAGGCCCACCTTCTCGCCCTTCTGCAAGGCGGCCGAGGCTTCGATGAAGACGATCTGTCGGCCGTTCTGCTTGCCGATATTTTCGAGACGGATCATGGGCTCGTAGGGAGTAGGGAGTAGGGAGTAGGGAGTAGGGAGTAGGGAGTAGGGAGTAGGGCCAATAAGCGAATGCACCGAATAAGGGAACCCCTCATCGCTGCATGGCCGCGACGTAACCCTACTGCCTACTGCCTACTGCCTAATCACCTCGCGTCGTGGAAGATGATGCCCACCGTATGCCGCCGCCCCGAACGCAACCGGCTCACGCCGTGGCGCAAATTCACCCGGTAATAGCCCTTGGTGCCTTGCACCGGCCGGTTGTGCACGGCGAAGATTACCGCGTCGCCGCGCTTGAGCGGCACCACCTCGGCGCGGCTTTGCATGCGCGGGCGCTGCTCGGTGAGCACGAATTCGCCGCCGGTGAAATCCTCGCCGGGCTCCGAGAGCAGGATTGCCACCTGAAGCGGAAAGGCGAGCGCACCGTAGAGATCCTGGTGCAGGCAGTTGAAGTCGCCGGGGCCGTATTGCAGCAGGAGCGGCGTCGGCCTCGTCTGGCCCTCGTCATGGCAGCGCTTCAGGAAGGCGGCGTGCTCGACGGGATAGCGCTGCGCCACACCCATTTTCTCGTTCCAGTCGTTGGCGACGGTGGCGAGGCGCGGATAGAGGGCCGTGCGCAAGCCGTCGACCAGGTCCGGCAGCGGATATTTGAAGTAGCGATATTCGCCCTTGCCGAAGCCGTGGCGGGCCATCACCACATGGCTGCGGAAATGCTCTTCATGCGGATAGAGCGCTGCGATTTCGGCGCATTCCTCTGGCGAGAGCAGGCCCGGCATGACGGCGCAACCATAGGCGTTGAGCTCGGAGACGATGCCGCGCCATTCCTGCGCGGCGACGCGGGATTCGGCGGAGCGGCTGGTGCGTTTGGTGTTGAGGGAATGGATGGTCATGGGCTTGACTCCTTGCTTGCCCACGAAGATGGGGCGCGCGACGGGACGCAGCCACCCGATACACGACAAGATGGCGAGGCGCGGCAGCGCTAATCTCCCCGCAAGGGCGGAGATTGGCAGCTTCACAGCCTGCGATACTTCTCCAGCTCCGGATCGAGATCCACCTTCACCGCATTGGTGAAGACGCAGGTCGCCACCATGATGCCGGCGAAGGCGGTGAGGTTGACGAGCAGCGTCTCGTCATAGCGCGCCTTGAGCGCGGCCCAGACCTCGTCCGGAACGGCATTGGCATCGGTCGCGACCGCCTTGCCGAACTTCGTCAGCAGCGCCTCATGCGCAATGGGCTCGATCGCTTCGGGATCGAGGCCGCTGTCGATAAGCGCGCGGCGGAAGAACGTCACCGGAACCTCGGCGCGCATCGTCTCGGCGATCGTCTTCGAGAACAGCCAGATGGCGCGGTCGTCGAGCGTCGGCTTCAGCAGGTCGCGCAGCGTGAACCATTCGGCGTAGATGCGGTGGGCGGCGGGCGAGCGAAGCAGGATGCGCTTCATGTTGGTCATGCGGCCGCGCAGCGCGAGCTCGCGGTCGTGCTCGGCACGGATTTCGTCGGAGGCGGTCGCGTAATCGATCGCGGCGAGATGCGCCATCACACTCACCCCACCGTCGCGTGAAGTGCGGGCGCGCCGCGCAGCGTGTTGGAGACGGTGCAGATGTCTTCGGCATCCGCCAGGATCCGCTCTTTCATCGCGGCATCCAGGTCGCCGGTGATCTCGAGCCTGACAGTGAACGTCTCGACCCGCGCGGGCTCGTCCTTCGCCTTCTCGCCGGTGACCTCCGCCCTCACCTCGCCTAGCCGGTCGGCGATACCAAGCCGAGCCGCGGCGATGCGGGCGCTGAGCACCATGCAGGCGGCCAAAGAGGCATAGAGCAGGTCGAGCGGGCTGAAGCCCGGGGCGCTCACCTGCGTGACCACATCGACAGTGCCGCCTGTCGGGGTGGTTATGATGGGCAGGCCGCCCGGCGGCAGGACGGCGAGAGCACCGGCGTTTCGGGTTCTGACTTTAAGGTCCGCCATCGCATGGCCTCCGATTTGGAAGCCATTGATAGCGGACGGGAATTCGCTGGGGCAAGGCGTTAGGCGACTGGCGCTTCCTCGCCCGCACGAATGTGGGGAGAGGAACCCAAGTTCTGAGATGCTACTTCGTCAGATCGAGCGCCGCCGTCAGGTCGCCCATCGGCGGCTGGTCGTTATTGCGCAGTGCCTTGTCGCGGGCGACGATGCCGGGCAGCACCGGCAGGTCGTAGCGGTTGGTGATGAAGCGCAGGATCGAGGTGGTGTCATACTGCGTGTGATCGACCATGCCCATCTTGGCGTAGGGCGAAATGATGAAGGTCGGGATGCGGTTGCCCGGGCCCCAGCGGTCGGCCTTGGGCGGCGCGACATGATCCCAGAAGCCGCCATTCTCGTCATAGGTGATGACGACCAGCATGTGAGCCCATTGCGGGCTCTTCTCAAGATGCGAAACGAGGTCGGCCAGATGCTGGTCGCCGGACGCCACGTCGGCATAGCCGGCGTGTTCGTTGAGGTTGCCCTGCGGCTTGTAGAAGGACACGGCCGGCAGCTTGCCGTCGTCGACCGCCTTCATGAACTCGCCGCCGTCAAGGCCGCCATCCTTGAGGTGCTCGGCTCGGGCGGCCGTGCCCGGCGCATAGGCCGCGAAATAGTTGTAGGGCTGGTGGTGGAACTGGAAATTGGGCACAGGGGCCGCGTTCTTGCCGTCAAGCGCCGCCTGCCAGGCGCCTGAATACCAGGCCCAGGAAATGCCCTTCAGCGACAACAGATCGCCGATAGTGACCTCGTGCTGCGGCGGCAGCGTGGTGGGCGCAGCCGGATCGGCCAGCGCCTTGTCGCCGCCCTCGGCCGGCTTGTTGGCGCTCGGCTGGTAAGGCGGCTGCATGGTGTTGACGGCGTAGAAGTCCGGCGTGATGGCGCCGTCATTGACGAATTTCGGCACGCCGCCCAGCGCCGAAGGCGGTGAATTGTCGGCCGGTTTCAGCGTCACGCCGTCCGGTTCGACGACGGCGATCTGGCCCTTCACAGGACTGGTGTCGGCATTCGGATAGTAAGGCGCGCAGGCGCAGGCGAGCATGAAGTGGTTGAGGAAGGAGCCGCCGAAGGCGCCCTGGAAAAAATTGTCCGCCAGCACGTATTTCTTGGCGATCGCCCACATCGGCAGGTTGGAGCCGTCATAATGGCCCATGACCAGGGAGCCGGAATCGGCCCAGGCGACGAACTTGTCGTTACGGCCGCCGTCGATCTGCATCTGCTCCTGGTAGAAGCGGTGCCAGAGATCGTGCGTCATGACGCTGGTGCCCTCGTTGAAGCCCTTGGGGTCGTCGATGGCGAAGGTGGCGTTGGCAAGATGCGCGCTCTGCGCCTCCGTGACCGCTGGCGTGACACCCTTGCCGGTCAGCCCGCCCCAGACCGGCGGCAGTTCGGAAAGCGGCTTGCCGTCGCGGTCAAGCTGGCGCGCCTGATCGGGCGACACGTTGGCCAGGCCGTTGGCGCCGGGAAAGCCGCCATATAGATTGTCGAAGCTGCGGTTCTCGGCGTAGATGACAACGACGGTGTCGATCTTGTCATAGCCGGGAGGAGCCGCCTGGGCAGCAGCAGAGAGCGATGCCAGCGCCGTGGAGGCGATGCAAAGAGAGAGAAAGGTTCGGGTCATCGGGAAATGCCTCGTGGCTTGGGAATGGCTGGAGGACGGCAATGCAGGAGCGCAGCTGCATCAATGCCCAGCTACTTCGATGCCTTGTCACCTATGTGACAGTTCTGCAGCGTCCGAACACGGTTTCGTGAGGGAGACAGCCGGTCATCAATCCGTTGCACTCGAACCTTACGCGAGCGAAATCGAGCGAAGGAAATCACGGATGTCGCCGCGGACGATGGTACGGAAAAATCACGCGATCGCCCTTCTGGCGGCCTCGATTGTCGGCTTGACCGCGCCTGCCAATACCGCGGAACCCTTCGGCGTCCATCCCGGCCCGATGTCGCGCAAGGAGGCCTTCGCCCGCGCCGACGCGCTGACGGCGGTTGGGCGGCAGATGTTTTTCGACCCGTCGCTCTCGGCATCGGGCAAGCAGGCCTGCTCGTCCTGCCACGATCCCAACCATGCTTTCGGACCGGCCTCGGCCTCGCCGGTCGAAACGGGCGGAGCGAAGCTCGACCAGCCCGGCGTCCGCGCCGTGCCGTCGCTGCGCTACCTGCAGGCGGCCCCCGCCTTCACCGAGCATTTCTACGACTCCGAGGACGAAGGGGACGAAAGCGTCGACAATGGCCCGACCGGCGGCCTGACCTGGGACGGTCGCGCCGACCATGGCAAGGACCAGGCGAAGATCCCGCTGCTCTCTCCCTTCGAGATGGGCAACAAGGACGCGGCCCAGGTGGTCGCCAGCCTGCGCAAGGCGCCCTATGCCGATGCCTTCAAGGCAGCCTTCGGCGCCGATGTCTTCGACCATCCGCAGGACGCCTTCGATGCCGCGGTGGAGGCGCTCGGCACCTTCGAGCAGAGCAGCGCCGACTTCTACCCCTATTCCAGCCGCTACGACGCCTTCCTCGCCGGCAAGGCGCAGCTTTCCGCGCAGGAATTGCGCGGCCGCATGCTGTTCGAGGACGAGTCGAAGGGCAATTGCGCGAGCTGCCATTTGAGCGAGCCCGCCAATGACGGCGAGCCGCCGCAATTCACCGATTACGGCCTGATCGCGATTGCCGTGCCGCGCAATCCGGCGATTCCAGCGAATGCCGATCCCAATTATGTCGACCTCGGCCTGTGCGGTCCGCTGCGCACCGACTTCAGGGGCCGCGCCGAATATTGCGGCCTGTTCAAGACCCCGACCCTGCGCAACGTGGCCTTGCGGAAAAGCTTCTTCCACAATGGCTATTTCCACACGCTGCGCGAGGCGGTCGCCTTCTACGCCACCCGCGACAGCGACCCGGCGCGCTGGTATCCGAGGAAGGCGGACGGCACGGTCGACAAATTCGACGACCTGCCTAAAGCCTACTGGCCGAACCTCAACACCGATCCGCCGTTCAACGGCAGAAAGCCGGGCGACAAGCCGGCGCTGACCGACGCCGAGATCGACGACATCGTTGCCTTCCTCCGCACGCTGACCGACGCGGACCAAGCGGGGCAGTAGGCTGCGCCGCCAGGACAATTTCGGGGCGCGACGGCCCGGTCTGAGTTCTGCTATCCACCGCAACGTGTGCCAATGTGAGCCACGTCATAGGAACGCCAAGCCGCACTTGCTATATTGCCCATCTCTTCACAGATGGAGTCTCCGATGAGGTTCATCGCGGTGCAGGAGCCGCCTGGGAGCAACTGGGCGGTGTTCGATGCGGGCAATGGGGCGCCGGCGGAATATGCCGGCCGGGTGCTTATCGGCCTGACATAGCGTGAGGCCCGCTGGTTCGTCGCCGCGGGCACCGACCATGCAGCCTGGCGGCGGCCCGGCCGGCCAGCCGGGCAGTTGCGGCTCGTCAGCGGAGGCGGCTCCCGGTCGATCCGGGAAAGGCATGGCCAAACAGCCAGTTGAGAAGACGCGCTGCCAGATTGATTCAGGGCAGCGCCTCAATCATTGCCTCTCATTGTGCCGGTGCATAACGGCTCACCACCATGCCGCAGGCATAGGGCTTCGAGCCGAGGAGCTTCAGCCTGCTGAATCCGCCCTTGTCGAAGATGCGGCGGCCGCTGCCTAGAACCGCCGGATTGGTGAAGAGTTGGTACTCGTCGACAAGGCCGGCGGCGACCAGCGCCGAGGCGAAGCTGGCGCCGCCGAACACGGCGATGTCGCCACCCTCGCCTTGCTTCAGCCTGTGCACCTCGCGCGGCAGGTTGCCGCTTACGACGCGCGTGCGCTCCCAGCGCGAGTCCTCGAGCCTATCGCTCGCCACCACCTTCTCAGCCTCGACGATGCGCCGCGCGAAGGCATAGAAAGGGTCCTTCGGATATTTCTTTGCCGCATTGCCCCAATGGGTCAGATAGCCCTCCTCAGCCATCTTGCGGCTCAAAAGGATAGTGTCGATGGTCGTGAAGACGGCGTTGAAGTCCTGCTTGAGCTCCTCGTCCCAGGCACTGTCGTCGCCCCACTCCCAGAGCTGCCAGCGGTGGTCCTCATCGGCGCCCACAAAACCGTCGACCGACATCTGCATCTGCAGGACGAGCTTTTTCATGTCCGGTTTCCTCACCTCGACGCTTTACTTTTGGAACCGTTTGACGCACCCAAAGAGTGGTGTCAATAGTAAAGTGATTTAAAAATGGAATCATAGAGATGGCGACGCTAGAAAGGTCCGGTTGCCCGATCAGCCTTTCGCTCGAACTCGTCGGCGACCGCTGGACGCTGCTCATCATCCGCGACCTGGTCTTCGCCGGGAAAAGGCATTTTCGCGAATTCCTGCAATCCGACGAAGGCATTTCGTCCCGGACGCTCGCCGAGCGGCTGCAGACGCTGCAGGACGAAGGGATCGTCACCCGCAGCGACGACCCGACTCACGCGCTGAAGGCGATCTACCGGCTGACCGAAGCCGGCATCGACCTGCTGCCGGTGCTGGTGATGCTAGGCGCCTGGGGCAGCAAATACCGCAACGCCGACGACAAGCTGGCGCGGATAGCGGATGAACTGGCGGCCGGCGGGGAGCCCGCGCTCGAGCGGATGAAAGAGCGGCTCAGGGCTGAGCATCTGGGCTAGCGGGCCGTCTCCCCCTCGTGGGCAGATAAGCTAGCGAGGCTGCCCGCGTTGCAGCGGCCCGACCGGCTCCTCGGTCGGCGGCTCCCCCGGTAGACCCAATCGCAGCCGCTCTTCCTCGGCGAAGGTCTCGGCCTGCGCATGAACATCGAACACTTTCTGTCTCAGCCTGCCGCCATCCACGACACGCACGATCCATTGGTCATTGACGGGTTTTACGCGGACACTGTCTGGCTCGCTCGTTACCATATACAGCTCCTGCTCTTCGCTTGAAGAATTGCCTAACTCCGACCCAATATGATCTAATGCGCCTGGAGTTGCCGAAAAGTGGGGCCTATCAGCCTCTAGTGCAAAACGGCTCGCCGTTATTCAACACTTTTGCGGAGCCTTGCGAACAGAAACGAACATGGCGGAGCAGGCATGCCGTTGCATCTTGGCGCAGCGGAGTTCGACTTCGCTACGACATTTCGGTCTGCGAGACGGCGCGGCAGTGGATGTCTAAAATGTCCGGGTGGAAGCGTGGATCGCGCGGTCCGGCACTTGGCCGTGCGCGAGTGCGGACGAATTCGCCGCACGGCGGCGGCCCGGCAGCCTGGGGGGGTGATACTGGGTTCGGCGGCCGGGCCTGACCGGAGTTTGCGAGGCCGCCGGCTACGATGAGCATGCGCCTGGACCCGGCCAAGGACAAGAACGACCTAGGCCCTAAGACCAAAGCTGCACGGGTACGCCCACACGCCCGGTTGCGCTTGGACCGACTGTGAAAACGTGTCGAACGCCGGTTGCGTCAAAAGCCGAAGAAATGCCGGCCGACGAGATAGCCGAGCGCCGCGACGACCAGCGGAAACAGCGCCGGCGCGGCCTTGCTGAACAGCGAGGTTTATCTCCTTGGCGGGAGCGCTGGGTTTGGCATTGCCGAGGTTTTTGGTCATGAGCGCACTACCGGTTGGGGCTAGCTGCCGGCTGAGCGATTAAATTAGAAATCGCTTATTAAATTTCCGGCAAGCCCAACACTACAATTCGCGGCAATTTATTCCGATTGCTGGGTACGCTCGGCAAGCGCGAAGGCCTGGAGATTGCGCGACTTGCCGGGATCCTGGTCGGCATTGGCGATGATGGCGTGGAAGGCCGCGCGGGCGATGTCCTTCTTCTTGGCGCCCGGATGCAGTTTTCGCACCGCCTTGAGCAGGTCTTTCGGTTTCATATCGGGGGTGACAACGCGCATCAGCGTATCACCTATGGCCTGCAATTCGCTGGCATCCATAATGATGAACCCTGTTTTGGCGGCAGGAGCCTAGCATATAGCGGATAGAGCGCGTCACTTTTGTGATGCGCGCCGATGGAATTGGAGCCGGCGTCGCTGAAGATTTTCGTGGCGAAAGTCGGCGCGCTGCCACATGGCGCGCCGAGCGCAGCCGTGTCGACGGATGAGTTGCGAGCCGTGTCGTCACCGTTCAGGAAGGCTTGGCAAATCGCCAAGGCCTTCCATCAGGGGCAGTAAGAACAAGCAGTTGGAGCGGTTCAGCGATCTATCCAAAAGCTCAACCGCGCTATCTGTTACGCTGGGATCAGGATGGCGATCCGATGCACGCCGACGTCCTTGCTCGTATTCGTCGCCTGGTCGGTCTTGCCCTTGGAGCAAGTGTACACGTCACCAACCTTGAGTTTGAACTCCTTGTCCACCTTCTTGATCGTGAAGGCGCCAGAGGTGATCGTGCACACCATGTCGTTGTCCATCACCATCGCAGGAGCCGTGGCTCCTGGCTGAAAGACCGCATCGACGAGGGTGATGCTCTTGTAGGCGGGAATGTCGGAATTGCCGGTGCCGACTTCCACTATCCTGACGCCGGGCGCGATCTCCTTGCCTTCATTCGCAGCGTACTTCTTGGTTTTCGCAAATGTCGCCGTTGCGAACAGGGGAGCAACCGTTGCAGCCGTCACGCCGAGCGCGATTGCAGACCTGCGATTCATCGTTTTCATCGCATCCTCCCTAGACCTGTCATGCACGGATGAGCATGGCATTCGTACATTAGCACAAACTGATTTAATTGTGCAGAAAAGCGCTTGCCGGTGACAGCTTTTACGGTGGCTTTTGCCGGAACTTCGAATGGCCGCTGATGCTGATTCACTGCGAACAACAATGCCGAGGGAAAAGGGCGGCGGCGGTCTGATGATTGTTATCGACGTCACGTGATCACGCTGGCGCGCTCCGCATCCCCAGCCCGACAAACCCGCCTGGAGTTCGGAACCCTTGCCGCTCTCGCAGGGTTTATGTGCGAGGCGTACCGCCATGGAAAACAAACCGCCTGCCGAAAACCCGGGAAGGATCCTCGTCACCGTGCTGGCGGTCTGTCTCGTCATCATTGCCGTGTTCTTTATCGGCTTCAGATATTCGGAGCGCGATCAGGGAGCGCTGATCGTGCCCGGCGCGGCGCAGGGCAGCAAGTGATCGGCCCGAAGTCCTTGCCCCACCAAGGCAGGGAGAAGGCTGTAATGCTTTGTTTTTGCCTATCATTCTCTCCCAATCTTTTACGTTCGGGATCACGCGCCAGGGAAGAAACAGGTTTTCCGAAACGTTTATCGAACAGGCAACGCTCAGCGTCTGGCGCCTGACGAGGGCGCTCATGAGCAAGGAACCCTTCCGGCGACGGCGCGCTCCGCGCCCGAGGCCCAGGGAGACAGCAGATGTCCGCCAACGCCTATATCAACCGGATCGCGACAGCGGTTCCGGAGCATGACGTCCATCAGTTCTACCTGCGCTACGCGGCCTCCATGCTGACCGCCGATCGCAGGAGGATATTCCAACGCATGGCCAGCCTTGCCGGTATCGAGCACCGCTTTTCCTGCTTTGCGCCCGCTCTCGATCCCGAAGGGCTGTCAGCCGACCTTGCCGGCACCTTCAAGCGCGGCGCGTTTCCCGGAACGGCGGCCAGGATGACAATGTTCAGCCAAGCAGCCCCCATTCTGGCGCAAAAGGCAATCGACGGACTTCGGCTTGGCGATGAGGCATCGCGCATCACCCATCTCATCGTCACCACGTGCACCGGCTTCTCCGCGCCGGGCATCGACCTCGACCTTGCCGCGCGGTGCGGCCTGTCAGACGGTATCGAACGCACGATGATCGGGTTCATGGGCTGCTACGCTGCGGTCAATGCCCTCAAGCTTGCCCGCCACATTGTCCGCTCCGAGGCGCGGGCCAGGGTCCTCCTGGTCAATATCGAGATCTGCACCCTGCATCTGAGGGAAACCACCGAACTGGGAAAGCTGCTGTCCTTCTGTCTTTGGGGCGACGGCTGCGCGGCGACGCTCGTAACCGCCGAGCCGTCCGGTATCGAGCTCGACTCCTTCCGCTGCACCGTCGCTGAGGAGCGGCGGGAATTGATGACCTGGGATATCGGCGACCACGGCTTCGATATGTTTCTCTCCGGCAAGGTGCCTGCGGCGGTCCAGGAAACGTTGCGAGGTAACCGGGACGCTATCCTCGGCGGCCGGCCGCCGAAGGCGATCGACCTCTGGGCCGTGCATCCCGGTGGGCGCAGTATTCTCGATGCCGTCGAGAGGGCGCTCGACCTCGCGCCGGCCGCACTCGGGCCGTCGCGCGAGGTGCTGCGCCGATACGGCAACATGTCGTCGGCAACGGTGATGTTCGTAATGGAAGAGATGCTGAAGGCGCCTGGCGGTCAACTCGGCTGCGGCATGTCGTTCGGACCCGGGCTGACGGCCGAGACCATGTTGTTCCGGACCGCCTCATGAACGCGCTTGATCAACGGACACTTGTCCCGGAAATCCTCGATCGGCTCGCCGCCGACGATCCGCGGGCGCTCCACTCGCGTCGCGATCTGCGCCGGATCAACGTGCTGATGTTCCAGGCGCCGATCATGGCGTCGCTCATGAGAAAATTCATGGCCAAGGCGCCCTGCCGCATCCTTGAGATCGGCGCCGGCGACGGCACCTTCATGCTGAAAGTGGCCCGGCGCATGGCAAAAGACTGGCCGGAGGTGGAGCTGACGATGCTCGATCGCGTCGGCCTCGTCACGCCCGAGCTCACGGCGGATTCGCCGGTCTGGGATGGAAGCTCGAAACGTTCACCGCCGATGTTTTCGACTGGGCGCAGAAAGCGGATGGCGGGGCCTTCGATGTGATCACGGTCAACCTGTTTTTGCATCATTTCGACAACACCCGACTGCTACCTCTGTTTTCGCTATTGGTTCGCAGGGCGCCATTGCTCCTGGCGACGGAACCGCTGAGGGCAGGCTTGGCGCTTGCGACGACCCGCCTTCTGCCGGCGATGGGCGCCAATGACGTCACCAGGCATGACGCCGCCCAGAGCGTGCGCGCCGGCTTTCGCGGCAGCGAACTTTCCGACCTCTGGAGCGCTGCCGGCGGCCGGCCGCTCGAGGAGCGGCGCGCCGGCCCCTTCTCCCATGTCTTCGCCGGTGCCGCGTCGATGCCTGTCAAAGCTGTGCCATGAGACCGGCATCGACCCACGATGCGATCGTCATCGGTGCCGGCCCGGCAGGCACGTCGGCGGCGCTGGCGCTGGCCCGTCGCGGCTGGACCGTGGCGATTGTGGAAAAGAGCGTGTTTCCGCGTCGGAAGGTGTGCGGCGAATATATCTCGGCAAGCAATCTCGCGCTCCTCGAGCGACTGGAGGTCCTCGATGCATGGCGGGCCGAGGCCGGTCCCGAAATTCGCCGGGTCGGCTTCTTTTCCGGCGATATCGGCGTCGAGGCGCCGATGCCGCGTGCGAAATCCGTGCCCGCGGCAGGAGACGGTTTCGGCCGAGCGCTTGGCCGCGACATACTGGACTCCCTGCTGTTGGATGCGGCCCGATCGGCCGGCGCAGAGGTCTTCCAGCCCTGCCGCGCCATCGCCATCGAACGCGATGGCGCCTGCCAAGCAGTGCGGATCCAGGCAGGAGCCGCGAGTTCCCGCGACGAGGCGACGATCCTGCGGGCACCGGTGATTGTCGCCGCGCATGGCTCATGGGAAGCGGGACCTTTGCCGACTCAGCTCGAGAAGAACGTCCGTCCCTCGGACCTGCTCGGCTTCAAGGCGCATTTTTCAGGATCGACGCTGCCGCCCGACCTGATGCCGCTGCTGACGTTTCCCGGCGGCTATGGCGGCATGGTGCTCGCAGACCATGGTCGCATGTCCATCTCCTGCTGCATAAGGCGCGATGTGCTCGCCCGGTTGCGCGGCAGCCTTACCCGCGAGCACGGCGGCCAGGTCTCGGCGGCCGAAACCGTCGAGCATCATCTCAGGGCGACGTGCCGGGGCGCGCGAGAGGCGCTGGAGCAAGCCAATCTCGACGGTCCGTGGCTTGCCGCCGGCCCGATCCGGCCGGGCATCCGCTCCGGCTACGACGGGGACATCTTTCGCGTTGGCAACATCGCCGGCGAGTCGCATCCGATCATCGCAGAGGGCATATCGATGGCGCTTCAATCCGGCTGGCTCCTGGCGCTGGAACTCGGCGCGGCAGCAAGTGGGCAGGCGAGACGCGAAGCGGTCGGCAGACGCTACGAGGCGGGCTGGAGAGAATTATTCTCGACCCGCATCCTCGCCGCAGAAGCCATCGCGCGCATCGCCATTGGCCCCGGCGGCGGCCCCATGCTGAGAGCGGTTTTCGGCAATTTTCCGCAAGCGCTGACTTTAGGCGCGCGGCTCAGCGGCAAGACGAGGGCGGCGCCGGGTTTTGGCTGACCGGACGCGTGGCTCGATGAGCGCGCCTCGGGTTATGGAACATTCCGGGACGGCCGGAGTTTGGTATGCGATCCGGCTTTGCCGCCAAGCCTGTGTCGCGAAGGCACGAGGCAGCGCTCGCCACGCCTGCGGAGGCATCACCATGGCCCAGCATACGATCCCCCACAATCCGCACAGCACCGCAAGCATTGCCGGCCATCCCATCCATGCAATGCTGATACCGTTCCCCATCGCCTTCTTCGTCGCGACCTTCGTTTGCGACCTTATCTTCTGGCGAACCGGCAATCCAGGCTGGGTCACCGCTTCGCTCTGGCTTCTCGGCGCAGGCCTGATCATGGCCGCGCTGGCCGCCCTTGCCGGGCTAACCGACGTTTTGGGTGACGCCCAGATCCGCAATCTCGGCGACGCATGGCTTCACGCCGGCGGCAATGTGATTGTCGTCCTGATCGAACTTTACAATTGGTATTCGCGATATGCTCACGCGGAGGCGGCCGTTGTGCCGGTCGGCCTGGTGCTGTCGCTGATCGTTGTTCTCATGCTTCTGTTCACCGGCTGGAAAGGCTGGGGAATGGTTTACCGGCATCATGTCGGTGTCGCCGATGGCACGGACGATATGCGTTGAAGGCGCCAGCGTAGCCGCCCTAGCCTAGCCAGGAGCGCCTGATGCGGCCGCCGGTCGAAAAGCGCCGCGACCTCTAGTTCCTCTCTTCATGTCGCCTCCGCCCCCGGCGGAGGTAACTTTTTTGGGGTTTTCCGGCCCCCAAATATCTTCCCTCTGCTTTACCGGCTGGCCCACCGCATCTTGGCCGGCTTGTTCCAGCGCCAGGCGTGCGGGCCGCATTTTGACCCAAATCGCTCGATACGCGGCCAAGATTGCTGCGGTTCCGTTGTTCACGGTTTCTTGACAGAGGCCGGAAAAACGGGCAGCAAGGCGGGTGAGGGAGAGCATTTTTACCGTGGCGGAGACCATGGAGGGCTCTTTTTTCGCATGGACCGTCGCCAAATCGGCGATTGGTGGAGGGATTGGTTAACCATCTTTGTCCATCTTTTGAATCAATCGGCAACAGACGCGTGAAGGTGCAGGGGGCACCGGCGAACTGTGATCGTGACGGGTGCCAGGTCCGCAAACCGGCATGCCGATTGAGAGTGGTCGTATGGCGTTTTTGCGTTTGAGAAACCGGGGTGATGCTCCTCATGGGGAGATAACTTCGAAAAGGTCTGGTCATCGTTGGCTCGTGGTGCCTGCTGTCGGCGCCGCCCTTGCCTTGTGGTCTGCCGGCACCTTGGCGGGCCTCTATTCGGTAAGCACCTCGCTGACCGCCGCTTCCAACCATTTGCCGCAGAGCCTGCTTTCGCCGCGCAACATCGCGCTTGGCGATCAGCGCCGGCAGATCGCCAATGCCTGGGCGCCGCATCTGACGGCCACTGACGGCTACAAGGCCGGTTCGCTCACCGGCGGTTGCGACGCCGGCTGCTTCAGCCTCGCGGCCAGCTTCAGGCATGGCGGCCAAGCTCTTGAAAAGCTGAAGAATGAAGGCGGCGGCGGCAAGATGGCGCGGCTCAAGCTGCCGGCGCCTGACAGCGTCGCGCAGGAAAAGGTCGTGGTTGTGGCTTCGGCCGCCGGAGCCGCCGACCGTTTCGACAGCGTGGTGAAGCGCGCGGCGCTTTCGCCGCAAAAGCTTGCCAATGCCTTTGCCCGCGCCGAGAACGCGCCGTTCCTGCTCGCCAGCCTGCCTTCGGCGAGCCGCTTCGGCGGCGCGCAGCCGGAGGCCCCGATCGAAGCCCGCTTTGGCTCGCAGCCTGCCGAAATCGCCGGCGCTTCCGAGCTGGCGCTCGCGCTCGCCAACATATCGCCAGAGGAGACGGCCGACATTCCAACCGCCGTAGTGCTGCAAAACAGCGACGCGCCTGAAGTCGCCGACAAGCCGGACAATGGCCAGGACGGCGCGTACCAGGTCGCCTCACTACCGCCGCAAGACGATTTGCCCGACACGATCGCCGTGCCCGGCGTTCGCCCGCGCACCACGCTCGAGCGCGCCACCCAGGCGCCCGAACAGAACGCGGCCAAGCCGCAGAAGCCGGAGATCGCCAGGCCGCAGACCGTGAAGACAAGGCCACAGCCGGCCGCGGCCGACACTGCGCAAAGCACGCCGACGGCAGTCTCGCCGAGAAGCGGCGACCAGGCCCTGCCGGGCGTGGCAGGCTCGAAGCCGATGGTTGCCGAGTCCAAGCCCGGCAAGCGCAAGGCGCAAGCATCCGAGATGCTCGCCTATGCCAAGCCCGACACACCGGAGAGCGGCGGCCTCGGCAGCGCCTTCCGCAATCTTTTCAACGGTCCTTCCACGGGCAATGGTGTCGCCGTCTACGATATCTCGGCGAGAACCGTCTACATGCCCGACGGCTCGAAGCTGGAGGCGCATTCGGGCCTGGGATCGATGGTCGACCAGCCGCGTTTCGTCGACCGCAAGAATGTCGGTCCGACGCCGCCCGACACCTACAATCTGTCGATACGTGAATCGCGCTTCCATGGCGTCGAGGCGATCCGCCTGACACCGGCCAGCGGCCGGAACAAATACGGTCGCAACGGACTGCTCGCGCACACCTATATGCTGCGCGGCGGTCGCGCCGAGTCCAATGGCTGCGTCGTCTTCAAGGACTATCACCGCTTCCTTGCCGCCTACAAAAAGGGCAAGATCAAGCGCCTTGTCGTCGTCCCGCGGCTCACAAGGCCCCTCACCCAGGTCGCCCAGGAAGGCCGCCAGGGTTAAAGCTTCATTGGCCGGCGAACGGGTCGCCAGCTTTTATCGATCCCCACTTGCTGATCGGAAGGGCCGGGCGCCAAAAAGCACTCGGGTGCTTGCCATCGCCGTTTAAACCATGGCGAGCGCCTCACCCGAGGAAGCGATAAGAGCCTTCCCAGGATACAGATATGGCGCGGCCCGGGCTTGCGGCAAGCCCCCGGCCATGGCGTATCAACGCTGCTCCGAAAAGCCACGACGGAGCATGGAATGCGGATCTTGCTATCGACTTACGGCTCGCGCGGCGACGTCGAGCCATTGGCGGCGCTAGGCGCGGCCTTGCAGGCGCACGGCGTCGAGGCCAGGGCGAGCGCGCCGGCCGACGCGGAATTTGCCGCGCTTCTGGCCCGCGCCGGCGTGCCGCTGGCACCGGCCTTCGCGCCAGTACGCGAATGGGCGAAGGAAATGATCAACCGGTCGCGATCGGCCTCGCCCGAGGACAGGGCCAGGCTCATTTCCGGCCAGGCGGCCGAGATCGTCGCCAGGCAATATGAGGCGCTGAGCGCGGCCGCCGAAGGCTGCGACGCCGTGGTGGCATTCGGCCTCTTCCCGTCCTGCGCCGCCGCGCGGCTGGTCGCGGAACAACGCAGCATGCGTTACATGCTCGGCACGTTCTGCCCCATCTGGCTGCCGTCGCCACACAACCGGCCGCATGAATATCCAGGCCATCCGCTGCCTCCCGGCGTGACCGACAACCGGCTCTTGTGGGAGGTGGACATCCGGACCAAGAACGCCCTCTTCGGCGAGGCGATTAACGGGAAGCGCGCGTCATTGGGACTGCCCCCGGTGCAAAATGTCCGGGATTACGTCTACGGCAATCCCGTTCTGCTCGCCTGCGATCCGATATTGGGACCATGGCTGCCCTCGGATCTGATCGATGCCGTGCAGACCGGCGCTTTCATCCTGCCGGATGAGCGGCCCCTCCCCGACGCGCTGGAAGCCTTCCTCGGTGCCGGCCCGGCGCCCGTCTATGTCGGCTTCGGCTCGATATCGGTCGAGAGCGAAGCCGGGTGCACGGCCATCGAGGCGATCCGCGCCAAGGGCCTCCGCACGGTGCTCGCGCAGGGCTGGGCCGAGCTCGGCCCCGTCGACGATGGCGACGACTGCCTCGCCGTCGGCGAGGTCAACCAGCAGGCGCTGTTCGGCCGCGTCGCCGCCGTCCATCCATCATGGCGGCGCGGGCACCACCGTCGCCGCCGCTCGGGCTGGGGCGCCGCAGGTGATCGTGCCGCAGATCGGCGACCAGCCTTACTGGGCGCGGCGCGCGGCCGAACTGGGCATCGGCGCCGCGCATGACGGTCCGTTGCCGACGGCACAGTCATTGTCGGATGCGTTGGAGACGGCGCTGGCGCCTGCTACCCGCGCTCGCGCAGGGGCCGCGGCTGGCAGGATTCGTGGCGACGGCGCCGCAGTGGCGGCAAGGCTGCTGATTGAATTGCTCGGCCCATCCGGCCGGTGAACTCATTGCGTCGTCAGTTGCGCCAGCGCCCTTTGCAGGGGCGCCGGCGAGACCTGGATCGGGCCTGAGAAGGCCTGTCCATGTCGATAATCAAACAGACCGCCGCCGCCACCAGCGCTCCGGAAACGAGACGCGTGAAGACGACGGTGCCATTGTGCGGCGCGCGAAAGCCGAAGCCGGCATGTGCATCGACGCGAAGCTCGAAAACCGCTTTCAATACCGAGCGAAGGCGCTATCTATGGCGCGGGGCGGCTCCCAATCACTCACGAGGCATCCATGACAATTCGCGCTGTCGTCTGGGGCGAGAACATCCATGAGCGGACCAATGAGGTGGTGGCCTCCATCTATCCGGAAGGCATGCATGCGACCATCGCCAAAGCGCTGAATGCCGACAAGGCGATCTCCGCCTCGACCGCGACGCTGGAGCAGCCGGAGCACGGCCTGCCGGAATCCCGCCTTGCAGATACCGACGTCCTCGTGTGGTGGGGACACAAAGATCATGGCGCGGTGGCCGACGAGGTGGTCGAGCGTGTCGCCCGCCGCGTCTGGGAGGGCATGGGGCTGATCATCCTCCATTCCGGCCATTTCTCGAAAATCTTCAAGCGGCTGATGGGCACGCCCTGCACACTGAAATGGCGCGAGGCCGGCGAGCGAGAGCGGCTTTGGGTGACGAGCCCCAGCCATCCGATCGCCGAAGGCATCGGCGAGTATTTCGAGCTAGAGAACGAGGAGATGTATGGCGAGCAATTCGCCGTGCCGGAGCCGCAGGAGACCGTCTTTATTTCCTGGTTCCAGGGCGGCGAGGTGTTCCGATCGGGCCTCACCTATCGCCGCGGCGCCGGCAATATCTTCTACTTCCGCCCCGGACACGAGACCTATCCGACCTATCACGACGCCACCGTGCAGAAGGTGCTGCGCAACGCGGTGAAATGGGCACACAACTCGCAAGGCTCGAAGCCCGCCATTCTCGATGCGCCGAACGTGCCGGTGGAGAAGGCGCTGGAGCCGATCGAGGAGCGCGGGCCCAAGCTGCACGCGCATGGCGAGGCCGGCTTCCGTTAGAAAAGGCGCCTCTCCGCCTCGCTTGGGATTGCGCGGAAACAGTGCCTGGGTCACATTCGCCTTCCCTTATTGAATCGAACCAAACCGCTCGAAGGAGCAGAAAATGCGGCTTTTGATACTCGGCACCGGCTGGATGGCGCAGGAACATGCCCGCCGCTTCGGCGCCATCGAAGGCGTCGACATCGTCGGCGCGGTCGATGTCGATGCGGCCCGCGTCGGCGAATACGCCGACGCCTACAAGATCCCGAAGCGCTTCACCTCGCTGGAGGCGGCGCTCGACTGGGGCGATTTCGACGCGGTCGCCAATGTCACGCCCGACCGCATCCACCACCCGACCACCATGGCGCTGGTCGCCGCCGGCAAGCCGGTGCTGTGCGAGAAGCCGCTGGCGGAAAATTTCGGCAAGGCCAGCGAGATGGCCGATGCCGCGGAAGCCGCCGGTGTCGTCAACATGGTCAACCTCACCTATCGCAACGTGGCCGCGCTGCAGAAGGCGCGCCAGATGGTGCAGGCCGGCGAGATCGGCACGGTGCGTCATGTCGAAGCGTCCTATCTGCAGAGCTGGCTGGTGTCCAAATTCTGGGGGGACTGGCGCACCGATCCGAAATGGCTGTGGCGGCTGTCGCGCGGCCATGGCTCCAACGGGGTGCTCGGCGATGTCGGCATCCACATCCTCGATTTCGCCAGCTATGGTGCCGCGCTCGGCATCGACCATGTCTTCTGCCGGCTGCGCGCCTTCGACAAGGCGCCGGGCAACCGCATCGGCGAGTATCAGTTCGACGCCAACGACAGCTTCGCCATGACGCTCGACTTCGCCAACGGCGCCTTCGGCGTGGTGCATGCCAGCCGCTGGGCCACCGGCCATATCAACGAACTGCGCCTGCGCATCCATGGCGACAAGGGCGCCGTCGAGGTGGTGCACAATCTCGACGGCTCGCTCCTCAAGGCTTGCGTTGGCGACAATGTGGAAAACGCCAAGTGGGAAGAGCTCGATGCCGGCACCGTGCCCACCAATTATCAGCGCTTCGCCGAAGCGGTGAGGAGCGGCGTGCAGACCGAGCCGACTTTCCGCCACGCTGCGGGACTGCAGAAGGTGTTGGACCTTGCCGTGGTGTCGGACGAGAAACGCGCCGAGCTGAGGGCTAGCGCGGATACGCAGTGAGGCCGAAGCTGCCGATCTGCCCCGCAAGGGGGGGAGATTAGCTGTCATCACGCCCCGCGATAAATCTCCACTGCCGCCGCAACCAGCGCCGCATTGCCGCCCGCGACGCTGCCGTCCGGCAACTCCTTGCCGTCCTCCAGCCCGACCCGCGTCGACAGCTTCCGCGCCGCCGCGCGCTCGACGAAGGGCCAAACCGTCGCGTTCTCGCCATGCAGCAGAATCGAGCGGCGGATGCCGGCGCGCTGCAAGACCTTCTCGATGTCGTCGGCCACCGCAAAGGCTTCGTCCAGCGTCTGCTCTGAAATCTCGATCAGCACGCGCAGCACCCGGCCGCCATGGTCGAGCCCGACCAAGCGCTCGGCGTCGGCGATGGACGCCAGACCAGCCTCGATGCCGATGCCGCGCTGGCGCAGGCTCTCCATGACGACGGGCGCCGCCGTCTCGCTGAGATTGACCGAGGCATAGTCTGGCAGCTCGCGCCAGCCGGAGATGGCGACCAGCGTGCGCAAATCGTCCTTCTCGATCCAGGCGCCGGTGGAGATGCCGATCAGCGTGCCCGGACAGGCGCGGCGCAGTGCCGCGACCGTCCTGTCCATCGCTTCCGGCGCCAGGCTCTCGCGGCCGTCGGCGCCGCGCGCATGAACATGGAGCTCAGCCGCGCCCACCGCGATCGAGGCCGTCGAATCGCGCGCCATGGCCTCGGGGTCGAGCGGCAGCGCCGGATGGAAGTCGGCGGAACGAGCGCCATTGATGCAGGCCTGAACGATCATTGTTGCGGCAATCCTGTTTCGGCTGACCGGAGCCTAGCGCAGGGCCAGAATGATCGAAACGGCCACGGCGAAGCCTCCTGACATACCGGACCGACAAAGAAAAATATCCCCTTGGCCCGGCGGCCAAGGGGATAAGTGTTCCCCTTCGTGGTTCGGACCTTGAAGCCCGTTATGCCGGCACGCGCTTCAGCGCCTGCGCCATGCAGTGGATGCCGCCGCCGGTCTTGGAAATCTCGCTCATGTCGACCGCCGCGACCTCGAAGCCGCGCGCCTTCAACTGGCCGATCAGCGTCTTGCTCGAGGTCGGCGCGATCACCCTGTCCTTGCCGAGCGACATGAAGTTGCAGCCGAGCGCCATGGTGTCCTGGAAGGGCACGTCGATGATCTCATGGCCCTTGCCTTTCAGCCAGTCGACGATGCCGGGCTCGGTGCAGGCGAGGCAGACGGCGGTGAGCTTTTCGGCGATCGGCACCACCATCAGGTCGATATGGACGTAATATTCGTCGATGAAGGCGAGCCGCGTCTCCCAGCCTTCCTTGTCGAACCAGGCCTGCACCTGGCGGGCGCCCTCCTCCTGCGTGCGGGCGCCGCCGCAGCCGATCAGCACGACGCCTTCCTCGATGACGTTGAAATCGCCGCCTTCGAAGGTGCCGGCGGTCACCATGTCGTAGATCGGGATGCCGAGCTTTTCATAGGTGCGGATGGCGGCGTAGTTCTCGCCGCGCCGCCACCAGTTGGCCATGGCGGTGATGAAGGCGCCATAGGGCGTCATGACGCTGGAGTCGCGCGAATAGACCTGCATGGGCAGTTCCGGCGTCGGCTCGTGCCAATGGATGTTGACGCCGAAATGTTCGTAGGCGGCGACGAGGTCCTTGTGCTGTGCCTGCGCGATCTGGATGTTGCAGGGCGCCTCGCGCAAATGCTTGCGCGACAGCGAGCTGGTCGACAGATGCCGGAGGAAATTGGGCGAGCCGAGCAGCACGTCGGTCAGCACATCCGTCTCGTTTGCGAAGCCCCAGCCGGTCAGCGGCTTGGTTCCGCCATTGGGGTTGCGGCGCTGCAGCGAGAACGGCTCGGCGACGATGCGGTCATGGACGGTCATGGGGTTCTCCTCTGGACTATTCTGTTGATCGGTCATGCGGTGGAAGTGGAAGGGATCCACCAGTCGCGCCCGCGCGGCGTGGTGACATATTCCGGCCAGCGGAAGTTGATCGGCGGCTCGTAATCGCAGAGCGGCGCGATCCAGTTCGAGCCGCCAACGCCGCCGCCGGTTCGCTTGACGAACTCGTCCATGGCGGCGTCCCGCGCGGCCTTGTCTTCCAGTAGGCGCAGCGCGGTCAGCGCGACTGTCTTGGCAGCGCAGGTGACCATCGGATCGATGGTGGCGGGGATGCCGCCGAGCGCATTCATTGCCCAGGCCGGATAGGTGTGGCCGCCGGCCGCGCGCAGCGCCGGACGCGCGATATAGAAGCGCGACGTCGGCGCATGCCAACTCATGTCGGTATAGTCGTCGGAGGTCGAATTCACCTGCGACGGCGGTAGGTCGCGGCGCAGGATAGCCTCGGCTTCCTGCGGCGAAATCAGCCGCTCCAGCTCGTCGATGAACGGGTTCTCGGTCGCCTCCCCGCCAGCATTGACCTGGACCTCGCGCGCGATGCCTTTCGCCTCCTCGCTCCAGCGCGGCGCGCCGACGGTGGAGAGTGCTTGATAGGTGATCTCAGCCATGGCGTGATTGGCGAGCCCCGGCCGCGACTTCGATACCCAATGGCGCTCGTAGCGGCAGCCGCTCATCTTGGCCGCCGCTTCCGCATTGCGGTCGAGCACGGCTGTCACCTGCTCGGCCATGGCAATGGTCGGCACGCGGATCATGTATTGGAGCTCGGCGAGGCCGGCCGGCAGGTTGTCGGCGGTCGCCTGGCCTGCCGTCAGGATCGCCTCGCTGATCGACCAGCCGCCCTGATGCGTCAACATGGAATCGCGCAGCGTCTTGGAGGCCATGTACATCATCATCAGCGCGTCGTTGGCGCCGGGCGCCCGGACGGCCGAATGTGCCTGCGGGATGGGCGCACCATCGCCGGCGCGGACCCAGTTTTCAGGCTCGTCGCAGACGAAGCGGTAGATCATCGAATAGGCGGCGCCGCAATGCGTGTCCCAGCGCGCGGTGTTGCAGAGCGGCAGCATGTAGAAGGGATGGAAGGAGATCATGCCGGCGAGGCCGTCATAATAGCCTTTTGCCGCATGGATCGGCTTCGAACCCCTCACCTTCTCCGCCGGCTCGCCGGTGAAGCGCAGCGTGCCCTTGATGCCGTGCTCGAGCATTGCCGCCTTGGCGGCGAGCAATCCGCCGAGGCTGCCGATGCCAAGCCCCGAATGCGGGTCGGTGTGGCCGCCAGCCTCGAGGCCCAGACCTTCGCGCGGCCGCTTGACTGTTGAAGCATCCTGGCAATTGCCGGGAACGGCGTCGTACTCGCCATACATGCCGATCGTGGGTCCGTCGCCATTCGTCCAATGGGCGCAGAAGGCCGTCGGCATGCCGCCGGACCCTTCCTCGACCGAAAAACCTTCGCGCTTCAGCCGATCCACATACCAGGCCGCCGACTGGTACTCGCGCCAGGCGGTCTCGCCGAAATCGAAGATGGTGCGCGTCCAGGCCGACAGCAGCGGCTGGATGCTGTCGATGCAGGCGAGCGCGGTTTCTTGCGCCGAGGTCGTCACCGGTTTGTCCATGCCGCAAAGAAAGCAGTGAAGCGGCTCATCAAAAAGTGATATGTTTTCCCGGCTCGTGCAAATTCGGTTCACCTGAGGCCTCTTGCGAATACCTTCCACGCAGGCGCTGCGCGCCCTCGACAGCTTCGCCCGTCACGGCAGCGTATGGCGCGCCGCCGACGAGCTTCATCTCACCCGCAGCGCCGTCTCGCACCAGCTGAGGCTGCTCGAACGCGACCTCGGCTTCGATCTTTTGCAGCGCATCGGCAAGGGCGTGGCGCTGACGCCGCGCGGCCAGCGCTACGCGGCCGACGTCCGAAAGGCGTTGACCGTGCTCGGCGATGCGAGGACCCAGAACAGCGGCGCCGGAGTCGGCGGCTCCTTCGCCATCTCCTGCCCGCCGGGCTTCGCCTCGATGTTCCTATGCACGCATATCAGCGAGTTCCAGCAAATGTATCCGGACGTGACGCTGTCGGTGCTGACGCCGCGGCGGCTCGACGATGTCAGCAATCCGGATGCCGACGCCTTCATCGCCTTCGGCGTCGGCAACTGGCCGAACCGGGCCGTGGAACTGCTTTGCGAAGTATCCTTCACGCCGCTCTGCAGCCCGAGGCTGCTCAACAAGGTCGGCGGCTTTTCCAAACCCGCCGACGTGCTGCGCGCCAACCTGCTGCACCTCAGCGACACCGAGGACTGGGCGCGCTGGCTGGCGCTGTCCAAGGTGGAAAATCCCAATACCGAGGGAGGCATCTTCTTTTCCGACATGAACCTCGTTTTCTCGGCGGCGATTGCCGGCCAGGGGATTGCGCTCGGCGACGAGCTCACCGGCCGTCAGGCGCTGAGCGAAGGCCGGCTGGTCAAGCCTTTCGAGGCATCGGTGCCCTCGCCGCGATCCTATTTCCTGGTTTTCGAGCACGCCAAGGCCGGGCACCCGGTGCTCAATGCCTTCGGCGACTGGCTGAGGGCGAAGCTGTCGGAGAGCAGTCTGGCGAAGTATTGAGATTGGCAGCTCCAGCGCCGCCGCCTTCGCCACCCGTGAATCAAATTTGCCGATCAGGCGAAAACTATTCGGTTGCGGTGAGCCGCAGCCATGCCTACGATTTCATTGGGAACTGAGGAAAGAGCCAGGATGCAGCAACCCGGCCGGGCCGCGGAGATCAAGGCGAACGGAATCGGCAAGAGCTTCGGCTCGTTCCGGGCGTTGGACAATCTTACCCTCGATATCGGCCGCGGCGAGTTCCTGACCCTGCTCGGGCCATCCGGCTCCGGCAAGACCACCTTCCTGATGATCCTGGCTGGCTTCGTGCAGCCGAGCGAAGGCAGGCTTTTCAGCGACGGCGTCGACATCACCAACCGGCCGGCCGAGCAGCGCGCCGCCGGCATGGTGTTCCAGGGGTATGCGCTGTTCCCGCATATGAGCGTGGAGCAGAACATCGCCTTCCCGCTCAAGGTGCGCAAGAAATCCGCGGCAGAGATCAAAAGCCGTGTCGGCGAGATGATCGAACGCGTCGGCCTCAAGGGCCACGAGAAGAAGTTGCCGGCGCAGCTTTCCGGCGGCCAGCAGCAGCGCGTGGCGCTGGCGCGCGCCTTGGTGTTCGAACCCGGCGTGCTGTTGCTCGACGAGCCCTTCTCGGCGCTGGACAAGAGCCTGCGCGGCCAGATGCAGGCCGAGATGAAGCGCCTGCACCAGGAGACCGGCACCACGTTCGTCTTCGTCACTCACGACCAGAGCGAGGCGCTGGCGCTGTCGTCGCGCGTCGCCATCTTCAATCACGGCAAGCTTTTGCAGGTCGGCAAGCCGGACGAGGTCTATGACCGGCCCGCCAACCGCTTCGTCGCCGAGTTCCTGGGCGAGATCAACATGCTACCGGTGAAGGGCGTGCGCCCCGCCGACAACGGCGCCACCGGGCTATGCGAGGACCGCGCGGTCAACATGCGCTGCAAGGCGGAAGCGATCAAAGGCGACGCGATCCTCGCCATCCGCCCCGAGGACATGTCGATCGCGCCGGAAGCGTCGGCCAACCAGAACGGCATTGCCGCGACCGCGGTCGCCTCGACCTATCTGGGTGCGGCGACCAAGCTCGACCTCACCACCCGCCAAGGCGCCAGGGTCACCGTCTCAGTGCCGAACGAGGTCGCGGCGGCTGCCTTGAGCAAGGGCAATTCCGTCTGGCTGACCTGGCCGGCGGAAAAGGGCTTCCTCCTTCCGGACGGAGGACAGTAAGCATCGCCGCTGCGGCTGAACTCGCCGCATCGGCATCCGGTTCAGATCAACGACAACAAGGGGAACTGACATGAACGATACGAAGAAACAGACGATCGAATCCCTCGCCGAGCGGACCAAGCGCGGCGAGATCTCGCGCCGCCAGTTCGCGCAACTCGCGGGGCTCGTGCTCGCCGGCTCGCCCATGCTTTTGCGCTCGACCGGCGCTCAAGCCGAGACCAAGGGGCTGGTGCTGGTGAACTGGGGCGGCGACGCCATCACGGCTTACGACGCCGCTTACGGCCAGGCCTTCACCAAGGAAACCGGCATCCCGGTCAAGATGGACGGTTCGGGCCCGACCGAAGGCGCGATCGCCGCGCAGTTCAAGAGCGGCGCGCCGACCTGGGACCTCGTCGACGTCGATCCGTTTTCGGCCATCACGCTCGGCGGCCAGGGCATGCTCGAGCCGATCGACTACAAGATCGTCGACAAGAGCAAGATGCGGCCAGGCTTCGGCTGGGAATATGCGGCGTCCACCTATTTCTTCTCCTATGTGATCGCCTATGACTCGCAGAAATTCGGCTCCAACGCGCCGACCGGCATGGCCGACTTCTTCGACGTCAAGAAATTCCCGGGCAAGCGCTCGCTCTACAAATGGGGCGTGTCGAGCTGGGAAGCCGCGCTGCTGGCCGACGGCGTCGCGCCTGCCTCGCTCTATCCGCTCGACCTCAAGCGCGCGCATGACAAGATCGCCGCCTTCAAGGAAAACGTCGTCTCCTATTGGGGCGGCGGCGCCGAAAGCCAGAGCGTGCTGCTCAACGGCGAGGCCTCGATGGCGATCGTGTGGTCGACCCGCGCGTCGCTGATCGAGCAGGACTCTGGCGGCCAGATCAAGTTCATCTGGGACCAGGGCCTGATCTCGCCCGGCGCGCTGGCGGTCCTGAAGAACAACCCAGGCGGCAAGGAAGCGGCGATGAAGTTCATCGCCAGCACCCAGGATCCGCAAAAGGAACTGGTGATGTTCGACAAGCTTGGACAGGGTCCGGCCAACCCGGCCGCCGACGCGCTGATCCCGGCCGACAAGAAGCGCATCAACCCGGTCGATCCGGAAAACATGAAGAAGCAGATCCCGCTCGACATGGAGTGGTACGCCAAGAACTACGGCGCCGCGCTCGACGAATACACAAAGATCATCTCGGCTTGACCGGGCGGAGATGCTGAACTGACATGAGGGGCACCCTCTCCGACAGGACGGGCGCGGCGCTGTTGATGGCGCCGCTGCTCCTGTTCCTGATCCTTGCTTATGCCTGGCCGTTCCTCGGCGTGGTGAAGTGGAGTTTTACCCTGCCGACGCCCGGGCTCGGCCAATACCATGCCTTGCTCACCGACGAGCTGGTGCAATCGGTGTTCATCCGCACGCTGCGCATCGCGGCGATCGTCACCGTGGTCTCGGTCACCGCCGCCTATGCCATCACCGTGGTGTGGGTTCGCGGCAGCCCGGTGCAGCGCGTGCTCGCCGAATTCTGCATCCTGGTGCCGTTCTGGATCTCGGTGCTGACGCGCGCCTTCGGCTGGGTGGCGCTGCTGTCCAACCGCGGTCTGGTCAACACCTGGCTGCAATCGATCGGCTTCATCTCCGAGCCGCTGACTTTGGTGCGCAACGAATTCGGCGTCATCGTCGGCATGTCGCATTTCCTCATTCCCTTCGCGGTGTTCCCGCTGGCGTCCGCCATGCGCAGCCTGGACGAGCGCGTGCTGCTCGCGGCGCGCGGGCTTGGCTCCAGCCGCATGCGCACCTTCTGGACGGTGTTCGTGCCGATGACGCGCTCCGGCATCATCGGCTCGGCGCTGATCACCTTCGTCTTTTCGCTCGGCTTCTTCGTCACGCCGGCGATCCTCGGCGGCGGCCGCAGCGTGATGATCGCGGAGCTGATCTATCTCCGCATCTTCCAGAGTCCCGATTGGGGGCTGGGTGCGGCGATCAGCGTGGTGCTGGTGGTGTTCGTCGGCGCGCTGATGGCGCTTCTGTTCCGCTACGTCAAACCGAAGCAACTGGTGTAGCGCGATGCCGACCTACCGTCCCGGTCCCGTTTCGCTGATCCTCGCCGTGCTGGTGGCGCTGTTCCTGCTGATGCCGCTGCTTGCGGTCATCCCGGTGTCGCTGACGCCGAGTCGCATGCTGACCATGCCGACGGGCGAATTGTCGCTGCGCCACTACCGCTCGCTGATCGAGGATCCGCGCTGGCTGGATTCGATCCTGCTGTCGCTCCGAATCGGCATCGTGAGCAGCATCCTTTCCACCGCGCTTGCTCTCACCTTCAGCCTTGGTGTCTGGATGTTCCAGCCGCGCTTCGCCGCCGCCCTTATCGGCTTCGTGCTGTTGCCGATGGTGGTGCCGCCGGTGGTCTCGGCGGTGACGCTCTATTTCCTGCTCACCTCGGTCTCCGGCCTCACCTCGTCCTTCGGCTACGACACCTGGCTGGGCGTCGCCATGGCGCATTCGGTGATGACGGTGCCATTCGCGACGGTGCTGATCCTCGTTTCGCTCAGCCAACTCGACCGCCGTATCGACCTTGCCGCGCGCGGGCTTGGCGCAACCGTGTGGGAACGCGCGACGCGTGTTATCATGCCCAACATCAAATTCGGCATCGTCACCGCGGCGCTGCTCTCCTTCGTGCTCTCCTGGGAAGAGATCGGCGTGACGCTGTTCATTACCTCGGTCAACGCCATCACCCTGCCCCGCCTGATGTGGATGGGCCTGCGCGACAATATCGACCCGGCGATCGCGGCACTCTCGGTGATCCTGATCATCATCACCGTGCTGGTGCTCGTCGTTCGCAGCGTCGTCACAAGGCAGCGCGCCGCACGCTGAAACCTTGTCAGACAAACCTGACCGAAACGCGGCCGAACCTGCCTAGGGAACCTCCCGGCGATATCAAACCGGTGATCGCCCTTGGTCGGCGCGGCAAGGCACGGGACCTCAAAACGAAGAGGCCCGCCGGGAGCGGCGAGCCTCTTACGGGGCCGAAGTGGAAGTTCGGCGCCGTGATGATCCGGGGGTGTGGATCGGCTCGGAATTTAGCCAACAGCGCCCGGCCGGGCGACTTACAAATCCGTAATCTTCGCGCCAGCAGGATCGAGCGCGCCGGCAAAAAGAGACATACTATCATTGCATTGCAAACATTCTCGGCCGCGCCGGCGCAGTGCCCTTCAATCAAAAGTGATGGGGTACCGGCACGACCAGGGCCGGTCCGCCGCCGCGCGGAGCCCCGCTGGCTAGCGATTTCCCGGCAGCATTCTGGTCAGGATCGTGTCCCGGCGAATCAAGTGGTGATAGAGCGCAGCCAAGGCGTGCAGGCCGGCCACGATCAGTATGCCGTTCGCGCATAGCGAATGAAGCTCGCGAATGGTCCGCGCGGTCGCCCTGTCCGGAGCGAAGGGCGCGGGAATCGTGAACAGGCCGAAGAAGCTCAGCGCGTCGCCTCGGAACCAGGTCAACAAAATGCCGAGGACCGGAATGGCGATCAGCAGGGCATAAAGGATGAAATGCCCGATCCTCGCCGCGGCCCGCTCGGCAGTGGACATTTCCGATGGAAGGTCAGGCGCGCCCCGAAGGCTGCGCAGCACCACCCTCCAGAACACGAGAGCGGCCAACAGAAGGCCGAACGAAATGTGCAATCGCCAGAAGAATGCTACCGCCGGCTCCCCGCGCGAATAGAAGGCGTCGCCGTAGGTCAGGGCGTAGAGCAGGACGACAAGGACGAATAGTGTCCAGTGAAGAAACTTCTGGGCGGACGTGTAGGTACTGGCGACGGCCATGCTGTGCGGCTCCGTTTGACAGGGTTCCCGTTTCGAACGCGTTCCTGGCAGACGTGTGGCCGCTAAATTAAGAGTTCGTAAGACTTCGGCGAAGGCACGAGACGCCTGCGGTAGAGCCCCCCGATTGCCGTCTCTTTGCATCCGCGCCATCGGGGCGCCGCGGCAGACGAAGGCCCCCCGGCCTCGTCCGTGCGTGGCGGTCCGTTCAGGCAGCTTGCGGCCGCCGCATTCTCTCGACTAAAGCCTGTCTTGCCGGTCCGGCAAGCGGCTTTTCCGTGGCCAGCAGGCCATCGAGCAGCGCCAGAAGCTCGCGCGCTGCCGAAGACTTGCAGGAATAATAGACCATCTGACGATCGCGGCGGGTTTCGACCAGGCCAAACCTGCGCAGTTTGGCCAGGTGTTGCGACAGCGCTGACTGGCTGAGTTCGACCTTGTCGGCGAGCACGCCAACCGAGAGTTCGCCCTCGGCGAGGTAGTTCATGATGAGCAAACGCTTCTCGTTGCCCATCACCGCAAGAAAGGCTGCCGCGCTTTCTGCGTTGGCGGTAAGTTTCTTGGTAACCATCGATTTCCCCATGGTTCAAGCTCTTCCGAAGGCCACGGGGGCAATGGCTTCAGAGTTCCAGAGCGTTGATGAGCCTGCCCCGGTTTGGACGCGGGACCTGCCCTGCTTCTTTTCGACCAGAACCCCTTCGCAAACCCGGTTGCCACCACGTCGGGGTCGCTGGTCTCGGACAGAACGCGCGGCGCTTTTCTGGGCTCAAGTCAATGCAGACTCGGAAAAATTCCGCGCTGCTAATGCGTATCAGCGTAGCGCTCGTTCGGCAAGAATATAACGAGGCCGGCAAACAACAGCCAGTTGCAGGCAGGAAGCACAGCAACCGGCGTGCCTGGCTGAAGAGACCTCGGCCATGATCTTGCCGCGACTCACTCCCAGTCTCGAAGCGTGCTATTATTAGCCGGGCAAGAGGGGCCGGGCTGGAGGAGGAAGCCATGTCCATCGTACGCAACACGTTCAACCCCGACGAGACGGCCATGCTTGGCCGTGTTTACAAAAACGGCAATTTCGAAGGCGAGACTGCCGAGCAGAAGGAAGCGCGCGCCTCGCGCATCATCGCCAATTACATGGCGGGCATCACCGACGAGGCGGAGCTGATCGAGCTTTCGCGGAAGCCGCTTGGAAGATGAGGAGCCTGCGCCGCCTTCGTGGAACGACTTCACGTTAAATTGACGTTTCGCGACGCAACGCTACGATAAAATATATCGCGATCCGATATACTTCGGGAGGTTTCAGCGATGATCCAGGGATGGTTTTCCAGGCCGGTCGAAGTCGCCGTCGGGATCTCGGGCTCGATCCGCCATATATCCAATGCCGAGCAGGCCATCGAACTGCTGACCGGCCAATGGCGTGATGCCGGCAGTGCGCTGCATGGCGCGGCACTGCGCGCCTGCCGCCGGGCAATCCGCGGCGACGTTGCGGCGGACAACGCCAGGGAGGCCTTCATCGTCGCCGCGCGCGAGGCGCATGTGCTGGTGGAATAAAGCATGGCGGACCTCGGCGCTCCATAGGCCCGCCCAGCAACAGTAAAGCCATAAAAGTACCTGCACCGATGGGCCGACGCTTGACCCCCGTCCGGGTGGGGCTTGTCCTAGAGCGTTTCATCGTTTCACAGAACGACGGCTCGTCCTATCTCTTTGTTTTTACACGATTCCGGAGAGGAGCTACAGCGAAGCTGCCGGAGCTTAACCGCTCGCACCTTGCCTGGAATGGCTGGGCTTGAAATTCTTCGGAACCTAACGCCTGGAATTTGGTTAACGCGCGGGTCCGCCATCGCGGAGCCGCATCGGGCGTTGTCCGGCGCCGATTGCTTGCTCAAAAGACGATCATAAGAACGGAGGAAGTGATGAACGATGTCTGGTTTTCCGAGCCAGTCGTGATCGATTTCCAACCAAACGGCCAGCGCAAGGTTTCGAGTTGCTTCGAGGCCATGGAATGTCTTGACCAGCGCTGGCCCAGACAGGCGCGCGACCGCACTTGGCGCTCGGCGAGCCGTGTCTGCCGCGACGCGCTCGATGGCCTGCGCAGCCCGGTGGAGGCCCGCAAGACGTTGCGCAAGGCTGCCAAGGTCGCCGGCCTGCTAGCGTAGCCCCGATTTTCCCACGGCGCCCTATGAGCGGCGCCACCGAGCCCGTCGCGGTTTCCCATTGCCGCGGCGCGCTTGCGTTTTCAATGCAGTGACGGCCGACGCATACTTGGAACGCGTTCAAGCACGCGTCCCGTGGGATACATGAAAACGCCGGCCGCCTGGCTTCGGGGTTGCCTGACGGGTTCAGGCCGCTCCATTTCGGCGAGTCGGCCGGCAGGCCGCAACGCGAGCACAGGGACATGGTAAACGGGCGGTTATTATCCACAATGGCGCGGGGCCAATCGGGCGCGCGGCCGGATCAGGCGAAGCCACCAAGTACTTCCGGGAACAGGACCGCCAGTGCGCCTTCTTCAGCCTGCCGGGCGTAAATCTGATGCATTTTCGCGCCGTCATATCTGGCGCGGCGGCGCTGGATATCCTTGCCGAAAAGACCGGCGACGGCGTCGAAACGGCGGAAGAAGCGCTTCATCACGCCGCGCTCGAAGGGTATGCGCTGCTCGAACGGCTTACGCCAGGGCGTGTCCTTTGCCAGGTCGCGCCAGATGCTCAGCGCTTCCAGCTCGACCCCGACCTGGTTGCCCCACGGCTTGCCGCCGGCGAAATGCCTGGCCCAGGCCTGGGAGAAGCGAAATTCCCTTGTCCCCAGCGATTGCAAATTCCAGTTCGGGTGCATCGTCTGCCATTTGCCTTCGAAGGCGATGTTGAGGGCGTTCTGGTCGTTCATCTGACCTTCGACGGCGGTCTTTCGCGTCTGCTCCAACAGGGCACTCTCGCGAACGGCGTTCATATCGAAGACAACGACACCGGAATTGAAGTATGGCGCACCGGGCGCCAGCTTGAGCCTGTGCCGGTAAGAAGGCCTGAAATACATATAGTCGTCATGCGCGGCGAGCAGAGGGGCGCGCAGCGGTTGTCCAGCCAGGTCATTGATGTCTCGATTGAAGAGAACATCGCAGTCTGTGTATGCGATGCGATCATATGGCTCGAAGAACGGAAACCGGTCGGCGAAAAGCCGAACGTAAGCGGCAATGCTGTAGGTTCCGAAACGGAAGCCGAAATTCGTCATGAAGTCCGTGACATCGACCAGCTCGACCCTGCCTTTCAACAGGCGGCTGGCGACTTCAAGATCCGTTTCGCTCGCGCCGGTGTAAAGCAGAAAGCCGTCGATCGGTGCAGAGACATCCAGTATCCGGCGCACTGTCAGGCAGGCATACGGAAAGTAGTTGGCATCCGTCGCCAGGAAGAAACACGACTTCATCGTTCCGCTAACCGCTGCCCGTCATTTCGTCGCGGTGCCTGCCACAGAATGCCTCTCGATAAAAGTCTCAATCGGGCCGGTCAGCGCGGCCGCCTCGGCTTTGATCTTCTCGTCGTCCCAATGCCACCACCGGATGGCGAGCAGTTTCGAGATGACGTCCTGCGAAAAGCGGTATCTGATCAACCTTGCCGGTGACCCGCCGACGATCGCGTAAGGCGGCACGCTCTTCGTGACCACCGCCCCTGCCCCGACGACAGCACCGTCGCCGATTTCCACACCCGGCAAGATCATCGCGCCGTTGCCGATCCAGACATCATTGCCGACGGCAATGCCGCCTGGCCTGCCGGCATTTGCGACCGGCTCGGGCTGCTTCAGCAACCGGCTGTAAATCGGAAACGAGGTTGCACTCTCAGTTGGATGCTGGCCAGAGCAAATGAAAAGCACTTGACCGGCGACCGAGCAGAAGGCGCCGATTTCCAGCGGAGCGTCCTTTGCGGGAAACAGGACCTTTCGCCATGTCACGCCGTAAGTGTGACGGCCGACCTTGACGTGTTCCGGCAATTTGGAACGCAGGTCCCTCAGCCATTTGGAAAGCGCCGACATTCCAGATACCTCCCCAACGCTCGTGCGACGTGGACCCGATCGACGCATCAACCAATAAACTTTGTACAGGCGCAAGGGATCGATCCACCCAAACCTAGCTCCTCCATGGGAACTTTTGGGTGGATTGGATTTGCGCGTGTTGGTAGTGGGAGCATCCCAGACACTTCTCCCAAATGATCGGATGAACGACGTCTTTGGCTATGTCGCCTATGGCGATAATGAGGTTTATCATTTTGGCGCGCTGCTAAGCGCACTTAAGCTTTTGTACCATTGCCCTCATGCCAAAATAATCGTCGCAACAGACAGGCCCGAACTCTTTCGTCCATACCCCGTCGAGACGATGACCATAACGGCCGGCCAGAAAGAGTTGATGTCTTTCGGCTGGCGCTATCATTTCGGAATCAAGGCTGCATGCCTGATCGAAATCCTGAATCGGGCGGACCGCCTCATCTTCATGGACTCCGACCACTACCCTTATCTCGATCCGACCAGAGGATTTCGGCAAATTACCCCGATACGCTCTTTCATGCGCAAGTGTGAGGGCCGGCATCGGCGTTATCCGGTTCTCTCAGGCAAAGGCGTCAAGATCGGAGACTACACTCTGACGGGCGACGAACCGATGTGGCAAAGCGGAATCCTTGGCATTCATCGGGCCAACATCAGTGCCTTGACCAAGGCCTATGCCGCGATGCTGGCTGTACGCGAACTGACCAATACCGATGCACCGGAGCAGTTCTGCATCGGTGTTGCGCTCTCCCGAAATGAGCTGGCTGTCAGCCGACACCACCTTCCGGTCAGCGACTACAACACCCGAGGAAAGAAAGCTCTTGCCAGTCCGCGCGTGCTGCAATTCTTCGAGATGTACAGTGACGCTCCAATTGCGGAGCAGATAAGGAGAGCCGGCTGGTATCGCTTGTGGCGAACTCCCATGGACCTATGGCGCCAGCGGGATAGGTGGTCGTTTTAAGTCGACAGTTGTCAGGTACGGCAAGCCTCCTCGGCGATCTTGGCGACCGCCTCCTCGATGCCAATCCTTCCTTGCCGTCTTAGGGCGTTCGGCTCGCGAAAATCGATCCAGCCCTCATTGAAGCCGTCGAGCATGCGCATGCGCATGGCGGGATGGCGCATGCCCTGGTCGCGGAAGATCGTCTCCCAGCGCTCGCGTGGGACGGTACGCGCCTCCACCCTGCGGCCGAGCGCCTTGCCGAAGGCGGCGGCGATCTGGTTCGGCGACACTCTGTGTTGCGCTTCCAGTTCGATCACCCGGTGGCCGCTCCAATCCTCCAGCAGAAGTTCCGCAGCGGTCCTGCCGACATCGGCGGCAGCGACCATCGCGACCGGTCGGTCGAGCGGCTGGAGGTAGCTGTCGATGACGCCCTCGCGCGCCGCGGCGAGATCCCACTGGGCATTTTCCATGAACCAGGCGGCACGCAGGAACGTCACGGCCACGGGCAGATCGGCGAGCGCCTCTTCCAACAGGCGCAACACGTTGAGCAGGTTGGGCTCCGTGGCATCTGCGCCAATCGTCGACAGCACGACCACCTTGGGCGGCAACGCCCTGTGCAGCGCCTCGCGGATGACGACGATCTTCGGCAGCACGTCCGGGAACCCGGATTCGGCATCATAGACCGGCGGCAACAGGATGAATGCGCCCTCGACGCCCGAAAGCGCCGCGGCGAGCGGCCCGGCATTGCCGAGATCGGCAACCGCAATCTCGCAGCCCCTGGCAAGCCAGGGCGCGGCCTTGGCCTGGTCGCGAATAACGGCGCGAACCTTGCGCCGGGACTTGAGCAGCGTTTCGGCTACGGCGCTGCCCACGCGGCCGGTGATTGCTGTAACAGCGAACATGATTATGCCTTTCGGATCGTTCTGGTTGATCGGGATCGCGGCCGACGAAACAGGAACCAGGCCAGCGGAAATCGGTGGCCGGCCTTGTCCCACCCTTTTCTTGCTGATTCCAGCGCCGATATGTCATCATAATCCGGACTTCAGGTTGGGAATGACACATGCCTTATGACGGAAGATTGCTATCCGGCGTGACGGTCCTGATGGCGGTGGTCGAAGCCGGCTCAATGGCGCGGGCCGCAGACGCGCTCGGCATGACCGCCTCGGGCGTAGGCCGCGCCGTCCAGCGGCTGGAGGCCCGTATCGGGGTGCGGCTCCTAGACCGCACGACGCGCACCATGCACCTGACCGACGAAGGGCGGCGCTTCTACGAGCGGGTCGGCCCTCACCTCGACGGCATCGAGGAAGCGGCGGTAGAGGCCACAGGTGCCACTTTGGTGGTTCGCGGCAGGCTGCGCGTCAATGTCGACCCGTTCTTCTCGCAACTGGTATTGGCCGGGCATGCCGGCCGGTTTCTGTCCCTATATCCGGAATTGCGCCTGGAACTCATCATGCGCGACGCGGTGGGGGACTTGGTGGCCGACGGGTTCGATCTCGCCTTGCGCTTCGGCGATCCGCCGTCCGGCTCGCTCACCGCGCGCAAGTTGTTTGAGACGCGAATACTCACCGTCGCCGCTCCCGCTTACATCGAGCGCCGGGGCCGCCCGCAGCGCCCCGGCGATCTGCCCGACCACGACGCCATCGACTTCTGGGATGCCGCGCATGGCCGCGCCTATGAGTGGGAATTTCGCCGCGGCAACGAGGTGCTGCCGGTCAGCGTCCAGACCAGGCTGATGACTTCGGACGCGCCGACCATGCTCAACGCCTGCCTTGCTGGCGCCGGTATCGCGCAGGTCCTGGAATTCGCGACGCGCGAGCAGGTGCGCGACGGGCGGCTGATCGAGCTGTTCCCCGACTGGCGGGACGAACTCTTCCCGCTCCACGCGATATACCCTTCGCGACAATACCGCACCGCCAAGGTGCGGGCGTTCGTGGAGTTTGTGGCGGATCTCTTGGCGAAAGTTTAAATCCAGAGTCAACCGGATCTCGTAAGCTATTGAATAAAAACTGGCGACCCCGGCAGGATTCGAACCTGCGACCATCGGCTTAGAAGGCCGGTGCTCTATCCAGCTGAGCTACGGGACCGCCGAGCAAACTTCTAAGCCGCGTGCAAAGTCGGTATAGCGCTCACATCCACTTCCCGTTCGGCGTGCCAGGCATCATGGGCTGCCTGCATGCGAAGCCAGACTGCAGCGCCGTCGCCGAACATTTTTCCAAGCCGAGCCGCAACGGCCGGCGATACCGGCTTCCGTTCGCGGGTGATATCGTAGAGCTGCTGTCGGGAGATTCCGAGCAGCCTGGCAATTTCCACCTTGGTCTTTCCGGTCGCCGGGATGATGTCCTCAAGCAGCGCTCCCGGGTGGGACGGGCAACGCTCAATCGGACGCTTCGGCTTGTGCTCGCCCATCATTCAAACTCCTCAGTCTGTCCGCCTCAATGATACTGCTCGAAATCGACGCGGGCGGCGTCTTCGCCGTCGAATTCGAATGTAATGCACCACGGGCCGTTCACGTGAACCGTATAGCGGGTCGGGTTAAAGCCTCTTAGCGCGTGAAAATCAAACCCCGGCAGGTTCATATCTTCCGGCCGCTCGGATGCCTCAAGGCGATCAAGCCTGACCAGGATGCGCTTGTGCATCTTGACGTCGATCTTCCCGGTTTTCCCGGTCTCGAACAAGTCGGCCAGCGCTTTGCTCTTGAATGACTTGATCATGCCTCACGTAAGCAGATAGCGTACACGAGTCAATCTCATGTAAGCAATACGCGTACATTTGCAATCGACAAGAATTGCCCAAAGCTGGCGATCCCGGCAGGATTCGAACCTGCGACCATCGGCTTAGAAGGCCGGTGCTCTATCCAGCTGAGCTACGGGACCGTCGGCCGGCCGGGCCGGCTGATGTTACGCCGAGGCGACGCAATAACAGAGTCAGTGCGTCCAAGGCGTCCTGCGGTCATAGCGGAAATTGTCCGAATAGGAAATCTGCCGGCGCTTGGCTTCCTTCGGCTCTTCGACGCGGTAGGCGATCTTTTCCTTCTCGGCATAGGCGATCGCCTCTTCCTTCGTGTCGAAGGTGAGCTTCACCTGGCTCAGCATGTCACCCGAGCTGGTGTAGCCCATCAGCGGGTCAATCTTCTTGCGCTGGGCGGGATCGAATTCCAGCACCCAATACCCGGTCTTTGCCTTGCCGGACTGCATCGCGGTTTTGGCTGGACTGAAAATGCGCGCGGACATGACCACCTCTTTGCCGCCCGAAGACCGGGCACTCTCGTTCAGCGCCGTTTCCAGGATCCCACCGGGAGCCTGAAACCTCGCGCCAACCCGTCATTACTGTGCAATCACCGCGGCGGCAAGGCCGCAGGCGCCGAGGGGCGCCCCCCGACGGCGCGAGGAACCTCGCTCCGCTGCCGACATTATCGAAACGTCGGCCGGGCCGTGCCGGCCTTCCCTATGAGCCACCACCAAAACGGACGTTTCGCCATGACTGATGCAACCGAACATGCCGTCCTGCAGCTCGCCGTACTTGTCGGCAGCCTGCGTGCCCAATCCTTCAGCCGCAAGATCGCCAAGGCGCTAGCCGCCCGCGCGCCGGATTCGGTGCGCTGCCGCTTCGTCGAGATCGGCGAGCTGCCGCTCTACAACGAGGATCTGGACGGCGACAGCCCGCCGGCGGCGTGGTCGACCTTCCGCGCGGCGATACGCGAATGCGACGCGGTGCTGTTCGTCACCCCGGAATACAACCGCTCGATCCCGGGCTGTCTGAAGAATGCGCTCGATGTCGGCTCGCGTCCGCCGGGCAAGAGCGTGTTCAAAGGCCTGCCCGCCGGGGTCGTCAGCGTCAGCCCGAGCAAGATCGGCGCCTTCGGTTCCAACCAGGCGCTTCGGCAGACCTTCGTCTTCCTCGACATGCCGGTCATGCAGCAGCCGGAGGCCTATATCGGCAATGTCGCGCAGCTGCTCGACGACAAGGGCGCCGTTACCAATGCCGACACCGCAGCCTTTCTCGAGACCTTCATGGCCGGCCTGGAAAGCTGGATCAGGAGGGTGCATCCGGGCGGCTCGTCCTTCGATGCCTTCATGAAGCAGCGCGAGAAGATCGCCGAGGACTATGTCAACGGCGATGCCACCTCGCTGAAGGCGATCGTCACCCATGCCGGGCCGGCGACATTCTTTTCGCCGCGCGGCGACCATCTCGAAGGCGCCGAGGCGGTTGCGGGTCGCTACGAGCGCGATGCTGCGAGCTTCCACAAGGGCGGCAGCACCGACCTCGAGGTGCTGCAGGCCTCAGCGAGCGGCGATCTGGCCTTCTGGACCGGCTTGCAGCATGCCAAAACCCGCATGGGCAGAAACGGCGAGTCGACCGAGATGACCTTGCGGGTGACGGAAGTATTCCGGCTGGAGGATGGCGCCTTCAAGCTGGTGCATCGCCACGCCGACCCGGTTCATTAGCCAGCATTTGTAAAACCCGCGACACAATGCCGGTGGCTTTTGCAACAGCCATCTATTCCTTTTGGCGGGTGGGCGGCATATGTCAGATACATGATCGTGCCACTTGAAGGCATGATGACGACGACAAAGACACGAATGGGCGCGGAAGCGAAAGTCTTGCCGTCGGGGGTCGGCGAGCCAGCGATACTGGACGGCACGATTGTCATCGGCGCGGGCGCCGCGGGGCTTGCCGCCGCGCATGCGCTGGCCGGGGCCGGCGTGACGGTGCAAATCCTGGAGCGCGAGGGGCGGCTGGCCGAGCCCTGGCATCGCCGTCACGACAACCTGCATCTCAACACGCATCGCGACCTCTCCTCATTGCCCGGCGTTTCCTATCCGGCAGGGACGCCGGCTTTTCCGCATCGCAGCGCCGTCATCCGTCATCTCAACGATTTCGCCAAAACGCACCGGCTGCCGATCTCCTTCGGCGTCAAGGTCGACGAAATCGAATTTCGCGACGACCACTGGCTGCTGCGGACAAATACGGGCTTGATGGCGGCGCGGTCCGTGGTGATCGCCACCGGGCGCGACCGGCAACCCTTCATTCCGGCCTGGAAGGGCATGGAGGATTTTTCGGGATCGATCATCCATTCCGCCGATTTCGGCAAGGCAAGCGACTATGCCGGCAAGAAGGTGCTGGTGGTCGGCGCCGGCAATTCCGGTTTCGACGCGCTCAACCATCTTTCCCGTGTCGAGACGGGCCAGATGTGGCTTGCGGCGCGCAACGGACCTTCGCTGCTGCCCAAACGCATCGCCAAGATCGCCGTGCACCGCATATCGCCGCTCATGGCCAGCCTACCGACAAGGCTCGCTGACGCGGCCATGGCGGCAACCCAGCGCCTGGTGTTCGGCGATCTGACGAAATACGGCCTGCCGCCTGCCCCGGCGGGCGGGGCCAGCCGGCTCGGTTCCGACTATACGGCGATCGCCGCGGATGACGGCGCGGTCGAAGCCATCAAGGCCGGGCGCATCATCGTCGTGCCGCAATTGCGCGAATTCAGGCCCGATGGTGTCTTGCTCGACAACGGCCAGACGATCGCGCCAGACATCGTCATTGCGGCCACCGGCTATCGCACCGGGCTGGAGACGATGCTAGGTGGGCTTGGCGTGCTCGACGCCAAGGGCGTGCCGCTGTTCAACGGCGCCGCGAGCGATCCGAAGCTCCCCGGACTCTGGTTCACCGGCATGCGGCCGAGCATTCGCGGGTGCTTTGCCAACGCAATAATCCAGGGCGCCGCGATCGCCAGGAAGATCGCCGGCCAGAAGCGCTGAGCTGAACGGTCTCTTTCGACCTCCGTTTTTGTGTTGCCTTCCGGGCGCGCGCCCCCTATACGCCGCGGGATGTCGGAGTGTAGCGCAGCCTGGTAGCGCACCTGATTTGGGATCAGGGGGTCGCGTGTTCGAATCACGCCACTCCGACCATCGCTTCCTTCCTAGACAGAACCAAGCCGGTCTCGGCATCCTTGCATTCCGGCCAGAGGGGCTCTCACCTTGGCAGCGGTGGTCGTAGCGATCCTCGACAGGGACAATTGGGACGCCAATACCGACATCATCGTTGTCGTGGATGGCGCCAGGAGACGGCTGACATGGGTGCCGCGCGACCTGTGGTCTCCGGTCATAAATGACCGCGTCAATGCAGCCTTCGCCATGGGTGGCGGCAAGTTGCTGCTCGACGCGCTGGCGGGACTGGGATTTATGGCCGATAGCGCGATCTGCCTCCGGCGCGGCGCGACCGAGGCCGCGCTTGCCAGCGCCAGCATCAGGGTGCCGATCCGCGCGCCGCTCGATTTCTGGTATCCGCTGACACCGACAAGCCGCATCGAAGACGGGCGCCAACAGGTTTCCTTCCGCCCGCCCGCCGAAACACTAAGAGGCGCCCGCCTCCATCAGTGGATCGGCGCCCGCACGATGGTCAATGGCGAGGGCACCGACTTCCATCGCATGGGCCGGCAGATCGTCTTCCTGCGCGCGCTCATCGCCCAGGGTTTCGATTTCCACCTCGTGCTGAAGGATCCGGAACTGGTGCGGATCGACGGTGACGATCCGCTTCCCCTGCTTGCCCGCGTCTCGGCCAGCTGGCGCATGCAGGTGCATGACTGGGTGGATGACGCCGTTATCGACGGCAAGATGGTGCTGGTCCCGCGCAAACCGAAACCATGGTGGCGGCGAAAATGGCGAAGGCTGCGGGACAGGCTCAAGGGTACGCGGACCTAGCCCATTTCGTGCCGCTAGAACGGTAAACCCGCCGGGCGAGAACCCCAACACCTCGAGCCCGGCGAGCCTACAACCCGATCTGGAACGCGATCGGGGCCGGGGTCAGCCGGCACTGTCTGCGTTGCAAGAGCGATGCCGGAAAGACTGTTCCGGAATGGGACAGCCACTCTAACGTCGCGCGGGCAGTTCAACATCAGATATCGAATTCGCCCTGCCCCTCATCCATGGCGCTGACGGTCTCGGCCGCGAGCGCGCGGGTGATCGGCGTCTTGCGCTCGAGGGCTGCGCGGTCGAGTCGCTCGACGACGCGCATGGCGGTGCCGAGCGAGCGCTCGATGCGGCGCACCAGATATTGCACCACATGCGGCTCGACCTCGACCTGACGGTCGGCGAAGAGCTTCGTGATGACGCCGGCGAGCAGCAGATCGTCCGGCTCGTGGATCTCGATCGTCGCTGCCGCCCTCAACCGCGAAACGAGATCCGGCAGCGCGACGCGCCAGGCTGAGGGGAAACGCCGCGCCGTGAGCAGCAGCGTCGAGCCCGCGCCGCGCACGGCGTTGATCAGGTGGAACAGGCCCGGCTCGTCGATCGCCGCCTTGTCGATGTCGTCGACGAGCACCGGCCTGCTGCCGAGACCGGCTATGTGGTCGCCGATCCGGCCGGAATCGATGGCGACGGCATGCGCCCTATCCTGCCAGATCCGGGCGAGATGCGTCTTGCCTGAGCCGGGCGGCCCGGCCAGCACCACGACCGGTGACGGCCAGTCCGGCCAGCGGTCGATCAGCGATGCCGCTTGCGCATTGGTGCCCGAGACGACGAGCTCGTCGCGCGAATAGCCGGTGCCGTGGCCAAGATCGAGCGGCAGCTGGCGCGGCGTATCTGCTGGCTGAGCAGCCATTTCAGCCCTGCGTCGAGCGGTGGCCGCCGCCGCGATCGGCCGGCAATGGCGGCACGGGCTGGGCGACGTGACCCTGGTAAAGTGGCGATTCGAGATAGCGGGCGATGGCGAAGCGCACCAGCACGGCAATCGCGGCCGAGGCCGGCACCGCGATCAAAAGGCCCACGAAGCCGAACAGCGCGCCGAAGGCGAAAAGTGCGAACATCAGCCATACCGGATGCAGGCCGACGCTCTTTCCGACCAGCCGCGGCTGCAGGATGTTGCCCTCGATGAACTGGCCGACGAAGAACACGCAGGCGACCGCAACCACCATGGTCCAGTCCGGCCAGAACTGGACGAAGGCGACGCCGACGGCGAGCACCAGCCCGGTCAGCGAGCCGACATAGGGGATGAAGGAGATCAGCCCGGCGAAGAAGCCGATGAGGATGGCGAAGTTCAAGCCGGTCAACGTCAGTCCGGTCGCGTACATGGCGCCGAGCACCAGGCAGAGCGTGCCCTGCCCGCGCACGAAGCCCGCGGTAGCGGTGTTGATGTCGCGGGCAAGCGCACGCACCGTCTCGACATGGTCGCGCGGCACCCAGCCATCGACCTCGGCCACCATACGGTCCCAGTCGAGCAGCATGTAGAAGGCAACGACCGGGGTGACGACGAACAGGCTCACCACCGAGACCAACGCCACGCCCGAGCTCCAGATCGAGGTGAAGACGGTGGTGAGCAGGCTGAAGCCGGAGGTCAAGAGCGAATTCAGCCCTTCGCGCAGGCCGGCGGCGTTGACGCCGAAGCGCTGCTCCAGCCATTTCGGGTCGAAACTGGTGATCAGCGACTGCAGGCGGGTGAGATATTCCGGGAGCTTGCGGGCGAAATCGGCCATCTGGGTCGCCAGCACCGGCACCAGGATGACGAAAGCCAGCACCACAACGACGATGAAGGCGATCAGGATCACCACCGTCGCCATGAGGCGCGAAAGGCCGAGCCGCTGCAGCCAGTCGGCGACCGGGTCGAGGAAATAGGCGAGCACCATGCCGGCCACGAACGGCAGGAGGATGCCCGAGAAGATGTAGAGGAACAGCGCCAGCAACACGGCCGTCGCCAACCAGAAGAAGATCTGGCGGCGAAGCCCGCCCGAGACGTCGTCGGCGACGATCACCGCGCCATCGCTGTCAGGCGTCCGCGCCGGAGCCGCCCGATTTGCCGATGCCCGACTTGGTGTCGCCCGACTTGGTGTCGCCCGACTCGATGTCGCCGGTTTGGGAGTTGCTCGTCCGGGAGCCTTCGCCATAGCCGCTCATATGCCTTAGCCAAGCCACGAGATAGGCTGCGGCCGAAGCCACGGTCAAGACCCCGGTCAGCAATATGAGCGCGGTCCGCAGCGGGCCGAGATGCACCGAAAAGGCGAGTTCGCCCAGTACCAACGCCGCCAGCACGATCTGTGCGGCGGTGTTGGCCTTCGACACGAAGAGAGGCTTCACCTCGACCGGATGGCTCATCACGCTGGACAGGAGCACGGCGCAGACGATCAGCCCGTCACGCGAGACCATGGTCACCACCAGCCAGAGCGGCAGTTCGCCGGCAAAGCCCATGACGACGAAGACCGATACCAGCAGGAGCTTGTCGGCGACCGGATCGAGATAGGCGCCGAGGCGGGAGGACTGGTTCCAGCGGCGCGCGATGAAGCCGTCGACGCCGTCGGAGATGCCGGCGACGAGGAAGCCGGCGAAGGCCCAGCCCCAAAGCGATTGCAGCATGGCCAGCACCACGGCGGGCACGAGCAGCAAGCGCAGGATGGTGATCAGGTTGGGGATGGTCACCGCATGTCCCGTCGTGGGTTATAGGGAATAGATGAGGGAGATGGGCGGCGGGCGCAAGTAGCGGGGGCAGCTTCAGCGCCTCACCCACTGTCCACGGTTTTGTCCGTCTCAACATCCGTCATCCTTGCTCCCCGAAACCATTCATGCGAAGAGCCCGCAATGGAAACAGGGACGAGCCGACGATGAGCAAGGGCGACAAGGCCAAGCGCAAGAACGGGCTCACCTATGCCGAGGCGGGCGTCGATATCGATGCCGGCAATCTGATGGTCGAGAAGATCAAGCCCCTGGTGCACGCGACGCGCAGGCCGGGCGCCGACGGCGAGATCGGCGGCTTCGGCGGGCTGTTCGATTTGAAGGCAGCGGGCTTCACCGATCCGGTGCTGGTCGCCGCCAATGACGGCGTCGGCACCAAGCTCAAGATCGCCATCGAGTCCGGCAAGCACGACACGATCGGCATCGATCTCGTGGCCATGTGCGTCAACGACATCGTCGTGCAGGGCGCGGAGCCCTTGTTCTTCCTCGACTATTTCGCCACCGGCAAGCTCGATCCGGACCAGGGCGCTTCGATCGTCGGCGGCATCGCGCAGGGCTGCCGGCAGGCAGGCTGCGCGCTGATCGGCGGCGAGACCGCGGAGATGCCCGGCATGTATCACGACAAGGACTACGACCTTGCCGGCTTCGCCGTGGGCGCGGCCGAACGCGGCCAATTGCTGCCGACCGACGATATCGTCGAGGGCGACGTGCTGCTCGGCCTTGCCTCCTCCGGCCTGCATTCCAACGGCTTTTCGCTGGTGCGCCGCATCGTTGCCGCGAGCGGGCTCGGCTGGAGCGATCCGGCGCCGTTCAACGAGGAGCTCAGCCTCGCCGAGGCGCTGCTCGAGCCGACGCGCATCTATGTGAAGTCGATCCTCAAGGCGATCCGCAACACGCATGGCATCAAGGCGCTCGCCCACATCACCGGCGGCGGTTTCCCGGAAAACATTCCACGCGTGCTGCCGAAGGATTTTTCCGCCGAGCTCGACCTCGAGGCGATCGACGTGCCGCCGGTGTTCTCGTGGCTGGCCAGGACCGGCGGCGTCGCGCCGGAAGAGATGATGCGCACCTTCAATTGCGGCATCGGCATGATCCTCGCCGTCGCCTCCGGCCAGGCGGCTCAAGTCGCGGCGGTGCTGCAGGAAGCCGGCGAGACGGTGACGCCGATCGGCCGCATCGTGCCGCGCCGCGACGCCGGCGTCATTTATCGGGGCTCGATCGGCCTATGAGCAGGAAACGCACGGTCGTCCTGATCTCGGGACGCGGCTCCAACATGACGGCGCTGATCGCCGCCGCCGCCGATCCTGCCTATCCAGCGGAGATCGTCGGCGTCATTTCCGACCGCGCCAACGCCGCCGGCCTCGGTATCGCCCAGTCGCGCGGCATCGCCACCAAGGTCATCCAGCGCGCCGACCATCCGAGCAAGGATGCCTATGACGCCGCAATCGATGCGGCGCTCACCGGCTTCGGCGCCGATATTGTCGCCCTGGCCGGCTATATGCGGATCCTCGGCCGTGGCCTCGTCGAGAAATGGCAGGGGCGCATGGTCAACATCCACCCTGCCCTGCTGCCGGCCTTCAAAGGTCTGGATACGCACGCGCGTGCGATCCGCGCCGGCGTTCGCATTCATGGCTGCTCGGTGCATTTCGTCACGCCCGAGATGGATGACGGCCCGATTATCGCGCAGGCCGCCGTGCCGGTGATGGTCGGCGACAATGAGGACACTTTAGCCGCGCGAGTGCTGAAGGTGGAGCATCGGCTCTACCCGCTGGCGCTGGGTCTCGTCGCGGAAGGCAAGGCGCGTATGGAAAAGGGCCACACCGTGCTTGCCCATTTCGCCGACGACGCCGACAACGCCACCTCGGTGGTGATGGCGCCCGACCCGCTGCGCGAGGAGACCGACCTCGAACAGTTGGCGCGGATCACGCCGTAGAGGCTGCAATGCCCCTCAGACAACTGCTCATCCTGCGCCACGCCAAGTCGAGCTGGGACGATCCCAAGCTTGAGGATTTCGACCGTCCTCTCGCCCCGCGCGGGCTGAAGACGGCGCCGCTGATGGGGCGGGAGCTTTCGCGGCGCGGCTGGTTGCCGGATCTGGCGCTGGTCTCGCCGGCGCTGCGCACGCGCGACACCTGGAGGCTGGTCGCCCAGGAACTGCCGAAGCATGCGCAGGCGGAATTCGCGGAGGAGCTCTATGAGGCCGCGCCAGCCGCCATTCTGGCACGCGTGCGGCAGGCCAGGGCGACGAACCTGCTGGTGATCGGCCACAATCCCGGCCTGCAGCATTTTGCGCTGCGGCTGGCCGGTGCCGGATCGAATGAGGGTGCATTCAAGAAGATCGAAGCGAAGTTTCCGACGGCAGCGCTTGCCCGCTTCACGCTGGACGGGGATTGGGCAAATCTCGACTTCCACGGCGCGCGGCTGACCCATTGCCTTCGGCCGAAGGATTTGACGTAGAGCCCAAAGCCTGCCGGCCCATAAGCAAAGCGGCGGGCAAGCCCGCCGCCTTCAATATTTTCAAAGACGAGCTCAATTGCCCCAGTTGTCCGATGGCGGACCCGGCCAATCTGCAGCGCCGGTCGCGCCAGTCTTCATCTCGGTATCAACCTTCGGAGCCGGCTTGACTGTCTTGTGCCTCAGGATCGAGGCCGTGACGTTGGTGTCGGCGCCAACGGTTGCCTGGTTCATGCCATCAGCGCCGTAGTGATCGCTGCCAGCGGATGCGGTGCCCATGGCGGCGGCAAGTATGGCGGCCGCGACGAATGCAATCCTGGTCATGTTCGATTTCCTTGTTTGTGTCGTTCCATCGCGGGTGGCCTTGGGAGGATAGCCCCGCTGCCGAGAAGACCCGCGGCGGCCGCGATTTATTCCCGGCGCGTTCGCTTTTTCAGCGGCCGGAGCAGCGTCGGCTTCGACTTCGCTCCAAAAAAGGCAAGCGATTACAAATGCTTGTGATACAGAAACTTGTGAAGTGATTTATACAGCCGGCTACCGGCAATAAAAGCGGCGGGACAAGCCCGCCGCTGGTATTTTCCGCACCGGATCAATGGTTGCCGAACAGGTCGTGATTGGTGCTCTGCGCGGCGACCGGCCTGCGGACATCCGCGTCCGACTTCGTGATCGAGGTCGTCACGGTCCGGTCGATGGTGACGGCTGGTTGGTTGGCGTTGGCCGAGCCGTAATGGTCGGAACTGGCGAAGGCAGAGCCCGTGGCGACGAGGATGGCGGCTGCGGTGAGTGCGATCTTGGTCATTTCAAATACTCCTGGTTCTGGGGTTGCGCTTTTCGGTCGGGCACGGTTGACGATCCGATGACGCAGTGGTGCCAGGACGGCCTCGGACATCGCCCGGGGTGCTATCCGCTCGTTCCACTCGCTTGAATTTCCTTGCATCGGCCCCGTCTAACGGCCCTTGCTCCCACTTCGATGGCAGCCGACGCCCCGTTACAGGCATCACCGCTTCGTGATAAATGCTTGATCAACAGCCGCAAAGCCGGTCCTCCGGATAGCCGGCTGCATAAAAGCAGAGCGGCGGGACAAGCCCGCCGCTTTGAGGTTCGTCTAGGACAGAACGCTTAGTGGTTGCCGAACAGGTCGTGGTTGGCACCCGCGACGACCGGCTTCTGCGCATCCGCATCCGACTTCTTGACCGAGGCGGTGTAGGAGGTGTCGACCGAAGCGGCCGGCTGGTTGGCATTGGCCGAGCCGTAGTTGTCCGAGCCGGCGAAAGCGGCACCGGTGGCGACGAGAAGGGCGGCGGCGGTAAGAGCGATCTTGGTCATTTGAGTTACTCCAGATTCAAAATTGTTGGTCGAAGGTTCGCCTGGGCGAACCCGATTAGTGGTTGCCGAAAAGGTCGTGGTTGGCGCCCTGGACGACCGGCTTCTGGGCATCCGCATCCGACTTCTTAACCGAAGCGGTGTAGGAGGTGTCGACCGAAGCGGCCGGCTGATTGGCGTTGGCCGAGCCGTAGTTGTCGGAGCCGGCGAAAGCGGCACCGGTGGCAACGAGAAGGGCAGCGGCAGTAAGAGCGATCTTGGTCATTTGAGTTACTCCAGATTCAAAGTTGGTTGACGTTGGTCAGGAAGGAACCGCTTAGCGGCCCCAGATGCCCTGGCCGGATTCCGGCTGGTTCTGAGCCGGCTTGATGTGAAGGTCGCGCTGCTCGAACCGGCGGATCGAACCCGTGACGGTGTTGTCGACATTGCCCGCAGGAGCGGTCACGGCCGGCTGGTTGACGTTGTCCGAACCATAGTGGTCGCTGCCGGCGAAGGCGCTGCCCGTGGCAATGAGGAAGGCAGCGGCCGCAAAAGCAATCTTGTTCATTTTAGGTACTCCAGATTTCAAAAGTCGTGTCCGTCTAGTGGCGTGCCGTAATGGAAATCGCGTCGCTCGGACCACCCCGAAATGGGTCGGCCCTGTTGCCATTTCCAATCACGAAAAGTTGTGAACCGAACCGTTCGGTTCGATCTTGAAATTACGTGAACGATGCGGCGGCCACATTCTTATCGTTCAATATCAGTTACTTAGGGCGACTGTCCTGCGAAGCGGCACCCGTATGTGAGGCGCCGGCGTTCACTTTAGTTACACGAACCGTCAACATTAATTGAACCGAACGGTTCGGTTTCATCACTTGAACAAGCCGGCAGGCGGCTCGGCAGGCGCCATGACAGGGTGACGACCGGCGGGAAACCAAATTTGCCTTGCGGACCGATCGATACTATCGGTTGCCTCAGGACCAGTTTGGACGCCGCGGCCGCCCTTAGGCGGAGGCCGGCGCCGTTGGGAGGAAACAGCGACAACCGATGCGGCTGCTGCTTGTCGAGGACAATCGCGAACTGGCCGATTGGCTGGCCAAGACGCTGCGCCAGGCGAGCTATGTCGTGGACGTCGTGCATGACGGCGAGGATGTCGAGCATGCTTTGGCCGCCGGCGACCACGCTTTGATCATCCTCGACCTTGCCCTGCCCCGCATGGGCGGCATGGAGGTGCTGAAAAGGCTGCGGGCGCGCGGCAACCCGGTGCCGGTGATCGTGCTTACCGCCAATGCCAGTCTCGACGGCCGGGTCAAGGGCCTCAACGAAGGTGCCGACGACTATCTGGCGAAACCTTTCCAGATCGAGGAGCTGGAAGCGCGCATCCGCGTGCAGCTGCGCCGCGCCAACGACCGCACCGCCCCGGTCATTGCCTGCGGCGATCTCGTCTTCGACACCAACACCCGCCTGTTCTCGCTTGCCGGCGCGACGCTGTCGCTGACGCCGCGCGAGCACGCCGTGCTGGAACAACTCGTGGTCAAGGCAGGGCGCACGGTGAGCAAGGCGGCGCTGTCGACCGCGATTTACGACTTCGAGACCGATGCCGACCCCAGCGCCATCGAGATCTATGTGCACCGCCTGCGCAAGAAGCTCGAGGGCTCACGCGTCCAGATCGCCACCTTGCGCGGCCTTGGCTATCTTTTGCGCCACGATGATCCGGCGCCATGATGAGGATCGGCAGCCTTCGCCTGCAATTGCTGGCCTGGGTGGTGCTGCCGCTGGCCGGACTCGCCGCCATCAACCTATGGACCAGCCATGGCAACGCGCTGGCAACGGCGGACCTCGTCACCGATCGCATGCTGGTCGGCTCGGCGCGCGCGATCGCCGAGCAGGTGGCGATGGCGGGCGGCGCGCTCGACGCGACGGTGCCGCCGGCGGCGATCGAGATGTTCGACACCGGCGACCGTGACAGCGTCTATTATCGCGTCGAGACCGCCGGCGGACGGCTGCTGACCGGCTATCCCGACCTGCCCGTGGCTCCGGAGCACGGCGGTCTCGAAGCCTCCTATCGCGATCACCGGCTGCGCCTGGCAACGCTCAGCCATGCGGTGATCGGAGCCGGCACGGATTCACCGATCAAGGTCACGGTCGGCGTCACGCTCGCCGGCCATGACGCGATGGTGAAGCGGCTGTGGCTCAGCGCCTTCGCCCAGCAGCTTGCCTTGGTGGCTATTGCCGGCGTGTTCGTGCTGCTCGGCCTGCGCCGCGGGCTGGCGCCGCTCCTCCGGCTGCGCGATGCCGTGCGCTCGCGAAGCCGCAGCGATCTCGATCCGGTCGAGGTTACGGGCGCGCAGAGCGAGATCCGGCCGCTGATCGACGCGCTCAACGCCTATATGGAGCGCGTGCGGGCGCAGATGGCCGCGCAGCGGCGCTTCATTGCGAACGCCGCGCATCAGCTGCGCACGCCGCTGGCGCTCTTGTCGACGCAGGCAAGCTATGCCTTGCGCGAAACCGCGGCCGACCGGCGCCATGAGGCGCTTGTTGCCTTGCAGACGAGTTCCGGCAAATTGGCGAGGTTGGCCGAGCAGCTGCTTGCCTTATCGAGGGCGGAACCCGGCAGCCGCCGGCCGCGCGCCGATCGCATCGATCTCACAGAAGCCGCCCGCCATGTGCTGGAAGCGCAGGCGCCGGCGGCGATCAAGCGCGACATCGACCTCGGCCTTGAGGAGAACGGACCGGTGCCGGTAATCGGCGACGGCACGATGCTGCGCGAGATGATCGTGAACCTGGTCGACAACGCGCTGCGCTATTCCAAGCCGGGCGGCAGCGTCACGGTGGGGCTCGCTGCCTCGGATGGCGAGGCGGCGCTCACGGTCAGCGATACCGGTCCCGGCATCCCGCCGGAAGAGCGAGAGCATGTCTTCGAGCGTTTCTACCGCATTGCCGGCGCGGCCGAGGAAGGCAGCGGTCTTGGTCTCGCCATCGTGCGTGAGGTGGTCGAGAATGCCGGCGGCAGCGTCACGCTTGGCGACGCCGCCGCGGGCGGGCTCAAGGTCGAGGTGCGGCTGCCATTGGCCGTCCCTGACCAGCGATCTGCCTGATCACGTCCCCTGTTCGTTGAACGGCGCCGGACGCCACTTCACCACATAGTTCTCGAAGCGGGTGATCAGGAACTCCACCACCAGCGCCATCACCGCCAGGATGATCATGGCGGCGAAGACGCCATTGGCGTTGAAGGCGCCCTGCGCGGTGGAGATCAAGAGACCCATGCCCTGCTTGGCGCCGAGAAACTCGCCGACGACCGCGCCGACTAGCGCGAAGCCGAAGCTGACATGCAGGCTGGCGAGGATCCAGCTCATCGCCGAGGGGATGATGACCGAGGTGGTGATCTGGAACGGCGAGGCGCCGAGGATCTGGGCGTTGGCGATCATCGCCCTGTCGGCCTCGCGCACGCCCTGGAAGGCGTTGGCGAAGACGACGAAGAACACCATGACGACAGCCAGCGCCACTTTAGACGCCATGCCGAGCCCAAGCGCGATGATGAACACCGAGCCAAGCACCACGCGCGGCACCGAATTCGCGATCTTGATGTAGATGGAAAAGACATCCGCCAGCAGCTTGTTGCGGCCGAGAATGATGCCTGCCACGATGCCGCCGACGGCGCCGATGGCGAAGCCGAGGAAGGTTTCCTCCAGCGTCACGTAGATCTGCAGCCAGAGCGGCCCCTGCGAGGTGCCCTCGGTGACCCAGGACCAGATCTGCTCCCAGATGCCCGACGGACTGGAGAAGAAGAACGGGTCGATGATGTTGTAATCGGCGCCGAGTTCCCAAAGGCCAAGGAAGACGACCAGGATCGCGAGGCGCAGGCCGACGACCAAGGTGTGACGCTTGCGCAGCCGCGCCCTTGCCTGCGCTTCGGCGGCGACGATCGAGGTGGCGCGGGCGGCTTGATCGGTCGGAGAGATGGCGGTCATGATAAGTCTCCCCTCAATGGCTTGCCTGGAGGCCACGGCTCTGGCCGAGCTGCACTTCCTCGCGCAGATCGTTCCAGATCACCTTGGCGGTCTCGATGAATTTCGGGTCATAGCGGATATCGGCCATGACGCGCGGACGCGGCAGGTCGATGCGGTAGACGCTCTTCACCGTGCCCGGGCCGGCGGTGAGCACATAGACCTTGTCGGCCAGAGCCACCGCCTCCTCCAGATCGTGGGTGACGAAGACGACGGAGGACTTCAGGCCCGACCACAGGCCTAAGAGTTCGTCCTGCATGGCGGTGCGGGTCTGCATGTCGAGCGCGCTGAAGGGCTCGTCCATCAGCAGGATCTTGGGCTGGTTGATGAAGGTCTGGGCAAGCGCGACGCGCTTGCGCATGCCGCCCGAGAGCTGATGCGGATAGTGCTTTTCGAAACGCGAAAGGCCGACGCGGCCGATCCAGTCGCGCGCCTTGTCATAGGCCTCTTGCTTCGGCATGCCGCGAAACAGCGGGCCGGCGGCGACATTGTCGATAACGCTGCGCCATGGAAACAGCGCGTCGGCCTGGAAGACGAAGCCGATATCGCGGCTGATGTCGGTGACCGGATTGCCCATGACGCGGACATTGCCGGTGGTGGGCCTGAGTAGGCCGGTGACGAGGTTGAGCGTGGTCGACTTGCCACAGCCGGTCGGGCCGACGACGCAGGCGAACTCGCCGCGCGCCACCGTCATGGTGAAATCGCGGATCGCCGTCATCATATGGCCGTCCGGCGTGACGAAGCGCAGCGTCACATCGTCGATGGCGATAGCGGCGTCGGCCGGAAGCGCGACCGGAGACAGTTTCTCGGCCGCCATGGTCTGCGATTGCATGGCACACTCCTGTTGTGGTGGCGCCCGGATGCCGGCGGGCCAAGCCCATGGGCCTGACTCGGCTCGGCATCCGGAAAGGCGCCGCTGCCGAATCGATTCAGGCGGCCGGCGCAAGCTCTTGTTTTTCAGGGGCGGACCGATCAGCCCGCCCTTGCCTGCCGGTGCTTACTTCGCCGCGTCGACGAACTCGGTCGTATAGGTCTTCGACAGGTCGATCTGCTTGCCCTGCAGGCTCTTGGAGAAGGTCGACAAAACTTTCAGCACCGTCTCCGGTCCGTCGGCCGGCATGCGGCCGTCGGGAGTGAACATCGCCTTGCCGCCGGCAAGGCCCTGCACATAGAGGTCCTTGTTGCCGGCGTAATAGTCCTTGGGCATCTTGTCGGCGATCTCCTCGGCCGAATGGCTGGCGATGAACTTCATCGTCTTGACGAAGGCATTGGCGAGCTTCTGCGCCTCGTCCTTGTGGCCTTCGAGCCAGCTCGACTGAACGTAGAAAGAGGCTGCCGGATAGTCGCCGCCCAGCGCTTCCTTGGTCTTCTCGGGCGTGCGCATGTCGACGAGCACCTTGGCTTCGCCGGTCTGCAGCAATTTGGCAATGGTCGGCTCGGTCGTCATGCCGGCCTGGATCTGGTCCTGCTTGACGGCGGCGATGAAGGTGTTGCCGGCGCCGACCGGAAGCAGCGTGTAATCGCCGGGTTTCAGGCCGTTGCGGACCGCGAGATATTGCGTGAGGAAATCGGTCGAGGAGCCGAGACCGGTGACGCCGAGCGTCGCGCCCTTGAAGTCGGCAGGCGACTTGATCTCGGGATGCTTGGCCGAGACCAGCTCGACCTCGCCTGGCGCCTGGCTGAACTGCACGATCGACTGGATGTATTTGCCTTTCGACTGCAGGTCGACGGTGTGGTCGTAGAACCCGACGACGCCCTGCACGGCGCCGGCCAGCAGCTCGTTCTCGGCCTCGACACCGGCGCGGGAGTTGACCAACTCGACATCGAGCCCCTCGTCCTTGAAGTAGCCGAGTTGCTGCGTGAGCACGGCCGGCAGATAGATCTGCTTTTCCATGCCGCCGACGATGATGGTGATCTTGTCGGCAGCCGAGGCCGCCGAAGCGCCGGCGCCAACCATGGCAAGCGTCAGCGCCACCGAGCGCAGAACGCGTTTAGAGATGAGACGGGTCACGTAACTTCCTCCACTGGGCGACGCAGCGCGCCGCATTTCCTCCTTGCGGCCACTCCCAGCCGCTCATGTGGCGAACGCCACAAAACCGTCATCGCACGGCCAAGCTTTCAGCTGGCTTTCAGCCGTTTTGGCGGCTGTGGAACGGAATGCGGCTTGGCTTCCGGTCACGAGGCAGTGAAGCCCAGCACATCTTGCATGTCGTATTCGCCCGGCGGCCGCCCGACAACCCACAGTGCCGCCGCAACGGCGCCGCGCGCGAACATCGAGCGATCGCCGGCGGCATGCGAGAGCGTGAGCGTCTCACCTTGGCTTAGGAAGCTTACGCTGTGCTCGCCGACGATACTGCCCCCGCGAGTAACGGCAAAGCCGATCTCGCCGGCGTTGCGCGGACCAACGAGGCCATCGCGGGCGCGCTTCGCCACATTATCCAACGCGACGCCGCGTCCTCGCGAAGCCGCTTCGCCCAGCATCAGCGCCGTGCCTGACGGCGCGTCGACCTTGAAGCGATGATGTGCTTCGAAGATCTCGATGTCGCAATCGTCAGGGCCGAGTGCCCGCGCCGCCTGTTCGACAAGACCGGTCAGCATGTTCAGTCCCAGCGAATAGCTGCCCGAGCGGACGATGGCGATCTTCTTCGCCGCTTGCGCTACGGCTTCCAGCTCAGCGACATCAAACCCGGTCGAGCCGATGACCAGTGCCGGACCGCCGCGCGCGGCGCACGCCTTGGCCAATTCGGCGGAAGCCGCCGGCGTGGTGAAGTCGACGACCACATCGGCAAGCGCCAGCGCTTCATCGTGCTCGACCAGCCCCTCGCCCGTGCTGCCCGGCCGATGGAAACGCGCGACGAGCTGTAGCCGCGGATCGGCCGCGACGGTCTCCGCCATCTGCCGGCCCATGCGGCCGAGCGCGCCGGCGATGGCTATCCTGAGCGGCTGCGGCATGGCGAGCTCCGACTGAGAAGATGAGTCCGAAGAACGACATGGCGACGGACTCTGGCAGGACCGGTCAATTCAGGGCGCGCAGCCAGACCTTGTTGTCATGGACGGCGGCGCCGCCATAGGGCGCCGGGGCGTCGGCGCCCGTCAGCACGTTGATGCCCTCGCCGCGCTCATGCGCGCTGTTCGGCCAGATGCCTTCGGCGATCACCACGCCGCGCTTCACGCCGTCGAAGAACCTGGCGTGCAGCACAATATCGCCGCGCCGGTTGCCGACCTCGACGCGACCGCCATCCTCGATGCCGAGCGCCTCAGCATCGTCGCGGTGCATGAGCAGCTCCGGCCTGCCCTCCTTGGCCTTCGACACCGGTGTCTCGGCAAAGCTGGAATTGAGGAAGTTGCGCGCCGGCGAGGTCGCTAGGCGGAAGGGATGCTCCTCATCCGCGACCTCGATCAGCTCGACATGGTCGGGGAATTCCGGCAGCCGATCGACCGGACCGAAAAGGCCCATGCTTTTCGGCGGTCGGTTGGGCGCCGACTGCCCGGTCCAGTTGGGCCGGAAGTGGAATTTCCTGTCGGCATGGCCGAAGCCGTTGATGAAATGGGCCTCGTCGAAATCGGGCTGCAGGTCGACCCACTTCTTTTCCTTCAAAGCATCGAAGCTGCCGAGACCGCGCTTGCCGAGAATGATGTCGATATGCTCGCGCTCGGTCAGGCCGAAGCCCGGCCGGTCGCCGACGCCCAACCGCTTGCCGAGCTCCTCGTTGACGTAGTGGTTGGTGCGGGGCCCTTCCGGCGGCTCGATCAGCTTGGGGCCGAGCGTGATGTGCTGGTTGCCGCCGCCCTTGTAGATATCGTCATGCTCCAAAAACATCGTTGCCGGCAGCACGACATCGGCGAGCTTGGCCGTATCGGTCATGAACTGCTCGTGCACGCAGGTGAACAGGTCCTCGCGCAGAAAACCCTTTCTCACCAGCCGCTGCTCCGGTGCGACATTGGCGGGGTTGGTGTTCTGGATCAGCATCGCCGTCACCGGCGGGCCGCCATAGAGCGCGTCCTCAGCACCCGTCAGCACCGGGCCGATGCGCGAATGGTCGAGATAGCGGATGTTCGGGTCGCGCATTGCGGTGCCTTCGAGCACATCCTGGTTCAGCTTGAAGATGCCTGAGTTGGAATGGAAGGCGCCGCCGCCCTCATACTGCCAGGCGCCGGTGACGGCGGCGATCGAGGCCGCGGCATGCATGTTGACGGAACCGTTGCGCTGGCGCGCAAAACCGTAGCCGAGGCGGAAGTAGGTTTTCTTCGTCGTGCCGACCAAATGGGCGAAAGCTTGAATCTCATCGACGCTCAAGCCCGTGATGGCGGCCGCCCATTCGGGCGTGCGCGTGCGCAAATGCTCTTCCAACCCGCGTGGATCGTCGGTGTATTTCTCCAGATAGGCGCGGTCGGCCATGCCATCGCGGAACAGCACATGCATGACCGCGCAAGCGAGCGCGCCGTCGGTGCCGGGCTTCAGCACCAGGCCGAGATCGGCCTGTTTCATCGTGGCGTTCTCGTAGATGTCGATGACGACGATCTTCGCAGCGCGTTCTTTCCGCGCCCTGGTCGCATGGGTCATGACGTTGACCTGCGTCACCACGGCATTGGTGCCCCATATCACCACGCAGTCGGACTTCGCCATCTCGCGCGGATCGGGACCGCGCAAGGCGCCCGCGCCCATCATCCAGCCGCTCCAGGCGAGATTGGTGCAGATCGAGCTGAAGAAGCCGGAATATTTCTTCGCATGCCGCAGCCGCTCGATCCCGTCGCGCTGCACCAATCCCATCGTGCCGGCGTAGAAATAGGGCCAGACGGTCTCCGAGCCGTATTTCGATTCCGCCGCTATGAACTTTTCCGCGACGAGGTCCAGCGCGGCTTCCCAGCTCGCTTCCTTCCAGGTGCCCTCGCCCTTGGCGCCGGCGCGCACCAGCGGTTTCAGCAGCCGGTCGGGATGGTGCACGCGATCCGCATAGCGCGCGACCTTGGCGCAGACGACGCCCGCCGTATAGCTGTTCGCCTTGGCGCCATGGACACGGCCGATGCGGTTGTTGTCGAGCAGCTCGACTTCGAGCGCACAGGTGGACGGGCAGTCATGCGGACAGGCCGAATGGCCGATCCGGAGCTTGGCGTGCTGGTTCATGCGGGGTGTGTAGCGGGTTTTGGGGATGGCGTGTAGAGCCAGAGACAATTGGCCAATCTCCCCCACAAGGGGGAAGATCAGCTAATCACTCCGCAATCCCTTCCTCATATTCCGCCGACATGGTCAGCCACTTGTCTTCGTTCTGGGCCAGGGTCTGCGCCAGCTGCGAGCGCTCCTTGGCGAGCCGCGTCGCGGTCGAGGGGTCTTTCTCGTAGACTGCCGGATTGGCGAGCTCATCCTCGATCAGGTCGATGCGCTTGCGGATGCGGTCCATCAGCGCCTCGGTAGCGCGGATTTCCTTGGCCAAAGGCTCGAGCGCGGCGCGGCGCTGGGCGGCTTCGCGGCGTCGGTCGGCCTTGGAGGCCTTGTCCGCTTCCTTCTGCTCGCGGCGGTTGGAGGAGACGCCGGTGACCAGCGTCTTATAGTCCTCGAGGTCGCCGTCATAGGGATTGACCGCGCCGTCCTTGACCAGCCAGAGCCGGTCGGCCGTCGCCTCCAGAAGATGCCGGTCATGCGAGATCAGGATGACCGCGCCCGGGAAATCGTTCAGCGCATGGATCAGAGATTCACGGCTGTCGATGTCGAGGTGGTTGGTCGGCTCGTCGAGGATGAAGAGGTTCGGGCCCTCGAAGGCGGACAGGCCCATCAGCAGGCGCGCCTTCTCGCCGCCAGACAAGTCCTTGGCGGCGGTGTTCATCTTCTCGGTCGACAGGCCGAACTGCGCGACGCGGGCGCGCACCTTGGCTTCCGGCGCGTCCGGCATCAGCCGGCGCACATGTTCGTAGGCGCTTTCCTCGGGGCGCAGATCGTCGAGCTGGTGCTGGGCGAAGATCGCCACCTTCAGACCCGGCGCGATCGTCATCGAACCCGTCTCAGGCTTCAGCCGGCCGGCCAGCAATTTGGCGAAGGTCGACTTGCCATTGCCGTTGGCGCCGAGCAGCGCGATGCGATCGTCGGCATCGATGCGCAGCGTCATCTTCTTCAAGACCGGATTGCCCTCGGTGTAGCCGACATTGACGCCGTTCAGCGCCACGATCGGCGAGGCAACCGTCTTCACCGGCTCGGGGAAGGAGAACGGCCGCACCGTGTCGTTCACCACAGCGGCGATCGGCTTCAGCTTCTCCAGTGCCTTCAGACGCGACTGCGCCTGCCTTGCCTTGGATGCCTTGGCGCGAAAACGCTCGACGAAGGACTCCATGTGCTTGCGCTGCGCTTCCTGCTTGACGCGGCTCTTTTCCTGCAGCTCGCGCTGCTCGGTGAGCTGGCGTTCGAACTGATCGTAGCCGCCGCGCCAGAAGGTGAGCTTCTTCTGGTCGAGATGGACGATCGAATTGACAGCGCGATTGAGCAGGTCGCGGTCGTGCGAGATCAGCAAGACGGTGTGCGGATATTTGGAAACATAGTTCTCCAGCCAGAGCGTGCCTTCGAGGTCGAGATAGTTGGTGGGCTCGTCGAGGAGCAAAAGATCAGGCTCGGAGAACAGCACGGCGGCCAAAGCCACGCGCATGCGCCAGCCGCCCGAGAAGGAGGAGGCCGGACGCTTCTGCGCGGCATCGTCGAAGCCCAGGCCGGCCAGGATGGTTGCGGCGCGGGATTCGGCCGAATGCGCGTCGATGTCGGCGAGTCGCGTGTGGATCTCGGCGATGCGGTGCGGATCGGTCGCGGTCTTTTCCTCTTCGAGCAAGGCCTGGCGCTCGACATCGGCCTTCAGCACGATCTCGATCAGCGGCTCCTCGGTTCCGGGCGCTTCCTGCGCCACCTGGCCGATGCGCGTGTTTTTCGGCAGGCTGATCGAGCCGGTCTCCGAAGGGAAATCGCCGGTGATCGCCTTGAACAGCGTGGTCTTGCCGGTGCCGTTGCGGCCGACGAGACCGGCCTTGGTGCCGGCCGGCAGGGTCAATGAGGCATGATCGAGAAGCAGCCGCCCCGCCATGCGCAGCGTAAGGTCGTTGATGATAAGCATGAGCGGGCTTTTGCACGGGACATCGCCGCTTCGCAAGAGCCAGCGCAGGGACGAAGCCCGCCCCGCGCTGTCCGCGGCCGTTCAGCAAAAAGCTCGACGGGACTGGAACCAGTTGCCGGCCGAAGCGTTTGGAGGCCCGTGATCCGCTATCTCGCCCTAGCGTTCATCTTCTTCCAGGTCGCCACGACAACCGCGCTGGCGACGCAGGTGGTTCTGTTCGAGGACCAGGCCGCTCGAATTGCTGCCCCAAGCGAGCCCGCGAGTGGGCCAGAGGCCCAACCAAGCTCTCCGCAAGCGCCAAAGATTGCGAACAGGCCAGAGACGCGGGAGCCGGAACACCTGCTGATCCAGATCGATTGCGGAATAACATCTTAGGCTTCGCCTATGATTGACTAAGAGGCGTGCGAGACAGCGCTCCTCTGCCCTGCCGGGCCACCTCCCCACGGGAGGAAATTGTTCGCTCCTCCGCATTCGCCAATCACCGGTCACACTTTGCTTGCCACGTCGCGGGTTTGGCGTTGATCACCGCTGATGTCTCAACCTATGCTGGCGCGAGCGGTGGGTCGAATCCAACGGAAGGCAGATCAGATGTCGGGCAAGATCACGCTCCTTTCGGCCTCGCTGGCGGTCGCGATTTTCGCAGTCGCCGTCGGGCTGGCTGTGCTTCTCGCGACCCCCACGGCCCATGCGGCAGCCATCGACTGCGCGGCAGCGAAGACGCAGGCCGACCTTGCGACCTGCACGGCCGCGAATGCCGCTTCGGCCGATGCTGGGCTCAACGCGGTCTACAAGGCGCTGGCGGGACGTCTCGCTCCCCCCGACCTGAAGCGCCTGCGCGACGCGCAGCGCGCCTGGATCCCGTTCCGCGACAAGGAATGCGCCTTCCGCACCCAGCCCTATGCCGATGGCTCGGTCTATGCGACCCTGGTCGAGACCTGCAAGGCGGAGTTGACCAAGGCGCGGCTGGCGCAGTTGCAGCACCAATTGCAATGCCCGGAAGGCGACCTCTCCTGCGTGCCGCAAAGCGGCGGCAATGCCGCGCCCACGAAGAACGCGCCTGCGACGGCCAAGGCCGCGCCTGCGGCGGCTGACGCAGCGCCTGCGAAACCCGCACCTGCCAAGTCTAGCCAGAACGACACGAGGCCGTGCGTGCAATCCGCCGGCAAGGCGAAGTCGGACCAGTACGTCTCGCAGTGCATCCAGGTGTCGCCGGCGACCAATCCGCCCTGCAACGGGCAGAATGCCTGCAGCATGATGATCGACGAGATCAAGCGCGGCTGCGCCATGATCGGCAACGACAATCCGCCGGCTTTCTGTTCCGCCTACAAAAACTGACCGGCGCTGCCGGCCGCAGCGATCAATATTCCCCGACGGAAGATCAACCTGGCGCGGCAAGACAACCGCAAGTTCGGCTTCGGCTGAATATTGCGGGACGAGCGACGATGCCACCAAAGAAGGACAGAAAAATCTTGCGAGCCATGTATGATGCTTATGAAAAAATTGATTTCAGTTTTATCATAAACCTGCAAACCTATAGACGCGCCGTGAGTCGGGAGTGGCGCCAACGATAACTTGGTCCCCGTAACTTGGCCCAAATGACTTGGCCGTGTCAGGAGCTCACGATGGATGGAGCGCCCAGCGATTTACGAACGTTGAGATATGTCGCGGAGATCACGCGCAAGCTGGCAAAAATGCTCTCGCGCACGCGCTATCAGATGCTTGTCTATCTGCTTGAGATGACAGCGGTGGAGGCGGAGAGCCTTGCCGGCGAGCAGAATCCCAAACGCAGCCTGCCGCCCAAGTCATCTCAGGCCGGCCGCTAGCGCAATTCCGGGAAAAGCGCGAGCGGTCGGGCTCGACGACTTCGCCGTAGCCTTCCGTCCGGAATTGCGCAAAACAAAGAGATAGGGCGTTTCGCCGCCTCGGTGAAACGCTCCGCCGGAGTGTTTCACGGAAAGTGTGAAACGCTCCTGCCGTCTCACACTTCCTGGAGTTGCCTAAAGCGCGTCGCGATCTTCGCTCCATGCCCTTTAGGTTTTTGATTTTACGCATGTCTTTATCCCGAAACCGGTTCCCACTTTCGGGAGACATGCTTTAACAGCCCGCGCGTGGCTGACCGTTTGCCGCCAGGCGGTCCAGAACGGCCAGGCAGTTCAGCCTGCGCGCCTCGATGACCGACGGATCGTCGCATTCGACGATCGCGCGCTCGAACCGGTCGAGCGCATCGAGCGCGACGAGCAGGTCGCCGGACGGTTCGCCCAACGAGAACAGGATGCGCCGAGCCCTGACGCCGTCGGCCGCATTTACCGAGGACTGGACGGCCACCCCGCGGCGCAAATCGCGGAGGGCAGCCTGGCGGTCGCGCCATGGCGTTGGCGCGACGTCGCCCGTTGCGGGCACCATGCCTCAGGCCTTGGCCTTGCGCCTGCCCTTGCCTGCATCGCCGCCGGCCGGCTTGCGGCCGAGGCCGGACGATTTGGCCAACGCCGAGCGGGTCGCCGAGTAGCTCGGCGCCACCATCGGGTAGTCGGCGGGCAGACCCCATTTCGCGCGGTATTCGTCCGGCGTCAGGCCGTGATCTGTCGCAAGGTGGCGCTTCAACGACTTGAACTTCTTTCCGTCCTCGAGGCACACGATGTGGTCTGGGAAAACCGAGCGCTTCGGATTGACGGCGGGCGTCAGCGCCACCGCCTCCTTGACAACGCTGCTGCTGGCGAGCTTGCGCACCGAGGCGCTGACGCTGGCGATCAGGTCAGGCAGGCCGGAGGCAGGGAGCGGATTGTTGCCGACATAGGCCGAGACAATGTCGGCGGTCAGTTCGATTGCAGTCTTGTCGTCGATGTTGGACAATTTTTTCACCTTCTGCTGGCCTTAAATCGCCAGCTCTTTTTTAAGACTTTCGTCGGTGTATCGAATTGGACAGGTCCCCCAACGGACCGTCCAGAGTCAGTAAAGCCACGAGACTCAATACCGCGCAATGTTTCTACACGGACTGGAAACGCGCAAGTTAGGAATTCTAATAGCTATAGACAGCGTTTTATAGCACCGGCTACCCGCCTGGATGCGTAAAAGGGGCTATAGCACTTCAACTTACGGTAGGAGTTGCTGAAAAATCGAAGTTCACGCAAAGTTCCGGCACGACAACGACAAATCCGCCGCCAGACAACCGATCATGCTCGATTCGGCGTTCGCGTGGCAAATCGCTCATTTCCCGGCGACACCGCGCCTGAGTTCCGCAGGCGGCTCGTCCGCGAGGATTTCCAGCACGCGCTTCCAGCGCGCGCAGCGGCCGAAATCCTTCTGCTCGATAGCTTTTTCCGCCTTCATAGCCGCGTAGAGCGGCGCCTCCGCGCCAAACTCCCTGACCAGCCAGTGCGCCTCCTGCCTGGCGCGGCGTTCGTCCTCGTCAACGGCTATTTTGGACATTGTGCCTAGTCTCCGTACCTTCGATGCCGACCGCGAGGCAGCTGCCAATGACGAGGACGGCGCCGGCAATCGCCGTCATCGACAGGCTTTCGCCCGACAAGGTCAGCAGAAACGTGGAAGCGATCGGCGTCAGATAGGCGACGACCGCTATCCTGCCGCCGTGGTCGAGCTTTGCCGCGCGCGACCAGAAATAGTAGCCGAGCCCCATCGGACCGGCGCCGAGATAAAGGCCAAGCAGAAGGTGAGCGCCGCTCGGGCGCACGACACCATCATGCAGACACCAGGCGAAGGTGAGCGCGACGCCGATCAGCGCCGAGGGCAGAAGCAGACGCTCCGGCGACACGGCAAGGCGGCCGACAGCGAGCGAGTAAAAGGCCATGCAAAGCGCCGAGCCGAAGGCTGCGAGATAGCCGACCAAGCTGCCTCCTTCGAACCAGGTCTGCGCGCGGCCGCCGGAAATCACCAGCGCCACGCCGACAAAGCCAAGCGCGGCCGCCAGCCCGAGCAGCAGCGGACGGTGCGGACGGCCAAGCAGGATGACCACCACGGCGATCATCAGCGGCCAAGTATAGGCGACGAGATTTGCCTCGATAACCGGCATCGAGGCGAAGCCGATATATTGCAGCACCATCGTGCCGACCAGGCCCAGGAAGCCGACGAGGTAAGCGAGCGCGGACGTCCCCTTCTCCCGTTGTGCGAGAAGGTGGCCTGGCGTAGCGAAGTCGGATGAGGGGTGGCCCAGGGAATGCCAATGTTTCACTCCGCTGGAACACCCCTCATCCGTCTCGGCGCTGCGCGCCGATCCACCTTCCCCCACAAGGGGGGAAGGAAAGAGCCGGATCAGCGCGAAGACCAGAGCCGCGCCGCAAAATTGCAGGAACTGCACTTGCGATACCGGATAGAGGCCAAGCAGCGTCTTGCCGACCAGGGCATTGGTCGCCCACAGCGCCACGGCGCCGAGGGCGAAGGCCAGCGCCGTCCCCAGTGCGGCGCTGGAACGGTTTTGACAATCCGGCACGAGGCTCAGCGACGCTGAAGGCGGCTGTCGCTCGAGCGGATCGTTGGTCATTACCACGACTCCCTTGCCCCGCCGGAAACAGGCTCGGCAGCGGGCTTCGGCACGGGATGCTCCTCGGCATGGCGGCGATAGGCGGGCAGCTGGTTGGTCCAGACATCCTCAGCCAGCTCGTTCACCCAGGCACGGTCATGGTCATTATCGGCAGCAAGGTAGAACATGCGGTTGTCGTCGACATAGGGTTTGGTCGTCGAGCGCTGGTTGAGCACCAGCGTGACGCGCTCGCCGAGCTGGATCGGCGCCGTGCGGTGGAGCACGCCGAGGAACTGGCCGAGCGTGGCGTAGTTCATCTTGTGATCGATGCGCATGATCTTGTTGCGCGGCAGGTCGCGGCCGGACTCCAGGATCGAGCGGCCGGTCTCGGAATCGTCGCAATAAATCTCGAGATGACCGCCAATGAGCGGATCGCTGATCGACAGTGGAATGAGCTCCGTCACAGGAACGCCATCGCAATGCCACTCGACCGCGCCGTCCTTGGGATTCATGAAGGTGACGGTCGAGCCGACGATTGACAGCGGATAGGGCTCGAGCTTGGTGCCCATCATGTCGGACAGCTTTTCCAGCCGCAGCTTGTCATGCAAAAGTTCCTTGATCTCCGGAATATAGCGGTCGGCGCCGGTGATGAAGGTGAGGTCGAGATGCTTGTGCACGGCATGGCTGGCCTTCAGTTTCAGGGCAGCTTTCTCGATGGCGGCAAGCAGAGCCGGGTCGTAACCATGACGATACTGGGCGACGCCGAAGCCCGACACTTTCCAGGCCGTCTCATGACCAATGATCGCCTCGCGGCTCATTGCACAGCGCAGTTCGGGAATTGTATGGGCGTTCATTCTACTTTCTCCAAGGTGGGGGCAACACTTGGTTAACAGTCATTTAAGCGCCCACCCCTGTAAATTTAGGAATGCTGGTGGTAGCGTAAGCCCAGCTTAAGGTCGAAACCCCGTGCGTCTGCTCAGTCAGGTCAACCTCAACTCGCTCAAAATCGTGGAGAGCGCCGCGAGGCACAAGAATTTCACACGCGCCGGCGAGGAGCAGTTCATCACGGCTTCCGCCGTCAGCCAGCGCGTGAAGAGCCTGGAGGATCAGTTGCGCTTCAAGATCTTCGAGCGCGGCGGCAATGCGGTGTCGCTGACGCCGGAGGGCGAGACCTATGTGGCGCGAGTGCGCGAGGCGCTGGAGCGTATCGTGGCGGCAAGCATGGAAGCCACCGGCCAATCGCAGGCGCATGTGCTGCGGATCTGCGTTCTGCCGACTTTCGCGGCGCGCTGGTTGTTTCCGCGGCTTTCGGCCTTCCAGCATCAATATCCCGATATCGAGATGCGGGTTTCGACCTCTTACGCCACGCATGAATTCTCGACTTCGGAATATGATCTCGAAATCCGCTATGGAGACGGCAATTTTCCCGGCCTCACCTCGGAGTTGCTGTTCAAGGAAGATCTGACGCCGGTCTGCAGCCGCAAGCTCTTCCATGAGGTGCTGGGCGACAAGCCGCTGTCGAAGGTGACGCCGGAGGACCTGCGCTATTTCACGCTACTGCACTCCGACACGTGCACGCAGAACTGGCAGTCATGGCTGGGCTTTGCCGGCGCGAGCTTCGTGCTGGGCGAAACCAGGAGCGTCTATTTCGATTCCTGCATGATGTCCTACGAAGCGGCCAATGCGGGGATGGGCTTTGCCGTCGCCAACCGCGCCTATATGGCAAGCGACATCCGCGCCGAACGGCTGGTTGCGCCCTTCGCGGTCCACCATCCCAACACGGCCGGATGGTATTTCGTCAGCCCCATCAAGGCGCTCGGCGCACGCAAAGTGGAGCTGTTCAAGCATTGGATCATGGCCGAGGCGGCGCTGACGCAGCGCCAGTTGGACATGGAGGTCGCCAACGTGCCGGTGAGGCGCTCGGCGATGGCGTGAAGATCAATCTTGCACAATGCTCGCTTGAACGAACGCGGGACCGGGGGCGCTGCGACGGTGCCTTCCTGAATTCGGGGTTTTCCGTTTCCCCTGAGGCTTAATAGCCGGCTACCGCGATCACGCCATGACGCACAGCGGAGACTCAGCTATGTTGGATCGTGCGGCGGGCCTGATTTTCCCGCTTGGCCGGCGCTACCCAGCTTCCTCCCAAGCAGCGCCGGCCTTCTTCGTTTCGGCCGGCGATAACTTGACGTTTAAGGCCGACGATAACTCGACCCGCCCCCTGCCCTATTGCTTCGGCGCCGTACCCTGCTGGTCTCCGCCGGTGGTCGATTTCGGAACCGGGTTCTTGTCGACCTGAGGGTTCTGGTTGACTTCATCGCCCGGCGCCTTGGTCGGCTGCACGCTGTTGTCGCAGGCGGCGAGCACGAGCCCTGCCGCGAGAGCCAGCAGCACAGGAAGTTTCTTCATGACGACCTCCTCTCGTTCGCCCCTTTCATGAAGGGCAAACGAGGCGATAGCGGTTTGGTTGCGTGGCGCGGGGAACCAACCGGCCCGCGTCCGGTTGAAATCCCGAGCCAATCGAACGCAACGAGGAAGTGATCATGGTCCGTCTGCTGCTTGTCGGCCTTTTTGCCTACACCGCCTATCGCGTCGCCGTGAGGATCATCGACGAGGTGCCGGGAAACGTCACGCCGCTGGATATGCCGGGCGATGAAAGGCGCAGGCTGCGGCGGCAGTCGGCGGCGATGGGGGTGGAACCGAAGCGGTAGCGGTTTTTCCCGCCTCGGCGGAGGAAAGGCGGCCGGGCGAAGCCGAAGACGGATTGGGGAATGCGCTCTTTGGCTGGGAATATCCCTTCTAGTGAACGCATTTCCGCGCAGCCCCCTTTCCGGCCGCTTCGCGGCCACGCCCCCCCGCTTGCGGAGCGAGGAAATTATTGCGAACAAAGCGGAAACGATGCTTGATGGGCGATGAACATCGCCGCCCGTGATTCGTCCTTCGAGACACCTGCCTATCTTGCCCGGCTGAATGACGAGCAGCGGCTGGCGGTGGTGCATGGTGACGGCAAGGTGGCGACGCCGCTGCTGGTGATCGCGGGCGCGGGCTCCGGCAAGACAAACACGCTGGCGCATCGCGTCGCGCATCTCATCGTCAAGGGCGCCGATCCGCGCCGCGTCCTGCTGATGACCTTCTCGCGCCGCGCCGCCGCCGAGATGGCCAAGCGGGTGGAGCGCATCGCCGGCGAGGTGCTGGGGCGCGACGCGGCGATCATCGCCGACGCGCTGGCCTGGGCCGGCACGTTTCACGGCATCGGCGCAAGGCTTTTGCGCGATTATGCCGAGCAGATCGGGCTCGATCCCGCCTTCACCATCCACGATCGCGAGGATTCGGCCGACCTGATGAACCTTGCCCGGCACGAGCTGGGATTCTCCAAGACCGAAAGCCGCTTTCCGACCAAAGGCACCTGCCTGCAGATCTATTCACGGGCGGTGAACGCGCAGGCGCCGTTGGGCGAGGTGCTGGGTTCGGCCTTTCCATGGTGCGCGGCATGGGAAGACCAGTTGAAGGAGCTGTTCGCGGCTTACGTCGAGACCAAGCAGGCGCAGAACGTGCTCGATTACGACGACCTTCTGCTCTACTGGGCGCAGATGGCGGCCGAGCCGGAGATTGCCGCGCATCTCGGTTCCCGCTTCGACCATGTGCTGGTCGACGAGTACCAGGACACCAACCGGCTGCAGGCCTCGATCCTGCTCGCGCTGAAGCCCGACGGCGCCGGGCTGACCGTGGTGGGCGACGACGCGCAGTCGATCTATTCCTTCCGCGCAGCGGAAGTTCGCAACATCCTCGATTTCCCCAAGCAGTTCGTGCAAGGCGCTGAGATCGTCATGCTGGAGCGCAATTACCGCTCGACCGAGACTATCCTGGCCGCCGCCAACAGGGTGATCGGCGAGGCCAGCGAGCGCTTCACCAAGAACCTCTGGACCGAGCGCCGGTCCTCGCACAAGCCGCAGTTGGTCAGCGTGCGCGACGAGGCCGAGCAGGCCAATTATGTCTGCCAGGCAATCCTGGCCGAACGCGAGGCCGGCACGGCGCTGAAGGCACAGGCGGTGCTGTTTCGCACCTCGAGCCACAGCGGACCGCTGGAGGTGGAACTGACGCGCCGCAACATCCCCTTCGTCAAGTTCGGCGGCTTGAAATTCCTCGACGCCGCGCATGTGAAGGACATGCTGGCGATGCTGCGTTTCGCCGAGAACCCGCGCGACCGCGTCGCCGGTTTCCGCGTGCTGCAGCTCATGCCGGGGATCGGCCCGTCCGCCGCCTCGCAGATCGTCGAGGCGATGGCGACCTCGCTCGACGAGACGCTGGGCCTTGCCCGGTTCCGGCCGCCGCAGCGCGCCGCGCACGACTGGCCGGTGTTCCTCGAAATCTATAGCGGGCTGCGCGCCGGTGCCAAATGGCCGGCGGATCTGGAACGGATCAGGCTTTGGTACGAGCCGCATATGGAGCGCATCCATGAGGACGCGATCACGCGACGCGCCGATCTCATCCAGCTCGAACAGATCGCATCGACCTATCCGTCGCGCGAGCGCTTCCTGACCGAGCTCACCCTCGATCCGCCCGACGCCACAAGCGACCAGGCCGGGCCGCCGCATCGCGACGAGGATTACCTCATCCTGTCGACCATCCACTCGGCCAAGGGCCAGGAATGGAAGAACGTCTTCGTGCTCAACACGGTCGACGGCTGCATCCCGGCCGATCTCGGCGTCGGCACCAAGGAGGACATCGAGGAGGAGCGGCGCCTGCTCTATGTCGCGATGACCAGGGCCAAGGACAGCCTGCATCTGGTGGTGCCGCAGCGTTTTTATCCGCACAATCAGGCGGCACGCGGCGACCGCCACGTCTATGCCTCGCGCACCCGATTCATTCCGGCCTCGATGCTTTCGGCCTTCGAGCAATCATCCTGGGCAAGTGCCGCGCTCAAGGACGACCCGCGCCAGCGGCCGGGCGTCAAGGTCGATCTCGGCGCCCGCATGCGCGGCATGTGGAAATAGGCCGCCTGTCCCTCTCCTGCCGATTCAAGACGGATCAAGTCCGAGAAGGAAAATCGGCATGCGCGGAACCTCCCGCCGCAAACCGCGTTGTGTGGCGTCCTTCCCCCCGACCGGAGGCCCGCTGCCTCCACAGCCAACAGACGAGGTCCCGAATGCACGACAGGACGTTCTTCACCCCGGTCGCCCTCTGCGTCGGCGCCGGCCACAAGCGCATGATCGCCTCGCTGTTCGACATGCACGACTTCCTGACCGAGTTCCCGCCGTCGCGCCGGCGCCTCAGCTACGGCGCCGCGGTGAAGGCCTGTGAAGACGCGCGGAGCGGAGAAATCTCGACCGAGGCCGCGCGCGATGCGCTGATCACCTTCGCGGTGACAGCCGGCGTGCTCTGGCCTTCGGAGCAGCCGATCGCCTCGGTCAAGCCGGTGGCGCGCGGCCATGGCGGCTTCGCCGCCTGACGACAGGTCATTCCGGCTCGGCGGCCGCCGGGGAAGCTTCGGCGATCGACGTGGCCGGCTCGGTGGTCGCGAAGGGATAGACGAGCTGTTGGTGATAGAGCTGCGGCCCGACCCCGAGGCGTGCGAGCTCGGCGAAGCGGTCTATGCCTGGATCACCGCCGGGGGCAAGCCGGTAAGGATCGGCACTTGCGGCGCCTCGGCGGGCAAACGCCTGCTTTCCTATCCTGGCTATGTCAACCGCAGCCTCGCGGGCCGAGGCGGCACGACGCCCAAATGGGAAGCGCTGAAATGGCTGAACCTGCTCGCCGAACACGCCATGCTGACGGCAGTAGTGCATCAACCGGAACCGACCCCGACCGCGGCGGGCCTGATCAGGCCCTATCTCGATATTGAGCGCCAGTTGATCCGCCAGCACAGGCCGTTGCTCAACCGCAGCCGCCGTTGAGAGCGGTTCAGCCCAAGCTCCTGCCGCGAAGAGCCGTTTAGTGGACCGTGCCGGCGACTTCGCCCGACGGCACACCGCGCGGGCTCTCGAAGCTCACCTGGTCACGACCGTTGGACTTGGCCTTGTAGAGATGCCTGTCGGCGACCTGGAACATGTCGTGATAGGTGGTTGGACCGCTAAAGGCGATGCCGCCGATGCTGACCGAGAGCGGCCATGGCTGACCGCCGGGCGCGAACTCGGCCTCGCGGATACGCAGCCGGATCGATTCCGCGACCAGGAAGGAGCGCGTCGCGTCGGCGCCCGGCAGGAAGACCGCGAATTCCTCGCCGCCGATGCGGCCGACAATGTCGGCGCCGCGCAGCTGCCCCTGGATCGTGCTGGCGATCAGCTTCAGCGCCTGGTCGCCGCAGTCATGGCCGAGACGGTCGTTGATCGATTTGAAATGGTCGGCGTCGACGATCAGCAGCGCACCGGAATCGGCGACGTTATGGCTGCGTGCCTGCTCGAGATAGGCTTCCACCAGCATCGAGAAGGCGCCGCGATTGAAGACGGCCGTCAGGCTGTCGGTCGCAGCGACGATGCTGAGCTCCTTCTGGGCGATCGCAAGCTGGCGCATCTTCCACATCAGGAAGAACAGGAAGGAGCCGCCAAGGAGAAGCGGCAGGAACAGGTCGGTAAGTTTCGCCCACAGCAGCGCCTGCGGCGGCAGCGACGGGAAATTGAAGGAATCGACGAAGAAGGCCGCCGCAATGAAGAAGGCGGTGCCGGCGGCGGTGACCACCACAACCCTGCCCCAACTCGTAGGGGACAAATCGATGCGCATGGCATTGCTCCCACTGCAATTGGGCCTATTGTGCAGCGGGAGCGCAAACGAAATCCTAATTCATTACATTCAATGCAAGTCCGGCAGGGTTCAATTTTCCAGGGAAAAATTCGTTGTTCCAAAGGGATATACAAGTTTTTCCTTTGAGTTCGATCAACAATCGGCGGTCGGAAAGCCGTGGCGATGGCCGCGATCAAGCATAGGCGCGGCCTTCCTCCGAGCGCTGGAACAGCATCAGGTCGAGCGGCACTGAGGGCCGGCCGAGCACGGTAAGGCACATATGCGCCTGGCCGCGATGATGGGTCTGATGGTTGAAAAGATGGCTGAGCGCCGGCGCCAGCCGTTGCGAGACGGTGCGCATGTCGGTCGTCATATAGGAAAAACGTCCGGTGAACGCCTTGTCGGTCATGCCGCCCACCCAATCGACGATCCTCCTGTCCTCGGCCTCGCGAGCCACGCGCAAGCCCGGAAAGGCGCGATAGAGGATCGCCGCAAGATTCGAGGGCGCGTCACCCTCGCCCGTAAAGCGCTTCATCCAGACGCGGTCGGTGACGAGCAGATGGTTGAGCGTGCCAAGCATCGAGCCGAAGAAGGCGCCGACGTCGCGGCCGAGTTCCTCTTCCCCGAGATCGGCGGCGGCATCATAGATGCGCGTATTGGCCCATTGATTGTAGGCCGCAAACATCATGAAATGCTGTTTCATTCTTCCATCCGGCTCACAACGAATCCAGGCTCTTCGTAACCCGCAGGACCCGTAATGACCATTCTGTTCTATGACCTCGTCGGCCACGACACCGAACGCCCGTTCAGCCCGCACTGCTGGAAGACGAAGATGGCGCTGGCCCACAAAGGGCTCGCCGCGACCAAGATGCCGACACGCTTCCTCGAAGTGCCCAAGGTGGAAGGCGGCGTGTCGAAGACGGTGCCGGTGATCCGCGACGGCGAGCGGGTGGTGGCCGATTCCTTCGTCATCGCACTCTATCTCGACGAAGCTTATCCGGATCGGCCGACGCTGTTTGCCGGTGAAGGCGGCAAGGCGACGGCACGCTTCATCGAGCGCTGGTCGCAGCTCACCATCCATCCTTACATTGCAACGGTGGCCCTTACCGACCTGCATGGGATGCAGGATGAGACGAACGGCCACTACTTCCGCGAGGATCGCGAACGGCGCTACGGCAAGCGGCTGGAAGAGGTGGTGGCCGGACGCGATGCAGGGCTCGCCGGCTTCCGCGCCTCGCTGGAGCCGCTGCGCTCGATGCTCACCTACCAGCCCTTTATCGGCGGAGCGTCGCCGCTATTTGCCGACTATATTGTCTTCGGCGCGCTGCAATGGGCGCGCATCGCCTCGCCCTTCCAGTTGCTTGACGACAGCGACAGCATCGCCAGTTGGTTCGAGCGCTGCCTCGACCTGCATGGCGGGCTCGGCCGGCAAGTCGCGGCCGCGGCGTGAACGCCGCGAGCGTCGGACTGCCATGTTGCGGTATGAGATGCAGGCCGAGATCTGGGTCTACCCCGGCAAGGGCGGGTGGCATTTCATCACGTTGCCGACGGACGTCGCGGCGCGGATCAAGGCGGCTATGGCGGGACTGGCGCGCCCCTGGGGCTCGCTCGGGGTCACGGCGGTGATCGGCAAGACAAGATGGAGCACGTCGCTTTTCCCCGACAAGGCATCGGAAAGCCTGCTTTTGCCGTCAAGGCCTTGGTGCGGCAACGCGAAGGACTGAAGGCCGGCGACGTGCCGGCGGTGATCATTGAGCTCGAGCTTTAGCGTCTAGTCCGGCGCGTCCCTGTTCAGCGCGCCCTTGTCCGGCGCGTTCTTGTCGACCAGCCTGACGCAGATCGGGTCGCCCTGCTCCATCCGTGCACACTGCCATTCCGGGCCGAAGCCGAAATTCCGGTCGCGCAGCGGAAAGAACAGCAGCAGAAGGACGAGCACGGCAAGAACTAAGGCCATGAACAGAATGCCGGCGACGTCGCCGCGTCTGAGGTAAGGCCAGTTCATCGCTTTCAACTCCCTGGCCCGATGCTCCAGGTCTCCAAGCGAAAAACGCATTCGCAGCCATCTAACTATCCCGCAAAGAGCCGGCCTTGACCAGAAGCCGCCTCCTCTTGGCAAGCCGCTAAGCGGCTTGTATAGAGCCCGCCACTCCAATTTCCATTCCCAGAACAAGGACGACCCTATGGCGATCGAACGCACCTTCTCCATGATCAAGCCGGATGCGACCAAACGCAATCTGACCGGCGCCATCACCAAGATGCTGGAGGACGCGGGTCTACGCGTCGTGGCATCGCGCCGCGTATGGATGAGCCGCCGCGAGGCCGAAGGCTTCTACGCCGTCCACAAGGACCGTCCCTTCTTCGGCGAACTGGTCGAGTTCATGTCTTCCGGCCCGACCATCGTGCAGGTGCTGGAGGGCGAGAACGCCATCGCCAAGAACCGCGAGGTGATGGGCGCCACCAACCCGGCCAACGCCGCCGATGGCACCATCCGCAAGGTGCATGCGCTGTCGATCGGCGAGAATTCGGTGCACGGCTCGGATGCGCCGGAGACCGCCGCGCAGGAGATCCGCTACTGGTTCTCCGACACCGAGATCGTCGGCTAAGCGGCAAGCTCCAGTCAAGCAATGAAGGCGGCCTAAGGGTCGCCTTTTTTGTCGCATCGGGTGGCAAGCAGGACGCTCGCCCTAGATTGGCGTCTTCGACGACAAGTGATAGGGGCATCAAGTGATAGGGGCGTCGCCGGCTGCGAGCGCCATCGCACTTCCGCCCGGAGATAGGGAGGGAAGCATGATCGGCCCTCATGTTTCCACAAGCGGTGTTGCATATCCGGACGATCTCGTTCTGCTTAAGCCTGTCTATGACCAGGTCTGCGAGGAGCGGGGCATCGCCCGCGGCAGCCCTGAGGCCTCCGAATTGGCCATCGAAGCCATGAGGCTCTTTTCCGCCGGCATTTTCGAGGAAGACACGATCGGCCGTCGCCCACGCCACCGCTGATCGCGCGGTTGGCCGGGTTCAATCCCCGTCGCCGTAGCGGATGACCTCGACCTTCTCCCTGGTGATCAGGCAGCTCTTTGTCTTGGTCAGCGCCTTGATCCCGGGGATCAGCGCATCGATCTTCTCCGGGGCGTCGACGATCTCGACGACGATCGGCAGATCCTGCGACAGGCGCAGGATCTTGGCTGTGTGCAGCACGCTGGAACGGCCGAAGCCGAGCGGACCCCTCAGCACCGTGGCGCCGGCCATGCCGGCCTCGCGCGCCTTGATGATGATCGCCTCGTGCAGCGGCTTGCCGTCGGCGGCCCTGTCGTCCTCGCCGAAGAAGATCCTGAGCAGCGCGCATTGCGCGGGAAGTTCCATGTTCTCCTCCCTTGTTACCCATCGACCGGCAGACGGTTGAGCCTGGACGCCATGAGATAGCCCAGCCATGCGGCGGCCAGCGACAGCCCGACCACACTGATGAGATAGGTCGCGGCCAGCGGCCAGTCGCCCTCGAACAGCAGGAGGAAGATATCGAGGCTCATCGCCGAAAACGTGGTGAGGCCGCCGCAGAAGCCGGCCATGATAAAATTGCGGCTGGCGGGACCAATCATCAGGCGGCCGTCCGGCCCGGTCAGCGTGGCGAAGGCCATTATGACCCAGGAGCCGACGACATTGACGAAAGCGGTCGACCAAAGCGCGTTCAGGCCGAGCAGCGAGACGATGACATAGCCCGACAGGAAGCGGGTCAGAGAGCCGATCGCCGCGCCGCAACCGACCGCCAGATAAAGCCGCGTAGCCATCTGCCTGTCGGTCATCGCTCAGCCCCCCACACCGGTGGTTGAACCAACCACCCAGGTGGTTGAACCAACCACCCAGACGACCGCCCAAAAGCCGAGGGCGACGAACAGCACGCACAGCGCCGCCGAAGCGACGACGTTGAAGACGGCGAGCCGCCCCTCGCCGTCGAGCGCCAGGTTCAGCGTCTGCAGGCAGAAGGACGATACCGTGGTGTAGCCGCCGAACAGGCCAACGACGATCAGATCGCGCACGAGATCGCTGGCGAAGATGCCGCCGACCGAGCGCGCCGCGCCGGCAAAGGCGCCGATGGCCAGCGCGCCTGAGACGTTGACCGCCAGCGTGCCCCAGGGAAAGGTCTCGCCGACGCCACGGCCTACCACGCCAGACAGGAAAAAGCGGGAAATGCCGCCGAGGAAACCGCCGATCAAGACCAGGGCGCAAGCCGCAAGGGTCATCGCTTCAATGCCTTTCCAACGCGATTCCGCACCGGAATCACTTCACGAAATCAGGCATGATACGAGCGGGAAAACAAATCCTGCCGCGCAACAGCACGCCTGGCAGGAGTCATCAGCCACAAGGGCGGTTTCGGGGGAACCCCATCCCCATTTTTGAGGGAACCTAGGGGGTTGTAGCGACGCGGTCAATTGCCCTGCTCTCGGATGAGAAACAGGACAGTCGACACAGCCCCCAGAGCGGAATCAACGCGGAAGCGGAGACCCCGCTCTAGCGGCCTTTTCCGCAATTCCGGGACGGAAGCGCGCCCCACTTTCCTGGAGTTGCTCCCACCGCCCCTCCGGCGGGCAAAGGAATCATTTGGCTTGACGGTCTTTCAAATTCGCGTGGGCGTTCGCCGCCTCGGTGTCGGTGGACGGCGTCTTCGTCTCCTCGCCGGTGAACGGGCTGCCCTGTCCAGGTGCAAGGTCGCCGCTATGACCGGCCTTGTTGGTCTGGAAGGGCTGGCTGTCAGGGCTGAGGCCATGCTGCGTGGCATTGAACAGATGATCGTCCGCCCTGGCAAAGCCGGCGAAGGCTATCAGCGATATGCTTGTGACTGCGAGTATGAGCGTGTGCTTCTTCATATCTGGTCTCCATCGAGTGCCAGATCGATCCCGCGCATTCGGTCTGGCGGTGTGAAGGGGCGTTTGTCCCTTTGCCTGCCCGCCATCTGCATAAGTCAACGCTCGGCGCCGCCGGTTTATTCCGGCGAAGACGGTTCCAAGGCTGAAAAGTCGCGCCCGCCCAGCGGGGCGCCCCGATGTCAGCGCGCCATTTTCAGCAGCAGCGTCTGCGGCTTGGCATCCAGCGGGTCGAGGTGGTGGCTTGTATCGGTGATGAACATCAGCCGTTCGCCGACCGTGATGCGCGCCTGCAGCGCGTAGGTCCGGCCCTTCTGGATCGCCTTCGGATCGAAACCGATGTCGAACTTGATCGGCACCTGGCCGGTGGGCGCTATACTGCGTTTGGCGATCACGGTCGCCGGTGCATCGGCCAGCGAGACGTCGGCGAGTTCGATCATGAGCACGGCGTCGGACGGCAAGGCGATGCGCTCGCGGTAGGTCACCTCGCCGGCAATCGTCTTTTCGCCGGCCTTGCTCAGTTGCGGAACGGCCAGCACGCCGACGACCAGCGGCACCAGCCCGAAGATGAAGAACTCCGCGATGCGGTCCAGCATGACCCTGCTCCGCCAAACAAATCAAACCGGCAGGCTTGGGACGGATTGAGGTCGTTCGATGGCCGAACGGGAGTTTTTTCTGATGCATGTCGTTGCCCCAGAACCGCTGCAGACTTCTGGGCGACATGCATTATTCGCCCTGTTTCTTCCAACGGTCTGTGGCGCGATCGTCGGCTTCCTTGGCCTCGACCCAGCCGCCCTCGGAGCCGTCGGCGCGGTGTTCTTTCTTCCAGAAGGGGGCGCGTGACTTCAGATAATCCATCAGGAAATTCGCCGCCTCGAACGCCGCCTGCCGGTGCGACGAGGCCGCGACCACCAGCACGATGTTCTCGCCCGGCGCTATCTTTCCATGGCGATGGATGACAGTGAGCCCCTGCAGCGGCCAGCGATCCGTCGCCTCGGCGGCGATGCGGCCGATCTCGGCCTCGGCCATGCCGGGATAGTGCTCCAGCTCGAGCGCCGACAGCGCGCCCTGCTCGTCGCGGCAAAGGCCGGAGAAGGTGACCACGGCGCCGATATCGGCGCGCCCCTTGGTCAGGCTGGCGATCTCGGCGGCAACGTCGAAATCCTCGCGCTGGATGCGGACGGCGGGCACGACGGCGCCGGCCATCTCAGCCCCCGGTCATAGGCGGAAACAGCGCGATCTCGCGCGCGCCGGCGATCTTCTCGCGATGGCCGACATGTTCCTGGTTGATGGCGACGCGGATGACGTCGGGGTACTGCAGCGCGTTCTCATATTCCTCGCCGCGCGACTTCAGCCAGCGCAGCAGATCGGCGACTGTCTCGATGCCGGAAGGCAATTCGACGTCCTCTTCCGGCTTGCCGATCCGCTCGCGTACCCAGGCGAAATAGATGAGCTTCGTGGACATTGCTCTCACTCGTCCATGATGTGCTTGAGGCCGGCGCGGAAATAGTCGTAGCCGGTGTAGAGCGTGACGAGGGCCGCGACCCACAAAAGCACCAGGCCGATCTGGGTGGTCAGCGGAAAGATCTTGTCGCCGGCCGGGCCGACCAGCAGGAAGGCGATGGCGACCATCTGGATGGTGGTCTTCCACTTGGCGAGCTGGGTCACCGGCACCGATACTTTCAAGGCAGCCAGATATTCGCGCAGGCCCGAGACCAAGATCTCGCGGCACAGGATGATGATGGCCGCCCAAAGCGACCATCCGGCGATGCCGCCATGGCGGTCGGTGTCGGCGGCGAGCAAAAGCAGGCAGGTGGCGACCAGCAATTTGTCGGCGATCGGATCGAGCATCTTGCCAATGTTGGAGGTCTGCTGCCAGGCGCGCGCGAAATAGCCGTCGAAGTAATCGGTGATGGAGGCGAGGAGGAAAATGACCAGCGCCGACCAGCGGGCGAAGTCGGACGACTTCAGATGTCCTTCAAGAAAAAAGCACAGCACGACCAATGGCACCGCGACGATGCGGGCATAGGTTAGGATGTTCGGCAGATTGAACGCGCGCTGTACCATGTCGTCTCGGGAAATCTCCTCCGCCAGACGTACTCAAATCAGAAGCCAATGTAGGGGGTCAACAGGCGAGATTCGATTGACCAGGCAAAAATAGCATTTGTGTCTGCCGAAGACCCTGCGGCCCATCGTCCGATCCGTCAACCTTCCGTGCTAGCGGTCAGTCCTCAGCTCTCGTGGAAGTGATTGTAGACCAGCTTCGCCACATGCTCGGAAATGCCATCGACCTTGACCAGGTCCTCGACCGCGGCGCGGCTGACCGCCTTGGCGGTGCCGAAGGCAAGCAGCAGGGCGCGCTTGCGGCCAGGGCCGATGCCGGCGATCTCGTCGAGCGGGCTTTTCACCATCTCCTTCTTGCGCCGCGCGCGATGCGAGCCGATGGCGAAACGGTGCACCTCGTCGCGCAGTCGCTGGACGAAATAGAGCACCGGATCGCGCACCGGCAGCATGAAGGAGTCCCTGCCCCTGACGAAGAAGCGCTCGCGGCCGGCGTCGCGGTCCTGGCCTTTGGCGATGCCGATAGCGACGACGCGGTCCTCGATGCCGAGATCGGCCAGTATCTTGCGCACCGCCGTCATCTGGCCCTGGCCGCCGTCGATCAGGATGACGTCGGGCCAGGCCGGGAAGCCGCCATTGCCGGTGACCATATCTTCTTCGCCGGTTTCGTCTTCCGCGGTGGCGCCAGGCTGCTCGTCGCCATGCTCTTTGAGCAGCCGCGAAAAGCGCCGCTGCATCACCTCGCGCATCATGCCGAAATCGTCGCCGGGCGTGATCTCGGTCGAGCGGATGTTGAATTTGCGGTACTGGTTCTTCACAAAACCTTCCGGGCCGGCGACGATCATGGCGCCGACCGCGTTGGTGCCCATAATGTGCGAGTTGTCGTAGACCTCGATGCGCACTGGCGGCTTTTCCAGGCCGAAGGTCTCCGCAAAACCCTTGAGCAGACGGGCCTGGGTCGAGGTCTCGGCCAGCCTGCGGCCGAGCGCCTCGCGCGCATTCTGCAGCGCGTGATCGGTCAGATCCTTCTTCTCGCCGCGCTGCGGCACCGAAATCGTGATCTTGCGGCCGGCATGGGTGGAGAGCGCCTCGGCGAGCAGTTCCTGTTCCTGCGCGGCCTGTGACAGAAGCAGCGTGCGCGCCGGCAGCTTGTCGTCATAGAATTGCGCCAGGAACGAGCCCAGCACCTCGGCCGGCTCCAGCGCAGGATCGGCCTTGGGGAAATAGGCGCGGTTGCCCCAATTCTGGCCGGTGCGGAAGAAGAACACCTGGATGCAGGTCTGGCCGCCTTCCTGATGGATGGCGAAGACGTCCGCCTCTTCAATCGTCTGCGGATTGATGCCCTGATGCGCCTGCACATGCGAAAGTGCGGCAAGCCGGTCGCGATAAATGGCGGCGCGCTCGAAATCGAGTTCTTCCGCCGCCTGCTGCATGGCGGCCGAAATCTCCGTCTTCACCTTCTGGCTGCGGCCGGAGAGGAAATCCTTGGCCTCGGCGACCAGTTCGGCATAGCCCTGATGCGATATCTCGCCGGTGCAGGGACCGGCGCAGCGCTTGATCTGGTAGAGCAGGCAGGGCCGCGTGCGGTTCTCGTAGAAGGAGTCCGTGCAGCTTCTGAGCAGAAAGGCGCGCTGCAGCGAATTGATGGTGCGCCCGACCGCGCCGGCCGAGGCGAAGGGACCGAAATAGTCGCCCTTGCGCGAGCGCGCGCCGCGATGCTTGTAGATGCCGGGCGAGACATGGTCGCCGGTGAGCAAGATGTAGGGGAACGACTTGTCGTCCCGCATCAGCACGTTGAAGCGGGGTCTCAGCCGCTTGATGAGGTTGGCCTCGAGCAGCAGCGCCTCGATCTCGGTGCGGGTGACGACGAATTCCATCGTCGCCGTCTCGCGCACCATGCGGCCGATGCGGGCGGTGTGGAAACGCCCCTGCGCATAGTTAGTGACGCGCTTCTTCAGGCTGCGCGCCTTGCCGACATAGAGCACATCGCCGGCGGCGTTCATCATGCGATAGACGCCGGGCTGGTTGGGCAGCCGCTTGACGAAGGTCTGGATCACCTCGGCGCCGACCATGCCGTCGGCGTCGCCGGCATGCGGCGTCCAGTCTATCGCGGTGAAGGCGACATCGGGTCCGGCGGGAATTGACTCCGGCTCGACGATCTCCTCCGCCGCCTCGTCCTCGATATCGAGTTCGACATCGGGCGGCAGATCGTCGGCGGCGCCGTTTCGCTTATGTTTTTGGGCGGGACTCATTCCACCATGCCTGTCACATCAGGCGTCTGCCACGCAAGATGCTGACCGCCGTCGAGCGCGATCATCTGGCCTGTCACCGAGCGCACCTGCCAGAGATAGCGGATCGTGGCTCCGAATTCGGGCAGTTGTGGGCCGCGCCTCAGGATCAGGCCCTCGACCTGTTTGCCGAAATCTTCGTCATCCTGGCGCTTGTTCTTCAGTGTTGGGCCGGGGCCTATGGCATTGACCCGAATGCGCGGCCCGAGCGCCTGCGCCAGCATCTGCGTTTGCGTCCAGAGCGCCGATTTCGACAGCGCATAGGAGAAATAGCGCGGCGTCGGCCGCCAGACGCGCTGATCGATCATGTTGACGATCAGCCCCTCCTCGCCTTCGGGCAAAGCACGGGCAAAATTCTGCGCCAGCAACGCCGGGGCCTTCACATGGATCGCGAAATGACGATCCCATGCCTGCCAGTCGAAATCCTCCACCCGGTCGTCGACGAACAAGGATGCGTTGTTGACCAGCAGAGTGACAGGGCCGAGCGCGGCCTCGGACCTGCCGACAAGATCGCCGACGGCATCCATGTCGGTGAGGTCGGCGGCGACCACGGCGGCACGGCCGCCCTTACCCGCGATCTTGCCCGCCAGCGCCTCGGCCTCGGCGCTTGACCGGTTGGCATGGATGGCGACGGCGAAGCCATTGGCGGCAAGGTCCTCGACGATCGCCTTGCCGATCCGTCTTGCTCCACCCGTCACCAGCGCGACGGCCGTGGCTTGTTTCATGGTGTCAATCCTCAATCAGCTTCACGATTCCGGGAAGCCGGCACAATATGACGGGCCAAGCGTTAAATGCCATTTCCACCTGCGGCAGGAATGTGGCGAAGGACCCCGGATGTGCTTGCGCCCCGCCGGATTTTGGGGCATCGTTCAGGGCAATATATGTCGCTGGATCCGTTGAACCAAGCGGTGTGCGGCGCAACATGGTTAGCGTGCTGACATTCGCTGTTGCGAAGATGCAACGTCACCTTTCGGCCTCATTTGCGCCGGGGAATGACCCAAGTTCAGGTTCGCTTCAGCCGCATTTCAACACGACATTTGGAACCGTTGAGCGCCAAGCCCGTTTATCCCCCCGGACGGGCCCGGGGCGTTTCATGGACAAACAAGCCTAAGTGTCTTGTGGCTTAAGGAGTATATAATGAAGACCAATCTCAAATTCGCGCCGCTCGCCGCTGCTCTCGGGCTGTTCGCCTTTGGTGGCACCGCCTTTGCGGCCGACGTCGTTTCCGAAGAGCCGCCGGCTCCCGCTCCGGTTGCCGAGCTTCCGGTTGCTTCCTGGGCCGGCCCCTATGCCGGTATCAGCCTAGGCTACGGCTTCGGCGGCCATGCCGATGCTCGTGACGCGGGCGTCAATGTGAAGACCAAGGGCTTCATCGGCGGCGTCTTTGGCGGCTACAACTGGCAGCAGGATAACTTCGTCTACGGCGCCGAAGCCGATCTCGGCTACAACGGCGTCAAGGGCGACAGCGCTGGCATCAATGCCAAGGGCGGTCTCGACGGCTCGCTGCGGGCTCGCCTCGGCTATGCGGTGACCCCGGAAATCCTGCTCTATGGCACCGGTGGTCTCGCCGCCAAGAACCAGAAGATCACGGATAGCGTCACCGGCACCGACGAGAGCAAAGGAATGCTCGGCTGGACGGCCGGCGTCGGCTCCGACATCAAGATCACCGACAACGTATTCGGCCGGGTCGAGTACCGCTACACCGACTACGGCGACAAGGACTTCGGCGCCCTCGGCAATGTCAAGTCGAAGGACAATCGCGTCACGTTCGGCGTCGGTATGAAGTTCTAAGTCTTAGAAGCCACGACACGGAAAAGCCGGGCCTTGCGCCCGGCTTTTTTTGTGCCCGCCAAACGAGCAAGGGTTCACAGTGCTTCAGCCAGCCCTCATTTCGACCTCTTCGCCGGTTTGGCCTTTGCCTTCGGCGGCAGCGTCTCGACGAAAGCCAAGGCGCGATGCAGCCAACCGGCAAGATCGGCATCGGTCGTCGTACCTTCCGGCGCGACACGGATATAGCCTTTCATCGAGCGCCCGCCCATCTCCATCGTGCTCGCATGAGGACGTGCTGCGGCGGCCGCATGCGCGTCCTTGCCGACGCGCACCAGAAGCCCGCGCTTCGAGGTGCCGATCAGCATGTTGCCGTTGATCATGAAACAGGTGCCGCCGAACATCTTCTGCTCGGTGAAGGTGCGCCCGTCGAGGGCGGCGCGCAGGCGCTCGACCATCGGGTCGGGTGCGACGCTGGTTGAGGGCTTTGCCATGTCACCGCTCCCACTTGGGTGATGTCAGGCAAGCATGGAAGCGGGTGGGATTCAAGGTGGTGCGCGATCTTCCCCTTCTCCCCTTGCGGGAGAAGGTGGCCGAGCGAAGCTCGGACGGATGAGGGGTGCTCCAGCTTGACGCACACCTTGGTCAGTCGGAGCGCGCCTCAGCCCGGCACGCTGCCCTTCAGGCCCGGAAACTTCTCATCGAACCTTGCGGCCCAGCGGACCAGGCGGCCGCGGCCCTTCTCCCATTGGCCGGAAAAGCGCAGCGCGAGATAGCCAAGCGTTGCACGCAGCGCCATGTGGCCGGCGGTGATCTTCTTCGGCAGCTTCGGCGGGTTGGCGTTGATGAGGTCGAGCGCAGTGGTGATCTTCGTCCATTGCCGGTCGAGCCAGGGCTGATAGACCACTGCTTCCGGCCGCGTGCGCCGCTCATAAACCATCGACAGCGCGCAGTCGCAGATGCCGTCGGCAAGCGCCTCCAGAACTTCCGCCTCGAGCCGCTTGTCCGGATTGCGCGGGAACAGCGCATTCTTCGACAGACGGTTGAGATGCTGGGTGATGGCGCGGCTGTCATAGATCGAGCGGCCGTCCTCCAGCACCAGCACCGGGATCTTGCCGAGCGGATTGGCCGAGATCAGTTCGGCGGGCTTGTCCTCCGTCTTGACCGGCACGAGGTCGACGGCAATGCCGGCATAGGCGGCCGCCATGCGGACCTTCGAGCTATAAGGAGATGTGGAAGCATAGAGCAGTTTCGGCATGATCGGGTTCCCAGTTGTTTGCGGCACTGTTGACCGAGCAGGGTCCGAAGGGCAACGGCCAGCGGGCCGAAATCCTGCCGCCAGCCAGCTGTGATGGTCGCTATGTCAGAAAGCGCTCCATGATGATGGTTCGTTCGTCTCCATAGAAACTGTCGCGAACCGAGCGGAAGCCCAGCCTGGAATAAAACGGCTCGGCGGTAACCGAGGAAGGCACGGTGAGTAACGTCACCCCGTTTGCCTGCGCCGCTTCCTCGATCGCGGCCATGAGCCGCCTGCCGACGCCGACGCCCTGCAATTGCGGATCGACGAAAACGGATCGAACCGTAGTTCCGTCGAGGCTAGCGGTGCCGACTATCCTATCGGTCGCGGCGGCGACAAGGACGTAGCGCTTCTTGAAAAATTGCAGCATAGCCGAAGGGCTGAAATTCTGTTCAACCCGAGCAATGATGTCGGGCGTGTAATGCTTGGCATTCGTCTGTCGCAGGGCAGCCACGATAACGCGGCTCACCGCTTCGGCATCACCGTCAGTCGCCCGTCGAATATTCAGCTCCAGAGTCATGAAACCATCTTTCGCCTGGTCGCTGGAGTGACCGTGCCTGGAGGCGACGGCTGCCGCAACAAAAAAGCTCCCGGAAGTTTTGCTGGCAGCAAAAATTCCGAGAGCTTTAGGAGGAGCGTTCGCTCCGGCTTCGCTCGCTCTGACACCGAACTGGCGAGAGGGGCGCCTGAGTGGCACCCGCCCTCACCTGCTTGCGCCAGCCAAGCGAAGCTACGTGATTACTTCTTGGCGGCCGGCTTCTTCGCCGGAGCTGCCTTCTTCACGGCTGCCGGCGCCTTGGCGGCGGCGGCCTTCATCGGAGCCTTGGCGGCGGGCTTGGCCGCGGCCTTCGCTGCCGGTTTCTTGGCGGCGGCGGGCTTGGCTGCTGCCTTGGCAGCCGGCTTGGCCGCTGCCTTGGCGGCGGGCTTTGCCGCGGCCTTGGCCGCAGGCTTAGCTGCTGTCTTGGCCGGAGCCTTGGCGGCTGCCTTCGGTGCCGCTGCCTTCTTCACTGCTGCAGGTTTCGCGGCAGCCTTAGCTGCCGGCTTCTTTGCCGGCGCTTTCGCTGCCGGCGCCTTGGTTGTCGTCTTTGCCATGCGATGCCCCTTGCGTTTTGCCGAGGGTCGTGAGTGACCCGGCGTGTCTATGCATATCTGACTCGCGACTGTCTAGCCAGCGAAGCAACACAATGATTTTCAGTTATTGAATTTTGGTTACACGAAGATGCATCTCATGGAAAAATTGCGAGCGAATCTGTCACTTTCCAAGTGACGGCCCGGCCCGCAGACTTTCGCCCTGCTTCTATCGCCCGATCATCCATCTGCCCGCGGCATAACCTTATATCACAATGTGAGCAGAGCGCTCACAATAGAGAACACGCCGCCGAACGCGGGCTTCATCTTGTCCAGCGAAAACATCTACAGATGAACCGGCCAGGGGAGACGATCAAAGCTTGCGCATTTGAAAGTGAGCTTAAAGCTCATATTCCAGTGCTGCCGTGAACCTCCGCCGGCTCGCGTTCACCCCTCAGGCGGCGCGCCGGCTCGGAGCGGTGCAGATGGACGGCGTAGGTATCCCAAGGCGGGGCGACCGCGATCCCGGCCAGCATGCGGCCGATCTCGCCGCGATGGTAGCTGCCGTGCAGGACAACATGGGTCAGCATCTCCTGCCTCGTCATGCAGCCCTTGTCGCCATCGGTGAAGGTGAAGGCGACGGGTTCGGCAAGCCCTTGCTCCGAAACGGTTTCCAGATAGTCGAGATACCACCGATCGACCTCGGCCAAGGCGACGCGCAGCTCGCGCGGTTCGGGCGTGCCTGGCGTATTGTCGCTCGCATATTCATGCGCGGCGCCTTTCAGATGCGCGGCAAAAATCCGCGACACGACGTGGATATGGTTCATCAGACGGAGCGCGATGTGGCGTTGTCCGGCGTCCCGAGACGGATCCATCCCGGCAAGCTTCTCCACGAGCTCATCGTTTGCCCAGGCCTGATAGGCGAGCATGCCCTTCAGCAAGGTCTTGGCACTCATCTTGCGGCCCCATTTGCTTTGGTGAAATGAATGTGAGTATCCTGTTTATATTCTCGGGAGACAGGCCAGCATGTCTACTCGCATTGCAAAGCCGGCCGCACGCATGCGCAAGCAGCCGCGCCAGGCGCGTTCGATCGCAACCGTCGAGGCGATCATCGAAGCCGGTGCTCACGTTCTGAGCGAGCTCGGCTGGGCGGGCTTCTCCACCAACAAGGTGGCGGAAGCCGCAGGCGTCAGCATCGGCTCGCTCTATCAATATTTTCCCGACAAGCTGGCTCTGGTCGAAGCGATCCGGCGCCGTCACTTCGATCATGTGCTGTCGGTGATTCGCGAGGCGGCGGCGGAGGAGAAGCCGCTCAAGCAATTCGCGCGCGAGCTGGTACGCGGCATGATCGGCGCGCACTCGATCCATCCGACGCTGCACCAGGTGCTGCTCGACGAGGCGCCCGGCGACCGCGGCTCACGCGCCGCGCATGCCTCGTTCCAGGCGCGCTATCTCGAACATTACGCGACGGCCGTCGCGCAGTACCGCAAACGCCGCAAGGATACCGAGACGATGGCGCGCGTGCTCTCCTCGGCGGTCGAAGGCGTGATCCACAACGCGGCACGGCGCAACATGCTCGACGCTCCGGAGCTGCAGAAGCAGCTTGTCGAGCTGATCCAGGTTTACATATCGGGTGGCAAGGTAGCCTGAGTCAGCAGAAGCGGAGCAGGCAACGAGCGGGCCTGCTTCCGCGGCCCGCCGACGAGACCTGAAACCAGAAGCCATTCAGGATAGGTCGGTGGGACAGCGACCCTGCCCCTGCCGCTAATTTCCCTCGTGGGGAGATGCCTGGCGGCTAGAGGGACGCCCCGTAGAGCGCGCCTTCAATGTTTGTCGGCCAGCGCCAATTATCTTAGAACGCGGCAGCGGCCGTTATAGACCAGCCAGCGATCGAAGCCCAAGACGCAGAATTCGACATTGTCGCCGATCGAGGCAAAGCCCTGGCCTTCCTCGATCAGGTAGAAGATCGAGCGGTCGCGGCCGTCCGACAGGTTGACGGTGGCACGGCAGTAATGGCGGCCGATCGGCCATTCGTCGCTCGCGGGCTCATAGCGATGCTGGCGGATGTTGCGGAAGTCGGTGATCGCGACCTGCGGCAGATGCGGCACGTGATGTACCTGATAGGAGAAGCGGTCGGTGATCTTGTTCAGCACCCATGCCTCGCCGCAGACGCTGCCGTCATCTTCAGTGTAGACGGACAGGTCGGCGGCCTGCGCCGCCTGGCCGAAGCCCAGCGGAGCGGCAAAGGGAGTGGAGAGCGCAACCAGCGCGGCAAGAGCGGAATGGGCGAAGCGAGTCATGACAGCCTCTCAAGGTCGGTTCCGCGCACTGTGCGGATTCGCTTGGCGGCGGTCAAGCGGTCGCGAAAACAATGGTTTCCGCAAACCTTCGTTCCAGACTTCACCAGCTAGTTCGGTTGTGTGGAGATTCAGGTCATGCCGGCATCGCCTGAATCTCCACACAACCTAAAACGTGCCGGCCAGCAGCAGCCCGCCGATGACGGCAATGTTGATCAGAAACGCATTGCGCAGCACCTGGCGCTCCGGCTCCTGGCTCACCCAGAAACGCAGCAGCATGAGGTTCGTCGCCAGCGTGAAGACGACAAGCGCGCCGGCCGCGAAGGGCCGAGCGATACCGATGGCAAGCAGGAAACCCGCAACGATCTCGACCGTCGAACCGGCGGCCAGCATCAAGGCCGGGGCCGGAAACTTCTGCGCGGCCAGATAGTCGCGCATCGCTCCGAATTTCAGGAAATGCTCGATCCCGGCGAAGACAAACACGCCGCCGATGAGGAGAGCGCCAAGCGCTTGAATGGTTTGAACAGGCATGGCGGCCTCCTGCGGCGGCGTTTCTTGCTTCGCTCAGTCCTCGGGGATGAAGGCCGGGTTGTAGACGACCTCCCACAGGTGATCGTCGGGATCCTGGAAGTAGCCGGCATAGCCGCCCCAGAAGGTCTTTTGCGCGGGCTTGACCACACGCGCGCCGGCCTTGACGGTCTCGGCCATCACGGCGTCGACCTCGGCCTCGCTGCCGACATTGTGGCCGATGGTCAATTCGGTCGGGCTGCGGCCGGTTTGCGGCACCGTGGCATCCCAGGCGATGTTGGCGCGCTCGTAGATGGCGAATTTCAGGCCGCCGGCAAGCTCGAAGAAGGCGACGGCGCCATGCTCGAATTCGCGGCCGATGATGCCCTCGGTCGGCAGGCCGAGGCCGTCGCGATAGAATTTGAGGGAGGTTTCCAGATCGTCGACGCCGAGCGTCAATACAGTGATGCGAGCTTTCATTTCTTTCACTCCTTTCTATATTCGTGACCACAGTCGCAAATGGACGCGGTCTGATGCGAGCGCGTGAAGCGCCATGAAGTTGCGTCCGTTTTGCCATGGATGAGGTGGCCGGCATTGAATATTTCGGCCAAAATGACCGTCGCACCGATCCGGCAACCCGGCTGGAGCAGATCGGAGAGAGAATGGAACCGGTTCTGGCGCAGACCACCGGCTTCTTTCGCGAGCGGCCCGTCGCTGGCGGCCTCGCCGCCGCCTTCTGTGCGGTCTGGGTTCACCGCATGGACGAGCGCGCCGTTCCCCCGATCGTCATCACGCCGGACGCAACAATCGACCTGCAATGGATCGACGGCCGCTTCCGCGTGGCCGGGCCGGACAAGGAGCCGCAGATCGAGACGCCGCCGGCCGGCGCGGTGATCGTCGGCTTCCGCTTCCGGCCGGGCGCGGCCGCCGGCTGGCTCGGCGTGCCGGCCGGCGAAATCGTGGGCGGACGGCTGGACCTCGGTGAATTGTGGGGTACGCGGGCTCGCGAACTGTCGGACCGCATCAAGGCCGCGACCGACCTGCCGGCCTTGCTGCGGCAGTTGGAGGAAACGATCGGCATGCATACCGAAGGCCGCGAGGCGCTCGACCCGCAGATGGGCCGGGCCTTTGGCGTCCTGGACGAGGGCCTGCCGCCGGAAACGCCGCTGGTTCCGTTCCTGCAACGCCAGTTGCATATGAGCGAGCGGACGCTGCGCCGGCGTTTCGAGGACGCCTTCGGCTATGGCCCGAAGACGCTCGACCGCATCCTGCGCTTCCACCGGTACCGGCGCCTGCAGCGGCAGCAAGGCGATGCCTCGACCGCGCTGCTCGCCGTCGAGGCAGGCTACGCCGACCAGGCGCATCTGATCCGCGAAAGCCGGCGGCTGACGGGCGTGACGCCTACGGCGCTGACTTAAGGCGACATGGTCGCCCTATTCGCCCGCCAGCCACTCGAGCGACCAGCGCGACGGTTGCCGAAGAGCGAGCGCCTCGTGCAGAGCGGGCAATAGGACCTTCAACTCGCCTTCCAGCGTGTAGGGCGGATTGACCACCACCAGCCCGCTGCCATCGAGGCTGGGCTCGTCCGAGGCGGGCCGGATCTCGAAGGCGATGTCGAGCAGCTTCGGAATGCCGGCTTCCTTCAGCGCCGCGCGGAAGGCTGTTACCGCCTTGCGGTGCTTGATCGGATACCAGAGTGCGTAGATGCCGCCCGGCCAGCGCCGATGCGCCTTGCGAAGCCCTTCGACGAGCCGGGAGAACTCGCCCTCCTCCTCGAAGGGCGGGTCGATGAGGACGAGGCCGCGCTTTTCCTTCGGCGGCAGTTGCGCGCCGAGCGCCAGCCAGCCGTCGAGCTCGATTACCCTTGTCTGGAAATCGCCGGCGAAGACGGATTTCAGCCGCGCGGCATCCTCGGGGTGCAGTTCGATCGCCGTCAGCCGGTCCTGGTTGCGCAGGAGATGGCGCACGATCAGAGGCGAGCCGGGATAGTACTTGAGGCCGCGGTCGGGATTTTGCGCGCGCACCGCTTCCAGATAGGGCTGAAGCAGCGCCGCTGCCTGCGGCTCGAGCGCAATCTCGGCCAGCCGACCGATGCCGCCCTGCCATTCTCCCGTCTTGCCGGCCTCCACCGAGGCGAGGTCATAGCGGCCGATGCCGGCATGGGTGTCGATGACGCGGAAGGCCTTGTCCTTCTGCTTGAGATATTCGACGAGGCGCGCGAGCACGGCATGCTTGACGACATCGGCGAAATTGCCGGCATGGTAGGCGTGGCGATAGTTCATATGCGGCTCACTCCCAAGAGCATGATGTCGACCGAAAACCGCTTCACATTTTTCGGCATCATGCTCGTGGCGGACCGTTGCGGCCCCAGCGCGGCGGCGGCGGCTGCGAATTGGGATTTTGCGGATGGCCTCCGCCGCGGCGCCCGAAGACCAGCGACAGCACCAGTCCGGCAAGGCCGACGCCCATCAGCGTATAGCCGGCCGGCTGCGCACGCTCGTCGATCGAGCCGGCTTCGGCGCGCAGGATGAGATCGGCCGAGCGCATATCGATGTCGTCGGCATCGCCGGGGCCGACGGTGAAGACGTAAGGTCCGGGCGTGACGGTTTTGATGACGCCGGCCTCGTCGCGAAAGATCTTGTCGGGCAGTTGCGGGCTGGCCTGGCGCGGGTTGTCGGTGTGGTTGAAAGCGAGCGCCGAGGCCAGCGCCGTGCGGCCGCCGGTCGCCGCGGTCAGCGTCAGCACCGTGCGCTGCTGGCCGGCGACCCGTTCGGCCCGCGCGGTCAAGTCGACCAGTACCCGCACCGGCGCGTCGCCTGCGGCGAGTTGCACGGTGACGGGCCGGAAGCGGCCGCCCTCATAGACGCGGTAAGTGCCGATCGCATGGCCGGAAAAATTGCTCATCGCCCAAGGATAGAAGATGCCGATGGCGGCACCGGCGATAAGGAGAAGGACGGAGAGGAAGCGCATTCAGAGCCTTGGCTGTTTTGTTCGGCTGTCCGCCCGTCTTAAGAGCGGCTTTTCCCTCGGGCAGCTTCGCGGACCCGCTCCATCTCGTCCAGAAACATTTCCAGGCCAAGCTCGAAAGTCTTGTCGAAGCCGGCGGTGCCGAAATAGGCGCCGGCCTTCGCCACGCTCGGATAGTCGCGCGCCAGTTCCTCGTCGCTGACGATGGTGACCGCCGAAGGTCCCTTGGCGTAGCCGGCCGTCTCGTCGAGGATCGCGCCCATCAGATAATAGCCGGCGGCGCGGAACAGGCGGGCGCTGAGCTCAGGTCCGAAGCCGCCGTCCTCGAACAGGCCGATGATGGCGTTGAGCTTGGCGAGGCAGGGCGGCGAGTTCATGCGGTAGACGACGATGAACGGCGCGAAGGCCGGATGCTCGGTCGCGACGCGCCGGAATTCCTGCATGCCGATGCGGGCCCGCTCGCGCCAGGGCAGGCTGTCGTCGGGAATAACGAGGCCGCTCATCTGGCGATCGACCAGCGCCTCGTAGAGATGCGCCTGCGAGGGGAAGTGATGGTAGATGCTCATCGCCTCGCAGCCGAGCCTGGCGGCGAGCTTGCGCATCGAAAAGCCGGACAGCCCTTCCCGCTCGATCACCTCGAAGGCGGCATCCTCGATCATCTCGCGGGAGAGTTTTCCGCGGGTTCGCTTTTTTTTGCTCGATGCATCCATGGCGCTTGACAACTTACACTGTAAGGCTCATCTTCCGTATACCTTACATCGTAAGGCTAGCAAAAACCAGAGGAGAACATCATGTCAGTCATTCGCATCGCCTCAACCGTGCATTCCTGCCTTCGTTCCGCCTCGCTCATCGCCGCTGCAGGCGTGTTTGCCGCCGTGCTGGCGTCCGGGCCTGCCCGGGCCGATGATTACGACGCCACCCTCAAGGACATCCAGTCGACGATGGGCGGCGTGCCGAGCTTCGTCAAACAGTTCCCGAAAGCCGGTCTGCCCGGCGCGTGGGCAGAGGTCAAGGCCATCCAGCTCAGCGACAAGACGGCGCTGACGCCGAAGGAGAAGTCGCTGATCTCGCTGGCGGTCGCGGCGCAGATTCCTTGCCAATACTGCATCTGGTCGGACACCGAGGACGCCAAACGCGCCGGCGCCACCGACCAGGAGATCCAGGAGGCCGTCGTCATGGCGGCGCTGACGCGCCACTGGAGCACCATCTTCAACGGCATGCAGGTCGATTTCGACCAGTTCAAGAAAGAGATGGGCGGAGAATAGGACTTACTCGGCATAACTTGTCCCGCAAAGCGGGCGGACGCGAACCCCGCCCGCTTTTCGCCATCCCGATCGAGCTCCAACCAAGCTTGTGGATTCGCCGCCGCTGCTGCCGCCAGAGCGTTTCACCGTTTCACGGAAACGGCGAACCGCTCTATCTCTCCGAATTGGCGGCCCGTTGGAGACCTGTTTGAAGCGAGCGATATCGATAATCGTCACTCTGGCGCTGCTGGCATGGCTTGCCAGCGACCAGCGCTGGAAGATGGTCGGCGATGTCTTCGCCAGCATCACGCCGGGCGCTTTCGTGGCGGTGGCGGCGGCACTGTTCGTCACCTATGTGCTCAGGGCGCTGCGAGTGTGCGACGAGTTCCGCGACGATGTGAACGGCCGCTTCGGCGCCACGCTGCGCGTCATCCTGATCCACAATGCGATGATCAACATCGTGCCGTTCCGCGGCGGCGAGACGGCCTTCCCGATCCTTTTGCGCCAGGTGTTCGGCGTGTCGGTCGTGCGCGCCAGCGCCTCCCTTCTCTGGTTCAGGCTGCAGGACGCTTTCGTCGTCGGCGTGCTGGCCTGCCTGGTCTGGCCGGGCCTCCATCCGGCGCTCAGGGCCGCCGGCATCGCGGCACTGATCGCCGCCGCATGGTACCTGCCGCGCTGGGCGCGCGCGCCGCACAACTGGACGGCGGGCGGCAAGATCGTCTCGAAGCTCGGCAAATTGCGCGACATCTTCACCGAAGCGACGGGGCGCTCGCGCTATGGCTGGTGGTGGACGATCGCCAACTGGGCGCTGAAGCTGGGCGTGCAGGGCTGGCTGCTCACCATGCTGCTCAACACCTCGTTCCAGACCGCCTTTCCGGGCGCTGTGGGCGCGGAGGCAGCCGCCATCCTGCCGGTGCAAGGCGTCGCCGGCTTCGGCACCTATGAGGCGGGCGCCGCCGCGGCGCTGCTTTATTCCGGAATCGCCATGAAGGACGGCCTGCAGGCGGCGCTTGCGCTGCATCTCTTCATCCTCTGCTCGGCGGTCACAACCGGTGCGATCGCCTGGCTGTTTCCCTCGAAATCGACGCTGCCGGAAAGCCCGGCGGCGGGACCGGCAAGGAAATGACCGCGATGAACGTGCTTCCCATCCCCGCATCGGGATTGCCCGAGGGCGCTGTCATGCCCGAGCACAAGCTCTCAATCGTCATTCCGATGTACAACGAAGCCGACAATGTCGAGCCGTTGCTGGTCCGCATCCATCAGGCGATGGAGAACTACAGCCAGCCCTGGGAAGTGGTGCTGGTCGACGACGGCAGCACCGACGCCACGCCCGCCGAAATCCGGCGCCTTGCGGCAGTCTACGGGCCGCATGTGCACGGCGTGGAGCTGGTGCGCAACTACAAGCAGACCGCCGCCATGCAAGCCGGCCTCGACGCAGCGCGCGGCGACGTCATCGCGACACTCGACGGCGACCTGCAGAACGACCCGTTCGACATTTCGCGCATGGTCTATCGCCTGCTGACCGAGGATCTCGACCTCGTCGCCGGCTGGCGCAAGGACCGCAAAGAAGGGTTCTGGTTGCGCCGCCTGCCGTCCCGCATCGCCAACAGGCTGATCGCGCGCGTCACCGGCGTCAAGCTCAAGGATTATGGCTGCAGCCTGAAGGTGTTCCGCGGCAGCGTCATCCGCAGCGTCCGGCTCTATGGCGAAATGCACCGCTTCATCCCGGCGTGGCTCGCGACCGTGACGACACCGCGCCGCATCGCGCAAGAAGTGGTGACGCATCACGCCCGCATCCACGGCCAGTCCAAATACGGCATCTCGCGCACCTTCCGCGTGGTGCTGGACCTCGTCTTCATGTTCTTCTTCCTGCGCTACCGCACGCGGCCCGGCCATTTCTTCGGCGGCATCGGCATCGTGCTCGGCGTGCTCGGCTCGCTGATCCTTGCCTATCTCTTCGCGATCAAGGTTTTCTGGGGGCAGGATATCGGCACGAGGCCGATGCTGATCACCGGCTTCTTCCTGGTGATCGCCGGGCTGCAGGCGGTGACCTCGGGCGTGCTGGCCGAGATGCTGTCGCGCGTCTATTTGGAGGCCAACGGCGCGCTCGCCTATGTGGCCCGGCCGCAGCCCGCGCATGGCGAGGGCGACGGCTGGCACTGGCCGAACAAGCCGGCGGCCTCAAAGCCAAAGCCGCGCCGGAAATGACCCGGCCAGCCGGGCGTCGATAGCAGCCGCGTGCCAATCACGTCCGTAACCCGCTCAGCCGGTACCGCCCTGCCGGTTCGACAATCTTGATCCGCCCATTCTCCCCCCGCCGCATGAGCTTGGCCCTGTCTGGCGCAAAAGCGCGGCACTTGCGACTCCGGAGTCGATCAACCGGCGGCAGGGCTGGCCGGCCGAACTGCCAATCCCGCCTGCTCCAACTGTCCGACGAGCCAGGCAATACCTGCGTCCATCATCGCGACCTTCGGCACCAGGGCGGTGATCTGAAAGCGCGGCAACGTCACAGGGGCGTCGACGGCGATGACGCCGAAGCGGCGCCCATGCATACTCACGAAACGACGCGGCAGCGCCGAGACGAAGTCCGTTTCGGCCAGCACGGCAAGCGCGAACATGAAATTGGGAACGGTGAGCGCGATGCGCCGCGACCGGCCATGCGCGGCAAGCGCGGTATCGACGAAGCCCAGCGCATCGCCTGTCTGCGACACCACGAGATGTTCCATGGCGCAGTATGCCTCGATGCCGCTGTCCTGCGAGAACCGGTGTCCGGCGCGCATGGCAATGACGAATTCCTCTTCATAGAGCGTGCGTCGAAGAAAGCGCTCGGGCGCATCGTCGATCGGGATGACCGCCACATCCATGACCCTTGCCTCAAGCTCGGCGATGACATCGCTCCAGGCGGGCAATGGCGAGGTCTCGCCTTGCCTCGGCAGCAACTGGCGTATGCCGATGTCGATGCCCGGCGCGCTTCGACGCAGGACTTCGAGCAGCGGCGACAGGAAGACCGCGGAGGCGCCGTCGGGCGCGCCGATGACGAAGCGGCGGCTGGAGCGGGTTGGATCGAAGGGCTCGGCGCTGGCGACGACGCTTCTCACGCGCGCCAGGATTTCGGCGACAGGCGCGGCGAGCTCCAGCGCGCGGTCGGTCGGCACAACGCCCCTCGGCGTGCGCAGGAAAAGCGGATCACCGAGCAACCCGCGCAGCCGGCCGAGGCCATGGCTGACCGCCGACGGCGACAGGTTCAACCGCGACGCCGAGCGGCTGACATGGCGCTCCTCCATGACGGTCTCGAACAGGACCAGCAGGTTGAGGTCGACGCGCGATAGATCAATTTCGTGCAGCATATTGCTGAAATCATATCACTGGATTCATCTCGGTTGAAGTGAGATCGTCCCGCATCGGTCGGACGGCGAAAAGTCGTCTGGCTTGGTTGCCGATCTTTCCAGGAGATCCTCTATGTCCAAATCCACAAACACGACCGGCAAGGCCGGCGCGCCGCTCGAGCGGAAAGCCCGAAGCAGCGCAATTTCCAGGCGGCTGGCGCTGGTGGCGCCGCTTGCCCTGCCGCTGGCAATGCAAGCTGCCGCAAGTGCAGCCGCGACGCAGGCGGCCATAGACGACGCGGCTCTGAAGGAGCTTCTGGCAAGGGCGGAGGCGGCCAGTTCGGCCTTCGTGCGTGGCGACATGAAAGCCTATCTCGACCTCATCGAGATCGCGCCCGACTTCACCTTGATGCAGCCCTTCGGCGGTCCGTTCTCAAGAGGTTTCGACAGAAGCCCCAAACATCTGGCCGAACTCGCCAGCTATTTTCAGGGCGGCACGGTGAGAATGGAACTGGTGCAAGCTTACGCATCGGGCGACATGGCGGTACTCGCCGTGATCGAGTGGGGGCATGGCAAGGTTGGTGGCCTGGAGCAGGAATGGCCGCTCAGGGTGACGCTGGTTTTTCGCCGCGAAAACGGCAAATGGCTGCTGGCGCACCGGCACGCTGACCCGCTCGTCCATAAGATCAGCCTTGAGCAGCTGTCAGTACTGGCAAAGGGCTGAACATCGCAAAGACGCTTCGGTTCGGCGGGCAGCGGAAGTCTGGGCGCCGGACCGATGGTGAAGAGATGCTAAGCCTTGCGTTCCCAGCGCCGGTCCGGCGTCTGCTGCCAGTAGGTTACGGCATGGCCGGCTTCCTTCATCGTCTTCCAATGGCCGCGGGCGGCTTCGAGCTGTGCGGCGTCATGGCCGTCGAAGAGGAAGACGGCGCGCTCGTATCCCGATAGCTCGGGCGGGCTGGCGCCATCGACCAGGAAACGGATCTGCGCGGCGTTCTGGTTGCCCTCACCCGTGGTGAGCAGGACCGGCTGCTCGGCCGGAAAGGCCTCGCGGTCGGTGGCATGAGCCAGGAAGGAATCGTCGCGGAACGTCCACAGATGCTGGTCGAGCGCGTCGCGCCGCTCTTCCGTGCCGGTCTGCACCACAGCGCGCCAGCCGCGCTCGACGCTGCGCTCGAGCAGGCCCGGCAGCGCCTCCTCCAGCGTCGATTCGGTCAGATGGTAGAAGAGGATGTCGGCCATCCCCTACCCTTCGTAATGATCGCGCACCAGCCTGTCGAGCAGCCTCACGCCGAAGCCCGAGCCCCAAGACTGGTTGATCTCGCTCGACGGCGCGCCCATCGCGGTGCCCGCGATATCGAGATGCGCCCATGGCGTGTCCTTGACGAAGCGCTGCAGGAACTGCGCGGCGATGATGGCGCCGCCATAGCGGCCGCCAATGTTCTTCATGTCGGCGTTCTTGGAATCGATCAGCTTGTCGTATTCGGGCCCGAGCGGCATGCGCCAGACCCGCTCCTGGCTGGCCTGGCCGGCGCCGAACAGCCGGCCGGCGAGCTCGTCATTGTTGGAGAACAGGCCGGCATAGTGCTGGCCGAGCGCCACCATGATGGCGCCGGTCAGCGTCGCCAGGTTGATCATGAATTTCGGCTTGAAACGGTCGTTGGCGTACCAGAGCGCATCGGCGAGCACGAGGCGGCCTTCGGCGTCGGTGTTCAACACTTCGATCGTCTGGCCCGACATTGAGGTGACGATGTCACCGGGCCGCTGGGCATAGCCGTCGACGGCATTCTCGACGAGGCCGATGATGCCGACCACGTTGGCCTTCGCCTTGCGCGCGGCGAGCGCATGGATCAGCCCGGTGACGGCGGCCGCTCCGCCCATGTCGCCCTTCATGTCTTCCATGCCGGAGGCCGGCTTCATCGAATTGCCGCCGGTGTCGAAGGTGACGCCCTTGCCGATGAAGGCAAGCGGCGCGTCCTTGGCCTTGCTGCCATTCCAGCGCATCACCGCAAGGCGGGCGCCGCGCGGCGAGCCTTGCGCAACGCCAAGCAGCGAGCCCATGCCGAGCTTCTTCATCTCTTTTTCGGTGAGGACCTCGACCTCTACACCGAGCTGCTCCAGCAACTTGACGCGTTCAGCGAATTCGACCGGGCCAAGCGCATTGGCCGGTTCGTTGACGAGGTCGCGCGCAAGCAGAACGCCGTCCACCACCGCTTCCTCGCCGGCGAAGGCCTTCTTCGCGGCCGCGGGGTCGGCGCAATGGATGGTTATCTTGGCTGGCTTGGCCCCCTCGGCCTTCTTGGTTTCAGGCGACTTTGAATCGGATTGCCCGTCTTCCTTGTCCTTCCTGGTCTTGTATTTGTCGAAGGAATAGCTGCGCAGCAGGATGCCGGCGGCAAGGCTGGCCGCCTGGCGGCCATCCGGCTGCAGATCGGGCAGATCGAGGACGACGGCCACCTCGGCCGCCTTGCGCAGCGAAGCGGCAACGGCGCCGCCGAGCTTCAGCCAGGCATTGTCGTCAAGGCTCGGGACCTTGCCGGCGCCGATCGCCACAAGCCGGTCGACAGACGTTCCTTCCGGCGCCAGCACCTCGGCCGAGCTTGCGAACTTGCCGGAAAAATCCGCGACCGGAAACGCGCGTGCAAGCGCGCCGGCCGGATCGCAGGCCTTCGCCGCCTCGCCAAGCCCGCCGCCATCTGCCGCGAATACGAAGACGCTGCCCTTTTTCGGCGCAGCGAATTTGGCGAAAGAAATGGAGGGTCTCGACGTCATCAGGTCCTGCTTTCGGGGATGGCCGCGCGTGTCGGCAAAGGTTTGGCAAGCGTGCGCGACATTTGGTCGTTTTGAGCCATTTGGCAAGACTTTGGCCGAAATCGCTGTCTATATCAGCGCCACAATAGACAAAGGATTCGCCTCGGCACGGCGTCAGCTTTTAGCCGTAACCTGCTGTTAACCATCAATGTTTCGCATTTCTTATCCATTGGCGCGGAGACTCCGCCACGCCGGGGCAGACGGCGTGGGGCGACAATCCGGAGCGAGCCGCCTATGACCCAGTTGTGCACGCGTCGCCGGATCACTACTTTGTCGACGGGCATGATGCCGTTCGGCAAAATCGAGAAAAGCCTTCATGAAGGTCGTTGAACGCTACATCATGCGCCGGGCGCTGACGATGTTCCTCGCCGCGCTGGCCTGGACGCTAGCGATCGTGTGGACGACGCAGGTGCTGGCCAAGATCGACCTCGTCACCGACAACGGCCAATCGGCGCTGACCTTCTTCGAGGTCGCGGCCCTCATCATCCCCTCCATCATCCCAATCGTGGTGCCGTTCGCGCTGGTGGTGGCGGTGGCGCAGACGCTGAGCGCCATGAACACCGATTCGGAGCTGGCCGTGCTGAGCGCCGCGGGCGCCTCGCGCTGGACGATCGCGCGGCCGATCCTGCTGCTGGCGGCTTTTGCCTGCGCCTTTTCCTTCATCGTCGACAATGCGATAGACCCCTATGCCAGGCAGAAGAACCGACAGCTGGTAGCCGCTTCGCGCGCCGACCTCGTGTCGCTGATCATCCAGGAAGGCACGTTCCGCAAGATCGATGACGGCCTCTACCTGCAGGTCGGCGAACGCCTTCCCGGCAACCGGCTGGGCGGCATCTTCGTCGCCGATTCGCGCGAGGAAGGCGCCAGCCTCACCTACTATGCCAAGACAGGCAGCATCGTCGAAAAGGGCGACGAGAAGGTGCTGATGATGAATGACGGCGTCATCAACCGCAAATCGGTGACCGGCGATCTCTCCGTCATCCGCTTCACCTCTTACGCCTTCGACATGTCGGCCTTCATGTCGGCGGCGAACGACATCACGCTTTTGCCCAAGGACCGCACGACCGCGTATCTGCTCAACCCGGATCCCAACGACAAGATGTTCCAGCGCGAACCGGGCAGCTACCGTGCCGAGCTCAACCAGCGCTTCGCCGAATGGTCCTATTCGCTGGTGTTCGCGCTCATCGCGCTTGCGGTGGCTGGCGATGCGCGGTCGCATCGCGAAGCGCGCATCAATCCGCTGATCACGGCGATCGCGATCGCGCTTTTCGTGCGGTGGCTGGGCTTCTTCGCCGCCGGTAAAGCCGACAAGGTCTGGTACTATGTCTATCCGCTCTACGGCATACCGCTCATCGCCTCCGCGGTCTCGGTCTGGTTCATCGTCTCGTCCCGCACCATGGAATTGCCGGTCAGTTGGGCCGACTGGCTGACGGGCCTTGCCAAGCGCGCCGGCGAAAACTGGACGACATTCAAGCTCTGGCTCGCCCGGCGCACTTCGGGCCAGGGAGCCTGACTATGGGCTGGACGCTGGGGCGCTATTTCTTCTTCCGCTACGTCTCGATCACCTTCTGGTTCTTCCTGGGCCTGCTGGCGCTGGTGTTCCTGATCGACTTTACCGAGCTTTCCGGCCGCACGACCGGGCTGCCCGGCTTCACCTACGGCATAGCCTTCGCCATTTCGGCGCTGAGGATGCCGATGATCATGCTGCAGACGGTGCCGTTCGTCGGGCTGTTCTCGGCGATGGCGACGCTGGTGTCGCTCAACCGCCGCTATGAGCTGGTCATCGCGCGTTCGGCAGGCGTGTCGGCCTGGCAGTTCCTGTTCCCCTGCTGCGTCGGCGCGCTGATGTTCGGCGTGCTGTCGGTCGCCATCATCAACCCGATCGCCGCGCATGGCTTTTCCTGGTCCGAGCAGATGGAGAACGACCTGAGGGCCGGCAAGTCGAATGCCGTCACGACCAACGTCACGCCGTGGCTGAGGCAAAAGACCGAATCGGGCGACACCATCATCGGCGCCCGCGCCATCCTCAACCAGGGGCTTGAGATGGCGGATGCGGTGTTTTTCGTCCTCGACCCGCAGGGCAACATCGCCGAGCGAAAGGATGCCGCCAAGGCTTTCCTGCGCGACGGCTACTGGGAACTGCAGGACGTCAAGGTCTTCAAGGGCGGCAACATCCAGGCGCTGGCCTCCGACAAGGTGCCGACCAATCTCAAGCCGGAATTCGTGCAGGAGCGCCTGGCGCGCCCGGAAACCATCCCTTTCTACGAGCTGCCGCGCAAGATCGAGATCGCCCGTTCCTTCGGGCTCAAGGCAAACGCCTTCGCCATGCAGTTTGATTCGCTGGTGGCGTTGCCGTTCCTTCTCGTGGCCATGACGCTGATTGCTGCAACGGTTTCAATGCGATTTGCGCGAATGGGGCAGTCGGCAACGATGATTCTGGGTGGCGTCGTGGCCGGCTTTCTGCTTTATGTCGTTTCGGTACTGGTCAAGGCATTCGGTGTAGCCGGATTCGTGCCTACGGTGGTGGCTGCATGGGTTCCGGTTGTCGTGGCTATGTTCTTTGGGGTGACGTTTCTGCTATACAAGGAAGACGGCTAGTGAGGGAGGCGGTCTTGCGCAACCATAGGCAGGCCGGTTTGGCACGCCTCTATGGGGCGACCGCTTTGGCATGTCTGTTCGCTTGTGCGGTGCCGACGGCACCCGCGCTGGCGCAGCAGATTACTGCCAAGCCCGTCCCGTCCGGTTCGCAGATGCTGCTGGCCGCCGACACGCTTGTCTATGACAATGACAAGCATACGGTGACGGCCGTCGGCGGCGTGCAGATCGACTATGGCGGCAACAAGCTGGTCGCCCAGCGCGTGGTGTACAATCGCGACACCAAGCGGCTGGTCGCCAGCGGCGCCGTCGAGCTGATCAACAGCGACGGCACCAAGGTCAATTCCGACCATATCGACATCACCGACGATTTCGCCGACGGTTTTCTCAACGCGCTGCGCGTCGAGACGATCGACAAGGCTTATTTCGCCGCCGAGAGCGCCGAGCGCATGGGCGGCGTGCTCACCACCTTCCACAACGGCGTCTACACGGCCTGCGAACCTTGCGAGGACAAGCCGGACAAAGCGCCGACCTGGCGCGTCAAGGCGCGAAAGATCATCTGGAACGGCGAGAAGAAAACGGTCCGCTTCGAGAACTCGAATTTCGAGTTCTTCGGCTTCCCGCTCGCCTACCTGCCGGCCTTCGAGATCGCCGACCCCACGGTGAAGCGCAAGAGCGGCTTCCTGATCCCCGGCATCGTCTACAACAACCATCTCGGCGTCGGCGTCAAAGTCCCCTATTATTTCGCCCTGTCTCCGACCTATGACCTGACCGTCACCGGCAGCGGCTATACCAAGCAGGGTTTCCTCGGTGAGGCCGAGTGGCGCCAGCGCTTCAACAACGGCCAATACACGCTGAAGATCGCCGGCATCAATCAGCAGGATCCCGACGCGTTTATCGATTCCGCCGGCCATAATGTGAACTCGGGGCCTGCCGACGATCCGAACAAGTTCCGCGGCATGATGGGCACCAAGGGCCAGTTCGCCATCAACGAGCGCTGGAATTTCGGCTGGGACGTGCTGCTGCAGACCGACAAGGAATTCTCGCGCACCTATAATATCGAGGGCTACAGCGACCTCGTGCACCAGTCGTCGATCTATCTGACCGGCTTGAGCGACCGCAATTATTTCGACGTCCGCGCCATGCGCTTCGAGGTGCAGGAAGACACGCTCTCCAGCGATCCGACGTCGCGTTCAGCCAAGCAGCCCTGGGTGCTGCCGTCGCTCGACTATGCCTATATCCCCGACACGTCGGTGGCCGGCGGCCAGTTGTCCTTCAACGTCAATACGCGCGTCATCAGCCGCAACCGGCTGGATGAAACGTTCGACAAGAATTCAAACGTTCTGCGTGTTCCGGGTGTCGAGGGCGAATCCAGCCGGCTGAGCGCGGAAGCTGAATGGAAGCGCACGTTCACCACCGACGGCGGCCTGCAATTGACGCCGTTGCTCGCCTTCCGCGGTGATGCGGGTTATGTCAACGCCAATTCGGCGTCGCTGACAGAGATCGAGAAGATGGCAAACAATCCGGCAATAGACACTACTGCCGACATGCGTTCGTCGCTCGCCCGCTACATGGCCACGCTTGGCCTCGAGGCGCGGTGGCCGCTGCTGTTCTCGATGGCTAGCTCCAGCCATGTCCTGGAGCCGACGGCGCAGGTTTTCGTGCGTCCGAACGAGCAATATGTCGGCGGACTGGCCGTCCCGAACGAAGACGCGCAGAGCTTCGTCTTCGACGCCACGACGCTGTTCGAGCGGGATAAATTTTCCGGCTATGACCGGATCGAAGGTGGCACGCGCGCCAATGTCGGCTTCCGGTACTCGGGCGCCTATGACAATGGCTGGGCCACGAACGCCATCTTCGGTCAGTCGTATCAGCTCGCCGGCGAAAACTCCTTTGCCGCGCCCGATCTCGTCAATGTCGGGGCCGAGTCCGGCCTGGACAAGCGGAGCTCGGATTATGTCGGCCTTGTCGGGTTCAACAGTCCGAGCGGTTTCTCCGGCTCGCTGAGCGGTCGCTTCGACGAGCAGACCTGGGAGGTCAGGCGCGCCGAAGTGAAGGCTGCCTATTCCAGCCTGCCGATATCGCTCAGCGCCAAATATGCCTTCATCGAGGCACAGCCGCTCTATGGCTTCGCCACCGACCGCCACGAGCTCACGCTGGGCGCCTCCACGCATCTGGCGCAGAATTGGCGGCTGTTCGGCACCGGCACCTACGACTTCCAGACAAATGTGCTGGTCAAGGACGGTGTCGGCTTCGCCTATAACGATTCCTGCTTCACCTACATCATGACGTATTCGCAGACGCGCGACACCGTCACCAAGGAAGTGTCGCAGAACATCGGTTTCAACCTGTCGTTCCGCACGCTCGGCGATTTCGGTTCGTCAACAAGCGCAGTCGACACGATCCAGTGACCACGGCGCGGCGCATGGGCTCGGAGCCGTGTGCTCACGGTGCCTGGATCTTGATTTGACGCGTGATCCCTTGAGTATAGGCTCAATTCTCGGCGTCATGGGCCGGCGACATCGTTTCGCCGCATAGGACGGGCATGGGGTCAACTGCATCGCGCAGGCGTTCGGAGGACGCGCGGCGCCGTCATGGTGGGGAAATCGGGAAGGCAAGATGAGGAAATACCTTTTTTCGGCGGGATTCGCGCTTCTGGTGGCGGCGGCTACGGTTCCGGTCACGGCTGTTGTGCAGCCTGCTTTCGCCGCTGAGATCAAGTATATCGTCAACGGCATACCGATCACCACCGGCGACATCGCGCACCGCGCCGCCTTCTTCAAGCTGCAGCATAAGAAAGGCGATGCGAAGGAGGAAATGATCGACCAGACGCTGCGGTTGGCCGAGGCCAAGCGGCTCGGCATCCGCATCACCGACCAACAGGTCGACGCCGCCTACCAGCGCTTCGCATCGGGCAACAAGATGCCGCTGGCGAAGCTCGACGCGATCATGGCGCAATCGGGCGTCACCAAGGAGCATTTCAAGGAATTCATCCGCGCCCAGATGGCCTGGAACCAGGCGCTCGGCGCGCGCTACCGCTCCGGCGAAGGCGGCTCGGTGACCGAGCAGGACGCCGTGCGGCGCATGCTGGATAAGGGCGGCGCCAAGCCGACCGCAACGGAATACATGCTGCAACAGGTGATCTTCGTGGTGCCGGCATCGGAGCGCGCCGCCACGCTCGCCAGACGCAAGCGCGAGGCCGACGCCATGCGTGCCCGCTTCAGCGGCTGCAACACCACGCGCGAATTCGCCAAGGGCCTGCTCGACGTCACCGTGCGCGATCTCGGTCGCGTGCTGGCGCCGCAATTGCCGTCCGACTGGGCCGAGCAAATCAAGGCGACCAAGGTCGGCGGCGCGACGCCGACGCGCGAAACCGAACGCGGCGTCGAGTTCATCGGCATCTGCTCCTCGCGTGAGGTCTCCGACGACAAGGCTGCGCAGATGGTGTTTCAGGCCGAGGGCAGCAACGACAAGGACGCCGAGGAGCTCAGCAAGAAATACGTCGCCGAACTGCGCCAGAAGGCCAAGATCGTCGAACGCTAGAGCGACAAGCGTGTCTCGACACAGCAGCGAGTACGCCCAAACCATGAGCGGCCCGGTCCGCGAGCCGGCATGAGTATGCAAAAAACCGATGCCCCGCTTGCGCTCAGCGTCGGTGACCCCTCGGGCATCGGACCCGAGATCGCCATCGCCGCCTGGCAGGCGGGCGACAGCGCCGGCGTACCGCCCTTCTATCTCATCGCCGACCCCGCCTTGATCGAAGCCCGTGCCCGCCTCGTCGGCGCGAATGTCACGATTGCCGAGACGCTGCCGGGACAGGCAGCGCATCACTTTGCCCGGGCCCTGCCCGTCGTACCGCTCGATGCGCGCCATTTCGACAGCCCGGGAGAACCGGACCCGGCCAACGCCGCCGGCACCGTCGAAGCCATCGAGCGCGCCGTCGCGGACTGCCTCGCCGGCCGCGCCGCCGCGATCGTCACCTGCCCAATCGCCAAGAAGCCGCTCTATGATGCCGGTTTCGGCTTTCCCGGCCACACCGAATATCTGGCGCATCTGGCCTCGCGCCACACCGGCACGGACGTGAGGCCGGTGATGCTGCTGGCAGGACCTGAACTGCGCACCGTTCCGGTCACCATCCACATCGCATTGGCCGAGGTGGCAAAGGTGCTCACGACGGAGCTGATCGTCGCGACCGCGCGCATCACCGCCGCCGATCTCAAGAGCCGGTTCGGCATCAAGCGGCCGAAGCTTGCGATCGCCGGGCTCAACCCGCATGCCGGGGAAGGCGGCGCCATGGGCTCCGAGGATGCTGCAATCGTCGCCCCGGCGGTCGAGATGTTGAAGGCGGAAGGCATCGACGTGATCGGGCCGCTGCCGGCGGACACGATGTTTCATCCGCGTGCGCGCGCCTCCTATGACGCGGCGCTCTGCATGTATCACGACCAGGCGCTGATCCCGGCCAAGACTTTAGCCTTCGACGAGGCGGTGAACGTGACGCTGGGTCTGCCCTTCATCCGAACCTCGCCCGATCACGGCACCGCTTTCGACATCGCCGGCAAGGGCATAGCGCGCGCCGACAGCCTGATCGCCGCGCTGAGGCTGGCGCGCCGGCTGGCCGACAGCGGACGGCGTGCCGCCGCATGAGGCTCCATTGAACGGACGCACCACGATCGACGGGTTGCCGCCGCTGCGCGAGGTGATCGAGCGGCATGGGCTGCAAGCCAAGAAGGCGCTCGGGCAGAATTTTCTGCTCGACCTCAACCTGACAAGCAAGATCGCGCGCGCGGCCGGAGATCTCGGCGAGGCGACGGTGATCGAGGTCGGTCCGGGTCCAGGCGGACTCACGCGGGCGCTGCTCTTCAACGGCGCGCGGCGCGTGATCGCCATCGAGCGCGACGAGCGCTGCCTGGAGGCGCTGGCGGAGGTCTCCAGGCATTATCCCGGCCGGCTCGAGGTCATTCCCGGCGATGCGTTGAAGACGGATTTTGCCGCGCTTGCCGGCGCAGCGAATGGCGGGCCGGTGAAGATCGTCGCCAACCTGCCCTACAATATCGGCACGGAGCTTCTGATCCGCTGGCTGACCGTGGCCGACTGGCCGCCCTTCTACCAATCGATGACGCTGATGTTCCAACGCGAGGTGGCCGAGCGCATCACCGCAGGTCCCGGCAGCGACGCCTATGGCCGGCTCGGCGTCCTGGCCGGCTGGCGCACGGAGGCGAGGATCGCCTTCGACGTGCCGCCGCAGGCTTTCATTCCACCGCCCAAGGTCACCTCCTCCGTCGTGCATCTGGTGCCGCGCTCGTCTCCCCTGCCCGCCGACGCAAAAAAGCTTGGCCGCGTCACCGAAGCCGCCTTCGGCCAGCGCCGCAAGATGCTGAGACAAAGCGTGAAGAGCCTGGGCGGCGAGGCCTTGCTGCTGCGCGCCGGCATCGAGCCTACGCGGCGGGCGGAGACGCTGAGCGTCAAGGAGTTTGTGAGGCTGACGAACGCGGTTTGATCGCGGACTGGAACACGGAAGCTGGCGCAACAGATAGCCACGGCGAAACCAGCCAGGAGCATGCCATGCCCGTCTATGTCATTTCCGACGTTACGATCCGCGACCGAACTGCATTCGAAACCTATCGGAACCGAGCCGCAGCCTCCATCGCTGCGTACGGCGGACACTACCTTGTCCGTGGCGGCGAAGTGGAAATCCTGGAAGGCAACTGGCAGCCCGGACCGCTGATCGTCGTCGAATTTCCCGATATCGATACCGCGCGACGCTGGTACCACTCTGACGAATACGCAGCCGCGCTTGAGGTTCGCGACACAGCGCTGAGCCGCAACCTCATTCTGGTCGATGGCGTCAGGTTGTGAGGCGTCAATTGCCCGAAAACCGCAGCGTGATAGTATGACCACCATGAAAAACAAAATTGTCGCCTCGCGCCGGAGCAAGGACGCCAAAGGATTGAGCGGCGACCAACGCAGGGCGTTGATCGGGGAACAAGCTCAGCACAACGAAGCGTATGACGTGTGGTTTCGCGCCAAAGTTCAGCAGGCCCTCGACGACAGCTGGCCCGACGTTCCCGACGATCAGGCCAAGGTCCACTTTGCCGAGAGACGGGCAACGGCAGGTCCCAAGTGAGGGTCTTCTAGTTGACCTTTGCGCTTCGCGAGCCGCCACAGCCCGGCGCTGCCCCTCATCCGGCCCTTCGGGCCACCTTCTCCCCGTAAACGGCGAGAAGGAAAGGTCACCCCGTCTTCTCGTCCAGCAAGCCGGAAATGAAGTCGAACAGGCCGGGCCGCCGGTCGCGCCGAAGCCGCTCCGCCGTGACGATGGCGCGGACTTCGGCGAAGGCGCGGTCGAGATCGTCGTTGACGATGACGAAGTCGTATTCCTTCCAATGCTCGATCTCGAGGCGGGCGTTCTTCAGCCTGGTCTCGATGACGGATTCCTGGTCCTCGGCGCGGCGCTTCAGGCGCGCCTTCAATTCCTTCATCGATGGCGGCAGGATGAAGATCGAGACGATGTCGGCGCGCATCTTCTCCTTGAGCTGCTGGGCGCCCTGCCAGTCGATGTCGAAGAGCATGTCGCGGCCTTCGGCCAGTGCGATTTCCGCCGGCTCGCGCGGCGTCGCATAGCAGTTGCCATGGACTTCGGCCCATTCGAGCAGCGCGTCGGAATCGCGCAGCCGCTCGAACTCGCGCATGGTGCGGAAATGATAGTGGACGCCCTCGATCTCCGAGCCGCGGCGCGGCCTTGTGGTGACGGAGACCGAAAGCTCGAGGCTCGAATCGCTTTCCAGAAGATTGCGCGCGATCGTCGACTTGCCGGCCCCCGACGGCGACGACAGCACCAGCATCAATCCGCGACGACGGATGCGGGATCCCAGATCCCGGGCAGACGTCGGCTCCTTGGCAACCATTCCCGTCACTCCAGATTCTGGACCTGCTCGCGAAACTGGTCGACCACCGCCTTGAGCTCCAGCCCGATGGCGGTGACCGCGGCGGCATTCGACTTGGAGCATAAGGTATTCGATTCGCGGTTGAATTCCTGCGCGAGAAAATCGAGCTTGCGGCCAACGGCTGCGCCGCTTTTGAGCAGCGCCCGCGCCGAAGCGACATGAGTCTTCAGCCTGTCGATTTCCTCGCGGATGTCGGCCTTGGTGGCGAGAAAGGCCGCCTCCTGGTGCAGCCGGACGGCATCGAGATTGGCCGAGGCATCCACCAACAGACGCAGTTGCTCGGTGATACGCTCGCGGATCGCTGCGGGCTCCCGCGAGGGATCGGCCTCGGCCTTCAACGTCAGCGCCTCGATGGCGTCGATATGGCCGGCAAGCAGCGCCCCAAGTGCCGCGCCCTCGCTGCGGCGCGCTTGCTCCAGCCCGCCAAGCGCCGCCTCGAGCGCCGAGAGGATCGCAGCATCGAGAATGGCGCGCTCCTCCTCGGTTTCGACGGCTTCCGGAATGTCGAGCACGCCGCGCAGGGAGAGCAGGCCGTCGGCGGTGGCGGGCTGGGTGCCGAACTGCTCCTGCAGGCGCTTCGCCAGCCCCGCCAGGTCCTTGAGGAAGGCCTCGTTGACCACCGGCTGGGTTTGCCTTGCGGCGGCGCGGCCGACGGTCAACGTCGCCTGAAAATTGCCGCGCGCGAAACGCTTCTGAACGGTCTGCCGGACGACCGTCTCCAGCCGGTCGAATCCCTGCGGCAATCTCAGCCTTACCTCGGCGCTCTTGCCATTCACAGACTTCACCTCCCAGGCGATCGAGGTGCCTTCGCTTTCGGCGGCGGACCGCGCAAAACCGGTCATGCTTTGCAGGCTCATTGCCCTGTCGTCCCCCTGTCGCGGCCAAGGCAAGCGTCGCCCAGCGCTGCGCGCCTCAGAAATCGCCGGACGATCGGCCGGCGCCCCCTAAAAACATGAATACAGCCTCGCGTCAAAGGACGCGTGTTTGCGTTGGGTGCATGTCGTTTCCCCAAAACCGCTACGCACTTTTGGGCGACATGCTTCTGTTGATGCAAGTCGCTACCCCAAAACCGCTAGGCACTTTTGGGCGACATGCTTCTGTGGATGCATGTCGTTTCCCCAAACCGCTACGCGCTTTTGGGCGACATGCATGCGCCTACTGCGCTGCGTCGCCGCCAGCATCCCCGTTCTCGCCATTGTCTCCGGCGTCGCCGCCGTCGGCGTTGCCATCGGGAGCGGCCGGCGCTGTCGTTTGGCCGGAAGCCTTGGCGGCGGCATCCGCCTGCTTCTTCTGCAGCGCCCGGTAGCGGGCGACGTTCTGGTTATGCTCTTCCAGCGTCGCCGCGAAGACATGGCCGCCATTGCCGTCGGCGACGAAATAGAGGTCGTCGGTCTTCGACGGATTGGCGACCGCTTCGAGCGCCGCGCGGCCCGGATTGGCGATCGGCGTCGGCGGCAGGCCCTTGATCATGTAGGTGTTGTAAGGCGTCTGCTTGTCGAGGTCCGACTGATAGATCGGCCGGTCGGCGGGCTTTCCCTTGCCGCCGAACAAGCCGTAGATGATGGTCGGGTCCGACTGCAGCCGCATGCCCTTGGCCAGGCGGTTGAGGAACACCGCGGCGACGCGCGAGCGTTCATCGCTCCTGCCCGTCTCCTTCTCGACGAGCGAGGCGAGCGTGACGAAGTCGTCGATGTTGGCGATCGGCAGATCGGGAGCGCGGTGCGACCAGACGTCTTCGACCAGTTTCTTCTGGTCGGCGATCAGCTTGTCGATCATCTGCTGCCTTGTCGCGCCGCGGGTGAAGCGCAGCGTGTCGGTGGCGATGCTGCCTTCCGGAGGCAAGGTCGCCGGCATATCGCCGGTGAGCGCCTCCTGATCGGCGACGCGCTGCAGTGCCTGCTCGACCGTCAGCCCTTCGGGAATGGTGAGCGAGTACATCACCGACTTGCCGCTCTTGAAGAGCTCCATGATGTCGCGCATCGAGGCCCGCGGCTTGATGGCGTATTCGCCGGCCTTCAACGCCGATTCATTGCCGGTGGCGCGCACGCCGAGCCGGAAGATGCGGGCATCGCTGATCAGGTTTCGGCGCTCGAGCTGGTCGGCGATCTCCTGCACGCCGGTGTTCGGCTTGACCATGAAAGTGTCGCCATTGGCGGACGGACCGGGCTCGACGAAAGCCTGCATGCCGAAATAGAGCGCCGCGCCCGAGGCGAGCACCACCAGGATCACCAAGGAGAGAAAGAAATTCAGGAACACGACGACCTGGCTGCGCGAGGCGCGCGAACGCTTCGACGGCGGCGGTGTGCCGGCTTCCGGGCGCAACGCCTCGGCCGCGGTCTTCGGCACGATCGGGCCCTTCGTGCCTTGCCTTCCGAATTCCCCGTCGCTCGGATTAGTGTTCATGACGCCCTGCCGTCTGATCTTGCAACGAATCCCCCGGCGAAAAGCTAGGGGCAAATTTGGCAAAAATGACGGCAGTTGGCGGACTGCCGATTGGTCTGTCTCTGAGCAAATCCGGAGGCGAAACCGCACGCTCCGGGGGGAATGCTCCGGTTGCTACTCAGCCATTGTAACGCTGGAATACGAGCGAGGCGTTGGTGCCGCCGAAGCCGAAGGAGTTCGACAGCGCGACGTCGATCTGGCGCTGACGCGGCTTGTTCGGCACGAGGTCGATCGCAGTCTCGCGTTCCGGATTGTCGAGATTGATGGTGGCGGGCGCGACGTTGTCGCGGATGGCGAGGATCGAGAAGATCGCTTCCGCGGCACCCGCCGCGCCCAGCAGATGGCCGATGGACGACTTTGTCGACGACATCGAAATCTTCGAGGCGGCATTGCCGACCAGCCGCTCGACCGCGCCGAGTTCGATCGTGTCGGCCATGGTCGAGGTGCCGTGGGCATTGATGTAATCGACATCGGCCGGCGAAAGCTTCGCCCGGTTCAGCGCCGCGGTCATGCAGCGGAAGGCGCCGTCGCCGTCCTCGGCGGGGGCGGTGATGTGGTAGGCGTCGCCGGTCAGTCCATAGCCGGTGACTTCCGCATAAATCTTGGCGCCGCGCGCCTTGGCGTGCTCGAGCTCTTCCAGGACGACGACGCCGGCGCCCTCGCCCATGACGAAGCCGTCGCGGTCGCGGTCATAGGGACGCGACGCTGTTTCGGGACTGTCGTTGCGTTCGGTTGAAAGCGCGCGACAAGCGGCAAAGCCGGCAATCGACAGCCGGGTGATCGGCGCTTCGGCGCCGCCCGCCACCATGACGTCGGCGTCGCCCCACATGATCAGCCGGGCGGCGTCGCCGATGGCATGCGCGCCGGTCGAGCAGGCGGTGACCACCGCATGGTTCGGGCCTTTCAGGCCGTGGCGGATGGAGACCTGGCCGGAGACCAGGTTGATGATCTGTCCGGGGATGAAGAAGGGGCTGATGCGGCGCGGGCCGCGCTCCTTGAGGATCATCGCGTTTTCGGCGATGCCGTCGATGCCGCCGATGCCGGAGCCGATCAGCACGCCGGTGGCGCACTGGTCCTCATGCGTTTCGGGCTTCCAGCCGGAATCGGCCAGCGCCTCGTCGGCGGCCGCGATGCCGTAAAGGATGAAGTCGCCGATCTTGCGCAGTTCCTTCGGCTCGAGCACGGCCTCCGGATTGAAGGTGCCGTTCGAGCCGTCGCCACGCGGGATGATGTGGGCGATCTTGCAGGCAAGATCGTCCACCTCGAATTCGGTGACGCGGCGGCAGGCGCTGCGGCCGGAAAGCAATTCCCGCCAGCTGTGCTCGACGCCCATGCCAAATGGCGAAAGCAGGCCAAGGCCCGTGACGACGACACGCCTCATCGCAGGTCCTCCCCGATAATGCCTGCGAAAGACCTCAGGCCGAGGCCTTGTCAATGTACTTTACGGCGTCGCCGACGGTCAGGATGGTCTCGGCGGCATCGTCCGGAATCTCGACGCCGAATTCTTCTTCGAACGCCATGACGAGTTCGACCGTGTCGAGGCTGTCCGCGCCCAGATCGTCGATGAAGCTCGCCTGTTCCGTCACCTTGTCGGCGTCGACACCGAGATGCTCGATGACGATCTTCTTGACGCGCTCTGCGGTGTCACTCATTTGGGGCAATCCTCGTCTTAAGTTGTCTATCTTCGTTAGCGGGCGGAATGCCGCTAATCAAGTTGAAAGATGGTCTTGCGGGCAACGCAACGCCACAGGACCGGTTTTTGCCCGAACCGCCGGGTTGCGGGCCGCATTACACGAAAAATGACGGGCGTCCAAGCCGAAATGGCTGTTTTCACAGGCGCCCGGCCCCGGCCTCCCCTTAGATCAGCACCCCGTTAGATCATCGCCATGCCGCCATTCACATGAATGGTCTGGCCGGTGACGTAAGCCGCCTCATTGGAAGCAAGATAGGCGACGGCGGACGCGACCTCGGCGCTGGTGCCCATGCGCCTTGTCGGGATGGCGGCCATGATCGTCTCTTTCTGCTTGTCGTTGAGCTTGTCGGTCATGGCCGATTCGATGAAGCCCGGGGCGACGCAGTTGACGGTGATGTTGCGGGTGGCGATCTCCTGCGCCAGCGATTTGGAGAAGCCGATCATGCCGGCCTTGGACGCGCAGTAATTGGTCTGGCCGGGATTGCCGGTGACACCGACCACCGAGGTGATGTTGATGATGCGGCCATGGCGGCGGCGCATCATCGGATGCGTCAGCTCGCGTGTCAGCCGGAACACGGCGGTCAGGTTGACCTCGATCACGGTGTCCCAGTCGGCGTCCGACATGCGCACGAACAGGCCGTCCTTGGTGATGCCGGCATTGTTGACCAGTATGTCGACGCCCTCGAGCTCCGCTTCCGCCTTCTGCCCGAGCGCCTTGACCGCGTCGCGGTCGGTCAAATCCGCCGGAAACAGCTTTACGCGGTCGCCCAATTCACCAGCCAGGGCTTCCAGCTTCTCCACACGGGTACCGTGCAGGCCGACGATCGCGCCCTGGCTGTGCAGCACCCGGGCGATCGCTTCGCCAATGCCTCCCGATGCGCCGGTGACGAGCGCCTTGCGGCCGGTCAGTTCGAACATTTTTCCAACCTCATTTTCCAGACGGCTGCAAGCAGTCGCGTTTGCGTATACGTCATATCGTCCAAGTCACGCTAGACAAGCGTCGGAGATTAGCGAAGGCCTCCTTCCCGACGTCATCCACGAGCGGAGCGGGGCCTCATCCCAACGCCGCCAGCGCCGCCTCGACTTCCGCCGCCGTGCCGATGGCGCCGGTGGCGATGTCGCGGTTGATGCGGCGCGCCAGGCCCGACAGCACCTTGCCGGCGCCGACCTCGTAAAGCGTCGACACGCCATTGGCGCCGAACCACTCCACCGTCTCGCGCCAGCGCACGCGGCCGGTCACTTGAGCGACCAGGCGGCGGGCGATCTCATCCGGATCGCTTGTGGGCGTCACCGTCACGTTGGAGACGACCGGTACGGCCGGCGCGGATTTGGCCACACCAGCCAACGCCTCGCGCATGATCTCGGCCGCCGGTGCCATCAGCGCCGAATGGAAGGGGGCGGACACCTGCAGCATCAACGCCCGCTTGGCACCCTTTTCGGTGCACAGCTTGGCGGCCAGCTCGACCGCCGCCTTGGCGCCCGAAATCACCAGCTGGCCGCCGCCATTGTCGTTGGCGACCTGGCAGACGGAGCCCTTGGCCGCTTCCGCGCATGCCGCTTCTACATCGGCATGATCGAGACCTATGATGGCGGCCATGGCGCCCTCGCCGGCAGGTACTGCCGCCTGCATGGCGTTGCCGCGGGTGCGAAGCAGCCGCGCCGCGTCGCCGACCGAAACGAAGCCGGCCGCGGCAAGCGCGGAATATTCGCCGAGCGAGTGACCGGCCACATAGGCCACCCTGTCCTTCAGCGAGAAGCCGCGCGCTTCGAGCGCGCGCATCGCCGCCAGGGACACCGCCATCAGCGCCGGCTGGGCGTTGGCGGTCAGCGTCAGCCTCTCTTCCGGCCCTTCCCAGATCAGCTTCGACAGTTTTTCGCCAAGCGCGGCATCCACCTCCTCGAACACGCGGCGCGCTTCCGGGAAGGTATCGGCGAGGTCCTTGCCCATGCCGACGGCCTGGCTGCCCTGTCCCGGAAAGGTGAATGCGACGGCCATTGAAGTCTCTCCAGAGGCTGATTTTTCCCTGCCTCTGGCGCAAGGCGGACGGCCAAGTCAAGCCCGCGGGCGCCTATGCGGCCCTCATTTCAGCCGGAAAAGGCAGCTGACTCCCTGTTCCGAAAGGCCTTTTGGCGATCACACCTGATGAAAACCGCTCACGTTTGGGTTGCTGGCTCTTCTTATTTCCGGCACAGGCGCTAGCTTTGCGTGACATTTCGATGACAGAAGCGTGACGGGCGTGGAAGGCGTGTTGCGTGGGGCCTGGGGGAAACAGAGTGGCAAGGATCAGGATAGGCGCGGCCAAGCCGGTGCCGGGTTTTTTGGAAGACGATCCGTCCACGGGCTATCTGCCCGGACGAACCTGGCCGACCGTACGTTACGGCCTGGCGACGCTTCTTGCCTCCGCCCTGCTGGTATTCGCGATCGAATGGATCGTGCGCGGCGATTTCTTCGGCACCGTCGATTTCTTCCTGCAGCCTTTCAAGCCGGGCTGGACCACCATCATCGTCTTCGCGCTGGTGCTGGTCGGGCTCGATGCCATACTGGGCCGCAGCCATCAGAGCCTGATGATCGTGGCGCCGCTGACGCTGGCGCTTGCCTTTGTCGGCCACCAGAAGTCGCATTATCTCGGCGATCCGCTCTATCCGACGGATTTCCTGTTTGCGCGCCAGATCGTGGCGCTGATGCCGCTTCTGGTGCGCGAGCGGCCGTGGACGGCCGTCATGCTCGCCGCGGCCATCATCGGCGGCCTGACGCTGCTCGTCTATTGCTGGCGGACCTGGCGCCGGCGTGTGCCGATCCTCAGCCGCAAGGGTCGCCTGGCGCGGCTGGCGCTTGCCGTACCGCTGCTCGCCTTCTTCGTCTCGATCATGGATTACGCCACCTTCTCGTGGACGCGCGACCGGCTGCAGATCATCCCGATCATGTGGGACCAGAAGGAGAACTACGCCTCCAACGGCTTTGCGCTGGCCTTCGCTATGAACGTACCGATGGCGCATGTCGCAGCGCCGCCCGGCTATTCGCAAAAGGCGATGGCCGCGATCCAGCGCCCCGACGTCGCCGCTTCGGTGCCGGACGAGAAGCCGGATATCATCGTGGTGATGAGCGAATCCTTCTGGGATCCGACACAACTGCCCGGCGTCAGCATCAAGCCCGATCCGATCCCGACAGTGCGCGCCTTGCGCTCCGGCTCGATGTTCTCGCCCGAGTTCGGCGGCATGACCGCCAATATCGAATTCGAGGCGCTGACCGGCTTTTCCAACGCCTTCCTGCCGGCCGGCTCGATCCCCTACCAGCAATATGTGCGCACGCCGACGCCCTCGCTGGCCACCTTCCTGAAGAGCGAGGGCTACCGGGCGCGCGCCATCCATCCCGGCACCAACTGGTTCTGGAACCGGGGCGCCGTCTATGCCGATTTCGGCTTCAACGACTTCCGCTCGGAAGAGACGCTGCCGCCGATGGAGAAGCGCGGGCCGCTGGCTTCCGACGCCGCGATGACCGACGAGATCATCCGCGAGGCGGACGCCAGCGACGACCCGGTTTTCCTGTTCGCCGTCAGCCTGCAGAACCACGGCCCTTACGAGCCCTACCGCTACTCCAACCCGACGCATTCGGTCGACGCGCCGATCAGTTCCTGGGCGCGGGAATCGCTGCTTTCCTACGCCGAGGGCTCGGCCGACGCCGACCGCAGCCTACAGCGGCTGATCGACTGGGCGAAGGCGCGCCAGCGGCCGACCGTCATCGCCTTCTTCGGCGATCATCTGCCCCCGCTCGGTCCCGTCTATGTCGAGACCGGATTCCTCAAGGACAATGTCGCGCCGCGCAAGGAACCGAGCGCCGACGCAGCGATCGAGCATCACGACACGCCGCTGATCATCTGGTCGAACCGGTCCGGCCCGGTGAAGAACCTGGGCTCGGTTAGCCCAGCCTTCCTGCCCTACCATATACTGACCACGGCCGGCATCACCCACCCCTACTACACCGGTTTCCTCGGCGCGCTGCGCGAGCATTACCGGGTGGTCGACCGCAACCTGCTCCTGTCGCCCGCGGGCGAAGCGACGCCGGACTGGGCGAGGCAGAAGCAGATCGATCCGAAGATCAACGATTTCCGCTTCATCCAATACGACATGATGTTCGGCAAGCGCCACTCGGCGCCGGACTTCTTCCCCGAGACGGTGAACAAGCTCGTCGCGCATACGAGCTGAGCGGGCGGCTATTGAAGCCGCGTGTCGACGTCGCGCCAAATTGATCGAAAAGCAGCCATGGCGGCGGAATAGATATTTGGTCCGTAGCCGGAATTGCGGCTTCGGAACGCGTATCCTCACGGATCGGACGTAAATCAAGGCTCGATGTTGCAGTGACCGTCCAGTTGCCGGAGACGATTTCGTCGTGTCACCTGCCTCCGGTCTCGGGATGCCTTTGATTTCAACTTCACACCGGCAGGCCGAGTTGCTTTCGCAGGCTCTTGTCGAACGCGGATGCCGGCACGAAACGGCGCAGGGATCTGTCTTGCGGACGGGACGATGTTACCCATCACAAGATGATCGCCGGCACGAGCCCGGCCTGTCCGATCGATCAGTTCCGGAGGCATCGATGAATCACCCGATCGGAACGCGAGCCGATCTCGATGAAGTGCGAACGCGCATTCTGGAGGTGGTGGAGGAGCGCTTTCGCCGCATCGGCTACCATAGGACGTCGCGTCCCTGTCAGTTGGTGAGCTGCAGCCTGGAGAACTTGTTGGCGATCGTCTGGAACACGTTGGGGAGCTTGGCCGGGTCCTCGACGGCGCCGCAAAATGAGCATCGCATGTTTAACCGAGCTTGTTTGGGAACCAACTACGCTCGGCTGCGTTGCGGCCGATGGTCTGCTGAGCGGGAAGGGTGAATGCGTATCGGAAATTTCGGAGGCCCCGAGAGGTTCATTCCTCTGCCGCACGAGGTCTCAATTCTTCAATCGGCTCCTGATATCATCGAAAAGCTGCCGATCGCGATTTACGCTTGCGACGCGCGGGGGCGTGTCTTGTGGTTCAACAAGCGCGCTGTTGACCTGTGGGGCCGGACGCCCTTGGTCGGATCTGATAGCGAACTCTATTGCGGATCCCACAAGCTCTATTTCGACGGTCGCGAGATCGGCCGCGATGAAACTCCGATGGCTACGGTGTTGCGAACCGGCATTCCCATCAGAGGCGTGGAAGCTGAAGTGGAACGGCCCGACGGCTCGACGATCTGGGCGATGGTCCACATCGAGCCGGTCGAAGACGATGACGGGCGGGTCGTTGGGGCGATCAATTGTTTTCACGACGTTACGGACAGGCGTCGAGCCGACGACATCATGAAACAACAAGAGCAGCGGCTCGCCGCCACATATCAGCATGCCGGAATTGGCATCGCCGAAGTCAATGAAAAAGGTGAACTGGCGCGCGTCAATGGCTATCTGGCCGGTCTTCTCGGCTATTCAGCCGACGAGCTGATCGGCAGATCGATTTTCGATCCGGCCCTAGCGGAAAATGTCGATGCCGATCGGCGACAATTCGAGCGCCAGGTGCGAGGCGAGATCGACAACTACCGTCATGAGAAGCATTTCATCTGCAAGGATGGGGCAAGGATCTGGGTCGCGGTCACATCATCGAGTGTGAGAGACGCAAACGGCCGCTTCCTGCATGCGGTGCGGGTGCAGCAAGACATCACGGCGCGGAAGGAAGCCGAGGCAGCCCTGGTGCGGCACTTGGAGCAGCAGGCAGCGCTCTACGAGTTCACCGACAGGCTCCAACGGGCGGCGGATCTGGAGGAAGTGTACGACATAGCGCTTAGCACGATTGTGCAGGCACTGCATGCCGATCGCGCTGCCATACTTCTCTTCGATGAGCACGGCGTCATCAAATTTGCCGCCTCGCGGGGTTTGTCGGACGCCTATAAGCAGGCGGTGGAAGGACATTCTCCCTGGTCTCACGACGCGTTGGACCCTGAGCCGATCGCCATAGAAGATGTCGCACAAAGCGAATTGCCGTCCACTCTCAAGGCCACCGTGCAAAATGAAGGCATTGCGGCGCTTGCGTTCATGCCCATCACGGCGCGAATGCGGTTGCTCGGCAAATTCATGACCTACTACGACCGCCCGCACGCGTTTTCGGACTCCGAGATCCAGTTCGGGCTGACGGTCGCGCGCCAGCTCGGTTTCGCGGTCGATCGGGTCCGGCTCGAAACTGCCCGGCAGAGGACCGAGCGCGCCGCGAGCCAGTTGGTTGCCATCGTCGAGTCCTCCCACGACGCCATCGTCAGCAAGGATCTGAACGGCATCATCAAATCGTGGAACGCCAGTGCGGAGCGCCTGTTCGGCTACACCGCCGAAGAGGCGATCGGCAGACACATAACGATGATCATTCCGGACGACCGACTTGGCGAAGAACCGGAGATTATCGGCCGCATCCGCCGTGGCGAGCTTGTCGATCATTTCGAAACCCTGCGTCGCCGCAAGGATGGTAGCCTTATCGACATCTCGCTGACCATTTCTCCGATACGTGACAGTCAAGGCAGGATAATTGGCGCTTCCAAAATCGCCCGCGATATCACCGACCGCAAGGCGGCCGAAGCCAAACTGCGTGCCAGCGAACGGCAGTTGAGGGATCTGCTGGCGGCCATTCCGGCGGCGATCTACACGACGGATGCCGAGGGCACGATAACCTTCTTCAACGAGGCTGCCGTCGAACTGTCCGGGCGCGTTCCGCAGATCGGCAAGGACAAATGGTGCGTCACCTGGAAGTTGTTTTGGCCAGACGGCACGCCTCTGCCGCATGATCAATGTCCGATGGCGATAGCTCTGAAGGAGGGGCGCGAGATTCGGAACGTGGAGGCTGTCGCCGAGCGTCCAGACGGCGTGCGCGTTCCTTTCATCCCGTATCCGACGCCGCTCCGCGACGAGGCTGGCAACGTTGTCGGCGGCATCAATATGCTCGTCGATGTCAGCGAACGAAAGCAGGCTGAGACCCAGCAGCGCCTGCTGTTCAACGAGCTGAACCATCGCGTGAAGAACAACATGCACATGCTGCAATCGCTGCTTAACCTGGCCGGCAACAGGACCGCCAACGTCGAAGCGCGGCAGATCCTTCGCGAGGCGAGCACCAAGGTGGCAGCAATGGCAGCCGCCCAACAGGTGCTATACGGCACGGTCAATTCCACCGAGTTCAACGCGCGGGATTTCTTCCGCGCCGTTTGCGACACGATACGACAGACATCTCCCAACCAAGTCCGCATCGAGTACGAGACCGACGACGCGGAACTTTCCAATGACGTCGCCATGCCCTTGGCGCTGATCCTCAACGAGCTTCTGACCAATGCAATCAAATACGGGAACCAGGATGGATCCGGCCTGATTCTGGCCGGCCTGAGGCACGATGGCGAGGGCTTCGAAGCCTTTGTAGAAGATGGCGGCCCGGGCTTCGACATCGCAGCGGTTCGCGACCGTTCGTCGGGCTTAAAGTTGGTGCAAGGCCTAGCGCGGCAATTGCATGGTGAGTTCACCGTCACTGCGAGACCAAAGACACGGTGCAGCGTCCGTTTTTCACCGCGTCGACATCCCTCAAAGCTGCCGGATAATGTTCGATGACTGAATTTGCCACCTCGTCCAATCGCCCACCGGCGCCCCCGAACCCCGTTCGCGCGGCCGAGCCGATCGGTGCAGCTCCGTCACCCCGTATATTGGTGGTCGAGGACGATTTCCTCATCTCGCTAGAGATAGAAAGCACTCTGGCCGGCGCCGGCTTCGAGGTGGTGGTCGTCGGTTCGGGCGAGGAAGCCTTAAACGTTGCAGCGGCGGACCGGCTGGACTTGGTCATTATGGACATGCGGCTTGCCGGCGCGATGGACGGCGTCGAGGCTGCCACTGAGTTGTTCAAGACTTACGGGTTGCATTCGGTCTTTGCTACAGCTCACTCGGACCAGCACGTGCGCACTCGCGCAGCGGCTGCGGAACCCGTCGGATGGCTGGTTAAACCTTACTCTCCGGCTTCGTTGCTGGCGGCCGTCCAAGCCGCGCTAAGAGGCACCGGCAATTGAACCGAACCCAGCGGGTAAGGATGATTGGTCCCGAGGCGCTGCTTGCAATCTCCAAAGGGCCGTGGCGGTTCCATTCCGCCACCACCACTCCTAACTCCCTGTCAATTGGTGAGCTGCAGCCTGGAGAACTTGTTGGCGATCGTCTGGAAGACGTTGGGGAGCTTGGCCGGGTCCTCGACGGCGTAGTAGTCGGTCGGATCGGACGCGCAGGCGCTATAGAGCGAGCGGTTGGCCGCCGTGTCGGACTGCAGCACCATGGTATAGATCTGGACACCCTGGTTCTTCAGCTGGGTGCAGACATCCTTGGTCCAGCCGTCGACGTTGCGCGCCGCCGTCGTCTGATTGCTTGAGCCGAAACGGCCGCTGGCGAGGTAGCCGTAAGAGGTGTAGTCCGATTTCTGCGGCGTGTTGCTGGCGCCGTAGACAACGTTTTCGCCGTCGGTCAAAAGCATCACAACCTTGGTGACGCCTGCCGTCTTGTAAGGGGATGCATCGGTGTAGGGCGGCTGCGGCGACAGCACCCGCTGGCCCCAGGCGAGCCCTTCCGACACGTTGGTGCCTGAGCCGTTCCATTCGCTCATCTGGCTTGCCGCCAGGCGCAGCTTGTCGAAGTCATCGGTCAGGGGAATGATCGGCGTCGGGCAGGCGCGGTTGGGGCCGATGGTGATCGTGCTGCCCGTCTCGGTGATCAGCCTGGTGGTCGAGGCGACATACTTTCCGATGATCTTCAGATCGACGCTGAGCAGCGCATTGACGAGGCCGGAAGCCAGGCCGCTGAGGTCTATGCCCAGAATATTCTGGTTGAGCTTGCTGTTGTCGATCGTGTCGTCGAGATAGGAATTGTTGTAGCCGGTCGAGGAATTGCCGTAGGAGGCCGACGGCTTCTTGGCGATGTCGGGATCATCCGGTGCGAAATAGGGCACGAACAGCGTATCGGGCTTGGACGGATCCGGCGGCGTATCGGAGATGTTCAAGGCGCCCGGCCGGGCCTCGACGCAGCCCTTCCAGCCCGTGTTGTTCCATCCGCCCTTCTGGCCAAGCTGCCTGAACAGCGCCATATGGTTCGGCCGCTTGCCGCCGACGATCGGGAAATTGACGCCGTTGGTGGACGACTTGCCGTCCATGTCGATCCAGGCCGGGTCGAACTCGGGGCCATTGACGTTGACGGCCGTGACGAAGGGCACCAGCGAGGCGCGCACCGGACGGGTCGGCGACTTGACCGCTTCGAGATAGTCGAGCAGCGACTTGGTCGCGGTCCGGAGCGCGCTGATGCGCGCGCCAGCCATCGAGCCGGTGTTGTCAAGCACCAGCACCACTTCGAGCTGATTGTTGGATTCGACCGCGGAAGCGTTGACGCTGATGTGCTTTTCGGCGCCAAACAGGAACGCGAAATTGAGATTGACGTCCGCCGAGGCGGTGGCCCTGGTCTTGACGAAGTTGACGCCCCTGTCGACCGTCAACGTGGCCTTGGCGTTGGAAAGTTCGCCATGGCCGGCGATATTGGCCTGGAAATAGCTGTTGAAGGCGCCGGTGCGCGTCGTCTCGGCGTCGCCCAGATGCGAGGAAGCGAGGTTCGCCGCGTCCAACGCGTTCTGCAGATCGCTTTTGGCCCGCATCAACGTCGAGACGTCGGTCGCAAACGCCACTGCGCCCAGCATGGCAGGCACGCCCACCGCCAGCATCAACGAGAAATTGCCTCGCCTTGAGCGCCAGAACCGCCTGAGAAGCATTCCCTACCCCTGGAATTGCTCGATGGGATTGCCCGATCTTCGCTGCCTTGCGGCCCGCGTGCCTCTCATGCGCCTTTGATGATAAATAGGTGGTTACAACCAGATACAACCTAATATGGTGGTTAAAGGCGAATTACCGGAAAATCGATAGATCGAGCATCGGCTGGCGCTTGGCGTTTTTTTGAAGCTGCGACACATTGGAGACTCGCCCGGCGCCTTGCCGGCCTTGCCTTCCTGGCGAATTGCTATATAGACGCGCTCAATCTGCCGGTCCTTGCTGGGGGCTGAACGGAGGGCCGTGGCTTTCGAAGCCGCGACACGAAGCCAGAAGCGCTTCCCGCCTCCCGTGTCTCCGCTCTCGACCGTCTCGTGATGCTCCTTTCTTCCCTGCGCCTTGGCGACCGGGTCAGACAAGTTGCAGAGGCTTAGCCGCGAGGGCCGGTGAGAGAAACGAAGAAAGGCAGAAAAACATAATGGCTCTTTACGAACATGTGTTTCTTGCCCGGCAGGACCTGTCGCAGCAGCAGGTTGACGCGCTTGTTGAACAGTACAAGGGCGTCATCACGGCGAATGGCGGCTCGGTCGGCCGGATCGAGAACTGGGGACTGAAGTCCCTCACCTACCGGGTCAAGAAGAACCGGAAGGCTTACTACACGCTGATGGACATCACCTGCCCGCCGGCCGCGCTCAACGAAATGGAGCGCCAGATGGGCCTGTCGGAAGACGTCCTTCGCTTCCTCACCGTCAAGGTCGAAGCGCATGAGGAAGGTCCTTCGGCGATGATGCAGAAGCGCGAAGAGCGCTCCGAGCGCGGCGGCTTCGGCGACCGCGAGCGTGGCGATCGTGGCCCGCGTTCCTTCGGCGACCGCGACCGCGGCGACCGTGGTCCGCGTTCGTTCGGCGACCGCGAAGGCGGCGACCGTGGCCCGCGCCGTCCGCGCGAAGGCTTTGAAGGGGGTGCAGAATAATGGTCGACATCAACCAGATCCCGACCCGGCGTCCGTTCCACCGCCGCCGCAAGACCTGCCCGTTCTCCGGCGCCAACGCGCCGAAGATCGACTACAAGGACGTGCGTCTCCTGCAGCGCTATATTTCCGAGCGCGGCAAGATCGTACCCTCGCGCATCACTGCCGTCAGCCAGAAGAAGCAGCGCGAGCTCGCCAAGGCGATCAAGCGCGCCCGCTTCCTCGGCCTGCTGCCTTACGTGGTCCGCTAAGCTCTGGAATCCGAAGCGGGCGGCCAGCCGCCCGCTTCCACCTTCCGGCGGCGGGCGTCACGAAGGTTTGAAAGTCAAATCCCGAGTTGGGGCCGATAGCCTCTAACTGCCCAGACAGGCAGGACAGCGACAAGAGCGGCGACGCCGCCAAGCTTCCTGACCTGTTCCAATTCATTCAGCGCCGATCGAACGGTCGGCGCACAGACGAAGGAACGAAACCATGGAAGTCATTCTCCTCGAGCGCATTTCCCGCCTTGGCCAGATGGGCGACACCGTCAAGGTCAAGGACGGCTTCGCCCGCAATTTCCTGCTGCCGCAGGGCAAGGCGCTGCGCGCCAACGAAGCCAACAAGAAGAAGTTCGAAGGGCAGCGCGCACAGCTTGAAGCCCGCAACCTGGAGCGCAAGTCGGAAGCCTCCAAGATCGCCGAGACGCTCGACGGCAAGAGCTTCATCGTCGTGCGCTCGGCCGGCGAGACCGGCCAGCTCTACGGCTCGGTGTCGACCCGCGATATCGCCGAGCTGCTCACCGCCGAAGGCTTCACCGTCAGCCGCAACCAGATCGAGCTCAACCAGCCGATCAAGACCATCGGCCTCTCCAATGTGGCGATCGCGCTGCATCCGGAAGTCGAGGTCACCGTGACGCTCAACGTCGCCCGTTCGGCCGACGAGGCGGAGCGCCAGGCCAAGGGCGAGACGCTGACCACCGCCGAAGCCATCTATGGCGAGGACATCAACGACAATGCCCGGCCGGAGAATTTCTTCGACCCGAACGCCGAATTCGAAGGCGGCGAAGAGAACGCCTGATCTCAGGTCCGATCTCTGGGCCCGGTCTCTGGGCCCGATCGCCGGGCCTGACCGGCACAGTTTCCGAGGCATCGCTTCGGCTCGCACACGTCCAGGATTTCTGGACCAACGCCCGGGTCTCAGACCCGGGCTTTTTTGTGCCAAAAGGAACTTTTCGACACCCTATATCTTGTGCACATTACAGCGTGGCGCGTCGATTGGACGCGGAACGACGCGCTGCACTTTCGATCCGGCATATTCCAGTCCGATTACCGGGTGATCCGACTGAGGGGACATTTGGTCATGAACATCCTGTTGAAACACGTTCTCGAACGCCTGGTGCGCATCGGCGACCTCAAGGTGACCGGCCCGAAGGGTACGACGCACAAGTTCGGCGACGGCAGCGGCGAACCGGTGCATATCAATATCAAGACCTCGCATGCCGAACGCGCCATCACCTTCGACCCGATGCTGGCGGTGCCCGAAGCCTATATGGACGGCGAGCTCGATGTGCTCGAGGGCGGCGTTCTCGGGCTGATGCGCATCGCATTTCAAAACATGGGCTCGAGCGGCATCGACGTCACCTGGTCGAAGGCGATCGAGGGCCTGCGCCACGCCTTCCGCCGGCTGCAGCAGATCAACACCGCCTCACGCTCGCGCCGAAACGTCGAGCGGCACTACGACCTGTCCGGTGAGCTCTACAAGCTCTTCCTCGACGAGGATATGCAATATTCCTGCGCCTATTTCGAACAGCCCGATATGACGCTGGACGAAGCGCAGCTTGCCAAGAAGCGCCACATCGCCGCCAAGCTGCGGCTCAAGGCCGGCCAGACCGTGCTCGACATCGGCTCCGGCTGGGGTGGTCTCGGCCTCTATCTCGCCAAGGCCTTCGATGTCGACGTGCAGGGCGTGACGCTGTCGACGGAGCAGCACGGCGTCTCCACCGACCGCGCGCATGCGCAAGGCTTGCAGGACCGGGTGCATTTCGATCTCAAGGATTACCGTCATATCAACGAGCGCTTCGACCGCATCGTCTCGGTCGGCATGTTCGAGCATGTCGGCGTCAACCATTACCGCACCTTCTTCGACAAGGCCGCGACGCTTCTGAAGCCGGACGGCGTGATGCTGCTTCACACCATCGGCCGCTCCGGCGTGCCGTGGGCGACCAGCGCCTTCATCCGCAAATACATCTTCCCCGGCGGCTACATCCCGGCGATGTCGGAAGTGCTGCCGGCGATCGAGAAGTCGGGCCTGATCGTCACCGACATCGAGATCCTGCGGCTGCACTACGCCGACACGCTCAAGCATTGGGGCGCGCGCTTCGCCGTCAACCGCGACAAGGCGAAAGCGATCTATGACGAGCGCTTCTGCAGGATGTGGGAGTTCTATCTCGCCGCCTCGGAGGCCGCCTTCCGCTGGCAGGACCTGGTGATCTTCCAGTTCCAGATCACCAAGAAGAACGACACGCTGCCAATGACGCGCGACTATATGGCCAAATGCGAGAAGGCGCTGGAGCTGCGCGATATCGGCCACAAGGAGCCGGCGGCGCCTGCGCCAGCCAAGCCGACGCGTCGCCGCAAGGCGGTGGAATAGACGCGCATTGCCGCTTGCCATCGCGGCCTGACGCCCCGAAAAAGGTCTCGTTCGCGAGACCTTTTTCATGACCTACCTCATCTACACCGCAGCCGCCCTTGCCGAGATCGCCGGCTGCTTTTCCTTCTGGGCGTGGTGGCGGCTGGATAAGTCACCGCTCTGGCTTCTGCCCGGCCTCGCCTCGCTGGCGCTGTTCGCCTTGCTTTTGTCGCTGGTCGAAACGGATGCGGCGGGCCGCGCCTATGCCGCCTATGGCGGCATCTACATCGCCGCCTCGCTCGGTTGGTTGTGGCTGGTCGAGGGCACGCGCCCCGACCGCTGGGATCTGGCCGGCGCCGCGCTCTGCATTGCCGGCGCCTCCGTCATCCTGCTGGCGCCTAGAGCATGATGCCGAAAAGTGTGAAGCGGTTTTCGGACGACATCATGCTCTATCTCTTCAATCCTAAGGGGGCCTGAGGTGGAATTGCCCGCCCCACTCCGGCAAGGCGTCGACAGCCTGCTTGAGAAAGTGACGCTGCCGGTGCTGAAGCAGGCCGCCAGGACGCTCTCGGAGCGCTATCGCGCGGAGCTGCGCGACGGCCGCCTGCATATGGGCGAGGACATGGCGGTTAAGGCCTATCTGGCGACGCGACTGCCCGCCACCTATGCCGCGGTCCGCGCCAGCCTCATTGCGCTGGCCGATGCGCGACCGGATTTCCATCCGAAGACCTTGCTCGACATCGGCGCCGGGCCTGGCACCATGCTTTGGGCCACGGTGGATGCCTGGCCGGAGCTGGAGCAGGCGATCCTGGTCGAAGCAAGCGCCGCGGTGCGCAAGGTCGGGCAGGCGCTTGCGTCGGGCACGATCGCGGCCCGCGCCGAATGGATCGCCGGCGACGCCACCATCGATCTCGACGGACTCAAGCCCGCCGATCTCGTCAGCATCGCCTATGTGCTCGACGAGGTCGCACCGGCCTCGCTGCCGAAGCTCGTCCACCGCCTCTGGCAGCTGACCGCCGACACGCTGCTTATTGTCGAGCCCGGCACGCCCGCCGGCTGGCAACGCATCCTTGCCGCGCGGCAGCAACTGATCGAAGCCGGCGCGCATATCCTGGCGCCCTGTCCGCACCAGGCGCCCTGCCCGCTCAAGCCGCCGGACTGGTGCCATTTTTCGCGCCGCGTCGCCCGCTCGCGCCTGCATCGTCTCGTCAAGGAAGCCGACGTGCCGTGGGAGGACGAGAAATTCATCTATCTGGCCGCGTCCCGGCAGCCGACGCCGGTTCGCCCGGCACGGGTGCTCGCGCCGCCGAAAGGCGGTTCCGGCAAGGTGGTGCTGAAACTCTGCCAGCCGGACGGCAGCGCCGGCGAGCAGTTGCTCAGCAAGCGCGACGGGGATGTCTTCAAGATCGCACGACGGGCCGATTGGGGCGATACGCTGGGATAGGAATTTTCTTGTTTTGTTCTCGTTCGAAGCGCTATCTTCGGCCTCTTCGATTCGAGTCAATGACGATTCTTTCCACGAGAAAATTTTGCTGTGAATCGCGAGTATCAAAGTCAGTCAGAATCTTACTGTTGCAGAAAGGTCAGCACCCATTTGTCTCGTTCTGATATCGAGGAGGCGGGATCGAAATCGGGGACATCATGGCAGAGGCGGCACTGAAATTCGGCGCGGCGGAGACGCCGCTTTATCGCGAGGCCCCGAACAACATCGAGGCCGAGCAGGCGCTGCTCGGCGCCATCCTCGTCAACAACGACGCCTTCTATCGCGTCTCGGATTTCCTCAAGCCGGCGCATTTCTACGAGCCGCTGCACCGCCGCATCTTCGAGGTCGCTTCCGAGCTCATCCGCATGGGCAAGATCGCGACGCCGATCACGCTCAAGACCTTCCTGCCGGCCGACGAGAAGGTCGGCGACATGACGGTGGCGCAATATGTGGTGCGGCTTGCCGTGGAAGCCGTTACCGTCGTCAATGCGACCGACTATGGCCGCGCCATATACGACCTCGCGACGCGCCGCGCGCTGATCACCGTCGGCGAGGACATGGTCAACATCGCCTATGACGCGCCGGTCGACATGTCGCCCGCCGACCAGATCGAGGACGCCGAGCGGCGGCTGTTCGAGCTCGCCGAAACGGGCCGCTACGACGGCGGCTTCGAGAGCTTCAACGATGCGGTCAAGACCGCCGTCGACATGGCCAATGCAGCCTATATGCGTGATGGCCACCTGTCCGGCATCTCGACCGGCCTGCGCGACCTCGACCGCCGTATGGGCGGCTTGCAGCCTTCCGACCTGATCGTGCTCGCCGGGCGCCCGGGCATGGGCAAGACCTCTTTGGCCACCAACATCGCCTTCAACATCGCCGAGGCCTATGTGCCGGCGCAGCAGGCCGACGGCACGTTCAAGGCCGCCAATGGCGGTGTCGTCGGCTTCTTCTCGCTCGAAATGTCGTCGGAACAGCTCGCCACCCGCATCATCTCCGAGCAGACCGAGATTTCGTCGTCGAAAATCCGCCGCGGCGAGATCACCGAGATGGATTTCGAAAAACTCGTGGCCTGCTCGCAGACGATGCAGAAGATCCCGCTGTTCATCGACCAGACCGGCGGCATCTCGATCGCGCAGCTCTCCGCCCGCGCGCGACGCCTGAAGCGCCAGCGCGGCCTCGACCTCATCGTCATCGACTATATCCAGCTCATGCAGGGCTCCTCCGCGCGCGCCTCGCAAAACCGCGTGCAGGAAATCACCGAGATCACCACGGGTCTCAAGGCTTTGGCCAAGGAGCTCGGCGTGCCGATCATCGCGCTGTCGCAGCTGTCGCGCCAGGTCGAAAGCCGCGACGACAAGCGCCCGCAGCTCTCGGACCTTCGCGAATCCGGCTCCATCGAGCAGGACGCCGACGTGGTGCTGTTCGTCTATCGCGAGGAATATTACCTCAAGAACCGCGAGCCGAAGCTCGGCACCGAGGAATACGTGAAGTGGGAAAACGAGATGAACGAGGCGCGCGGCAAGGCCGAGGTGATCGTGGCCAAGCAGCGCCACGGACCGACCGGCACGGTGAGCCTTGCCTTCCACGGCGAGTTCACGCGGTTCTCGGACCTGGCCGAGGAGCATCATCTGCCGGAGAGGTTTGAGTAGGCGCTTGCTTTGGGAGTAGCTGATTGGATTTCAGCGACATCTATCAACGGATGAAGTTCGAAGCATACGAAATCTCCGAGGACGAACGAGCGCAACTGACCAGTTATTTGAGATCTCCTGGGTCAATTTCTACCGCGAAATCCCACGCCGGCTTGCTAGTCTTCTGCTATTCGAGCGAGCCGGCGTCCGAGAACATAGAGTTAGCCAGGAAATTCCTTGCCAAACATGTTGAGGACTACACACGAAGCGCAGCGGTGACTGGTCTTTATCGGATTTGGAAGCTGGGAACGACCTCCGATATCGACAATCTGCTCGGCCTTGTAGCACTTTGGCCAGAGGATTCTCGGTACTCCACCTCTATTTCCGCGATCGGATGCGCATTCCTTCTCATGCATCGCCTTCAGGACCGTCGTCTCTCGCTGGCACTCAGGCAGTTGTTGGAGACGCTGCATGAAGAACTTAGACAAGATAACGAATTAGCAGTCGGCCTCTTCATTCATGCCTGTTGGTCCGCGTATGATAATTGGGCCCAAAGCAACCTGCAGCGCCGCATCCATTTCGATACGATTGAAGAGGCGTTGTCGATCTATTGGGATCGCCAGAGATATTTCTTGGAACCAATAAACTGATGGCCAAGTCCCGCGTTCAGTTCATCTGCCAGAATTGCGGCTCGGTGCATCAGCGCTGGGCCGGCAAGTGCGATGCCTGCGGCGAGTGGAACACGCTGGTCGAGGAAGGCACGTCCGGCGGCATCGGCTCGGGGCCGGCCAACACGCGCAACGCCCGCAAGGGCCGCGCCGTGGTGCTCACCAGTCTCGCCGGCGACATCGAGGACGCGCCGCGCATCGTTTCGGGCATCGGCGAGCTCGACCGCGCTACCGGCGGCGGTTTCGTGCGCGGCTCCGCGCTTCTCGTCGGTGGCGATCCCGGCATCGGCAAGTCGACGCTGTTGACGCAAGCCGCCGCGGCGCTCGCCTCGAAAGGCCACCGCATCGTCTATGTCTCGGGCGAGGAAGCTGTCGCGCAGATCAGGCTGAGGGCGCAGCGCCTCGGCGTCGCCTCGACGCCGGTCGAGCTTGCCGCCGAAACCAATGTCGAGGACATCCTCGCCACCATCGCCGACGGCAGGCGGCCGGACCTCGTCATCCTTGATTCCATCCAGACGCTGTGGACCGACCTTGCCGATTCGGCGCCGGGCACCGTCACCCAAGTGCGCGCCGCCGCTCAGGCGATGATCCGCTATGCGAAATCCACAGGCGCCGCGATCGTGCTCGTCGGTCACGTCACCAAGGAGGGCCAGATCGCGGGCCCCCGCGTAGTCGAACACATGGTCGACGGCGTGCTCTATTTCGAGGGCGAGGGCAACCACCACTTCCGCATCCTGCGCACGGTGAAGAACCGGTTCGGCCCGACCGACGAGATCGGCGTCTTCGAAATGTCGGACAAGGGCCTGCGCGAGGTCTCCAATCCATCCGAACTGTTCCTCGGCGAACGCCACGCGAAATCGCCCGGCGCCGCGGTTTTCGCGGGCATGGAAGGCACAAGGCCTGTGCTGGTCGAGATCCAGGCGCTGGTGGCGCCCTCCTCGCTCGGCACGCCGCGCCGCGCCGTGGTCGGCTGGGACGGCGCGCGGCTGTCGATGGTGCTCGCCGTGCTCGAGGCGCATTGCGGCGTGCGCTTCGGCCAGCATGACGTCTATCTCAACGTCGCCGGTGGCTACCGCATCTCGGAGCCGGCGGCCGATCTCGCGGTTGCCGCGGCGCTGGTTTCGTCGCTCACCGGTCTTGCCCTTCCCGCCGATTGCGTCTATTTCGGCGAAATCAGCCTATCGGGCGCCGTGAGGCCGGTCGCGCATGCGCAGCAGCGCCTCAAGGAAGCCGAAAAGCTGGGCTTTGGAAGCGCGGTGCTGCCGCTCGGCAGCGAGGAAGTTGCCGGGGGGATCGGGGCCGGCGCGTTCCAGCCCACCGAGCTTGCCGACCTTGTGGCGCGCATAGCCGGCTCACGGCGCGGCCGTGCCGACGACGAGGAGTGACGCGGCTCATCAAGCCGTAAGACAGGAAGTGGGGCGAGAACCATGCCGATTACGCTGCTTGACGGAATCCTCGTCGGCTTCACCCTGGTCTCAGCGATGCTCGCCATGGTGCGCGGCTTCTCCCGCGAAGTGCTGTCGGTGGTTTCCTGGGCAGCGGCGGCGGCGGCGGCGTTCTTCTTCTATAAGCCGGTCCTGCCCTACGTTCAGCCCTATATCGACAACGACAAGATCGCGATGGCGGCCTCCGCCGGCATCGTCTTCCTCATCGCGCTGATCGTCGTCTCCGTCATCACCATGAAGCTCGCCGACTGGATCATCGATTCGCGCATCGGCGCGCTCGACCGGACGCTCGGCTTTCTCTATGGCGCGGCGCGCGGCATCCTGGTGGTCGCGGTGGCGCTTTTGTTCTTCAACTGGCTGGCCGGCGCCAAGGCGCCCGCCTGGGTCGCCAACGCCAAGTCGCGGCCGCTGCTGGAGACGATCGGCGCCAAGCTCGAAAGCGTGCTGCCCGAGAACACCGAGGAACTGGTCAACAAATACACGCGTAAGGGCACGCCGCAGGCCGGCGCGCCGGCCACCACCGATCAGCCCGCGGCCGAGCCGCCGGCCGCCGGTGACGACAACGCGCCGGCGCCCGACGACAGCGAGGGCGAGGCGCCTGCCGACAACGAACCGGCTCCGGCGCCTGCCCCGGCTCCCGCTCCGGCGCCGGCAAATTGAACTCCAGGCCAGCCATAGCGCTGGCCTGAGGCATTTTGTGAATGCCCGACGAGGCGCGTTGCGTTCCGCGAGAGATCGCCTTATATGGCGGCTTTAGCGGAGCTTGAGCACCAGATGGCAGACTCAACGGCAGACGAAGGCAAAGTCCTTTCCGCCGAGGCCGACGACCATTTCCATGACGAATGCGGTGTGTTCGGCATTTTCGGCCGGCAGGACGCGGCGGCCATCGTCACACTCGGCCTTCACGCCTTGCAGCATCGCGGCCAGGAAGCGGCCGGCATCGTCTCCTATGACGGCACGCAGTTCCATGTCGAGCGCCATGTCGGCCTGATCGGCGACACCTTCACCAAGCAGCACGTGCTGGACCGCTTGCCGGGCAACCGCGCCATCGGCCATACGCGCTATGCCACCACCGGCGGCGCCGGCATCCGCAACATCCAGCCCTTCTTCGCCGAGCTCGCCGAGGGCGGTCTGGCGGTGGCCCACAACGGCAACCTCACCAACGCGCTCACCGTGCAGCGCGTGCTGCAGAAGCAGGGCTCGATCTTCTCCTCGACTTCCGACACCGAGACGCTGCTGCACCTGGTCGCGACCAGCAAGGAGCGCGATTTGAATTCGCGTTTCATCGACGCGGTGCGCCAGGTGGAGGGCGCCTTCTCGCTAGTGGCGATGACGGCCAAGAAGATGATCGGCTGCCGCGATCCGCTGGGCATCCGACCGCTGGTGCTGGGCGATCTCGACGGCGCCTGGATTCTCGCCTCCGAGACCTGCGCGCTCGACATCATCGGCGCCCGCTTCGTGCGCGACATCAAGCCCGGCGAGATGGTGGTGATCACCTCCAAGGGCATCGAGAGCATCTTTCCGTTCGAGCCGCAGAAGACGCGTTTCTGCATCTTCGAATATGTCTATTTCGCGCGGCCGGATTCGTCGGTCGAAGGCCGCAATGTCTATGATGTGAGGAAGCGCATCGGCGCCGAGCTCGCGCAGGAGAATCCGGTCGAGGCCGACATCGTCGTGCCGGTGCCGGATTCCGGCACGCCGGCCGCGATCGGCTTCTCACAGGCCGCCGGCATTCCCTTCGAGCTCGGCATCATCCGCAACCACTATGTCGGCCGCACCTTCATCCAGCCGGGCGATTCCATTCGCCACATGGGCGTCAAGCTGAAGCACAACGCCAACCGTCGCATGATCGAGGGCAAGCGCGTGGTGCTGGTCGACGATTCGATCGTGCGCGGCACCACCAGCCAGAAGATCGTGCAGATGGTGCGCGACGCCGGCGCGAAGGAAGTGCATATGCGCATCGCCTCGCCGCCGACCAGCGCGTCCTGCTTCTACGGCGTCGACACGCCGGAGAAGTCGAAGCTCCTGGCCTCGCGCATGTCGGTCGAGGAGATGGCGGAATTCATCCGCGTCGATTCGCTCGGTTTTCTCTCGATCGACGGACTCTACCGCGCCGTCGGCGAAGCGCGCCGCGACAACGACCAGCCGCAATTCTGCGACGCCTGCTTCACCGGACAGTACCCCACCCGCCTGCTCGACTTCGAAGGGCACGACAACGTCCGCACGCTGTCGCTGCTGGCGAGCGGCGGGTCGTAAGCCGCAATATTTATTTTGACGCAATTCCGGACGGAAAACCGCTAGACACTTTTCCTGGAATTGCTCCAGCTCACGGACATTCTCGCATGACCCTCGACCTCTCCGGCCGCGTGGCGGTCGTCACCGGCGCCTCGCGCGGCATCGGCTATTTCATCGCCAGGGAGCTGGCGGCGGCCGGCGCGCATGTCATCGCGGTGGCGCGGACGGTGGGCGGGCTGGAGGAGCTCGATGACCAGATCAAGGCCGATGGCCACGGTCAGGCGACGCTGGTGCCGCTCGACCTGACCGACATGGCCGGCATCGACCGTTTGGGCGGCGCAATCCACGAGCGCTGGGGCAAGCTTGATATTCTGGTTGCCAATGCCGGCGTGCTGGGTGTCATCTCGCCGATCGGCCATGTCGAGGCCAAGACCTTCGAGAAGGTGATGACCGTCAACGTCACCTCGACCTGGCGGCTGATCCGCTCGGTCGACCCGCTGCTCAGGCTCTCCGACGCCGGCCGCGCCATCATCCTCTCCTCCAACGCGGCGCATTCGGCGCGCGCCTTCTGGGCGCCTTATGCCGCTTCCAAGGCGGCGGTCGAAACGATGATGCGGTCCTGGGCGCATGAGACCGAGAGCCTGCCGCTGAGGGTGAACGCCGCCGACCCCGGCGCTACTCGGACCGCGATGCGCGCGCAGGCCATGCCCGGCGAGGATCCGGAGACGCTGCCGCATCCGTCCGAGATCGCCAGGCGCATCGTGCCGCTGGCGAGCCCGGAGTTGAAGGAGACGGGCCTGATCTTCCAGGCCAAGCACAACCGCTTCGTCGCCTACCGGCAGCCGGAATAAAAGAAGCTCAGACCGGATTAAACCGGACTCCGGCAACGTTCGTCGAATGCAAAGCATTCGAAACCGGAGGACCGACATGCGTAGACTTCTTCTCGTTGCCGCCACCGCCATTGCCGCGGCACTCGCCGCCTCTGCCGGCGTAGCCCTCTCGCAAGACAAGACCATGACCTTCTTCGTCACCAGCGTTGGCTCCGGCAAGGGCGCCGATCTTGGCGGCCTGAAAGGCGCCGATGCCCACTGCGCGTCGCTCGCGGAAGCGGCCGGCGTCACCGGCAAGACCTGGCATGCCTATCTTTCCTCCAGCGCCGAAGATGCGCGCGACCGCATCGGCAAGGGTCCCTGGTTCAACGCCAAAGGCGAGAAGATCGCGGACGATGTCGCCTCGCTGCACAGCGATGCGAACGGCATCACCAAGCAGACGGCGCTGACCGAAAAGGGCGAGATGATCAACGGCCGCGGCGATACGCCGAACCGGCACGATGTGCTGACCGGCTCCAAGCCCGACGGCACCAGGATCGCCGACCAGACCTGCGGCGACTGGACGATGAGCGGCGCCGAAGGTGCCGCCATGATGGGCCATCACGACCGCACCGGGCTCGACGATTCGGCAGCGGCGAAGTCCTGGAATTCCTCGCATGCGTCGCGCGGCGGCTGCAGCCAGGAGGCGCTCAAGGGCACCGGCGGCGACGGCCTGTTCTACTGCTTCGCGGTCGAGTGAGCCCGAAGCCCCATCGGTCCATTCACGGGTCTGTGAACGGGGCGGCGAAAGCGTGTGCCGCCGCCCTGCTTTCGCGATCCCCAGGGAGTTGCTAGGATCGATCCGACTCCGACATTCGAGCAAAGCGAGGAATTCCCATGGCCGCCTCTCCCAGCGTAGCGTTGGTCTGGTATCTGGTGATCGCCGGCCCGCAAGGCGGCATGGTGGTGCTGCCCAGCACCTTCGACACCCGCGAGCAGTGCACCAACGCCATCACCGAATATCAGAAGCAGCCGACGCCGCAGGGCTGGGCCGTGCAGTGCGTGCCGAGCGCCTCGCCCTTCACCGACGAAGGAGACGCTGAGGAGCCCTCTGCGCAGTAGCGCCACTGCCTCCCTCCTTGAGGGGGAGATCAGTTGGCGCTCACACTCAACGCCGGCTTGTTGTTGATCGTCTGGAAGACCACGCAGTAGCGCTCGGTGAGCTTCATGAGCGAATCGATGCGCGCTTGCGGTTCATCGGTGTCGAGGTCGAATTTCAGCCTTATCTCGCGAAAGCCGACCGGCGCATCCCGGGCGACGCCGAGCGTGCCGCGAAAATCGAGGTCGCCCTCGGCCTCGACGGTGGCATTGCCGAGCTTGAACTCCAGCGCCGTCGCCACCGCTTTCAACGTCACGCCGGCGCAAGCGACCAGGGCTTCCAGCAGCATGTCGCCCGAGCAGAGCTCGAGGCCCGAACCGCCGGTGGCCGGATGAAGCCCGGCAACCGCAAGCGCCCTTCCCGTCTCCACCTTGCAGGCGATCGACTGGTCGTCGAGCGTGCCGCGGGCGCTCAGCGTGATCAGCGCCCTGGCGGCGTCCTCGCGATAAGCGTCCTTCAGCGGAGCCTGCATGGCCTTGAGTGCAGTTGCATCCATTTGGTGTCCTTCCGATGCGTCTTTGACGGTAGATAGCACATAATTCGAGCTTGGGTTCCTCGCCCCATGAAATGGAGAGAGGTGGCTCGGCGAAGCCGAGACGGAGAGGGAGCGCGCTACGAAGGCCCCCTTTCCGTCCGGTTCGCGGACACCTCTCGGGGGCGAGGAACCCAAGTCTTGAGACGGCCCCTTTGACTTCCCTCGCCCCGGCCATACTTTTGCGGATGCCATCCAAGCGGAGCTCCCATGCGATTCAAGCTCGTCCCCCTCGCCTTCCTGGCGCTCGCCGCCTTCGCCCAGCCAAGCTTCGCTGAAACACCGCAACGGCCGGCCCCGACCGGCGGCGTGCTGTCGCTGTTGCCGGCGCCGCAGGTGACCGAGCATTCGATCACGCTTGGCGGGCGCAAACTGGATTACCAGGCCAAGGCCGGCACGCTGTCGCTCTTGTCCGGCAAGGGTGAGGTCACGGCCGAGATCTTCTATGTCGCCTACACGCAGCAGTCGCCCGTCCCGGCCAAGGATCGGCCGATCACCTTCGTCTTCAACGGCGGACCCGGTGCTGCTTCGGCTTACCTGCATCTCGGCGCCATCGGACCGCGCATCGTCGAGACCACCCCCGACGGCGAGTTCCGGCGGCCGCCGCAAAAGCTTATCGACAATCCCGACAGCTGGCTCGACATGAGCGATCTCGTCTTCGTCGATCCTGTTGGCACCGGCTACAGCCGCGAAGCGCCGGGGCACGAGCCTAAGGAATTCTGGAGCGTCGACGCGGACGCCAGTTCGGTCGGCGCCTTCATCCGCCTCTATCTGGCGCAGAACGGCCGCACGGGATCGCCGCTGTTCCTCGCCGGCGAAAGCTATGGCGGCTTTCGCGCCGCGCTGCTTGCCCGCACACTGCAGGAAGATGTGGGCCTGAGCCCCAGCGGCATCGTGCTGATCTCGCCGGCGCTTGAGTTCATGCTGGTGCGGCCCGACCAGTTCGACCAATTGCATTGGGCGCTGGAGCTGCCTTCGCTGGCGGCGACGCGGCTCAAGGGCGACGGCGTGAGCGGCGACGCGTTGCGCGACAGGCTGGCGGAGGTCGAGCGTTACGCGCTCGGCGATTACCTGACGGCGCTGAACAGCGGGCTGGAGCAAGGCGGAAAGCTCGCCAGCGGGCGCGTGTCGGAGATCACCGGCCTGCCGCTCGAGCTTGTCCAACGCAATTTCGCCCGTCTCCCGATCGGACTTTTCGCCAAGGAATTCCAGCGCGCCACGGGCAAGGTTCTCAGCCCCTATGACGCCACCATCGGCACCGCCGACATCGCGCCGCAAAGCGCGCATGACGCCGGACCCGATCCAGTGCTCGACCGCAGCGTTCCGGTGCTGACCTCTGCCTTCGTCGCCTATGCCCGCGACGAGCTCAACTACCGCACCGATGTCAGCTACCGGCTGCTCAATGGCGAGGTCAGCCGCAACTGGGATTACGGCACGTCGGGCCAGGGTTATGCCGGCGTGATGAACGACCTGCAGCGGGCGCGTTCGCTCAACCCTGCCCTCGGCGTCGTTATCGTCAACGGCTATACCGACCTCGTCACGCCCTATCTCGCCTCGCGCTATCTGGTGAACCAAGTTCCCTCTCTCGGCGACGCCAAGCCGATCCGCCTCGACGTCGTCGATGGCGGCCATATGATGTATCTGCGGCCGGACGGGCGGCGCGCGCTGAAAGACGCGGCATCGGAACTCTACCAGGCGACGCAATAGGCTCCGGCAGGCACGCGGCAAAAGGCCTGCGCCAACGCAAGCGCCGCGGTGGAACAGCGCCGTGCAAGCTTTCGCCCGTATAGCTGGAGCAGCGGTCCCGACTGGGGGGCGGAACCGCTTCACGCAAGCACGCTGAAACCGCATGGCCGATGTCGTCATCCTCGAAAGCCGCGAAAGGGTGCTGGCCGGCATCCTGTTCACGGCCGCCGCCTATTTCCTGTTTTCGGCGCAGGATGCCTCGATCAAGCTTCTGGTCGCCGGCATGACGGTCTGGCAGATCATGTTCGTGCGCTCGATCACCGTGCTCCTCGCCTGCGGCGCGATCGGAGGGAAGCGGCTGTTTGCCGACATGATCGTTTCGCCGATCGTCAGGCCGATGCTGGTGCGCAGCGCTTTCACGCTGGCCGCCTGGCTTTGCTACTACAACGCCGCCCGCTCGCTGCAGCTTGCCGAGCTCACCACCATCTACTACGCCGCGCCGATCATCGTCACCGTGCTGTCGGTGCTGATCCTGGGCGAGACGGTGCCGCTGCTGCGCTGGATCGCAGTGTTCATCGGCTTCGTCGGCGTCTTTATCGCCTGCGATCCGACGCGGCTCGGCCTCTCCGTGCCGGTGCTTCTGGTGCTGGCCGCCGCGGTTTTGTGGGGCATCGCCGTGGTGCTCTTGCGCAAGACGGCGCTGCAGGAGCGCACGACGATCCAGTTGGTGCTCAACAATTTCTATTTCCTGCTCTTCTCGGCCGTGCCGGCGCTGCTCTGGTGGCGCATGCCCGATTGGCGGCAGCTTCTTTTGCTCGTCAGCGTCGGGGCGCTCGGCGGGGTGGCTCAATATGTACTGTTCGAAGGCATGAAGCGCGCGCCGGTGTCGATCATCGCGCCGTTCGAATACACTTCGCTGGTCTGGGCCTTCGCACTGGGCTACGCCATCTGGGGCGACGTGCCGCGCACGGAAGTGTTCATGGGCGCGGCGCTGATCATTGGCGCCGGCCTGCTCATCGTCGGCAACGAGCATTTCCGCAGACGGGAACACGCCTCATGACAGAGGGCTGTCAGGAGCAACTGGTTAGGCTGGCGCCATGACGGAGACGCTTGACATGCCCGAAAAGCTTGCGCCCGCCGACGTGGCGGCCGAGCGCACGCTCGGCATCATCCTGGTATCGGCATCGGCTGTCGCCTTCGCGCTCACCGGCGTGCTGACCAAGTCGATCCATGCGGACCCGCTGACCATCACCTGCTGGCGCGGCTTTTTCGGCTCGATCCTGATCACGCTCTATGTGCTGTGGCGCCGGCGCCGCTCGGGCGGACGCGAGAGCCTGAGATTGGGCTGGCGGGGCTGGCTGCTCGCGATCGAGGGCGCTGCCGCCAGCATCGCCTTCATCTCGGCCTTCAAATTCACCTATGTCGCCAATGTCGCCGTCATCTACGCGACCTCGCCCTTCATCGCGGCACTGCTTGCCTTCCTGCTCGTGCGGGAAAAGTTCCGGCTGCAGACCATGGTCGCGGCCGCCGTATCGCTGTGCGGCGTCGCCATCATGGTGGGCGCCGGCCTCGGCAGCGGACACCTGTTCGGTGACGGGCTGGCGCTTTTGATGACCACCGGCAGCGCGCTCTACATGATTATGGTGCGCGCTTTCCGCGACTCGCCGGTCGTGTGGGCGGGCGCCGTCTCGGCCTTCCTGCTTTTCGTGCTCGGCTGGTTCGTCACCGATCCGCTGGCCGTCTCGACGCGCGACGTGGTGCTGCTTGCCACCTTCGGCTGCTCCTTCGCGCTGGCCTCGATCCTGTGGACGGAAGGCTCGCGGCTGATCCCGTCGGCCGAAGCCGGGCTGCTCGGCTCGGCCGAGGTGCCCTTCGCCATCCTGTTTGCCCTGCTGTTCCTCGGCGAGGTTCCGCCGATGGCCAGCGTCATCGGCGGCGCCATCGTGCTTTGCGCGGTCTTTGCCCATGCCGGGCGCGACTGGCTGAAGGCGAAGTCGGCGACGGCGTAAAAATATTTCGCCACTCACGGAACCATCATCCGGCTCAGGCATTGTTAGATCGACGGGTCACCCCCCAAGTCCCCCCAAACCCCTCGACCCGTCCGACTAGAAGCCGACCCGCAAAAAGGTCGGCTTTTTCTTTGGGAATTGTTTGTTCGGGATTCCCGGGATATCGCACCGCGATTTTTATCAGGACGACAAGGCCAGCCCGCCGCCGAGAAGCTCCGCCAGATCCCGCGCTGGGCGGGCGGCTTCGCGGCCGAGCCGAATGGCGAAATCGGCCATCGGCAACGGCGGCAGGTTGAAATCGGCAGGTGCCTCGACGATGCCGGAATGGGCAAAACGCCGGGTGCGCGGCGTCAGTGCGATGCCGGCATTGACCGCGCTGCGCAGACCGGCAAGGCTGGCGCTTCCGGCGGCGATACGGTAGCGGCGGCCGGCAGCGTCCAGCGCGTTGAGCGCGGCCTCGCGGAAGCCGCAATAGGGATCGAGCAGCGCCAGCGGCACCACCTCCTGCCGCGCCGCCAGCCCTTTTTCCGAGCACAGCCACAGCATCGGCTCGCTGATCACAGCGGCTTCATCCGGCGATGGGGAATGGCGCATGGTGATCACGAGGTCGAGCTGGCCCGCCTGCAGCGCCGACCCGAGTTCCATGGAACGGCCGACGCGCAGCTCGATCCTGACGCGCGGATGGCTGATCGCGAAGGCGCGCAACAGGTCCGGCAGGCCGTGGTCGGCGAAATCCTGCGTCGTGCCGATGGCTATGCGGCCGCCGGCGCGCGCGCCTTTCAGCGCCAGCCAGGCTTCGGTGTGGACGGCAAGAATGCGCCGTGCATGGCCGACAAGGTCTTCGCCTGCCGGCGTCAACCCGCGTCCCCTGCCCTGCGGGGTGAGTAGCGGCTCGCCGACGATCTCTTCCAGCCGCTGCATCTGCGCGGTCACCGCCGACGGCGTGCGGCCGACAGCGGACGCGGCCTTGGCGAGCGAGCCGCCGTCGACGAAGGCGAGAAAGGTTTTCAGCAGATCGGGATCGAGCGTTTCCATACTTCGACGATATCGAATCGTTTATCAAAAACAATTCGATTTTTTTGATGTTATGATGATGGCACCATCCTTCCATTCGAAGGCACAAGACCTCGAACCGAAGGAGAGAAACATGCCGATCATCAATGTCAGCGTCACCGGCAGGCCCGACGCCAAGCTGTCCGCCGCGATCGCCAGAGAGATCACTGAGATCACCGCAAGGGAGTTACGCAAGGATCCGACGATCACCGCGGTCGCCGTCAACTATATGGATCCGCAGCACTGGTTCGCCGGTGGCAAGTCGCTGGCCGAGCTCGGGAACAACACGTTCTGGCTGGACATCAAGGTCGTCGACGGCACAAACACCAAGCTTGAGCTCGAAGCCTATCTCATGGCGATCTTCGAGGCTTTCGGCCGGCTGCTCCAATGCGTGCATGAGGAAAGCTACGCTTTGGTGCACGAGGTGCCGGCGGCGGCCTACGGCTTTGGCGGCAAGAGCCAGGAGTTCCGCTTCATCAGCGGGAGGCTGAAGGCGGCGTAGGCGTCCCTTCTCCCCTTGTGGGCCTGTTGCGCAGTCAGCGAGAACAGGCCCACAAGGGGAGAAGGGGGAGCCCGGCCTTCCCCCCACATTGACCTTGCCCCCACTTCCGCTACCTTCTGCCGCCGAAGCGGCCGCTCAAGAGCCGCGCTGGAGGAGACTGGGAGAGAGCGGCATGATCCTGACCCTGGCGCTGCTGGCGGGCCTTGTTCTTGCCTGGCTGCTGATCGCGGTGATCGAGCGGTTCCGGCTCGACCTGCGCTTCACCCAGGCGCTGCTCTATGTGCCGTTCAAGCTCGCCTATCGCATCGCCGACAACCGCATCCGCATTGCCCGCAGCGCCAAGACGCCGGTGATCTATGTCGTCTCGCACCAGTCGCGCTTCGAGCCGGCGCTGATGCTGTCGCTGCTTCCCGACGATACGCTGCATATCCTGGACGACGCCTCGGCGCGCTCGCCCTGGCTGGAGCCGTGGCGCGAGCTTGCCCGCACCATCGCCTTCAACGCCGAGCATGTCTTCGTCAGCCGACGGCTGGTGCGCGTGCTGAAGGGCAAGGGGCGGCTTGCCGTCTACCTGCCGGATAATGTCGAGCCGGATGTCAAATCCTTCCGGCTGTTTCGCGCCATCACCCGCATGGCCATGCAGGCCGACGCCCGCATTGTGCCGATCTTCGTTGCCGGCACGCGCGACCTGCCGGTGTCGCTGACGCCGAAGGAGAAAGCGCCACGCCATTGGTTCCCGCGGCTGTCGGTGAGCGCGCTGGAGCCGATGACCATCGCCGAGCTTACGGCGCGCAATCCCGACATGGCCTCCAACACCAACGCGCTGTTCGACCGTTTCGCCGAAGCGCGGCTCTACGGCACCAATCTCGATCGAGGGCTGTTCCTCGCCATGCGCGACGCCGCCGATCGCGTTGGCCCTTCGCGCCCGATCATCGAGGATGTGATTTCCGGTTCGCTCAGCTACCGCAAGCTGTTCATCGGCGCTCGCGTGCTCGGCCGCCATTTCGAGGCGGTGACGGCGCCCGGCGAAGCGGTCGGCGTGCTCTTGCCCAACGCCAATGGCGTGGTGCTCACCTTCGTCGGCCTGATCTCGGCGGGCCGCGTCGCCGCAATGGTCAACTACACCGCCGGCCCGGCGAGCGTGACCGCGGCGGTCCGCACCGCCGTGATCCGCACCGTGATCTCGTCCCGCACCTTCATCGAAAAAGCCGGCATCGACGACATCGTCGCCGCGGTTGAGGCGGGCGGCGCGAAGATGCTCTGGCTGGAGGATGTGCGGGCCAGCGTGACAACCCTTGACAAAGTCGCGGCCGCGCTTTTGTGGCGCCTGCCTTTGCAGCGCCAGCAAGCCTCGAAGCCAGCCGTCATCCTGTTCACCTCGGGCTCGGAAGGCACGCCGAAGGCGGTGGTACTGTCGAGCCGTAACCTGCTCGCCAATGTGATGCAGGCGGAAGCGCGCGTCTCCGTCTCGCCGGCGGACATCCTGCTCAACGTGCTGCCGGTGTTCCATTCCTTCGGCCTGACCGGCGGCACCATCCTGCCGCTGGTGCTCGGCATAAAGCTGTTCCTTTACCCCTCGCCGCTGCACTACAAGATCATCCCCGAGATCGCCCGCAAGGTGAAGCCGACGGTGATGTTCGGCACCGACACCTTCCTTGCCAATTATGCCCGCACCGCCAAGGACGGCGACTTCTCCAGCCTGCGCTTCGTCGTGGCCGGCGCGGAAGCGGTGAAGCCGGAAACACGGCGCACCTATCGCGACCGCTTCCAGGCCTCGATCGTCGAAGGCTTCGGGCTGACCGAAGCCGCGCCCGTCGTGGCGGTGAACACCGCCATCCATGGCCGCGACGGCACGGTCGGGCGGCCGCTGCCGGCCATCCGCATGAAGCTGGAGCCGGTCGAGGGTATCGCCGAGGGCGGCCGGCTGTGGCTCGACGGGCCGAACATGATGATGGGCTATATGACCGCCGACCGTCCCGGTGAATTGCAGCTACTGGAAGGCTGGCACGACACCGGCGACATCGTCTCGATCGACCGCGAGGGTTTCATCACCATACGCGGCCGGGCCAAACGCTTCGCCAAGATTGCCGGCGAGATGGTGTCGCTGGGCGCCGTCGAGGTGCTGGTGCAGTCGCTGTGGCCGGAAGAGCGCCACGCGGCGGTGGCCGTGCCCGACAAGAGGCGCGGCGAGCGCATCGTGCTGGTCACCACCGCCGACGACGCCAATGCCGAGGAACTGCGCCAGTTCGGCAAGAAGGCGGGTGCCGCCGAATTGATGGTGCCCAACGACATCATCAAGGTCGACGAGATCCCGGTGCTGGGTTCGGGCAAGACGGATTACATCTCGGCGCGCAAACTGGCGATCGACCGGCTGGGGCTGAGCGCGGCGGCTTAGATAGGCGCCGGCTTTAACCGATATCCGAGGGCGGCACCTTTTCGCCTTCGCGCATGGCCCGCTTCGAATAGGCGCGCACGGAGAGCGGCAGGAACAGCAGGTACCCTGCGACCGAAGCGGTCAGCGTGTACCAGGGATAGGTCATTAGCAAGAGGATGTAGAGCACCACGCCGAGGATGACCGGCAGCACCCTGTCGCCCGGAACCTTGACGCTCTTGCCCGAATAGACCGGCAGACGGCTGACAAGAAGGAAGGCGATGAGCACGGTGAAGCCGGTGGCGATGAAGGCGGCCGGCCGGCTGGGCTCGAGCCCGAGCCGCAGGAAATAGAGATAGAGCGGCAGCATGACCAGAACGGCGCCGGCCGGAGCCGGCACGCCGACGAAATATTCGGTCTGCCATGCCGGCTGGTCGGTGTCGTCGGCCAGCACGTTGAAGCGGGCAAGCCGCATGCCGCAGGCGATGGTGAAGAGAAGTGCCGCGATCCAGCCCGGCGAGCCGGCGCGATCGAGCAGGAAGGCGTAGAGCACCAGGGCCGGCGCAACGCCGAAATTGACGATGTCGGCCAGCGAATCCATCTGCGCGCCGAATTTCGAGGTGGCCTTCAGCATGCGCGCCAGCCGCCCGTCGATGCCGTCCAGGAAGGCGGCGAGCAGCACCATGACCACTGCGATCTCGAAGCGGTTCTCGAAGGCGAAGCGGATGCCCGAAAGGCCGGCGCAGATGGCAAGCACCGTGACCAGGTTGGGCAGCACCATGCGCATCGGGATCTCGCGGATGCGCGGTCCGCCGCTGGCGTGGGCCTCGAATTTCTTGAACGGCGCGCCCAATGCTCAGGAAATCCTGACCAAGGGCGTGACCGCCGTGCCGCCAAATTCGGCAAGCACCGTCTCGCCGCCGACCGCCGTCTGGCCCACCGCGACGCGCGGCACGGCGCCCGAGGGCAGGAAAACATCGACGCGCGAGCCGAAGCGGATCAGGCCGAAACGCTCGCCGATGGCGATCGTACCGCCGGCCTCGGCCCAGCAGACGATGCGGCGCGCCACCAGCCCGGCGATCTGCACGGCGGCGATCGTGCCGTTCGGGCTGTCGATGACCAGGCCGTTGCGCTCGTTCTCGGCGCTCGCCTTGTCGAGCTCGGCATTGAGGAATTTGCCGGGCTTGTGCTCGATGCGCGTGATCCGGCCGCGCACCGGCGCGCGGTTGATGTGGCAGGAAAACACGTTCATGAACACCGATATCCGGGTCATCTCGCCCGAGCCCAGGCCAAGCTCGCTCGGCGGCACGGCAGGCCCGACCGCCGAGATCACGCCGTCGGCCGGGCTCACCACCAGCCGGTCGTCGACCGGCGTGACGCGCTCGGGATCGCGGTAGAAATAGATGCACCATGCGGTGAGGATCAGCCCGATCCAGAACAGGATCGAGGAGAAATAGCCGAGAAACAGCGTTGCCGCGGCGAAGGCGGCGATGAAGGGATAGCCTTCGCGATGGATCGGGACGAACGTGTTCTTGACGGAGTCGAGAAGCGTCATAGGACTTTGGGGGCGGTCCCTGTTTCAGGTTGCGCCTCAATAGCCGAAAGCCCCCCTCCCCGCAACGCAACAATGGGAAAGAGTGAGCGGCGGGTACGGCGATGATAGCCGCGACTTTCAACACGACTGTAGGAACCCGGCCATCTCATCCGTCCTAGGCTGGACAACGCGCCCAGGGAGCCGGCCAATGTCGTCATCGAGCAGCGTCAGGAAAGCCAATATCATCATGGAAGGCCTCGCCTTCGGCGAATCTCCGCGCTGGCATGAGGGGCGGCTCTGGCTTTGCAACTGGGGCACCGGCGAGATTGTCGCCGTGGACGAAGAGGGCAAGAGCGAGGTCATGCTGACCGTGCCGGCCGTCCTGCCCTATTCGATCGACTGGCTGTCTGATGGGCGACTGCTCGTCGTTTCGGGTCGGGATGGCCTTCTGCTCCGGCAGGAGGCAAATGGCGGGCTCGTCGCACATGCCGACCTCACGGGACTGTCGAAGAACTCGTGGAACGAAATTGTCGTCGATGGCCGCAACCACGTCTACGTCAATGGCGGCGGACCAGCAGCGGCACCGGGCGAGCATTTCGGGCCGGGCACCATCGTGGTGGTCGCGGCGGACGGCACGCTGCGACAGGTTGCCGAGGATATCGCCTTCGCCAACGGCATGGCGGTGACACCGGACAACCGGACGCTGATCGTCGCCGAATCTCACGCCAGGCGGCTGACCGCCTTCGATATTGGCGAAGACGGCAGCCTTTCCAAGCGGCGCGTCTGGGCTGAGCTCGGCAACGACTATCCCGACGGCATCTGCATCGATGCCGAAGGCTGTGTGTGGTATGCCGATGTACCGAACCGGCACTGCGTCAGGGTGCGCGAGGGCGGCGAGAAAGTCGACAAGGTCGAGGTCGATCGCGGCTGCTTTGCCTGCGTGCTGGGCGGAGCCGACGGCAAGACGCTTTTCATCCTCGCCGCCGAATGGCGCGGCTTCGAAAACATGGTGAGCGACTCTCGCACCGGTCAGGTGCTGAGCATCACCGTAACCGCGCCTGGCGCCGGATGGCCCTCCTACACCTCCGGCACGCGCTGGTAGCTGGCGATGTCGGCCTTGACGCCGAGGCGCGCGATGGTTTCCTGCGCGCTGAAGGCGATGCGCTCATGCGCTGCCTTGACGATCGGCACCACCTTGTCGACGGCGTCCTGGCTTTCCCATTCGACCACGGTGACGATGTTGAACTCGCCCGGGCCGGAGAACTGTTCCAGCAGGAAATCCTGCACGAAGCCTTCCTGCTGGCGCAGCAATTCGTGCGTCATGAAAACCTTGCCGAGGATTTCGTCGCGCGCTTGCGCCGGCACGACGAATTTATCGACCCGGAACACGCTGCCGGTGCGGTGGTTCTTGATGCTCATTTCGATCTGTCTCCGTTCTTGGACGAGTTGCTTCGCAGGGGCTCGGAGACGGTTTGCAAGCTCAAGTTAAGTTGAGGTCAAGGGGGATTTTGCCCTTCCCTTCTCCCCTTGGGAAGAAGGTGAAGTCGGCGCTAGCTCACCTCCGACGTCCTGCGCCGCACAACAACCCCCAGCTCGTCGCTCTCGCGGGCGATGCGCAGGCGCTCCTCGGCTTCGGTCGCTTCGCGCTGGCGGTCCCACATCGAGGCGTAGAGGCCGTGTTTGGCGAGCAACGCCGCATGCGTGCCGCGTTCGGCGATCTGGCCGTCCTTGAGCACGATGATCTCGTCGGCCGAGATCACCGTCGACAAGCGGTGCGCGATCACGATGGTGGTGCGGCCCTTGCTGACGAGGTCGAGCGCGGCCTGGATTTCCTGCTCGGTCTGGGTGTCGAGCGCCGAGGTCGCCTCGTCCAGCATCAGAATCGGCGGCGCCTTGAGGATGGTGCGGGCGATCGCCACGCGCTGCTTCTCGCCGCCCGACAGTTTCAGCCCGCGCTCGCCGACCATCGACTTGTAACCCTCCGGCAGCTTGTCGATGAACGGCCCGATCTGGGCCAGCTCGGCGGCCTTGCGCACCTCCTCCTCGCTGGCGCTGACGCGGCCGTAGCGGATGTTATAGGCGATGGTGTCGTTGAAGAGCACCGTGTCCTGCGGCACCATGCCGAGAACCGCGCGCAGGCTCTCCTGCGTGACATCGCGGATGTCCTGGCCGTCGATCAGCACCTGGCCTCCCTGCACGTCGTAGAAGCGGAACAGAAGCCTGGAAATGGTCGACTTGCCGGCGCCGGACGGTCCGACGATCGCCACCGTCTTGCCGGCCGGCACCTCGAAGGAGACCCCCTTCAGGATCTTGCGGTTAGGATCATAGGAGAAATGCACGTCGCGGAATTCGACCTTGCCGGGACCGACCTTCAAGGGCTTGGCGTCCGGCTTGTCGACGATCTCCTGGGGCACGTCGAGCAGGTCGAACATATGCTCGATGTCGGTCAGGCCCTGCCGGATCTCGCGGTAGATGAAGCCGATGAAATTGAGCGGTACCGAGAGCTGGATCAGCATGGCGTTGATAAAGACGAAGTCGCCGACGCTCTGCGTGCCGGCCTGCACCTCCAGCGCCGACATGCACATGACGATGACGGTGCCCAGGCCGAAGATGAGGCCCTGGCCGAAGTTCAGCCAGCCCAGCGAGGTCCAGGTCTTGGTCGCGGCGATCTCGTAGCGCGCCATCGAGCGGTCGAAGCGCTCGGCCTCCATGCGCTCGTTGGTGAAATATTTGACCGTCTCGAAGTTGAGCAAAGAGTCGATCGCCTTGGTGTTGGCGTCGGTGTCGCTGTCGTTCATGTCGCGGCGGATCGAGATGCGCCAGTCGCTCGCCTTGACCGTGAACCAGACATAGAGCCAGACGGTGACGGCGACCACGGCGACGTATTTCCAGCCATAGGTGAAGGCGAAAATGCCGGCCGTCAGCGCGAATTCGAGGATGGTCGGCGCCGTATTCAGCATGATGAAGCGCACGATCGTCTCGATGCCCTTGGTACCGCGCTCGATGATGCGCGACAGGCCGCCGGTGCGGCGCTCAAGATGGAAGCGCAGCGACAGCTGGTGCATGTGGACGAAGGTGCGGTAGGCGAGCTGGCGCACCGCATACTGGCCGACCCGGGCAAACAGCGCGTCGCGCAGCTGGTTGAAGCCGAGCTGGACCAAGCGCAACAGGTTGTAGGCGATGACCAGCATAATCGGCGCGAGCAGGAAAGCTGGCAGCGGCGGCGGCGCCTTCGAGGCGTGCGCCAGAGCATCGGTCGCCCATTTGAAGAAATACGGGCCGGCGACCAAGGTGACCTTGGCGACCACCAGAAGCAGCGTCGCCCAGGTGACGCGGGCTCTAAGGTCGGCGCGTTCGGCCGGCCACATATAGGGCCAGAGGTTGCGCAGGGTCGTGAGGGTGCCGGCTTCGGCGGATACGGTTTTTTCGGCCACTAGTCTTGCCTTTTGGGTGAGAGGCTGGGGCAGCAGGAGTTGACGAGATCGGTGAGCGAGGCCGAGACACCGGCCAGCGCGGCGTGGTCGACGGCATAGCGCGAGCGCTGCCGGTCGGCCTCGAAGCGGACCAGCCCCGCCTCGACCAGCACCTTCAGATGCTGCGAGACGGTCGACTGGGCGAGGTCGAGATGATCGACCACCTCACGGCAGGAGCAGCAGGAGCTGGCCGAGAGGCGTTTCAGGATCTCGATGCGTGCCGGATGCGAAAGCGCCGCCAGGCGGAGCGCCATGGCGTGACTGTCGCTGCAGCGGATTTCGGGGGATTCGGTCATCGTCCATCGGCGATCCCCCACAAGGGGGGAGATCAGCCAATCGCCACCCTCACTCCGTCTTCGTCGGAGTGGTCATCTGCTCGCCCAAAGCCTTCATGTCGGCATCCTCGCCTTCCTTCGACTTGGATGGCACCTTGAACACCTGGCCCGGCCAGATGCGATCGGGATCGCGGATCTGGTCCTGGTTGGCCAGATAGATGGTCGAGAACCGAGTGCCATGGCCATAGACGCGGCGCGAGATTCGCCAGAGCGTGTCGTTGCGGCGGATGATGACCGCGCTGTCGGCATGTTCGAGCTTGGGCGCAACCGTCTCGGGCACATCGGTCGTGGGCGTCGCTTCAGCGACCTTGGCAGGAGCCTCGGCGGGCTTGGCCGCTTCGGCCGTTGCGGCCGGCTTGGTTTCAGCGGTCGCGGGCGCCTCGGCCTGCTTGGCCTCGCCCGTCTTCATCTCGCTGGGGGCGACGGCGGCCATCGACTCGCCGGGCTCGCGCTCGAACGGTACGGCGGCGCGGGCGACGACCTTGACGCCGTCATCATCCAGCCCGTCGACATGGATGGTGTAGCTGCCGACCGGGATGTCCCGCTTCGCCTCGATCAGGAAATGGCCGTCGGGCGAAGTCTTTGCATCGCCGAGCAGCATGTCCCCGGCATAGGCACGCACCTTGCGGCCGGGATCGGCCGTGCCGGCGACGAAGATCTTGCCGCCGTCGATCTCGACCGCCTCGACGGCAATCTTGGGCTCCGCCGCGGCACCCGCAGCCGGCGCGGTCGCCTGGTCCGTGGCGGCCGGCGCGGTCGCAGCCGGCGCCGAGGCCGTGTCGGATCCAGCCGGCGCGGTCGCAGCCGGGGCCTGGGTCGCAGGCGCCGCCGCCTGACCGGTTGCGGCCGGCGCCGCCTGCTTGGTCTCGGCCTGCGGCACGGTGATCAGTTGCGAGGCCTTGCCCGGCTCCTCGACCATGGCCAGCACCTGACCCGTCGGGCTCTGCGGCACCGAGACGACGGCGGTCTGGGCCGAGGCGACGGTAGTGCCGCCGACCGTCTGGCGCAGCGTGATCGTATAGTCGCCCGGCTTCAGCGGATCGTCCAGCACGATGGCGAAGGCGCCGTCCGGGCCGGAATCGGTCGAGCCGAGCACGGTGCCGCCACTCAGGATCTCGACCTTGGCGTTGGGCGCGGCGCTGCCGGCGACGACGACCGAGCCATTGCCTTCGACGCGCACGACATCGAAGGTCGGCAGAGTCGGGCCTGTAGCGGCGGCTGGCGCCTGGGCGGGCGTTGTGGTGGCCGGCGCCATCTTATTGGCAGGCGCCATCGTATTCGCCGGAGCCATTGTGTTTGAAGGAGCCTGGGGCACGCGCGCCTCCGTGCCCGTGCTCGAGGATTCAGCGGGTTTCGCATCGCCCTGCGGCAGCGCCGCGACCTGCGCCGGCTTCTGGTTGTTGATATAAGGGTCGAGCGCGCCCGAGCCGTAGGCGACCGCCGCGACGGCGACAACGCCGCCCGCCGCAAACAAAAACGCCTTGGAAGGATTGATAGCCATAATTCCTTATTGCCCCCTTAGCCACCTAACGCCCGGTCTAGCGTGTTTTCTCTACGCTCACAAGAAAAAGCCCGTCGGCGGGCTTGACCCGGCCAACCGTCCCCATCACCAATCATCGCCATGAACACGATTCGATCCGTCTGCGTCTATTGCGGCTCGTCTCCGGGCCGCGACGAGGCCTATATCAAGGCCGGCCACACGCTCGGCCGCTCGCTTGCCAAATCCGGGTTGCGCCTGATCTATGGCGGCGGCACCAAGGGAATCATGGGCGCCGTCGCCGATGGCGCTCTCAAGGCCGGCGGCAAAGTCACCGGCATCATCCCACGCTTCCTGATCAACAAGGAAGCGACCGAAAGTGCGCTCGACAAGCTCGATGAACTCTTGATCACCGACAATATGCATGAGCGCAAGCACAGCATGTTCGAAAAATCCGACGCCTTTGTGGCACTGCCCGGCGGCATCGGCACGGTGGAGGAGATCGTCGAGATCATGACCTGGGCGCAGCTCGGCCATCACCGCAAGCCGATCGTCTTCGCCAACGTCAAGGGTTTCTGGGACCCGATGCTGGCGCTGATCGAGCACATGTCGGAGGAAGGCTTCATTCACACCGCGCATAGGGTCAAGCCGCTGGTGGTCAACGACCCGGAAGCGATCGTCCCCGCCATCATGGTGGCGGGCTCGTCGGTCGACGCCCCGACGGAAGGGGTGCAGTCGGTGATAGACAAAATGTAGGCAGTAGGGATTAGGCAGTAGGCAATAGGGAAGACAGGCCCTACTGCCTACTGCCTACTGCCTACTGCCTACTGCCTACTGCCTACTGCCTACTGCCTACTGCCTACTGCTTACTGCCTAACCCCTACCGCCCTCCTCAAATCCCCAATCACCGCCCGCCGATCATTCCTGCGCCATGCCAGATGGATCGACACGCTGCGCTTGAACCAGGGCAGGTCGCGGAAGATCACGCCGGGCGGTGCGGCGCTTCGCAGGCTTTCCTGGACCGTGGCGAGGCCGAGGCCGGCGCTGACCAGGCCGAGCGAGGTCAAGGGGTCGTTCGTCTCATAGGCGATATCGGGCATGAAGCCGGATTCGACGCAGGCCGCCAGGAACTGCGCGCGGTTGGTGTCGCCGGGCTGGCGCACGACGGTGATCCAGACGCGGCCGTCGAGCAGGCCGGGCGTAATGTCGGCGACATCGGCGAGCGGGTCGCCTTCCGGCATTGCCAGCACCAGCGGCTCGCGCCGCACCAGCATGCTTTCAAGATCGGGATCGTTCTCGGGCGCCGGCGAATAGACGAAACCGAGATCGAGCAGGCGCTGCCGCAGATCCTCGAACTGCGCCGCCGTTCGCCGACTCCTGAGTTGCAGATGAAAATCCGGCCGCGCGCGGCGGAAATCCTTCAACATCGCGGCAACCAGTCCCGAATGCACCGCGCCTTCGACATAGCCGATGGCGAGGCTGCCCGCGGCGCCGCTGGCGAGGTTGCGGCCGAGCTCTTCCAGCCGCGCCGCATTGGCGAGCAGCGCGCGGGCTTCGGCAAGGAAGGCATTGCCCTCGGCGTTGAGGTGGACGCGCTGCTTCGCCCGCTCGAATAGGGCGACGCCCAGTTGCTCTTCCAACTGGATGATCTGACGGCTCAAGGGCGATTGCGAGATGTGCAATTGCTCGGCGGCGCGGCCGACATTGCCGGTCTCGGCGACGGCGACGAAATATCTGATCTGGCGCAAATCGAGCATCTTCCAAGTCCCAGTAGGTCTGAACTTTAGCCTAATCAGTCTTGGACAGTCTGACCAGCCGGCGCGATATCTCCCGCATCAACCAGCCACGAAGGAGACCGCCATGCAGTTCTTTGCCCTGCTTACCCGCAACACCCAGAAGTTCAGCGACGCCGATTTCGCTCCCCTGCTCCCGCCTGAATCCGAGCAGCGCAAGACGCTCTACGTGCAAGGCGCGGTGCGCCAGATCTGGAACCGCGGCGACGTTCCCGGCACCGGCATAATGTTCGAGGCGGCCAACGAGAAGGAAGTGCGCGGCCACCTCGCCACGCTGCCCCTGATCGAAGCCGGCATGATGGATATCGCGGCGATTGTGCCGCTGAACCCTTATCCCGGTTTCGGGCCAAAGCGCTGAGTGAGGCTTCAGGTGAGGCTGTTATCCCGCGCAGCAGCCTCACCGCCTCGGGGCCGTAATCGCGGCCACCCGCTCCCCTTGCCGCAGACGAAGCCGGCGCTATTCTCGGCCGCGATCCGAAACAGGGCGGATATCCATGAAACTTGGCTTTGTCGGCACGGGCGCCTTGAGCTCGGCCATCGTCACCGGGCTGAAATCGCTGCCGGGCGAGACGACGCCGGTCGTGGTCTCGCCGCGCAACGAGGCGATCGCCGCGGCGCTTGCCCAGCGCTTTGCGGATGTGCGCATCGCCGCCGACAACCAGGCCGTGCTCGACCAGTGCGACATCGTGATGCTGGCGGTGCGGCCGCAGATCGCGCGCGAGGTGCTGAAGGAGCTGCGGTTCGGCGAGGACCATCACGTCGTCAGCCTGATCGCGACGATCTCGCGTGAGGAGATCACCCGTCTCGTGGCGCCGGCCGCGCATGTCGGCAAGGCCCTGCCCATGCCGATGATCGCCCGCCTGCAGGGCGCGACACTCATCTGCCCGCCGGACCCGATCGTCGCGGCGTTCTTCGGCAAGCTTGGCCGGGTGATCGAGGTCGAGGATCAGGGCGAGTTCGATGCGCTCAGCGTCGTCACCGCGACCTATGCCAGCTATTTCAAATATCTCGACACGATCCACGCCTGGGTGCGCGGCCAAGGCGTTCCGGGCGACAAGGCCCGCGACTACATCACCAGCATCTACAAGGCGCTGGCCAACGCGCCGGATACGGCGCCGGACGAAGATTTCATGCATCTTGCGCAGGATTATGCGACGCGCGGCGGCATCAACGAGCAAGTGCTGCGCGAGCTGACGGAACGGGGCACGTTCGAGGCCTTCGCCGAGAGTCTTGACCGCGTGCACCGGCGCATTGCCGGCAAATAGCTCACTCGGCCGGCGCAAGCCGCGCTGAGCGTCTGCGCGCGCTCAGCCTATCGAGATAGAGATAGACGACCGGCGTGGTGTAGAGCGTCAGGAGCTGCGAGACGATGAGGCCGCCGACGATCGCCGCGCCGAGCGGCTGGCGCAGCTCCGCGCCCGTGCCGGTCTCGATCGCCAGCGGCAGCGCGCCGAGCAGCGCGGCAAAAGTCGTCATCATGATCGGCCGGAAGCGCTGGACGCTCGCCTTGTGGATCGCCGCGCGGGCCGAGAGGCCTTCCTGGCGTTCGGCATGCAACGCCATGTCGATCATCATGATGGCATTCTTCTTGACGATGCCGATCAGCAGGATGATGCCGATCAGCGAGATCACATCGAACTCCATGCCGGTGACGATGAGCGCGAGCAGCGCGCCGATGCCCGCCGAGGGCAGCGTCGACAGGATGGTGATCGGGTGCACATAGCTTTCGTAGAGCACGCCGAGCACGACATAGATCGTGGCAAGTGCCGCGGCGATCAAAAGCAGTTCGTTGAGCAGGTTGGCGCGGAAGGCGAGCGCGGTGCCGGCCAGTGAGCCGTGGATCGTGACCGGCATTTTGAGCTCGGCCATGGCGCGGTCGATCGCGGCCGAAGCGTCGCCAAGCGTGGCGCCATCGGCAAGGTTGAAGGAAATGGTCGTGGCGACGAAATGGCCCTGGTGGTTGACCGAGAGCGGCATGGTCGCCGGGCCGTAGGTGCTGAAGGCGGCCAAAGGCACCATCTTCTCGGCCGAAGTGCTGACCGCAGCACCACTCGAGGCGCTGCCATGGCCGGTGACGGCGATGGCGTTGGTCGCCTGGTTGCGCAGCGAGCCCGTCAAGCTGCCGGCCAGCGCATTGGTCTGCTGTGTGCCGCTCGCCGCAGCGCCTGAGGTGCTGACATAGATGCCGTTCAATGCGCTTGGGTCCTGCAAATAGCGCGGCGCCACCTCCATGACGACATGATACTGGTTGCGAGCGTTGAAGATCGTCGACACCTGACGCTGGCCGAAGGCGTCGTAAAGCGTGGCATCGATGCTTTGAGGTGTCAGGCCGAGTCTGGCAGCGCTCTCGCGATCGACCGTAATGTTGGTTTCGAGCCCGGCCTCGTCGCGGTCCGAATTGACGTCGGTGAGTTCCGGCGCCTGCTTCAGGAGATCGACCAGCTTCGGCGTCCATTGGTCGAGATCGGCGGTGGTGTCGGCCTGCAGCGTATACTGATAGGTCGCCAGGCTCTGGCGGCCGCCGACCCTGATCTCCTGGCGCGGATTGAGGAAGAGCTGCGCGCCCGGCAACTGCCCGAGCCGGGCGCGCAGCCTGGTCAGCACCACTTGCAGCGGAGCCCGCTCGCCCTTCGGTTTCAGGGCGACCTGGACGAAGCCGGAATTGGTCTGCCGGCCGCCGATATAGCCGACCACATTCTCGACCGCCGAGTCGCTTTTGAGGATCTGCTCCAGCTGCTCGAATTTCTGCCGCATCAGCTGGAAGGAAATGGCCTGATCGGCGCGCAGACCGCCCATCAACTCACCGGTGTCCTGCTGCGGGAAGAAGCCTTTCGGCACCGCCGTGTAGAGATAGGCGTTGAAGACGATGGCCGCGAGAAGCACCACCAGCATGATTTCCGCATTGTCGAGCGACCAGGCGAGCGAACGTCCGTAACCGGCGCGGACGCGTTCGAACACGCCTTCGCCGAAGCGTGCAAGGAACGAGCGCCCGACCGACGAGCTGGCAGCCGGGCGCAGGAAATGCGCGCAGATCATCGGCGTCACCGTCAGCGACAGCGCCAGCGAAATGGCGATCGACAGCGAGAGCGTCAGGGCGAATTCCTGGAACAAGCGGCCAAGTATGCCGCCCATCAGCAGGATCGGCAGAAAGACAGCCACCAGCGAGGCGCTCATCGACAGCACGGTGAAGCCGACTTCCCCGGCGCCGACGAGCGCCGCCTTGCCGCGCGGCATGCCGTCCTCGATGTGGCGCGTGATGTTTTCGAGCACCACGATGGCATCGTCGACCACGAAGCCGGTGGCGATGGTGAGCGCCATCAGCGACAGATTGTCGAGCGTAAAGCCGAGCAGATACACCGCACCGAAGGTGCCGAGGATCGAGACGACCAGCGCGACGCTCGGGATCAGTGCCGCGCGCCAGTCGCGCAGGAATGAGAACACGACCAGGATGACGAGCAGCACCGCCAGCACCAGCGTGAGTTCGGTGTCGTGCAGCGAGCCGCGTATCGTGGTCGAACCGTCGGTCGCGATGCTGAGCCGCGCATCGGCCGGCACCGAGGCCTGCAGTGTCGGGATTAACGCGCGGACGCGGTCGACGGTCTCGATGATGTTGGCGTTGGGCTCGCGGTAGAGCACCAGAAGCACCGCCGGCTCGCCATTGGCGAGGCCGAGATTGCGCACATCCTCGACGGAATCCTCGACATCGGCGATGTCGCGAAGTCTGACCGCCGCGTTGTTGCGCCAGGCGATGACCAGATCGCGAAAGTCGGCGGCGTGGCTCGCCTGGTCGTTGGTGTAGAGCTGGTAGCGCAACGCGCCGTCTTCCTCGAAACCTTTCGGGCTGCGCGCGTTGGCGGAAGCAAGGGCCGCCCGCACATCCTCCAGGCCGATGCCGTAATGAAACAGCGCGCCGGGGTTGAGCTCGACACGCACCGCCGGCAGCGACGAGCCGCCGAGATCGACATTGCCGACGCCCTCGACCTGTGACAGGCGCTGCTGCAGCACGGTCGCGGCCGCGTCATAGAGCTGGCCGGGGGTGAGCGTGCGCGAGGTCAGCGCCAGGATCATCACCGGCGAATCGGCGGGGTTGTATTTGCGATAGGTCGGATTGCTGTGCAGATCCGACGGCAGGTCGGCGCGCGCGGCGTTGATCGCGGCCTGAACGTCACGCGCCGCGCCGTTGATGTCGCGGTCGAGGCCGAATTGCAGCACGACATTGGTCGAGCCGGTGCCCGAACGCGAGGTCATCTCGGAGACGCCGGCGATCTGGCCGAGGTGGCGCTCCAGCGGTGCTGCGACATCGGTCGCCATCGTGTCCGGGCTGGCGCCCGCCATCGAGGCCTGCACCGAGATGGTGGGGAAATCGACCTTGGGCAGCGGCGCCACCGGCAAATTGAAATAGGCGATCAGGCCGGCAGCGGCCAAGCCGATCGCGAGCAGCGTGGTGGCGACCGGCCGAGCGATGAACGGCGCAGAGAGGTTCACGGCGAGGACCCGCCAGCAGGAGCTTCGGCAATGCCGGAGCCGCGCCGCGTCAGCCGGTCGAAGGCAAGATAGATGACCGGCGTGGTGAACAGCGTCAGCACCTGGCTGACGATCAGCCCGCCGACGATGGTGATGCCGAGCGGCTGGTGCAGCTCGGAGCCGGCCAGGCCGCCGACCAGAAGCGGCAGCGCGCCGAAGAGTGCCGCAAAAGTGGTCATCAGGATCGGGCGGAGCCTGAGCAGGCAGGCTTCGTAGATCGCCTCGCGCGGGTCGAGCCCCTGCAGCCGCTCGGCCTGCAGCGCGAAGTCGATCATCATGATGGCGTTCTTCTTGACGATGCCGACCAGGAGCACGATGCCGATGATGCCGATGACATCGAGGTCATGGCCGGCGAGCATCAGCGCGACCAATGCGCCGACGGTTGCCGAGGGTAGCGTCGACAGGATGGTCAGCGGGTGAATGAAGCTCTCGTAGAGCACGCCGAGCACGACATAGACGGTGGCGACGGCCGCCAGCACCAGCAGCAACTCGTTGGAGAGCGAGCTCTGCAGCGCAAGGGCGGCGCCCTGGAAGCCGGTCGTCAGGCCGGCGGGCGCCTGCATGTCCCGCTCGGCGGCGGTGATTGCTGCCGTCGCATCACCGAGCGAGACGCCGGGGGCAAGGTTGAAGGAGATGGTCGCGGCCGGAAACTGCGCGAGGTGGTTCACCAGCAACGGCGCCTGGCGGACATTGATGCTGGCGATCGCCGACAGCGGCACCTGGCCGGAGCCGGAGGACGGCAGATAGATCGAGCCGAGCGAGGTCGGCGTCTGGCCGACCGACGGATCGGCCTCGAGGATGACGCGATATTCGTTCGACTGGGTGAAGATGGTCGAGATGATGCGCTGGCCGAAGGCGTCGTAAAGCGCGTTGTCGATGGTGGCCGGCGTGATGCCGAAGCGCGCGGCGGTAGCGCGGTCGATGGTTACGTCGACGGCAAGGCCGCTCTGCTGGCTGTCGCTGGCGACATCGGCAAGTTCGGGCAGCGCCGAGAGCCTGTCGGTGAGCTTTGCCGTCCATGCCGCCAGTTCGACCGGATCGGAATCCTGCAGCACATATTGGTATTGCGAAGCGCTGATCGTGGAATCGACGGTCAGGTCCTGCACCGGCTGCATGTGCAGGGCTATGCCGGTGACCCCGGACGTCTCCTGCGTCAGCCGCCTGATGACGGCGCTGGCGTCCGCCTGGCGTTGGTCACGCGGCTTCAGATTGATCAGCATGTGGCCGCTGTTGGCGGTCATGTTCTGGCCGTCGACGCCGATGAAGGACGACAGGCTGGCGACGTCGGGATCCTTCAGGATCGCGTCGGCCAGCGCCTGCTGATGCGCCGCCATGTCGGCATAGGACGCCGAGCCCGCGGCCTCGGTGATGGCGGAGATGGCGCCGGTGTCCTGCACCGGGAAGAAACCCTTCGGGATGACGTCGTAGAAGTAGATGGTAAGCGCCAGGGTCGCGAGCGCCACCAGCAAGGTCAGCGCCTGGCGGTCGAGCACCCAGCGGAGTGCTGCCGCATAGCCGCTGGCGATTGCCTCGAAGGCGCCTTCGCTCCAGCGCGCCAGCGCACCCGGCCTGCGTTCGGCCGGCGGCTTCAGGAGCCTGGCGCACAGCATCGGCACCAAAGTCAGCGAGACGATGGCCGAGATGACGATGGCGATGGCCAGAGTGATGGCGAATTCGTGGAACAGGCGGCCGACCACGTCGCCCATGAACAGAAGCGGGATCAGCACCGCGATCAGCGAGACGGTGAGCGAGATGATGGTGAAGCCGATCTGGGCCGAGCCTTCGAGCGCGGCGGTCACCGGATCGTCGCCATGCTCGATGAAACGCGAGATGTTCTCGATCATGACGATGGCGTCGTCGATGACGAAACCGGAAGCGATCGTCAGCGCCATCAGCGACAGATTGTCGAGGCTGAAGCCCCACAAATACATGACCGCGAACGTGCCGACCAGGGAGAGCGGCACCGACAGGCTCGGGATGATCGTCGCCGGGATGTTGCGCAGGAACAGGAAGGTGACGAGCACGACCAGGAGCGCCGCCATCGCCAGCTCGAACTCGACGTCGTCGACCGAGGCGCGGATCGTCGTGGTGCGGTCGGTGAGCGGCTCGACGCTGAGCGCCGCCGGCAGGCCGGCGCGCAGTTGCGGCAGCAGCGCCTTCACGCCGTCGACGACGTGGATGACGTTGGCGCCCGGCTGGCGCTGGATGTTGAGGATGATCGCCGGCGTGCGGTTTTCCCAAGCGCCCAGCCTGGAATTCTCAGGCCCTTCGATGATGTCGGCCACCTCACCGAGCCGCACCGGCGCGCCGTTGCGATAGGCGATCACCATGTCGGCATAGGTCTTTGGGTCGGCGACCTGGTCGTTGGCGTTGATGGTGTAGGAACGCGCCGGCCCGTCGAAGCTGCCCTTGGGCGTGTTGACGTTGAGAGTGCCGATGGTGGTGCGCAGATCGTCGATGTTGAGGCCCATTGCGGCGAGCGCCTTGAGCTTGACCTGCACGCGCACGGCCGGCCGCTCGCCGCCGGAGATCGAGACCAGGCCGACGCCGGGAAGCTGCGAGATCTTCTGCGCCAGCCGCGTCTCGGCATAGTTCTCGACCTGCGTCAGCGGCAGCGTCTTGGAGGTGATCGCCAAGGTCAGGATCGGTGCGTCGGCGGGATTGACCTTGGCGTAGATCGGCGGCGCCGGCAGGTCGGCGGGCAGAAGATTGCCCGATGCGTTGATCGCCGCCTGCACCTCCTGCTCGGCTATGTCGAGGCTGAGATCGAGGCTGAAGCGCAGCGTGATGACCGAAGCGCCGGCGGAGGAGCCCGACGACATCTGCTCCAGCCCCGGCATCTGGCCGAACTGGCGTTCGAGCGGCGCGGTCACCGACGTCGTCATCACCTCGGGGCTGGCGCCGGGGTAGAAGGTCTGAACCTGGATCGTCGGATAATCGACCTCGGGCAAAGCCGAGAGCGGCAGGAACAGATAGGCGATCAAGCCGACGATCAGGATGGTGGCCATGATCAGCGTGGTCGCCACCGGCCGCAGGATGAAAGGCCGCGACGGGTTCAGCCAGCCGGCAACGAGACCGCTGGGCGCGTTCATTGGCCTTGGCCGCTGTCGCCGTCATTATCGGCAGCGCCGGCACTGCCGTCGCGGCGATGGCCGTTGCCGTCATGGTGACGGTGATGACCCTGCTTGCGGCCGGACGCATCGCCCGCCGCAGTCGCGCTCCCGCCTGCCGAGCCGTTGCCCTCGCCATTCGACATTGCCGGTGCGCCGGCGGAATTGAAGGCCGGCCTATCATTGCCGGTGCCGGCGGCTGGAGTTCCGCTGACCTCACCGCCGGCAGCTTGCGGCTGCGTTGCGACGCCATTTCCGCCAGAGGCCGGCACGGCGCTACTGTCAGGCACGGTGACCTTGGCGCCGTCCTTCAGCCGGTCGACGCCGTCGACAACGACCTTTGCGCCGGCCGAGAGACCGGAGAGGAGCTGCGTGACGGCGGCGTTGCCTGGCCCGAGCGACACGGTCCTCACCGAGACGGTGTTATCGTCATTGAGCTGGTAGACGAAAGTGCCCGGCGCGCCGTGCTGGATGGCGGCGTTGGGCAGCACGTTGACCCCGGCCAACATGCGCACAAGCAGATGCACGTTGACGAACTGGTTGGGATAGAGCGCGCCGTCGGTGTTGGGGAAAACGGCGCGCAGTTTCACCGTGCCGGTGGTCGGATCGATCTGGTTGTCGATCGTCTGCAGCGTGCCTTCGGCGATCTCTTTGGTATCGTTGCGGTCGAACAGGGTCGCCTTGAGCCCGGCATTGCCATGCGTCTGTTCCAGCACTTGCGCCAGGCTGTCTTCGGGCAGCGAGAACAGCACCGAGACCGGCTGCATTTCGGCGATCACTGCAATGCCGGTGCTGTCGCCGGGCGTCACATAGTTGCCGTGGTCGACAAGACGCAGGCCAATGCGGCCATCGGCGGGCGCGGTGATATGGCTGTTGGCGATGTTGACCTGCACGGCCTCGATCTGTGCCTGGTCGGACATCACCGTCCCTTCGTCGGACTGCACCGTCGCGCGCTGCAGGTCGATCGCCTGCTGGGTGACCGCGTTTGAGGTAAGCTTCAGGTCGCGGTCGAGGTCGAGCTTGGCATCGGCGAGCAGCGCCTGGTCGTGCTCCAGTTGTCCCTGCCATTGATGCAGCGAGGCGTTCAGCGCGCGGTCGTCGATCTGGGCGAGGAAATCGCCCTTCTTCACGTTCTGGCCCTCGGTGAAGCCGATCTGAGTGATCTGGCCGCTGACCTGCGCGCGCACCGTGACGGTCGACAGCGGCGTCACGGTGCCCAGCGCCTCGAGCACGATCGGGATGTCGGCCTGCGTCACCGGCGCCACGGCAACCGGCTGCGCGAGATCGCCGCCGCCGCGGAAACGGCCGCCGCCACGGTGGCCGCCCTGCTGCTGGAGTTGAACGGGATGCAGCCAGAACGCGGCGCCTGCCGCAGCCAGGACGAGGAGCAGCGCAATGATCCAGCCGCGCCGCGACCGACGCACGGCCACCGGCCGGACCTCGGTCAAGGACTCGCTGCGGGTCACGGGCTCGCTCGGGGGCACAGGCTCGCTGGAGGGCACGCGCTCGCTGCGTGGCTTGCGCCGGCTGACGACTTCGTCGTCCACGTCTCCCACCTGTCCTTCGAGCCGCATCCATGACGTTCGTGGCAAGGCCGCCGAACCGCCGCCGATCGCGCCGGCGGACATGCCGAAGCAGGTACAAAGGCCGCGATCTTGAGCGGAAGCATAGGAGTGCGGATTTTGACACGCAATTGCGGAGAACATTAAATTCCTGTAATGAATTGAATAAGTTAGCCTGGCATTCACAGATCGGGCCGCAGTCTGAGGCGGCCCGGATTTCGCAGCAAATCCGCCTGCCGGTTAGAAAGCGGATCGCCATCTTTAGATGAATGTCGACAAGGCCTTACGCCGATCCATAAGCGGCCGTGGAGCGACCCTGCGCGTTGCCGGAAGCGGCCGACGCGATGCGTCGCCGACGACCGCCTGCAGGCGGGGCCCGATCGCGAAGATGTGAACGCGCCCGAACGCCGGGCTGCCTCATTGTTCGGGCCTGTGGCGATGGGGCCGGGCATCGAAGATGAGGGACCGATGATGTTTGGCCGGTTGCTTGCCCTGACATTCTTTTTCCTCCTGGCGGCGCTTGGCCGCGCCGCCGCGCCGGACGGCGCCACGTCGGGCGAGGCTCAGACCGAGGACCTGAATATCTTCCGGCGAGATTTCCTGGAGGCCGACCGATCCTATTCGGACGCGGCCCGCAGGGAGGCCGAGCATCGGCTGCAGATCTTGGAGGCGAAAGCCGGCTCGACCGAGGCAGCGGCATTCGCCGTCGATCTCTGCCAAATCGCGGCGCTGGCCGACAATGGCCACACCACCTGCAAACTGCCGCATGCCGATGGGGCGCCGGTGTCTTTCCTGCCGGTGGGCGGCGCCTTCTACGTCATCACGGCGAGCCCCAGGAACAGCGATCTTCTGGGCAGCAGGCTGATCGCGGTCGACGGTCATCCGGCTGCGGCCGTCGGTTCGGCACTGCGCAGCCTGCATGGCGGGGTCGCGGCTTGGCGCGACATAGAGGCGATGGACGCGCTGGCGCGGCCGGACCTTTTGCATGCACTCGGACTTGCCCGCGCCACAGGCGATGCGACCTATCGCTTCCAGGCCGGCGACGGCCATGTAATCGAGCGCAAGCTTGCGCCGGAGCCGCAGCGTAAAGACTGGGTGAAGCTGCTTCCGAAGGACCGCATGCCCTGGCCGCTGCAGGATCAGCAACGGGCATTCCGCTGGCGGGACGCGCCGGAGCTCGACGCGATCGTCGTCGAGATCAGACGGAACCTCGACGACAAGAGCGGCAGGATCGGCGACTTCCTCGCCAAGGTCGAGGCCGACCGGTCTCGCCTCGGCCGCAAGAATCTCGTCCTCGACATGCGCTTCAACACCGGCGGCAATTTCATGCTGACGCGGGATTTTCTCACCGCCTGGCCGGCACGCATCGGGGCGCAAGGGCGCGTGTTCGTTCTCGAAAGTCCGTTCACTTTCTCGGCCGGAATGGTCGATGTCGCCTATCTCAAGCAAGCCGGCGGCGACCGCGTGACGCTGATCGGCGATGCGCCCGGCGACCGGCTGATGTTCTTCGCCGACCAGCGACAGGTATCGCTGCCGCATTCGGGCGTGACGCTGCAATACGCAACGCAGCGCTACGATCTTCAGGACGGTTGCCGGACCTATGGCGACTGTTTCGTCGGTATCGCCCAGCCGGGCTCAGCCACCGGAACGCCGCCAACGACCGCGGCGGCAATCGACCAAGGCAAGGGCCGCAAGCCGCTCTCTGTGAAGACGCTCGATCCCGACATAGCGGCGCCCTGGTCGGTCGACGATCTGCTCAAAAAGGCCGCGATCCGGGGATGGCCGCCATCCAGGCGGCAGTAGCGAGGCACGGATAGCGGTCACCCGCGCGACAGGCGGGTTGCTAGCCCTTCCTGCGCCACGGGTTGCCATCGCGCATGCGCTTCTTCACGATTGCGGCACGCCGGTTCCAAGGATCGCAAGGATCAAGAAATGAGTGAGACCATCCCCGCCATCGACATCGCGCCGCTCTTCGGCCCGCCCTCGCCGGCTCGCGACGAGGCCGACCGCCGGATCTTCACTGCTGGCTCCGGCATCGGCTTCATGACCGCGCGCGGTTTTCCCGGCGCGGAGCTTCTGACGCGCGAACGGCGCGGCGAACTGCTGAAGATCTTCGAGCTGCCTGACGCGGAAAAGCGGAAGCTGCTGCGCTGGAATTTCGACCCATCGAAATCGAACTACTATCGCGGCTGGTTCCCGTTGCAGCCCACCGCCGTGTCCTACAAGGAAGGGATCGACATGGGGCCGGACATCGCCCATTTCGACGCCGAATTCGCCGCCGACGATCCGCTGCTCGAACGCACGCCGCTGCCGGCGGAAAGCGACGTGCCAGGATGGAAGGCGGCGGCAGCGCATTACTATCGCTCGATGGAGAAGGTCGGCGCGGCGCTGATGGCCTCGATCGCGCGCAGCCTCGGGCTCGAGGACGACATTTTCGACGGCCATTTCCGGGGCGGCATCTCGACGCTCAGGCTGATCCGCTATCCGCTGCGCACCGAGGAGGGCGCGGTCAACCTGTCGAAACCTGAATATTCGGTCGTGCACAAGGGCGAGCGGCGGCTGGTGATCGGCCGCGAGCATGCCGATTCCGGCTTCGTGACGCTTTTGGCGCAGGACGGCGTGGAAGGCCTCCAGGCCAGGAACCATACCGGCGAATGGATCGATGTGCCGCCCGCCGACGGCACGCTGGCGGTCAATTTCGGCCAGTTGCTGGAACGCTGGACGGGCGGCGTGGTGCAGGCGACACGCCATCGCGTGATCGCGCCGAAGACGGTGCGCTATTCGATCCCCTTCTTCTACGAGCCGCGCGTCGACGCCGAGATTGCGCCGCTGCCGATCACGGGCGCCAGCGACTTCGCGCCCTTCCTCTATGGCGACTACCTCTGGGAGTCGGCGACCAATTTCGTCGAGATGGGCCGGTGTGAAGCCCCTGCGCAAGCCAAGGCGGCCGGCCGCCGCCTAGAGACCTGCGCGCACATCGGACGGCGACACGGTGGGAAAGACGATCACCGGCTACGCTGCGAAGGATCTCAACTTCGAGACTGCCTCCAAGGCAACAATGGCTCCCGCCTTGCGCTTCATCAAACTGCGCGGCACGCTGGTGCCCGCCGGCGGGCTTGCCGGCGATAGATCGATGAAGGTGCAAATTGCGTTCGACTGATTATCTCGGCCGTCTCTTCGGCCTCGAAGGCAGGCATGCCTTCATCACCGGCGCCAGCCGCGGGCTGGGTCTTGCCTTCGCCGAAGCGCTTGCAGGTGCCGGAGCGCGCGTGACCATCGGCGGCCGCAAGGCAGACGAACTCAAGACTGCCGGCGACCGTCTGCGCGCCGACGGCTATTCGGTGGCGGAAGCGATAATCGACGTTACCGACACGCAGTCGGTCGACGCGGCGATCGCGGCAAGCGAAAGCGGCACCGGGCCGATCGACATTCTGGTCAACAATGCCGGCATCCAGCGCCGCGCGCCGCTCGAGACTTTTTCCGACGCCGACTGGGACGCGCTGATGGCGACCAATCTCGATGGCGTGTTCAAGGTGAGCCGCGCCGCGGTCAAAGGCATGATTGCGCGCCGCAAGGGCGTCATTATCAACGTCTCCTCGGTGCAGAGCGCGCTCGCCCGCCCCTCGATCGCGCCCTACGCGGCGAGCAAAGGCGCGATTACCATGCTGACCAAATCGATGGCCGGCGAATGGGGCCAGCACGGCGTGCGCGTCAACGCGATTGCGCCCGGTTACTTCAAGACGGAGCTCAACGCCGCCTTGGTTGCTGACGAGAAATTCTCGGCCTGGCTCACCGGCCGCACGCCGATGCGGCGCTGGGGCGACGTCGAGGAACTGGCGGGCGCGGTGGTGTTCCTGGCGTCGGATGCGGCAAGTTTTGTGACGGGACAGACGCTGCTGGTGGATGGCGGGATCACGAGCGTGTTGTAGAGGTCCCTCACCTCGCGCCGACCCCCCTCAGACCGGCAGGCTCCTCTCCCCCGCCGACAGATGCTGCTCGACAGGCGGATCGATCTTGGGCCTTTTCGCGAACCCAGCCAGCACCCTGTCCACCGACAGCCTGCCGGAACCGGCGAGCGCCAAGATGAATATGCCGCCGGCAATCGCCAGATCCTTCTCGAAATGCAGCAATTCGTTCTGGCTGGCGAAATTGGTGTGGAAGAGGCCGGCCGTCATCAGGCAGAACAGGCCGAGCCCGATCGCGCCCAGCCGCGCCAGAATGCCGAGCGCGACCGAAAGGCCCGCGCCGAGCTGCAGCGCGATGGTGGCCAAAAGCAGCGGCGTGCCGACGCCGAGCGCGGCCATCGCCTTCTCGGCGCCCTCGAAATGCGTCGCCAGCTGCAGACCCTCATGCACGAAGATCAGCGATAGAAGCAGACGGCCGGCAAGCAGGACCACGTCCCTGGCGTGAAGCTTTGGGCTAGTTCGGTCGGGATCATCGTCGGCTCCAGTCTTTGCAAAACATGCGTGCCCCCGCCACGCTGGTGGACGCCCTGCCGCACATACTCGGGGAGAAATGGTCGGAACCGGCGCGAGGTAGAGGAACGCCGGCTCCAGTTTTCGGGCGCTATTGCCGTGGCACCCAAACGTCGGCACTCGTAGGGGCAAGGTCCGTGCCGGGCCCCTCTCCGGCCGCTTCGCGGCCACCGCTCCCCGCTTTGTGGGGCGAGGAAATAGACCCCTTACTTCGTCACCTTCGTGTCGATGGCCTGCTTGAGGTCGGAAAGCTCCTCGCATCCCGACGGACAGAGTTTTTGCAGCGAGGCGAGCTGCTCGTTGGCCTTGGCCATGTCGCCGGTCTCGACATAAAGCTCGCCCAGATATTCATGCGCGGCCTTGTGGTCGGGCTTAAGCTCCAGCGCCTTGGTGTAGTAGGTGAGCGAGGTCCGGTAGTCGCCGGTCTTGCGCAGCGTGAAGCCGAGCAGATTGTAGACGTCGGCCTGCTGGGTGTCCTGCGCGAGGTCGCGCAGGTCGGCCAGCGCGCCCTTATAGTCCTTGGCCTCGATCTTGGCCTTCACGGCCGTCAGGTCCGGCGCGTCGGCTCCTTCGATGTCGTCCACGGCATAGGCCGGAATGGCGATGGCGATGGGGGCCGCGGTCAGCACGGCAATGGCGCCGAGCACCGCGAAAAGTGCGTGTTTCATGGGAGCTGTCGCTTTCTGTTCAGGATCCGATTTGAGATCAGATCTCGGTTGGGGTGAAGGCGTAGGCGTTGCCGTCCTTGACGAAGCTGCCTGTGCCGGGGAACGGGAAGTGCGAGCCGCAGATGCGAACCTTGTCGGCGATCACCTGGTCGATGATCTTGTGGCGCGTGGTGATCGCCATCGGCCCGTCCTGGTCGTAGCTGCCCTGCCAGTCGGGATGCGGGGCGAGCAGCGCCGGGACATACATGGTGTCGGCCGAGACGAGGAACTGCTCGGAGCCGGCATCGACATGATAGACTGAGTGTCCAGGCGTGTGGCCGGGCGCCGCCATGATGTGGATGCCGGGCACCACTTCCGCGCCGTCTTCGACCAGCTTCCAGTTCTTCCATTTCGGGAAGTTCTCGGCGATGCGTTTGCCCGCCGGCTTGCGGCCCTCCGGCAGCTTGGCGAGCCGGCCGGGATCGGTCCACCAATTGTATTCGGTGGCGTTGACGATCAGCTCGGCATTCGGGAACACCGGCGCGTTGGTGCCCTTCTCCATCAGGCCCCAGACATGGTCCGGATGGAAATGCGAGATCAGAATAGTGTCTATCGCCTTGTAGTCGATGCCGGCGGCTTTCATGTTGGCCAGCAGATGCGTGGCGTTGGCCTGCCACTGGCCGACGCCGGAGCCGGCGTCCATCATGATGGTGCGGCGGTTCATCTTAAGCACGACGACGGTGAGCGGGATCGGCATGAACTCGGTGGTCAGCCCCGCTTTGGCGAGCGCCGCCTTGGTGTCGTCGACCGACACGTCCTTGATGAAGGCCGGGTCATGGGGCTTGCGCCAGATGCCGTCATAGACGGCGGTGACCTCGAGCGAGCCGACCTTGTATTTGTAGAAGCCGACCAGCGGCTCGACCGGAGTTTCAGCGTAAGCGGCGGGCACGAATTCCAGCTTGCCGGCAATGCCGAAGGCGGCAGCGGCGGCGGCGGAACCGAGTACCATTCGGCGTGTCATATTGAACATCGGAAGTCTCCTCTTCATGGCTTGCGGACGGCAATGTTCCTGTTTTCCCGGGAGCTCCTGGTCATCGCAGCATTCCTTCCGGGCGCGCGTGCCTGGGACGCCGGCCTCGCTACACAGCAAGACCGGGAAGGTCCGCCCTTTATTCCCGGGCCGGCGAAAAAAGTTCGGAAGAATGAAACCGTCAGTTAGGCGGCGTTAAGCATGGCTTCAATTTGTGGATCGAATGCGGGATGGAGGCCGCGATGCTGAGACTTTCGGCAGCCGCGGAAGTGTTGATTTAAGCACTTTCTACTAGGTTCGGCCGATGGATCGCCGTCCAGGAAAGGCATTCGGGTCGACTTGATCAGAGCGGGTTTCAGTCTCGGCCGCGTCAGAGAGGCCGTTTTTTCTTCCGCCAATTTGCCGGCGGTGATTGCCTTCGTCGTGCTCCTGATCTGCGCGATCTTCGTCGACCAGCAGAACAAAAGGGTCTCGGACCAACTCACGCGCGCCGACGTCCTCTACAAGGTCAACATCATCCGCGCCAAGCTGGAAGGCAACATCAACGGCAATCTCCAGCTGGTTCAGGGCCTTGTCTCGGCCATCGTCACCGAGCCCTATATGGGGCAGCAGAGGTTTGCCTCCCTCGCCGCCAATCTCTTCAAGCAAAAATCGCAGCTGCGCAACATTGGCGGCGCGCCCGACCTTGTCATTTCGCTGATGTATCCGATGGAGGGCAACGAGAAGGCGATCGGGCTCGACTACCGAAAGAACGAGGCGCAACGCGTGGCGGCGCTTAGGGCGCGCGACCAACGCATATCCGTGCTTGCCGGCCCCGTCGACCTCAGACAGGGCGGGCGCGCCTTCATCGGCCGGATCCCTGTTTTCGTGCCGACAGCGGGCGGCGGCGATCGCTTCTGGGGCCTTGTCTCGGCGGCTATCGATATCGACCGGCTCTACGCCGCAAGCGGCCTCAGCGATCCCGATCTCGACATAGATGTGGCACTTACCGGAAAGGACGCGCTCGGCGGTGACGGCCAACGCTTCTTCGGTGGCGCCGATATCGTCAAGAACAATCCGGTGAAGGCAGAAGTGCAGCTGCCGTTCGGTTCCTGGCAGATATCGGCAATCCCCAAGGGCGGTTGGCCGACCGTGCCGAAGAACGAGCGGGTCTTGCAGGCTCTCATGGGGCTCGCCGCCGCGCTGGTAGTGCTGCCCATCCTGGTGGCCGGGCGGCTGTTCGGCGAAAGGCAGAAAAACTACGCGGAACTGAGGCGCCTGTCCGGAAGGCTGGAACTGGCGCTGGAGGCCTCGGGCATCGGGGTATGGGAGCAAGACCTCGTCACTGACGAGCTGCTGTGGGACGATCGCGTCCACGAGATCTACAGCAAGCCTGCCGACGGAAAAGCGCGCGGCTACGACGACTGGGCACTGGCGGTCCACCCCGAGGATATCGCACGGGCGCAGCGCGAGTTCGACCTTGCCGTGGCCGCAAAGGGTCCCTACTCCTCGCAGTACCGGCTGCTTCGCCCGGACGGCACCGTGCGCCACGTCCGCGCGCGTGCAAGCTATTTTCAGGACAGCGACGGCACGCCGAAGATGATCGGCGCAGAATGGGACGTGACGAGCGACGTGCTGCTCAACGAAACCCTGGTGCGGGAGCGCCAGCTTTCCGAGTCGAAGAACGCCGAGCTGGAAATGGCCAATGCTCGGATCGAGCACGTGGCGCTGCACGATTCACTGACCGGCTTGCCGAACCGCCGCTATCTCGACCAGATGCTGGCCGAAAGTAGCCCGCTCGACGGCAACGCCGCGCTGTTGCATCTGGACCTCGACCGCTTCAAGCACATCAACGACACGCTAGGCCACGCGGCGGGCGACGCCATGCTGATGCATGCTTCGAAGGTCATCAAAGCCAATGCCGGGGCATCCGATTTCGTCGCGCGCATCGGCGGCGATGAATTCGTTGTGGTGAGCCATGGGCGCGGCGAAGAGAAGCTCGCCTCGCTCGCCGATCGCATTATCGAGGAAATGCGCCAGCCGGTCGACTATCAGGGCCACCAGTGCCGGTTCGGCGTGAGCATCGGCATCGCGGCCAATAAGGGCGTCGATGCAAGGCAGCTGCTGGTCAATGCGGACCTTGCCCTCTACCGGGCAAAGAGCCGCGGCCGCAATCGCTACGAGTTCTTCAACGAAGAGCTGCAAAGCGAGATCGTGAAGACCAAGCAGACAGCCGACGAGATCCTCAGCGGGCTCGAAGCCAACGAGTTCGTTGCCTTTTATCAGCCGCAGTTCGACGCCAACACGCTGGAGATCGTCGGCGTCGAGGCTCTGTCACGCTGGCTGCATCCACGACGCGGCACCCTCACCCCAGACCTCTTTCTAAGGGTGGCGGAGGAACTGAACGTCGTCTCGCTTATCGACCGGGCGGTCCTCGGGCAGGCGCTGGAGAATTTCCGGCGCTGGTCGCTCGACGGTCTCAATATTCCCCGTGTGTCGGTCAACGTCTCGGCAAGACGCCTGGAGGACAAGGACCTGATCGATAGCCTGCGCCAGCTCGCTATCGAGGAAGGAACCGTGTCGTTCGAGCTCGTGGAGTCGATTTTCCTCGACGAGAACGACGACCTGGTCTCCTGGAACATCGAACAGATCAAGGAACTCGGCATTGATATCGAGATCGACGATTTCGGCACAGGCCATGCGTCGGTCGTCAGCCTGCTGAAGCTGCAGCCGCGCCGCCTTAAGATCGATCGCCAGCTCATCACGCCTATCACGGCCTCGAGGGCTCAGCGCCGGCTCGTGTCGTCGATCATCGAGATCGGCAAGTCGCTCGGTATCGAGGTGGTGGCCGAAGGCGTCGAAACGATGGAGCATGCGCGCATCCTCAAGGAACTCGGCTGCGACATACTGCAGGGCTTCGCTTTCGGCCGTCCGATGGACAGTGAGGCCTTCAGAGCCTTCGCTCAATCCCGCAAATGGCTGGCGGCGGGCTGACGCAAGACTCATCCCAGTTACGTTCTGCCGCATAGAAACGCTGCGATCGACGTCATCGAACTGTCACACCCAAACGGGTGGCGCGTGCTAGAAACATGGCCTGGCCGCCCCCCGCGACCCCGACCGCCCCAAGAGCCGGCAAACCCGCCATGAACATCGCCCTCCCTGCCGAAGGCACCGACCTCTCGCCCTATTTGCCGGACGAACACGGGCTGTTCTTCATCTACCATTTCAGGGCCGATGGCTCCCCCACCGAGGACCCCGCCGAGGCGCATTGGAGCTGGCGCAGCTACCAGATCACCGACATGCGCGCCCGCCAGGAGATCGGCGCCGACCAGGCCCTGCCGGCGCCGGTGCGCGATGCCTTCCTATCGCCCAGCCATGGCTGCCAGATCGATTTCGAGGACGACTTCCTCTATGGCGACCTGCCCGACCTCAGGCACGATTTCGCCGAGGCGCGCGGTCTCACTCATTTCCGCTTCGCCTTCAACGACAGGATGCTGGTCGGCGCCCGCAAGCAGCCGCTGGAGTCGATCGACAAGATCCGCAAGCTGGTGGAGAGCGGCACGCGAAAATTCCGCACGCCGGCCGAGTTGATCGAGGCGGTGATGGGCCAGTCGTTCGACGGCATGGCGGCCGAGCTCGACAAGATGGGCGACACGCTCGACGGCATCGAGGATCGTATCGTGTGCGATGCATGGCACAATGAGCGCCAGGCGCTGGTCGACGCGCGCCGGCAGCTGGTGCTCATCCACCGGCAGATGGCGACGCTCACCAACCTTTTCCGCCACCTCGACCATTCGCATCGCAACGAGCTTCCGGACCCGATCAACGACATGGCGACGAGGCTTTCGCACCGGGCCCATACGCTCCATCACGACGGCGAGCAATTGCAGGCGCGAACAAGGCTGCTGCAGGACGAGCTGATGGCGAAGCTCACCGAGCAGTCGAACCAGCTGCTCTATATCCTCTCCGTCATGACGGCGGTGCTGCTGCCGATGACCATCATCTCCGGCCTGTTCGGCATGAATGTCGGCGGAGTGCCGCTGGTCGACATGCCGTCCGGATTCTGGGTGGTGACGGCGATCTCGGTCGTCATCGCCGCCATCGTCTATATGGTCGTGCGACGGTTGGGGCGGGTCTGAGGCCTACCCGGTTGCCCGCAGATCCTTGACGATCGTGCCGGCGGCCTGGACTTCGGCTTCGTGGCCCGGCTCGCGCCACGTCTCGGCAAGTCCGGCCGCGTACCACTCGCGCATGGCCTGCAGGTCGAGCAGCCGCTGCGGATAGGCAGCCGCTTCGCCTTCGAACGTCAGGCCATAGGATTGCGCCCTGAATGCGATGGGGGCGAAGAAGGCATCGACGGCACCAAAACGGTCGCCGGCCAGGAACGGTCCGCCGAAACGCGCAAGGCCATCGTTCCACAAGTCTCCCATGCGGAAGATGTCGTGCTTCAGCGCACCGGACATCGGCAACGGCTCGACCCGCACGCCGCAGCTCATCGGGCAGAGATTGCGCATCGCGGTGAAGCTCGAATGCATTTCGGCGGCGGCCGACCGTGCCCAGGCGCGCGCCCTGGCGTCCGACGGCCACACGCCCTCGTGACGCTCGGCCAGATATTCGACGATCGAGAGCGAATCCCACACCGCCCATCCGTCATCCACAAGGCACGGGACGCGGCCATTCGGCGAGAACGACCGGTAGAGGTCGAAACTCGGTCCGCTCGGAAACGGCGTCAGCCGCTCCTCGAAAGGAATGCCGAGGACACGCATCAGCAGCCATGGCCGCAACGACCAGGACGAATAGTTCTTGTTGCCGATATGCAGAACGTACATCGGGCGCCTCTTTCCTGTTCAACGCAATTCCAGACGCAAAAGCGTTGCGCGCATCTCTATCTTGTTGCGGGCGCCGGCGGGCGAACCTCACGGCCCCTGAACATCGACCAGCTATACATAGCCAGGGCCGTCCAGATCAGCGCGAAAGCGATTGCCTGCGTAGCGCCGAACGGTTCGTCGAAGATGAGCACCGCGATCAGGAACACCATAGTCGGCGCGATATATTGCATGATGCCGATGGTGGACAGGCGCAGCAGCCTGGCGCCGAAAGCAAACAGCAGCAGCGGCACCGCGGTGATCGGGCCGCAGCCGATCAGCAGGGCCGTATCGGCACCGGTGCTGGAGATGAAATGATCCTGGCCGGTGGCGATCAGGTAGACAATGTAGCAAAGCGCCGGCACTGAAAGCAAAAGCACTTCGAGCAGGAAACCCTGGCTTGGGCCGATCGGCAGCGTCTTGCGGAAAAAGCCGTAGGCGGCGAAGGAGAAGGCGAGCGCCAGCGACACCCAGGGCAGCTTGCCGGCCTCGACGGTGAGCACCGTCACCGCGATCGCGGCCAGCGCCACCGCGACGATCTGCAAGCGGCCGAGCCGCTCGCCGAGCAGCACTGCCCCGACGACGATGACCACCAGCGGATTGATGTAGTAGCCGAGCGCCGTCTCGACCGTGCGGCCAACCGAGATCGCCCAGACATAGATGCCCCAGTTGAGCGAGATCAGCACCGCCGTGAGCGCGGCCATGGCAAGGCTTTTGGGCGAGCGGATCGCCGCCTTGAAGTCGGCGGTGCGGCCGGCCCAGATGAGCACTGCCGCCGCGATCGGCACCGACCAGACGACGCGGTTGGCGATCACCTCTGCAAGCGGTAGATGCGCCACCGCCTTCATGTAGAAGGGCAGCAATCCCCAAAGGAAATAGGCGCCAAGCGCCAGGAGGAAGCCGCGCCGGGCCCTGGCATCGTGATCGAGATCGGCTGTAGCGGTCACCATGGCCTAACGCTATGGCCCAGCGGACCGCTCAAGACCATCACAAAATTATGATGGATCAACCGACTTTTGGTGATGGTTCAAGCGGGCGCTGCCTCCTCGCCCCACGCAGTGGGCCACGCTGTGCACAGATCTTCTGTGGCTGGCGCGACTGATCGAGCCTCAGCTTGATTGCCACGTGGTTCCCCCAATCCGTCGCTGCTTCGCAGCGCCACCTTTCCCCCTCCGGAGAGAAAGGAAGGGAGCGCTGCTGGACGAGCGTTGGCGGCAAAAGGCTTGGCGCCTTTCCTCTACCCCGTCGATCGGGGGAGAGGTGGCTCGGCGAAGCCGAGACGGAGTGGGGGTCGACCAGCGCTACATTGGACAATGCATGCGCCAAGCTGCCATGCACGCTATCGCCACAGGCCAGCCGCCTGGAAATGTGTGCATACCGCAGCCGAAGTGGGGAGGGGCGCCTTAGGTCACTCCGCCGCCACCAGTCCGGCCATCTCGCGGTTCTTCATCAACTTGTAGACGATCGAATCCATCAGCGCCTGGAAGGAGGCATCGATAATGTTTTCCGACACGCCGACCGTCCACCAGCGGGCGCCGGTGGAATCGTGCGATTCGACCAGGACGCGGGTGATGGCCTCGGTGCCGCCGTTGAGGATGCGCACCTTGAAGTCGGCGAGCTCGAGGTCGACGATCTCGCTCTGGTATTTGCCCAGATCCTTGCGCAGCGCGATGTCGAGCGCATTGACCGGGCCGTGGCCTTCGGCCACCGACATCTTCTCCTCGCCGTCGATCTCGACTTTCACGATCGCTTCGGAGACGGTCTTCAGATTGCCGTTGGCGTCGAAGCGGCGCTCGACCATGCAGCGGAAGGAGGTGACGCTGAAGAACTCGGGCAGGCCGTGCAGCATCTTGCGCGCCAAGAGCTCGAAGGAGGCGTCGGCGCCTTCATAGGCATAGCCTTCGGCCTCGCGCTCCTTGACGACCGCGATCAGGGAGTCGAGCCGGTGGTCGTCCCTGGGCACCTCGATGCCGCGCCGCTTCAGCTCGGCGAGGAAATTTGCCTTGCCGCCCTGGTCGGAGACCATGACGCGGCGGCGGTTGCCGACGGCTTCCGGGGGCACGTGTTCATAGGTGGCCGGCTCCTTGGCCAAAGCCGAGGCATGGATGCCGGCCTTGGTCGCGAAGGCGGAGGACCCGACATAGGGCGCCTGCGCTTCCGGCGCGCGGTTGAGCAATTCGTCGAAGGCCCGCGAAAGCCTGGATATTCCTGTCAGATCTTCGGCCGAAATGCCGGTTTCGAAGGTGTCGGCGAAGGCCGGCTTCAGCGCAAGCGTCGGAATGATGGTGATCAGGTTGGCGTTGCCGCAGCGCTCGCCGATGCCGTTCAGCGTGCCCTGGATCTGGCGCACGCCGGCCTCGACGGCGGCAAGGGAATTCGCCACCGCCTGGCCGGTGTCGTCATGGGCGTGGATGCCGAGATGGTCGCCGGGAATGCCGCCGGCGATCACCTTTTCGACGATGGCGCGCACTTCCGAAGGAAGAGTGCCGCCATTGGTGTCGCACAGCACCACCCAGCGCGCGCCGGCATCATAAGCGGTTTTGGCGCAGGCCAGCGCGTAATCGGGATTGGCCTTGAAGCCGTCGAAGAAATGCTCGCAGTCGACCATCGCTTCCTTGCCGGCGGCGACAGCCGTCTCGACCGAGCTCTTGATCGACTCCAGGTTCTCCTCGTTGGTGCAGCCGAGCGCGACGCGGACATGATAGTCCCAGCTCTTGGCGACGAAGCAGATGGCGTCGGACTTCGACTGCACGAGCGCCGCCAGCCCCGGGTCGTTGGAGGCCGACACCCCTGCCCGCTTGGTCATGCCGAAGGCGACGAATTTCGCGCTCTCAGTCCGCTTCTTCTGGAAGAAGGCGGTGTCGGTCGGGTTGGCGCCCGGATAGCCGCCCTCGACATAGTCGATGCCGAACTCATCGAGCAGCTTGGCGATCGCGATCTTGTCCTCGACCGAAAAGTCGATGCCCGGCGTCTGCTGGCCGTCGCGGAGGGTCGTGTCGAAGAGGTAGAGGCGTTGCTTTGTCATGGCAGTAGCTCGAAATGCCGCGCTCCTTCACCATGGAGCGCGAACGTGCATCACTATTTCGCCGCGAACCGATCCGTCGCCCGGATCAGCCGGTCCAGAATCCCGGGCTCCGAATAGGCGTGGCCGGCGCCCTCGATGAGGTGGAAATCCGCCTTCGGCCAGGCCTTGTGCAGCGCCCAGGCATATTTCGCCGGGCACGGCATGTCGTAGCGGCCGTGGACGATGGTGCCGGGGATGTCCTTCAGCTTCCAGGCATCGCGCAAAAGCTGCCCCTCCTCCAGCCAGCCGGCATGGACGAAATAGTGGTTCTCGATGCGGGCGAAGGCGACAGCATAGCCGTCCTGGGCGAACGGGTCGCTGGTCTCGGGTTCGGGAAGCAGCGTGATTGTCTCGCCTTCCCAGATGCTCCAGGCGCGGGCGGCCTCGACCTGTGCCTTGCGGTCGGAGCCGACCAGCCGCTTGCGGTACGCGGCCATCATGTCGCCGCGCTCGGCCTCGGGGATCGGCGCGAGGAAGCGTTCCCACTTGTCGGGGAACATTTCCGAGACGCCGAACTGATAGTACCATTCGAGCTCGGCGCGGGTCAGCGTATAGATGCCGCGCACGACGAGTTCGCTGACGCGCTCGGGATGGGTTTCGGCATAGGCGAGCGCCAGCGTCGAGCCCCAGGAGCCGCCGAAGACAAGCCATTTGTCGAAGCCGCACATTGTGCGCAACCGCTCGACATCGGCCACCAGATGCCAAGTTGTGTTGGCCTCCAGCGAGGCGTTGGGCGTCGACTTGCCGCAGCCGCGCTGGTCGAACAGGACGACATCATAGAGCTTCGGATCGAACAGCCGCCGGTGTTTCGGCGAGATGGTGCCGCCCGGGCCGCCATGCAGGAACACGGCGGGCTTGGCGCCCCTGGTGCCGCAGCGTTCCCAGTAAACAATGTGGCCGTCGCCGACATCGAGCATGCCCGACTCGAAGGGCTCGATTTCGGGATAGAGCGTGCGCAAGGAACTGCCGTGGATCGTCATAGTTTCAGGCCCTGCTGCGGCCAGTTGGCCGTCTCGTGATCGGGATGCTGGAACGAGATGATCTGCTCCTGCCGCCGGTAGTAATCGGGGTCGTCATGGATCGGCGCCTCGAAGATCTTCTCCACCCAGGGCAGCCGCACGGCGTAGTTGACCTGGATTTGCGGCGCGAGGTCGGAGCGGTCGTCGAAGGCGCCGATGGCGATTTCCAGCCCGCCCGGCTGGCGATAGGTCAGCGGCGTGCCGCAGCGGGGGCAGAAGCCGCGATCGATGTTGACCGAGGATTGGAAATAGCTCGGTTCCTCATGGGTCCATTCGACGCCGTCCTTCGGCACCGTCACAAGGGCGCCGAAGAAATTGCCGAACTGCTTTTGGCACATGCGGCAATGGCAGATGGACGGGCGCCCGAGCTTGCCGTGGATGCGGAAGCGCACGGCGCCGCATTGGCAGCCGCCGGTTCTAACTTCATCGGTCATGGTTTTTCCTCCGGCGGCCATTGGTCGGTGTCGTGATCTGGATGCTGATACGAGACGAGCTCGGCAAGATAAGGCGCCGACGAGACATCGCCCATCGTCTCCTCGGATGGCAGTTTCGCAATGCCGTCGACATAGGGAAGCTTCGCCTCGACGCCCCACTGGATGGTGGGCGCGATGCCGGCCGGATCGTCGAAGGCGGCGATCGCCAGCGCCACGCCGTCCGGCGCCTCGAAGGTCAGCGGCGTGCCGCAGTCGGCACAGAAGCCGCGCCAGGCCGCGTTGGACGAGCGGAAGCGCTTCGGCTCGCCACGCGTCCAGTCGAGCCTGGCGCCGCGCACCGAGACCAGCGGCAGATAGAAATTGCCGCTCGCCTTCTGGCACATGCGGCAGTGGCAGACCGAGGCGTCACCCAACGCCCCCTCGACGCGGAAGCGCACGGCGCCGCACTGGCAGCCGCCGGTGTAGACCGGCCTATTGTCGAGGCTCATGACACACCTCCAATCATCGGTTCACTCCGGCTCATGGCAAACCGCCTCGACATTGTTGCCGTCAGGATCGAAGACGAAGGCGCCGTAATAATTGGGGTGATAATGCGGACGCAGGCCCGGCGCGCCATTGTCCCTGCCGCCGGCGGCAAGCGCTGCCGCATGGAAGGCGTCGACCTCGGCGCGGCTGCGCGCGGTGAAGGCGACATGTTGGTGGTCCTTCGGCTTCTCCTTGCCGGCGCTCAGCCAAAACACCGGCCGGTCGCGGCCGTAGCCGCCGACCTTGGCGCCGCCGGTATATTCCTCAGGCACCATGTAGAGCAGCGAAGCCCCCAGCGGCGCCATCGCCTTGTCGTAAAAGGCCTTCGATGCGTCGAAATCGGAAACGGTGATGCCGAGATGATCGATCATGGAACGAGCTCCTCCGTTGGTGGCGCGGGCACATCGGCCAAGCCGGCCACGATGACGATGTGCTGGCAGACATTGTCGATATCGCGGATCACGTCGTCGTTCCAGAAGCGCCTCACCGCCTGATCTCCCAGGTCGTCACGCGTTCGCCGGTGGCGGGGTCCTTGCCGTCCTTGAGCTGCACGCCTTGCGCCAGGAGTTCCTCGCGGATGCGGTCGGCTTCGGCCCAATTCTTGTCGGCAATGAACTTCAGGCGCCTGGCGATCGCCTCGGCGATCGCGGCTTCGTCCACCTTGGCCGCGCCCACGTCGAAGCCGAAGAAGGCGAGTGCCGCCTTCAGCAAAGCAGCGGCGGCATTCTGACCGTCGCCGCTGAACTCGATGGCCTCGCCGGCGAGTTGCGTCAGCCGCTGGAAGGCGGTGTAGGTGGCGAGGTCGTCCGACAGCGCCTCCACCACTTCGGCCGGCAATTCCTTGGCCGCCTGAGACGCGAGGTCCGCCGCCCGCTTCCATTTGCGCAGCGTGTTCTCCGCCTCCTCCAGCTTGCGCACGGAAAAGTCGATCGGCTCGCGGTAATGCGTCATCAGCATCGCCAGTCTGAGCACCTCGCCCGGCCAGGTGCGGCCGCCGAAAGTCCCGGTCTCCAGCAGCTCATGGATCGAGAAGAAATTGCCGAGGCTCTTCGACATCTTCTGGCCTTCGACCTGCAGGAAGCCGTTGTGCATCCACACATTGGCCATGACCTTGGTGCCGTGGGCGCAGCGCGACTGGGCGATCTCGTTCTCGTGGTGCGGGAAGATCAGGTCCAGCCCGCCGCCATGGATGTCGAAGACCTCGCCGAGGTAGGCGGCGGACATGGCCGAGCATTCGATGTGCCAGCCGGGCCGGCCCCTGCCCCACGGGCTTTCCCAGCCGGGCTCTTCCGGGCTCGACAATTTCCACAGCACGAAATCGCCGGGATTCTTCTTGTGCGCGTCGACCGCGATGCGGGCGCCCGCCTGCTGCTCGTCGAGATTGCGCTTCGACAATTCGCCATAGTCGGGCATCGAGGCTGTGTCGAACAGCACCTCGCCGCCGGCGACATAGGCGTGGCCGCGCTCGATCAGTTGGCGGATCAGCGACAGCATATCGGCCTTGCCGTCGGCGCGGGGCGCGACGAACTCGGTCGCGCGCGGCTCGTAGGTCGGCGGCAGGCAGCCGAGCGCCGCGACGTCCTTGTGGTACTGGTCGGCGGTCTTTTCGGTGACCTTGCGGATGGCATCGTTGAGCGAAAGCTTTCCGGCGGCGATGTCGCCGCCGAAGTCGCGCAGCGCGCGAGCATTAATCTTGTCGTCGACATCCGTGATGTTGCGCACATACGTGACGTGGCTTACGCCGTAGAGATGGCGCAACAGACGGAAGAGAACGTCGAAGACGATCGCCGGGCGCGCATTGCCGATATGGGCAAAGTCGTAGACGGTCGGGCCGCAGACATACATGCGCACATTTTGCGGATCGATCGGGACGAATGGTCCCTTGGTCCGCGTTAGCGTGTTGTAGAGGCTGAGGCCCTTCGTTGCGTCCGACATGCGGTCCCGGTCCTTGATTTGGATTCGCTGAAACCAGCTCTGCGCCAAAGGCGCAGATCGGGCTCCAGCCTGCTGGCCGGGGCGTTTGTCCAATCTAGGGAAAGATAAGGCGAAAACGTCCGGACCAGCGCGAGGCTAGCCAATAATGCAAATGCCACAAATGGCGAAAGACGTTTTCATGGCCGGCTTTATCGCGCCGGCGGGTGTTGCCGTCAAGTCGCTCGGCTTAGGAAAGATGTCGCTGGATCACAGGTAAAGACGGGGCGAAACATTTTATTAAACATGTCGGCACAGTGATGAAACATTCGCTGGCTAGACCGCCAGATGTCACGATTTGGACGGAATCAGCCGCCAAACGCTGAACACGAAACTGTTACCAGGGAAGAGAAACATGGCTCGCAACAAGCAGGAACAGAACCGACAAACGCAGCCGGCTCTCGCCAGCCACTACCGCGCAATCGGCCCTGCGGCAATCGTCGCGGCCCTCCTTCACACCGCGAAGAAGAAGAAGCCCGCGCAGAAGATCATTTCGCCGCGCGCTGCCTGAAAACGCACGACCGGCACGGTCCCCAACGATGGGAACGCCGGCGATGAGGGCGCTGGAGCGCCCTGGAGATGAAGGCCTCCGGAAGCAGCCTCGCAAGGCTGATAACCTTCACTAGAACAAGCTCATCTGGTTTTCGTCCGCGCCCGGCTTCGGGCGCCTGGGCTTTTCGGCTTGCGGCGAAACGATGCCGCGCTCCTGGATCTCCGGCCCGGTGTTGGCGACCTTGTTGACAAGGTCGGAAACCGGGATAGCCTCGAAGAAATCGGGCTCGGCGGGCTTCAGCAGATCGAGCACGTTGCGCGGCTCTTGCGTGCGGCAATCGAGCCAGCGGGCGAAGTCGCGCTCCTCGATCACCACAGGCATGCGGTCATGGATATGGGCGATGCCGGCATTGGCCTCGGTCGTGATGATCGCGCCGGTGTCCATCTCGGAACCGCCAGGCTCGGAGTAAGTCTCGATCAGGCCGGCGAAGGCGAGAACGCCGCCGCGCCGCGGCCGGATCCAGTAAGGCTGGCCCTTGGCCGAACCCGACTGCTGCCACTCGTAGAAGCCAGATGCCGGCACAAGAGCGCGACGATGGCGCATGGCTGCCTTGAACGAGGCCTTTTGCAGCACGCCTTCGGAGCGGGCGTTGATGAGCAGCGGAAACGCTTTGGTGTCCTCGGCCCAGGCCGGGATCAGGCCCCAGCGCACCAGCATCGCCTGGCGGTCCGGCAGGTTCGAGCCGGGTTCCCGCGGCGGGCCGGCAAGCGCCATCAGCACCGGCTGTGTCGGCGCGATGTTGTAGCGGGCCGGAAATTCCTCGAGCTCAGCAAGACCGAGGAAGGCGGCGGTCTGGTCCGGCGTGGCGGTCAGGGCAAAGCGTCCGCACATGGATCTGGGCTCATCGGTTGATGCGCCATGAAAGTGGCGATGGAACCGCCAGGCCGCAACGGCTAAAGCTGGATTCGCCCAATCGGTCCACAAAAGGCTGCAGAAAGATCGGCACGCATGGAACAGCGCAAGATCGTACCGGCCGTTTCCGTCGCCGTCGTGCGCGGCGGCACCGTGCTTCTGGTCAAGCGTGCGCGGGCGCCGTCGCAAGGGCTCTACGCCTATCCCGGCGGCAAGGTCGAGCCGGGCGAAACGCTGGCGGAAGCCGCGGCGCGCGAATTGCTGGAAGAAACCGGGCTCGAGGCGACAGGCTATCGCCCGCTGCGCGACATCCATATTGACGGCCGTGCTGAGAATCACGCGGTCGACTACCTGCTGACGGTGTTCGGCGCCGCCTATGCAGGCGGCGAGCCCGTGGCAAACGACGACGCCGAGACCGCAGCGTTCTACACGCTGGCGGAAATGGCAGGGATGCCGCTTGCCGGCAACGTGTTCTCGGTCGCCGAGGAGTTGCTCGGCCCCGCGCAAGGCGCCAGGCGGTGAGCATCCAGAATGGCCTTGCCGGCGACAAAATGTTTCGCCACAAAGCCCTGCCCTTTCATTGCAAGGCTTTGATGACCCGCGCTTCCGCTTATCTCGCCGCGTGCCTCGCCGTCAGCGTCGCTGCATCTGCCCTCCCGGCGCGCACCGCCGAGGCGCCTTTTGAGCCTGGGCTGATGCGGCTGGCCGAAGTGCTCGGCTCGCTGCATTTCCTGCGCAATCTCTGTGGCGAAAAAGGCGACCAGTGGCGGGTCGAGATGGAAAAGCTGCTGGAGTCGGAAAATCCCGATCCCGACCGGCGCGCCCGCTTCATCGCCTCGTTCAACCGCGGCTACCGCTCCTTCAGCGGCACCTACACGCAATGCACCCCTTCGGCGACCGAGGCCATCGCCCGCTACATGAAGGAAGGCGAGACGCTGTCGCGCGACATCGCCTCCCGCTACGGCAATTGAGTCCGCCTCGTCCGGCGGCAACAATTTACGCGGCCTTTTCCGGCAATCGGCGTCAATGTGACGTCCTTTATCGCCTCCTGTCCCGCTCTGGGGCAATCATGTGTTGCACCTGCGCAACAGCGTTAATGAAACGTTAGTGCGCAATTGCGGAATTAACTCAAACTGAAGGTTTTGATGCCGCAAGCTGGTGTAATCGGCTAAGCTCGGCGTCGATTGAGAGCAGTCTCGCCGACAATGTAGATTTCGACCCTAAAAATGTCGTGTTTACAAAGACTTAAGTAAGACTGCCGACGAACTGGCAGACCAAGCCGGATCCATCGGTCGGATCGCCGCTTGCAGAAGGTGGACATCGCAATGGAACATGGTGTCAGCGACATCGACGCGTTGGTCAGGGAAGAAAAGCGCCTGACTGCCGTGGAGAGCCACAGCGAAGCCTGGGCGGAAGGCCTGTCGGCCGGCATCGAACCGGAAATCATCGCCGAAGCAGCACTGGAGACGGCTTTCGGCGAGATGCTGCGCGCCAATGGCGAGACCTCGGCGCTCGCCTTGCTCGACCGTATGCGCGAGAAAGTGATCGCCGGCGCCTTCGAGCCTGGACGGCTGAAGCACTAGTTCCCCCTTTTCGATAGCGATTTTTTGAGAGCGACTTTTGACGGCGGCGCGCCGGTTGGGCATCATGCCCATGCTCTTGATTACTCAGAGCGCCGCTCGGATCAGGCCAGGTAACAATGGAGAGGCAAGCGGTGAGACTTTCGATGTCAGGCCGGCCGCACGGGCAGGCCCTCAACATCCTGATCGCCGCTTCCTGCCTTGCGCTGCCGCTGTGCCTCGCCAGCACGCCTTCCTACGCGCTGAGCGAGATCCAGCGCGAGGACCTGCCCTCCCCGGTCACCCCGCCCGCCAATGAGGACAGCGGCGCGCCCGGCGCCACAGTGCCGGTGCCGGAGGCGCCCGGCACCAAACCTACGGACAGCGGCCAACCGGCCGACGACACCGACAAGTCGGATCCGGAAACGCCGCCCGCCAATGGCGGCATCACCAGCCCGCGCGCCGATCCCGACGCGCCGCCGCCCGCGGTTGTCTACGACCTCAACACGCTTCCCGAACCAGTAAAGCGCATGCATGGGCTGATCATCGAGGCCTGCAAAAGCGGCGACATCGAGAAGCTGAGGCCGCTGATCGGCAAAGGCGATGCCATGACGCAATTGTCGCTGGGCGACATTGACGGCGACCCGGTCACCTTCCTCAAGGGCCTCTCGGGCGACGGCGACGGCCAGGAGATCCTCGCCATCCTGGAAGAGGTGCTTTCGGCCGGTTATGTGCATGTCGACACCGGCACCCCGCAGGAACTCTATGTCTGGCCATATTTCTTCGCGCTGCCGCTCGACAAGCTCGACTCCAGGCAGCGCGTCGAATTGTTCAAGCTGGTCACGGCCAGTGACTATGACGACATGAAGCAGTTCGGCGCCTACATCTTCTACCGCGTCGGCATCACGCCGACGGGACAGTGGCTGTTTTTCGTCGCGGGGGATTGAGCCAAGAACTTCATCTTTTGGCGGCCTCCGGCCATAGGCGAACCGCTTCCTTCCGCAAGGCCGAAATAGCGTCGGTTCCCACCGTGACATCCATTTGGAGAATGTCGGCTGCGTCGCGTAGTTCGCCTTTGTCCCGGAGCTTGCCAACCACCCAAACGACTTTGCGTTCGATGTCGGGGCCATAAGCGGTTTGCGCCTTGTCGAGAGCCTCAGTCGGGATTTGCCCATAGGCCGTGACAAGCATACCCAGATCGAAGGCATCTCGGTATGCGGTTGCACGATCCTGGCACCGGTCGGCATTCGCCAGCAGCTTCTCGGCAAACATGTCTGCAGGCACGAGAGCCGGTATCCTTAAATCCTCGTCGAAGTGACCGCGCAAGTCGATTCGGCCTTCCCGGACGACTTCAAACCGGATCGGTTGGCCTTTGAGGCGTACAACGGTCCTCAGGCCATATTGATCGATCTGGAAATCCCGGATGGCTTCGACGGGTTCGGGGAAAAAGGCCCGAACGCCAAGTTCCGAGGCTCGTGTCCGCAGCTCGCGGTAGCCGCCAGCATCGGCGCAAAGAAAATCCAGATCCAGTGAACGACGATACTCGCCGAGTTTCATGACAATGGCCGTGCCCCCGCCAAACCAGCATTGGGTGGCCGTCAGAAAGTCACGATCCATCAGTCCGAGGGCTTCGGCAATTATCCTGTGTTCCGGCTTTCCGAATGCCTTCACTATCTCTGCCCGCCGTAATCCCTTCCGGCGCAGCGGTTGCGCGCGTCCAGGATAGAAAGATGGATTATCACGATGTGGTCAGAAGGATGCCGCGGCCAAATTCGTCAGCCAACCTCATGATAAGCAGCTTCTCACGTGCCGTAAGGCGCTTTTGATCGACAAAACGCCAATTGCGCTCGTAAAGGGCGAAGGCCTCTTTCGCGGGGATGGGGCGCGCGACATCGCGGTTCCAGGCGAGGGCCTGGAGCTCGGGAAAGTCTGCAGGAATGATCGGCGCAATATTCGCGGTCATAGTGCGCTCAAGATAGTGCAGAGCGCTTAACAAATCCAATGCTGGCGGAGACTAGACCGGCAGCGCTTCGGAAAACTCCACGGCCTTGCCCTGGCCGAACGTGACGATCTCACCATCCCACATGACGCGCGTGCCGCGCAGGATGGTGCCGACCGGCCAGCCGGTGACCTCCTTGCCGTCATAGGGCGTCCAGCCAGCCTTGGAGCCGGCCTGCGCGTTGGTGATGGTCTCGCGCCGCTTCATATCGACGACCGTGAAATCGGCATCGTAGCCGGCCGCGATGCGGCCTTTCCTGGCCATGCCGAAAATGCGCTGCGGACCGTGGCTGGAGAGGTCGACGAAGCGCTGCAAGGTGAGCCGGCCGGCATTCACATGGTCCAGCATGATCGGCACCAGGGTCTGCACCCCTGTCATGCCCGACGGCGAGGCCGGATAGGGCTTTGCCTTCTCGGCCAGCGTATGCGGCGCGTGGTCCGACCCCAGCACGTCGACGATGCCTTGGGAAATGCCGTGCCAGACGCCGTCGCGGTGGCGGGCGGCGCGCACCGGCGGGTTCATCTGGATCAGCGTGCCAAGCCTGGCATAGTCGTCGGCGCTCAGCGTCAGATGGTGGGGAGTGGCCTCACAGGTCGCGACGTCCTTGTGCTTTTCGAGGAAGTCGATCTCCTCGGCCGTCGAGATGTGCAGCACATGAATGCGCGCGCGTGCCTGCCTGGCGATGCGCACCAGCCGCTCCGTGCAGCGCAGCGCCGCGACCTCGTCGCGCCAGACCGGATGCGAGGACGGATCACCCTCGATGCGTTCGCCGAGCCGTTCGCGCAGGCGGAACTCGTCCTCCGAATGGAAGGCTGCGCGGCGGCGGGTGTTGCGCAGGATCGAAGCGACGCCCTCGTCGTCCTCGACCAGAAGATCGCCGGTGGACGAGCCCATGAACACTTTTATGCCGGCGGCGCCCGGCAGCCGCTCCAATTCGCCGACATCACGGGCATTGTCGCGCGTGCCGCCGACCCAGAAGGCGAAGTCGCAATGCATGCGGTTCGTGGCACGCCGCACCTTGTCGGCCAGCGCTGCCTCGCTGGTCGTAAGCGGATTGGTGTTGGGCATTTCGAAGACGGCGGTGACGCCGCCCAGCACCGCGGCGCGGGAGCCGGTCTCCAGGTCTTCCTTGTGCTCCAGACCCGGTTCGCGGAAATGCACCTGGCTGTCGACGACGCCCGGCAGGATGTGCAGGCCCGTGCAGTCGATGGTTTCGCCGGCCGAAGCCTGGCCGAGATCGCCGATCCGCGCGATGCGGCCATCCTTCACGCCGATATCGCGCCGGCCCTCGCCGTCATGGTTGACCACCGTGCCGCCTGTCAGGATGAGGTCGAAGGTGGTCGCCATGGGCAGGTCCAATCTCTTGCGGGGGGAGTGTGGCCGGCTTACGTAATGAGCGAACGTTTTGCAAGATCAGGCCGATTTCACACCCATGCCCTTTGCCCGCCTCAAAGATCGTGCGCTCATTTCCGTGTCAGGCCCGGATGCCGAGCATTTCCTGCAGAACATCCTCACCACCGATCTCGATACGCTGAAGCCCGGCGAGGCAAAGCCCGGCGCGCTGCTTTCGCCGCAGGGCAAGATCCTGTTCGATTTCCTGATCTCGCGCGCCGGCGACAACGGCTTCCAACTGGAATGCCGGACCGACATCGCCGACGATTTCGTGCGCCGGCTGATGCTTTACCGGCTCAGAGCAAAGGCTGAGTTTGTCAAGCAGGACCAGGTGCTTGTCACCGTCGAATGGAACGGTGATTCAACCGCCTCACTTTCCGATTCAAGCGCGCTTGCCGACACGCGGTTCCAAGATATCACGGTTAGGCGCAGTTATGGCGGCGAAGCACGGGACGGCGGCAACCCGAATGGCTGGCTGAACATGCGCATTGGCTACGGCATTGCAGAAAGCGGTTCCGACTACCAACTCGGTGACGCTTTCCCGCATGACGTTCTGCTCGACGAGACCGGCGGCGTCGGCTTCAAGAAGGGCTGCTATATCGGCCAGGAAGTGGTCTCGCGCATGCAGCACCGCGGAACGGCCAGACGCCGTGTGCTGATCGCTTCGGCCGACGCCCTCCTGCCCGTTTCGGGAACCGAGCTCACCGCCGCCGGGCGGCCCGTAGGCACGCTCGGCTCTGTCGGTGGCCGGACCGGTCTTGCGATTGCCCGCATAGATCGCGTCAAGGCCGCGGTCGATGCAGGTGAAACCATTATGGCCGGCGATGTTCCTGTGACACTTGCCATCCCCGCCTGGGCGAAATTCACCTTCCCGCAGGATGCGGTAAGCGCGGAGGAGGCCTGATGGCGGCCGACCGGGCCGGCGCGCCGCCGCGCGCCTGGCAACGCATGCTGTCCGGCCGGCGGCTCGACCTGCTCGACCCCTCGCCGCTCGACATCGAGATCGCCGACATCGCGCATGGGCTTGCCCGCGTCGCCCGCTGGAACGGCCAGACCAGCGGCGACCATGCCTTTTCCGTCGCCCAGCACTCGCTGCTGGTCGAAGCGCTTTACGGCGAGCTGGTGCCCGAGGCCACCGCCGAGGCTCGGCTTGCGGCGCTGCTGCACGACGCGCCGGAATATGTCATCGGCGACATGATCTCGCCGTTCAAATCGGTGATGGGCGGCTCCTACAAGGACTGTGAGGTGCGCCTGCAGCGCGCCATCCACCTGCGTTTCTCGCTGCCGGCGGAGCTTAATGCGGCCTTGCGCAAGGACATCAAGCGCGCCGACCAGATCGCCGCCTATTACGAGGCCACGCTGCTGGCCGGCTTCTCGACGGCGGAGGCGACCGAGTATTTCGGCCGGCCGCGCGGCTTCTCCGCCGACCGTTTCGACTTCACGCCAAAATCCGTGACCTGGGCGCAAACGGCTTTTCTGAAGCGTTTCAAGATGCTGGAAGCCAGGCGCCAGTCTTCGCTTGCGGTAAATTCAGTCCCATAAGAACGCTAAATTAACCGGCAACCCGGACAGTATTGCGTTCGGTCACGGTCCGAAGGCGTGCTCATGCCTGGCGCTCATGTCAAGACTGGTTCGGTCGCCAGCAAGCGAAGAGCGGCCGCTATTGGCCCGGTTCGACGAATAGCGGAAGAACTTCGTGCCCAGAACGAGCGCTTCGCGGCGGCTGTCGAGAACATGTCGCATGGGCTGTGCATGTTCGACGCCGATGAGCGGATGATCATCTGCAACCGCAACTACATCGACATCTTCCGCCTGGACGCCAAAGTGGTGAAGCCGGGCATTCGGTTCTTCAACATCCTGCAGCACAGTGTCGACATCGGCATCGCCGCGCAGAGCGCCGACGAGCTTTATGCCATCCGCAAGCCTTACATCGACGGCGCCAAGCCTTCGACCTATGAGGAAATTCTGTCGGACGGACGCATCATCGTCATTTCGCACCGGCCGATCGCCGTTGGCGGCTGGGTGTCGATCTACGAGGATGTGACGGAGCAGCGGCGCGCTGAAGCCGAGTTGAAAGAGCAATACCGCCGCTTCGACGCTGCTTTGGCCAACATGTCGCAAGGCCTGCTGATGTACAACGCCGAGGGCCGCCTGATCGTTCGCAACCAGCGCTTCCTGGATCTTTGCAACGCGAAAGCCGCGGATTTCGCGCTCGGTATGACGCACAGTCAGATGCTGAAGAAACTCGTTGCTCTCGGCATCTTCGTACCCGTTGAAGTCGACAACGAGGTGGCAAAGACGAAGGCGGCCCTGGACGCTGGCCAGTCGCGATCGAGCTATCGCGAACTCGTCGACGGCCGCACGCTGTTTGTCTCCCGCCGGCCGCTCGCCGGCGGCGGCTGGGTGGCTACTTTCGAGGACGTCACCGAACGGCGCCGCGTCGAAGAGCGCATGACGCATCTTGCGCATCACGACACGCTGACTAATCTGCCCAACCGATCGATGTTTCGCGAAAAGCTGGATCAGGCGCTCGGCGAGGCCAAGGCCAAGCCGCTGGCGATCCTCTCGCTCGATCTCGACCGATTCAAGGCCATCAACGACACGTTCGGCCACCCGGCCGGAGACTGGCTGCTGAAATGCGTCGCCAAGCGGCTGCAACATGCCGTGCGCGGCAGCAAGGACGTGGTGGCGCGCTTCGGCGGCGATGAGTTCGCCATCATCCAGTCTGGCATCAAGAGCGCCGCCGACGCCGAAAAGCTCGCCAAGCGCGTCGTCGAGATCGTCGGCAAGCCCTATCGCGGCAAGGGGCGCGAAATGCATGTGGGCGTGAGCCTCGGCATCGCACTTTACCCCGCCGACGGACACGATGCCGACACGCTGCTCGCCAACGCCGACATGGCGCTTTACCGGGGCAAGAGCGAAGGGCGCAACGTCTATCGCTTCTTCGAGCCAGGCATGGATGCGCTGATGCGGGAGCGCCGGGCGCTTGAGGCCGATCTCGAAGCAGCACTCTCCAAGCGCGAATTCGAGCTGGATTTCCAGCCGATCCTGGACATCGCCTCCGGCAAAATCGTCGGCGCGGAAGCCCTGATGCGCTGGCGCTCGCCCTCGCGCGGCCTGGTATCGCCGGAAAACTTCGTTGCCGCCGCCGAGGAGACAGGATTGATTGTGCAACTGGGCGACTGGGCGCTGCGCAAAGCATGCAACGTCGCCGCCAATTGGCCCCGGGACATGCGCATGGCCGTCAATGTCTCGGCCGCGCAGATCAAAAGCGGCGGCTTCGCCCGCAGCGTGATCTCGGCGCTCGCCTTTTCCGGCCTGCCGGCCGACCGCCTTGAGCTCGAAATCACCGAAACGGTGATGATGGACGAGAGCGAGGCGGTGCTAAGGACGCTGAGCCAGTTGCGCGGCCTCGGCGTGCGCATCGCGCTCGACGATTTCGGCACCGGCTATTCCTCGCTCGGCTATCTCCGACGCTTCCCCGTCGACAAGATCAAGATCGACCGCTCCTTCATTCACGACCTCGACAAGCGCGACACGGCGGCGATCGTGCGCACGGTGGTCGGCCTTGGCGCCGAGCTCGGCATCACCGTCACCGCGGAGGGCGTCGAGACCGAGGCGCAGCTCGACATGCTGCGCAAAGCCGGCTGCGGCGAGGCGCAAGGCTATCTGATCGGCGTGCCGAGCAAGGCGTCCGACATCGGCCGGCTGCTGCGTTCGCAGGCGCTGCAGCGCCAGTCGGGCTGAGTGACGCCGTCCGTCAGCGTAGCGCCCCGATATATTTCTCGTGGAAGCTCACATAGCCGGGCTCGACCACTTTGAGATGCCGCTCGATCAGCCGATGGAATTCAGGCAGCTGATGGAACGGCACGCCGGGATAGGCGTGGTGCTCCGCATGGTAAGGCATGTTCCAGGCGAGCTTGCGCACGAACCAGGTGGTCAGCGTCGTGCGGGTGTTTTCCAGCATGTTGGCGACGAAGGGACAGCGGCCGTGCTCGGCCAGCAGATAAAGCCTGAGGAAGGGCTGGCCGAGCAGCGCCGGCACGATCCAGACATAGAGCAGCACCGACGCCTTGAACCAGACCGCAAGCGCCAGCAGGACGACATAAGACGCGATCATCGCCCGCGCCTCAGCCTTCACCTTCGGCAAGCCCTTCGGCGGCACGTAAATGTCGCGGCAGCGCCCCATTGCATTGGTGTAGAGCGTCTTGAAATGCCCCCACCACACCGGCAGACCGGAGACGTGGACGATATACTGCCGCATCGTCTCGGGCTTCGGAAAGGCGAGCTCCGGATCGTTTTCGGGGTCCTGGGTGAAACGGTGATGGGCGAAATGGAAGTAGCGGAACGAGTCGGCCGGCAGCGCGATCGCCAGGCTGCAGAAGCGCGCGACGGTATCGTTCAACCACTGCGTTTCGAACGCTGTCCTGTGCACGGTCTCGTGCAGCAACGTGAACAGGAAGACAATCAGGATACCCTGCGGCAGCATCAGGACCGGCCAGAACGGCACTCGTGCTCCGATCAGCGCGCCAAGGACGATGATCGCGCCGAGATGGAGCGCGAACTGGACAAGACCCGGTCCATCCGATTTTCCGGTCAGCCGGCTGCGTTCCTCATTCGTCAGCGAGGCGATAACCGAGCGATGGTCGACGGTCGCGTCGTGGTCGATTGCGTTCATGGGACCACGATAGGCAGAAATAAACCTTTCGAAAACCGAGGATTTCTGCGAAATAGATAAGATCACCTTATCTTTCTAATTGCCATGGTCGCCCTTCCCTCCTTGCGCGGACTTCAAGCCTTCGAAGCGGCGGCGCGCACAGGCAGCTTTGCGGCCGCGGCGGAGGAACTGTCGATTTCGGCCGCGGCCGTCAGCCAGCTCATCCGAACCGTCGAGGAGCAGATGGGGCGCAAACTGTTCCATAGGGTCAACAGGCGCGCCGTGCTGACCGAGGCCGGGGTGGAGATGCTGCCAAGGCTTACCATGGCCTTCCGGGAAATCGGCAGCGTCGCGCGCGATGTCAGCGGCGATGCATTCCGGCCGAGGCTCATCGTTTCCGTACCGCCTTCGATGGCGATGGGCTGGCTTTCGGAACGCATCGTCCGCTTTATCGCGTCCCATGGCGCCGCGGACATATCGCTGAGAGGTGACGACGATCCGGTGCCATTCGATCATGAATTGATCGATATTCGCCTCTCCTACGGTCCACACTATCGGGAGCATCCGACCGAGGAGATCGTCAGGGACGCCGTCTATCCCGTCTGCGCGCCGGCGCTGGCCAGCGCGAACGGATCCGACAGCCTTGCCGGCCTGCCGCTCATTCACACCGACTGGGGACCGACCGGCGCGTCCTTTCCGTCCTGGCGCAACTGGTTCGAAGCGGCACGCATCGAGCCCGGCCGGACCGCGCAGCGCGGCCTGTCGGCCAACTCGTCGCGAGCGGCGCTCGACCTTGCCATTTCAGGGCTTGGCGTGGCGCTGGCGCAAGGCATCTATTGCGCCCAGGCGCTGGAGGATGGCAAGCTGGTGCGAGCCGCCGCGCCAACCCTGGAACTGCGCCAGCCCTATTGCCTGACGATCCCCGAACGCAGCGCGAGGCGCGATGTCGTAGGCGCGTTCCGGGAGTGGCTGGTCGGGGAATGCGTGCGCGCCGTCAAATCGCCGGCGCTGGGCGCCCAGTCATTCACGGGCTAATTCAGGGAATTACGGCGATGGGGCACCTGTTTCCTTCGCCCCCTGCCCCGCTTTTCCGTCGAACGAAGTAGTAGGAGATTTTTGATGCCGCTCGAACTCATTAATCCAGCTGATCTGCCGGTTCCAGAGATGTACACGCAGGTTGTCATCGCGACGGGATCCAAGCTGGTTTTCATCTCGGGTCAGCAGCCCGAAGACATACACGGCCAGCTTGTCGGGCATGGTGATTTTGCGGCGCAAGCGCGCCTGGCGTTCGGCAATCTCGGCCGAGCGCTCAATGCGGCGGGCGCAAGGCCCGACCAAGTCTCCAAAATCACGGTCTACGTCGTCGACTACAACCGCGATGAGCACGTTCCGATCATCGAAGCCGCGCAGATTTCGCTGTTTGGAGATCACAAGCCAGCGAATGTGATTGTCGGCGTGGCGATAATGTCCCCTGGCTACCTCATAGAGGTCGACGCGATAGCGGTCATTTGACCAGGGGGCCGGACGCTAGTCGCCCTGACGCCTTTCAAAGATGCGCCGCCAGGGCCGCGGCCATGTCCTTGCTGGTGGCGACCGGCACGATCTCGAACTCGACCAGGTCGTTCCATTCGATGGCCCAGCGCTGCAGGATCGTGACGTCATCGGCCTCCACCAACAGGAAGCAGCGGCTCATGTCGGCCGCGATCCAGGAGTGGTGGACGACGAGCTCGTCGGGCTTCAGGCGGCCCTTGTCGCGGAAGCGGCGATAGATTTCCTTGCGGTCCGCACCGTGAAAATCCTCGATCACGAAGAACAGCATTCTTTCCCTCGGTTTGAATGATTGGGAATTGAGGAACTGGAGAATTGAAGAACTGAAGAACTGAAGAGATTAGGAAATGAGGAGCTGATGCCGCAAGGACGGAAGGTTCCGCCAGACACTCCATTCTTCAGTTCTTCAATTCCTCAGTTCTCCAGTTCCTCAATTCCCCAGTTCCTTTTTCTCCCAGTGCTACTTTTCTGGCCTCTCCAGGCGTTCCAGGAACCACTGCGTCAGCCGCACCCAGAGCTCGTCCTTCTCGCCCGAATCCTCCCAGCCATGGTCGAGATTGGGATTGTCGTTGACCTCGATGACGAAGACGCCGTCCTTGGTCTCCTTGAGGTCGACGCCGTAGAGCCCGTCGCCGATGCATTTTGCCGCCCGCACAGCGGTTTCGACGACATGCGGCGGCGTCTGCTTCAGCGTGAATGTTTTGATGCCGCCCTGGTCGGGCTTGCCGCTGGCCTTGTGGTTGACGATCTGCCAGTGCTTCTTCGCCATGAGATAGTGCACGGCAAACAGCGGCTGGCCACCGAGCACGCCGACCCGCCAGTCATATTCGGTCGGGATGAATTTCTGTGCGATCAGCAGGTCGGAATCTTCCAGCCACTCGGTCGCGAGCTTGGTCAGCTCCGCCATGTTCTCGCATTTCTTGACGCCGCGCGAGAAGGACGAATCCGGGATCTTCAGCACCAGCGGAAAGCCCAGCGTTTGCGCCGCCACCTCGAAGTCGGATGTGCCGGCGATCATCACCGTCGGCGGCACCGGCACCTTGTTGTAGGTCATCAGCTCGTTGAGATAGACCTTGTTGGTGCAGCGGATCATCGACAACGGATCGTCGATCACCGGCATGCCTTCCTGCTGGGCGCGGCGCGCGAAGCGGTAGGTGTGATTGGAGATCGACGTGGTCTCGCGGATGAACAGCGCGTCGTAATTGGCAAGCTTGGCGAGGTCCTTCCTGGTGATCGGCTCGACCTCGACGCCCATCTTCTCGGCGATCCTGGCCCAGTAACGCAGCGAGGAGATTTCCGAAGGCGGCAGTTCCTCATGCGGATCGACCAGCGTCGCGAAGGTATAGCGCGCCGGCGTGCGGCCCTTGGTGTCGCGCCATTCGCGGTTGGTGTAGGTGTCCAGGCATTGCAGGAAGACCTGTTCCTCGTCCTCGGTCATGCGGGCGAGCGGCAGGAAGCCGATCTTGCGGATCGAGGCCCATTCGGCGCTGTCCTTGATGTGGACTTCGAGCGCCGGCGCGCGGAACCAGTCGAACAACAGCTTGGCAAAACGATCCCACACCTTCGACGGACCGATACCGAAGAAGATCGCCACCTTGGCCGGAAACGTCCCCCCAAGGTCCTTGCGGCATTTGTTCAAGGCAAGCTCGAGCTCCGGCAGCGCGTGCTCGTAGAGCTTGCGCTCCGAAAGGTCGATCATGGTCTCGACCGTCGGGATGACCCTGTGGCCGCGCGAGCCGGCCAGCAGCGAGGCGTAGTAACCGCGGCTCTGGTAGCCGTAATTGTTCGACAGGTTGATCACCTTCGGCCGCTGGCCGCGGAACAACGCCGGATGCGCGAGATAGTCGCGGTTGGTGATGATCTTGTGGGGTGTGGCCACCTGATCGATGTCGTTCTGCCTGCCTGTCAGGATAACCCAGGTCATTGTCTCAGCGTTTTCCCAGAGTGATGGCCGCGCGCAAGCCGTCGCGGCCGAACTGCGCCATGTTCATGAAGATGTCGTAGGGTACCGGAATGTTAGCGGCATCAAGGATCGTCTCCTGCCTTTCATCCTCAACCCAAGGGTCGTGGATCAGGATATGGTCGCCATCGTCGCCGATGGCCAGCACCCAATGCGGCACCTTCTTGCCGAACATCAGGAAGCCGCTGACCAGCACGATAACCAGCTTCCCCTCGGCTAGGGCGTTACGGATGTCGCCGATGCCGAACGGACGGTAATTGACGGGGATGCCGTAAAGCTCGGCGCGACGGCGGAAATCGACCTGGGCGAGCTCCATCACCCGGCGCTTGTCCTCGCTTCGCACCGACTGCAGGAACAGCGCGCCATAGAAGGAGACGAATATTTCGGCGGCGAGCCCGCTCTCATATCCGGCGACCGCCAGACCGAAGGGCTCGCAGCCGCCGGGACCCGACATCATGAAGACCGTGGTCGCCTCTCGCCACAGGCGGATTTCCATGACCGGATCGGGCACGAAGCCACCGTCGAAATTGGCCATCGCCATCATCAGGCAGCAAGGGCCGCAGGTGAACTCGCAGGTCTGCTGGTAGAACGGCACCTTGGTCGCGGTCGGCGTGTCGCCGCGCAGCGTCTTTTCATAGCGCAGCGCGGTCGCGCCGTCCTCGTAATAGTCGGGCTCGCGGCCCAATTTCCGATAGCCGGCCTGTTCGTAGATGCGGATGGCGCGCTGATTGTCCTCGCGCACTTCGAGGCGCAGCAGCAGCCGGTCGTGCTCGAAGGCCGCCTCCTCGGCAGCCGCCAGCAGAAGCCGGCCAATGCCGAGACGGCCGAAGAAAGGTCCGACGGCGATGGAATAAAGCCGCGCGACGCCGCTGCCCTTGCGAAACAGCACCACTGCATAGCCGGCGACGCGGCCCTCGTTCTCGGCCACCAGCATCTCGGCGGTTTCCCGCTCGATGAACTGGCGGAAGGAGCGGCGCGAGAGCCTGTCGCCCGGAAAAACAGCCTTCTCGATGGCGGCGAGGTCATCGACGTCTGACGCGCGGGCCTTGCGGATCTCGGCAGGCATGCGGGCTTGGGAGAACCTCGATTGGGTTAAGAAACGGCCCCGGTGGATGCGTCGCGAATACTGGCCGAAGCGCCAGTATTCATCAAGCGCTATCGCTCCTTGATTAGGGCCGAATTGTGACAGTTTCCGCCATGGCAGAAAAGGGCCGAGCACTTGAACAGAATTGCCGTTCAAAGGACTGCCGGTTACCGAAAAATGCAGCCGGTTCAGCTCGATATGCCGGCGACGAGCTGACCGTAAGCGCTCTTTGCGACGTCCGACAGGCGCTCCGGCGGCAACGAGCCGACGACCGCGCAGGCATAGCCTTTGTCGAGCCAGTAGACAGCCTCGGGTCCGCCCGCCGCGGCCGTGTAGGTGCCTTTGGACGTCTCCGACGATTCGGCGGTGACGTAGAGCGAGATGCGCTCGCCCTTGGCGTCTTCATAAAGCAGCATCGCCGCCTTGCCCTGCCCACCGGCCGGCAGCAGCCGGCCGCCGACGAGATCGAAGCCCTCGGCCGCCAGATCGGGCGCGACCAGCTTCAGTCCGACACGGTTCGACAGCCAGGTCTGGAGATGATCCTTGTCGCTTGCGGGAACCTCGACGGCATGGCGCTTCTCGGCGGCGTAGATGACATGGGCGGCGATCGCCTGCTCGGCGAGCTGGTCGTCGCCGTCGCCGCGGGCGATGCCGTCGATGCCCGCGACATAGCCGCCGAGCCCGCCGAGCGCGAGCATCACGGCCGCGGCAGCCGACAGCCACCAGCGCGAGCGCCAGGCCGACGCTTTTGCAGGTGCCTCGCCAAGCACGACCTGCCGCAGCCTCGCCGGCACCGGCTCGTCCATCACGCCTGCGAAGGCGGCGCGCATGGCGGCGCGGTCGGCAATGTAGCGCGCGGACTTCGCCTTCATCTCGGGATTGGCCTCGAGCCAGGCGTCGTAAGCCATGCGCTCCTCGCCCGGCAGTTCGCCATCGAGGGCCATATGGATATCGCGTTCGGAAAAATCGCGGCGGGTCATTTCTCGACGATCCTTATCGAGCGACGGCGCGATGTGTCGTCGAGCAATCCTCGCAATTCCTCGCGGCCGCGCGCGATGCGCGACATCAGCGTACCGGCCGGCACGCCAAGGATGTTGGCGGCCTCGGCATAGGAAAAGCCCTCGATGGCGACCATCACCAATGCCGCGCGGCGATCGGGGCTGATCGCCTGCAAGGCATCCATGATCTCGCGCGAGGCGATGGTCTCGACCTGATCGGCGGGCGCGGCTTGGGCCTCACCGGCTTCGAGAGGCAGCATCGCCGCCTCACCGCGCCGGTTGACCTTGCGCATCTGGTCGATGAACAAGTGATGCATGATCGTAAACAGCCACCTCCGGGGGCTCTCTCCAGTCTGCCAGTTGTCGAGCCGCACAAGCGCCCGCTCCAGGCAATCCTGGACGAGATCGTCGGCGGAATCGCGCTCGCGCAGCAGCGAGCGCGCATAGCGCCGCAGCCGCGGTATTTCGCTTAGGATCGCTGCCTTCTTGTCGTCCATGACCGCTTGTTTCGAGGTCGCTTTCCATCCCGATAGAACGCGCCTTCCGGGCGCGGTGCAAGCAGTCAGCGCGAAGCGGCCGAACCGCTGCGTACCCAAGCACATACAAAACGATGGCGCAGGCCGGTTTATTCCTGGCAATCGGCGGGAAAGCCTAACTATCTCAAATCGGTGAGCAGGAAATCATTGCCTTTGTAGAGCAGCGGAGTGCCGAGAGCTTTCGCGCAAGCATAGGCAAAACAGTCACCCAAGTTCAGGTCGGCTTGATGACCAACGGCCTTGCCATAATGAGCGCTGGCGTCGATAGCGCGCGAACCGATCTCGTCGCCGATCGGGACATTTTCCCCGCCAATTTCCACAATGAGTTGATCTACCAGATCGCGAGCTTTGAGGAGCGCTTCGGCGGTCGGCTTGCGGGAACGTGCGCCGGCTCGCGCCAGAGCCTGCGTCGCCTCAAAACGGACCATGGCAGAGATGTGGAAGTCGACAGATCGGGAGAGTTGTTTGGACAATTCCTCCCAGCCCGGTTCCTGGTTGAGAATTGCGACGATCACCGAAGCGTCGACAAACATCAGTCTTCCCACATCTCGTCAGTGAATTTCTTCATATCGAAGTCGGGATTGGGCAGACCGATCTTCTTCGCCTCCGCTTGAAGCCTGACGATCCGATCGCGCAGCGGCACCTTAGCACGATTGCGTTCCAGTTCGTGCATAAGAGCTGTCCGCACCGCTTCGGTCTTGCTGGGCGCGTTCGTCTCGCGCTGCAATTTGGCGGCCAGCGCGTCCACTTCATCATCACGTATGTAGAGCGGCATTGAAATATCCCTTTATGAATATTCCAGATATCCCAGATTGGATATTCCTTCAAGAAGCCTCCTTCACTGCTCTCGCCGCCCGCGTCAGCAGCCGCTGATAGAACAAGCCGATGCCGATCAGCACGGCGCCGAGGCCGATGAAGGAGAGCGCGCGCAACACGCCTTCCAGCTCCGACATGTCGAAGAGGAAGACCTTCACGACCGCGATCGCGATCAGCACCGCGGAGGCGATGCGCAGCACCTGCGATTTCAGCCAGACGCCGGCGGTGAGCAGCGCCACGCCGATGACCAGCCAGAGCGCCGAGTACGTGTAGGTCTCGAACTGGCCGAGCCCGCTCCACAAGGCGATGAACTCGCCTTTGAACAGGCGCCGCACCGACAGCGTGGCGTAGGCAAAGGCAAGCAAGGCAGCGATCAGCGCCAGCATCGCCGCATACCATCGCGGGCGCTTGTCGCGGACATAGAGCGCGAGCGCGCCGGCTGCGACTGCCGGCAACAGATAGGCAAGGAAGAGAAGGTTGAAGACCGGGATCGTGCCGGTCGACTCATCTGTCAGCAGCGGGTTCAGCACGACGAAATGCTGGACGGCGATCATGGCCGCCGAAACCACGCCGGCGGCCATCGAGCCATAGCGCAGCACCGGGCTTGGCGAGCGTATGTCGATGGCGACGAGGATCGCGCCGCCGCCGAGCGCGACCAGCGTGTAGATCGCCTGTTCGGCAAGCGTCACCGTGCCGGTGTCGATGACGCCGCCATGCATGGCGTGGCGGACCAGCATGGCAACGGTGAGCAGCGCGAACAGCGCCGAGGCCGCCTCCATGGCAAGGCGCGGCCTGCCGCCGGTGGTGCGGGCGAGCTGCCAGGCGGCGAAGCCGAAGGCGAGCGCCGGCACGCCATAGCCAAGCAGCAGCCAGTTGAAGACCGGCGTCCTCGACAGAGACGCCGCGCCGACGATGGTCGGATCGAAGGCGACGCGGCCGAGCACGGCGACCGCCGCACCCACCGCGATCCAGCCGAGCACAGGATAAGACCGCCAGCGCGTGGCCAACGCCGGGACGATCGCAGCGGCTCCAAGCACGACGGTCGTCCAGCCGGAGCCGAAGGCCATATGCAGCATCAGCAGGCCGGCGACGCCGGCCCCACCCAGCGCGAACGACACGGCCGGGCCGCCGCCGAGCGGCGGCTCCTCGGAGCGCGCGATCCATTCGCCGCCAGCCGCAAGAGCGAGCGCCAGCAACAGTGCCGGCAGCGCGTAGCCGAAGTCGCGGTCGATATCGCCGAAGGTGAGCCATAGCGCGGTGAGCACCACAAGCGGGGCGATGACGCCCCAAGCCGCCCAGCAGGCTGCGCGCCGCGGGGCGGTGGCGGCGAAGCGGCGCGCGGCCCAGAAGCCGGCGGCGATGAAGACCAGGCCAAGAGCGATGCCGATGCGGAAAGTGAGCGCATCGGACGACGCCAAGGGCTGAGCGTCCAGCCCGACATCGAGCGCATTGGCGCCGATCGTGGCCGGCGGGATAATGCCGAGATAGATCAGCACGGTCGCAATGCCGGCGGCAAAGACCAGCGGAAGCGCGCGCGGCCGATAGAGCGCCACCGCGACGAGCGCGACCAACAATACCGCGCCGTGCAAGGCATCGCCGGCGCTGGCAAAAGCCGGATCGACGGACAGACCCAGCGCGCTCAGGGCGATGAAGAAGCCGGGTACGATCGGCGGCCAATCGAAGCCGCGCGCCGCTGCTTCGCGGCCAGTAGCCAAGAAAAGGCCGAGCCAGACGAGGGCAAGCACGGCAAGGGTCGCCAGGCAAATGAACAGGACGGCGGCGAGGTTCACCTCCGGCGCATCGACCATGTAGAGAACGGTCCAGATGCCGGTGCCGGCGAAGGCAGCCGCCACGAGCGCCTTCCAGTCGCGGATGCGGGCGGTTGCCGCGGTCGCCGCAAGCACGATCGCCAGATAGACGAACAAGGCCCACGGATTGGGCGCCTGCGAGGCGACCAGCGCCGGCGTGACCATCGCGCCGACAAGGCCGATGCCGGCCAGCGCCAGGCCGTGCGCCAGCGAAGCGCCAATGGTCGCGACGCCGATGACGCCCAGCAGCACAAAGGCCGCCGCCGCACCGATAAAGCCATAGATGCCGTGGGCCGCATAGACCGTGCCGAACAGGATGAAGGCGCCGGCCGCCGTCAGGATCGATGGGATATAGGCGCCGGCGGCGCCCTGCACGGGCACCTTGAAGCCGGTGCGGCGGATGAATTCGGCACCGGCAATCAGCGCCAGGCCGAGGATGCCGGCCATCGTTAGGCGCACGCCCGGACCGAAAATACCGGCCTCGATGGTGTAGCGGATCAGGAACAAGCCGCCCAGCGCCAACGCGATGCCGCCGACCCAGACCGCCCAGCGCGTTCCCAGCGCCGTCTCGACATCGGATTGGCGCGCCGCCATTGCAGGCGCCGGCGAGCCTGCCGCAGGCGTCTCGGCCACGGCAGCGGGTTGCGCCGGTTCCGACGGCCCGGCAGATTGCGCCGCGGCGGCCTGGGTCCTCGTCCAGGGTCCGGCCACGGCCTCGCCCTCGGCGGCCTCGGGCGTCGCGACGACCTCCTCGGCCACAGTCGTGCCGTCAGCCGATGGCGCGGCAGGCGCCGCGGCTGCCTTGACCTCCTCGGGAAGACCTTCCTGCGCGGCGTCCGGCTTGGGCGCAGACAGCGAAGCGCCCGATTGCACCAGCCCGCGCAGGACTCCGAGCTCGCGCTCGACCAGTGCGATACGGTTCTGCTGTCGTGAAACGATGACGAAAAGAGCTATGACGGCGGCAATGGCGATCAGGCTGAAAAACATGGCGGTTTCCCTCAAAACCAGACCAGTCGTGGCCAACAAATGCGGCAATGAGACGGCTGGTCGAAATCAGCGGCTCGCCGGCTAACAAGATCGAGCATGTTTCGTCGCCGATTGCCAGCAACTTGCCGGTTTTTCCCAAGCCTGGCCGGCTGCGCCGCCACTTGCCGGCGACATTGCGTGACCTCTGCCGCGAAATACTCGTGCTATTCTCGTGCGGGCGAAGAAAATGTCGCGAGGTGACCGATGCCGCAAAAGAGCGCGGGCCTGCTGATCCACAGGCGCATCGCAGGGGCGTTCGAATTCCTGCTCGTCCACCCGGGCGGACCGTTCTGGGCCAGAAAGGATGAAGGCGCGTGGTCGATCCCGAAGGGATTGATCGGCGACGCCGAGGACGAACTCGAAGCCGCCAAACGGGAAGCCGAAGAGGAGCTCGGCGTCGCCATCGACGGCGATTTCCGGCCGCTCGGCAGCTACAAGCAGCCCGGCGGCAAGATCGTCATCGCGTGGAGCGTCGAAGCGGACATCGACGCGGATGCCGTCAGGAGCAATATGTTCACCATGGAATGGCCGCCGAAATCGGGACGCATGAAGGAGTTCCCGGAAGTCGACAAGGCCGGCTGGTTTTCGCTGCCCGAAGCGGGGCTCAAAATCCTCAAGGGCCAGCGCGCCATGCTCGACGATTTCCTGGAGCAGCGGAGCGCGGATTAGGCGCGCTCGCCTTTGCTATCCTGCCCCGCCCGCAACCGCCTTCACCGCCGCATGATGCCGGCGCAGCGCGGCGAGGAAGCCGGCGCGAGCATCGGGCGGCTCGAGGCCGCGCGGCTCATAGACATGGCGGGTGAAGAAGAAGCCGCTCAGCCGGAAGGCGTCCTCAAGCGCTGCCGCATCGGCGCGCAGGCCGGAGCCGCGCTGAAGGAAAGCGGGTAGCGCCAGCATCTTGTCGTGCCAGGGCGCGCCGGCCGCGCGCGAGACGGCACGTCCGGATTTCGGCGAGACATAGGCGAGATCCTGCCTGGTGCCGGTTGCCGCGCATTGGCTGAGATCGAGGCCGAAGCCCAATTCGTCGAGGATGAGCAGCTCGAAGCGCGCCACCAGCTCGCCCGCCGCATCGGCATCGTCGAGATGGGAGATCATCACGGCCAGCGCCTCGTAGAGGCCGCCATGAGCATCGCGCTCCGGCAGGAGCCTCAGATGCGCGGCCATGGTCTGCAGCCCGTAGACAGCGACGGCGCTGTCCATGAGCCGCGCGGCGTTCATCTCGATCGCCTCGGCCTGGAAGACACCGAGATGCTCGTCGAGCCGCGCCCGCCACAAAAGATCGACACGGTTGCCAGGCTGCAGCACCGGCTGCTGCTTGCGCGAACGCCCTCCCCGCACCAGGCCGAGATGGCGGCCATGCGCGCGGGTCATCACCTCGAGGATGGCGCTGGTTTCGCCATGCTTGCGGGTGCCGAGAACGATTCCCTCGTCGCGCCATTCCATGGCCAGAGCTTTTCACCCGTTGGATGGCGAAATCAAGATTACGGCACGCTGTGCTCGATCTGTACTGACATTCGCAGGCGTCGTTTCACGCCCATCTCTGATGATCGGCAAGCACCTCGTCGATCACGCGGCGCTGCCTTTCCACCTCCGTCTGATTGGCGTCGTGGCCGGCGACGGTGATCAGCGCCTTCCACAAAGCCCAGCCGCGGCCGCGCGCCCAGGTGGCGTCGTCGACGGCGATGCGGGCGCGGAAGGCCTCGCGGCTGGCGCCTTCGAAGAAGGTCCAGGCGATCGCCAGATCGCAGGACGGGTCGCCGACGCCGGAGGTGCCGAAATCGATGACAGCGCTCAGGCGACCGTCCTCGACCAGCAGATTGCCCGACGCGACATCGCCGTGGAACCAGACGGGCGAGCCAGACCAGGTGGCGGCCAGGGCTGCTTCCCAGACCGCGCTGGCGGCCTGTGTATCGATCTCACCGTCGAGTGCTGCGATCGCTTGCCTCGCCTCGCCGTCATAGACGGTCAGCAGCCCGCCGCGATAGAAATTATGCTGGCCGGGCGCAGGCCCGCCGGTCGGATCGATCTGCTTCAAAGCGACGAGGAACCCGGCGAGTGTGACCGCGAACGTGCGAAGGTCGGCGATGCGTGCGGTTTTCGCCGTCTCGCCTTCGATCCAGCGGTAGACGGACCAGTGCCAAGGATAGCCTTCAGCGGGCTCGCCCATGGCGAGCGGCTCCGGGATCGGCAGCGGCAAATGCGGGGCGAGCTTCGGCAGCCAGCGATGTTCCTTTTCAACCTGCAGCGAGTAGTGAGCGGCACTCGGCAGCCTGACGGTCATCTCGTCGCCAAGATGAAAAGTGCGGTTGTCCCAGCCGCCGGACGCGACCGGGCTCACCGGCAGATGCCGCCATCGCGGAAACTGCGCGCCGACCAGCCGGCGCACGAGATCGGTATCGATGGTCGGTTGCGGATCATCCATGCCGTCGTCCCAAAGCCGATAAGCGCTTTCGGGCGACAGGCATCAATGGGGAAACTCCAGTCCCATCTCGCGGTAACGCTCGGGGTCGTCGCCCCAGTTCTCGCGCACCTTCACGAACAGGAAGAGGTGGACCTTCTGTTCGAGGATCTCGGCGATCTCGGTCCGTGCGGCCTGGCCGATGGCGCGGATCGTCTCGCCCTTGTGGCCGAGCACGATCTTCTTCTGGCTGTCGCGCTCGACATAGATGACCTGCTCGATGCGCACCGAGCCGTCTTTCTTCTCTTCCCATTTCTCGGTCTCGATATGCGAGGAATAGGGAAGCTCCTGATGCAGCCGCAGATAAAGCTTCTCGCGCGTGATCTCGGCCGCGAGCTGGCGCATCGGCAGGTCGGAGATCTGGTCTTCCGGATAGTACCAGGGACCCAAGGGCAACGTCTCGGCGAGATAATCGAGCAGGTCCTTGCAGCCGGAACCGGTGAGCGCCGACACCATGAAAGTGCGCTTGAACGGCACGCGTTCGTTCGCGGTCGCGGCCAAGGCGAGAAGCGTTTCCGGCTTGACGCGATCGACCTTGTTGAGGACGAGCAGCATCGGCTGCTTAACGTCCTTCAGCCGGTCGAGGATGGCGTCAGCATCACCCTTGATGCCGCGCTCGGCGTCGATCAGCAGCACGACTACGTCGGCATCCTTGGCGCCGCCCCACGCGGTCGTCACCATAGCGGTGTCCAGCCGCCGCTTCGGCTTGAAGATGCCCGGCGTGTCGACGAAGACGATCTGCGCGTTATCATGCGTGGCGATGCCGCGCACGATGGCGCGGGTGGTCTGCACCTTGTGCGTGACGATCGATACTTTGGCGCCGACCAGCTGGTTGACCAGGGTCGACTTGCCGGCATTGGGCGCGCCGATCAGCGCGACGAAGCCGGAGCGCGTCGCGGAGGCTTCAGGGGTTTCCATATCGCTCATGCCGCGCTCCATACGCCTTCGCGCAGCAAAAGAGTAGCCGCGGCAGCCTGCTCGGCCTCGCGTTTGGAGCGGCCGCTGCCGGTCGCCGGCGCGAAAGAGCCGACCTTGACGCTGACGGTGAACAGCGGATCGTGATCCGGCCCCTCGCGGCCGTCTACGCGGTAGGCCGGCACGGCGCCGGCGGCCGCCTGGTGCGCCCATTCCTGCAATTCGGTCTTGGCGTCGCGCCGCGCAGCGCCGATCGCTTGCGAGCGCGGCTGCCAATAACGGTGGATGAATGCGCGGGCAGCCTCAAGGCCACCATCCAGGTAAAGCACGGCAATCAGCGATTCCAGCGCATCGGCGCGCAGATTGGTGCGCTTGCGCCCGTCGAGATTGCGCACGTCGGAGCCGGCGCGGATCAGCTCCGGCAGCCCGATCTCCTCGGCGATCTCGGACAGCGCCTCGGCATTGACCAGCGCGTTGAGGCGCAGCGACAGCTCGCCCTCGGCGGCATCGGGAAAGGTCGCGAGCAGCATGTCGGCGACGACGAGGCCGAGAACACGGTCGCCCAGGAACTCGAAGCGCTCGTAGTCGACGCCGGCATGGGTCGAACGGGCGCTGGCATGGGTCAGCGCCCGCTGCAGGCGCTGGCGGTCGGCGAAGGCGTGGCCGGTACGCTCGACAAGCGCTTCGGCCAGAGCATCGGCGGTCAAACGCTTGCTGGCCGCCATCGCTCTAGTGGACGAAATGGAACAGGCGCCCGGCGCGCATCAGCGACGGCCACTTCCAGATCTCGAGCGGGCTTGCCTTGCCGGCGATCGAGAAGAAGATGAGGTTGGCGCGGCCGACAAGATTCTCGGCCGGCACATAGCCGACGGCGAAGCGGCTGTCGGAAGAATTGTCGCGATTGTCGCCCATCATGAAATAGTGGCCAGGCGGCACGACGAATTCGCGTGTGTTGTCGCCGATGGAATCGGAATTGATGTCGAGCGTGTCGTAGCTGACACCGTTCGGCAGCGTTTCACGATAGACGTCGATCGGCCGGTTTTCCTCGGTGACGTCGGGATTATCGATCTGGCCGGTCTTCACACGCGGCACGCCGACGTCATTGATGAAAAGCTGGCCGTTCTTCATCTGGATCTTGTCGCCGGGCAGGCCGACGACACGCTTGATGTAGTCGATCGACGGATCCGGCGGGAACTTGAACACCACCACGTCGCCGCGCTTGGGCTCCGAGCCCCAGATGCGGCCGGAGAAGAGATCGGGACCGAAAGGCAGCGAGTAGCGCGAATAGCCATAGGCCCATTTGGTGACGAAGAGATAATCGCCTTCGAGCAGCGTCGGCCGCATCGAGCCGGACGGAATGGAGAAGGGCTGGAAGAGCAACGTGCGGATGACGAGCGCGAGCAGCAGAGCCTGGATGATGACGGAGAAGGTTTCACCAAGCCCGCCGGATTTCTTCTGCGATTTTTCAGCCACGCTCATGTCGTCCTCGATTGTGCGATGTTGGTATAGAGTCTTGGCGCGCGCTGGGCAACGTCATGCCGCTGGTGGTCAGATGGAATCAATGTGGCGCTTGTTCGGCGGGCACCGCCTCGATGATCACAAAGGCTTGAGCAAGCGGGAAATCGTCGGTGATGGTGAGATGGATCACCGCGCGGTGGCCTTTCGGCAGGATTTTCTCCAGCCTGGCCGCGGCGCCGCCGGTCAGCGCCATGGTCGGCGCGCCGCTCGGCAGGTTGACCACGCCCATGTCACGCCAGAACACGCCCTCGGCCATGCCGGTGCCCAACGCCTTGGCGCAGGCCTCCTTGGCGGCGAAGCGCTTGGCATAGGAAGCCGCGCGTGCCGCGCGCATTTCCGACTTGGCCTGCTCGACCTCCGTGTAGATGCGCTGGACAAAGCGCTGGCCGTGCCGCTCCAGCGATTTTTCGATGCGTCTGATGTCGATCAGGTCGCTGCCGATGCCGATGATCATTCCGCCGGCACTTCCCGTCCGCCCTGCCGCGACTTCTTCGCGGCGCGCTCGGCCATGCGCTTCCTGCGCTGCGCGCGAAACGCGATCATGCCCCAGCGCGTGATGCCGTAAAACGCGAGCCCGAAGACGAGGCCGAGCGGCACCGCGCCAACCAACATCGGCTCCAGAACAGGGTGCCAGAGCTTGGCGAAGGAGAGCTTGTGCATCATTTCGCCCAGATGCTCGGGCGGCCCGTGCCTCGGGAGATGCTCATGCAGGAGCAGCTTGCCGGTTTCCCAGGATGCGCCCCACAAAAGCGGGAATGTCAGCGGATTGCCGAAAAACACGGCGCCGAGCGCCGCCGCGACCAGATTGCCGGCGATGATCCAGCACAGCATAGCGGCGACGATGAAGTGGAAGCCAAGCGGGAAGAAGGAAGCAAAAACACCCGCGGCGACGCCGGCGGCGACCGAATGCGGCGTCGCCTTCAGCCGCAGGATGCGTTTGGAGAAATACTGCACGGAACGTGAGAACGAGCGGCGCGGCCATAGATAAGTACGCACCCGCTCAAGGAGGCCATCAGGCTCTCGGCGTCGAAAAAGCACTCTGTTCCAGTTCCCGGTCCAACACGCGCTGCCCCTGCCACCACCGGGTCGCGCCAAACTATCTTGCGCTCCGAGGGCGCAGAAAGGCAACAAAACTTTGATATAGCGACGACTGAGCCGCGCGACAACGAAACGCCGCCGCGATCGTCTGCCGCAGGCTGTAACAAGGCCGTCATTCTGGCGAAACTGAGGAAGACAATCGGGATGCGGAGCCAAATGATCACCATTCGACCGGCGCGGGCCGAGGACGCCGAGGCACTGCCGCAGATCGAACAGTCCGCCGGACTGGCGTTCCGCGCCATCGCGGAACTGGCGTGGCTCGCCGATGGAGACAATGTCAGCGTCGAGCGACACAGCGTGCTGATCGCCGCGGGCGCATGCTGGGTTGCCGCAGACGAGAAGGACCGGCCGGTCGGATTCCTGAGCGCCGGGATGGAGGGCGATGCGCTGCATGTCTGGGAGTTGGACGTGCACCTCGATCGGCAGGGGCAAGGCATCGGCCGCGCGTTGCTCGAACGGGCGGTCGCGGACGCCAGGCGGCGCGGCCTGTCTGCGGTGACGCTGACCACGTTTCGCACCGTGCCCTGGAACGCGCCCTTCTACCGCAAGTTCGGATTTCGCATTCTGGAAGATGCCGAGATCGATGGACGGCTGGACAGCCTGCTCGGCGATGAGGCCGAGCACGGCATGGCTTTGGACCAGCGCTGTGCCATGCGGCTCGATCTCAGGTGAGCGGATACTCGCTGACCTCGACCAGATTGCCGTCCGGATCGCGGAAATAGACTGACATCATCGCGCCCCGCGCGCCGGTGCGCCCGACTGGACCGACCTCGATCGTCACGTTATTGGCTTCGAGGCTCGCCTGGACTTCCGCAAGCGGCACCGCCGCCACGAGGCAGAAATCGCCGGAGCCCGGCGTCGGCGCCTTCGCCTTCGGCTCGAAAGTGCGGCCGGTTTCGTGCAGGTTGATCTTCTGCGAGCCGAACAACAGTGCGGTCGGCCGGTTTGGCTCATCCAGCCGCCGCATGCCAAGCACGCGCTGGTAGAACTCGCAGGCCGCTTCGACCGAGCGGACCGTCAGCACGAAATGATCGATGCCGGCGATCACCGCGGCCCCGGCGGCTGCCAGAGAGATTCAAGCGACGCGCCCAAGTGCTTGTTTTCCTGCATTAGAGAGTCAGATGTTGCGGCTTCCGGGCTTAACGGCTGGAATGGCGGCAAGTTCCGGCGGCAGGCGGTCGGCGGGATAGGCCGGCACTTCATATTCGGCAAGGGCGATCAGCGGCACGCCGACATCGGTCTTGCCGGCCGAGCGGTCGATGATGCAGGCCGCCGCCACGACTTCGGCGCCAAGCTCGCGCAGGCAATCGATGGTCTCGCGGATCGACAGGCCCGTGGTGACGATGTCCTCGACGATAACGACGCGCGCGCCCTTGGCGATCTCGAAGCGACGCAGCCTGAATTCGCCCCCTTCCCGCTCGACCCAGATCGCCGGGACACCGAGATGGCGCGATGTTTCATAGGCCGGGATCAGGCCACCGATGGCCGGGCCGACGACATAGTCGATCCTGCCGGGCGCCTCCTTGCGAATCTTCTCGGCCAGCGCTTTGCAGAGGCGCTCGGTCTTGTCGGCATGCATAAAGACCCTCGCCTTCTGAAGGAAGACCGGACTGCGCAGGCCCGACGTCAGAATGAAATGACCTTCGAGAACGGCGCCGGCCTCGCGGAAAATGCCCAGCACTTCGTCGGTGTTCATTGTTCGCTCCATGTCTTTGGCGAGTGGTGAATGGTGAATGGTGGTGAGAGCGCCTTCTTTCACTATTCGCTATTCACTATTCACTATTCACTTCACCCGTTGACGCGCCGCGCATCGCTGACGCTCGAATTGTCCTTGAGCTGCGACAGCAGCCGGTTGAGGTGCTTCAAATCCCAGACCTCGAGGTCGATCAGCATCTCGGTGAAATCGGGCGCGGTGCGCACCATCGACAGCGTGTGGATATTGGCGTCGTTGGACGCCACCACCTGGGCGATGTCGGCCAGCGAACCCGGCGCATTGATGGCGGTGACCGAGATGCGCGCCGGGAACCGCTCCTTGGTGCGCTCGTCGATATCCCAGCGCACGTCGATCCAGCGCTCGGGCTGGTCGTCGAAGGCCTGCAGGGCCGGCGACTGGATCGGGTAGATGGTGATGCCGGTGCCCGGCTGGATAATGCCGACGATGCGGTCGCCGGGCACGGCGCCCTCCGGCGCGAAACGCACCGGCAGGTCGCCGCGCACGCCGCGGATCGGCACCGCGCCGTCGCGTTGCTGGTTCTTGCTGTCCTTGCGCGCGGCGCGGGTGCCGGGCATCTGGAACAGCATGCCGGCGGCGTTGCGGATCTTCGACCAGCCTTCCTCGCGTGGCTTGGGCGGGGCGACGGTGACGCGCTCGTCCTTATAGTCGGGGAAGACCGCCTTCATGACATCGGTCGAGCTCAGCTCGCCGCGGCCGACGGAAGCCAGCACGTCCTCGATGTCCTTGCGCGCCAGCCGGTGCAGAACCGGCTTCAGGCTCTCCTTGGTGAAGGTCTTGCCGGCGCGCTCGAAGGCGCGTTCGAGGATGCGGGCGCCGAGGCCGGAATATTGCTTGCGAATGGCATTCTTGGTGGCGCGGCGGATGGCGGCGCGCGCCTTGCCGGTGACCACGACCGACTCCCAGGCGGCGGGGGGCACCTGCGCCTTGGAGCGGATGATCTCGACCTCGTCGCCATTCTTCAGTTCCGTCATCAACGGCATGATGCGGCCGTTTACCTTGGCGCCGACGCAGGTGTCGCCGACATCTGTGTGGACGGCGTAGGCGAAATCGATCGGGGTGGCGCCGCGCGGCAGCGCGATCAGCATGCCCTTGGGCGTGAAGCAGAACACCTGGTCCTGGAACAGCTCCAGCTTGGTGTTCTCGAGGAAATCCTCCGGATTGTCGCCTTCGGCCAGTTGCTCGATGGTGCGCCGCAGCCAGGCATAGGCGTTGGTCTCCCTTGAGATCGCATGGGCCGTGCCGTTCATCTTGCCGCCGGTATCCTTGTAGATCGAATGCGCGGCGACGCCATATTCGGCTATCTTGTTCATCTCCTTGGTGCGGATCTGCAATTCGACGCGCTGGCGCGACGGGCCGACGATGGTGGTGTGGATGGAACGGTAGTCGTTCTGCTTCGGCGTCGAGATGTAGTCCTTGAAGCGGCCGGGCACCATCGACCAGGTGGTGTGGATGGCCCCAAGCGCGCGGTAGCAGTCGTCGACCGTATCGACGACGACACGGAAGCCGAAAATGTCGGAGAGCTGCTCGAAGGAGAGCGCCTTGGCCTCCATTTTGCGGAACACCGACCAGGGCTTCTTCTGCCTGCTCTTCACGCTCGCCTTGATGGCGTGTTTTTCGAACAGGCCGGACAGCGCCGTCTCGATCTCCTGCAGGACGCCCTTGTTGCGCTCGAAAATCTCGGCAAGCCTTGCGGTGACGGCGCGATAAGCCTCCGGATTGATGTAGCGGAAGGCGATTTCCTCCAGCTCCTCGCGCATGCCTTGCATGCCCATGCGCCCGGCCAGCGGCGCATAGATATCCATCGTCTCCTCGGCAATGCGCAGGCGCTTGGATTCCGGCATATGGTCGAGCGTGCGCATGTTGTGCAGGCGGTCGGCGAGCTTGACCAGAAGAACGCGAATATCCTCCGAGATCGCGAGCAGAAGCTTGCGCAAATTCTCCGCCTGCTCGGCCTTCTTGGAGACCAGATCGAGCTTCTTCAGCTTGGTGAGGCCCTCGACCAGCTTGCCCATTTCGGGGCCGAACAGCTCGTCGATCTCGGCACGGGTCGCCGTCGTGTCCTCGATCGTGTCGTGCAGCAGGGCAACGGCAATGGTCGCCTCGTCCATGTGCATGTCGGTGAGGATGGCAGCGACTTCGAGGGGATGCGAGAAATAGGGATCGCCCGAGGCGCGCTTCTGATGGCCATGCTTCTGCATGGCATAGACGTAAGCTTTGTTGAGCAGCGCCTCGTTGACGTCAGGCTTGTAGCGCTGCACGCGCTCGACAAGCTCATACTGACGCATCATGGGCGGGATCTCGCGGTGCTGAAATGATTGATGCGCCGCACCGACGTGCGACGCATCCCATAGATAGCCACGAAAGTTACGAGACGGAAGTACCGGATGCTTGATCCAGGCGAACTCGGAAGCTTTTCAGAACCCGCTCAACAACCAGCTAAGCAGAATTGTCAAAAGCTCTTAGTAGTCGTCGCTCTTTTCCGGCGGCACCAGACCTTCGATGCCCGCGAGCAGGTCTTCCTCGCTCATGCGATCGAAAGCGATGTTTTCCTCGGCGTCGTCGGCGTCGGCCGCGACAGCGGTCGCGCCGGTCTGGTCGGTGATCGCCTCGCCCTCGGCCTCCGGCTCGTCGACCTCGACATGCTTCTGCAGCGAGTGGATCAGGTCTTCCTTGAGGTCGTCGGGCGACAGCGTCTCTTCGGCGATCTCGCGCAGCGCGATGACCGGGTTCTTGTCATTGTCGCGCGGAACGGTGATCTGCGCGCCCTGGCTGATCTGGCGGGCGCGATGGCCGGCGAGCAGCACGAGTTCAAAACGGTTGTCGACCTTGTCGATGCAATCTTCAACGGTTACGCGGGCCATGGACTGCCCCTTTCATGCGATGGATTTGATGGAAAGCTGACGCGCTCCATAACGCGGGCGCGGGCGAAATACAAGCTTTATGGCGCCGGCGCCGGCTTTGCGGCCTGTTGCCCGGCTCATCATCGGAGCGCGCGATGATGGCGCTCACATAGTCGCGATCACAATTGCTTGCAATGCCGGCCCCGCCCTTGGATATCCACAAATTGCGCGTTATCTCGAATGTGACGGCAGCGAGGTCCATTTGTCGGACCTATTCGTCACACGCTTTTAGACGACAGAAATTTTCGAAAGGGATGTTTTTCAATGTTCGATCCCCGTGAAAAGATCGCTCTTTTCATCGACGGCGCCAATCTCTACGCTACGTCCCGCGCGCTGGGCTTCGACATAGACTACCGCAAGCTTCTTTCGAGCTTCCAAAAACGCGGCTATCTGCTGCGCGCTTACTACTACACCGCGCTGGTCGAGGATCAGGAATATTCCTCGATCCGGCCGTTGATCGACTGGCTGGACTACAATGGCTTCAAGGTGGTGACGAAGCCCGCCAAGGAATTCACCGACTCGACCGGCCGCCGCAAGATCAAGGGCAATATGGACATCGAGCTGACCGTCGATGCGCTGGAGCTCGCCGATGTCGTCGACCATTATGTGATCTTCTCCGGCGACGGCGATTTCCGCACGCTTGTCGAGGCGCTGCAGCGGCGCGGCCGCAAGGTGTCGATCATTTCGACCATGGCTTCCCAGCCGCCGATGATCTCCGACGATCTGCGCCGCCAGGCCGATCATTTCATCGACCTGATGACGCTGAAGAGCGAGGTCGGCCGCGATCCCTCCGAGCGGCCGGTGCGCCGGCCGGAACCCGCCGAAGTCGACGAGGACGATTATTGACGGACTGCGGCCTTGAGCGCCGCTCCCTCCCCGGAACCCAGCCGTGACTGCCCGCTCTGTCCGCGGCTGCATGATTTTATCGCCGCATGGCGCGAGCGTGAGCCGGGCTGGTTCAACGCGCCGGTGCCGACATTCCTGCCACCGGAAGGCGAGAACTCAGTCAAACTCCTGATCGTCGGGTTGGCGCCCGGCCTGCGGGGCGCCAACCGCACGGGCCGCCCCTTCACCGGTGACTATGCCGGCGACCTGCTCTACGGCACGATGATCGCGCATGGCCTGGCGCGCGGCGAGTTCAAGGCAAGGCCGGATGACGGGCTCGAGCTTGTCGGCACGGCGATCACCAACGCGGTGCGCTGCGTGCCACCGGAGAACAAGCCGGTGGGCGCCGAAATCGCCACCTGCAGGACTTTTTTGAAACCCACCATCGCGCGCTTCTCTAACCTTCGCGCCATACTGACGCTGGGTTCGATCGCGCATCAGTCGACAGTGCGGGCGCTGGGCGAGCGCGTCGCAGCCTTTCCGTTCCGCCATGGCGGGCGGCAGGAAGCCGGCGGCGTCTCGCTGTTTTCCAGCTATCACTGCTCGCGCTACAACACCAATACGGGCGTGCTGACGGAGGAGATGTTCGTCAACGTGTTCGGGGAGATCGCGGCGTTCCTGCAGAGCTAGATTCAGGCGCGAACAATTCGGCCAGCGTCTCGCGGCTGCCCTTCAGAACGTTCAGGTCGACATCGCCTTCGATACCGTCGACGCGGCCCATATTGTGATACTGCCAGTAAACCCAGCCGTTCTCGCGTGGCCTCATCGCCAGCGAACGCAGCCAGCGCTGACGGGTCATGATGCTGCTGGAATAAGCATCGGCCGCTTCGTCGGTCAAATAGAAGATCGCCTGTTTGCCGAATGCTGCCTCGACCGGGCCGAGGAAAGCGGCAAGCTCGGCGTTCAACTGCTCGGGCGACGGACGCTGCGGACAATTGCCGCCGAATTCGATGTCGACCACCGGCGGCAAGAGCGGCTCGCCGCGCGGCACCACCGCAATGAAGTTCCTCGCCTGATCGGCGCCTGGGCGGCAGAAGGTGAAGAAGTGATAGGCGCCGACCGCGAGGCCCGCGGCGCGCGCCTCGCGCAGGTTCGTCGCGAACAGGGTGTCGACATGGGTGCCGCCTTCGGTCGCCTTGATAATGGCGAAGGCGACATCGTCGGCCGCGACGCGCGGCCAATCGATCTTTCCCTGATGGTGGGAGACGTCGATGCCCCGGATCGGGAATTCCTCGCGATCGGGCGAAAAGCCACGGAACCAGAAGAAGGCACCCGCCGCCACTGCACAGGCGACAACCACGCCGGCGAGGCCCCAGAAAACAATCCGCTTACCCAAGACTATTCCCCCGTCGGAAGGCGCGTACGCGCCGGACCGGAGAACCGGCCAGCGCTTTTTTCAGGCGACCGGGTGCGGCGAGCTCGGAAGCTCAGCCGCGCTCCTTCAGCAGCCGACCCTTTTCGCGCGACCAGTCGCGCTGCTTTTCGGTCTCGCGCTTGTCGTGCAGTTTCTTGCCCCGGGCAATCGCGAGCAGCAGCTTGGCGCGGCCGCGATCGTTGAAGTAGATTTTCAGCGGCACCAGCGTCATGCCCTCGCGCTCGACGCTTTGCGAGAGTTTCGCCATCTCGCGCTTGGAGACCAGCAATTTGCGGCGCCGGCGCGGCTCGTGGTTGAAGCGGTTGGCCTGCAGATATTCCGGCAGATAGGAATTGATCAGCCAGATCTCGCCGCCCTCGGCCGAAGCGTAGCTCTCCTGGATGTTGGCCTGGCCCTGGCGCAGCGACTTGACCTCGGTGCCGGTCAGCACCAAGCCGGTCTCGATCGTGTCGAGCACCTCGTAGGAAAAGCGCGCCTTGCGGTTTTCGGCGACCGTCCTGTTGTTGGGGTCGGCTTTCTTGACTTGATTCATAATGCGGAGAGGTGGCGCCTCATCCCTAATTAATCAAGCCGGCGTGCTTCAGCGCCGCGTCGAGCTTCTCGGCGGTCGAAGCTTCGACCGTCACCAGCGGCGAGCGGACCACGTTCTCGATCTTGCCCAGCTTCGACAGCGCGTATTTGGCGCCAGACACGCCAGGCTCCATGAAGATCGCCTTGTGCAGCGGCAGGAGACGATCCTGCAGCTCGAGCGCCTTGGCGCTGTCGCCGGAGAGCGTCGCTTCCTGGAACTCGGCGCAGAGCCGCGGCGCGACGTTGGACGTCACCGAAATGCAGCCGACGCCGCCATGGGCGTTGAAGCCAAGCGCGGAAGCATCCTCGCCGGAGAGCTGGATGAAATCCTTGCCGCAGGTCATGCGCTGCTCGGAAACACGTTCGACCTTGCCGGTGGCGTCCTTGACGCCGGCGATGTTCTTGAAGTCGTGGCGCAGCCTGCCCATCGTCTCGGGCGTCATGTCGATCACCGAGCGCGGCGGGATGTTGTAGATGATGATCGGCAGGCTGGTCGCGCGGGCAACGGCAGCGAAATGCTCATAAAGGCCGCGCTGCGTGGGCTTGTTGTAATAGGGCGTCACCACAAGGGCGGCGTCGGCGCCGGCCTGTTCCGCATACTTCACCAAGCCGACCGCTTCTTCGGTGTTGTTGGAGCCCGCGCCGGCCACGACCGGCACCCTGCCCTTGGCCACCTCGATGGCGACCTTCACGACATGGCGGTGCTCCTCATGCGAGAGCGTCGGCGACTCGCCGGTGGTGCCGACGGGAACGAGGCCCTTGGTGCCCTCGGCGATCTGCCATTCGACGAAAGCGCGAAAGGCTTTCTCGTCGAAGCGCCCGCTCTTTTCGAACGGTGTCACGAGCGCGGTGAGCGAGCCTCTCAGCATATCGTCCAAACTCCTTGGAACTTTGTTCGTTTGTGCATGTCGTTACCCCAAAGCCGGTTCCCACTTTTGGGCGACATGCGTCGGCATCTTATTTGCGCGCCTTCTAACCGAAAGCGAAGCCGCGCACCATAGTCTCGACATTGTTCAGCGGCAAGGATCACCATGGTGCCAGCAAGCGCAATTCGAACGGCCTCGATAACCTTTTGTTTACGAGCCCTTCACGACCTAAGTTTAGGCTTCGCATCGGGTTCTCAAGTGCCCGCGCGTGCTGACAATGTGCTAGGATCGTAAAATGCCGACGAGGCGGCCCCATCTCTTCGCGCTTTTGGGCGCGATCGTCGCGCTGACGCCAGGCATGGCGATCGGCGGCAGCGTCGACGCGCGCATGACGGCCTCGATCCCGGCTCCCAATTCCCCGCAAGCGCCCGGTCCCGCCGCGCCGTCAACCGACATAGCGCACCTCAAAAGCGGCCTCGACGCGCTTGCCGCCAACAACATTGCCGGCGCGCGCAATGCGCGCGACACGCTGCCCGCCATTTCGCTCGACCGGCACATCCTGGCCTGGGCGATCGCTCTCTACGGCGGCGACCAGGTGCCCAGCGGCGAGATTGCCGATGCCGCCAAGATGCTTCCCGGATGGCCGGGTACGATCGCGCTGCGCAAGAACAGCGAGCGCGCGCTCTATCGCGAGAACCCGCCGCCGCAAGTGGTGGTGCAGGCCTTCAGCCGCAGCCAGCCGCTGACGCCGGAGGGCGTCATCATCCTTGCCCGCTCGCAGGTGGCGCTTGGCAATCAGGCGGCGGCGCGCGCAGTGCTGGTGCCGTTCTGGCGCAGCGAAAAGCTGGAAGCCAAGGATGAGAATGCCATTATCAAAGAGTTCGGCACGCTGATTCCGGCGGCCGACCATCGCTACCGCATGGAGCGCATGTTCTATGCCGACCGGCCAGCCTCGGCGCTGCGGGTTGCCGGCCTCGCTGGCGCGCAGCCGCTGGCGGATGCCTGGGCGGCCGCCGGCAAGGGCGACAAGAACGCCGCCAAGCTGTTGAAGGCGGTGCCCGCAGCGCAGCGCTCGGCGGGCTATTTCTTCGCCGAGGCGGAATATCTGCGCAAGCAGCAGAAATTCGCCGATGCCGCTGCTGTCGTGATGAAGGCGCCGACGAACCGCGATTCGCTGGTCGACCCCGATGCCTGGTGGGTCGAGCGCCGCGTGCTGTCGCGCGAGCTGGTCGACCAAGGCGATATGAAGACCGCCTACAAAATCGTCTCCATGCATGCGGCCGAAAGCCCGGCCAATGCCGCCGAGGCCGAGTTCCATGCTGGCTGGTATGCGCTGCGCGGCCTCAACGACCCGGCGACGGCGGCCAAACATTTTTCGCGCATCGCCGAGCTCGCGCAGGGACCGGTGTCGCTGTCGCGCGCCTATTATTGGCTAGGCCGCGCGGCGGAAGTCGGCGGCTCAGGCAGCGCCAAGGACTATTTCACACGCGCGGCCAGCTACGGCACGACCTTCTACGGCCAGCTCGCGGGCGAGCGCGTGGGCTTGAGGACGCTCAACATCGCCTATCCGAAACCGAGTGCGGCCGACCGCCAGAGCTTCGACGGCCGCGAGGCGGTGAACGCGATCAAGCGGCTGCAGGAGGCGGGCTATGACCGCTACGCCGAAACGCTCTACCGCGACCTTGCCGGGCAACTGACCAGCCCGGGCGAACTGGCGCTGCTTGCGCTGCTGGCCGAAAAGCAGGGGAACCATTTCATGGCGCTGAAGGTCGGCAAGATCGCCGCGCAGCGCGGCATCGATGTCGGCGCGCTGTCACACCCGCTGGGTGTCATTCCCGATTCGGCCAATGTTTCGGGGTCCGGCAAGGCGCTTGCCTATGCCATCGCCCGCCAGGAAAGCGAGTTCAACGTCGGCGCCATTTCCAGCGCCGGCGCGCGCGGCCTGTTGCAACTGATGCCGGGCACCGCCAAGCAGCTGGCGAAGAAGGCCGGCATGATCTTCTCGCAGGCGCGGCTGACCACCGACGCCGGCTACAACGCGACGCTGGGCTCGGCCTTTCTCGGCGAGCAGCTCGACCGCTTCAGCGGCTCCTATGTGCTGACCTTCGCCGGCTACAATGCCGGCCCCAACCGCGCCGCCCAATGGGTGGCGAAATACGGCGACCCGCGCGGCAAGGACGTGGACGCGGTCGTCGATTGGATCGAGCGGATTCCCTACACAGAAACAAGAAGTTACGTGCAACGCGTGATGGAAAATTACGAGGTCTACAAAATGCGTATTTCGGGGAAATACGACATCGTGGGGGACCTTGTGAACGGACGGAACTGAGCGCTTTTCCTTCTCCCTTTGTGGAAGAAGGTGGCCGAGCGAAGCTCGGTCGGATGAGAGGTGTTCCAGCCTGGCGGTATGTTTGAAATCGCCCGCAGTCTCATTCCTTCCAGCACCCTCATCCGTCTCGGCTCTATCGCGCCGATCCACCTTCTCCTGCAAGGGGAGAAGGAAGAGTGTTTGACGACCCCTGCCCTCGCCTGTAGCTGTCGGTCCCCCAGCTAGGAGAGGCATTCCAATGGCGAGTGACGAAGGTTTCTCCGACTTCTTCTATGTCGCGCCAGACGGCCTGAAGCTCCATGCCCGGATCTATGGTGAGGGCAACAGCGGCTGGCCGGTCGTCTGCCTGCCTGGCCTCACCCGCAATGCCCGCGACTTCCATAAACTGGCCCTCTACCTTTCAAGCAAGACGAAGAGCCGGCGCAAGCTCATCGCCTTCGACTATCGCGGCCGTGGACAATCCGACCACGATTCCGATATCGGCCACTATAATGTCGGGGTCGAAGCCGGCGATGTGCTTGCCGGATTGTCGGCGCTCGGCATCGAGCAGGCCGCCTTTATCGGCACCTCGCGCGGCGGCCTGATCATTCATGTGCTCGGGGCATTGAAGCCGGCCGCACTGAAAGCCATCGTGCTGAACGACATCGGCCCGGTGATCGAAGCGGAGGGCCTCGCCCATATCCGCTCCTATCTCGACCGCGCGCCGAAGCCGAAGACATTCACCGAGGCGGTGGATGCTCAGCGCCGTGTGCATGGCGCCGACTTTCCGGCACTCACCGATGCCGACTGGGCGCGGATGGTCCGGGCGATCTGCCGCCAGACGGAGGCCGGCTGGGTGCCGGATTTCGATCCGGCCCTGATCGACACGCTGGCCGGCATCGACTTCGGCAAGCCGCTGCCGGACCTGTGGCCGCAGTTCGACGCTCTTACCGCCATCCCGCTGCTTGCCATTCGCGGCGCAAACTCGAAACTGCTTTCCACGGCGACGCTCAAAGAGATGCAGGAGCGGCATCCCGGTATGCAATCGATCACCGCCGAAGGCCAGGGCCACGCGCCTTTCCTCGAAATCGGAGACCTGCCCGAGAAGATCGCCGTATTTCTCGATCGGGAAGAAAATCAAGTCACACAGAAGTAAAGCCCGAGACTATATCGGCCTCGAGCTTTATCACGAAATATAGATTTCTGCCCGCCGGCGAGGCGGATGCGACCGGCCTATTCGCCTTTCGAGCGCTTGCGGGACACCTTGACCGGTTCCGATCCTTTCGCTTTCCGAGACGATCGGGCGGGGGTCGGCGTGGTCAGGGGCGACGCGAACACGGAGTTCTCCGCCGGCTGCGGCGGGGCTTCATCGCCGCGCGGCTTCTCCAGAACGAAGACACAGCCATCGAGATCGTTGGTGGCAAGATGCGCGTAACGCATGGTCATCGACAGTGTCTGGTGGCCCAGCCACATCTGGACGCGCCTGATGTCGATCCCGCCCTGGACGAGACGTGACGCGCAAGTGTGACGCAAGATATGCGGCACCACCTGCTCGTCGGCGCCGAGACCGACCTCCGTCTTCGCCTCGTTCCAGATCGCGCGATATTGCGCCTGGGTCAGCATGGCGAAGGGACCTTTCGGCCGGCGTCCCTCCGTGTTCGGCGGCAGCTTGATGACTTCCTTGACGCGTTCGGTCATCGGAATGGTGCGGCTGCGGCCGGATTTGGTGATCCAGAAGGAGACCCGATGCTCCTGGATGTCGTTCCAGATCAGGCCGAGCGCCTCGCCGAGACGGCAGCCGGTGTCGACCAGGAAGACCGAAAGCCGGTAGGCATCCTCGCTGCGGCTCCTGATCGCCGCGAACAGCCTTGCCTCTTCGTCCCTTTCGAGGAAACGAATCCGTCCCGCCCTCTCCTTCTGGCGGCGGAACTCTGGCAGGCTGTGGATATCTCCCATCTTATGCGCCTTACGCAGCAATTTGCTGAGGGCAGCCATCTTGCGATTGATGGTTGCATTGCTGTTGCCGCGCTGGCGCAACGTACCGATAAGATTGTCCAGGGTGTTCTGGTCAAAGGTGCTGAAACGTTCTCCAAGCAGGATCTCGTCTATTTCACCGATGAAAGAGCTGACATTGTATTTATGCCGCCCTTCGTCCCAGAGTATATCTCGATAAGCTGCGAAAAGCTCCCCGATCCTGTACGACTTTACTTCTCTGATCTTGTTGTAGGTGTACCGAAAATTCGAATTCTGAGAAGAAAATACCGCAAAATGACCAGAGGCCTCGGCCTCTTGAACCGCTTCATTCGACATTTCTAGCCACACCCCCTGTGGTTAAGGGGATCAGCCCTAACCGCTCGGGAGCATCCTTTCAAGAGTTTTGATCACGCAGACGTGATTCCATCCACCAAGAGGCGGATCCCACGAAACCGTCCTGCGGGACCATCAGCTTACCGTTTCACCCCCATCCTTTCGTTAGCGTTGACCCATCGCGAAACAATTCGGCCCGGGCATGGAAACGCCCGGGCCGGATTTCACTTTTAAGATTCCAGCCCTTAGAAGTCGCGCTGGAAGCGGAGGATACCGCCGACGCTGTTCTTCTTATCAGCACCGACCCAGTTAACCGCACCCGCATCGCCAAAGTGGCCGAAGTGATTGTAGTCAACTTCTGCCGTAACCGTGAAGCCGGGCACAACGGTGTAGGCGACGTTCGCCGCTACACCAACGTTCTTGTCGTCGTCAGCCGACACCTGAAGGTTGAACGCGGTCTTCTCGTTGAACTTGTAAGTTCCGCCACCCCAAACAGCCCAATTGCCGCCCCAGAGCTTGTACATACCGCGGCCATGACCACGGATGAACCAGCTATCGTCGCTGAGGTTGTCGTCCGATCCGTAGCCAGCCATGATGAACAGCGACAGAGCGTCATTGACGTTCACGTCCAAGCGAACCTTGCCGGCAAATTCTTCATAGTTGCTGTCATAGGCAACGACGCCGGTGATAGCGCCCCAACCCTGCGTCCACTTCAGACCACCGACGACGTGCGGAACGTAGCTGTCGATCGTGAAGGGGCCGTAGCCTTCTTCGAGCGAAACCACCGCCGAAAATCCATTGCCAGCGTCGAAGTAGTACTGGACAACGTTGGTGTCGAAGCCGCCGTAAGGAACGATCGTGTCCTGAATGACGTTGCCGGCGTAGCCGATGAACGTGTCGAAAGCCGATTCGTCTTTACCGACGCGCAGGCCACCGAGCTGGACCCAGGCAAAGTTCAGGGTGATACCCTTGTTAGTAGCGCCAGGGCCCGCGATGCCGTGAAAGAGGCCATCAGCAGGATCATAATATGTACCGGTAGAAAGGCCGCTTGTCCGGGTGTTGCCGAAATTAATGCGGGTTTCAGTATATGTCTTCAAGGTGCCCAGCTCGGTTTCCTGACCGGTCCAAGTCTTCAGCGTGAAGCGAGCATTCTTATTCCACGTGTCGTTGGTGCTGCCGTCCTCATGGTCCGTGGCGAGAGCCCCGTCGAACGAGCCGATATCGCCAGCACCGATATCATAGCGGACATAGCCGCCGATGCGCAGGCAGGTCTCGGTGCCCGGGATGTAGAAGTAGCCGGCGCCGTAGACGTCGCAGATCTTGACGTATTCGGCCGGTTCCGGCTCGGCGACGGTCACCGCGTCGGCGGCGCGAGCACCGGAAACTGCGACGAGAGCCGCAGCTGAGCCGAGAAGAAGGCTCTTGATGTTCATTTTCTGACCTCCAGTCAAAAGTTAAAAAACGGGTCTGGGTATTTTTTGCTGAAGGACAGCGTTCCCTGCCCCATCCCCACTACCGAAAAAGATGCGCACCGCGCCGCTCCTTCGAAGCTGACATTACCCATGAGCCGGCGCCGTTCAACCACGATCGTATCGGCGCAAGGACTGTCCGGGCGCTATCGCCGGGTGTTGTTGCACAAATGACACGATTTGGCCTCACTCAGAAAGCTCCTGTTAACCATCGAGGCCCCTGAGGCCCTGAATCCGGACGAATCCGGCGAAGGGCCGACGGGATTGTGGCGTCCCGGCGAGTCGCTCTGTCCGCTTGTTGCCGCAGAATCGCCTTCCGAAGAGGCTTGCTGCGCACGGCGCGCAGGGGAAGATGGCGGAGAGGATGGGATTCGAACCCACGAGAAGCTTTTGACCTCTACTCCCTTAGCAGGGGAGCGCCTTCGACCACTCGGCCACCTCTCCGTCGCGCCGCTGGATAAAGAAAAGCGCGGGCACAATCAACAAGCCGGCGCCATAATCGCCGAAAAATCGTCTGGCCGGCAGCTTCGGAAAGGGCTGTAGCATCGGCATCGCATTCGGCCAGACGTGGCTGATCGTGACTTATGCGGCCTTTTCGGGCTAGGCAGCGGCGCCTTCACTGGAACGCCATCGTAGACCGGAAACGGACACGCAATCACCGGCAGACGCCCTTCGCTTCGCTGCACAGGAGCAAAAAATAGCCTGTTAAAAAGGCGTTACCCAAGATTTTGGTGAAAGTTCACATCGCTTGCGTTCGATTCTGACTGGAGGTCAGAAAATGAACATCAAGAGCCTTCTTCTCGGCTCAGCTGCGGCTCTGGTCGCAGTTTCCGGTGCTCGCGCCGCCGACGCGGTGACCGTCGCCGAGCCGGAACCGGCCGAATACGTCAAGATCTGCGACGTTTACGGCGCCGGCTACTTCTACATCCCGGGCACCGAGACCTGCCTGCGCATCGGCGGCTATGTCCGCTACGACGCCGCCGGCGGAGACCTCGGTTCGTTCGACGGTGCCCGTGGCGGCGACGTCAAGACCGGCAAGGACCAGGGAACCTGGCTGAAGAACGAGCGCTTCACTCTGAAGACCTGGACTGGCCAGGAAACCGAGCTCGGTACGTTGAAGACTTACACCGAAATGCGCATGAACTTCGGCAACCATAACGCCGACTATGCGCCTTTCGTGAACGCGGCCGGCAACAAGGGCTTCGACCTGCATTTCGCCTATGTTCAGCTCGGCGGCTTGCGCGTTGGATTGGATGAATCGGCCTTCGATACGTTCATCGGCTACGCCGGCAACGTCATCAACGATACGCTGATCCCCTATGGCGGCTTCCAGACCAACGAGATCCAGTACTATTTCGACGCCGGCAACGGCTTCTCGGCAGTGGTCTCGCTCGAAGAAGGCTCGGGCGCAGGCACCCCGGTGGACGGCACTCACTACGGCCATTACTACGGCGCGGGCACGATCGACTCCTATGTTCCGCACATCGTCGGCGGCGTGAAGTGGACGCAGGGCTGGGGTGCGATCACGGGCGTCGTTGCTTATGACAGCAACTACGAAGAAGTATCCGGCAAGGTCCGCCTGGACGTGAATGTCAACGATGCTCTGTCGCTGTTCATCATGGCCGGCTACGGCTCCGACAAGCATCTCAGCGACACCAGCTTCGTCGACTATGCAGGCGGTCGTGGCTTCTACAAGCCGTGGGGCGGCAACTGGGCTGTGTGGGGCGGCGGCACCTACAAGTTCAACGAAAAGGCATCGTTCAACGCTCAGATTTCTGCTGACGAGTGGAAGAACCTCGGAGTTGCCGCAAACGTGGCTTACACCGTTGTTCCGGGCTTTACCGTCACGGCCGAAGTTGACTATCTCCATGCGGGCCGGTTTGGCGACGCTGGTCCGGAGAACTGGACCTGGACGCCAGCCACCAAGAAGAACAGCGTCGGCGGTATCCTCCGCTTCCAGCGCGACTTCTAAGCCCAGATACTTCTGGGTAGATAGGAAACCCGGCGGGCAACCGCCGGGTTTTTCATTGAGCGGCCCGGCTATGAGCGATTTCGCTGCCGCGCCCTGCAGCTCATCCGCAAACCGCTTGGCGATCCACGTCCGAAGCGGTGGTCGAAACCGTCAGAAATCGCGAACTTGTCGCAGCACCGCGCACGCTCGAACGGAAGCAAGCCGCGGCGCGATCGAAGCGTTATTTTTCAAGGATGGATTCGGTTCAGGTCAGTTGCGGCTGATTGTTGTTTGCCGAAACCGGCCGGATGCATCGAAGAACGGAACCCCGACGCGCTCTCAAGCCGCCTCCTGCGCGCCGCCATGCCCTCACCGTGGCTCTGCTGAAGATCAGGTGTCGGCGAGGTCGCCCAAGGCCTCAATCAAAGGCTGGATCTCATTTTCGTAGTTCTTCCAGCGCTTCACGGACGATTTGTAGATCGGCTGACGAACCTGCCAGCGGCTGGGGGTGGTGACCGCCCCTTCCCTGTCGAAGAAACGAAGGCATGCATCATCCCATGGCAGCCCGAGATAATCTATGAGCCGGCGCGACTGTGCCTCCTGGTCCTCCACAAGCGTCTCATAGCGATTCTCGAAGATACGGCCCGGGAAAACCTCGTTCCAGTGACGCATCAAGCGATCGTATTCGCGATAGTAGAGGCCTAGCGCCTGCAGGTCCGTGTTGTAGCTGTGCGCTGAGCTGAACGGCAGGACATAGCACGATACGCAGTTATCAATGGCATCGCGGCGACAGTGAATGATGCGCGCATTGGGGAACAGAAGCGTAAGCAGGCCGATCAATTCGAAATTATGCGGCATCTTGTCGATGATGCGCTGCGCCCTCGGGGCGCGCTCCCGCAGATAGGAAAGGTGTTCTTCGGCCAAAATCTTCGACAAGCCCTCGGTGATCGTCGTAATCGGTTTGTTGAAATCGGAGGCCGACGCTTGCAGGCCGACTGCATTCGCCACCCGTCTCAGCTTGCTAAGCTCTCCCGCCCCGTGAACCTCGGGATGACTGGCGCATATCTGTTCGGTAAGGGTGGTGCCCGAGCGCGGCATGCCCACCACGAACACAGGCGCTTCGGAACGATTGCCGTAACCAGACCTTGCGGCAAACAGCTCCGGCGTGAACGTTTCAATCGTCAGGTCTATGAAACGACGATACTGGTCGATGTCGAATTTGTAACCTTCCGCTTGCTTCGCTTCCTTGAAATGGCCGAAGGCTTCCGCATAGCGCTTCAGGTCGTTTTCCACCTTACCGGCGGCGTAGTTAAGACTCGCTTTAGCCTCCGGCGTAAGCCCCGACTTGTTCAGCTCGCGAAGGATAGACTGGAGTTCGGCAGGCTCCTCCGTGAACTTCCGGGTTTGCACAAAATCGTAATAGGCGGCCGCCACGTCGATGCCGCGTTCGATCGCCTCCTTCAGATACGAAGCGGCCTCATCCATACGCCCAAGGCCAGTGAGCGCGGCTGCTATTCCGATCCGCGCCTTGGGGTGGTCTGGGTTAATTTTCAGCGCCTTCTCGTACAGGGGCAAAGCCAAATCAGGTTTGTCGAACTTTGTGTAAACGCGCCCCAAGGCACAAAGCGCCTCGACGAGACCCGGCTGCAGTTCCAATGCATATTGAATATGCTTGATCGCTGCCGAATATTCACTCAGCTTGCCATAGGCCTCACCGAGGCTGAGATGGTAGTAGGGGTTCTTAGGCTCCTCGGCGATCGCCCGTCCGAAATAGCGCAGAGCCGCCTCGTCGTCGTAGCCGAGACAAACGGTGCCCATAATGTACAGGGCCAGGGGATGGTTTGGTGTTCGAGCCAGCACTTGGAAGCATAGATCCTGTGCTTCATCCAGGCGTTTGGCTTGCTGATGCTCATAAGCTTTCATCAGCAAAGCGTCGTCGGCCTGCGCGCGGGCAAGCGAATTCGCCTGCTGGAGGCTCGGCCGTGGCGGGCCTGCCTGTGGCCATCTGGGTTTCGGCGCTGGGCTGGGCTTAAGGTGTTTGGACCAGGCAGGCGGCAGACGATTGTTCATGGCGTCTGCTAGCAAAATGCAGCGACGGAATCCAGTCCAAGCTCTGTGTAGAGACTGCGGCTTGCAGCCATCCTCGCCTCACGCTAGCAAGAAGCCCCTTTTCTCACGCGAGCCTGTGCCATGCTTCGTCGCCCTTCCCTCACGCCGATCATCGGTGCGCTTCCCACCACGGTGCCGTTCGTCGGTCCGGAGGCGCAGGAGCGCGAGCGCGGCCGGCCGTTCCGCGCCCGCATCGGCGCCAATGAAAGCAGTTTCGGGCCTTCGCCACGCGTCATTGCCCGTATGGAGAGCGTCGCGCGCGACCAGTGGATGTATTGCGATCCCGACAATTACGAACTGAAGGTTGCAGCGGCCGCGCATCACGGCGTGGCCGTTGAAAACGTGGTCGTCGGCGAAGGCATCGACGGCCTGCTCGGCCTGGTGGCGCGCATGTATGTCAGCCCCGGCGACGCGGTGGTCACCTCGCTCGGCGCTTATCCCACCTTCAATTTCCACATTGCCGGCGTCGGTGGCCGCCTGGTGACGGTCCCCTATGCCGACGATAAGGAGGACCTGGACGGCCTTCTCGCCAAGGTCGCGAGCGAAAAGGCGCCGCTGGTCTATCTCTCCAACCCCGACAATCCGATGGGAAGCTGGTGGGAAGCGCCGGAAGTCGTCCGCTTCATCGAAGCGCTGCCGGAAACCACCATGCTGGTGCTCGACGAGGCCTATGGCGAGTTGGGACCGGCCTCGGCGCTGCCGGCGATCGATGTCGCGCGGCCGAACGTCATCCGCATGCGCACGTTCTCCAAGGCTTACGGACTGGCCGGCATACGCTGCGGCTATGCGGTCGCGGAAGCGGAGGTGATCCGCGATTTCGAGAAGATCCGCAACCATTACGGCGTCAGCCGCATGGCGCAGATCGCCGGTCTCGAGGCGCTTGGCGATCAGGACTATCTGCGTTCGGTGGTGGCGCGCGTGGCGGCAGGCCGCGAGCGCATCTCGGACATCGCCAGGCAGAACGATCTCAAGCCGTTGCCGTCGGCGACCAATTTCGTCGCCATCGACTGCGGCCGTGACGGCGCCTTCGCGCTGAAGGTGATGCAGAACCTTCTGTCGCGCGACGTGTTCATCCGCAAACCGATGGCGCCACGGCTCGACCGCTGCATCCGGGTAAGCGTCGGCCTCGACCATGAGCTCGACATCTTCGCCGAGGAACTGCCGGGTGCCCTGGCGGCCGCGCGGGGGAACTGACCGAACCTCGGTTGCATGCTTGCGGCTGCCAGCAGGCGCGCCAAGCCGGTTGCATTTGACCTTTCGTGCTCCAGATTGATGGGGAAGATTCTGGAGCGGACGATGCAAGGTGAGCAAAGAGCCGTCCGGGCGCGCGTTTCCGGTACCGTGCAAGGTGTAAGCTACCGCGTCTGGACGCGCGGCGAAGCCATCCGTCTCGGGTTGACGGGTTGGGTGCGCAACGAGCGTGACGGCTCGGTGACCGCGCTGATTGCGGGCGCCGACGGCGCCGTCACCGCGATGATCGAACGCCTGTGGCAAGGGCCGCGGGGCGCGCTCGTCTCGAAGGTCGAGATCGAGGAGGTGGCCGACGACGCGGCGACGGATTTCCGGATCATCGTCTAGTCTCATCTCGCTTCCGCAAGCCAGAGTGGATGATCATATAATGCACCTTGAATTAATTGAACGTTCGTTTTATTAATTCCATCGGAGGCGAACATGGCGCGCACAACGGGTTCCGACGGGGAAAAGACCGAAGCGGCCGTCCGCGAGGCGGCGGTCAACCTGATCGCGCGGCTGGGCTACGAGGCGATGTCGATGCGGCAGCTGGCGGCGGAGGTCGGCGTGCAGCCGGCAGCGCTCTATCGCTACTTCCCGACCAAAGAGGACCTTCTGTTCACGCTGATGCGTGAGCATATGGAAGGCCTGCTCGAGGCCTGGAGCGCAGCGCGGCCAGCCAACACCGATCCGGTAAGCCAGCTCGCCGCCTATGTCGAAAACCATATCGCTTTCCACATCGAACGGCGTCACGCCACCCATGTCTCCAACATGGAATTGCGCAGCCTGTCGCATGAAAGGCTGACGCAGATCCTCAAGATGCGCACGGCCTACGAAAAGGAATTGCGCAAGATCCTGCGTGACGGCGCCGAAGCCGGTGCTTTCGAGATCGACGATACAGGCCTGACCGCCATGGCGCTGATCCAGATGATGACCGGCGTCATCGTCTGGTTCCGTCCGGGCGAACGGCTGTCGATCGCTGAAGTCACGGGATCATATCTTTCGATGACAATGCGCCTGGTCGGCGCGACAATCAGCCATGGCACCGCGCGTCCTTTCGGCCGCGCCGGAGACGCCGTGGCACTCTGATACGGGCATGATCCCCGCCAAGGCCGGGGCATGCGCAGGGAGGAACGGCATGTACACGAACACGCTCAGCTTCGGACTTGATCCCGACATCGAGGCGCTGCGCGATACGGTGCGGCGCTTCGCCCAGGACAGGATCGCGCCGATCGCGGCGGAGATCGACCGCTCCAACGAGTTCCCCGCGCATCTCTGGGCTGAGCTCGGCGCGCTTGGCCTGCTCGGCATCACAGCAGATCCGGATTTCGGCGGAACCGGTATGAACTATCTCGCCCATGTCGTGGCGATGGAGGAGATTTCGCGCGCGTCGGCCTCGGTCGGCCTCTCCTACGGCGCGCATTCCAATCTCTGCGTCAACCAGATCAACCGCTGGGCAACGCCGGCGCAGAAGGAGAGATACCTGCCCAGCCTTTGCTCGGGCGAAACCGTCGGCGCGCTGGCGATGTCGGAACCGGGCGCCGGCTCGGACGTGGTGTCACTCAGGCTGCGCGCCGAAAAGCGCAACGACCGCTATGTGCTCAACGGCTCGAAAATGTGGATCACCAACGGCCCGGACGCCGGAACGATGGTGGTCTACGCCAAGACCGATCCGGAGCGCCATTCGCACGGCATCACCGCTTTCATCGTCGAGAAGACGATGGCCGGCTTTTCGGTCGCGCAGAAGCTCGACAAGCTCGGCATGCGCGGCTCCAACACGGGCGAACTCGTCTTCGAGAATGTCGAGGTGCCGTTCGAGAACGTGCTGCATGAGGAAGGACGCGGCGTCGAGGTGCTGATGTCGGGGCTCGATTATGAGCGCGCGGTGCTTTCGGGCGGGCCGATCGGGCTGATGGCGGCCTGCCTCGACGTCGCCGTGCCTTACGTGCATGAGCGCAAGCAGTTCGGCCACCCGATCGGTACGTTCCAGCTGGTGCAGGGCAAGCTCGCCGACATGTATACCACGATGAACGCCGCGCGGGCTTACGTTTATGCTGTGGCGGCCGCCTGCGACCGCGGCGAGACCACACGCAAGGACGCCGCCGGCTGCGTGCTCTTCGCGGCCGAGAAGGCGACGCAGATGGCGCTCGACGCGATCCAGCTTCTCGGCGGCAACGGTTATATCAACGACTACCCGACGGGACGGCTGCTGCGCGATGCCAAGCTCTACGAGATCGGCGCCGGCACCAGCGAAATCCGCCGCTGGCTGATCGGCCGCGAGATCATGGCGGAGGGGGTGTGATGTCCCTCTCCGCCATCTCAGCCGAATGCCTTGGGCAGGTCGTCGGTCGGCTTGGCGACGATCTGATTCGCGTCGCGCCACAGAACCTCGCGTTGACGCGCCGACGTGATCGGGCGCACCGGCAATCCGCCCTCTTCGATCAGCCAGGCGCAATAACGCGCACGACTGATCGCTTCCCTGGCCTCCGGATGGAACCAGCAGATGCCCCAGATCGAATTCCGGCGCTTGAAATGCCGGCCAACCCGGCCTGGAATGGGCAGATGCCGGTTGAACCAGTCGAACTGATCGTTCAGCTCGTTATGGATCCAGTCCGGACATCCGATCCGGTACAGGTGCCAGGACGCATGGAAAAAGCCGGTCTCCACCCGGCTGTTCGGATGGATCAGCGGCGTTACAAACCGCAAATACATGATGACACCCACAGCGCCTGCGGGCGCCGTGTTCCTCTTGCTCAGAGTCGGGACGTGGAAGACCGCCCTTCGGCGGCGTCAGGCCATGGCCGAAGGGAGACATCTGGTGAAACGCATATCCATGCGTTCCATCGTCGCCTCCTGAGGGTGTCATCCGTAAAAAAGATGCCGCGCCTAGCACGCAGCATCCGGGCGCGGGCTGTTACACTGGTTCCGCTACGGCATCAAGAGGTGTGAGGAACAAATTGGCCACACTGCAAACGCAGATCTCCCCTTCCTCCGACAGCTTCCGCGCCAATGCCGAGCGCATGCGAGCGCTGGTCGACAACATCGCCGAGAAGGCGGCAAACGTGGAGCGCGGCGGCTCCGATGAGGCGCGCGAACGCCACGTCTCGCGTGGCAAGCTTTTGCCGCGCGAGCGGCTGGCGCAACTGCTCGACACCGGCTCGCCCTTCCTCGAGGTCGGCCAGTTCGCAGCCTGGTCGATGTATGGCGAGGACATTCCGTCGGCCGGCATTATCACCGGCGTCGGCCGGGTCGAGGGGACGGAGGTGATGGTCGTCGTCAACGACGCGACGGTGAAGGGCGGCACCTATTATCCGCTGACGGTGAAGAAGCATCTCAGGGCGCAGGAGATCGCGCTGCAGAACAATCTGCCCTGTGTTTACCTCGTCGACAGCGGCGGCGCCAATCTGCCCAACCAGGACGAGGTCTTCCCCGACCGCGAGCATTTCGGCCGCATCTTCTACAACCAGGCCAACATGTCGGCGGCCGGCATCCCGCAGATCGCCTGCGTGATGGGGTCCTGCACGGCGGGCGGCGCCTATGTGCCGGCGATGTCGGACGAAACGATCATGGTGCGCAACCAGGCGACCATCTTTCTCGGCGGCCCGCCGCTGGTGAAGGCCGCAACCGGCGAGGACGTCAGCGCCGAGGAGCTCGGCGGCGCCGAAGTGCATACAAGACTTTCCGGTGTCGCCGACCACTACGCCATGGACGATGAACACGCCCTGGCCATTTGCCGGCGCATCATCCGGAACCTGAATCGGAACAAATCCCTAAGCCTGACTCTGCAGAAGCCGATTCAACCGCTTTACGATCCGAGCGAACTCTACGGCATCGTACCCACGGATCTGCGCCAGCCCTATGATGTGCGCGAGGTGATAGCGCGTCTCGTCGACGGTTCGGAGTTTGACGAGTTCAAGCAGAATTACGGCACGACTCTGGTCACCGGCTTCGCGCATCTGCACGGCATGCCGGTCGGCATCCTCGGCAACAACGGCGTGCTCTTCTCGGAGAGCGCGCTGAAAGGCGCGCATTTCATCGAGCTTTGCTGCCAGCGCGGCATTCCGCTGGTCTTTTTGCAAAACATCACCGGCTTCATGGTCGGGCGGAAGTACGAGGCTGGCGGCATCGCCAAGGACGGCGCCAAGCTGGTGATGGCGGTCGCCACCGCAAAGGTCCCGAAGCTCACGGTGATCATCGGCGGCTCCTTCGGCGCCGGCAATTACGGCATGTGCGGCCGCGCCTACTCACCCCGCTTCCTGTGGATGTGGCCGAACGCTCGCATCTCGGTGATGGGGGGCGAGCAGGCCGCGACGGTGCTCGCCATGGTCAAGCGCGAAGGCATCGAGCGCAAGGGCGGCGAATGGAGCGCCGAGGAGGAAGCCAAATTCAGGAAGCCGATCCTGATGAAATACGAGCATGAGGGTCACCCGCTCTATTCCTCGGCTAGGCTTTGGGACGACGGCATCATCGATCCGGCCAAAACGCGCGAGGTGCTGGCGCTCAGCCTCTCGGCGGCGCTCAATGCCGGCATCGAGGAGACGAAGTTCGGCGTGTTCAGGATGTAACGATGAGCACTCTCGACGACAGAATCCGCATCCACACTGGCGACATCACCAGGCTCGCGGTCGACGCGATCGTCAACGCAGCGAATTCTTCGCTGCTGGGTGGTGGCGGCGTCGACGGCGCCATCCATCGCGCGGCCGGCCCGGAACTCGTTGCCGAATGCCGCATGCTTCATGGCTGCAAGACCGGCGATGCCAAGCTGACCAAGGGCTATCGGCTGCCGGCACGCTATGTCATCCACACGGTCGGTCCGGTCTGGCACGGCGGCGGCAAGGGCGAGGCGGAGATGCTCGCCTCCTGCTACCGGCGCTCGCTCGAAATCGCCAACGCGCATGGCTGTCGCACGATCGCCTTTCCCGCGATCTCAACTGGCATCTACCGCTTTCCCAAGGACGAAGCGACCAGTATCGCCGTGGCCACGACAGCCGACTTCCTGAGACATAACACGGTGCCGGAGGTGGTTACCTTCTGCTGCTTCGACGACCAGACAGCGGAGCTTTACCGGCGCACCGTTGCTGGCGCCTGGGAGCGCTGAACTTATGCACCAAAGGATCCTTCAATACAGACAAATTCGAATTTCCCGACGCCCGCTGGCGCGGAAAGAAAATATTCGCTATTCCTCATCTTGCACTGGGCAAATGGGGTTGGGTGAAAATGATCTTGAAACATTTCCGCAAGCTGATTATTTCGACACTTTCAGGATTTCTAATATTTGCCCCACCGGCCGCAGAGGCGGCAGAATCACTGGCGGGCAAGATCGGCGACAAACGGTTTGCTCCAAATTTGTCGCTGGATCCAAAGGAAGCCTGCTACAAAGCCTACCTTGGCTACATCGCGGCGGGCGGGCATTCGGCCTATGCGACAACTTTCTACTCCCGCGTCGTCGATCTTTACATAATCTGTGGAGCAAAACTCAATGCGCCGACCCAGAAGGCGGCGGAAGAGATCGCCTTGCGCGACTGCCAGTACGGCCTGAAAAAGTGGAAGGTCAAAACCGCGAGCGGCGGCTGCGCCATCGCCGCTTCGAAATAGGCCGGCGCCTGCAGGACTGGCGCCGCCCGACGCAAAGCCGGGAGGCTCCATGTTCGGCAAGATCCTGATCGCCAACCGCGGCGAGATCGCCTGCCGCGTCATCCGCACCACCCGCAAGCTCGGCGTGCGCAGCGTGGCCGTCTATTCCGATGCCGATGCCCGCGCCCTGCATGTCGAGATGGCCGACGAAGCGGTGCATATCGGCCCCTCGCCCGTCGGCGAAAGCTATCTACGCGGCGACAGGATCGTGGCGGCGGCACTCGCCACCGGCGCCGAGGCCATCCATCCCGGCTACGGCTTCCTGTCGGAAAACCCCGATTTCGTCGACCAGGTGACGGCGGCAGGCCTCGTCTTCATCGGTCCGTCCGCCGCCTCCATCCGCGCCATGGGATTGAAGGACGCCGCCAAACGGCTGATGGAGAAGGCCGGCGTGCCGGTGGTGCCCGGCTATCACGGCGAAGCGCAGGAAATCGTGCTGCTCGCATCCAAGGCGCGCGAGATCGGCTATCCTGTTCTGATCAAGGCACGCGCCGGCGGTGGCGGCAAGGGCATGCGGCGCGTCGACCACCCTGACGATTTCTCCGAAGCGCTGTCAGGCGCCCGGCGCGAAGCGAAAGCGGCGTTCGGCGACGATCGCGTGCTCGTCGAAAAATATGTCGACAAGCCGCGCCATATCGAAGTGCAGGTGTTCGGCGACAATTTCGGCAATGCGGTGCATCTTTTCGAACGCGACTGCTCGGCGCAGCGTCGCCACCAGAAGGTGATCGAGGAGGCGCCAGCCCCCGGAATGACGCCTGCGCTGCGCAAGGCGATGACGGAGGCGGCCGTGAAGGCCGCCAAGGCGATCCATTATTCGGGCGCCGGCACGATCGAGTTCATCGTCGATGCTTCCGAAGGCCTGAAGGCCGACCGCTTTTGGTTCATGGAGATGAACACGCGGCTGCAGGTCGAGCACCCCGTCACAGAGATGGTCACCGGCGTCGATCTCGTCGAATGGCAGCTGCGCGTCACGTCCGGCGAAGAACTGCCGAAAACACAAGGCGAGATCGCGCTTGCCGGCCACGCTTTCGAGGCGCGCCTCTATGCCGAGGACGCCACGAAAGGCTTCCTCCCGGCGACCGGCACGCTGCATCATCTCAAATTCCCCGACGCGGCGCCGGAAAATACCGCGATTCGCATCGAGACCGGCGTGCGCGCCGGGGATGCGATCTCGCCTTTCTACGATCCGATGATCGCCAAGCTGGTTGTGCACGGCAAGGACCGGGCAACGGCGCTCAATGCCCTGCGCGACATGCTGGCGCGGACGGAAGTGGCCGGCTCGACCGTCAACACCGCCTTCCTGGCGGCGCTTGCTGCCGACGCCGATTTCGCGGCGGGCGATGTCGATACCGGGCTGATCGGCCGGCATCAGGAGGCGCTAACCGCCATACTCGCGCCGAGCGACGAGACGATCGCCGCGGCGGCTCTGGCCGCGACGGACGCCGGCGCGCGGGGCCTAGCCGCCGATCCATGGTCTACCCTTTCGGGCTACGCGCATTTCCACACGCTCGCGCGCCGCATCCGGCTGCGCCATGGCGAGGAAAACATCCTGGCCAGGGTTTCGGCACGGCCGGACGGCCGCTTCCCGGTGGCGCTGGAGGCGCCGCATGACGCGGTGAACACGCATGATCTGAGGACCATGCCGCGCACCGCTCGCTGGCCAGGCCATGTCACCGTCTTCGAGGGCGCGGTGAGTTATACGTTCGGTGTTCCCGATCCGCTGGCCGAGGCCGACGAGGCCGGAGCCGCCTCGGGCAGCCTGCGCGCGCCGATGCCGGGGGTGGTGAAGCTGGTGCGCGCTGCGGCAGGCAATGCCGTGATCAAGGGCCAGCCGCTTCTGATCCTCGAGGCGATGAAGATGGAGCACACGATCGCCGCCCCGCATGACGGGGTGATCGCCGAGATCGCGGCCGAGGGCGCACAAGTGAGTGACGGCACGGTGCTGGTGCGGTTTGTCGAGGACCGTCAAGTCTAAAATAAAATGGCCGGGACAAGCCCGGCCATTTCTCCTGCACACAGAACCGACTTACGGCTTGATCGGCGCGTATTTGCCGTCGTGCCACTGGTTGATGTCGTAGCTGGCGTTCTTCAGGTCGCCCTTCTCGTCGAAGATGACATCGCCGACGACGGTGCTGATCGGCTTGCCGTCCTTGAGTGCCTCGGCGACCTTGGCCGGATCGTCGGTGCCGGCGCGCTTGACGCCTTCGGCCACGGCCTGGATCACGGCATAGGAGAACAGCGTGAAGCCTTCAGGCGTGAAGCCGCCGGCCTTGATCTTGGCGACCGCGTCCTTCGCTTCGGGCTTGGCCTGCGGGTCCGACGGGAAGACGAACATGGTGCCTTCGCCGGCCGGGCCGGCGACCTGCCAGAATTCCGGCGAGGCGATCGAGTCCGGCATGATCAGCTGGAACTTGACATTCTGCTCGGCCGATTGACGCAGGATCAGGCCCGCTTCCGGATGGTAGCCGCCGAAATAGACGACGTCGGCCTTGAGCTCCTTCAGCTTGGTGACAAGAGCCGAATAGTCCTTCTCGCCGGCATTGATGCCTTCATAGTCGACCTCCTTGAGGCCGCCGGCATTCATCGTCGCCTTCACGGCATCGGCGACGCCCTGGCCATAGGCGCTCTTGTCGTGCAGGATGACGACGTTCTTGCCGGCATATTTCTTGGCGATCCACGGGCCGATGAAGGCGCCCTGGGCGTCGTCACGCGTATAAAGGCGCATGATGGTCGGCCAGCCGGCCTTGGCGGCGGCGTCGGTCAGCACCGGGTTGGACGAGGCCGGCGTCATCATCAGCGTGCCGGCTTCGGCATAGACGGCGGAGGCCGGGATGCTCGAGCCCGAGCAGGCATGACCGTCGACGAACTTGACGCCATTGGCGACGATGCGGTTGGCGACCGACACCGCCTGCTTCGGATCGCACTGGTCGTCCTCGATGTCGAGCTTGATCTGCGAGCCGTTGACGCCGCCGGCGGCATTGATTGCGTCGGCGGCAGCCTGCGCGCCCTGCTTGAACTGGTCACCGATGGTGGCGAGCTGGCCGGTCATCGGGCCGACCACCGAAATGGTGATGTCGTCGGCGAAGGCAACCGGGGCGCTCATCATCAGGCCAAATGCGGCCGCGCTCAAAATACCCAATTTTTTCATGACTTTAAGAACTCCTCCACTTGCGCATGGCCGTCCGGGCCGCGCTTCTTTCACAGAGCCGGGACAATTTCACCCTTCGCTGGAACTGTCGAGAGGACAATTCGGAAGGTTTTGGTTCATTTCGGCCGGGATTGCTTGGGCCACGCGTCCGCGTGATTACCTCGCGTAATGCAAAAAGCCGCGCCGGCCTTGTTTCGCCGGTCGCGGCTTTTGCAATCGAGCTCCCCAGACGCCCCCGCGCCTGAAACCCGCTCGCTTCCCTGTTTCTAGTGGACCATGATCTTATCCGAAACCGTACTCCACTTTTCACTGCGTGGACCTTCGGTTCGGGATCATGGCCGGCGCGGCTTGAGGTTCTTTGACCCGCCGCGTTCTTGGTCTTGTCAACCGGCCGTCTTATCGCGGCCTTGTCCGCTGAAGGCTTTCGGGCGCTACACCCGCAGGATCAGTGCATCGTCATCCATTCGCGCGCTTCGCGCAGCGCCTTGGCGATCTCGGGCTTCGACATCGAAGCCGACAGTTCCGAGCGCAACTCGGCGGCACGGGCCGAGCCCTTGATCGCAGCGATGTTGAACCATTTGTGGGCGGAAACGACATCGATCTCGCAGTCGCGGCCGGTCGCATACATCATGCCCAGTTCGAAAAGAATGTCGGCCTGGGCAGTTGCCCCCATGGCGCCGAAGCCGTCTTCAAGCATTTCAAAGCGTGCCATTTCAATCCCCTGTCTGGCTCCCGAGAGCTGCCTCCTTTTTCCCTTGGTATCCCTCGGGGCGGGCCGCTCTTTCGATGCTTTCGAGGATGACGGCTGGCCTTGAATCCGTCGTTAAATGGCTTGCTTAATTTGAGGAAAACAAAGCTAAAACAAGAGGTAAACGCGGAAATTCGTTAAGCATGGGAATCCAGCGTTTCGGCCATTTTGTATCAAATTCGATGAAAACTGGCGCGCTGGGAATCAAGACTTCGCTAACCACGGAAACCGAAGCGTTTTCCCGTTCGCGTTTATTTTCAGCCGTCGGCGTGGCCAAAATGCTTGCAACCTTCCGTCGCGGCACCGCTTTCGTTTTGGCCGGAGCTGGATTAGCTTTACCTTTGCGTAAGGGGCAGGAAGGCGGTCCGCTGCGGCCCCTAGGGAGAGGAGGACAAGATGTTTCGAAAGATGAGCCTGGTCCTGGCGGCCACCTTGATCATGGCGGGCGCCGCCTGGGCCGACCCGATCGAGGGCAGTTGGAAGACGCAATCGGGCGAGACGGCGACGATCGACGGCGGCGGCTCGTTCTCCATCACGCTCAAGACCGGCAAATATGCCGGCAAGACGATCGGCTCGCTGAAGGCGACCGGCGACAACAAATATGCCGGCAGCATCACCGACCCGGCGAACGACAAGACCTATTCTGGCAAGGCGACCCTTACAGGCACAACGCTCAAGATGAGCGGTTGCGTGCTCGGCGGCCTGATCTGCAAGAGCCAGACCTGGCACAAGCTCTGATCGCCAATTCCAGACCATCCGAAGCGGGGCCGAACGGCCCCGTTTTCTTTTGCAGCGGCAGCGCTCCTCCGGACCTGCACCGGCACCAGGCCAAACCTCGTCGATCAATTTGAACCGCAGATGAATACCGGTCTCAGAACCGGTTCAGAGGCATTCCTGCATTCTCTCCCGCATTGAAGGAGAGAGAAATGCTTGCCCGTCGCTTCACCATCGTCTGCCTGCTGATGAGCCTGTTCGGCATGGCGTTCGCCATCTTGGTGGCCGAGAGCGGTCGTTCGACCCGCTTGTGGGAGCGGCCCGTGGCTTCGTTCCCGGCTCCGTGAACCTAGTGACGCGCCGGAACGACAAAGCTGAAAATCGACCAAGTTGAAAATCGGGACACCACAAAAATGAACCGCATTGCCGCCACCGCAACGAATATCCTCAGGCTGTTGCCGCGGGCGACGCTCATCCTGATGCTGCTCGCCGCCCCGGTGCTGGCGGTGCCGATGATGCGGGCCGACACCGGCCACACGATCGAGGCGCCGGCACACAGGAACACCAGCGTGGGCTTTGTGCTGCTGATCAGCCTGCAGCGCGGATAACGCCATCGAAGAAAAACGGCCCTTGCGTCGGCTTGACGCCGGCCTCCCCCCCTCCCAACCGCTCTTCCAAATCTCTATATTGGGCCATGGAAAAGCGAATCTACCCCCAAGCCATCGAATCGGTCCTTATGCCGGAGCCTTTCGGCAGGCAGGACTTCCATGACGCCAAAAAGGCCGTCGCGGCGTTGCAGGCGCTCTACGACCGCAACACCAAATTCCTGCGCGACTCCTTCGCAGCCCTTGCCGCGGGCGGTGACGAGAGCAAGCGCTACCGGGCTTTCTATCCGCAGATCGGCGTCACCACGACCTCGTTCACGCAGATCGACTCGCGCCAGGCCTACGGCCATATGCCGACGCCCGGGCATTTCGCCACCACCATCACCCAACCGCAACTGTTCGAGAACTATCTCACCGAGCAGCTACGGCTCATCATGCGCAATCACGGCGTGCAGGTGACGGTGTCGGAGTCGACCACGCCGATCCCGCTGCATTTCGCCTTCCTGGAAGGCACCTATGTCGACGGCGCGGCCGCCGAGCGCATCAAGCGGCCGATCCGCGACCTGTTCGACGTGCCGGATCTCGACGGAACCGACGACCAGATCGCCAACGGCACCTTCGAGGTGGCGTTCGGCGAGCCGCGGCCGCTGGCGCCGTTCACCGCGCAGCGTATCGACTATTCGCTGCACCGCATGACGCATTACACGGCGACCAGCCCTCAGCATTTCCAGAATTTCGTGCTGTTCACCAATTACCAGTTCTACATCGACGAATTCGTCGCGCGGGCTCGCGAACTGATGGAGAGTGGCGGAGGCGGCTACAGTGAATTCGTCGAGCCGGGCAATGTCCTGACCAAGGCAGGAGCCGGCTCGCCGAGCGAAGGCACGCCGCCGCAGCGCCTGCCGCAGATGCCGGCCTATCACCTGAAGAAGCCCGGCCACGGCGGCATAACCATGGTCAATATCGGCGTCGGCCCTTCCAATGCCAAGACGATCACCGACCATATCGCGGTGCTGAGGCCGCATGCCTGGGTCATGCTCGGCCACTGCGCGGGCCTGCGCAACACGCAGGCGCTGGGCGATTATGTGCTGGCGCATGCCTATGTGCGCGAGGACCATGTGCTGGACGACGACCTGCCCGTCTGGGTGCCGATTCCGCCGCTGGCCGAGATCCAGGTGGCGCTGCAGGAAGCCGTCGCCGAAGTCACCGGCCTTTCCGGCTACGACCTCAAGCGCATCATGCGCACGGGCACCGTCGCCACCATCGACAACCGCAACTGGGAGCTGCGCGACCAGCGCGGACCGGTGCAGCGGCTGTCTCAGTCGCGGGCCATCGCGCTCGACATGGAATCGGCCACCATCGCCGCCAACGGCTTCCGCTTCCGCGTGCCTTACGGGACGCTGCTGTGCGTCTCAGACAAGCCGCTGCACGGCGAATTGAAGCTGCCCGGCATGGCAACCGAGTTCTACAAGCGGCAGGTGGCGCAGCATCTCACCATCGGCATCAGGGCGATGGAGAAGCTCGCCGAAATGCCGATGGAGCGGCTGCATTCGCGCAAGCTCAGAAGTTTTTCCGAGACGGCGTTCCAGTAGAGACGTGACGGCCAGTGCTGGCGAGGCAATCCGTCGTCTTGCTTGGGCCGCAATTTGGCCGATAAGCGGCCAGAACGGATAGCCGAGGCGGGTCGGAGCAGATGACTACGGGCGGTGCACGCTTGAGCATGATGGCTCAGCTGACATTCCTGGCGATGATGGCATGCTCGGCCGCGCTGCTGGCCGGGTTCTTCGGCGCGCTGCATCCGGCCTTCGATTCCTTCTCGCATTTCCGCATGCATCTGAGCGTGCTTGCGGCCTTGCTCGCGCTGTCGCTGCTTGCCGGTCCCTACCGGCTGCAGGCCGTCGCGGTCCTGGTCTTCGCCATCGCCTGCTTCGCCACGACGACGGGCGCGCTGCCCAGATTATCGACGCAGCAGGCGGTCGCAAAGCCGGCCGACCGGATCGTCTACAGCCTGCTGCAGATGAACCTGCGCTTCAACAATCCGACGCCGAAGAAGGTGCTGTCGCTGATCGGCCGGACCAATCCGGACGTCATCACGCTCGACGAAGTGTCAGGGATGTGGGCGAAGGAGCTCGGTTACATTGCCGGCGCCTATCCCTATCGCATCCTGTGCGACTATCCCAACGGCATATTCGGCGTCGCGCTGCTGTCGCGCCGTCCCTTCGCCGCCGGCACCGCGCCGCGTTGCGAGCCCCGCGGCGCGATGGCGACCGCCACGATCGACTTCAACGGCGTTCCGGTCGACGTCGCCGCGATCCATCTGAGCTGGCCCTGGCCGAAGGAGCAGAACTGGCAGATCGGCGAACTGGCGGAACCGCTGGCCGGGCTTGGCGAGACCGCCATCATGGCCGGCGATTGCAATGCCGTGCCGTGGAGCGCCGCGGTGCGACGGGTGGCGCGGCTCAGCGGCATGACGCTGATGCCGTCGGCCGGCCCGACCTGGATTCACCGTACGCTGCCCGATTTCCTGCGCCGCTATGCGGGCCTGCCGATCGATCAGGTGTTCAGCAAGGGCGGGGTGACGATCCTGTCCTCGGCCCGGCTGCAAGATACGGGCTCCGACCATCTGCCGGTGCTGGTCGAATTCACGTTGCCGCCCGCCAGCAACGCGCCCGAGGACGAGCATAAGTCGGCACTGGCGGCGAATGAGGTGCCCGACAAGCGCCGAGGCTGATCGCCTCATTGGCTTGAGCGACCGGGCTGGAGCTTCAGTTCTTCCCAATCAGAGCATTGACGAGGTGCTCGACATGGCCGCCGTCGCGATGCTCACGCGCGTCGAAAGCGTTCTGCCTGGCCTCGTAGTCGGCATAGATCGTGTTAATGCGACGCCTGGCTTCCCAGCGAAGACCGGTGCAGAACCAGTTGTCCTGCCGCTCAAGCCCGGCAAGCGCGGTGTCCGTCGCGCGCATCATCTGCTTGGCGATGCGGCCATGGGTGTGCTCATGCTGGCGCACGCCGGCCATGAAACGGTCCCAGCGCTTGCGCAAGGCCGGGCCGGACGCCGAAATGCGGCGCGGAAAGGTGTAAGTGAGGTCGATCCTGCCGTTGGCCCCGCGCAGCCGGCAAATGCCGTTGTCGCGCGTCACGTCGAGGTCCCAATGCACGGTGTAGCCGGTTTCGGCGATGGCGCGCGTCGCATGCCCGTGCCGCGGTCCCAGGCCATCCATCGCCTCGACCAGTTCCGCGCCGGTCCTGCCGGCAACGTCATAGGTGCGCACATGAACGGTCAGCCTAGTGCCGGCGGAGGCAGTCCCGCAAAAAAGCACGCCGGCAGCAGCTAAAATCGCCAGGCTGGTCCGCCGCATATGCGCCTCCTTGTTCAGAGGCGAAGCAGACCATACTCGGCGCTGCGGTTCAACGGCCTTGACGGCCCACATGCGCTGGTGGACCGGGTCTTCGCCGGCCTTGTTGGAGCGGCGGTCGAGACGGCTCGGTCGGAGTGGCTCACATGCCTTGGTAGACCGGGCCTTCGCCGGCTTTGTTGGAGCGGCGGTCGAGACGGCCCGGTCGGAGCGGATCACATGCCCTGGTAGACCGGGCCTTCGCCGCCTTGGGGCGGCACCCAGTTGATGTTCTGGTTCGGATCCTTGATGTCGCAAGTCTTGCAGTGCACGCAGTTCTGCGCGTTGATGACGAAGCGCACGTCCTTGGCCGACGGATCGGCGGCGGCGTTGCCGTCCTTGTCCACCCATTCATAGACGCCCGCCGGGCAATAGCGGATCGAAGGACCGGCGAAGACGTCGTGCTCCGAACGCTGCTGCAGCGCCATGTCGCCGACGATCAGATGCACCGGCTCGTTCTCCTCATGGTTGGTGTTGGAGAGGAACACCGAGGAGAGACGGTCGAAGGTCAAGACGCCGTCCGGCTTCGGATAGGCGATCTTGCTGTGCTTCGCCGCGGGCTCGAGCGTCGCATAGTCCGCCTTGCCGTGCTTCAGCGTGCCAAAAGGCGAGAAGCCGAACAGCGTGTTCAGCCACATATCCAGCCCGCCGATGCCGACGCCGACGATGGTGCCGAAGCGCGACCAAAGCGGCTTGACGTTGCGCACTTTCTTCAGGTCCTTGCCGATGTCGCTGCCGCGCCAGGCTCCTTCGTAAGATGCAAGCTCGTCATTGGCGCGGCCGCCGGCGATCGCCTTGGCCACATGCTCGGCCGCCAGCATGCCGGATAGCACCGCATTGTGTGAACCCTTGATGCGCGGCACGTTGACGAAGCCGGCCGCGCAGCCCATCAGCACGCCGCCGGGGAAGGACAGCTTCGGCACGGACTGCCAGCCGCCCTCGGTGATGGCGCGAGCGCCATAGCCGATGCGCTTGGCGCCCTCGAAGGTGCCGGCGATTGCCGGATGCGTCTTGAAGCGCTGGAACTCCTCGAAGGGCGAGAGATAAGGGTTCTTGTAGTTCAGGTGGACGACGAAGCCGACCGCCACCTGGTTGTCCTCTAGATGGTAGAGGAAGGAGCCGCCGCCGGTCTTCATGTCGAGCGGCCAGCCGAACGAATGCTGCACCAGGCCGGGCTTGTGGTTCTCGGGCTTGACCTGCCAGAGTTCCTTGAGGCCGATGCCATATTTGCCGGGTTCGCGGCCTTCGGAAAGCTTGTATTTGGCGATGAGCTGCTTCGCGAGCGAGCCGCGCGCACCCTCGCCGATCAGCACATATTTGCCCATCAGCGCCATGCCGGGCGCGTAAGCGGGGCCGTGCGTGCCGTCCTTCTCGACGCCCATGTCGCCGGTGATGACGCCGGTGACGGCGCCGGCATCGTTGTAGACGAGGCTGGCCGCGGCGAAACCCGGATAGATCTCGACCCCCAGCGCCTCGGCCTTGGTCGCCAGCCAGCGGCAGACATTGCCGAGCGAGACGATGTAGTTGCCGTGGTTGTTCATCAGCGGCGGCATCAGGAAGTTAGGCAGGCGGAACGAACCGGCCGGGCCAAGCACCAGGAAATGGTCCGCCGTGACCGGTGTCTTGAACGGATGATCGCTCTCCTCGCGCCAGCCGGGCAGCAGCCGGTCGATGCCGATCGGATCAACGACGGCGCCCGACAGGATATGCGCGCCGACCTCGCCGCCCTTTTCCAGCACAACCACGGAGAGGTCCGGGTTGAGCTGCTTCAGACGGATAGCCGCGGCAAGGCCGGCAGGACCCGCGCCGACGATCACCACGTCGAATTCCATGCTCTCGCGTTCGATATCGCTCATCGACCCCTCTATGGCTTGCCGCATTCTCGCATTGTGCTGGCTCATGCGCTGCATAGCGCATCAATTCGCGACGCGAAACCGGCGCGGACGTGACAACGCCGATTTCGACAAAAAGTCGCGGTTTTCCCTACGAAAACGCAGCAGCACAGGCCATGGCGAAGCATAGGCCAGCGCCAATTGGTTGGCAGGCCAGGCGGCGCGGGGATGTTTTTAATTGTTCGACGGCTTGGTTATCGGCAATACTTCGCGCCATGCGCAGTCCAGAGCCAGCCGGCTTTCCCTCGAAGCGCTTACTCTTCACGCCAGGCGCCGCCTGGCGCGCGGTTCTTCCGCTCCTCTTTCTGACCGTGCCGGCTGGGGCGGATCCGGTGAAGGTTTGGGCAACCGGCGCCTATTCCTTCTCCGACGAGCTGGGCGGCTTTCGCATCACCGGCGCCTCCGGCATCGGCACCAAGGAAGACCCGCTGATCATCAAGGAGGAACTGAATTCGGCGACGCCGGTGACGCTGACCATCCGCGCGACGAAGCCGATCGAGCCCTTCGGCAAGGCCGGCGAGGTCGCCAACGGCGTGATGTATATGCGCATCGACGTGCTCAACAACAGCGCCCAGGCCTGGGTGGAGTTCCAGTTCGAGCTGCAGGAAATCCTCGACCAGCCGAGCGTGTTCGGCGACGGCCTGTCCTTCGACCAGCGCAACAAGACGCCCGACAACATCTGGTCGAGCAACTTCGCCGATTTCGACCGCCGGTTCGAACCCTATGACCGGCTGCTTTTCCGCAATGGCAAGATCGACCCGCTGAAGACGGCAACCTTCGATTTCCTGATCACCGACTACACGCCGCGCTGGACGTTTTACATCGTGCAGGATCCGCGCATACCGACCGGGTGAAGCATATCGATATTCAGGTGATGCCGGCCTGCAAATGGCGGTTTCCTGCGCTTCCGGTGCTCACGTACTTTAGGTACGCTCCGCTCCGGTTCTCGGAAACCACTATTTCCAACTCGGCCTGACCTGAATCTCGACACGCTTCAATGCAGGCGAGTGTGGCTTAATCTTGCAAATCGACGCCGCGCGGACGATGGTGGCGCCATGACTGCCGCTTCCCCCAGCACACCAGCCGAGATCGCCGAACTGCTCGCCTTCTACGCCAGCGCCGGCGTCGACGACGCGCTTGAGGACGCGCCGATCAACCGGGTTGCCGAAGCGGCGGCGAAGTCGGCCGAGCGCAGGCCTGCCGAGCGGGCGCCAGCCGCGCCGCGCCAGGAAGCCAGGCCCGAGGGCCGAACGGCGCCGGAGCAGGCTCCGGAACGGGTTGAGAACCCGCCGGCGCCCCTATCCGGCCTCGACGCCAGCACTATTCCGGACGCGCCCGCCCGGGTACGCGCGGCCGCGGCCGTTCCCGACGAGGCACAGGCGGCTGCGGCCCGACAGCTCGCGGCAAGCGCTTCGACGCTCGATGAGCTGCGCCAGCACATGGCCGCGTTCGACGGCTGCAATCTCAAATTCACCGCCAAGAACTTGGTCTTCGCCGACGGCAATCCCAACGCCGACCTGATGCTGGTCGGCGAAGCGCCGGGCCGCGACGAGGACCTCGAAGGCCTGCCCTTTGTCGGCCGCTCCGGCCGGCTGCTCGACCGCATGCTGGCGGCGATCGGCCTTGACCGCAACTCGGCCTATATCGCCAACGTCATTCCGTGGCGGCCGCCCGGCAACCGCACGCCGACGCCGCACGAGACCGAAATCTGCCGTCCGTTCATCGAAAGGCAGATCGAGCTCGTCAATCCCAAGGTGCTGGTTAATCTCGGCGGGCCGTCGGCCAAGACGCTGCTCAACACGACCGAGGGCATCCTGCGCCTGCGCGGCAACTGGCGTGTGCACACGACGGCATCGGGCATAGCCATTCCGGCGATGCCGACGCTGCATCCGGCTTATCTGCTCAGGACGCCGGCGCACAAGAAGCTGGCATGGCGGGATTTCCTCGAGGTGAAGGCGAAACTGAGGACGTTGGAGTAAAGCGCCTTCCCCTTCTTCCTTGTGGGAGAAGGGGAGCCATAACCTCCTAGGTAATTGAGATCCCTCCCTGCCCGCCCTACTCCTCCCCCATGACCACATCCGACATTTCCGCCGGCAGCCTGATCCGCGAATGGCGCACGCGGCGGCGCATGAGCCAGCTCGATCTCGCCATGGAAGCCGATATCTCGCAGCGGCATCTCTCCTTCGTCGAGAGCGGCCGCGCGCAGCCGTCGCGCGACATGGTGCTGCATCTGGCCGAGCAGCTGTCGATCCCGCTCAGGCAGCGCAACCAGCTTCTGCTCGCGGCAGGCTTCGCGCCGAGCTTCAGCGAAAAGCCGCTGACCGACGCCACGCTCGCGCCGGCGATGGCCGCGGTCGAAACCGTTCTCAAGGGCCACGAGCCCTTCCCGGCGCTGGCGGTTGACCGGCACTGGAACCTCGTTTCCGCCAACGGGGCGATCGCCCCGTTCCTTGCCGATATTTCCGAACCGTCCCTGCTCCAGCCGCCGGTCAATGTGCTGCGGCTCAGCCTGCATCCGGGCGGCGTGGCGCCACAGATCGTCAACCTGGCGGAGTGGCGCGCGCATCTCTTGGAGCGGCTGAAGCACCAGAACGACGCCACCGGCGACCCTGTGCTGATCGAGCTCGAACGCGAGCTGCGCACCTATCCGGCCGGCCTGAAGGGCGGCCGGCCGGCGCCGGTCGAGCCGAGCGGCATCGTCCATCCGCTCAGGCTCGCGCATGGCGATACCGTGCTTTCCTTCATCAGCACCATCACCGTATTCGGCACACCTCTCGACGTCACACTGTCGGAGTTGGCGATCGAATCCTTCTTCCCGGCCGACGAGCAGACCCGGGCGGTGCTGGTACAGCTGGCGAAGGATCGGGCGACCGCTTCGTAACCTCATCCCTGTGGCGGCGTCGCCCTTCGCGTCCGCGTGCGCTCCAGGCCGAGCTGCCGTTCGCGCCAGATGATGAAGATGCCGGCGGCCACCACGATCACGCCGCCGATCAGCGTGTTGAGCGAAGTCACGTCGCCGAAAACGAAATAGCCGACGACTACACCAAGGATCATCGAGGTGTATTCGAAGGGCGCCACGACCGATGCTTCGGCGTGGCGGTAGGCCGCCGTCATCAGGATCTGGCCGAGCCCGCCGCAGAAGCCGGCGACGACGAGCAGCGCCGCCTGCATCGGCGTCAACGCCTGCCAGCCGAAGGGTAGCGTGAAGAGCGACAATACCGAAGCCGTCGAGGAGAACCACAGCACGATAGTCGCCGTCTTCTCCGTCTGGACCAGATTGCGCACCAGAAGCATGGCGACGGCCGAGATCGCAGCGGCGATCAGCGCGGCCATGACGCCCAGCACCTCCTGGTCGTCGAGGCCTTGAGCGGAATTGAGCAGCGTGAGTTCCGGCCAGGAGATGATCAATACGCCGGCAAGGCCGACCGCGACCGCGCTCCAGCGATAGACGCGGATCGTCTCGCCGAGGAAGACCGAGGAGAACATCACGACCAGCAGCGGCTGTGCGTAGTTCAGCGTGATCGCTTCCGGCAGCGGCAGCCTGGTCAGCGCGAAGAAGCCGAGCCCCATGGCGCCGACACCGACCAGACCGCGCGCGATATGGTTGAACGGCCGCTTGGTCGTGAAGGCGGTGGCGAGCTCGCCCTTGAAGGCCAGGAAGGCGATGATCGGGAAGATGGCGAAGAAGGAGCGGAAGAAGACGATCTGCCCGGCGGGCACGTCGCCGGCCGCCTTGATGCAGGTCTGCATGCCGACGAAAACCGTCACCGAGACGATTTTCAGCGTGATGCCGCGCAGCGTGTTGTGGCCGACGGCATGATCGACGGTCATCTTGCCTCGTAAGGGTGGTCGGAAAAGGGAGCCGCAAATGAGGCCTTTGCGCAGTTTTGTCGAGTGGCCATTTCGTGTAAAGAGCGCGCACCTCAAAATTCTTGGACCAGCCAAGCTGGCCTCCGCCCGAAATCATCAGGAAAAGCCTAAGGAATGCGCACCGACACCGGCCAAGTCTTCAAGCTCGAGGACTATCGCCCCAGCGACTATCTCATCCCGAGGACCAGCCTCGACTTCCGCCTGTCGCCGGACGCCACCCGCGTCATCGCGCTGCTCACCATCGAACGCCGCGAGGGCGTCACCGCCTCGGCGCCGCTGGTGCTCGACGGCGACGGGCTGACGCTGCTCGGCGTGGCGATAGACGGACAAGCGCTGCCGGCCGGTGATTACGAGGCGACGCCGGACCGGCTGACGATCCTGAAGCCGCCGGCCGCGCAGCGCTTCGAGCTCCGCCTGGAGACGGAGATCGCACCCTCGCGCAACGAGGCGCTCATGGGCCTCTACCGCTCCAACAACGTCTATTGCACGCAATGCGAGGCCGAGGGCTTTCGCCGCATCACCTATTTCCTCGACCGGCCCGATGTCCTGTCGGTCTATACCGTGCGCATCGAAGCCCCGCACAACGAGGCGCCGCTGCTGCTTTCCAACGGCAATCCCGTCGAACGCGGCGCGCTCGCCAATGACAGGCATTACGCGGTCTGGCACGACCCCTTCCCCAAACCCTCCTACCTCTTCGCTCTGGTGGCGGGCGCGCTCGGCAAAGTGGCGGACAGCTTCACCACAATGTCCGGCCGGGAGGTCGAGCTCGGCATCTATGTGGAGCCCGGCAAGGAGCGGCTTGCCGGCTACGCGATGGACGCGCTGAAACGCTCGATGAAATGGGACGAGGACGTCTTCGGCCGCGAATACGACCTCGACGTCTTCAACATCGTCGCCGTGTCGGACTTCAACATGGGCGCTATGGAGAACAAGGGCCTCAACGTCTTCAACGACAAATATGTGCTGGCCGACGAGGAGACCGCGACGGATGCCGACTTCGCCAATATCGAGGCGATCATCGCGCATGAATATTTCCACAATTGGACAGGCAACAGAATCACTTGCCGCGACTGGTTCCAGCTCTGCCTGAAGGAAGGGCTGACGGTTTACCGCGACCATGAATTCTCCGCCGACCAGCGCTCGCGGGCAGTGAAGCGCATCGCCGAAGTGCGTACGTTGCGCGCGCACCAATTCCCGGAAGACCAAGGGCCGCTGGCGCACCCGGTCAGGCCGCGCCGCTATCGCGAGATCAACAATTTCTACACGGCAACCGTCTACGAGAAGGGTTCGGAAGTGGTGCGCATGATCCGCACCATCCTCGGGCCGGAGACCTTCCGCGCCGGCATGGACCTCTATTTCGACCGGCATGACGGCCAGGCCGCGACGATCGAGGACTTTTTGAAAGTCTTCGAGGACGTCTCGGGACGCGATCTGGCGCAATTCGCGCTCTGGTACCATCAGGCCGGCACGCCGAACCTGACGGTGAGCTCGACGCATAATGCGGCGGCCAAGGAATTCACGCTGGAGATCGAACAGTCGGTGCCGCCGACGCCGTCCGAAAGCCGCAAGCGGCTGATGCATATTCCCCTTGCGTTCGGGCTTGTCGGCGCCGGCGGCAAGCCCGTCGCTTGGGAAAGCGTCGATGGCGCGGCGGTGGATAACGGCGTCATCCATATCCGCAAGCGCCGGCACACGGTCCGCTTCGCCGGCGTTTCGGAACGGCCTTCGGTGTCGCTCAACCGCGGCTTCTCGGCGCCGATCACGCTTTCGGTGCAGCAGAAACCGGAAGACCAGTTCTTCCTCGCGGCACATGACAGCGACGCCTTCTCGCGCTGGCAGGCGTTCAACACGCTTTTGACCGACGCGCTGATCGCGGCCTTCCGCCAGGTGCTTGGCGGCAAGCAGCCGGTCTTTGCGGCGCGGCTGGCCGAGCTTGCCGGCAGGATCGCCGGCGACGAGGCGCTGGAACCGGCATACCGGGCGCTGGCGCTGGCGCTGCCCGGCGAAGCCGACATCGCCCGCGACATCGGCAAGGGCATCGATCCCGACGCCATTTTCGCTGCGCGCGAGGCGCTGGCGCGGGCGATCACCGAAACAAACAGCGACGCCTTTTCGGCGCTCTATGACAGCCTTGCAGACGAGGGTCCGTTCAGCCCGGACGCGGCGAGCGCCGGACGCAGGGCTCTGCGCAACATCCTGCTCGATTACCTTTCGCTCCTGCCGGGCGGCGCAGGCCTCGCCGCGCGGCACTTCAATGCCGCCACGAACATGACCGACCGCGCGGCGGCGCTGGCCGTGCTGGCGCATCGCCATTCAGGCACGGCCGAGGCCGAAGAGGCGCTGGCCGCCTTCGAGGCGCGCTATCGCGGTGATGCGCTGGTGCTCGACAAATGGTTCCAGATCCAGGCGGGAGTGCCCGGCGCGAAGACCGTCGACAAGGTGCGTGAGCTCATGCGGCACCCCGCCTTCTCGATCACCAATCCGAACCGGGTGCGATCGTTGATCGGCACCTTCTCCAGCGCCAACCAGACCGGCTTCCACCGCCCCGACGGTGAAGGCTATCGCCTGTTCGCCGAGACGGTGCTGGAGGTGGAGAAGCGCAACCCGCAGGTGGCAGCGCGACTGGCGACGGCGCTCAGGTCCTGGCGCTCGCTGGAGCCCGGACGCCAGGCCAAGGCCAAGCAGGCGCTGCTCGAGATGGCCAAGGCCGAGAACCTGTCGGCGGATCTGCGCGATATCGTGGAGCGGACACTGGCGTAGCCCCTCTCCTTCACCCCCTGTGGGAGGCGGGAAAGCGCAAATTTCAATCAACTTTTAATCTTTTTCGCCCGCGCCTCTGGACAAGGCGAATCGGCTTTGATTCTTTAATGGCGATTCGGGCGTGCGGCGTATCCGGGTCATCCAGTATACGGCAGATCGGGGAGTGCCATTTATGGCCAAGGCGGACGCGTGGGGCGCGCCCGGAGGGAAGGCTTTTGCGCGTCGCAAGGCAAGGAACGATGGACTTGCCGGCAATACACGCCTGATCGCCGAACCTGCCTATCAGCGGCTCTTGGCTGCCGAGCCCTTTCTTCGCCGTTCGATCCCGGCTCTGATCATCATCTTCCTGATCGTCATCGCCGCGCTGCGTTTCCTGTCGCTGATGAACGAGCATGACGAGATCGAGCGCGACGCCAAGGCCGTGCTGGCGCTGGGCGCGGGCCAGATGGCGCAGGCCATCACCGCCGACCCCAGCGCTGCGGGCGCCAACGCCATAAGCCTCCTCGAAAGCACCAGCCGCCAAGGCGCGATGAGCCGCGCCCATGTGCTCGCCATCACCGACGCCAACTTCAAGGTCATCGCCGTCTCGCCGCTGTCGACGGGCTGGCAGGGCCGCACGCTGGACAGTCTGATCCTGGGCGGCCAGCCGCTGTTCATGTTCGGCGACCGCGCCGGCGTCATGGATGTCTCGATCGCCGGACAGGACTGGTTTGCCGCCGTCAGCCTCGGCCGCGATCGCAAACACGCGGCCGCCGTGCTGGTGCCGCAGGAAGCGGTGTTCGAAAGCTGGCGCAAGTCGATGTCGCTCAACGTCACGCTCTTCGTGCTGACGGCGGGCGTGCTGATCGTCATCCTCTACGCCTATTTCGGCCAGGCGGCGCGCGCCCAGGCCGCGGACCGCATCTATCTGGAGGCGCATCAGCGCATCGACATGGCGCTGGTTCGCGGCCGCTGCGGGCTGTGGGACTGGGACATGGTGCGCGGCAAGATGTACTGGTCGCGCTCGATGTACGACATGCTAGGCTATGAGCCCTGCGATACGATGCTTTCCTTCGGCGAGGTCGACGAGATCATCCACCCGGACGACGGCGACCTGTTCGAGCTCGCCAACCGCATCGTCGAGCGCGAGATCGATCATATCGACCAGGTCTTCCGCATGCGCCATGCCGACGGACAGTGGGTGTGGATGCGGGCCCGCGCCCAGGTGATCGATCCGGAGGCGCCTGAAATCCAGCTGATTGGGATTGCCGTCGACGTTACCGAGCAGCGGCACCTGGCGCTGCGTTCGGAAGCGGCGGACATGCGGCTCAGGACCGCGATCGAGAACATCAATGAATCCTTCGTGCTGTGGGATGCCGCCGAGCGGCTGATCATGTGCAATTCGAAGTTCCAGAAGGACAACGGGCTGTCGGACCGCGACGTCGTGCCCGGCATTCTCCGCGACACGGTGGAGGAGCGGATGCTGGCCTTCGCCTCGGAGCGCAGGCTCGCCAACGCTAACGGGCCGCAGGGCGGCGTCAGCTTCGAACGCCAGCTCGCGGACGGCCGCTGGCTGCAGGTCAACGAGCTCAGGACCCGCGACGGCGGCATCGTCTCAGTCGGCTCCGACATCACCCAGATCAAGCTGCATCAGGAAAAGCTGGTCGACAGCGAGCGCCGGCTGATGGCGACGATCCACGACCTCAGCCTCGCCCGCCGCGCCGAGGAAGAACGCGCCAGCGAACTGGTCGAGCTCAACCGCAAATACATGAAGGAAACCGAGCGCGCCGAGGCGGCCAATCGGGCAAAGTCCGAATTCCTCGCCAACATGTCGCACGAGCTGCGCACGCCGCTCAACGCCATCATCGGCTTCTCCGAATTGATGCAGCAGGGTCTGTTCGGGCCGCTCGGTTCGGAGCGCTACGAGGAATACGCGTCCGACATCAACGGCAGCGGCAAATATCTGCTCGGCGTGATCAACGACATCCTCGACATGTCGAAGATCGAAGCCGGTCAGTTCTCGCTCGACCGCGAGGAGATCGACCTTTGCCCGCTGATCAAGGAGACGGTGCGGGTGATTTCGCTGCAGGCGGCGGAAAAGTCGATCAATGTCGAGACGCGCATCGCCGACGCGATGCGAGTCTACGCCGACCGCCGCGCCATCAAGCAAATCGCCATCAACCTTCTTTCCAACGCGGTGAAGTTCACCGGACAGGGGGGCAAGATCACGGTCCGGGCGCGCAACACCTCAGGCGCGCTGCTGCTCACCATCGAGGATAATGGCTGTGGCATCCCCAAGCAGGCGTTGAGCAAGCTCGGCCGACCCTTCGAGCAGGTGCAGAACCAGTTCTCCAAGAACCACACCGGCTCGGGCCTCGGGCTTGCCATCTCGCGCTCGCTGGCCGAATTGCAGGGCGGCGCGCTGAAAATCCGCTCGACCGAAGGCGTCGGCACCATCGTGTCGGTGCGCATCCCACTGAAGAAGGCGCCGCCGGCGGTGAAAGCGGCAGCCTGACGGACGGCACCAACACCGGTTACTTTCGTAGGGCCGCGCCCGCGCGAAGCAGGAGCTCGAAGTCCTTCCGAACCTTCCGCGACGTCTCCTTGAGATGTGCCTCCAACACACCGAAATCCGGCAGGTCGGTAACAGCAAGAAGCAGGTCCGAAAGGCCTGGCGGAATATCGTCGCGCTGGAACTCGCCAGTGAGGCAAAGCCTGATCATCTGTGTCAGCGCCAGATAGAGCCTATACGCTTCGCTAAGCTCATCGCGGACATCGCCGCCCGCGAACCTGGGAGCTAGCCGCGCCAGAATGTCAGCGGTCGCCGTCACCCGGCGGCCGGGCTCGACATTGCCGGTGATGGCCGCGACCTGGGCGATGAATTCGAGATCGATGAGCCCTCCCGGGATCAGCTTGATGTCCCAGAGGTCGCGCGGCTGCTTCTCCTTTTCGATCAGCGCCCGCATGTCCGAGGCTTCGGCTTTCACCTTGGCGGCATCGCGCGGCTGCGCCAGCACCGCCGCCACTTCCCTATCGAGCTCGGCGCAGAGTTCGGCATCGCCGCCGATGGCGCGGGCCCGTGCCAGCGCCATATGTTCCCACGTCCAGGCGTCCTGGCGCTGATATTTCTTGAACGCGTCGATATGGGTGGCGACCGGGCCCTTGTTGCCCGACGGGCGCAGGCGCAGGTCCAGCTCGTAGAGCACGCCTTCGGCGGTCGGCGCCGAGACGGCCGCGATCAGGCGCTGCGTCATGCGGGTATAGTAGTGCGAAGGCGCCAGCGGCTTCTCGCCGTCGGAATCCTCGGCATCTGAATGATCGTAGAGCAGGATGAGATCGACATCCGAGCCAGCGGTGAGCTCCCGGCTGCCGAGCTTGCCCATGCCGAGGAGCGCCACCCTGCCGCCGGCAATACTGCCATGGCGCAGCGCGAATTCGGCGATCACGGCGTTGAGCGCCGCCTCGATTGTGAGGTCGGCCAGATCGGAGAAGGCGCGCCCCGCCCGCGCCGGATCGATAGAGCCGGCAAGCAGGCGCACGCCGATCAGGAATTTCTGCTCGGAGGCGAAGATGCGAAGGCGATCCAGCACATCCTCGTAGGCGCGGTCGCCCTCGAGGAAAGCGGCAAGGCGGGCCGAGAGATAGACGCGGTCAGGCAATTCGGTGAGCAATGCCGGATCGAGCAGGCCGTCGAAGACGTGCGGGCGGCGCGTGATGATGGCCGCGAGCCGGGGGGCCGCGCCCATGATCGTCGCCATCAGCTTGAGCAGCGCCGGGTTGGATTGCAAAAGCGAGAAGAGCTGAATGCCCGCCGGCAGGCCGGCGAGGAACTCGTCGAAGCGCATCAGCGCCTCGTCGGCGCGGCGCGTTTGGCCGAAGGCTTTGAGCAGCGCCGGCGTCAATTCCGTCAGCCGCTCGCGCGCTTCGGCCGACTGCGTGACGCGATACCGGCCGAAATGCCAGCCGCGGATGACGCGGCAGATGTCGCTCGGCCGCTGGAAGCCCAGGCGATGCAGCGTCTGCAGCGTGTCGGGATCGTCTACATCGCCGGTGAAGACCAGATTGCCGACGCCGGCCGAGAGCTCGGGAGCGGTCTCGAACAGCGCCGCATAGTGGCGCTCGACCTGCTGCAGCGAAGCGCGGAAGGCCTGCGTGAATTCCGCCTCGCCGGCCAACCCCAGCATCAGCGCGATGCGTTTCAGCTCCTCGTCTTCATCAGGCAGAACATGCGTCTGTTCGTCCGCCACCATCTGGATGGCGTGCTCGACGCGGCGCAGGAACCAGTATTGGCGGGTGAGCGAATCGCGCGCGTCGGCGGTGATCCAGCCACGCGCGGCGAGCGCTGCGATCATCGGCACCGTCTCGCGCCCGCGCAGTTCAGGGAAGCGGCCGCCGGCTATGAGCTGCTGGGTCTGGACGAAGAATTCGATCTCGCGGATGCCGCCGCGGCCGAGCTTGACGTTATGGCCCTTCACGGCGATCTCGCCATGGCCCTTGTGGGCATGGATCTGGCGCTTGATTGAATGGACGTCGGCGATCGCGGCATAGTCCATGTATTTGCGCCAGACATAGGGCTGCAATTCCTTGAGAAAGGCGGCACCGGCGGCGAGATCGCCGGCAACCGGCCGCGCCTTGATCATGGCCGCTCGCTCCCAGTTCTGGCCGCGCGCCTCGTAATAACGAAGCGCCGCCTCGATCGGGATCGCCAGCGGCGTCGAGCCGGGATCGGGGCGAAGCCTCAGATCGGTGCGGAAGACATAGCCGTGCTCGGTGCGGTCCTGCAGGACGCGCACGAGCCGACGGGTGAGCCTGGAGAACAGCTCGGTCGCATCGAGCGGGTCGGTGATGGCCGGCGCCTCCGGATCGAATAAGACGACGAGGTCGATGTCGGAGGAAAAATTCAGCTCATGCGCGCCGAGCTTGCCCATGCCGAGCAGGATCCAGCCCGAATTCCTGGCAGGCTCCGCCGGATTCGGCAGCTTGAGCTTGCCTTGCCGGTGCGCGTCGAGCAGCAGGAAATCGACGGCGGCGCATGTGCAGGCATCCGCGAGATCGCTGAGGCGGCGCACCGTCACCGAGGTCTCAGCCTCGCCTGAAAGATCGGCGAGCGCGATCAGGAAATGCGCTTCGGTCTTCCATTGCCTGAGTGCCATCATCAGGCTCGATTCCGAGGCATCATCCGCCTTGGCCGCGCCGCCGATCGCTTCGCCGATGGCGCCGAGCCGCGCTTCGATCGTCCGGTCGAACAGCGTGTCGAGAATTGCCGGCCGGCGGTGCGCGACGTCGCGTAGGAAGGGCGAGAGGTCGAAGACGGCGGCCAGCAGGTCCTGCAGCGGCCCCTCGCCCGCCAGGAGCGCGGCGAGGCGCGAAAGCCCCTCCTCCTCGGCGGCATCGGCGATTTCCGACAGTTCACGCCGGGCATGCTCCGCATCCAGAGGGCGGAGCGCCAGTGTCGGGCTAAGCCGAAACTCGGATTCGATTTTCTTGTTCGCCATCTATCCGTGCCATCAATGTGTCTCCCGCAACGGGAAACTCATGACCACGGACAATCCGGGATCGGCAGGTAAAAGATCAAGCCTTCCGTTGTGAAAAGTCATGATTGCCTTGGCTAGGCTGAGGCCGAGGCCCGAGCCTGGTTGCGAGCGGCTCTTTTCCAGGCGCACGAAGCGCTCGGTGGCGCGGGCGCGGTCGGCGTCGTCGGGGATGCCGTGGCCATTGTCGGTGACTGTAAGCTTGATCTCGCTTCCGGCGCGCTCCAGCGCCACCCGCACCTTCGGCGCTTCGACAGCGCCGGTCGAGTATTTGATGGCGTTGTCGACGATGTTGGACAGCGCCTGGCCAATCAGCTCGCGGTTGCCGTTGATCGTCAGGGCCTCGGGCGCGGTCGTTTCCAGCGCGACGCCCGCTTCCTCCGCCACCGGCTCGTAGAGCTCGACGACATCGCTCACCGTGGCGGCGAGATCGACGGGGCCGGTCTGTTCCGAGGAATAGCCGGCCTCAAGACGCGAGATCATCAGGATGGCGTTGAACGTCTTGATGAGCTGGTCGGATTCCGCGATCGTGCCTTCCAGCGCCTGACGGTAGTCCTCGGTCTTGTGCCGGCCGGCGAGTGTCGCCTCGGCGCGGTTCCGCAACCTGGTCAGCGGCGTCTTCAGATCATGGGCGATGTTGTCGGAGACCTGCTTCAGCCCCTCGTTCAGCATGGCGATCCTGGCCAGCATCGAATTGAGGTTTTCCGACAGACGGTCGAATTCGTCCCCGGCGCCGGTGACCGGCAGCCGTCCGCTGAGGTCGCCGCCCATGATGCGGCGGCTTGCGTCTGAGACGCTGTCGATGCGCTTCAGCGCGGCGCGGCCGACAAAGAACCAGATCAGGATGCCGCCAAGCCCCATCATGCCCAGCGCCAGGGTCAGCGAGCGGCTGATGACGGCGCGGAAGCGCTCGGGCTCGCCGAGGTCGCGGCCGACCAGCATGATCATCTGGTTGGGCAGCCTCAGCACCAGCGCGATGGCGTTGTGGCCCTTCTCCCCTGTCGACTGGGGAGGGTTGCTGTTGTCGCCGGTCTGGGGTGCGGGCTGGTCGGTAGCACCACTGCGCAGCCGGTCGAGCTCACCCTCGCCGAAGCGCTGGTAGGAAAAGGGCTCCGTCGTCCAGCCCTCGGTCTCTATCACCCCCGGCTCCAGGCTCTGCACATTGCCGGTCAGGATCTGGCCGTTGGCATCGGCGATCAGATAGAGATTGGCGCCGGGCTGGCGCGAACGGGCTTCGACCACGCGCACCAGCACCGGCAGGCCGCCGCGCTGATAGGCGCGGGCCAGGCCCAGCACCTCGTCGTTGATGGTCTCCTGCGTCTGCGCTGTGAGCATGCGCGCCGACAGCGACGTCATATAGAGGACGAGCAGCACCGCGCAGAGCGCGAAAAGCAGAAGATAAAGCGCCGAGAGCCGGGCCGCCGTCGTCTTCATGATGGCCGGCAGGGATAGAGCCATAACGGGTTCTAGCCGCCTTTCAGCATGTAGCCGGCGCCGCGGATCGTGTGCAGGATCGGCTTGTCGAAGCCTTTTTCGATCTTGCCGCGCAGGCGCGAGACGTGGACGTCGATGACATTGGTCTGCGGATCGAAATGATAGTCCCAGACATTTTCCAGAAGCATGGTGCGCGTCACCACCTGGCCGGCATGGCGCATCAAATATTCGAGCAGCCGGAACTCGCGCGGCTGCAGCGTGATCTCCCGTCCGGCGCGCTTGACCGAATGCGACAGCCGGTCGAGCTCGAGATCGCCGACGCGGTAGACGGTCTCGGCTTCGCGCGCGCTGGCGCGGCGGTTCAGCACCTCGACGCGGGCAAGCAATTCGGAAAAGGCATAGGGCTTGGTGAGATAATCGTCGCCGCCGGCGCGCAGGCCCGTGACGCGGTCGTCGACCTCGCCCAGCGCCGAAAGGATCAGCACCGGCGTGGTGTTGCCGCGCGAACGAAGGGCGGCGATCACCGACAGGCCGTCGCGGCGCGGCATCAGGCGGTCGACCACCATCACGTCATAGTCGCCGGAATCCGCGAGCGCGAAGCCGGTCTCGCCGTCGCCGGCGACATGGGCTGTGTGGCCCGCTTCGGCAAAGGCTTTTTGCAAGTAGTCCGCCGCCTCGCGATCGTCTTCCATGACGAGAATCTTCATGGAGCCGTTATACGCGATTTCACTGGAAGTTTGAGGGGCAGTCATTTCTTCTGGCCTTGCATTCATTAGTCGCATGTCTTCTTCCCAAAACCGGCGACCACTTTTGGGCGACATGCAATAAAGCGGCAGCGGGTGATGGGAAACCCGCTGCCGCCAGGAGCGAAACACGGTGACTGACTTACGTGCTCGGCCCCATGTTTTCCCGGCGGCGGCTCGGGGGTGTTGATACCGCCGCAGGGAAAATCTGAACGTCTTCTAGTGGCGCATGATCCTTGCCGAAAACCCATGAGGTTTTCGGGTCATGCGCGGTACCTCAGCCCTTGCCGACCGGCAGCGCGACGAAGCGGTTGCTATCGTCGCGGGTGATCTGCATCAGCACCGCCTTGCGGCCGGCCTTGGCGGCATCGGTCATCGCCTTGGAGACGTCGTCGGTTGTGTTCACCTCGTTCGAATTGATCGAGGTGATGACGTCGCCGGGCTGGATGCCGCGGTCGGCCGCGTCGCTGTCGGGATCGACGTCGGTGACCACGAGGCCCTTGCCGTTTTCGGCCTTGGTGACAGTCAGGCCGAGATCGGCAAGCGTGTCGGGCTTGGCTGCGGGCGCCGACTGCTTGCTGTTGTCGTCGTTCGAGGCCTGCTTGTCGCTCGCGGGCAGCGTACCGAGATCGACCTTGACCGTCTCGTCCTTGCCGTTGCGCCAGACCGTGACGTCGACCGATTTGCCCGGCGCGAACGCACCGATCATGCGGGCGAGCTCCTTCGGCGAGGCGACATCCTTGCCGTCGACCTGGGTGATGACGTCACCGGCGACAATGCCTGCCTTCTTGCCCGGCCCGCCATCCTGGGCGCTCGACACCAGCGCGCCCTTGTCGGACTTCAGGCCGAGCGACTCGGCGATGTCCTTGGTGACCGGCTGGATCTCGACGCCGAGCCAGCCGCGCTGGACCGAGCCGTTCTTCATCAGGTCCTCGACGACCTGCTTGGCCGTCGAGGCCGGGATGTCGAAGGCGATGCCGACGCTGCCGCCCGACGGCGAGAAGATGGCGGTGTTGATGCCGATCACCTGGCCGTTGAGGTTGAAGGTCGGACCGCCCGAATTGCCGCGGTTGACCGAAGCGTCGATCTGAATGAAGTCGTCATAGGGACCGGCGCCGATGTCACGGCCGCGGGCCGAGACGATGCCTGCGGTGACGGTGCCGCCAAGGCCGAAGGGATTGCCGACGGCAACCACCCAGTCGCCGATGCGGACCTTGGAATCGTCGGCGAAGTCGACATAGGTGAACTTGTTGCCGCCGCCGTCAACCTTCAGCACGGCAAGATCGGTGCGCGGATCCGTGCCGATCAGCTTGGCGTCGAGTTCCTTGCCGTCATTGGTGACGACACTGAAGTCCGAGCCTTCCGAAACAACATGGTTGTTGGTGACGAGATAGCCATCCTCGGAGATGAAGAAGCCCGACCCTTGAGCGATCGGACGCGGCTCGCCATTGCCGTGGTTGCGGTGGTTGAAGCGGCGCATGCCGAACTGGCCGCCTTGGTCACCGAAGCCGCGGAATTCCTTGAAGAAGCGGCGCAGCTGGGGATTGTCGGGCAGATTGTCGAAGCCATTCTGATCGTCGGAGCCGTCATCGGCCGTCGGCTGGATCTTGGCTTTGACCTTGACGCTGACGACCGCCGGCGAGACGTGCTCGACGACATCGGCGAAACTCGGCATCTGCGGGGCTTCGACGCGCACGGCATCGGCCAGCACGGGGGCGGTGCCGGTTGCAAGCATGCCCGCGCCGACCGTACCGACGACGGCCAGGGAAGCGACGGCGGCCATCAGGCGCTTTCGGGTGCGGGAATATGAATTGGGGGCAATATTCATGGGGTCTCGTTTCCTCTTTCGAAGGGATGCGCTCAGGCGAAGCATCCTCGGGCAAGAGGATTAGAGAGCCGCACATTACGGCGCCATTTCCGGTACATGAAAGTTTTGTAATGTTGGCCGAGTTCGCCCTTCCGGGGCCAAGCAGGAGCGAAGCGACATGCGCAGTCCATAGGATGACGACCACGGAAGCGGTCGAAGCCATTCACCACGGTCCGCGATGGCGTTCAGTCGCGCAGCATCTTGTCCAGTGCCGCCTGCTCGTCGGCCGAAAGCGTGGTCGATGCCGGGCGGCGCGAGCGGGCGCTGAGCACGATGAAGAGGCCGCCGGCCAGAAGCAGAAGCACAGGCGTGCCCCACAAAAGCGCGTTGCGCAGGCTGAAGCGCGGCTTGAGCAGGACGAACTCGCCATAGCGCGAGACGATATAGTCCATCACCTGCTGGTCGGTGTCGCCGGCCACCAGCCGCTGGCGCACGAGGATGCGCAGGTCGCGGGCGAGATCGGCGTCGGATTCGTCGATCGACTGGTTCTGGCAGACCATGCAGCGCAGGCCTTCCGAAAGCGTGCGCGCCCTCGCCTCCAACGCGGGGTCCTGCAGCACTTCATCGGGCTTCACCGCCTGTGCCGTGCCGGCGAAGAACAGCGCCAGCAGCAGGACCAGCGAGGCGAGTGAAAATCTCGACCTCATGTCGGGTTCGCCAAGGCCGCCGCCGGCTTGCGCCGCTTTGCCGGCGCGCCGACGCGCAGGCGGCGATCGAGCAGCGACATGGCTGCGCCCGCCATCATCACCAGACCGCCGCCCCAAATCAGCGTCACCAGCGGCTTCCACCAGAGCCGCACGACGACGGAGCCGTCCTTGTTCTCGTCACCGAGCGACAGATAGAGCTGGCTCAAGCCAAGCGTCCTGATGCCGGACTCCGTCGTCACCGTCTGGCGCACCGGATAGAAACGTTTGGCCGAGGTAATCTCGCCATCGGGATTACCGCCGGCGCCCATCAGCAGGAAGCGGCCGCGATCCTCGGTGAAGTTCGGCCCCTTCTGTGGGGTGAGTCCCTCGAAGCGAAGCGTGTGGCCGGAGAGCTCCACGGTTTCGCCGGGACGCAGGGTGAGGATTTTCTCGGTGCCGAAGCAGAGCGTGCCGACGATGCCGAGCAAGGTCAGGCCGAGGCCGAGATGCGCAAGCGCCGTGCCGAAGACCGAGCGCGGCAGCCCGGCTAAGCGGCGAAGCATGACGGCCGGCGTCACGGAGCCGGCGCCGGATTTGACGGCAAGGTCGGTCAGCGCGCCGGCGACCAGCCAGACGGCAAGGCCGACGCCAAGGGCGGCGAACACCGAGGCACCGTTGATGAACAGGCCGGTGACCAGCATCGCGGCGATCGCCAGGGCGAAAGCCGCCATCAGCCGCTGCGAGGCGGCAACGACGTCGCCGCGCTTCCAGGCGAGCAGCGGGCCGAACGGCACGATGGCAAGCAGCGGCAGCATCAGCGGACCGAAGGTCAGGTCGAAGAAGGGCGCGCCGACCGAGATCTTGCCGCCCGTCAGCGCTTCGAGCGCCAGCGGATAGAGCGTGCCGACAAGCACCGTTGCCGTGGCGGTGGTGAGGAACAGGTTGTTCAGCACCAGCGCGCCCTCGCGCGAGATCGGATGGAACAGGCCGCCCGCCGTCAACTGTGAGGCACGTAGCGCAAACAACGTCAGCGAGCCGCCGATGAACAAAGTCAGGATGCACAGGATGAAGACGCCGCGCGCCGGATCGGTGGCGAAGGCGTGCACCGAGGTTAGCACCCCGGAACGCACCAGGAAGGTGCCGAGCAGCGACAGCGAGAATGTGAGGATAGCCAGGAGTAGCGTCCAGATCTTCAGCGCCGAGCGCTTCTCCATAACGATGGCCGAATGAAGCAGCGCGGTGCCGGCAAGCCACGGCATGAAGGAGGCGTTCTCGACCGGATCCCAGAACCAGAAGCCGCCCCAGCCGAGCTCGTAATAGGCCCAGTAGGAACCCATGGCGATGCCGCCGGTCAAAAACATCCAGGCGACCAGCGTCCAGGGTCGCACCCAGCGCGCCCAGGAGGCGTCGATGCGACCCTCGATCAGCGCCGCGACCGAAAAGGAGAAGCAGATCGAGAAGCCGACATAGCCGAGATAAAGCATCGGCGGGTGGATCGCGAGGCCGAGATCCTGCAGGATCGGGTTGAGGTCGCGGCCCTCGATCGGCGCCGGATTGAGGCGGATGAACGGATTGGATGTCGCCAGGATGAACAGGAAGAAGGCGGCGCCGATCATGCCCTGCACGGCCAGCACATTGGCCTTGAGCGTCGCCGGCAAATTGTTGCCGAAGACCGCGACCAGCGCGCCGAAGAAGGTCAGGATCAGCACCCAGAGCAGCATCGAGCCTTCATGGTTTCCCCAGGTGCCGGTGATCTTGTAGATCATCGGCTGCAGCGAGTGGGAGTTCTCCCACACGCTCGCCACCGAGAAGTCCGAGCCGGCATAGGCGCTTGCGAGGGCCGCGAAGGAGAGCGCGGTCAAGGCGAAGCCGGTAACCGTGACCGGACCGCCGACCGCCATCAGCCGCTGGTTGCCGGTGCGGGCGCCGACCAGCGGCACCAGCATCTGCACCAGCGAGAGCGCGAAGGCCAGGACGAGCGCGAAATGTCCGGTCTCTACCATTATTGACTCTTGCTTTCCTGCCAAACGCCTTTGGCCTTCAGGCCGTCGGCGACTTCCTTGGGCATGTAACGCTCGTCATGCTTGGCCAAGACGCTGTCGGCGACGAAGACGCCATCCGGGCCGAAAGCGCCCTCGGTGATGACGCCCTGCTCTTCGCGAAAGAGGTCCGGCAGGATGCCGGTATAGGTGACCTTGACCGATTTCTGCTTGTCGGTGACCGAGAAAGCGACGGTTGCGCCCTGCCCGCGCACGATGGTGCCCTTCTCGACGAGGCCGCCGAGCCGGATGCGCTGGCCGGGGGGCACGCTCGCCGTGGCGAGATCGGCGGGCATGTAGAAATAGGAGGCCTTCTGTCCCAGCGCATAAAAGGTGAGCCCCGCAGCGGCACCGAGGAAAGCCAGCCCCGCCAGGATCACCGACATACGCTTCTGCTTGCGCGTCATTGCCTTACTCCGTCGCCGTCACGCCGAGCGAGGCGGCGAAGGCGGTGAATTTCTTGGCCTGTTCACTGTCGGCGCCAAAGGCGGCGACAGCGCGGCCGAGCGCATCGCGCGCCTTTTCGGCCTTGCCAAGCACGACATAGGAACGGATGAGCCGCATCCATCCTTCCTCGTCCCGAGGGTTCTGCTTCAATTTGTCGTCGAGTCCGGCAACCATGGTCTCGATCATCGCCTGCCGGTCCTGCGGCGACATCTGTTGCGCGGCTTCCACCTGCTGCGCGTCCGGGCCGGCGGCCGGCGTGGCATCGGCGACGGCGGGGCCGCCCGCTTCGCCAAGCGCCTGCTGGACGGCGCTGCGCCAGGGCGAATCCGGCGCGAGCTGGCCGAGCATCTTTTGCCAGGCGGCGACAGCCTCGGCCTTCCTGCCTTCCTGTGCCAGGCCGACCGCCAGGTAGAAATTCGCCTTGGCGTTGGCCGGGTCGAGCTTCAGGGCCGCTTCGAAGGCATTTTGGGCGTCCGCCGAAACGATGCCGCCGGCAGCACTGGCGATCGCCTCGCCAAGGCCCGACTGGCGCACGGCGCTGTCGCCGTCGAGGCGGATGGCGTTGCGGTAGGCGGTCACGGCGTCGGGAAAGCGCTGCAGCCGAAGATAGATCGGCGCCAGCACGTCCCAACCCTTGCCGTCGGACGGATTGGCGGCGAGATGAGCTTCGGCGCGGGCGACCAGTTCGTCGACCGAGGAGTCGGCCGGGTTCTTGGCCAGACGTTCGGCCAGTGGCTGCGAAGGCAGATCGGGAGAGCCGAGCATGCCGTAAAGCCCCCAGCTCAGCAGCGGAACCGCAAGCACGGCCATGCTGGCGACCCATCTAGCGCTGCGCGCAGACTTGGGCGCTGCGGAGCCCGGCTGCATAGCCGCGCCCAGACGCAGGATGCGCCGGCCGATCTCGGCACGCGCCTCCTCGGCCTCCCCCGGCTGGATCAGGCCGCGCGCCATGTCGCGGTCGAGCTCGGAAAGCTGGTCGCGATAGACTTCGAGATCGTGATCGCCGGCCGGCGACGGGCCCTTCATGCCGCCGGTAAGCGGCAACAGCACCGCCAGGCTGGCACCCAGCGTGAGGATTGCGGCTATGACCCAGAACAGCATGCCTATTCCAATAACGGCAGAGCCCTGCCCTGCCAACTCGACCATCGTGCGACGCTTTGACGGCGGGCGCGCCGCTCGGCCTTGATCGAGGTCACCCTGAGCGAATAATTAGGCGCGCCCGACTTGTCTTCTAGGTCAGCGGCGTCCAGCTGCCGTCGGCGTTGCGGCAGGCAGTGCCGCGCGCAGTGACGCCCGCGCCGCCGGTATAGACGGTGTGGGTGTACTGGCGGCAATCCTGCGAGCCGACCCGGTAAGGCTGGGCGGCGACGACCTCGCCATAATGCGAGGAGTTGTCGCTCTTCCACGTCACCTTCTGGCCGCTGGTGTTGTATTCCAGCGCCTTGTACTCTGCTTCCAGGCCCTTGCGCTTTTCGGCATCGCTGAGGCCCGAACCGATCGATCCGCCGATAAGCCCGCCATTCATGGCCGAAACGATGCCGGTCGAGACCTTGCCGCCGGTCGGCGGCGTGGAAACAGGCGTAACAGGAGAGGTCGGACCACCCCTTCCCAACGTCGTGCAGCCGGAAATGGCGAGCAGGGCGGAAACGAGCGCGACGCGAATCTTCATGCCGGCAACCGGTTCTCTTCAGCGGGATGGAACTGGATGGACTGGGGGCGCGCCATCAGGAGGTTTTCATCGCCATACTGTTGATATTTGTCGGAAATTTGGCCGTTGGCGGCCGCGCGCAAATCGATAAGGAACATCACTGAAGGCTCCGCAATCTCACCACCACCCGCAAGCCGCCCATGCCGGACCGTTCCAGCGCCAGCGAGCCTCCATACTCGTTGACGAGGTCGGCGACAATGGCAAGGCCAAGCCCTGTTCCCGGCTTCGTCTCGTCCAGTCTCTTGCCACGCTTCAATACCTCTCGCGCGCTGTCCTCGGGAATGCCCGGGCCGTCATCCTCTATAACGATTTCAAACAGGTTGCCGCTTCCCGAGATAGTGGCGACCGTCACGGCGACGGCGGTCTTTGCCCATTTCATCGCATTGTCGAGCAGATTGCCGAGCAGCTCCTCGAGATCCTCGCGCTCGCCGGCAAAGACGATCTCGTCCAGCGGCAGGGACAACTGCAGCCTCGTTTGCGGGTTGAGCTTGCGCAGCACGCGCACCATGCGCTCGACCAGCGGCACAACCGGCGTGCGGAAGACGACGCTGTCGCGCTGCGCGGCGACGCGCGCGCGCTGCAGATAGTGATCGACCTGTTTCTGCATGGAGGCCGCCTGCTCGGCGATCAACTGGCCCTTGGTCCCGCCGAGGGCTCGGCCCTCATTGATCAGCACGGCCAAAGGCGTCTTCAGCGAATGGGCAAGGTTGCCGACCTGGGTGCGCGAGCGCTCGACGATACGCCGGTTGTTCTCGATCAGCGCGTTGGTCTCGTTTGCCAATGGCTCGATCTCGGCCGGGAAGCTGCCATCGAGCTTCTGCGCGGTGCCTTCGCGCACCATGGCCAGCGCGTTGCGGACCCGGCGCAAAGGCTGGAGACCCAAGAGAATGGCGATGGCGTTGATGGCGATCATGCCGACGCCGAACAGCGACAGATAAGTGAGCAGGCGGCGCTGGAAGCTTGCGATCTCCTGCTCCAACTCGCTGTGGTTGCCCATGACGCGGAAGCGGGCCGCGCGGTTCTTGGCGTCGAGAACGAACTCGCTCTCGAACACTTCAAGCTGCTCGCCCTTGATGCCTTCCATCGAGTAGCTGCGCTGGAAATTCGAGTTGAAAGGGACCTCCGCGACGCTCGGCGACAGGAGCGAGGTCGTCATCGAGGAGGAATGGATTTCGCCATGCACGCCTTCGGAGGCGGGCTCCACCGACCAGTACCAGCCGGAATTCGGCTCGGAAAAGCGCAAGTCGCCGAGGTCGGGCGAGCCGGTCAGCGCGCCGTTGTCGGAAATGCCGACGGAGCCGATCAGGTTGAACAGATGCGCGGAAAGCAGGCTGTCGAAGCCGCGCTCGCTGGCCTGACGGTAGAGCGTGGTGATGAGGGTGAAGATGACGACCAGCGTCAGGATCGCCCAGATGGTCGAAAAGGCGATGACGCGAAAGGTCAACGAGCGCGGCCAGAGCCGCAGCCTTGAAAGCCACGTTCTCATCGTTGGCTTCAGCGGTTCCGCGTCACGCCTCCGGCTCACGCATGCGATAGCCCATGCCACGCACGGTTTCGATCATGTCGATGCCCATCTTCTTGCGAAGCCTGCCGACAAACACCTCGATGGTGTTGGAATCGCGGTCGAAATCCTGGTCGTAGAGATGCTCGACCAGTTCGGTACGCGACACCACCTCGCCCATATGATGCATTAGATAGGCGAGCAGCCTAAACTCGTGCGAGGTGAGCTTCAGCGGCACGCCATTCACGTCGGCCTTGGAAGCCTTGGTGTCCAGCCGCAACGGCCCGCAGGTAAGCTCTGACGAGGCATGGCCCGCCGCGCGGCGGATCAGCGCCCGCACCCGGGCCAGCACCTCCTCGATATGGAAAGGCTTTGTCACATAGTCATCGGCGCCGGCGTCGATGCCGGCCACCTTGTCGCTCCAGCGGTCGCGCGCGGTGAGGATCAGCACCGGCATCTTGCGCCCGCCGCGGCGCCAGCGCTCGACGACACTGATGCCATCCATCTGCGGCAAGCCGATGTCGAGGACGACGGCATCGTAAGGTTCGGTGTCGCCCAGGAAATGCCCCTCCTCGCCGTCATAGGCACGGTCGACCACATAGCCGGCATCGACCAGCGCATCGGCCAGTTGCCGGTTGAGATCCTTGTCATCCTCGACGACGAGCACACGCATGGGTTGAAGCCTGTTGTTGAATAGACGTATAGGCCGATTCCGCCAGCCAGGGAAACGAGAGGGTCAGTCCATCGGGACGACGATTTCCGAGCGGCGCGGACGCTGTCCATCTTTGCCGGGAACGAGCACCACGATGACGCAAACCTGCTGGCCGCCCCGCGTCGCCTGCGAGGCCTTGGCCAACGTGCCGCCGTTCTGCGCGGCGACCTGCTGGCCGATGGCGTAGCAGTCGTTGGCTGCAAGCACGACCGGCTGGTCGACCGACGGGTCGATGACCGGCATTGCCGTCGTCTGCGACGCAAAGAGGCTGGTTGCGGCAAGCGTCAGCACTGCTTTGCGGAGGTGAGAGCCAAGATTTTTCATGATCACGGTTCTAACGCATATGGGCTGAACGTGAAATGAACGGTGAACGATCGAATATTCATGCCCGCCACCCCCTGCGCGCGCCGATGCCAAGGCTCCCTCAAGCCGGCTTTGAATTCATAGCCGGAAAAACAGTCGATCCGCTACGCTTTTTGGCCCGCCGATTCCGCGCCTTGCGCTAACTGGTGTAGAAACGCCGGACGGCCATGGAGGATGCGATGACGCGCGAGGATATTACCGATCTCTACCGGGGCTACATCGCCTGCCTGAATGACCAGGATTGGAACAATCTCGGCCGCTTCGTCGGCGAGGAGGTGCAGTATAATGGCGAGACGATCGGGCTTTCGGGATATCGCCGCATGCTGGAGGGCGATTTCGAGGCGATTCCCGACCTTCGTTTCAACATCGAGCTTCTGATCTCGGAGCCGCCGCGCGTGGCGGCGCGCCTGCATTTCGACTGCCGCCCCAAGGGTGTGCTGTTCTCGGAAGCCACCATTTTCGACTCGGCCTGACCTGAATCTCAACACATCCTATGCGCTTTCCTGCGTCAAGGCGCGGAAGCGCAGCAATCCATGATGGACCGTAAGGTCCTCGTCATAACGCGCCTCGGCGAATTCCAGCGACAAGCAAGTCTGGCCGCGCGGACCGATGGAAAGTGCCGCGCCATCGAGGCGCGCCTTGATGCTGTCCATGATGAGCCGCGTCTCGGCTTCTCCTTGAGCCTTCGACCAGATGTGCAAAGTGATCAACTGGTCATTGTCGTTGTCGGCTCCGGTCTCGAGATCGAAGGCGCTGGTGCGGCCGTAGGTGACGTGCGGATAGGCGGCCTTGGCGTCGGCGCGCTCGAGCAGGCCGGCGCCGCCGAGCAGCGCCGACAGCGACGCATCGGTCTTCAGCCTCAGGAACAAAGCCTGCATCAAATCGCCAGGCGCCGTCATCTACCGTCCATCGCCAACACATGTCTCCGCACCGCGGCCAACCTCGGCAACGTAGCCGCGCTCGCGATCGGATGCCAGACCGCGAATCGGTTTGACTATAGCGTGGAGGGCGAAGGTCTCGAATCTATTACATTTTCGTCAAATCACGAGACCGGTGCTGCGCCGCCTTCCTCGGTGCGCTTGGCAATGAACTCGTCGAGCACGCCGGCGGCAGCGGCAGCGAAGGCCGGCGGCTGGAAATCGGAAAGTATCCGCTTCCAGATGCCGGTCGCGCGCTCCGTCGCCGTCTTCGAACCGGATTGCGTCCAGTTGCCGAAATTCGACCAGTCGGCGACCAGCGGCTCGTAGAAAGCGGTGCGGTAGCGCGCCATTGTGTGCGCGGCCGAGAAGAAATGGCCGCCGGGCTGAACTTCGGCGATGGCCTCGAAGCCGATGGCGTCGGCGTCGCCCGGCGTCGTGGCGCAAAGTTCGGCGACCGTCTGCAGCGCCTCGATGTCGGTGATCAGCTTTTCCAGGGAGACGCTGAGACCACCTTCCAGCCAGCCAGCAGCGTGGATGCAGACGGTGGCGCCGGCCAGCACCGAGCCCCATAGTGCAAACTGCGTCTCGTGCGCTGCCTGCGCATCGGAGACGTTGGCGGCGCTGCCGCCGCCGGAGCGCCAAGGCAGGCCGGTGTAGCGGGCGAGTTGCCCAGCCCCAAGCGTCGCCTTGATGTGTTCCGGCGTGCCGAAGGCCGGCGCGCCGGACTTCATGTCGACATTGGAGGAGAAGGAGCCATAGACCACCGGCGCGCCGGGCCGCACGATCTGGGCCAGCGTCAAACCGGCAAGCGCCTCGGCATGCTGCAAGGTCAGCGCGCCGGCCACCGTGATCGGCGCCATCGCGCCCGCCAGGCAGAAGGGCGTGATGACCAGAACCTGACCGGCCTTGGCGAAGTCGATGATGCCCTGCGCCATCGGGATATCCAGCTGACGCGGCGAGTTGGTGTTGATGACGGTGTAGCAATGGGCACCGTTGCGGAATTCTTCGTGCGATAGGCCGCGCGCCAGGCGGATCATCTCGAAGCTGTCTTCGACCTGAGGCGTGCCGCGGGCGAAGATGAACGGGAATTTGTCCGAGAGCGTCAGTTGCGCCCGGTTGACGGCATAGTGGCGGAAGCGGTTGTCGATATCCTGCGGCTCGACGCAGGGCCCAAGCATGTGCAGCACGTCGAAATGCTGGATCAGCTTGGTGAATTCCTCGAAGGCGGCGAGCGTTCCCGGCCGGCGGCCGCGCTCGAGATCGGTGACGTTGGGCGCGCCGGAGCCGGCCAGGAAGGCCATCGAGCCGAGCTCGAGCGTGAGATCGCGCGAGCGGTCGCCGGCGAGTGCCGGAATGGAGCGCGGAGCCGAGGCAAGTGCTGCCTCGACCATGTCGGGGCCGATCCTGACCATCTGGATGTCTTCGTCGACCAAAGCGCCGGCCTTGGCGTAGATGGCGCGGGCCTCGGGCAGCAGCACCTTGATGCCGAGCTCCTCCAGCACGCGCAGCGCGGTAGCGTGGATGGCCGCGACCTGGTCGTCGGAAAAGATCGGCTGCGGCAGGAAGGGGTTCTTCAGTGACCGGTAGTTCGGGTGCCGGCTAGACTCGCTGCCCGCCTCGCCAGTGCGCCCCCGCCGGCGCTCGCGCCTTAGATCCCGTGCGGCCTCATCGATCATGGCGGTTCCTCCTCATTGCCGCACTGCCTTGCCTTCAGCGTCGTAGGGCGAGGCCGCGATGACGCGCGCCGGCCGTTCGACCCCGACAATGTGTACGGAAAGTTCGGTGCCCTCCCCGGCGAAATCGTCATCGAGCAACGCCAGGGCGACGCTCTTGCCGAGGGTATAGCCATAGCCGCCGGAGGTGACGAAGCCGACGCGCCGGCCTTTGTGCCAGACCGGTTCGAAGCCGCTGGCATCGGCATCGACAGCGTCCACCTCCAGCGTCACGATCCGCCGCGAGACGCCGGCCTCGCGCTCTTTCAGCGCCGCCTCGCGGCCGATGAAATCGCCCTTGTCGAAAGCGATGAAGCGGTCGAGTCCGGTCTGGCCGGGTGTGTAGCCTTGCGTGAATTCGCGCGACCAGATGCCGAAACTCTTTTCCAGCCTGAGCGAATTCAGCGCGTAATAGCCGATCTCGGCCAGGCCGAGGTCTTCGCCGGCGGCAAGCAGCGTTTCGCGCAGGGTCGAATGCAGGGTGGCCGGGCAGTTGATCTCGAAACCGAGCTCGCCGGCAATGGATAGCCTTGCCATCCGGGCACGCACCATGCCGATGTCGAACTCGCGGCACGCCATGAACGGCAAGGCTGCCGCGGAGAGGTCCTGATGCGTGGTGCGTTCGACGATCCGGCGCGCGTTCGGACCGGTGACGAGGAAACCGGATGTGGCGTCCGAGATGTCGGTGACGGAGACGCCTTCGGCGATATGCGCCTCGAACCAGCGCATGTGGAATTCGCGCAAATAGTAAGAACCCATGATCCAGTATTCGCCGCCGCCCCAGTTGAGCACGGTGAGATCGCCCTTCAGCCTGCCGTCGGGCCCAAGCATCGGGGCAAGCTTCGCGCGGCCGGGCTTCGGCAGCCGGCAGGCGAGCAGCCGGTCGAGCCAGGCCTCTGCGCTGGGGCCTGACACGGCATAGCGCGAGAAGGCCGTGGTATCGACGAGGCCGGCAGCACGACGGACCTGCAGCACCTCGTCGCCGACGATCTCGAAAGCGTTGGAGCGCTTCAGCGTCGTCTCCTCCCGGAACCCCATCGGCGCGAAATAGGCCGGGATCTCCAGGCCCCAGGACGCCGTCCATTCGGCTCCGGCGGCGCTCATTCCGTCATAGGCGCCTGGGCGCTTCAGCGGCCGGCCTGCAGGCAGGCGCTCGTTGGGGAAGGTCATGACGAAGCGGCGGGCGTAGAACTGGCCGGTTGTCTGCCTGAGATACTCCCGGTTGGCTGCGAAGGCGCCGTAGCGGGCGATATCCATGCCGAAGATGTCGGCTTCCGGCTCGCCGTAAATCATCCACTCGGCCAGCGACTTGCCGACGCCCCCGCCCTGGCTGAAGCCGGCCATGACGCCGCAGGCGACCCAGTAGTTTCTCAGCCCCCTGATCGGGCCGACCAGCGGATTGCCGTCCGGCGTGAAGGTGAAGGCGCCGTTGACCCATTTGCGGATGCCGGCAGTGGCCAGGCAGGGAAAGCGCTCATAGGCCTTGGCAAGTTCGGGACTGATGCGATCGATATCCTCCGGGATCAGCTCGATGCCGTAATCCCAAGGCGCGCCATCCATGTTCCAGTGTTTCGGGTTCTGCTCGTAAACGCCAAGCAGCACGCCCTTCCGCTCCTGCCGCAGATAGGAGAAGCCGTCGAGATCAACGGCCAGGCCGAGTTCCTTGTCGAGCGCCGCTACCTCGGGGATATCTTCGGTGACGAAATAATGATGCTCCATCGGCGTGACCGGCAGGTCGACGCCGGCCATCAGCCCGACCTGCTTGGCCCAAAGACCGCCGGCATTGACGACGTGCTCGGCGACGATCGTGCCTTTTTCGGTGACGACGTCCCAGCCGCTATCGGCGCGTTGCTTCAACTCGATGACGCGGTTGCGCAGGATGACGTCCGCGCCGCGCTTCTTCGCGGCGCCGGCATAGGCGTGCGTGGTGCCATAGGGATCGAGATGGCCCTCGTTGGAATCATAAAGGCCGCCGAGCACGCCATTCACATCGACGATCGGGCAGATCTCCTTGATTTCCTCGGGCGTCACCAGCCGGGCCGTCTCGATGCCGACCGACTGGAACACCGCCCAGGCTGATTTCAGCCATTCCCAACGCTGCGGGTCGCTCGCCATGTTGACGCCGCCGGTCATGTGCAGCCCGGCATTCTGGCCGGACTCGGCTTCGATCTCGCGATAGAGCTTGATCGTGTAGTCCTGCAGCGCCGCCACATTGGGATCGGCGTTGAGCGCGTGGAACCCGGCCGCGGCATGCCAGGTGGAGCCGGCCGTCAGCTCGGCGCGCTCGATCAGCGCCACATCGCTCCAGCCAAATCGCGTCAAGTGATAGAGCACCGAGGCGCCAACCACGCCTCCTCCGATGACCACTGCCCGATAATGCGATTTCACGAGCCTCTCCCTCTCGTTGGAGATCCTTACGATACATGCCCTAGACATGTGTGTCTAGACACTTCTGTCCAGAGCTTGCGCGCCGCCGTGCGCCGTGCCACTTGTTCCGCCATGACCATGACCGCTCCCGAGCCGGCGCCCGGCAATATCAAGGTGACCCGCGCGGACTGGATCAACCTTGCGCTGCAAACGCTGATTTCCGACGGCATCGAGAGCGTGCGGGTGCTGACTTTGGGACAGAAGCTCGGCGTCTCGCGCTCGAGCTTCTACTGGTATTTCGAGAGCCGGCAGGACCTGCTCGACCAGTTGCTCAAGCATTGGCATGAGACCAACACCACGGCGATCGTCGAGCGTGCCCGCCGGCCGGCGGACACCATCATCATGGGTGTGATGAACGTCTTCGAATGCTGGGCCGACGAGCGCCTGTTCGACCCACGGCTCGACTTCGCCGTCCGCGAGTGGGCAAGGCGCTCGGACGATGTGCGGCGCATGATCGATCGGGCCGACGAGGAGCGGCTGCTTGCCATACGCGACATGTACCGCCGGCACGGCTATGAGAGCGAGGATGCCTTCATCCGCGCCCGCGTCCTCTATTACATGCAGATCGGCTATTACGTGCTCGACCTCAAGGAGCCGGTAGAGGCGCGCGTCAGCCATCTCGCCGCCTATTTGCGCTCCTTCACCGGCCAGGAGCCGACCGAGGCGGATGTGGCGCATTTCATGCGCTTCATCGCGGCGCGGTGATACGATCGGTCGTTAACAGCCCCGTATTTCCAATCAACAAAGCTTGTGCTGTGGCTTCGCTGCCCTTGTGGGCGGTGATAAAATGGTCGAATAGTTTGACAGGGGCGCCACCCTGAAACTGCCCGCATGCTGTTTTCGGGCGAAAGCGCATTGGGGCGGAAGTCTGGAATGGGAAGTCCTTCGAAACCACGCAAGAGAAGAGGCCGGATCGCCTCGGCGGCTCTTGCCATCGACGCCTGGCTCGATTCCTCGCTCTATGAGATCAGCTTCAAAGCGCGCGAATTCTGGGAAGCGGCGACCATCTTTTCCCGCCGTTTCCGCGTGCGCGGCTGGCGCCGCGCCATCATCGAGGTGCTGAGCGAAGGCTTCACAATGGGCGCCGGCGGCTTCGTGGTGCTGTTGGCGCTCGCCATGCCGGCCTTCGACATCACCGCCGGCGACTGGCGCAACCAAGGCGACTTCGCCGTCACCTTCCTGGACCGGTACGGCAACGAGATCGGCCAGCGCGGCATCATCCAGCGCGATTCCGTGCCGGTCGACGAGATGCCGGACATCGTTATCAAGGCGGTGCTGGCGACCGAAGACCGACGTTTCTTCGACCATTACGGCATCGATATCCTCGGCCTGTCGCGCGCGCTCTTCGAGAATATGCGCGCCAATTCGGTGGTCCAGGGCGGCTCCAGCATCACGCAGCAGCTCGCCAAGAACCTGTTCCTGTCCAACGAGCGCACATTGGAGCGCAAGATCAAGGAAGCTTTCCTGTCGCTGTGGCTGGAAGCGAACCTATCCAAGAAGGAGATCCTGCAGCTCTATCTCGACCGCGCCTATATGGGCGGCGGCACGTTCGGCATCGAGGCGGCGGCGGATTTCTATTTCGGCAAGAGCGTCAAGGACCTGAACCTCGCCGAGGCGGCGATGCTGGCCGGCCTGTTCAAGGCGCCGACCAAATACGCCCCGCACATCAACCTGCCCGCGGCGCGCGCGCGCGCCAATGTGGTGCTGTCCAACCTGGTCGATGCCGGCTTCATGACCGAGGGCCAGGTGCTGCAGGCGCGGCTGCATCCGGCCGACGTCGTCGACCGCGGCGAGCAGAAGAGCCCGGATTATTTCCTCGACTGGGCTTTCGACGAGGTGAAGAAGATCGCCAAGCCCGGCCAGCATTCGCTGGTCGCCCACACCACTTTCGACGCCAACATTCAGAAGGCCGCGGAAGAGTCGGTCGAGTTCCATCTCCGGCAGTTCGGCAAGGAATACAACGTCACCGAAGGCGCGGTGGTGGTGATCGAGACCAACGGCGCGGTTCGCGCCATCGTCGGCGGCCGCGACTATGGCACCAGCCAGTTCAACCGCGCCACCAAGGCGCTGCGCCAGACCGGTTCCTCCTTCAAGCCCTATGTGTATGCCACCGCCATGGAACACGGCTTCACGCCGGATTCGGTCGTTTCGGGCGGCGCGATCAGCTGGGGCGGCTGGTCGCCGCACAATTACAATGGCGGCTCGGCCGGCAACGTCACGCTGCTCACGGCGATCGCCAAGTCGATCAACACAGTGCCGGTGCGGCTCGCCAAGGATTATCTGGGCATCGGTCCGATCAAGGCGATGGCGGAATCGATGGGTGTCGAATCGCCGCTGGAATCGCACAAGACCATGGTGCTCGGCACATCCGGCATGACCGTGATGGACCAGGCGACCGGCTACAGCGTCTTTGCCCAGAACGGTTTCGTCGGCTCCCGCCACGGCATCACCCAGCTCGTCACCCGCACCGGCGAGGTGGTCTATGACTGGGCCAAGGATGCCCCGCCGCCGCATCGCGTCCTGTCGGAAAAAGCGCTGAAATACATGAACACGATGTTGGCGGCGGTGCCGGCCATCGGCACGGCGCGGCGCGCCCAACTTCCCAACATCGTCGTCGCCGGCAAGACAGGCACCACGCAATCCTATCGCGATGCCTGGTTCGTCGGCTTCACCGGCAACTACACGGCCGCGGTCTGGCTCGGCAATGACGACTTCACGCCGACCAACAAGATGACCGGCGGCACGCTCCCGGCGATGGTCTGGCAGCGGCTGATGGTCTATGCGCACCAGAACATCGACCTGAAGCCGATCCCCGGTCTCGATCACCCCTGGGTCGATCCGGAGGTCGCGGCCAAGGCCGAGGAAGCGGCGAAGAAGGAAGCCGACGCAGCGGCCGCGCAAGCCGAGGCCGAGCGCCCGCCGGTGCTTTCCGGCCGCACCAGCCAGACGCTGAGGGACATGACCAAGGCTTTCCAGGCCGCGCCCGTGCTCAGCGCCCCCGCTTTGCCGGAGACGCTTTCGGCGCTTTAGGGTGGCCGGCGCGTGAAGCCGGCTTGCCACGGCACCCCGCGCCGCGATATCCCGGGCATTCTCCTCTGTTTGCGGCCCTCATGCTCAAGAACGCCATCCTGACGCTGCTTTCGCTTGCCATAGCCATCGGACTTGGCGGCTACAGCGTCTGGTATGCGCTCAATGCGCAAGACGGCGTCGGCGCGATCCGCATCGGCCAATGGACTGCTTTCCCCGAAGTCGGAACGCTCAACGCGGACCCCTACTCCAAGGCGCGCGTGGCACGCGAGGGCGTGCTGGCGCTCGGCCAGGCCGAAGGGCTTGCCTTCGTCGCCGAGCGCGACGATGCGGGCGAGCCGCTGAAACGAGAATGCGCCTACACGATCGAAGGCGGTTATCCCACCGCCCGCTTCTGGACGCTCTATGCCGCCGACCAGTCGCTTGGGGTGATCGACACTGGCAAACCGAGGCAGTCGGCATTGCAATCCTACGAAGTGCTGCGCCGGCCCGACAATTCCGTCGTCATTTCCGTCGGCAGCCGACCGTCGCCGGGCAACTGGCTGCTGACCGGCGGCTCCGGCAAGATGTATTTCGTGCTGACCTTCTACGACACGCCGATCGCCTCGAGCACCGGCCTGTCGGACGTGACGCTGCCCCGCATCCTGAAGGCGGGCTGCAATGCGTAGCCTGCTGCATGCCCTGATCCTCGGCCTGCTCGGCGCCGGCATCGTGCATATCGTTGTGCTGTTCCTGGTGCCGGAATTTTCCGAACGCGATGCCTGGTCGCGGCTGGCGATGGCATCCGACCTCTACAAGATGACGCGGCTCGACGCCGAAGCCGGCGGCGCGCCGGTGGTGAAATCGGTCGATCCGCTGTTTTACGCGGCCGCCTGTCGCTTCGATCTCTCGGACGGGCTGGTCAGGATCAGAGCGCCGGGCGACGTGCCGTTCTGGTCGGCTTCGGTCTATGACCGCAGCGGCCACAACATCTATTCCTTCAACGACCACAACGCCAATGGCGAGAAGCTCGATGCGGTGGTGCTGACGCCGGCGCAGATGATCGATGTGCGACGCGACCTTCCGGAGGATCTGCAGGGTGCGATCTTCGTCGAGGCGCCGATCGAGGAAGGCATCTTTGTCGTCCGCGCCTTCGTGCCGGACGAGAGCTGGAAGCCGATCGTATCGCGCTTCCTCGAGCAGAGCGCCTGCGAATTGCAGGACTACTGAGAAAACGACCAGGTCAGTGATGCGGCTTGGCAGGCGGCGGAGAGTCTGGCCTGTCGGAGCCGCTGTCGCCCGGCCGGGCCTCATCGGCCTGCGGACGCAACTCATAGCGGACGCCGGGGAAAATGATGACCGCCGCCGCCGTGGTGTCGTGACTTGCTCGATTTACAGGTGCCGTACGCGGCACAAAAGACAGGACCATGCCCATGGTTCGCGCATTCCTCTCGGTTTGACCGGAGCACAACGCAACGCCTCCAAAGTCGATTAAGGGGCGTAGAGGGTTAACGGAGCGCTAACGGATCACGGCTAATTTGATGTTTGTTTTTCCTGAAGACGCGAAACCGGCCCGGCCGGATTTGCGCGGTTCGGGATTGTGTCGAGTGTCGGGCGTATCCTCCGTGTCATCTTCGGATTTCAGGCAAATCGCTATCCGGACCGAAGCGGGAAAGGCCGAAAGGCTGTTCCGCGCCGCCGTGTCGGCTTTCTGCTCGCTGACACGCCCCTCGCGGCGCGAAATCGCCCAGCTCGAAGACCTGACGCTGCCGCTGTTCGACGAGGTCTCGGTCGAATCGCGCCGCTATGTCGCCGCGGCCCTTTCCGAATGCGACTACGCGCCGACAGCCCTGGTGCGGCGGCTGTCCGAGGAGCCGGTCGAGATCGCAGCACCGCTGCTCACCCGCTCCAACGCGCTGAGCGACATCGACCTCATCGCGCTGATCGGCCGACACGGGCTGCCGCACGCGCGCGCCATCGCGCGGCGCAAGGAGCTCAACCCGACGATCGCCGACCTGATCCGCGCGCTGGAAAGACCGACGCTGGTCAAAACGCGGCCGCCCGAGACGGTCACCAGGCTCGCGCCGAAACCGGAGGCCGCAGTCGAGGCGGATGCCGACCGCCCGGCGCCCGGCCAGACAGCGGAGAACGCGCGGCGCCGCCTGCGGTCGATGATGCGCCCGACCGGCGACACTGCCGACGTCAACACCTACCTCGGCCAGCCGGCCTATGTGAAACTGCGCGAGACGGCGCTGACCGGCAACGCGGCCTTTTTCCAGACCGCCCTTGCCGATGCGCTGGGGATCGACTTCGCGACGGCCCGCTCGGTGACCGGGCAATCGAGCTATGCCGCATTGCTTGCGGCGCTGCGCGCCCTCGACCTTAGCGAAGACAGGGCTTTCCTGATCGCGGTCGCGGTCTATCCCGGCGAGTTCCCGCATCCGCAGGCGATCCGGCTCTTCCTCGACCGCTATCGGCTGCTGCACCGCGAGGCGGCGCTCGACAAGGTACGCGCCTGGAAGGCGGAGACCCTTTCGCGGGCGATCCGCGACAATGCCGCCGATGCACCCGAGCGCCTCGACGTGTCGAACAGCGACGAGGCGACCGCCGGCCTCAAGGCTTCCTGATCCGGCCTATTCCGTCTTCACCGAAAGAAGCTCTTCGACCGGAACGGTACCTGCCTCGATCTCGACCACCCAGATGTCGGGATCGAATCTCTTCTCCCGCTCCAGCCGCGTATCGAAGGCCGAGCTGTCGTCGCTTGAATCGAGCAGGGTGAAGAAGCGCTCGTCGGGCTTGGCCGAATCGTAGCTCGTCTGCGGCGCCGGCCCATAGAGGGCCACCTCCCCCAGACGTCCGCGCGACAGCACGAAGACGGCCCCCGCCTCGGTCGCGCCACGCTTGACCACGGCAGCAAAACCGCCGGCGCCGAAGACGCGGCGCAGAAGCGCCGAGACCCAGAGATCGGTGGTTATGCGCATGAAAAGGTTCCGGATGTCATGCGCGGTTTCTTACAGCAAGGATGAAGGACCCGAAACGACCTTACCGTCGCTCAATTCGTCAGGCCGATCTCACGCATCTTGACGTAGACCGCCTCGTCCGGCTCGCCGGTCTCGGGCAGGCCGAACAAGGCCTGGAATTCCTTGATCGCGGCCTTGGTCCGGGCGCCGACCTTGCCGTCGAGCTGCATGTCGTTGTTACCGAAGGCCTTCAGGCCAGCTTGGATCTTGATAATGCGGGCGTCGGGCGATTGCGTGGCGCCATCGGCCGGGGCGGAGACCGGGATCACCGGCGGCTTGGCGGCCGGAACGGCCACGCCGTCGGCCGGCCGCGGCGCCGGGTGGGGAATGGCCGCCGTCGTCTGACGGGCGCCAAGCTGGTCGAGCAGCGCCCCGTCGATCTCGCCCGAGCCGGGCAGCCCGACTTTCAGCTGGTAGGCCTGGATGGCCTTGCGGGTCGCCGGGCCGGTGAGGCCATCGACCGCGCCGTCGTAGAAATTGAGGTCCTTCAGAATGCCCTGCACCTGCTGGACGACCGGGTCCGGCTTGGCCGCCGGCTGCGGCGGTGGCTGGCGCACGATGTTGATGGTGGTTTCCGGCTCGTTGGAGACGGTGTGCGGGAAATTCTCGATGCTGCGGGTGGCGAAGAAGGCGCCGGTATGCGGAAAAGGCTGATACCAGAGTGCATTGGCCGAGACATAGAACAGCGTCACCAGGAAGGCTGTCGAACCGCCGACCAGGACCGGGTTGCTTGCGATCAGCTGACCGACCGCGACCGCGCCCTCGGCAAGGACGCCGCGCTCGGGTTCGATCACCTTAGGCCGTTTTGCGGAGCGAGCCATTTCTCTCCCCATCTCTATCCCCCTTCGGCTTCGCCGCCGGCATGGCCAGCACGCCTGAAGGCGCACCGGAATGCCGCTTCGGCCCGTTCACCGGCAGGCCGATCGTCACCGTGGTGCCCTCACCCGGCGCGCTCTCGATCGACATCGTGCCGTCGTGCAGAGCCACTAGGCCCTTGACCAGCGACAGGCCGAGCCCGGTTCCCTCGAAGCGGCGCGTATAGTCGTTCTGGATCTGCATGAACGGCTTGCCGAGATTGGCCATATCCTCCTCGGCGATGCCGATGCCGGTGTCGCTCACCCAGAAATGCAGAAGCGAGCCGACGCGCTTGGCGCCGATCACCACGCTGCCACCATCGGGGGTGAACTTGACGGCGTTCGAGGCGAGATTGATCAGGATCTGCTGCACGGCGCGGCGGTCGGCATAGATCTCGCCCGCATCCGGCGCGATCTGCGTGGCAACAACGATGCCCTTGGCGTCGGCCAGCGGCCGCATTATCGAGCGGCACATGTCGACCGCCTCGACGAAGCGGAACGGCTCCAGCTCGGTCGCATAGGCGCCCGCTTCGATGCGCGAGACGTCCAGGATCGAGGTGACGACGGACAGAAGATGCTGGCCGGACTCCCTGACCAGGCCGACATATTCCTTCTGGCGCGGGTCCTTGAAGGCGCCGAACATCTCATGGAGCAGCATGTCGGAAAAGCCGATGATGGCGTTGAGCGGCGTGCGCAGCTCGTGGCTGACCACCGCAAGGAAGCGGCCCTTGGCCACTTCGGCGGTCGCGGCCGCCTCCCTCGCTTCCGCCAGTTCCTCGCGCAATGCCGCAACATCGTCGTTTTCGCGCAGGACCAGGGTGAAGACGTCACGGTCGGCCTCGCCGCGCAGCAGCTCGAGGCTGAAGGGGCGGAAATTGTCGGCAGCGCTCGAGCCCTCGCGCGGCAGGCGGATGCGCAGGTCGAGCCGGCGCTTCGGAGCGCCATCCCGCATGTCGGCCAAAGCGGTGAGATAGGCGACGCGGTCGGAAAGATGGATACGGTCGAAAAGGCCGGTGCCGAGCAGGAGCTCCGGCGCCAATTTCAGAATCGAACGCGCCTTGGCGGAGGCGTCGAGCACGTCGCCCTGGCGCCCGAGGCGCAGGACGACGGCGTCGATGACGTCCTCGAGACGATCGCCGGCAGGCTCCATCAGTCGCGAGCCTGCCGGGTTGGCGAAGGCGGCAGCTCGCGGCAACAGCGTCAGCGCCCAGGTGAACGGCAACAGCCAATGCCAGGCGGCGATTTCGCCCGACGGCAGGACATGGCCGGCAAAGGACTGCAGCACGATGGCGGCAAGGGCCGCCAAGACCCCCGACAGCGCGGCGCGCCGCGACCCCGAGACCCACCAGGTCTCGACCGGCAGAGCGACGGCAAGCAGAGCCACCGGCGAAGCCAGTCCACCCGCCGCGGCAATGGCGCCGGCAAGGGCAAGGCCGCCCAGCGCGACAGCCATGCGGCCGGCGAGCGCCATATGGCCGGTGGCCGCGACCAGAAGCGCGCCGAACCAGCACAGGCCGAAAGCGGTAAAGATCGCGGCTATCGTGACGGCCGCGCCGAGGCTGGACGTGACGAGCGTGACCGCGGCGCCCGCGGCAAGAAACGGAGCGGCGAGCATGACGCCGATGAAGCGGCGCTGGCGCAAGCGTTCGGCCTCACCCGTCACGGTCGGGTGAACCATGCGTTCGCAGCCGGCTGAAACCGCGCCGGGCAATTGAACGTATCTGGCTGAAATCGAACTCAACGCACGCGTACCCGGTCGTAAAAATGCCCTGCCCGGCAGGGTGACTCATCAATGGTCTGAAACTCGCATCCAGCGTTTAAGGAATGGATAAGGCTGGCGGGGCTGGCGACCGGCCCGAGGCAAATATTGTGATGCCGGCCTTACAAAGCGCGCCGAGTTGGCACCATGGTAAACGGCGGGTTAGCCGTAAGGCCTGTGCCAAAACGGGCCTCAACTTGATCCGGCTAACCGCCTATGGAGACAAAATCCTTTAGAAACAACGGGATGTATGGTTATTGTAAAGTTAACCCAGACGACGAGATTCGAGACAAGTCCGTATCAAAACCAATTCCTTTCGAATTTGCCTAAAATTTGAGGAAAATTCGCGGCTTCGATGCAAGCCGTCCTTTGCGTGACTATGCCACTATGCTGCCGATAAAAGAGGTCATGCCAAGGGATGCATGATCCGTCACGGATGGATGCGTCATCCATCCTGGATGAGAGGTAGGTAAGATGGGCTTTCTGATCAGGATGGCTTTCTGGTTCTCGCTGGTGCTGCTGGCGCTGCCGCTCGGCGTCGGCCCGGGCGAGGACGGCCAGCAGAGCGTCGGGCCGATCCAGGCGTTTTTTGCGGCGCGCGAGGCGGTCGGCGACATTGCCGGGCTCTGCGAGCGCAAGCCCGATGTCTGCGAAACCGGCAAGTCGGCCATGTACACCATCACCGTTCGCGCCAAGGAAACCGCCAAGATCGCCGCGGCGATGATCGACGACAAGCAGTCCGGGCAGTCCGGGCAGTCCGGGCAGGCAGGCACGCCCGAGACGAAGGTCGCGGACAGCTCCGTCACGACCACCGGCAGCGTCGCCGAGGACATCGTGCTGCCTGCCAAGGTCAACATTCCGGTGATGTTGACGGCGAAGAACTGAATTCTTTCCAGCCGTTCGCTCTTTTTCTTTGGTTTTGGCGCAATTCCGGACGGAAGGCTACGGCGAAGTCGCCGAGCCCAAACGCTACGCACTTTTCCTGGAATTGCTCTTTTTGATTTGGGGGCAATTCCAGACGGAAAACCGCTACGCACTTTTCCTGGAATTGCTCTCCGCCGCGGGCCCGTCCGACCTCTCGACGCCCGCGGCGTTTTCTTTTTCCGTGACGCGGCAATGCCGGGACACTATATGCGGGCAATGACGACCCCGATCCAGACCATCCGCGACGACTTTTCCCTGCTCGACGAGTGGGAGGACCGCTATCGCTATGTGATCGAGCTTGGCGAAGGCCTGCCGCCCTTTCCCGAGGCGGAACGCACGGCCGCTAACAAGGTGCCTGGATGTGTGAGCCAGGTGTGGCTCACCACCGAGCAGGGCGCCGGCGCCGATCCGGTGATCCGCTTCCAGGGCGATTCCGACGCTCATATCGTGCGCGGCCTCGTCGCCATCATGCTGGCGCTGTTTTCAGGCCGGCATGCAAGCGAAATCCAGAACACGGATGCCGAAGCAACGCTAAAGGAACTCGGCCTCGACGAGCATCTTTCGCCCCAGCGCGCCAATGGGCTGCGCTCGATGGTCAAGCGCATCAAGCGTGACGCGGAAGCGGCGTTGAAGCAGACGGCCTGATCCGGCCCATATCGCTTCGCTTTAAAAGCAAAACGGCGCCGCGAGGGCGCCGTCCAACTGCTGAAGGACTGAAGCCTGTCAGCGGCCCTTGCGCTTGCGGCCAAGGCCCATTTTCTTGGCAAGCTGCGAGCGGGCGGCAGCATAATTGGGGGCGACCATCGGGTAATTGGCGTCCAGGCCCCATTTCTCACGGTACTCTTCCGGCGTGAGATTGTAGTGGGTCATCAAATGCCGCTTCAGCGACTTGAACTTCTTTCCGTCCTCGAGACAGACGATGTAGTCGTCATGGACGGAGCGCTTCGGGTTGACGGCCGGCTTCTGCTTCTCGGCCGACGGCTGCTCCGGCGAGCCGCCGACGCGGCCCAACGCGGCATGGACGTCGGCAATAAGGTTCGGCAGTTCCCCGACCGGCACCGGGTTGTTGCTGACATAGGCGGCGACGACATCGGCGGTCAGCTCGATCAGCGCATCACCGTTTTTCGAAGGTGTTTCGACGATTTCCATAGTGCTAAGGCCCCAACGAGAGTTGTTTCTAAAACTGCGCCCTTTTTCTGAGATCGGGCATCGCGCGAATTTCGTCCAGGAAAGCCTGCGATTCGCGTCGCGTTATCTTAATGGCGCCGTATTGCAAGTAAGTCAATTCGCATATTGACTTATATTAGCCGATATTCATCAAATATTGCCGATTCAGCTTCAAAAATTCGTGCGCCGTGAAACTTCGCGAGATTTTTCTGGTCAGACCAGCATGCCATGACGTTGGGTCATCCATGTGTTAGACATCCGATCGTGCCTGGACAGGACGTTCAATGCTTGGTCAATGCTTGGGGACCTGTTGCGCCGGCATAACGAATCCTGCGGCGCAACGAAGCACAATGCGCCGCCTTGGCGGCTGAGCCAACAAGGCGGCCCAATAGGATCCATCAGTAAGGCGCGATATATTTGCCGTAGACCCAGCCGGTGACGAAATGACCGTTCTGGGCCGGATCGTGCCAGACCTCACACCAGCGATAGCGGATCGCCTGGCGCTGCTTCCATTGCGGCTGCCGGGCGATATCGAGCAGGTTTACGCCACCGGTGCAGCGGCCGGTCATCTGCAGCACGGTGCCGTTCGGATAGGCGGCCTGTTTTTGCGATCCGTTGGACGGATATTTCCGCGCATTGAGCGTGTCGCCGAACGGCACGCCCGCCACTTGCCAGGCGGCAAAGACGGTTGCATGAGACTGGCTGGAAAAAGCCAGACCCGATGCAGCGACGGCAACTGCCATGGCGATAGGAACACAGGATTTCATCTTTCCCCCTTCAACTAGCTTCTGAAGACCAACTTGGACCGCACCCCTTGAACCGCCGCTGAGCGGCGCGTTCATTCGGCATTCAAGCAAATCCCGCAGCGAGACGTAATGACCAGAGCTTCCGCCTTGACTTCCGCCTTCCCGGCCGCCAGCCCGCCGGCCCCTGAGAAACATCCGGTTTCCGACACGCATCACGGCATCACCCGCAGCGACGACTATGCCTGGATGCGGGCCGAGAACTGGCAGGCCGTGTTCCGCGACCCTTCCCTGCTCGACGGCCGCATCCGCGCTCATCTCGAGGCTGAAAACGCCTATCAGGCGGCGCTGATGGCCGACACGGCGGATCTGCGCGGCAAGCTGTTTGCCGAGATGAAGGGGCGCATCAAGGAAGACGATTCGACGGTGCCGATGAAGGACGGGCCCTATGCTTATGGCTCTTCCTTCCGGCAGGGCGGCGAGCAGCCGCGCTATTTCCGCACGCCGCGCGACGGTGGCGCCGAGGAGATCCTGCTCGACGGCGACAAGGAGGCCGAGGGCAAGGCCTATTTCAGGCTCGGCGGCGTCGACCATTCGCGCGACCACAGGAAGCTGCTGTGGGCCTTCGACGACAAGGGCTCAGAATTCTTCACGCTGCGCGTGCGCGATCTCGCGAGCGGCAAGGACCTCGCCGACCAGATTCCGGATACGGGCGGCGGGGGGATCTGGAACGCCGGCGACGATGGCTTCTTCTATACCCGTCTCGACGACAACCATCGCCCGTCGAAAGTGTTCTTCCACGCGCTCGGCGACAAGTCAGAGAACGACCGGCTGATTTATGAGGAAACCGATCCAGGCTTCTTCATGGATGTCAGCGGCACGCGCGCCAATGACTGGATCATGATCGGCATCAACGATCATGAGACTTCGGAATACCGCCTGCTGCCGGCCAATGATCCATCCGCCGAGCCGAAGCTGGTGGCGGTGCGCGAGACCGGACTGCAATACGATCTGGAAGAAGGTGGCGACATCTTCTTCATCCTCACCAATGCCGACGGCGCCAAGGACTTCAAGATCATGACCGCGCCGGCCGACAATCCGGTGCGCGCCAACTGGCAGGAACTGGTGCCGCACGAGCCCGGCCGGCTGATCCTCTCGGTGCTCGGCTTCAAAAATCATATGGTCCGGCTCGAGCGCAAGGACGGCCTGCCGCGCATCGTGGTGCGCGAGCGCGCCAGCGGTGAGGAGCATTTCATCTCCTTCGACGAGGAAGCTTTCTCGCTCGGCCTCTCCGGCTCCTATGAATACGACACCGAAGTGATGCGCTTCACCTATTCGTCGATGACGACACCGGCGCAGGTGTTCGACTATAACATGCGCAGCCGCGAACGCGTGCTCCTGAAGACGCAGGAAGTGCCCTCCGGCCACGATCCGGAGCACTATGTCACGCGCAGGCTGATGGCGCCGGCAACCGATGGCGAGTTGGTGCCGATCTCGCTGCTATACCATCGCGACACGCCGCTCGACGGTTCCGCGCCCTGCCTGCTTTACGGCTATGGCTCCTACGGCATCGCGGTGCCTTCCGCCTTCAACACCAACTGCCTGTCGCTGGTCGACCGCGGCTTCGTCTATGCCATCGCGCATGTGCGCGGCGGCAAGGACAAGGGCTATGGCTGGTATGATGACGGCAAGCGGGCGAAGAAGATGAACACCTTCACCGATTTCATCGCCTGCGCCCGCCATCTCGTCGCCGAGCGCTACACGCAGCACGACCGTATCGTGGCGCAGGGCGGCTCCGCCGGCGGCATGCTGATGGGGGCGATCGCCAACATGGCGCCGGAAAGTTTCGGCGGCATCGTCGCCGAGGTGCCGTTCGTCGACGTGCTCAGCACCATGCTCGACGCCACCCTGCCGCTGACGCCGCCGGAGTGGCCTGAATGGGGCAACCCGATCGCCTCGATAGCCGACTACGAGACGATCGCAGCCTATTCGCCCTATGACAATGTGGCGGCGCTCGACTACCCGCCGATCCTGGCGCTGGCGGGCCTCACCGATCCGCGCGTCACCTATTGGGAGCCGGCGAAATGGGTGGCGAGGTTGCGTGAACGCAAGGTCGGCAGCAATCCCGTCCTGTTCAAGATTAATATGGAGTCCGGGCATGCCGGCGCCTCCGGCCGGTTCTCCCGGCTGGAGGAGATCGCCTATATTTACGCCTTTGCCTTGAAAGTGACAGGCAAAGCCTGATTTTCCGCTCGCAATCCGCAATACCGCGCGTTACGCAATGCACGGTCATCCCGGGCGCGGTCATTTGGATGCCGCGTTCGGGCCGGCCCTTCTCTGTTCAACAAGGTTCGCCATGCTTCTCGTCGACACTTATCTCGACAAATCGTCCATCCAGGGAATCGGCGTCTTCGCCAGGCATCGCATTCCGAAGGGAACGCTGATCTGGAAGCTCGACCCGCGGTTCGACCGGCGCATTCCCGTCGACACCTATGAGAGCCAGACGGGACCGGTGAAATCCTATCTCGACCGCTATTCCTATCCGGACCGGCACGATCCGAGCTACATCGTGTTCGAAGCCGACGACGCGCGCTACATGAACCACGACGACGATCCGAACTGCGACGTCTCCTCACCCGAGGAGACTTACGCGCTGCGCGACATCGCGCCTGGCGAGGAACTGACCTGCAACTACAATCACTTCTTCGAAAACGGCTTCGACTTCCTGGGCGACCGCCACCCCTAGCGGGATGAGCATAGATCAGGTGCCTCAGACGGAGAGCAATTCCGGCTGACGTCCTATCGCTAATCTGCCACGCAGGTTTCGAATGCCTGCCAAGGCCTTGCCGGCGACGATACCTAAAGCGATACCGCCGGCAATCGCCAGCAGCTGGAAGATGGGAGCCGGCAGCACGCCTGCGACGGGAGCCATTAATATCTCCGGGACGAAACGGTGGAAAAGGTAGATCGGAAACGCCGCGACGGCGACCTGCGCAACCACCCGCCCTACCCCGGCCGGCAGGCGAACACGCGGCAGATAAAGAAGAACCAAAAGCGCCGCGAAGATCATTAGGTACTTGACCGTCGTCCCTAACCAGACCGACTCCCAGAAGGCCAAATAACCCAGCATGGCGGCTGCAAGCGCAGTCAGAGTCAGCTTTCTCGCCGGAGTATCGGCAAGACCGGCGCACCAACCGAATACGGCCAGATGGAAGACCCAATAGATTGTGAAGATCTGGCGGTTGCCCAGATCGACGAACAAAGGGAGTGAAAAGCGCGCGGCAGCGGCAAACCCCAAAAGACCCAGCGAGAAAACGAAGGAATGAGCCCGGGCAAGCTTGCGGATTCCAGGAATGGCAAAGATCAGAGCAAAGAGCAGGAGCGTCTGCGAATAGGCCTCGATGAACCAGTAAAGATACGGAATCATTTCGTGACGTTCCGGTTCGGCATAGCCGAAATTCCCAGTAAGCATCATCGAGGCCCAGGGGACCGTCCGCCAAGCTACAGCGTAAGCGGCGACAATGAGAAAATACGGAATCAGGACATCGATCGCCGGTCTCAACGCGCGCCCAATTCGACCGGCAAGGAAATGGGCCGACTGGAAACGAGCAAGGCTGTAGCCGACCAGCAGCATCATGACGCCGGAGCCGCCGGGGATAGGCCATAACGTCTCGTGATGCACGACGACCAGAAGGATGGCGATGGTCCTTAGCACCAAATCGACAGGCAGCTCGCTTGCCTGCCCGCGCATGAGAGGCCGCTTCGCCGGACGAAGATCCGCTAGCTCCGCGACGCTTAGCCGCTCCCAGCCGTCCGGTAGCTCCAAGCCCAGTCGTTCGAGTTCAAGGGCCAGTTGCAGGAAGCGAAGGGAATCTCCGCCGAGGGAGACAAAGCTGTCATTGCGGCCAACGGGGAGCGGATAGAACACGCGGGCATAGGCACCAGCCACGCCACCACTTTCGAAGCGGATTTCCGCCCGTCCTTGCAACATCTCGCGCTGGAGGCAGCTATAGTCGATCTTGCCCGAGGCAAGCCTGGGAAAGTCGCCGCGCGTGGCAACTCGAATCAGATTGGCTGGCAAGCGGCTGGCTTCGGCAAGAATACGCCGTGCCCTCCCCGCCGAGCCGGCGCCGATCACATAGGCCTGCAACCCTCGATCGTCGCCGACCACCGCCGCGGCAATGCCCGCCCGCTCCAGCGCCTGCTCCATAATGTCGAAGCCGATCCTGAGGCCGGCAATCTTGGCAAAGCGGCTCTTGCGCCCGACGATACGGAAGAAACCGTGCTCGTCCCGAACAGCAATATCGCCGGTGTTCAGGATCTCGACCTCAGCCCCGCGCGCCAGATCGGAACGCCGCGCGGCATAACCCATCATCACGTTCGGACCGCGATAGACGAGCTCTCCCGAAATGCCCGATCGCGTGATCGGCTCTCCTTCAGCATCGACGATGCCAAGACTGCCGCCGGGAATTGCCACCCCGATCCGCTCTTCCCTGTCGGAAAGGCTCTCAGGCGGCACGAAAGCGATGCGCGCCGTCGCCTCGGTCTGACCATACATGACGAAGAACCGGCCGCCACGGGCGCGCATGTGATCCCTGTAGAGACGAATAAGGTCGGGGCGGAGCTGCCCGCCGGCCACGGTCATCATGCGCAATGTGCTGAGTTCAGCGTCGCGAAAACGAGCCCTTTCCAAGAGTTCATAGGAATACGGGACGCCGGACAGATTCGTGCAGCCGCCGTCGGCGATCGTCCTGAGAAAATCGCTATCCATGACCGACGTGCCGGGGAAGAGGACGCTGGCGCCCGCAATCAGATGCGAGTTGAGGACCGACAGCCCGTAGGAATAGTGGAGCGGCAGCACGAGAGCGGCCCGATCGTTCGAAGAGAGTTCCAGATACGCTGCGATCGAGCGCGCATTGGCCTCGATATTGCCGTGGGAAAGCCTGACCGCTTTAGCGGTGCCCGAACTGCCGGATGTCATCAGCAGCAGCGCGAGATCAGGGTGCAGCGGCTCAGCGTCTCCTACGCGCCGGGCCTCCTTGACGAGACGCCAACGGCCATCGAGTGGCCGGTAGGTGAAATCCGGCTGGAAGGCCGCCAGGAAATCTTCCCAGAGCCGGCTGTCGCAAGGCGGCAGCATGGCCACCGCATGGCCCGCCCGCAGGGCTGCAAGATACGCGACGACCGCCTGCTCGGAAGCGTCCGCCGAGATGGCTACCAGCTGCTTTTCTCCTTGCCCCAGCCTCGCGGCGAACTGCTGCACAAGCCCATCGAGCTCCGCGCAGGAAAGCGTCCGACTGCCGGCGAAGAGGAGCGCCGCACGCTCTCCGCGATGGGCGGCTCCGGACAAAAGATCGATCGAGGGCATGGCAAGCTTCGGTTAGCCAGAAAACTGGCCGAAGCGCCTATGATACATGAGTTTTAAAGTCAACTAATATGGCTTGAGACGCCACAAGCTCATCGCATCGGTGGTGTCACGCAAAGAAGACATGATGGTTCAGCTCGCCGGCTTGCGCGCCGGATAGCCATTCGGATGCGGCGGGACGGCTTTGAGGTAGGCCGCGATCGCCGCACGGTCGTCGGCGGTCAGCTGCGCCATGTTGCGCTGCACGTCGACCATGGCGCCGCCCACGGAATCGAAATCCGGCGTGAAACCGGTTTCGAGGTAATTGGCGATGTCGGCCTCCGACCAGTCCTTGGTGCCGCCCTGCGGGGTAATGTTGGGCACGACGCCGGAGCCTTCGGCGGCCACGGCTCCCGCCAGCCACTGGCCCTTTTTGACGCCGCCGGCGAAATCGCGCGGCGTGTGGCATTCGCCGCAATGGCCGGGTCCCTCGACAAGATAGCGGCCGGCGAGAACCTTGTCCGGCGTGCCGCCGGGCAATGCGATCACCGGCTCCGGGCTGAGATAGAGAAGCTTCCACAGGCCGATGCCGCGGCGGATGGCAAAGGGGAAGGACAGCTTGTGATCCGGCGCCTTGCCGGCAACCGCCGGCAGCGTCTTCATGAAAGCGTAGAGGTCCGCGATGTCGGCCGGCTTCATGCGCGCATAGGAGGCATAGGGAAAGGCCGGGTAGAAATGCTCGCCGGAAGGCGAAACGCCCTTCAGCATGGCATTGGCGAAGTCCTCCTCGCTCCAGCCGCCGATGCCGTCCTTCCGGTCCTGCGAGATGTTGGGCGGAACGAACGTGCCGAACGGCGTCTTGAGTTCCAAACCGCCGACCAATTGCAGCCGGGCGTCGCCCTGTGCGCCCGGTTTGGCGTGGCAGGAGGTGCAGCCCCCCGCATAAAAGATGCGCTTGCCTTTGGCGGCGTCACCGGGGCCGAGTTGCGCGACGGTGCCGGCGTCCAGCCTGGCGGGCGCGGACAGGACCCAGCCCGCAGCGGCCGCGGCGCCGCCAAGCACGACGGCGGCGCCGACAAGCTTCCTAAGCCAGGCCATCGCCGGGCGATCAGCTCTTCTTGATCCGGTAAGTCTGGTGGCAGGTGCCGCAATCGCCGCCGATCGTGTTGAGTTGCGCCTTCAGCGCGTCGACGTCGGCCGGAGGCGAAGCCACCGCGGCCTTGACATCGGCCAGCAGCTTGTCTTCTGCCGCATTGAAGCCGGCCTTGTCTTCCCAGATCTTCGGCGCTGCCGTGGTGTCGCCCTTGTCGCTGCCGGCTGGGAACAGTTTCTCGGCATCCCATTTCTCAGCATTGGCCTGCAGGGCCTTCAGCGTCGTCAGCACAGCGGCGGCGTCGAAATCCTCCTCCCCCTTGACGACTTTAGACAATTGACCGGCCAGCTTGCCGCGCTCCTTCATCAAGGCCTGGCGATCCTTTATCGGATCGGCAAAGGCGACCGAACCGGCAAAAGCGAGCATAGAGATGGCGAGAACAAGCTTTCTCATTCAATTGGCTCCGTGATGAGGAAAGAGGGTGCGCGACTGAACGTTAACGGACGTCACAACGGGATTATTCCCCTTCGCCGTGACGATTTTGCCGGCTGGCTTGCCGTTTCCACTGCCCGAAAAAGAAAAGCCCCGGCATGCCGGGGCTTTTCGCTAGAAAATCGTTAGCCTTTAGCCTTTTCATACAGCTCCAGGACGTAGTCCCAGTTGATCAGGCTGTCGACGAAGGCCTCGAGATATTTCGGCCGCGCGTTCCGGTAGTCGATGTAATAGGAGTGCTCCCACACGTCGACGCCGAGGATCGGCGAGCCGCCATGGACCAGCGGGTTCTCGCCATTCGGGGTCTTGGAGATTTCCAGCTTGCCGTTCTTAACCGATACCCAGGCCCAGCCGGAGCCGAACTGGGTGGTGCCGGCGGCGGTGAAATCCGCCTTGAACTTGTCATAGCCGCCAAGGTCGCTGTCGAAGGCCTTCTGCAGCGCGCCCGGCAGCTTGTTGCCGCCGCCGCCCTTCTTCATCCACTTCCAGAAGTGGATGTGGTTGTAGTGCTGGGCGGCGTTGTTGAAGAGCCCGGCATTCTTGCCGAAGGACTGCTTCACGACCTCTTCGACCGACAGGTCGCCCATTCCGGCCTCGGCGGCCAGCTTGTTGCCATTGTCGACATAGGCCTTGTGGTGCTTGTCGTGATGATACTCCAGCGTCTCCTTCGACATGTAAGGCTGCAAGGCCTCATAGTCGTAAGGCAAAGCGGGCAACTCAAAAGCCATGGATGGTACTCCCTCAAGGAAAAAGTCCGGTGATATTACCGAGCTAAGATAGGTCTGGAATGGGTCGCGGCAACTCCGGAATGGGGCGCCGAGCGACTTTTTAGAGCAATTCCGGGAAAAGTGTGAAACGGTTTCCGCCCGGAATTGCGCAAAAAAAGGAGATGGAGCGGTTCGCCGTTCGGCGAAACGGAGAAACGCTCCGGCGGCTCAGGCGGCGGACGCCGAATGCGCCCATTCCCAATAGAGCTCGCGCGCTTTCTTGGCCACGGGTCCGGGCTGCAGGTCGCGGTTCTCGATGCGGGTGATCGGCACGACCTTGGAGTGGTTGCCGGTCGAGAAGATCTCGTCGGCTTCGAGGAAATCGCGAACCGACAGCGTCTTCTCGGTGGTCCTGAAGCCGTAGTCGCCGAGCAGGTTGATGGTGCGCGAGCGGGTAATGCCAGACAGGAACGTGCCGTTCGGCGCCGGCGTCATCACATGGCCGTCCTTGACCAGGAAGATGTTGGACGTCCCGGTCTCGGCGACATTGCCCAGCATGTCGAGCACCAGTGCGTTGTCGAAGCCGCGATTCTTGGCTTCCAGGATGGCGCGGCCATTGTTTGGGTAGAGGCAGCCCGCCTTGGCGTTGGTGGGCATGGTCTCGATGGTCGGGCGCCGGAACGGCGAGACGCCGATCGAAAAGCCGGACGGCGGGATCATCGGCGCTTCGTAGAGGCAGAGGCAGAAGCGGGTCGAGTCCGGGTCGGCCGGCACGCCCATATAGCCGCCATGCTCGGCCCAATACATCGGCCTGATATAGACTGCCGTCTTGCCGTCGAATTTCTTCAAGCCGTCCCAGGTCAGGCCAACGATCTCTTCCGTCGCCATCGAAGGCTTCAAGCCAAGCGCGGTCGCGGAAGCGTTGACGCGAGCGGAGTGAAGCTCGAGGTCGGGCGCGACGCCTTCGAACCAGCGGCCGCCGTCGAAGACGCTGGTGCCGAGCCACATGGCATGGCTGCGCGGCCCCAGCACCGCGACATTGCCCTCGTACCAGTCGCCGTCCACATAGGTCCATGTCGCGGTTTGCGCCGCTGCCGCCAGTGTCATGTTTGCCGTCCAAATGAGCGATTTCGGGTCGGCATAGGACGATGCTTTGAGGGCCGGCGTCAACCGACATGGCCGAAAATCGTTGAGGCCAGCGGCACTTACAGAGCGTTGCCTGATCTATATCGGGCAACGCTCTGTAGGTCCTTTTTTGATGCATGTCGGTTTCCCCACAACCGCGACACGTTTTTGGGTGACATGCGTTTTGTTTGATGCATGTCGGTCTTCCCAAAACCGCGACACGCTTTTGGGCGACAAGCGTTCTGTTTGATGCATGTCGGTTTCCCAAAACCGCGCCACACTTTTGGGCGACATGCATTTAAGCGCAATCAGCGCTTGCATGGGGCGCGTCCTCGTCTCAAAACTCTTGTCATGCATCATGCGGCCTATGTCTTCGACGCCTATGGCACGTTGTTCGACGTGCACGCGGCCGTGCGCCGCCATGCCGGCGAGATCGGCCCGGACGGCCAGTTGCTGTCGGAAATCTGGCGCGCCAAGCAGCTGGAATATTCCTGGGTCAGGACGCTGATGGGCTCGTATGCCGATTTCTGGCAATTGACCGAGCAGGCGCTGGATTTCGCTTTGCGCAAGGTGCCCTCGGCCGATCCGGCGTTGCGGACGAAACTGCTCGAAGCTTATTGGCGGCTCGATTGCTACCCGGAAGTGCCCGCCGTGCTGAAGGCGCTCAAGGCGTCGGGCGCGAAGCTCGCCATCCTCTCCAACGGCTCGCCGGAAATGCTCGGCGCGGCGGTCAAATCCGCGGCGCTCGACCAGATCCTCGACGACGTGTTTTCGGTCGACCAGGTCAAACGCTTCAAGACCGACCCGTCGGTCTACGACATGGTGATCACCAACTGGCGGCTCTATCCGGGCGCGGTGTCTTTCCAGTCGTCGAACCGCTGGGACGTCGCCGGCGCGACGAAATTCGGTTTCCGCACGGTCTGGATCAACCGGACCAATCAGCCGGACGAATATCGCGACTTGCCGCCGGGGCTCATTCTACCCTCGCTCGATGGCCTTCTGGCGGGTGTCTGATGCCTCTGTTGCTGCAGCGCAACAGCGGCGGCACGGTCACAGCTTCGCCTTTTTCTGTCCACCCTCAAGCCAGAATTGGAACCGCCTATCGCCGCCGACTGTTATGAATGCCGCCTGCGACGTGCCCGCACATTCATGCTTTCTTGCGAATTAAGACCTAGAAAAGGCAATCATGTCAGACGCTTCCTTCCGCATCAGCCGCCGCGGTTTCCTCAATTTCACAGCCCTTGGCGCTGCTTCGGCGGCCGTTTCCGCCTGCACCACCACCGGTCCGGCCCCTGCTCCCGTCCAGCCGCCACCGCCCACCTATGTCGAGCCGCCGCTCGGCGACTACGAGACGATGTATGGCCCGATGTCGGACAATGGCTTCGACCTGCCGGCCATTCCCGTCAACAAGATCGATCACAGATTCTTGCGCCAGATCGTTCCCGATCCGACCGGACAGCGCCCGGGCACCATCGTCGTCGATACCACCGGCCACTTCCTCTATCTGGTCCGCGAGGGCGGCCAGGCGATCCGCTACGGCGTCGGCCTCGGCCGCGCCGGCTTCGAATGGTCGGGTGACGCGGTCGTGCAGTGGAAGCAGAAATGGCCGAAATGGACGCCGCCGGACGAGATGGTCGCGCGCCAGCCGGAGCTGACGCAGTACAGCGCCAAGAATGGCGGCATGCCTGGTGGCCTGAAGAACCCGCTCGGGGCGCGTGCGCTCTATCTCTTCCAGGGCAACCAGGACACGCTCTACCGCCTGCACGGCTCGCCGGAATGGTGGTCGATCGGCAAGTCGGTATCGTCGGGCTGCGTGCGCCTGATCAACCAGGACATCATCGACCTCTACGACCGCGTGCCGACCAAGACCCCGGTCATCGTGACGGCCAATATCGGCGCGCCTGAAGAGGACATGCCGGAGCGCAAGGCGATCCCGATCGACAATGGCGTGCCGACGGGTTCGATCCTGCTCGGTCCGGTGAAGCAGCTCACCAACGAGATCTTCTAAAGCGTCGATAAGTCAGCGGTGTTCGGCCAAGATAGTGGCCAGCACCGCGACGCCGCGGCGCAATGCTTCCGCCTCGAGCCCGGCGTAACCCAGGATAAACCCGGCCGTTTCCGGCCTGGGGCCGCTCGGATCATAAAGCGGCGACACAGGATAGAGTCCGATCCCGGCGTCTCGCGCGGCCGCGATGATCGCCGGTTCGCGCTCGGCATCGATGCCGTTCATCCAGGCGATGACATGCAGGCCCGTCTCCGCCCCGGCGATGGTGACCCTTGGCCCCAATCGATCGATCAACGCCTTGAGCAGGATGTCCCGGCGCTCGGCGTTTTTTCTCCGGATGCTGCGCACGTGGCGCTCGTAGGCGCCGCTCGCCAGCAGTTCGGCCAGCACATCCTGCTCCAGCATCGGCGCATGCCGATCGGTCAGGCGCTTCGCCTCGCTGAACGCCCGGCGCAGGCTGACGGGGACGACGAGGTAGCCGAGCCTCAAGGTGGGCGAGAGCGTCTTGGACAGCGTGCCGACATAGATGACGGTGTCCGCGTCGAGCGTTTGGAGCGGCGGAATGGGGCTGATGTCGTGACGGTATTCACCGTCATAGTCGTCCTCCACCACATAGGCCCCCGCGCCGGCGGCCCAGGCCAGCAGCGAACGCCGCCGTGCCGCCGAAAGCACGCCGCCGAGCGGAAACAGATGCGACGGCGTCACATAAGCGAGACGGGCCGGCGGCAGCGTGTCCGTCCTTAGCCCATCCGCGTCGACAGGAACGGGCATGGCTATGCCTCCCGCCGCCACGAAGGCGTGGCGAGCCAGCGCATATCCGGGGTTCTCGATCACGAATGGATCGCCGGGATCGAGCAGCAGCCGCGCGCAGAGGTCGAGCCCCTGCTGCGAGCCGTTGACGATGACGATCTGGTCCGGTGCGCAAGTGATGCCGCGAGCGCGCCAGAGATAGGCCTGGAGCGCGTTGCGCAGGACGGAAGATCCCTGGGGATCGCCGTAGCGCAGCCGCGCGGGGCGCCGCAGGATCGCCTTGTTCGACGCCCGCCGCCAGGCCAGCACCGGGAAGTCCGCGCCGGACAGGTCGCCATAGCGGAAATCCGCAATGTTGGCCGGCTCCGCCAATGCCGGCGGAGGCAGAGCCAGCAACCGCCCCGCGAATGCCGACAGGTGCCGTGGCGAGGCGGTTGCGAGGGGCGCCTCTCCCGACGCCCTCTCCAGTCCCGCGGCCACGATCGCACGCGCCCCCTGCCGGATGATCAGATAGCCTTCGGCGTCGAGCTGATTGTAGGCAGCCGTCACCGTGGTTCGCGAAGCGCCCCATTCGGCGGCAAAGGCCCGCGTCGACGGCAGGCGATCGCCCGGCCGATAGGTGCCGCTGTGGATCTGCTCCTTGATCGCCGCGATGATCCGGCGCGCGACGCAATCCTGCTCGAACTGGACCACACAAAACCTTCAAAACTGGATGTTCCAAGCAAGCCAGACATCCGGCATCCTTTCTTGCAACGCAAGGAGTTTGTCATGTACATCCCGCCCGCCTTTCGCGACGACGATCGTGAAAGCCTCAAGGCCACGATCCGTTCCGCGCGACTGGCAGTCCTGGTTACCGCCACGGCGGAAGGCCCGCTGGCGACTCCGTTGCCGCTTCTGCTGGATGAGAACGAAGGCGAGCATGGCGTGATCTACGGCCATGTCGCGAAGGCAAACCCGCAATGGCGCGCACCGGTGCTGGGCGACGGACTGGCGGTGTTCATGGGGCCGGACGCCTATGTGACACCGGCCTGGTATCAGACCAAGCAGGAGACCGGGAAGGTCGTGCCGACCTGGAATTATATCGCCGTGCATGCCCATGGGCCGATCGAATTCTTCGAGGACGCCGACAGGCTGCTCGAGGTGGTGACCCGCCTGACCAACCTGCATGAGGGCGGACGCTCAGCGCCGTGGGCCGTGTCGGACGCGCCGGCGGATTTCATCCAGTCGCAATTGAAGGGCATCGTCGGTTTGCGCATGCCCATCATGAAGCTCGAAGGCAAGCGCAAGATGAGCCAGAACCGCAACGCGGCCGACCGCGCCGGCGTGGCGTCCGGCCTGTCATCGAGCGACCGTCCGTCCGACCGCGAGGTCGCGCCGCTCATCCCAGTGTGAAGACTGGCCGGTTTGACACCCTATTCCCTAACGAGCCCCTCATGCCGGACCTGACCCAGTTCGCCCTGTATTTCGCCGCGGCTTTCCTGCTCGCCATCACGCCGGGGCCCGGCATCTTCTATGTCGCCGCGCGCACGCTGGCCGGAGGCCGCGCGGAAGGCATCGCCTCAAGTTTCGGGACGGGGCTGGGCGGCATGGTCCACGTGGCGGCCGGCAGCCTGGGCGTTTCGGCCATCGTGCTCGCCAGCGCGGAGCTGTTCACGGCGCTGAAGCTGATCGGCGCCGTCTACCTCGTCTGGCTGGGCTTCCGCACCTTCCAGTCCGCGCGCCGCGAGGCAAAGACGATGCTGGAAGGCGGGACGCCGACGCCTGCCGTCGGCGCCGGCCGAGCCTTTCGCGAAGGTGTGCTGGTCGAGGCCTTGAACCCGAAGACGGCGGCCTTCTTCCTGGCCTTCATTCCGCAATTCGTGAATCTGGGCGCCGGCCACGTCGCCCTGCAGTTCATGGCCCTCGGCTTCATATCGGTGACGCTCAACACCCTTGCCGATGTCGTGGTCGCCATTGCGGCAAGCCGCATCCGGCAAGGCGCCGCAGGGCGCACCAGTGTGATCCGCCGGCTGCGGGAGGCATCCGGCGGCGCTATGATCGCGCTCGGCATTGGTCTCGCCATAGCCAAGCGCCCTGCTCTCTGATTGCTGCGCCACGCTCGGCGCGCCGACATCCGGGCGCGACGAATATCCAGCGGCTGCTCCCGTCAGGTGCAAACCCACTCGCGGATCTTGCACTCCTTCCCCTCGCCTCCGCACTGGGCCGTCGCCTTGTCCTCGGCTTCACGGCGGGTCGTGGCCGATGCTGCGCCCCAGAACGGCGTCGCCGCGCCACGGCTCTTGCCAACCGAAAGAGCCGCGCAGTGCTCATAGGGAAAGCCGGTGCCGTCATCATCGTCCCAATGGCGATGGTTGCGGAACACTTCGACCACCCGGCACCCCTTGCCGTCCGCATTCTCACAGTGCTTGAGCGCGATGTCTTCCGCTTCCTGGCGCTTGTCGGCACCCCAGAAGAAGCCGTGACGGCCGTCGCCGGGCGAATAGGCGATCGCGCCCCAGATGCCCTTTTCCTCGCCCGTCTCAGCCGGCGGCGGCGACACCAGGTCGGCCGCATGGCTGGCGATCGTAAGCCCGGCCAGCGCCGCCAGCAGCGGGAATGAGAGGCGACGGTCGATCAGCATGTTCGTAGCTCCCAATGCAGCTGTTCAAGATCGGTGATTGTGCCCGGCTGCTATCCGCCCATGCGTGCGACCGAGACGACGATGCAGGTGTTCCCGGTTGGGACCAGCAGCGCCTGGCCGCCATTGTTGGCCAGGTTGAAAAGCATCGTGTTCGAAAGGTTGTCCGCCAAAAGGCTGCCCTTCGGCAGCGTGCCGGCGACCTCCTGACAAGAGTGCTGGAACGGCGCCACGCGCACGAAGCCGCCCTCGCAGGTCTGCCCGAGAGGCGAGGCATAGACGATACCGGCCGCCTCGGTTTTATAGTCGGGCAGATTGTAGCTCATCCCGGCGAGCGCCTGCACGGCGTGCGTATCGGGCGAGGTCTTGTCCCATTGCGTCTGGACGGCATAGGTCGATCCCGCGGTCAGCGCCTGTCCGAGCGTGGCAAAGAGATTGGCGCAAGTGCGCACGCCCGCCTGAGCGACATGCGCCTGAAACGGATTCTTGTTCGCCGAGCTGTCTGCCGGCGCCGGCGCGGCTTGCGTCGACTCTGCCTGGACGGGTGCCTGTGCTTGCGCGGAAGCGGTGCCGGCGACGTATGTCCCAAGCGCGGGGAAGAAACGGAACGACACGATGACCGCCGCCGCGACCAGGATGGCGAACGCGCCGAGCAGCGCCGTGTTCCGCAACAGCCGCCAGGCCGACGAACGCGCCGGCGGCGAGCCGGCCGGCGGCTCCGGCAGCGCAACGGACTCGGAGCGCGTCAGAATTCTGTCCTCTATGGATTGGCGTGTCATCTCAAGCTCTTTCTAGTTGATGGCCGACAGCGCGGCCTTGAGCCCCTTGAAGGGGGCATCGAGGCTGACGGTCGCTCCTGACGGCAGGGAATAGGAAACCTGGACGTTGGTCTCTTTGCCGATCTGCTCGCGAAGCACGGGGCCAACCGGCAAATAGCCGACACAAACCGACGCGTCGCAGGCCTGCAGCTGAACATCTACCGGCTGCTTGCGGCCGGCAAATTTGAGCGAAAGCTTGCTTCCCGTGCCGGCCTGGCTGGGGGCCCGCAATATCATGAAAGGCTTGCCCTTCTCGTCGGCTGCCAGCGACCAGCTGAAGACCGGTGCCTGGCTCTGGTCGATGAAGGACTGGCTGATGTTGCAAACCCTCTTCCTGGCCTGCAGGTTCTCATCGCAGATCAGGATCCAGTTCTCGAAAGGACGCGTGGTTCGCTGATAGTCGCCAAGCTTTACATCCGGAGGCAAGACGACTTCCGAGGGCTTTATCCGGTAGGCGGACGGAGCCTGCTCCTGTCCGACCGCGTTGGGGCCGGACACGAGAAGGAAGATCACGCACATTGCGACGGCTGAGAATGCTTGACTGGCCATGAGCGGGATCAGTTCAAGGTGAAGCTGACACCCGCGCCCACGCCCCAGTGACCACCGGCCGTCGTGCCCGAGAGGTTCGCTCTCGCGCGCCCGTCCTCGCTGGTGTAGCCGGCGCCGAACGCGACCGCTCCCTCGCCGCGCCAATAGCCGCCGCCGGCCGCCACGCTGACCTTGCCGGGACGATCGTCATAGCGCAGCGAGGCGGCCGCAAGGCCGATCGCGGCGGCCTGACGCGCCTCGCCGCGCGCTTCGCCCATATCCATGTTGAGCTGGCTGAGCTTGGAGTCGGTGTAGGCATTGGCCTGCTGCAGCGTGGTAGCCGCCACCTGATTGGTGTAGGTCTTGGAGTTGTCGAGCGTGGTCGCCAGCCCAAGATTGAGTTGCTGCACGTTGACTGCATCGGTGTCGGCGGTGCCAGCGCCGACATTGTGGATGACAACCGGCGCATTCGCGTCGCCGCCGGCGAGCGTCAGCGAGTTCGACTTGGTGCCATCCGGGTTCTTGTCGTACTGGACTGCGAACTCGTTGAGATTGCCGACGCTCCCCTGCACTGCTTCGACGGCCTGATTGGTCGCGTAGAGCTGACTGCCGTTGATGGCGTCCGTGGAGGTGGAACTGATCCGGCCCGCCGCCACGTTGGTGACGGTGCGCTCGTTGCCGACGCTGCCGACGCTGACCGTGCTCGTCGGAGCGGTTCCGGCGAAGGTGTAGGCGACACCGTTGATCGTCGTGCCCGTCGTGGCGACCGCCGCCGCCGTCGTCGAGCCCGCGCCGAGCGCGACGCTGCCCGGCTCATTGGCCGTGGCGCCGGCGCCGAGCGCCATCGACTGCGCACCGTTGGCGGTCGAGTTCGTCCCTAGCGCGATGCTGTCTGCCGCATTGACTGTCGAGGTCTGGCCGATCGCGATGCCGCCCGGCGCAGTCGACTGCACGATGGCGCCGTTGCCCATGCCTATGCCGTTATTGCCGTTTACGGTGGTGCGCGGACCGATCGCGACCGAATCGACGCCGACCGCAAGCGAGTCCGACGCCGTCGAATTGGCGTGGAAGTACATGGATCCCGTCACCGCGAAGGAGCTCAGCGCGCCCTTCAACTGGCGCAGCGTCACCGCGTCCTGGTCCTCCGTGGCGTCGGCAACGTTGATGATCTGACGATAGGATGTGGAGGTGCCGACCGAGACGGCGCCGAGCAAACTCATGTCCGCAGTGTTGTAGGGGATGAGGCCAGTGCCGGAGAGGATCGATCCCGATGTCGGCGCCACCGCACGATCTGAAACCGAGCCGGAGCCGAGCGCTACGCCGCCGGTGACAGTTGCCTGGGTGCCGCGGCCGAGGGCCAGCGAGTCGCCGGCGGACGCGGTGGCCTGGTAACCTAGCGCGGAAGAGCCTACCCCTTGCGCGAAGGCATCGGTGACCGGGAGCGTGCTGTCATTGGTGCGGACATAGCGAATGCCTACGCCATTGGCGTCGGTGTAAGCGGTCGATGTGTCGCCGGCAAAATTATTGATCGTGTTGCCGAGCGTGGTGATGTCGGCGGTGTTGGCGGCGATATCCGTCGTGTTCTGCGTCACCTGCTGGTTAGTGGCGAAGAGCTGCGAGCCGTTGACCGCATCGGTAGAGGAGCCGCTCAACTGCCCGGCCGCGACATTCTGGATCTGGCGCTCGGCACCCGCCGAGCCGACCGAGAAGGCGCCGGCCGGAGTGGCTCCGGCAAAAGTGTAATTCACACCGCCGATCGTCGCGCCGCCAACCGCGGTCGTGGTGCCGGACACGGAGTTGAGGCCGATCGCCACATCGCCGGCGTTGTTGGCCACGGCATTCGGGCCGATCGCGACGGAATCCGTTCCCAGCGCCTGGGAATCGGCGAGCGTCGAATTGGCGTGGAAGTACTTGATGCCGCCGCCAGCGTTGATGTTGTTGATTGTGTTGCCGAGGGTAGTGATGTCTGCGGTATTGGCGGCGATGTCGGTTGTGTTCTGCGTCACCTGCTGGTTCGTCGCGAAGAGCTGCGAACCGTTGACGGCATCGGTCGACGAGTTGGTCAGCCGGCCTGCGGCGACGTTCTGGATCTGGCGCTCCGCGCCAACCGAGCCAACCGAGAATGCGCCGGCCGGCGTGGTGCCGGCGAAGGTGTAGTTGACGCCGCCGATCGTTGTGCCGCCAACCGCCGTCGTGGTGCTGGATGCGGAATTGAGGCCGATTGCCACGTCGCCGGCATTGTTGGCCACGGCATTCGGGCCGACCGCGACGGAGTCCGCGCCCAACGCCTGGGAATCGGGCAGCGTCGAGTTGGCATGGAAATACTTGATGCCGGCGCCGCTGTTGATGTTCGTGACCGTATTGCCGAGACTAGCGATGTCGGTTGTGTTCTGCGTCACCTGCTGGTTGGTCGCGAAAAGCTGCGAGCCGTTGATCGCGTCGGTCGAGCTGCCGCTGATGCGTCCTGCGGCGAGATTTGTGAGGGTCCGCTCAGCGCCCGGCGCGCCGATGCTGACCGTCGAGGTCGGCGTCGTTCCGGCGAAGGTATAGGTCGTACCGCCGATCGTGGCGCTGCCGGTGCCGACGGCCGCCTGGGTGACCGAGCCCGAGCCGAGGGCCACATCACCGGAGCTTGCCGTGGCGGTCGCGCCATTGCCCAGCGCGACATTCCCGACGAAGCCGGTCGCACCCGCGGTGGACCCGTTGCCCAGCGCCACGGAACCCTGCCCGATCGCCTTGTTGTTGTTACCGATCGCAACCGCGCCGGCGGCCTGGTTGGCGGCGGTTGCGCTCGCGGTACCGTCAGCATTGGCGATGTTGTTGGCGCCGCCGGTGAAGGCGCCGGTGCCGCTGGCATAGCTCGGATCGCCAATGGAGACCGCGCCGTCGCCATAGGCGGTGTTGTTCGCGCCGATGGAAACCGCCTGGCCTCCAGTCGCCACCGCGTTGGTGCCCATGGCCACCGCATTGGCGGAATCGGCCTTGGCGTTCGTGCCCACGGCGATGGCCGACTGAGCGGAAGCGTTGGCCGATTGACCGACCGCTGTGGCGTTGACGGCCGTGGCGGCGCTGTGCTGACCAAACACGGTGGCTCCGTCGGCCGATGCTACGGCGGCAGGACCAAATGCCATCGAGTTGACCCCCGAGGCCTTGGCCGCGGTACCGAAGCTGAAGGCATCCTGCGCCGTGGAGCTTGCGTTTTCGCCCATCGCGATGGAGTCGGGTGCGCTGACCGTGGCCGCGGAACCGATCGCGATCGAATTGATGCTACCGGTACCGGAAACGCTTGCGCTGTTGCCCAAAGCGATACCGGAGGCCGCCTGCGCGAGCGATTGCGTGCCAAAGGCGACAGCGTTGTCCGCCGTGGCGTTGGCCGAAGTGCCCATCGCGGTGGCGAAAGCGCCCGAAGAGAGCGAATTGGTGCCGATCGCGATGCTGTTTGGCAGGGCCGTGTTGGCCTGAACGCCTGCTTGCGCGCCCAAACCCAAGGCGATGGACTGGTTGCCCCAAGCGCTTGCCGTGTTGCCCATCGCCGTGGCGCTCGTTCCAGTTGCTTTGGTCAGAATGCCGATGGCAACGGTGTTTTGCTGAGATGCCTGCACATCCGTGCCAAGGGCGATGGCGCCCTGTGCAAGGGCACCCGTTCCCGCGACGGTGCGCCCGCCGATATTGATGGAGTTGATCTGTGAAGCGACCGATTGGAACCCGATCGCAATGGCGTTCTGGTTGCTTGCGGTGGCGTTGTTGCCCTGGGCAAACGAATCCACTCCCGACGCTTTCGCCCCATACCCGAGCGCGGTGGCGCGCAGCCCGCTTGCCGCGGCAGCGAGGCCGAGGGCCGAAGCATTCAGCGCAGCGCTCGTCCCATTGCCGATAGCGGTGGCACCTGCGCCGTTTGCAACCGTATTGACGCCAAAAGCCGATGAGCCATCCCCATTGGCATGGGCATTTCCGCCGACCGCAAGGGCATTGGTGCCGGTGGCGTTCGCAAAGACACCCATGCCTATCGCGTTGAGACCATTGGCAGAATTTGCATAGCCGATGATGATCGAGCCATCGCCGGTTGTACTGTTTGCGTCGCCTATCGCCAAGGCGTTCTGGCCATTGGCAACGGTGCCAGAGCCGATTGCGGTTGAGCTGGCGCCGGCGCTACTGCCGCAGCCGATAGCGGTGCTGCCTGCGGTCGCAGCACTGGGATTGGTGCAGTTTGCGGGATTGCTGACAACCCCATTGCCCATGGCAACCTGCGCGAACGCCGCTTGCGGTATCATGATCCCGGCGACGGCGAGCAGGGCGCCTGTCGCCCCGCCGGCGCTGAGCATCCCATGCCCCAACCGGTCGCGCTTCAGGCCGAGCACGCGATGCGCGTTGCGCAGCGCGGCCATCAAGCGGCGGCGCAGCGAGCGGCTGTCGGCAGCGCCGAGTACCCAGTTCCCAGCGAAACGCGCCGATGCGCGCCGGGTGTTTCGTGCTTGCCCGAGGTTCATTGCGAGAGTGCCTCCTTTGGTCGGTCGCGCTCGATCACGACAGGTTCCGCCGACCCTGCCGCCGAAGCGTGTCTGCTCGAAAATGGGATGACAATATCGGCGCCGCGCGCCAGAAGCGCATGGCCCTGCTTTTCACCGATCGCCTCGACGCGATCGAGCGTGTTTTCAAGCCAGGAGTCCCCCTCCTCCGGCACGGCCTGCAGCGCTCGCGTGACCCGCTCCTGCGGAATCAGCCTGCCGAGATAGGATCGCACAGCCGTCAGATGGGCAGCAGGCGCGTCGCCCGCGTGAACCACGGCGGTGAGGCCGTAGAGATAATGGGCAAGCAGCATGTCCTGCTTGGCCAGGGGCACGCCATCTCCATAGCGTTTCTCAAGCGTCCTGGACGCCGACTCCAGCCAGTAGCCGATCTCCTCGGAAAGGCTGCGGCCGATGGCCGTATCGTCGCTCATGTCCCCTCAGCCTAGTCAGAATCCGGCGTAGCTGAACCTGCTCCAGAAGGACATGTTTTCAGAATCCCGTATTTCAACAAATTGCTGTTTATCGGAAAAAATACAGCGCATATTCTGGAGGTTAACACAGAATTACTTTAGAAATTTCTTTTATAAGCCGAGCCAAAAATAAATCTGCCCATAATTTGGGCAATTTGCTGTCGCCTTACTCACTGCCCCGCGATCGAACCTGCCTCGCCCGCACCTGCTGTGGGGTGGCGTTGCGATATTTTTTCATCATGGTGGTCAGGTGGCTCTGACTCGAGAACCCGCTCAGATCGGCGATGTCCGTGATCGACATGCGGCTGTCGGCAAGCAACTTTTCAGCAAGGTCCAGACGAAGCGTAAGGACGTATTGATGCGGCGACACTCCGAACGTCTTGGAAAAGCCGCGCGCGAAGTGGTAGGGAGACAGTTCGCATACCGCTGCCATCTCAGCGAGAGAAAGCTTGCGGGAAAAATTGTCGTTCAGGAATTGCTGCACCAGCCCGGCGCAACTGGTCGACAGCCCGCCTTTTGCGTTAATCGGTAATCGTCTCTCAGCAGGGGTTTCCGAAAGCCAGGTCGACAGATCGTCATCGCGCCGCAACTCGGACTCCTGATGCTCAGCCCTCCGCAGCCTTGGCCCAACCTTAGCGGGCGCTTTCGGTTTCCTAGCCAAAATAATCCGTGATCGCACGTGGTCGCCGTTATCGAATATGCCCCCCGGCAACAGCCCGCAAAGGCCATGATTTGAGGCATTCGGTATTTCACGAAATTGCGGTTCAGCGGGGAAAAACTTCTTTCACGAAAATTTTAGATGCCGCTGCTGCTATCCGCTTGTTCTCAAGTAAGATTTTTTCGTCGCAAGGTAACAAGGACGGCCTCTGACGCGTCAGGTGCCACGCAAGTTCGCTTGGCGCGGCGAGCAACAGATCCAACACCCCAAAGGCGGAACCACTTGCTGCGACGGGACGGACGCCCGTTTGATCCGGCGGGTCAGGAAAGCGGAGGGCCTAGCCCGCGCGCTACCGCCCCCGGGCCAGGCTCCCAAGGATGCCGCGGACAATGGCACGGCCGACGGAGGAGCCGACCGAGCGCACCACCGACTTGATGGCGGCTTCGGCCACGGTCTGGCGGTTGGAAGACCGCCGATTGCCTGTTCCCAAAACATCGTCGAAACCGGGAATGGTCCAGCGCGAGCCGCCGCTGTTCTGCTGCTTTGCCTGCGCCTCGGCGTCCTGCGCCTCCTTCGTCTTCTTCTGCAGGATTTCGAAAGCCGATTCCCGATCGACGGTATCGTCGTACTGGCCGGCGACAGGGCTCTCGGCGATGATCTTGCGGCGCTCGTCCGGCGTGATCGGCCCAAGCCTGGATGACGGCGGCCGGATCAGCGTGCGCTGGACCATGGCCGGCACGCCCTTGTCCTCCAGCATCGAGACCAGCGCCTCGCCGGTGGCGAGCTGGGTGATGGCGGTGGCGCAATCGAAATCGGGATTGGGCCGGAAGGTCTCGGCCGCGGTGCGCACCGCCTGCTGTTCGCGCGGCGTATAGGCGCGCAGCGCGTGCTGGACGCGGTTGCCGAGCTGGGCGAGCACCTTTTCCGGGATATCGAGCGGGTTCTGGGTGACGAAATAGACGCCGACACCCTTGGAACGGATCAGCCGCACCACCTGCTCGACGCGGTCGATCAGAACCTTCGGCGCATCCTCGAACAAGAGATGCGCCTCGTCAAAGAAGAATACCAGCTTCGGCCGGTCGAGATCGCCGACCTCGGGCAGTTCCTCGAACAGTTCCGACATCAGCCAGAGCAGGAAGGTGGCGTAGAGCCTGGGATTCATCATCAATTTGTCGGCGGCCAGGACGCTGATCGCGCCGCGGCCGTCGCGCGTCGTGCGCATCAGATCGGCGACGCGCAACGCCGGCTCGCCGAAGAAATTCGCGGCACCCTGCTGCTCGAGCACCAGGAGCGTGCGCTGGATGGCGCCGACGGAGGGCTTGGTCACATTGCCATACCGTGCGCTGAGTTCGTCGGCTCGCTCTGCAATGTTGGCGAGCAGCGCCTGCAAGTCCTTCAAATCGAGCAGCAGCAGGCCTTCCTCATCGGCGATGCGGAAGGCGATGTTCATGACGCCTTCCTGAGCTTCCGTGAGGTTCATCAGCCGCGACAAAAGCAGCGGTCCCATCTCGGAAATGGTGGCGCGGATCGGATGGCCCTGCTCGCCGAACAGGTCCCAGAAAATGACGGGGAATTCCTGGAACTGATAGGGATCGAGCTTCACCTCTCCGGCGCGCTTGACCAAAAAATCCTTGGCTTCGCCCATCATGGATATGCCGGAAAGATCGCCTTTGATGTCGGCGCAGAAAACAGGCACGCCGGCGTTCGAAAAGCCCTCGGCCAGGATCTGCAGGCTGACCGTCTTGCCGGTGCCGGTGGCCCCGGTGACGAGGCCATGGCGGTTGCCGTAGCGCAGCAAAAGCTCTTCGGCGCGCTGGTAGGAATCGTCGGGCTTGCGGCTGGCGCCAATGAAGATGCTGGTCTCGTCAACCATATCCGGTCTCCGCAATCTGTTCCGCTCAAAGGGCCTCACCCGAGGTATAGTAACGCTAATCGCATGCGGCAATGCCCAGTGTCGATTTAGGGCGCATCGAATTTGGCCTTTGGCGCTTGCGGATTCCGCGCATGTTTGGCAATCGATTGGCCGGCCGCGGAAAAACCCGGCCGGATGACGCATTGTGATATCTGGTTCCCGGCTCTAGATTGGCTGGACCGGCTGATGCGGCCGAGAAGCGAGGAGAGCGATGGGCGCCGGCGCCTTGACCAGGGATGTCGACCTTCCGAACCCGGACGCCAAGCGTTGGCAGGCCTTGGCGGAAAAGGCGCTTGCCGGCGGTTCCTTCGAGGAAAAGCTCGTCTCCCATACCGATGACGGCATCCGCATCGAGCCGCTCAGTCAACGCTCGACGTCCGCCGAGCCATTGCTCCGCACAAATCCGACTGCGCCGTGGATCGTCAGCCAGCGCGTCGACGATCCGGACATCGTCCGGGCCAGCGCGCAAGCGCTGGAAGACATCGCCCAAGGCGCCACCGGCCTGTCGCTTGTCTTCGAGGGGGCGCCGAATGCCTTCGGCTACGGCCTGCCGCGCACCGCGGAAGCCTTGGAAAGAGTGCTCGACGGCGTGCCGCTCAACCGCGTGCAGGTGCGCATCGACGCGCATCCCTGGAGCCGCGCGGTCGCCGACTGGCTGCTCGCTTTCTTGAGCAAACGCCGCTCCGATCCGGCCAAGCTCAACCTCTCCTTCGGCATCGACCCGGCGGCGATCTTCGCCGGAACCGGGCGGTTGCGCACTTCGATCGAGGCGCTGCAGGAATCGATGCCGCAGTCGCTGGCGCATTTCTTCTCGATGGGCGTGCCGGGTGTGCTGCTCGAGGCCGACGGCCGGGTCTTCCATAATGCCGGCGCCACCGAGGCGCAGGAGCTCGGCACGATGATGGCCTCCGTCGTGTCCTATCTCAGGATGTTCGAGAAGGCGCGCCAGCCGCTGGTCTATGCGGCACCTTATATGGGCTTCGCGCTCAGCGTCGATCAGGACCAGTTCCTGTCGATGGCCAAGGTGCGGGCGTTGCGCAAGCTCTGGGCGCGCATCCAGGAAGCTTGCTCGATCCCGGCCTCGACCGCCAGCATCCATGCCGAGACCTCCTACCGCATGATGACGATGGCCGACCCGGAGACCAACATCCTGCGCACTGCGATCGCGGCCTTCGCGGCGGCAACCGGCGGCGCCGATTCGATCTCGATCCTGCCGCATACGATCGCGCATGGCCTGCCGGCCGGCTTTGCCCGCCGCATCTCCCGCAACGCCCAGCTCATCATGGCCAAGGAGAGCCATCTCTACCATGTCGCCGACCCCGCCAATGGCTCGGGCGCGGTCGAAGCGCTGACCGACGATCTCTGCGCCGCGGCCTGGGAAGAATTCCAGCGCATCGAGGCCGAGGGCGGCGTGCTCGCCAGCCTGCAGCAGGGCTACATCCAGAATCGCGTCCAGACTGCCGCCGCCAGGCGCAACGGCGCCTACCGGGCCGGCGAACGCGGCATTGTCGGCACGACGCTTTACCGCGTCGGCAGCGAGCGGCCGGTCGAGACCCTGCCGCAGGAGCGGCGTCCGGCCCTGACCGAAGGCGTTGCGACCTGCGAGCCGCTGTTTCCGGTGCGCATCGACCAGTCGATCGGAGCCGGATCATGATCCCGGATTTCAGCCAGGTCGGCTGGTCGGCGCCGCGGCACGCGCCGGTCGAGCTCAAAGGCCAGCGGATGACGCCGGAAGGCATCGCCGTCAAACACCTCTACACGCAAGGCGACCTCAAAGGGCTTGCCAATCTCGACACCTATCCGGGCATGCCGCCCTTCGTGCGCGGCCCCTACCCGACCATGTATGTCCAGCAGCCCTGGACAATCCGGCAATATGCCGGGTTCTCGACGGCGGAGGAATCCAACGCCTTCTACCGGCGCAACCTCGCCGCCGGCCAGAAGGGCCTCTCCGTCGCCTTCGATCTCGCCACCCATCGCGGCTATGACAGCGACCATCCCCGCGTCGCCGGCGATGTCGGCATGGCGGGCGTAGCGATCGATTCCATCCTCGACATGCGGCAGCTCTTCGACGGCATTCCGCTGAACGAGATGACGGTCTCGATGACCATGAACGGCGCCGTGCTGCCGATCATGGCGCTCTACATCGTGGCGGCGGAGGAACAGGGCGTTGCCGAGAAGGATCTCGCCGGAACCATTCAGAACGACATTCTGAAGGAGTTCATGGTCCGCAACACCTACATCTATCCGCCGAAGCCTTCGATGCGGATCGTGTCGGACATTTTTGCCTACACCTCCAAGCATATGCCGAAGTTCAACTCGATCTCGATCTCCGGCTACCACATGCAGGAAGCGGGCGCGACGGCCGACCTCGAACTCGCCTATACGATCGCCGACGGCATCGAATATGCGCGCGCCGGCGTTGCCGCCGGCCTCGACATCGACCGCTTCGCGCCGCGCCTGTCCTTCTTCTGGGCGATCGGCATGAACTTCTTCATGGAGGTCGCCAAGCTCAGGGCCGCAAGGCTGCTCTGGTCGAACCTGATGCAGAAGAATTTCGCACCGAAGGACGAGCGCTCGCTGTCGCTGCGCACCCATTGCCAGACGTCGGGCTGGTCGCTGACGGCGCAGGATCCCTATAACAACATCACCCGCACGATGATCGAGGCGATGGCGGCGACGCAGGGGCATACGCAGTCGCTGCACACCAATTCCTTCGACGAGGCGATGGCGCTGCCGACCGACCATTCGGCCCGCATCGCCCGCAACACGCAACTCATCCTCCAAAAGGAATCCGGCACCACGCGCATGATCGATCCGTGGGGCGGCTCGGCCTATGTCGAGCGGCTGACGCATGATCTGGCGGCGCGCGCGCTCGCCCATATCGAGGAGGTCGAAAGCCTCGGCGGCATGGCGGCGGCAATCGAAAAGGGCATTCCGAAGCTGCGCATCGAGGAAGCGGCGGCGCGCACGCAGGCGCGCATCGATTCCGGCGAACAGGTGCTGGTCGGCGTCAACGCGCACCGGCCGCAAACGGATATCGAAGTCGATGTGCTGAAGATCGACAATGCCGAGGTGAAGGCCAGGCAGTTGGCGAAGCTGCAGCGGCTCAAAGGCACCCGCGACGTCGCAGCACTGGAAAACGCGCTGGCGGCTCTTTCTCGGGCGGCCGAAGGCGACGAGAACCTGCTCGAATTCGCGATCCGCGCCGCGCGCGCAAACGCCACTGTGGGCGAGATCTCGCTGGCGCTAGAAAAAGTGTTCGGCCGCCACACGGCGGCGGTGCAGACGATCTCCGGCGTCTATCGCGACGCGCTCGGCGACAATCCGGCGCTTGAGCGGTTGCAGGAGAAGATCGAGGCATTCGAGAAGAAATCCGGCGGCAAGCCGCGTATCCTGGTCGCCAAGATGGGCCAGGACGGACACGACCGCGGCCAGAAGGTGATCGCCAGCGCCTTTGCCGATCTGGGCTTCGACGTGACCGTCGGGCCGATGTTCCAGACGCCGGACGAGATCGCGAAGCTTGCGGTGCAGCACGACGTCGACATCATCGGCGCGTCATCGCTCGCAGCCGGTCATCTGACGCTGATCCCCGAGCTCAAGGACGCGCTGAGGAAGCTTGGCCATGGGGACATGCTCATCGTCGCCGGTGGCGTTATCCCGCCGCAGGACTATGACGCGGTGCTGGCGGCGGGTGCGGCGGAGATTTTTCCGCCCGGTACTGTTATCCCGGAAGCGGCGAACCGACTGATGGATCGGTTGCTGGCAGCTCAGTGAGAGCTTGCCGATTTGGTTGTAAGGTTGTTCTATGGAAATAGCTACAACCGATGATGTTCAAGACAACCATCCACGGGCTTGATGACGGAGCGGAGCTTTGTTGCTGCCGCGCGAAATGCTTGACACCCTGGACCTTCAAGCCGGCGATGAGTTCCAGATCATCGAAACCGACGGCGGCCTCATTCTAAGCCGCCCCCGCGACGACAACCCCGAACGGCAAATGAACGCCGCTCGCGATGTCATGGGCGGATACGAGGCTGCACTGCGGAAGCTTGCAAAGTAAGCCGGCGGCTAATTCTCGGCCCTGTCCGAAAGCTTGACGATTTCCCATTCCCTGCCGTTGACGGTCACCACCTCGCCGACCTTCTTGCCGAACAGGGCCACGGCCATCGGTGACACGTGGGAAATGCTGCCCTTGGACGGGTCGGCCTCGTCTTCGCCGACGATACGCCAATGCACCTTCTTGCCGTCGTCGCCCTCCAGCGTCACGCCCATGCCGAAGCGCACGACTTCGCTGCCCGGCTCCGGCACGGAAAGCTCCGCGCTCTCGCGCCGGGCGGTCCAATAGCGCAGGTCGCGCGACACGACTGCGATGCGCTCCCGGTCGCCCTTCCTTTCGGCCTTGGCCAACATGTCGCGCAGGTCGGCGAGGTTGTCCTCGATCATCGCCAGGCCGCGCTCCGTCACCAGATTGCGGTGCGTGCTGATCGGCCGCTCGCCGACGCCGGCAATGGCGTTTTCGCTGTCTTCTTCGCGGGTGAAAGCTCTGCTCATAAAATGAACTTAGGCTTGGCGAGGCGACTGCACAAGCGGTTTGCCGGTTAGCCCGCCCTGGCACGATTCCTGCGACGCACAAGGCGAAACGCCAGGACCTGTGCCGATGTTGAACAGACGAACGCTGCTTGCCCGGACCGCGGGCCTTGCCGTCGCCGGCATCTTTGCCGGCAAGGCATCGGCGAAGTCGCTGCCTGGCATCGAGATGGCGGCCATGCGCGGCTCGATCAACGCCACGGAGATCGGCGTGCAGCCAGGCGCGGTCGACGACCAGAGTAAGGCGTTCGCCAGGATGCTGGCCGATGCCAGCGACCGGGATGGGCCGGTGTTCCTGCCGCCCGGCACCTATCTCGTCTCGAACGTCAAGCTGCCCGCCCGCGTGCGCCTCTCGGGCGTACCCGGCGCGACGCGCATCGTCTATGGCGGCAACGGTCATCTGATGATGGCCGAACAGGCCGAGCATATTGAGCTCAGCGGCCTGGTGCTCGACGGCGCGAACCGCTGGCTGGCCGACTACACGCAGGGGCTGCTCGACCTGCGCCGCGTCGGCCATCTGACAATCGACAATTGCCAGGTGACCGGCAGCGGCAAGAACGGGTTGGCGCTCGAGCACGCCGTCGGCCGCATCGGCCGATCCGATATTTCGGGTGCGGCGGATGCCGGCATCTATTCGGTCGAGGCCGGCGGGCTGGAGATTTCCGGCAACACCGTTTCCGATTGCGCCAATGGCGGCATCCTGGTGCATCGCTGGCAGGCGGCGGAGGACGGCACCATCGTCAGCGGCAACCGCGTCCAGAGAATCGGCGCACGCAGCGGCGGCACCGGCCAGAACGGCAACGGCATCAACGCCTTCCGCGCCGGCAACGTCATCATTTCGGGCAATGTCGTCTCCGACTGCGCCTTTACCGCGATCCGCGCCAACAGCGCGAGCAATCTGCAGATCACCGGCAACACCTGCTCGCGCTCCGGCGAGACCGGGATCTATTCGGAATTCTCCTTCGAGGGCGCGATCCTCAGCAACAATCTGGTCGACGGCGCCGCCAACGGCATCTCGATCGTGAATTTCAACGAAGGCGGCCGCATGGCGGTGTGCTCGAACAATATCGTGCGCAATCTCTCGACCACCGGCCCCTACACTGCCGATCCGCCCGGTTTCGGCGTCGGCATCAGCGCCGAGGCCGACACCACGGTTTCCGGCAATGTCGTCGAGAATGCGCCGCTCTATGGTGTGCAGCTCGGCTGGGGCCCCTATCTGCGCAATGTCGCGGCGACCGGCAACATCATCCGCAAGGCCGGCACCGGCATCGTCGTTTCGGTCGTCGAAGGCTCCGGCAGCGCCGTCATCTCCGACAATGTCATCGACGGTGCCCGGAACGGCGCCATTATCGGCCAGCGCTGGGCCGATCCGGTGACCGGGGACCTATCCCAAACGACCGATACCGGCTACGCGCATCTCACCGTCGAGCGCAACAAGGTGAGCTAGCTGAGCGCCGCCGTCGGCCTCAGCAAGCCGACCTTGGCGCCGATGCGGCTTTCGACTGCGGGATGGGCGAGTTGGGTGAGCCTTGCTGCTACCGGCTCATCGCCGCGCAGGAGCTTGGCCAGCACCGCGGCGATCATCACTTCGGCCCCTCTGCCGGCGCCGTCATCGCATTTCAAGGCGATGCCGAAGCCGAGCTCTGGCAATGCCGCGCAATAGACGCCTTCGGCGCCGGTCTTGACGAAGATGCGGCCGGGCGCGGCCTGCATCAGCGCGACGTCCGCCTTGCCTGTGCCGGCGACCAGGAACGGCTCCGCCATGCAGGCCGAGAGCAGCCGCTTTGCAGCCTTGGCGCGCTCGGGCGAAAAGCCCCTGCCCGTCGCCATGCGGGCAAAGCCTAGCGCAAAACTCTTCAACGGCACGGCATAGGTCGGGATCGAGCAGCCGTCGATGCCGCTGTTGTCCACACGGTGCACCGCGCCGGTCACGGCTTGCATGGCGTCGCGCACCATCTCCTGCTGCGCATGACCGGCCTTGACGTAACCGGCATGCGCGATGCCGGCATGCACGCAGGTGCAGAGGAAGCCGGAGTGCTTGCCGGAACAGTTGTTGTGCAAAGCGTTGGGTACGCCGCCGGCGCGAGCGAGCGCAATGCTGGCATCATGGCTCGAGGGCCAATGCGCGCCGCACTCCAGCGCCGTCTTGTCGAGGCCCGCCTTGGCGAGCATTGCGGCAGCCAGTTCGACATGGGCCGGCTCGCCCGAATGCGAGGCGCAGGCCAGCGCCAGTTCGCGATTGCCGAAGCCATAGGCGTCGGCAGCGCCCGATTCGACCAACGGCAATGCCTGGATCGCCTTCACCGCAGAGCGTGGGAAAACCGGACGGTCCGTGTCGCCGATCTCCCAAACGGGCTTGCCGTCGGCGTCGAAGACCGAAACCGCGCCGCGGTGCCTGCTTTCGACCACCGCGCCGCGCGTGACTTCGACCATAACCGGATTCGTCATGTCGCCTCCCGCACGCGCGTCCAGGGACGCGCCGCTTCAATGCGGGCCGCTTCTAGCGAATCCTGTCGAGAATGGAAACGTAATTGGCCACCGCCGCGCCGCCCATGTTGAAGATGCCGCCGAGCTTGGCGCCCGGCACCTGGATGCCGCCGGCCTCGCCGGTCAGCTGCATGGCGGTCAGCACATGCATCGACACACCGGTGGCGCCGATCGGGTGGCCCTTGGCCTTCAGACCGCCGGAGGGATTGACCGGCAGGCGGCCGTCCTTCGCCGTCGTGCCATCCAGCGCCAGCTTGGCGCCCTCGCCCGGCTTGGCGAGACCCATTGCCTCATACTCGATGAGTTCGGCGATAGTGAAGCAGTCATGCGTCTCGACGAAGGAAAGGTCGTCCAGCGTCACGCCGGCCTTCTTCAGCGCCTGCTCCCAGGCGCGCTCGCAGCCTTCGAAAGAAAGGATGTCGCGCTTCGACATCGGCAGGAAATCCTGCACATGCTCGTTGGCGCGGAAGGTCACGGCACGGCGCATCTTCAATGCTGTCGCGGTGTCGGTAAGCACAAGCGCCGCGGCGCCGTCCGAGACCAGCGAGCAGTCGGTGCGCTTCAGCGGGCCAGCCACGAACGGGTTCTTCTCGCTTTCCTGGCGGCAGAACTCATAGCCGAAATCCTTGCGCATCTGCGCATAAGGATTGTCGACGCCATTCCGGTGGTTCTTGGCCGCGATCATGGCCAGCGCATCGGACTGGTCGCCATAGCGCTGGAAATAGGCCTGCGCGATCTTGCCGAAGACGCCGGCAAAGCCTGCCGGCGTGTCGCCGTCTTCCGGCAAATAGGAAGCCTTGAGCAGGTTCTTACCGATCTCCGGCCCGGGCGTGGTCGTCATCTGCTCCGCCCCGACCACCAGCACGATGCGGGCAGCATTGGCGTCGATGGCGCGGATGCCCTGACGGACCGCGGCCGAACCGGTGGCGCAGGCATTCTCGACGCGCGTCGCCGGCTTGAAGCGCAGCCGGTCATCGGCCTGCAGCACGAGGCTCGCGGTGAAATCCTGCGGCGAAAAGCCGGCGTTGAAGTGGCCAAGCACGATCTCGTCGACATCGTCCGGGCCGATGCCGGCATGGTCGAGCGCCTCGGCCGCAACCTTGGTGATCAGGCCCTCCAGCGTCTCGCCTTCGAGCTTGCCGAAGCGCGAATGCGCCCAGCCGACGATGCATGCGGTCATGGCAACCTCCATTTGCGCCGCAGCCTAGCACGATCCTTGGCGGCACGTGATTCAATATTGTTCAACAATGAACCGTTTTCCAGACCCACGCCATGGGCCAGAACGACACGATCGGTTGATCCCGATGCCGATTTTTTATTGATTGACGCGTCAATAAAAAATAGTCTTGGCTCGAACCGGACCCCCAGGATGCCGAAAATCGGAATGGAACCCGTGCGCCGCAAGGCGCTGATCGACGCGACGATCTCGGCGATCGGCGAGCGCGGATCGCTGGACGTGACCATGTCGGAGATCGCCGGGCGCGCTGGCGTGTCGTCGGCGCTGGCGCATCACTATTTCGGCGCCAAGGACGAGCTGCTGTTCGCGACGATGCGGCACATCCTGGCCGAGCTCAACACCGATACAAGGCGTGCGTTCGCCCTTGCCGCCACACCGCGCCAGCGCGTCTCGGCCGTCGTCGCCGTCAGCTTTTCCGACGACCAGTTCCAGCCCCAGATCATCGCTGCCTGGCTCGCCTTCTATGTCGAGGCACAGAAATCGACGGAGCTGCGGCGGCTGCTGCGCGTCTATGCGCGGCGGCTGCATTCGAACCTGATGAGCGGGCTGACCGGCATTCTGCCTCGGACCGAGGCCGACCGCGTGGCCGAAGCGACCGCGGCGCTGATCGACGGGCTCTATATCCGCCGCGCGCTGAAGGACGGCACCCCCAACGCGCAGAGCGCCATCGCGCTCATCGAAGACTATCTCGAAACCAAGCTCAACAGACGGAGCCTGCCTTGACCACCCGGCGACCCAATTTCCTGATCGTCATGGTCGATCAGCTCAACGGCACGCTCTTCCCGGACGGTCCGGCCGAATTCCTGCATGCGCCGCATCTGAAAGCTCTTGCAGCGCGCTCGGCGCGCTTCGCCAACAACTACACCGCCTCGCCGCTCTGCGCGCCGGGCCGCGCCTCGTTCATGAGCGGACAACTGCCTTCGCGCACGCAAGTCTATGACAACGCCGCCGAGTTCGCCTCCTCGATCCCGACCTACGCCCATCATCTACGCAGCGCCGGCTATCACACGGTGCTTTCCGGCAAGATGCATTTCGTCGGTCCCGACCAGTTGCACGGCTTCGAGGAGCGGCTCACCACCGACATCTACCCTGCCGATTTCGGCTGGACACCCGACTACCGCAAGCCGGGCGAGCGCATCGACTGGTGGTACCACAATCTGGGCTCGGTCACCGGCGCCGGCGTCGCCGAGATCACCAACCAGATGGAATATGACGACGAGGTCGCCTTCCACGCGGCGCAGAAGCTCTATGAGTTCGCACGCGTTTCGGACGATCCGGCGCGCCGCCCTTGGTGCCTCACCGTCTCCTTCACCCATCCGCATGACCCCTATGTCGCGCGGCGCAAATATTGGGATCTTTACGAGGACTGCCCGGCGCTTGAGCCGGAGGTCGACTTCATCCCCTATGACAGCCAGGATCCGCATTCGAAGCGGCTCTACAAGGCATCCGACTACGACAGTTTCGATATCACACCGGAGCAGGTGCGCCGCTCACGGCGCGGCTACTTCGCCAACATCTCCTATCTCGACGACAAGGTCGGCGAATTGCTGTCGGTGCTGGAGCGCACGCGCATGGCTAACGACACGATCGTGCTGTTCTGCTCCGACCACGGCGACATGCTGGGCGAGCGCGGCCTGTGGTTCAAGATGTGCTTTTATGAAGGCGCGGCACGCGTGCCTTTAATGATGGCCGGCAAGGGCATCGAGGCCGGTCTGATTGGCGCGCCCGTCTCCAACCTCGACGTGGCGCCGACGCTCTGCGACCTCGCCGGCATCGATATGAGCGGGATTTCGCCATGGACGGACGGCCAATCGCTGCTGCCGCTCGCCGGCGGCATGGAGCGCTCGGCGCCGGTGCTGATGGAATATGCGGCCGAAGGCTCCTACGCGCCGATGGTGGCGATCCGCGAGGGCAAATACAAATTCGTCCATTGCGAGCTCGACCCGCCGCAGCTTTTCGACCTCGAGGCCGATCCGCGCGAGCTCCACAATCTTGCCGCCAACCCGGCTAACGCCGATCTGGTCTCGGCCTTCATGGAAAAGATCCGCGCGCGCTGGAATATGGCGAGCTTCGACGCCGCCGTGCGCGAAAGCCAGGCGCGCCGCTGGGTCGTCTATCCGGCGTTGCGCAACGGCGCCTACTACCCATGGGAGTTTCAGCCGCTGCAGAAGGCGTCGGAACGCTACATGCGCAACCATATGAACCTCGACAATCTCGAAGAGAGCAAACGGTATCCGAGGGGCGAATGATGGCAGACATTCTCGTCCCTACGCTTGATCATCTGAAGCGGGCCTATGCCGTCACCTCGACGGCCACGCAGGTGACGCCGCTCCTGGAGTCGGCGGCTTTGGCCAAGGAGACCGGCGCGGCGCGCGTCTTCGTCAAGCCGGAGTCGCTGCAATGGGCCGGTTCCTTCAAGGTGCGCGGCGCCTATTGGCGGCTGAACCGGCTGTCGCCGGATGAAGCGAAAAAGGGCGTGGTGGCCTATTCTTCCGGCAATTTCGCGCAAGGGCTGGCGGCCGCCGGCCAGGCGCTCGGCATTCCTGTCACCATCGTCATGCCGATCGATGCGCCCGCCGCCAAGCGCGATGCGACGGCCGGCTATGGCGCGCGGGTGGTGCTGACCGACCATGGCGACCGCGCCCGCGAGGAGGTCGCCGCCGCCAAGGCGCGCGAGATCGCCGAGACCGAGCACCTCACCCTACTCCATCCCTTCGACGATCCGGAGATCGTCGCCGGCCAAGCCGGCGCAGGGCTTGAAGCGCTCGACCAGTTGTCAACGAAGAAGGCGCAGGCCGACCTGGTGTTCTGCTCGGTCGGCGGCGGCGGGCTGATCGGCGGCGTCTCGCTCGCCTTCCACTATCTGTCGCCCAAGACCGAGATCATCGCCGTCGAGCCGGAGGGTTTCAACGGTATGGGCTCATCGCTGGCGCATGGCGCGATCGAGACCATGCCGATCGGGCCGAAATCGATCTGCGACGGGCTGATGGCGCGCAAGCCCGGCGACGCGCCTTTTGCGGCGGTAAGCGCTGCCGGCGTTCGGGGCGTCACCGTCGATGACGCCTCGGTGCGGCGGGCGATGAAGATAGCCTTCGAGCGGATGAAGCTGGTGCTGGAGCCTTCGGGCGCGGCGTCACTGGCGGCGCTGCTCGGGGGCAATGTGGATGTGGCGGGCAAAACCGTCCTTGTCGTGGCTACCGGCGGCAATGTCTCGCTCGCCGACTTTATGGCGCATATGAACAATGCTTGAAGCGGATTTCGTCATCATCGGCTCCGGCTCCGCCGGCTCGGCCATGGCCTACCGGTTGTCGGAAGACGGCAAGCACTCGGTGATCGTCATCGAGTTCGGCGGCACCGATATGGGACCACTGATCCAGATGCCGTCGGCGCTGTCGATCCCGCTCAATATGAGCCTTTACGACTGGGGTTTCGCCAGCGAGCCGGAGCCGCATCTCGGCGGCCGCGTGCTGGCCACCCCGCGCGGCAAGGTGATCGGCGGCTCGTCCTCGATCAACGGCATGGTCTATGTTCGCGGGCATGCGCACGACTTCGACCACTGGGCCGAACAGGGTGCAGCCGGCTGGGCCTTCGCCGATGTGCTTCCCTATTTCAAGCGCATGGAGGATTCCGACGGCGGCGAGGACGGCTGGCGAGGCAAAGGCGGCCCGTTGCATGTGCAGCGCGGGACACGCAAGAACCCGCTCTACGGTGCGTTCGTAGAGGCGGGTCGCCAGGCCGGTTTCGAGCTCACCGACGACTATAATGGTTCCAAGCAGGAAGGCTTCGGCCCGATGGAGCAGACCATTCTAGGCGGTCGCCGCTGGTCGGCGGCGAATGCCTATCTCAAACCTGCTCTGAAGCGCCGAAATGTTAGCCTGCTCAAGGGTTTCGCCCGACGCGTGGTGATCGAGAATCAACGCGCGACCGGCGTCGAGATCGAAGCTAACAAAAAGATTCAGGTCGTTAAGGCGCGGCGTGAGGTGATTGTCGCTGCGTCATCGATCAATTCGCCGAAGATCCTGATGCTGTCCGGCATCGGCCCGGGCGCGCATCTCCAGGAAAACGGCATAAAGGTTGTCGCCGACCGGCCGGGCGTCGGCGGCAATCTGCAGGACCATCTGGAGCTTTATATCCAGCAGGAATCGACAAGACCGATCACGCTGAACTCGGTGCTCAATCCTTTCTCCAAGGCTTTGATCGGCGCGCAGTGGCTGTTCTTCAAGAGCGGGCTCGGCGCCACCAACCATTTCGAGGCGGCCGCCTTCGTGCGTTCGCAAGCCGGCGTCGACTATCCCGATATCCAGTACCACTTCATCCCGGCGGCGGTGCGCTATGACGGCAAGTCGGCGGCGAAGTCGCACGGCTTCCAGGCGCATGTCGGGCCGATGCGCTCGAAGTCACGCGGCTCGGTTACGCTGCGCTCGCCCGACCCGAAGGCGAAGCCGGTGATCCGCTTCAACTACATGTCGCATCCCGACGACTGGAGCGAGTTCCGCCACTGCATCCGGCTGACCCGCGAGATCTTCGGCCAGCAGGCCTTCGACGGCTTTCGCGGCAAGGAGATCTCGCCGGGCAGCCATGTGCAGACCGACGACGAGCTCGACGCCTTTATCCGCGACCATGCCGAAAGCGCTTATCACCCCTGCGGTACTTGCAGGATGGGCCGCGCCGACGACCTGACCGCCGTCGTCGATCCGGAATGCCGGGTGATCGGCGTCGAAGGCCTGCGCGTCGCCGACTCCTCGATCTTCCCGCGGGTGACCAACGGCAATCTCAACGCGCCGTCGATCATGACCGGCGAGAAGGCATCCGACCACATTCTCGGCCGGACGCCGCTGGCGCCCTCCAACCAGGAACCCTGGATCAATCCGCGCTGGCAGGTGGCGGACCGATAGGGCATTGTCGGGCAGACCGCCCGATCGGCCAATAGTTCTGGAGAAAGCCATGCGCGCCCAACCGACGGCATCGCACTACGTCAACGGCCGCTACATCGAGGACGAAGGCGGCGCGCCACTGCCGGTGATCTATCCGGCTACCGGCGAAACCATCGCCACGCTGCATTCGGCGACGCCGAACGTGCTGGAGCTGGCGATTGAGGCCGCGCGCGCGGCGCAGCCGGCATGGGCGCGGCTGAAGCCGGTCGAGCGCGGCCGCATCCTGCGCCGTGCTGCCGACATTCTTCGCGCGCGCAATGCCGATCTTGCGCGCATCGAGACGCTCGACACTGGCAAGGCGATTCAAGAGACGCTGGTGGCGGATGCGCCTTCGGCCGCCGACTGCCTGGAATATTTCGCCGGCGCGGTCGCTGCCTTCAATGGCGAAATGATCGATCTCGGCGGGCCTTTCGCCTACACACGGCGCGAGCCGCTCGGCGTCTGTGTCGGCATCGGCGCCTGGAATTATCCGATACAAATCGCCGGCTGGAAGTCGGCGCCGGCCTTGGCCATGGGCAATGCCATGGTGTTCAAGCCTTCGGAGAACACGCCGCTGTCGACGCTGGCGTTGGCCGAAATATACAGCGAGGCGGGGTTGCCCGACGGGTTGTTCAACGTCGTGCAGGGCTATGGCGATGTCGGCGCCGGTCTCGTCGGGCATGACGTCGTGGCCAAGGTCTCGGTAACCGGCTCGGTGCCGACCGGCCGCAAGGTGCTGTCGCTTGCCGGCTCGAAGATGAAACACGCGACGATGGAGCTCGGCGGCAAGTCGCCGCTGATCGTCTTCGATGACGCCGATCTCGAGAACGCCATCGGCGGCGCCATGCTCGGCAATTTTTACTCCACCGGCCAGATCTGCTCCAACGGCACGCGGGTCTTCGTGCAAAAGGGCCTGCATGACCGTTTCGTCGAGCGGCTGGTCGAGCGGACGAAAAAGATCCGTATCGGCGATCCGCTTGACCCGGAAACCCAAATGGGACCGCTGGTCAACAAGGCGCAGCAGGACAAGGTCGTGTCCTACATCGCCGCCGGCCAGCAGGACGGCGCCACGCTCGCCTGCGGCGGCAGCGTGCCGTCGCTGCAAGGTTTCGAGGGCGGCTTCTTCGTCGAGCCGACGGTGTTCACCAATGTCACCGACACCATGCGCATCGCGCGCGAGGAGATTTTCGGGCCGGTGATGAGCGTCTTGAAATTCGACAGCGAGGACGAGGTGATCGAACGGGCCAACGACACCGAATTCGGCCTGGCGGCCGGTGTGTTCACGCGCGACCTGCCGCGGGCGCATCGGGTGATCGCCGAATTGCAGGCCGGCACCTGCTGGATCAACGCATACAATCTGACGCCGGTGGAAATGCCCTTCGGCGGCGTCAAGCAGTCCGGCATCGGCCGCGAGAATTCGCTCGCGGCGCTGGCGCATTACTCGCAGCTCAAGGCGGTCTATGTCGAGACCGGGGACGTGGCGGCGCCTTATTGAGACCTTTCCGCCGTGCCATCCAGATACTGCGTCAGCGCGTAGACCAGATGGTAGAAGATGCTTGCCGGCACCTCGGTCGCCAGTGAGCGGCCACGCTCGTCGATGCGGTCGATCCACAGTCCGAGCGGCGCCGGGTCGATATGCCAGCGGAACAGGCGGCCGACGCGCGCCTCGATCTCAGGCTTGAGGTCCGGCCCGCCCGAGCCGTCCAGCGCGATCGCCGCCTTGATCGCCTCGGCCTGCGGCCAGCTGCGCGAGACCGTGTCGAGCGGCAGGCCCTGGCGCGAGACGGCGCCATAGGCGAGGCCGGTGGCGCGGTTGAGGCCGTTGGCAACGGCCGAGGCATAGAGCTTGCGGGCGAAGGCGGTGAGTTCGCCCTGGCCGCTGCGGGCGGCGAAGTCCACCAGCAGCGAGGCCCATTCGAAATGATGGCCAGGCTCGGTCCAGCCGCCCTTCCCGTTCGCGGCCGGCTTCCAGCCCTCGTCGAAATACTCGCCCAGCGTCCAGCTTTCGGCATCGAAGAAGTGGCTGCGGAAAAGGTCGATGATGCGCGCGGCGCGGCGCAGATAGGCGCGCTCGCCCGTCGCCTTGTGCCAGGCGAGAAAGGCCTCGAGCAGATGCATGTGCGGATTGGAGCGCCGTTCTTCCGCACCGTCGGAGGTTTCCAGAAAGCCGGTCATGCGGGCATCTTCCAAATGCGCGTCGAGGAAGACGAACGTCTCCTCGCCCAGCCTCAACGCGTCGGGATGGCCAGACATATGGGCGTGGGCAAGCGCCAGAAGCACGCAGGAATGATCGTAGGCGTCCTCGACCGGATCGGCGACCGAGCCGTCGATGTTGAGCGTGCGCGCCCAGCCGCCATGCCCGGTGCGGCCCTGCCCCGCCATGAAGTCGATGCCATGCGCGATCAGCCGGTCGGCCGGCCCGTCCCAGCCGCGCTCCTTGGCGACCGCGAAGGCATAGACCTGACGCGCCTGCGTGCGCATGCGCTTCGGCTTCATCAGCGGCGAAGCATCGAAGCCCAGCGCCTCGTGGAAGCCACCATGGCGCTCGTCGACGCCGACCGTCGACCACAGCGGCAGCGTCTCCTCGAACAGCCAGTGGCGCACGCGCCGCCGCCAGGCACCGCTCTCGATGACGCGGTCATGCGCCGGCGTGAATCTCGTCTCCAGCCGGCCGGATTTCTCCAACTGCTCGACGATCTTCTTGACGTGCTGACTGTGGCTGACCGGAGCGACGAAAGTGGCGTCGGCCGTGGAGACGATGGCAACGTCCTTCATGCCGATGGCCGACAGCAGGCGACCTTCGCTGCGGATATAAGAGTTCTGGCAGTCAATGGCGACGACGTCCCCGACGATGACATTGCCCTCACCATCGGACGGGCCGACATCGAGGAGCGACTGCCAGGAGCCAAGATCGTTCCAGCGGAAGCCGGCCGGCACCATGGCGATGTCTTTCGCGCGTTCCATGATGGCGTAGTCGATCGAGGTCGACGGGATCGCGGAATAAAGCTCAAGCGGCATATAGAGGCCGGACAGGTCGCTGGTCGCGGCCTTGTAGGCGGCCTCCGTCGCCTGCCAGATTTTCGGCTCATGAGCCGCGAAGGCGTCACGCATGACGCCGGCGCGGAACAGGAAGATGCCGGTGTTCCAGAAAAAGCTGCCGGCGTCGAGATAGGCCTGCGCGGTGGCAAGATCGGGCTTTTCGACGAAACGCGACACGTCGAAGATGCCGTCCTTGCCGGTTCCGACCTCGATATAGCCATAGCCCGTCTCGGGCTGGGTCGGCTTGAGGCCGAACACTACGAGCCGCCCGGCATTTGCCGCGGCCGCGCCCGCCTCGATGCTTTGCCAGAACTGAACGGTCGTCGAAATCTCATGATCTGACGGCACCACCAGCACAAGCTCGTCGCCATATTCGGAGAGCGTGCGCAGGCTGGCCAGCGCGACGGCGGCGGCCGTGTTGCGGCCCGTCGGCTCGAACAACGGCCCGCCGCCGGCAAGATCGACGCCGGCAAGGTCGGCATGAACGCGCTCGGCATGACGTTCCGCGGCGATGAGGAAAATCGGCGTCTCGCCTTGCGGCCGCGCCGCCAGACGGCGCAAGGTTTTGGCCAGCATCGAGCCGTCGCCCGAGAAGTCGTGGAACTGCTTGGGGTTGTCCTCGCGCGACAGCGGCCACAGCCGCGACCCGACGCCGCCGCTCATGACGAAACTGACGATGCGCTGGCTCATGAACGACCTTGTCAGAAATCCGGCTCCGATGCCCTGGACTTACGACAAAAGCCTTTAAGCCCACCTTTACCCAAGAGCCAAATCCTATGCCATTCGGGTGAGCTTCGCGAAAGAAAGGAAATGCGACAGAAGTGCAGTCATTGGCGCTTGCAGGATTGGAAAGTGGCGGCTATAAGCCCGCGGTCTGGTCACGGAGTGTAGCGCAGTCTGGTAGCGCACATCGTTCGGGACGATGGGGTCGCAGGTTCAAATCCTGCCACTCCGACCAGAAAAAACAAGCACTTGGATGCTTGGATCCCGACCTCCCGCGCTAATCTTCCATGGTCGAACAGCGAGCCGGTTGGCTGCTGCCGCCCATTATGCTCGACAGCCGGCCCTTACTTTGACCTAATGGCGTCGTGTCCTTGGTTCGTGGAGCGCGGAGCCGCAGGAGCGGCTAATTGAGGCAATGACGTTCAAGTTTACAGCCATTTCGATCGCGACGCTGCTTCTGGCGGCAGGCTGCTCTTCGACGACCGCGTCGATCAGCCCGGCGAAATACGACAAAATGAACTGCCCCGAACTCAACAATGCGGTCGGCGACACCGCCACCAATATTTCGCGCACCGCAATCGCTCGCGGCAAGGTCGCCAACACCAGCGTGCCGAGCTGGCTGATTGGCGGCGAGCGCGTGAAGACGGCGATTGCCAACCGCGAAACTGCCCGGATCGAACGGCTGCAGCAACAGCAGCAGGTGATCGTCGCGGCACGGAACCAGAGGTGCCCATCCTCGCCGTGAGGCAAGCGAGGCCAAGCTCGCCCGGCTTCAGGCGCTCATCCTGAACCGCGCCGTATCGATCGCGGCATTCATCAGCGTCTGCGTGTAGGCCTCGCGCGGATTGTCGAAGATGTCCTGCGTCGGCCCTTCCTCGACGATCTTCCCCTGCTTCATGACGATGATGTAGTCGGCCATGGCACGCACCACTGCGAGGTCGTGGCTGATGAAGAGGTAGGACAGTTCGTGGTCGGCCTGCAGCTTGCGCAACAATTCGACGATCTGCTTCTGCACCGACCGGTCGAGCGCCGAGGTCGGCTCGTCGAGCACCACCGCTTTCGGCTTCAGGATCATGGCGCGGGCAATCGCGATGCGCTGGCGCTGGCCGCCGGAGAATTCGTGCGGGTAGCGGTTGCGCGCATTGGGGTCGAGGCCGACTTCGCGCAACGCCTCGACGGCACGCTGGTCGCGCTGCTTTCCCGTGAGCGAGGGCTCATGCACCAGTAGCCCCTCGGTGATCACCTGGCCGACGGTCATGCGCGGCGACAGCGAACCGAACGGGTCCTGGAAGACGAGCTGCAATTCGCGCCTGAGCGGCCGCATCGCCTGGCGGTCTGCCTCGGATATGTCGCGGTCGCCGAAGCGGATGACGCCGTCGCTGGGCAAGAGCCTCAGCAGCGCGCGACCGAGCGTCGACTTGCCCGAACCGGACTCGCCGACGATGCCGATCGTCTGGTTGCGCTTCAGCCGGATCGAGATCCTGTCCACCGCGCGCAGCATCAGCGGCTCGCCACCTAGGAAGCCGCCCCCGATCTTGAAGACGACCTCTACGTTGCGGCCTTCGAGCAGCACGGGTGAATTGGCGGGCGGTCCCGCCTTGGTGCCGGTCGGCTCTGCCGCAAGCAGCATCTTGGTGTAGGCATGCTGCGGGTTGGCGAAGAGCGCTTCAACCTCGCCCTCTTCCACCACCTCGCCCTGGCGCATGACATAGACGCGGTCGGCGAAGCGGCGCACGATGCCGAGATCGTGGGTGATGAAGACGATCGCCATGCCAAGCTTGCGCTGCAATTCGGCGAGCAGCATCAGGATCTGCGCCTGGATGGTGACGTCGAGCGCCGTCGTCGGCTCGTCGGCGATCAGGATGTCGGGATCATTGGCAAGCGCCATGGCGATCATGACGCGCTGGCGCTGGCCGCCTGACATTTCGTGCGGGTAGGATTTCATTCGCCGTTCGGGATCGGGAATGTGCACCAGCCGCAAAAGCTTCAGCGCCTCTTCCCGTGCAGCCGGCGCCGAAAGCCCGCGGTGCCGGCGGATCGGCTCCATCAGCTGGTTGCCGATGGTGTAGAGCGGATCGAGCGAGGTCATCGGTTCCTGGAAGATCATGCTGATCTTGCGACCGCGCACCTTGTTGAGCTCACTCTTGGTCATCTCCAGAAGGTTGCGGCCGCGATAGTCGACCTGGCCGGTGGCCTCGCCGTTGGAGGACAGCAGGCTCATCGCCGCCATCATCGTCTGGCTCTTGCCGGAGCCGGATTCGCCGACGACGGCGACCGTTTCGCCGGCATTGACCTTGATGTTGATGCCTTTGACGGCCTCTACCGTGCCATCGAGGGTCTGGAATCGGACGCGCAGGTCCTTGACGCTGAGGATCGTTTCGGCGGCCATATCAGCGGTCCCCATTTTTATCGATCCTTCGGGTCGAGCGCGTCGCGCAGGCCGTCGCCGACGAAATTCAGCGCGAACAGCGTCGAGACGAGGAAGAAGGCCGGGAACAGGAGCAGCCAGTTGGCGTAGCCGATGTTCTTGGCGCCGACCGAGATCAGCACGCCCCAGCTGGTCATCGGCTCCTGCACGCCGAGACCGAGGAAGGAGAGGAAGCTCTCCAGGATGATGACCTGCGGTACCAGGAGCGTCATGTAGATGACCACCGGGCCGAGCAGGTTGGGGATGACGTGGCGCAGCAGGATGCCGCGCTGGCCGACGCCCATGGCCTCCGCCGCCTGCACATATTCCTGCCTGCGGATCGACAGCGCCTGGCCGCGCACGATGCGCGCCATGTCCAGCCACAGCACCGCGCCGACCGCCAGGAACATCAGCACGAAGTTGCGGCCGAAGAACACCACCAGCATGATGACGAAGAATATGAAAGGCAGCGAATAGAGCACGTCGACGATGCGCATCATCACCTCGTCGACCCGGCCGCCGGCGAAGCCCGCGATCGCGCCGTAGATGACGCCGATGACGCCGGCGACGACGCCGGCAAGAAGGCCGATGGCCAAGGAGATGCGTCCGGCCATCAGCGTGCGCGAGAGCAGGTCGCGGCCGGTATTGTCGGTGCCGAAGAAGAAATATTGCTGCTTCACGGCCGAGCTCATCGTCATTTCGAGGCCGTCGGGCGACTTGTTCTCGATCCTGGTATCGTCGAAGGCGTCGGAGCGGTCGAGATAGCGGGTGTTGCGATCATCGATCGGCTTGGTCGCGGTGATGGTGACGATGACGCGATTGCCGTCCTGGTGCCATTCCTTGATGTCGGCGCGCATGCGCTTGATAGCATCGCCCAGTGCGCCCTGGATCATGTCCGGTTTCGGATAGGCCGAGAGGCTCGGCGGCGTGCGCACATAGTCGCCGTAGATGGTGGTGTATTCATGCGGCACGACCATGGGGCCGAACACGCTGATGACGGCAATGAATGCCAGGTAATAGAGGCTGAACATGGCGGCGCGGTTGCGCTTGAGCCGCGCCCAGGCATTGCCCCAGAGCGAGCGGCCGACGATCGGCTCGGGCACGGCGACGGCAAGCTCAGTCATAGCGCACCCTCGGATCGACGACCGCGTAGAGCAGGTCGACAATAAGATTGAAAACGATGGTGAAGAGCGCGATCACCACCACCGTTCCCATGACCAGCGTGTAGTCGCGGTTAAGCGCTGCATCGACGAAGTAGCGGCCGACGCCAGGAATGGAAAAGATCGTCTCGACGATGATCGAGCCGGTCAGGAGCGCGGCGGCCGCCGGCCCCGTGAAGGAGACGATCGGCAGCACGGCGCCGCGCAGCGCGTGCTTGACCACGACCGACCAGTCGGAGAGGCCGAGCGCGCGGGCGGTGCGGATATGGTGCGAGCGCAGGCTCTCGATCATCGAGCCGCGCATCAGGCGGGCGACGATGGCGATCTGCGGCAGAGCGAGCGTCAGCACCGGCCCGACCTTGTTGATCAAGGCGCCGTCACCCCAGCCGCCGATCGGCAACAGCTTCCAGGAAAGCCCGAAGACGAGCTGGATCACCGGGGCGGTGACGAAGGTCGGGATGGTGCTGCCGGCGGTGGCCAAGGCGATCACCGAATAGTCGGCTATTTTATTCTGGTTGAGCGCCGCGATCGTGCCGAGGATCGAGCCCAGCAGCAGCGCCAGCACCAGCGCCGAGGTGCCGATCTGCACCGAGATCGGCAGGCCCTTGGCGAAGAGTTCGGTGACGGTGAAATCCGGCAAGTTGTAGCTCGGGCCGAAACTGCCGCGCAAAAGGTTGCCGAGATAGTGGACATATTGCAGCCAGAGCGGATCGTTGAGACCGAACTGGGCTTCAAGGTTGGCCCTGATCTCGGGGCTCAGGCCCCGCTCCTGGTTGAACGGACCGCCCGGGGCGACACGGATCAGGAAGAACGCCACCGTCACGATAACGAACAGTGTCGGGATGGCGGTCAACAGCCGCCGGAAGACATAACGCAGCATCGGCGCCCCGCTTCAGCCAGGGCGACAGCTCTCCAGACGAGACCGTGGCGCGCTGGCATCTCTGATCTTCGCACCGGGATTGCCGAAATCCAATCGACTTTCGGCCCGGCGCGACGACAGACCGCGACCGCCGCTCCCAAGAAGAGAGCGGCGGCACGGCCAAGGTTTCGTGTCAGTCCTTGGAGATGAAGCGGGACGGATGAATGTCCATCACATTGTCCTCGAAGCCATGCAGCTTGGAGGAAACGATGTCGTGGTAGCTGTAATAGAGAAGCGGGATCTCGCCGACGTCATCGACGAGGATGCGCTCGGCTGCAGCCAAGTCCTTCATGCGCTCCTCGGGCTTACCGCCGGCGGCGGCGGCCTTGTCCATGGCTGCCTCATAGGCCGGGCTGTTATAGTTCGAGTAGTTGTTGCCGCTCGCCTTGCGCGAGATGCCGAGGAAGGTCTCCGGATCCTTGTAGTCGGCAATCCACGCGGCGCGGGCGACGTCGTAATTGCCCTTCTGCTCGAGGAAGCCATAGTGGGTCTTGGTGTCGGTGTTGAGCAGCGTCACCTCGATGCCGAGCGGCTTCAGCTGTTCCTGGATGGCGACCGCCGTGTTCTTGTGGTTCTCCGAGGTGTTGTAGCGGATCTCCATCTTCAACGGATGCTCGGGCGTATAGCCTAGCTTTTCCAGGATCTTCTTGGCCGCATCCTCGCGGTCGATCTGCGGCATGTCGGCGTATTTGGCCAGCGCCGGCGTGTAGCCTTCGATGCCCGGAGGCACCATCGAATATCCAGGCAGCATGGAGTTCTGCCAGACTTTCTCGGCGAGGAAGTCGCGATCGATCGCCATCGAGATGGCGTTGCGCAACTCGACATTGTCCCAAGGCGCCTTGTCGGTCTTGATCGCATAATAATAGGTGCCGAGATATGGCCCGACACGGATCTGGTCGCCGAATTTGGTTTTGAGATCGGCGAGTTGTTCAGTCGGCAGGTCGCCATAGCTGTCGAGTTCGCCTGCCTCGAAGCGCTTCATCGCCGACGAGCGATCCTCGGTCGGGATGTAGTTGACCACGTCGAGCTTGACGCTCGCGGCGTCCCAGAACTTCGGGTTCTTGACCAATTTCATGTGATCGTTGGGGACCCACTCCGCCAGCGTATAGGCGCCGTTGGAGACCAGCTTGCCCGGCTTGATCCAGTCGGCGCCGAGCTTGTCAATGGAAGCCTTGTTGACCGGATAGGTCGCCTGGTGGGTCAGCATCTCCAGGAAGTAGGGCGTCGGAGCCTTCAGCGTGACTTCAAGCGTGTTGGCGTCGATCGCCTTCACGCCCATATCCTCGGCCTTGCCTTTCTTGGTGTTGAAGTCCTCGGCGCCCTTCACCGGATAGAGCATCGAGGCGTATTCTGCAGCGGTGGCCGGATCTTCCAGCCGATGGAACGAATAGACAAAGTCGTCCGCCGTCACCGGGGTGCCGTCCGACCAGAAGCCATCCTTGCGCAGCTTGAAAGTGTAGACGGTGCCGTCATCCGATACCGTCCAGCTTTCGGCGGCGCCCGGAATGAGATTCGTCTTCTGGTCATGCATGACCAGGCCTTGGAACAGGTCGCGTATAATGTCGGCTTCGTAGACCGTCGACGTCTTGTGCGGATCGACCGTCTCCGCCTCGGCGGCGGCGCCGCGGTTGTAGACGGTCTCGGCGAAGGCCGGCGCGTAGAAGGTGCCAGCGGCCAAGGCCATGGTGGTGGCGAACACCGTCGCCTTCAGCATGTTTTTCAGCATGAAGTCTCTCCCTGTCGGCGCAGCCCCTCAGCCGCGCCTTTTAAGTTTTGACACCTCGGAACCGTTGAAACGGCTCCGTTTCAGGCGTGCCGCCGGTCCCTTCCGGCGGCTGGTGGCAGGAGACTAGACAGAGCGAAATCTTATTTCAACCATTGCCTGCTTGACGCAGAGTGAGCGTCATCACGCTAAAACAGCGACACGTAAAGCTTTGAGCTTGCCTTCAACTTGGCACACCTGCCGGTTGCTCGACGTGTTTTCTGTTTTTGCAGGCAGGTTTTGGCATTCTCCGCGCCATGCTGAAGAACCAAAAAATCCCCGTTTCGTGGCGTCGTTTCCGGGCAGATGCCACGGGCACGTCGGCAATCGAATTCGCCATGCTTGCGCCGATCTTCATCCTGCTTCTGCTCGGCATGGTTGCATACGGGATCTATTTCGGCGCCAGCCACTCCGTGCAGCAGATCGCGGCCGATGCGGCGCGCACGGCGATTGCCGGCCTGAATCAGACCGAGCGGCAGGCACTGGTCACCGATTTCATCACGCACGATGTCTCGGGCTATCCCTTCGTCGATCCCAACAAGCTGACCGTCAACGCACAGGACAGTATCGCCGATGGCAGCCAGTTCGTCGTGTCGGTCACCTATGATGCGCGCAACCTGCCGATCTGGAACCTGTTCAAAACGCTGCCGCTGCCGGGCACGACGATCCAGCGCCAGTCGACGATCCGCGTCGGAGGCATCTGATGCCCATAAAGGGGGGATTGATGGCGGAGACGCGGAAGCTGCTCGCCGACCGTAGCGCGAATTTCGCCGTCATGACGGCGCTGTGCACGCCGGTGGCGCTGGCGCTGACCGCCTTCGCGATCGACGAAGGTTCGCTTTACAACGAGCGCCGGGCCGCGCAGTCGATCGTCGACCTTGCCGCCATCACCGCCGCCTCGAATATCACCAATGCCCAGCAGGCTGTGCTGACGACGCTTGCCGACAATGGCATCACCTCGGTCGCCGTGCAGCAACAAGGCACCACCGTGGCGCCGACCGCCACCAAGGCGGTCGTCCAGATCGTGCCGGGGCGCTACACGGGCGTCAGCGCCATTGCCGCCGGCAGCCGGTTCGAGGCGGGCAAGCTGCCTTACAATGCCGTCCAGGTATCGCTGAAAAAGCAAGGCACGCTCTATTTCGCCGGCTCGATCATGGCGCCGCCCACCCTCGGCACGACGGCAATCGCCAGCGCGCAGCCGCAAGCGGCTTTTTCGATCGGCTCGCGGCTTGCCAGCCTCAATGGCGGCATTCTCAATGCGCTTCTCGGCGGCCTTCTCGGCGGCAACATCTCGCTCAGCGTGATGGATTACAATTCACTGGTGTCGGCCGATGTCGACGTTCTTTCGTTCACCGATGCGCTGGCGACGCAATTGCATCTGACCGGTGTGAGCTATTCCGACGTGCTCGCCTCCAAGGCAACGATCGGCCAGATCGCCACCGCCATGGCCAACGTGCCGGGGCTGGACCGCACGGCCAAAATTGCGTTGGAGTCCATGGCTTCCAGCGCCACCAACAACGTCAAGGTTCCGCTCTGCAATCTCGTCAGTCTCGGCTCGGTGGGTAGCCTCGGCCTCGGACAGAAGCCGGCCGGGCTTTCTGTCGGCGCCAGTGCCATGAGCATGTTGACGGCGGCGGCGGCACTGGCGAACGGCAACAACGAGGTCCAGGTCAATCTCGGTGCCACCATTCCGGGGCTGACATCCGCCACCCTTGCCGTCGCCATAGGTGAGCCCTTGCAGTGTTCACCCTGGCTGGCTGTGGGAGAATCGGGCACGGTGGTACGCACCGCTCAGACGCGCATCAAGCTCAATGCCAGCGTCACCGTCGGCAATTCCAATCTCGGCGGCGGCACCAGCCTTCTCGCCGTCCATCTGCCGCTCAATGTCGAGGTGGCTTATGCCGAAGCCAAGCTGACCGACATCAGCTGCCCGACCGGACCCTCCAGCATCAAGGTTTCGATCGCCGCGCAGCCCGGCGTCGTCGCCGCGCATCTCGCAAACAGCAATGCCAGCGGCTTTGCCGACTTCACCCAACCGCAGTCCTTCTCCAAAGCCGACATCGCAGACCTAAGGCTATTGCTCGTCCCGCTGCTGCAGGTGACAGGCTCGTCTGCCTTCTCGGTCACCAACATGACGCCGACCACCCTGACCTACAACGCCACCGACATCGCCAACAAGGCGATCAAGACGGTGTCGACAAAGAACCTGACGCAGTCGCTCACGACATCGCTGGTCAAAAACCTGTCGCTTTCGGTCAATGCGCTGGGGCTCGGCCTCGACGTGACCGCCCTGCTCGGCACGGTTAAGCCGGCGGTGACGACGCTGCTCAACGGCGTGACCGCGCCGGTCGACGACCTCCTCTACAACGTGCTTGGAGCTCTGGGCGTCCATGTCGGCGAGGCCGATGTGCGCGTGACCGGCGCGACCTGCGGGCGCGCGGTGCTCGTCCAGTAGATCAGCCGTCAGCCAATCCTGCCGACGAAACTGCCCAGAGGCGGCAGCGCCACGGCGCTCTCCTCGACAACACCGGTAAGAACGCCGGCGGCGTCGACGTCGAATGCCGTTATTTCGGCCTCGCCGATCTCCGTGGGCAGCGCCCAGCCCGTTGCCTCGGTTGAGAAGTTGAAGACGCAAAGCAGCCTTTCGCCGTCGCGCTCGCGCAGGAAAGCGAGCACATCGCCTTCGGCCTCGAGAAAGCGGAGCGAGCCTTGGATCAATGCCGGATGGCTCTTGCGCAGGGCAAGGATCGACCGATAGGCGGCAAGCACCGAACGCTCCTCGCCATTCTGGACGTCGACCGCCCGGGCGCGATGCGCCGGCGGCACCGGCAGCCAGGGCTTGGCCGTCGAGAAACCGGCATTTTCGGCCTCCGCTTCCCAGACCATCGGTGTGCGGCAGCCGTCCCTACCCTTCACGCCCGGCCAGAAGCGGATGCCGACGGGATCGCGCAGATCCTCGAAGGCCAGCTCCGCTTCCTCCAGCCCCAGTTCCTCGCCCTGATAGAGGCAGATCGACCCGCGCAGACATGACAGCAGCGCGATCGAGAACTTCGCCACCGCATCCGGGCTCTCGCCGAGCCGGGTCCAGCGGCTGACATGGCGCACGACATCGTGATTGGAGAAGGCCCAGCAGACCCAGCCATCCGGGGCGGTCGTCTCGAACGCCTCCACGCAGCCGCGCACATGGGCAGCGGAAAATTGCGGGCTGAGCAGGTCGAACGTGTAGCACATCTGCAATTTGTCGCTGCCTGAGACATAGGCGGCGAGCGTCTGCAACGAACGCTCCTCGTCGCCCACCTCGCCGACCGCGGCGCGGTCCGGATATTCGTCGAGCAGCGCGCGGAAGCGTTTCAGGAAATCGAGATTCTCGGGACGCGTCTTGTCGAAGAGATGCTCCTGGAAACCATAAGTGCTGGCCGAACCGTTGGTGCCGGCGACGCTCGACGCCAAGGGCGGGTTGTCGCGCAGCCAGCGGTCGTGGACATAGTAGTTGACGGTGTCCAGCCGGAAGCCGTCGACGCCGCGCTCCAGCCAGAAGCGCACAGTGTCGAGCAGCGCGTCCTGGACCTCAGGATTGTGGAAGTTCAAATCCGGCTGCGCGGCCAGGAAGTTGTGCATGTAGTACTGCCGGCGGGTGGCGTCCCACTCCCAGGCGGGACCGCCGAACAGCGATTGCCAATTGTTTGGCGCGCTGCCGTCCGGCTTGGCGTCGGCCCAGACATACCAGTCGGCTTTGGCATTGTCGCGGCTGGCGCGGCTTTCGACGAACCATTCATGCTTGTCGGAGGAATGCGAGATCACCTGGTCGATGATGAGCTTCAGGCCGAGCCGATGCGCCTCGGCGACCAGCGCGTCGAAATCCGCCAGCGTCCCGAACATCGGATCGACGTCGCGGTAGTCCGACACGTCATAGCCCATGTCGGCCATCGGCGACTTGAAGAAGGGCGAGAGCCAGACGGCGTCGACGCCGAGCGAGGCGATATGGGCGAGCCGCGCGGTGATGCCCTTCAAGTCGCCGCCGCCGTCTCCGGTCGTGTCTTGGAAGGAGCGTGGATAGACCTGGTAGATGACGCAGCCGCGCCACCATTCGTTTCCTTGCCCGGAACTGCCGTCAGCCATCAAGGACCTCTCTTGGCGCGCACTTTAGCGGCACGTCTTTCGATCATGAAATTCACGCTGCGGCCGGGCAGCGGCCGCGTGAGGTCGACCGCCTGCGTCTCGATCGCCGAGAGCCACTCGAAGCCTTCCCGCACGGGCAAGGTGAAGACGCATTGCCGGCGATCGCCGTTGACCATCACGGCGAGGCGGCCGCCCTCGTTGTCGCCAAGCAGCATGACGAGGCGATGTCGTGCGGGATCGTTCCAGTCGGCCTCGGCGAGCGGCGCGCCGGTCTCGGCCAGCCAGGCCACGTCGGGGATTTTTTCCGATCCGCCGGCCGGCTCGCCGGTCAGGAAATGTGGATCCGCCAGCGCCGGGAAGGCGCGGCGCAACGTGGCCAGTGACGAGGCATATTGCTCGAGCGCCTCATCTCGGCCGGCCCAGTCCAGCCAGGTGATGGCGTTGTCCTGCGCATAGGCGTTGTTGTTGCCTTTTTGCGTGCGGCCGAACTCGTCGCCGGCGGTCAGCATGATGGTGCCGCGCGAGGCAAAGAGCGTCGCCAGCAGCGCGCGCCGGTCATTGAAACGAGTCATGCCGATCGCCTCGTCGTCCGCCTCGCCCTCGGCGCCGTTATTCCAGGACAGATTGTCGTTGTGGCCGTCGCGGTTGTGCTCGCCATTGGCATCGTTGTGCTTGCGCTCATAGGCGACGATATCGGCCAAGGTCATGCCGTCATGCGCGGCGATGAAGTTGACCGTGCGGCTCGTCTGCCGGCCGTCCCTGCCGAAGACGTCGGAGGAGCCGGCAAGCCGGGTCGCCAAGTCGCCGACCGCGCCGGCATCGCCGCGCCAGAAGCGCCTGACATCGTCGCGGTAGCGGTCGTTCCATTCCAGATATGGCGGGCGGAAATTGCCGAGCTGGTAGCCGTTCGGACCGATGTCCCAGGGCTCGGCGATCAGCACGCGGTCGGCGAGCAGGGGATCGCCGCCGATGGCCTGAAGCAACGGCGCTTCCGGATCGAAGGCGCCGTCGACGCGTCCAAGCGCCGGCGCCAGATCGAAGCGGAAGCCGTCGACGCCGGCGCAGCGGACGAAGTGGCGGAGCGTGTCGAGCACCATCTCGCGCACCACTGGATGGTCGCAGGCGACGGTGTTGCCGGTGCCGGTGTCGTTGACCAGCCTGCCGTCGGGCTGATGGCGATAGTAAGCCAACGCGTCGAGCCCGCGCAGCGACAGCGTCGGCCCGAGCCGGTCGCTCTCGCCGGTGTGGTTGAAGACGAGGTCGAGGATGGTGCCGATGCCGGCCTTGCGCAGCGCTGCGACGGTATCGCGCAATTCCTTGAGGCCGCCGGGCGCGAGGCGCGGATCGAGCGCCATGAAGGTGACGGGATTGTAGCCCCAGGCGTTGCTTAACCCCAGCGGTGGCAAATGCCGCTCGTCGATCGACGCGGTGACTGGCATCAACTCGACGGCGGAGACGCCGAGACGCTTCAGGTGCTCGACGATGGCCGGATGGGCGAGCGCCGCGATGGTGCCTCGCTGCGCTTCCGGAACGTCCGGATGCAGCCTGGTGAAGGAGCGGACGTTGAGCTCGTAGAACAGCCCGCCGGGCCGGAACAGCGGCGGCTGGGGTGGCACCGGCTTTGGCAGGGAACGCGCAATCGCCTTCGGCATCAGCGGGGACGTGTCGGCGCCTTCGTTGCGTTTGGCGGCAAGACGCCAATGATATTGGTATGGGCGATCGACCTCGACGGCATAGGGGTCAGTGAGAAGCTTGTTCGGGTCGAACCAGAGGCCATGCTCCGGCGCATAGTCGCCGTCGGCACGAAAGCCGTAATGCGTGCCGTCGCCAAGGCCGGGGACAAGGCGCGCATGCACACCCTCGCCTTCCGGGTTGAGTTCCAGCCGGTCGATCTCGCGTGCACCCGTGCCGTCGAAAAGAGAGACCCAGAGACGCTGGGCCGATGACGACCAGACGGCAAAGCGGATGCCTTCAGGGGCGGTGGTGGCGCCGAGGGTCATGCGCGCGACTCCCCTTCTCGCCTTGTGGGAGAAGGTGGATCGGCGCGCAGCGCCGAGACGGATGAGGGGGGTTGGAAGAAATGAGGCGCTGGCGTTCTGGACGCCGGCTTGCGCCAAGCTGGAGCACCCCTCATCCGTCGCCTTCGGCGACACCTTCTCCCACAAGGGGAGAAGGGGGAGCCGCGCACCCCCCTCAAGTAATCACGCTCGGCTTGTTGCGGCCGGTGTGGCTCTTGATGCCGGCAATGTCATCGGCGGCGGCGATGAGGTCGGCGAGCGCTTCCTGGGTGTCGAGGTCGTGCCTTGCCTTGTCCGGCTCGTAGCGCTCGATATAGACGCGCAGCGTCGCGCCGGACGTGCCGGTGCCGGAGAGGCGCAGCACCACGCGCGAGCCGCCCTCGAACAGGATCCGGATGCCCTGATGCTCGCTTACCGAACCGTCGACCGGATCGTGATAGGCGAAATCATCGGCCTTGGCGATTTTCAGGCCACGCACGGTCGTGCCGGGCAGCGAGGCGAGCTTGGCGCGCAGCTCATCCACCAGCGCATTGGCGCGATCGCTCTCGACCTCCTCATAGTCGTGGCGCGAATAGTAGTTGCGGCCGTAGGTCTCCCAATGCTGGGTGACGATGTCCTTGCAGCTTTCGCCGCGCGCGGCGAGGATGTTGAGCCAAAGAAGCACCGCCCATAGCCCATCCTTCTCGCGCACATGGTTGGAGCCGGTGCCGGCGCTTTCCTCGCCGCAAATGGTCGCCATGCCGGCGTCGAGCAGGTTGCCGAAGAACTTCCAGCCGGTCGGCGTCTCGTAGATGCCGATGCCGAGCTTTTCCGCCACGCGGTCGGCCGCTCCGCTGGTCGGCATGGAGCGGGCAATGCCCTTCAGGCCGTCCTTGTAGCCCGGTGCGAGCTTGGCATTGGCGGCAAGCATCGCCAGCGAGTCCGACGGCGTGACGAAGATGCCCCTGCCGATGATCAGATTGCGGTCGCCGTCGCCATCCGAGGCCGCGCCGAAGTCCGGCGCGTCCGACCCCATCATCTCGTCATAGAGATGCTTTGCGTGCACAAGGTTCGGATCCGGGTGATGGCCGCCGAAATCCGGCAACGGCTTGAAGTTGCGGCAGGTGCCGTCCGGGGCGCCGAGCCGATGCTCCAATATTTCCTTGGCATAGGGGCCGGTGACCGCGTGCATGGCGTCGAAGCGCATGCGGAAGCCCGATTTGAAGAGCTTCCGCAGCGCCTCGAAGTCGAACAGGCTTTCCATCAGCTCGGCATAATCCTTGACCGGGTCGAAGATCTCGACCGTCATGTCGCCGGCCTTGACGGTGCCGATTTTATCGATGTCGACCTCGCCGATATCGGCGATCTTGAAGCTCTTGATCTCCTTCGACTTGGCGAAGATCGCGTCGGTGATCTTTTCCGGCGCCGGGCCGCCATTGCCGGCATTGTACTTGATGCCGAAATCCTCATGCGGGCCGCCAGGGTTGTGGCTGGCCGACAGGACGATGCCGCCGAAGGTCTTGTATTTGCGGATGATGTTGGAGGCGGCGGGGGTCGAGAGAATCCCGCCCTGCCCGACCATCACCTTGCCGAAGCCGTTGCCGGCGGCAATGGCGATGGCCTTCTGGATGACCTCGCGGTTGTAGAAGCGGCCGTCGCCGCCGATCACCAGCGTCTTGCCCTGAAAACCGTCCAGCGCATCGAAGATCGACTGGATGAAGTTCTCGGCATAGTGCTCCTGCTGGAACACCGGCACCTTCTTGCGCAGGCCGGAGGTGCCCGGCTTCTGGTCGGTATAGGGTTTGGTGGGGACAGTTTTGATCATGCCTCAGGCAGCCCTTTTCGAAAGCAGCAAGCGATAAAGTTCGACATATTTTTCGGCGCTTTTGTCCCAGGAGACATCGGCCTTCATACCCTGGCGCTGGACCGAGGCCCAGACCGCCGGCCGCGCATGCGCCTCGACCAACCGCCGGATGGCATGCAGCAGCGCGCCGCCATTGTTCGGCGCGAACTGGAAACCGGTGGCGACGCCCGCAGAAAGTGCGGCCTCGTTGGCGTCGATGATGGTGTCGGCGAGGCCGCCAGTGCGGGCGACGACCGGAACGCAGCCATAGCGCAGGCCATAGAGCTGCGTCAGCCCGCAAGGCTCGAAACGCGACGGGATGACGATTGCGTCGCAGCCGGCCTGCATGATGTGGGAGAGGCTTTCGTCATAACCGATGACGACGCCGACGCGACCCCGGTGCCGCGCGGCCGCGGCAAGGAGCGAACCTTCGAGGCCGGCATCGCCCGACCCAAGGATCGCCAGCCGCGCCCCCCGCTGAACAATGCCGTCGACGACCGCCGCCAGAATGTCCATGCCCTTCTGCCAGGTCAGCCGGCTGACGACGCAGACGATCGGGCTGCCGTCCACCTCCAAACCGAACCGCTCTTCGACCGCTTTGCGGTTCTTGGCCCGCGCTGTAAGCGTTTCGGCCGAATAATTGGCGACCAGATGCTTGTCGGTCTGAGGGTTCCAGATATCGACATCGATGCCGTTGACGATGCCGTAGAGGTCGCTGGCGCGCATGTTGATCAGGCCGTCGAGGCCCATGCCGAATTCCGGCGAGCGTATCTCCTGCGCATAGGTCGGGCTCACCGTGGTGATGGCCCAGGCCGCCTGGAGACCGGCCTTGAGAAAGCCGACGCCGCCGTAATATTCGACACCGTCGAGCTGCATCGCCACGCCCGGGAGGCCGAGTTCGCCGAAGATGCCGGCACCGAACTGACCCTGGAAGGCCAGGTTGTGCACGGTGATAAGCGACGGCACGCCGACTGCCTTGCCGTAGCGCATATAGGCGAGCGTCATCGCCGACTGCCAATCATGCGCGTGCACGATGTCGGGCTGGTAGCCGGAGATGGCGCCGCCCGCGATGTCGCCGCCGGCCTGGCTGAGCGCCGCGAAGCGCCGCCAATTGTCGGGCCAGTCGGCGCCGGAAGCGGTGCCGTAAGGGCCGCCCTGGCGATCGAAGAGATGCGGCGCGTCGAGCACGAAGAGATCGAGATCGCCGATCTTGACCGCATGGATCGAAGCCTTGCCGCCCTGCAGCAGCGGGTACTGGTAGACGGGTTTCTTCTTGGCGAAGGCGGCCATCACGACAGGATAGCCGGGGACCAGCGTGCGCATAGCCACGCTCTTCCCGGCCAGCGCGATCGGCAGGGCGCCGGTCACGTCGGCAAGCCCGCCGGTCTTGATCAGCGGAAAGATTTCGGGCGTGACCGACAGAACCTGCATGCGCTCCACATTCCGATCTCAACGTGACAGGTCGAAGTGACAATCTGTTGATCAAGTCGTCATTTTGCTGATCAACCCTACGGGGTCGACAACTTGCGGTTCAACCCTAGCGGGCTGACAGCCGACCAGCCTTATCAGGTCGACAGCTTGTTGATCATGTCCTGAGTGATCAGGCAGATGCCCTTTTCCGACACCCGAAAGCGCTTGGCGTCGAGCGCCGGATCCTCGCCGACCACCAGCCCTTCGGGGATTTGCACGCCATGGTCGATGACGACGCGTTTGAGGCGCGCGTTGCGGCCGACAGTCACGTCGGGCAGCATCACCACTTCCTCGAGCTTGGAATAGGAATTGATGCGGGCGCCGGTGAAGATCAGGCTGCGGCGCAGCGAAGCGCCGGAGACGATGCAGTCGCCGGACACCAGCGAGGAGATCGCCTCGCCACGGCGGCCATCCTCGTCATGCACGAACTTTGCCGGCGGCTTCAATTCGGCGTAGGTCCAGATCGGCCAGTCGCGGTCGTAGAGGTCAAGCTCGGGCGTGACGTCGGTCAGGTCGATATTGGCTTCCCAATAGGCGTCCACGGTCCCGACGTCGCGCCAGTAGGGCTCGGCCTCATGCGAGGAACGCACGCAGGACTTGGCGAAGCGGTGGGCGATCGCCTTACCGTGCTGCACGATGTAGGGGATGATGTCCTTGCCGAAGTCGCGGCTGGAGCCGGGCTCGGCCGCGTCGCGGCGCAATTGCTCCATCAGGAACTTGGTCTTGAAGACGTAGATGCCCATCGAGGCGAGCGCGAATTCCGGCTTATCCGGAATGCCCGGCGGATCGGCCGGTTTTTCGACGAAGGCGATGATGTTGTCCTTGGCATCGACATGCATGACGCCGAAGCCGGTCGCCTCCATGCGCGGCACCTCCAGGCAGCCGACGGTGACGTCGGCGCCGGCGTCGACATGCTGGCGCAGCATCAGCTCGTAATCCATCTTGTAGATGTGGTCGCCGGCGAGGATGACCATGTATTCGGGCCCATAGGCCTCGATGATGTCGATGTTCTGGTAGACGGCGTCGGCAGTGCCTTCATACCATTGCGTTTCCGAGACGCGCTGCGATGCCGGCAGGATGTCGAAGCTTTCGTTTCGCTCGGGCCGCAGGAAGTTCCAGCCGCGCTGCAGGTGGCGGATCAGCGAATGCGCCTTGTATTGGGTGGCGACGCCGAGGCGGCGGATGCCTGAGTTCAGCGCATTGGAGAGGGCAAAGTCGATGATGCGCGTCTTGCCGCCGAAATAGACGGCAGGCTTGGCACGCCGGTCGGTCAGCTCCTTGAGGCGGCTGCCGCGGCCGCCGGCCAGCACATAGGCCATGGCATCGCGTGCCAGCGGCTGGGTTCTTTTGATCTCTGCCATTCTGTTACCCTCCCAAACAAGCTGCCCGGACCGTTGCAAGGTCAGGATGAGACACCATCTGCTTCAGTCCGTGACGAGTTCCAGCATGATCGTCGACAGCGGCGGCAGAAGCATCGTCGCCGATATGCCGCCCCCTTCCCCGCTCGATTCGACCATGCCGCCATTGCCCATGCCGGAGCCGCCATAGTCGGCGGCATCCGTATTGATGATTTCGCGCCACACTCCAGCCTTCGGCAGCGGCACGCGATAGTTCTCGCGCGGCACCGGCGTGAAATTGGCGATGACGGCGATCGGGTTGCCGTCCGGCGCGCTGCGCAGCCAGGCGAAGACCGAATTGTCGCGGTCGTCGACGATCAGCCAGGAGAAGCCTTCCGGCTCGCAGTCGCGCGCGTGCAGCGCCGGGCGCGAGCGGTAGAGGTAGTTCAGATCGCGCACCGTCTGCCAGACGCCGCGATGCGGCGCGAACTCGAGCAGGTTCCAGTCAAGCGCGCGTTCCTCGCTCCACTCGCGGCGCTGGGCGAACTCCTGGCCCATGAACAAAAGCTTCTTGCCGGGATAGCCCCACATGAAGGCGTAATAGGCGCGCAGCGTGGCAAACTTCTGCCAATCGTCGCCGGCCATCTTGTGCAGCAGCGTGCCTTTGCCGTGCACGACCTCGTCATGGGAAAGCGGCAGCACGAAATTTTCCGAGAAGGCGTAGACCAGGCCGAAGGTGATGTCGTTGTGGTGGTGCTTGCGGTAGATCGGCTCCTTGGAGAGATACTCCAGCGTGTCGTGCATGAAGCCCATGTTCCACTTGAAGCCAAAGCCGAGGCCGCCTTCATGCACGGGATGCGACACTTTCGGCCATGAGGTCGATTCCTCGGCGATCGTCATCACGCCGGGGTGGTGGCCGTAAAGCTCCTTGTTCATCTTCTGCAGGAAGCTGACCGCCTGCAGGTTCTCGCGCCCGCCCTTCTCGTTGGGGATCCATTCGCCCGCCTTGCGCGAATAATCGAGGTAGAGCATCGAGGCGACCGCATCGACGCGCAGGCCGTCGACATGGTATTTCTCGGCCCAGAACAGCGCGTTGTTGACGAGGAACGACACCACCTCGCGGCGGCCGAAATTGTAGATGGCGGTGTTCCAGTCGGGATGAAAACCCTGGCGCGGATCAGCGTGCTCGTAGAGCGCGGTGCCGTCGAATTTCACCAGCCCGTGCTCGTCGACGGGGAAATGCGCCGGCACCCAGTCGAGGATGACGCCGATGCCGGCGCGATGCGCGCCATCGACGAAGCGGGCGAAGCCGTCGGGGTCGCCGAAACGGGCCGTCGGCGCATAGAGGCCGGTGGTCTGGTAGCCCCAGGACGGGTCGTAAGGGTGCTCCGAGATCGGCAGGAACTCGATATGGGTGAAGCCGGTGTCGACCACGTAGGGGATCAGGCGCGCGGCGAGCTCGTCCCAAGTGAGGAACGTGCCGTCATCGCGGCGCTGCCAGGAGCCGGCATGGACCTCGTAGATCGAGATCGCCTCGCGCCGGGGATCGGCTTTCTGCCAATAATTGCGATGCGCCTCGTCGCCCCATTGATGCGCCATCGGCGGCGCCGTCACCGAGGCGGTCGCCGGGCGCAGTTCCGACTCGAAGGCGAAGGGGTCGGCCTTGAGCGGCAGGCGCACGCCGTCGGGCGCGATGATCTCGAATTTGTAGGGCTGGCCGGCGACGAGATCGGGAATGAACAGCTCCCAGATGCCGGTGTCCTTGCGGTCGCGCATGGTGTGGCGGCGGCCGTCCCAGTCGTTGAAGGTGCCGACTACGGAGACGCGCCGGGCATTGGGCGCCCAGACGGCGAAATGCACGCCGGTGGCACCCTCATGGTCGATGATATGGGCGCCGAGCTTGTCGAAGAGCCTCAAGTGCGAGCCTTCGGCCATATAGTAATCGTCCATCGGGCCGAGCACCGGGCCGAAGGAATAGGGATCGGTCAGCCACCAGTCGCCGCCGGCATTCCTGGCGTGATAGCGCAGCGGCTGGCGCTTGCGGATCGAGACCTTGCCCTCGAAGAAGCCGGCATCGTCGCGGCGGGAGAGCTCGCCGGCCTCCTTACCGGTCAGCGTATAGGCGGTGACGAATTCGGCGTTGGGCACGAAGCAGCGGGCGACGAAGTCCTTGCCGGCTTCATGCACGCCCAGAACCGCGAAAGGATCGCCATGCGTTCCGGCGACAATCGCCGCGACATCGCCGGCTGGCGCCAGTCCGTCCGGCCCGCTTGTCGCAGCGGTCGCGCGCGGCTTCCTCATCAAGCGGTCGCCCTCCCCGGGCACCTTGCTCTGGCGCATACCTTGATGCGGCATGCGCTGTTCTTTGGCTTGGTGCATGTCGTGGCCCCAAAACCGCTACGCACTTTTGGGCGACATGCACCTGGACCACATTGGTTGTGGCTCATGCAATCATATCAGACGGGTACGTTCCAGATTTCTTTCGCATATTGGCGGATGGTGCGATCGGATGAGAACCAGCCGACGCGGGCGACGTTGCGGATGGCGCGCGCGTACCAGTCGGGGCTGTTGCGCCAGACGGCATCGACCTCGCGCTGGCAGGCGGCGTACGAATCGAAATCAGCCGCCACCATGAACCAGTCGCTCTGGTAGAGGCCATTCATCAGGTCGCGATAGCGGCCGGGATCGTCGGGCGAGAAGACGCCGGAGGAAATGGCCGACACCGCCTGCGACAGCTCGGACGAGGCCTCGATCACGCCGCGCGGATCGTAACCATTGTTGCGCCGGTCGGCGACTTCGGCCGTGGTGAGGCCGAAGATGAAGATGTTGTCGCCGCCGACATGTTCCTTGATCTCGACATTGGCGCCGTCGAGCGTGCCGATCGTGAGCGCGCCGTTCAGCGCGAATTTCATGTTGCCGGTGCCCGACGCTTCCATGCCGGCGGTCGAGATCTGCTCGGAAAGGTCGGCGGCCGGCATCATCACCTCGGCCAGGCTGACATTGTAGTTCGGCACGAACACGACCTTCAGCAAGCCGCGCACCGACGGATCGCCGTTGATGACCTTGGCGACATCATTGGCCAGTTTGATAATCAGCTTGGCGTTGTGGTAGCTGGGCGCAGCCTTGCCGCCGAAGAATTTCACGCGCGGCATCCAGTCCCGCTCGGGATGCGAGCGGATCTGGTCGTAAAGCGCGATCGCCTCCAGGATGTTGAGCAGCTGGCGCTTGTATTCGTGGATGCGCTTGACCTGGATATCGAACAGCGCCGACGGGTCGAGCTTGATGCCCAGACGGTCGGCGACGAGGTTGGCGAGCCGCGCCTTGTTCTGCCGCTTCACGCCGGCGAACTTCTCGCGGAAAGCCGCGTCGTCAGCGAGCGGATCGAGATCCTTGATCCTCTCGATGTCGTCCATGAAGCGGTCGCCGATCGCCTCGCGGGCAAGCGAGGTCAGGCCGGGATTGCACTGGATCAGCCAGCGTCTGGGCGTGATGCCGTTGGTCTTGTTGTTGATGCGGTCGGGATAGAGCTTGTGGAGATCGGCGAACACCGTTTCCTTCATCAGCTCGGTGTGGAGCGCCGAGACGCCATTGATCGAATGCGAGCCGACGAAGGCCAGATTGCCCATGCGCACGCGGCGGTCGCCATTTTCCTGGATCAGCGAAATGCGGGCGATCTGATCGCCCGAGAACTGGTTGGTGGCGCGGGCCTCGAGCAGCACCTGCGCATTGATGGCGTAGACGATCTGCATGTGGCGCGGCAAAAGCCGCTCGAAGAGCGGCACCGGCCAGCTTTCCAGAGCCTCGGGCAACAGCGTGTGGTTGGTGTAGGCGAAGGTGCGCTTGGTAATGTCCCAGGCACGATCGAAATCCATGCCGTGGACGTCCATCAGAAGCCGCATCAGCTCCGGCACGGCGACTGCGGGATGGGTGTCGTTGAGGTGGATCGCCGCCTTGTCGGGCAGCGATTTCAGGTCGCCATACTGGCTCAAATGCCGCTGGACGATGTCCTGCAGCGAGGCGGTCGAGAAGAAATATTCCTGCCGCAGCCTCAGCTCCTGGCCGGCCACGTGGGAATCGGCCGGGTAGAGCACGCGCGACAGCGCGTCGGCCTTGTTGCTTTCGGCCAGCGCGCCGATGTGGTCGCCGGCGTTGAACTTGTCGAGCAGGATCGGGTCGATCGGCATGCCGGACCAGAGCCGCAGCGTGTTGACGCGTCTGGCGCGCCAGCCGGCCACCGGTGTGTCGTAGGCGACCGCAAGGACATGCTCGGTCGGCTTCCAGACATGGCGTTCCAGCCGGCCATCCTTCGAGGTGATCGATTCCACCGAGCCGCCGAAGCCGACCTCGAAGGAGCGCTCGCGCCGTTCGAATTCCCAGGGATTGCCGTGGTCGAGCCAGGTTTCCGGCAACTCGACCTGCCAGCCGCCCTGGATTTCCTGGCGGAACATGCCGTTGGCGTAGCGGATGCCGTAGCCATGGGCGGGAATGTCGACGGTCGCCATGCTTTCCATGAAGCAGGCGGCGAGACGGCCGAGGCCGCCATTGCCGAGTGCCGCGTCCGGTTCGAGGCCAGCGATCAGGTCGAGATCGACGCCGAGCGAGGACAGCGCCTCGCGCATGTTCTCCATCAGGCCAAGATTGGAGAAGGCATCGCGCATCAGGCGGCCGATCAGGAATTCGAGCGAAAGATAATAGACGCGCTTTTCCTGCTGGTCGTAGGCTTCCTTGGTCGCCTGCATCCAGTTGTCGACGATGCGGTCGCGCACAACCTTGATCGAGGCCGTCAGCCAATCATAGGGCGTCGCGACGGTGGTGTCCTTGCCGACCCGGTATTTGAGCGACATCAAAACCTCTTCGGCAAGGGTCTTGGGATCGGGATTGTCGAGGACCGGGGCTTCGATCGTCATGGCGGATTTCATTTCGCCTCTCATTCAACTGACCTGAACATAGCGGCTTTAACCGTTCCTCCCCACCTATCTTACCGCGTTGCAGCATAGGTTCAATCGATTTAGCAACCGCCCTGCCCGGCCACCGCGACGATACGGCGCGATCAGACCTCCAAAACCTCCGGCGGAGCCTTGGCTCCGGTCATGAAGGCGACAGCGTCGGACATCGTATATTGCTTCGGATCGATGACGGCGAGGCGACGGCCCAGGCGATGGATGTGGATGCGGTCGGCCACCTCGAAGACATGCGGCATGTTGTGCGAGATGAGAACGATCGGCAGGCCGCGCTTCTTGACGTCGAGCATCAGCTCCAGCACGCGGCGGCTTTCCTTGACGCCTAGCGCCGCGGTCGGTTCGTCCATGATGACGACGCGGCTGCCGAAGGCGGCCGCGCGGGCAACAGCAACACCCTGGCGCTGGCCGCCCGACAGCGTCTCCACCGACTGGTTGATGTTCTGGATCGTCATCAGCCCGAGCTCGGACAGTTTCTCGCGGGCGATGCGCGCCATGGCCGAGCGGTCGAGCCGGCGCAGCCATTGCCCGGCGAAGCCGGGTTTGCGCAGCTCGCGGCCGAGAAACATGTTGTCGGCGATCGACAGCGCCGGCGACAGCGCCAGGTTCTGGTAGACGGTCTCGATACCGGCCATGCGCGCCTCGATCGGCGAGCGGAAATGCACCGGCTGGCCATTGAGCTCGATCGCGCCGGAGTCCGGGATGACCGCGCCGCATAGCGCCTTAACCAGCGTCGACTTGCCGGCGCCGTTATCACCGATGACGGCGAGGATCTCGCCGGGCATCAGATCGAAATCGGCGTTATCGAGCGCGACCACCCTGCCGTAGCGCTTGTTGAGGCCTTTGGCCTGAAGAATTGGCTGCTGCGTGCTCATGCCGAAATCTTCCTGATCCACTGGTCGATGGTGACGGCGAGGATGATGAGGATGCCGACGGTGAACTCCTGCCAGAGCGAATCGACACCGGCGAGCGCGAGACCATTGCGGAAAACACCGACGATCAGCGCGCCGAACAGCGTGCCGACCAGCGAGCCGCGGCCGCCGAACAGCGAGGTGCCGCCGATCACCACGGCGGTGATGGCATCGAGGTTGGCGGTCTGGTTGCCGAGCGGGCTTGCCGCACCGATGCGGCCGATGAGCGCCCAGGCAGCGACGGCGCAGATGAAGCCGGCGAGCGTATAGACGGCAATGAACACGCCGCGCGTGTTGATGCCGGCGAGACGGGCGGCTTCGTCGTCGTCACCGGTCGCGTAGACATGGCGGCCGAAGGCGGTGCGGTTCAATACATACCAGATGATCAACGCCGTCAGGATCATGGCGATGGCGCCGTAGGTCAGCACGGCGCCGCCCCCCAGTCTGATCGTGTGGCCCAGCCATTGCAGCAGCGGTCCTGCCGCCTCAATGTCCTGGGCGCGTACGGTCTCGGAATGCGAGACGTAGATGACCATCGCGCCGTAGACACTCCAGGTGCCGAGCGTGACGATGAAGGGCGGCAGCTTGATAACCGCCACCAGGACGCCATTGATCAGGCCGCAGACAAGGCCGGTCAGCAGGCCCAGCACGAAGCTCAATTCGACCGGCACGCCATAGGTGACGGTCAGCCGGCCCATGACGATGGACGACAGCACCATCATGGCTCCGACCGAAAGATCGATGCCGGCGGTGAGGATGACCAGCGTCTGGGCGATGCCCAGAAAGGCGATGATGGTGACCTGCTGCAGCACCAGCGAAAGATTGAACGGCGCAAAGAAGCGTCCGCCCGCCACGATCGAAAAGATCAGAATACCGATGACCAGGACGATGAACGGGATGGCCGTAGGATATTCATGCAGGAAGCGCTGGATGTTCTTCAGCGCCGAGCCGCGGTCTTCGTCGAAGCTCGCCACGGACTGGTCGTGGCCCTGAAGGCCGCGCTCGGCCGAGACCGAGCCGGTTGCGTCGTCACTCATTTATCCCCTCCCAGGATCCCGTGTTTCGGGAAAGGGCGGCCGGAGCCGCCCTTTCGGTGAGTTTAGTCCTTTATCGCGGGTCTTAGGAAGGCATCAGCCCCAGCAAAGTTCCGCGCCCTTCTTGCTGTCGATCGACTCGACGCCCTTGACGGGCTTGTCGGTGATCAGCGTGGCGCCGGTGTCGAAGAATTCCTTGCCGGGGGTCGGCTTCGGCTTCTCGCCGGTCTTGGCGAATTTCTCGATCGCTTCCATGGCCATGGCGGCCATCTTCAGCGGGTATTGCTGCGAGGTCGCGCCGATGACGCCGGCCGCGACGTTCTTGACGCCCGGGCAACCGCCGTCGATCGAAACCACCAGCACCGAGCCGTCATCCTTGCCGGCCGCCTTGAGCGCCTGGTAGCCGCCGGCCGCCGCCGGCTCGTTGATCGTGTACATGACGTTCACGTCCGGGCACTTCTGCAGCAGCGTCTCCATGGCGGTGCGGCCGCCATCCTCGGCGCCGCCGGTCATCTCGTGGCCGCAGATGCGCGCGTCGACCTCGTCGCCGTATTTCTTCGGATCCTTGATGTCGATGCCGAAGCCCTTCATGAAGCCCTGGTCGCGCAGATAGTCGACGGTCGGCTGGTTGGTGGCGAGATCGAGGAAGGCGATCTTGGCGCTCGAGGCCTTGTCGCCCAGCGTGCCCTTGGCCCACTCACCGATCAGTTCGCCGGCCTTGAAATTGTCCGTTGCAAAAGTGGCATCCGCGGCATCGATCGGGTCGAGCGGTGTGTCGAGCACGATGACCAGGAGACCGGCTTCGCGCGCCTTCTTGATCGTCGGCACGATGGCACTGGAATCGCTCGGCACGATGGCGAAACCCTTGGCGCCGGCCGAAATCAGGTTCTCGATGGCCGCGACCTGGCTGTCATTGTCACCGTCGAACTTGCCGGCAAAGGTCTGCAGAGTGAGGCCGAGCTCCTTGGCCTTGGCCTGCGCGCCCTCGCGCATCTTGACGAAGAACGGATTGCCTTCGGTCTTGGTGATCAGGCCGACGATGTCGGCGGCATACGAGGCCGTGGCCATCGCGCCGTAAAAGGCAAGGCCCGCAACGGCCGCCTTCAAGATAGTCCATTTACGCATGATTTCCTCCCAGTGAACCACCTTCGGCGCCGGCCAACCGGCGCCTGCGGAGCGCCCACCGAAGTTCTCCCAGCATGGGCGCAATGTCAAAAGACACTAGTCCGCAACCGCTGTCAATAATTAAATCACTCTTATTTATTATTGACACACTTGCGTTGTTCACTCATTCTGAACGAAAAGCGTCGCGGGGAAACAGACGGGAGGAACAGGGTGGAGACCGGCATTGCGAGGCACGGTTCGCCCGAGGCTATGGAAAGCCGGCTGCATCGCGGCACCAACCAGAGCGGCATGCGCGACCACAATGAGCGGCTCGTGCTGTCTCTAGTGCGCCAGCATGGCAGCCTGGCCAAATCCGATATTGCGCGCATGACAGGGCTGTCGGCCCAGACGGTGTCGGTCATCATGCGCGAGCTCGAGGAAGACAAGCTGCTCGTGCGCCAGGCGCCGCTGCGCGGCAAGATCGGCCAGCCTTCGATCCCGATGGCGCTCAACCCGGAAGGCGCCTTCTTCATCGGCCTCAAGATCGGCCGACGCTCGGCCGAGCTCGTGCTGATCGACTTCCTCGGCAATGTGCGCGCCATGCTGCAGCATTCCTACCGCTATCCCGCGCCGCGCGAGACGGTCGAGTTCGTCACCGCCGGCATCAAGGCGATGCGAAGCGAGCTTACGCCGGCTCAGGACAAGCGCATTGCGGGACTCGGCATCGCGATGCCGTTCGAGCTGTGGAACTGGGCCGACACGGCGGGCGCGCCGCGCGAGATCATGGACGAATGGCGCCATCGCGACATCCGTGCCGACATCCAGGCGCAGTGCGAGTTCCCCGTCTACCTGCAGAACGACGCGACGTCGGCCTGCGGCGCGGAACTCGTCTTCGGGCGGGCGGGCGGAGCGCGCGACTTCGTCTATTTCTACATCGGCGCCTTTGCCGGCGGCGGCATAGTGCTCAACGGCCGCCTCTACAGTGGTCCCAAAGGCAACGCCGGCGCGCTGGGCTCGATGCCGGTGCCAGGCCCGGACGGCAAGCCGACGCAACTCATCGACGTCGCTTCGATCGCGATGCTGGAACGGGCGATCTCCGCAAAGGGCATCGACGGCTCGTATCTTTGGACCTCGCCGCAGGAATGGGGCGAGATCGGCGCCGATCTCGACGAGTGGATTGCCAGCGCCTCGCGGGCGCTTGCCTACGCCATTGTCGCGGCCTCGTCGGTCATCGATTTCGAAGCGGCGGTCATCGACGGCTGGATGCCGCTCGATGTGCGGCGCCGGCTGGTCGATGCCGTGACGGAAGCGATCGCCACCATCGACGCCGAAGGGCTGAAGCTGCCTGTCGTTCGCGAGGGGACGGTCGGCATCCACGCGCGCGCTATGGGCGGCGCCAGCCTGCCGCTTTCCGAGCGCTTCCTGATCGGACCGAACACGTCCGGGGGCGCCTGACATGTTGATCGGTATCCCGTCGCTGCTCGGGCCCCAGTTCCTGGCGACGCTTAGGGCAATGGGCCATGGCGACGAAATCGCGATCGTCGACGGCAATTATCCGGCCGAGGAACAGGCGCGACGGCTGATCCGCGCGGATGGCCATCATGTCATTCCGGTGCTCGACGCCGTGCTCAGTGTGCTCCCGGTGGACGAGGCGGTGCCGGAGGCACTGTTCCGCGCTTCGGTGAAGGGAGACCCGGCGCTGGCCGACCCCGTGCATCGCGAGATGGAAGCGGTCTGCGCCAGGCGCGCGCCGGGCCGCAAGGTGGTTGCGCTGGCGGGGCCCGACTTCTATGCACGCGTCAAGGCCGCGCACGCGATCGTGGCGACCAGCGAACCCAGGCTCTTTGCCAACATCATCATCCGCAAGGGCGTGATTCATCCGCCGGAGACCAAGACGACATGATCCTTTGCTGTGGCGAAGCCCTGATCGACATGCTGCCGCGCACCACGACGGAAGGTGAAGCGGCCTTCGCGCCCTATGTCGGCGGCGCGGTGTTCAACTCGGCGATCGCGCTCGGCCGGCTCGGCGCTCCGGCCGGCTTCTTTTCCGGCCTCTCCTCCGACCTGTTCGGCGGGCAGTTCCGCGAGGCGCTCGGCGCCAGCAAGGTGAGTTCCAGCTATGCGCACACCTCGCCGCGGCCAACTACGCTTGCCTTCGTGAGGCTCACCAACGGCCAGGCGACATACACCTTCTATGACGAGAACACCGCCGGGCGCATGCTCACCATCGAAGACCTGCCGAAGCTCGGCGCCGAGATCGAGGCGATGCTGTTCGGCGCGATCAGCCTGATCTCCGAGCCGGCCGGGTCCGCCTATGAGGAGTTCATGCGGCGCGAGCACGAAAGCCGGGTGATGATGCTCGATCCCAACATCCGGCCGAATTTCATCCCGGACAAGGCGAAGCATCTCAGGCGTATCCGCGAGATGATGGCGATGGCCGACATCGTCAAACTCTCGGACGAGGACCTCAACTGGTTCGACGAGGCCGGCTCACATGAGGACGTGGTGCGCAATTGGCTGGATCGCGGGCCGAAACTTATCGTCGTTACCCATGGCAGCGAAGGCGCCGTCGGCTACAGCAAGGCGCACAAGGTCATGGTCATGCCGCAGAAGGTGAAGGTCGTCGACACGGTCGGCGCCGGCGACACCTTCAATGCCGGCATTCTGGCCTCGCTGCATGAACAGGGCGTGCTCTCCAAGGCAGCGATCGGCAGCCTCTCCGAGGACGCAATCCGCAAGGCGCTGGAACTCGGCGCCAAGGCGGCTGCGGTGACGGTGTCGCGGGCCGGCGCCAACCCGCCCTGGCGGCACGAGATCGCCTGAGCGGTTGTCCGGATTGGCCGAAGGGCTTCCCCAGACGATCACTTTATGTTTCCAAAAAGGGGGACGGCGCGATAAAAGGCGTTGAAAATGCTCGTTTTAGCCCGGTTTTCCGGCTTCTTCGAGCAATGCGCCGGCAAAAGGTGGTAACAGGCTGCGACACTTGCGCAATTGGCCTTGCCCCGGGGCGGCTTTCTCGTCCCGACCAAGTCTGATACCAGCGGGCCGGTTCATTGGCATTTTGAGGCGACATGCAGTTCATCGATCTTGGCGCGCAGCGCGAACGAATCCGCGACCGGCTGAAGGCCGCTATCGACAAGGTGGTCGAAGAAGGCCGCTACATCCTCGGCCCCCAGGTCACCGAATTCGAGAACAAGCTCGCGGCCTATGTCGGCGTCAAGCATGTGGTCGCCTGCGCCAACGGCACCGATGCGTTGCTCCTGCCGCTGTTTACCGCTGGCATCGGTCCGGGGGACGCGGTGTTCGTGCCGAGCTTCACCTTCGCGGCCACCGCCGAAGTGGTGGCGCTGGCCAAGGCCGAGCCGGTCTTCGTCGATGTCGACCGCGATACCTACAACATCGACATCGCCAGCCTCGAGGCGGCGATCGAGATGATCAAGAAGGAAGGCCGCCTCAAGCCGAAGGCGATCATTCCGGTCGACCTGTTCGGCCTTGCCGCGGACTATGAGGCGATCACGGCGATCGCCAAGCGCGAGAACCTCCTGGTAATCGAGGACGCCGCGCAGTCGATGGGCGGTTCCGCCGTTGCCACGTCGATCGGCGGTTCCGCCGACGCCAAGATGTGCGGCGCCTTCGGTCATGTCGGCTCGACCAGCTTTTATCCGGCGAAGCCCCTCGGCTGCTATGGCGATGGCGGCGCGATGTTCACCAATGACGGCGCGCTGGCCGACAAGCTCCGTTCCTTCGCCTTCCACGGCAAGGGCGAGACGCAATATGACAATGTCCGCGTCGGCATCAATTCGCGCCTCGACACGCTGCAGGCGGCGATCCTGATCGAGAAACTCGCTATCCTCGAAGAAGAGATGGTGGCGCGCCAAGCGGTCGCCGACCGCTATGCCAAGGGCCTCGGCGATATCGTCAAGGCATCGCGCAACCTCGGCCACGGCCGCTCGGCCTGGGCGCAGTATGCGATCGAGACGCCGAAGCGCGACGGGCTCAAGGCCCATCTCGGCGAAAAGGGCATCCCGTCGGTCATCTATTACGTGAAGCCGCTGCACGAGCAGGTGGCCTACAAGCATTATCCGCGCACGCCGACCGGCCTTGCCGTCTCGGAGGAACTGCCGAAGCAGATCCTCTGCCTGCCGATGCACGCCTATCTCAGCGAAGCCGACCAGGACCGCATCATCGAGACGATCCGAAATTATATCGGATCGAACTCGGCGCATGTCGCGGCTGCTTAAGCCGAGACGTTGGCGGGACAGAGGGGAGGATCTCGGCGGAGGTAGGTTTCAGGCCGGTCCTATCGTTTCCCCCTCGCAATAAAATGCGGGTTGGCGAAATCGCTGTCGCCGACCTGGTTGCACTTGCCGTAGACGAGCGGCTGGCCGTCCAGCGTGCGGGTCATGCCGCCCGCGGCGCGCAGCACGGCGTCGCCTGCCGCCGTGTCCCATTCCATGGTACGGCCGAAGCGCGGATAGACGTCGGCTTCCGCCGCTGCGAGCAGGCAGAATTTCAGCGACGAGCCGATCGAGACAATCTCGGCGGCGCCGAGATCACGGATGAATTCCTCGGTTTCCGGCGTGTTGTGCGAGCGGCTGGCCACGACCGCGAGCGGCGTGCCGCCTTCGCGCACATTGATCGGCCGGCGTTCGGTGATGCGATAATCGGCATCGACCTCCAGCGCCTCGGCCTTGCCCGGCCGTCCACTGAAGAAGCGTCCGGTGCACGGCGCGAACACGACGCCGATTTCCGGCACGCCGTGACGGATGAGCGCGATGTTGACGGTGAAATCGGTGCGGCGGTTGACGAATTCCTTGGTACCGTCGAGCGGATCGATCAGGAAAAACGCGCCGTCGAGGTCGGGCGTGGCGATACCTGCCGCCACCTCCTCCTCGGCCACACAGGGAATGTCGGGATAGGCGGCTCGCAGGCCGGCCAGGATGATCTTCTCGCTTTCGCGGTCGGCTTCCGTGACCGGCGAGGAATCCGCCTTGCTGTCGACGGCGCCGCCTTCGTGGAAGACGCGCATCACCTCGCGGCCGGCCTCGAGCGCCAGGCGCTCGAAGACCCTCAGCATCGCCTCGTCGTCAGATGCCGCCGCCATTGTCATACTGCTCCTCGGCGATGTCGCGCTCGGTCAGCCAGCGTTCCAGGGCTTCCGCCATTTCCTGCGGGCTCCTGCCGAGGGTCTTGAGATGGATTTCCGGGTTCTCTGGCGCCTCATAAGGAGAATCGACGCCCGTGAAATTCTTGATCTCGCCGCTCAAGGCGCGTGCGTAAAGGCCCTTCGGGTCGCGGCGTGCGCATTCCTCGAATGGCGTGTCGACGAAGACCTCGACGAACTCGCCCTCGGCCATCAATTCGCGCGCCATGCGCCGTTCGGCACTGAAAGGCGAGATGAAGGAGACGATGACGATCAGTCCGGCGTCGGCCATCAGCTTGGCCACCTCGGCGACGCGGCGGATGTTCTCCACGCGGTCGGCGTCGGTGAAGCCGAGATCGCGGTTAAGGCCGTGGCGGACATTATCGCCGTCGAGGATATAAGTGTGGCGCCCGGATGCGAACAGCTTCTTCTCGAAGAGGTTGGCGATGGTCGACTTGCCGGAGCCGGAGAGTCCGGTGAACCAAAACACGGCCGGGCGCTGGTTCTTCAAATCTGAGCGGCCGCGCTTGCCGACATCGAGCGACTGCCAGTGGATGTTTTCGGCACGGCGCAGCGAATGCAGGATCATGCCGGCGCCGACGGTGGCGTTGGTGATGCGGTCGATCAGAATGAAGGCGCCGGTGTTGCGGTTCTCGGCGAACGGATCGAAGGCGATCGGAGCTCGCGTCGAGAGGTTGCAGACGCCGACCTCGTTGATGTCGAGCGACTTCGCCGCCTCATGCGCGAAGTCGTTGACGTTGACCCGGTATTTGAGCTCGGTGACTGTGGCGCTGACCTGATCGGTTTCGGTGCGCAGGATGTAGGAACGGCCGGGCAGCAGGGCCTGCTCGTCGAACCAGACGATGTTGGCGGCGAACTGGTCGGCGACCTGCGGTCGCGCGGATGGCGACACCAGCAGGTTGCCGCGCGATACCTCCACTTCGTCCTCGAGGACCAGCGTGATCGCCTGGCCGGCCACCGCCTGCTCGAGGTCCCCGCCCTGCGCGACGATGCGCTTGACCCGGGACGCCTTGCCGGACTTCGCGACGACGACCTCGTCGCCTTGCGAAACGGTGCCCGAGGCAATGGTGCCGGCAAAGCCGCGAAAATCGAGGTTCGGCCGGTTCACATATTGGACCGGGAAGCGGAACGGCAGCTCGACGGCGGCCTCGTCGACCGACACGGTTTCCAGGTGCTCGATCAGCGACGGCCCGGAATACCAGGGCGTGCGCTCGGAGCGGCTGGTGACGTTGTCGCCGAAACGCGCCGACATCGGGATCGGCACGACGCTCACGAAGCCCAGTTCCCGCGCGAACTGGTCATACTCCGCGACGATCCGGTCGAACACAGCCTTATCGAAGCCGACAAGGTCGATCTTGTTGACCGCAAGCACGATATGCCGGATGCCGAGCAGCGAGGCGATGATCGAATGACGCCGGGTCTGGCGCAGCACGCCCTGGCGCGCATCGATCAGCACGATGGCGAGATCGGCGGTCGAGGCGCCCGTCGCCATATTGCGCGTATACTGCTCATGGCCGGGCGTATCGGCGACGATGAACTTGCGCTTGGGCGTGGCGAAGAAACGATAGGCGACATCGATTGTGATGCCCTGCTCGCGCTCCGCCTCCAGCCCGTCGACCAGCAGCGCGAAGTCGATGTCGTCGCCGGTGGTGCCGTGCTTGCGCGAATCCTTCTCGAGCGCTGCAAGCTGATCCTCGAAGATCTGCTTGGTGTCGGAGAGCAGCCGGCCGATCAGCGTCGACTTGCCGTCGTCGACCGAGCCGCAGGTGAGGAAGCGCAGCAGCGACTTCTTTTCCTGCGCGGCCATGTAGTCGCGGATCTGATCGGTCGGGGCGAGGCTCTTGGCCATGATGTGGCGCATTATCAGAAATAACCCTCGCGCTTCTTCTTTTCCATCGAGCCGGCCTCGTCGCGGTCGATGAGGCGGCCCTGGCGCTCGGAGGTGCGGGCGGTGAGCATCTCGCCGACGATCGCTTCCAGCGTGTCGGCGTCGGACTCGATCGCGCCGGTCAGCGGGTAGCAGCCCAGCGTGCGGAAGCGCACGAGGCGATTCTCGACCGTCTCGCCCGGGCGCAACTGCATGCGGTCATCATCCTTCATGATGAGCATGCCGTCGCGCTCCACCACCGGCCGCTCCTTGGCGAAATACAGCGGTACGATCGGGATGTTCTCCTGCAGGATGTACTGCCAGATGTCGAGCTCAGTCCAGTTGGACAGCGGAAAGACGCGGATCGATTCGCCCGGCGCGATGCGGGTGTTGAAGATCTTCCACATTTCCGGCCGCTGGTTTTTCGGGTCCCAGGCATGCTGGGCGTTGCGGAAGGAAAAGATGCGCTCCTTGGCGCGCGACTTCTCCTCGTCGCGGCGGGCGCCGCCGAAAGCCGCGTCGAAGCCGTATTTGTCGAGCGCCTGGCGCAGCGCCACCGTCTTCATCACGTGGGTATGGGTGTTGGAGCCGTGGTCGAAGGGATTGATGCCCTCGCGCACGCCATCCTCGTTGACATGAACCAAAAGGTCGAAGCCGAGCCTCTGTGCCATCTGATCGCGAAAGGCGATCATCTCGCGGAATTTCCAGGTGGTGTCGACATGCAGGAACGGGAAAGGCGGCTTGGCCGGATAGAAGGCCTTCATCGCCAGATGCATCAGCACGGAAGAATCCTTGCCGACCGAATAGAGCATCACCGGCTTGGAGAAAGACGCCGCGACCTCGCGGAAGATGTGGATGGATTCGGCCTCGAGCCGCTGCAGATGCGTGAGCGCGATGTTCATGGAGCGTCGGGCGTTCTCTCGTGCCGTCGATCGGAAATTTTGCATCGCAGGCGCAATTCCATGCCGCCCGGGCGCAAATTTCACTTCGGACAAACTGTTTCGTGCGGCGTTCTAACAGATCGGCGCCGCCAATAACAATGCAAGACCGGCGCGACGCGAGGCCATTATAGAACGAATTTTCCAAGCATGGCCGGCAAATCGGAAAATCCTGCCGGGCTGTCAAAATGCCGAAGCGAGGAAAGGCCGTGCCGTTGGGGAATTCCGCGCTTCCGATCTTCGCCGGATCGAGGGTTTTCTGTCGGAACATTGTCGACCACACTATCGCAAGGCGGCGCCAGCCGCTATACGGGCTCGGGGACGGGCAAGGCGCGGCAAACGGAGATCGGCGAGACGGCCTTTGGCTGGCTCGATGGAGATCCGGGCGCAACCTGGAAATTGCGAAGCAAAGCATTTGAACCCGTTTACAAAGCTCCGGCGCCACCTCACGCCCGCACAGATCAATTTCTATTTCTCTATCGTCTGCTTTTTTTCGCCGCCGGTGCTTGGATCGCTGGTCAGCATCACCTTCAATGCCGGCGGCGTGTGGTCCGTGCTGCTGCTCGCCGTGAAACGGAGGCGCTTCAACATCGACGGGCCGATGCTCGCCTTGACCGCCGCGATCTACGCCTATTGCGCGGCCATGATTCTCGCTTCGATCGTCAACGGCACGCTGGCCGCCGATTTGCGATTTTTCCTGCCGCTGATCACCTTCCTGCTTTTCCCGATTTCCTATTCGACCTGGAGCATCACGGAGAAAGATGCGCTCGCGCGCATCGCCATTCTGGCCAGCACCGCGGCCTGCTTCGGCGCGCTGGCGATCGCCGTGTTCCAGTATCACTGGCTCGGCGTGAGGGCCGAGGGCGGCGCCGGAAACCCGATCGTCTTCGCAACCGTTACCTGCCTTGCCATCATGACATGCCTCGCCGGCGCGCTGTCGGGCATCGAGAAACGCTGGAAGCTGCTCGTCCTGGCGGCGATCGCCGGAGCCATGGCGATCGTCTATTCGGGATCACGCATGATCTGGGTGGCCGTGCCGATTGCCGGCATCGTCGTGCTTCTCATCAACCGCCGCCGGTTCACCGGCGCCAGCATGGCGCGCTTCGTGGCGATCGGCGTCGTGGTCGCCCTTGTGATCGCCGTCATCGGCTCCCGCGTCGTGCTGGATCGAACCGACTTCCTGGTCAGCGACTGGGATGCGCTCAATGCCAATGGGGATCATTCGACGGCGCTCGGCCTGCGCGTGGCGATGTGGGAAATCGGCTTTGCCGCGGTTCGCGAGATGCCGATTTTCGGCCATGGCATCACGGCCAGCCGCGCGCTGATGAAGCAGGGCCTTCACGACAGGTTCGGTCTAAGCGCAGGCTTCAGCCATTTTCACAACGGCTTCCTGACCGCGATGGTCGAGGCCGGCCTGCTGGGGGCGCTGGCCCTTGCGTCGATCTTCATCTTCGCCGCCTGGAACGCGGCAAGGACGCTGCGCATCCGCGCCGATCCGGTGGAGCGGTTCGGCGCGACGATGGTTCTTGTCGCGGTCATCACCTATCTCATCGGCGGAATGGCCGGCATCCTTGTCGGCCACGATATCCTCGACGCGGTGCTGATGGTGTTCCTTATTTCCGGGACCTACCTTGCGTCCGGCCGGACGGTCGCGCCGACCGGCAAAGACGCGCCCGCGATGGCGCCGGACACCAGCCCGCAACCATGAAGGTCCTGGTCACCGGCGCGACAGGTTTCATCGGGCGCCGGGTCGTCGGCCGGTTGCACGAAGCCGGATTCGACATACGGATCGCTTCGCGCCTGCCGCAACGGCTGGCAGACACGAATGATGCCGTCGCGCTGCCCGGCGCCGATGCGCCGCGGGAAGCGTTTCTGGCGCTGATGCGCGACGTGACGCATGTCGTCCACTGCGCGGCGCTCAACAATGATCGCAGCGCCGGCGCGGCCGACTTTCGGACCGCCAATGCGACACTGACCGGACGGCTCGCCCAGGCAGCCGCCGCGCGTACCGACGGGCGCTTCGTCCATCTCTCCTCGATCCGTGCCGTGGCGGGGCCCGGCTTCAGCGGCACCATCGACGAAGCCACGCCTCCTGCCCCGCAATGTGCCTATGGGCGCTCCAAGCGCGAAGGCGAGATCGCAATGCTGGAGGCTTTTGCGACAGCCGGACGCGACGGCGCGACGGCGCTGCGGCTGCCGCCGGTCTATGGCGAAGGCATGAAGGGAAATCTGCGCGGGCTGATGCGATTGGCGGCTACCGGCCTGCCGTTGCCGACAGCCGCTCTGACGGCGGTTCGTTCGCTCGTTTCCCATGACGCCGTGGCCGGCGCCGTGACGCATCTTGTGACCCGTCCCGCGCCGCCGCGCCCGGCCTATGTGCTCGGCGACGCTTCGCCGGTTGCGATGTCCGATATCATCGCGGCGTTCCGGCGCGGATGGGGTCGGCCCACGCGGCTTCTGCCCATACCGGCCTGGCCGTTCCGGCTGCTGGCCACGCTCACCGGCAGACAGGCCGCGTGGCAGGCCCTGGTGGCGACGCAGGTCTGCGATTCGTCGTTGCTGGCCTCGGAAGGCTGGGAGCGGGAAACGGATACGCTCGGCCGGCTTGAAGAACTGGCACGACAGGGGAGCGGTTCGTCGCGTCCGTGAACGGTCGAACGCTCCAAGCAGATGTTCGTGGGATACCCCACGAACATCTGCTTGGATTCCTGGTTTCTCGCAGGTTCTGATCGCAAAACCGCGAGACACTTTCGCGGAACCTGCTTAGGCGCGGAAGAACGTACCCAGCAATATCTTGAGGTCCAGGCCGGTCGAGGCGGTCCTGATATAGGCCGCATCGGTTTCGGCGCACAGTTTTGGATCGGACATGTCGATCCCCTTGATCTGCGCCAGCCCTGTGATGCCTGGAAGTGCTGCGAGCACGCCCAGTTCCTGGCGGCGTTCGATCAGTTCCGTCTGCGTCGGCAAGCATGGACGAGGGCCCACAAGGCTCATCTCGCCCTTGAGCACGTTCCAGAGCTGCGGCAATTCGTCGATCTTGGTGGCGCGCAGCACCTTGCCGACCGCGGTGACCGAACCGGCCGGCGCCTCGTGCGTGGGCAAGGAAGGCGTCGCGCGATACATCGTGCGCAATTTGCGGCAGGCAAAGAGGGCTCCTCCCCGGCCGACGCGGATCTGCGAGAAGATGGCCGGGCCGGCCGACGTTGCCCGGATTGCCAGCATCGCGACAAGCAGGACCGGCGACGCCAGCGCCAGCATCGGAACAGCGACGGCTAGATCGAGCGCGCGCTTCGCCTTCATGGCTCAGATCCGGCGCCAGAGGAAAGCGACGTAGAGTCCGAGCGTCCCCATGAATGTCTGACGGTAGACGCCGCTTTTCCCGAGCAGGCTGAAGCGCCTGAATATGTTGCCTTTGCGCGCCCTGATGAACAAGCGAAGGCAAAGTGCGGCGTCGCGCACGATGAGGTCGCGGTTGACGGCGAGGCCGCGCAGATTGCTGTCCGTCCAGGTAGCGAACTGGCCCTTGAACAGGCGCCCCAGCCTTGAAAACCTCGCTTTCCACGAGACATTGGCGCCGACGAGGTTTGCCGCGTGCTGGCGGTACCGGACCAGCGGCCGCGGCTCGTAGCGGACCTTGCCGCCGGCGGCGGTGACGATGAGATAGGCCCACCAGTCATGGCTGACGAACTCGGTTCTGGCCGATGCTTTCGCCAGAAGGTCGCGCGCCGCGCGGTTGAAAAGCATGGTGTTGCCGCCGGCGATGCTTTGCACCAGCGCATTGCGGAAGGACGGCGGGCGACGGAAAAGCGGCGAGTGGCCGGCCGGGGCGCCGGTCTGCGAAATGGTCGCCGTGCGCGAGCAGAACAGGAGCGGCGTTTCCTTGTCCTCTCCCTCCATCCAGCGGATGGCGCTCTCCAGCCGATCCGGCTCCCAGACATCGTCCTGGTCGCAAAAGGCATAGCAGTCGGCATCGATGCGCGAATCGATGATCATCGAGCGGAAATTCGCGGCGAAACCCCTTCGCGGGCCTTGCAAAAGCGTAAGAGATCCCTTGTTCCACCGGGACCGCCACGACTCGACGATCGCGGTTGTGGCGTCCGTCGAGCCGTCGTCGGAGATCCAGAGATCGACGCGCGGCCAGGACTGCGCGAGCAAGGATTCCAGTTGCTCGCCGATATAGGCCGCGCCATCCTTCGTGCCCATGAGGACGGCCACGCGCTGATCTTTTCTGGTCACGGCTGTGGAATCACTTGCCAGCGGGATGTTCGAACAGGTTCCAATAGCCAATTGCGGGCGCGCGGCACAGGTGTAAAGCCCATCGCGTTCTTTAAGGTTTTGATTTCATGCATGTCTTTTTCCCCGCAACCGGTTTCCACTTTCGGGAGACATGCTTAACCGATCTGTCCGGCCGCTTTCGGCGCCGCCTCTTCGCGCAGGCCGCCAACGTCTTCTTCCGCCCTGTAGAGCCCGGCCAGTATGGCGAGCGCGGCGGCCTTGTCGCGATCGTGCATGGCGGCCACCAGCGCCGGCAGGGCCGCCTCGATCTTCGGCCATTCGAGGACTCCTGTCCTGAGGCCGAATATCTTGGCGATGTCGAGCTTGACCACCTCCTCGTTCTCGGCATGCAGCGTCTCGTGCAGCTTCTCGCCGGGCCTGATGCCGGTAAAGCGGATCGGAATATCGGTGTAGGGGCTTTTGCCGGCCATGCGGATCATGGTTTCGGCGACTTCGAGGATCGGCACGGGCTTGCCCATGTCGAGCATGTAGATGGCGTAGTCATCCGCGCCCTGGCGCTGCTCGGCATCGGCGGCCGACATGATGACGAGATCGACGGCCTCGGCCACGGTCATGAAATAGCGGGTCATGCGCCGGTCGGTGATGGTGACCGGCCCGCCGGCCTCGATCTGCGCCTGGAAGATGGTCGCCACCGAGCCGTTGGAGCCGAAAACATTGCCGAAGCGCACGGCGATGAATTTCGTGCCCGAACGAGGTGAGCCGGGGGCGCCGGCATGGCCGTTCGCCGCGCCGGCACGCGGCGGCGACGCCGCCTGGGCCTCATGCAGCGAGGAGACGATCTGTTCGGCCGCCCGCTTGGTGACGCCCAGCACCGATGTCGGGTCGACGGCCTTGTCGCTGGAAATCAGGAGAAACTGCGGCACCCCGCATTCGGCGGCGATCTCGGCGCAGGCAAGCGTGCCGAAGACATTCGTCTCGATCGCCGCTTCCCAGTTCTCCTCCAGCAGCGGCACATGCTTCAGCGCCGCGGCATGAAAGATGATGTCGGGTTTGAACTCCTTGACGAGGCGCGTCATGTGAGGCCGGTCGGTGACGTCGACGATGCGGCTGGTCAGCCGGTCGCGGTCGGCGTCGTCGGTCTGCTGGTCGAGCTGGAAGATGCCGAACTCGGAATTGTCGGCCACCAGCACCGCCTCGGCGCCCAGTTCCAGCGCGCGCTTGACGAGCACGCGGCCGATGGAGCCGGCGCCGCCGGTGACCATCACGCGCTTGCCGCCGACGAAGGCGCCGATGCGCATGGTGTCGGTGGCGACCGCCGAACGGCGCATGATCGTTTCCATCTCGACGGCATCGAGAACCAGTTTGCCGCCCTGCCCCAGTTCCGACAGGCCGGCAAACTGGACGACGGCGATGCCGCTGTGGCGGGCGACGCGCACCAGCTCGGCATAGTCCTCGATCTCGCGCTCGACGCCCTGGCCGAAGATCAGGAGATCGAGGCTTTGCGTGCCCTTGACATAGTCTTCCAGCACCTCGACCAGGCGGGGCCTGACCGCCACGACTGGAACGCCCTGGATCTGCGTGCCGAGCGGCGCGTCGCTCTCGGTGGCCATGATGCCGGCGATGGCATATTCGGCAGGCTGAGCCGTGCGGGTGAAGCGCACGATCACGTCCGCCTCGCTCAGCCGGCCGATGAACAGCGCCTGCTTGGTTGAGGCATCGCCGGCGGCGCGGCGCAGGATGCGCCAGCTCGCGCCGTCGCGCAGGAAGCGATAATAGAGCCTGGGCGCCGAGATGATGGTGAAGGAGACCAGGAAGAAGACGATGAACTGGCGCTCGTTGAGGCCCGCGACCGGCTGGAAGAAGGAGCGGAAGGCGAGCGAGGCCAGATAGAGGATCACCGTTAGGCTGCCGCAGCCCTTCAGGATGTTGAAGAAGTCGGGCGTGGAGGCAAAGCGCCAGACGGTGCTGTAAAGGCCGGAAGTGCGGAACAAAAGATGGGCGACGAGCACGATGAGCGCCCAGCAGGCCAGCCCGCCGGTGGAGAACGCGTCGAAAGAAAGCCGCGACTGCGACAGGACAAGACTAAGCGCCACCGCGACCAGGACCATGACGAGATCCTGGACCATGATAATGGCGCGCCGCATCCTCGGTCGGAGTTCCGATACGGCTTCTACGTAGGCGGTCATTGGGCAGTACTGAACTCCAAGCGCGGAGATACTATCAGATCGGCTGCGGACAAAACATCGTCCACCGCCACTTCAGATTGCAAATCCACTACCCTGTCGCCCGGTTATCGCCTTAGCGCGGCGCGGGCGGGAGAGCCAGAGGTTTTTTTCCTACTTGCTGCGCTTGAGCCTAATGTGTTGCGTCTTGGATTGCCGAGGACTATTGGACCGGGATGACCCAGAAAACCAACCTCGATAGTGCCGATAACTCCTACAATGCCTACCTCGATGAGTGGCAGGAGGACCGCATTCTTCCCCAGTCAAAAGTTGACTATGCCCCACGCGGCGCAATTATCAGCAATGTTCGCATTGAAAACGCCATCGGACAGAGAGTGAACTCACTTCGTCTTAACCGGCAATACCGCTACCGGTACGATGTGGAATTCACTGAAGACTGTTATGAAGTTTCTTTCGGGATGCTCATCAAGACAACGACCGGCTTAGAATTGGCAGGTGCCACAAATGAGATCGATCCCAAATCTTATTCCTTCGGCAAGGCTGGAACGAAGCAGGAAGTTATCTTTCTCTTCTGCAATCGGTTCCTGCCCAGCGTTTATTTCATGAATGCCGGGGTCGTCGGGAGAATCGGCGATGATCGCGTCTATCTGCACCGCATCCTAGATGCCTATTCCTTCCGCTCTCAAGCCGAGCCACACCAACTTGGAAACGTTTATTTTAATATCGAAGCAGATTTGCTTTTGCCTGCTCCGTTCATCAATGCTGCCGTCGGAAGGCTTTCCGATCTAGGCTGACCTCAGAACCACCAACTTCAACATCTTAAGAAGTCTGACTCCGCCGCTGTTAAATGAGACGCAATATGGCAGCTGGTTATCAATCAGCGCCGCCAGTTTTGGTAATCCTCACAATCACACCTGGGCAAGAGAATTTCTTCGCTGCGTCAAACGAAGACTCGAACTTAGATCAATTTTTCCGGTAGCGATGAGATCAGCCTCCTGAGCAGTACGCGCCATCAACGCGTCGATAACTCGATGCATCTCGACCTGCTCCCCATCGACCGTCCCCGAAACGCCAGAGCTGAAGAAATAAAGGCCAGGCAATGTATAACAAGAAAATTCTATTGAAACATCGACCGTGTCACCGTCTTTTACACGAGATAAACGCTGCGATTGAGATTTAACTGATTGAATTCCAGCTATACTAAGACCATCAACGCCTCTTATATTCATTCCGAATCCTACGTTCGTCGCATCAGCGTTGAAATCTACGGTATACTGAAATAAATATCTCTTCCCCAGACGCAATATATTTGCCACATGTCCATTGAGTGTAGTGATCCTAACATCGCGGATCTTGGCTCCCCTCTCCTCAAGCCACACTGCGGATTTCGAGATAAGATTCACATCAAAATAGTCGGCAAGCCCATCTCCACCTCGCGAACCTGCCCCATCCTCAGCTGGCGCCACATGGGTTCCAACGGTCGGCGCGGCCAGTTCGGCCAAAGAGCCTCCGCGAGCATCCAATTTAGGAAAGCTTACGTCCCCTGACTCAGGCCTACTTCCTACGTCAGTATTCAGCGCTACAATAGCCGCCCGGATTTCTGCAGCGCTTGCGGAGCTGGCATTCGCTAGCCGCTGGTACTGGCTCACCACTGTCTTCGGCCTTCCTTCGAGTATCTTCTCTCCGCAATCGATTAGTATCGCCCTTGTACACAGTTGGACAATTGTTTGGGCGCTGTGGCTGACAAAAAGTATCGTACCGCCTTTATCCTTGATATCTTCGATGCGGGCGAAGCACTTGCGCTGGAATGCCTCGTCGCCCACAGCCAAGGCCTCGTCCACCACTAAAATGTCCGGGTCAACATTAATGGCGACAGCGAAGGCGAGACGCACATACATGCCCGACGAATAGGCCTTCACTGGCTGGTCAATAAAAGGACCGATATCTGCAAAACGTGCGATGTCGTCGAAACGCCACTCCATCTCCTTGCGCGGGACGCCGAGGATCGCAGCGTTGAGGAAGACATTCTCGCGACCGGTGAACTCTGGATTGAAGCCGGCGCCGAGTTCCAGCAGCGCAGCAATGCGGCCGTTGACCTCGACTGAGCCGCTGGTCGGCTGCAGTGTGCCGCAGATGATCTGCAGTAAGGTCGACTTTCCCGAACCATTGCGGCCGATTATGCCGACGGTTTCGCCCCTGCCAATCTCGAAGGAGACACCTGACAGGGCGGCAAAGTCGCGAAAATAGCGGCGTGGCGATCGACCAATTAGACGCTCAAGACGCGGCACAACCATCTGTTTGAACCGGTCCTCAGGTCGTTCGAACATCACATAGTATTTTGATACGTTGCGCGCGCGAATGGCCGCAATTGAGGCGCGACTGCCAGTCTCGAACATATCAGAGGACATCGGCAAATCCCCTGCGGGTTTTCTGGAAAAATTGATAACCGATCAAAGCTATCGCGCCCGCCGCCAACGAGTAGAGACCGAGTGCCATCCAATCCGGCTCCATACCGAAGAGCACCACGGAGCGAAGACATTCCACCGGAACCGCCAGAGGATTGAGAGAAAGCCACGGCTGCAACCAATCCGGCAACGCCGTTCTTGGGAAAAAAACTGGCGACAGAAACAAGGTGGCGGTCACAAGAGGCGCAACGATTTGGCCCATATCACGAAAGTAGACGCCGACGGACGCCAGGACCCAAGCAATGCCGAGCACGAGAATTACAACTGGTGCGAATGTCACTGGCGCCAATGCCACAGTTAAAGGGATGCTGCCAAACACTACGTAGGCAAATATCAAAAGAACCAAAAGACTGACTGCCGCATGAAACAATGCAGCGCCAGCAGACACTATGGGTAAAATTTCTATTGGAAATACAATTTTCTTAACGTAATTTGAATTGCTTATGATCAACCCGGATGAAAGCGAAACAACTTCGGCGAAGAACTGAAAGACGATCAGCCCACAAAATAGAACAACCGCAAACTCGCCGGTCGAATGGGTTGCGCTTTGCTGCCCAGGGATCGTCCACCGCGACTTCATAACGACCCCGAAAGCGAAGGTATAAACGGCCAGCATGAAAAGTGGATTTAGGAGCGACCACAACAGTCCAAGAGCTGAACCGCGGTAGCGACCCACGATTTCGCGGTGAATGAGCGAGAGGGCGAGGGTTGCGTTCATTTTCCCGGCTTTTGCGCTTTACGCTGAATGGTTAACGCTGGACGTGCGAGAGACCTTGCTATCCATGCATAGGGCGGCGCTTATGTGGCGCACCTTCCGCATGGACTAGATCGAACATCAGTTGCAACCTAAAGGCGTTGCAGAACTACGGCTGCCTGCCAGAAACGCGACGGATCATCGATATGAACGCGCACCACGAACTCCGGCCCCCACTTGTCCTGCAGGTATTGGATGGGACAGATGGCATCGCCATAGATTTCCGCACCGCGATGATCACCGCCGCCGGTGGGAAGGTACACCAATTGACCTACATCGAATTCTGCCAACCGGTTTTTCGCTTCTGCGGAGAACCTCTGCAGGCCCGCATGCCAGCCACTCTCAGGAACCTTACCTTCCAGCGAAGCAACAAACTCCAAAAAGCGACGCGGTTCGACCGTGAGTGCCACAATCGCTCCAGAGCGCGTAACGCGCTTGAATTCCGCCATCCAATGTAGATGCACTCGCTCCGGTAGGTGGGTGAACACGGAATAGGCGAGGATCGCGTCGACGCTTGCGTCCGGCATATTCAAGGCGCCCAAAGGCTCGATAGTTGATAGTTTCCCTGGCACGCCGTTCGATTGGGCCAGTGCGATAACATCAGGATCGATATCGACCCCATAAAGATGGTCTTCAGTGACATCCTTCCAGGCAAATCGGAGGAATCGCCCCCACCCCGTGCCGAAATCTAGGAATGCGCTGTCTCTCCCGATCGGCTTTCCATATTGCTGAGCGGTTTGCTTCATCAAGGTGTAGAAACTGTGGGCCTCTCTAAGCGCATTCTCGTTTGCAGAGCCGACGAATTGCGACTGCAAATCAACCGATGGAAAGGATGGAAAAGTAAGGCCCGAAACCATCGGGCTCCGAACACTCGCAACGAGCATCTCAAGCCACTCACTGTCCGAGCATTTTCGAAAATCCTCGATGGTAGTCATCTTTTCTCCTTTAGCGAGAATCGGTTTCGCCGACTGAGTAGTCTTCGTGCAAAGCCACGGCAGCGGTCAGTCGCTCGATTGCATGCGCGAGCGTTCCGTCGATCTGCCCAACCTCGTCCTCAAAATCGTCAGGACCTAGCTGCAAATCTGCGAGCGGCTTGAGAGCCTTCGGTCTGAACCAGAACATCGAACCTGCAGGAAAGACAGTATCGTAACGACCGACTTGGGCGTGCATTCCGAGTCTGGGCAACAGCCGGTCCAACCAACTGCGATTGAGGATGTTCCGATCCAGTTCACCCAAATCGAGAAGCGTTCCGGCCGGCGCCAATAGCCCCAATTTACGGTCCTTTTCGAAACGACGGACAATTTGCTTCACGTGTTCTCGCGATCCCAAAAGGCTGCTCAACGCGCTGCCCCTAAGGGCATTGCCATCACGCCGATGTGGCGACTTCTTGCTATGGACCTTGCAGGCCAACTCGTAGCCTTCGCTTAGAAGAAGTGGCAAGAGTTGGAGAAACGACTGCATATCGCGGCCGCGGTTGCGGAAAAACGAAAGACGCGCATTAGGGAAAGCGCTGAGAACGCGCTCAGCAGCGGTGCCCGGAGCGTCGCGCCGCAGCGTGACGAAAACGTCGGCGCCACTAGCATTCGAGAGGTTTTCGCGCATGTCCTCAAACAGATCGTCATAGTGCAAGTGCAAAACAATCGCCGACTTCGATCGCTTCCGAAACGCCTTCTGAGACTGTTCAACCAGTTCAACTAAGCGGGGGTCCGGTGCAATGAAGTCTCGGATCACGTTGGCTGTGGCATGCAGATAGCCGTACCCGAATTTTCGATCGGGCTCCAAATGCGCACCTTCCGCCCACTCATTCCACGCATTGACAAACACCACCCGTGGCTGCGTGAGATCGTTCGCCAAGTTGTCTATCGTGATGTCGCATGCAGTCCTGAGCCACTTGGCATACGAAGCGGGATTAGCGCCGTAGAAACTGTGCCCGCTGCCCGGCTTGCGCGCCTCGTTGTCCCAACTGGGGCTTACGGTCTTAATAAGCTGATACGGCGGGCGCTTCTTTTGACCGTAGGAAGCCGCAAGCTCTTCATAGTCGTAGATCTGACCACGAAAATCCGGGTTCACGATTTTCAGCTGACCGTTCAGGCCCGATGCCATTCCCATGTGGGGTGGAAATTCAATGGCCGCGTCAAAGCCGAGCGGGCGTGGGTCCAATATTCCAAAAGTTTGCGCGGCGACGAGATAGAGGTCGCCGACGCCTGCGGCTTTGGCACGTTCGCGCCAACGGGCCGCCGTTGCGGCCGAATCAGGAAGCAAGCTGGCGCGATAGACAATGAGGACTGCGCGACCCTCATGCCGCAAGTACCGCCGGTCCTGCAATGCGGGAAGGATGTCGTGTAGAAAAGCGACGTCATCGCTTGGCGAGTGCTGCTGCGCCATCAGCACGTCTTGCTCTTGACCGTCCCATCGCCTTGTCCAGTTTTCGTTGGCCCAACATAAGCAGAACTCGACGTCGATATCTGTGTTCTCAAGGAATTGCCGGACTGGCTTCTCAAGCAGCCTTTTGCCACCGAACCAATAGTGGTGGAAACAGAATCCCGCTACGCCATAGGACTTGGCCAGGGCCGCCTGCTGCCGCATGACATCGACCACCCGCAGGTCATAGAACCCCAATTCCCCGGGCATGTGTGGTTGATAATGACCAATATATTGAGGGACTGCCTTGGTGACATTGGTCCATTCGGTGAATCCCTTCCCCCACCATTCGTCATTCTCGGCTATGGGGTGGAATTGCGGCAGGTAGAAAGCCATTACCTTCAATGGCGAACGCGCGAAGTCGATGACCTCTTCCGAGCGCGGCACATAATCCAGGTCCGTGCCCGCAGGACGCTTCGCGATTGCGAGAACTTGACGAATATATTCGGCCTCAACACTAGGGCTGCTGCCGAGAGCTAACGGAGCGGCACCAATAGTTGCGCTGCTGCTCGCCACGCTACCGGCCGCCTCTTCTCGAGACAAACTCCCAGCCTTCCGCACTACGTCGTATCGTAAAAGGCGCATTTTGACAGAATGCTTCATGTAGACTGGAATCGGCAGGCGACGCGCGGCCCGTCTCCCGAACCCGAATAGCACGCGAGCGGAACCAACCGGATTAATCAGTAGATACTTTATTGCGCGAATAGGGCGGGTAATACGCCAACTTGTACTACTGCGCATTTCCTTGATCGCATTTGTGTAGCTCACGACCTCGGATTGGCTGCGGGCGAGTGCTATTTCCAGTTGCTGGCGTTCATTTTGAACAACGGAGGGTGCGCCGTTATTGACTACCGTTGTTTCCAGCGTGCGGCGTATGCTGGCTAGCTCATCTCGCATTTCGGCCAATTGCTCAGCTTTCGCCTGAGCACTCACTGCTTGCTCGTGCTCCAGCATCTCAACCAGACGCTTTTCCTTCTTTCGCTGCTCGCTTGCAGCGGCCCGTGCTTTTTTCAGTTGGTCTTGCAACTTATTTTCGCGCGACTGAAACTCAATTCTCTGCCGCTCCAGTTGGTCTTGTAACCTGTTTTCGCGCGACCGAAATTCGATCCACTGTTCTTCCAGCGCCCGCTTGGAAGCTTCAATCTCGGCCGCGCTTTCCGCAGTGATACTCTGTATACGGCTATCGGCAGCTGCCAGAGCGGCATTGAGTGCATGAAGGTCGGGATAGACCGCATCACCGAACGTCGTGGAAACCGCATCGAATGCGCGTCTCACACGATCTAATGTCCTGCATGACTGCGGATTGTATGGGTCACCCTCCAGCGTTTGAAGAGCGGCATAACTGTCTTTTATCCAGCCTGCGACCGTCGTACTAGCATCAAGTTCATCGTGACTCGCGCGATGATGCTGATTGGCGGATGAAATGAAGGCATTGACATCCGATTCTGCCTCCTCAATGGGCCTCGGCCACTCCAGCGAAAGCGTGTCTGCGATCCTCTGCAGACAAGGGCGCCAGTTCTTGACGATGGCTTCATATGAAACCAAGGCCCTGCGCTTGCCGCGGCTGGCTTGCTCGGCATCCAACACGTGACGCAGCCACACTAGTGTCCCAAATCCCTGACTTGAGCCACCACGCCTTTCGAGCGATGCAGCAACTGCCAATGGATTCCGAGACACGAGCACATAGCGGACATCGATTCCCAGAGACTGCAGGATATCGGCGTACATTTCAGCGAAGCGTGCAATACGCGGTTCTTTAACGACGAATAGAGGTGCGGCGCCGTACTCTTGGCCAATGATGCGAGCGATTTCGCTTCGATAAAACTCTCGGCGCTCCTCCGACAGTTTTGTCACATCGTAGGGCCGCCAGTCATCCCAACTGCTGCCAGCTTCAGCGAGCATTTTCTCGTTAAGAGTATTGAGGCTAGTCGGCTCCCAATAGCCGTTGGGATTGTTCTCGTCCGCGGCAATGACTTGTTCGGGAAGTGCCGCACCCAAGAGATTGAGGACCCGGGTGAGCGCGCTTGTGCCCGAGCGATGCATGCCCAGCACCATGATGCAGGTGCGCTTCGCTGGCTTGGTCTTCGCCGACTTGGACTTAGCGCGCGTCTTAAGTGCCGCCTGATCGGCCGGCTGCGCGCTCGCATCGCGCAGTTGCTCCGGTGATGGATTTTCGTTCATGCACTCAATGCCTGTTTCGTCTCGCTGCCCCCCAGCCGCCGAACCACCTTCTCCGCCGCCTTCCGCCAATGCGGCGCCTGCCACCCGAACACACCCGCAAACTTCGCGCTCGACAGCCGCGAATTTTGCGGCCGCCTGGCCTTGGTCGGATAGTCGCTCGTCGCGATGTCGCGCACCTTCGCGTGCGGGCCACCAAACGCCCGGCTCGTGTCGAGGATGTGACGGGCAAAGCCGCTCCAGTTGGTCTCGCCCTCGCCCGCCAGATGGTAGACGCCGAAGGCGGCGAAATTCCGGTCGTCGACCAGCTTCGGCGCCGCATGCAGGATCGCGTCGGCGATATCGAGCGCCGATGTCGGATTGCCCCACTGGTCGGCGACGACCGCGATCTCGTCGCGGTCGCCGGCCAGCCGCAGCATCGTCTTGACGAAATTCTTGCCGAAGGGGCTGTAGACCCAGGCCGTGCGCAGGATGAGGTGGCGCGGGTTGGCCGTGGCGACCGCCTCTTCGCCGGCGAGCTTGGAGGCGCCGTAGACGCCGAGCGGCGCGGTCCGGTCGGTCTCGACATAGGGGCCGTCCTTGGTGCCGTCGAAGACATAGTCGGTCGACAGATGGATGACGGGAACGCCGAGCCTTGCCGCGGCGTCCGCCACCTTACCGGCGCCGGTTGCGTTCACCGCGAAGGCCAGATCCTTCTCGTCCTCGGCCTGGTCGACGGCGGTGTAGGCGGCGGCGGAAACGACGATGTCTGGCCTTGCCGCTTCAAGTGCCGCGAGCACCGTGTCGGGCCGCGCAAGGTCGAGTGCCGGCCGGCCGACGGCGACGACTTCGACATCGTCGCGGCCCCGCGCCGCCTCTACCAGGCTTGCGGCAACCTGGCCTTCGCGTCCGGTGACGGCAAACCTCACGTGGCCACCGTCCTGCTCTCGGCCGGGCTGCTTTCGATTTTCGCGTTTTCGATCGGGCGCTTCTCCGCCGCGGCCCGGCCCAGCCGCTCGCCGGCGTAGCGCTGCTCGCGGATCGGCCCCCACCACCATTTGTTCTCGAGGTACCAGTCGACGGTCCTTGCCAGGCCGCTGTCGAAATTCTCCTTGGGCGTCCAGCCGAGCTCGCGCGCGATCTTGGAGGCGTCGATCGCATAGCGGCGGTCATGGCCGGGGCGATCGGTGACGAAGGCGATCAGCTCGCGATAGCGCTTGCCGCCGGCGCGCGGCCGCCGCAGGTCGAGAAGATCACAGATCGCCTCGACGACGCCGAGATTGGTGCGCTCGGAATTACCGCCGACATTGTAGCTCTCGCCCGGCCGCCCCCTGGTGGCCACCAGTTCAAGGGCCCGCGCGTGGTCCTCGACGAACAGCCAGTCGCGCACATTGGCGCCGGCGCCATAGACGGGCAGCGGCTTCTCGTCGAGCGCGTTGAGGATGACCAGCGGGATCAGCTTCTCCGGGAAATGATAGGGGCCGTAATTGTTCGAGCAGTTGGAAAGCACCACCGGCAGGCCATAGGTCTCGTGCCAGGCCCGCACCAGATGGTCGGAGGCGGCCTTCGAGGCCGAATAGGGCGAGGACGGCGCATAGGGTGTCTCCTCCACGAACATGCCGCCGTCGAAAGGCAGGTCGCCGAAGACTTCGTCGGTCGAGACATGATGGAAGCGGAAGCCCGCCTTGCGCTCCTCGGACAGGCCGCGCCAGTATTCCAGCGCCGCATTCAGGATGCGGTAGGTGCCGACGATGTTGGTCTCGATGAAGGCGCCGGGACCGTCGATCGAGCGGTCGACATGGCTTTCGGCGGCGAGGTTCATGACGATGTCGATGTCGTCGCGGCGCAAGATCTCCAGCACGGCGCGCTCATCGCAGATGTCGGCCTGCTCGAAGCGGTAATTATGCGCGTTCTCGATCGGCCTCAGCGAAGCGAGGTTGCCGGCATAGGTGAGCTTGTCGAGATTGGTGACGCGGTAGGCCGGATTGGCGCACAGGTGCCGACACACGGCCGAGCCGATGAAGCCGGCACCGCCGGTGACCAGGAAATTCATGCCGCCGTCCCTCCTCACGCGAACACCTCCGCCGCGGCCAGCAGGGGCGCGTTGCGGTCCTTGTCCGAAAGCTGGAAGCCGCCGCCGAGCGACGGCCATTTTATGCCGATCGCCGGGTCGTCGAAGCGGATCGAGCGGTCATGCCCGGGCGAGTAGGTGTCGGTGACCTTGTAGAGCACCTCGGTATCCGGCACGAGCGTGACGAAACCATGCGCGAAACCTTTCGGCACCAGGATCTGGTTGCCCTTCTCGGCCGACACCTCCAACGCCACCCATTTGCCGAAAGTCGGCGAAGAACGGCGGATGTCGACCGCGACATCGAGGACGCTGCCCCTGATGACGCGCAGCAGCTTGGCTTGTGCGCGCGGCGGCAGCTGGTAATGCAGCCCGCGCAGCACGCCTGCCGCGGCGGAATAGGAATGGTTGTCCTGCACGAAGGCGAGATCGATGCCGGCTTCGGCGAAGCGTTCGGCATTCCAGGTCTCGCTGAAAAAACCGCGCGCGTCGCCATGCCGCTTCGGCACGATCTCCAGCACGCCGTCGAGGCCGAGCGGCCTGACCTCAAGCACTGCGTTCCTCCATCAGATCGGCCACCCGCCGGCGCAGATAGGCGGCGTATTCGTTCTTGCCGAGCCGCGCGGCGCGATCCAGAACCTTGTCGGCGCCGATCCAGCGCTGCTCCAGCGCAATCTCTTCCGGGCACGCGATCTTGATGCCCTGGCGATGCTCGATGGTGCGCACGAAAGACGATGCCTCGAGCAGGCTGTCATGCGTGCCGGTGTCCAGCCAGGCGTAGCCGCGTCCGAGGCGGTGGACATGCAATTCGCCACGCTCGAGATAGACATTGTTGACCGCCGTGATCTCGAGCTCGCCGCGCGACGAAGGGCGAATGGTCGAGGCAATGTCGACGACATTGTTGTCGTAGAAATAAAGACCGGTCACGGCCCAGTTGGACTTCGGCTTTTGCGGCTTTTCCTCGATCGTCAGGGCCTTGCCGCTCACCTTGTCGAAGGAGACCACGCCATAACGCTCGGGATCGTCGACATAATAAGCGAAGACCGAGGCGCCGGCGTCGCGCGTCGCCGCCTCGCGGCAGAGCTGCGACAGGCCGCCGCCAAAATAGATGTTGTCGCCGAGAATCATCGACACGCTGTCCTTGCCAATGAAGTCGCGGCCGATGATGAAGGCTTCGGCGAGGCCATTCGGCTGCGGCTGTTCGGCATAGGACAATTCCAGACCGAATTCGGAACCGTCGCCAAGCAATGCCTGAAAGACCGGCAAGTCGCGCGGCGTTGAAATGACCAGAATCTCGCGAATTCCCGCGAGCATCAGCACGCTCAGCGGGTAATAGATCATCGGCTTGTCGTAGATCGGCAGTATCTGCTTAGAAACCGCTAATGTAAGCGGATAAAGGCGTGTTCCGCTGCCACCCGCAAGGATAATTCCTTTCAACAAGCCTCTCCTTGAACTACCGCGGCCCCCGCCTCGACGCCAAGTTGCCCGTGCTTAGGTTTCGGACGCTGGCTTGTCAATGTCGGCTTTGACTGCTTCCCGACGTTCACTTAACCCCTTTCTACCATCCGGCATGCGGTGGTTTCGAGCGAAATCCGACCGCGCCATGAAAAGGGCCGGCGGGCACTGTCGCCCGCCGGCCCTTTTTCCGTCGGTCTGGCTCAGCCGCGCTTGAGCAATGTCCACACGGCCGGCACAAGGCTGGCGGCCAAAGCCACCTTGATCAGGTCGCCAGCGATGAAGGGCAGGACGCCGAACTGCCAGGACTTTTCCGGTCCGATGAGGATCGCCAGCCAGGCAAAGCCCATGGCCATCATGACGACTTCCGCCGTCAGCATGGCGCCGAACAGCTTGAGGGGATTGCGGTCCCAGCCGCGATCGGCGGCCCAGCCGGCGATTGCCGCCATGACCACGAAACCGGCGAGGTAGCCGCCGGTCGAGCCCAGCATATAGGCGATGCCGATGCCCTTTTCCGGCGTGCCCTGGAAGACCGGCAGGCCAAAAATGCCCTCGGCGAGGTAGAGAAGGAGCGTCGCGACGGCGAGCCGCAGGCCGAATGCCGAGGCGATCAACAGGACGGCCAGCGTCTGCAGCGAAATGTCGACTGGGCCGAGCACCACTTTGGTCTTGGCCGAAAGCGTCAGCAGCAGGGTTCCGGCAAGCGCCAGGAAGAGCTGGGTGGCGAGCCGGGCAGCGCCCCGATCCGGCAGGGTGAGAGAAACAAGCGGACGCATCGTGGTTGCAGTTGCCATGGTCTTCCCCGTTCTGGCTGATTTTGCTGGCTTTTAAAGCGCATCGCGCAGAAACGGATTCAGGCGACGCGCTTTAAAATTGTCTTGATCCTGTCGGTCTCCCAAAACCGCTGCGCACTTTTGGGCGACATGCATTGATTTTCCTATATTGGCTTCCGTATCGGGCGGCAATCATTTTGCCGCATTGCAACGGAGCACACCGGCATGGCCCTTGAATTCGACACCAGCTTCGATCCGGCCTATGGCCGGGCGGTTGCGGTTGCGCCGGATGTGCTGCGCATCACCGCCAGAAATCCGAGCCCGTTCACCTTCCACGGCACCAACAGCTATCTCGTCGGTCGCGACACGCTGGCGGTGATCGATCCGGGGCCGGAAGACGATGCCCATCTCGAAACGCTGCTCAGGGCGATCGGCGGCCGGCCGGTCAGCCACATCTTCGTCAGCCACACGCATCGCGACCATTCGCCGCTCGCGGCGCGATTGAAAGAGTTGACCGGCGCGCCGACGCTTGCCGAAGGCCCGCATCGGCCAGCGCGGCCTTTGCGCATCGGCGAAGTCAATCCGCTCGACGCCAGCGCCGACGTTACCTTCGTTCCCGATGTCGTGCTGGCCGACAATGCGCTGACTGAGGGCGACGGCTGGGCCATCCGCACCGTGCTGACGCCTGGCCACACCGCAAACCACGCCGTGTTTGCCCTCGAGGGAACCGGCACCCTGTTTTCAGCCGACCATGTCATGGCCTGGTCGACCTCGATCGTGGCCCCGCCAGACGGCGCCATGTCCGACTATATGAGCTCCCTCGACAAGCTCCTTGCACGCGAGGATCGCTTGCTGTTGCCGGGGCACGGCGGAGCTGTGACCGCGCCCCAAAGGTTCATGCGCGGCCTGAAGACGCATCGTAAGACGCGCGAAAGGGCGATCCTGGAGCGCATCCGCGCCGGAGACCGGACGATAACGGAAATGGTCGCGGCGATCTATCGCGACACCGACCCGCGGCTGCACGGCGCCGCGGGGCTTTCGGTGCTTGCCCATCTTGAGGATCTGGTCGCGCGTCGCCTGGTCGCAACCAAAGGCGATCCGGCGATCGATGGCATTTTCAGCCCGGCCGGATGATCACTCGGCCGGTGCCGCGCCGACCTGCCCGGCGACCTCCTGATCGAGCTCGCCAAGGAACTCCGTGATGCGGGCGGCGTTGTCGCCGAGGTCGTAGCGGCCGTAGCGCGAAGCCGAGCGCATGTCGACAATAACCTGCTCTCCGTCGTCGGTGACACGGATGGCGACATCGGCCGGCAATCCGAGCACGAAGCCCCTTGCCAGCGCATTGATCGTCGCCTCGCTCTGCCCGTTGATGTCGGGATAAGGCGCCGTCAACTGCCAGTCGCGGCGGTCGAGCACGGTTTCGACAGCGTCGACCACGGTTTCGAAAGGCAGATTGTAGCTGTGCCCGTTGACCAGCGGATAGGCATCGGCCTGCAGGCTCTGTTCGCCCGGCGTCGGCGGCGACAGCTCGTTCATGTCGGCAGTGCGGTCGCTGGTGTCCAGTGCCGGCGGGTCGTCGAGATCGGTCGAGATGTCGCGCAGCGGCGGATAGATCGTCGCCCAGTAGACCGCGACGCCGTAGGGGGCCAGCACCAGCAGCGCCAGCAGCGCGCCGATGCTGAGATCGCGGCCGCCGCGAGCGCCGAAACTCCAGACCCGCGACAGGGCCAGACCTGCCAGCAGCAGGGCAAGCGCGGCCAGCAGCGCCACGACCGCCAGCACCCACAGGAAAGGCGGCGTGTCGACGAAGCCCAGCCTGTAGGCGGCAACGACGGTGAGCAAGAGGACGAGAGAAAATGCCCCGATCCGCCGCGACCATTCGGCCGCCCTCGACGTCTGCCGTTCAGGAATTCTAGCCATCGTCTGCCGCATTACCCCAGTCCGAACCGAGACTTAGAGGTTTTTGGCGCGGGCTTGAAGCCGAAAGATCGAACATTTTTCGTCAATCCGTCGGCAGGCGGTAATCCTTGAACTGGGCGCGCAAACTGGTCTTCTGGATCTTGCCGGTGGCGGTGTGCGGAATTTCACCGACGAAGGCGACATCGTCGGGCATCCACCACTTCGCCACCTTGCCGCTCATGAAGGCGAGGATGTCGCCCTTGCTCGGCTCCCTGCCGGGCTTGCTGACGACGACGAGCAAGGGCCGCTCACCCCATTTCGAATGCGGGACGCCGATGGCCGCCGCCTCCGCCACGTCCGGATGGCCGACGGCGAGATTCTCGAGATCGATGGTCGATATCCATTCGCCGCCGGATTTGATGACGTCCTTGGCGCGGTCGGTGATCTGCATGTAGCCGCTGGCGTCGATATGGGCGACGTCGCCGGTGTCGAACCAGCCATCGGCATCGAACTGCTCGGCGCCGGCGCCGCCATAATAGGCGCGGGCCACCGCGGGGCCGCGCACCTTGAGATGCCCGAAGGTCTTGCCGTCCCAGGGCAACGCGTTGCCGTCGTCGTCCGTCACCTTCATCTCGACGCCGAAGGGCGAAAAACCCTGCTTGGCCTGGACATCGAGCCGCGCCTCGCCGGTTAGCGTCTCATATTGCGGCTTCAGGGTGCAGAGCGTGCCGAGCGGCGACATCTCGGTCATGCCCCAGGCATGCACCACCTGCACGTCGTAATCGTCCTGGAACTTGGCGGTAATGGCCCGCGGACAAGACGCCCCGCCGATCACGACCTTCTTCAGATAGGGCAGCTTCTTGCCGGTCTCCTCCAGATATTGCAGCAGCATCATCCAGACGGTCGGCACGGCGGCGCTGAACGTCACCTTTTCGGTGTCGAGCAGTTCATAGATCGAGGCGCCGTCCATCTTGCAGCCCGGCATCACCAGCTTGGCACCGATCATCGGTCCGCTCTGGCCGAGCCCCCAGGCATTGGCGTGAAACATCGGCACGACCGGCAGGGCGACATCGCGCGTCGACAGGCCCATGGCGTCGGGCATAGCAGCCATCATGGCGTGAAGGACGTTAGAACGATGGCTGTAGAGAACACCCTTCGGGTCGCCCGTCGTGCCGGAGGTGTAGCACATGCCGGCCGCGGTGTTCTCGTCGAAGGTCTTCCAGGCGAAGGCGCCGTCGGCCTCGGCCAGCCATTCCTCGTAGGCGACGGCATTCGCCAGCGACGTTTGCGGCATATGCGCCCGGTCCGTCAGCACGATTACCCGCCGCAGCGACCGGACCGCGCCGGCGATCTTTTCCAGGAGCGGCACGAAGGTCAGATCGACGAAGATCGCCCTGTCCTCGGCATTGTTCATGATCCAGGCGATCTGCTCGGGAAAAAGCCTCGGGTTAAGCGTGTGGTAGATCGCCCCGATGCCCATGATGCCGTACCAGGCCTCGATATGGCGGGCCGTGTTCCAGGCAAGGGTCGCGATGCGGTCGCCGAGTACGAAGCCGTCACGCTCCAGCCGCTGCGCCACCTTGAGCGCCCGGTGATGGATTTCGGCAAAGGTGGTGCGCACGATCGGACCTTCGATCGAGCGCGACACGATTTCCCGGCTGCCGTGCTGGCGCTCGGCATGATCGAGCAGCTTGTGGCAAAGCAGCGGCCATCCCTGCATCAATCCAAGCATCGGTTCCTCCCCTTTGCGCATTCGCGCCATTTGTTTCACGCATTGTGGAACGAACCGGCGGTTTGTCCAGCCGCCATAAGTCGAACTTCGTAGATGGATCGAAGAACCGGGAAAACCGCCATAATCCGGCCATCCTCGGCGTTAAGCTTCATTAATGGGCTGGGTGAGATTGGCGAATGGAGAGATTCGCATGGACGCGCAGCTCGACGAAAAGGCCCTCGAAAGCACGCTTGCCGAAAGTCTGGACGATCTGAGGCCGGACAACAAAACCGTTTCCGAAGATGAATTCGCCGAAGTCGTCGGCGGCGCGCTGGAGGCCGTCGGCGGAACGTTGCTATTCAAGATGCGGGTCGAAAATGGCGCCGATGGAGAGCATGTCGCCGCCGCCTGTATCGGCGACGCCGGCAACCGTCAGTTCCTGCTGCTCACGCTGCCGACCAGCGGCGGCGCGCTCAAGGTCGAAACCGCGGCGCGAAGCACCAATCCGGTTGCAGGCATTGCCGCAGCCTATGCCGGCCTCATGGATGCATTCAAAGCGGCCGCCTGACGAGCCGCCTGACGACTGGAAAACGGACGTTCAATGAATGGTGATGACGCCAAGCGGGATGCGAGCTTGCGCGACGCGCTTGGCCCACACATGTAAGTCTTCGCAGCGAGAACGCTTCACCGTTTCACGGAAATGACGAAACGCTCTCTTTCTTCGTTTTGACGCAATTCCGGACGGAAACCCGCTTCGCACTTCTCCTGGAATTGCTCCAGGAGACCATTCATGGACAAGCCCGCCAACCCCGCCCCCGGCTTTCAGCGCAATCCGGACAAGGTGATCACCGTCGAACCTTACCGCGGCAGCGTCACCGTGCGCGCGGGCGACACCATCATCGCCCGGTCGACCCGGGCCAAGGTGCTGTCGGAACCGCCCTACCCGGCCGCCTTCTACATCCCCTTCGAGGACATCGACTTCAGCAAGCTCTCCGGCACCGAGCACTCGACGCATTGCCCCTACAAGGGCGATGCCAGCTACTGGAGCGTCCAGCCGGCCGGCGAAGCCGGCACGAACGCGATGTGGGCCTACGAACAGCCGTTCGACGAAATGGCCGAAATCCGCAATCACGGCGCGTTCTATACGAGCAAGGTGACGGTCGAAGCCGAACCGGGCTGAGTCTGGCCTGCCAGAGGTGCCTTGAGATGGAGGTCAGGCCGAACCGAGAAAAGTGAGTTCCGAGGACCGGAACGGAGCGGACACTTGAGCCCGTGAGTGCTGGCCTACGTCGGCCGTAGCCTTCATTAGCTGCCATGCCATGCATGAGTGCTTCGGCTGGCGAAGGCCGGAAGCGCAGCAAGCCGCCATTCGCAGGCCGGCCTCACCTGAATATCGTGGCGCCTCAGTCCGTCGTGCCGTCGTTGCCTATACCCTCGGCATCGTCGAGGCGCACGAAGGTCATGCCCTTCCGCTTCAAGGCGAGCAGGCCCTGAACCACGCCTTCGCCGGCGGCATGGGTCGGCTGATTGATGTGGGCGATGATGACGTCGCCGTCCTTGGCGGCGCCGATGCGGCGCGCCGTTTCCTTGGCGCCGAGCAGCGAGCCGCCGTCGCCATTGACCGAGAAGCCGGCGATCTTGAAGCCGAGCCTGCGGATCATGGCGATCGCCGAGGGGCTGTATTCGGCGGTGGCGCCGCGGAACCATTTGGGCGCCGGCCCTCCTGCCCCGGCAAGGGCGGCGGCGCCGGATTGAACCTCGGCCTGCACTGCGTCCGGACTGCCGGCGCTGCGGATGCCGTAGATCTTTTGCGGCGTATCGACCGCCGGAATGTGGCGGCCCCCGTGGTTTTCCAGCTCGAACAGGTCGGGATGCGCCCGCATGATCTCGACGGCTTCGGCATTGCGCTTCAGCCAGATGCCGGTCACGAAGATCGTCGCCGGTATCCTGTTGTCGACAAGCGCCGAAAGGATCCTTGTGTCGGTCTTGCCGCCGCAGGCATCGAGCGTCAGGGCGACGCGACCGCCGCCGCCTTCAGCCCCCTGCGGCTTCAGATGCAGCGTCGGCTCGAGCAGTGTCGCGGCATTACTCGCCGACGCCGCGACCAGCGACAGCGCGCAAAGGGAATTTCGAAGCAGGCCCATCATCCGTTCCAAATCGCCACGTCCGGGCATTCTCCGCACGCGCCAGTAACTCGTCTCTACAAAACGGCATCTAGGCGAAAATCGGGATGGCAAACAGCGCAAAAACCGGCAGTCGCGAAAATTTGCTTCGCTCTACACCGCGGCTCATATGGGCCTCTCCGTCCGCGCCAGCAGTTCGCGCACCGCTTCGGTGACCGCGTGTACTTCCAGGCGCCAGACACAAAATGCCTTGCTTGGATTGGTCCGGTGACACCTGGCGGCGGCCACACACTCGCAAGGCATTGGGGGTCGTAGCGAGATGCTGGGTGCGCCAACCGGACCCCATGCAATCGGGTTGGTCAGGCCGTACAGGCCGACGACCGGGGTGCCGGCTGCGGCGGCCATATGCATCGGGCCGCTTTCATTGCCGAGGAAGAGCCGCGCCTCCTTGAGCAGCGCCATCAACGTTTCTAGTGATAGCTTACCTACCAGATTAACGACCGGCGCCTTGCTCGTAGCCACAATCTGGTCATTTGCCTCGGCTTCGTCGGGAGAGCCGACCAGAGCGACGGCGAGATCGGTCTCACTCGATATCGTGTCGATGACCGCCGCGAAACGCTCAGGCTGCCACCGGCGCCCCGGAAAGCTTGCTCCGGCATGCACGACCAGGAAGGCTTTGCGTCGAAGACCGCAGCGTTCCAGCAATGTCAGGACCCGCGCGGTTTCCGACGGCAGCGGCTCGATCGAGGGAAACCGCACGCGCAAATCCAACCCGAGCGCCTCCAGCGGAGACAGATAGCGATAAAGGAAATGTCTTTCGCCATAGCCGAAGGGCTTGGCCCGGACGTTGGCGGATTGGCGCTCGAATCGACGCAATGGCCTCTCGGTCGGGAAATAGCCGACCCGGATCCTGGCGTTGACGACCATGGCGACGAAATGCGTCGTCTTTGAATCGGTCAAGTCGATGGTCATATCGAAGGCCAAACGACGCAGCTTTCGCAACACCTGGTAGAGTTCCACGCCGCGCTGCAATACCGTGCCGCGCGCGCTCGAGCGCTTGAACGCCACAGTCTCAGTCGCGATCCCGTGGGCAGTCAGGAAGCTTGCGCAGCGAGCCTCGCAAAGGAAGACAATCCTGGCGCCGGGATAGGCGATCTGCAGATTCTTCGCTAGCGCCGAGGCAAGAACCAGATCGCCGATATATTTCGTTTGCAGGATTAGGATGGAGCGCACGTCTGCGAAGGGACCTTGCAATATGGGTATCTCGGCAACAGACCTGGGCTGAGACGTCGACATCTGGAGCCGCCATGCGCATGTTTCACGTGGCTCTCATATACAAGACCACAAGGTCGTGGACCAGAGCGACTCGCACGTGCCGGCTCAGCGCTTCACCGTTTCATGGAAGTGGTGAAAACCCTGTATTTGGTCGCTTTGCCATGCAGCCGACGGACGGCACGAAGTCTCCCGCGGATGTCAGACCGCGGCCTCCTGGGGCATCTCCGTCCGTGCCAGGAGTTCCAGCGTGGCCTCGACGACCGGATCGACCTCCAGGCGCCAGACACAGCATGCCTTGCTCGGATCGGTCCGACGGCACAGGTCACCGCCGACGCAGTCGCAAGGCATGGAGGGCCTGAGCGAGATGCTCGGCACGCCGACCGGCGCCCAACGGACCGGGTTGGTCAGGCCGAACAGGCCGACCACCGGCGTACCTGCCGCGGCTGCTATATGCATGGGCCCGCTTTCATTTCCGAGAAACAGCCGCGCTTCCTTGAGCAGCGCCAGCAGGGTTTCCAGCCGCAGCATGCCCGCCAGGTTGACGACAGGCGTCTTCGCCGCCGCGATGATCCTGTCGGTCGCCTCGCTCTCGTCCGGACCGCCGACCAGAACCAACCGCAGGCCGGTTTCCCGCACGATCCTGTCGATTGCTTCGGCGAAGCGCTCCGGCTGCCAGCGCCGGCCGACGAAGCTTGCCCCGGCATGAACGGCAATAAAGGCGTTTGGCTGAATTTTGTGCTTGGCCAGCAAAGCCAAGGCGCGCGTCGTCTCGAAGGGCAACGGTCGAATGGCCGGAACCCTGACGCGCAGGGCGATGCCAAGTGCCTCCAACGGAGACAAATAGCGATAGAGATAATGCTTTTTGCCGAATCCGTAGGGTTTCATCCGAACGTTGGCGGGCTGGCGCTCATGCCAGCGCAAAGGCCGCTCCGTCGGAAAATAGCCGACCCGGACCGGAGCGTTGACCAGTTTGGAAATGATCCGCGAGGTCTTGGAGTCGGTGATGTCGATGGTCATGTCGAAGCGGTGCTGCCGCAAAGTCCGCACCATGCGGAAGAGCTCGCGCCCCCGCTCCAGCGGCGAACCGCGCATCTTGGCACGGCTGAAGGGCACGACCTCGGTGGCAATACCGTGCGCCGTCAGGAAACCGGCGAAATGCTCCTCGCAGAGAAACACGATCCTAACACCCGGATATTGAAGCTGCAGGTTCTTCGCCAGCGCCGAGGCAAGGACGATGTCGCCGATGAACTTGGTCTGCACGATCAGGATCGACCGGAAGGCGGTTGGAGCGATCTGCAACATGGGTTTCCGACACCAATGAATGCGGTGTCGGAAGCTAGCTTGGAATGGTGTCGAGATTCAGGGCCGTCACGCGCACGTTCGCGTGACATTGCATACAAAACGGTAAGGTACCGGGACGCTGCTCGCCCAGGGGCATTTCACCGTTTCACGGAAACGGTGAAATGCTCCATCTTCTTATTTTACGCAATTCCGGACGGAAAACCGCTCACACTTTTCCTGGAATTACTCTAAGCCCGTCAGGCGATTTTTGCCGCGCCCTTCGCCGCGGCCACCGCAGCCTGCGCGGCGGCCAGCCTGGCGATCGGCACACGGTAGGGCGAGCACGACACATAGTCGAGGCCGACCTCCTCGCAGAAACGGATCGAGGCCGGATCCCCGCCATGCTCGCCGCAAATGCCGAGCTTGATAGCGGGCCGCGTCCTCTTGCCCTTTTCCGCCGCAATCCGCACCAGCTCGCCGACGCCGTCGACATCGAGCGACACGAACGGATCCTGCTCGATGATGCCCTTCTGCCGGTATGTTTCGAGGAAGGAGGCGGCATCATCGCGAGAGATGCCAAAAGTCGTCTGCGTGAGATCGTTGGTGCCGAAGGAGAAGAATTCGGCCGCTTCGGCAATGACATGGGCGCGGATCGCCGCGCGCGGCAACTCGATCATCGTGCCGGTGAGGTAATCGATCTTGGTGCCGGTCTCCTGCATCACGCTTTGCGCCACCGCATCGATGCGCGCTTTGACGTATTCCAGCTCCTTCACCAGACCGACCAGCGGCACCATGATTTCCGGCACCACCAGCGCCCCGGCCTTGCGGCCGGCCTCGACCGCCGCCTCGAAGATGGCGCGCGCCTGCATCTCGGCGATCTCCGGATAGGAGACGGCGAGCCGGCAGCCGCGATGGCCGAGCATCGGATTGAATTCGTGCAGCGCCTCGGTGCGCTGCCTGAGCTTGTCGGCCGATACGTTCATGGCGGAAGCGACCTCGGCGAGCTCGGCCTCGGTCTTCGGCAGGAACTCGTGCAGCGGCGGGTCGAGCAGACGGATCGTCACCGGCAGGCCGGCCATGATCTCGAACAGCTCTAGGAAGTCCGAGCGCTGCATGGGCAGCAGCTTGTCCAGCGCCGCGCGCCTGTCCTTCTCGGTGTCGGCCAGGATCATCTCGCGCATGGCGACGATGCGGTCGCCGTCGAAGAACATGTGCTCCGTGCGGCAAAGCCCGATGCCCTCGGCGCCGAAAGAGCGCGCCATGCGCGCATCGAGCGGCGTTTCGGCATTGGTGCGCACCTTCATGCGACGAGCGGCGTCCGCCCATTCCATGATGGCGGCGAAATCGCCCGACAGTTCCGGCTGCAGCATGGCGACCGCTCCTTTGAGCACCTGGCCGTTGCCGCCATCGATGGTGATGATGTCGCCCTTGCGGAAGGTCTGGCCCATCGAGATGAGCGTGCCGGACTTGTAGTCGACGCGCAGCGAGCCGGCGCCGGACACGCAGGGCTTGCCCATGCCGCGCGCCACCACCGCGGCGTGGCTGGTCATGCCGCCGCGCGTGGTGAGGATGCCTTCTGCGGCATGCATGCCGTGGATGTCTTCCGGACTGGTCTCGATGCGCACCAGGATCGCCTTGCGCCCCTGCGCCTTGGCATCCTCGGCATCGGCGGAGGAAAAAACGATTTCGCCGGTGGCTGCACCCGGCGAGGCAGGCAGGCCCATGCCGATGACGTCGCGCGCCGCCTTCGGGTCGATGGTCGGATGGAGCAGTTGGTCGAGCGAGGCCGGATCGATGCGGGCGACCGCCTCCTCCTTGGTGATCAGCCCGTCCTTCGCCATCTCCACGGCGATCTTCAGCGCCGCCTTGGCGGTGCGCTTGCCGGAGCGGGTCTGCAGCATCCACAATTTGCCGCGCTCGATGGTGAATTCGAGATCCTGCATGTCGCGGTAATGCTTTTCCAGCCGGTCGGAGATGTCGACGAAAGCCTGGAAGGCGTCGGGCATGAGCTTCTGCAGCGACGGCTTGTCGGAGCCGGCGGCGATCCGCGCCGCCTCGGTGATGTTCTGCGGCGTGCGGATGCCGGCCACCACGTCCTCGCCCTGGGCGTTGACCAGGAACTCGCCATAGAGCTGCCTGTCGCCGGTCGAGGGATTGCGGGTGAAGGCGACGCCGGTCGCCGACGTGTCGCCCATATTGCCGAACACCATGGCCTGGACATTGACCGCCGTGCCCCAGCTTTCCGGGATGTCGTGCAGGCGCCGATAGGTGATGGCGCGGTTGTTCATCCAGCTCGAGAACACGGCGCCGATCGCGCCCCAGAGCTGTTCCTGCGGATCCTGCGGGAACGGCTTGCCGAGCTCTTCCTCGACCTTGGCTTTGTAGAGCGCAATCACGCCCTGCCATTCCTCGGCTGTCAGCTCGGTGTCGAGCTCGTGGCCGAGGCTCGCCTTCTGGTCCTCGAGGATCTCCTCAAACACTTCGTGGTCGAGGCCCATGACGACGTCGGAATACATCTGGATGAAACGCCGGTAGCTGTCATAGGCAAAACGTGCATCACCGGAATCAGCGGCCAAAGCCTCGACCGTCTTGTCATTGAGGCCGAGATTGAGCACCGTATCCATCATGCCGGGCATGGAAGCCCGGGCGCCGGAGCGCACCGAGACCAGAAGCAGCTTCGACGGATCGCCGAAGCGGCGGCCGGTGATCCGGCTGATATGGTCGAGAGCAGCGGCGACATCCGCCTCGAGCGCTTCGGGATAGGTGCGGCCGTTGGCGTAATAGGCGTTGCAGACCTCCGTGGTGATGGTGAAACCGGGCGGCACCGGCAGCCCGAGGCTGCACATCTCGGCCAGATTGGCACCTTTTCCGCCGAGAAGGTTGCGGTCGCCGGCACGGCCTTCGGCGGCGCCATCGCCGAAGGTGTAAACCCACTTGGTCATGCATGCCCTCCAGTTCGTGGAAGATAGAAACAGCCGGACCACGGCCCGGTTCCCCGCCTTTGCGATCCGAGCGATAGGATGCTGCAGTGCGAAAGGCAAGCACCGGCCGGGCGCCTGCAGCAACTACAATCGATTAAGCAAAAGCTGCGGCAAAAATACTTGCGGGAGGGTATGGCGCGATATAGAACAGAACAGGAACACGAGTGGAGTAGCGTGATGAAACTCAACGGAAAACTCGACTATCTGGAACTGCCGGCGACGGGCGGCACGCTGGACAGCGTCAAATCCTTTTACAGCGCTGCCTTTTCATGGTCGTTCACCGATTACGGTCCGACCTATTCCGCCTTTGCCGAAGGCCTCGACGGCGGCTTCCAGGCGGATGCCGGCGAAGCACCCGCCAAACCGCTCCCCGTCATCTACTCCAAAAATCTCGAGGAAACGCTGGACGCGGTCGAGAGTGCCGGCGGCACCATCGTCAAGCCGATCTTTTCCTTCCCCGGCGGCAGGCGGTTCCACTTCACCGATCCGGCCGGCAACGAACTGGCCGTTCGGGGACATTAGGGAAGTCGCGGTTTCAAGTTGTTTTGCTGTTGACAGCCGGGGGGCGGCCGGGCTCATTCCAATGAACGGCGGCAACCTCCAACAGCAAAAGCAGACTGATGAAATTCGGCTCAAGCGGTGTTCGGGGTCTGGCTGCCGAATTGGTCGGACGGCCAAGCGGACTCTATAGCGAGGGCTTTGCACGGCGCTTGCGGTCGACCGGATTTCAGCAAGGCGAGGTCTTCGTCGGGCGCGACCTGCGCGACAGCAGTCAGACGATAGCTGAAGACTGCATGGCGGCGCTGGCCGCGGGCGGCTTCCAGCCGGTCGATTGTGGCCCCCTCCCCACGCCTGCGCTTGCCTTCTATGCCCGTCTGCGCGGCGCCGCGGCGCTCATGGTGACGGGCTCGCATATTCCCGCCGACCGCAACGGCATCAAGTTCTACGGGGCGAGGGGCGAGATCGACAAGGCGGACGAGGCCGCGATCACCGCTCATGTCGCGGAGCTTTCGGATCAATATCCCTGGCCGCCGGCCCGCGCGAGTTGGCAAGCCGGCCATGAACAGGCGCTCGCGGCCTTTCGGGACCGTATCGACCGCATCCTGCCTCTCGGCGCCTTTTCCGGAATGAAGCTCGGCGTCTACCAGCACAGCACAGTGGCGGCGGACCTGCTGGTTGAGGTCCTGCGAAGGTACGGCGCGGATGTCGTTGCTGTTGGAAAAACGGAGGTTTTCGTGCCGATCGACACGGAGGCGGTCGGCCAGGAAACAATGGCGAAGCTGAAAGACTGGGTGCGCGAATTCAAATTGGACGCCATGCTCTCGGCCGATGCCGATGCCGACCGCCCTCTCGTCATCGACGAAAATGGCGAGCTGTTCCGCGGCGACCTGATCGGCCTGTCCACGGCGCTGTTCCTGCGGGCCGATACCGTGGTGACGCCTGTGACCTCCAATTCGGGCATCTCCGGAGTTTTCGGCTTCAAGGTGGTGAGAACAAAGGTTGGATCACCCTTCGTCATAGCGGGCATGGAGGCAGTGCAACCGGCCAGCGGCATCGTCGTCGGCTTCGAGGCCAATGGCGGGGTTCTTCTGGGGTCGGATTGCCTGGTGAACGGCAGAACCTTGTCCGCGTTGCCGACGCGGGATTCGTTTTTGCCCATCCTGGCGGTGCTGGGCACGTCCGCATTGACGGGCAAATCGCTGTCCGGCCTGCGCGAAACCTGGAACCTTCCGATCTGCGCCAGCGCGCGGCTCGAGAACTTCGCCGTCGAGGCATCGCGCGGCTTGATGCGCAAGCTCGCCGACCGCGACGCGCTGCGGCAATTCCTTGCGCCCTTCGGCACCGCTGCGGATGTCGATGAGACCGACGGTCTCAGGGCACGGATGACCAGCGGTGAGATCATCCATTTGCGGCCTTCTGGCAACGCTCCCGAATTTCGTTGTTATGCCGAGGCCGCAAGTCATGACAGGGCGACCGAAATTGTGGCAATGGCGCTGCAACGGGCGCGGGACACCACATTGGCAGATGATTGAGAGACCATATAACGAAAGTGGCGCCAGCGGGTGCCACAGGCCTGGGGCGCGGCCTGTTTTCTGTATCTCGTTCGATCCCCGAGAATACCGATGACAAGGACAGCTTTGATAACCGGCATCACGGGGCAGGACGGCGCCTATCTGGCCCAGTTCCTGCTTTCGAAGGGTTATAGCGTCCACGGGCTGGCGCGACGGTCGAGCACAGCCGAGGTCAACACGGCGCGCCTGAAATGGCTTGGGATCGAGAACGACGTGCGGATCGTGGATGGCGACCTCACGGACCTGTCGGGCCTGGTCCGGACCATGCGCGACATTAGGCCGGACGAGGTTTACAACCTCGCCGCACAGTCTTTCGTCAAATCTTCCTGGCAGCAGCCGATACTGACGGGCAACGTCACCGGCATCGGCGTCACGAATGTTCTCGAGGCGCTGCGTCTGGAAATGCCGGAGGCGCGTTTCTATCAAGCTTCGTCGTCCGAGATGTACGGCCTTATCCAGGAGCCGGTACAGTCGGAGACCACGCCTTTCCATCCCCGCTCTCCTTACGCGGTGGCGAAGGTCTACGGTCACTGGATCACCGTCAACTACCGGGAAAGCTTCGGCCTGCACGCTTCGAGCGGCATCCTGTTCAATCACGAATCGCCGCTGCGCGGCATCGAATTCGTGACACGCAAGGTCACGGACGCCGTCGCGCGCATCAAGCTAGGGCTGGCAAGGGAACTGCGCCTGGGCAATATCGACGCTAGGCGCGACTGGGGCCACGCCAAGGACTATGTGCGCGCCATGTGGCTGATGCTGCAGCAGGACCGGCCCGACGACTATGTGATCGCCACCGGAAGGACGACGACTGTGCGTGACATGTGCAGGGTCGCATTCGAACATGTAGGTCTGAAGATGGACTACCATCTTGTCATCGATCCCGACCTATTCAGGCCGGCGGAAGTCGAAGTCCTGCTCGGCAATCCGGCCAAAGCAAAGGCGAAGCTCGGATGGGAAGCGACGATCTCCCTGGAAGAGATGATCCGCGAGATGTTGGACGCCGATTTGGCGCGCCACGCGGCCGCGAAGCGTTGAAAGGAAGCTCTTGCTTTTACAGGTCGATGACTTGACACACCGTCTTCCGCCACGCATGCGCATGCGGATCATGCCTCGTGGTTCGTGAGGCCGGCATGCGGGTTTTGCTGACCGGAGCCAACGGTTTCGTCGGCCCCTATGTGCTCGACGCGCTGCGCAGGGTTTGCGGGCACGACATTGCCGTTGCTGCGACCTCCAAGGATGGCGGTCCACATCCCGCTTTCGGCCAGGTCGAAGTGTTAGACGTGACCGACCCGGCCGCCGTCCAAGACGCCGTTGCCCGTCACCGGCCCACCCATGTCATTCATCTTGCGGCGCTCGCGGCCCTGGAGACCGCCCAGGCCGATCCTCGGAACACGTGGCGCATTCATGTCGGCGGCGCGCTCAACGTGGCAAATGCGGTCCTCGACAAGGCTCCGGACTGCTCGCTGATCCATGTCGGGTCGGGCCTTGTCTATGGCGAAAGCGCGAAAGCCGGGCAGCCGCTCGACGAAAGCACGCTGCTTGCTCCGATAGACGACTATGCGGTGACCAAGGCCGCGGCCGACCTCGCGCTTGGCGCACTTTCACGCCAGGGGTTGAGGTGTATCCGGATGCGTCCCTTCAACCACACGGGACCGGGTCAGACCGAAGCATTTGCCGTGCCTGCCTTCGCCATGCAGATCGCGCGGATCGAAGCGGACCTGGCTCCGCCGGTCATCCGTGTCGGCAATCTTGATGCCAGGCGCGATTTCCTGGATGTCCGCGACGTCGCCAACGCCTATGCGCGCGCGGTCCTGAACAGCCGCAACCTTGCCCCGAACATCATTTTCAACGTTGCATCCGGCGTGCCCTGGCGGGTAGGAGACATCCTCGATCTGCTGCTCGCGCAAAGCAGCGCCAAGATCGTCATGGAACAGGATCCGCTGCGGCTGCGACCGAGCGACCTGCCATGCATCGTTGGCGATGCGAGCCGCGCCCGGAGTTTGCTTGGCTGGGCACCCGAGCATCCCTTCGAAGATACGCTTGCTGCCGTCCTGGAGGATTGCCGCGCGCGCGCGGCCCAGGCCTGAGTAGGGACGACGCCTCGCCTGCTTCCCGAAAGCCCGAACTGAACCGCTGCCGTGCCAGCACAGCCGCGAAGCTGCCGCGCGGCGCCAGCGACCGGCGCTCCACCGCCGGCGATCGGGCAACGAACCGGCCGTGGATGGCGGCCCGCATCGTCGCCGATTTTAGTTGGTCCCCGGCATTGAGCTTTGCTCCGCCTCGTCCTATAAGGCCGCGCGCAGCGGGCATGCCCCGCCTGCTGGGGCGTCGCCAAGTGGTAAGGCATCGGTTTTTGGTACCGACATTCCCAGGTTCGAATCCTGGCGCCCCAGCCAACCTTCAAACGAAGCCACCTGGACCAATGACCGGCCGCGCCTCCTTTGAAGTTTGGCGGCTTTATCGGAAACCTCGACCGGACATCAGGCGCCTTGGATAGCGATTGCCGTGGTCAGCAAGATCAGGCTGAGCATCGCCAAAGCAGCGCGGACGACGTGCGAGAGTTCCCACCGGTTGCGAAGTGCTGTCCATTCTTGGGTCGGCGGAAGCGAAGCTCCGTCGCTACCTTCGGCGGCGAAGAATCGCTGCGCCGGCGCGTTCAATTTCACGTCCTGCAGCCAGTGTTTGTTGATCGGCTGGGTCATGAGCCAGAAGACAAGCTGCATTGCGAGGAGCGCGGCCAAGGCGCCGGCGATCAGCCAGCTTTGGATCGGGCCACTCGACGCCGGCATCAGCGCAAACGTCGCAAGGATTCCCCCGACCTCCGCGATGCCCCCTCCAATCGTGAAACCCGGGTAGTAGATCCGTTGGACAACGAAATACTCTTGCCTAGCGAGCCTCAATTTGCCCGGCAGCTCCAGCGCGTGGGAGAGCGCCATAGCCATCGCACCCGCCACAAGAATGACGGTCAGAACCTCCAGAAAGACATACATCGGATCGGCCTCTCACTCCGGCCTGGTGCTTGTTGCAGAAGCAAGGTCGTTAAGACCGAACGTGATCCTGCTGACCGGGTTCCCATCGGCGCATGCTTCAATTCCGTTGGGTGGCGTGCTGGATACGTCGTGAGCTGGGCGAAACGCCGCGATCGTAGCGAAGCGGAGCCTCAGCCTAAACCTTTTCCGGCGACAGGCGTTGTTCATTCCAGACGGATCGGCACGGAGAGGTTCGACCAAATGTATTTCATGGCATTGGCTACCGATTATGACGGCACGCTGGCGCATGATGGCCTGGTCGCGGCCAGCACGGTCTCGGCACTGGAGAAGCTGAAGAAATCCGGGCGCAAGCTCATCCTCGTCACCGGCCGCGAACTGCCCGACCTCAAGGAGGTGTTTCGCGAGCTCCCCTTGTTCGACAAGGTCGTGGCGGAGAACGGCGCGCTGATCTACACGCCGGCCAGCGAGGAAGAACGCACGATTTCGCCCTCGCCTTCCTCCGATCTCATCGACAAGCTCAAGAAGCGCGGCGTGAAGCCGCTCTCGGTCGGCCGTTCGATCGTCGCCACCTGGGAGCCGCACCAGGCGACCGTGCTGGACGTCATCAAGAAGCTAGGGCTGGAGCTGGAGATCATCTTCAACAAGGGCGCGGTGATGATCCTGCCTTCCGGCGTCAACAAGGCGACCGGGCTGGCGGCGGCGCTCGACGACCTGAAGCTGTCGCCGCACAATGTCGTGGGCGTCGGCGACGCCGAAAACGACCACGCCTTCCTCAGGGCCTCCGGCTGCAGCGTCGCGGTGGCCAACGCATTGCCCGCCGTAAAGGAGACGGCAGACCTCGTCACCAAGGAGGCGCGCGGCAAGGGCGTCGAGGAGCTGATCCGCAAACTGATCAAGCGCGATCACCTCACTGCCAAAAAGCGCTTGGGCGGCGTGCTGCTCGGAACCTCGCGCGGCAAGGACATCTATTTGTCGCCGATGGAAACAGTGCTGATCGCCGGTAGCTCGGGCATCGGCAAATCGACGCTGGCCACGGCGCTCACCGAACGGCTGGTCGAAAAGGGGCTGCAGTTCTGCATTTTCGACCCCGAGGGCGACTATGACGGACTGAAGGGCGCAGTGCCGCTCGGCAACGGCTCAACCGCCCCGAACAAGGAGCAATTGCTGGAACTGATCGAGAAGCCCCAGACCAATGTCGTGGTCAATGGCCTGGCGCTGAAAGTCGATGAGCGGCCCGATTTTTTCGCCGAATTGCTGCCCGGCCTCGGCAATGTCCGCTATCGCACGGCGAGGCCGCACTGGCTGATCATCGACGAGGCGCATCATTTGATGCCCAAGCGGCGCGGAGACACGCGATCGGTGCTTTCGATCGAGCTGCCCGGCACGGTGCTGATCACCGTCCACCCCGAAGCGATTTCGACCGATGCGCTCGGCCTGGTAACGGCGGTGATCGCGCTTGGTCCCAAGGCGAAGGGCGTAATCAAGACCTTCTGCAAGGAAACCGGGCTCCAGGCGCCAAAGGACATTCCATCGCCCAAGGGCGACCGGGTGCTGTTCTGGCGCCCGCACGATGGCAAGAAGCCGTTCACAGTCAAGGCGATCGAGCCCGACCAGTCGCTGAAGCGGCACAGCCGCAAATATGCCGAAGGCGAGCTCGACGAGGCCGGCAGCTTCTATTTCACCGGGCCGAAGAAGGCGATGAACCTCAGAGCCCACAACCTCATCATCTTCGCGCAGATGGCGGAAGGCATCGACGACAAGACATGGGAATACCATTTGCGCGCCGGCGATTATTCTAAGTGGTTCCGCCAGCAGATCAGGGACAAAGACCTCGCCCGAGAAACGGCAGAGGCGGAGAAGAACAAGGCATTGTCGGCTGACGAGAGCCGCAAGCTGGTGATCGACGCCGTGCGCCGCCGCTATACGGCGCCGGCGACCGCTCCGGAGGAATAGAACTGGTCGCTACGCCCCCACGGAAGCCGTGCGCCCGCGCTCAGCTCGCCTCGCGCATCGCTTCGGCCGCCTGCAGATCGACCGAGACCAGCTGGCTGACGCCCTGCTCGGCCATGGTGACGCCGAACAGCCGGTCCATGCGCGCCATGGTGATGGGGTTGTGGGTGATGATGACGAAGCGCGTCTCGGTCGTCTTCGCCATCTCTTCCATCAGGTTGCAGAAGCGCTCGACATTGTGGTCGTCGAGCGGCGCGTCGACCTCGTCGAGCACGCAGATCGGCGCCGGATTGGTGAGGAAGACGGCGAAGATCAGCGACATCGCCGTCAGCGCCTGTTCGCCGCCGGACAGCAAGGTCATGGTCTGCGGCTTCTTGCCGGGCGGCCGGGCGAGGATTTCCAGCCCCGCTTCGAGCGGGTCTTCCGACTCGATCAGTTGCAATTCGGCCGTGCCGCCGCCGAACAGATGCGAAAACAGCCGCTGGAAATGGCCGTTGACCACCTCGAAGGCCGACAGCAGCCGTTCGCGGCCCTCGCGGTTGAGGTTCTGGATTGCCTGGCGCAGCTTGCGGATCGCCTCGATGATGTCCTCGCGCTCGGAAACAATGGTTTCGAGCCGATCCGACAATTCCTTCTGCTCTTCCTCGGCGCGCAGGTTGACGGCGCCGAGCCGCTCGCGCTCGATCTTCAGCCGGTCGAGCTGGCGTTCGATCTCGGCCATGTCGGGCATCGGATCGTCGGCTTCGAGGCCGGTACGCTTGATGACGAGATGGGGCGGCGTGTTCAGCGCTTCCTGGATGCGCGCCTCGACCTCGGCGCGGCGCTCGTCGGCGGCGGTGAGCCGTTCCTCGGCCCGCACGCGGGTTTCGCGCGCTTCGGCGAGCGACTGGATGGCGGCGGTGGCCGCCTTGTCGAGCTCGGCCTGCTTGTTCTCCGCCTCCTGCAGGCGGTCGCTCGCCGCCTGGCGCAGCGCCTCGGCCTCGGAAAGCTGGGTCAAGAGCGCGCGGCGCTTGGCGTCGATCTCGTCGGGCGCGTCGGCCAGCCGCTCGCGCTCGGCCTCGGCTTCCGCCTTGCGCTCGCCGAGGGCTGCGATCTGCGTCGAGGCATTTTCGGCGCGCTCCAGCCAGTTCTTGCGCTCGGCGCCGATGGCGTCGAGCCGGCGCATGCGCGCCTCGGCCTCGCGCCGCAGGCCCTCATGCACGGCGCGCGCATCGGCAAGGGTGGCGCGATCGCGCGAGACATTGGCGGAAGCCTGTTCGAGCTGCAGCTGGAGATCGCCAAGATCGGGTGCGTCCTTCAGCATCTCCTCGGCTTCGAGGAAGGCGGCCTGCGTCTCCTCATGGCTGTCGACGATGCGCGCACGCGCTTCGTCCAGAGCAGCGCGGCGGCTCACCAGCTCGCCGCCGGCCTTCTCGGCCTCGGCCAGCGCGTTGCGGGCGGCATCCAGCGCATGCTGAGCATCGCGGCCGGCCTGACGTGCATTGCGCTCGGCCTCGCTTGCCTGGCGCATCGCCTGCTCGGCGCGCGCCAGCGCTTCCTCCGCCTCGCGCACGACGCGCGTCGCCTGCACGGCCTCGGCATCGAGCTCGGCCAGACGGTTCTTCTGCGCCAGCCGCTGGGCGGCGGCGGTCGGGGCGTCGGCGCTCGCGGACAGGCCGTCCCAGCGCCACAACGCGCCGTCGCGGCTCACCAGCCGCTGGCCGGGGGCCAACAATGCTTGAAGCCGGCGACCGTGGGCGGCGTCGACGATGCCGATCTGAGCCAAGCGGCGGGCAAGCTGCGCCGGCGCGCGCACGACGCTGGCAAGGCTCTTCACACCCTCGGGGAGCGCCGCATCGCCGGGCTGAATTGCGCTTTCGCCCCAATGCACCGGTGCGCTGCGGTCGAGCGGAACGTCGAGGTCCTCGCCCAATGCCGCACCCAGCGCCGTCTCATAGCCGCGCTCGACGCTGATCTGCTCCAGCACCGACGGGAAGAGATCGCCGCTCGCGGCATTGAGGATCTTCGCCAGCGTGCGTGCCTCGGTCTCGATACGCGCCAGTTCCGCTCTTGCATCCTGCAGCGGAGGCCTTGCGGCGCTTTCGGCGGCGCGCGCCTCCGCGACCGCCTGCTCGGCGGCGATGGCGCCGGCCTCGCTCTCTTCCAGCCGGGCAAGCGCATCCTCGACCAGAAGCCGCTTTTCGGCTGGATCGGGCAGACCTGAAATGCGTGCGACGATGTCGGAAAGCTCGCGGTCGACCTCGGCAAGCTGACGGGCGAAGCGGTCGCGGCGCTCGGCGGTCTCTCGCAGGCTGCGCTCGATCTGATGGCGCGAGGCAGCCGCCTCGGCGCGTTCGGCGGTCAGCGCGGCAAGTCTTGCCTCGCTCTGCGACAGCGTCGCGCCGGCCCGTTCGAAGGCGGCGCGCGTGGTCGCCTCGCGCTCGGCGGCGCCGGCATTGTCCGAGTTGAGCTCGGCCTCCTCGGCGCGCAGGCGTTCCAGGATATCGGCATTGTCGCGCACCATCCGCTCCTCGCGGGCGATGTCGGCATCGAGCTGCTGCAGGCGGCGTTCGAGCTCGGCCTGCCGCGAGCGGATGCGGCCGGCCTCTTCCTCGATCTGGGTCTTGGCGATCGACAGGCGCTGGAAGGCCGCGGCCGCGGCGGCTTCCGCGTCGCGCAAATCCGGCAGCCGCTGCGCGGCGATGCCCTGCTCTCTTGCCGCGGCCATCTGGGCCGCGGCGCGGTCGCCGACCAGCGTGGTGGCGACGGCGAGCGCCGAGCGCGCCTCGCCTTCCTGGGTCTTGGCCAGCGTCCAGCGCAGGTGCAGAAGCGTCGCTTCCGCCTTGCGGATATCGGCCGACAGGTTCTTGAAGCGCGAAGCCTGGCGCGCCTGGCGCTTCAGGCTGTCGATCTGGCCTTCCAATTCGCCGACGACGTCGTCCAGGCGCTCGAGATTCTGCTCGGCCGCCTTGAGCCGAAGCTCCGCCTCGTGCCGGCGCGTGTGCAGGCCGGAGATGCCGGCTGCCTCTTCCAGCAACGCGCGGCGGGCTTGCGGCTTTGCCTGGATCAGCTCGCCGATGCGGCCCTGGCCGACCATGGAGGGCGAGCGCGCGCCGGTCGACTGGTCGGCGAACAGAAGCTGCACGTCCTTGGCGCGCGCTTCCTTGCCGTTGATGCGGTAGAGCGAGCCGGCCTCGCGCTCGATGCGACGCGACACCTGCAACTCATCGGCATCGTTGAAGGCGGCGGGCGCCGTGCGGTCGGTGTTGTCGAGAAAAAGCGTGACTTCGGCGGTGTTGCGGGCGGGCCTTGTGCCGGAGCCGGAGAAGATCACGTCGTCCATGCCGGACGCGCGCATGTTCTTATAGGAGCTTTCGCCCATCACCCAGCGCAAAGCTTCGACGAGATTCGACTTGCCGCAGCCGTTCGGCCCGACAATGCCGGTCAACCCGCGTTCGATGACGAACTCGCCGGGCTCGACGAAGGATTTGAAACCGAGGAGGCGAAGGCGCGAAAATTTCATTCGCGCCGACCCACACTACAGGCCATGGCGCCGAAGCCGGACCGCTTCGGCGCGGCCTGGATGTCAGAGCAGAGGGTCGATGATGGCCGACATTTCCTCAATCGACATCGCCCCCTTGTAGGTCTTTCCGTTGATGAAGAAGGTCGGCGTCGAGTCGACCTTGAACTCGTCCGCTCCACGTTTCTGGACTGCTCTCACATCGTCCAGAAGCTTCTGGTCCGTCAAGCAGGCCTCGAAGGACTCCTGTGTAAAACCGGCCAGCTTGGAGATCTGCAGCAGCGCTTCCTTGGTGTTGTTGACGCCAACCCAGCTCGGCTGCTGCTTGAACAGCACATCGACCATGGCGAAGTAGTTGTCCTTGGAGCAGCGCGCCAGCATGAAGCCGGCCTCGGCGCTCGGGTCGAAGGGGAATTCGCGCAGGATATAGCGGACCTTACCGGTATCGATATACTTCTTCTTCAACTCAGGGAACGTGGTGTCGTTGAAATGCGCGCAATGCGGGCAGGTCATCGAGGCGTACTCGACGATGGTGACCTTGGCATCGTCCTTGCCGAGCTGCTTGTCGGGCAATGCACCGGGCTTGAGCAATTCCGCCATGTCGACGGTGCCCTGCGCCTCGGGCACCTGAACTGCTGCCGGGGTGGCGGCCGGCTTGGCCGGCGTCGACGGGTCGGCAGGCTTCACGTCAGCCGCCTTCGCCTCCTCGCCGGAGTCGCTGCATGCGGCAAGCAGCGCCACCGCAGGAACAGCGGCCAGCGTGGTCAGAAGGTTTCTGCGGGACAGACTTTTGCCAAACGGGGCACGGTTCATGCGAATCACCTGATATCGGTTGGATTTTGCAATGCAAGGGCTAGAAAAGGCGAGAGTTGGCGCGAATTAAGGCATCGCGATCCCCAATCCAATCGCGAAACTTGACCATAAGCATCACGAATGCGCGAGATTGGTGACGCATTCATGACGCTTCTTACGACCCTTTCGCCTTCCTTTCACCCATAATTGTGGCGCCGAGCCGCTCCAGCGAAGCGCGCAGGCCGTCGTCCTCGATCTTGCCGACCAGATGCGAAAGCTTCGATTTCTCCGCCTCGCTCAAGGGTCGCGGCGCCGGCTTTGGCCGCGCCTTTTGCGAAAGCACCGGTTTCTGCAGGATCTTGATGCGGCCGATCGCGTTGAAACCCAGGAAGGCGTTCACGCGGTTGATGACCTCGCCGGCCTCGTGCTGCAAATGCAGCGCCGCCATGCCTTCGCAGGCGATGATCAGCGTCGCCGGCTCGAACGGATCGTCTTCATGCAGGCGGCGCGGCCATTGGATCTTCTCCGGCCGTGAATGGGTAGCGAGCCGCGGCCCGGCGATTTCTTCCCAGGACTGCACCAGCCCGATCGAGATGCCGGCGCGCTTCTTCAGCACCGGATCGAGGATCTCGGTCGCGAGATCGCTCACCGGAACGGGATTGCCGAGGGGCCTTTTCCCTGCCATGTGCGTTCTCCAGTCCCCAGTTCGTCCGATCAATGGCACCGCTAAACCAGACCCGCAAGGCATCATATGAGTCCGCGTCCGGCGATACGGGCATCGCGTCCCGCCTGCTCGCCTGGTATGACGCTCACCATCGCGACCTGCCCTGGCGCGTCACGCCCGGGGCGTTCGCCCGTGGAATCAGGCCCGATCCCTATCGTGTCTGGATGTCCGAGGTCATGCTGCAGCAGACCACGGTCGAGGCGGTGAAAGCCTATTTCCGCAACTTCGTCGAGAAATGGCCGACCGTCGAGGCGCTGGCGGCGGCGCCCGCCGAGGACGTGATGAAGGCCTGGGCCGGGCTCGGCTATTATTCCAGGGCGCGCAACCTGAAAGCCTGCGCCGACCTCGTGGCGCTGCGAGGCGGCCGCTTTCCCGACACCGAGGCGGGCCTGCGCGAACTGCCGGGGATCGGCGCCTATACGGCGGCGGCGATTGCGGCGATCGCCTTCGACAGGCCGTCGGCGGTCGTCGACGGCAATGTCGAGCGGGTCCTGACCCGGCTTTATTCGATCGAAACGCCGCTCAGCGAAGCGAAAGCCGAAATCCGCGCACTTGTGGAGAAGCTGGTGCCGCAGACACGGCCGGGCGACTTCGCCCAGGCGATGATGGACCTTGGCGCGACGATCTGCACGCCGAAGCGGCCGCGCTGCATGCTGTGCCCGATCCGCGAGGGTTGCAGCGCCATCCTCAGCGGCGACCCGGAACGTTTCCCGGTCCGCCTGCCGAAAGATGACAAGCCGCTGCGCAAGGGTGCGGCCTTCGTCGCCGAGCGCGACGACGGCGCCATCCTGCTGCGCAAGCGGCCGGAGAAGGGCCTGCTCGGCGGCATGACCGAGGTGCCGACCACCGGCTGGACGGCGCGGGTCGACGGCGCCACCACGGCCGAGGCCGCACCTTTTGCCGCCGATTGGCGGCCTGCCGGGCAGATCGGACATGTCTTCACCCATTTCGCGCTCGAACTTGAAATCTTCCATGCCCACATCAAGGGCGACGCGCCGGACGGACATTTCTGGTCGCTCGCCCATGAAATTTCCGGGGAAGCGCTGCCCACCGTCATGAAAAAGGTAATCGAAGCGGCGATACCGGGCGCGACCAAGAAACCGAAAGGCATGCAATGACCGAAATCCGCCATATCGTGTTCGACATCGGCAAGGTGCTGGTCCATTACGATCCGGACATCCCGTTCAGCCGCCTGATCCCGGACGCCGGGGAGCGGAAATGGTTCTTCGACAATGTCTGCACCAGCGCCTGGAACCTCGAGCAGGACCGTGGCCGGACCTGGGAGGAAGCAGAGTCATTGCTGATCGCCGAGCATCCCGGCCATGCCGAGAACATCCGCAATTTCCGCCGCTACTGGCACGACATGGTGCCGCACGCCTATGACGACAGCGTCGCGCTGCTCGAAAGCCTGATCGATGACGGCCATGACGTGACGCTGCTCACCAACTGGGCCTCGGACACGTTCCGCGAAGCCCGGGCCCGTTTTCCGTTCCTGGAAAAGCCGCGCGGCATCACCGTCTCCGGCGATATCGGCCTGATCAAGCCGGACCGTGCCATCTACGACCATCACGTCGCGTCGTTCGGGCTCGATCCGGCGGCGTCTTTGTTCATCGACGACAGCCAGAAGAATGTCGACGGCGCCAAGGCCGCCGGCTGGCAGGCGGTGCTGTTCACCGACGCCGGGACGCTTAAAGCGGATCTCGAACGGCTCGGGATTTCCGCTTGAATTGAATCGCTTGCAGCGATCCGTTGAAGTGCTGATTCAACCCCCTGCCCGCTCCATGCCGAGCCGGGCGATGCGGCGCAGCTCGTCGATCGGGGTCAAGCCGCCGCTGCGCTCATAGTGCCAGAAGGTCCAGCCGTTGCAGGCATCGAGACCCTGCACCTCTGCGCCGATCTTGTGGATCGAGCCGGCGCTGTCGCCGATCGCCAGCGTGCCGTCGGCGCGCACCTTCGCCGCCCAGCGCTTCTTGGCGTCGTAGAGCGTGGCGCCCGGCGCCACAAGGCCATTGTCGATCAGGCTGATGAAAGCGACGCGCGGCTCGGCGCGCTTGCCGGAAAGCACGGTGAGGTCGGCGCTTTCCAGCGGGCGAACCGCGGCGATGCGCTCATTGGCGGCGTCGATATAAGCCTGCTCGCGCTCGATGCCGACAAAGTGGCGGCCGAGGCGCTTGGCGACGGCGCCTGTAGTGCCGGAGCCGAAGAAGGGATCGAGCACGACGTCGCCCGGCTTGGTCGACGCCATCATGACGCGGGCTAGCAGGGCCTCCGGCTTCTGCGTCGGATGCAGCTTGTTGCCGTTCTCGTCCTTGAGCCGCTCGCCGCCGGTGCAGATCGGGAACAGCCAGTCGGAGCGCATCTGCAGATCGTCGTTCGAGGCCTTCAGCGCCTCGTAATTGAAGGTGTAGCCCTTGGCTTTCTGGTCGCGCGATGCCCAGATCATCGTCTCATGCGCGTTCTGGAAGCGGCGACCGCGGAAATTCGGCATCGGGTTGGTCTTGCGCCAGACGATGTCGTTGAGGATCCAGAAGCCCAGATCCTGCATACGGGCGCCGACGCGGAAGATGTTGTGATAGGAGCCGATGACCCAGATGGTGCCGCTGGGTTTCAGCACGCGGCGCGCCGCGAGCAGCCAGGCGCGGGTGAAGGCGTCATAGGCCTCGAAACTCTCGAACTGGTCCCAGTCGTCGTCGACGGCGTCGACCTTGGACTGGTCGGGCCGGTGCAGGTCCCCGTCGAGCTGCAGGTTGTAGGGCGGGTCGGCGAAGATGACGTCGATCGACTTTTCCGGCAGCCTGTCCAGCGCGGCGACGCAATCGCCCTTGAGGATCGTGTCCAACCATTCGGACTGCTGGGGAGCGTGGGAAAGCTCGTCGAGAAGACGCACGGCAGACATCGAAACACCCAAAAGAACGCGTTACGGTTTTACTCTCCGTTATGGTTACCGATCAGCGTAAACATTCGGTGAAGGCGGCGCCTTCGGCTGCCGAGGTTTGCGAAGAACGGCCCATTAGTGTATGCCGCGCCGCTTAAGCCAGTCAGGCCCCTTCCCCACCGTTTTTCCGGATCGCCATGCCTCAGCCAGATCTTGTCATTTTCGATTGCGACGGCGTGCTCGTCGATTCTGAAATCGTCGCCGCGCGCGTCGAGGCCGAGCTTCTGACATCGGCCGGATTCGAGATCTCGGCGGAGGAAATTTCCGAGACCTATGCCGGGCTGACCTTCAAGGACATCATGCTGCGGCTCGAGGAGAAGTCCGAGATCCCGTTCCAGGCCTCGCTGATCGACCGCGCCGAGGAGTTGGTCGACCGCAAGCTGCGCAGCGACGTGCGCATCATCGACGGTGCCCGTGAGGCGGTCGCGGCCGTCACCGCGCCGCGCGCCGTCTGCTCCAATTCGCGCACCGAGCGGGTCGAATTCATGCTGGAGAAGGTGCGGCTGCTGCCGTTCTTCACCGGCCGCATCTTTTCGGGGCTGGACATACCCAGCAAGAAGACCAAGCCGGCGCCGGACGTTTTCCTCTACGCGGCAGAGAAGCTCGGCGCCAACCCGAAGAACACCTTCGTCATCGAGGACTCCGTGCATGGCGTCGCCGGCGCCAGGGCCGCCGGCATGCGCGTCATCGGCTTCACCGGCGCCGGCCACAGCTATCCGGGCCATGCCGATGCGCTGACCGAGTCCGGCGCCGAGACGGTCATCCGGCGCTGGGCTGAGTTCAACAGCACGATCGCCGCGCTGTCGGAGTGGTCGGAAGACGCCTAAGGCTCGTTCTAATCTTGCCGCCTTAGTTCGTCGCCGGAGCGCGCTTCTTCCGCTTGCCCTTCGACTTATCCCCGGTGGCGACCGGCGCGTTCTCGTCATAGCCGGCATAGGCCTGGTAGTCGCGCGCGGTCGGCTCCGGCACCACGACATTGTTGTCGACAAAGACGAACTGGGTGGCGGCCGAGGGGTCGGTCACCTGCACCTGGTACGGATGCAATTGTGAATAAAGCACTTCGTCGCCGTGCTGGACGGCGATGCGGATCGGCATGGTGACGGTGCCGGGCGCGAACATCGGCCCCGGCACCACCTTGCCGGCGACCGCGATCTTCATCGACATCTGGCCGTTGGCATGGGTGCAATCGCGCGTCACATCGGTGATGGCGGCCTGGTAGATGATCTTCGACGGATCGTGATCGGGATCGATCGGCTGGCCGTTGGGGCCGGTCTGGGCGGCCGCGGCGGCAGCCTGGGCCTCGGCTTCCGCCGCCGGATCAAGCTTCTTTTTCTTGGGCTTCGCGGTTGCGCCCTTGGCATAGGTGTTGAAATAGGCGGTACCGTCGCGCAGCGTCACTTTGGGGCAATAGGCGCGCAGCTGGCTGGCGAGGATCTTGGGATCCTGGGGCGGCGGCGGCGCGGTCGGATCCTTCTTGCTGAAACCGAAGTCAAGAATGCCATTGTCGCTCGATTGGCAGCCGGCGGCGGCAAGCATAAAGCCGGTGAGCGCCAGACCCGCGACAAAACGACGGTTGACCGAATAAAACGCCATGAAACTGCACTTCCCTCTCACAAAGCCGGTGACGTATAGCAACGGCGCGGCAAAAATGCGACTGAGCCGGCTCGGAAAATTAACCAATTGCCGTGGATGACGCGACCGGCAGCAATGGGCCTTTGACGATGCAATATGTGAGTACCTGCGGGGATGCGCCCGCGCTTGGATTTTCCGACGCAGTGCTGGCCGGCCTGGCGCGCGACGGCGGGCTTTACGTGCCGCGCGAATGGCCGCAGTTTTCCGCCGCCGACATCCGTGCCATGCGCGGGCTTGCCTATCCGGACCTTGCCATCCGGGTCTTGACACCCTTTCTCGGCGGCGAGATCGCGGCGCCCGTTTTCGAGCGGCTGGTGCGCGAGGCATATGCCACTTTCCGGCACGAGGCCGTCTGCCCGCTGGTGCAGACCGGGACAAACACCTTCATCCTGGAGCTGTTTCACGGCCCGACACTGGCGTTCAAGGACGTGGCGATGCAGTTGCTCGCCCGCCTGATGGACTATGTGCTTGCCGAACGCGGCCAACGCGCCACCATCGTCGGCGCGACCTCGGGCGACACCGGGGGTGCCGCGATCGACGCCTTCGCCAGCCGCGACCGCACCGACATCTTCATCCTTTTCCCGCACGGCAAGGTCTCGCCGGTGCAGCAACGGCAGATGACGACGTCTTCAGCCGCCAATGTCCATGCGCTGTCGGTCGAAGGCAATTTCGACGATTGCCAGGGCCTGGTGAAGGATATGTTCAACGATCACGGCTTTCGCGACCGGGTGTCGCTGTCGGGAGTCAATTCGATCAACTGGGCACGCATCATGGCCCAGATCGTCTATTATTTCTCGTCGGCGTTATCGCTCGGCGCACCCGACCGGCCGGTTTCCTTTACCGTGCCGACCGGCAATTTCGGCGATATTTTCGCAGGCTACGCCGCCAAGCGCATGGGCCTGCCGATCGAGCGGCTGATCATCGCCACCAACGACAACGACATCCTGGCGCGCACGCTGGCGAGCGGCGAATATCGCACCAAGGGCGTGTTCGCCACGACCTCGCCGTCGATGGACATCCAGGTATCGTCGAATTTCGAGCGCCTGCTGTTCGAGGCGGCCAGACGCAACGCCGAGACGGTCAGGCGCTACATGAACGGGCTGAAGCAGTCCGGCGCCTTCACCATCGAGGAAGGCGAGCTCAAGCGCATCCGCGCGGAGTTCGACGCCGGCCGCGCGACTGTCGATGAGGTCGCCGCCACCATCCGCACGACGCTGAAGAAAAGCAACTATCTGCTCGATCCGCATACGGCCGCCGCCGTTCATGTCGCCGCTTCCCATGCGTCCGGTCCGGTGCCCATGGTGGTGCTCGGCACCGCGCATCCGGCGAAATTCCCGGCGGCGGTAGAGGCTGCGAGCGGCATCAGCCCTGCCCTGCCTGCATGGCTGGGCGGCTTGATGACAGCCGACGAAAAATACACGATACTTCCATCCGACTTGAAAATGGTGGAAGATTACGTGAGCCGCCACTCGCGGGCGGCGCGTTAGGGAGTACTTGCCATATGGGTGTTGAGGTAAGCCGTCTGTCGAACGGCCTGACAGTCGCCACCGAAACCCTTCCAAGCATCGAATCGGTAGCCTTAGGAGCCTGGGTCAAGTCAGGCGCCCGCAATGAGCGTGACGAAGAGCATGGCATGGCCCATCTGCTCGAGCACATGGCGTTCAAGGGTACCAAGCGCCGAAGCGCCTTCGAAATCGCCTCGGAAATCGAGAATGTCGGCGGCGAGATCAACGCCGCCACCAGCGTCGAGACGACCTCCTACTACGCCAGGGTGCTTTCCGACGACGTGCCGCTGGCCGTCGATATTCTGGCCGACATCCTGCAGGAATCCGAATTCGATCCCGACGAATTGGAACGCGAGCAGCACGTGATCCTGCAGGAAATCGGCGCCGCGCATGACACGCCCGACGACATCGTCTTCGACCGCTTCACCGAAACCGCCTTTCGCCATCAGACCATCGGCCGCTCGATCCTGGGCACGCCGGAGACGGTCAAATCCTTCACCTCGAGCCAGCTGCACGACTTCATCGAGCGGCAATATGACGCCGAACGGATGGTGATCGTGGCGGCCGGCGACATCAAGCACGACAATTTCGTGCGCGAGGTGGAAAAACAGCTCGGCGGCTTCCGCGCCAAGGCGGCGGGCAACATCCCGCAATATGCGCAATATGTCGGCGGCGATTTCCGCGAGGACCGCGACCTGATGGATGCGCAGATCGTGCTGGGCTTCGAGGGCCGCGCCTATCATGTGCGCGATTTCTACGCCTCGCAGGTGCTGTCGATGATCCTCGGCGGCGGCATGTCGTCGAGACTGTTCCAGGAGGTGCGCGAAAAGCGCGGCCTGTGTTATTCGGTCTATGCCTTCCATTGGGGCTTTTCTGACACCGGCATTTTCGGCGTGCACGCCGCGACCGGGCAGAGCGACATCGCCAAGCTGGTGCCGGTCATCATCGACGAGTTGCAGAAGGCCGGCGAGAGCATCCAGCAGGAAGAGCTCGACCGGGCGCGCGCGCAATATCGCGCCGGCCTCATCATGTCGGCCGAAAGCCCGGCCAGCCGCGCCTCGCAGATCGCCAGGCAGCTGCTTTTGTTCGGGCGGCCGATCGCCAAGGAGGAATTGATGGAGCGGCTTTCGGCGCTGACGGTCGACCGGCTGACCGACCTCTCCTCGCGGCTGTTCTCGACCAAGCCGACGCTCACCGCGGTCGGGCCCGTGGGCACGCTTGCGCCCTACGAGGCGATCCTCGAATCGCTTGCGGGCCCGCAGACGACGGCCCGCCGGCTCGCCGTCTGACCTTCGACCAAAACCGTGTTCGCGCTCCCTTTCTTTCGCCGCGACCTGCCGGCATTGAAGGGCGACAAGGTCACGCTGCGCGTGCCATTGACCAACGACTATCGCGAATGGTCGACGCTACGCGGCGAAAGCCGTGCTTTCCTGGAGCCTTGGGAGCCGCGCTGGCAGCCTGACGAGCTCGACCGCACCGCATGGCGGCTGCGCATCAGCCGCTATCGTGAGGATTACGCGCAGGGCACGGCCATCCCCTTCTTCATCTTCGAAAAATCGAGCGGCAAGCTTGCCGGCGGCATCACGCTCGGCAACATCCGCCACGGCGTCGCGCAGAGCGGCCATATCGGCTACTGGATCGGCGAACGCTTCGGCGGCCGCGGCCTGATGACCGAGGCGGTCAAGCTGGTGTCGCGCTTCGCCTTCGATACGCTCAGGTTGCACCGGATCGAAGCCGCCTGTATTCCCGAAAACGCCCGGTCGATCCGCGTGCTTGAAAAAGCCGGATTCCGGCGCGAAGGACTTCTGCGATCCTATCTCAGGATCAACGGCATCTGGCAGGATCACTATCTCTACGCCCGGATCGCGGACGATCCGCCGGGCGATGGAACGAAGGGCTGAATGTGACGAATTCTCCGCGATTAGCGTCGCTGTTCGCCCTCATCATGACGGTCGTCGTCACACTTTTTTCGGCCATCCCGGCTTTCGCCGTCGAGCCGATCAAGATCGCGCGCGACGACAAGGCGCTGGACCTCTCCGGCGCCGTGGAAATCTACCGGAACCAGGGCGAGAATTTCCAGGTCTCGACCGCGCCCGGGCCTGACGGCATCGTGCGGCGCATCGAGGTGGAAGCCAATGACGCGCGCTCGAGCGGCGACTGGGCCGTCTTTGCGCTTGCCAACACAACCGACCAGCAGCTCGACCGGCTGATCGTGGCGCCGCATTTCCGCCTGGTGAATTCCGGTATCTTCTGGCCGGATCTCGGTTCGACGCGCATCGCCGCGATCACGCCCAGCGAAGGTTTCGCGCTCGACCGCCAGACAAGCCCGGATGCCGACGTGTTCCGGGTGACGCTGAACCCGGGAACGGTGGTGACCTTCATCGCCGAGCTCGCCTCGCCGAAGCTGCCGCAGGTCTATCTCTGGGAGCCGGATTCCTACAAGGACTCGGTCAATTCCTACACGCTGTTTCGCGGCATCGTCATCGGCATCTCAGGCCTGCTGGCGCTATTCCTGACGATCCTGTTCGTGGTCAAGGGAACCTCGATGTTCCCGGCGACCGCGGCGCTCGCCTGGGCGGTGCTCGCCTATATCTGCGTCGACTTCGGCTTCCTTAACAAGATCATCGCGATATCGCCCGGCAACGAGCAGATATGGCGAGCCGGCACGGAGGTGGCCTTAGCCGCAACCTTCGTGGTGTTCCTGTTCGCCTATCTCAATCTCAACCGGTGGCACGGCCATTTCAGCTATGGCGCCCTGGTCTGGATCCTCGGCCTGCTTCTGATCGCGGGCGTGGCCATTGTCGATCCGGCGGTCGCCGCCGGCATCGCCCGCATCTCGTTCGCCGCCACCGCGCTGACCGGCCTCGGCCTCATCATCTTCCTCGGGATACGCGGTTATGACCGTGCAATCATGCTGGTGCCGAGCTGGGTCATGGTGCTGTTATGGCTATGCGGCTCGTGGATGGCGATCACCGGCATGCTGGACAACGACATCGCCCAACCGGCGCTGGGCGGCGGGCTGATCCTGATCATCCTCTTGATCGGCTTCACCGTCATGCAGCACGCCTTTGCCGGCGGCGCGCTGCATCAGGGCCTGTTCTCCGATCTCGAGCGGCAGGCGCTCGCCGTCGCGGGCTCGGGCGACATCGTCTGGGACTGGGACGTGCTGCGCGACCGCGTGGTGACCAAGCCGGACATCAGTCTGCAGCTCGGCATCGCGCCGAACAGCCTTGGCGGCGCCGCCCGCAACTGGCTGCCGGTGCTGCATGCCGACGACCGCGACACGTTCCGCACCACGCTCGACGTGGTGCTGGAGCATCGCCGCGGCAAGGTAGCGCAGAACTTCCGCCTGCGCGGCGCGGACGGCCACTATCACTGGTTCTCGCTGCGCGCCCGCCCGGTGATCGGCTCCGACGGCGAGGTGATCCGCTGCGTCGGCACCATGGTCGACGTGACCGAGCAGAAGAAATCCGAGGAAAGGCTGCTGCACGACGCCGTGCACGACAATCTGACCGGCCTGCCGAACCGCGAATTGTTCATGAATCGGCTGGAGGCGATCATCTCTATTGCCCGCACCGAGGACAAGGTGCGCCCCACGGTCTTCATCATCGACATCGACCGCTTCAAGCAGGTCAATGACGGTCTGGGCATCTCCGCCGGCGACACCATCCTTCTCACCGTCGCGCGCCGGCTGCACCGGCTTCTGAAGCCGAAGGATTCGCTGTCGCGCTTTGCCGGCGACCAGTTCGCGCTGATGCTGCTTTCGGAACAGGACCCGGCCCGCATCGCCGCCATGGCCGACGCCATCAAGCACGCAATCAACAATCCGATCACCTTCGCCAAGCGCGAGATCGTGCTGACCGCCTCGATCGGCCTGATCACCTGGACGACGGCGCAGACCTCGGCCGAGGACATGGTCAAGGACGCCGAACTTGCCATGCACCAGGCCAAGCGCTTCGGCGGCGATCGCATCGAGCCGTTCCGGCCCGCCTTCCGCACCGTCGGCACCGACCGGCTGCAATTCGAATCCGACCTTCGCCGCGCCATCGAGCGGCGCGAGTTCACGCTTGCCTACCAGCCGATCGTGCGGCTGGAGGATGGCAGCGTCGCCGGCTTCGAGGCGCTGCTTCGATGGGACCATCCGCGTCGAGGCATGATCCCGCCGGGGGACTTCATTCCAGTCGCCGAGAATTGCGGGCTGATCGTGCAGCTCGGCCTGTTCGCCATGCAGCAGGCGGCCGAGGACCTGGCCGCCTGGCAAAAGCAGATCGGCGACGCGCCACTGTCGGTCTCGGTCAATCTGTCGAGCCGTCAGCTCATCCGCCGCGACCTGGTCAGCGACGTCCGTTCGGTCATCGCGCGCGCCAATCTGAAGCCGCGCTGCTTCCGCCTGGAACTCACCGAGTCGCTGGTGATGGACAATCCCGAGCAGACCGCGCATGTGCTGACCAAGCTGAAGCAGCTCGGCATCGGGCTCTCGCTTGACGATTTCGGCACCGGCTATTCGTCGCTCTCCTACCTCACCCGCTTCCCCTTCGACACGATCAAGATCGACAAGAGCTTCGTCGACGACGCGACGCCGAAGCGGGCGGTGCTGCTCAAATCCATGGTCAACATGGCGCATGAGCTCGGCCTGTCGGTCGTGGCGGAAGGCATTTCGGACGAAAGCGACGCGCTTGAGCTGCGCCAGATGGGCTGTGAATATGTCCAGAGCTTCATGTTCGGCGCGCCGATGCCCGGCGACCAGGTGCTGAAGACGTTGAGGGAGCAGTATCCGCTTACCCAGGCTTAGATGGTGTGGGCGCGACGCCCACCAATTTCGTCATTCTAGGCGGGGCAAGGAGCGTAGCGACGCGCGCAGACCCTAGAATGACGAAGTTGAGGATGCTCCCGCTAACCCAAAAGCATGACGAACGTGCTAAGCATGCCCCGCGGCGGCGCTGAGATGGGCGAGGTCGATGCCGATCGAAGCCAGGATGCGGTCGTATTTGCGCTCGATGTCGGTGTCGAAGAGAAGCTCGGGCGTGGCCGGACAGGTGAGCCAGCCGTTCTCGGCGATCTCGCTTTCGAGCTGGCCGGCGCCCCAGCCGGAATAGCCGAGCGCCATCAGCGCATGGCGCGGGCCGCGCCCGGTGGAGATGGCGCGCAGGATATCGACGGTTGCCGTCAGGCAGATGTCGTCGGAGACGTTGAGCGAGGATTCCACGCGATAGTCGCCGGAATGCAGCACGAAGCCGCGGCTGCGGTCGACCGGCCCGCCATTGCGCACGACGAAATCGCGCGTATGCGCCGGCAGGCGGATGGCTTCCTGCTCGTTCATAATGCCGAGCTGCACCAGCAGGTCCGGAAACAGCATCTGCTGCGTCTGGTTGATGATGAGCCCCATCGCGCCCTCGTCGCTATGGGCGCAGATGTAGATGACGGAGCGCGCGAAGCGGTCGTCCTTCATGCCCGGCATGGCAATCAGAAACTGGTCGTCGAGGAAGCCGCGTCCGGCGGCCGCCTTCTTGTGGCGCAGCAAGTCCATGACCAGAGCGTAACGCGTTTCGGTAGCGCCGAAAAGATGGTGCCGGTCCCCGATGTCACGCAAATATGATACCGGAAGGCTGACGAAGTCATTGCGCGGCCAAGAACGGACGGTCAAATCACGGCATGCGATACATGAAAATACTGGTTGTCGGCGTCGTTTTCGGGTGGGCTGCCAGCCTCCCGGCCGAGGCCTCTTCCTCTGTCTGGTACAATACGGAGGGCGGCAAGGTGCGGCTGGTGACCACCGGCAAGCCCGACGAGGCCGGCAAGATCCACGGCGTGCTCGATATCGCGTTGAAGCCCGGCTGGAAGACCTATTGGCGCGATCCGGGCGATGCCGGCGTGCCGCCGCAGCTCGACATATCCGGCAGCACCAACATCGTCGACGCCCAATTGTCGTTCCCGCCGCCGCAGCGGCATGACGACGGCTACGGCAAATGGGCCGGCTACGATCGTCCGGTGTCGCTGCCGGTGACCTTCACCGTGTCTTCGCCCGGCCAACCGGCGACCATCGATGCCCATGTCTTCCTCGGCATTTGCGAGACGATCTGCATTCCAGTGCAGACCCGGCTCAGCGTCGACCCCGGCTCCGATCCGGACAACGCGACCGACGCCGCACTGGTGAAAACCGCGCTTGCGACGCTGCCCTCCGCGGCCCGGTCCGATTTCGGCATCAGCGTGCTGCCCGGCGACCACGAAACCCTTGTCGTCCAGGCGCAGTCGCCCGGCGATCCGGAATCCGTCGATTTCTTCATCGCCGGCGAGCGCGACTACATGTTCGGCGCGCCGGTGCGCAGCCAGAAGGACGGCAAGCTCGTCTTCACCGTGCCGATCCTCGACCGGCCGTCGGCGACGCCGACCGATGGCGGGCTCTATTACACGCTGACCAGCGCCGAGGGTTCGGTCGATGGGTTGCTGCCTTTCCCTTGATCCGGCACCTTTTTTCCAAGCCACGATTGCGGACGAAAAGCCGCTGCGCACTTTCCTGGACTTGTTGTGAGAGGTTGCTGGCGGCCGCGCAGTCCGATATCGAAGGCGTCGGGCTTTCCCATCTCCCCCAAACGAGGCTCCCATGACCATTTCGGTTGGCGAAAAACTACCTGACGTGACCTTCAAGACGATGACCGCCGATGGCGCGAAGGATATAACGGGCAAAGAGATCTTCGCCGGCAAGAAGGTGGTGCTGTTCGGTGTTCCCGGCGCCTTCACGCCGACCTGCAGCAACAACCATTTGCCGGGCTATCTGGAAAACCATGACGCCATTCTCGTGCGCGGCGTCGACACGATCGCCGTCGTCTCGGTCAACGACGTGCATGTCATGGGCGCCTGGGCGCGCTTCTCGGGCGGCGAAGGCAAGATCCTCTATCTCGCCGATGGCAGCGGTGATTTCGCCAAGGCCGTGGGGCTCGACAACGATCTTTCCGCGGCCGGCATGGGCCTGCGCTCGAAACGCTTCTCGATGATCGTCGACGACGGCAAGGTCGTGGCGCTCAATGTCGAGACCAAGCCTGGCGTCAACGAGAGCGGCGCCGCCAAGATCCTCGATCAGCTCTGATGCTGGATATCGTCTGGCGCGCGGTGGCGATCGGTATCGGCGCCACGGTGTTCATGGATATCTGGGCGATCATCCTCAACAAGACGATCGGCCAGCCATTGCCCAACTGGGGCATGGTCGGACGCTGGGTGCGGCATCTGCCGGAGAGGATCTTTCACGACGATATCGGCAAGGCGGCGCCCTATGCGCATGAAAAGGCGCTCGGCTGGGCCTTCCACTACCTCGTCGGCATCCTCTACGGCGTGATCCTTGTCGTGGTCGCCGGCGCGGACTGGCTGGCGGCGCCGACCTTCCTGCCGGCCTTCATCCTCGGCATCGTCACTGTCGGGGCCGGCTGGTTCCTGCTGGCGCCCGGCATGGGCGCGGGCTGGGCGGCATCCAAGCTGCCCAATCCGACGAAGGTGCGCGCGCTCAACCTCGCGGCGCACACGGTGTTCGCGCTCGGCATGTTTTCGACCGCGCTGTTGATCCGCTGACGTTTCAAAGGCCCTGATGCGGCGGCGGTTCGTCGATCGGCCGCCAACCGTGCAGGATGCGTCCCTCCTCAATATTATAAGCGAAGTAGTTGCCACCGCCCGCCGGCTGATCCGCGATACGGCTGATCCCCCTGCCGTCGAGCAGAAGCAGTAGAAGCGTTCCGACGCCGCCATGGCCAACGAAGGCGATATCTCCATCGATACCAGTGCCGAGCACCGCATCGACCCCGCCCATGATGCGATGCTGGGCGTCTATTGCCCGTTCCCATCCACGGATGCTGACGTGGTGGTTGGCGAAGAACTGGTCGGCAACCGCCTCGAATTCCGGCGGCGGCAGGAAGCCCGTCGCCGAGCGGTCGTTCTCGTGCATCCGCTCGCGCACCTCGACAACAAGACCGAGATGGCGCGCCAAGATTTCCGCTGTTTCGATCGCCTTGCGTTCGGCGGACGAGACCACGCGCCTGATCGAGCCGATCCAAGGCTGGCCGAGCATAGCAACGGCCCGCGCCCGACCAATATCGGACAGCCCCCATTCCGGCACCGGGATGTTGGCGTCGATGCGGACCTGGGGATGGGTGATGTAATAGGCGATCGGCAAGGCAGACTTTCTCCGATCAGAGGCGGGCGGGCTAGCCGAAATCAGTAGCTCTGGGTCGAGCGCCGCGCCCTTGGCGCCGCCGGCTGCCTTGCCGGCGCCGGCTTCGGCGCTGCTGCAGGCTTCGGCGCGGCAGACACCGCCGAGACTTTCTTGAACGGTGCCATGCCTTGCCTAGCCAGTTCGTCGGCGCGTTCGTTCTCCGGGTGGCCGGCATGGCCTTTCACCCAATGCCAGGTGACCTTATGGCGCCGGTTGGCCTCGTCGAGCGCCTGCCAGAGCTCGCCATTCTTGACCGGCTTTCTGTCGCCTGTCTTCCAGCCGTTTTTCTTCCAGCCATGGATCCATTTGGAGATGCCGTCCATGACGTATTTGCTGTCGGTGTAAAGATCGACCATGCAAGGTTCCTTCAGCGCATTGAGCGCGGTGATGGCGGCGAGCAGTTCCATGCGGTTGTTGGTGGTCTCAGCCTCGCCGCCTGAGAGTTCCTTGGTCACGCCGTTATAGCGCAGCACCGCGCCCCAGCCGCCCGGCCCGGGATTGCCCGAGCAGGCGCCGTCGGTGAATATCTCGATCTTCTTGTTCATGTCAGCCCGTATTCGGATGGCGACTTGATGGCGCGGTGGAAGCGCATGCGGCGGATATATTCGGTCGGGTCGCGCTTCATCACCAGCCCGCCGTCCGGAATGGTCAGCCAGTCATAGAGCCTTGTCAGCATGAAGCGCAGCGCCGAGCCGCGCGCCAGCATCGGCAGCGCCGTCTTCTCCTCGCCCGAGAGCGGCCGCACCGACTGATAGCCGGAAAGCAGCGCCGCCCCCTTGGTCAGGTTGAAGGAAAAATCCTTCTCGAAGCACCAGGCGTTGAGGCAGGTGGCGACATCATAGGCATAAAGGTCGTCGCAGGCGAAATAGAAGTCGATCAGCCCGGACAGTTTCTCGCCGAGGAAGAAGACATTGTCGGGGAACAGATCGGCATGGATGATGCCTCGCGGCAGGCCCTTCGGCCAGTTGCGCTCGAAATCTTTGAAATCGGCGTCGACCTCGGCCGCCAAACCCGGCTCGACCTCGTCGGCGCGGTCGCGCGAGGCCGCCCAGAGCTTGCGCCAGCCCTCGATCGCCAGCGCATTCGGCCTTCTCATCTGAAAATCCCGGCCGGCAAGATGGAGGCCGGCGAGCGCCTTGCCCACTTCGCCGCAATGCGTAGCGGTCGGCCGCCTGAGCGACAGGCCTTCGAGGAAGGTGATGATGACGGCGGGCCGGCCGGCCAGCGTGCCGATGACGGTGCCGTCGTGCGCGGTGACCGGCAGCGGGCAGGAAATGCCCTTCCTGGCGAGATGGCCCATCAGGCCGAGAAAGAACGGCAGGTCGGCCTTGTCGACGCGCTTCTCGTAGAGCGTCAGAATATAGGAGCCGGTCGAGGCGTGGACCAGGAAGTTGGAATTCTCGGTGCCCTCGGCGATGCCCTTGTAGGAGAGCAGTTCACCCACCGGATAGGCTTTGAGGAACGCGGTCAGTTCGCCTTCGTTGACGTCGGTATAGACGGCCATGCGGTTTCACGCCGCTCCGTTGACGAAGGCCATGTCGGCCGCCGTCAGTTCGACATCGCGCAGCACCCGCATCACCGGAAAATCCTCCGTTTCCGTGGCCGTGACAGCCAGATCGATGGTGACGTCGAAGCGCTGCCGGAACGCGTCGATGATCTCGTCGACGATGATCTCCGGCGCCGAGGCGCCGGCCGACAGACCAAGCGTCCTGATCCCGGCGATCTCATCCCACGGAATTTCGGCGGCGCGCTGCACGAGAAGCGACATCGTCGCACCCGCACGCTCCGCCACTTCGACAAGGCGGCGCGAGTTGGAGGAATTGGGAGCGCCGACGACGAGGAAGAGATCGGCCCCGACCGCCGTCTCCTTCACCGCTTCCTGGCGGTTGGTGGTGGCGTAGCAGATCGATTCGGCGGCCGGTGCATGCAGTTCGGGAAACCGCTGCTCGAGCGCCCGGATGATGCCCGCGGTATCCTCGACCGACAAGGTCGTCTGGGTGACGAAGCCCAGCGCTGAAGCGTCGGCGGGCACGAAACGCGCCGCGTCGGCCTCGGTCTCGATCAGCGTCACGGCGCCTTCCGGCAACTGGCCCATCGTGCCGATCACTTCCGGGTGGCCGGCGTGACCGATCAGGAGCACATGGCGGCCAAGCCGCTGATGGCGCATTGCCTGCTTGTGCACCTTGGAGACGAGCGGGCAGGTGGCATCGAGGTAGAAAAGATTGCGCGCCTCGGCATCCGCCGGCACCGATTTCGGCACGCCATGCGCGGAAAAGACCACAGGCGACTGACGATGCTCGGGCGGTATCTCGGAGAGTTCCTCGATGAACACGGCGCCGAGGCTCTGCAGTCCTTCGACGACGTAGCGGTTGTGCACGATCTCGTGTCGGACATAAACCGGCGCGCCGTATTTCTTCAGCGCCAGCACCACGATCTGGATGGCGCGATCGACGCCGGCGCAAAAGCCGCGCGGCTGGCAGAGCCTGATCGTCAGCGGTGGCTTTTTCTCAATCATGAATACTGGCCGGTTCGGTCGTAGCGCTGGACGCGAAATGAGATGCACACCCCTGCCCTGTCAAGAGCGGCGACGCTCAATGCTCTTTCGCCGGGCGACGGAGTCTCAGGATCAGCACGGCGGCAAGGGCGGCGGCCAGCCCGTACCAGGTGACGGCGTATTGCAGGTGATTGTTCGGCAGGTCGATGATGGTGACGCCTCCCACCGGCAGGCCGCCTGGGTTCGGCGTCTTGTCGGCATCGATGAAGAACGGCACCAGCACGAAGCCGGCCGGCAAGCCGGCCGTCGCCGCCATGACGTCGCGGTCCTTCCAATAGAAGATGTTCTTGGCGACGTCATTGTCGGGAAGCATCATCGATGGCTTTGCAGGCAGCGGATTGCGCGCGAGCCCGGTCACCGTCACCTTGCCGGCAATTTCGCCCTGCTGGCGCTTGGCCGGATCCTTGAGGTCGTAGGGAACGAAGCCGCGGTTGACGAGCACGAAGCGGCCGTCCTCGAGTTGCAGGGGCGTGTAGATGTTGAAGCCGCTGTCGCCTTCCCAGGTGGAAAAGAAGTGCCGCTCGCCCTGGTGCAGGAAAGTGCCGGTCACCATCACCGGCGTGTAATCGACGTCATGGGAAGCGGCGAATTGCTTCTCGACGTCGGCCAGCGGCAATGGCGCTGAATGCGTGCGCTTGTCGATGGTGGCGAGCAGGCCCTCCTTCCAGTGCAGGCGTTGGACCTGCCAGGTGCCCAGCCCGATCAGGACGGCGAACAGCACAAGGCCGAGACCAACCAGCAACGCCGAGCGCGGCCGTGTACGGCCGGCCACTGAGCCTGTCATCCCGTTCATCCCTGGGATTCCAGCCTGCCCTCCGAGGCCTTTTTCGAATATTGCAAGGTGATCAGCACGCCCTTGATCAGGCGCAGCGCCGTCAGGCAGAGCACCAGCGCCAGCGGTATCCACAAGATGAAGTGCAGCCAGAGCGGCGGGCTGAGCGTCACCTCCATCCACAGTGCGAGGCCGACGACGATGAAGCCGATGATCAGGATGACGAATACCGCCGGTCCGTCGCCGGCATCGGCGAAGGAATAGTCGAGCCCGCAATTGTAGCAACGCTTGCCGACGGTGAGGAAACCGGAGAACAGCTTGCCTTCGCCGCAGCGCGGGCAGCGGCCATGGAGGCCGGCCGAGATCGGATCGATGGGTGGCCAGATCGCCTTATCTTCATCCATGTCGGCACCCTAGACCTTTCCGCCCCAAAAAATAAGGCGGCCACGTCGCCGCAGCCGCCCTTGGGATTTGGAGGGCCGTCGACTTAATGGCCTTCGATCAGCGCGCCGTTCGAGGCCCAGACATAGATGCAGCTGAACAGGAACAGCCAGACCACGTCGACGAAGTGCCAGTACCAGGCGGCCGCCTCGAAGCCGAAATGCTGCTTCGGCGTGAAGTCGCCGCGCATCGCGCGCACCAGGCAGACCAGCAGGAAGATGGTGCCGATGATGACGTGGAAGCCGTGAAAGCCGGTCGCCATGAAGAAGGTGGCGCCGTAGATTGAATCCCGGAAACCGAACGGAGCGTGCATGTACTCGTAGGCCTGCACCATGGTGAACAGCATGCCGAGGCCTACGGTCAGCACGAGGCCGTTGACCAAGCCCTTGCGATCACCGTGCAGCAGCGCGTGGTGCGCCCAGGTCACCGTCGTGCCCGACAGAAGCAGGATGATGGTGTTGTAGAGCGGCAGGTGAAAAGGATCGAGGACCTCCAGGCCCTTCGGCGGCCAGACGCCACCGGTGAAGGCGGTGCGGGCATACTGGTTTGCCTCGCCGGGAAAGAGACTTGCGTCGAAGAAGGCCCAGAACCAGGCGACGAAGAACATCACCTCGGAGGCGATGAACATGATCATGCCGTAGCGCAGGTGCAGCGACACGACACGCGTGTGGTGGCCTTCATGCGCTTCCTTGATGGTGTCCGACCACCAGGCGAACATCGTGTAGAGCACGATGATCATGCCGATGAAGAACAGCCACGGATTGGCGATGTTGTGGCCGAAGACCGGGAAGTTGCCGCCCTTCAGATACTGCATCAGGCAGACGCCGCCGACAGCGGTGACCAGCGCGCCGACCGAACCCAGGAAAGGCCAGGGGCTCGGGTTGACGAGATGGTAGTCGTGGTGTGGTTTTGCGTGCGCGTCTGCCATATCAACCCCCGAGGCTTGCTTCGGAATCTGGAACTTTGGTGCTGCTGCCAGCGGCCGGCGCCGACGAGGCGCCAGGCTGTTTCTTTTCGACCGGGAACATCGTGTAGGACAGGGTGATTGTCTTCAAGTCCTTGAGTTCCGGCACATTGACGATGTCCGGATCGACATAGAACACGACCGGCATATCCAGCGTCTCGCCGGGCTTCAGCGTCGTGTCGGTGAAGCAGAAGCACTCCACCTTGTTGAAATAGGCGCCGGCCATTTCAGGCTGCACGTTGAACGAGGCGCGGCCGGTGATGGGGCGGTCGAACTTGTTGGTGGCGCTGTAATGCGCCTGGGTCGTCTGGCCGATCTTGATCGTCATCGAACGGGCGACCGGCTCGAACTGCCACGGAATGCCGTTGGTGTTGGCATCGAAGCGGATGGTTATGTCGCGGTCGAGGATGCGACCGGCATATTGCTTCTCGGCGCGCTGCGTGGTGCCGCCATAGCCGGTGACCTGGCAGAACACCTTGTAGAGCGGCACCGCCGCATAGGCCATGCCGATCATGCCGGTGAAGAACGTAAGGCAGACGGCGGCGACGATACCGTTGTTGACCTTGCGCGGGTTGCTCAAGCCGCCGCTCATCAGCCGCCTCCGAACAGACCTGAGCCGGTCAAGCTCGCGCCATGGTGGCCGAAGCGCACGATGGTGGCGGCATAGAAGACGATGACCAATGCGGCCAGCGCGACTCCGATGGCGACGGAGCGGTTGCGGCGCGCCTTGCGCTGGCGCTCGGTCAGCGTGACCAGTTCGAGGTCCTTGTCGGCCACGGTCATGCTCCCCCCATCATGAGCGCGCGCCCGACGACGCAATCGACGAGATAGGCGGCGAAGATGGCGAAGAGATAGAGCAGCGAATAGCCGAACAGGGCCTTGGCCGGCTTCATCGCGCGGTCGTCATCAGCCATGGCAAGCACTTTCCAGGCGTACCAGACGAAGCCCAGGCCGAGGATCGCCGAGACGACGCCATAGCCGGCCGTGGTGTATCCGAGCGCCCAGGGCAGCACGCCGACCGGCGCCAGGATCAGCGCATAGGCAAAGATCTGCCGGCGGGTCGAGGCCTGGCCGGCGACATTCGGCATCATCGGGATGCCGGCGCGGGCGTAGTCGTCGGACTTGAACAGCGCCAGCGCCCAGAAATGCGGCGGCGTCCACAGGAAGATGATCAGGAACAGGATCACGCTTTCGAGGCTGACAGAGCCGGTCACCGCGGCCCAGCCGATCACCGGCGGGATGGCGCCGGCGGCGCCGCCGATGACGATGTTCTGCGGCGTCCAGCGCTTCAGCCACATGGTGTAGATGACGGCGTAGAAGAAGATGGTGAAGGCGAGAAGCCCTGCCGAGAGCCAGTTGACCAGCACGCCGAGCGTCATCACCGACAGCACCGAGAGCACGAGGCCGAAGCTCAGCGCCTCGCCTGGCGTGACGCGGCCGGCCGGCACCGGGCGGCCGGCGGTCCTGGTCATCACCGCGTCGATGTCGGCGTCGTACCACATGTTGAGCGCGCCGGAAGCACCAGCACCGATCGCGATCGCCAGGATGGCGATCACCGCCAGCAACGGATTGATGGCGACAGGCGCGGCAACCATGCCGACAAAGGCCGTGAACACGACCAGCGACATGACGCGTGGCTTCAGGAGGGCGAAGAAATCGCCGGCGGTCGCTTCCGACATGCGAAAGCCAACTTCCTCCATCAATCTGTCGTCGGCAAGGGCCATGCGTACTTAAAGTCCATGATTCCGTTGGCCAAGACCGCCGGCGAACCGGCGGCCTCGTGTTCTCGGAGGCCGCCTACTTGATCTTCGGCAGCTGTTCCCACTGGTGGAACGGCGGCGGCGAAGGCAGCTGCCATTCGAGCGTGGTGGCGCCCTCGCCCCACGGATTGGCGCCAGCGACGCGCTTCTTCTGGAAGGCCTCGAACACGCCGTAGAGGAAGATCGCAACGCCGACGGCAGCGATGTAGGAGCCGTAGGACGAGATCATGTTCCAGCCGGCGAAGGCGTCCGGATAGTCGACGGTGCGGCGCGGCATGCCGGCGAGGCCGAGGAAGTGCTGCGGGAAGAAGATCAGGTTGACGCCGACAAAGGTGACCCAGAAATGGGTGTTGGCGATAACCGGCGAGTACATATAGCCGGTCATCTTCGGGAACCAGTAGTACCAGCCGGCGAAGATCGCGAACACGGCGCCCAGCGACAGCACGTAGTGGAAGTGCGCGATCACGAAATAGGTGTCGTGCAGCGAGCGGTCGAGGCCGGCATTGGCCAGTTGGACGCCGGTGACGCCACCGATGGTGAACAGGAAGATGAAGCCCAGCGCCCACAGCATCGGCGGCTTGAAGGAGATCGAGCCGCCCCACATGGTGGCGATCCAGGAGAAGATCTTCACGCCGGTCGGCACCGCGATGACCATGGTGGCGAACACGAAGTAACGCTGCGTGTCGAGCGACAGGCCGGTCGTGTACATGTGGTGCGCCCAGACGATGAAGCCGACGGCGCCGATCGCGACCATGGCGTAGGCCATGCCGAGATAGCCGAACACCGGCTTCTTCGAGAAGGTCGAGACGATGTGGCTGATGATGCCGAAGCCCGGCAGGATCAGGATGTACACTTCGGGGTGGCCGAAGAACCAGAACAGGTGCTGGAAGAGGATCGGATCACCGCCCTGGTCCGGCACGAAGAAAGCAGTGCCGAAATTGCGGTCGGTGAGCAGCATGGTGATGGCGCCCGCCAGAACCGGCAGCGACAAGAGCAGCAGGAAGGCGGTGATCAGCACAGCCCAGGCAAACAGCGGCATCTTGTGCAGCGTCATGCCGGGCGCGCGCATGTTGAAGATGGTGGTGATGAAGTTGATGGCGCCAAGGATCGACGACGCGCCGGCGATATGGATCGAAAGGATCGCGAGGTCCATCGCCGGACCAGGCTGGCCGGAGGTCGAGAGCGGCGGGTAGATCGTCCAGCCGCCGCCGACGCCGAAAGCGCCCGGCGCGCTCGGCACGAACATCGAGGAGAGCAGCAGGATGAAGGCCGGAGGCAGCAGCCAGAAGGAAATGTTATTCATGCGCGGGAAGGCCATGTCCGGCGCGCCGATCATGATCGGCACCATCCAGTTGGCGAAGCCGCCGATGAGCGCGGGCATGACCATGAAGAAGATCATGATCAGGCCGTGCGCGGCGCCGAAGGCGTTATACATGCTCTTGCCACCGTCGATGGCGGCGTCGCCCTGCATGCCGTAGACCATCTGCGCCAGGCCGCTGAAGATCTGGATGCCCGGCTCCTGCAGCTCCATGCGGATGGCGACCGAGAGCGCCGCGCCGATGACGCCGGCAATGATCGCGAAGATCAGGTAGAGCGTGCCGATGTCCTTATGGTTGGTCGAGTAGACCCAGCGGACCCAGCCATGCGGCCTGTGGTCGCCATGATCGTGAGCTGCAGCCTCTGCCATGTTCCGCTCCGTTCCCTAAATCTTGCTAACCCGCGGCATCAGTTGCCGGCGGCCGCTACCTTGTTGGTACCATCGATCTCGGCCATCAGCGCCTTGTTGGCGGCGGGCACATCGGTCTTGGCCGTCTCCAGCCAGGTCTTGAACTGCGCATCGGACACGACGCGGACCGCGATCGGCATGAAGGCATGGTCCTTGCCGCAGAGCTGCGAGCACTGGCCGTAATAGAGGCCTTCCTTCTCCGCCTTGAACCAGGTCTCGTTGGTGCGGCCGGGCACGGCGTCCATCTTGATGCCGAAGGACGGCACGGCGAAGGAGTGGATGACGTCGGTCGCGGTGATCAGCACGCGGGTCATGGTGTTGACCGGCACGACCAGCTCGTTGTCGACCGCGAGCAGGCGAGGATAGAGGGCGCGATCTTCCTTGCCGGCCTTGGCGCGGTCGGCATCCTGGAGAACCGCCGAGTTGAAGGAGAAGCTCTTGTCGACCTGGTATTCGTAATCCCAGTTCCACTGGTTGCCGGTCGCCTTGACGGTGAGCTTGGCTTCTTCCGGCGGGGTGTATTGCGCGGTGAGCAGCTGGAAGGAGGGAATGGCGATGAGCAGAAGCACGATCACCGGCCCGACGGTCCAGATCACCTCGATCAGAGTGTTGTGGCTGGTCCTGGACGGCACCGGGTTGGCGCTGGCGCGGAAGCGCAGGATGCAGACGAGCAGCAGCACCAGCACGAGGATGGTGATCGGGACGATGAACCACATGGTATAGTTCCCGAACCGCTCGATCTGCCGCATCATATCGGTCGCCGGCGGCTGGAAGGTCATTTCCCACGGCCGCGGCTGGTCGGCATGGGCCGCCCCACTGGAGAAGAGCACGGCTGAAGCTGCCGCACCTGCCAAGAATTCAGCGCTCGCCAGGAATTTCCTCATCGCCCTCTCGTCTCCCACTTCCCGCGATCTGGTCGCACCAATAACGGACGGTGCCGGGATCGGGAATCCCGGTCTGTCCCTAGGGTGGTTCAAACCATACTCTATTTGCCTCCGCAAGAAAGGAGCGGAGGAAACCGTGCGGCATTTTTGCGCGCAGGCCGAAGGCCGTCTTCAGGCCCCGCCGCGCTATATGGGCAACGGTCGCAATTCGGGCGAATTTGCTTTGGAAAAGCATGGAATTGCCGGTATCGGGGCAGGCCGGCGACGGTCTCGTCCTTTACTTGGCCCCGGCGCGGCTTAAAGTGCCGTGATTCGCAATGGAGCCGTCATGACTTCCTGGCTTTCGAGAACCTTGGCGAAGGTCGTTCTTGCCCTTGCCTTGCTCGGCGTCGGCATAGCCGTTGGCGCCGCCGCCGCGCCGAACAACGCCACGCCCCCGAGCGGTACGGTAAAGTCGACGCATGGCGCGTGGTCGATCATCTGCGACACGCCGGCGGGCGCGACCTCCGAACAATGCGTGATGATGCAGAACGTCGTCGCCGAGGACCGTCCCGAAATGGGGCTTTCGGTCGTGGTGCTGCGCACCGCCGACAACAAGGCCGAGATCCTGCGCGTGCTGGCGCCGCTCGGCGTGCTGCTGCCCAACGGCCTTGGCCTCAATGTCGACGGCAAGGATATCGGCCGGGCCTATTTCGTGCGCTGTTTCCAGGACGGCTGCTACGCCGAGGTCATCCTCGAAAAGCCGCTGCTCGACACTTTGAAGAGCGGCACCTCGGCCACCTTCATCGTCTTCCAGACGCCGGAGGAAGGCATCGGCATTCCCGTCGACCTCAAGGGCTTTGCGGAAGGCTTCGCCGCCCTACCTTGATCTCTTGCCCATGCGCCGCTCCTGACGCCGAGGTCCGGGGGCGAATGCGCGATTGGCGGCCAGGAGGGTCAATGCGCGCGAATTTATTCGCTTTCATCGCCGGTCTGGCACTGGTCGCCGCGGTTCCGGCCGCACGGGCCGAGGATGCCGAAATCCTCCAGAAGCCCGAGCCGGCAGCGATCCTCGATATCGCCAAGGGTTTCGGCTCGGCCAAGATGGACAGGGACGACAATGGCGATCCGATGATTTCCGGGCGGATCGAGGGCGTCAAATACGTGATCTATTTCTATGGCTGCGAAAACCACGAGAACTGCAAATCGCTGCAGTTCTCGACCGGTTACACCAACCCGCTGACCGCAGAACAAGCCAACACCTGGAATGCAAAATACCGCTGGGTGAAGGCCTATTCGGGCGACGGCTCGAATTTCAAGATGGATGTCTCCTTTACGGGCGGCATCACCAAGGCCAATCTGGAGGAGCAGTTCTCCAACTGGGACGCGCTGGCCGGCAACATCAAGGGCTTCCTCAGCGGCGGGTGACGGCGCCGCAATAGCCGGCCTCATCCCTGTTGGCGATTGTGCGACGGCAGCTTCGCGCCTACATCCGGTGCAACGATTTTGTTTCCACGAATGGATTTGCCATGAACAGCCTGATCGGCCAATTCGACATTTCCGACGATCGCGTCAAAGAGATCGTCGCCGAGACCATCAAGGGCGCCGACGACGGCGAGCTGTTCCTCGAATACAGCGAGAGCGAAGCGCTGATGTTCGACAACGGCCGGCTGAAGACGGCCAATTTCAACACCGACCAGGGATTCGGCCTGCGCGCCGTGGCCGGCGAGGCCAGCGGCTATGCGCATTCCAGCGATCTCTCCGAAGCCTCGCTGCTGCGCGCGGCCGACGCCGTCTCGGCGGTCAAGGGCGGCTACTCCGGCACATTGGCCGGAGCGCCCGCCCGCACCAACCGCCACCTCTATGGCGACGAGAATCCCATCCCCTCGCCGTCCTTCGAGGCCAAGGCCAAACTGCTGCAGGAGATCGACGGCTGGCTGCGGGCCAAGGATCCGCGCGTGCGCCAGGTGACGGCCTCGCTCGCAGCCTCCTGGCAACATGTCGAGATCGTGCGCGGCGACGGCCAGATCGTGCGTGACATCCGCCCGCTGGTCCGCATCAATGTCTCGGTCGTGGTCGGCAGCGGCGACCGGCAGGAGAGCGGCTCCTACGGCATGGGCGGCCGCAAGAGTTTTGGCGAGTTCGTCAGCGAGGAAAGCTGGAAGCATGCGGCCGGCGAAGCGCTGCGGCAGGCGCTGGTCAATCTCGAAGCCGTCCCGGCGCCCGCCGGCACCTTCGACATCGTGCTGTCCAGCGGCTGGCCTGGCGTGATGCTGCACGAGGCGGTCGGCCACGGTCTCGAAGGCGACTTCAACCGCAAGAAGACATCGGCCTTCGCCGGCCTGATGGGCCAGCAGGTGGCAGCGAAGGGCGTCACCGTGGTCGACGACGGCACCATTCCCGAGCGGCGCGGCTCACTCACCGTCGACGACGAAGGGACGCCGTCGGCGCGCAACGTGCTGATCGAGGACGGCAAACTGGTCGGCTATATGCAGGACCGCCAGAACGCCCGGCTGATGGGCATGAAGGCGACCGGCAATGGCCGCCGCGAAGGCTACGCGCACCAGCCGATGCCGCGCATGACCAACACCTATATGACCTCGGGCGACATGACCCCAGACGAGATTATCGCCTCGGTCAAGAACGGCATCTACGCCGTCTCCTTCGGCGGCGGCCAGGTCGACATCACCTCGGGCAAATTCGTGTTCGGCTGCACCGAGGCGTACATGATCGAGAACGGCAAGGTGACGCAGCCGATCAAGGGGGCAATGCTGATCGGCAACGGACCGGACGCCATGCACCGCGTCAGCATGATCGGCAACGACATGCAGCTCGACAACGGCATCGGCATGTGCGGCAAGGCCGGACAGGGCGTGCCCGTCGGCGTCGGCCAGCCGCATCTCAGGATGAACCAGATGACGGTGGGCGGCACCAGGGTTTGAGGCGCCTGAATGCAGGCGCTTGAAATCGGCTCGGCCGTCGTCGACGTTACCTTTATCCCTACAAAGGTAAGGTTGCGACGTCTGTTTTTGAAAAGCTCATGACCACCATCTCGGCCAAGGGACAGGTAATTCTGCCAAGCGCCATCCGGAAACGGAGAGGCTGGGGCGCGGGAACGAGGCTTGAGGTTGAGGAGACGCCGGAAGGGGTGCTATTGAAGCTGGCGCCTATCTTTGCGGCGGCGCAGCCAAACGACGTTTTCGGCTCCCTGCCGCCCCGCGGCGCGTCGAAGACGTTGGAAGAAATGGATACGGGCGTGCTCGCCGAAGCACGGCGGCGCCATGCGCGCGATTAGGAGGCATAAGGCCTGGGCCATCGGGACTGTGGGCACGCTGGCGCGTTCAGCCAGGCTGATGGTCGCATTCCGGCCTGAATGCATCCTCCACCTTGAAGTGAACACAATCGTGTTAGGACATTATTAATTGTTCACTTGGCGGGGCGGGTGTTTGCGCCTTAGCCTGCCGCCAGTCTTCTCGTTGCGGTGGTGTTGGCAATGCAGCGTTCCCCTGGCGTCCTGACCTCTTCCTTCCTCCTTGGCCTCGTTTCGTTTGTTGGCGCTTCATCGCTGCAAGTCGGCCCTGCAGCGGCCCAGTCGTCGCTGTTCAAGCTAACCTCGACACGACCTGTTGCCAGTTCCGCCACGGTCGGCGGCAGCACCAGCGTACCGTATGGCTGGCTCGATTTCTGTCATCGCCGGCCGAAGGAGTGCAAGGTGCCCGCCCTGCCCGCTACAAGCGTCAAGCTGAACGCGCAGAACATGAGCATCCTCAAGCGGATAAACCTGAAGGCGAACCGCTCCATCAAGCCGGTCAGCAACTACGACCACTGGGGCACGATGATGGACCATTGGGACTATCCGACGGACGGCAAGGGCGATTGCAAGATCTACGCGCTCTACAAGCGCAAGCTTCTCCAGGAAGCGGGATTTCCCCGGCAGGCGCTGCTGATGACGGTGGTGCGCGACCTGCACAATGAGGGCCACACGATCCTGACGGTGAAGACCGACAAGGGCGATCTCGTGCTGGACAATCTGGTCGACGAAATCCGGCCCTGGAACGCCACCGGCTATTATTTCCTGAAGCGCCAGTCGCAGCAGAACCCGAATGTTTGGGTGTCGATCGACCAGCGCGGCGGCACGGCGAAACGGCTGTCTCCGAACTCGTAGAGACCAGAGCATTCACCGTTCACGGAAACGGCAAGCTGCTCTATCTCCTGGGACGCAATTCTGGACCGGAGGCTACGGCGAAGTGACCGGGCCCCACCCCTCCAGCTTTTGCTGGAGTCGCTCTCGGCCTGGCCCGAGCGGCTTGGTCTGCTTTGACAGCCTGACCCGTCACAAGCCTGATATCCTCTGCCTCGCAAAATACGGCCGGAAAGTCCGGCCCATGTACGGGGCGTTGTCGCCTCGCGGCCATGTAAGCCTTGCGGCCTACTGCTTACAGGGCGGTTCGCCAGGATGCCCGCAGGCCGGCTTCCTGTTTCCCTGCGGAGGCTGCTCCTTGGGCTGCTGCGGCAGACGCCGCTCCTGCGGCTGAGGCCTCGGCTGCTGCTCCAGGCGTCTCTCTTGCGTCTGAGGCTGAGGCCTCGGCTGCTGCAGGTGTCTCTCTTGCACCTGAGGCCTTGGCTGCGCCTGGAACTCCGGCCTTTGCGGCCTGAGCACCTGCACGTTCGGCCTTTCCCGCTGGAAGTTGCGCTGGGCGTTGGTGCCCGCGCCGGTGGCTCCCTCTTCGCCGTTCTGCGGCCTGCGGAACTTCCTGTTTCCGTTGGCCGAACCCTGATTCTGGTCGGAGAACGCACTCGGATTGTTCTTCCTGAGCCGCTCCTGCACGCTCGGCCGGTTCTCGGCCGGAGCGCCGTTGACGGTCGGCAGCTTGCGGAACTTCCTGCCTCTGTCGCCTCCGTTGACCGAACCTTGATCGCTCGGGCCGACAGCTGTCTGGCCCGCCGAGAGATCCTTGCGTGTTAGTTTCCTCGGCTTGCCTTCGTTCTGGCCGGACAACGCATTCGGATTGTTCTTCCCGAACCTCTGCTGGGCATTTTGCCCATTCTCGCCCGGCGCGCCATTGATGGTTGGCAGCTTGCGAAACTTCTTACCTCTATCGCCTGCGTTGACCGAACCTTGATCGCTCGGTCCGGCAGTGGTCTGTCCTCCCGACAAATCCGTGCGTGTCAGCTTTCTCGGTCTGCCTCCGTTCTGGCCCGGCAAAACATTCGGATTGTTCTTCCCGAACCTCTGCTGGGCGTTCTGCCCGTTCTCGCCCGGCGCGCCATTGATGGTTGGCAGCTTGCGCAACTTGCCGTTCCTGCTCTGACCGTTGACAGCTCCGTTCTGCTGGCCGTTGTCCATAACGGGGCCGCCAGCATTCCCGGTAGCCTGCTGGTCGCCACCCACCGTGCTTTGCTTGCCCGGCACCTTCCTGTTGGGCGCGTTCTGACCGTTGAGCACCGGCCTGCCGTTGACGAGCGGCAGCGCCTTGCCGTCAGCTCCCGGCAAGGCGTGATCGGTCGAGAGCTTGCCCATCGTCTTCGCCTGCGGCATCGCACCCGGCTCCTGGCCCTGCGTGGCAGCCTGACCCGGCTTCAGCGGCTGGCCGCCCCGATTTTGCTTGAGCAGCACCGCCCTTTTCTGCAGCAACGGCGGCAGCGCCACCTTGGCCGCCAGTGCGGCCGCTCCCGCGCCGACCGCCATTTTCTGGCCGGTGGTGAGGCCGCTCGGTGCATTGGCGTTTGGCTGTTCCGTCTGATTGGCCGCCTCGCTGTTGATCGTCGTGTTGTTGATGTTGTTGATGACGGTCGTGTTGTGAATGTTGTTGAAGATGACGTCGTTCGGCGGCGGCACGATGTCACGCGGCGGCCTGACCCAGACCGGCACGGGGACGAAGACCGGCGTCGGCAGGACGTAAACATCGACCGGCGGCGGGGGCGGCGGCAGCACGACGAAATCCGGCGGAGGCGGCGGCAGGAAGACCACCGCGACCGGCGGAGGCGGTTCGAAATCGAAATCGGGATCGTCGAAATAGAGCACCGGACGATCGACGTAGACGATTTCCTCCGGCGGTGGCGGCGGTACGTCATAGACGATGACCGAGAAGCTCGGCGGCGGCTCGAGCGCGGCGTCGAAATGTTCCAGCCGGCGGCGCGCGTCCCAGGCATGCGGGCCGTGCGGATAGCGTTCGAGATAGGACCAGTAGGCCTCCGGCGTGTCGCGCATCCAGGTCTCGCGCCAGGTGATCGCCTCGCGCCGCGCCGCGATGATGGCGCGCACGCGCTTGGCCATCGGATCGTGCGGATAGGCGACGAGGAAATCCTCATAGCCGCGCATCGTGTCGCGATCGAGGGCCGCGACATAGGCGTCATGGGCGTCGAAGTCCCGTATCTCTCTCGTACGATCGGCCCGGGATTCGGCCTCGGAAACCTTCGGCGCCGGCGCGTCCGGGGCGCGGTCGAAGAAAACGAAGGGTGCATCGATCTTCGAGGCGTCCCACGGCACCTCTGCCCCTTGCGTCACCTCGTTGACGCGCAGGCGCGTGCGGTCGAACACATCCTCGAGCGACAGGCCGCCGTCGCGCATCATCTCGGCCAGCGCCTGGGCATAGGCGCCATAGGGTCCCTTGCCTTCCGGCGCCACCGTGCCCGGCGCGGCGTTGAAGGCGACCAGCATGTTCGGATCGGGCTCGACCAGCGCCAGGCCACCGGCCAGCGGCTGGTTCCACTGGGGAAAGTCATTTGGCCGCGCCGCGTCGAGCACCACGATGTTGACCTTGTTCGGCAGGGCGGCGAGCGGCCTGGTAAGGTCGGAGACCCGCACCGCCTGGATCGGCACATCGGCCGGATTGGCGATCTTGGCGTCGACCGGCAGGAAATAATTCTCGCCCTCGAACTGCGCGCCGTGGCCGGCAAGGTAGACGAAGACGACCGCGTTGGGACCGGCGACCGAAACCTTGGCGAGAAAATCGCGATAGGCGCCGCGCAGCGATTCCTGATCGACATCGCGCGCGCCGACCACGTCGAATCCCGCCGCCTGCAAGGTCTGCGCGATCAGGCCGGCATCGTTGGCCGGCGTTGCCAGCGCCCCAGACGGGTAGGCGGCGTTGCCGATGACGAAGGCAAGGCGCCTTTGCTCTTGCGCGAGGGCGCCGGTCGCCGAGACGGCGACGACAAGGAAGAGAACGAAAAAACCGAGGAATTTCTGGAACATCCGCATTTCAGGCCACCGCTGCAAGAGCAACCGACGCTGTCGAGGCCCTTCCCCTCCTCCAGCGAATCCAGCCTAGACCGTGCAAAGAGGCGGCTTTGCGGCGCGATTCCGGCGGCTTGCGAGCAAGCGCGCCGGAAGCGGCGGCTTCAACAAAATGTGATCGTGGTTGGGCTGGCTACCGCCGCCTTCTCGGCTTTTCCAGCAGCGCCACGGCCTCGACATGCGGCGACCACAGGAACTGGTCGATCGGCGTGACGCTCTTCAGCACGTAGCCGCCATCGATCAGGATCCGCAGATCCCGCGCGAGCGTCGCCGGATTGCAGGACACGGCCGCGACCAGCGGCACGTCGGAGCGGGCGACCTGCTTCGACTGGTCCTCGGCGCCGGCGCGCGGCGGATCGAAGACCAGCCCATCGAAGGCGTTCAACTCCTTGAAGGTCAGTGGCCGCCGGAACAGGTCGCGGCGTTCATTGGTCACCCGCTTCAGACCGTTGGCGAAGCGAAAGGCGCGGTCGAGCGCGGCAAGTGCCGCTGCATCGCCTTCGACGGCATGAACCTCCGACTTCACTGCCAGCCGCAGCGCGAAGCTGCCGCAGCCGGCAAACAGGTCCGCGACCTTCCTGGCGCGCGACAGATGCTGGCCGACAAGCCCTGCCATCGTCTGCTCGGCGGCTTCCGTCGCCTGCAGGAAGGCGCCGGGCGGCACGGCGACGGCGACCGGTCCGAATTGCACCACCGGCTTCTTCGGCTCGACGACGATCTCGCCGTCGACGGAAAGCCGCGCCAGACCTTCGGCCATGACGAAATTCGACGCGATGCGGCGCTGGTGATCGCCGAGCTTGCCGGATTCCTGGACGGCCACATCGAGGCCGGAAGCGGTGACGGTCACCGTCATGTGGAAAGCCTTCGGCGTGGCGCAGACCAATCCGGCGAGCGCGCGCAATTTATCGAGCGACGAGACGATCGCCGGAAGCGAGATCGGGCATTCCTCGATCGGGATGATTTCCGAGGACAGCGCGCGCACGAAGCCGAGCAGCATGCCTGCCTCGGTCCGCCTTGCGCTGAAGGTGACGCGGCGGCGGGTGTGCGGCGCGCAAGGCACCAGCGCAGCAATCTCGCAAGCGATGCCCTTGGCCTTGAGCGCCTGCACGACCCTCTCGCGCTTCCATTGCCCATAGGCTGCGGCCTCGTAATGCTGCAACGCGCAGCCGCCGCATTCGGTGAAATGCCGGCAGGCCGGATCGATCCTGAGCGGCGAGGCTTCCAGCACCGACATCAGCGTGGCGCGATCCCGCTGGCGTGCGGCCGTGACCGTCTCGCCCGGCAGCGCAAACGGAATGAAGATCTCCCCGCCCTCAGCATTGGCGATGCCGTCGCCTTGCGAACCCAACCTTGCGATGGTGAAGCGTGTGCTCATCGCAATGGTCCTGTGTCCTTGATGCCGGCGAGCAGGAACTCGCGGTTTCCGTCGCCGCCTTCAATCGGCGACGGGTCCAGCCCGAGCACCCGCCAACCGGGAATGCCGGCCAGCCAATCGTGCAAATTCCCGGCAATGCGCTCGGCATCGCCCGGATCCTTGAGCAGGCCGCCCTTGCCGATCGCCTCGCGCCCGGCCTCGAATTGCGGCTTGACCAGTAGGATTGCCCTGGCGCCCTCGCCCGCCAGTTCCAGCGCCGGCGGCAGCGCCAGCTTCAGCGAGATGAAGGAGACGTCGCAAACCAGGAAACCGGGAATGCGGCCGCCGAGATCGGCTGCCGTCAGATCGCGGGCGTTCAGCCCTTCGATCACCGTCACACGCAGGTCGCCGGCAATATCGGGATGGATCTGGCCATGGCCGACATCGATCGCCGTGACATGCGCCGCGCCGCGCTGGAGCAGCACCTGGGAGAAGCCGCCGGTCGAGGCCCCGATATCGAGCGCCTCGCATCCGGAAGGATCGAGGCCGAAATGGTCGAGGCCGGCAATCAGCTTCAGCGCCGCGCGCGAGACATAGGCCTGGGCCGGATCGGCGATGGCGACCAGGCAGTCCGGCGCGACGGGCTGGCCGGGCTTGCGGGCAAGGATGCCGTCGACCGTCACCGTGCCGCGCTCGATCGCGTCGCGGGCGCGCGAGCGGCTCGCAAACAGGCCACGCCCGACGAGCAATTCGTCGAGCCGCTGGCGCCGGCTGACTGGCACAGGGGAACTCATCGGCTTTCATTGGCGAAAGCCGGGCGCGAACGCAATGGGGTTTGAATATCGGACGACAGGCCGCAGAATGCCGGCAGGAACAGGCCGTTCGTCGGTCGGCGGAGGTGACAATGCTGAAGGGTACCTGTCATTGCGGCGCGGCGCACTGGACGCTGGAAGGCGATCCCGGCGGAATCACCGCCTGCAATTGCACGCTTTGCCGCCGCTACGGCACGCTCTGGGCTTACGACTATGTCGACGAACGCATTCGCGTGGCCGGGCCGCTGAAGTCTTACACACGCGCCGAGGTGGCGGAGCCCGCGCTGGAAATCCTGTTCTGTCCGACCTGCGCCTGCGTGGTCGCCTGGCGCGGCCTGCGTTCAAGCAAGAGCGGCCGTACGCGCATCGCCGTCAATGTCAGGCTGGCGCCGCCGGAGGAGGTCGCCGATCTGCCGATCGACCATTTCGATGGCCTCGACAGTTTCGACGACCTGCCGCGCGACGGCCGCTGCGTGCGCGACATGTGGTTCTAAAAAACGATTCGCGAGAGCCGACGCTCGACGGCCGGCGTCAGGTCATCATTGCCGGAAGCTTCCTTGCGCGGCGACTCCACCGGGGCCGGCGCGGCGGGCGTTGTTTGCGGCACGACGACGAGTTGAGGAACCTGCTTGTAGGAAAAGCCGCCGCGGATGTTGCCCATGTTTGCGGCGATAATATCCCGCACGGCCTTTTCGAGATTGCGGTCGTAACGCGTTTCGGCTGCCGCCGGCATCGCCATCGCCGTCAAAAGCGCCACGCCGCACAGAAGCATCTTCATTTTTATAATCTCCCTGCCTGGCGCGAAGCTCTAGCAGGACGCCGTTGAAAATCGGCCAAGAGACAGGGTAAGCGAAGCACCAAATGGAAGCATTAACAGATGCCTACAACCGACAGCCGGCAAACCGATTCAGCCTCTTGAAGTTCTGATTCAGGCGCGCTGCGCCTGCACGCCGCGGCCGAGCGCGGCGAAGACGGTGCGCACGATGCCTGCCGAATCCAGCCCGGCATCGGCATACATCTTTTCGGGCTTGGCGTGGTCGGTGAACACGTCCGGCAGCACCAGCGGGCGCACCTTGAGGCCACTTTCCAGCAGGCCTTCATGGGCGAGGAAATGCAGCACCTGGGTGGCGAAGCCGCCGATGGCGCCCTCCTCCACGGTCACCAACACTTCGTGCGAACGGGCGAGCCGCCGGATCAGATCCTCGTCCAGCGGCTTGGCGAAGCGGGCGTCGGCGACGGTGGTAGAGAGACCCGCCGCGCCGAGTTCCTCGGCGGCCAGAAGGCAATCCTGCAAACGCGTGCCGAAGGAAAGCAGCGCGACCTTGGTCCCCTCTTTGAGGATGCGGCCCTTGCCGATTTCCAGCAGCGAGCCGCGCTCCGGCATGTCGACGCCGACGCCGTTGCCGCGCGGGTAGCGGAAAGCGATCGGGCCGTCATCATAGGACGCGGCGGTGCGCACCATATGGCGAAGCTCCGCCTCGTCGGCCGCGGCCATGACGACGAAGCCCGGCAGCGAGGCGAGGAAAGTGGTGTCGAAGGCGCCGCAATGGGTGGCCCCGTCGGCGCCGACGAAGCCGGCGCGGTCGATCGGAAAACGCACCGGCAGTTTCTGGATCGCCACGTCGTGGACGACCTGGTCGTAGGCGCGCTGCAGGAAGGTGGAGTAGATCGCGGCGAAGGGCTTGTAGCCTTCAGTGGCAAGCCCCGCAGCGAAGGTCACCGCATGCTGCTCGGCAATGCCGACATCGAAGGTCCGCTTCGGAAACACCTCGCCGAACAGGTCGAGGCCAGTGCCGCTCGGCATGGCGGCAGTGATGGCGATGATACGGTCGTCCTCGCGCGCTTCCTGGATCAGGCTCTCGGCGAAGACCTTGGTGTAGGCCGGCGCATTGGCCGGCGCCTTGGCCTGTGCCCCGGTGATGACGTCGAATTTGTTGACGCCGTGATATTTGTCGGCGGCTGCCTCCGCCGGCGCGTAGCCCTTGCCCTTCTGGGTCACGACATGGATCAGCACCGGGCCTTTGCCGTTGTCGCGCACATTCTTCAACACCGGGATCAGATGCTCGAGATTGTGCCCGTCGATGGGGCCGATGTGGTAGAAGCCCAGCTCCTCAAACAGGGTGCCGCCGGTGACATAGCCGCGCGCGTGCTCGACGGCGCGGGTGATGGCGCGGTCGGCGCGCTTGCCGAGATAGGATGTCAGCTTCTTGCCGAAATCGCGCAGGCCGAGATAAGCCTTGCCGGAAGCGAGCCTCGCCAGATAGGCGCTCATGGCGCCGGTCGGCGGCGCGATCGACATGTCATTGTCGTTGAGGATGACGATCAGGCGGGCATCGAGCGCGCCGGCATTGTTCAGCGCCTCGAAGGCCATGCCGGCCGACATCGACCCGTCACCTATGACGGAAATGACATTGTTGCGGCCACCCGAGAGGTCGCGGCCCATGGCCATGCCGAGGCCGGCCGAAATCGAGGTCGAGGAGTGTGCTGCGCCGAACGGGTCGTATTCGCTCTCGGCGCGCCGGGTGAAGCCGGAGAGGCCGCCTTCCTGGCGAAGCGTGCGGATGCGGTCGCGGCGGCCGGTCAGGATCTTGTGCGGATAGGCCTGGTGGCCGACGTCCCAGATCAGCCGGTCGTCCGGGGTGTTGAAGACATAGTGCAGCGCAACGGTCAGTTCGACGACGCCGAGGCCGGCGCCGAGATGACCGCCGGTCTGCGACACGGCGTCTATCAGCTCGGCGCGCAACTCGGCAGCAAGCTGCGGGAGCGCGCTCTCATCGAGCCTCCGCAGGTCCGCCGGAATGCGGACCTTGTCGAGCAGCGGCGTGTCTGGCTTCACTCGGGCGCGTCCTGCCTCAATTGATCGAACACGGCGCTACCAGCAGATTGCGCCATAATCATGCGCGGAATAGGCCGCCGGCGGGCGAATGTAAATGCGCGCCGGTGACGCGCGGCTTGAGTATCCTAGCTCTCAGGCAGCGGAATGAACTCCTCCTCATCGCCGGGAACGATATCGAAGCGGCCTGTCTTCCATTCCTGCTTGGCCTGCTCGATGCGTTCCTTGGACGACGAGACGAAATTCCACCAGATGTAGCGCTGGGAGCCTAGCGAAGCGCCGCCGAACAGCATGAAATGCGCGCCGCGCTCGGAGGAAACGACGATCTCCTCGCCCGGCTTGAACACCAGAAGCCGCTCGGCCGGGAAGACATCGCCGGCGATCGAGACTTCGCCTTCCAGCGTGTAGATGGCGCGTTCTTCGGCATCGGCCGGGATTCGCACGCTGGCGCCGGCGGCCAGCCTGAGATCGGCGTAAAGCGTGTCCGAAGCGGTCGCCACGGGCGAGCGCAGGCCTGAGAATTCGCCGATGACGACGCGGCCGCTGACGCCTTCGGCATCGATCTCAGGCAGGCGGGCCACCGACGTGTTCGCGAACACCGGGGCGATTTCCTCCTTGCCGTCCGGCAGCGCCAGCCAGGTCTGCAGGCCGGAGACCGACATCGGCGCGCCGCGCAACTCCTCCGGCGTGCGCTCGGAATGAACGATGCCGCGCCCGGCGGTCATCAGGTTCACGTCGCCGGGCGCGATCACCATTTCGGTGCCGAGCGAATCCCGGTGCCTGATCTTGCCGTCGAACAGGTAAGTGACGGTGGAAAGTCCGATATGCGGATGCGGGCGCACGTCGATCGCCTGCCCGGCGCGCAGGATCGCCGGGCCCATGCGGTCGAAGAAGATGAACGGCCCCACCAGCCGGCGTTTTGCCGTCGGCAGAGCGCGGCGCACCTCGAAACCGCCGATATCCTTGGCGTTCGGGACGACCATCAGCTCGATCTGATCGCAGGCGAAAGCGTCGCCGGGCTCGGGGTCGTTTCCGGGAAAGAAACTCATATAGGTTCCTCAGGCGAAACGCAGCGCCGACCTGGCCTTCGCCTTGGCCGCCTCTACCTCGCGATTGCGCGGTTCCTGGTTGGTTTCGAGCGAGTCGATCAATTCACGCGCAGCGGCCGCGATCGCTTCCACTGCATGATAGAAAGCGTGCTCGTTGCGCTTGGACGGCTTCGTCGAGCCGCTCAGCTTGCGCACGAACTGCAGCGCTGCGTCATGCACTTCGTCATTGGTCGCCGGCGGTTCGAAATTGGCCAGGGTCTTGATGTTGCGGCACATGGCTTGAACTCCTTACCTGCTTGCTCTGCCCACCCAAATTATTCCGCGTCCAACGGCTCCGTGCCGACCGGCCTGCCGTCGCGCGACAGCCTGATCTTCTCGACCTTGTCCTCGGCCGCTTTCAGCAGCCGGTCGCAATGCGCCTTCAGCGCCTCGCCGCGCTCGTAGATCCGGATCGACTGGTCGAGCGGGACATCGCCGCGTTCCAGATCATCGACGATCTTCTCCAGCGCGTCGAGCGCCTGCTCGAAGCTCATCGCCTTGACGTCCTCATTGCCTTCCACTGCCATACTCTACCCCTTCATCAGCCGCCCGACATGGGCGGCGACTGAAAATGCCAGTCCCTGCAGATCGTAGCCGCCTTCCAGCAGGCTGACGAGCCTGTTGCCGCTATGGCGGGCGGCGCGCTCCATCAGTTGGCCGGTCGCCCAGTCGAAATCGTCCTCGGTCAGGTTGATCTCGGCCAGCGGATCGCGGTGGTGCGCGTCGAAGCCGGCGGAAATAATGATCAGGTCCGGCTGGAACGCATCGATCGACGGCAGCACGCGCGACAGGAAGGCGTCGCGGAACAAGTCGCTGCCGGTCTGGGGCGCGAGCGGCGCGTTGACGATGTTGCCGGCGCCGGTCTCGCTCTTCGCGCCAGTGCCCGGGTAAAGCGGCATCTGGTGTGTCGAGCAGTAGAGCACCGACGGATCGTCCCAGAAGATGTCCTGCGTACCGTTGCCGTGATGGACGTCCCAGTCGACGATGGCGACGCGCTCGGCGTGGTGCTTCTTCTGCGCGTAACGGGCGGCGATGGCCGCCGTGTTGAACAGACAGAAACCCATCGCCGTGGTCTTTTCAGCATGATGGCCCGGCGGACGGGCGGCGACGAAGACATTGGCGGCACGGCCCTCGAAGACGTCGTCGACGGCAGCGTTGGCCGCGCCGATCGCCGTCACCACGGCCTGCCAGCTTTTGGGGCTGGCGCTGGTATCGGCATCGATCGAGACGATGCCGCTCTCAGGGATAGCCGCGCGCACACGCTCGACGAAATTCTCGGGGTGCGCGTAAAGGATCGTCGCCTCGTCGCCCTCGGGCGCCTTGACGCGCTCGAGCGCCGAAAACGCCTCGTCGTCGAGCACGCGCTCGATGGCGCGCAGGCGGTCGGGCCGCTCGGGGTGGCCGGGCGGCGTGAGGTGTTCGAGGAAGATCGGGTGCGTGTAGAGACGGGTGGCCATGGCGCCTAATCTAGGCACCCGCGGCGTGGATGACCATGTTTGAAAAGCCGAATGGCTGGGGAAAATTGCGTCAGCCCGTGTCGCTGGCGCCATTGGCGCAGCCCGGGCTTCGCGGTAAGGTCATCCCGCTGCCTGGTGCCCGCGACGCGGGAGAATCGGGAACACGGTTGAACTCCGTGGCGTGCCCAACGCTGTGAGGGGGACCGCGCCGGCAAACGCCACTGTCTCAGACGGGAAGGCGCCGGAGCGGGACGATCCCGAGCCAGAAGACCGGCCCGGCAGACATGGTCGTCCGCTTGGTCAGGCGGGTGACTGCTTGTCGCAAGGGAAAAAGCGATGACGGCAGCAGCGATCGCCGCGGGCGGCGACGACTTTGACCAATTGGCGCGCGACGCGGTCTACCGGGCTATGTTCACCAGGCGTGACGTGCGCAGCCATTTTGTCCCTGACGATCTCGACGACCATGTGCTGGCGCGCCTGCTCACCGCCGCGCACCATGCGCCATCGGTCGGCTATATGCAGCCGTGGAATTTCATCGTCATCCGCGACATGGCAAGGCGGCGGCAGGTGCGCGACCTGTTCCTCGCCGCGCGCCACCAGGAACTACCGGCCATCGAGGCGGAGCGGCAGGCGCTGTACCGCAAGCTGAAGCTTGAAGGCATCTGCGAAAGCGCGCTTAACCTCTGCATCACTTGCGACCGGCAGCGCTCGAAGGACTCGCCGCTCGGGCGCTGGCACAATCCGGAGATGGATCTCTACAGCACCGTCTGCGCGGTGCAGAATTTCTGGCTAGCGGCACGCGCCGAGGGTGTCGGCGTCGGCTGGGTGAGCATCATCGAGACGGAGGCGCTGAAGCGGCTGTTGTCGATCCCCGAGCATGTCACGCCGATCGCCTATCTGTGCGTCGGCCGCGTCTCGCAATTCGCGCCGAAGCCGGACCTCGAGGCGCATGGTTGGGGCAAGCGTCTGCCGCTGCCCGAACTGGTGATGAGCGAGACTTTCAGCGGCGCAGGCGAGGCGCCGCTGAAATCGGCGATCGCAAGGCTTGGCGGCGCGCCGAAGCTCTGACCAGGCCCCGATCAAGCAGCCCGGGGCGTATCCCAGCGCGAGCCGCCGAAGGAGCCCAGCGCCTTGTCGCGCAGTTCCCTGAATTTGGACGAGGCCTCGGCGAGCCGGCGGTCCCATTCTGGATTGGGCGCCTGCCCCTCGATCGCCTCAAAATAGACCTGCATCAAGGACGCGATTGCAAAAGGCTCGATGAAGGCGGCCTTGAAGGCCCAGGCAAAGACGATGGCAAGCACGAAGGCCCAGCCGGCCAATTGTCCGGGCATGACCCAGAGGATCGCGGCGGCGGGCGCCAGCATCAACAGGAAGATGACGAAGGACACGCCCCACATGATCACCGCCAGCCAGACGGTATTCTTGACCATGTGCTTGCCGTTCTGCGCATAGAGCACGACGCCTTGCCGCGCCGTCTCGAAAGGCGAGTTCGAATTGATGCGGATGTTGTAGCCGAGAATGATCTCGTCGACATAGGTCAGCGAGATGCGGATGACGGTGTTGATGAAGCTGACCAGCCCGCTCAAACCCGGAATGGGCAGGAAGGCGGCGATGCCGCCGATCAGGCCGGTGATGGCGCGGACGGCTCCCTTGACGAGCTGGTCGACGACGAAAAGAATATTGGCCTCGGCGAAGCGCTGGGTGACCACTTCCTTCGCATAGGCTATCTGGCCCTGGCCGTCGGGAACGTCATGGCCGTCGATCAGATGCACCATGACGGCGATATGGCCCGCTTTCAGCACATAGAGGATGTATTCGCGGATCCAGTAGACGGCGATCGAGACGATGCCGAAGCCGACCACGCCGCCCCAAAGCGCGAAGGACATTGGTCCGTCGGGATCGGTCGAGATGTGGCCGACGCCGTAGCCGACGCTGGCGCCCGTGCCGGTCGCCATGATGTAGGCAATCGTGATGCCGAAGTAGACGATCATGCGAAAGACGATGAACGGCCATGTCCGCATCATGATGGACACCGACCGGCCGATGCTGAAATCCCACATGGCCCCGACTCTCCCACCCTTAGAGGATGGCCGGGGAGGATGCGCTTGCCCCGGCGATTGTCAATCACGGCAGGATTGCGCCGGCTGGAAACCGGTGCACAACGTGGTGACTTGGTTACCCGAGCGTGGCCTCAAGGCCTTTTTCGCAAGCCCTCGAGCAGCTGCTTGAAGGCCGCGATCGCCTTCTTCGACGTGGCTTCGGGATCCTTGGAATTGGCGATGCGTTGCGCGGCCTGGCTGCTGGCGCCATTGATCAGCCGCGAGGCCGTCTCGGGATCGACGTCGGCGACGACCACGCCCTCTTCCTGCAGCCTGGTCAGATGCTCGGTCATCGAGGCGGTGCATGCATTGGCGTTCGGCCACTGCGCCGGGTCTCCGAGCACCGCCGGGCCGTCACGGAACATGATGCGCTGGATTTCCGGCTCCAACGCCATCTCGATATAGATGGTGCATTCGTCGACGAAACGCTGCCAGCGGGTCGGCGCTTTCGACGCAACCTCGTTCACCCGCAACGCCATCTCGCCGTCGATCTCGGCGATCACCGCCTGCAGCAGCCCCTTCTTGTCGCCAAAATGATGGTAGAGCGCGCCGCGTGTCAGGCCGGCCGAGGCGGTGAAATCGTCCATCGAGGCCTCGGCATAGCCGATCGTGCCGAAGGCGTGGCGGGCAGCCGCGATCAGCTTGGCACGCGTCTCGGCAATCATCTCCTTACGCGGTTTGTGCATGGCTCTGGACCTATTCACATACGTCTCGTATGCCAATTGACATACGCGACGTATGAATTATCTGACGTTCATACGCTTCGTATGTAATTGTGGTATACACCCTTTGTCGAGGAGCAGGATCATGCGAAACCCCTATGCAGAAATCTTCCGGGCTCCCGGCACAAAAGGCTTCGCCGTGGCCGCCTTCATCGCGCGCTTGCCGATCGCCATGGCGCCGATCGGCATCGTGGCGATGCTGTCGCAGACGCATGGCGAATATTGGCTCGCCGGCGCGGTCTCCGCGACCTATGCGCTGGTCAATGCTTTCCTGTCGCCGCAGGTGTCGCGGCTGGTCGACCGGCGCGGCCAGACGGCGATTGCCGCGCCGACGACGCTGGTTTCGGTGCTTGCCTTCGCGGCATTGATCGTCGCGGCCAACCAGCACTGGCCGGCATGGACCTTGTTCCTGTCCGCCCTGCTTGCCGCCGCCATGCCCAGCATTCCGGCGCTGGTCAGAGCGCGCTGGACGGAGATCTTCCGCGACCGGCCGGAGCTCAACACGGCCTTCGCCTTCGAATCGGCCGCGGACGAACTGGTCTACGTCGCCGGCGCCTCGCTGTCGGTGGGCCTGAGTGCGGCGCTGTTCCCGGAAGCCGGCATGGTGGTCAGCACATTGCTGCTTGCGCTCGGCTCCGCGGCATTCCTTTTGCAGCGCTCGTCCGAACCGCCAGTCCGCCCCACCGAGCAGGGCGTGGCCGGTTCGGCGATCCGCCTGCGACCGGTGCAGATCATCACCTTCGCGCTGATCTTCGTCGGCGCGACCTTCGCCACCACGGAAGTCACTACGGTCGCCATCACCAAGGCGCTCGGCCAGCCGGAGGCGGCAAGCCTAGTCATCGGCGTCTATGCGCTTGGATCCTTCGTGCTCGGCATCATCGTCGGCGCGCTCAGCCTCAAGGCGCCGCTGCAGCGGCAACTGGCGGCTGCGGTCACCGTGATCGCGCTCACCACCTTGCCGCTGCTTTTTGCCGACAGGGTGCCGACGCTGGCGCTCGCGGTCTTCGTCAGCGGCGTCGCGATCTCGCCGACCTTCATCACCGCTTTCGGCCTGATCGAACGCCACGTGCCGGCCGCAATGCTCACCGAAGGCGTCACCTGGGTGACCACCGGCATCGGGATCGGCATGGCGCTGGGCTCCTTCGCCGCCGGCTGGATGGTCGACACTTTCGGTCCGCAGAACGGGTTCTGGGTATCGGTGGCGTCCGGCGCGATCGCATTGGCGACCGTGCTTGCGGGCCAATGCCGGCTGGCAACAAACGATTGCGCCGTGGATCGCGACGAAGCGGTCGCTCCGGCGGAATGATCGAACATGCCCGGCGAAGCGCCGGGCGTCAGGCCTGTTGTCGCCCCCGGATAGCTCGCCGCCGTGACGACGAAGAGCCCCGTCGGCGCGCCATGCAGCACCACGTCACTTTCGAAGGTGAAGCCGCATTTCTCCAGCACACGGCGCGAGGCCGGATTTGCGGGCCGCGCCAAAGCGATCACGCGTTTCGTCTCCAAGGTTACGAATGCCGCGCGCAACGCTTCCATGACCAGTTCGCTGGCATAGCCGCGCCCCCAACTGTTGGGATGGAGGTGATACGAAAGGTTCACGCCTTGGAATTCGTTCGAGACGGTGACGCCGCCGAAGCCGATCAGTCCGCCATCCGCCTCGACCGCCCAGCGGCCGAAACCGTGCCCGTCCCAGTGATCGAGATCGCGGGAAAGCCGAGCGGCGCTCTGCTGCGGCGAGTCGGGTGTCGGATCGGGGCGATGCGCGACCAGCTCGGGCCGGGAAAACAGATCGGCCAGAAAATCGAGATCAGTCTGCCGCGGCTTTCGCAACAGCAATCGTTCGGTCCGCTGACGGGGAGGTAGTGGCCCACTCATCCGCTATTCTCCGGCGAGTTTCGATCAGCCCGTCAGAGAATTTCCGTTTTGGCGATATGGATGCCGAACCCTTCGAGGCCGACATAGTGGCGCTCGCGCGAGGCGATCAGGTTGATCGAGGAAATGCCGAGATCCCTGAGGATCTGGGCCCCAAGGCCGATCTCGCGCCATTCGTTCTCGCGGCGGCGCGCTTCCTCATGATCCTCGTGGTCACCGCTCTGCGGCCGCTTGCGTTCCTGATGGGCGACGCCGACCGAACCCTCGCGGAGATAGACGATGACGCCGCGCTTGCGCTCACCCATCGCCTTCATGATGCCGTCGAGCCGGTGGCTGGTGCCGAAGACGTCGGTGACGACATCTTCCGAATGCAGGCGCACCGGCACCTCCTCGCCGTCGCGGATGTCGCCGAAGACGACCGCGAGGTGGTGCATGGAATCCCAGGGCAGCGTGTAGGTGAAGGCCTGCGCCTTGCCGCCGGGCGTGTCGATGTCGGAGCAGGCGACGCGCTCGACCAGCGTTTCCTTGCGCTGGCGGTAGGCGATGAGGTCGGCGACCGAGACCTGCTTCAGCCCATGTTCCTCGGCGAAAGCCTGCACTTCCGGCCCGCGCTTGACCGTGCCGTCGTCGTTGACCAGTTCGGAGATGACGCCGACCGGCGGCAGGCCGGCAAGCTTGCAGAGATCGACCGCGGCCTCGGTGTGGCCGGAGCGCATCAAGACGCCGCCTTCGCGCGCGATCAGCGGGAAGATGTGGCCGGGCCGCACGAAATCCGACGGGCCGACATTGCCGTTGGCGAGGTTGCGAACGGTGAGCGTGCGGTCGTCGGCGGAAATGCCGGTCGTGGTGCCATGCTTGAAGTCGACGCTGACGGTGAAGGCGGTGGTGTGGGCGGAATCATTGTCCGCCACCATCGGCGCGAGGTTCAGGCGCCTGGCATCCTCGCGCAGCATCGGCGTGCAGACGATGCCGGAGGTGTTGCGCACGATGAAGGCCATCTTCTCCGGCGTGCAATGCACGGCGGCGACGATCAGGTCGCCCTCGTTCTCGCGGCCGTCATCGTCCATGACGACGACGATCTCGCCGCGCTCGAAGGCGCGGATCGCTTCGACGATCTTCTTCTGGTCGTAAGGCATGGGCGCGCTCGCTTTGCTCGCAAGGGAGTAGGGGAATAGGGCAGTAAGGGAGTAGGGGAAAGGAAAAAGTTTGGTGGCCCGCGGGCGGCGGCATTAACCTACTCCCCTACTCCCTTCCCCGTCTGTCCTCTGTGCCGCAGATAATGATCGGCGATCGCACAGGCAACCATGGCCTCGCCGATCGGGACGGCGCGGATGCCGACGCACGGGTCGTGGCGGCCCTTGGTCATCACTTCGACATCCTTGCCGTCCTTGTCGATCGACTGGCGCGGGGTCAGGATGGAGGAGGTCGGCTTGACGGCGAAGCGGGCGACGATCGGCTGTCCGGTCGAGATGCCGCCGAGGATGCCGCCGGCATTGTTGGACAGGAATACCGGCTTGCCGTCATTGCCCATGCGCATCTCATCGGCGTTCTGTTCGCCGGTGATGCGGGCCGCCTCGAAGCCGTTGCCGATCTCGACGCCCTTGACGGCGTTGATCGACATCAGGCCCGACGCGATATCCTGGTCGAGCTTGGCGTAGATCGGCGCGCCGAGACCCGCCGGCACGCCGTCGGCGACGATCTCGATCACCGCGCCGACCGAGGAACCGGCCTTGCGGATGCCGTCGAGATAGGCGGTGAAGACCGGAACGGAAGCCGGATCGGGGGTGAAGAACGGGTTTTCGGCGTCGCCGACGAAATTCCAGTTCCAGTTGGTGCGGTCGATCGATTTCTCGCCCATCGAGACCAGCGCGCCACGCACCGTCAGGCCGGGCACAACCTTGCGCGCCAACGCGCCGGCCGCCACACGTGCCGCCGTCTCGCGCGCCGAGGAGCGGCCGCCGCCGCGATGGTCGCGCAGGCCATATTTGACGTCATAGGTGTAGTCGGCATGGCCCGGCCGGTACTGGCGGGCGATCTCGCCGTAATCCTTGGAACGCTGGTCGACATTCTCGATCAGCATCGACACCGGCGTTCCGGTGGTGATCATCGTCTCGCCGTCCTCGTCGAGGATGAAGCCGGACAGGATCTTGACCTCGTCGGGCTCGCGGCGCTGGGTGACGAAGCGCGACTGTCCGGGGCGGCGGCGGTCGAGCTCGGCCTGGATGTCCTCGCGCCTGAAGCGGATGCCGGGCGGGCAGCCGTCGACGACGCAGCCGAGCGCCGCGCCGTGGCTTTCACCCCAGGTGGTGACGCGGAAGAGATGGCCGAATGTGTTGTGCGACATGCGAATACGCCCTGCCCCGGTGAGGGAACCCGGTTTAAGGCTGCCTTCTATTGGCGTTTTCCACAGTGGTCAAACGGTGATCGGATGCATCAAACTGTGATCTGGCGGATTTAGTTTTGACACATTCGGTTGGTTTCTGCTCTCTTCCCAACCGCCGTTGAGGACCCGCCGCTGACGAACCGGCGCAATGACCAAAGAGGACGACGATGCGTACCCTGATTGGCGCCGCCTGCGCCATGCTGCTGATTTCCACCGCCGCCGCGTTCGCCGGCCAGACCGAAGGCCTGATCAAGAAGGTCGACAAGGACACGCTGACGCTGACGCTGGACGACGGCAAGGCCTACAAGCTCAACGCCGAGACCGATATCGACTCGCTGAAGCCCGGCATGGACATCGTCATCGCCTATGACGTGACAAATGGCGAGAATGTCGTGACGGACATGCAATTGCCCGACAGCGACCAAAATTAATTTTCCAGCCACGCGCTGGAACGCTTAAGCTTCGTCATTCCAGGGCGACGCAAGGAGCGCAGCGACGCGCGCAGACCCTGGAATGACGAAGCTAACCTTCAAAGCCACTCCAAACTCCGGCCCTCCAGCCGCAGCAGGCGGTCCTGCGGGACGTCGAGGCTGGCGGCCTCCTGCTTGGAAATGCCGGTGACGAGGCGGAAGAAGCAGCGGATGACGCCGCCATGGGTGACGCAGACGGTCGGCTGGCGCAGCGCGTCGAACCACGGCTTTATCCGCTCGAGCAGCATTTCGTAGCTTTCGGCGCCCTCGCCGGGCGGCTGGAAATCCCACTTGGCGTGGCGGCGGCCGTCGGTTGAACCGGGGGCGCGTTCCTCGAGCTCGGCGAAGGTGAAGCCCTGCCAATCGCCGAAACTTATCTCCACCAGGCGCGCATCGGTTCGGTAGGCGAAAGGGTCAAGCCCCATCGCCTCGCGCATCAGCTCCATCGTCTCGCGCGTGCGCCGCATCGGGCTGGCGACAAAATCGAAACCGTCGGCCTTGCCGATGAGTTCGGCCAGCCGTCGGCCGTTGCGCCTCGCCTGCTCGCGGCCAAACGCATTCATGTCCGTGTCGGCCTGGCCCTGCAGGCGATGCTCGGCATTCCACTCGGTCTGGCCGTGGCGCGCGATGTAGACGAGCGGGTACATCAGATCTTCCGGAGGTCGGGCGAGGGCCTGGACGGAGGATAAGGGGAGGAGAGGACTATTCCTTGACGGTCGAGATATCCGGCGCGTCGACGGCTTTCATGCCGACGACATGATAGCCGGAATCGACGTGATGGACCTCGCCGGTCACGCCGCGCGACAGGTCCGACAGGAAGTAGACGCCGGAATCGCCGACCTCTTCCTGGGTGACCGTCTGCTTCAGCGGCGCGTTGTACTCGTTCCATTTCAGGATGTAGCGGAAGTCGCCGATGCCGGAGGCGGCGAGCGTCTTGATCGGGCCGGCGGAGATCGCGTTGACACGGATCTTCCTGGCGCCGAGGTCGACGGCCAGATAGCGCACGCTGGCCTCGAGCGCCGCCTTGGCGACGCCCATGACGTTGTAATGCGGCATCACCTTCTCGGCGCCGTAATAGGTCAGCGTCAACAGCGAGCCGCCTTCGCTCATCAGCGGCTCGGCGCGCTTGGCGATGGTGGTGAAGGAAAACACCGAGATGTCCATGGTGCGCAGGAAATTGTCGCGCGTCGTCTCGACATAGCGGCCGGTGAGTTCATCCTTGTCGGAGAAGGCGATGGCATGGACGAGGAAGTCGAGCTTGCCCCAATGCTTGGCGATGTCGGCGAAAACGGCGTCGAGGCTTTCCGGATCGGTCACGTCGCAATGGCCCGCGACATGCGCGTTGAGCTCCGCCGCGAGAGGCTCGACGCGCTTCTTGAAGGCCTCGCCCTGATAGGTCAGGGCGATTTCGGCGCCGTGATCGACGCAAGCCTTGGCGATGCCGAAAGCGATCGACCGATTGTTGGCGACACCCAGGATCAGGCCCCGCTTACCGGCCATCAGGCCCTGTCCACCTGCCATGTGCAAGCTCTCCGCAAGAGTATCTGCTTTGTGGAGAGCCCTATCGCACAGGCACAAAGCCCCTTCAAGCGCCCAAAAGACACTGTAACAGGAACAAAATTCCCGCAATCAGCCTTTTCGGCGGCGCATCAGGGCCTCAAGCTCGGCATCGCCGCCTTCCGGCAGCATCAACCGCACATGGGCATAGAGATCGCCATGACCGCCGGCCTTTTCCGGCAGGCCCCTGCCCTTGATGCGCAGCACCTTGTCAGAGCTCGACCATGCCGGAACGTTGACCGCGAGCTTGCCGGTCGGCGTCTCGACCGCCACTTTGGCGCCGAGCACGGCATCGGCCAGATCGACGGGCAGATCGACATGCAGGTCGCGCCCTTCGATGCGATAGCGCGGATGGCGGCGGATATGGATCTTGACCAGCGCGTCGCCCGGCTGGCCCGGACCCTGCTCGCCCTGGCCCTTCAGGCGGATCGTCTGGCCGTCTTCGACATAGGCCGGCAGCTTGACCGCCACCTTGCGGCCGTCGGGGAACATCGCCGTCACCTTATCAGCGGTGGCCGCCTCCTCGACGCTAATGTCCATGGTGACGTTGAGATCGGCCGCCTGGATCGGCTGGCGGCGGTCGCCCCGGCCGCCGCGGGCGCCGGAAAAGGCTTCGCCGAAGATCTGGCTGAAGATGTCGCTGTTGCCGTCGAACGGATCGCCGCCCGGGCGCCCGGTGCGGAATTCGAAATGCGCGCCGCCCGGGCCCTGCTGACGGCGGAAACCCGCGAACGGGTCGCCACCGGCCGCGCCCTCGAAACCCTGAAATTTCGGCTTGCCGTCGGCGTCGATCTCGCCGCGATCATAGGCGGCGCGCGTCTTCTCGTCGCCGACGATCTCGTAAGCCTGGTTGGCGGCGGCAAAACGGTCCTTCGCCTTGGGATCATTCGGATTCTGGTCCGGATGATATTTCTTGGCGAGCTTGCGGTAAGCCGATTTTATGTCCTTGGCCGATGCGTTCTTGGCAACGCCCAGCACCTCATAGGGGTCGCGCATGCTTCCTGCCTGCAAGAGAGAATGGATTTGTAGTCGCCCCCTATATGCGCTCGCATAGGAAGAAATTCCAGTGGCGCAAGGGCAATTCGCGCGCGAAATTCAAAGCGTCTTGAATTCAGAGCGCCTTGAATTCCTGCATGCGCCAGCCGCCGGCGCCGGCGAGGCAGAGCTCGCCCTTGTAGAGGGCAACGCCGTCGAAGCTCTCGCGCGTGGCGCTGAAACGGCGGCAGGTCAGGCCGCCATCCTTCAGTTCCACCAGTTCGGTGATCGCGCCGCGCGAGCCGGTGCCGGCATTGGCCCATGGCACCGGCTGGCCGCCGAGTTCCTTGATGTCGGCGGAGGAAACGGCGTTGCCGATGGTGGTCTGGTCGGAGTCCTTGTCGGCGGCCGCCGGAGCGGCAGGCGAGGACGGCGTGCTGGAGGTGACGATCGAGCGGTCGACATCGACCTTTTCCAGGCTGAAGCCGCCGGCGCCGCAGCCGGCAAGGGAAAGGGCCGCCGTCACGACCATAGCCTTGACGCTGGCCGAAGCGATAACGCCCCATTGCCTGCTGTCAAAAGCTTGCGCGATACGCAACAATCGGCGAACTCCTCCCGCAACGGTAAAAATTCGGAAAACTATGAACGAAACTGAGTTAACAAGCGGTGACTTCACCGATGCCGGGGAGCCGTTCCGGCTCTTTGCCGCATGGCTGGAGGATGCCGGCAAAAGCGAGCCCAACGATCCCAACGGCGTGGCGCTGGCGACCGTCGACGCCGACGGCATGCCGGATGTGCGGATGGTGCTGCTCAAGGGGTTCGACGAAAAGGGGTTTGTCTTCTACACGAACTTCGAGAGCGCCAAGGGCCGAGAGATTCTTGGCAGCATGAAGGCGGCGATGTGCTTCCACTGGAAATCGCTGCGCCGCCAGGTGCGGGTGCGCGGGCCGGTGGAGATCGTCAGCGACGCGGAGGCCGACGCCTATTATGCGACGAGGCCGCGCGGCAGCCGCATCGGCGCCTGGGCCTCGAAGCAATCGCGGCCGCTGGAGAGCCGCTTCGCGCTGGAGAAGGCGGTGGCGGAGTACACGGCGCGCTACGCCATCGGCGACATCCCGCGGCCGAAATACTGGTCGGGCTTCCGCATCCTGCCGCAGACGATCGAGTTCTGGCACGACAGGCCTTTCCGGCTGCATGACCGCGTTGTCTTTTCACGCAACGCCGAGGGCGGATGGGACAAGACGCGGCTCTATCCCTGAGGTAACGCGGCGCTGCCCTACAGCCCTGCCGCCGTCTGCGGCAGGTTGAAAGGGGTGATGACCTGGATGTTGGCCATGCCGGAGACAGGCGATTTCGGCAGCAATCCGTGGGCGCGCATGATGTGCAGGCATGCGTTTCGCATGTCCTGGCCAAGATCGTGATGCAGCACGGCGCTGATGCGGCCGGCGCGCAGGAGCTCGAGATTGTCGGCGTCGAGGTCGTGACCGACGAAAGCGCGGCAGGGGCGGCCGAGCGAGGCGAAAGCATCGACGACCGCCCGGTTGCCGCCTCCGATCGAATAGACGCCGGCAATGTCGGCATGCTCCTGCAAGGCCGCGCGTGCGAGCATACCGGTGTTGCGGTCGAGGCCGTGGCCTTCGCTGACCTCGACGATGCCAAGCGCAGGATAGCGTTCGCGAAGCGCTTGCCTGAAACCCATCTCGCGCTCTTCCTCGCCGCGGAAACGGTTGCTGCTGATGGTCACGAGAATGCGTGCCGGACCGTCGCCGAGCCATTCGCCGAGAAGATAGGCCGCAGTCTCGCCGGCCGCCCGGTTGTCCATGCCGACATAGGCCGAGCGGCCGGTATCGGGAAGATCCGTCACCAGCGTGACGACGGGGACCCCGGCGCCGACGAGCCGTGCGGTCGCGCCCCTCACCTCCGCGACATCGGGAGCCTTGAGGAACACGCCGTTGCTGCCGCGGCGCTGCAGCGCTTCGATGATCGCCACCGTATCGCCTACTCCGCGCGTCTCCGCGAAATGATACCGGGCACGAAATATCACCGGCTGCAGCGACGGCATCGCCTGTTCCAAGCCCCGACGAACCGCCTCGCTGAAGCGCGACGGAGCCTCCATGACGACATCAAGGACGAATTTGCGGCCGGAAAGGCCGATCTGCTCGCGCTGCTTTTCGAGTTCGCCGATGGCCTGCCTGACGCGGCGGATGGTGTGCTCGCGAACACCCGGCCTTTCGTTGAGGACGCGATCGACGGTCGCGAGGCTGAGCCCAGCCTGGAGGGCGATATCCTTGAGGAGAAAAGAGCGGGACATCTTCTGAGGTGTTTTTGAGGTGTTTCAGAGGCAACGAGCACCCCAGATTGCGGTATACGGCAGCGAGAACCACGACGGCAACAGGAGGATGCGTCATGAAGGCCGACAACCTAGTCAAGATCAGGTCCGAGCGGGTCTGGCTGACGAAAGCTCAGTGCGACATCGAGGGTTTCCGGGCGATCGTCGGGCAAACGACCAATCCTGCCGATTACCCCTTCGCCGCGAGCGTCGAAAAGAACGTGCTGATCTATGACGGCGACGCAGTCCGCAAGGCGGCAACCGATCCCGAGACGCGAAAGGCACTGCTGGCGGAATGGGTCGAGGCGCTGACCGGCGGGCCGGGCGTCGTGGCTTTCAAGAAGGCGTTTGCCGATACGGCGCCGGTCGACATCGCAACAAGGCTGTTCAACGAGATGATCGCCGAGCAGCATGCGACCGGCACCGGTGGCGGCGACCATTTCGCCAAGCCGGGCGCCAATGACCGCATCTGGAATGCGCTCGAAAAATTCTGCCTGCGCGACCCCGAAGCCTTCGCCGCCTATTACGGCAACGACATCATCGCGCTCATCTCGGAAGCCTGGCTCGGTCCGGCCTATCAGATGACGTCGCAGATCAACTCCGTGAACCCCGGCGGCGCGGCGCAATCGGCGCATCGCGATTATCATCTGGGCTTTCAAACGCCCGAAATCATCGAGCGCTATCCCGTGCATGTACACCGCATTTCGCCGGTGCTGACGCTGCAGGGAGCCGTCGCCCATTGCGACATGCCGCTGGAGAGCGGCCCGACGCTCTATCTCCCCTATTCGCAAGCCTATCTGCCGGGCTACCTCGCCACAGGCCTGCCGGAGTTCAGGGCATATTTCGCCAAGCATCATGTGCAGCTTGCGCTGGAGAAGGGCGACGCGGCCTTCTTCAACCCGGCCCTGTTCCATGCCGCCGGCAACAACCGATCCGCCGACATCCGCCGCATGGCCAATCTGCTGCAGGTCTCGTCAGCCTATGGCCGCGCGATGGAAAGTGTCGACCGCACGAGGATGTGCCGCACACTCTACCCGGCGATTCAGAGGATGCTGGCCGCGGGCGCGATCTCGAAAGCTGAGGCCGCGAACGCGATCGCCTCGACCGCCGAAGGCTATTCCTTCCCGACCAATCTCGATCGCGATCCACCGATCGGCGGGCTGGCGCCGGAAACGCAGCAGGCGCTGTTTCATCGCGCGCTCGAAGCCGGCTGGACACCGGAGGCTTTCGGCAAGGCGCTGGACGAACAGGCCGTTAAGAAGCTGACGTGATTCGGCCGGCGCCTGCTGCGGCGGGGTACCCTCGCCCGCAGGCTTCTAGTCTATCCCTTCTTACGCGTCATGAAGGCCGTCAGCGCGGCGCGAGCCTCATCAGACTTCAGCCGCTCGCGGAAATGCTCGCTTTCCACCTTGATGCGGGCGACCAATTCCTCGCGCGGCTCGCGCATCAGGTCGCGCGCGATCCTCAGCGCCTGCGGCGGCTTGGCGGCGATGCCGTTGGCGGCAGCTAGCACGGCGCTTTCGAGAGAGTCTTCCGGGACGACCTCATAGATCATACCGGCGGCCTTGGCGCGCTCGGCCGAGAAACCCTCACCGAGGCCGAGCAGCGCGAAGGCGCCCTGCCGTCCGAGGAGCTGCGGCGCGATCAGGCTGGAGCCGGCTTCCGGCACCAGACCGAGGTCGACAAAGGGCGTGCGAAACAGCGTGCGCGGCGTGGCGAAGGTCAGGTCGCAGTGCAAATTGAGCGTGGTGCCGATGCCGACGGCGATGCCGTCGACGCCCGACACCATCGGTTTTTCAGCCTTGGCCAGCGCCATCAGGAAATCCCAGACCTCGTTTCCGCCTTCGCCGCCGGTGGCGATGACCAGGAAATCGGCTAGGTCATTGCCGGAAGAAAAGGCGCCCGGAACGCCGAGGAAGACGTGCACGCGGACCGCCGGATCGGCATCGCCTTCGGCGAGCGCCGCCGACATTTTCGCGTACATAGCGCGGGTCAGCGCGTTCTTCTTGTCGGGGCGGTTGATGCGGATGATCTGTACGGCGCCCTGGCGATCGACGAGGATGTGGTCTGTCACGGTTGGCCCTTTGAACGTCAGGATGCTTAAGCGGAAATCAGCGCCTTACCGGCGGCGGCGAGGCTTTCGGCGCCGTCGATGACGCGCTCCTTCAAGGCGCGCGTCTCGCCGAGCAGGTTTTCGGCGAAGAAGCGGCAGAGCGGGATGCGGCCGCGGTCGGCGAGCCCCGCTTGCGCCAGATAGGCGCCGCCGGCGGCAAACGAGATCAGGCGCAAATAGGGCGTGGCGCCGGCCATCGCAGTGTCGGCCTTGCCCTCGGCCATCAGCTTCTGCAGGAAGCGTGTCGCCTCGTCGAGATCGGCCAGCGCGCAGTCGAGATTGTCGGCGGTGCGGCCGAAGCCGTCGATGTTGGAGGTGCGAACCGCATCGGCCGCCGCTTTCAACTCGCCGATATAGGAATGCACATGTTCGCCGCCGCCGAGCGCCAGCTTTCGCGCCACGAGGTCGATCGCCTGGATGCCGTTCGTGCCTTCATAGATCGGCGCGATGCGCGCGTCGCGGTAAAGGGCCGCGGCACCTGTCTCCTCGATGAAGCCCATGCCGCCATGAACCTGGACACCCAGCGAGGCGACCTCGACGCCGACCTCGGTGGAGAAGGCTTTGGCGAGCGGCGTCAGCAGGCTGGCGCGGTCATGCCATTTGGCCCCTGCCTCGCCCTCGCCGACGCGCGCGCGGTCGATCGCATGCGCGCAGGAATAGCTGATCGAGCGCGCGATCTGGGTCAGCGCCTTCATGGTGAGCAGATTGCGCTGCACGTCCGGGTGATAGACGATCGGCGCCATGCCGGAGCCCGAATAATCCGAGGCCTTGCCCTGGCGGCGCTCATTGGCATAGGCGATCGCCTTTTGCGTGGCGGTCTCGGCGACGGCCACGCCCTGCATGCCGACAGCGAGGCGGGCGTTGTTCATCATGGTGAACATGCAGGCCAGCCCCTTATTCTCCTCGCCGATCAGCCAGCCGATGGCGCCGGGCGTCGCGCCCTGAAAACCGTCGCCATAGATCATGGTGCAGGTCGGCGAGGCATGGATGCCGAGCTTGTGCTCCAGGCTCGAACAGAAGACGTCGTTACGGGCGCCGAGCGAGCCGTCGTCATTGACGAAGAACTTCGGCACCAGAAACAGCGAGATGCCGCGCGTGCCGGCGGGCGCGTCGGGCAACCTCGCCAGCACCAGATGCACGATGTTGTCGGTGAAATCGTGCTCGCCATAGGTGATGAAGATCTTCTGGCCGAATATGCGATAGGTGCGGTCGCCGACCGGCTCGGCGCGTGTACGCAAGGCCGCAAGGTCGGAGCCTGCCTGCGGCTCGGTCAGATTCATCGTGCCCATCCACTCGCCCGAGACGAGTTTTGCGAGGTATTTGGCCTTGAGTTCCTCGGAGGCGTGTTTGTCGAGCGCCTCAACCGCGCCCATGGTCAGCGTCGGGCCAATGCCGAAGGCCATGGCGGCGGAATTCCACATTTCGAGCGCGGCGACGCCGAGCATGCTCGGCAGGCCCTGGCCGCCGAATTCCTCAGGACCGGACAGCGCGTTCCAGCCGCCCTCGATCCAGCGCCGGTAAAGCTCCTTCCAGCCGGGCGGCGTGGTGACGGCCGCATCCTTCAGCACCGCGCCACGCTCGTCGCCGATCTTGTAGAGCGGAGCGATCTCCTCGCTGGCGAAGCGCCCGGCCTCGGCCAAGATCGCATTGACAATATCCTCGCCGAGATCGCCGAAAATGCCAGCCTCCAGTGCAGGCTTCAGCCCCGCTACGTGCTTGAGCGTAAAGGCGATGTCCTCGACCGGCGCGCGATACATATCTGCTCCTCCTCCGTTCCGGCCAAACCTAGCGTCTGACCGAAGCGAAACCATGCGTCGATTTCGCGCCTTCTTTTTACGTAAACGTCAAACTTTGTCACGCAGATTTTGGGTCGACTTCGTCATCCAGCGGCGGAGCGGCAGCGCAGAACCCGAGGATCCATTCCGTGATCTTGGCCGTGGAGTGCAGCGGAGTAGAATTCTGGACCGTAGAGGCGCCTCAACGTGCGTCGCTGTTCAGGCGCTGATCGATCCCTCAGCGTATGCTGCGACCTACCGCCTGGAGCGCCAGGAAGGCTTCGGAACGCTTGTCGTGCCACGCCCGCATGGCGCCGGTCGCAGGTGTAAAAACGTCACCCAACCGGGACATGGCGGGCATGGCGCTCGACAGGTCGGGATAGCGGCCGGCGGCGACAGCTCCGAGCATCGCAGCACCCAGCAGCACCGGTTCGGGCGATCGCGATGCGGCGACCGCCAGGCCGGCGGCGTCGGCAAGCAGCTGGCGCACCAGCGACGATTGCCCGGCGCCGCCGCTGATGACGATGGTGTCGACGGCAAGACCGGACGACGCCATCGCCGCCACGATCTGACGCACGCCATAGCCGAGGCCGCAAAGCCCGGCCACGTAAAGACCGACGAGACTTTCGACGGAACGGTCGGTGCCGAGCCCGGCGATCAGGCCGCGCGCATCGGGGTCGGCCAAAGGCGAACGATTGCCGAGGAATTCGGGCACGACATGGATGCTTCCCGCGAGCGTGGCGGCGGCCGACAGGTCAGGCGAGCCCGCCGTGGCGGCAGCGGCGAGCCAATCGACCAGCGATTTGCCTTCGGCCGCGGCGCGCGTGGCAGCCTCGGCCGCGGCGGGATGAAAATGCACCAGCAGATCGATGGCCGCGCCGGCGGCCGACTGACCGCCCTCGCTCAGCCAGAGCCCCGGCACCATGGCGGAATAATAGGGCCCCCACACCCCCGGCACGAAGGCCGGGCCTTCGCTGCTTGCCATGGTGCAGGCCGAGGTGCCGAGCACATAGGCCATGCGCGAGGAGACGGTGCCGGCGTCGCCCGCGGCGCCCACGGTGCCGACGCCGCCGGCATGGGCGTCGATCAATCCGGCAGCGACGACCGTGCCCGCGACCAGTCCCAATTCAGCGGCCGCCGCTTCCGTCAGGCCGCCGCCCAGCGCCGTGCCGGGATCGACCACGTCGGTGCCGATGCGGGCAAAGCCTTCGTCGGCGAGCTCTCCAAGCCCCACGGCATGGAAATAGCTTTCGTCCCAGCGCCGGTCGTGGCCGAGATAGGTCCATTTGCAGGCGAGCGTGCAGACCGAGCGGGCAAGGCTGCCAGTGGCGCGCCAAGTGAGATAGTCGGCGAGATCGAAGAAGTGCTTCGCTCCGGCGAAGGTCCGGGGGAGATTTTCCTTCAGCCACAATAGCTTCGGCGTCTCCATTTCCGGCGAGATGACGCCGCCGACATAGTCGAGGACGGGATGCCTAAGGGCGTTGATGCGCCTGGTCTGGTCGAGGGCGCGGTGATCCATCCAGACGATGATGTTCCTGTCGCTGTCTCCCGAACGGCCGACCGGCAAGGGCTCGCCGTCGTCGCCGACCACCACAAGCGAACAGGTCGCATCGAAGCCGATGCCGCCGATCTCCCGGGGGTCGGCACCCGATTTCGCGACCGCCTCGCGCACACTGGCGCAGACCGCCTGCCAGATATCGCGGCTCGACTGCTCGGCGATCTCGCCGGGCTCGACGAAGAGCGCAATGTCGCGCTTGGCGGAAGCGAGAAGCTCGCCGCGCTCGTCAAAGACGCCGGCGCGCGCGCTGCCGGTGCCGACATCGATGCCGAGGAAGTGGGAAGGCATGGGAACCTCGAAGGTAGGGCAGTAGGCAGTAGGCAGTAGGCAGTAGGCAGTAGGCAGTAGGCAGTAGGCAGTAGGCAGTAGGCAGTAGGCAGTAGGCAGTAGGAGATGGTCCGTGTTGGATGGCCGGAGGCAACAGCCTCTTCCCTATTCCCTACTGCCTGATTCCTACTGCCTACAGATCATTGCTCTGCGGCAGGATCACCAGATCCCGAATGGTGATGTTTCTCGGCCGCGTCAGCATGAACAGGACGGCGTCCGCGACCTCGGTGGGCTGCATCAGCCCGCCGGCCGCCAGCTCGTCCTCGAGCTTCTGCTTCGGCCAATCGCTGATCAGCGCCGTCACCACCGGTCCGGGCGCGACGGCGCCGACACGCAGGCCGTGTTTGGCCACCTGCCGGCGCAGCGTATGGACGAAGGCCTGTATGGCATGTTTCGAGGCCGTGTAGACCGGCTCCCAGACGACAGGGACCAGGCCGGCGATCGAACTGGTGACGATGATGTCGCCGGTCTTGCGTCCGACCATATGCGGCAGCACCGCGTGCACCGAGCGGAACACCGCGTTGATGTTGAGGTTCAGCATGCGGTCCCAGGCGTCCGGATCGCCGTTGAGGATCTCGCCGCCCACATAGGAGCCGGCATTGGCGTGGAAGATGTCGAGCTGGCCGGTCTTGTCGAGGATCCCAGGCAGCATGGTGGCCACGCTGGCGGGGCTGGTGAGATCGACCACCAGCGGGATCGCGCCGTCGCCGAGCTCGGCGACGACCTCCTTCAGCCTGTCCTCCGCGCGGTCGACCAGCACGACGCGGGCGCCGGCGGCTAGCATCGCCCTGGCGCATTCGAGGCCGATGCCCGATGCCGCGCCGGTGACCGCGGCGACTTTTCCCGAAAGATTGTGAGCCATGTGTACCCTTCTCGTTTGAACTGTTCAGGCGCGGCCGTGCGAGGCACGGGAGCGGCGCGCGAGGGAGTCGACAATCACGGCGATGGCCAGAACGGCACCGGTGATCATGTAACGAAGCGACGAAGACAGATCGAGCAGCGTGAGCCCGCTGGCGATCGACTGGATGACGATGATGCCGAGCAGCGCGGAATAGGCGCTGCCGCGGCCGCCAAACAGGCTGGTGCCGCCGATGACCGCCGCCGCGATCGCATTCAGGTTCACGTCGCCGGTGCCGGCCTGCTGGCTTGCGGAAGCGAGCCGCGCGGCCGCAAGCACGCCGCCCAGCGCGGCAAAGAACGAGCACAGCGCGAAGGCGCTGAGATAGATGGCGCGCACCTTGATGCCGGCGCGCCGCGCCGCCTCGCGGTTGCCGCCGACGGCGGTCATCGAACGCCCCCATTTGGTCCGGGTCAGCGCATAGTTCATCGCCACGACGAGGCCGACGAACAGGCCGAACATCCACGGGATGCCACGCGACTGATTGAGGTAGGCGACGATCAGCTCGAGGCCGATGGTGATGGCGGCGACGCGCAGGATGAGCCCGGCCACGGACGGCGTCGACAGGTTGGCTGCGCGGCGGCGCGCGAAGGTGCGGAGCCCGCTGACCAGCATCGCCAGGCCGGGGATCGCCGCCAGCGTGTGCGAGACCCATTTCGGCATCACCATCAACTGACCGAAATCCACCAGCGCCGAGCCGTATGGCAGGTTGATCGAGCCGGTCGAGCCGAGGATGTAGAGCTGCATGCCCAGCACCGCGAGCAGGCCGGCCAGCGTCGAAACGAAGCTCGGCATGCCGAGCCGGTTGAAGAGCAGCGCATAGAGCGAGCCGATCAGGGCGCCGAAGGCGAGTGCGGCGAGGATGGCGAGCGCGACCGGCCAGCCCTGGTTGACCCAGAGCGTGCCGACCATCGCCGAAGCGAAGCCGCTGATCGAGCCGACGGAAAGGTCGATCTCGCCGACCATCAGCACGCAGACGATGCCGAGCGCGATGACGCCAACGGTCGAGCAGTCGAACAGGAGATTGACCAGATTGCTGCTGGACACGAACACCGGGTTGAGGCTGGTGAAGACGGTCCAGATCACCACGAGGCCGACGATGACCGGCAGCGAGCCCAGATCGCCGCTGCGCACGCGATCGAGGAAGGCGCGGACCGCTCCGCCGATGCCGGCTTCATGCCTCACGCGCGCATCGGCACGGTCGAGCGCCAGCGGGGCGGAGGCGCTTTGCTTGAGGTTCGTCATGGGCGTTGCTCCCCGGCCTGTGCGCTGCCGCTATGATCGCGCTCCGCCCGCAGGCGCTCGGCTCGACGCGACACCGCGTTGTTGGACGCGCCGGTGATGGCGCTCACCAGATCCTGGTTCGAGGCGTCGGGCTCGAAGACGCCGTTGTTGCGCCCCAGCCTGAGCACCACGATGCGGTCGGCGACCGCGCGGACATCTTCCATGTTGTGGCTGATCATCACGACGCCCAGGCCGCGGGCGCGGACGCGGTCGATAAGATTGAGCACCTCGGCCGTCTGGGCGACGCCGAGGGCCGCGGTCGGCTCATCGAGCAGGATGAGTTTCGGCTCGAGCAGCAGCGCGCGCGCGATGGCGACCGTCTGGCGCTGGCCGCCGGACAGCGAGGCGACCGCCTCGCGCACGCTCGGGATGCGCGCCGACAATTCGTTCAGCAGCGTCCAGGCGCGCATCTCCATCGCCACCTCGTCCAGCCGCAGCGGACTGAGCTCGTTGCCGAGGAAAATGTTGGCGACGACGTCGAGGTTCTCGCAGAGCGCGAGATCTTGGAAGACAGTGGCGATGCCGAGCGTCAGCGCCGCGCGCGGGTCGGGCAGCGTGACCGGCTGGCCGCGGAAATTGATCGTTCCCGAGCTCGGCTGATGCACGCCGGCCAGGATCTTGACCAGCGTCGACTTGCCTGCGCCATTGTCGCCGACCAGGGCTACGACCTCGCCGGCATGGACGTCGAAATCGATATCGGTCAGCGCCGAGACCGCGCCGAAATTCTTCGATATGCCGCGCAGGCTGAGCACCAGTTCGCCGACGGAAGCCGACCTTTCAAGACTCTCGCTCATGCACCGCCTTTCTTGACAGTCGTTCCTTGGACATCCGGCCGCCGACGGGCGGCCGGATGTCCTATGATCAGTTGGTGATGCCGAGCTTTTTGCAGCCCTCGACGTAACGATCAACGCAGAGTTCCGCCGCCGTGTTGATCTTCTTGTCGATGATCTCGGCCTTGAGGTTCTCCTGCGTCACCACCGCAGGCGTGAAGAGCTGCGAGGGCGTGTCGTAGAGCGTCATCTCGGCTTTCGGCTTCTCGCCCGACAACAGCTTGACGGCAACGTTGGCCGCGGCGGCCGCAACGATCTCGCTCGGCTTGGAGATGGTGTTGTACTGGTCGCCGGCAATGATCAGCTGCAGGGCAGCGATGGTCGCGTCGTTGCCGGTCACCGGCGGAACCGGATCGACGCCGGCCGCCTTGAAGGCAGCGATCGCGCCGCCGCCGGTGCCGTCATTGGCGGCGACGACGCCGAGGATCTTGGTGCCGAAGCGGGTGATCTGGCCGCTCGCCCATTGCTGGGCCTTCGGCGGCGCCCATTCCGGTGTGTCGAACTCGGCCAGGATCGGGTAGCCGCTGTTGTCGAGGCCCTCATGGATGCCCTTCTTGATCAGCCCGGCGGCGGCATCGGTCGGCGAGCCGTTGATCTGCAGCAGGCCGCCGTTGGCCGGATCGACCTTGAGTGCCTTCAGATGCTCGACCAGGGAATCCGCGATCGCCTTGCCGATGCCTTCATTGTTGAAGGACACATAGAAATCGGCGGGCGCCGTCGGGATTGGCCGGTCATAAGCGATGACCTTGACGCCCTGGCTTTGCGCGAGCTTCACCAGCGAGGCGGCGGCGGTCGAATCGACCGGGTCGAGCACGATGGCCTTGGCGCCCTGCGAGATTGCCGAATTGAACTGCTGCTGCTGGCGCGCGGCATCGGCATCGGCGTTCTGGTAGATCACCTTGCAGCCCGGGCAGAGCTTCTTCATCTCGGCGACGAAGCCGGGATAATCGTGCTGCTCGTAGCGGGTGGATGCCTGGTCGGGCATCAGGAAGGCAACCGTGGCGTCGGTGACCGTGTCGGCGAACGCCGCGGTGCTGCCGAGCAGCGAGACCGCGAAAACGGCCGCGATTGTCGACTTCAAGGCAAACGGCGATTTCCAAGCATGTCTGGTCATTCGAATGTCTCCGTTTCGAGAAATGGTTTCACGAGGACCTGCGCGGTGGACGACGCGCCAGGCCTTGACTGCATGTCGAACCTGTTGAAAGGAGTATGATGGCGGCTGAGGATCATTAGATCCGATACCACGCAGACATCCTCCCGAACGTGCTGGATTTCGGCAAACGAACCCCAGCACAGGGTGCCCTGCACCCCGCGTCTTTCCTTCCCTAAGTGTTTCTTTGTTTGATGCATTTCCGGACGAAAATTCTTCAGACCGGAATGCTTTAGGCTCCTCCCGCTTCCTCCCTGTTAGGCGGCAATCTCCGCGTTGATGTTCTCAGCCAGCAAGGCCCTGAAGCGCGAAGGCGACATGCCTTTCTGCGCCAGGAACTGGCGATTGAAATTCGAGATGTTGTTGTAGCCGGCGGCGTAGCAGATCTCGGTGATGGACATCTGTGCCTCGCTCATCAAGAGCTGGCAGGCGAGGTTGATGCGCAGCCGGTTGACATACTGCACCAGTGCCATGCCGGTGTGGCGGCGGAAGCTGCGCGAGAAGGCGCTCGGGCTGCGCCCGGCGATCTCGGCGAGCGTGCCTTCGCTGAAGGGCTCGGTCAGGTGGCAATTGATATAGGCGAGCGCCTGGTTGATGCCGGCCGACATGAAACCCGAAGGGTCGGGCAGATAGCCGGCGCTGGCCAGGGTGCGGACGTCGCTGGCGCGGTTCAAGATGTCGAGCACGGCCATGAACAGCGACAGGCGGCGAACGCCTTGCGCCTCGGTCAGTTCCGCCAGCAGGGGCGCGGCCAGCTCGGCGGTCGCCGGCGAGAACAGCGCGCCGCGACGGCTGGTTTCGAGGATGCCCGCGCAGGCGGCAAGCTCGGGCAAGGCGGCGGAAGCGCCGGCGATGAATTCTTCCGAGAACTGGACGACGCGGCCGCGCAGCGGCACGGTCTCGCCCGGCGGCACGTCGCTGACCCAGTTGTGCGGCAGATTAGGCCCGGTGAGCACCAGATTGCCCGGCTCGAACTCACCGATGAAGTCGCCGACGAAATAACGGCCAGTGGTGGCGACGACCAGATGCAGCTCGTATTCGGGATGGAAGTGCCAGCGGACAGTGCGGAAAGGATAGCCGTGGGCCCAGGCCTTGAACGACTCTCCCTGTCTGATCTGGACTACTTCCAGGTCCGGATTCATGTTCGTTTTCCTCCCGCGCGGGTCCGGTCTTGTGACCGGTTGCTGCGCTTCGTTCGGCGGACCCGTGTATTCCCACTGGCCGCCGCGATTGAAAGCTTAGGCGGCAATTGAAGCGCCTGCCACCACGGCTTGTCCACCCGACCGATACTTTTTTGACGTTTTGGAGCAGACCGGAGCAAGCCGATGTTGTGAAGCACTTCTTTAACCATAGCGGTTCAGGATCGTCCTCTGGTCAGTGGGGACACCCTGATTGAAAAAGCCGGCGCGCCCTCTTCGCCGCCTGGCGCTTCTCGCTGCGGCGGTTGCGCTGGGCACGGCGGCAAAGGCCTCGGATTTCTCCGAGCCGTGGAAGAATGCCGACCGCCCTCTGGTGATCGACGCGTACGAATACAATTCCATCGACTGGCAGCAGCTCGTCACCGACAAGCGCGTCGTCGGCTTCATCAACAAGGCGTCCGATGGGTTGCCGCCGCCCTATTTCTGCTTCGGCAGCGAGGTCGACGTCAAACTGTGCAAAACGCTGTGGAAGCGCCATGCGGTGACGCGCGAATTGTTCCAGACGCGCAAGGTCGTGGCCAAGGCGCTTGGCCTGAAATGGGGCGCCTATCACCTCGCCAGGCCCGGCAATCCGGTCGAGCAGGCCAATAATTTCATCGATTTCGCGGAACCGGCGCCGGATGAGCTGATGGCTCTCGACATCGAAGGCATCGATCCAACGCAATGGATGTCGCTGGAGGACGCCGAGGAATTCGTGCGCCAGGTGCATCGCCGCCTCGGCCGCTTCCCGGTCCTCTATGTCAACGGCAAGACAGCCCAATATATCGCCGACAACCGCTACCAGTATCGGCTGCTGTCGCGGCTGCCGCTCTGGTATGCGCGCTATAAGCCCGACATCGACGTGCATTTCCCGATGGGCAACTGGCAGGGCTATACGCTCTGGCAATTTTCGGCACAGGCCAATTGCGGCCGCCGCTCCTGTCCCTACCGGGTGCCGGGCACGCCCGACGACATCGACGTCAGTGTCGCGCCGATGAGCGCCGACGAGCTGCGCCGGCAATGGGCCTTTGGCGGGCTGCTCGACGTGCCGTCCGACTATCTCGCCTCGATCCCGGTGCCGATACCGCGCGAGGCAGCGCTCGCCGGGAAGATCACCATCACCTATGCCGACGTGGCGACGCCGCCGACCTTCGAGGAGATGGTGGCCGTGCTCGGCGCGCGTTGGGAAAGATTCCGCGACGGGTTCCGCATGCCGGTGGTGAAGACGGTGCCGCGGCGTGCCATCTTCGGCATCGTGCAATATGTCGCCTGGCAGCGCTCCGGACAGCGCACGCCCGAGCAGATCGACGCGGCCTTTGCCGCGGCCGATCCGGTCAGCACCGCCTCGACCGGGCTCGACAGCGCCAAGCGCTGACCTCTTCCAAAAGCTTTGAAGCCATCAGCGATGATTGCCGAGGCTGGCATACATGCCGGTGGTGCGGAACTGCGTCGGGTTGATGCCGTAGCAGCGGCGGAAGACCTTGGAGAAGTAGTTCGCATCCTCGAAGCCGCACAACACCGCGACCTCCTTCACCGGCAGGAAATCCGCCTTGGTGAGCAGCTTCGCCGCGCGCTGCAGGCGCTGCTGCAGGACGAATTCGGCCGGCGGCAGTCCTTCGCTCTCGGCAAAGCAGCGCGAGAAATGGGCGCGGCTGAGGCCGCTGATCTCGACAAGCTCCGCCACAGGCAGCGGCCTGTCGAGATTGGCGTTGATGTGGTCGATGACAGGCTGCATGGCGCTCTGCTTCTCGGCGAAGGCATGCGAGCCGAAGACATCGTCATAGAGCGCCATCGCCGCCTCATAGGCGATCGCCGAGGCAGCGCCCGGCGAAGCGGCGCCCTTGATCAGCCGCAGGCTGCAATCGGCAAGGTGATCGATGGTCGCCGGCTGCAGCCGGAACACCGGGCCCGAGACGCTCAGGATCGACTTGTGGATGCGCAGCGCCTCCTCGCCATTCATCGAGATCCAGAAATATTCCCAGCGATCGCCCTTGGCCAACCAGTAGCGGTGATTGTGCGGCACCAGAACCAGCAGCGTGTCGTTCGCCTGCAGGCGATAGTTGCGGCTCTCGTAGCGCAGCTGACCGGTGCCGCTGATCGTGTGCTGGAGGACGGTGAACGGCGTCTGGCCGCGCTTTCGCCCGTCCCAGTCGTAGGTTTCGTCCTCGCGCAGCTCGTAGCCCGTGCTGGTCGGCATGGCATGCAGGCGCTGGCGGCCGCGCGGCAGCGAGATCGTCCGCATCAGCTTTCCATTGGCGATCAGGTCCCGCAGCACAAAATTACCCTCGAAAGCATAATCCTTCTCTGGCCGCGCCGGCGAATAAGCGCATAATCAGGCCCTCAAGAACGCGAAAGCCCCGCGGTCGAGGAGCGGGCGGGAGGAGAAAAAGCCGGATTTTTCGGCTTTGAATGGCATGCGCGCTGCTGCGTGCGGCCATATCCTCCTCCGTTGCTCCTTGCCTAGCATTCGAACGGATCGAGGTGAAGGTGATGAGTTTCAAAATCGCTATTATCGGCGCCGGCAGCGTCGGCTTCACCAAGAAGCTGTTCACCGACATCCTCTGCGTGCCGGAATTCAAGGACATCGAATTCGCGCTGACCGATGTCAGTGCGCACAATCTCGGCATGATCAAGGCGATCCTCGACCGGATCGTCGAGGCGAACAAATTGCCGACGAAAGTGACGGCGACCACGAACCGCCGCGAGGCGCTGGAGGGCGCGCGCTACATCATCAGCTGCGTGCGCGTCGGCGGGCTCGAAGCCTATGCCGACGACATCCGTATCCCGCTGAAATATGGCATCGACCAATGCGTCGGCGACACGATCTGCGCCGGCGGCATCCTCTACGGCCAGCGCAACATCCCGGTGATCCTCGACTTCTGCAAGGATATTCGCGAGGTCGCGGCAACCGGCGCCAAGTTCCTCAACTACGCCAACCCGATGGCGATGAACACCTGGGCCGCGCTCGAATACGGCAAGGTCGACACGGTCGGGCTCTGTCACGGCGTCCAGCACGGCGCCGAGCAGATCGCCGAGGTGCTCGGTGCGAAGTCGCCAAGCGAGCTCGACTATGTCTGTTCCGGCATCAACCACCAGACCTGGTTCATCGAGCTCAGGCTGAACGGCCGGACGATCGGCAAGGACGAGCTGGTCGCCGCCTTCGAGGCGCACCCGGTCTATTCGAAGCAGGAGAAGCTGCGCATCGACGTGCTGAAGCGCTTCGGCGTCTATTCGACCGAAAGCAACGGACATCTTTCCGAATATCTGCCCTGGTACCGCAAGCGCCCCGAGGAGATCACACGCTGGATCGACATGTCCGACTGGATCCATGGCGAGACCGGCGGCTATCTGCGCTACTCGACCGAGACCCGCAACTGGTTCGAGACGGAATATCCGCAATTCCTCGAAGCGGCCTCGAAGCCGATCGACCCGGCAAAGCGCTCCAACGAGCATGCCAGCCACATCCTCGAAGCGCTGGAGACCAACCGCGTCTATCGCGGCCACTTCAACGTCAAGAACAACGGCGTGATCACCAACCTGCCGCAGGACGCCATCATCGAATCGCCCGGCTTCGTCGACCGTTTCGGCATCAACATGGCGGCCGGCATCACGCTGCCGGAGGCGTGCGCGGCCACCTGCATGGCCTCGATCAATGTCCAGCGCATGTCGGTGCACGCCGCGATCGCCGGCGATATAGACCTGTTGAAACTCGCCGTGCTGCACGACCCTCTGGTGGGTGCCGTGTCGACTCCGGAGGAGGTCTGGCAGATGGTGGACGAGATGGTCGTCGCCCAGGCGCAGTGGTTGCCGCAATATGCGCATGCCGTTCCCGCCGCGAAGGAGCGGCTTTCGAAATCCAAGGTCAAGACCCGCGAATGGGCGGGTGCCGCGCGGCGTAGCGTGCGCTCGATCGAGGAATTGCGCGCTGAAAAGGCGGCACTCAAACAGGCCGGCTGATGTCGCCGGCAGGCAGGCGGACATGCAGGGGGCGCGTCCGCCGGATCAGCCGTCCAGAAACAAGAGGCGGGCAGCAGCAGGCGTCCAAAACAACTGGGAGGAGACGATGAGGACCTTACGCAGACTTGGCTTTGCCGCCGGACTGGCGATGAGCGTTGCCATTCCGGCATACGCCTTCGCATCCGAGCCGACGATCCCGCCTGAGCCGGCGGCGTTTCCGGCCGAAGGCAAGATCCACTATGTGGCGCGCGACTCCATCCTGGAGTTCAAGGCGCTGCCCGAATATCACGAGCCGGACTGGGTGACAGAGAAATACGTCAAGACCGGCAAGCTGCCGCCGGTCAAGGACCGGCTGCCCAAGGAGCCGCTGGTCTTCAAGACCGCCAACATGCCCGACGGCATCGGCGTCTATGGCGATACGATGCGCCATGTCATCGGCGGCCGGCCGGAGGGCTGGAACTACGGCGCCGGCCAGACGCAAGGCTGGGGCGGCATCGACATCGGGCTCTCCGAATGCCTGACGCGCACCGCACCGCTGTTCCAGGTCGAGGCGAAGGATACCGAGCCGCTGCCGAACCTCGCCAAGAGCTGGGAGTGGTCGAAGGACGGCCACAAGCTGACCATGCATCTGATCGAAGGCGCCAAATGGTCCGACGGCGTCCCGTTCAATGCCGACGACGTCATGTTCTACTGGGACGACGAGGTCGTCGATCCGAACGTCTCGCCGCTGAACGGCGCGACCCCGGAAACCTTCGGTGTCGGCACGACGCTGAAGAAGATCGACGATTACACCGTCGAGTGGACCTTCAAGGAGGCGTTCCCGCGGCAATATCTCTACGCAATGGCCTACGGCACGTTCTGCCCCGGTCCGTCGCATATCCTGAAGCCTCAGCATCCGAAATATTCGAAGAACACCTACGACCAGTTCAAGAACGCCTTCCCGCCGGAATATATGAACATGCCGGTGATGGGCGCCTGGGTGCCGGTCGAATATAGGCCGGACGACATCATCGTGATGCGCCGCAATCCCTATTATTGGAAGGTCGACGAGAAAGGCAACCAGCTGCCCTACCTCAACGAGCTGCAATACAAGCTCTCGACCTGGGCCGACCGCGACGTCCAGGCGGTGGCGGGCTCGGGCGACTTCTCCAACCTCGAGCAGCCCGAGAATTTCGTTGCCTCGCTGAAGCGCGCTGCCGACCCGAACGCGCCGGCGCGCCTTGCCTTCGGCCCGCGCCTCATCGGCTACAATCTGCGCATGAATTTTTCCGCCAATGGCTGGGGCAACCCGGACGAGCGCGGCCAGGCGATCCGCGAGTTGAACCGCAACGAGGACTTCCGCAAGGCCGTCACCATGGCGCTCGACCGCAAGGCGCTGGGCGACTCGCTGGTCAAGGGACCGTTTACCGCCATCTATCCCGGCGGCTTCTCCTCGGGCACTAGCTTCTACGACCGCAAATCGACCGTCTACTATCCCTTCGACCTCGAGGGGGCCAAGGCCTTGCTCGCCAAGGCCGGTCTCAAGGACACTGACGGCGACGGCATCGTTAATTTCCCGGCCGGCACCGCCGGCGGCAAGGATGTCGAGATCGTGATGCTGGTCAACAACGACTACACCACCGACAAGAGCCTTGCCGAAGGCGTTGTCGCGCAGATGGAAAAGCTGGGGATCAGGGTCGTGCTCAACGGGCTCAACGGCACCCAGCGTGACGCCACGCAATATTCCGGCCGCTTCGACTGGCTGATCCGGCGCAACGATCAGGAGCTGACCTCGGTCGTGCAGAACACCGAGCAGCTCGCGCCGGTCGGCCCGAAGACCAGCTGGAACCACCGGGCGCCGGAAAGCGGCGAGGTCGACATGATGCCCTTCGAGAAGGACCTCGTCGACATCGTCAACAAGTTCGTGTCGACGCAGGACAACGACCAGCGCGCCGAGCTGATGAAGAAGTTCCAGAAGATCTCGACCGAGCATGTCTATAATGTCGGCCTGACGGAATATCCGGGCGCGCTGATCGTCAACAAGCGCTTTTCCAACATCCCGCAAGGTACGCCGATCTTCATGTTCAACTGGGCCGAGGACTCGATCATCCGCGAGCGCGTCTTCGTCAAGGCGGACAAACAGGCCAAGTACGAACTCTTCCCCGAGGAGCTTCCCGGCAAGCCCGGAGACAAGGGCCCGATGTAAGGTTTACCTCCCCTGACCGAGGAACCCGGCCGCGCCGCGGCGCGGCCGGGTCAGACCAAACCTGCGAACGCTCCGCACTGGAGCGACCGGCAAGAAGGAAGCGGACCGCCCATGCTGCGATTCCTGATCATGCGCATAGCGTCGGCGATCCCCGTGCTTGCCATTCTGAGCCTCGTCACCTTCGCCATCATCCAGGCGCCGCCTGGCGACTATGCGGACTACATAAGATCGCAGCTGATCAACCAGGGCGGCGCCTCCTACGCCGAGGCCGAAGCACAGGCACAGGCCTATCGGAAGGAACACGGCCTCGATAAGCCGCTGCCCATCCAGTACCTCAACTGGATCGGCGGCATCGTCACCCGCGGCGATTTCGGCTACAGCCTCTACTATAACAAGCCGGTGGCCGATGTGGTCGGCGAGCGGCTGCCGCGCACGCTGCTGCTTGCGCTGGTCTGCCACCTGCTCGCCTCGGTGCTCGGCATCACCTTCGGGATATGGGCGGCGACGAGGCAGTATAGCTGGATCGATTCGACACTTTCGGCGATCTCGTTCCTCGGCATGACGGTGCCGCGCTTCCTGATGGCGCTGATCATCGTCTATCTGCTGGTTTTCCAGTTCAACGTGTCGGAGATCGGCTCGTTCTTCTCGCCGCAATATGGCGGCGCGCCGTGGTCGTGGGCGAAATTCGTCGACCTGCTCAAGCACGTCTGGCCGGTGGTGGCGATCGCGACCTTCGGCGGCCTCGCCTATAACATGCGCGTCATGCGCGGGAATCTGCTCGACACGCTGAACATGCAATATGTCGAGACGGCCAAGGCCAAAGGCCTGACCGGCGGCGCGGTGGTGATGCGGCACGCCGTGCCCAACGCGCTGCACCCGCTGGTCATGTATCAAGGCGTGGTGCTGCCCTATATGCTCACCGGCGAGATCGAAACGGCAATCATCTTCGCGCTGCCGACCGTCGGGCCGGCGATCGTCGGCTCGATGGCGGTGGGCGACGTCTATGTCACCGCAACCTTCATGATGGTGTTGTCGGCGACACTGATCGTCGGCAACATCATTGCCGACATGCTGCTCGTGCTGCTCGATCCCCGCATTCGCCAGTTCGGGGGGCGCTAGATGCTGGCGCGCGACCCCTCCCCGACGCCCCTTATTCCCTTGCCCGCGGAAGGCGTGATCATAGCCGAGCCGGCGCATGGCAATGAAAGCTATATCGCGCTGGTCTGGCGCCGTCTGAAGCGCTCCTGGACCGGCATGGCTGGGCTCTTCCTGGTGGTGCTTCTGCTCGTCATGGCGGTGTTCGCGGATTTCATCGCGCCCTCGGATCCGAAGGCGACCGATGTTGCCTTCGCGCCGCCGGAGGTGCCGAGCTTCCACGACAAGGACGGTAATTTCACCTTCCGGCCGAGGATCTATGCGCTGGCGGAATCGACCGACCTCGATCCGGTCACCTTCCAGCCGATCGTCGGCCCCGACTATGACCGTCCGCGGCTGCTCGGCTTCTTCGTCGAGGGCGCGCCTTACCGGCTCTTCGGGTTGATCCCGGCGGACCGGCACTTCTTCGGCTCGATGGACGGCCAGCCGGTGCATTTCCTCGGCACCGACAAGTTCGGCCGCGACGTGCTGTCGCGCGCCATCCACGGCTCGCGGGTCTCGCTGATGATCGCGCTGACGGTCGTCTTCATCATCACCGTAATCGGCACGACCGTCGGCATGGTCTCCGGCTATTTCGGCGGCAAGTTCGATGTCTGGGTGCAGCGCTTCGTCGAGCTGGTGCTCGCCTTCCCGCAACTGCCGCTCTATCTCGCGCTGACCACGCTGATCCCGGTCACCGCGCCGACCAATGTCTTCCTCGCCTTCGTCATCATCGTCATGTCGGCGCTGGGCTGGGCGCAGATGTCGCGCGAGGTGCGCGGCAAGACGCTGGCGCTGGCGCGCATCGACTATGTGCGCGCCGCCATGGCGGTGGGAGCGACCGACCGGCGCATCATCATGCAGCACATTTTCCCCAATGTGATGAGCCATGTGATCGTCGCGGTGACAATCGCGATCCCGACCGTGGTGCTGCTCGAAGCCTTTCTCGGCTTCCTCGGCTTCGCGGTGAAGCCGCCGCTGATCTCATGGGGCCTGATGCTGCAGGACACCGCAACCTATTCAGTCATCGGCACCTATCCCTGGATCCTCTCGCCGGTCGGCTTCGTGCTGGTCACCGTCTTTGCCTTCAACGCGCTGGGCGACGGCCTGCGCGATGCCGTCGATCCCTATTGAGGTGGCCGGGATGACGACGATCACGCTTTCAGACGATTTCGCACCGGCCGTCCGGCATGACCGTGGTGCGCGCCATGACCAGCCCATCATCGACGCCCGTAACATCGAGGTCGCCTTCAAGGTCGAGCACGGCACCGTCGAGGCGGTCAAGGACGTCTCGTTTCAGCTCTATCGCGGCGAGACCATCGCGATCGTCGGCGAATCCGGCTCCGGCAAGTCGGTGACGGCCCGCACCGTCATGGGGCTCTTGTCGCGGCGGGCGACGGTGTCGCCCAACTCAAGCGTCGAATATCTCGGCCAGAACATCCTGAAATTCCCCGAGAGCGCCCGGCGCAAGCTGCGCGGCAACCGCATCTCGATGATCTTCCAGGAGCCGATGAGCTCGCTCAACCCGATCTATACGGTCGGCAGTCAGATCGTCGAGGCGATCCGGGTGCATCGCAAGGTGAGCCGCAGGGAGGCCTGGGCGCGGGCGCTCGAGCTTCTCAAGCATGTCCAGATCCCCGAGCCGGAGGCGCGGCTCAAGCAATATCCGCATCAGCTCTCCGGCGGCCAGCGCCAGCGCGTCATGATCGCGATGGCCCTGGCCAACGAACCCGACGTGCTGATCGCCGACGAGCCGACCACCGCGCTCGACGTCACCGTGCAGGCGCAGATCCTCAACCTCATCCGCAATCTTCAGAAAGAGCTGAAGATGGCGGTGATCCTGATCACCCACGACCTCACCGTGGTGCGCAAGTTCTCCGACTATGTCTATGTCATGCAGCATGGCGAGATGCGCGAGCACAACGTCACCGAGCGGCTATTCGCCAACCCGCAGCATTCCTACACACAGCGGCTGCTCGCTTCCGAACCGCACGGCCGGCCGAAGCCGCTGCCGGGCGGCAGCGGCACCATCCTCGAGGCGAACGGCGTGCGCGTCTGCTTCATGCTGCGCCACGGCTCTTTCCTGAAGCCGGACTGGCGCGAACTGGTCGCGGTCGACGATCTCGACCTGAAGCTTTGCCGCCACGAGACGCTGGGGCTGGTTGGGGAATCCGGCTCCGGCAAGACCACCTTCGGCCAGGCGCTGCTCAGATTGCAGGACGCTAAGCGTGGCGAAATCCGCTTCGACGGCCAGCCGATCGAGAAGCTGTCGCGCGCCGAGATGCGGCCGCTGCGCTCGCGCATGCAGATCGTCTTCCAGGATCCGTTCTCCTCGCTCAATCCGCGCATGACAATCGGCCAGATCATCGAGGAAGGGCTGGTGGTCAACAGACTGGGCGCGACGCGGCGCGAGCGGGTCGAGCGGGTGCGCGAGGCGTTGGTCAGCGCCGGCATGCCGGGCAACATCCTGTCGCGCTTCCCGCATGAATTCTCCGGCGGCCAGCGGCAGCGCATCGCGATCGCGCGGGCGATTGCGCTGGAGCCCGAATTCATCCTGCTCGACGAGCCGACTTCGGCGCTCGACCTTTCCGTACAGGCGCAGATCATCGACCTGTTGCGCAAGCTGCAGGACGAGCGGGGCTTGAGCTACCTGTTCATCTCGCACGACCTCAAGGTGGTGCGGGCGCTCTGCCACCGGGTCATCGTCATGCAGCACGGCAAGATCGTCGAACAGGGACCCGTCGACGAGGTCCTTTCCAATCCCAAGACCGCCTACACCGAACGGCTCGTCAGGGCCGCATTCGACGTGGCGTGACCATATTCCGGAGGCTTACAGTGGCTAGAAATCCCAGGATCACCTTCATCGGCGCCGGCTCGACGGTGTTCATGAAGAACATCATCGGCGACGTGCTGCAGCGGCCGGCGCTGTCCGGCGCGACGATCGCGCTGATGGACATCAACCCGCAGCGCCTGGAAGAGAGCGCTCTCGTGGTCAACAAGCTGATCGCGACGCTTGGCGTCAAGGCCACGGCCGAGACCTATTCGGACCAGCGCAAGGCGCTGGCGGGCGCCGACTTCGTCGTCGTCGCCTTCCAGATCGGCGGCTACGAGCCCTGCACCGTCACCGATTTCGAGGTGCCGAAGAAATACGGGTTGCGCCAGACCATCGCCGACACGCTCGGCGTCGGCGGCATCATGCGGGGCTTAAGGACCGTGCCGCATCTGTGGAAGATCTGCGAGGACATGCTCGCCGTCTGCCCGGAGGCGATCATGCTGCAATATGTGAACCCGATGGCGATCAACACCTGGGCGATCGCCGAGAAATACCCGCAAATCAAGCAGGTGGGGCTCTGCCATTCGGTGCAGGGCACGGCGATGGAGCTGGCGCACGACCTTGATCTTCCCTACGAGGAAATCCGCTACCGCTCGGCCGGCATCAACCACATGGCCTTTTATCTCAAATTCGAGCATCGCCAGCCGGACGGTTCCTACCGCGACCTCTATCCCGACCTCGTGCGCGCCTATCGCGAAGGCCGCGCGCCGAAGCCGGGCTGGAACCCGCGCTGCCCGAACAAGGTGCGCTACGAGATGCTGACCCGGCTCGGCTATTTCGTCACCGAAAGCTCGGAGCATTTCGCCGAATACACGCCCTATTTCATCAAGGAGGGCCGTCCCGACCTGATCGAGAAATACGGCATTCCGCTCGACGAATATCCAAAACGCTGCATCGAGCAGATCGAGCGCTGGAAGGGACAGGCGGAGGCCTATCGCTCGGCCGAACGGATCGAGGTGGCGCAGTCGAGAGAATACGCCTCGGAGATCATGAACTCGGTCTGGACCGGCGAGCCGTCGGTGATCTACGGCAATGTCCGCAACAATGGCTGCATCACCTCGCTGCCTGCCGATTGCGCGGCGGAAGTGCCATGCCTGGTCGATGCGTCGGGCATCCAGCCAACTTACATCGGCGACCTGCCGCCGCAGCTGACGGCGCTGATTCGCACCAACGTCAATGTGCAGGAATTGACGGTGCGGGCGCTCACGACCGAGAACCGCGAGCACATATACCACGCGGCGATGATGGACCCGCACACTGCGGCCGAGCTCGATCTCGACCAGATCTGGTCGTTGGTCGACGACCTGCTTGCAGCGCATGGCGACTGGCTGCCGGCTTGGGCACGGACAGGCAGAAGCAAGGCTGCCTGATCAGTTTCCGGTCTTCTCGCGCTCGACGGCGCGCCAGCCGATGTCGTGGCGGTAAAAGCCTTGCGGCCAATCGATATGATCGATCGCGGCATAGGCCTTGGCCTGCGCCTCGCCGACGGTCTTGCCGAGCGCGGTGACGTTGAGCACCCGGCCGCCATTGGCGACCAGCGCGCCGCCATTGATGGCGGTGCCGGCATGGAAGACCTGGACGCCCTCGCCTTCCGCCTCGTCGAGGCCGCGGATGACCGAGCCCTTTTCCGGCATGCCGGGATAGCCCCGCGCCGCCATCACCACGGTCAGCGCCGTGTCGTCGCTCCAGCGCACCGACATATGCGCGAGCTGGCCGTCGACGGCGGCGTTGAGCAGGACGAGCAGATCGTCCTTCAACCGCATCATCAGCACCTGGCATTCGGGATCGCCGAAGCGGGTGTTGTATTCGATCAGCTTGGGGCCCTGGTCGGTGATCATCAGCCCGGCGAAGAGGATGCCGGCGAAAGGGGTGCCAAGATTAGCCATGCCGCGCATGGTCGGCTCGATGATCTCGCGCATGGTGCGTTCGCTCATTTCCGGCGTAATCACCGGCGCCGGCGAATAGGCGCCCATGCCGCCAGTGTTCGGCCCGGTATCGCCGTCGCCGACGCGCTTGTGGTCCTGCGCCGTGCCGAAGGGCAACGCCGTGGCGCCGTCGCAGAGGCAGAAGAAGCTCGCCTCCTCGCCGGTCAGATATTCCTCGACCACGACCTCTGCGCCGGCGGCGCCGAAGGCGCCGTCGAAACAGGCCTCCAGCGCGGCGTTCGCCTCATCGAGCGTCATGGCGATGGTGACGCCCTTGCCGGCGGCGAGCCCGTCGGCCTTGATGACGATCGGCGCGCCGGTCTTTTCGACATAGGCCTTTGCCGAGGCGAGGTCGCTGAAACGGCCATAAGCGGCGGTCGGGATGTTGAACCTGGCGCAAAGGTCTTTGGTGAAGCCTTTAGAGCCTTCGAGTCGCGCCGCAGCCTTGGACGGACCGAAGACGCGGATGCCCCAGGCGCGCAGGTCGTCGGCGATGCCGGCGACCAGCGGCCCCTCCGGGCCGACCACGACGAGATCGATCTTCTTTTCCTGGCAGAAGGCGGCCACTGTGGAATGGTCGGCAACGTCGAGCTTGACCAGTTCGGCGACACGGCCGATGCCGGGATTGCCGGGCGAGGCGTAGAGCTTCGTCAGCAGCGGCGAGGCGGACATCTTCCAGGCGAGCGCATGTTCGCGGCCACCCGAACCGAGAAGAAGAACGTTCATGGCCACCTCTTGCTGATCGTCTCCCCGAACCCGCTATTGGTCCGCGGGCGACGGGTCAAGGCGTCTTGGCATTTTGGCGGCAATTGCGCACGGGAAGATGGGCCTCATCAAGGCCGATGCGACGTGCCCGGACCTCCAGCGGTCGGGCGAAACGGCGCAAGCTCCGGAGGATGGCTCAGCTCTGGTAGATGACGGGGAACCAGTCCTCGCGCAGTTTCTGGCCAGCCTTCATGTCGTGGCCGGGATAGGGTGGCGAGGTGCGGCCGGGACGCTCGACATAATGCGCGTCGTCGCCGACCCAGCGCAGCGACAGCGCCCGGCGCCGCGCGGAGGTCATGTTGCCGCGCGCGCCGTGGGCGGTGCGGAAATCGAAGAGGATGGCATCGCCCGGTTCCATCTCCCATTCGAGCACTTTCATTGAAGGGTCATTGTCGGGATCGGGCACCGGCAGGTAGTCGCCCTCGTCGGCATAGAAATTGGCGTCGTTCAGCCAGCGCACCGGCAGCACCATCTTTTCCCATTTGTGCGAGCCGGCGATCAGCCGCAGCGTCGCTTCCTTCACCGGATCGATCGGAATCCAGAAGCTTACCGTCTGGCTGCCTTCGACGAAATAATAGGGAATGTCCTGATGCCAGGGCGTCGGCTTCTGCGTGCCGGGCTCCTTGACTAGGACGTGGTCGTGGAAGAACTGGGCGCTGCGCGACTGCATGACCGCGGCCGCAAGCTCGGCGGCCGGCGATTCGCGCACGATCCTGACGAATTCCGGGATGCGCTCCCAGTTGCAGTAATCGTCGAAGAAGCTGCCCTTGCCGCCGGCGATGTCGGAGGCCGTGGCGCTGCGGTTCTGCATATTGCGTTCGATGCCTGCGGCGATGACATCGACCCAATCCTTGAAAGCGCCGCGGATGCAGACGGCGCCGTCGCGCTGGTAATCGGCAATCGTCGAGGCATCGATCTTCGGGCTGGCCATGGCGCGCTCTCCTTGGGGTTGGCAAGCGACTATCGCAAGCGCCGGATATCGCGTAAAATAATAACTTGTCATCTAATTTATAGCTTTTGCCTATGAGACTGACCCTGAGCCAATTGCGCTATGTCGTTGCCGTTGCCCGCTATGGCAGCGTGACCGCGGCAGCCCAGGCGCTGAACGTCTCGCAGCCGTCGATTTCGGTGGCGATCGACAATGTCGAGAACGCGCTTAGCCAGAAACTGTTCGTGCGCCAGCGGGGAAGCGGTGTTTCGCTGACATCCTTCGGCCGCAGGGCCGTAGCCAAGGCAAGGCAGGTGCTGGGCGAGGCGGACGAGTTGGCGACGCTCGGATCGCGCGACGCCGATGTCGGCGGCGAGCTGGTGCTCGGCTGCTTCGAGGACCTGGCGCCCTATTTCGCGCCGGCGCTGATGCGCGCCTTCGCCGAGCGCTGCCCGGCCGTCACCGTTGTCATCGGCGACGAGACCTTCGACACGCTGGGGCGGCGCCTCGCCGACAGCGCCGTCGATCTCGGCCTCACCTACGACCTCGGCCTGCCCGGGCACTTCAAGCGCATTCTGCTGCACGAGTTGCGGCCGCACGCGCTTCTGCCGGCCGGCCATGCGCTGGCGGACAAGCACGCCGTCAGCCTGGCGGAACTCGCGGAGCATCCGCTGATCACCACCGACCAGCCGCATAGCTGGCAGCATATGCTGGATCTCTTCCTCAGCCGCGGCCTGTCGCCGATCGCCCGGGCAACGACAAGCTCGTTCGAGCTACAGCGCTCCATGGTGGCGAACGGATTCGGCGTCGCGGTCAGCTATACGAGGCCCTATGGCGACCGCAGCTATGACGGCCTGCCGCTGGTCTGCAAGCCGCTCTCCGATCCGCTGCCGATGCAGCGCATCATCCTGACGCATGACACGCGCCAGCGCCTGTCGAAGGCGGCCATGGCCTTCATCGACGTCGCCAGGGCATGGTTTTCCGGTCACGATGTTTTCACTGCCTAAGCGACACCGCGGCAGCTTGACGGCGCCTCTTGCTGCTGCCACTCCAGCGTGATGGAAACCGTCCAGTCGAAAGCGATCCAGGGCCGTGTCGCCGATGCGCCGAGCGGCCATTGGGTTTACCGGGTGCTGCCGCGTTGGCTCTGGCCCTATGCGCAGCTTGCGCGCTGGGACCGGCCGATCGGCTGGCAGCTGTTGTTGTGGCCCTGCTGGTGGTCGGCCGCACTTGCCGCGGGCGCCTATCCGCGCCCGACCGACCCGCTGCTGACGCTGCTTCCGGCGCCCTGGTACCTGCTGCTGTTCTTCATCGGCGCCGTTGCCATGCGCGGGGCCGGCTGCACCTATAACGACCTCGCCGACGAGGACATCGACAACCAGGTCGAGCGTACCCGGTCGCGGCCGCTGCCGGCAGGCAAGGTGACGCGCCCCCAGGCCTGGGCATTCGTGATCATCCAGGCGCTGGTGGGCCTGGCCGTGCTGGTGCAGTTCAACAGCTTTGCCATTCCGCTCGGCATCGCTTCGCTTGCGATCGTCGCGGTCTATCCCTTCATGAAGCGCATCACCAGCTGGCCGCAATTCGTGCTTGGGCTCGCCTTCTCCTGGGGCGCGCTGATGGGCTGGGCAGTCGAGTTCGGCGACATCGATGACCCGGCGATCATGCTCTATATCGGCTCGATCCTGTGGGTGATCGGTTACGACACGATCTACGCGCATCAGGACAAGGAAGACGACGCCATCGTCGGTGTGCGCTCGACGGCGCGGCTGTTCGGCGACAACACCAAGACCTGGCTCACCGGGCTCTATGGCGGCGCGCTGATCTGCTTCGCCATCGCCTTTGCCTCGGCGCAGGTGCCGATCGTGGCGCTGGCCGGGCTGATCGCCGCCGGCGCGCATATGGCGCGCCAGATCATCCGGCTCGACATCAACAATCCGGACCAGTGCCTGAAACTGTTCAAGTCGAACAACCAGGTCGGCTGGCTGATCTTCCTCGGCCTGATCGGCGGCTCGGTGTGGATTTGGCTGAAGCCGCTGGTGTAGTCTCCCTTCTCCCCGTTGCACGGGGAGAAGGTGGCGGCAGCCGGATGAAGGGCGGCGCCAACCTTGAAAGCAAAGCCGAATCCACGGCACCGATACAACTCGTACGAGGGATGGAGTTCGAGGTGGCCGAACGCCTAGGTCGGCGCTGCCCCTCATCGCCCTGCCGGGCACTTCTCCCTGTATAGTGACGGGGAGAAGAAACCTACTCCCGCGCAATAATCTCCTGGCCGTCGATGACGAGCCTCAAGCCCAGATTGCCGGCCTTGCGGCGGGCGAGAAAGCGCGGGCGGCGCATGGTCGAGACGCGGCCCTTGCGGCGTTCCTGCGGCGGCAGCGCCTTGATGGCGGCGCCGAGCGATTCTTCCAGCGTGCGGGCGATGCCGTCGGCTTCGATCAGCAGCATCGGCAGGCCATAGGCGTCGGCCCAGGCGCGCCAGTCGGCGGCGACGTCCTCGAGGTCGTCGGCGACCAGCAGCGGCACCGACAGCATCGGATCATTGTGCAGGAGCTCGAGTGTCACCGTGACGTTGCCGTCCGGATCCTCCATGGCGCGGGCGGCGACACCGCGGAACGCCTTGGCGGGCAGCGCGATGATCGCCGGCACGCCGCTCATCTCCAGCACACGGCGGATGACGGCACCGCGCTGGTCGATGGTGAAGGTCACGTCGCCATAGTCGTCGCGGGTGGCATAGCTCACCATCTGCGGCAGGCGAAACGGGTCGAGACGCATGTTGCGCCCGGCCCAGACTGGCTTCAGTCCAGTGTTCATCGATGTCTTCCCTGTTAGTCCTGAGGGCCGTTTTTCCGGTTCTCTCAGGGCCGGTTTTTCCGGCCTCGTTATGGGAAGAAAAATTAGCGCTCGCTTCTTACCGGCGCGCTTAAGAAAGTCGGTTAAATTTTGCTGATCTTGGCGATGGTTATCGGAATGCGACCGGCGATCGCATTCAGGAAGAATCAGATAACCTTACCGGGATTCATGATGCCGGCCGGATCGAACGCCGCCTTCACGCGGCGCATCAGGTCGATCGCCATCGGCGGGGCCGTGGCGATCAGCTCATCGCGCTTCAGCTGGCCGATGCCGTGCTCGGCCGAGATCGAACCATGGAAGGAGCGCACGACATCGTGCACGGCCTTGTTCATGGGATGGTAGAGTTCGAGGAAGGCCTCGTCCTGCCAATCGAGGGGGCGCGAGATGTTGTAGTGTAGATTGCCATCGCCCATGTGGCCGAAGCAGACGACGCGCGCGCCGGGACAGACCCCTTCCACCACGCCGGCCGCCTTTTCGATGAAGTCGGGGATCGAGGCGATCGGCACCGAAATGTCATGCTTGATCGAAGCGCCCTCCGGCTTCTGGCATTCGGGCAGCGTCTCGCGGAAATTCCAGAAGGCATCGCCCTGGGCAAGGCTTGCCGACACCACCGCGTCGCGGACGATGCCTTGATCGAGAGCCTCGGCCAGGATCTCCTCGATCAGCGCCCTGCCGTCTTCCTCGGAACGGCCGGAAGAAACCTGCATCAGCACATACCACGGCCAGTCGTCGGCCAACGGCCGGGTGATGCCTTGCCCGTGCTTGAGCGTGAAATCGTAGGGCCTTCTGGCGATCAGCTCGAAAGCGGTCAGCGATGCGCCCGCCCGGTCCATCGCCAAGGTGAACAGCGACAGCGCGTCTTTCGGGGACGACGGCAGGCCGGCAAAGGCGACCTCCCTGCCCTTCGGCTTCGGAAACAGCTTCAGCACCGCGGCGGTGATGACGCCCAGCGTGCCTTCGGCGCCGACAAAGAGGTTCTTCAGATCGTAGCCGGTGTTGTCCTTCTTCAGCTTGCGCAGATCGTCAAACACTTCGCCGGTCGGCAGCACGACCTCGACGCCAAGGCAGAGCTCGCGCGCATTGCCATAGGCGAGCACGCCGGTGCCGCCGGCATTTGAGGAGAGATTGCCGCCGATCTGGCAGGAGCCTTGGGCGGCGAGCGAAAGCGGAAACAGCCGGTCGGCGGCGTCGGCCGCTTCCTGCAGCGTCTGCAGGATGACGCCGGCCTCGGCCGTCACCGTATTCGATAGCACATCGATCTCGCGGATTTGGTTCAGCCGCGACAGCGAGAGCACGATGTCGCGGCCGGACTTGTCCGGCACCTGGGCGCCGACCAGCCCGGTGTTGCCGCTCTGCGGCACGATCGGGGTTCCGGTCTCGGTCGCAAGCCGCATGATGCGGCTCACTTCCTCGACGCTGCCCGGCCTCAGCACCAGCGATGTGCGGCCATGCCAAAGGCCGCGCCGCTCGGTGATGTAAGGCGCGATGTCGGCCTGGTCGCGCAACGCATATTTGTCGCCGACGATCGCAACAAAGCGGTCGATGACGGCGGGGTCGAGGTCGAAAGGCTGGTCGTTCATAGGTCAGAACCTAGAGCAATTCCAGGAAAAGTGCGAAGCGGTTCCGTCCGAAATTGCATCAAAACAAAGAGATAGGCTCAAGCGGTCTTGTCACGCGGCGCGGCGGCGCGCGCGAGCCGGTCATTGATCGCCTCTCCCAAGCCTTCGAACGGGATCGGCTCGACGGCGATGGTCGCGGCACCGCTGCGGTCGAGCGCCTGCATGAAAGCGAACAGATTGCTTGCCGCCTCGCGCAGGTCGCCCGCTTCGGAAAGGTTGCGCAGCGCAACGGCCCGTTCCCAGCCCTCGGCGCGGTTGCGGCCGAAGGCCAGCAACGCCTCGCCTTGGGCAATTTCTTCGACATTGAGCCGCATCGCGGCGCCCGGCGCGTAATGCGAGGCGAGCATGCCCGGCGCCTCGATGCCGGTGGCGCCGCGCGACAGTCTCGCGCCGGCCACCGCCTCGATCTCCTCGGCGCCGATGCCGCCGGGCCGCAGCAGCCGCAGCTTGCCGTCCTCGACCTTGAGAATAGTCGATTCCAGGCCGACCGGCGTCGCGCCGCCATCGACGACCAGCTTGATCCTGTCACCGAGATCGGCGGCGACGGCCTGCGCCGTGGTGCCGCTGATCTTGCCTGAAGAATTGGCGCTGGGGGCTGCGAGCGGCCGGCCGAGCCGCGCGATCAGTTCGCCGCCGAACCCGCGCGGCATGCGCAGCGCGATCGTGTCCAGCCCCGCGGTGACCAGCGGATGGATGCCACTGTCGGCGCGCTGCGGCAGTGCCAGCGTCAGCGGGCCGGGCCAGAAGGCTTCGGCCAGTTTTGCCGAGAGCGGATCGAAGCCGGCAATACGATCCGCCATCGCGCGATTTGCGACATGGGCGATCAGCGGGTTGAAGCGCGGCCGGCCCTTGGCCTCGAAGATGCGCGCCACGGCGACGCCGTTGGTGGCATCGCCCGCCAGGCCGTAAACCGTCTCGGTCGGAATGGCGACGACGTCGCCGCCTTCGAGCAGCGCCAATGCCCGCTCCATAGCCTCGCCGGCCGCCAGTATCTCAGCCAAATTCGCCACCAGTCCTGAACATGCCGGTCCCGTAATACGGTCGCTTCCGCCGGGCAAGGGCGGGCATTGGCGATTTATCAATTCCTAAAATGTTAAGTTTCCGCGCAAGCCGGCTTCAATCTGCCGGCCCTAAACAGATATTCGTGGGGTACCCCACGAATATCTGTGTCGTGGTCGGCCCCTCGACCTCGACGCCTTCGGTCATCAGGCTGAATGCGATCGAACCGGCCAAGCTGTCCTCGGCCTCGACGCCGTCGATGGTAGCGCTGGGCGATCCTGTGCCCGCCGTCACCGACGAAAAGGTCGCTGCGATTCCCGAGAAGTCCGGCCACCATCAGGCCCCGATGATCATTCGCGGCGGCGTTGTCGGCGGCGCTTTCGCAACGCCCGCGGCGGCCGCAGCGGCCAAGCCCGCGACGCCGGCAACCACTCCCGCGGCCGCGCCGGCAAACGGCACGTCGCCGGCAACGCCTGCCAACGGCATCGCCTCCGCTTCGAACGGCAAAACCGGCAGCCAGCCGGCCGCGACGGCCAGTGCGCAGGCCGGCGCGCAACAACCGGCGCAGCCGCCAAATGCCCAGCCGCTGCCGCGCGTCGGCAAGGCGATGTAGATCACACTGGATACGCCTTCGATGTGCTAGGCGCTGTTTGTCGGGACGCAATTCCGGACGGAAAACCGTTTCACACTTTTCCTGGGATTGCTCTCGCCGACCCGTACCTCAGACGACGGGAAACGGCTCAGGGCGCTTCTTCCTTGTCATCGTCTTCATCCGCGTCGCCATCTTCATCCTCGTCGTCGGACTCATCGTCGCCCGAGGCCTGGGCTTCCTCGTCGGCTTCATCGTGTTCATCGTCGTCATCTTCGTCCTCGTCTTCCGACTCATCGTCGGCCGAGGCAGCGGCGTCTTCGTCGTCTTCGGACGGATCGGCGGATTCGACCGCCGCGGCGGCAGCGTGGTCGAGGATGTTCTCGGAAACGGATTCGATGGCCTCGGCGGCGGCCGGGGTCCCTTCGATCAGATCGATATCGTCAACGGAATTCATGGCATGCCTCCGTGGTTTGGGAACGTCTTTTGTCTGATGCATGTCGTTGCCCGGAACCGCTGCACACTTCGGGGCGACATGCATTGGTTCTCCCACGTGGAGGTCATCGCCGTATGACTGTAAGCCGGCTCCGGCGCATTAATTTGGGGCGGCCAATTGCTCTGATCTACCCGCATCCTAGCGGATGCGGGTAGATCTCGCAGACGCGTTTCCTTCGCCGTCAGCCGACGATCTTTGAAAAATCCGCAACCTGATCGGTGGCGGCGCGGATGCGGGCGAGCAGCGCCAGGCGGTTGGCGCGCACTGCCTGGTCCTCATCATTCACGAGAACACCCTCAAAGAATGAATCAACCGGTTCACGCAACACGCTAAGCGCCAGCATGGCGGCGGAAAAATCTTCGTTTTGAATTGCTTGGCCGGCTTCCTTCTCAGCCTGATTCACCGCGGCAAAGAGCTTCTTTTCCCCTTCCTCGCGGAACCGCGCCGGCTCAACGGCCTCGGCGACCAGCGTTTTCTTCTTCTCCTCGGCGGCCAGGATGTTGGCGGCGCGCTTGGTTCCGGCAAGCAGGTTCTTGCCCTCGTCGGTGTCGAGCAAAGAGCCCAGCGCCTCGACACGGCGCACGATCTGCAGCAGGTCGTCGTTCGGCGATTGACCAATCTCCCCCCTTGTGGGGGAGATGCCCGGCAGGGCAGAGGGGGGCGCGACAGAATGAGAGGCCGGCGGGACAGCGCCCCCCTCTGTCGGCTTCGCCGACATCTCCCCCACAAGGGGGGAGATTGGGCGCGAGCCCGCTGACAGCACGGCATCGATCAAGTCGTAGCGTGCACCACTTTCACGCAGGTAGACTTTCAGGCGGTCGTGGAAGAAGGCGAGGAGGTCGGACGACTGATCCGCGCCACTCTTCAAATTCGCAAAGGCCTTGGCGAAAACTGACGTCAGCGCCAGACGGATACGGTTCTCGATGAGGATCCTGACCACGCCAAGCGCAGCGCGGCGCAGGGCGAACGGGTCCTTGCTGCCCGTGGGCTTTTCATCGATCGCCCAGAAGCCTGTCAGCGTGTCGAGCTTGTCGGCAAGCGCCACCGCAACCGAGACCGGATCGGTCGGCACGCGATCGGATGGGCCTTGCGGCTTGTAGTGCTCCTCGGCGCTTGCGGCCACGGATGCATGCTCGCCCTGCAGCAGCGCATATTTGCGACCCATGGCGCCCTGCAATTCAGGGAACTCGCCGACCACCTCCGTCTGCAGGTCGGCCTTGGCGAGCACGGCCGCGCGGGTGACGAGCGCGCTGTCGGCGCCGACGACCGGGGCCAGCGCTTCCGCCAGCCGCTTGATGCGCTCCACGCGCTGCCCTTGCGTGCCGAGCTTGGCATGGAAGGTCACGTTCAGATGATCGAGCCGCGCCATGCGCTGGTCGAGCGGCTTCTCCAGGTCCAGGCCGAGCTTCGCCGCCGATTCCGTGAGTTGGTCGAGGTCGGGCAAATCGCCCTGATCGGTCTTCCAGAAATAGAGCGCGTCAGACAGGCGGGCGCGCACCACCTTGCCGTTGCCGTAGGCGATTTCCTTGCCGCCGTCGGTCGCCTCGATGTTGGCAACAAGGATGAAGCGGTTCGACAGGTCCTCGCCCGCGCCCTGCGGCCGGGTGACGAAGCACTTCTGGTTGGCGCGGATGGTGAGGCGGATGACCTCGCCCGGAATGGTGAGGAAGTCCTGCTCGAACTCACCCATCAGCACGACCGGCCATTCGACCAGGCCGGATACTTCCTCCAGCAGGCCCTCGTCCTCGACGAGATCGAGACCGTTGGCGAAGGCGATGTTGCGGGCATCGGCCAGGATGATCTCCTTGCGCCGGTCGGCGTCGAGCACGACCTTGGCCGCCTCGAGCTTCGCCACATAGTCGTCGAAACGGCGCACGGTGATCGGGCCCGGCGCATGGAAGCGATGGCCATAGGTGACGTTGCTGGCGCGGATGCCGTCGATCTCGAAATCGACCACAACCGGCTCCTCGGTCTCCGGGCCGAAGGTGCAGACGATCGACTGCAGCGGCCGAACCCAGCGCAGCGAGCCGGGTTTCGCCGAGGCCCGCCCCCAGCGCATCGATTTCGGCCAGGGGAAATTTCTGATGATGCCCGGCACCAGCTCGGCGATGATTTCCTCCGCCGCCCGGCCCGGCTTGGAAATGTGGGCGACGTAGAAGTCGCCCTTCTTCGGGTCGGAATGGACATGGGCGTCTGCGATCGATGAAAGCCCGGCCTTGCGCAGGAAACCCTGCACGGCCTGCTCGGGCGCGGTGGTCGACGGCCCCTTGATCTCCTCGCGGATGTCCTTCGAGCGCGCCGTCAAGCCACGGATGTCGAGAGCCAGGCGGCGCGGCGTCCAATATTCGCGCGCCGCCTCATAGGTGAGGCCCGCCTCGACCAGACCGTCGGTCAGCATCTTCCTGAGATCGCCGGCAGCCTTGCGCTGCATGCGTGCGGGGATTTCCTCGGAGCGAAGTTCCAAGAGCAGGTCAGGCATAGTTAAGCTCCCCACCCTCCCCTTGATGGGGAGGGTCGGCGCGTAGCGCCGGGGCGGGGTGGCGGCCTCTCAGCCGCCAATACCTTCGGCACCATCGCGCAGATGCAGGTGTGATTTCCGTTCTTCCACCGCCGCATAAATTGTATCGAGCACAGAATCCAGTTCGTTTTTTATCTCATGATTCCAGAAGCGGACGACGCGATAGCCCTGGCTTTCAAACCACCGTGTTCGATCTTCATCGTGGCGCAGCTGATCATCAGCGCTGTGGTGGGAGCCATCTACTTCGACAATCAGCTTCAGCCGATGCGAGACGAAATCTGGCTAGTAGGCGCCGACTGACGCCTGCCGGCGGAAATGTGTCCCTTCGACCGGGATGCGCCACAGGTGCCGCCACAGCAGTCGTTCTTCGTCCGTCATCGAGGTGCGGAGCCTTCGTGCGGACTGCAACTTGAAACGGTCAAGTTTTGGCATAGGGAAGCGCCAATCACCCCCACCCGCCGCTTCGCGGCGACCTCCCCATCAAGGGGGAGGTAGAAGCGCATAGCAACTCGGCTCGCGCCTGTCACCCTGCCCGCCGATCGCAAATCAGACCCATATCGGGAAATTTTCAGGTCTTTGTCGGGACGAAACGAGCCCAGCCGTCTTAAAAGCAGACATCCCATGAACCAAACGCGGCACTGAAGCGACCAACGCTCAGGCGGAGAACTATTGGCTGAACGACCATGAAGACGGTTTCGAGAATGCTGCAGATCCTGACACTGAGCGCCTGCTTCACCGCCCAGATGCACGGCACGTTCTCGATGCCGGGCGTGAGACAGGCACTGCGCACGATCGATGCCGCGACTGCCCAGATAACGTTGCCGATTGCAGCCGCCGAGATCGCCAGCGTGACTTTGGGCTAAGCCGCCAGCCCGCCCGCCCGCGTCTTCAGGAACGCCTCCCCGCAAGCCTTGGCGAGGTTGCGTACGCGCAGAATGTAACTCTGCCGCTCGGTGACGGAAATCACGCCGCGGGCGTCGAGCAAATTGAAGACATGGCTTGCCTTGATGCACTGGTCATAGGCCGGAAAGACCATGCGGTGCATCGCCAAATTGTCGCTGGGCTTCGGCGTGCCGGCATCGAGCAGCGCCTTGCACTCGGCCTCGGCGTCCTCGAAGTGTCTCAGCAGCATCGCGGTGTTGGCGAATTCGAAGTTGTGGCGCGAATATTCCTGCTCGGCCTGCAGGAAGACGTCGCCATAGGTGACCTTCTCGGCGCCTTCGCGGCCGTTGAAGTTCAGGTCGTAGACATTGTCGACGCCCTGCACATACATGGCGAGTCGTTCGAGACCGTAGGTCAACTCGCCCGCCACCGGCGCGCATTCGATGCCGCAGACCTGCTGGAAATAGGTGAACTGCGAGACTTCCATGCCGTCGCACCAGCATTCCCAGCCGAGCCCCCAGGCGCCGAGCGTCGGGCTTTCCCAGTCGTCCTCGACGAAGCGGATGTCGTGCAGCAGCGGGTCGACGCCGATCGCTTCCAGCGAACCGAGATAGAGCTCCTGCAGGTTCGGCGGATTGGGCTTCAGGATCACCTGATACTGGTAATAGTGCTGCAACCGGTTGGGGTTCTCGCCGTAGCGGCCGTCCTTCGGCCGGCGCGAAGGCTGCACGTAAGCCGCATTCCAGCGCAGCGGACCGAGCGCCCGCAAGGTGGTGGCCGGATGGAAAGTGCCGGCGCCGACCTCCATGTCGTAGGGCTGCAGGATGAGGCAACCATAGTCCGCCCAGTAATTGTGCAAGGTCAGGATCAGCCCCTGGAAGGAGCGGCTGGGATGCATATGGGCGGGGATCTCGATGGTCACGGCGGCCTCGGAAAGCGCAGGATGACGCTTCCCTAGTTGCCGGGCCTGCAAGCGTCAAGGCGGCGGCTGACATCCGGCAAGGCGGAAAGCTTTGCAAATGTTCCGAAAACTGCCGCGGGGCCCCGAAGGGCCCCGCCAAAAAACAGGATCGAAGCTCAGCCCTTCGGCGCGGGCGCCGGCACCGGCTTCACTTTCGGGGTTTCCTGCGCAGTGTTGGATTCGATCGGCGGCAGGCCCTTGAGCAGCTTCTGCTGCAAAGTGGCGAGCACATCCGGGTCGGGCTTCAGGTCGCGCGCCTGCGTCCACTGATAGGTGGCCTCAAGCTTGCGGCCGACGCGCCAGTAGGCATCGCCGAGATGGTCGTTGAGGACCGGATCCTCCGGCTTCAGCGAGACGGCGCGCTCCATCTCGCGCACGGCGTCGTCGAAGCGGCCCATGCGGTAATAGGCCCAGCCCAGCGAATCGACGATGTAGCCGTCGTTCGGCCTGAGATCCACGGCCTTCTGGATCATCGCCAGGCCTTCCTTGAGGTTCATGTTCATGTCGACCCAGGAATAGCCGAGATAGTTCATGACCTGCGGCTGGTCCGGCTGCAGCTCCAGCGCCTTGCGGAAATTGGGTTCGGCCTTCGGCCATTCCTTCAGCCGCTCATAGGCGATGCCGCGCTGGTAGAAGATGTTCCAGTTGGCGGCGGTCGGGTTCTTCAACTGTTCGACGGCCTTATCGTAGAGATTGGCGGCCGAGCGGAAATCTTCCTTCGAGCCATAGACGCCGCCGAGCGCCAAATAGGCGCGCATGTCGTCAGGGTGCTTGTCGAGATAGGCCTTGAGATGGGCGATCGCCTCGTCATGCTTGCCGAGATCGGCGAGGTTCAGGCCGAGCTGCAGGTCGGAAAGCTCCTTCAGCGGCGAGGACGCCGGAATGCGGCGGTAAAGCGCGATGGCGCCCTCGCCGTCCTTGAGCTGCTCGGCGACCGCGGCAAGCTGCACCAGGGCCGCATCGCTGTCCGGCTTCAGCGCCAGCGCGTATTGCAGGTAGAGCCGCACGAAAGGCTCGCCGCCGCCACGGTTGAGCGCGGTGGCAAGGTCGAGAAGGATTTCGGACGCGCCGTCGGCCGGGCCGACCACCAACGGCTCAATCTTTTCGCCCTTGGCGATGCGGTCGCGCAGCGTGGTGATCTCGAGCTTGCCCGGGGCGAAGGCCTCGGCCTGGTTCAACACCGCCAGCGCCTTCGACTTGTCGCCCTTGCGGGCGAGGAATGAGGCATAGGCCTGGGCATTGCGCATCCAGGTTTCGGGCGCGGAGCCGCCGGCCGTGGTGTCGGCGAGCGTGGCGGCGTAGATCGCATCGGCCTTATCCTTCAGGCCGGCCGCGTCGGCGATCAGCGCGCGGTGGAACGATTTGAACAGGCCGAACCAGTCCGGCCCCTTGAGCTTATCGATGGACTCCATGGCCTCGGAGGCGTTGCCGGCGCCTGCCTTGGCCCAGCCGTCCATGACACCGGAAAGCAGCCGGTCGAGATCGGATTCGAGCGAGAGCTTCAGCCAGTACTGCGCCTTGGCGTAGTCCTTCTTGTGGAAGGAATCGATGGCCAGCGCCAGACGCGAGAAGCGCTCGACATCCGGCACCTCCTTGAGCTTGTCGGCATAGACCAGCGATTCCTCGAAGCGGCCTTGCGCGACGAGAGCCAGCATCAGGCTCTGCTGCAGGTCCTTGTCGTTCGGCGCAAAGGCCAGCGCCTGCTTGTAATAGGCGATCGCGTCGTCGAGATCGTTGTCGCTTTCGGCGATATGGGCTGCAAGATAGGCGCCCGAGAACGACGTGATCTGCAGCGGTTGGGCATCTTCCTTGGCCTGGACCGGCAGCACCCAAAGCGCCACACCGGTCAAAAATGCCAGCCTCGTCAGCCAGCGCGCACGTCCTTGCCGCATCGTATCCCTTTCAGCCAGACGCGATCCCCCTTGGCGGACCGCCCACAGACTCGATCTTTTCCGGTCAAAGCATGGCCTTTTTGGGGTCGAGCTTCAATCGCCGAGCGAATCACAATGCAATCATCCGGCTTAAAAAACGATGCGGCGCCGCCGAAAACATCCCGCGCGGAGGTCCGGGACGCCGACATGTGGTACCGGGTCGCCTGGATCAGGATACGTTCCGTTGAACGTCACCCTGATCTCGCTCCTTGTTGGAGCATACTCTTTTCCGAAAACCGGGTCCCGCTATTCGGGATCATGCTCTAAAGACGCGTATCGCCGAACCCGCCGGCGGCAACCGCGTCGCAGAGGCCGGACCACTCGCAGCCGGAGCATGCCTGGCGCGTCAGGCAGGCCGAAAAAGCCTCCCGCATCCCAGCCAGGCTGGAGGCGTCCAGCACGAACCGGTCTCCAGCCCGGATCGGCCGGTTGAGGAAAGCGCCCACGTCACGCGCGGCGAGCCGGTCCCGCTCGGCGGCGCTTTCGCGCAGGCAATGCGGCTCGGGTTCGTCGAGCAGCGGGGCGCAGATGTCGTCCGGACCGGAAACGATCAAAACCCCCTCGCCCTCGCCCAGCCGCTTCACCACCTGGTCGTAGTTGGCGGTGAAGGCCGGCGAATAGCCCTTGCCGACATAGGTCAGCAGGCAAAGCAGATGATGGGCGCGCAGCCTGACGGTCATCGCGTCCCGGACGAGCGCTCGCGCGGTTCCGCCCGATCGGTGGAAAAGAGCTTCAGCGTCGCCGCGCCCAGCGCCGACTTGAGCAAGCCGCCGACGATAAAGGGCAGGAAGCCGAAGGTGATCGCCTTCTCCGTGCCGATCATGACGGCAAGCCAGGCGGTGCCGAGAACCAGGCAAAGCAGGTTGCCGATGAGCATGGCGGCAAAGGCAAGCATGACGTGGTTGCCGTTCCAGCCGCGCTCGGCCAGCCAGCCGACGACGGCGCCGACGACCGGGAAAGCGAAGAGATAGCCGCCGGTCGGACCGACGAAATGCTCTATCCCGGCCGCTCCGCCCGCCAGCACCGGAAACCCTGCCGCGCCTTCGACCAGCCAGGCGGCGATGGTGAGCGCGCCGAAGCGCCAGCCATAGAGCGCGCCGACCAACGTAACGGCGAAGGTCTGCATCGTCACCGGAACCGGCACCATCGGCACCTCGATATAGGACGACAGCGCGAGGAATAGCGAACCGAGGATCACGGCGCCGATCTGCCAAGCGAGCGAACGGCTTTGCAGCCGCAACGGGCTGAAGGAGGATTTGCGGGTCGAAATGGCTGCGTTGGTCACGGTGTCTTCCCTGGTTGGACTGAAATTATAGATAATTTCCTTATTCGATCTATTATCGAAGCCACATTTTGAAACGGTTGGCAAGCCCGCAGGTTCGTCATCCCAGGGCGAAGCAGCCGCGAAGCGGCGTCACGTAGACCCTAGGATCCATGCCGTGACCTTGGCCGAATGGCAAAAGCGGGGCAGAACAGAGGTCGTTCTGCACCGCTGCAAGGCTCCGACGTAACGGCATGGATTCCAGGGTCTGCGCGCGTCGCTTCGCTCCTTGCTCCGCCCTGGAATGACGAGGTTGAGATGCCTCGGCCAATTGCCAATCGCCGATCATCACCCAACGATGGCGAACGCCTCGCGCGTCTTGCCAGAAGCAGTCTTGACCGGTTTCTGGCCGATCCATTGCACGTGCCGCCCGAGCGTCGCGGCGGCCGATTCGGTGTTGCCGTGTCTCAGCGCGCTCAGAATCGCGCGGTGATCCTGGTCGGTGCGGGTTTCCCACTCCGAGCGCCAGGCCGCGAACAGGAAACGCGCGCTCGCGGCATGCAGGTCGTCGATGGTGGAAAGCAGGCGCGGCATGTTGCAAGGCGCCAGGATCAGCCGGTGGAAGGTGCGATTGGCCTCTTCCCAGGAACGAACGTCGCGGGACTTGTCGCCGGCCTTGGTCGCCTCCTCGGCCTGGTCGAGGATCGACGCCGTCAGATGCGGCGCGGCATGACGCAGCGCCAGCACTTCGAGCGCCGCCCGCATCTCGGCCACCTCCCTGACCTCGCCGAGATCGAAAGAGGCGACGCGCACGCCACGGCGCGGTTCGCTGATCGCCAGGCCTTGCGCCTCCAGGCGCCGGAAGGCTTCGCGCACCGGGACATGGCTGGTGTTGAATTCCTCGGCGACATGATCCTGGCGCAGCCGCGAGCCGGGCTCGATCGCGCCCGAAATGATGCGGTCCGCCAGTTCCTTGCTGATGCGGACAGCGATCGTGTCTTCTGTGCTGGCCATATTTTATAGATAATTTGCCGGGCCGCCTCTTGTCGAGACGGCCAGCGCGGGATTCATAGACGCCCTGCCCGGCGGATGCCACGCAGGCGCCTGCAAGGCAGTCAGCTCAGTTGACGCGGCTGATACAGAAATCGATGACGTCGATCAGCGCCGACTTCTGCGGCGTCGCCTCCAGCGGCGCCAGCGCATCGCGGGCGATCTCGCCGAAATGGCGGGCGCGGCTGATCGTGTCGGCGATGGCGCCGTGGCGGGCCATCAGGCCGATCGCCTTTTCGAGCCCGGCATCGTCCGTGACGTTTTCCTCGATGGCGCGCTTCCAGAAGCTGCGCTCGGCCTTAGTGCCGCGCCGGTAGGCGAGGATCACCGGCAGCGTCACCTTGCCTTCGCGGAAATCGTCGCCGACATTCTTGCCGAGATCCTTGCTGGAGCCGCCGTAATCCAACGCATCGTCGATGAGTTGGAAGGCGAGGCCGAGATTCATGCCGTAGGAGCGAAGTGCGGCGCGGTCGGTGCGCGAGGCCTGGGCGATCACCGGCCCCACTTCGGCCGCGGCCGAGAACAGCGCCGCGGTCTTGGCCTTGATGACGGCGAAATGCTCGTCCTCCGTGGTGTCGAGGTTCTTGGCCGCCGCAAGCTGCATAACCTCGCCTTCGGCGATGATGGAGGCGGCGCTCGACAGGATGTCGAGGGCTTCCAGTGAGCCGACCTCGACCATCATGCGGAAAGCCTGGCCGAGCAGGAAATCGCCGACCAGTACGCTCGCCTGGTTGCCCCAGATCATGCGCGCCGTCTTCTTGCCGCGGCGCAGCGCGCTCTCGTCGACCACGTCGTCGTGGAGAAGCGTCGCGGTATGCATGAACTCGACGGCGGTCGCGAGCTTGACATGGCCTTCGCCGGAATAGCCGAACATCTGCGCGGCGGCGAGGGTCAGCATGGGCCTGAGCCGCTTGCCGCCGGACGAGATCAGGTGGTTGGCGATCTCCGGGATCATCTCGACGTCGGAGCCCGCCTTGGACAGGATCAGTTCGTTGACGCGCCCCATGTCGGCGGCGGTCAGATCGATCAGATCCTTGATGGAAGCGGGTTCCCGCTTGCCTTCGATGTTGAGAACGACACCCACCACGACAACTCCCGTCAATTTGACGCGTACGAAGGCACCCTTGCAGCGCCTCGCGCTGAAACGAAATTCAGGCGGCACGCTTCAAGTTATTGTTTTGATGCATGTCGTTGTGCCAGAACCGCTACGCACTTCTGGGCGACATGCACTAGTCCCGCGCCGACTCTAGGTCGGCACAACCGGGCACGGCAAGAGGCGAATTGGCGCGGCTCTACCTTCGCGTGTTTGGCCCCGACGTTTACAGGAACGCCGCAACCTGCGATTTTCGTTCCATGATCGAGCTTGTCCGCACCAATGACGCCGTCGTCATCTCCTTTGTCGAATCGCTGATGCGCGACGCCGGCATCGCCTGTTTCGTCGCCGACCAGAATATGAGCGTGCTCGACGGGTCGCTCGGCATCCTGCCCCGGCGCGTGATGGTCGATGCCGAGAAGATCGACGCCGCGCGCCGCATCCTCAAGGATGCCGGCATCGAGAACGAGATCCGCAAAAAGTAATGGCAACCAGCACCGTCCCCGTCCCGGATACGCCGGCGCACACGGTCGATGCCTTCCACCGCGGACGCTTCTGGCTGGTGCAGCCGAGCCGCGGCGGTCACCGCGCCGGCATGGACGCCATGATGCTGGCGGCCGCCGTGCCGTCAGGCTTTTCCGGCCGGCTCGCCGATTTCGGCGCCGGCGCCGGCGCGGCCGCCCTTGCCGTGCTGTCGCGCTGCCCGGCGGCGCGGGCCGTGCTGGTCGAGCGCTCGGCCGAAATGGCGGGGTTCGCCGCCGCCACGCTTTCGCATCCGGGCAACGCGCATCTCGGCGACCGCGCCTCGGTGCTGACGACCGACGTGACGCAGACCGGCCGGGCCCGAGTGGAAGCCGGACTCGCCGACAATTCCTTCGACTTCGTCATCATGAACCCGCCTTTCAACGCGGCCGAGGACCGCTCGACGCCTGACGCGCTGCGCAGGCAGGCGCATGTGACCGAGGACGGGCTGTTCGAGCGCTGGATCAGGAGCGGCGCCGCCGTCGTCAGGCCGCGCGGCGGGCTGGCCGTCATCGCGCGGCCCGAGCAACTGGTCGCCATCCTCGATGCGATCGAAGGGCGCTTCGGCGATGCCGAGATGCTGTGCGTGCATCCGCGTCCGGACGCGGCGGCGATCCGCATCGTCGTCAGGGCCGCGCTCGGGGCGCGTGGGAAATTGTCGATCCGCCCGCCGCTCACCTTGCACGGGCCGTCCGGCAACGCGCCGACGGCGCGGACGGAAATGATCAACAACGGCCTGGCATCGCTGTTCGGCGATTGATCCCAGGCGCGCGATGCGGCATTGCCGTTGGGCGGCGAATTCCTACATGCCAAGCAAGATGACGTCGCGCCTACCGACTAACTGATCTCATCTTGCTCCTTTGTATTCCACCGGAGACACCCGTTCGTGAAACGCCTCTTCAACCGCCTGCTGCCGAAATCCTGGCGCTCGACAGTCGTCACCATTCCGGTCATCCGGCTGCAAGGCGCAATCATGGCCGGCGGCGGCCAGTTCCGGCCGAGCCTGTCGCTCGCCTCGACGGCGGGCGTCATCGAAAAGGCGTTCGGCTTCGACGCGCCGGCGGTGGCCATCTCGATCAACTCGCCGGGCGGCTCGCCGGTACAGTCGCGCCTGATCTTCAAACGCATCCGCGACCTGGCCACGGAAAAGAACAAGAAGGTGCTGGTCTTCATCGAGGACGTGGCGGCCTCGGGCGGCTACATGATCGCGGTCGCCGGCGACGAGATCTTCGCCGACCCCTCATCGATCGTCGGCTCGATCGGCGTGGTCTCCGCCTCGTTCGGTTTTCCCGAGCTGATGAAGAAGATCGGTGTCGAGCGGCGCGTCCACACCGCCGGCCAGAACAAGGCCGTGCTCGATCCGTTCAAGCCCGAGAAGAAGGAGGACGTGGAGCGGCTGAAGGCGCTGCAGCTCGAAGTGCACGAGACCTTCATCGAGCTCGTCAAGGAACGGCGCGGCAGCAAGCTCAAGGACGACCCGGACCTGTTCACCGGCCTGTTCTGGACCGCCAAGCGGGGCCTCGAGCTCGGCCTTGTCGATGCGCTGGGCGATATGCGCAGCGTGCTCAAGACCCGCTTCGGCGACAAGACGCAGCTCAAGCTGATCACCGCGCCGCGCGGTTTGTTCGGCCGTTTCGGCCTGTTCGGCTCGCGCTTCTCGGCGCCCGATATCGCCGCTGCCGCCGCAAACGGCGTGCTCGATGCGGCGGAAGAGCGCGCATTGTGGGCACGCTTCGGGCTTTGAAAAAGCCATGATTGCGTCTAGCATGGCCGCTTGACCGACCCATCCGGCCGGCCTTGCCGCGAGACCGCGGGAGGAGTTTGAGATGCCGCAGATCATTTTCTTCATTGTTATCGGCGCCGCCGCTTACTTCGGCTACCGCGCTTTCGTGCGCGAGGCCGAACGCGTGACAGCCAAGATCCGGCGCACCGAGAAACAGGCGGCGAACGGCACGATGGGAACGCTGGTCAAGGATCCGAAGACCGGCGAATACCGTCTCGCCAAGGACTGAAGCCATCTCGCCAGCAGCCGACATTCTGGAGCCCGGCACAGAAGTCCGGACATGGCTTGCGCCGGCCAAGATCAATCTGGCGCTGCATGTCACCGGACGGCGCGCCGACGGCTACCATCTCATCGACAGCCTTGCCGTTTTCGCCCGCTTCGGCGACCGGCTCGAGATCGGGCCGGCCGAGCATGACAAATTCTCCGTATCCGGCCGTTATGCCGCCGGCCTGCCGCTCGACGACGGCAATCTGGTTGTGAAGGCACGCGATGCCTTGCGCCGGGAGGCCGGCGCGCGACATGCGCCGCCGGTCGCCATCAGGCTAGAGAAGAACCTGCCGATCGCGTCCGGCGTCGGCGGCGGCTCCAGCGATGCGGCGGCCGCGCTCAACGGCCTGGCGCAGCTCTGGAAGCTCGACATCGACGACATTTCGCTGGCGCGGATCGGGCTTTCGCTCGGCGCCGATCTGCCGATGTGCCTGAAGTCAAAGCCGCTGATCGCACGCGGTATCGGCGATGACGTGTCGCCGCTCCCCGCATTTCCGGCGCTCGGCCTCGTCTTGGTCAATCCGGGCGTCGCCGTCGCGACGCCGGACGTGTTCAAGGCGCTCTCCAGCCGCGACAACGAAGCGCTTCCGCCGCTGCCGAAGCGCCTCGACTTCCACGCTGTCCGCAACTGGCTGGAGACGACGCGCAACGATCTCGAAGCTGCCGCCCGTTCGATCGAACCTGCGATCGGCGAGGCGCTGAAAGCGCTCAAACGCGCCGACGCCGCGTTCGCGCGCATGTCGGGCTCCGGCGCCACCTGCTTCGGCCTGTTCGAGACCGGCAATGTCGCCAAGCGCGCGGCGATCGCGATCCGTGCTCGCCATCCCGACTGGTTCGTCGCCGCGACGCGCAGCATGGAGGTGGGCGATGGTGAAGCTTGACGAGAGCCGGCCCTTCATCCCGGTGCGCGTCGCGGTGCTGACCGTCTCCGACACGCGCAGCCTTGCCGACGACAAGTCCGGTCAGACGCTGGCCGACCGCATAGCGGAAGCCGGCCATGTGCTTGCCGCGCGCGATATCGTGACAGATGACCGCGACAAGATCCGCGACAGGGTGCTCGGCTGGTCGAAGGACGAAAGTATCGACGTCGTGATCACCACCGGCGGCACCGGCTTTACCGGCCGCGACGTGACGCCGGAGGCGCTGGAGCCGATCTTCGAAAAACGGATGGACGGCTTTTCCGAAGTCTTCCACCGCATCTCCTACGACAAGATCGGCACCTCGACGATCCAGAGTCGGGCGACCGGCGGCGTCGTCAACGCCACCTTCGTCTTCGTGCTGCCGGGCTCGCCCGGCGCCTGCAGGGACGCCTGGGACGGCATTATCAAGGCGCAGCTCGACTACCGGCACATGCCCTGCAACTTCGTCGAGATCATGCCGCGGCTTGACGAGCATCTTCGGCGCGGCGGCAAGCCGGCCTCGTAACCGCAGGCATAGCCCCCAACCGGCTTCCGGTTCGCAGGCGGGAATGGCACTGGCGCCTGCGAGCAGCCATTTCGAGGGCGGCGCCGGTAAAGTACCTTGTGCTGCGAACAAGGGACAATCCGCCATGACCGTTCACAGCGGCGGCTGCCATTGCGGCAATATCCGCCTGAGCTTCTCCACCGCGCTCGATCCGGCCGCGCTGGAAATCAGCGCCTGCCAATGCTCGTTCTGCACCCGGCATGGCTCGCGCTCGGCCGCCGATCCGAACGGCAGGCTGGTGGTTTCGGTCGCGGACAGGGGGCGCCTGCAGGTCTACCGCTTCGGCCTGCGCACCGCCGACTATCTCGTCTGCCATGACTGCGGCGTCTATGTCGCGGCAATCGCTGGCGAAGGTGACGCCGCCAGGGCGATCGTCATCGTCAACGCGCTCGACGAGCGCGAGTTGTTCTCGCGCAAGCCCGTCGCGGTCTGGTTCGACACCGAGACGCGCGAGCAGCGTCTGGCCAGGCGCCGCCTGGATGCCGGTCGAGATCAGGGATCTCTGACCGGCACAAGTCTAGCGAATGACCGGCTCGCCATGAAACCGGCGCCGCGACGGCTTGGAGACTCCGAAGCCGACTTCCATCATCAGGCGTGGCGTGTGCGCGGGTACGGTGCCCATGTGGAAGCCGAACGGATCCTCGACGAAGCCGAGACCCGCCTGGCCCGTCAGCATGACGGGGCTTTGCTGGCCATAGACATCCAGCACCTCTTCGGCCGGGTGGCCGACCAGAAGCGTCAGCTGATGTTTGAGCACACGGCGCTTGTGGCTGCCACGGACATAGACATGCGGGCCGGTGCCTTCGTCGACCGGCACCAAATAGAAGAAGAACTTCAGCATCCGCCAGTCGTCGAGATCGAAATGGTACTTGCCCAACGAGGCGAGGTTCTTGTCGGCATCGGACGCCTTGCCAGTCGGAAAACTCCACCACACGCGCGTGGTGATCAGCTTGGCCTGGCCGCCGAGATAGTGCCGGGCGATGTCGAGCAGCAGCGGATCGTTCTGGATAGCAAGAGCTGCCGGGCAATCCAGGATGCGCTCGAAATAATGGCCGCTGAGCAGCGAGCGGCCGAAGCGCTTCTCGGCCTCGGCATGGTCGCCCGGCATGAATTCAAGGCGGCGGTCGAAATTGCCGAAGCAAGGTGTACGCTGCGCGAAGGCGGCGATTTCCTGATGGATCGCGGAGGGCAGCATCAAGCCCGAAAACAGGCCTTCGGCGCGCAAAGCCTCGACCGCCGCCGCACGGTCGGTGCCGACGAACATCGTCTCTGCCGCATTGTCGAGAGGGCGGGCTCGTTTGGCGCCTAGCCAGTGCATGCGGCGCCCTGGCATGGTTCGCGCCAAAACGAACATCGGCAGCCAAGCCGGGTTTTCGCGAAGATCCTTCATGTAGGTCGGGATGCGCACCGCAATGCGCCTGAACAAACTGCCGCTGCGGGCAATGGCTTCCAGACTGGTTGCGGCTTCCAGACTGGTTGCGCCAGACTTGTCGGGGGTGGAAGAGTCCATCGGATCCTCGCATCCGCGGCGTCCGCCATCGGCCGCCTACCGCTTCGAACTTGCCAATCCCCAATGCCCCATATTAAGGAATGCTAATCCTGTGTTGAATTTTGTGCAACGCACAAAAGATCGATGTGGTGAATTTTACCGGATCTGCCCTTCGCACCTGGGAAGAAAGCCGTTGCCGGCCTCACTTCGGCGGCGCCACCCAAATTTCGGCGTTTAGCCGCCTGGTCGCCAGGCCGCGCGCCAGGGCTTCGGCGCTGCGCGCGCTCTTTGCTAGAGCCGAAGCCTGCCGCTTGCTGACGACGAGGCCTTCGGCCAGCGCACGATTGCCCGAAAAGATGCGAGCCAGGAAAGGCGCGCGATCGGCGCGGGCGCGCGAAAATCGCGCCGGCATGGTCTGTCTCGCCGTGTGAGCGACGACCTCGTCGATCCAGCCCTCGGTTAGCCGGGCGCCGGGTTCCAGCAACAGCAGCCAATCGCCCTTGGCCTGGCCGATGCCCATGGCGATCCCGCCGGTCACATAATGGCAGCCGGCATGCTCGGCCACCCGATGCGTCTGGTCGGTCGAGCCTTGATCGCAGACGATCACGTCGCGGACCACGCCTTCGACCGCGCCGGCTACCAGCGAGGCGAGCGTACGGGCGAGCCCCTCTTCGTCGTTGCGGGTTTCGATGAGAACGCTGAGCATTTTTAGCCGAATAGCGGAAAGCGCGGCGATGCGCCAGTTGCGCGCTCCAAGCGAAAAAGTTCTTGCTTTGTTCTCATCGGCAAAATAGGAATAGTTTCATGAACAGAGCGATTCGAAAGCCTGCCGACAGTCCCTGGGAGAGGGCGAAAATGGAACAGATCGTGCGCGCCGACATTGCCGCTTTCGGAGCAGGAAGAGCCGAGATGGCGAACGCGATGATCGAGCAGAGCGGCATGCGCGTGCGGCCCGACCGCAATCGCGGCCGCTCGGCCGGCATCAACCCATCCGGCCGGTTCGAGCCGGTCAGCCGGCATGTGTTCGACGACGGCTGGAACTCACTGGAGGAGCTGCCGCCGTTCAAGACGGAAGTGCAGGTCGAGAAGCCGCGCACCATCATCACCCGCAACGAGTCGCCCGACATTTCCTTCGACCGTTCGATCAATCCCTATCGCGGCTGCGAGCATGGCTGCGTCTACTGCTTTGCCCGGCCGACGCATGCCTTCATGGGCCTGTCGCCGGGGCTCGATTTCGAAGCGAAGCTGTTCGCCAAGCCGGACGCGGCGCGCATGCTGGACCGGGAATTGTCGAAGCCGGGCTACCAGCCGCGCACGATCGCCATCGGCACCAACACCGATCCCTACCAGCCGATCGAGAAGCAATACCGGATCATGCGCGAAATCCTGGAAGTGCTCGAGGCGCGCGGCCATCCGGTCGGCATCGTCACGAAGTCGGCGCTGGTCACGCGCGACATCGACATATTGTCGCGCATGGCCGAGCGCGGTCTTGCCAAGGTGGCGCTGTCGGTGACGACGATGGACCGCATGCTGGCGAGAACCATGGAGCCGCGCGCGTCGACGCCGACGAAGCGGCTGGAAGCGATCAGGCAGCTTTCGGATGCCGGCGTTCCGGCATCGGTGATGGTGGCGCCGATCATCCCCGGTCTCAACGATCCGGAGATGGAGCGCATCCTCGATTCGGCCAGGGCCGCCGGCGCGCGTGAGGCCGGCTACGTCATCCTACGCCTGCCGCTCGAGGTGGCGCCGATCTTCAAGGACTGGCTGTTGCGGCATTATCCGGACCGCTACCGGCATGTGATGTCGCTGATCCGGTCGATGCGCGACGGCAAGGATTACGATTCGGAATGGGGCAAGCGCATGAAGGGCGCCGGTCCCTATGCCTGGCAGATCGGCCGGCGGTTCGAGATCGCCGCCAAGCGGCTCGGCCTCAATGTCGAGCGACGGCAGCTTCGCACCGACCAATTCGTCGCAGGTTCCGGCGCCGGCGAGCAACTGATGCTGCTTTGACGCCAGCACCGGCCATGACGGCCGGCGCTAAGCAATTCCAGGCAAGCGAATTTCCGTCTGGAATTGCGATTTGTTTCGAAATTCCGTCCGGCCCTTGTCCCCCGGCCGTGAGACGGTGCCTTCCCGGTCCGACGCCCCATCCGACCCGGAAGGACTTGCGGAGAATCGGAGCCGATGCGAACCTCGCCGCACCATGGCTCGCCCGCGTTCCGATTCTCCGCTTCTCTTTGAAATGGTCGAGAAGCCCGACTTCTCGATCGAGACCAAGGCGATGGCCGACGGGCTGTGGCCGGTCGCCGGCATGGACGAGGCAGGCCGCGGCCCCCTGGCGGGTCCGGTGGTGGCCGCCGCGGTGGTGCTCAATCCCGCCAATATTCCGGAAGGCCTCGACGATTCCAAACGCCTCACCCATTTGCAGCGCGAGGCGCTGTTCCTCAAGATCCTCGGCTCGGCGCTGAGTGTCTCGATGGCCTCGATCAGCGCCGAAGGCATCGACAACAGCAACATCCTGAAGGCAAGCCTCGAAGCGATGCGCCGTGCCGCCGCGGGCCTCTCGCTGCAACCGAAGCTCGCCCTGGCCGACGGCCGCGACGTTCCCCCTGGTCTCGCCTGCGAAGGCCGGGCGCTCATCAAAGGCGACCAGCGCTCGCAATCGATCGCCGCCGCGTCGATCGTCGCCAAGGTGATGCGCGACCGCATGATGTGCGGCTGCGGCGGACATCACGAGCATTACGGCTTCGAGGTGCATATGGGCTATGCGACGGTCCGGCACCGCACCGCAATCGAGATGCATGGGCCGGTGGCAAGGCTGCACCGGGCCTCCTTCGCGCCTTTCAGGCTGGGTGGCGTTGAGGTGGTTGAGGAAGAGAGTTTGGCCGGGTTGGAGTGACGGCTATCTCCCCCAATGTGGTTACGGCATGCAAACATCTTCTGTGGCTGGCGTAACTGATCAGGCCGAGGCTTGATTGCCACGTGGGTCCCCCAATCCGTCGCTGCTTCGCAGCGCCACCTTTCCCCCCTCCGGAGGGAAAGGAAGGGAGCGCTGCTGGACGAGCGTTGACGGCAAAAGGCTCGGCGCCTTTCCTCTACCCCGTCGATCGGGGTGGCTCGGCGAAGCCGAGACGGAGTGGGGGGTCGACCCGCGCTACATTGGACAATGCATGCGCCAAGCTGCCATGCACGCTATCGCCAAAGACCAGCCGCTTGGAAATGTGTGCATGCTGTAGCCCACTTTGTGGGGAGATCAGCAGTTCAGGCCCCCCGCCCCTCCGACAACAAAAAGCCGCCGGGTTGCCCAGGCGGCTTTTGATTTCGAAACTTCGACGCAAGCTCAGTTCAGCTTGGCCTTCACGTCATTGAGCGCCGACTTGAACAGGTCGGCACCCGCTTTGGCGTCGACCTTGGCGGCGAGCAGGGCGCGGGCGGCTTCGACGGCGATGTCGACGGCCGAGGCGCGCACTTCGCTGACGGCCTCGCGCTCGGCCTGGCTGATCTTCTGCTCGGCAAGCGCGGTGCGCCGGGCGACATAGTCCTCAGTCTTCTTGGCCGCTTCGGAAGCGAGCAGCTCAGCCTCGCGCTTGGCGGCGGCGACGATGTCGGCGGCCTCCTTCTCGGCTTCCTTGCGCTTCTGCTGATACTGACCGAGCAGTTGCTGGGCCTCTTCGCGCAGGCGCCGTGCTTCCTCGAGCTCGCTGCTGATCTTGGCCGCGCGGGCATCGAGCGACTTGGCGAGCATGCCCGGGACCCTCAGATAGATGACGGCGCCGAGAAAGATGATCAGGGCGACGGTGGCCCAGAGCGTGGCGAGTGATGTGGCGTCCATAATTCCGCTCCTCACCGGCTCGCGGATTTGACCGCGGCCGCGATCTCGGACTTGTCGGCCTTGCCGCCGACAAGCGCCTCGACGATGGCCGACGTCGTATCCTCGGCGATCGTGCCGACTTCCTTCATCGCCTTGGCTTTGATCGAGGCGATGCTCGCCTCGGCCTCGCCTAGCTTCTTCTCGAGCTCGGCCTCGAGTTTCTTGCGCGTGCTCTCGGCATCCGCCTTGGCGGCGTCGCTTGCCTGCTGGCCGATCTTGTTGGCGTTGGCCTTGGCCTCCGCCAGCTCCTGCTCATAGGCGGCAACGGCGGCATCCGCCTCGCCCTTCAGCCTTGCCGCATGGTCGAGGTCCTGGGTGATACGGTCGTTGCGGACATCGATGATGCCGCCGAGACGCGGCATCACAACGCGCTTCAGGAACAGATAGAACAGCCCGAAGGTGATGACCAGCCACAGGATCTGCGACGGGAAGGTCTTGGCATCGAATGGCGGGAACGCTTCATGCTCCGCGGCAGGCACAGCGGTGCCCGCATGCGTATCGCCCTCGGCCGCGGCCGGCGCTGTTTCTTGCGCATAGGCAGATGTCACGAACATCTCATTCCCCTGTCCATGGAACGGGGCCGCACCATGCGGCCCCTTTCGTCAGCTCTCAATCTTACTTGAAGACCAGGAGCAGAGCGATCAGGAGCGAGAAGATGCCCAGAGCTTCGGTCACGGCGAAGCCGAAGATCAGGCGGCCGAACTGGCCGTCAGCGGCCGACGGGTTGCGGAGCGCGCCCGAGAGGTAGCTGCCGAAGATGTTGCCGAGGCCGATGCCCGCGCCGCCCATGCCGATGCAGGCGATACCAGCGCCGATAGCAGCTGCTGCAGTTGCGTCCATTTCAAAACTCCTGTGGTTTGCTTGTTCGTTGCAGTTGGTACGTTGGGATGCTGGCGCCGGGGCGCCGGTGAAAATCGATCAGTGGCTCGGGTGCAGGGCGTCGTTCAGATACATGCAGGTCAGCACCGCGAAGACATAGGCCTGCAAGAAGGCGACAAGCAGTTCGAGCGCGGAGAGCGCGACCGCCATGGCAAGCGGCAAGACCGAGCCGGCGATGCCGACAGCGCCCAGCGCGCTGAGGCTGACGACGAAGCCCGAGAACACTTTCAGGGTAATGTGGCCGGCCAGCATGTTGGCGAAAAGACGAACCGAGAGGCTGACCGGGCGAGAGACGAAGGAGATAACTTCGATCGCCACCACCAGCGGCAGAAGATACCCCGGCACCCCATGCGGAACGAACAGCTTGAGGAAGCCGAGGCCGTGCTTTGCGAAGCCGTAGACGATGACGGTGCCGATGACCAGGATCGCCAGCGTGAAGGTGACGATGATGTGGCTGGTGACGGTGAAGAAATAGGGGAAGAGGCCGATCAGGTTGGCGACCAGCACGAACATGAACAGCGAGAACACCAGCGGGAAGAACTGCATGCCCTGCTTGCCGGCGGCATCGCGCAGCATGTTGCCGACGAACTCATAGGCCATCTCCGAGACCGACTGCAGGCGGCCCGGAATGAGCGCGCGGCTGGCGGTGCTCATATAGAGAAAGGCCGAAGCCAGCACGATCGTCACGACCATGAACAGGGAAGAGTTGGTGAACGAGACGTCGTAGCCGCCGATATGCAGCGGGATGATCGGATGGATCTGGAACTGGTGGATCGGATCGACCTTGTCAGCAGCAGCCACTTTAAATCCCCGTCAAAGCCACAACCGGCTTCTTAAGTTCACTTCAGCGCCTTGCGGCGCCCCACTTCATTCTTTCGGCTCGCGCGGCTTGCCGCCCTGGCCGAATTCGGATGCCAGTCCCGCCGAGCGCAGGACATTGAGTATACCGGCGCCAAAGCCCAGCAGCAGGCCGACGATCAGACCCCAGGGCGCCGTTCCCACCAGGCGGTCGATGATCCAGCCCAAGCCGACACCGACCACCACCCCGGCGATGAACTCGCTGGACAGTTTCAGCGCCTGACCGTAACCGGTCGCAGCTTTCGCTTCGTCTTTCCCCTCGAGCCGGTCCGTGCGTCTCGTCGCAAGCGATGCTTCGAGATCGCGCCGGCGGCGCTCAAGTTCGTCGTCGCGGATGGTGGCTTCTGGCTGCCTGCCGCGGCCGGTTTCTCCGGTTCCGTCTGGCCCGGTTTTGTCGGCCATCGTAACCCCCCTGCCCGGGCAGACGATTGCCGTCCGTCCGCTTCTAAAGTCGCCGGCAACATAGTTAGAGGGTCCGCGCCCGTCAAGCCACGGGCCGAACTTCCAAGCGATGTATTTTTTGCAATTAAATCAGTGGCTTATCGAGGTGCGACATCGTGCCCTTCACGCCCGCGTGAGGTGATGGCGCGAATCCGCGCAACAAGCCGCGTCCGCCGGGGCACGCCAAGTCTCGGGAGAAGGACAGCCGCGGGCGTCGTTTAGGCGGCTCGGCTCGAGCCGCCCAACCGGCTCAGCTCCAGCCGCCGCCATAGGTGCGGTAGAAGATATGCAGGCCGATCCTGGTCATGCGCTGCATGGCGCGCGCCCAGCCGGGATGGACGTAATTGGCGTAGTAATGCGTCGACGAGCCGACCTCGGGAATGAAGATCTTGCCGGCGGTCACCGCCATGGCGACCTCCTGGGCGGTCCTGTAGGAAGCCCGGTCGGTGATGGTCTTCTTCCTGCCGTCGCAGGCAAAGGAGAACTGGCAGCGGTTGAACCAGTCGTCGTTCTGGTAGACGACGCCGCAGATCGTCTTCGGATAGGCCGGGTTGCGGACGCGGTTCAGGATCACCTGCGCCACCGCGGCCTGGCCGCGCACGGGCTCACTGCGCGCCTCGAAATAGATGCCCTTGGCGAGGCATTCCTGTTCCGGCTTGGAGAAGACGGCCGCTGGCAAAGGAGTCTGCATCCACGCGTGGTCACCCTTGCCCATCGGCGGAATGAAGCGGCCGTTGTTCGGATCGTCCTGCAGCAGCGCCTCGAAAGGCGAAGCCTTGGCGTAGTCGGGCGCGGACTCGGCGTAGGCGGTGGCCAGGATGTCCGGCTTGTCGTTGTTGACGAGGGCGACAAGCGCCGCCGGCAGATCCGGATCCGGCTTCTTGTCCTCGCGCAAATGGAAGGCCTGGGCGATCTGGACTTCCTTGCCCTTGATGCCGGGCTTGGCGAAGGTGAGCTTCAGCCCGCTGTCCATCGCGGGACGCAGCAGCGAGGAGGTGCGCTCGAAAATCGAGCCGGCGCTGAAATTCTTCGGCGGCGCGACCGGCGAGACCTGGACGAGGCGGCCCTTCTTGTCGGCGCGCACTACCCGATCCTCATCGGGCGTCGCGCCGGCGGCGCTGCCCTTGCCGCGGAAGGCGACGGTGCCCACGCCCGGTAAATTCACGCCGGAGCCGGAGAGCGAACCGGTGACGGTGGAATCCACGAACGGCATTTCGGCGGCATGCACCGAGCCGGCGGCGGATTTCTCTATATAGGCGTTCCAGCGGATGTTGGACGATTCCAGGCCGGAGATCAGGCTCGCCATATCCTGATAGGCAACAGCCGACGGAAAGCCGATCCAAATGCCGAGCCCGAGCACCAAAGGAGATAGGAAGGAACGTTTTTTCGCAACGGCGGCAGCGGCAAGCCGCAATGAAACGCGTCGATGCACGGAACTCTCTCCAGAACGCTACTGACCCCGGAGAGCCAAAATGAAGCATTAACCTTGATGCGGGGTTAACGACATCGATCATGTTCTTTTCATGTTTGAGGAAGCCGGCTTTGCGATTTCACGGCGGGCCGACGAAGAATCGGGCCTCTGCGAGTGCATCAGCGTCAGGTGAATCAGGCCTGGCGCAGGAAGATCGGCCAGGCGAGCGCCGCGCAGACCGCAGCCGACAGCCACACGCCCGGCCAAGCGAAGGCCACCAAGATCCACGGGATGGCGATCGGCACAAGGCAGAAGCCGATGAAGACAAAGCTGTTGGCCAGGCTGAGCGCGGTACCGACATGGCCGGCGCCGGCCAGCGTGGCAAGCTCGGTATAGGCAACGCCGTGCCAGGCGGAGACGGATATGCCGGCGAAGACAACCATCGGCGGCAGCAGCGGCACCAGCAACGGCGCGCCAGAGGCGCCGATCACCAGCAGCCACAGCATCAGGAAGGCCAAGGCACTCAGCACGCTGCAGAATTTCAGGAACGGCCGGCGGTTGCCGTGGCGGTCGGTGAAGCGCCCGCTCCAGACGCGCATCACCATGGCGCCGGTCTGCACCGCGGCGAGGCTGGCGCTGGTCACCCACGTGCCCATGCCGGCAAAGTCATGCAGGAAGACCGAGGCGAAGGTCAGCACCGCGACCTGCGGGAAGCAGAGCAGGCCGATGGCGGTCGAGATGCGCCACACCTCGATGTTGCGCAGCGGCGCCGGGCCGGTTGTCGCGGCGGCGGCGCGAGCACCGCTTTCGACCGGCGGCTCGTGCAGCCAGCGCCAGGCAAAATAGGCCGAGAGCGCGGAGACGGCCGCGAGCAGGCCGAAGACCGCGGTGAAGCCCAGGGCCAGCGCCAGCGAAGGCAGGACGAGCGCGCCCAGCCCGCCGCCGAGCGGCACCGCCGTCTGCCTGATGCTCATGGCAAAGCCACGCTCGCCCTCGCCGAACCAGCCCATGATAGCGCGGCCGCTGGAGCCGTTGACGCTGCCGCCGAGCAGGCCGGCGACGAGCAGACTGGCCGACAGCAGCGCGACACCGGGAACCGCCATTTTCGTCGGCACGACGAGCAGCGCCATGATGAAGAGCCATGCGGCCGTCGCGCCAAGCCCGATCAAGAGCACGCGGCGGTCGCCCCAGCGGTCGGTGAGCACGCCCCACGGCAGTTCGCTCAGCGCCACGCCGAGCCCGAGCAGCCCGAGCGCGAGGCCCAGCGAAGCATTGTCAAGATGGTAACCCTGGCGCATCACCACTGCCGTTGCCGGGATGCCGGAGAAGTTGGCGGAGAAACCGGCATTGGCCGCGACGCCGATGCCCAGCACCTTCCAGCGATGATTGGGGCCGAAGGCGCGGTGGGCGGAGGCGCGTGCATCAGGCGGTTGACAGTCATTGCGTGAGACGATGGCGGACATGATTCCCTCCGGTGACGGCCGGCTGACGGCTTGACGGACCGGATGTAGCGCCATAGCTTCATCCATAAAATCAGGAAGTTTTTTATCAACAATCCTGAAAATCAGGACAATCTCATGCGCCGCGTCACGTTCGACCTCGATGTCCTCAGAACCTTCGTCACCGGCATGGAGCTGGGCAGCTTCGCCAAAGCGGCCGAACGGCTGGGACGCTCGACGTCGGCCGTCAGCGCGCAGCTGAAGAAGCTCGAAGAGCAGGCCGCGACGCCGGTTTTCCGCAAGGCGGGGCGCGGACTGGCGCTGACCGAAGCCGGCGAGACGATGCTTAGCTATGCGCGGCGGCTGATCGAGCTCAACGACGAGGCGGCCTCCGCCATCCGCGATGTCGAGCTGGAAGGCTGGGTGCGGCTCGGCCTGCAGGAGGATTTCGGCGAGTCGGTGCTGCCGGATGTGCTCGGCCGCTTCGCCCGCGCTCATCCGAAGGTGCGGATCGAAGCGCGGATCGGACGCAGCCACGATCTTGCCGAGCGCGTCCTGTCAGGCAATCTCGACATCGCGCTCGCCTGGCATGACGGCACGACCCTGCCCTATAGCCGGCATGTCGCCGACGTGCAGGCGCGCTGGATCGGCCCGGCCAAGCCGATCGAGGCAGGTCAGCGCAACGGCGAGCCGCTGCCATTGGTGGTGTTCGAGGCGCCGTGCCTCTTGCGTACCGTCGCGACGGAGACGCTCGACCGCGCGGGCATGCCCTGGCGCATGGCCTTCTCAAGCCCCAGCCTCGGCGGCATCTGGGCGGCGGTGGCGGCGGGGCTCGGTCTGACGATCCGCACCGATATCGGCCTGCCCGCCAATGTCAGGGCGATCGCGCCGGGCGTGCTCGGGCTGCCGGCGCTCCCAATGATGGCGCTGCACCTGCACCAGAAGGACGCCGAGCTCGACCCGGTGGCGGCGCGGCTTGCGGAGATTCTTTTGCAGGCGGCGCTGGAGACGCTGCCAGAGGGGGCGGAGGTGAAGGAGAGGCTGCGGGAAGTGGCCTAGTTTCTCGGCCGACGCCCCGCGCTTTCGTCATTCTATGGCGGAGC
>CCNA01000035.1 GCA_000824805.1 Mesorhizobium sp. SOD10
AGAGCGACTATCTGGGCTGTCAAGTTGCATTTGCGAACTCGGTTCTCGCGTCGCGTGCTTTTGCGTTGAGGATGACGAGAAGTTTTCTGGCGAGTGCGATGCGGATGAGCATTTTGGGCTTTCCTGCCTGCTGCAAGCGTTGAGCGAACGCTTTGAGATGCGGATCGAACTTGGCCACGATGGCGGCGACGACAAAGAGGATGCCACGCGGCCCGGCGCGTCCGCCGCGCACATGCCTGTTGCCGCTGCGCCTGCCGCTGTCGTTGGCGATGGGGGCGAGGCCGGCCAGTTTGGCGATGGCTTTGTTGGAGATAAGGCCGATCTCGGGCAGTTCGGCCATCAGGCGGGCAACGGTGCGGCCAGCCACACCCTTGAGCGAACGAAAGGCCGACCCCAGCTTGGCCCACAGCGGATCGTCATCGATCATCGAGGCGATCTCGCCTTCCAGACGCCGCTCCTCGCGCTTGAGGAAGGCCAGCATGGCCTCGATACTGGCGCATACCTCGGCATCGCGTGCGGCGCTTTTGCGCTGCTTGTTGATGGTGGCATCGCCGACTACCTGGCAAAGCCGCCCGACCAGCGCAGTAAGGCGTTGCTGGGAGTTGCTCGGCGGTGCCGTCGGGACCGTCTTCTTGACTGCGCCATAATGGGCAATGACAGCCGCATCGATCCGATCGGTCTTCTCCAGATAGCCCATCGCCTCGGCGAAGCGGCGCACGCTTCTGGCATTGACCAGGGCGCATGGCATGCCGTGCGCCCACAAAAGCATGAAGCCAAGCCGCTCATAGCCGCCCGAGGCCTCCATCACCGCAAGAGCTGCGCCGTGGCTGCGGCAGAACAGCCAAAGAGCTGCGATCCCCGTTACATCGTTGGCGAAGCGCTCTACCGCCCCACTCGGCCAGACATGCGCGTCCAGCCAATCCTTAGAAACATCAACTCCACAAATGATCCTGTTCACGGTAACCTGCCTTGTACGTACGGTTGGAACCAAGCGACTGTTCGGTCGTGCGTGACGAAGGCGAAGATCCCAAGCTCTCCCGCGGCTGTAACCTCAGGTGGTACGGGCGTCTTCGCCAAGCCAAGATCCGGCTGGCCAGCCGGATCTTGGCTCAATCGCTTCAATCCCACGAAATCTCTCTCGTGGAGATACAAGG
>CCNA01000036.1 GCA_000824805.1 Mesorhizobium sp. SOD10
TCCACCCCATCAAGAGAGCCTGAGGGCGCTGGCCAAGCGCTACGGGATCAATCAGAAGACGGTTGGCAAATGGAAGAATCGGACCTCGGTCACCGATCTGCCGACCGGCCCGAGGGAACCAAGATCGACGGTGCTTTCGATTGAGGAAGAGGCAGTCATCGTCGCCTTCCGGCGCTACACGCTGCTGCCGCTCGATGATTGCCTCTATGCGTTGCAGCCGACGATCCCACATCTGACACGGTCTTCATTGCATCGCTGCCTGCAGCGCCATGGCATCAGCCGCCTGCCGGATGTCGAGGGCGACAGGCCGGCGAAGAAGAAGTTCAAGACCTATCCGATCGGCTACTTCCACATCGACGTTGCCGAGGTGCGCACCGAGCAGGGCAAGCTGCACATGTTCGTTGCTATCGACCGCACCTCGAAGTTCGCCTTCGTCGAGTTGCACGAGAAGGCCACCACCGCCGTATCGCGAGACTTCCTGCTGCGCCTGATCGCGGCCGTCCCCTATAAGATCCACACCGTGCTCACCGACAACGGCATCCAGTTCACCACGCCCGGCGCCGGGGGCTCGGCCGTGCCGCTGATAAAGGAAGCCATCGCCAACGGCGAACGCTTCTGGGCCCATGCCTTCGAATATGCCTGCGCTACCAATGACATCGTGCACCGCACGACCAAGGCCAAGCATCCGTGGACCAATGGCCAGGTCGAGAGGATGAACCGGACCATCAAGGACGCCACAGTCAAGCGCTTTTACTACGAGAGCCACGACCAGCTTCGCAGCCATCTCTCCGATTTCGTTGCGGCATACAACTTCGCCCGCAGGCTCAAGACCCTCAAGGGGCTCACACCCTACGAGTTCATCTGCAAGATATGGGCTTCTCAGCCAGAACGCTTCACACTCAATCCGCTCCAGCAAATGCCGGGACTAAACATCTAGACCCCTGGTTGATTGGTGCAGGCGTCACTTACCGCTTTTAAAGGGTCCACGCGTTCGCCAACCTGCCCAAGAATCGGCAGCAGGCCATACCGCGCGCGCTGGCCAGCTGCCAAAATCCCCTGCCAACCAGCGAAAATTCGCTTCAATCCGCTCCCGCCAATGCTCCCACCAACTGCGCAATAGGCCTCTATTGCCTCATCGAGGTAGTGCGATACCCGTCCTAGACGTTATGACCGTGGTCTGAGCGGCGGCCCGCCCTTAGTCTTTGCAGCTGTTAAGCAAACGGGGGTTGCTTCGGGGAGTGCCCGAGCCGAGCCCCAGCGAAGAAAGGACGGGCCATGAAGCAAGATAGCGTCTTTTACGTAGGTGTCGATGTGTCGAAGGCGAAGCACGCCATTGCGGTTGCCGAGAGTGGTCGCAATGGGGAGGTCCGGTTTTTCGGCGAGATCGAGGCGAGGCCGGCGGCGGTCGAGCGCTTCGTGCGCAGGCTGGAGAAAAAGCATCCTCGCCTGCATTTTTGTTACGAAGCCGGCCCGACCGGCTACGGGCTCTGCCGGCAGATCGTCGAGCTCGGTCAGCGCTGCGATGTCGTTGCGCCTTCGCTGATCCCCAAGCGCCCGGGCGAGCGCGTCAAGACGAACCGGCGCGATGCGGTCAGCCTAGCACGGCTGTTGCGGGCCGGAGAACTGAAGGGAATCTGGGTTCCAGACGCGGTGCATGAAGCGGTGCGCGACATGGTGCGGGTGCGTGCCGCGGCGAGCGAGGATCTGCGCAAGAAGCGCCAGATGCTGCTTTCGTTCCTGCTGCGCCATGGCCGGGTCTTTACCGGTTTCAAGAACTGGACCCGGGCTCATGCCCGCTGGCTGGCGGCGCAAAAGTTCGACCATCCGGCACAGCAGATCGTGTTCCAGGACCAGGTCGACGTGATCACCGATGCGCAGGCTCGGCTGGAGCGGCTGGATGCGCAGTTGGCCGAGCTGGTACCGAGCTGGTCGATGGCGCCGGTGGTGGCGGCCTATCAGGCGCTGCGTGGTGTGTCCTTCATCGTCTCCGTCACCTTTGTCAGCGAAGTCGGCGATGTCCGCCGCTTCGACAATCCGCGCCAGCTGATGGCCTTTCTCGGCCTGGTGCCCTCGGAGCGCTCGACCGGCGAGACGGTCAAGCGCGGTGGCCTGACATTGGCCGGCAATCGCCGCGCCCGCCGCGTCCTGATCGAAGGCGCTTGGGCCTACCGCTATCCCGCCAGGGTGACGGAGCCCATTCGCGTCCGCCTCGAGGGCCTGCCGAAGGCGGTACGCGAGATCGCCTGGAAGGCGCAGACCCGGCTTTGCGCCCGCTACCGGCGCCTGATGGCCGCGGGCAAGAAGAAACCCATCGTCGTTGCGGCGATCGCGCGCGAGATGGCGGCGTTCCTGTGGGCCATTGGCCACCAGGTCGAACCGGTCAACTGAAATGCGGTGCGCTTGCTGTTCATCGAAGGTCAGGATCCCGGTAAGCGCGCGCCCGGCGCGGGCGCCGCCGGATTGAGGGCTCTGCCCGCGCCGGATCTCTCGGCGGAAAAACCGGGCAGTACGGCGACGGGATGTGGCCACGGTGGGGAACTCCCGTCCCTAACTATGTGGCTGGGCATCAGCCCAACGCCCGATGCTAGACAGGGATAGCCCAGGACGGATTACGGAAGTGCGGTAACCAACCCGCGGATAAGAGCTGGATCAACCGTCGTCTCAAGCCCATCCCGTCTCCGTGCTGCCCCCTCATCAATGACGAACAAACCTGTGGCAAAAGACATAGGGCGAAAAAACGTCATCCCTCATTCTTGACCACGGTCATAAGAGTTAGGCGGCGTGACCTTAACGTTCCTTTCGACTGTGGCAACGAGAAGAACCGCTGAGAAGCCTTGATGGTTTCTGCGATCTGTTCTTCCGGATTCCGTGCTCGATAAGGTAGAAGAACCCGTACTCCTCGCAGGCCAGGCCAAGCCAAGCGCTCTTCGTATCCCGTTGCACCGGCGACAGATTCGCCGGCGAATTTTGCGGCAGCGTGGTCATGGGCGCTCCTCCGTTTGCGCGCTGGCCTTCTCGGGCACCTGGAAAACCCAGTAGTGCGCGTCCTCCTCGGCGATGTATCTGCCGTCGTTTAGACATTGTGCCAGCACAAGAACGCCCGCATCCTCCAGACGCCGCACCTCGCCGTCAAAGCACGTGGCCTCCACATAGCTCTTGCGGGTGCTCGCGATGACGAATCCGTTTGGGCGCGTGACGCGAGCCAGTTCGCGCAGCCCCTGCGGTCGAACATGCCCGAGCACAAAGACGCCGCAGCAGACCGTGATGTCATAGCTCGCGCTGGAGTAGTCGGAGGGGGGGGCGTTAAGGTCGACATCGCCTCGGACATGGCGGTAGGCGCGGGTTTGTCGGGCCTTTTCGGCCATCTCCTCGGAGAGGTCGATCCCGTCGATCAACTGGAAGCCGAGACGTTTCAACTGCAGTCCGACGAGGCCTGTTCCGCAGCCAGCGTCTAGGATTGTAATGACTGCTCGCTCCTTGGCCAAATAGGCCGTCTGGATGGCCGCCGCCAGTTCCGCTACGACGATCGGCCCGCAGTACCCCATACGGCCGACATCGAGATCATAGGTGCCGGCATGATCGCGATAGAATTGGGCTAAATAACCGGCATCCGTGTCGAATGCATGGGAAGCCTTTTGACGTGCGGTCTGGTCCAGCGCCGATTGTTGATCGGGGATTTTCATGACAGTTCTCCACTTAGGGGCAGATGAGATGCGGTGTAGTCGGCGGCGCAGCGCCGCGCCAGGATCTACAATCTGTTCGTTATCGTATTGCCCAGTATGGCTGTCCGACCAGGCGTAGGCCGCTACGCTCCAAGTGATCACCTCGCAGATCAGGGCATTGCTCAGGCCCATGCTGCGTCCGAGATCAAACGCCTCGTCAAGGATCAGGCGATTGGCGTGGGTGAGCTCGCCGGCCAGACACTCGAGCAAGCGTATTTGGATGTCGCTGTGCGGGACGTTGTGGAGCGGAAACACACGCTCGCGCTTCGGTTTGATCCGTCCGACGGGATCGGTCAGAAATTCTCGGTCTGGCAGATGCGCGGGGTCGGCACCGTACTTGGATGGCGCCTGATAGCCCGGCACTTGCCAGTCGAACGCCGAAGGCCACCTGCGCCAGTTCGACCACTCGCAGATAGCTGTCGTATCGGTCCAACTTCGGTCCCGCCTCGCTATAGCGCCTTTCGACTGAGCGCCCGATCGGCAATCCCACGCCGAGTTCGTCTGCCAAATGGATAATCTCAGGCCCATATCCTTTACCCGCGATCTCCAGAGTGCAAGAGCGATCGTAGCTGCCATCCAGGAGAAACGGCTCGATTGCAGCGGAGTTTGCGGACGACGCGATGAACTTACGTCACGCCTGCTGCGCTGGAACGCGCGCGTGGCCGCTCGCAATGCAGCAGTATAAAAAAGCAACTTCGTCAGTAATTTGACTGCTTGGCCCTGACCGATGTCTCCAATATTGAAGGAGACGGTTCCCAAGGTTTGCAACACCGTCTCGCAATGCACATAGGCCTCCGATGGCCCACCGACGAAGAAGCCGACATTGGCAAAATCGACCCCCATGTGGGACAAGTTGCTCGCGCGTGCTTCTAGCGAATACACGCCAATTGCTGCCGCCCGGCGGACAATCTCGATCGTATTGTGGTAGTCGGTGGTGGACGTATCGATCCATACGCTGTCAGGTGGCATTCCGGCCAAAGCGCCTTGCTCGCCTGTGAAGCGAGTGACGCTTTCTTCAGCCTCTGCAGAAGACATTGGCCATTGTCGCAAAATTAAAATCATGATCTGACTTGAACGTTGTTCCAGCAAGGAAATTAGTATATATCCAACTCTTATCGCAATAACAAGGCATTATAAATTAAATATTTATTTGACAAGCAATACATTTGCGTAACTTTCGTGAAAAGTTATAGGCGATGCAGGTCGCAGGTCGTTACTATTAGGAGATTGATCGAGAGAGATTTTTCCATACGTGTGAGTGAATTCTCCGCCGCCTAAAAGGCGGTGGCTTCAGGTTACGGAGAACCGCTGCTCGACGCGCGCCAGCAACTTCGAGAAGCCACCTTACGTGCAGTAGCATGCCGGCAGCCGGCGGACCTGCTTGCCGGGCTGGGAGACAAAGTTCCGCCAGCCTGCAGAGAGGCGTCCGTTGCGGGACGCTGGATGAGGTGAGTTCGCCACAAGGGCTGTGCCGGTCGCATCACAACGATCAGGACGTGCTCAAGATTGGCCCGCTTCAACCTTCCGATCCCCATGAGGGGAGGGCCTGGAAGCCGATCCCGAAGAGAAGCAAGATCCCGCGAGAGACACCCAATGCCGGCGAAGCGTAAAGCTTTGAAAGGTCTTGACTTCAACGCGCCGAATAGCGAAGGCTTTATGCGAGCGGTGTTCCACGTTCGGCTGAGCTGGCGTTGGGCCGGCCCGTAGGACGCAATTTGTCGGTGATGATACGCTTTGGCGGCCCCCTGTTTCTTCAGAAGTCGCGTCCGCTGGCGCTTGGCGGCCTTGCTGTTGCGACGCGTCTGGTGACGCTCTCGTCAAGCACATATCCGTCCTGATGTTCTCCACAACCAGCCCTTCTGACCGTTGATGCGCACCTCGACTTCATCCAAGTGCCGACATCATCTTTCGTCGTCGACTTGCGGCGTATGCGGCGCGCATAGTCAGGGCCGTGTTTTCGCACCATCGGCGGATGGTCTCGTGAGGAACGACGATTCCGCGATCGAGCAGCATTCCTCGACATTGCGCAGGCTCAGATTGAACGGAAGTAAGAGCCAGACAGCACGGGCCACGATTTCGATAGAATAGCGGTGGTTCTTGTAGGCCGGTGCACTCACGGTCATGGACGCGGCGCTACCTCGATTTCCTTACCGTTCAATCAATGTGACAGAACCATGTAAACTATTGCGCATTTTACCCCCAGTCAATTGGGAATATTCTCAGCGCCTAATGGGAGTCGACGTCATTTTGATAACGTCGCTCAGGGGCCGATATGGCAAGCCTTTTTTCTCTGCCGACAGCGCATGGGTCAGATGGCCACCGTAGCAACAGACTCCGTCCCGCAGGCTTTCATCTTCAGTAATGGTCTGCAAGGATTTGAGGCTGGCGATGTAACGGATGTAAGGGAAAGTTCGCGCTGTGAGCAGCCGCGTAGCGGTGTTGGCCACCATTGATGGAATATGATCGCAGTTGTAATGCACGACGTTTTCTTCGCGATACGAGTGGTAGAGCGATGCAGAAGAAGTACAGGTTTCGATCAATTCGCGATCACAGGCAGTACAGTCGCACAGTATGCTGCCTCTCTGCATGGCTCCAACCATGCTGCGGTCGATCAGGTACTCCATTCTCCGCTTCGGAAGATCGGGGCGACGCACCGCACAGTTGAGGACGATGTCGATCTCCGGCAGTGCCGCCGCAATCGTGTCCTGAGTGCGTGAAGGATCCTTGTTATCCATGAGGATTAGGTTGGTGCCTGTTGCGCCGATGTAGTCGACGCCTTCAGTTTCGAAGCGCGCATTGGCTTTGCAATTGAAATCCTCACAGCCTCGAGTGACAATGGTCAAGGCGACGCCGAGGTCCGACAAGTATTTGAATGCGGACAGACCGATATTGCCGCATCCGATGATCAGAGCCCGCCCTCCGGGGAGAAGGTTCTCATTTCGCGGGCAGAACACTCCTTTTTCCTTGGAGCACAACTCCAACGCCCGCTGAGCGAAGAGATAGCCAGTCATTTGGCTCATCGGCTCAAGCAATGGATACCGGTCAGCTTTTCCCACCCACTCGTAAGCAATTCCCAGAAAGCCTCTACTGATGAGTTCAGAGATGTCCCGAGGATCAACGTTGTTCTCATCAAAATGCAGGTACGTGAAAAGGATGTGATGCGGAGCATAGTCAGAATATTCTGAGCGAAGCGGTTCCTTAACCTTGAGGAGGAGCCGCGCCCGGGCGAGGACCTCATCCTTCATCGCAAGCTTCCCTCCGCAGGCTTGATAATCCGCGTCCGAGAATCCAGCCCCTTCCCCGGCACCGATTTCAACATAGATGTTGTGACCGAGGCGCGAAAGAGTTTGCGCCTGGATCGGCTGGAGTGCGACACGCCGCTCGTCTTCTTTGATTTCCTTCAACACACCGATATTCATCGTTGAAACTCCGCTTGCAGTCTTCGGTCACGCTGCCATCCAATCCGCTGCCGTGACCATGCCGTACGAGTGCAAGTCGCCTCGTCTTGGTGTGGCACTTTGTGTAGCGGTCTGGCTCGCGGGTGTCGGTTCTTAGTGTCAGACGCATGCCTTATCAGATGCCAGGCCGAACATACCTCGTGTGCGGATTGGCGGCTGCGAATTTTCTGTTAATTCGATTTAGTGTTTTGTTACAAAAGCTGGAATGAAACGAGAGGTAGCTGGCGATTTGCTGTAAGGCGTCGAAACTATGACGTTTGTGCCACAAACCTGTCAGGCGCGTGTTTCATCTATGCCCGCGCTTTGGCCAAGCGCTCATCGAGTGGGCGGCTTTACCGACGGAGGCGGGGGCCAACGACGAGTCCCGCTGCAGGGCAGCGCATATTCCGCGAGACATAAGTTTTTGCGACCAAGCCGGCGATCGGGCGGGCCGTGCTTGCCAATGCGCTCCACAGGGCGAACCGTGCTTGGTTGGGGATTCGCATCCGCGCACGCTGGCCTGCACCCGTGAGGCTGTGCGCGAAGCGTTGACGGGGGAGCATGCAGGCCAGCCATGGAACCGCGGAACAGATCTTATCCCGGGTGCCGACGCACCTATCCAGCGGAAGGCAATACGGAAGGGTGCAACATCGCAAGTGCCTGCCCGACCGGCGTGGTCGTAGACACTAGTTGTTTAGTCCCTATGATTGCTGGGCGCGAGGGCGGCCCGTCATCCGATATGCAACGGTACGAGAGTTAAGCCGGCTAGCCGCCGCAGAGCCTCATGCATAGGAGACGGCCATATGGACCATATCAGATTTGTCGGTTGGATATTCACAAGCAACGGATCTCGGTCGCGGTTGCGGAGAGCGGACGCTCCGGCTCGGTGGACTATCTCGGCGAGATTGCCAATGACGCTGATGCCATCAGCAAGCTGTGCGACCGTCTCGGGCGGTCCGGTAAGCCGCTGGCGTTTTGCTATGAGGCTGGCCCGTGCGGCTATGGCGTTCATCGCCAACTCACGCGCCTCGGCCATCGGTGCGACGTGGTGGCGCCGTCGCTGATTCCGTGGAATCCTGGCGATCGGATGAAGACGAACCGTCGCGACGCCACCATGCTCGCCCGCCTTCATCGGGCCGGTGAGTAGACGACCGTCTGGGTGCCCGACGCCGATCATGAAGCAATACGCGACCTGATCCGGCTGCGCTGCGTATTCCGATGAAGCCGGCCATGGATTCCGATTTGAAGCCGGCCGGTCATTCCGATTTCATTCCGGCCACGATTCCGATTTGAAGCCGGCCAGTTTTCGGTCTGATCCTGGGTCGCGTTGATGTTTGGGTTGGGTTTTGTTTCAGGTCAAGCTTTGGTGTTTTCGGATGCGACTAGCGGGCCCTGTTTTCGCATGCTTTCACCGGTGAGATCGATGCGGTAGGCGTTGTGAACGAGGCGATCCAAGATGGCATCGGCAAGAGTCGGGTTTGCAATATCTCCCACCACCGATCCACGGGCACCTGGCTTGTGACGATGGTTGAGCGCCGCTCGTAGCGGTCCTCAATGATCTCCAGGAGATCGCGACGTTGGTCGTCATTGAGCTTTTCCGGTCCCCAGTCATCGAGGATCAGCAGGTCGGTCCTGGCAAGAGATTTGAGGATCCTGCCGTATCGCCCGTCGCCTTTTGCAAGCGAGAGAGCTGCGAATAGCCGGGGAACCCGGTGGTAGGCGACAGAGAAGTCTTCGCGGCAGGCTTTGTGACCGAGAGCGCAGGTAAGCCAACTTTTGCCGACACCGGCTGGCCCGGTGACAAGAAGGCCATGATGCTTTCTGATCCAGTCGCAGCCGGCAAGCGCCATGAACAGATTACGGTCGAGACCGCGTGCGGCACGGAAATCGGCATTCTCGATCTGAGCGTCATGACGAAGCTTGGCAGCCTTGGCGCGAGCTTCAAAACGCTTCTGGCGGCGCATGGTCGCTTCCCGTTCGAGCAGCATGGCAAGCCATTCGCCGTGCTCGAGGCCGCGCGCTTCGGACTGAGCGTCCAGTTCCTGGAAAGCAGTTGCCATGCCGTAAAGGCCAAGCTCCCGCAGCATGTCGATAGTCGGATTGATCAGCATTGGTGGGTCTCTCAATGAAAGTAATCAGGGCCACGCAGGTTAGCGTGCTCGATAATGGCGGTTGGTTCGTCCGATTGACGTGCGGCTTTGTGGTTGGCGATGAGCGAGGCGATGCTCTTGCAGTTCAGGCCACCAATCTCGACAGCGCGGGCCGATACGGCTTCGGCCCGAGTGCGATCGATGTCGCGAAACAGGCGTAGGATGCCCAGACATGTTCGAAAGCCCTGCTCGGGATGCGGACGGTTGGCGAGGATTGCGACGACCAGGCCTTCCGTCTGCGGCCCGATGGACGCGGCCCAGCGTCGAAAGCGCTCCGGTGTCCACTCGGCATAGCGCCGGTGCGAACTGGGCATGTGGTCCGGATCGGTTCCATGGCGAAGACCTCCGTATCGGCGCTGATGCACCGCGACGCGTTTGCCGCGATGGAAAATCTCGATGGTGCGCGCGGTCGCTCTCAGATCGACCTGCTGACGAATGAGGGCGTGGGGCACCGAATAGAAGAAGGTCATGAACTCGACGTGGTAATCCGTCGAGACGCGGGCCAAGCGCCATTCCGCAAACTCGTAATCTTCCGGTGGAAGACTGGCCAAAGCCGGGCGCTCGACGGTCTCGAAGAGCTGCCGGCGACTGAGGCCCAGCCGGCGCCTGACGTGGTCATTGATGCGATCGAGTGCCTGGGCGATGGCGGCATTGGCCTCAGCCAGCGAGAAGAAAACCTGATTGCGCAGCCGCCCCAGGATGCAGGACTGGGCGAAACGCACTCCATTCTCCACTTTCGATTTATCCCGGGGGCGTCTCGGCCGTGCCGGAAGAACCCCGACGCCATAGTGAGAGGCCATCATGCCGTAGCTGCGGTTGATCTCGGGATCGTAGAAGCTGGCGCGGCTGACCCCCGACTTCAGATTGTCGGGGACCACGAGCCTGGGAACGCCGTGAAAAAACCGAAACATCCGGACATGCGAGCCAATCCAGTCGGGCAGCGTTTGCGTCCAGGTCGCCTCGGCAAAGGTGTAGCTGGAGGCGCCCAGCACCGCCACGAAGATCTCCGCCTCGCGGATCTCGCCGGTCTTGCGGTCGACAATCGGGATCTTCTTGCCGGAATAATCCACGAAGACCTTGTCCCCGGCGGCGTGTTCCTGGCGCATTGTCGGCGACAGTCGCTGCTGGAATCCCCGCAGGAGTTCACAAAGCGACTGTATCCGTACCCGTCGGGATGCGCCCCTCGATACTCCTCCCAGAGGATGAGCAAAGTGACGCCTGGCTTCTTGAGCTCGACCGCAAGATCGGCCCAATTCGGCTCTGTGCGCCGCCGTGTGCCCTGCCTGACGCCGTTGCGGCTGAAAAGCTTGTGCTCGAGCGCATCGTCGGTCAGCTCGCCCGGCAACGGCCAGCTCAATCCAACTGCTGCCGCACGCTGCAGGTTATCCTGCACGGTGCTGCGCGCTATCCCCAAAATGACTGCTATCTCGCGGGAGCTCGTCCCGCTTCCGGCAAGCCGAAGCATTTGTCTCAATTGTCTCATGGTCAGCCTTCTCTTCGCCGGCATCCAAATCTCCCCTTTACGGCGGGGCACTTGATGCCAAAGTTACTGACCCAGGAGGTAATCTTCAGTGCCGAAAACTGGCCGGTCTTTGATCGGAACGGTGGCCGGCTTCAAATCGGAATGGTGGCCGGTCTTTGATCGGAATGGAGGCCGACTTCATGTCGGAATCCGCACTGCGCAGCGTCGTGCGCCAAGTCGTGGCTCGAGCGCGTCTATATCTTCAAGGTTTTCTGCTGCGTCACGGGCGCAAGCATGAGCGAGAGATGGCTTGGCGGTTGGCCTACCCGCGATGGCTTTCGACCCTGGCCTTTCAAAACCCCGCTCAGCAGATCGGATTTCAGGACTACGTCGATGCCGTCACGGATGCGGAACGGCGCCTGCGGCAGGTCGAGCGACAAAATACAGCCTTCTCCCGGAATGGAACCAGCGCCCTGTCGTTGACGCCTTGCAGGCGATGCGCGGCATCGCGCTGATAAATGCCGTGGTGCTGGTCGCGGAGGTCGGTGACTTCACACGCTTCTCAAACCCACGCCACCTCGTTCGCGATATCGGGTGGAAAGCGCAAGTTCGACTGTGCACCCGATATCGTCGGCTGAGCGCGCGCGGCAAGAATGCGAACTTCGTCAATGTCGCCATCGCACGCGAGATGGTGGGCTTCATCTGGTCGATCGCCTGCAGGTTCAATCCGCTCCAAAGGCGGCGTGACCACTATTTGACAGACAGCCAGCAGAGGAGATGGCAAAAACCCAAAACCAGCCTCGGCGCGATATGCGGCGCTGGAGGCGGGACAATGCTGGGGAGCCCCTCGTCTCCACTATGAGCTTCGACGCTCGTCACCTAGACAGAGGCAGCCCCAAACGAAACCAGGTCATGCGCCCCGACCCGCGGATGAGAGAATGTTGACACAACGTTCAAGTCCGCCTCTCGCACCTCATATCCGCCGTACAAGTGCCTCGACCGCCGATCGCATTGGCGGGCCGCAGCTTATGCCAAAGGCCAATTGTCAGCAACGTGAGAGTGGATTGATCGAGACGAGAGAGTCCGATTTGGGATTCTGATTTTCGCGGGAGTGTGCGACTATGGTGCATGTGCAAATTTGAGGTTCCGCGGCTGACCGAGTTCGTCTCAATGCAATCGTTTCGGCGGGCAGTTCGCCTCAAAAACATATACGATGCATGATCACCGGCAGTCGAGGCGCCAACGCGACGATGGTCTTTTGTGCACCGCGCCGCTTGGCGACACTCTTGACACAGGCCTTCAGCCATACCATTTCGCGACCCGTGTCAAAAGCACCTGCCCTGCCTCGTAGAGCAGAGTGCGCATCATACCGTCCCCGCACAATGAGATGCGGCCACCAGCTTACTTTCGCCGGACTGGTTGAGAACAGGCGTGAGGCCCAGGATCGGCGGCGGGCCCCACTGCTCTAGAATTCCGGAACCGTGCCGGAATATCGATGGTGGCCGTGTAGGCCAGCGCCACCACGGGGCTGACGCCGGGGATCGTCATATCGCCGGCAGACCTTGTCATCCCGAGCGATCATCGCCAGCTTGCGACGTAGTCGCATGATAACCGACAAGCTGCGCTCCTATGGAGCAGCCAGGCGACAGGTGATGCCGGGCGTCGAGCATCGGTCGCACAAGAGATTGAACAACCAGGCGGAGAATGCACATGTGCCGCTGCGAAAACGGGAGCGGATGATGCAAGACTTCCGATCACCAGGAGCACTGCAACGCTTCGTTTCGATCTTCTCGGCTCTGCGCAATCTTTTCGTAGCGCCCCGCTCAAAACGCGCTCCGCTCTCGCTACACACATTCACCGCCTGCACGCCATGGCCGAAGGAACGCTGTGGCCGTGGTCAGCTGAAATCAGCGGCCGCAGGTCTCAACGCGTTCATATGCAGACAACGTGACATCGCCCTCACAACTATTTTTTTGGTCCTGACCCAAGCCGGTATGCGCCAATGTGGCTCCACCCGAAATGTCGGGACAGTAGTCGACCGAAACGTCTCCTTTCAAAAGGAGATTCATCGAGAAAACCCCAGTCGACATGGTACAGATCCAACTCTCCCTCAATTGTTAATCCCAGTTGGCGGCACAATTGATCCAGCGCTGACGCGCTTCGGCACTGACGTGCCGTCCGAACATCGACGCAACTACCGTCTGGCAAACCTGTGCGCACCAGATTTCGGAGCGTTGAGACCCAGGCTCGCTTAGGCCGAAACGCCCGGATGTGGCGAGTCACCTCCACCAGTGTAAACAGGCTAGCGGGATTCGTGCACGAAGCAACGAACATGCCGGTCGGCTTCAAGAGTGAGAGTGTTCGCTGAATAAAAGCAGGTTGATCCTGGACGTAAGGCAAGACGCCGATAGCGGCAATGAGGTCAAAAGGTCCTTCGAACGGCAAAGAGTCAGGTGTGCACACCTGAAAGCGCCCCTCCGGGCTATCAAGGATGCCGCGAGCGGCTTGGATCGCAATTTCAATTTGCACTGACGATAGGTCAGCTCCGTGCACGTCAAACCCACGTCTTGCTAACTCAAGACAGAGCTGGCCTGTTCCGCACCCGATGTCTAGCATTCGACCTGAAGAGAGATCACGCGAGACGAGCTCTGCGACTAGAGCAGCCCGTCGAGCGAAAAAAGAATTTGGAGCGCGAGAAATCCTAGCAAATTCCGCACCGCAATCGTTCCAGAATTGGACGGGGTCGCTCATCTTGTTTGTTCCTCTCCTCGGCACTGCCTGTGTCACCGATCCGGCGGGCCTTCGACGCCGCCGTCAAAAAGCCAGCTTGTTCCGCGCCTTCCATCACGCTGCAGCCCGCCGGGCTGTGAACGCCGGGAAATCGAAGCCCCCGCCCAATCCGTGCAAGTGGCACCTCGAGCTCCGCAAAATCAGGCCACCGCAGTTTGCTCGCCACCGTAGTTTCCCGCACGATCTTGCCCGACCGTCAACCTTCTGTTGCGTTCTGTGCTCCGGTCGGGCTCTAAAACTTGGCATCAATTTCATCAATTTTTCAAACATGCCTTATCAGATCCCCGGCCGAACATACCTCGTGTGCGGATTGGCGGCTGCGAATTTTCTGTTAATTCGATTTAGTGTTTTGTTACAAAAGCTGGAATGAAACGAGAGGTAGCTGGCGATTTGCTGTAAGGCGTCGAAACTATGACGTTTGTGCCACAAACCTGTCAGGTCGCGTGTTTCATCTATGCCCGCGCTTTGGCCAAGCGCTCATCGAATGGGCGGCTTTACCGACGGAGGCGGGGGCCAACGACGAGTCCCGCTGCAGGGCAGCGCATATTCCGCGAGGCATAAGTTTTTGCGACCAAGCCGGCGATCGGGCGGGCCTTGCTTTCGGCACCATCGGCAGATGGTCTCGTAGGAAACGACGATCCCGCGATCGAGCAGCCTTTCCTCCACATCGCGCAGGCTGAGATTGCAGCGGAAGTAGAGCCAGACAGCACGGGCCACGATTTCGATCGGATAGCGGTGGTTCTTGTAGGTCGGTGCACTCACGGTCATGGGGGCGCTGCTACCTCAATTTCCTTACCGCTCAATCAATGTGACAGCACCGTTGGGTAAACTAGCGCATCCAGGGGACAGGCGGTCGCGCGCTCACTCCCATCGCGTCCGCCTGATCCGTCAAGCCCTCAATGTCGGCGAGCAGCACGCGTGTCCTTTCCGCGATCCAATCGCCGACTTCCTCCGCACGCCGTGACCGTGAATTCGCGGGGTAGGTGAGACAGTATTGGTGGCCAGTCCTCAACGAACGGTGCATCGCGGGGACAAGAATTCCCTCCCGAAGCAGATATCCACATGAGGTAACGTAGCCCAGCGCGACGCCACGACCGTTGAGAGCGGCCTGTATCACAACCGAGTAATCGGGAACCCTCATTTCCGGGAGTGGCATCGACAGTGACTGGTTCGTCCGATTTAGGAATTCCTGCCAGCCGATGCGCGGTGACGCCAGTGTGACAAGCAAATGTGAGGCTTTGAGGCTCGAGGCATCAAGCATCCCGTTACGTTTTATATATTCCGGCGAGGCCAAAGCAATGAGCCATTCGGGGGCGAAGGCGGCAGCACGGTCACCGGACGAAACGTTCGTGTCCAACCTCACGCCAAGGTCGCACGGACTGATGGGGCCGATTGCCTCGCCGCCCGTCAGCTGAAAGTCGAGGGTCAAGTCTGGAAACGAGCCTCGGAAGTCTTCCATCTGAGGAATAAGCCAGTGAGCGGCGAAAGCGGTTGACAGAGACAACATTACGGCACCGTCCGTGCGGTTGCGTCCAGATATCTGATCGATCGCAGTTTCCACAGCGAGGAACGATAGCTGCACCGCCCTGTGAAGCGTTTCGCCCTCTGGCGTGAGCTTTAGTCCGCTCTTTCCCCGGTAAAAGAGCTTGGTGCCGATATGCTCCTCTAAGGCGGCGATGCTCTTGCTAACTGCCGGCTGAGTGACGTTCAGTTCTCGTCCCGCTTCCGAGAAGCTGCCGGAGCGAGCGGCCGCCTCGAACGTGAACAAGGCATGCGTCGAGGGTAACTTTCTGCGTAAGGTCATAACGTGCAGTTATAGTTGCCATGAGACAGAACCGTATTTAACTCAGCGGACTGATGTGGTCCACTCATAACTCCAGCCATCGCCACTCGGATTAGCACAATTGTCTGAACATCGCCGCCGCCGCAGTTCCTCCCGCTCGCCCGAGGAAACGGAGATCCCGCCCTACATTACTCGCACCGCTCCGACCTACGACATCCTGAGCGAGGAACAGATCGTCGCCATAGAGGAGGCGGCAGAAGACATTCTCGAAAAGGTAGGCGTTGAGGTCCGACACGAGCCGAGCCTTAATCTCTTGCGGGAGGCTGGTTGTCGCATTGAAGGCGAGCGCGTGCGTTTTGACCGTGGCTTTTGCCGAAAGCTCATAACGGAAAACGCTCCGTCCGAATTCGTCCAGCACGCCCGGAATCCCGCTAAGTCGGTGCGCATCGGCGGCAATTCGATGGTGCTCGTGCCCATCTATGGCCCTCCCTTTGTCGCCGCGACCGACATCCAGCGTCGCTACGGCACCTTGGAAGATTTCAATAACTTCGTACGTCTCGCCCATATGGCTCCCGTGTTGCATCACACGGGGGGGCCCATCTGCGAGCCGACCGACATTCCGGTCCCAAAGCGCCATCTCGAAATGAACTACGGTCATCTAGCGCTGTCGGACAAGTGCTTTATGGGTGCCGTCACGTCGAAGGAGCGGGCCGAAGACACGCTCCGAATGTGCGAGATCGTATTCGGCAAGGAGTTCGTCGACAACAACTGCGTAGTCTCGGCAATCATCAACCTTAATTCTCCGCTTGTGTTAGATGAAACGATGCTGGACGCAGCGCACGTTTATGCCGCTGCTGGTCAGGCTTGTGTGATCACGCCGTTCATGATTGCCGGCGCGTCCAGCCCGACCACGATCGCCGGCTTGTCGGCGCAATCACTCGCTGAGACCCTAGCCGGATTGGCGATCCTCCAGTTGGTCAGGCCCGGTGCACCCGCCATGTACGGTTTTATGATGATGGGAATGTCAATGCGATCGGGGAGTCCGATCCGTTACGACGAGACCTGGAAATCGCTACTCATCGCGGGTCAGCTGGCGAGGCGCTTGGGCATTCCGTTCCGGTGCGGCGGATCTTCGACAAACTCGAAACTTCTTGATGCCCAGGCTGGATGGGAAGGCTCGCTTTATATGATGTTCTCCATGCTGGCCGGAGTGAACTTCATGATCCACGCGACCGGAACCCTAGAGCAGGGTTTGGTCGGGAATTTCGACAAGTTCATTATCGACTGCGACATGCTAGGTGCCGCGTCCAGGATGATGTCGGGGGTTGACACCAGTCCCGCCGCCCTCGCAGTCAATGCGATCGCGGAGGTGGGGCCGGCAGGCAACTTCCTGACCAGCCCGCATACGATGGGTCGGTACAGGACGGCGTTCTACTCGCCGACCAATGCGAATGGGGATTCGTTCGAGCAGTGGGCTGCGGCAGGTTCTCTCGATGCGGCACAGCGCGCGACGCAACGCAGATTGGAATTGCTGTCTGAATACCAGCAGCCGGGCCTTGATCCCGCCATCGACGAGGCGTTGATCGATTTCATGAACCGACGTCGCGCAGTTCTCCCGGATAGTTTCGCGTAGCTTCGATGACCGCAGTTCAGTCGATCACAAAGGATCCGCTCCTTCAGCCGCTAACCATACGCGGACTGACATTACGAAACCGAGTGATGAGCACAGCCCATGCCTCTGGCATGGACGATGCGAACATGCCCGACTTCCGGTACCAACGGTATCATGAGGAGAAGGTGAAAGGGGGTTTAGCCCTCACGATGTTCGGAGGCAGCTCAAATATCGCGCCCGATTCACCATCAGTATTCCGTCAGCTAGATGTCGGGACCGATCAGATCATTCCGCACTTTCAGCAGTTTTCAGAACGCATCCACAGACACGGCGCCGCACTGATGTGCCAGATCACGCACATGGGGCGACGGGGCGACGCGCAGACGGGCGCCTGGCTGCCGATGATCGCACCGTCTACGATACGAGAACAGCTGCACCGAAATTTCCCGAGAGAGATGGATAAGCACGACATTAACCGCATCGTGCGAGCGTTCGGAGACGCCGCATCCCGCTGCCGGGAGGGTGGCCTTGATGGGCTTGAAACCTTGGCAGGTGGCCATTTAATCGGCCAGTTCCTATCGCCGATGACGAACTTCCGGAGCGACGCGTTCGGTGGGAGCTTGGAGAATCGCGTTCGCTTCGCACTGATAATACACGAGGAGATCAGGCGGCGTGTAGGCGATGACTTCGTGGTCGGCATACGCCTGTCGATAGACGAGGGCGAGGGTGGCACGCGGCTCGACGAGGCGCTTCAAATCGCTGAAATCCTGTCCAGGGAAGGCGCGGTCGACTTCTTCAACTGCATGGTCGGCCGGATGGACACAGATGTCACGATCGTAGAAGAAAACATGCCTGGGATGAGCCGCCCGCTCGCTCCCTTCCTGGAGACGGTTGGACGTTTCCGGCAACACGTTGGCCTTCCGGTATTCCACGCTGCCCGGGTAACAGACGTCGCCACAGCGCGTCACGCGATCCGCGACGGCTTGTTGGACATGGTTGCCATGACCCGCGCCCACATCGCTGACCCCGAGATCGTGAACAAGATTGCCCGGGGGGAGGAGGACCGAATACGGCCCTGTATCGGTGCCTCACATTGCATCTATAAGAAACCGCATTGCATCCATAATCCGGCTGTCGGGCGGGAAACACTGCTGCCTATGCAGGTACCGAAAAGCAGCACTCCAGGTAAGAAGCTCGTCGTCGTCGGAGGTGGTCCTGCCGGTATGGAAGCAGCTCGCGTGTCAGCTGAACGCGGCCACAAGGTGGTCTTGTTCGAGGCGGCCTCGAAGCTGGGGGGGCAAGTGTTACTGGCCGCGCGAACGTCATGGAGAAAGGACCTGATCTCGATCGTCGATTGGCGTGTGGCCGAACTGGAAAGGCTTGGCGTCGACGTCCGATACAACGTGTATGCCGAATCCGGCGATATCCTTGCCGAGACTCCCGATCACGTGTTTATCGCGACGGGCGGACTTCCGGCCGCCAAGAATTTCGATGGGGCCGATCTGGCGGTTTCAGGTTGGGATTTGCTGACTGGCGACGCCCAGGCTGCGAGGTCGGTCCTGATATGCGACCAGACCGGAAGGCATGAGGCAGTTGCCGTCGCTGACCATCTGTCCGCGGCCGGCCACGAGGTCACGCTGGCCACGTCGGACGCGCAGTCGGCAGTAGAGATGGGTTATCCGGATAGGATCGTTTTTCACAAGCGCCTGGCAGAGCAGGGGGTCGCGACACACCCATATCTCAAACTGCGTTCCATACGTCGGGAGGGCAACCAACTGGTCGCTACCATGGAGCATCGGCTGACGAATGCGTTGCAGGAATGGACCACTGATCAGGTGGTTCTGGAAGCGGGAACGGATCCCGTGACTGAACTTTACGACGAACTGCGGAATGCCTCGGTGAACGACGGTGTTACCGATGTGGACGCAATGGCCCGGTGGGAAGCGCAGCCCGTAGGTGATCGCCCCGGTTTTTCATTGTACCGGATCGGAGACGCCGTGACTTCCCGCACCATTCACGCTGCCCTGCTCGAGGCGTATCGGCTTACTGTGAACCTATGACCTTTGTAAGGGAAAAGACCGACAGCGCATTCCTATGCTCGCTCATTGGGGTGACAGGGCAAAGGCATGTCCTGACCGATTCCGGCGACACAGCGTGATACCTAAGAGGTGTGTGTGGTGCTGCTCGATCGCGGGATCGTCGTTTCTAAGAGACCATCCGCCGAAAGCACAGCCCTGATTATGCACGGCGCATACTCCGCAAGTCGCCACGAAAGATGATGTCTGGCGCCTCGATGTGGTGCGTATCAACGGTAAGAAGTTCTGTTTGTGGAGAGCGGTTGATCGTAAGCGGTGTTCTCAGGCCACGGCCTTAAGCTCGGGAGCGGCGATGAAGGCCCAGGGCAGAAGCTCGTCGATCTGGCTGTTTGGGTGGCCGTTGACGATCCTGGCGAGCACGTCGGCCAGGTAGCCGAGCGCCTCGACGTCATTCAGCTTGCAGGTTTATGCCGACCGCCGAACTATGCCGAACGGGCGCGTTTCCGCCAACGTTTTTCATGACTTAGCCGCTGCAGGTTCGGCATAGATTAGGGTCTCTCCGTCGCGATTGGCGCGAAGGAGAGGACACATGAACGCAAGTGACTATCTGCAACGCAGCACGCTTTATCGGAAGCTGATTCACGGCCCCTATGGCGAGTTTTCACGGGTTTACGCAGCCCGATTGTCGGACGAAGGCTTGGGTCGGCAATGCACCTGGCGATCGCTCAGCCTGTTTCGAGACCTGATGGACTGGCATGTTGGCAATGGACATGATCCTCAGGATTTAAGCGAAGTTCACGTTGATCGGTTTCTCGAGCACCGTTTCAAACACTGGAGCCCCGACTCGGGCGACCGATCAGCGCTTCGGCGCTTGCTTGCCGCATGCTGGTGGCCCTCTCCCTCCCGGCCCGCCTCCGCAGTCGCAATAGCGTTCTTCAGCTTCGCAACATCGATTCCGACAAATGCTTCTCTATAATCCGCCACGGCAAGTCCTCCTGTGGTGAGGATCGGCTCGGCCCGCCCGAGATGGGGTATTCGGCTTGAGCCTTATCTTCGGGCGACAATGCATAGTGGATAGGTTGAAGGTGCTGCGCTTCGAGCTGATGGTAAACGTGGTCTGCATATCCGCAGCCACAAACATCACAGGGAGAAGCGCAGCATGAAACACTATGCCGGATTGGACGTCGCGGTAAAAGAGACCGCGATTTGCATCGTCGACGAAACCGGCAAGATCTGCCGAGAGATGAAGGTGGAGAGCCATCCCGAGGATCTTGTGCGGGTGCTCTCGGATCCTGCCTGGACCTTTGAGCGGATCGGGCTTGAAGCCGGGCCATTGTCGCAATGGCTGTTCAGCGGCCTGGCCGAAACCGGCCTGCCGGTGGTGTGCATCGAAACCCGCCACACCAAGGCCTTCCTGGAGGCGCAGCCGAACAAATCCGACCGCATTGACGCCCGTGGCATTGCCCAGATGATGCGGGTCAACCTGTTTCGCCCGGTCCATGTCAAGACGCTGACAAGCCAGAAGCGCCGGGCCCTGCTGATGGCGCGCAAACTCTTGCAGGATAAGGCGATCGCCATCGAAAACGACATCCGCGGGCTGTTGCGCAACTTCGGTCTCAAGGTTGGGATGGTCGGCGCCGTCAAGTTCGAGCACCGCATCCGCGAGCTCACCGAAGGCATGCCCGATCTGGCCGAAATCATCGAACCGCTGCTCGAGGCGCGCAGCAAGCTGCGCGAGACGTTTGCCGCGCTCCACCGCAAACTTCTGGCCATCGTCCGCCATGATGCGGTCTGCAGGCGGCTGACGACGATACCGGGCGTCGGTCCGGTGGTGGCGCTGGCCTATACGGCGACCATCGACATTCCGGCCCGCTTCCGCAACTCCAAGGCGGTCGGACCGATCTTGGGGCTGACGCCGATGCTCCATGAGTCGGGCGAAAGCTGCCGCATCGGCCGGATATCCCGCTGCGGCGACGGCATGATGCGAACGCTGCTTTACGAAGCCGCGCAGACACTGTTAACGCGCGTGACGAAATGGTCGTGGCTGAGGGCGTGGGCGATGAATGTTGCCAGGCGGCGCGGCCGACAGAAGGCCATTGTCGCATTAGCTCGCCGGCTGGCGGTGATCATGCATCGCATGTGGCGCGACGGCACAGAGTTTCGTTGGACACGACAAGACATCATGCCGAAGGCCGCCTGATCGTGCGCCCGACCAAGCAGCCTGCCGGCGCGCGCAGGGGCCCGTCAAGGGCAAGTCGCGGCGCGCTGACCTTCGGCCACCCTTGACCGGCCCCTGCGCGCGCCGGCCGAGCCGAAACCAGGTCGGGACGGTCGAACACGGAGATGAAACATGATCGCAGAGCGAGCGTGACAAGGATCACTCCCCATAAGGTTCCACCTGCCGGTGGAAAGAGCGTCCTTCGCGGGACGATGAATGAGGTGAGTTCGCGAGGGTTGCAGTACCGGTCGCATCACAACGATCAGGACGCGTCCGAGATTGTTCCGCCTCATTCTTCTGATCCCATCAAGGCGACGGCCGAGCGCCGATCCCGCAGAGAAGCAAGACCCCGCGAAAGACCTCAGATGCCGGCGAAGCGGAAAGCTCGAGAAGCGCTTGACTTCAACACGCCGAATAGAGAAGCAACCCTCGGACGCGCAGTGTAGGGCGAGCCACCTCACCGGCAGAAGCGGACATACGGTCTTACGGTTGATCATGACGGATATGTGCTCGACGAGATTGTCCAGACGCGTCGCAACAGCCCTGCTGACGCGAATTCAGAGAAGCAGGTCTTCCGCCAAGCGTATGATTTAACGACAAATTGCGCCCCTAAGGGCGGCCAAACGCCAGCTCATGGCGAACGTGGAACACCGCTTGCTTAAAGGCTTGAACAACCGGGCGGAGAATTCTCACCTGCCGTTCCGAAAACGGGAGCGAACGCGACAGGGGTTGCGGTTGGTCGGCTCATTGCAACATTTCGTGTCTATCTTCTCCGCCGTCCGAAACCTCTTCGTCCCATCCCAGACCAACCGCTCCGCAGCACAAATTCGAACCCGCCGACGCCAAGCCATGGCCGCGTGGGAAGCCGAGAATGCACAGCCTGCCTGAAAGCGCGGTGTTGTCCTCACGCGGCCACATTTCAAACACGTGACAAAGGCCGCCAGTATCCTCGTGGAAACACGTCTGACCATTATTACAAGAATCGTTGAGACTTACGCCACCTCGTCAAGATCATTCATCGTAATGTCTAAAAAAAGCTGCTTCGGTATCCGCCGCCCCCTACGAACTTCCTGTGGTGCCATCCCATATATTTCACGGAAGGATTTGGAGAAGTGCGACGCCGAGATAAATCCACAGGCTACGGCGATATCGACAATCGGCACGGCAGACTGTGTAAGCAGCATCCGAGCACGTTCTAGCCGCAGCTCTCGATAGTAAGAAAGAGGCGAGCGACCTAATTCACTACGGAATAGGCGTTCAACCTGGCGGCGGGAGCGCTTTACGCTTCTTGCAAGCTTTTCGATCGACAGTGGTTCCACCAAGTGGTGTTCCATCTGCTCGATGATCTTGATCATTATCTGATTCAAAACGCCGTGCTTTTGCGAAAGCGGCAGCCTCTGACGCTCATTGGGCGCCCTTACGCGCTCGACGATGGCCTGCTCGCATATGCCTGCTACGGTCTCGTCGCCGAAATGCTGTTGAACCAGATGCAACATCATATCCAGCGAAGCCGAACCCCCGGCACATGTCCAAACATTGCCGTCTACTTGAAATATGACTGCATTCACGGGGACTTCCAGATATCGCTCGCTGAACCCGGGAAGTTTCTCCCAATGAATCGTGCAGTACTTATCGTTCAGCAACCCGGCCTTAGCCAATATGTAGGAGGCGGTCCCAATGCCGCTCACGGCCACCCCACAATGCCTGCATTCACGAAGCCAAGCTTCCAAAGATTTGTTCGAGTAGCTCTCCACATCCTGATCCGCGCAGATAACGACCATGCTCGGGCGACATTCCTCGAATAAGCGACGGCGTTCACTTGAAATGGAACTATTGGTGACAGCGGAAAGCCCGCAAATGGCTTGAACCGCGCCACCGGACTCTGATGCGACCCGCCAACGATACGCCTCATAACCCAACACCCGATTGGCCAGGCGCAATACCTCTACCGCCGAGGAGAAAGCCAGCATGGTAAAGTCTGGTACCAGATAGAACACGACGATGAATGGCTCATGGACGAGATCCTTGCTGACGTTCCTGACCTCGAATGAACTAGATTGATATGGTTGCTGCGTAGTCATGCCTGCTGTCCACATTTGCAGCGTTTCCCAGAACGCGCGAGAGAAGGCGGAAATGGAGTGGAACTATGAACTGGCGGAACTGTCACATCCCTTGAACCTTGGATTTTGTTCCGGCTGAACTTTCTCGCCGTGCGTCGGCTTGATGCTGTCCAGCATCGGACTTTCGGTGTAGGGCGGCGGTCGATCCCCAATGCGCTCGTGGCTGACTTGCTAGGCCACGTCATCGGTCGAAGCCTCGTATAGACCGTAATATAGATATGCGAGTGGGGGCCGCACGCTCAGGCCTCTCTGCCTTCCACAAGCCAGTTGCGCAGCGACAAATAGCTTGAACCGGAAGGAGTGCACTAGCGGCGGATCATCGGAAGTTGACATAGCTCGCTTTCCCCTGGCCGCGGGCGGCAGCCTTAGTAGCTGCCCTCACCTGTTTTGCTGTTGACAAAATGGCATCACTGGACAAAATGTCAATCAACGTCGCCACTTATAATGAGCGATGAATATCGTGGGAAATCGTACCGACCAGTGGGGAAGATATGCTGGACCGTCGCCAATTCACGAAATCGCTGATCGCCACCGGAACCGCGCTCGCGGCAGGGGCATCGTCATTGAACCTCGCCACGGCGCAACCTAAGCGCGGTGGGCGGTTACGCGTCGCCGGTCATGTGCAAAGCGCGCAGGACACGCTTGATCCCGCGAAATTCGCACAAAGCACGGACTATGCCCGGGGGCATATGCTCTATAACGCTCTTACCCGCATCGACGGCAATGGGCAGGCCCAACCCGAACTTGCGGAGGCGTTCGAGGCAAATCAAGACGTCACGGAGTGGGTCTTCAAACTTCGCAAGGGCGTCACCTTCCATGACGGCAAGGCACTCGACGCCAACGATGTCATCTATTCGATCATGCGTCACAAGGACCCTAAGGTTGCCTCGGCCTCCAAGGGGCTGGTGGATGATCTCGTCGAGGTGGCTGCGGACGGAACGGACGGTGTTCGCGTCAAGCTCAAGAGCCCGAACGCTGACATTCCTGTGCTGCTTGGGACGTTCGGCTTTATGATCGTCAAGAAAGGAACGACCGACTTTTCGACGGCCATCGGGACCGGCCCTTTCCGGCTGAAAGAGTTCACCCCGGGTGTCCGGACCGTGGCCACCCGCAATGACAACTATTTCAAGCCGGGGAAACCTTACCTCGACGAGATTGAGTATTTCGGGATCGCAGATCCGGTAGCGCGGCTGAATGCCCTCATCGCCGGCGATATTGACATGATGTCGGACTTGCGCCCGAACGCGATTGAAGAGGCCAAAAGAGCGTCAAACGTCGAAGTGTTCTCCACGCCTTGCCCGCGCTTCGTGCAATTCGCCATGATGTGTGATCGGGAGCCAACCAACAATCTCGATTTCCGTCTTGCGGTTAAGAATATGCTCGACCGCGAGCGCATCGTGCAGCAGGTCCTCAATGGCTACGGAGTCGTCGCCAATGATCACTTCGTCATGCCGAAGAGCCCAGTCTATAATAGCTCCTTGCCGCAGCGCGGGGTCGACCTCGACAAGGCAAAATTCCACCTGAAGAAGGCAGGAATGGATAACACCAGTATTGAACTCCATGTCACGGACGCCGTTCAGAACAGCATTGAGATGGGGCTGCTGCTGCAGCGTCAAGCAGCCCTCGCCGGACTTACGATCAACCTCAAGCGCGAGCCATCCGACGGTTACTGGTCGAACATCTGGATAAAGCGACCTTTCCATGCCGTGGTGTGGAACCCGCGACCAACGGAAAGCCTTATGGCGACGCTGGTCTGGAAGTCGGATGCCAAGTGGAACGACACCCAGTTCAAGGATCCCCACCTCGACAAGCTCATTGACGCGGCACGCGGCACCATCGATCCGGGTAAGCGCAAACAAACATTCTGGGACATTCAGTCAATCATCTACGAGCAAGGCGGAAACGCGATCCCCGCCTTCGTCAATTACATAGACGCTCATTCGAGCAAGGTGAAAGGGTTAACCCCCGTCCCAACGGGCAATCTTGGTGGCTTTAACTTCGCGGACAGCGTCTGGCTCGAGAGCTGAGCTTTCACTGAATCGCGGGCGGTGGGGGCGCTCACCGCCCCATTTGGGACTTTGCTGATGCTCAACTTGATTGGTCGCCGCGCGCTGCAGGGGCTGCTGACCTTGCTGTTGGTTTCGTTTCTGGTTTTTGCGGGAACGGAATTACTGCCTGGCGATGTAGCGCAGGCTGTACTCGGGCAGCATGCCACCCCAGAAAGCCTCCAGGAACTGCGCGTCCAACTCGGACTCGACCGGCCGGCAGCGCTTCGTTACGTCAGCTGGCTGGCCGGCGTCATCCACCTTGACTTTGGCGTTTCACTCGCCAGTCAGGTGCCGGTGAGAACCCTTGTCATGGATCGGCTTGGACACACGCTGATCTTGGCGGGTCTATCAGCGGCGGTAGCAGTTCCGATTGCCTTCGTCATCGGCCTTGGGGCCGCGACCCGACCGGCCGGCGTATTCGATCGGATCAGCTCGATCGCTGCATTGTGTGTGTCCGCACTGCCGGAGTTTTTTCTTGGAACGCTCCTGGTGCTGATCTTCGCGGTCAACCTTCGCTGGCTGCCGGCAATTGCCTACGTCACCGAATTCCGGTCGTTCGGGCAAATGGTAACTTCGCTGGCCATGCCAGTGGCGACCCTCGCTGCCGTCATCATTTCCCAGATGGCGCGCATGATCCGTGCGACCGTGGTGAACGTCCTTTCGTTGCCCTACGTCGAGATGGCCGTGCTGAAAGGCGTGTCTTACCGGCGCATCATCCTTGTCCACGCGCTACGAAACGCCGTCGGCCCGATCGCCAATGTCGTAGCCCTCAATCTTGCATATCTCGTGAGCGGTATCGTGGTCGTTGAGACGGTATTCGTGTATCCAGGCTTAGCACGGCTCCTTGTCGACGCTGTCTCTTCCCGCGATTTCCCCGTGATCCAGGCCTGTGTCCTTATCTTCTGTGCCGTCTATATCGCTCTCATGCTGCTGGCCGATATTGCTGCAATCATCGGTAACCCTAGGCTCCGACACCAGGAGTGAAGAAATGACCGCAGTCAAACCCAGTTCGGCTGCCGCCAACCGGCGAAATGCAAAACGCCGAACTCTGAGCGCCACCGGTGTGTTTGCCGTGGCGATCCTCCTGCTTTGGGTTCTTGTGGCCTTATTCGGGCCGTTCCTTGCGCCACACAACGAGGCTGACATCGTCTCGGACGTCAATTTCACGCGACCGACGGTCGAATACCTGCTGGGCACGGACTATATCGGAAGGGACGTTTTCTCCCGCCTAATCTACGGCGCCCGGACAACGCTCGCTACGGGATTGATCGCGACGCTGATCGCAGAGTGTCTTGGTATTTGTCTCGGCTTCTTCGCGGCTATCCGCGGCGGCATCGTCGACTCAGTGATGAGCAGGCTGAACGACGCGCTCCTTTCTTTCCCCCATATCATGATGGGTCTGGTCGTAATCGCGGCGCTCGGCTCATCCATCCCGGTGCTCATCGCGACCAGTGGATTCGTCTACGCCTCGGCCGTGTATCGTATAGCAAGGGCCCTTGCCATGGACTTGAGAGAAAAAGAGTTCATCGAGGCCGCGCGGGCGCGGGGTGAGGGCACCTGGTGGGTTCTCTCCCGGGAAATTCTGCCGAACACCACACTGCCGCTGCTCACCGATTTCGCGCTCCGACTTTCCTTCATAATTCTCTTCATGAGCAGCCTTGGTTTTCTTGGATTAGGCGTGCAGCCGCCGACCGCCGACTGGGGAAGTATGGTGCGAGAGAACATGGAGGGATTGGGGTCTGGCTCCCTGGCGCCAATCATCCCAGCTGCGGCGATCGCCAGCATTACCGTGGCATTGAACCTTCTTGTGGATGAATTATCCAGGCGAACCGGGCGAATATACGGCGGAGCCCGCGAATGAACCGTCGATTGCTTGACATCCAGAACCTTACAATCGAGAGCGTCGCGACAAGGAAGCCAGTCGTGCGAGGCGTTAGCCTTGCGATCGCACCGGGAGAAGTGCTCGCCATCATAGGGGAGTCAGGCTCCGGCAAGACCACTCTTGGCCTCACAGCGCTGGGTCACATTCGGCCCGGATTGCAGGTCGCCTCGGGACGTGTGCTGCTTGATGGCGCCGACCTTCTCTCAATGGGCCCCGCGGCCCTCCGCTCCATGCGTGGAAGGCGAGTCGCATACGTGGCACAGAGTGCGGCGGCAAGTTTCAACCCCTCGCTCATGATCGGAGAGCAGGTCATCGAGCCAGCGCTCGTGCACGGCATTGTGCCGGCTGACGAGGCTCGTGCCCGGGCGCTTGAGCTCTATCACGATCTGTCATTGCCAGACCCGGCTAATATCGAAACTCGATACCCGCACCAAGTGTCGGGTGGCCAGTTGCAACGACTCATGGCTGCGATGGCAATGTGTTGTGGGCCGCAGCTTCTAGTCTTGGATGAACCCACGACCGCCCTAGATGTAACCACCCAAATCGGGGTCCTTGAGGCGTTTAAGCGTGCAATCCGGCAGCAAGGGGCTGCGGCCCTTTATATCAGCCACGACCTCGCCGTCGTCTCCCAGATCGCTGATCGCGTAGTGGTCTTACACAAGGGTGTCACTCAAGAAGAGGGTCCTTCCCAAGCGATCATCAACGCGCCAAAGGCGTCGTACACGCGCACTCTGCTTTCAGCGTACAAGCAATGGGCACCAGGGGCGGTTGCCGCCCCGACGGCGACCGTCGGATCGCCACTCCTAACTGCTTCGAACATTACTGCGGGTTATGGACAGAATCCGACCCGTGGTCCCCGGGTAGTAGCAGTGAGGTCGGTCGACCTCGAGGTGCACCGGTCTTCAGTCGTCGCCATCATTGGCGAGTCGGGCTCGGGCAAAAGCTCGCTAGCCCGGGTTATCGCCGGATTGCTTCCGTCGGCGTCGGGAGAGATTCACCTTGCTGGAACGCGGTTGCCGAAAACCGTCGAGCAACGTTCAAAAGACCAGTTGCGGCGTATTCAGATCGTGTTCCAGTCGCCAGATGTCGCTCTCAATCCCGCTCATACGGTTGAGCAGATCCTTGGCCGCTCACTGGCGTTGTTTGGCGGCAACCGCCGCCGGGAGCGCGGTGCGCTGGTCAGGGATATTCTGGAAATGGTTCAACTGCCGGCCGAATTCGCTCGGCGAAAGCCTAGTGAGCTATCCGGAGGCCAGAAGCAACGTATCAACCTTGCGCGGGCTCTAGCTGCACAGCCTGAACTCATCCTTTGCGACGAGATCACGTCGGCACTCGATACTGTGGTCGCCGCATCGATCATCGATCTCCTTCGTCGCCTGAGGGCTGAGCGCGGATTGGCATTTATATTCATTACGCACGACATTTCCACGGCCGCGAGTTTCGCCGACGAGATCGCTGTCATGTACCGAGGTGAAATTGTCGAGCGCGGGCCTACGGACAAAGTCCTGAACCGGCCGGAGCATCCTTACACGAAAATCCTCGTGGACTCCGTGCCACAACTGGAGGCCGGCTGGTTGGAAGCGGCTGCTGGCAGGCGCGAGTGCTTACTCGCATCGGGCGGCGGCGTGACACTCGCTGACTGAGGCACACATGAAGCATGAGTTCAGTTCCTTTCTTTGGTTCCCTGAACGCGTGTGCACCTGCACAGCCGTTTTCTATCTTGCTGAGCTTTGCCGAGCACATAAATGATTGGTCAGGTCTTTGCACCACATCTGTTCGACGGCAGGATTGCGCTGATCACTGGGGGCGGCAGTGGCATCGGCTTTGCCATCGCCGAGCAGCTCGGCGTTCTTGGTGCAAGCGTGATAATAGCCTCCCGAAATGCCGAGCGGCTTGCGACGGCTGCCCAGCGTCTCAAATCAAGAAATGTCAATGTGAACGTCCAGAGTCTCGACATCCGGGACGAGCGGCAAGTGGCGGCGGCCTTCGAAAACTTCTCTTCTCAGGGCCGCGTTCCTGACATCCTCGTCAATAATGCCGGCGGCCAGTTCGAAGCGGACGCCCTGCGCATCTCAGCCAACGGCTTCCGTGCCGTCGTCGACCTTAATCTAACGGGGACCTGGCACATGTCGCAAGCGTTCGCGGCACGACGTATAGTCTCGGGGGGACGTGGTCACATCATCAATATCGTGCTCTCAATCGCTGGCGGCCTGCCTGGCTACGCTCACAGCGCCGCGGCGAGGGCAGGGGTTATCAGCCTGACGGAAACGCTCGCCGCCGAATGGGCCCCGCATATTACCGTGAACGCGGTTGCACCTGGGATGATCCGCACCAGCGCCCTTGCGCAGTATGACATTCGCATATCGAGGCTGGGATCGACGTCTTGCCAATCCGACGCATGGGTGAGCCCGATGAGGTCGCAGCGGCGGTAGCCTACCTTGCGTCACCAGCTGGCGACTACATTACAGGCACGATGCTCTTCATCGATGGTGGCAAGCATCTTGCGCGCGGCCGTCCAAACAAGGAACAAGATCAATGGACCTGACACTGTCACCACGCGAGCGCGACCTGCAGGAAAGAGCCGCTTCGTTCGCCCGGAGCCAGCTCTTTCCCAATGAAATGGCAATCGAGGAGCACGGATCGCTGCCCGGCGATATCCTGGCGCGACTCAGGAAGGCTCGCGGCGGGATTCAATGCCATCAACCATTCGCGCGAACATGGTGGCCAGGGCCTATCGCTCTTCGAACAGACCCTGGTCAACGAGCAGTTTGGGATGGCGACTGGCGGCATCGGGGGCGTGGCATGGCAACCCGCAATTCCGCTCAAAGAAGGCACCACCGAGCAGCTCCGCCGGTACTTAGAACCGAGTTGCCGTGGCGAGCGCACCTATTGCTTTGCGATTTCAGAAGCAGACGCGGGATCGGATCCACGCCAGGTGAAAACCACCGCTGTGCGGCTTGGCAGCCGGTACTACCTTTCTGGAGAAAAATGGTTCGTCACACACGGGGACATCGCCGACTTCATTATGGTGCACGCCCTTGTCGATGGCGATCCAGAAAAGCCTACGGTGTTTCTTGTCGACAAGGATCGGCCGGGTATCCGTGTTAAGCGCGTACCAAAGTTTATGCATAACTTCATGTCCGAGCACCCCGAGTACATCTTTGAGAAGGTGGAGCTCGGAGAGGAGGATATCCTGGGTACCGTTGGCGGTGGACTGGATCTGACGAAGGACTGGTTTGTCGAGACCCGCCTCAAGATTGCGGCCCATTGCGTCGGAGCGGCAACACGGGCCACCGAGATTGCGAATAACTACGCAGCGGAACGCGTCCAGTTCGGTAAGCCCATTCGCGAGTTTCAGGGAATTGAGTTCATGCTCGCGGACATGTTAGTCGAGATCATGGCCGCGAAATCGCTCCTCTACCGCATCGCATGGCAGGCCTCGCAACGGCCAGACCGGAAGCTTGCGCACGCCCATGCCAGCGCGGTGAAGTTGCAAGCTTCCGAAATGGCGGGCCGTGTTATTGACAAGGCGCTGCAGATCCTGGGCGGCCGTGGCTACATGCGAGAGAACCCGGTCGAGCGACTCTATCGCGATGTTCGCGTTGACCGAATCTGGGAAGGCACATCTGAAGTCCAACGTGTGGTGATCGGCGGCCAGATTAGGAAGCGGGGGCTTGGGATCTATACCGGCTGGATCGACTGACTATTAGCCGTGGTCGGGGCTATGCCCGAGTCGCAAGCCCAGATCACAGTATCCAATCGGGCCGACGGCTTAACCGCCAGTAAATTGCAAATCCAAGGTCGCATCAGGAACGCACGGCGGACGTCCTCCATCTGAGGAATCAGCCAGTGCGCGGCAAACGCCGTGGACATCGATAATGTCATCTCATTCCCTTTTCTTGACCTCCGAGAGATCTGATCAATCGCAGTCTCAAGCGTCAGGACCGATAGCTGCACCGCGCGATGTAGGGATTCACCCTCCGCGTTCAGGCGGAGTTTCGACTTCTCGCGGATAAATAATCTCGTACCGGTGGAAGCCTCGAGCGCCGCAATGTTCTTGCTGGCCGCCTGCTGCATCACATCCAGGAGCCTTCCGGCCTCAGAAAACTCAGTGTTCTGGCCGCGGCTTCGAACGTGAAGAGCGCCTGGTCGACGGCAGTTTTTTCGCAAGCTCATAACTCTCAGTCATATCCCCATGAGAGTAATCCGTATTCAACGGATCTCGTTCCTGTGATCTATTTCCTGCAAGAGAACCAGGATGCCACTCTCGGGAATGCAAAGTGTCTGAACGCCGTGGCCGCTGCAATTCCAGCCGCCTGACTCCGGCAAATTGGCAGTCACGATTGTGGCTTGCATTCCATGGGGAGGGCAGCATTCCCCATTTGCCGGCAAGGCTGCATGGCCCCCGACTGGCCCATAAAAAAAGGGGAAAGTATATGACGAACGAACAAGGTTCTCAGTCCGGCGATGCGCCCAAGGGGTTCGCCACTTCGACACGTCGCCAGTTCATCGGTTGGGCGGGCTTGCTTGCGCTTGGCGCTTCGCTGTCCCCGTTGGATGTGCGCGCCGCCCAATCCGCACCGCGTCAAGGCGGATCGGTCCGGTTCGCGATCAACGATGGCACGCCGGCGGATTCCTTCGATCCGGCGACATGGCAGAGTTCATATCAGCAGGTGATTTTCGGCGGCACGCTTTGCAACGCGCTGACGGAACTCGACGCGACGGGTGCCGCAGTTCCGGACCTGGCGGAGAGCTTTTCGTCCTCTGCCGACCTCAAGGTCTGGACCTTTACGCTGCGGCCCGGTCTCAAATTCCACGACGGCGCGGCAGTCACCGTCAATGACGTCATCGAATCCTATCGCCATCATATGGGTCCTGCGTCGAGTTCCGCCGCGAAGGCCGTCGTCGAGTCCATCGTGGATATCAAAGCCGATGGCGACAGAAACGTGATCTTCACGCTGAGCGGAGGCAATGTCGATTTCCCTTACCTCGCTGCCGACTGTCACCTTGTGGTGATGCCGGCAAAGGCCGGTGGGGGAATTGACTGGACAAGGGGCATCGCCACCGGGCCTTACTCGATCGAGGATAACCAGCCCGGCGTCGGCGTGCGGATGAAGCGCAATCCCGACTATCACAAGCCTGGCCAGCCCTATTTCGACAAGGTCGAATTCGTCAACATCATCGATGTCGCCGCACGCACAAACGCGCTGCTGACCGGTGAAATCGACTACATGGTCGATGCTGATATCAAGACGCTGAAAATGCTGGCGCAAAATCCGGACATCGAGATATCGAAAGTCAGCGGGTTGCGCCATTTCAGCTTCAGCATGAACACAACGGTGGCTCCGTTCGACAATCCCCACGTTCGCATGGCGCTGAAATATGCGATCGATCGCGACGACATCATCAACAAGGCATTCCTTGGCAATGCGAAGACGGCGAATGACGACCCCGTCGCCCCGCAGATCGCGTTCGCCGTCAATCCGTTGCCTGTTCACAGCTACAATATCGAGAAGGCCAAGGAACATCTCACCAAGGCGGGCCTGACCACGCTCACAGTCGATCTTTCCGTCGCCGAGACGGCATTTCCCAATGCCATCGATGCGGCGCTTCTGTTCAAGGACCATGCCGCCAAGGCCGGCATTGAGATCAACGTCGTGCGGGAAGCCGACGATGGCTACTGGGACAATGTTTGGCAGCACAAGCCGTTTGTGGGTGTCGACTGGCTAGGCAAGCCAACGTGTGATTCACTGTTCACAACTGCCTATGCCAGCGGTGCGCCATGGAATGACACCGCGTGGAAAAACAAGCGCTTCGACGAGTTGCTGGTGAAAGGCCGGGCTGAGTCCGACAAAGCCACGCGCCAGGAAATCTATGGCGAAATGCAGCAGATCCTTCATGACGACGGCGGCGCACTTGTGCTTGCCTACGCGCTGTTCATCGATGCCATGTCGAAGAAGATCGCGCACGGCCCCATCGGCAATATGTTGCAGTGCGACAATTTCCGGATGGCCGAACGTTGGTGGCTTGCTTAGCCCGAACGCGCCCGTAACCAATCCTAGCCGGCAGATCGACCAATGCTGCCGGCGCCCCATCGGGAGGTGATCTGTTGCACTCGCCAGCCATTACGCCTCTTGCAAGAACAGTCATTGCGAGAATGGGATCAGGCTTTGTCACCCTTTTCATCGTATCTCTCATAATCTTTGCGGCAATTGCCGTCCTGCCGGGCGATTTCGCCAAGGTCGCCCTCGGACGTTCCGCAACGCCCGAGACCGTGGCCAATTTCCAGCGATCGCTCGGCCTGGACCGGCCGGTGACCGAACGTTACGTCTCCTGGATCGGCGGCGCCGTGAAGGGCGATCTCGGTGTCTCCTTCTCGTCGGGGCCCGGAACGCCGCGCACGGTCAACAGCATCATTGGCCCGCGCCTGAAGAACACGCTGTTCCTGGCAGCTATCGCTGCCCTGATTTCCGTTCCCATGGCGCTTCTCTTTGGCATCATTGCCGCGATCCGGCGCAACAGTTGGCTGGACAGGTCGCTGAACGCCTTGACCCTTGTGGGCATCTCCTTCCCGGAGTTTTTCGTAGCCTACGTGCTGATGCTTCTGTTGGCTGTCAAACTGCCCATTTTCTACTCGCTGGCCCGCATTACTCCCGGCATGGACGTGGTCGAGATTGCCGAGCGTCTGGCTTTGCCGGTGGCCACGATCTGCTTCGGCATCATTGCCCACATGATGCGCATGACCCGCGCCGCAATCATCAATCTTCTTTCCAGCCCTTACATAGAGATGGCAAAGCTCAAGGGGACGGCGCCCTGGATCATCGTCTTGAGGCACGCGCTTCCCAATGCCTGGGCGCCGATATCCGCGGTGATCGCGTTCAATCTGGCCTATCTCATCGTTGGCGTGGTCGTCGTCGAGGTCGTGTTCGTATATCCGGGTATCGGCCAGGCCATGGTCGACGCGGTGCGGTCGCGCGACATTCCGGTCGTTCAGGGCTGCGCCTTGATCTTCGCCACGGCCTACATCCTGCTCAACCTGCTTGCAGACGTAATTGCCATTGCCACCAACCCGCGCCTGGCGCACCCACGATGAGGCGCAAGATGCATATCGACCACGCCCACGCGCCGCTGCGGCCGATCAAATACCGCAGATCGCGCCTTTCCATGCTTCGCAAGAACCTGAACCGGACATCGTGGCCAGCAAGGATCGGTCTCGCCGTGGTGATCCTCTATGCCGTGATGGCCATCTTCGCCGCTGTGCTTGCGCCTTTTGGCGAGGCGGACGTCGTCTCGACCGAGCCGTTTGCGCCATGGAGCCTCGTTCACCTGTTCGGTACGGATCAGCTTGGCCGGGACGTATTCAGCCGGTTGATCTACGGCGCCCGCAACTCCGTGGGCATCGCCTTCATCACCACGACAATCGCCATCTTCATCGGCGGCTCGCTTGGAATTCTGTCGGCCATTTCGCATCCATGGCTCGACTACCTGCTCTCCACTTTGGCCGATACGCTGATGGCGATCCCGCAGCTCATCTTTGCGCTCATTCTGCTGGCTCTCTTCGGCTCTTCCATCCCCAGCATCGTGCTGATCATCGCGGTCCTCAGCGCGACCCAGATTTTTCGGTTGTCGCGATCGCTGGCACGCAACATCGCGGTCATGGAGTTCATCGAGGCCGCCCATCTGCGCGGGGAAAAGCCACCCTGGATCATCGCAAGGGAAATCCTGCCGAACATTTTGCCGACATTGCTAGCCGAGTTTGGCCTGCGTTTCTGTTTCGTGTTTCTGACGATTTCGGCGCTGTCCTTCCTTGGCCTTGGCATCCAGCCGCCTTCTGCGGACTGGGGCACCATGGTGCGCGAAAGCGCGACATTCATCAGCTACGGCAACATCACGCCGCTGCTGCCTGCCATCGCAATCGCGCTCCTGACCGTCTGCATCAACTTCGTCATCGACTGGTTCCTCGATGTCGCTAGCGGGTTGCGCGATGATCAATAAGCCTCACGACACCGCCGCGCGCCACACAGGCGAAGTCCTGCTCGACATTCGTGACCTGGTGGTGGAAGTCGATAATTCCGGCGTCTGGCAGCCGATCGTCAAGGGGATAAGCCTGTCCCTGCGGCGCGGCGAAGTGCTGGGCCTCATCGGGGAATCGGGTGCCGGCAAATCGACACTCGGGCTCGCGGCTCTTGGCTTCAACCGGCCGGGCTGCCGTATCGCGAAGGGCAGTGTCAGCTTCAACGGCATCGATCTGCTGCGGGAAAGCGAGGGAGCCCGGCGGAAAATCCGCGGCACGCGCGTCGCCTATGTCGCCCAGAGTGCCGCGACTTCGTTCAACCCCTGCGCACGCATTATCGATCAAACGATCGAGTGTGCCATGAGGTTGGGTGGATTGACCCGTCAGGAGACCATCGCGCAGGCGAAGGCGCTCTACGCCGAAATGCAGCTTCCGAATCCGAATGAGATCGGCGAGCGGTATCCCCATCAGGTATCTGGCGGTCAGTTGCAACGAGCCATGACCGCGATGGCCATGATCTGCAAGCCCGACCTCATCGTCTTCGATGAGCCGACGACCGCGCTCGACGTGACGACGCAGGTCGAAGTGCTGGCCTCGGTCCGCAGGATCGTGACCGACCACCATACCGCCGCACTCTACATCACCCACGATCTGGCCGTCGTCGCCCAACTGGCCCATCGGATAATGGTGCTGCGACACGGGGAACTGGTTGAAGAGGCAGAGACCGAGCGGATGCTGAATCATCCGCAGGAGGCCTATACCCGCTCGCTGTGGACTGTGCGGAATCTCGAGAAGCCGGAGGAGGCCCCGACCCAACCCATTTTGAAGGTCAGCCATGTCGATGCCCATTATGGAGACTTCAAAGTCCTGGAGGACATCTGCCTGGATTTGCCACGAGGACGCACGCTTGCTGTCGTCGGCGAGTCCGGTTCAGGAAAGTCGACGCTTGCCCGGGTCGTTGCAGGTCTGCTGCCGGCGACATCGGGCACCATAAGTCTGAACGGTGCTGCACTTGCCTCTTCGCTGAAGCAGCGCGCTGCCGGTCAGCTTCGGGGCATACAGATGATCTATCAGTCGGCGGACGCGGCGCTCAATCCCCGGCATACGGTGATGGATCTCGTCGGCCGACCAGTAACCCTGCACACTGGGCTGAAAGGGCAGGCCTGTGCCAGACGCGTCGTCGAATTGCTCGAAATGGTCGAGCTCTCGGAACACCATATCACAAGCCTGCCGTCCGAGCTCTCCGGCGGCCAGAAGCAGAGGGTGTCGATAGCACGGGCGATCGCGGCTGATCCGGAGGTCTTCATCTGCGATGAGATCACATCCGGCCTCGACCAACTGGTCCAGGAGCAAATCCTCAAGCTCATACTCAACCTCCAGAAAGAGTTGGACAAGACCTACATATTCATCACCCATGACATTGCGACGGTGAAAGCCATCGCCGACAATGTCGTTGTGATGCAACGCGGCAGGATCGTGCAGCAAGGCCCCAAACATGAGCTGCTGTCCTCGCCGAGACATCCCTACACCAAGGCCCTGCTTGCCGCGGTTCCGCAGATGGATCCGCACTGGCTTGATGGCCTCCTCAACGATTCGACGGCCAGCCTCCGTCGTCAGGAGCGCTTCCAGGTGGCAAGCGCTAAGACGCAAGACACGTGGCGGCCAGCACGGCTATTCTGATCTGGCGATCGAGACCACCTTGACGCTGGGCCTTGCGTTTGGTCTGCGGCTGCGCCAGACAGAAGGCTGGCTGGAATCGGTGCTGCAGCTGATGGGGTTGGTGCTCGCTGTCCCCGATCATACCACCCCGAGCCGTCGGGCGCGGACATGGCAATCGGCCAACAAACGGCATATCGCCAAGTTCCGCCGGAAGGACAGTGCATGTTCTTGTCAACGGCACCGGCCCTGCAGATGCGGGACTATCTCGTCGGCGGCAACGTTGATCTGGCCGCCGCCCCAACTGGAATCAACATCCACCATCGAGGATCCGCCGGACATGGTTAGCGTGAGATCACCCTCGGCCTTTTCTTCGTGATAGCGCTGATAGTGTTCGAGCGGCAGGCCACCGTCGTCCATGGCTTGTGCTCATGATGCGATTTCGCAGCAAGAGCTTCTTTTGTCCGCAGCGGCTGCAGCAAGGGAGCCTTGCTTGCCCGCAAGGGAGCAAGCCCCGACGTGGGGTGACAACGTCATCGGCACGGCTTGTCTCTCCAAAACGCCCGCTTTGGTCTCGCCGCCGGCAGCTGGCTAGCCGCGATCAGAATTTGCCTTCTGCCCGTATTTCCGCCTGCACCCGCACGATGCTTTCGCGCAGGATGGAAATCATCTCGTCGATTTGCGGGCGCGTGATGATAAGCGCGGGTGAAAGCACGCACATGCTGCCGATCGGGCGGACGATCAGGCCGTTTTCGTAGCACTGGCGGTCGATCCTGAGAGCCACTTGTCGGTCAAAGTCGGTGGCGGCTTTCGATGTGCGATCCGTTGCGCATTCAACGCACCCCAGGAGCCCGATGCCACGAACATCGCCGACCAGAGGCAGTTCGCGCAGCTTGGCCAGCTGTTCCTGCAAGTAGGGGGCAATCTCGCGCACATGGGCGAGGAGACCCTGGTCTTCGATCACCCCTATATTGGCGAGCGCCGCCGCGCAGCTCACAGGATGGCCGCTATAGGTATAGCCGTTCGTGTAGAAGCTGCCCTTCGCGTTTTCGCCGGAGATCTTCCCCAGGACGCTCTCGGAAATCACGAAACCGCCGAGAGGAACATAGCCGGAGGTAACGCCCTTGGCGAAGGTGATGATGTCCGGCACGATGTCGAAGACCTCCTCCGACGCGAACCAGTGACCGCAGCGTCCGAAGCCGGTGACCACCTCGTCCGAGATGTACAGGATGTCGTGCTTGCGACAGATCTCGAGGAACCGGCGGTGATAGCCTTTGGGCGGTATGATGACGCCACCCGATGCCAAGATCGGCTCGGCAAGAAAGGCCCCGACATTCTCCGGCTTCAGCGCTGCGATCCGCTCCTCGAATTCGGCGACCAGGAATTCAAGGAATGCCGCCTCGCTCTTGCCTTGCGGATGCCGGTAGATATTGGGGGCTGAAATGAAGGACACATTGTCGAGCTCGAGGTCGAAATTGGGCCTGTTTCCTGCCCTTCCCGAACAGGCGGCTGTCAGGTGTGAACTGCCGTGATAGCCGTCTATGCGGCAGATGATCTTCTTCTTGGTGGAGCGGCCCAGCACGTTATTGTAGAACTGTACGAAGCGAAGCGCCGAATCCACGGCCGAGGATCCGCCCGTTGTGAAGAAGACGCGGTCGAGATCGCCGGGGGCGAATGAGGAGATGCGCCGCGCAAGTTGCGCCGCGGGGCCGCTGACCGAAGACCAAGGCGAATTGTAGCAGATGCGAAGTGCTTGAGCGGCGATGGCGTCGGCGATTGGTCTGGAACCATAGCCAACCTGGGTGCACCACATGCCGCCGGGTCCATCGATAAGGGTGCGACCGTGGCTGTCACGGACGTGGATGCCATCGGCGGACGTGAACAGAGGGCGTCCGCCGGATGTCCCTAGCTTCGCCAGTTCTTCTGCGGGGCTGATCAGATGGCGATGGGCCGCACCTTCCAATTCCGCCGCATTCCATTGAGATCCGGTCTCAGAATACATCAAATTTCTCCTACTATGCTTGAGCCGAGGCGATCCTCACGCCCGGCTGTCCGGCGGGGTCAATGCGGTCGTGCTAAGATCCTGTGGGAATAATGCCGACAGAAATGCCTCGCCCGCCAAGGCCGAACGGGAGGGGCGGTTGCGCGAGCGTATCCGCTATCTATGCCGCGCTTCGCTGCTCGTCGTCGACGAGATCGGCTTATCTGCCGGTCGTGCCCGGCGGCGGTAATCTGTTCTTCCATCTCGTCAGTGCTCGTTACGAGAAGGGTGTCATGATCCTCACCTCCAATCGCGGCATCGCAGAATGGGGCGAAGTTTTTGGTGATCCCGTTGTCACAACCGCACTGCTCGATAGACTTCTTCATCATGCCGTCGCCGCAAGGGCCAAGGCTCGCTGATTGAGACCGCCATAGGGTCATACAAGTCCACCATCGGGCGACGTTTGCGGGCACGGTCGCCTCCGGTTCAGCAGGCCGAAGTCGCCATCGGCTGCGCCGTCCTCAACCGCATGCCCGCGCCCGCAATCCGCTGATGCAGCAGCGACGTGTTGACATATCGTCTACACATGCCATTTTGTCAACATGGAAAACCTCAGATCTCCATTCACATTCGGCGCTGCTAGTGGCATTGAGGTCAGGGGCGAAGCACAAGTTGGATATAGTTATGGATCAATCGAGCGGACATAGTGAACAGCGCGTGCAGGATGTTCTGGATACGCTGGCTCAGCTTGTGCCTCAGATCGCACGCAGCATAACAAAAGACTGTGAGGTAGTGCTGCACGACAATCGCGCTTCGCCGCCCCGGATTATGGCTATAGGCAATGGACATGTTACCCGTCGTGGTGTCGGCGACCTCATGACCCGCATTGCGATTGGCAAGGCTGAGTTGCACAATCTTCAAGAGCCGCTGTTCAACTACAGCTCTGTTGCTCCGGACGGTAGGCAGTTGAGGGTTAGCTTGCTGCCAATCATCGTCGATGGGAAGACGGTTGCTTATCTCGCCGTAAACTTTTCTACCGGTGACCTGCTTATGGCTCAAAGGGCGATTACCGAACTGACCCGGACAGAGCCGCATCCGAAAGAGATTCAGGAAACCTTTTTGCCAGGTTCTCTCCCCTTGGGGCAGATACTCGACCACTTTCTTGAGGATTGCCATCGTCCAGCGCACCTTCTCGACCGTGAAGACCGCATCAAACTTGTGCGCCGTCTGCACGATCTGGGCGTGTTCCAAATGCGCGGGACAGTGAGAGAAATTGCCGGTCGACTTGGGATCAGCCGCGCCGCTGTCTACAATTATCTGAAGCTCGCGACTGAGGAAGCGGGAACGTCGTAAGCCGCACCTAACGTCGTTGCATAACCAAAGCGAGAATATAGCGAGAATATAGAGTCATCTTCCAATGACACACAGGTTGGAGCCACTTCTGGCTCCGCGTTCCATTGCCTTTGTTGGTGCGAGCCCTCGTGCGGGAACGCCGGGCAACGACATGCTGCGCATGATTGAGAAAGGAGGCTTCATGGGCGAAATCTATCCAGTCAATCCAAAGTACGAGGAGATTGAGCAGTACCAATGCTGGCCCGACCAAATCCAGGGCGACGCCCGCCGAAGCGCGCCTGCTCGACTTTTCGGGAGTTTGCGTGGACAGCTCATCGAGATCGCCGCGAAGCCGCTCGGCAAAGTTGCTGTGTGGCTCATTTCTGATCAGGGTAGATGACAGCTGACGACCACTCAGGATCATCATGCTTTCGCCAATAGAAATCGATGAGGCGGCGGGTGACCGGCCCGACCTGCCCATTACAGATCGCGGCGTTGTCGATGCGGGTCACGGGCATAATGCCGCCTGCAGTCGAGGTGATGAACACCTCGTCAGCCTCTTTGATCTCAGCACGACTAACATCAGCAGCCGTGGCCGACAGCCCAATCTCGGCGCAAAGATCGAATACAGTTCGGCGCGTGATGCCAGGCAGTACCCCAAAAGCGGGTGTCCTCAAGGATCCATCCTTTACAAGGAACACATTGAAGCCAGGCCCTTCCGCGATGTGCCCGTTCGTATCTAAGATCAGCGCTGTCTCCGCTCCCATGTCGTAGGCATCGAACAGGCCCTTCACGAGATCGAGCCAATGATAGTTCTTGATCGCTGGATCGACGGATTTAGGCGGGATGCGGACGGTCTCGCTGATCGCGACATGCAAGCCTCTTTCCATCTGCTCCTTGTTGGCAACCGATCCAAAGGGGACCGCAAACGCAATAAAGCGGTTCTCCGCCTGGCGGGGATCGCGGCTGAATGTCGGCGACGAACCGCGCGTGCAGATCATCTCCACATACGCCGATCTGTGCCCCGACAAAGCAACGCAATTCCTCAGGATCGACTCTATTTTCTCCCGGTCATAGGGCAGCCTCATTCGCAGCCGTTCGATGCCACCGAAGAAGCGGTCAAGATGCAAGTCCAGCCGAAAGAACCTGCCATTCCAGACGTGCACCGTGTCGTACGTGGCATCCGAGTGTAGGAAACCCCAATCGAGCACGGAGATCTTAGCCTCGGACATCGGCAGATATTGCCCATCCATAAAAGCGGCCCCTTGCGGATAGAGAAGTCGATCGACATAATGCTCATCGACGGCTGGAAGAACAGGCAAGACCTGTGTCATTTTTCTACCTTTCCGATCCGGTTACCTGGCCAAGTTCAAGCTTGCGCTAAAGCTTGCGCTCTTAAGCGGCTCGTATGCTGATCGCTGCAAGACATCGCTACATCGCTAGGGCGCCTGCAATGTTGACGTGGATGACACGACGTTGCGCGTCAAATTCAAAGGGCCAGCGAGTTGCAACGGTCGCATGTCGGAAAGAATTGAAATGATTCGATCAGACGGCCCCTTAACCCATTTGGTCCGGGCTAGCCCCGCTGCCGAGCTAATCGAATAGGCAGCGCCGGGCTCTCGGGGCAAACTCGTTCTAGTGAACAGCGCTCGATCGACTACCGTCCACCTACGACTTGCCCAGTTGCGTTGCGAGCGCGGATCCGCAGTTGTCGTGTAGCCCGCCGGCTTTGGAAAGGGCCGGGAATGAAAATGCATCCGTCAAATATTGACTCCGGCGAATGCGGATCGGCTTCAGCGACAGGAAGAAAGTGCTTGAAGAAGCTGCGGATGGCTGCACGCAGTTGCACGTGGCAGCCGAGTTGGATTGGCTTGTCTCGAGGTAATCAAGGATGTTTGTGATCTTCTCGGCATCGAGTTCGTCAACGCTGAGCGCGTCCACCGCATGACCTATGGCGCACATTCGATCTTGCGCCGGATCAGGAGTGTCCCTTTGTTTTTGTTTCAATATCGGAATGATTTGCAATAAACATTGCATAAATGTATGCCATTGCTAGGTAAAGTGCCGTTCGCGTGAACACCGTGCACCTAAAAGACGTGCTTGGCTCGATCCAGGCCGTGGATGGTCTCTCATTTGACTTTTGATTGGTACACTTTGGCACACTGCAATGCCGATCAGGCCGCATTTCAAAAAGCTCCGTTTCGCGGAGGCGGTATTTCACAAGTAGGACGATTTCGGCACACAATCGTTCGTCGTGAAGAGTTATTCTTGGGATGGAAGTCTCAAGAAAGCTCTCGTTGGCGCAGCCGCGCCAACCGCATCGAGTTTCTTGAATGTTGAAGCATTATGTCCGTCATCCCAGCATCAGCGCCCAGAATGGCATCGCCGACGTTGGCGCGCCGCCGGTGTAGATACTCGCCGGGATCGGGCTCGAGGCCAGCTTGGTGTCGACCGAAGGGCACCCGATAGTTAGTCGCGCGCAGGGAGGAGGCTGCGGGTAAGGCGACCGTGCTCCTCTACAGCTATTACGACGTGCAGCCGACTGACCCGATCGACAATGGCTCTCGCTGTCCTTCGAGCTGACCATCCGTGACCGGCACCTTTATGCACGCGGTGTGGGCGACAACAGGGACAACTCGCCCAGATCCTAGCAATCGAGTCCCGCCTCAAGGTGCATGGCGGCGTGCTCTGCTTTGAGCTGCGCTGCCGTCATACCAACAGCAACTTGCATTCGGGTAACTTTGGTGGCGTTGTACCCCACGGTGAAATCATTATCGACGGTTTCCATGAGGGTATCGAGCCGCCATCGCCTGAGGAGTTGGTCGCAATTCGAGCGCCTGCCGCTCGACGTTGAGGCCTATAAGCAGGGCCTCGGGCTCGTGCGGCGCGATGCGCCAGCGGCACGGCTACGAGCGCCTGTGCTTCCGCCCGACGTTGACGATCAATGGCTTCCATGGCGGCTATCGGGCCTGCATGCCGCCGTCAAGCCGCCATGGGGAGTCAGCACTTTTCGATAACCTCAACTATTCAGGACAATCTACAGGATGGTGCAGCAGATGCCAAAGATCAACGCCGGGCGCTTGCTCTCGGAGCTAAGACGTTTCGCGCAATTCGGTGCCTATCGGACGGGTGTCCATCGCCCAACCTATTCGAAAGAGGACATGGACGCTCGCCGCTGGCTTGCGCAGCAATACGAAGCCGTAGGGCTTCAGGCGCACATAGACGGGGTGGGCAATGTGTTCGGCACACCTCGCTCGGAACGGCGATCCCTGCTGATAGGGTCGCATGCAGAGTCCGAGAACCATGCCGGATGGCTCGACGGGGCGCTTGGCGTGATGTACGGCCTCGAGATCGCCCGGACCTTCGCGGAAACGCCGAACTGCGCTGGCCTTCCCATCGCCCTAGCCGCGTGGGCGGATGAAGAAGGCCACTATGTATCGTTACTAGGTAGTCGTTCATTCATCGGTGACATCGACGAGGCGGAGATCGACCGCGCTATGAATGTGCATCATGGGCTGCCGCTCAGGGAAGCGCTCCGCGCAGCCGGCCTAGCCGGTGTTCCCCGATCTCTGCTGGAACCGGAACGCTACGTCGGTTATCTAGAAGCACACATAGAACAAGGCGACGCGCTGGAAGCCTCGGGCAACCGGATCGGTGTTGTTACGAGCATCGTCGGGCTCTGGCAGTATTCAATCGTCTTTCGCGGCGTCCAGAATCATGCCGGTACGACGCGCATGGCCATCCGCAAGGATGCAGGCGTGGCTGCAGCGACGCTGGTCACGGCCATCGCCGAGCGCTTTCCGAAAGTGGCGGGACCGCGATCCGTCTGGACCACTGGCCGCATTAGCCTGGAGCCGGGCGCTCCGAGCATAATTCCGGCCAAGGCAGAGGTTCTGTTCCAATTCCGGGATTCAGAGATGGCGGTGCTTCAGCGTCTCGATGCGTCCCTAAGGGAACTGGTCGCAGAGACCGCGATCAGAACAGTCTGCCGCGCGGAGCTCGAGCGGACCGAGGCCGGTAAACCATGGCAGATGGATTCCGCCTTCCAGGAAGCGATAGAGAATGCGGCCGCGCTCCATGCGCCCGGTGCTTCTGTGAGAATGCCAAGCGGCGCCAGTCACGACGCACAGGTCGTAGCTCACAAGCTCAGAGCCGCGATGCTGTTCGTGCCAAGCATCGGCGGCATCAGCCACCATTGGACCGAAAATACAGACGATGCCGACCTTGTGCTCGGCTGTCAGGTGCTGGCTGATGCTGCCGAGACGATCCTGCGTAGCGAAAGCAGGTAACGCTTCGCTTCCGAATGGCGTCATGAGAGTGGTCGATGCGGTCTGTGAGCTTTCAGCAGGTTGTCCATCGGATCCATACCGGAAAGCTGAGTTGTTGAAGCTTCAGCGATTCTTCGGAGGACCGCATTAGCGTCCATAAGGATGCCCGGCCGACGCCGCGTGGTCGAGTGCGCAAGGGTGGGCAGACGCCGCAGGCCGTTGCCGAAGCAGCAGGCGCCTGCCCGGCCACGGTTCGAAAGTTGGTTGATCGGGTATCGCTGACAAGGATCGGCGGGATTGCAGGATCGCTCACCCAGTTCGCGTCGACTGCGCCGTCCGACGTCCGCAGCGAATATCGCGACGATCGAACCGCTGCGCCGCCAGCGCTGGACGGGCAAACAGATCGCACTGCCCTGCGTGCTAAGATGCCGTCTGCGGCGCGCAGTCACTGACGCCATTTCAAACCACGACGCTTTGTGTGGTGCGTATTTCATATCCGCCGCATTTTGGCGCAAACCCCTCCTGTGTAGGTGCTATAAATGTCGTGCCTCGGCTAGGCCTGTTGGAAGACGACCGGTAAAGCTTCGAAAGCTAAGTAAGCGAGAGTTTACCGTCCCGGTGACTTAAAAGGGAGGACTGAACATGACAATCTCTCGACGTGATTTTATTAGGGTGGGGATGGCTGTCGGGACGGCCGTATCGATTCCATCGATCCTCCGGGCACAGACGTCGCCTGCCGACTCGCGGACCGTCCGCATGGTGATGTACCCCCCCACTGTCTTCGACCCGATCGTTGGGACGGATGATGTCTCCCAAAATCATGGTTTAGCAATTTACGACACGCTGTTTGCGCTCGACTCGAAGTTTATGCCGCAACCGCAGATGGTGGGCAAATGGGGCGTGTCCGACGACAAGAAGACCTATACATTTGAGCTCCGCGATGGCCTCGGCTGGCACGATGGGGGCCCGGTCACTGCGGCGGACTGCGTCGCCTCGATCCGTCGCTGGGGCCAGGTCGCTTCCGGCGGGCAGCTGCTCATGGAGCGGGCTAGAGACATCTCGAGGAAGGACGACAAGACCTTCACTATCTCACTCAAGGAGCCGCTGGGGGTATTGATCGATCTGCTGGCAAAAGTCTCGGTGCCTTCCTTGTTCATCATGCGCGAGAAGGATGCCACCCGCCCCGCAGCCGATCGGGTGACCGCGAGCATCGGATCGGGGCCGTTCAAGTTCAACGAGGCTCTTGCCAAGCCCGGCGCGAGCTTTACCTACGACCGCAATGAGCAATATGTCCCGCGAGGCGAGCTGTCCGACGGATTAGCCGGCGGAAAGCTCGTCAAGGTCGATCGCGTCACGTGGATCAATATCGCCGATCAGCAGACGGCCATCGCGGCCTTGCAGGCCGGCGAGGTTGATTTCCTTTCCACTCCTTCCGCTGATTTTTACTCGGTGATCGAGAGCGACCCCAACCTCGCACTCCAGGTTTTGGACAAGGGAGGCCAAGACATGTGTCTGCGCATGAACTTTCTGCAGAAGCCATTCGACAACGTCAAGGCGCGCCAAGCGATGCTTCACCTGATCGATCAGGAGGCGTTTCTGCGGGTCATGGCCCCGGATCCAAAATACGCCTACACAGTCACTTCGATATTTGGAAACGGTACACCCTATTCGAATGACGAAAACACGGGATGGTTCAAGAGGGGTGGCGATCCGGAAAGGGCCAAACAACTCTTCAAGGAGGCCGGATATGCCGGCGAGAAGGTCGTCATTCTCGATCCGACCGACTGGCGGGCGGTGAACGACGCCTCGCAGCTTCTTGCAGCCGAGCTGCGCAAGATTGGCGTCAACGCCGAACTCGCGTCGAGCGACTGGGGCGGGGTTTTAGAACGCCAAGCGAACAAGGGGCCTGTTGAGAATGGCGGCTGGAGCATTTGCATCACGAGCGATTTCGATTTCACCCAAGGCGATCCCGTTACTGCAGTCTTCCTAGACGCGAGTGGCGAAGGTTTTGCCGGCTGGCCGAAGAACGCCGAATATGAAGCTCTTCGGGCCAGATGGGCAGATGTCGAAACGCTCGAGGAGCGCAAGGCACTGGCCCGCAAAATGCAAGGAATATGGTGGGACTTCATTGGCGACATTCGGTTGGGTCAAGCTGTCTTGCCAATCGCGCGACGCAAGACGCTCACCAACCTCATCGAAATGCCGCGGATCGCGATGTGGAACATGCAGAAGGCCTAGCACAATGGCCATTTACATCCTTCGCAGGATGATTTCGACCATCGCCGTCATGGCGATGGTCGGTATTTTCGTCTTCCTGCTTCTCAGGTTGGCACCAGGTGACCCGGCAACCATAATCGCCGGCACTAAGGGCACGCCAGAGATGATCGCCGCTATTCGCGAACAGCTGGGACTCGACCAACCGCTGCCCGTTCAGTTCGTACGTTGGGCGCTCAGTGTCCTCGGCGGTGACTTCGGGGTCTCAATGTTTTTTGGGCGACCGGTTCTCGAACTCATCTCGCAGCGGCTTGAAGCGACCATTTCGTTGTCGATCCTGACGATGGCCGTTTCGGTCACGATTGGGGTCTCCTTCGGCATCCTTGCCGCCTGGCGAGCTGGCGGTCTTGTTGATCGCATCCTGACGGCATTCGCGACGCTTGGTTTTTCTGTCCCGGTGTTTGTCGTCGGCTTCTTTCTGATATACTTCTTCGCTATCAGGACACGTTGGCTGCCCGTCCAAGGATACGAGCCTATCGAGCATGGGATCGGCCCATGGCTCGTGCACCTGATCTTGCCGACCGTGACTTTGGGTATTCCCTACATTGCTTTTATCGCCCGGGTTGCGCGGGCGAGCTTGCTGGAGGTATTGTTGGAAGATTATATGCGGACGGCCCTTGCCAAAGGCGCTTCCTCCTATTCGATGCTTTTCCATCACGCTCTGAAGAATGCCGGCGTACCGATCCTGACCGTCATCGGCATAAGCTTCGCCTATCTAATCGGTGGCGTCGTCATCACGGAAACGGTGTTCAACATACCTGGCGTCGGTCGTTTGGTCGTCGATGCGATCAACAACCGAGACTATCCGATCATTCAAGGCGTTCTCATTCTGACTTCGGGTCTGTACGTCCTTATCAATCTCGCGGTCGATCTTTCCTACACCCTGGTCGACCCCCGAATCCGGTACTGATTATGACGCTCCTCTCTGCCCCAGTTGAATGCTTCCCGACGGATCGCGTGCGAATATCTGATCTGCCACAGTTGGCAAGGCGGCATCCGCTGGTCGTGATAGGTGGCGGCCTCTTGGCGCTGTTGACCATTTTGACACTCGCTGCCCCGCTTTATGCCGGCGACCCTCTGAAGATGTATCCGTTCAAGCGCCTCCAGCCGCCGTCCCCCGAAATGTGGTTCGGAAGCGACAATCTGGGCCGGGATGTGTTTGCGCGAACGATCTTCGGTGCCCGCATCTCCCTCATGGTTGGGCTGCTATCGGCAGCGAGCGCGGCCGTGATTGGGCTCCTGATCGGTGTCGTCGCCGGCTACAGCCGCAGCTTCGACAACGTCGTCATGCGGGTCATGGATGGCCTGATGTCGATTCCGACGATTCTGCTGGCCATTGCGCTCATCTCTCTGACAGGACCGGGAATCGGCATCCTCATCGTCGCCATCGCGATTCCCGAGACGCCAGCCGTTGCGCGGCTGGTTCGTTCTGTGGTTCTGGGGGTTCGAGGGCGTCCCTATGTGGAGGCCGCGCTCTGCGGCGGGGCGCGCCTGCCGAAAGTGCTGTGGCGGCATATCCTCCCGAGCACCATTCCAGCACTGATGGTCCAGGCCGCTACTGTCTGCGCCAGCGCGATCCTGACCGAAGCCGGGCTGAGTTTCCTTGGCGTTGGTGTGCCCCCCGAAATTCCGAGCTGGGGCAACATGATCGCCAGTTCGCGCCTGTATCTCGCCATCGCGCCAATGACGATCTTCGCCCCCGGTGCCTGCCTTGCCGTCACGGTTCTTGCCGTCAACCTGCTTGGGGATGGTTTGCGCGATATGTTCGATCCCCGCGCGAAGCGGAGGCGCTGACATGCAGATGCATCAAACCGCAGGAAACGACGTGCTTCTTGACGTTAGAGACCTTGAGACGCACTTTTATGGGGAAGAAAGCGTCACCCGTGCCCTGGGCGGCATCAGCTTTCAGGTGAAGAAAGGCGAGACGCTCGGTGTCGTAGGCGAATCCGGGTGCGGTAAGAGCGTTACCGCTCTCTCCATCCTTCGCCTGCTCCCGAAGCTGTTCGCCAGGACGGTCGGTGGCGAGGTCCGCTTTCACGGACGCAATATGCTTGAGCTGTCCGATCATGAGATGCGAAAGATCCGCGGTGACCAGATCGCCATGATCTTCCAGGAGCCGATGACGAGCCTGAACCCGGTCTACACGGTCGGCCACCAGATCGCCGAGGCGGTGCAGATCCACACAAAAGCGCCCCGCTCGGTGGCCATGGCAAAGGCCGAAGAGATGCTCCGTCTCGTCCGCATCGCGGATCCCGAGCGTCGCGTGAACAATTATCCCCACGAAATGTCAGGCGGCATGCGTCAACGCGCAATGATTGCTATGGCTCTGGCCTGCTCGCCGGAACTGTTGATTGCCGATGAGCCGACCACGGCGCTTGACGTCACCATCCAGGCGCAGATCCTGCGGCTCATCGTCGATCTGAAAGAGCGCATGGGAACGGCCGTAATGTTCATCACACACGATCTGGGTGTCGTCGCCGAGACATGCCAGCGTGTGATCGTGATGTACGCTGGCCGGATTGTAGAACAAGCGAGCGTCATGGATCTGTTTGCGCGTCCGGCGCATCCCTACACTCAAGGGCTCATGCGATCGGTGGCTGACCGGCGGCGCGCCCGTCAGCGCCGCCTTCCGGAAATTCCCGGGATTGTGCCAAGCCTGCGCGAGCCCATTGTCGGCTGCAGCTTTGCGCCTCGCTGCCCGTTCGCGATCGACATTTGCCGCGACAAGATGCCCGCCCTGCATGATCTCGGGTCGAGCCATGCCGCAGCTTGCTGGCGCGCCGAAGAGGTGATGGGCGCATGAACGGTCCTCTGCTGAAAGTCGAGAATCTGACTAAGCACTATCCGCTTGGCTCGGGAATCTTTAAGGAAAGCATTCCGGTGATCCGGGCGGTAGAGGATGTGTCCTTTTGCGTCGAGGCGGGGGAGACGCTCTGCATCGTCGGTGAGTCCGGCTGTGGCAAGTCCACCGTGGCGCGGCTCCTGATGCGGCTCGTGGAGCCGACGGGCGGGCGCGTGCTGATCGATGGGACCGATATTGCGGGCCTCAAGAAGCAGGCGCTCCGAGATTGGCGCCGTCGGATGCAGATGGTCTTTCAGGATCCCTACTCGTCGCTAAATCCGCGCCTCACCGCTGGACAAATCATCACCGAACCCGTCGAGAACTTTGAGCGTCTCAGCCGGAAGCAGCGCAACGCGCTTGCTGCGGACCTTCTCCGAAAGGTCGGAATGGGGCCGGAGATGATGCACAGACTGCCATCCGAGTTGTCAGGCGGTCAGTGCCAGCGGCTCGGCATCGCACGCGCCCTGTCGCTCAACCCCTCGCTCATCATCGCCGACGAAGCGGTGTCAGCCCTTGACGTCTCCGTGCAGGCGCAGATCTTGAATCTGCTTCTGGATCTCCAGCAGCAGATGGGGATCGCCTTCGTCTTCATCTCACATGACCTTGGCGTCGTGGAGCACATCGCCCATCGGGTCGCGGTTATGTATTTGGGCCGGATCGTGGAACTCGCCCCATGCGATGCGCTCTTCGCCAACCCGGTCCACCCGTACACCGAAGCTCTGATCGCGGCAGCTCCACTGCCGGATCCGACGCGAGTTCGGTTGGAGGCGCCCGTGGAAGGCGAGGTGCCGAGCCCCATCAATCCGCCAAAGGGATGCGCGTTCCACCCTCGCTGCCCGCTCGCGATCGAGCGTTGCCGCATCGAAATGCCGCCCCTAGTACCGATCTTAGACGGGCGCGTCGTGGCCTGTCATGTGCGCGCTCCGGCCGCAGACGTCCCGTGCAGCGAGCTGGGACGGCCAGTTCTTCGCTTGCTCAAACAAGATGATCCGGTCCTGAGGTATGAGAAGCGCAAGCACAGCGACAGCAAAATGGGCACCCGAGACAGGTAGGAAATCGTATGGAGAGAGATTCACACGAGAATGGAAGCCAGCCAATCCAACAGAATTCTGGCTTTGATACGGTGGGTTCGATCGCGACCAACGTCGAAGACGGCTTCACGATGGCAGCAGTTGGGGACCTTCTCTTTGCGCGACCAGTGACGAAGGGCCATTATCCTGGCTTAGTCGAGGTTCTCAGGAAATTCCATGGGGCCGATGTCACTTTCGGAAACTTGGAAACCAACATCTTGGATGTTCAAACTAAAGGATGCCCTCAGGCGGAGTATGGTGGAGCGTATTGCATCAGCGACCCGCAGCTAGGACCTGACCTAGGGGCCATGGGTTTCAATATGGTCAGTCGCGCGAATAACCATACTCTCGACTGGGGCCTTGAAGGCATGCGCGAGACGAGCCGAGCGCTCGATGAAAACGGCATCATCCATGCAGGTGCAGGCGAAAACCTCGCGCAAGCCGGAGCCGCCCGCTTCCTGGAGACTCCGCGCGGAAGGGTGGCGCTAGTGTCATTTGCTACGACATTCATGCCGATGGCTCGTGCGTGCGATCCCGCCGGCGAGGCGCCAGGCAGACCAGGGCTCAACGGCCTTCGTTTGACAATGCGTATCGTCGTTCCACTGGAGATGCTCGATTGCTTGAGACGGGTGCGCGAAGTGCTCCCGGGCTACAACCCCGCCGGAAAAAACCCAAGCCGCGTAGTCCTCGGCGGGGTGACCTACGAAGCTGGCGACAAACCCAGTTACAGCTTCGAACCTAACTCGCGTGACATCGCCGATATCCTGCGCAATGTTCGTCGTGGCAAACAGATCTCCGACTTCTGCATCGCCACGAACCACGGGCACGAGCCCGGGGTATGGAGCCAGGAAGCGCCTGACTACGAACAATCTTTTGCCCGCAGGGTGATCGATGCCGGGGCGGATGCATACGTGGTGCATGGACCGCATCAGCTGCGAGGCATCGAGGTCTATAAAGGGCGGCCTATCTTTTACAGCCTGGGAAATTTCTTCTGTCAGGACCTCCGGACGCCAACAGGCGCTGACATGTACGAGGTCTACGGCAAGGATCCGAGGGTCAATACAGACGCCGAAGTGACGGTCGACGAGGTGGCAAAAGGATATCCGACGGCCGAAGGGCTAGTCGGCCCCCAATCCGATACGATCTTTTATGAGAGCGTTGTCACCAATAGCCGCTTTGAATATAACCAGCTCGCTGAATTGCGGCTCTATCCAATCGAGCTCCGCCGTACAAATAGGTTTGCCAACCGGGGCGTGCCGCGTCTCGCTCCCTTACCGCAAGCTAAAGCCATTCTGGAGCGGCTACAGGAGCTCTCGAAGCCATTTGGCACCAGAATTGAGATCGAAGACGGCGTTGGACTGATCCGACTGCAGCCCAGCTCGGCCTAACGCGGCATGTAGCGATCCTTCCGCGCGGCTCGGTGGCGAGCTCGGTAAGCTCGGCGCCGAACGGCGCAAGTCTGGACCGTCTCAGCGCGAGATTTGCGCGCCTGCCGCAAGGACCTGCGCAACCAGCGTTATTGTCAGAAACTTAAAATGCGTGCAGATATTGGCAACTGAGGAGCTCGGGATGCGCATGCTAGAATTTGATGGACAGCGCTACCTCGATGGCCGCGCGTCCGATCCGAATGACCTCGGCTGGATGCGCGGTGCGCCGCCACCCGCGCACAAGCGCATCACCTTCGAAAGCGACGCTTTCCTCGATTTCCCGCAGCTCCGCTGGTCACTGTCGCACATGCGCGAGCTTGTGCCGACTGTCAACGTGTGGCGTGGGCGGAGCGGGCCTGCGCTGCTCGAACGCAGCGACAGGACCGCGGAAATCGACGCTCTCACCTTTGCCGACGCGAACGGGCGCGTGCGCCGTTTCGACGAGGCTCTCTACGATACCTATACGGATGGCATCGTGGTTCTGCATCGCGGGCGCATCGTCTATGAGCGCTATTTTGGTGCGCTCGAGCCGCACCTGCCGCATGCGCTGCACTCGGTTACGAAGTCATATGCGGGTACCCTCGCCGCGTCGCTAGTACACGAAGGCGTACTCGATGAATCCAAGGAACTCGCGCACTATCTGTCGGAGTTGCGCGGCAGCGCGTTCGAGGACGCGACGCTGCGCCAGGTGATGGATATGCAGACGGGCCTCGACTACAACGAAGACTACGCCGATAAACACTCCAGTTTCTGGGCGCATGCTCGCGCCTGCGGCTGGCGACCTCGGCCGGTCGGCTACGGTGGGCCGCAGACTTTGTGCGATTACCTGTGCACCATCCGCAAAAACGGCGCCCACGGCGAATCCCGGAGCTACAGGACCGTGAATACTGATGCGCTGGCCTGGGTGATGACCCGCGTGACAGGCCGATCGTTCGAGCAACTGCTGCATGAACGTCTATGGGCCCCGTTGGGCTGCGAAGAGGACGGATACGTCTTCGTCGATCCCGCCGGCACGGCGATGGCCGGAGCCGGCTTATCGGCAACCGCGCGCGACCTGGCGCGCTTCGGGGAGCTAATGCGACGCGAGGGCGAGTGGAACGGAAAACAGTTGATACCTGCGTCATTTGTTGCGGACCTGCAAAGTGGCGGCGCTCCCTCCAAGGGCTATGAGGGGACGCAGGGTTACGCTTATCGCAGCCAATGGTGGGTGACACATGACGAGCTGGGCGCGCTTCTGGGCCGAGGCATGCACGGCCAGCTGCTATATGTTGCGCCTAAGGCGGACATGGTGGTTGCGCGCTTGGCGTCTCATCCCGTCCCCTCCAGCAACGGCAATATCCCGATCACTCTGCCAATGATGCTGAAGCTCGGCCGTATCCTGTCCGCGTAGCCAAAAGGCGAGCAGGCTGGATCTGCGTCTGCTTGGACCTTGACGCATGATCTAAGCCCGCCACCCGGCCCTCTACGCGCTTGACGGGATTGCGGTCGCGGGCTGCGCCTGCTCGACACCCTCTCCGTTCACCTCTCGGTTGTCTGTGCGTAAATGCGAATTTCCCTGCACGTCGCCGCCGCCCTTTCAACGACGGTCGCTTTCAAACGGACGCGTCCGGGCCGATCAGGCTGCAGCGGTTTTGGCGAAGTTGAAGGGCAGCAGGTCGTCGATATCAGTATCGACAGCGCGTTGAGGCAGTTCGGTGAGAAAGTGGCGCAACCATGCGAGCGGCTCGACGCGTGAGGCGCGGCAGGTCAGCACCAAGCTGTAGGCGATGGCGCTGGCCTTGGCTCCGTCGACGCTGAACAGCCAACTTTTCCGGCCGGTGGCAAAGGTTCTGATATCGCGTTCGAGAAGATTGTTGTCGATCGGCATGTTCCCGTCTTCGGTGTAGCGCGTCAGATAGTCCCACTGGTTCAGGGTGTAAGACTCGGCGTCGCTGAGCTTGCTGTCAGGCAAGACCTTCGGGGTGATGTCGTCGAGCCATGCCTTGAGAGCATTGTAACCACCCGATTGTCACCGCCTGCCTGACATCGTCGTGATGGCCTATGACACGTGTTTAACGACGTCGTTTGCGACGTGTCTTGTGCGAGGTTTGCGATGCGTGTCGAGATTCTTGGTGCTGAACGGCGTCGTCGCTGGGGTGATAGGAAGAAGCTCGACATCGTCATGTCGGTTGGAATTGACGGGGCGACTGTGACTGAGGTTGCCGAGCGGCATGACGTGACGCGGCAGCAGATTTACACCTGGCGACGAGAGCTGAGGAGGAAGAGGCTCTTGTTGCCGTGGCGGGCCGTGGTCTCGTCACTATGGATGAGGGGCTGCGATCTGAGCCGCAGCTTCAGCGCGTCATAGATGCGGGAGAGATGCTTTTCGCTCGAGGCGATCACCCAGTGTGGCCCAGTGCGCCTCGGCTGACAGGAACACCGACGCGCTCGAAGGCCTGCGCCAGGCGGTAGAGCGGTGTGTCGTTGACATACTTATGAACGAGTGCGAAGGCCAGCGTCGAGGCCGTAGCGATGCTGCCCGGCAAAGGTTGCGTGGGCATCGGCGCGACCAGGACCAGCGTGTTGATCCCGGTAAGCTCGCAATGACGGCAAGCATATTTGAACCGAACATTTTGCAGGACCTTCGCCTTCACCTCGATATGGAGCTGCTCGGTAACGGTTTCGCCCATGCAATGCATCTGGCCCGCGCGGCAAGGACACACCTTCTGATCGTCGGGAAGATCATACCTTGCGGCCGCGCTTCTTTCCGGTCTTGCTTTCGACCACTGGCAATCCAGTATCCGGAAGGTCGGAGACATCGTCATCTTCGCCGTCGGCGTCATCCTCATCCGCGGCCTGTACTGCTTCATTGAACAGACGATCAACGTGCCTTGCAATCTCCGGCGCAAAACGATGCAGCCGCGTAAGCGCCTAGCTCTTCCTGAGTTTGACCACCCGTTCAGCGAGTTGACGGTTCTCCGCCTGCAGCGCCGCAACGCGCGCCGTCAACTCTTCAACAGTTGGTTCGCCGGGTCGGTTCATCAGATTTTTGAATCGAAAGCACGCCGCCGCGCCAACCGCTCAATTCGAGAGCCTCAACCGGCAACCTGGTATTGCCGCACCGGATGGCGGACCATCGCATCGATATCGATGCGTCGAGGATCCAATGCAATTGCTCGGTCAGCCGCTTCACGACCAGCACGAAGCCCGATCGATCGAAGAACAAGAGCTTTATCCGGTCGCGACGGCGATTGCAGGCACGCGGCACAACGGATCGAGCGCCATCGTCTCTTGGACCAGAACCGCAAGGCTGTTGACCCCGGCCCGGAAGTCGATCGGCGCGCGGTGCAGGTAGACTTCAGGCCGGCGCCCGTCTGAACATGACCCAGCGCTCCGATGATCGCCGTCAACGCATCCACATCACTGCATTCCAGCGTCAGCTTCAAGCCGTTCGGCAGCGACGCGCTCATCTTGGCTGGAGAGGAAAAAGATGCAGCCCTTTTGAATCTCGACCCACGCACTTCATCACAGGTCGCCGGCAAGTCCACCGCAGCCATGCTCCTCTGTCGCGGCAGAGCCCGATCGGCCGCACTTTCAATCTGAACCGGGATGAACGCCGGTGGCGAGGACGGCGGGAGGGATTGGGATTCCCTGCGCTTCTTTATCCACTTCCGAAGAAGGTTCGCATTCTCGCCATGTTCGAGCGCAAGCCTCGATACCGAAACGCCAGGCTCAACGCAGGCCGCGACAAGACGGTCCTTCGATGCAGGGTCGCAGCGGCGTCGCATGTTCGACCGACAAGTCTAACCCCCAGTTTCTGCTCATCTTCTTCCATAACTTGGTGTCCACCTATTTTGGTGGAGACCTCAAGCATCACACACTCAATGTAAAAGGTGCGGGGAAATTCGCGCTTACGTCTGTACGGCTTCTCCGCTCCTTGATAATGAGCACAAATATTGTTGCTGGCTCGTATCGCAAGTGCGACCGACCACTGGCTTTGAAAGGCGCGAAGCGGTTCCTGACGCGCACATGAACGGCGCTCGATTTCCGTCTTCGCTGCACGCCGCCCGGAAAACGTAACTTTCGCGCGAGTTACAGCCGACTTCCCAGCTGGTCAAACGAGATACGAGGGCTGACGACAACCCAGGCCGCTTCGTGCGGTCCACATTTCAAAAGCCGATGCATTTTGGCGCAATACTACATTGCCCATGTGTCATATCGTCCAGAAGGACGTACACCATCACCACAGAGGGAACGACGGTCATGACGAAGGCACCCGCCGATTTTGCCAGGCGCGTCGACACATTGTTCAGCGAGTTCAACGGGACGGATATGCCTGGCGTTGTCGTCGCGGTGACCGAGAACGGCCGGGAGATCTTCGCCAATGCCTATGGTCTGGCAAACATCAACGACGACGTGCCGATGGGGCGCAAGACCATCATCCGCATTGGCTCGCAGAGCAAGCAGTTCGCCGTGTCGGTGATCCTGATGCTGGAGGCAGAAGGCAAGCTCAGCCTGGAAGACGAGGTGCAGAAGCACCTGACCTATGTGCCTCGGCTCGAGTACCCGGTCACGCTCAGGCACCTGGCCTCCAACACCAGCGGCTACCGCGACCATCTGGAAAGCATGAGCATTGGCGGCCTGTCGATCTTCGCGCCGTCAGATCGCCAGACCGTCCGAGACGTCATTGCCAGGCAGGATGCGCTCAACTTCAAGCCCGGCAGTGCGATGACCTATTCGAATGCCGGCTTCTTCATGCTGTCCGAGATTGTTGAGCAGATCGAGGGCGCGACCTTCAATGAGGTGCTGCGCAAGCGCATCACTGGCCCGCTCGCCATGGATGACACCTCGCTTATGTTGCGCGACGGCTCGGTGATGAAAAGGCTGGCCGCGCACTATACCAAGCAGCCTGACGGCTGGATTCAGCTGGCTTGGGGAATTGAATTCGGCGGCGAAGGAGGCATGGTTTCGACGCTCGATGATATGGTGGTTTGGCAGCAGAACTTGATCGACCCCAAAGTTGGCACACAGCAAATGTATAGGCGAATGGCGATGCCCTGCGTCTTCGACAATGGCGCGACAGGCTTCTATGGGCTTGGGTTGGTGACGGACGTTTATCGCGGACGCCGAGCGGTCGGCCACGGCGGCTCGGTTGCCGGCGGCCTTTCGCACTCAATGCGATTCATCGACGACGGGTTAGGCATAGTCATTATCGCCAACAACGACCAGGTCGCCGCCTTCGCGGTCGCCCGCCGCATCGCCGACATCTATTTCGGCGAGGCCGCGCCCGCGCCGATCGAACTTGCTCCCGGCCGCTACCGGCAGGAAAACGGTCCAGACGTGTTCGAGATCGTCGCAAAGGATGGCGTGACGACCTTCCTTAGTTCCGATGGTGTGAGCGGTTTCGATTTCGGCCATTCAGGCGGCGCGAAACCCGAGAGCGCCATCACCGACCTGGTTCTCAGTCCGCGGCCGGACGGCAAGATCGATGGCACGTTCTGCGGCACGCCGAGGGTCTACATACCCCTGATAGCAGACGCCAGCGCCGTCGCTCCTCTCACCGGACGTTACACCAACAAGGCGCAGGGACTTGAGGTGGAGATCGCTGGAGATGCGCAGCGTGGCATGTTCCATCTGCGCTCCGATCTCGGCGCAATGAACGCGCCCATCGTCGCAGCGGACAGCGATCTCTGGTTACTGCTCCAGCCCCGCACCGAGATGCATCCTGACCTGGCATGGAAGGCGACGCTGAGCATCACCGCTGACGGTTTCGAGGTCAACTCGGACCGCGTCAAGAAATGGCACTTCACGCGTGCCTGAGAGACAAGAAACAGGAAGATTCATTATGTTCCTTGAAGAACTCATGCCCACGGAATTTAAATACTAACGCTCTTTTCTTGCTGATGCCGTCCTGGGCTCTGTCCCAACCGGTAAGCGGAACATGGCATGGGGAACGCTCCTCAGCTATGAAGGAGCACGTGATGTTCAAGTGCGGTCAGTTCGACCAGTGGTGATCCTCCTGTGTGTGCGCTGGTACCTGGCTTACAATCTGAGCCGGCGCGATCTGGAAGAGATGATGGCCGCGAGGCGCCTCGCGGACCGCCATCGTCAGGGCGATCTCTTGCGTCATCCAGACCGCAATCAGCGCCAGGCTGCCATCCGGTTGCCGCCCAACATAAGCAGGCTCTCTCCGCAATAACAATGGCGGCCTGTGACGAAAATCTCGTACCCATCCGGTGAAGACCGCAGGCGTGCGTATCCGGCGGCCATGAGCACCTGAGAACCGGTGCTGGGGTCAAGCTTTCGACGGTGAGACTCGATGATATTCTTCGAGGAGGAGTTTGACCTCCTCGATGCCTTCATCGGTGAAGGCCAGGACCCCGTCGTCATCGTTGGCGCCGTACACCCAGATGACGCCATCCTCGGGCTCGAGACCGAGGGTCAGGTCCTGGATGAGCGCTTCGCTGACGCCGAGGTCCCTGGCGACACGTTCGACGGTGGAGACGTGATGCACCTTATTGCGCTGCATGATCAGGCCGCCGCTGGTTGGGTCCGCAGTTTTGCCGATCGCCAATTCCACGGCAGCAAATCATCGATCCGCTGTGCTGGGTGGGCCGCGATGCGCGCCAGGATATCGGCGAGCCAGGCCTGAGGGTCAATGTCATTCAACTTGGCGCTGGCGATCAGGCTGTAGAGAACGGCAGCGCGCTGTCCGCCGCGATCGGACCCGCAGAACAGCCAGGACTTTCTGCCGAGAGCGATGCCGCGCAGGGCTCGCTCGGCTGCATTGTTCGATAGGCAAATGCGCCCATCGTCGAGGAACCGGGTGAAGGACGACCAGCGGCGCAGCATGTAATTGAAGGCGTTGCTCAGATCGTGTCCGCGCGAGAGCTTGTCGCGCGTCTCGATCATCCAGCGCTCGAGCTCGGTGACCAGTGGCACGCTCCGCTCCTGGCGCACGGCGTGGCGTTGGGCCGGTGACAGGCCGTTGATCTCGCGCTCGATATCGAACAGGGCATCGATGCGCTTCACGGCTTCAACCGCCAGCGGATAGACTAGGTTGGGCTTGTCGCCGCGCGCCTTCTTGCGCGCCGCCGCTTCGATATCGGCCAGCTCGAACACTTTGCGCCGGCTGTGGGCCCAGCAGCTGGCTTCCAGAACAGGCGCTGGCTGACGACCCGTCGCATAGAGATCGCCATAACCGCCAAAGGCATCGGCCTGCAGAATGCCGCTCCAGCCGGCAAGATGCGCCGCGGGATGTTCCCCTCGACGATCGCGGGAATAATAGAACACCGCCGCCGGCGGATCGGTGCCGCCGAACGGTCGGTCATCGCGCACATAGGTCCATAATCGGCCCGTATCGGTCTTGCCCTTGGCAAGGACCGGCACCGTCGTGTCGTCGCCGTGCAGACGTGAAGCGGCCAGCACATGGGCTTCGAGCCGCTTGAACAGCGGCATCAGCGCCGCGGCGCCGGCGCCGACCTGGTCGGCGAGCGTCGACAGGCTGAGCGGCACGCCTTCGCGGGCATAGCGTTCAGCCTGGCGGTTGAGCGGCTGATGCTGGCCGAACTTCTCGAACAGGATCATCGCCAGCAGGCCGGGACCGGCCCAGCCGCGCGGGGTGGCGTGGAACGGCGCCGGAGCCTGGCTGATCGACTCACAGTCGCGGCAGGTGAACTTCTCCCGCACGTGTTGGATCACCTTCCATTGCCGCGGCACAACCTCCAGCGTCTCGGTGATATCCTCGCCCAGCTTGCGCAGCCGATGACCGCCGCAGCAGTGGCAAGCGGCCGGCGCCGGCTCGACCACGCGTTCGCGCGGCAGATGCTCGGGAAATGGTTGGCGCGCCGGTCGTTTGCGCACGTAAGGCGCCACCTCGGAGGTCCGGGCCGCGGCCTGTTCGGCGGCAATCTCGTCTTCGGTCGCCGTGCTCTCGAGTTCCTCGAAGGTGAGCTCCATCTGCTCGTGCAGACGGGCGGAACGTTCAGAACTCTGACCATGCAGCGCCCGCTGCAGCTTCCGGATCGTCAGATCCTGGTGGGTGATCAGCGCCGCATCATCCGATGCCTTGGCCCTGGCGACCGCCAGTTCGGCCTCGACCAGCGCAGCGCGCGCGGCCTCGTCTTCGGCTCTGGCCAGCGCCGCGGTCAGCGCTGCTCTCAGCGCGCCGATATCGTCCGGAACAGCATCCTGGGCGGTGGCAACCATGTCTTGGAGTGAATCATAAAACGCGTCCGCTGACTCGCGGAAAATGGCGCAAACTCAAAGAAAAACTCAGCCCGCGCGCTCAGGGCGGAAGGTGTGACGGGGGTTGCGCCAATCGATCCCGTCGAGCATGTAGGCGAGCTGCGCCGGTGATATGGAAACGGTGCCGTCCGCCGGCGACGGCCATAGAAACCGGCCCTTCTCGAGCCGTTTTGCATACAGCGACATGCCGAGCCCATCATGCCAGATAATCTTGATCAGATTGCCGCTGCGGCCGCGGAAGACATAAAGATCGCCGGCATGCGGATCCCGGCCCAACGTCTCCTGAACCTGTAGAGCGAGGCCCTGCATCCCGCGACGCATATCGGTCCGGCCGACCGCCAACCAGATCCGCACCTGGCTCGGAACCGGGATCATGAAACGCCCAGCGCCTTCACCATCGCCGCCGCCAGTGTCGGCGGCGTGGTCAGCGGAATCCGCAGCCGCACCTTGCCGGCGATCTCCAGCTCGATCACCGCTGGTGGCGCCGCCGGCAACGAAGCGGCCACAGGCTCATCGGGAACCATGACAACTCGGCAAAGCCCGTCTCGCGGGCTCTCATCGTGCGGCGCCACTTATAGATCAGGCTGGTCGCGACATCGTACTGACGCGCCACCGCCGCAACCGTGGACCCGGGCGCCAATGCCGCGGCCAGTATCCGGCACTGATCCTCTTCACTCCAACGACGACGACGCTCCGGCCCGGTCAATAACGTCATCTGGCTCATGCTGTGCTGCTAACCACGCTCGTAAGGACGACCTTAAGAGCGCAGCCTCGCTACCATGCCATGCTCGCGCAAGGCGGCCCTCGCCGGAGGCGTACAAAATCTCTCGCCCGCACGCGGATGAAAAGCGTAACGGACAATCTTCTTTCCTTCGCCACCCTGATAACGGGCATTATGAACCCAGTCCGCCTGGCGGCGCAAAGCCCCATCTGTCAGTCGGCCTAGGGACACGCGCCATCGAACTGGGCTTCTCGGTCCTATTGTCGTTTTGACGGTAAGCGATGCGCCAAGGCGCCTTTCCTGAATCGTCTTGGTGGTTGATTACGTCGCCCGTTGGTTGGTACTCCGGCGGAGATCAGTCGTGGTCGTAGTGGGTGAAGTAGTGAAGTTCGCGGAGGGCGGGGATGACTAGGGCGTTATCCTTAGGCCTCGTGCTCGATGAAGTGCGCCGTCTGGGGGCCTGGCCTGGGTTGCCGAGGACGGGCCGCCCCTTCTTGTCGACACAGCAGATCAGGATCGGCAGTTCGGGGAGGCCGCCGTTCCCGATGGCGTCAGGCGGACTTTCGAGCGCCGGATTGGCCGGCCATAGACCGCCTCGTGCACCACCCCACCATCATCGAGATGAGCGGTGAGAGCTATCGGAAGCGAGCCGCCTTCGCCCGCGGCGCCGGCACGCAAAACCTCAATGACGAACCAGACGACCCGCCCGTCATCGTAATTGCCGCTGACGAAAATCGCGCGCCGCAGATCCGCGGCCGACGCCAGCCCGCACAATGCCGCGACGACTACACTCCGATAATTCTCGCTGGCCAGTTGCCAGATAACCCACCCCGGTGATGCCCAAATCACACCACTCGGCGCCCCCTCCCACCGGACATCGTAATCGCCGCCGGACCGGTTTCCATAATTGCCGCGCTACAGTTTCCCGGACGCGGTGACAAGCCGGGGCCACCTGCGCTGGTGCCTAGGGTAAGGGTAAGGGTAAGGGTATCGAAACTATTCGCCAAGCTTGTGTGCGTCAAGTTCTGCAAAAGGGGCGTGTCGTAAGCACATGAGTTGTCCGGGTTAGGTAGCACACGAGTTGTCCGGTTTTATCGCCAGCGAATGGAGGCTGGGGATGGGACGGACAGCATGGCTACAGGACCGGAGAATGCAGAAGTTTCGGGACGTTTTGATCCGCTGGAATGGTGGCGATCTTTCGATGATGGAGGCGGGTGAGGTGCTAGGGATGTCGGAACGCCAGTTCCGGCGGTACCGTGACCGCTACGAAGAGGCTGGGGAGGATGGCTTAAGGGACCGGCGTTTGGGCAAGCTTTCGACGCGCCGGGTGCCTGCGGAGGCAATCGAGGAGATGCTGGAGCTTTACCGGAATCGTTATCTCGGTTGGAACGTGAAGCATTTCCACGAGCACCTGATCCGCGATCACGACTTCAGCTGGGGTTATACCTTTATCAAGACGCAGCTTCATGCGGCCGGGTTGGTCGAGCGGGCCAAGCGACGCGGGGCGCATCGGCGCAAGCGGGAAAGGAAGCCGTGCGAGGGGATGATGCTGCACCAGGACGGCAGCCGGCATGCCTGGCTGGCGGACCAGCCGGAGCTGGACCTGATCGTGACGATGGACGATGCCACGAGCAAGCTCTATTCGGCCTTTCTGGTTGCCGAGGAAGGCACGGCGTCGAGCTTTCAGGGGCTTATGGAGACCTTTGCCGCCAAAGGCCTGCCCTCGAGCCTCTACACCGATCGCGGCAGCCATTACTTCGTGACGCTCAAGGCCGGCGAGGCGGTCGACAAGAGCCGGCTGACGCAGGTCGGGCGGGCGCTGCGGCAACTGGGCATCGAGCATATTCCGGCCTATTCGCCGGAAGCCAGGGGCCGCTCGGAGCGGATGTTCTCCACCTTGCAGGATCGGCTGCCGAAAGAACTGGCGCTGGCCGGCATAGCCGATATCGAGGCCGCCAACCGCTTCATCGCACAGACCTATCTGCCGGCTCACAACGCCCGCTTCGCCAGGCCGGCCGCGGTCCAGGACAGCGCCTTCGTCGCCGCCGATCCGGCCGTTCTGGCCGAGATCCTGTGCATCCAGGAAGAGCGTTTCGTTGCCCGCGACAATACCGTCGCCTTCGCGCGGCTCAGATTGCAACTGCCGCAAAGTCCGATCCGACACCACTTCGTCAAGGCTACGGTCAAGGTCAGGCAATACCCGGATGGCACACTTGCAATCTTCCACGGGCCGCGCCGCATTGCCCAATACAGCTCACAAGGCAACGCTATCCAGCAAACCTGCCCCACCGGGCACGCTGCGTGAACCGCTTCGACGCAAACTGAAGCGGACAAATGATGTGCTACCAAACCGGACAACTTGATTAGCTACCGACAGTTCTGCAAAAGGGGCGGCCATGGTGCTGGTCATGCGGCTTGGCGTAGAGCGAGCTTCTTGTGCTCGCGCAGGTCGTCCATGTTGATGTGGCGGTTGGCCTCCATCCAGTTTTCGTTGGTTTCGACGGCGAGCACCCTGACCAGGCGCAGACAGCTCTCGGCGTTGGGGAAGATGCGCACGACATAGGTGCGTCGCAGCTTGGAGTTCAATGCATCGATGGCATTGGTAACCGGTATGACTCATGACGGTACCATCTCGTCCTCGCTGGAGCAATATTCGGCGTATGGTGAGACCATCCGGGACAGGGGCACCGGGAGCACGCCAAGCGCGGGCAGGCCGATGTATTCGATGAGCTGCGAGCTCGCGTTAGTAGCTGGCCGCCCCTGCGACCTGCCCGGTTGCGCCGAGAGCGCGTATCCGTAGGTGTCGCGTCGCCCGCCGGCTCCCGACTGTTTGAGGAGAGGGAGCCAATGAGACGTGTAATCGGAATGGACATCCACCGCACGTTTGCGGAGGTGGTGTTTTGGGAAGATGGGCGGCTACGCCATCACGGACGGGTCGATATGACTCGTTCAGGATTGGAAGGGTTCGGACGCGGTCTGCTTACAACCGACGAGGTCGTTGTCGAAGCAACCGGCAATGCCACGGCGGTGGTGCGTGTGCTTTCGCCCTTCGTCGGGCGGGTAATTGTCGCCAACCCGATGCAGGTGAAGGAGATCGCCCATGCCAGGATCAAGACCGGCAAGATCGACGCCGGCGTTCTCGCGCAACTTCATGCCAGCGGCTTCCTGCCGGAGGTCTGGGTTCCGGATGAGCGCACCGAGCGGCTGCGCCCTCTTGTTGCCCGCCGCAACCAGGTGGTGCGGCATCGCACGCGGGTGAAGAACGAGGTGCACGGCATTCTGCAGGCACATCTCGTGCCCAAGTGCCCGCATGCCGATCTGTTCAACAAGGGTGGCCGAGCTTGGCTCGAGCGGCAGATGCTTCCCGACGACGAGCGGGCCGCGATCGCGCGCCACATCCGCGAGATCGACCGGTTGGCCGAGGATCTGGCCGCTCTTGGTCGCGACATCGCCGGCGAAGCGGTTGACGATCCGCAGGTCCGTCGACTCCAGACGATCACTGGCGTCAATGCCGTCGTTGCCACCGGCATCATCGCGGCGATCGGCAATATCCGCCGTTTCGGCGAGTTGCAGAAGCTGGTTAGCTACTTTGGCCTCAATCCGCGTGTCCGCCAATCCGGTCTTGACATCGCCCAGTATGGCCGGATCAGCAAGCACGGGCGCTCCCACGCGCGCGCCATGCTGGTCGAGGCCGCCTGGGCGGCGGCAAAGGCGCCCGGACCGCTCAGGGCCTTCTTCTTGCGCTTTTCGCAAATCCCGGACAGTGATGGAGTGCACCCCCAGACTGAGACAAGGAAAATCGCGGACATCGCCCCTTGTTCAGCTATGCCGCCTTTTCCATCTGTCGTCCACCTGAATGCCTCTGTTCGTATTCCTCCGGCGTGAGATAATCGAGCGCCGAATGCAGGCGCTGCGTGTTGTAAACGGTGTCGATGAAAGCACCAATTCGCCTGCGGGCATCATCTGCATCCTTGTAGGCCAGGCCTTGCACCTCTTCCTGCTTCAGGGTTTTCATGAAGCTCTCCGCCTTAGCGTTGTCGTAAGGATTTCCGACGCGGCTCATGCTCGCCTGGATGCCATGGAGATGCAGAAGTTCGGAGTAGGCCCCGCAGGCGTATTGAACTCCGCGATCGGAATGGTGCACGAGATCCCCAGGAGCAGGCCGGCGATCGGTGATGGCCATCTCGAGGGCCTCAATGGCAAGGCTTGCTCTGAGATGCGTATCCAACGCCCACCCGACCACCCTGCGGCTAAAGGCGTCGAGCACAACGGCAAGGAAAGCAAACTCCTCCGCCAGATGCAGGAAGGTGATATCGGCAACCCACAGCTGGTTGACCCCACTGAGGATCATGCCCCTGGCAAGGTTCGGCACGACTTGCCAACCATGCCTCGAGTTCGTCGTTGCAGGAACAAAGGGTCGCGCGCGAAGGCACAGCAGATTGTCTTCACGCATGATGCGCAGAACACACTTGTGGTTCACTTGCCAGCCCTCCCGACGCAACAGGGCTCCGATCCGGCGGTAGCCGTAGTGCGCGTTGGCGAGAGCCATCTTTTGAATGAGGTCTCGCAAGCCTGTCTCGGCCCGACGAGGGGCCGAGTCTAGCCAGTGACGGTAATAACTCGCGCGGCTGACGCCAGAGAGCCAGCACATTCGATCGATGTTGAATTCGCCTTGCGACAAGCCGGTTGTCATCTTTTCGATGACTTTGAAGATCCCGTTTCGCCAGGAGCGCTGCTCCGACGATGATCTTCCTCGAAGTGCCGCAAGGCTTCGCGAAAAAAATCAAGATCGAGCTGCTGTTGCCCGACTTTCTGCTCCAACTCCCTGATCCGGCGCCTGGCCTTGGTCAGAGCCTTTTCCTGAGCCGCCGGCAGATCGACTGCGCTCGGCAATGGCACGTCGCCGTCAACTCCTCCCGCCACTCTCGCCGGCCGGCCCCTCCGACGTGACTTCAGGTTACCACGAAGCCTAAGATGATCTCGCCACTCATAAAGACGTTGGCGACTGATGCCAACCTCATCTGCCAACTTGCTGACGCTCTCGCCCGCCTCCATGCGCTGGAGAAGCTCCAGTTTTTGGTCCTCATCGATAACTCTTTGCCGTCCGGCCATGCCCCAGTTTCCTCTCCTGCGGGGAAACTGTCCGCGATTTTCCTTGTCTCAGTCTGGGGGTGCACTCC
>CCNA01000037.1 GCA_000824805.1 Mesorhizobium sp. SOD10
CGTCGAGGAGCTGCCGACATTCGGTGAGCGATTTGGCTTTCCAGATGGAATTGCCAAGCCAGGGAGCGATGGCCATGGCGAGCCACGCGATGGCCGACAACGACGCTACGGTCAGCAGGGTGCTGAGCCACCCATCGAAGAGGTTCTTCCTCATCCATTCCCGCGGACCACCTTGGCCGGCTGGCCTTGCCGAAGCGAGAACCATCTCCTGGCGCACCCAGGATACGTTGTGCAGGTTCATCTTAACGCTCCTGCAGCCTGACGCGGCTGTTGTAGACGTTCATGACGCACGAGATGGTCAGGCTGATGCTGACGTAGATCAGCATCATCAAAAGCATCGCCTCCAGTTCTCGACCGGTCTGGTTGATGGTGATGCCGCCGAGCGTCGAGCGCAGATCCATGTAGCCGACCGCCAGGCCAAGCGAGGTGTTCTTGGTGATGTCGAGGTATTGCGAAATCAGCGGCGGCACGATGATCCGCAAGGCCTGCGGCAGGATCACGAGCCGCATCGTACGACCTGGAGAAAGCCCAAGCGCGTGAGCGGCTTCCGTCTGCCCCCGGGAAATCGCAAGAATTCCGGAACGAACGTTTTCGGCAATGAAAGCGCCGCTATAGACACTGAGCCCGATCCAGAGCGCAATGAAGGAATTGCGCAATAACAGGCCACCGGTGAAGTTCAGCCCCTTCAGGGCCGGATACTCAAGATGGAAACCCAACGCGTAGAGCAGAGCGATCATTGGCAGCGCAAACACGCACAGGCTTTTCCACCACGTGGCCGGACGTTGCCCGCTTGCGCTTTGGATACGTTGCGCGTGTCTGACCAGGCTCCGATGGGCGAGAAGCGAAAGCGCGAGCGCGCCGAGGATTGCCGCGTAGTTGAGGTCAAGCGCGCCGAATGTGCCACTCCCTTGGCCCAGGCTGCGGGAGAAATCAGGAACTGGCAGGTAGATGCCGCGGTTGGTGATGGCGACACTGTCCCACAGGATCATGGAAGCCGTGGGATTGTCGCCGCGGAACGCGCTGGGCGTCGGCATAGCCTGCGACATGATCGCGGCGACAACAACGATCCAGAGCAGCGCCGGCACGTTGCGGAAGCTCTCGACATAGACTGTCATCAGACGAGCGACGATCCAGTTGTTGGAAAGCCTGAGCACGCCCGCCAAGACGCCGAGGACCGTCGCGGTCACGCAGGCCATTGCGGCAACGATCAGCGTGTTGAGCAAACCGACGATGGCGGCACGGGCATGAGTGCTCGTGCTCGAATACTGGATGGCGTGCGGCGAGATGTCATAACCTGCCGTGCTCCAGAGAAATCCAAACGAGAAGTTCTTTCCAAGGGCAGCCAGATTGTGGATCGTGTTATCGATGAGCCAGGCAGCCGCAAGGACGAGCATGATGAACGCGATGACCTGGATCGATCGGGCTCTGTAACGGGTGTCATTGAAGAGCATGCTCAGGTGAAAGGGCTCGCGGCGAGCCGCGCTTTTCATGGCCATGAGTGGTCTCCCTGAAGGTTCGCTGCGCTACCTTCGGCGTATGGTTGTGCGTTGTGGGCTTGCAGGGGCGGAAACCGAAAGGCGCGGGGCAAGCCCGCGCCTCGAGAAAGATTTCAGCGGAACGGCAGCGGATACATCAGACCGCCTTGCGTCCAGAGCGCGTTCTGTCCGCGGGCCAATCCAATCGGCGTCTTGTCGCCAACGTTCCTGGCGAAGATTTCCCCGTAGTTGCCCACGGACGCAATCGCCCGTTTGGCCCATGCAGGATCCAGCCCCAGCATTTCACCCAGCTTGTCCTCTTTGCCCAGCAGGCGATTGACTTCCGGACTGTCCGTTCCCGCCGAAAGCTTTTCCACGTTCTCGGACGTTATGCCGAGCTCCTCAGCCGCCAGAAGCGCGTTCAAGGTCCAGCGCGCCACGTCCGCCCATTGATCGTCGCCCTGGCGGACAAGCGGACCCAACGGTTCCTTCGAAATGACTTCCGGGAGAATGATGTGATCCTGCGGGTCCTTGAAGCTCGACCGGGTTGAGGCAAGATCAGATCCGTCGCTCGTGATGACGTCGCAAGCGCCGGCCAGATATTTCTGCTGGACGTCACCGTTGTTCTCGACGGGAACCGGGTCATACTTCATGTTGTTCTTGCGGAAATATTCGGCAAGGTTCAGCTCGGTGGTGGTCCCGGTCTGAATGCAAACTGTGGCACCGTTCAGATCCTTTGCGCTCTTGGCACCGAGGGATTTGGGCACCATGAAAGCCTGACCGTCGTAGTAGTTCACACCCGCGAAGGTGAACTTCAGGTCCACATCGCGCGAAAATGTCCAGGTCGTGGTGCGGGACAGAATGTCGATCTCGCCGGAGGCAAGTGCGGTGAACCGCGTTTGCCCAGTCGTGGGAACGAAGGTCACCGCATTGGGGTCTTTAAGGACTGCAGCCGCGACAGCCCGGCAGTAGTCCACGTCCATGCCATGCCAGGCCCCGGACGCATCCGGAGCGGAGAAGCCGGCCTGACCGCCGGTCACACCACAATTCAGCTTACCACGCGCTTGAACGTCGGCCATCGTGCCGGCCGAAGCGATACCGGCCGTCAGCGTTGCCGCTGCAAGCGTGGCAAGGGCGATCGTCATTTTCATTTTCATTCTCCCGGTTTGTGATCCGGCAGCGGTGGCTTTTTTGCCCAATTCTCCGCCACTCGGATCGGTTGAGTTCCCACTGGTTCGGCCTTGTCGGACCGAAGATGTTCATTGTTCTGGAGTGATCTCGATGATGGCTTCAATTTCGACGGGCGCATTCATCGGAAGCGCCGCCACGCCGACGGCGGAGCGAGCGTGCTTGCCCTTTTCGCCAAGGACGGCCACGAGAAAGTCTGACGCGCCGTTGGCGACAAGATGTTGCTCGGTGAAATCGGCGGCCGAGGCGACGAAGACCGTGATCTTGACGATCCTGGCGATCCTTTCGAGGGTGCCGAGACAGCCCTTTGCCTGGGCGAGGATGTTCATCGCACAGTGTTTCGCGGCGAGCGTTCCGGCCGCCACGTCAAGATCTCGTCCGAGCAGACCCTGCGCAGTCAATTTGGCGTCGGCGAGCGGCAACTGTCCCGACGTTAAAACGAGGCTTCCGGCTTCGGCCATCGGGAGGTAGTTCGCCACGGAGTTTGCCGCTACCGGCAATTCGATCCCGAGTTCATCCAGGCGCCTTTCAATCGTCTGCGACATCAGCTCATCCTCAAAACTCGGCGACGGCGGTGGTGATGCGCTGGATCGCCTCCTCGACGATCACGCGCGGGCAGCCGAGATTGACGCGCATGAACCCGTGCCCCTCGATCCCGAACTTCTGGCCCTTGTCGAGCCAGACGCGGGCCTTGGTCAGCATGAACTTGTTCAGCGCCTCGGCATCCATGCCGAGGCCGCGGCAATCCATCCACGCCAAGTAGAGAGAATCGGTCGGGAGAACCTTCAGGGGCGGATCAGCTTCGTTGATCGCCTTGGCGAAGTGCGCGTGATTGGCCCGCAAATAGGCGAGCATCTCTTCCAACCACGGCTCGCCATGGGCATAAGCGGCTTCGGCGGCAACCATCCCCAGCACGTTGACCAGTTCGAAGACGTTGCGCTCGTACTGGCGGCGCAGCTCCTCCCGAATTCTCCTGTTCGGGACGAAGACATTGGCGCTCTGAAGACCGGGCAGGTTGAACGTCTTGCTCGGCGCCGTGCAGGTGACGCTGTTTTGGGCGAACTCTTCGCCGAGCGAGGCGAACGGGATGTGCTTCTTGGCCGGATCGAGAATGAGATCCTCGTGGATCTCATCGGAAATGACCAGGACACCGTTGCGGGCGCAGATTTCGCCCATCGTCCGCAGTTCACTTTCGGACCAGACGTTTCCGGTAGGATTGTGTGGATGGCTCAGGATAAAGATCTTCGTGTTGGCGCGGATGGCAGCCTCGAAAGTCTGCTCGTTGAAGCGATAGCCATCGCCGGTGAATTCGAGCGGCGCATAGGCCAAGTGACGGCCGTTCAGCAGGACATCGTTATGGAAATGCGCGTAGACCGGCGGCTGGATCAAAATGGTGTCGCCCGGCGCTGAGAAAGCCTGCACCGCGGTCTTCAGCGTCGTGATGATGCCGGAGGTCTGGAGGATCCATTCCTTGGCGACGTCCCAACCGAACCGTCGCTGCTGCCAACCGACGACAGCGTCAACATAGGATGCGGTCGCGCCACCGGGATAACCGAAGACGCCATGGTCGACCGCCGCATGGAGCGCGTCGATGACGGCATGAGGCGCCTTGAAGTCGGTGTCGGCCACCCACATCGGCAAGGGGTCGGCCGCAGCTTCGTCCGGCGCCAAAAGCTTGCTTGCACAGGCCCATTTCATGGAATTGCTGTTCTTGCGGTCGACGACCTCATCGAAAATCGACGCCGCACGCGCATGCTCCGGGTCAATTTGATGGGCAAGTGCAAGCTTCGTCACGGCAATTCCTTCCTGGGTATTAGCCGCCCTTGGCAGGGCCGATTGACGGAAGGTTATCGGCATCGCATTATGAGCGGAAATGGTATGATTTCATTTAGTGATGAGCGCAGATCATAATGGTCGATCGACAGCACCTTGCGATCCTGAGGGAAGTAAGCCGGCGGGGCAGCGTCACTGCGGCTGCGGAGAAGCTGAACGTCACCCAATCGGCCTTGAGCCATACGATCGCCAAGTTCGAGGAACGGCACGGCATCAAGATCTGGATGAAGACCGGACGGGGACTGCGGTTGACGCAGGCGGGCGAGTACTTGCTGACCGTTGCCGAGCGCGTCTTGCCGCAGATGGAGCACGCGCAGCGTATCCTGACGGACTTCGCGCTGGGGAGGAGGGGAGTGCTTCGCGTCGGCATGGAGTGTCATCCCTGCCAGCGATGGCTGACGAGAATTGCAACTCCCTATCTGACACAATGGCCCGACGTGGACTTCGACGTGCGCACCGCCTTCCGCTTCGACGGCGTTGAAGCGCTTCGTGGTTATGAGATCGACCTGCTGATAACGCCGGACCCCGTGGAGACGCCGGAGTTACTCTTCACTCCCGTCTTTGATTACGAGCTGGTGCTGATGGTGAATGAGGCGCATCCACTCGCCGGCCGAGCACGCGTGCAGCCGCAAGACCTTCTGGACGAAGAGTTGATTACGGTGCCCGTCACGCTGGAGCGCCTGGACATCTACACCCGATTCCTTGTCCCGGCGCACTGCAGACCCCGTCAGCATCGCACTGCCGAAACGATCGACCTGATGCTGCAACTGGTATGCGCGGGCAGGGGCGTGACAGTTCTTCCTGATTGGCTCCTGCAGGAGGACGCGTCCGGACTGCCGATCCGCGCGCTGCGCCTGGGAGATAGCGGCATCCAGAAGAGCATCAACCTAGGTGTGCGGCGCGGCGAGGAGACGACCTCCTACATCGACGGTTTCCTGAAGCTTGCGCGAGAAATGGGACGCTAATCCCCTGCCGGGGATTCCTCAAATTCAGTTTCGTAATGCAGCCGCAACGTTGTCCTTGTGCCGCATGAACATCCCCGCCGCAGGCATCAACCTGGCATCGGCAACACGTCAGCGTGCTGAAGAGGGGCGTCCTTGATCCAGATCTGCGCGCCCTTCGGCCCCGCTATCGCCTCAAGCGGCTTGCCCGCAGGCAAACGACCCCAACTTTGCGGTTCCAGGCTCTCGCCTCCGACGGCGAGGCTGCCGGACAGTACCAGGAACTCGAGGCCCCGGCGATTTTCGACCTCTATGGCGGAGCCGGATCGCCATACCTCGGTTGAGGCACGCTCCTCATCGTCGTCGAACAGGACACGGGCTTCTTTGGCGCCCTCGCGCAGCAATGCGGCTTCACCCTCGCCGGGCCTGCGGACGATCTGCACGTCGTCACCCTTCCGGAATTGCCAGAGACGGACGAAGATCGTGCATCCCTCCTTCGATGCAGGCACATGCGAGGTGCCTGGCGGGTTGCGGAAATAGCTTCCCGCTGGATAGTCACCGTGCTCGTCCTGGAAGGTTCCCTCCAGTACGAGAATTTCTTCGCCGCCGGCATGCACATGGCGCGGAAAGGCGCTCCCGGGAGCGTAGCGAACGATCGAAGTCGCGCGGGCGACTTCGCCGCCAACGCGATATAGCATACGGCGATCGACGCCCGCCGCTGGACTCTGTACCCAGTCGAGCCTGGCGGCGTGGACGATTACCGGCTTCGTCAGGTCATCATTGATACGCATTGGATTGGTCTCCCATCGTCAGGACTATCCGAAACTTCGCGTCGCCGGATCTCATTTTTTGGACCGCTTCCGCGGCTCGCTCCAGCGGCATGGTTTCGATCATCGGTCGCACTCCCGTCAGGACGCTGAAATCCAGCGTCTTCTCGTTTTCGAATGGTAATCCCGTAATCGAGCCGATAATGCCACGTTCGGCGCCCACCAGATATCCCGTCGAGACAGGGAGCGGATCCTTGCCGACGCTGAGCACGATCAGACGCCCCTCCGGCGCAAGCGCATGCATCGGCGCGGGGATGGCCGCTGAATTGCCAGCCGTCGCAAGGATGGCCTTCACTCCGCCCATGCCGTTCAGCGCGTCGGCCGCGTTTTCCTTGTTGGTGTCGATGTAGCGATGGGCGTCGAGCTTTCTCGCATCCGCGGCGATATCCTCGCCGCGCCCGACCGCCACCACGCGGAGCCCTATCTTACGAGAATACTGAAGCACAACGGAGCGAGCCGGTTTCGTGCTTTCATGCTCGTCACGCTGCCCAGTATCCAAAACGGTGACGCCGCCGGCGCGATCTTTGCTTTCGTCGTCTCTTTCGAAGAGCTGAACGCGACTCTCTTCCTGGTCGGGCCGGGATTGGCCACACTACCGATCCATGTGTTTAGCCAAATTCAATTCGGCGCGGAGCAGGTGGTCGTTGCCGCCGCCTCGACGGTTCAGATGGCTCTGGTGATCGTGGTGATTTTTGCGCTCGAAAAGATCGGACTGTCGGTCGCTACGCGATAGTCGTGAAGCCGCGTTTCGCCCTGCTCGCGTCTTGGTAGCGACCATCGCACGACGTTCGGAGACCCGCCTACCATGATAGAAGAAAAAGTCGGTTTTTGTACGCTGTGTAAGTCACGGTGTGGCACCATCAACGATCGCTGACCGGTTGAAGGGCCATGTTGCCCGAGGCGGTCCGGAGTCGGTCGCTTTCGCGGTAACTTCTGGATCGTCATCCCCGTTGTCGGATAGCACCGACTGGATCCTGCGATTGATCCGCGGGTTAGGCAGTCCAAACCTCTGTTACGCGGCGGACATTTGCAACTGGCACAAAGATTACGCTCACGCCTTCACTTTCGGATCAGGAATCCCCGCCGCCGACTATTCCAATTCCGAGCTCATTCTGCTGTGGGGACACAATCCTTCAAATGTCTGGCTCGCGCAGGCGGAAGTTATCGCGGCCGCGCAGACGCGGGGCGCGAAGCTCGCCGTCATCGACCCTCGTCGCACAGCCTTTGCCGGCCGAGCCGATCACTGGTTGCGGGTTCGGCCTGGGACCGACGGTGCTTTGGCCATGGGGCTCGCCAGAGAGCTTTATTGAACGCGTGGCGTTCGATTGGGATTTTGTGCGCGATTGGACGAATGCTCCATTTCTTGTCAGGTCGGACAACGCCAGATTTCTGCGCTCGCGCGATCTCTTGCACGACGACATGGCGCAACGTGAGCGAGACTACCTGGTGTGGGATGACGAAACCAAGCGGTTGCTGCCAGCGGCGCTCAAATCGAAGTCGGCCGCACTATCCGCGTCCCATGTCGTGGCGACAAAATCGGGGGACATTTGGTGCCGCACAGCACTCGACCTCTACCGCGATGCGGTGGCGCCATTCGATCCGGACACGGTGGAACGACTAACTGGCGTTGCACCGACGACGTTCGCGGCATTCGCGCAGGCGGTCAACGTCGATGTCAAGAAGTTTTTCCTGGAACCAGATTTTACCGTCAAAGTGGCCGGCGCCGATCTGAAGGGCAAGGCCAAGCTAGATGTTTGATCCCAGGCTCACATGACGATGCTGGGGTCAA
>CCNA01000038.1 GCA_000824805.1 Mesorhizobium sp. SOD10
CTTCTTGAACTTGCCGGTTTTGCGGCTCTTCCTCGCCTCCGCATCCTCGTTCGCCGCGCTCACCGCCTCGATGTGACGAACCGCCAGGCTGTCCCAGCTCACGTCGGCCCGTATCAGCGAAGCATCGACATGGACGATCTCGCCCTTGGCGATCTTGAAGGCGATACAGGCCTGCACCGTGCGCTGAAAGATCCGGCGAAACCGTTCTTCGCCCCAGCGCTGGCGGATGTGTGTCAGGGAAGAATGATCGGGAAGTGCTTCATGCAGACCATAGCCGACGAACCAGCGGATCGCGATGTTGACCTGGGCCTCGCGCATCAGCCGGCGGTCGTGGACGATCCCAAGCAGGAAGGCAAGCATTAGACCGACCGCAACCTCAGGGTCTATTCCAGGGCGGCCGTTGTCGTCGCAATAGAGATCCGCGACCTCGCCGCGCAGCCACGACAGATCAAGCACACGATCGACCTTGGCCAGAATATGATCATCAGGGATCTCAACAGCCCCACATAGCAGCGCTGCCAAGCCGCTTCCGGGATCACCTCGCCGATCGCCGCAACCAGGCCGGCATGGTCGTCGGACACGACCAGCTCGACGCCCTTGAGGCCGCGCGCCTTCAGCGCCACGAGAAAGTCCTTCCAGGCCGAACGGCTCTCGCGATTGGCCATCTCCACGGCCAGGATCTGGCGGCGCCCGTCCCAGTCGATGCCGACCGCAGTCAGCACTGCCTGGCTCGAGACGATGCCGGCTTCACGCACCTTCTCGTAGCGAGCGTCGAGGATGAGATAGGCAAAAGGCTCCTGAAGCGGGCGCTCAGCAAAGGCCTTCAGGCTCTCGCCCAGCCGCTTGTTGATGGCCGAGATCGACGAAGCGGAGAAGGCATCACCGCACAGCTCCTCGGTGATCGCCTTCACCTTGCGGGTCGACACGCCCTGCACGTACATCTCCGCAAGGGTGTCCACCAAGGCGCCCTCGGAACGCTGGTAGCGCTCGAACAAT
>CCNA01000039.1 GCA_000824805.1 Mesorhizobium sp. SOD10
GCCAGCCGGATCTTGGCTCAATCGCTTCAATCCCACGAAATCTCTCTCGTGGAGATACAAGGTGGCTCGGCGAAGCCGAGACGGAGAGGGGAGCGCCCTGCGAAGGCCCCCTCTCCGTCCGCTTCGCGGACACCTCTCCCCCGCCTCAGGCGGGGGCGAGGAAGCCAAGCGACTCACACCGCAATCCGCGGCCGTCCCGACGCCACGGCCACCACATGCGCTTCGATGAACATCCGCTGGCCTTCGATGGTCGAGACCTTGAACTCGGTGGCGATGTCGATCTCGGCGCTGTCGGTGCCGGCGTCTTTCGCGCGCTCGGCCGCGATCGCGCGCACGTCCGCTTCGGCCGCTGCGATCGCCTTGTCCTCCTCGGTGAAGTCGCGCACCGTCTGGCCCGACGCCAGCCGGAACAGGCCTTCCTTGGGCTGGCTGACGCGGGCTTCGGCCGAGACGCGCACCTGGCCGACCACGGCGCCGAGCGCGTTGGCGACATCGGTGTCCTCCGGCACGATGCAGCCATTGCCGACCAGCGGCGGCATGCCGGCATAATGCAGCGGCGCCGAGGCGCCCAGCCCGATGACCGGGCGGTCGAGCGCCACGGTGAAGCGGGCGATGCCGGGATGCGCGTCCACCGCGCGCTGCACCAGCGCATGCGCGACGGTCGCCGCGCCGTCCAACCCGTCCTCGGCGAAGGCGGTTTCGAGGATATATTCGGCCGACCAGCGGGTCAGCGTCGTCAGCACGCGCTGCGAAATCTCCTGCGGGGTCGCCGCGATGGTCTGGCCGCGACCGTCGCGGCGGCGGGCGAAAAGCTCGGCGCCAAGGCGGGCGGTGGCGGCATCCCAGTTCGACTGTTTGCCCAGCACATGGGCGGCATCCGACGGCGTGAAGCCTGAGATATGCACCAGCCCGCGCGCGACCAGCCGGTTCAGCGTGGCATTCTGCGCGTTCGACGACAGCAGCCGGTCGAGCGCCAGCGGCGTGGCGCCGATCGTCTCGTAGAGCTTCGCTTCCGGCCCGGTGAGGCCGGCGGCAAGCCGGTCCGGCACGCCGGTGCGCAGGGCAAAGCGCCCGTCCATGCGGCCGGGATTGGGGGCGCGCAGCTGCCGTTCCAGCTCCGACGTCACCGCCTCGCCATGCACCATGCCGGAAAGCGCCAGCGGCACCAGGCGGCGCGGCCCGAGCAGGATTTTCGGCTCGAGCGCGCCGTCTTCCAGCGTGACTTCGGAGTCGCCGCCGAGGCCGAAGGTGCGCATGGCGACCGCCTCGACCATGGTGCGGAAGCCGCCCACGGTCGCGCCTTCCGGATCGAGCCGCGGCCGGCCTTGATCGAGCACGGCGACGTCCGTCGTGGTGCCGCCGATATCCGACACCATGGCGTCGTCCAGCCCGGTCATGTGGCGGGCGCCGACAAGGCTGGCGGCCGGGCCGGAGAGGATCGTCTCGATCGGCCGCTGGCGGGCGAAGGCCGCCGAGACCAGCGCGCCGTCGCCGCGCACCACCATCAGCGGTGCTGCAATGCCGCGCTTGGCCAGAAACCCTTCGGTCGCCGCGACCAGCCGGTCGATCATCGAGATCAGCCGGGCGTTGAGCAGCGTGGTGAGCGCCCGGCGCGGGCCGCCGAGCTTGGCCGAAAGCTCGTGGCTGGCGGTGACCGGCAGGCCGGTCTTCTCGCGGATCAGGTCGCGGGCCGCCAGCTCATGCGCCGGGTTGCGCGTGGCGAAATAGGCGCAGACGGCGAAGCCCGACACCGAGCCGCCCAGTTCCGGAAGTGCGGCCTCGAGGCCGGAAAGGTCGAGCTTGGCGGCATTGCCGTGCACGTCATGGCCGCCGGGGCAGAACACCACCGGATCGGTCCCCAGCGCCATCTTCAGCCCGTCGCGGGCAAGGTCGGCCTCGGAAAAGCCGATCATCACCAGCGCCACGCGCCCGCCCTGGCCCTCTACCAGCGCGTTGGTGGCAAGGGTCGTCGACATCGAGACCAGCTTTATCGAGGCAGGATCGGTCCTGGATTTCTCCAGCACCGCGTCGACCGCGCCGGCTATGCCGACGGCGAGGTCGTGGCGGGTGGTCAGCGACTTCGCCTTGGCCAGCACCTTGCCCTTCGGGCCGCCCTCCTCCGACCACAGCACCGCATCGGTATAGGTGCCGCCGGTGTCGATGCCGAGGAAGAGGGGGTGAGGCTTGGCGGTCATTTTGCAGGCAGTCCGGGGTCGAGGGCTTTGTTGCGAAGCCCTTAGCCGATACCGGCTGGCGGATAAAGAAGGGAGGGATGGGCCAAGGGGGTTAGCCAATCTCCCCCCTCGTGGGGGAGATGCCCGGCAGGGCAGAGGGGGGCGCTGTCCCGCCGACCTGGTCGCGCTATTCGGATGGACTTCCGAGCCCGGTCACGATCACGATATGCTGGCAAACATTATCGATGTCCCGAATGACATCGTCATTCCAGAATCGCAAAACGGTCCAGCCATCTTTCTCCAGCCGCGCTGTCCGCGCCTCATCGCCTGCAATGGCATCAGCTTCTCCGTGCTGAGACCCGTCGACCTCAACGACGAGCTTCTTCTGCGGACAAGCGAAGTCTACGATATATTCGGCGATCGGAAACTGGCGCCGGAAGCCTAGGCCCATCAACCGATGGGCACGAAGCTCGTTCCAAAGCTTCAACTCGGCTGCTGTCATCACCTTGCGCATTGATCTGGCGTTGGCGCGCTGTTTTGGCGGCAGCGGTGTATGGGGCATTTGTATTGCTCGGTGATTGTTAAGGTTCGCGCTCTACGGCGCCCCCCTCTGTCCTGCCGGACATCTCCCCCACGAGGGGGGAGATTGGCAGCTTCAACGTCTACCCCACGAACCCCACCCTTTTATGTGACCCATCGCAAAACGGCTTGTTCGCCGAATGCCCGCAGCGGCAGAGGAAAACCTTGGTGGTGCGCGCGATCGTATGCCCCGTGCCGGTGACGATCTCGAGATTGCCTTCGACCTTCAGCGGCCCGTTGCTGGTCGGCATCACCTTCAGCGGGCCGTCGCGCGCCTCCAGCACCTGCGCTTCCTTCAGCGGCGGCTCGCCGGTGGCGGTGAAGCCAGCCTTGATGTGGCTGTTGTCGCAGAACGGCTTGTTCTGCGACAGGCCGCAGCGGCAGAGCGTGGCGCGGGAGAAGGTTTCCTCGCCGAGCACGATCTCCGCATGCACCGCCAGCGGGCCGTTTTCCCGCAACCGCACGGTGTTGACCGCCGGCGGCTTCTCCTGCGGCCCGCCATCCTTGCGATTGTAGGTGATGGCGCCCGACGGGCAGTTTTCGGCCAACGCCACGACCTTCTCGACGCTCGCCGCCTCCGGGTGGATCCACTCGCCTGGCGCGTTGGGCACGAAGACATGCGGATTGCCGAGCACGCAATTGCGCGAATGGATGCAGCGCTTGCCGCTGAAGGAAACGTCGATCTTCTCGCTTTCGACCGTGCCTGCCATGGGGCTCTCCTCCTGGTGGGTTGAGCAAGGCTAGGGCGGCGGTGAGAGGGGCGTCAAGCGACAAGCTCCCCCTTCTCCCCTTGTGGGAGAAGGTGGCTCGGCGCTCAGCGCCGAGACGGATGAGGGGTGCTCCAGCTTGGCAAAGAGGCCGATGCACCACTACCGCCAAGGCTGCAGACTTTGATCCCGAACATAAGCGATGATGGTATCGCACACCGCATCGAGTTCTTTCAGAACGTCGTCGTTCCAGAACCGAAGCACGCGAAATCCTCTCGCCTTCAATTCCGCGTCGCGTTCCTGGTCGTGGCGCGACTCCGCATGCTGACTGCCGTCGATTTCGACGATGAGCCGAGCCTCGGCGCAGAGGAAATCCGCCACGAAGCGGCCGATCGGCGCCTGCCGTCGGAACTTGATGTTATCCAGACGGCGCCCGCGCAGCTCCTGCCACAGGCGATCTTCCGCCTCAGTCGGCTCGCGCCGCATCGAACGGGCGAAATTCCGTTTGGCTGGACCTTCCCACAGGGGGAGAAGGGGAAGACGCTACTCCGCCAGGTCCACCGTCTCGGTGGAATGCTCGGTGCAGATGAAGCAGCAGGTGTCGCAGGGCTGGTCGTTGTCGGGGCCGACGCCGGCGGTGACGGAATCGTCGCCGTTCACCCAGGCGCCCCAGCAGATATGCTCGCCCGGCTCGCAGGAGATCGGCACGGATTTCCGCGCCTTCGGCCGGATGAGGAACACCTTGTCGTCGCCCGGCCAGACTTTTTGGCTGTCGCGGCTGAACAGCTCCAGCGCCACGCCGTCGGAACGCTGGTTTCGCACGAACACCGACATGTCGGCGGCGAAGGCCGGCGCGGTGAGGAGAAGGAAGGCGAGCAGAGCGCGAATCATGGCGAGGTCCCCCGGGGGGAGTAGAGCACGGGAGCGGAAGCGGCGCGACCTCCCCTTCCCCCCTTGTGGGGGAAGGTGGCTCGGCGCGCAGCGCCGAGACGGATGAGGGGTGGTCCAGCTTGGCAAGGGCGTTCGCCACAGAAGTGTGCATCGCCACCGCCTCACTCCGCTGGAACA
>CCNA01000040.1 GCA_000824805.1 Mesorhizobium sp. SOD10
CATCTGCAGGATATCGCGGCCGCACGGTCATCAATTCTTTAAGTGCGGAGGCGCCAGGGGGCACAGAGAATCTTTTTTTTCATAGCGGGCCCTCGTCAGCTCGTGTTATTGAAGCATTCTGTTCCCAGTGCCCACACATGTGAAGCATCCTCACTGATCTACTTCCCCACCTACCTGATGTGGCTCAATTCTGACAAGAAAGCAACTTTGGAGAACCATGAACCTACCTTTAGAGCTGGACGTGGACCCATCAGCATTCAAAATCATGTGTAAAAAACAGGAGAAAATGTCACTTTTTTTTAACCCTTGAATTTTTTTGGTAGACACTCCCGGCTTCTGGGTTCCTTTTTGTGATGGTTCTTATTACTCTTCAAAAGCTCCCAATCTTCAAGACCATTGACCGTAATTGGAAGCCTAATGTGCGTAAAAAGGGGCGGAGCTTCAAGTTTTAGAGAATGGACTCTGGGAGAGGGTATGTGGCAAAGGTTACTCAATTTAATGTCCCTCACATGGAAATAACATTGGGATCAAGAGCTTTATTATCTTAAATTCTAAAGTCCACATCCACCATTTCCCTAGTAAAAAGAGGGGCTCTGTTATTTAGCCATTTGTGTACTTTTTGTGAGGAGGTTATGTCAATAATATCCTTTTTGCTGCTGAAGTTGCGGAGAGTTTTGGCCACATATTCTATTGTAGTCTGGATCTTCCTCGGTAGGCTAAGCGTCGTTCCACACACAACAACATCTCTCCACTGTTTGTTTAAAGTTTAGAAAGAAAATATCCATCGTTCACAAGATCGTAGGAGAAGGACACGACTTAAGGATCCCCCGGGCCATACTAG
>CCNA01000041.1 GCA_000824805.1 Mesorhizobium sp. SOD10
AGCCCAGATAGTCGCTCTCCCCCATTTCATGGGGGCGAGGAAACGCCAATCGCCGTTGCCGCGCCGCTCGCAAACCTGGGTTCCTCGCCCCCGCCAGAGGCGGGGGAGAGGTGGCTCGGCGAACTCATAGGCTGACTATATCGAAATCAGGCCTGACCGTTCAGGCTCCCGCCACCCGGGGCGCGCGCAGCGCCCCGCAATCTGAGGGATCGCCATCATGTACAAGAAAATCCTGATCGCCACCGACGGCTCCGAACTCGCCCAGAAGGGCGTCGCCCACGGGCTGGAGCTCGCCAAGGGGCTCGGCGCGACTGTGGCCTTCCTCACCGTCTCGGAGCCGTTCCCGGCGCTTGCCTGGGGCGGCGCCATGGCGGGCTATGTCGCCGCCGACGAGCTGGTCAATTACGAGGGAAGCGCGCGCAAATATGCAAGCGAGCTGCTTGGCAAATGCAAGGCCGAGGCAGAGGCGAAGGGCGTCAGCGCGAAAATCCTGCATATCGACAACCGCACCCCCGCCGAGGCGATCCTCGAGGTCGCGGGCGCGGAAGGCAGCGACCTCATCGTCATGGCCTCGCATGGCCGCCGCGGCATCGGCCGCCTGGTGCTGGGCAGCCAAACGGCGGAGGTGGTGTCGCTGACGACCATCCCGGTGCTGGTGGTCAGATAAACGGTTCGTGAGGCGGCGCCTCCCCATAGGCGTCATTCCAGGGCGGAGCGACGCAAAGCGTCGCGGAGACCCTGGATCCATGCCGTTGTGCTGGCGCAAGAATGCAGCGGAGCAGAAAGAAGCTGTCTACGCTGGCGTCTCAAGGCCACTGTCTGCACCGCCCCGACGCTCATTGGTCACGGAATGGATTCTAGGGTCTGCGCTGCGTCGCTTCGCTCCTTGCTCCACCCTGGAATGACGAGGCTCTGGACGGCGGCCCCGCCGCCCTACTGCGTCGGCAGCAGCGGCGCGCCGGGCGATGCCAGATCCGGCGACGGAAAATCGGATGCCAGCTGGCCCGGCGGCGTCGACGCAGGCGCCGCGGAACCCGGCGGCCGCAACCCTGGCAAAGCCGAGTCCGGCGGCATCGTGCCGGGCGGCGGCGAGGCCGGCTGCTGCCCGGAATACATCAGCCTGGGCTGGCCAGCGTTGGCGGTTGCCGGCCCGAGGCTGCGCTGGATCAACGCCTCGACATGGTCGTTGCGCTGGCGCGCCGAGTCGGCGCCCATCACCACCACGATCAGGTGCCGCCCGTCGGCGTTGTAGGAGGTGACAATGTTGTAGCCGGAGGCGCGGATATAGCCGGTCTTGATGCCGTCGACGCCGCGCACGCGTCCCAGCATGTCGTTGTGGCCGCGCACCAGGCGGCCGCGGAACATGAAGTCGCTTTCGGAGAAATAGTGGAAATGCTGCGGGAAGCGCTTTTCCAGCGCCATGCCCAGCACCGCCATGTCGCGCGCCGTGGTCACCTGGCCGTCGTCGGGCAGGCCGCAGGCATTGCGGAAATTGGTGCCAGTCATGCCGAGCGAGCGGGCCTTGGCGGTCATCATCGCCGCGAACTGTTCCTCCGAGCCGCCGCCCAGATATTCGCCCACCGCCACCGCCACGTCGTTTGCCGACTTCACCACCATGGCGCGGATCGCGGAATCGACGTCGATCGTCTCGCCTCGCCTAAAACGCAGCTTGGTCGGCGGCTGCGAGGCGGCATGGTCGGAAACCGGGATCCGCGTCTGCTTGGTGACGCGGCCGCTCTCCAGCGCCTCGAACAGCATGTAGAGCGTCATCATCTTGGTCAGCGAGGCGGGATAGCGCTGCGTCCTCGAATTGACCTCGAACAGGGTCTTGCCGCTCGAGGCGTCGACCACGATCGCCGCATATTTCTGCGGCTGCGCCGGCACGGCAAGCACGCTTTCCGGGGGTGCTGCCGTCGTGCAGCCGGCGGCCAGCGCGAGCAACGCCAAGACGGCGATGAGTTTCTGGAGGAAGGCGAAGGGACGGGGCAAGACGTTTCTAAAACTGTTGCTGAGACGCGGCGAAGCTAGCCTACAGCATGGGCCGCGTCCAACTGGTTAACGCGCATGACAAGGCATTTGCCCAGGTTTTGCTTCGGACGCCGAGTTCGGCACGTGGTTGCTCCGCCTGATGCAAAATGCCGATTGCCCCGCTTGCGCGCCCTCCCTCGGACAGGCTTTTCTTGCGCAAAGATTCGCGGGAGGCATGCATGGACACGGTCACGATCGGCGCAAAGGGCATCTCCGTCTCGCTCGACCTTGCCGTCGGACACATCGCCGCCATGGAGGTCCAGGCCGATGGCCGCGTTCTGAAGCCGCTGCATCGCGCGCCCTGGATCGGCTCGCCGCGCGAGAGCCTGCCTGCAAATCTCCCGGAAGGCACGGTGCGGCTCTCCGGCGATTTCCTCTGCGCGCCCTTCTCCGCCAGCGATGTCGAGGTCGCACCCCTGCATGGCTGGCCGGCCAACAGCGAGTGGGACGTGGTCGAGAATGGTGCCATTGCCGGCGGCCGGCGCGCCGTCTTCCGGCTGCGCCGCAAGGTGATGGGCGCGGCCGTCGACAAGGTCTTCACGCTGCGCGACGGTCACCCTTTCCTCTACCAGGAGCACATCTTTTCCGGCGGCTCGGGCGCCATCTCCGTCGCCCATCATCCGATGACGGTCATGCAGGGCGGCGGCCGGCTGGCCTTCTCGCCGAAACGCGTGGCGGTCACGCCCGCCACGCCGCTGGAGCCCGACCCGGCGCGCGGCCGCTTCATGCTTGCCTATCCGGCCCGCGCCACCGACCTCACAAAGGTTCCGCTGGCCGCGGGCGGCGCCACCGACCTCACCGACTATCGCATGGAAGACAGGCGCGAGGATTTCATCACGCTCGTCGAGGCGGACCACGGCGGCCCGGGCTGGACCGCGATTGCCCGCCGCGCCGAGCAGGATCTGGTGCTGGTGCTGAAGAATCCGGCCGAACTGCCGGTCACCATGCTGTGGTTCTCGAATGGCGGCCGCGACTATGCGCCCTGGAGCGGCCGCCATCTCGGCGTGCTCGGCATCGAGGACGGCCGCACCGCGATCGGCCACGCCGCCTCGCTCGGCGACAACTGGCTGAAGCATGAAGGCGTGGCGACGGCCTTCGCGCTGGCCGAGGGGCGGTCGGTCTCGTTCCGCCATGTCATCGGTGGGGTGCCGTTCGGGGAAGCCGAGCCGCCGGGCGGCCTGGAACAGGCGAGCGATCGATTGCGCATCCTTGCTCCAGTGCGCCTCCTTGCTCCGCCCGTGGATGACGAAGGGAAGAGCGTCCGGCTAATCTCGAAGGCTTAGGCCGCCGAAACTTCGGAACCAGGTTTGAATTTTCCACCGACACCCGCCAAAATGCCGGCCGCAACCTTACCGGAAAGCGCCGATGTCCGAGATCGCCCATATCACCGCCGCCATCTTCAAGCGCGCCGGCAAGGCCAAGCGCTTCGTCGTCGCCATCGCCGGTCCGCCAGGCGCCGGCAAGTCGACGCTGTCCGCTTCCTTGCATGAGCTTTTGCCTGAGGGCAGCTCGGAAATCGTGCCGATGGACGGCTTCCACTTTGACGACATCATTCTCAACCGTCGCGGCCTGCGTCCTCGCAAGGGCGCGCCGGAAACCTTCGATTTCGCCGGTTTCGAGACGCTGCTGAAGCGCATCCGCTCCGGCGAGCCCGATATCGCCATCCCGGTGTTCGACCGCAGCATCGAACTGTCGCGCGCGGCGGCCGAAATCATCAGCGCCGACACCAAGTTCATCCTGGTCGAGGGCAACTACCTGCTGCTCGACGAGGAACCGTGGTCGCGGCTGGCGCCTTTGTTCGATTTCAGCATCTTCGTCGACGTGCCGCGCAACGAGCTCGAGCGCCGGCTGATGGAGCGCTGGCGCGAGCACGGCAAGTCCGACGAGGACGCCCGCGCCTGGATCGCCTCCAACGATATGCCTAACATCGAGCGGGTGCTGGCGCGGCGCCGGCCTGCCGACATGGTCATTGGTCAATGACCTGTCATTGACCAATGACCCAGATGATTGGTTAACCTGCTCAATTTTCAATATTTTTGAACGGGAACCTTAAGGTTTTCGCGCCGTTATGACCCTATCCCGAATTGTCCGGCGCCGGAGCAATTCCAGGAAAGCGCGCACCGCTTTCCGTCTGGAGTTGAGAAGAAAATTGCAGGAGCTGTCAGATGGCAACCAACAGCAGAAAAACCGCGCCCAAGAAAGCCAGGGCCAATCAATCCAGGACGGCGCAGCTCAAGGCCGGCGCCGCGATCGCCGAGCGGTCGAAGGATGCTAAGCCGGCTTTCGGCAAGGCGGCGCCGAAGAGAGTAACACCCGGCGCGGCTCACAAGGTCGCGGCCGAGAGCGCGAAGCACCACAAGCCGGCAAAGGGACCCGCGGTCAAGAAGTCGGGTCCGATCCGCACCGTGGCCAGCGTCGCGACCGGAGCGGTCGTGGGAACCGTGAGGCTGGCGGCGTCCATGTTTGGCCGCGGCGGCGCAAGCGCCAAGACGAAGTAAGGGCTCAGCCCTTCGCCGGAATCGCGAGCCCCCGCTTCACCGCCGGGCGCGCCAGGCCGCGCTCCAGCCAGTCGGCGACGGTCGGGAAGTCGTCGAAGCCGACCAGCTCGCGCGCCTCGTAGAAGCCGATCAAATTGCGCACCCAGCCCAGCATCGATACGTCCGCGATGGTGTAATCGTCGTCCATGATCCACTTGCGGCCCTTCAGCCGCGTTTCCAGCACGCCGATCAACCGCCGCGATTCGTCGCGGTAACGCTCCAGCGGCCGCTTGTCGGCAATCTCGCGCCCGGCGAATTTGTGGAAGAAGCCGACCTGCCCGAAGATCGGACCGATCGCCGCCATCTGGAAGAACACCCACTGGATCGCCTCGTAGCGCCGCGCCGGATCGGCGGGAATGAGCTTGCCGGTCTTGTCCGCCAGATAGAGCAGGATGGCGCCGGACTCGAACAGTCCGATCGGCTTGCCGCCCGGACCGTCCGGGTCGACGATCGCCGGGATCTTGCCGTTCGGGTTGAGCGACAGGAACTCCGGCGTCCAGCTCTCGTTCTTGCCGATATCGACATAATGCGGCTCATAGGGGAGGCCGATCTCCTCCAGCGCGATCGAGACCTTCACGCCATTGGGCGTCGTGGCGGAATAGAGCTGCAGGCGCTCGGGCTGCTTGGCCGGCCAGCGCTTGGCGATCGGAAAGGCGGACAGGTCGGTCATCGGAAACTCCGGAGCGGATTGGCGCCGGGCGGCGCTTGTGGCGGGTGAGGCAAGAATTAGGTCTGTGGCCGACCGCGATCAATACACCGGCAAGCGGCTAGAGCAATTCCAGGAAAAGTGTGAGCGGTTAGGTTCGGCGTCTTCGCCGTAACCTTCCGACCGGAATTGTGTAAAAACAAAGAGATAGGGCGGTCCGCCGTTCCCGGGAAACGGGGGGTCCGCACTATCCAGCACACACAGTTAACCGGAGGGCTTCGGTCAGACCGCCCTGAAGGCCAGCACCGAGTTGGTTCCGCCGAAGGCGAAACTGTTGCTGAGCGCCGCGCGCACCTTGCGCTCGCGCGCCGTGTTCGGCGTCACGTCGAGGTCGCATTCCGGGTCCGGCTCGCGATAGTTGGCGGTGGGCGGCACGATGCCGTCACGGATCGCCATCACGCAGGCGATCATCTCCAGCCCGCCCGAGGCGCCGAGGCAATGCGCATGCATCGACTTGGTCGACGACACCGAAAGCGAACGGGCATGCTCGCCGAAGACACGCTTGATCGCCGCGGTCTCGATCTGGTCGTTGGCCTTGGTGCCGGTGCCATGCGCGTTGAGATAGTCGACGTCTTCCGGATTGAGCCCGGCATCCGCCAGGCAAAAACGCATGGCCGCTTCCGGTCCCTCGACGGTCGGCGCAACGATGTCGGAAGCATCGGCCGAAAGCCCGACGCCGGCGATCTCGGCCAAAATGGTGGCGCCGCGCGCCGTCGCGTGATCATAGCTTTCGAGCACCGCCATCCCGGCGCCTTCGCCAAGCACAAGGCCGGCACGATCGGCCGAGAACGGCCGGCAGGTGTCAGGCGAAAGCACTCTCAGCGCTTCCCAGCCTTTCAGCACGCCCCACACCAGCGGCGCTTCGGTGCCGCCGGCGACCATCACGTCGGCGCGACCGAGCCTGATCTGGTCGACGGCCGAGGCAATCGCATGGTTGGCGGACGAGCAGGCCGACGTGGCGCCGAAAACAGGGCCGCGCAGCCCGAGATTCATGCTGACCTGGCCGGCGGCCGCGCCCGGCATGACTTTCGGCACGGTGAAGATGGCGGCGCGGTTGCGCCCTTCGAGCAGGATCGCGCGGTAATTCTCCTCGATGGTCTCGAAGCCCGCGACGCCGACGCCGACGATTGCGCCCATCCGGTAGGTGTTGTCGGCATGCGCGGTCAAGCCCGATTGTCGCATGGCTTCGCGCGCCGCGATCACCGCCAGCAGGCTGAAACGGTCCATCGACACGACCTGCTTGCGGTCGATGCCGTGGTCCGGCAATTGCTTGATTTCGCAACCAGTCTTGACCTTGAGGTCATGCAGCGACGGATTGTCGATGGGGCCGATGGCCGAGCGGCCGGCGCGCATGGCGTCCCATATCGCAGGCGCATCGTTGCCGAGCCCGCAAATCCCGCCGATACCGGTGATGACGACGCGTCTTTGCATGCAATCAGGCTTTTTTCGCGATCAGTTCGCGAACCGCCTCGACCATGTCGCCGACGTTCTTGAGATTGCTCCAGGCATCGACCGTGTTCATCTCGATCTCGATGCCGTATTTTTCCTCGAGATCGAAGATGATCTCGGTCAACTCCAGCGAATGGATGCCGAGCGTTCCGAGATCGGTGCTGGCGGTGATTTCCTCGCCGCCGGTATCGGCATGCGCTTTGATCTTTTCGATGATCTCGGTCGTCAGTTGGTCAGCCATTCGGTTCCTTCCCTGTCGTTTCCCGACGCCAACTGATCAGCGCCCTTTTTGTCCCCGGATCCAACAAACGCCGTTGCCCTTACCTCGCCAGACATCGCGCAACCGCTCCAGGGTGGCTTCCCTCTATAGAAACCAAAACGATGTCAAGCAACAAGCGATATATCGACAAAGCCGCCGGAGTGCTTAACCTGGAATGGTGGACACGATCGAGAACACTCTCCCATCCCGGCCCGCCTTGCCTTCGGCCGCCGATCCTTTGCCTGCCGCGCAACGTGTTGCCGGGCGAGCCAGGCTTTTCTGCGGCAAGAGCGACGGCCGGACGCGCTTGCAGCGGCTCTATCAAGATGGATCGGCCAAGATCCGCCTGCCGGCGGTAAAAGGCGATCCGCTCGAGGCGGTGCTCATCAACACGGCCGGCGGAATGACCGGCGGTGACCGCCTCGGCTGGACAATCGAGGTCGGCGCCGGCGCCTCCGCCTCCATCACCACCCAGGCCTGCGAGAAGCTCTATCGCGCCGCCGCCGACAGGGCCGAGACAAGCGTCGGCCTCCGGGTCGGTCCGGGCGGCCGCATCGCCTGGCTGCCGCAGGAAACCATCGTTTTCGACCGTGCCGCTTTCGCCCGCACGCTGGATGTCGAGCTTGGCGACGGTGCCGAGGCATTGATACTCGAAGCCACGCTGTTCGGCCGGCTTGCGATGGGCGAGCGGACGGTTCAAGGCAGTTTCCATGACCGCTGGCGGGTCCGCCAGGGCGGCGCGCTGGTCCATGCGGAGGATTTCCGGCTCGGCCCGGATATCGCCGTGACGCTCCAGCGGCGGGCGGCGACCGGCGGCGCGCTTGCGCTTGCCACAGTGCTCCTCGTTTCGCCGCAGGCGGAAGACCTGCTGGAGAAGGTCCGCGCCATCATCGGCGATCCGGCGATCGGCGGCTGGGGCGGCGCCAGTTTCTGGAGCGTCGGCCGATCTGGCAAGCTTCTTGCGAGGCTCTGTGCCGGCGACGGCTACCAGCTCCGCAAGCGGCTGGTTCCGCTCGTCGAACTGCTCAATGGACGGGCGGGACTGCCCAAATTGTGGTCACTCTGATCTGAAATACCGGGACATCGCATGAACCTTACGCCGCGTGAAAAGGACAAGCTGCTCATCGCCATGGCGGCGATGGTGGCGCGCAAGCGCCTGGAGCGTGGCGTCAAGCTCAACCATCCCGAAGCCATCGCCCTGATCACCGACTTCGTCGTCGAAGGCGCGCGCGACGGCCGCCCGGTCGCGGAACTGATGGAGGCCGGCGCCCATGTCGTCACCCGCGCCCAGGTCATGGACGGCATCGCCGAGATGATCCACGACGTCCAGGTCGAGGCGACGTTCCCCGACGGCACCAAGCTGGTGACCGTGCACGAGCCGATCAGGTGAGGGCCGATCCGATGAGGAGGAAGACCGATGCTGGAGCTTAGGCCCAATTGCGAATGCTGCGACAAGGATCTGCCGCCGGAGGCGGCCGATGCGCTGATCTGCACCTTCGAATGCACCTTCTGCGCCGACTGCGTGGACAATGTGCTGGGCGGTATCTGCCCCAATTGCGGCGGCAATTTCGCGCCGCGGCCGATCCGGCCGGCAGCCAAGCTGACGAAATACCCACCATCGACCACGCGCGTGCTCAAGGCCGGAGGCTGCGGCCCGCGCAAGGCCGCTTGAACCAGGTCAATTGGAGAAGGGCAGAAAGATGATCACTGCTTCGACGAAACGAACCCCACTTGCCGCGATCCTTTTCCTGGCAGCCGCTATGCCGGCTGAAGCCCATGTCGGCGCAGGCTCCGCCTCTTCCTTCGCCGCCGGTTTCGCGCATCCGCTGTTCGGGCTCGACCATATGACCGTAATGGTTGCCGTCGGCCTTTGGGCGGCGATGAAGGCCGGCAAGGCGATCTGGGCCTGGCCGCTGGCCTTCGTCGGCGTGATGCTGGCCGGCGGCGCGCTCGGCATGCTGCATGGGCCTGTGCCTTTCGTGGAGCCGGTTATCCTCGCTTCCGTCGTGGCGCTCGGTCTGCTGGTGGCATTGGCGATCGACCTGCCGCTCTCGGCCGGGATCGCTGTCATCGGCCTGTTCGCGCTGTTCCACGGCCATGCCCATGGCACCGAAGTGCCCGAAAATGCGGCAGGGCTGGACTATATGGCGGGCTTTGCGGTGGCCACGGTGCTGCTCCACGGCGCCGGCATTGCGGCCGGCGTCGGGTTAGGATCGCGCTTCCGCGGTCTGGCGCGCACTGCCGGCGCCGCTTGCGCGGCGATCGGCGTCGGCATTGCCTTCGGCGTGCTGTGAGGGCGCGATGATCCCCGGCGAAGTCATCACCGCCAAAGGCGACATCGAGCTGAACAAGGGCCTGCCCACGGTGACGCTCAAGGTCGCCAACAGCGGCGACCGGCCGATCCAGGTCGGCAGCCACTATCATTTCTTCGAGACCAATGAGGGCCTGAAATTCGACCGCGAGCGCGCGCGGGGCATGCGGCTCGATATCGCTGCCGGCACGGCCATACGCTTCGAGCCGGGACAGGAGCGCGACGTCACACTCGTGCCGCTGGGCGGCAAGCGCGAGGTCTATGGTTTCCAGCAGAAGGTGATGGGCAAGCTGTGAGGTCCGGCGGTGCGCCCATATCACTTCGGAGGCTTGGCCGCCGCGTAGATGACGACCTTCCCCGGATTGTCGAATTCAACGGCGAGCACGTCCTCGGCCTGCACGCGTCGCGAATCGATGGCGTTGAAGAGCAGGGCGTTCGCCTCGATCTCCTGGCGCAATTCGGCGACATCCTCCTGATGCTGCTTCACCTTGTTCTCGATGGCCGGCGGCGGCCCGCCTTCACTGCGCGCGGCATCGGTCAGGAACACGATGTCGACCCTGTCGAGCTTGGTGGTCTTGCGCACCGTGCCGATGTTGTCGCGGGTGCGGTCGATGGCGGTGATGACCTTCCCGGCCTCCGTCGTGGAGAGCGCCTCTTCCTGTCGGACATCGGAATCGACGATCGCCGCGGCAGGACTGCCATTGTCCAGCGGCTGCGCCGCGGACGCCGCCTGGGGCGCGGCCATGACAAGCGCGGCAGCAACCGCGGAACTCCATCTTGCAAAACGCGGGGCTTTCGCCATCGCTCGCTCCTGACTGAACTCCTGACGGGGCGAAAACAGCGAAACGGCCCTGTCTGGCCGCAGGTTCCCTTCAAAAGCCGGCCGGCGGACCTCGATGCGGCCTGCATTCCCTTCAAAATATGGGTGGCGGACCGCCAGGCGGCCCGCCTGGGCGTGCAATCAGCTTGCCTTCTTGGTGATCAACGTCAGCGCGCCATTGGGCTGCATGCTGGCGGCGATCACCTGCGCCGAGCTCATGCCCTTGGCTTCGAGCGCGGATTTCACCTTGGGCGTGGCGTCGATCGACTTGCGCAAGGTCTGCAGGCCGGCGTCGCCGCGCTGCGCCACGATCTGGTTGACCTGCGTCTGGGTGTCCTTGGGCAGTTCTGTGATGTCGACGATGTTGACGCTCTGAATCGCCGGCGCCGCGGACTGGGCCTTTGGCGCGGCGGGTGCGGTGGGCGCCGGGCTTGGCTGCGGCGTCGGCTGCTGCTGGGCGCTGGCGGCCCCCGCCATCATCAGGGTAGCGGTCGCGGCGAGAACTATCGCTTTGCGCATGGATCTTCCTTCCATCGGCTTGGGAGTGATTCCGCCCGCCTCAACGGCCCGATGGGAAAGCCCAAATGGGCGCTCAAAGTGTCGCCGGGCGGGTCATTGCGTGACCATTGGATGGCGACAATGTGTGCCCCACGCACAATCAATTGGAATTTCGGGAGCGATTGCTGATGGCCAGGATAAGCCGCGCCGCCTATGCGCAGATGTATGGACCGACGGTCGGCGACAAGGTGCGGCTCGCCGACACCGAGCTGTTCATCGAGGTCGAGAAGGATTTCACGGTCTACGGCGAGGAAGTGAAATTCGGCGGCGGCAAGGTTATCCGCGACGGCATGGGCCAGAGCCAGGTCACGCGGGCAGGCGGCGCGGTCGATACCGTCATCACCAACGCCGTGGTCGTCGACGCGCTTGCCGGCATCGTCAAGGCCGATATCGGCCTGAAGGACGGCCGCATCGCGGCGATCGGCAAGGCCGGCAATCCGGATACGCAGGCTGGCGTCACCATCATCATCGGCCCCGGTACCGAGATCATCGCCGGCGAAGGCAAGATCCTCACGGCCGGCGGCTTCGACGCGCATATCCACTTCATCTGCCCGCAGCAGATCGAGGAAGCGCTGATGAGCGGCATCACCACCATGCTCGGCGGCGGCACCGGGCCGGCGCACGGCACCTTGGCCACCACCTGCACGCCCGGCCCCTGGCATATGGCGCGCATAATCCAGTCGCTCGATGCTTTCCCGATGAATATCGGTCTCTCGGGCAAGGGCAATGCGTCAAAGCCGGCGGCGCTGGAAGAGATGGTGCTGGCCGGCGCCTGCGCGCTGAAGCTGCACGAGGACTGGGGCACAACGCCTGCCGCCATCGACTGCTGCCTGTCGGTCGCCGACACTTACGACGTGCAGGTGATGATCCATACCGACACGCTGAACGAGTCCGGCTTCGTCGAAAATACAGTCGCGGCCATCGACGGCCGCACCATCCATGCCTTCCACACCGAGGGCGCCGGCGGCGGCCACGCGCCAGATATCATCAAGGTCTGCGGCCTGCCCAACGTCATCCCGTCCTCGACCAACCCGACCAGGCCTTACACGGTCAACACGCTGGCCGAGCATCTCGACATGCTGATGGTGTGCCATCATCTGTCGCCGTCGATCCCGGAAGACATCGCCTTTGCCGAGAGCCGCATCCGCAAGGAGACGATTGCGGCCGAGGACATCCTGCACGACATCGGCGCCTTCTCGATCATCTCTTCCGACAGCCAGGCCATGGGCCGTGTCGGCGAGGTGGCGATCCGCTGCTGGCAGACCGCCGACAAGATGAAGCGCCAGCGCGGCGCGCTGCCTGATGAGACCGGCGACAACGACAATGTCCGCGTCCGCCGCTACATCGCCAAATACACCATCAACCCGGCCATCGCGCACGGCCTGTCGAAGGAGATCGGCTCGATCACCGTCGGCAAGCGTGCCGATCTTGTCCTGTGGAATCCGGCCTTCTTCGGCGTCAAGCCGGAGATGGTGCTTGTCGGCGGCACGATCGCGGCAGCACCCATGGGCGACCCCAACGCTTCGATCCCGACGCCGCAGCCGATGCATTACCGGCCGATGTTCGGCGCCTATGGCAAGGCGCTGACCAACTCCTCCGTGACCTTCGTCTCGAAGGCCGCCTTCGATGCCGGCCTGCAGGGCAGGCTCGGCGTCGACAAGGCGATGATCGCCGTCGAGAACACGCGCGGCGGTATCGGCAAGCATTCCATGGTGCTCAACGACGCCACGCCGCATGTCGAGGTCGATCCCGAAACATACGAAGTGCGCGCCGACGGCGAGTTGCTCACCTGCGAGCCGGCGACGGTGCTGCCGATGGCGCAACGGTATTTTCTGTTCTGACAACGGCTGATCGGTGAGCGGGCAAATATCGTTGCGGCGCGGGTGCGCAGATCGCAATATGCGGCAAAGCAGCAGCATTGTGATCAGGCATGCCCACCGAAATCGCCTCGCCGCACGACATCTTTCCGCATATCCGCATCGTCATGGGCATGGTGATCGGCCTCGGCGTCACCCGGCTGCTTTCGGGAACGGCCCGCATCGTCCAGCATCCCGGCCAGTACCGGCTCTACGCGGTGCATCTCGCCTGGGTCGCCTCGGTGCTGTTGATGCTGGTGCATTTCTGGTGGTGGGAGTTCGGCCTCTACGCCATAGAGAACTGGACCTTCGGCAAATATCTTTTCATCATTTTCTACGCCATCACGCTGTTCCTGCTCTGCGCGCTGCTGTTTCCGGATTCGATGCTCGATTACACCAGCTACGAGGATTATTTCTATTCGCGCCGCGCCTGGTTCTTCGGGCTGCTTGGCGCGACCTATCTGCTCGACGTCATCGACACGCTGCTCAAGGGTCCGGAGCATTTCGCCCGCTTCGGCAACGAATATCTGATCCGCACGCCGGTCTTCGTGGCGCTCTGCGTCGTCGCGATCCTGGTGCGCGACCGCCGCTTCCACATCGCCTTCGTCGCGGCCGCGCTCGTCTATCAGATATCATTCATCCTGCGGCTCTTCGACACCATCGTCTGAGCGCGATTGGACCGGCGCTCAGGATGGCCTAGAAATCTCGGAAATGCAGGGCTCAACCATGTACAAGGCCGTCGGATCGCGCGGCTCCCGGGTCAGCCGGGTGCTCTGGATGCTCGAGGAGCTCGGGCAGCCCTACGAGTTCGTCGAGGTGAAGCTGCGCTCGCCGGAGGCTTACGCGCTCAATCCTTCCGGCAAGGTGCCGATCCTGATCGATGGCGACATTGAGGTGACCGACTCGGCCGCGATCTGCGTCTATCTGGCGGACAAGCATGCCGATGAGGGCATGGGCGCCAATCCCGGTCTCGCCGGCCGCGCCGAGATGGATTCCTGGATGCACTTCGCCCAGAGCGAGTTTGAGGCGCCGCTGTGGAACAAGCTGCGCCATCGTTTCCTGCTGCCGAAGGAACTGCGCGTCGACGTCGGGCCTGCGGCCGCCTATGATTTTGCTTCGGAAGTGAGGGCGCTGGACCGCCGGCTCGGCGACAAGCCATTTGCGCTGGGCGACCGCTTCTCGGCCGTCGACGTCTTGCTGGGCGATATGGGTGGCTGGGCGCGCGCCGGCCGTTTCCCGATCGAGTCTGACCGGGTGAATGCCTATTTCGACCGCGTGCTGTCGCGACCTGCTCGTGCCCGCGCTCAAGCTAATGGCGGAGCCATGAAATGAAGCTCAACATCACCACCGATTTCACCAAATTTCCGCGCGCCGTCTCGGTGCTTGCCGCCGGCGATCCGGCTTTGACCGCGCCCTATGACAAGGCCGTGCTGCCGCATGACGAGCGGCATCTGCGCCGCCGCGCCGTCGAGACCGCCGGCGGCGACAAGGTGCTGGTCGACCTGCCCGAGCCGGTGGCGCTCAACAATGGCGACCGGCTGGTGCTGGAGGACGGCCGCCAGCTCGAAATCGTCGCCGCACTCGAGGAGGTCTACGACATCCGCGCCCGCGACGCGGTTCATCTGACCGAGCTCGCCTGGCATATAGGTAACCGTCACCTCGCGGCGGCGATCGAGGCGGGCCGCATCCTCATCCTGCGCGATCATGTCATCAAGGCGATGCTCGAAGGCCTCGGCGCCACGGTGAACGAGGTGTCGGAGCCGTTCAGCCCGGTGCGCGGCGCCTATTCCGGCCACGACCACGGCCATTCACATGATCATGGTCATGACCACCATGACCATGATCATAAAGATCACCACCATCACCATGACTGAGCGGCTTTCCAGCGTCGCGCTGCTGCGGCTGATGGTCTGGCTGTCGCCGGCCTTTCCGGTCGGCGGCTTCTCCTACAGCCACGGGCTTGAGCGCGCCGTGCACGATGGATTGATCGCAAATCGCGAAGATCTCGCCGGCTGGCTGGAGACTCTGGTCGAGATGGGTTCGGGCTGGAACGACGCGGTCCTCTTCGCCGAGAGTTGGCGCCGCGCGCGTGACGGCGGCGACCTGGCGGAAGTCGCCACATTGGCCGAAGCCCTCGCCGGGTCGCGGGAGCGTCATCTCGAAACCATGCTGCAGGGCGCGGCTTTTCTCCAGGCGGCGTCCGCCTGGTCGTCTCCGGTGCTGCAGCGCCTGCTGGCCGATTGCCCCTATTGCGTTGCGGTGGGTGCCGTTGCCGGCAGCGGCGGCATCGACCTTGCGCAGGCCCTGTCCGCCTTCCTTCAGGCTTTCTTCTCCAATCTCGTGCAAGCGGCGATCAGGCTCGGCGTCGTCGGTCAGCTCGATGCCGTCTCTTTGTTAGCCGGCTTTGAAAATTGGGCTATAGACACGGCAGCTCGCGCAACGGTGTCGACGCTCGACGATCTGGGCGGTGCGGCTTTTGTCTCCGACATCGTCGCGATGAGCCACGAAACGCAATATTCGCGGCTGTTCCGCTCATGATCGTGCTTGCCGTCATCCTCGCCTTCGTCCTGCTTTTGATCACCACACTGCATGTCTATTGGGGCATAGGCGGCATCTGGCCGGGCACGGATCAGCCGTCCTGTGCGCGTGCCGTCGTCGGCTTCCGCGGCGTCGACGAGATGCCGTCGACAGTTGCGAGCTTTGCCGTCGCGGCCTGCCTGGCATTGGCGACGCTCTGGCCCCTGGCGCTTGCGGGTGTCTTTGCGACGCCCTTTCCACGAGCAGGCCTGGCGGCCACAGCATTGATGATCGGCCTTGTCTTCCTAGGACGCGGCATTGCCGGTTTCACGCCCTGGTGGCGCAGGCTTGCGCCCGAACAGCCTTTCGCGCGGCTCGACCAGCGCCTCTATTCGCCGCTTTGCCTGTTGATCGGGTTGGGCTTTGTCGTTCTCGCTATCTCGGAGTTTCCGGCATGACGTCGAAAAACGGTCCTCTTCGCATCGGCATCGGCGGCCCGGTCGGCTCCGGCAAGACGACGCTCACCGAAAAGCTCTGCAAGGCGCTGCGCGACGATTTTTCGATCGCCGTCGTCACCAACGACATCTACACCAAGGAAGATGCGATGATGCTGGCGCGGCTACAGGCGCTGCCGGAAGAGCGCATCGTCGGCGTCGAGACCGGCGGCTGTCCGCACACCGCCATTCGCGAGGACGCTTCGATCAATCTGCGCGCCATCGCCGAGTTGAATAAAAAATTTCCGGATCTCGACATCATCTTCATCGAATCCGGTGGCGACAATCTCGCCGCCACCTTCTCGCCCGATCTTGCCGATCTGACGCTTTATGTCATTTCGGTCTGCCAGGGTGAGGAGATTCCAAGGAAGGGCGGCCCGGCCATCACACGCTCGGATTTCCTGATCATCAACAAGAGCGATCTGGCGCCCTATGTGAACGTCAACCTCGACGTCATGGAGAGCGACGCCGGCCGCATGCGCGGCAAAAGGCCCTTCGGCTTCACCGACCTGTCGCGCGGCAAGGGCTTGCAGCAAGTGATCGACTTCATCGTCGAGCAGGGCGGGCTGCAGCCGGCGCGCCCGGCGGCTTGATCCGCTGAGCCACCGATTATCGGTTGCTGGCAGCGGCCATGCGCGGCATTCTCGGAAAAACAAACCCAAGCGGAGGATTTTCGATGAGCCTTGCCCGCCTGCACAAGGAACCGCTGAGCAACCTGCCCTATTACGAGGAGCGGGTCGATCTCGCCGCCGCCTTCCGCTGGACCGCCCGGCTCAACATGCACGAGGCTGTGGCCAATCACTTCTCGCTGTCCGTCAACGAGGACGGCACGAAATTCCTGATGAACCCGAACCAGGTGCATTTCTCGCGCATCAAGGCGAGTGACCTGCTCCTGATCGACGCCAACGATCCCGACACGCTGTCCGGTCCCAATGCACCCGACCCGACCGCCTGGGGCCTGCATGGCGCTATTCACCGCAACGTCCCGCATGCGCGCTGCGCCATGCATGTCCATTCGATCCACGCCACGGTGCTTGCCTCGCTGGCGGATTCTACGCTGCCGCCGGTCGACCAGAACTCCGCCATGTTCTTCAACCGCCATGTCGTCGACGCCAATTATGGCGGGCTGGCTTTCGAGGAGGAGGGCGAGCGCTGTTCGCAGCTTCTCACCGACCCCAAGGTCAAGGTGATGGTCATGGGCAATCACGGCGTGATGGTCATCGGCGACACCGTCGCCGACACCTTCAACCGCATGTTCTATTTCGAGCGCGCCGCCGAGACCTACATCAAGGCGCTGTGGACCGGCCGTCCGCTGCGCACCCTCTCCGACGAGATCGCCGAGAAGACCGCGCGCGAAATGGACGATTACCCCGGCCAGGCCGAGCGCCATCTGGCCGAGCTGAAAGCGATCCTCGACGAGGAAGAGCCGGTTTACCGGAACTGATGCTGGCTTCCTTCTCCCGGTTACGCTACGCACACATCTTCTGTTACTGGTGCGGCTGATCGGGCCGAGGCTTGATTGCCACGTGGTTCCCCCAATCCGTCGCTGCTTCGCAGCGCCACCTTTCCCCCCTCCGGAGGG
>CCNA01000042.1:0-154 GCA_000824805.1 Mesorhizobium sp. SOD10
GCGGCCGGTCACCACCGTGCCGCGACCCGAGATCGAGAACACGTCCTCGATCGGCATCAGGAACGGCTTGTCCAGCGGACGAACCGGCGTCGGGATGTAGGCGTCGACCTGAGCCATCAGCTCGCGGATGGCGTCCTCGCCGATGGTCTTGTTG
>CCNA01000042.1:164-18594 GCA_000824805.1 Mesorhizobium sp. SOD10
CCGATCGTGCCAATGTTCACATGCGGCTTGGTGCGCTCGAATTTACCTTTTGCCATGTGATCTCTCCATTCCTGCCTGCCCGTGCGGGCCTTGAATTAAGGTCTCGTGCAACCCGCTCGAGTTACGCGTATTTCTTCTGAACTTCCTGGGCGACCGCGGTCGGAACCGGTTCGTAGTGGTCGAACTGCATCGTGTACTGGGCGCGGCCCTGCGACATCGAACGCAGATTGTCGACGTACTTGAACATGTTCGCGAGCGGCACCATCGCGTTGATGACGACGGCAACGCCGCGCGCTTCCTGACCCTGGATCTGGCCACGGCGGCCGTTGAGGTCGCCGATGACGCCGCCGACATAATCTTCCGGCGTCACGACCTCGACCTTCATGATCGGCTCCAGCAGCTGCACGCCGAGGCGCGGAGCGGCTTCCTTGAAGCAGGCGCGGGAGGCGATTTCGAACGCCAGCACCGAGGAGTCGACGTCGTGGAAGGCGCCGTCGATGAGGGTCGCCTTGACGCCGATCATCGGGAAGCCGGCGAACGGGCCGGAACCCATGACGCTCTGGATGCCCTTCTCGACGCCCGGGATGTATTCCTTCGGAACCGCACCGCCGACGATCTTGGACTCGAACACGAACTCTTCGCTCTCGGTGTTCGGCTCGAACAGGATCTTGACGCGGGCGAACTGGCCGGTACCGCCGGTCTGCTTCTTGTGCGTGTAGTCCTGCTCGTGCGTGCGGGTGATCGTCTCGCGATAGGCCACCTGCGGCGCGCCGACATTGGCTTCCACCTTGAACTCGCGGCGCATGCGGTCGACGATGATGTCGAGATGCAGCTCGCCCATGCCGGCGATGATGGTCTGGCCCGATTCCTCGTCGGTCTTGACGCGGAAGGACGGATCCTCGGCCGCCAGGCGATGCAGCGCGAGGCCCATCTTTTCCTGGTCGTTCTTGGTCTTCGGCTCGATGGCGATCTGGATGACCGGATCGGGGAATTCCATGCGCTCGAGAATGACCGGGTGCAGCGGATCGCAGAGCGTGTCGCCGGTGGTCGTGTCCTTGAGGCCGGCCAGCGCAACGATGTCGCCGGCATAGGCTTCCTCGATGTCGGCGCGCGAGTTCGCATGCATCTGCAGCATGCGGCCGATGCGTTCCTTCTTGCCCTTCACCGTGTTGTCGAGCGAGGTGCCCTTGGTGAGCTTGCCCGAATAGATGCGGGCAAAGGTCAGCGAACCGACGAACGGGTCGTTCATGATCTTGAACGCCAGCATCGACAGCGGCTCGTTATCATCGGCATGACGCTCGATCTCGGCGTCGGTCTTGGCGTCGACGCCCTTGATGGCCGGCACGTCGATCGGCGACGGCAGGTATTCGACGACGGCGTCGAGCAGCGGCTGCACGCCCTTGTTCTTGAAGGCCGAGCCGCAGAACATCGGGAAGAACTTGACCGCGATGGTGCCCTTGCGGATCAGCGCACGGATCTCGTCATTCGACGGCATGTTGCCTTCGAGGTAGTTCTCGAGCGCGGTCTCGTCCATCTCGACGGCGGCTTCGATCATCTTCTCGCGATACTGCGCGGCCTTTTCCTTGAGGTCGGCCGGGATCTCGACGACATCCCAGGCGGCGCCCAGGGTCTCGTCACGCCACACAAGCGCGTTCATCTCGACGAGGTCGACGACGCCCTTGAACTCGGTCTCGGCGCCGATCGGCAGCTGCATGACGACGGCCTGCGCACCGAGGCGCGAGCCGATCATGTCCACCGAGCGGTAGAAGTCGGCACCGATCTTGTCCATCTTGTTGCAGAAGATCATGCGCGGCACGTGGTACTTGTCGGCCTGGCGCCACACGGTCTCGGTCTGCGGCTCAACACCGGCGTTGGCGTCGAGCAGCGCGATGGCGCCGTCGAGCACGCGCAGCGAACGCTCGACCTCGATGGTGAAGTCGACGTGTCCGGGGGTGTCAATGATGTTGAAGCGGCGCATCTTGCCGTCGCGACCCTTCCAGAAGGTCGTGGTCGCGGCCGACGTGATGGTGATGCCGCGTTCCTGCTCCTGCTCCATCCAGTCCATGGTGGCAGCGCCGTCATGGACTTCGCCGATCTTGTGCGACTTGCCCGTGTAGTACAGGACGCGCTCGGTCGTCGTCGTCTTGCCGGCGTCGATATGCGCCATGATACCGAAATTGCGGTAGTCTTCGATTTTGTATTCGCGGGCCATGGGAGGTGCCTCTCAGTCTCTTTCGCGTTACCAGCGGTAATGCGCGAAGGCGCGGTTGGCTTCCGCCATCTTGTGGGTGTCTTCACGCTTCTTGACGGCGGTGCCGCGGTTGTTGGCCGCGTCCATCAGCTCGCCCGAGAGGCGGTCGACCATAGTGGTCTCGTTGCGGTTGCGGGCCGCGGCGATCAGCCAGCGGATCGCCAGCGCCTGACGGCGCTCCGGGCGCACATCGACCGGAACCTGGTAGGTGGCGCCGCCAACGCGACGCGAGCGCACTTCCACATGCGGCGCGACATTGTCGAGCGCCTGATGGAAGACGGCGACCGGCTCCTGCTTGGTCTTGGCTTGGACCTGGTCCAGGGCGCCGTAGACGATGGTCTCGGCAACCGACTTCTTGCCGTCATACATGACGGCGTTCATGAACTTGGTGACGACGAGATCGCCGAACTTGGGATCCGGATTGATCTCACGCTTTTCTGCACTGTGACGACGGGACATGGGAAACCCTTACTTCGGACGCTTGGCGCCGTATTTCGAACGACGCTGCTTGCGGTTCTTCACACCCTGCGTGTCGAGCACGCCGCGGATGATGTGGTAGCGGACGCCCGGCAGATCCTTGACGCGGCCGCCGCGGATCATGACCACCGAGTGCTCCTGAAGGTTGTGACCTTCGCCCGGGATGTAGCCGATCACTTCAAAGCCGTTGGTCAGGCGAATCTTGGCCACCTTGCGCAGCGCCGAGTTCGGCTTCTTCGGCGTCGTGGTGTAGACGCGCGTGCAGACGCCCCGCTTCTGCGGGTTCTGCTGCATGGCCGGGACCTTGTTGCGCTTCACCGGCGCCAGGCGCGGCTTGCGGATCAGCTGGTTGACGGTAGGCATTAAACCCTCTTGTCTCTCAATTCCGTGTCTGCCCTGTCAGGGCCGCTCAAAGCGTCATTTCCATACGCAAATTCGGGCAACACACCGCGTCTCGCGGTCCTGCCCGAACAAATTGCAGAGGAAGCGGAACCCGCTTCATGCGCGCCGGAAATGTCTTTTCGCTCGTAAAACGAACCCTGTTTGAGACAAAGTCCAAAGCGCGTCGCCTCGGAAAGGCAAGTCTCACATCGGTTCTGACGGGGCGGCTTCTACTCGCAAGGCCGATGTCCGTCAACCCCGCAACGGCAAATATTGCGGTCAATTCGGGGCTGGGCAGCCATGCGAAAAGCGCATGTAATTTTCTTGCGTCTTTTTTCAAGGGCAAGGAAGAAAGTGACCGGCTTGCGGCTGTCTTCCCGGCCCGCTTCGTGCCAAAAGGCGGCTTGAACCGGACAATCTCCCGGCAAATGAGGAATCAGCCCGTGAACGACAATGAAGAACGGCCGGTCACCATCATCACCGGACGGGTCTGGCGCAAGAAAGGCGGCAAGCCGGAAGGCGTGCATGTGATGCTGGTGGCGCCCGACGATGATTCCGCCGTGCGCCGCGCGCTCGAATCGCTGGCCGCGGAAGGATTCGCGGAGGCCGAGCTCGACCAGATCGGCGACATGGAAGGCGAGCCCGACGAGGAGCCGCATCTGTCGGCCTATCAGGGCGCGCTCGAGGGCGAGGTCTCGATCGTCACCTTCGACGAGCCATCCTGAGCTCGCTGTCCGGAGCAAGGTCCCTTCCCTGCTCCATCCGCCAACGATCCCCCGCCTAGAAAGCCATTTCCTTCCGGAGTTCCCATGACCAGCAATCCCATCCAGCTCGGCATCGTCGGCGTGGGCAAGATCGTGCGCGACCAGCATCTGCCGGCGGTCGCCAAGGATAGCAATTACCGGCTTGCCGCCGCGGCGAGCCGCCACGGCAAGGTCGACGGTATTGCGAACTACCCGACGATCGAAGCGATGCTTGCGGCCGAACCCGGCCTGGAGGCCGTCTCGCTCTGCATGCCGCCGCAGTTCCGCTACGACGCCGCGCGCACCGCGCTGGAAGCGAAGAAGCACGTGTTCCTCGAAAAGCCGCCGGGAGCCACGGTCAGCGAGGTCGAGCATCTCAAGGCGCTGGCTGAAAAGAACGGCGTCTCGCTCTTTGCCAGCTGGCATTCCCGTTACGCGCCGGCGGTGGAGGCCGCGCGCACCTTCCTCGCCTCGGCCAAGCTGACCTCGGCCGCCATCAACTGGAAGGAAGACGTGCGCCGCTGGCATCCGAACCAGGAATGGATCTGGGAACCGGGCGGTTTCGGCGTCTTCGACCCGGGCATAAACGCACTGTCGATCGCCACCCACATCCTGCCGCCGATGTTCATCACCTCGGCCGTGCTCGACTTTCCCGAAAACCGTGCGGCACCGGTCGCGGCTCATGTTGCCTTCCGCACCTCCAACGGCTTGCCGGTGACGATGGAGCTCGACTGGCTGCAGACCGGTCCGCAGAGCTGGGACATCATCGCCGAAACTGACAAGGGCAGGATGGTGCTTTCGGGCGGCGGCGCGAAGCTCGCCGTCGACGGGAAGATCATCCATGACGAACCGGAAGCCGAGTATCCGATGCTCTACAAGCGGTTCGCCGAGATCGTCCGCGCCGGGACTTCCGATGTCGACCTCGCGCCGCTGCAGCACGTGGCCGACGCATTCATGCTTGGCAAGCGCAACGTGGTCGAGGCGTTTTTCGACTGAGGCGGCGCAAAGGTTGAGCGAACGGTACCCTCACTCGACGATTGCGATGGCAAAGCCGTCATAGCCCTTGGCGCCAACGGTCTGGATGGCCGTGCCGTCCAGCCGCTTCTCGCCGCCGATGAAGGAAAACGCGGCGCGAGCGCCTTCGACATTGGCGTCGCCGCTGTTCTTTTTCAGGACCGCGCCGTCGCGGATGACGTTGTCGCAGACGACGACGGTGCCGGGGCGCGACAGCTTCATCGCCCAGTTCAGATAATTCGGGTTGTTGGGCTTGTCGGCGTCTATGAAGATCAGGTCGAACGCACCGGCATTCTCGTCCGCCAGCGCGGCGAGCGATTGAAGCGCCGGACCGACCCGCAGGTCGACCTTGTCGGAAACCCCTGCCCGCTCGAAATTCGAGCGCGCGACCTTGGCATGGTGCGGGTCGAGCTCCAGCGTCACCACCTTGCCGTCCGCCGGCAATCCCCTCGCCATGCAGATGGTCGAATAGCCGCCGAGCGTGCCGACCTCCAGCACCTTTTTCGCGCCGCGGATGCGCACCAGCAGCGACAGGAATTTGCCCTGCGCGGCCGAGACGTCGATCGCCGGCAGGCCCTCGTCGCGGTTGGCCTTGAGCACTGCGTCCAGCACGCGGTCCTCGCCGAAAAGAGAGGAAACGATGTAGTCGTCGACAGCCGTCCAGGTCTTGCTGCTCATAGCTCTTCCTCGCTGATCAAGCCGAAATGCAAAAAAGGGGCCCGCGCGGGCCCCTTTTCTTCGTTTCTCATATTCATGCCGCTTACTGCGCGGCGTTGACCATGTCGGTCAGCATCGGCTCGGCGACCTCGACACCGGACGCCTTGCGGCGCTCGTCGATGATGAGCTCGTCGCGCGAGGTGGCGATGCGCCGGATCTGGCTCATCGTGCCGCCGGTGCCGGCCGGGATCAGACGGCCGACGATGACGTTTTCCTTCAGACCCTGCAGCATGTCGGTCTTGCCGGCAACCGCCGCCTCGGTGAGCACCCTGGTCGTCTCCTGGAACGAGGCGGCCGAGATGAAGGACGGCGTCTGCAGCGAGGCCTTGGTGATGCCGAGCAGCACCGGCTGACCTTCGGCCGGCTTCTTGCCGTCCTCGATCAGGCGCTCGTTGACCTCTTCCAGCTCGATCACGTCGACATGGTCGCCCGGAATGTAGGTCGAGTCGCCCTGCGCGGCGATCTCGACCTTCTGCAGCATCTGGCGAACGATCACCTCGATGTGCTTGTCGTTGATCGACACGCCCTGCAGGCGGTAGACCTCCTGGATCTCGTTGACGAGGTAAGAGGCCAGCGCCTCCACGCCCTTGATCGCCAAGATGTCGTGCGGCGCCGGGTTGCCGTCGAGGATGTAGTCGCCCTTCTCGATGACGTCGCCGTCCTGGAGATGGAACGGCTTGCCCTTCGGGATCAGGTACTCCACCGGCTCCAGCGTCGAGTCATGCGGCTCGATGATGATGCGGCGCTTGTTCTTGTAGTCGCGGCCGAAGCGGACCGTGCCATCGATCTCGGCGATGATGGCGTGATCCTTCGGACGGCGAGCCTCGAACAGTTCCGCAACACGCGGCAGACCACCGGTGATGTCCTTGGTCTTGGCGCTTTCCATCGGGATACGCGCAAGCACGTCGCCAGGCTTCACATGCGCGCCAGGCTCGACCGAGAGGATGGCCTCGACGGAGAGCAGGAAGCGCGCATCACCGCCCTTCGACAGCTTGCCGACCTTGCCCTTGGCGTCCTGGATGACGATCGCGGGCTTCAGGTCGCTGCCGCGCGGCGTGGAACGCCAGTCGATGACCTCACGCTTGGTGATGCCGGTCGACTCGTCGGCCGTTTCCTGGACGGAGATGCCGTCGACCAGGTCCTCGAACGCCACGCGACCCTCGATTTCGGTGAGGATCGGGCGGGTGTAGGGATCCCACTCGGCGATACGCTGGCCGCGCTTCACCTTGTCGCCGTCGTCCACGAAGATGCGCGAACCATAGGCGACGCGATGCGTGGCGCGCTCCTTGCCGGTCTCATCGAGGATGAGAACCGCCATGTTGCGGCCCATGACCATCTGCTGGCCTTCCGAGTTACGCACCACGTTGCGGTTGCGGATCTGGACCTTGCCCTCATAGGAGGCTTCAAGGAACGAAGAATCCACCACCTGCGCCGTGCCGCCCATATGGAAGGTACGCATGGTGAGCTGGGTGCCCGGCTCGCCGATCGACTGCGCCGCGATGACGCCGACGGCCTCGCCCTGGTTGACAGGGGTACCGCGGGCCAGATCGCGTCCGTAGCAGACGGCGCACACGCCGGTCCTGACCTCGCAGGTCAGCGCCGAACGGATGCGGACCGATTGCACGCCGGCCTTTTCGATCTGCTCCACATCGCGCTCGTCCATCAGCTTGCCGGCCTTGACCAGCACCTCGCCGGTCACCGGATGGTTGATGTCGTCGAGCGCGGTGCGGCCCAGCACGCGCTGGCCGACCGAGGCGACGATCTGGCCGGCATCGACGATCGGCTGCATGGTGAGGCCCTTGTCGGTGCCGCAGTCCAGCGAATTGACGATGCAGTCCTGCGCCACGTCGACGAGGCGGCGGGTGAGGTAACCCGAGTTCGCCGTCTTCAAGGCCGTGTCGGCCAGACCCTTGCGGGCGCCGTGGGTCGAGTTGAAGTACTCGAGCACGGTGAGGCCTTCCTTGAAGTTCGAGATGATCGGCGTCTCGATGATTTCACCCGAGGGCTTGGCCATCAGGCCGCGCATGCCGGCGAGCTGACGCATCTGGGTGGGCGAACCGCGCGCACCCGAATGCGACATCATGTAGATCGAGTTCATCGGCTTCTGACGGCCGTTTTCCTCGAACTCCACCGCCTTGATGCGCGCCATCATCTCGTCGGCGACCTTTTCCGAGCACTTGGCCCAGGCGTCGACGACCTTGTTGTACTTCTCGCCCTGCGTGATCAGGCCGTCATTGTACTGCTGCTCGTATTCCTTGGCCAAAGCCTCGGTGTCGGAAACAAGCTTCAGCTTGGTGTCCGGAATGACCATGTCGTCCTTGCCGAACGAAATGCCGGCACGGCAGGCATGGGCAAAGCCGAGCGCCATGATGCGGTCGCAGAAGATAACCGTCTCCTTCTGACCGCAATGGCGGTAGACGGTGTCGATCATCTTGGAGATGTTCTTCTTGGTCATCTCCTGGTTGGCGATGTCATACGGAACGTTGACGTTCTTCGGCAGAAGCTCGCCGATGATCATGCGGCCAGGCGTGGTGTCGTAGATCTTCGACACGACGTTGCCTTCGGCGTCGACGGTGCGGAAGCGGCCCTTGATCTTGGCGTGCAGCGTCACGGCCTTGGTCTCCAGCGCATGCTGGAGCTCGCCCATGTCGGCAAACACCATGCCTTCGCCCGGCTCGTTCTGGTTGACGATCGAGAGATAGTAGAGACCGAGAACCATGTCCTGCGACGGCACGATGATCGGCGCGCCCGAGGCCGGGTGCAGGATGTTGTTGGTCGACATCATCAGCACGCGGGCTTCGAGCTGCGCTTCCAGGGACAGCGGCACGTGGACCGCCATCTGGTCGCCGTCGAAGTCGGCGTTGAAGGCAGTGCAGACCAGCGGATGCAGCTGGATCGCCTTACCTTCGATCAGGGTCGGCTCGAACGCCTGGATGCCGAGGCGGTGCAGCGTCGGCGCGCGGTTCAACAGCACCGGATGCTCGCGGATGACCTCGTCGAGGATATCCCAAACCTCCGGACGCTCCTTCTCGACCAGCTTCTTCGCCTGCTTGACGGTCGAGGAGAAACCCTTGGCGTCGAGACGGGCGTAGATGAAGGGCTTGAAGAGCTCGAGCGCCATCTTCTTCGGCAGGCCGCACTGATGCAGCTTCAGCTCCGGACCGGTCACGATGACCGAGCGGCCGGAATAGTCCACGCGCTTGCCGAGCAGGTTCTGGCGGAACCGGCCCTGCTTGCCCTTGAGCATGTCGGACAGCGACTTCAGCGGACGCTTGTTGGCGCCGGTGATGACGCGGCCGCGCCGGCCGTTGTCGAACAGCGCGTCGACGGCTTCCTGCAGCATGCGCTTCTCGTTGCGCACAATGATGCCGGGCGCGCGCAGCTCGATCAGCCGCTTCAGGCGGTTGTTGCGGTTGATGACGCGGCGATAGAGATCGTTGAGGTCGGAGGTGGCGAAGCGGCCGCCGTCCAGCGGGACGAGCGGGCGCAGGTCCGGCGGGATCACCGGCACCACCTTCATGATCATCCATTCCGGACGGTTGCCGGATTCCATGAAGTTCTCGACGACCTTGAGGCGCTTCAGGTACTTCTTCTGCTTGAGCTCGGACGTGGTCGAAGCCAGCTCCGTACGCAGGTCGCCGGCGATCTTCTCCAGGTCCATGCCGGCAAGCAGGTCATGGATGGCCTCGGCGCCGATCATGGCGGTGAAGCTATCCTCGCCATACTCGTCGACGGCAAGCATGTACTCCTCCTCGCTGAGGAGCTGGTTCTCCTTCAGCGCGGTGAGGCCCGGCTCGGTGACGATGTAGTTCTCGAAGTAGAGCACGCGCTCGATGTCCTTGAGGGTCATGTCGAGCAGCGTGCCGATGCGCGAAGGCAGCGATTTCAGGAACCAGATATGGGCGACGGGCGCGGCGAGCTCGATATGGCCCATGCGCTCGCGGCGAACGCGCGACAGCGTGACTTCGACGCCGCACTTTTCGCAGATGACGCCCTTGTACTTCATGCGCTTGTACTTGCCGCACAGGCACTCATAATCCTTGATCGGGCCAAAAATGCGCGCGCAGAACAGGCCGTCACGCTCCGGCTTGAAGGTGCGGTAGTTGATGGTCTCCGGCTTCTTGATCTCGCCGAACGACCAGGACAGAATCTTCTCTGGGCTGGCAAGCGAGATCCGGATGGAATCGAACACCTGCGCAGGCGCCTGCGGGTTGAAGAGATTCATGACCTCTTGGTTCATGCCGTTCTCCTTTTCGGGGTCCTCGATAACCCCTTCAATCGATCGCGGACGATTTGTCCGCAGACTGGCCGGTCAAACCGACCGCAGATTTCTTGGTTGAGCATGACCTTGTCCGAAAACCGGCGGTCCACTTTTCGGGGTCATGCTCGGGGCGCGCCGCAATCTTCAAAGAGCGGCGCGCCATGGCCTTACTCGGCAGCGTCTGGCAGACGCGTCGGGACCTCTTCGAGCTGGGTGTTCTCCAGCTCGACATTGAGACCGAGCGAACGCATTTCCTTGACGAGAACGTTGAAGCTCTCCGGAATGCCCGCCTCGAAGGTGTCATCGCCGCGCACGATCGCTTCGTACACCTTGGTGCGGCCGGCGACGTCGTCCGACTTCACCGTCAGCATTTCCTGCAGCGTGTAGGCGGCGCCGTAGGCTTCGAGCGCCCAGACCTCCATTTCGCCGAAGCGCTGGCCGCCGAACTGCGCCTTGCCGCCCAGCGGCTGCTGGGTGACGAGCGAGTACGGACCGATCGAACGCGCGTGGATCTTGTCGTCCACCAGGTGGTGCAACTTGAGCATGTAGATATAGCCCATCGTCACCTTGCGATCGAACGGCTCGCCGGTGCGGCCGTCATAGAGCTGCGACTGACCGCTGGTATGCAGGCCAGCCTGCTCCAGCATGGTGTTGATGTCGGCCTCGTGCGCGCCGTCGAACACCGGGGTCGCGATGGAGACGCCGCGGCGCATCTGCTCGCTCAGGCGAACGATGCTCTCGTCGTCATAGTCGCGGATCGGTTCGTTGCGGTCGTTGGCCGGCATGAAGCTTTCCAGCGTCTTGCGCAGCGGCTTGATGTCGCCGCCCGCCTTATACGCGTCGATCAGCTCGCCGATCTTCCTGCCCATGCCTGCGCAAGCCCAGCCCAGATGCGTTTCCAGGATCTGGCCGACATTCATGCGGCTCGGCACGCCCAGCGGGTTGAGCACGATATCGGCATGCGTGCCGTCCTCGAGGAAAGGCATGTCCTCGACCGGAACGATGCGCGATACGACACCCTTGTTGCCGTGACGGCCGGCCATCTTGTCGCCCGGCTGCATCTTGCGCTTCACCGCCACGAAGACCTTGACCATCTTCATGACACCCGGAGGCATTTCGTCGCCGCGCTGCACCTTCTCGACCTTGTCCATGAAGCGTTGCTCGAGCGCCTTCTTGGACTCGTCGTACTGGCCGCGCAGAGCCTCGAGCTCGCCCTGGAGCTTCTCGTTCTCGACGGCGAACTGCCACCACTGCGAACGCGGATACTCGTCCAGCGTGTCCTTCGAGAGCTTCGAGCCCTTCTTGAAGCCCTTCGGTCCGGCGATCGCCTCCTTGCCGGCCAGCATGTCGGCAAGACGCGCATAGACGTTGCGATCGAGGATCGCCTGTTCGTCGTCGCGGTCCTTGGCCAGACGCTCGATCTCCTCGCGCTCGATCGCCATCGCTCGCTCGTCCTTCTCCACGCCGTGGCGGTTGAAGACGCGCACTTCGACGACCGTACCGAAGGTGCCCGGAGGCATGCGCATGGACGTGTCGCGGACGTCCGAGGCCTTCTCGCCGAAGATGGCGCGCAGAAGCTTCTCTTCCGGCGTCATCGGGCTTTCGCCCTTCGGCGTGATCTTGCCGACCAGGATGTCGCCCGGCTGCACCTCGGCACCGATATAAACGATGCCGGCCTCGTCGAGGTTCTTCAACGCCTCTTCCGAAACGTTCGGAATGTCGCGCGTGATTTCCTCCGGCCCGAGCTTGGTGTCGCGCGCCATGACCTCAAACTCCTCGATGTGGATCGAGGTGAAGACGTCGTCGGCCACGATGCGCTCGGAGAGCAGGATCGAGTCCTCGTAGTTGTAGCCGTTCCACGGCATGAACGCGACCAGCACGTTGCGGCCGAGCGCCAGATCGCCAAGCTCGGTGGATGGACCGTCGGCGATGATGTCGCCCTTGTTGACGCGGTCGCCCATGCGCACCAGCGGACGCTGGTTGATGCAGGTGTTCTGGTTCGAACGCTGGAACTTCATCAGCCGGTAGATGTCGACGCCCGACTTGCCGGGATCGAGATCCTCCGTGGCGCGGATGACGATACGGGTAGCGTCCACCTGGTCGACCACGCCGCCACGGCGGGCGCCGATGGCCGCGCCCGAGTCACGGGCGACGATCGGCTCCATGCCGGTGCCGACGAACGGCGCCTCGGCACGCACCAGCGGCACAGCCTGACGCTGCATGTTCGACCCCATCAGCGCGCGGTTGGCGTCGTCGTTCTCGAGGAACGGGATGAGCGCTGCCGCGACCGACACCATCTGCTTCGGCGAGACGTCCATCAGGTCGACATTCTCGCGCGGCGCCATCATCACTTCACCGGCGTTGCGGCAAATGACGAACTCGTCGACGAAGCTGCCGTTCTTGTCGAGCTCGGCGTTGGCCTGCGCGACATAGTGCTTGGCCTCTTCCATCGCCGACAGGTAGACGACCTCGTTGGTCAGCTTGCCGTTCACGATCTTGCGGTACGGGCTTTCAATGAAGCCGTACTTGTTGACGCGCGCGAAGGTGGCCAGAGAGTTGATTAGGCCGATATTCGGGCCTTCCGGCGTCTCGATCGGGCAGATGCGGCCGTAATGCGTCGGATGCACGTCGCGCACCTCGAAGCCGGCGCGCTCGCGGGTCAGGCCGCCCGGTCCGAGCGCCGACAGGCGGCGCTTGTGGGTGATTTCCGACAGCGGGTTGGTCTGGTCCATGAACTGCGACAGCTGCGAGGAACCGAAGAACTCGCGAACGGCGGCGGCCGCCGGCTTGGCGTTGATCAGGTCCTGCGGCATGACCGTGTCGATCTCGATCGAGGACATGCGTTCCTTGATCGCACGCTCCATGCGCAGCAGGCCGACGCGGTACTGGTTCTCCATGAGCTCGCCGACCGAACGCACGCGGCGGTTGCCGAGATTGTCGATGTCGTCGATCTCGCCCTTGCCGTCGCGCAATTCCACCAGCGTCTTGACCACGGCCAGGATGTCTTCCTTGCGCAGCACGCGCACGGTGTCCTCGGCCTTGAGCTCGAGGCGCATGTTCATCTTGACGCGGCCGACGGCCGACAGGTCATAGCGCTCGCTGTCGAAGAACAGCGAGTTGAACATGGCTTCGGCAGTCTCGAGCGTCGGCGGCTCGCCCGGGCGCATGACACGGTAGATGTCGAACAGCGCGTCCTGACGGCTCTCGTTCTTGTCGACGGCCAAGGTGTTGCGGATGTAGGCGCCGACATTGACGTGGTCGATGTCCAGGATCTGGATCTCTTCCTCGCCGGTGCCGAGCAGCACCTTCAGCGTCTTGTCGTCGATCTCGTCGCCGGCTTCGAGGAAGATCTCGCCGGTGGCGTAGTTGACGATGTCCTCGGCGAGATAATTGCCAAGCAGGTCCTCGTCGGTCGCCTTGATGGCCTTGAGACCCTTCTCGCCAAGCTGGCGAGCCTGGCGGGCAGTGATCTTCTTGCCGGCCTCGACAACGACCTCACCGGTATCGGCATCGACCAGATCGCCGACGGCCTTGAGGCCGCGGAACCGCTCGACATTGAACGGAATGCGCCAATGGTCGCCGGAGCGCTTGTAGGTGATCTTGTTGTAGAAGGTCGACAGGATCTCTTCGCCGTCCATGCCGAGCGCCATCAAGAGCGACGTCACCGGGATCTTGCGGCGGCGGTCGATGCGGGCGTGCACGACGTCCTTGGAATCGAACTCGATGTCGAGCCACGAGCCGCGATAGGGAATCACGCGCGCAGCAAACAGAAGCTTGCCCGACGAGTGCGACTTGCCCTTGTCATGGTCGAAGAAGACGCCCGGCGAGCGGTGCATCTGCGAGACGATGACGCGCTCGGTGCCGTTGACGATGAAGGTGCCGTTCGACGTCATGAGCGGCATGTCGCCCATGTAGACGTCCTGCTCCTTGATGTCCTTGATCGACTTCGCGCCGGTATCCTCGTCGATATCGAACACGATGAGGCGCAGCGTCACCTTCAGCGGCGCAGCATAGGTCAGGTCACGCTGACGGCACTCGTCAACGTCGAATTTCGGTGCCTCGAACTCATACTTCACGAACTCCAGCATGGAGGAGCCGGAAAAGTCGGAGATCGGGAAGACCGACTTGAAAACGGCCTGCAGCCCCTCGTCCGGACGGCCGCCCTTGGGCTCGTCCACCATCAGGAACTGGTCATAGGATGCCTTCTGAACCTCGATGAGGTTCGGCATCTCCGCAACTTCCGGGATCTTTCCGAAGAACTTGCGTACGCGTCTGCGGCCATTGAAAGTCTGGGTCTGGGCCATCGTCGCTCCTTAGCTCTAAACTCGGGACGAACCTCGCCGCGGCTCGCCTTGCACCACGGGCGGCCTCGGCGGCTGCCCCTATCTGTTTTTCCGGCCGCTCTTGCCAATCGCTTGGCGGCTTCCGGCTAAAACGGGAGAAAACCCGTTTCCGGAAGGCCGCTTCTCGGCCCTCAGGAAAGAGGTTTTCAAACGCCTCGCGCAACAAAGCCCTCCCTCAGTCAAGGGAGGGGGCGAACGGCGCGAGACCGTCCGCCCTCGCCTAACAGGCTTACTTCAGCTCGACCTTGGCGCCAGCTGCTTCCAGCTGAGCCTTGAACTTGTCGGCGTCGGCCTTGGAAACGCCTTCCTTGACCGGCTTCGGAGCCGCTTCGACCAGGTCCTTGGCTTCCTTGAGGCCAAGGCCGGTGATGGCGCGGACTTCCTTGATGACGTTGATCTTCTGGGCGCCGGCATCGGCGAGAACAACGTCGAATTCCGTCTTCTCTTCAGCCGGAGCAGCGGCAGCGGCAGCACCACCGCTACCGGCGGCAACAGCCACCGGAGCGGCGGCCGAAACGCCCCACTTCTCTTCCAGGAGCTTCGACAGCTCGGCCGCCTCGAGGACGGTCAGCTTCGAAAGGTCGTCTACGATCTTCGCGAGATCAGCCATTTTGATATTCCTTTGGTTGGTTCGAACGTGTGTTGTTGACAGCGAGGAACGGCCTCATGCCGCCTCGTCCTTCCGGGCGTAAGCGCCGATGACGCGCGCGACCGAAGCCGCGGGCGCATTGACGATCTGGGCGATCCGGGTAGCCGGCGTGGCGATCATGCCAACCAGCTTGGCGCGCAGCTCGTCGAGCGACGGCATCGTGGCGAGCGCCTTGACACCATCGGCGTTGAGCGAGGTCGAGCCCATCGCGCCGCCGAGAATGATCAGCTTGTCATTCCCCTTGGCGAAATCGGACGTGACCTTCGGCGCCGCAACCGGATCCTCCGAATAAGCGACCAGCGTCTGTCCCTTGAACAGATCGACGATCGATGCGGAGTCCGTGCCCTGAAGAGCGATCTTGGCGAGACGGTTCTTCGCGACTTTGACGGTGCCGCCGGCGGCGCGCATCTTCGACCGGAGGTCGTTCATTTGCGCCACGGTGATACCGGCGTAGTGGGCCACGACGACTGAACCCGCGCTCGAGAACGCTTCGTTCAGGCCCGTGACGAGTTCGCGCTTTTCCGCTCTGTCCACTGCCTATCTCCAGTTGACCCCTGCCTCATTCTCGAGGTCAGAAGTCGGGTTGCCTTTTGCCGGCCGGGCCATCCAAATCGTGGATCTCCCGAACGGCGCTCGAGGATCCTGCCCCCTTTTCGCCCACCGACGGCAAGCCGGCGATGTGCTGACAAAAGGCAAACACGGTTCGAACCTTTCATTGGAGCTTTTCGGCTCCTTTGTCGGGTCTTCACCCGTCTCATGCAGGCCCAAGTGAATTAAGGCTTTTGGGCCGCCTGCAATCTCGGACAGGATATCCGGAAACCTTTCGGCTTCCGGGGTACCGGGCCGCCGACGGATCGGCGGTCCGGAATTCTTGTTACGATCAGCTCAAGGCCGACCGGACGACACTTACGACGCGGCGAGCGTCGCGATGTCGAGCTTGAGGCCGGGACCCATCGTCGAGGTGACCGACACCTTCTTGACGTAGTTGCCCTTGGCGCCCGCCGGCTTGGCCTTGTTCACCGCATCGGCGAAGGCGCGGACGTTCTCTTCCAGCGCCTTGACGTCGAACGAGACCTTGCCGACGCCGGCCTGGACGATGCCGGCCTTCTCGACGCGGAACTCGACGGCGCCGCCCTTCGAAGCCTTGACGGCGGCGGCGACATCGGTGGTCACGGTGCCGACCTTCGGGTTCGGCATCATGCCGCGCGGGCCGAGCACCTTACCCAGACGGCCGACCAGCGGCATCATGTCCGGGGTAGCGATGCAGCGATCAAAATCGATCGTGCCCTTCTGGACGATGTCGACCAGGTCCTCGGCACCAACCACATCGGCGCCGGCGGCCTTCGCTTCCTCGGCCTTGTCGCCACGGGCAAACACCGCGACGCGCACCGAGCGGCCGGTGCCGTTCGGCAGGTTGACCACGCCGCGGACCATCTGGTCGGCATGGCGCGGGTCGACGCCGAGATTCATCGAGATCTCGACGGTCTCGTCGAACTTCACCGTGGACCGGTCCTTGAGCAGCTGCAGCGCCTCATTGAGGGCGTAAGCCTTGTTCGGATCGATGCCTTCGCGGCTCTTGGCAACACGCTTTGCAATCTTTGCCATGATCTTAGCCCACCACTTCCAGGCCCATCGAGCGGGCGGAGCCCTCGACCATCCGCATGGCCGCCTCGACGTCGTTTGCGTTCAGGTCCTTCATCTTCTGCTCGGCGATAGCGCGCACCTTGTCGCGGCTGATCGTGCCGACCTTGGACTTGCCCGGCTCCTTGGAGCCCGACTTCAGGTTGGCGGCCTTCTTCAGGAAGTAGCTCACCGGCGGCGTCTTCATGACGAAGGTGAACGACTTGTCCTGGTAGTAGGTGATCACGACCGGGATCGGCGACCCCTTCTCCATCTCCTGGGTCTGCGCGTTGAACGCCTTGCAGAACTCCATGATGTTGATGCCGCGCTGACCAAGCGCCGGGCCGATCGGGGGCGACGGTGTGGCCGAGCCCGCGGCAACCTGGAGCTTGAGCTGGCCTGCAACTTTCTTAGCCATCTCTATTCCTGCCTTTTCTTATGCCGGCCCCATGATCCGGGGAACGCCGGCGGTTGCAGTCTGGTGGTGCGGCTCCGACGGCCGGCTATGCCGCCATCGCCTCCCACCCGTTCACGCGGCGCTTCAAGCACCGCCCCGACGCCTTTCGGCGCGGATCCCGACGCCTTTCGGCGCGGATATGCGGATCAGCCCTTTTCGACCTGTCCGAATTCCAGATCGACCGGCACGGCGCGCCCGAAGATCGAAACTTCCACCTTGAGGCGGGCACGCTCCTCGTCCACTTCCTGCACAACGCCGTTGAAAGACGCGAAAGGACCATCCGAAACGCGGATCGCCTCGCCGATCTCGAAAGTGACCGACGGCTTCGGCCGCTCGACGCCTTCCTGGACCTGGTTCAGGATGCGCTGGGCCTCGGTCTCGGTGATCGGCACGGGCTTGGAGTCGCCCAGGAAGCCGGTGACCTTCGGCGTGTTCTTGACCAGCGAGAAAACTGCGTCGGTCAGGTTGGCCTTCAGAAGCACATAGCCCGGGAAGAACTTGCGCTCGGCATCGACCTTGCGGCCGCGGCGAATCTCGACGACCTTCTCGGTCGGCACCACGATCTGCTCGATCTCGCCGGACAGCCCCTTCTGCTTGGCCTTGTTTTCGATGTCCTCGGCGACCTTCTTCTCGAAGTTCGAATAGGCGTGGACGATATACCACCGCGCAGTCATTTCACGACCTCTCCGTAAACCGCCGAATTAATGCCCGAGACCCAGGATCCACTCGATCGCATAGCCCATCAGAATATCGGCAGCGAAGAAGAACAGCATCGCGATCACCGCGAACACCAGGACCATCACGGTCGAGATCATGGTTTCGCGCCGCGAAGGCCATGTCACCTTGGCCGTCTCCGCACGAACCTGCTGGAGAAAGGTGAAGGGATTAGTGGTTTTCGAAGCCATGTGCCGCCTGTGTTCAAGACCCGTTGGCCGGGCCTCCTGGATGATCCCGCTGGCCGGGACGTGCCGCTTGGGCTCTAAGCGACGCGAATCAGCGCCGCTATTTCACCCACGCAAATCAGACGCGTAAAGCCGGCTTCCCAGCTCCACGCGTCGCGTGTCCGTCTTGTCTACATAAAACCGATTCTTAATCCACGCAAGTGGTAAGGGTCCGCTTTATGTCCTAGCGCCGCCTCGGAACCATCCAGTCGTCCCGTCCCGGCTATGCGGGGCTTATGCCGCAATTTCCGCCATATGGCAAGCCATCCGCCGATTTTCAACACCGGAGCGGCCGCTCATCGGCTCGCGACCTAGGAAAATGGCACAGTCAGCAGGGCTTCCGATTTACGACTTGCGGTTTTGGAGGCTGAACAATCTAATGGCGGACGGCTTTACCCATACTGTTACCATTTGACGCTGAAGCCGAGCTTGGCGCCGATCGATCGGCTGTCGCCGGACTCTTTGAGGCTCGATTTGGCAAACGCCTCGCCGAAGACCGTGTAGCGGTCGTCGGCCCAGGAGAGCGAGCCGCCGAGCCCCAGCCCGCCCCATAGCGGCTGGTCGTGCTCGTGGAAG
>CCNA01000043.1:0-342 GCA_000824805.1 Mesorhizobium sp. SOD10
ATGCGGTAGGGCACGCCCTCGACGTTGAGCGTGCGCGCCAGCATGAACGCGCTCGGCTTGCCCGGCAGCTGCACCGCAACCACCTTGACAGCTCCCGATGTCAGGCGGTGGAAGATGGAATAGCGCAGCTCCGCTTCGCCAGGCAGCGGCCGCCCCTGCATGTCGACCACCGGCAGCCGCATCAGTCCGGCATCGCCTTGCGGCGGCCGCGGCTCGTGGTCCATGGCCTCAAGCACGCCATGGACATCGAAGACGGCGGCGGCATGCTGGGCCTGGATGCTCGGCGCGTTCTGCGCCATGAAGGTGTCGAGCGCGTCGAGCGGCCCCTCCGCCTCGATCTCG
>CCNA01000043.1:352-3055 GCA_000824805.1 Mesorhizobium sp. SOD10
GAAGATGTTGGCGATGGCCAGGACATCGGCCTGCTGCAGCCGGTCCTCGGCATAGTGGAGATAATGCGCCAGCTGCTGCAGCCGCTCCTTCAGCAAAGCGGGTTCGGCGACCTCCCCGGCCTCTTCGCCCTGCAGGATACCCCGCGCCAGACCATTCGCTATCATCGCAAGCGGTGGCGTCGCGAACGTGCCGAAGCGACGGCCCTTGGGGCCGAGACCGCCGGCGATCTCCACCAGAGCCTGATAGCACACCGGCTCTTGCGTCCACTTGCTGAAGCCGTTCACCAAGAGCGCCAAATCCTGCGCAGTAAAATCTGAGAGCCCGACATCCGGGCGATCGGCGCGGCGAAGGACCTCCTCGCCAATGGCGACCGTGGCCTGCCGATTGCGCTCCTCTTGCGGCCACTTGCTGAAACCGTTCACCAGGACCGCCAGATGCTGATGACCAAATCCCTTGATTTTGCCGACGCCGGAAGCGATCTCCCCAGCCATGGCAGCTGCAGCCTGGCGCATGCCTGGATCTTGCGGCCATTTGCTGAAGCCATTCACCAAATTGGCCAGGCTCAGCGGAGCAAAGTCGGAGAGCCCGACATTTGGGTGATCGGCGCGGCGAAGGACCTCCCCGCCGAGGGCGGCCGTGGCCTGCCGATTTCGCTCCTCCAGCGGCCACTTGCTGAAACCGTTCACCAGTATGGCCAGCTGCTGATGGGTAAATCCCTTGATTTTGTCGGCACGGGAGGCGACCTCCCCGGCGATGGCGACCGCCGCCTGGCGCATGCCTGGCTCTTGCGGCCACTTGCTGAAGCCATTGATCAGATAGGCCAGCTCCTGACCAGGAAAACCGCGCAATCGGTTGGCGGCGCGACTGACCTCAGAGGCGATGGCGATCATCGCCTCGCGCGTGCTTGCCTGTTCCGGCCATTTGCTGAAACCGTTCACCAGATCGGCCAACCCTTGATTCGCAAATCCCTTGAGCTTTCCGGCTCGGGCAACGACCTCGCCGGCGATGGCAATGGTCGCTTCGCTCGTCTTCTGCTGGTCAGGCCACTTGCTGAAACCGTTCACCAGGTTGGCCAACTCTTGATACCCAAATCTGTTGAGCTCGCCGGCTCGGGTAACGACCTCGCCCGCAATGGAAACCGTCGCGTCGCGCGTCTGTTCGGGCCACTTGCTGAAACCGTTCGCCAGGTTCGCCAGATGTTGATCCGTGAATCCGCCGAGCTCTTTGGCACGCGCAACGATCTCGCCGGCGATGGCAACGGTAGCATGGCGCATGTCGATTTCTTCGGGCCATTTGCCGAACCCGTTCACCAGGTTGGCCAACTCTTGATGTGGAAATCTATTGAGCTTGCCGGCGCGGCCAACGATCTCGGCGGCGATATCCGCCACAGCTTGGCGCAAATCCTGTTCTTCCGGGTATTTGCCGAAGCCATTGACCAGGTTCGACAGGCCCTGCGGGCTAAAATCGGAGAGCCGCTTGGCTCGGCCTGCAAGGCGCGTCACCTCGGTGCCGATGGCGCTAGTGGCTTTCCGACACTTCGCCTGGCTCGGCCATTTGCTGAAACCGTTGACCAGGTTCGCCAGGCCCTGCGGTTCAAAATCGGAGAGCCGCTTGGCTCGGCCTGCGAGGCGCGTCACCTCGGTGCCGATAGCGCCGGTGGCCTCCCGACACTGCGCTTGTTTCGGCCATTTGCTGAAGCCATTGACCAGATTGGTCAGGTTCTGCGGACTGAATTCGGAAAACCCTTGCGTCTCAGCGCGGCGAAGAACCTCACCAGCGACTGCGAAAGTGCCTTCGCCACACCCTGGCTGGTCAGGCCACTTGCTGAAGCCGTTCACCAGCAGCGCGAGGTTTCGGGCGTCGAGCTGGCGAAGCACTGCTGGGTTGTCGCTGCAGAACTTGGCGACCCTGATTGTGCCGTCGCGGCATTCCGCCAGTTGGGGATATCGGCCGAACGACAATGCCAAGAGCGGCAACGCGCGGGCATCTACACCGTCGAGGGCGCTGGTAGACCTCGACACCTTGGCTGCCATGGCCCTGCAGGCCTGCATGCCCGGCTGACCTCCAGGCTCGCGGCTGACTGCGTTGGCTACGGTCGCATATCCAAACGATTCTCCCTCGCGGATATCCCGCTCCCAGTTTGGCAGAAAGTGACGGGTGAACTGGACAGCGGCTCCTTGCAGGAATGCTGCCTGCTCTTCCTGGTCCCGCAGCAAGCCGCTGTGGCGCACCACCGCACAGGAGAATTGAACGATGTCTTGAGCTCGACCAATGTCATCGAGAGCCTTGTTGAACAGATTGCTCGACATTGCACGAGAGACTCGCTGCGTGGCTGCTTCGGAATGCCGTCCCACTTGCAAATCGGCAGCTTGTCTATGCGGTGGCAATCCGGCTGTGTTCGCGCGTCCGGGCCGCTGCGCCTGGCGCGAGGGTCCGCCTTCGGCCCGCAAAGCGCCTGATTGCTGCCGCGACCCTTCAGGCCCTTGAGAATCTATGCTGCGGCTATCGCGCGCGCTCCCATCGTCGCTGCGTGGCGGCCCGGCCTCCATGCCGGACGGAGTTTTTCCAAGCGAGGAGGCGGAGGCGCGAGAGCCTTCGGGGACGCGATCCCTGCGCCACGATCCGGCATCGGAACGCGAAGAGCCCGGTTGCGGCCGTGACCCGGAACGGCTATCGCGCGCGCTCCCATCGTCGCTGCGTGG
>CCNA01000044.1:0-2755 GCA_000824805.1 Mesorhizobium sp. SOD10
TTACGCTCCGGTCCTGTCGCATCGACAAACCACGTCCGATAGGAACGCAGGGCCAGGAGAGCGACGTGCCGACGATGGCGTAGAAACCAACATCCGTCTCGGAAGCGAGCAGCGGTCTCATGGCCAAGGACGGCAAGCGGGTCCTTCGCGTTCCGATGCCGGATCGCGGCGCAGAGACGGCGTCACCGATAGCTCACACACCTCCGCCCCGTCGCATGGTCGAAACCCATCCGGCGTGGAGGCCAGGCCGCCACGCAGCGACGATGGGAGCACGCGCGATAGCCGCCGCATAGATTCTCAACGGCCTGAAGGATCGCGGCAGCAATTAGGCGCTTTGCGGGCCGAAGGCGGACCCTCGCGCCAGCGGCCCGGACGCGCGAACACAGCCGGATTGCCACCGCATAGACAAGCTGCCGATTTGCAAGTGGGACGGCATTCCGAAGCAGCCCCGCAGCCCGTCTCTCGCGCAATGTCGAGCAATCTGTTCAACAAGGCTCTCGATGACATCGGCCGAGCTCAAGACATCGTTCAATTCTCCTGTGCGGTGGTGCGCCACAGCGGCTTGCTGCGGGACCAGGAAGAGCAGGCAGCATTCCTGCAAGGAGCCGCTGTCCAGTTCACCCGTCACTTTCTGCCAAACTGGGAGCGGGATATCCGCGAGGGAGAATCGTTTGGATATGCGACCGTAGCCAACGCAGTCAGCCGCGAGCCTGGAGGTCAGCCGGGCATGCAGGCCTGCAGGGCCATGGCAACCAAGGTATCGAGGTCTACCAGCGCCCTCGACGGTGTAGATGCTCGCGCGTTGCCGCTGTTTTCCTTGTCGTTCGGCCGATATCCCCAACTGGCGGAATGCCGCGACGGCACAATCAGGATCGGCGAATTCTGCAGCGACAACCCAGCAGTGCTTCGCCAGCTCGACGCCCGAAACCTCTCGCTGCTGGTGAACGGCTTTAGCAAGTGGCCTGACCAGCCAGGGTGTGGCGAGGGCACTTCCGCAGTCGCTGGTGAGGCTCTTCGCCGCGCTGAGACGCAAGGGTTTTCCGAATTCAGTCCGCAGAGCTTGAGCAACCTGGTCAATGGCTTCAGCAAATGGCCGAACCAGGCGGAGTGTCGGGAGGCCACCGGCGCTATCGGCACCGAGGTGACGCGCCTTGCAGGCCGAGCCAAGCGGCTCTCCGATTTTAGCCCGCAGGGCCTGTCGAACCTGGTGAACGGTTTCAGCAAGTGGCCGGAACAGGAAAGCACGCGCGAAGCGACGATCGCCATCGGCTCTGAGATCAGTCGCGAGGCCAACCGACTCGGTCGCTTTCCTGAGCAGGAGCTGGCCACGTTGGTGAACGGTTTCAGCAAGTGGCCGCAAGAGCCGGGCATACGTCAGGCTGCGGTCGCCATCGCAGGGGACATTGCGTCCGGCGCCGGCAAGCTCGGGGGATTTACTCATCAGCAGCTGGCGGCACTGGTGAACGGTTTCAGCAAGTGGCCCGAAGAACTCAATATGCGCCAGGCTGCAGTCAACGTCGCCGGCGAGATCGCGCATGCCAGGGAGCCGAGCAGATTTACTGATCAACAGCTGGCCAATCTGGTGAACGGTTTCAGCAAGTGGCCCGAACAGGAGAAGGCGCGCGAAGCGGCCGCCATCATCGCTTCTGAAGTCAGTCGCGACGCGCGACTTTCGCGTTTTCCTGAGCTGGGGCTGGCCAATCTGATCAACGGTTTCAGCAAGTGGCCCGAAGACCTCGAAATGCGCCAGGCTGCAGTCACCGTCGGTGCGGAGGTCGTTGCGCGCGTTAGGAAGCTGGGTGGGTTCACGGATCAACAACTGGCCACTCTAGTGAACGGTCTCAGCAAGTGGCCCGAACAGGAGAAGACACGCGAAGCGGCCGTCGCCATCGCCTCTGAGGTCAGCCACGACGCGCGAATTTCTCGTTTTCCTGAGCAGGACCTGGCCAATCTGATCAATGGCTTCGCCAAGTGGCCGCAAGAACCAGGCATGCGCCAAGCGGCGCTCGCCATCGCCGGGGAGATCGCCTCCCGCGCCGGCCAACTCGCCGGATTTGCCGATCAACACCTGGCGAATCTGGTCAACAGTTTCAGCAAATGGCCCGAACAGGAGAAGACGCGCGAAGCCACAGCCGCAGTTGCCTGCGAGATTCTGCGCCGCACCAGTCACGTCCGTGGATTTACTGACCAACATCTGGCGAACCTGGTGAACGGATTCAGCAAGTGGCCCGAGGAGCCTGAAGTGCGCCAAGCTGCAGTGGGCCTCGCCGAGGAGATCGTGTCCCGCGCCGGCCAACTTGCCGGATTTGCCGATCAACACCTGGTGATCTTGGTGAATGGTTTCAGCAAGTGGCTGGACCAGCATAAGATGCGCGAGGCTACGGTCACCATTGGCAAGGAGGTCCTTCGCCGCGCCGATCGCCCGGATGTCGGGCTCTCAGATTTTACTGCGCAAGGCTTGGCGGTCCTGGCGAACGGCTTCAGCAAGTGGACGCAAGAGCCGGTGTGCTATCAGGCTCTGGTGGAAATCGCCCGCGGTCTCGGCCCCAAGGGGCGTCGCTTCGGCGCTTTCATCACGCCTGCGCTGGGCAGCATCGCCAGCAGTCTGGCGCGCGGTATCCTGCAGGGCGAAGAGGCCGGGGAGGTCGCCGAACCCGCTTTGCTGAAGGAGCAGCTGCAGCAGCTGGCGCATTATCTGCACTATGCCGAGGACCGGCTGCAGCAGGCCGATGTCCTGGCCATCGCCAACATCTTC
>CCNA01000044.1:2765-3107 GCA_000824805.1 Mesorhizobium sp. SOD10
CGAGATCGAGGCGGAGGGGCCGCTCGACGCGCTCGACACCTTCATGGCGCAGAACGCTCCGAGCATCCAGGCCCAGCATGCCGCCGCCGTCTTCGATGTCCATGGCGTGCTTGAGGCCATGGACCACGAGCCGCGGCCGCCGCAGGGCGATGCCGGATTGATGCGGCTGCCGGTGGTCGACATGCAGGGGCGGCCGCTGCCTGGCGAAGCGGAGCTGCGCTATTCCATCTTCCACCGCCTGACATCGGGGGCTGTCAAGGTGGTTGCGGTGCAGCTGCCGGGCAAGCCGAGCGCCTTCATGCTGGCGCGCACGCTCAGCGTCGAGGGCGTGCCCTACCGCAT
>CCNA01000045.1 GCA_000824805.1 Mesorhizobium sp. SOD10
AATTCGTCCGCACCTCCCGGATCGGCGTCCAATTTTGACCCCCCTTATGTAATGCGCGGCGGTCAGCGTTCGTCCGGGCGGAGCTGGTCAGGATTGCGTAGATCAGCGCGCGCCTGGCAATGGCGCCCGCTGCCGTGGCCAATTCGCATCCCAACATCGCCACCCTCTACCGCAAGCGGGTGGAGCAGTTCACGCAAGCTCTCGCCGACCACGAGGACGGACGTCGGGCTGCCGAGGCGTTGCGGTCGTTGATCGGTGAGATCGTGCTTACGCCCGGGGACAGGCGCGGTGAGGTGCATGCCGAGCTACGCGGCGAGTTGTTCGGCATCCTCGAATTCGCCAATCCTGAACAAAGTCTTGCCGACGTTATGACAAAAGGGGTTTGCGGGTCCCCGCAACCAACCTACTTGCATCCTATCCTTTTCAGGTCGACGTGGTCTCGCGCGGGGGCGGAGCCTCAATCCGAATTCTGCAACTAGAGGTCCGCCAGACCCTACGAGATCACACCAAGGATATACCGGGCCCACCATCTCGCGCCAGCTTCGGCGTCTTCGACCGTTAATGTGATTTTCGGAGCTTGGAGATTCGCCTCGATGTTTGGTGAGCTGTCGCTGTTGGGTCCCAAGTGGACTCCCCCGGTCGTGCATGGACAACAGGCTTGCCGCGCCCCACGATTGAGATTACCCGCGCGTTTTTGCTCTCGAGTTCATCCAGGTAATCGGCCCACCATTGCATCATCTTGACGCGCTCTTCCCAGTGCTCTGCCCGGGCGTAGGCACGACGAACGTTGTTGTTCTCAATGTGGGCCAGCTGCCGTTCGATGGCGTCCGGATGCCATTTTCCGCATTCGTTTAGCAGAGTTGATGCCGTTGCTCGAAAACCGTGCGCGGTAGCTTCCTCCTTGCCGTAGCCCATACGGCGCAGGGCGGCGTTAACCGTGTTGTCGGAAATCGGACGCGAAGCCGATCGAACGCTAGGAACCAGCAGCGATCCGCCACCAGAAATTTCTCTGAGTGAGGCCAGGACGCTCAAGGCCTGCCTTGAAAGGGGTACGCGGTGCGGCCGTCGCATTTTCATGCGTGCTTCAGGAATGATCCACACCGAGCTTTCGAAATCGAACTCTTTCCATTCTGCCGCGCGAAGCTCGCCGGGGCGGGGAAACAGCAGTGCGATCAGCTTCAGGGCGGCTCGGGTTGTAGGCTGTCCATCAAATGCATCGATCGCCCTCAGCAAGCCGCCCAAGGCCTTAGGATCAGTAATCGCGGCACGAGGCGTGACCGTCGGGCTGATGAGCGCGCCCCTGAGAGCGATCGTCGGATCTGCCTCGGCGCGCGCGGTCGCGATTGCGAATCGAAACACAGTGCCAATTGTTGAGCGTAGGCGCCTGGCCGACTCGTATCGACCGCGAACCTCCACGCGACGGAGAGCAGTAAGGATGCTTGCCGTATCGATCTCCCGAATGCACTTGGCGCCGATTGTCGGATAGGCAAAGTCGAGCAGCCATTTGACCTTGCTGATCGTCCGATCGGCACGTCCTTCCTTCTTCAGCTTCTCAACATATTCGTCTGCGATTGAGCGAAAGGTGTCATTTGGCGAATTAGCCTTCTGGAATTTGCGCTGCTGGGCCGGGTCGGCACCAGCCTTGAGGAGACGTTTGGCTTCATCGCGCGCTTGGCGGGCATCAGCGAGAGAAATGACAGGATAGCTGCCCAGAGACAGCAGCTTCTGCTTCCCACCGAACCGATAGGCGAGGCGCCATAGCCTTGTTCCCGACGGCTGGACCCATAGCTGGAGCCCGCCGCCGTCGGATATTTTCTGGAGCTTGGACGCAGGCCGGATGTTTCGGCATTTCACGTCGGAGAGAGCCAATTTGTAGGACCTCCTATTGGTGCTTGGATACCAACAGGTTCTCCGATACCAACAAAAATACCAACACCTCGCCCCGTTGGACGAAGTTTGCCCAACCGCGATGAAATTCGCCCAAGCGAACCTTTCGTGCCGAAAAGACGCGCAAAATCAGCCGTTTGCGGAGACTTAAGCGTAGATGGTTCGGCGAAAGGGAGCCTAGGGAGAAGAGGGAATGGTGCCCAGAGGCGGATTCGAACCACCGACACGCGGATTTTCAGTCCGCTGCTCTACCAACTGAGCTATCTGGGCCTGTGCCGGCTAACGGGATCGCCCGCCGGGTTTCGCGAAGGCACCAGGCGGGCGCCCCTTGAAAGCGCGTGGGTTATAGCACGGGTATCTTGGCTGTCCAGAGCAATTCCAGGAAAAGTGTGCGGCGGTTTTTCGCCCCGGAATTGCGTAAAAAACAGGCGCAATTCCCGGAAAACTGCGCGGCTCTTTCCAGCTCCTGAATTGCGTGAAAACAGGCACTTAGCTTAGGCGCCGGCTTGTCCGATAAGAAAAATCGCTGGAAAACAGCGGCCGCCGCTCAATCCACGCCCTCGGACGATGGGCTTGGCTTGAGCGTGTCGTCCTCTTCCTCTTCCCCGTCACGGCCGGGGATGACATAGGCGCCCTTCAGCCAGCGATTGAGGTCGATGTCCTTGCAGCGCGCCGAGCAGAACGGATAATGCTCGCGCGAGGAGGGTTTGCCGCATTCGGGGCAGGGTCGCTTCGGCCTCAGCGGCGTTACCTTGTCGCCCGAACTCATGTGTAGACCATGCCTCATGAGCGCGCGGCGTGCCAGTTCTGGTGCGCCTTGAAGCCTTCGCCGGAAAGCAGCGCCACGCTCTCGTAAAGCGGCAGGCCGACCACGTTGGTATAGGAGCCGACCAGCTTGACGACGAAGGAGCCGGCCAACCCTTGCACGGCGTAGCCGCCGACCTTGCCGCGCCATTCGCCCGACGCGACATAGGCGTCGATCTCCTCGCGCGGCAGCCGCTTGAAGCGAACGCGGGTCTCGACCAGTCGCTGCCGAAGCTTGCCGCCGGGCGTGATCAGGCAGATGCCGGAATAGACCCGGTGCGAGCGGCCGGAAAGCAGGCCGAGGCAATTGATGGCGTCGTCGATCGTCTCGGCCTTGGGCAGGATGCGCCGCCCCACCGCCACCACCGTGTCGGCGGCCAGGATGAAGGCCGGTCCATAGTCTTCCTCGCTTTTCAGCGAGATAAGTGCCTTCTCGGCCTTGTCCTTGGAAAGACGCTTGGCCAGCGAGCGCGGATGCTCGGCCCGAAGCGGCGTCTCGTCGACATCGGCGGGCAGCACGCGGTCCGGTTCGATGCCGGCCTGCTGCAAGAGTTCGATGCGGCGCGGCGAACCCGAGGCAAGCACGAGCTTCTGCAGGATGCTCATCGCGCTTCGCGCCGAACTGTTACTTGAAACGGTAGGTGATGCGACCCTTGGTCAGGTCGTATGGCGTCATCTCGACCAGGACCTTGTCGCCGGTCAGCACGCGGATGCGGTTCTTGCGCATGCGGCCGGCCGTGTGGGCGATGATCTCGTGCTCGTTTTCGAGCTTCACCCGGAACATCGCATTGGGCAGCAGTTCCGTGACCACGCCCGGAAATTCGAGGACTTCTTCCTTCGGCATTCGATACCTTTGCTTGGATTGCGTTCCGGCGCCTAGAGCACGATGCCGAAAAGTGTGAAGCGGTTTTCGGACGACATCATGCTCTGATCGAGCCGGAATTTGCGGCGGAACCTATATGATAATCGCCCGCTTGTGAACATGCTTAATCCGAACCGTTTTCTGCGTCCGGAAGCAGAAAACGCCGGCTTATGCGCGCTTTCAGCCGCTCTCGCACGTCGCGATAGGCAGCCATGATGTGCTCGCGGGTGCCGCCTGTGTCGGTTGGATCGGGCATCGGCCAGTATTCGACCTCGACGGCGAGCGAGCGGGTGAGCTCGAGCGCGGCATGGTGCGCCTCCGGCGCCAGCGTTACGATCAGGTCGAAATAATCGTCCTCCAAATCCCCCAGCGTCCTGGGCTGGCGCTCGCCAAGCGAGAGGCCTTCTTCGGCGAGCACGGCATCGACGAACGGGTCGCGTTCGCCGGCGCGCACGCCGGCCGAAGCGACGAAGGTGGTGGAGGGCAGCATGCGGCGCGCCAATTGTTCCGCGATCGGCGAGCGCACGGCATTCATGCCGCACAGGAACAGGACGGAATGCGGCAACGTGGCCAGGATTAGCCCCGCCAGTGCAGCACGCAGACCAGCGTGAACAGCCGGCGCGCCGTGTCGAAATCGATCTCGATCTTGCCGGCGAGCCGGTCCATCAGCGTCTGCGAGCCCTCATTATGCAGGCCGCGCCGGCCCATGTCGATCGCCTCGATATGGCTCGGCGTCGAGGACCGGATGGCCTCGTAATAGCTTTCGCAGATCAGGTAATAGTCCTTGACGATGCGCCTCAGCGGCGTCAGCGACAGGATGTGGGTGACCACCTCGGCGCCGTTCTCGCGGCTGACCGCAAAGACCAGGCGCGACTCCGCCAGCGAAAGCTTGAGCTTGTAAGGGCCTGCGCCGTCATCATTGACCGGCCGAAAGCTGTTCTCCTCGATGAGGTCGAAGATCGCCACGGCCCGCTCGTGCTCGACGTCGGGCGTCGAACGTCCGATCGATTCGTCGAGCTCGACGTCGATCAGCCTGTCGCAGGTTTGGTGGTGGCCGGACATCGCTACATGTTCAGCCTGATCGCCACCGAGCGGGCATGCGCGTCGAGCCCTTCGGCCCTGGCGAGCGCGATCGCGGCGGGCGCCAGCGCTTTGAGCTGCTCCGGGCCGAGCTTCAGGATCGAGCTGCGCTTGACGAAATCGAGCACGGACAGTCCCGACGAGAAGCGCGCCGAGCGTGCCGTCGGCAAAACATGGTTGGAGCCGCCGACATAGTCGCCGATCACTTCCGGGGTGTGCCGGCCGATAAAGACGGCGCCTGCGTTGCGCATTCTGGCAAGGAATGCCTCGGCTTCGTCGAAGGCGAGCTCGACATGTTCTGCGGCGATCCTGTCGACCAGCGGCAGCGAGGCTTCGAGTGTCGGCACCAGGATCACCGCGCCGAAATCGCGCCAGCTTGCCGCCGCCGTCTCGGCACGCGGCAGAATTTTCAGCTGGCGTTCGACCGCCTGCTCGACCGCCTTGCCGAATTCTGCGTCGTCGGTGATCAGGATCGACTGGGCCGAAACATCATGCTCGGCCTGCGCCAAAAGGTCGGCCGCGATCCAGTCCGGATCGTTGTCGGCATCGGCCACAACCAGCACTTCCGACGGCCCGGCGATCATGTCGATGCCGACGGTGCCGAACACCTGGCGCTTCGCCGCCGCGACATACGCATTGCCCGGTCCGACGATCTTGGCGACCGGCCTGATCGTCTCGGTCCCGTAGGCAAGCGCTGCAACGGCCTGCGCGCCGCCGACGCGGTAGATCTCGGAAACGCCGGCAAGATCGGCGGCCACCAGCACCAGCGGGTTGATGACGCCGCCCGAGGCCGGCACGACGATGACGATGCGCTCGACGCCGGCGACTTTGGCCGGCACGGCGTTCATCAGCACCGAACTCGGGTAGCTCGCCGTGCCGCCCGGCACATAGAGGCCGACGGCTTCAATCGCCGTCCAGCGCGAGCCGAGCTCGACGCCGGCGGCATCCGTGTAGCGGTCGTCCTTGGGCTTTTGCCGCTCATGATGCGAGCGGATACGGTCGCGGGCGAATGTGAGCGCCTCGACGGTCGCCGGATCGGCCGCTGCATAGGCCGTGGCGATGTCGTCCTTCGACACGGCGATGCCGAGCGCGCCGAGATCGGCTTTGTCGAACTTACGCGTGTAATCGATCAGCGCCTTGTCGCCCTCGGCGCGCACGCTGGCGATGATGTCGCGCACCACGGCCTCGACATCGGCCGACACCTCACGCTTGGTGGTGAGGAAAGCTGAAAAGCGCTGCTCGAAATCGGCGTCCTGCTGGCGGAGCGTGATGGCCATTGCGTTTTAGCCTCTGTGCACGGGGCGCGAGGAGGCTTCCCAGGAGCCGCCGACATCGGCAAGCCGCGCCTCGACGCATTCGACGTCGAGCATGATGGTGCCGCCGCCCGAAAACACCAATTCGATGATGCCGGCCGGCTTGCTGATGGCGATGAAGCTGACCGCCAGCAGCGACAGCACCTCGGCCGGCTTGTGGCGCGGGATGCCGCTGGTCTTGGCGCCGAGCACGCGGTCGAAATGCAGAACGCTCTGCCGCCGTTCGTTATGCTGGCGGAACAGACCGGATTTCGCTTCCCAGACGAAGCGGTTCATGGTCAGCACGAACCGCTTGGCCGCCGGCAGATATTCGAGGTCGGAGACCTTCATCACGGCGTCCTGGACATGCGCCGAGACGATGCTCAGATCCTGATCGTCGAGCGCGATGAGCTTGAGAGCTGCCATGCGGAATGCGCACCTGAACGTTGACAATTCAATGTTCTGTTAGAGCATGATCCCGAAAAGTGGAAACCGGTTTTTCGGCAAAGATCATGCCCAAACATAACTAGAGCGTATTAAACCCGCTCGACGCGGGTTCAACACGCTCTAGGAGGTCTTCGCTGCTGGCGCAACCGCCCGCGAAAATTGCCGTGAAGCGTCAGCCCGAAATGCGCTCGATCACCGCGCCGCAGCCGGAGAGCTTCTCTTCCAGCCGCTCGAAGCCGCGGTCGAGGTGGTAGACGCGGTTGACCGTGGTCTCGCCTTCGGCCGCAAGGCCGGCGATGACGAGCGACACCGAGGCGCGCAGGTCGGTCGCCATCACGGGAGCGCCCTTGAGCCTGGCGACGCCGTCGACGATCGCCGTCTGGCCGGAAAGCGTGATGTGGGCGCCGAGGCGCGCGAGCTCCTGCACATGCATGAAGCGGTTCTCGAAGATTGTCTCGGTGATGCGCGACTTGCCCTTGGCCATCGTCATCAGGCCCATGAACTGCGCCTGCAGGTCGGTGGGGAAAGCGGGGAAGGGCGCCGTCGTCACATCCACCGGTGCAATGCCGGCGCCGTTGCGCTTGACGCGGATGCCCTCATTGGTCGGCGTGATCTCGGCGCCGGTCTCGACGAGAACGTCGAGCGCCGTCTGCAACAGGTCGGGCCGTGCACCTTCCAGCATCACGTCGCCGCCTGTCATCGCCACCGCCATGGCATAGGTGCCGGTCTCGATGCGGTCCGGAATGACGCGCACGCGGGCACCCGACAGCGCCTCGACGCCCTGGATGGTGATGGTCGAGGTGCCGGCGCCGTGGATCTTGGCGCCCATGGCGATCAGGCACTCGGCGAGATTGACGATTTCCGGCTCGCGCGCGGCATTTTCCAGCACCGTCTCGCCCTTGGCGAGCGAGGCCGCCATCATCAAGACGTGGGTGGCGCCGACCGACACTTTCGGAAACACGTAGCGATTGCCGTGGAGGCGGCCGTTCCGGGTCTTGGCCACGACATAGCCATTGTCGACGTCGATCTCGGCGTCCAGCGCCTGCAGGCCTTCGAGGAACAGGTCGACCGGGCGCGTGCCGATGGCGCAGCCGCCGGGCAGCGACACCTTGGCCTCGCCCATGCGGGCAAGCAGCGGGCCGATAACCCAGAAAGAAGCGCGCATTTTCGACACCAGCTCGTAAGGCGCGGTGGTGTCGACGATGTTGCGGGCCGAAAAATTGATGGTGCGCGAATAGCCTTTCTGTTGGCTCTCGCGCCGGCCGTTGACGGAATAGTCGACGCCGTGATTGCCGAGGATCCGGATCAACTGCTCGACATCGGCCAGATGCGGCACGTTTTCGAGCGTCAGCGTGTCGTCAGTGAGCAGCGAGGCGATCATCAGCGGCAATGCCGCGTTCTTGGCGCCCGAGATCGGAATGGTGCCGGCCAGCTCGTTGCCGCCGACAATTCTGATGCGATCCATGAGAGAATGTCCCCTCGGCCAGAACAGGCCGCTTCAATCGGTTGAGTATGCCCGGCTTAGACCATTGGCCGGCTTGGTTCAAGAAATAGGATTTTCCTAAAACCGGACCGACTATGGCCGGGCAGTGTGGCTGATTTGGTCAGTCGTTGTGCATTTTTCCAGCAGTCGGCAACCCTTCCGACCGCTGATCGGCATCGCCCGCGCGCCGCGAGCGCGTCTGCGCCTTGCGCTTCTGCAGATTGGCGCGCAGCGCCTCGGCCAACCGTTCCTTGCGCGCGGCTTCGCCCTTTTTCGGTGGATTTGTCTTCTCGCCCATCGTCCAATCCCTGACCGGTGGTCACCCGGCTGCGATTCCGCAATGGGTAGCATTTTGGCCTGGCGATGTCATGAAAGCTGGAGGTCGGGCGGGTTTAAAGCATGTCTCCCGAAAGTGGGAACCGGCTTCGGGATAAAGACATGCGTAAAATCAAAAACCTAAAGCGTATGGAGCGTATCTGAAAGATCGCGACGCGCTTTAGGGCTGTGGATCAGCCGCGCATGCCGCTTCGAGCCGCATAATTGTTGGCAAGAATCGCATGCGACGCTTTGGGTTTTTCTTGGCCTTGCGCTTACCGGTTCGATATGGCAGAAGCGCCGCCATCGCAGGCTGCGGTAGCTCAGTGGTAGAGCACTCCCTTGGTAAGGGAGAGGTCGAGAGTTCAATCCTCTCTCGCAGCACCAGCTTTCCGAAACACCGAAATGAGCTCCTCCGGCGATCGCGCCGGCTCAGTTGGTGACATGCGACAGCCGCAGGCCGGCTTCGTCCGTAGCCTCGGCCAGGCCTTCCTCCGCGAAGCGGAACATGTCCTCGAAATCCAGCTCACGCTCGAAAATGACACCGCCGACTTTGATCGCAAGCACGTCCTTGTCGCCTTTCGGCGCGAAATAAATCTCACCGACCGTGCCGCGAATGCGCTCGCCGACCTCCTTGGCGTCCTCTTCGCTCGCGCCCGGGAGGAAGACGCCGAACATCGAGGTTCCGATCCGGCCGATCAAATCGTCCTTGCGCACCGCGGATTGGATGGCCGATGCGATCAGCCGCAAGGCTTCGTCGCCCCATTCGAGACCGAAACGCAAGTTGATCGATGCCAGATGTTCAGGATGGATGACCAGAAAGGCGCCCGACCTCGGACCGGCCGGTCTCGCCGCTCTCCTGTCGACCATAGAGGTGAACACCTTGCCGTTCAGGCAGCCGGTCAACTGGTCATAGGTGCCGGATCTGGTGAGTTCCTGGCGGTACCGGCGGATCTCGATCTGTTGCCAGCCGATGAGGGCAAACAGCGGCAGACCGATGACGATCGGCACGATGATCGCCGTAACGGCCCCGCGGCCGAACGGCGTCAGGCTGTCGCTGAAAAGCAGCAGGTAGTTCAGCGCGAGCGAAAGGCCGACGCAGGCGGCGGTGCCGAGCGCGGCCAGCAAGATGAGCTGCTTCCATGTTTGAACCGGCGCGGTCGGTGTTTTCGTGGTCAAGGGCCAATCTCCTGTTCGACGCATCGGCTTACAGGAGGTCGGTTACGATTTCGGTTTCACGGAAGCGTACAATTTGATGCAAGTCGGCATCTTCTCCATGGCAAGCGGCGGAGCCGACGCACTGGCTGCCGTTGGACCGGTCCAGGTTTTAGAGCAATTCCAGGAAAAGTGTGAGCGGTTTTCCGTTCGGAATCGCGTAAAAACAAGGAGATAGAGCGTTTCACCCTTTCGGTGAAACGGTGAAACGCTCTAGAAGTGCCGAACCGCCCTGACCATTCTGCTTTCACGCAAGGTCCGGGGCGGAACCGGCCGCCGACGTTCCCGCGGGCAGCGCTATTGCGGTGGGCCGAAGATGCCCATCCTGGCGTTTCTCGCCACCATTTCCGCCTTGCCGTAAATACCGGTGGGCGCGGCCATCGCCCAGCCATTAGAAACCAGCCAGGCTCCGACATCCTGCTTGCCGAGGGCGCAAGGCGCGGCGATGGCGAAACGGTCGGCATCCGGCGGCAGGAGGCATTTGAGCGCCCGGCCGCGCAGCCAGGCGTTGAAAGCGGCCCGCGCCCGCTGGCCGCAGGGCCAGGCGGTGTCGTCGAACGTGCAGGTCCTGTCGGGGTCTATGTCGACCGTACCGCTGATGGCGACCGTGCGTCCCATGGCTTCGAAGACCGCCGCGGAAGTCGCGACCGGACGGAAGAGCAGCGTCTCGCGCCAATCCTGCGGCATCGGCGTCTTCGGCGTTGTTGCAAGCCCGAGTTCGCCAAGTGGAGGGCGCGGCTCGATGCGCTCGATCCCGGATGGATCGAGTGGCGGCGGCGCGATGAGGTTCTCGGCAATCTTGCGCGCCGGCTGGCCTGGTCGCCTGTCATGCGTCGGGGTAGGCGGGGCCGGCTTCGGGTCGCCGGCGCCCTGGACCGGCGCGACCGAAGGCGGGTTTGGCGGCAGCCAGCGCCCGCCTTCGGCGATCAGTACCATGCCTGCGAGCAGCCCGAGGCCTCCCAGCGCGGACGCAAGCATGGGGCGACCGGGCAGATTCGTCTGGCTCACGCGTGGCACTCCGCGGGATCGGGCCGGCTGTCGATGATGCTGCCCGAGCCCGAACCATTAGCTCCTGCCGACACCGCGCCGCCCCGACCGTTGAACCGGATCATACATTAGACATGAGCGACATTCCTTGAAAAGCAAGGCGTTGCGTTAAGCGTCGCGCAACCAATGCCGCCTAGAATCGGCTGTCGGATGTCGAGGGGATGACGCGATGCGCAAGCCGATACTGCTTTTTGCCTTTCCGGCACTGATGCTGCTTCTGCTGGCGGCGGAGCGGATGGCGGCGCTGCTTCTCGGCTTCTATCCGGCGAGCCCCGCTGTGTGGCACGCCTGGCTCGAGCTGCGTCCCTACTCGACCATGTTCTGGCAGCAGGTGGATTTCTACCTCGGCGGATCGATGTCCCTCAATGTTGCCATCATCGTCGTCACGTCGGCTGCCTGCTGGATGGCCTGCCGGGCGAAGCGGTCCGCGGGCTTTTTCCTCGCCAACCACGTCGCACTGCTTTTCGCCGGGCTTATGATTATGGCCGGCAGCCATTCTGAAACCGCGAGCACGATCGCCTCGTTCACCGCGCCGCGCGGTATGCAGTTTTCGCTGGCGATCGACTTCAGTTGGAACAACAGCTTGCTGCTGTGCCTTGGTCTAGCGGCCTGCGCCTACTGCCATGTCGCCTTCCTACGCGAAGCAAGGCAGCGCGCCGAGACCTGCGCGGTTCGCGTCCTGGCGCTGCAGCGCGACCTGTAACCATCCCGGCCAGGCGGCGGCCCGCCGGGCTCAGTTGATCTTCTTGTAATAGACCTTGCCGTCGGGCTGCTGGATACGCTGATAGGACGGATTGGGGCCGGGAGGCGCGACCTTGCGCTTGAACGAGGGCTCCCCGTTTCCGACGCCGACGCTTCCATCGACCGCTGAAGCGTCCGCCACCGTGGTGTTGCCAGCCATGGACGGCTCCGTCGGGCCGGGCGCCGGCTCGCTGGCGGCGACCGGCTGGCCTTGCTCCAGCTTGGCGATATTGCCGTTGATCTGGCCGAAATTCGCCTGCAGCTGGCGGTCCAGCGTCTCGAACCGGCTCTGGAAGCCGTTGTTGACGGTATCGATTCGGGCGCCGATGCGCTGCTCGAACTGGCCGAGTTGGTCCAGCCGCGCCTCCATGGTCTTGAGGTCGTTGACGCCGCGATAGAGATAGACCGCGGCCGTCACGTTGACCGCGGTGACAAGCAGCGCGCCGACCGCGATGACGCCGATCATCTTGGCCCGGCTCGGCTTTCCCGGGGCGGCCTCCCGGTGAACGAGTTCGATTGCCGGAATGTCCGGCTCGCTGATCATCGTCATTCAACCACCACCTTTGCGCCCACCGCGACGCGTTTGAAGAGATCGATCACATCGGTGTTCGTCAGCCGGAAACATCCGGACGTGCCGTCGAAACCGACGCCCTTGGGATCGTTGGTGCCATGGATGCGATAGAGCGTGTCGCGCCCGTCGCGCGACAGATAAAGCGCCCGCGCGCCGAGCGGATTGTAAGGACCGGCCGGCACCATCGCCGGCAGTTCCGGCTGGCGCGCGCGCATCTCCTTGGGCGGGCGCCATTCCGGCCACTCGGTTTTGGAGGCGATCTTGACCGTTCCGGTCCAGCCGAAGCCGTCGCGGCCGACGCTGATCTGGTAGTGCAGTGCCTGGCCCTGGCCGGTCACCAGATAGAGCGCCTTCTCGTTCTTGCGGATGATGATGGTGCCGGGTTGCTCGCGGGTCTCAAAGGCGACCGTCTTGCGCAGGCTTGGGCCCATCGCGGGCAGGGGAGGCAGGCTCGACCCGGCCATCGCCACGTCGCAGGCCGACGCCAGCGTCAGCCCGGCCAGGCAGGCGCCGGCTAGATGCATCACGGCGAAGCGCCTAGCGCTGGGCATTGTCCAGCCGCTCCTTGAACATGCGTTTCAGGTCCTTGTTGAAGCGCGCGCGTCCGTCCACCTCGGAAGGCAGGATGGCGCGGTTTAGCGCGTCGGCGAGAAGCGCGTTGTCCAGCGCCAGCGACTTGATGTGCGGCGCCTTGAAGATCTTCTCCAGCTCGCTGCGCGAGAAGTGGTTGCCGAACCATTTGCGCTTGTGCTTGTTGGCGACCAGCGTGATCGAGACGCCATTGCCGCGCAGCTCGCGGATCTTCTTGTAAAGCCGCTTGCCCTGCCTCAGCGAGGCGACGTTGAGCTCGAAGACGATGAAGATCTCGTCGCTCGTCCTGAGCACCGAATCGTGCCACGGCGTCTCGATATTGGGCAGGTCGATGACGATGTCGTCGAAGCGGTAGGCAACGAGATCGAGCAGCCGGAAGACGAAGTCCGAACCCTGCGGCTCGAACGGCAGTTGCGGCCGCTCGAAGGAGTAGAGCGTGAGGCCTGACGGCCGCGACAATTTGATGACGTCCATGAGCTCGACATCGAGCCGGTCCGGCTGGCCGATGATGCCGGAAAGGTCGAACTGGTTGAACTGGTTGAGATAGGCGCCGCAATTGGCGCTCTGGAAGTCGAGATCGACGAGGCAGGTCGCGGCCGCCCGCTCGGCCGATTTCGAGGCGAGGTGCTCCGCCGCCGAGATCGCCAGCGTAGTGGCACCGGCGCCGCCGCTGGCGGCAATGAAGGTGATGATGCGGCTTTTGGTGCCCTGATTGCCGGTGTCGTGGAAGGTGACGGCGTTGAGCAGCTCCTTGGCGTCGAGCGGCTTGTGCAGCCAATCGGAAGCGTTCATGCGCACCAGGACGCGCGTCTGCTCGGAGGTGAGCTCGTCGGAGATCGCGATCAGCGGCACCGAGGCCCAGGCCGCGCGCGCCTCTACGATTCCCGCATTGCCGAGCAGCTCGCCATTGCCGAGATCGAGGATGATGATGCCCGGCCGGCTGTCGGCCGGCGGCCCCTTCAGGAACTCCACCGCGTCCGAGACCTTGACGTCATAGATCGCCAGCGCGTCAAGCCGCGTGGTCACGTCGCGCTTGAAATTCGCGTCGGTTGAAAACAGCGCCACCTGCTTGCGCCTGGTGGGGAGAACTCTGGTGTCGATGGCGTTCATGGCGACGTACTCTTTAAATCTTCACCCGTTACAGTACTCAGCATGGAAGGCATGGCCATGTTGCCGAACCCGAAACCGCCCAGGAAGAAGAACTGGAAGTTGATATTCTGCAGGCTGACGGTGATGGTCGGCACCGGACCACCCAGACGCGTCTGGTAGCCGAGGCCTGTGGCAGTGTAGGTCACAGCGACGTTCCTCCGCAGCAAGCCGGGGAAGAAGTGGCACATGCCAGGCCTTTGGTTGATAGTGGGGTCGGGGCAGGCATCGTCATTGGTATTCGCTGTATCGCCGCGGAAAATGCGGCTAAAGGCGGCAGCGCTGAAAGCGCCGCTGTTGGAGCAGGCCCCGGTGCCACCGCTACTATAGGTGCACGCAAACGGGCCGTAGGCGCCGGCGACTACCGGTGCGCCAGGGTTCGAGGTTGGAGCGGCGGTCGTCAGAGCGCCCGCGACAGGATCGGAAACAGAGGCGAGCCTGGCGCCAACCTGCACAGCCTTGGTCGCAGCATTCCACTGGAAGAATGCATACCCAAAGTCGACGAAACCGAGGGTGAGCGTAAGCAGCAGTGTCATTGAGATGGCCATCTCAACCATCGTTGCCCCGTCTTCCGACTTTATAAATTGCTTCAGCATCATCAAAATCGGATCAACCGCTCCTGATGGCTGGCGGACAGTGTGATGCTGGTGATGTTGAGCAGAGACAGAAATCCAACGCTGTCGCGATTGACATAGGGGTAAGTAGAGGATGCCGTAACGATGCAGACCTGGGATGTCGTCGAGAGGTAGAGGACAGTGCCGGTGCTGGGGTCGATCGCGCTTCTGCAAGTGGCCGGGTCGGCGATGTTGATCGTCACATCCGATGTCCGCCAATCGCGGACCCGCGCCGACCCAGATCCCGCCACATTGCCGAAGATGGCAATGTTCCTGGCGGTATTGGCGCAGTCGATCGTGAGCCCGGCATCAGTATAGATTTGGCTGTTGCAGCGCGCCGCAAATCGCGCGCCATCTTCAAGGCCGGCTTCTATCAAAAGCTTGTCGTGGATGAGGTTGCCGAACTCGAAGACGCCTGCCGACAGAATGAACATCAGCGGCGCGACGATCGCCATCTCAACCAAAACGGTGCCGCGCTCGTCACGGCGAAAGCGGATGAGGGTGCGGGATAGCAGCTTCGCCATGTGGCCGTCACCGATAGAGCTGCGGTTCGTCGCGCAGGAAGTTGTCAAGCGTCCCGGCGCCGCCCCGCCCGGTAATGTCGACGAGCTCAACGAAGACCGACCCGCCCTGATTGGCGCCCGGGACGGGCTCGGTCATGAAAAAACTAGCGAAGGCCTCGACGGGAAGATTGGTGCTGTTGCCGTTCAGGTCGTTGCCCGCCGCTTGCAGCGCTTGGCAGTTCAGGATTGCTCCGTAAAGCAGCCTGCGGTCGACCGAGGTGACGGGGGGCTGGCAGGAACTTGGCGGCGTTCCAACCTCCCCACCTGTCGAAGCGTGGCTGATCAGATTGTTGGCGTTCTCGTATTTATAGACCTGATATCGTGTCGGCTTGGTCGTGTCCCAGGAAGAGGGATAGCTCGTCCCACCGAAATTGGTGCTCCAGTAGCCGGACAAGTTCCAGTTTCCGTCCCCCATTCGTCCGTCCATATAAGGGGTCGTGGCATCGCGAGGCAGGCCCATATTGCCCGCCGCGTTGAATGTCAGCTGATTGTAGTTCGGGCACTGGTTTCCGCTGCCATTCACTGACGCACCTTTCCGAACGTTCGCGGCCGGGCCGTATTCGGGGCTATTGAACGCATTGCCGCTGGCGTTGATTCCAAAACGCACATTAAAGGCGTCCTGAACCGGGCCGGTATTCTGACCAGTCTTGGTACTCACTCCCTGTGCCGAATAGCAACCGAGCGGTCTCGATGTCGCGATCGTCTGGGCCAGCGCCTGGGCCCCATTGCCAACACCGTCGGGCGGTGCCAAGAAGCCGAAATTGCCTGGGCCATAGGCGGCATTGTTTCCGACCATGCGCAACTCGATCAAACGACGATGGATCGCCGGATCCGACACTGCCTGCTCAAGGGTCGCACCACCCGCGGTATTGGTGCCGTTGACCATTTCGTAGGGGTTGCACATGAAGACCGGGGTGTAGTTGCAGACACCTGAAGTAAAGCCTGCCACCGATTCGGTGCCGAGGCTGTAGCGGCCATTGCTGGAGCTGCCGCCGGAAATGAACGATATCGGAAAGAGCGCAGTAATTGCTTCCGGTTGCGCTTTCACCTGGATGAACCGGGTCACCGCTTCCGATGCTGCGTAATTGGCCGGTATGATCGGATCTGAGTCATTGGCGGGTATAGTTGCAAGGAAGCACCACGATACCTGCCCTTTCGATCGGCAGGCGGCATAAGTCGGGTTTACGGTGACGCTCCCGTTTCCGGTCGTCAACGCCACGGTTCCGCCATCGGAGAACCGCGTGCTGTTGGCAATGAGGTTATCCAAAGCGTTTTGCGCACGCGTCCAGGCGCCCGACCTGCCATTCAGCTCGGCCGCCGCTGCCAAGGCGAGCGCATCAGTGCCTTTCTGCAGGTCATTGTGCAGGTTGTTGACCCTGCTCGCGTCAATCGCCAGCAAGGAAAAGCCGATGATCGCGGGCAACATGATGCTGACGAGGATCAGCGCTATGCCTCTCTGATCGCGCCAGAACTTGCGTATGGTCCCCAACATGACCTTAGTCTCTGTTCTCTGCGCCGGCCCTCGTCGCCTGACGCGTCCTCCGCATGCTTGGTTTCAGTTCATCGGAGTCGTTGCACCGGTGGAGCCGACATTGACCGTCATGTTCGTGGCCGGCGTCGACGCAGCCGCAGGCGGAATCTTGTATTTCTGCACGACGCCGACGGAACGCGCCCCATCGCCCTCGATCTTCGTGTTGTTCGATGCCGGGCTGTACGGATCGACCGTCTGCAGCAGCTGGTTGCCCTTCTGCGAATCGCCCGATGCCAGCGTCATCGTGTCGTAATTGTTCAGATAGTCGGCCGCGCAGCCCGCGAGCAGGCTGGTGCCGAGAAAGACGAGCAGGAGCTTATTTCTTGACATAGACCAGCTTGTCCTTCGATTTCACATCCAGCATGTGGCCGTAAGGGCCGGTGACGCCGTCGCCATGCTCATACATCCGGATCATGTCCTTGTTGACCTCAAGTTGGCCGAGCAGCATGAGCTCCGGATCGTTGGCCGGCTTCGTCTTGTCGAAAGGCGTCGCCAACTGTTCGCCGGGCCTCACCGGCCGCACCAGATGCGGCGTGACGATGACGACCAGTTCCGTTTCCTCCTTCTGCGTGCTCGAATTGTGGAACAGCGCGCCGATGATCGGCACCTGGCCGAGCCACGGCACCTGATCCTGCAGCCTGGTGTTCTTGCTGGAGAGCAGACCGCCCACGGCGAAGCTCTGTCCGTCGCGCAGATCGACCACGGTCGCCAGCTTGCGGTTGGTGAAGATCGGGTCGCCGGCAGGCGTGAAGCCTGTCAGGTCGCTGACTTCCGGCGCCAGCTTCATATGGATCTTGCCGTCATCGAGCACGACAGGCGTGAAGTTCAGATTGACGCCGAACTGCTTAAATTGGATTTCGATTTCACCCTGGCTGTTGACGCTGCGGATCGGCACCTCGCCGCCGGCGTTGAAGCTGGCGGTTTCTCCTGAAACAGTGGTGAGGTTTGGTTCGGCCAGAAGTCGTACCAAGCCTTTCGACTCGAGCGCCTCGATGTACAGGTCGACTTTGACATTGCTGTCGATGACGCGCGTAAGCAGTGCTCCGAACGGACTGGCATTGGACAAGAGACCACTGAGCAAAGTACCCGACCCGAGCACCACATTGTCTTTATCCACCGCGGCAATGCCGGTTCCGACTTTTGTGGTGCCGTCCCTATTCGTGCTCTTGAAGGATACGCCAAGATCGCGGCCGGCGTTGCGCTTGGCCTCCAGAATGCGGACCGAGAGATTGACCTGCTCGCTGTCGTCGATGGTGACGGCATTGATGATGGCTTCGGGACCATATTGCTGTGTTACTTCGACGATGGATGCCAAGGTCGCGGCGTCCTTCACGTGGCCGCTCAGGCGAACCTTGCCGTTGATCGAGCCGATCTCGATGCGAGCCCTTGGCGCCACCTGGCGGATCGCGGCCGCCATGTCGCTGACATCCTGGCCGACCTCGATCTGGATGGCGCCCAACGAGCGCTTGTCCTCAGAAAACAGGTTGACCGTGGTCGTGCCGACGCTTTTTCCGATGATATAGAGTGTCTTGTCGGTCATCGGCTGCGCGTCGGCGATCTTCTCATCGCCTACCACGATATCGCCCAGCGTCGCATTGACTGTGATCGTCGTGGATTGGGAAACCGGCACGAACACGCGATGGAGCGACGGACTCGACACATCGATAAAGCGGTCGGCCGCCCTAGCCGAATGGTCCAAGATCGCCGATACGCCCAACAAGGATAGCGCGGCCGCCACCATCCTCAACCAGAACCCCTTCATCCTCGTCTCCCACTTGCCGCCGTGTGGCAGCCCCTCGTTTTGCCGTCCGCCTCTTATCGTTGCCGCGGAACGTCATAAGTCTCCAGCTTCACGCCACGGAACACGCCGATCGTCGCCCGGGCCGGAGGCTCCGGTTGAACGTATTTGACGACTTCCTTCACTTCTGGTGCCGATGCCACGGCCGGTGCGGGCTTGACCTTGCTCAGTTCGTCAATTTGGCTTCCGACCCGCTTCACGGCTTGGGTCAGCCCGTCGATCTTGTCGTCGGCGCGCTTTCGCTCTGCGGCTACGGCGTCCTCAGCGGCCTTCTGCCTGTCAAGTTCCGCCTGCCTCTTGGCGACATCTTCAGGAGTGTCGCCGGTTAGGTCCGAAATCGTGACCCGTTCGGTAGCCTCGCCCTTGCTGGCCGCGGCTTGGCGCAGCGCCAGCGACAGCTGACCGGCGCCGGCGGCAAGCGTCAGTTTCTGGGCGTCCTTGGTGCTGACTTCGACCGTCACTGCTTTAACAACCTGCGGGTTGTCCTTGCTTTCGTCGGCAACCTGATCGATCGCAAGCACCTTGACGCTCTGCAGGAGAACGTCGACGAAACTTCTGTCCGCGCCTTGGTCGCCGCGCATCGCGCGAGTCAGGAGAATGTCCACTCGGTCTCCCGGAAACACGAAGCCGGCAACACCGAGAACGTCGTTGACGCGAATGGAAACAGCCTTCATGCCTGCGCCGAGCACGGCGGAAAGGGTGGCACGTTGACCAGGCCCTGTAATCTTGGTTGTCAGAACCGGCTCGTTGGCGCCGATAGCCTGTAGCGCTTGCCTTGTGCCGTTGCCGGCCAGGGCCTCTTTCGTCGTCTTGAACGCGCCAGTCGGAACCGCGCCCGCCGGCCACGCTATCTCGCGCAGCTTGTCTTCGCTCAAAGTGTCGCCGAATTTCAGGGGCACCGCAGCCACCACGATAGTGTCGTGAGGAACATTGCCTGCCTGGGCCATCGCGTTGCGCTGGTTCGCGAGCCAGATATTGGCGAGCACGACTGCCAGCACTCCAAAAACGCCGGCAAGAATGATCATTATGATTGTATTCGCGCGCATGAGCCCAACCCCAAAAAGGCTTTACGAATCAGCTTCGCCCGTCCGACAGCTGACTCAGGCCCGGACCCCACGTCCGGGCCTGAAAGAGCGCAAAAGCGATCAGCTACCCGTGCCGTTAACAGCGCAGCTGCCCGGCCCAGCATTCAATCCGGTGCAGAGAGCGGTGAAACGTCCCGTCACCCACAGGCCAATGCCGACAATAATTAGGATCGACGCCGCCGCGATGATGCCGATCAGAATAGAATATTCGACCATAGCAGCGCCGTTTTCATCGTCGCGGAACTGCCGGGCCATCGTCATGAGCTTCTTCATGCCAATTCTCCCTCTGGAGGTTTGAACCCGACGAGACGAGCCTAAGGATGAACCCATACCCAAGCATCCCCCGTCACGTTCGATCCTAGGTCGCGCAAAAAAGCCAAGTCAAACGGATTAACAGTCCCTTAACCCTTCAATACTCTGTTTGCAGCCCTTTCGATTTTGACAAGAGCTTGATTCGTTTCGTTTTTCAAGCGATCTTAACCATTCGTTCACAATTCCGCCGCAGTCGGGTCATTGCTGCAACATATTAGAAACAATACATAAGCCTTTATATCTAGTCATTTAGAGGGCGGGCCGCGTGACCGGCCACAAAGGTCCTAAGACTTTGGTCTGTAACTCTGAAGTGGCGGAAGAATAAAACGTTTTCGCGATCTCCAATTCTTAACTATGTCGCAAGTAATAGGTCTAGTGTGTCCTCCTCGCCGCTTGTGCGCCTCGTGGTTAACGCTTAGTTTCGATGTCGGGGAAATAGCAGGGGTTCGGCGTCATGTTGGGTCGCTTCATCAAAGGGACGAGTGAGCGCACGTCGCAACCGGTGCCTGCGCCCGTGGCAGCCAATGGCGCGACGGCGCAGCCAGTCCAGTCCGAGCCGGTTTCCGACGATTTCCTGTCGCTGAAGGTCGACCTCCATCGCCATCTCATCGACAGGTTCAATCTGACCGCCCTTGAAAATGCTTCCAAGGACGAGATCTTGGACGAGATTCGGCCGATCGTGCGCGAATTCGTGCGCGTCAAAAATGTTCCGTTGAACGCGCGAGAGCTCGATCAGCTGACCAGCGACACCGCGGACGAGATGTTGGGGCTAGGTCCAATCGAACCGTTGCTCAAGGACGACTCGATTGCCGATATATTGATCAACACCCACAAGCGTGTGTTTATCGAGCGCCGCGGCGTCATCGAGGAAACCGCGATCCGTTTTCGCGACGAGGCGCACCTGCTGCGCATCGTCAATAAGATAGTGTCGGCCATAGGCCGGCGTGTCGATGAATCATCGCCGATGGCCGATGCTCGTCTCGAAGACGGCTCGCGCGTCAACATAGCGGTGCGGCCGATCTCGGTGGATGGTCCGCTGGTGTCGATCCGCAAATTCTCCAAGCATCCCTATTCGCTGGAGCGGCTGATCGCGTTCAATTCCATTCGTCCGCCCATGGTCGATTTGTTGCGGATCGCGGTGCAGACACGCAAGTCGATCCTGGTTTCGGGCGGCACCGGCAGCGGAAAAACGACTTTGCTCAACGCGTTGTCGAGCTACATTCCGAGCGCCGAGCGCCTGATCACCATCGAGGACGCGGCGGAGCTGCAGTTGCAGCAGCCGCATGTCGGCAGGTTAGAGACGCGGCCGCCCAATGTCGAAGGTAAAGGCGAAGTCCGCCAGCGTGAATTAGTCAAGAACGCGCTGCGCATGCGCCCCGATCGCATCATCGTCGGCGAAGTGCGCGGCGAGGAAGCCTTCGACATGCTGCAGGCCATGAACACCGGCCACGAAGGTTCGATGACCACGATCCATGCCAACACGCCGCGCGATGCCATATCACGGATGGAGCAGATGGTTGGCATGGCAGGCATGCCCATGACCAATGAATCCATCCGGGCTCAGATTGCTTCGGCCATCGACATCATCGTCCAGACACAGCGTCTCTCGGATGGCGGCCGGCGCGTCGTCTCGATCTCCGAGATTACCGGGATGGAAGGCAATGTCGTCCAGCTCCAGGAGATCTACCATTTTATTCGGCGCGATGTTGCCGCCGACGGCACTATAGTTGGCGAGTTCCGAGCCACAGGGGTCCGTCCTCGTTTCGCGCAGGAGGCGGCCACTCAGGGGCATCATTTTGCCAAGGATGCCTTCAATCCGCAGGTTGCGCTGTAATGCTGACCGGACAGACTCTGCTTTATTTCATTTACGTGCTCGCAGGCGCCTCAGTCATTCTTGCGGTCGAGTCGTTCTACGTTTCTTACTCTGCTCGGCGCGCAAGACACGTCACTATCAATCGTCGGCTCAAGCGGCTCGGAGAGGAAGGTGCGGCCGAGCAGACACTACAAGGCCTTTTGCGAGAGCGAGGCCTGAGCACCAGCGGCGACTATCTTTTCGGAATGGTAGGTCTGAACAGACTCTACACGCAATCAGGCACCACCGGAAACCCTATCCTCTTCGCAACGCTCTTCTTGCTTGGGGGCTTGGTCGTGGGGTTCGTTCTAACCCTGCTGCTCAACCTGCCGGTGTTTGTGGGGTTCCTCTCATTTTTCGTCGTGGCCTTCGCATTACCCTTGCTCCTTCTGCGGCGAGCCCGCAACAGACGAATCCTCAAATTCGCCCAGCAACTTCCCGATGCTCTTGACATGATCGTGCGCTCGCTCAAAGCGGGCCACCCGGCGTCGGTGGCAATCGGCCTGGTCGCCCGCGAGATGCCGGACCCATTGGGCACCGAATTCGGCATCGTGTCAGACGAAATCACTTTCGGTCTCAGCCTGGAACAGGCAGTGCGAAAGCTGTCGGAACGGGTTGGCTTCGAGGGGTTGCATTTGCTGTCGGTGTCGCTCTCCATCCAATCCAAAACCGGCGGCAATCTCACGGAAATCCTGGCCAATCTTTCAGCGGTCCTGCGCGAAAGGCAGAAACTTAAAATGAAGATCAAGGCGCTCTCGGCAGAAGGTCGAATGTCTGCCTGGATCATATCGTTGTTTCCCGTGGTGATGTTCCTGGTTCTCCTGGTCACTGCACCTTCCTACTATGGCACTGTCTGGCACAATCCGCTGATCTTGCCGGCTTTTACAATTTTTGGAACTTGGGCCCTGTTGGGCGACTACATCATGTATCGAATGGTTACCTTCGATATCTAGAGGGGCGCAGAGTTGTTTGTGAGTGGGCTGGATCTGAGTTTGTTGGTTTCCGTGGCGGTCTTCGCGACTGCGGTCGCCCTTTTCCTCTTTGGGGGGCTGATCATTCTGCCGGCACTGCAGACGCGGAAACTGGTGACCCAGAGCCTTATCGCCGAAGGCGTTAGCGACCGCCGGTCTTTACTGGGGCAGGAGAAGCTTGCGAAGATCGCAGCTCAGCGGCCAATCGATGCCTATTTCCGGACCCTCGAGAAGGAACGCGGGGAGCCAAATGCGCTCGAAGCCAAGCTGTTCCGGGCGGGCTTTTACCAACCCAGCGCCCCGGTGGTCTATACCTTGTGTCGACTTGGCGTCGTATGTCTGGGTTTCCTGGGCTGCTACGCGGTCCTGTCAAGGATATTGCCGTCGCAATGGCCGGCTTTCATCCCTTACGCTGCTTCGGCTCTGTTCGGTCTCGCCTGCCTTGTGATCCCCAGCGTTATGCTCGATCGCTTTGAGAATGCGCAAAAGCAGATCTATCGACGCGGCTTTCCCGATTTCATGGACATGATGATCACATGCGCCGACGCCGGCATGAGCCTGGAAGCGGCTGTGGAACGGGTCAGCAACGAACTGGCTGGGACGCATAAGTGGCTAGGCGTCCAGCTTGCGATCATGAATCTGCAAATGCGCGCCGGCAAGCCGTTGCGGGAGGCGCTGCGCGAACTAGCCGATCGCTTGGGACTTGACGAGGCGCGCGCCTTGGCAGTGCTGTTCCGGCAATCGGAAGAACTTGGCACCAGCCTGACCGACGCGTTGAGGGTTTACAGCGATGAGATGCGAAGCCAGCGCATTCTTCGCGCCGAGGAAAAGGCCAACGCCTTGCCGGTCAAAATGATGATCCCATTGGGGCTCTGCGTGTTCCCCGTTGTGCTGATGGTGATCCTCCTGCCGGTGATCATTCGCATGAAAGGCGTTTTCTTCTGATCCGTCATATGATTAGGTTCTAAAATTGAGTCGGAGGCTCCTTGGGGCACAAAATGACAAGGTCGATACGCCTCGCCGCCGCAGCCGGTGTGTTGCTGATCATGCTGGCCGGTTGCCAGTCGACCGACACCACGGGCGGCGTCGTTCGCACCAACGAGCCTGCCAAGGGCGACTACACCGCTTTCGGCGATACCTTTGACGGGCTGAAGACCATTAGCGATGTCGACTATTATGCCTCCGACCAGGCGATCACCGAGGCCAAGACCCAGTTCCGCTCTGAAAACTACGGCAATGCCGGCGCGCTGTTCTACAAGGCGACCCGGCTGGCGCCGAATGACGGCGTCGCCTGGCTGGGCCTTGCCGCCTCCTGTGATCGCATCCGCCGCTTCGATCTTTCCGATATGGCCTATAGCCGAGCCTTCAAGCTGCTCGGCGCGACGCCGGAATATTACAACAATCTCGGCTACTCCTATCTGCTGCGCGGCAAGCTGCAGGAGGCGCGAACGAACTTCCTCAGGGCTTACGAACTGTCGCCCAATGATCCGACCGTGGCGAACAATCTGAAGCTTCTGTCGTCAAGCGTGCGGAACATAGAAAGGTCATGAGCCTTTTGCTCGCCGCGTCGCTGTTGCTCAGGGCGTTGGCCATCCCGCTCCTCGGTAGGATCGCCTGGACCGATTTCACGACGCAGAAGATTGCCAACCGCGACGTGCTGCTGCTGATATGCCTCGGTCTGGGCTCACTCCAGCTCGTATCCGCGCAGAGCGGATCATGGTGGGACATGGGCCTGAGCGCGATCGGCTGCGTCCTGCTGTTCGTGACACTGTTACCGTTCTGGGCCCTGCGCAAGCTCGGCGCCGGCGACGTGAAGCTGATGGCGGCGGTGCCGCTTCTGATTGGTGGAAACGGCCTTGTCGTGTTCACGATCTTCCTGCTGGTCTTCGCGCTGGCAACCGCGGCATTGGTCAAGAACCCCTTTCTCCTGCCGGCGGGCGCGTTCCGCCTCTACGTCCAGCACATGGACAGGAAAGGCGTCGTGCCGTTCGGCGTGCCGATCTCGGCCGCCGCGATATGCGCAATCCTGTTCCAGATCTATAACGGTGTGATGCTGGCCACGAGCACCGGAATCCTCCGGCAGCTTGGCTAGATCCAACTGCCCAAATTGGCCCCTAGGTCCGTAAGAAGCAGCCAGCGCAGCGAGGATTTCTCGTCGCATCGGGGCGACCAGCCCAACGCTCGCCACACTTTGCCGCCGGCCCAGTACAGGTTTGGCTACGAGGAACGTGCGGGAGGCGATACTCGACAGCATCGCCATATCACCGCTATCGCGATGATCGAGAAGTAACCATCGATGGCATAGTGCCAGCCGAAATACACCGAGCCGAAGAGGATCACGCCGGCATAGATCCACGCCACGGCGCCGACCCGTCGGTTGAGGCTCGAAAGGAAAAGGGCGTTCAGCACGGCAATAGCCACATGGAAGCTGGGCATCGCTGAAATGCCTGTCCCTATCGAGGCTTTGTGGGTCGTATACGACGCATACAGGTAATCGGTGATCACCAGGGTGTCCGGTCCGGAATCGCTTGTCTTGAGAGATCGGATAAGGTCCTCGAATCTGTCTGGATCGAACAGCCGATCATAGAAGATCGGTCCTGCCGATGAAGCGACCAGTCTGACGATCACACCCAGAACCACTGCGCTAGTGATAAGCGACAGGAAATAACGCAGGCGCTTCGATGCGTCGTCGAGCCAGGCCGCCACTACGACGACGGTGGCAAGCACGACGAACCAAAGCTGCGAATAAAAAATGTAGAGCGCTCGATCCGCGATGCTTGGAACCGGCAGGGCGCGCGCCCATTTCCAGGGGTCGCCGAAATGCAAAGCGGCGTCGATCTTTGCCAGGAATTGATCCGCGAAGAACGGCACTATCTGCGAGAATTCGTGCTTATAAGCAGTGAATGCAGCCAGACAAAGTATGAAGATCCCAAGCGTGTATGTCGCTCCGACGCCTCGCGACATGAGTTTGCGCCGTAGCCAGGTGGCTGGAGCCCGTGGTTGGCTGATGACCGCTGCAACAATCAGCCCGATCAGGATCAGGAAAGGCAGCAGCAGATAAAGCAGCAGGAGCCTGAACGTGCCCAGCGCGGCGAGATAGGTGACGGGATACAGATAAGCCGCAAGCCCGGCATAGCACAGGCAGGCCACCGCGAGTTTTGCGGAGATCGAGAACCGCGATTGTTCGGCAGCTATGTCAGGCGCCATTTCCATTGCCGCACCGGCTTTTTCTTGATGACGGGTAGAGGTGGCGGTTCGCCCGAAACGGCTGGTTTGGGCGAGGCAAATATGAAGCGTTCGGTGAGGGCCACCGCACCAGCCGCCACCCCGCCAAGAGCCGCTAGAACGAGAAGCTTTTTAAGTACATGCAACGAGACACCCAAGGCCCAATCCTAAAACCCCGCCGTCTGCTTCTCCACCAGCTTCAGCTGCCCCTTCTCCACCTTGAAGAACGGCATCGACCTTTGGCTCGAGCCGTCGCTGCGGAAGCGGAACAGGCCGGTCGAGCCGCGGAAGCCGGTCGTGTTCTCCAGCACCTGTTTGTTGAAGCCGTCGGGGCCGGCCGCGCTCGCGATCCCCGCGCTCAGCGCCACCATGTCGTAGGCGTAGGCGACGTTGACGTCCGGCTGGTACTTGTAGGCCGCCTTGAAGCGGTCGGCGATCGGCCCGGTCTCGCTCTCGTCGAGCGTCGCGATATAGGCGCCCTCGTAGAGCGGATCCATCGGGCGCTCGAGCCAGCGGTCGGTGCCGATCAGCGTCACCGTCTTGCCCGGAACGCCTTTCGCCTTCAGCGCCGCCAGCACCGCAACAGGGCTGCCGCCGCCGCAGGCGACGACCACGGCGTCGGGCGCCTCGACCAGCGAGCTCATATCCGACACCACCTTGGCGCCGCCGTCGGCCGGCGAATAGGGCAGCGTCACCGCAAGCGTGGCGCCATAGATGCTGAGCGCGTTGGCCACCCGGGATTCGATGGCGCTCGAGTCGGCGCCCGCCGGCACCAGCAGCACGAATTTCCTGGCGCCCTTGCTGGCGATTGCCGCCGCGCCCGCCGCCGCGCTGTCGGCCTCGCTGAGCCGCACGGAATAGACGCCGGGGCCGCCGGCGAAATTGTCGGCCAGCGCCAGCACCGGCGGGCGCTTGGAGCCGGAGAGCTTGGCAAGATGCTGCGCGGCCGCAAGCTCGGACGGCCCGATGACGGCTTTCGCCGTACCCGAGGTGATCGCCTTCACCGCGAGGTCTTTCGCGTAGCCGCTGTCGCCGCGCGTATCCTCGATCGTCAGCGTCAGTAGCTTGTCGCCGAGATCGGCCATCGCGAGGCGCGCGCCGTCATACATCTTTCGGCCGTTCTCGCCCGTGCTTCCGGGCGCTGAAAGCGGCAGCAGCATGGCGACCCTGGTCGGCCCCGTGCCGAGCGTCAGCTGGGCCTTGGCGGCGGCGGCCGAGGTCGGGCCGCTCGAAGTCGCGCTGCCCAATGCCGGACTGCCTGGGGTCTCGACGCTTGCCTGCTGGGCGGGCGCCGCGGCAGTGCCCGCCTGGCCGGCGGGTGCCGCGATCGCCGATGGATCGAGCACGTCCGACGATCCGTTCTTGGACTGGCATCCGGACGCTGCCGCCGCAATGGCAAAGGCCAGGACCAAGGCTCGCCACCGCTCGCGTCGGAGATCAGTTGTCGGCATCCCGCCGGCATGCGCGGCAGCCGGCGGTGTGGTCGCGCAGGCGTCCGCCTCCACCCTGGCTTTCATCGTCGTCATTGCAAACGGTCGGCGCGGCGCACGCCCGTCAGCTCAGTGCATATACTCGACCATGCGGTCGTGGAAGCATTCGCATTTGTTGAGCGTGTCTTCGTCCTTGTAGTTCGTCTTGAGGTAGCCATAGGCCATGCCGCAGGCGACCTTGGCTTCCGAGGCCCAGACGAAGGCGGGACGCGACGAGTTGATCCATTCCGGGCTGTTGGCGACGGCGACCGATTCGTCCATCAGCTTCACCACCTGGTCCTTGAGCTCGACCATGTTGTCCGTCAGCACCAGGTCCGACGTGCCCACGGTGCGGCAATAATTCACCGCCGGCTCGCCGATGATGTCGGCGGCGAAGCCCGTCGACCCGGCGAGCAGCAGCGCCGTGGCCGAAGCCAGCAATCTTGCGGAATGTTTCATGTAAGCCCCTCTCCGAATTGCGAATTCATGGTTCTCTAATGCATAGCATGGAAGCGTGGCTTTACGCCACGCCTCCGAGTCACCAAGTTTGCGTTATCCAGACGACGGCACCGTCAAGTCACATTCTCCGTATGAGTGTGGGTGTGATCGTAGAGGATGGTAATCGCGGAATTGACGCCCACGTTCGTCAGCGTTGCCACCTCGACCATATTGCCGCCGGCAGCTGTACCGTTGTCATCGACCATCACATGGGCCGCGCCGTTCGAGAAGTTGACGTTCACCGCCGCGCCGGTCTGCGCATCCGTCGTCGGCGCGTTGCCGCCGAGAGATTGAAGCAGATCGGACAGGTCGATGACGTCCTGGCCAGGCGTATAGTCCGCGATGACGTCGGTCACGTGGAGCGTGAGTTTGGATGGATCGATCACAAATGTATCATTGCCGCTGCCGCCGGTCAGGTGATTGACACCTGTGCCGCCGATCAGGATGTCGTTGCCGGAGCCGCCATAGAGTGAGTCGTCTCCCGAGCCTCCGGACAATGTATCGTCGCCTCGGCCGCCTGCCAGGGTATCCGCTTGATTCGCCAAGCCGTTGAGCACGTCGTTACCGTCCTCGCCGAAAAGGCTGGTTTCCGTCGCCGTCGTTGTATGAGTGTCGGCGCCCGACGTGCCGTGCCAGGTGCTGGCGTCGGGTGAAAGCTTCGCTGTAACGGAACTGGCGATCGAGTCGCCGTCACCGTCTGTGCCGACAACTGGTATCTTGATGTCGAACGGGGTAGCTGCGCTGGCCGTCGTGAAGAGAGGCGATGACAGTTTGAAGGTGTTCGTGCCAGAGAGACCGGTAATCTCCATCGCACTAAAGGCATCGCTGCTCGCAGTCACGGTGAAAGTATCACCATTTCCAATGTTCGTCAGAGTGATGGTGCCGTTCGCATTGTAAGTTACGACGGGCGTCAACCCGTTATTGGAATGGTCTGCGACCGTGACAGTAAGAAACTGGGCAGTGCCTTCGTCTCCGTCGCCGACATATACATGGTCATTGTCTGCGTTTACGCCCCGTATCATGAGGGTAGCGGCGCTGCCGCCACCGGTGTCAACGGTGCTTGTGAAACTGCTGACCTCATAGTGGTTCGAGAAGTTGCTTCCGACGACGGTACCGTCTGTCGTGGCATTCTGAACAAAATCGAACCGAATGGTTTCACCGGGCCCGATACTATTGCCACCATCAACGCCGAATTCGGAATTGTTGGTGTTGACGGTGTTGTTACCGTTGGCAGTGACCAGCAGATCGTTCTGGGTTGCATTTGGCCCATCCAAAACGATGGCCAGATTGTTGCTGCCGCCTGGGTTCGTGAAACTCCCGCTATTGAACTGATTGCCAGCGAACAGCGACCCGTTTTGGGTATAGGTCCATGTGTCCGTAATCGGGTCGAGGGTCGCAGTGAATGCCAAGTCACTGCCGTTCGCGACAGAGGTCCGACCTTCAATCGTATGCGAGTTGACGACACTGAAGAAGACCTGTTCGCCATTGAGATAAACATTCAGACCTGTGGTATCGGTGACGGCTCCGCCATTGGCAACGTTGAAAACGACATCGCCGACGCCATCCGCGCCTGCATGGGAGCCGAAGTTTATTTGCTCCGTCAGGGCAGAGTGGGTAGCGTTGTCGACGAAAATTGCATCCGGGGTGAACGGCAGCGGAGCATCGTCGATGACGGTTAGATTGACGGCGCCGGAGACATGGTCGCCGCTGGTGTCAGTTGCCACCACTTGCAGTCCGTTAATGGTAATATTGCCGGAGCCGGCCGTATGCTGCAGTTGGTCCGTTAGCGTCGCGGTGACTACCGGGGTCAAAGTGCTGTTCGGGCCGGCGCTGGTGTTTGACAACGCCAGATAGAGAGACGGTCCAAGGTTGGTGACGCCGTGCATGAGCGTGCCTACCAGTTGGCCGCCGACCAGCGCCCAGCTGATAGAATACCCAGCCGCTAGGCCCGACACCGTCGGAGCCACCCAGTTCGGATCGCCTGTCGGATTGGCGAATGCGACGGTGATCGCTTCGCCCGTTGAGCTGAAAGTGATCCCGCTGCTGGCTTGGGCCGTCTCGCCACGGCTGCTCGGATCCGTGCCGGTCACGACACCAGGCTGGAGATCGGCCGGAGCAGTAGCGTCGAGCGTGGTATCGAGCGCCGCTTCGTTGACGGTCAGCGACGCGGTGCCGCCGCCCGTCGGAACCGTATTGGTGTTGACGTTCACCGTGACGGTCGCCGTCGAGGTATCGCCGTCACCGTCCTTGATGGTGTAGGTGAAGGTGTCGGATCCTACATAAACCCCGGTCGGCGTGTAGGTGAAGGTTCCGTCATTGTTATAGACGACGGTTCCATGGGCGCCGTTGGTTGTCGTTATCACGCCGGGCGTCGTTGTCGCCACGCCATCGGCGCCGAAGACGTCGTTGTTCAGTAGACCGGTAAGGGTCGTCGGACCGGTGATGGGCGAACCCCAGGTATCATTGGCGGCCGTCGGCACATCGTCGACGACATGGACGACGAGATTGTCGCTGGCAGTCGTGCCACCGGCGCCATGGACGGTGAGCGCGACGCTGTCGTTGAAGCCGGAGCCGTCGACGGTGTCGTTGCCGGAGGGCACCTTGCTGTCGTTGTCGATGGTGGCCGACAGCGTGTAGCTGTAGGAGATGGTGCCCGAATGGGCGTCGCCGCTGTAGCCGGTCAGCGTCAGGATGCCTTCGCCGGTGTTGACGGTCTGCGTGCCGTTGAAGGCCTGGATCTGGGCCAGCGTGAAGGTGGTGCCGCCGATGACGACGTCCTGGATGCCGTCGCTGGCCGCGATGGTGAAGGATCCGGTGCTGGTCTCGGTGTTGGAGGCGGCGTTCGAGCCGTTCGGGTTGAGGCCGGCCTCATAGACGGTGTTGTCCGGGCCCTGGGCCGAGGCGGTGACCACCGAGGCGGTGTCGTCGGCGCCGGTGACGTTGATGGTCAGCGTCGCCGACGAGGTGTCGCCGTCGGCGTCCTGCATGGTGTAGTGCAGCGTGTAGCTGAGGTTGCTGGCCGCCGTCAGCGCCTGGGTTGCGGCGCGGCTGTTGTCGAGCACGTAGCTCCAGGTGCCGTTGGCGTTCTGGGTCAGCGTGCCATAGGTGTTGAGCGCCGTGATCGCCGCCGCGTCGGCGCCTGACCAGCTGACGAAGCTCTTGGGCGTGTCGGCGCCCGAGGCGTCGTTGGCAAGCACGTCCCCGGACACGGTGCTGGTCGGCGGCGCGTTCGGCGCGCCGGCGCCGTCCTCGACCACCGTGTAGGGCCCGTCATTGGCGGCCGTCGGCACATCGTCGACGACATGGACGACGAGGTTGCCAGAGGCGGTCTGGCTGTCCTGATCGGTCACGACGACCGCGAAGGTCGGTGTCGCTTCGATATTGGCGTCGTCGCCGCCGGTGGCGCTGTGGTAGTCGGTGGTCAGCGTGTAGCTGTAGTGGATCGTTCCCGCGCCGGTCGCGCTGTTGTATTCGTACCACGCGCTCACTGTGCCGCCCGTGGTGGGGTCGGTGAACGTCGTCGGATTGCCCGAATCGCTCGACAGCGTGTGGCCGCCCAGCGAAACCGAGTTCACCCCATCCTGCGAGGTGAAGCCGATCGTGCCGCTCGTCGTGTTCGAGCCGTCATGCAGCGTACCGCTCGCCAGGCCCGCCTCGTTGACGATCGCGCCGTCAGCGCCCGCGGCCGGGATGTCGCCCAGCTTCGGCGGCTCGTTGCCGATGTTGATCGTGAGCGTGGTGCTCGACTGGTCGCCGTCGCCATCCGTCAGCGTGTAGTGGAACACATCGCTCACACCGCCGGGCGTGTTCGCCGCGCGGTCATAGGTGTAGTGGCCGTCCGAATAGAGCGTCAGCGTGCCATACTGGCCCGCGATCGTGGTGCCGGTGACAGCGGACGTCACATCCTGCGGCGCACCCGTGCCATAGGCCGAGGTTACGCTGGCGCCGTCCGCGCCCTTTACGTCCGCGCTCGTGGCCGGATCGGTCTCGCCGGCGCCGGTGATCACATTGCCCGAGATCTCTGCATGGCTGCCTGCCGTGACGCTATTGGCGTCCGGGTTCGCCGTCGGCACGTCGTCGACGATCCGGACCGAGAGCGTGCCGGGAAGCGAGACGTCGCCATCAGTGTCGGTGACGATCACCGTGATGTTGTCGAAGGTGGAATTGGTTCCGTTGCCGTCCGGATGCTGATCGCTATGCTCCAGCGTGTAGGTATAACTCACTTGGCCGGTGCCGGCATCGTAGCCGGTGATGGTCAGCGTGCCGAGCGGCGTGGTGACGTTGACATGCACGTTGGCGCTGTCGGCAAGGGCTGCGCCCGAGATCACCTGGCCGTTGATGCTCACCGAGCCGATGCCGTCAGGTGAGGTGATGGTGAAGGTGCCGGTGTTGTGTTCGGAGGGGTCTCCGTCGGGGCCGGGCGCCGCTTGTTCGCCCGAGCCTTCCGAGCCGGAGCTCGCCGGCAGGCCTTTTTCATTGACGATGGTGTCGCCGCCGCTGGTCTCAGGGTTCAGGTCACCAATCATCGGCGTGGAATCGGGCAGCAGCCCCGGGAACAGCTCGCGATGTTCCGGCTGGCCGAACGCCAGGTCCGTCGGCGGCAGGAGCGCGGTCAGGCCGAAGCCGTCGCCGATGCCGCCGGCAGGCTGTTCGAAATTGCCGCCGGCGCTGCTCGGCGAGCCGTTGCCGCCTGCCGAGATCGAGCCGTCGGCGCCGAAGGCGACATCGACATGGCTGGCCTCGAGGGCGGCGATGAGCGCGACGCGCGGCACCTCGACATCGCCGAGAATGAAGGTCGGCACGTTCAGCGCGCCGTCCTTGATGACGATCTCGGATCCGTCGGGCTGCACCAGCACCAGATTGTGGCCTTCGACCTTGATGTTGTCGATCGAGACATTGGCCGGCAGCTTCACGACATTACCGGCTTCGGCGTGATACTCATGCGGAACGTTCGTAGCCGCGGCATTCGCCGCCGGCGCGTTTCCTGCCGGTGCGTTTCCCTGGGCGGCATTGGAAGCCGGAGCGTTGGCGGCGGGCGCATTGGCCCCGCCCTGCGCCGGGGCGCCGCTGCCGACATCGACCGGCACGGGCTCGCTCGCCGCCTGGCCCGTGGTCGCCTGCGCGACCTGGACACCCGTCGAGATATGATTTTCAGCGGCGCTGGTATGCTCGTCCCAGGAATTTGAAACGGCATCGAATTCGATATTGGTCGTCATAGCTAAAGCCCCTCCGGCATTTCCCGGAAAGAGACATGTCAGACCCGGACTTTGCAACAGACCTTCAATCTATTTCATATACTCGAATATGTAGAGAATCGCATTTTTTACACTTGGTAAATCGCGATGATATATCCGGATATGCATGATCTTAAGGAATGCTGGATCGGCTTCGGCGCGCCGCGCCGGTTTGGTAAATGGAAGTATAAATTTAAATAAAATTTGATAGAAAATAGAATAGCGTGATTCGCGGAAATTTACCCACCTTCCTTTCCGATAACTTGAGACAAGATTGGTAGCGTCCACAGTCAAAGGTGGGCGTTATGAAAATACAAAAAGCAGCCCCGGGGATGACGGGGATCAAGGTTCTCTTGCTGGCGATCGGCCTTGCCGTTCCGGCGAATCCATCATCAGCCGGCGTGAATTCGGGCGCGGATCCGGCCCCGCAACAGGTGCCTGCGCCGGCGAGCCTCGGCGGCGTTTCGCTGGCCCGGCCGCAGTCCTGGCAGCCGGCCGCCGCCTACCGGGTCGCGGGTGTTTCGGCCGGCTATGCGCCGACGGTGCCTTATCAGGTTGAAGCGCACTCGACCGCCATGGCCGATCCCGGCATCGACCCGATCCAGACCGCCGCGATCATTCCCGGTGTCTTCGGCTCCGTCGCTTTGTCGATGCGCAACTTTCCTGTCGCGGCGCGCTGGGCTCCCGTCTACAAGGCCGTCGTCGATTGCACCGCCGGCAGCCCCTGCGACCACGAGAGCCCGACTTTCGCCGAGATCGTCAAGATCGCCGGCGACAAGGGTTTTCGCGAGAAGCTGTCCTTCGTCAACAGCAGCATCAACCGCCTGATTGCCTACAAGTCGGATATGGCCGTCTACGGCAAGCTCGACTACTGGGCGAAGCCCTCGGAAATCCTCGAGCATCGCGCCGGCGATTGCGAGGATTTCGCCATACTCAAGATGGCGGCGCTGCTCAGGGCCGGCGTCCCGGCGCAGAGCATGTCGCTGGTGGTTCTCCAGGACCGCCGCCGCAAGTTCTTCCATGCCGTGCTGTCGGTGAGCACGGGAAGCGGCGCCTTCATCCTTGATAGCCTCGGCAACGCCGTCATGCGCGACAGCGATCTGCCCGACTATGTTCCGCTCTATTCCTTCAGCACCGATCGCGCTTGGATCCACGGATCGAAGTCCGGCGCGCAGATCGCCGACATCGCCGGCGGTTTCGCGACGGTCGCCCCGGGCGAAGGCGCGCCGGAACCATCAGTGGCTTCGAATCCGAGGCAGTAGGCTGGAGCGGCTAAACGTTTCCGGCGGAAACTGCCCTCTGCCTGTTGTCGCGCAAGCGCAAACGCCGGCGGTGAGCTGAAGGCTCCCATGCCGCTACCTGGACCGAAGTGTGTAACGATGCGGAATTCTGGACCGCTGCGGCGCTCCCAAGTCACGGCATGGGTCCTCGGGTCTGCGCGCGTCGCTTCGCTCCTTGCTCCGCCCGTGGATGACGATCGCGATAGGCGTCTCGGCCAATCGCCAAGGCCGGGGATCTGCCAACGCACACTAACCAACCAGTCAAATCTTCTGTATTGAGGAACTACCCATTGAAGACAAAGGCCATCAACAGTTCCGGTTCGGCGACGGGCGCGCGCACGGCGCTGAGCTGGCCACGATAGCGGCGCTCGCCGGCGCCGATGACGAAACCGCTGGTGACGGGGGTTTCGCCATTGGCGTCGAGCCGGGCGAAAATATCGGGAACGTTGAGGTCGAGCGCCAGCTTCAGATCCTGCCGGCCATCCTCGCCCGGCGCGCTCGGCAGTTGACGCCTGACTAGTTGCTGGAACGGCGTGTTGAAGGCCAAGATCTTCTTGGAGGATGACAGCGCGAAAGCGGGTGACGGACAGGCGACCAGGATCGCGTTGATCGTGCGGATCGAAGCGAGCTTGCGCAGCTCCATACTCTCTTCGGCAAGGCCGCGCATGCAGGCGACCCGGATCGCCGAGGTGAGGTTGCCCTGGTCGGGATGATGTTCGGCGATCTCCTCGACCAGCATTCCGATCGTGCATTTGCGGCTTTCGGCCATCTGCTTCAGCGACACCCAGAAGGCGCGCTCGAGTCGGATGCCGCGACGCACGCCGCCGCGCGCCACGACGCGGAATTCCGGGCCGAAATCCTCGGCCGCGAGCGCCGGCAGCAGCCGCTCGCGCGAAGTGTCCGGACGGATGGCGCTATCGCTCACTCATCGCCTCCTGACGCGCCTTGTTGATGGGCTTCAAAAGATAGTTGAGGATCGTCTTGCGGCCGGTCTTGATGTCGACCGAGCAGATCATGCCGGGGATGATCGAATAGGTCTTGCCGTTTCTGGTCAGCGTCGACTTCTCGGTGGCGACCCGCACCTGGTAGTAAGGCTCGCCCGTCTTCTGGTCGACGAGGCTGTCAGCGGTGATGTTGGAGACCTTGCCCTCGATGCCGCCGAAGATCGAGAAATCATAGGCCGTGACCTTGATGAGCGCCTCCTGGTCCGGCTGGATGAAGGCGACGTCGCGTGGCGAAACCCGGGCCTCCACCAGCAGGGTCTCGGAGGTCGGCACGATGCCGGCCACCACCGCGCCCGGTTGCACGAAGGCGCCCAGCGTGTTGACGTCGAGCGTATTGACGATGCCGTCGACCGGCGAGCGGATGTCAGTGCGAGCCACCTTGTCGGTGGCGCCGCGGATGGTTTCGTCAACCACGGAAAGATCGGCAAGCGCCTGCGTCAGGTCGCTCAATGCCTCCTGCTGCAATTGCAGGCCCAATTCGTTCACCTGAAGCTGCGCCTCGGTGATCGCGGCCTTGCTCTTCTTGATGGTCTCGCCGGCCAGGTTGAGCTGGCCGTGCAGGTCCGTCTGCTCCCGCTCGACGCGGATCTGCTCGGTCTTGGCCATCAGGCCCTTCTTGACCATGGATTCGACCAGCGCGGTCTCCTGGTCGCTGACGGCCAGGCTCTTGGACAGGCGGTCGGCATTGGCGGTGGCCTCGTCCAGCTCCTTCTCGCGCTGGTCGAGGCGCGATTTGAGAACCGACAGCTTGACCTCGAAATTGTCGCGGCGCGCGACGAGCAGCTTTTGCTCGTTGTCGCAGATTTCAGGCGCGACCGTCTGGATTTCCGCGGGGCAGGGGAACGACCCTTCGACATTGCCGCTCTGCTCGAACTGCAGCCGCGCGATACGCGCCTGCAGCGCCCGCGCCTTGGCCTGTTCCTCGCCGAGGCTAGACGTGTTGCCCGAATTGTCGAGACGGATGATGAGGTCGTTCTTCTTGACGATCTGGCCGATCTGGACGGCGATCTCCTGCACCACGCCGGCTTCGCTGGCCTGGATGATCTGCGTCTTCGAAGCCGGTATGACCTTGCCTTCGCCGCGCGCGATCTCGTCGACCTCGGCAAAGGATGCCCAGGCCGTGAAGCACACGAACAGCGCTCCGATTATGTAGACGGAGGCCGAGGCGAATAGGGGTGGCCGGTCTTCCCTTGCGAGCATCTCTATACGTTCCGGTCAGGCATTTGCCTTCTGCAGTGCCTGGATGACTTGTTCCTTCGGCCCGTCGGCGACGACGCGGCCCTGGTCGATGACAATGAGGCGGTCGGCAAGCTCCAGCATGCTGTAGCGATGGGTCGACACGATAAGCGTCGTGCTGCGGTCGAACGCCACCTTGAGCTGCTTGATCAATTGCCGTTCGGAAGCGAGGTCCATCGAACCCGAGGGCTCGTCCAGGAAGACGATCTTCGGCTTGGTCAAAAGCAGCCGCGCGATCGCCACCGCCTGCCTTTGCCCGCCCGACAGATTGGTGCCCCGCTCGCCGACATTCATGTCGTAGCCGCGCGGATGGCGCGAGACGAAGTCGTCGACGCCGGCGGCTTTCGCGGCATCGATGATCTCTTCGTCGGTTGCTTCCGGGGCCGCCATCAGGAGATTCTCCTTGATGGTTCCCGAAAACAGGTCGCCGGCCTGCGCGACGATGCCGACCGCGGCGCGGACCTCCGAGGGGTGGTATTGCCGGATGTCGATGCCGTCGATGAGCAGCTCTCCCGACGTCGGCAGGAAGAGCCGGCCGATCAGCCGGCCCATCGTGGTCTTGCCGGAGCCGATGCGGCCGATGATGCCGACCCGCTCGCCGGGCCGGACCGCGATGTTGAGCCCGCTCAGGACCTCGTTTTCCGTGCCCGGATAGGCGAAACCGACATTCTTGAAGACGAACGCGCCGCTGCGGATCGGCCGGTTGACGAAACCAACCGTATCAGGGCGGTCCTCCGGCTGCGACATGATCGTGTTGATGATCCTGAGCGACAACATCGCCTGCCGGAAGCGGGCAAGCGTGATGGCGATCTGGCCGAGCGGCGCCACGGCGCGGCCGGCAAGCATAACGGTGCCGATGATGGCGCCGGTCGAGACCTGGCCTTCCGAGAACGCATAGGCGCCGGCCACAACCAGGGCAACGGTCACGAATTGCTGGATGGCCCCGGTGATATTGCCGGCCGCCGCCGAGAGCTCCTTGATCTTCTCCGACGTGTTGGCCGCGTTCTTCGAATGCTCGCCCCATTTGCGCAGCAGATAGGCTTCCGCGCGCAGCGACTTGATCGTCTCCAGCGTCGAAATGGATTCGACCAGCAGGGCCTGGCGTTGCGATGCCTCGTTCATCGAGGCGGCGACCCGTTTGCCGATCCGCCGCTGCGTGATCAGTCCGACAATGACGGAAATGACGAAGGCCAGCGCCGGTATGATCACCAGCCAGCCGCCGATGGCGTAGATCACAGCCAGGAAGACGAAGACGAAGATCGTGTCGATGAAGACGCTGATCGTGTTCGAGGTGAAGAACTCGCGCACGAACTCATATTGCGTGACGCGGTTCGCATATTCGCCGGTCGACCCGGGCCGCGCCGAAAGCGAGGAATTCAGCACTTTCTCGAACAGCAAATAGGAAATCCGCAGGTCCGCCTTGCGGCCGGCATAGTCGATCAGCGATGCCCGGGCCGTCTTGAGCAGCAGGTCGAACAGGATCGCCACGCCGATGCCGAGCGCCAGCACCCAAAGCGTCGAGATCGCCTTGTTCGGCAGGATGCGGTCGTAGACGTTCATGGTGAAGATCGGCGAGGCGATCGCCAGCAGATTGATGAAGACGGCCGACAGCACCACCTTGGAGTAGGTGCGCCAGAACGCCCCCATCGTGCCGGTCAGCCAGTGGCGCCTTTCGATCCGCGCGGCCGTGCCGACCGTCATCTCCTCGGCCTGATTGGCATAGGTGATCGAAAAGGACGTGCCGCCGCTGATATAGCTGTCGGCGAGTTCCGCCCTATCGATCGTGGTGCGGCCGTTTTCCTGGGGCGCAGTCAGATATTGCCCGCCCTCGATTTCCGCCAGGAGAGCGATCGGCAATTGGCTGACGCGGAAGACGATCGCCGGAAGGTCGAAGCGGCCGCGCAAGAAATCGCGATGGTTGAAATCCTGGACCTCCAGGCCGATGCGCTCGGCCAGATGGCGGATTTCCTCCGGCTCGATGCGCGTCTCCGAAATCGGCACGCCGGCGAACAGCACGGTTTCCGCGCTCGGCCGGCCGAGATAGGCCGCAACAGCGCAGAAGCAGGCTTTGAAAGCCTCCTTCGGCGACAGGATGTTCGGTTGCTGGTTCACGATCCGCCCCGAAGGACTGAAAGATCGATGCTTACATCGGCTACTTTTTCCTGACCGGCGCGAGGATGTCGAACGGCAGATCGTTCTTCTGCTCCGACGGCGTGCGCGCGTAGGTTTCGGTATCGGCCGTCGGCGGCACGCCGAACTCGGTCTGCGCATAAGCCGCGGCCTGCTTCGGCGGCTGGATGTTGAGCGTCTTCAGCAATTCCCCGGTCGCGGCCAGCAGCCTGTATTCCGCAAACAGCGACGCGTAGGACGATGTGTCGGCCAACGTCGCGGTGTTGAAACGCGTGTTCTGGGCATCGAGCACATCGAGCAACGAGCGCTGTCCGACCTTGAACTGCTCGCGATAGGAAGCGACGAGCTTTTCATTGGTGGCTGCCTGTTGCCGCAGTGTCTTTGCGAGATCCGCCTGGCGGAAGCGGCGGTCCCACGACGTACGGACGGCTTCCTCGATCTCGCGCAGCACCTGGTGCATCGCAAGACGCTGCTCGCTGGTGCGGCGGATCTGTTCCTGTTCGTTGGCCTTGTCGATGCCGCCGCGGTAAAGGTTCCAGCGCAGCACCACCCGGGCCTGCAGGTCGCTCGCATCGCCGTTGTCGCCATCGATGTCGTAGCCGCCCCGGGCAACGCCTTCGGCGGTGATCGTCGGGCCGTATTTCGCCCGCGCCGCATCGACGAGCGAGGCGGCGGCGTCGATATCGCTGTTGGCCATATGGACGCGCGGATTGTTCTGCCTGGCGAGCCCGATCGCATCGTCCAGCGACCGCGGCAGGGCGGCCGAGACGTCTGCCGGTCGCGATGGATTGGTCAGCGGCTTGCCGACATTCTTGAAGAAGCGGATCTTGGCCGCCTCGAGTTCTTCGGTCGCTTCCTGCATCCGCGCCTTGGCGGCAAAGAGGCGTTCCTCGGCCTGCTGCCGGTCGGCCTCGTTGAGCGCGCCGCCCGCAATGCCTTGCTTGATGTCGCCGAGGATCGACTGATGGAAGCCCAGGTTCTTCTTGGCCTCGGCCACGATCGAAGCCTGCAGCATGTATTCAAGATAGTCCTGGACCACCGCGAGCCCGATGAATTCGGACCGTTCCAGAACCCGGAAGGAGGCTCCGTCGACCCGCGAGGCCTGGCGGTTCAGTTCCGCTCGCCGGGCGCCGCTGTCATAAAGCGTCTGCGAGACGGTGAGGTCGGCCTCGTTCGGATAGAGGGCTTTGTGATCCTCGTCGAGCGCGCGCCTTGTATCATTGTCCAGGCGGCGCACGCCGGTCGACGCTTCCAGATCGACGCTGGGAAGATAAAGGCCTTTCGCCTGGCGCAGCTCGAATTCGATTGCTTCGCGGTTTTCGATCGCCTGTCCAATCTCCGGATTGGATTCCACTGCGACGGCAACGGCTTCTTTGAGTGTGAGTGCGCTGGCGCTTCCGCAAGCCAACATCGACACCGTGACGGCAAGCGCAAGGCTCCAGCCGACGGTCACTTTACCCGTCCTGGTCATTTCTACCCCGTGACTATCCCCGCGCCATTGTCTTTTTTATTGGCGCTTATTTGCCCAAGCCTGCCACCGGAGCTTTCGACCAGTATCTATCAGATTTTTCGCGGTTGTGAGCATATAATGGATTAGACACCCGTTAAAAGTGCGATTCCGGGCATTAGGGCCGAAGCCTGTAGCAAAAATGGCACAGAAACGGGGGGTGCCCGTCGGGACTTTTACCATTTGAAGCGAGCTGCAATGGTTAATGGCCTGAAGAAACGGCGAATCGTGCAACCGCAACGCACAAGCTCCCCGCGAAATCTGCTGCGGCCCTGCAAAGCATGCGCAAGAAATTGCCATGTCGGACTGGTTTGATTGGCAAACGCGGATCGTTCCCTGTATTGCGGGCTGGAGCAAAAAGCCGTGAGTTTTCTTGCATGATCAATATCGCCTTGACCGGGCTTGCCCGCGATCTTGCCCGGCGCGCCGTCGAAGGCAGGCCGGTCCGCATCGGCGTCATCGGCTCCGGCGAGATGGGGACCGATCTGGTGACGCAGGGCATGCTGATGCCGGGCATTTCGATCGCGGCCATTTCCACCCGGCGGCCGCATACAGCCCGTGAAGCGATCCGCATTGCCTATGGCGACGAGGCGATTGCCCTGGAGGCCGACACCGCATCCAAGGTCACCCGAGCGATCGAAGGCGGCAGGATCGCCATCACCTCGAACGAGATGCTGGTCACCAATCCGCTGATCGATGTCGTCATCGACGCCACCGGCAAGCCGGGGGTCGCAGCCGATTTCGACCTGAAAGCCATGGAGCACGGCAAGCATTCTGGTGATGATGAATGTCGAGGCCGACGTGACCATCGGCTGCTACCTGAAGCAGCAGGCCGACCGGCTGGGGGTCGTCTACTCGGTCGGCGCCGGCGATGAGCCGTCGAGCTGCATGGAACTGATCGAGTTCGCCTCGGCGCTTGGACTGACCATCGTCGCGGCCGGCAAGGGCAAGAACAACCCGCTCAACCACGACGCCGTTCCGGACGACTACCGCGAGGAGGCGGCGCGCCGCAACATGAATCCGCGCATGCTGGTCGAGTTCGTCGACGGCTCGAAGACCATGGTCGAGATGTGCGCCATCGCCAATGCCACCGGGCTGGTTCCGGATGTTCCCGGCATGCACGGCCCCAAGGCCGACCGCGATCAACTGGCCAGGGTGCTGATCCCGAAAGAGGATGGCGGTCTCCTGTCGAGGAAGGGCGTCGTCGACTACACCATCGGCAAGGGCGTGGCGCCGGGCGTCTTCGTCATCGTCGAGGCGACGCACCCGCGCGTCGTCGAGCGCATGGACGATCTCCATGTCGGCAAAGGCCCCTATTACGGCTTGTTTAGACCCTATCACCTGACGTCGCTAGAAGTGCCGCTCACCGCCGCCCGCATCATGCTGTACGGCAGGCCCGACATGGTGCCTCTGCCGAGGCCGGTGGCGGAAGTCTGCGCGGTCGCCAAGCGCGACCTTGCCGCCGGGGAAACCTTCGATGGCATCGGCGAGACCTGCTACCGCTCCTGGACCATGACTGTCACCGAGGCCCGAGCCAGTCGCGCCGTCCCGGTCGGCTTGCTCGAAGGCGGCAAGGTGCTGAAGCCGGTTAAGAAGGGCGGGTTGTTGACTGAGGACAATGCCGCGCCGGACCGGACGACGAGGCTCTATGCCCTGCGCCGGCTGCAGGATGACATGCTCTACGGAGCGAAGATCGCTTCACCGGCCCAGGCGGGCTGAGCCGCGCCTATTTGCGCAACTCCGCCTCGATCTCGTCCAGCACCTTGTCCTTGCCGATGCCGGTGAGGAAGGCGAGCCCCTTGATCACCGGCTTTTTCACGGATGCCGAGATCGGCGTGGTGGCGACGATGAAGTCGACGCTGTCGGCCAGTCCGGGCACTTCCGTGGCCTTGGCTTGCTGTGCGTGAAAGGTGAGGCCGCGCTTCTTCATCGCTTCCGTCACCGCGGCATTGACCGCCGTCGAGGTCGCGACACCCGTGCCGCAGGCAAAAAGAATGGTTTTCTGTCTGGACATGTTCTTTCCTTTGTCAGCCGAGAACGGCGCGGACGTCCTCGAAGGTCCTGGCCGTCCTCAAGCCATCCAGCGCCGCCGGATCCTGGATGGTGGCCATGACGGTCTGCAGCGTGTCAATCTGCTTGTCCCTATCGTTGATGGCAAGCAGGAAGACAAAGCCCACCGGCAGCTTCTCGTCGGGATCTTCCATATTGGCGAAGGTGACGGTCCGGTTGAGCGTGCCCAACGCGACACCCGGTTTCAGCACATGTTCGGGGTCGGTATGCGGCACCGCGACATTGTCGGCGCGCTCCAGCGGCAGTCCAGTCGGTATCGTCATCTCGCGCCGCACGACGGCGTCGGCATAGCTGCTCTTGACGTAGCCCAGCGCCTCCAGCCTGGAGGCCAGGATGCGGATGATCTCCTCATTGGTCGAGGCGTCGGAGCCGAGGACGACCGCCTCGGGGTCCAGCAGTTGGATCAGGCCATTCGACAAGGGTTGCTCCATTCGATGCGGACCATGCGCCCGCCGCATCGGCTTTGGGCGCACGGTCGTTTAGTTCAGGCTGCGCCGGTTCAGGCAGTGCCTTCGGCCGGCTCATCCTCGGCGCCCGCGGCGCGTTCCCAACCGAGCGGGTTGCGGCGGTAGAACACGAACAGCGCCGCGACGACCACCGCGATGACGGCGATGCCGATCACGCCGAGCCCCTGGATCGCTTCGATGATCACATAGGGAACCCAGAGGAACCCGTCGACCACGGAGGTGATCTGCAGCGCATCCGCGGGCAGCTTGAAGCCGGAGGCGACGGCCGCGCTGGTGAACAGCGGCGCCAGCGCGTTGGCGACGTAGAAGCCGACGGCGAGCGTCACCGTGCCGATCACCACCATGCGGAAGACATTGCCCCTGACCAGCGGCGCGGTCATCGCGACGATGAAGGGGATGACGGCAAGGTCAGCGAACAGGATGACACGGTTGCCGGGCAGGATGATCGACAGGATGATCGCGATCGGCACCAGGATTAGCGACGACGAGATCGCCGCCGGATGACCGATCAGGATGGCGGAGTCGAGCCCGACCAGCAGCTCGCGGTCGCCGGTGCGCTTGCGCACGAATTCCTGCGCGGCGTCCGAAACCGGGAGCAGGCCTTCCATCAGGATCTTCACCATGCGCGGCAGAAGCAGCATCACCGCCGCCAGCGTCATGCCGGTGCCGAGCACCTTGGCCAGCACCGTGCCGAGGTCGCCGGCGTTGTAAAAGGCGATCAGGCCAAGCACAAGGCCGATGATCAGCCCCAATATCACCGGTTCGCCGAAGACGCCAAAGCGACGCTCGATGGTCTCGGTGCTGATGTTGATGCGGTTGATACCTGGGATGCGGTCCATGATCCAGTTGAGGATGATAGCGATCGGCAGGATCTGCGCCGAGGCGAGATGCGGCACCGAAATGCCGGGCACGCCATAGAACTGCTGCACCGCGCGCGCCGACCAGTCGGCGAAGAGCAGGGCGAGCGCGGCGACGAGCGCGGCAATGACGATGCCGTAAGCCAGATTGTTGGTGGCGGCGACCACCAGCGAGCCGACGAAGGCGAAATGCCAGAAGTTCCAGACGTCGACATTGAGCGTGCGTGTCATGCGCGCGAGCAGAAGCACGATGTTGACCAGGATGCCGACCGGGATGACCCAAAGGCCGACCGACGAGCCGAAGGCGATCGCGGCGGCCGACGGCCAGCCGACATCGATGATGTCGCGATGGATGCCGGTGTTGGTGACGATCGCCTTGGCCACATCGCCGATCGAGGTGAACATCAGGCCGAGCACGAGGTTGATACCGATGAAAGCGACGCCGATCGTGATGGCGGCGCGGAATGCCTTGCTGACCTTGGCTCCAAGGACCACAGCGATGATGAAAATGACGATCGGCAAAAGCACTGTCGCGCCGAGCGTGTCGATGGCGCCTTTTAAGCCTGCAAGTATGGTGTCCATTCTACCTCCCCAGGGCATCGGCTTCGGCTCGAAGCGTATGATGCCCACAATTCAATCACGCCTCGGCCCTGCGGCAGAGGCACTCCCCACTCGCCGACGAGGCTGGCACGTTCAGCCGAGCGGATGAACATTTGCTTTTGTCAGCGAACGAAAGTTTTATCTGGGTGGCCTATACCAAAGTCAATCGGCAATCCTTAGGCCAAAGGGAAACCCACCGATTGTTTGGGGAAATCGGTTAGCCGGGATGGCAGTGGTCGATCCGGCCCGGCGGATGCGGCGCGTGCCAGGCTGAGCTATCTGTCGGATCGGGCAGGGTGCTACTTGCCCAACTCGATGGACCGGAGCCGCGCTGCTTCTACGGCTTCGGTGACCAGCTTCGTCAGGCGATCGCCGCCCATCAGCACGGCAAGCGCGGCGGCGGTGGTCCCGTTGGGGCTGGTCACCTGCTGGCGCAGGACGCCCGGCTCCTCGTCTGCTTCCGCGGCGAGCGAGGCGGCGCCGAAGACGGTCTGCATGGCAAGCAGCTTGGCGGTCTCTGCAGGAAGGCCGGCCTTCTCGGCCGCAACTGTCAACGCCTCGATGAAGTGAAAGACATAGGCCGGGCCGGAGCCGGAGACGGCCGTCACGGCGTCCATCAGGCCCTCGTCGTCGATCGTCGTCACGACACCGCTGGCCGAAAGCAGCTCGAGGACGAAGCGCCGGACATCGTCGGAGACCAGCGGATTGGAAAACACCACCATCGTGCCCTTGCCGATCGCAGCCGGCGTGTTCGGCATGCAGCGGATGATTGGCGCGAGCTCGCCCAGGATTTCCTCGAAGGTGGCGACCGGCGTGCCGGCGGCAATGCTGAGGAAGCTGGTCCGGCCGTCGCCGAAGCGCTTGTACTGCGCCGTCACCTCGCGGATCACCTGCGGCTTCACCGCGATGACGACGAGATCGGGCACGGCGTCGGCCGGAATGTCGGCGGCGTTGGCGGCGGCGCGGCAGCCGAGATGCTCGGCTCGGCTTCGCAGTTCCGCATTGGGCTCGACCACGAACACCGCTTGCGGCTCGAGCTTGGCGGATTTCAGCCAGCCCGAGAGCATGGCGTAACCCATATTGCCGCAACCGGCGAGAACGAGCCTGATCGTCATGAAAGCCTCCGCAAAGCCTCTCCTTAGACGCTGAAGGAGCGGCGGGAAAGTCCAGTTCGGTGGAGACTGATCGGCCAGGATCAGTGGGAGACGCGAACCGGGATCGGCCGCAGCGAGACCTGTCTCAAGCCAAGCACGCCCAGCACGAAGAAGAGCCAGACGGGATCGCCGCGGTGGAAGAAGAAGCTTTCCAGGAAAGCGTTCAACGCGGTGAACAGCACCACCATCATGAAGAAGTCGCCGAGGAAGATGTTCTCCTTGCGTGCCGGAATGCGCATATAGTCGCGCAAGGGAGCGATCAGGAAGGTGTAGACGGCGACGCAGAGCGCCGGAATGCCCATCAGCACGGCGATGTCGAGATAGCCGTCATGGCCATGCACGATGGTGCGGATGTCCCAGGGTCGGTCGAACGGCTGGTCCTGGTTGAGCAGCAGCGGCGTCCCCCAGAAGCTTTCGTAGCCGTAGCCGGTCCATGGCTTCTTCGCCAGCATCTCGCCGGCGAACTCCCACAGCGTCGTGCGTCCGGTATAGGTCAGGTCGGGGAAATAGATTGCCGCCAGATGCTTCACCGGCGCGATGAAGACGATGCCGAGCGTGCCGACGGCGGTCGCGATGATCGCCAGCGCGAACAGGATAGGCGTGCCCAGCCGCATGCCGATGAGGCTGGGCAGTACGACGATCATGATCGAGAACGGGACGAGACCGGCGGTCGTCTTTGAGCCGGTGTGGAGCATGAACACCATCGCCGCGCAGAAGATGCCTGCGCCCCACCAGCGCTGACCGCGCCGGAACAGATAGAGCCCGGCGAAGCTGAAGCAGGCCATCACCGGCCCGGCGATGTTCTTGTGGGTGAAGACGCCGCGCCACAAGCCGGCATGCTCCGGCTCCTGCGAGTCGGCGGTGTGCAGCGCCTCATGCGGGAAGACGAACAGGCCGATATAGGATAGGCCGATCACCACGACGGCGGTGAAGATGATCACGCGTGCGAAGGAATCGGCGTCGCGCGGCAGCACCAGGATGGTCGCCATGGTGATGATGCCGATCATGGTGAAGGAGGCGGCGCGCATTGCCGCGGGCGGCTCCGTGGCAAGCACCACTGACAGGAAGAAGAAGCCCAGCATCAGCGCCCAGGAGGGACTCACCAGCGAGCGCAGCACGCGCGGGTCGGCGAAGCCGAGCAACGAGAAGATGGAGATTGCGCCGAGCGAGCCGAAGCCGAGCTGGTTGACGATGTCGCCGCCGTCGCCGGTCAGTTCCGCGCCAGCCGGCTGGAAGGGCCGGAACGAGACCATGATGACGGTGAACAAGAGCGCGGCGATAGCCGTCGCCACACCTTCCCGGGTGAAGGCGACGCCGAGCGGCGCGCGCTCAATTCTTCTCAGGCTGTCGGTACTGCTCATTGGCATATCCGAATTCGGCGAGCACCCGGCCGAGCGCGACATAGACCGGGTAGAGGCCGCTGGTCAGCGAGCCGGTGCGCGCCAGCCGGACGGCGCCGCGCAGCGGCGAGGCCGCAAGCAGCGCCAGGCTTTTGAGGAAGACTTTAAGGCCGGCAAACGGCGTGCCGGCCCGCTTCTTCTTTTCGACAAGCGTCGAGATCACGCCGTTGCGCAGGCTGCGGGCCCGGATCCAGTCGGCCTCGACGCGCCGGGCCGGCACGGTTTCGTTGACCTTTGCCTCGGCGCACCAGCCGAGCACGAAGCCTTTCTGCGCCGAACGGCTGAGGAAGTCCGAATCGCCGCCGCCCATGAAATTGAACCTGAGGTCGAGGAAGGGCGGTCCCATGGCTGCAAGCACGTTGCGCCCGACCAGCAGATTGCCGGACGAATAGAGCGCCGGCACGCGGCCGGTCTCACGATACGCCGGCGCAAAGACCGGGTGCTCAGCCCATCGGGCGTGGCCCGGATCGGCAAAGACCGGCACTTGCGGGCCGCCGACAATATCGGCTTGAAGCGTCTCGGCGGCGCCACACATGCGCTCCAGCCAGTCGGGCTCGGCGATCTCGTCGTCATCGATGACCAAAAGGTGCCTGAAATTGGGAAATTGCAGGATCGCCGTCTGCCAGCCGGCATTATAGGCGCTGCAATTGCCGCGCTCATGCGCGATGATGACCAGGCCGGGCATCTCGCCGCTCTCGAACAACGGAAGCACGGCCTTGGCGCCCTCGCGCGCCTCGGCCTCGTTTTCCATGACGATGACGGCAAAGCGCCGGTCGGTCTGCTGCGTCTTGAGGGAAGTCAGCGTTTCAAGCACCTGCTTAGGCCGCTTGAAGGTCGGCAGCGTCACGACCGCCTCGACGGTCTCGGCAACAAGCCCCGGCGACCGTCCCGCGATCGATACAGAAGCGTCGGACGGCAAAGGGATCATCCGTTTTAAGCAGCGTGGGTCCGAGCCCTCGATAGCATCGCGGTGATAACGTTCCGTTAATCACCTTCTCGCCCGCCTGTCGGAAAAGTCGGGTCTTCGGCCTTTGACAGTGCCATTTAATCAAGGCTTCACCGCGTTTTGCTACCGGCTGCAGCCAAGGATAGGTGAGATGCATCTGCTGTTCGCCACATCGATCGTGCCTGATGGCGCTCTCGCCTCGGGCTACGAGATTGCCAATGCCGCCATCATCGACGCGCTACGGCGCGCCGGTGTGCGCGTGACGGTGATCGGCTTCATCTGGCCAGGGAAGACCCCATCCGATCCGCAAAACACCATTGTGCTCGACGCCGTCGAAGTCCGCACCGAAAGCGCTTCGCCGTTGCAGAAGCTTGCCTGGCTGGGCAAGGCGGTTTTCTCCGGCCTTACCTTCTCCTCGGTCAAGCTGCGCGTCGTCTCCGACGCGCAAGTCCGCGCCGCCATCGAACGCGCCGGTCCCTTCGACGGCTATGTCCTGAACTCGGTGCAGTTCGCCGGCGCCTTCGAGAAGGTTCTCGCCGACCGTCCATTCGTCTTCGTCGCGCACAATGTCGAGCATCGCTCGGCCGAGGAAAACGCCGCCGCCGCGGGCAGCGCGCTTCAGCGCTGGATGTTCCGCCGCGAGGCCAGGCTCCTTAAGGTCGTTGAGGAACGCCTCTGCGGCGGCGCGCGCTTTGTCTTCACGCTGGCCGAGGAAGACCGCGCGGCACTTGGCGTCGCCTCCGACAGACGCTCGGCGGTGCTGCCGCTGGTGACCCGCGCGCAGGCGCCGATGGGCAAAGCGCCGCGCCGCATCGATTGCGACGCCGCGCTGATCGGCACCTGGACCTGGCAGCCCAACCGCATCGGGCTCGACTGGTTTCTGACCAAGGTCGTGCCGCATCTGAAGCCGGATTTCCGCGTCAGGATCGCCGGCAACATGCCTGCAGGCATCAGCTCGCCGCATCCCGGCATCTCTTTCGTCGGCAGGGTTCCGGATGCGCAGGCCTTCGTGCGCGGCGCCGCCGTCATTCCCTTGATCAGCACCGCCGGCAGTGGCGTGCAGCTGAAGACCATCGAAACCTTCGAGCTCGGCCTGCCGTGCGTTGCCACCAGCCGCTCGCTGCGCGGCATCGGCTATCGTCCCGACAATTGCGTGGTGACCGACGATCCGGTCGCTTTTGCCGCCGCCCTCCAGGCGGCCGCCAATGTCCGCGATGTCGATGGCAGCGCCTTCCATCGCCGCCAGCTCAAGGCGCTCGATGCCGCGATCGGGCTTGGCCTGGAGAAGCTCGGCGCCGTCAGGCAGGAGGTCGCGGCATGAACATGCACACCGCGCGCGCCGCCTTCGGCTTCGACACGCTGAAGACCATTTTGGGCATTCCGGTGCTGGCCATACGCTGGGACGAGGCCATCGCTCTGCTCACAAGGCTGATCGACGAGCGCCGTTTCACCAAGGTGAGCTTCCTCAACGCCCATAACGCCAACCTCGCCTGCACCGATCCGGTCTTTGCCGAGGCGCTGGAAAATTTCCTTATCCTTCCCGATGGTGTCGGTGTCGACATCGCGGCGAAGCTGCTTTACGGCGCGCCTTTCCCCAGCAACCTCAACGGCACCGATTTCATTCCGGCCTTCCTGCAGGCTTCGTCCCATCCGCTGACGGTGGCGCTGCTCGGCACGACGCGCGCCAATGCCGAAGCCGCATGCGCGAAGCTTTCGACGCTCGCCATGCAGCACAATTTCGTCGTCATCCATGACGGCTTCTTCTCCGCCGCCGAGGAGCCGGCGATCCTCGAGCGCATCGCCAGGCTGCGGCCGGATATATTGCTAGTCGCCATGGGCGTGCCGCGCCAGGAACTATGGATCGAGCGCCACATCGACAGCCGCCATTGCACGCTGCCGGTGGCCGTCGGCGCGCTGCTCGATTTCATGAGCGGCTCGGTGCCGCGCGCGCCCCTTTGGCTGCGCCGGCTGCGGCTCGAATGGCTGTTTCGCCTGTGGATCGAACCCGGCCGCCTGTGGCGCCGCTACATCGTCGGCAATCCGCTCTTCCTGTGGCGCGTCGTCAGGCAGAAACTGTCGCTCGGCCCGCGGCCGCTGGAGGCGCGCCGGTGAACAGCCGCTTCGTGCCGGATACCGACACCGCGATAGAACCGCTGCCGCGCGCTCCCCTGGCCGCGATCGTCACCGCGAGCTACGCACCCGACTTCGAGCGCTGCCGGCTCTTGTGCGAAACCGTCGACCGCCACGTCACCGGCATGGCGCATCATTACATTCTTACCGAACATCGCGACGTCGCGCTGTTTCGCCAGCTCGAAGGCAGCCGCCGCAGCGTCGTCGACGAGCGGGACCTGTTGCCGCGCTGGCTGCGCGTGTTCGACGATCCGCTGAGCGGCTTCCGCCGCCGCGTCTGGCTGAGCTTCAAAACGCAGCCGCTACGCGGCTGGCATGTGCAGCAGCTGCGCCGCATCGCCATTGCCGGGCACGCAAAGGAGGACGTGCTCGTCTTCTGCGATTCCGACGTCGCCTTCCTGAAACCGTTCGATACCGGCGCCTTCTGGCGCGACGGCAAGGTGCGGCTGTTCCGGCGCGACGGCGTTCTGTCGAACGACGGGCATGACGAGCATCGCATCTGGTCGCGCAATGCCGGCGCAGCCCTCGGCATCGATCCTGCCAATCGATCGAGCCACGACTACATCTCGACGCTGATCGCCTGGCGCCGCGAGACGGTCAACGCGATGTGCGAGCGCATCGAGAAGATGCACGGCCGCGACTGGGTCGGCGTCGTCGGTTCGGCGCGCCAGTTCTCCGAATGCATGATCTATGGCCGCTATGTCGACGACGTGCTTGAGGGCGCCGGCCATTTCTACGGTTCGGAGGAGTTCTGCCGCGTCCATTGGAACGGCGAGCCGCTCTCGGATGACGAGTTCCGCCGTTTCGTCGACACCATGGGGCCGGAACAGGTGGCGATCGGCATGCAGTCCTTCATCGGCACGGATGTCGCCCGTATCCGCCGCCTGATCGGGCTTTCTGCGTAAGACTCAGACGGCTTTTGCCGGCCGGCGCATGGCCGAATAGGTCAAAAGCATCGAGGCGAGATAGAGCAGCAGGAAGGCGATGTTGAGCGACAGCACCAGATTGGCTGTGTCAGGGATCATCGTCAGCACATAGGTAAGCAGAACCGCCTTCAAGCCGGCGAGCAGGCCAAGATTGATTGCCCTGACCGCCGTCTGGCCGCGCGCGAAGAGAAGCTCGGCCTGATATTCGACGAGGTTGCGCAATCCTGGCACGCAGACCGCGAGCGCCACCAGCGGTGCCGCCTCGGCGACATTCTTGCCGAGCGCGTTCGGGAAGAAATGCAGCACGATGCCGAGCGCCATCAGCGCCAGCGTCGAGACCAGGAACACGCCGCCTTCTATGCCGCTCTTCACCGCCAGCCGCGACAGAAGCTCCGGCGCCCGCATCATGCGCTGCACCAGCATCATCGAGAAGGTGCGGATCGGGATCGCGGTGAGATCGACCAGCCGCATGATGATGGCGTAGATGCCGGCGAGATGCGGCCCGCCGATCGACAGCACCAGGAGCTTGTCGAACTCCATCTGCAGGTAGAACAGCACCTCGGATCCGGCGACGTAGATGGAATCGGCGAGCCGCCGGAAATAGAGCTCTCTGCGCAACCTCAACCGCTGGCGCGGATAGAAGAAGACGAAGGCGATGATCAGCGAGGCGGCATTGGAGCCGATATAGAACAGCGACCAGACGCCGATCGTGTGCCGTGCGGCAAGCATGAAAAGGATCGCGCCGACTGCCCTGAGCGCCGTCGCCAGGATCGCGAGCACGGCCGCCCGCCCGAACTTGCCGAGCCCGTTGTTGACGATCAGCGCCACTTCGACCGGCCGCCACAGAAGCGCCTCGGCGAAGACGACCGCGGCGAAGGACGACAGCGGCACGGTGCCGGCAAAGAAGATCAGGTAGACGATGTAGGAAGCGCTAGCGAGGAACGGCAGCGACAACACGCTGAGAAGCAGGAAACCGGCAGTGAAGGTGCCGATCAGGTTGGGACGGATCGTGGCGGTGCGGTAGAGCGCCGAGATGAAGCCGAAGGCCAGGATGCGCGACAGCATGATGCCGGCGGCCGAGGCGGTCGCGAACATGCCAAACTCGGCGATCGAAAGCGTGTTGGCCAAAGCGACGAAATAGGCGAGCGAAAAGACCAGCCGACCGCCGGCGCCGCTGATGGCCGAGAGATAGTCGAATACCAGTTTCCGGCGGGTGGCCACGAAGTGGCCGATCCGCGCGAAGCTCCGCGTGTGCGGCATGTCGCTGGCCTGGGTCATATCCGGGGCGATAGATAGGCTGGAAAGTTTAACGCGGCGTTCTGGCGACGGCGCGGTGGCGATGAAATGCCCTGAACTAGGTGAAAAACTCCACCCGCCGAGGCGCAAAATTAACCGTTTGTTTCCTATGCCTGTTTAGCGTGGCTTAACGATTGGCCGATCCGCCGCGCCCAAGCCGCCAGAGAGTAGTTCCAGGACAATGGTCGACAGGGATAACCGTGATGACTGGAGGCGCGAGCGTTCTCTGCTCGCGCTCGGCCAAGCCATGCGCGGCGACGAGAACACGGTTTCGATCGGCGACCGGGCTAATTCCTCCTGGCGCGAGGACGCCGCCGCGCGCCATCGCGCCGCGCGTTCCGAGCGCGAAGCGAAATTGAATGCACGGCCTGCCGAAACCGGCGAATTTGACCGGGATCAGGTGCAAGCGGAATCGGGGCCGGTCGACACCGAATATGACCGGCACGGAAGAAATCGGTCCGATTCATCCGGGCCGCTCTATGAAGCTCCATTGGAGAGCCATCAGCCGCAAGTCGCTGCCGAACCTCATACGCGCCGGTCGCCAGCCGGCGACGATACCGAGGAATGGAAACCGCTGATCGATCCGATGCAGGTCGTGCACGGCATCACGCGATCCAAGGCGCTGATCCTGTCGACGACCATCCTTGGCGCCGCGCTCGGTGTCGTCATCGCCTTGTCGACGCCGAAGAAGTATGAGGCCACCACCGACGTCATCGTCGACCCGCGCGATCTCAAGCTCACCGACCGCGACCTGACGCAGAACGTGGTCGCCTCGGATGCGACGCTGGCCATCGTCGAGAACCAGGTTCGCATCCTGACTTCGGGTACCGTTCTCAACAAGGTCGTCAGCGATCTCAATCTCACCAACGATCCCGAGTTCAACGGCCAGGGCAAGGGCGGCTTTGGCCTGATATCGATGCTGCGCTCGATCCTGTCACGGCAGGATGCGGGCGCCGCTGACGAAGCGCGCAAGCGCGCGCTGGCGGTGAGCAATCTGTATGAAAGCCTGGATGTCGAGCGCGGCGGCAAGACCTTCGTGGTCTCGGTCAGCGCCACCACGCAGAACGCCGAGAAATCCGCCCTGATCGCCAACACCATGGTCAAGGCGTTCAAGCAGATCTCCAGCGAGATCCAGTCGAGCACGGCGGGCCGCGCCAATGACGAGATCACCGCCAGGCTCGACGAACTGCGCAAGGGTGTCGAGACGGCCGAGCGCGCCGTCGAGGATTTCAGGGCGACGCACGACCTTGTCGACGCGCAGGGCCACCTGATCAGCGACGACCAGATGCTGAAGCTCAACGAGCAGCTTTCTGTCGCTCGCGCCCGCACGCTCGAGCTCAACGCGCGCGCCGCCTCGGCCCGCTCGCTGAACGTCAATTCGGTGCTCAGCGGCACGTTGCCGGAAGAGATAAACTCCAACATGATGAGCGAGCTGCGCTCGCAATACGCGGCGTTGAAGCAAGAAGCCGACCGTGCCCAGGTCAAGCTCGGGCCGCGTCATCCGGAGATCGAGGCGCTCAACGCCCAGCTCGCCGGCGCGCGCGAGCGGATCGGCGCCGAGCTGCAGCGTATCGCGTCCTCGCTGCAGGTCGACCTGAAGCGCTCCGTCCAGCTCGAGCAAGACCTGTCCTCGCGCCTGGCGCAGGCCAAGGTCCAGAGCGGCGACGTCAACAACGATCTGGTCTCGCTGCGCGAGCTGGAGCGCGAGGCGGCCGCCAAGCGTTCCGTCTATGAGCAGTTCCTGCTGCGCGCCAAGGAAACCGGCGAGCAGAAGGACATCAACACCGCCAATATCAGCGTCATTTCGGAGGCCTATGCGCCGCTGCAGGCCAAGGGGCCGTCGCGTGCGGTGATGGCCTTGGCGGGCCTGTTTGCCGGCCTGTTCGCCGGCATCGGCCTCGGCGGACTTCGCGGCGCCTATGCAAGCTTGCGCGAGACGGCCGATAGCCGTTCGCGGCGCAGGGCCGATGGACGTTCCAGGATGGAAAGCAATTCCAATCGGGCCGCTCCGCTCCCGGCGCCGCCGGTCGTTACCCCGCCGACGGTCGCGCCTGCCGCTCCGGCGCCGACCTCGTCCCTCGCGCCACCGCCTCCGGCACCGTCATTCACACCGCCTACAGCGGCGTCTTTTGCGCCGCCGCCTGCCTCACCTGCGGCTCGTACGCCGGTCGCGGAGGCTGCGCCGGGCCCGGCGCAATCCGTCACGCCGCCGGTGCCGGCCAATGACGCAGGCCGTCCGGGGCTCTTGGGCTCGCTGGCCTCGGCGGTTCGCTATTTCGTGCGCCGCGAGCCGGCTGAAACGGTGGATCTGGACTCTGTCCCGCCCGAGAGCGTCTGGCGCGCGCCCAGCCGGGAAGAGCACCATCCCTGGGCTGAGTCACAGGCGCGGGAGAATGCCCGGCCGCCATACGAGCAGGGCTATTCCTATTCGTACCGGCCGGATCATGGCCGGACCGATCCCTATGAGGATCATAATTCGGCATCGCCCTCCCACGATCTGCAGTCGCCGGCCAGCGGCGAGGCCCGGCCAACTGCCGACCAGCGGGTCGAGATCGACGAGATCCGCGCCAGCCTGCGCGAATTTCGTGAGGCTGTGCGCGAGCTGACCGAGAGCCGTGCGCGCCGCCGTTATTTCTAAACCGCCCATATTTCTAAACGGCTCGCGGTTCGATAAAAGCGGCCGGTTTCGGGTTTACGGCATCCGACGACGCTTTGACGGGATTGCCTTGTCGAATTTTCGTGAAAATGCCGCGCTGCATTTCGGCCGCAAGCGTCTCGCTCTGGTGGATCGACATGCCGATCGAGGAATGAGGCCAGGCATCGGCCTCGTAGCGGAGCTGAGGGTTGGTGATGGCCGAAGTGATTGATGGGAAGAGTGTCGCCGAGGATGTGGTTTCGAAGGTCAAGGCTCTGACCGCGGAGCTGTCGGCCAAGGGAGCCACCAAGCCCGGCCTTGCCGTGGTGATCGTCGGCGAAGACCCGGCAAGCCAGGTCTATGTCGCCTCGAAATCGCGCACCGCCAAGGAATGCGGCTTCCATTCGCTCCAGCATACGCTGCCGGCCGACACCACCGAGGAACAATTGCTGAAGATCATCGGCGATCTCAACGCCGACAAATCGATCCACGGCATCCTCGTGCAACTGCCCCTTCCCGGCCACATCGACGCCGGCAAGGTGATCCAGACGATCGCACCGGAGAAGGATGTCGACGGCTTCCACTTCATCAATGTCGGCAAGCTTGGCACCGGCGAGCTCGAAACGGCCTTCGTGCCCTGCACGCCGGCGGGCTCCATGCTTTTGATCGAACGGGTGCGCGGCAAGGACCTGTCCGGCCTCAACGCCGTCGTCGTGGGCCGCTCCAACATCGTCGGCAAGCCGATGGCCAATCTTTTGCTCGCCGCCAACTGCACGGTGACCATTGCCCACAGCCGCACCAGGGATCTGCCGGCGCTTGCCCGCACCGCCGACATCTTGGTCGCCGCCGTCGGCCGCCCGGAAATGGTCAAGGGCGATTGGGTGAAGCCCGGCGCGACGGTGATCGATGTCGGCATCAACCGCATCCCGGCGCCTGAGAAGGGCGAGGGCAAGAGCCGGCTGGTCGGCGACGTCGCCTATGCGGAGGCGGCCAAGGTCGCGGGTGCCATCACGCCGGTGCCCGGCGGTGTCGGGCCGATGACCATTGCCATGCTGATGGCGAACACTGTAGCTTCCGCCTACCTCGCGGCCGGGTTGAAGCGGCCGTCCTTCTGATTTGAGAAAGCCCTGGCATTGCCGAACCTGACTGCCTCCATCGAGCGGCCGATCACGAACGATCCCGTTCAGGGCGGCCGCCAGTTCGGCTTCCTGCTCGTCGACAAGTTCTCGATGTTCTCGCTGGCGGCGGCCATCGACTGCTTCCGCTCGGCCAACCGCCTGCTCGGCCGCGACTTCTACGGCTGGACGACGATTTCGGCCGATGGCGACGCGGTCATGGCCTCCAACGGCCTGCCATTGAAGATAGACTATTCGGTCGCCGACATGCCGCCCGTCGACATCCTGTTCGTCTCGGTCGGCCTTACCACGGAATTTCCCGGCAAGAGCAAGGTGCTGGCGGCGCTGCGCAGCTGGGGACGGCGCGGGAATGCGCTCGGCGCATTGTCGGTCGGCTCCTATCTTCTGGCCGAGGCCGGGCAGCTCGACGGCTACCGCTGCACCATCCATTGGGAGAACCGCGCCGGCTTCATGGAGCGTTTTCCCGACATCAACTGCACCGGCAATGTCTTCGAGATCGACCGCAAACGCTACACCTGCGCCGGCGGCACCACCTCGATCGACCTGATGCTGGAGATCGTGCGTGGCGATTTCGGCTCCAACCTCGCCAACGGCGTCGCCAACCAGTTCCAGCACGAGCGCATCCGCTCGGCCGGAGACCGCCAGCGCGTCGGACCGGAGCGCGATCTCACCGGCAAGTCGGAGAAGCTGAGGCGTATCGTCGAATTGATGGCCGATCATCTCGACGAGCCGCTGTCGGCCGTGCAGCTCGCCAAGTCGGCGGGCCTGTCGGTGCGCCAGGTCGAGCGCCTGTTCCTGCGTCACCTCAGCGTGACGCCCGGCCGCTACTATATGCGGCTGAGGCTCGAACGCGCGCGCGAACTGCTGCGCCAGACCAATATGCCGATCCTCGACGTGGCGATCGCAACCGGTTTCACCTCGCATTCCTATTTCGCCCAGAGCTATCGGCTGCAGTTCGGCCGTCCCCCATCGGAAGAGCGCCGCACCACCTATTAGAGTGCCCCGCCGTTCACCCGCGGCCGGGGTTGTTTCCAGGACCCGCCTCAAATAGCTTTCACAGCGCGGACGAGGGTTGCTCTCAGGAGATTTTCATGGCGGGACTGATACGGAGCGCCGCTGCGGCGGTCCTTCTTTTGTCGATGACCAGTTTCGGCTTTGCCGCCAACAAGGTCATCATCATCCTCGATGCATCGGGCTCGATGTGGGCGCAGATCGACGGCAAGCCGAAGCTGGAGATCGCGCGTGAATCGCTGCGCACGGTGCTGCAGTCGGTGCCGGCCGACGACGAGATCGGCTTCATGGCCTACGGCCATCGCACCAAGGGGAGCTGCGACGACATCGAGTTGATCGTGCCGCCGCAGGCCGGCTCCGCCAGCGCCATTTCGGCAGCGGCCGACAGCATGAAATTCCTGGGCAAGACGCCGCTCACGGCCGCCGTCAAGCAGGCCGCCCAGGCGCTCAAATACACCGAGGACAAGGCAACCGTGGTGCTGATCACCGACGGGCTGGAGACCTGCGGCGGCGATCCCTGCGCGCTCGGCAAGGAGCTGAAGCAAACCGGCGTCGATTTCAGAGCCGATGTCGTCGGCTTCGGCCTGAGCGCCGACGAGGGCAGACAGATCGCCTGCCTCGCCGAAAACACCGGCGGCAAATACATCCAGGCCTCCGACGAGAAGGCGCTGCAGGAAGCTCTGGTCGAGACCGTGGCGGCTCCGGTTCCTGCGCCGGAGCCCGCTCCGGCCCCAGCGCCGGCGCCTGAACCCGCCAAGCCCGAATTCAATTTCATGCCGAGCGTGGTTATGGCCGAGGGTGGTCCAGAAATCTCCGATAACAGCAATGCCTGGGAGATCTACAAGGCCGCCGCCGACGGCACGCGCGGCGACCAGGTCATAACCGAGTATGGCGAGCTCAAGACCAACCTCGAGCCGGGCGACTATGTTATCGTCGCCCGAGACGACGAGGCAAAGAGCGAGCAGAAGGTCAAGATAGAGGCCGGTCAGGTTTATAGGCCGCTGTTCACGCTGAACGCCGGCACCCTGGTCATTCACCCGCATGCGAGCCAGGGCTCGGAGATCAGCAGCGAGGCGCGCGTCGACTTCGCCTATCCGGGCGGCAGCACCACGCATTATGGCGATGCCAAAGCCACCCTGCCGGCGGGCGAGCAGAAGGTCACGGTGCAGATCGGCGCCGGCACCGTGACCGAAACCGTCCAGCTTGCCGCCGGACAAACTGTCGAGAAAGATATCGTCGTCGGCGTCGGCCATGCCGTGCTTAACGCCTACTACACCGCAGGCGGCGACAAGGCCGACAATTCCGGCATCGGCTTCGAGATCGTCAAGGCGAAGAAGAAGATCGACGGCTCGCGCGAAAGCGTCGAGCACTCCTACGGACCGGACAGCAAGTTCTGGCTGCCGCCGGACGACTATGTGGCACTCACGAAGCTCGATCTCGCCGTAGTCGAGCAGCCCTTCAGCATCAAGGCCGGCGACAACCAGAATGTTAACGTGGCTCTCGATGCCGGCGTACTGGCAATGTCTGCACCTGGCGCGTATTCGATCGAGGTGTTCTCGTCAAAGAAGGACATCGAAGGCAAACGCAAGTCGTTGGGCTTAAGCTATGGCGACAGCTGGCAGCAGACGATTCCGGCCGGCGACTATGTCGTCGTGCGCCACATGTCGGCTGAGGGCCAGGAGAAGGAAGTCCCGGTGACGATCAAGGCCGGTGAGCGGAGCGAGATAACCGTTCAGTAGGCCTTGGCAGCCCTGCAGGCGAAGAGGGCGGCGCCGAGCCGCCCCTTTTTTGTAAAGCATGGGGGAGATCAGGCGTTTCCGAACGCCGCCGCCCCATGGTCGGCGCGGCCGACCAACTGCCGGAAGCCGGCGAACAGCTCTCGGCCGAAGCCGAACTCGTTGCTGATGAGGTCGGCGTCCGCCGTGCGGCGCAGCGCGAATTCCGTTCCCGGCACCAGCACTTCGAGCGTGCCGGCCTCGGCATCGAGCCGGATGATGTCGCCGTCATGGATCCTGGCGATCGGCCCGTCCTCGACCGCTTCCGGCGTCACGTGGATCGCCGCCGGCACCTTGCCGGAGGCCCCCGACATGCGCCCGTCGGTCACCAGCGCGACGCGCTGGCCGCGATCCTGCAGGATGCCGAGCACGGTGGTGAGCTTGTGCAGCTCCGGCATGCCGTTGGCCTTCGGCCCCTGGAAGCGGATGACCGCGACGAAGTCGCCGGTAAGCTGGCCTGCCTTGAAGGCATCGTTCAGCGCCTGCTGGCTGTCGAACACCTTTGCCGGCGCCTCGATGACGCGGCGTTCCGGTTTGACGGCGGAGGTCTTGATGACGGCGTGGCCGAGATTGCCGCCAAGCACTTTCAGGCCGCCCGTCGGCTGGAACGCTTTCTTGACCGGTGCCAGCACCTTCTCGTCGCCGCTGTTGAGAGGCGCCGCTTCGCGCACCACGCTGCCGTCCTCGCCAAGCCTCGCCTCGACCGCGTAGGGCCGCAGGCCTTCGCCCCACACCGTCTGCACATCCTCGTGCAAGAGGCCTTCGTCGAGCAGCTCGCGGATCAGGAAGCCGAGCCCGCCGGCGGCATGGAAATGGTTCACGTCCGCAAGCCCGTTCGGATAGACGCGCGCGAGCAGCGGCACGGCCTCTGACAGGTCGGAAATGTCCTGCCAGGTCAATGTGATGCCGGCGGCTGCGGCCATGGCGATCAGGTGGATCGTATGATTGGTCGAGCCGCCCGTGGCGTGCAGGCCGACCACGCCGTTGACGATGGAACGCTCGTCGATCATGCGCCCGACCGGCGTATAGGCATTGCCGAGCGCGGTGATCGCCAGCGCGCGCTTGGCGGCTTCCCTGGTCAGCGCGTCGCGCAGCGGCGTGCCCGGATTGACGAAGGAGGCGCCGGGCGTATGTAGGCCCATGATCTCCATCAGCATCTGGTTGGAATTGGCGGTGCCGTAGAAGGTGCAGGTGCCCGGCCCGTGATAGGACTTGGACTCCGCTTCCAGCAGTTCGGCGCGGCCGACCTTGCCTTCGGCATAAAGCTGGCGGACCTTGGCCTTCTCGTCGTTCGCGAGCCCGGATGTCATCGGTCCTGCGGGGATGAAGACGGCCGGCAGATGGCCGAAGGTGAGTGCGGCGATCACCAGTCCGGGCACGATCTTGTCGCACACGCCGAGGAAGACGGCCGCGTCGAACATGTTATGCGACAGGCCGATCGCCGCCGCCATCGCGATCACATCGCGCGAGAACAGCGACAGCTCCATGCCGGGCTGCCCTTGGGTGACGCCGTCGCACATCGCCGGCACGCCGCCGGCCACCTGGGCGATGCCGCCGGCCTCGCGCGCGGCTTCCTTGATCAGCGCCGGGAACGTCTCGAAGGGCTGATGCGCCGACAGCATGTCGTTGTAGGAGGTGATGATGCCGAGATTCGGCACGCGGTCGCCGCCAAGCGCGATCTTTTCCGACGGGCTGCACACGGCAAAGCCATGGGCGAGATTGCCGCAGCCCAGCACGGCGCGGTTGGCGGTGCGGCTGGAAGCCTCCGCGATGCGGCCGAGATAGGCTTCGCGGCCGGCTTTCGAACGGTGGCGGATGCGTTCCGTGATGGCTTCGATATCGCGTCTGGCTGTCATGGTCCGTCCTTTCGAGCCCGGCGACGTCCTCCCTCTGCCACCGGACTGTCCTCATCTGAAATCAGGGTGCCCAGAACACCTCTATCGGTCGCGGCGCCGCCTCGAGCACTCTGCGGATTGGCTTCTTCGCGCCGGGACCGGTCGCGCCGTTGAACGCGGCGCGCTTGTCCTCGCCTTCAATATGGAGCGCGATGAAGCCGGCAGCGACGATGCGCGTCATCGACAGGGTGAGCCGCGGCTCACCGCCGCTTGCCGCGTGCACCGGCAGCACGATCCGCTGCGAGGCCGGGTCGAGCAATTCCTCGAGATTGCCGGCATCGGGGAAGAACGACGCCGTATGGCCATCGCCGCCCATGCCGAGGATCACCACGTCGAGCGGCCATGGCAGCGATCTGAGCGCTTCGCTGTCCGCCGCGGCGGCGTCCTCGATGCTTGCCGCCTCATGATAGAGCGGCACGAAGCGCGCCGCCGCGGCCTTGTTCTGGAGCAGGTTCGCCGCCACCAGACCGGCATTGGAGCGCGACGAGGACGGCGGCACGAAACGCTCGTCGACCAGCGTCACGGTGACCTTGTCCCAGGCGATCGGCATGGTCGACAGCACCGCGAACAGTTTCGCCGGCGTGGTGCCGCCGGACACCGCGAGCAGCGCCGTGCCGCGTTCCGTGATGGCGCCGGTCAACCGGTCTGCGATCTCACTGGCAAGCGCTGTTGCCAGGTTCTGGCGGTCGGCAAAGCCGTTCCAGCCGTAGCGGAGTTCGCTCAATTGCTCTCGTGCCATGTCCGTCCGTCGCGTTCGATAAGAGCGATCGAGGCCGACGGCCCCCACGTTCCGGCCGTATAGCCCTGCGCCTCCTGCCTGGCGCTCTCCCAGGCGTTCTGGATCGGGTCGATCCATTTCCACGCCGCCTCGACTTCGTCGCGGCGCATGAACAGCGTCTGGTTGCCGCGCACCACATCCATGATCAGCCGCTCATAGGCATCGGGCGCGCGCCCGTCGAAAGACTGCGCGAAGCTCATGTCGAGCGAAATCTGGCGCAGCCGCATGCCGCCCGGCCCCGGATCCTTGATCATGATGAACTGCTTGACGCCTTCGTCGGGCTGCAGCCGGATCACCAGCTGATTGGCGAAGATCGGCCCGGCGCCTTCGTCGAAGATTGAAAAGGGGATCGGCTTGAACTCGATAACGATCTCCGAAACCCGGCTCGCCAGCCTTTTGCCGGTCCGGAGATAGAACGGAACGCCGGCCCAGCGCCAGTTGCCGATCTCGGCCTTTATGGCGACGAAGGTTTCGGTGGTGCTGTCCTTGCCGAGTTCCTCGACATAGCCCTTGACCGGGCCGCCCGCCGAGGCGCCGGCGCGATACTGGCCGCGCACCGTGTGCTTGGGCGCCTCGTTGCCGTTGATGCGCTTCAGCGCCCTGAGCACCTTCAGCTTCTCGTCGCGCACGGCGTCGGCGTCCATCGAGGACGGCGTTTCCATGGCCACGAGGCAAAGAAGCTGCAGCATATGGTTCTGCACCATGTCTCGCAGCGCGCCCGCCTTGTCGTAATAGGTGACGCGGTCTTCTAGGCCGACGGTCTCCGCGACAGTGATCTGCACATGGTCGATATGGGCGGAGTTCCACAGCGGCTCATAGAGCGCGTTGGCAAAGCGCAGCGCCATCAGGTTCTGCACCGTTTCCTTGCCGAGGTAATGGTCGATGCGGAAGATCTGGCCCTCGTGAAAATCGTCGCCCACCGCGTCGTTCAGCGCGCGCGCCGAGGCCAGGTCGCGGCCGATCGGCTTTTCCAGCACGATGCGCGAGTTCGGCGTGATCAGCTTGTGCTCCTTAAGCTGATGCGAAATATCGCCGAACAGCGCCGGCGCCACCGCGAGATAGAAGGCGCGGATGCAATCGCTCTCGCCGATCGCCTTCTTCAGCTTGTCGAAACCTGCTCCGCTGGTGGCGTCAGCCGGGACGTAGGAAAGCCTGGCCAGGAAGGTTTCCAGTTCCTTCTCATCGACATCGGCCGGCTTGACATGGGACGAAATCGCCTGCTTGGCGAAAGCCTGGAATTCGGCATCGCTCATCTTGGCGCGTGAGGTACCGATGATGCGCGTCGGTTCGGAGAACTGATGGTCACGCTGGCGATAATAGAGGGAAGGCAGGAGCTTGCGTTCCGACAGGTCGCCGGTGCCGCCGAAGATGATGAAGTCGAAGGGATCGACAGGGATGATCTGGCTAGTCATGGTCAGTCCGATTTGATGCCGGATGCCGGCAGCGTGGTTGGTATATTCTAATCGATTTAAATTTTCCAGTGCCATGGTGTCACAGGCAGGACCAATCACTTGCTGTTGCATCGGTCCACCTGTTTCCCGACACTTGCGCCGCCGACAGGCCTGTCGGTAAAGCCACGGCTTCCGGCAACGTTCGCGGCCGCACCATAGAACGCGAATGTGACGAAAGCTAAGGGAGAATATCGCTGCGGGGCGGCAGCCGGAAAAGCAAGAACTGCGGAAATCCAATGGACGGGAAAACCATGCGTCTGGAAAACAAGGTCGCCATCATCACCGGTGCCGCGTCGGGTTTCGGGGAGGGCATGGCCCGGCGCTTCGCCGAAGAGGGCGCGCGCGTGGTCGTCGCCGACCTCAACGCCAAGGGCGCCGAGCGGGTGGCCGAAGAGATCGGTCCCAACGCGATCTGGACCCAGACCGATGTGTCCCAGCGCTCTGAATTCGACGAGATGATCGATGCCGCCAAGAGCGCCTTCGGCCGCATTGACATCATGGTCAACAATGCGGGCTTCACGCATCGCAACGGCGATCTGCTCGGCGTCGACGAGGAGACCTTCGACCTGATCACCGCCGTCAACATGAAGGCGATTTACCACGCAGCGCTGGCCATCGTGCCGATCATGGACCGGCAGGGCGGCGGCGTCATCCTGACCACGGCCTCGACGGCGGGGCTTCGGCCCAGGCCGGGCCTGACCTGGTACAACGCCTCCAAGGGCTGGGCGATCACCGCCACCAAGTCGATGGCGGTCGAGCTCGCGCCGAAGAACATCCGCGTCAACTGCCTGTGCCCGGTCGCCGGCGAGACAGGCATGCTGGAGAAATTCATGGGCGCGGACACGCCTGAAATCCGTGAAAGATTCCGCGCCTCGATCCCGCTCGGCCGGCTTTCGACACCCCTCGACATCGCCAACGCGGCGCTGTGGCTCGCCTCGGACGAAGCCGCCTTCATCACCGGCGTGGCGCTGGAGGTCGATGGCGGCCGCTGCGTCTAGGTAACGGACGTGCGGCTCGTGTTTGACTCGATGATGCGGCGAAAGGCATAACGGTGCCTGGGTGGGGCGGGCGCTATGAATGCCAGACTGCGAAGAATTCGCGAGGACCTGGGGCAGCGCCTCAAGATCTACCGGGCGAGGCGCGCACGGGCGCGAAGCAAGGCCACCTTCATCGGCATAACCGGCAGCTCAGGAAAGTCGACTGCGGCGAGCCTGCTGGGACACATCCTCGCCGGCTACGCCCGGGTCTATACGCGGGTTTTGGCCAACACGATAAAGTCACTGGTCAGCACACTCTACAAGCGCATGAACAAGAGCGGCGAGGTCGACTACGTCGTCTTCGAGGCGGGTGCCTTCGGCATCGATACGATCAGGCCCATGGCGCAGATGCTCAAGCCGCACGTGGCTATTGTCACCATGGTGCGGCTTGAGCATCTCTCCAGTTTCAAGACATTGGAGAACATCGCTCGCGAAAAGCGCGCTCTTGTCGAGGCGCTGGAGCCCGGCGGCCTTGCGGTGCTCAATGCCGACGATCCCAATGTGCTGGCCATGGCATCGGACGCTGCGCATCGCTTCGTCACGTTCGGCGAGTCGGAAATGGCCGACTACCGCGTCACCGATATTAATGCCGCTTATCCGCGCGCGCTCCACTTCACACTCCACTGGCGAGGCGGGGCGCTGAAGCTCAAGACACCGTTTCCGGGCGAGCATTTCTGGCTGCCGACCGCGGCCGCGGCAGCCACTGCGCTCGAGCTGGGCGTGCCTGCGCAAACCGTGGAGGAGAGGATCGCTACATTCGAGCCGTTGGCGAACCGCTGCCATGTCCTGGTCGTCGATGGAGGGCCCCATTTCGTCATCGACACTGCCAAAGCCCCTTGGCACTCGCTGTCGCTCGCCTTCGATATTGTGGCAAAATCAACGGCTGGGCGAAAGCGGATCGTGCTTGGCCAGCTGTCGGACTTTGCCGGATCGAACGCAAAATATGCGCGCGCCTATAGCAGTGCGCGCGAGATTGCCGACCAGGTGATCTATGTCGGGGAGCATGCCCATCGCTCGAAAGCCAGCCAGGCCGATCGCGGCAGCGGCCGGTTCGTCGAACTGCGCACTCCAAGAGACGTTTCAGATCACCTCAGGCGCACGGCGATGCCCGGCGAACTTATTCTTCTCAAGAGCTCTTCCAGTCTTCATCTGGAGCGCCTGGCGCTCGCCTGGACACACGATGTCAAATGTTGGATTCCCGCTTGCGGGAAGAAGGAAGGCTGCCAGGATTGCGGGCTTTTCGAAGTGCCGTTCGAGGAGCATCAGGAATTCGTCAAAAAGCGCAGGAATGATCGCCGGCGGCAGCGCCTGCGTCGCCTCTTCGGCGGCTGACGGCATCGCGGCTCGGCCGCGCCGGTACAACGGCCTCAGGCGCCGGTCTTGATGTAGCTTTTGTAGACCCAGCCGTGCTTGCCGTTATAGACGATCTCGCACCATTTCTTGCAACCCATCACTTGCACCGATGCCTTGGCCGGCACCGTGGTGATTGCGGCGGCACCTTTCTTCGGGCTTGAGCGCATGGTCACGGCTCTCAAAATGCGCCCGTTTGCGGCTGCGCTGGCTTTTTGAGCTTTCGGCTTGGCCTGTGCCGAGCCATCGGTCGCTGCCGACTGCGAATCCGGAGCCTGCGGCTTGGCTTCGGGAATAGCGGCAGTTTGGGCGCCATCCATCTTGTCGCTCGGCTTCTTCGCTGCCGTCGCCGTGTCACCGGCGGAAGCGGCGACCTGCGACAGCGCATTCGAGGCATCGTTCTCGGCATCGGCCTCGGCAAAGGCCGTATCGGCGGATTGCGCGGGACTTGTATCGGCAGCCTGCTCGGATGGAGCTGGCGGGTTCTCGGCCGGGGCAGGGGGCGTCTGGGCGTCGGAAGCCGTCCAGCGAGGGCTGTTCGGCGCCAGCGCCGGAATGCTGGTTTCGCGGGCCGCCGTCATGGGCGTAACCGCGTCCGCCTTGCGCGCGGCCTGCGGCGGCTTCGCCACGGTGACCGCCGCTGACCCCGGAGCGATTTTCGTGGTCTTCACCGGAATTGTCGGAACGGCTTGCGCGGCATTTGCCGCAGCCACTTGCCGGTCACTGCCCGGAAAACATAGCCAGAGCGCCACCGCGGCCACGCCGACCAGCGCGGCAGTGCCTATCGCCGCAATGACCAGATGGGCGTTCGACTGCACCTTCTGCCAGAAGGATGGCCTTACGCTATAGCCGAACTGCATTGTAAAGCGCTGCCGTTCCGGCGTGCCGAAACTGAAGGGCCCGTTCACTCAAACCACCTCCAACAAGCGGGCCGACGTTCTTTCGATCATTGCCACTATGATTGGCTTCGATCGGCATCGGTCCCGAAATCATTGCGGACAAAGGCCCGCGAAATCCCCGGCTTTTTCGCCCATAATTGCATCTTTTACTGCTGATTATGGCATGAGTGAGCCAAATTGCGAAATTCTGCGCCCTGTTAAGGCTTCCCCAACCTGCCGCGTGGAAGCCGCCGGCGTCGAATCGGTGGCTTCGGCCGGGCGGCCAGCTTCAAATCCTGTCGCGCAGGGCGAACCAGTTGAGGGCGAGAAACAACAGCGGCGCGCGAAATCGGCGGCCGCCCGGAAAGGCGGGGATTTTGAGATCCTCGATCAATTTCAGCCGGTCGCGGTTGCCGGCAACGGTCTCGGCATAGAGCTTGCCGAAGAAGTTCGACAGCATGACGCCGTGGCCGGAATACCCGCCTATGGAAATCACCTTCGGCATCACCTCGCGCACGAACGGCTTTCTCGGCATCGTAATGCCGACATAGCCGCCCCAGCCATGCGTGATCTCGACATCCTTCAGCGCCGGGTAGAGCTCGGCGATCTGCTTGCGGATGTGGATATGGATATCCTTCGGATCGTTGACGGCGTAAACCTCGCGGCCGCCGAACAGGAGCCGGCCGTCTTTCGACTTGCGGAAATAGCGCACCACAAAGCGGGAATCGTCGACCGACTCGCCGCCGGGCAGAACTTTCGAATCCGAGCCCAGCGGCACGGTCGCGCCGATGAAGGAGCCGATCGGCATGATGTGCGCCGCGCTCACCGGCTCCAGATCGCCGCCATAGGCATTGACGGCGACCAGGCATCTGTCGGCGGTGATCGTGCCCTTGGGCGTCGTGACGGTCACCTTGCCGCCATTGGAAACGATGCCGGTGGACGGCGTCTGCTCGAAGAGATGTGCGCCGGCCGCCGCTGCCGCTTTCGCCGTGCCGATCACCAGCTTCAGCGGGTGGATATGGCCGGTGCCGGTGTCGCGGGTACCGCCAAAATAGCGCGTCGAGCCTAGCCGTTCCGCCGTCTCCGCCGCGTCCATGAAACTTACATGCGGGTAGCCGAAGCGGCTCGCCATGATCTCGGCATGGCGCCTGTAGTCGTCGACGTAACGCCGCTTGTGCGCCACCGAAAGCTGGCCCGGCATATAGTCGATGTCGATCGCGTTGGCGGCGGCGAAGTCGAGCAGATGCGCCTTGGCTTCTTCTGCCATGTCGAACAGCGCCTTGGCGCGCGTGAGGCCGTATTCGGCTTCCAATTCTTCCGCCCAGGCGCGTTGCCCGGTGCCGAGCTGGCCGCCATTGCGACCCGACGCGCCGTCGCCGAGGCGATAGGCCTCGATCAGCACGACATTCGCGCCGGCCTTTGCCAGGTGCGCGGCTGCCGACAACCCGGTGAAGCCACCGCCTACGATGACGACATCGCAGGCCCGGTCGCCGTCAAGCGGTGGGTATTCAGGACGCGGTCCTGCTGTGTCCTCGTACCAGGAACGGCCGGGGGAAATGGGAGATTGGTAGGGCATGATGCTCGGGAGTGGGGGAGTAGGGGAGTAGGGGAGTAGGGGAGTAGGGCAGTAGGGCAGTAGGGCAGTAGGGCAGTAGGGTGACTATTCAGGTGACAACTTACGGATCAGAAGCCGCAAGAGTGTGCTCACGCTCTCGCTTTGTTTCATTAACAGTTCGACTGCTTCGTTGGAGGTGATTCCGACGCGCTGCGCGATCAGTAAATGAGTTTCCAACTCTTTGAGTGATCCCTGTGCAATTCTAAGAAACTGTTGATAGGACGCTCGGCTTTCTCGTCCATAGCCCTCAGCGATGTTGGCAGGCACGGAAGCGGCTGCCCTGCGTAGCTGAGTTGTCAATCCATAGAGCTCTTCCTTCGGCCAGGCTCTTGTCGTTTCATAGATCGAAACTGCGAGGTCCATAGCCTGCTGCCAGACGACCAAATCCCTGTACGATTCGATCTTCGCCATCGTCCCCCTACTGCCCTACTGCCTTACTCCCCTACTGCCTTTCCTCACACATTCAGCAGCAGATACTCCCGCTCCCACGGGCTGATCACTTCCATGAAAGTTTCGAATTCGGCCCGTTTAATCGCTGCGTAAGTGGCGGCGAAGGATTTGCCGAGGATGGCCGCGAGTTCCTTGTCACCTTCGAACAGGTCGACCGCTTCCAGCAGGCTGCGCGGCAGGTCGATCTCGTCGGCATTGGCCGTAGTCAACACCGGAGGCTCCGCCTTGACTTTTCTGGTTATGCCGACCAGTCCGCAGGCCAGCGACGCCGCCAGGGCCAGATAGGGGTTGGCGTCGGAGGATGGGATGCGGTTTTCCACGCGTCGCGCCGCCGGATCCGAGCGCGGCACGCGGAAGGCGGTGGTGCGGTTGTCATAGCCCCATTTGTTGTTGACCGGAGCCGACGCCTGCTGCGTCAGCCGGCGATAGGAATTGACGTAAGGCGCGAACATCACCAGCGCGTTGGGCACGTGCTTCTGCATGCCGCCGATGAAGTGGAAGAACGCGTCGGTCTCGGAGCCGTCCTCGGCGGAAAAGATGTTCCGACCGGTCTTCTTGTCGACGACCGACTGGTGGATATGCATGGCCGAGCCCGGTTGCCCCTGGATCGGCTTTGCCATGAAGGTGGCGTAGATCTCGTGCTTCAGCGCCGCCTCGCGGATGGTGCGCTTGAACATGAAGACCTGGTCGGCGAGCTCGATCGGGTTGCCGTGGCGCAGATTGATCTCGAGCTGGCCGGCGCCCTCCTCATGGATCAGCGTGTCGATCTCCAGGCCCTGCCGCTCCGAGAAGTGATAGATGTCGTCGATGAGTTCGTCGAATTCATTGACGCCGGCGATCGAATAGCCGGCGCCGCCGCCGATCGGCCGGCCCGAACGCCCGACGGGCGGCGTCAGCGGATAATCCGGATCGGGGTTCTTGCGCACCAGATAGAATTCGATCTCGGGCGCCACCACCGGCTTCAGCCCGCGCTCGTCATAGGCGGCAAGCACGCGCTTCAGCACGTTGCGCGGCGTGAACTCGACCGAGCGGCCGTCCTGGTGAACGAGATCGCAGATCACCGCCGCCGTCGGGTCTTCTTCCCAGGGCACGACGGTCAGCGTCGAAAGATCGGGCAGAAGCTTCAGGTCGCCGTCATCTTCGGGATAGTGGAAGCCGTTGCCGTCCTCGGGATAGCCGCCGGAGATCGTCGTCATGAACACGGCCGAAGGCAGCGCCAGCGATGTGTTGGAGGTGAATTTCTTCGACGGCATCATCTTGCCGCGGGCGACGCCCGCCTGGTCGGGCGTGATGCACTCGATGTCCTCGATGCCGCGCCATTCGAGCCATGCGCTGGCCTCTTTCCAGTTCTTCACACCGCGTTGGTTCTTCAGGAAAGCAGGCGTGCGGGCGCGTCCCCCCCGGTTTGACGGACGGACTTCCTTTTTCTCAGGCGGCATCATTCACCAGATTGTGTTGCGGATTTCGAACTATAGCCGGGCGCCATGGGGGAAGGGAAGGGGAGGCGCAAGGCGCGTGCCCAGGGAGCCGCTCCTTGCGAACCGGCTTGCAGCTTTTGCCGGGCGCTCGCGACGAAGCCTTCCAGCTCGTCCTTCCACGAATTCAGCATGCCCCCGCGCTGTGCCGATCTCCAGCTGGAGCTAGCAGTGCCGGGCGAACGCGTCTACACCATCATTTCGCGAACACGAGGTGGCCATGTCCGCTCTTACCACGATCGGTTTTGATGCCGACGACACGCTGTGGCAGAACGAGCAGTTCTTCCGCATGACCGAACAGCGCTTCATCGCCATGCTTGCCGAGCATGGCGATGCAAGCCGGATTTCGGCAAACCTGCTTGAAGCGGCAAAACGCAATCTCGGCGTCTACGGCTTCGGCATCAAAAGCTTCACACTGTCGATGATCGAGACGGCGATCGAGGTTACCGAAGGCCGTGTTCCGGCCTCGACCATCGCCGAAATCCTGGCCGCCGGCCGCGACATGCTCAGTCATCCGATCGAGCCGCTGCCGCATGCTCGTGAAACGGTCGAGAAGCTCGCCGGCGCCTATCGCCTGGTGCTGATCACCAAAGGCGACCTCATGGACCAGGAGCGCAAGCTGGCGCAATCGGGATTGGGCGAGCTTTTCGACGCCGTCGAGATCGTCAGCGACAAGAGCGCCGCCACCTATGCCCGCATCTTCAGCCGCCATGGCGATGGACCCCAAAGGAGCATGATGGTCGGCAACTCGCTGAAGTCGGACGTCGTGCCTGCCATCGATGCCGGCGGCTGGGGCATCTATGTCCCGCATGAATTGACCTGGGCGGCCGAGCATGCCGAGGCGCCGGTCGACGCGCCGCGCTTCCGCCAGATCGCCGATCTGAGCGAGCTGCCAGCGCTGATAGAGCGCATCGCCACGGCGGGTTGACACGTCCGGCTGGTTGTTCCCGGGCCTATGCAAAACCCGGTGGGCGAGCGGCATGGTTCCGCGGCGTCGGGTGAGCGGACGCTCTGGCCGTCGGTTCGGGTGGCTGGCGGTCGGTGCGGACGAACCGGCCGACAAGCCCTTGCATCGGACCCTGGAGCCGCCCTTACAGAAACGAGGGTCCGGACCGGAAGGTCGGTTATGGACCACGAGCTGGATTGATCTGGCTTTGCGAGAACAGACGCCGGAGCGTCGTCTCGACCTCCGGCATGGTCTGCCGCGAAGCGCCCTGTGTTTTGATGCAATTCCAGACGGAAAGCCACGGCGAAGTCGCCGAGCTTAACCGCTCACACTTTTCCTGGAATTGCCCTAACCGCGCCCGACCAGGCGATCGACCACTGGTTGCAGCCTCTCGGGCGTGATCGGTTTGGCTACCACGGCATCGACCACGCTCGACAGGCCAAGGCTCTCCGGCGTGCCATTCTTGGTTGAAAGCAGGATCACCGCGGGCAGCGGCTTGCCGGAAGCGCGCCGCAGCGCGTCGATGGCCGACATCAGCGGGTCGCAATCCTTGTTGTCCGGGCCGCCGTCCAGGATGACGGCGCCGGGCATTTGCCCGGCCAGCGTCTTCTCGGCGGCCTCGGGCGATTCCGAAATCGGCTTCAGTCCCGATTTCTCGACGATTTTCGACACCACGACCCGATTGATCGACGATTTTCCGACGACGAGTACTTTGGAAAAGTCGGCCGCGATCGCGCCAGTCCGGGCTGCCGGTTTCGGGCGTTTTTCGGAGTGGTCGTCACGGTCGGCGGGACACATCGGCGGGGTAGGCACTCTGGTTCAATGCAGGGTTGAAACCTGAGGCACAATTGGGTGAGATCGCGGCCGGTGTCAAGCTGAAACGGTCAAGGTCGAAAATATAGCAAGAAATTCCGGAATTCACCGCAAGTCGTCCCTCCCCGCGACGAAGGCAAAACGAAAAAATGCGATAGTCTCCCGAACGTATAGCGCGCGGGAGACATTCGCAGAGACTGTTGACGTTACGTCAGGTGTGACTCTGCTGGGTAACGATCACCGGAATCAAAAGATCTCCCCAGTTGCCGTCGCCGCCGTGGTGCCTGGCCGAACGCACCAGCTCCACCGAGACGCCGGCCTCGACGGCTTTCATCACCGACTGGTTGAGCCTGTGCAGATCGTTGGCGAGCATACGGATCGTCGCCTGCTGGTCGACGCTCATCGCGCTCGATTGTTCTTCTGCCCTTTCCTTGACGCGGCTTATCGATGCCATTGGTCTTCTCCTCGATCAAAAATACCCTGCGGGCGTTTCCTCTGGTTGTTACCTGTTACTCGGCCGCCGGCCTGAACTGGGCGTGCTCGGTCGATTCATGCATGGCGGTGGTCGAAGACTGGCCGCCGGTGATCGCCATCGACACGGCGTCGAAATAGCCGGTGCCGACCTCGCGCTGGTGCTTGGTCGCGGTATAGCCGTGAACCTCGGCCGCGAACTCGGCCTCCTGCAGTTCCGAATAGGCGGCCATCTGGCGATCCTTGTAGCCGCGCGCCAGCTCGAACATGCCGAAGTTCAACTGGTGGAAGCCGGCGAGCGTGATGAACTGGAACTTGTAGCCCATCGCGCCGAGTTCCTTCTGGAACTTGGCGATCGTCGCGTCGTCGAGATTCTTCTTCCAGTTGAAGGACGGCGAACAATTGTAGGCGAGCAGCTTGCCCGGATGGTGCTTGTGCACGCCCTCGGCGAATTTCCTTGCCTGCGCCAGATCAGGCTTCGAGGTCTCGCACCAGATCAGGTCGGCATGCGGCGCATAGGCCACGGCGCGCGCGATGCAGGGCTCGATGCCGTTCCGGACATTGTAGAAGCCCTCGACCGTGCGGCCTGCATCGTAATCCACAAAAGCCCGGTCGCGCTCGTCAATATCGGAGGTCAACAGCTTCGCCGCTTCGGCGTCCGTGCGCGCCACGACCAGCGTCGGCGTGCCCATGACGTCGGCTGCAAGGCGCGCCGCGTTGAGGTTGCGGATATGCGCCGCCGTCGGGATCAGCACCTTGCCGCCGAGATGGCCGCACTTCTTTTCCGAAGCCAGCTGGTCCTCATAGTGCACGCCGGCGGCACCCGCTTCGATGAAGGCCTTCATGATCTCGAAGGCATTGAGCGGTCCGCCGAACCCGGCTTCCGCGTCGGCCACGATGGGCGCGAACCAGGTATCGACCGAAAGCCCCTTGCCTTCCGACGTCTCGATCTGGTCGGCGCGCTGCAGCGTGCGGTTGATGCGTTTGACGAGTTCCGGCGCCGCATTGGCCGGGTAGAGCGACTGGTCCGGATACATCGCCGAGGCGGTGTTGGCATCCGCGGCGACCTGCCAGCCCGAAAGATAGATCGCCTTCAACCCGGCCCGAACCTGCTGCATGGCCTGATTGCCCGACATGGCGCCCAGCGCGTTGACGAAATCCTCCTCGTGGATGAGCTTCCACAGCCGGTTCGCGCCCATCTCGGCCAGCGTCTGGCGAATTTGCACGGAGCCCCGCAACCGCTTCACATCCTCTGGCGAATAGGGGCGCTCGATGCCGTCGTAGCGGCCTTCCGGCGCGGAGGGGACGAGGTTGTAAAAATCGGTCATTGGTCACTCCGGGATCGTTTGGCAACTGTGTCAGCACTGCATCGCAAAGGCCGATTTTGCGATATCTGCGTGTGACTTCGTTTACATTGCAGCGCGAAAGGCACCTAGAAAAACCGCCAAATGCCGCAAAGAATAAAGGAAAAGCTGTATTGCCATTGACAGGCTGGCTCTGTAAATTTGTCACGATTGTAAAAAACGGCGAAGCGACTGCCGGACTCGATGCTCATGTAAATTCTTGTCAAGGATGGCAGGGATGGCCGACCAGAAGATCTTCGCCGGGCCGCGGCTGCGCCGGCTGCGCAACGCCAGGAGCTTGACCCAGACGGCGATGGCCGAGGGGCTGGGCATCTCGCCTTCCTATCTCAACCTGATCGAGCGCAACCAGCGGCCGCTGACGGTGCAGCTCATTCTCAAGCTTGCCTCTGTCTACAAGGTCGATCCGCACGAACTTCAGGGAGAGACAAAAGGCTCGATCGCGGCATTGCGCGAAGCGTTCAGCGATCCGCTTCTTGCCGGCGAGCTGCCCGGCGATCAGGAGCTGATCGACCTCGCCGAGACGGCGCCGAATGCTTCGGCGGCGATGGTGAAACTCTTTCGCGCCTATCGCGAGCAGGCCGAGCGCCTGTCCGATCTCAACCAGCTCCTGGCCAAGGAGGGCAGGGTAACCGCTCTGTCGGGCGCACGCCTGCCCGCCGATGAAGTCCATGAAGTGTTCGAGCGCCGGCCGAACCACTTCGCCTCGCTGGAAGAAGAGGCGGAGGCTTTCACATCGGTCCTCGAGCCCGGCGACGATCTGTCCGGCGCGCTGAAGGCCTGGCTGAGGCGTGAGCACGGCATCGTCGTCAAGGTGCTGCCGGTCGCCACCATGCCCAACTGGCGCCGCCGTTATGATCGTCATTCGCAGCGTCTGTTCCTGTCCGAGCGGCTGTCGCCTTTCGACCAGCTGCGCGAAGTCGCCATGGAGGCGAGCCTCATGCGCATGTCGGTGGCCATCGCGGCCGAGGTCCAGGCGCTGAAGCTCGGCACCGACGAGGCGCGCCGGCTCGCTCGCTTCGAGCTCGGCCGTTACGCCGCCCACGCGCTGATGATGCCCTATCAGGCCTTTCACGCCGCAGCCGTTCGCGCCCGCTACGACATCGACGTCTTGCGTTCGCGCTTCGGCGTCTCTTTCGAGCAGGCGGCTAACCGGTTGACCATGCTGCAGCGGCAGGGTGCAGCAGGCGTGCCGTTCTTCATGTTGGAAGTCGACAACGCCGGCAACCGCTTCCGCAAAGCCGGCAGCCAGGGTTATCCGCAAAGCCGCTTCGGTGGCGGCTGCCCCAAGCTTCCCATCCATGCGGCCTTCTCCCAGCCGGGCCAGATCCTGGTCGAGGCGGTGGAAATGCCCGATGGCGCCGAGTTCCTTTGCATCGCGCGCACGCTGGAAGGTCCGCAAGGGGCCTTCTCCGAACGGCCGCGTCGCACCGCGCTCCTGCTCGGCTGCGATATCGGCTTCCGGGACGAGATCGTCTATGGCGCGGCGCTGCCGGTCGGAGCCACCGGTAAGCCCGGGCAAGGCTTCGGCACGCCGGTAGGCCCCGCCTGCAGGCTCTGCGAGCGCGTCGGCTGCCTTGCGCGCGCCGAGCCGCCGGTGACGCGCCCGCTCGGCCTCGACGAGATGGTGACGGGCCTCAGCGCCTTCGATTTCCAAGGATAAGCTCGGCCGAAGTGCCCCAAGCTTCGCCGAATGCTGGATCACGCCGGTTTTGCGCCTTTGCGCTACGCGATTGAGACGCAGTTCTTCGCGTCTCTGTTGCATTGTGTCGAACGCAACTCGCTGACAGTCATCTGCCATGTCCGATACCGCCCCGTCCTCCGTTGCCCCGTCCTCCGCCGTCTCGCCGCGCGAGGAGCGGATCGGCATGCTCCTGGTCTTCCTGTCGGCGCTGATGTGGAGTTTCGGCGGCACCATCGCCCGTTTCATCCATATCGGCGACAGCTGGACCGTGGTGTTCTGGCGGTCGCTCTGGGCCGTGGCCTTTCTCATCGCATTCATGCTTTGGCGCGACGGTTGGCGCGGCACTCTGAAGCTCTTTCGACACATGGGCCTGCCTGGCCTTGGCGTCGCCTTCTGCTTCGCCACCGCCTCGACCAGCTTCGTGGTGGCGCTAGGCTACACGACGGTCGCCAACATCCTCCTGATGCAGGCCGGCGTGCCACTCCTGGCGGCTCTCCTTGCCTGGCTCCTGTTTCGCGAACGGGTCGGTCCGGCGACCTGGATTGCGATTGCCGCCGTCATCGCCGGCGTCGCCATCATGGTCTCCGAATCCCTGGGCGGCGCCGTCTCGCCGATCGGCGACGGCCTGGCACTGCTGATCGCGGTGATGTTTTCGGTCGCGACCGTGATCACCCGGCGCTTTGCCCATGTGCGCATGGTGCCGGCCAATTGCCTTGCGGCGCTGCTCGCCGGTGCTTTCGCCGCTTCCCAGGCATCTGAGTTCGCGGTCTCCCGGCGCGACATGGGCTTCCTCTTCGCCTTCGGCGTCGTCAATCTCGGCATTGGCCTCGCCTTTTTTGCCATGGGCGCGCGGCTGGTGCCGGCGGCGATGGCGGCGCTGCTCGGCACCTTCGAGCCGATCCTTGGGCCGATCTGGGTCTGGCTCGTCCATTCCGAAGTGCCGTCGGTGCGCACCATCATGGGCGGTGCGGTCGTGGTCACGGCGCTGCTCGTCCATATCGGCCTGGAGTTCAAGCGCCAGGCGCGGCCGGCGCGTCCCGGCGTCACCGGCCTGCCGTCGCCCAATTGAAGATCGGGCAGTCTTCCCCATTGACAACCCAGTCGCCGGGCGGGCAGGCTGCGATTACGGCAACAACAAGACAGGCGTATCTTGCCAAGTGTCTCCGCCGGCCTGCTCGGGGCCGGACAGCATCACCATAGCTTTCAATACACCACGGTGCATGCCGTTGATGCCGCCCGGGCGCCTCGCCGGGGAGGCCGGGACGCCTCGAATCCTGATGCCATGAGAGAGCCTGGCGTAGGCAGTTCACGCTTGTCGCTCTCCGGAAAGCTCAATAGTCTGAAACCAACGCCGCCCCGCCATTTCGCGACGAGCCGGCGAGGGAACACTCACCAAAGGAGAACACCATGATCCGCAAAGCGCTTTTGCTTTCGGCGACGTCGGCATTTCTGACGCTTTTCACACTAAGCGGCCACGCCGAGGACCGCGTCGTCAACGTCTACAACTGGTCGGACTATATCGACAGCTCGATCATCGACGACTTCACCAAGAAGACCGGCATCAAGGTCGTCTACGACACCTTTGATTCCAACGAGATCCTGGAGACGAAACTGCTCGCCGGCGGCAGCGGTTATGACGTCGTCGTGCCGAGCGCCAACTTCCTGGCGCGCCAGATCCAGGCCGGCGTGTTCCAGAAGCTTGACAAGTCGAAGCTGCCGAACCTCTCCAACATGTGGGACGTCATTTCCGAGCGCACCGCCAAGTATGATCCGGGCAACGAATATTCGGTCAACTACATGTGGGGCACGGTCGGCCTCGGCTATAATGTCAAGAAGGTGCAAGCCGCGCTTGGCACCGACAAGATCGACAGCTGGGACGTCTTCTTCAATCCGGACAAGCTGGCCAAGCTGAAGGATTGCGGCGTCTATGTGCTGGACTCTCCCGCCGACATCATTCCGGCGGCGCTGAAATATCTTGGCCTCGATCCCAACAGCACCTCGCCCGATGACATTTCCAAGGCCGAGGAGGCATTGCTGAAGGTGCGGCCATATATCCGCAAGTTCCACTCGTCCGAATACATCAACGCCTTGGCCAATGGCGACATCTGCCTGGCGATTGGCTGGTCGGGCGACGTCTTCCAGGCGCGCAACCGCGCCGAGGAAGCCAAGCAGGGCGTCGAGATCGGCTATTCGGTGCCGAAGGAAGGTGCCCAGATGTGGTTCGATCAGATGGCCATCCCCGCTGACGCGCCGCACGTCGCCGACGCGCTCGAATTCATCAACTACATGATGACGCCTGAAGTCATCGCCAAATCGACGAACTATGTGCTCTATGCGAACGGCAACAAGGCCTCGCAGCAGTTCGTCGACAAGGCGATCCTGGAAGATCCTTCGGTCTATCCGGACGAAGAGACGACGAAGAAGCTGTATACGGTTGCGCCATACGATCCCAAGACACAGCGCATCATCACGCGCACCTGGACCAAGATCGTCACCGGCCAATAAGTATTGAGAGACGGCCCCGGCAGCCAACTGCCGGGGTCGCTTTCTTTTTGGGGAATTTAAAAAAGTAACGGAGTGGGGATTATGAAATCGCTTGGCACCATCCGCAGGGATTTCGCGCCATGGAACGACCCGAATGCCAAGCCTTATATCCAGTTCGACAAGGTCACCAAGAAGTTCGGCGACTTCACCGCCGTCAACCATCTGTCGCTGACCATCTTCGAGCGTGAATTCTTCGCCCTGCTCGGCGCTTCCGGTTGCGGAAAGTCGACGCTGCTCAGGATGCTCGCCGGCTTCGAGGAGCCGACGGCGGGCCGCATCCTGCTGGACGGGCAGGATCTGCGCGGCATCCCGCCCTACAAGCGGCCGGTCAACATGATGTTCCAGTCCTACGCGCTGTTCCCGCATATGACGGTGGAAAAGAACATCGCCTTCGGTCTCAAGCAGGAAGGCATGCCCGCGCCGGATATCGAAAAGCGCGTCGCCGAGATGCTGAAGCTTGTCAAGCTCGAGCAATTCGCCAAGCGCAAGCCGCACCAGCTCTCCGGCGGTCAGCGCCAGCGCGTGGCGCTGGCCCGCTCGGTCGCCAAGCGGCCGAAGGTCCTGCTGCTCGACGAACCGCTCGGTGCTTTGGACAAGAAGCTGCGCGAGGAAACCCAGTTCGAGCTGATGGACCTGCAGCAGGAACTCGGCCTCACCTTCGTCGTCGTCACGCATGACCAGGAAGAGGCCATGACCATGGCCGACCGCATCGCCATCATGGACAAGGGCGAGGTGATGCAGGTCGCGACGCCTGCCGAGATTTACGAGGCGCCGACCTCGCGCTTCGTGGCGCATTTTGTCGGCAATGTGAACATGTTCGAGGGAAAGGTCGCCGAGCGCACGGCAAGCACGACCCGCATCACCGGCGCGACCGGCGCCGAGATCGTCGTCGACAATGGCGGCAATGCCACCGCCGGCTCCGATATAGTCTTCGCGATCCGGCCGGAGAAGATCAAGGTCTCCTCGAAAAAGCCGGCCGATGCCGTCAATGCGCTCGAAGGCGAGGTCTACGACGTCGCCTATCTCGGCGACATGACCGTCTATCATATCAGGCTTGATGACGGGCAGATCGTGCGGGCGAGCGCGCTGAACGCCTCGCGCATTACCGAGGATCCGCTCACCTGGAACGACCGCGCCTGGGTCTCCTTCCGGCCCGATGCCGGCGTCGTGCTGACAAGGTAGGCTGAGATGACCGATATCGCAGCGACCGCCGCCCCATCGACTGAAACCGCGACACTGCCGGCGAGGCTGGTGAAGGGCTTCGTCAACCGCCTCGTCATCATCATCCCCTATCTCTGGCTGCTGTTCTTCTTCCTCATTCCCTTCATCATCGTGTTCAAGATTTCGCTGTCGCAGACGGCGATCTCGATGCCGCCCTATACGCCGGTGCTCGACTTCAAGGACGGCGTTGCGGGATTCCTCGCCGGCTTCCGCGAGCTCAACTTCGACAACTACACCTGGCTCACCCAGGATGCGCTCTACTTCAACGCCTATGTGACGAGCCTGATCATCGCGGCGATATCGACGATACTCACGCTGATCGTCGGTTATCCGATCGCCTATGGCATGGCCCGCGCGCCGGCCACGATCCGCCCGACCTTGCTGATGCTGGTGATCCTGCCCTTCTGGACCTCGTTCCTGATCCGCGTCTATGCCTGGATCGGCATTCTGAAGCCCGAGGGCCTGCTCAATCAGGTCCTGCTCGCCACGGGCCTGATCAGCCAGCCGCTGGTCATCCTCAACACCTACACCGCGATCTTCATCGGCATCGTCTATTCCTACCTGCCCTTCATGGTGCTGCCGCTCTATTCCTCGCTGGAGAAGATGGATTATTCGCTGATCGAAGCCGCGCAGGACCTCGGCTGCCCGCCGACCGGCGCCTTCTGGAAGATCACCTTCCCGCTGTCGCTGCCCGGCGTCGTCGCCGGCTGCCTGTTGGTGTTCATTCCGGCCGTGGGCGAGTTTGTCATTCCCGACCTTCTCGGCGGCTCGCAGACGCTGATGATCGGCAAGACGCTCTGGAACGAGTTCTTCTCAAACCGCGATTGGCCGGTGTCGTCGGCGGTGGCCGTCATCCTGCTCCTGGTGCTGACAATACCGATCATGTTCTTCCAGCAGGCGCAGGCAAAGGCACAGGAGCAGGGCAGATGAACTCGACCTGGAGCCGCTTCAACATCACCTCGATCGTGCTGGGCTTTGCCTTTCTCTATTTGCCGATCGTGCTTCTGATCGTCTTTTCCTTCAACGAATCCAAGCTCGTCACCGTCTGGGGCGGCTTCTCGACCAAATGGTACGTGTCGCTGTTCCACAACCAGGGCCTGATGGATGCCACCTGGGTGACGGCGCGCGTCGGCGTCATCTCGGCAACGGTCGCGACCGTGCTCGGCACGCTCGCCGCCATCACGCTGACCCGCTACACACGCTTCAGGGGACGGGTGCTTTTCTCGGGCATGGTGTTCGCGCCGCTGGTCATGCCGGAAGTCATCACCGGCCTCTCGCTGCTTTTGCTCTTCGTCGCCGTCGGACTCGACCGCGGCTTCTTCACGGTGGCGCTCGCCCATATCACCTTCACCATGTGCTTCGTCGCAGTCGTCGTGCAGTCGCGGCTGGTCTCCTTCGACCGCTCGCTGGAGGAGGCGGCGATGGATCTCGGCGCGCCGCCGGTGAAGACTTTCTTCCAGATCACCTTGCCGGTCATCCTGCCGGCGATCATCTCCGGCTGGATGCTGGCTTTCACGCTCTCGCTGGACGATTTGGTCATCGCGAGCTTCACCTCGGGTCCCGGCGCGACCACGCTGCCGATGAAGATCTACAGTCAGGTGCGCCTCGGCGTGACCCCTGAAATCAACGCCGCCTGCACGATCCTGATCGCGGTGGTGGCGATCGGCGTCATCATCGCCTCGATCGCCAACAAGCGCCGCGAGATCCAACGCCAGCTCGACGAGCAGGCCGCGCAGCGCGGTTGAGAGATGAGCGGGGCGGGGACGCTTTGCGCCCCGCTTTACTGGCCTGAAACGCCGGGAGCGATCGGCGAGATGAACGGCGCGCTCCAGTTGCCGCCGACGAAGAACAGCGACTGGTTCGGCGGCGGGGGAGGCGGGCTGGCCGCCTGACCGTTGGTCTGCTGGGGCTGCTGCGCCGGCTGTCCGTTGGGCACCACGCCGCCCGAGAGCGCCAGCCCGCGTCCGACATAGGAGGCAATGCCGGACAGCCAGATCTTGTATTTCTGGGCATTGATCTCAGCCTTGTCCAGGCGCGCCACGCCCTTCGAAATGCTTGCCTTGATCTCGGCACCGTCGATCGGCAGCGAACCGTTGGCGACGTCGTTGAGCGCGAAGAAACCGCCTTGCTGGTTGCGCTTGAGGAAGGCCGGCAGATCGAGCCCGTTGAGCGTGCCCGGCCCGAACGTCGCCGAGAACGACCCGTCGGCATTCTCGAAGATGGAATTCCAGGCCTTGCCCGGCCCCTTGAGGATGACCGATACCGTGCCGGTGCCGGCCGGCACCAGCCGCGTCATTCCCGCCGCCGTGGCAAAGGCACCCGTATCGACATCCGAAGCCAGGAGCCGCATCTCGACCTGCGTGCCTTCCGGCTTACGGTCGAAGCGCAGGCTGCTCTGGATGTTGCCGTTGAAGGCCGACGCGTCGGATATGTCGAAGACGGCAAGGCCGTTCTTGACCTGCGCGGTCGCGGCGACGTCGGCAAGCTGCACCGGTCCCGCGTTGGCATGCGCCGCCGAGAGCCTGAGGTCGAGGTTGATGCGGTCGGCGAAGCTGGTGTCGATGTCGCCGAGGCCGGCCTCGCCGGTGGGCGCGACAGGTGTGAAAGCCGACAGGAAGGATCTCAGATCCAGCGTATCGAAGGCGAGCGTGCCGGCAATCACCGGGCGCCCTTCGGCGAAGGAGAAATCCAGCGCTCCCATGCCCGGATTGTTGTTGAGCGTGACCGTGGTGTTCTCGAACTTCGCGCGCCCCGCCGAAGCGTTCACCTTGCTGCTGACCGAGACGGCGCCGATCGCAGCGCCCGGTGCGATGCCGGCCTGCGACCACTCCAGCACGCGCCGCAGCGACGGCGCGGCAAACTTCGCCTGGCCGTCCAGATAGCCATTGTCCGACATCGAGGCCGTTCCGTCGAAGGAGAATGTCGCGGGCGCCGCCTTGAAGGAAAGGGTGACGGGAGCTGCCCCACCGGCAAACAGCACCAGCGGTTTCGCGGAGGAGAAATCGAGCTGCACGCTCTCGCCGCGCCAGATTCCGGTCGCGGTCAGCGACGCATCGCTGTTCATCGCTTCCCAGTTGACCTGGCCATTCAGGCTGCTCAGGATTTCAGTGTCCTTGCCGTCGATCGAAGTCACCACGCGGCCATCGCGGAATTCGACGGTGCCAAACGGATCGGAAGGCAATCTGCCGAGATCCGGCTTCTGCGGGTTGGCGCTGACCACGCCACGCGCGGTATCGATCGAGCGCGTGATGCGCCCGCCGGTCGGAAGCGGCGGCAGATAGAAGCCGCTCGCCGTGCGCTGAACCCTGATCGTCGGGCGCACCAGCCTTGCGGTCGAGAAGGCGACGTCGCCCTGCAGGGCGGCCATGGCTGAGAGATCGACTTCGACGCGGTCTGCCTCGACCACCGGCGGCGTTTCGGTCTCGGTCCATTGCGACAGCGTTACGTCGCTGAGGATGGCCCGGAACTTTGGCCACACTTCAATGCGCGGCGAGCCGTCGATTGTGACCCTGAAGCCGCTCCAGGCGCTCAACTCCCAGGCGATGCGGTCGCGCACGATGCGGGTCGAGGCAATCAGCGGTAGCGCAGCGACCGCGAGCGCGATGACGAGCACGGCAACGCCGATCGCCCACACCCCGCGCCGGATCAGAGATGATCGCATTTCGCCCCGTATGCTTTCGTTGCCAATAAATCCCCCGACGGGTGTAACCGAGCGCCGACGCTTTTCAAGTCTTTATGGCCTTGCGATGGCATTTGCGCAGCGGCGACCATGGGTCGCCCGAACAAAATCTTGCTCTGCTGCGCTGCAATATGCATAAGCGGGCTGCACGATCCCGATCCGCAATCGCGCGCCGTTTCTGGGACGATGGCATATGCGACGATGAGCTTAACTGGCTCGAACGCGAAGCGCTTTGGGAGGAGCGATCATGGCCGCCGACACACCCTTGTGGACCCCGACGCAGGAGCGCATCGACGCAGCGCCTCTAACCGCGTTCATGAAGGCCGCGGAAGCAAAGGCTGCGCTTTCCTTCTCCGGCTATGCCGAACTCCATCGCTGGTCGATCGACAACCGCGAAGCCTTCTGGAGCTTGGTCTGGGATTTCTGCGGGGTTGTCGGCGACAAGGGCGAGCGCCACCTTATCGACGGCGAGCGGATGCCCGGCGCCAGCTTCTTCCCCGACGCCAGGCTCAATTTCGCCGAGAACCTTTTGCAGAAGGCCGGCGGCGGCGAGGCCATCGTCTTCCGTGGCGAGGACAAGGTCGAGCGCCGGCTCTCCTGGAACGAGCTCCATGCGCTGACCTCGCGGCTGCAGCAGCTCTTCCTGTCGCTCGGCGTCAAGGCGGGCGACCGCATCGCCGCCATGATGCCGAACATGCCCGAGACCATCGCCGCGATGCTGGCGGCAAGCTCGATCGGCGCGGTCTGGTCGTCATGCTCTCCCGATTTCGGCGAGCAGGGCGTGCTCGACCGCTTCGGCCAGATCGAGCCGGTCGTCTTCATCGCGCCCGACGGCTATTGGTACAACGGCAAGGCGATCGAGGTGGCCGACAAGGTCCGCGCGGTCGCGACGAAGCTTGCCGCGCTGCGCAAGGTGCTGATCGTCGACTATCTCGGCACCTCTCAGGACGTGGCCGCCACCGTCGACAAGGCGACCGCGCTCGAAGATGCGCTCTCGCCCTTTGCGGTGAAGACCCTCAGCTTCGAGCGGCTGCCCTTCGCCCATCCGCTCTACATCCTGTTTTCCTCGGGCACGACCGGCATTCCGAAATGCATCGTTCATTCGGCAGGCGGCACACTGATCCAGCACGTCAAGGAGCATCGGCTGCATGCCGGCCTGCTCGAGGGCGATCGCCTGTTCTATTTCACCACCTGCGGCTGGATGATGTGGAACTGGCTGGTCTCGGGCCTCGCTTCGGGCGCGACGCTGCTGCTTTATGACGGCTCGCCCTTCTACCCCGACGGCAATGTGCTGTTCGATTTCGCCGATGCCGAGAAGATGACCTATTTCGGCACCTCGGCCAAGTTCATCGATTCGGTTCGCAAGGCCGGTCTGAAGCCGATCGCGAGCCATGATCTGTCGAGCGTGCGCACCATCTCCTCCACCGGCTCGCCGCTGTCGCCGGAGGATTTCCGCTTCGTCTATGACGGCATCAAGAAGGACGTGCATCTGGCCTCGATCTCGGGCGGCACCGACATCGTCTCCTGTTTCGTGCTCGGCGTGCCGACCGAACCGGTCTGGACGGGCGAGATCCAGGGCCCCGGCCTTGGTCTAGCGGTCGACGTCTGGGACGACGACGGCAAGCCTGTCCGGCAGGAGAAGGGCGAGCTTGTCTGCACCAAGGCCTTCCCGTCGATGCCGATCGGTTTCTGGAACGATCCCGAAGGCAAGAAGTATCACGCCGCCTATTTCGAGCGTTTCGACAATGTCTGGTGCCATGGCGACTTCGCCGAATGGACGGCCCATGGCGGCATGATCATCCATGGCCGTTCGGACGCCACGCTCAATCCGGGCGGGGTGAGGATCGGCACGGCCGAGATCTACAACCAGGTCGAGCAGATGCCGGAAGTCCTCGAGGCGCTCTGCATCGGCCAGGATTTCGACAATGATGTCCGCGTCGTACTGTTCGTGCGGCTGGCCGCGGGCGTGACGCTGGACGAGGATCTGGAAAAGCGCATCCGCGCCAGGATCCGCACCGGCGCCAGCCCGCGCCACGTGCCGGCCAGGATCGTCGCCGTCACCGACATCCCGCGCACCAAGTCGGGCAAGATCACCGAGCTCGCGGTCCGCGACGTGGTCCACGGCCGCACGGTGAAGAACAAGGAAGCGCTCGCCAATCCCGAGGCGTTGGAGCTGTTCCGCGACCTGCCGCAGCTCGCGAGCTAACGGTTAACAAAATATGTCCACCGAATTTACCTAGATTTCATGGGTGGTACACATTCGTAAATTTTTTTGGCTGCCGGTAAGGACTTGTTAAGGGACGACCCCGATAGTCGCGTGTAACTTGAGGGAGAAATCCCGTTCCTCGCCCCTGAGGTTCAGCTCAAGCCCCCGTTGTGACAGCATCCCATTTCTCAAGGCGTCCTCCAGGACGCCTTTTTCTTTGGCGGTGGCCTTCCGGCAGGCTATTCCGCAAGCACGCGCGTCGAAGGGAAGGCGACCTCGACCAGGGTTCCTTCGCCAGGCGTCGAGGTGATGGCGAAACGGGCGCGGTTCGCCTCCACCATGGCCTTGGTGAGGGGCAGGCCGAGGCCCGTGCCGTCGCCGCGTCCGCGCTTCAGCGCATTGATCTGCTTGAACGGCTTCAGCGCCTGCTCGATCTCGGCCTGGGTCATGCCGATGCCGGTGTCACGCACACGCATGACGACATCGCCCGAGGCCTCGTAAGCGGTCGAGACGATCACCTGGCCGCCGGCCTGGGTGTAGCGGATGGCGTTGGACAAGATGTTGAGGGCGATCTGGCGCACGCTTCTCAGGTCCGCCACCACCTCCGGCAGTCGCGAAGCGAAGCTGGAGCGGATGATGACGCGTTCGCGGTTGGCCTGCGGCTGCATCATCGCCACTGTCTCGGCGAGCGTGTCGTTGAGCGACACCGCCTCGTAATCCATCTCCTGCTGGCCGGCCTCGATCTTCGAGATGTCGAGCAGGTCGTTAACCAGGTCGAGCACATGGTTGCCCGACCGGTTGATGTCGCGCAGATAGTCGCGATAGCGGTCGTTGGTGATCGGGCCGAATTTCTCGTCCACCATCAGCTCGGAAAAACCGATGATCGCGTTGAGCGGGGTGCGGATCTCGTGGCTGATGCGGGCCAGGAAATCCGTCTTCTGCGAGGAGGCGCGCTCGGCTACCGCGCGGGCTTGCGTCAGGTCTTCCTCCGCCCGCTTCCATTGCGTGATGTCGCGCACCACGGCGCAGAAGCCGCTGTCGTTGGGCAGCCTGCCGATGGTCATGAACAGCGGAATGAAACGCCCCTGCGCCTCGCGGCCGATGACCTCGCGGCCGTCATTCAACACGCTCGCAACGCCCGGCTCCGAAAGGCCGGCGAGATAGTCGCGCGCCGCACGCTGGCTTTCGATGGCAAACAGCGAGGCGAACGGCTTGCCCGCGACCTCGTCGCTGTCGAAACCGAACAGCGCTTCCGCCGGCCGGCTGATCGAGCGGATATTGCCGTCGCGGCCGATCAGCACGACGCCGTCGGTGGCGGTGTCGATGATGGTGCGCATCTCGGCGATGCGCGACTTCAGCTCCGGCACGTCCGGCTGCAGCGCCGGTTCGTCATTGGCGGCGGTGAAATGCGCCGCGTCTTCCTCGCCGGATCGCCGCACCACCAGCATCAGCGCCTTGCCGCCGCGCCACGGCACCGAGCGCAGCAGCGCCTCGATCGGGAATTCCTGGCCCTGGCGGGTCTTGAGCTTCAGCGAGTGGTCGCTTTCGTCCGTCGCGGTGTCTTCGGCATAGGGATCGGCGAAGAGCGCGCCAAGGCCCCCCGCATCCGCGAGGTCGTCCAGCGCGTCGTAGCCCGTCAGTTCGAGGAACGCGTCATTGGCATAGTGCAGCACGTCGCCCGAATGGATGAGCAGCGGCACCGGCAGCCTGGCGAGGATGGATGTATCGGGCGCCTTGGCCTCTTCTCCGGTCGAAAACGCGGACGGGACAAAACCCGAAAGTTTCAGCGGCGGCACGTCGAGGCGCGGCCGCGCCTCTTCCGGCTGTTCTTCCGCCCTGGCGGCATCCGCGTCGGAGCCTGCCCAATCCCCATTGTCCTGCGCATCGCGGAAATCGTCGGCGGTCATGCTGTCGTCGTCGGCCGCCGCATCGAGGCCAGGCCGCCCGGCAGCCACCTGCTGCGCCGCAGGCTCTTCGGCCGGCTGCCGCGGTTCCGCGGCAGCATATTCGGCAGCCTGCCGGGCATCCTCTGCCTGCTCGGGCTGCGAAACCGGCGCGCCCCCAGTTTCGTCGGCGGATTTCTCGCCATCGGCATAGTTGAGCAGCGAGCCGGAAACGGCCGAGGTCCCGGTCTGGCTAGCGGCCTCCGTCTCGGCGGTGTCATCGATACCGTCGAGCCGCGCCAGGTCTTCCTGATCTTCCGCCTCGGTCTGCGCCTCAGCGGTCACCGCATCGGCCTTTGCGTCATCGGCTTCCGAGGCTTCCGGTGCGGATGCCGGGCTCGCTTCCCGCGTGGAATCGTCGTGCTCGACAGCGTCAGGCGGAAGCGGCTGGTTTGCGTCGGCCCTCGATGCGCTTGTCGGTTGTTTTACCGTCGCCGCATCCTCGCCGCCGGCGGTCGCATCGGGCTGCTTGTCGGCTTCGGCGGCACGTTCCTCGGCAGGCGCGGCGCTGTCCTTGCGCAACCGCTCGCCAATCTCGCGGAAGGCGCTGCGCTCGAGGACCGACAGGCTCCGCAGATTTGACGGCGTGTCGGTTCCCGGCTGCTTGTCGTTGGCCGGCTGGCGATGCTCGGCCAGCCTTATCACCTTGTCGGCGAAGCGACGCTCCGGCTTGGGCACGATGGTCAGCGCCGGCACTTCGCCCCGGAATGGGTCCTCGGGCTTTGGCTGTTCCGGCGGCGTCTGCTCCGCCGCCGGCGGCTCGACCGACGGTCCGGTCCCGCCGGAGGAGGTGGCCTCGGTCGGTGCGGCATTCGGCACCAGAACCATGCCGAGCGCTTCGGGATCGACCACGGCGTCAGCCGCGCGCGCAACGCCGAAACCGCGAAAACCTTCGAAAGCGCGGCTGCGCCCATAGACGGGCAGCGCCGCCAGATCGACGGGGATCTTCAGACCGGTTCCCGCCACCGGCCACAGCACCGAGCGCCCGGACCAGGTATCGCGCCGGTCGAGCAGGCCGGCGATCTCGCCCGAGGCGTCGAGGCCGAAAGTGGCGGCGACATCCCTGAAGCGGCGGCCAATCACATCGGCGGCAGGCTGGCCGACGATGTTGGCGAATTCAGGCGACAGCGCGCTGAACCTGCCTTCGGCGTCGGTACGCCAGACGAAGCGCAGCGGCGGCGCGGAGCGGTCGATGTCGCGGGGCGGGGCCGGCCGGGCTGATGCGGCGGTTTCGCCGGCATCCCGCTCTTGGGCTTCGGTCGTAGCGGTCCCTTCCGGCGCGTCCTTCGCCGGCGTCGCCGGTCGAGCATGCCCGGCATCCTCGTTGCCGGCATTGAAGTACCAATGGTCGTGCTGGCCGGTGCCGGCATCGGCGGCCCGTTGGCTGGAGCCGGCGGCGTCGGCCTGATGGTCGGCTGTGGGCTGCTGACCGGCCAAGGTCAGGCTGTCGGTGCCGGGTCGTGCATTGCCCTCGGCATCGTCTGGGGCCGGCTCGGCCTCTTCGCCAGCCGCCGCGGCCGGCACCGGCTTGTCCGGGGCGGACTCGGGCTCGACTGCCGGGCTTTCACCTGGCGGCGCAGCGCTAACGGTCTCCGGCGCCGCAACCCGTCGATCGCTGGTCTGATCGCCTTGGTCGGCGGTCGATCGATCTTGTTGGTCGCTGTCCGCACCGTCGAGCTGGCCCTCGTCGATCACGACCAGCAGATGGCGCGTGTCGGTAAGCCGCGCAAAACCGGCCGGGTAGGAGGTAGCGGCGCCAGGCACGAGGCGCTTGACGACGCGGTCGCCGCTGCTTGCCACATCCGCAACCAGGGCAGCCAGGGTTCGCGGCTCGATGCCGAGCGCCGCGAAGCCGTCCGACGCTGCCTCGACGTCGCCATGCGCGTCGACGAAGGCGATGAAATGAGCGGGTTCGGTGAAACCGCCTATGGCGCAGCTGGCGATCTCGCCGGCGCTGCGCGAATTGGTCTGCGCCGCCGGCACCGCCAGCAGGATTGCCTTCTCCCCATCCGGCATCGTCACGGCGCTGGCCAGGAAGCCGACGGCGCGGCTCACCATGCCGGTGGCCAGCCTCACCGTGATGGCGCGGTCACTGCCGATATCCGGAAAACCGCTGGTCGCCATGATCTGCCGCCGGGCGATCGGCGGCAGCTGCGCCGAGGCGCCGATGACGGCTTCGATATCCGGATAACCAAACACCGACGCCCCCGGACCGTTCGCCCAGATCACCTGTTCGAGGTCGGCCGACAGAATGGCCAACGCGTCGCCCGCGGCAAAGCGCTGACGCACCGCATCGAGCACGGCGACATCGAGGAAGGAATAGTTTTCAGGCGGCATGCGCTGGCCGACCCTCCGAGCGGCATTTTCAGTTAACGCTTTGTTAATAAAAGCCCGCGGCCCGGAGGTCCACAAGCCTAGGCTTGCATCGGTCGAAATCTCTGGGCTCTTGGTTAACGACCCTTGCGGCTGACGTGCGGGAAGATTTTTATGGTGCGGTGCAACAAAGATGTTGCAATGCACAAAAAATCCTTTATGTTGCCATCATACATGAACGAGACGGCTTTCTGTCAAAGCCGCTATCCCGAAAAGGTTGGAAAATGTCCAAGACCACTGCCAAGACCGCCGCTGAGACCATCGAAAACGTCGAATTCCCCAGCTTCGACGCCTCCAAGGCCACCGACCAGATCCGCGCCTTCGCCGAGAAGGGCGTCGAGCAGTCGAAGGAAGCCTATGCCAAGCTGAAGAGCGGCGCCGAGGAGACCCAGAAGGTTCTGGAGTCCACTTACGAGACCGCCAAGACTGTTTCCAGCGACGTTTCGCTGAAGGCCATCGCCGCGCTGCGTGCCAATGCCGAGGCCAACTTCTCGCACCTCGAAGCCCTGGTCGGCGCCAAGACCCTTTCGGAAGTCGTCGAGCTGCAGACCGCGTTCCTGCGCAAGCGCGTCGAGATGGCCGTCGAGCAGGCCAAGGAGTTCCAGACCGTCGCCACCAAGGCGGTCGAGGACGTCTCCAAGCCTGTCAAGAGCGCCTTCGAAAAGGCGATGAAGGACGCCAAGGCTGCCTGATTTCGGCGCACAACCCTGCGATGCATCAAAACGTCGCATTTCGTCAGACAAATAGTCGTGCGATAGGGTTGAATAACCAGATACCCGGGGATGGAACCTCCTCCCTCCGTCTCCGGGGTGACCAGCCAGCACCTCCTCCCGCTGGCTCGTAACAGGAAAAGGCCGGCACCTCCTCCCGCCGGCCTTTTCTTTTGCCTTGACGAAAGTGGATGAGGAAACCCGTCCTTTGCCTTATCAAGGCCCTTGAATTAGAATCCGATAGCCCGTATTTGACGCATCGCCGAACGACAGGGCGGATCACGGAGAAAGACGCTTCACCTCGATCCAGCTCAGGCACGCGTGCCGTTGTAGCTCAGTTGGTTAGAGCACCAGATTGTGGATCTGGGGGTCGCTGGTTCGAGCCCAGCCAACGGTACCATCCCCTTATCGCGTAAATAGTTGATTCCTCGAATTAAGATTAGATCGCGAGTGCGCCCGCGCGCGATTTTGTGTCACAAATTGTGCTACCTATTGTGATCCAAATGAATGGTGGAACGTGGGCGAAGGCGCGAAGAGCACCATCCTGATCGCTACCTGCAACTCAGAGGCGGGCATTTCCACTATCGCCGGGGTAAGTACCGTTTTCTGTTGCTATGCCGGGAAACCAGGTTGGCCCGGGTCGGTGTGGAGCACTAATCTTGGCCAACTTTCGACGGGCAGCTGGCGGCCAGGCATTTCCCCGAACCACCTCGGCGAGCACGCCGCATCCCGTCGCCCGATGGCGGCCATTGAAACCGTCACCCGGCGGGGAGAATATCTTAGTCCGGATCTTGGCGGGGGTCGCACGCACCGCGGAGGTCACGGCTGCAGTAATTGCCGCGCTCTCAGGTCTAAACAGCACAAGCTCATCTCCGCATATCGGATAGAAGCCACAATCACTGTTGCTCTCTTGCAGGTGCTCGCATTGCAAGATTTCTCTGCGTGAGATGCTGGGCTTGGCTGTCGAACGCTGGAATCGCTGCCCCCCTCACGACAGATTTGCGTTGCTGATCTTTGGTCCTGTCATCCACGGCCGCGCTGGGGGCACGTCCTCGTAGACGCCGATCTTGCGGGCCCAAGCCGTAAAGGCCTTGTACGCACCCTCGAGAGGCTTCCGACCGTCATAGGCCGCGTAGCACGCCTCAGTGGCCGCCGCGTGAAGCAGCCCACGCTTTTCTACCGGCCATTCTTCCGAAAACTCGATAGCATCCATAACGCAGTCGATTTTTCGGATGCAGCCATTCTCTCCTACGAAAGCTGGCCGCCTGAAAGCATCACTTTCCATATGACCTCCCTTCAACACAACCGACCCTGGTGATCGCTTCGCATACGTTTCTATTCGAACACCCGAATACCTGCCTGGCTACGAGGAAAAAGATTGGAAGCACCTCTTTTTAATTCAAGAGAGCGCCCCGAAGAAGCAGCACCTCCAATGTCGCAGTAATCATCGAATGGCATGCCGTGCTCGGCTGGTCAAAAGTAAGAGCGAATGACAAGCGGCTTCAAGCCCTCGTGCCGCTCGTCGAGACAGCAGATGCTCAAGTTGGCATGGCAAGAACATCAGAGGGAGTTCTTCTATCCCAATAAGAAAGCCGGAACAGATGTGGCCGGGAAGGGGACCGACTTGCGTCAGCGGCGGAATGCCGAAGACGATGTGGCTATCGTCGAAGCTGCCGTCCCAGACCGGGCACACGGAGCCGCTCTACACCAGCTTTTTGGGCGCAAAGGCCCTGGGGCGTGTCGCCCAGCACCTCAACACATAAGTGAAGGGCCGCCGGCGAATGCCACAATCAGTCGAGATGGCGCGAGGACATGTCGAGACCCGGCTGGGGCGGCGGCGTTAGGATCGGGGCTACTGTTCAGCCGGATTTCCGATCGTTCATCTTGTATGCGACTTCCGTGCGGTTGGTCGCCTTCAGCTTTTTCATGATGTTTCGAATGTGAACCTTTACAGTGCTTTCGCGCAGGTTGAGTTCGTAGGCTATGATCTTGTTCGCTTTGCCGCGCCGGAGCGCGTCGGCGACCTCGGCCTGCCTGAGGGTGAACATGTCCGTTAAGGACTGTATGTCGCGGCTGCCGGAACTTATCAGATGCCGAATTGAGAGGACGCTGCTCCCTGGGACGAAGATGCCTCCCGCTGCTGCAAGGTTGATCGCCTCTACACAGACGTTGATTCCGACCGAGCTTGGAATGTAGCCCCGCGCACCGCATTCGAGGGCCTTCAATATCTGAGCAGGATCTTCGGTGTCGGCCAAAATAACCACTGGGACCGAGTTGAATTCGGACGCAATACGCCCGATCTCGTCCGCGACGCCATTGTCGGTAACCTGCTGGCTACCAAGATTGAAGAGTATGGCCACGAGGGGGGCGACAGCCCGCTCCTGGAAGCGCCATTCGTCGATTGAACGAGTGGCGACTATCGTCATTCCGATGTCGTGGTCCAGAAGGGCTGATGCCAGACACTCGCGATCCAATGCCCTTTCGTCCAGGATAAGAAGGCAGCCCTTTCCTTCCTTTTCGTGAAGAGCTCCTGTCTCCCAGGACGGAGCGCCTGACGAATTAGCTGAAATGTGACTATGCACTCCTGTCGTAGCGTTCATGACTCATCCCCAACAATTTCCCCAGACCGCCATTGCGGCGATCGGTGGTCATATATGACGGTCGACCGTGCTGCGAATTTTGACGTGTTGCGAAAGCTTCAGCTCGACTGCTCCCATTTTGTGGTTTTGAGCCTGCTCTCACACGAACAGACGGGCCAGCTTACGACTCGAATATAAGCGGATGCTAAAACATAGGTTAATTTTGGCTCAATTTTGCCTCAAGACAGCCATTGCCCTGTTGGAGATCCAACTCCGCGGAGCTGGCGAGGCCCGGTCCATCGGAGCTCCTAGATGCTTAGTCCCGGCAGGCTACGATGACTGCCTCTTCCTCGACGAAACGAACCGTCGACCTCGGCTCTTTTGCGCAGGTCGGCAGATCAGCGACCGAGGTCCGATTCTTCCATTTGCCGACCGTCTTCTGGTTGATCCCGCAGCGCTTGGCCAGCGCCCTCAAGCTCTCATGACATGCTGTATCGCTCGACGGACCGCCTCTGTCGTCGTGGCGCTCCCGTGAAGAACCTGGCCCATAGCGCATCCTTCGATTCGGAGGACAAGGATGCCCATCAAAGCCTGGATCAAACATCTAAAGGTCTAGTAGATTGGGCGGATCGGTAACCCTGCGGATCGCAGCTGCCCAAGATCGGGGTGGGTCGCCATCATCTGAACCACAGAACCAAGCCCGACCTACAAACCAAACCTGAGGTACTCGTTGTCGAAGCCGGATAGTTTGGTCAGTTTCTCGCGGTCGATCAGTTGGACATGGCCGGTCTTGAAGGAGAGCAGATCGGCCTTACGAAGCTCGCGAAGCGTACGGCTGACATGAACACTTGTCATTCCGAGAATGTCAGCCAGCTCGTTCTGGGTGAGAGGACAATCGTATCGTCCCTGGGCAGACAGGCCAGCGATGGAGAGCCTCTCCTCCAGTTCAAGCAAGAAATGGGCTGTGCGGGACATCGCGTTCCGCCGCCCGATATTCACCAGGTGCTCGGCCAAAACAGCGTTCAAACGGGCCAGCGCGTAAGCAACCTCGCTCGCCAGTCGGCCTCCCCCAGAGAGGGCCGCAGTCAGTTCCTTCCTGGAGACATCAAACACAGCCAAGTCAGTTATGGACGAGAGTGACGCATAGCGGGGGCCTTTCACCGAACGGAAACCAATAATGTCCCCCCGAAGAGGAGTGTCAACAATCTGCCGGCGCCCGTTAAGCAGATCGCGATAGAGCAGGCCCCAACCCGATTTAACGATGAAGATCCTGTCGTCGTCGTCGCCTTGGCGGCATACAACCGAGTGAGGTTTGTAGATTTTTGCGCCAGCGCCAAAAAAATCGTTTTGTGTCCAACCATTTTCCGACATGGCCGGAACGCGATGTGAACATATGAACTGCAACAGCGTTCGCATGTGAAGCCCAGGCGCTCGCCCGTTCTTACAACTACTGGGGACCGACCAAGTTCCTCACGGCGTTCACTGCTAGATCGGTATGTGGCAAAATTCTTCAAAGAAGTGCGCCTGCAGTTCCTCGCTTTTGAGATATTTGATAGATCCGCCCGGCCGGACTTTGACCGTCGCCATTCCTCCGCCAAGTCTTCGGCACTGCTGCGTCGCGTTGCGGCGACGCTCCCACAGGCCGCTGCCGCGCACCAACTGCGTCGCCATAGCGGCCATTGTTTGAGACAGGACTTTGGCTGCCTCGATCGTTACCACCAATCATGCGCAGCAGCGCCGCTTCAGTCTATCGAACGAGTGCCCACAAGGGACAGTAATCCAAAAGGAGTGCCCCTAAAGGGATCATTGTGCCGCTAGCGGCCAGGGCCCAACATGGCGTCTTACTTGCGGCCCTTCGGTTCAGGGACCCGGTGGCCGCCAACTTGAAAGCCATACGCCATGGCCATCAATGGAAGATCTAATTCCGAATCTGTCGCTCCTTCCGCGTCCGCTGCACCCGGTGGACGGAGCTCGACGAAGGCCGTCCTGTTTGTCTTGGGTCTCTGCGGGCTCGCAGTCTTGATAGGGGCATCGGTCAGAAACTGGGACACTCAGACGGTCTCTATAGCCTTCACACAGAAGACTGAGGCTTTTTCCGCAACCGTGATGCAGCAGGCTGAAGCTATGTCGGCAGCCATTGCCCAGAAAGCTGACGCGGTCTCGACAGCCATTGCGCAGAAAGCTGAGGCGGTCTCGACAGCCATTGCGCAGAAAGCTGACGCGGTCTCGACAGCCATTGCGCAGAAAGCTGACGCGGTCTCGACAGTCATTGCGCGGAAAGCTGAGGCCGCCACGGCAGCCACTGCGCAGAAAGCTAAGCCCATTTACACAGCAATGATACAGAAGGTATTCGCGTTTATCGATAGCTGGCAGGGGCCAGCTGTTCAACCCGCGACCGAGCCATCCCGTGTGGCGGCACCCAGTCCAGATGCATCAGCCCCTGTCTTGGTCGAAAGTGGCGCCCGCGCTGCCACCTCCGCGATAGGCTCCGTTCCTACCGCCCCGCTTACCAGGGATTCCAGTGCCGAGCGAGGCAATCCAGTCAGGCCGGTTCGAGACGTGCTCAACGGAAGGCCGTTCGCTGTCGGCGATCATCTCAAGATTGTGTTCTACGAGCGCGTGGACGTCGAGGAAGATAAGTGGGGGCGTGCGTCCTCGGCGTCGGCTATGCGCGGTATTCTGCAGCGTCCGGAACTAAGCGGAGAATACATCGTCCAGGAAGACGGCACGATTTCCTTGCCTTTGCTTGGCCCTATTCAGGTCAATGATCGGTCGACGCAGCAGGTACAGGACGACTTGGCGCAAACCTTCCATCGATTGCTGGGTCGCAAGGGGTTGATCAACATCCTGGCTGTGGAGCGTTCGCCCATTTATGTGTTGGGACCGGTCAAGAATCCGGGATCGTTCAAATACACCCCCGGCATGACGGTCCTGCACGCTGTGGCGCTGGCGGGCGGACTCGACCTCGGCGCGACCGAGCCGTGGCAGAAGATCGAAGCCGTGCGTGAAACCCAGAAGCGGAGCGGGGCGATCGATGCGATGCTGAAATTGTTCGCCCGGGCGGCGGTGCTGAAGGCTGAACGCGACGGCACGGAGCCCAAAATTCCGGCGCAGTTGCTGAAACTGGTCGGCGCGACGGAGGCTGCCAGCCTCGTTCAAGAGCAGAGCGACCGGCGCGAAGCCACCGCCATCGCCCGCAAGGACCGCGAGCGCGCGATCCTGAGCGAATTGGAGGTGGCCAGGCAGGACGTCGTCGGGTATGGGCACATGGAGTCGCTCGACGAACTCGTCAAGCTGCGCCAGAAACGCGTCGACGCCATGCGCGCGCTCGTGGATCGCGATGTTCTCAGTCAGACAATGCTGGATCAAGTTCAAAGCGAGTTGTCCGACGCGGAGCAGCGTCAGCGGGACGCCCTAAACCAGTATGCGACGGCCAAGCGACGTCTCGCCTCCCTGCAGTCTGAGGCATTGCGGATCCGGGCCGACATTAGGAACGATCTGGAGACTGAGATCGAGACCAACGAGAACCAGATCGCGGCCAATGAGAGCGAGTTGAAGATCAGCGAAGGTGTGCTTGACACGTTGCCGGTGGCGCAGGCCCAGTTTGCGAAGGACCCGAACAAGGCAACCTATCAAATCGTGCGGCAATCGGCGGCCGGGCCCGTCAGCCTCAAGTCCGTCGGGATGACCCTCTTGCGGCCGGGGGATCTCGTCAACATCATCGTCGACGGGAGCGAGCCAGAAGAGCAGGCCAGTTCGCCGGTCCCGACCTCGTCGCCGGGAGAGAGGTCGCCGGCAGCGTGCACCGTCAGCCAGATGGAGACTGGCTGCGTTGTGGCGGAACAGGGAATCCGTTCAAAGTGATGCTCGGCAGGGATTGGTCACCGCGGGATTGGCCCGATGAACTCGTTCGGGACGAAGTGGGAAGCGCGAAATCACCGTTCGCAGACAGCTTGATAGGGCCGCCCAGCGCCGTGCGGTGGAGAGCGCCCCTTTTGCTCCCTTGCTCACGCCTCCTCCCGAGATGAATTGCGATTTCGATCGATCAGCAAGACGCCCTGACAAAGGCCTTGAGCGCGCTCTGCGCCCTGTGCCGTGCTCCGCAAAATTACCAACGGCTTCCGCACTCGATGGGGCGTCGACCTTTAGGCCGATATCCGACATCGAAACCGCTCGCCGTGGCGCACTCAACGCCCTCTGTTGTGCGATCGATGGCATCCCACAAAAATCAGCCCAACCCAACATGAGAACTGTAGCAGCGGTCCAGCCATATTCTACATCTCTAGGTGTCTCTCTTTGATTAACGGAGGTGTTTCCGCGCACGAGACGCGATGGCGCGTACTCGAGAGGAAGGGGCTCAGCCATGACGGATCGTTATACGAAGTTTATCCTTACCGTAATCGCCGCGTGTTTGGTCGTAATTGCCGTTCGTGAAGTCGCCTCGAGCGGCCAAGTTCATGTCGCCGTCGATTGGATAGACCCAACTGCGTTCCATGAGCCTATAAAGGTCAGGGTGCAGCAATAAACGACGGTCACCCTGCCGGCGAGGTCGAGGGCAGGGGGCCAGTCATCGTGATTCACCGTTGACGAGACTGATGCTGCATCTGCTGCAAGGCTGTGACCGACCCGATCGTGGCGCCGCGGCGCCTGCGCTCGGCAAGCGAACGAGCCGGTGCGTCGCTACGAGCGCGACGAGCCGGGCGACATGATCCGCATCGACATCAGAAGCTCGGCCGTTTCGACCGTAGTAGGCCGGCATCAACCGAACCGCCCGGCCAATGTAGAACCGGCGGAAGACTTCGCCTGCAGGCGCTTGCTCCAATCTGAACAGCAAGTTCCGCGTGATCAGGAAGCCGCTAAGAACGAAGAACAATTGGACCCCCAGCGCTCCCGCTCCGATCGGGAAATGCGTTCTGACCCACGGCCCGCCGAAGTGCTCGATGCCAACAAGGCCGATCGTGATGGCGCGCAGGCCGTCCAGTTGCGGTCGATAACCTTGGGCCATGGCCAGTATCTCCTCAACTCTGAAGCGGGGAGGCGGTCGGCTCTTCGTGCACAGGGCCGGCGGAACGATCCAGTTTCATCGCCAGGGCCAAGCTCACGGCTGCACACACGCCCTCGATGCTGACGGCGAGCGTCCAGCCCACGACCAGGCCTTGAAGTCCATCAAGCCTCGCGCCCATGACCACGAAGCACAGCTCCAGCAGCCCGCCAAGCGCGAACCAGCGGGATGCCTTGCGCATCCTGTCACCCAGCCGCGCCAAGGCACAGGCATGAAATTTGAGGGTTGATCCTAGCAAGCTAAAGCCTAGGAAGCGCAGGCTTGAACTGGCGATTTTCGGATAGGCTGGATTGAAGAGCGCAAGGATCTCCTGCGAATAGGTGAAGACGAAGGCGGCGAAGACCAGCGAGAAAAGCAATGACGTGGTGAGCGATACAATGATGTTGTGCCTGAATTGTTTCGGGCTTGCTCTGATCACCGGGAACAGGACCGTGGTCATGGTTGCGGGCATCAACGAGGCGACGGAGACCAGCATCCACAGCGACACAAAGGCGGCATTGATGGAGGGAGACAGCAAAACCAGCACAAGATAGGGCATGATGACGGTCGGGGCCTGCACAGTCACATCGAGCGCGTAATGGTCGAAGACCTTGCGTCGGAGCGCATGAAGTAGCTGGAAATCAGGGGGGCCAACGAGGCGGCGCGCACCGCCGCGGGTCAAGAGATCGACGCCGATCCAGGACGCCAGCAGGCCGGCCACCCAGGTCATAAGAATCGTGGCATTGGAGGTGTAGCCGGCGGCCGCCGCGCCGCCGATCAGCATCAGCTTGAGCGTTGAGAACAGCACTTGCCGGATCATCCTGCCGGTGCTGCGCAGGCTGCCTAGGAATGCCTGATCGCCCACGAAGCTGAATACGGTAAGGGCGCAGCCGAGGACGAACGCAGCCCCCTCGAACCACCCCTGGATCGGCCTTGTCGAGCTGTTGCGGGACGCCTCGCCCAAGACAAACAGCACGCCTAAGCCGACCGCCACCGCTACTCCGACGCACGCTGCTGCGGCCACGAGGCCGCGCTCCCTGCCAGGGTGCCGGACGAGTTCGCCTATCAGCAGGGTCCCGAGCCCGGCCTCCCCCAATAGACCGACGAACCCCATCACGGACAGCAGGGCGGCGGCATTGCCGATCACCTCCGGCGGAAACAGCCGGGCGGCGAGCCACCAATAGACAAACCCAAGACCGGCCGTTGCTATCGTTCCGATCGCCAGAGCGCCGGAATTCGTGACGAGCGTGGCGCTGTCATGAAGCGCCCGCCGCACGATGACGATCGCCGTCCCGGCGAGGTCTACCGGCATGATGACTCTCCTGAATCTTGATGCGCCGGCACCGCGGATCTGCGGACGGCTGAGCGCACGACATCCCGGTAGACCTGCTCGATCCGGGTAACGACCGCTCCGGCCTTGAGACGTCCAATCCTGGCGAGGCTTGTCGCCTCGAGGCGGGCCAGCAAGACGCGGTCTTTCAGAAGTGTCTCGATCGCGCGGGCGAGGGCACAAGCGTCACTAGGCGGCACCAGAAGCCCTGTTTCACCATGGTCGACGAGATCCGGCATACCGCCGACGTCGGTTGCGACGACTGCCTTGCCGGACGCCATCGCTTCCATGATGACGGTCGCACAGGCTTCGGGCCCGACCGATGGCAGCACGCCGAACAGTGAGCGCCGCCACGCATGCATGATGGCGGAATGCGGCCACGTATTGAAGGCGCGGACATTCGGCGGAAACTCGGCCGGTGTATCGGCGACCCGGCGTCCGATCAGGACCAACTGCGGCGCCCGCTCCAAACCAGCATAGGCTTTTAGGAGAACGTCGATACCCTTAAGGCGCATCATGTCGCCGACGAACAGGATGAATCCATCTCCGGGTAGCTCCCGGAGACAGGGCTCCTCCGGGCCAAGGACCCCGACATCGTCGGGCACGAAGTTTGGGATGACCTCGTAGGGAGCGTGGTCTTGGGTGAGTCCCGCATGATGCGCCACTGCGTGGCTCACGGCGATGAAGCGGTCCACCAGGCGCCGAGCGGCGAAGCTCGACGCCCAGTTGCCCAACGTGGTCACGGTCGCTTTCACGGCCCCGTAATGCCTTGTCGCGCAGGGCAGGCACTTCGCCGGCGTCGGTCCACTGCAGAGATTGGCACCCAAGTGCATGAAGTTCTTTTTGGCGCAAACAAGGCCGTAGTCGTGGAGCGTTACCACCAGACGTGCGCCGCTCAGAACCTTGAGGGGCAGGAAGGACGCATAGATCCAGTTATGGGCATGGACGATGTCCGGCTCCTCTTGGGCGACCAGCCGCCTCAGGGCCAGCACCAGTTCAGGATCCGGGAAGGGCGGTGCATGGCGGCGCTCGGGATCGGTGTGGAAGCCTGATAGACGCTGGAGCGTGCCACGCAGGCGGTGCACGCGGACCGCTCCGTCCAGCTCTGTTTCGGGTGCTCCTGGATGCATCAGGGTCCCGACGCTGACATGATGGCCCCGCTGCGCCAAAGCGGCGCCGAGGTTGCGGACGTGACGCTCCTCTCCCCCGATCACCGGAGGATAAAACTGCGACAGCAGCAGGATGCGCATGGTCGAGCCTCGTTTCAGATGGGCGGCACCAGTGTCGAAACGCTGCGATAGAGTCGGTTGTCTACTGGCCGATAGAGCCGGGCCTCGGCCCTCTGGCGAGCTGCCACGGCGGGCACCGGGATTTGCCGCGTCCAAGTCTCGCCCGGTGCGATGGTGAGCGCCCGGAAGACGGCGAACGGTTGCCCGTCGACAATGATTTCCAGGTCGAATCGCTGAGTTTGGGTCTCGGCGCTCCGGACGCCGACGGTGAGCCGGCCCGATTCGCCATCGGCCGATGGCAATATCCAGAACTCGGTGTATTTGAATTCGCGGTAGGCCGCTTCATCCCGGACGGCCAGCGCATAGGCTCCGGTTGCCACAAGGACCGCTAGCACGATTGTAGCTCCCTGCCAGAGCCGGACCGGCGCCGGGGCCGGCCAGGCTGGCAAATCGGGAGCGTTGCGGCGAGCGGCCACCAGCGCCGCGGCGCTCGTCACTGCCCAGAACCACACCGCCCAACCGAATGGCGTAAGCAAACCTGCAGCGTTCAGGGCGAAGCCCCCGCCGATGCCGGTAGCGAGGCTTGCTCCGACCGAATAGACGAGGTGTTCCAACGCGGAGGTGGTCCTGACGCCTAGAGCCCGCAGCATGGCGTGGCCAGAGATTAGGAATACCATGGGCGCGGCCAGCGCAGTGCGGAGGACCAAGCTGTCGGTGACAGCAACGACCACCACCGTCGCCCCCGCCCACAGGCAGGAGACCAGAAGGTCCCGGTTGCTAGAAATTCCCATGTAAACCCCTGATGTCGTAGATGACGATCCAGCCGTTGTCGTAGATGCGGGTCACACCCTGGATGTCATCGAACTTGAGCAATTCTGCACCCGAGATCGGCGTTCCCGCCTGCGGTTGCCACGGCTCAAAATAGAAGCCGAGCACCGGGGGGGCTGTGGACAGGCGCAGATCCACCAACAGGAAATCGATGTCACTCCTCGCCAGGGCGTAAAGCTCGTCGGACCCGAGTTCCTCGCCCTCAAATATGCGCGCGCTATAGATGCCTTCGGCGATCTTGATCCTGGCGTCCTGCCGCCCGTAGGAAGCGAGCAGCAGGCGATTGATACGGTCGGCGGTGAAGCGGTTGCCGGCACCGAGCCATTCCTTGGTCCAGCGTGCGGTTTCGATCCCCATGGGTTCGATTGATTCCTGATCGGCCGCAACCCTATAGCGCCCATGAATCGGATTAAGGGAAGAGGTAGTGACGCCGCCTAGAACGATGACCGTCAGGGCAACGGCCGGTGCGATGCGGCGCCAGCCGCGCGGCGTGCGGCCTTGCCAGAAGTGGACGATCCCCACCGCTACGACCAGCCCGACAGCGATGAACACGAAAGTTCCCATGCGGTTGCCAATTTCCCATCCGGCGTTGGTCAGCCGGAGGGCCACCGAGACCGGGAATCCGAAGGCCAGCAAGGTAAGGAGTACGATCCGGCTGTCGCGCCAGTTCCGTCTGAGGATGTCCTGCATTGGACGCCACCCTGCCTGCACGCCACTCGGCGCTGCCATGGCCAGCGACCGAAAGAAACCCGTCGCCAGTCCAAGTGACAACAGCAGGATCGCGAGCAAGGTGGTCAGCCGCATGCCGACGGGCTGAGTCGGCGCTCCAAGGTGCTCCGACCGTGGGGTGGGCGCGCCCAGGATCTTTCCGATCAATGTCTTGAAGCCCGTTTCGACCGACGGGCCGAGATAACCTGTGAGAGTGTTGCCATGAACCTGTACCCATAGGAGTGGCAGGGCTATGGCCAGGAGCGCCGTGAGGCCCACCACGGTCCTTGCATGAGTCCTCAGGGAGCCGTGCCGGCGCAGAGCCTCGAGTACCGCCAGCGCTCCGAAATAGATGGCGGCGAAGCCGGCCGAGAGATGATGCGTGACCGCGAGGCTCGCCAACAATAAGGCGATCAGCCCGAGCGCCTTCAGCCTGGGTCGCCGGACGAGATCCTTGGACGCTGCTTCAACCGCGAAAGCCAGCACGCACAGCACGATGCCAAGGCTCTCGTACGAGAACATCGACTCGAAGAGGACGAAGGTCGAGCAGCCCATATAGGTAAGACAGGCGATGGCCGAGATGCGCGGCGATCCGGTGATGCTTTCGAAGAACAGGAACAGGGCGCCGATGAATGTGCCCTTGAGGATGGCTAACAAAAGCATCCCCGCCACAAACAATGGCAATCCTGTCAGATTGACTATCGCCATCGCCAGGATTTCCAGGCCGGGATAGGTAGGCCCGATCGGGAGAAGGGGGTTGGACAGGAACAGCCGGCGGGCCGTGATCAGATCATCGGCTGCGATCCCGTGCAAGAACTCGTCGAAGGCAATGAAGCCTGTCGGGGAATAGACCACCTTGCAGTAGAACAGGGCTTCGGCAAGCAGGAAAAGGAGGAAGAGGCGCTCTCCCCGCGCTAGCATCGGCTGAGCGACGCGAAGGGTGATCGGGACGACCAGTAGGATGACACCGGACCAGAAGAACAGCGGCGCCACCTCATAGCCCCGGCGCCCGGCCGCGTGCCCGGCCACCACCAGGAGCAGAGCCGTGGCGACTGTCAGACACAGAACCGCAATCCATCTGGAGTTCGCCTGCTGCGGCGGGGCATCGGCGCTGCCTCCGCTCAGGTCGGGACCAATAACGGCCCAGGCCCACCGTATTGCGGTCTGGAGCGGGTTGATCTTAGTTCGCGCAATGAAACGAGCCGGCATCATCAGCCTCATGCCTCCGTGGCAGGAGGCCACGACATCACGGCGTCGGGCGATGAATTGACCGTGGATCGTCTGCCCAGGACATCATGGTAAACATCGCTCAGCGCTTGCGCGCAGGCATCCCAGTCCGGTAGCGCTAAATCTGGGATCTGCCGATTGGCCTCCAGTTCCTCGGCCATTGCTGCGGCCAGTTCTTGCGGCCCGGCATTGCGCGCAATCGCCCGGCACAGGCCGTTGGCGGCCAACTCCCTGAGACCGGACGTGTCGCTGACGAGGACGGGACGGCGCAGCGACAGGGCCTCCATCACGGCAACCGGATGGGCTTCGTACTCACTGAACAGCACAAATAGCGCGGCGCTTGCCAAGAGGTCTGCCAATTTCTGCCGCTCGGACCCGGGAATGCCCGCAATAGTGACCCGCTGCTCGAGGCCGAGCCTCGCGACGAGGCGCCGCAGTTCTCCCTCATACGGGCCTGTTCCGACGATGTGCAGTCGCGCGTCTGGCGTCCGGCGGATCAGTTCGGGCAAGGCCGCAATCGCCCGGTGATGGCCCTTATAGCGCTCCAGCCTGCCGCACGTGACGATCAGGCGTGGATCGACCTTGACGCCGGGGCTCGCGGCCGGCATTGCGGCGCCGTTCGGGATGACGACAAACCGCTCGCGCGGCACGCCCATCCTGGCGCTGAAGAAATCGGCCTCGAATTCGGAGACGCCAATCAGCCGAGCCGCGCGCGCCACCAGCGGTCGCAGCAACGCGTGCTGGGTGCGGCGCACGGCGTTGCGCAGCCGGGAAGAGTGCCCGCCGCTGTGGAAAGTGAGAACGAATGGCAGATCGCCCCGGATGGCCGCGAGCAGCCCGATCGGCGCCACGAAGGTGTTATAACCCTGGAAGTGGATCAGATCCCAGACCCCGCGACGGATGGCGGTAAAGATGCCGGGCGCTACATAGAGGTCCAACTCCCTCGGCCAGGCCGGCACGCGCTGCACGCGCATGCCACGGACTTCCTCCTCAACCGGTAATTCGCCTGAGGGATCGGTGGTGAGCACGTCGACCGCGTGGCCACGCGCCACCAGGCGGGGGCCGACTTCCTGGATGTGCGTCTCGATGCCCCCCATGAAGGGGTAGCAGCGAGCGGAAACCATCAGGATTCGCATCGAGCCTATCCAGCGCCATAAGCTTTCGCATTCTGCCTGTACCGTTCGCCCAGCCTCTCGCGCAGGATGGTCTTGAGAAAGCGCCAGCCGTCCGGGATAGCGCGTAGATGGCTCACACCGTTGATGCGCGGCAGAAGCCAAGGCAGGTTCTCGGCCTCGTTGAGCCTCGGGACGACAAAGCTGTCTCGCGGCAGCGAGAGCGACCGCCGCAGCGCAAAGTCGACTGGTTCAGGCGCCAACGCGACGCCGAGGCGCGCGACGATGCTGGAGGTCAGGGCATTCACGGCAGCACCGCGCGGTCGAGCGGTCGGGCCTGGGGCTCGGGTTGTAAGCGCTCCAGGACCGCCGACAGGTATCGGGCGAGATGGCGGGCCGGGTGATAGGTTCCGTAGACGAACCGACACACCGGACCGAAGCTGTTCGCAGCGGCGGGACCGATGAAATGCAGGCCCGGCACCGAGGTCTCGTAATGGGCCGACAGCTGTGGCGCGCCTTCTACCAACCGGATCTGGCGCAATAGCGTTGGGTTCAGGAAAGCGAGCCGGCCCACATCGATCTTGTATCCGGTTGCGAAGATTACGTGGTCGGCCCGCATCGAATGCCGCGCGCCACTGGTATCCGTCACATCGAGTAGCACCTTGCCGTCGCGTGTCTCGACGCTCTGAAGGGTACGGCCAAGCCAGACAGGCACTCTCCCGATAACGCGGTCCTTCATGAAGGCGCCGCCAAGGGGCCCCAGCGCCCTGATGTTGGCGAGCCTGACTCGCAGATCCTTCGACAGAAGCCGGATCAATTGCGGATATTTGGCGCAGATCGCCAACGTCCAGCCGTGGCCTATGCCGCTCAGCGGGGCGGCAGTGTGCTCGAACAGGGTTCGGACGCGGGGCCGGTCGGCGAAATCCAGCTGCGGTCGGCGCACAAGGAGCGAAACCGACACCCCGCGTTCATAGAGCAGCGCCGCCAGATCGGACGCCGATGATCCGGATCCGACCACGATGATTTCCTTGCCGTCGAGCGGCTCTAGTGAGCCGTATTCTCCACTATGCGAACATAGATCGGCCGGCAGATGTGCGGCTTTGTGCGGCAGGCGCTTGAACGGATGCAAGCCGACCGCCACCACCACTCGGCGCGCATGGACGGTCTCGCCGTCATCGAAAGTGGCGCGGAAGCAGCCGGCGCTGGGCTCCAGCGCCATCAGGATCTTGTGCTCCACTGAGGGCACGTAATGCTTTTGAAAGGCTTCGCCGTACTCGATAAACCGGCTGAGCGGAAGCGGCATCAACTCGTCGTCATAGGGCAGCGCACGCTCGGTGCAGAAGCTCTTCAATGTGAATTCAGCTTCCGGATCAGACAGGCTCGTCGCCCAAGGATAGGATTTGAGCAACATCCCCGGAGGCATGCTGCGCTTCCATGACCCCATGGGTTCCCCGAAAATACGGTGCTCCACACCGCGCGCACGCAAATGCGCGGCCAGCGACAGGCCGTAGGGGCCAGCTCCAATGACCGCCACATCCACTGATGATCTCAACATGTGTGCAGACTCCGAGACACAATGAAATGAAGTTGAGCAATATTGTGAGAACGAAACATCGTTGCCCTCTCGACTGGCAAGTATTGCGAGCGAGGCGCCGTAAGGAAAGCGCTATAGATGGCTAGGGAGTACGATAGATGGTTAGCTCTTTGTGGTTATCTCTTCGGGTTAGTTCTGGCCCAAATCGTATGGCAGGGGCAACGATCGCCTGCTTTGGCGGCGCCGCCCAATCCTTGCTTAAGAGCCCAGGGAAGTCCGGCTGTGGCATTGGTCGAATGCGGGTAGCAGAACCGCCTTCGCAAAGTCAGCGCACCACCTGATCAATGAGGCACCGGGGCGCGTGGTTTGCTCCGAGAGAGCCTCGTCCGTCCGCGACGGCACAGAGGCTGAAGCTCAATTCACGCAGGGTTTTCGCCTCTGATGTACCGCGATCTTCAGCCCACTTGGACGACATCCGCCGGGCTGCGTTGGCGCGGTTGATCGCCATCCTGTTCTCTAGGGTCCGGAAGAGCAGGAACATTCCTCTCGCAGCGAGATCGCTACCATCAGCCTCAAGCCGCCAGTTCCATCTCCTAGCAGAGCGAACACGAGCGCACACAATCACGCGCTGCGCAGTGCATATCTCGCTCCTGCCAGCCGATAATGATCCTTCCACGTGACCCTTGCAGCACTCAGAGCGCAAGAGCCCCTACGGATTACCCCCTCTGACCTCGCACAGCCCAGCGTCAATCAGGCATAGTGGTGGTTGGCCGATTTCGGTCGCTAGAGTACGGAACCGTGCTGTCAGACATCGCTCCCAGCCAAGTATCCCGCTCCTCGGATTGGCGAATCCCCGCAGTAGTAATAGGTGGGGAACTAAACGGGCTCGGGGTGTGCCGCAGCCTCGCCAAGGGCGGAATGCCCGTTTGGGTGGTCGATCGCAAGCGCTGGAATCCGGCGCTGTGGTCGCGCTACGCCCACCCGGTCCTCGCTGACGCCCTGCATGGTCACAGCTTCATGTACTTCCTGCGCGATCTCCAGAGCCGGATCGGCGAGCAGCCCTTCCTGGTCATCACGGATGAGTTGGCACTCCTTACGATTTCGGAACACCGCACAGAACTGGAGGGGCTTTACCGCTTCCGCCTCCCGGCTCACGAAACGGTTCTGATGCTGCATGACAAAGCCAGGTTCCACGAGAGCGCCTGGGAGCATGGCTGGCCGGTGCCGAACGGCGTCGTCGTGCGGGACCTCGCGGACATTCGCAAGATCACCTCGCTCAGGCTGCCGATGATTCTAAAACCCGCCGACAAGCGCCACTTCCACGAAGGGCATGCTCCACGCCTAATCACAGCGCAGAGCTACGCTGACGCCCTCTCGGCCGCCGGGAAACTATTGGCTCAGGCCGGTGAGGTTCTGGTGCAGGAGACTGTCGAGGGACCAGACGACAACATCTATTTCTGCCTGTTCTACAGGGGACGCAACGGCGAGACGCTCGGCGCGTTCACCGGGCAAAAGCTCGCCAGCACGCCGCCAGGAACCGGGAGCACCGCGTTCTGCACGGCCGCGGTAAACGAGGAGTTGGAGCGCACCACGAAAGACTTTCTTGATCAGGTGAACTACTTCGGATTCGGTGGCGTTGAGTACAAGCGGGACCCCAGGAGCGGTCGCTTTCTGATCATCGAGCCGACGGTCGGGCGGACCGACTGGCAGGAGGAGGCGGCGACACTAGCTGGCATCAATATCCCGCTGGCAGCCTATCGGCACGAACTCGACCTACAGCCGTTGCCCGCAGGTCCGGTTGACGGTCGCGTGGTCTGGCAGGATTCATGGATCGAGCGGATCCGCTTTGGCGCGAAGCCGATTCCACCTCTGTCCATCGTAGTGGATGGCTACTGGCGCCGAGACGATCCGCTGCCGGCCCTGGTGCATTATCCTCACAATGTAGCGCACGCTGTGGCTTCTTATCTGCCGCGCTGGCTCGCGGGCCAGTCCCGGAGACTTGATAAGGCGGATTACCGGAAGTGGTCGTCGTCAAAGCTGTGAACTGGCGCCCTCTTTGAAACAAGCCGTGAAGGACAATAATGCGCATTTGCTTGTGTCTCGATCGATCGCGGCTGCTGCGTTGGCATCTGTGGCTGGCAGAGGCGCTTGCTGAAGTGCCTGGCAACGATGTCTCCTGCGCTTTCGCGGCGGGTTGCCGTCCGCTGCCGTTGATCTGTCGTCTGCTGCTCGACCTCGAACGACTGGTCTATGGCTTTCGCGGGAACGGTTCCACCGACCCCGTCGAGGCGGCGCTGCGATCCCTGCCACCGTGTCCGGCCGACCAAGTTGACGTCGTGATCGATTTGAGCGGAGAGGCCCCACTCCCAGCGGGACGACGCGTGCTGACCCCGCTCTTCAACGGCGTATCGGGCGAGATCGGAGTCATGGCGGCCTTGGCGAATGATCAGGACCTTCTCGTCGACCTGCACGACACGGCACGCCCGTCGCAGCCATGGATGGCGCGTCCGGCCAGTGCAGACCGTGAAGTGTTCACAGCGAGTCTTCATGGCGTCCTCTCCTGCGCTGTGGCGCTGATCCTAAAAGCCTTGCGCGAGGGAACCGGTTCAACTGAGTCCGGTTTCACCGGCCCACCGATGGCTGTGCCTTCGGTCGGCGCGCTTTCGGCCATTGCATGGGAGACTGGCGCGGTGGCGTCGAAGGCAATCAAGTTCTTGGATATTTTGACCAGAGGCGGCAAGACGTGGGGGATTGGCTGGCGCTTCGATCAATCAGCGAGCCTGCTCGACAAAGGCGGAGCAGCCTTCAGGGTGCTTACCGGGGATACCGGCAGCTACCTCGCCGACCCGTTCCCGTTCCGGCACCAGGGGCAGGATTTCATCTTCCTCGAACAGTACCTTTACTCGAAGAATCGCGGATGCATTGCGGTCGTGACAGCGGACCGGAGCGGGACCGCCGGCGCACCCCGGATCGTCCTGGAAGAGCCGCACCACCTCTCGTACCCGTTTGTATTCGAGCATGACGGGCAGATCTGGATGATCCCCGAATCGGGGGCAGCCAGGAATGTCAGCCTCTACAGGGCGGTCGGATTTCCGTACCAGTGGACGCGGGAGGCCTGCCTGTTCGACGGCATCGAGGGCTACGACACCACGCCCCTGTGTCATGACGGCGGCTTCTGGTTTTTCGTCAGCCCCAGGCTGTGGAAATCGACGTCCTGGGATATCCTCAGCCTCTACCGCGCCGAGAGCTTGACCGGGCCTTGGACGCCCCATGCCGCAAACCCCGTCCTGATCGATGCCGCGCTCAGCCGCCCCGCGGGCGCTGTCCTTCGACACGGCGGACAGACGCTACGTCCGGTCCAGGACTGCGCGCGCAGCTATGGCGGCGCGGTTACGTTCTGCCGGATCGATGCGCTCGGTTTGTCGGAATTTGCCCAGACTCCGGTCGGTCGCATTTGGTCCGGAGCGCTCGGGTGCCACACCTACAACCGGCGGTCCGGCCTGGAGGTGATCGATCTGTTCGGTCATGTCAGGGGGGTGCGAGAGGTCACTGCCTCTTATGGGCTGATGGCCTTCGAAGCGCCAGATAGCCGCCGGGGTGAGGCCGACGAAATGGAGACGAGTTATGCAGCGCAAGCCACCAGTACAAAAAGCCCATTGCCGCTGTGATAATCGTGCTGGCCGCCGCCACGCTCGAATTGACGAGTAGAATCCTACCGCACGTCAAGACATGGCGCCCACGGCTCCAGGCCTCAGCAAAAAAGGCTCATGAGATGGGTTCTTGATCGCCAGACCTGTCCGAGCTCTCCGCTCGTTCGCCCAAATCGGGCAAATTGCGCGGCTGGACGTCAGTAGGCGCGGTTCGCCCGAGTCAGTGCCGAACGACCAATTTTCCAAGTGTGTACCATGGTCCCTCCCCCCGTATGGCGAGCGTGATGTCCGGTGTCTCGCTACCCGGCGGCGCCAAGCCTATGTGCACTGGATAGGTTCCAGCAGCGAGCCCCGCCGTTCCGATCGTGATGGTGTCTGCACGGTTGCCCGGGAGGAATCCTCGCATTGAAACCCGGGTGTCCTTGACCAGAGTGCCGATTCTTATCAACACGTGGCGATCAAAGTACATCGGAGCATTCCCTTTATTTTCCCAATCTAGTTGCACAGCAAAGTTGTCTCCTGAATGTATTGAGACTGGAAACGCCGCCCGCTTCAGAACAAGGCGATAACCGAGCTTTGTCAGCATGTCCCGTACGGCTGGAAGCATCTCGGCGGGGATCGGAGCACTCTTGTTGCTGATCTTCGATACATGGTTATCAACCGCCCACTGGAGGCTTCGTTGCCATTGAGAATTCCGCGAAACCCAGTCCGACATAACTCCGCACGGTTCCATAACAACAGGCCCGGACTTCCAAGCATTTGGTACATCCGCTACGATAAAAGGGTATTTGAGTTGCATCTCACGCTTCCCTCCCCAGCAATCGGCCCTCCAGCCGAGGCCTTGGCTAATCGCGTAATGAAATGCCTCTCTATCGTTCCACCAAACTCCGTCATTGACTACCAGTGGACCCTTGATATGCGTTCTGAACTCGTCGAACAGCCATTTCAAAGTGTCTGTCCTTGGATAAGGAGGGGGAGGTTCGGTATTCCAAAAGTGTTGCTCACCCCAATTGCCAATAATTCCGATGTCAATCGAGTCGATCGCTAAGTTGTGGCCATAACGTTGCCCAAGAGCGGCAATAAGCTTCCTTATATCCTGTTTAACCACGCTTTCATCCAGATTGGGAAACCAAACCTGGGCCCCCTCGAACGCAAATGCAAAGCCAGGGAAGCCGGCATCCCTTAGCCCCACCGGCCCGGAGTTACCTTCCTCATACGCCATAATGCGAAACGCGAGCCTTTGTCCCGATGCTTGCGCTTGCGAAAGGGCGCTGTCGAGCGTAGCGAAATCGAACGTGCCTGGTCGTGCTTCAATAGCGCTCCAGTTGATCCGGAAATACATAGTCGAGGACGGAAGCTGGCTGTCTCGTGCTGCGGATTGATAGAAGGTCTCATACCCGATGCCCGGGTTCTTAATGACGTCCGTGCGTTCCGTTGGATAGTATGTCGATATCGCCCCAGTCGGAGATGGCGGGGCCGACTTGGTCAGTTTGGTATGCTTGGCGATGGGCGAAATAGAACCACCCACTCCAGCAGCGATGGCGATAGCAACCAACACCGCCAAGTACGGATGCCGCCTACGCATAGGTATTCCCTGACTCCCCCGTCTGGAAGCGCCTATTCGCCACCCAAGCTTGCTCGCGCTCTTGCCTACGATCCGGACGTCGCGCGCACTGCGCGAGCACGCACCTTACGCTTCCTGCGCACTCGCCCTGATGTCTGGGACCAACGCAAGGTCACGCTCACCGCCCGAGCGCATTCTCAACTCGTCTTTCGCACCCGGCTCCGTTTGCTGGAGATAGGCAAGTAGTTTGGCCTCGCGGCGCCCACGCGTGACGGTAGTAAGCACGAGCCCACAAGTAACCGAGAGAACAGCTAGAAACGTCAAAGCGATGGTCAGAGCTCCGGCCGCCAGCCCAGGAAACACCCCCTCGTTCTCGTAGGCAGTGAAGATCGACGTTGCGAGCAAGATGGCGGGCACCAGCAATAAGCCGCCAACGCTTGTAAAGAACAGCAACGGCCGTTCTGACCTCTGCAAGCCCGCGATAGTCCACAGAATTCGCAGGCCGTCGCGCCACGTGTTGAGTTTCGAGGCAGAACCCTTAGGCCGTGCGTAGTATGGTGTGGGGATCTCGGCCACCGGCAGCCCGAGTTCAAGAGCGTGGACGGTCAGTTCGGTTTCAATCTCAAACCCTCGCGCGAGCAGCGGAATCGACTTGACGAAGCGCCGTGTAAACACCCGATATCCCGACAACATATCGGTAAAGGTTCGGCCAAACACCGACGCAACGAAGCTCGTCAGTAGGAGGTTGCCGAAGCGATGACCAGCCCGATAGGCAGTTGCCTCCACTTCGACCCGCGCCGCCACTACCATGTCCAGGCGATCTTGGACGAGGCGGGCGATCATGTCGCGGGCGCTGAGCGCATCATAGGTCGCATCGCCATCAACCAGGACATAAATATCCGCATCAATGTCCGAAAACATGCGCCTCACCACGATGCCTTTGCCCTGACGCGACTCTCGACGGACTTCGGCGCCCGCGGATCTGGCTAATTCAGCAGTGCCGTCAGTCGAGTTGTTGTCGTAGACATAGACACTTGCCCCTGGTAGTGCCGCTTGGAACTGCGCGACGACAGAGGCAACCGTCGCTGCCTCATTGTAGCAAGGGACGAGGACGGCGATGCGGTATTGGTCGAATAAACCCGGTTCGCCGGCTTGCCCTTGAAGGGCACTGCCGTCGGGCACGAGAAAGTGGACTGCGCCGGTTCCTAAAGCTTGCGGCCTTGCCGCTGAGGCCGCTGGTAACGATCCATCGGCGCTTGACCGGCGATTTACGGCCGGTGTCAGGGGATGAAGAGCGCTCATGACGATACCCCAGATGCGATGGGGGCGAGCTTGGATCCAGTCACGATTTTGGGGCCAAGTGTTCTCGCCAGATGACGCGGCAGCAAGCGGGTCGGATGTTTCGCACCGACGGCGAACCGGGCGACAGGGCAAAGGGCGTTCGCAGACGCCGGCGCGATGAAATACAAACCCCGGCATGGACGCTTCATCATCCGTTGCAAGATCGGCATGTTATTTACGCAACGGATTCCAAGTGTCGCGAATTGAGAAAAACTGAGGCGACCGAGATTGATCCTGTACCCGGTCGCTGTGATAATATGAATCGAGGTTCCCATCTCGCATTGCTCGCTGTTGCCGCGGCCTTCCTTCCGTGCATAGTGTCATGCCACAGCTCGCCCGGCTAAGTGCTCAATAGTCTTTGGCGGTGGCTCTCTGGAGGTACTACTTGACGGCCAAGTGGAGGGGAGCCTCGATCCTCTAACCTCGAGCGACCTCCAATGGCGGCGTCCAACGCCGAGCCGGCCTGACCCGCCCGCGGCTAATACGACAAAACTGATCAGAGCTTTGTCCCTATGATCAATCTCGCCAACCATAATCATAGCACCCGATAGAGACCGGACTTGAGCTTCTTTCACGGAAATAAGTAACCATCTCCCCGCAAAGCCCAGGGGCTCAGAATGAAAGCCGCTCAAAGCGGCTTGAGGGCCGCTGACACGGCGCTTCATTGGGGTGCCACCGAAGGTGGTAAGTCAGCGCCAAAGGTTGACCTGATCCAGCCGTTGATCCTCCCGTTCCTGGTTCTTGATGTATTCTCGGATCACCGCTTCGCCTCGACCGACGGCCCAAAAGTGCTGCATCTCGAAATTCCGACACCGCTCTCCATAACCTAGCCAAATGGATGGCGCCTAGCGTGACTTAAACTCTCAACTTCGGCCACGTGACTGAGCTTTCGTGTGCATGGAGGCTCACCAAGGCGAAAGTCACCGGTGGGCTCCCGGAAACGTCAAATCGCTATTGTCACCCCCGCAAAGCGGGGGACATCTCCTATATTGTTTAAGTGAGATACGAATGTGGTCAACTAGAAGATGATCACTCATCTTCAATTCTCTTATCCATTATGAGTACCACTTCATCGCAGGATTTTGGCGATTGACGGAATAGACGCATGGGGGCTCAATTTGACCTTCCACTTGGCGCGGTTCTGCTGCCGTTTAACCACTTCGGAGCCGAAGAAGCCTTTGCCCGCCATGCGGATTCGAAGAAGAGATCGAAATCATGAACGTCAGTTCGGCTAACACCTCGCTGATCATTTGCGCGCATACCCTGGAGCGGTGGCAGGATCTCTTGGAGTCGGTGGCATCTGTGCGTCGACTGGAACCCCCGCCTGATGAGATAGTCGTCGTCGTCGATCACAATGCGGAGCTGAAAGCGCGCGCCGAAGCTCAGTTCGTTGACCTCCTCGTCATCGAAAACCGAAACCGCAGGGGGCTTTCGGGGGCGCGCAACTCGGGCATTGCAGCGTCACGCGGTTCGTTGATCGCGTTTCTCGACGACGATGCCATCGCGGAACCGCGATGGCTCGCGTATATGATCAGCCATTGCGATCGACCTGAAGTGCTTGGTGCAATGGGCCGCATTGAGCCGCTTTGGCTGGGACCTCGGCCGCGCTGGTTCCCGGACGAATTCCTTTGGGTCGTGGGCTGCACGTATCGGGGCCATCCGGATAAGGTTGGTCCCGTGCGAAGCCTGCTCGGCTGCGGCATGTGCCTCCGGCGGGAGGTTTTTGAAAAAGTGGGGGGCTTCAATGCTGCATTAGGCCGAACCCAAAAGAGCCTGCCTATGAGTGGCGAGGAGACCGAACTCTGCATCCGTGCCCGAAAGGCAATCCCAGCTGGCGAGTTCATCTTCGAGCCCCGCGCGGTTGTCCGGCACAGAATTCCAGCAAAGCGGTTGACTCAGAGGTACTTTTGGCTGCGCTGCTATGCCGAGGGCCTCTCGAAAGCCTATATGTCGGCGCTCCTGCACTCACGGGAGGCCCTGTCCGCTGAACGGACCTACGTCTGGCGCGTGCTTTCACGCGGCATCGTTCGCGGTTTTGGTGACGCCATTTTGCGGGCCGATGCCGAAGGGTTGGGACGCGCCTTTGCGATCGCGGCAGGCCTTGCCTGTTCAATCGGCGGGTTCATCATCGGCAAGCTGGAAATTGTTGCGAACCTGATCTACCTGCCACGGCGCCAAAAATCTGCGTTTAGGCCTAGAATAAGAGCTCTGACGCGCTTTCGCTGACGCCCGCGACAGTTGGCGCATGCCCTGCCCTTTCCTGACCGGCATCCTTTTTCCTCTTTACTGGTCGAGGCCAGGAACGCCGGAAAATCGGAACAGAATGGCCGGATCAGCTCGGAATGGTGGCCGAGAGCGGCAGCGACGAGACGGCTCGGGCGGTCCCGCTCAGCAACGTCGCGATTTCGCTAATATTCAGTGCTGAGCCACGGAACCGGACCGGCCGACCGTGACGGTCGAAGGAGTTTGCTTCCTTCGGGAGTAGAAGGTACCAGTCGCTTGACCGCCAGGCTAAGGGGAGCGTCAAGGACAGGTCGGTGCAGTGCACACAAAGGACCGACGATGATTCTCAGCACGCATGCGTTGGTCGGGGCGGCGCTCGGTAGTTTCCTGCCCGCGAATCCGGGTGCAGCCCTAGCATTGGGGTTTGGGAGCCATTTCGCCCTCGATGCGATCCCCCATTGGGATTACCCAATCCGTTCCTCGTCGTTGAGCCTCAGGATCGACGCGCCTGTCCAGCTTGATAGAGCGCTGTTGCTGGATGCTATGATCCTCGGTGCCGATGCGCTTGTCGGCATCCTCGCGGCCGTCCTCTTGTTCGGATCGCCAGAAAACAAGTGGGCGATCCTGCTCGGCGCCTGCGGGGCCATGCTTCCCGACCCGTTGCAGGTCGTGCACGCTCGCTTTCCGTACGGGCCACTGCGGATGCTGCAACGCTTTCATTGTTGGATCCACGCTGATAAGCGGATCACCAAACCATTCCCTCTGGGTGTTGTTTCACAGCTGATGTTAGTCGCCGTGGTGGTGTGGCTCACCGACAAAGCCCATGGCGGCGTCTTCAACGCCATCGCCACATTCTTCACCACAGTGCAAGGCCGGGGTTGATCTGGACGCGATAGCCTCTTGGCGAAGCGCCGCGGCATGGTCGAACCGCTGTAACGGCGCTATTCTGCTGCCTGATTCAGTTCTCTTGACTGTGAGCTCCGCCCCACTCAAACCGTGCCGGTTGTTCGAATAGTCTGGGCCTGATCGCTGCTTTTTCGGCGCGAATCTGTGCCCGACGGAAGGCCTCGGTCACATGGACGAGTTCCTCGCGGCTTGGAGCCACGCCTGAGGCCGTGCGGCCGCCACCCCCACATTGCTGTGACTGACTGGAATGAGCTTTCGTTGCGCGGTCGTTCCTGACGCCTGGAGGACAAAGGCGGGCGTGTCCAGATCGGGCTTAGTGCCGATCGAAGGTTCCGAGCCTTCCGGGACGGCGGGCGCGATCCAGTTTTAGACGCAGGCGTTCCAAAGAGAGAGTTGATAAGATTATTTCGGCCTCATTCTCGCCGCAAAAGGTGTTAGTGTCCGTCGAGTTGCATAAATCTAATACAATCCGATGGTTGTATAGGAACAAAGCTACACGCCGGCGAAAGTGAAGGCGGAAAAAGTCAGGTTTAACTTGATGGCGCTGGAATAATAAAACAAGAAAGGTAATGAGATGATGGATATGATGTGGTAATTCTAGTTGGAAACTTGGCGGAATGTCCGGATGACAAGTCGCGCCTTTACGGATCAGGCCGCGGCGCGAAAGGTCCAAGGCCTTGCGCACGTCGGCAACGAAGGTTTCCAAATCTCCACTGCCTTTAAAGTCGGTTCGCGCTCGTAGCTGCGAGCATGCGTTATATGGCGCGCCTTGGCGATGTGCAGCAGTGGCATCGTCTGCGTCAATCTCAATGAGGATCACGGAATGGCTCTTTCGGCACCTGCAGGCTATAGCTCCAGCGATCAAGTCTTCGAGGAAAGCTTCTCAGGGACCGCGCTCGACAGCCATTGGCATACCTACATCACCAGCAATGCCGCTAACGGTTGGGCCTGGAACAGCAACGGATTGGGCGGGAGCACTGCCGGCGGTCCGTACAACGCCGACTACGATATGCCGGGCCAGGTGTCTGTGAGCAATGGGCTGTTGAATCTCACGGCGATCAAGCAGCCGATCACGGCCCCCAATCAGGGTTCGATAACGACTTTTCCGATCACGTCCGGTGCAGTCAGCAGCTACGGCAATTTTGAATTTGAAGGTGGCCACCTTCAGATCAGCATGAAGGCGCCCAGCGGCGACGGTGCATGGCCAGCCCTCTGGCTAATGCCGGGGCAGGGTGCAGGCAGCAGCGGCGACAATTTCGAAATCGATATGCAGGAAGGCGGATTTACCGGTTCGGGTCCTGCAAACCAGGCATTCTCGTACCATCTTCACACGCCATCCGGCACGTTTGGCGGTGTCGTCGACACTGGCATCGACCTCACGGCGGGGTTCCATACATACGCCATCGACTGGGAGCCCGGTCAATCGATCACCTGGTATCTCGATGGGAATCAGATGGCGCGGGTGACAAGCGCGCAGGCCCCGATTCCTAAAGAACCGATGGAATTGATCATGAACAATGGAGTCGCGAATTCGAACGCGACCGGGTGGCATACTGCCCTGGATAGTTCCACCCCTTCGTCGATGCAGATGCAGATCGACGAGATCCAGCTCTATCAAAAGGCGGGCAGCGGCGACACCGTAACAGGCGCAAACGTCTTCAATAGCACCGGGACCACCTCTTCCGGCACCACCACCCCCACCACCACCCCCACCACCACCAGCGATGGTGTTTTTTATGGTACCGGCGGCGCCGACGTGATTCACGGAACCGCCGGCGCCGACACGATGGTCGGCTATGGCGGCAACGACACCTACTATGTCGACAATGCGGGCGACAAGGTGACCGAGGCGGTAGGTGGCGGCATCGACAAGGTTCTCGCCTCGGTGAGCTATGCGCTTTCAGCCGGTTCGGAGGTCGAGCTTCTCGCCACCACGAGCCCCTCAGGTACGACTGCAATCAACCTGACAGGCAACGAGCTCGCCCAGACCATTCAGGGCAATGCCGGCGCCAATATCATCAACGGTGGCGGCGGCAGTGATGTGCTCACCGGTTTTGGAGGTAGGGACACCTTCGTTTTCAACACCGCGCTTGGCACCGGGAATGTCGCCAAGATCACTGACTTCACGGTCTCGAAAGACAAGATTCAACTCGACCACACCGTGTTTTCGGAGCTCCATGGGGGTAAACTGGCAGCCGCTGCTTTCTCCATTGGCACGGCTGCGCATGATACTTCCGACCATATCGTCTACGACAGCTCGACCGGTGGCCTCTACTACGACAGTGATGGCCACGGAGGCGCATCCCAGGTTCAGTTCGCCACCCTTTCTCCGGGCCTGTCGCTTTCGTCATCCTCGTTCTTTGTGACCTGAAACTGCTCTGTGGATGGCTACGTCCCACCAGAGCCTGTCTGTCGCCGCCATACAGTGGGTCAAATGCACCTCCTGGCCTGTTTTCATCATCCGTCGGATGCGGGTGCGCGGCGTTGAAGGGACCGTTTGCGCGCGGGCGTGGTTGAGCTTCAACGTGCCCGCGAGATCGTAAACTCGTAGGTTTGCATCTGACCGATGGTCGCTACCACCATTCGAGTAGGCCAATCGGTCGGGCCTCGACCGGCATGACCTCCGCGTCTGGGACCGGCCGCACGGCCAGAGCGGCCGTGGGCAGAGCGGCTCAGCTGCCGTCTGGCGCCATCGCCTTGTCGACGCACAGAGATCAATCGACCATAAACTGCGATTACATCGGAAAGCCCGGGACTAACAATCGTGGCGACTGCCGACCCGGCTTCTTGGTTAACGGACCGGCATTTGCGAGCTTCGTTCCGTGCCGAAACGAAGCCTGTCCCTGAAGCGCGAGTGCTATCCTCTAACCCCATCGGTGATCGTCGCATCCTGGCTCGCCCTCCAGAATCTGGGGCACAGCCTCTGCATTGACACCGACAATCTACGCCTAATGAGGTATTTTGGAATTCGACGTTCGTGGCGTAAGTTAATACAGTCAAATACGCTCATGCAAATCCCGTGGATGACCATACGAGAGTACCTCGAAAGTGCCACAGGTTGTTGATTTGTGTATCGTTCCAGTGTCATAGGAGTCTGCCGATGGTAAGGAAATCCTGTTTGACGTTACTTGTAGGGCCGAGCGGACTTCTGCGGGAGAGCCTAATCCGGATATTGGATCCTTCAAAGTTTCGCATTTCTTTATCGGCAGAGTCTGTCCGCGATCTTGTTCTAAAACCGTTGCCGAAACACCAATCTCTATTGCTCATAATTGATGTAGATGGGGATGGCGAAAGCTCTGAATTTGAAAAAATCTCCGAATTTAAGGCAATCCATCCAGATAGTCATGTCGTGATTCTGGCGGATCGCTGTCAAGCCAACGGCGTAGTGTCAGCTTTTCGTGCAGGAGCAAATGCTTATCTGACAAAACATACTGCTTACGACACTTTTGTAAAGTCACTTGAATTAGTTGATCTTGGGCAATCTATATTTCCTGCCGATGCCTTGTCGTTTATACCGGGTGAAGTATCGAGTTCTGACGATAAGTCTAAGCAAGATCCAGGTGAACATAACAGTAGCCCGGACGTTGGAGCGAGGGAGCTTTCGATGCTGTCGCCTCGCGAAATTTGTGTTCTTGGTTGCCTAATTGAGGGTAAGTCTAACAAAATCATCGCGCGCAAATTTCATATCGCCGACGCCACAGTGAAGGTGCACGTGAAGACGATTCTTCGAAAAATTCGGGTCCGCAACCGGACTCAAGCTGCAGTTTGGGCCATGAACAACGGGTTGCTAGCAACTTTGTCTGGCCACGCCTGGGCAGGCGACCAAAATATGGCGTACCACCCTGACGATACGCAAGACCCGGTTGTTGAGGGACATACGGGCCGCCAACTCGAGAATCCGCATCTTCTTTGATCCAGCACTCATCTTGGACAACAAAGTCTGCAAAAAAGGGGTTCGCACGAGGCCTCTTCCTTATAGCGCGTTACAAGAACGTTGCGTTCGGCGTCGTAGAAGCTGTTCGAAATTGAGATCGTCGAGGCGCCCGGCCGAGAGCCCGAGAGTCCAGGTCGCGTTAGTGGGTGCTGATCTCAGCCGGCAAAGACTCGGACGAGGCTGAGGCCGACGAACGCGAGCCCCGTTGCGAGGCTCTCAGCCAGGCGCAGCGCCAGGCGACGTAGTGAGTAAAGCTCGCGGCGAGCGCCCAATTGCGCCCTCGAACCCTACAAACTGCCGGCCCGGGAAGGTGGCGGCAATTTCTTCGGTGCAAGGCTAATGCCAGCTTTTTCGGTTCGAAACGAGAGAGAATGAGTTCCCGCCAGCACGCGATGCTGGCACAATCCATGGCAGGGCCAATGCATTTCCTGATTCGATGGCCTCCCGCACTCGGTAACCGACAGCTCGCAGCCGCCCCCCAACCCGGCCGTCGGTTGCCAGTACTTTTTGGGCCACGCTTCGGCTGCGTGGCGACGATATGCCGCCTTACGGCAAGTGAGGCGCCGCACCGTCAATTATCAGCCGCTCATGCTCCAAGAAAGAATGCCAGACCACCTGCCGCGCGTCCCGTTCATCCACCATCTGGCCGCACCGGGGGCAGCGGTAGAAATACTCACTTTCGTGCTCGCAAATCTTCCCGTTGAGATGAGGTTCGAATGGCCCGAGTTCAGACAACTTTGTCATGTCGCCTTGTCCATTAGGGCGCCTTCCGTTTCGGCGACAGAAAGCGCGTCACTAGCCTGAGAGTGTCGGCATTCACAGTGACCGGCACGCCGAGGTTTACGGTAACCTTGCCGGCTTCCCCGTCGACATAGGTGACATCGCCCACCAGTTTGATCGGCTGGCCCTTCGTCACCTTGGCAGTTTCAACAATCGAATGAGGCTGACCATAAGAGGGTATCGAGACGCTCACACGGTCCTCGGTGACGCGCCCGCGCACAGTCGCGGTGATGGCGACTTCATCGCCGATATTGAATGAGTCCTTCGCCATGAAAAGAGTCTGGAGCAGGCAGCGGCTTAGTCAAGCAATCGCTAATGGAACATCGGACCCGGGGCAAAGTTGAGCAACAGGTGGCGTGCGGACAGGCTGCTTGCATCCGCGCGCCGCGTCGGGTGGGGTTATCGCATCCAGGCCCACACTGGACATGCGAATCCGCAGGGAGGCCCGATAAAGAGCCCGTCTGGCACCCATGGCAGGCGGGCTCTTTCAGCTGCTGAAATGGACCATCGTTGCGTGATCGGACCCCGGTCCTGGTTGCACCGGCTGCGGCGCAGCTCATTTCGAGACACAAGACAACCGCGCACATGGAGTGTGACAGCTCTTTTGGAACCAACTCAGACGGTCCGGTCACGGCCCCAAAATGAGCTGCCCTTGTACCTTTGTGGTCAATGAGTTCGTCGACCCTTTGTGTGTGACGTATGGGTGAGATAGAGATCCCGCGCGCACCGAGAACTAGTCCTCATTATGGTCCTTACGTTCGCCAGACCATACGAGATATACGAAGGAAATGGGTTGGCGAACCAACTGGTAACGTATTGATTTCCCCTGTAGAACGATGACCCTCCGGGCCTACCAAATCCATACCAACGACGCGGCCGTGATCGTTGAGCGCCTCACAATATAGCCGTAAGCATGGTGGGAAAGCCTGAAACCCCAGGCAGCTGAACCAAGCAGAAGGTGGGCCGCTTCGAGGCACGGTGGCTGCCACTGGTTACCGACACCTTGGGGACAAGCTGCGGCAACCGCCCTCTGCGAGGTGTGCTACAATTTGTGCTACCTATTGTGATACAAATCGGCCGCCAAGAAGAAAACCAAAGCAAAAACAAATAGGTGGGCAACGGAGTGATCCCAGCCAACGGTACCACCGGCTTCTCGCGTAAGGGCGCTGATTTTTCGACTTAAATGGACGCTTCGATCGCGGGTGTTGCGTCTACTCGCATGTCGCAAATGGTGCCACCTATTGTGACGTAAAGTCGACGCCTGGTGCAGATCCGATGGGAAGCGGGTAGTCCGGCGGGACAAGTAAACTAGTGAAGCCTGCCCTTGGGAGGCTTGGCGGCCAGCCACTTCATTCTGGCTTTAAGCTTCTTCTCAAGCTCCAGCGTGAGTCGGACGATTGGATCGGGAATCGAAATCAACTCGGTCGCGCCGTGCACCAACCGCGTCTCGACAGCCGAGGCCTTGGGGGTCGCTTTTGGACTGGCCGACTTCGATAGAAGTCGCGAAAGGTGTTGCCGCTGGAGGGCGTGAACGTCTTCCAACAGCCTCAGGAAAGTCAGAGCATCCGCCGTCGGCAGGCTTTTGCTCCTCAATCGGGTAATCCGCTCCTGCTGGCGCGCGATGTGCAACTCGCCATGTCGAACATGTCTTTGCGCCATGCTGATGTGATCGTCGAGAAGCATCGCGCGTAACGCGAAACTACCGATGTCGTTCCATCCCGCGCGGCAAGGCTGGTTAAATGCAAGCGGGTCCATTTCGCGACGTCCCCTGGCACCGTGTTTGCAAAGAACCTTGCCGGGCGGTCCGACAGGTTGAAGGTCGACCGCCTGCGCGGCCGCCACAAGGCCTGCGTCATCTCAGCGGCCCCTTCCGATCGCGTGACCAGAGCTGGTCGAACATGCTGAGCGCGGCACTCGGTCCGGAAGGCTCCAGCAGGCCCTGCTCGGCGGCCGCTTTCTTAAAGGCAGCAAAGGCGATGGCCGGACGGCAAATTCCATTGGCCGCGTCTTCCACCAGACGAGCCGCCTTCAGATAGGCCGGTGCGTCCTTGTTTTTCCATGCCCCGCCAAGTGCTTTTTTGGCATCGGCGATCGAGGAAACCACCATCGTGCCGCCGCGGGCGAAGCGAATGGTGAGCGGCAAGAATCTGCCCATGCCTCGTCACCAGCCTAACCACCCGCTCGTAGGCCAGCCGAGGCCGAGGAAGGGTGCCGCTCTCAGGGCGGTCACTGCGAGAACGAGAGGGGCTTTGTTCGTCCGATAGGATTTCATGGCGCCACCGCACGGATCGAGATCGCCATAAACGAAATTGCCGCGGCCCGGTTGCATCCAATCAAGCAACGGCGGGTTCAAGCACGAGCCAGGCGGCAGACGACCGGGCGTTGGGTGGCAATGCCAACCTTTTCTGTTCGGCCGCGTTGTCCGGAGAGAGAGAGAAACAAAGGAGAAAGCAATGCCGACGAAATCCGTCCGAGCGACAAAATCCGTTGCGCCCATGTCGTCCACCTCGCCGACCAAATCCGCCAGCGAGCACGCGGCGAGCCGGCAGCGGAGCTTGCAGCGCAAGGTCGACGCGGCCGACCGCGCCAAGCCGAACGGCAAATCCAAATCGCAGGGAGCCATGCAGGCCGGCGCCAGGCAATATCCAGCGCCGCCATTCCCCAAGCAGCATCATCCGAAGCCCGGCGAGGAATGGGCGATCGAACCGGCCCCGCTTTACGACGCGCCGTTCTGGCGAGGGTCGGGCAAGCTGGACGGCAAGGTCGCTCTGATCACCGGCGGCGATTCCGGCATCGGCCGCGCCGTGGCGGTTCTGTTCGCGCGGGAAGGGGCGGATGTCGCGATCGCTTATCTCAGCGAAGACCGCGACGCAAAGGTGACGAAGCAGGCGGTCGAGGCTGAAGGCAGGCGCTGCATCACGCTTCGCGGGGACGTCGCCAGGCGAACTTTTTGCCACAAGCTGGTCGAGCAAACCGTCAAGGCCTTCGGCAGGATCGACGTGCTCGTCAACAACGCAGCCTTCCAGGTGCATTCGACCGATTTCGCCGACCTTACCGAACAGCATTTCGACACCACGCTGAAGACAAACCTCTATGGCTATTTCCACATGGCGCAGGAGGCGGTGCCGCATATGAAACCCGGGTCGGCGATCATCAATACCGGTTCCGTCACCGGCATCGAAGGTTCGAAGGATCTGGTTGACTATTCGATGACCAAGGGCGGAATCCACGCCTTCACCCGGGCACTCTCCGGCAATCTCATCAGCAAGGGCATTCGCGTGAACGCGGTGGCGCCGGGCCCGGTATGGACGCCGCTCAACCCCTCGGAGAAGGAGGCTGAGGACGTTTCGCGCTTCGGCGCGAAGACACCGATGAAGCGGCCCGCCCAGCCGGAGGAGATCGCGCCGGCTTATGTGTTTTTAGCCTCGCCGCAATGCTCCAGCTACATCACCGGCGAGATCCTGCCCATCATAGGAGGCTACTGAACACCGCCCGGAAGGCTGGGCAAAGCCCGAGGAGAACCCGGCGACATGCCCGCGGCCGGCCCGCCATGATCCGGGCGGCCGACGAACTGGTTCGGAACAATTGAACCTGATCGTTATTGACTTCAGCGGGCCGCGTTAGCCGGACCTGGTGGCAGAGAGAACAGGATGATTTTTCCGGCTTCGCATCCTGGCCAACGAAAAGGCAGTCGAGCTCTTGTCCCACCCGGCCCGCATCGGTTCGAGGCGGGCAGCGCACATGGTGCAGGACAGGAAATCGAAGACCGGCTGGCCTCAAGAGGCCTGGCCGCTGCTGAAGCAAAGCGTAAGCGGCTACATCGACGACAACGCCTTGAGCCATGGCGCGGCGATTGCCTTTTATGCCACCACCTCGCTTGCGCCGATCCTTCTGATCGTGGTGGCGGTCGCCGGCATCGTTGTCGGCAGAGACGCCGCGCAACTCGCGCTCTCGGCCGAGATATCGGGCGTCATGGGTCCGCATAGTGCCGATCTCCTGAAGGCCACGATCGAGACCGCTTCGCGCGGATGGTCCGGCGCGCTCGCCACGATCATCGGGCTGGTGACGCTCCTGATAACGGCCTCTGGCGTCTTCGGCGAGATGCAGCAGTCGCTGAACAAGATCTGGAAAGTCGAACCAAGCGACATGTCGCTTTCGCGCCTTGTGCGGGCGAGGATAGCGAGCCTTGGCCTCGTGGCGGCGCTGGGCTTTATGCTCCTGGTGTCGCTCGCGGCGAGCACGGCCATCTCGGCATTGAGCGATGCGATCAACCAGCGCCTGCCGTTCGGCGAACTGATCGTGAGTTCCATCAACACGGTCGTTTCGTTCCTGCTGATCGCGCTGCTCTTCGCGGCGATCTACAAAGTCCTGCCGGACCGCAGCCTCAAATGGCGGGATGTCGCCGTCGGCGCCCTGGTCACCGCGCTTCTGTTCACCGTCGGGAAGTCGCTGATCGGCTGGTATATTGGCAGCAGTTCGATCGCGACCTCCTACGGCGCCGCAGGTGCTCTGATGGTGGTGTTGCTGTGGGTCTATTACTCGGCTCAGATCTTTCTGTTCGGCGCCGAAATCACGCGCGCCTATTCGGTGAGCAACGGAAGCCGCGCCGATCTCGCGCCGTTTGTGAAGCAAAAGACACGAAAGTGACCAATCGCCACGTGCTTGACAACGGAGCTGCTTTTCCAGGCTGACCTGCACGAACCAGGTCGAGTGCCCGTGGAACTGAGTCCCCCTGAAACGACTTATGGTTTTGGGGCGGGCACATAGTAAGGGTGATATGGCCGACGATCGAAACCGCATTTCACCTGCTCGCGAAACGGCGACAGGCTCGCGGCGACCCAGTGCGCGCAACCGCTCCGTCATCGTCATCGGCGCCTCCGCGGGCGGGGTCGAGGCGCTGAAGAAGATAGTGAGCGATCTTCCCGCCGATTTGCCGGCGGCCGTGTTCATCGTGGTTCATGTCGGGCAGGTCAGCTATCTGCCGGGAATTCTCCAGCGCGTCGCGGCGCTCAAGACCTCTGTGGCCGAGAACCGCGCCAGAGTCGAAACCGGCAACATCTATGTGGCTCCTCCCGGAGCTCACCTCCTGCTCCATGACGACCACATGATGCTGCGCCGCGGCCCGCGCGAAAACCTCGCCCGGCCGGCGATAGACCCGCTGTTCCGCTCGGCAGCGCTGAGCTACGGCGCGAGCGTCATCGGCGTGGTGCTGTCGGGCGCGCTTTCCGACGGTACTGCCGGCCTGCGGGCCATCAAGACGGTTGGCGGGCTCGCTGTGGTCCAGCACCCTAAGGACGCGCTGGTACCCTCCATGGTAGAAAGCGCGCTGCGTTATGCCGAGATCGACCATTGCGAACCCGCCGCCAAGCTTGGCGGCTTATTGGCGAAACTGGCGGCCGAGCCGGCGGGTGAAACCTTGCCGGCCCCACCGGCGGTCAGGCTGGAGGCGGCGATTGCCGCGCAGGAGCATGCGTCCATGCAAGAAGCAGATCGACTTGGCGAATTGTCGGTGTTTACATGCCCTGAATGCCACGGGCCGCTGTGGGAGATCGAAGACGGTGACATGCTGCGTTATCGGTGCCATACCGGGCACGCCTTCACCGCCGACGCGGTGATGGAAGCGCAGGCGATCGAGGCGGACGAGATCCTGTGGAGCCTGTTGCGGACACACCAGCAGCGGGCTGAATTTGCCCGGCGCGCGGCCGAGCGGGAAAGAACGAAGGATCGCTCCGGACTCGCCAGCGAGTTCGGCAAGCGGGCGAGGGAATACGAAGCGGATGCCGCTGTCATCGAGCGCATCCTGGAACGCAGGCGGTTACAGGCAGGCAATGGCGCAGGCGGCGAGGAAGGCAAGCAAAAAGAAAGCAAGCGCTAGCTCGCGCGACGGCGCGAAAGAGGCCACGTCCTTCCCGATCATAGGCATCGGCGCGTCGGCCGGCGGCATCGCGGCATTGCAGCAATTCTTCCCCAAGGTGCCGGCGGACAGCGGCTTTGCCTATGTGGTGATTCAACATCTCGACGCCGAGCACGAAAGCGTCCTTGCCAGCATCATCCAGCGCTCCACCACGATGGAAACGCAAACGGTGGTCGAGGGCATGGAGATCGAGCCCGACAAGATCTACGTCACGCCGCCAGGTGTGTCGGTGATGCTGCGTGGCCAGCATTTTCATATGACCAAGATGGTGGCGACGCGCGCCAGGCGGACGCCGATCGACGATTTCTTCACCTCCCTGGCCGAGGAGCAGTCGGAACAGGCGGCAGCGCTGATCCTCTCCGGAACCGGCAGCGACGGCACGATCGGACTGAAGGCGGTGAAGGAGCGCGGTGGCCTGACGCTTGCCCAGGAAAGTGCCGAATATGACGGCATGATGCGCAGCGCCGTGCAGACCGGCCTCGTCGACATGGTGATGCCAGCCGAGGAGATGGCCGCAAAGCTGGTTGGTTATTTCAACCACGCCAACCGCAACGAAAGCGAGCGCGACCGCCGCAACCGCGATGTAGCCGACCAGCTTTCGCGCATCACGGCGCTGCTGCGCGTGCGAACCGGCCATGATTTCAGCGGCTACAAGGACAATACCATCCTCAGGCGCATTCAGCGCCGCATGCAGGTGCTGCAGATCGACGACCCATCCGCCTTTTACGAGCGGCTACGCGACGAGCCACAGCAGATCGATCTGCTGTTCCAGGACCTTTTGATCGGCGTCACCAGCTTCTTCCGCGACGAGCACGCCTTCGATGTCCTGGAAAGACTTGTCATCCCCCGGCTGTTCGAGGACCGCAAGCCCGACGAGACGATCCGCGTATGGGTGCCGGGCTGCGCCACGGGCGAAGAGGCCTATTCGATCGCCATGCTCCTGAAGGAGAATGCGCCACGGGGCGCCGCCTCGCCCAATCTGCAGATCTTCGCCACCGACATCGACGAGCGCGCGCTGGAGGTGGCTCGCGCAGGCCGCTATCCGGCGACGATCGCGAGCGACATCACGCCCAAGCGCCTGAAGGAGTTCTTCTCCCGCGAGGACGGCACTTACCGCGTCGCCGCCGAACTGCGGGAGATCTGCCTGTTCTCCTCGCATAATCTGTTGCGCGACCCGCCCTTTTCCAAGCTCGACCTGGTCGCCTGCCGCAACCTCCTGATCTATATGGGGCCGGAATTGCAGGAAAAGATCGTCCCGATCTTCCATTACGCGCTGCGCAACAACGGCTATCTCTTCCTCGGATCGTCGGAGAACGTGACGCGCCATGCGCGCCTGTTCTCGACCGTCGACAAGACGAGCCGCATCTTCCAGAAACGCAACGGGGTGGCGGCACAGCGGCTGCCGGAATTCCCGCTCGCGGCTGCTGCCAGGCAGGTGCCTAGCGCGCGCCCTCAGGCGAGGACAGGAACGCTGCAGGAGGCGGCGGAGCGCCTTCTCGTCGAGCGATTTGCGCCGGCTTATGTCGTGGTCAACGCCGGCGGCGAATTGATGCACAGTTCGGGCGGCACCGGCAAATATCTCGAGCTCGCCGCGGGCGCCCCCGACCACAACGTCTTTTCCATGGCAAGGCGGGGCCTTCGCATGGATCTCCGTGCCGCGCTCCACAAGGCGGCCAGCACCGGACAGGTGGCGATCCAGAACAAGATCACCGTCGGCACCAATGGCGGCCGCCAGACGATCAGCCTGGCCGTGCAGCCATTGCCCTCCGACGGCTCGTCGGACCCGCTCTACATGCTGGTCTTCCGTGACGTCGGCGGCATCAAGCCGGAGTCGGAGGACGAGCCGGTCCACACGACCGACGATGTGGAAAGCGCCAATGTCAGCCAGCTCGAAAGGGAGCTGAGGGAAACCAAGGAGCGGTTGCAGATCACGACGGAGGAGCTCGAATCCTCCAATGAGGAGCTGAAATCCTCGAACGAGGAACTGTCTTCCATCAACGAGGAGTTGCAATCGTCCAACGAGGAACTGGAGACTTCCAAGGAAGAGCTGCAGTCGATCAATGAAGAGCTGCAGACCGTCAATGCCGAGCTCCACATTCGCGTCGATGAGCTCAGCCGCGCCAACAACGATATGGCGAACCTGCTCGAAAGCACACAGATCGCCACCGTGTTTCTCGACCGCGACCTCTGCATCAAGAGCTTCACGCCGACGGCGCGCGACCTGTTCAGGCTGGTCGAGAGCGATGTCGGCCGGCCGCTCGCGCATGTGCGCCCGCGTTTTCCCGCCGACGGGCTGCAGACTGACATGGAGCAGGTGCTGCAGCGGCTCGGCACCATCGAGCGGCAGGTCGCGGGCACCGACAGCGGCAGGCGCTACATCATGCGCGTCCTGCCTTACCGCACAGTCGACAACGTCATCGCCGGCGTCGTCGTCACGTTCGTCGACGTCACCCAGATCGCGCGGGCGGAAGAAAGGATCGGCGTGCTCTCGCATGATTTGCGCAATCGCGTCGAAAGCCTCGAAACCCTGCTCGACCTGGTGCCGGTCGGTATCTTCATCGCCGAGGACGGCGGCGGCGCGGAGATACGCGCCAATCGGCGTGCGGTGGAGCTCGCGGGACTGCGCGCCACCGGAGACAAGCTAATACCGGTGCCAGCTACCCTGCCGCTGACGCTCAACGGGGCCAAAGTGGACGCCGCCGACCAGCCTCTGTTCAAGGCGATCCGAACCGGCAAGGCAATCCCCGGCTATGAGGCGAAAATCCTGCGCGAGGACGGCTCCGGCATCGACGTCATGATGTCGGCCAACCCGCTGTTCGACGAAAACGGCAAGGTGCGTGGCGCCATAGCGACGCTGGTCGACATATCCAGCCACAAGGAATCCGAGCGGGCCCAGGAGAGGCTGCTGCATGAGCTGCAGCATCGCGTGAAGAACATTCTCGCGACGATCACGGCGCTCGTCGGGCGTATGATCCGCTCGTCAAGCTCGATGGGCGAATTCGCAGTCTCGTTCCATGAGCGGCTGCACGCGATGGCCCGCACGCATGAGGTGCTGTCTTCCCACAATTGGGGCGATGCTGACCTGGAGCAGCTGCTCAGGGCGACATTTTCTCCCTACAACAGCACGCAACGCCAAAACCTCATCCTCCATGGCCCGCCGTTCCATCTCGATGCGGCAACGGCGGCCGCACTAGGCATGGTGTTCTTCGAACTTGCCAGCAACGCCGCCAAATACGGGGCCCTTTCCGCCGAGACCGGCCACGTCGAAATCTCCTGGGCCGTCGTGAAGCCGGGCAGGCTTTCGATCCGCTGGAAGGAAGTGGGCGGCCCGCCCGTGCGGAAGCCGTCGCGAAGGAATTTTGGAACCACTTTCATCGAGCAGAGTTTAGAGTACGAGTTGGGAGGGAGTATTTCTTTGGACTTCAGGCCGGCCGGCCTGGAGTGTTTGCTTGAGATTCCCCTGTCCCGGACGTAAGCGTCGAGCCTTTGCCCCAGGCACGCATGAACAAGAGCGCTCCATTGTCGGGCCTGCGCATCCTCGTCGTCGAGGACTCTTTTCTGGTTGCGCTCGATCTCTCCGACGAGTTGACCGACGCAGGGTGCGATGTCGTCGGTCCCGCGCCCTCCGTCAAACAGGCGCTCAAGCAGATCGACGGCATCGAGTTGGATGGCGCGGTGCTCGACGTCAACCTGCAAGGCGAACGCAGTTTTCCGCTTGCCGAGCATCTCGCCGCCCGCGACGTGCCGTTTGTTTTCCTGACCGGCTATGACAGCGCCACTGTCTTTCCCGATCAGTTCCGCGATTCGCCGAGATTGTCGAAGCCGGTCGAGACCAGATTGCTCATCGAGGCGGTTTCACGTTTCAGCCAGCATAAGCTTTGAGCGGGTTCTCTCCCGCAGCAGCACCTTTTGCAGCCGCTGCTGCCAACGCAGATAGCTGAGCTTATAGCCGACAATCAACCAACCAGGGTTGATGGGCCTTCCGTCGCCACGCACAGGTCCATAACATCCAAGATTCGGCCTTTGGGACGCGACGCCTAACAGCCGGATCAGGCCGACTTTGCGGCGGAACAAAATATCTGATTTCGCGGTTCGGCCCAGGACGCAAAGGCGGCACTCTCTTACGCGTGTTCGACCGATCCTTTCCGACGGCGCCGAGCGCAAGCGATGACCGAACAAGCCAATCAAGGACAAGACACGCGCAAAGGCATCGGGAGAGCCGTTGGTCTGGCCCTGATCGCCGGCGCGGCAGACGACGGCTGTTCGGCAATCGCAACCCATGCCAGCGCGGGGGCGAGGTTCGGGCCTGACCTGCTTTGGACCGCTCCCGTGACACTGCGATGATGTACATTGCCGTGTACCTCTCATCGAAGCTGGGCCACTTGGTGGCGAGCTGGTTCTTTTAGGCGCGCTGGCTGAGCCCTCTGGGCAAGTTCGTTTCGAACAGGAACGATCATCTTTGTCACGCATTGTCCCAGATCAAGACTCATCTGTCTCTGCTGGGGTTCGAACCGTGCTACCCAATGGTCATGCCGCGCCAGATTGTGCACCGGCTGAAATCGCCGTCGTCGATCTGATCCCCGCCTTGCGCGCTTTCGCGCGTAGTTTCTGCCGTATTCCTGATGATGCCGACGATTTGGTTCAGGAGACCTTGACCAAAGCACTTGGCAATTTGGACAAGTTCGAGCCGGGGACGCGGTTGAAGTCCTGGCTTTTCACCATCATGCGCAATACGCACTATACGCGCGTCAAGGCTGCGGCCAGGGAAGCGCCGGGGTTGCTTGATTGCGCCTCCAGCCGGCCGATTTCGGAAGCCACTCAGGACTGGTCCCTTCGCAGCAAGGAGGTTTATGGAGCCATCCAGAAGCTTCCTGCGCATCAGCGTGAGGTATTGATGCTGATTGGTGTGCTGGGCGTCAGTTACGAAGAAACCGCTGAGATATGCGATTGCGCGGTCGGAACCGTGAAGAGCCGCCTCAATCGCGCGCGCGCCCAGGTTCTGGAATTCCTGGATGAAAGGTCGCCGCAAACGCTGGTTGAAAGACATGATCATCTCCTGGAAAACGGCTGGGACCGGGGCGCTGACCAACGCCGATAAATCCAGGTGTCAGCTCTCTGGTTTGCAGCGCTTCTGGATCAGAGCATTCTGCAACTCGATCGCGAGTTTGGTCAGGCGATCAGGAATTTTCTCCTTCTCGATGGCCTTCAACAACGACGCAATCTCTTGGTCCACGCCCGGGTTTTCCTGGGGGCCGAAATCGCGCTGGCTCCGACGACTCATGGCATTCTCTTAGCAAACAGGTCCCTTTAAATTCACTTGAGACCATAGAGGGCCGGAGTTTACAAGGCGCCTCCAGCCGCCGATCGGCTTCGGCTCCGCACAAGCTGTGGGCAGAGCGAAACCTTACCCTGATCCCTTTGCGCGGCTCAGCTTTTATGGAATCGCTGACCCGCTCCAAGTATTTTTTCCCTCGCAATTCCGGGCGGAAAACTGCTGCGCATCTTTTCCTGGAATTGCTCTAGCGCACTTGCCGAATCCCTAAGAAACCAAAGCCACTGCCAGCTCAATCCTTGGGAAGCCGGTTTGCCGCATTGTCCTGATATTGATCGGACTTGATGCGATTGCCGTCGAGACCGCGCTCTTTCGTGTGTTGCTTTTTATCCCGGTTCGACAGCACGTCGTTTTCGCCGACCATGTCTTTCGGAAGCTCCGTCTTCGCTCCGGTCCCCGAACCCTTGCCCTGACTGCCGCGACCCATATGTTTCTTGCCACCGGATGCCATCTTCTTCTCCTGGGCCTGTTAGCCTCTGCGAGTGTGGTTCGGCGTCCCAACTTCGGTCTTTCGGTTATGTTCCGCCAGAACGGCGAACAAGAAACGCGGTGCCGTCCCAGCGACGGAAAGGCAACTCGCCATCGACGACGACATCCATGGCGCATGCGTGGGCGAGATGGCGGACATCGGAAGAATCGACGACTGGCGACATGCGGTATGAATAGTTGAGAATCGCCGCCAGTCCTCCTGGCCGCAGCAGGCGCGCGATTTCGCTGAAGTGCCGATCGGCGACGCCGGCGAGCACCAGATAGGGGAAACAGTCCACCGCCAGCACACCATCAAAACCGCCGGCGACGAACTCGCCAAGATCGAGGCCCGATGTCCGGCGGAACTCCACGTTCCCGAGGCCCGCGCAGCGCCGGCGGGCGATATCCAGCATCCTCGCGGAGATATCGATGCCGACAATGCGCTTTACTCTTTGGTGGAGCGCGCTCTCGAAGCGGCCGATACCGCAGCCGATGTCAAGTATTGTCTTGTCTCTGCCCAAAAAGCCTTGTTGTTCCAGCCAAGAAGCAATCTCGGCAGTCGCGGCCGAAAGCTTCTCCTCATCGCCAAGCGACGAGAGTTGGACGCTGGCAGCTGGAGAAATGGCAGCGGCCCGATCGAAGCTGCTAGCCAGCCTGCTGACAATCATCTCATGCGTTTCGTCGCCCAGACGGTCATGACGTACGGAAGCCGCCGTTGTCCGAAGATCGTCAAAGGATATCTCCTTTTGAGAAAGCAGCATGGCCACTTCGTCAAGCCAGCCTCTCCGGCGAGGGGCATGTGAACGCATACCCAGTGCAATATCGGCCAACTCTGCCGGCTTGACGCCCGGCTGGAGATGGAGCGCCAATCTGGCGACCGCGACTTCGGCGGACAGGCCGTTTGCCATGCATCTTTCGAGGATGTGACTCGCGGTCGTCCTCTCTCGTTCCCCTATGGTCATGGCGACGCGTTCCGGGTCCAGATCCTTTGCGTCGTCCAGCGATCTTCTGCTCCCCAGCCGTATTTGTAACTCTCGCGGCCGCGCAGAAAGTCGAACTCCCGTGCCCCCTCACGGGCGGCTTCAGCAATGGCCTTGCCGATCAGGATCGCTCCGGGGCTCTCCTGCGCATAAGCGGGGTCGAAGCCACCGAGATAGGCATATGCGCGACCACGATGATGGAACCCGTAATACGCGCCAACGACAGTATCGCCGATCTCGATCAACCAGCACCTGGCCAGCCCGTTCGCGGCAAGGCGAGGCAGTGCACTCCTGTGGAAACCCTGTGCGATGTCGTTGAGTACACCCTGTCCGACCCAACGGGCGCGGTGCAGTCGGACCAGCTGATCCATGAATGTCTTCGGATCGGCCTCGCATCGCTCGATGGCTACCCGCCCTCGTCGTTGCGCGGCTCTTTCGGCGCGGCGCAGTTGACGCCGTCGCCGGGAAGGTATCGAGCGTGCGAACGTCTCACCGCCGGCAAGCGAAAGCACTGGGCAAGCGGCATGGTTTGAAGATCGGCTCTCCATGACGTTCGGCAGGCTGAGGTGAAGGGAGGCAGCCCCGGCCGGCAGATCCGGCAAGATCCATTGCGACCACTCCAGCGACAGCGTGGCCTCGGCAATAGCGGCGTTTACAGCTGCCTCTTGGCTTGGCGCGCAAAGGATATCGAGATAATCGCTCAGCGAAATTCCGACCGGCAGCAGTAGCCAGCCGGATCCGCGCGCTTCGCGATAGAGGGGCGCCAGGCCGACGAGATCGTTTCCGCTCCACACGGCGATCGCGGAGAGATCACCGGGCGAGAATGTCTGCCACCACGGCAACAGCCAAGCGGGTGACTGGAAAGGCGTCGCGGAGGCGCTTCGGGACCATAGTGCCCACCAATGCGGCTCGAGGTCATCGAACGCGGCTTGGTCTCGGATGATATCGGCACGAAGGCCGCTCACCGCGCGGCCCTCGACGCTGCGCGCGAAGCGCCGAGCTCTGCCAGCGCCCGATAGACTTCCATATAGGCCGAAACCATGCGATCGAGTGAAAACCGGTCTCGCGCCTCTGCCCGGCATGTTTCGTTGTCGAGGTCGCCCGCGGCGTCGATAGCTATCGCCATCTCATCGATGTCATTGACCAGAAAACCTGTCTTGCCGTGCTCGACGATATTGGGCAGGGCGCCATTCGGGAAGGCCACAACGGGCGTGCCGCAGGCGAGGGCCTCCATGGCAACCAGCGAACTCGTTTCCGCGGCAAGGCTCGGAACAACCAGGCAGCGGGCTGAATTGAGGAGTCGCCGCTTGGCGGAAAACCCGAGCGGTCCCAGGAAGCGGCGCCGCCTGTCGAGACGAGGCTCCACTTCGTCGGCGAAATACTGAACATGTGTCTGATAGGGATAGAGTTGCCCCCCTATTGCAAGCGGCACTCCGGCTCGCTTCGCGGCGTCGATCGCCAGGTGGATGCCTTTTTCCGGGCATATTCGGCTCAACACGAGCGCGAAATTGCGACGCGACCGGGGATCGTTCAGCGCATTGACGTCGACCCCGTTTGGAATGGGCGGGATCAGCCTCGATCCTGCCGGCGCTGTGTTTTGCTGCGCGTCGGACACCGCGTGCAGCCACAGGTCGTCACGTGCCGGCCTCAGAACTTCTTGCGGATACCAGGCGAGCGGCAGATGCAGCGTCACGAGTGTCGGGCCGTCGTCGGGCAGATAGGCGTCGAAATCGATGCCGTGCAGGTGGACCACGTCAACCGGCCAGCGCGCCCGGGCGGCAGCGATCGCCGCGCGATGCGCGCGCTGGGCGCGGCTCTTTGCCGTCTCGTCGAGCGCGCCTGTTTCGGCAGGCGTCTCCACCAGGATGCCGGCAGTGCTGGAACCTTCGCAGGCGACGACGATGGAACGATGGCCTTGCCGCACCAGCGCGCGATCCAGTGCCGACAGCACCTGCTCGGCGCCGCCGACCGCATTGAGGCCGACGGGCGCAAGCGGATAGGCGACGTTGAGCACGGTGAGCGTCATGGCTGATCGAGCCGAAGTCCCTCAGGTTCGCGGCAGTCGTATGCAGGCGCCCGCCGAAAGCGCTCGACCGAACCGGAGAGTGGCGCCAACGTCAGGGTTTGCGTCGCGCGGCTGGCCAGCATGGCTTGTTTTCGCCCTGCGGCGAATTCGGTCGGCGCATTTGACGGGTGATCGGCGGACGACATGGTGAACTCACGCCGCCGAGACCCGCCTCTCGGGCATGGCGGCGTCGTCCACAGCCGGGGCATAGCGGCGGATCATGCTTGCACAGAATTCGGCGAATTCTTCGGGCATCTGTGGCGGGCTGGTGTGATGGGGCTGCAGGCCGCGATGTTCGGGCGTGAAACAAAAGGTGACGGTGACGTCAAAGTCGGTGAGCGCTTCCATCTGGCGATCAAACCAGTCGAGCGCGTTCGGTCTGAAACTGTCGGCCCAGGAAAGCCCCGTGCGCAGATTGGTGACGCCCAGGCGCTTCATCCAGGCGACGGCGTCGTCCAGCCGATGGTCCTCGAAATGAAACCACTGGACCAGCCCCATTTCCGGAGTGTGGCGCAGGAACTCCTCGAGTGCCGGCTTGGGTGTGCCATCCTCGCGCAGCAGACCCATGTAGAAATGACGATAGTAGGAAGAGCCTTCCACCTCGCGATGCCGCGTCGTCGCTCCCCATGCGTGAGGCAAGTCATAGAGGCTGTACCATTGCACGCGGGGCGCGTGGCCAAGCAGCAACTCCGCTGTCCGGCGCAGGCCCCAGAGCTGGACCTCCTCGGCGCCGAAACTCGACACGCCGGCTTCGCTGATCCAGATCGGCAGATCGGTGACTTCGGCGATCTCGCGGAGCTTTTGCGGCCATTCATGAATCTGCCAAAGATTCCAGTCGAGCGGGAAGCCATGCACGGCAACGGCGTCGACGTGATCGAGTACTCCGAACCCCTTCATCAGCGACATGAAGCCGGCATCGATCGGCGAAATGCCGCCGAGGACCCGGGTGATCGCCGGGTTTTCGAGACCGATCGCATCGCCCGCCAGGATCGCCATGCTGGCGAAGCGGCTCCAGTCCGGATCGAGCTCGGGATCCCAATGGGACTTATTGTTGGGCTCGTTCCAGATCATGGCGGCTTCAATCATCGTTTCCTCCTTTCGCCGGATGGACTGCGCCTCCGCCCGCCGGCTCACCGGAGGCACGGCAGAAATAGACCTCGTCTTCAGGGTGAAGCAGGATCTCGAAGCCGGCGCTGCGCAGCATTGCCTCGATGCAACTGCGGTTCGGGATCCACCAGTTGGTCGGATCATCGGCATAGCGATGCTCGATGAAGTGCAGCTTCGGGAATTCGGGTCGATCGAACGGCTCGTGCGTCCAGAAAGGGTAGTTTTGTTCGAGCGCTGGGACCTCGCTGCTCCCGCGTTGCATGGATTGGAAAATCATCAAGTCAGGCGCGATGTGCTCACGGATCAGATCCAGGGCCAGCAACGGGTGGCGCAGGTGGTAGAAGACACCCATGAAGAGCACGATGTCGAAGGTCTCGCCGAGAGCGGCGACGTCGTATACCGAGAGCTCGCGGAACTCTATATCGCAATCCGCGATTTCGGCGGCGAAGCGCGCCTGCGTCAGGTAACCCACATCGAAGTCGATGCCGAGCACACGGTCGGCGCCCCGCCGCTTCATTTCGATCGAATAGAAGCCGGCATTGCAGCCGATATCGAGCACGGACTTGCCCGACAGATCGGCCGGGATCGCATCCGCGAACTTCTGCCACTTGATCAGGGGATAATTGCCAAGGAAATGGTCGGGAGCCGTCTGCACGCCCGCCAGTTCCATGTTGTGGAACCAAGGGCCCAGCGCGTCGATGCGACGGCGTATTTCCGCGGCGGAATGCAGCATGTTCAGGCTCCTTTGCCTGGCGAGAACGGTATTTGCGAGCGGCTCGACGGCACAAATATCGGCGTGCCGTCGTCTTTCGGCGCATCATTGTTTTCAAGCAGCCGGAGCGCGGTGCGGTAGCCGTTGAAGGTTCCGACATCCACATAGGCCGAGCCCGCCTTGACGCCCCAAGCCTCACCTCCGGTGGCAAGATAGGCATTGATCAGCGTTCCGAAATACTCGTCGCAGCCGTCCCGTTCGCGCCAGAGCGCAGCGAGTCGGTGAAAAATGCGGCCCGGCATCTTGAATGCTCCCCAGACCCAGTTCGTGACAGCATCCCGCTGCTTGACCTGGATCTGCTCGACGCGGCCATCCTGATCCACGGCCACGGCGTCAAAAAGCTCCGGCCGGTCGACGGGGAACAGCAGGAAGGACAGCCGGTCGTCCGGAAGATGGCAGAAGCCGTCCTCGGGAAACCAGATCGTGTCGGGCAGGCCGATCAGCACCGTCTCCTCGGGCGCAACGATCGGCGCTGCGCGGAAGATCGCGTCGCACAGGCCGACCGGAGAAGGTTGCGCCACGAAGATGGCGACGGCGCTGTCATAGCCGGCCGCATAGTATTCGAGGATGTCCGACTTGCCCGAGCCGATGATGAAGCAGATCCTGTCGACACCGTTTCGCACCATCCGGCGCACCAGATATTCGCTGACGGCGCAGGGACGTTCGGTTTGCCCGTCCATTCGACTGCCGACCGGCAGCAGTTCCTTGGAAAAGCCAAGCGGTTGAATGCGGCTGCCCCGCCCGGCGGCAGGCACGATACCCAACATCAGACGGCTTCCTTCAAAGGTTCGCTTGCCTGCGCCCGAACGGCTTCGTTCAGGATGCGGTCCAGTTCCGCAGCGCGGCGCGCCGATGTGTGTTCATCGAGGACGCGCTGGCGGGCCTGACGGCGCAGCGATTCGAGCTCCGCATCCGACAAACCGAGCGCGGCGACCACGTCGTCCGTTGAATGTGCAAGCACGATTTCGCTGCCTGGGCTGAAGAAGCTGTCGATGCCCGGCCAGTCATCGGAAATCATCGCCGCGCCGCAGGCTGCCGCTTCGAACAGCCGGCCGGATGGACACCAGCCCTTGCGCGCCATTGCTTCACGGGTGACGTTCAGCGTCAGGCGTGAGGAGCAGAAGAAGGCCGGATGGTCGGCAGGCGGCAGATGCCTGACAAAGAAGATGTTGTCGCTCCACGGAAAGTCCTGCGGGTATTGCGCGCCGCCGATGATGAAGCGGCAACCCGGTATCCGCACAGCCGGAGCCACCAGCAATGTCTCGACGCCCGCCTGGCGATCCTCGGCATAGGTCCCGAGATAGGACAGATCGCCGGTAAACTCCGGTCTGGGCTGCGCCGGCCGATGGCGGTCGGGGTCGACATGTCCGTAGAGCGGCACGACGAGACGCGCGCCCAGCATCGTCTTCAGTGCGTCCAGCGCCGGGCCGCCGGTGTAGCTTAGCACCAGGTCGAAATCGCGAAGGCCTTCGGGACCGAAATAGGCTGGTTGATCGCCTTGCTCGATACGTGCCAGGGTCACCGCGGTGTCGAGATCGTAGAACACCTTCAGTCCGCGGCAGCTCTCTTGCGCGAGGCGGGAAGCTTCAACGGCATCCGGGCAGTAGGAGGTAACGATCACGACGTCAGCCTCCCGGACCGCGACAGACGCGACCTGCGCGATCTCGTTCCAATGCGGATAAAGCACGACCTCGCCGCCATCGAGATGATGGAGATCCCTTGCGCCGGCATAATAGGGCACGTCGCGTTCGAAGAAGCTGATGGACCAGCCGAGCGGCGCCAATGCGCGTATCAGCCCGCGCCAGAGCGTGGCATGCCCGTTTCCCCAAGAGGAAGTGACCGTGAGGCCGAAGATCACCATCCGCATCGGACAGCTCCTGTCAGGCGGCTTCGTTCAGGCGAATGAGCTTTGAACCCCAGTCGCCATGGACGATGGTCGTGATCGAGGCGGGCTCAATGTCGAAACGGAAGCAGTCGCCGAGCTGAAGGCCAAGGACCTTGCACACCGCGGCCTTGATGACATCCGCATGGCTGATCAGCGCAATGCATCGGTTTGGGTTTTGTTGGCGCAGCGCATCCATCAGGCCGATAACCCGCTGCTGCGTATCCTGCATGGTCTCGCCGTTTGGCGTGCGTGCGTTCTGTCGCTGGTCGTTCCACGTCCGCCAGGTAGCATCGCCATTCAGCTCCTCGAATGTCTTGCCCGACCACGCACCGAAATCGATCTCGTCCAGCTCCTGACGTATCGAGATCCGCTCGATGCCGCAGGCCACAGCGATAGGCTTCGCGGTTTCCAGGGTGCGCTTGCGTGGGCTGCTCAAGATCCCGGCAAGCGGCTCCCTCGCCATGCGGTCCGCCAGTTGCCGCGCCTGCGATTGGCCGGCGCGGCCGAGATCGACGTCGTCGAGGCGCCCCGGCAGATAGCGGCCGACATTGTCGTGCTCCGCATGCCGGATCAGAAAGAAGATCGTGGTCATTCGGCGGCGTCGAGCATCGGCTCGTCCCTGCCGGCGATGAAGGCAAGCGTGCGCAGGCGGGCCTCGGCGTCGGTGAACTGCTCCGGTGGCGACTTCATGAAGTAGCTGCAAGGCCCGGTGAGTGCCCCTGCAATGCCGCGATCGAGGGCAAGCTTGGCGCATCGCACGGCATCGATCACCACGCCGGCGGAGTTGGGCGAATCCCATACCTCCAGCTTCAGCTCGGCATTCAGCGGCACACCGCCGAAAGTCGTGCCTTCGACGCGGATATAGGCCCATTTGCGATCGGTGAGCCAAGGTACATGGTCGCTGGGTCCGACATGGATATTGCCCGGTTCGAGCGGAACATCGATCTGGCTGGTGACCGATTGCGTCTTGGAGATCTTCTTGGATTCCAGCCGCTCCCGCTCCAACATGTTGAGAAAGTCTGTGTTGCCGCCGAAATTGAGCTGGTAGGTGCGATCAATGCGCACGCCGCGCTCCCGAAACAGATTGGCGAGCAGCCGGTGAACGATGGTGGCACCCACCTGGCTTTTGATGTCGTCACCGACGAGGGGGAGGCCACGCTCCTCGAAACGCTGTCGCCACTCCGGCCGCGAAGCGATGAAGACCGGTATACAGTTCACGAATGCGCAGCCGGCTGCGAGCGCGCATTCGGCATAGAAACGGGTCGCCGCCTCAGAGCCGACCGGCAGATACGAAACCAGTACCTCGGCCCCGCTTTCCCGGAGGCTCGCGGTCACGTCGACGACCGGTTCATCCGCTTCCTCGATTTCATCGCGCAGATATCTGCCGATGCCGTCGAGCGTCGGTCCGCGTTCCACATCGACACCGATCGGAGCCACATCGGCAAACCGGAAAGTGTTGTTCGGGGCGCTGTAGATCGCTTCGGCCACATCGCGTCCTACCTTGCCCTTTGCGACGTCAAAGGCGCAGGCGACCTCGATGTCCTCGACATGATAGCCGCCGAGATCCGCATGCATCAGCCCCGGTATCGGCTCGTTGCTTTTTGCCTGGCGATAGTAGGTAAGGCCTTGCACAAGGGAGGATGCGCAATTGCCGACGCCGACGATGCCGATGCGAACTTTCTTCGATGTCACGAAACCGCCGCCTCTGCCGTTGGAGGTAAGTTCCTGGCCGCCGAACTAGGACTGGCAAGGAATGTTCCTTCCCGTCGGAAAAATTGCTGGGCGCAACGCCGGCCAGCGTTTCCGAAGAAGGCCGGGCGTGCGGGCGATGGAACCTCGCCCATCTTGCGAAGTTAAGGCGCGGGAGCGTTGTCATGTCCGCAAACACCGGCCTTCTGGTGGGCTGCGCATTTTGGTTTCTTGCCAAGGGCAGCTGCTGGGCCGCAGCTGAGGAACTCGGGCATCAACGGACGGAGGTCGTCAAACCTCCAATCGCGTCGGTGAGCTTGGCAGCGCCGCAATTCTCGAACGTAGCCGCACCTCAAGACCCGCCGGGCGGTGGGCTTTCGCTGTTCCTGCGCAACGGTTGCGGCGCATGCCACACCATAAGAGGCACCGATGCCCATGGAACGATAGGCCCGGACCTTTCCCACCTCGGGTCGCGAACAGCGATCGGTGCAGGCATTCTGCCCAATACGGAGGAAGCGATTGCGCGATTCATCGCTCGGCCTGATCTGCTCAAGCCTGGTGTGAAAATGCCGGCATTCGATATGCTGCCGCAAATCGAAATCCGGATGATCGCGCGATATTTGAAAGCCTTGCAGTGATGCGCGGTTCTCGTGCTGATCCTGGGGCAAAGCCGTCCAGTGCTGCCGCGGAAGAAGATGACGTCGTTCGCGTGGCAAACCAGCCGATAATGATCCGCCTGAAGCATGTCGTGTTCGGCGCTGTCGGTTTGCCTGTCGTCATATTGCTTGGAGCGTGGATAGGCTTTTTCAATGTCGGTGCCAGCAGTGGTCATTGGAAGGTGACCGCCTGGTTCCTCCAACTCGCCATGCGTTCGGCCGTGCGCACTTATGCATTGGCCGTGGACGCCCCGAAAACGCTCGACAGCCGGGGCCTTCCGGCGGCAGCCGGCCATTTTGCCCGGGGTTGCGCGATCTGCCACGGCGAACCAGGTGAGCTCCGCTCACCGGCGGTGATGCGGATGCTTCCGCAGCCGCCGGACCTTGCGCTCACGGTCGGAGACTGGACCGACGCTCAGCTGTTTCGGATCGTCAAGCATGGAATACGTTTCACGGGCATGCCCGCCTGGCCGGCCCGCGACCGCGATGACGAGGTCTGGGCCATGGTCGCCTTCCTGCGGGAACTTCCGAAACTCGATGCAAACGGATTTCGGGAACTTGCCTTAGACGGATCGCAACCTACCGCTCCGGCGGCACTCGCGGACTGCACGCGCTGTCACGGCGGCAACGGCGAGGGCAGGGGTGGTCTCGTACCCGCTCTCGCCGGGCAGAAGGAAGCCTATCTGCTCGCCAGTCTCCAAGCCTATGCCAGAGGCGATCGCACGAGCGGCTTCATGGCTCTGCCGGTGACCGGCGTTGACCCCTCCGACCTGGCTGCGCTTGCCCGGCATTTTGCTGCGCTGCCGCCGTCACCGGTGGACCCTGATCGAGCTTCGGCGGAGGTGATCGGCAGGGGACGGCAAATCGCGGAAGCCGGAATTCCGGAGCGGAACGTACCTGCCTGTTCCGGCTGCCACATCGGCTCCGACAAGAATCCGCTCTATCCGCGCCTTGACGGCCAGCACGCCGCTTACCTCGAACGGCAACTGAAGCTGTTCCGGTCCGAGACCCGCGGCGGTACGCGATTTTGGCGTATCATGGCGACCGCGGCGCAACGCCTCACGGACGACGATATAACGGCCGTATCGGCCTTTTTCTCAAAGCGTTCCGAAGCTCCTCAATGACCGGGATGCGCGGCTCGTGGAATCCAAAGCAAAAAGGGCCGATGCTGCACGGACAGGTCGGGATCAGCTCCAAGGAACTTTATCCCTTGCTGCCAGTTCCGAATGCGCACAGACGGCCGCGTAAGGCGGACAGCCGGCTGAAGCGTCCTCCTCCGGGTGAACCACGCTGCATGGATTTCTGGCAGGCTCACGAGATGCAGAATTTCGGGGCGGGCGATCACTCCCGGCATCCGCCGACGTTATGGCGCATAGATGCCGCAAAACAGAAGAACGCCACCGACCAGGCAGAAGGCGAGGAATGCCCCGAGGTAAAATCCGGGCTCACGGAAAATCCTCATGTCGCGTCTGAGACTCACGGCTCGGCTTCCTCGGCCTCGGATCGACCCAACAACACGGAACGGAACCGGAGAGTTCCGAATGTCCCGCTTTCTCCGTTTCCGAAAGTCTCCGAAGGGGGAGCGGCGGCGTTACCCGGTCTCGTCGGTGCTGCAGCCTGCATTCTCGTCTCGGGCTGCACCGACACGCAGTCGGTCCTCGATCCGCATGGCAGCCAGGCCGACGCTCTGGCCCTTCTGTTCTGGACCTTCACGGCAGTACTCGGCGTCGTCTGGCTCGTCACCATGACGGGGCTGCTGCTCGCGCTTGTGCACAGGCGCGGCAGTCGCGGCGAGCCTGCCGAGGCCCATCCAGCCGTCAAACCAGCAATGAAGGCTGCCTTTGCTGCTATGTTGGCGTCGAGCACCATCATCCTCTCGGGCCTGACCGTGCTCAGCTACGGCGGACAAAAGGCCGTTTTCAGGAGCGGGGCAGCCGCGGCGCTGACGATCTCCGTTATAGGGCACCAGTGGTGGTGGCAGGTCCGGTATGAAGGAAACGACGGCTTCGAGACGGCAAACGAGATTCGCATTCCGGTCGGCAGCCCGGTCGACATCAAGCTCGCCACCGCGGATGTCATCCACTCTTTCTGGATACCGAGCCTCGCCGGCAAGCTCGATCTCATTCCCGGCAAAAGCAACGAGCTCCGTATCGAAGCCGACAAGCCAGGCACATATCGCGGCCAGTGTGCCGAATTCTGCGGCCAGCAGCATGCGCATATGGCGATCTTCGTGGTGGCAATGGAGCCGAACGAATTCGAACGCTGGCGCGCCAATCAAACCGGGCCGGCAAAGCCGATGGCGCATCTTCCAAGACAAAGCTTTCTTGCTTCCGCGGGATCGTCTCCATCCGCCCCTCTGTCGGAGAGTTCGCAATGAGCCCGGCGGCCGAAGAACGTCATGAGACCCGTGACACCGATCTGGGCGACGAGGAACTGCGCGCGAGGCTGAGCAAGACCTGGGGCACGGCGCGCGGTCTGATCGGCGTTCTCTCGACGGTCGATCACAAGATCATTGGCATCCGATATGCCGTGACTGCCTTCACCTTCCTGTTGGCCGGCGGCATCATGGCGATCGTCATGCGGCTGCAGCTCGCGCGTCCGGACAGCCATCTCGTCGATGCCGAGCTCTACAACCAGCTTTTCACCATGCACGGCACAACGATGATGTTCCTGTTCGGTGTGCCGGTTGGCGAGGCGTTCGCCGTCTATCTGGTGCCGCTCATGGTCGGCACCCGCAACATCGCCTTCCCGCGCCTCAACGCCTTCTCCTACTACGTCTACCTGTTCGGCGGCCTGATGTTGTGGGGCGGCTTCGCATTGAGCATTCGCCCGGATGTCGGCTGGTTCTCCTACGTCCCGCTCGCAAGCCTGGATTTCACTCCAGGCAAGGGGCCCGATTATTGGGCGCAGATGATCACTTTTACCGAAGTCGCCGCGCTCGCGGTGTCGGTGGAGATCGTCGTCACGGTCCTGAAGCAGCGCGCGCCGGGCATGACGCTTGACCGCATTCCGCTCTTCGTATGGACCATGCTTGTCCATTCCTTCATCATCATTTTCGCTATGCCGGCGGTCATGCTCGCCTCGTCGATGCTGATCATGGACCGGCTGGTAGGCACGCAGTTTTTCAATGCCGATGCGGGCGGGGATCCGCTGCTTTGGCAGCACCTTTTCTGGTTCTTTGGCCACCCCGAAGTCTACATCATCTTCCTGCCTGGAACCGCCTTCGTGTCGGCGATCGTGGCAACATTCTCCAGGCGGCCGGTCTTCGGCTATTTGCCGATGGTGCTGTCGCTGATCGCGATCGGCTTTCTGTCCTTCGGCTTGTGGGTTCACCACATGTTCGTGACCGGCCTGCCCGAGGTGGGCGCCGCCTTCTTCACCGCCTCCAGCATGGCGATCGCAATTCCGAACGGCGTCCAGATATTCTGCTGGATCGCGACGCTCTGGGATGGCAAGCCGGTGCTCAAGACGCCGCTGATCTTCGTGCTCGGTTTCTTCTTCATCTTTGTCGCCGGCGGCCTCTCGGGCGTGATGCTGGCATCGGTCCCGATCGATACGCAAGTGCACGACACCTATTTCGTCGTCGCCCATTTCCACTACGTGCTTATCGGCGGCACTCTCTTTCCGCTTGTCGCGGCGGTCTACTACTGGTTCCCGAAGGTGACGGGTCGGCTGATGGATGAGCGGGTCGGCAAATGGCAGTTCGCGCTTGCCTTCATCGGCTTCAACACCGCCTTTTTTCCGATGCATCTGCTTGGCCTGCACGGCATGCCGCGCAGGGTCTACACCTATCCCGCTGAGATGGGTTGGGGCGGTCTCAACCTGCTCGCCAGCGCCGGTGCGCTGCTGTTCTTTGCAAGCTTTCTCCTGATGCTCTGGAATATGGTCGTCAGCGCCCGCTCGGGTTCCTTTGCCGGCGACAATCCCTGGGATGCCGAAACGCTGGAATGGGCGACCAGCTCGCCGCCCCAGCCCCAGAATTTCGACCGCATTCCCTACATCACATGCCGCGCGCCGCTCTGGGATCAAGGCGGCGATAAGGCGGTGGTCGGCGGTCTCAAGGTTGATGAGCGCGAACTGATCGTGACCAGCATCACCGAGGCTCGGCCTGACATTCGCGAGGAATCTCCGGCGCCGTCGATCTGGCCCTTTCTGGCGGCGCTCGCTACCGCCGTCGCCTTCATCGGTTCGATCTACACACCGTGGGCGATTACCTGGGGCTCGCCTGTCGTCGCCATTGTGCTGGTCGCCTGGTTCTGGCCGAAAACCACCGAGGAAAACGTTTAGATGGCCCGCAGCGTCATCGATGTCTCCGATTTGCCGACCTATGCCTTCGGCTCGCGTGTCACTCCCTGGTGGGGGACCTTCTCATTTTGTCTGCTGGAGGGAACTGGCTTTGCCCTTGGCATTGGCGGTTATCTTTACCTAGCCGTCACCAACAGGCATTGGGCGAAGGACGCGGTTCCCTTGAGTTTGATCTGGTCCGCGCTCTTCACGCTCGTCCTTGTTGTCAGCGCGCTGCCGAACTTCTTGATAAGGCGAGCGGCTATGCGGGAGAGCCTGCGCTCGGTCCGTGTGCTGCTGCTGGTCATGAGCGTGATCGGCTTGGTGCTTATCGGACTGCGCGTCATGGAGTTCTCGGCCTTGCCGGTACGCTGGAGCGACAACGCGTACGGCTCTTTTGTCTGGCTTCTGCTCGGCCTGCATGGCGTGCACGTGCTGACGGACGTCGCCGACACACTCGTCCTGGCCGTGCTGATGTTCACCAGACACGGAACGGGCAAACGCTTCAGCGACGCCGAGGACAATGCTTTCTACTGGTATTTTGTCGTGCTGTCGTGGCTGCCGCTCTACGCAGTGCTCTACTGGCTGCCGAGGCTCTGATGCGGGTCGTTCTACGCATCGGTGAAGTGCAATTGCTCGGAGCGCTTGCTTCGGCAGCATGCCTGGCGCGCTGATGCCGCCCATCCGTGACCGCCCTCGTGCGATAGGACTTCGTCATCCGGAAGCGTTCAGGCAGGGCGGGATTCGCGTTTCGACAGAGACATCGACAAGTGTGGCCGGGCTATACGGCCCCTCAAATCCTGCCCATTAGAACCAGGATCACCAGGATGATAAGTATGACGCCGACGAGGCCTGAAGGGCCGTAGCCCCAGCCCGCCGAATACGGCCAAGCCGGGATCGCGCCGATCAGCACCAAGATAAGAATGATAATGAGAATTGTACCGAGACCCATATCGGCTCTCCTTCCTGGTTTGCGCAATACCGGCCCGGCAGTCGCGAAAAATGGAACAGTGCCCCGGGGCCTCAGTCCAGCTTGCGCAGCATGTCAGCTTCCTGTTCGAGGATGCTGGCGACTTCCTCGCGCTGGAGATGCGTCATCATCAGACTGACGCAGCATTCGAGATACGTGATGGAGGCTCGTCGCAGGAAGGCGGCGGTTTCCGCGGCCGCCATCTGGTCGATGTCCTTGGCTGATCGCTTCGACTGCACGGTTATGTTCTCCTAACTGGTTGTCAGGTCCAACCAGAACCTTGGTCGGATGTTCCGCTCGAGCGAAAAGAACGTTCGCCGGATCCGCATCGTTGGAGCTGAGAGGTCCAGATCTGCCCGTCCCCGACTTGGCAGTCGATTCGACCGGCGGCACCGTCGCCGTGTCGTCAAGATCGGCGAAGTAAACGATTGTCTGCAGCAGGCCCTGCCTGAGCGGCACCTTGGGCGACCAGCCGAGAAGCGTTTTCGCACGCGCTATGTCGGGGCGTCGCCGGCGAGGATCGTCTTGCGGCAAAGGCAGGAATTTCATGGGCGACCTGGTGCCGGTCAGTTCCCTCACCAGGTCGGCCAATTCGAGGATGGTGAATTCTCCGGGATTGCCAAGATTGACCGGCTGGCGTGGATTGGGCTCGATGTTCATGAGCCGCAGCAGGCCGTCCACCAGATCGGTGACGTAGCAGAAGGATCGCGTTTGTCGGCCGTCGCCGAATATCGTCAACGGCCGCTTTTCAAGTGCCTGCATAACCAGATTCGAGACGATGCGGCCATCGGCAGGGTCCATTCTCGGGCCGTAAGTGTTGAAGATACGGGCGACACGCACATCGGCCATCTCGGCCCGCAGATAATCGAAGCAAAGCGTCTCTGCGGCGCGCTTGCCTTCGTCATAGCAGGCGCGCGGGCCGGTGCAGTTCACATGGCCAAGGTAATCCTCGCGCTGCGGATGCTGTTCGGGATCGCCATAGATTTCGCTCGTCGAGGCCTGCAGGAACCGCGCGCCGTCCCGCACCGCAAGCTCAAGCAGGTTGAGCGTTCCGATCACGCAGGTGCGGGTCGTGTGAACCGGATCGGCTTGGTACCGGGGCGGGGACGCCGCGCATGCCAGGTTAAAGATATGGTCGACCGGCTCACCGAGCTCGAGCGGAGTGCAGATATCCTGCTCGATCAGCCGAAACCGCGATTGGCCGATAAGGGGGGTGATGTTTTCCATACGCCCGGTAAGAAAGTTGTCGACACAGATCACGCGATGGCCATCGCCAAACAGGGCCTCGCATAGGTGCGAACCGAGGAAACCGGCACCGCCGGCGACAAGCACCGTCCGTGTCTGTTGAACCGTTCTTGAACGCCGCATCTCTACGTTCTCCTGTATGCCTGTCATGCTGCACTTTCGACGTCCAGATCGAGCAAGGGACGTGTCTGTGGCTGCACGAGCACTGACGTGAACTCACGTGCCCGAGCATCCCCGGTGTGGCCGTCGAGGACCAGCGAACAAGCCTGCCTGGCCATATTGAGCCTGGCGCGGTCCGACTGTTTCAGAAGGATTTCCGTCACATCTTCCGCGCTCGCGGCCGTCTGGATTGCCGAGGCCGGAAAGAAACTTTCCAGGCCGGGCCAGCGGTCGCTGATGATCGGCGTTCTGCACGCCGCGGCTTCGAAAAGCCGCACGCTGGGCGACCATCCGGCTGAGATCATCGAGGTGCGTGTCAGGTTCAGCGTGTAGCGCTGCCTGCTGTAGAAGGCTGCATGATCGCCGGGTGGCAGGTGCTCGATTCGCTCGACGTTGGAAGGCCAGGCGATCTCGGACGGGTATTGCGAACCGGCAACCGCGAACCGTCGCTGCGGCAGCCTGCGGGCTGGCTCGATCAGCAGCGCTTCCAGCATTGGCTGCCGGTCCGCGCTGTAGGTACCGAGATAGCCCAGATCCCATTCGATCTTGCTTCCGATCCGATGGTGCCGCTCGGGGTCGACCGAGCAGTAGAGCGGCTCCGCCCGGCGCGCGCCGAATTCAAGCTTCAGGCGTTCGAGGGTCGGTCCCCCCGTGAAGGAGAAATAGACGTCGAAATAGGGGATCTGCCGACGCGCGAGGTAGTCGCAGTTGTCTTCGGCGACCCTTGCCAGCGTCACCGGAGTGTCGATGTCGTAGAAGCAGAATTGCCCGGTGCACAAGGACGCGAGATCGTCGATGATCGCTTTGCCTTCAGGTACGAACGAACCGATGACTACGACATCGGCAAGTCGAAGATCTCGCTGATGGTTGCGGCGGAGTTCCTCGACCGTGTCGTAATAGCGCAAATCGCAGAAATCGGGATCGCGCAGGTCGCGATGATGCGCATACCAGGGCACGTCGCGCTCCAGGAATGTGACGCGATGGCCGAGCTTGTTGAGCGCTCGCAGCAGCCCGCGGAAGGTTGTCGCATGGCCGTTGCCCCAGGAAGAGGACAACGACAGACCGAGGAAAACGATGTCGAGCGGCTTCGTCATTCCGCAGCCTCCACGGTCCGGCGCTCGAAATGAGCCTTGAAGATGGCGTCAACCAGCTCGGCCCTCAATGTGTAGGTGTGTTCGGCAAGAACGCGCCGAAGCGCCGCCGCGCCGATTCCCATCGCGCGCTCCGGCGTAAGCGTGCGCATGATTTCGACAACGTCGGCGCCGTCCCGCGCCACCAGGATTTCCTCGCCCGGCGTCAGGAACAACTCAATGCCGGCCCAGGCGTCCGTTATCAGGCATGCGCCCGCGCCGGCCGCCTCAAACACCCGCGTTGCTGGCGAAAATCCGTTGCTGGCCATGCTGTCGCGGCTGATGTTCAGCACCGCCTTCGGCGTGACGTTGAACGCATTGTGATCTCGCGTGCCGACATGGCCGAGCCAGGAAACATTAGCCGGCAACGGCTTGTCGCCCCAGCCCGATCCTCCGAGCAGGAATTTCTGGTCCTCCAGGGCGCTGGCGGGATCGAGGAAAAAGGCCTCCACGCGCGCTTCGCGGTCCGGCAGGCGATTGCCGAGAAAAGCGAGATCGCAGGCGAAGCGGGGTTCTCGGGCGACGGGGAAATGTGTCTCTGGGTCGAGTGCGTTGTAGATCGGCACGCATTCGGCCGCGCCAAGCGCCCGGTAATCCCATACGACGGGATCGCCGCCGCCATAGGTCAGCACGAGGCCGATTCTCTGCAGGGCCTCATGGAGAGGATGATCGGAGTCGTTCCGCAGTTCATTAAGAGTTGCCGGGGCGTCGACGTCCCAGAACACCGTCAGCGCGTCGCTGCGGGAGTGGTCGAGCACGGCGCGCAACAGGGCCTCGTCTTCGAAGCCGACGCCGCTCGCCTTGACGACGATATCGGCCTGCGCGGCGCGGGACGCGACCTGCATCAGCGCATTCGGCGTCGCCTCGTAGACGACGACGTCGCACCAGTCGGGAACGTCAATATCGCGATGGTTCTGACGGTCGAAGGCATCTGGCTCATAAAAGACGATGTCATAGCCATGTCGGGAAAGCGCCTTCAGCAGGCCCCGATAATAGGTGGCGGCGCCGTTCCAGTAGGATGATAACAGGCTGGATCCGTAAAAGGCGATTTTCATGCGGCAGCCTCCTTTGCTGTCGTGCTGTCGACCGCAGCGCGATTGCCGCATGCGGCGAGTATGTCGAACAGTTCGTCCACGCGGTGCCGGCAGGTGTGCCGGGCGAGGATGGTTTCCAGTCCGGCCACCGCCAACGCCTTTGCAAGTTCGGCGTCATGCAGCACATCGCGCAGGTGCCGACGCATTTCGGCTCCGTCGCGGGCAAACAGGAAATCCTTGCCGGGGCGGAACAGCCCTTCTACGTCAGACCAGGGTGCCGAGATCAGGGGAATGCCGCAGGCCAACGCCTCGAACATGCGGATCGTCGGAATGCCGGGCAGGTGTTCGCGGTAAGGCCGGCGCGGAATGTGCACCGTCACACGATGCTGCGCGAAGGTTTTCGGGACATCGGCATTGGCGATCCAGCCTTCGTGCCGCAACCCGGCGTCTGCAAGCGCGGCAAGCGCCTCCGCTGGATAGCGCACCCCGTGGACGGTGCCCGACAGGCCAAGCTCGCGGGCCGGCTCTATCAGGAACTGATCGATTTCGGCGCTGCGTTCGTCATCGCCCCAGTTGCCGATCCAGACCAGATCCGATTGAGGCTCGACATCGAGCTGCGGCCTAAACAAACGGTCGTCGGCTGCTTCGTGCCAGGTGAAAGCCCGTTTGCCCCAGCCGGCGCGAAGATAGCTCTCCCGCAACGCCTCGCCGAACAACAAGACGCCGTCATAATGCTCAAGGTTCAGTGCCGAGATCCACTGCGTGGCCGATACGGCGCGATGATGCGTATCGTGGAACAGCAGCGTGAAATTGCCGCCGTTGAGCTTGGCCCGGCCGATACGGGCGACAAGATCTGGATCGGTCCATTCATGGACGATCACCACATCCGCGTTCGCGATCCAGGCCTCATGATCGAAGGATGCGTCGTAAGTCACCGGTATCAGCTCGGGAAAATCCTTCCGGAAGCGTTCGACTGCGAAGGGGCCTTTCTCGGCGAGCAGGTTCGATCGGCTCCATCCGTCCGCGGGTTCGAGCGCGAATGCGTAATGTCCGCTCGCGATAAGTTCGCGCATGACGCCGCGCTGGAAATGCGCATTGCCATGGTTCCAGTCGGAAACGACGGAGTGGGTATAGAACACGAACCGCATGGTCAGTCCCCCGCGACGGCCATCGCCGCCCGATCGTAGATTTCGCGCATCGCCGCTGCCTGAGCCTGCAGCGAAAGTTGACGCGCCCGCCGAGCGGCGCGCCGGCCGAATTGGCGCCGCAGGTCCGCATCGCGGGCGAGGTGGGAAATGCATTGGGCAAGTGCGTAAGGATCGTGCATGTCGAAGAACATGGCCGCGCCGTCCCAGATCTCGCGATAGGTCGCAATGTCGGCGAGCACCAAGGGCGCACCCGAGAGCGCAGCCTCCAAAGCGGCAAGTCCGAAAGGCTCGTAGATAGAGGGCGAAACGAAAATGCTGGCCCGCGCCATCAGCCGCCGCGCCTCGGCGTGTCCGACCGGGCCAAGCGTGACGCAATGATCGAGGCAAATCCTCTGTCCATCCCCACTGTCGAGCGGGCCGGCGGCGTAAATCGGCCATTCGGTGATCGCGGCGGCGGCATCGAGCACCTTGGCGTTCTTGCCTTCGTCCCACCAGCGGGCGGCGGCGAAAGCGAACGATTCGCGGCGCGAATCCGGTGGGCCAGGCAGGGCGCCGTTGTGGATGACGCTCAGGCGCGAGATCGCTCCATAGCAGGACTCAAGCATGGCGGCGTGGCTGCGGCTGGGTGCGACGACTACCCCGGCACGGTCGAATCCAGCCCTGTTGCGATCCTTCTGCCACGCCCAGTCGCCCGCCACGTCTTGGCCGCGCACAGCACGCAACCACGTCACGACGCAGGAATGCGAGACCACTACGAGGGGGCAGGGTAGATCGACCCTGGCCGCCTGAGCCGGTGCGTTGAGATGAACAAGATCCGCAGCGAAGGCTGTTGCGATGGTCCGCAATTCTCCGGGAAACCGATCGAGAGCGCTCTCGTCGTGCGTCATCCAGTCCGGCGGGGTTTCAAGCCATGCGAGCGAGGCGAACGATTGCACTTCCCGTATCTGTTCCGCTGAAGGCCGCGGTCCCAGGCCGGCCAGCAGGACGGTGTCGCCGCCGGTAACAAGCTCGCGTGCCAGATCGAGCGAATAGCGCCAAACTCCGCCGACGGCGTCGGTGGTCATCAGGATACGCCTTGGGCGATGGATCAGCGATTGCAGCATGAGGACTCCAACTCGGCCAGCGCGCGCGGACGCTGGTCCTGGATGTCGCTGAATGTCCGAAACGAGGCGAGGTAATGCTCATGCGCGCGCTCCCACGCGAGATCGTCGGGCTCGCCCCATAGCTCGCGGTAACTGGGCGAGCTCGGGTAGGGATAGAGCGGCACCGGTTCGTTGGCCCAGACGCCGTTGTCGATGAGATGTTTGCGCCAATAATCCACCAGCGCCGGGTCGTCCTCGACCACGCCAATCAGATTGGCTTGGACGAAGGGAACGTGACGCCGGGCATCAACCAGCAGCGCGGCCAGTTCCTCCGTGCCCAGCCGGCAGCGCTTGGCCAGCATCTCGCGGCCTTCGACGGTCAGGCTTTCGAGGCCTGCTTCGATCGAAACACAGCCGGCCTCGCCCAGCAACTCGAGCAGCTCCGGTTTCCAAAGGTCGATGCGGGTCTGGACACCGAATTGGACGTCGCGGCCGATCAACGCCTCGAGCAGCGCCTTCTGCGGCAGGAAAATCTCATCGATGAAATAAACATAGCCGACGCCTTGCGCGATCAGGCCGTCAATCTCGGCAATGATGGCGTCATGGTTCCTGCGCCGGTATGTATCGCGAAAATCGATTTTAGCGCAGAAGCTGCAATTGTATGGGCAACCTCGGGATGCCTCTACTTCCGCGCCGAAGCCCTTTTGGTTTGCATCGAACCGATGATGATGGTGTGCATGGGCGGCAATCCAGTCTGACGGCCAATGAAGCGCCGGGTGGTCTACGAAGCGGCTGACCGCGACGCCACCGTTGCTGGCCGGCGCGTCGCCGTCCAACCATGCCGTGTGGGGGACGGCGCTCCAGTCATCGCACCCGGCAAGCTCGGCCACCACTTCCTCGCATTCGCCTCGCACGACGATGTCGACGCCAAGCTTGCGCAGGGTGGGGGCAGGAGTTGCCGAGCCATGCGGCCCGACGGCGACGGTGCGGCCACCGCGTCCGGCGAGATGCTTGAGGAACTCTGCCGGCACCCGCAACTCCGGGGGCGCGCAGCGCCAGAACAGGTAAGTAGGCGCCGAGGTCACCACGGTCATGTTCGCCCCGAACGCGGCCACTCGCTCGGCGAGCGCGGCGTTGTCGAGATCCTGCAGCTGTCCATCCAGCATCAGCACCTCGTGGCGGTTGGCTTCCAGCAGCGCTTTGCAGTAGCCAAGCTCCAGCGGCAGATGCGGCTGCCGGCATCCGAAATAGATGCTGTGCTCGTATGTCCAGCGCGGGTTGACCAGTGCGACTTTCATGCGACATACCTCGCGACTTCGGGGCGGGGCTGTACACGGTGCCGGCGCAGCCATTCGGCGAGGTCGCAAATACCCTCGCGCCATGGGACGCGCGCCCGCCAGCCCAGCGCGGCCTCTAGCTTGCGGGTATCGGCGACGAAGAAGGGCTGATCACCGGTCCGTTGGAGGTCGTGGCGGAGTGCGATGTCGCGACCTGTCATGGCGGCGATCTCCGACAATAGCGCGCGCAGGCTGACGGCGTTGTGCGGTCCACCGCCGAGGTTGAAGGCTTGGCCTTTGAGGTCTTCGATCCTCGCGAGCACGCCGCGATAGGCGGCAACGGCGTCCGATACGTGCAGGATGTCGCGCACCTGCTTGCCGTCGCCGTAGATCGTGATCGGCCGGCCGTCCAGCGTGCTGAGCAGGAAATGCGCAACCCAGCCCTGGTCCTCGGTGCCGAACTGGCGGGGGCCGTAGATGCAGCTCATGCGCAGCACCGCCGTCGGCAGGCCGTAGGACTTGGCGTAGTCGAGGACATACTGGTCCGCAGCGCCCTTGGAACAGCCATAGGGCGTGCAGAAATCGAGGCCGATCGTCTCGTCCACGCCATTGGCGCGGATGGCTTCGTCGCAGGGAATGTAACGATCGGCGGCCTCGCGCACCGCGATCTGAGGCAAGCTGCCATAGACTTTGTTGGTGCTGGCGAAGACTACCGGCGCGTTCACCCGTCGCGCCGCTTCGAGCACGTTGAACGTGCCTTTGAGATTGATGTCGAGGTCTTGTGCGGGATCGACCAGGCTCGTGGTCACGGCGGTCTGGGCGGCCAGGTGGAAGATAGCCTTGGCCGGCGCCAGGGCTGAGGTCAGGCCGCTCCCGTCGCGGATATCAACGGTTTCCACGCTGAGCCGGCTGCCGTGCTTTTGCGCCAGCCATTCGAGGTTCTGTTCGACGCCGGGACGGCTGAAATTGTCGATGACCAGCACCGGCTCGCCGTCCGACAGCAGGCTGTCGGCTAGATTGGAGCCTATGAAGCCGCTGCCGCCGACAATCGCCACAGGCGGGTTGCGAAGGTTCCGATGCCGTTGGCTCATGACACCAACCCTCGCTCTTCAAGTTCGCGCTTCATATCGGCGCCGCGGTCGATGGCGACGCTGTTGCGAACCCAGGCCGCGAATTCGCCAAGCGAGTCCTCCAGCCGGCGGCTCGGCTCGAAGCCGAGCAGCTCGCGCGCCTTGCCGATGTCGGCGAAGCAGTTGCGGATGTCGCCGGAGCGCGCCTTGCCGAGAATTTCGGGCGGCCGCTTCGGCACGCCCATCGCCTCGGCGAGCAGGCGGGCGACGTCGCTGATCGCGTAGGACCGCCCGCTGCCGATGTTGATGGCGTGGCCGGCTGCCTGGCGTTGCTCCAATGCCAGACGGAAGGCGCGGGCAACGTCTTGCACATGGACGAAGTCGCGCTTTTGCTTGCCGTCCTCGAAGACCATCGGCCGCTTCCCGTTGGCAAGGCGCGAGGCGAAGTTGGCGAGCACGCCGGTGTAGGGATTGGCGAGCGCCTGTCCGGCGCCGAAGACGTTGAACAGGCGCAATGCCACCGCATCCGCATCATAAGCCTGACCGAAGATCAGCACCGCACGCTCCTGCGCATATTTGGTCAGCGCATAGATCGAGGCGAGGTCAGGCCGCTTCTCCTCGTCCGTCGGAATCGGCGACAGGCTTTCGCCCGCGGCCGACAACAGGTTCCACTGGCCGTTCCTGATATCGCTTGGCTTGCGGCGGGCATCGTCGATGCGCCGCCCGTCCGGTGTCTCATAGAGACCTTCGCCGTAGATGCTCATCGAGGACGCGACGACGATCCGTTCGACCGGTTTCTTGATCAATGCCTCGAGCAGGGTCGCGGTGCCGAGATCGTTGGTGCCGACGTAGCGAGCGATCTCGTACATGGATTGGCCGACGCCGACTTCGGCAGCGAGATGGATGACGGCGTCGATACCCGAAACGGCTTCGGCCATTGCTCCTGCGTCGCGCACATCACCTTTTATCAACTCGACGCCAGCTGGGATGCTGATGGCCTCGCTGCCATGTACCTGATCCAGAAGCACGTCCAGGATACGCACTTCATAGTTATGTTCGATGAGCTCCTGGGCGACATGCCGGCCGATGAAACCGCAGCCCCCCGTAACCAGTACACGTTTCACGAGAACTCCTTGCGGATTTGGCGTTGGGCTCCCGAACTGCGGGCCAAAAGGTTTGTTCCCTGCTTCAACAAAGTTCCTCCCGCAATGCGCGTGACAATCCGCTGTCGGACTGCCGATCGGTTGGAACATTGCCCTTTGCGCGCTGTTAGGGCCGCGTCGGTCCCGCTGCGAGAAAGGAAAAGCCATGTCCGAGGCGAAGACGACCACCAATCACGACGAAATCCGTAAATGGGTGGAGGAAAGGGATGGCCATCCCGCCGTGGTCCGCACCAAAGGCAAGGGTGGCATCCTGCGCATCGATTTCGGCGAACCGGAAGAAGCGCTCGAGCCGATCGAGTGGGATGAGTTCTTCAGGATCTTCGACGAGAACGATCTGGCTTTCCTTCACCAGGACAAGGCCGAAAGCGGAGGAGAAAGCCGTTTCAACAAATTCGTCGAGCGCGGCGCAAAAAGCTGACCAGGCGCCAGCGGAGCCATTTTAGCGCGCTGAGGCGACGGCCGGCGCCGCGCCTCAATCCAACGGCTTGTCAGTCGGCCGCGGCGTCGCACCGGCTTCGTGCCTGCGCCCGGCATTCCGATCGGCAACCCTGCTGTCGAGCTGCGAGGAATACGGCTTCTCGGCAGCGCCGGCGTTTTTGGGAGCCACCGGTTTTGCACCGGCATCGCTGTCTCTTGCGTCGCGACGGGGGCGCGGCAGGCCTTCTGCATCGGGCGTTCTGACAGCCGGCTTGGATGTACTTTTCGGTCGAGCCATGGCAAATCTCCGTGTGTGGATCGGACGACGCGGCGCCCATGCGGATTTGGCCGAGACGCGATATGTCAGCCGTGGGGGCGCATCACCACTTTGACGCAGCCATCCTGCTTGTCGCGGAATTTCCTGTATAGATCGGGTCCGGCCTCAAGGCCGGCGCGGTGGGTGATGACGAAGGAGGGGTCGATATCGCCCCCCTGCACCTTCTGCAGGAGCGGCTCTAGATAGCGCTGGGTATGGGTCTGCCCCATGCGGAATGTGAGCCCTTTGTTCATCGCTGCGCCGAATGGGATATGGTCGACAAGGCCGATGTAGACGCCGGGCACCGAGATGGTGCCGCCCTTGCGGCAGCAATAGATCGTCTCGCGCAGCACATGCGGCCGGTCGGTGCCGAGATAGACAGTGGCCTTGACCTTATCGACCATGGAATCGAAGCTGCCGCCGGCGTTCGCCTCGGTACCGACGCAGTCGATGCAACTGTCCGGTCCACGCCCCTCGGTCATGTCCATTAGCGCGTCGTAGATATCGGAGGTGCTAAAATCGAGTGTCTCCGCCTTGCCGTGGTCGCGCGCCATGGCAAGCCGCTCCGGCACCTTGTCGATGGCGATCACCCGGCCAGCACCGAGCATCCACGCGCTCTGGATCGCGAACTGGCCGACCGGTCCGCAGCCCCATATGGCGACGGTGTCGCCCTCCTGGATGTTGGCATTTTCTGCCGCCATATAACCGGTCGGGAAGATATCGGACAGAAAAAGCACCTGCTCGTCGTCCAGTCCGTCAGGCACCTTGATCGGGCCGACATCGGCGAACGGCACACGCAGGTACTCTGCCTGACCGCCCCAGTAGCCTCCGACGAGATGCGAATAGCCGAACAGCCCGGCGGGCGACTGGCCCATCACCTTGGCCGCCTGCTCGGCATTGGGGTTGGAACGATCGCAGAGCGAAAACAAGCCCTTCTGGCAGAACCAGCATTCGCCGCACGAGATGTTGAAGGGCACGACAATACGATCGCCTTTTTTGAACTTGGTGTGGCCACGGCCGACCTCCACCACTTCGCCCATCGTTTCGTGACCCAGCACGTCGCCCGATTTCATCGTCGGCATATAGCCGTCCATGAGGTGCAGGTCCGAGCCGCAGATGGCACAGCATGTGACTTTTATGATGACGTCGCGATCGTCCTCGATCGATGGATCGGCGACCGCGTCGCACCGGATGTCGCCTTTGCCGTGCCACGTCAGTGCTTTCATCGGACTGTCCTCGACTGGATGTTGCCGGATCGCTGGCCGAACTTGCGCCTGTCTCGAATGTTCCGCAGGCTTCGCCCGTCTCACGCGTTGTTCGCGGAGCCCGGCTCTGCCATCTTGCGATGCTGTTCGGCCAGGGTGCCGGCCGGCGTGACGTGGGCGGCGGCGGCCTGCAGCTTGTTCGCCAAACCGCTGACGACCTGTGCTTCTCCAGCCATCATTGCTTCATAGCCATCTTTGGCCACGTCGGCGGGATTGTCCTTCTCCTGCGTCCCCACTTCGGTATCCAACATGTCGGCGCGCTCGAAGAAGCGGGTCTGCGTCGCGCCGGGCATCAGCAGCGTCACGGTCACACCGCTGTCCTTCAGCTCATGGCCCAGTGCGATGGCGAAGGAATCGATGAAGGCCTTGGTGCCGTTGTAGACGGCCTGGAAAGTGCCGGGCATGAAGCCGGCGATGGAGCCTGTAAACAGGATCCGGCCCCTGCCGCGACGAACCATCTGTTGGCCGAGCCGATGCGCCAGATAGACGGTGCCGGTGATATTGGTATCGATCACGCGGCGAGCCTTGACCCAGTCCTGGTCGACGAAACCTCTGCCCAGGCCGCGCCCGGCGTTGAGCAACAGAAGGTCGATATCGCGGTCGCCAACCTGCGTGATCAATGCGTTGGCGCCTTGCTCGGTCGCGAGATCGGCTTCGACGGCTTCGACTGCGACATTGTGCGACCGCAGCGCCTCCGCGGCCGGCTCTATCGCCGGTTCGTCAGCGGCAATCACCAAGTCGTATCCGTCCTTCGCGCATAGTTTGGCGAGTTCCTTGCCAATGCCGCTGGAGGCGCCGGTCACGACCGCGAGCTTCCCGTTATTCATTTGGTTCCTCCAGCCGTTCAAGAATGGTCTGGCCGAACATGCGACGCGTGCGATTGTTCCGGGCGTTTTGTGATCTGGCGGGCCCGGCGAACATTGCAGCGGCGAAACCAGTGGTGCTCCCGAAGCACGGAACCATTTTTAGGATCCGGCCGTTCCGACGTCAGGTTCGGAGCGATAGCGATGGGCACTTTCTCGGATCTGGATAAAAAGCTGACTGAAAACATTTACGACCATGGAAGCCGTTTGACCGACCGCAGCGCCGATCTGCCACGACGGGTTGTGGAGACGGTCGACCTCCTAATGCCGTTTATTCAGCCCGAGGCGCGTGAGGCGGTGAGGCTGCAAGTCCTGGGTATTGTCCACGAACACATATTTGATGAGGTCGAGACCGGGTCTGACGATCCAGCGGCCGGGGACTAGTTTTCGTAAACTCGATCACGTCAGCCCGTGTAAGGCCTGCTCCCGCGTAGTGGCAACAAATGGCGCTGGAAGGCGTTGCTCTTCCGTCGATGCATTTCGAGGAGGATCCGAGGTGGCGAACAGCACAGGCAAATCACGAGACGCAGTCGAGCAAGACCACGAGATCGAGCATTTCGCCCGCCAGAACGGGCTCGCTGTCGAGCAGGTAAAGCGGCTCATTGCTGAACATGGGGACGATCGCGCCACTTTGACCGAGGCTGCCAAGGCACTGAAGGAGTCCGGCGATCAAGATGTCGGCGGGGCTGACCAAGTGACAAGGCAGGCACGCCAGCAGGCCACGCCGATGCATCTGGGCAAGACGACCCGGCCGCACTGATCTCTTCCCGCCATTTTGTCAGGATGCGGCAGCACCGAGCGGGAGCTACATGCTAGCTGATATCGGTAGTTTTTCGCTTCTTCATTGGCGGCTTGGGTCTAGTCGCGTGAGGTGGCGGTTTTGCGGGCGAGGGCGCCTCTGTTGGCGGCGTCGCCGCCAGACGCTGTTCCCGCAGTCGAGCCGTCTTTGCTTGGCGCGTCAGTCGTTCTGCTTCAACCAACGCGCGCGCCGCAGCCGATGTGCGCTCATGTCTGCCCTTGTCGATCTTTCGCGCCGTCACCGTGCGTTGTTCCAGAACCCGTTGGAGCGCCCCCAACTTGCCCGGTGGGCCGTTGTTCCGAACGGCAGGACGCGAAGGATCGAAATTTCTAACCTTTGCCGCCGCGCAACTCCTGGTCCTTTGCTTCGCGCAGCAACCGCACGATCGCATCGACCGGAGACGGGGCAGCCGTCGGTTGGATTTTCCGTCGCCACAGATGGCGAAGGAGCTTTTTCAACGTTGACATCAAAAATCACCTCCTGGGCGTTGAATGGAAGACGATGTTTTAGCGTTGGAACGCCACGTCCGTTGACGAGACGCCGGCACGGAAGCTACCCGAGCAGCGCGGCAAGCAGGAACGCGGCGGCCGCGAGAACCACGGCTGCCGCGATCACCAAAACAGGCCCTCTCCTTCCAGGATTAAGGCCGGACGCATTATCCGGGCGCCGCATTGCATTGGCGAAGCTCGCCTGGTTGGTGAACTTCGCTTCATGTCGTGTCGCGGGGCCAGTTGGATTGGCGCCGTCACCGGCCTCGGCATCCGTCTCCTGGGGCGCGGCCGCCGGATCGAACCCGGGCGTCTTGTCTTCGGTCATGCCCGCCTGGATTTGGCCTCGGTCTTCGGCAGATGTTCGCTTGCTCGGCGAGATCATGGATAGCTCCTTCGCAACCAAACATCTGTTCGGCCCTGCTGTTCCAACAGGCCGTCGGAGGTGAAGAAGAATGCCGCCACGACGTGGCGCGCGTTTTCGGGCATGGCACCATCGCGGAGGACGAGCCGTATTGGACCCGGAACCTTTCCGATTGGGCCAGCTTTAATCTTCACGGATGCGAAGACGACGAGGCAGCAATGCAGGTTCTCGGAACTGAAGTACATGCCGGGCCGGAAGGCACGGTGGTCGAATTTCTCGGCGAGGGCGGCGAAAAGATTGCCGTCACAATGGCGATATCCGATCCGCGCCTGACGCTTGACAAAGCCGCCCTCGTCGGCTGCGCCAAAGAGATGATGGTCCAGTGTGCGGCTTTCGGCAATACGGACGAGCTATCCGGGCCGGACAGCTATCGCGACATCGGTGGACCTGCGGATAAGCCGCGGGGTCCGTTCACATTCGAGTATCGCGACAACAACAGTGTGCGCCAGCTCCAGGGGGTGGAGTTGGCGAGCCTGGAGGCCGTGCATGACGAGGCATTGCGTTCGGCAATCGATCTGTTGGACGACAGGACCGAAGGCGGGCAAGAGGGCTGGGCCGTCCGCGTCCGCGACGGAAGCGGCAAGATCGTGTCGTCGGTCGACTTCAATGAGGCAAGGCGCGAAAAGGCGGCGGCGGAATGAGGACCGCGCCGCACAGCCTAAGAAAGGAAAAATGATGCTCCCCTTCCTCTCGCTGGACGCGATGGCGGCTCCCAAAGGCGACGGGTTGCACCCAAAGCTTGCCTGCCTGCTCAGGTCGCGCCTCGCATTGGCTATGCCAGGCGTGGTCATGCTCCACCAGCCTCGGGAGAGCGGCCCGGTTCAGGCCGGTCCCAACCCGGTCGGCAATGTCGACGGGGAGTTGCAAGGGGAAGTGCTTCGGTTTCCCGCCCGGCAAGGTCTCAAAGCGCGACGCCGCAAGGCTTAGACGAGAGCCGGCGCCAACGAGGAGCCCTTCGCCTCCAGACCGCAACAAGCAGTGAACGCTAGGAGGCAGATATGAGGTCGCCCTTGGCTCTGATCGTGGAAGACGAGTATCTGATCGCTTCGGACGTAGCGAACGGATTGATGGACGGCGGTTTCGACGTCGCCTGCGTGGCCTCCGACCGGGCAGCCCAGACATGGCTGGCCGATCACCGGCCGGATTTGGCCATAATCGACATACAATTGCTGGACGGCCAGCGCGGCGTTGCCGCCAGCCTTCTCAAAGCGCTGAGTGTGCCCTTCCTGGTGCATTCGGGCTACGACCCTGAATTTCAGGCACCCGCCTTTCACGACGCGCCATACCTGCCGAAGCCGGCGGCGATCCAGGATCTGGTCACGCTTGCAAATCGGATGATCGAAAGTCGAGCTGGAGCCTAAGATCCAGTCGAATTTCCGACCGCGCCTCGGTCCGACATGCCGCCGCTTCCCGCGACGGCCGCCAAATGCGCGGTATTCGGTCTTCCTTCGGAACATTCGGGATGGCCGTCAGTTCGGTGCTGTGCAGGCGCCGCTGCTGGACGTCTGCCGAAGATCGGTGGGCAACACTGATCGGCCCGCGCTTTGGTCCCTCGGGCGCGGGCCCGCCGACCTCTCGCTGGAATAAACCGGTCACGGAAGGATGGATGGGAGCCTACTATGAAACACCAAACGCTCGACCAATTGCACACAGTCGCTGATATTAACCCGTTGGTGCCGCTCGCCACGCGGACCGAAAAGATTGAGAGGTGGGCAGAACTGCTCGACCGCAATCCGCTGCGCTGTCTCGCCGCGCTCACCGGCACTGAATATCTTTACCCAGGGATGCGCGAGGAAGCCCGTGCGGCAGGATCCCCGCTCACGGTTGCCTTTGAGGACCCGCTGCTCAGGGCGTCGGGCTTGCGATCCGACACCTACGGGGAAGCCAGACGTTTCTTTGAGCTGTCCGATTGGCAGTTGCATGAAATCGTCTGCAGCTGCCATGCCGGCGCAACTATGCAGGCAGGTTGGGCTGCTCAGCGCGTCCGCAGGATCATCACCGGCAGTCGTCTGCTTGGCTGGCTGAGAAGCCGCTTTGCGCACTGATTGAAGCGAGCTGTCGGCAGCACCTGAACTCGCTCGGCATCCAATTGCCGGGGCGGAGTTCGGCCCCGGCGGTGTTTGCGTGAATGTGAGTTCACATGAGGGATGTCCTAGAAGACGTGGCAGCACGGAAAGATCAGAGCTGGAGCGCGGCTCAATGCTGAGCGATCCAATGGTGCTGATACTCATGTACTTCGTATTGCCCGTCTGGCTGCTTGCCGGAATTGCGGATTGGCTCTGCCACCGCGCGACGCACATCGAATCTACGACCGGCGCGAAGGAATCGCTGATCCATCTGCTGATGTTCGCCGAGGTAGGCATTCCTTTGCTCGCGGCGATGTTCTTGGAGATCAATGCACTGATCATCGCCGTGATGATGATCATGTTCGTTGTCCACGAGGCCACCGCCCTATGGGATGTGCGTTACGCGACCACCGCGCGCACCGTAACTCCCATCGAACAGCATGTGCACAGTTTTCTGGAAATGATCCCGCTGATGGGCCTTGTCAGCGTGGTTTCGTTGCACTGGGGCCAGTTCCTGGCGCTGTTCGGATTTGGGCCTGAGAAGGCTCGGTTTGACCTCGCCTGGAAGGAGCAGCCACTGCCCGTGGGGTATATTGGAACGGTGATGACGGTGATTCTGCTGTTCGAGCTCTTGCCTTATGTCGAAGAGTTTTTCCGGGGTTTGCGAGCCGCGTCCGGCCGGCTGGTTCCTCCCAAGGCGCGGCGAAACAAAGCGGGCGAGACGGCAACGCGCTGAACAAGCCCAGTCGCGCCTAGGCCGTGATCAGCCGTTCTGGTTGATCGCGTGAGGCGGAGGCTGCTGGCCGGGCGGGCGCCTGGAGTCTCGAGCCGTCCAAGCCCAGACGGCGACAAGTATAAGCACGATTACCGCAGCCGCGGCCCACGCAAACGTTCGAGACATCTGAAATCCTTCCCCAGGGTTCCCGGCCACCCGGCCTGTTTGTGCTCGAATGCAGCGGACCCTCATGGCACATTTGGAAAACCTGGTCCCGCTTTTCCGCAGCGCCTCCCATGGTGCCCTGATGCCGTCGCCTGGCAGGCCCATCACGGCCTCGACGTTCCCGTCAATCAGGGTATCGACGACAATTTCGGCTGCATTGGCATGGTAAGGCTCCGCTGAATGCCGTCCGAACCAGCAGGTCGGCTGTTGGTTCCCTCGGTGGTGCAAGGCTGCGACCGGAGGCACCAAGACAGGTGGGCGAAACGATAGAGGAATTTCTGATTGTTTCGAGGCAAGGGCATAGGCGCTCACAAAGTTTTCGAACCCTGAAAAAGTCTGCTCCGGCCAACGGCTTTGTGGCCGGACCGCCGACGCATGATGAGCCGCGACATCCAGGCTCGCTGAGCCTTGTCTTGCCCATCGATGCCTTCCGCGGAGGTTTTTGGCGAGACCGCGGGAACGAGCAAGCCGGACGAGGATTGAGTTTTATTCGCTGGCGAGAGCGGAAGGAGATTCAGAGTCGAAAGGATTCCCCATGAGCGAGCCACTGAAAACCACAAATCACGAGGTGATCCGGGCGTGGATAGAAGCCCGCCAAGGCAGACCCGCGGTCGCGCGGACCGCGGCGAAGGGCGCGATGCTGCGTGTGGACTTCGGTGACCAGGAAGACGATCTGGAACCCATCGAATGGGAAGAGTTCTTCACCATACTGGACGACAACGAACTTGCCTTTGTGCATCAGGACATCACTGCGGAAGGCGTGCCCAGCCGTTTCAACAAATTCGTCGAACGCGGTTGAGCGCGCCACCAGACGATCAGGCGAACGCACTCGCTCGCCTGGCGCTCACTGATTGCCCGGCATTTTGTTGCTGTCTTGCGGGTTCTTCTCTATGCCGGCCGCCGGGGACGTATCCTGCGGTGCGTTGCCACCCTGGTTCTGCTCGGGCGTCCGCTTCAGCGGGGCCGTTGGCCAGCCTCGCTCGACATAGATGAACGCCCCGTAGCACGCCAGCAGGACCACGATTGTCAGTATCAGGGGCCACAGTACCCGTTTCACGCCGACCTCTATTTGCTCTGCTGGCGGTAACCGCTGGCCGCCGGGTCAAATCCCGTCCAGCCATCCGCTTCGTATTCGTTCCGCCGTTCGGCGATATCCACGGACCTGGTACCGTGAAGGATCGCTTGTGCGTGCGGAGCGAGGTCATCCTCGACGCGGGCGGTGACCAGCGTGCCGCCGCGGCGGAGGCCTTCAGCATAAATCTGGGCATCACGTTCCGATACATCGGCGCCATCCGTCAGGCTGCCGATGATGCCGCCGGCCGCTCCACCCACGACGGCGCCGGCGACCGCGCCCGCGGCGGTCGCCGCGAGCCAGCCAGCCGCCACGACTGGACCGACGCCGGGTATTGCGATAGCGCCGAGACCAGTTGCCAAGCCACCGGCACCGCCCACGACGGCCCCGATGCCGGCTCCGCTGGCCGCGTCTTCGGCCGCGGGGGAATGTCTGCCATCGGCATTGTTTGCGATGATACTGAGATCGGATGTCGGCACGCCCATGGACTCAAGCTCCCCGACGGCATCGGCGGCATCGTCATAATCGTCGAACAGCGCGGTGATCGTTTGCATCTGGGGCTCCTGTGATGATTACTGCTGGCCGGCAAAGACGTTGCCCTGATAGTCGAGCGCGACGGAGAGGGTCTTGCCATCCTTCTTCGCCTGACCGCGCCAGATCCCCTGGCCGTCCTTGGCGAGCGGCGAGACGTCGGTATAGCCGGCGTCTTGGATGCGGTTTTTTGCCTGAGACTCGGTGAAGCTATTGGCGCCCGGAACGGGGGCAGGCGGCTTGGGTGTCGATGCCGACTTGACTGCCGGCATGCCTGCGTTCGCTGCCGCGATCTTCTCGATCATGTCCTGATGCATTTTCAGTGTCGGCAGGGTCTCCGCGGCGAACGCCTTCAGGCTTGGATTGTCGCCGTCCGTGGCATAGGACTGGAAAAGATTGACCGCATCGGCATGCGCGCTGCGCTGCATCTCGACGTAAGGCTGGTCAAATCCTGTCGTGGTGTTCTGCAGCTTTTCAATGTCGCTTTTATGCGTGGCGTCGAGTTGAGCCGGCACTTGCAGCTTCTGCTCCGTGGCGAGCTTTTTCAGCTTGTCATTCGCCGCGCCATGATTGGCAATCATCTTCTCCGCAAAATTCTTGACCTGCTGCTCCTTGGCTCTTTCCTTCGCAAGCTTGCTGGAATCCACCTCGAACATCCCGCCGACGGCGGCCTTGTCGACGAAGGTCTGGGCGTTATCGGCGGCGACGGCCGGAAAGGCGAACGACGTCGCAGCGATTGCCAATGATGCGAGAAGCGTCCGCGTGTTCATGGCCCAAGCTCCTTTGCTCGATGGAATAGGGCCGAACAACCGTCTTGGGGCTTTGTTCCAATCGCAGCCGTTCGGATTTGAGAATGGCGCTGCCGTTCACGTTCAAGATCGCTTTTCGGAGCTGGTCGATATGGTTGCGTATTTTCCCTCATCCATGGTCGCGACCGGGTTGCGCAGATAGTATCATCGCCGGCCGTGCTCGCCGACCTGGCGCGCGGCGCGGCGTCGCCTTGGCCGAGAAACCCAAGCTCTCAAGGTTGCCGCTTCGGCGGCCCCAAGAGACGCCTCGGCGGCTTAGCCGCGCTTGAGCGACAGTTGAAGATTCTTGTCAGCGACACGGAACAAATTTCGCGTGTCGAAGTTAGGGGGGGTTGGACTGCGGGGACTGTGCGATGCTCCTTGCGTTGGACGATGCGATCTCAACGGCTGTTTTGGCCGGCAGAGGTGCAGGCGCGGAGGTCTTCGGCGTCGTCGATCTCAACAGCAAAATCGAAACCCGGATCAGCGCCATCAGCTTAGGACAAGCCATCCAGTTCGTCGCGAATGCGTCAGTGCTTGGATACGATGTTCGCAGTGCAATGATCTTTATATGCGAACCAGGAACACCAAGCTTGAGGGTGTGGGACTGCGAACATCTTTGGGCGCGATTTGGTGGCGCTCTGCTCCAGCCATAGCGGGCCATCTCTTTTAGGCGCAACCGGGCCGTGCGCGGCAAGGGATGGTGAGCCAACGCGTCAAAAAGAGCCGCGGGAAAGGCCACGCTAAGGATCAAGGTGTCGCGGCTCACCTCCGATCGATCACCGGATAGGCTGGCGTTAGAGATTTCCCGGCGCCGACAATGGGGATTCCTGTCCATTCCAGCCCGACCGCTTGCTCCGTCGCTCAGCGGTTCTGCACGGGAGCGGCCCGGCACTCGGCGGCTCGAGTCGCCAATGCGCCGGGCCTAACCGGTGGGGGCTGGAACGAAAAACATGGCACCGGCTGAACCAAGACATATCAGGGTTCGCTAATTTTTTTGCCATGCGAACGAAGGATGCGGGGCGGCCCAAGCAAGAACGGCCGGACGCCGCCGCGTTTTTTGGAGGCACGGCGCACAAGGGTGAGGAGCAGCGGCGAGGACGAGATTCAAATGCGAGCGATGCCAAGAAAACGGTTCGGCTGCCCTGTGGAGACAAGCCCGCCATTTTCGAGCGGCACCTGCGACTGGCAGGATGATTGAATCCGGCCGCCGTTGGTCAGGCGCTCTCGCCTTTCATGCCCCCGCAATCATTCCAAGCATGCCCGCTGCTCCTCATGACCGATGCGCTCAGCCAGATGCCGCCTTGCAGACATTCGGAGGCGCCGGATTAGACCCTATGTCTGTCTATCGGAAAGCGCGTGACATTTGGTCGGTGAGCGGCTTCAGCAGATAAGACCAGACACTGCGCTGGCCTGTGCTTATATGAACCTCGGCCGGCATGCCGGGCTTGAGCACCTTGGCATCCCTTAGGCAACTCGTCTTGTTCTCGACGCTGATGCGTGCCGAGAAATAGGAGAGCTGGCGCTGCGGGTCCTTGATCAGGTCTGCGGAGATCCACTTCACCTCGCCCTGGCAGGCAGGTGTGGTGCCGGCATCGAAGGCCGGGAAACGGATCGAGACCGGCTGACCTGGCTGAATGTCATCCACCCGCGCCGGAGGAATGAGCGCATCGACGACAAGATTGTCCGCATCGGGGACAATCGTCATCAGCAATTCGCCTGGAGCGACTACACCGCCGATCGTGTGGACGGTGGATTGCTGTATCGTCCCCGATTGCGGGGCGCGGATTTCAGTTTTGGTCAGTTCGTCCTGAGCCACGATCTTGCGCTCTTCGAGCTCGGTCCGTTTGGCTTCCGTTTCGCGCAGCTCCTTTGTCACTTCGCTGCGCCTTTGCTCGTCAAGCTGCAGGACCTGCAACTCGGTTTCGGTGATCTTGACCTGCGCCTCCGCGACGGCCGCCGCCAGCCGCCCGGACTCGCCTTTGGCCCGTGTCGCGTCCAGCCTGACGTTGCTGAGCCTCTCCTTCGAAACCAGTTTCTTGGAGTAGAGGGCATCCACATCGGTGAGATCGCGGCCCAGCAAAGACGCGGATTCGTCCATCGCGGCCTGCTGCGCCTTCAGGCCTTCGAGCTGTCGCTGGATCTGCTCGGTCTGGCTGCGAAGAAGCGTTTTTTGGCCGGCCAATTCCGAAGCCCGCGTTTGCAGCAAGGCGCGCTCGCCATCGACCAGCGCCACCACGCCCGGCTTGTTCATCTCCGCTTGAAGGGCGGCTGGGATCTGCATTGTCGTCAGCCCCTGACGCTCCGCCTCCAGACGGGCAAGCCGGGCTGTGGCGCGGTCGAAATCCTCGCTGATGATCTCGAGGTTTGCGCGTGCCAGCGTATCATCCAGCCTGACCAACACGTCGCCCGCCCGAACATGATCGCCATCCTGTGCGAAGATGCCGCTGATCGTGCCGCCGGCCTGGTGCTGCACCTTCTTGGTGTTGCTTTCAACCACCACGGTCGCGGGGGCGATCACAGCACCGGCAATCTCGGTCAGGCCGAGCCACAGGCCTCCGCCAACGACAAGCAGGCAAGTCACCGCCAGGCCAAGGGTCAAGCTTGGGCCGAGACTGCCGGGCGGCTTGAGCGCGTTCGCGCCTGCGGAGGGCGAAACAGCACCGAAGCCAGCATAGGAGCGCATGTCCGCAAAGAGGCGAGGCAGGACGTCACGCATGTCCGTAAAGAGGCGAGGCAGCACGTCACGCATGTCCGCTTACACCTCTCTGGGTCGGAATGATCGGACGGTGGGTGGGCGGAGCGGGTGGTCGCGTCATGCTCGCCAAGATCTCCTCGCGGGAACCAAACGAACGGACCATGCCGTTGGCCAGCACCAACACCTGGTCGATGTTGGTGAGAGCGGACGGCCGGTGCGCGACAACAATCACGATGCCTCCGCGTTGACGCACGGCCAGAATCGCTCCGGCAAGTGCCGCGTCACCTTCGACATCGAGATTTGAGTTGGGCTCGTCCAGGACGACCAGAAACGGGTCGCCATAGAGCGCCCTGGCGAGGCCGATCAATTGCCTCTGGCCTGCCGACAGGGCCCTGCCTCCCTCGCCGATGCGGGTTTGGAAACCTTCAGGCAGATGCATGATCATCGAGTAGACGCCCGCGACCCTCGCGGCTGCGAGCACCCCTTTGGGATCGCTCTTGCCGCCGAATCTCGAGATGTTGTCGGCCACGGTTCCATCGAAAAGCTCAACATCCTGCGGCAGATAACCGATATGGGCGCCGAGCGAATGCGGGTCCCATTGATCGAGAGGGGCCCCGTCCAGCCTTACTTTGCCGTTGAGCGGCCTCCAGGCTCCGACCAGGGCACGCACGAGTGTGGTCTTGCCGGACCCGCTCGGGCCCACGATCGCCATGCCCGCGCCGCTGGAGAGCTGGAAACTTACATCGAGCACGGTCGGCTTTGGCATTCCGGGCGGCGCGACCGTCAACCTCTCGACCGTCAGCCGCGTCTGCGGTCGGGGCAATTCCAAGGGCTCGATCGGGTCTTCGAATGAATCCAACATTGCCTTGAGTTGGAAATAGCTGTGCCGCGTCGACAGAAAGCCTTTCCAGTTTGCAATCGCCGCATCGACCGGAGCAAGCGCTCGACCCAGCAATATCGATGATGCGATGATCACACCGGGGGACGCTTCGCCGCCGATGACCAGATAAGCGCCGAGGCCCAGCACTGAAGACTGCAGCGCCATCCTCAGCGCTTTCGACAATGAACCGGTTCCTCCTATAATGTCGGAGAGCCGCTCCTGATGCGTCAGGTAGCTATGAACGATGTCGCTCCAGCGCCCGGCCAGTCTGGAAGAGAGGCCCATCGCGTGGACGACCTCCGCATTGCGGCGGCCGGATTCGGCAAGGGCGCGCTGCGAGATCATGGCTTCGGACGTCAGTCTGGCAGGCCCGCGACCGAAGATCTCCGCGACCGCGGTCAGCGCCACCACGACAAGAGCGCCGATCGTCGCCAGCACGCCGAGCGACGGGTGCAGCATATAGATGATCAGCAGGTAGAAAGGAATCCAAGGCGCATCGAATATGACGGTCGGCCCGGATCCCGACAGAAAGCCGCGCAGATGGTCAAGATCCCGCAACGGATTGAGCCTGTCCGCTTCCCGTCCGGCCTTGAGCGGCAAAAGCACCGATATCGCGAATGCCCTTTGGTGAAGATTTCTATAGAGCCGGCTGGCAATGCGGACCAACAGGCGAAGCCGCACGAAGTCGAGCAGCCCGTAGGCTGCGTAAAGGCCCAGCATTCCAATCGTCAACACGACAAGGGTCGGAACGCTCTGGGAGGGCAGCACCCGATCATAGACCTGGAGCATATAGAGAGACCCGGTCAACGCCAGGAGGTTCGTCACTGCTGAAAAAATCCCAACACCGAACAAGCCCTGAGCGCAGTCCGACATTGCGATCCGTAAAAGGGAGGAGGATTCTTGCTTGCTCTTCATTGCCTTCCGATTTCACGCGGATAACCGCGCGGCTTTGTTGGAGCTGCCCGAGATGGGAAACTTTGACTGGATATGCCAAGTCCGGGCGATTGCCGGACGTGAAGCGTCGCTAATGTAGCCTACTTTAATCCAAATGAAGCGAAATCGTGGCTCTGTCCCAAAACGGCGCAGTAAAATCGGTGGAAACCGGGGACAATATCAAAAGAAAATTTTCCTGATACGTTGAGTGACGAAGCGTGACTGGACTGAAAACATTTAAGTTTTTCGTGAAGAGTGGCCACGAAGGAAGGGCTGCGATCAATTATTTTGACCGGCGAAATCCGTATGTGATTTCTGTCTAATATATCTTTCGTCTAGGCAAGCGATGGGTGCAGGGGGCGTTGCCGAATCACAAAAAGGGACAAGCATGGCAACTCTGCATTACGCGTCTGGCGGCTCGGCCGCCGAGGTGGCAACGGCCGGTTTCAATCTGGTCGATGTCCAATATCTTTCCCAGGTGAACGCGCTTCCCGACGGAATGAAGGGATTGGTCTATCTCAGCGCCCATGATGGCGTCACCCAATCCTTCATCGATAAAGTCACTCCGTTCCTCAACAACCCGAAGGTTTTCGGATTCTTCCTGATGGACGAGCCGGATCCGACCGGCAGATGGGGGACTTACGCCAGCGCGGAGAATCTGAAAGCGGAATCGGACTGGATTCACTCACATTTTCCGGGCGCGAAGACCTTCATCACGATGATGAATATGGGATCTTCCACCAACCCCGATTTCACCAACACCTACAATCCCGCAAACACCGGCATCGACTACTACGGTCTTGACCCCTATCCGGTGCGCACCGGCACAACCAGCGTCGACTACGACATGATCGACAGGGCCGTGGCTGCCGCAGTCAAATCAGGTATCCCGATCGACAAGATCATTCCCGTCTACCAGACCTTTGGCGGCGGCGGCTGGGAAACCGACACGGGTGGAAAGCACGTCATGCCCACCTCGTCGCAAATGCAGACGATGATGGATCACTGGGCCAAGCTGGTGCCGTCGCCGGCGTTCGACTACGCCTATGCATGGGGCTCGCAGAATGGCGACACCGCGCTTGAGAACTCGCCGGAACTGCAGGCCGTGTTCCGGCAGCACAATGCCAGCTCGACCTCGTCAACGCCGCCGGCGACCACTGAGCCGACACCGCCGGCGACCACTGAGTCGACACCGCCGGCTACCTCCCAGCCGATACCGCCGGCCACCTCCCAGCCGACGCCGCCAACGTCAGACGCGACGCCGCCGAAGACGACCACAGACTCTTCTCACAACGATCATGTGATCAATGGCGGCAAGGGCAACGACACCTACCACATCAACAATGTGCATGACAAAGTCATGGAAGCTAGCCGTGGCGGCTTCGACAAAGTGATGGCGTCGGTCAGCTATGCCCTGTCCGCCGGCTCGCATATCGAACAACTTTCCACCTCCAATAAGGCTGGCAAAACCGCCATCGATCTGAAAGGCAACGAGTTCGGCCAGACGATCATCGGCAACAATGGCGATAACAAGATAAATGGCGGCGGCGGGTCGGACCTGCTGAAGGGCTATGGCGGACACGACGCCTTCGTGTTCAACACGGCACTTGGAAAGTACAACATCGACAGGATCGCCGGTTTCGACGTCTCTCGAGACAAGATCCATCTCGACCACGGCATATTCGCCGGGCTTCAGAAGGGAGCGCTTGCAGCCGGCGATTTCCACATCGGCCGCAGCGCACATGATGCGAGCGATCACATAATCTACAACAGCTCGACAGGAGCGCTTTCCTTCGACAGCGACGGAGTTGGCGGCCATGCGCAGACTCAATTTGCGAGTCTGGCCCCGCATCTCCACCTGGGTGAAAACTCCTTTCTTGTAGTCTGATAAGATGCCTCACCGGCGGGAGCGACCAGCTCCTGCCGGCAAGCCCTCAAGACCGGCCTAGGTCGTTCCTGCTGGACTTCGGCCTAAGCTGACGGTGAGCTTAGCTCCCGTCGATCGGTATTCAATCTCCTTTGTGATCTCCACTTTCCCTGGACATCCGCTCCAAAAATCGATCAACTCTTGCTTGTGCCGGGCCGCAGCCTCGCGTTTTTCGCGGCTCGCGGGAACATTTTGCCCCGATCCAGGTTGATGGGCTGGTGGTGGAGCAAGGGGCGGAGGGTGACATGCCGAATTACGAGGTCGAGGAGATCTTCGCCGGAAAGGTGATCGTCTCTCACAAGATCGTTGCGCCAACGCCCTTCCGGGCCGCAAAGCTCGCAACCAATCGGGACGTTACGCTGCGAAACTCCGAGGTCCGATGGATACGGGTCTTTGAAGAAGACCGAAGGCACCGGGCGTATGAATACACCGTCATCGAGCGACCGCAGTTTGCATCGCGCGCTGGGCCATTATAGAGCCTTGGCGTCCGTCGGCGTCGTGTTTGCGGCCGGCTTCCTCCGAAGAGCCGTGCTGTGGCTCCATTTCTACGCTCGATAGCGAGAGATCTCTCATCCAGCCAGCAGTAACCATCGGGGCGTCCTGCCGAATCTGCAGCGGTTTACGATACCATTGGCCTGACCACTGGTCCTGTCATTCGAACAGACGAGGACAAGTCTAGGGGCCGCCCCTAGCTTTGATGGTGGACTGAACGCATTCCTCGCAAAGACAGCGGGCCATGAAAGACTATCCAAGTTCCAGCCATTTCGGGCAGCTGGTGGACCGCAGCTTTTGGGGAGTGGTGAAATGAAGCCACACCTGGTCTGCGTTGGCGGCGAGGATCACGCGCTGCGAATTCCATTTCTCATGGAGGTGCGTGAGAGGGGCTTCCAGATCACTGCCGTTTCGACCTGCGACGGCGCCTCATTCCTAAGGCATGGGATCGCGCACAGGCGCTATGGCTTCGACCGCTTCAGCAACGGCAGCGGGAAAGCGGGCACGATTAGGGCGCTGCGCGGATTGATGGGCGAGTTGCGCCCTGACATCGTGCAGAGTTTCGACACCAAGCCCAATCTTTTGACCCCGCTCGCGGTGCGAGGGCAGGTGCCGGTTGTCCGCACGATCAACGGGCTGGGCTGGACCTTCTCGTCACGTGCGCCGCGCGCCCTGGCGCTTCGTCCGATCTTCTGCGGTCTGCAGTGGCTGGCGTCGCTTTGGACAGCGGCGACAGTGTTCCAGAACCGCGACGATCAGACTTTCTTCGAGCGATATCGGCTGCTTGGATACAGCGACAAGCGCCTCATCGCCGGTTCAGGCGTCGACATAGGCGCATTCGCGGCGGCGAGGCACCTTGGGCCGCCGCCTGCAAGGATGCGCCAGGAATTAGGGCTTCAGACGGCTGAAGTCGTGATGTTTGTCGGTCGACTGACCCGGCAGAAGGGGATTCCGACCCTCCTTAAGGCCATGCCAAAAGTTCTCGCCAAACGGCCGGACGCGCGCTTCGTGTTGATTGGACCGTGGCAATCCGAAGGCCCATTTGCCGTGGACGAATCGGAAATTCGACGCCTTGGTCCAGAGGTACTTGTGTTGGGGAAACGCCAGGACGTTCCTGCGCTTCTTGGCATGGCTGACGTCTTCGCCTTTCCAACCGAATACCGCGAGGGAGTTCCTCGCGTGCTGCTGGAAGCCGGGCTTGCGGGCCTGCCCATCGTTGCCTCGAGAATGCCAGGCTGCACCGATGTCGTCCAGGATGGATGGAACGGTTATCTGGTTGCGCCGCGCGACGCGGACGCATTGGCGGATCGCATAGTCGACCTGCTCTCGGATCGTAAGCGCGCCAAGACTATGGGTGCTCGTAGCGCCGCGCTCGTCAGAGAGCGTTTTGCCCTACCGGGAGTGGTCGAGCAGTATTGCGATCTTTACAGAAGCGTGCTGGCGGCTCGGGCCAGGGGCGGTCTTGCGCATTCCGCGTCGGCGGGCCGTATCGCCAAGCGCCGATTGGGCGAGGCACGCCGATGATAAGGGATGCATTGCTCGCTGCGGGCGTCGTCTTGTCCTTCGCGTCGCAGATATCCGTACCGGGCTTGCCATTCGGCTACGGCGAGCTTTTCCTCGTGCTCTGGATCATGCTGTCGATCGGCCGAATCCTGGCAGGCGGCCCGATCGAAGCGACGCCAGCCTTTCTAAAATTGGCGAAGTTCTGGTTGCTTCTGTCGCTGACTTTGGCGATCGGCACCGCCGTCGGTTACTCCACCACGGTGCTCTATCTCACAGGGCTGTCGCACGACGCGATGGCCTATGCGCTCCTGGCGAGCGTCACCTGTCTTGCCGTCTTGGAACCCGACGCCGAGTCCCGTCTTCGGCGCAGCGGCTGGTGGGTGATCGCAATCGCTTTCGGCGCCTTCATGGTCCAACTCGGACTTGCCTGGGGTTGGATCCATCAGTCGGGGATAGATCCGTGGTATTGGGATCGCTTCCGCGGCTGGTCGGAAAATCCAAACCAACTCGCGCTTTATTGCGCCGTCTTCGGCCCGCTGGCTCTGCACCTTGCGGTGACCACCAACAACCGGTGGGCCCAGTTTTTCGCACTATCCAGCCTTATTCCGATCTTTTACGTCGGACGGCTGACCAAAAGCGACACCTATCTCTACACCACCATTCTGAGCGGCCTCGTGTTTCTTGGAATGCGGCTCGGGGCCTGGTTCGCATCCGCCGATGGCAGAGCCAGTCTTTCCCGGCAGATTGCGCTCTTGCTGATCGTCGGCGCCGTGCCGCTGGCGGTCGCGGTTGCGCCATATGCCGTCGCCGAGGAGAGCAGCGTGGCGCAGTTCGCCAAGAGCCTCACCAAGGACGGAGGCGGCGAGGCGACTGCGGAGACGTTTGACCTGCGGGTCTTTCTGTGGGGCGAAGCGATCGAGAAGGGACTGCAGTCCTGGTCGCTCGGCCTTGGTCCCGGTCCGCACCTGGAGCGGCCGCCGGTCGCGGACAGGCAATTCCTGGAGCGGCCGTTCGAAGCCCACAACACCATTCTTGATCTCTATCTGCAGGGGGGATTGGTGGCAGTCCTCGCCCTGGTCTGGATTGTCGGGTCGGCCGCAAAGTCTGCTTGGCGCAGCCGGTTTGACGCGCTTTCGGTGCTTCTTGCTTCGGTGGTGGTCTTCAGCATGCCGCATCTGATCATTCGCCATCCGATCGTGTGGTTCGCGCTGACGTTCTGCCTCGTCGCAGGAATGCGTCCCGAGATTCACCTGCGGCCCCAGCAGGTAAGGGTGGCGTGATGTGCGGTATCGCTGGAATTCTGATCTCACCGGCGCAAATGGACCCGAAGTTGCTCGAGGCGATTGGGCCTATGACAAGCTCGCTTCGGCTCCGCGGTCCTGACGGCCAGGGGCTGTGGGTGGATCGCGACGCCGGGATTGCCTTCGGCCACCGGCGGCTCGCCATCGTCGACCTGTCGAGCACAGGGCGGCAGCCGATGCGCTCCGCCAGCGGCCGTTACGTGATCACCTTCAACGGCGAGATCTACAATTTCCGCGACCTGCGGCGCGAACTCGAAAGCGCGGGTCGACAGTTCCGTGGGACCGGCGATACCGAAGTCCTGTTGTGCGCCATTGAGACGTGGGGTCTTGAGTCTTCCCTGAGGCGCTGCGCGGGGATGTTTGCCTTTGCGCTATGGGATTTGGAGACCAAGACCCTTCACCTTGCCCGGGACAGGATCGGCAAAAAACCTCTCTACGTCGCATTAGCCGGGCATGCCCTGGTTTTTGCGTCGGAGCTCAAGGCAATCCGGTGCTTTCCCAGCTTCTCTCCCGAGCTCGATTTCGGCGCCGCCGGAGCCATGCTTTCGAAAGGATGGGTGCCGGATCACGCATGCATCTGGCGGAATGCGTTCAAGTTGCCGCCCGGTTCCGTGCTCTCGGTCAGGTCGACGGATATCGCACAGGCGGGCAGCGCCGCATCGCTTTCCCAGCGTGTCAAGCACTGGTGGTCGCTGGCCGAAATTGCCACCAAGGGCCGCGAGGACCCGATCGCCGGCAGTGACGACGATCTCACCAACGAGCTCGACGATCTGCTGCGGCTCGCAGTTCGCGAACGCATGATCGCCGATGTGCCTTTGGGCAGCTTCCTGTCGGGCGGCATCGACAGCTCCACCGTCGTGGCTTTGATGCAGGCTCAATCCAGAAGCCCGGTGCGCACTTTCACCATCGCGTTCTCGGAGGGGGGATTTGACGAGAGCGGTTATGCGGCCGACGTGGCAAAACATCTGGGCACGGATCATACGGAGCTTCACCTTTCGCCCGAGGCGGCACGCCAGGTCATTCCGGAACTGCCCCGGATATGGGACGAGCCATTCGCCGACGAATCCCAGATACCGACGCTGCTGGTGGCACGGCTCGCTCGCCAGCATGTGACGGTCGCCCTGTCGGGCGACGGCGGCGATGAATGCTTCGCCGGCTATGGTCGTCACTTCATGGCGGACCGGCTGAAGCGTCAGCAACGTCTTCCGTTGGCAGTGCGGCGCACGCTAGCGACCGGCCTGGACTTGCTGGCCCGCGCGGCACGCGAGGATATCCTCGACAGGCTCCCGCTTGCCGCAAATATGCGCCACATGCTGCGGAGCGACCGGCTTAATCGGTTCGCCGGCCTGCTCAGCGCAAGGCATGAAGATGATTTGTATCAGCGGTTGGTAACATCACCGACCGCGAGCCTCACGCGGCACGACCAGTCTTCATCGATCGCCGCGCCGAAACTCGACGGGCTGCTATCGCGCGTTCTCTACGACGACATGGCCGGTTATTTGCCTGGCGACATACTGGTGAAGCTGGACCGCGCCACCATGGCCAACGGACTTGAGGGGCGGTGTCCCTTGCTTGACCACCGCGTCATCGAGTTCGCCTGGCGCTTGCCGTCGGATGCAAAGGTGCGCGACGGCAGAGGCAAGTGGATCCTTCGCAATCTGCTGCGTCGCTATCTTCCAGACCGGCTGATCGACAGGCCGAAGCAAGGATTCGACGTTCCCGTTGCCGCATGGCTGAGAGGTCCTCTGCGGAGCTGGGCGACCGATCTTCTCGCCGATATCCGGCATGACGGTGAGGACGTGCTGGACAGCGCCAAAGTAGACGGTTGCTGGCGCGATCATATGCGGGGGCAGGATCGCTCGCGCGAATTGTGGTCCGCCTTGATGTTTCAGGCCTGGCGCTATGAGACAAGGCAAGCGCCAATCGCGACCGGGTCGCGTGAACTCGACATGGCAGGAGTATGAAATGGCAGGTTCCGCCGTCAGCCGAATGAAACTTCCGCAAGGCATTCCCCAACCTGCTCCAACAGTTGTCGAACAGAGGGATCGCATCCGGCAACGGCGCGAATACGAACCACCTACGCCCACGCACGAACTGATGGCTGCCCTGGCAAGAAGAAAATGGCTGATCCTTGCCTTTGCGCTTGTCGGTGGGATCCTCGCGGCGCTGGCCGGCCTGGTCCGCCCTGTGATGTTCGAGGCGACCAGCCAGTTGATAATCGATCCGCCGGCGCGCAGTTCCGTTGCTCCGGGCGGGTCGTCCGCGCAGGACCTTGTCGATTCCAGCATCGATGACCACATCACCATGCTTTCGTCTCAGGGCCATCTGCGCCGCGTAGCGGCTGCGCTGCACAAACTCGAAGGCACCACGGCGGCGCAGGGTTCGCCTACAACCGGAACGTCCGGGCCTGGTCCAGCTCCTGTGTCGATAAGGTCGCGTGCTGCCGAGATCATCGAGCGACTTTGGCCCCAGAGTGGGGAAGCCGCCATCGATCCCGACCTGAAGCTGCTGAGGAATAGGATAAGGATTGGGCAGGAGTTGCGCTCAAGGGTGATCTCCGTTGCCTTCGCGGACGAAGATCCGGTACGAGCCGCCACGGTCGCCAATACATTTTCACAAGTCTATATCGATGAGCTCGCGAAAAGGCGACAAGCCGAAGACAGGCAAGAACTCGATACAGTGGTCGCCAGTCTGCCCGCCGTGCAAAGCGACCTTGTTTCGGCGACCGATCGGCTGGAGAAATACAGGCTGAGCCATGGGGCCGTCGATCAAGGCGCGGCTGACAATGCGGCCAGGGAAAGGGCTGATCTCAGCCAGCAGATATCGATGTCCAAGGCCGATCTCGCGGCGATGGAGGCGCGCCTTCAACATATCCAGGATCTTCGCAAACAGGGTGCACCAATCACCTCGCTGGCCGAAGCCATGGGTACTCCGGATCTGGCCGACCTTGCGGCCCGCCAGGCCAAGACGCCGGCGGACAAGGATCTGAGCGCGAGGATCGACAACGAGATCCAGCAGGGCCTGGCGAGCGCCGAGACGCAGGTGAACACTTACCGGGCTCAGGTCAAGGCGCTGGAAGATCGCAAGAATGTTCTCGATGTCGTGGTGGCCGACACCGCCAGCCGGCTTTCCGGTTTGCGCGCGCTCGAACCCCAGGTCAACCTGCTAACCCAAAGATACAACGAGCTCCTGAGCCGGCAGCAGGATCTGACGCGGCGCATCGCCGCTCCTTCAGCAGGCGTCTCGATCCTTTCCCCGGCATGGCCGCCGGCCAAACCGCAGACTTTGCCGCCGATTTTCCTGGTGCCTCCGGGGATGATCGCTTTCGCCATACTCGGTGCAGCCTTCGTGCTGTTCCGCAACAGGTTCAATCGCGCCCTGCGCGGGGAGGCCGAGACCGAGGCAGCGCTCGGAATTCCTTGCATTGGCCTCATTCCTGAGCCTGGCAAGATCGCAATGAAGCAACTGCGGCAATTGATTCTGGATCAGCCCAAATCCGCTTACAGTCGTGCCGTCACGTCGCTTCTGGTTAGCGCGGCACCAAACCAAGCCAGGTTGCGTTCCCCACGTACCATCATGGTCACGTCCAGCTTGCGCTATGAGGGTGCGAACGAGCTTGCCTGGAGTTTGGCTTTGGCCGCTATACGGTTGGGTGGCCCGGTTCTTCTGATCGATCTGGAACCCACGCGCCATCAACTAACGCAGGAGTTCGTCCGCCAGGGCGGCGGGCCGAAGGCTCACCGCTCATTCGGCGATTTTATCCGCAATCGCTGTACTCTGGAGGATGCGATCGTGAGTGTGCCCGGTGCGGCCATCGACCTGATGACCGTTGCGCCGGCCGAGGATTTGCTCGAGCTTCTCGCGCGCGCAGATAGCCTTGAATGCAGGGATGAACTGCAGGCTGAGTACAGCCTGGTCATTATCAACGGGCCATCCGGCCTCGCCGGACCGGAAGCAAGATTCCTGACGAGTTGGGCCGACGCGATCCTTCTTGCCATCCGCTGGAACAGCACGCCGCGCGACATCGCCCGGGGCGTTTTGGAGTTGCTTCAACGGGACGGCGCGAGCTCGATTCCGATCGGGAGCGTCCTTACCCGGGTCGATCTGAAACGACACGCCAAATTCCGATTCGGTGACAGCGGGGACTTGTTGCTTGCGCGGATCCCGTGAGGCCGGCCGCGAAGCGCCATGTCGAGTGTTGAACCGTGATCGTCGAGCTCTTCGGTCCGCCAGGTTCGGGCAAGACAACCTTAGCACACGTTCTTGCCATGCGGTTGCGCGAAGACGGATACCGTGCCGAGGTTGTCCGCAGCTACCGACCAGCGATCAGATCCGGAAAACTTGATCTGGGCGCCCTTCTGTTCGTATCGAGGATCGTCTCGGCGACCGTCTCCACGGCTAAGGTCATTTTTTTCCCACGCAATGGAGGGTCGAATCTATCGAAATCCCTGCTCATGCTCAGAGCGATGCCACCGAAAAAACCGATCTGGCGAGCCCGGATCTGGCAGCAAATATTGAAGCTGTCGCACGCCTGGGATCGAGCCAAGCTGGCCCACGATATTCTTATCTTCGACGAGGGTTATGTTCAGGCGGTCGGATCCCTGGCGTTGCTCAATGGAAATGCGGACAAAGCTGTTCTCAAAACGATGCTGGGCGATGTGCCGGTCGCGGATCTCACGATCAGAGTTCTGGCGCCGCGAGCGACGGTCGCGGCTCGTCTTCGCCGGCGCATGGAGCGTGAGCCACCGGCGGAGCGGCTCTTCGAGGCCGATTTCGACGTCAATATGCGTTCGCTCAGCGTCTTCAAGACGATAAGCGATATACTTGCCGTGTCGGGGCGAAACGTTGTCTGTGCGAAGACTTCAAGCCAGCGTTCCACAATGAAAAGCGCGCAGGCCGTCGAACAGGCGATCATCGCCAGATACATTCTGGGCACAACGGATGGTGAGCGCCAGCGGGTCGAGCAGCCATCCGAAGCAGTGGAGCCCCACGGGCCATAGCCGCCATCTTTGGCCATCCAACCTGCTGATCCAACTCGGAAAAACGCAGCCGACATGCTGACGGGACCGTTGGTCGACAACCGAGCTTTCTCATCCCCAATCGATGTTTTATTCCCCCACCACGGATCGAACCGGCATTTGGATGCGTGCCATCATTCAGGTGAATGATGGCGTGATGCGACAGCCTCCGTACGCTCCTATTCCAGTCGTCAGCCGTTTCTCGGAATCGCGAACCAATGTCCTACAGCGACTTTCTGAGATCCAGGGAGGGGCGGATAACAGCAAGCCCGATTGGCAAGATCGTCCGCGCGGCGGGCGGCGTTTCGGCAATGGCGATTGCAGGGCAACTCACCCTGGTCGCCACCATTCCGATACTGGCCCGTCTCTATTCCCCTGCCGACTTCGGCATCTTCACGATCTATCTCTCAACGGTAAACATCCTCGGCGCGGTCGCAGCGCTGCGCTTCGAGCCCTCGCTCTATGGGGTCAAGGAAACCGAGCAGATCTACGTCACCGTAAAGCTTATCGTGATGGCCGTGTTGACGACGGGTGTGCTCGCTTTTGCTGTAGGGCAGATGCTTTTGGGTCTGGCGCCTACCCAGCTCAGGCACCTTTTCTGGCTCGTTCCGCTTGGCATGAGCGGCGCCGCGCTCGTCGAAGCGATGAATTGCTGGGCCTTGCGTGCGGGCCTGCTGCGCGATTTCGCTCTCGGCCGGCTGATCTTGCCGGCCACCATGGCGTTGCTGCAACTGATTTTTGGCGTAGCCCATCTCGGGGGCGAGGCGATGGTGCATGCGCATGTCCTCAGCCAGTTCATTTTTCTCGCCTTTCTGGGCTCTCGGATTCTGAGTTGGGACGACCTGCGTGGCATCTATCGAGCGCCATGGAGAAGTGCCTTCAACAAGGCAGTCAGGGAATACAAGTTCCCATTGTTCGATATCCCCGCGACCCTCGGCAGCTATGCCATCAACAATCTTCCGGCAATTCTCGTAGGTTCGTTGTTCGGCGCAGCTTTCGCCGGTTATCTCGGCGTCGCGTCACGGCTGGTAACAGGGCCCATCGTGCTGATAGCCACTCCGCTGAGCAACGTGTTCGTCGCCGAGGCGAACAAGAGCAGCGATCGCGCACATATCCTTGGCGTCGCGCGTGGCCTCTTGATCCTTGTCACGGGCCTTACTGCGTTGCCCATCTTGGCGCTTGGGCTGGCTGCTCCATACCTCGTCGTCCCGCTCCTGGGCGAGGCCTGGATGCCGACTGCGCAAATTATGACTGCCTTGGCATTCATGGGCGCGGTGCAGGCCTTGTCGACACCGCTCAGTGAAGTTCCTGCCCTGTTGCGGCGGCAGGAGGTGCGGCTGGTCGTCGACGCGGCGCGGATGGTGCTTGTCTTCGGTCCGCTGCTCGCCGGCGCCAAGGCTGGGTGGGAAGCTATCGACGTCATCTATCTCATGGCTATTGGCGGGATGGTTGGGTTTGCCATCAAAACCGCAGCCTCATTGTACCTTCTGAAGCGGGAAACCGAACCGGCACAGGCGACATTGTCCAGTCCGTATTCAATCGCGAGGAAACAGCACGATGAAGCTCCTGTTGAGTAGCGACACGCGTCCTGAAGGAGCCATGCCGTCGCTAGAGCCGGCGACCGGCGGCAAAAGTGAGACAAATCTGTCAGCACTTGGCCCCGTGGCCAATGTCGCTCATGCTGCCGACACGTCACCCGCGCGCCCGTTCATTTCCGTTGCCGTTCCGACGTTTCGCCGGCCGGACACCATCAGGCGCACCATCGACAGCATTGTGGGGCAGGACTTTTCCAACTGGGAACTTGTCGTCAGCGACGACGAAGGACCAAAGGGGTCGAGTTGGCCCATTTTGGAAGAGTATGCGCGACGCGACCCGCGCATCCGGATCGTCGAAAACCGCAGGGGCCGGGGGCAGGTGGAAAACACCAACAACGCCATGCTTGCCTGCACAGGCAGATGGATCAAATTGCTGCATGACGACGATTGGCTGGCCCCGGGCGCTCTGAAGAGGTTCGCCGAGATCTCGGTCAAATATCCGTCGGCAGCGTTCATGACCTGCGCGGCGCATGTTGTTGAGGAAAACCGGATCGTGATGCGGTCGGACCCGCCGGAGCAAAACCGGGTCTCGCTCTATTCGAGCCAGCAATGCCTGACGGACCTCTATCTGGTACGGGTGACCAGGAGCCTTGGCATCATTCCTTCGACGCTGCTGATCAACGCCGCCGTGATCCACGCCGGATGCCAGATGCGCGCACACAAATCCATCCCGGCCGGCGTCGATCAATTGTTCTTTGTCGATCTGGCCCGTTACGGCGAGATGGTGGCAATCAACGAAGGGTTGATCTTCTATGATGCGACACATCATCCGAGCATAACGACGTCGAAGAGCTACGAGGACGTGGATGAGGTCACTCTTGCCGTCAAACAGCTCAATTGGGATCTGATCGAGGATAGAAGGGGCCTCCCGGAACCAGAGCCGCTTTTGCGTGCGCTGCGGGTGGCTCGCATCCCGGCCAGGTTCCGAAATCAGTCCTGGCGAACGACGATGCGAGACGCCGTGCAGATCTTTCGGCCGTCCGTGATGAAGATCGCGAACCAGTATGCCCTGGAATACCTGTTCAGGATCCGACCAAAACTCGGCGCGCTGCGGACCCGTAAACGCTGACAATACGCTCCCGAGATGCCGAGGCCTGCCTGAGGAATTGTGTTCGTATCCGCAGGACAGCTCGATACCGGCACCCTGCGCGAGCCGCTAGAGCATTTTGCAGCCAAGCGGTATCGCTTGGCGTCACACAAATGCGGCTAAACAAGGAGATAGGGCAGTTTAGTCTAGGCGTCATTGGTGTCGAGACCGCATTCGGCCGATGCCCTAGAAACAGGGCGGGCGTAGTCATTTGCACGGAGCAAATTCCAGGAAAAGGATGAGCGTTTTCCGTCCGGAATTGCATCAATACAAAAGAAAAGAGCGCTTCGCCGAACCGTGAAACGGTGAAACGCTCGAAGCAGACGTGGAGCAAACGGCGTGCCAGCGGAAAACCAAGCACGCCGGATGATTGGAGGGTTTCTGGTTCTATGGCAGCACCGAGATGCGCCCCAGAAGAGCGACCAGCTCCGCCTGACGCCTTGTCTCTGTCTTGGCAAATAGCGAGGCGAGCTGGGTGCGGATCGTGGTTCGGCTGAGCCGGTTGCGCTCGGCAATTTCCAAGGGGGCGTCGCCACTCGCCAAACGCAACGCCAGCTGCGTTTCGGCGCCGGTCAACCCAAACATTTTCCGCAGGGTCTCCGGATTGGGTCCGGTTCTCGGCTGGCGATCGAGAAGCGCGACGATGATCGACCCATCGGGGGTGACAACACCTTCTTCGTTCATGATAACCGGCCGGTCGCCAGCGCTGCGAATGACGATCCAGGACAACGATCCGGCAGCAAAATGCGCAGGCACGCCAGCGATAAGGCTCCTTAGTGCCGCCGATAGATCGCCGGGCGAATCCAGAGAATCCGCACAGGCCTCGAGGATGGTTTCGGCGGCCGCATTCCATTCGAGCACCCTCTTTGCCTCACTCAGCACAAGCCACCCGCAGCCGATGCGCTCGAGCATGCCGGTTATGGAATTAAGGCGCGGCCGCACGCACGTGCCGTTGGTGACCGGCCTGATGGTTTTGCGTGAAGCGCTTCGCGCGAACGCGGTCGTTGTTCTGCTGCCGGCACCAGCCGCCACCATGCCAAACCTTGCGATCGACCCCGTGTCATTCCGCCCGCTGACCAGATTCATGGATCATCCATCCTTGTTTTCTGTCTCTGTTGTCCGCGCTTGACGACGGACAGCCAGACGATTGTGCTGGCTTCATAAGACCCTGATTTTTGGCGGCCTGAAAGCAACCAGTCGTACTAGCTGCACGGTCGATGATCTAACCTCGACGAACTAGACCAAAAGTTGTAGTTAATTCGGATGAAGTTGCCGAGGAGGTCCGATCCTGTCGCCAACTCACTTGGCGTCGACGGCTGTTCTGGTCGCCACGCTGCTCTTTGAGGTAAGTGTTTCCGTCGCGGGTGCCACAGACCCAGCATTCCTTGAATTTATTCCGGCGATTGTTGTCATCGCCTTCCTGGAAAGCCGCCTGATTGCGGTCGGATCGACGCTTTTGATGGCGGCTGCCGGCCTGGGTGCCCGGATGGTTATGAATGGTCAGCCTCTCGCCGATGATTGGGCGCGCGCAATCCTGCTTGTGCTTGCCGGGGGCATGATCGCCTTTCTTTTCGATCGGTCCAGGCAAAGCTTGCAGGCCGCGCTGGACGTCAAGCTCGCGGCGGTCGAGGCTGCGGAGTCCCGTTACCGCCGGGCTTTTGAACGAGCTGCGCTGGGCTTTGCGACGGCGAACGACAGAGGGGAATTGCTGGGGCTGAACAAACGCCTCAGTGCCTTGCTCGGCTACCCCGAAGACGAGCTTGTCGGGCGGCCCATAGATGAGCTTGTCCATCAAGACGATCGCGCGCTGCTGAAGAATTCGCTCGCCGCCTTGACCTCCGAAGCGCCGTGGTTCGGCTCGGAAATGCGTCTGATCAGAAGGGATGGCAGCACACTTTGGGCTTGGTTGACGCTCTCTCTTTCTGCGTCTGACACGGTGCCGTTGGACAGCCTGTTTGTGGTCGTAGACGACATAACCGAGCGAAGGGCCGCCCGCGAAGCGCTGATAGCTCAAAACGAATGGCTCGACCTCGCATTGTCTGCCGGCCGGTTGGGCACCTGGCGCATAGACTATAGCCAGGACGTGATCTCGGGCTCACGTCAGTTTTGGGAGATTCTAGGCTTGCCTCCGGCCGCGTTCCGCCCCCTGTCGGATCTGTCATCCATCATCCACGCCGCGGACTGGGACAAGCTGGTGTCGCCTCCAGGAAAGGGGCAGCCCGGGGCCAACTACGACGTGGAGGTTCGCCTCGAACGCCCGGGCGGCCAAGTCCGATGGATCGCCTTGCGGGGACGCGAGGAAAGCCGCAATGGCCGTGACCAGCGCATTGGCATCGCGGCGGATCTGACCGAGCGACGGCAAACGACGCTGCTGCGGGCTGCGGTAAGACGGCAAGAAAAATTGATGCTGGAGCAGCGTCACCGGTTCAGCAATCTTTTCCCCGTCATCACGGCGATAGTGAAGATGCTGGACGCGCCGGATGGCAGTCTCGCCAAGTTCAAGGAAATGCTGGTCGAGCGAATTCGCGCGCTTGAGGCGACGCATATGCTGCTCACGCGCAGCGCGGATGGATCATCCACCATCCGTGATCTCGTGGTGCGGGAACTGAAGCCTTTCGCGGACGCTGGCAAGACAGTGATCACGGGCCCCGATGTCAGGATTTCAGGCGGGGCGGCGGAGAGTTTCGCAATGATTGTCCACGAGCTCACAACCAATTCGATCAAGCACGGCGTGCTCGGCGATGCGCAGGGCAACGTTGAGGCACGTTGGGATTTCACGTCAGCCGGGGCGGACGATGAGATTGTTTTCGAGTGGATAGAAACGGGGCGCCGGCGCGCGGCTTCGATCAAGCGCCCGGGTTTCGGATCCGTGGTTCTGGGAGTCGACGGGACACCCCTTATAGGCCATTCCTCGCAATTCGAGGTGCGGGAGGATGGATTGCGATATTCCCTTCGGCTGTCGTCGAAGGAAGTGCACGCTTAGCTCACACCGTTCCAAACCAGGTCTTTATCAGAACCGCGGCCTCGGTGCGATTGCGCACTCCCAATTCCCGCATGATCGCCGCCGCATGAATCTTTGTGGTGGCCTCGGCGATATCGAGATCTCTCGCTATCTCCTTGTTCGAATATCCATCCGCCATCAGCCGCAGAACATCCTTTTGGCGGGATGTGAGTCTTTCAAGAGCGCCAGCGCCGGCGTTGCTGCCGTGACGGATTTCGAGCACCTGATCGTGGGTTCCCAAATGTCGGGAAAGGAGCGCCGGCACGTATATGCGGCCCGCCAGGATTTCCTTGACCGCGAGCACGACCTCGTCATCGCTTTGCGATTTTACGATATAGCCGTGCAGTCCCACATTGAGAGCGGTCAGGATTTCGGAGCGTGAATCGTTTCCCGAAACGATCGCAAAGCGCGTGTCTGGGTACGCGGCCAAAACATCGCCGATCACTTCTTGAGTGAAGAGCCCAGGCATGTTCAGGTCGAGCATCGCGAGGTTGACCCGCTCGTGCTCGGCAAGAAGGCCAACCACGGCATCGAAGCATGCGGCCTCGAATATCTCGACGTCCTCAATGCCGGCAGTCAGCGCCAACCGCAGGCCACGCCTATAGAGACCGTGATCATCGGCGATGACAATCTTGTACATTGTACCCCAACGCACGCACTTCCGGCCCGGAGACTACGGCACACGTCCAGAACGTCTTTGCCTACAGGACTTAATTCTGTGACGATGCGTGGCTTGGTCCGCCAAGCTGGAACCCAACAGCAATCTACCCCTTCCAATAAAAAAGGCTACTCCGCGTTTACCATAATGCAAAGTCGGACCTTGGTCCCTGGCCACGATGGAGTCCGCGCCCGCGCATGCTGCAACACCGCCTGCCATTTCACCATCGTCCAGCTGAGCGCGCCATTCGAACGCACGACGACAGGCCTGCAGGCTGAGCGTATCTCTCGCTTAGTTCGGAGCACGTCTGGCAGATCGGGTGGCAGGAGCTGCACGGGCGAGGTTCGGACGCCGAGCTTGATTGTTGGCCTGTGTCGGCCGTGTGCGCAGGGAGTATCCTATGAAAGCTGTTATCCAATGCGGTGGAATGGGCATGCGTCTGCGTCCCTTCACATCGGTTCTGCCAAAGCCTCTGATGCCTATCGGTGCCCGGCCGGTGCTTGAGTTGCTGCTCAAATGGTTGCGGCGCAACGGCATCGAGAACGTCTACGTCACGACCGGCTACCTCGGCCATCTGATCCGCAGCGTGTGTGGCGACGGTTCGCAATGGAACCTCAAGATACGCTATACGCAGGAAATGGAACCGCTCGGGACCATCGGCCCACTCTCCCTGATTAGGGACGAATTGGATGAACCATTTCTGGTCCTCAATGGCGATGTGCTTACCGATCTGAGCCTCAGCCGGTTCGTGGCGGCGCACCGGGCCCACAAAGATCTGGTTACAATCGCGACGGCGGCGCGCGTCACCAAAATGGACTTTGGCGTCATCGACGAGGTCAATGACACTGTCCAGGTGTTTCGCGAAAAGCCTGCGCTCACTCATCTGGTGAGCATGGGAATCTACTGCATGAATCCGGCGGTTCTGCAGTTCATTCCATCCGGCATCCCCTTCGGCTTCGACGATCTCATGTTGCAAATGCTCCAGGATGGGCAGGTCGTGCACGTCTACAAGCACGAGGGGCTTTGGCTGGACATTGGCCGTGTCGAAGATTTCCAGAAGGCGCAGACGGTTTCCTGGGAGGAGCAGTCAGCTTCGATAGAGGTCGCCGCGGCTGCAGCCTGAGCGGATTTTCCAGTCGCGAGAGTCACCGGGAGGTTGGGATGCTCTTGGTTAGTGCTCCCTTATTGGGTGTGCCGGAGAAGGCCGCTTTGTCGAAAGTAATCGACAGCGGCTGGCTGACGATGGGCGAACGCGTCAGGGCATTCGAAGAAGCGTTCGCCGCGATGCATGGCGCCGACGATTGTGTCGCCGTCAATTCCTGCACCGCAGCCCTCCACCTTATTCTGCATGGACTAGGAATCGGACCCGGCGACGAGGTTCTGGTGCCTTCGTTGACATTCGTGGCGACCGTGAACGCAGTCTTGTACGTCGGCGCCAAGCCCGTCTTCGTCGATATAGAATCCGATGACGTGCCTCTGATGTCGGTCGAGGATGCGGAGGCAAGCTGCACCTCCCGCACCAGGGCTGTAATTCTCGTCCATTTCGCAGGCTATCTCGCAAACAAACTGGAGTGGCAGACATTCGCAAGCGCGCGAGGGCTCTACATTATCGAGGACGCCGCGCATGCTCCCGGCCTGAAGGAGGTTGGGACCTTTGGCGCGGGAGCGGCGTTCAGCTTCTACGGCAATAAGAATATGACCACCGCCGAAGGCGGCGTGGTCATTACGCGTGACCCCGACCTGCGGGAGAAGATTCGACAGGCGCGTGGCCACGGCATGACCACCGGTACGCGGCAGAGGCTGAACAGCCGCACGCCGCAATATGATGTGACCATGCTGGGCTTCAACTATCGCATGGATGAATTGCGGGCAGCCATCGGCCTGGTTCAGCTTCGCAACCTGCAGGAATGGAATGAGGTCAGGCGCGTCCTTGTCACATTGTATCGACGCCTCATCTCCATGCGCTGTCCGGCCGTTTCCATGCCGTTTGCCGAACCGCGCCGCTCTGCCTACCACATCATGCCGATCCTGTTGCCCCGTTACGTCAACCGACAAGAGGTCATCGATGAACTGCGGGCGCAGGGCATACAGACGACAATTCACTATCCGCCTGTGCATCAAATGACGCTCTACCGGGAGCTTTTCCCCGGAGTTCATCTGCCGCGCACCGAGGACTTCGCCGACCGTGAACTGACCATTCCGCTGCATCCGCAGATAACATCTCCCGTGGTGGAAGCAGTCGTGGACGCCCTGGCATCCGCCCTCAACAGCTGTGCCCGAGCAGGGACAGCGGCATGAACGCGTTCGACATGCCCATTGGCCGGCTTGCAATGCGCTGCGTGAGCCATGGACGAGGCCGGCGCGCCATCGACATCATTGCCGCGTGTCTTGGCCTCATCGTCCTGTCTCCGTTGATGCTGCTTATTGCAGCGGCACTGCTGATCGAAGGCGGCCGCCCGGTGCTCTTTGTCCAGCCGCGAATTGGCGCCGGCGGTCAACTTTTCCGTATGTACAAGTTCCGAAAATTCTACCCGCAGTGCGATACGGCGGGGCTCGCGCTGACGCTTGCCAACGACGCGCGGATGACGACGGTGGGCAGGTTTCTTGCTTTCAGCAAAATGGACGAACTGCCGCAGCTGTGGAACGTTCTGAAAGGCGACATGGCGCTGGTCGGCCCGCGCCCGGAAAGCTTGTCATTCGCTGAGTGCTTCAGGGACGGCTACGAAGCTGTCCTGCAATACAAGCCAGGCCTGTTCGGTCCTGCTCAGATCATGTTCCGTCATGAGGCTCATTTCTATCCTCGAGATGTCGAGCCAACTGCCTTCTACAAGGAGGTCCTGTTTCCGGCAAAGGCGAAGATCGATCTTTCTTATTATGGCCGCCGGACAATCCTTTCGGACGCGGCGCTCATCATTCGAGGTGTTTTCATCGTTCTCGGCACGACCGCAGGCCGTTCGACCGGCGCTTGAGCCGTTCGAATGGTCGTCGCGGCATTCGCCGGGTTAGGGCCAAGGAGTGCGAGGACTGTCAGGACATGACCTACAAGGGCAAGAGAGTATTGGTCACCGGGGCGGATGGCTTCATAGGCTCGCATCTGACTGAAGCGCTGGTTCGCGGCGGAGCCGATGTGACGGCGTTGGCTCTCTACAATTCGTTCGACAGCCACGGTTGGCTGGATGACCTGCCGGACGAGATCCGAAGCCAGCTCAAGCTCGTCCGCGGCGACGTTCGCGACAGTGCCTTCCTGAACCGGATCGTACGCGGCCAAGCCGTCGTGTTTCATCTCGCCGCATTGATCGCCATTCCCTACTCCTACGCGGCCGCCCAGTCCTATGTGGAGACCAACGTCCTGGGCACCGTGAATGTGCTCGAAGCCGCCCGTCAGTGGGATACCGAGCGCATCGTGCACACCTCGACCAGTGAGGTGTATGGCACCGCTTTGACCATGCCGATCAACGAAACCCACCCGCTGCAGGGCCAGTCGCCCTACTCGGCTTCCAAGATCGGAGCCGACATGATGGCGGAATCATACGCCCGCTCCTTCGATGTTCCCGTCGTGGTGCTGCGTCCATTCAACACCTTCGGGCCACGGCAAAGCGAACGGGCGATTGTTCCGACCCTCATCAGGCAGGCCGTCGACCCAAAATGCCAGGCCATCATGGTAGGGGATACGAGTCCGGTCCGCGACCTTACCTTCGTCGAGGACACGGCTGCGGCGTTTCTCAGCGCAGGTTCCGCCGAGCTCGAATTCGGCCATGCCTACAATGCCGGAAGCCAGCGTGCCGTGACCATATCCGACGTGCTGGACCTGGTGCTGGAGTTGAGCGGTTCCAACAAGCCCGTCCGTCGCGACGAGAGCCGGCTGCGCCCGCAAAATTCCGAGGTCCGGGCGCTGTTGGCGGATTCATCCCGGCTTGAAAGCGCAACAGGATGGCGGGCTAAAACGGACTTGCGCGAAGGCCTGAGGCGGACCATCGCCTGGTGGCGGGCGCGCCTGAGCGAGGGGCGCGTACGTCATGAAATGAGCTACATGACATGAGGTTTTCCAAGCTTTCCGCCGCATTGCTGCTGGTTTGCGTTGCCGCCTCTGTCGGCCTGCGAACGGTCGGGGGGCAGGCGAGCGACACGTTCGCCGGCTTCGTGGCTCCGGTGGCGATGAATTTGCCGGAATATCTTCGTCCCGCCACGGACCCCGCATTCGGCACGAGCATCGTCCGCATCTCCAAGCCCGGCCCTCTTGGAAATGGGGTCGTTTGCGGGCCCAAATATTGCAGCCATCGCTATTCGAGCGCTCAAGCCTGGAACGCGGACCAGACACTGCTCCTGCTCGACAATGGCTGCAATGGTATGTGCTTTCTCGACGGGCACACCTACAAGGCGCTGTTTTGGCGCAAAAGAGGGGGCGAGTGCGAGTGGCATCCCCGAAATGCCGAATTGATGATCTGCGTTCAGGACCGGGCGGTCTCAACCTGGGCGCCACGGACCAACCGCGAAGACGTCCTTTTCACATCCGCGGACTACCACGATCTGCAATTCGGTCCATCGAAGGGCAATCCCAGCCGGGACGGTAGCCGCATCGCGGTCCGCGCGATCCGCAAGGACGGCGCGGACGTCGTTTTTGCCTATGATCTGAGCCAGCGGCAGAAATTTCCGGATATCGACCTTTCTCAGGTACCTGGAAAGGCCAGTTCCTGCACAATCTCACCGCTCGGAACGTATATCCTGTGTTTCCAAAATCTTGTGGATGGCACGGAGCAGAGAGCCATCTTCACCGTCGACGGCACCTTGCATCAGAGATGGACTGACCATCATCGTCCAGGCCATGGCGATCTGACCGTCGACGCGGACGGCAGCGAGGTTTATGTCGGCATAAGCAAATCCGACCCCGACAAGTTCCAGGTCATCAAGCGCAGGCTCTCGGACGGGAAGGTGACGTCCCTGACCGCATACGGTCAGGCGGAGCATGCATCGGCCCGGGCCGTGGCCAGGGGCGACTGGGTTTTCCTGAGCTATGGCGGTGACCCGCACGAGGTATCGGCCAATCCTGGCTGGGCTCCCTATGCGCGCGAGGTCATCGCCCTTCGCACCGACGGCAGCGGCGCCATCCGTCGTGTCGTGCAGACGCGGAATCCTCCTTCCGACTACTGGAGCGAAACGCATGCCTCGCCTTCTCCGGATGGCTCCCAGGTGATCTGGTCGAGCAACTGGGGCGTGCCGGGCGGCCCGGTCTACGAGTTCGTCGCGCGCCTCGATTGGAGCGAACGCCAAAACCCCAAGGAGGTTGTTGCCAATGACCAGCCTTAGCCGGTTCTCCTTTGCGCTTCTTGCAGTCTGTGCCACAGCGTCGATGGCCGTGGCGGCCGAGACATCGACCTACCGGATTTCGCCGGGCGACACGGTCGAGATCGGAATAACCTCCATCCCCGACCGGACGCAACGTGCCGTCGTCCAGATGGATGGCACGATCGTCCTGCCAGAGGCCGGCACGGTTTCGGTCGGCGGTCTGACGCCACCCGAATTGCAGAGCCGTATGCAAACGGTCCTGCCGACCAAGATCTTCCACATCCGCATGCCCGACGGCCGCGAACAGATGGTGGTCGTAAGGCCGAGTGACGTAACGGCGATCATCGCCGAGTATCGCCCCATCTATGTGACCGGCGATGTGCTCACCCCCGGACAGCAGGCCTACCGCCCGCTGATGACCGTGCGCCAGGCGATCGCCGTGGCCGGCGGTTTCAGCCTTTTGCGGGCGCGGACCAACCAGGCAGGTCCGGATCCGACGGATCTGCGACGCGACTACGAGATGATCTGGGGAGAATACACCAGGGACTACTTCCACAGCGCGCGCCTGCGCGCCGAGCTCGACAAGCAGGAAAGCTTCGACACGCAGCCTCCGCAAGGATCGCCGCTTTCGCCTGCGCTCGCGGCGGGGATAGCAAAGGCTGAAGCGGAAGCGCTCAAGCTCTCCCTGGACAATTTTCAGCAAGAGCAGAGCTTTGTCGAAAAGGGCGCCAAGGATGCTGCGGCGCAGATCGAGACGCTGATCAAGCGCGCACAGGATGAAGCGGATGCCGTCAAGGCCGATGAAGAGGACCTGGAGCAGGTCACCAAAGCGTTCAAGGCTGGAAACCTGACGAACAACAGGCTCGCCGATGTCAGGCGCGCCGTCCTGCTTTCATCCAGCCGGGCGCTGGAAACGTCCGTCGAGCTGATGAGAACAAAGCGCCAGCAGGAAGACTTTGCCAGGCAGCTCGAGCGGAACGAGAACCAAAGGCGCATCGGTCTGCTGAACGAATTGCGGGACACCGAGGTTCGCCTGGCCGATATCGGCACAAGACTTCGCGCCGCGAGTCAGAAGTTGCAGCCCTTGGGTGCCACCGCCGCGCCTCTTTCCATCGCCGGCGAGACCGTTCGAGCCCAGATGACGATTATTCGCAACGTCGATGGGCAATGGCGCAAGGAGGCCGCCGACGAGGATGCCGAGGTGGCGCCGGGAGATACGATCGAGGTCAGGTTCAGCAGCGAGCTGGAGAGCGCGGCGGCGCAATAGCGCCGGCGCTTCTGCGCCATTCGGCGAGTGCTGGATCCGGTTGTGGAGGCAAGTCTTGAGCCAGGACATCGATGTCGCGGACGCCTATAGCAGAGGCAGTGCGGTCTTCATGGGAATGGAGATGCTTGTCGCATCCGGCGCGCTTGTGCCGAGGCCGGAGACGGAACTGCTGGGCTCGACCGCCGTCGACGTATTGCACCAAATGAACTTGCCGGCGCCGCGCGTGATCGACATGTGCTGCGGGGCCGGCAATCTCGCCTGTGCGATCGCCCGCCAGGTTCCGGCGGCGCAGGTGTGGGCAAGCGATCTAACCGATGGATGTGTCGCGGTGGCGTGCCGGAATGTCGCCCACCATGGACTGGCTGATCGGGTGTCGGTCCAGCAGGGCGATCTGTTCGACGCTCTCTCCACCCTGGTGCCTCAGGGCACGATCGATGTTGTCGTGTGCAATCCGCCCTACATCTCGGAGAAGCGGCTGGAGGGCGACCGCTCTCATCTGGTCGCGCTCGAGCCGCGCGAGGCCTTTGCGGCCGGGCCTTACGGCATCGCCGTCCACATGCGCGTGGTGAGGGATGCTTTGCGGTATCTGCGGCCCGGCGGTGCACTGTTGTTTGAAGTCGGCCTCGGCCAGGATCGCCAGGTCGCAAGCCTGTTCGAGCGGAACAGGTGCTACGAGAATGTCCGCGCCATCACCAATCTCGCCGGCGAGGCGCGGGTCGTGCTTGGATACGCAAAAGCGCAGCCCTGAGCGCCTCGCAGAAGGCGCTCATCCCCGCTTGCGCGCGATGAACTGCGCTATGCCCTGGATGGAATCGAGATTCTCCGGGAGCAGCTCACTGTCTTCCACCATGATGCCGAAGGTCTCTTCGATGAAACCGATGACCTCGAGCACGCCGGTGGAGTCGACGATACCCTGATCGAGCAGCGATTCCGTGGCGCTGAGCGATTTGACGTCGGCGATGTAGAAGTTCGAAGCCAGGAAATCGCGAATTTGTCTGGTGTAAATGTCGCCCGCGGGCTTCGTTGCCAAAAAATTATCCATAACCCACCCTCCGATAAAAAACCAAATACGGTCCGCGCCGCCCGACAGGGGCTACGAAAGAGCCACCTTCTTGAGTTTCCCTGTGTCCGTCCTCGGCAGGCTGGGCACGATAACGATGGACTTCGGGACCATGAAGTTTTCAAGCCTCTTCTGGCACTCCATCTGAAGCTGCCGCTCGCCGACAATGCGGCCTTGCTCGATCACGACGAAGGCCTTCACGGCTTGGCCGAGAAGCTCGTCAGGTACGCCGACCACGGCAGCCTCCTTGACGCCCGGGATGTTCACCAGCACGTTCTCGACTTCCTTGGGCGCAACTTTCTCGCCCCGGGATTTTATGATCTCGTCGCTGCGGCCGATGAAATAGAGATAGCCCTCCGCGTCCATTCGGCAGTAGTCGCCGGTGTAGAGCACCTGCTCGCCCGGCAAGGGGCCGGGCTTGAGCTTCCTGGCGGTCGCTTCCGGTTTGCCCCAGTAGCCCTTCATCACCGTCGCGCCACGGATGACAAGTTGACCGACCACCCCGGGTTCGACGCGTTGATCGTTGTCGTCGACGATCCACATCTCGGTGTTCGGGATCGCGATTCCCACGCTCAGCGGTTTTCGCTCGAGATCTTCCGGCGGCAGATACGTGCAGCGCTTGCACTCGGTGAGCCCGTACATCGAATAGATGCGGGCGCCGGGAAACAGATCCCTAAGCATGGTGATGTGCTTGAGCGGCAAGGCGGCGGCGGTGTTGGTGACATAGCGGATGCTGGAGAAGTCGTGATCTTTCAGCGACTTGAGCTCCGCCAGCGAGGCGAAGATGGTGGGCACGCCCGGGAAGCCTGTGACCCTCTCGTCCTTGATGATCTGAAGGATCTGCGCCGGGAAGGCGAAAGAGCGCTCGAGAACCAGCCGGGCGCCGGTGCGGAACGCCATCAGCATCTGATAGAGACCGTAGTCAAAGGCGAGGGGCAGGACGTTGAGGATCACCTCGTCCTCGCGAAGCTCCAGATATGACGCAATCGAGGTGCATGCGGCGGTCATATTGCGGTGCGTCAGCATCACGCCCTTGGGCTCGCCCGTTGACCCGGACGTGTAGATGATGGCGGCAAGATCGATGTCGATCGATTTGCGCGCCGGCGCGGCAGGATTTCTCTCGGCGGCCGTTTCCCAGCGCATTGCGTGCGGCAACCGGCCAAGCTCGTCGTCCTCGATCGGCCCTGACACGATCACCTGGCGTAGCGAGCGGCAATTTCGCGCCGGCTCACTGAACACAGAGCGCAGATGGTGGTCGGTGATTAGCGCCGCCGGCCGGCAATCATTCAGCAGGTAATCAAGCTTGTCGCTTTTGGTGAGCGGATTGACGATGCACACGACGGCGTTTGCCTTCAGCGCCGCCCAGAAGCTGACGACCGTCTCGACCGTGTTGTCGGCGAAGATCATCACCCGGTCGCCGCGTTGCACGCCGGCCGTTGCCAGACATTGAGCGACCCCGTTGGAACGCTCGTCGAGTTCGGCGTAGGTGACACGTCGTCCGTTGCAGACCAACGCCACCTTGTCGCCGAGCCGGCCGGCCGAGTGGATCAGATAATCATGCAGGAGCGGTACGGCGCCGTGGATCATGCCAACTCCCTTTCGCGATGCTCGTAATCGACATCGATGCTGAGATCCGGCCTTGTCGAGCCGGCAGGACGATTTGCGACGAATTGCTGGTGCAGAAGCTGCGTCGACAGCACGCCGACCAGGGCCATGTTGTCGGAGTTCGACATGTCGCCGTCGCCGGTTCGAGCCCGGCACTTCCCGACCAGCTGGCTCACCGACTTGGGGTCGAAGACGCCGGCCGCCCGCACGGCCGTCTCGGACAACGCATCGCCAATATAGGCCGGCGCGCCGTCGGCAAAGAAACTCATCGCATTCGGCGCCCGGTAGGGCTGCTTCTTCCGGGCGACGACCTGCGGCGGCAGGATCGGCGCGGCGACGCGCTTCAGCACATGCTTCTCGTCGAGGCCGCGCAGCTTGTAGGCATCCGGAAGTGCGTTCGCCAACGCCACGACATTGTCATCCAGGAATGGGAAGCGGCCCTCGATGGAGTGAGCCATCAGCATCCTGTCGCCTTGCGAGGAGAGCAGGTAGCCCGACATCAAGGTTTGGATTTCGATATACTGATCCTGGGCGAGGGGGCTCCAGCGCGCAAATTCGGCCGGCAGCGTCGAGATCAGTTCGCTCACCGCATCCCGGCGTTCGGAGGCAGCCCGCATATCGGAGCAGAACAGGCGCTTGATGGCGCTGGTCGTACGCCAGCGCGTGTCATGCGCAAATCCGGCCGCGGCGTGGGCCTCGATATTGCGGCCGAAGAACTGCCGGGCCAGTGCCTGCTGATGAACCGGTGAGCGTGACAGATATGGATAGAGCCGTTCGAGCAGTCGGGCGCGCTTGGTCGAAGCGGGCTGGCGTCCCCAGAAGCGGCGCACCTTGCCCTCGCGGAACAGGTCATAACCGGCAAACATCTCGTCGGCGCCTTCGCCGGTCAGCACGACTTTGATGCCGCGTTCCCGCACGAGCCTCGACAGCAGGAACAGTGGTGCCGGCGCGGTCCTGAGGATCGGCCGCTCGGTGTGGCGGATCACCTCGGGAAAGACTGCGGCTATATCCCCGCGAGAAACGACTATTTCGTGGTGTTCGCTGCCCGTCGCGTCTGCGACGAGCCGCTGGAATTCGGTCTCGTCATATTCGGCATCGGCAAAACGCAGCGAAAAGGTCTGGAAACGCTCGCCGGCGAAGCGCCTTCCGAGCGTGGCGACAAGGGAGCTGTCGAGCCCGCCTGACAGATAGCAGCCAACCGGCACATCGGCTTGCACGATTCGCAACGCCGCGGCGCCTTCCAGCATCAGCCGCACTTCCTCCACGGCCTCGTCCAGGGAGCCGCTGAATCGGTCCTGGTCCTGATCCTGGATTTCCGGAAAGCGCGGCTGCCAGAATGGGTATTCTCGCGCCACGCCTTTCTCATAGAGGCGCACGTGTCCGGGCGGGAGTTCCCGGATGCCCTGGAACACGGTTTGTGGCGCAACGACGGTCCACATGGTGAAGGTCTGATCGATACCCGCCGGATCGAACGCGCGCGGGATGGCGACCTCGGCCGCGAAAATCGCTTTGACTTCGCTCGCAAAGAACAGGCGGCCGCCATGCTCGCAAAAATGCAGCGGGCAAATGCCGTAGCGATCGCGCGACAGCACGAGCCGCCCTGCAGCCGGGTCCCAGATCGCCAGCGCCCATTGGCCGTTCATACGCTCGAAGGCTGCCTGGCCCCACTCCCGATAAGCGTGCAGGACGACTTCGGTATCGCTGCGGGTGCGAAACCGATGGCCGAGGGCGAACAGCCTGTCGCGCAGTTCGAGATAGTTGAAAATCTCGCCGTTGAAGACGATCCACGCCGGACCATCGGAGTCGGCGAGCGGCTGCTGCCCGTGTTGAAGATCGACGATCGACAACCGGGCATGCGCCAGCCCGGCGCGTCTGTCGCGGTAGAGCCCCCGTTCGTCGGGACCGCGATGCGCAAGCGCGCCGGCCATGCGCAACAATGCTTCGCGCGAAGGCGGCTCGGCGGTGGCGTTCAGCGCCAGTATCCCGGCGATCCCGCACATCGTCGTCAGTCCACATCCATCGGCACGGACGGCAAGGGCCGCGCATGCAGATAGCGTGCTGCCCGGCGCTTGGCTTCGATGTCCTTGAAGACCTTCTCGACCTGGCCGCCCGTGAGGCCCGCAGCGGCTGCGACCTCGTCGGCGCATAACCCATGGTTGACGCCATAGAGGCATAGATCCGTCAGCTGGTAAGGCAGCGCAAAGTAGAATTCCTCCTGGCTTTGAGCCATGGAAAATGTGTCGGTGGTCGGCGGCCTGCGACGGATTTCTTCGTCCACTCCGAGATATTCAGCCAACTGGTAGACCTGTGTCTTGTACAGGTGCACGATCGGCATGACGTCGGCGATACCGTCGCCTTGCTTGACGAAGAAGCCCTGGTCGTATTCGAGCCGGTTCGGCGTTCCGGCAACAGCGTAGCCGAGGCGATCCGCATGATAATATTCGGTCATCTTGCGGATGCGCTGCTTGTAATTGGTCGCGGCGACGATCTGCAGATAGGCTGCCAAGGGCAGCCGAACCGTGTTGACCTTGCCTTCCGGATCCTGAACCGTAAGACGGGTGATGTTGAGCCCTTGGCTCTCCAGGACCGAGGTCAGCACCAGCTTGCATTTCCATCCTTCGTCATACTCCGGAACGACGGAGCGGATGGCCTCGATCTGCCGGCGATAGCCGCCGATGGCATCGAGCGCCGGGGCGATATCTTCGACCAGGGTATCGATGCCGAGCTGAGCAGCGATGACGCGTCCGAGCCTCAGCGAGTCTCCCGAGGAGTCCCGCTCCGGCATGAAGAGACCCAGCACCTTGTCCTTGCCGAAGGCGCGCACGCATAAGGAGGCTACGACGGAACTGTCGATGCCGCCCGACAGGCCGACCACCACGCCGCGCCGTCGAAGCGTGACCAGAACCTGCTCGCGCGTGGACGACACGATGCGGTCCGCCTCCGCGGCTGCGTCTAATGCCAGTGCTTCCTTGGTGAATCCCGAGATCACGCCCACTGGCCCTCCAATTGCAGGGTTTCGGCCGTCGAATAGGTTTGCAAGACCGCCTTCTCGATCAGCGGACGGTTGGTCGCGACGTGAGGCTCCACGACGAGATCGATATGTGTGCCGACGATCGGAACCACCTGCAGGTCGCTAAACACCCGATTCCATCCGATGGCGCGGGACATGCCTGGGCGAGCGCAGCGGAACAGGGTCCCTTGGATCGGAAGCGCTGGCTTGGGCTCCTCCAGCCATCGGAAAAATGCGCGAGCCCGCAAAACCTCCTGCAATTCCAGCTTGATGCGGAAACAGGCTCCGTTGAACTGGCCTTCGGTATAGCGATCGATCGCGCTGGCGAGACGGACTTGGTGACCCATTCTGACCGCGATCTTTGCCAAGGCGCGGCAGGCGACGCGCTGGAACGAGATGCGGTTGGACCGGAGCCGGCGCATCGTACGGACGATCGTGTCCCACAGTCGGCTGCGCTCGCCCTCCAGGCTCGTGTCGAGGATACCGATGAACTTGACCGACCGCCCGGCCTCGAGCAGGCGCACCGCGACCTCCAGCGCGACCGCGCCGCCGAGCGAGTGGCCCAGAAGCCTGACATGCCCGGACGGCTGAGCGCGGCTGATTTGCTGGACCGCGGCGTCTGCCATGCTGGCGAGATCGCTCTGTCCGCGCAGGATGAGCGCGAGGCCGGGATATCTGATTGGAACCACTTTCGCGGTTTTCCCCATGGCGGAGGAAAAGGCGGCAAGACTTGGACCGTAGCCGACGGACCCGGGAAACAGGAAAAGCAGCGGCGGGTTGTGCTCAGGGACGGCTTTGCCGGACGCGGCTGCCTGCGCCGCGACGACAGCCCTCACCATCTCGGCCGCGCTCATCCCGACGGTGAAACCCTCGAGGCCGAGTTCCTTGCCGATGAGATTCTCGATCTCCATCACGCAGTGCAGCAGCTTCAGCGAGTCTCCTCCAGCCTCGTCCCATCTGCCTGTGGCTGCCTTGGTGTTGAGGACCTTGCTCCATGCCTTCTGCACCACCTTACCCACCGCCGAATCGGCATCCGAACCGGACGGGTCGGCCGGAACAATCGGCCTCCTGGCGAGGAGGTCCATTTTACCGAGTTTGATGAGGTCGATCTTTCCGCCATCAAGGCAGGGGATCTCGCTCACCCGGTGGAGCCGCAGGGGCCGCAGCGCTGGGGGCAGCGTGTCGGCAATCAGCCGGCGCAGGTCCTCCACAAAATCCGGACCTGCGACATCGCTTGGAATGGCGAATGCGACAAGTTCGGTTGCCTCGGTCACGATTGCGACGGCATCCTGAACCGACGGGGCGGATCGCAGCACCCTTTCGAGCTCGGCCGGCTCGATGCGTCGACCGTTGATCTTTATCTGGCGCCCCTTCCGGCCGATGATCCTCAATAGACCATCGCTGTCCAGACGCACGAGATCGCCGGTCGGAAAAACCCGTGCATGCGGATCGTCGGGGTCGGCTTCGACAGGGATGACGGCGCCATTTTCCCAATGCCCGAGCAGGACATAGGGGCTCTTGATCACGAGCTCTCCCGTTTCACCGGGCGGGACGACGCGTCCTTCCTCGTCGACGATCGAGAACGCGATCCCCGGCAAAAGGCGCCCAACCGGCACGTCGGGCTCGGCGTTCGGCGGTTCCGACGGCACGAACCACTGCGATCCTGTCGTTTCCGTGGACGAATAGCCGATCTGGATCAGGCAATGCGGCGGGACGGCTTTGCGCAGAAGGGCAATGTCGGACCACAGCACTTTCTCGCCGCCGACGCGGACGACCCTGAGCGATCTGAACGTATCAGCGCTGGCATCCGCCATCAGCGTTCGAAGCAAGGTGGGCACGATGTATGTGACGGTCGTGCCCTGGTCCTGCATCCGCGCGCGAACGCCGCGCAGCCCCACCGCCTCCAGTTCGACGAGCTGCAAGGTGGCCCCGCTGAGGACGGCCGCCAGAATCTCGCGGCAGCCGGCTATCGTGGCCAGTCCCGACAGGGGCAGAAAAACATCGTCCGAATTGATGTGACACGCCTCGACATATTGTTGCACGCGCCACAGCAAGCTGCGCTGGCTGTTAACGATGCCCTTCGGGCGCCCTGTGCTGCCCGAGGTATAGAGAATGATGGCCGGCGCATCGACGGAAGGCTGCGGCAGGGGCGTTGCCAACAGCTCCCGCTCCGATGCCGAACTTACGCTCATGTCGATCCATTGGATGTCCGCAGGCAGGTCGCTGGGCCTGTCGCCGATGCCCAGCATGGCCGAAAGCTGGGACGCCGCCACAATCTCCCTGATCCGGGGACCGGGATCTCTCGCATTGAGCGGAATCGAAATCCGTCCGGCTGCCATCGTCGCGAGCATGGCGACGACGCTCCAGACCGAGCTTGGCTGGCAGATTCCGACCGGCCTGCCTTCGGGAACGGCATTCGCAACGCGGCGCGATAGGATATCGACGGCGACGCCGAGCGCCGAGTAGGAGAGTTCGTCCGCACCGTCATTGATGGCGATCTTATGCGGATGTTGCCCTACGATGATTTCCAGACGGGGACCGATCCCTATATCCGCAAAATCGGCCGGCAAAGGCGGATAGGACCGCAGGGCAGGTCCGCCCTGGTCCAGCGCGTAATTGCGCACTTGTACCCATCCGGGCGGGCTTTGCGGAAGAGGAGCCTCATCAAAGTCCTGATCCGCTGCTTGTGCCTTCACATATGCCGGGAGCATGGCGTGCCTGAGCTAGAGATGAAGTTCGGTTATGGCTCTGCTCAAGAGATCTTTCATCGATCATTCTGATGATGCTTCCGGGGATAAAGAGAGGCGAGGGTGGGAACGGGTAGGAATCGGGTCACAGCTTAACGTTAGGGATATGCCGTGACATCAAATAGGCCTGTTCTTGTCACCGGGGCAGCGGGTTTCATCGGCTTTCATCTATGCCGGAGACTGCTTAGCGACGGTTGGCAAGTTCTCGGTTTCGATTCCATGAATGAATACTACGACGTCAATCTGAAGCGAGCCCGGCTCGATCAGTTGGAGGAATTTCCGCATTTCCGGTTCGAGCATGTCGATCTCGCCGATCGTGATCGCGTTTCGGGGCTATTTGCCTCGGTTGATCCGGAAATCGTCGTCAATCTCGCAGCCCAGGCCGGCGTTCGTCATTCGCTCACCAATCCCTACGCCTACGGCGAAAGCAATCTGAGCGGATTCCTCAATGTCCTGGAAGGATGCCGCCACGCCTCGGTCGGCCACCTGGTCTATGCGTCCTCGAGCTCGATCTATGGCGGCAGCACGCGAATGCCGTTCTCCGTTCACGATTCCGCCGATCACCCGCTCAGTCTCTACGCCGCCACCAAGAGGGCCAACGAGTTGATGGCCCATACCTACAGTCATCTTCTCCGACTGCCGACGACTGGTTTGCGGTTCTTTACAGTCTACGGGCCATGGGGCCGCCCGGATATGGCCCTGTTCATCTTTACCAAGGCCATACTTGCGGGTGAGCCTATCGACGTCTTCAACCACGGCAACATGCAGCGAGACTTCACCTATATCGATGACGTCATCGAGGGTTTGATCCGCATCATGCAACTGCCTGCCACGCCCAACAAGGAATGGAGCAGTGCCGCGCCTGACCCCGCGACGAGCAACGCGCCGTTCAGGATCCACAACATCGGCGGCAGTTCGCCAGTTGAGCTGAATCATTTGATCGAACTGCTGGAAGACGCGCTGGGCAAAAAAGCGAAACGCAACTCCATGCCGCTCCAGCCGGGCGACGTGCCCGCGACTTGTGCCGATGTCAGCTCACTTGAGCAAGCGATTGGCTTCAGGCCGAGAATTCCGATCGAGATCGGCGTCCGGCGTTTCGTGGAATGGTATCGGGAATTTTATCGAGTCTGATCCGGACCGCTCCGGTATCTCCACGCAGCCTCGGTTGGCGACATCGAAAGATACGCCTTCGCAACCATCCGGTACGCGACCGAGACTTTCGCAGCTCACCGCTCGCGAAGGTGAACGCCAGCGCCGCGGTTGCCGGCTCTAGGAGCAGGAAATCGGAAAACCTCGCGCGCATCGGCGTCAAGGGCTTCTCATCGCTCTGACGAGCGCACGAGCGGCCCGGCCCGTGGCTAGGGCAACAAAACGAGCGCCCCGCTGGTCCTGCGGGCTTCCAGATCCCGGTGAGCGTCCGCGGCTCTGGCCAGGTCATAAGCCACGGGCTGCTCGATCCTGACGGCGCGCTGACGCAACGCCGCGAAAAAGCGGTCGACATGCGGCGCGAGCTTTTCGGGCGTATCGGTGTAATGTGCGTAGTTGGGCCGCGAAAGGGTGATTGACCGGGAGGCGAACCGGCCGACGTCCCAGCTGCCGACCGGCCCCGATGCCTGGCCGAAGCTGACGAGATGACCGCGCACGGCAAGGGCCGCAAGCGAACCGGCGAATGTGTCGGCGCCGACGGCATCATAGATGACGTTGGCGCCCGCGCCGCCGGTCAGCCGCATGACCGCCTCGCTGAAATCCTCGCGGGAATAGACGATGACATGGTGCGCGCCAAGACGCTCGACGATGCGCGCCTTGTCGTCGCTCGACACAGTTGCGATCACGGTGGCGCCGAGATGGCGCGCCCATTGCACCAGCAACTGGCCGATACCGCCGGCGCCGGCATGGATGAGCACGACCTCGCCTGGCCGGACGGTATGGATGTCATGCAGCAGGAAGCTGGCCGTCACGCCCTTGAGCAGGCTCGCGGCGGCGGTTTCGTCCGATATGTCGTCCGACAGGCGCACCAAGAGGTCGGCTGTCATGTTACGGCGCTCGGCATAGGCGCCGACCGGCGGGCAGGCATAGGCGACGCGATCGCCGACCGACAGGCCTGAGATCGCCGAGCCGACAGCCTCGATGATACCTGCCGCCTCCATGCCGGGCACGCCGGGCAGCCCCAGCAGATCAAAGAAGCCGGTCCGGCAATAGACGTCGATGAAGTTGACGCCGATAACCGTATGGCGGATGCGCACCTCGTAGGGTGCCGGCGGCGGCAATGCTATCTCCTTCAGCTGCAGCACGTCCGGTCCGCCATAGCGCTCGACGAGGATCGCCCGCGTTGTTTCTTCCCTTCTCAAGGATGATGCGAGGATCGACGGTGCTGGGATCGAACGTGGTGCAATGTCTGTCGGCCCCGGCGGCATGATTGTCTTCGACGGCCTTGCCTCGGTGGGCATGGGAAAGTCCCGGCGCCTGAGCAGGTCGCGGATCGCGGCGAAGCCGGCACGATAGATGTCCTCCGCGACCAGCTTCACCAGTTCGTCGCGACGATGCGCCGGCGGATGGAATTCGGAACGCCATTCCCAGAAGGTGGCGTTGCCGTCGGTCACCGGCTTCAGCCGGATCGATGCGACATAGCCCATCAACGGCAGCGGCGCCTCGAGCAGGCAGTAGCTCAGCCGGCGGTCCTTGTCGGAGAGCGCCAGAAGCTGCTCGCGCAGCTCGCCGCCATCGGCCAGACGGAAATGGCGCACGGCGCCGACCGTATCGGCCGGCTCGCCGCCATCGATCTCGCTCGAGGCGATCGCCGGATGCCAGCGGTCGTGGCCATTGAAATCGCGCAGGATCGCCCATACCTCCTCGATCGGGGCATCGATAATCGTGCTCTGGCGGACCTCGACCATTCGCGGCGGTCAGCGCCCGAAGCGCTGCTTCAGCGCGGTCAGCGCAGCCTGGAACACCCCCATGCCGATCTGCTGCGTCAGCGCCGCCTCGCGCCCGGGGGCGCAATCGAACTCGGCCTGCCACTCCGCCAGGGTCAAATTGCCGTCGGTTATCGGCGTCAGCGACAGGGTGGCGACATAGTTCTCCACCTGCATCGGGCTTTCCAGGATCGCATAGCTGCAGGAGAGGTCGTAATCCGACAGCGCCAGCAGTTTTTCGCGGATCCGTCCGCCGTCCTTGAGCGTGAAATTACGGATGCAGCCTATCCGGTCGGCATGCGCGTTCTGCTCGATGCGGCTCTCCGCCACGAAAGGCGCCCAGCCCGGCAAGCCGTTGAAGTCGCGCACGACCTTCCAGACGTCCGCGGCCGGGGCCGGGATGACCGAGGAGACATAGACCTTGGTCATGCTTGAGAGCCGGAGATGGAACTATGGAGGTCGCGCTTGGGTGTACCTCCCTTGTTGACGCCGGCGCCGCCCCTCATTGTCCTGCCGGACATTTTTCCCCGTAAAGTGCCGGGGAGAAAGGGGCTGGCCGCAACCTCGGTGCCGACATTGCGACGTTGGTGATGTGCGAAGCCATCAATGACCGCGTCCCTCTCCCCGTGACTATACGGGGAGAGGGTGCCGGCAGGCAGGTGAGGGGCAGCGCGGACGTTCCCATCAATGGTCGCGGTCGTCATCATCGTCCTTGGCGGTCTTGGCCTTGCCTTTCCCTTGCACTTCTTGGCGCTTGTCGCGGGCGAGGTTGGAAATGTCCTTGGCATCGCGCAGCACGTCGGTCATCCGTCCGAGCGAGCCGCCCTCGATGCCGATCTCCTTCATCAGATTGTCGATCATCGGGGCCTGCACCCGGTAGCGCAGCGCCGAATCGATCACCTCGTCGGTGACATTGCGGTTGCCGCCCGGCCCGCCATTGATACCATCGACATGCAGGATCTTGATCCCGTCGATCTTCTCCATCGGCTTGACGCTCTCGCGGATGATGCCTTCCATGTGATCGAGCAACTTGCCGCGCAGACGGCCGGCGCGCGCCTCGCTGGAGAGAAGGTTCTCCGCTTCGTTGATCTGCCGATGGCCGGCCGCGTCGACTTCATAACGCTGGGCGGCGGCAAGCGCGTGGATCTTTTCCGATTCCGCAGCCGCCACGGCCGCGATCTTCTGCGCTTCCGCCAGGCTCTTCGCGGCCTTCATCTCGGCCTCGGCGGCGGCGGTGACGCGAAGCGCCTCGCGCTCCGCCTCGCGGCTGGCGGCGATCAGGTCGGTCAGCTTGCGGCGCTCGGCGATCTCGCGCTCGCGGGCGGTCAGGGCCTGTTCCTCCGCTTGGATGGCCTTGGCGCGGACGGCTTCCGAAGCGGCGATCGCCGAGGAGCGTTCCTGCGTCTTCTTGGCGATGTCGATAGCCTTCTGGATTTCGGCGATCTCGACCTTCTGGTCGCGGTCGACGGCGAGCTGGCGCAGCTCGCGTTCCTTGACGAGCTTGGCTTCCTCGATGCCGCGCTCGGTGGTGATGCGCGCCCGTTCGACCTCCTCGGCCGCTGCGATCTCGGCTTCCTCGAAGGCCTGGCGCTTGGCGATCTGCAGGGCTTCGAGGTGGCGCTCCCTGGCGATCCGCACCTCGTCCAGCGCACGTTCCTGCTCGATCCGCGCGGTCTCGGTCGCCTGGGTTTCGACGATCTCGGCGCGGCGCTTCTCCGCCTCCGCCCGTGTCACTTCGAGCGCCTTTTCGGCGAGCGCGATCTGGCGTTCGAGCTCGGCGATTTCGAGCGACTTCCTGCGCTCGATCTCAAGTCCGCTCTGCGCGCCTTCGCGCTCGATGCGCGCCTTCTCCAGCGAAAGTCCGAGAGCGATCTGCTCGCGCTCGGTCAGTTCGCGCATCTTCATCTCGGCCTCGTCGAGTGCGCGGCGGCGCGCGATCTCGCGGCGCTGCGTGTCTTCCTCGCTGCGGATGCGTTCCTCGGTGATGCTGCGCTCCTGGGCGAGGCGCGATTTCTCGACCGCCTCGCGCGCGGAAAGCTGTGCCTGCTCGGCCTCCTGGTCGCGCACGGCGCGCTCCCTGGCGAGTTCGGAGCGCTGCGCGGCGCGCCGGATCTCCACTTCGCGCTCCTGTTCGAGGCGGGCGTATTCCGTGTCGCGCTCGATCTCCAGCACCTTGCGTTGCGTGTCGAGGTTCTGGTTGCGGATGTCGACCAAGGTGCGCTGCTCGATCTCATTGCGCATACGGCGCCTGGTCTCGATGGATTCGGTCAGCTGCGTCAGGCCTTCGGCATCGAAAGCGTTGGACGGATCGAAATATTCGAGGCTGGTCTGGTCGAGATCGACGATAGCGACACTCTCCAGCTCCAGCCCGTTGGCGGCCAGCGAATCCGAGGCAAGCGCCCGGACCTTCTCGGCATAGTCGCCGCGCAGCTCATGCATCTCTTCCAGCGTCATCTGCGCGGCGACGGTGCGCATGGCGCCCGCGAACTTGCCTTCCAGCAATTCACGCAGGCTGTCGGGCTGCAGCGTGCGGCGGCCGAGGGTCTGCGCCGCGGTGGCGACGAACTCGCGGCTCGCGCCGACGCGGACGAAGAACTCGGCGATGAGGTCGACGCGCATGCGGTTCCTGGTGATCAGCGCCAGCGCCTCCTCGCGGCGCACCTCGATGCGCAGCACGTTCATGTTGACGGGGGTGATCTCGTGCAGCACGGGGATGACGAACGCGCCGCCGTTCACCACCACCTTCTCGCCCAGGAAGCCGGTGCGCACGAACGCCGTCTCCTTCGTCGAACGGCGATAGAGCCACCGCAGGATATAGACGGCGATCACCACGACGACCGCGGCGACGATCAGCCACAACAGGAAAGCGCCAAAGCTCTGCGCGTCCATGATTTATTCTCCCCTACACAATCCGGTCAGCGCCAGGCGCCAATTCAAAGATCCGTCCCCCGTCAGGTAAAGCCCAATTCGTCATGCCCGCCTCTGCAGCTTTGGGCCGATCGCGTGGAAAGCGCCGATCACCGCATCGACGAAAGGCGTATCGTTGATGTTGGCGCGCACCCGCTCGACATGGCGCAGCGGCGTCTGGCGAACCGTCTTTTCGATTGCCTCGAACAAGGCGTTGTCGGCTTCCGGGTCATGAAAGGGCTGGCCGGGCGCGTCGAGCATCGAGACGCCGCCTTCGGGCAGCAGGAAGCGTACCGGGCCATTCATGGCGTTGAGCCGCGCGCCGATCCATTCGCCGAAAGCGCGGTTCTCGTCGCGCGTCGTGCGCATCAGCGTGACATTGGGATTATGGATGACGAATTTGCGCCCGCGGAACTTCTCCGGCACGGTCTCGCGCGGACCGAAATTGACCATGTCCAGCGCCCCCGTCGATCCGACATAGGGGAGTCCGCTGCGGATGGCGGCGCCAAAGCGATCCTCGGTCGCAGGGAAAACGCCGCCAACGATCATGTCGGCCACCTCGGTCGTGGTAAGATCGAGGAAGGCCGACAGCAGGCGCGAGTCGCCGAGATTCTCCATGGCGCGGCCACCGATGCCGGTGGCGTGGAAGACAAGGCAGTCATAATCGGCTTCGAGACGCTTCGTCACCGCCTGCACCGCCGGCGTGGTGACGCCGAACATGGTGATGCCGACAGCCGGCCGCGCTAGCTTGCGCTTTGCTTCCCAGGCCTCCGCATTGGGCAGCTGCGCGACCATGCCCGCCATGGCATGCGCAGCATTGGCAAGCACCCGTTCGGTAATGGAGTTCAGCCCTTGAACATCGGCGACCGAATGGAACATCATGATGTCGGCGCCGCCGACATATTTGGCGACATCGCCTGCCGCCACCGTCGAGACCATCAGCTTGGGAATGCCGACCGGCAGGACCCGCATGCCGGCCGTCGCCAGCGTCGTGCCGCCGGAGCCGCCCGCCGAGATGATGCCGCCGATGCGCGGCTCTCGCTCGATCCAGCGCGCGAAGGCCTCAGCCATGGCACTGACCGAGCCGCCGCGATCGTCGGTGAACACCGCCGAGGACCCGCGAATATGCATGCCGGCCACCTGCATGGCCGGCACGTCCGTGCTCGCTGGTTTGCCCGATGTCGACAGGTCGACCGTGCGGACCGGAACACCGAGCGACCTCAGGCGCTCGGCGATGAAGCGCAGTTCCTTGCCCTTGGTGTCGAACGTGCCCGCGACCAGCACCGTCCTGCCGATGCGCTCGGCGAACGGCATGGCAAAGACCTTCTTGGGATCTTCCTGCGGCAGCTTCTTCGAGACGGCCGCCTGCCTCAGTTCGGCGACCGGCAGGTTCCAGCGGTTGGGCAATTCGGTGACAGGCCGGTAGACGCTGTCGCCCCCCGCCGCTTCGACCGATCCGACCGCCCCGCGGTCGACGCGATAGACGGCCGCCAACTGCTCCTTTGCCTGCGCCGCTTCCGCTGGCGTGAAAGGCGCTTCCTCGGCATGGCGTCCGACGCCGAGCAGCCGTTGCTGCAGGTCGCGGTCGGCGGCAAGCGCGGCCGCATCCATCAGCCGGTTGATGCGGCCATTGACCATGATCGCGACCTGGCTGGACACGGCCGTCGCCACCCCGATATTCTGCTCAATTACGAGCACGGCCATCTCGCCTTCCGCGGCGAGCTCGACGAGCATCTTTTCGACCTGCTCGACGATGATCGGCGCCAGGCCCTCGGTCGGCTCGTCCATCACCAGAAGCTTCGGGTCGCTGAGCAGGGCGCGCGAGATGGCGAGCATCTGCTGCTCGCCGCCCGACAGCTGCGATCCGCCATTATGACGGCGCTCCGCCAGGCGCGGGAAGGTCTGGTAGACGCGCTCGACCGTCCAGCTCGCGTCGCGCCGGTTGCCGGCGGCAAGCCGCAGATGCTCGTCGACCGTCAGGCTCGGCCAAAGCCGGCGCCCTTGCGGCACATAGCCGATGCCGAGGCGATGGATCTCGTGCGGTTCCAGCGCGGTGATCTCGCGGCCGTCGAAGCGGATCGAGCCGGAGCGCGCGCGCTTCAGCCCGACGATGGTGTTGCACAGCGTCGACTTGCCCATGCCGTTGCGGCCGACGACCGAAAGCACGCCGCTCTCCAGCGTCAGCGAAATTCCCTGCAGCGCATGGCTCTCGCCATAGAAGACCTGCAGGTCTTCTATCTTCAGCACCGCCCTGGTGCTTTTGCCGGCGGAGCGGTCAGCCATGCTTGCCTCCGAGATAGATCTGCTGGACCTCCGGATCGGCCTCGATTTCCTGCGGCGTGCCTTCCTTGAACAGATGCCCGTTATGCATCATCGACACATAGTTGGCCACGCGCAGCGCGACATCGAGATCGTGCTCGATGATGATGAAGCCGATATGCTTCGGCAGGGCGTTGAGGATGGCGACGAGGTCGCGTCGCTCGGTCGGTGAAAGACCCGCCGCCGGCTCGTCGAACAGGATGAAGCGCGGCGCGCCGGCGAGTGCCAGCGCGATTTCCAGCTGCCGCTGCTGGCCGTGGCTGAGCGTCGCCACCAGGGCGTTGCGATAGGCTTCGAGATGGACCGCCTCGAGGATCGATCGCGCCTGCACCATGTTGACGTCGGCGGCGGGCGGCCTCAGCAGAGAAAACCGCCGGCGCGAGACGCCACGGCAGGCGAGAAAGATGGAATCGAGAACCGACAGCCCCTTGAACAACTGCGAGATCTGATAGGTGCGGCGCAGGCCGCGCCGGATGCGCTCATGCGGCGGCAGGTCGGTGATGTCCTCGCCAAAGAAGCGGATGCGTCCGGCGGTCGGCAGGAAGTCGCCGGTCACGGCGTTGAAGAGCGTGGTCTTGCCGGCGCCGTTGGAGCCGAGGACCGCGCGCCGCTCGCCGGCCGCGATCCTCATGTCGATGCCCGAGAGAGCCACCAGTGCTCCGAAATGCCGCGCAACGCCATCGAGCTCCAGCGCGTAGGCGCTGGTGCTCTGCAGACGGTTCGCGGCCAGGTTTTCGGTCACTGACGATGCTCTTGGCGCGTGCCGTTACGGGCAGCTCGGATTGTCGCGGTTGACCGCCCCGAGCTTCATGAACTCGTCCTCGGGGATGCCGAGCGTCTGGTTGACCTGCGGCACCACCTTGACCAGCTTGTTCAGGAGATTGCCGTCCGAACCTTCGGTGACCTCGGTCAGGAAGATGTCGGCGACGGCGTTGCGGTTCTTGTCGAGCGACACTTTACCGGTTGGCGTGTCGAAGGACAGTTTCGACAAGGCCTCGCGGAGTTTCTTGCCGCCGTCGGAGACGTCGCCGCCGACCTGGTCGAGCGCCAGCAGCGCCGCCTTCATGTTCACATAGTAGCCATGAGCGAAGAGCGAGGGCGAGGGGAAGGCGCCCGGCTGCTTCTTGTAAGCGTCGACGAACGCCTTCCAGGCCGGCGCGTCATTGGTGTCGGCGGTCGGTCCGGCCGAAGGCGTGCCCTTGAGCACGTCGCGCAGCTTGCCTTTCGAGGTCAGCACGGTCTGGTCGACGGTGATCGAGCCGCCGATCAGCGGAGCCGTGCCGCCGGCCTGCTGGTATTGGGTCAGGAAGTTGACGGCGTCGGCGCCGCCAAGCGCGACATAGATGGCGTCGACATCCTCGGGGATCGCCGCGATGACTGAGGAAAAGTCCTTGTTGCCGATCGGCACCCAGGATTTCGACGGCACGTGCCCACCGGCCTTACAGAACTCGGCCATGAAGCCGAATACCTGCGTGTAGGGGAAGGAGTAATCCTCCGCGACGGTCGCGACCTTCTTGTAGCCCTTGTCGTTGAAGGCATAGGTGCCGAGGCCCGCCATCCATTGCGCGCCGTCGGTGGAGAAGCGGAAAAAGTTCTCGGCCGGATTGCGCAGCGTCGTGTCCTGCGCGGCCGAGGTGCCGTTGATGAATGTCACGTCGGGCTTCGTCTTCGCGTAGTCCTTGACGGCAAGGCCCTCATCGCCCGAAAGCGGGCCGACCAGCACCTTCACGCCGTCCTGCTCGACCAGCTTGCGCGCCGCGCGCACGGCGCTGTCGGGCGAGGCGTCGGACGAGCCCTTGACGATCTCGATCTTCTTGCCGGCGACGGTGCCGTTCGTCTCGGCGACCGCCGTCATGGCGCCGCGCTCGCCGTCCTCGCCGAGCACCGTGAACGGTCCCTCGAAGGTGGCGAGCAGGCCGATCTTGATCGTGTCGTCGGCGGCGAGCGCCATCGAAGGCGCGATCAGCCCGGTGAACAGTGCCAGGGCCAGCAGTGTACGTCTATGCATCCTCGATTCCTCCCATTGAATTGCATTGATCTGCAGTGCTTCATCCGCGTCGGCCGCTAGGGGCCGGCGCGCAAGGACTCCTGGGCAAGATGTGGCTTGATCCTCCCCCACAACCCAAGAATTCCATCCGGCGAGACGAAGACGATCACCAGGAACACCAGGCCGATCAGCGTGTTGAAACGCTCGGCGCCGACAATGTCGATGGCGAAGGTCTGCATCAGTATGACGACGATCGCGCCCACAAACGGCCCGATCGGGTGGCGCAGGCCGCCGATGACGGCGATGATCAGGATGTCGATCGCCACGTCGACACCGATCGTGCCGGGCGAGACGCGTCCGTTGAACCAGACCAGAAGCACGCCGGCGAGCCCGGCGAGGATGCCGGCCAGGAACCAGGCGAAGACCTTGTGCGCGGTGACGTGGTAGCCCAGCGCCCGCATCCTGCGCGGGTTGTCACGGATCGCCTGCAAGGTCATGCCGAAGGTGGAGCGCGAGCCGTAAAGCACCGCCGCGTAGGACAGCATCGCAAGGCCGAGACAGAGGTAATAGAAGGGTTTCGGGTCCCGCCAGTTGATGCTCCAGAACACTGGCGCGTGGATGCCGGCATAGCCGGAATGGCCGTTGAAGATCGCATAGTTCTGCTGGGCGAAATAGAACGTCGCCGTCGCGATCGCCAGCGTGATCATGAGCGTGTAGATGCCTTCCGTGCGCACCGAGATCCAGCCGATCAGCGCCGACGACACCGCCGCCGCGGCAACCGCGAAGGGAACGACGATCCACCAGGGCCAGCCGAAGCCCAGCACGTTGGAATTGTTGCTGCCGAGGATGGCGACGGCATAGGCGGCGATGCCGGCGACCGTGATCTGCGCCAGGCTGAGCATCCCGCCATAGCCGGCAAGCAGCATCAGCGACAGCGAGAGCACGCCGAAGATCATCGAATAGCCGGCGATCTGCGTCAGGAAGAAATCCGAGGCCACCAACGGATAGAGAAGGAGCGCGACGGCAAGGATGACATGACCCGCGCCGATCTTGTCCAGCCAGTTCTCCTGCGGCGCCGCGCCCTCTGCGGCTGTGGCCAGGCTCATCGCGTCTTCCCCATGATGCCTTGCGGCCGCACCGCCAGTGTCACCACCATGATGACGAAGGTGAGCACCACGCCGTAGGTCGGGAAATAGACGAGGCCGATCTGCTCGGCCAAGCCGATAAGCAGCGCCCCGATCGCCGCGCCGGTGATGGAGCCCATGCCGCCGACGATGACCACGACCAGTGAGGCAAGCAGATAGCGCACGTCTTCGCCCGGCGCGACCGAGAGCGCCGATCCGCCGACGACCCCGGCGAAACCGGCAAGTCCGGCGCCGACCGCGAAGACGATGGCGAACACCGCATGCACATTGACGCCCGAAGCCGACAGCATGGCGCGGTCGTCGACGCCGGCGCGGATCATCATGCCGACGCGCGTCTTGTTGAGCATCAGCCAGAGCCCGACCCCGATGACGATCGCTGCCGCCAGCACCACCACGCGGTAAAGCGGATAGGTGAGAAAAACCGAGACGCCGTTCGAGCGTACCGCCGTGATGACGGGCAAGGTCAGGGCGCCGTCGAGCCATTCCGGCGTGGCGATCTGGTAGGTGCCGCCGGCCCAGACCGCCAGCATCAGGTCGGCGGCGACGGTCGAGATGCCGATGGTGACCAGGGTCTGCCTGAGATCATCGCCCTCCAGGCGGCGAAAGACGAAAACCTGCATGACGACACCGATGATGGCGAGCACCGCGAAGCCGGCTGCGACGCCGAGCAGCCAGTAGCCGGTGCGGCTGGTGACCTCGTAGCCGATATAGGCGCCAAGCAGGTAGAGCGAACCATGCGCCAGGTTGATGTTACGCATCAGGCCGAAGATCAGCGTGAACCCGCTGGCGACCAGGAAATAGAGGCCGGCCAGCGTCAGGCCGTTGAGGATGGCGCTGACGAACGCCTTCTTGGAAATGAGGATCGCGTTCAGCCAGGCGGGCCAGACGGCGAAGACCAGCCAGGCGACGATCGCCGCCGCCAGCAGGCCGACGAGGCCCCAAATCTGACGGCGCGTCATGCCGCCGCCCGACAGCGACGAGGACGATGGCTGGTCGAGTATGCTCATGCGGTCAGCCGTCGGCGCTGCTCGTTCATGCGCGGCGCCTTGTGGAACTTGCCGTCCTTCATGATGGCAAGGATGCGGTTCTTGTCCTGCAAGATGCGCACGTCGGAAATTGGATCGCCGTCGATCAAAAGGATGTCTGCCAGATAGCCTTCCTTGATCAGGCCGAGCTCGTCGCCCATGCCCATGATCTGGCCGCCATATTTGGTGCCGGCCTGGATCGCCTCCATCGGCGAGAAGCCCAGCATCTCGACGAAGGTCTGGATGTCCTTCGCGTTGGTGCCTTGCGGCGTCCAGGCGAAGCCATAGTCGCCGCCGATGCATACGCGAATGCCGCGCCGGTGCATCTTCTTCATCGTCTCGATGCACATTTCCAGCTCACGCTCATATTCGAGCGACAGCGGCGAGCCGGGCTTGATGCCCCATTGCTCGGCATGGCGCGCGGTGTTGATCAGCCAGGCGATGCCCGGCGCGACGAAGTGCTTGTCCTTGACCGCCTCCAGCATGTCGAGCGCTTCCTCGTCGGCGAAGGAAGCGTGGTAGATGTTCTGGATGCCGTGGCGGACGCATTGCTTGACCGAGCCGGAAGAGCGCGCATGCGCCGACAGCACCTTGTTGCGGCAGCGCGCCTCGGAAGCGGCCATGGCGACCTCTTCCTCGGACATCGGGGTTTCCTCCGCGCCCATGCCGGTGATGCTCTCGCCGGAGAGGTTGAGCTTGATGGAATCGACGCCGTATTTGATCAGCTGGCGGACCGTGCGGCGGATTTCCTCCGGACCCGAGACGACGATGCCGAGATTGAGGCCCTCATGCGGGATATGCGAGGGCGCGGAATCGCCGAGGCCGCCGACCGTCGTGATCTCAGGCCCGGCCGCGAGGTAACGCGGGCCGGGAAACCGGCCCTGGTTGATGAATTTCTTGGCGACGACGTCGAGCCGCGGCTTGGCGGCGGCCGCGCCGCGACCGGCGGTGAAGCCGGCATCGAGCACCAGCTTGGCCATCTCCATGGTGACCAGCATGTGCTCCTCGATCTCCATCATCTGGATGGGATCGATGCCGGGCGCGTTGTTCCAGGACAGATGCAGATGCGCATCGATCATGCCGGGCATCAGCGTCGCGCCCATGCCGTCGATCACGGTGGCGCCCCCTGGCGCGCCGCCGCTGTAGGGAGACGACGAGGAGGCGCCGAAGCGGGACGAGCCCCTGGTGATCTGCTTGATGCGGTTGCCCTGCACCAGCACCTCGCCGGTGTAAGGGTATTCGCCGGTGGCGTCGAGCACGCGCACATTGGTGAAGAGCGTGCTTCCCGATCCGTTTCCGGCCCAGCTTTCGTCTGCCATAACAAGCCTCCCAACTTGCCGAGCGCGTAATTCTACGCCCGATGCGAAATCCTCACCTATCAACCCGTCTCAAAAAATCGGCGAGCTTCGAGCTGCTCTCGCGCGGACTTTCCACAGTGGCCCAGTGTCCGCACCGATCGAGCGAGGAGAATACGGCTCCCTTGATCTTGTCGGCAAGCGCCTGGGCGACGCCAGGCGGATTGACCGTGTCGGCATCGCCGGTGACGAGCAGGGTCGGCGCCGAAATCCTCCGCGCATCGACGGCGACGGCTTTCGCCAGCGCCTCACAGGTGCGGGCATAGGATTCGGGGTCCTGGCGGGTGATGGATTCCCGCACGAAGGCCGCCACCGCGGGCGACGTCTCCCTCGTATGCGCCGAGATCGCGTTGGCGACGATCTGATCGGCGATGTCGGCAATGCCGCCGGAGCGCGCGAGGCGCGCCCGGTTGCCGAGCCCCTGCCGGGTTGCCTCGCCTGGTTCGGCCAGGGCGCCGAACAGCGTCAGCGATCTTACCAGCGCGGGCTGCGTCGCGGCGATCTGCTGACACACGATGGTGCCCATCGAATGGCCGACGAAATGCGCCGATGGAACGCCCATGCCGGCCATAGCGCGGATGACGGCTTCGCTCATCCCTTCGATGGTGAGCGGCTCGATCGGCCGCGGCGAGCGGCCCGACCCCGGCAGGTCGAGCCGGACGACGCGATAGCCGGAGAGCGCGCCCATCTGCGGCTGGAACATGTTCGAGGTCCCGCCGAGGCCATGGATCATCACTACGGCCGCGCCTTCGCCGACGACCTCCGCAACGACCTGGCCGACAGTCACGGTCGTCATTGCGGCCTCTCCACGAAACGGTTCTCCAGCGTGCCGATGCCGTCGATCTCGATGCGCACGACGTCACCGGGCTTGAGATATTTGGGCGGGTCGAAACCGATGCCGACCCCGACCGGCGTGCCGGTGGCGATGATGTCGCCGGGCTTGAGTGTGATGCCTTGCGACAGCGTTGCGATAATGGTCGGGATATCGAAGATGAGCAGCGATATACGGGAGTCCTGCCGCAGCTCCTCATTGACGAAACAGCGGATGCCGGCGCTGGCGAGATCGAACTCGTCCCTGGTGACCGCCCACGGACCCATCGGACAGAACGTGTCCTGCGACTTGCCGATCAGCCACTGGCTGTATTTGCCTTGCAGGTCGCGCGCCGTGACGTCGTTGACAATCGTATATCCCCAGACGTGGTCGAGGGCATCCTCCGTCGAGATGCCGCGCCCGCCCTTGCCGATGATGACGGCAAGCTCCGCCTCATAGTCGATCGCCGTCGACACGGAGGAATCGATCAGCACGCTGGCGTGGTTGGGGACGACCGATTCCGGCACTTTGGAGAAGATGATCGGATGCTTCGGCACCGCGCCGGCGCCGGCGCTGGAATCGAAGCCTGAGCGGGCAAACTCGTGCGCGTGCTCGTGGTAGTTCTTGCCCACGCAGAAGATATTGCGGCGCGGCTGTGGAATCGGAGCTTCGATCTCTACTCTTGCCAGCGGAACCGGGGAGAGGGTGCGCGGCAGCCCGGCTCCGTCGCGTTCGATCAGCGCGAGCAACCCGGCCTCGGCGCGCTCGACGGGGAAATCGAAGGGGGCGACGGTCTGGGCGGCAAGATCGACCAGGCCGACGCGCCGTTCGCCGGCGAGCGAGAAAGTCGCGACCCGCATGAAGTTCCTCCCATGAACCAATTTTGAGCCAATTTTCTGCTCTTTTGAAACACGCTAGCGCCAATTGGCTTAGGCCGCAAGCCGGATTCTGATTGGCTTCATCAAATATCCCGACATCCTACGGCGCACGAATGCAGAAGTGCTCGCGGGCCTTGCCTGATGGACGGGCACATGAAAAGCTGCTATAAATGGTTCATTATTGGATCAGATAAACGCTCCCAAACATGCCCAAACTGGTTGCCAACGATATCGCCATCGCCCTGAAGAAGCGGATTTCGCTGGGCGAATGGCTGGAGAACGGCCGCATGCCGCCGGAGCGCGACCTCGCCAGCGAGTTTGGCGTGGCGCGCAACACGGTGCGGCGTGCCGTCAGCATGCTCGAGGATGACGGCACGGTCGTACGGCATGTGGGTCGCGGGACCTTTTTGACGGCGGGCAATCCCGATTCCATGGCCGCGACCGTCGCGCGCATGGAAGGGACCAGCCCGGCCGACATGATGGAGATCAGGCAATTGCTGGAGCCGGCGGCGGCGTCCTTTGCCGCGACCAATGCAAGCGCCGGCGAATTGAACGCCGTGCGCGAGGCGCACAAGATCGCCTGTGCATCCCAGGACATGCCCACTTTCGAGCACTGGGACGCGGAATTCCACCACCGCATCTTCGCATGCTCGCGCAACGACTTCCTCAAGGAGATCCACAATCTCATGCGCATCCTGCGCAATCAGCGGCCGTGGTTCGAGATGAAGAAGCGTTCCTTCTCGGAGGAACGCCGCGCCACCTATTGCAGCGAGCACCAACTCGTCCTGGATGCGTTGCTGGCACGCGACTCCGAAGGCGCCAGCAATGCCATGCTGACGCATCTGAGGACCGTCGAGCGCAATCTTCTGGGGAGGTAGTCGCTCGGACGACGGAGCCCGAGTCGACATTGCATGAAGATGCCACTATATAGCGCCTGCTCCGGCTGAGGCCGGGGCAGCACCGACCGGGAAACCGCGATACGGTTTGTGATACGAATGCGCTGTCAAAGTTAGAAAAAAGCAAGCAAAAACAACAAAGCGGCTTTCTATCGATCCCGGCCAACGATCCCATCATTCTCAATGATCTGAACGTGCACCTCCAACCCCTCCATTCCTTCGGCTCTGCGGACCATGGGCAAGATACCTTGTCCCATGGGCAAGTTGTCTTGTCCCACGGACAAGATGTCTTGCCGGTCGAGGCCGACTCGGCTCGAATGGGGCAGGCATCCTCTGCAGGAGTGCGGACGTTCATGGCTACCAACCGGCTTTGCCGCTAGGAAAGAAGCAGTATGAGTGAACATGCGATCGAGTTTTTGCGCGGATGGATTGGCGAGAAAGTCCAATGCCAGCATTCGCCGATCAAGATCGACAAGCAGGCGGAGACCCTCGCCAGGGAGTGCTGCGCCAAAGCCGCCGAGGCAGGCATTCTGCTCGAGGACATTCAGGAAGAGGTCGGCGACATCCAGGAGCTGATCGCGTCGCGCCTCGAGGAAGCCGCCGAAGAGGGCAGCAGCGAAGCAAGGCCCGACAGGCCGGCGGAATAATACCCGCCTGGCACAGGCCGTATCTTAGCCGAATTTTTCCTTCAGCCAGTCCTTCGGCAGCGCCGGCACGAAATTGCCGTCGCGTCCCGTCATTTCCTCATTGGCGACCAGCGCATTGAGGATCGCCTCCTCGACGCCTTGCACGACCGCGTCGAAGAACGGGTCGATGTCGACATCCGGGATGAACTCAGCCTGTCCGATGCGCCCCGAAGCGCCAAGCGCGGCCTGCGGATTGGCGGTCGAGAACGCCAGAAAGATATCTCCCGAGCTGTGGTAGCCATAGCCGCCGGTCAGGGCGATGCCGAGGGGCACGCGCCGGGCGAGCCGCTTCATCTGATGCGGCAGGAACGGCGCGTCGGTGGCGACGACGGCGATGATCGAACCCTTCTCGGCGCGCGCCGTCGCCTCACGGATTGCCGGCTGGGCCAATTCCGGGCCGACACGCTGGCCGCGAATGGCAAAATTGTGCCTTTTGCCGAAATTCGCCTGAACGCACACGCCGAGCATGTAGCGTTTGTCCTGCCATTGGACGACGCGCGAGGCGGTGCCGGATCCGGCCTTGAAGCCGAAGCTGATCATACCGGTGCCGCCGCCGACGCTGCCTTCCTCGATGGCCCCGCCGCTGGCGCTGTCGAGTGCCGCGGCCACGTGGTCGACGCTCACATGATGGCCGTTGATGTCGTTGAGGAAGCCGTCATAGGTCTCGGCCGCCACCGGCAGGCCCCAGCCGCTGTCGAGCGCGGCCGGCAACACCTTGTGCATCCAGCGCAGCGTGGCGTCACGGGTAACGCCGCAGGAATGCGTGTTGGTGATGGTGACCGGGAAGTTGAACGCGCCGGTCTCCTCGATGATGTGCATGCCTGTCAGTTCGCCATTGCCGTTCTGGCTGAACACGCCGGCGAATACCGGTGTCGCGAGCTCTTCGACCGGCCTTGGCAGGATCGCGGTGACACCGGTGCGCACCGGTCCGTTGCCGACCCGCAGCGGACCCTCGCCGGAAATCAGCGTCGTGTAGCCCACCGACACGCCCGGAACGTCGGTGATGGCATTGAAGCGGCCGGGCGTCCCGTCGAGCGCGATGCCGAAGGCGCGCAGGCGCGGCTTGCCGGACGGGGTGCGAAGATGCGGGTCGTGGTTGCTCATGGAAACCTCAGAACAACGAGCCCTGATTGCCCGGTTCCTTGGCCTTGGCTGGCGACTTCGCCGCCAGCTTCGGCCGCGCCCCGCCGGAGGTCGCGATGGCCTCGGCAGTGCCGTCCGCGAATTCCAACTGCAGCGCCGCGCCCGGCGCCAGTTCCGCGACCCGTTTGATGACGGCACCGTCGGCATCCTTGACCAGCGCGAAGCCGCGCGCCAGCACGGCCTTGTGCGACAGCGTCGACAAGAGCCGGTCGGCCTGGGTCAGCGCCGCGCGCAGCCGGTCGAGCCGCCGTGCCAAGGCCTGGTCCTGCCTGCGCGACAGTCCGGCCAATGCGTCGGCCTGCAGCTTTTGCCGCCGGGCGATCGGCGCCGGCGAGAGGCGCGTCGAATTGCGCTGGAAGCGCGCGCGCCGCTCGCGCACGATGGCGAAGAACGCCGCGCGGGCACGCGCAATGTCGCGACCGGTCAGCATGCGCGCCTCGTTCAGGCGCCGCGACAGGGTCGCGGGCGTCAGCCTTTGCCGCTCCAGCGTCGCCCGCTTGCGCTCGATATTCACCGTCAGCCCGCGGCCGAGGCGGCTGGTCGCATCGTCGAAACGGCGGCGCGGCAGCGCCAGCAACTGGTCGGGCGAGGGGAGCGCGCGCCCCGCCGCGCGCACCGCTTGGCGCTTGCGCTCCAGATGCCGCGAGGCGCAGGCGTTGAGTCGCGCGCCGAGGCTGGCCAAGGTTGCCTCCAGATCCGCCCTGACCGGCACGGCGATCTCGGCCGCGCCGGTGGGTGTCGGCGCGCGCATATCGGCGACGAAGTCGATCAGGGTCGTATCGGTCTCGTGCCCGACGGCCGAGATCACCGGGATGCCGGACGCCGCCACCGCTCGCGCCAGCCCTTCGTCGTTGAAGCCCCAGAGGTCCTCGAGGCTGCCGCCGCCGCGCGCCACGATCAGAAGATCGGGCTGGCGGATGGGCCCGTCCCATGTCAGCGCGTTGAAACCATTGACGGCTGCGGTCACTTCCTTGGCGGTCGTCTCGCCCTGGACCCGCACCGGCCAGACCAGCACATGCAGCGGGAACCGGTCCTTGATGCGGTGGATGATGTCGCGGATCACCGAGCCGGTCGGCGAGGTGACCACGCCGATGACCCGTGGCATGAACGGCAGCCGCCGCTTGCGGCCGGCGTCGAACAGGCCTTCTGCCTGCAGCCGGCGCTTGCGTTCTTCGAGCAGCGCCATCAACGCGCCGGCGCCCGCCGGCTCCAGATTGTCGATGACGATCTGGTAATTGGATTTGCCGGGGTAGGTCGTCAGCCTACCGCTGGCGATCACCTCCATGCCTTCCTCGGGGCGGAATTTCAGCCGCGCCATGGTGGTCTTCCAGACCACGGCATCGATCCGCGCGCGGTCGTCCTTCAGTGCGAAGTAGGCGTGGCCGGACGAATGCGGGCCGCGATAGCCGGAAATTTCGCCGCGCACCCGCACATTGCCGAAGGCGTCCTCGACCGTGCGCTTCAGCGCGCCGGAAATCTCGCTCACCGTGTATTCGGTGGCGTTGCTGCGTGATTCGGTTGCTGTTTCACTCATTTGGCGATTGGGGAGCGCTTATCGGCCCGCGTCAAGCGCGGAGAAACCTCGCTAATATTATAACGCGATCTTAAGCCCGGTTTGCTTTGACTGGCGGCAGGAGAGCCGGCCAGGGACGCGATGAGCGCACGCCACAACAGCAGCCCTTTGACGCGTCAGGTCACGCTGACCGTTCTGACGCTCGCGGCTTTCGCTTTGGCCATTGTCGTCGGCTTCGGCTTCTACGCCGCCAGCCAGGCGGACGATGCCTCGCTCGAACGGCAGAAGATGTTCATTGCCGACGGCCTGCAGGACAAGATCGCGGCCGTTGAGCGGGAGCAGGAAAGCATCTCAGTCTGGGACGATTCCGTCATCAATGCAAAGGCCGGCAACCAGCTTTGGATGACCGAGAACCTCAGCGTCTGGATGTACACTTATTACGGCCACAACCGGGTCTACGTTCTCGACAGCGCCAACCATCCGATCCACGCCATGCGTGAGGGCAAGCTGGTCGAAGTTTCCGCCTATGGCGAGGACCAGCCCACGCTTCTTCCCATCATCGAAAAACTGCGTCGCATGCTGGCTGGGCCGCCGCAAACCGATGCGCACGGCCAGCCTATGAAGATGGTGGCCGAGGATCTGGTGTCGCTCGACGGCGCGCTGGCGATCGTCAGCGTCGCGCCGCTCGTGCCGAGCTCGGACAGGGTCAGCCAGGCGCAAGGCACAGAATATCTGCATGTGTCGGTCGAATTCATCAGCGACGCGGTGGTCCACAAGATCGCAGGGAAATATCTGCTCGAGGGAGCGCGTCTGGTGCCCTTGTCCGAGCCGGTTGGCCCGGCCGCCGTGCCGCTGGTCGATTCGCGCGGCGTGATCCTCGGTCATATCGGTTGGGATCAATTGCGGCCTGGCCTCGCTTTGGTGCGTAAGATCGCTCCTGCCTTGGCGATCGCGCTGCTCTTGGCGGGCGGCGTGCTGGTGTTCCTTTTGAGCAGGTTGCGTCGCGCCTCGGCGGCGTTGCAGACCAGCCAGGACCAGGCGCAATATCTTGCCTTCCACGACACGCTCACCGGCCTGCCCAACCGGGCGCTGTTCGAGGACCGCTTGCGGCGCACGCTGCTCTTCGCCAGCAAGGACGGAACGCGCGTGGCGCTGCTTTACCTCGATCTCGATCGATTCAAGCACATCAACGACACGCTGGGCCATCCGGCCGGTGACGAGCTCGTGCGTCAGACGGCGGCGCGGCTTAAGCACACGATCCGCGAGGTCGACACCGTCGCCCGGCTCGGCGGCGACGAGTTCGCCATCATCCTGCTCGACGTTCCCGATGTCGGAAGCGCCGAGGACATCGCCGACAGGCTGCTCATGAAGCTGCGCGAGCCGTTCCGGCTGATCGACGACCAGGTGTTCGTCAGCGCGAGCGTCGGCATCGCGCTGTCGTCCGGATCGGACACCGACGCGGATGACCTGCTGCGCAAGACCGACATCGCGCTTTACGAGGCCAAGAAGAACGGTCGCGGCCGCTATCAGGTGTTCGCCGGCGACATGGACGATCTGTTGCTGCGCAAGCGCAAGGTCGAATCCGAACTCCGCAAGGCGCTTGAGGGCGACGGCGGCATAAAGCTCGCCTATCAGCCGGTCTTCGCTGCCGACGGCCACCGGATTCTCGGGGCAGAGGCGCTGATCCGCTGGGGGCATGAGGTGCATGGCGCCTTGCCCGCGGCGCAGTTCATCGCCATCGCCGAGGAGCGCGGTCTCATCGGCGATTTGGGCAAATGGGCGCTGAGCGAGGCCTGCCGCTTTGCCGCCGGGACCGAACTGCCCTGGATCGCGGTCAACATCTCGCCGATGCAGTTGCGCGATATCGGTTTTGCCGGACAGGTCGCCGCAATCCTGGAGGAAACCGGGCTCGATCCGTCCCGCCTGCAGCTCGAGACCACCGAAAGCGTTCTGCTCGAGCACAACGACACGATCGGCACGGTGATTGCCGCGCTGCGCCAGTCCGGCGTGCGCATCGTGCTCGACGATTTCGGCACCGGCTATTCCTCGCTGAGCTATCTGCGGCGCCAGGCGATCGACAAGTTGAAGATCGACCGCTCCTTCGTGCGTCTGCTCGACGAGGACGAAAGCGCCCGCGCGATCGCCAAGACGCTGATCGAGCTGGCGCTGGCGCTTAAGGTCGAGGTGACCGCCGAAGGCGTCGAGACCGACGCGCAAAAAAACCTACTGGTCGGCATGGGCTGCCGGCAATTGCAGGGCTATCTGCTGTCGCCGCCGCTGGAGCCCGGCCGGCTGCTTGCGCTGCCGGGTATCTCTTCAGCCGATCAGGAGCGTTCCGCCGCTCGAGCTTGATCTACCATCCAGGCATGATCTGGTTCGGCTTGACCCGCTTCATCTTCGCGAAGGCGAGCGCAGCGAAGTCGAAGCTTCCAGCCTCTTCGCTCACCGGCACGGAAATATTGTCGAGGCTTTCGGCGATGTGGCGGGCCAAAGCGTCGACGATCTCCGGCTGCGAGGTCTGGCCGCGCATGATGCCGATGCGGCAATCCGGCAACTGGCCAAACCCGTCGGCCTCGCCGAGCACGCGCATGCCGGGCCGAAGCGCGCATTCCGGCAGCACCGAGACCGCCAGGCCGGAAAGCACGGCGGCGGTGATCACCGTGGCCGAGAAGCTGGAGAACAGCACACGGTAGTCGCGGTTCTGCCGGTCGAGCACGTCGACGGCTGCGCGCCGCCAGATGCAGTTCGGCCGGCCGAACGCCATCGGCAGGATTTCCTGCTCATGCGTGGCGTGGTTGGCCGAGGTGACCCACAAAAGCGGCTCGCGCCGCACCACTTCCGACTGGCCGCGCGTGTCATTATGCGTCACCAGCGCAAGATCGAGATTGCCGCGCTTGATATGCTCGACCAGCCCCGGCGTGGGCTCGCAGACCACCGTCAGTTCGACGCGCGGGTTGGAGCGCGAGAAGCGCGCCATGATCTCGGGCAGGAAGCGGTCGGCATAATCGTCCGGGGTGCCGATGCGGATCGTGCCTTCGAGCCGCTGGTCGTCGAAGGCGGCGAGTGTCTCGCGGTTGAGGTAGATCAGCCGCCGCGCATAGGAAAGCAGCCGGTCGCCTTCCTCGGTCAGCTTGTTGGTGCGGCCGTCCTTTTCGAACAGCGGCTTGCCGATCCGCTCCTCCAGCCGCCGCATCTGCATCGACACGGCCGACTGTGTCCGGTGTACCTCTTCGGCGGCGCGGGTGAAGCTTCCCGTGTCTGCAATCGAGATGAAGGTTTGCAACTGATCGAGGTCGAGCGGCGCTTTCATCGGTCCAACCTATCATTGATGTTGATGCTAGAGATTAAAAACATTCGTTGGATTAATCAATCGCGCGATGGCAAATTGGCATCGTCCACATGACAGCATGTGAATGGGAACCGGAACGGCGCTTCTCCCAGGGCGCCGATTGCCTGGTTTCGCCCGCTCGGCTCCGCAGGAGAGACTGACATGACCACGATTGAATTCGCTTCCGAGACCCCGCGCATCACCACGCGTCCGGCCGTTGCGACGCGCGTGCTCAATGCTCTCGCCAACGCCTATGTCGCCTGGAAAAACCGCCGCGCCTTCTATCGCCTGGGCGAGATGACAGATGCCGAGCTTGCCGATATCGGCCTGACGCGCGCGGACCTCCATGTCGCCGTCGCCGTGCCGTTCGGCCGCGATCCGACCGTGAAGCTGCGCGCCATTGCCAGCGAGCGCGCCGACACGATCGAGGATCTCGCTCGTCAGGTGGCCTGAACGGCCGCGTTGCCTGGATTCCGGTCGCGTTGAACCTTTTCATGGCTCGGCGCGACCAAGCTTCATGCAGGCTCCCACACTCCCTGCCGGTTCCCCGCCGGCCAGCCTGCACATTGCCCGGTTCCCCTCCAGGGCCGGGCATTTTTTTAAGATGTACCGACCTTCAGGTTAGGCCGGCCTGCAAACGGCGGCTTCCTGCGCTTCCGGTGCTCACGTACTTAAGTACGCTCCGCTCCGGTTCTCGGAAACCACCATTTTCGGCTCGGCCTAACCTGAATCTCGGCACACCTTTGGGGCTGCGCGGATCTACCGCCGATCCATGTCGCGCTTGAACTGGTCGAAGATCGTGCCGACGCTCTTCTCATATTCGTCGCGCTGCTGAGCGCCGGTCTCGAACATCTTGCCGAAGATGTCGTCGAACGGGTTTCGCGGTCGGCCGCTCGGGTTGGTCTGCGGCTGTTGCGGCGCGCTCTGTTGCGGTTGCGGCGCCGGCTGCCCGCCGGGCAGGCCGAAGCCGCCGCCGCCCTGGCGCAGCATCTCTTCGAAGATCTTGCCAAGCGGGTTGTCGCCATAGGGGCTTTGCGTCTGTTCTGGTCGAGTTTGCTGCGGCTGCTGCGCCACGCCGCCGCCGAACATGTCCTGCAGCACCTTGCCGAGCGGGTTTTCGCCGTAAGGGTTAGGCGATGGTTGCGGTTGGGACTGGGACGCACCGCCGCCGAACATATCCTGCAGCACTTTGCCGAGCGGGTTCTCGCCATAAGGGTTGGGCGCCGGCTGCGGCGCAGGCGCGACGCCGCTTTGCCGCATCATCTGTTCGATGATCTCGCCGAGCGGGTTGCCGCTGCCGCCGAAACCGCCGGCGGCCTGCATCTGCCCCCCACTCAATTGATTGTTAGTCTGCTTGAAGAGGCCACCCATCATCATCGAGGCCATGGCCGGCAGCATCTGCTGCAGCACCTGCTGGCTGAGCCCCGTCGCTTGCGCGGCTTGGGCTGCCACGGCGCGCGACAGATCCTTCGAGCCGAACAGATGGCCAAGAATGCCGTTGCCCTCATCGATGCCTTGCGGCGAAAAGGCCCTCGTGGCGTCCTCGAAATATTTCGCGTGCTGGCCGCTCGCCATCGCCGTCATGAAGGCGCCGAGACCGTAAGGATCGGCGGTGTTGCGCTGCAGCCCCTGCGAAAAGGCGGGCAGCAGCGCCTCCACCGCGGCCTGCGTCTGCTGCATCGAAAGCCCGTATTGCTGCGCCAGCGCCTGCATGCCGGCGCCGTTCTGGGCCTGGGTGAAAATGTCGAACAGGGAAGCCATTTGGGTTCTCCTCCGAGAATATCCTCGTCGAGGAGCCTAGTTCGTTTCCATCACCGATTGAAGCAGCTTTTGGTGCCCAACCGCTCGGCGCAGGCCGGACGGTTAATAGGCATATTCCATGAAGACCGGCTCGATCGAGCCGCCCCAGCGCGTGTGGTAGGCCGACAGCATCTCCTCGGCGCTGGTGGTGCCGCGCGCCACGACCTCGTCCAGCGTGTTGAGGAATGACGTCTCGTCATAGCCGTCGCGGTTCTTCTTAGCCCGATTCTTCAGTCCCATACGGGAAATGGCGAGCACGTCGCGGGCGACGTCGCGCAAGGTGGCGTTGCGGAACGGTGCGGCAATGCCCAACTCCGGCACGGCATTGCGCATCGCCAGCGCTTCCGCATAGGTCCAGCTCGACGTCAGCGCCTCGGCGGCATCCAGCGCCTGCTCGTCATAGAGCAGCCCGACCCAGAAGGCGGGCAGGGCGCAGATGCGCCGCCACGGGCCGCCATCGGCGCCGCGCATCTCAAGAAAGCGCTTCAGCCGAACGTCGGGGAACAAAGTGGAGAGATGGTTCGCCCAGTCGCCCATCGTCGGCAGGCCATCGGGCACTTCGCTGCGCGCCGCACCCGCCATGAACTGGCGGAACGTGTAGCGCGTCATGTCGTGATAGTGGCCGTCGCGGATGACGAAATACATCGGCACGTCGAGCGCCCATTCGACATAATCGGCAAAGCCGAAATCCGGGGCGAAGCAGAATTCGAGCATGCCGGAACGCTGGTTGTCGGTATCGCGCCAGATGTCGCCGCGCCAGCTCTGGAGGCCGTTCGGCCGGCTCTCGGTAAAGGGCGAGTTGGCAAACAGCGCCGTCGACAGCGGCTGCAGCTTGAGCGACACCTGCATCTTGCGGCGCATGTCGGCTTCGCTCTCGAAGTCGAGATTCACCTGGATCGTGCAGGTGCGGTACATCATGTCCAGGCCCTTGGTGCCGACCTTCGGCATGTAGCGCGTCATGATCTCGTAGCGCGATTTCGGCATTTTCGGCGTGTCGGCCAGCGACCATTTCGGGCTGCCGCCGAGGCCGAGAAAGCGGATGCCGAGCGGCTCGGCGATCTCGCGCACCTGCGCCAGATGCGCGTTGCCCTCGCGGCAGGTCTGGTGGATCGACTCCAGCGGCGCGCCGGAAAGCTCGAACTGGCCGCCGGGCTCCAGCGAGATCGCGCCCTGGCCGGTCGGCTCGACAAGGCCGATGATGCGGCCGGCATCCATGATCGGATCCCAGCCGAGCTTTTCCTGCATACCTTCCAGGATCGCGCGGATGCCGCGCTCGCCGCCATAGGGCACAGGCGCGTTGCCGTCGACATAGAAGGGGAATTTTTCGTGCTCGGTGCCGATGCGCCATTTGTCGCGCGGCTTGTTGCCAGCGGCCAGGTAGCCGACCAGTTCGTCGATGCCTTCGATGGGCTGGGTATCGGTTGTGTCGCGCGCCATAAGGAAGCCCTCCCACCGCATGACCCCGAGAATCGGCTTCGATTTTCGGAAAGGATCATACGGCCAAACAAAGTGCTACAGCGTCCTTTGCGCGTCCGAAAGGACGCGCGGCGCTGTAGGCGGTCAGCTGGCCGCCGGGCGCTAGATGGACGAAATGTCAGTAGCCGATCAAGCGAAAAATCCTGAGCCACGGCTCAACTGGGCTTGATCTGCGTGGCTCGCCTCCCTTCTCCCACGGGATAAGGGAAGATCCTACCAGTCGCCGATCGTCGCCTGAATCACCGCCAATGCCGCCACCGCCGCGGTGTCGGCGCGCAGGATGCGAGGGCCGAGCGGGATGGCGGTGACGAAAGGCAAGGCCCGCAGCATCTTGCGCTCCTCGTCGGAAAAGCCGCCTTCCGGACCGACCAGAAGCGCAAATTTCGTCTCGCTTACCGCTTGCAGGGCAGGCAGTGGATTGTTGGTCGAGGCATCCTCGTCGCAGAAGATCAGCCGCCGTTCCTTGTTCCAATTGGTAAGAAGCCGCTCCAGCCTTTCCGCCTCACGAACTTCCGGCACCGCCAGTATGCCGCATTGCTCGGCAGCCTCGACGACATTGGCGCGCAGCCGCTCGATGCCGGGCTTCGCCACCTGCGTGTGCTGGGTGATGACCGGCTGCAGCGCGCCGGCGCCCATCTCGACGGCTTTTTGCACCAAATAGTCGAGCCGGCCCTGCTTCAGCGGTGCGAAACAGTAGACGAGATCGGGCAGCGGCGGCTGCGGCCGCTGTGGCTCCTGCACCTTCAGCCGGACCGCCTTCTTGGACTTGGCGGCGATCGATGCGGACCATTCGCCGTCGCGGCCGTTGAAAAGCAGCACCTCGGCGCCTTCGCCCAGCCGCAGCACATGGGCGAGATAATGGCTCTGCTGCTGTCCGGCTTCGAATTCGAGGCCGGGCCCAAGATCGTCCGGCACGAACAGCCGCTGCATTTTGTAGTTGGCGCGCATGGCCGAGCAATGGGCGAGGCATTGACTGTCGTCAAGTATCGCCGCTGGGATGCCAGACCGGCGTGAAACTATGCTTCAATACGGAAACACTGGTCGCCGGTGTCAGCATCCGCAGCTTCTGTCCTGCCAGGCGCTCGAAGGGGAGGGGAGCAGCATAGCCCGCGAATGACCATTCGAGTGCCTTGCCGGCGCGGATCGCATAGGCAGTATCGCCACTGGCAATCATCGAGCCATCAGGCAAGCTGTTGAGGTCTTCCACGAGCACACCGGGCGGGCGTCCCCCCGAAGCCAGCCGTTCCTTGTGCAGCCTTTTATCGACCATCGGGGCGCGCGGCTCATCAATCCCGAAGGCGCGACCGAACCGGTCGAGGAAATCGGCCGCTCGTTCGCGGCGGCAGAAGAAACAGGGCCGGTGGCCGGCGGCCAAGGCCGTCACCTCGTCGAGGAAGAACAGTTCCGTCCAACCTGCCTTGCCACCCGGCCTGTTGCGGCCCATCGGCTCGCGCCGCACGTTGCGGAACTCGCAGACGCAGATGATCCAAGCCTGCAAGGCCCAGCGCTTCTTGAGCAGCGTCCTGGTCTCCGGATCATGGATGATGCCGCGATTGCCGGTGAACAGGCCGCGTTCCGGCACGGCATGGATGACGCCGAAAGGATCGACCCGGTTCTGCAGTGGCATAGCTTTCTCTCCGGCACGCATCTTGGCTGAAATAAGGGCCGCATGATATCGCTCGCCCCAGCATTTTCATGTCAGCAGGATTCTCGATGCGCGTGCTGGTGGTCCAGAACTACGACAACACCGGCCTCGGTCAGGTCGGTGCCGCTCTGGCCGAAGCGGGCGCCGATCTCGACCTGCGGCGCCCCTATCAGGGCGATCCGTTGCCACAGGATGCAAGCGCGTATGATGCGATGGTCTTGCTGGGCGGCGGGCAGAATGCGCTAGCCGACGAGGACTATCCCTATTTCCCGGCGCTCCTCGAGCTGACGCGTGATTTCGCCGACAAGGACCGCTCGGTGCTCGGCATCTGCCTCGGCAGCCAACTCCTTGCGCGCGCGTTCGGCGGCGACAACCACATCGGCGGCGCCACCGAGTTCGGCTGGCACAAAGTCTCGCTGACGCCGGCCGCCAAGTCGGATCCGGTGCTGGCGGCGCTGCCTGAGAAATTTCCGATCTTCGAATGGCATGACGACACGTTCGGCCTGCCGGAAAACGCCGTGCGGCTCGCCGGCAGCGCGGTCGCCGAAAACCAGGCCTTCCGCCTCGGCCGCGCCGTCTATGGTTTCCAGTTCCACTTCGAGGCGGACACGCCGATGGTGCGCGACTGGAGCACGTCCTTCGCGGCAACGATCGCCGAGCGCCATCCCGACTGGAACGACCGCCTTGGCGACGAACTGGCCTGCAATGGCGCCGACGCCGACGCGGCCGGGCTGGCGATAGCCCGCGCCTGGGTGGCTACCATCTGAGCATCCAACGCCGATCGGGCGAAGCGTGGCATAATTGGCACGCCCGCACGCTTCCGCCTGGGGACAACATTCTTCTTCCTTGGTTTGTGTCCGGCCGCTCGCCTAGAGCAATTCCAGGAAAAGTGCGAAGCGGTTTTCCGTCCGGAATTGCGCCGGGACAGAAGAAAGCGGGCGCGCTTTGTATCGTCGGTGCAACCGCTATGAACCTTTTGTGTGATCCAGCCGACACACCGGCGATACAGAATCTGCTTAGAAGCGCGAAATCGTCGAAACATTGAGACGCATTTTATCGTTTCAACGCATTGGTAACCGCCTCGTGCCCAGATGCAGAAAGCTTAACCAGAGATGACGTCCGTGAAAGCAGCTCTCCTGTCTTTTGTCATGCTGTCTGCCATCGTGCTCTGCGGCCTGGGCATTTATGCCGCCGATGCAGCGACCAATCACCGGGCCGTCGACGGCTATGGCGTCACCGCCTCGCTGAACTAAGCCCAAGCAAAAATCGGAAGCTCGCCCGCGCCGGGACCGCGCCTAAAGCGCTTTTCCCTGGACGGTCAGGATGCGTTTGTCGCCGCCATTGACGGCGAGCGCGCTCAGCGTTCCCGATTTCCAGGCGAGCGTGTCGACATTGACGCGGTTGGCCGTCACCTCGGCTTCCGGCACCGGCGTGTGTCCATGCACGATCACCTTGGGAAAAAGCTCTGGATGATCGTGGAAGGCGTCACGGATCCAGATCAGGTCCTGCTGGTTCTGTCGGTCGAGCGGCACGCCCGGCCTTATCCCGGCATGGCAGAAGAAGAAGTCGCCGAAGGTCGCCGAAAACGTCAGCGATTGGAGGAAGTCGATATGGCTGCGTGGCACCGCCTTCGCCAGCGCAACGTGCTCTCGCGCAATCGCCTCCGCCTTGCCGTACCAGTGGGCGTCGCGGAGAAGATCCACGCCATAGGATTGCGCCGTCTGCACGCCGCCATAATTCATGAACAAGCCGTCCGGCTCGCCATCGGCCAGGAATTCGAGCATACCGATGTCGTGGTTGCCGGCGAGCATGATGTTGCGCGCATCGCGCTTTTGCGCCTCGATCAGCATGTCGATGACACCTTTGGAGTCCGGGCCGCGGTCGACATAGTCGCCGAGATGGATGATGCGCCAGTCGGACCCGGGCGCATATTCCAGTTCGCTCGCGATGCGCCGGTGCATGGCGGCGAGCAGGTCTTGGCGGCCATGCACATCGCCGATGGCGTAGAGCCGCATGCCGTCCGGCCCGCGCGCGTCGAGATAATGGATGCCGGTCTCAGTCAAGGCGAGCGTCTTCCCGTTTCGTTGATCACGGGAAACTAGGGCGGATCGGTGAATAAGGCCTAGCGCCGCAACTGGTCCTTGCCCATGTCGGTTACCAGACGCTTACCGCAGAGCGCCAGCGTGATGTCCATCTCCTTGCGGATGATCTCCAGCGCCTTGGTGACGCCGTCCTTGCCCATCGCGCCGAGGCCGTAGAGGAACGGCCTGCCGATATAGGTGCCCTTGGCGCCGAGGCAGAGCGCCTTGAGCACGTCCTGGCCGGAGCGGATGCCGCCGTCCATATGCACTTCGATCCGGTCGCCGACCGCATCGGCGATTTCTTCCAGCACCGAGATTGAGGAGGCGGCGCCGTCGAGCTGACGCCCGCCATGGTTCGAGACCACGATCGCGTCCGCTCCGGTCTCGGCCGCCATCAGAGCGTCCTCCTTGTCGAGGATACCCTTCAGGATCAGCTTGCCGCCCCAGCGCTCCTTGATCCAGGCGACGTCCTTCCACGACAAGTGCGGATCGAACTGCTCCGTCGTCCAGGAGGACAGCGAGGAGACGTCTCCGACACCCTTGGCGTGGCCGACGATGTTGCGGAAGGTGCGGCGCGGCGTGCCGGCGATCCCCAGGCACCAGCGCGGCTTCAGCGCCAGGTCGAGGATATTGGCAAGCGTCATCTTGGGCGGCGCCGAGAGCCCGTTGCGGACGTCCTTGTGGCGCTGCCCCAGGATCTGCAGGTCGAGCGTCAGCACCAGCGCCGAGCATTTCGCCGCCTTGGCCCTGTCGATCAGGTTGAGCACGAAATCCTTGTCGCGCAGCACATAGAGCTGGAACCAGAACGGTTTTTTGGTCGCCGAGGCAACATCCTCGATCGAGCAGATGCTCATGGTGGAAAGCGTGAACGGCACGCCGAATTCTTCCGCTGCCTGCGCCGCCAGCATCTCGCCGTCGGCATGCTGCATGCCCGTCAGTCCGGTCGGCGCCAGCGCCACCGGCATCGCCACCTTCTCACCGATCATGGTCGATTCCAGCGAACGGTTGCTCATGTCGACCAGCACGCGCTGGCGGAATTTTATCTTGCCGAAGTCTTCTTCGTTGGCCCGGTAGGTGCTCTCCGTCCAGGCGCCTGAATCAGCATAATCGAAAAACATCTTCGGCACCCTGCGGCGTGCCAGGTCCTTGAGGTCGGCGATGGTGAGGATGTCGCTCATGGTGGTCCCCGCTAAATTTGCTTAGGAGCGTTTTGGTGTGGGTTCGATGTCGCCGGCCTCCGAGCGTTGCCTGAGGCGCAACCTGGACACCCGCTGCCAGTCGCCGCTGCGCTCGGCTTCCGCCATCGAGCGCTCGACATAGGTGATGTGGTCCATCGCCGCCTTCCGCGCCGCGATCGGATCGCCGGCTTTGATCGCGGTATGGATCGCCCGGTGCTGCTCGAGCAGCGCCTCGCGCGCGCCAGGCACGCCGAACACCAGAAGCCGGTTCTGGAACACGCCCTCCGACAGCAGCCGGTAGCAGGAGCGCAGCGTATGCAGCAGGATGATGTTGTGCGCGCATTCGCACACCGCATGATGGAACTCGACGTCGATTTCCGCCTCGTCGTCGAAATCGCCGGTCCGGTGCGCCTCGTCCATGCGCGCCATGATGCGATCGAGCAGCGCCAGATCCTCCGGCGTCGCGCGGCGCGCCGCGTATTCGGCCGCCACCGCTTCGATCTCGCGCCGGTATTCCAGATAGTCGGTCACCGCCTTGCGATGCGTCGAGATGAGATCCGTCACCGGCTTGGTGAAGAGTTGCCCGATGACGTCGGCGACATGCGTGCCGCCGCCGGCTTTGGTCGTCAGCAGCCCGCGGCCTTCCAGCGCTTTCAGCGCGTCGCGCAGGATCGGCCGCGACACGTCGAACTGACGTGCCAGCTCGCGCTCGCCGGGCAGCCGATCGCCGGTGCGCAGCACGCCTTCGAGGATCAGGCTCTCGATCTGCTGCACCACCTCGTCGGCGGTGCGCGAATGCTCGATCCTGGAAAAAATGTCGCTCAAAGGGACGCCTGGAGAACGGGACGGAGGTCTCTCAGATTAAAGCGTCCGTCGCCAACTGGTCAAATTATTTATCCAATTTGTCCAGTCCAGTTGCATCGCCTGCCGCGCGTCGCCGTCCCCGGACGTCAATATTTGCTGTTTACGCGTCCCGCCGATTGCCGCAAGACGACCGGATTGCACGATGGGTCGAAATCAGGGGGACCAGCCGTGTCGGACGAGACGTCCAAGCTCGAATTCCAGCCGCGCGCGCAAGGCAGCGTGATGGGCTTCCCGGCGCATGAGGGGCGACCTGGCGCGCTGGGCGAGGTCCATGCGCGTCCGCACCCGCTGATCGAAAAACCGCGCGTGCTCATCCAGCTTTCCTTCATGACCGAGGGTGGCGCCGCGGTCGACCATGCCGTGCTCTCAGAATTGTCGCGGCGGCTGGGCATCGCCGCGCCCGAGCGCAACGCGCGCCATCATGCCATGAAATGGGGCAAGGGCACGCTGCGCTGGGAGCGGCATACGGAATTCTCGACCTATCTCTGGGAAGGGCCGCTGGCCGAAAACGGCCGCGGGCAGGAGGATTCGCCTTTCGGCAACGGCTTCTCGCCGCCAGGCACCGTGATTTCCGGCATCCGCCTCGAAATCCGTAAATGGACGCAGGCAAGCGAAAGGCTGATCGCCGGCTTCGACCCGACGAGTCTGTGCTACTCGCTGGTCGAGCGGGGTGCCGCCGCCATCATCACCGATTTTCGCCAGGACGGCGACGGCCTGACCCGCATGCTGGTGCTTGATCGCGGCCTGACGCCGGCCAGCACCGGCGCCTTGTCGCAGCGGCTGATCGATATCGAGACCTACCGGACGCTGGCCATGCTCGGCCTGCCGCTGGCGCTGACGCTGTCCGGCCGCGCCCGCCGCATTGAGGACCGCCTGGCGCAGACCACGTTGGAGATGAAGGCTGTTGAGACCCGCGACAGCCAGACGCTGCTCGCCGATCTCACCGAACTCGCCGCCGAGCTCGAGGCCGATGCTGCGTCCAGCCTTTACCGCTTCGGCGCCAGCCGCGCCTATGACGGCATAGTCACCGAACGCCTTGAGGCGCTCGATGAGGAATCGGTGCAGGGTTACGACACATGGGCGGGCTTCTTGCAGCGTCGCATGGCGCCGGCCATGCGCACCTGCCGCTCGGTCGAGGAGCGCCAGGCCAATCTATCGCGAAAACTCACCCGCGCGACGACGCTCTTACGGACCTGGGTCGATGTCGACGTCGAGAAGCAGAACCGCGACTTGCTGGCCTCGATGAACAACCGCGCCCGGCTGCAACTGCGCCTGCAGCAGACCGTCGAAGGCCTGTCGGTCGCCGCCGTGTCCTATTATGTCGTCGGTCTCATCGGTTATGTCGCCAAGGGCGCCTCGATCTTCGGTCACGCCTTCGCGCCCGAGGTCGTCACCGCGGCCTCCGTCCCGGTCGCCGTCCTGCTGGTCTGGTGGGGCGTGCGCCGTGTGCGGAAAATGCATTCCGAGCCGGCGAAGCATCCGGGCGAGTAGGGCAGCTCTTTTACCCTCCCCTTTGTGGGGGGTCGATCTGCAGAGCGGATCGGGAAGGGGCTCGTAAAGCGCCTCGCCGGCGCGGCCCACCCGCTCACTTCGTTCGCGACCCTTCCCATAAAGGGGAGGGTAGAGCGCCAGCGGCAGATTGCCGCTGCGGAAGCCTGGCGTCACGCTCGTCGCCCGATGCGATCAAAGCAGCGTTTGCAACAAAACGGTCAGGCTGGTAAAAGATTTTGACCAGTCAAGCGAGATGACCGATGTCCGGCCTAGCCATGCCCAAGCCAGATGCCGAGACGATGCGCCGGCGCGCCGAGATCGTCGCCGACATGCGCATCATCGTGCCGGGCGAGGGTGTGGTCGACGCGGCAAACGAAATGCGCGCTTTCGAAAGCGACGGCCTCACCGCCTACCGGCAATTGCCGCTGGTGGTGGTGTTGCCGGAAACGGTCGCCCAGGTTTCCCGCGTGCTGAAATACTGCAACGGGCGCAACATCCGCGTCGTGCCGCGCGGCTCCGGCACTTCGCTGTCCGGCGGCGCGCTGCCGCTCGAGGACGCGGTGCTGCTGGTGATGAGCCGCTTCAACCGCATCCTCGCGATCGATTACCCGAACCGTGTGGTCGTCGCCCAACCCGGCGTCACCAATCTCGGCATCACCACCGCCGTCGAGCAGGAGGGCTTTTACTACGCCCCCGATCCATCCTCCCAGATCGCCTGCTCGATCGGCGGCAACGTCGCGGAGAATTCCGGCGGCGTCCACTGCCTGAAATACGGCCTCACCGCCAACAATGTGCTGGGCATCGAGATGGTGCTGATGAATGGCGAGGTGGTGCGGCTCGGCGGCAGCTATCTCGACCAGGAAGGCTACGACCTGCTCGGCGTCATGACCGGCTCGGAAGGCCTGCTCGGCGTCGTCACCGAGGTCACCGTGCGTATCCTCAAGAAGCCTGAGACGGCGCGCGCGCTTTTGATCGGCTTTCCGACCAGCGAACAGGGCGGTCAATGCGTCGCCGACATCATCGGCGCCGGCATCATCCCGGGGGGCATGGAGATGATGGATCGCCCGGCGATCCATGCGGCGGAGGATTTCGTCCATGCCGGCTACCCGCTTGATGTCGAAGCGCTCTTGATCGTCGAGCTCGACGGCCCGAGCGTCGAGGTCGACCATTTGATCGGCCTCGTCGAGGCGATCGCCTACAGGAACGGCTCGACCATTTGCCGCATCTCGCAATCCGAACAGGAGCGGCTGAGCTTCTGGGCCGGCCGCAAGGCGGCTTTCCCGGCCGTCGGCCGCATCTCGCCTGACTATTACTGCATGGACGGAACCATCCCGCGCAAGGAACTGCCCCGCGTGCTGGCCGGCATGCGCGATCTCTCCGAGAAATACGGCCTCGGTGTCGCCAATGTCTTCCACGCCGGCGACGGCAATCTGCATCCGCTGATCCTCTATGACGCCAACGTGCCGGGCGAGCTCGACAAGGCCGAAAGCTTCGGCGCCGACATCCTTCGCCTTTGCGTCGAGGTCGGCGGCGTCTTGACCGGCGAGCACGGCGTCGGCGTCGAAAAGCGCGACCTGATGCCGGAAATGTTCAACCAGATCGACCTCGACCAGCAGATGCGCGTCAAATGCGCCTTCGATCCCAACCATCTGCTCAACCCCGGCAAGGTGTTTCCGCAGCTGCGCCGCTGCGCGGAGCTGGGACGGATGCATGTGCATCGCGGGCAGATGGCGTTTCCGGACATTCCGAGGTTTTGATGGGGGCTTGGGATCAAAGTTCCTCGCCCCCGCAAAGCGGGG
>CCNA01000046.1 GCA_000824805.1 Mesorhizobium sp. SOD10
CGCAGAGCAGCGACGTGGTTCGTGTGAGGCATGTGGCCCACTACTCGACCGCCGCCGCAGCGAGGCCTCCGCGGAGACAGCGCTCAAGCGAGGCGCGCATAGTACCCGCGTAATGCGCGAACTCGTCCAGCACGGCTGCACCGAGATCGCGTTCGAACATCTTCTGGTTGGGACTCGCGACGAACTCCTGCGTGGCATCGTCTCCGAGATTCGACTGAAAAATGCCCGCCGCGCTGACCGGGAGGAAATCCTCGTAGACGATCGGGTCGAACCGCACGAGACCTGCGTCGATGGCGGCTTCGAGATCCATGTCGATCCCCCCGCGGCGCTGGCCCTCAGCCGTCAAAGAATAGCTGAAATAGCCCAGGCCGTGCCTGCGGATCGCGTTCCAATCATCCGGGAATCCCCTGAAGGCCTCGGCCAAAGCTGCCTCGTATTCGGCGGCGTTAGAGCCGTCTGCCGCGGGCCTGCAGCGCTCGCGTGCTTCGTTGAGCAGACGGTCGTAGAGGGCGCGGCCCTTGGGCGTCAGAGCGATGCCGCGTTGTTCGATCTCGCCGAACCGGGCCGTGTGAGAACCGGACCGCGAACTGCCGTCCACCTCAGGGAACGAAACCGCTTCCTCGAGGGCCTTGAACGAGGTCTGGCGCAGCAGGATCGGGCATCGGCGGGTCGGCGGCCCTTCCACGATGGCTTTCGGCACGATCCCTTCCTCAGGCATGCGCTCCTGAACCCGGTCGATGTCCAGCGTGCGCGGAGTCAGATGATTGATATGGGCCGGTCCAGCCCTCCGTGCCGCTCCGCCTTCTCCACAAGTTCCAGCGCACCATCCGTAAATATCTTCCGCTTCGACAGGACGGCGGCGGCCTCGTTCCGCAGGGCCTCGTCTTTGATGAGGTCGAGGCGGAGCAGCGAGGTGAACACGCGGAAGGGGTTGATCTTCAGGCTGG
>CCNA01000047.1:0-5001 GCA_000824805.1 Mesorhizobium sp. SOD10
GTCGTCACCATCAAGGAATAATCGATCTGGCACTTGCCGGCTCGACAGGGAAAAGGCGGTCTTCGGACCGCCCTTTTGCTTTGGAAGCGGTATTAGGGAAGTAGTATTGGGCCGCCCTGTTCAATCCTATTGCAAGCACCGTCGCTGCCACTAGTATGGCTGGATCCTTGGGCCTGCCAGACGTGGTTTCCGCATTCCGTTCAAAGATGATACGGCGCTGGCGCGGATTGGTCCGACACGGGTTGGCCGCTGCCTTGACGCTGGCCGCCCTCAGCGCCGCCGCGAAGGAAGCGCCGCCGGACTACGGTCCGGCGATGCGCTTCGTCGTCGTGCGCAGCAGCGCGCCGGGCTGCGAGCCTAACTGCCCGGAATGGATTTCCGCCGAAGGCACGATCGAGGCCGGCACGCCGGCGCTGCTGAGACGCCTGCTGAAGACGCTCGGCGGGCGGCAATTGCCGATCGTCGTCAATTCGCCCGGCGGCAATGTCGATGCCGCGCTGCAGCTTGGCCGCATGGTTCGCAAGAACAAACTCGATATCGCGGTCGGCAATACCGAGTTTTCCGGCTGCTCGCCGGGGATGAAGAACTGCCGGGACGATGACGCCAAGGACCAGCCCTATTCCGGCGTCGCTTACGACAGGGGTGCCATGTGCAATTCGGCCTGTCCGCTGATGTTTGCCGGCGGCATCCGCCGCGTGGTCGGCGAATGGGCCTATCTCGGCGTCCATCAGATCACCACCACCTACCAGCGCGAGAAGCTGCTTTACCGCACGACCTATCGGATCGTGAACGGCAAGAAGAAGATCATCAGCACCAGGGTTGTCAGCCGCAAGAATGCCGGCAGCTACAAGACCTATGAGATGAGTAAGGCGGTCGAGAAGCGGCTGTCGGCCTATCTGAAGGAGATGGGTGTCGAGCAGGGCGTGCTCGGCGTGATGAAGGCGACGCCCGCGAGCGACATCAAGCAGATCGAGCCCGAGGACATGCTGGAGATGAAGCTCGTCACCAGCCTCGATTCGCTCGATTTGCTGACCGAGGGCACCATCTGCCAGCATCAGCCGGCGCCGGCGAATTGCCGTGAGATACCGGCGAACGGCAAGCCGGTGGCGGTCGCAGCCGTTGAAACCGGACTTTCGACCATTGCGCCGGTTCCCGCGCCGGCGCCGCAGGGCCACGAACAGGAGATGCGCTTCGCTCTTGTTCGCGGCAGCAATCCGCTTTGCAATCCTGATTGTCCGGAATGGATTTCGGCGGAAGGCACGATCGCGGCGGGCACCGCCGACAAGCTGCGCCAGCTGCTCGATACGATCCGGGAGCGCCGGTTGCCCATCATCGTCGACTCTCCCGGTGGAGATGTGCAGGCTGCGCTTGCCGCAGGCCGGCTGATCCGCGAGCGCGGGTTGGATGTCGCGATCGCGCGAACGGATTTTCTCGATTGCGATCCGGGCGCGGTGGGGTGCGTCGCACCCGATGGTCTCCATACCGGCCTCACCATCGATGCAGGCGCCGAATGCGACGCGGCTTGCGCGGTGATGATCGCCGGCGGCGTCCGGCGTTTGGTCGGCGCCAATGCGCATTTCCTCGTGCATTCCATGGCAATGGAAGACAAAGTCAGGACCTATCTTGACGAGATGGCGATCGGTTCAGGCTTTTTCGTCGCCATGCAGTCGGCTGAATATGCAAAGCACAGGGAACTCAGCCGGGACGAACTGAAGACATTCGGACTGACGACCGGGTCGCAATCGGTGGACGCGCTGACGGGCGCCACCATCTGCAGATCTGCGCCCAGGCCGGACAATTGCCGGGTTCTTCCGGCCGCCGACGCCGAGGCGAAAGCGTCGGCGAAGCTCTGATGCCTTGTACTGGCCATGGAGGCAGGTTGAGCGGGGCAGGGCTGCCGCTATCTTGCCTTTGCGGTGTGCACAGTGGAGGAGCGGCGATGAGCGAGGACGTCCCGACTTTATACGAATGGGCCGGCGGCAGCGAGGCGCTGAACCGGCTGACCCGGACCTTTTACGACAATGTGGCTGCGGATCCGGTCGTCGGGCCGGTGTTCAGGCATATGTCGCCGGATCACCCGGCGCATGTCGCCGCCTTCATCGGCGAAGTCTTTGGCGGGCCGAAGACCTACAGCGAGGAGCATGGCGGCCATCGCGAAATGGTGATGCATCACCTGGGCAAGCACCTGACAGAGGAACAGCGCCGCCGCTGGATCAACCTTCTTGCCGATGCGGCGGACGAGGTCGGCCTGCCGGACGACCCCGAATTCCGCTCCGCCTTCATGGGCTATGTCGAATGGGGATCGCGGCTGGCAAAGATGAATTCCAATCTCGGCGAGACCTGCGATCCCCAAACCGAGCCGATGCCGGCCTGGGGCTGGGGCGTGCCGGGCGGACCCTACAGGCCGCCGGCCGGGAAATCGTAGGCGCCTGCGCGCCCGCGATCGGGTTGCCGGCAGCTCCGCAATTCAGATTTCTGACAAAGGCTCCAAAACGGCATCGCAGTGCTCTTTACAGAGCGCGCGGAAGCTTTTAGGAAGCGCCTGCGCCGAACAAGCGCATGCACGGGCATAGCTCAGTTGGTAGAGCGGCGGTCTCCAAAACCGCAGGTCGTAGGTTCGAGCCCTGCTGCCCGTGCCATTCCTTCAAGAGGGTAGGCATATGGCAACCGCCCTCTCGATCGCCGAAATCAGCCTTACATTTCTTCCGCGCCTCTGCCGCCCTGCCAGCCCGTGTCGCAGGCTCGGACCCGGTGCCGGCTGGATAGCGAAATCGTTGACGCAAGGTTTTCGTCTCTAGCAATTAACTGTGCGTTAGGATTACCAAATAGAAACGTGTTGCTTGCGAGTAACGCTGTGCTGGCCAGAGCAAAGCAAGGGGCAAGCGAGCGTACGTTTATGCAAAACGCCGCAATTTTCTGGAATACTGCGCCTCCATTCCGTGCCTTCCTCTCGCATGGCGTCCTGATTCATCAGAAAACGATGCATTATGACTTCCTAAATTATGAGGCGCGCATGGCTGGATTGGACTGCGGCGGGACGATCCACGATCAGGCGGAGGGTGGAACTGCTGGGGGCGCCCGCGCGGCCGCCGTCTGACGAGGTGGAACGGCGCGGCGGCAAGCTACGCGTGAATCTTTTCTCGGCTACCGCTGCGGCCCTGAAAGCCGCGCTGACGCCGGCAGGGGACGGATCTGCCTTGTCGCTGAAGGGTTCCCAAGTGCGATCGGCAGGACCAGCACGGATGACGATGCCCGCCTGCCCCTCGCCAGACCCGCACCAATTCACAGCAAAATCTAGGGAACCGTCATGTTGCCAACGAGGATCGCCGCCGCCCGCACGGAGAGGCCGAACTGTCGCAACGGCAATTCACGGGCCGCGCTTTCTTCCGCATCGCTGATCGCCTTGACGGCAATGTTGGCGTCCGCGCCGCGCAGCGCTCTTGCGGCCAACGAATGCGGTCCGCCAGTCGGGGGCGTGGTCACCTGCTCGGGCAGCAGCTATCCCTCGCCCGGCATCAGCTACAACGTGAACGGTCTGACGATAGTCCTCGGCAATCCCAATCTCCTTGCCCAGAAGACCACCAGCGGTGGGGGCGCCGTCTATCTCCTCGGCGGCGGCATCAACGTCAATGACCTTGTCGTCAACGCGCTGAGTTTCCAATCGCTCCAGACGACCCAGCCTTTGGCGGCCGCCATCAACGTCGCGAATCAGGGCACCGCCGGCAACGCCATTATCCGCATGGACACCGGCACGGCAACGTCGGCCTCCGCCTCCACCCTAGGCACGCTCTTCGCGAACATCGCCAACAGCGCCGGCACAGGCAATGCCCTGATCACACTCAACGGCGGACAGGTCAGCAATACGAATGCAGGCGACGGCGCGACCGCCCGCAACGCAGGTACGGGCGATGCCGCCATCACCATGACCGGCGGATCGGTCAGTTCCGTCAGCGGCGGCGGCCTGCGCGCCATTATCGTCAATACCGCGTCGTCCGGCGCCGCCAGCATCACCATCGGCGGCGGAACGGTCACGACGGCTTCGGGCACGGGTGTCCTGAGCCAGTCGGAACTGGGCAGCGCCGGCATCACCATGACGGGCGGCATGGTCACGGTCCAAAGCGGTACCAATCCGGCCTTGAGTGCGGTGGTCAACAATGCCGCCTCCACGGGCACCGCAAGCATCGCCATGAGCGGGGGCACGGTTACGAATAACGGCAGCGGCGACGGTCTCTTCGCCAACAACAAGGGCGCCGGAACTTACAACATCAGCCTCACCAGCGGCACGGTGACCGGTGGCTCGGGCACGGGCGCGGCCATCCACGGCAATGCCGCGGCGGGCGGCACGATCGCCATCGGCTCCGGCGCCATCATCAATGCTGGAGCTTCGGGCATCGCCCTCAACCAGACAGGCGGTGCTGCCACCATCTCCACGGCGGGCGCCGTGACCGGCAACATCAATCTCAGCACCGTCGCCAACGTGCTGGACATCACGGGCGGCTCCATCGCTGGCAATATCAGCGGCGGCGGCAGCAGCGCCTTGAAGTTAGACCTCGGCTCGGGCAGTTTCGTCTACGGCGCCGCCTACGCCATCAGCGGCATGGACAGCGTTGCCATGAACTCGGGCTCGGTCGAAATCGATGGTAGCCTCGCCACCAACACACTTGCCGTCAACGGCGGCAATCTGATCCTCAACAGCGCCGCCACGGTTTCGAGTGGCACGACGACGATCTCGGCGGGCACGCTGCAGCTCGGCAATGGCGGCGCTTCGGGCTCGATCACAGGCGATTTGACGAACAACGGCACGCTCGCCTTCGACCGCTCTGACGTCTACACCTTCGCGGGGCTGATCTCGGGCACCGGCGGCCTGAATCAAATCGGCGGCGGCACGACGGTGCTGACCGGGACCAACGCCTATGCCGGGCCGACCACGATTTCCGCCGGCGCCCTCTATGTCGACGGCGACAACAGCCTGGCCACGGGGCCGACCTCGGTCGAGATCGG
>CCNA01000047.1:5011-5589 GCA_000824805.1 Mesorhizobium sp. SOD10
CAACAACGGGCTTGCGATCGGCTCCATCCCGTCCTCGAACTATTTTGTCCAGACCTCGATCGACCACCAGGTCAACCTGGTCAACACGCAAGGGCTCAACCTCAACTATTGGGACGGCGATGCCGGTCCGAAGTTCGACGGCACGGTCAATGGCGGCAACGGCACCTGGCAGAATGCTTCGGGCAACGACAACTGGACCGAAGACACCGGCTCGATCAACGCGGCCTATTCGGACGGCGCCTTCGCCATCTTCGCCGGCCAGGCCGGCACGGTGACGGTGGATAATGGGCTGGGCCAGGTGAGCGCTGCCGGCATGCAGTTCTCGACCGACGGCTATGTCATTGAGGGCGGCGACATCGGCCTTGTCGGGCCGGCCTCGACCATCCGGGTCGGCGACGGCACCAGCGCGGGCGCAGGCTACACGGCAACGATCGCCTCCGCGCTCACCGGCAATGCCCAACTGGTGAAGACGGATGCCGGAACGCTGGTGCTGACCGGCACCAACAGCTACAGCGGCGGCACCGCACTCAATGGCGGCACGCTCAGGGTCTCGTCGGACAGCAATCTCGGCGATGCGG
>CCNA01000048.1 GCA_000824805.1 Mesorhizobium sp. SOD10
TCCGGGAATTACCGAAACACGCATTCTTCTTGCGCATCCGCAGCAAACGTGGCCATCAGGTCGCGGCGGTGGCGGTCGCCCGCAAGCTCGCCGTGTGGCACTTGCTGACCAAGGAGCAGGACTACTTCTGGGTTCGACCTGCGCTGGTGGCGACAAAGCAGCGGCAGCTCGCTCTGAAGGCCGGCGCGCCCAACGAGCGCGGTGTTGGACGGCGCGGTTCGGCCTACGCCTACAATGTGAAGGAGCTGCGCAACAGCGAGAAAGCCGCGGCCGAGAATGCCGAGCGTGCCTGGTCCGGCACTGGCGGTCGCGAGGGCCGAGGCGGCGCACGGACGCCACAAAGGAGGAACGACTATAAGGGCTGCGTGGCGGCGCTTTCGTCCTCTCGCGCCGCCGGGACGGAGAAACGGGCTCACCAGCGCCGAACAAAGAAACGAATGAGCCGACGTCAGACTTGTCGATGTCATCCGTGGTGTCGATGATGCGGCGCACGCTCTCGGGATAGGCAAAGAAGATGAGCGTGTCGATGGTCTCCTCCACCAGGCCGTCAATCGCGGATAGTGTTGCGACCATTTGGAAAGCCGTGCGGCGAGATCGGCCTTGGCCTCGGCAAGATCGCGCCGGTCGTAGAGCCAGCGCAATTCCTGCAGGCAGTCGTCGCCGTGCTTCCTTGGCAGATGATCGAGGGCATTCCTGAGGAAGTGCACGTAGGGGCTGTTGAGAAAGTCGACTTCCCCATGCATGGTGCGAGATAACGAGTTCCTTGCCGTGAGAACTTCCGGATTCCGTCTCAGGGGTCCTCGATCGGCGCCATATTGAGCGTCAGCAGCACCAACCCGAGCAAATGGGCCAACAAAGCGGCCGCCAGCCGTTTGAGGTTCACCGCCGCGGCCGTGAGGTAGGCCTGGATCGTCATGTTGGTTAGGCCCCGCCGAACCGCCCGGGCAAGGCCATGCCAGTTCTTCGCTTCGCCATGGTAGCCTTCCGAGCGCCACCGATGGCGTTGATAGAGCTGTTTATCCTCTTCCGACCATCGCTCGCGACGTCTGCGAGCTCTCAGCAATTGCCGGATAGTCATTCCCCACAACAACCGCCTTGTTGGCGCGCCCTTTGGATAGGCAGATGGAGGCAAGGTCGCAGCCTGCGCAATCTCTGGCGCGCGAGTAAAAGAAGCGCCCATACTTCAAGGGCCGCTTGGGGTGCAGGACCTTGCCTCGAAGGCACTTCAGGATGTCGTGCTTGGCATCGTAGCGGAAACGACGCAGCGGAACCGGGCTGCGGATCGGCTCCGCCTTGGCGGGGATCAACGCATCAATGCCGCGGTTCTCAAAAGCGGCGAACACCTTCGCGTAGGCATAGCCGGCATCGGCAGTGACGGTTCGCACGGCCAAGCCCGTCGTCCTCTCAGCGGCATCGATCCGCTCCACAATCATCTGCCCCTCGTTGATCTCGCCGGTAGTCACCACTACATCGAGAACCACGCCGCGCAGATCATCGACAACAGCATGCTGCTTGTAGGCCGGCTCAAGCCGGCGATTGCGGGCGTTTGTCGCCATGGTGGCATCCGGGTCGGTGACGCAGACCTTCTTGAACTTGCCGGTTTTGC
>CCNA01000049.1 GCA_000824805.1 Mesorhizobium sp. SOD10
AGCGGCTGGTCGTGCTCGTGGAAGCCGACCCCCGACACATCGACGTCATTGCCGTCGAGGAAGTCGTAATAGAGGTTGGCGATGCCGTAGAGATGCGAGCGGCTGACCTTGCCCTGGGCGCCCGTCCAGGCGTCCTCGTAATCCAACGACAGCCCGGCGCGGCCGACGAGGGTATCGCTGTTGCCCAGCGACACCGCCGCGTCGAACGGATCGGTGAAGCTGCTGAAGCGCACGGAGGAGTAAGAAAGCTGGGCCTGCGGCGTCAGCGTCCACTTGCCTTGTAGCGCAAGCTTCTGGCCGGCCTCGATGCTCAGCGCATAGCCAAAGCCGTTGTTGCCCTTGGCGAGATCGCTGCCGAGCGTGGCGGACTTGAGATCGCTGTCATACCAGGTCACCTCGGCCTGGGCGTCGGTGTAGAAGCCGCTGTCGCCATACCAGGTCAGCGTGCCGCCGAAGCCGTAGCCGGTGGCCCGGATGGAGCCGAGGCCGTAGATCGAGGAGACATCGGACGAGGCCGTGCCATAGTGGAAGGTCAGCCCGCCAAGCAGGATGCCGGTGGCGTCCTCATAAAGCAGCCCATCGAAGCCCGACTGCAGCTTCCAGGTGGTCACGTCGTAATCCGAGACGGTGGTGGCGCTGTCGGGGCTTTGCCTGGTGTGCGCCGCCTCGATGCGGGCCCAGATCGCGCTTTGTGCCGGCACGCTGCCGATCTCGTCGGCGCCCTGGCTGGCGCCGGTCCAGGAGCGGTTGCCGACGCGCTGCTGCAGGGTGCCGAGCTCGTTCAGGCTCTGCAGCACGCCGGGATAGGCTTCGTAGATCGGCACGGCCGGCGAATAGAGCGGCTGCGGCTGGCCGTTGATCAGCGCCGAGCGCAGGTACCAGTCGCCGTCCGCCGGCGTGCTGACGCCGTTCTTGTAGAGCCGATAGGCATAGGCGCCGCCGACCACCGCCTGGTCGCCCTCGAAGACATAGTCGCCGGCAAGCGAGAAGGTGCCGGCGGAGCTGCCGCCGACATCGATGATCTTGATGCCTTCGACCGTCTGCGCGCCGCCGCCGCCGAGATTGGCGATTTTGAGCGTGGTGGTGCCGGAGCTGTTGCCGGTGACGACCAGCCGGTCGGTGGCGGAGCTGTCGCCGCCGAGCACCGTCTCGATCTCCAGCGTGCCGCCATTGCCGCTGTAGTTGCCCGCGATGGTGAGCGTGCCCGGCACGCCGGCATTGCCGGCGGCGATCGTGCCGCCCGCGGCATTGGTGGTGTCGCAGACCGTGCCGGTGCCTTCGAGCCGTCCGCCGG
>CCNA01000050.1 GCA_000824805.1 Mesorhizobium sp. SOD10
GTGCGGACGAATTCTTGGACTACGAGGAGATAGTTCATGTATTCGTACGAAGACCGCCTGAGGGCCGTGCAGCTCTATATCAAACTTGGTAACCGGGTGGGTGCCACCATTCGTCAGCTCGGCTATCCGACGAAGAATGCACTCAAGCATTGGTACCGCCAATACGAACGGCATCGCGACTTGTCAGCGAGCTATGTACGCGCCAAAACGCGGTATTCGGATGAACAGAAGCAGGTCGCTGTCGAGCACTATCTGAGCCATGGCCGCTGCTTGACATGGACCAGGAAGGCACTTGGTTATCCTTGCCGTCAACTGCTCTCGGCCTGGATTGATGAGTATGATCCTGATGCCAGGCGGCGCGTTGTTGGCAGGATCGTAACCGCCCCGCCGCGGTCGGAACGACAGAAGCGAGCGGCCGTGATCGATATGTGCTCCAGGCGTGAGAGTGCACGCGAGGTGGCTCAAAAAGTAGGCGTCAGCCGCCAGACGTTGTACGACTGGAAAGACCAGCAACTTGGTCGTGAGGTTCCCGCATCCATGCCACGCCATCGCAATTTACCCCCAACAGCCAGCCGTGAAGAGCTGGAGCGCGAACTCGAGGCCCTACGTAGAGATGTGCAGCGCCTGCAACTCGAACACGACCTGCTGAAGAAGGCCAACGAACTCATAAAAAAAGATCTGGGCATCGACCTGCGGCTCCTGGCAAATCGGGAAAAGACGCTGCTGGTTGATGCCCTGCGACAAATCTATGCATTACCAGAACTCCTCACGCGGCTTGAGTTCGCCCGCAGCTCCTATTTTTATCATCGGTCTCTGCTTTGCCTTGATGACCGGTACGCAGAGCTTCGCCAGGCCGTTGTGGCTCTCTTCGAAGCCAATCGTCGCTGCTACGGCTACCGACGCATTCATGCGGCGCTGGTTAGAGGAGGCGAGCAGGTCTCCGAAAAGGTCATACGTCGCCTGATGAAGCAGGAGCAGCTCGTCGTGGCCACCGTGAAGCAGCGTCGCTACACGTCCTACCAGGGGGAACTGGACGCCGCGCCGGAGAATCTGGTCAATCGGGACTTCCACGCTGAAGCGCCAAACGAGAAATGGCTCACCGACATCACGGAATTCCAGTTACCGGCGGGCAAGGTATATCTGTCGCCTATGATCGACTGCTTCGACGGGCTCGTGGTCAGTTGGTCCGTGGGCACGCGTCCAGACGCCGAACTCGTGAATACCATGCTGGATGCCGCTATCGAAACAATCACCGATAGTTCCGATCGGCCGGTTGTGCACTCTGATCGCGGCGCCCATTATCGCTGGCCTGGATGGCTCTTACGAATGCACAATGCTCAGCTCGCACGCTCCATGTCACGCAAAGGATGCTCACCGGATAACGCAGCCTGCGAGGGCTTCTTCGGACGGCTGAAAAATGAGATGTACTACCATCGTGACTGGATCAACACGACGCTTGAAGACTTCATGCAGCAGGTGGATTCCTACATCCGGTGGTACAACCAGCATCGCATCAAGATCTCACTCGGTGGCCTGAGCCCCTCCGAATACCGCCGGAACCTGGGAATTGCAGCATAACCAGTCCAAGAATTCGTCCGC
>CCNA01000051.1 GCA_000824805.1 Mesorhizobium sp. SOD10
CGATGCGACAGGACCGGAGCGTAAGAACTTTCGCTTGCATGATCACCGCGTTCCGGCTCACCGTCACAACGCCAAGCGCTTTCTTCCTGGCTTGCTTCACCGTCTCGCGCCAAAGGAAAACGGCGCCGCGTCATGCCCGTTCCGCGCAATGCGGAAGCGAAAAGTCGTGGTTGACCAATGGGGGCGCGGGCGGGCCGGTCCTGCGGGGTATCATCACCGCGGCCCGCGGCGCGGCTGGAGGAAGCTTCGCCAGCCTGCGGCTCGCGGTGCATCCGCTCGACAATCGAGTTGAACGCGTTTCCACCTTCTGATGCGGCGGGTGACCTGCCGTCCGGGGTGCCACCGGCTGGAGTGTCTCCGATGCGCGATCTTCCCGCCCGGCCGATGTTGGTCATGCTTCGTCTCCCATCCAGACAACAACGCATCGCCTAAAGTGTGTGGAGCAACGACAGGCGAGCCAACATGGTCGCCGCTCAGGAACCCCAAAGCGCGCCTAGGGCACCGAAGCCGGGAGCTCTGAAGGAAGCACCCTGTCCGATCGGTAAATCGAGCATGCCCTTAGCCGGGCGACGCTCGAATGCCTTTCGCTCGCAGTCGGGAGGTCGCAATCACCTTCAACATCACAACCGTTGCTCCCTTGAGTCGGAACGTAGCTTGGCTGACCTGACAACAAACTGACGCG
>CCNA01000052.1 GCA_000824805.1 Mesorhizobium sp. SOD10
CGAAGGTCCCCGCGAGGGCGAGGTGCTGGTCGAGGTCAAGGCGACCGGCATCTGCCACACCGACGAGTTCACGCTCTCGGGCGCCGATCCGGAAGGCATCTTTCCGGCAATCCTCGGCCATGAGGGCGCCGGCATCGTCGTCGATGTCGGCAAGGGCGTGACCTCGGTCAAGAAGGGCGACCATGTCATCCCGCTCTACACGCCCGAATGCCGGCAGTGCCCGTCCTGCCTGTCGAGGAAGACCAATCTGTGCACCGCCATCCGCGCCACGCAGGGGCAAGGCCTGATGCCCGACGGCACCTCGCGCTTCTCGATCAATGGCGAGAAGCTCTTTCATTACATGGGCTGTTCGACCTTCTCCAACTTCACCGTGCTGCCCGAGATCGCGGTGGCCAAGGTCAATCCGGACGCCCCCTTCGACAAGATCTGCTACATCGGCTGCGGGGTGACCACCGGCATCGGTGCCGTCATCAACACCGCCAAGGTCGAGCAAGGGGCGACCGCTGTCGTCTTCGGCCTCGGCGGCATTGGCCTCAACGTCATCCAGGGTCTTCGCCTGGCCGGCGCCGACATGATCATCGGCGTCGATATCAACGACGACAAGAAGGCCTGGGGCGAGAAGTTCGGCATGACGCATTTCGTCAATCCGAAGGAGATCGACGGCGACATCGTGCCTTACCTGGTCAACATGACCAGGCGCGGCGCCGACCAGATCGGAGGCGCCGACTACACCTTCGACTGCACCGGCAACACCAAGGTGATGCGCCAGGCGCTCGAAGCCTCGCATCGCGGCTGGGGCAAGTCGGTCATCATCGGCGTGGCCGGCGCCGGCCAGGAGATTTCGACGCGGCCCTTCCAGTTGGTCACCGGCCGCACCTGGATGGGCACCGCCTTCGGCGGCGCGCGCGGCCGCACCGACGTGCCGCGGATCGTCGACTGGTACATGGAAAAGAAAATCCAGATCGACCCGATGATCACGCACACGCTGAAGCTCGACGACATCAACAAGGGTTTCGACCTCATGCATGAGGGCAAATCGATCAGGAGTGTCGTGGTTTACT
>CCNA01000053.1 GCA_000824805.1 Mesorhizobium sp. SOD10
GGCAGGCCGGCGAGGCCCCCGCGGATGACCTCGGCCATATAAGCGCTGGCAAAGAGCGTCACCATGATCACTACGCGCAGGATGAGGTCGAAGTTGGTGCCGGGCGGCAGGAAATAGTTCAACAGCAGCGATGCGGTGAACAGCAGCGTGATGAGCGGCACGCCACGAATGAATTCGATGAACACGACGCTCAGCATATGGATCAGCGGCAAACCCGAGCGACGGCCAAGCGCGAGCAAGATGCCGAGCGGCAACGACGTTGCGATGCCGGTCACGCCGATGATGATCGACAGCAGAAACCCTCCGATCTCGCGCGAGGGGACAGCCTCGAGCACAATCGGGATGACAGCGTTTGCAGCCGATGAAAAAGGCTGGGCGGCGTAGACCCACCAGAGCGCCGCTCCGAGACCGGCGACGCTCAGGCCAAGCCCTTGACTGGCGCGTGCTGTCGACGCAAACAGGCCGGCGGCGACAGCGAAGCCGAGGTAGACGGCGACCGGAAACCACAGGCTTCCGCCCCAGATCAGCCAGCCCGCAAGGCCCGGGTAGACGGCGCTGAACCAGAGCGTGCGAGACGGCAGGGCGCGGAACAGAACCGGCGCCAGCGCCGCCAACAGCAGCGCGAAGGCGAGAACCGGGCGCCAATAAAGATCCGCAGGGTAGAAGCCGAACAGAAGTTGCGGCCAACGGTCGCGAATTACACCCCAGCACGCGCCTGGCGCTCCGTCGAGGAGCTGCCGACATTCG
>CCNA01000054.1 GCA_000824805.1 Mesorhizobium sp. SOD10
CCGCCACGCAGCGACGATGGGAGCACGCGCGATAGCCGCCGCATAGATTCTCAACGGCCTGAAGGATCGCGGCAGCAATTAGGCGCTTTGCGGGCCGAAGGCGGACCCTCGCGCCAGCGGCCCGGACGCGCGAACACAGCCGGATTGCCACCGCATAGACAAGCTGCCGATTTGCAAGTGGGACGGCATTCCGAAGCAGCCCCGCAGCCCGTCTCTCGCGCAATGTCGAGCAATCTGTTCAACAAGGCTCTCGATGACATCGGCCGAGCTCAAGACATCGTTCAATTCTCCTGTGCGGTGGTGCGCCACAGCGGCTTGCTGCGGGACCAGGAAGAGCAGGCAGCATTCCTGCAAGGAGCCGCTGTCCAGTTCACCCGTCACTTTCTGCCAAACTGGGAGCGGGATATCCGCGAGGGAGAATCGTTTGGATATGCGACCGTAGCCAACGCAGTCAGCCGCGAGCCTGGAGGTCAGCCGGGCATGCAGGCCTGCAGGGCCATGGC
>CCNA01000055.1 GCA_000824805.1 Mesorhizobium sp. SOD10
GCGGGACAAAAAGCCAAATCCTGTTCCCCCCAACCAGATACAAAAACAGCCCGCCTCACTCCGGGCGTCTTTGTTTTTTGCCCTGCGCTTCTTTCCAACTCGACTCGGCGGAGCTTTGCAGCGATGGTCGCTCGGCGCCCGCGCCATACATTCGGCTACGGGCGCTGACGTAAGAGGAGTGGAAGATGCGGCAGGCGCTGATCGTATGGGGCGGCTGGGAGGGCCACGAGCCCGAAGCTGGCGCTCGTGCCGTCAAGGCGATGCTCGAGGAAGAAGGCTTTGCCGTGCGTGTGGAGAACACGACCACGGCCTTCGCCGACCCGGCGATCGCGGAGCTCAGCCTTATCGTGCCGATCTACACGATGTCCAAGCTAACCAAGGCGGAAGAAGCCAACCTGACGAAAGCGGTCGAAAATGGCGTCGGCCTTGGTGGCTATCATGGAGGCATGGGCGACGCATTTCGCGAGTCGCCCGACTATCAATTCATGTGCGGCGGGCAATGGGTCGCGCATCCGGGCAGCATCATTGACTATAAAGTAAAGGTGACGCGGCGCGACGACCCCATCATGCAGGGCATCGACGATTTCCCCTACCGCTCCGAACAATATTACATGCATGTTGATCCGTCGAACGAAGTGCTGGCGACGACCACCTTCTCCGGCGAATATGCGCAGTGGATCGACGGCGTCGTCATGCCGGTGGTTTGGAAGCGCAGGCACGGCAAGGGGCGGGTATTCTATTCCTCACTGGGTCATGTGGCGGCGGAGTTCGAGGTGCCGCAGATGCGCACCATACTGCGCCGCGGGCTGGCGTGGGCCGCGCGCTGAGGCGGCGGGTACACACACGCGACTGAAGCGCGCCGCGATCCTCGATCGGGCGCGGACGTGCTTGGTCGACATTTCGATTGCCGCCCGATTCGGTGGAGTCTTCCACCGAATCGCAAAGGATGAAGCGCGTCCGAATCAATCAAGGTTGTCTATTTTTGCTATCTATTGCTATGCTTCGCGCCTGGCTCCATATTCGTCCGGGGGACTCCGATGCCTAACTACGCTTTGAACGAGCATTATGAGCGCTTCATCAGGAAGCAGCTCGAATCGGGTCGCTACAACAATGCCAGCGAGGTTGTCCGCGCGGGCCTGCGCATGCTCGAGGATTTTGAGGCGGAGCGGGAGAGATGGCTGCGCGAGGAAATCCCGTCGCGCATGACCGAGCTCCAGCAGGATCCGGCAAAGGGTATTCCCGCTGAAACGGTGTTTTCCCGGTTGGAGGCCCGTCATCGCGCACGGCGGGCGAAGGCCAAGTAGGGATGGAATATCGGATTGTCTTCCACGCGAAAGCGGAAGCCGAACTCGAACAGCTCTATGACGATATAGCCGAGCGCGCGTCGCCGGCGGTTGCCTGGAATTTTGTCGCGGGCATCCGCGATCATGCCTGGGCTTGTCGACATCTCCACAGCGCGGCACCGAGCGGGTGGAGATCATGCCGGGGCTGCGGATCATCGGCTATCGCCGCGCGGTCAGTATCGTTTTCGCCGTCGATGGCGAACGCGTGCTGATTCTGGGCATCTTCCACGCCGGCCGGAACATCACGCCCGAATTGCTCGAGGAGCGGCTCTAAACCGGGGTCCAGTCCGGCGCCGCGCTCGACATTCGGCTAAACGATGCAGGCGATTTCTGGGTCGAACACATCCGCTCGGCCGAGCGGTTGTGGCTGCTATCGCCGGAACGGCTGGCAACGGATCCTAGGCCAAAATTCAACGAAGCCAGCTTATCATTTTTCCCTCCGTGGATATCTCCGCGAGAAATCGAAAAAAGAGCGATCTTGGCTGTTGACAGTTCGACCGGGTGACGACTATATACGGCCCACGAAC
>CCNA01000056.1 GCA_000824805.1 Mesorhizobium sp. SOD10
AAGAATTCGTCCGCACCTCCCCGAGGTCACTTTTGGAAGCCGTTTGACAGCCTCCGGTCTACTCTGCAACCTGGTGAGGATTTTTGGCTAGATAGGAGCCGGATTTGAACAGCATCGCTTCCGCCGCCTTGGATGCTACCCAGCTTGCCTTCGTCAATGCCACCCAGACAGACATAAGGTTGCTCGCACCTGCCGGAAGTGGCAAGACACTTTCCCTCCTCCATCGCTGTGCTGAACTTCACCGTCGCTCGGTCGGAAGCTCGTCCTTCCTCATCGTTTCCTTCACGCGGGCCGCTCGTGACGAGTTGCGTGCCAGGCTTTCAGAGCCGGCGTTCGCGCCCTTCTCGACACGCGCCGATGTTGTGACGCTCAATGGATGGGGACATAGGCGGCTTCGCGCGATGTCGACCCAGCCACGACTCCACGTTGCCGAAATCGAGAGAGCCAATCTTGTAAGGACCGTGCTGGCCCCTGCGTGGTCATCGGTTCCTGAGCTGGACAAGGGTATGAAACACCAGCCCTTCAAGTTGCCGAAGCTGCTGGCGGATCTGCTTGATACTATGAAATCGCTGGCCTTCGACCATGAGGATGGATCGCTCGCAATGGCCGATCAACGATTGGAGTCCTTGGAGGAGCTGGGCCTGCTATCGTTGCTCGAAGATTTCATCGTCAAGTTCGAGGATCTCGGTGTCGTCGACAACCGCCGGTGGGAGACTTTCCTAGAGATCGCGCTGCCGTTCTTCAATGCCGCCTGCGTTCAGCAGTTCGCGACCGGTTCGTTCACCCTTGAAGACCAAAAATACGGTGCTTGGCTCGACCAGCGGCGACAACTGGCTGCCGGAAATCTACCCACTCCGGGGGCAAGGATCACAGACATCCTCGTCGATGAATTTCAGGATATCAATCCTCTCGACCTGGCACTGATTATGAAGGTTGCCGACCTGAATCAGTCGGCACTCACCATTGTCGGCGACGACGATCAGGCCATCTTCGAGTGGCGTGGCGCGGCGCCCGATTTCATCCTTGAACCGGATCGGCATTTAGGGCGGCCGTTCAAGACCTATATTTTGGAGAAGAATTACCGCAGCCCGCGAAACATCGTGGAGAAATCCGCTCGTCTCATTGCGCACAACAAGCGAAGAGTCGCAAAGAGCATGCATGCCGTTTCAACCGTTGAAGCGCAAACCTTCATGTATTCAGGGCAAACTTTTTTGGATTCCGTCGAAAGCGTGCTCGACGAAATCCGGAGCTTCGTTGGAAAAAAGGCACCTGGAGCGCGGATGGCCCTGCTATCGAGGAAGCGCGCCCAGCTAATTCCCTACCAGATACTCCTCGCGCGAGAGGACATTCCTTTTTGCGCCGCGGAAGACCTTCATCTTTTCCTATCCGACACGTTTGACCGGCTGCTGGGCGCGCTTCGGACGCGCACCATGGCGGGCCTTGGTATCGCAGTCCCGACGATTGTCGATGACGTCATGGCCCTTTGCAATTCCGTGCAGCGGTATCCGCTGCGCCGGGTTGAAGCAGATGCGATGGCTAGGCATGTGCGCTCGGTGAGACCCAAATCCTACGATGCAGCCATTGCCCAGCTTCAGACTTATTCAGGTCCGATCCGCGGGCAGACCGACGAGGGCGCCACAGCCGCCAACTTCGCAATCCGGCTTCGCAAGCTGCTGCACGCGCCGACTGTAAGAGCCGCTATCGAGGCTCTTCAGACCCTCTACGCAGGATTCAAAAAGGATCATGGACGCGGCTCTGAGGATATCTTCCTGGCCGATCCACCGTTCGCCTATCTGGCGGAATTCTCAGAAACCTACGGGGAGGACTTCCAGAGCTTCGTCGATGATTTGGAGAAGGCGAAGGATACCCTTGTCAAGCTGCCCGGAATGGACTCCGATGATTCAGCAAACGAGGAGTGGAAGAAGCCCATCCACCTGATGACAGCGCTGCGAGCCAAGGGGCGCGAGTTCGATACAGTGGTCATGCTGGATGTTGTCGACGGCATCTGGCCACTTCGGTTTGTTCAAACTGAACGAGCGCTCGAGGGCGAGAGGCGACTGTTTTACGTTGCGATGACCAGGGCGAAGAAGCGCTTGATCCTGACGAGTTCGGGTCGCATTGGCGACAAGCCCACAATTCTGTCGCCTTACCTCGCCGAGGCTGGATTACCCTGACGATCAGACCCTTCCGAGCGTTCTGCCGAAGAGGGCTTCGACATCGCCATCCTCTACAGGTGGGACAAGCATGTCGCGCGAGAGCTGGCGCTTTCGCTCCAACAATGCATCGAGTGTCTGATCGAAAGAGGTCTCGCCAAATTCCGGATGGACTGCGATTGGCACATGGACAGTGACCGGCCTTTGCTGCCCGATGCGATAACAGCGATCGTTGCACTGGTCTTCTACGGCCGGATTCCACCACCGCGACAGATGGATCACGTGGTTTGCGGCAGTGATCGTGAGACCGATGCCGGCAGCCTTGGGCGAGAGCACAAGCAAGTCGAAACGTGAGCTTGAGGACTGAAACCTTTCTACGATCTCAAGCCGCTTTTCTCCCGGAACAGTCCCGTTAATGATCGCCGGCTGGCGTGGCATTTGCAAATGAGTGGCGATCGCAGCTGCGAAAACCTTCTGGACCTCAAGGTCTTCAACAAACACCAGTGCCTTCTCGCCGATTGTGTTTAGGTGCTCCAGAACTTTGACCGCATGGACCATGCGCGCCGATTTTGCGATCCAATCCCGCACCGAGGTCATGTCGAGCGGATCGCAGCCAGAGCTCCCGGCTGGATGCAATGATATGCCCCGGAATGCATGAATCGCCCGCAACATATCGCCCTGGCTTGTGCCGCCGGTTTGTGCCCGAAAGACTGCCGCGGCATAGGCTTCCGCCTGTTCCGGCGGCATTTGCATCAGCCTTTTTGAGACCTCGCGTTTTGGCAAGCCCTCCAGAATTTCCGCCTTCATCCGCCTCAATAGCACGGGCGGGGTCTCTGGCCTCGGAGGCTGATCAAGGCTGGCTTTCAATCGCCGAAGGTCGTCCCCGCCGCCTTTCTCGTAGCTCTGGACGAAGCCCTTAAGGTCCCCAAGATAGCCCGGAACCACGCGATCCATGATGCACCATAAGTCGGCAAGACGGTTCTCAATGGGCGTCCCTGTGAGGGCCAGCGCGAATTCGACATTCATAGCCTTCGCGGACTGTGTGTTGATCGAGCCAGGCGACTTGATCTTCTGCGCTTCGTCAAAGACGGCCACACTGAATGGGACGCGCGCAAAGGCCCGATGGTAGTCGGCGAGTGTCTCATAGGTCGTCAGTATCCAGTCGGCCGAGCGCAACCTGGCGACGTCAAGCGCAGTTTCGGCAGTCCAGTGCTCGAGCCTTTCCATCTTGAGGTGACGCAAGGCCGAACCGAATGCATCTATGCGCTCGCCCAACGCTTGCGGCGCCAGATGTCGGTCGGCTTCCTCGACCCAGTTACGCAAAAGCGCCGTCGGTGCCACGATTAGCATCGGCTTCTTTTGCGAGCCTGCATCGATGCCGAGCTTGCTCCGGATTTGTCTGACCCACACCAGGAAGGCTAGAGCCTGAAAGGTCTTTCCCAAACCCATGTCATCGGCGAGTAGCACACCTGGCCAGCCTGCCTTGTAGCTGCCGACCAGCCAATCAAAGCCATCCTTTTGATGCGGTTTTGGTCTTGTCGTGACAACCTCTGTTGGAGGAAATTCGTCGCCTGCCACGGTCTGCCTGGCATTGTGGGAGACGGCAAATTCCTTGCCTTCAAAATTTTGTTGAATGATGAGGCGTTCTTGTTCACCCGCGTGCGGGTCCCTTTGAGGTTGTTCTAGCTGATTGCCCTCCTCAACGGCCTGAGTTGGCGCATTTCCCTGACGGTCGAGACCAAGCCGTTCAAAAGCCTCCTGGACCTCCGGGACCTTGAATGCCCGATCACCCAATTGGATTTTGCTGTCGCCTTGCTGATCTGCAGCAGCCACTGCGGTCTTGAGACCGTCGAAAATCCGTTGATCCATTTCGACGATCTGGTCGCCGATCCTGACGGGAAAGCGCTCGGGCAACCATTGGCCGGCCTTGTTCTTAAGCCATGGCATGGCAGGCGGCTCCCAGACGCCGAGGCCGAGAATGCGCTCCGAATACTGCCAAGTTTCGACCAGCAGAGTCTGCGCCATCTCACCTGTTTCGTCGCCGAGCGCCCGTGCAATTTCGATCCTGGGATTCTGGAGGAATGAAATACGCTCTTCTCGCGGCGCGGAACGTTTCGTCCGGATGACATCCAAGGCGGATTTGAGCGCCGGATCGACAACAAGGTAGGTGTTTCGATCGAGAACATAGGCATCCCGACTGGTGGATTCGGCAGCAAACAGTTCGCTTGCGAAACGTCTTTGGAGCGGCTCAGGTAACAGAGCGTCAGAGACGAGATCTGGTGCCGCTGGCGCGTGCTCGGTTCCTTCCGGGGCGGGCGCATCATCATTAAGGGTTGCCGATTTCTCTCGACCCATGACAACGGGGAGGAAATCTGGCCCATAGGGGGTCGCGAAGACATCCAGCGCAACCGCCCCTGCTTGATAGATCGTGAGGCTGGTAAGAAAGCGATCTTCGGTACTTACCTCCTGTCCGGTGGTCATCTTCAATGCATTTTGCACCGGCGCCCAAGCAGCGATCCGTATGTCCGAGCCGGAACTCTCGGTTGCGTTGTAGCGATCGATAGCCTCGGTCAGTGCATAGAGAGGCCCCGACAGGCGGCCCTCCAAGGCACCCCACCGGGCCAGTGCTCCGGTTCTTTCAATCCTTATTCTGCGAGTGTCGGCATCATACCAGCTGACGCGAATGCGGGCCCTCGGATCGGTCATGATCCCTTGAAACGCCAACGTCACTGAAAGAGTGCCAAGTGGAGGCAATCTGACAGCCTCCGCCACGGAGGCAGGCAATGCCGCAATCGCAGGGTGCACAACCAATACCTCGGTGGCCGAGATGTCAGCCTCGCCACTATCTGCAAGCGCCAGCAGATAGCGCGCAGCAGCGCCCTCCTTGCCTGTCAGATGCGGCCAAAGCGAGGTCTCGACGACTTGGGTGCCAAGCAATCGTCGCCGCAAAACCTTCAATTGCACGCCGCTGGGAAGAGATACATGCCGAAAGCTCAGGCTCACGGCATGTACTCCTTGGGTGAAAATCGCATACCAGTCATACCCTGGATCTGGCGGGCAGCCAGGTGCTGCCAGGCGTTCGGCCCAGTGTGGGGATAGTGTGTAATCTCGAGTATCGGCGGATACCTTGTACCGGTGCGCAAGAATTCGGCGTCGTAGCCATCGTCATAAAGGCGCGGAGCACCCTGACGTTGCGCATCCTGCCAGAACCTGCATTTGCCGTTGAAACTCCACTCCGCACAAACCCCCTCGCCGATACGCAGTAGCAAGACGGCATGTCCGGCCTGCACGGCGCCGGAGGTGAACTGGGCAAAACCGGTGTTCTTGCCGAACCGCCGTCGTGCCTCTCGAGCCCCCTCGCGGTCCATCACGACCCAAGCGGCCGAAATGGCATCGCTGTCGTGCATTGCTTCCCAGAATGTCCGTCGATAGTGCCAATAGTCGTTTGGGTTGACCTCTTCGACAACGTCCAGGAATTGCCGGAGGGCCTGCTCGGTCAGCCAGGAGACCGCGATGTCACGAGATCGCGGCATGCTTGCCCAATTGCCGCTTCGCGTGCGGGGATCACCCACGCCTTCGAGCGAAATCAGCAGGTCAAGTGTCCTGTCGCGAATGGCCTCATCTGGTCTTTGGTTTGCATATGGCAGCAGCAATGCATTGGCGACGAGGTCCTTGTGGCCGGGAAAGTTCAGCCGCTTCGTTTCGCCATTAACTGAAATCAGCTTCACGAAATCGATGCGTTCGAGCGAAGGCAGCCTTTTGTCTTCCGCGACGCGCTCAAGCACTCGCCGGGCGCATGGCTCAACAAAGCCGCCACCGAGTACGAGTTCCATCTGTAGTCCTTGTTCTGCCAGCACGGTGCGAGGCGACTTTCGCTGCGCGAACGCTGCCTCGCCTATTCGCCGCGGCCCGTCGCTGATGTCGAATATCCGGTACTTCTCCTCCAGCGTGTCAAACGGCTTTCCGGCGACGGCGGCAAGGTCGCGCAGCGTGGCGGCCACGGCTGAAAGGCCTGGTCGATCTTCGTGGAAGCTGATCAAATATGAAAGAGCTAGCGCCCTGGAGGCACCCTTGTGCTTCAACCCACGAAGCTGCCCGAGAAAAGGCTCGAGCATCGCCGGGTCCGTCGCGATCGCGAACCGGGTCTGCCAAAGACACCATGCGCCGTCGCGTGCCTGCCTGCCGGTGATGCTATCGCCTTTTGAAAGTGTGAGCGCCAGCTGTTCGGATATCGCGTCATAGTCCTTTGTCCGAGGTGCGTCACCGTCAGTATCGCGAAGCTTGCCCGCCGTGATCTCGATCTGCGCAGGCGCCGACGCACGCGCCGGCACGCCGTGGCGTATGAGCAGTTCTGCGATCGCCTCCTTGAAATGTTTGCTCAATCTTATGGCCTTGCCGTCGGAGCAGTCGAGATGACAGGTGTTCCGGTCGGGCTCAGCTCGCCGACCTTCTTTTCCATCTTGTCCAGAAGATCGAGGACTTCCGTCAACCTTTCGCGTCGATCGGCTTCCATTACAAAACGCAGATCGATCCTGCGATTGATGCGGAAGCCTTCGCTATCGTCCTGCTCGGTCGCCGGGCGCGTGTACGCATAGCCGGAAACCGACAGTATCTCGCGATGATCGGAATTGCGCAGCTTGCGCAGACCTGGGAAATTGTCGACGATCCTGCGATAGGTGTTGACAGCTCTTTCAGTGGAAAGCTGCCAGTTCCGGCCGTCGTCCCCGGTCCTGTCGGTGTGACCTTCAATAAAGACCGTTTCGACAACGTAGCCGGATGCGCCTGGGCAGGTCTCGGTGTCCGGGCAGGCGGCATAGTTGGCGAGCACGTCAAGCAGGACCTTTGCCACAGCATCGACATTGCGTTTGGCAGTGTCGTCCAGCGCCGAGCTGTCCGGCGAGAAGCGAATGGCCTCTTCCGTAAGTCGTAGTACTCCGGTCTCTCGCTCGATTGTGACTTTGAGGCCCACTTCGTCCAGTTTGCGCTGAATTTTCTCCAGCAGCCTGGCACGCGCCTGGTCAGCTTTGTTCAATTCGGCGATCTCGGCTGCTATCTGGCGGCGCAGTTGAGCTATCTGCTCTGCCAACTCGTTTGCTTTTTGCAATTGCTGCTGCTGCTCCGCTGTCAACTTCACGGTCTCATCGGTCTGCTGTCGAAAATGCAGGGCAAACACCATCAGCATGATGATGAAGATAAACAGGATGCCGACCATCATATCGGTCATCGACACGAAATAGTTCTCGTCCTCCTCGGCGTGAGACACAGCTCGGTGATCGGGCTCGGCGACGATCATTGCTGGGTCCCGCGCGCACCGTTGGAGCTGCTCAAAGCACCACCCACCTTCGCGGCTTCCAGACTATCGGCAATGGACTCCGCGCTGTCGGACATCTGGGTCAGGATGCCCGAAAGCTTGCCGATTGCTTCCGATAGGCCCCTGTCTACGCTCTGCACGTGTGTTTCAAGCCTTTGTTGCTGGTCGCTCGTGGATCTAGACAGCACAGACACGGCTTCGCCGAGCGCCGTGTCGACGTCGTCGAATTTGCCTGCAAAATTGTTCCAGAAGTCGCCAGATGACTTGTTGGCCGCCGAGAGATCCGCGGCGAGTCCAGCCATCTCTGATTGTGCCAGTTTGAGCGCATCAAGGGTCGCTGTGACTCCCTCCGTCATCTTCTCCGTGGCCAACGAGAAGCGATCGCCGACGCTGACAAGCGGCGCGGTCGCTGCCTGAACGCTCTGGGCACTCTTTCCGAGCGCTTCTGCGGTCTTTCTGGCTTCGCTTGATGCTCCCTCGAGTGCTGCCTTCTGACCGATCAATGCGCCCTCAATCGCTCGCATGGAAGCGGCAAGCTCATCAAATCGCCTACCTACTGAAGCGACGGCATCTTCGACCGCGCTGCTGATCCGACCCGATATGCCCTGAACTGTGGCTTCCAACTCCGACAAAACAGCTTTTTGCATGTCGGTGGATTGCGAAACCGAGACCTCGATCTGCCTTCTGGCCGCGTCTCCGTGTTCTCCCATGGTCCTCTGCATCGTTTGCAGACCATCTCCCAACTCGCCAATCCGCTTGTCGAGCTTGTCCATGACAAGGCCCATGGCCGCCTCGAGCTTGGTGGACGCACCGCTGGCTGCTGTGCCGAGTGCAGTGTCGATTTCGGCGTTGGCTTTCTCCACTGTCTGGCGGAGCAAATCCATGACTGTCGCCAACGCATCGCGGCTTTGGCCCGAGCTCGTCTCGAAGCTTTGGCCCGCGCGCTCCACCATGCGGTTCAGATTGTCTGCCGCATCGGACAGCTTGGTTGCAAACTCGTCGCCGCTGCCGCGTAGCCCACCCTGCATTTCAACGATGGACATCTGGAGCTGCTTCAGGGTTGCTGCGAGCTCGCGAAGTTCCGTCCCAGCTCCGTGCTGCAAGGAGTCGGTGAATTTGTGCAGCATCTGCTGCACGCCGTCCTGGCTGTTGGCAGTCAGGCTGCCAACAGCGTTTCCTATCTGGTCGGTCACCGGAGCCATCGCTTCAACGATCGCGGCGTTCAGCCTCGGTGCGAGCTCGGACCCCATGCGACTGAAGAACTCACCTTGAGTGATATCCTTCAGTTGCACCAACTGATCCTGCAGGGTCCTGTTCATTTCCAACGAGATCGATTGTGGCGCGGTATAGAGCAGGCCACGCTCGAGCGTGGCGTTGAATCGCTCGAATGCACTTTCGACCAAGACAAAATACCAACGAAAAATGACGGACAAGACGATGGAGGCACCCAGTCCCGCGATCGAGGTTGAGAACTTGAAAGTGGCGATCTGCAGAAGCGCGCCCATCTCTTGGGCCATCTTGTCGGCGTCGCCGGCATTTGCGGCCGCCCCGGCCTTGTAAAGAGCGAAGACCAGGCCAATGAACGTCAGAAGCAGCCCAACGCCTACAAAATAGCCGGGCACCGCGTTCATCATCTTGAGGCCGCTCAACCTCTCGCGGGCCAGCGCCAGATTGAAAAAAGTCTGCGGCCGGACAGTGTTGCCAATCGCTCTGTCGCCGTCGGTGTTGAACAGCGTCTCTTCGAATTCGAGCCATGCATGCCCGATCAATGAATTTCGCTCGAGAGTCTGGCGCAGACTCTCGAAGTTTGAGGCGAAGAATTTGCGAATGGCGTCCCGCCCTCGCTCCTTGCCCTTGGCCCGGGTGACCTGACCCGTCGCACGCCACAGCGCGATCTGGACCGGAAAAACGTGGCAAATGTAGAAGGCAGCCGCGAAACCGATTCCGGTGAAGAAGAGACCGCCGGCAAGTCCGTACGCGAATGCCGGTTTGCTGATGGACTCGATGTTCCCGGATGTGGCGCCCAGGATTGTGCCCCACACCAACGGTAGATTGATGAACGGTAACTCTTTTGCCGCCAGGAGAACCGCGGCAGCAGCGATCAGCCAGAATAGTACTGACCGCGTTAGCCAATTGAAGAACACGAACATGAACCCGCCCCTTAGTCGCCCGCCAGAGACTTTTATTGTTTGCAACGCAGGTTGCAAGGCTTCCGCAACATTGCTCCACATCCACAGAGCCGATCGCGGCCTGCTTCGGGGACGAAACAGATAGCTTGTTCGCTCACAAGTCCACGATGGAAGCCATTTCCAGGTACCGGCAGAAAGCGTTAGCCAGCTGCATTTGCCGAGGCGTCCGGCAATCGGGCTCGAAGACGTCGGGACTTGCGACGATGATGCAAAGACATTTTGCGCGCGATGTCGCTACGTTGAGCCTGTTTGCGCTATAGAGGAATTCCATGCCTCGTGGCGCGTCGGCATAGCTCGAGGTCGTCACCGAATAGATGACGATAGGCGCTTCCTGGCCCTGGAACTTGTCCACCGTCCCGACGCGGGCACCTGGCAACCGGTCCTGGATCTCGAACACCTGGGCGTTGTAGGGAGCGATGATGAGGATGTCGTTCAGGGTAAGCGGGCCTTCCGTCCCTTCACGGTTTCTCCAGCGCGCGCCTGCTTTCAGGATTTGCTCAACGACATTGGCCACGCGGTCCGCTTCTTGTGGGCTTACGCTCTGGTTGCCGGCATGAGGCACGGGGATGTAGCGCAGGCCGGCGCCGCCGAACGGACCATCCATCAGGATGGACTGGTTCTCCAGACCGGGGCGTGGATGCAACCTGCCTTCATAAAAAAGTTCCGAGGTATAGGCGCAGATCGCAGGATGCAGGCGCCAGGTCTGATCAAGGAACAGCCCTTCCTCCTCGCCTATCGTCTGTCGCCCGGCCAACAGATGCTCGAGGGCTGACACGTCGGCGCCTTCTGGATGCGAGCCCTGCATCGGCTGTTCAAGCTGCTGCGGGTCGCCAAGCAGGACTAGACTTGTTGCGGCTGGTGAAATCGCAAGCACATTAGCGAGCGACATCTGCGCAGCCTCGTCGATGAACAGGACGTCAACTGCGCCCACAGCATCAGGGCGCGACCACATCCAACCGGTCCCGGCGATGACATGGTTGACTTTCCCCGCGGCGCTCAGGACTTCGGCGTTGTCGGTCGAAAATGAAATATGGGCGATATCTTCCGTTTTCTCGGCCACTTTGTGCATGCACCGGAGATCAACTCCCTGCTGCCGCGCCTCCTCGATCGCAGCGTCGAGCAGGTTGCGAATGACCTTGTGGCTGTTGGCGGTGACCCCGACGCGCAGCCCTGCCCGGACAAGCTCGAGGATCATCCGCGCGCCGGTATAGGTCTTGCCGGCGCCGGGCGGCCCCTGGATGGGCAATACACCGTCGAGCACCGTCACCAGTCGGCATGCGGCCGCCGCAATCGTCTCATCCGGCTTTCGCAACGGAGCGCCGCCGACATCGGGCGGCAAGCGTTGCAGAAGATGGCGTGCAGCCTTGAACGGTCCCGGTCCCGCCATACCGTGCTCGGCGACATGCTCACCGATCCTGACCAGCGATTCCGCCAGCACCTTGCTGTCGACATCGCCGTGCTCGAACACCGCATCGGGATGAACGTCGGCGGTATCGCCGCGCTTCTTGATGTCGATCAGCCGGTTCTCGATATCGACCGCCACGACCTTGCCGAATTTCCCGCCACCGACGCTGCGCAAATCCTCCCCTCCCCGGAATTCGGCTTCCTGCGCGGGAAACTGATAGCGGTGAACCGGCGCCTTAGCGGTCCCACCGGCGACCTGCCGGAAGCTCAGGCCGGAAATGGCCGCCCGCTCGTCAAACAGCTCTTCGACCGAAAGGCCGGCCAGGCGGAAATACTCCCACCAAGTGGCCTTCTTTTCCCGACGGTGCCAATCGAGAATGTTGGCAAGGAGAGATTGCGCGTGCTCGACCGCCGTTCGCTGAGCCGGATCGACCGGGATGCCGTTCATTAGGCGCGCCACCAGGGCTTCGATCCGGGCCTGCCAGGCCGTGATCTCGGCCGTGGCTTCCTCGGGCACGAGTATTGGGCGCGCAATGATCTCGCCCCCGCCTTCAGCTTCCGCGCGAAGCGCCTCGAGCCAGCCCCGAAGGCTGGCCGTCGAGAGGCAATCGTCCTTGTTGTAGCCGGTCACCGCTTCGCGATCGGCTTGGGTGATGCCGGCCGGATCGCCTAGTTCGAGGCAGGCCTGCACCTTGTTCAGCGCGCGATTTGCATCCTGCAGCGCGACGGCCCGGACAAAGCCGAAAAGGGGCTCCAGCTTCTTGATCGAATAGCTCTCGACGCTCGCCCGCACAGCATGGCGCACCACCCCGTAAAGATCGACCAGGATTTGGCCGCGCAGCAGGCCATCGACCTGTTCCTCGCGGCTGGCATATCGTCCCATGAGCCGCTTGAGAGCACCCGGTTCATAAGGTGCGTAGTGATAGACGTGCAGATTGGGGTGAAGTTTGCGGCGCTCGATCACGAAGTCGACGAAACGTTCGAACGCCGCCTTCTCGTCAGCCGGCGTGAAGCACCAGTCGCCGACATAGCTCATCTCGCCCGACGCGGCCTTGAAGGCATAACCAAACAGATACTCCCGTCCGCCTTCGCCAACAAAGGGGTCACCTTCCAGATCGAAGAAGATGTCTCCTTGGTCCGGCTCCGGCAGCCGGCAGAGGCCGAACCCGGATTCTATCGGGAGCCGCTCATGCAACAGGGTCTGGGCCGTGCGGCCCATGACCTGTATTCGGGCCTGCTCTCGGATCCGCACATAGGAGGACGCCGCGCCCCGATCCGGCTTCCACGGCAAAGGCAAGGGGAGCTCGCCGAGCGCAGTCATCGTGGCGATGCCATGGCGCTCGAGTTCGCTTCGCTGGATCGCGCTGATGCCGGCGACGAGCGAGAGGTGATCATCCACGCGGCGGCGCTTGTCGCAGTCTCCCCGCCAACGGCAGATATCGCAATATGGGACCGGCTCCGGATAGGTATCTTCGTCGGCGCCGACCGCGGCCTGCAGCCGGCCCCTGACGTAGCGGAAGTAGGCCGAGTAGTCGCTGAGGCGAAAGCGTTCCGGCGCAAAGTCGGTCACTGGCGGCACGACATAGGCGAACTCCGGCGCCCGGCCCTGCGCCTCAGCAAGAAGATCGGAATAAAGGCACAGCTGCAGGACCGTCCCACCTTTCGTTTCGCGGGCGAGCTTGGTGTCGATCACTTCGTAGGACCAGGCGCCGAGCTTGCTCGGCACTTCGATGCGGCGGAGAATGTCGGCGCGTCCCGCGAAAGGCGCAGCCCGCAGGGCAGCCTGGACAATGACTGGGGCGCCGGCCCGCATGGCGTCCAGCGTGGCCGCTACGGCATTGCCGTCAACCCCTTTTCCGTCGATGACGATCAGCGCGAACCCCGAGGCGCGCAGATGATCGATGAAGCCCGCTTCATGCTCGGCGCCGCGCTGTTGGAGGATTTCCAGAAACGGGTCCCAGACATAAGGCTTCTTGAGGTCGCCGTCCGCGACAAGGCGATCGAGTGCTGTCAGGTGTCCGCAATTCAGATGTCCGACCAGGTCGGAGGCGCTCAGCTGTAATTCCTTGCCGATTTTCTGCATTGGAATGATCCGGGGCAACCCACATTTAGGGAGGCGTATCGATTGGCTTTCACATTTTACTCAAACCCACCAATACAGTCTTCTGTTCTCGACATATCACTATTTCTAACGGACGATCTCAACAATACTCTGACCACCGCGGATAGTGCACGTACACCAAATGCAAGCGTTTGGAAGCTTTTACGGCCTTAGCAAAAGCACCAACTTAGACGAGGCGCGACCTGGCGGGTTCCCATGAAATCCGGGCATGCCGAGAGTTGCCCCTATAGTCCGCTCCACCCGATACGAACACGAAATCAACATGCTTGTAGCCAAGCGTTCCGGTTCAAGGGCGCGGTCCTGTCTCACCAGCTTGTCCACATAGACGCGGTGCTGCTGATCCTTAGCTACAAGGGGCGACCCGTCTCAAATCGTGCCGCTGCGCCGCGCGCCAAGCCAATTCCGCAAGGCCGAGCTTTATCGCTGATCCTGAAGCACGAAGCAGTACGCAGCACGTCAAATCGCGAAACCGCCACGCGCATCCCGCAGGCGAAGGGGCGGGATGCCGCGCTCATCAAGCCGTTTATGGACAACATCAAGAGGCTAAGGGAACGCCGGCGACGGCGTCAGGGGCGCGAAGAAATGGGCAAAAAGGACACAAGCGCAACCAAGCAAGAAATATACCGGGAATTAACTTGACAGCAACAATCCCATGCCTATTTTGCGTCTTGAGGCTGCAAAGCCTTTCAGGCTCACCGTATGGGGGCCGCGAAAAACCGGGGTAACACCCGGTTTTTTCGTATCTAGTCGAAGCAATAATATTTGATGCCCAGCTGGGGCAGATGCTCAGCGTCCAAGGCGAAGTCGGCAAGACGCTTCCTGTCTCGCAGACTTCGATGGATCCAAAATTTCTTATCGTACCCATGCCGAGCCATGGCATAGATGAAACTATCCGCGACTTGAAGCATTGTATGAGACTTTGGCTTGTGCTGAATGCGCCCCAGAGTCTCCGCAAATTCAACTTGCGTTAAGGGCTTGTATTTCTCGCTGTTTTTACCGTCGAAGCCCAAGCCATTTTCCTTCAGATTGTGAAAATAGCCGGTGACAGTCTCGTTAACTGCTGCGTCTTGTTCAAAGACGACATGGAGTTTCCTCCCCTCCAGTCGGGCGATTTTCGCGGCTCGTTCCACCGTTATGTCAAACGCGCTTCGGCATAGAAGCCATTTATCCTTGTGTTTCTCTAGATACCCTCGCGCGACATAGCCGGGTCGGTCTATGACACATCCGATGCCGATTACTGGAGCGCTGCACAGGACATGACGCCAGCCATCCCAGAACGCCTCCCGAGTCGCCTGATCCTTGCGGCCAAGCCATGCAAACCCTTTTGATTCGGACAGCATGTCCGTGATGTGAAGGGGCTGCCGAAGTTTCCACTCGTAGGAGAACTCCGCCACTAGTTTCCTTACGGCATCATTATCTTCACCTCGCACCAGATATCCGCCGAAGCCAAACCAATCGCGCCCCTCGCGGGATGCATCGGCTTTCTTGTCTGGGTGACGGTTGCCCGATTCATCCATGTACAGAGTATAGGGGCGCGGCATTTCTTGTCTCACAAATGGTGACGCTTCATGACAGTTAGGAAGCGCGTTGCCAATACCCCGCCCAAATACTCGACACAGAATGGTTGAGTGCGCCGCCAAGCAGGGCATAAGCATTGCTGCCATTTGACTGGCGACGGTGATCTTCAAGCCAAGCCGCATGGTTGGCGTACTGGCAGAGGTACTTGTTCGAAACGTGAAGGTGCTGACCGACGGTCAATGCGGCGCAGGCGACTTAACTAGCTCTCGACCATGTTCGTATGCTTGCGGTGGCCGTCGCCGTAGCTGACAGAGTGATTGATTCGGGTCGAAGCGTAATCGGCTTCCAGCGCGAGCTTGGCATCGGCAACCCTGCAAGCGCCGGCGGTTTCTGCGCCTTCGCCTTCGCGGTTGCGGATGAAAGTCGGAGTGCGGCCGGCGCGCTCTCGCAGAGCGACGACGACGCGGCGACGGTCCTTCCGGTCCTGAGGGCGGTTCTCAGGCCGCACAACGCCGCCCAGGTAAGCCGCCAGCAATCTCCACCTCGCCTCCAAGGATTCCGTCCTTGCACCTTTGCTACATAAGGTCGGGCTTCTATGCCGCCAGGCTGTTGCTACGGCTTCGAGAACATCCGGTCGTGAAGGCGGAGCCAGAAGCCCGGCCTAGCCTTGGGCGTTGCAGCCTGAAGCGCCGGCCGTCGAAGCACGCCTGGCCGTTCAATCTCGTTGACGGCGAAGGCCAGTGAGGGAAGGGTGGCGTTAGGACTGTTTGTTGATAGGCTTTGCTGTTAGGGACCGGCTAATCATCAACGCCGACGACTACGGGCACTTACAAACGCAAAAACCGCCCCGGATTAGACCGGGACGTTATAGATTTATGATGAAATTGGTTGCGGGGACCGGCTTTGAAGCTGCAACCTGGGTAGAGTTCAGCACGGCCATTCAATGGCAATGCGAGGGGCTGCACGCCTGCCTTGACCGACTCATAAATGCAAGCGACCGGTAACGGTCTGCAACAAAAACAAGCACTTACTCTTAAAGGCGGGTTAAAGCAGGGTTTATGCACGCTTTAGAGAGGCCACCGGTGAAGCGCTCGCACTCGCGCCGGCGGAGTGAAAGGAACTTCCTCGCCTCCAGCGCATTGGCTAGGTACCTACTCCAACCCTGAATTAGGCCCGCTGGCTTCGGCCGGCGGGCTTCTTTACTCGTTGGGAGCCTGACCGCGGGATATAAAGTGCATCACCTGAGGGGACTTTCGTCACAAAAGAAGCGTGAACAGGAAACGATTTTCCCCATCCGCCACGTTCATGAACCATGGCGTTGTACGGGCCTGGAAGTCGTTGATCATCTCGCCTGCAGCGCACGACTTCTCGCCGGGTCACAGCCAAGTCCGGGAGATCGAAAGGAACTGATGCGGAGAGAGTCCCAGTGGCTCAAGTCCGGCGTGGTCTGCGGGGTCGAGACACCTGAAAAGCGCGGAGAAATCGCGTCAGGCATCGCTGACATGCCCCGGTCGGGTCGAGCCGCCGGGGCATTCAGGAGCGAACGCTTTAGTTGGCGCCGCCAAGTTCCTTGGTCATCTTGCAGAAATTGTCGTGTTGCTTGGCAATGGTATCGTCGCCGCAGTCCTTCTTGATCGAAGTCCGATCCTCTTCGCTCAGAGCCAGCCATGCTTTCTTGAACTCATCGCCAGACCTCATGGTTTTCATGCCGGCGTCTGTGAAGAACGGCGACATCTTAGCGGGATCGTCGAGGGCCGAGGTTCCAGTGTTGGCGCCCGCGAAGGCAGAGGCGGCCGGGAAGGAAAGCGACAACGCGGTCATGCAAATGATATGAATTTTCATAGAAAGTTCCTCCTTTGGCCGATCACGTTCGCTTGATGGCCATTCCTAAGAACGAACAAGCGAATTTTGGGTTTCCTGAGCAAAGCGATTTTGTCGGAGCTGCGGAATGGCGGTAACCAAGAAAGACCAAGGAATAGGTCTGACTTGCTCAAAGTCCCGCTGCCTTGGCCAGATAGGGAGCGAGCGCCAGCGCATAGGTTGCCGTAAGGTGATGGTTATCGCGCAGCACGACGATGTTGCCGGCCACCGCCGGGCAGCTGTCCTTGCCGCAGAGCGCATCGTTCATGTCGACCACGGTGACCCCCGCCACTGGCTGGGCGGCGAGCGCGTAGATATTTTCCCGTTCGACCTCGCCGCGCGGATTGACGCATTTGCCGGGATCGGTTCCCAGGCAATTGCGTGGATCGAACAGGCTGAAAGGTGTGTTGCGGATGGCAACGACGCGCACGCCCTGGCTTGTGATCTCGCCCCAGACGCTGCGCAATCCCTCGACCATCGCGTCCCGCGCAACGCCGGTGTAGTTGCTCTGGCTGGTGATCACGAGATCGGGCTTCAGTTTCGCAATTTCGGCGAGAACTTTCTCGCGCCACAGCGCGCATTGCTCATACGGCTTGCCGTTGTCAAGGATGGTGGCCCGGGTCACCGGGCATGCCGCCTTGGTGAAGGTGACGAGTTTCCACTTTCTGTCTTTGGCGATTTTGTCGATTGCCGGCACCCATTGCGCCGCGTGGGAATCGCCCATCACGACGATGGTTCTCGTCCCCGTCGGGTCGCCAAGCTGGCAACCGGTCGCGTTGACGCTCTTCTGCTCCTGATGACATTTCATTTTGTAGATGATCGGCACGTCGCTGCCGATCTTGCTCAAGGGGGGCAACAGCTTGACGCCCTCAGGACAACAGCGTTCGCCAGCAAGGCCGCAGGCCCGGGATAATTCGGCGTTCCGATCAGGCTGGTATCGATAGGCTGCCGGTCGACCGCATAGACGAGCCCGCCGGCCACCGCCACGCACAACCCGATCGCAGCCGTGCCGTCGATCAGCGGCCGCCATGCCAGCGACGAGCGCGAGTGGCGATAGGACTGTTCGACGAAACGGTAGGAGAGGTGGGAAACGGCCAGGGTGGCGATGATGAGCAGAATGCCATCGACCGCGCCAACCATGCCACGCTGCGCCACATAGAATATGATCAGCGGCCAATGCCACAGATAGATCGAATAGGAGCGATCGCCGATATAGCGCAGCGCGGCGACATCCAGGCCGCGGAAGCGGCCGATGCGTATGCTGCCGGCCGCAATAACTAGAGCCGCGCCGAGCGTCGGCAACAGCGCCTTGAAGCCTGGAAAATCGGTCGACCTTGAAAACAGCACCGCCGATGCAAGCGCCGCCAGCATGCCAGCGACGGCCATCGCACTTCTCATATGCGCGCTCGGGCGGAACCGATCGAGCATCAGCGCCAGCAATCCCCCAAGAGCCAGCTCCCAGACCCGGGTATGGGTCACGAAATAGGCCCATGCCGGATCGGATCGGGTAAGGGCGACGGAAACCGCGAGCGAGCCGGCCATGACTACGCCGAGTACGAAGGTGAGCATTTGCACGGGTGAATAGCCGCGACGCCTGGCCCACCACAGCGCCGCGATCATCAACACCGGCCAGACGATGTAGAACTGCTCCTCGATCGACAGCGACCAGAAATGCTGCACCGGGCTGGGCGCATCCTCGGCGCCGAGATAATCCACGGCCTGCTCGGCAAGCCGCCAGTTCTGCACGTAGAGCGCGCTTGCGATCACCTGCTTGGCGGTTTCTTCCCACCACGCGTCCGACATGAACAGCAGTGTTCCCGCGAGCGTAACCAAAAGCGCGACGATCGCCGCCGGCAGCAGCCGCCTGACCCGGCGCGTGTAAAAGCCGACCAGCGAGATGCCGTCTTCGCTGAGCGCCATGCGCGCGAGCAGGCCGGTGATGAGAAAGCCGGAGATGACGAAGAAGATATCGACGCCGACATAGCCGCCCGGAAGCGCTGCCGGCCAGATGTGGAAAATCACCACAAAGGCTACGGCAAGCCCGCGCAGTCCCTGTATCTCCGGCCGAAATCCCCCCGGCGCAATGTCGTCTCGCAAAGCCAGTCTGGTCCCTCACCGCGCCGGCCCGTCCCGGCCCGCCACCATGGTCAATTCTGCTGGATCGAAATGCCCTTGTCGTCGATCTTGAGCTCGACGCCTTTCGGCCTGGTGTGCTCCCGATAGGCATAGATGCCGAGCGCGATGATCACCGCGATCAGCACCCCGATGACGAGATAGAGCGTGTTCTGCCTCATTGCGCCCCCTCGTTTCGCCCGAGACCCGCTTTGAAGCTTGCAGGCAGCGGTCGCCTACTGGTCGTCGTCATCGGATGCCGGGCGCCAGCTCGTCGGATCGACCTTCTTTTGCGTGTCGCTGTCGGTGTAGACCCACCAGCCGCCGTCGCGATACTGGCCGATGGATTCGTTGACGACGCCGTCGCCGTCCTTCCACAGGATGGTGACCTTCGAGCCGTCCTTCGGCGCGCTTTCTATCGGTTTGCGCTCTGCCATTTCACTCCCTCCACGAACCGGCCAACGTCCTTCCGACGCGCGGGTTCCGTCAGCTATGCGCGAAGATGTCCTCTTCCGCCCAACCCATAAGATCGAGCTTGGCTCGCGTCGGCAGGAAACGGAAGCAGGCGTCCGCCTCCTTGGTGCGGTTTTCGCGCGCCAGGCGCGCCGCAAGCACCTCGCGCAGGCGGTGCAGGTAAAGCACGTCGGAGGCGGCATAGTCGAGCTGCTCGGGCGAGAGCGTTTCCGCCGCCCAGTCGGAGGATTGCTGCGCCTTGGACAGGCCGATGCCGAGCAATTCGCTGCAGAGATCCTTCAGCCCGTGGCGATCGGTATAGGTGCGGACGAGCCGCGAGGCGATCTTGGTGCAGAACACCGGTTCCGCCATCACGCCGAAGGTATGATAGAGCACGGCGATATCGAAGCGGCCGTAATGGAACAGCTTGGTGATCGCGCGGTTCCTGAGCAGGCTGACGAGGTTCGGCGCCTTCTTCTGGCCGGGCGCGATCTGGATGACATCGGCGCTGCCGTCGCCGGGCGAGATCTGCACCACGCAGAGCCGGTCGCGATGCGGGTTGAGCCCCAGCGTTTCCGTGTCGATGGCCACCGCGCCCACATTATAGCGGGTGAGGTCCGGCAGATCGTTCTTGTGGAAACGGATATCGGTCATTCTTTTCTCCGGATCGCGGCCGCAATGCCGCGCATCGCCTGGGATGCGTCAGCAGCGGCGGCGCGTTGCGCTGGTCATTCGTCCTCGCCGCGATCCGGAGAAAAATCAACAGAAAGTTGAATTTCAACGCGTCAGCGCGTCGAGGATGCGCGCCCACGATCGCTGCCCCTTGTGGAAGGAGGTCAGCTCGTATTTCTCGTTGGGCGAATGGATGCGGTCGTCGTCCAGGCCGAAGCCGACCAGCAGCGATTCCATGCCGAGATAGGTCTGGAAATCGCCGACCACGGGGATGGAGCCGCCGCCGCCGGTGGTGACCGCCTGCTTCTCCCATTCGTCGGACAGCGCATCCTTGGCCTTGGCCAGGAAAGGCGAGTCGTAGGAAAGCTGGATCGCCGGCGAGCCGCCATGCGGGTGGAATTCCACCGAGCAGTCGCCAGGGATGCGCTCGCGAACGAAAGCCTGGAAGGCGGCGCGGATCTTCTTCGGGTCCTGCTTGTGGACGAGCCGGAACGACACCTTTGTCGAAGCCTCCGCCGCGATCACCGTCTTGAAGCCTTTGCCGGTGTAGCCGCCGATGATGCCGTTGAATTCCGCGGTCGGCCTTGCCCAGGTCATTTCGAGCACCGAGCGCCCTTTCTCGCCGGCCGGAATGGAAAGCCCGACCGGTCCAAGGAAGGTCTCGGCCGTTTCGCCAAGGCCTTCCCATGATTTCAACACTTGCGAAGGGGTCTCCTCGACGCCGTCATAGAAGCCCGGAATGGTGACGCGGCCATCCTTGTCGTGGATATCGGCCAGCACCTTGGCCAGGATGCGGATCGGATTGGCGGCCGGACCCCCATAGAGACCCGAATGCAGGTCCCGGTTGGCCGCCTTGACGGTGACCTCCTCGCCGACCATGCCGCGCAGCGACACGCAGATCGACGGCGTCTCGCGGTTCCACATGCTGGTGTCGCAGACCAGCGCGAAATCCGCCTTCAGCTCGGCGGCGTTGGCCTCCAGGAACGGCTTCAGCGATGGCGAGCCGGATTCCTCCTCGCCTTCGAACAGGATGGTGACGCGGCAGGGCAGATTGCCATGCACCTGTTTCCAGGCGCGGCAGGCCTCGACGAAGGTCATCAGCTGTCCCTTGTCGTCGGCCGAGCCGCGCCCGGTGATCACCTTGCGGCCGGGCTCGATCTCCTTGATCGAGGGCGCGAACGGATCGGTTTCCCACAACTCGACCGGATCGACCGGCTGCACGTCGTAATGGCCGTAGAACAGCACATGCGGCGCGCCCGCCGGTCCCTCGTGATGCGCCACCACCATCGGATGTCCGGGCGTGTCGCGCACACTCGCGTCGAAACCGATCAGCTTGAGCTCGGCGACCAGCCATTCCGCCCCCTTGCGGCAGTCGGCGGCGAAGGCCGGATCGGTGGAGATCGACTTGATGCCGAGCAGGCCGAACAGCCGCTCCAGGCTCTGGTCGAGATTCTGGTCGAGACGTTCGAGGACGGGAGAGATTCTGGACATTGGCGGGCCTTTCGATTTTTGCGCCGACCCTAAAGGTCCGGACCGGAAACGAAAAGCCGCGATTGTTGGACCAAGCCCGGATGCATGTCGCCCGAAATGCGCGACGGCCGAGAAGATGACATGTATCCCCCGAAGAGGTCGCAGGACATGGGATCTGGAGATAAAGAAAACCGCCGTGGTGGAGGGGGAACCACGGCGGTCTCTACTCGAAACGTTGCGGCAGCCCGGAGAGGGGGGATAGGCTGCCGCAGTTTGCCCGGGATAGGCGGGGGACGGGCCTTACTCCGGACTTCGGCGAAAAACTGCCGATGACGTCTATTTGGGTTTGTGAACGTGGCGATTCAAGGGCACGAAAATTACACTTTTGTAACATACCCGTGAGCGACAAGATTCGGGCCGGACAGGATCTGTCAGGGGTGTTGCCCGAACCGGTGGGTTCCACAGCCTTTGGCATGGACCGCGACGCCCGGCCGCGCTATCCCTGCCGGCATGAAAAAAGGCGATCACCTCTTTCTCGTCGACGGCTCCGGCTACATTTTCCGCGCCTATCACGCGCTGCCGCCGCTCAATCGCAAATCCGACGGCCTGCCGACCAGCGCCGTGCTCGGCTTCTGCAACATGGTATGGAAGCTGATGCAGGACGCGCGCAACACCAATGTAGGTGTCGTGCCGACGCATTTCGCCGTCATCTTCGATTATTCCTCGAAGACCTTCCGCAGCGATCTCTATCCCGAATACAAGGCGAACCGTTCGGCACCGCCGGAAGACCTGATCCCGCAATTCGGCCTGATCCGCCAGGCGACCGCCGCCTTCAACCTGCCCTGCATCGAGATGGAAGGTTTCGAGGCCGACGACATCATCGCTACCTATTGCCGGCTGGCCTGCGAAGTCGGCGCCGACACCACCATCGTCTCCTCCGACAAGGATTTGATGCAGCTGGTAGGCCCCACGGTCGGCATGTACGATCCGATGAAGGACCGGCAGATCGGCATTCCCGAGGTGATCGAGAAATGGGGCGTGCCGCCGGAAAAGATGATCGACCTGCAGGCGCTCACCGGCGACTCGGTCGACAATGTGCCGGGCGTGCCGGGCATCGGACCGAAGACCGCAGCGCAGCTTCTGGAACAGTTCGGCGACCTTGACGGGCTGCTCGCGCGCGCTTCCGAGATCAAGCAGGAAAAGCGTCGCGAGACCATCATCGCCAATGCCGACAAGGCGCGCATTTCGCGCGAGCTGGTGACGCTGAAGAACGACGTGCCGTTGAAGGAAGGCCTGGACGACCTCGTGTTGCATGCGCCTGACGGCCCGAAGCTGATCGGCTTCCTCAAGACGATGGAATTCACCACGCTGACGCGACGCGTCGCCGAAGCGACCGCGACCGAGGTCGGCGACGTCCAGGCCTCCGCCGTGACCATCGAGCGCGCCGATACCGCGCATGGCCCCGATGTCGGCGCCGGCGCGCCGCCGGCGCCGCGACAGGCCGCCGCGCCGAGCGAGGCCGCCAAGCCGGCTGCGCCGGTCAGGGGCGAGGATGCGCCGCCGCAAGGCGACACGCCATCGCTGCTCTCGGCGCTGCGGCTGGAGCAGGCGTCGGCGCGCATGGTCGACCCTTCGGCCTATAGCGCCATTCGCGATATGGCCGCGCTCGAGGCCTGGATAGCCGAAGCCCGCGACGCCGGCATCCTTGCTTTCGACGCCGAGACCACCTCGTCCGACCCGATGCAGGCCGATCTCATTGGCCTGTCCATGGCGGTCGCGCCCGGCCGCGCCGTCTATGTGCCGCTCGCCCACAGAAACGGCAATGGCGACCTGCTTGGCGGCGGCCTTCTGGAAAACCAGATTCCGGTCCGCAAGGCGCTGGCGCTGCTGAAGCCGCTGCTCGAGGATCGGTCGGTCCTGAAGATCGTGCAGGACATGAAATACGACATCGTCGTGATGAGCCGGCACGGCATCGAGGTCGCCCCGTTCGACGATACCATGCTGATCTCCTATGTGCTCGACGCGGGCACGTCCGGCGGCCACGACCTGGCCTCCCTGTCGGAGAAGTGGCTGGGCCATGCGCCGGCGACAAAAAAGGAGCTTGCCGGGTCGGGCAAGAGCGCCATCGGCTTCGACCAGGTCGATATCGAGCGCGCGACCGCCTATGCCGGCGAGCAGGCCGACCTGGCGCTCCGGCTCTGGCAGGTGCTGAAGCCGAGGCTGGCAGCCAAGGGCCTCGTTTCCGTCTATGAACGGCTGGAACGGCCGCTGGTCCCGGTGCTCGCGCGCATGGAGCAGCGCGGCATCTCGGTCGACCCCCAGATCCTGTCGCGGCTCTCCGGCGAGCTGGCGCAGGGTGCTGCCCGCGTCGAGGAAGAGATCTATGGGATCGTCGGCGAGCGCATCAACATCGGCTCGCCGAAGCAGCTCGGCGACATCTTGTTCGGCAAGATGGGCCTGCCGGGCGGCTCGAAGACCAAGACCGGCCAGTGGTCGACCTCGGCCCAGCTTCTGGAGGACCTCGCCGCCGAAGGCCACGAGCTGCCGCGCAAGATCGTCGACTGGCGCCAGCTCACCAAGCTGAAATCGACCTACACGGACGCGTTGCCAGGCTTCATCAACCCCGGCACCAACCGCGTCCACACCTCCTATGCGCTTGCCGCGACCACGACCGGGCGGCTGTCGTCCTCCGATCCCAATCTGCAGAACATTCCGGTGCGCACGGCCGAAGGGCGCAAGATCAGGACTGCCTTCATTGCGGAGAAAGGCCACAAGCTGGTCTCGGCCGACTACAGCCAGATCGAGCTGCGCGTGCTCGCCCATGTCGCCGAGATCCCGCAGCTCAAGCAGGCTTTCGCCGACGGCGCCGACATCCACGCCATCACCGCATCGGAAATGTTCAACGTGCCGGTCGAAGGCATGCCTTCGGAAGTGCGCCGGCGCGCCAAGGCGATCAATTTCGGCATCATCTACGGCATCTCGGCCTTCGGCCTCGCCAACCAGCTGTCGATCCCGCGCGAGGAGGCAAGCGCCTATATCAAGCGCTATTTCGAGCGCTTCCCCGGCATCCGCGACTATATCGAGGAAACCAAGGCCTATGCGCGGGAGAACGGATTCGTCGAAACCATCTTCGGCCGCCGCATCCACTATCCGGAGATACGATCCTCCAACCCGTCGATCCGCGCCTTCAACGAGCGCGCCTCGATCAACGCCAGGCTCCAGGGCACCGCCGCCGACATCATCCGCCGCGCGATGGTGCATATGGAGGAGGCGTTGGAGAAGGCGAAGCTGTCGGCCCGAATGCTGTTGCAGGTCCACGACGAACTGATCTTCGAGACCGTGGAAGCCGAGGTCGAAGCGACGATCCCGGTGGTGCGCAAGGTGATGGAGAGTGCGCCGATGCCGGCGGTCTCGATGTCCGTGCCGCTGCATGTCGACGCGCGCGCCGCGGACAATTGGGACGAGGCGCATTGAGCGGCACTACGCCCGTAAGTGCGTCGAGATTCAGGTCAGGCCGAGCCGAAAATGGTGGATTCCGAGAACCGGAGCGGAGCGTACATAAAGTACGTGAGCACCGGAAGCGCAGGAAGCCGCCATTTGCAGGCCGGCCCCCACCTGAATATCGGCGTACTTACGCCGCCTCAGCCCGGCACTTGGCGCAAACCCCCCGAAACTCGATCACCGCCTTCTTCGCCGCGAAGCCGGTCGAGCGCACCCACTCGTCGAGCCGATGGTCGACATCGTGGTCGGACATCTCGGTCACCTGGCCGCAATTGTCGCAGATCGCGAAGGCAGTCATCGAATGGCTGTGGTCGTGCGGCTCGGCGCAGGCGACGAAGGAGTTGAGGCTTTCCAGCCGATGCACGAAGCCCGATTTCACCAGCGTGTCGAGCGCCCGATACACCTGCAGCGGCGCACGGAAACCGCGCTCGCGCAGCTGGTCGAGCAGCGTATAGGCGCTGAGCGGGCCGCTGGACGCTTCGAGCTTCTCGAGCACGCAGAGCTGGTTCTTGGTCAGCGCATCTCTTGCCGTCATCTATTTCCGTTCCGCTTGTCGCGTCGCTTCGCGTGCCGATTGCGCACATGAAACGCTTCCCGCTCATGAGATAGCGACGAACGCGCATTTTTGCCACTGTTTCCGCAGTTGGCTTGCCTGGCGCAGCCGCTACTTGCGCGGCGGTCCCTTGCGTTCGGCCGAAGCCGCCCAGAGATTGATGTCCGACTCGCGCGCGTAAGTGTCGATCTCGGCGAGCTCGCCATCGGAGAACTCGAGCGCCTTGAGCGCGCCAACGCAATCCTCGACCTGTTCCGGCCGGCTGGCGCCGATCAGCGCCGTCGTCACCCGGCCCTTGCGCAGCACCCAGGCCAGCGCCATCTGCGCCAGCGCCTGGCCGCGGCGGGCGGCAATGGCGTTGAGCGCCTTGATGTTGGCGATCGACCTGTCGTTGATGAAAGCCGGTTTGAGCGACTTGCCTTGCGACGCGCGGCTGCCTTCCGGGATGCCGCCGAGATATTTGTCGGTCAGCATGCCTTGCGCCAGCGGCGAGAACACGATCGAGCCGATGCCGAGCCCCTCCAGCGTGTCGAGCAGCCCGTCCTCCTCGACCCAGCGGTTGAGCATGGAATAGCTCGGCTGGTGGATCAGGCATGGCGTGCCGAGCCGCCGAAGGATATCGGCCGCTTCCCGCGTGCGCTGCGAATTGTAGGAGGAGATGCCCGCATAGAGCGCCTTGCCCGAGCGCACCGCATGGTCGAGCGCGCCCATGGTTTCCTCGAGCGGCGTCTCGGGATCGAAACGGTGCGAATAGAAGATGTCGACATAATCGAGCCCCATGCGCTTGAGGCTCTGGTCGAGGCTCGCCAGCACATATTTGCGGCTGCCCCATTCGCCATAGGGGCCGGACCACATCTCGTAGCCGGCCTTGGTCGAGATGATCAGCTCGTCGCGATAGGCGGCGAAATCGGTGCGCAGTATCTCGCCGAACGCGGTCTCCGCCGAGCCGGGCGGCGGGCCGTAATTATTGGCGAGATCGAAATGCGTGATGCCGAGGTCGAAGGCTTTGCGCACGATCGCCTGCTTGGTCCGGTGCGGCGTGTCGTTGCCGAAATTGTGCCACAGCCCGAGCGAGATGGCCGGCAGCTTGAGGCCGGACCGGCCGCAACGGTTGTAGATCATCGTCTCGTAGCGGTTCTCGGCGGCGACATAGGACATGGGAAATCCTCGGGATCGAGCTGCGCGGCGGTCGCCGCGACGGTGAATTGAATCGATGCTTGCCCCACATCCTTACCCTCTCCCCGCCGAAACGGGGAGAGGGGTTGCCACCTAGTTTTTCTTGGCCAGCAGCGCCTTCGCGTCCTTGACGCCGAGCGCAGCCGGCCGCTCGCAGCTCGTCTGCATGGCGACATATTTGCCGCTTTCGCCGGAGCGCAGGATGCCGGTCATCACATCGACGGCATGCAGCGCCAGCTCCATCGAGCAGCGGTGCGGCCGCCCTTCGGCGATCGCGATCGCCATATCAGCCAGGCCGGCGGTGCGGTAATTGGCCATCATGCCCTGGCCATGCATTTCGTTCGGCACGCCGAACGGATGGTTCCATTTGGGCAGCTTCTTCACCGGCTTGGCGCTATCGGTGAAGCGCACCTCGCCGCCGAAGAAGTTCGGGTCCGGCACGAAGACGGTGCCCAATTCGCCATAGAGCTCCATCGGCGCGTGGCCATGGCTCCAGACGTCCCAGGAGGTGTTGAGCGTGATCACCGCGCCATTCGCGAATTCGAGCAGCGCATGGATCGTGGTCGGCGTGTTGACCGGGATCTTTTCGCCCGCACGCGGCTTCGACGAGATCGTGCGCTCCTTGGCCGGCGTCGTCGCGAAAGCCGCCACCTGTTTTACCGGCCCGATCAGCTGGATCAGGTTGGTGACATAATACGGCCCGATGTCCAGCACCGGACCGGCGCCCGGCTGGAAGAAGAAATCCGGATTGGGGTGCCAGTGCTCCATGCCATGGCCCATCACATGGCAGGTGCCGCTGGTGATCTTGCCAAGCTTGCCGCCGTCGATCAGCTCGCGCACCAGCTGGTGCGCACCGCCGAGGAAGGTATCCGGCGCCGAACCGATGCGCAGGCCCTTCTTCTCGGCCCGCTTCTTCAGGTCCAGCCCTTCCTCGATCGACAGCACGAAGGGTTTTTCCGAATAGACATGCTTGCCGGCGTCGAGCACCGCTTTTGAGACTTCATAATGCACGGCCGGAATCGTCAGATTGACGATGATGTCGATCTCGTCGTCCCTGAGCAGGTCGTTGACCGTCTCGGCGCGCAGCTTGAACTCCTTCGCGCGCGCCTTCGCGGCCTCCATGTTGATATCCGCGCAGGCGCGCATCTTGATGCCGCGGAACAGCGGCGCCAGCGAGAAATACGCCTTCGAGATGTTGCCGCAGCCGATGACGCCCACGCCAAGTTTGCTTGCCATTTTCGATTACTCCTGCCAGCTCTTGGCTGCCGCGATCGAGCGCCGGGCAAAGCGCTCGATGTCGTTGGGATTGTCCTGTTCCATGACGAAATACTGGGCCGCGCTTCTAGCGCGCAATGTCTTGAACAGGCCCGCCCAGTCGATCGTGCCGTGACCGACGTCCGACCAGCCGTCCTCGTCCAGCCCCTCGCCCGGTTTGGCGATATCCTTGACGTGGACGGCGACGATGCGCTTGCCGTGTTTTTCGATCCAGGGCAGCGGATCGGCGCCGCCGCGCACCACCCAGGCGACATCCATTTCCCAGCCGATATCGGGTGCGGCGGACAGGATATGGTCCTGCGGCAGCGAGCCGTCGGCGAGCGGCTTGAACTCGAAGTCGTGATTGTGCCAGGCAAAGCCGTAGCCGGCCTTCTTCGCCGTTTCTCCGACCTTGGCCAGACGCTCACCGAAGCCGCGCCAGCCGGCGGCGTCGGACGGGCGCTGATCGGGCATCAGATAGGGGCAAACCAGGAGCGTGATGCCGAGCGAGTCGGCGATTTTGCGCACACCGTCGAAATCATTTTCCAGCGCGTCGATCGAGAAATGCCCGGTCGGCATCGCAAGCCCGTTCTTGTCAAGCTCGGCGCGGAACGCCTTCGGGTCGTCATAGACGCCGCCGAAGCCCTCGACTTGGGCATAGCCGAGTTGCCCAAGCATTTTCACCACGCCGTTCCATGGCTGGAAATTGCGGGCGCTGTAGAGTTGGAATGACCAGTTCATCTGTCCTGTCCGTGCTGTTGGTCCTGGGAGGTTAAATTCGGTTGCCGGTTTGAGCGTCGAAGAGCGAGGCGCGCATCGGATCGAAGCCGATGCCGACCGCATCGCCATTCTTCGGCGTGCGTTCGGAAGTGACGCGCACGGTGAAGTTCTGCTGGCCGAGTTTGAGCCAGACCAGCGTGTCGGAACCCATCGGCTCGACGACCTCGACATTGGCCGTCGCCGTGAAGGGCCAGCCCGTGCCGCTGTTGAAGGCGACATGCTCGGGCCGGATGCCGAACACGGCCGGCCCCGGCGCCGGCTCCTTCTCGAAGGCATAGGTTGCAAGCGGGATGCGCACGTCCTCGACGACAAAGTGCCAGTCGCCGCCGGCCTGCTCCAGGCGGCCTTCGACGAAGTTCATCGCCGGCGAGCCGAGAAAGCCGGCGACGAAGCGGTTGACCGGACGGTTGTAGATGGTCTGCGGGGCATCGAGCTGCTGGATGACGCCGCCTTTCATCACCGCGATGCGGTCGGCCAGCGTCATCGCCTCGATCTGGTCGTGGGTGACGTAGATCATCGTGTTCTTCAAGCGGCGGTGCAGAAGCTTGATCTCGACGCGCAGCTCCGAGCGCAGCTTGGCGTCGAGATTGGAGAGCGGCTCGTCGAACAGGAAGACGTCGACATCGCGCACCAATGCGCGCCCGATCGCCACGCGCTGGCGCTGCCCGCCGGACAGCGCCGAGGGCTTCCTCTGCAGCAGCGGCTCGATCTGCAGGATCTCGGCGGCGCGCGCGATGCGCTTGGCGATCTCGTCCTTTGGCACGCCGGCGACGCGCAGGCCGAAGGAAAGGTTCCGCTCCACCGTCATCTGCGGATAGAGCGCATAGGACTGGAACACCATGCCGATGCCGCGGTCCTTCGGCTCCTCCCAGGTGACATTCTTGCCCTTGATGAAGATACGGCCGTCGGTAATGTCGAGCAGGCCGGCGATACAGTTGAGCAGGGTCGACTTGCCGCAGCCCGACGGTCCAAGCAGCACGACGAACTCGCCCTCGGCAACGTCGAGATTGAGCGTCTTGAGCACCGGCAGCACGCCGAAATTGAGCGACAGGTTCTGGATCGAAACGCTGGGATTACCGGTCGCTGCCATCATCATCCTTTCACCGCGCCGGCGGCGATGCCGCGCACGAAGAGCTTGCCGGAAACGAAATAGACGATGAGCGGAACAAGGCCTGTCAGGATGGTCGCGGCCATGTTGACGTTGTATTCCTTCACGCCCTGCACCGAGTTGACGATGTTGTTGAGCTGCACCGTCATCGGATAGGTGTCGGGGCGCGTGTAGACGACACCGAACAGGAAGTCGTTCCAGATGCCGGTCACCTGCAGGATGATGGCGACGACGAAGATCGGCAGCGACATCGGCAGCATGATGCGCAGATAGATGCCCCAGAAACCCGCGCCGTCGACGCGCGCGGCGCGGAATAGCTCCTCCGGTATCGAGGTGAAATAGTTGCGGAACAGAAGCGTCAGGATCGGCATACCGAAGATCGAATGCACGATCACCAGTCCGGTCAGCGTGCCGTAGATGCCGATCTCGCGCAGGATGATGACGATCGGATAGATCATCACCTGGTAGGGAATGAAGGCGCCGACGATCAGGATGATGAAGAAGGTGTCGGCGCCCTTGAAGCGCCAGTTGGCCAGGGCATAGCCGTTCACCGAGGCGATCGCGATGGAGAGGATCACCGACGGCACGGTGATGCGCACCGAATTCCAGAAGCCGCGCGAGAGTCCGTCGCAGTTGAGCCCGGTGCAGGCGCTCGCCCAGGCTTTCACCCAGGGTTCGAAGGTGATCTCCAACGGCGGCGAGAAGATGTTGCCGAGGCGGATTTCCGGCATGCCCTTCAGCGAGGTGACGATCATCACGTAGAGAGGCAAAAGATAGTAGAGCGCCACGACGATCAGCGTGCCGTAGAGAAAGATGTTGCGGCGCGACAGCACATGCCGCGGCTTCGGCCCGCTCGGGCCGGCGGCATCGCGCCTGAGCGCTTCGGCGCTAGGGGACAGGGAGGCGACGTCAGCCACGCTTCTTGCCTCCGAATTCGAGATAGGCCCACGGCACGATGACGATCACCACCGACAACAGCATCATGGTCGAGGCGGCGAAACCCTGGCCGAGATTCTGGGCGAAGAACATGTAGTCGTAGACATATTTGGCGGGCACTTCGGAGGCGATGCCGGGGCCGCCGCTGGTCTGCGCCACGACCAGGTCGTAGACCTTGACGATGCCGGCGGCGATGATCACCAGCGTGGTGATGAAGACCGGCCGCATCATCGGGATGACGATGAACAGATAGGTTTTCCAGGTGGGAATGCCGTCCACTCGCGCCGCCTTCCAGATGTCTTCGTCGATGCCGCGCAGGCCGGCGAGCATCAGGCACATGATGAGGCCCGTGCCTTGCCAGAGCGCGGCGATCGAGATGCCGTAGATGACGATGCTGGAATTATAGAGCGGGTCGAAGCTGAAGCTCGTCCAGCCGAGGTCGCGCACGACGCGCTGTACGCCGAAATCCGGATTGAGCAGCCATTGCCAGACCAGCCCGGTGACGATGAAGGACAGCGCGAAGGGATAGAGGAAGATCGTGCGGAACGTGTCCTCGAAACGTATCTTCTGGTCGAGAAGGGCGGCAAGCAGGAAGCCGATGACCAGCGAGAACACCAGCGATATCGCGCCATAGATCAAAAGGTTCTCGATCGAGACCAGCCAGCGCGATGTCGACCAGAGCCGGTGATACTGGTCGAGCCCGACGAAGTTGAGCCGCGGCAACAGCTTCGAATTGGTGAAGGAATAGAGCACCGTCCACGCCGTGCCGCCGACGAACACCACAAGCGCGGTGAGCACCATCGGGATCGATGCGACCTTGGCGTTGAGGTTCCGGAAAAGCTTGCTTGGGCGTTCGCTGTTGCTCATCTCGGCAGCCGGGCTGGGACAATGAGGGCGTCATGCTCCCGACCCCCGATAGGCTGGGGCCGGGAGCCGGCGGGGGCGCCGGTTGTCAGTCCGCCGAACCGATGATCTCGGCGAAGCGCTTCTGCGCCTCTTCGACGCTCATGTCGGGCTTGGCGAAGAATTCAGAGAACAGGTCTTCCTTCTGCTTCTGGGTGTCCTGCGAAAGCAGCTGGTCCGTCCACGGCATGACGGCGCCCTTGGCGAGAATGGCCAGGCCCTTCTTCATGCAGTCGTTCGCCGTATTGAGGTCGACATCGCCGCGCACCGGCAGCGAGCCCTTCTTGAGGTTGAAGGCGACCTGGGTCTTCGGGTCGAGCAAGGTTTCGGCAAGCACCACCTGCGCCTTGGCCTTCGCCTCGTCCTTGAGCAGCGGGAAATAGAAAGCGTCGCCGCCGGTGGCGATGACTTCGTTGAGCCCGAGGCCAGGCAGGCAGGTATAGTCCTTGCCGGCGGTCTTGCCGGCGACCTGGAACTCGCCCTGCGCCCAGTCGCCCATGATCTGGCCGGCGGCCTTGCCGGTGATGACCAGGTTGGTCGCCTGGTTCCAGTCCTGCACATTGGTGTTCTTGGCCATCTTGCGGGCGTCGTCCGCCGCCTTGAACACCTTGGCGATCTCCGGACCGGCCGCGAAGGTGGCGTCCTTGTCCTTATAGACCTTGAGGAAGGTGTCGGTGCCGCCGACAGCGGCCATCAGCACGTCGAAGGCGCCGGAAGCCTGCCAGGGCTGCCCGCCGACGGCGAGCGGAATGATGCCGGCCTTCTCCAGCGCCGGCGCGTCGGCCACGAACTCGTTCCAGTCCTTCGGCATCGGCAGGCCGGCTTTCTGGAAGGCCTCGTTGGACAGCCACAGCCACTGCCAGGAGTGGATGTTGACCGGCACGCAATAGATCTTGCCGTCGATGGTGCAGCTATCGAGCAGGCTCTTCGGCCGCACGATCTCCGTCCACTTGTCCTTGGTGGCGATGTCGGTGAGGTCGCGCATCAGGCCTGCCTGCACCAGCTCCTCGGCCTGGCGGCCGTGGTTGAACTGGGTGGCGCCCATCGGATCGCCGCCGGTGATGCGGCTGATCATGATCGGCCGCGCCGTGCCGCCGGAGCCGGCGATGGCGCCGTCGACCCAGTGATTGCCCGTCGCGTCGAATGCTTTGGCAAGCTCGGCCACCGCCGCCGCCTCGCCGCCCGAAGTCCACCAATGGGTGACTTCCAGGTCGGTCGCGGCCGCCGGACCGGCGAAGTTGAGCGCAACCGTCGCGGCAAAGGCGGCAGTCAGGAATTTGTATCGCATTTCGGCTTCCTCCCAGAATCTGAAACGTTACAGATTTTCGATACGGCAAATGGTCCGTCTAGGCAACCCCTCGCCTGAAAGCGGGACGAGATTTTTTCGCGTCGCGAACAAAATCATCCGATCGAGGCAGCAGTGCTGGCGTTCTTCTGCTAGTTTCGTGCCGAAATTATGCCGGGCCGATATTTCCTTGTGATTCCAGAGACTTTCGACCGCTCTCACCCGGAACGCGGGGCCCCGACCTCGCCGGTCAATCACGAATATTGGCAATCTGTAACGTTTCAGTATATTGAACCAAGTCGCAAGCTGAAGGTCGCGCAAAGTCGACACCGCACGATTGCCGGCCGGCCCCGCGGCTGCTATGCGCCTGACGGGCGGGACGAATGGACAGACGGGTAAAGAAGAAGGACGACGACACGTCGGGCAAGGAGCGGCCGACGCTGAAGACGCTTGCCTTCATGACCGGGCTCGGCGTCACGACCGTGTCACGCGCGCTCAAGGACGCGCCGGAGATCGGTGCCGAGACCAGGCGCCGGGTCCAGCTCGTCGCCAAGCAAATCGGCTACCGACCGAACCGCGCCGGCGTACGCTTGAGGACCGGCAAGACGAACGTCATCAGCCTGGTGCTTGACACCGAACGCGAGATCATGAGCTTCGTCTCCGACATCATCTACGGCGTTACCGAGGTGATCGCCGACACGCCCTACCATTTGATCGTCACGCCCTATTCGCGCTCGCAGGATCCGCTCGACCCGGTGCGCTATCTGGTCGAGACGGGCTCGGCCGATGGCGTCATCATCTCGCGCACCCAGCCCAACGATCCGCGGGCGCGCTACATGCTGGAGCGCGGCATTCCCTTCGCCACGCATGGCCGTACGGACATGGGGCTGGTGCATCCTTATCACGACTTCGACAATTACGCCTTTGCTGGCGAAGCCGTGCGCTATCTCGCCGGCAGGGACCGCAACCGGCTGGCGCTTGTGACGCCGCCGGTCGGCCTCACCTATTACGGCCATACGGTGAACGGCTTTGCCGACGCGCTGAGCGAGGTGGGCGCCAGCGAAGTGCCGTTCAACACCGTCTCCATCGACCACACGATCGAGCAGATCAGGATGCGCACTGCGCAATTGATGCGCCGCGACGATCGCCCGGACGGCATCGTCAGCAGCGCCGCCGCGGCGACGCTCGCCGTGGTGGCCGGCATCGAGGACGCCGGACTGACGCTCGGCCGCGACGTCGACGTGGTTTCGAAACAGTCCTCGGAACTGCTGCATCTGTTCCGGCGCGAGCTGCTGGTCGTCAACGAGAACTTCCGGCTGGCCGGCTCCGAGCTCGCCCGGGCCGTGCTCGGCTGGATCGGCGGCAAGGAACCCGGCTCGCTGCAATCGCTCAGCAAGCCGGGCGAGGTTCTGCCTTATCGGGGTTAGCTCTGTTTCCTGACTAAATGACCTTCACCGGGTTAGGCGGCTACGCCGGAGAGTGGCCGAAGCCCCTCAGCTTCGTCATCCACGGGCGGAGCGGGAGCGAAGCGGACGCGCAGACCCGAGGATGACGATCGGAGAGCCGTCTGGGCCAAACCTAGGCAGCCCCGCTGCCCCACGGGCCATGGAACGCCCCCTCTTCCCCGATGCGCTCGAAGCCATGCGCGCCGAAGAAGTCGCGCTGCGCCTGGATCAGGTTCGAGGTGCCTCGCCCCTGCCGGTAGCTGTCGAAATAGGCGAGCGCGGAGGACAGCGCCGGCACGGGCGATCCGGCCTCGGAAGCCCGCGCCACGATGCGCCTGAGCGACGGATGCGCCTCCTTCATCATGGCAATGAAGGCCGGGGCCATCAGGAGACTGGTGGACGCGCTGCCAGAACCGAACGCCTCGGCCATCGTGTCCAGCATCTGCGAGCGGATGATGCAGCCGGCGCGCCAGATCTTGGCGATGGTCGGCATAGGCAGATTCCAGTTGAACTCTTTGGAAGCGCCGCTCATCACCGCGAAGCCCTGCGCGTAAGCGGCGATCTTGCCGGCGAACAAGGCGAGCTCCAGATCCTTGAGCAGCGCGGCTTTGTCGCCGGAGATCTTTTCGACACCGATATTCCCATAGGCCTTTTCCGCCGCCTGCCGCTCGTCCTTGATCGAGGACAATACGCGCGCCGCGACCGCCGCCTCGATGGCCGTCGCCGGAATGCCAAGCTGCTGCGCTTCGATGACCGACCATTTGCCGGTGCCCTTCTGCCCGGCGCGGTCGAGGATGATGTCGACCACCGGCTTGCCGGTCTTCGGATCGTCTGCGGCCAGCACCTTGGCGGTGATCTCGATCAGGTAGGAGTTGAGCCTCCCCCGGTTCCACTGCTCGAAGACCTTGCCGATCTCCTTGGGTGCCATGCCGAGGCCGTCGCGCAATATGCCATAGATCTCGGCGATCATCTGCATGTCGGCATATTCGATGCCGTTGTGGATCGTCTTGACGAAATGGCCTGCACCGTCATGCCCCAGCCAGGCGGCGCACGGCTCGTCCTTGAACTTGGCGGAGATCGCGGTGAGCACTTTCTCGACACGCTTCCAGGACTCTTCGGTGCCGCCCACCATGATGGAAGGACCGTGGCGCGCGCCTTCCTCGCCGCCAGACACGCCCATGCCGATGAAGGTCAGGCCCGATCCGGACAGTTCGGAGAAGCGGCGCATCGTGTCGCGGAAATTGGCGTTGCCGGCGTCGATGACGATGTCGTTGTCGGAGAGCACGCCGCGAAGAGCCGCGATCTGCTCGTCGACCGGCTTGCCCGCCAGGACCATGATGATGATCGGCCGCGGCGGCCGGATCGCAGCGGCAAGCTCCTCCAGGCTGTAGCAGGGAACGACCCTATCCTTCAGCGGGCCGGCGCTCTCGACGAAGGCGTCGGTGCGCGACGGCGTGCGGTTGAAGACGGCGATGCGGTGCCCGTGCTCGGCGATGTTGAGCGCCAGGTTGGAACCCATCGTGCCAAGGCCGATCAGGCCGATTTCGGCTTTTTCCATCGTTTCTTCCCTGCTTCCGGATGCTTGTTGGACGCTGCGTCCTGGAGAACGCCTTTGCCAGATGAATGACGGGCCTTGGCGGCGGCGTCAACCGCCTAGCCGAATTGCGTCGGCGGGTTGGCTATTGCGCCCTGATCTCTATGGGAGCCTCTATCTTCACCATCTCGAAATCCGAAACGAGGATATCCAACCGAGCGTTCCAGCGCCCGGAGATTGGAATGACGAGATTGTCGACGCGCCAGGTGCCGTCTCCGGGCTTGGTCGCCGGTCGCTTGATCGGCTCGATGCCGGAATCTGGCTTCGACAGCACCAGTGTCACCGCCTTGGCGTCCAGCGGTCCGAAATCGCCGGTCATGATCACGATCGAAGCGGCGACCTCGCCCGCATGGCCGGGCGTGACGCTGAGATCCGCCATCGCCTTCAGCGTATGGATGTGGATCGACGCCGGCTGGGCGGCGGCGATCGCCAGCGCGCGCGGCGGCGGGGTGAAGCGCCAGCCGGCGGCGACACCGAAGATGGCGAGCACGATCAGTATCTCGATGCCGATCGAGCGCACCAGCCGCCGCTGCACCTCGGTGTCGCCGGCTGCGGCGGGCGCCGTCAGCGTCCAGCGATTGACCGCAGCAAGCGTGAACAGAAAAAGCAGCAGCGCCAGCTTCAAGAGCAGCAGCCGGCCATAGGACGTGTCGATCAACGCCGCCGGCTGCTGCACTTGGATGATCGCCAGCACGATGCCGCTAGCGGCAAGCACGATGACGACAGGCAGGATCGCGCGGGAGAAGCGCCGCAGAAAGGCTTTTGCTTCCGCCGGCTCTCGCCGCAATGCGAGCCCGAGCGGCGCCAGCGAACCGGCCCAGAAGGCGATTGCGGCGCCATGCAGGAACACCAGTAGCCGCGTCAGCCATTGCGGCTCGGCGGCGCTGGCGTGGCCGCTCACGGCGAGGGCGACGCCGACACCGAGCAGTGCTGCGCTCGCCGACAGCTTGCGAAAGCCTGACGGCCCGGCAAGCGAAAGCAGCGCGAGACCAAGCGCGATCAGCCCGATCAGCACCGTCGAGACGTAGCTCGTCTCCAGCGCAGTCTTCCAGACCGTCGGCGCCGCAAAGCGCGCGAGCGGAGCGCCGAGTCCATCCAGCCCTTGCAGGCCGAGCGACGCCGGCGCCGCGACGAGGCCGAAAAGCAGTGCCCCGGCGATAAAGCGCTGACCGCGGCGTCGGTTCCCGGCCAACCAGGCGAGCGCGAACGCGCCGCCGACGCCAAGGAAGAGGCCGGCATAGAGAAACAGCCTGGCCGCCCAGATCGCCGCGCGCAGCGTCCAGTCGACGGCTTCGCCCGTCACCGGCGCGGCACTTGGCGCGCCGACGGAAAACAGCGCCGAACCGCCGACCGGATGGCCGTCGACCGACACCACCCGCCAGCTCAGCACATGCGTGCCGGATTTCAGCGTTTCGGGATTGTCGATCTCGACGGTCTGATCCTTGAGACGGAAGGATGTCAGCGCAAGCTGCGAGCCGTCCGGCCGCACAAGTGTCAGCACCAGCGGCGATACCGGCTCGCTGAAGGTCAGCGAAAACTGCGCCGGGCTTTGCGTCAGCACCGCGCCGTCCGTCGGGTCGGTCGCGACCAGCGCCGCATGCGCGAGGGCGCGGCCGGGCATGGCCAACACCGCCACAGCCATGAGCGCCGCGACCAGCCAGGCAAGCGGGCCGGCGTGCAGGCGGATCGTCGAGGAAGGCTGCGCTGCGTTCATGCCGTCTTAACAGGAAATGTTGGCGCGCCCCGACGGAGCGCGCCAACGAAAGATCATTTCTTCGGCAGCAATTTGATGCCGGGCGCCGGAGTTTCCAGGGCGTCCTCATCCTGGCCAGCCGCCGGGATCTCGATCCAGCGATCGGCGGCGTCGCCGCATTCCTGCACGACCGGGAAATAGAGCATCTGGCCGGCCGGCAGATCGGCTGCCAGCGAAGCGCGGAAGACGAACTCGTCATAGAATTCGTCGGGCAAATTGCCGCCGCTCCAGTCCACTTCCTTCGCGCCGGTGGTCAGCGTCTCGCCGTAAAGCTGGTAGGATTTCTCGTATTTGCCCTTCTTGATCTGCAGCGTCCAGCCGGGCTTCGGCATCGGCTTTACCGCGATGACGCCTTCGGGGATCTGCACGCGAACCGCGGTCGTCGCCTTGCCCTCGCAGCCATGCGGCACGCGAAAGACCGCCTTGTAGGTCGAGCCGACAGCCGCTTCCTGCGTTTCGAGCGTGATATGGGCGAGCGCGGCACTGGTGCCGAAAACGCAAAGCACGCCGGCCGCCAAAAGATACTTCGTCATGAATTGTCCCTCCGATTTCGAATTGGCGGATTAGTCGGCGTGATCCATGTCCATATCGCCGGCGCCCGTCTCACCCATGCCTTCGACGGCAAACTCTACTTTGACGCTGCCGGCCTTCTCGAAGGCCAGCGTCGCCGGGAACTTCTCGCCCTGCTTCGGCTGCCGCTTGAGGCCGACGAACATCAGGTGATAGGCGCCGGGCTTCAGCGCGACCTTGCCACCGGGCGGGATCTCGAGCCCGCCGCTGACCGGCCGCATGGTCATGACACCGTCCTTGACGCCCATCTCATGCAGTTCGGCCCTGTCGGAGATATCGGAGGAAATCGACAGCAGCCGGTCCGGCGCGCTGCCCTTGTTGATTACGGTGAAATAGCCGCCGGCCACCTTGGCACCGGGCGGCGTCGCCCGCGACCAGGGGTGCTCGATCTCGAGATCGCCGACCTTGAACTCATGCGCGAGGGCGGCGGGAATGCAGGCGAAGAGGAGAAGAAGGAGAAGCACGGCAAGGCCGATGCGCTGCTGGAGGTGGAAACGCGGCGCGCCGCGAAAGGCGAAGGCTTGCGCCTCGTAAAGAAGATTGGACATGGTTGCTCCATGAGTAGGGGGGATCGCGCCGGAATGCGGCCGCGAACAGTCTGATCTTTGGATGAATAGGCGCGCGGAACGTTCCGCGGATCAGACCAATGCCGGCGGCGCGCGCGGATTGGCCGGAGAGCGGTCGCGGGCGAAGTCCTGGTGGCGGAAGGCCGGAAGCTGGAAGGCGACCGCCTCGAAGAGCTGGGTTCCGGCCAGCGTGGCTGCTTGCGGCGGCGGCAGATGCGCCGGCGAAACCATGCTGCAGCCGAACGAGCAGCAGGCCGGCATATGCTGCTGGTGAGGATCCCCGCCGGGAAACTCTACAGCGCCTTCATGCGTGCAGATGACATTGCCGAAGGCGTCGAGCTGCGAAGGCGCGCCGAAGGCGAAAGCACCGAGAGAGGACTGAAGCAACAGAAGCAGCGCCGCGACAAACGCGGCCGGCATGCTCCCTCGTCTCAGCCTTATATCCAACGCAAAGCCTCTCCCGGAAACTTGATCGACCCTAACACGGACGATGCGGCCGGGAAAATCGGCAAAACCGCGCTGCGGCAACACGGCGCGACGCGCCCGTTTTATCGCCCAGAACCGCTGCACGCTTCTGGGCGACATCGATTAGGGTCCGTTGAGATTCAGGTCAGGCCGCATCACCTGAATACCGACAGATCCTAGGCGGGCTGCGCCTGCCGTCCTTCGGGAATGGAACTCAACAGTGTCTGGCGCGCCGACTTCAGGTGCTTGCGGCAAGCGACGTCCACCTTGCCGGGATCGCGCGATTTCAGCGCAGCGATATAGGCGAGATGCTCCTGCACCGCGACCTCGTTGCGCTGGCGCTCCTCGGCCTTGTTCCACTGGTAGTGGTAGTGGAAGATCATCGCGATGACATCGTAGAAGTCGACGATGAAGCGGTTGTGCGAGGCGCGGTGGATCAGCCGGTGGAAGCGCTCGTCGAGCTCGGAGAATTCATTGAAGCGCGTGGCGATCTCGCTGGCGAGATGGCGATGCTCGACCTCCAGGCGGTCGAGATCGGCCCATACCGCGCTATCCTCCGGCAGCGCGGCGAAGGCCGCCGCCGAGCGCAGCTCGAACATCTCGCGGATCTCGGTTAGCTCCAGCGCGAAAGCACGCGTGAACCCCTTCAGCACCCAATGGCTGTTGCGTCGCTTCTCGATCAGCCCGAAGCGCGAGAAGCGGATGAGGAACTCGCGCACGCTGGTGGTGCCGACGCCGATCTCGCGCGCCAGCTCCAGCTCGTTGATCTGCATGCCGGCCTCGGCGCCCTCGGCAAGCAGGCGGCGCATGAAGGATCGCTCGATGATCTCGGCCAGCGAATCGGTCTCCTCCTCGGGGAAGTAATCCTCCGGCCGCGCCGCCCTGAGCACTGTCTTGTTGCGCTTGTTCCAGGCGATCAGCCCGGTCTCTTCCATGCGCGAAAGAATGCTTCGCACCGTGGTGCGGCTGACGCCGAGCAGCGTGCCGAGCTCAGGCTCCGACGGCAGGCTCTTGGTCTCGTCGAGCAGCCTGAGGCAACGGTTGAAGGCGTCCTTGTAGACATTGTTGCTCTTCGACATGCCCCGTATCCCCCAACGCTTGCGGCAACTCGCCGGAAGCGCGATATGATGGGTGTTCCTGGAGCGGTTAAGCGTTTCCCAGAATCGCTGAACCGCTCTAAATCCTTGTTTCTGCGCAATTCCGGACGGAAAACCGCTGCGCACTTTTCCTGGAATTGCTCTAGCGCAAGCCTCCGAAAAGCGGAACGTTTTTCGCCGGCTTGCAAACGGGCAATCGCGGGCGTCTACCGACACACGTCGCCTGCGAAAAAACAATTGACGCAAAAATGTTTTTTCCCGATAAAAGACATTACCTTTAAACGGGCGCAAGTCAATCCGCCCGCACTCCCAGGATCACCCAGGACAGCCGCCCGTGACCGTTGCAAACACCATCCTTCTCTCACCTTCCGATAATGTCGCCGTTGCCAACGGGCGCATCGAAATTGGAACGCCATTGCCGGGCGGCGCCGCCGCGACTGCCGTGATCGAGCCGGGCCATAAGGTGGCGATCAAACCGATCGCGGCGGGCGAAGCGGTGGTGAAATACGCGCAGGCAATCGGCCGCGCCACGCAAGACATCGCCCCTGGCGAGCACGTCCATTCGCACAATCTGGTGTTCGAGAGCGGCCGCCTGCCGGTGGTGCCGCCGAGCGAGGCCGAGCACGCCACCGAGGCCGACCGCAAGCGCACCTTCATGGGCTACCGCCGCGCCGACGGCCGCGCCGGCACGCGCAACTTCATCGGCATCATCGCCAGCGTCAATTGCTCGTCGACCGTCTGCCATGCCATCGCCGACGAGGCCAACCGCACGCTGCTGCCGAAATATCCCGGCATCGACGGCTTCGTGCCGATCGTGCACGGCCAGGGCTGCGGCATGAGCGCCACCGGCGACGGCATGATGGTGCTGCACCGCACGCTGGCCGGCTATGCCCGCCATCCGAATTTCGGCGGCGTGCTGATGGTCGGCTTGGGCTGCGAGGTCAACCAGCTTACCCTTTACGGCCAGAAGGGTGTGGCCGCGGGAAAACGCCATTTCAACATCCAGGAGGCCGGCGGCTCGCGCAAGTCTGTCGAGAAGGCGATGGGCGTTCTGGCCGAGATCGCCGAGGAGGTCGGCCATCTGCAACGCGAGCCGATCCCGGTCTCCGAGATCGTCGTCGGCCTGCAATGCGGCGGCTCGGACGGCATGTCCGGCATCACCGCCAATCCCGCGCTGGGCGCGGCCGTCGATATCCTGGCCGGCTGCGGCGGCATCGGCATCCTGTCGGAGACCACCGAGATCTATGGTGCCGAGCATCTGCTTGCCTATCGTGCCGCTTCGCCCGAGATCGCCGCCAAGCTCGACAACTATGTGAAATGGTGGGAGGACCACACCGCCAAGCACGGCGCCTCGATCGACAACAACCCCTCGCCCGGCAACAAGCGCGGCGGCCTGACCACGATCCTCGAGAAATCGCTGGGCGCGGTCGCCAAGGGCGGCCAGACGCCGCTCAACGGCGTCTTCGGCTATGCCGAGAAGGTCTCGGGCAGCGGCCTGGTGTTCATGGACACGCCCGGTTACGACCCGGTCTCGGCCACCGGACAGGTGGCCGGCGGCGCCAACGTCATCGTCTTCACCACCGGCCGCGGTTCCTGCTTCGGCTGCCGGCCGACGCCGTCGATCAAGGTCGCCACCAATTCGACCATGTATCACCAGATGGAAGAGGACATGGACGTCAATTGCGGCGTCATCGCCTCGGGCGAGAAGACCATTGCCGGCATGGGCCGCGAGATCTTCGAACTGATCATCGAGACGGCGTCCGGCCGCAAGACCAAGAGCGAGGCGTTCGGCTACGGCGACAACGAATTCGTGCCCTGGCACCTGGGCGCGACGCTTTAGTCCGCGGGCGGACGCGTTGTCGGAAGCAAGGACGCCGGTCTTCACGATTGCGCGACTTCATGATGGAATGAATGTTCCATATTGACAGCGTCGTGAAATTATCGTTCCATGTCGGCAAGGAGGAACGGAAGCGCCCATGCAATGCCAGGGAGGAGCGGACAGACTTCATCCGGCATCACATAAACGGCACCAGACACCGCTTGCATCGACCATGGCGATGCATTATCAAAAAATAGCATCTGTTTTTTATTGATAAAGTTCTGTTCGGCCGCGCCTATCCAAACGGAGCTTCCGCAACCTTCACCAGGCGACTTTAGGGAGGAACCTAATGAAATTCGTGACCAGCCTTCTCAACCGCCGCGCCTTCGTGGCTTTGGCCGCAGCGTCGATGCTCGCCGGCGCAATGCATTCCGCGCCCGCCTCGGCGGCCGACGTGACCATTCCGATCATTGTCAAGGATACCACCTCCTTCTACTGGCAGATCGTGCTGGCCGGCGCCCGCAAGGCTGGCAAGGACCTCGGCATCAACGTTCCGGAGCTCGGCGCCCAGGCCGAAACCGACGTCAACGGCCAGATCTCGATCCTCGAGAATGCCGTTGCCAGCAATCCGGCGGCCATCGTCATCTCGCCGACCGAGTTTAAGGCACTCGGCAAGCCGATCGACGAGGCGGCTTCGAAGGTCAAGGTCATCGGCATCGACTCCGGCGCCGACTCCAAGGCCTTCACCTCCTTCCTGACCACCGACAACGTCCAGGGCGGCCGCGTTGCCGCTGACGGTCTCGCTGCCGCGATCAGCGCCGCCAATGGCGGCAAGGTGGAAGGCAAGGTCGCGCTGATCACCGCGCTGCCCGGCGCAGGCTCGCTCGAGCAGCGCAAGCAAGGCTTCATCGAACAGCTCAAGGCCAAATATCCGGGCCTTGAGCTCGTCGCCGACAAATATGCGGACGGCCAGGCCACCACGGGCTTGAACATCGCCACCGACCTGATCACCGCCAATCCGGACCTCAAGGGCATCTTCGCCTCCAACCTGATCATGGCGCAGGGCGTCGGCCAGGCGATCGCCGAGAACAATCTCGGCGGCAAGGTGGCGCTGATCGGCTTCGACAGCGACGAGAAGCTGATCAAGTTCTTGAATGACGGCGTCATCTCCGGCCTCGTCGTCCAGGACCCGTATCGGATGGGCTATGACGGCATCAAGACCGCTCTCGCGGCCTCGAAGGGCGAGAAGGTCGAGGCCAATGTCGATACCGGCGCGAACCTCGTCACCAAGGCCAATATGAAAGATCCGAAGATCGACGCGCTGCTCAACCCGAAGCTCAACTGAGCAGCATCCCGACAATCGTTTCCGGGGCGGCATCGCCCCGGAAACGATCCATCAGGCGATTTGGAAATTCGCCGGCCTGATTTAGGCTCCAACTTCAAGATGCGCGTCAGACGCATCGCTGCGTATCCAACGGTTGAGACCAATCTGGGAGGATTGTCATGACGTCTACGGCGCAGGACCTGCATCCCGCCCCCACGCTGGCCCCGGGCAGGACGATCCTCGAACTCAACGGACTGGAAAAGCGCTATCCCGGCACGCATGCGCTGAAGCCGGTGCACCTCGCCTTCAAGGCAGGCGAAATCCACGCCATCGTCGGCGAGAACGGCGCCGGCAAGTCGACCCTGATAAAACTTCTGACCGGCGTCATGCCGCGCACGTCCGGCGAGGTCATCTGGGAAGGCAAGCCGGCGGCTTTGGCCACGCCGCATGAGGCGATGGCGCTGGGCATCAACGCCGTCCACCAGGAGGTGGTGCTGTGCCGCCACCTCACCGTCGCCGCCAACATGTTCCTCGGCGAGGAGGAATCCCGCTTCGGCCTGCTGCAGCAACGCGCCATGGTCAAGGAAGCGCAGAAGATCATCGACGGGCTGGGCTTCGACCTGCCGGCGCATGTCGTGCTCGGCGACCTGACCATCGGCCAGCAGCAGCTGATCGCCGCCGCCCGCGCCACGGTGCGCGGCACGAAATTCCTGATCTTCGACGAGCCGACCGCCTATCTCACCCGCAAGGAGGCCGACCAGCTCTTCAAGCTGATCCGCCGGCTGAAAGGCGACGGCGTCACGATCATCTATATCAGCCATCGCATGGAGGAAGTGTTCGAGCTTGCCGACCGCGTCTCCGTGCTGCGCGACGGCACTCTGGTCGGCACCCGCGACATTGCCGAGACCGACGAGCCCGAGCTGGTCAAGCTGATGATCAACCGCTCGATCGAGCAGATCTACCACAAGGAGCATTTCACCCCCGGCGCCAGGATCGTCGAGACGAAGAACCTCTCCGGCAAAGGCTTCGAGAATGTCTCGGTGACGGTCCGCGCCGGCGAGATTGTCGGCCTCTACGGCCTGATCGGCGCCGGCCGCAGCGAGTTCGTCACCACGCTTTACGGCCGTCACAGGAAGTCAGCCGGCCAGATCCTGTGGGAAGGCAAGGAGGTTCAGGTCAATTCCGAGCATGACGCGATAAGGCTCGGCATGGCGCTCGCCCCGGAAAGCCGCCGCGACCAGGGCCTGTGCCTCAATCTGCCGGTCGGCATCAACCTCAACCTGCCGATCTACAAGCGCATCTCGAGCAACTTTCTGATCTCCGGCGCCAAGGAGAAGACCGAGGCCGACCGCCAGATCGCCGATCTGCGCATCAAGACGCCGACGCGCAATGCGCTGGCTTCCAGCCTCTCGGGCGGCAACCAGCAGAAGATCGTCATCGGCAAATGGCTGGCGCATGGCGCCAAGCTGTTCATCTTCGACGAGCCGACGGTGGGCGTTGATGTCGGCACCAAGGCCGAGATCTACCGCCTGTTCTCGACGCTGCTGTCCAAGGGCGCCGGCATCATCCTGATCTCGTCCTACCTGCCGGAAGTCTACGAGCTTGCCGACACGCTTCATGTGTTCCGGCGCGGCAAGCTGGTCGCCACGCACGGTTTCCGCACCGCGAGCCACGAGGACATTTTGGGTCAGGCACTGGCCGAGAAACAAGAAAAGTCGGGAGGACAAAAATGAGCACCGAGGCGATCCCCGCCGAAAAACCCAAGCGCAATTTCAACGCCCTCTTCGGCCTGACGCTGCTTGGCCTGCTGGTTCTGATGTGGATCGTGCTGGCCGTCGCCACGCCCTCCTTCGCCACGGCGCTCAACATCACCAACCTTTTGCGCCAGGGTTCGCTCATCGCCATCCTCGCCGTCGGCCAGACCTTCGTCATCATCACCGGCGGCATCGACCTCTCGGTCGGCGCCATCGTCGGCTTCACCACCGTCATCGTCGCCCTGCTGATCAATGCAGGCTGGCCGATCTGGGTCGCCGTGCTCGTTACCTTGCTCGTCGGCGTGGCCATCGGCCTGTTCCATGGCTTCGGCATCGTCAAGATGGGCCTGCCGCCTTTCATCATCACGCTTGCCACCATGACGTCGCTGCGCGGCATCGGCTTGCTGATGACCAACGGTAACTCGATCTCGATCAACAGCGATTCGTTCCAGGCCTTCTCGCGCGGATCGCTCGCCGGCATTCCCTACCTGTTCTGGATGGTGATCTTGGTCGCCGTGCCGTCCTACATTTTCCTGCATCACACGCGTTGGGGCCGCTATCTCTTCTCGGTAGGCTCCAATGCGGAGGCGGCGCGCCTGTCGGGCGTCAACGTGCCGCGCACCATCTACATGGCCTATGTCCTGTCCGGCCTGCTGGCGGCTTTCGTCGGCGTGCTGCTCGCCTCGCGCATCGGCATCGGCAACCCGACGCAGGGCGACACCTATGAACTGCAGGCCATCGCCTCGTCGGTCATCGGCGGCACCTCGCTGTTCGGCGCCATCGGCTCCGTGCACGGACCGCTGATCGGCTCCTTCATCCTGTCGACGATCAACAACGGCGCCAACCTGCTCAACGTCAATACGTTCTGGCAGCGTGTCATCACCGGAGCGCTGATCATCGTCATCGTCTACTTCGACGGCCTGCGCCGGCGAGGCAAGTGAATCCTCCCTGAACTCCGCGCCGGCCCCGCATGACGAGGCCGGCGCTCTTTTTTGAACACTGGATCTGCACATGAAAGCCGTCGTCTGCCGCTCGCCCGGCGAGCTTGTCCTCGAAGACCGCGCCGAGCCCGCTGCACCTCCACTCGGCTGGGCGCGCATCGCCGTCAGCCATGTCGGCATCTGCGGCACCGACTACCACATCTTCGAAGGCAAGCATCCCTTCCTCGCCTATCCGCGCATCATGGGCCACGAGGTTTCCGGCACCATTGTCGAGAAGGCAGAGGGCGTCGATCTCGGCGTCGGCGAACCGGTGATCATCAACCCCTATCTCGCCTGCGGCAAATGCATCGCCTGCCGGCACGGCAAACCGAATTGCTGCGTGAAGATCGAAGTGCTCGGTGTCCACCGCGACGGCGCCATGTGCGACGAGATCCTGGTGCCGGCGCAGAACCTTTACCCGGCAAACGGCCTGTCGCTGGCCGACGCCGCTGCGGTGGAATTCCTGGCGATCGGCGCGCATGCGGTGCGCCGCTCATCGGGCGCGCCCGGCCAGCGCACGCTGGTCATCGGCGCTGGCCCGATCGGCCTCGGCACGGCGATCTTCGCCCGCATCGCCGGGCTCGACGTCAGCCTGCTCGACATGAGCACAGAGCGCCTCGGCTTCGCCGAGAGCGAGCTTGGCTTTGCCGCGCTCGACACCTCGAAGGCGACAGCCGGCGAACTGGTGCGGCAGGCGACCGGCGGCGAAGGGTTCGACCTCGTCTTCGACGCGACCGGCAACACGCAATCGGTGCAATCCGCCTTCGCCCATGTCGCGCATGGCGGCACGCTGGTGCTGGTCAGCGTCGTCAAGGACGACATCACCTTCTCCGACCCCGAATTCCACAAGCGCGAGATGACTTTGGTCGGCAGCCGCAATGCGCTCAAGGCCGACTTCGAGCATGTGGCCGAATCGATCCGCAATGGCGCCGTGCCGTTGGCGAAACTCGTCACCCATCGCACGACGCTCGCCGGAACGCCGCGCGATCTCGCGCGGTGGACGCATGAGAAATCGGGGCTGATCAAGGCGGTCATCGAGGTCGGGTGAGCGCCGCTAGAGCAATTCCAGGAAAAGTGTGAGCGGTTTTCCGTCCGGAATTGCGTAAAAACAGATAGATAGGGCGTTTCGCCGTTTCCGTGAAACGGTGAAACGCACTAATAGCCGGCCGACAGCCTCAACTCGACCCGCTCCGCCGGAAAGCGCGACTCCGCGAACTGGATCGGCTCACCGTCCAGCGTGACGTTGACGGCGACCGTCACCAGCACGATGGCGCCGGGCTGGAGATCGAGGGCTGCAAGGTCGTCGGCGTCGGCATGGCGCGCCGACAGCACGGTCGAATGCCTCAGATAGTCATTGACGCCGAAGCGCTTCAGTGAGGCGGTGATCGACCCCGTTTCCGCCATTGCCGCCTCGATGCCCACGAAGCGTTTGGCGTCGAACCAGGTGGTTGCGCGTGATACCGCATGCCCGTCGGCCTCGCCGCGCGTCTCCAGGCGGATGACGGCCGCGCCCTTCGCTATGCCAAGCGCCTCGGCGACGCGCCGGCTGGCCGGCTCCGTCGACGACGACAACAGCGCGATATGCCGCTCGCTCGTCTGCCCTTGCAGCCCGGTCGAGAAGCGCGTGCGTGCGCCGATCGGATAGGACAGCCTTTTGCGCGACAGGACGAAGGTGCCGCGTCCCTGCTCGGCCTTCAGCACGCCTTCCTGCACAAGTGCCGCAATGGCGCTGCGCACCGTATGGCGGTTGACGCCGTAGCGCTCGGCCAGCGCTATCTCGGGCGGCAGCGCCGCGTTCTCGGCGAAATCGCCGCTCGCGATCCCCTGCAATATCTTGTCGGCGATCTGCCGCCACAGCGACACGCCGTTGCGCCTTTCGATGCTGCTTGCCAGTCCGCTCATTTGCCCGCCCCCAACGTCCTCACCCTACTTTTGCGCTCCTGTCATCCACCCGTCATGGACTCTCGTTAGGAGGTGGGTATAATTTGTATAGTTGTCTATATCAATAGACAAATTTCAGATGCAGGGAGCGATGGGATGCGAGGACAGGAAGCGCGAGAGCAGGCCGGCCGAAAGGCGTTGATGGCGACGCTGGCGCACGCCGAAGCCGATGAGATCGCCCGCCTGTGGAACGAGTCGGGCCTGCCCTCCGAGGCCGAGCTTTTGCGCGGCCCCGAAACCGGACTGGTGACGGTGCGCGGACGGATCGGCGGCGGCGGCGCGCCCTTCAATGTCGGCGAGGCGACCGTCACCCGCGCCACGGTGCGGCTGCCCTCGGGCCGGGTCGGCCATTCCTATGCGCTCGGCCGCGACAAGGGCAAGGCCAGGCTCGCGGCGATCGCCGACGCGCTGTGGCAGGACCCGACGCACCGCGAAACGGTCGAGACGAAGCTCGCGGCGCCCTTGCGCGCGGCGCTCGACGCGGCGCGCGAGACCCGGCGTATCGAGACGGCGGCCACGAAAGTGGATTTCTTCACCATGGTGCGCGGAGAGGACTGATGGATATCGCCACGCAATCGATCGACGGCGGCTTTGCCGAACCGGTGTTCAATGCCCAGGCCGTGTTCCGCGCCATCATGGACGCGATGGCGCGCCCAGGCACCATCCAGAACCTGCCGCCACTCGCCCGCCCGCCGGCGTCGCTATCGGCGACGGCCGGCGCCGTGGCGCTCTCGCTCTGCGACAACGACACGCCGGTCTGGCTCGATCCGCCGCTGCAGGCGGAAACCTCGGTCAAGGCCTGGCTTGGCTTCCACACCGGCGCGCCTTTGGCCAACACGCCGGCCGACGCGCATTTCGCCCTGATCGCCAATCCGAAGGAGATGGCCGCGCTCGACGGTTTTGCGCAAGGTACGCAGGAATATCCCGATCGCTCGACGACGCTGATCCTCCTGGTCGACGACCTTGCCTCTGGCCCGTCGCTGCTGCTCGAAGGTCCGGGGATCGAAAACACGTCGATGATCGCGCCTCCAGGGATGCCGCGGCATTTCGTCGAGCAGTGGAAGCAGAACAACCAGCGTTTCCCGCGCGGCGTCGACATCATCCTGGCGGCGCCAGGCAGCCTTTCCTGCCTGCCGCGCACCACCCGCATCAAGACGATGGAGGCGTGACATGTATGTCGCGGTGAAAGGCGGCGAGGCCGCCATTGCCAATGCGCACCGCCTGCTTGCCGATCGCCGCCGCGGCGACCGCTCGGTGCCGGCGCTGCGCCTCGACCAGATCGTCGAGCAGCTGGCGCTCGGCGTCGACCGCGTGATGAGCGAGGGCTCGCTGTATGATCGCGAGCTTGCGGCTCTGGCCGTCGTCCAGGCGCGCGGCGACATGATCGAGGCGATCTTCCTGGTGCGCGCCTACCGCACAACGCTGCCGCGCTTCGGCTACACCAATCCGGTCGACACCGGCGCGATGCAGATTGAGCGTCGTGTTTCGGCAACCTACAAGGACCTGCCCGGCGGGCAGGTGCTCGGCCCGACCTTCGACTACACGCACCGCCTGCTCGATCCGGAGCTTGCCGCCGGCGCCGAGGTCGAGACGCCGGCGCAGCGCCCGGCCGAGCCGGAGGCCATGCCGCGCGTTTCCGCGATCCTTGCCCATGAAGGTCTGATCGAGGCCGACGGCGACATGCCGCTTGACCATGTGCCTGGCGACATCACGCGCGAGCCGCTGCAGTTCCCGATGGCACGCGACATCCGCCTGCAGGCGCTGTCGCGCGGCGACGAAGGTTTCCTGCTGGCGCTCGGCTATTCCACGCAACGCGGCTACGCCCGCAATCATCCCTTCGTCGGCGAGGTGCGCATCGGCGAGGTCGAGCTGGAGCTGGACGTGCCTGAACTGCCCTTTGCCGTGCCGCTCGGCTCGATCCGCGTCACCGAATGCCAGATGGTCAACCAGTTCAAGGGTTCGGCCAAGGCGCCGCCGCAATTCACCCGCGGCTATGGCCTGGTCTTCGGCCAGAGCGAGCGCAAGGCGATGGCCATGGCGCTGTGCGATCGGGCGCTGCGTGCGAGCGAGCTTGGCGAGGATGTCGTCGCCGCCGCGCAGGATGAAGAATTCGTCATCTCGCACTCCGACAATGTCCAGGCGACCGGCTTCGTCGAGCATCTGAAGCTGCCGCACTATGTCGACTTCCAGGCCGAGCTCGGCCTGGTACGCCGCATGCGCGCCGAATACGAGGCCCGGGAAAACGAGGAGAAGGCCGAAGAGAAAAGGGAGGCCGCGGAATGAACGCGCAATCGACCGACATCGCTACCTACAACTTCGCCTATCTCGACGAGCAGACCAAGCGGATGATCCGCCGCGCCATTTTGAAGGGCATCGCCATTCCCGGCTACCAGGTGCCTTTCGCCTCGCGCGAGATGCCGATGCCTTATGGCTGGGGCACCGGCGGCGTGCAGGTCACCGCCTCGATCATCGGTCCGGACGATGTGCTGAAGGTCATCGACCAAGGCGCCGACGACACGACCAACGCCGTCTCGATCCGCGCCTTCTTCAAAAAGGTCGCAAAGGTCGCCGTCACGACCGAAACAGCGAAGGCTTCGATCATCCAGACGCGCCACCGCATCCCGGAGCAGCCGCTGAGCGCGGGACAGGTGCTGGTCTTCCAGGTGCCGATCCCCGAGCCGCTGCGTTTCCTAGAGCCGCGCGAGACCGAAACGCGCAAGATGCATGCGCTGGAGGAATATGGCCTGATGCATGTGAAGCTCTACGAGGACATCGCCAGGCACGGCCGCATCGCCACCACCTATGCTTATCCGGTCAAGGTCGAGGGCCGCTATGTGATGGACCCCTCGCCGACGCCGAAATTCGACAATCCGAAGATGCATCGTTCGCCGGCTTTGCAATTGTTCGGCGCCGGCCGCGAGAAGCGCATCTATGCGGTGCCGCCTTTCACCGACGTCGTCAGCCTCGATTTCGAAGACCATCCCTTCGAGGTGCAGACCTTCGACCAACCCTGCGCGCTGTGCGGCGCCGAGAATGTCTATCTCGACGAGGTCATCCTCGACGACCATGGCGGCCACATGTTCGTGTGCTCGGACACCGACCACTGCGAGAAGCGGCGCGCCGATGGACATCACGGCCACCTTGCCCCCGAGACCCATTCTGCTTCTGAAAAAATGGAGCCGGCCGAATGACCGACGAACCGCTGCTGCGCGTTTCCGCGCTGTCCAAATTCTACGGCTCGCGCGTCGGCTGCGAGAACGTCACCTTCGACCTCTGGCCGGGCGAGGTCCTGGCGGTTGTCGGCGAGTCCGGCTCCGGCAAGACGACGCTGCTCAACTGCCTGTCGACCAGGCTGCTACCTTCCTCCGGCACCGCGAGCTACCGCATGCGTGACGGTCTATGGCGCGAACTCTACCGCATGAGCGAGGCCGAGCGCCGCTTCCTGATGCGCACCGACTGGGGCTTCGTCCACCAGAATCCGGCGGACGGGTTGCGCATGACGGTATCGGCCGGCGCCAATGTCGGCGAGCGGCTGATGGCGGTCGGCGACCGCCATTATGGCAGGATCCGCGCCACCGCCGTCGACTGGCTCTCGCGCGTCGAGATCGACGAGGACCGCATCGACGACGAGCCGCGCGCGTTTTCCGGCGGCATGCGCCAGCGCCTGCAGATCGCCCGCAACCTGGTGACGGGACCGCGGCTCGTCTTCATGGACGAGCCCACCGGCGGCCTCGACGTCTCGGTCCAGGCGCGCCTGCTCGACCTGCTGCGCGGCCTGGTCACCGATCTCGGCCTCGCCGCGATCGTCGTCACCCACGACCTCGCCGTGGCGCGGCTTCTGTCGCAGCGCATGATGGTGATGAAGGACGGCCGCGTCGTCGAAAGCGGCCTCACCGACCGGGTGCTCGACGATCCGCGCGCGCCTTATACGCAGCTTCTCGTTTCTTCGATTTTGCAGGTCTAGCCGCATGGTCCCGAAAAGTGGAAGCCGGTTTTCGGACCAGACCATGCGGCACAACAAAGGACTCTGATGATGGCCACGCCGCTTGTCGTTTCCGATGTCGCCAAAAGCTTCACCATGCATCTGCGCGACGGCGTCACGCTGCCGGTGGTGACGGGTGTTTCCTTCTCGATCCGCGCCGGCGAATGCGCCGTGCTCGGCGGTCCGTCTGGCGCCGGAAAAAGCTCGATCCTCAAGATGCTCTACGGCAACTATGCCGTCGATGAAGGCCAGATCATCGTCCAGCATGGCGGCGGGTTGATCGACCTCGCTTCCGCCAGCCCGCGCACCGTGCTTGCCGTGCGACGCCATACTATCGGCTATGTCAGCCAGTTCCTGCGCACCGTGCCGCGTGTTCCCGCGCTCGACGTCGTCGCCGAGCCGCTGGTCGAGCGCGGCGAGGATCGCGAGATTGCGCGGGCGAAGGCTCGCTCCTTGCTTGCGCAGCTCAACCTGCCGGAAAAACTCTGGGCCTTGCCGCCCGCGACCTTCTCGGGCGGCGAGCAGCAGCGCGTCAACATCGCGCGCGGCTTCATCACCGAGCATCCGATCCTTTTGCTCGACGAGCCGACCGCTTCGCTCGACGCGAAGAACCGCGATGTCGTGGTCGAGCTCATCGCCGCCAAGAAGGCGGCGGGCGTCGCCCTGCTCGGCATCTTCCACGATCTCGATGTGCGTGAGGCTGTCGCCGATCGCGTCATCGACGTCACCGCCTTTGCCGCCGGAAAGATCGCCGCATGAAGAAGCTTTCGGAGACGCCGCTGATCCATCCGACGGCGCAGGTCGAAAACTCGACGCTCGGCCGCTGGACCGAGATCGCCGAGCGCAGCCGCGTCGCCGAATGCGAGCTGGGCGACTATTCCTACATGATGCAGGACTGCGTCGTCTGGTGCGCAACCATCGGCAAGTTCTCCAACATCGCGGCAAGCGTGCGCCTCAACGCCACCAACCACCCGACCTGGCGGCCGACACTGCACCACTTCACCTATCGCGCCTCCGACTATTGGGACGACGCCGAGCATGAAAGCGCATTCTTCGCTGAGCGCCGCGCCAAGCGCGTCATCATCGGTCACGACACCTGGCTCGGCCACGGTTCGACCGTGCTGCCCGGCGTGACCGTCGGCGACGGCGCGGCCGTCGGCGCGGGCGCGGTGGTGACGAAGGACGTCGCGCCCTACACCATCGTCGGCGGCGTGCCGGCGAAACCGATCCGCGAGCGCTTCGACCGCCGCACCGCCGAGCGCTACCAGGCGCTTGCGTCGTGGGATTGGGACCATGCGAGCCTGCGCGCCGCGCTCGATGATTTCCGCGAATTGGAGGCCGAGGCGTTTTTGGAAAAATATGGTGGCTGATTTTGGTGAATAATGAATGGCGGGTAACAAGATCTCGCTAGGGAAGCCTTCTTCACCATTCACACCGCTGACACATGACTCGGACAGGAGGCGTTTTCCTGCAAGGAGATCGCCATGCTCGACACAATCAAACCTTCGCTCGCCGGATTTTTCGAAGGCACCAATCCAGCGCCACCCATGCATCTCGGCACCCGTTACGACGCGTCGGGCAACTTCCTGCTCGAACCGGGCAACACGGTCGTCTGCCATCTGGTCGAGGGCTCGGCTTCCCAAGCGGCGATCATCAGCGTGCGCGAGCGCATGCTCGCCATGCCGGATGCCGATCGGCTCGCCTTCACGCCGATCTCCAGCCTGCATATGACGCTCTTCCAGGGCATCATCGAATATCGCCGCCGCCTTCCCTACTGGCCCGCCGACGTGCAGCTCGATGCCGGTATCGACGCCATGACCCGCCTCTATCTCGATCGCCTGCAAGGCTTCGAGGGACACGGCCCCTTCAAGGTCAAGATTGTCGAAGTTGTGCCGACCGGCCTCACCGTCGCTGGCGCCACCGAGGAAGACCGCCGGATCCTGAAAACGTGGCGCGATGCCCTTTCAGTGCCGTTCGGCTATCGCCACCCGGAGCACGACAGCTATGTCTTCCACATCACCTTCGCCTACCAGCTCCGTCGTCTCGCCGACGAGCGTGCCTCCGCCTGGCAGGATCTGTTCGACGAGAGCCTGTCCTTCCTCGAGCGGAAAGCCCCGGTGGTCGAGCTCAGGCCGCCGGCCTTCTGCAGCTTCAAGGACATGAAGCATTTCGAGGAATTGCTGGTGCTTGGTTGAATCTCCAAGCCTGTGACTCGTAACAAAACTGACATCAATCCGACACCCCAGCTTCATCGGCCTGCGCTAGCGAAGTTAACAGACCTGCAAAACCGCGACGGACTGGAGCTTTGGTATGTCGGCATCATCGGCCACGCTGGAAATCCGCGGCGTAACCCGACGATTTGGCAAGAACACCGCTGTCAGCGACATCAACGTCTCGATCCCGCGCGGTCAGATGGTCGGCGTCATTGGCCGCTCCGGCGCCGGCAAGTCGACATTGCTGCGCATGATCAATCGCCTCATCGATCCGAGCCAAGGGTCGATTTTTTTTGACGGCGCCGAGGTCTCCAGCCTGCAGGGCTCGCCGCTGCGCCGCTGGCAGCGCGACTGCGCCATGATCTTCCAGCAGTTCAACCTCGTGCCGCGTCTCGACGTTTTGACCAACGTCCTGCTCGGCCGCCTCAACCATCGCTCCACGATGTCCAATCTGCTCGGCATGTTCACGCGCACCGAATGCGCCGAGGCGGTGGCCGCGCTCGAGCGCCTCGACATCGCCCGCACCGCACTGCAGCCGGCCGGCACGCTCTCCGGCGGCCAGCAGCAGCGCGTCGCGATCGCCCGCGCCATGATGCAGCAGCCGAAGGTGCTTCTGGCCGACGAGCCGATCGCCTCGCTCGATCCGCTCAACGCCAAGGTGGTGATGGATTCGCTGCGCGACATCAATCTGCGCGAAGGCATCACCGTCGTCACCAATCTGCACACGCTGGACACCGCGCGCGCCTATTGCAACCGCATCATCGGCATGGCTGCCGGCAAGGTCGTCTTCGACGGCGCCCCGGAAGACCTCGATCGCGACGCCGTGCGCACCGTTTATGGCGCCGATGCCAGCGGCGCCGAGATCTCCGAGGCCATCACGTCGACCAGCGTGACCATCAAGCCGAAGATCATCGCATCCGCCGGACCGCTCGAACCAGCCTTCCCTGGCTATTGACTCCGCCGCCCGACCCCAGCGGTCCGGGCAATCGTGGATTTCAGCCGAGCAACCCGGATCGCCCGCCAGCGTCAACGGCAAGACTTGAAAAAATCAGAACGCCGCCGGCGCGCAGCCGGAACAACAGGAGAGAGATCAAAATGTTCAGGAAAATGGTTTTTGGGGCGGTTTCGCTGCTCGCCATGGCTGCAAGCGCCGCGCACGCCGCCGACATCAAGGAATTCCGCGTCGGCATCCTCGGCGGCGAGAACGAGACCGACCGCCTGCGCAACTACCAGTGCCTCGCCGATCACCTGAAGGCCGAATTCGGCTTCGAGAAGGTGTCGCTGTTCCCGGCCGCCGACTATGACGGCGTGATCCAGGGCCTGCTCGGAGGCACGCTCGACTTCGCCGAGCTCGGCGCGTCCGGCTACGCCAGCGTCTATCTCAAGGATCCGAAGGCCGTCACGCCTATCCTCACCACCAAGCAGACCGACGGCTCCACCGGCTATTATTCCATCGGCCTGGCGCTGAAGTCTTCCGGCATCACCGACATCAAGTCGGCCAAGGGCAAGAAGCTTGGCTACGCCGATCCGGATTCGACCTCGGGCTATCTGATCCCGCTGACCCAGATTCCGAAGGACACCGGCGCTTCCAACGAGACCTACTTCGCCTCGACCCAGTTCAACGGCGGCCACGAGAACAACATCCTGGCCGTCCGCGACGGCAAGGTCGACGTGGCGGTGGACGATTCTTCCGGCATCGGCGACTTCAAGAACGGCTACACCTCCGGCACCTTCCACAAGGAAGTCGCCAAGGGCGCCGTCGACCCGAACGACTTCGTCGAAGTGTGGCGCTCGGGCCTGATCCCGAATGGCCCGCTGGTCGTGCGCACCGCGCTCGGCGACGACATGACCGCCAAGCTCGCCGCTTTCTTCACCGCCCTGCCGGCCAAGGACAAGGCCTGCTTCGAAGGCGTCGAGGGTGGCGACTTCACCGGCTACGTCCCGGTGAAGCCGGACTTCTACAACGTCATCATTGAAGCCCGCAAAGCCGCTATCGGCGGTTGAGGCATCAGGAAAAGGGCGGCGCTGCAAAACGCCGCCCTTTTTGCATTCACAATCATGACCCTTTCGACAACGATCCATTCCGACGCGACCCGCCAGCAGGCCGATGCCTGGCGGCGCCAGACCTCGCTGCGCCGCTTCTACACCGCGCTTGGCGTCGCCCTGCTGCTTGTCGCCATGGGCGCGACCATGTGGTTCGCCGACGAGGCCAATGCCGGCCACTTCTTCGACCGGCTGCCGCACATCCTCGATTTCCTGAGCTGGCTGATTCCGAAGGACTGGAACGACGTCTGGCGGGCGCTGTTTGACATCGCTTCGCCCAACGACAAGGGCACGCAGGAGTTCAATTTCCCGCTCGGCCGCGTCTATATCTGGGGCGGCTTCTACATCCCCGAATATTTCGAGTTGATGCTGACCACGGTGAACGTGGCGCTGGTCTCGACCTTCATCGGCTTCGTCTTCGCCGTTCCCTTCTCCTTCATCGCCGCGCGCAACCTGACGCCGAGCCCGATCCTGCGTCTCATCGTCAAGCGCTTCATGGAACTGCTGCGCGCCTTTCCAGAGATCGTGATTGCAGGCCTGTTCGCGGCCATCGTCTCGATCGGCCCCGTGGCAGCCATCATCGCCATCGGCCTGCATTCGATCGGCGCGCTGGGCAAGCTGTTCTACGAGATCAACGAGAATATCGACATGCGCCCCGAGGAGGGCCTGCGCGCCGTCGGCGCCAACTGGTTCGAGCGCGTGCGCTTCGCCGACCTGCCGCAGGTGTTGCCCAATTTCATGTCCTACACGCTGCTCCGGATCGAGATCAACGTGCGCATCTCGACCATCATGGGCGCAGTCGGCGGCGGCGGCATCGGCGAGGAACTGAAGCTCGCCATTTCGCGCGGCTTCGGCGCCAAGACGCTGGCGTTGGTGCTCCTGCTCTTCATCACCATCTTCCTCGTCGACCAGTTCTCCGCCTGGCTGCGCCGCAAGCTCGTAGGCGAGCAGGCTTTCCTGATGAGCGCGTGATATGGCTGCCATGACCGCCGACGAACTAAGCGCGATCGAGCACCGCCACCCGCAGATATTCCGGCGGCCGGCCTACAAGCGCTTTTGGCCGCTGCTGCTGATCGCGGGCACAGCGCTCTATCTTGCCTATGCCTTGTGGTTCTTCAGCCTGCCGCAGGTGCTGCGAGAGTCGCATTGGGAGCGCCTGCCGCTCTTCCTATCGCAATGGATCAGCTACGACCTCCAGCCGGAATTCCGGCTCGACCAGCCCGAGATCACGCCGAAATATCCGCGCTTCTCGGCGCTTGGCGAAAACCCCGATCCCGATTGGGTGATCAAGAACCCCGACGGCACTTACACCGTCCAGATCGACGGTAGCGCCAAATCCGTCACCTTCGACAAGACCAGGGCGACGATCACGGCAAATGGCGAAACCGTGCCCATATCGCTGACCGGCGGCAAGCCGGTGGTCACGGGCCCAGTGCCCGACTGGGTGACCGTCCATGACGACGAGATCGTCGCCAAGATGGGCTTTGTCGGCGAGGTGCGGGTCACGGTCGACCGCGTCAAAGTGCGCAAGCGCTTCCTCGGCTGGGCGAATTTCGTCTTCGACACGCGCTCGCCCTTTTTCGGCAAACCGGCCGGCGAGGTCATCTCGCTGATCGTCTCCGGGCCTGAGCTCCGGCCCGGCACGTCCAACCTCGCTCTGGCGGCCGACAACATCTGGAACAATGCGCAGTGGCAGCATGGCGACGTCTGGACGAAGCTGCTGCAGACCATCGTCATGGCGTTCCTCGGCACGCTGCTCGGCGGCATCGTCGCCTTCCCGCTTGCCTTCTTCGCCGCCCGCAACATCACGCCGAGCGGCGTGCTGAGCCAGGTGCTGAAACGCTTCTTCGACTTCATGCGCTCGGTCGACATGCTGATCTGGGCGCTGTTCTTCACCCGCGCCTTCGGCCCCGGACCGCTGGCCGGCAGCGCCGCGATCTTCTTCACCGAAATCGGCACATTGGGCAAAACCTATTCCGAGGCGCTGGAGAACATCGACGATAAGCCACGCGAAGGCGTGCTGTCGACCGGCGCCAACGGCATTTTGGTGCAGCGCTACGGCGTGCTGCCGGAAGTGGTGCCGGTCTTCATCAGCCAGACGCTCTACCAGTGGGAATCGAACACCCGCGGCGCGACCATCATCGGTGCCGTCGGCGCCGGCGGCATCGGCCTGAAATTGTGGGAAGCGATGCGCACCAATTCGAACTGGGCCAACGTCTTCTACATGGTGCTTTTGACGCTGCTCGTTGTCTTCATCTTCGACAACATCTCGAACTTCCTGCGCCGAAGGCTGAGCCGCACGCTGCACGATTACAATCGGCTGCAGGCTGAGCGGGGGTAGCCTTGTGGCGCAAAAGCGTGGGTATCGTATAGTGCCGCGCCAAGGTCGACCCCCACTCCGTCGAGCTGCGCTCGACACCTCTCCCCCGATCGACGGGGTAGAGGAAAGGCGCCAGACTGTCGGAGCTGCGCCTGTCCTCGAAGGCCTCTCCCGGCGCCGGGCTCCCTTCCCTCTCCCTCCGGAGGGGGGAGAGGTGGCTCGGCGAAGCCGAGACGGAGTGGGGGAACCACCTGGCAATCGCTTCAAACGCAAATGGAACAGGCGCCACTATCGCCCGATCGGTGCACCCTAAGCCGCCTTCTTCCACCCATCCCTGATATGCCGATACCCGTCCCGATAAACCGCCTCCGGGCTCTCCGCGAAATCGCGCCAAACCTTCGTCGCCGCCGCCAGATCCTTCAGCGAGCGTCCGAACGACTCGATGGTCAGCCAGTCGTCATAACCGCTCTTTCGGATGGCAGAAAAAGTCTCTTTCCACGGAATATTGCCGCGCCCCGGCACGCCGCGGTCGTTCTCCGAAATATGGATATGAACGATGTTCCTCCGGTTGCGCGTGTAGGCGCCGATCGGATCTGCCTCCTCGATATTGGCATGGAAAGTGTCGTACATCCCCCTGATGTGCGGCCGGCCGATCGCGTCGATATGCTCTGACAGGTCGGCCATGGTGTTGACCAGATAGCATTCGAAGCGGTTGAGCGCTTCCAGCCCGATGGTGACGCCCTTCTTGCCGGCATGGTCGCCGATGGCGCGCTGCGAGGCGACCGAGCGCTTCTTCTCCGCGGAAGTCGGCCCGCTGCCGGAAAAGGCGCCGAGCGTCGAATGCAGCGGCCCGCTGAGTGTGTTGGCGCCAAGGGCAGCGCTGCAGTCGATCGCCCATTTCATGTAATCGATGCCGGCTTTGCGCGTGGCGCCATCCGGCGAGATCAGGTTCATCGCCGGATCGCCCATGGCCGAGACCGCGGTGCGCTCCAGGCCGATGCGGTCGAGCATTTCGCCGAGCTTTTTGTAGTCGTCAGGCGCCCCGACAAAGACCGGTATCTCGACGCCATCGAAGCCGGTCTCCTTGATGTCCTTCAGCAGCGCCTCGTGCTTCTTCGAGACGCTGGTGGTCCACAAGAACATGCACATGCCGATTTTCATCAACACCCCCTCCCTCTGACGGCGGGCCAACTCCTCCGTCGGCTACGCCGCACTCCCCCTCATCCGGCCGCTTCGCGGCCCTCTTCTCCCCGGTGGGAGAAGAGGTCGGCGCCGGCGTTGCTTGTCTCCTCTCCCCTTGGGGAGAGGTCGGATTGCCCCGAATTGCTCTTCGCAATTCGGCTGGCAATCCGGGTGAGGGACTCCCTTGGATGACGCAGCCGTCCTAGAGCTTCGTCCACGCCCCGTTCTTCCTCGACGACTTCACGCAGGCCTCGATAAAGGCCATGCCTTCGACGCCATCCGCGATCGTCGGGAAGACCACATCCTTGGCCGGCTTGCCGCCCTTCCTGCGCGCCGCGCGGATGGCGCGGGCGGCCTCCTGGTAGATGTTGGCGAAACCTTCGAGATAGCCCTCCGGATGGCCGGACGGCACGCGGCTGACGCGCGCGGCCACCGGCATCGCGCCGGCGCCTGCCCGCGTCAGAAGCTGCTTCGGTTGGCTGAAGGGCGTGTACCAGAGATAGTTCGGATCGGCCTGGACCCACTCCAGCCCGCCCTTGGAGCCGTAGATGCGCAGCTTCAGCCCGTTCTCATGGCCTGGCGCCACCTGGCTCGCCCAGATCATGCCCTTGGCCGGATGCTTGTCGCCGACCGGCTTGAAGCGCAGCATGACATTGACATTGTCGTCGAGCTGGCGTCCCGGCACGAACGCGTCGAGATCGGCCGACAAGGAATCCAGCTCCAGTCCCGACACGAAGCGGGCAAGATTATAGGCATGCGTACCGATGTCGCCCAGCGCGCCGCCGGCGCCCGCCTGCTTGGGGTCGGAGCGCCATGAGGCCTGCTTCTGGCCGGTAGCAGCAAGGTCCTCGGTCAGCCAATCCTGCGGATATTCCGACTGCACGATGCGGATGTCGCCAAGCATGCCTTTGGCCACCATCTCGCGTGCCTGCCTGATCATCGGATAGGCCGTGTAATTGTGGGTGAGCACGAACACCTTGCCGGTCTTCTCGACAAGCGCCGCGAGCTTCTTGGCTTCCGCCAGCGAGGTTGCCAGCGGCTTGTCACAGATGACATGGATGCCGGCCTCGAGGAAGGCTTTCGCCGCCGGGACATGCACATTGTTGGGCGTGACGATCGCCACCGCCTCGATGCCGTCGGGACGCTTGGCTTCAGCCTTGGCCATCTCGGCATAGGAGCTGTAGCTGCGCTCCGGATCTAGCCCGAGCTCGGCGGCGGAAGCCTTTGCCCGTGCCGGGTCCGACGACAGCGCACCGGCCACCAGCACGAAGTCATTGTCCATACGCGCCGCGATGCGGTGCACCGCGCCGATGAAGGCGCCCTGCCCGCCGCCAACCATGCCATAGCGGATCGGGCCGCCTCCCGCTTCCGACTTCGATGCGCCGACCATTTTTGTCCCTCCATTGTCTGAGATACCCCTCCCCCTTGAGGCGAGGGTGTCCCGCAGGGCCGGGTGGGCTCGGTAGGTGCCGAGCTCTACGCCCGGCGCCCCCCCGATCCGGCGCGCGGATCGACCCTCCCCTCAAGGGGGAGGGAACGCAAGTGTCAAATCCCCATCATCGCCCGCAACAGCTTCTTGTCGGTTGTGCCGGCGGCGAAATCGTCGAAGGCCTTCTCCGTCACCCGGATGATGTGGTGCTGGATGAAAGGCGCGCCCTCGGCCGCGCCGTCCTCGGGATGCTTCAGGCAGCACTCCCATTCCAGCACCGCCCAGGAATCGTAATTGTACTGGGTGAGCTTGGAGAAGATGCCGCCGAAATCCACCTGCCCGTCGCCCAGCGAACGGAAGCGGCCCGCCCGGTTCACCCAGCCCTGGTAGCCGGAATAGACGCCTTGCCGCCCGGTCGGGTTGAACTCGGCGTCCTTCACGTGGAACGCCTTGATGCGCTCGTGATAGATGTCGATGAACTCGAGATAGTCGAGCTGCTGCAGCAGGAAATGCGACGGATCGTAGTTGATGTTGCAGCGCTTGTGCCCGCCGACCGCGTCTAAAAACATCTCGAAGGTCGCGCCGTCGAACACGTCTTCGGAAGGATGTATCTCGTAGCCGACGTCGACGCCATTGTCCTCATAGACATCGAGGATCGGTCTCCAGCGCTTGCCGAGTTCGTCGAAGGCTTCCTCGATCAGTCCGGCCGGCCGCTGCGGGAAGGGATAGAGGTAAGGGAAGGCCAACGAGCCGGTGAACGAGACTGAAGCGTTCAGCCCCAGATTGCGCGATGCCTTGGCGCCGAACTTCATCTGTTCGACGGCCCATTCCTGCCGTGCCTTGGGATTGTTGTGCACCGATGGCGGCGCGAAGCCATCCATCTGCGCGTCATAGGCGGGATGCACCGCCACCAGTTGGCCCTGCAGATGCGTCGACAATTCAGTGATCTCGACGCCGGCGTCAGCGCAAATGCCTTTCACCTCGTCGCAATAGGCCTTCGACGACGCAGCTTTCTTCAGATCAAAGAGGCGTCCGTCCCAGGTCGGGATCTGCACGCCCTTATAGCCGAGCCCTGCCGCCCACTTGGTTATCGAAGCCAGCGAATTGAACGGCGCGGCGTCACCCGCGAACTGCGCCAGAAACAGGCCGGGACCCTTCATCGTCGTCGGCATCGGCATCCTCCCTCTTTGTTTTCGCGAACCAAGCATAGCGTCGATTGGAGCAAGGGCCAGCCTGTTTGGTGGTCCTATCGGCATCTGAACGCCATGTCATTCTGGTATTACCAAATCCCGTAATTCGGTCAAGCGCCCGAAAACCTCGAAGGAGGGGGAGACCGCTAGTCAAAAAAGCAAAATTACCTCGTTAAATCATGAAATTGACCGACATGCTGAGCTTCCCATGCCCACTTCTTGCCGCGCATGAAAATTTGCTGTAGAGGTCATGGCAGGCCCAATTGGTCGAACCAGTTTCGAGGAAAATGCTGGCAACGCCTTGGGGAGGAAACGTGCGGCCACCTCTGTCGGAGGCGTCGCGGGTAAAAATGTGACAGGCGAATTCTGGGAAGGATAGACCATGCATCTTTCGACGCACAATTGGATGCGGGCGGAGCCGCTCGAAGTGACGCTAAAGCGCATCAAGAAGTTCGGCTACGAATCGATCGAGATTTCCGGCGAGCCCGAGCAATACAAGACCAACGAGACGCGCGCGCTTCTGAAGGAGCACGGCATTCGCTGCTGGGGCTCGGTGACGCTGATGCTGGGCGAACGCAACCTCGCCGCTAAGGACCAGGGCCAGCGTGAGCGTTCAGTCCAATATGTCAAGGACGTGCTCACCATGGTGAGCGAGCTCGACGGCGAGATCATCACGCTGGTGCCCGCGACCGTCGGCAAGGTCGTGCCGGACGGCACCGAGGCGGAGGAATGGGGTTGGGTGGTCGACGCCACGCGCGAATGCTTCACCCATGCCAAGAAGGTCGGCGTCAGGATCGCCGTCGAGCCGCTCAATCGCTTCGAGACCTACCTCTTCAACCGCGGCGCCCAGGCGCTGGCGCTCGCCGATGCGGTGAGCCCTGAATGCGGCGTCTGCCTCGACGCCTACCACATCCACATGGAGGAATTTAACGTCTATGACGCGATCCGTCAGGTCGGGAAGCGCCTGTTCGACTTCCATGTCGCCGACAACAACCGCTTCGCCGCCGGCCTTGGCCAGATCGACTGGCCGAAGATCGTCGGCACGCTGAAGGAGATCGGCTATGACGGCGCGCTGACGAACGAATTCGTCGCACCCGTCGACCGCACGCCGGCCGCGCCCTATCCGGAGATGGTCGAGCGCAATCCGGTCGACATCTCGCCCGAGCAGCTCAAGTTCATCCAGGACCACGGCTCCAGCTTGCTCACGGAAAAGTTCTACACCGACCAGATGCGCATCACCGCTGAAACGCTGCTGCCACTGATCAAGTGACTTCCGACTGAAACCTGTCCCTTCCGCCCGGCGGGCGGAAAGGCCCGAAGGAAAAACATGCGCATCAAAAGCGTCCAGGCCTGGTGGGTTCGTATCCCGATCGAAGTCGCGAAGCAGCATCGCAGCGATTTCGGTCAGGTGACGACGTTCGACGCCGCCATTCTGCGCATAGAGACCGATGACGGCCTGGTCGGCTGGGGTGAGGGCAAGAACGCCGCCGGCAGCGCCGGCAGCTACGGTGCGCTGGTCCACATGCTGAACCACGAGATCGCGCCGCAACTCATCGGCCGCGACCCGGCCGACATCGGCATCATCTGGGAGATGCTCTATAACGGCGTTCGGCACGAGACGGCGGCGCATGCCGGCCATGCCATGCCGCAGCTGGCGCGGCGCGGCATGAGCGTGGCGGCGATCAGCGCCGTCGATATCGCGCTCTGGGACATCCTCGGCAAGGCGCTCGGAAAGCCGGTGTGGCGGCTGCTCGGCGGCCGCAAGGTCGAGCGCATGCAGGCCTATGCCTCGGGCGGCTGGGCCCCCGCCGACGCGATCGGCGAGCAGTTGAAATCCTACATCGCCAAGGGTGGCTTCAAGGCGCTGAAGATGCGCGTCGGCGCCATGGACGGCGCCCCGCATATTTCGGCCGCGCGCGTGCGCGCCGCGCGAAAGGCGATCGGCCCCGACGTCGATCTGATGGTCGACGCGCACGGCACCTATACCGTCGCCGAGGCCAAGCGCTTCATCAAGCTCACTGCCGATCTCGACCTTGCCTGGTTCGAGGAACCGGTGATCGCCGACGACAAGCCGGGCATGGCCGAGGTGCGCGCCTCCGGCTCGACCCCAATCGCCACCGGCGAGAGCGAGGCGACGCGCTACGCCTTCCGCGACCTGGCGATGCAGAAATCCGCCGACATCTTCCAGCCGGATCCGGCATTTTGCGGCGGCATTAGCGAGGCGATGAAGATCGGCACCATCGCCAGCGCCTTCAACCTGCGCTTCGCACCGCATCTATGGGCCGGCGCGCCCTGCTTCTTTGCCGGGTTGCATGTGTGTGCCGCCTCGCCCGCCAGCTTCATCATCGAATATTCGCTCGGCGCCAATCCGATGATCCACGACCTGGTCGAGGAGACTGTCGAAGCGAAGGACGGTATGATAGCGATCCCTGAAAAGCCCGGTTTGGGATTCACCATCTCCGAGCGATTCCTGGAGGCGCACGCGCAACGTATTTGACGATGAAAGAAAAGAACCTTCTCGCGGAACTTGCCGCCTATCTCTTCTCCAACTCGGACAAGGAGTCCGGCCGCACGCCGTCGGAACGCGAGTTGGCGGAACATTTCGGCGTCAGCCGCGGCCAGATCCGCGAGGCGCTCGCCATCCTCGAAGCCATGCGCATCGTCGAGCGGCGCGCCAAATCCGGCATCTATATCGACACCAAGCAGGCGAGCGTGGAAGCGTTGGCGCTTTTCGCCCGCGCGGGCCTGCCGCTCGATCCGGTGCAGATCTACGAAACCGTCGAATTGCGCAAGATCCACGAGATCAAGGCGGCCGAGCTTGCCTGCTCGCGCGCCACAGAGGAGAACTTCGAGCGCCTGCGCGAGATCCTGAAGGCCTCGGAAGAACGCATCGCCGCCGGCGAAGGCCTCGCCAAGGAGGACCGCGAGTTCCACCTCGAGATCGTGCGCGCGACCAAGAACAGCGTCTTCCACAACATCTGCAGCGTCTATTATCTCATGGGCGAGCAGCGCCTGCCGATCTATTTCAACGACCCCGAACGCAGCGTGCGCTCGCATGCCGAGCACATCCAGATTTACGAAGCGCTGCTGCGCCGCGACGGCAATCTCGCACAGGCCTTGATGAATGCCCATCTGCAGGGCGCCGAGAGCTACTGGAAGGGGATCATCGAAGGCCGCGGGATTGAAACGAAAAGCCCGGCGCTCGAGAAGGCTTGAGGTCGGTGCGCAAGATACTCTCGACGCACCCGCTGCATCCGCGCGCCACGGCCATGCTGGCCGGTGCCGGGCGGCTTGCGATCGCTTCCGCCCTCGATCCCAAGACGCTGACCGATGAGGCCCGCGACGCCGACATCGTCATCGTGCGCGCGCCGCTGCCGCCGGAGCTGTTTGCCGGCGCGGTCAATCTGCGCGCCGCGATCCGCCACGGCGCCGGGCTGGACATGATCCCGGTCGAGGCCGCGACCGCCGCCGGCGTGCTGGTCGCGAACGTGCCTGCCGTCAACGCCCGCTCGGTCGCCGAGCATGTGATGTTCACCGCCCTTGCCCTGTTGCGGCGCTTCCGCGTGATGGACCGCGACCTGCGCGCCAAGGGCTGGCTTGCCGGGCGCGAGCATGCCAATTCGACCAGCGAGCTGGCCGGCAAGACCATCGGCATCGTCGGCCTCGGCGCCGTCGGCCAGGCCGTCGGCCATATCGCCGCGCACGGCTTCGACCTCAATGTCGTGGCGACGACGCGCAGCCTGCGCCCGGCGCCCGAGCGTGTCGGCTTCCTGTCGATCGACGCGCTGGTCGAGCAGAGCGACATTATCGTGCTCTGCTGCCCGCTGACACAGGAAACGCGCGGCCTGATCAGCCGCGAGCGCATCGCCCGCATGAAGCCCAATGCGCTGCTGATCAATGTCTCGCGCGGCCCGGTGGTGGACGACGAGGCGCTGATCGAAGCGCTGCAGCAGGGCCGTATCGGCGGCGCCGCGCTGGACGTCTTTTCCACCCAGCCGCTGCCGCCCAACCATCCCTATTTCGGCTTCGACAATGTCATTATCACCCCGCATATGGCCGGCATCACAGAGGAATCGATGATGCGCATGGGCGTCGGCGCCGCCGGCGAGGCGCTGCTGGTGCTCGCCGGCAAGCTGCCGGTCAATCTGCGCAATCCGGAAGTCGTCGAGCACTATCGGCGGCGCTTTCCGGCCAGCTGAAGTCCGCGCCTCAATTTTCGCCGATTTGGCGCCGACCTTCACCGTCATGGTCAAGCACCTCGCGGAAATCCTGGTTCCGATAGCCGGCATCTGCGTCACCGCAACGGGCGCTCGAGCGGATCAAGGCAGCTATGTGCCCTGCGACAACGGCCTACGCTGCGTGATGGCACCGTGCCCTTCGAACAGCGCGCTCGACCTCGCCACCGGCAAGATCGTCAAAGGTGTGTGGATCGACGTTGACGGCCTGCCGCAGCAGGACAAGGCGCTCGATCTCCCGGATAAGCTCTATGCCGGCAAGGTCGTCGTCACAGGCACGATCGCAAACCGGCCGCATACCTTCAACGGCAAGCAGTACAGCCTGCCGACGCTGATCGCGACCGGTATGGAGCGCGCGGCAAGGGACAGCGAGCGCGCTCACTGCTCGGCGCGCTAAGGCTCGCGCCTCGCGGGCGCATTCAACCTGCAAGCAAAGCCTCAACGGCCGCCGCGATGGACAGAAGCCGGCGATCATCCCCGTGCTTGCCCACCAGCATTAGCCCAGTCGGCAGTTTCGTGCCCGGCATCGGCAGCGAGATGGCGCAGAGATCGAACTGGTTGGCCACTTGGGTATTGCGCAAAAGCAGCCCTTCCGTCCTGTCGCGCAGCGCTTCGTCGCCGGCCACGGCGGCAACGGACGGCGCGACCATCGGCCCGGTCGGCAGAGCCAGGAGATCGACCGCCTCCAGCCGTTCCGCCATGGCAGCCACCAACTCGCCGCGGCGGCGGATCGTGCGGATATAGGTCGAGGCGGGAACGGTGAGCGCGCGCGACAATGGCCCGGTGACATGCGGATCGACCGGCATCGAGGCCCCGTTCGCCAGCCAATCGGCATGCACTTCGGCGCCTTCCATCGACGCGATCGTGCCGCGTTTGGTTGCAGCCCGCATCTCGGCGATGAGATCGTCGATGGACAAATCGTGAGCGCGGGCGCCGGCCTGCCCCATCCTGTCGATGCAGACCTCGAAAGCTCCGGTGACCTCCCCTTGCGTTTCGCCGAAAAGCACGCCGCGCGGAATGCCGATGCGCAAGCCGGCGAGCGGGACCGGCCTAAGGGCCGCCGGCTCTTCTCCGGCCATGATCGCGTCGGCAATGGCGCAATCGGCAACGCTGCGGGCAAGCGGGCCGATCGAATCCAGCGTCATCGACAGCGGAAAGGCGCCGGCCAAAGGCACACGCCGCGCCGTCGGCTTGAAGCCGACGACGCCGTTGAGCGAGGCGGGGATGCGCACCGAGCCGCCGGTGTCCGATCCGATCGAGATGTCGCTCGTGCCCTCGCCGACCGCAACGCCCGCTCCCGATGACGAGCCGCCCGGGATCAGGCCGGCGTCGGCGGCGTTGCCCGGCGTGCCGTAATGCAGATTGTCGCCGATGGCGGTGAAGGCGAACTCGGTCATGTTGGTCTTGCCGAGGATGACGGCGCCGGCCTGGCGCAGCCTTTGCACGATCACCGCGTCCCGCGCGGCGGGTGCGGCGCCGGCGCGGATCAGCGACCCGGCCGTCGTCGGCTCGCCGGCGACATCGAAGAGGTCCTTGATCGAGACGATGCGCCCATCGAGCGGGCCTAGGCTCACACCGGCCTTGCGGCGGTCGTCGGACGCGTCGGCGGCTACGCGCGCTGCCGCGGCATAGAGCTTGGTATAGACCTTCTCATCGGCCGCGCGATTGGCAAGACGTGACAGGATATTTTCGAGACGGTCGCGGATGGATTGCATTTTCGATGTCGGGCCTTGCAAAGTTGCAACGTCTTTAGGCACGGCCAGATGTTGGGCCGGCGCAAGAGATAAACCGGCAAGCGTGCCCTTGCACCCTGCCAGCGATGGGAAGATGCTGATGCTGTACAAAGGCAGCTGCCACTGCGGCAAAGTGGCGTTCGAGGTCAAGGGCGAGATCGGCGGCGTGGTGCGCTGCAACTGCTCGATCTGCCGGCGCAAGGGTGCCCTGTTATGGGCCGTGCCGCACGAAAGGCTCAATCTGGTCGCCTGGGGCGACGATCTCGGCCGCTACACCTTCGGCAAAGCTCACATCGCGCATCGCTTCTGCCGGACCTGCGGCATGCATCCGTTTGCCGAGGACGTAAGCGAAGGCAGCGGGCGCACAGCCTACATCAACATCAACTGCCTGGAAGATGTCGACATCGCGGGCATCGAAGTGTTCGAGTTCGACGGCCGCTCGGCCTGACGCTTTTGTCTTTACGCAGTTCGGACGGAAAAACGCTACGCACCTTTCCTGGAATTGCTCTATCGGTAACCGGTCGCATCGGCCGGCTTGCCGGCATCCTGAACTTCCGGGACATACCGCCAGGCGTCCGGGCGCGATCCGTCGAGATCGGTAAAGCCGTAGATCTGCGCCAGCCCGCCGCTGGAAAGCGACTGGCCGTTCCAGCGCGAGCGCTGAGGATCCGAGGCGAGCGCCACGACCGCGCGGCCGACGAAGCGCGGCGTCTCGGATATGACGAAATGCGGCACATTGGCTGTCGCGTCGCGCCAGTTCTCTTCCCGCACGCCGAATGCCTCCAGCATCATCTCCGAGCGCAGCCAGCCCGGCGTCAGCGAGACGGATGTCGCGCCATGCCTTTCGAGGTCCTTGGCATGCGCCCACGCCATGCGGTTCACCGCCACCTTGGCGAGATCGTAGAAGGGCGACAGCCGGTAGTGCCCGGCATTGTATTCGGCCGTGCCGTCAGTGACTTCGACAAGCAACCCGCCCGGATGCTCGATCATCAGCGGCAACGCGTGATGCGCGGTGATCAGATGCGTATCGATCCCGAGCCGCAGCAGCCGCAGGCCGTTCTCCAGATTGTGTTCCCAGACGGACTTGTTCCATTCGAAGAGTTTTTCACCGCCCCACAGGTCGTTGACCAGTATATCGAGACGGCCCTGCTCCCGGCGGATACGTGCGACAAGCTCCTGAACCTCTTCGGCGACCAGATGGTCGACCCGAACGGCAATGCCCTTGCCGCCCTGCGCGGTGACCAACTCCGCTGTCTCTTCAATGGTTTCGGGGCGCTGATAATCCGACTGCCGGGTGCGGGTCGTGCGGCCGCTGACATAGACGGTGGCGACGGCCGCGCCCAGTTCGACCGCAATTCCGCGGCCCGCGCCGCGCGTTGCGCCGGCAACAAGCGCGACTTTCCCTTGAAGCGTCATTGGACCCTCCGAACTTGAACTGCGCACAAATGAGGAACTAGCGTTTGTCGCGCCTCCCATTTATAAATGATCATTCGTTTATAAAAGAGAGTCAAGATGACCCGGCCAAAAACCCAGTCCGACGAGCGGGTGCTGGAAGCCGCCTACCGGCTGATGCATGCCGAGGGTCCGGAAGCGCTGACCTTCGAAAGACTGGCGCGGGCCTGCGGCCTTTCAGGCTCGACGCTGGTGCAGCGCTTCAAGAACAAGACGCTGCTGAAGCAGCGCACGCTGCTCTATGCCTGGGATGGTCTCGACCGGAAAACGCAGGAAGCGGCAGCATCGGTCCCCAAGACCCCTGCCGGCGCCGTGAAGCTGCTGGTCGCTCTCTCGAGCGGCTATGGCGACATCGACTCCTATGCCGAAGGCCTGCTCATCCTGCGCGAGGATCTGCGCGATCCAATGCTCAGGGCGCGCGGCGCAGCCTGGAAGGCGGCGCTCGGCAGGATGCTTTCCGATTGTTTCGCCGGCGTCCGCGGCGTGCCGGACGATATCGGCCTGCTGATGGCAGCTCACTGGCAGGGTTCTCTGCTGTGGTGGAGCTTCGATCCCGACGACATGGAGCTCCCCGCCTATGTCGAGCATAGCCTGACGCGCTTCGTATCGGCCATCACGACAATATCGGCCTGGCGCTCATGAGAGCCACCGGGCCGAAGCTTGAGAGAACGGCCGGGCTTGCCTACTCGGCGGCCTGCTTCGGCCCCATCACGAAGGCCACAAGCGCTGCGAGCAAGGTCGCCGCGCCGCCATAGGCAAAGGCGCTCGCAACACCGGCATGATCGACCAGCAGGCCGCCGACGATGGCGCCGAGCGCGATCGCCACCTGGAAAGTCGCGACCATCAGGCCCCCGGCGCTCTCGGCCTGGTCGGGCGCGGCGCGCACCAGCCAGGTCTGCAGGCCGACCGGCACGGCGCCGAAGGCGAAGCCCCAGGTGGTGACGGCAATCGCCGCCGTGATTGGCGAGGCGCCGAACACGAGCAGCCCCGCCGCCGACAAGGCGATCAGCAGCGGCGCCAGGCCGACGGCCAGCTTCAGATTGCGTTCGGCCAGGAACGCGCCGGCGAAATTGCCGAAGAAGCCGCCAACGCCATAGGCGAGCAGCACCAGCGAGATGGTCTCGATCGGCATCGCCGGCACCGTCTCCAGGAACGGCCGCACATAGGTGAAGCCGGCGAACTGCCCGGACGCGACCAGCAGCACCACCAGCAGGGTGATGCGGATCATCGGGCGCTTCAGCACCTCGATCAGCGTGCGGAAGCTCGCCACGGCCGTCGGCGGCAGGCTGGGAAGCGTGGCGAGCTGCACCAGAAGCGCCAGCGCGCCGACGACCGCCGCGATCATGAAGGCCGTGCGCCAGCCCCAGATGTCGCCGACATAGGCGCCGACCGGAGCCGCCGTCACGGTGGCGACCGAGACACCGGTCAGGATGATCGACATGGCGCGCGGCATCAGCCGCATCGGCACCAGCCTGAGCGCCATGGCCGCCGACATCGACCAGAAGCCGCCCAGCGCGACGCCGAGCACGACGCGGGCAAGTAGCAGCATGGTAAGCGAGGAGGCGAAGGCGGCGACGAGATTGGAGACGATCAGAAGGACGGATAGCATCCACATCACAAGCCGGCGGTCGAGCCGCTTGGTCACGATCGCCATGGTCGGCGCGGCGATCGCGCCGACGACCGCCGTCGCCGTCACCGCTTGTCCGGCGGCACCTTCGCTGACGCCGAGGTCCTGCGCCAGTCGAGTCAACAGGCTGGCGGGCAGGAATTCGGCGGTCACGAGGCCGAAAACACCGAGCGCCAGCGAGACCACCGCGCCCCATGCAGGCTCACTTCGTTCCTCAGGTTCGGTTCTGTCGAGGACAGCGGCGTCAATGGCGCCTGTGGCGGGCTCGGTCATGGCAAATCTCCGGTGAGTTGCAGCGCAACATTTGGACTGCGCTGCAACATAGGGAGTGACTGTCTGGAGTTTCCATGCTAGAAACACAGAAATGAATTACAATTCGTCCAAATCCGCTTTAGAGACCTCGGGCGACCCGCTCACCGACATGCTGCGCGGATTGCGCCTGGACGGCGTCGACTACGGCCGCTGCGTGCTGGGCGAGCCCTGGGCCGTTTCCTTCCCGGCACAGAAGGCCGCGCGCTTCCATTTCATCGGGCAGCAGGGCTGCTGGCTTTTCACCCCGGCGAAGGAATGGACCCAGCTCTCGGTGGGTGACGCGCTGCTGATTCCGCGCGGCGACGAGCATGTGCTGGCGAGCGCGCCCGGCGTGCCGCCGGTGCCGATCGGCCGCTACACCATCGAGCCTGTGTGCGAGAACATCTACGACGTCTCGAACGGCTGCGACGGCTGCAAGACCTTGCTGTTTTGCGGCAGCATGCATTTCAATCTCGATGGCTCGCATCCACTGCTCGAGATGATGCCTGACCTCATGCAGGCGCATAAGCTGATGGCGAATGCGCCCGGCATCCAGCATCTGCTCGACGCGATGGCCGGCGAGGTGACGATGGATCGCGTCGGTTCCGGCGGCATCCTCGCACGCCTGGCCGACGTGCTCGCCGCCACCATCATCCGCTCCTGGGTGGAGAATGGTTGCGGCGATGCCACCGGATGGATCGCCGCCGTGCGCAACCCGGATGTCGGCAAGGTCCTTGCCGCCATCCATCTGCAGCCGGAGCGCGACTGGACGGTCGAAGCGCTGGCCAGGATGATGGGCGCCTCGCGCTCCGCCTTCGCGCAGCGCTTCGCCACCGTGGTCGGCGAGACGCCGGCTAAATATGTGCTGCGCGTGCGCATGCATCAGGCGCGGCAATGGCTTGCCCGCGACGGCATGCGGGTTTCGGTCACCGCCTCGCGATTGGGCTACGATTCGGAGGCCTCCTTCAGCCGCGCCTTCAAGCGGGTGATGGGCATGGCGCCGAGCCATTTCCGCAATGCCGGCGCGGAGGAGCAATCCTGACATCCGGCAGGCAGCCGCTGGAGGAATTGCCAAATCTTTTGGACGACGCGCCATTCCCCGCCGACCGAGGCCGCCTAATCTGGTTGGCGGAGGAAACCGCCATGCCGAATCATCTCGCACCGCTTGCGCTTGCCGCGCTCGCCATTCTGCCGAGCCGGGCTTTCGCGCTCGAAGACAGTTACTTGCCGGCCGACAAGATCCCTTATGCCGTCGAGGCGCCGGGCCAGCCACAGCGTCTTGGCCCGCTATGGGGAGAGCGGGCGAAAGGGCCTGCCGGCACGCTGCTGAAGGTTCCCGGCAATTGGCGCGCGCCGGTCCACGCCCACACCGCCGATTACCGCGCCGTGGTCATCAAAGGTCTCTGGGCGCACTGGCAGATGCAAGGCGGCGAAGCCACCAAGGTCGAGTTGCCGCCGGGCTCCTACTGGACCCAGAAGGCCGACGAGATGCATGACGATGCCTGTCTCTCGGACACCGAATGCGTGATCCTGCTGATCAACGACACGCCTTACGAGACCTATCTGCCGAAATAGGCTGCGGCCAGCCGGGCCGCTATCCGGCGTGCCGCAGGCTGACGCCGCTGCCCTTGTCGAACATCACCACCTTGTCCGGGTTCCAGGCAAAGCGCACCGGCTGTTCGATCGCAACATCGGTCCTAGCCGGCACGGTCGCCCGCAGCATCGTGTCGCCGACCCTCAGCGTCAGGATCTTCTCCACGCCGTGGTTCTCGACATCGTGAACGCGTGCCTCGACCGGCGCGCCGCTCTCCAGATAGACGTCCTCCGGACGGATGCCGAAGACGAGCGGGCGACCGTCGGTCGCGCCGCTCGTCCTGCCCCCGCCAAAAGTCTTGGCCCCAAGTGGCAGTTCGAAATTCACCGGCGCCATCACAGCGCGGTCGTTGACCAGCCTGCCGTCGATGAGGTTCATCGGCGGCGAACCGACGAAGCTCGCTACATAGGTGTCGCGCGGATTGTTGTAGATCTCGTGCGGCGTGCCGGTCTGGACGATGCGGCCATGGTTGAGCACGCCGACTTTGTCGCCCATCGACATGGCCTCGATCTGATCATGCGTGACGAACAGGAACGTGGCGCCGAGCTGCATCTGCAGGTTCTTCAATTCGGTGCGCAGCGCCTCGCGCAGCTTGGCGTCGAGCGCCGACAGCGGCTCGTCCATCAGGAACACGCGCGGCTTGCGCACGATGGCCCGGCCGATCGAGACGCGCTGCATCTCGCCACCGGAAAGCCGGTCGGTCTTGCGATCCAGAAGATGCTCAATCCTGAGCGTGCGGGCGGCGCGCGCGACGCGGTCCTTGATCTCGGCCTCCGGCAGCCGGCGGATTTTCGGCTTCAGCGGAAATTCGAGGTTCTGCCGCACCGTGTAGCGCGGATAGAGCGAATATTGCTGCAGCACCAGCGCCACGTCGCGCTCGGCCGCGCCCCAGTCAGCGACGTCGACGCCGTCGATGAAGACCTGGCCCTCGTTCGGCTTCTCCAGCCCCGCGATCAGGCGCAGCGTCGTCGTCTTGCCGGCGCCGGTCTCGCCAAGCAGCACGAAGAACTCGCCGTCGGCGATCTCCAGGTTGAGGCCGGTCAGGGCAGTATGACTGCCGAACTTCTTGGTGATGTTCTTCAGTTCGATATGGGCCATTACAGCCTTACTCCCAGCGACTTGCCGCTTGCCGTGTCGAAGAAATGCGCCTGCTCTGGATCGAGGCGGGCATGGACCTTCTCGCCCGGACCGGAAACGTAGCCGGCCTTGGTGCGGGCCCGCAGCATCTTGGAGCCGACCTTGAGGTCGACAATGTCGAAGGATCCCAGCGGCTCGATGATCTGCGCCTCGACCGGCATGTAGCCGGGCGCGGCATCGTGCCGAACGAGAACTCCTTCCGGACGGATGCCGAGCGTGAGGCCGCCATTGGTGGCGTGGCCGTTGAGCTTGGACAGCAGCGCGCGCGGAAATTCGAAACCTTTGGGCGCGCCGCCGAGCGTGACGCTCGCGGCGCCGGCCTCATCGGCGACGCTGGCCTCGGCGACGTTCATCACCGGGCTGCCGACGAATTGGGCCACGAACAGGTTGGCCGGATGCGAGTAGACCTCGTCAGGCGTGCCGACCTGCTGGATAAAGCCTTCATGCATGATGACGATACGGTCGGCGAGGCTCATCGCCTCGATCTGGTCGTGAGTGACGTAGATCGTGGTCGAGCCCTGCTTGATGTGCAGCCGCTTTATCTCGGCCCGCATTTCCTCGCGCAGTTTGGCGTCCAGCGCACCGATCGGCTCGTCCATCAGCATCGCCTTCGGCCGTCGCACCAGCGCGCGGCCGATCGCCACCCGCTGCATGTCGCCGCCCGAGAGCGCCGACGGCTTCTTGTCGAGGAGGTCGGTGATGCGCAGGACCCGCGCGATCTCGCGCACCGACTTGTCGACCTCGCCGCTGCTCATACGTGTGGCGCGCAGCGGAAAGGCGATGTTCTCGAAAACCGTCATGTGCGGATAGAGCGAGAAGGACTGGAACACCATGGCGATGTCTCGATCGGCCGCCCTGAGGTGCTGCACGGCCTTGCCGTCGATCAGTATGTCGCCTTGGTCGATCGTCTCCAGCCCGGCTATGGCGCGCAGGGTCGTCGTCTTGCCGCAGCCCGACTGTCCAAGCAGCACGATGAATTCGTTGTCGGCGATGGCGAGGTTGAGGTTGTGGATGACCTGGACGGCGCCGAAGAATTTCTCGATGCCGCGAAGTTCGATCTGCGTCACTGCCGGGCTCCCTCATGCATCGCGGCGCCGGTCTCCTCACTCTGCTCCGGCGCAATTTTGGACGTGATGTTGAAGCCGATCAGCCCGATCAGGATGATCGTTACGCCATAGGAATGCAGGCTAAGGCTCCACGGTTGGCAGAGCGCGACAATGCCGAGCACCATGAGGATCTGCGACGCCGGCAAAAGGTACTTCTCGTTGACCGCGCGAAAGCTCATTTGCGAATCGCTCCGAAAGTCACGCCGCGAAGCAGGTGGTTGCGCAGCAGAAAGGTGAAGATCGCGACCGGCAGCAGGAACAGGAAGGTACCCGCCGCGATCGTCGTCCAGTCCGGCAGGCCCGAGCCGATCTGGCTAGGGATGAACGGCGGTGCCGTCTGGGCGCGCCGGTTGGTCATGATCAGCGCGAAGGCATACTCGTTCCAGGCGGTGATGAAGCAGAACACGGCAGTGGCGGCGATGCCGGTCGCGGCTTCCGGCAGCACGATCTTGAAGAAGGCCTGCATGCGCGTGTAGCCGTCGACGAGTGCCGCCTCCTCATACTCTTTCGGGATCTCGTCCATGAAGCCCTTCATCAACCAGACCGAGAAGGACAGGTTGAAGGCGACATAGAGGATGATCAGCCCGATATGCGAGTCATTGAGGCCGACCGCCCGGTACATCAGGAACATCGGGATCGCGACCACGACCGGCGGCAGCATGCGTGTCGACAGGATGAAGAAGAGAAGATCCGCCTCGCCGGCGATCTTGAAGCGCGAGAAGCCGTAGGCGGTGAAGGTTCCCATCCCGACGGCGAGCACCGTGCTGATGACGGCCACGATCAGGCTGTTCATGAACCGGTCGGGATATTGGGATAGCTGCACGTCCTTGCCGACCTTCAGCACCCGCTCGCCGCCATCATAAATGCGCTTTTCCCACCAGGGCGCGGCTTCGTAGGCTTGCGGGTCGACTGTCTTTTGCATCTGCACGCGCTTGGTGAAGAGCCGGACGAATGGCGTCACCTCGGGTTCGAAGAGGACGGTGGGCGGCACGCTGACGGCGAGTTCCTTCGGCTTGAACGCCGTCGAGGCGATCCAATAGATCGGCGCCAGGAAAATCAGCGTGGCTATCAGCACCGCGGCGATGGCGATGCGGTTGAAGGCGACCTCGGAAGAAGTGCGGACGGCGGCCATCTGTCAGCGCTCCTTCACCTTGTTGAGATACTTCACGTAGAGATTGGTGATGGCCAGCACCATGATCAGCACGATGTAGGCCAGCGCGCAGGACTTGCCGGTGTCCCACTGCTGGAACGCCTGCTTGTAGAGCCGGATCGCGATGAGCTCGGCAGTCGGCTGGGTCGTCATCGTGTAGGCGATGTCGAATGTCTTGAAAGCTTCCATGGTGCGGAAGATCAGCGCGATGAGCAGGATCGGCGAGACCAGCGGCAGCGTGATGCGGGTGAAGGTGTACCACCAGCCGGCGCGGTCGATCGCGGCGGCTTCATAGAGATGCTGCGGCACGGCAGACAGGCCGGCCAGCGACAAGAGCATCACGAAGGGCGACCACATCCAGATATCGGTGATCGCGACCGCGTAGAGGGCGCTGTCGGGATTGGAGAGCCAGGCGAAGTCGCCGAGGCCGAAGACGTAGTTGATGGGTCCCCAGGAGGGGCTGTAGAGCAGCTGCCAGAACAGGCCGACGACCGCCGCCGACATCATCATTGGCAACAGCAGCAAGGTCGTGATGAGGCCCTTCATCGGAAAGCTGCGATTGAGCAGAAGCGCGAGGCCGAAGCCCACGATCATCTGTCCGGCCACCGAAACGATCACGTATTTCGCCGTGATGACGAAGTTCGACCAGATGTGGTCGTCGCTGAGCAGCTCGCGATAATTCTGCAAGCCGACGAACTGCCAGGGCTCGCTGCGGTTGGCAGCAAAGTTGGTGAAGGAATAGCCGAGCGAATAGATCAGCGGAAAAATGTTGAAGACGATCAGAAAAGCCAGCGTCGGGATGATGAACATGTTGCGGATGGTCAGATCCGACCAGCCGCGCGCGGCGGCCCTGGACGCAGGATCAAGATGTGTGAGGGCTACCGAAGCCAACGGTCGTTCTCCCTGGAAACAGAAATGCCGGAGGGGAAACCCTCCTCCGGCATTCTGACTGCGATGCTTACTTGTAGCGATTGTATTTGGTGAAAGTCGCCTTCCAGTCGGCGGCGGTCTTGTCGAGCGCTTCCTGGGCGGTGCCCTTGCCGCCGACCACGAACGGATAGATGTTCTGGTTCAGCTGATCGAGGACTTCGGCATATTCAGGCGTCGCCCAGAAGTCCTTGACCATGAACATCGTGTCGTAGAACGCCTTGTTGTAGGGCGTGGCATTCTGGAACGCTTCCGACTTCAGCACGGCCTGGCTGCAGGTGTAGCCGCCGAGCTCGGCCCACTTCTTCTGCGTCTCGTCCTTGATGAACCACTCCAGGAACTTCATCGCCTCGTCCTTGTTCTTCGAGTACGAGATGACGGAGATGCCCTGGCCGCCGAGAGCGGCGAAGCGCTTGCCGTCGGGGCCGGCTGGATTTGCGAAGAAGCCGGTCACGTCGGCGTAGGGATTGGTAGCCTTGTTCACCAGCGGCGGGAAGAAGGCGAAGAAGTTCATGCTCATGGCCGCAAGGCCGCCGGTGATGGCCTGGTTGTCTTCGACGAAGAAGGTCTTGCCCCAGCCGGGAGGCGTGAACTTGTAGAGCTCCTTGTACATTTCGAGGCCGGCTACAGCCTCCTTCGAATTGGTAATGCCGTCGACCTTGTAGGTCGCGTAGTCGCCGAGATCGCCGCCATAGCTGAAGATCGCGCTTTCGACGCCCATCGCCATCGCATCATAGGAATTGTCGGTATAGATGGCGACGCCGTAGCGCTTCTGGTCGGGACGGTGGAAGAACTCGGCGATGTCGCGCAGTTGCGCATAGGTCTTCGGCACGTCGAGATCGTAGCCGTATTTCGCCTTGAAGGCTTCCTTCTCCTTCGGGTCCTCGAACCAGTCCTTGCGGTAGGACCAGCCGATCGCGTCGCCTTCGAGCGGGATCGCCCAGTACTTGCCGGAACCGCCGGGATACTCGGCATAATATTTGATGGTCGCGGGAGCCATCACATCGCCGAGCTTGTGCTGGTTGAAGAAGTCGGTCAGGTCGACATAGTGGCCCTGCGTCGAGCCGGCGCCGAGCCATTGCGAGTCGCCAACCACCATGTCGTAAGCGTCGCCATGTGCGTTGAATTCGGTGAAGGCCTTGGTCTGGAAATCCGGCCACGGCGTGGTCTGTACCGTTACCTTGACGCCGGTCTCGGCCGTGTAGTCATTGACGAGTTCCTGCAGATAGTTCGCCGGATCCCATTCCGCCCAGAAGATGGTGAGTTCCTTGTCCTGCGCGCGGACGGATGTCCCGCAGGCAAGCGCCAGCCCGATACCAGCAATCACGCTGGTCACTATCTTGCGCATGGTTTTCCTCCCTTGTGCGCCTTCTACCGTATCATGCGGGCCGGAAGCGTGGTCGGCCCTGGCAGTTCCTCCCGTGATGGCACTTTCCGGTTTTGGGCCTCCTCGCCCTGCCGGAAAAATGGATCGCAGCCTGGACTTTCAATCCACTTTATGCGTCCTGATCTGGTATTACCAATTCAAGAGGGACGTCAAGCTCTTTCTTGTAGGGTCGAAAGCCGTCCGACAAGTCGTTCGTAGCGATATCTCTCTGTTTTATCTTATTTTCCCTACTCCTTGATATGTGAAGGCCTTGCCTTCCGCGATGCACCACCGTTACCATTCGCAGATGACTCCTCGATCTGGTCGAACCAGATTTAGGGTTTCCCCGCTGAGGCGAGACCGAAACGCCAGGCGCTTTCGCTCCCGATTCAGCTACCGCCGCGCGTACCAGCGCCCCTGCCGCCCAATCGGCGACCGACATCATGTCACGGCTGTCCAACCCCCATATGTCCTTCAGCACGATCAGCACTTCGACGCCGAATATCAACGACAGCGCCTGGGCGAGACGCGTGAACTGGCGCGGCTTCAGTTTGCCCTTGAGTGGCGAGATCGCGTCCTTCAGCAGATCGACGCGATGGCCGCGTGTGAAGGCCGGCTCGGTGCCCAGCGTGCCGGCCTGCCGCTGCGCCCACTGGTCGAGCGAAAGCTTGAGCGCCGCCTTGAACGTCGCTTCGAAGGCTTCGATGCGCGGCATGGCGCTGGCGAACAGCTCCGCGACGCGCCGCTCCGGATCGTTCGATTTCGACTTCCAGGTGAGGATCGGTCCGAGCCCCTCGTCGACGACCGCCGCCACCAGCGCGGCCTGGCTCGGGAAATAGCGGTAGGCGGTGGCGCGCGACACTTCCGCCGCCTCGGCGACCTCGCTGACGGACGGCGTCACACCGGACTGCATCAGGCGCGTCGCCGTCTCCAGCATCAGCCGCCTAGTCCGTGCGCGAGGCCCCTTCTCGGCTGTCGGCGCCTGCTCGGCATCATCAGAAGCGGCTTGTTGACGTGAGACATCCATGTCAATACGATACGCGCGTCTCAAAAAATTGCAATGGTCCGCCGGGAGGGCCAGGCAGAAGCGGCGGGCGGCAAAGCCGACCATGCCGGACGACGGGGACCGCGGATGAAGCGCATCTATGTGGTCGGCACCGCCGACACCAAAGGTGAGGAACTCGCCTTCCTGGCCGATGCCGTCACTGCTGCCGGCGGCACGGTCGTCCGTGTCGATATCGGCACGCGCGGCGCGACCGTCCCGGTCGACATCTCCGCCGGCGAGGTCGCCGCGCATCATGCCAAGGGAGCCGGCGCTGTTCTCGGCACCGACGATCGCGGCGCCGCCGTTGCCGGCATGGCCGCCGCCTTCGCCAATTTCATCCAGTCGCGCAATGATATCGCCGGCGTCATCGGCATCGGCGGTGGCGGCGGCACCTCGATCGTCACCGCCGGCATGCGCGCCCTGCCGCTCGGCCTGCCGAAGCTCATGGTCTCGACGCTGGCCTCCGGCGACACCGCGCCTTACATCGACGTTTCCGACATCATCATGATGCCGTCGGTCACCGATATGGCGGGGCTGAACAGGCTTTCCCGCACGGTGCTGCACAATGCCGCCCAGGCCATCGCCGGCATGGCGGCGAAGCCGGCCGCGGCCGACGCCGGCAAGCCGGCGCTGGGGCTCACCATGTTCGGCGTCACCACGCCCTGCGTGACCGCCATCGTCGAGCGCTTACGCGCCGACTATGACTGCATGGCTTTCCACGCCACCGGCACCGGCGGCCGCTCGATGGAGAAGCTCGCCGACAGCGGTCTGCTGGCCGGCGTTCTCGACATCACCACGACCGAGATCTGCGATTTCCTGTTCGGCGGCGTGCTGCCGGCGACCGAGGATCGCTTCGGCGCGATCGTCCGCACGAAACTGCCCTATGTCGGCTCGGTCGGCGCGCTCGACATGGTGAACTTCTGGGCGCCGCCGACGATCCCCGAACGCTATCGCGGACGATTGTTCTACGAGCACAATCCCAATGTCACGCTGATGCGCACCACCGCCGAGGAATGCCGCCGGATCGGCGAATGGATCGGCGGCCGCCTCGCCCGATGCGACGGCCCGGTCCGTTTCCTGATCCCGGAAAAGGGCGTTTCGGCGCTCGATATCGAAGGCGGGCCCTTCTTCGACAAGGAGGCCGATGCGACGCTGTTCGACGCCATCGAGCGCACGATAAGGCCGACGAAAGACCGCACCGTCACGCGCCTGCCGCTGCACATCAACGATCCCGCCTTCGCCAAGGCCGCGGCCGAGGCTTTTCTCGACATCGCCAGAAAGTGAGACACGACAAGCATGGCTGCTATCCCGCGCAGAACGATACTGGAGAAGTTCCGCAAGATGATCGCCGACGGCGTGCCGATCGTCGGCGGCGGTGCCGGCACCGGCCTGTCGGCCAAGGCTGAGGAAGCCGGCGGCATCGACCTGATCATCATCTATAATTCCGGCCGCTACCGCATGGCCGGACGCGGCTCGGCCGCCGGTCTGCTGGCCTATGGCAACGCCAACGAGATCGTCAAGGAGATGGCCTATGAGGTGCTGCCGGTGGTGAAGAAGACACCCGCGCTGGCCGGCGTCAACGGCACCGACCCGTTCGTCATCATGCCGCTGCTGTTGTCCGAGCTGAGGACCATGGGCTTTTCCGGCGTGCAGAATTTTCCGACCGTCGGCCTGTTCGATGGCACGATGCGCCAGAGTTTCGAGGAGACCGGCATGGGCTTCGGCCTCGAGGTCGACATGATCGCCGAGGCGCACAAGCTCGACCTGCTGACCACGCCCTATGTCTTCAACCCTGACGAGGCGCGCGCAATGACGCAAGCCGGCGCCGATATCGTCGTCGCCCATATGGGTGTGACGACCGGCGGCTCGATCGGCGCCACCTCGGCGAAGACGCTCGACGCCTGCGTGAAGGAGATCGACGCCATAGCCGATGCCGCGCGCTCGGTGCGCAAGGACGTGATCCTGCTTTGCCATGGCGGACCGATCTCGATGCCCGACGACGCGCGCTACATCCTCGAGCGCTGCGAGGGGCTGCACGGCTTCTATGGCGCGAGCTCGATGGAACGGCTGCCCGCCGAGGCGGCGATCGCCAGGCAGACGGCGGATTTCAAGGCGATCACGCTGGAGCATCGGACCCAAAAGTGGAAGCCGGTTTTGGGAAAATCCGATGCTCCGATAAAAACGAAAAGGAAGGGATAAGGCAATGGCCGACAGGAGCAAGGTTTTCGTCTACCCGAAAGATGTCAGCGCCTTCGGCTTCGACTGGGGCAAGCTGTCGCTCACCGTCGCGCCGGAAGTGAACGGCGCTGAGCGCTTTTCGGCCGGCGTCGTCGACCTGCCGCCGGGCAAGGGTCACACCCGCCACAACCACCCGGGCGCCGAGGAGATCATCTTCGTCATCTCCGGCAATGGCGAGCAGATGGTCGAGGACGAGAACGGCAATCCGGTCGTCGCCAAGGTCGGTCCCGGCTGCACCATCTACGTGCCGGAAAGCCGCTTTCACTCGACGCTCAACACCGGCGACCAGCCGATGCAGCTTTTCGTCGTCTATTCGCCGGCCGGCCCGGAGCTGGCGCTGCGCGACCTGCCGGATTTCAGGCTGCTGCCGGCGGGAGGAAAGTAATCGCGTTGCGCCCCCTCATCCTGCCGCTTCGCGGCCACCTTCTCCCCGGCGGGGAGAAGAGGTTGGCGCTGGCGGTGGCAGGCTCCTCTCCCCTTCGGGAGAGGTCGGACTGCCCGAATTGCCATTCGCAATTCGGCTGGCAATCCGGGTGAGGGGGAGCGCCGTCGAGGCTAAGCTGCCGCCGCCCCGCCCCTGTTCCACCCGCGCCCGCGGTCGCCGAACATCACATAGCCGCCGTCGGTCACCGCGACCGTGTCCTCCAGCTTGATGAAGCCGCGGGTCGGGTGGAGCATGGTCGTCTCGACCGAAAGCACCATGTTCCTTTCCAGCGGCTTTGCCGCATAGGTGCCTTCATAGGCGACCGGATGGTTGGTCATCAGGAACGGCGCCTCATGCGTGATCAGCCCCATGCCGTGGGCGAAGAAATCCGTATAGGCCGCGACCTTCGAAGCCTTCAGCACGCTTTCCGCGTGCGCGATCATGTCGCTGCCCAGTGTGCCGGCCTTGACCTTGGAGAAGGCCGCCTGCTGCACCGCCTCCACCTCAGCCAGCAGATCCTCCAACTCGGCATCCGGCTCGCCGAGCACGCCCATGCGGCAGAGGTCGCCGATATAGCCGTGATAGTTGCCGCCGGAATCGATCGACATCACCTCGCCCTTCTTCCACGCCTGGCTGGACGCCGCGCGGTTGTGGCTGGAGCCCAGCGTCAGCAGGCAATATTCGAAATGCGCGCCACGATTGGTTTCCTCGCGCCTGAGCTGCTCGATAATGTCGGTCTTGCTCGTGCCCTCGCGCGCCCAGGCGATCGTCGCCAGCATGGAATCGGTGATCAGCTCGGAAGCGACGCGCAACTTCTCGAGCTCGGCCTCGGTCTTGATGGCGCGCATATTCTCCAGCATGCCGGTCGCGTCGATGAGCTTCGCGTCCGGCAGCGCCTTGCGGACCAACTTATAGGCGTCGGACGGCAGGAACGCCGGCTCGATGCCGATGCGGGCGGCTTCCTTGCCGATCTGCTTGAGATGCTCCACCGCCAGATTGGCGGCATCCAGCGTGCCCCAGCAGGCCGTATGCAAAGTTGGCGTCCAGAACGGATGGTTCTGATGCTCGCCGCCTTCCATCTTGTTGCCGATATAGGCGGCGTGTTCCGGCCCGCTTTTTTCGTAGAGCACGATCGGCAAATAACGGCTGTGCCCGATCGCATCCATCGCCGCGAAGAAGATAAATTTATAACCGCCGAGCAGATATTGGGTGTTGTGCTTGGAGGTGGCGAAGAGCACGTCGATGCCGGCCTCTTCCATCAGCCGGTCCACCCGCGCCTGGTCGAACGGTACGCTGCTGACCTCGGTTTTGCCCGGAGCGATGTTCATCTGCCTCTCCCTGTTTTTAACGGCCGCAAGGGCGCCGAACGTCATGATTTATGGCTGTCAGCCAAATCTGCATCAATTTGGCCACTCTGGTCCAGCCAGAATCGATCACTTTCAAGCTAAAGTCGGCTGCCGTCAGAAGCACGATCCAGCTTCGCCGGCAATCTGGTCCTACCAGATCAGGAGATCGACGCTCCTTTTGGCTGGTCCAGCGGACGGAAATTTCAAAGCCAAGCCATGATGCGCCAAAACCGTCTCTGGCGAAACCTTTGCCACGGGCCATAATCGCGTTCATTCGAGTGTTGCCCTTGCTGGCGCGAGGCGAAGAGGGGAGTTTGAGCGATGTCCGAATTGACGATTTCACGCCGCGGCCTGCTGGCCGGTTCGGCGCTGCTGCTGGCCTCGACCGCGCTGCCGGCCATCGGCTTTGCGCAGACGCCGAAGAAGGGTGGCAGGCTGATCGTCGCCGCCGACTCCGAGCCGCGCAACCTCAACCCGGCGATCGTCGCCTCCAACGGCGTTTTCTTCATCTCCAGCAAGATCGTCGAGACGCTGGCCGAAGCCTCCTTCGACGGGAAGGACGGGCTTCAGCCGCGCCTGGCGCTGTCGTGGGAGGGTGCTGCCGACGGCCTGTCGGTGACATTCAAATTGCGCGACGGCGTCAAATGGCATGACGGCAAGCCCTTCACCTCGGCCGACGTCGCCTTCTCCGCGCTGCAGATCTGGAAGCCGCTGCAGAATCTCGGCCGCACCGTGTTCAAGGATCTCGCCGCGGTCGACACGCCCGACGATCTGACTGCCGTCTTCAAATTCGCCAAGCCGACGCCGTTCCAGCTGATCCGCAACGCGCTGCCGGCGCTGTCGAGCGTCGTGCCGAAGCACCTTTATGAAGTGGGCAAGATCGAAGACAATCCGGCCAACAACGCGCCGGTCGGCACCGGTCCGTTCAAATTCGCCGAATACAAGGCCGGCCAGTACTACCGGCTGACCAGGAACGACGCCTATTGGGGCAAGGACGAGCCTTATCTCGACGAGATCGTCTATCAGGTGCTCCCCGACCGCACCTCGGCCGCAGCCGCGCTCGAGGCGGAAGAGATCCAGCTTGCCGCCTTCTCCGCCGTGCCGCTCGCCGATCTCGACCGCATTTCCAAGGTGCCCGGACTGAAGGTCATCACCAAGGGTTACGAGGGGCTGACCTACCAGCTCGTCGTCGAGATCAACCATCGCCGCAAGGAACTCGCCGATCTGAAAGTGCGGCAGGCGATCGCCCATGCCATCGACAAGGATTTCGTCGTCAAGACGATCTTCCTCGGTTACGCCGCGACCGCCACCGGCCCGGTGCCGAAGAACGATCCGCAATTCTACACCGCCGACGTGCCGACCTATTCTTTCGATGTCGCCAAAGCCAATGCGCTTCTCGACGAAGCCGGCTACAAGCGCGCCGACGACGGCAAGCGCTTTGCGCTGAAGCTGCTGCCGGCGCCCTACTTCAACGAGACGAAGCAGTTCGGGGACTACCTTCGTCAGGCGCTAGCCGCAATCGGCATCGACGCCCAAATCGTCAACAACGACTCGGCCGCCCATATCAGGGCCGTCTACACCGATCATGCCTTCGACCTCGCCGTCGGCCCGCCCGTGTTCCGCGGCGATCCGGCCATCTCGACCACCATCCTGGTGCAGAGCGGCATTCCCGACGGCGTGCCCTTCTCCAACCAGGGCGGCTACAAGAATGCGGAGCTGGACGCGCTTATCGCCAAGGCGTCCGAGACGCTCGACACCGCCACCCGCACGGAGCTCTACAAGGATTTCCAGAAGAAGGTTGCGGCCGATTTGCCGCTCATCAACGTCGCCGAATGGAGCTTCATCTCCGTCGCGCGCGACACGGTCGGCAACATCGCCAACAACCCGCGCTGGGCGGTGTCGAACTGGGCGGACACTTATTTGGAATCGTGACACACTCGCGCGATGAGAGTTCGCGGCGAAATGGGAACTTGGGCAAAGGCCGAGTTCCTTCACACCCCCCTCTGGCCTGCCGGCCATCTCCCCCGCAAGGGGGAGATGAGCAGCTTCTCCGTCCCGCCAGTTCCGCAACGTCGAAAATTGGCGAAGCCGTTGGCGACAGCCAATCTCCCCCCTTGCGGGGGAGATGTCCGGCAGGACAGAGGGGGGGTGCCTGGACGCATTCCCAGCCAAGGTACTGCCAACCCACCGAGGCGCGCATGACCCGCGCCCTCCGCCTCTTGCGCCGCCGCCTCGTCGGCAGCGTCTTCGTCCTCCTCATCGTCATCATCGGCAGCTTCCTCCTCCTCGAAGCCGCGCCCGGCGACGCGGTCGACGCCTATATCGTCTCGACCGGCGGCGACGCCGGCATGATCGAATTGCTGCGTCACCGCTGGGGCCTCGACCAGTCCGAGCTGACGCGCCTTGCCAACTATCTCTGGGCGCTGCTCCATCTCGACCTCGGCCAGTCCGTCACCTTCTCGCGGGCGATCCGCGACGTCATCCTCGAACGCCTGCCGACCACACTCATCCTGATGGGCAGCGCCACCGCGCTCTCCTTCGGCCTCGGCTCGACGCTCGGCGTCTATGCCGGCGCCAGACCCGGAAGCTTCCGCGACCGCTTCCTGTCGATCGGCTCGCTGGCGCTCTATGCGGTGCCCGGCTTCTGGCTCGGCCTTGTGTTGATCGTTATCTTTGCCGTCGACCTGCGCTGGCTGCCGGTCGGCGGCATCGAGACCATCGCCTCCGGAAAAACCGGACTGGCGCGGGCCGCCGACATCGCCACCCATCTCGTGCTGCCGGTATCCGCGCTCGGCTTCATCTATCTCGCGCTCTATCTGCGCATGATGCGTGCCGGCATGGCGGAAGCCTGGCGGCAGGATTTCGTGCTCGCCGCCCGCGCCAGGGGCCTGCGGCAACGCCGCATCGTGCTCGCCCATGTCGCCCGCAACGCGCTTCTGCCTCTGGTCACCATGCTCGGCCTGCAATCGGCGCAGATGCTGGGCGGCAGCGTCGTCATCGAAAGCGTTTTCGCCGTCCCGGGCCTTGGCCGGCTGGCGCAGGAGGCCGTCGCCGGACGCGACACGCCGCTGCTGCTCGGTATCATCCTGGTCAGCGCCGTCGTCGTCGTCGTCATCAACCTTCTGGTCGATCTCGCCTACGCTGTCCTCGATCCGCGCGTCGGCGCCAGCGAGGGGAGCGCATGAGCCGCCTCTGCCATTTCTTCCGCACGCCGGAAGCGATCGCAGGCGCCTCGATCCTCGCCCTGCTCGTCGTCGTGGCGTTGGCGGCGCCGCTGCTCTTTTCCGGCGACTCGCAGGCCATCGCCGGACCGGCGCTGCTGCCGCCGTTCCAGGACTGGTCGCTGCCGCTCGGCACCGACCGGCTCGGCCGCGACGTGCTGGCCGAGCTGTTCCATGGCGCCCGCACCTCGCTGGCGGTCGGCCTGGCGGCGGCTGCAGCGGCTCTCCTCATCGGCTCGATCATCGGCACTTTGGCCGGTTTCGCCGGTGGTCTGGTCGACGAAGTGCTGATGCGCATCACCGACGCCTTCCAGACCGTGCCGAGCTTCCTGCTCGCGCTCGCCTTCGTCAGCATCGTCGGGCCATCGCTCGGCGTCGTCGTCGCCGCGATCGCGCTCGGCGCCTGGACAGGACCCGCGCGGGTGGCGCGCGCGGAGGTGCTTTCGATCCGCGAACGCGACTATGTCGCCGGCGCGCGCGTTCTCGGCATGCACCCTCTCGAAATCGCCTTTCGCGAGGTGCTGCCCAACGTCTTGCCGTCGGTGCTGGCGCTGTCCTCGGTGATCGTGGCGGCCGCGATCCTTACCGAGGCAGCGCTGTCCTTCCTTGGCCTTGGCGATCCCAATCGCGTCACCTGGGGCGGCATGATCGCCGAGGGTCGCACGGTGCTGCGCACCGCGCCTTTCCTGTCGGTCGTGCCCGGCATCGCGCTGGTACTCACCGTACTCGGCGTCTACCTCGCCGGCGAAGGCGTGGTGGAAAGCGCAGCCGCGCGCAGGAGCCTGTCGTGACCGCGCTGCTCTCGATCCGGGATTTAGGGGTGGTCTATCGCCGCGACGGTTCCGAGGTGCCGGCGCTGAAGAGTGTCAGCCTGGATGTTCTCGCGGGAGAGCGCCTGGCGATTATCGGCGAAAGCGGTTCGGGCAAGAGCACGCTGGCGCTGGCGGTCGCGGGGTTGTTGCCGACGGGTGCCCTTGTGGATGGAACGATCGAATGGTCAGCAGGCCAATTACAAAAGCCTCGTTCTGTCACACCGCTCTCTGTCCTGCCGTACACGGCCGGCAGGCCAGAGGGGGGTGTGAAGGACCGCCAGCCCCTGCATTTTCGACTTATTGGCGGCCGCGACATCGGCTTCGTCTTCCAGGACCCCTCGTCCAGCCTCGATCCGGTCATGCCGATCGGCAAGCAGATCGCCGAAGTCGCCCGCACCCATCTCCACCTCACTTGGCGCGAAGCCTTCACTAGAGCCAAGATTCTCCTCGAACGCGTCCGCCTCCCCGATCCGGACTCGGCTCTCCACGCCTATCCGCACCAGCTCTCCGGCGGTCAAAAGCAACGCGTAGCCATCGCCGCCGCCATCGCCGCCGAACCGATGCTGTTGATCGCCGACGAAGCGACCAGCGCGCTCGACACCATCGTGCAGGCCGAGATCGTCGCCCTGATCCGCAGGCTGGTGGCCGAGGACGGCATGACGCTCATCTTCATCAGCCACGATATCGCGCTTGCGGCCGCGCTTGCCGATCGCATCGCGGTGCTGCGCCACGGCGAACTGATCGAACTCGGCGAGACCCGCCAGATCGTCAATGCGCCGCGCCACGCCTATACGCGCGCCCTGCTCGATGCCCATCTCGGCCTCGACGCCGAGCCGTTGCTTGACCGTCAAGGCGCCTCGGCATGAGCGTGCTTGCGGTCTCCAGTCTCGCCAAGCGCTACCATCGTGGCGGCAAGCCTTTCGCCGCGGTCGACGACGTATCCTTCGACATCGGGCCGGCAGAGACGCTGGCGCTCGCCGGGCCGTCCGGCAGCGGCAAATCCACTATCGCCAGGCTGGTGCTGCGGCTGATCGAGCCCGATACCGGCCGCATCGACTTCGAAGGCGCGGACTTCCTTGCGCTGTCGTGCGCCGCGCTGCGCTCATGCCGCGCTCGCATCCAGATGGTGTTCCAGGATCCGCTCGCCGCTTTCAATCCGCACGCCACCGTGGGGCGCGTGCTGGACGACCCCTTGCGCATTCACAACATCGCCTCGCGCGCCGAGCGCCCGCGCCGCATCGCGGCGCTGCTGGAGCGCGTCGGCCTTGATGCCGGCCTTGCCGCGCGCGCCATCCACGAGATTTCCGGCGGCCAGCGCCAGCGCGTGGCGATCGCCCGCGCCATCGCCACGCACCCGTCGCTTATCGTGCTCGACGAAGCCGTGTCGGCGCTCGATGTCTCGGTGCGCGGCCAAATCCTGGAATTGCTGCTCGACCTGCAACGTCAGGAACGGATCGCCTATCTGTTCATTTCGCATGACCTCGGCGTCATCCGCGCCGTGGCGCATCGCATCGTCATCCTGGATAGCGGCCGGATCGCCGAAAGCGGCGATGCCCGCGCCGTCATCGCCAACCCGCAATCGGCGATCGGCAAGGCGCTGGTGGCGGCGACGCCGAAGCTCATCAGAAACCGACCATGATCCCGCAAAGTGGCAACCGGTTTGCGGACAAGATCATGGTCAAACAACAAAATCAGGAACCACCATGATCGATCCTGAAGCAGCCAGAGCCGAAAAACTGTCGCGCGAGCTCGACTCCGCCTTCCGCAACCGCGCCGACCTCTATCGTCTCTTCCTCGACGAGCTGACGGCCGAGCTCGGTGCCGAGAAAGCCGAGGCGGTCATGATCCGCACGATCGAAAAGCGCGGCCGGGAAGTCGCCGCGGTGGCCTTCGCCGATTTCGGCCCCAATGATGCGCCGGCGATCGGCGAGGCGTTCCTCGCCGTCAGCCCCGATGGCGGCCGCATGTATCCGACCGATGTCGAGCGCGGGCCTGGTCACATTGCCTTCAAGGTCAAGCGCTGCCCGCTGAAGGATGCCTGGGTCGAGGCCGGAGTCGGCGCGGAGAAACTCGCCACGCTCTGCCGCATCGCCGGTGCCTTCGACCGCGGCCTGTTCGAGGCGACCGGCGTGCGTTTTGCCAATGTCACCTGGACGCCCGGCCACGGCTCCGGCTGCTGCCATATCGCGCTGACCAATCGCGACGCCTAAAGCAATTCTAGGAGAAGTGTGAGAGGTTAGGCTCGGCGCCTTCGCCGTAGCCTTCCGTCCGGAATTGCGCGAACCAAAGAGATGGAGCCGGAGAATTATTCGGCAAAGACGTGCAGCTCGCCGCCCGCCTCGTCGATCGCGGCGCGCAGCTCGGCTGGCGGCTCGCGATCGGTGACGACATCGGAAATCTCGCTCAGCGCGCAGACGCGTTCGAGCCCGCTGCGGCCGAACTTGTCATTGGTCACGACCAGCATGGTCGACCGACCGCGCCATCATCGCCCGCTTCACCGCCGCCGCGCCCGAGATCATGTCGCTTGGCCCCTCGGCGTTCAGCGCCGAGGCGCCGATGATGGCGACGTCGGCATTGTAGCGGCGCACGAATTCGACCGTGTCCTCGCCGAGCACGGCGGCCTCGCGGCTGTCATAGGTGCCGGGGCAAAGGATGACGCGGAACCCGGGGTTGGCGCCGGCCACCGAGGCGACGCCCACGGAATTGGTGATGATCGTCAGGTCCCGGCCGAGCTGCGACCGGCTGCGCGCGACCTCGTAAGTGGTCGACCCGCCGTCGATCATCACGATGCGGCCTTTCTCGATCAGTCCGGCGGCGCCGCGCCCGATGCGCGCGCGCTCCTCTACCAGGGTGAGGCCGCGTTCGGCGATCGCCGGTTCCGATGTCACCAGCGAAATGGTGGCGCCGCCATAGGTCCGGTTGAGGAGCCCGGCCTCGCCGAGCTCGATCAGATCGCGGCGGATGGTCTCGCCGGCGACGCCGATCCGGCGCGCCAGCTTCGAGATGCGGATCGAGGCTGAGCGCCGAACCTCCGACAGGATCAGCTCATGTCGCTCCTTCTTCGTCAGTCGGCCCGGCTCGATATTCATCGGTCTTCCTTCCCGGGATTTCGTTCCCGGCGCAGCGACATTAGCCACGGCAGAGGCAGGAAAGCCAGCCCGGGGTCTGCTGAGATTCAGGTCAGGCCGAGCCGAAAATGGTGGTTTCAGAGAACCGGAGCGGAACGTACTTGAAAGTACGTGAGCAACCGGAAGCGCAGGAGACCGCCATTTGCAGGCCGGCCTCACCTGAATATCAGCAGACCCCTAGTGACGCAGCCGATCGCGCATGGCGTACCACAACATGCCGAGCACATAGAGCGGGCCGCGCAGCGCCGTGCCGCCGGGGAACGGCAGCGGCGTCAACGTCGAGAACAGATCGAGCCGCGAGGCATCGCCCGTGATCGCTTCCGCGAGCAGCTTGCCCGACAGCGTCGACAGGATGACGCCCTTGCCCGAATAGCCATGCGCGAAATAGACCTCGCCATAGTGCCCGACATGCGGCAGGCGCGAGGTGGTGATCGACACCAGACCGCCCCAGGCATGGTCGATGCGGCAGCCCTTGAGCTGCGGAAAGGTCTTTTCCATATGCGGCCGCACGAAGCCGGCAATGTCGGCCGGCGGTGACGGCGTGTAGCGCTCGCCGCCGCCGAACAGCAGGCGGCCGTCCGCCGACATGCGGTAGTAGTTGACCACGAACAGCGTATCCGAAACCGCGGCGTTGGATGGGATGACGTTGCGCGCGCCCAGAGGCTCGGTGGCGACGATATAATTGCCGACCGGCATGATGCGGCCGTTGACGCGCGGCTCCAATCCCTTGAGCAGCGCATCGCCGGCCAGCACCACATGCCTGGCGCGGACCGAGCCCTTGTCGGTGAACACCCGGATGGACGGCTCGCGCTCCAGCCGGACGGCGACCGAGTTCTCATGGATGACGACACCGGCGGCAACTGCCGCGCGCGCGAGCCCCAGCGTGTAATTGAGCGGGTGCATGTGGCCGCCGAGCCTCTCGAACACCGCGCCCTGATAGGGCGTGTCGACCATCTGCCGCGCCTCGGCCGCCGACAGGATCTCGACATCGGTGAAGTTCATCACCTTGGCGAGGCATTCGGCTTCTTCCTCGAAGTCGCGCACGTCCGAGCTGCTGACCGCGCCGACCAGATGGCCGGTCTGGCGCAAGTCGCATTCGATGCCGTGGCGCTCGATGATGTCGAGCACCAGCCCGCGCGCCTCGAAAGCCAGGTCGAACAGCGCCTTCGCCCGTTCCGGCCCGAAGGCTTTGACCAGGCTCCTGGCGCCCTTGCGCAGGCCGGGGATCATCTGGCCGCCATTGCGGCCCGAGGCGCCCCAGCCGATCTTGCCACCCTCGAGCAGCACCACTTTCAGACCACGCTCGGCCGCATGCAGCGCCGCCGAAAGGCCGGTGCAGCCGCCGCCGACCACCACCAGATCGGCTTCGACATCGCCGGCAAGTGCGGGATGGTCGGGCGCCGGATTGGCGGTGGCGACATAATAGGATTTGCCGATGTCGAGACCGGAATTGAAACCCGTCGAACGCGAGGCCATGGTCACACCTTGAGCAGCAGGTGGTCGCGTTCCCAGGACGTCACGACGCTCTGGAACAGGTCGAGCTCGACGCTCTTCACGCGCAGATAGGTCTGGAAGAAATCCTCGCCGAGCAGTGCTCGGACTGGGTCGCAGGCAGCGAAACGGTCGAGCGCTTCCTCCATCGTCTTCGGCAGTGTGCTCTTGCTTTTATAGGCATTGCCGAAGGCCTCTTCCGAGCGCGCGAGCTTCTCCTCGATGCCGAGATAGCCGGCGATCAGCGAACCGGCCATGGCAAGGTAGGGATTGGCGTCCGCCCCCGGCAGCCGGTTCTCGATGCGCCGCGCGGCGCGGCCGCCCAGCGGCACGCGCAGGCCGCAGGAGCGGTTGTCGTGCGACCATTCGATATTGGCCGGCGCGCTGTGACCCGGCCGGATGCGCCGGTAGGAATTCGCATGCGGTGCGAACAGCGGCATGATTTCGGGGATGTATTTCTGCAGGCCGCCGATGAAGTGCGAGAACATCTCACTGTCATCGCCGTCCTCGCCGGCAAACAACGGCTCGCCCTTCCTGTCCAAGATCGACATGTGCAGATGCATCGCGCTGCCGGCCTGCGCCGCGATGGGCTTGGCCATGAAGGTTGCGTGCATGCCGTTCGCTTGCGCGATCTGCCGCGCCAGGCGCTTAAACAAAAGCACCTGGTCGGCCAGCGTCAGCGGATCGCCATGCAGCAGATTGATCTCGAGCTGCGCCGTGCCGGATTCATGGATCAGCGTCTCCACTGGCAGTCCGGCGATAGCGGCATGTTCGTAAAGGCGCCGCGTCACTGCTTCGAACTCCTCCATCGCCTGCATGTCGTAAGGATGCTGCACGTTTTCCGGCCGGCCGTTGCGCCCGACCGGCGCCGTGATCGGACGATCCGGATCGGGATTTGGCGCCGTCAGGTAGAATTCGAGCTCCGGCGCCATCACCGCGCGCCAGCCGCGCTGCTTATAAAGGTCGAGCACGGCTTTCAGCACATGGCGCGGCGAAGCCATCCACGGCCGGTCGTCCATGTGGAACGTGTCGGCGAAAACATAGGCCTTACCGACGCTGCCGGGTGCAAGGCAGAGGCTCGAAACGTCCGGCACCATGCGCATGTCCGGATCCTGGTAGGCGAAGCCTTCGTCGATGGAGCCGGAATAGCGGCCGTCGATGGCAACCAGGAAGGCGCTGCTCGGCAGGTAGAGCGCGCGGTCGTCGAGCGACTTCAGGAATTTGGCGACCGGCAGGGTCTTGCCGCGCAGCACGCCGTTGACATCGGGCACGAAGCATTCGACCTCGTTGATCGCATGCGTCTTAAGCCAGCTTTGCGTATCCGCGCCGGGGATTGAAACGTTCAGATTGTCAGGCATTGGTCATGTCCGTACGAAGGAGAGATCGCTTCGGCGGGCATGTCCGTTCCGGTAGGGCGTTATCTAAGCTGCGTTATCCAAGGACGGACGCCCGCCTGATGACCGGCCGCAAGGCCGGGTGCGGAGCGCCTGCACCCCTTCGGTCCAGCCGTCGCGAACGACATGCGAGCCGACCTTGGTCTCCTCCGCGCGCTGCAGGTTCTCGTGGCGGCAACAGCGCATGACTATCGGCGCTCCGCCAAAGCGCGCGCCGATGCGGCCGTGACTGGAAACGGCCGGGTGGGGGAAAGCCTTTCTACCGCTCGCATGACAAGCCTTGTCGAGAACCCGGCCTATGGTTTGGCCGATCGTTGCTCGCAGTGCAAGCCCGCCCATGGAACCGCTGCACATTGCTGGCCCAAACGGGCGGAGGGAACCGGATACCTGCTTATACTGTTCCCCGTATGCGCCGCAGGCCGACAGGACGATTTCCGAAACAACCAGGAGTGATCAGATGGAAAGCAGAGTCGATACGGGCGCATGTTTTTGCGGAGCGGTTGCCGCCGAGATGCAGGGCGATCCGTTCTGGATCTGCTTCGATCATGACGACGACTGCCGCCGTGCGATTGGCAGCCCGCTGACCATCTGGGTCGGCTACCGGCCGGACCAGTTCCGCTTCACGCGCGGCCAACCCCGGAACTTCTCGAGGACGAAGGGTGTCGTTCGCACCTTCTGCGGCAAATGCGGCACCTCGATCACCTATCGCGACGAAGGGCTGAGCGACGAACTCTATGTCACCATCGGCTTCTTCGATCATCCCGAGCGGTTCAAGCCGCACGCCCACGCCTATTGGCGCCTTCGGCTGCCTTGGTTGGAATTCGCCGACGATCTGCCGCGCATCGACGCCTACTCGCGGCGCCGCGATCCGACATTCGGAAATCCCAACGACCGGTAGCCGATTTGCCAAGAGAGCCTCAGCCTATGCTCTCGCCGCCATCCACCACCAGCGCCTGCCCGGTCATGAAAGACGAACGGTCGGAGACGAGGAACAGGATGGCCTCCGCGATCTCCTCCACGCTCGCCCAGCGCCCCATCGGGATCTTGGTGCGGACATAATTTTCGATCGCGTCGCGCCCGCCCATCTGGGCGATGAACGGCGCGTTGAACGGCGTGTCGACCCAACCCGGGCAGAGCGCGTTGATGCGCACATTGTGCTTGGCGTAGTCGAGCGACATCTGCCGGGTCATCGCCACCACCGCATGCTTGGACGTGGCGTAGGCGATCATCTCGCGGTCATAGAACACGCCGGAATTGGACGCCGTGTTGAGGATCACGCCGCCGCCTTGCGCGATCATCGCCGGCATGACGGTCTTCGCCGCCAGGAATTGCGCCCGCACATTGATCCGCCATGAGGCGTCCATCCCGTCTGTGCCCACTTCTGTCAGCGTGCCGCCGACCTGGATGCCGGCATGGCTGTGCAGGATATCGATCCGGCCGTGCCGGCCGAGCGTTCCCTCGATGAGCTCTTTGACAGCCGTATCATTGCCGACATCGGTGGCGATGGCCTCGGCGCGGCCGCCGGCTTCGCGGATGTCGGAGGCCGTTGCTTCGCCGGCCGCCGGATCACGGTCCGCGATCACCACACAGGCCCCTTCCCTGGCCATGATCATCGCGCCAGCGCGCCCGATGCCCGACCCGGCGCCCGTCACCACGGCGATACGGTCTTTTAGGATCATGGATTGGTCTCTCAAGGCGATGGTTTTCGGCGTCCGAGCTGCCATTGCGCGAGCAGCACGAGCACGACCGACGCGCAGAGCACGATCGTCGCGATGGCGTTGATCTCCGGCGTCACGCCGCGCCGGATCGAGGCGAAGACATAAATCGGCAGTGTCGTCTGCACGCCGGCGACGAAGAAGGCGATGATGAAGTCGTCGAAGGAGAAGGTGAAGGCGAGCAGGAAACCGGCGATCACCGCCGGCATGATCTGCGGCAGCACGATCGAGCGGAACGTCGTGAGCGGCGTGGCATAGAGATCGCTCGAGGCCTCGACCAGGTTGCGGTCGAGGCTGCCGAGCCGCGTGCCGACGATCATCGTCACCAACGCCATCGAGAACAGGCCGTGCGCGGCGATGATCGAGCCGTAGCCGAGCGCAAGGCGCGGCGGCTGGTCGGTCGGCCAGAGCGAGGCGAGGAACGGATTGACGACGGCAAAGAGCTGTACCAGCGCCACCAGCGTCGAGATGCCGATGACCACGCCCGGAACGACGATGGCCGCGCCCAGCAACGCGTCGAACAGAGCCCGCGTCCGCGTGCCGACCCGCTGCAGCCCGAGCGCCGCGGCCGTGCCGCAAAAGGCTGCGAGCAGCGCGCTCGTCGTGGCGATGAACAGGCTGTTCTTCAGCGCCTCGACCAGGAAAGGATTGGACAGCGCCTTGCCGTACCATTGCACGGAAAAGCCGGTGAATTCGCTGGCATGATGGCCGGCGTTGAAGGAGAACAGCACGACCAGCGCGATCGGCAGATAGAGGAAGGCAAAGACAGCGATGACGAAGGCACGCATCAGATCAGGTCCACCCGGCGTGCGCCCGACAACCGGGTCGAGATGCGGTTGGCGATAATCAGCACCACGACCGAGACCAGCACCAGCGTGATGGCGATGGCCGATCCGAACGGCCAGTTGCGCGATTGCAGGAAGAGATCGACGAGCGCGTTGCCGATGAAGAACACCTTACCGCCGCCGAGCAGCGTCGGGATCAAATATTCGCCGAGCAGCAGGATCATCACCAGCGAGAAGCCGGTCATCACGCCGGGCAGCGACAGTCTCAGCGTCACGCCGAGAAAGGTCGACAGCGGCGTGGCACCCAGATCGGCCGAGGCTTCCAGCAGCCGCCGGTCGAGCCTTTCCAGGCTGACATAGATCGGCAGGATCATCAGCGGCAGATAGCCGTAGACGATGCCGAGCAGCACCGCGCCCGGCGTGTTGATCAGCCTGAGATCCTCGATGCCGACATAGGCGAGCAAAGCCGGGATGCCGCGCCCACCGAGGATGTAAATCCAAGCATAGGTGCGCATCAAAAGGCTGGTCCAGAACGGAATGACGATCAGCGCGAGCAGGATCAGCCGCCAACGATCCGGTGCCCGCAGCGCAAGATAGTAGGCGACAGGATAGGCGACGAGCAGGCAGGCCAGCGCGCCGACCGGCGCCAGCACCATCGTGTTCCAGAAGGCCGTCGCCCGCGCCGGCAAATTGGCGTATTGCGCGAAGGTCAGCGCCGCCTGATAGCCGCCCTCCGGCGCCCGCTCGCCGACGCTGAAGATGGCGATGGCGACGAAGGGCAGCACCAGGAAGACCACCAGCCACAGCGTCGCCGGAGCAAGCAGCAGCGCCGTCATGAGGTTTTTGCGGAAGATACTGCGGCGCATCGGGAAAGCCGGTTGGGAGCCGGCGGACTTTCGTCCGCCGGTCGCATTGTCTGGATCGGGTTTGTAACCGGTCTCGCTCAAGCCGACTTGAAGCGCGCCATCAGCTCGGCGCGGCCCGGATCGGTGAGCGTCGCGGCGGCCCCGAATTCCAGCGGCTTCAACAGGTCGGCCGCCGGATAGAGGATCGGATTGTCGAGCACTTCCTTAGGCAGCAGCGCGTTGACCCGTGCATCCGTGCAAGGCGCCCCATTGGCCAGATGCTCCTTCACCGCGACTTTCGGGTTCATCAGATAATTGAGCAGCGCATAACCGGCCGGCTTGTTCGGCGCATCCTTCGGGATCGCGTAGAAGTCGGTCCAGATCTCGCCGCCCTCCTTGCCGAGCACATAGGCGATCTCCGGGATGTCGCGGTGGAGCTGCGCGCCGTCATTGGTCCAGCACATCGTCATCCAGGCATCGCCCGAGCGCATCGACGGCTGATAATCGCTCGACACCGCGAACAGATGCGGCTTCACCTTGAGCAGCAGCTCCTCCGCCTTGGCGAGCTCGTCCTGCTTCAGCGAGTTGAACGAGTAGCCGTAATATTTCAACGCGTTGCCGATGGTTGTGAGCTGGTAGTCGTGCACCATGGTCCGGCCGTCGGCCTCGGTCATGGCCGTATCCCAGAACTCCTTCCAGCTCGACATCGGCTTGGAAAGCTTCTTGGTGTTCACGGCAAAGCCGGTCGTGCCCCAGTTCTTCGGCACGGCGTAGATCGTGCCGTCGATGGTGCCTTCGGCGGTGAAGCGCACATCTTCCGATTTGCCGTCGAAATTCGGAAGCTTCGCCATGTCCAGCGGCTCGATGATGCCGAGCTTCTTATAGGTCGAGATCGTATAGTTGGTCGGCACGAACAGGCTCCAGCCCGAGCCGCCGGCCTGCAGCTTGGCCAGCATCTCCTCGTTCGAGCCGAAGACGTTGACCTCGACGGCCACACCTGTCTCGGCCTTGAAATTCTCGAAGGTCTGCGGGTCGTGATAGTTCGGCCAAGTGGCGATCGACATGCGGTCGCCGAGGTTCTCGGCCGCATAGGCCGGCGCCGGCATGATGCCGAGCTCGCGCGCCATCACCGCGGTGGCGACACCGAGGCCGGTGAGGCCGAGGAAGTCGCGCCGGCTGATCGAGCCGCGCTTCAGACGCATCAACTGGTCGACGAATTTGTCGGGGGTTATCGGCAGTCCGTCACGATAGGATTTCGGCATGTTGGTCTTCCCTCTGGTTTGTCCCGTTATTGTTGGCGTGCGGAAACGCCAGCGGCGCTCCGGCGGCAAAGCGGATGGCGACGGGTTCGCCCGGCTTGAAGAGATTGCCCTGGCCGATCACATGGTCGGCCTTGGCGAGCAATGATCCGATGCCTTGGATCTCGATCGCGTATTCCGCCGTCGAGCCCAGGAAAATCCGGTTGCGGACAACGCCTTTCAGGACGCCGCCTCCCGGCGCCGAAAGGCTGAGCGATTCCGGCCGCAGGCTGACGGATACGGCCTCGCCCCGGCTGAGCGGCACCCGCTTGCGCGCGGAAATCACCGTGCCGTCGGCGAGCGCAACATCGACGAGGTCGCCGGAAAGGCCTGCCACCTTGCCGCTGACGAGATTGGTCTTGCCGACGAAATCCGCCACGAACAGGTCGGCCGGCTCGTCATAGATTTCGCTCGGCTGTCCGAGCTGGACGACTCGGCCGCCATTCATGACGCAGACGAAATCGCTCATCGACAACGCCTCTTCCTGATCGTGGGTGACCAGCACGAAGGTGATGCCGATCTCGCGCTGCAGGTTCTGCAGCTCGATCTGCATGTCGGTGCGCAGCTTCTTGTCGAGCGCCGCCAGCGGCTCGTCGAGCAACAGCACCGCCGGCTTGTTGACCAGCGCCCGTGCGAGCGCCACCCGCTGCTGCTGGCCGCCGGAAAGCTCGTGGATCTTGCGGCGGCCGTAGCCGGCGAGCTGCACCATCGAAAGCGCCTCGCCGGCCCTTGTGGCGATCTCGCGCGACGACAGCCTGGGCCTCGCCTGCCGCAGCCCGTAGGAGATGTTCTCCTCGACATCGAGATGCGGGAACAGCGCATATTGCTGGAACACCATGTTGACTGGCCGCCGGTAGGGCGGGGTGCCGGCCATGTCGCGGCCGCGGATCAGCACCTGGCCCTCGCTCGGCTGCTCGAAGCCGCCGATCATGCGCAGGCACGTCGTCTTGCCGCAGCCGGAGGGACCCAGCAGCGCGACGAAAGCGGAAGGCGGGATGGCAAGGTCGATGCCGCTGACCGCGGTGACGGCGCCATAGCGCTTGGTGACCGCGCGAAATTCGATATCGGGCACTGCAGTCAAGCCACGGGCTCCAGCGACAGCGTGAGGCAATATCATGACGCTAGCAGAGCCAATGGCACCTAGTATATACCTCGCAGGTGGTATATTCAGCCGATTTTATCATTTTGAGGGGTATGGATTGGCTGCCTCCCGCAGTGACGACTACAACGCTTTGGCCGTCGTGATCGCCGCGTCGCGTGAGACCGGGGGCGATCATTTCGGCAAGGCGATCGTCCGCTGGCTCAGCGGACATGTTCGCTTCGATCACTGCGTGATCTTCGGCTATCGCGGTGCGGCGCGGCCGCCGCTGCTGTTCGAGACCTTCTCGCCGCCGGAGAGCCACATCTTCGTCGCGCTCTACCAGGAAGGGCCGTATCTGCTCGACCCGTTCCATCACGCCGCAGTCGAGCGCAAGGAGGGTTTCTGGCGCATGCGCGAGCTCGCCCCGGACCGCTTCTATGCCAGCGAATATTACCGCTCCTATTACAGCCAGACCAAACTTGCCGAGGAGGTCGGCTTCTTCGTGCCGCTGGCCGGCAAGGACGCGCTGGTGCTGTCGCTGATGCGGCTGCGCGCCACCGGTCCGTTCGGAACGGCGGACGCCAGGCTGCTGCGCGACATGGCGCCGGCGGTGATCGGCTTCTGCAAGCAGCGCTGGCCCGCTTTGCCCGCCGAAGAGAGTGCCGCCCAGCCTTCAGGCGAAACCGTCGCAGCGGCCAACGAGCTCGACCGCGCGCATATCTGGAAGAGCCTTTCCCTGACCTCGCGCGAGAAGCAGGTCGTCGACCTGGTGCTCCAGGGCCATTCCACGGAATCGATCGCCAGGGCACTGCGCATCGTGCCGGGGACGGTCAAGGTCCACCGCCGCAACATCTATCGCAAGCTGAAGATCAAGTCGCAGGCCGGCCTGTTCGCACGCTTCGTCGAGATCATCGACGCCCGGACCGGATAGCAATGCCGGCCGCCCTTGCGGCGGCTCGCGTTGAGCGTCTATCGTGCGGCCGAAACGACCGGCCAGCTATCCCGGCGGCGGCCAGCTATCCCCGCGTCGGATCGAGTGACGAACAGATTTCAGGACCGATCAAGCAGCGCATAGCCAATGGCCGACAAAACACGCTTCGGACTGACCGCTGTCGATACAGTACCCCTGCATGAAAAAGTCTATCTGGAACTGGTGCGGGCGCTGATGTCAGGCCAGCTCCAGCCTGGCCAGAAGCTGACCTCGCGAAAGCTCGCCAAGGAGCTCGGCACCAGCGATATGCCGGTGCGCAGCGCCTTCATGCGGTTGCAGGCGCTGAGGGCGCTGAGCCCGATGCCGAACGGCAGCGTCGAGGTGCCGCTGATTTCGGCCGACCGCTTCCAGCAATTGACCGACGTGCGCACGGTCCTGGAGGGCACGGCCACAGAGCTCGCGACAAAACGCATCAACGGCAACAACCTGCGCGCCATCCGCCGTCTCTGCTCCGAGCTCACACAGGCCGCCCGCAGCGGCGACATAGACGACTATCTGCGCAAGAACCACGACTTCAAATTCTCGATCTACCGCCATTGCGGCAACGAGCAGATGATCTTCCTGATCGAGACGGTGTGGATGCAGGTCGGCCCTTTCCTGCGCAATCTGCGCATCGGCTTCGAGGACGACCTCGCCGGCATTCTCGGCATCGACTATCACGAGGAGGTGGTGGCGGCGATCGAGGCCGGCGACGGCGAGCGGGCGCGGGCCGCGATCGTGCGCGATATCGCCGAGGGCGCTGCCCACATTCTCGGCCAGATAAGGTTTCCGGAACTGCGCCACTGACAAGGCGGAACAAGCGGTTTTCGAATCCGGCTTGGCTTTCGGTCACCTGCCAGCTATGTTGCGATCGCAGATCGCACAATGTGGACCCGAAATGCCTCCCGATATCCAGGCTAGTGAATTGAAAAGATGAAGGAAAACCACCCGGCGCCAGCCGTGTTGGCCTTCATGAACTCACAAGCTGAAAATTGGATATCGTAGCCGGCAAGGCTACAGCACCTGGAAGAGGGCTGGAAAATTGAGCGATGCAATTGCGGACGTTTTGAAGTGGCTTGACAGCAGGAAGGACATCCAGAGCCTGCGGGCGGCGGTGTGCGACCTGAACGGCATCATGCGCGGCAAGCGCATTCCGGTCGAGCAGGCGCGCAAGGCGCTCGAAGGCAAGCTGCGCATGCCCTACTCGGCCATCGGCCTCGACATCTGGGGCGAGGACATCGAAGGCAACGCCCAGGTGTTCTCGACCGGCGATGCCGACGGGCTCTGTCATTGGACGGGACGAGGCATACTGCCCGTCAACTGGACGGCGCACCCGACGGCGCTGTTGCCGGTCTGGCTGGCGGACGACAGCGGCGCCCCCTATCTCGGAGATCCGCGCCGGGCGCTCGCCCGCATCCTCGACCGCTATGCCGCGCTCGGCCTGACGCCCGTCACCGCGACCGAGCTCGAATTCTACCTTGTCGACCCGACATCGCAGCGGCCTGTCGGGCCGGTCTCGCCGGTGACCGGGCGGCGTCTCGATTCCGATGCGGCGCTTTCGATCGACGAGGTCGACGATTTCGAAGCCTTCATCCACGACATCTACGAAGCCTGCCGCATGCAGGACATTCCGGTCGACACCGCCATTGCCGAGAACGGCGTCGGCCAGTTCGAGATCAATCTCAACCATGTGCCCGACGCCTTGCGCGCCGCGGACGACGCCGTGCTCTTCAAGCGCACCGTCAAGGGCATCGCCCGCAAGCACGGCTTCGCCGCCTGTTTCATGGCAAAGCCCTATGGCGAGCGCGCAGGCAATGGTTTCCACGTCCATTTCAGCGTCCTTGACAGGCACGGCCGCAACATCTTCGATGACGGCTCGGACCAGGGCTCGGACACCATGCGTCATGCGGTCGGCGGCCTGCTAGCCGCGATGGCGCAAAGCACGCTGGTGTTCGCGCCGCATTTCAACTCCTACCGCCGGCTGCGGCCGCGATCCTATGCGCCGACCGCCGTCGCCTGGGGTTATGAAAACCGCATGGTGGCGATCCGCATTCCCGGCGGCCCGTCGGCCGCGCGGCGCATCGAGCATCGCGTCTCCGGCGCCGACGCCAATCCCTATCTGGTGCTGGCGGCGATTCTCGGCGCGGCGATGATCGGCATCGAGCGCCAGCTCTCGCCCGGCGAGCCGACAGGCGGCGAGGGTCAGGGGCTGGCGCTCGCCAAGCTGCCGCCCGACTGGGCTTCCGCAATCGCTGCCTTCGAGGCCGGCCCGCGCGTCGCCGAAATCTTCCCGGACGTGCTGCGCGACGCCTTCGTCGCCTGCAAACGACAGGAGCTGAACACGTTCGCGCTCAACGTCAGCGACTTCGAGATCGAGACCTATCTGGAGAGCGTTTGAGGTCGGCTGACCAGAGACCGCATGCCATTCACGGTCACGCGGAACCGAACAGCGACCGCAGCGCCCCGATGCAAAGCGGCCCGCTGAAGCGTGCCGTTAGCCGGCGACAGAGCCGGATACAAGAACAGCCCGTGCGAGGCGGGCTGTTTTTGTATCTGGTTGGTGGGGCAGGATTTGGCTTTTTGTCCCGC
>CCNA01000057.1 GCA_000824805.1 Mesorhizobium sp. SOD10
ACTAGTATGGCCCGGGGGATCCGGCGCGCCTAGGCCTTGACGGCCTTCACTCAATTCGCCCTATAGTGAGTCGTATTACGTCGCGCTCACTGGCCGTCGTTTTACAACGTCGTGACTGGGAAAACCCTGGCGTTACCCAACTTAATCGCCTTGCAGCACATCCCCCTTTCGCCAGCTGGCGTAATAGCGAAGAGGCCCGCACCGAAACGCCCTTCCCAACAGTTGCGCAGCCTGAATGGCGAATGGGAGCGCCCTGTAGCGGCCACTCAACCCTATCTCGGTCTATTCTTTTGATTTATAAGGGATTTTGCCGATTTCGGCCTATTGGTTAAAAAATGAGCTGATTTAACAAAAATTTAACGCGAATTTTAACAAAATATTAACGCTTACAATTTAGGTGGCACTTTTCGGGGAAATGTGCGCGGAACCCCTATTTGTTTATTTTTCTAAATACATTCAAATATGTATCCGCTCATGAGACAATAACCCTGATAAATGCTTCAATAATATTGAAAAAGGAAGAGTATGCGTAGCCGTAATTGGAGCCGTACCCTGACCGAACGTAGCGGCGGTAATGGTGCGGTGGCGGTGTTTATGGCGTGCTATGATTGCTTTTTTGGCGTGCAGAGCATGCCGCGTGCGAGCAAACAGCAGGCGCGTTATGCGGTGGGCCGTTGCCTGATGCTGTGGAGCAGCAACGATGTGACCCAGCAGGGCAGCCGTCCGAAAACCAAACTGAACATTATGCGTGAAGCGGTGATTGCGGAAGTGAGCACCCAGCTGTCTGAAGTGGTGGGCGTGATTGAACGTCATCTGGAACCGACCCTGCTGGCCGTGCATCTGTATGGCAGCGCGGTGGATGGCGGCCTGAAACCGCATAGCGATATTGATCTGCTGGTGACCGTGACCGTGCGTCTGGATGAAACCACCCGTCGTGCGCTGATTAACGATCTGCTGGAAACCAGCGCGAGCCCGGGTGAAAGCGAAATTCTGCGTGCGGTGGAAGTGACCATCGTGGTGCATGATGACATTATTCCGTGGCGTTATCCGGCGAAACGTGAGCTGCAGTTTGGCGAATGGCAGCGTAACGATATTCTGGCCGGCATTTTTGAACCGGCGACCATTGATATCGATCTGGCCATTCTGCTGACCAAAGCGCGTGAACATAGCGTGGCGCTGGTTGGTCCGGCAGCGGAAGAACTGTTTGATCCGGTGCCGGAACAGGACCTGTTTGAAGCGCTGAACGAAACCCTGACCCTGTGGAACAGCCCGCCGGATTGGGCGGGTGATGAACGCAACGTGGTGCTGACCCTGAGCCGTATTTGGTATAGCGCGGTGACCGGCAAAATTGCGCCGAAAGATGTGGCGGCGGATTGGGCCATGGAACGTCTGCCGGCGCAGTATCAGCCGGTGATTCTGGAAGCGCGTCAGGCGTATCTGGGCCAGGAAGAAGATCGTCTGGCCAGCCGTGCGGATCAGCTGGAAGAATTTGTGCATTACGTGAAAGGCGAAATTACCAAAGTGGTGGGTAAATAATAACTGTCAGACCAAGTTTACTCATATATACTTTAGATTGATTTAAAACTTCATTTTTAATTTAAAAGGATCTAGGTGAAGATCCTTTTTGATAATCTCATGACCAAAATCCCTTAACGTGAGTTTTCGTTCCACTGAGCGTCAGACCCCGTAGAAAAGATCAAAGGATCTTCTTGAGATCCTTTTTTTCTGCGCGTAATCTGCTGCTTGCAAACAAAAAAACCACCGCTACCAGCGGTGGTTTGTTTGCCGGATCAAGAGCTACCAACTCTTTTTCCGAAGGTAACTGGCTTCAGCAGAGCGCAGATACCAAATACTGTTCTTCTAGTGTAGCCGTAGTTAGGCCACCACTTCAAGAACTCTGTAGCACCGCCTACATACCTCGCTCTGCTAATCCTGTTACCAGTGGCTGCTGCCAGTGGCGATAAGTCGTGTCTTACCGGGTTGGACTCAAGACGATAGTTACCGGATAAGGCGCAGCGGTCGGGCTGAACGGGGGGTTCGTGCACACAGCCCAGCTTGGAGCGAACGACCTACACCGAACTGAGATACCTACAGCGTGAGCTATGAGAAAGCGCCACGCTTCCCGAAGGGAGAAAGGCGGACAGGTATCCGGTAAGCGGCAGGGTCGGAACAGGAGAGCGCACGAGGGAGCTTCCAGGGGGAAACGCCTGGTATCTTTATAGTCCTGTCGGGTTTCGCCACCTCTGACTTGAGCGTCGATTTTTGTGATGCTCGTCAGGGGGGCGGAGCCTATGGAAAAACGCCAGCAACGCGGCCTTTTTACGGTTCCTGGCCTTTTGCTGGCCTTTTGCTCATTAGGCACCCCAGGCTTTACCCGAACGACCGAGCGCAGCGAGTCAGTGAGCGAGGAAGCGGAGAGCGCCCAATACGCAAGGAAACAGCTATGACCATGTTAATGCAGCTGGCACGACAGGTTTCCCGACTGGAAAGCGGGCAGTGAAGTGAAGGCCCATGAGGCCAGTTAATTAAGC
>CCNA01000058.1 GCA_000824805.1 Mesorhizobium sp. SOD10
TTTTCTTCTGCGTCAGTAAGAACGTCAGTGTTTCCTGCGCGTACACGCAAGGTAAACGCGAACAATTCAGCGGCTTTAACCGGACGCTCGACGCCATTAATAATGTTTTCCGTAAATTCAGCGCCTTCCATGATGAGACAGGCCGTTTGAATGTTGACGGGATGAACATAATAAGCAATGACGGCAGCAATAAACTCAACAGGAGCAGGAAAGCGAGGGTATCCTACAAAGTCCAGCGTACCATAAACGCAAGCCTCAACGCAGCGACGAGCACGAGAGCGGTCAGTAGCAATCCAAACTTTGTTACTCGTCAGAAAATCGAAATCATCTTCGGTTAAATCCAAAACGGCAGAAGCCTGAATGAGCTTAATAGAGGCCAAAGCGGTCTGGAAACGTACGGATTGTTCAGTAACTTGACTCATGATTTCTTACCTATTAGTGGTTGAACAGCATCGGACTCAGATAGTAATCCACGCTCTTTTAAAATGTCAACAAGAGAATCTCTACCATGAACAAAATGTGACTCATATCTAAACCAGTCCTTGACGAACGTGCCAAGCATATTAAGCCACTTCTCCTCATCCAACGCGTCAGTTTTTGACAGAATCGTTAGTTGATGGCGAAAGGTCGCAAAGTAAGAGCTTCTCGAGCTGCGCAAGGATAGGTCGAATTTTCTCATTTTCCGCCAGCAGTCCACTTCGATTTAATTCGTAAACAAGCAGTAGTAATTCCTGCTTTATCAAGATAATTTTTCGACTCATCAGAAATATCCGAAAGTGTTAACTTCTGCGTCATGGAAGCGATAAAACTCTGCAGGTTGGATACGCCAATCATTTTTATCGAAGCGCGCATAAATTTGAGCAGATTTGTCGTCACAGGTTGCGCCGCCAAAACGTCGGCTACAGTAACTTTTCCCAGCCTCAATCTCATCTCTCTTTTTGCGTTCTGCTTCAATATCTGGTTGAACGGCGTCGCGTCGTAACCCAGCTTGGTAAGTTGGATTAAGCACTCCGTGGACAGATTTGTCATTGTGAGCATTTTCATCCCGAAGTTGCGGCTCATTCTGATTCTGAACAGCTTCTTGGGAAGTAGCGACAGCTTGGTTTTTAGTGAGTTGTTCCATTCTTTAGCTCCTAGACCTTTAGCAGCAAGGTCCATATCTGACTTTTTGTTAACGTATTTAGCCACATAGAAACCAACAGCCATATAACTGGTAGCTTTAAGCGGCTCACCTTTAGCATCAACAGGCCACAACCAACCAGAACGTGAAAAAGCGTCCTGCGTGTAGCGAACTGCGATGGGCATACTGTAACCATAAGGCCACGTATTTTGCAAGCTATTTAACTGGCGGCGATTGCGTACCCGACGACCAAAATTAGGGTCAACGCTACCTGTAGGAAGTGTCCGCATAAAGTGCACCGCATGGAAATGAAGACGGCCATTAGCTGTACCATACTCAGGCACACAAAAATACTGATAGCAGTCGGCGTGTGAATCATTAGCCTTGCGACCCTCGGCAGCAAGAACCATACGACCAATATCACGAAAATAGTCACGCAAAGCATTGGGATTATCATAAAACGCCTCTAATCGGTCGTCAGCCAACGTGAGAGTGTCAAAAACGATAAACCAACCATCAGCATGAGCCTGTCGCATTGCATTCATCAAACGCTGAATAGCAAAGCCTCTACGCGATTTCATAGTGGAGGCCTCCAGCAATCTTGAACACTCATCCTTAATACCTTTCTTTTTGGGGTAATTATACTCATCGCGAATATCCTTAAGAGGGCGTTCAGCAGCCAGCTTGCGGCAAAACTGCGTAACCGTCTTCTCGTTCTCTAAAAACCATTTTTCGTCCCCTTCGGGGCGGTGGTCTATAGTGTTATTAATATCAAGTTGGGGGAGCACATTGTAGCATTGTGCCAATTCATCCATTAACTTCTCAGTAACAGATACAAACTCATCACGAACGTCAGAAGCAGCCTTATGGCCGTCAACATACATATCACCATTATCGAACTCAACGCCCTGCATACGAAAAGACAGAATCTCTTCCAAGAGCTTGATGCGGTTATCCATCTGCTTATGGAAGCCAAGCATTGGGGATTGAGAAAGAGTAGAAATGCCACAAGCCTCAATAGCAGGTTTAAGAGCCTCGATACGCTCAAAGTCAAAATAATCAGCGTGACATTCAGAAGGGTAATAAGAACGAACCATAAAAAAGCCTCCAAGATTTGGAGGCATGAAAACATACAATTGGGAGGGTGTCAATCCTGACGGTTATTTCCTAGACAAATTAGAGCCAATACCATCAGCTTTACCGTCTTTCCAGAAATTGTTCCAAGTATCGGCAACAGCTTTATCAATACCATGAAAAATATCAACCACACCAGAAGCAGCATCAGTGACGACATTAGAAATATCCTTTGCAGTAGCGCCAATATGAGAAGAGCCATACCGCTGATTCTGCGTTTGCTGATGAACTAAGTCAACCTCAGCACTAACCTTGCGAGTCATTTCTTTGATTTGGTCATTGGTAAAATACTGACCAGCCGTTTGAGCTTGAGTAAGCATTTGGCGCATAATCTCGGAAACCTGCTGTTGCTTGGAAAGATTGGTGTTTTCCATAATAGACGCAACGCGAGCAGTAGACTCCTTCTGTTGATAAGCAAGCATCTCATTTTGTGCATATACCTGGTCTTTCGTATTCTGGCGTGAAGTCGCCGACTGAATGCCAGCAATCTCTTTTTGAGTCTCATTTTGCATCTCGGCAATCTCTTTCTGATTGTCCAGTTGCATTTTAGTAAGCTCTTTTTGATTCTCAAATCCGGCGTCAACCATACCAGCAGAGGAAGCATCAGCACCAGCACGCTCCCAAGCATTAAGCTCAGGAAATGCAGCAGCAAGATAATCACGAGTATCCTTTCCTTTATCAGCGGCAGACTTGCCACCAAGTCCAACCAAATCAAGCAACTTATCAGAAACGGCAGAAGTGCCAGCCTGCAACGTACCTTCAAGAAGTCCTTTACCAGCTTTAGCCATAGCACCAGAAACAAAACTAGGGACGGCCTCATCAGGGTTAGGAACATTAGAGCCTTGAATGGCAGATTTAATACCAGCATCACCCATGCCTACAGTATTGTTATCGGTAGCAAGCACATCACCTTGAATGCCACCGGAGGCGGCTTTTTGACCGCCTCCAAACAATTTAGACATGGCGCCACCAGCAAGAGCAGAAGCAATACCGCCAGCAATAGCACCAAACATAAATCACCTCACTTAAGTGGCTGGAGACAAATAATCTCTTTAATAACCTGATTCAGCGAAACCAATCCGCGGCATTTAGTAGCGGTAAAGTTAGACCAAACCATGAAACCAACATAAACATTATTGCCCGGCGTACGGGGAAGGACGTCAATAGTCACACAGTCCTTGACGGTATAATAACCACCATCATGGCGACCATCCAAAGGATAAACATCATAGGCAGTCGGGAGGGTAGTCGGAACCGAAGAAGACTCAAAGCGAACCAAACAGGCAAAAAATTTAGGGTCGGCATCAAAAGCAATATCAGCACCAACAGAAACAACCTGATTAGCGGCGTTGACAGATGTATCCATCTGAATGCAATGAAGAAAACCACCATTACCAGCATTAACCGTCAAACTATCAAAATATAACGTTGACGATGTAGCTTTAGGTGTCTGTAAAACAGGTGCCGAAGAAGCTGGAGTAACAGAAGTGAGAACCAGCTTATCAGAAAAAAAGTTTGAATTATGGCGAGAAATAAAAGTCTGAAACATGATTAAACTCCTAAGCAGAAAACCTACCGCGCTTCGCTTGGTCAACCCCTCAGCGGCAAAAATTAAAATTTTTACCGCTTCGGCGTTATAACCTCACACTCAATCTTTTATCACGAAGTCATGATTGAATCGCGAGTGGTCGGCAGATTGCGATAAACGGTCACATTAAATTTAACCTGACTATTCCACTGCAACAACTGAACGGACTGGAAACACTGGTCATAATCATGGTGGCGAATAAGTACGCGTTCTTGCAAATCACCAGAAGGCGGTTCCTGAATGAATGGGAAGCCTTCAAGAAGGTGATAAGCAGGAGAAACATACGAAGGCGCATAACGATACCACTGACCCTCAGCAATCTTAAACTTCTTAGACGAATCACCAGAACGGAAAACATCCTTCATAGAAATTTCACGCGGCGGCAAGTTGCCATACAAAACAGGGTCGCCAGCAATATCGGTATAAGTCAAAGCACCTTTAGCGTTAAGGTACTGAATCTCTTTAGTCGCAGTAGGCGGAAAACGAACAAGCGCAAGAGTAAACATAGTGCCATGCTCAGGAACAAAGAAACGCGGCACAGAATGTTTATAGGTCTGTTGAACACGACCAGAAAACTGGCCTAACGACGTTTGGTCAGTTCCATCAACATCATAGCCAGATGCCCAGAGATTAGAGCGCATGACAAGTAAAGGACGGTTGTCAGCGTCATAAGAGGTTTTACCTCCAAATGAAGAAATAACATCATGGTAACGCTGCATGAAGTAATCACGTTCTTGGTCAGTATGCAAATTAGCATAAGCAGCTTGCAGACCCATAATGTCAATAGATGTGGTAGAAGTCGTCATTTGGCGAGAAAGCTCAGTCTCAGGAGGAAGCGGAGCAGTCCAAATGTTTTTGAGATGGCAGCAACGGAAACCATAACGAGCATCATCTTGATTAAGCTCATTAGGGTTAGCCTCGGTACGGTCAGGCATCCACGGCGCTTTAAAATAGTTGTTATAGATATTCAAATAACCCTGAAACAAATGCTTAGGGATTTTATTGGTATCAGGGTTAATCGTGCCAAGAAAAGCGGCATGGTCAATATAACCAGCAGTGTTAACAGTCGGGAGAGGAGTGGCATTAACACCATCCTTCATGAACTTAATCCACTGTTCACCATAAACGTGACGATGAGGGACATAAAAAGTAAAAATGTCTACAGTAGAGTCAATAGCAAGGCCACGACGCAATGGAGAAAGACGGAGAGCGCCAACGGCGTCCATCTCGAAGGAGTCGCCAGCGATAACCGGAGTAGTTGAAATGGTAATAAGACGACCAATCTGACCAGCAAGGAAGCCAAGATGGGAAAGGTCATGCGGCATACGCTCGGCGCCAGTTTGAATATTAGACATAATTTATCCTCAAGTAAGGGGCCGAAGCCCCTGCAATTAAAATTGTTGACCACCTACATACCAAAGACGAGCGCCTTTACGCTTGCCTTTAGTACCTCGCAACGGCTGCGGACGACCAGGGCGAGCGCCAGAACGTTTTTTACCTTTAGACATTACATCACTCCTTCTGCACGTAATTTTTGACGCACG
>CCNA01000059.1:0-2500 GCA_000824805.1 Mesorhizobium sp. SOD10
AGGATTTGGCTTTTTGTCCCGCGGCGTCGGCTTTGCCTGTTTGCGGGTCCCTGATGCAGGTTAAAATCGCCGGCTCTCGCAGCAAATACAAAAGAGCCCGCGCGAGGCGGGCTCTTTTGTATTTGGTTGCGGGGACAGGATTTGAACCTGTGACCTTCAGGTTATGAGCCTGACGAGCTACCGGGCTGCTCCACCCCGCGTCGAGATGTAGGTAAGTTTTGGCTTACCGGATTCAAGAGGGGCTGCCAAATGAAAGGGCCGCTTGCGCGGCCCGGGCTCCCGTTTGGCGGGCCTTTATGCATGTCGCCCAAAAGTGCCTGGCGGTTTTGGGACAACGACATGCATCACGAATCGCAATGAGAAGATTTAGCTCCATCTGGATCCTTCTGATCCGGATGTGAGCCGAACGTGCGCTTTGCAGACCTGGCAGCGACCTACTCTCCCGCGTCTTGAGACGAAGTACCATCAGCGCTGGAGCGTTTCACGGCCGAGTTCGGAATGGGATCGGGTGCAGCCGCTCCGCCATAACCACCAGGTCGGCAAAACGCACGTTCAAATCGAGAAGCTGTTCAAGCGCGATCCAAGGATCGTCGCCTTTGTGCCAAGGCGACGCTGTTATGCAGGGTTGCTTCGGGCGAAGCCCGCAAGCGCGACTGCGCGTCGCCAGTCGTCCGGCGCCCTCGCGGAGCATAGGCCCCGAAGGGGCCGCTCATGCGTGAGCGCTGGCAGACCATCCGACTTCGTCGGATGGATATAAGTAATGAGAACGATCAAGCCTATCGAACTATTAGTACCGGTAAGCTTCAAGCGTTGCCGCTCTTCCACACCCGGCCTATCAACGTGGTCGTCTTCCACGGTTCTCAGGGAATACTCGTTTCAAGGTGGGTTTCCCGCTTAGATGCCTTCAGCGGTTATCCCGTCCGGATATAGCTACCCTGCAATGCGGCTGGCGCCACAACAGGTCCACCAGAGATCCGTCCATCCCGGTCCTCTCGTACTAGGGACAGATCCTTTCAATATTCCTACACCCACGGCAGATAGGGACCGAACTGTCTCACGACGTTCTGAACCCAACTCACGTACCGCTTTAAATGGCGAACAGCCATACCCTTGGGACCTGCTCCAGCCCCAGGATGCGATGAGTCGACATCGAGGTGCCAAACAACCCCGTCGATATGGACTCTTGGGGGTCATCAGCCTGTTATCCCCGGCGTACCTTTTATCCGTTGAGCGATGGCCCTTCCACGCGGGACCACCGGATCACTATGACCGACTTTCGTCTCTGCTCGACTTGTCAGTCTCGCAGTCAGGCAGGCTTATGCCATTGCACTCAGCGAACGATTTCCGACCGTTCTGAGCCCACCATCGCGCGCCTCCGTTACTCTTTAGGAGGCGACCGCCCCAGTCAAACTACCCACCATACATTGTCCCGGACCCGGATAACGGGCCGCGGTTAGACATCCATAGTGATAAGGGTGGTATTTCAAGGGTGGCTCCACCTGAGCTGGCGCCCAGGCTTCAAAGCCTACCACCTATCCTACACATGCCACTACGAATGCCAATGTAAAGCTATAGTAAAGGTGCACGGGGTCTTTCCGTCTAACCGCAGGAACCCCGCATCTTCACGGGGAATTCAATTTCACTGAGTCTATGCTGGAGACAGCGGGGAAGTCGTTACGCCATTCGTGCAGGTCGGAACTTACCCGACAAGGAATTTCGCTACCTTAGGACCGTTATAGTTACGGCCGCCGTTTACTGGGGCTTCGATTCAGAGCTTGCACCCCTCCTCTTAACCTTCCAGCACCGGGCAGGCGTCAGACCCTATACGTCGCCTTGCGGCTTCGCAGAGCCCTGTGTTTTTGATAAACAGTCGCTACCCCCTGGTCTGTGCCACCCTCCTCTGCTTGCGCAGAAAAGGGTCACGCTTCTTCCGAAGTTACGCGTGCAATTTGCCGAGTTCCTTCAGCATAGTTCTCTCAAGCGCCTTGGTATACTCTACCTGACCACCAGTGTCGGTTTCGGGTACGGTCTATAAGGAGGAGCTATTTCCTGGAACCACTCCGCTGCCCTTTCAATCCGATAAGATTGGACAACTTGTGTGATCCGTCACTACCTCCAGGCCCACGAATATTAACGTGGTTCCCATCGACTACGCGTTTCCGCCTCGTCTTAGGGGCCGGCTAACCCTGCTCAGATTAACTTTAAGCAGGAACCCTTGGTCTTTCGGCGGGGGAGTCTCTCACTCCCCTTACGTTACTCATGTCAGCATTCGCACTTCTGATACCTCCACCGCCCCTCACGGGTACGGCTTCATCGGCTTACAGAACGCTCCGCTACCGCTCGTGATTGCTCACGAACCCTAAGCTTCGGTGTATGGCTTTAGCCCCGTTACATTTTCGGCGCAAAGACCCTTATTTAGACCAGTGAGCTGTTACGCTTTCTTTAAATGATGGCTGCTTCTAAGCCAACATCCTGGTTGTTTTGGGATCCTCACATCCTT
>CCNA01000060.1 GCA_000824805.1 Mesorhizobium sp. SOD10
ACACACAGGATTCTAGGGTCTGCGCGCGTCGCTTCGCTCCTTGCTCCGCCCTAGAATGACGAAGCCATCGGCGCATTGGCCAATCGAGCCCGCTAACCTTTCCTTAACCTTGCCCAAACGCTTGGCCCGAATTCGTTGAGGCGTGCTCTCGGCTATCGTTGACATCCGAACAAAATTAGAACAAATTACGAACATTCTAACAACGGAGAGAGTTATGTCTGATCTGGTTCAGGATGTCGTCTCGCTGGTTTGCATGAGCACCTTTCTCGTTTCCATGGCGATCTGGATCGGCGCCATGTGATCGGGCGGCCTTGCCGCTGTACGGGACGGGCAAATGCCCGCCCGTTGTTCAGACGGGCAAGGCGCCGCCCATGTCGGGACGGGAAGGCCCCGCCCGTTTGGGACGGCCAAGAGCCCGCCCATGTTAAGTCTTTCTTGGCTGCGCCGCCGCTAGGCTGCTCCTTCAAGACAGGGAGCGAAGTTGGTGTCGGTCGTCGTCACGGTCACCCTCGTGGCCGGCAATCTCGGACTGATCTTCCTTTTGATGACCGTACCGCTCGGACTGCGTACGGTGACGGTCAGCCGCGTGATCAAGGCCGATCGCAATCGCCTCTGGCAGGCGCTGTGGCCGTTCGGCGGCGACGCCGGCTGGTCCGGCGAAATCCTCTCCGCCGAGCCCCTGGACGGCGAGGGGACGGCGCTGATCAGATTGTCCTGGGATGGTCGGGACGACCGGCCGATCGAACGCAAGGCCCGGTTCGAGGATGTCGGCGAGGGCAGCCGCTTCTCGATGACCGTCATTGAGGACACGGCGCTCGATCCCTCGTTCTGGGCGAATTATCGCGAGACCGCCGAGCTTGTGCCGGAGGGAGACGCCACGCGGGTCACGCTCACCCAGACCGACCGCTATCGCGGCGTCGCCTTCCTGATCTTCCGCTTCTTCGCCATGCGCCGCGAATTGCGCAAGCTGGACGTCTGGGCGGCAACGGGCACCTATCGCAAGGGCGGCTGGTTCGAGCACCCGCTGAGCCAGGTCGGCTTTGCCGTGCTTTCGGCCCTGATCCTGTGGCCGTTCTTCGGCCTCAATATCGGTGGCTTCTCGCTTGCCGCAATCCTGACCTCGGTGGTCGCCCTGCACGAGCTCGGCCATATGGCCGCCTTCCGGCTGACGGGGCATCGCCGGGCGCGGATGATCTTCATTCCGCTGCTTGGCGGCATCGCCATTGGCGGCAGGCCCTATGACAGCCGCTTCGAGGTGGCGTTCGTGGCCTTGATGGGCGCCGGCTTCTCCGCTTTCATGGTGCCGCTGCTGATCGCCGCCAGCGGCTTCGCCGACGGCGAAGGACATCGGCTGGTCGCCATGCTCTTGGCCACGCTTGCCGGCTGCGCGTCGCTGTTCAACATCGCCAATCTCGTGCCGGTGTGGAAATTCGACGGCGGTCAGGTGCTGTGCCAGATCTGCCCGGGGCCGGTCGTACTGGCGCTGGCGTCCTTCCTGCTTTTGTCGGCGCTTCTGGCGCTCGGCTGGCGGGCCGGTTTTTCGCCGAGCTTTCTGCTGATCGCGGGTGCGGTGTTCGCGATGCTGAGCCTGATCACCATGGGCAGCGGCGTGAAGCCGCGCCACGAGCTGAAGCCGATCAAGACCTTCGACCGGCTGGCCGTGGGCGGCGCGCTGCTCGCCGTCTTTGCCATCCATGGCTACGGCATGCTGTGGGCGTCCGCACAATTAATGTAGCGAGAGGGCGGCTCAGCCGACCTTGCGAGCAGGCTCTGCAGTCGGAACGACGGCAGGCCCGAACACATCCTCGAAGGCGGATTTCAGTGCCAGGTCGAGGTCGGCCATGGTGACGGGAAGGCCAAGATCGACGAGGCTGGTCACGCCATGGTCCGAGACGCCGCAGGGCACGATGCCGCTGAAATGGCCGAGATCCGGCTCGACATTGATGGCGATGCCATGAAAGCTCACCCAGCGCCGCAGCCGGATGCCGATCGCCGCGATCTTGTCTTCGGCCGGCATGCCATCCGGCAGCGCCGGCCGGTCCGGCCGCACCACCCAGACGCCGACGCGGTCCTCGCGCCGCTCGCCGCGCACGTTGAAGGCGGCAAGTGTGGCGATGATCCATTGCTCGAGTGCTGCGACGAAGGCGCGCACGTCCTCGCGCCGGCGCTTCAGGTCAAGCATGACATAGGCCACGCGCTGGCCGGGGCCGTGATAGGTGTATTCGCCGCCGCGGCCGGCGGCAAAGACCGGAAAGCGGTCGGGCTCGATCAGGTCCTCGATTCGCGCGCTGGTTCCGGCGGTGTAGAGCGGCGGATGCTCGACCAGCCAGACCATCTCGCCGGCAGCACCGCTGCGGATCGCCTCGGCGCGCGCTTCCATGAAGGTTAGCGCGTCCGGATAGGACGTCAGGCCGGGTTCGATCACCCATTCCACCGGCGCCGAACCGGGGAGGGGAAGGAACGACGTGGCGATCTGGCTGCGTTCTGTCATGGAACTTTTCTCGATGCTCCTCTCATATGGCGGCAATCGGTCAAAACGTCCAGTTTCGCCAGCATGAAGCCGGGCCGCGGCGGGTTGTGCGAATGAGCGACGAATATTCCGCTCAGCGCACTTGTTTCGCCGGAAACGATTTGCTACAGGCCCCGGGCCGGACGGTTCCGGCTCCTACCACGTGCGGTCGTGGCGGAATTGGTAGACGCGCAGCGTTGAGGTCGCTGTGGGGCAACCCGTGGAAGTTCGAGTCTTCTCGACCGCACCAAATCCTCCCCGAAAGTTTCTTTTGAAGGCCGGCGCAATCGAGGCGGCAGCTCGCAGGCTGGCCTTGAGCCAAATGCGTCGCGCTGAAACGGATCCAGGCGACGCGCTTCAACTCTTGTTTTGAGGCATGTTTTCCGAAACCGCTGCGCACTTTTGGCAATATCCATTAGTCGAGGGACGATTTGGGGTTTCGACGCTTTTCGCTCGAATAGAGCGCGCCGTCATGGCGCGATTGCGCACGCCGAGCTTGTCGTAGAGATTCTTGAGGTGATACTTCACGGTGTTCTCCGAGACCCGGGTCCGGGTCGCGATCTGGAGATTGGTCCAGCCATCGGAAAGCATCGCAAGCAGCTCGCGCTCACGCCGGTAAGCTGTGTTTACCTTGTTGATGTCGATGTAGGGGATGCGGAGCCGCCCCGTGCGCGACCGCCAGGTCGTCTCGAAAATGATCGGCGGATCGTCGAACTGGAAGCAATAGCCCTGCGCCCCAAGGCGCGCGCACTTTTTCAGAATGCCGATGTCATGATCGTTGGAAAACCCGGTTATGCGCAGGTCGAGCTTGCGGTTCTGGACTTCCGAGGATTTCGGCGCCGTCCATGTCAGCAAGCTTCCAGCCGATGACGGCGACATCGAAGTCGGCCTCCGCCGTCGCGTCCGGGAACTGCTTGCCGCTCTGCACGGCGTTCACCAGCTCGAAATGGCCATCGCATTCCAGCGTTTCGCGGGATGCCGACACGACGAACGGATTGCGTTCCGCGCCGATAACGCGCACTCGCTGCCCACCGACTGCGTCGTCGAAGCTGGTTCGGTACACTGGTAGCGGCGCGGGCACTCTGCTTCATTCAAACGGACGAGGACAGTGGGCAAGCATGCCCCTAGCGTGATCCGGGCGGATGTCAGGCGCAAGGGTTGCAAACCGACAATGAGAAAAAATCAAGTCGCTAGCCACGTCGTACGCTTGAGGTGCCCCGCCCTCTAGGGAGAGGCGAGATGGACCCCTACCTGGTTTGCATAGGAGGCGAGGACCATCGCCTGCGTATTCCGTTCGTGCTGTCGCTGCGCAAAAAGGGCTTTAGGCTGACGGCCATAAGGAGTGGCGACGCGACAGCGTTTTTACGCCACGAAATTCCGCATCGTCGCATTGAACTCGATCGATTTGCCGTTGGCAGTGCGCAATTGAGCGCATTGCGCTCGGTCCGCGGGTTGATGGCAGAGGCCCGGCCGGACATCATCCAAAGCTTCGACACCAAACCCAATTTGCTCACCCCGTCGGCAGTGCGCTGTCAGGTGCCGGTCGTCCGCACGATAAACGGTCTCGGCTGGACCTTCTCTTTGCTGGAACCACGAGCGCCGGCCCTGCGCCCTGTCTTCTGCAGCCTGCAATGGCTTGCCTCTCTCTGGACTGCCGCGACTGTTTTCCAGAACCGGAACGATCGGGCTTTCGAGCGCTGGTGGCTTACCCGAAAAGGCATGGCACGGCTGATAGCCGGTTCGGGAAACGACGTGGGCGCGTTCGCGGCGGCTAGTCACTTTCGGCCGACGCCACGCAACTTAGCGCGCAGCGTCCTCGAGTTTCATCGGAGCAGAAGAGAATCTCTCCTGGAATTTGTCCGCTCCGCCCGTCAGCGTTCTCGCCCAGGTGAATCTCGAACAACACACGAACCACCGACTCGGGGATAGTGGCGACCTTTTGTTGATGGGTTATCGAGGGCTGAACCGATCAACGATCTCCGGATTGAAACGGCATGATCATCGAACTTTTCGGACCAGCGGGATCCGGCAAAACAACCTTCGCGAACGCCCTCGCCAAGCATTTGCGCGACCATGGGTACGTTGCCAAAGTTGCCCTGTGCTACTTGCCCCGGGATAGAAGCGGCCGGTGGGACCGCTTCGGCATTTTCGCGGTAATCTCCCGAATATCATCCGCCATTTTCATCACAGTTTTGGCGCTAATTTCTTCATTTTGGCGAAATAGTGCTACTGTGCCTGCAAATAAACTTTTAATAACAATACCACCAAAAGGCCTTATACGGCGAATTATTATGTGGCAGTACATAGTTCGCCTGTCACGCTGCTGGACGCAGGCGCAGGGATCAACAAATATAATCATATTCGACCAAGGCTTTGTGCAGGCGATCGGGTCCCTTGCAATGTTCAATGGCGCCGCAGACGACAGGTTGATCGTGCGAGCGCTCGAATCTACGCCCCGGGCCGATCTGGTGGTTGGGATGAAAGTTCCGCGCGATGTCGTGGAAGCGCGGCTTCAGACTAGGATGGTGCACGAACCGCCTGCGGAACGGTTCTTGGAAGTAGACGTCGCTGTCAATATGCAATTTTTCGATATTTTCGAAATGATTGGCAATGTTCTCCGGAGCGCGCAGCGAAGTAACGTCTCGGTTGGGGCAGTCGACGAACTGTCCACCGCAAGCGGCCTTTGTCAGGTGGAACAGGAAATCCAGACGCGATTGTCGCGAACTGGCGTTCCCTTCACCAACCACACGCGCGGTGGCGGGTTGGCGGACAGCAAAGGAAGCACGGAAGGCTGCTCGAAAAGTCAGTCGCTTGAACTTCATGCGGCCGACGGGGTTACTCATGTCCCCTCACTCGGGGGCACCGCAGGCCGATCATCCGTTGCTGTGTTCCACCGGGGTCCCCATGATGTGGGCCGACGTCTATTGCAGGCGAGCATATTCGCCCTTCTGGTCTATATCGGTGGTGCGGGCCTCACCAGCATGGCACAGCTTGGAATCGCGCGGCTGGTTGGCGCGACGAGCTACGGCACCTACTCGTACGCCTTGGCATGGAGCACCGTTCTCGCCACCCTCTCGACGCTCGGCTTTAACATGTCGCTGTTGCGCTTCGTGCCGGAATACAGGGCCGCTGGACGTTGGGACCTAGCGCGCGGCGTAATCACCTTCGCGCTCTCGTGGTCGCTCTCGGTCGCGATGCTGGCGGGACTGACAGGAGCCAGCCTCGTCGCCTTTTCGGGAGAGAGTCACCAGGAACTTCAGAGGGCAATGCTGCTCGCCATGGCGGCGGTGCCGCTGATGACGTTCTGTACGCTTGGCGCCAGCCTGATTCGCGCCTTTGGAGGCGTGGTGTCCGCGCTTTTGCCCGAGCGTGTGGCGCGGGATGGGCTTCTGTTGGCGCTGGTGGGTGGCGCGGCGTTTTCGGGCTGGGTAACCTTGGATGCCCCTTTCGCGATGATGGCGGTAGTCACAAGCTCGGCCGTTACCGCGATGCTTGTCCTCGCCACGGCAATCAAGCTGCGGCCGACTGACCTGCAAAACGCGCGGGCGAGTTATTCCGGGCGTTTGTGGTGGTCTGTGATCCCTCCTACCGTGCTAATTACCGGGCTTGATGCCTTCGTAAGCCGAACGGGGGTCATGCTTTTGGGTTGGACGGGCCGGGTCCGCGAGGCTGGCATTTTTGCCCTATGCCTGAACGTAGCGATGCTGGTCGGGCTTTCGAGTGTCGCAGTAAGCACAATGTTCTCGCCGACTGCTGCGGATCTTCATGCCCGCGGGGATCACGAAGGCCTGCAGCGGCTATTCTCACGAGCAGCAGTTCTGAGTTTCAGCGGGGCGCTCGCATTGGCAATGGCGTTGCTGGTGGTCACCAAACCTCTCCTAAGCTGGTTCGGCGAGGATTTTGCTGTGGGAGCACCGATCGCACGAATCCTCATCATGGGTTACCTCTGCAATGCGGTTTGCGGGCCCCAACTAAACCTTCTGACCATGACCAAGAATGAGTGGGCTGCCGCGAGGACGATGGTTGGCGGCGCCGTGGCCGCCGTCATTGCCTGTGCGGCCGGCATAACGATGGACGGGGCGACTGGAGCGGCGGTCGGCTTCACGCTCGCACTGGTCGTCTGGAACTTGGCAATGGCAACCAACATCCGTAAGCGATTGAACATCTTGCCCGGTCTGGTCTTTGCTGCTTTAGCCTTGAGGTCGGGACAGCTCAGAGCTCGCTGGAGATAGCCGCATGTCCCAATTCATCGGGTTCGGTTCAATGATCCCCACCGGTCATCGGCCTAGCCGCGTTCCGCAATGCGAGCCTGAATCTCCGGCGATCCTGGCCAGCGAAACGAAAAATGCCAACGCCACGCCTGCCGGGGAGCTCAAGGTACTTAGCACCCTGCTCACGGCGCTGACCGCATTGGAGCGAAGCAACGTCGAATGGTGCTATTGGAGGAGCAGCCGGCGTCTTCCAGCTGTTTTGCTGGGCGAATCGGACCTTGATCTACTTGTTGCGAAATCTGATCAACATCGGGCCGCCCAGGCCTTGCTCGGCTCCGGACTCAAGCGCTTCGAACCCTCTAATTGCCACGGCCATCCTGCAGTCCAGAGCTTTCTTGGCTACGACGAGCCGAGCGGGCGCATCGTCCATCTCCATCTTCACTTCCGACTAGTTCTCGGCGAACCGATCTTGAGGAACTATCAGCCTCCTTGGGAACGCCTATTTCTAGCCTCGGCGATCAGACACCCCGCACTGCCTCTCCGGATGCTCGATCCGGCAAGCGAGGCTTTGCTGCTTGTGGTGCGAGCCAGCCTCGAGCTGCGGCGTCGAGATCCCATCGTGTTTCGCCACTGGCAAAGGTTACTGGAGAACTTCGAACTGGACCGGCTGCATGTGGCGTTACGGGTCGACCGGCACACTTTCCGTGATCTCGCGGCAAAGCTCGTGAATAAGGACCTCGCGGAAGCCATTGCCAAGGAATTGTTTGAGACGCAGACTTTCACGGCCCGGCGTCGCCTTCACGCTCGGATTCGCAGAGAACTGGCAGCTTACCGAACCTACAATGGCCTAGAAGCCGTTCTGCGCGGTATCGGCCGGGTAATCTTGTGGACCGCCGGAAGTCTGAACAAGCAGTTCCTGCATGTGCCCCGCCCCTGGAGCCGCCGTACGCCCGGCAGCGGCATGGTGGTGGCCGTAGTCGGGATCGACGGTAGCGGCAAGACCACGCTTGTGACAGCCATCCGCCAGTGGCTGGAGTCGGAAGTTGACGTGCTCCCAATATATTTCGGCACCGGGGGTGGTAGGCCATCGCTGCTGTTGCTGCCGTTCAAGTTGCTGGTGCCGACGGTCACCTGGGCGCTTGGAACCAAGCCCGCCGGCAGCTCGCATGGCACCGTGACCGACAGTTCGCCGGGCCTCCTCTACAGTGTTCTGCTCGCCGTATGGGCAAGCGTCCTCTCTGTAGAGAAGCGGATGAAGCTGGTGGCCGCGCGCCGCGGTGCGGATCGTGGAATGGTCGTCGTTGCCGATAGGTTCCCCCAAGACCAGATCATAGACTTCAACGATGCTCCGCTGATGCCCCGATTGGCCAAAGTCCCAGCCTGGCTTCGGCGTTTCGAGGCCAGCTCTTATGCGCTTGCCCGTCGTCTGCCGCCGGATCTCGTCATCAAACTGCAAGCCACCCCCGAACTCATCATGACGCGCGAGCCGGACATGGATCCGCTGGTCGTTCGAAGGCGAGTGCCGGCCCTGCAGCAACTGACTTTCGGAGGCACGATGGTGGTGAACCTCGATGCCGGGCAACCGTTGGCCGACGTTATCGGTTCAGCCAAGGCCGCGATCTGGCAGATGCTTTGAGTACGTACGAGATCAACTCGGGGTGCTCATGGAATAACGAGATAGTTGCAACCAGAGCGCAACGGCAGGCTAACTGCCCCAGTGCCGGAGCACATCGGCGCAAGGACTTGCAATCGTGTTCCGCAAGGGCTCTGCCTCTTCCTAAGAGGGCGCCTGCCTTCCTGAGCCGGACTCATGCGGCAGGCGACGCGCCCTCTTGCTTCCAGCGAGTGATCGCCCCGTTAGGCAAGACAGAAATTCGCGCGAGAAGAGCTACCAGTTCCGTCTGACGCTTCGTCTCGGTCTTGGCGATCAACGAGGCGAGTTGGGAGCGGATCGGCGTACGGCTGAGGTGCCAGCTCTGTGCGATATCCAAGGGTGCATCGCCCCGAGCCAGGCGCAGCGCGAGTAGTGTCTCGGCGCCCGTCAAACCGTACATCCGCTGCAGAGTGAGGGTTGGCCGCGGACCTACGCGACGATGCAGGTTCCGTCATGCGCGACGGCCATTCGCTGGCTATCGGTATAGCCAATTTTGACGAAGGGGCCTTCCTTCAGAAAGTAGATCATTTCCAACTCCTTGGGTTCAGGCGCGCTAATTGAGTTCGTAAGTGCTGGCAACGGCCATTTTCGGCACGAACCTTATGCAAGTCATTGAACTTCCTCAGGGTGCAGGAATTCTCGACCGCACCAAACTCTCGTGACGAGTTGCCTCTGAAAGCCTGCGCGATTTGCATAGGCGAGCAATACTGCGCGCGACGAACAGGCACTGCGAGCCTGAAACGGGCCTATCCTATCCCGTCCACCCCAGGCCAGCCGAGATGCAATTGATCGACACAAGCAGGGCGTCGGTCGCCCGCTTCTGATCTGCGCCCGTGCTTGTCCGGGCCTCACGCAGCAGCTCGACCTGCAGGCGGTGGATATCGTCCATCTGCCGGCGCAGATTGTCGAAACGCCGCTTGAACATCGGGAAGCGCGCGGAAAGATCGCCTCCCGTGAGGTCGCCGATCAGGTGTCGCGTCAGCTCGTATTCGGCGGCGATGCGGGCGTGGATTCTGGCCGCTGCATCGCTGTCGGACACCAGGTCGGCATAGAGCCGCGCGACCTCCATGTCGGACTGGTAGAGCGTCTTTTCGGCCTCGTCGACGATCAGGCGGAAAAAGCGGGAGTGCTCGAACATGCGGGCGAGAAGCTCACGTCCGGCCTCGCCGCGCACCGACACGAAGGCGCTCAGCGCGCTGCCGATGCCATACCAGCCGGTCAAAAGATGCCGGTTCTGGCTCCACGCAAACACCCACGGAATGGCGCGCAGGTCGGCAATGCCGCTGGCGCCGAAGCGGCGATCCGGCCGCGAGCCCATTTTCAAGAGCGCCAGTTCGGCGACAGGGCTCGCCTGGTTGAAATAATCGAGAAAGCCGGGCTCGGCGATCAACCTGGCGTAAGACGCCTGCGACATGCCCGCCAACGCCTCCAGCGCTTCGTCGAACTCCGGTGTTTCCTTCGTTCCGCCATCGCCGGGCGATCGGATCCCGTGCGCCAGCACGGCGGCGGCTAGAACCTCGAGCTGGTTGAGGCCGGTGCCGCGATTGGCGAATTTCGCCGATACGACCTCGCCCTGCTCGGTCACCCGCATGGTTCCGGCGACCGTGCCTTGCGGCTGCGCCGCGATCGCGCGGCCGGTCGGCGCACCACCACGGCTGACGGAGCCGCCGCGGCCGTGAAAGAAGCTGATCTTGACCTTGTGCTTGCGCCCGATGGCGGCGAGGCGCTTCTGCGCCTTTGCCAGTTCCCAATTGGAAGCGAGGAAACCGCCGTCCTTGTTGGAATCCGAATAGCCAAGCATGATTTCCTGGCGCGCACCGAAATCCCGCACCGTGCGCCGCACGAGCGAAACGTCGAGCAAGGCGTTCAGGACGCCGGGTGCAGCCTGCAGGTCGGCGATGGTCTCGAACAACGGCACGATCCTCAACGTGATCGTGCCGTCGCCGCCGGGCGCGGTGGAGAGCCCGCAATATTGCGCCAGCAGATAAACTGCGAGCAGGTCGTCGGCCGAGCGGGTCATGCTCAGCACGAAAGAGCCGACAGCGTCGGCATCCGCGCCGGATATTTGTTCGCGGATGACGGCGAATGTCGACAGCAGTTCACCTGCCTCCGGCGAGAGTTGGCTTGCGTCGATATGCAGCCGCTCGCCCTGGCTGAGCGCGGCGCGGATGCGCGCCGACCATTGCGGCGTGCCGGCGGCGATGGGATCGGTGGGGTCTATCTGCGCAAACAGCTCGGCCAGCACCCGATTGACGACTGTGGAGTTCTGCCGGATGTCGAGCGAGACCGTGCGGAAGCCAAAGCTTCCGACCTGCCAAACGAGCGGCTGGACGAAACGCCTGGCGACCGTGCGCCCGCCGATCGCTGCGAGAACTGAGGAGAGGGCGTTGAGATCGGCGCGAAACGCCTCCGCCGAGGGGTAGGCCGCCTTGCCGCGGTCACGCGTGGCGACCAGCCGGGCAAGCAGGGCCGAAGCGAACTGGCGCAGCGGTTCGTCAGGGTTGCGGGCGGCGATCTCTTGCGCCTCTCCACTCTTATCCAGCGCTGTTTGCAGCACCGGCTTGAAGCCGGCCGGCAGGTCGACGACGTTCGAACTGGCGCTGAGCACCGTCACCAGCCGCTGCACCTGCGCCAGATACCAGCCTATGGCGGTGTTGCGGTATTCGGCCATGGCGTGAGCCGTAACCGCAGCCGTCACGTTCGGATTGCCGTCGCGGTCGCCGCCGATCCACGAGGCATAGCGCATGAAGGACGGAATTCGGATCGGCTCGCCTGGATAGTGGCGCTCGAAGGCGCTCTGAAGCTTGCCATAGAGCTGCGGCGTTGCCTCGAAAATGACTTCGCGGAAGAAATGCAGGCCCCAGGCGATCTCGCGTTCGACCGTGGGTCGCTCCAGCCGCAGCTCGCCCGTCATCCACAGAAGCTCGATCTCACTTTCCAGATCGGCAACCAAGAGGTCGCGTTCGCGCGGCGCCCAGCGCGGCTGGTCGAGCTCGGTCAGCTTGCGATAGATGCGGCGGTGGATCTCCAGAACGGTGACACGTTTGGCCTCGGTGGGATGCGCGGTCATGGTCGGGCCGACGCAAAGCTCGTCGAGCGCCGCCTGGGCCTCCGCCGCCGAACGGCCGTTCGCGGCCATCTCGGCAATCACGCTGGCGAAAGAGCCGGGCACTTCGTCGGCGCCCGCGCCCTGTTCGAGCTCGCGTCGCGCCCGCATGGCAAGCAACTCGTCGACAATCGTCAGCAACTGAAACCACACGCCGCTGGCCTGAAGCGCCGGGATGCGTTGCCCCGGGGCGAGCGCAACAAGCGACCTGCGTCCGCTCAGCACCGCGGCGATCTCGGGCTCGCGTGCGCTCGCGACCTGAAGCAGCAGGCGCAACAGCAGACTGCGCTCGTCCTCACGAAACTTGATGCGTTTGCTCTGTTCCAAAGCCGCTTTCCCGATCGTCCATCGATTGTCGATGAGCTGCGCTAAGTACGGACAGCACCGAGCCGGATCCGGCCTGCGAAGATGGCCGGCTCCGGAACAGATATTTTTGCTTTCCGCGACCTTCGGCTGGTCGACCGTCAAGCCGCCTTCTTCGTCCGCGCCAGCGTGTCGGCCACCACCTCGCCGAAGGAGGCGGGGGTCGGCACGATGATGACGCCGGCCTCTTTCAGGATCTCGACCTTCTCCTGCGCCGACTCGCCGAAGGCGGAGATGATCGCGCCGGCGTGGCCCATGCGCCTTCCCTTGGGCGCGGAAAGTCCGGCGATGTAGGCGATCAGCGGCTTACGCATATTGTCACGCGCCCAGATCGCGGCTTCGGCTTCCTGCGGGCCGCCGATCTCGCCGATCATCACCACGGCGTCGGTATCCTCGTCCCGCTCGAAGAGCTGCAGGATGTCCTTGAAGGACGAGCCGTTGATCGGATCGCCGCCGATGCCGACGCTGGTCGACACGCCGATGCCCAGCGCCTTCATCTGCGAGGCGGCCTCGTAGCCCAGCGTACCGGAGCGGCCGACGATGCCGACGCGTCCAGGCAGATAGATGCTGCCCGGCATGATGCCCATCAGCGCCTGCCCGGGCGTGATGACGCCGGCGCAGTTCGGGCCGACCAGCCGCATGCGGTCCTCGAAACGGTAACGGCGCATGTAGCGCTTGACCTGCATCATATCTTGCGAGGGGATGCCGTCGGTGATGCAGACGCAGAGTTTTATGCCGGCGTCCGCCGCTTCCATGATCGAATCGGCCGCGAAGGGCGGCGGCACGAAGACGATGCTCGCCTCGGCGCGGGTCTCGCGCACGGCGCCCTTGACGGTGTTGAAGACGGGCAGGCCAAGATGCGTCTGTCCGCCCTTGCCGGGGGTGACGCCGCCGACCAGCTTGGTGCCGTAGCGCTTCATGTCGTCGGCATGGAAGCTGCCGATCTTGCCGGTGAACCCTTGCACGATGACGCGCGTGCTGCGGTTGAGCAGGATTGCCATTTCTCGACCTCCCTCAGGCTGCTTTCTTGTTTTTGGCGGCTTCGCGCCAGGCGGCGACGGCTTTTTCGGCGGCTTCGGCCAGCGTGTCGGCGACGATCACCTTTTCCCCGGAATCGGCCAGGATCTTGCGGCCTTCCTCGACCTTGGTGCCGGAAAGGCGCACCACCAGCGGCACGTCGACGCCGACCTCGCGAATCGCCTTGATGACGCCTTCGGCCACCCAGTCGCAGCGGTTGATGCCGGCAAAAATATTGACCAGGATGGTCTCGACATTCTTGTCGCCGAGCACGGCGCGGAACGATTTCGCCACCCGCTCGGGCGAGGCGCCGCCGCCAATATCGAGGAAGTTGGCCGGTTCGCCGCCGGCGATCTTGATCATGTCCATCGTCGCCATGGCGAGGCCGGCGCCGTTGATGATGCAGCCGATATTGCCGTCGAGCCCGACATAGGAGAGGCCGCGGTCGCTGGCGAAGGTCTCGCGCGGATCTTCCTGGCTCTTGTCGCGCAGCTCGGAAATCTCCGGCCGGCGGAACAGCGCGTTCTCGTCGAACGACATCTTGGCGTCGAGCGCGACGAGACTGCCGTCGCGCGTCACCACCAGCGGATTGATCTCCAGCATCGAGGCGTCGTAGTCGCGGAACACCTGGTAGCAGCCGAGGATGGTTTCGGTCGCCTTGCCGATCAGGTTGCTTTCAAGACCGAGACCGAAGGCGATCTCGCGCGCCTGGAAGCCCTGCATGCCGACGCCGGGATCGACAGTCGCTCGGATAATCGAATCCGGTTTCTTTTCGGAAATGTCCTCGATCTCCATGCCGCCGGCGGCCGACGCCACGATCATGACGCGCTCTTCCTTCCGGTCGAGCACGAAGCCGAGATAGAGCTCCTGTGCGATGTCGACCGCCTCCTCGAGATAGAGGCGCGATATCAGCTTGCCGCGTGGACCGGTTTGGTGGGTCACCAGCTTGCGGCCGAGCATGGCCTCCGCCGCGTTGGAGATCTCCTCATCGTTGGAGCAGAGCTTGATACCACCGGCCTTGCCGCGAGCGCCGGAATGGACCTGCGCCTTCAGGACCCATTTCGAGCCGCCGATCTCCCGGGCACGGTAGGTCGCCTGCTCGGGGCTGTAGGCAAGGCCGCCGCGCGGCACATGCACGCCGTGGCGGGCAAGCAGTTCCTTAGCCTGATATTCGTGGATGTCCATCTTGTCCTCCCGGAAAACTCAGTGAGCCTGCGCCTGGCCAGCGCGCTCGATCGCCTCGCTGACCACCAGCACGTTGCGGGCCATGCGCTCGGACGCGGCGTCGATCATCTTGCCGTCGAGCGCCGCCGCGCCCTTGCCGAGCGTCTCTGCCTCCTTCAACACCTCGAGGATGCGGCGGGCGCGCGTGACCTCCTTTTCCGGCGGCGAGAACACCTCGTTGGCCGAGGCGATCTGCGAAGGGTGGATCGCCCATTTGCCTTCGATGCCGAGTGCCGCGGCGCGCCTTGCGGCCGCCTTGTAGCCTTCCGGGTCGGAGAAATCGCCGAACGGTCCGTCGATGGCGCGCAGGCCATAGGCGCGGCAGGCGACCGTCATGCGCGACAGCGCGAAATGCCACTGGTCGCCGGGATAGTCGGGATTGAGCCCGCCGATGTTGACGGTGCGCGCCTTGTTGCTGGCGGCATAGTCGGCGACGCCGAAATGCATCGCCTCCAGCCGGCCGGGCGTGGCGGCGATCGCCTCGACATTGGCCATGCCGAGCGCCGTCTCGATCAGGGCCTCGAGGCCTACGCGCGTCTTGAACCCCTTGGCCATCTCGATCTGGGTGACCATGGCCTCGACCATGTAGAGGTCGGCCGGCACGCCTACCTTAGGCACCAGGATCGTGTCCAGCCGATCGCCGGCCTGTTCCATGACGTCGACGACGTCACGGTACATGTAATGCGTGTCGAGGCCGTTGATGCGCACCGAGACGGTCTTGCCCTTGGCGCGCCAGTCGATGTCGTTCAGCGCCTGGATGATGTTCTTGCGGGCACGCTCCTTGTCGGGCGGGGCCACCGCATCCTCGATGTCGAGGAAGACGAAGTCGGCGGCGCTGTTGGCCGCCTTGTCAATCATTTCCGGGCTGGAGCCCGGAACGGCGAGCTCGCTGCGCTGGAGCCGCAGTTTCTTCAGATGGTTGATGGTGTGGCTCATGGTCCGCTCCTCACGCCGCCTTGGCGACCGGCACGTCGGCCGTGCGGCGGAAATGCTCGATCGCCGCCGCCACGCCCGAGCCGGGCGCCAGGCGCACGCCGCAGTCGAGCAGCGCCATTTCCGCCGCCGAGAGCGAGGCACAGACCATCACCTCGTTCAGCCAGCCGAGATGGCCGATGCGGAAGACCTTGCCGAACACCTTGTTGAGACCCCCGCCGAGCGATGTCCGGTAGGCCTGATAGGCGCGCTTGACGACGTCACCGCTGTCGATGCCTTCTGGCACCAGGATGGCGCTCACAGTATCGGAATGCCATTTCGGCGCCCTGGCGCAGAGCTTCAGCCCCCAGGCGTCGACCGCCTTGCGCACGCCTTCCGCGAGGCGGTGGTGGCGGGCGAAGATGTTGTCCAGTCCTTCCTCCTCGATCAGGTCGAGCGAGGCACGCAAACCGCGCAGCAGTTGCGTCGCCGGTGTGTAGGGGAAATAGCCGGCATCATTGGCGCGGATCATGTCCTCGAAGGAGAAGAAGCAGCGTCGGTGCGTCGAAATCCGCGAGGCGGCCAGGGCCTTCTTGCTGACCGACAGGAAACCGAGGCCGGCCGGCAGCATGAAGCCCTTCTGCGAGCCGCTGACAGCGCAGTCGACGCCCCATTCCTCCTGGCGGAAGTCGATCGAGCCGATCGAGGACACGCCGTCGACGAAGAGGAGCGCCGGGTGGTTCGCGGCATCGAGCGCGGCGCGGCAGCCGGCGACGTCGCTGGTGACGCCCGTCGCGGTTTCGTTCTGGGTACAGAACACCGCCTTGATGAGGTGCGCCTTGTCGGCCTTCAGGCGCTCCGCATAGATTTCGAGCGGGACGCCGGTGCCCCATTCGCAGTCAATGACGTCGACCTCGAAGCCGAGGCGCTCGGCCATGTCGACCCACAGATGCGAGAACTGGCCGAAGCGCGACATCAGCACCTTGTCGCCGGGGCTGAGCACATTGGTCATCGCCGCTTCCCAGGCGCCGGTGCCGGAGGAGGGATAGATGAAGACGCGGCCGGTCTCGTTCTTGAAGACCCGCTTGATGTCTTCGAACAGCGGCAAGATCAGGTCGGGGAAGGAGGCGGCGCGCATATCCTCCATCGGCAGGTTCATGGCCTGCCGGACCTGCTCGGGAATGTTGGTGGGCCCCGGGATGAAAAGATGCGTGTACCCAGCCATGCGCGAAACTCCTCCGATCGATTGGGATTGTGGAGGAAGTTTCGTCTCGGCGAGGCCCGGCAACAACACCTTGCCGGGTAAGTTGTTGGCCCTTGCGGGTGGGATGGTACTACCCGATCGGCCTACCCGGGGAGCCTACCCGACAGGCGTTTTGGAGGTGCGGCGTTTCTCGCTCGAATAGAGCGCGACGGCCATGGCTCGGTTGCGCACGTCCAGCTTGTCGTAGAGATTCTTCAGGTGATACTTCACCGTGTTTTCGGAAATCCCGGTTCGCGTTGCGATCTGCAAATTGGTCCAGCCGTCGGAAAGCACCGCCAGCAACTCGCGCTCGCGCACGGTGAGCCGGGACAAAGGCGTGTCGTTGACCTTGTTGATGTCGATATAGGGAATGCAGATGCGGCCATGCGCAACCGCCAGGATCGTCTCGAAGATGACCGGCGGATCGTCGAACTGGAAGCAGTAGCCTTGAGCGCCCAGGCGCACGCATTGCTTCAGGATGCCGATGTCGTGGTCGTTGGAAAAGATCGTGATGCGCACGCCAAGCTCGCGGCTCTGAACTTCCGTCAGAACATCGGCGCCATCCATGTCGGCGAGCTTCCAGCCGACGACGGCGACATCGAACTGTGTGGCGGCGGCCAGTTCCAGGAATTGCGCGCCGCTGTGCACGACCCCGAGCAAATCGAAGCGGCCGTCGCATTCCAGCATCTCGCGCAACGCCGACACGACGAAAGGATTGCGTTCGGCGACGACCACGCGAACGCGCCGCTCGGCAGTTCCTTCGCTCGTCTTTCCAGACCTAATGTTCAAGGGCAGCGTTTGTCCTCGGAGCGTTTGGCGATGCGCTGATCTTGCTGGATCATGCATCATGACAATTCTGCCTCAATAGGGAAGGGGTGCTCTTTCCCCAGCGACATGCGCTGTCGCGCCGGCTGAAGCGATTGTCGCATCTGCGACGCGGTAGCCCACGCGCTCTCGGGCGGTTGGGAGGCGCCGACAATCGCCGCATTTCCCTGGCTATTCCGCACGCTAAAGCGACATCTTTGCAGGACGAATCCAATTACCGCGCTATCTGCCGCACAGGGTTTGGATTTCCCGAAAAGCGGTTTCCCCTTTTTGGGATCATGCACTAGACCTCATTTCGGGATTCCTTGTCGCGGGAGGCGCTGGTGGAAGGCCAGGACAGACAGACGACCGGCGCCGCGCCTGCCGAGGAGCACCACGCCGACATCTATGGCGAGGACGGCGCGGTGCGCGCCTCCTTCCTTGCCCAGATCGGCGCGGCGATCGCCGATCGCGATACGATCACCCTCAAGCGCGAAGTCGACGACCTGCACCAGTCGGAACTCGGCGACGTGCTGGAGGCGCTTCACCCTGAGCAGCGCCGCGCGCTGGTGGAATTGCTCGGTTCCGATTTCGACTTCTCCGCGCTGACGGAGGTCGACGAGGCGATCCGCCTCGACATCGTCGACAACCTGCCCAACGCGCAGATCGCGCAGGCGGTGCAGGAGCTCGATTCCGACGACGCCGTCTACATCCTCGAGGACCTCGAGAAGGAAGACCAGGACGAGATCCTGTCGCAACTGCCTTTCACCGAGCGCATCAGGCTCAGGCGCGCCCTCGACTATCCGGAAGAGACGGCCGGCCGGCGCATGCAGACCGAGTTCGTCGCCGTGCCGCCCTTCTGGACGATCGGTCAGACCATCGACTACATGCGCGAGGACAAGAACCTGCCCGAGCGCTTCAGCCAGATCTTCGTCATCGACCCGAGCTTCAAGCTGGTCGGCGCCATCGACCTCGACCAGATCCTGCGCACCAAGCGTGCCGTCAAGGTCGAGGAGGTCATGCATGAGACGCTGCATGCGATCCCGGCCACGATGGACCAGGAAGAGGCGGCCCGCGAGTTCGAGCAGTACAACCTGCTCTCCGCCGCCGTGGTCGACGAGAACGGGCGGCTGGTCGGCGTGCTCACCATCGACGACGTGGTCGACGTCATCCAGGAAGAGGCGGAAGAGGACCTTCTGCGCATGGGCGGCGTCGGCGACGAAGAACTGTCCGACACGGTGCTCGCCACCTCGCGCTCGCGCGTGCCCTGGCTGCTGGTCAATCTGTTGACCGCTTTCCTCGCCGCTTCGGTCATCGGGCTGTTCGACCGCACGATCGAGCATATCGTGGCACTCGCCGTGCTGATGCCGATCGTCGCCGGCATGGGCGGCAATGCCGGCTCGCAGACCATGACCGTCACCGTGCGCGCGCTGGCGACCAGGGACCTCGATATCTATAATGCTGCCCGCATCATCCGCCGTGAGCTGGGTGTCGGTTTCGTCAACGGCATTGTCTTTGCGGTGCTGATCGGGACGGTCGCCGGTTTCTGGTTCCGCGATCCCAATCTGGGCGGCATCATCGCCGCGGCGATGATCATCAACATGTTTGCGGCTGCGCTTGCCGGGATACTCATCCCGCTGGTGCTCGACCGCTTAAAGATCGATCCGGCGGTGGCTTCGGCGGTCTTCGTCACCACCGTTACCGATGTCGTCGGCTTCTTTGCCTTTCTCGGGCTGGCGACCTGGTGGTTTAGAGTGCCCTAATCAACACGCTGGCGCTAATTGACTTTTACGTAAATGCCGTGCCAGGTTGCCGCGGGGTCACGCGCCGATTCCTGCGCGTGAAGGGTCTGATCTGGAGGAAGGGCGGCGCTCAAGCGGCGATGCCCGGGCTTGGGAGCAGGAATGCGGGAATATTACACGATCACCGAGCTGACGCGTGAATTCGACGTGTCGACACGGACATTGCGTTTTTACGAGGACGAGGGGCTGGTGCAGCCGGTGAGGCGCGGCCGCACGCGGCTGTTTCGGCCATCCGACCGGCATCTCATCCGCCAGATCATGCGGGGAAAAAGGCTCGGCTTCTCGATCGCCGAGATCCGCGAGATCATCCAGATGTACAAGGAACCGCCCGGCGAGGTCGGCCAGCTCAAGCTGATGATCAAGCGCATCGAGGAAAAGCGCGAGGACCTGCGCCAGAAGCGGCGCGACCTGGAGGAGACGCTGGCCGAGCTCGACCAGGCGGAAGAGTCCTGCGTGGAGAGGCTGGCCGAGTTGGGCGTCAACACCTAGGCCGCGCTGGCCTCAAATCCAGCGCCGGACCCTTTTTGCATAGTCGCGGTATTTCTTGCCGAATTTCGCTGCCAGGATCTTTTCTTCCTTCTCGATCGCCAGCTTCTGCGTGGCGAAGGCGGCGAGGAAGGCAAAGAGCAGGAACCAGGCGATGCCGGTGATGAAGGCGACGCCGATCAATAGCAGCGTATTGGCGAGATACATAGGGTTGCGGGTGATGCCGAAGGGGCCCGATGTCACCAGATGATCGGGCTCGGCATTCGGATCGAATGTCGTTTTCGCCCGCATCATGACGCGGATGGCCGTGATCCAGAGCATGGCGACGCCGAACAGCGCCACCCAGCCGACGCCGAACATGAGATCGCCGAAGATGTCGCCGATCCAGGGCAGCGGGTAGAGCATGCCGAGGACGACGCTCGCCGCTATCGCCACGACATAGATCACCGGCGGCCAGGGAATGATCCCGTGTCTGGGCTTTGCGATGCCCGTCATTGCTGTCCTCCCTCCATCTGATCCTCCGTCGCGGCGGTGCAGGTTTCCGCCAGGTCGGCCAGATGCGATTTCCAGACGCTGGACTGGTCATTGGCGTAGAGCTTGTCGAGAGATCCTTCGCCTTTCAGGGTGTCCAGCATGCAGCCACAATAGCTCGTACAGAACTTGCTGTCCCGCTGCTGTTCGCATTGTGCCTGGCAAGCCGGCAGGAAGCCGGCTTCCCTGTCCTGCGGGGCGGCGGGCATGACCTGCGAGAACAGCCACACCGAACCGAACAGAAGCGGCTGGTGGATGAGATAGAAGGCGAGGCTGTGCCGGCCGATGAAAGTCAGGGGTTTCGACCAGCGGCCGGGCAGCCACCTCCCCAGCCTGGCAAGAAGGCCTGTAGCGGAAGCGAACTTGACCGCAGCCATGCCAGCAAGCACCGCGCCGAACCAGGGAAAGAGCGGCACATAGTCGTTGGAACGCGGGTTGGTGGCGGAAAGGCCGACCCACCAAAGCGCCGGATGATCGAAGAATTCCGACCGAAGATAGTAGGGGGCCGCAATGACGGCCGCGGCAACGATTGCCGTCATCAGCCAGGGCAGCCTTAGAAAGGCGAGGCCGAGAAGGCTCGCCAGCGCGATCTCGTGCAGGATGCCGAAAAAGATGAAACCGTCCGGCGTGACGAAATAAGTGACGGCCGAAATGGCCGCCGCCGCCACGGCCACCATGGCAAAGCGCTTCCAGAAGCCGGGCCAGCGGATCTGGCGGCCATGGGCGAGGAAGAGGCTGACGCCGACCAGGAACAGGAACGTCGAGGCGATGCAGCGCGCGTAAAACTTCCACCAGCCGAAAGCGGTGAGGCCGGGCGCGGTATAGCCGAAGTTTTCGAGATCCCAGGTGAAGTGGTAGCTCGCCATCGCAATCAGCGCGATGCCGCGCAGGATGTCGATGGCTTGGATGCGGCCGTGCTTTTGCGTGTCCTGAACGGTTTCGCCGGTCGTCTGAAAGCTCATTGATCTCGCAATCCGATTCAGTCCTGCCGAACGACTATCACGGTTCAAGCCGACGACAGAAGCAGGCGGCCATCAATGCGTTTCATGGCAGCCATGAAATTTCGCTTTAGGCCAGACGCGGAAAGCCTTTGACAGGCTTCGCTTTTCGGCCTCTCAGGGTCGGTTTCCTGCTACCGGCCGGCAGCTGGTCCGGCCAGATTCGGGCGCGTGATTCACGTCTCGGAGGGCCGATGTCCACCCATGTGCGCCATCCGATCTGGCTTCCGGCCCTGCGGCCGGCGGATGCGCGTACCTTCGCCTCGCTCTATGCGGTGGAATCCTTTGCCCGAGCCACGATCTCCAGCGTGATCCCGATCCAGGCATACGAGATCCTGCACAATGAGCGGATCGTCTCGATCCTCTACACGATCGTGTCGCTGATAGGCCTTTCGGTCACGCTGTTCATGCCGATGCTGATCCGCCGTTTCGCGCGGCGCTGGGTCTACACGGCCGGCTGCGTGCTGCTGGCGATCGGCTCCGCCTTCTTCGTCACCCATTCGCTGCCCGGCCAGATTGCCGGCATGCTCTGCCGCGTCATGGGGGCGAGCGCGCTGTCGATCACGCTCAACCTCTACATCATGGATCACATCCGCAAGACCGACTTCATGCAGGCGGAATCGCTGCGCATGGCATGGTCGATGTTTGCCTGGACGGGCGGGCCGACGCTCGGCATCTTCCTCTACACGCATTTCGGCATCTATGCCGCGCATGGCGCGGTCGTGGTTTTTGCGTTCGCGCTGCTTTGCCTGTTCTGGTTCTATCGGCTGAGCGACAACCAGTTGATCCGGCCTGGCGGCAAAACGCGGCCGGCCAATCCGCTCGCCAATATCGGCCGCTTCGTGAAGCAGCCGAGGCTCAGGCTTGCCTGGCTGATCGCCTTCGGCCGCTCCTGCTTCTGGACGACGTTCTTCGTCTATGGCCCGCTGTTCATGGTGATCACCGGCCAGGGCGAACTCGCCGGCGGCCTGCTGGTTTCGGCCGGCAACGCGCTTCTGTTCGTGGCTATCTTCTGGGGCAGGGCCGGCAAGCGCTTCGGTGGAAGGCGCGTCATGACTTTCGCCTATTTCGCCATGTCGGCGATGCTGTTCGCGGCAGGCGGCATCGGCGAGGCCGCGCCGCTGCTCACCGGCGCGCTGCTGCTCTGCGGCGCGCTCTTCACCATCGCGCTCGACGCGCTCGGCTCGACCGCCTTCATGCGCTCGGTGCGCTCATATGAGAAGGCGCAGATGGCGGCGGTCTACCGCACCTATCTCGATTTCTCCGAACTGACGCCGCCGCTCGTCTATTCGGTGGTGCTCACCTTCTTCGGCCTTGGCTCGGTGTTCGTCACGCTCGGCATCCTGGCTGCCTTCTGCGGCTTCGTCACCTGGCGCTATCTGCCGAAGGCGTTTTGAACGCTGCGTGACGGCCGCGCACCCAATCGTGGAAGCGGTGCAAATCGTATTCCTCCGGCATCAGCACGCCGGCTTGATGGCGCATCGAACGGAGTCCCTTCTGGTTGACCTCGCAGATCGCGGCATCTTCCTCGAGCACCTGCGTGCCGAAGGCGACGATGTTGTCGATGTCGGTCTTTCCCAACGCGTCCGGCGCGAACAGCCATTCGGCGGTGAGCTCGGTCTGCTCGGGGCCGAGCGGGGCAAGCCGCACGGTTCGCATGTAGTCGACATGGCCGACGATGAACATCGAGGGCAGCGAGGTCGCATAGGTCTGGCCGGCGGCGCGTTCGGCAGACGTGAGACCGGAGAAGACTGGGCCGTGGACATGGCCGTCCTTGGACCAGGTTTCGGCGCCGGCGCGCAGGCCGCCGGAGAACTGCGGATCGTCATTGTCGGCGTGGCGCGCCCATTCGGGATCGTCATGCCTTGCCATCAGGCCGCGGCCATAGATCGGCACCAGCCGCGAAAGATCCTTATGCACGCCCGGGCAGTGCAGGCACTCGTTGAAATTCTCCCAGAAAATCTTCCAGTTGCAGGTCATCGCCTTGGTGAGCCGGTGGCCGGTGACGAGGCTCTCCAACGGCCAGTTGGAAAGATCGCCGGAGGCGCGATCGAACGAGCTTTCCGCCGAGCCGTCTGGGTCCTCGGCGAGGTTGATGAAGACGAAGCCGCGCCAGAGCGAGAGCGCCAGGCGGTAGAGCGGATAATCGGCCTTGTCGAAGCCCTCGGGCAGCGATTTCGACGGCACGCGCACGAGATCGCCGCGCAGCGAATAGGACCATGCATGATAGGGGCAGGTCAGCAGTCTGGCCTTCAGCCGCCCGGCACTTTCCTGGCAAAGCTGCGAGCCGCGATGCCGGCAGGTGTTGTGGAAGGCGCGCAAGGCGCCGGTCTCGTCGCGCAGCACGACGATCTCCTGGCTGCCGATGCGCACCGTTCGGAAGGCGAGAGGCTCGGCGATATCGGCCTCGCGGCAGATCATCAGCCAGCTTCGGTACCAGATGGCGTCGAGATCGCGCCGGTATGCATCGGCATCCCAATAGGCCGCGGACGGCAAGGTCGGCTGAAGGCTGGTCAGACCGTTGTAAGGATCGCGTTCGCTAGGATTGGGCTGCATCGGCTTCTCCCCGGCTGACAACCAGCCGACACCCAGACCAAGGAGTTGTCAATCGCGAGGCGGCCGCATTGTTTCAGTCGCGCAGGAACCTTAAGGTCGCGTGCATGCCGCCAAGAACCATGTCGCTCACCGAGGAACTGGTCGCCCGCTGCTTTCGCGTCGTCGAGGATAGCGGGCCCGATCCCGATGCGGCGCATCTGGATGATAGCGACTATGCGGCGATGCTCGATGCGTTCGAGGCCGAGCTTCCGGCGACGGAACCGCTTTGGCTGTTCGGCTATGGATCGCTCATCTGGAAGCCTGAGATCGAGCACACCGAGGAGCGCGTAGCGCTTGCGCGCGGGTGGCACCGCTCGTTCTGCATGAAGATGACGCGCTGGCGCGGCACCAAGGAGCAACCCGGCCTCATGATGGCGCTCGATCGCGGCGGTCAGTGCAAAGGGGTCGCTTTCCGGCTGGTCGAAAAGAACCGCAGGCAGGCGCTGGACAAGCTTTTCCGGCGCGAGGTGACATTGAAGCCGACGAGCTACAGGCCGCGTCTGTTGCAGCTGTCAACCGACAAGGGCCCACTGCGGGCGCTGGCCTTCGTCATCAATCGCAACGGGACCACCTATGCCGGCCCGCTCAGCGAGGAGGAGGTTGTCGAAAGGCTCGCGACCTCCTGCGGCCATTGGGGTTCGGGCGCCGACTATCTCTACAACACGGTGAAGAATCTCGAGCAGCGCGGCATCCATGACGCGCATCTGTGGCGATTGCAGCAGCTGGTCGCCGTCCGGATCGCCGGCTCGCAGCAGCCGTGAGCCGTGCCGCAATCGCGCCGCGCTGTGGCGGAATTTGGTTTGCCGGCAGGAGGGCTTCTGCCTAAAGTCGCGCCGTCGGCCTGATGGCGACGACATTGTTCATCCAAGGTGAAGGCGGGAATGACCGGCGCGACAGCCGCGAGCGGCAATAGAGCTTCCGATCGGAAACTGACCTTCATCCTGGGCGGTGCCCGCTCGGGCAAAAGCTCTTATGCCGAGAAGCTGACGACTGCGAACCCGTCGCCCTGGACCTACATCGCCACGGCACAGGCTTATGACGACGAGATGCGCGAGCGCATTGCGCTGCATCGGTCACGGCGGGGCGAAGACTGGGTCACGGTCGATGCGCCGCTCGACCTGGTCGGCGCGATTCAAGCCTTGCCGAACGACGAGCCTGTGCTGATCGATTGCCTGACTTTGTGGCTCACCAATCACATGCTGGCCGAACATGATGTCGAGGCCGAATGCCGGCGGCTCGAGGATGCGTTGTCGCGGCCGCGCGGGCCGTGGTTCGTGGTTTCCAACGAAGTCGGGCTCGGCATCGTGCCCGACAACGCGCTGGCGCGCCGGTTCCGCGACGCCGGCGGCCGGCTCAACCAGCAGGTCGCGGCGACAGCCGACAGCGTTCTGATGATGGTGGCGGGGCTGCCGCTCAAGGTGAAATGACATGGCTGACATCGAGGAAAAGGACGCAGAGCGCCACCGCGCCAAGATGGCCAAGCGCAAGGCGGTGCAGGATGCCGAGGTGGCCGGCAAAACGATCGAGAAGGGGCTGCTGATCGTCAACACCGGGCCGGGCAAGGGCAAGACCACGGCGGCGTTCGGCCTGGCGCTGAGGACGCTGGGCTATGGCAAGCGTGTCGGCGTCGTCCAGTTCATCAAGGGCAAATGGCATACCGGCGAGAAGGATGCTTTCGCCGCTTTCGGCGACCGCGTCGTCTGGCATGCGATGGGCGAGGGCTTCACCTGGGAGACGCAGGATCTTAAACGCGACATCGCAGCCGCGGAGGCCGCCTGGGCCAAGGCGCTCGAGTTGATGGCCGATCCCTCGATCAGCCTCGTGGTCCTCGACGAGCTCAACATAGCGCTACGCTACGATTATCTGGACCTCGAAAAAGTGGTCGCAGCACTGAAGACGCGCCGGGACGATCTGCACGTGATCGTCACCGGCCGCAACGCCAAGCCGCTGCTCGTCGAGGCGGCCGATCTCGTCACCGAAATGGGGCTGACGAAGCACCATTTCGCCGCCGGCGTGAAGGCACAGCAAGGGATCGAATTCTAAAGCGCGCTGGCGCCTTGGCCGCCGATTAGAAGGGTCAAGTAGATTACGATCGCCGAGACGACCGCGAACAGGCCAATCAGCAGCCAATCCGCCATGCGGTAGAGCTTCAGCGCCTGGCGGATGTCGGTGCTTTCGGCCTCGCGGCGGCCGCCTTCGCCCATGAAGGCATCTTGGACGACTTCGCCGCCATAGCTGCGCGGTCCGGCGAGCGAAAGCCCGAGCGCGCCGGCCATGGCGGCCTCCGGCCAGCCGGCATTGGGCGAGCGGTGCTTCCTGGCGTCGCGGTGCATGACATGCCAAGCGGAGCGCGGATCGGCGCCCGGGACCAGAAAGGCCGCCAGCACGATGAGCAGGCCGGTGAGCCGCGATGCGGGCAGGTTGATCAGATCGTCGAAGCGGGCGGCTGCACGGCCGAAAGCTTCATATTTCGGCGTCCGGTGGCCGATCATCGAATCGGCGGTGTTGGCGGCCTTGTAGGCTGCACCTCCGCCAAGGCCGCCGATGCCGGTCCAGAAGGCAGGCGCGACGATGCCGTCCGAAAAATTCTCGGCCAGACTTTCGATCGCCGCGCGCGCGACACCCGCCTTGTCGAGCTTTTCCGGATCACGGCCGACGATGCGCGAGACGGCGATGCGACCGAGCGTCAGGCCGCCGGTCTCCAGTGCGTCAGCGACGTCTTCGACATGCTCGGCAAGGCTTTTCTGCGACAGCAGCGTGGAGCCGAGGATGGCAGCGACGACCAGACCCGACGGAAAGATCAGCCAGAGCATGACATGCAGCGCCAGACCGATAAGGCCGGGGACCAGCAGAATGACGAGCAGGGCCTGGACGCCGCGGCGGCGACGCAATTCGTCGGAATCGGTGGCGCGGTTGAGCCGGCAATCGAGAAAGGATATCAGCCTGCCGATCCAGGTTACCGGATGGCCGATAGCGTTGAACAGCCAGTCCGGATAGCCGAGGGCGCGTTCGACGGCGAGTGACAGGAAAGCGATCAGGACAGACATGAAGCTTCTAAGCGGCGTGATCGCAGCGGTTGATCATGGCGGCAGCCTTGGCCGGGCAAGCGCGCTTTTTCCTCATGCGGCGCAACCTTTCGTGGACCTCTCGACAGGTATCAACCCGCACTCCTATCCGCTTTTCGAACTGCCCGCCACCGTCCTGACCCGATTGCCGGAGGCAGGACAACTGCGCGAATTGGCCGAAATTGCGGCTGCGGCCTATGGCGCGCCGTCGGCGGCGCATGTGGCGGCGGCGCCCGGCACGCAGATTCTCCTGCCGCGTGTGGCCTCGCTGCTGCGGCCCGGCAAGGCGCTGGTGCTCGGCCCGACCTATGCCGAACACGCGCGCGCGGCGGCTATCGCCGGCCATGCGGTTGCGGAAGTCAGTGATTTCGACGCGCTGGCCGAGGCGGACCTTGCGGTGCTGGTCAACCCCAACAATCCGGACGGGCGGGTGATCGAAAAGGCGCGCTTGCTCGAACTCGCGGCGCAGCTTCGCGCCAAAGGCGGGCTGCTCGTCGTCGACGAAGCTTTCATGGATGTCGGCCCGATCGAGCACAGCCTGGCGGGAGATGTCGGGGAGGGCGGCATTGTCGTGCTTCGCTCGTTCGGCAAGTTCTTCGGCCTCGCGGGTGTGAGACTCGGCTTCGCATTGGCGGATCCGCTGACGGCCGAGCGGCTGGATGCGCAACTGGGACCCTGGGCGGTGGCCGGCCCGGCGCTCGAATACGGCATCCGCGCCTTGTCGGACACGGAGTGGCAAACCGTCATGCGGCAGCGTCTGGCTCAGGATGCCGGGCGGCTCGACGCGCTGCTTGGCCGATTCGATGTTCCGGTCGCCGGTGGCACCAGCCTGTTCCGCTATTTGTCGTTTGCCGAGGCCCCGGGCTTTTTTTCGGCGCTTGGCTCGAGCGGCGTGCTGGTTCGCCATTTTGCCGAGCGGCCGCAGGTCTTGCGTATAGGTCTGCCGGGCAGCGAAGCGGAATGGCGGCGGCTTGAGGGCGCCCTTGCCGCGTGGGCCGGTCGGCGCGAGGATGTGCACCAGGAGTCCGGACGATGATCCATGTGTGTTCGCTGTCGAAAGTCGACGAAACTGTCGCACGGACCGGTGCTGAGCGCTTGCTGTCCCTGCTTGCCGCAGGCACGGAGGTGACCCGACCGGCTTCGATCCTGGCGGAAAACCACCTGCACCTCGTCATGCATGATATCGCCGTGGCGCAGGAAGGCATGACGATGCCGGGCGAGGAGCATGTGCGGGCCTTGCTTGACTTCGCCTATCGCTGGGATCGCGTGAAACCGCTGGTCGTGCATTGCTATGCCGGTGTCAGCCGCTCGACCGCATCGGCTTACATCATCGCGGCGGCGCTTTCGCCCAAGCGCGACGAGATGGAACTCGCCCGCACGTTGCGCTTTCTCTCGCCGACGGCGACGCCCAACCCACGATTGATTGCCGTCGCCGACATGCTGCTTCAGCGGGACGGCCGCATGATCGCGGCGATCGAGGCGATCGGACGCGGCGCCGATGCGTTCGAGGGGATACCCTTCGAACTCGATATTAGAGCTTAGTCCGTCGGCCTAAAGCAGCCACTCCGCGAGCTTCGCCTTGCGCACGTCCCTGACCAGGTTGATAAAACCGTCGGCCTGCATTTCCGCCGTCAGGCGGCCCTTCTCGGCCGTGGCGATCGAGGCGTCGCCGACCACGCCGTTCGGATTGAGGTCGCTGGCGATCCAAGCGAAGGCGTGCGTGCCGGTGTGGCGCAGTAGGGCGAATTCCTTTTCGGCGCGGCCGACATTGGAAACGAAATTGTCGGCCTTGCTCATGTCGACGAGGTCGGGCCGGAAATGCAGCATCAGCGAGGTCTCGACATCGCCGCCATGGATGCCGTGACGATCCTCGAGCTCGGTGTACATGCCCGCCGGGCGGCCGAAACGCTGCCAGCTCGTCTTCACCGACAGCATTTTGGCGCGCACGCGCAATTCGCGCGAAACGATGCCCATGATCTCTTCATTGCCGCCATGCGAATTGACGATGATCAGCTTTCTGACCCCGGCGCGGGCGACCGACAGGCCAAGTTCCGTCCAGGCGTCGACCAGGGTGGTGGCGGGCAAAGTGAGCGTTCCCGGCGCATGCAGATGCTCGTTCGACTTGCCGACCGCCTGCACCGGCAGGATGCGGATGTCGAGATCGTCGGGCAGGCGCGCGATCACCGTCTCCAGCATGCCCACCATGATCGAGGTGTCGGTCGAGACCGGCAGATGCGGGCCATGCTGCTCGATCGCCGCCACCGGCAGCACGGCGATGGTCGCTTCGGCGTCGATCGAGGCATATTCGGTCGTCCGGTAGTCGCCCCACCACACACGTCTTGTCGTCACTTCATTCTCCCAATGGTCTGCTACGCCGCAAGGGCGGTCTAGAGCATGATGCCGAAAAGTGTGAAGGGGTTTTCGGACGACATCATGCTCTATCTCTTTGATTTAGAGTCGGATTCAGATTTCAGGTCGATCCGACCTGAAATCATCCGGCTCTAGTGTGCTTGGCCGCCGCGGGCAACCGTCACCCTGCCGCCAGCACTTCGACCTCGACCTTGAACTCCGGGCGGGCGAAGCCGGAAACGATCATCAGTGTCGATGCCGGCGCGGGATCGGAAAAGAGCCGGTTGCGGACATCCATATAGGCCTGCAGGTGCTCGCGGCCGGTGACGAAGGCGTTGATGCGCACGGTGTCGTTCAAGGTCAGCCCGGCTTCGCTCAGAATCGCGGCGATGTTCTTGAAGCAAAGCTCAGTCTGTGCCCCGGCATCCTCCGGGACGGTGTCGTCGGGGCCGATGCCCAACTGCCCCGAGCACAGCACCAGCCGTTTTCCGGCGGGTATTTCAACGCCGTGGCTGTAGCGGGCAAAAGGGGGCTTGATGGTCTTGGGGGCGAGATATTTCAGCATCGCATTCTCCTGTGCGCCTGCAGACTAAGGCTCGATTCATGAAACCTTCAAGATGCGGTGCATGCCGCTGGGGCGATTATGGACAGGCGTTCAAAAAATAGGCACGATGCCTCGCGTACGGCATGACCCGTCCGGTCTCGGCAATGACTGCCGCACAAGCAGGCGGCCCAGGCGGTGGCATGTGTCTTGCTTCTTGAAACAACGGTGTCGAGCCCAGCGCGTCGCGCGCCCGGGCCAAGAGAAGGTGATGTTTATGATCGGACAAGGAAAGATGCTGGCGGGCGCCGCCGTCCTGCTGGCGGCCGGCACGCTGAGCGCGGCCGCGAACGAGAAGGTTACGTTCGGCACCAACTGGCTGGCCGAGCCGGAACATGGCGGCTACTACCAGGCCATCGCCGACGGCACCTATGCCGCCTGCGGCCTCGACGTCACCATCATGCAGGGCGGCCCGCAGGTCAGCGGGCGGCCGATGCTGCTTGCCGGCAAGATCGATTTCTACATGGGCGGCAATCTGCTTTCGGCCTTCGATGCCGTGCAGCAGGGCATTCCGATGCGTGTCGTTGCCGCCGATTTCCAGAAGGATCCGCAGGTCATCATGTCCCATCCGGGAGAGGGGTTGGACAAATGGGAGGACCTGAAGAACGCCGACCAGTACATCATGGGCGACGAGGGCGCGCAGACCTTCTTCCAATGGATGGTCACCGATCTCGGCTTCGATGCCGCCAAGCGCGTGCCCTACACGTTCAATCCGGCGCCGTTCATCGCCAACAAGAAGTCGATCCAGCAAGGCTATGTGACGTCCGAGCCGTTCGCGGTGCAGAAGCAGGGAGGCTTCATGCCGAATCAGTTCCTGCTTGCCGATAATGGTTGGGACACCTATGCGACGACCATCGAGGTGATGCAGGATACGATCGACAAGCGGCCGGAGGTGGTGCAGTGCTTCGTCGATGGCTCGGCCAAGGGCTGGTACAAGTACCTCTACGGCGACAACAAGGCCGCCAACGACATGATCAAGAAGGACAATCCCGATATGACGGATGAGCAGATCGCCTTCTCGATCGAGCAGTTGAAGAAGTTCGGCATCGTCGATTCGGGCGATTCCGAAAAGCTCGGCATCGGCACGATGAGCGAAGCGCGCATCCAGAGTTTCTACGACAAGATGGTCAAGGCCAAGGTCGCGCAGCCGGGCCTCGACATCAAGAAGGCCTATACGCTGGCGTTCATCAACAAGGGTGTCGGGCTGGAGCTGAAGAAGTAAGGCGGCCTGCCTGAGATGATCCAGGAGAAAGTGGCTGAGACGCCGGCGGTATCGGGCGAGGCTCCGATGCTGCTTGCGCTGCGCAATGTCGGCAAGGTCTTTTCCAACGGCGTGACGGCGCTGAGCAAGGTTGACCTGGCGATCCGCGAAGGCGATTTCCTGAGCTTGCTCGGCCCTTCCGGCTGCGGCAAGTCGACGGCGCTCCGGCTGATCGCCGGCCTGTCGACGCCGACCTCCGGCCAGCTCGACTGGCGCGGCTCGATCGACCGCTCGAACACCGGCTTCGTCTTCCAGGAACCGACGCTGCTGCCCTGGGCCAGCGTCTTCGACAATGTCTGGCTGCCGCTCAGGCTGAAGGGCGTGTCGCGCGCCAAGGCGGAACCAGCCGTGAGGGAGGTGCTGTCGCGCGTCCATCTCACCGGCTTCGAGAATGCCGTGCCGCGCGAGCTTTCCGGCGGCATGAAGATGCGTGTCTCGATCGCGCGCGCCATGGTAACCAAGCCGCGCATCCTGCTGATGGACGAGCCATTCGCCGCGCTCGATGAGATCACCCGCTTCAAGCTCAACAACGATCTTCTGGAGCTGTGGCAGGACGAGCGCTTCACCGTCGTTTTCGTCACCCACAGCGTCTTCGAAAGCGTGTTCCTGTCCAGCCGCGTGGTCGTCATGGCCGCGCGTCCGGGCCGCGTCCATGGCGAACTCTCCATCGACGCGCCTTATCCGCGCGACGAGGCGTTCCGCACCTCGTCGGATTATGCCGCGCTTTGCCGGCAGGCCTCGGATACGCTGGTCGACGCTATCAACTCAACCGCCGGATCGCATCATGACGGCCATTGACGACACCACGCTGAAGCTCGATCCGGAAGAGGCGCGCCGCGCCCGCCAGGAGCGTCTGGAGCGCATCGGCAAATGGGTGCTGCCGCTGGCGATCATGGTGCTGGCGATCGTGCTGTGGGACCGCATCTGCGTCTGGAACGAGATCCCGCAATATATCCTGCCGCGCCCGGGCGTGGTGCTGCAGACGCTGCACAACGACGCGGGCGTGCTCTTTTCCTCGCTGTTGGTGACGCTCCGGATCACCTTCCTCAGCCTGCTGCTCGCCGTCATCGGCGGCGTCGGGCTGGCGGTGCTGTTCGCGCAGTCGAAATGGGTGGAGATGTCGTTCTTCCCCTTCGCCATCGTGCTGCAGGTGACGCCGATCGTCGCCATCTTCCCGCTGATCAACATCTATGTGAACAATCAGACGGTCAAACTGCTGCTCTGCGCCTGGATCGTGGCCTTCTTTCCGATCCTCTCCAACACCACGCTCGGCCTGAATTCGGTCGACCGGAACTTACGCGACCTGTTCAAGCTCAACGGCGCGACGCGCTGGCAGCAATTGCGCTATCTACGGCTGCCGGCGGCGATGCCCTATTTCCTCGGCGGACTGAAGATCGCCGGCGGCCTGTCGCTGATCGGGGCGGTGGTGGCGGAGTTCGTCGCCGGCGCGCAGGGGCAGTCGTCAGGGCTTGCGTCGCGCATCATCGAAGCCGGTTACCGGCTCAACGCGCCGCGCCTGTTCGCAGCGCTGATCCTGATTTCGCTCACCGGCATCCTGATCTTCCTGGTGCTGTCGCTGGTGTCGCACCTCATCCTGCGCCGCTGGCACGAGAGCGCGCTGAAGCAGGAGCGCTAGGGTGATTAGAATCGCAGAGGAAATCACGAAGAGGACCAGATCTTGATACCTGCCTCTGGTTCCTACCAGCTTAGCAATGCCCGCATTCACCGTTCGCTGACGCCCGGGCTTGCCGCATCGTTCGATGCGGATGGTTTCGCGCTTGCCGATTTGGCCGTTGCCGGCGGCAAGATATCGAGCATTGCAGCGCATGGCGGAGCGAGGGCGCCGGCCGATGCGATCGACCTCGCCGGCCGGATCGTGCTGCCCTGCTTCGTCGACTGCCACACCCATATCGACAAGGGCCACATCTGGCCGCGAAAACCCAACCCCGACGGCACCTTCCTGGGCGCGCTCAATGCCACCGGCGCCGACCGCACCGCGCGCTGGAGCGCCGAGGACGTGGCCCGGCGCATGGATTTCTCGCTGCGCTCAGCCTACGCGCATGGCACCAAGGCCGTGCGCACGCATCTCGACAGCGTGCCGCCGCAGGAGGAGATCTCCTGGCCGGTGTTCGAGGTGATGCGGGAAAAATGGCGTGGGCGCATCGAACTGCAGGCCGCCTGCCTGCTCGGCATCGAAGGCGTGCGCGACAAGGCCTGGTTCGAGCGGCTGGCGAAGCGCGTGGCCGCGGCCAAAGGCGTGCTCGGCGTCGTCACCTATATGGTGCCCGATCTCGAGGAATTGCTCGACCAGGTGTTCGCCCAGGCGATCGAGCATGGGCTCGATCTCGATTTCCATGCCGACGAGACCGACGATGTCGCGGCCGTCTCGCTGAAGAAGATCGCCGAGGCGTCGCTGTGGAACGGTTTCCAAGGCAACATCCTGGTCGGGCATTGCTGCTCGCTGGCGCGCCAGCCGGACCTCGAGGTGCTAGACACGCTGGACAAGGTGGCCAAGGCGCGGCTCGCCGTGGTGTCGCTGCCGATGTGCAATCTCTATCTGCAGGACAGGCGTAACGACCACACCACACCGCGCTGGCGGGGCGTGACGCTGCTGCACGAGATGAAAGCGCGCGGCATCAAGGTAGCGGTCGCCTCCGACAACACGCGCGATCCGTTCTACGCCTATGGCGATCTCGATATGCTGGAAGTCTATCGCATGGCGACGCGCATCCTGCATTTCGACCACCCGGTCGGCGACTGGCCCAGGGCGGTGGCGGCAACTCCGGCCGAAGTGATGCGGCTCGAAAGCGCCGGCTCGCTGACCGCCGGCGGCAGCGCAGATTTCATCGTCTTCAAAGGACGGAGCTGGACTGAATTGCTGTCCCGCCCCGAATCGGATCGCATCGTGGTGCGCGAGGGTAGGGCGATCGAACGCCGACTGCCCGATTATGCCGAACTCGACGAATTGATGGTGTGATGATGGATATCGCAGCGCTGAAGCGCGATCTCGACGGGATGAAGATCGACGACCATCCGGCCATCGTCCAGCAGAAGAGCCGCGACTTCTACTGGTACAGCCCGGTGCTCAAAGCGCAGCTCGATCACATCAAGGGGGACCTGATCGTCACGCCGAAGAACGAGAGCGAGGTCATCCGCGTGCTTGCCGCGTGCCACAGGCACGGCGTTCCGGTGACGCCGCGCGGCAGCGGCACCGGCAATTACGGGCAGGCGATGCCGCTGTCGGGCGGCGTGGTGCTGAACCTTGCCGAGATGAACGAGATCAAAACGATTGCGCCGGGGCGGGTGGTGACCGGACCGGGCGCGGTGCTGGCAGAGATCGACAGAGCGGCGCGGGCGCATTCCAGCCAAGAGCTGCGCATGTCGCCCTCGACCTACAACACTGCCTCGGTCGGGGGCTTCGTCGCCGGCGGCTCCGGCGGCGTCGGCTCGATCCGCTGGGGCGGGTTGCGCGACCTCGGCAACGTGATCCGGCTGAGGACCGTGACGATGGAGGCCGAGCCCCGTGTCATGGAACTCACCGGCGAGGATGTGCTCAAGGTCATGCACGCCTATGGCACCAACGGCATCATAACCGAGGTCGAGATGCCGCTGACGGCTTCCTACGACTGGATCGACGTCATCGTCGGTTTCGACGATTTCATGGACGCGGCCAGCTTCGGCAACGACCTCGCCGAGCAGGACGGCATTCTGGCGAAGCTGATCACGCCGATCGCGGCGCCCATCCCTTACGATTATTTCAAACGGCACCAGAAGTTCTTCCGGCGCGAACAGAGCATCGTAGTGTGCATGATCGCCCCGCATGCGATGGATGCATTCCTCGCGTTTGTACGGGCCGGCAAAGGCGAAATTGTCTTTAGAGCCGACCTCGAGACCGACCTGAAGGGATTGCCGCCGGCTTATGAGCTGACCTGGAACCACACGACGCTGCGCGCCATCAGGGTCGATCCGACAATCACCTATCTGCAGGCGCGCTATCCGTCGCCGGATCACCTTGCGCATGTCAAGGCGATGGTCGACCGCTTCGGCGACGAGGTGCCGGCGCATCTCGAATTCATCCGCTTCGACGGCGCGATCGGCGCCGCCGGCCTGCCGCTGGTCCGCTACACCACGGAAGAGCGGCTCAACGAGATCATCCGCATCCATGAGGACAATGGCTGCTGGATCTTCAACCCGCACCGCTACACGCTGGAAGAGGGCGGCATGAAGCAAACGGACGAGGTTCAGCTCGCCTTCAAGCGCGAAACCGATCCGCAAGGGCTGCTCAATCCCGGCAAGATGATTGCCTGGGAAAATCCGGACTACGACTACCGCTCCGGCAAGTCTTTCCTGTTCAAGGGGCTGCAAAAGGCGGGGTGACTTGCGATGAGCGTGCTTCGCGCCGACCTCAGAGATATCCTCGCGTGAACATCCTCGTGCTTTACGCTCATCCGGTGGAGACCAGCTTCAACGCCGGTCTGCACCGCACGATCGTCGAGCGGCTCGCCGCGGCAGGGCATGCGGTCGACGACTGCGATCTCTATGCCGAGGATTTCGATCCGCGACTGACGCGTGCCGAGCGGCTCGGCTACCATGATCCGCGTGGGCCGAACGACGCAGTCGCCGGCTATGTCGAAAGGCTGAAGAATGCCGAGGCGCTGGTGCTGTCGTTTCCGGTCTGGAACTACGGTTACCCGGCGATCCTGAAAGGCTTCTTTGACCGCGTCTTCTTGCCCGGCGTGTCGTTCAAGCTGGTCGACGGCAAGGTGCAGCCGACATTGCACAACATCCGCAAGCTCGCGGCCATCACCACCTATGGCGGTAGCCGCTTTCGCGCCATGCTGATGGGCGATCCGCCGCGCAAGATCGTCAAGCGCATGTTGCGGGCCACGATTCTGCCCGGCGCTCCGGTCTCCTACCTCGCGCATTATTCGATGAACCTTTCGACCGACGAGACGCGCAACGCCTTCATGGCGAAGGTCGCGGCGAAAATGGACGCCTTCTGATGCGCGTGCTGGTGGTCTATTGCCATCCGGTGCCCGAAAGCTATTGCGCGGCGATCCGCGACACTGCGGTGGAGGTCTTGACGCGGAGAGGCTGGGACGTGCGGCTGCTCGACCTCTACGCCGAGAGGTTCGATCCGGTGATGAGCTGCGAGGAGCGGCGCTCCTATAACGACCGCGCGCCGGAGGATCCGGCACTCAAGCCATATTTCGAGCATCTGCAATGGGCCGAGGCGATCCTCTTCATCTATCCGACCTGGTGGTACGGGCTGCCGGCGATGCTGAAGGGCTGGTTCGACCGGGTATGGGCGACCGACATCACCTTCAAGCTACCGACCGGCAAAGGGCGGATCACCTCTCTGATGCGGCATGTCACCAAGGTCGGCGTCATCACCACCTGCGGCGCGCCGACCTGGTGGAGCGTCGTCGTCGGCCAGCCGGGCCGCAAGACGATCCTGCGCGGCATGCGGGCGCTGTGCGCCACGCACTGCAAGACGTTCTTCCTGGCGCATTATCGGATGGATTCGTCGACACCGAAGAGCAGGACGGCGTTTTTAGCGAAGGTGAGGGCGCGGTTGGAGCGGTTTTGAGGTTAGCTTTCTTCTCCCCGGTCTACGGGGAGAAGATGGCGGCAGCCAGAGGAGGGGCAGCGCGAACTTACAAGAGTCTGGCGCTGCCCTCATCCGCCCTTCGGGCACCTTCTCCCCGTTGAACGGGGACCGGCGCTACATCTTCACCCGTTCCGCCTTCGGGTCGTACATCGGCTTCAGCGATGCTTCCGCGGCAAAACGCTCGCCGGCGATTTCCACCTCGTAGAACGAGCCAAGCACATCCGCCTCGCTCTCGCCCCGGCAAGGCACATAGCCGAGCCCGATCGCGCCGCCGAGATGGTGGCCGTAATTGCCTGATGTGATCGGCCCGACGATCTTGCCGTCGCGCAGGATCGCCTCGTTGTGGAAGAGAAGAGGCTGCGGGTCCTTCAGGCGGAATTGCAGCAGCCGGCGTGACAGGCCGGCTTCCTTTTTTCTAAGCACCGCGTCGCGGCCGATAAAGCCGGCTTTGCTTGTCTTGACGGCAAAGCCCAAGCCCGCCTCCAGCACATTGTCCTCATCGGTGATGTCATGGCCGAAATGGCGGAAGGCCTTTTCGATGCGGCAGGAATCGAGCGTATGCAGGCCGCAGAGCTTCATGCCGACATCGGCGCCGGCTTCGGCGATCGCCTCGAAGACATGGGCGGCCTGTTCGGTCGGGACATAGAGCTCCCAGCCGAGCTCGCCAACATAGGTGACCCGATGGGCGCGGGCGAGGCCCATGCCGATCTCGATCTCCTGGAAGGTGCCGAACGGATTGGCCTCGTTGGAAAAATCGTTCGGGCTGACCTTCTGGATCAGCTTTCGCGAATCCGGTCCCATCAGGCAGATGACAGCCTCGGCCGCCGTCGCATCAGTGATGACGACGAACTCGTCGGCGACATGCTTGCGCAGCCAGGCAAGGTCGCGCTGCAGCGTAGCGCCCGGCACGACGAGGAAATAGGCCGTCTCGGAAAGCCGCGTTACGGTGAGGTCGCTTTCGATGCCGCCCTTGGCGTTGAGCATCTGCGTGTAGACGATCTTGCCCGGCGCGACATCCACGTCGTTGGCGCAGAGCCTTTGCAGAAACGCGCAGGCGTCGCGGCCCTCGACGCGGATCTTGCCGAAGGACGTCATGTCGAACAGGCCGACGCCGTTGCGCACGGCAAGGTGCTCGTCGCGCTGGTTGTCGAACCAGTTCTGCCGCTTCCACGAATAGCGGTATTCGCGCTCCTGACCTTCGCGGGCGAACCAGTTGGCGCGCTCCCAGCCCGCCACCTCGCCGAAGACGGCGCCGCGCGCTTTCAGATGCTCGTGCAAGGGCGAGCGGCGCACGCCGCGCGAGGTCGCCATCTGGCGATAGGGGAAATGGTCGGCATAGAGCAGGCCGAGCGTTTCCGAGACACGCTCCTTCAGATAGCGGCGGTTCTTCTGGAAGGGCTGGGCGCGGCGGATGTCGACCTCCCACAGGTCGAAGGGCGCCTCGCCGTCGTTGATCCATTGCGCCAGCGCCATGCCGGCGCCGCCCGAAGAAACGATGCCGATCGAGTTGTAGCCGGTCGCCATCCAGTAGCCGGAAAGCTCCGGCGCTTCGCCGAGATAATAGCGGTCGTCGGGCGTAAAGCTCTCGGGGCCGTTGAAGAAGGTGTGGATGCCGGCGGTGCCCAGCATCGGCATGCGGTTGACGCCCATCTCGAGGATCGGCTCGAAATGCTCCATGTCCTCGGGCAACTGGTCGAAGCAGAAATCCTCACGGATGCCGTCCATGCCCCAGGGCTTCGCCACCGGCTCGAAGGCGCCGAGCATCATCTTGCCGGCGTCTTCCTTGTAATAGGCGCACTCGTCCGGCACGCGCAGCACCGGCAGGCGAGAGAGGCCGGGGATCGGCTCGGTGACGAGATAGAAATGCTCGCAGGCATGCAGCGGTATGGTGACGCCGTTCTGCCGGCCCAACTCGCGCGCCCACATGCCGGCGCAGTTGACGACAATGTCGGTCTCGATCGTGCCTTGCTCCTCGCCCTGCGCCCATGAGACGCCGGAAACGCGGCCGTTCTTCGTGTGGACCTTGGTCACCTTGACGTTCTCGATGATTGTCGCACCGCGCTGGCGCGCGCCCTTGGCCAGGGCCATCGCGATGTTGGCCGGGTCGCACTGGCCGTCGAGCGGCAGATGCACGGCGCCGACCACATCCGACACATTGAGATGCGGATACATCTCCTTGACCTCGCGCGGCGAAATCTCGCGCACATCGACATCGAAGGCGCGCGCGAGCGAAGCCTGCCGGTAGATCTCGTGCTTGCGCTCCTCGGTCAGCGCGACGGTGATCGAGCCGACCTGGCGCATGCCTGTGCCGACATCGGTCTCGGCTTCGAGCTTGACGTAGAGATCGGCCGAGTATTTCGCCAGGCGCGTCATGTTCTGCGAGCCGCGCAGCTGGCCGATCAGGCCGGCCGCGTGCCAGGTGGTGCCTGAGGTGAGCTGCTTGCGCTCGAGCAGCACGATATCGGTCCAGCCGAGCTTGGCCAGGTGGTAGGCGACCGAGCAGCCGGACACGCCGCCGCCGATGATGACAGCGCGAGCCTTGGTCGGGATGGTCTTGGTCATGCGGCCTCGCGGCGATAGTTGGAAGCGAAGCGGCGCACGCGATGTGCTGCTTCCTTGAGGATGGGTTCGGGCTGGCAGAGACTGATGCGGATATGCCCGGCGGCGGCCTCGCCGAAGCTCGATCCGGGCATGACGCCGACCTTCTCCTTGTCGAGCAGCGCCCAGGCGAACTTCTCGTCATCGGGCTCGACTGCGGAGATGTCGAGCATGACATACATGCCGCCTTCGGAGCCGCGCACGGTCAGTTCGTTCGCGCCGCGTATGGCGTCAAGGAACATCGTGCGTCGCGCTGCGTAGCGCTCGGCAATGTCCTTCACGCCATAGTGGTTCTCCAGCGCCTCAGCGCAGGCGATCGAGATGAAGGCCGGCAGGCCGTAGGTCGTGACCAGATTGAGGTCGATCATCAGCGCGATCATGGCCTTTGGCCCGGTCAGCCAGCCCATGCGCCAACCGGTCATGCCATGGCTTTTCGACATGGAGTTGATGACCAGCGTGCGCTCGGCCATGCCGGGCAGCGAGCGCGGCGAGATATGCTCGCCACCGCCGAGCGTCCAGTAGACCTCGTCCGACAGCAGCCAGAGATCGTGCTCCTTGCAGATCTCGGCCAGCTCTTCGAGCCGTTCGCGCGAATAGACGGCACCCGTCGGATTGTTCGGCGTGTTGATCAGGATGGCGCGGGTGTTGGGCTTCAGCGCCGCGCGGATCATGTCCGCGCGGGGTTGAAACCCATCTTCGGCCGGTGTCTCGACCACCGTGAAGGTGGCGCCCGCGGCGCTGAAGGTGTTGGGGTAGGTGGCGTAATAGGGTGCGACGACGATGGCGTGGTCGCCTGGGTCGAGCACACCCTGCACGGCCGCATAGAGCGCGCCTTGGCCACCGGCCGTGGCGATGACCTCGTCGGGTTCCGTCAGGATGCCGCTGCAGGCGGTGGAGGCCGCCGCCATCGCCTTGCGCAGGCGCGGCAGGCCGGGAAGCGGCGTGTAGTGATGATTACTCTCGCGCACGGCGGTCACGCAGGCCTCGATCGTTTCCGAGGGCGTGTCGAAATCGTGGTCGCCGACCGAGAGCACGATGATGTCTTCGCCGGCCTGCTTGCGGGTCCAGGCGGCGAAATGAACTTCCCAGCCATCCTTGCCGGAAGGCACGATGGCGGTAATGCGCTTTGATGGCTTTGGCATCAGTAAACTCCCGAGATCTGGTGGCCGGCCTGCGCGAGCCGGTCACGCAGGACGGCGATATGGGCGGTGCCGACCTCGCAGCAGCCGCCGACGATCTTTGCGCCGGCTTCGACCCAGCCGATGGCCTGGTCGGCATAGGCCTGCGGATCGAGGTCATGGCGCGCGTGCAGCACGTCGACCGTGCCGCCATGCTTGAGCGCCTCGACGGAGGTGAAGCCGTTGGCATACGCGCCGACCGGACCGCCAAGAGCCATGAGTTCCGGCAATGCGGCGGCGATGGCTTCGGGCCGGCAGCAGTTGAGCAGCCGTGCCGCCACCGGCAGATCGCCGAGGGCGCTAGCTGCGGCCGCAATACTCTCGCCGCTGCGCAGGCGCGGCGCGCCGTGGTCGGCGAGAGTCCAGGACACCCAGACCGGCTTGCCGCTCTCGGATGCCGCGGTGACGGCCGCGCGCGCCTCCTCGGCGGAAGCCATCGTCTCGCATAGAAACAGATCGACGCCTTCGGCCTGCTCGGCGACGATTCGACGATAGATGCCGAGCGTGTCCTCGAACGATATGGTCAGCGCCGGCGCGTAGCTGCCGAAGAGAGGCGAGAGGCAACCGGCAATGGCGCCAGCCTCGTCGCGGGCCTGCCTCGCCAGCTCGATGCCGCGCTTCTGCAATGGCTTGAACAGATCTTCGGCGCCCTCGCGCGCCAAGCGCTCCGGCGTTGCCGAATAAGTGTTGATGGTGATGACGCGAGCACCCGCCTGGATGAATTCGACATGCAGGTCGCGCACCAGGTCCGGCTCGTCGATCAGCACCCTGGCCGACCAAAGCGGAGTCGGCTCGGACTTGCTGCGCCGGACCAGTTCCTGGCCCATGCCGCCATCGGTGAGGATGACGCAGCTCATGCCCTCAACCTTTCATTTTTCGGGTCCCACAACGGTTCGTCCTTCTGGACGATAGCTTTGAAGCGATCGCCGAAAATCTCGACCTCGACCGCCGTGCCCGGCTCCGTAAGATCGGCGCGCAGCATGCCGAGCGCGATCGACTTGCCGACGCGGTGGCCCCAGCCGCCCGAGGTCGTCTCGCCGACGATCCTGCCGTCATGCCAGAGTGTCGACATATAGGGTGCATCGCACTCGCCGGGGTTTTCGACGACCAAAGTGACGAAGCGCTTCTTCACGCCCTGCTGCTTCTCATTGAGCAAAGCCGCCTTGCCGCGGAAGTCCGGCTTGTCCCATTTGACGAAGCGCTCCAGCCCGCCCTGCAGGATCGAATAGTCGGTCGAGAGGTCGCCCTTCCACGCGCGGTAGCCTTTTTCCAGACGCAGCGAATCCAGCGCATACATGCCGAAAGGTTTCAGGCCGTGCTTCTGGCCGGCGGCCCAGACAGCGTCGAAGACTGCCGGCGTATCGGCAACCTTGGTGTGGATTTCCCAGCCGAGCTCTCCGGCGAAGGAGACGCGCACCAGCTTTGCCCAGCGTCCGGCGATCGTCGTTTCCTGATGCGTGAGCCAGGGCAGGGTCAAATCGGCGTCGCAGACCTCGGCCAGCATTTTGCGCGAGTTCGGTCCGGCGAGGATTTGCGTCGAGTACTCCTCCGTCCGGTCGGTCAGGGTGAAGGCAGCGTCGGTCGGCATGCGCGACTTCAACCATTCGAAGTCGTGCCATTGCGCCACCGCCGCGGTGATTAGCGTCATTTGGTCCTCGCCGTGGCGCACAACCGACATTTCGGTGACGATGCGGCCCTTCTCGTCGGCGAAATAGACGAGGCCGATGCGGCCGGGTTTCGGCACAAGGCCGGTGACCTGCAACGCCAGCCAGTCGGCCGCGCCCGGGCCTTCGAGGTTGAAGCGCGAGAAGCCGGGCAGGTCGAGGATGCCGGCGGCGTCGCGCACAGCAAGGCATTCCTCGCGCACACGCTGCTGCCAGGGCCCGTCGCGGCGGAAAGTGAGGGTGGACTCCTCGGACGTGTCGTCGCCGGGTTTCGCATACCAGGTGGCGCGCTCCCAGCCATTATAGGCGTCGAACTGGCCGCCAAGCGCCTTGATGCGCTCGTGCAGCGGCGACAGCTTGCGGTTGCGCCCCTCCGGCCAGGCATGGCGCGGGAACTGGATGGCGTATTCGTTGCCGTAGATCTCCATGCCCTTGGCGACGCAATAATCGGGCGCCGAGGCAAAGCTGGTGAAACGGCGCGGATCGCAGGACCACATGTCCCATTCGGTCTGGCCCTCGGTGACCCATTCGGCCAGCACCTTGCCGGCGCCGCCCCCTTGCGCGATGCCGAAGGTGAAGACGCAGGCTTCGAAGGCGTTCGGCACGCCGGGCATCGGCCCGATCAGCGGGTTGCCGTCCGGAGCGTAGGGAATCGGTCCGTTGATCACCTTGGAGAGGCCGGCGGTGCCGAGGATCGGCACGCGGGCGACGGCGTCGGCGAGGTAGTGCTCGAGACGGTCGAGGTCGTCCGGGAAAAGCTGGAAGGAAAAATCCTCCGGCATCGGATCGTTGTGGGTCGCCCAATGCGCGCGGCAATTGCGCTCATAGGGGCCGAGATTCATGCCGCTCTTTTCCTGGCGCAGGTAATAGGACGTGTCGACGTCGCGCAGCAGCGGCAGCTTATGGCCCTGCTCCTTCGTCCAGGCGGCGAGCTCGGGGATCTCGTCGAACAATATGTACTGATGGCTCATCACCATCATCGGCACGTCGCGGCCGAACATTTTTCCAACCTCGGCGGCGCGGTAGCCGGCCGCGTTGATGACGATCTCGCAGCGGATCTCACCCTGCGGCGTGGCGATCACCCATTCGCCGTTCTCGCGACGAACGCCGCTGACCGGGCAGAAGCGGATGATCTTGGCGCCCATGTCCCGCGCGCCCTTGGCGAGCGCCTGCGTCAGCTGCGCCGGATCGATGTCGCCGTCGCTCGGATCATAGAGCGCGCCCTTCAGCTCATGCGTCTCGATGAAAGGGTAGCGGCGCTTGATCTCGTCGAGGCCGACGACGTCGATATCCATGCCCTGGTAGCGGCCCATGCCCTTGGCGCGCTGGAATTCCTGCATGCGCTCCTTCGTATGGGCGAGCCGGAGCGAGCCGGTGACATGGTAGTTCATCGGATAGTCGACCGCTTCGGCGAGCCCCCGGTAAAGCTCGGTCGAGTAACGTTGCATGTTCATCAGCGACCAGGACGAGGAGAAGGTCGGCACGTTGCCTGCGGCATGCCAGGTCGAGCCGGAGGTCAGCTCGTTCTTTTCCAGAAGCACGCAGTCGGTCCAGCCAGCCTTGCAAAGATGATAGAGTGATGAGCAACCGACGACACCGCCCCCGATGATCACCACGCGTGCCGTGGTCGGCAAATCCGCCATGTTCTTCCTCCAAGCCTAAGCGCCTCGCGCTTCGATTCTTCTTTTTGATGCATGTCGTTATCCCAAAACCGCTTCGCACTTTTGGGCGACATGCATTGATCAATAGACGGGCGGTGAAACCACCCAAATGACGACCGCCGGCTCGGTGCCCGGGTTGCGCCAGCGGAACGGCTTGCCCTCGAAGCGGAACGAGTCGCCTTCACCGAGACGATGCCAGACGCCGTCGATCTCGATCTCGAACGTGCCCGACGCGACATAGCCCGCTTCTTCCGTCGGACGGCGCGCTTCCGTCGTCAGTTTCGCGCCCGGCGCGAAGACCGAGCGCAGCATCTCGAAGCTACCGCCGAGGTCGGGCGACAGAAGCTCCTCCACCAGGCCGGATTCACTTGTGCCAAGCGAACGGCGGCTTCCGGCGCGCACGATCACGCCACGCTCCTGTTCCACAGGCACATCATGACTGAAGAACAGGCTGATCGGAACATCGAAGAGGTCGGCGAATGCCCTGAGGTCGGCGAGTGAGGGGATGGAAAGACCACGCTCGACCTGGCTGACCCAGCCGACCGAACGGCCTAACTTGAGCGCTATTTCAGCGAGCGTGAGGCCGCGCGCCTTGCGCAGCGCGCGGATGTCGCCGGCCAGCAGCCGGTCGCCATTCTCGTGCTGCGATTTGGTCGCGGTCGTGGTCAAAGAGTGCTCGTGAAAAGAGTGCTCGTGAAAAAATCTTGATAAATTTCATGAGACGGTAAAATCATGAAAAAATCAAGAGGATTTTCATAGGCCACAAGATTTGCTTGCGCGATTTCGGCCGTTGATGCAAAGCCTCGCGCACGAGCGGCGAGTGGGGCGCCCGGTCGGGGACCAGTTTAGCTTAGAGTCTGCGGATGGTCGTCAGGAAAACCGTGTTTGCGGGTTTCCGGCCATGCGCAAAGGGACGGCCCATGCTTGAGAAGAACGTCCGGATCGCATCGGAAGCGGCGATCGTCGACGAGGCGATCACCTCGCGCCGATCGGTGCGCGCTTTCCTGCCCGACATGGTCGACGACGAGACGATCCGCGCGATCCTGGCGGTAGCCGCGCGCGCGCCGTCCGGCACCAACATGCAGCCCTGGCGCGTCTATGTGACCAAGGGCGAGGTCAAGCAGCGCATCAGCGACGCCATCCTCAACTCCGGCATTCGCGCCGAAAAGGCCGAGTGGGACGAGTACCGCTACTATCCCGATCAGTTCTTCGAACCTTATCTCACGCGTCGCCGCGCCAACGGCTTCGGGCTCTACGGCGCGCTAGGCATCGGCCGGCGCGAGGTCGACAAGATGCGGGCGCAGCACGATCGTAATTTCATCTTCTTCGACGCGCCGGTCGGCATGATCTTCACGATCGACCGGCGGCTGAACCAGGGTTCCTGGATCGACTACGGCATGTTTCTGCAGAACATCATGGTCGCGGCGCGGGGCAGGGGATTGCATACCTGCCCTCAGGCGGCCTTCGCGCCCTATCACCGGCAGATCAGGCCGGTGCTCAACATTCCCGACGAGGAGATCGTCGTCTGCGGCATGGCGCTCGGCTACGAGGACACATCGAAGCCCGAAAACGAGTTCCGCACCGACCGCGCGCCGCTCGATGATTGGGTGACCTTCGCGGAATAGCGTCGGCGCAGGTCGCAGTCCGGCCTGTCAGTCCGTGCTCAGATGCGCGCCATGGCCGCTGACATGCGCGCCGTCCTGCGGCGTGAGCCTCAGATAGGCCAATAGCGCGCAAAGCGTGATCAAGCCTTCGATGACGAACAGGATGCGATAGTCGTTGACGCTGGCCTTGCCGCCGGCGCCAAGCAGCGACAGGAGCGCCGACGCGAGGCCGACGCTGATCGCCACCGCAAGCTGCCACAGGATGTAATAGAGCGCGCTGAAGCGGGCGAGCTGTTCCGGCGCGATGTCCGAATAGGAGAGATTGCCGGTCGAGGCCCATTGCACCGAGCGGAAGGCGCCGAAGGTGAAGATGTAGGCTAAAACGATCCAGGCCGGCAGGCTTTCCTGCATCAGGGCGAAGCCGGCGACCAGCAAGGCGACGATCGGCGTGTTGGTGACCAGCACGCGCTTGAAGCCGAAGCGGTTCAACAGGCGCGGCATGAAGAAGCGCATCAGCAATGACCCGATCGCGGCGACGAAAGTCAGCGATCCCGCCTGCACCGCGCTCATGCCGAAGCCGAGCTGGAACATCAGCGGCAACAGGAACACCACCGAGCTCAGGCCGATCGTGTCGAGGCCGCCGCCGGTGAGGAAGGAGATGCGGAAAGTTCGGATGCGCAGCAGGTTTAGATCAAGCAGCGGGTTGCGGGCGCGAAGGCAGTAGAAGGCGGCAACCGTCAGAATTACGATCGCCAGGCCGAGCTCGATGCCGATCAGGCTGCTCGCGGCATCCTTGGCGGCAAGCGCGTCCATGCCGAAGACCAGCAGGCCCATGCCGCTGCCGACGAGCAGGAAGCCCGGAAAATCGAATGGCGTGCGCACCGGCTTGGTGGTCGTTGGAAACAGGGAGGCAGCCAGAAGCGCGGCGGTCAGCGCGATCGGGATGTTGATGTAGAAGATCCAGCGCCAGGAGACGTAGGTGGTCAACGCGCCGCCGACGAGCGGTCCGACCAGCGGCCCTGACTGGCCGGCCAGCGAGATATACATGTTGATCTTCAGCGTGCGGTCGCGCGGGAAGCTCGACAGGATCACGACCTGGCCAAGCGTGCCCATCAGCGCGCCGCCGCAGCCCTGCAAGGCGCGAGAGCCGACCAGCATCCATATGTTTTCCGAAAGGCCGCACAAGGCCGAGGCGCTGGCGAAGACGAGCAGGGCGAAGCAATAGACGTTGCGCAGGCCGAAGCGGTCGGCCAGCCAGCCGCCGAGCGGCATGGTGACGATGAGGCTCGCGACATAGACGGTGATCAAAAGGCCAAGCTGGCTTGGCGGGCGGTCGAGGCTCTCGCCGATGCCGGGGAGCGCGGTGACCACGACGTTCTGGTCGAGGCTCGTCATAAACACGCCGCAAGCGACGGTTGCCGGCAACAGCATCGACGGACCCTCCGCCGGAGCAAAGCGGGTCGTGGCCGTCGCCGAAGTCTCAACAGTCATGGAAGGGTATGGTCGAACTGGTTGCCTGAGCGGGCGTTTGCCCTGGCAAACGCGCGTGATTCCTTATCTATCGCGCCTGCTGGCCCAATGCTCAAGCAGCAGTTGTAGCCGTCAATAGTACCAGACAATCGCCTGGACCAATTCCTGCCTGCAACGCCGAGCTATTGCACCTCGTAACCGACTTCCTCGCTGGCGTGGCACAAGGCCTTCCAGAACGAGCGCGCGAAAGAGCGGAAGACGTAGATGTCGAACTGGTCGGCGCCGCTGCGTTGGATCTGGGCGAAGATGTCGTGGTGATTGGTCGAACGTCCGGCCCCGAGCGGAAAGGCGGGCAAGGCGAAGTCGATGGCAAAGAACTTCGCCATCACCCATTCGGCCTTCGGGCCGGCGATGCGGATCGCGGTGCGGCCATGCGAGAGATCGGTCAGCGTGCCGATGGCCGGCGTGATGGCGCCGGCGAAGGCTTGAGCAAACCCTTCCGCTTCATCGACCACGGTGAATTTTCCCGGCGCGAAACCGAAGGCGGCGCGGGCGCCGCTGCTCACGCCGCCACCGGCGCCATCGGGCAGAGCGAGACCGGTGACATTGCGGATAATTTCGATCAGCCGCTTCTCTTCACCCGGCCAGGCGGCGAGCTGCAGGATCGAGCCTGGACGTGTCTCGGACAGGATGACATCGACGCCGTGTTCGAAATTGCCGTGCGAACCCGGATGATACTCCGGCTCGAGCGGCGATTGGCGTTCGGGCAAATGCTGCTCAGCCATGCATGCGGCTCCCGTCCGGATCATAGAAATGGTTGGAGACGATCTCGACCGGCCCGAACCGGTTGCGCAGCGGGTCGGAGACGAAGGCGCGGGTCCCGTGACGCGCCTTCCCGCCCTTGACCAAGGCCAGGGCAATATACTTGCCGAGCGCCGGTGAATAGCAGCAGGCGGTGATGTGGCCGAGAGAGTCGTGCGGATTGGCCTCGTCCAGTTCCTCGACGATATGACCGCCGCCGTTGAGCGGCCGGTTGTCGAGGGCGATCAGCCCGACCAGCTCGAGCCGGTCGGGGGCGATAAGGCCTTCCCGGTCCATCATGGCCGAGCCGATGAAAGGCTTCTTCTTCGACAACATCCAGTCGAGATGGAGATCGCGGGCCGTGGTGCGACCGTCGATCTCGGCGCCGGTGACATGGCCCTTTTCTATGCGCATCGTACCCAGCGCCTCGAGTCCATAAGGGACAAGGCCGAAAGGCTTGCCGGCCTCGATCAGTGCCTCCCAGACATGATTGCCGTAGCCGGCGCCGGAATAGACTTCGAACGCCATTTCGCCGGAGAAGGACAGGCGGCAGATCATCACCGGGACGCCGGCGATCCGGCCGTGGACGATGCCCATGAAGGGCAGAGCGGCATTGTCGACGGCGGTGCCGGTGACGCAAGATGCAAGAATGGCGCGCGCGTTCGGTCCGCCGATCGCGGCACCCGCCCATTCGTCGGTGACGGAGGTGACGGTGACCTTCAGCTCCGGCCAGATGACGTCGAGGAAATATTCCAAATGCTGCATCACCTTGCCGGCATTGGCGGTGGTGGTCGTCATCAGGAATTCCTGCTCGCCAAGCCGCCAGGTGGTGCCGTCGTCGAAGGCGAGCCCATCCTCGCGCAGCATCAGGCCGTAGCGGGCCTTGCCGACGGCAAGAGTGGAAAACATGTTGGTGTAAACGCGGTCGAGGAACTCGGCCGCGTCCGGTCCCTGCACCGCGATCTTGCCAAGTGTCGAGACGTCGACAATGCCGGCGCTTTCGCGCGTGGCCTTCGCTTCGCGGACATAGGCCTGCTCGACCGTCTCGCCGGCAAGGCCATAGATCATCGGACGGAACCAGAGGCCGGCCGAATACATGGTCGCGCCATTGGCGATGTGCCAGTCATGCATCGGCGTCAGCCGCTCGGGCTTCAAATCGCCAAAGCGTTCCGCGGCGAGCGAGCCGATCGACACAGCCGTGTAGGGCGGGCGGAAGCGCGTCGTGCCGACTTCCGGGATCGGCTTGCCGAGCGCCTCGGCCATGATGGCAAGGCCCGGCACATTGGAGTTCTTGCCTTGGTCCGTCGCCATGCCGAGCGTGGTGTAGCGCTTCAGATGCTCGACCGAGACGAAGCCTTCGCGGTGCGCCAGCCGCACGTCCTCGGCGGTCACGTCGTGCTGGAAATCGACGAAGCTCTTGCCCTTGGCCTTGATCTCGAAGACCGGCGCCGGATCGGGATCGCCGGGCACCGCCTCGACGACGGGCAGGGGAGCGGATGAAGCCGCACCGCCGGCCGCCTGGAGACCGGCCGCGCGGCCTTCCGCGATCGCTTCGGCGCTCGAAAAACTGCCGGTGAAGGCGCCGGCACCGATCCAGCGCTGCGTCGGCTTCGGCGGCAGGAAGGCTTGCCTGGCCGGGTCCCATTCCGCCTTGGCGCCTGCCTGGCTGGCGAGATGGATGGTCGGCGACCAGCCGCCCGACATCAAAAGGCTGTCGGCATGGATGCTGCGTTCGTCGCCGCTCAGCGCGCCGCTCATGGCGTCGAAGCGCTGTACCTTGAGGCCGGTGAGAGCCTTGCCGCCTTCGGTCGCAATTACGGCGTGGCCGGCAAGCAGCTCGGCCTCCGCATCGCTCGCCAGCCGGCGCATCTCGTTCGAGATGTCGCCGCGGACATCGATGATGGCGACGACCGCGGCGCCGGCCTTCTTCAAGGCGGCGGCGGAGCGGTAGGCGCTGTCATTGTTGGTGAAGAGCGCGATGCGCTGCCCAGGCAGCACGCCATATTCAACTGCGTATCGCTGTGCCGCATGCGCCAGCATGACGCCGGGCCGGTCGTTGCCGGGGAACACCAGCGGCCGTTCGAAAGAGCCGGTGGCGAGAACCACTGTGCCTGCGCGGATCGCCCAATAGCGCTGACGCGGCTCGCCCTTGGCGGCCACTTCCTTATGGTCGGTGACCCGTTCCAGCGCGGCAAGCGTGTTGCCGTCGTAATAGCCCCACACCGTCGTGCGCGGCAAAAGCCGCACATTGTCGTTGCCTCCGAGCTGCGCAACCATGCGCTGGGCCCAGTCGGCGGCAAGCATGCCGTCGATGGTTTCGCCCGACCAGTTGGCGGAGCCGCCGAAGTGGGCTTCGAGGTCGGCAAGAATGACGCGGGCGCCCTGATCGGCGGCGGCTTTCGCCGCCATCAGTCCGGCCGGACCTGAGCCGACGACCAGCACGTCGCAAAAAGCGTTCATGCGCTCGTAGCGCGAGGTATCGGGGGCGACACCCGCTTTGCCGAGGCCGGCGGCGCGGCGGATGAAATGCTCGCAGAACATCCAGAAGCGCGTGCCCTTCAGCGGGCCGATCACCGGACCCATGAAGGTCTTGTAGTAAAAGCCGGCCGACAGGAGCTTGCCGCCGAGCTGGTTGAGCGCGCCGATGTCCCAGGCGAGCGAAGGCGTGCGGTTCTGGCTGACGGCGACCAGTCCGTCGTAGATCTCGACCATGGTGGCTGGAATGTTGGGCTCGCGCACCTCGCCGCGCAGCACCGTCACCAGCGCGTTCGGCTCCTCGACGCCGGCGGCGAGCAGGCCGCGCGGGCGGTGATATTTGAAGGAGCGGCCGAACAGCGTCACGCCGTTGGCGAGCAGCGCCGAGGCCAGCGTGTCGCCGGCATGACCCGTATAAGGCGCGCCGTCGAAGGTGAAGCGGATGGTGCGCAGCCGGTCGATGCGGCCGCCGGTCTCGGTGCGGCGCGGGCTCACGAGCGGCTCTCCGTCTTGTGGCCGCCACGGGCGAAGGAGGTGCTCAGGATTTCATGCGTGACGGTGTTGCGAACGACGCGCAGATGGGACCGGCAACCGCCGGAGTGCTGCCAGATCTCGTTATGGTCGCCGGCCGGGTTCAGCCGGTCGTAGACATAGGCGTTCCAGGCGTCGAGATTCTGCGAGGCCGGCTGCGGCCGCTCACGGTTGCCGTCGCCCTGGTAAGTGAATTCGATGACGTCGCGCGGGCCGCAATAGGGACAGGTGATAAGCATTCTTATTTATCTTCTTGTTTGACCATGATCTTTTCCAAAACCGGCGTCCGATTTTTTGGGATCATGGTCTAATGCAGCCGCGGGTTCGCGCCCTGGCCTTTGTCGTCGATGATCAAGCCACGATAGAAGCGGTCGAGCGTGAAGGGCGCGTTGAACTCGTGCGGTTCGTCCTTGGCGATGGTGTAGGCAAAGCACCAGCCGGAGGCGGGCGTCGCCTTGAAGCCGCCATAACACCAGCCGCAATTGAGATACATGCCCGGCAGCGGCCCGGTGGTGATGATCGGCGAGCCGTCCATCGTCATGTCGCACAGCCCGCCCCAGGAGCGCAGCATGCGCACCCGGGCCAGGCCGGGGAACAGCGCCAGCATCTCGCTCATCACCTCATCGACGATCGGCAAGCTGCCGCGCTGGGCGTAGCTGTTGTAGCCGTCGAGGTCGCCGCCATAGACGAGGCCGCCCTTGTCGGACTGAGAGATGTAGAAATGGCCCATGCCGAAAGTGAGAACGGTGTCGACGATGGGCTTTAGCGATTCCGAGACGAAGGCCTGCAGCACATGGCTCTCGATCGGCATGTGCGAAATGCCGGCAAGCTGCATGACGTGGCCGGTGCTGCCGGCAACCGCAAGCGCGACCTTCCTGGCGCGGATCTCACCGCGCGTCGTCGTAACGCCGGTGATGCGGTCGCCGTCGCGCAGGAAGCCGGTCACCTCGCAATTCTCGATGATGTCGACGCCGCGCCGGTCGGCGCCGCGCGCATAGCCCCAGGCGACCGCATCGTGCCGGGCCGTGCCGGCGCGCGGCTGCATCAGCCCGCCAAGGACGGGGAAGCGCGCCGACCCCGAGACGTCCAGCGCCGGCACAAGCCGCTTGATCCGGCCGACACCCCACAGTTCCGCATCGACGCCGAGATGGCGCATGGCATTGCCGCGCCTAGCATAGTCGTCGAGCTGGGCGGGCGTGTGGGCAAGGTTCAAGCAGCCGCGCTGCGAGAACATGACGTTGTAGTTGAGATCGTGCGACAGGTTCTCCCACAGCTTCATCGAATGTTCGTAGAAGCGGGTGTTCTGCGGCAAGAGATAGTTGGAGCGAACCGCAGTGGTGTTGCGGCCGACATTGCCGGAGCCCAGCCAGCCCTTTTCCAGCACCGCGACATTTGTGATGCCGTGTTCCTTGGCAAGGTAATAGGCGGTCGAAAGACCATGGCCGCCTCCGCCAATGACGATCACGTCATAGGACGCCTTGGGGTCCGGCTTGCGCCAGGCGGGCTTCCAATCCTTATTGCCGGTCAGTGCGTTCTTGAGCAGCGAAAAGGCTGAATACTCCGCCATTCTTCCTATCGTCCTTATGATGCGAGGCGGCAGACTATAGAGCAGGCGGGAGGCGCAAAGCCAAGATTACGCCATCGCTTTTCGCCAGGCCGACTCTCATCGATGCGATCGGGACGGCTTGCCGCCCGATATGCCGGTCTTTATCAAAGGCGGAAATTTCGGGGATTTTTCGGCCGCGAGTCGCCAATCAAGTCATGTTCTTCCGCCTGCTACGCCTGATCCTGGTCGTTATCGTCGCCGTCTTCGGGCAGCCGGCGCTCGATGCGTCGGCGCAGGTGATCGGCCAAGGGTCGTCGCAGCTCATCACCGACCAGACAAAGGTCATCCAGGATCTGACGGCCAAGACCGATGGCCTGGAGAAGAAACTGAGCGAACCCGACCAGGACGATGCAGGGCTGGTCGACATCCGGTTGCAACTGGAGGATATTTCGCGCGCGGCGCTGAACAGCGCGCTGGTGTTCAGGCAACGCCTCACCGAGATCAACAACCGCGTCGAGGTTCTGGGCCCGCCGCCGGCGCAGGGACAACCCGCCGAGCCGGTGATCGTCAGCAACGAGCGCGGCGCGCTCGCCGCGGAAAAGGCTCAGATCAACGCGATCGTCGCCAGCGCGCAAAACCTGTCGATCCGCGTCAACGGGCTGGTCGACAAGATCGCGGTCATGCGCAGCGAGCTTTTCCGCAGCGTCATCACCAAGCATTATGACCTGACCGAGGCGCTGAGCCCGCAGGCCTTTTCCGACGCGCATGACCAGTTCACGGGCCTCTACAAGGCGGTGTCGTCGTGGCTGACCTTCGCCATCAGGTTCAAGTTCCAGGCGATCCTTGCGGCGACGCTTATGGCGCTGACGCTGGCGGCGGTGCTGTTGATAGGCGGCAGGCGCTTGTTCGGCCGCATATTCGAGGCCGACCCGACCGTCGAGGACCCTTCCTATCTCAGCCGCCTGTCGGTGGCCTTCTGGTCGACGCTGCTGCCGACCCTGGCGCTTGGCGTCTTCTTCGCCTCGGCCGTCTTCTTCTTCAATTATTACAACGTGCTGCGTGGCGATATCGGCACGTTCCTGAATGCCTTGCTGACGGTGATCGGCATGGTTTTCTGCGTCAACCGGCTGACGAACGCTGCGCTCGAGCCGCGCCTGCCCAACTGGCGCCTGATCCCGGTCGCGACCGGCCCGGCGCGCTGGCTCGTCGGACTGACGACCGCCATGGCGCTGGTGCTCGGGTTCAATTACTTCCTCTCGGTCGTCAACGAGAAGATGGGCTCGCCGCTTTCGCTGACGATCGGCAGGGGTTTTGTCGCCACCATCATCGTCGGCGTCATCCTTATCCTGATGGGACTGCTGCGGCCGTTCAGGGCAGCTGACGGCTCATGGCGCCCCTGGCCGGCATGGCTTCGCTTCATTGCTATCGCGCTTGGCCTGTTCACCATTGCGGCGGCGCTGCTTGGCTATATCGGCCTGGCGCTTTTCGTGTCGTTCCAGGTCGTGGTGACCGGCACCGTGCTGGTGACGGCCTATATCGGCTTCCTGTCGGCACGCGCGATCGGGGAAGAGGGAGGCTTCGCAGACACTTCGGTGGGGCGATGGCTTTCGGAAAACTCCAGCTACGAGGATACCGCCCTCGACCAGCTCGGTCTGGTCGTCAGCATCGCCATCAACCTGATGATCGTGCTGATCTTCCTGCCGCTGATCCTGTTGATGTGGGGCTTCCAGCCCGGGGATATCGAGGCCTGGGCCTACAAGCTGGCGACCGGCGTCACGATCGGTTCGGTGACCATCTCCTTCCTCGGCATCCTCAGCGGCATCGTCGTCTTCGTCATCGGCTATTTCCTGACGCGCTGGTTCCAGGGCTGGTTGGACGGCTCGGTGATGGCGCGCGGCAAGGTCGACGCCGGCGTGCGCAACTCGATCCGGCTCGGCGTCGGCTATGCCGGTGTGGCGGTCGCCGCGTTAGTCGGTATCTCGGCCGCCGGCATCGATCTTTCCAATCTGGCGCTGGTTGCCGGTGCGCTTTCGCTGGGTATCGGCTTCGGTCTCCAGAATGTCGTGTCGAATTTCGTTTCAGGCCTGATCCTGCTTGCCGAGCGGCCGTTCAAGGTCGGCGACTGGATCGTCGCGGGCGACGTCAGCGGTACGGTGCGGAAGATCAGCGTGCGCGCGACCGAGATCGAGACCTTCCAGCGCCAGGCCGTGATCCTGCCCAACTCGAATCTCATCAACAATGCGGTCGGCAACTGGACACACCGCAACAAGCTCGGGCGCATCGACATCAAGGTCGGCGTTGCCTATGGCAGCGACGTCAAGCGCGTCCATGCCATATTGACGGACATTGCGCGCGCCCATCCGATGGTGCTGAAGAATCCCGAGCCGTTCGTCCTTTTCGCCAATTTCGGGTCGGCCGCGCTCGAATTCGAGATCCGCCTGTTCGTCGCCGACATCATGAACGGCAGTGTCGTGCAGAACGATATCCGCTTTGCCATTTTCGATATCTTCGAGGAGGAGCAGATCGAGATACCATCGACGCCGCGCGCCGTGGTCGAGAGCAAGAAGCACGAACCCTGGCCGATCGACGACGACAAGATCGAAGCCGAATTCGCCGAGCGCCAGAGGCTGGAAGCGGAAGCCGCGGCCGAGCGGGAGCGGCTCGTCAAGATGAAGCGGAGGGGCCGCAAGCCCGACCCGGGCTGAGGTGTATCAATATTCGGGTGAGGCCGGCCTAATGGGCATGCTGAGGCCATCCCAAACCGATTGTGGCATGAATGCGGCATTCAGTTGCGGTTCAGGTAACATCTCATATAAGCTTCGATGCAAAGGGCGAGAATGCCTTGCAAATTTGAACAGAGGCGGTGTGTGAAACACCGGAATTGCAATGTGGAAGTCTGTCGTTACCGCCATCGCTTTGCTGGCCCTGGGCGGTTCGGCTTTCGCCGCCAGCGCGATCAACAGAGACGCTCAGACGCGGACCCTGGTCGTGACCGAAGGCGGCGCCAAGAGCGAGCTGACGCTTGCTGCCGGCGAGACGGTGGAGTTCTGCCCGAACGGCTGCTTCGTCACCCTGCCCAATGGTGACCTCGAAGCTCTGACCGGCTCGGAAACGGTGGAAATTTCGGGCGGGTCGGCCCGTATCAAGTAACCGTCGCCGCAGGATTGGCTGCGCAAGATTGGCAAGGCCGGACCGATGTCCGGCCTTTTATCGTTTCGGGTAGCCGACACTTAACGACAATGCCCGAAAACCGGTATGGCTACGCGCTGCAACCGGGCGTTTTAACGTTCGCTGCGTCATCCCCGGCTATATCTGACCCGAGGACGCCGGCACACGGCGTGGGTTGAATTGGCGCAAGGTCCCTTCCGAGATCGCAGTCTCGGGATCCTGCGCTCGATCGGGGCAGGACAATGGACGCGAGGTCGGACAGGAACGCAATCCCGCTTGCGGTCGATCTCGACGGCACGCTGATTGCAACGGACCTTCTGTGGGAAGGCCTGTTCATCCTCCTCAAGAAGAACCCGCTCTATGTCTTTCTCCTGCCGTTCTGGCTGACCGGTGGACCGGCCCGACTCAAGCGGGAGATCGCCAGCCGCGTCGACATTGACCCGGCCTCGCTGCCCTATCGTCAGGATCTGCTCGACCGGTTGCGCTCCGAGCATCGGGAGGGCCGCAAGATCGTGCTGGCGACGGGAACGCCGCGTAGGTTCGCGGAGGCGATCGCGGCGCATCTCGGCATTTTCGATCATGTGCTGGCGACCGACGGTCCGCACAACATGACATCCGGCAGGAAATGCGCAGCCCTTGTCGCCGCCTATGGCGACGCAGGCTTCGACTATGCCGGCAACAGCCATCACGACCTCAAAGTGTTCGACGCCGCGCGCAACGCGCTCGTGGTGGCGCCCGACCGCGGCGCCCGGCGCTGGCAGGCAGCGCATCGGGCCGATGCCATGCCGGCGCCCAAGCCGACGCTGAGGACCTACGTCAAGATGCTGCGCATGCATCAGTGGCTGAAGAACGCGCTGATCGCCGTGCCGATGGTGCTGTCGCACGAATATTTCAATCCGAACATGATCTGGGAATGCCTGCTGGCGTTCGTCTCCTTCAGCGCCGTGGCATCCGCTATCTATATCCTCAACGATTTCTTCGACCTGGCGCTCGACCGCAAGCATCCGACAAAGCGCAACCGGCCTTTCGCCAGCGGCGCGTTGTCCATTCCGTTCGGCCTCGGCGCGATCATCGCGCTGCTTACGATCGGCATTGCCGCCGGCCTGTTCCTTCCCGTCGAATTCCTCGGCGTGCTTGCCGGCTATATCGTTGTCACCACCGCCTATTCGCTGTCGTTCAAGCGCATGCTTCTGGTCGACGTGCTGACGCTTGCGGGCCTCTACACGATCCGCGTGCTGGCCGGCGCGGCCGCCACTGGCGTCGATGTCTCCTTCTGGCTGCTTGCTTTCTCGATCTTCTTCTTCCTTTCGCTGGCGCTGGTGAAGCGCTTCGTCGAACTTCGCACCACGGCCATTCCGCCGGGCGAGCGCATCGCCGGCCGCGGCTACCGCACGGAGGACCAGGAGATCGTCGCTCAGGCCGGGATGGCGTCGGCTTTCTCCTCGGCGCTGGTCCTGGCGCTTTATATGGACAGCCCGGCGGTGCGCGAGCTCTATCCCCATCCCTGGCTGATATGGCCGCTGGCGCCGATCGTGCTTTACCTCACGATGCGCGTCTGGATTCTCGCCCGCCGCGACGAGATGCATGACGATCCGGTCGTCTTCATCATCCGCGATTGGCGCAGCCAGATCGTCGTCGCCATCGGCGCGGTCTTCCTCGTCGCTGGGGGCTGGTGATGGGGCACGAGCGCTTCGGCAGCTTCGGAATGGCGACCCCGCCGGCGCGCAAGGCGATCCCGGCGGACGAGGCGATCGCCTTGCTGAAGCGCGGCGAGGCGAAGACCGGATCGCTGCTCGGCTACGGCAATGGGCGCTCCTATGGCGACAGCTGCCAGAACGATGCCGGCATGGTGGTCGACATGCGGCCGCTCAACCGCATCCGTTCCTTCAACGCCGAGACCGGTTTGCTCGAAGCCGATGCCGGCACGCTGCTTTGCGATATCATCGCTCACGCCGCGCCCTACGGCTTCTTTCCGGCGGTGGTTCCAGGCACGCAGTTCGTGACGCTGGGCGGCGCGATCGCCAACGACGTCCACGGCAAGAACCATCATCGGCGCGGCACTTTCGGCTGCCATGTCGAGGCCTTGACACTGCTTCGGTCCGACGGGCGGACCTATCGCTGCTCGGCGACCGACAATGTCCGCCTGTTTGGGGCGACGATCGGCGGCATGGGGCTGACGGGCTTGATCCTTTCGGCCTCGATCAAGCTGATGCGGGTGCCGTCGCTCGATATCACGGAAAGCGCGACGCGGTTTCGCGATCTCGGCGAATTCTTCGATCTTGCCGAGGCTGCCGACCGGGCCAACGAATATGCCGTCGCCTGGATCGATCAGCTTGCCGGCGGACACGGTCGCGGACGCGGCCTTTTGTTCACCGGTAACCATGCCGAACACGGCTCGCACGCGGCGGCGCGCGCCGGCAGCCGGTTTTCCGTGCCGGTGCAGCCGCCGTTCAATATCCTCAACCGGCCCTTGCTCACGGTCTTCAACGCGGCCTATCGCTGGAAAAAGGGCAAGTCTCCGGTTCAGCGCCAGGCGGGTTATCAGGGCTTCTTCTTTCCGCTCGACGGCGTCCGCGACTGGAATCGGCTCTACGGGCCACGCGGGCTTTTCCAGCACCAAAGCGTGGTGCCGCAGGCCAACGCGCGCCGCATCGTGCCGGCGCTGCTCGAGACGGCACGGCGGGCAGGGCAGGGATCGTTCCTGACCGTGCTCAAGCGCTTCGGCGATATCCGCTCGCCGGCGCTGCTGTCCTTCCCGCGGCCCGGCTATACGCTGACGCTCGATTTCCCCAACCGGGGTGAAAGGACGCTGCGGCTGCTCGCCGATCTCGATCGCATCACGGTCGAGGCGGGCGGCGCGGTGAACCCCTATAAGGACGCCCGGATGGGGCCTGAGACATTCGCCGCGTCGTTTCCGCAATGGCAGCGGCTGGAGGCGCTTCGCGACCCGGCTTTCATATCGAGCTTCTGGGCGCGTACCGCCAAAAGACTGGAGATCGAACAAGGAAGAGCTGAAGCCGCTGAATAGATAAAAGTCGAATAAATCATGGTAAACAAAGCGTGATTCCATGGTTTACTCAAAACAAAATCACGGCTTCACGAAATATTTGCGGGTTTGTAATAGGACCGCCCAAGGGGCGGGTGGCAACAATGAAATACATAGTCTTCATTCTCTTCACGGTCATGACCAATGCCGCGGCGCAGCTGATGCTGAAGCAGGGCATGATGTCAATGGGGCCGATCTCCTTCGAAGGCGTCAATCCGCTCGTCAAGCTTTTGCAGATCGTGTTCAGCCCCTGGGTGTTCCTGGGCCTCTGCACCTTCGTCATATCGATGGCGTCGCATCTTTACGTGCTGTCCAAGGTCGAGCTCAGCTTCGCCTATCCGTTCCTCAGCCTCGCCTATGTCGCCGTGGCGATCTTTGCCTATTTCGTCTTCCGCGAGGACCTCAACGGCTGGCGCATCGCCGGCATCGCCTGCATCTGCATCGGCACGATCCTGATCGCGCAGAGTGGCAGAGAAATGGGTGGACGCGGACATGAGAACCGGACCGCATCCATCAATCCCGACAAGATCGGCATAAGCGAGATCGTGCGATGAGACATGTGATTTTCGGCGGCGACGGCTTCGTCGGCCGTCACCTTGCCCCCAAGCTCGTCGCCGACGGCGAGACTGTCGTCGTCGCCGATATCGTCAAGAGCGACCTGCCGCATTACCGCTCGGTGCGCTTCATCACCTGCGATATCACCGATCCGGCCTCGGTCGCTGCGGTGGGGCTCAAAGCGGACGACTTGGTCTATAACCTTTCGGCGAAGATGCTGTCGCCGATCCAGGTGCGCGCCAAGCGGCACGATTTCTTCTTCCCGGTGAATTTCCACGGCACCGAGAACATCATCCAGGCGATGGACAAGGCCGGCGCCTCGAAGCTGGTCCACTACACGACCGACATGATCTACGGCCACACGGTGGTGTTGCCGATGACCGAGGATCATCCGGTGGCGCCGCTCGGCGAGTACGGGCTGTCGAAGCTCAAGACCGAGGAGCTCGCCACCGAATGGCGCAAGCGCGGCATGGCGATCTCGCTGTTTCGGCCGCGGCTGATCATCGGACCCGGTCGCCTCGGCATCCTGGAAAAGCTGTTCAAGCTGATCGACTGGAACTTTCCCGTGCCGATGATCGGCTCGGGCAGGAACCCCTACCAGTTCATCTCGGTGTTCGACTGCGCGGAGGCCGCCCGCGCGGCCTGGAAAGCCGGCGTGCCGAACGAGGCCTATAATCTCGGCTCGCTCAATCCGCCGCCGGTCAAAAAATTGCTCGGCGATCTCATCCGCCATGCCGGCTCGAAGTCGATCCTGCTGCCGACGCCCGGCTGGGCGGTCAAGCGCACCCTCGACCTGCTCGATTTGCTCAACATGCCGATCATGGATCCGGAGCAGTATCTGATCGCCGACGAGGAATGCGTGCTCGACGTGTCCAAGGCCGAGCGCCAGCTCGGCTGGGTGCCACAATATCGTGACGAGGACATGCTGATCGCCGCCTACAGCGAATACCGCGCCAAGAAGGACGGCCACGCCGTCGCCACGAAACATGTGCCGGCCGAATAGGGCGCGAAGGGGAGATTTCGAGATGACCGTCATCGCCAAGCCGGAACAGACAGGCACGCGCACGCTGGTCGATGCGCCGGCGCTTTCGCCCGCTTCCATCGCCAAGCCCGAGCTGATCAGTGTCGAGCAGGCCAAGGCGATGGACGTCGCCCGCATCACCGATCTGTTCAAGGCGCATCTCAACCCTGGACAGCTGCATTTCATGAAGCTGCTCGGCTTCCACAAGGTCAAGATCGAGCGCGCCGAAGGCATGTTCTACATCGACCAGAACGGCCGCAAGATCCTCGACTTCTTCGGCGGCTTCGGCTCGCTCGCCTTCGGCCACAACCATCCGCGCATCCTGGAAGCCCGCAGGAAATTCCAGGAGGAAAAGCGCCAGGAGATCGCCATCGCCTTCATGTCGCAATATGCGGCAGCACTTGCGCACAACATCGCCAAATGCTCGCCCGGCGATCTCGACATGGTGTTCCTGGGCTCGTCCGGCTCGGAGGCCATGGAAGCGGCGGTCAAGCTAGCCGAGCGCGCCGCAGGCCCGAAGCGGCCGAAAATCGTCTATGCCGAGAATTCCTTCCACGGCAAGACCAAGGGCGTTCTGGCGATCACCGACGGCCAGCTCTACCGCGCGGACTTCAAGGTGGCCGACAATGTCGTGCGGGTTCCCTTCGCCGACATCGACGCCGTCGAGCGTCTGTTCAAGAGCGATCCCGAGATCGGTGTCATCGTGCTGGAAACCATCCAAGGCGGCGGCGGCATCATCCAGGCAAAAGCCGAGTACTGGCAGAAGCTGCGCGCGCTGTGCGATCAATATGGCGTGCTGTGGGTCGCGGACGAGGTGCAGTGCGGCTATGGCCGCTCCGGCCGGTTCTACGCCTTCGAGCACTACGGCGTGGTGCCGGACGTGACGGCGCTGGCGAAATCGCTCGGCGCCGGCAAGGCGGCGGTCGGCGCGATGATCGCCAGGCGCGACGTCTATATGAAAGCCTATGGCACGCCGAAGACGGCGATGATCCATGCCATGGCGACCTTCGGCGGCATGGGCGAGGCCTGCGTCACCGCGATCGAGGGCATCAACGTGCTATATGACGAGGGGCTGATCGACAACGCCGCCTCGACCGGCGAGTACCTTCTGCAGCGGCTGCAGGCGCTGAAGGAAAAATATCCGAAGATCATCAAGGACGTGCGCGGCAAGGGTTTTATGATCGGGCTCGAGTTCCACGATTTCTCGCAGACCCTGCCGATGGTGCTGCGTCCAGTGGTGAGCGTGCTTGACGACAAGCTGAAGGGCTCGCTGTCGGGCTTCGTCGGTTCGCTCTTGCTGCGCGACTACGATGTGCTCGTCGCCTTCACCGAATACAACCGCAACGTCATCCGCCTCGAGCCGCCGCTGATCTGCCAGCCCGAGCATGTCGACCGCTTCGTCGATGCCTTCGACAGCCTGCTGTCGCGCGGCATCGTGGCGATCGTGAAGGATTTCGTGAAAAGCCAGGTCGGTAAGTAGAGGCCGCTGAGGATGCTGACCAGGCCTTCCGCTCCGACCAATCCGCTGGAACGGTTGATCGGCGCCGGGCTGGCGTGGGGCGAGAGAGCCTATGCGAAATGGGCCGCGTCGATCGGGGCGGTCGCCTTCTCGCTCTATATTCTGCTCACCGCCGCGACCGCTTGGTTCATGCCTGACACCAATTGGGACATGCTGCCCTATCTGGCGATCGCCGAGGAAGGCGCCTATCCCGATCCGCAGGCGCTGCATGACTATGCCTACAGCGCGGTCAAGGCTGGCGTGTCGGCCGGCGATTACAAGACGCTGACGGACGATGGCGGCGGTTTCCGCAGCCACATGGCGCAGAATGCGGCCGACTTCCACTCGCTGCTCGGCATGTACCGGATCAAGTTCCTCTATGCCGAAATCCTGTCCACCCTCGGCCATGTCGTGTCGCCCGTCGAGGCGATGCGGCTGGTGCAGGCCTTCTCGGTGCTTCTGTTCGGCGCTATCACGCTCGCCTGGTTGCGCGCGGAAGGCGCGCTGGCGCTGGCGCCGGTCGTCGGCGCCATCCTGATCATGGCCGATTTCGGCGACGCGGCGCGGGCCTCGACGCCAGACCTTTTGTGTTCGGCGCTGTTCCTTGGCGGGCTTTTTGCCTATGTGCGCAAGCGCGAGGTGGCGACGGCGGTCCTGCTTTTCCTCGCTTTCATGGCCAGGCCCGACAACATCGTCTTCCTCGCGATCTTCGCGGTGCTAGTCGTCGCTTTCCGGGAACGAGCATGGGGGGCACTGGCAGGCTTCGCGGCATCCTTCATTGCCTATTTCGCCATCTCGCACTGGGCCCAGCACCCGGGCTGGTGGCCGCATCTTTGGTTTTCCAGCATCGAGCAGCACTACAATATGGACGGCTTCGAACCGCCGTTCTCGGTGGCCGCCTATCTCAAGGCCTTCGCCGCGTCGGTGGTGCGCGCGATCAGCATCAACAGCTGGGTCGGTGTTTCGGTCCTGGCGCTGGCCGGCTGGTTCGGGCTCGATCGCGCCGGCTTCCGGCTCGACCGCCGCGCCGGCATCCTGCTCGCGGCACTTGTGCTCGGCGTCCTGGCGAAATTCGCCGTCTTCCCGATCCACGACACCCGGATCTATTTCCCCAATCTTCTGCCGCCCTTCCTGCTGCTGGCCACGCCGCTGATGGCGCTGTGGGCAGCGAGCCAGGGCGGGCGCCGCGCGGCGCTGCAGGTCGTTCCTGGAGACAAGTCATGAGCTCGCTTTCCGGCTTCGCGCGCGTTCTCCTGTCGCTTGGCCTTCCGGTCGGCCTGCTCGATCGCGGCCCGGCGCTGCACGGCACGAAGTTCCTCGCCAAGGCGGCGCTCAAGGCACGTTTCGGGGGCAATGGCCGGCCGTTCCAGATGGTCAATGTCGGCGCCTGCGACGGCGCGCTTTTCGACGACGTGACGCCCTGGCTGCATCGCATTCCGGGCGCGCGCGCCATGCTGGTCGAGCCGATCCCCTATAATCAGAAGCGGCTTCGCGCCAATTACCCGGATACCGACCGCTTCATCATCGAACCGGTGGCGGTGACCAGAACCAAGGGCACGATCACGGTCCACACCTTCGATGCCGCCGCGCTCGAGGCCGGCACGCTGCCGATCGAGTTCATCGGCTGCTCATCGGTCACCGACACCAATCTGATGTCAGGCAAGAACGCCTGGGGCGAGGCCGACGCCAACTTTAACAAGTTTGCGCCGCATCTGAAGGACATCGAAGTGCCGTCGGAGACCTTGCAGACGCTGCTCGACCGCAACGGCATTACCCATATCGACGCTTTCCTGGTCGACTGCGAAGGCGCCGACTGGATGGTGTTCGAGCAGCTCGACCTTAAGCGCTATCGCCCCGGCATGATCAAGATCGAGGTCGGCGCGCTGCCGGCGGCCGAGATCGGCCAGGTCGTCGTCAAGCTGAAGACCGCCGGCTACCAGGTCGGCTTCCAGGCCGAGGACATCTGGGCCTTCGCCTAGAGCGGTTCACCGTTTCGCGGAAACGGCGGACGCTCGATCTCCTTGTTTTGATGCAATTCCTGGACGGAAGGCTGCGACGAAGTCGCCGAGCCCGACCGTTCACACTTTTCCTGGAATTGCTCTAACTTGCGCCATCGAACCCGATTTGCCGTTCGTGGCCGAACGCGCTTGACAAGATGGCGCTGGCCCGTCCACCCTAGGCCATTCACCAGGGGAGTCCCGGCAAGGGGCTGAGATACTGCTGGCTTCGCGGCGCAGTGACCCGTTGAACCTGATCCAGTTCATACTGGCGTAGGGACGGTGCAAGCGCTTTGCGGGAGTTCATGCCCGAAGACCTGCCTCAAGCAGGCAGATCGAAGCGTCTTTTCATCCTTCCGGCACGGAACTGGGTCTCCAATGCAACGAGCAAAGGAGCCTCAAATGAATGCCTTGACCCCGACCGTATCGACCGGGCCATTGCCCGCTTCGCGCAAGATCTACAAATCCGGCATCCTCCATCCGCGAATCAGGGTGCCCATGCGCGAGATCGCGGTGCACCCGACTGCCGGCGAGCCGCCGGTGACGGTCTACGACCCGTCAGGCCCCTACACCGACCCCGCGATCGAAACCGATATCGAGAAGGGCCTTACCCGGTTTCGGCAAGACTGGGTCGTCGCGCGCGACGATGTCGAAGCCTATGATGGCCGCCACGTCAGGCCCGAGGACAACGGATTTGCGACAGGCGAGCGCCTGACGCGGGGATTCCCGATCCGCAACCGTCCGCTGCGGGCGAAAGCCGGCAAGGCGGTGACGCAGCTTGCCTATGCGCGCGCTGGCATCATCACGCCCGAAATGGAATTCGCGGCCATCCGCGAGAATCTCGGTCGCGAGATGCTGCGTGGCAGGCTTGAACAGGACGGCGAGGCATTCGGCGCATCGATCCCGGATTTCGTCACACCGGAATTCGTGCGCGACGAGGTGGCGCGCGGCCGCGCGATCATTCCCGCCAACATCAACCATCCAGAGAGCGAGCCGATGATCATCGGCCGCAATTTCCTGGTGAAGATCAATGCCAATATCGGCAATTCCGCCGTCACCTCCTCGATGGCCGAAGAGGTCGAAAAGATGGTCTGGGCGATTCGCTGGGGCGCGGACACGGTCATGGACCTGTCGACCGGCCGCAATATCCACAACATCCGCGAATGGATCGTGCGCAACGCGCCGGTGCCGATCGGCACAGTACCGCTCTACCAGGCGCTGGAGAAGGTGGGCGGCGTCGCCGAAGATCTGAGCTGGGAAGTCTATCGCGACACGCTGATCGAGCAGGCCGAGCAAGGCGTCGACTATTTCACCATTCATGCAGGCGTGCGGCTGCATTATATCCCGCTGACCGTCGACCGGGTCACGGGCATCGTCTCCCGCGGCGGCTCGATCATGGCGAAATGGTGTCTGCACCATCATCGCGAAAGCTTCCTCTACGAGCATTTCGATGAGATATGCGATATCGCCCGGGCTTATGACGTCTCCTTCTCGCTCGGCGACGGCCTTCGCCCCGGCTCGATCGCCGATGCCAATGATAAAGCGCAGTTCGCCGAGCTGGAGACGCTTGGCGAACTGACCAAGATCGCCTGGGCAAAGGATTGCCAGGTGATGATCGAAGGCCCGGGCCATGTTCCCATGCACAAGATCAAGCAGAACATGGACAAGCAGCTTGCCGTCTGCGGCGAGGCGCCTTTCTACACGCTTGGGCCGCTGACAACGGACATCGCGCCCGGCTACGACCACATCACCTCCGGCATCGGCGCCGCCATGATCGGCTGGTTCGGCACAGCCATGCTCTGCTATGTGACGCCGAAGGAACATCTCGGACTGCCCGACCGCAACGACGTCAAGACCGGGGTCATCACATACAAGATCGCCGCGCATGCAGCCGATCTCGCCAAGGGGCACCCGGCGGCGAAGATCCGCGACGACGCGCTGTCGCGGGCGCGGTTCGAGTTCCGCTGGGAAGACCAGTTCAACCTGTCGCTCGATCCCGAGACGGCGCGTTCGCTCCACGACGAGACGTTGCCCAAGGAGGCGCATAAAGTCGCGCACTTCTGCTCGATGTGCGGACCGAAATTCTGCTCCATGCGCATCTCCCACGACATTCGTGCGGAAGCGCAAAAGGAGGGGATGGCGGCGATGGCGGAGAAATACCGCGCAGGCGGCGATCTCTATATGCCGGTCGAAACGCCGGAAGAACAGGCTTCGGCGCAGGATGATCGGGAGTCGCGCTGAGTCATGCGCCGTGTGCTTGTCAAAGGCGCCGGTGTGGCAGGCCTCACCGTCGCCCATGAATTGGCTGCGCGGGGTGCGTCGGTTACGGTTGCTGAAATCAGGGGCCGGATAGGCGGCAAGGCCTCCTGGCTTGCCGGCGGTATGCTCGCTCCCTGGTGCGAGCGCGAAAGCGCCGAAGAGGCGGTTGTCACGCTCGGCAAAACTTCGGCCGAGTGGTGGGAAAGGACACTGCCCGGGCTCGTGACGAAAGCCGGTACTCTCGTTGTCGCCCATGCGCGCGATGCATCCGAGCTTGCCCGTTTTGCGGCTCGCACGGGCAATTGCGAATCCGTCGACGAAGAGGCGCTTGCCGCCCTCGAGCCCGATCTTGCCGATCGCTTCCGCGAGGGGGTGTTCTTTGCCGGCGAAGCTCATCTCGATCCGCGCCGGGTTCTCGAAGCGCTGGCCGGCAAACTGCGCGCAATGGGCGTCATCTTCCTCTTCGAGGCGGGCGAGATCGCTCCTTCCGGCTTCGATCAGGTGATCGATTGCACGGGCATGGCGCGAGCCGACGACGACTTGCGCGGCATGCGCGGCGAAATGCTGATCCTCCACACGCGTGAGGTCTCACTCGCCCGGCCGGTGCGTCTGCTCCATCCGCGTCATCCGATTTATGTGGTGCCGCGGGCCGATCATCACTTCATGGTCGGCGCGACCATGATCGAAAGCGACCATGACGGGCCGATTACCGCCCGTTCGCTTATGGAGCTCCTTAATGCGGCCTACGCACTTCATCCGGCGTTCGGCGAGGCCGAAATCGTCGAAACGGGCGTGGGCGTTCGCCCTGCCTATCCCGACAATCTGCCACGGGTGAAGCGTCGGAAGGACGGCGCGATCACGATCAACGGCCTTTACCGGCACGGTTTCCTGCTTTCACCGGCCATGGCCGAGCAGGCTGCCGACCTTCTCTTCAATTCATCTGCCGACCTGGAGTCTGAAAATGAAGCTGATCGTCAACGGCGAAGCGCTTGAAGCCAAGGCGGCGACCCTCGACGCCCTTTTGAAGGAGCTGGACTACGAGGGCGGCTGGCTCGCCACCGCGCTGAACGGCGATGTCGTGCCCGCGGCCAAACGGCCGGAATTTCAGTTGAGCGAGGGCGATCGGATCGAAATCCTGTCGCCCATGCAGGGAGGCTAGCCGATGTTCGAGCTTTTCGGGACAAAATTGGCCTCGCGTCTGCTGCTGGGCACCGCGCAATATCCTTCCCCCGCGGTGCTCGCCGAAGCGGTCAAGGCCTCGGGCACCTCGGTGGTGACGGCCTCGCTGCGCCGTGAAATGGCTGGCGGCAGGGGCGGCGAGAAATTCTGGTCGCTGGTCAACTCCCTCGGTGTGAGGATACTGCCCAACACTGCCGGCTGTCACTCCGTGAGGGAAGCCGTCACGACTGCGAAGATGGCGCGCGAGGTCTTCGGCACGCCCTGGATCAAGCTCGAAGTGATCGGCAATCACGACACGCTGCAGCCCGACGTGTTCGGCTTGGTCGAGGCGGCCCGCATCCTTTGCGAGGACGGCTTCGACGTATTCCCCTATACCACCGACGACCTTGTCGTCGCCGAGCGGCTGCTGGGGGCAGGCTGCAAGGTCCTGATGCCGTGGTGCGCGCCGATCGGTTCGGCGCTCGGGCCGGTCAACATAATGGCGCTCCGTTCGATGCGCGGGCATTTCCCCGACGTTCCGTTGATCATCGATGCGGGGCTCGGACGCCCGTCGCACGCGGCAACCGTCATGGAGCTTGGCTTCGACGCCGTGCTCCTCAACACGGCGGTCGCCAAGGCTGCCGATCCTGTGGGCATGGCGCGCGCTTTCAGCAAGGCGGTCGATGCCGGCCGCGAAGCCTATGGTTCGGGCCTGCTCGAGCCGCGCGACGTCGCCGTGCCATCGACGCCTACGATCGGCAGGGCGGTTTTTTCATGAAGCTCGATCCCTTCTACCTTATCGTCGACAGCGCCGCCTGGATCGAGCGGCTGGTGCCGCTCGGCGTCAGGCTGGTGCAGCTGCGCATCAAGGATATGGACGAGGACAGGCTGCGTATGGAGGTCCGCAAGGCAAAAGCCTTGTGCGCACGACACGACTGCCAGCTCATCGTCAACGATCATTGGCGCCTGGCGATCGAGGAGCGCTGCGACTTCGTCCATCTCGGCCAGGAGGATCTGCAGGCCGCCAACCTGCCGGAGATACGGGCGGCTGGCATCAGGCTCGGACTGAGCACCCACGACTATGCTGAGCTGGAGACGGCCATGGCAGCCACGCCCGACTACGTCGCGCTTGGTCCCGTTTATCCGACCATCCTGAAGAAGATGAAATGGGCGCCGCAGGGGCTCGAAAGAGTTCGCGCCTGGAAGGACGCTGTCGCACCCATTCCGCTGGTCGCTATCGGCGGTCTCAATCCCGAGCGGCTCGACGGCGTTTTCGGAGCCGGTGCCGACAGCGCTGCGGTGGTGACGGATATAACGCTGAACCCGGATCCCGAGGCGCGCACCCGGGAATGGATCGAAAAGACTGCCCCATGGCGCTGAACCGGGACCGATATGTGCTCGTCGTCGGCGGATCGGATTCCAGTGGAGGCGCGGGAATTGCGCGCGACGTCGAGACGATCTCTGGCATTGGCTTGCGCGCTTGCGTTGCCGTCACCGCGGTAACGGTGCAGACACACCAATCCGTCACGGCAGTCCACCATATGCAGCCCGGCCTGGTCGCCGATCAGATGCGCGCGGCGCTGCGGGCCAACAGGGTCTCCGCGATAAAAATCGGCATGCTTTCGACGGCACGCGTCATCGCGGCGGTTGCCGCCGTGCTCAGCGAAAATCCGCGGATACCGGCAGTCCTCGACCCGGTGTTGGCTTCCTCGTCGGGCAGGCAACTGCTGGAACCGGGGGCGATCGGAGTCTTGAAGCGCGATCTCATGCCGCTTTGCCGTCTCGTCACGCCGAACCTTGTCGAGCTGGCGATCCTGACCGGTTCGGATTTGGCCTTGGACGACGATGATGCGCTGCGGCAGGGGAGGCGGTTGCTTGTCGAAGGGCCGCAGGCACTGCTCATCAAAGGCGGCCATGCGACGGGACCCAGATCAACGGATATCCTGTTGGGCCCTGGACAAGAACTTATCCACGTCGACATGCCAAGGCTTGCCGGCTCGATGCGTGGGACCGGCTGCATGCTGGCGAGTGCGATCGCGGCACACCTGGCCGGTGCGAAACCGCTCGAGGACAGCGTGCGCGAAGGCAAGCGGCTTGTCTTCGAAAAGCTCCTGCGGTGTATCGAGCGCGAACCCGGCTCCGGGGCATAAGATAAGCAATTCCTCGCCCATGACAGTCTGGGCCGGCGTCAGGGTCGCTCGGCCTTTTCCTAATGTCGCAAACAGGCTTCAATCTCCCCACCGCTCCGCCCTATAGTCCCGCCCGCTTTATCCCTTTGGAGTCGCGGGCAATGGCAGAGTTTCCGAAAAAGGCGAAGGTCGTCATCGTCGGTCTGGGCGGTATCGTCGGCGCGTCAGTAGCGCATCACCTGATCGAGCGCGGCTGGGACGATATCGTCGGCATCGACAAGTCGGGCATACCGACCGATATCGGCTCGACGGCGCACGCCTCGGATTTCTGCTACACGACCAGCCATGATTTCCTGTCGTGCTGGACGACGCTCTACTCCATCGATTTCTACGAGAAGATGGGCCACTACGCGCGCGTCGGCGGCCTCGAGGTTGCCCGCGTCGGCGACGACGCCCGCATGGATGAGATCAAGCGCAAGGTGGCCTCCGCAAAGGCCTTCGGCACCCGCGCCCGCCTGATCGAGCCGGCCGAGATCAAGAAGAAGTTCCCGCTGATCGAGGAGCATCTGGTGCAGGGCGGCCTGTGGGATCCGGATGCCGGCCTCGTCATCCCGCGCTCGCAGACGGTCGCCGGCAAGCTGGTCGATCAGGGTGTCGCCGCCGGCAAGCTGCAGGCGTTCGCGAACACTTCGGCCAAGGAGCTGATCGTCGAGAACGGCCGCATCAAGGGCGTGGTGACCGAGCGCGGCACGATCGAGGCCGACTATGTGGTGGTCTGCACCGGCATCTGGGGCCGGCTCACCGCCGCACTGGTCGGTGAGGACCTGCCGGTCATGCCGATCGACCATCCGCTCACCTTCTTCGGCCCCTATAACGAGTTCGCCGGCACCGGCAAGGAGATCGGCTGGCCGTTGCTGCGCGACCAGGGCAACTCCGCCTATATGCGCGACACCGGAGATCCCAAGACCGCCGAGGGCGGGCAGATCGAATGGGGTTATTACGAGGAGACCAATCCGCGCCTGTGCCACCCGCGCGATCTGCTCGAGAAGGACCAGGCGCGGCTTTCGCCGTCGCAGCGCGACCTCGACATGGAGCAGATCATGGCGCCGCTGGAGCGCGCCATGGAGCTGACGCCGATCCTCGGCGAACTCGGCTACAATGAGGGCCATTCCTTCAACGGCCTGTTGCAGGTGACGACCGATGGCGGCCCGTCGATGGGCGAGAGCCAGAAGGTGAGGGGCCTGTGGTACGCCGTCGCCATCTGGGTCAAGGACGGCCCCGGCATGGGCAAGCTCATCGCCGACTGGATGACCGACGGCCGCACGTCGATCGATCATCATGCCATTGATTATTCGCGCTTCTATCCGCACCAGATGCAGGAACAGTTCATCTGGGATCGCTGCACCGAAACGGCGATGAAGGTCTACAATCCGGCGGTGCATCCGCGCGAGCCTTTCTCCAAGGGCCGCAACGTCCGCCGCTCGCCGTTCTATGAGCGTGAGAAGGAGCTCGGCGGCTATTTCATGGAGCTGGGCGGCTGGGAGCGCGCCCACGGCTATGCCGCCAACGAGCATCTCCTTGAGAAATACGGCAACCGCGTGCCGGTGCGCGAGAACGAGTGGGACAATCGCCATTTCTGGCGCGTCTCCAATGCCGAGCATCTGGCGATGAGCGAGGATTGCGGCATCGTCAACCTGTCGCATTTCTCCATGTATGACGTCGAGGGACCCGACCATGTCGCGCTGCTGGAGTGGCTGTGCGCGGCCAAGATCGGCGGCGACAACAACATCGGCAAAGGCATCTACACCCACTTCCTCGACGAGGAAGGCATGGTCCGCGCCGACTTCACTGTCATCCGCATGGCCGATCGCTGCCGGGTGATCGACGGCGCCGATGCCGGCCCGCGCGATTTCCGCTACATGCAGCGCACCGCGCAGGACAAGGGTTTCGACGTCACCGTCACCGACGTGACCGAAAAATACGTCACCATCGGCATCTGGGGGCCGAACGCCCGCACGACGTTGCAGAAAGTGGTCGAAGACCCGAACGGGCTGACGCCGGAGAATTTCCCCTTCGCGGCGATCAAGCCGATTAGGATCGGCGGCAAGGATGTGACGGCCTTCCGCATCTCCTATGTCGGCGAGCAGGGCTGGGAGTTGCATATGCGCTACGAGGACGGCTTGACCGTCTGGGACGCGCTGCGCTCGACCGGCGTCATGCCGTTCGGCGTGGAGACCTATGCCAATACGCGCCGCATGGAAAAGAGCCTGCGGCTGCAGAACGCCGACCTTCTGACCGAATACAATCTGCTCGAGGCTGACCTTGCCCGTCCGAGGGTCAAGGAGAACGACTTCTGCGGCAAGGCCAAGCACCTGGAGTATCGCGCCCGCGAGCACCAGCCGGCGATGCTATGCACGCTGGTGATGACCGAGAACACCGATTCCAAGGGCGTCGCACGCTACCCGGTCGGCACCATGCCGGTGCAGGATCCCGCGACCGGCGAGACGCTGGTCGACGCGCTCGGCCGCCGCTCCTTCACCACGTCGGTCGCCTATGGTCCGACCATCGGCAAGAACATCGCGCTCGCTTATCTGCCCTGGGCCTACTGCCAGGAAGGCCGCAAGCTGCAGGTCGAGTATTTCGGCGAGACTTATCCGGTCGAGGTGGCGGGCGTCGGCTACAAGCCGCTCTACGACCCGGAGAACCTCAAGCCGAGGAGCTGACGACCGGCTCACTACCGGCAACTGATCGGAAAAGCGCGGCCTTCCCTGGAAGGCCGCCACGCTTGGCTTGATGTGCGGGGGGCCAGCGGCTTATGTGGCTCGATCAGAAGCCTGCGAAAGCCACGCCCTATGCGCATCCTGTCCGACGCCTTCATTCCCGAACTGCCCAATCGCTACAACGGCAAGGTGCGCGAAAATTACGATCTGCCGGACGGGCGCCGCATCATCATCGCCACCGATCGTCTGAGCGCGTTCGACACGATCCTGGCTTCGATTCCGTTCAAGGGACAGGTCCTCACCCAGACGGCGCGCTACTGGTTCGAGGAAACCGCCGACATCTGTCCCAACCACGTGCTGGAATATCCCGACCCCAACGTCGTGGTTGGCAGGCGGCTCGACATGCTGCCGGTCGAGATCGTGGTGCGCGGCTATCTGGCGGGCACCACCAGCACCTCGATCCTGACCAAATACCGGAAAGGTGAACGGAGTTTCTACGGTCACAGCTTTCCCGAGGGGCTGCGCGACAATGAAAAGCTACCGCAAGCGATCATCACGCCGACCAGCAAGGCAGCCAGCGGCGGCCATGACGAGCCGCTGTCGGAAGCCGAGATCATCGAGCAGGGGCTGCTTGGTGAGGCGCAGTGGGACACCGTATCGCGTTATGCGCTGCAGCTGTTCGCCCGCGGTCAGCAGCGCGCCGCCGAACGCGGCCTGGTCCTGGCCGACACCAAATATGAATTCGGCACCGCGCCGGACGGCACTATTGTGCTGGCGGACGAAATCCACACGCCCGACAGCAGCCGCTATTGGATCGCGGCAAGCTATGACGAGGCGTTCGCAAGCGGCGGACAGCCGCGGAGTTTCGACAAGGATTTCGTCCGGTCCTGGGTGTCGGCGCGGTGCGATCCCTACAAGGACCCAATTCCGCAAATTCCGGACGAGATCGTCAACCAGGCTTCGGCGGTCTATATCCAGGCTTATGAAGCGATCACGGGCGCGAAATTCGTGCCTGATCTCTCCGGAGAAACCGTGCTGGAGCGCATTCGTTCTAATCTCGCGCGATATTTTTAGAAGATCCACGCCGGGCGGAAATCCGGTGCCCGGCAATTCCCGGCTTTTGCGCGCGGCGATTTTCGCCTAACCTTGGTCCATGTCCGCTTATGCCCGCGCAAGGCATATCGTCGTCTCGGCCGGTGCCGCCCTGGCGCTGGCGCTTTGGCTGACGCCGGCAGCTTCTCCCGCCGAACCGGTCGATGTCGAACTGGTGCTGGCGGTTGACGTTTCGCTCTCGATGTCGCCGGCCGAGCTGGAGATCCAGCGCCACGGTTATGCCGCCGCGCTCACGCATGACAATGTGCTGAAGGCCATCGCCGACGGCGCCTATGGCAAGATCGCCGTCACCTATATGGAATGGGCGGGCACCACCTGGCAGCGCGTCGTCGTGCCGTGGACGGTGATCGCCAATCGTGCCGATGCCGAGAGGGTTGTCGCGCAGCTCAATGCCCGTCCGCCGGACAGCGCCCGGCGGACCTCGATCTCCGGCGCGCTGAGCTTCGGCAGCGACCTGTTCGCCGAGAGCGGTTTTAAGGGCACGAAGCGCGTCATCGACGTCTCGGGCGACGGACCCAACAATCAGGGCGCGCCCGTCACTTTCACGCGCGACGAGGTGGTCAGGCAAGGCATTACCATCAACGGCTTGCCGCTGATGACGCGCGGTGGTTTCAGCGGCGCCTTCGACGTCGAAAATCTCGATCGCTATTACAGCGACTGCGTCATCGGCGGGCCGGGCGCCTTCATGATCCCGGTCAATGACTGGACGCAGTTCCCCGAAGCGATCCGCCGCAAGCTGGTGCTCGAGCTTGCCGATGCCGCTTCACCGCAATGGGCGGCCGAAGAGGCCGCGCATCCGCCGGTCGTGCTCGCCGACGACGGACCGGCAGCCGATTGCCTGGCGGGCGAGAAGATGTGGCGCAACCGCGGCTGGGGCGTCCCGTGACGGACCTAGAGCTGCTCCGAAAAGCCGGGTCCACTCTCCAGGATCATGCTCCGGCTTGGACCATCATCCAGTGCGGCTTCTGCTTCATTGACAAGCCTTTTGGCCTCTGTGAGACAATCTGCGCTCACCACAAAAAGGGGAACAACAATGAAAAGAACCACCATTTTCGCGGCGGCGCTGTCGGCCGCCGCCGTGCTTAGCGCGCCGGCGATGGCGGCGACGTCGCTCACCATCGGCATCAGCGGCTGGACCGGCTTCGCGCCGCTGACACTGGCCAAGCAAGCCGGGCTTTTCGAAAAGCACGGGCTCGATGTCACGTTAAAGAAAGTGCCGCAGGCGAGCCGTCCGCTGGCCATCGCCAGCGGCGACCTGCAATGCGCGGCGACCACGGTCGAGACCTGGATGGTGTGGAACGCCAGCGGCGTCACCACCAAGCAGATCTTCCAACTCGACAAATCCTACGGCGCGGACGGCATCGTTGTGCGTAACGACATCAAGAGCGTCGCCGATCTCAAGGGCAAGAACGTCGCTTCGTCCGCGCCCGGCACCTCGCCCTATTTCCTGCTCGCCTGGGTGCTCAACAAGAACGGCATGTCGACCAAGGACGTCACCGTCGTCAATCTGGAACCGGACGCGGCGGCGCAGGCCTTTCTCGCCGGCCAGAACGATGCCGCAGTCACCTACGAGCCCTTCATCTCGGCGGTGCGCGACAAGGCCGACCAGGGCCACATCCTGGCGACCACGCTCGACTATCCGATGGTGATGGACACGGTCGGCTGCACGCCGGACTTCCTCAAGGCCAATCCCGATGCCGCCAAGGCGCTCGCCGACAGCTATTTCGACGCGCTCGACATGATCAAGAAGGACCCGCAGAAATCCTACGAGATCATGGGCGCCGACGTGAAGCAGTCGGCCAAGGAGTTCGAGGACTCGGCCAAGTATCTGAAATGGGCCGACAAGGCGGAGAACAAGCAGTTCTTCACCAAGGATTTCCAGGACTTTTCCAAAACGGCCGCCGAGCTCTTGCTGCAGATGGGGCTGATCAAGGAAGCACCGGACGTGACGACGCTTGCCGACACCAGCGCGGTCGCCAACTGATCGCGCATCACCCGATCGGCGGCATCAGGCCGCCGATCCTTTCTCCTTCAGCGCATCGCGATTCTTCGGATACGCTCGCTGCGTCTTAGATTTTTGATTACGCATGTCTTATCCCGAAACCGGCTCCCGCTTTCGGGAGACATGCTTTAAGGACAGGGCCTGATGCTGCATCCCTTGCACTCCGTTGCGGCGGGCACGCGAACCGTGCTCGGCATCTCCTTCTTCGTGCTGTTCGTGGCGTTCTGGGCATGGATCACACTCGGCGGCCATGTGAACCGCATCTTCCTCGCCGATCCGCTGTCGATGCTGAAGGACGGCTGGCGGCTGCTCGTCGAAGACCGGTTCTGGCTGGATATCCTGATCACCATCTGGCGCGTCTTCGGCGGCTTCGTGCTTGCCTCGATCGTCGCGGTGCCGATCGGCATCGCTATGGGCGCATGGAAGCCGGTCGAAGCTTTCCTCGAACCGTTCGTGTCCTTCGCACGCTACCTGCCGGCGTCGGCTTTCATTCCGCTGCTCATCCTCTGGGCCGGCATCGGAGAACTCGAAAAGCTCCTGGTGATCTTCGTCGGCTCGGTGTTCCAGATCATTTTGATCGTCGCGGTCAAGGTCGGCGCTACGCGCCGCGACCTGGTCGAGGCCGCCTACACGCTGGGGGCGACGGACAACGGCATCGTCAAGCGCGTCATCATGCCGGCCAACGCGCCGGAAATCGCCGAAACGCTGCGGCTGGTGCTTGGCTGGGCCTGGACCTATGTGATCGTCGCCGAGCTGATCGGCTCGTCCTCCGGCATCGGCTATATGATCATCAACAGCCAGTCGCGGCTGGCAACGGGGCAGATCATCTTCGGCATCATCGTCATCGGGCTGATCGGGCTTCTGTCCGATTTCGCCTTCAAGGCGCTCAATCGCTGGCTCTATCCATGGAGCCTGGCATGAGCAAGCTTCAGATCGAGGGCGTCTCGCGGACCTTTGCCGGGGTCGGAGGCGGGGAGCCGGTGCAGGCGCTGCAGCCGGTCGACCTCGCGGTCGCTGCGAATGACTTCATCACCATCCTTGGGCCGTCCGGCTGTGGAAAGTCGACTTTGCTCCGGATCGTCGCCGGACTGGAAGCGCCGAGCACCGGTCGCGTGCTGCTCGACGGCAAGGCAGTCACAAGGCCGGGGCCGGATCGCGGCATGGTGTTCCAGTCCTACACGCTGTTTCCCTGGCTGACGGTCGCCGAAAACATCGGTTTCGGTCTGCGCGAGCAAGGCAGGCCCGAGCGCGAGCGCAACGAGGTCGTCGCTTCCTATATCGATCTCGTCGGCCTGAGGGGTTTCGAGAACTATTGGCCGAAGCAGCTGTCGGGCGGCATGCAGCAGCGCACGGCGATTGCGCGGGCGCTGGCCAACGATCCCGAAATCCTCCTGCTCGACGAGCCGTTCGGCGCGCTGGACAACCAGACGCGCGGGCTGATGCAGGAACTGCTGCTCGGCATCTGGGAGCGGCGCAAGAAGACGGTGCTATTCGTCACTCACGACATCGAGGAGGCGATCTTCATGGCATCGCGGGTGATCGTGATGAGCGCCCGGCCCGGCCGCATCAAATCGGACGTGCCGGTCGACCTGCCGCATCCGCGGCACTACACGCTGAAGACCAGCCCGGAATTCTCCGTGCTCAAGGCGCAACTCACCGAGGACATCCGCATCGAGGCGATGCGGACGGCGCAGGGACAATCAGTCGGAGCTTGATCCGGAATCTCCGGATCAAGCCGCCAAGAGTTGTTTGCGGTCGACGCGTTCCTGCTGCGGCGAGCGGGCGTAAAGCTCGCGATAGCATTTGGAGAAATGCGAGGCGGAGACGAAGCCGCAGGCGACCGCCACTTCGACCACCGGCATCGACGACTGGATGAGCAGGTGCCGGGCGCGGTCGAGCCGGATCTCCAGATAGTATCGGGCGGGCGACCGGCCCATCTCAGTGCGGAACAGGCGTTCGATCTGCCGGCGGGAAAGATCGACATGATCGGCGATCTCGATCAGCGACAGCGGCTCGGCAAGGTTGGCCTCCATCAGCTCGATGATGGTGAGCACCTTCGAGTTCTGGACGCCGAGGCGGGCGCGCAGCGGCAGGCGCTGGCGGTCGGTCGGGCTGCGCACGCGGTCGGTCAGCACCTGCTCGCAGACGCGGTTGACCAGGCTCTCGTCGAAATCATCGCCGATCAGCTTCAGCATCATGTCGAGCGCGGCGGTGCCGCCGGCGCAGGTATAGATGTTCTGGTCGACCTCGAAGAGATCGGCAAAGACATTGGCCTTCGGGAAAGCCTCCGAGAAGCCCGGCAGGTTCTCCCAATGGATCGCGCAGCGCTTGTTGGAGAGCAGGCCTGCGGCGGCCAGGATATGAGCACCGGTGCACAGGCCGCCCACGGCGACGCCGCGATTGTATTCCTCGCGCAGCCAGGCAAAGGCCGACTTGTTGTGGTAACGCTCGACATTCATGCCGCTGCAGACGATCGCCATGTTCGGCCGGTCCGGCCCGGCCATCTTCCTGCGCTCCTCCTCGAGCGAAGTGTTGACGGCACATTCGACGCCGTTCGAGGCGCGGACCGGCTTGCCGTCGATGCTTGCAAGACGCCAGCTATAGGCCTCATAGCCGAGCATCCGGTTGGCCGAGCGAAGCGGATCGAGCGCCGTCGCGAAGGCGATCATCGTAAAATCAGGAACGAGGAAGAATACAAACGATCTCTTGATCGGGTGCTTTACGGCATTCACGGTGAAACCTCACGCAGCCATGACGCGAACAGGATGTCGCGAACAGCATAGCGACAACAGGAAAAACCATTCCTGTCAATCGGGTAGGTGGCTAAGTGAAGATTAAATTTGCGACACGGGTCGCAAACGGGCAATCCGTGCAACCGCAAGGCGCCTCTACGCCGACATCAGGTGGCAATGCCCAACGAAAACGCCGCCTCGGCAAGCCGGGCGGCGTTGGAATTCAGCATGCCGAACTGTCTCAGGCGATAAAGCCGAGACGGGCAGCGGCCACCGCGCCGGTCTGGCCGGGCATGGTGTTTGCGAGGCGCTGACGCTCCAAAGCGGTCGTCAGGTTCATTTCGCGGCGGGTGAACAGGCGGGCAAACAGCTTCATCATCCATCTCCATTTGGTTGCTCAGACGGGTCGCCTTCGCTTAAGGAGTGGGGCAGCTCGTTTTTGCTGCGGCTGATATAGGCTCGCTTCAGCAAGAACTAAATCGCAAAAACGAAGCGGTTGATATGAAAAGCGACATGGTTTGCGACATTTTTGGGCAATGTGCCCATGATTTCCTATTTATTACAGTGCTTTAGCCAGCCTGTTACCCGCTATGCGAGTGGTTCATATGCGTCATGCGGCGGCCGCATGGCTGGAAAAGTCATTTGAACGCAAACAAAAAAACAACGAACAAACAAAAGGCCTGCCGAGCTGACGCGGCAGGCCTTCAGAACTCCGTACACACTTGATTACTTCGCTCCAGCCCAGCTTCCGACACCCAGGCGCAAACCGGTCTTGACGTCGGCGGCTTCAGGCCAGCCGATATCCTTCTGCAATTCGATCGGCAGCGCATGGATGGCGCGTTCGGTCTGGTAGCGGGCGCGAGCCGCGCTGAATTCGGTCGCAAGCCGACCGATGGACGACAGGATAGACATTTCTCTCTCCTCTATGCGGGCAGGGAGGCGCCCGTCACTGCATTAAGTCAGGTCTGTTTCAGCTTCATTTCATGTCGATTGCAGGACTGTGTCAGGGTGGTTTCATGGCTGCTTTTGGCAGCATGCTGCATCGACCAAGTTGACTATGCGCCTGGAGTGATGTTCAATCAAACGAAATGGAATGATGGATTGCATCAGAAAAATTGAAAGCAGGCTCCCATGAACGCCCCGCTCAATCATCCGCTGCCGCTGCTTGACCTCGATGTGCTGCGAACCTTCGTGGCGATCGCCGAGACCGGCAGCTTCACCACTGCCGCCAATGCGGTGTTCCGCACGCCGTCAGCCGTTTCCATGCAGATCAAGAAGCTGGAGGATATCCTCGGCCGTTCGGTCTTCGCGCGCGACGCGCGTTCGGTGACGCTGACCACGGATGGCGAGATGCTGCTCGGCTATGCGCGCCGGCTGTTGTCGATCAACCGCGAGGTGGTGTCGAAATTCATCATCCCCGACATCGTCGGCGTGGTGCGGCTCGGTTCCCCGGACGATTATGGAGAGCGCGTGCTGCCGCATGTGCTGAAGCGTTTCGCGCAGTCGCATCCTTCGATCGCCGTCGACGTCACCATCGACCAGAGCATCAATCTGCGCCGGCGCATGGATGACCGCGCGCTCGACATCACGCTGCTCACCAATTCCTACAAGACAAGCGCGATCGGCGCGGAGGTGCTTTTGACGGAGCCGATCGTCTGGGCCGGCGCCAAGGGCGGCTGCGCGCATCTGCGCGAGCCCTTGCCGGTGTCGCTGTGGGAGGAAGGCTGCGCCTGGCGGGCCGGTGCGCTCGAAGCGCTCGGTCGCGAGGGCCGCAACTACCGCATCGCCTATATGAGCGCCCACACGGCCGGCCAGCGCGCCGCCATCATGGCCGATCTTGCGGTTGCGCCGCTGCCAAAATCCTTCCTCGGCGACGAGATGGTCTCGCTGGGTGCCAAGGACGGCATGCCCGAGATCGGCACCTACAATCTCGCCATGGTGGTGGCGCCCGATGCGAGCGCGCCGGTGAAGGCGGTGGCCGACCATATCCGGGCGACATTCGAACTGTTCCGCGAGACCGGCAAGTTCTGAGTTATTCAGCCGCCGGCGCCGGGCGCTCCGCGAAAGCGGCTTTCGTCCTGCGCCGCGTGTGTGCCCGGCGTGCCGCCGGAGTGCTGTTGAGGAAAGCCACGATGCTGTCGCGCGCGCGGCGCGCCTCAGGCATCTCGATCAGCGGCCAGACGTGGAACATGCCTTCCTCGTAGACCACATCCACCTCGACGCCGGCGGCGCGCGCGCGTTCGGCGAAGATGAGATTATCTGGTGCCAGCATGTCGCGTGAACCGGTCAGCAGCAGCGTCTTCGGCAGCACGGATAGATCGCCGTAAAGCGGGCTTATATGCCAGTCTTTACGGTCGAAACCAGCGCTGTAGAGCCGCACCGCTTCCAGCCCACCCGGAATACCCAGCCACGGATCCTGCCGCTCGGCCTCGAAGACTTCGGGATTTGCAAGCGAAACGTCGAGGCCGGGCGAGATCAGCACATGACGCGACGGCAAAGGAAGGCCCTGCTCGGCCGCCATCATGGTCAGCACGACCGCCATGTTGCCGCCGGCGGAATCGCCCATGAAGACGATGTCCTCGGCGTCGGTCTCTTCGAGCATGCGCCGGTAGACGTCGCCGACCATACCGAACATATCGTGGAAATCGTGCTCGGGCGCGATGGGGTAGATCGGCACGGTGATGCCGAAACCGAGACGCTCGGCCATTTCGGCAATCAGCACCCAATGATAGGAGGTGATCTGAAAAACGTAGGCGCCGCCGTGCATGTAAAGGATGCGCCGGCGTTCGCCCGCCTTCGGCGCGATCTCATAGACGGGAAAGCCGTCGATTTCGGTCTCGGTGATGTCCAGCCGCGCTTTGAGCAAGGCCGGCGGATGATGATCTTCGGTCTTGCGGGCGTAGGCGATCCAACGGTGCAGGTTCTCGGGACTGGAAAACGCCTTCTTGCGGCTGTGCCTGAGAACGAATGAAACGAGATGGCTTTTCAAACTGGGCATGCGGATACACGGACTTCGGGCACAGCCGACTAAGAGAATTCCCCCCGCTCTACGGAAATTGTACCTCAGTTTGAAATGTCAAGGAATCGCGCTGGTACATCGGCGTGATCCGATGGGGCCAGCATCAACGCCGCTTCGGCAGCAGCGCTGCGCGCAGCTTGTTGTCGCCGGCCGCCGGAACCGCGTTGCGGCCCCGGCGATTGCCGAGCAGCTTGCATTTGTCGGCGAAGGTCATCAGCGCGGCGTGCCCAGAAGCAGCGCGTGAAGGACTGCCTGCGGGTCGCTTGGCGGCGAGGCCGGCCAGCCGATGTCCTTCTGGACATGCGCCGGCAGATCGTTGAGCGCGCGGATCGCCTTCTTTCTGGCATGAGCCTGCCTGATGGTGACACCGAAGCGGCTGAGATTTCCAAACATCGACATTTTCATCTCCCTTGAAGAGCAACGGGGCCGAGGATGGTCGCTGGCCGCCATGCGATGGGCGCTAAATGCGTCAGGCATGTATCGGGTCGATTTCGCGGGAACAGCGTTTCGGTTTCCGGATCGCGCGGATCCGGAAACATTTGCATGCAAATGAATCGAGCGTGCCGGTGTGCCGGTTCAGGCTCGAACAGCCGTCATCGGCGGTTGACAGAGGCGAGCGGCTGGACTGTTATTGTGCAATGCGGCGTGGGGGTATGTGCACCGCAGCATGATGCGAACGGGTCAGGGCATCGTGACGAGCATACATAGTATTCAATATCTGCGCGGCCTTGCCGCGTGCGCGGTCGTTTGCTTTCACGTCAGCGAGCAGTTCGGCGGTCCGTTCGATGTCGGATCAGCCGGCGTCGACGTCTTCTTCGTCATCAGCGGCTTCATCATGTGGGTGACGACAGCCGGCAAGCCGGCCGATCCGTGGCGTTTCATGGGGCGCCGCATCACCCGCATCGTGCCTCTCTACTGGATCGTCACGCTGCTGACCGCGGCGGGTATCCTGCTCAAGCCGCAATTCTTCTACGGCCATTTCTTCAGTGTCCCGAATTTCCTGGGCTCACTGTTCTTCCTGCCGGTTCTGCAGGGGGGCGCTCTGCATCCCATCGTCATACAGGGTTGGACGCTTTGCTATGAAATGATGTTCTATCTCGTTTTCACGCTCGTACTGTTCCTGAGCGAACGCTGGCGGTTCCGCGTTCTTACAGGCGCGCTTGTCGCCATCGTCGCGCTGCATTTCGTCCTTCCTGCGGGATATGCGCATGCCTTCACCGATCCTGTCGTGATCGAGTTCGCGGCCGGCGTCGTCGTCGGGCATCTGTGGTTCCAGGGAGCCAGGCTGCCGCTCGGGTTGGCGCTGGCGATGGCCGGCGCGGGATTTCTTCTGCTTGCGGCCGGCCCGCTGTTCGATGCGGATTTGCCTCGTGCCTTGCGCTGGGGGCTTCCGGCCGCATTGATCGTCGCGGGCGCCGTCTTTGCCGAGCGGGCACGGCCGTTCAGGCCGGCTGCCTTGCCCAGCTTCCTCGGCGATGCGTCCTATTCGATCTATCTATGGCATGTCGTGGTCGGCGTCCTGACGACGGGCGTGGTGTTGCGGACCGGCATGCCGGCGGCGTTGCAGCCGGCAACGATCCTGGTCGCCACGCTTGCGCTCTCGGCGATGCTCTATCTGATCGTCGAAAAGCCATTGATCGGGCTGCTGCATCCGCAACGTCCCAAGGGCGCGGTGAAGGCAAGCAATGCCGCGGCCGCGGGGGCCGCGGAATGAGGCCGCCACAAGCTTGAGCTTACGCAAGAGGGTTTTTCAACGTTTCACGGAACGCCGAACCGTTCTATCCCTTTGTTTTTATGCAATTCCGGACCGAAGGCTACGGCGAAGGCGCCGAGCCTAACCGCTCACACTTTCCCTGGAATTGCTCTAGTCGCGGCCACGCCGCGCCGCGCGCTCCTCGCGTGAACGCCGGCGCGGGGTGGCGTCGCCGGCTGCGCCATCCTCGGCCACCGTCTTGCGGGGCGGCAGCTTCACCGCGGCGGCCAGCTTGGGGAAGGGATCGACCTTGTTCGGCAGCGCCATGGCGTAGACGAAGTGCTCCTGGAATTTCGGCTCCAGCGCCGTCTCGATCTTCTCGATCCGACTCACCGTCTCCTCGATCTCGCGGCGGTAGCCGCGGTTGAGCAGCGCCATGCGCGCGCCGGCGCCGGCGGCGTTGCCGACGGCCGAGACCTTGTCGAGGTCGCAGTCCGGGATCAGGCCAAGCACCATGGCGTATTTCGGGTCGATGAAGGAGCCGAAGGCGCCGGCGAAATGGATGCGGTCGACATGGTCGGTGTGCTGCTTTTCCATCAACAGCTTGGTGCCAGCATAGAGTGCTGCCTTGGCGAGCTGGATGGCGCGCACGTCGTTCTGGGTGATGGTGATCTTCGGCTCGCCCTCCTTCAGCACGTAGGAGAAGGTGCGGCCGTTCGGCACGATGCGCGGCGAGCGCATGCTGAGCGATCCGTCAACGACGCCGTCCTCGGAAATGATGCCGGACAGATACATCTCGGCGATCACCTCGATGATGCCGGAGCCGCAAATGCCGGTGACGCCCGTCGCCTGCACGCTCTCCGCGAAGCCCGGCTGATCCGACCACAGTTCCGAGCCGATGACGCGGTAACGCGGCTCAAGCGTGTCTGGGTCGATGCGCACGCGTTCGATCGCGCCGGGCGCCGCGCGCTGGCCGCCGGAAATCTCCGCGCCCTCGAAGGCCGGGCCGGTGGGGGAGGACGCGGCGACGACGCGCGTCGAATTGCCGAGCACGATCTCGGCATTGGTGCCGACATCGACGATCAGCATCATCTCGTCCTGGCGATGCGGCCCTTCCGAAAGGGTCACGGCGGCGGCGTCGGCGCCGACATGGCCGGCGATGCAGGGCAGCATATAGAGGCGCGCGCCCTGGTTGAGCTTCAGGCCGATGTCGGAGGCCTTGATGCGCACCGCGCCCGAGACGGCGAGCGCGAAGGGGGCGCCGCCCAACTCGGTCGGATCGATGCCGAGGAACAAATGGTGCATGATCGGATTGCCGACGAAGACGGAATCCAGAATGTCGGCGCGCTGGACATTGCCCTCCGCGCAGACCTTGTCGACGAGGCCGGACACCGCCTCGCGCACGGCCACCGTCATACCCTCGCGGCCGTCCGGATTCATCATCACATAGGAGACGCGGCTCATCAGATCCTCGCCGAAGCGGATCTGCGGATTGGAGGTGCCGGAGGAGGCGGCGACGCGGCCCGAGAGCAGCGACACCAGATGCATGGCGATCGTGGTCGAGCCGATGTCGCAGGCGAGGCCGTAGGCTTCGTTCTTCAGGCCGGGCCACAACGCGATGACGCGCGCGATGTCGCTGTCGGCATCCTTGTGGATGGCGGCGGTGGCCGTCCAGTTGCCCTTGCGCAGGATCCCCTGCACCTGCGGCAGCAGATAGAAGTCGAATTCGAGGTTCTTGAGGCCCCAGTCCTTCATCAGGGCGATCTTGAGCCGGTCGAGGTCGCCGAGTGGCTTATGCATGTCGGGTTCTTCGATCTCGACATAGCACATGCGGATCGCCGTATCGCGGGCGATCACCCTGGTGTCGGCGTCCTTGCGGATGGTCTGGGCGTTGATGACCGTGTCCTGCGGCACGTCGATGACGAGGTCGCCGAGGATCTGCGCAGAGCAGGAGAGGCGGCGCCGCTCGGGCAGGCCGCGCACACGCTCATAGCGCTCCTCCTTGGCGCCCTTGGGCGAGATGTGGTCGTTGGACGAGACGATCTTGTGCTTGGCGAAATTGCCTTCCTGCACCTCGATCTGGCAGCGCCCGCAGGTGGCGCGGCCGCCGCAAACGCTTTCGACATAGACGCCGAGCTGGCGCGCGGCATCGAGGACCGGCGTGCCGACCGGGAACCGGCCGCGCTTGCCCGACGGCATGAACAGGACGAGCGGATCGGTGATGTTGGGGGGAGGATTCATGCTGGCACGTGTCTCGATGGCAATTGCGGATGCCGTTTAACGGATCGTTTCACTATTGGGCGGAGAGTCCGTTGGTCCAGGGGCCAACCATGTCGGATCTGCTGCTCTCCGCCGTCCTCACCGCGTTCACCATGGTGCGCGTTTTCAAGGGCTCGTGGCTGCGCAATCCGCAATATCTGGCCACCGGGATTGTCGGCGCGATCGTCGGCGCGCTGCTGCTCCACGCGTACTGGCCCGCCTATGACGATGATTTCATCGTCGGCGGCGTGGCGGGCATCTTCGGATCTTGGGCCGGGATGGCGTTGTTCGACGCCATATTGGGCATGGCCTGAACGCAAAGCAGAGCTGTCCGAGCGCATCCGCGATGCGATCGGACCAGCATTGTTTGCGGTGCGGCTCACGATTGCGCGCTTACCCCCTGGCCATGCGGGCTTCACGGCCGCCGCGGCGACGGCCGCCGGCCGCGGCGGCGCCATCACCGGGAGCGGTCACCGCGACCGGAGCCGCGACAACATGGCCGCCCTCGGCCGGCTTGTAATCCTTGTAGGTCCTGATCCAGGTCGAGCAGTTCTCGTCGGTGCCGTTGAGCACATTGGCGCCGCGCACGGCTTCCATCTCCTGTGGCCGGACCGGGTTCATGATCGCGCTCGTCATGCCGGCGCCGATCACCATCGGAATGAAGGCGGCGTTGATACCGTGGCGGTGCGGCAGGCCGAAGGAGATGTTGGAGAGGCCGCAGGTGGTGTTGACCTTGAGCTCCTCGCGGAGCCGGCGCAGCAGCGCGAACACCTGGCGTCCGGCGTCACCCAGCGCGCCGATCGGCATCACCAGCGGGTCAACGACGACATCGTGCGAGGGAATGCCATGGTCGGCGGCGCGCTCGACGATCTTCTTGGCGACGGCGAAGCGGACGTCCGGATCCATTGAAATGCCGGTCTCGTCGTTGGAAATAGCGACGACCGGAACGTTGTACTTCTTGACCAGCGGCAGGATGGCCTCGAGCTTTTCTTCCTCGCCGGTGACGGAGTTGACCAGCGGACGGCCCTTGGCGACTTTCAGCGCCGCCTCGATGGCTGCGGTCACCGAAGAGTCGATCGACAGCGGCAGATCGACCAGGCCCTGCACGATCTCGAGCGTCTGCACCAGAAGCGCCGGCTCAGTGGCGTTGGGGTCGACGGCGGTGACGCCGGCATTGACGTCCAGCATGGTGGCGCCGCAGGCGGCCTGCTCCAGCGCGTCCTTGATGACGGTCTCGAAGTTGCCGGCCACCATCTCGGCAGCCAGCTTCTTGCGGCCGGTCGGGTTGATGCGTTCGCCGATCACGCAGAAGGGCTGATCGAAGCCGATGACGATTTCTCGGGTCGCCGAGGCGACGATGGTGCGGGTCATGCAATCTCTCCGTCGGGATATAAAGAGTTCTTTATATCGTTATCTGATTTGGTTCAAGCGAATGCGTGCCGGCCGCGCACTTAGACTCTAAGTTCATGTATGCCGTTGCCCCAAAACCGGTCCCAGGTTTGGGCGACACACATCAGTGCGCGGTCTTCACCATATCCACTTGGGTTTCGGTAATCTCGTCATGCAGTATGTGGTCGAGCCGCTGGGCGACGATCTGGTCGTCGCGGCGGATCTCCCGTTTCCAAGGCTGGCGGCCTTTCAGCACGCCGGATTCATCGACGATCTCGGCGACATATTCTTCCTGACGGTAGGCCATCACATGGATGCCGGCGACGCCCGGGATTTCCTTCACCTCGTTGATGATGTCGATGCAGAGCTGCTTGCCTTCCTTCTTCTGATCCTGCGCACCTTCCAGCCGCTTGATCACCGCATCGGGGATGTGGATGCCCGGCACGTTGGAGCGGATCCATTTCGCCGTCTTGGCGGAAGCGAGCGGACCGACGCCGCAGAGCAGGAAGATCTTTTCGGTGTGGCCGAGGTCGCGCGCCTTCTGCATGAAGGCTTTGAACATCGGCACGTCGAAGCAGTACTGCGTCTGCGCGAATTGCGCGCCGGCGGCGATCTTCTTGCCGAGATGGATCGGGCGGAAGTCGTAGGGCGGCGCGAAGGGATTGACCGCGCAACCGAGAAACACCTGCGGCGGCGTCGTCAGCTTGCGGCCGGACAGGAACTTGCCGTTGTCGCGCATGATACGGATGGTTTCGAGCAGCGACATGGAATCGAGGTCGAAGACCGGCTTGGCGCCGGGCTGGTCGCCGGCCTGCACGCCGTCGCCGGTGAGGCAGAGCATATTGGCCACACCCATCGCGGCGCCGCCCAGCACGTCGCCCTGGATGGCGATGCGGTTCTTGTCGCGGCAGGCGATCTGCATGATCGGCGCATAGCCCATGCGAGTGAGCAGCGCGCAGATGCCGACCGAGGACATGTGGCAATTGGCGCCCGAGGCATCGACCGCGTTGATGGCATCGACCCAGCCGTCGAAGATCTTGGCGCGGTTGTAGACGTCTTCCGGATCGGCGCTGTCGGGCGGATTGAGCTCGGTCGTCACCGCGAACTCGCCGCGGCGCAACACGCGCTCCAGCCGGCCGCGGGAGGTGTGGCCGGGCAGGGGATCGAGCGGCAGGTGGATGCCGGCCGGGTTCTCGTCGCGCTGGTGGCGGACGCTCATGTGGAAGCTCCGGTGTTCTGCGGATTCTGGGCGGCCTCGCGCGCGGCGGCGGCCTGCGCGGTTACTCTCAGCCAAGCCGAGGTTTCACGCAGCGACTGATCGACCGGCTTCTGCACGGCCAGGATCTTGTCGCCATGCTTCATGTTACGGGAGCCTTCCCAGGCCTTGACCCAGACGCAAGGCATGTCCGGCTCGACCTCACAATTGCCGTTGGCGCGCACGCCGCCGCAGGGGCCGTTGCGCAGCTGCTTCGGGCAGTTCATCGGGCACGACATGCCGGTCGACGACAGGATGCATTGACCGCACATGCGGCAGTCAAACATGAAGCCCTTGACGCGCTTTTCGACGAATTTCACCGGCGCTTCGACGCGGCCGTAGCCGATGCCCTTCCACAGAGGGTGCAGGAGCAGAAAAACGTCGGCGAACCGGCTGTAGAACCATTCGAGCAGCCGCGAATGGCGGATCGACCACAGCCGCACGGCGAAGGTGCGCTGGACGCGCCGTTGCGGCGACACATCGGCAGGTTTGTAGTCGGATTTCGGCGCTGCCTTCTTGACCAAAGTGGCCTGGGTAACCGCCGGCTGTTTCTCAGACATTTTCTTTCCCGCCAGCCTTGACCAGAGCGACCAACCGCTCGCGGTCATATTTCGCGTCGAGTTCCTGATAGGCCTTCTCGACCTCGGCCTCGATGTCGTCGCCGACCGGGACGGGGTCGGCCTTGCGCCATTCCGCCAGATAGTCGTCGGTGCCGCCGGCGCCGGTGCGCATGGCGCACATGTCGATCGCCTCGGTGAAGCGCAGCGGCAGTTCGCGCTTGGCGTTCTGCCGGCCCTTCTTGACGATGACCTGGGCGGGAATGTCGCGCCAATAGACGACGATCAGATCGGCCATGAATTCTCAACTCCTCGATATCCCGGAGCATTGCCGCATGCGCTGTTGGGCCGCTTGTTATGGGACGACGCGCGCCCCTTCAAAAGCGACGCTGGCGATGGCGCAAAGCGAATGCTGGAATCCGTTGCCGGCTGATCACCAGACGCGCTTGGTCAGGCCGGTCCAGAGATAGAACCAGATCGTCGGATGATACCACTGCTTCGACGGCAGGTTCGGGTCGATTGTTTCCAGCCTACCGGCCATCGCATTCTCCACCGCCTCGACGCAGATATCGCGCGAAAACGCCGCCTGGCGCAGCGCGTAGCTGGCGATCGTATCGCCGGTCCTAGGCCTGCCGCGCGCCTGCTTCAGCACGCCGCCGGTGTCGACGCCGGCATCAACCAGATGCACGGTGGTGCCAAAATTCTGTACATCGCCGGAAGCCAACGCCCAGTAGCCGCCATTCATGCCGCGGTATTTCGGCGCGATGCCGGCGTGATAGTTGAGCACCGGGCAAGGTATCTTGGCCAGCGTATCTTTCGACAGCAGCCTGCAGCCGGCAAGCAGCACAACGCAGGGTTCGATGCTGTTGATTTCCTTCAGGCATTCCGGCCCGTCGGCCGAAGGCACATGGATGATCGTCTGCCCCGGCCGCGGCTCGGTCGCGAGCTGCTCCTCGGCGATCAACCGGTCGGCATGACCGGCCAGGAAGCGCTTGCCGAGCCTCGTCAGCACCATGGTGCCGAGCTGGCCGATGGCCGAGATCCAGCCCTGGCGCCGCGCACGGCCGAGCAACAAACGTTTTTTTGACTCAGGGGATTCGAGAATAACGCTGACAGGGCCAACGCGATCGGCGATCGCGTTGACGATGGCCCAGATATGCGGGCCACCTTCGGTGACGACCACGATCGGTCGCTTACTCGGTTCCGACGCTGCCACTGCAAGCACCCGCTTTGAAGACCGGGCGCATGCTACGCGGGGCGGGTTAATCCTTGGTGTGCCGGAGGCGTTTCAGTGCCGGTTCAGCGCTTGAATTCCATGATGTCGAGCTTCGATTCGTAATAGGGCGCCGGGAATTCGATTCGCCATTCGGTGGCGCTGTTGCGGAAGGCGTAGCCAACCTGGTCGCTTTCGGGGCCGCTGCCATAGGGCTTGGCCTTGTCGTCATTGACCGAGAACGAGCCGAGATAGATGGCGCGCTTCTCGCCATCGTCGAAGAAGCGGCCCGTTGTGCGCTGCGAGCCGCTGATCTTGGTAAGCCGCCAGCCGGAGCCGTCGTCGGTCACCTTGCATTTGAACCAGCCATAGATGACGAGCGGGCCGATGCCGCCCGCCTTGATGGTGCGGCACTTCCAGTTGCCGGTGAGGTCTTTGTCGGAGAAGGCGACAAGCGGCTTGGCGAGCAGGTCATTCAGTTGCTTGACCTCCGACGGATTGCCGGCCTTTGCCTCTTCGAGAGCCGCCTTGCGCGTTTCTCCATATTTATCCAGCCGCGCCTTGTCGGCGGCGGTGATCAGCTTCTGCACCTCGCCATCGGCATAGGCAGGCAAGATGAAGGCAATGAGGCCGAGAGCGGCAAAAAGCAGGCGAGGGGTCATCAAATCATTTCCTCAAAAAGGCTGGAACAGTTCTTTCTTCACTGGCGCACAACTTACCGGTTCGCGCTCGCCTGTCATCCGTGCTTAACAGCGTCAGCTCGGAAAAATGACGGTTGATCGATGCGGATATTGCTCACGGGATCGTCCGGATGGCTGGGCAGCGCGCTTCAGCCAAGGCTCGAATCGCTCGGCCACCAAGTCATCGGCCTTGATCCGGTTCTCTCGGCGCGCACGCAGGTCGTCGGCTCGGTGGCAGACCGCGAGCTGGCCTTCGGAACTGTCCGCGACAATCGAATCGAGGCCATCATTCACAGCGGCGCGCTGCACAAGCCGAACATCGAGCATTTCGAGAACACGGATTTCGTCGCGACGAATGTGCAAGGCACGCTCAATTTGCTCGACGCGGCCGTGGTTTGCGGCGTCGAGCGCTTCGTCTTCACCTCGACGACGTCGCTGATGATCTCGCAGGCGATCCGCGCCGGTTTCCAAGGCGGCGCGCGCAAGGCAGCCTGGCTGACGGAGGACATGTCGCCGGAGCCGCGCAACATCTATGGCGTGACGAAGCTTTCGGCCGAACATCTATGCCGCCTTTACAACCTTCAGCACGGATTGCCGGTGGTGGTGCTGCGCACGGCGCGCTTCTTTCCCGAAGCCGACGACATGGCGCATGCGATCGAGCAATCGGACGCCAACACCAAGGCCAACGAATTATTGTTCCGGCGGCTGACGGTGGAGGATGCGGCGCAGGCCCATGTCGCGGCGCTGGAGAGGGCGCCGAGCCTGGGCTTCGACGTCTTTATCGTCTCGGCGCCGACGCCGTTCCAGACGCAGGATTGCGCCGAGCTGATCGCCGACGCTCCGGCTGTCGTCGCGCGCTATTTCCCGGACTACCCGCGCCTTTATGCCAGAAAGGGCTGGACGATGTTTTCGTCGATCGACCGCGTCTACGATCCGTCGCGGGTGAGGGAGAAGCTTGGTTTTACCTGCAAGACGAGTTTTGCCGACGTGCTTGTCGCGCTGGGAGCCGAGGTCTGAAGGCCAGTCTTCTCAGGCGGTGCCGTGTGCCGCCCGCGCCAGTTCGGCGGTCAGGTCGCCATAGCCGGTCGAGCGGCGTTCATAGATAAGGCCGAGCATGGCGGCGGCTTTTTCGGCGACCTTGTCGAGCTCCGGATCGTCGGTCTGGGCGAGATAGATCAGCTTCTCATAATTGCCGAAATAATCCTTGATCAGCTCCGGATGGCGGTCGAGGCCGAGCGGCTTGATGAAGAAGGCATCGAACTGGCGGCAGAGGAAGTCGGTCATGTAGAACGACATCATGTCGTCATCGGCCACCTTCGCATAGGCCTCCGCGCCCTGGTAGAAGGCAAAGCAGTGCGGTCCGGCCATGCGCTCGACGCCATGTTTCTCGATGACGCGGTCGAGCAGGCCGCCGGTGCCGCAATCGGCGTAGCCGACGAAGATGTGCTGGTAGCCTTCCGCCTTGGCCTTTTCGATCGCCTTGTCCATCGCCGGCGCGATGCGGTCCGGATAGAAATGGAACTCGGCCGGCAGGCAGGTCAGCTCGAGGTGGTCAAGCTTTAGCTGTTGCTTGACGGCCAAAACTTCGCGCGCAATCATCCCGCAGGCGATGACGAGCAGCCTGTCTGTTTGATTCGGTTCCGTTTTTTGCGTCTTGACCAAGTCGGGCCGGCTTTCGCTGCGGGGCTTAATATCTGTCGAGGGAGACACCGTCCATGAAACTGCTACGCATCGCGCCGATCGCCATCCTGGCCTGCGCGCTTGCACTCACCGCTTGCGCCAACACCATCCGGGGCGTCGGCAAGGACGTCAAATCGACGGCAAGGGCGGTCAAAGACACTGTCAACTGATCGGCAGCCTCTTCCATCATCTGGGAACAAAAAAGCCGCGCTGCAAGGCGCGGCTTTTCTTGTCGATCCATCCTGATGCCCTGGGTCAGGCGGAAGCGCGAACGTTGTGCTTGCGCTTCATGAAGTCCTTGGCCGTCTCGACCGCAACCGCGGCGTCGCGGCAATAGGCGTCGGCGCCGACGGCCTTGCCGAATTCCTCGTTGAGCGGCGCGCCGCCGACCAGGACGACATAATCGTCGCGGATGCCCTTTTCCTTCATCGTGTCGATGACGACCTTCATATAGGGCATGGTGGTGGTGAGCAGCGCCGACATGCCGATGATGTCGGGCTGGTGCTGCTCGATCGCCTCGAGGTATTTCTCGACTGCGTTGTTGATGCCGAGGTCGATGACATCGAAGCCGGCGCCTTCCATCATCATGCCGACGAGGTTCTTGCCGATGTCGTGGATGTCGCCCTTCACGGTGCCGATCACCATCTTGCCCTGCTTCGGCGCGCCGGTGGCGGCGAGCAGCGGACGCAGGATGGCCATGCCGGCCTTCATGGCGTTGGCCGAGAGCAGCACTTCCGGCACGAACAGGATGCCGTCGCGGAAATCCTCGCCGACGATGCGCATGCCTTCGACCAGCGCTTCGGTCAGCACTGTATAAGGCTGCCAGCCGCGCTCCAGAAGGATGTTGGTGCCTTCCTCGATCTCTTCCTTCAGACCGTCATAAAGATCATCATGCATTTGCTGCACGAGTTCGTCGTCGGAAAGCTCGGAAAGGATGATCTCGTCGTCGGACATTTTCTCGGGCTCCTTGCTGCTCGCCATGCTTGCTGCAGCTTAAAAATCGATGCGCCAATACCTAACCCGCGAGGGCGAGCTAGCCATAGCTGATTTGCGACTTCCCGCAAAAGGAAAGCGACTGAAAAAATGGCGCTTTTCTTGTCGATTTTGCGACAGGCGTTGGCGCTGGCTGGCCGTTTCCAATAGGGTGCATGGCTACGATCCGGCAAGAAGCGGCGACGATGGGCCGCCCCAGCCAATCCAGGCCAAGTTATAGGAAGAACGATCATGAGCGATAACGCGGCAGTCGAGCAGGAAGCGTCGGGCGGACGGCGCGGACGCGGTGCCAGCGGCGGCGCGGCGGCACGCCGGGCGGCCCGTTCGGGCGGCGGCCCGGCCACCCAGCTCACGTATATCAAGCGCAAGATCAACGTCTATGAGGTCCTCAATGAGGAAGGCCTGGCGCTGATCGAGAAGAACACCGACACGGTGCTGGAAGAAACAGGCATCATCTTCCGCGACGACGCCGAGGCGCTCGCGCTGTGGAAAGAGGCCGGCGCCGACGTCAAGGGCGAGCGCGTGCATTTCCCCAAGGGGCTCTGCCGCTCGCTGCTGAAGACCGCGCCTTCCATCTACACCCAGCATGCGCGCAACCCCGAGCGCTCGGTGCAGATTGGCGGCAATGCGACAGTGTTCGCGCCGGTCTACGGCCCGCCCTTCGTGCGCGACCTCGACGGCAACCGCCGCTACGCGACCATCGAGGATTTCCAGAATTTCGTGAAGCTCGCCTACATGGCGCCGTCGATCCACCATTCGGGCGGCACGGTGTGCGAACCGGTCGACGTGCCGGTCAACAAGCGCCACCTCGACATGATCTACGCGCATATCCGCTATTCCGACAAACCGTTCATGGGTTCTGTGACGGCGCCGGAGCGGGCCGAGGACACGGTGGCAATGGCCAAGCTCGTGTTCGGCGACGACTTCGTCGAGAAGAACACGGTGCTCACCAGCCTGATCAACGCGAACTCGCCGATGGTGTTCGACGAGACCATGCTCGGCGCCCTGAAAGTCTATTCGCGCAACAACCAGGCCTGCATCGTCACGCCCTTCATCCTGGCCGGCGCAATGAGCCCGGTGACGGTCGCCGGCACGCTGACGCAGGTGCTGGCCGAAGTGCTGGCCGGCGCCTCGTTCACGCAGCTCATCCGGCCCGGCGCGCCGGTGCTGTTCGGCACCTTCGCCTCGTCGATCTCGATGCAGTCGGGCGCGCCGACCTTCGGCACGCCGGAGCCGTCGCTGGTTTCCTATGGCGCGGCACAGCTCGCGCGGCGGCTCGGCCTGCCGTTCCGCACCGGCGGTTCGCTCTGCGCCTCGAAGATCCCGGACGCGCAGGCTGCCTATGAGAGCGCCAACACGCTCAACTCGACTATCCTTGCCGGCACCAATTTCGTGCTGCATTCGGCTGGCTGGCTCGAGGGCGGTCTCGCCTCCTGCTACGAAAAATTCATGATGGACATCGACCAGCTCGGCATGCAGCAGAAATTCTGCGAAGGCGTCGACCTGTCGGAAAACGGCCAGGCGATGGATGCCATCCGCCAGGTTGGCCCGGGCAGCCACTATCTCGGCTGCGACCACACCCAGGCGAATTTCCAGACGGCCTTCTACCGCTCCAGCATCGCCGACAACAATTCCTACGAGCAGTGGCTGGCCGAAGGCGAGAAGACCGCGCCGCAGCGCGCCAACGAGCTCGCCCGCCGCTGGCTGGAAAGCTACGAGGCGCCGCATCTCGATCCGGCCATCGACGAAGCGCTGAAGGACTTCATCGCCAAGAAGAAGGGCTCGATGGCCGACGCCTTCACGTGAAAGGAGCCCGAGTCAGGCCGGGCTAAAGTCGCCAATATCATCCACAAGGAAGTCTGGCGGAGCGCGTTCTCCGACCCGGACCGGAAGGGATGACTTTTTTCCGCGGCACGGTCGAGGAGATTGCGGCCGCGCTCGCGGCCAGCGGCCTGATCCTGCGCGGCGGTTTCAGCTTCGGCGACGATGAGATGGCGCCAGCCGGACTTTCCGGCGCGCCGGCCAAATCGATGCTGCTGGTCGGGCAGGCGGGCGCAGCACCGTGGCCGCATTTCCAGCGCTGGCGAGAGCGGCAGGCGAGGGACATCGCCAACCCACTCGACAGCTGGTCGCGCGAGGTGATCGGCACGGTGGCCCAAGACTTCGGCGCGCGCGCCGTGTCGCCTTCAGACCGGCCCTATCTCCCGTTCCAGCACTGGGCGATGCGGGCGGAAGGGCTGAAGCCGTCGCCGCTCGGCATTCTCATGCATCCGACCTATGGACTTTGGCATGCCTATCGCGGCGCATTGCTGTTCGAGAACGAACTCTCTCTTTCCGAAGCTTACGAGGCGATTCATCTTTGCGACACATGTGTCGCAAAACCCTGCCTGAACTCCTGTCCGGTCGACGCCTATTCCGGGGACGGCTTTGCGCACCAGGCGTGCCTGGTGCATGTACGTGGCAAGGATGGTGCGCCTTGCCGCGCAGGCGGCTGCCTCGACCGCAACGCCTGTCCCTATGGCCCTGAGTATCGCTATCCGCCGGAGGTGCAGGCTTTCCATATGGCGGCGTTCGCCGGACTTTAGGCATTCTTCCGAGCCACACGGAAACTTGACCGCGATCGAGGGGTTGCGGCTTGCCCTGGCGGGGGGTGCGGATATCTATCGCCTAGCAACCGGCAGAGCGCGCAATGACGAAGCAGGACATCGAGATCAAGACCCAGGACGGCACGGCGAAGGCACGGCTGTTTCGTCCAGCCGCGCCGGCCAAGGCCGGCATCATCCTTTACATGGATATTTTCGGTCCGCGTCCGGCGCTCGACCAGATGGCCGAGCGCCTCGCGGAGCATGGCTATGCCGTGCTGGTGCCCGATCTCTTCTACCGCTATGCGCCCTATGGCCCGTTCGATCCCAAAACCGCCTTTGCCGAGGAAAAGACCAAGGCCCTGCTGTTGATGCTGAGCGGCGGCACGACGCAGGGCATGACAGTCCGCGACGGCAGCGCCTTCCTCGATGCGCTGGCCGCCGAGGGTATCGCTGGACCTGTCGGCGTCGTCGGCTACTGCATGGGTGGCGCGCGGGCGCTGAACGCGGCGGCGAGCTATCCCGACCGGATCGTTGCCGCGGCGAGCTTTCATGGCGGCAATCTCGCCAGCGATGCGGCCGACAGCCCGCACCGCAAGGCGGCCTCGATCAAGGCGCGCGTCTATGTCGGCGTCGCCGGCGTCGACAGCAGCTTCCCGCCGGAGCAGTCGGCGCGGCTGGCGGAGGCGCTCAGGGTGGCAGAGGTCGACCACGTCATCGAGAACTATGTCGGCGTCGGCCATGGCTGGTGCGTCAAGGACCATAGCGCCTATGATGAGGCGGGCGCGGAGAGGCATTGGAAGCGGCTGACGACGTTCTTCAAGGAGACGCTCGGCTAGCCATCTCTCGCAGATCGCGGAGCGCCGTGCAGCGCGAGCCTTCGAATGTTCGCGCCGCCCCTCATCCGCCCTTCGGGCACCTTCTCCCCGCGAGCGGGGAGAAGGAAAAGTGCCTCCCACAAAAAATCTTTTCATCACCCCAAGGATCGGTCATTAGCCTTCGTCCAACAGGCAAATGACGGCGATGATGCTGGACGACAGCGAAGCCTCCGATGCCGAATTGATCGGGCTGGCGAGGGGCGGAGACAGGGGGGCTTTCGGCAAACTGGTCGAAAGGCACTATGGCTTCGTCTATCGCGCCGCCTACCGCTGGTGCGGCCGCAAGGCCGACGCGGAGGACATCGCCCAGGATGTCTGCGTGCGGCTTGGCCGCGCGATCCGGGACTATCAGGGGAACGGCGCCTTCACTACATGGCTCTACGCCATGACGCTGAACGCCGCGCGCGACATGATGCGCAAGCGGGCGCGCGACACCGCCAAGACCGACGCCTATGGCGCCTATGTGACGATCGCGGGCAATGCGTCGGCGGAGAGCGACGATCCGACCGAGGCGCTGTGGGAGACAGTGCGAATGCTACCCGACAAGCAGCGCGACGCGGTGCTGCTCGTCTATGGCGAAGGTCTCAACCACGCGGCGGCGGCGGAGGTGATGGCGATCTCGGAAGCGACGGTTTCCTGGCACATCCATGAAGCGAAGAAACGGCTGAAGATGCTGATGCGCTCAGCCGGGGAAGTGTGACCATGGTCGACGACAACGAACTCGAAAGGCTGCGCGACATCGCGGTACCGGCGCCGGGCGGCGAGGCGAAGGCGCGCGCGCTCAATGCCGCGATGCAGGCCTTCGATATGGACGAAAAAATTTCGACCGCCTCCAAAGGAACGTCCGCAGGTCTTCGTCTCACGGAGCGAGCACAAAAGCTCTGGAGAGACATCATGCAACGGAAACTCATTGCCACGCCGGCCATCACCGCGCTGGTCGCGCTGCCTATTGCCGGATATGCCGCTTTCGAGATGCTGAAGGAACAGCCGCCGGTCATTGGGGGCAATAACGGCAAGGTCACCGAGACGCTTGTGGACAAGCCGGTGGCGCAGAAGCCCGCACCGGAGCAACCGGCGATCAACGAGCCGCTGGCGGCTACGCCGGCGGAGGAGAAGAAGTCCGTCGCGGACACAGAGACGCGCGCCAATTCACAAATGGCGCCGGCAGCGCCGAAGCCGGCGGCCGAGGTCGACAGCCTGCTCAAGCAGGAAGCGACGCCCGAGGCTTTGCCCGCGCCTGCGGAAAGCGGTCAGCTCGCGGCCGGCGGCAAGGCCGGTTCGTCGGGCAGGGTGATGATGCAGCTTTCGCCGTCGTCAAAAGATGAAGCCGTGAGGACCGATCAGCCGCCGGCAGGGGTAGCTGCCGCTATTCCGGCGTCTCCCCCGGCAATGGCCAATTCCAAGCTCATGGTACAGCCCGCGCCCCTGCCGGCCGACCAGATGCAGCCGCAGGAGGAAAACCGCGACCGCATCGAGACGTTCAAGACCAATCCGGTGCATGAAACGGCGCAGGATCCGGTCTCGACCTTCTCGATCGATGTCGACACGGCTTCCTATTCCTTCGTGCGGCGCTCGCTGAAGGAAGGCAGCCTGCCCGACCCGGACACGGTCCGCGTCGAGGAGATGATCAACTACTTCCCCTATGACTGGAAAGGACCGGAATCGGCTTCAACGCCGTTCAACTCGACCGTCACCGTCATGCCGACGCCGTGGAACGAGCACACCAAGCTCATGCATGTCGCGATCAAGGGTTTCGACGTCAAGCAGGCCGAGCAGCCGAAGGCCAACCTGGTCTTCCTGATCGACGTCTCGGGTTCAATGGACGAGCCGGACAAGCTGCCGTTGCTCAAATCCGCCTTCCGGCTCCTGGTGAACAAGCTGAAGGCAGACGACACCGTCTCCATCGTCACCTATGCCGGCAATGCCGGCACGGTGCTGATGCCGACCAAGGCGTCGGAAAAGCAGAAAATCCTTGCGGCCATCGACAATCTCGAACCTGGCGGCTCGACGGCCGGCGAGGAAGGCATCCGCGAAGCCTACAAGCTTGCCCAGCAGTCCTTCGTCAAAGACGGCGTCAACCGCGTGATGCTTGCCACCGACGGCGACTTCAATGTCGGCCAGACCGATGACGACGACCTCAAGCGGCTGATCGAGAAGGAGCGCAAGACAGGCGTGTTCCTCTCGGTGTTCGGCTTCGGCCGCGGCAATCTGAACGACCAGATGATGCAGACCATCGCCCAGAACGGCAATGGCACGGCGGCCTATATCGACACGCTCGCCGAGGCCGAGAAGGTGCTGGTCGAGGATGCCTCCTCGACGCTGTTCACCATTGCCAAGGACGTCAAGATCCAGGTCGAGTTCAACCCGGCCAAGGTCTCGGAGTATCGTCTCGTCGGTTATGAGACCCGGGCCTTGAAGCGTGAGGATTTCAACAATGACCGCGTCGATGCCGGCGATATCGGTTCGGGCCATTCGGTGACGGCGGTCTATGAGATCACGCCGAAGGGGAGCGGCGGGGAGCAGGTCGATCCGCTGCGCTACGGCCAGGCGAAGGTCGACAATGGCGGCGTCGCCAATGCCGACGAATATGCCTTCGTCAAGATCCGCTACAAGCTGCCGAACGAAAATGTCTCGAAGCTGATCACCACGCCGGTGACCGCCGCCAACGAGGTGTCATCCTTCGACGCGGCCGGCGCCGACCAGCGTTTCTCGGTCGCGGTGGCGGCCTTCGGGCAGAAGCTGCGCGACGAGGACCAGACGGCGAATTTCGGCTACGACCGGATCGCGGAGATCGCCAATGCCGCGCGCGGCGCCGATCCGTTCGGCTACAGGGCGGAATTCCTTTCGCTGGTACGCCTGGCCTCATCGCTGGACAGCAACAAATAGAGCGTTGTGACCTCCAACGATAAGCCGGCGGGAGAAATCCTGCCGGCCCTCTTGCAATCGTTAAATTGCGCGGCTTTTCCGGAACCTCGCCGCAACGAGCTTCTGTTAGTCAGCGCTGATAGAATTTTGAGGGATCAGCAGTGCATATCACGACAATCGGCAATGCGAACGCAACGGCAACCAGTGCGCCGGTGCGGGGATCGTCCGCGGCTTCGGTGGAATCCGCGCGCATCAGGAGCGATGTCGATGCGGCTCGCAACACGGCGCTTTCGGCGCTCAACAACGACCGGTTTCGCGCGATGCTGGAGCAGATCAGCGATCCGGGCACATCGGGTGCGCTGGCGACGATGAGCGCCGAGAACGTCGTCGATTTCAATACGGCGCTGTCGCGCTACGCCGAAAACAGCAAATAAGCAGGCCTGTCAGGCGCGGCTGCGCCTGCGCTCGCGCCGGCCTTCGCCCACATCGCCGGCGCTTGCCGTCTTGTTGCGCATCGGGCCGATGCGTTCGACGATCGTCTCGATGGTCGGGCGCTCAGCCTTGGTGTGGCCGTCGAGCGCCTTGCGCATGGCGGCGAGGTGGGCGAACGAGGTACCGCAGCAGCCGCCGACGATCTTGGCGCCGGCATCGACCGCCAGACGCACATAATCGGACATCAGCTCCGGGGTGCCGGAATAGTGGATCTCGCTGCCGCGGAATTCCGGAATGCCGCAATTGCCCTTGACGATCACGGTCGCCTCCGGCTTCGCCTCGGTCATGTCGAGCAGCGAGGCGAGGATATCGGAAGCGCCGACGCCGCAATTGGCGCCGACGCCGAGCGGGGCCTGCGACAGACCGTCGGCGACGGCGTGGATGTCCTTCGGCAGCAGGCCCATCATGGTGCGGCCGGCTGTGTCGAACGAACCGGTATAGGTATAGGGCAGGCCGATGCGGATAGCGGCCTCGGCCGCGGCGCGGATTTCGTCGGGCGCCGACATCGTCTCGATCCAGGCGACTTCGGCGCCACCGGCTTTGAGACCCTCGATCTGCTCGGCGAAGGCATCGACGGCGTCGTCATAGGTCAGCGCCCCGAGCGGCACCAACAACTCGCCGGTCGGGCCGACAGAGCCGGCGACGATGACCTTGCGGCCGGCCTCGTCGGCAACGGAACGGGCAATCTCAGCGGCGCGCTTGTTCAGCTCGTGCACGCGGTCCTGCGCATGATGCAGCTTCAGCCTGTGGCGGGTGCCGCCGAAGGAGTTGGTGAGAATGATATCGGCGCCGGCATCGACGAAATTCTGATGCAGGCTGGCAATGGTCTCGGGCGCCGTCTCGTTGAGCAGCTCGGGCGCCTCGCCGGCCGGCAGGCCCATCGCAAACAGATTGGTGCCGGTGGCGCCGTCGGCCAGGAGCACGCCCTTTTCGGCCAGCAGTGCGTCGATCGGGTTGGTCGCGGTCATGGCGGTAGCTTTCGTGTTCGAAGTCGAATAACGATATAAAGAAGTCTTTATGTCTAGTCAACGAGTTTGCGGCCTGAAAGGCTTCACGAAACCGGAGTGATTTCGACCTCGATCTCGGTGCAGACGCCGCCATTGGTCGGGTGGTGATCGACCGAGCAGGCGGTGACGACAAGCAGGAGGTCCTGTTCGGCGCGCAACGTGACGTAACCGCCCGGCGGATTGATCGAGGCTTCGACGACGAGCGTTCCGTCCGGCTGCGGCAAGGAGTTCTGGAAGAGGTCGACCGGGTCGGGCGCGAAGGGCAGGTCGATGCCTTCCGCGGCGAGCGCCGTCATCAGATTGTCGCGGCAATTCGGGTGGCCGGGCAGGCCGGCACGTTCATAGAGCGCGCCGTCGCAGGCCGGGTAGAGCATGTCGTGCGGTCCGGGCGAGGCGTCCTCGATCAGCGTCAGCATGATCCTGCCGGCGGCGCTGTAGAAATGATCGCCGGGTTTCGGAAACAGCCGCTCGGTGATGTCGCGTGTTTGTGACGTGCTCAACCAGTCGAGCCTGCCTTCGGTCGAGAAGGCCCAGAGGTCGGAGACCTGCTGGCCCTTGGGATCGATGATGCGGATCAGATCGCCGCGCCCGACGCGCATGGAGCGGCCCGACTGCGGAGGGACAATGACGTGACGCGGTTCTTGCATGGATTTACCTGAAGCGATGACCGGCAGCCGGATGGTGGCCGACGTCAGTATGCTATCGATGCCGGCAATCAAACAGAACCTGACGGGAAGGACATTGCGGCCAGCTTCTGCGTGAAGCTTGCCGCCTCATGTGCGTTGATGTCGGCGGCGCGGATCAGATTGTCGAAATGGCTGGTGAGGGTGCGGATCGGCTGGGTGGCGCTCAGCACGATATACATGTCGCCGACATAGATCGCGGCGCGATAGGGGCCGAAGATCGTATAGGGGATCGAATAGCGCATGCGGCCGTCATAAAGGAAGAGCCGGAACGTCGGGTAAAGGTCGTCGAGCAGGGCTGCCATGTGCAGCAATTGCTTGCGTCTTTCGGCTTCCGGGAAACGATCCCAGACGCCCAGGCCGCGCGCGAAAATCTCCAGCGTGTGGCGCGGCATGCAGACCTCCATGTCGGTCTCCGGACGCCTTGTGTAGTCGATACGGTATTGCGTCTCGCCGGCCTGCGCCTCGCGGTTCTTGTTGGCGATGCCGGCCTCGTAGTCGATCAGCGCCTCGGTGCGCAAAAGATCGGGAATGCCGGCCGGCACATAGCGAATCTTGGTGCCGGCGGCTTCGGCGTGCCATTTGGCGAGCAGCGTTCGGTCGAAGCCGTCCGGCGCCTCCTCGATCTCCAGGCTTTCGCGGATTTCGCCGGTGACGCCTTCGTCATGGCTGAGGCCAAGCAGCCAGTCGAGCGAGACCTTGAACTCCGCGGCGATGTTGAGAAGCGTCTCGGCACGGGGGAGGCGCGTCGAGGCGCCGGACAGCAGTTGCGAGAGCGCCGAGCGGTCGATGCCCACGGCTGTTGCGAAGGCCGACTGATTCAGATCGGACCTTGTCAAGAGCAATTTCAGCCGCTCCCGGAAGATCGTCGACAGATCGCGCTTGTCCATCAGGCCGCTCCTGCTTGCGGGAGGATAAATTTTGCGCCGGAGCCGATCTGAACGCGGCGCAGGGCGGAAATGAATCCCCATATTTGTTTACAATGCGTAACATCTGCCGCCAAAAATGCGCAATCGCAACAGTTTGTGCGCATTGTCGCGTTGATGTAACGGCAGGCTCCTGACACAATGCTGTCAGGAATCGAATTGGTTCCGGCGACTGGAAGGCAGTGGTCGATAGCATGGCAAGCATGAATACCGGCATGAGCAAGAGACGAAGCAGTGCACAGGCAATCGAATGGCCGACGGTATTCCTCGCACTCTTCTGCTACGGCGCATGGTTCGCAATCGGCTTCCTGCTCTGGCCATCCCATCCTTTGATCGCGTTGATCGCGCTGGGCTTGATCCTGGCACTCCAATCCTCGCTGATGCATGAGGTGCTGCATGGTCATCCGACCCGCAGCGCCAGGATCAACGAAGTCTTCGTCTTCCTGCCGATCGGGCTGGTCTGGCCGTTCCGGCGTTTCAAGGCCATCCACCTTCGCCACCATGCCGATGAGCGGCTGACCGATCCGCTGGACGACCCCGAGAGCTATTACCAGGCGCTCTGGATGCATGAGGAACTGCCGCCGGCGATGAAGTTCCTGCTCAAGATCAACAACACCATGGCCGGCCGCTTCATCCTCGGACCATGGCTGTCCTCGGTCGGCTTTTTCATCGACGACGCCAAGCAGATCGCCGCCGGCGACAGGGCGATCCGCAAGGCTTGGCTGCTCCATGCCATCGGCATTGTCGTCGTGACGCCGATCGTCACCTTCGGCTTCGGCATCCCGCTCTGGCTCTATGTGCTGGTGCCCGTCTGGCTCGGACAGTCGCTGATTTCGGTGCGCACCTATGCCGAGCATCAGTGGTCCGAGCATCCGGAAGGCCGCACCATCATCGTCGAACGCTCGCCGCTGTCCTTCCTGTTCCTCAACAACAACCTGCATTTCGTGCATCACAAGAGCCCGACGGTCGCCTGGTACAGATTGCCCAAGCTCTTTCGCGACCGGCGCGAAGAATGGCTGCGGATGAACAACGGCTATGTCTATCCGAACTATCTGGCGCTGATCAAATCCTATGCCTTCAAGGCCAAGGAGCCGGTCATCCATCCGGTGCTGCGTCGCGCGCCGGAGCCGGGCCGCGCCTTCAAGCCGCGTGTCAGGGCGCGCAATGTCAGCGGGCTTGGCACGGCGCCAGTTCCCGCCGAGCCGCCGAAAGAGTAATTTCGACTTTCCGCGCGGGCTTTTTCGCGGCGGAACGCAGGCGCCGAAGGTCGCCTGTCTGTGAAAGCTGTTCGACATGAGCAAGTTCGTTGCGGCCCTGCCGATGTATGACTGGCCCGAAGCGCGCGGCGAGATCGATGCGCAATGGGCACGACTGCGCGACGCTTTTCGGCAACGGGGCATCGATGCGCCGGAAACGATCGTGCGCAGCAATGGCGACCTGTCGCCGGTGCCTGGCGGGATCCTTGATGACGCCGGCAAGCTGATCGCGCCGGATCCGGCGACGCTGCCGTCGGCTGAGCTCGATTTCCATCGGCTTTGGCTGCATCCGGCGCTGCTTTTCGCCCAGACCTGTTGGGGACCGATGGAACTCGGTTTGGCCCAACATGTGCAGGTGATCGCGCAACCGAGCTATGACGCTTTCGAAGGAGGCAAAGGCGAGCTCTATTCCAGCGCGCTGGTGATGCCGGCTGACGGCAAAGCGTCGGTGCCTGCGCCACAGGACGGCAAGGCCGTCATTCCGCTCGATCTTCTCCGCGGCAAGCGCTTCATCTTCAACAGCCTCGATTCCATGTCCGGCATCATCGGCCTGACGCGCGATCTCGCGGCTTTGGCGGAGAGCCTCGATATTTTTGCCTCCCGCAGCGAAAGCGGCGGCCACCGGTCGTCAATTGTGGCGGTGGCGGAAGGTAGGGCCGACGTCGCGGCCATCGACTGCAAGAGCTGGAGGCTGGCGCAGCGTTTCGAGCCGGCGGCGAAAGGCGTGAAGGTCGTCGGCTGGACGGCACTGCGCAAGGGCTTGCCCTATATCACGGCCAGAACGACGCCGGAAAAAACCATTGCCATGATGCGCGAGGCCGTCGCGGCGGTCGAAAGCAGGTCAGAGCAGTCGCTTATCCAGCGGATAGGCTGAAAGCTTCTCGTTGCCTGTGTCGGTGATCAGGATCTGCTCCTCGATCTTGACGCCTTCGCGCCCGCCAAGCCTTCCGATATAGCTTTCGACGCAGAGCACCATGCCTGGTTCGAGCACGCCGTCCGGCGTGTCGTCGGTCCAATCGCCGGCATGTGGCAGCGTCGGATATTCGTCGGCTAGGCCGACCCCGTGGTAAAGCACGCCGTAGCGCGTCGGATAACAATCGCCCGGTGGCACCGCCGAGCGCTCGACGAGATCGCGAAAGGAGACGCCCGGCCGCATCAGATCGGTGTTGTGGGCGATCTGATCGGCGGCGATGCGGAAGAGATCGCGCTGTTCGTTCGACGGCTGCCTGTCGCCGCAAAGCCAGGTGCGCGAAAGGTCGGCGCAGAAGCCGTAGGGGCCGATCAGGTCGGTGTCGAAGGCGACGAGGTCGCCATCCTCGACGACGCGCGAGGAGCATTCCTGGAACCAGGGATTGGTGCGGGGGCCGGACGACAGAAGCCGCGTTTCGATCCATTCGCCGCCACGCGCGATGTTGCCGCGATGCAGTTCCGCCCAAAGCTCGTTTTCGGAGATGCCGGGTTTCAACGCTGCTTCCATCTCTCCCATCGCCGCTTCGCAAGCGACGATGGCGCGGCGCATGGCGAGGATCTCGTCCGGCGATTTGATGAGGCGCGCCTTCTCCATCACCGCTTCGCCATTGCCTATCGCAATGCCGCGGCGGGCGAGTTCCTCGACACCTTCCGGATTGATGCGGTCGACGGCGATGCGGCGATTGCCGCCGCCATGCTCGGCAATGAGTTCGGCGATGCCCGCGCCCCAGCGCCGGACCTTCCGCTCGGTGAGTTCACCGCTGTAGAGATATATCCACGACACTGCCGGCCGCACCTCGTCGACGACACCCGCATGATCGGACAGGTGCTCGCAGGAGAAGTAGTCGAACAGCACCACGGGACCCTCGGTGGCGACGAAGCAGTGGCGGGTCGGATTGTGCGCGACCCAAAGCTGCATGTTGGTCGAGTCCGTCGCGTAGCGGATGTTGACCGGGTCGTAGAGCAGGGCGCCGGCATAGTCGCGGCGCTTCAGCTCGGCGCGAATGCGCTCCAGCCGGTATTTGCGCATGGCCGACAGGTCGGGCGCGGCGATGCCCGCCGCCGCCCACTCGGCTTCGGCTGTCGCGCCATAGCCCAGCAGATGTTGGTTGAGTGAGGCCGCTTTGTCGCGCGAGGCTTTGCGCAGCGCGTCGACCGAGCCTGGCTCGAAGGGCATGATCTTGCGATGGCGGCCAAAGCCTAGCTTGTCCATTCGTCCCCCCTGAACCTTACGGTGCAGTCTTCTTGTGCAGCCTGGTAACGATAGCGTGGCGCGGCGGGAAGCCGAGCGCCTGCGGCACCTCGATGCGGCGATGCACGGTGTCCATTGCGTAGCCGGCCTTCGCAATCTCTTGGAAAACATCCGAAGGGGGTTCCCTGTCGTCGGTCAGGACAAGCACAGCCCGCTCGCGGATCGACCGGGCGAAGTCCGGTATCTCGTCGTCGAGCACAATGAGATCGGCATCGACCAGGCGCAGATTGCCGACCCAGAACCAGCTCGAGACCACGGTCTTGACCGGTCCATCGGCGTTGATCTGGTCGTAGAGCGACCGGTAGTCCATGCGCACAATGCCGCCGCGGCCGTCGCCGCCGTGCAGGTGCATGTACCAGCTCAGCGGCAGCACAAGGACGGCAAGGAGCGCGCCAACGAAGACGATGGTGGCTTGCGTCTTTCGGCCCCTCGGGCCCATGGCGTCGAAACGCATGGCCAGGGCCGCGGGCAGGAGGATGAAGATGGGCAGCATCCAGCGATCGCGAAACTGGGTGATGCCGGCCGCCAACACGACTGTCACCATGACCACAAGACCAAGGACGATCGCCCGCCACAACAGCTTTTCCGGCCACCTTACCGGCTGAGGAGGATCCGTCCGCTTTCTCGTCGCCAGGACGTAGGCGACGGCAAAAATCGCGACCGGCAAGCCAGCGAAATTGACGATCGCATTGGCCAATCTGCGGATGCCGAGAAGTGCCGTTTTCGCGACGTCGCCGCCTTCGGCGACGCCCAGGCCCCCTTGGTGCGCGAGCAGATCTTCGGGATGCGTCAGGCTCCAATAAAGCGTCGGCAGGCAGGCAAGGACCGCTACCGCCACGCTGATCAGAAAGCGGCGGTCGAAGATAGCCTCACGCGTTTCGCGAACCGAGAGAGCTGCCAGGAACAGGGCGGCAAGGAAGATGACGATGTTGTATTTCGACAGCATCGCGGCCGCAGTCGCCAGGCCGAAGAACGCGTAGGCAACGGCCGACCGTCGCTTCTCCACCTCGACCAGCGCCAGAAACAGCACCGAGGTGAAGCAGAATATGGCAACCGAGTGGGTGAGGGCGTGCTGCATCTCCCAGAAGATCTGGGGAAACAGAAGCAGCCCGAACATGCCCGAGGCGGCGGCGCGGTTCGAGTAGCCGAGTCGGCGTATGGCGGTTAAATACGCGGCCAGCCCCGCGGCCAGCAAGCCGTATTTGACGATCTTGAGGGCAAGGACGCTGGTTCCGACCAGCGAGGCCGCAAGCATCGCCAGCCAGGTGTATAGAGGCGGCTGCGAACTGCCGTAGCCGGCGGCCAGGAACCGCATTTCCATCAGTTGTTCGGAATCGTCGACGCCGACGCCGGTGCCCGCGAAATGGGACAGAAGCGCCATCACCACGATCTGGATCAGGCAGTAGAGGAGGGCGAGCGCGACCGCGGTGCTGAAAGGACCGACCCGTTCATCGCAGAGCCAATCGGTCCATTTCTCAAGCTGCCGCAAGGGGATTTTCTTCTCGTGCTGATGCGCCGGTCGCGGGGCTTGACCATGCCACAACAACCGGCGCAATCCAACGATTGCCGGCTTCAGGCGCGCATCTTTTCGCCGCTCGGATCGAAGGGCGGCTCGACATTGATGCGGGCCGGGCGGCGGTGGCCGAGAATCTCGATCTCGAACAGGCCGGCGCTTTCGTCCTCGGCAAGGGCGGCGGGCACATAGCCCTGCGCCATCGACTTCTGCACGTAATGCGCATAGCCGCCGGACGTCACCCAGCCGACGACGCGCCATTCCCCATCGACGATGCCGCGCACGGCGGAAGCGCCTTCGGCGGCCTTCGATCCGCGCACTTCCTTGCCCGCCTCGTTGAAGCGCGGCGCGCCGTAGCCATGCGGCTTCTCGACCGTGCCGTAATCCTTGCCGACCTTGGCCCAGATCGGCTCGTCACCCATCACGTCGGCATCGATGGCGTCGACGATGAAGGAGACGCGGCGCAACCTCGGCCCTTCGGCGTGTTCCTTGGCGGCGGCCTCGCGGCCGATGAAGTCGTTCTTCTCCAGCTTGATGAAGCGATCCATGGAGCCTTCGAAGGGTCCGTAGATGGGCCGCAACTCGCGGAACCAAGTCGGGAAGTTCTTCTCCAGGCGCATGGAGAGCAGCGCGCGCATGCCGAAATCAACGATGCCGAATTCCGCGCCGGCTTCCTTGATCGCCTTGTAGACGAGGCGCTGATAGGCGGGCGCCATCCAGATTTCGTAGCCGAGGTCGCCGGTATAGGTGATGCGGTTGACCATGCAGGGCGCGCCGCCGACCGCCATCTCACGGAAATCCATGAAGCGGAAGGCCTTGGTCGAGACGTCGACATCGACAAGCTTCTGCAGCAGGTCGCGCGATTTCGGCCCGGCGATGGAGAGACCCACCAGCGTCTGGTCGAAGCGGTGGATGCGCACCGAACCATCCTTCGGCAGATGCTTCTCAAACCAGCGCATGTGATATTTCTGCGCAGCGGACGAGCCCCAGATCATGAAACGATCCTCGCCTGATTTGGCGATGGTAAAGTCGCCGATCAGCTTGCCGAACTCGTTGACCATCGGGGTGAGCACGATGCGGCCGACCTTTGGCATGCGGTTGGTCATCAGCCGGTTGAGGAAATCCTCCGCACCCGGACCGGACACCTCGTATTTGGCGAAGTTGGCGATCTCGGTGACGCCGACCTTCTCGCGCGTGGCGCGCACTTCCTCGCCGATCGGGCCGAAATCGTTGGAGCGATGGAAGGACACGATGTCCTTCGGCTCGGTGCCCTTCGGCGCGAACCAGAGCGGTGTCTCCAGACCCCACGAATCGCCCATCACGGCGTTGTTGGCGAGCATCGTGTCGTAGAGCGGTGTCGTCTGCGCGGGACGCGCGGCAGGCAGTTCTTCGTTCGGGAAGCGGATCGAGAAGCGCCGCGAATAGTTTTCGCGCACCTTGGCGTTGGTGTAGCGCAGCGTCGCCCATTCGCCGAAGCGGGCGACGTCCATGCCCCAGACGTCGAAGCCCGGATCGCCATGCACCATCCAGTTGGAGAGCGCGAGGCCGACGCCGCCGCCCTGGCTGAAGCCCGCCATGACGGCGCAGGCGCACCAGAAATTGGTCAGGCCCTGCACCGGACCGACCAGCGGGTTGCCGTCGAGGGCGAAGGTGAAGGGGCCGTTGATGATCTGCTTGATGCCGGCCTTCTCGATGCCGGGGAAATGCTTGAAGCCGATCTCCAGCGACGGCGCGATGCGGTCGATATCGGGCTGCAAAAGCTCGTGGCCGAAATCCCAGGGCGTGTTGACCGGCGACCACGGCTTGCAGGCCTTCTCATAGGTGCCGAGCAGGATGCCATTGCGCTCCTGGCGGGTGTAGATCTCGCCCTTGAAGTCCAGCACGCCGATCATCTCGCGGCCGGTCGATTTGTTGAATTCCTCGACCTCCGGCATCGGTTCGGTGAGCAGGTACATGTGCTCCATGGCCAAAACCGGCAGCTCGACGCCGACCATGCGGCCGATCTCGCGCGCCCACAGGCCGCCGCAATTGACGACATGCTCGGCGTGAACCGTGCCCTGTTCGGTGACGACGTTCCAGGTGCCGTCCGGCTGCTGCGTCAGGTCGACGACGCGGTTGCGCAGCACGATCTCGGCGCCGAGCTTTTTCGCCGCCTTGGAATAGGCGATGGTGGTGCCGGACGGGTCGAGATGGCCTTCGACCGGATCCCACATGGCGCCAACGAAATTCTTCTCGTCCATCAGCGGGAACATCGCCTTGGCTTCCGAGGGCGTGATCAGCTCGGTATCCATGCCGAGATAGCGGCCCTTGGCGTGGGCAAGCCGAAGGAAGTCCATACGCTCCGGCGTATCGGCCATCATGACGCCGCCGGTCAGATGCAGCGAGCAAGACTGGCCGGAGAGCTCCTCGATCTCCTTGTAGAGCTGGACCGTATAGGCCTGGAGCTTGGCGACGTTGGGGTCGCCGTTTAGCGTGTGGAAGCCGCCCGCCGCATGCCAGGACGAGCCGGAGGTCAGCTCCGAACGCTCGATCAGCATGATGTCGGTCCAGCCGGCCTTGGCGAGATGATAAAGCACCGAGCAGCCGACGACACCGCCGCCGATGACAACCGCTTTTACATGAGATTTCATACAGATATGTCCGTCTTGTACAATGTGGAGTCAGAAATGAAAGACGAGTGGCGGGCAGTTGCTCGCCGAACGCAGATCAGAAATCTGTCGGCGCGCCGCCTTCGGCGCGGCGTTTTTCGACGAAGTCGTTGAGTTCCTCGCGGATGGCCGGATCCATGTAAGGCTCCTCGTAGGAAGCAAGGCGCTCCTTCCAGACCTTGTTGGTCCGCTCCATCGCCGTCGGCGAGCCGGCCTCGGTCCAGGTCTCGAAGTTGCGCCAGTCGGAGACGATCGGCGAATAGAAAGCGGTCTTGTAACGCTCTTGCGTGTGCTGGGTGCCGAAGAAATGACCGCCGGGACCGACCGCCTGGATGGCGTCGAAGCCGAGCGCGTCCTCGGAAAGATCGAGCGGGGTCAGGAACTCGGCCACCATCTGCAACAGGTCGATGTCGAGGATGGTCTTTTCGTAGGAGCAGCGCAGGCCGCCTTCCAGCCAGCCGGCGCCGTGCATCATCAGATTGCCGCCGCCCTGGATGGCGCCCCACAGCGAGAAGACGCTTTCATAGGCTGCCTGCGCGTCGATCGTGTTGGCGGCGCAGGTGTTGGAGGTGCGGTAAGGGATATTGTAACGGCGGGCGAGCTGGCCGCCGACGAGCTGTGCCTTCATATATTCGGGCGTGCCGAAAGCCGGCGCGCCGGACTTCATGTCGACATTGGAGGTGAAGCCGCCATAGCCGACTGGCGCCCCCTTCTTGACCATCTGCGCGAAGGCTATGCCGGAAAGCGCCTCGGCATTCTGCTGCACCAGCGCGCCGGCGACGGTGACGGGCGCCATGGCGCCCGAGAGCGTGAACGGGGTGACGATCACGGCCTGACCCATACTGGCCATCTGGATGATGCCCTCCATCATCGGCACGTCGAGCTTGAGCGGGGAATTGGTGTTGATAATGGTGAAGACCGACGGTTCCTCCATCAGCTGCTCGCGGCTGATGCCGCGGGCGATGCGGGTGATCTCGATGCCGTCGACATTGCGCTCTTTGCCGAGCGAATAGATGTGGAAGACCTTGTCGGTCAGCATTGCGAGGTCGCGGATGCATTCCAGGTGCCGCACCGACGGGTGGATGTCGATGGGCTCGACCGGATAGCCACCGGTGCACTGCAGGATGTTGTGCATCTGCGCCAGGCGAAGAAAATTGCGGTAGTCAGCCTGGTTGCCAGGCCTGCGGCCGCGGTCGAGGTCGGAGCAGTTGGGCGCCGAAGCCATCATCGAAAGGATGACGTTGTTGCCGCCGAAGCGCAGATTGTGCGCCGGGTTGCGGGCATGCAGCGTGAACTCCGACGGGCAATGCGAGACAAGCTCGAGGATCATGTCGCTGTCGAAGCGCACGCGCTCCGAGCCTTCGCGCACATCGGCGCCATGCGCCTTCATGATGCGGCGGGCTTCCTCGTGCAGGACATCGACGCCGATTTCCTTCAGCACCCGCAGCGAGGCGAGGTGGATCGATTCCAATTCGTCGTCGGATACGAGCTTGGTCGGCGCCAGCGGGTTCTTCAATTGCCGGAAGGCAGGCTGCTCGAAGGCGGCCGAGCCGCCGGCGCGCTTGCCCGCGCGGCCGCCACGGCGGGCGCGATCGGTTGCCAGTGCCGGTTCGGCGGGATGAAGGGCGGCGGTCATGAGAAGCCTCGTGAGGATGCGAAATTGGCCGGCATAATGGACCGGCGGCAATGCTGCCGGTGAGGAGGCGGCGACCACTAGGGCGAGGGAAGCGACATGACGGAAGGGGAGGATGCGAGCGTCATGGCAGCGCCGACTCTCCTGACAGGGAGTGGCTGGAACATACGCTTTCGCCGCCAGTTGGCCCTTACAGTGACCGGCCGCAACGGCTAAGCCTTCAACCGATTTGGATCAGGACTGATGGCTCTGGCGGATTCAATGAGCAGCGAGAGGGTGCAGTGGGCCGCGATCACCGGCGTGATTGCGACCGTTTCGGTGTTCGCCATCGCGCAGGGGCTTTCCTATCCGCTGCTCAGCTTCATCCTGCAGCGGCAAGGCGTTTCGCCGGCCGTGATCGGTCTGTCGGCGGCGATGACGCCGGTCGGCTTCATCCTGTCCTCGCCGCTGATTCCGGGGTTGGCGCGCCGCTTCGGGGCGGGGCGCACCGCGCTCACTTGCGCAGCGCTCTCCGCGCTGGTACTGGCGCTGGTCGGCTGGACGCAAAATGTCTATCTGTGGTTTCCGCTGCGCTTCCTGATCGGCGTGGTGACCAATCCGCTCTATGTGCTCAGCGAAATCTGGGTGATTGCGCTCGCGCCGCCGTCGCGCCGGGGCCGCGTCATGGGCATCTATTCCACCATCATCTCGGCCGGCTTTGCCGCCGGGCCGCTCTGCCTGCTTGCCGTCGGCACCGAAGGCTGGCCGCCTTTCCTGGTCGGCATCCTTGCTTTCGTCTTCTGCGGCGCCTGCCTGGCTGCGGTGGTGAAGCAACTGCCGAAAGTCGATGAGCCCGAGAACAAGGTTTCGGTGCTGGGCTTCATACCAATGGCTTGGCTGCTCATGTCGGCTGTGGTCGTCGCCGCCGGTTTCGAGCAGGCGATTCTGGCGCTGCTGCCGGTCTATGGAACGCATCACGGCATTCCCGAAGCGCGCATGTCGGCGCTGCTGTCGGCAATGATCGCCGGCAACATCGCCATGCAGGTGCCGCTCGGCCTGCTTGCCGAAAGGCTGACGGCGCGCCTGGTTCGCTTCGGCTGCGTCGCCGTGACCATCCTCGGCTGCGTGCTTTTGCCGGCGTTGATCGAGACGCCGCTGATCTGGGTGTGCGTCTTTGTCTGGGGCGCCGTTTCCTACGGCATCTACACGATGTCGATCATCGAGCTCGGCGAGCGCTTCACCGGCTCGGCGCTGGTCGCCGGCAATGCCGCCTTCTCGCTGATGTGGGGCCTTGGCGGCATCGTCGTGCCGCCGCTCACCGGCAGCGTGATGGATGTCATCGGCGCCGCCGGCCTGCCGGTCACGCTGGGCGCCATCTGCGCCGCGCTGGCGGCGGCGACGGTCGTACGCCGGCGGGTTTTGTAATCAGTCTCGCCACCGCTCTTGAATATCAACGCAGCGAACGCGATGTAGGCGGAGCCCCAGATGGAGACCCGCATGACCAGCACGATGACCAAAGCCCGGCCCGAATTGACCGCTGAAGATCCCTTCCTCTGGCTGGAAGACCGCAACGGCAAGGAAGCGCTGGACTGGGTTCATCGCCAGAATGCGCTGACTGTCGCCGAATTGCAGGGCGATCCCTCCTATCCGGCGACCTTCCAAACCGCGCTCGACCTGATGACGGCCGAGGACAATATGCCGGTCGGGGCCGCGCTTGCCGGCTACGTCTATAATTTCTGGCAGGACAAGACCAATGCGCTGGGTCTCTGGCGGCGCACGCCCGTCGCTTCCTACAAGACCGACAAGCCGGAATGGGAGACGATCATCGATTTCGACCAGCTCTCGGCGAAGGAAGGCATCAAATGGGTGTTCGGCGGGGCGAGCCGGCTCTATCCCGACTTCGACCGCTGCCTGCTTTACATGTCGCCTGACGGCGGCGATGCCAGCGAGATGCGCGAATTCGACATCGCGACGAGGTCCTTTGTCGATGGCGGTTTTTCCGCGCGCGCTTCCAAGTCGGGTTTTTCCTGGCTGGACCGGGATACGGTGATCGTCTCGGCGGCTTTCGAGGACGAAGACAAGACGCAGTCAGGCTATCCGCGCGTCATCAAACTCTGGCGACGCGGCACGAAGCTCGAGGACGCGACGCCGATCTTCGAGGGCGAGAAGCAGCATCTCTCGGTCGGCGGCGGCGTCGAATATGACGGTGACAAGCGGCATGTGCTGCTCGGCAAGACGCTCGACTTCTTCACCTCGCACAGTTTCCTGCGGCTGGCTTCCGGCGAGAACCGGCGCATCCCGCTGCCCGACGATGCCACCGACACGGCGGTCTTCAAGGGACAATTGATCTTCGGCGTGCGCAGCCCATGGACGGCGCCGGACGGCACGCGCTGCCTGCCCGACGGGCTTTATTCCGTCGATTTCGACCGCTGGATCGAGAGCAGCGCATTCGGTCCGTTCGAAACCGTGCTTGCGCCGGCGCATCGCGTCTCGATCGCCGGGCTCGCCAGGACGCAGGACCGGCTGTTCATCAACCTGATGGACAATGTGCGCGGCAAGGTCATCGCCTGCGATCGCACCGCCGACGGCTGGTCGCTCAAGCCGGTGGCGCTGCCCGACAACGGCAATGTCGGCATCAGCCATGTCGAGCATTTCGGCTCGAGCGTGTCTTTTTCCTTCACCGATTTCCTGACGCCGAGCTCGATCATCTGGTCGGACGACAATGGCGAGACACTCCAAACCGTGAAGTCGCAGCCGGCCCGCTTCGATGCTTCGCCCTATGTTTCGGAGCAGTTCGAGGTGCGCTCGAAGGACGGCACGATGATCCCTTATTTCGTGGTGCGGAGGCGCGACCAGAAAGGGCCGGTGCCGGCGCTGCTCTACGGCTATGGCGGCTTCGAAGTGCCGCTGCTGCCCGGCTATGCCGGCATCCGCGGCAAGCTCTGGCTGGACAGGGGCAACGCCTATGTCCAGGCCAATATCCGCGGCGGCGGCGAGTTCGGTCCGGCTTGGCACCAGGCGGCGCTCAAGGGCAAGCGCCAGAACGCCTTCGACGATTTCGCGGCCGTCGCCGAGGATGTGGTGAGGCGTGGCATCACCACGGCCGCGCAGCTCGGCATCCAGGGCGGCTCGAATGGCGGCCTGCTCACCGGAACAATGCTGACGCAGCGGCCGGAGCTGTTCGGCGCCGTCATCATCGACGTGCCGCTGCTCGATATGCTGCGCTACACCGAATTGCCGCCCGGCGCCTCGTGGATCGCCGAATATGGCGACCCCTCGAAGCCGGAGGAGGCGGCCTGGCTCGGCGCCTATTCGCCCTACCAGCATGTCGCGGCGAATGTCGCCTATCCGCCGGTGCTGTTGATGACGTCCACCGCCGACGACCGCGTGCATCCCGGACATGCGCGCAAGATGGCGGCGCGGCTGCAGGAGGCAAGCCATGGCCGGACGCTGTTCTTCGAGGAAACCGAAGGCGGCCATGGCGGGCGCGGAGACCGCCGGCCGCAGGCAGCGCAGACGGCGATGCGCTACATCTTCCTGCAGCGGTCGCTCCGTAAGACTGCCTGACGGGGTGGCTTGAATTTTGGGCCTCAGGCGGCATAAGCTGCGCCATGATCCGCTTCAGCACATCAGGCGCCTTCGGGGTCGCGGTGACGCCGTCACCGCGGACCCTTCGCGCCGAGCTTTTGCGGCTGTGCGCCCGCATCGGCTATTCGCCGCCTGCCTTCCTCTGACGAATCCGCCCCGGCTCCTGCCGGATTGATTCAAGAGGAAAGATCAAATCCATGACTTATCAGAATTATTCGCTGAAGCAGCTTCAGCAGATCGATGCCGCGCATCACCTTCATCCCTTCACCGACCACAAGGAACTGCGTGAGGCGGGCTCGCGCATCATCACCCATGCCAAGGGCCCGTTCATCTACGATGCCGACGGTACCGAAATCCTCGACGGCATGGCGGGCCTGTGGTGCGTCAATGTCGGCTACGGCCGCGACGAGCTGGCCGAGGCGGCTTACGCGCAGATGAACGAACTGCCTTACTACAACTCCTTCTTCAAATGCTCGACGCCGACGCCGGTGCTGTTGTCGAAGAAGCTGGCGGAGCTGGCGCCGAATCACGTCGGCCAGGTCTTCTACGGCTCGTCCGGCTCGGAAGCCAACGACACGGCGCTTCGGCTCGTGCGCCATTACTGGGCGCTCGAAGGCAAGCCCGAGAAGAACCGCATCATCTCGCGCAAGTCTGCCTATCACGGCTCGACGATCGCCGGCACGTCGCTCGGCGGCATGGAGCCGATGCACAAGCAACTCGGCGGCGCGGTGCCCAACATCGTCCATGTGATGATGCCCTATGCCTATGAGCTGGCGCTGCCCGGCGAAAGCGACCATGATTTCGGCATCCGTGCGGCCAAGGCGGTCGAGGACGCGATCCTCGAGGCCGGCGCCGACAAGGTTGCCGCCTTCATCGGCGAGCCAGTGATGGGCGCCGGCGGGGTCAAGATCCCGCCGATGAGCTACTGGCCGGAAGTCGAGCGCATCTGCCGCAAATACGATGTGCTGCTGATGCTGGACGAGGTCATCACCGGCTATGGCCGCACCGGCGAATGGTTCGCGGCGCAGACTTTCGGCATCGAGCCCGACACCATCACCACCGCCAAGGCGCTGACCTCGGGCTACCAGCCGCTGTCGGCGCTGCTGGTCGGCGACCGTGTAGCTAAGACGCTGGTCGAGAAGGGCGGCGAGTTCTATCACGGCTACACCTATTCCGGTCACCCGGTGGCCTGCGCGGTGGCGCTGAAGAATCTCGAGATCATCGAGAAGGAAGGGCTGGTCGAGCGCGTCAGGAATGACACCGGGCCCTATTTCGCGCAGGCACTGCAGGAGCGCATCGCCGGACACAGACTGGTCGGCGAAGTGCGTTCGATCGGCCTGATGGGCGCGATCGAGATCGTCAAGGACAAGGCGACTAAAGAACGCTATCTGCCGTCGGGAAGCGCCGCCGTCGTCGTGCGCGACCATGCGATCGCGAACGGCATGATGATGCGGGCTACCGGCGACACGATGATTCTCTCGCCGCCGCTGATCTGGACGCGCGACACGATCGACATGGCTTGCGAGCGCATCGCCAAGGCGCTCGATCTCGCGGATGCGGATTTGCGCCAGCGCTAGGCTAATCTGCGCCGGGCGCTCCTCGATCGGGCGCCCGGTCCTTCCTGCACGACTCGGGAGGGTGTCTCCAAAACGCAAAAACCGCGTCCCGGCGGGAACGCGGCTCTGCCAGATACGCATGGCGTTTCGCTACAGGATACTTGCGAAACTTACGGGCTCCGGTACGCGAGACCTGATCCGGAGCGCCGGGCAGACGCGATGTCCGCCTCGCAGTCCGTTTTAAAGGCACATCGTTACCGGTGAGTTAGCGAGACCTTAAGCAAATCTAAATTTGCCGGCTTTGTGTCGAAAAAATCCGCTAATAACCGTTCGAAAGCAGCTGTTTAGCTGTTGTCGCCGCGCAGGAAATTTATGATGCCGGAAAAATCCGCGCCGGCGTGGCCTTGTGCGTTGAATAAGGCATAAAGCTGCGTGGCTTCGGCGCCGAGCGGGGTCACGGCGCCGGCGCTCTGCGCGGCTTCCTGCGACAATTTCAGGTCCTTCAGCATCAGCGCGGCGGCAAAGCCGGGCTTGTAGTCGCGGTTGGCCGGCGAAGCCGGAACGGGGCCGGGCACCGGGCAGTAGGTAGTGAGCGACCAGCATTGGCCCGACGAGGTCGAGGCGACGTCGTACAGCGCCTGGTGCGACAGGCCGAGCTTCTCGGCCAGCACGAAGGCCTCGGCGACGCCGATCATCGAAATGCCGAGAATCATGTTGTTGCAAATCTTGGCCGCCTGTCCGGCGCCGTCGCCGCCGCAATGGACGACACACCCGGCCATCGGCTTCAGGATCGGCTCGGCGGCGGCAAACGCTTCATCCGAGCCGCCGGCCATGAAGGTGAGGGTGCCGGCGGTAGCACCACCCGTGCCGCCGGAGACCGGGGCATCGATCGATTGCAGGTCATGCTTGGCGGCAATCGCATGCGCCTTGCGCGCCGATTCAACATCGATGGTGGAGGAATCGATGAACAGCGCGCCTTTCTTTGCCTTGGGCGCAATGTCCTCATAGACCGACAGAACATGCTTGCCGGCCGGCAGCATGGTGATGACGACATCGGCGTCCTTCACCGCGGCAACGGCGTTCGCCATCACGGTGACGCCATGTTCCTTTGCGACGGCAAGGTTCTCCGGCACAAGATCGAAGCCGAGAACTGGATGCCCCGCTTTTACGAGGTTGGCGGCCATAGGATTACCCATGTTACCGAGGCCGATGAAGGCGATGGTCGCCATAATGGTGCTCCCAGGTTAGGCAGTAGGCAGTAGGCAGTAGGCAGTAGGCAATCTATTCAGGTGCGAGCTTGATAATAAGCTGGCGAAGCATTTTTCCGATCGCTTCTGTAGCTGACAGCATATGATGGACCTCATTACCAGTGGCCAGGCCGATGCGTTCAGCGATTTGGAGATGCGTCTCAAGCTCCTTGAGCGAGCCTTGCGCTATCCTGAGAAACTGCTGGTAAGAGCCGGTGTTATCTCGGCCGTAACCTTCCGCAATATTTGCCGGGATAGACGTGGCTGAGCGGCGAATTTGGCTGGTCAGCCCGTACAATTCCTCTTTTGGCCATGCCTTGGTCAAGGTGTAGGTACCGACAGCCAAATCCATAGCCTGCTGCCAGACGATCAAATCCTTGTACGAGTTGATCTTGCCGGTCATCTTTCTCTACTGCCTACTGCCTACTGCCTACTGCCTACTGCCTACTGCCTACCAATCAGCGTCCGCGCAATGATGACGCGCATGATCTCGTTGGTGCCTTCGAGGATCTGGTGGACGCGGAGATCCCGCACCAGCTTCTCGATGCCGTAATCGTGCAGATAGCCATAGCCGCCATGCAATTGCAGCGCCTGGTTGGCGATGTCGAAGCCGATATCGGTGACGAACCGCTTGGCCATGGCCGACCATTTGCCGGCGTCGGGCGCCTTGCGGTCGAGCTTGGAAGCGGCGGCGTAGAGAAAGATGCGGGCCGCCTGCAGCCCCGTCTCCATATCGGCCAGCCTGAACTGCAGCGCCTGGAACTGGTTGATCTTGGAGCCGAAGGCCTTGCGCTCGGCCGTATAGGCAAGCGCCTTGTCGAGCGCCGATTGCGCGCCACCGAGCGAACAGGCGGCGATGTTCAGCCGTCCGCCATCGAGCCCGGCCATGGCGATACCGAAGCCGGCGCCTTCCGCGGCCAGCAGGTTCTCGGCCGGCACCTTGCAATCCTCGAAGATGACCTGGCGGGTCGACTGCATGTGCCAGCCCATCTTGTGCTCGTTGGCACCGAAGGACAGGCCAGGCGCATCTTTGAGCACGACGAAGGTCGAAATGCCTTTCGGGCCATCGCCGCCAGTGCGCGCCATCACGACATAGAGATCGCTGTCGCCGGCGCCGGAAATGAACTGCTTGGCGCCATTCAAGACATAGTCGCCGCCGCTCTTCACCGCGCGCGTCTTCAGCGCGGCGGCATCCGAGCCCGAACCGGGTTCGGTCAGGCAATAGCTCGCCAGCCACTCCATCGACGTCAGTTTCGGCAGGAAGCGCTGGCGCTGCTCGTCTGAGCCGAAGCGGTCGATCATCGAGGCCGCCATGTTGTGGATGGAAATGAAGGAGGAGAACGCCGGGTCGGCGTGGGCAAGCGCCTCGAAGATCAGAACCGCGTCCAGCCGCCCAAGCGCCGAGCCGCCGACATCGTCGCGCACATAGATGCCGCCCAGGCCGAGCGGCCCGGTCTCGCGGATCACATCGGCGGGGAAGTGCTTCGCCTTGTCCCAGTCGAGCGCATTGGGCGCGACGCGGTCCGCCGCGAAAGCCTGAGCCATCTCCTGGATGGCGCGCTGTTCCTCATTGAGTTCGAACTGGCCAGCGCCCGCATCGACTGCCGCGTCCATGGCGTGCTCCCTGTCGCTTCAGGCCTTGTGGCCTGTCGTTTTTGGCTTTGCGCGCCGTTCAATCTAGACCAATGATGCCGCCGCGCAACCCGGGCCGTTGAGAACCGGCTGTGCACGGAATGACCAACGGAGCTCTTGCGTGCCGACAATTTTCGATGAGTTGCTGGAGCGGTTCCAAGCCTATCTCGCCGGCGTCGACAGCGATCTCGTCGCGGATGAAGTCGCGCGCATCGGCTGGGACATGCCTGTCCGTTCTCTCGAACCGCGCGCGATTGACTGCCTTGGCCTTCTCGATCGCATCGCCGAGCTGGCGCCGACAAACGCCAGGCCGCTGGCGCGGTTCGTTGCCGATCATCGGGCTGAGCTGCGCTGGGGGCAGACCTATACCGCCGCCGATTTCGGGCAGGGTTTCATCGACAATTACGGTTGGCTGGAGGTTTTCGGCACGCGCGGGCATTTCGTCAATGACGCTGCCGCGGGCGGTCTGCTGATCCTCGGGCCGGGCATCATCTATCCCGACCATCACCACATCGCGGAAGAAATCTACATTCCGCTGACCAGCGGCACCGAGTGGCGGATGGGGGAGGGGAACTTTCATATTCGCGACGCCGGCGAGGTCATTCACCACGCCTCCAACGTCAGCCATGCCATGCGCACGGGCACGGAGCCGCTGATGGCGCTCTATCTCTGGCGCGGCGGGCCGCTGGCGCAGAAATCAATCATCGGCTCGGGAGGCAAGGGCTGATGGCCAAGGCGATCATGCTGCAGGGCACCGGCTCCGATGTCGGCAAGACCGTGCTGGTGGCCGGGCTTTGCCGCGCCGCGAAGAATCGCGGATTGAAGGTCAGGCCGTTCAAGCCGCAGAACATGTCGAACAACGCCGCCGTCGCCGACATTCCTGGCGACAAAGCCGGCGAGGGCGAGATCGGCCGCGGGCAATGGCTGCAGGCACTGGCCTGCGGGGTGAGGCCGACCGTCCATATGAACCCGGTGCTGCTCAAGCCGCAGAGCGATATCGGCTCGCAAGTGGTGGTGCAGGGCAAGGTCCATGGCGAGGCGCGGGCGCGCGACTACCAGGCGATGAAAGCCGGGCTGATGGACGCGGTGCTGGAGTCCTGGGCGAAGGTCGGCGAGGGCGCGGATCTTGTCATCGTCGAGGGCGCCGGCTCGCCGGCCGAGATCAATCTCAGGAGCCGCGACATCGCCAATATGGGCTTTGCCACGCGCACCAATGTGCCGGTGATCCTGGTCAGCGACATCGATCGCGGCGGCGTTATTGCCTCCGTCGCCGGCACGCATCTCATCCTGCCGGAGGAAGACCGGCGCATGATCGCCGGCTATCTCATCAACAAGTTCCGCGGCGATGTCTTGCTGTTTGACGACGGGATCAGCGCGATCGGAAAGTTCACTGGCTGGCGTTGTTTCGGGGTCGTGCCGTGGCTGAAGGCGGCCGCACGGCTGCCTTCAGAGGATTCCGTCGTGCTCGAGCGTCTTGCTGCCGGCGAGAAGCGGGCGCTGAAGGTGGCGGTGCCGATGCTGGCGCGCATCGCCAATTTCGACGATCTCGATCCGCTGAAGGCCGAACCGCAGGTCGAGGTGGTGTTCGTGCCGTCAGGCAAGAGGCTGCCGGAAGATGCCGGACTGGTGGTCATTCCCGGGTCGAAATCGACGATCGGCGATCTCATCAAATTCCGCGAGAACGGCTGGGATCGCGATCTTCTCGCCCATCGCAAGCGCGGCGGCCATATCGTCGGCATTTGCGGCGGCTACCAGATGCTCGGCAGCAGGGTGACCGACCCAGACGGCATCGAGGGCAGCGTGACCGAGGCCGAGGGTCTCGGCCTGCTCGACATCGAAACGGTGATGGAGCCTGAAAAGACGGTGCGCAATTCAATCGCGCGTTCGGTGCAGTTCGGGCTGCCGCTCGAAGGCTACGAAATCCATCTCGGCCGCACCACCGGCCCGGACACGGCGCGGCCCTCGACGATCCTCAACGGCGCCGAGGACGGCGCCGTTTCCGCCGACGGCAAGGTGATCGGCACCTATCTGCACGGGCTGTTTTCAGCCGACGCCTTTCGCGCCGCCTATCTGGAGAGCCTTGGCGTGAGAGGAGGCGGCGTCGATTACCGCGCCGACGTCGAGAAGGCGCTGGACGAGGTCGCGGCCGAGCTGGAACGGCATCTCGACTGCGACGCGATTTTTGGGCTGGCGCGCTGACTACGCCTTCTCGCCCGCCTTCGGCCAGTAGGTCCCGAAAGACCAGACATTGCCTTCCGGGTCGAGGCAGATGAACTCGCGGCTGCCATAGTCGCGGTCGACCAGTTCCTGGATGATTTTCGCACCGGCCTTCTTGGCGCGCGCATAGGCCGCGTCGGCGTCATCGACGGCGACGTAGATCGACTTGCCGCCGCCACCGCTTGGATCACCGACCATCTTGCCGTAGTCGTCGTCGCGCGCGGTGCCCAGCATGATCATCGAGGACCCGAAGGTGAGCTCGGCGTGGTGGACTATATCGCCCTCGCCATAGCGGGCGCGAAGTTCAAAGCCGAAGGCCTCGCTGAGCCAGTCGATCATCTTGGCCGCGTTCCTGTAACGCAGGGCTGGATAGAGACGGGGTGCTTCGTTTGCTGTCGGCATGACAATCTCCCTGTGTCGGTTGATGATGCCAGTCTGTGCGAGGCCGGTTTCCGCGTCTTGAAGAAATGTTACCTCGCCTGAGGGCTACATCGTCGCCGCGAGCCCCGTCGGCGTTTCGCCGGCAAGCTGGCGGAATTCACGCACTAGATGCGCCTGGTCGGCATAGCCGCAATCGGCTGCGATGCCGGCCCAGTCGTCCTGCCGCTTCGACAGTGACAGCGCGCGGTTGAAGCGCACGATGCGCGACAAGGTCTTCGGGCCGATGCCGATCGCGTCGGCGAATTTGGCCGCCAGATGCTTGCGGCTCCAGCCGATTTCGCCCGCGAGCGCGGAAATGCGGGTGCGGCCGCCCGACGCGACGACCGTCCGGTAGGCCCAGGCGATTTCGGGCGAAAGCGCATGCGCCTCCGCCAGGCGGCCGGCAATATAGTTCTCGGCGATGTCGAAGCGCCTGTCCCAATCCGACGCCTCGCCGAGTCGTTCGCGCAGCGCGATGCCGTCAAAACCCAGCGCATCGTCCAGCCCGACCATGCGATCCCGCAGCTCGCTCATCGGCAGGCCGAAGAATTGCCTGGCGCCAAGCGGTGTGAAATTGACCTGGACACAGCAGGCACCGCCGAAGGATTCGATCATGACCGGCCCGGCAAAGAGGCCGGCGGCGAAGCTGGCGTAGCGGTCATTGTCGCCAGGCGTGTGGCCGAGCCCGATGGCGAAGGCTTCGGCAAAGCTGATCACCAGCGGCACGGTCAGCGAGGCATATTCGACGATGCGGAAATGGCCGGGCCATATCTCCCGATAGCCGCAGATATCGGTGACGATGCCTGCGAGCGAGGCCGCAGGCTTGCGCCGCACCATCTCGAAATGGAGGGCGGGAGCGCGATTATCCTGGCGGTGGCGCTCTGTCTCGTCGGACATCCCGCGAGCCTAGCAGACCGTGTCCCCAAATCAAAAGCGCCCGGCAGGGCCGGGCGCTCCGAGTTGCCCGAGATCTGCGAATTCAAGCGCCGCGCATCAAACAGCCGGCGGCGAGCACGATATAGGCGATGAGCATGATCCAAACGGACGCAAACGGAATGAATGCAAGCAGGCCAAGAGCGGCAAGAAGGCCGATGATGGCGATGACCAACGAAATAATGAACACAAGCTGGGTGGGTGCACTGAGATTCATGTCTGGTCCCTCCAACATGATTCGCAACGCTGGAATTGTACCAGCAGCCGCCTCACGCACCAATGAGCTGGCGCAGCGGATTGGCGGGGTCGGCTAGTAGCTTGATCGCCAGCGCCAGGCAGACCACCACCAGCAGCGGCTTGATCAGCCTCGCGCCGATGCGGATGGCCAGGCTCGCGCCGACGCGGGCGCCGATGAACTGCGCCACGCCCATCATTAGGCCGATCTTCCAGTCGATGACGCCGACGGCGGCGAAGACGACGAAGCCGCCGATGTTGGAAGCGAAGTTGAGCAGCTTGGTGTGCGCCGTGGCCTTGAGCACGCCGTAGCCGGCGAGGGTGACGAAGGCGAGCATGTAGAAGGAGCCGGCGCCGGGGCCGAAGACACCGTCATAGAAGCCGACAAGCGGCGGGATAATCAGCCCGAACAGGAAAGGCGACAGCCGTTCGGCGCGGTCGACATCATCCATGTTCGGCTTAAGCGCGAAGTAGAGTGCGATGGCGATCAGGAGCAGCGGCAGGATGGCGCGCAGGAAATCGCCGGGCACGACGGTCGCCAAAAGCGCCCCGACCGCGCCGCCGACAAGCGCCAGCAGCGCCGATGGCAGCTGCCGGCGCAAATCGACCTGGCCGTTGGCGGCATAATGGATGGTGGCCGAACCGGAACCGAACATGCCCTGCAATTTGTTGGTGCCAAGGGCTGCGACCGGCGAAAAACCGGCGAGCAGCAGCGCCGGGATCGTGATCAGCCCGCCGCCGCCGGCAATCGAGTCAACGAAGCCGGCGGCAAAGGCAGCGGCGATGAGGATGAGGACGGTCTGCAGGGTCAGGTCGATCATGAGGCTGGCAAGTCACGGCGAAAAGAGCCGCTGCTTGCAACACGCTCCACCAGTTTGCGCAAGGCCAATTCCGCGCCAGAGCGTTCGCCGTTCCACACCGAACCGCTCTGTTCCTCGGTTTGGCGCAATTCCGGACGGAAAACCGCTTCACACTTTTCCTGGAATTGCTCTAACAATCTCGACGGAGTCGCAAAGGGAGCTTGGTGGCGATGGTGCTGCTCGACCAGATACGTTCGATCTTCGACGGTGACCCGGGCGTTCGCAAGGTCGCGGACGATCCGGTGCTGTCGGCGGAACTGTTGATGCTGTTCCGCATGATCCTGGCCGACGGTTCGGTCTCGGAGAGCGAGATGGTCGTCTTCCGGCGCATCTGCAAGGAAGCCTTCGGCATTCCGGAAAGCAGCATCGACAGCGTCATCGAATACCTGAACGACTACGGCTACGAGACCAACGGCTCGCAGGCGATCGCGCTGTTCCGCGACCTCGATGTCGAGCGCCGGAAACTGCTTGCGCGCCACATGGCCGAGATCGCCAAGGCCGACGCCAGGCTGGCGGAGAGCGAAGTGAAGCTGTTGCGCCGCACGCTCGACCTGCTCGATATCAGCCCCGTCGATCTGGTAAAGCCGGAGAGCTGAAGCAATTCCAGGAACAGTGTGTGCGTTTAGGCTCGGCGACTTCGCCGTAGCTTTCCGTCCGAAATTGCGTCAGCAAATACGCCGGCTCACCCCTGTTCCTGCATTTTGCGTGCGATGGCGCGGTGAAGGTCGGGCGCCGCCGCGACCAGCGCCTGCGCCGCTTCCGAGCGCGGATGGTCCAGCACCTCCGCGGCGCGGCCGCGCTCGACGATCTTGCCTTCATGCATGACCAGCACCTCGTCCGCCATGGCGCGGGCGACCGTCAGGTCATGGGTGATGAAGAGGTAGGCGATGCCGAGCTTCTGGTTGAGCTCGGCGAAAAGGTCGAGGATCTGGGCGCGGATCGAGACATCCAGCGCCGAGACCGGCTCGTCGGCGACCACCAGCTTCGGGCGGGTGATGATGGCGCGGGCGATCGACAGGCGCTGGCGCTGGCCCCCTGAGAATTCATGCGGGTATTTGTCCATGTCGCGCGGTCCGAGCCCGACCTCGTGCAGCGCATGCGCGACCATCTCGCGGCGCTCGGCCTGTGCCGGCTGCTTTTCCAGAAGGTGCAGCGGCTCGGCCACCAGCTTCTCCACCTTCTGGCGCGGGTCGAAGGAGCCGTAAGGGTCCTGGAACACGACCTGCATGTCGCGCCGGGCCGGCCTCAGGGCCGATTCCGGCTTGCCTGTGATGGCGTCGCCGCGAAAGCGGATCGTGCCGGCCGTCGGCTTGTCCAAGGCAAGGATCATGCGGGCGAGGGTGGACTTGCCGCAGCCCGAGCGTCCGACGAGCGCCACCGACTGGGCAGGCTCTATGGTGAGCGAGACATCGTCGACGGCGCGGATCGGCTGCGCCGGCCGGAACAGGGATATGCGTCGTCCCGGATAGTCCCGGCCGACGCCCTCGACTTCGAGCAACGGCTTTGCCGAGCCGGCAAGGTGCGGTTTCGGACGCGCCGGCACGTGCATGGAGGCCAGCGCCAGCTCGCGCGTGTAGGGGTGTTGTTGCTCCGACAGCGTGCGGGCGGTGTCGCCGGCTTCCGTCACCTCGCCACGGCGCAGGATGGTCAGGCGGTCGGCCATCTCGGTGACCACGGCAAGATCATGCGAGATGAGCAGAAGGCCCATGCGGTTTTCGCTGACCAAGTCACGCAGGAGATCGAGGATCTGCGCCTGCAGCACCACGTCGAGCGCCGTCGTCGGCTCGTCGGCGATCAGAAGTTTGGGCTTCAGCGCGCAGGCGATGGCGATGACGACGCGTTGGCGCTGGCCGCCGGACAGTTCGTGCGGGTAGCGCGACAGCGGGAATTTGGCCTCCGGCAGCCCGACGCGGTCGAGGATCTTTCGGGCGCGCTCCTCGGCTTCGGCGCGGCCCGCTCGGGTGTGCCAGCGTATGCCTTCGGCGACCTGTTCGCCGATTGTCTTGACCGGGTTCAGCGCCGTCATCGGCTCCTGGAAGACCATGCCGATGTCATCACCGCGCAAGGCGCACATCTGGTCCTCGGTCGCGCCGAGGATGTCGATGCCGTCGAAGGTGATGCGTCCGTCGGCGCGCGCCAGACGCGGCAAAAGCCGCATGATGGTCAGCGCCGTCATCGACTTGCCGGAGCCGGATTCTCCGACAAGGCCGACAACCTCGCCGGGCGAGACTGTCAGCTCGATGCCTTTCAGGATCGATGTCGCGCCGATCGCCAGCGACAGGTTCTCGATCTCGAGCAGGCTCATCGGCGCCGCCGCGATTTCGGGTCGAGGATGTCGGCGATGCCGTCGCCGAGCAGGTTCAGCCCAAGCACGGTAACGACGATCGCCATGCCGGGGAAGATCGCCATCCAGGGCGCGGTCACCATACGCGTCTGCGCATCGAACAGCATGCGGCCCCAACTCGGCATCGGCGGTTGCGCGCCGAGGCCGACATAGGAAAGCGCGGCTTCGGCGAGGATGCCCAGCGCGAACTGGATGGTGCCCTGGACGAGCAGTAGCGTCGCGATATTGGGCAGGATGTGCTCGATGCTGATGCGCGTCATGCCCTTGCCGGCGGCGCGCGCGGCGAGGATGAACTCGCGCGGCCAGATGGCGAGCGCACCGGCGCGTGCCACGCGGGCGAAGACCGGGATGTTGAAGATGCCGATGGCGATGATGGCGTTGACGGCGCCCGGACCGAAGATCGCGGTGATCATGATCGCCGAGAGCAGCGCGGGAAAGGCGAAGACCAGATCGTTGACGCGCATCAGCGCCTCGTCGGCGATGCCGCCGCGCGCGGCGGCGAAAGCGCCGAGCGGCACGCCGATGCCCATGCCGATGCCGACGGCGACAAGCGCCACGGCGATCGAATTGCGGGCACCGACCATGATCATAGACAGGATGTCGCGGCCGAAATGGTCGGTGCCGAACCAGTGAGCCCAAGAGGGTGCCTGCGTCTTGTCGGCGATCACCAGCTTGGTGACGTCGTAGGGCGTCCAGACGAAGGAGATGAGCGCCACGGCCACGATCAGCAGCGTGATGGCCAGACCGATCAGGAAGGAGCGGTTGCCGAGGGCCTTGCCCAGCACGCCGGTAAGGGTTTCCTCGGGCAGGTCGATGTGCATGCTCATTGCCGGCCTCTGAGGCGCGGGTCGACGATGGCGTAGGAGAAATCGACGAGGAGGTTGATCAGGATCACGGCGGTGACCAGCAGCATGACGATGCTCTCGACCACGATCAGGTCGCGCTGGGTGATCGCCTGGAAGATCAGCCGGCCGAGGCCGGGCAAGTAGAAGACATTCTCGATGATGATGGTGCCGGCAAGCAGGAAGGCGAATTGCAGGCCGAGGATGGTGAGCACGGGGATCATGGCGTTGCGCAGCGCATGGCGCCAGAGCACGGCGCGATAGGGCAGCCCCTTGGCGCGGGCGGTGCGGATATAGTCTTCGTTGAGCACCTCGATCAGCGCCGAGCGGGCGACACGCGCCAGGATCGCCGCCTGCGGCAGCGCGAGAGCGATGGCCGGCAACAGCAGGGATTTCAACGCCGTCCAAATACCGGCGCCCCAGCCCGGAAAGCCGCCGGCGGGAACGAGGTGCAGCCAGACGGCAAACAGATAGATCAGCATCAGCGCGAACCAGAAATTCGGCACGGCGACCCCGAGCTGGGCGGCGCCCATGGCAAGCGTGTCGCCGGCGCGGCCCTGGCGGCTGGCGGAGAACACGCCGACCGGAACGGCGATGATGGTCGAGAGCGCCAGCGCGATCAGCGCCAGCGGCAGGGAAACGGCAATGCGTTCGCGCACGAGTTCTATGACGGGCACCGAATAGGTGTAGGAGCGGCCGAAATCGAGGCTGAGCAAGCCGCCCGCCCAGTGGAGATAGCGCAGCACCAGCGGAGTATTCAGTCCCATCTGGTTGCGCAACATTTCAATCTGGTCGGCGCTGGCATTGAGGCCCAGCATCAGGCGCGCCGGGTCTCCCGGCAGGATCTCCATGACCGCGAAGACGACCATTGAGGCCAGCACCAGGGTGAGGGCCGCGATGATGATGCGTTTCAGGAGATAGGCGGTCATGGGAAGCGATCGGTCGATCGCGCCGGTCTCAATCCGTCCACTTCACCTTGGTCAGATCGTCAGCCTCGATCGGCCAGTTCGTCCACATGCCCTGCAACTTGGCATCCCAGACGCCAATCTTCGGCAGCTCGAACAAATAGACGGCGGGCACGTCGTGCGCGAGAATCTTCTGCGCCACGCCCAGCAGCTTCAGCCTCTTGTCCTTGTCGACCGTGGTGCCGAGCTCCTCGATGACATCGTTGAACTTCGGATTGTCATACTGGAAATAGTAGCCGGGCCGCGAATAGATATCGATGTCGTTTGGCTCGACATGGGAAACGATCGTCAAGTCGTAGTCCTTGTTGGTGAAGACCTGGCTCAGCCACTCCGCCCATTCGACCGGGATGATCTGCAGATTGACCCCGATCTCCTTCAGCTGGGACTGAATGACCTGGCCGCCGTCGCGTGCATAGGGTACGGGCGGCAGCTTGATCGTGGCCGAGAAGCCGTTCTCCAGCCCCGCTTCCTTCAGATACTCCTTAGCCTTGGCGAGGTCGTGCGGATAGACGCCCGTGAGATCGACATAGCCCGCGTCGCCTGGCGAGAAATGAGAGCCGATCGGCTTTCCAAGGCCGTTCGAAGCGGCCGCGATGATGGCACTGCGATCGATCGCCGAGGCGAGCGCCTGCCGCACCGCGAGCTTGTCGAAGGGTGGCTTCTTGTTGTTGATCGACAGGATGGTCTCGCCCTCGGTCGAGCCGATCACGACACTGAAGCGAGGATCGGACTGGAGCTGCGCGAGCGCGTCTTGTGCGGGCATGTTGGCGAAAGCCTGGATGTCGCCCGAGAGCAATGCGGGAACAGCCGCAGCGGCGTCGGGCACGATGCGGAATGTCGCCTTGTCGAGCGCGGCGGGTGTACCCCAGTAATCCGGGTTCTTGACGAGCGTGATCTCGGAACCTTTGGCCCAGTGATCGAGCTTGAACGGACCGGTGCCGATCGGCTTGTCCTTATTGCCGTCGGCCGACCCCTTCGCCACGATCACCGCCGCAACCTGGCCCATGTCGTATAGGAAACTGCCCTGCGGCCCGTCGAGAGTGACCTTGACGGTCGCCGGATCGACCGCGGTGACATCGGTGATGTGCGCAAAGAGCTGCTTTTGCGGATTGAGCGAATCCTTGGCACGCGCTCGGTCCAGCGAGAATTTCACGTCGTCGGCGCTGAAGGCCGAGCCATCGTGGAACTTCACGCCGGAATGCAGCTTGAACGTGTAGACTTTGCCGTCGTCAGACACGGTCCAGTTTTCGGCGAGACCGGGCTGAACCTGGCCGTTATCGTCGATGCGGGTCAGCCCTTCAAAGACATTGGCATAGGTGACCTCGCCGATAGCTGCGGCCGCGCCGGCGGTCGGATCGAGATGCGGCGGCTCGAGCACGATGCCGAGCGTGAGATCGGTGCGTGCGGCAAAGGCCGACGTGGCGGCGGCAAGCGACAGCACAGCCGCGGCCAGGATGGTCTTCCACAGTTTCATCGCAGAACTCCCATTGCTCAAACCTGCTCAAGCCGGCGGATAGAAGCGTGATTTCGCGCGCGAGTAAATTGCGTTTCGTGCTGCCGGGCGGCGCCAGGCGGAATGTTTTTGCGTATCAGCCGGTTGTGCCGCGCAAGAGCACATTGAGGCCGATCGCCATCACCTTGGCCGATTCCACCATGTCGGCGATGCCGACCCATTCGTCGGGCCGGTGGGCGAGGTCGAGAATGCCCGGACCGTACGCAATGCAGTCATAGAGATGGCCGATGCGCGCGACATGCTTCTGGTCGTAGGTGCCGGGTGAGATCACATAGTCGGGCTCGCGCTCGAACACCCCCATGATACCTTTGGCAACGGCTTTCACCACCGGCGCGTCGCGCTCGGTCATCAGCGGCAGCACCTCCATCAGGTCGCGGATCTCGTAATCGAATTTTTTGCGCTCGCGTTTCAGCCGCTCGAGGATGCCGGTGACTTCGCCCTTCACGGTGGCGATGTCCTCTTCCAGCAGGAACCGCCGGTCGATGGTGAGCCGGCAGGAATCCGGCACGTTGGGCGAGGGGAGGCCCGGTCGGAAGTCCTCGGTCTGGCCGCCATGGATGGAATTGATGTTCATGGTCGAGCGCCTTGCGCCTTCCGGCACCACCGGCATGCGCGTGATCTTGCGGTCGAGCGCCGGGAACAAGTCCTCCTCGAAGGCCTGCAGGACGGCGCCCATGTGGCGCACCGCATTGTCGCCGAGGAAGGGCATCGAGCCATGCGCGATCTCTCCCTTGGTCTCGATCTCGGCCCACCAGACGCCGCGATGGCCAAGGCAGATGCGGTCCTTGTTCAGCGGCTCGGGGATGATGACGTGGTCGACCTTCGGCTTGGAGAAGTAGCCGAGCCTGGCCAGATGGGCGACGCCGCCGAAGCCGCCCGATTCCTCGTCCGCCGTGCCCGAAATCTCGATGGCGCCGGGAAAGTCGGGATAGGTGTGCATGAAGGCTTCGACGGCGATGACCGAGGCGGCCAGACCACCCTTCATGTCGCAGGCGCCGCGGCCATAGATCCTGCCGTCCTTCACCACGCCGGCAAAGGGATCGACGGTCCAGCCGTCGCCGGCCTCGACCACGTCGATATGCGAGTTGAAATGCACGCAGGGACCGGGCGAGCGGCCATCGAAGCGGGCGACGACGTTGACGCGCGGATAACGGTCGCTGTCGCCGGGCGCGCCCTCGGCACGGATGAATTCGGTTTCGAAGCCGCGTTTCTTCAGGCGCGCGCCAAGAAACTCGGCGCAGGGCCGGTAGGCCTCGCCTGGCGGATTGACGGTCGGGAAGCGGATCAGGTCCGCGGTGAGCGCAACGAGGTCGTCGGCCCGGTCCTCGACCGCCTTGAGAAGTCGTTCATTCATGCGGCGGATTGAAGAAGGAACGCAGCACTTTTGCAAGCAAGCAGTCGCTCATTGCCACAGGACGATCCAGGCATGGCCCAACGCCTCCGGTTAAACTTCAGAGGGTGCGTTTCACGTCGGCACCTATACCGGGAAATCGTTCAAATTGACCGCGTCGGATTGGCGGATTCGTCAACGAGTGTGTGGTACTTAACGCACCTGCCGGCAAAAAGATGGAAAACCGCGTGGATGGCAGGGGCAATCAAAGGGGTTTGATCGCATGAAAAAGTTCGTTCTCATGGCAACCGTGCTGGCAACCGCGTTGTTCGGCATGTCCGTCGCAAGCCGGGCGGCCACGCTGGTCGCCAATATCGACGTCTCGACACAGACCATGACCGTCAGCAAATACGGCCAGGTCGTCTATCGCTGGAGCGTGTCGACCGCGCGCAAGGGCTATTTCACGCCGCGTGGCAGCTACCGGCCGCAATGGGCAACCCGGATGTGGTATTCGCGCAAATACGACAACTCGCCGATGCCCTATTCGGTGTTCTTCCACGGCGGTTACGCCATTCACGGCACCGGGGCGGTAAGAAATCTCGGCCGTCCGGCCTCGCATGGCTGCGTGCGTCTGCATCCGGCCAATGCCGCGACCTTCTACGCGATGGTCAAGGAAGCCGGCTTTGGCAACACGCGGATCGTCGTGGCCAACTGAGTTCCTGGGCGGCAAAAGGCCCTTTACTGGCCGGCTGCCGCCTTTGCCTTTGCGCGCTTGCGGCGGCGGCCGCTGATTTCCCAGCGCTTGTGGAACCACATCCACTGTCCAGGATCCTCGCGCACCCAGCGCTCGACCACGTCGGTGAGAAGCTGGGTGGCGGCATCGACGTCGACGCTGCCGTCGCCGGTGCGCGGCAGGGCCAGCTTGTCCTCGATTTCCAGCCGGAAGCGATTGCCCGGCAGCCTGATGCAGCGGGCGGGGTAGACATCGCAGTCATAGTGGCGGGCAAGCATGCCAAGCATCGGATTGGTCTGGCATGGACGGCCGAAGAAAGTCGTCTCCACGCCACCGGAGAATTTTTGATCGACCAAAACGCCGATATTGCCGCCTTTCTCCAGGATGGCGGCAAGGGCGAAAGACGCTCCGGCGGCGGAGGGCAACAGCGCGCCCATAGAGGAGCGGCGCGTCGAGTAGATGTAGTCGGCGAGATAAGGGTTGTTCGGCGGGCGGAACAGCGCGGTGATGTTCATGCCGAATGTGGCGGCGGCCACCGGCAGCAGCTCGAAATTGCCGAGATGGCCGGTGAACAGGATATGCGGCTTCTTCTCGCCGGCGATCTCGACGAAATGCTCGATGCCCCGCACCTCGATCCGTCCCGGCTTCGAAGCATCCGGATCGAAGTCGAAGAGCGCGTCGAGGAAAATATATTCGGCCGCGAGGCGGGCCATATTGCCCCACATGTCGCGCGCGATGGCTTCGATCTCGGCATCGCTCTTTTGCGGATAGGCAAAGCGCAGATTGTTGACCGCCACGCGGTGGCGCCCGACCAGCGGACCGACCCGGCGGGCGGTGCGATCGGCGAAGTTGAGCGCACTGTCGGGCGGCAACAGGCGCAGCAGCGAAAGCAATACGATGGCGAGCTTGGCGACCAGCCAGTGCTCCATCTGGCGCAGCCGCCGGCCGTAGCGGAACATGAAGTCCCGGCGGGCTTTCCTGAGCGCGTTGCCGACCATCCGCCTTTCCCGGAACTGCTTTAGGAAACGCGCAGGATGATCTTGCCGAAGACGTCGCGGCCTTCCATGCGCTTCAGCGCGGCATCGATGTCGTCGAAACCCACCTCGGTATCGATGACGGGGGCGACAAGACCGGCGGCCATCTTCTGCATGGCATTGGCCATGTTCTCCATGCGGCAGCCGAAGGAACCGAGCAGCTTCAGCTGCTGCTGGAAGAGCTGCATCAAATTGACCTGCGTCGACACGCCGGACGTCGAGCCGCAGGTGACGAGGCGGCCGCCGCGCTTCAAGGACAGCATCGAGCCGGCGAATGTATCGGCGCCGACATGCTCGAAGACGACGTCGACGCCTTTCTTCTTGGTCAGCTTGCGCACGACGCCTTCAAACCGGTCCTCGCGGTAGTTGATGACGTGGTCGGCGCCCAGTGCCCTGGCCTTGTCGATCTTCTCGTTCGAGCCGACCGTGGTGATGACCGTGCAGCCCATCTTCTTGGCCAGCTGGATAGCGGCAGTGCCGATGCCGGAGCCGCCGGCATGGACGAGGATGGTCTCGCCGGGTTCCAGCCTGGCATTGTCGAACAGCATGTGCTCGACCGTGCCAAAGGTGACTGGCGCGACCGCGGCGCCGATCTTGGTCACGCCGGGGGGAGCGGGCACCAGGAGGCGCGCCGGCAGGTTGATCTTTTCCTGGGCGAAGCCATCGAGGTGGAAGCCGTGGACGCCGGAGACATGCTCGCAGAGATTGTCGCGGCCTTCACGGCAGGCGCGGCACAGTCCGCAGGTGCGCGCGCCGTAAATCGAGACCAACTGTCCAGGTTGCAGGTTGGACACGCCGGGGCCGACCGCCTCGACCTCGCCGGCGGCTTCGGCGCCGACGACCAGCGGCAGCTTGCGCTTGGCGAAGGCCATGCCGCGCCAGCCCCAGACGTCGATATGGTTGAGCGCCACTGCCTTGATGCGCAGCGTCACTTCGCCGAGCGAAGGCGGTGGGGGAGGCGGCAGGTCCACCGTTTCGAGACGGCGGTCCTCGATAAGTTGCAATGCGCGCATTGGGCCTGTCGGTATTGTGGACGCGGAAAAACGTCCGCTTAGACCGGTTCCCGCGCCATGACAAGGCAGGTGTTCTGGCCGCCGAAGCCGAAGGAGTTCGACAAAACCGTTCCGACCTCGGCGTTGCGCTTCTTGTTCGGCACCACGTCGAGGACAATAGCCGGATCGGGATTGTCGTAATTGATGGTGGGCGGGATGACGCTTTCGCGCATGGTCATCAGCGAGAAGGCAGCCTCCACCGCGCCGGCGGCGGACAATGTGTGGCCGATCATCGACTTGTTCGACGAGATCGGCATCGAGCCGATGCGCTCGCCGAACACGGTCGACAGCGACAGGTGCTCCATCTTGTCGTTCTCAGGCGTCGAGGTGCCGTGGGCGTTGACGTAGTCGATCTCGTCTTCGCTCAAACCAGCATCGGCAAGGGCGGCACGCACCGCCGCGATCGCCGGCGAGCCGTCGGGCTTGGAGCGGGTGCGGTGAAAGTCGTCGGCCTTCTCGCCGCAGCCGCGCATGATGCCGAGGATCGTCGCGCCGCGGGCAAGCGCCGCCTCCAGCGATTCCAACACCAGCGCGCCCGAACCCTCGGCCAGCACGAAGCCATCGCGGTCCTTGGAGAAGGGCTTTGAGGCCTTCTCAGGGATGTCGTTGTGGGTGGAGAGCGCCGAGAGCAGCGAGAAGCGGATCAGCGCCTCGGCCGTCGCCGAGCCGTCGGCGCCGATCGACAGTGCCTTGTCGCACTCGCCGCGCCGGATCGCCTCGACGCCGAGCTGGATGGCGGTGGCGCCCGAGGCGCAGGCGGTCGAGAGCGTGATCGGCAGACCACGCGTGCCGAAGCGATCGGCCAGCCGGTCGGCGATCGAGCCGAACTGGGTGGTCTCGAACACGTCGAGCTCCTTCAGCCCGCGCGCCACCCTCAGCAGCCTTTCGGCGCCTGCTTCCTGCTTGTCGGAATTATAGAGCGAGAAACGGTCGGCCCAGTCGAGTTCGACCGGCGGCGAGGCCAGGAAAAGCGGGCCGCCGAAATCGCCGGAATCGAGGCCTGCTTCAGAGACGGCCTCCTGGGCCGCGGTCTCGGCCAGCTCGTAAGTGAGGTGGCTGGCGCCCTTCGAACTCGAGGGCAGGAAGTCGACCATGCCGGAAATGCGGGTGTTGAGTTGATCGACGGGAAAGCGGGTGATCGGATGGATACCGGATTTGCCCGAGGTCAGCGCCGCCCAATTATCGGCCTTGCCGACGCCGAGTGAGGTCACCACGCCGATGCCGGTAACGGCGACGATCGGCCTTCCCATGTGATCGCGAAGATTGGCCATGCTTTGTCTGCCTCTTATCGAGCAATTCCAGGAAGTGTGTAGCGGTTTTCCATCCGGAATTGCGGAAAACCGATCTAAGCGGCTTTGACCAGCCCCAGGCCTTCGAATTGGTGATAGCCGATCGCGGTTGCAAGAACGGAATTGGGGGCGCCTTCGAATGGGCGCTCCACTGTTGCATCGAAGACAGGGTAGGGAGCCTTGCGGTCGACGGCGAGCGCCGCGAGCGCCACGGCGAACGGGAACTGCGCTTCCTTCATATGGCCGGTCAGCGTCGAAAAGGCACGCGCGGCCAAGGCCGGGTTGGCGTCGAGCACCGCTTTTTCGGCCGCGGTGGCGGCGTGGGCGCCAGAGGCGGCGGAAATCGTCAGCAGGTCGCCATCGGGAAGTTGGGCCTGCTTCAGCAGCGCAGCGATCTCTGAATTCAACTCGCCTTGCCGGCGCCTGGCGCGGCCGGAGACGACGGGGCCAAGTTCGGCATAGATCTTGCGGCCGCGGTTTTTTGCGTGCTCGCGCTGTTCCAGCACCAGGAAGGCGCCGCCGGAGCCCGTCACCACACCGCCGCCTTCCGCCCCCTGGCGTTGCCAGACCGGCTTCCACGGGCCGCGATGCAGGTAGCCGGCAAGCTCATAGCCGAGCAGCATGTCGGAATGTTCTGTCTGGAACGCGCCGCCGACCAGAACATGGGTCGACTGCCCGGAGCGGATGCGCGCGGCCGCAGTCTCGACGGCCGCGACGCCGGCGCCTTCCTCACCCATGAAGGTGCGGGAGGAACCGGTGACCTTGTGGACGATCGAGATGTTTCCGGCGAGCAGGTTCGAGAGCTGGGCAAGGAACAAAGTCGGCCGCAGTTCGGTGGTCAGCTTCTCGTTGAGCAGCACGTCGCGGTCGTTGCGGCTCTCGGAGGCTGCAAGGATCGCGGCATCGACGGCTTCGTCGCGCTCGCCGCCGCCGGCCGCCACCACCATGTCCATGGTGGTGCAAAGCTCGTCATTGCCCTTGATACCGGCGTCGTCCAGCGCCAGGCCGGCGGCATAGGTGCCGAGCCGCTGCCAGGTTTCCATCTGGCGCTGGTCGCCGCGCTTGGCGATCTGCAGGTTCCAGTCGATCTCGGGCAGGGGATGGATCGTATAGGGCGCGAAGCGCGCCGCATCGAGCACCGGCTGGAAACCAGGCTGCGTCAGCTTCTGCCAGTGCGCGTCGGGGCCTTCTCCCAATGAAGAGACAAGGCCTATGCCGGTGATGACGACGTCGTGCGGGCTGCTCATGGACGGCCGTGGATCAAGCAGGCGAGCGCCACATCAGGCGTTCTTGGCCGCGACGAGCGCGTCGATCTTGGCGCACAGGTTCTTCATGACGAAATAATCGTCGGTCGAAGCCTTGCCGTCGTTGACTTCCTGCGTCCACTTCTCGAGCGGCACCTTGATGCCGAATTCCTTGTCGATGGCGAAGACGATGTCGAGGAAATCGAGGCTGTCGATGCCGAGATCGTCGATCGTGTGGCTCTCGGGCGTGATGGTGTCGATGTCGATCTCGCTGGTGTCGGCAATGATCTTGGCGACTTTCTCGAACGTGGTGGACAAGGGCTCTTCCTTCGGTTGCGGGCGGAATCTGTCCGCATCTTGTTTGGGCGCTGTCTAATCGGTTTTTCCCGGCAGGAAAAGGCCTGATGCGCCGGGGGGAGATGGGTAGAGGGTTGCGGAAAGGCAAGAAGGGCCGCCGGTCGAACCGGCGGCCCTTCCCATTTTACGCCGCGTCAAGTCTGCTATTCGCGGAGCTTGACCAGATCGTTGAGCAGCCCGCCCGTCCCGTTGTGGACGGTGAGCCGCTCGACCTTGCCGGCGATGGCTTCGAGAGCCTCGAGCTCCTTCAGCCGCAGCATCACCGGGTTCTCGGCCATCACCTTGGCCGTGTTGAGCAGCGAACGCGTGGCGTTCGTCTCCTCGCGGCGGCGGATGACGTTGGCCTCGGCCTGCTTCTCGGCCGAAACCACCTGGTTGAGAATCTCGCGCATATCGCCCGGCAGGATCACATCCTTGAGAGCAATATCGCTGACTTCGACGCCGATCGCGGCCATGTCGTCGCGCACCTTGGCCGCCGCGTCCTCGTCGACCGTGACCTTCTTGTCGAGGATCTGGTCGAGCGTGAGCGCGCCAAGCGTCTTGCGGAAGGCGTACTGCAGGGCACGGTAGAGGGCTTCCGGGAAGTCCTTCACCGCGCTCACCGCCGTCACCGGATCGACGACCCGGTACTCGGCGGCGATGTTGACGCGGATCGTCACGCGATCCTTGGTCAGCACCTCCTGCCCGGCGACATCGAGCGACTGGCGCTTGATGTCGACGACCTTCACCTGGACCATGCGGCCGACATTCCAGAAGGCGTGCACACCCGCGGCAAGCGTGCGGGTGTAGACGCCATCCACGAACAGCAACCCGACCTGGCCGTCCACGACCGGATAGAGGAACACGTGCTCCGTCTTGCGAGCCTGGCCGATCCGGCGCATCAAGGCCGGATCGACGGCGAGATCGGCCGCCGTGTCGACGGACGTCACCTTCCACGGGCCGGCATCCGTCCACAGCACAAGCTTGCGATCCGGGATGAGCACGGCATGCAAGGCCGTCGCGCGACGACGGCGACGTCGGTACGCCCGGTGCGGACGACGGTGAAATGACGCGCGGCCACATCCGGGAGCTTGTCGAACAACGCCTTCTCGTAAGCCGAAACGAATTCCGGGTTCTTCAGGTCGTGCCTGGAGATTTCCAGGTTCCCGCGCCGGTTGGCGAGCCAATGTTCGCCCGGCATCAGGACCGCCTGGATCTCGCCCTTGTAGAGGGCGACGGCACGTTCATTTTCCTTCACGAGGACGCGCTGGCGTCCAAGAAGCTTTTCGAGAATGGTCTTCATTGTCTTACTCCTGTCGGGCATGGCCCCATGCGAGGCGTCACGTCATGCGTCGATCATCCTTTTCGTTTCTCGGTTCACGTCGTCTCTTCACAGTTCCGGGCACGAATGATCCGGGGACCGGTGGCATCCACCACGGCGGGCCTTCGGGAGCGGATCGCGGGGCGGCAAAGCGGGCGCCGAAGGCCGAAGCCTTCCTTGCCGGCACTGCCGCGCCTTGATCGTCACCGCGGGCCTGGCCGCGAGCCGATGGCGCAGGACATCGCCGTCCGGCGAGGCCGGAGCCCGCCATCCGTGAAGTCCTCGCATTCCGGTCCCCGGACCGTTTTTGGATGGCTTAACAGGCCAGTGGAGAAGGATTCGAACCTTCGACCGTCAGATTAAAAGTCTGATGCTCTACCCAACTGAGCTATCCGTGGTGCTGATGAAGGGACTCGAACCCCTGACCTCCGGACCCAAATCCGGCGCTCTACCTCTGAGCTACATCGGCGATCCCACCACCCGAAACGGCACCGTACACAGCGCGGCAAAGCCGGCTGCGCGGGCGGAGGCGTAAGCTCCAACCGTTGTGCTCGCTTCGGTTTTCGTGACCGGGAGCGCGCCTATAGACCCTGCGACGGGTTGTCGCAAGCGGCATTGTCGCGGCGAATTTGCGGCTTCTTCCGGGAGTGGTATTTCAGCAACACTGGCCGGCGCGATGCGTTAGAAAGTTACGCGCCCCAACACCTTGAGGCCGTCGCCGTCCGGCGCCACGACCACGGCCTCGCCCTCGCGCGGCGCCACGCCGGTGAGCGCCTCGATATTTTCCAGATGCGTGACCAGCACCAGGTTGTCGGAGCCGGAATAACCACGGATCTCCTTCATCACCGCTTCCATTTGCGCGGCCTTTGCCGCTGGGTCGGTCTTGAGCAGGTCGAGCGGCGCGAAGGGCTGCGGCTCGGATTCGAACGCGATGCGAGCGGTGTCGAGGCAGCGGCAATAGCGGCTGGACAGCACATGATCGATCGGCGCCGCGCGCGCCGCGAACAGCGCGCCGATGCGGCTTGCCTGCTGCTTGCCGCGCTCGGACAGATTGAGCTGGGTGGCGCAATTGCCGATGTCGAAATTCGCCGGGTCCGTCGCCCCGGTGACGAAGGCGTGGCGAAGCAGCACGACATGGCCGCCGTCGCGCAGCAGTGCCCAGCCGGCATCGGTCGCATGGGCAAGGCTCGGAACAGCCAGGAGAAAAAGCGCCAGAACAAGTCGCAGCATCGGAAGTCCCATGGCGGCCCGGGCGAGACCAAGGCCGTGATTGGCATATAGGGACCGCAAAGCCGTCCGGAAAACAAGCGGAGGCGCCGGCGCGCCGCCGATTGCACCGCGGTCGGGCCTCGCCTATCACGGGAAGATGTCTCCGCCCGCAAAATGACTCCGCTCACAGAAACCGTCCTCTTCGTCTTCAGCCTTGTGGCGCTCGGCTATCTGGCCGGACTCACCTTCTATCTGAAGCCGGCGAGCGGGGAGGGCATTTCCGAATTCGCCGTCAACGTGGCGATGCCGCTGCTTTTGTTCCAGACCATGGTCAAGTCGGATTTCCACGGCGTCACGCCTTGGTTGCTGTGGGGCGCCTATTTTGCGGCCGTCGCCATCACCTGGGCCGCGGGCCATCTGGTGATAACCCGCATCTTCGGCCGGGACGCCCGCGCCGGCATCGTCGGGGGCGTTTCCTCGGCCTATTCCAATATCGTCCTGCTCGGTGCGCCGTTCATCCTGGGCATTTTCGGCGCCAACGGCTTCGAGGTGCTGTCGCTGCTGGTCTCGATTCACCTGCCGGTCATGATGATGGCCTCGATCGTGCTGTTCGAGATGTTCGGGCGCGGCAGCGATGAGGCGGTGCATCCGCTGCGCGTGGTCAAAAGCTTCCTCAGGCGGCTGTTCATCAACCCGCTGATCATCGGCATTCTGGCGGGGCTCGCCTGGCGCCTCACCGGCGCGCCGATGCCGGACCTCGCCGAGCGGCTGGTCGACACGCTTGCCGATACCGCCGGCCCGGTGGCACTGTTCGCGATGGGGCTCAGCCTGCGCCGCTTCGGCATTTCCGGCAACATCGGGCCGGCGCTGGCGCTGTCGGCGCTGAAGCTGTTCCTGATGCCGGCGCTGGTTCTCGCCTTCGTATGGCTGCTCGGCCTGCCGCCGCTGACGGCCAAGGTCGCGGTGGTGGTTGCAGCGCTCCCTTCGGGCATCAATTCCTATCTGATCGCCGTCCAGTTCAACACCGGCCAGGCGTTGGCCTCGAACCAGATGACGCTTGCCACCGCAAGCGCGGTGGTGACCACGTCGTTCTGGCTGACGGTGGTCATCCACGTCTTCGGATAGAGGCGCTGAGCGCGGCTCGCTTTTGCTGGCCCAAGCCCTATATGCCATCTTGTGATTGCTTGCCCGCCTTTCCCTAGGTAAGAGCAGTGCGCCGGCGTGCGGCTCTTGAAGCACGCTTCAACGGATATCCAGAAAAACGGCCCGATCAGCGCGCCGAACGGAGGCCAGACCATGCTTCAGAAAACCAGCCATTTCATGCGCCAGGCCAATCTTATCAATGGTGAATGGGTGCAGGCCGACAGCGGCCAGACCATCGACGTCAACAACCCGGCAACCGGCCTCAAGATCGGCACCGTGCCGAAGGCCGGCAAGGCCGAGACCCGCCGCGCCATCGAAGCGGCCGAGGAAGCCTTCAAGAGCTGGCGCAAGACCACCGCGCTCGAGCGCTCGAAGCTCCTGCGCAAGCTGCATGACGCGATGATGGACAATCAGGACGTTCTGGCCGAGCTGCTCACCATCGAGCAGGGCAAGTCGCTCACCGAGTCCAAGGGCGAGATCGGCTCGGCCGCGGCCTACATCCTGTGGTTCGCCGAGGAAGGCCGCCGCGTCTATGGCGACATCGTGCCCTCGCCATGGGGCGACCGCCGCATCCTGGTCACCAAGGAGCCGGTCGGCGTCATCGCCGCCATCACGCCGTGGAACTTCCCGTCCTCCATGCTTGCCCGCAAGATCGGCCCGGCTTTGGCCGCCGGCTGCACCGCGGTTGTGAAGCCGGCTTCGCAGACGCCTTATTCCGGGCTCGCCTGGGGCGCGCTGGTCGAGGAAGTCGGCTTCCCGAAAGGCGTCGTCAACGTCGTCACCGGTTCGGCCGGCGAGATCGGCGACGAGCTCTGCACCAATCCGCTGGTCAAGAAGATCACCTTCACCGGCTCGACCGAGGTCGGCAAGATCCTGATCCAGAAGTCGGCCTCGACAGTCAAGAAAGTGTCGATGGAGCTTGGCGGCAACGCGCCGTTCCTGGTCTTCGACGACGCCGATGTCGACCGCGCGGTGGCCGGCGCCATCACCGCCAAATACCGCAATTCCGGTCAGACCTGCGTGTGCACCAACCGCTTCCTCGTGGAGGCCGGCATCTACGACAAGTTCGTCGAGAAGCTGGCTGAGGCCAGCAACAATCTGAAGGTCGGCTCGGGCCTGGAGGAAGGCGTGCAGCAGGGACCGCTGATCGACGAGAAGGCGGTCGAGAAGGTCGAGGAATTCATCGCCGACGCGACGTCGAAGGGCGGCAAGGTGGTCGCCGGCGGCAAGCGCCATGCGCTGGGCGGCTCGTTCTTCCAGCCGACGGTCATCGCCGGCGCCACGCCGAACATGCGCTTCATGAAGGAAGAGATCTTTGGGCCGATCGCGCCCGTGTTCAAGTTCGAGACTGAGGAAGAGGCGGTCGCCATGGCCAACGACACCGAGTTCGGCCTCGCCGCCTATTTCTACACCGGCGATCTCGGCCGCGCCTTCCGGGTGATGGAAGGCCTGAAATACGGCATGGTCGGCGTCAATGAAGGCCTGATCACCACGCCGGAAGCGCCGTTCGGCGGCGTCAAGGAATCCGGCCTTGGCCGCGAAGGCGGGCATCAGGGCATCGAGGACTATCTCGACACCAAATATGCCTGCTTCGGCGGCCTCGGACTCTGACGCCAATTCTTGGGAGAGGGCAGGCTTTGAGCCTGCCCTTGCCGGATGACACGCGGCCGGCCTAAATGCACGGATCGGAAATGACATTTCGGGCATGGCAATGAAGGACGGCGAGGTCTTCGGCACGACACAGGCGGGCGAGGCCGTGCGCCGGTTCACGATCCGGGGGGGTGGCCTCACCGCCAACATCATCGGGCTGGGCGCCATCGTTCAGGACCTGCGTCTTGCCGGTCACGACGCGCCGCTGGTGCTCGGCTACGACCGTTTCGAACCTTATGAGACCGACCGCGCCTTTTTCGGCGCCGTCGTCGGCCGCTTCGCGAACCGCATCGGCGGCGGCCGTTTCACCATTGCCGGCAAGCGCTATCAGACGGAGCGCAATTTTCTCGGCAAACATACGCTGCATGGCGGCTCGGAAGGCTTTTTCCACCGGCCATGGACGGTCTCGCTGCACGGCCGCGATTTCGTGACGCTGACATTGCACGACCCGGACGGTACCATGGGCTTTCCCGGCGCGCTCGACGTCACCTGCACCTATCGGCTGAAAATCCCCGGCACGCTCAGCATGGAGCTGACCGCGACTTGCGAGGAGCCGACGCTCTGCAACCTCGCGCAGCATTCCTATTTCAATCTCGACGATGGCGGGGCCGGCGATATCCTCGACCACCGGCTCATGCTCAACGCCGGCGCCTACACGCCCGTCGATGACGAGATGATCCCGACCGGTGTCGTGAAGCCCGTCGACGGCACGCCTTACGACTTCCGGCAGGCGCGGCCGCTGCGCATGGAAATGGAAGGCGAGCAGCTTCGCTACGACCAGAATTTCTGTCTTGCCTCCAGCCGTGGACCGCTGCATCAGGCGGCCTGGGTGCAAGGCGCCAATTCGGGCGTCGAGATGGAGGTCTGGACCACCGAGCCCGGACTGCAGCTCTATATCGGCCAATATGTGGCGCCGACGTCGCCGGGGCTCGATGGTCGCCGCTACAAGGCGTTTTCGGGCCTCTGCCTTGAAGCGCAGACCTGGCCGGACGCACCGAACCGGCCATATTTCCCGCAGGCAACGCTGTGGCCTGGCCAGATCTATCGTCAGGTTACGGAATACCGGTTCCGTCTGCCTTAAAGTTTGACGGTATTGAAGTGAGGTGTGCCTAAGCTTCGATATCGCTTAACTATCGAAGGCAGCCCTCAACGTCTCGAATGGAGCCAGCGCGCCGCGGACCTGCACAACCGCGGCGGCGACTTTGTGCGCGCGGCGTGCCGCGTCGCCCGGCGTATGGCCGGCAAGCCGCGCTGCGAGATAGCCGCCGTTGAAGGAGTCGCCGGCGCCGGTGGTGTCGACAGGGGCGGCCACATGAAGCGCGTCGACGATCTGCGAAGCGCCGTTCAGCGCAATCAAGGCCGGCTGCTCGCCATTCTTGACCACGACCTCGCCGGTCAGCTTGCCAAGACGCTCCGCCGTTGTCTGCGGCGTCGCGTCGCCGAACAGCATCTGCTCGTCCGGAAAAGTTGGCAGCGCGATGTCGGCCACCGCAAGCGCCTCGATGATCGCGCCCTGGGCGATCTCGCGGCTCGGCCACAGACGCGGCCGGTAGTTCGGGTCGAAGGCGACGACCGAGCCGGCTTTGCGTGCCGCAGCTATGGCCGTCAGCAAGGTTTTCCGCGCGGCCTCGTCCAGAATTGCCAAGGTGATTCCGGAAAAATAGACAAGTGCCTGGTTTTCAAGGCTTTTCGCCAAGGCTGCCGGGTCGGAGGCGAGCTGGCGCGCGGCAGCGTCGCTTCGCCAATAGGTAAAGGCGCGCTCGGCCCCAGTGAGCGTTATGGCGTAAAGGCCGGGGCGCGCGCCGGCAATGACCGGACTGTTGCCGACGCCGATGCCGTTCTGGCCGAAGAAGGCGATCTGGTCGCGCGAGAAGGGATCGTCGCCGAAGGCCGTCACATAGGTCGCGGGCCGATCCGGGCTCAAGGCGTGCAATGCCCAGAGCGTGTTGAAGGTGTCGCCGGCAAAGCCCATGCGCCAGTCCGAACCGCTCCGGCCCGACAGTTCCAGCATGCATTCGCCGATCGACGCGATACCCTTGGCCATGCGAGCTTATTCCTTCCTAAGATGTTGTTGCTGTAGCTTTTTGCGGCCGGCAGCGCCATGCTTGGCTGGTGGCGAATTTTGCGCCGGCGGTGCGGGACGCGCCAAGCGGCCCGAGACGTTAGCAGCCGAAGAGGAACGGGTTTGGCATCGATATGGCGTTACATCCTTGCGGGTCTCGGTCTGGCCGCGCTGCTGGTCGGCATCGTGGCCGCCGTCTATCTGACGTTGCCGCAATCGGCGCCCGGTCCGGACCTGTCGCGCTCGAAGAAGACGGCGAACGGCCTGTTCCTCGCGAGCTTCGAGCCGGAGCGCGGCGCGGTCCGGCAGGGCGAGCTGCAGTCCTGGCTGCTGACGCTGAAAACTGCCGCCGGCGCGCCGGTGGAGGGGGCCGCCATCACCGTTTCGGGCGGTATGCCTCAGCACGATCACGGCCTGCCGACCAGTCCGCAGGCGACCGATTACCTGGGGGAGGGACGCTACCGCATCGACGGCGTGAAGTTTACCATGAGCGGCTGGTGGCAGCTGCACTTCGGTATCTCGGCGGCGGCCGGATCCGATTCCGTCGTCTTCAACGTCGTGTTGTGAGTGGGCGATGAGGCATATTGTCGGCATTGCAGGTCTGCTGGCCTTGGCCGCTCTCGCCTTGGTGGGCGGCTGCGGCGAGCCGCAATTCAGCGACGCCGAGAAAAAGATCATCGCGTCTTTGGCCCTGAACACGCTGCCGTCCTTGAAACCCGACACCACGAACCGGTATGCGGATGTGCCCGCGGCAGCCGCGCTCGGCTCGACGCTGTTCTTCGATGTCGGCATGAGCCGAGACGGCACGTTATCCTGCTCCACCTGCCACAAGATCGACCGCCAGTTCCAGGACGACCTGCCGCAGGCGGTTGGCGTCGGCCACACCAACCGGCGCACGATGCCGCTGGCCGGTGTGGCGCGCAATCCGTGGTTCTTCTGGGACGGACGGCGCGACAGCCTGTGGGCGCAAGCGCTGACGCCGCTTGAAAACCCGCTGGAGCAGGCCGGCAACCGGGCGGCTTTCGCGCATTACATCAAGAAGCGGTTCGGCGAGCGCTATGAGCGCATCTTCGGACCGCTGCCTGACCTTTCCACCGTGCCGGCCAATGCCGGCCCGCTCGGCACAGATGTCGAGAAGGCGGCGTGGAACGCCATGCCCTCCGGCCAGCAAGAGGACGTCAACCGCGTCTTCGCCAATATCGGCAAGGCGATCGCCGCCTTCGAGCGCTCGATCGAGCCTGAGCAGACGCGCTTCGACCGCTTCGCCATCGATCTGGCGACCGGCGCCAAGCCGGAAGGGGATGCGGCGTTCTCGCCGGAGGAAATCGTCGGGCTAAAGCTGTTCATAGGCAAGGCCAATTGCGTGACCTGCCACAATGGCTCGCGCTTCACCGACAACTCCTTCCACAACACTGGCGTACCGCCGATCGACGGCCTGCCGCCGGACCGCGGGCGCGTCGATGGCGTGGCGCAGGTCGAAGCCGATCCGTTCAACTGCTTCGGCAAGTTCCGCGACGGTGACGAAAGCGCCTGCCGCGAGCTGCGCTTCATGGTCAAGGACGGTCCGCAGATCGTACGCGCTTACAAAACGCCGTCGCTCAGGGGTGCCGCAAGCAGGCCGCCCTACATGCATGCCGGGCAGTTCGCGACGCTCGACGAGGTGGTGGCGCATTATTCGAAGGCGCCGATTGCCGTTGAGGGCGTTTCCGAAGTCCACCCGCTCGATCTATCCGACCGCGAGCGCGCGGCGCTAGTGGCGTTCCTGAAGACGCTCTCGGACTAACGATCCTTGACCGTCTCCATCGCCACGAAGGTCGAGGTCTGGGCGACGTGGGGCAGGGATGAGATGCGCTCGCCGAGCACGCGGCGATAGGCGGCAATGTCGGTGGTGCGCACCTTCAGCAGATAGTCGAAGCTGGACGCCATCATGTGGCATTGCTCTATCTCCGGCACGCCCTGCACAGCGCGATTGAAGGCGTCGAGCGCCGCTGAGCGCGTGTCCGACAGTTTTACCTGGACGAAGGCGACATGGCCTTCGCCCATGCGCTCGCGGTCAATGACAGCGCGGTAGCCCCTGATGTAGCCGTCCTTCTCCAGCCGCTTCACCCGCGCCTGGACCGGCGTCTTTGACAGGCCGACCTTCAAAGCCAGTTCAGACATCGAAAGCCGGCCGTCGCGCCCGAGCGCGGACAGGATGTTGCGGTCGATGCGGTCCAATTGGTCTTCGATCATCGAAATGGCAGTCAAAAAATTGGAAACGATGCCTATATGATAGATCGAATGGACTATCCTGTCGATTTCTTTGGACCGACTGAAATTCGCAGCTGTGCTAGCTTGCGCCAGTCGGTCCGGCAGCCGCCAGACCGTTCGCTCACGCTCGCTTTCATGGACCCGACATGCCGCTCGACGCCATCCGCCAGCAGATCCGCGCCAATTATTTGCCCGACGAAGACGAGGCGGTGAAGCGCCTGTCGGCGGCGGCGGGACTTTCGGCGGAGGAGCGCAAGGCGATCTCGGCGCGCGCGGCCGATCTGGTGCGGGCGGTGCGCGGCTCGACCGACCCCAGGCTGATGGAGGTTTTCCTCTCAGCCTATGGCCTGTCGACGAAGGAAGGCGTGGCGCTGATGTGCCTGGCCGAAGCGTTGCTGCGCGTGCCGGATGCCGAGACGATGGACGATCTCATCGCCGACAAGATCGCGCCGCATGACTGGTCGGCGCATTCGGGCAGCTCGAGCTCGATCTTCGTCAACGCCTCGACCTGGGCCCTGATGCTGACCGGCCGTGTGCTCGACGAAGGCGAGGGCGGCATCGAAGGCACGCTGCGCGCCATGGTGCGCAGGCTGGGCGAGCCGGTGATCCGCAAGGCAGTCGCCGCGGCGATGCGCGAGATGGGCGAGCAGTTCGTGCTCGGCCGCACCATCGCCGAGGCCGTCAAGCGCGGCCGGCCGATGACGCAGAAGGGCTATCTCTATTCCTTCGATATGTTGGGCGAGGCGGCCCGCACCGAAGCCGACGCCCTGCGCTACCACCGCGCCTATGCGGACGCGATCTCGTCGCTGGATGCCGGCTCGAACGGCCCCGACATCCGCCACAATAACGGCATTTCGGTCAAGCTCTCGGCGCTGCATCCGCGCTACGAGGTGGCGCAAAAGGAGACCATGCTGCCGGTGATGGCCGAACGGCTTCTGTCGCTGGCGCTTGCCGCCCGGCATTCGCGCATGGGCCTCAACATCGATGCCGAGGAGGCCGACCGGCTCGATCTCTCGCTCGACGTCATCGAACGCGTGCTGGCCGAGCCGGAACTTGCCGGCTGGGACGGTTTCGGCGTCGTCGTCCAGGCCTATGGCCCGCGCGCGGCCCTCGTCATCGACTGGCTCTATGCGCTCGCCAAGAAATATGACCGCCGGATCATGGTGCGGTTGGTGAAGGGCGCCTATTGGGACACGGAGATCAAGCGGGCGCAGACGCTCGGCCTGTCCGGCTATCCGGTCTTCACCCGCAAGGCCAACACCGACGTTTCGTATCTGGCCTGCGCGAAGAAGCTTTTGTCGATGACCGACCGCATCTATCCGCAGTTCGCCACGCATAACGCGCATACGGTCGCCGCCATCCTGTCGATGGCAAAGGACCGTGACAGCTTCGAGTTCCAGCGCCTGCACGGAATGGGCGAATCCCTGCACGAGACGGTGCGCAAGGCCGAAGGCACGCGTTGCCGCATCTACGCGCCGGTCGGCGCGCATTCCGACCTGCTTGCCTATCTGGTACGGCGTCTGCTGGAAAACGGCGCCAACTCGTCATTCGTCCACCAGTTGACCGACGAGGAGGTCGAACCGGAGGAGATCGCGCGCGACCCGCTCACGGTTGTCGAGAAACAGGGGCCGGCCGCCAATCCCGCGATCGCGCGCCCGGCCGCGATCTTTGGCGCCGGCCGCCGCAACTCGAAAGGCTTCGACATCACCGATCCGGTGACGCTCGCAGCCATCGACAAGGCTCGGGCGGAGTTCGCCGGACCGGATCGCTGGTACGCCAAGCCGGTCACGCGCGCCGCCGGCTACGGCAAGCAGCGCCAGGTCGTCAATCCGGCCAAGCCCGACGAGATCGTCGGCACCGTGCACGAGGCGGCGGCCAAGCAGGTGGCGACCGCCGTGCGCATCGCCGTCGACGCGCAACCTGCCTGGGCGAAGCGTCCGGTTGCCGAGCGCGCCGCGATCCTGAACCGCGCGGCCGACCTCTACGAGGCCAATGCCGCCGAGTTCTTCGCTTTGGCCACTCGCGAAGCCGGCAAGTCGCTGGCCGACGGCGTCGCCGAGCTGCGCGAGGCGGTCGACTTCCTGCGCTACTACGCGGCCGAGGCCGCGAATGCCGAGGCCGGCACCGAGGCGCGTGGCGCGATCGTCTGCATTTCGCCCTGGAATTTCCCGCTGGCGATCTTCACCGGCCAGATCGCTGCGGCCTTGGTCACCGGCAATTCGGTCATCGCCAAGCCGGCGGAACAGACGCCGCTGATCGCCTTCCGCGCCGTCGAGATGCTGCGCGAGGCCGGCGTGCCGGAAGATGTCATTCAGCTTCTGCCGGGCGATGGCCCGTCCGTCGGCGCGCCGCTTACCGCCGATCCCCGCATTGCGGGTGTGTGCTTCACGGGCTCGACCGAGGTCGCCAAGCTGATTGAGAAGCAGCTGGCCGAGACCGCGGCGCCCGATGCGATGCTGATCGCCGAGACCGGCGGCTTGAATGCGATGATCGTCGATTCCACCGCACTGCCGGAGCAGGCGGTGCGCGACATCCTCGCTTCAGCCTTCCAGAGCGCCGGCCAGCGCTGCTCGGCGCTGCGCGTGCTCTACGTCCAGAAGGATGTCGAGAAGAAGATGCTGGAAATGCTCAAGGGGGCGATGGAAGCGCTCACCGTCGGCGATCCTTGGGCCATCTCGACCGATGTCGGTCCGGTCATCGACGACGAGGCTCAAAGTGCGATCAGCGACTATTGCAAGAAGAAGGGGCTGGAAGGCCGGCTGATCGCCAAGCTGGAAGCGCCGGTCTCCGGCCGCTTCGTCGCCCCGCATGTCTTCCGCGTCAAGGGCATCGAGGAGATGGAGCGCGAGGTGTTCGGCCCGGTGCTGCATGTCGCAACCTTCGACGCCGACGACATCGACCAGGTGATCGCCGCCATCAACCGCAAGGGCTACGGCCTGACCTTCGGCCTGCACACCCGCATCGAGGGCCGCGTCCAGCATTTCGTCGACGGAATCCATGCCGGCAACATCTATGTCAACCGCAACCAGATCGGCGCCGTCGTCGGCTCGCAGCCCTTCGGTGGCGAGGGGCTTTCGGGCACCGGGCCGAAGGCCGGCGGACCGCATTACCTGCGGCGCTTCCGCAAGGGGCCGGAGGCAGGCACCGAGGTCGGCGAGGGCCATAAGGTGACGGCGACCGAGCTTGCAGACAATCTGCCGGATCCGACGCTCGGCGGCTGGTCGACGCGGCCGGACCGCGTCGCGATCCTGAGGAAGCATCTGCGCGGCAAGGGCGCGGTGGCGATTGCTGCGGCGGCAAGCCTCGACTTCGGGCAGGTCGACCTGCCCGGGCCGACCGGCGAAGCCAACACGCTGTCGCTGGCGCCGCGCGGCCGGGTGCTCTGCCTCGGACCGGATGCCGAGACGCTGCTTGCCCAGACGATCCAGGCGCTCGCGGCCGGCAATGCGGTGCTGGCGGTGGCGCCAGGCGCGCCGGCAGCGTTGTCGGCGCTGACCGGCAAGGGCCTGCCGCTGGCGGCGATCGACGGCCGGCCAGATCCGGTCGAGGCACGTTCACTGAAAGTCGACGTCGTCGCCTTCTCCGGCACGCCGGAGGCGGTGCGAATCGTGCGCAAAGTGATCGCCGAACGCGCCGGGCCGATCGTGCCGCTGGTCAGCGAGGTGCTGAATCCCGCGGCTTACGCGCATGAGCGCGCGGTCTGCGTCGACACGACGGCCGCAGGCGGGAACGCCAGCCTGCTGGCCGCGGCCTAATTAGCTCGAGAAGCGCAGTTTGTCGGAGGCGTGTTTCAAGCGCCTTCGACGACCGAAAAGCCTTCGAATTGCGGGTGGCCGAGATAGTGCACCTTCGAGGTGCCGGCGTTGCGATGGGCGGCGCGGAAATTTTCCGACTTCGTCCAGGCGACGAAATCCTCCTGGCTTGCCCAGACCGTATGCGAGGCAAACAGCGTATAGCCTTCGGTCTCGTTGACCGGGCCGCGCAGCAGGTGGAACTCCCTGAAGCCTTTCATTTCGGAGAGGCTGGAATCGCGGTTTTTCCAGATATCCTCGAAGGCTTCTTCCGAGCCGTTCTGGACTTTGAAGCGGTTCATGGCGATATACATTGGTTTCCTTTCATGGCGATGCTGATGGCTGACGCCGTGTGTCGTCGCGTCTATCTAAAATGGGCCGATATCGATCTCGAACTCGAAACTGGGGCTTACGGCCTGTGGCGGGATTGGAGGGAAGGGAGCCGCCTTGCGCACGATACCGAGCGCGGCCTTGTCGAAAACCTCCGATCCTGAGCTTTCGAGGATGCGCAACTCGTCTATGTTGCCCTTCCTGCCTACGACGAATGAGACTACCGCATTGTTACGGGCGGCCAGCTGCAAAGAAGGCGGGAGAGTTCGATTGACCTTGCCGAGTTTTGCAAAGACATCGCCGCGATAGCTGTCTTCTGCAGAGGTACCGACCTCGTTCTCCTTCTTGCCCTTGCTCGTCGTTGGCTTGGCCCGATCTTCGCCATCCGCGGCGCCGCTCTTTTCAGCCGTTAGCGGGCTGGCGGTCGCCGGCTTGGCGGCGGGGACCGGCGGCTGTGCCGGCGTCGGCGGATGACTGACGCTTTCCTGCTGTTGAGCGGGGGTGGGCTCGGGCGGTTTCGTGTCCGGCGCTACGCTGTCGGAGTCGTTCCGAGGCGCGTCGGCGACGAGTATGTCCGGATCGACCGGAGGCTTGCTGGGCTCGGCTCGTGTTTTCGCGGCTTCGACCGGCGGCGTCTTTTCGACCGGCGGCGCCGTTTCGGCTGGCGGCTCCGCTTTCGCCGGTGGCCGAGCAGGCGGCACCAAGGCGACGTTGATCGACTGCTGTTCAGGATTCAGCGCGCTGCCGGCGACATTGGCGCCGGATCGATCGCTGCCTTCCGCCTGCGTCGGATCCTGCGGATCCGACTTTGCCCACGGCGACACAAGCAAGGCTGCCGCCACCGCGCCGTGAACCAGGCATGAGGCGGCGATCGCAATGGTCCACTTGCCATGTTCGCCACGCGGGCGTGGTCCGGCCAACCCCTCGCCGGGAGCGGCCGCCAAAACGCTGTCGGGAATGTCGCTGGTGTCTTGCATGGCGCGGGCCGGAAGCTGCCGCGACAAGCGGGAAAATGTCAAATCAAGATCGGTTGCCGCGAGCGGCGCCGAACCAATGCCGGGCAAGGGCCGGAATACGGCGTCGTGCGCGAGTGCCGGCTCCATCCCCATGGCCGTTTCAGACGCCGAAAGCGATGCTGGTCCTGGTCGCGGTCTTCAACGCGCGCATGCAGGCCGCCGGCTCGACGCCGGTGCCGGCGCATTCGGTCGCGCTGTTGATCAGCACGCGGCTGAGCTTGCCGCAGTCGGCGCCGGCGAGGTCGAAGCGCGTGACCTTGGTCTTGCCGGCCGGCAGGTCCTTGAAATCGAGCACGGTGAGGCGATCGACGACGCCGGCCTCGTTGAACAGCGCGATCTCGAAAGCCGCCTTCGACAGGTCGGCGCCGAGCGCGTTGTTGACGACGAAGGTCAGCCGGCAGCCTTTTTCCGACGGCTGTGCGGCGTTGAGCTCGAGGCTGAGGGCCGGAGCGGGCGCGGACTGGGCCCACGCCGGCGCCGCTGCAAGCGACATCGCGAATGTCGAGCTCAGCAGACGAAAGGATGCCATTAAGCCTTTCATATCTCGCTCAGCCTCCAAAGCGCATGGTTGCCGCGAGCTTCAGCGTGACGCCGGGTTCGTAGAGGACGGCGGTCGTGCTTCCGTTGAGCGGGTTGGTGTATTTGACGTCGAACAGATTGTCTGCGCGGAAATCGAGCTTGAGATTGTCCGTCGCCTGGTAGCTGGCGAAGGCGTTGACCAGCGTGAAATCCTTGGCCACCGGATTGCCCTTGGGCTTGCCGTTATATTGCACCTCGCCGCCGACGGTCAGCTTGTCCTCGAGGAAGCGCAGGCCGAGCTGAGCCGTCACCTGCGAGGAGGGGATGGTGGCGAGGTCTGCGCGCTCGCCTTCATAGGAGATGGTGTGGCCGTTGATGATGGAGGCCGACAACCCGGCATAGCCCCAGCCGGCGTCGTAAACGCTTTCCAGCTCGAAGCCGTTGATCTTGGCCTTGGCGAAGTTCTGGTACTGGAAGCAGATCGGAATGCCTGGACCGAACGGGCAGCCACTGGTCGGATCGAAGGGCGAGAGGGTGACGCCGTCGATATAGTCGTCGACATTATTGTGGAAGTAGGCGGCCTTGAGACGCAGCGCGTCGCCGCCCTCGATGATGTCGTTCTGCTTGTAATTGACGCCGAACTCGACGGTCTTGCCGGTCTCGGGCTTGAGGTTCGGATTGGGCAGGAAGGGGAAGCTGACGCCGGCCGGATGGTTGCCGCTGATCAGCGTCTCGGTCAGCGAGGGCGAGCGGTAGCCTTCCGCATAGGTGCCGTAGAATTGCAGGCCGGCCAGACCGGCGCTTTCAAAGGGCGAGACGCCGACGGTGATGCGCGGCGAAACCCTGTCGCCGGAGGTCTCGTTCGTGTCGTCCTTCAGGCTGTAATTGTCGTAGCGCAGGCCGCCAATGATCTCTAACCATTCCCAGGTCAGCTTGTCCTGGATGTAGGCGCCGGAGACGTTGCGCTTGCCCGACGGCGTGTAGAAGCTGTCGCCGCCGGCGCTGCCGCCGGTATCGACATCGTCGCCGACCCAGTCGCCGCCATAGGTCAGTTCATGCGCAACGCTCGCCGTCTCGAAGCGCGACGTGTTCCAGATGTCGATGCCGGTGGTGCCGACATCGAAGGTCGACAGCGAGCCGGGCGGCAGCACCACGGGCAGGCCGGTGGTCGGATCGAAGCGGTTCTGCGCGGTAAGCGTCGTCAGGTCGAGATTGGTTCTGTTGTAGGAGGCGTTGATGTGGAGGTCGAGCCAGCTCTTGGCGTCGTCGGTGATGCTGTAGCGGGCCGTGAAAGTGTTCGACTTCAAATCGACGTCGTTGGCCGGCACGGCGCCGCTGGTCTCCGTCCAGCCATCACTGGAACCGACCCAACCTAATTTCAGTTCGCTGTTCTCGGTCGGGCGTATGGTGGTCTTGAGCAGGCCACTCAGCACGTCGAAGCCGGTGCCGGCAACGGTGTCGCCGCCGCCATCCTTGTAGTCGCCATAGTCGCGGTAGACGATGTTGCCGAGGACATCCCAGTTGTCGTTGATCATGTAGGCGCCGGTGGCGCTGGTGGTCCAGCCCTTGCCGTTGCTCTCATAGCGTCCGGTCAGCGAGCCGGCCCATGTCTCCTCCGGCTTGAGGAAATCGGCGGCGTCCTTGGTGTCGAAGAAGACGACGCCGCCGATGGCGCCGGAACCGTAGGTGTTGGCGGTCGGGCCACGGATGACGTCGACCGACTTGATGAGCTCGGGATCGACATAGAAGGTCGATTGCGTGCCGTGGTCGGAGCGCTGGAAGTCCTGCCTTGCGCCGTCGACAATGACCGCGACTCGGCCGAAATCCTGCAGGCCGCGAATGTTGATGCTCGAAGAAACGCGCCGCGCGTCGGCCTGGACGGCGACGCCGGGCACGCCGAGCAGCATTTCGTTCGGCGTGGTCGCCATGCGGCGGTCGAGCTGCTCCTGATCGACATGGCTGGCCGAGGCCAGCGACTGGATCGCCGTTTCGCCGGTGCGGCTGATGACGAGGATCTTGTCGAGCAGGGTTCCTTCGGCCGCGGCCTTCTCGTCAGCCTGCTTTTTCTGATCGGCCTGCTGCTGGTCGGCCGCCGGCTGCGCGGCTTGTTGCGCTTGCGCGGCGGGCGCGCTGAGCGTGATCGCCGCCGCTCCGGCCATCAATGCGGCGATCGCCTTTGCAATCGATCGGAAGCCCAGACCCGCCCCATCGTCAGCCAGGTCCGTCCGTCCCCAAGTCACCAACCCCATGCCCCAACTCCAGATTTTCAGGCTCGTAGCTGGCTGGCCGGTGGCTCGCTCGCATTTTTGATCACGTCCGGCGTCTTAAATGTTGACTCATTTAGTCCGGTAATGCACTGACTAGTAAACATGATTATTCGAGTCAAGAATTGAATCGGCATTTATGAGGCTGCGCCAAGGTGGCCGTCAGAGGAAAGGGACCGACCCGATGAACACGCACAATCCCAATGATTTCCGCTATCGCGTCCGCCGTCCGGAAGACACGCAGATGCGTTACGAACGGGTGCCGTTGGCGGTGAGGACGCTCTCCAGCAACACGCTGTTCCAGGGCGAGCACGAGATCGGCATCGAGCATCATGGCGCGCTTTACCGCCTGAAGATCACCCGCCAGGGCAAGCTGATCCTCAACAAGTGACCGCGATCGGCGGGGGACAGACGAATATCAGGCTAGAGGTGAGCGACATGGACCAGCGCGTTAGGCCGTCGCCGGAGGAAGTCCGGCGGGCGCGGGAAGAAAATCCGAAAATGCGGGAGCGCGATCTCTCGGCGCAATTGGGCATCTCGGAAGCGGAACTGGTCGCCGCGCATTGCGGCTTCGGCGCTGTCCGCGTCGAGCCGCGCGTCAACGATCTTTTGACCGGCCTCGAGGCGGTTGGCGAAGTGATGGCGCTGACGCGCAACGAAAGCGCCGTGCACGAGAAGATCGGCGTCTACGACAAGGTCGTGACCGGCAATCACAATGCCATGGTGCTTGGCGAAAACATCGATCTGCGCATCTTCCCGAAAGTCTGGGCGCATGGCTTTGCCGTCGAAAAACGCGACGGCGGCGAGATCCGCCGCAGCCTGCAGTTCTTCGACGCGGCGGGCGAGGCGGTGCACAAGGTGCATCTGAAGCCCGCATCCAACCTCTATGCCTACCAGAAACTGGTGGCCAGTCTCGAATCGTCGAACCAGGAACCGACCGTCGCGATCTTCCCAAGCGCGGCGGGAGGGGAGAGCGAGGCACCGGGTTCGGTTGCCTCGATCAACGATCTGCGCGACCGCTGGAGCCGGCTCACCGACGTGCATCAGTTCTTCGGCATGCTGAAGACGCTGAAGCTCAGCCGCCGCGAGGCGGTGCGCATGGTCGGCCAGGACTATGCGTGGCTGCTCGACAATGACGCGGTGAGCGCCATGTTCCACCACGCGGCGGCAGGCGAAATGCCGATCATGTGCTTCGTGGGCAACCGCGGCTGCATCCAGATCCATTCCGGCCCGATCAAGTCCGTCAAGCCGATGGGTCCGTGGATCAACGTGCTCGACGAGACTTTCCATCTGCATCTGAGGACCGACCACATCCATGAGGTCTGGGCGGTGCGCAAGCCCACCAAGGACGGCCATGTCACCTCGCTGGAGGCCTATGACGCCAATGGCGGCATGATCATCCAGTTCTTCGGCAAGCGTCATGAAGGTGAGAGCGAGCGCGAGGACTGGCGTTTTCTCGCCGAGAACCTGCCCCGCATTCCCAGCCCGACCGCTGCATAAGGTAAGACCCAATGCGCCTTGTTCCCAGTTTCCGCGCGGCGCTCGCGCCGATGTTCGGTGTCTTGCTGGCTTTCGCGGCGCCGCCCGCCGGCGCCGAGGAAGGGAAAGTCGTCTTTTCGGACGCTTCGCGAATTGTCTCGATTGGCGGCTCGATCACCGAGATCGTCTATGCGCTCGGCGAGGAGGGGCGTCTCGTCGCCCGCGATTCGACGAGCTCCTATCCGGAAGAAGCGCAGAAGTTGCCGGATGTCGGTTATATGCGCGCGCTGTCGCCGGAGGGTGTCCTGTCGGTCAATCCGACCGGAATCCTGGCGCTGCATGGCAGTGGCCCGAAAGAGGCGGTCGACGTGCTGAAGAAGTCGAGCGTGGCTTTCATCGAGGTGCCGGACCACTACAATCACGAGGGCATCCTCGAAAAAATCCGCATCGTCGGCAAGGCGCTGGGGGTCGAGGCCAAGGCCGAGAAGCTGGCGGCGGAGACGGACGCGAAGCTGACGGCGGCCGAGAGGCAGACGGCTGCCATCAAGGAGCGAAAGCGCGTGCTGTTCGTGCTGTCGACGCAAGGCGGCAAGATTCTTGCCGCGGGCAGCGACACGGCGGCCGACGGCATCATCAAGCTTGCCGGTGCGGTCAACGCGGTCGAAGGCTTCTCCGGCTACAAGTCGATGACAGACGAGGCGATCGTCAGCGCCAAACCGGATGTCGTCCTAACGATGAAGGGGGGCGCACCGCCGATCTCGGAAGAGGAGCTGTTCGCCAACCCTGCCGTCGCTTCGACGCCGGCGGGCACGAACCGCAAGATAATCAGCATGTGGGGCGGCTATCTGCTCGGCTTCGGCCCGCGCACCGCCGAAGCCATTCACGATCTTGCGGTCAAGCTCTATGGCAACCAGGTCGCGGACTGAGCGGCGATGGCCGAACAGTCGATAGCAGGCGCGCCGAGCCGGGCGATGGCAGCCGATGGCGACCGCTCGGCGCGCGCAAGATTCGTCATCGCGCTTTTATGCCTGGCGCTCGTGCTCAGCGTGTTCCTGTCGCTGACGGCGGGCGCTTCCGACGCGTCCGCCGTCCGCGTCATCCGCGACTGGTTCATGGGCGCGCTGCCGGCCGACGCGGCGCTTGCGGCGCGCGACCAGCTGATCGTCTATGACATCCGCATGCCGCGCGTGCTGCTCGGCGTGCTGATCGGTGCGGCGCTCGCCGTTTGCGGCGCAGTGATGCAGGGCCTGTTCCGCAACCCGCTTGCCGATCCCGGCCTGATCGGTGTCTCGGCCGGCTCCAGCCTCGGCGCGGTGACGATCATCGTGCTCGGCGCCACATGGCTTGCGCCCGTCACGCTGGCGCTCGGCACGCTCGCGCTGCCGCTCGCGGCATTCTCCGGCGGGCTGGCAGTGACGTTGCTGCTCTACGCCATCGCCACGCGCCAGGGGCGGACGTCGGTCGCCACGATGCTGCTTGCCGGCATCGCCATCAGCGCGCTTGCCATGGCGCTCACCGGCGTCCTCATCTTCATGGCCGACGACCGGCAACTGCGCGACCTGACATTCTGGCAGCTCGGCTCGCTTGCCGGCGCGACATGGCCGAAGATCGGCACCGCGGGGCCGGTGATCGTGGCGGCGCTGTCGGCGATGCCGTTCCTGTCGCGCGGCCTCAACGCGCTGGCGCTGGGCGAAGCGACCGCCGGTCATCTCGGCATACCTGTGCAGCGGCTGAAATACACGGCTATCGTCGGCGTGTCGGCGGCGGTCGGCGCTTCGGTCGCTGTCAGCGGCGGCATCGGCTTCATCGGCATCGTCGTGCCGCATGTCCTGCGGCTCGCGATCGGACCGGACAACCGCTATTTGCTGCCGGCCTCGGCCCTGCTCGGCGCCTCGCTGCTTCTCATCGCCGATGCGGTCGCTCGCACCATCGTCGCGCCGGCCGAGTTGCCGATCGGCATCGTCACGGCGGTCGCCGGAGCGCCGTTCTTCCTGTGGATCCTGCTGCGCAAGCGCGGCGTCATCGATTTGTGAGGTCGCGATGATCGAAGCGCACGACATCTCGGTGGCGATCGGCGGCAAGCGCATCGTGTCGCATGTCGATTTCGCGGCGCGGCCGGGTGAGGTTTCGGCCATCGTTGGACCGAACGGGTCCGGCAAGACGACGCTGCTCAAGGCGCTGACCGGCGAGCTTGCCTATACCGGGACCGTCACGCTAAACGGCCGCGACCTGTCGGCGATGACGCCGGTGGAGGCAGCCACGCTGCGGGCGGTACTGCCGCAAGCCACAACGCTGGCCTTTCCCTTCACAGTGCGCGAGATCGTGCGGCTCGGCCTGATCGGTGGGCGCTCCGGTGTGCTGCCGGGCGAAGATGCGCGCCTGCCCGAGCGGGCGCTGGCGCGGGTGGATCTCGACGGCTTTGCCGGTCGCTTCTACCAGGAACTTTCCGGCGGTGAGCAGCAGCGCGTGCAGCTTGCCCGCGTGCTCTGCCAGGTGTGGGCGCCGGTACTCGAAGGGCGGCCGCGCTATCTCTTCCTCGACGAGCCGGTCTCCAGCCTTGATGTGAAACACCAGCTCATCATCATGGACATCGCGCGCGATTTCGCCCGGCGCGGCGGCGGCGTCGTGGCGATCCTGCACGACCTCAACTTGACGGCCATGTATGCCGACCGGCTTTTCGTGCTTTCACGTGGCCAACTGGCCGCAGCCGGCGCGCCGGCGGACGTGCTCAAGGACGAGCTGATCGAAAAGGTGTTCGACTGCCGGCTCAAGGTCGGCACATTGCCTGCGGGAAGCGTGCCGTTCGTGCTGCCGCAATCGGCCGCCTAGGCCGCCGGAGCGCGCTGTTCCAACAGGTCGATGCCGAGCAGGCTGCGCACATTCGGCCGCGCCGCGATCAGATCGGCGATCGTGTAGCGGGAAAGCACGGCGAAGAAGGCGTTGAGCGCCTCGCGCAGCGCCGAATTCAGGGCGCAGCTGTCGACCAGCGGGCATTCGGCGGCATCATTTTCGAAGCACTCCGCCATGGCGAAGCTCTCTTCGGTGACGCGCACGACATCGAACAGGCTGATCTGCTCGGCCGGACGGCCAAGCCTGACGCCGCCATTCCTGCCGCGCACGGTCTCGACAAGGCCGGCCTCGACCAGCGGCTGCAGGATCTTGAACAGGAACAGTTCGGATACCGAATAGGCGGCGGCGATCTCGGGGATGCGGCTCAGCCTGTCGGTATTTGCGGCGCAATACATCAGGATGCGCATCGCATAATTGGTCTGGCGCGTGAGCCGCATGGTATCCTCATGGAAATATTAGCTTGAGCCGAATATGGCCCATAGTTTGGAACAATTCCAGACTGGAGCGGTATATAGCTGAACAATCGTGTCAACTTTTTGTGCGTGCCGGTGCGTATGGCGGCCCGGGATGCCTCCCAAGCTTCGAGCAAGCGTTTTGGCGGCGCAGCCACTAGATAGAGGCGGGTGCAAACAGGAAACGGCTTTTCCATGTCACAATCAGCTCCGGCCCTCGCGCCGGTTCGATTCGACGCCGACGCGCAGGCGAAGCTCGCGGCATTGCGGCGGACCAAATTCATCGCCGCCGCGGCGCTTGCGCTATGCGTTCTCGTCTTTGCGCTCGCCAAATCCTTCGAGGGCAGCTACCCGTGGCTCGGCTTCGTCGCCGCCTTCGCCGAGGCGGCGACCATCGGCGGCATCGCCGACTGGTATGCCGTGGTGGCGCTGTTCAGGCGGCCGCTCGGACTGCCGATCCCGCACACCGCGATCATTCCGGAGAATCAGCACCGCATCGCCGACAATCTCGGCCGCTTCATCGAGGCCAATTTCCTGGCGCCGGAGCCGGTGCGCGCAAAGCTCGCCGAGGTCGACTTCGCCGCTCTGGTCGCCGACTGGCTGGCCGATGCCGAGCGCGCCGCCGACCTGTCGCGATTCGTCGCCCGGCTGGTGCCGCAGACACTGACCGCGGTGGAGCAATCCGGCCTGCGCGACTTCGTCACCAGCCGCATGCTGGAGCAGATCGACAAAGTGCCGCTGGCGCCGCTTGCGGCGGATCTTTTGTCGGCGCTGACCGACGACCGCCGGCACCAGAAGCTGTTCGACGAGTTCACCAGGGTCGTGGGACGTTTCCTCAACGACGAGCAGGCGCTGGCGACGATGCGGGAAAAGATCCGCGAGGAGTTGCCGTCGCTCTTCAACCTGTTTCGCGCCGATGCCTATCTCCTGAAGAAGATCGTCGCTTCCGCGGGTTCGCTGCTCGATGAGGTGCGGGCCGATCCCGATCATCCGATGCGCTCCGAGTTCGACCATTTCGCGCTCGCTTTCATCGAGCGGCTCAGGACCTCGAAGCAATATGCAAGGCGTGCCGAGAAGCTGAAGCGCGATTTCCTCGGTCGTCCGGAGATCAAAGCGCTGGCCGGCGATGCCTGGACGAGCCTGCGCCTGTTCATCGAGCAGGACGCCAATGCGCAGAATTCGACGATCCGTGAGCATCTCGCCAACATGTTCGTCGAGGTCGGCAGGCATCTGGCCGACGACGCCCAGATCAGGGCCGACATGAACCAGGGCTTTGTCGTGGCGCTGTCCTCGTTCGTGGAAAGCCAGAAGAGCGGCGTGTCGACATTCATCGCCGACCAGGTGAAGCGCTGGGACCTGGCGCAGCTGACGCGGCTCATCGAGACGAATATCGGCAGGGACCTGCAATATATCCGTTTCAACGGCATGATCATCGGCGGGCTCGCCGGCCTGGCGCTTTATACGGCGGAGCGGCTGTTTCTCGTCAATTGACGCTGGCCTGGCGCACACTATTCTCCCTGGAGCGCAGCAACCGGGAGGCAGAGCATGGCAAAGCAACCGGAATCGGACTCGTTCCTCGACATGTTCAGCAGGTTCGGCCGCGACCTTAAGCTGCCGAATGTCGACGTCCAGGCGATCCTGAATCACCATCGCAAGAACCTCGAAGCGCTGGAAAAGTCGGCGAGGGCAAGCGCGGCCGGCGCCTCCTCGGTGCTGGCGAGGCAGCATGAGATGGTGCAGAATGCCCTGCATGAGATCACGCGGATGGCGCAGGCCTACCAGACGCCCGGCAATCCGCAGGAGCTGATGACCAAGCAGGCGGAATTTGCCCGCAGATCGTTCGAGACGACGCTGAAGAATGCCAGCGAAGTGGCTGACCTTGTGCGCAAATCCAGCACCGAATCGATTGAGATCCTGCGTGACCGGATCAGGGACGCGATGGCGGAAATCCGCGCCGGCTACGAAAAGAAATAGGCTTACCTGGCGGTTTCGAGCCCATCATCGACCGACATGCGATGCAACCGGCGCGGGCGCCTGAGCATTCTCGGCCTGCCCTAAAAGCATCAACTCTACCCGCGAAAATCGCGGGGCGGCGAATTGACAGAGGCCGCCGCTTCATGGTCGGGAGACAGCAAACTGATGGGAAAGCCGGAATGACGGAAACACGGCCGAGAATGCCGCCGACCTTCGAACAGCTGCGCACGATGTCCGGCCAGGAACTCGGCGTGTCCGACTGGACGACCGTCGACCAGCACCGCATCGACCAATTCGCCGAGTGCACGGGCGACCATCAGTGGATCCATGTCGATCCCGAAAGGGCGAAACGGCAGAGCCCGTTCCGCACCACGATCGCGCATGGCTACCTGACCTTGTCGATCATCGGCGCTCTTGCGCTGGAGATGGGCATCGTGCCGGAAAACACGCAGGCCGCCTTCAATTACGGCTTCGACAAGGTGCGCTTCCTGGCGCCGGTCAAGGCCGGCGCGCGCATAAGGCTTCGCACCACGCTGCTTTCCATGGAGGATCTCGGCCCCGGCCAGTATCTGATGAAGGCGGCCAACACGGTCGAGATCGAAGGCGAGCAGAAGCCGGCGCTGACAGCCGAAACGCTGGTGATGATGTATGAGCGCCGCAAGCGGGCAGGGGCTTAAGGTCTGCCGACATTCAGGTGAGGCCGGCCTGCGATGCGCCTTTCCGGCGCGATGCCGCCACTGCACTCTCAAGCACCTTGAAAATACGTTCGTCGGCGCACTGGGCCACGTTGAAGCGCATGAAGCGGCCGGCGGTGTGCGACAGGCTGAACGCATTGCCGGGCGCCAGCACGACATTGTCCGACAGCGCATGGCGCGCGACATCGGCTGCGTCGATACCGTCGGGCAGGCGGCACCAGAGGAACATGCCGGCAGCCTGATCGATCCAGGGCGTGATGCCCATCGCCTTCAGCCTGCCGGCGGTCTCGGCCATGGTGCGCGACAGGCGAGTGCGCAACTGCTCGACATGCTTGCGGTAGCTGCCGTCCTTCAACAGGGTCAGCACCAGTTCGGCGGACAGCCGCGCGCCGCCGAATGTCGTGGCGATCTTGAGGTCGGTCAGGCCTTCCATCCAGTCGGCTGGTGCCGCGATGAAGCCGCAGCGTACCGAGGCCGACAGCGTCTTCGAGAAGGAACCGATCTGGACGACGCGCTGCAGCCCGTCAAAGGCCGCGAGCCTCGGGGCAGGGCTGTGTTCGAAGTCGGCGAAGATATCGTCCTCGACGATGGTGAGGTCCGCCTGGTCGGCGAGCTTGAGCAGCCGGTGCGCGGTGACCGGTGACAGGATCGCGCCGGTCGGGTTGTGGATGCCGGAATTGGTGATGTAGAGGCGCGGCCGGTGCTCGGCGAGTGCTGCGGCGAAGAGCTCGATGTCCGGCCCCGAAGGCGTGTAAGGCACGCCCACCACCTTGGCCTGATGGGCGCGCAACAGCGCATGGAAGTTGAAATAGCAGGGGTCGTCGACCAGCACCGCATCTCCGGGCTCGATCAGGAAGCGGCACAGAAGGTCGATGGCCTGGGTGCCGCAATCGGTCAGCATGATCTGGTCCGGCGAGACCTCGACGCCATGCTCGGCCATGCGCCGCGCCAGCAATTGGCGCAGCGGCGGCAGGCCGAGCGGCGTGCCGTAATCGGCAAGCGCGACATCGTCGGCGCGGGCCGCGGTGCGCAGCGCCCGGCGCAAGGCTGCCTGCGGCATCCAGGAAGCCGGCAGCCAACCGCAGCCGGGCTTCAGCATCTCCTCGCCGGCCTCGAGCGATTGCCGCGACACCCAGAGCGGGTCGACGGCGCGGTCGAGCCGAGGGCCGATCTCGGCCAGCGACAATGGCGCAAGCTGGCCGGCGGCGTAGAAACCCGAGCCCGGGCGCGAACGGATCGTGCCTTCCGCCGCGAGGCGCTCATAGGCCTCGACCACGGTCGATTTCGAAACCTGCATGGATTTGGCCATGGCCCGTATCGACGGCAGGCGGGCTCCAGGCGTCAGCGTGCGCGCGGCGATGCGCTGGCGGATTGCCGCCATGACGGTTTCTACGAGGGTGGCGCCACCACTGGCATTTGGGCCCGATACGTCCATCTGTACTTCCCTGTGGACCATTACAGTTTTGTAGAATTGTACCCCATTGTCTCTGGTAACGCCATGACCTGCCTCGTACGGAAGCGCAAACGGAGCAGATTATGGAAAAGAGTTTCGACGGCTGGCTCAGCGGCTTCATCGGGGTGCTGATCTTCAGCGGGTCGCTGCCGGCAACCCGGGTGGCGGTGATGGATTTCGACCCGACCTTCCTGACGGCGGCCAGGGCGGCGATCGCCGGTCTGCTCGGGATTGCGATGCTGCTGCTGTTCCGCGAAAAGCGTCCGGAGCGCAGCGACCTGATCTCGCTCGTGGTCGTTGCGCTGGGGGTCGTGGTCGGCTTCCCGTTGCTGACGGCGCTGGCGCTGAAGCATGTCACCTCGGCGCATTCCATCATCTTCGTCGGCCTGCTGCCGCTGGCGACCGCTATCTTCGGCGTGCTGCGCGGCGGCGACCGCCCCCGTCCGGCCTTCTGGTTGTTCTCGTGCCTGGGAAGCGCTCTGGTCGCTGGCTTTGCCCTAGCGCAAGGCGTGACCGCCTCGCCGGTCGGCGACGGCCTGATGCTCGGCGCCATCATCGTCTGCGGGCTGGGCTACGCCGAAGGCGCCAAGCTGTCGCGCAAGCTCGGTGGCTGGCAGGTGATCTGCTGGGCGCTGTCGCTGTCGCTGCCGGTCATGCTGGCGTTGAGCTTCGCGACGCTGCCGCCATCTTTCGCGGCCATCGGTTCGAGCGCCTGGATTGGTCTTGCCTATGTCTCGCTGTTCAGCATGCTGATCGGCTTCGTCTTCTGGTATCGCGGCCTCGCGCAAGGCGGCATCGCCGCCGTGGGGCAGTTGCAGCTGCTGCAGCCTTTCTTCGGCCTCGCGCTCGCGGCGAGCCTGCTGCACGAGCAGGTGAGCCCGATGATGGTGGTCGTCACACTGGGCGTGGTGGCCTGCGTGTTCGGGGCGAAGAAGTTCGCGCGGTAGGCGCCGCCTATTGAAACTTCGTCACTACCCCGATACCGATGCCCTCGAAGCCGCCCATTGCCATCAGGGCGGCGGGCGCTTCTTCGAGGCTGATCCTTTTGCCCACCAGCAGTTCGGGCTTGAGCTTGCCGGTGCGGATCATCTCCATCATCGCGGAGTAGCGGTAGGCCTGCATGCCGTGGCTGCCGAGGATTTCGAGCTCGAAGGCGATCACTTTGTCCATCGGCACCTGCGGGCGGGCATGCTCGCCCAGCATCAGCCCGACCTGAACATGGCGGCCGCGCCGGCGCAGGTTCGAGATCGAGTTGAAGGACGTGGTCGGATGTCCGAGCGCGTCCATCGACATATGCGCCCCGCCATTGGTGATCTGCTTGACCGCCTTGACGACATTCGGCGTCGTCGAGGCGTTGATCGTCGCCACCGCACCGATTTTCCTGGCGAATTCCAGCTTCTCATCGGTGAGGTCGATGGCAATCACATTGGCGCCCATGGCGCTGGCGATCATGATCGCCGACAGGCCGACGCCGCCGCAGCCATGCACCGCCACCCATTCGCCGGGCGTTACCCGGCCCTGGTCGACGATGGCGCGAAAGGAGGTGACGAAGCGGCAGCCTAGGCTGGCGGCGGTAGCGAATTCCATTTCCTCGGGCAGGCGCACGAGGTTGGTGTCGGCATGCTCGATGCCGACATATTCAGCGAAGGAGCCCCAGCCGGTGAAACCCGGCTGCGTCTGGTGCTCGCAGACCTGGTGATTGCCCGAATTGCATTCGAAGCAGCGGCCGCAGCCGACGGCGAAGGGAACCGTGACGCGATCGCCGGCCTTCCAGCGGCTGACCTGCTTGCCGGCGGCGACGACGATGCCGGCCAGCTCATGTCCGGGGACGTGCGGCAGTGTGATGCCGTCGTCATGACCCATCCAGCCGTGCCAGTCGCTGCGGCAAAGTCCTGTAGCCTCGACCTTGATGACGACACCATCGGCGGCCGGCTTCGGATCGGGTACGGTCTGGATGGTCGGCGTCTCGCCGAATTTCTCGAAGACGACGGCTTTCATCGGCAAAGTCCCATGTTTTGAGGTGACAATAGCCGATTCCGCTGGCGGTCGACCGGAAATCGATTCTGCCAGCGATGGCGCTTGCATTCCGAGCGCTGACGCCAAGGTGCGCCGGTTAAGCCAGGCTACTCGGCATCGATCTGGTTCTGCGGCGCAGCTTTTTGGAACGCCGGCAGCGCCATGCAGGCGGCGTTGATGCGCGCAATCACCGGATAGGGCGCCATGTCGACGCCGAAGCGAGCGTTGTTGGTGACCTGCGCGGCGAGGCAGATATCGGCGAGGCCAGGTACTTCGCCGTGGCAGAAGGTTCCGGTCTCGGGCGAGGAGGCGAGAATCTTTTCAAGCGGCTGGAAACCTTCGTTCACCCAATGCCGGAACCAGTTGACGACGTCCTGGTCACCGGCGCCGAACAAGGTGCGCAGCGAGGTCAGCACGCGCAGATTGTTCACGGGGTGGATGTCGCAGGCAATCATCTGCGCCAGCATCCTGACGCGAGCCCGGCCGAGCGCGTCCTTCGGCAGCAGCGGTGGCTCGGGCTCAATCTCGTCGAGATATTCGATGATCGCCAGCGACTGCGTCAAAAGCCTGCCGTCGTCCAGCACCAGCGCGGGCACCAGACCTTGCGGATTGACCGCGAGATAGGCGGGCTCCAGATGCTCGCCGTGGCGCAGATGATGCGGCACATAGGTATAGTCCAGCCCCTTCATCGCCAGAGCGATCCGCACCCGGTAGGAGGTGGAGGAGCGGTAGTAGTTGTGGAGGACGAGTTCGCTCATCGCCTCGGCTGCCCGATGGTCACCTCGATTTCGCCGATGCCGTCGACGCCACCGGTGATCCTGTCGCCGGCCTGGACCGCACCGACGCCAGCCGGCGTGCCGGTGAAGATCAGGTCGCCGGGCCGAAGCTCGACCGCCTCGCTGCAGATCGAGACGATGTCGGCGACTGGCCAGATCAGCTCGGCAAGGTCGCCGTCCTGTTTCACCGCGCCGTTGACGGCAAGCCAGATGCGGCCTTTCTCCGGATGTCCTGATTTCGCGGCCGGGACCAGCGGGCCGCAGGGCGCGGACTGGTCGAACGCTTTAGACCAATCCCAGGGACGCGCCGCCTTCTTCGCCTGATCCTGCAGGTCACGACGAGTCAGGTCGACGCCGACGCCATAGCCCCAGACATGGGCGAGCGCATCCGCGCGGGGCACATGCAGGCCTCCCTTGCCGATGGCGACGACCAGCTCGATCTCGTGGTGCAGGTTCGAGGTCAGCGGCGGGTAGGGGATCTCGGCGCCGCTGTCGACCACCGCATCGGCGGGCTTGGTGAAGAAAAAGGGCGGGTCGCGCTCGTCATTGCCGAGCTCGCGCGCATGCGCCGCATAGTTGCGGCCGACGCAGAAGATGCGGCGCACGGCAAACCGCTCCGCCGAGCCTGCGACGGCAACCGAGGCGACCGGCGGCAGCGGGAGGACGAACTCTGGCATGGTTTTTCTCTGTGTTGACGTGAATCGTGCCCACCTTCCGCCGATTTTGCCGGGCGGGCAAGGCTCGAGGTCCCCACATTGGCCTGTCTTTTCAGTGACAATGCGCTGGCCTTTGGGCGTATACTATTTGCCAATAATCTGGCCATGGTCACGGGACTATCCTGTGGCGCCGAGACCGAACCGATGCCTGAACCCATGCAATGAGCTCCACCAGCGATCGCGCCCGCTTCCTGATCATCGACGACCACCCGCTGTTTCGCGAGGCGCTGCACAGCGCGGTGCAGATGGCCTATCCGGACGTCGACACGGTCGAGGCGCGCTCGATCACGGAAGCGATCGAACTTCTTGCCGACGCCAAGCCGTTCGACCTCGCGCTGCTCGATCTGAGCATGCCCGACGTGCATGGCTTCGAGGGGCTGTTGCAGCTGAGGACCCGCTATCCGCGGCTGCCGGTGGTGATCGTTTCGGGTTATGAGGAACCGAAGATCATCTCCGAAGCGCTGTCCTATGGCGCGGCCGGCTTCATCCCGAAATCGGCCAGGAAGAGCGACCTCGCCGCAGCCATCCGCTCGGTGATGGACGGCGCCGTCTATGTGCCGGAAAATTACGAGGGCCAGCGGCCGGATCCCGACAGCACCGACCGCGCCGACATGGTGCAGCGCCTGGCGAGGCTGACGCCGCAGCAGCTCAGGGTCCTGCAGATGCTGCGCCAGGGCATGCTGAACAAGCAGATCGCCTATGAGCTGCAGGTGGGCGAGACCACCGTAAAAGCGCATGTCTCGGAGATTTTGCGGAAGCTCAATGTGTACAGCCGCACCCAGGCGGTGATCGAGGTGTCGAAGCTGGACAATGCGGAGCTGTTTCGGGATCAGGCGGGGTTTTGAGGTTTGTGCTCAGTCTTCAGATAGCAACAAAGAGCACGAAAATTGCACTGTCACCGTAATTCTGTCACCATAGTTGGATGTCCTGAAGATAGTTTCCGCCCACTATGGTCAAAATGATATCGATGATATTATCTCTCTGGCCTCACTGAGTTCGTCGGCCAATATATTTTCGTCATCGCTTATGCCCACATAAGTTACAAAGACAATGTCATTGCCGTTTGATATATACCATGCCTCTAGCAATTTGTCGACTGCTTCTGGCGAAGCGCCTGCATGAATCATTCCATTTTTACCCACGGTAAAAATATTTTCAATACATATGGAATTTTTTTGGCAGAATTCAATTGTAAATGACTTAAGGTGATCCAAGGTTATGTTTGGTCTTTTACCACCGCGATATTTTGCAATGGAAAATTGGATGGCGCTGGCACCGGATGCCTTAGATATGGTTGGTGGCGACCCATCTGGAAGGCTTGCGGTTATATCTTGCCATCCATCAGGCGCATCAAACGTGATCCCGTAGAATTCAACAATCATTGCGGTTCCGTTGCATTTGAAGGATTGCCGGACGATCCGTCACTGTTTTCAGGTTTGCTCTGATTGGTGCCATCCTTCAATTTCCCTGTAGATGGGTCATAATCCAATCTATACGTTGGATCTCTCCACTTATCCCTCTGATCGGATCGGAATGTCTTGGCGCCGCTTGGCGTGGCAGGCTTGAAGTCTCCATAGTCGACGCCCGGAGGCCAAGATTGAGTAAAAACAAAGGGATAGAGCGCTCCGGTGAGACGATCAAGCGCTCTAAGCCAACAAATGTGCCAGCAGCGCGCGTAGCTGCGCCGGTTTCAGCGGTTTTCGCATCAGCTCTATACCGGCGGCGCGGGCGGCCTTGGCGACGAGCTCGGAGCCGTCGGCGGTGACGATCAGCGCCGGCACGGGCCGGCCGAGATAGTCGCGCACTTCGGCGATTGTCGAGGTGCCGAGGTCGCCGCCATCGAGATGCTGGTCGGCGATGACGATGTCGGGAACCCAGTCGGTGTCGCCGAGTAGGTCGAGCGTATCGTCGGTGGAGGTGGCGGCGCGCACCTGGCATTGCCAGCGCTCGAGCAGCGAGGTCATGGCGGAGAGCACGTCGAGGTCGTTTTCGACCAAAAGCACCTTGGTGCCGAACAGGCCGTAGCCGCGCGGGCGGTCCATATCGGCGACGGCCGCCACCGGTTCGGCTGCCATGCCGACCGGCACGTCGATGTGGAAGATGGTGCCGCGCCCGACCTTCGAGGAAAAGGTCACCGGGTGGCCGAGCGCGGCGGCCATGCGGCGCACGATGGCAAGGCCGAGGCCAAGGCCGCCGGCGAGCCCTGCATCGGCAAGCGTAGCGGTGCCGCGGTGGAACTCCTCGAACACCGCCTCGCGCTGGTCCTCGGCAATACCGCAGCCGGTGTCGGCGACGTCGATGCGGATGGTATCGCCGCGGTGCCTGGTGCCGACCAGCACGCCGCCGGAACGGGTATAGCGCAGGGCGTTAGAGAGGATGTTCTGCAGGATGCGTCTGAGCAGCGTGCGGTCGGTCCGCACGACGACATTGACCGGGCGGAATTTCAGCGACAGGCCTTTCTTTTCCGCCTCGGGCAAAAAGTCCGAGCGCAGCGAGGAAAACAACGTCTCCAGGCTGACGTCGCCGATTTCAGGCTGCACCACGCCAGCGTCGAGCTTGGAGATGTCGAGCAGGGTGCGCAAGAGGTCCTCCATCGTCTCCAGCGAGCGCTCGACCTGGCGCACAAGCTTGCGGCCTTCTTCGCTGGTCTGAACCTCGGCCAGCGCCGAGACCGACAGATGCGCGGCGTTGAGCGGCTGCAGCACGTCGTGGCTGGCGGCGGCGAGGAACCTGGTCTTGGAGAGATTCGCCAGTTCGGCCGTTTCCTTGGCGGCGACGAGGTCGATGTTCGATTGTTCGAGCCTGCGCAGCGTGGCGTGCAATTCCTCGGTGCGGTTGCGCACCCGGTTTTCCAACGAAATGGCGGTCTGGAACAGCGAGAAGGCGTTGCCCTGCTGGTCCATCGAGCGCTCGACGCGGCTGACGAGGGCCGCGTTGATCTTCTTCAGCCTTTCAAGATCGTCGATGTCGCGAAGCGGCATCTCGTTCACTCGGCTGCCTGGCGCTCGCCGAAGGCGATGCCGGTAAAGGTCTGGTTGAGATGCATCGAGCGATACTGTTCGCCATAGGTGCCGAAACCGATGATCTTGTTGGTCCGGTACAGCTCGGAAATGTCGCGAAAAACCTGGCGGTTGCGCGCGTCGAGACGGCGCAGCACGCAGTCGAAGCCGAGGATCATGTCGATGCCGCCGAGCTTGTGCTCGACATCCTGGAGCGCGGTACGCGTCGCCTCCACCATGTTCTTCGGCTGGGCGATGGAAAGCACCACGCCGTCGTCGATGGCGCAGAAGAAGGACAGTGAGCCGTCGGCGTGCATGCGCTGGATCGAGCGGCAATAATATTCGCCGCCGACCTTCACCACGACGGGGTGCGAGGCAAAACTCAGCGGCGTCAACGTCTGCGGCAGGATGCCAACGGAGGCTGCATACTCCTCGGCCGCATTGGTGGCGTTGAATTCGCGCACGATGCGATGGTCCGGGTCGGACGCCGTCACCACCAGCTTCTCGTCGGTCGGAATGAAATTGTCGGTCTTGAAGACGTGGAAAGGGATCTCGGTCGCGACCAGCACGATGATGGCGCTGTCGGACGTGACCTTGCCGTTCGAGATCAGGCTGGTCGTCTCGAATTTCAGGTCGTCGCCCGCCGAGCCGCCGATCAGCGGGATGTCATCCAGCCCCCAGTGGATGGCCGAGGTCACCGCTTCCTCGGCATAGGAAAGCCCGTCGATAAAGCAGAGGGCAAAGACGCTCTTCGCCCGCTCCCGGCCGGCGCGGGATTGCAGCAGGCGCCGCAGTTCCACGACCTTGCCGGTGATTCCGTCCATGCCGGAGGAGGAGAGGTTTTCGACCGTGGTGCTGACGGTCGAAAACGACGCCGACGGCAAAAGCAGGGCAATAGCATGTCCTTCCTCCAATCCCTGCGGCGTGATTTCGCCAGCGGTCGAGCAGCCGGCATAGGCGAGCGATGGCGCGTGGACCTTCAGCGCCTGTGCGAGCGCCGCCGCGTTGACCAGGCTTTGGGAGAAGAACAGAAGCGCGAAGCCGGCATCGACGATCGCCGCTTCGGCCGCGATGGCCCGGGCAAAGGCATTTGGGTCGGGCTCATCCGTGGTGAGCGCCGAAAGGCCCGATGCATAGCGTGTGCTCGAACTGGCCAGCTGCCTCCTCCGCAATTTCCTCCAACGCTGGCTTATGCGTGTCTTTTATATCGGGCACGAGCGCGTCGAAAGCATCTTTGCCTTCAATCCCGGTTTTGGCAATGGGCCGGTCGCTGGGGCGCGTGATGCCTTTGCTATGACCGAAAGTACAATGCAACCGCCGCTGGCAGCGCTGTTTTGCGCATTGTACGGTGCGCGAACCCACTGCCGAAGCACAAGCGCGGCATTCGGCAATGACCAAGGTTGATACCCAGGGAGGTTGCATGTCGGACGTGTCGTTCACTGTGAATGGGAGGCGGGTCAGCGGGAGCGCCGAGGACCGAACGCTTCTGGTGCATTTCCTGCGGGAGCACCTTGGTCTCACCGGAACGCATGTGGGTTGCGATACGTCGCAATGCGGCGCCTGTGTCGTGCATGTCGACGGCAAGGCGGTGAAGTCCTGCACGATGCTCGCCGCGCAGGCCTCCGGCTCGACCATCGTCACCATCGAGGGACTGGCGGACGGTGCAGAGCTGCATCCGGTACAGGCCTCGTTCAAGGAGCATCACGGGCTGCAATGCGGCTTCTGCACGCCGGGTATGATCATGACGGCGACCGACATGATCGCGCGCCATCCGGAGGGCCTGGACGAGGCAATGGTGCGCGCCGAGCTCGAAGGCAACATCTGCCGCTGCACGGGCTACCACAACATCGTGAAGGCGATCCTCGCCGCATCGGAGACGATGGCGAAGGGCGCCAAGGGTAAGGCGAAGCAGGCAGCTTAAGGGAATAGGGGAGTAAGGCAGTAAGGGAGTAGGTGAAGGACACACCGATTTCCCTACTGCCTTACTCCCCTACTGCCCTACTCCCCTAAAATTCCGGAGGAATTTCCCATGGGTATCGAAGGCGTCGGCGCCCGCGTGGCGCGCAAGGAAGACAAGAGGTTCATCACCGGCGGCGGCCGCTATGTCGACGACATGGTGGTGCCCGGCATGAAGCACGCCGTATTCGTGCGCAGTCCGCACGCGCATGCGCAGATCAAGAAGATCGATGTGAAAAAGGCGCAAGCGATGCCGGGCGTCGTCGGCGTGCTCACGGGCAAGGAGCTCAAGGCCGACGGCATCGGCAATCTGATCTGCGGCTGGATGATCCACTCCAAGGACGGAACGCCGATGAAGATGGGCGCGTGGTCGCCTTTGGCCGTCGATAAGGTGCGCTATGTCGGCGACGCGGTCGTCATCGTGGTCGCCGACACCAAGGGCCAGGCGCGCGACGCGGCGGAAGCGGTCGAGATCACCTACAAGGAACTGAAGGCCGTGGTCGATGCCACGAAGGCAATCCAACCCGGCGCGCCGCAGATCCATGCAGAGGCAGAAAACAATCTGATCTTCGATTGGGAGCTCGGCGACGCCAAGGCGACCGACGCGGCGATCAAGTCGGCGGCCCATGTCACGCGCATGAAGATCGTCAACAACCGGCTGGTCCCGAATGCGATGGAGCCGCGCGCGGCTCTCGGCCATTACGACAAGGCCGAGGACCACTATACCTGCTGGACGACGTCGCAGAACCCGCATGTCGCGCGGCTGGTGATGAGCGCCTTCTACAATGTCGCGCCGGAAAACAAGCTGCGCGTCATCGCGCCGGATGTCGGCGGCGGCTTCGGCTCCAAGATCTACATCTATCCGGAAGAGATCGTCTGCCTGTGGGCCTCGAAGAAGATCGGCGTGCCGGTCAAATGGGTCGCCGACCGCACCGAAAGCTTCCTGTCGGATGCACATGGCCGCGACCATGTCTCGACAGTGGAGATGGCCTTCGACAAGGACAACCGCATCACCGGCCTCAAGGTCGACACAATAGCCAATCTCGGCGCCTATATGTCGCTGTTCTCGTCCTGCGTGCCGACCTATCTCTACGCGACGCTCCTGTCGGGCCAGTATGATATCCCGGCGATCCACGCCAATGTGCGCGCCGTCTACACCAACACCGCGCCCGTCGATGCCTATCGCGGCGCAGGGCGGCCGGAGGCCACCTACGTGCTCGAGCGGATGATGGAGACCGCGGCGCGCGAACTCGGCGTGTCGCCGGCGGAACTCAGACGCCGCAACTTCATCACGTCCTTCCCGCATCAGACGCCGGTGATCATGACCTATGACGCGGGCGACTATAACGCATCGCTCGACGCCGCGATGAAGGCGGCCGACTATGCCGGTTTCGCCAGGCGCAAGGCCGAGGCCGCCAAGCAGGGCAAGCTGCGCGGCATCGGCATGAGCTGCTACATCGAGGCCTGCGGGCTGGCGCCGTCATCGGCGGTCGGCTCGCTCGGCGCCGGCGTCGGTCTTTGGGAATCGGCGGAGGTGCGCGTCAATGCCGTCGGCACGATCGAGGTGCTTACCGGCTCGCACAGCCATGGCCAGGGCCATGAGACGACCTTTGCGCAACTGGTCACCCAGCGCTTCGGCGTGCCGATCGACTCCGTCTCGATCGTGCATGGCGACACCGACAAGGTGCAGATGGGCATGGGCACTTACGGTTCGCGTTCCGGCGCCGTCGGCATGTCGGCCATCGTCAAGGCGCTCGACAAGGTCGAGGCCAAGGCCAAGAAGATCGCCGCGCACCTGCTCGAAGCGGACGAGGGCGATATCGTCATCGAGAATGGAGAGGTCAAGGTCGCGGGCACCGACAAGAGCCTGCCCTGGTTCCAGGTCGCGCTTGCCTCCTATACCGCCCACAATTTGCCCGCCGGCATGGAGCCGGGCTTGAAGGAGACGGCCTTCTACGATCCGTCCAACTTCACCTTCCCGGCCGGCTGCTACATCTGCGAGGTCGAGATCGACCCGGAGACCGGGCTGACGGAAATCATCCAGTTCGTCGCGGCCGACGATTTCGGCAACATCATCAATCCGATGATCGTCGAAGGGCAGGTGCACGGCGGCATCGCCCAAGGCGTCGGCCAGGCGCTGCTGGAAGGCGCGCATTACGACCGCAACGGGCAACTGCTGACGGCGAGCTACATGGATTATACCATGCCGCGCGCGGGCGATCTGCCGTCCTTCAAGGTCTCGACCTCGAACACCCCATGCCCGGGCAATCCGCTCGGCGTCAAAGGCTGCGGCGAGGCCGGCGCCATCGGTTCGCCGCCGGCGGTCATCAACGCCATCACCGATGCGCTCGGCGTCGTCGACATTCCCATGCCGGCGTCGCCCGCGACGGTGTGGGCGGCGATCCACGCCAACAAGCATTGAAAAGCGAATAGCGAATAGGGAGTAGCGAATAGGGACGGAGAACGGTGCGGGTGGAGCAATTCTATTCGCTACCCACTACTCCCCCTACTCGCTTTCTCCTGAAGGGAGAAAATGACATGTATTCCGTCAATTACCATCGCGCTTCCTCCGTCGCCGACGCCGCCAAGCTGCTGAAGAACGGCGACGCCAAGCTGCTCTCCGGCGGCATGACGCTGATCCCGGCGATGAAGACGCGGCTCGCTGCGCCTTCGGACCTCGTCGATGTCTCGCGGCTGAAGGAGCTGCAAGGCGTCAAGGTGTCCGGCAAGACGGTCACCATCGGCGCCGCGACGACGCATTACGACGTCTCCACCGACGAGAAGCTGAAGAAGGCCTGCCCGGCGCTTGCGCATATGGCATCGCTGATCGGCGATCCGGCCGTGCGCCACAAGGGCACGATCGGCGGCTCGATCGCCAACAACGATCCGGCGGCCGACTATCCGGCTGCACTGCTGGCGCTGGGCGCGACGATCATCACGAACAAGCGCGAGATCGCGGCGGATAAATTCTTCAAGGGCCTGTTCGAGACGGCGCTGAAGGAAGGCGAGATCGTCACCGCGGTGAGCTTCACCGCTCCGGCCAAGGCGGCCTACCAGAAATTCCGCAACCCGGCTTCGCGTTACGCCATCGTCGGCGTGTTCGTGACCAAGGGCAAGGACGGGGTGAGGGCGGCGGTGACCGGCGCAGGCGAGGACGGCGTTTTCCGCTCCAAGGAAATAGAGGCGGCGCTGGCGAAGAATTTCGATGCCGCTGCGCTCGGCGGCCTCAAAGTGCCGGCAAAGGGGCTGATGAGCGATATCTATGCCTCCGCCGACTACCGCGCCAATCTGATCGCGGTGATGGCCAAGCGCGCCGTGGCCACGGCCAACGCCTGAGCGGCGATGCCGTGGATCAAAGAAGGGGCCGCCTCGGCCCGTTTTTCTTTGCCATAACAAAGGTTTGACCAGAAAGCCGGTCAAACCGCGGCTTCGCACTTGCACAAAGTTATCCCGCACTGCAAAATAAATGCGGCGGGAATACCAAATGGTCCGGGACGCGGGCGACGCTGCGCATACGGACCTCGAGTCGCGAAGGCACGGTATGTCCGACATCTCCGCAGCATCCGTCGTTCTGCCGCGGGCCGCATCCGACAGTGAAGCCAGGGCAAGACTTGCCTATCTCGACGGCTGGCGCGGCCTGTCGATCGCGCTTGTGCTGATAGGCCATTTCTTTCCGGTCCCGGGAATCAATCTCGGCGTCCTCGGCGTCGAGTTCTTCTTCGTGCTCAGCGGCCGGCTGATGGGCGAGATCCTGTTCATCGAGCGCTTTCCGCTGAAGAAATTCTTCAAGCGCCGTTTCTCGCGCATCTATCCCGCGCTGCTGGTGTTCGTGATTGCCGCCATAACCGGGCTTGCCGGCACCTTTATCGCCTTCAAGTGGAAGGCGGCACTGACAGCGCTGACCTTCACCTATAATTATGCCGGCATCTTCATCAACCGCGCCGGCGCGCTCGACCATATCTGGTCGCTCTGTGTCGAGGAGCATTCCTATGTCCTGCTCGCGTTGATCAGCGTGGTGGTGACCGGAAGGGCGAACGTCGTGCGGCTGCTGGTCGTGCTGGCGCTGTTGGCAATGGCCAACGGCGCCATTTCCTACGGGATTCTCGGCATGGGCTACGAGACCACCTACTGGCGCACCGACGTGCATATCGCCTCGATCCTGTTGTCCGCGGCGATCTGCCTGCTCAAGGCTGACGGGCGCCTGCCGGCTTTGCTGAAGAGCCGGCATGTGGCTCTCGCGGCCGCGTCCGCCGGCGTTCTGCTGTTCAGCAATCCAATCCCGACGCCTCTGCATTACACCCTCGCCGTGCCGCCTCTGGCGCTGGCGGTCAACACGCTCGACTTTGCCGGCGGCATTCTGAAAGGGCCGTTGTCATCGCGGCCGATGGTGATGCTCGGGCTGTGGTCCTATTCGCTTTATCTCTGGCAGCAGCCTTTCTACAAATTCGTCGATGAACGCGGCAGCGCGCCGATCCCGATGCTGGCGGCGGTGTTCGCCTGCGCCCTCGCGAGCTACTACATCGTCGAAAAGCCCGCCCGCAGCTGGCTCAACCGCAATTGGTGATCAAGCAGGTTTCGCCGCTCGTCGCGCGGCGAGATAGCGGCGAAGCCCGGCTTCGCCGCGCGGGGTCGTCCAGCGGTGGTTCCAGGCGAAGGCGGGTCTGAGCAGCGGCGCCAGAAGTTTGAGGATCGGCCTCTCGACCGTGACCTGCCAAATCAGGTCGACATGCGTGCCGCCTCCGGACGGCGACAGTTCGGCCCGCCACAGCCCGTCGAAATCGCCGAAGGTCTTCACCACCACCAGCCGTCCGGGCTCGAGCTCGGCGGCCTCGATGATGAAATTCAGCTCATAGGGCAGGGCGCCGCGCGCCCTGGCCCTGGCACGGGCACCGACGACGCCCTTGCCCTTCTTGTCGAGCGGCTCGACCTCCTTATAGGCATCGCCCCACCAGAGCGGCAGGAGCTCGGCGTCCGATAGCACGTCCCAGACTTCCTGCGGCGTGCTCTCGGGGATGTCCCAGCTCTCGTCGAAGCGGAAGACATTGCTTGCCATGATGTCGCCCCAACCAGCGGAGCAGCCATATTAGCTTCCGCTTGTTTTCCTGGCCAGCGTCGCGGCGCCGCTCAGGCGGGGATCGGCTTTGCCCAATAGCGCACCGATTTCTTGCCGCCATGGATCACCGCATCGCCGACTTCGGTGAAGCCGAGCGCGGCGTGGAAGGCATCGGATGCCGGGTTGGGCGGATCGGCATTGACCTCGCAGGTGACGATCGTGTGTCCGGCACGCCGGGCTTGCTCGAACAGATCCTCATAAAGGCGGCGGGCATGGCCGCGGCCGCGCGCCGCGGCTGCGACCACCACGCGGTCGACATAGACGAAGCGCGGATAGCGCTGGTGAAACCAGAGGAAGTTCGGGCTGTCGTAGCTTGCGTCCTGGTCGAAACACAGGATGAAGGCTTCAAGCGCGCCGATGCGGCGGGTGTAGAAAGCCTCGGCGAGCAGGAATGAAAGCCGTTCCGGCTCGAGCCAGGACAGTTCCGCCGCATGCTCGTTGTTGAGCGCGAGTATAATGGCCTCGTCGGCGGGCGAGACCTGTTCGATCAGCAGCAATTCCCTGGTCATTGTCCTCACCGTCAAGATCTCGCGGCCTTTATCGTTGCCGCGACCTTGGCCTTGTCGGTCACCGTGTTGCGGTATTCGCGATCGAGGTCGGTGCCGCCCATTCCGACATTGGGATTGCGGTAGCGCATGGCGCTGGGCACGTCAGCAAGTGCCGCAAAATGCATCTCGGTCAGTCCCGTTCGCCTGCGCACCTCACCGATCGTGTCGGGCGCCAAGGCGCCGCAGCCGAGAATGATGATGCGTTCGCCCGCCTGGCGAACGAGCTCCGCCAGAAGCTCGACGCCTTCAACCGCCGTGTCGCGCTGGCCGCTGGTCAGCACGCGGCCGACCTTGCAGCGGATCAGGGCTTCGAGCGCCTCGGCCGGGTCGCGCGTCATGTCGAAGGCGCGGTGGCAGGTGACGTTGAGCGGGCCGGCTGCCTCAACCAATGCGCTCATGCGCGCCTCGTCGATGGCGCCGTCGGCAGTCAGGCAGCCGACGACGACGCCGGCGACGCCCAGCTCGCGCAGCGCTTCGACATCGGCAAGCATGGAGCGGTATTCGGCTTCGCTGTAGAGGAAATCGCCGCCGCGCGGGCGCACGATGACGTGGAAGGGGATGGCCGCGCTGTCGAGCGCGGCGCGCACCGTGCCGAGGCTCGGCGTGATGCCGCCTTCGACGAGGCTGGCGCAGAGTTCGACCCGGTCGGCGCCGGCGGCCTGCGCGGCAAGCAGCCCGTCAATGCCTTCGACGCAGATTTCGATCAGGGGTCTTTGCGTGTCCGCCACAGGTTTCCATCCATGCTTTCGATGAGGTGGGCAGCCCTAGCACCGGGCGCGCCGCCGCGAAAGCCGCAACCTTCGGTTCCAGCCATCAGAGTTGCTTGACAATGCATAACCGAAAAGTTATGAATAACTCATAACTGAAAGGTTATTGATTGATGCGAGCCTATTGGCTGAGGAGACCTACGATGGAAGCGAGATTGAAGAACCCGGTGATGCTCATTCCCGGCGCGCTGCAGGCGCTGCTGGCGCTCGACAAATCGACCGAAGCCGGCGACGTGCCTTATGTGACGCGGAAGCTCATTCATCTGCGCGCCAGCCAGATCAATGCCTGCGCCGTCTGCGTCGACATGCATGCGCGTGAGTTGAAGAAGGCAGGCGAGAAGGACGAGCGGATCTTTGCCGTGTCGGCATGGCGGGAGACGCCTTACTTCAACGAAGCCGAACGCGCAGCGCTTGCGCTGACGGAAGCCGCGACGCGGCTGGCCGACCGCTCCGACGCTGTGCCGGACGGCGTCTGGGACGAGGCCGCGCGTCACTATGACGACAAGGCGCTCGCCGCCCTGGTGATCCAGATCGCGCTGATCAACGCCTTCAACCGCCTGAACGCCACGACGCGGCAACCGGTGGGCGCCTGGGGGTGAATCGAGAGGAGGACGCTCGCTACTGTTTCAGGATCGTGTTCTTGGCGCCTCGCTCGACCTGGTCGATCACCAGGAGTTTCACCGGATCGGCGCCGATATTGGCGGCCTGGTGCCATTGTCCGATCATCTCGACGATAAAGTCGCCGGTCTTGTAGGTGTTGCTGGCGCCGCTCTCGACATTGGTGACCTTGAGCGTGCCTTGCTCGACATAGGCATAGCGCGGGAAGGGGTGCTTGTGCACCGGCAGCGTCGCGCCCGGCGCGATCTGATAGGATGAGACCTGAACCTCGACGTTCTTCTGCGGCAGCGTGATCGGCTGGCCGGACGCGGTCGTCGTCTTGGACGCCAGCGGCGTCACCACAACCGGCGTATTCGAGCTGTCTAGCGCGTTCGCGCTCGTCGTGAAACATGCCGCCGCCAAAAGCAGCGCCGATGTCGCGATGTTGTGCATGAAATTCCTCCAGAGATCGCCAGCTTGGCGCGGAGGACGCTAAGGCGCAAGCTCCGGACAATGGAATAGCTAACGCTTCGCCGGCACCTGTTTGGGCGGCCGCAGCAGCAGTGCAAACGGCACCAGCAGCGCTGTGATGATCGCGCAATAGAAGAAGACATCGACATAGGCGAGCAGCGAAGCCTGGCGGCCGATCTCCTGTCCGATCCAGCCCACGGCCTGCTGCCTGGCTTCGACCAGCGGCGAACCCTCGGCGACGAAATGGTCCGTCACCTGGCGAAGCGTCTGCTGATAGGTCTCGCTCGATTGCGCGGTGTGGCCGACCAGCACCGACTGGTGGAACTGGGTGTTCTGGGCAATCACCGTGTTGGACAGCGACACGCCGATGCTGCCGCCGATGTTGCGGGCGACATTGATCAGCGAGGATGCCTGATCGGTCTTCTGCGGCGGCAGGCCGACATAGGCGGAGGTGGAGATCGGGATGAACAGGAACGGCAGGCCTATCATCATATAGATGCGCGCATAGGCGAAGAAACCGAAGCTGGCGTCGGGCGTGAGCGAGGTCATATGCCAGAGCGCGACCGCGACCACCGCCATGCCCAACATGATGAGGTAGCGCGGCTGAACCATCCCGGCGGCAAAGCCCGAGACCGGCATCAGCATGAGCATGGCGATGCCGCCCGGCATCATCGACAGACCGGAAAGGGTGGCGGTGTAGTCGAAGGTCGTCTGCTGCAACTGCGGCAAAAGCTGCGTGGTGCTGAAGAGCGCGGCGCCTACCGCCATCATGACGAGGAACGACATACCGAACTGCCGGCTGAAAAGCAGACGGATGTCGACGATCGGATCGCGCCTCGTCCACTCCCACGGAACAAGCAGCAGGAACGACACCGCCGAGATCACGGCGAAAGTGGTGATGAAGGTCGAGGCGAACCAGTCGTTGCGTTGGCCTTCGTCGAGAAAGACTTCAAGGCAGCCGAGTGCCATCGCCACCAGGATGAAGCCGATCCAGTCGACCTTCAGCCCCTTGCTCAACCGCTCGCGGCGCTCGCGTTCGAGAATGTCGGGCTCGATGACCAGCCATTGCACGAGCGCCAGCGACATGATGCCGAACGGCACATTGATGAAGAAGATCCAGTGCCATGAGAAATTATCGGTCAGCCAGCCGCCGATGGTCGGCCCGACCGTCGGCGCGACGATTACCGCAATGCCGTAAAGCGCAAAGGCCTGAGAGCGTTTCTCAGGCGGGAACGTGTCGGCGAGGATCGACTGCTCGCTCGGCGCCATGCCGCCGCCGCCGAGCCCCTGCAGGATGCGAAAGGCGATCAGCGTTGGTAAATTGGGCGCGAGCCCGCACAGCAGCGACGCCAGCGTGAAGGTCGCCACGCAGATCATGTAATAGCGCTTGCGGCCGATGACGCTGGTCAGCCAGCCGCTGACCGGAATGATGACGGAGTTGGCGACGAGATAGGTGGTGATCACCCATGTGCTCTCGTCCATGCCGGCGGCCAGGCTGCCGGCGATGTTGCGCAGCGCGACATTGGCGATCGAGGTGTCGAGCACCAGCATGAAGGTCGCGATCGAGACGACGATCGCGATCAGCCAGGGGTTGCGCCCGCCGGCGGCGGAACGGCTTTCGTTTCCCTGGACTGTCGCGGCATCGCTCATCGTACCTTGACCGTCGGCACCACCGACATGCCGGGACCGAGATAGACGCCGGGCGGCTGGTCGAACACGATCTTGACCGGCACGCGCTGCACCACCTTGACGAAATTACCGGTGGCGTTTTCGGCGGGCAGCAGGCTGAACGCCGTGCCGCTGCCGGCCTGGACGCTGTCGACATGGCCATGGAAGGTCTTTTCCGGATAGGCGTCGATGGCGATGTCGACTGGTTGGCCCGGTCGCATCAGGTCGAGCTGCGTCTCCTTGAAATTGGCTTTCACCCAGACCTCGTTGGGTACGAACATCATCAGCACCTGGCCAGGCTGCGCATAGGTGCCTTTTGCCGCCGTGATGTTGGTGGCGTGGCCGGCGACGGGCGCCGTGATGGTGGTGCGGGTGAGGGTGATCTTGGCCTGGTTTTCGGTGGCCTCAGTCTGCCGAAGCTTGGCTTCGGCACTCTTGCCTTGAGCCTGCAGAACAGCCAACTGGCTTTTCGCCGCCTCGACGTTGGCGTTGGCCGTGTCCAGCGCCGCCTGGTCTTGGCGCAGGGTCGAAGCAGCCTGCTGCGCCTGTTGTTGCGTCGCGGTGCCCTTGGCCAGGAGCTCACGGTTTCGCTGGTCCTCGGATTTGGCGAATTCGAGCGCCGCCTGCGCCTGCGCCACCTGCTTTTCGGCGGCATCGATCTTGGCGTTCTGCGCCTCGGTCTGGGCCTGCACATTGGCAATATCGGCCCGCGCCGCAACCACGCCTGCTTCCGCCTGTTTGAGCGAGGCCTGATAATCGCTGTCGTCGATGCGCAGAAGCACCGTGCCAGCCTCGACCGGCTGGTTGTCGGTGACGGCGATATCGGTGATGCGCCCGGCAATTTCCGCGCCGACCGTCACCGTGCGGGCGTCGATGAAGGCGTCGTCGGTCCATTCATACTGCCGTGCGTTGATCCACCAGATGACCACGGCCGCGATGACCAACAGGATGAGGATGGCGACGATCGCCGCCATATAGGGATGACGTCTGATGAGGCCGGGTTTGTTGCCGTCGGACGGAGTGTCATTCGCCTGCGTGTCTTGCGCGCGCTTGTCGTCCGCGCGCTCGTTTTCTACGCGTTTTTTGTCGCTCGGCGGCCATTGCTGCTGGTCGGACCGGGGCTGAGCCCGCACTTCTTCGGCGGGAGCGGTTTCGCGCTCTTTTCTTTCGGTTTTCGCGTCCAAGACAACGGAACCCAGAATCGTTGCCCCCTCGCAGCAGGGTCAACGGGTGGTTTCCGCAAAGGTTCCTGTCGCCGAATGCCGGGCGGGCACCCGTTAGCCCGCCATCCAGCCGCCGTCCACCATCAGGTTTATGCCGGTGACGTAGCTCGCCATGTCGCTGGCGAGAAACAGCGCCGCGCCCGCCACGTCGTTCGGATGTCCGAGCCGCGGCCACGGCGTGCGGCGGAGCGAATAGTCGAGCGCGTCGGGGTCGTTGGCGACGCCGGGCTTGCCGGTGATGATCTTGCCCGGAGCGATGGCGTTGCAGACGATCAGGTCGTCGGCGTGGTCGACCGCGATCTGCCGCGTCATCTGCACGATGCCGCCCTTGCTCACGGAGTAGGGAAAATCGCCGGGGCAGGCGACCATGCCGTGCTGCGAGGAGATATTGACGATGCGGCCGCGCACCTCGTTGACCGGTGCCTGGGTCAGCATCTGCATGACGGCGCGCTTGTTGCAATAGAAGAAGCCGGTCAGATTGACGCCGATGACGCGGTTCCACTGTTCCGGCGTGGTCTCGATCAGGTTGGTGCTGGTGTAGATCGCGGCATTGTTCACCATCACGTCGAGCCGACCGAAGCGATCGATGGCTGCGCCGACAAGGGCGTCGACGGTGCTCCAGTCCGAGATGTCGGTTTTCATGTAGACGGCATTGCCGCCGGCGGAGCGGATCATATCCACAGTACTCTCGCCACCTTCGATTGCCTGTTCCACTGTGTCGGCGATGACGACGCGTGCGCCTTCGGCTGCGAATTTGAGCGCGATGGCGCGGCCGATGCCGGAGCTCGCTCCGGTGACGATGGCGGTTTTGTCTGCGAGCAAGGCCATGGTGTTCAGCTTTCCCGGGTGACGATCTTCCCTTGCGCCGGGCCAACCAGCCGCCCTTCGCGCACGATCTCGCGGCCGCGCAGGAAAACACCGGCCAGCCGCGCTTTCACGGTCCAGCCGTCGAATGGCGTGTAGCCGGCCCGCGACACCTGCTCGGCGCTGGCGATGATGCCGGATCGGCGCGGGTCGAGGATCAGCAGATCGGCATCGTAGCCGGCCGCAATGCGTCCCTTGCGCCGGCCGAGGCCGAAGCGCTCGGCCGGATTGCGGGAGCACATACGCACCAGATCGGGCAGCGCAATGAGCCCGTCGTCGACCAGTCTCAACATCGTTGGAAGCAGCGTCTGCAATCCCGGCATGCCGCCCGGGATGTCGGCGAAAGCAGCATAGCGCGCCCCCTTTTCGTTCGGCGCGTGCGGGGCGTGATCGGTAGCGACGATGTCGATCAAGCCCGCGCCCAGCGCGGCGCGCAGCGCGTCGACATCCTGCGGCGAGCGCAACGGCGGTGAAGCCTTGAGATTGGCGCCCTGTGTTTCGTAATCGCCAGCGGTGAAGAACAGATTCTGCGGCGTGGTCTCGACGCTGGCGTCAGCTATGCCGCGAAGCCGGGTCCAGGTCTCGACACCCAGTTCGGAATTGATCTGACGAACATGGATTCTTGCCTCGGTCGAAGCCGCGGCGACCAGCGCGCGGGCGATGCCGTTGGCTTCAGCCAGCGACGGCCGGCTGTCCAGGAAGGCGGTGATGGTGCCGGAGCGATCACGCTCGGAGCTACCTGTCAGGATCGACTGGTCGCCGGGGGAGACGCCGATCAGCGTGTTGGCGCCGGCAAACGCTTTCACCGCCTCGGCAACCGCGTCGAGCGTTGCGAACAGGAAAGCATCCGGCACGTCGGCGGTGAATAGCTCGAACGACACCGGCGCAAGGTCGAGCAGGCGAGGAATGAGCGACAGGTCGCGGCTGACCACGGCCTGCAGGCCGACATCGACATGGATGCGGCTCTCGGTCATCGCCATCTTGTCCGCGAGTTGCTCGGCCGTCGCGGTCCAGGGCTCGTCGGTCGGCATGTCGAGCACCGTCGTCACGCCGCCAAGCGCCGCCGCATGGGTGCCGGAAGAGAAATCCTCCTTATGGGTCAGGCCGGGGTCACGCAGATGCGCGTGCGCATCGACCAGGCCGGGCAGCACGAAGCAGCCGGAGGCGTCGACGACCGTCCTGGCTTCGGCGGCTTCGCCGGGCGCGATGATTGCCGCGACCTTGCCCGCGGCAATGCCGATATCGCCGCGGCGGAGGCCGTCGGCATTCACCACCGTTCCATCGCGGATCAGCGTGTCGAACATCTCTCAGCCGCGCTGCTCGAAGCGGGCATGATTCGCGTGCCAGAAGCGGGCTATGTCCTCGCGGCGTATGAAGGCGGCGCCGTCGCTCTTTTGGACATGCTCGATCACCTCGCGCAGGCCCGATGCCCGGTTGGGTTGGCCCGTCCAGCGGGCGTGAATGCCGATGGTCAGCATGCGGCCGCCAGTCTCGTCGGCTTCTGAGAGCATATAGTCGATGGCCGAGCGGCAGTCCTCGGCGAAGTCGCGCGGATTGCCGTAGCCCGGCGCGACGAGGTAGCGGCTGTCGTTGAGTGTCTTGGAATAGGGGACGACCAGGATCTCGGTGCCCCTGTGGTCGAGGAAATAGGGCAGGTCGTCGTTGCAGGGATCGGAGTGGTAGAGGAAGCCGCCCTCCTCGACCAGAAGGTCGCGCGTGTTGACGCTGGGCAGCGAGCGGCAGTTCCAGCCTAGCGGGCGCTTCCCCAGCAGCTTCTCGTAGAGCGCGATCGCCTCGTGCAGGTGCCGTTCCTCCTCGCTGCGCTCCATCGTCGTGTAGTCGATCCAGCGCAGGCCGTGTCCGAGCAGGTCGTGGCGGCGACTCTTGATCCATTCGACGAAGGGCGGGTTGCGCTCCAGCGCCACGGCGCAGGCGGAGATGGTGACGGGGACGTCGTAGCGGTCGAACAGCCTGGCCAGGCGCCAGACACCGGCGCGACTGCCATATTCGAAATGCGTCTCGGTGCCGAGGTCGCGTACAGGCGGGCTCGAGGCGAGATTATACTCGCCCCAATTGTCGTTGCGGCCGTCTTCCAGCCAGTTGTACTCCGACCCCTCTTCGTAGTTCAGCACGAGGTTGACAGCGAGCTTGACGCCGCCCGGCCAGGTGACGAAGGGCGGATGCGGGCCATAGCCGACAAAGTCGCGCGGCTGCTGCGCTTGCTGCGGATCGGTCGGCATCGGCTGGTCTCCTCTGATCTCGTTGGCTCAGCTTTCGTTGGCGGCAATCCAGTCCATATAGGCGTGGAAGGCTTCTTTGCCGGGGCGCGGCCGCCACGCGGTGTCGCGCATGATGCGGGCGATGTCATAGGCGCCCCACATGCCGCCTTTCAGCGCCACATCCTGGACGATATTGGCGTCTTCGCCCGGCGTCACCTCGACCTTCAGTCCCGGGACGCGTTCGGCTGCCCAGCCGATGATCTCGCCGATGGTCTGGCTCGACCCGGAGCCGATATTGTAGTGGCGGTAGTTGAGGCGCGGCGCATCGATCAGCGCGAGGATCGCGGCGGCAACGTCGGTCGAGGCGACATAGTCGCCCACGGGCTCCAGGCTGTTCGGCCTGATCGTCTCGCCGGCCAAAGCCATATGCGCGACTCGGTTGGGAACATGACGAAAATTGCGGCTCTCGGTGGCGCGGTCCATCGGGCCGTAGACGGAAGCAAGCCGCACCGAAACCGCCGGCAGGCCGAACAGGTCGGCATAGCGGTTGGTGACCATCTCGGAGGCGAATTTCGAGATGCCGTAGAGCGTCAGCGGCGCGACATAACCGTCTTCCGGCAGCGGCTCACCGCTCCAGTCCGGCCCATTGTGGCGGTAGACGGAACCGGAACTGACATAGATGAAGCGCTGGAGGCCTGGTCTCGCGCGCGCCCAATCCAGCATGCGCACGGTGCCCATCAGATTGACGTCGACGATGCGGGCCGGGTCCTCGGCCTCGGGCTGGCGCTTTGCCTCCGTGGCGCTGCCGCGCGAGATCGGCGTGATCGTCGCGCCATGGACGATTGCCGTGATGCCTTGCTCGTCGAGCCTCGCGGACCAGGCTTTCGGGTCAAGGATATCGGCGGAAATCACCGTCAGCCGGTCGCGCACCGGCGCGAAATGTCTTTCGGCGGCCGCGTCGAGGCCGGAGCGGTCGAGGATCACGGTGCGGGCTTGCGGATCGCGGTCCAGCCATGCGCGCGCAACCACGCTCATGACAAAGCCGGTGCCGCCGGTGACGAGCAGGGTCATGGGAACTCCTCTGAAAGGGTTTCGGGTTCAGCGCGTTGCATAGCCGCCGTCCACAAGCATGTCGGATCCGGTGACGAAGGATGCGTCCGAGGAAAGCAGGAAGGCCGCCGCCGCGGCGATCTCGTCGGGATCGGCGATGCGGCCGAGCAGGTGGGCAGGCCCAAGGCCGGCATTGGCCGCCTCGAAATCGGCGAACCGGCGCAGCAGGCGTGTCGTCGCCACGGCGCCCGGCGACAGGCTGTTGACGCGGATATTCTCGGAAGCGTGATCGACCGCCATCGCCTTGGCGAGGTGGATCAAGCCGGCCTTGGCAGCGCAATAAGCCACCGCCTTGGTGGTCGCGACGCGTCCAAATTGCGAGCCGATGAAGACGACAGAGCCGCCGCCGCTCGCCGCAATCAGCGGCACAGCGAACTTGCTCATCAGAAAAGCGCCGGTCAGGCCGACATCGACCTCGTGCCGCCAGGCGCTCTCGTCGAGATCGACGACGGTGGCGCTGGTAGAGGGCGCGGCGGCATTGTGCACCAGCCCGTCGAGCCGGCCGAATTCCTGCCGGGCGAAATCGACGGCCGCTTCCGCGGAATCCCCCTTCGTCACATCGCATTGGCAAGCGGCGGCGGCAGGGCCGAGCGCTTCGACAAGCTCGGTCGCCGGCCCGAGATCGTAATCCGCGCAGACCACTCTCGCGCCTTCGGCAATACAGCGGCGGGCGATTGCCGCGCCGATGCCGCTGGCCGCGCCTGCGATCAGGATGACATTGCCCTCGAGGCGGTTCGTTGCTGCATCCGTCATCAGGCGCGCTCCTCGACTGCCTGCATCGCCGGCGCGACGACCGGCCGGCGCAAGAGATTGTAGCAGGCAGCAATCGTCACCAGCACGGCGCCGCCGCCCAGAAGCAGGAACATGGCCGGGGCGCCCATATGCTCCATTAGGCCAGCCGAAATGCCAGGCGTCGCGACATTGCCGATCGAATAGAGCAGGAGCAGCGTGCCGGAAGCGCCGACCATATGCCGGCTGTGCAATTGCGAGGCGCCGAACGCCATCGCCACGGGATAGACGGTGAGCGCCGTGCAGCCGTAGATGAAGAACAGAACGAAGAGCAGCGGCACCGAAGAATTGCCGAGCCAAGCGATCGCGGCGCAGAGCGTGACCGACAGGATGCCCTGGACAAGCAGTATGATGCGCCGTTCAAACCGGTCCGACAGCCATCCGACGGGCGTCTGCGCCAGCATGCCGGCGATGCTGATGGTGGTGACCAGCCCGACCGTCGTCGCCGCCGACAGCCCGATCTGCGTACCGTAGATCGGCGTCAGCACGAAGATGTTCATATTGGTGATGCCGCCCTGGAAGATGGCGACGACCGTCACCGGGGCCAGCCGGAACAGCGCCAGCGGACCGAGCCGCCTGACCGGCCTTGCCGAGCCTGCATGCTCCGGATCGATGGCCGGCAGCGCCGGCCAGCGTCCCCCGGCGAATTTGGAGGCCAGCGCCAGCAGGACAGTCGCAGCCGCGACCAAAAACAGATGCGGCGATTGCGGGCCGACCATTGCGACCAGCACCTGACCGAGCAGCACGGCGATCGCCGTCGTCAGCATGTAGATCGAAAACAGCGCGCCGCGATTGTGATGCTCGGCATAGAGGTTGATCCAGCTTTCGCAGACGACGAATAGCGACGCCATCGCAAGGCCGCCGAGCAGGCGAAAGCAGATCCAGCTCGGCAGGAAATCGGTGAAGACGAAGCCGGAAGCCGCGAGCAGCGCCAGCACCAGGATCGCCACGAAAGTGCGCTCGTGGCCGTATTGGGCAACGGCCGGGCGCGTGACTAGGCATCCGACGAGGAAGCCAACAGGATAGGCGGTCAGCACGATCTGCACGACCTGGGGAGAAATGCCGGGCTTGCCGAGATGCAGCGACACGGCGGTGGTCAGCATGGCGCTGCCGATACAAGCAAGGCAGATGCCGACCATGATCGGCAGCATGGCGCGGGAGCGCTCTGCATTGTGCCAAAGCCTCATCGCGGATTGAGCGATCGACCTCATGAATGCGGCTGCGGCGGCTCCCTGGCGGCACCGTTGACCGACGGCAGCCCGAGCAGAAGCTACACTTTGCGGCGATTGCCACAAACGAAGATTGACGCGGCTATGGCTTAAATTTTTTTGGCCATGCCGGCAAAGGAAAGCGGCGTCTCGGCCCGGCGCGGGCTTTACAGCCGTTTTGCGCCCTCCTTACCATAGGCAAAAACCAGATATCGAAACCAGCGGAAGGGAACAGCATGACGATCGAACGCCTGGAAAACGGACAACGCTTCTGCCGGGTGCTCCGCTACAACGGCACCGTCTACGTGGCCGGCCTGACGGCGGATGATCTTTCCGGCGACACCACCAGCCAGACCAAGCAGATTTTGGCCAAGATCGATGCGCTTCTCGCCAAGGCCGGCACCGACAAGTCGAAGCTGCTCAGCGCGCAGATATGGCTCCGCGACATCGCCGATTTCGAGATGATGAATGCTGCCTGGGACGCCTGGATCGACAAGAGCGCCATGCCGGTGCGCGCCACGGTGGAAGCCCGGCTTGCCGGCGACCAGTACCGCGTCGAGATCATGGTCACGGCGGCAGCCGGCTGAGCCGGCCGGCGAGGCCAATTTGATAGAAGAGCTGGCCAATGCATGAGCTGGTGATCAGAGGCGGGCGCGTGGCGCTCGACGACGGCTGGGCCGAATGCGACGTCGGCATCGACGACGGCCGCATCGCCGCCATCGGCAAGGGCCTTTCCGGCCAAAAGTCGATCGACGCCGGCGGCCGCTGGGTGATGCCTGGCGGCATCGACGCGCATTGCCATCTCGACCAGCCGGTTTGGGGTGGGGCGGGCAATGCCGACGACTTCTCTTCCGGCACGATCTCCGCGGCTTTCGGCGGCACCACCTGCATCGTGCCGTTTGGCATGCCCGGGCAGGACATGACGACCGTGTGCGCCATAGACCGTGCGCTCGATCGCGCGGCGGGGCGCGCCGTGATCGACTACGGGCTGCATGCCGTCGTCACCAAGGGCACCGGCGCGGATGTCGAGGCCCAGCTCGACCAGCTTGCCCAGCGTGGCATCGCCTCGGTCAAGCTGTTCATGACCTATCAGGGTTTTGCCGTCGACGACGATTTGTTCTTCAAGGTTCTCGATACGGCGCGGCGGCTGGGCTGGATCGTCATGGTCCATGCCGAGAACGACGCCGCGATCCGCCGCACGCGACAGCGGCTCATCGATCTCGGCCGCACCGACATTCGCTATCATGTGGTCGCCCATAGCGAGACGATGGAGCGCGAAGCGACGCATCGCGCGCTGGCCTTCGCCGAGATGACCGGCGCGCGGATGACCATCGTCCACGTCTCGTCCTGGCAGTCGGCCGAGGAGGTGGCGCGGGCGAAGGCACGGGGCGTCGACGCCATTGCCGAGACCTGTCCTCAATATCTCTTTCTCGGCGCTGCCGATCTCGACCGGCCGGCGATCGATGCGGCGCGCTTCGTGTTCTCGCCGCCGCCGCGCTCGCCGCGCAGCCATGAGCATCTGTGGCGAGAGCTGATCGGTGGTGGCATCGACCTCTGGTCGTCCGACCATTCGCCATACTATTTCGCCGACAAGATCGGCCGTTCCGAAGCGCCCGGCTTCACCACGACGCTGAGCGGCATTCCCGGCATCGAGACACGCCTGCCGCTGCTGTTTTCGGAAGGGCTGGTCACCGGCCGTCTGACGCTCGAGCGCTATCTCGATCTCACCGCGCGCAATGCCGCCGCGATCTATGGCTTCGCCGATCGCAAGGGCAGCATCGCCGTCGGCCTCGACGCGGATTTGGCGCTGTGGGATCCGACGGCGCGCTGGACGCTCGGACACCAGGCGCTGCATTCGCGCGTCGATTTCACGCCCTATGAGGGCAGGGTTGTCACCGGCAAGCCGACCACCGTCCTGGTGCGTGGTGTGCCGGTGGTCGCCGACGGCAAGCTGCAGGCGGAGCCGGGCTTCGGGCGCTTCGTGGCGCGGACCGCCGCCGATCCGGCGCATCTCAGAAAACCAGTCGAGGATTGGACGCCATGGCTCGATGCCTGACCATCGCCGTTTGCCAGACCGGACCGATCCAGCGGAGCGCCACGCGCGCCGAGACGGTGGGGCGGCTGGTGCATCTGCTTGAGAAAGCCGCAGCCACCGGCGCCGAGATCGCGGTGTTTCCGGAAATGGCGCTCACCACGTTCTTCCCGCGCTGGTGCATCGACGACCAGGCCGAGATCGACGCCTTCTTCGAAACCTCGATGCCTGGCCCGGAGACGCAGCGGCTCTATGATGCCGCCGCGCGCCTGAAAGTCGGCTTCGCGCTTGGTTATTGCGAACTAACGCAGGAAGAGGGGCGCACGCGGCACTTCAACACGATGGATCTGGTCGGGCCGGACGGCGCCTTCATCGGCCGCTACCGCAAGATGCATGTGCCGGGGTCGAGCGAGCCGGAAGCGGGCACGACCATACATCTCGAACGGCGTTACTTTGAACCCGGAAATCTCGGCTTTCCAGTCTTCGATTATCGCGGCGTTCGCGTTGGGCTCGCCATCTGCAACGACCGCCGCTGGCCGGAAACCTATCGGATGCTTTGCCTCAACGGCGCCGAGGTGGCGCTGCTCGGCTACAACACGCCTCTGCTACTCGACGAGGCGCCCGCGCTGGCGCATCTCAGAATGTTCCACAACCATTTGCCGATGCAGGCCGGGGCCTACCAGAACACGCTCTGGATCGGCGCCGCTGCCAAGGCCGGGCTGGAGGACAGCCAGGCGTTGATCGGCGGCTCCTGCATCATCGCGCCGACCGGCGAGATCGCCGCGCAGGCGATGTCGCTCGACGACGAGGTCATCGTCCATCGCGCCGATCTCGACCTGATCGAGACTTGTCGCAAGGTGAATTTCAACTTCGCGCTTTACCGCCGTCCCGATCAGTACCGGCGCATTTCGGAACCGGTCTGAGATCGCGATGGGCCTGATCGAAACAAGCCGAAGCCAAAACACGACGCCCTCGACCGATCTGTTGACGCTGAGCGAGATCGTCGAGAGCGGGCTTTGCATCGGCTGCGGCCTCTGCCGCTCGATTGCCGGTGCCGGCCAGGTCGAGATGGTGATGACGCCGGAAGGGCGCGAGCGGCCGGTGGCGAGGCACGCGTTGGATAAGCCGACACTGGCAAAGATCAACGCCGTCTGCCCGGGAACGCGCATCGCCGGTCCGCCACCCGCGCAGATGAATGCGGCCGCGTTGGCGGACGCGGTCTGGGGACCGGTCGAACGGCTGGTGCTCGGTTCCGCCGGAGATCCCAGGGTGCGGTTCGTCGGCTCCGGCGGCGGGACGCTGACGGCGCTCGGGCAATTCCTGCTCGACACTGGCCGGGTCAAATTCGTGCTGCATGTCGCGGCCTCGCGCTCCATGCCGATGCGGACGGAACGCAAGCTGAGCTTCGACGCCGCTTCGGTGCTCGAAGGCGCCGGCTCGCGCTATGGCCCGGCGGCGACGCTGGTCGATTTCAGCGACATCCTCGATCGCGGCGAGCCGTTCGCGCTGATCGCCAAGCCCTGCGACATCACGGCGGTGCGCAACCTGGCACGGCTCGACCGCCGCGTCGACGAGCATATGCGCTATGCGCTCGCCTTCGTCTGCGGCGGTGCTTCGGACCTGACGAAGTCGGAGCAGGTGCTGCAGCGTTTTGGCCTCAGCGAGGATGAGCTCGCTCTCTTCCGCTACCGTGGATACGGTAATCCCGGTCCCAACCGGATCGAAACCAAAGACGGCCGCGCCTTCGAGATCAGCTACCGGCAGCTGTGGGAAGACGAGGATAAATGGATGATCCAGCCGCGCTGTAAGATCTGTCCTGATGCCATCGGCCAGGTGGCGGATATCGCGGTATCGGATTCCTGGCTGAATGGCGGACCGGCGGTCGAAGACGAGCCGCTCAACGGCATCATCGTGCGAACGAAGCGTGGGTTGGAGCTGTTCGACGCGGCCGTCGAGGCGGGCGTCTTGGAGATCGAGCGGGAGAGCGGGATCGCCGAGATCAGCGAATTGCAATCGCATCAGGTGCGCAAACGGCGCGCGGTCTGGGCGCGGCTGACGGGCATGGCCATCGCCGGCAAGCCGGTGCCTTTTGTCGGCGACCTCGCATTGCGGGACTGCGCCTCGCAGAATTCGCTGGCCGAGAATCTGGCTGAAGGGCGGGGCGCCCGCGATCGTGCGCGCCGCGGCCGGCTGGGCGAGCCGCCCGCCGTACCGCGCAGCGTGGGGGGAACCGTATTGGCGGATGGGTGTCCATGAGCGAACAAACCGACGTGATCATCATCGGCGGCGGCATGGCCGGCGCCGGCGCTGCTTTTGAGATTTCGCGCGACAGGAAGGTCGTGCTGCTCGAGCGGGAGAGCCATTGCGGCTATCACACCACCGGCCGCTCGGCCGCAAGCTTCACCGAGAATTACGGCAATGGCGTCATCCGCCGCATCGTGCTCGCAAGCCGGGCCTTCCTGACCGAGCCGCCGACTGGTTTTTGCGATTATCCGCTGCTGAGCAGGCGCGGCATGATCACGGTGGCACGCGCCGATCAGCTCGAGCTGTTGCGCGAGGACCTTGCAGCCGCGCAGGCGCTCGTTCCCTCGATCGTCGCGATGACGCCGGCCGAGGCGATCGCGCGCGTGCCTGTGCTGCGCCGGGATTACCTGGCCGGTGCTTATATCGAACCGCATTCGATGGATATCGACGTCAATGGCCTGCACCAGGGTTTCTTGCGCGGCGCGCGGGCGCGCGGCGCGCGCATTGTTACTAAAGCCGGCGTGAGAGGCATCGGCAGGCAGGCTGGCCAATGGCGGGTCGAGACGGAAGCGGGCACATTCCTTGCACCGCTGATCGTCAATGCGGCCGGCGCCTGGGGCGACGAGATCGCGCTGATGGCGGGCGTGCGTCCGGTCGGCTTGCAGCCGAAGCGCCGCACCGCCTTCAATATTCCCGCACCTCCAGGTGTCGATATCACCGATTGGCCGCTGGTCAACGATGTCGGCGCGGAGTTCTATTTCAAGCCGGATGCCGGGCAGCTGTTCGTTTCTCCCGCCGATGCAACGCCGTCGGCGCCGATGGACGCCTTTGCGGAGGACATTGATGTCGCGATCGGCGCCGAGCGTCTCGAACGGGCAACGACGATCGAGGTGCAGCGCGTGTCGCGCTCCTGGGCAGGCCTCAGGACGTTCGTCGCCGACGGGTCGCCGGTGGTCGGGCCGGATGACGAGTTTCACGATTTCGTCTGGCTGGTCGGGCAGGGCGGCTACGGCATCAAGACCTCGCCGGCGCTGTCGCGCGTCTGCGCCAGCCTGATCGCGGGTAGCGGCCTGCCGGACGATGTCGCAAGGCAGGGCGTTTCCTTGAACGATCTGACACCGCACCGGCTGCGCGGTGCCGAGGGGGAAGCTCGACAGGTCGCTTCATGAGCAATGCCGCACTGACGGCCGGCGGCAGGCTGGCCGGGCGTCTCCTGGAGACACTCGCGCAAGCCACGACCGACCCGCCTGGAATCACGCGCGTCGCTTACGGACTGGGTGAGCGCTTCGCCCACGATCTCGTACGTGAGGAGGCACAGAAGCTCGGCGCGGTCGCGCGCACCGACGCGGCCGGCAATCTCTATCTGACGCTCGGCGGCCGTGACCCTGACCTGCCGGCGATCGTCATCGGTTCGCATCTCGACAGCGTGCCGCATGGCGGCAATTTCGATGGCGCCGCCGGTGTCGCCGCCGGCCTGGCTGTGATGGCTGAGCTCGTCCGACAGGGCATTCGATTGCAGCGCGATCTCATCGTGTTGGCGACTCGCGCCGAGGAGGCGGTCTGGTTTCCGCTCTCCTATCCCGGCAGCCAGGCGGTGCTTGGCCTGCTCGATCCGCAGGCGCTCGAAGCCAGGCGTTCCGATAGCGGCCGCACACTCGCCGATCATATGCGTGAGGAGGGATTCGACCCGGCTGCCGTGCGGCGTGGCGTTCCCGGCATCGATGCTGGCCGGATCGCGGCCTTCGTCGAAGTGCATATCGAGCAGGGACCGCGCCTGGTCGCCGCCCGCGCGCCGGTCGGTATCGTCACCGGGATCGCTGGCGGCTTCCGCTATGTCGACGCCAAATGTGTTGGTGCCTACGCTCATTCCGGCGCCGAGCCGCGCTTTGCCCGACATGATGCCGTGCTCGGCTTTGCCGATCTGGTTGCCGCGCTTGAGGCTGAATGGGACGCGCTCGAACGCGAAGGGCATGAGGCCACCATCACCTTCGGCCGCGTGCAGTCCGATCCCACGCAGCATGGCGGCAGCCGCGTGCTTGGTGAGCTCGGCTTCACGCTCGATGTGCGCAGCGCCGAGGCGGCCACTCTTGAACAGGTCGAGGCGCGGCTTCAGGCGATTTTCGCAGAGGTGGGCGCCAAACGCGGCGTCACTTTCGAGTCCGGGCCGCGCTTCACCTGGGAGCCCGCGACGATGTCGCCGGTTCTGATCGGCCGGCTCGACCGTGCTGCGACCGAACTGCAGATGCAGGCGCCGCATGTGCCGAGCGGGGCAGGGCACGATGCGGCGACCTTCGCCGGCGCAGGCATTCCGACCGCCATGCTCTTCGTGCGCAACGAGAACGGCAGCCATAACCCGCATGAGAGCATGGAGATCGCAGACCTCGATCAGGCGATCCGGCTGCTTTTGCGTTTCGTCACCGACTTCGACAACCCGGATCAGCCATGAACCTCGCCAAGACTGCCTTGCTCGTCATCGACCTGCAGAACGAATATCGTCCCGGCGCGGCATGGCCGGTTGTCAGCTATGACACGGTGCTTGCCAACACCGCTGCGCTGATCGAAGCCGCCCGCAAGGCGGCGTGCCAGTCATCCATGCACAGGCCTGGGTGAGGCCGGAGGAACGCGCCGGCTATGCGCGGCAGGAGGAGATACTCACCGAGGAATTCCGCTCCGCGGTGGCCGGCAGCGAAGGCGCTGCGATCTGCGCCGAGGTGGCGGCGGCATCCGGCGACATTGTCATCCACAAGCACTGGCCGAGCGCCTTTCGGCGGACCGATCTTTCGCAAAGGCTCGCCAGGCTTGGTATCGAAAACCTTATGGTGGCCGGCGTGCTGACCGACAGCTGCGTGACCGCAAGCGTGTTCGATGCCGTCTATCAGGGCTTTCGCGTCTGGCTGGTCAAAGAAGCCTGCGGCAGCATGACGGAAGCCATGCATCGCACCGGCATGCTGGACATGGCGAACCGGCTCTATGGCGGCAGCATATTGCGCCTGCCCGAAGCCTTGAAGGCGCTGGCCGGCCAGCCCTTCGGCGGCTGGCGTTGCACCCGGCCGGTGGAATTCGCCTACACGCTGGAAAGCGTCGACCGCATTTACGAGGCGCTGTGATCGGCGCCGCAGCCGCATGGGCCTCTGACGATCGCCTTTGAAGCCGAGGGCTTTAGAACCGCGCCCGGCAGCGCTCCGGTGGCTCGGCCCTTGCGCCAGACCGATACGCCGTTCACGAAGACATGCTCGATACCGGCGGCCGGGCGGCGCGGCTCCTCGAAAGTGGCGGTGTCGATGATCGTCTCGGGGTCGAAGATGACGAGGTCGGCGAAATTGCCTTCCGCCAGAATGCCGCGCTGCTCGATGCCGAATTCGCCCGCGGGCAGCCCGGTCATGCGGAACACGGCCTCTTCGAGGGTGAGTAACCCGATGTCACGCGCATAGTGCCCAAGCACACGCGGAAAAGTGCCCCAGAGGCGGGGATGGGGATGAATGTCGTGCGGCAGGCCGTCCGAGCCGATCATGGTGCGCGGATGGGCAATGATGTTGCGGACATCGTCCTCATCGAGTTGGAAGTAGACCGCGCCCGCCGGCAGCAGCCGCTCGCCTGCCTCGCGCTCGGTGCAGTTCCATTTGCGGGCGATATCGGCGATTTCGCGCCTCGCCATCTCCGGATGCGGATCGGACCAGGTGATGAGAATCTTCAACCCGGTGTCGCAGCGCTCCAGCCGAAGCACCGTCGAGCTTGCGGCATAGGGGTAGACGTCCATGCCGATGTCCATCGTCTCGCGTGCCCGGTCGATCCTCTCCAGCGAGGGCCGGCTCTTGCCGAAATTGGCGCGACCAGTGCACTGGTGGTGCGAGATGAAGAGCTTGCCGCCGGCATGATCGGCGATATCGATCGCTTCCTCGATCGCCTCGTCCATCGTCTCGAAATAGTTGCGGGTGTGGGTGACATAGGGACCGCCGAGCTGCGCGGCGGTGGCCGCTAAAGCCTTGACCTCGTCGGTCGAGGAGTTGACGGCCGGCGGATAATCGAGGCCGGTGCTGAGGCCGAACGCGCCCTCGGCCATGGCCTCGGCGACCGCTTCCTGCATCGCCGCCGTTTCGGCTTCATTGGCCGGCCGGTCGGTCACCGGCATGCAGCGTTGGCGCAGAGTAGTGTGGCCGACAAGCAGGGCAGCGTTGGTGGCGATGCCGCAGCGCTTCAGCTCGGCGACATAATCGGCAAAACGGTCGAAGCGGAAATTCTCGCGGCCGCCGACCAGCGTGAAGGGCGGCGGCGGGGTCTTGTCGACCAGCAGCGGCGCGAGGCTGACGCCGCAATTGCCCGCAATCACCGTCGTCACGCCCTGGCTGATCTTCGGGTCCATGCCGCGCGGAGCAAGCAGCGCGCCGTCGTCATGGGTATGCACGTCGATGAAGCCGGGAGCCACCACCTTGCCCTTTGCATCGATCTCCTCGATTGCCTGCGCGTCACCCAGCCGGCCGATGGCGGCGATGCGGTCGCCGGTGACTGCGATATCGGCCTCGAACGGCTTCGAGCCGTCACCTGCGATCAGCGCCGCGTGGCGGATGACGAGATCATAAGGCATCGAGCTGCTTTCAACTCTTTTGTTCGAGCATGATCTTTTCCGAAAACCGGCTCCCACTTTTCGGAATCATGCTCTAAGCTTCCGGATTGGCCGCGATTTCCTCGCGGCGGCGCGCGACATAGGCATCGAGCGCCTCGCGGATCGCGGGATCCATCACCGGCTCCTCATAGTCGTGCAGAGCCTGCTGCCAGAGCTCGGTCGCCCGCTCCAAGGCGTCCTTGCGGCCGGCCTCCTGCCAGGCACCGTAGTTCTGCCAGTTGGACAGCATCGGCTGATAGAAGGCCGTTGTGTAGCGCGACATGGTGTGCTCGGCGCCGAAGAAATGGCCGCCAGCCGGCACCGACTTGATCGCTTCGAAGCCGAGGTCGTCCTCCTGGAACGGCAAGGGCCGCAGGAACTCCATCATGTTCTGCAGGATCTCGACGTCCAGCACGAGCTTCTCGTAGGACGCGGTCAGCCCGCCCTCCAGCCAGCCGGCGGCATGGTAGATCAGATTGGCGCCGCCCAGCACCGCGCCCCATGTCGCCATCTCGGTTTCGTAGGCCGCCTGCAGATCGACCACGTTGGAGGCATTCGCGTTGGAGGTGCGGTAGGGCAGGTTGTAACGCCGTGCCAACTGTCCGGCGATGATGTTGGCCTTGGCGTTCTCCGGCGTGCCGAAAGCCGGCGCACCCGACTTCATGTCGACATTGGAGGTGAAGGCGCCATACATCACCGGCGTGCCGGGGTTGACGAGCTGCGTCAGCGTCACGCCGAACAGCGCTTCGGCATTCTGCTGGCAGAGCGCCGCGGCAAGCGTCACCGGCGTCATCGCGCCCATCAGCGTGAAGGGCGTCACCGTCACCGGTTGGCCATGCTCGGCCATGGCGATCAGGCCTTCGGCCATCGCGTCGTCGAACAGGCGCGGCGAGTTGATCGAAATGATTGTCGTAACACCTGGCGAAGCGCGCATCTCCTCGACCGAGATGCCGCGCGCGATGGCCATCATGTTGATGCCGTCCATCGCCCTGGCGCGGCCGATCGCGGTGCAATGGAAGGAGAGGTCGCTCAGCGTCAGATTGGCGTGGTAGGTGTCGAGATGGCGTGAATTGGCCGGCAATTCGATCGGCGCCACCACCTGGTTGCCGATGATGTGGATGGCGTTGAAGTGGTGCGCCAGCCGGATGAAGTTCTGGTAGTCGGGCAGGTTGCCGGGGCGGCGGCCGTTGATGCGGTCATGCACGTTGGGCGGACCGGCGACCAGGCCGAAGACCAGCGAATTGCCGCCGAAATGGACCCGCTTGTCCGGATTGCGGCTGGTCAGCGTGAAGGACGAGGGCACGTTACGCAGCGCGTCGGTGACGATGCTCTCGTCGATGCGGATGGTCCGCTCCGTGCGATCGACGATGGCGCCGGCTTTGGCGAACAGGTCCATCACCTTTTCGCTCATGACCCGGATGCCGAGCTCCGACAGAATGCGCATCGAGGTCTTGTGCAGTTGCTCGATGCGCTCCTCGTCGAGCAACTGCATGGGCGGGTAGGGGTTTTTCACGCTCTGCCACGGCAGTTGCGCGATGCCGCCACCGCCGCGTCCGAGCTTCGATCTGCGGCCACCGCCGCGCCTGTCCTGTGACATCGGATCATTCCCCTTCGATTCTTGTTCTCGCAATTCCGGGCGGAAAACCGCTGCGCACTTTTCCTGGAACTGCTTTCAGTAGCCGCGTTCCGGATTGACCACATTCTCCAGCGGCTCGCCTTTGCGGTAGCGCGCCAGATTGTCGGCGAACATGCGCACCGACTTGATGTCCCAGCCGTCATAGACCGCCGCGCAATGGGGCGTGACGGCGACGTTGTCGTAGCCCCAGAGCGGGTGCTCGGCCGGCAGCGGCTCGGTCGCGAAGACGTCGAGCGCCGCGCCCTTGATCCGCTTGTTGTCGAGCGCGCTGAGCAGTGCGGCTTCCTCGACGACGCCGCCGCGCGAAATGTCGATGAGGACAGCGGACGGCTTCATCGCGGCGAAGGCAGCCTCTCCAAGCAGGCCGCGCGTGGTCGGCAGCAGAGGCACGCAGCAGACGATGAAATCGGCGCGGCCGATCAGTGCCAGCAGTGCATCGGGGCCATGCACCTCGTCGAGCGACGGCATCGGCTTCGGTCGGGCGCGGATGCCCAGCGTGCTCATGCCCATCGCCTGCGCGCGGCGCGCGACGGCCTCGCCGGTCTTGCCGAGGCCGACGATGAGGACGGTCTTGCCCTCGATAGGCTCGACGCGGCCGCCCCCCCATTGGCGAGCCTGCTGTCGCCGTTCGAAGCCGCGCAGGTCGAGCGAGAAGGACAGCATGGCGCCGAGCGCATATTCGGCCAGCATGCCGGCGGCGACACCGGCCGAATTGGTAACCGTCACACGCGCCGGATCCCAGCGCCCGAGATGGTCGGTGCCGGAGCCGCCGATCGACACCCATTTGACTGTCGGGCTCTCGACGAGGGCCTGGCGCGGATAGCGCGGCGTGCCGTCAAAGCGGATTGAATAAACCACTTCCGCGGCAATCCGCTCGATCAGCGCGGGAAGGCCGGCATAGGTGTCGCAGGCATGGACATCGAGATCCGGGTGCGTCTCGGCGAGCACGGCAAGCGCGCCGGCCGGCTTGTCGGTGTGCAGGATGATTGTTGGGCGCGCCGACATCGCTGCCTCAATCGCGGCCGATATGGTCGGCTGCGCTGCCGAGGGCGGCAAGCAGCGCCTGGCCGCTTTCCAGCGTCGCGTTCTCATGCGGTGCGCGCAGATTCAGCCAGCGCCGGTCGCCGGACTTGACCGCAAGCACCGCCTTCATCGCCGGGATCAGCCCGGCATCCTGGATCACTTTCCGGAACGCCTTGACGGCGGCATCCGCCTCGGCGAAGTCCTCGCCCTTCCGAGCCGCGTCATAGAGGCGGCGGATGGCGGCGGCGTTCAGATTGACCGTGGCCGAAATGCAGCCGGCCGCGCCGTTTGCCAGACCCTTGGTGAGCTGCGCCTCGGAACTCGGGAAGACAGCGACATCCGGCGCGGCGGCGATGACGGACGCCGTGTTGTTCCAGTCGCCGGCGCTGTCCTTGTAGGCCACGACCGTGTCCGGAAATGCTTTGCTCAGCCTTGCCGTCAGCGCCGGGCTGACCGGCACACCGGAATTCTGCGGGATATGGTAGAGGATCACGCGCATCGAAGGTTTTGCCACCTTCTCGATCAGTTCGCTGTAATAGCGCGCCTGGCCGTTGTCGCCGGCGCCGGTGTAGAAGAAGGACGGCAGCACCATGACCGCAGCGCAGCCGAGGGCCACAGCATGCGCCGACAATTCGACCGTTTCGGGAAGCGCGGTGACGCCGGTGCCGGGCATCAGCCGGTCCGGTGCGATGCCGGCCTCGACCAGCCATTCCAGCGCCTGCATGCGCTCGCGCAGCGACACCGACAGCGCTTCGCCCGTCGTTCCGAAGGGCGAGAGGAAATGCGCGCCTTGGCCGAGCACCCATTTGGCATGGGAGGTCCAGAGATCGCGCGCGATGCGGCCGTCGTCTTCGAACGGCGTCAGGATGGGAGCGATGGTTCCTTGCGGGCGGGTCATGGATGTCCTCTATGCTGGTGGCCGGCCACCGCCGCGACGGCGCGGGCGAAGTAGGCCGAAGCGGTGATGTCGAAGAGTATGTCGAAACCCGTCGGCGAACGGAACGCCACGGCTTCGATATGGCCGACGCGCGTCTGCGCGATATCGTCGACGCCGAATTTTTGCGGTCTCAGGTCCAGCGCGCAAAGGCCGCTCATCGCTTCGACAAGGCGGGGACCGGAAAGCCGCATCCACGCCCAGCCTTCCTCGCGCCATGATGAGTAGCCTTTCGGCGCCACCGCGGTCAGCCAGGCGGCTTTGATCTGGGCGAGTGTCTCGCCGGCATTCTCGGCGAGAAACAGGATGTCCTCGTTACCGAGGCGCAGGACCCGCATGCCGCGATGGTCGCCGATGCGGTTGACGGCGGGGAGGGGAACGCCTTGCGCCGCGAGCCAGGCGGCGCTGCCGCCGCCTTTCAGACCGAAGCATGGCTTGCCGGTAAGATCGCTCAGCACGACCGCGCCGGAAATCAGCTTCGTGCCGTCGGCCGCGCCGCCGGGCACGAAGGGGTAGATGTGAGTCGCTGCGCCGGCGGTCATCTACATCTCCTGCCGCGCGTTGGTGGGATCGAAGAAGGCGTGGGCGACCACCGGCGCCTCGAGCAGTTCACCATCGCGGCACTTCACCGTCACGCGGCTGCCTTCGGCCTGGTCGTCGACATGGACATAGGCAAGCGCAATGTGAGCCTCGAGCGACGGCGAATATCCGATCGAGGTGATCTGGCCGACGGGTGCGCCTCCGCGCAGCACAAGGCAGCTTTCGCCGGGAATGTTGCGGGAGCCGGCGGGGAATTTTAGGCCGACCAGTTTGCGGGTCTGCCCGAGCCTTGCGCGCATCTCGATGGAGCGCTTGCCGACGAAGAACGGCTTCTTCTTCGAGACCGCCCAGCCGAAGCCCAGTTCGTCCGGCGTGGTGATCGCATCCGTGTCCTGCCCGATCAGGATGTGGCCTTTCTCCAGGCGCAAGATGCGCGATGCCTCCAGTCCGTAGGGGCGCAGACCGTGCGGCCGTCCGGCCGCCATCACCGCGTCCCAGAGACTGGGTGCCAGGCTCGAAGGGCAGTGCAATTCGTAGCTGAGCTCGCCGGTGAAGCCGATGCGCATCACGCGGACCGGAACACCGGCGACCATGCCGTCGCGGCCGCTGAGATAAGGGAAGGCGTCGCGGCTGAAATCGATGTCGCTGTCCAGCGCCTGAAGCACCATGCGCGCCTTGGGTCCGGTGACGTTGAGGCCTGAGAACGCGCCGGTGAGGTTGAGCACGTCTACCTTCAGACGCCACTCGGCGTTCCAGAACAGCATGTCGGCATAGACGCGCGCGACGGCGCCGGTGGTCGCCGTGACGTAGAACTGGTCCTCGGCAATCCGGTAAGCGACGCCGTCATCGATCACCGAGCCCATCTCATTGAGCATCAGGCAATAGCGGACACGACCGACGGGTTGGTTGGCATGCGCCATGGTGTAGAGGCGGTCGAGAAACTCGCCGGCGTCCGGCCCGCGGATCTCCAGCTTGCCGAGCGTCGAGACGTCGAGCAGGCCGACGCCTTGGCGCACGGCGAGGATTTCCTCGCGGATAGCCTCCTGCGCGCTGTTTGCATCGCCGTAATAATAGGGCCGCCACCATGCGCCAACCGGTTTCATCGCGGCATTCAGCGCGATGTGCCGCGCATGCAGCGCCGTGCGGCGCTCCAACACTTCCTGGTGGCCAGCGAGCACGCCGAGCGTTTCCGGCCCCACCGGAGGACGCGCCGTGGTGATACCGATCTCGCCGACGGTCCGGCCGGTTGCCTCGGCGACGATCCGGGCGGTCGCCAGGGCAGAATGGCGCCCTTGGCTAGGACCCATGCCGACGGTGGTGAAGCGCTTGACCAGCTCGATCTCGCGATAGCCGTCCTTGGTCGCGTTCTGCAGGTCCTTGACCTGCAGATCCTCGTCGAAGTCGACGAAGTCGCGTCCCTTGGGGTCCGCTACGATCTTCTGCACATAGCGTGGCCGGGCGGCCTTTGGTGTGACCGGAGGTTCCACCGTCGCTGCGTGGCCAAGTCGCGAAAGCGCGGTAGCAGCCGCGCGCGGGCCGCTGGCGATGGCGTCCTGCAGCTCGTCCGTTCCGGCGACGGCTCCGGCGAGATGGACGGGACCTTGCGGAAGCGTGATCGTCATCATCTGCGTCCCGGCATCGTAGCCCACCTTGCCTCCGGCCTGGCAGGGCAACTGCCATGCCGGCGTCTGGCCGATCGAAACGGTCAGCAGGTCGCAGGCGATCCAGCTTCCCCCGATACGGACGCGGGCAAGGTGACGATTTCCAGCCCTGCCCTCCGCCACCTCGATGGTTGCGTCCTTGCGGATGGCAACGCTCCTGCCGCGGAGCTCGGCTTCCAGCGGACCGGCCTCGCCGGCCGATCTCGGATCGACAAGTTCGACGACCGAGACGCCCGCGTCGAGCAGGTCGAGCGCCGTCCGGTAGCCGTCGTCATTGGCGGCCAGCACCACCGCACTCTGGCCAGGCCGCACGCCATAGTGCCGGATCAGGCGCTGGGCAGCACCACTGAGCATGATCCCTGGCAGATCGTTGTTGCGGAAAACGGCCGGCTGCTCGATGGCGCCGGTCGCCAGGATCACCTCACGGGCGCGTGTCCGGTGGAGACGGTCGCCTTCGATCAGCGGCAGCCAGTTGTCTTCGTACCAGCCATTGCAGACGGTGCCGGTCAGCAGCCGGAGATTGGGCAGCGCCTCTAGCCGCGACGTAAGGCCGAAGAGCACCGCCGGATCGTAGCGGCCGTAGCTCAGCGAGCCGCCGATCTCGGGATTCTCGTCGCACAGGATCACATCGGCGCCGGCCTCGGCGGCGGCGATCGCGGCGCTCAACCCCGCCGGACCGGCGCCGACGACGAGCAGGTCGCAATGCAGATTCGTCTTGTCGAAATGCCGGTGCGGCGCCTTGGTGTCGACCACGCCCAAGCCCGCCTTGCGGCGGATCATCGGCTCCCAGAATTTCAGCCAGCTGTCGCGGCGCGGGCCCATGAAAGTGCGATAGTAGAAGCCGACCGGCAGGAAGCGGCCGAACCTGTCCATGACCGCGTCGCGGTCGCGCTCGAGCGAGCCGTTGACGTTCTGCGCGCAGACCCGCAGCCCTTCGCTGATCGGCGTGCGCTCGGCGGCTGTGTTCGGCTCGGACGGCAGCTGCACCAGCGCGTTGGCGTCGGCTCCGGTCATCGACAGGATGCCGCGCGGGCGATGATATTTGAACGAGCGCGAGAGCACCCACTGGCCGGAGGCGGCAAGCGCGCTGGCGATGCTGTCGCCCTCATAGCCTTCGAAGGATTTGCCCTCGAAGCTGAAGCGGATAGGGCGGCTTCGGTCGATCCGGCTTCCGAGAGGGGCGGGCAGCCGGTTCATGCGCGTTCCCGCAGTTGCGAAGCGTCGAAGGTGCGGATGATCTCGTTGCTGACGAGATCGCGCTCGGCCAGGAAGAAATAATTGCTCGGCACGTGCCGCCACCACTCGACCACAATGCCCTTGCGGTTCTCGGCTCGGAACAGATGGCGCGACCATTCCCTGTCGGCGGTGCCGTTCGGGTCGGGCCGCGCACGCACCGGGCCGAAAGACTGAAACTCGTCGATGTTGCGCGGGCCGTTCATGGGGCAGGTCAAAAGCTTCATCGTCAATGGCTCGCGGCGGTCGCGCCCATTTCGTTGAGCAGCCGGAAGGTCTCGAACCGCTCCAATGCAAATGGTTTCAGGATATCGGGCACGCGCCCTTCGGCGATTGTTTGCGCCATGCGCTTTCCCGCGACCGGCGTCGCCTTGAAGCCCCACGTGCCCCAGCCGCAGTCGAGCCACAGATTGGCGAGCGGGCTCGCGCCCATGATCGGGCTATAATCCGGCGTCATGTCGGTGATGCCGGCCCATTGCCTCAGCAGCCGCACGCCCTGCAGGAAGGGGAAGAGGTGGACGGCGCCTTCAGCGAGATGCTCTTTCATGTCGAGCGTCGAGCGCGTCGAATAGAGCTGGTATGGATCGGAACCGCCGCCGATGACGACCTCGCCGCGCGAGGACTGCACGAGATAGGTGTGCAGCGAAACCGACGAGACCAGCGTGTGCAGCCAGGGCTTCAAAGGTTGGGTCACCATCGCCTGCAGCGGGTAGCAGCGGATCGGAAGCTCGACCCCGGCCATCAGCGCCACGTCATAGTTCATGCCGCCGGTGGCGATCAGCACCTGGCCGCAGGCGACGCGACCCCGGTTCGTCTTGACGGCCTGGACGCGGTCGCCGACGACCTCGAAGCCCTGCACCTCGGTGCGCTGGTGGATTTCGACGCCGCGCCGCGACGCCTGGGCGGCGTAGCCCCAGGCGACGGCGTCGTGCCGCGCCGTTCCACCATCGGCATGCCAGAGCCCGCCGAGGATTTCGAGCGGGCCGCCATAGTCCATGTTCAGCAGCGGACAGAGCTCCTCGACGCCCTTCTGGTCGACGACCTCGGTGCGCGTGCCCATATGCTTGCCCATCTCGGCGCGCATATGGAAGCTGCGCATCGTCGCCTCTGTGTGCGCCAACGTGAGCTGGCCGCGCTGCGAGAACATGACGTTGAAGTCGAGCTCTTGCGAGAGCCGCTCGAACAGCTCGACGCCTTCCTTGTAGAAGGCGATACCTTCCGGCGTGATGTAGTTGGAGCGGATGGTGGTGGTGTTGCGCGCTGTGTTGCCGCCGGCGAGGTAGCCTTTCTCCAGCACCGCCACGCTCTTTATGCCGTGATATTTGGCAAGATGGTGCGCGCAGGCCAGTCCATGCCCGCCGCCGCCGATGATGACGACGTCGTAGGCGGGCTTCAACTCGGGCGTGGCCGGGATGTCGCCGCTGACCGGATAGTCCCTGCTGAGACCGTATTTCAGAAGTCTGAGGGGCATTGCGCGCTCAGCTCAAAGTCTTGGGAGGATCGTAGAGCAACGCGGAGAGATCGGAGAAGCGGCTGTCGCGATCATCGAGCGAGAGCACCGCATCGCGGATCGCCGCGGCGCGGCCGGATCCGAGCACGGGCGCTGCGAACTCCATATATTTGGCCTCGACGTCCTGCTTGGTCATCGGCGCTTCGGGACCGCCGCGCGCATGCACGTCGCCCGACATCAGCACGCGTCCATCGTTGGTCGTGATGACGACGTCGGCCCACCGACCGGCCGGGAAGCGGGCGCTGTGGCGCTCGCTCTCAGTCACCGTAATGCGGGTCAGCATGTCGGCGACCGCGGCGTCGGCGAGCCCGGAGCCGGAAATATGCTCCAGCCCAATGCGGCCATGAAGGATGAAGGTCGCGACGGCAAAGCGCAGGCTGTATTGCGCCTTCGAAGTCGTGTCCGGCATGCCGTCGAACAGCGTGGCGGCATAATGGAAGCTGTTCACCTGGACATGCGCGATGTCGGACGGGGCGAGATTGTGCGCCAGGCTGAGCTGGCGCACCGCGTCGATCGCCGCATGCGCCCAGCGGCAGATCGGATAAGGCTTCACATATTGATGCAGCGACTGCCAGAAGGCGCCGAGATCCTGCCAGTGCCTCGCGACCTCCGGCGCCTCGACGGTGATCGCCGGGGCGCCGGTGAAGCCGCGTTCGGCGATCACCGCCGCCGAAAGGCCGACAAGGGCGCCCAGGCCGGAGCCGTCATGCAGCATGGTCGGCGTGGCGATCTCGCGCATCATCTGGCTGCGCGGGCCGTGATACTCGGCAATGCCGAGCGCCTCGCGCAATTGGGTTCCGTCGAGCCGCCGCAGTCGTGCCGCCACGGCGGCCACGCCCAACGCGTTCCACGCGCCCGAGGTGTGATAGTCGCTCACCGTCGCATGCAAGGCGATGCCGGCGCGGCCGGCGACTTCGTAGCCAACGACCAGGGACGCTAGCGCCTCCGGCCCGGTGAGATCGGGCCTCGCCTCGGCGAGCGCGGCAAGCGCCGGCACGACCGCGACGCCGATATGGCCTTTGGTGGGACTGTAGCCGTCGTGGCCGTCGAGGTTGTCGGTTTGCGTGGCGACGGCGTAGGCCGCGCCGGCAATGCTGGCGCGCCGCCCATCGAACAGCATGCGGGCCGAATATTGCGGATCGTTGGAGCCATAGAGCAGGATCGCGGCGTCGCGAGCGATGCGGCCCGCTTCCATCGGTCCGGCCGCGACGGCGATGCCTAGCGTATCGAGCAGAAGGTAACGGGCCTGTTCCAGCACCGGTTGGGGGAAGACGGAAGCGGGACGCCGCAGCACGAAATCGGCCAGGCGCGTGAACGTATCGGAACTGACGACAGGCCCCTCACGCCGGTAGGACGGCACAGCCACGCGCTTATCTCCCCTGTCTCTTCACAACATCAATAAATTGGGTTCATCGCGCAGGCACGCGATTAGTTTGGCGGCTTTGACCAAAAATATTGATGCCATGTCGCTTGTCTGCGATTGAATGGCCGGTTGCGCGTGCGATAGCTGTAGGAAACGCGCAGCAGGAGACCGGGATGAAGCCGCCGCCCCCCTTGAACTATATCCGCTCGTTCGAGAGCTCGGCCCGCCATTTAAGCTTCACCACGGCGGCCAAGGAGCTGGGCTACACGCAAGCCGCGGTCAGCACGCATGTGCGCGCGCTCGAACATTATATCGGCCGGCAGCTGTTCATCCGCTATCCGCGCAGCCTGAAGCTGACCGAGATGGGAGAGGCATTCCTGCCGACCTTGCGCCAGGCGCTCGACCAGATCGACCAGGCGACCGAGGCGATCGTGGCTTCCTCGCGCAATCGGACGGTGGTCGTATCCTGCCCGATGAGCCTTGCGGAGAACTGGCTGGCGGGCTGCATGGCGGCCTTCCGCAAGAAGCACCCCGAGATAGAGATCGTGCTGCACGGCACGATCTGGGAGGACTTGAGCGAGCAGATCGCCGACATCACCATCTCGACGCGGCGTTTCGACGACCGGCCGCCTGCGGCGACCCCGCTCTGGAACGACGAATTGGTGTTGCTCTGCGCCCCCGGCATGCTTGAGGGCGAGCATGCGCTCAAGACGCCGCAGGACATGCTCAAGGTGGACTGGATCTTCGTGCATGGCCGCCAGGAGTATTGGCAAGTGGTGACCGAGGCGCTTGGCGTCGACCTGGAGGACCACGACAAAGGCCTGTCGACCAACGCCTCCAACATCGCCCTCGAGCTCGCCGCGATGGGAGCCGGCCTGGTCGCCACGCAGCGGTCGCTCGCGCATGCCTATATGCGCCGCGGGCTGCTCGTCGAGCCGTTTCCGGTGCGGCCGCCAAGTCCCTGGAATTACTATCTCACCGAGAGCCAGCTTTCGAAAGGAAACATCGCCCGCACTGTCAGGGAATGGATACTTTCCAGGGCCAGGGAAGACGCCGCGCGACCATAGTGTTCGGTTCAGTCTCAAAAATTTGACAGGACAATGGCATCGTTTTTTTAGGCCTCAAAGGCCGGTTTTCTGCGGTTTGTGAAGGGTCGAGCCCTTCCGGGATTTTTGCATCGCCCCTAACATGTGCAGCCGCAAGGGGAATGTAACGGGCGGAAAGCCCTGAACCGGAGAACAACGATGACAATGTTCAAGAGCAACGGTGATCGCGTCCCGGCGGTCATCGAAAGCTACGCAGCCGAAGTCAAAGGCGGCCGGATGGACCGCCGCGAATTCCTGGCCACGGCGAGCGTGATGGGCGCTTCCACGGCGCTCGCCTATTCGATGGCAGGGATGGAGCCGGCCAAGGCCGCCGCGCCCGTGCCCGGCAAGAAGGGCGGCATCCTGAAGATGCAGATGATCATCAAGGACATGAAGGATCCGCGCGCCTGGGACTGGTCCGAAATCGCCAACGTCATGCGCCAGTGCAACGACTACATGATCCGCTACACGACCGACTTCACCTTCGAGGGCCATCTGGTCGAGAGCTGGGAGGTGAGCGACGACGCCACCGAATACACGCTGCATCTGCGCAAAGGCGTGAAATGGTCGAACGGCGACGACTTCAACGCCGATGACATCGTCTACAACATCGAGCGCTGGTGCGATAAGGCGGCCGAAGGCAATTCGATGGCCGGCCGCATGGGTTCGCTGATCGATGCCGCCACGAAAAAGGCCGCCAAAGGCGCCATCACCAAGGTCGACGACCATACGGTGAGGCTTAAATGCAACCAATCCGACGTGACCATCATCCCAGGCTTTTCCGACTATCCGGCGGTCATCGTCCATCGCGACTTCGACAAGAATGGCGCCAATATGCTGAAGACGCCCGGCACCGGCCCGTATGAGCTGATCTCCTATAAGGTCGGCGAGTCGGCTTCGGTGCGGCGGCGCAAGGACTTCACCTGGTTCGGCGGCGAGCCCTATCTCGATGGCGTCGACTGGATCGACTACGGATCGGATGCGTCCAACCCCGCCATCGGCAGCGCCTTCGAAGCCGGTGAGATCGACTGCAACTACCAGACGGTCGGCGGCACGGTCGATCTCTATGACAGCATGGGGTTGGTCAAGGAGCAGGTGGTCACCGCCGGCACCATCGTGCTGCGCACCAACGTAACCAACAAGCCCTACGACGACAAACGCGTCCGCAACGCCATCCAGCTCGCGGTCGACAACGAAACTGTGCTGAAACTCGGTTACAGCGGCTTGGGCCAAGTCGCCGAAAACCACCATGTCTGCCCGATCCACCCGGAATATTACGAGCTGCCGAAGGTTCCGCGCGACCTGGCCAAGGCAAAGGCGCTGATGGCCGAGGCCGGCCAGACGGATCACGAGTTCGAGCTCATCTCCTACGATGCCGACTATGTGAAGGATCCGGCCGATGTCGTCGCGGCGCAGATGCGCGATGCCGGCTTCAAGGTCAAGCGCACCATTATCCCGGGCTCCTCGTTCTGGAACGACTGGACGAAATATCCATGGTCGACCACCGACTGGGGCATGCGGCCGCTGGGGGTCCAGGTGCTGGCGATCGCCTACCGCAGCGGTGAGGCGTGGAACGAGTCCGGATATGCCAATCCGGAGTTCGACAAGAAGCTCAACGAGGCGATGGCCGTCGCCGACCCGGCCAAGCGCAAAGAGTTGATGAAGGACGTGGAGTTCATCCTGCAGGACTCCGGCATTCTCGTCCAGGCGTTCTGGCGCTCGCTCTACCGTCACCATGCCCCCTATGTGAAGAATCTCGGCATGCACCAGACATTCGAACTGCAACTGGACAAGGTCTGGCTGGACAAGGCCTAGACCGGCAGCTCAAGCATCAATTCAGGGGCGCGGCTTGCGCCCCTGAATTCGCCGGCGACTGCGATCGATCAGTCAGCTAAATGAAATCCCAAAGCGCTGCCAAAGAGCGCGAAGCAAGTCGCCGAACAAAGGGAAGAAAGCTCAAATATGCGTACTCATGCACAAGCCGTTGTTATTGGCGGCGGTCTGATCGGCTGCTCGATCCTCTATCATCTCGCCAAGTTCGGCTGGACCGATGTCGTGCTCTTGGAGCGCAACGAGCTGACTTCCGGTTCGACATGGCACGCGGCGGCCAACATCCACGGCCTGCATGATTCCACCAATATCAGCCGACTGCAGCATTACACGATGGCGCTCTACAAGGAGCTGGAGGCCGAGACCGGCCAGGGCTGCGGCATCTTCCAGCCAGGCTCGCTCTATCTAGCCCAGACGGAGGCCCGCGAGCATCAGCTGAGGCTGCAGGAAGCCAAGGCGCGGCGCTACAAGATGAATTTCTACGAGGTCGGGCGCGACGAGGCGGAACGGCTGCATCCGCTGGTCGATTTCGACGGCATACGCTGCATCATGTATGAGCCGGAGGGCGGCAATGTCGATCCGTCGGGCGTAACGGCGGCCTATGCCGCGGGCGCCCGCCAGCGTGGCGCCGAAATTCACCGCTTCACCCCGGTCACGGCCACGGAGGCGCAAGCGGACGGCAGCTGGATCGTGCGCACGCCGAAAGGCGACATCCGCACGCAATGGGTGGTGAACGCCGCCGGACTGTGGGGCAGGGAGGTCGCTGCCATGGCCGGGCTGCAGCTGCCGCTGATCCCGACCGAGCACCAATATTTCGTCACCGAGACAATCCCCGAGATCGCTTCCATGGGGCGCCGCCTGCCGTCGGTCGCCGATCGTGACGGGGAATATTACCTGCGCCAGGAGGGCCTCGGGCTGCTGATCGGCGCCTATGAGCGCAATATGAAGTTCTGGGCCGAGGACGGCACGCCGATGGATTTCGGCCACGAGCTGTTTCCCGACGATCTCGACCGCATCGAAGAGAACATGATGCGCGCCGTTCAGCGTGTCCCCGCAGCGGCTACCGCCGGCGTCAAGAAGGTGATCAACGGGCCGATGATCTGGTCGCCCGACAGCGCCGTGCTGTTCGGGCCGGCGCCTGAGATCAGCAATTATTTCTGCTGCAACGGCATCATCCCGGGCTTCTCGCAGTCGGGCGGCATGGGCAAGCTCGCGGCCGAATGGATGATCGAGGGCGAGCCTTCGCTCGACATGTTCGGCTGGGACATGGCGCGCTTCGGCCACTGGGCCGGCAAGGCCTTCACCAAGGCCCGCGTGCAGGACCAGTACAGCCACCGTTTCAAGATCCATTTCCCGAACGAGGAGCGCGCCGCCGGCCGCCCGGTGCGGACCCGGCCGGTCTATGACATGCAGAAGGAAATGGGCGCCGTGTTCGGTCTCAATTTCGGCTGGGAGCACCCGCTGTGGTTCGCTGCGGAGGGCGAGCCGCGCGAGGAGACGGTCGGTTTCACGCGCCAGAACTGGTGGGGACCGGTCGGCCGCGAAGCGCGCATGCTGCGCGAGCATGCCGGCATCATCGACATCTCCAACTTCGCCAAATACGAGGTGAAGGGCCCTGGCGCCGAAGCTTGGCTGAACGCGGTCTTCGCCAACCGCATGCCGACCAAAGTCGGCAACTCTTGTCTCACGCCGCTGATCGGCAAGCGGGGCGGCATTGCCGGCGACTTCACCGTGACCAGGCTGGCGGACGACGAGTTCATGGTGATCGGCTCGGGCATGGCCGAGCGCTTCCACCAGCGCTTCTTCAAATCCGTGCCGCTGCCGGAAGGCACGACCTTCCGCTCGCGCACCGAGGAACTCGGCGGCTTCAATGTCGCCGGGCCAAAGTCGCGCGAATTGCTGCAGCGGCTGACCAATGACGACCTGTCGAACGAGGCCTTCCCGTTCATGCGCTCGCGCCAGATCACAGTCGCCGGTGTGGATGTGGTGGCGCTCAGGGTCTCCTTCACCGGCGATCTCGGCTGGGAGTTGCACTGCAAGGCGGCCGATCAGATCGAGCTCTACCGCGCGCTGCTCAAGGCCGGCGCGGAAGTCGGCGCCGGGCCGGTCGGCTCGCGGGCGCTGATGTCGCTGCGCGTCGAAAAGGGCTATGGCAGCTGGAGCCGCGAATATTCGCCGGAATACTGGCCGCAGGAGGTCAAGCTCGACCGACTGGTCAAGACGGACAAGGACTTCCTCAATCGCGACGCCTATCTCGCCGTCGCCGAGAAGCCCGCGCGCGACGAGCTCATCATGCTTTCCGTCTCGGCCAAGGACGCGGACGCCACCGGCGGCGAGCCGATCTTCCTGCCGGACGGCACGCCGATCGGCCAGGTGTCGTCGGGCGCCTATGGCTATTTCGTCGAGCAGTCGCTGGCTATGGGCTACGTGAAGGCCGGAACCGCCAAGGCCGGCGACAAGGTGACCGTCGCCATATTGGGCCGGCCGCACGACGCGGTGCTGCTCGCGCAGCCGCCCTTCGATCCGGAAGGCAAGCGGCTGCGGTCGTAGCCGCATTGGCCATCCAGCGGCGGACATTCGGATTCAAAGAAGGGCCTCAACCAACCAAAACAAAAGGGGAATCGCATGATCAAACGGCATTTGCTGGGCACGATGCTTGCCCTGGTTCTGACGTCCGCCGCGCAGGCGGCCGACGTCAAGGTGGTCAATGACGACGCGTGGTTCGCCGAAGGTCCGATCTGGTATCAGGACAAGCTCTTCTACGTCGAATATGGCCGCGGCACGGTGACCGTCTGGGACGGCAAGAAGAACGACATTTTCTGGAAGATGGACGGCTGCGGTCCCTCGGCCGTTCTGCCGACGACGCGTGGGGAGTTCCTCGTCACCTGCTACGACAACAACACGATCGGCCGCATCTCGGCCGACGGCAAGACACTGCCGGCCTATGACAAGGATACGGACGGCAGGCCGTTCAGCGGACCGAACGATTTCGCGCCCGACAAGGATGGCGGCGTCTATTTCACCGGTTCGGGCAAGGGCGGCCCGCTGATCGACGCCTCGGCCTATTACATCGGCGAGGACGGCAGCGTGACGAAGGTGGCCGGCGACCTGCACAACGCCAACGGCCTCGTCATGTCGAATGACGGCAAGATCCTCTATCTGGTCGAGACAGAGGACAACAGGATCATCGAATTCGATGTTTCGTCCGACCACAGCCTGAGCAATCGCCGCGTGTTCCTGCGGCTCGACGATCTCTTCCCGAACCAGCCGCATATCTGGCCCGACGGCATTAAGATGGACAAGGAAGGCGAGATGTATATCGGCCAGAGCCCGCGCTCGCTCGATGCGCCGGGCAAGATCATCGTCGTCGACAAGGACGCCAAGCTCTTGCGCACGCTCTCGGTGCCGTCGCCTTCCATGCCGAACTTCGCCTTCGGGCCGGACGAGAAGGTGCTTTACGTGATGGCGCTCGACCAGATCGACGCCGCGCCATGGCACGGCAAGGTCTACGAAGTGCCAAACAAGTAATGTTTACCGGCGAGCCGCAGAGGCTGGCTCGCCGGCGGATCATACTACCGATGGCTGGGCCTAGCCGCCGAACCGGCTCAGCCAATGCTTGGCGATGTCGGAGCGCCGGCAGACCCAGATGTCGGGATGGGACGTGACTTTGTCGAGGAAGCGTTCCAGCCCGATCATCCGCCCAGGCCGGGCGGCCAACCGGCAATGCAACGACACCGTCATCATGCGCGGGGTCGTCTGGCCTTCCTTCAAAAGCCAGTCGACGCCGTCGCTGACATATTCGAAGAACTGGCTGCCGGTCTCGAGACCGGAGCCGCGCGAAAAACGGCTGTCGTTGTTGTCGAAGCTGTGCGGCACGACGAGGTGCCGCTTGGCGCCGACCTCGACGAAATAGGGCAAATCGTCATTGTAGTCGTCGCAGTCGAACAGGAAGCCGCCATGCTCGACCACCAGCCGCCTTGTGTTGAGGCTTGGCCGGCCGGTGTACCAGCCCGCCGGATCGATGCCGGTGACCTTCCGCACCGTATCCACCGTCATGGCGATATGCTGGCGCTCTTCCTCGTCGCTGAGCGGCGCATAGTCGATCCAGCGCCAGCCATGGCAGACAATGTCGCTGCCGAGTCCTGCGATCGCCTTGCCGGCGGCCGGATTGAGCTCCAGCGCGCGCCCGACAATATAGAAGGTCGGGATGACGCCCTTGTCCCGGAACAGCGAGACGAGCCGCCAGACGCCGACGCGCGAGCCGTATTCGTAGAGCGATTCCATGTTGCGGTTGCGCAAGCCCGGCACCGCGGGCGCGACAGCAAGGTCGGACAGGATCGTTTCGGAAACGCCGTCGCCTTCGCCGATCGAGTATTCCGCGCCTTCCTCGTAGTTGACGACGATGTTGAGCGCCAGTTTCGCGCCGCCCGGCCACTCGGCCTGCGGAGGCCGCTCGCCATAGCCGATGAAATCGCGGGCGGGCAGATATGGCGCGTCTGACGTCATGAAATCCCCTCGGATGAAGCCCTTACCAGCATTGCCGGCCGCGTAGGGCGGTCAGGATATGCAGCGCGCGGTCCATGACGTCCTGCGGTCCGATCGTGATGCGCAGGCAGTCGGTGAGGCCGTAACCGGAGAGGCCGCGCACGATGATGTCGGCGCCCCGCAGGGCATTGTCGGCCGCCGTCGTCGCCGCGGCGTCGGCAAAGCGCACCAGCACGAAATTGGTCCGGCTCTCGGGAACCTCGTATCCGGCCGCTCGCAATCCTTGCGCGAAGCGGTCGCGAATGTCCGATGTGCGCGCCACCGTCGCGCGCATATAGGCCTGGTCCTCGATCGCCGCGACGGCCATGGCGAGGCTCACCGTCGAGACCTGGTTGGAATTCTGCATCTTGCGCGCTTCCGCGGCGATCTGGGGTGCGAACAATCCCCAGCCGATGCGCGCGCCGGCCAGCCCGTAAGCCTTGGACAGGCTGCGCAGGACGACCGTGTCGCCACGCGCTGCCAGCGCGAAGACGGCCTGCGGATCCTGGTCGTCGAATTCGCCATAGGCCTGGTCGATCATCAGGAGAACGTCGCCGGGCAGCGCCGAGCGCAGGCGCAGCAGCTCCGCGTTCTTGATGCGCGTGCCGGTCGGATTGCCCGGATTGCAGACAAACACAATGCGCGTCGCCGGCGAGAGCGCCGCCAGGACGGCGTCGATCGAGACTTCAAAGCCGTGCTCCTCCGCCTTGACATAGGTCGCCCCGACACGGGCTGCCGCTGAGGCGGCGAAATTATAGGCATAGTCCGTGCCGAGCACGTCCGCCCCGGGACCGGCGAAGGCCGCGATGGTGCAGGCGATCAGCTCCATCGAGCCCGCGCCGCACAGGATAAGATCGCGCTCGACCCCATAGGTCCTGGCGATCGCATCGCGCAGCAAGGTCCAGTCCGGGTCCGGATAAAGGTGGCTGCGCGCCACGGCCTCACGGCCGGCTTCGATCGCCTTCGGGCTGGGCGGGAAAGCGCTCTCGTTCTGCGCCAGCGTCGGCCGGTCGTAACCTCCGAAATTCGCCAGCGCGAAAGCGGACATGGCCTCGATATGGGCGGCGGCTTTCAAGGGCACGGTATAAAGGTCCGGCTTCGGCTGTCGGCAAGGTGTCGCGCAGTGAGGCTAAGGCAGGGCGACCAAGCCGCAAAGCAAAATTCGCCGGTGCAATGGCTAGGGGAATCTGGCCCATGCAGGAAGAAATGGACCTGTGCCCGTAAGGCGAGCGGCCCGGCAAGCCAGCTCAGGAAAGGCTGCCGGGCCGGTTGGCGGGGCGTTGCACTAAAACATACGCCCGCACTGGCAACGCCGGATTTATATCCATGCCAGCCAAGGCAGTCCGTCATCCGAATGCAGGATCCTTCCTTACCGATTCGTAAGGTTTGCCTATCAGCCCTGCTCGAGGCATGGCCTGCAAATGGATGATGGCCCGTCGTGGGGCGAGCTATAGGATCGTTAGGTTACGACCGAAACCTCGCGGAGGGGCTGCTCATGCAGTCTCCGATAGAAAAGAACAAAAACCCAGCTCGGCCGTTGCCGGGCGAAGCGGAACGTCGGGCGAGGCTCCAAAAAATGAAAGGGCTGCGCTGCCTGCGATCTTACAGCTCGTGCCTTCGGTTCGACCCAAGCGCCCAGTTTCACGAAATGATCGATTGTACCGCGCTGCTGGAATGGTCGAATGAAGGTGACGGCGAGCGGTGGAGGCGAGCTGCCGCTCCCTAGCAGCATGTCTCCCGAGCTTCGCGCCGGCGCCGCCGGCCGTTACCTGGCAAGCAACGTGAACGCTTGCGATTGGATGAGGCCATTTCGCAATAGGAACATTCAAGCCCGGTTATCGTTGGCAGTTCTGTTCGACCGTAGGACAAGCTCAATGGAACCTAAATCATCGCGCGATCTGCCCGGCCCCAAGCCCCGCAAGGACAAGCAACGCGAAACCCGAAATGCTGCTGCCAAAACCCCCGACAAGACCAATGACTGGGACCGGAACAAGGTCCATGGAGATGGGGACAGCATCGGGATCGAAGAAGACGAGGCCTAGGGCGTTTTACCGTTCCACGGAAAACGGCGCAGCGCTCCATCTCTTTCTTGTTACGCGATTCCGGACGGAAGCTACGGGGAGGTCGCCGAGCCTGATTGCTTGCTCTAGCCGGCGACGACAGCGGCCGTCACCTCCAAAACAAGCGGCCCGGCAAGGCTGGCGGGGTAGAACCAGTCACGCCGGGCCTGACCAGCAAGGCTCGCAACGCTCCAGCTGAATCGAGCTTATCAGCCCGATCAAGGGTTCTCGCCATACAAACGGAGGACGCTCAGCCCATCCGTGGTGAGCCAAGACCCGCCTTGCCAAATAAGTCGCGAGGGAGTCCTTGAAAATCCATATGCTTTGGAAACTTGGCTCCCCGGGCCGCCGAAACTGCGAACTATGAACTGCCGATTGCCCTCAAAACTCCGCCAGAGCCTTCCCTCAACATTCGAAAGCAGCCTTCGCGAGCGTCGATCTTTGGGCCGCGTAGTTCGGCGCAACCATAGGGTAGTCGCGCTTCAATCCCCGCTTTTCGCGGTATTCGTTGGGAGTGAGCCCGCAGTGTACCGCGAGATGACGTTTCAGCGATTTAAATTTCTTCCCGTCTTCCAGGCAGATTATGAAATCCGGTGTCACCGACCTTTTCGGATTTATGGCGGGTTCCTGTTTAGGCGGCTCGGCCACATTTGGCTGACCAAGGCCTGACGAATGAATCGACGCGATGAGGTCTGGCAACCCAGCGACGGGCAGGGCATTTTGGCTGACATAGGCAGAGACAATGTCGGCCGTCAGCCCGACTAGATCGGCTGTCACGCCTTGGTTTTGATCGCTCAAGTCTTCGCTCCTGGTATCGGATCAGTGCGCTTCGCCATGTTGTATATCGATAAATCACCACCGGAGCTGTAAGATGAGGCTTTGGCGGGAGGCAACCCTAGCGGGTGTCCAATTCGCGGTGATCCGCATCTCGCTGACCTATGTCGACGAGATCATCCTGGGCTACAACATCCGCAACGACTCGTCCTCGCCCTTCGAGACCGCCCGGCAGGGCGTCGTGCTCTACGCCCAGAAGGGCATGACGATGGTCACGAACGCGGTCTGGCTGGCGCTGATCCTGTGGGGCGTCACCTTCGTCATCTTCCTGCTCATGCTGGCTCCGGCGGGCGCGGTCGTCTACCTCCTGCCAGGCCATTTAAGCGGCTGGGGCTTCGTGCTGGCAATCGTCTTTGCCTGGGCGCTGAAGGCGGCTTTCGTGGAGCCCTTCGCCATCGCCTCGCTGATGCAAGTCTATTTCGAGGCGATCGAGGGCCAAGCGCCGAACCCCGAATGGGACCTAGGCTCTCCGAAGCGTCGCGCCAGTTCCGCCAGTTGAAGAACAAGGCGATGTTGTCTTCCAGCGAAAGGCCGGCCGGGACTGCGCCGCAACCGAGCATATGAGGCGTGTCTCGTTAAAACCGAGGCGCTCCTCGCTGCCCGCAACGGATAGTGCTACCCGTTTCCACCACCGACGAAGAGAGCGGCCACCTCATACTCTCGCAGCGCCGCAGCACGAGCGACGAAATCGAATGTTACGCAACGGCTGGTTTTGATAATCTAAAGGCGGACTGCCACGTTCCGATCCCAAAACGATCGTTGCACGGTTTTTATCTCCGACTAGTTCGAAATCCAGGGACAGCGCTCAGGCGGCGGCTGATGACCGGCCGGGTGGTTATGATCCCATTTCTTGCACTCACCGGGCGGTGGCAAATGGCCCTTCGGAATCCCGGATAAGTGCTGAAGACGTCTACCGTTTTTGTCGCGATCATGACGCCGGGGATAATCAACGTCTGACCGATGCTTCCAAACTCGATGGCCACTTTCGTCCTTCCACGGATCGGCAGCAGAAAAGCCAGTGCTGCCAGCGACGGTCATAAGAGTGGCCAGCAGGGGAATCAGTATGCGCATTGTCGAAGCCTCCTTGCCCCCGTGTAGTGCGGCATGAAACATACACCCGGCTACGCGTCGTGCCGCAGCTCTTTAGCCGACTTTCTGCGGAGGACCCGGTCTGATAGCAACTGTTCGAGTTTCGCCTCGTCCGTCGTCCCGGCAGCGTAAAGGGGACAGAAAGCAGAGTCCGCTGCTCGCGTTCGTCCTGCTCTTCGTTCGGAGCTCTGGTACGGTCGAATATCCTACCGAGCATCGTCTCATAGAGAACGTCAATCAGGCGGGACTTCACCGGCACCGGAGGCGAAAACCAAAGGGGATCGTGCGCGCGCATCATTAAAAGTTGAACGATTAGGTGACGTCGGGTCAATAGGATCGGAACGCAACAGGAACCGGGCGGCCCGGCCCGCTCATCGAGATGACACTGGATTTGCGGGCCGGGCGCCCAATAGAGCTAGAGTTGCCCAGTCCAGCCTATCTTTTCAAGTTCCGCTGACAGCTGATCGGGCTCACTCACGCCGCGCCTGAAAAGGCACATGACCTTGAGTGCAATCGCCTCGCGCTCGCTCTCGTGGACAATTCGATGTTTGGCGCAATAGTCGTTGAAAACTCTCGCAAGCGTTTCCAGTTCGGCGGAATCCGCGACACCATATGGCAACATGCCTACCTCCCTCCTCGGGGCGAAAGCATGATGACCGCTCCCAAGCGTCCGCTTGCCTCTACCTTGGTGCGGACGACATCAGGATGATACTCCTGAAATGTGTCATGCCCGAGTCAATTCGATGCGACGCTAGGAAAGCAAAAGTCCGGCGACGAGCACGGTCAGGACAAGCGAGGCGGGGACTGCAAGAAGCCAACGAGCTTCCAAAACACTGTTCCGAGGATCTTCCATATTTATCGCTCCTAGTCTGCTTTGAGCGTACCTCCGCCAACGCCGGAGCCTCTGCTTGCGCTCAACCGCCCAGCGGGAGCTTCCGGCGTTTGGTCAACGGAAGGTCTGAGTGATCGTTCCGAGCGACGGTACCCAGTCGGCTATCGGTTCCGACTGGAGTCGGACCTCAAATTGCATAGGTCCCACGACTGAAACATACAGCCCGCTATCTCGTTTGGCTCCCTGACTGTCGATTTGAGTCCCTTCATCGTCAGTCAAGTTGCCAAAACTAACACCCGCTGCTCCTGCGATGCGGCGGGTGTTTTTTGCCTGACAACTCCGGAACGGGCGGAACGCGGCATAACCAAAACCGGGTTTCAGACCGACACTTTCCTAACATGGCACGACAGGCGAGGTCCGTGGCTCCGATCAACAACGCCTCCAAGGCTTGCGTTCTGGATGCGCGGCTTTCGAACAGACGATGCGCGCCGCGGTGGCGGACGATCCGCTGTCGGCCGAGCTGATGGACGCCATGCTGACGGCGCGCCGCGCTGTGGAGACAATACTGCCGTCGTGAAGATCGTCGCGCGCAATGAGATGTGCCGGCGCTTCGTGGCCATTCCCGGCGTCGGCCCGGTGACTGCGCTCTCGTTCACGACGGCGATCGAAGACCCGTCGCGCTTCCGCCTCTCGCGCGACGTCGCGGCCTACTTCGAGCTGACGTCGCGACGCTGGCAATCCGGTTCCACGATCCCCGTCCAGGGGTGCATCTCCAAGGCCGGCGACGCGGACGTCAGGCGCGCGCTCTACGAGGCGGCGTCGCGTCTGATGATGAAGCCTCAAGGGCTCCGACAAGGTCAAGAGATGGGGCCAAGCTACCGCCAAACGCTCCTGCCCACTGCAAGGCCTGTGTCGCGGTGGCGCAAGCTGGCGGTGATCATGCAGGCGCTCTGGAGCGACGGCACGTTCCACGTCGACCATCCGGCGGCAAGCCAGGCGGACGCCGGCCGGCGCACGCACGACGAGGCCCGCAAGCGACTCGGAGCGCATCGATGAGCAGAAGACCGACAGTTCAAGCGCATGGCCCCAACACGCTGATGGACGCCGCAAAGGGGCGCGTCCGGAGTGCCGGCGCCTGGTTCGGCCATGGCGCCATTCATCCTGACATGAATGCGCGAGCCATCGTGTTACGGTGGTCAGGTTTCGGATTTCCGATGTGGCTTAGGGCTGAAACGAAGAGGAGAGATCACCACGACCAGGATCAACCGCCGCGCCTTGCTCGCCCACTCTGGCGCCGCCGTTTTGGGGCCGACAGTGGCGGCAACGGCTTCTGCCGCAAAGGGAATGCGTCGAGACCTAGTAACAACCGACAAACTGCAGGCGTTGATTGAAGCGCACATGACGGCATACGCCGCGTTCGGGAAGGCGATTCATAAAGTGGGTGGCAGCAGTGGCGACCACGACAGAGCCAGCCGGCAGGAGGAAAGGACGTTACTGGCCATTTGCGCCTACCCTGCCGTCAGCGAAGGGGATCGCTTGGCCAAGGCCCGATATCTTTTGAAGATCGAGGCACGGGGCGAACTCGATCTACCAGAACACATTCAGGCTCTTCTGCGTTCGACAGTTTCGGAGACATGAGGCGAAAGCCCGGCCAGTCTCCTTCAGATCATCCGAAACCGCCAACTGACACAGACAGGTTGATGTGACAGCTTATGCATGCTTTTGATCTGTGGCGAACCGGTCGTTTCGGCGGACCTGGCGGCCGGTCCGCTGCGCATGAGGAGAGCGGAATCTGGGCGGCAATCGCCTATTCAAGCCTCGACCGGAAGCACGGCTTCTTCTTAGATCGCGAAGCCCGCAATTGCGAGCGCCCCGATTTGTGAACAGCCCGATGCTTTTGGGTGGCGTCGCCTTCTGCGAGGATTGCGGAGGTGCAATGACCCTTCGCACCTCGGCAAAGGGCAAACAGTACCGCTTTATACGTGTTGTACGACCGCCCGGCAGGGGCCCACCGGCTGCGAGGGCCGAACAATTCCCATGGAGAAGCTTGACGAGTTGGTCGCCAGCTATGTGGAACAGCGGCTGTTGAACCCGGCCAGGCTGCAGGAACTGCTGTCCGGGTTGCTGCAACGAAGGGCAGAGCAAAACGACCGCGAGAAGAACCGGATTGGGATCTGAGACGACAAGCCGCTGATGCTGAGCGGAAGCTAACACGACTGTACGAAACGAGCGAAAACAGTCTGGCCGAGTTGACTGATCTGACCCTTAAGAACCGAATTGACGAGATTCGGGATGCCGCCAAAGCCGATGCCGAACGCTCGGAGACCCGAAAGAATCAATCGGTCCACATAGTGCCAGAGGCTGTTGCAAAGTTTGCCGAAAGTGCCAAGCAGCGCCGCCGGGATGAGAACGGGAGTTTCAGGCGCCACCATCTGCAAACGCTGGTGCAGCGAGTTGACGTTGGAGCCGATCCGGATCCTGATCAAGGGATCAAAACTCTCACTCTGTCGAACGCTCGTCGCGTCAGGCGAAAAGCCTAGAGTGTCCACGGCGGGGCGCGACGTTCGCAGTTTTGTACTGAAATGGCTCCCCGGGCCGGATTCGAACCAGCGACCAACCGGTTAACAGCCGGTTGCTCTACCACTGAGCTACCGGGGAACGGAGGCTCTGACGTGAGTGGCGCAGCCTATAGCAAACACCTTTCGGCTTTGCAAAGAAGCAATTCGCAATTTTTCTGCACTTTTTAATGCGGCTATTTGTGCCATCGTTCGGCGACCCCACATATGAGGGGCCTCACACCGGCACGGAACAAAGCGGCCGGTCGTCGCCTTGAGATGGCTTAGGCAGCAGATGGGATTTGGCTTGAATGACCGCAGCGGACGATGACGGCGCCCCGGCACGGAAGATTTCGATCTTCGGCCGCGAGTTCACCATGCCGCGCTCGCGCGGCTGGCGAATCGCGATCGGCATGCTGCTTACCCTGGGCGGGCTTCTGGGCTTTCTACCGATTCTCGGCTTCTGGATGATTCCGCTCGGTCTGCTGGTCCTGTCCTATGAATTCGCCATGATCCGGCGCCACCGGCGGCGTTTCGTCGTCTGGTGGGAACGCCGGCGCCGGCCCGACTGAGAGGCTGCGGCGGCTGTGCCGCGGCGATCCCGCATCCCTGACAACCGATTGGTAATCACCACTTTGGCCGCTCCATGCGAAAGCGTCGGGAATGGCGCGCGAGCGCTTGACGACCTTTGAGCGCCAACATAATGAGTGCGCTCGGAACGCCGGGAGCATTGCGAGGCCTCGTGGCGGAGTGGTTACGCAGAGGACTGCAAATCCTTGCACCCCGGTTCGATTCCGGGCGAGGCCTCCAGATGCTTGCGGGCTCCAGCGCACCGCGCCGGGGTTCCAGTCGAAGTTTTAGCCGCGTGTTGGGCGCGGGGAGCGGATTGTTGGGACATGAGCGCTGATTTCTCCGAACGCCGCGTGAAGATGGTCGACGGCCAGATCCGCACCACCGATGTAACCAGCGCACCGCTCATCGAAGCGATGCTGACCGTTCCGCGTGAGGCTTTTGTCGGCACCGGACAGCAGGATCTGGCCTATATCGACGAAGACATCCGCATCTCCGATGGCGCGAATGGCAGCGGCGCGCGCTACCTGATGGAGCCGTCGCCGCTCGCCAAGCTTTTGCAACTGGCCGAGATCGACGCGAGCGACTCGGTGCTCGATGTCGGTTGCGGCACCGGCTATTCCGCCGCATTGCTGTCCAGGCTGGCGCGGTCCGTCGTAGCGCTGGAGAGCGATCCCGCGCTGGCGGAGGCCGCCAAATCCACGCTTTCCAGCCTTGGCTGCCAGAATGTCACGGTGGTCACCGGGCCGTTGCCGCAGGGGTACGCCGCCAAGGGGCCTTACGACGTCATCTTCATCGGCGGCAGCGTCGAGGAAGTGCCGCAGGCATTGCTCGACCAGCTTGCGGAAGATGGACGCCTGGTTGCAGTCGAAGGACAGGGCAACTCTGGCGTGGCCCGGCTGTTTTTCAAAGCGGGGGGGGTTGTAACCGGAAGACGGGCCTTTAATGCGGCAATTAAGCCACTACCGGGCTTCGAACGTGCTCACGCGTTTGAATTCTGAGCGTTTTTACCTTGCAGCGAAGCCGCTGTCATGATCGCTTGCGTCTGACAATCGTTGCTGATTTGGTTAACCAGGCGTTATCGGGAGACTGTCAGCGGGGGAACGATAAACAACGCGGCGCCGGTCAATCCACTAAGGATAGGCTGACGCGGCGTGGTTCCCATGCAAAACGAATGAGGGAAATGACGTGCCGCCTCTACGCAAGAGTGTTTTAGTAGCTATCCTTGTTTCGGCCACAGCGCTTTCGCCGCTGGCCGCCTCCGCCGAGACCATCACGGGCGCCCTCGCCAAAGCCTACCAATACAATTCGCAGCTCAACGCCGCCCGCGCCGGCGTGCGCGTCACCGATGAGGGCGTTGCCATCGCCAAGTCGGGCTGGCGCCCGACCGTCACCGGTTCGGGCAGCATCGACTACACCAGTACCCACGGGCAAGGCATTACCCGGAACATAACGACTGGCAGTTTCGGCGTGCAGATCAACCAGACGCTGTTCGACGGGTTTCAGACCAAGAACAATGTCGCCGCCGCCGAATCGCAGGTGAAGGCTTCGGTCGAAAGCCTGCGCAACACCGAAGAGAACATCCTGTTCAACGCGGCGAGCGCCTATATGGACGTGATTCGCGACCGCCAGATCGCGGCGCTGACCGAACAGAACCTGCAGTTCCTGACCGAGCAGGCGCGCGCCGCCCGCTCGCGCTTCGAGGTCGGCGAGGGCACCCGCACCGATGTCGCCCAGGCCGATGCCTCGCGCGCCACGGCCGTGGCGCAGCTCAGCGCCGCCCGCGCGACGGCGCTGGCGAGCGCCGCCACCTACCACCAGATCGTCGGCGACGAGCCGGGCAAGCTCAAGGCGGCCTCGCCGCTGGGCAAGCTGTTGCCGGGCAACCTCGATTCGGCCTTGGCCGTCGCTTCCGCCGAACATCCGGCCATCCTTGCCACCCAGCATCTCGTCGATGCCGCGGCGTTCTCGGTGAAATCTTCGGAGGGGGCGCTGCTGCCGCAGGTGACGGCCTCCGCGGGCATTTCTGACAATTACAGCCACTCCGTTCCCGATCTCACCGGAACCAACGGCACCTCGACATCGGCCAGTATCGGCGCCACGCTCACCATTCCGATCTATTCGGGCGGGCGAACCTCGGCGCTGGTGCGGCAAAACAAGGAATCGCTCAGCCAAGCGCGCATCCAGGTCGATGTCAGCCGCGACCAGGTGCGCCAGGCGGTGGTCTCGGCCTGGACGCAATATGTCGCTGCGCGCGAAAGCGTGGATGCCAACAGGCAGGTCATCGATGCAGCGCAGCTGGCGCTCAACGGCGTCATCGAAGAGCGCAATGTCGGCCAGCGCACGACGCTGGACGTGTTGAACGCGCAGAATGCCGTCATCACCGCCAAGATCAATCAGGCCAGCTCCGAGCGCGACGTGGTCGTGGCGAGCTACGCCATTCTGTCGGCGATGGGCCGGCTGTCGGTCGATCGCCTTGGCCTGCCGGTCACCAAATACAGGCCCGAAGAGCATTACAACGCCGTCAAGGACAAATGGTACGGATTGCGCACGCCTGACGGGCGCTGATTTCCGGTCCAGGCTTCGACAAACGCCGCGCGTCCGATGGATGCGCGGCGTTTGTCGTTGTGGGCGGCTCGTCGGGTTGCGCGTCGCCTAATCTGTTGAAATCCAAGCAGTCCCCAGATTGGGGATTCTCGGATGACGATCGGTCGGTTACGCTGTCGGCGTTGATTCGAATTCCGGACCGGGCAGGAACGGAATTCAACAGGTCACTAGGGCGGCGGATGTGACGATGGCGACGGCAAGCAGCGCGCAGCGCGAACCTTCCATGGAAGAGATATTGGCTTCCATCCGGAGGATCATCGAAGACAGCGACACCGGGCGCAAGCAGCCGACCGAGGCCGGCGAACTGCGCCAGGACCTGGAGCCGGCCACCGCTGCCGTGCCGAATGTCGAGGTTGACGCCTTCCGCTCCGAATTGCATGCCGACGCCCGCAAGCCGGTGACGCTGGCGGAGGTGCAGGCCCAGCTTGCCGCGACCGATCCTGCTCCGGCGCGCGCCGAGGCTCGCCACGAGCCTGCCAAGGCGGCGCCCGCGCCGACCACCTTGTCGGAGGTCGGAGCCAGGAGCGTTGCTCAATCGAGCGCGTCGCCGGCCGCGAGCAAGCCCGTGGCGGCAAACGCAACGCAGAGCGCCGAGACCATCGTCACCGATTGGCGGCGGGAAATCGCGGCGGCGGGCGGCAGCACGGTCACCGCGAAGCCGAGCGCCCGGGCGCCGGAAGCCGCGCCGCGGGTCGAGATCGAGAAGGTCGACATCGAGAAGGAAGAGCTTCGACCGGCGGCTGCATCCGCGCAAGCCGGCGGCTCGCGGGCATCCGAGCCGGAGGCGCAGCCGGCTCGGCCCGCGATCCTTTCGGAACATACGGGCCGGCAGGTCGCCGCGGCCTTCGGCGAGCTTTCCGACGCTTTCGCCAGCCGCGGCAAGAAGGGTTTCGACGAGATGGCCGAGGAGATGCTGCGGCCGATGCTGCAGGATTGGCTCGACAACAATTTGCCGACGCTGGTCGAAAGGCTGGTGCGCGAGGAGATCGAGCGCGTGGCGCGCGGGGCGCAGTAAAGCCGCCGGACTGGGCAGGCTGAAAGCGTCGCCTTCGGGGCGGCGCTTTTGTTAAGGGGCTGGGCTGGGTGTGCCGTTGTCCCGGCTCAGGCGGGATTGCCGCTGGCTGCGGTAATCCTATCTGTAGCAGCGATCGCAGCTTCTCGCGGTTGACTCGGCCAAGCCCTTCCGATTTACACCGGACGCTTGTTCCCGACAGTCCGGACTTCCTCCATGCTTGAAAAGACATACGACGCCAAAGCCGTCGAGCCGAAGATCGCAAAAATCTGGGAAGAGGCCGACGCCTTCCGGGCCGGCGCCGGCGCGGAGGAAGGGGCCGAAGCCTTCACCATCGTCATCCCGCCGCCCAACGTTACCGGCTCGTTGCATATGGGCCATGCGCTCAACAACACGCTGCAGGACATTCTCGTGCGCTTCGAGCGCATGCGCGGCAAGAACGTGCTTTGGCAGCCCGGCATGGATCACGCCGGCATCGCCACGCAGATGGTGGTCGAGCGCCAGCTCATGGAAAAGCAGATCCACCGCCGCGACCTGACGCGCGAGCAATTCATCGAGAAAGTCTGGGAGTGGAAGGCCGAATCCGGCGGCGCGATCTTCAACCAGCTGAAGCGGCTCGGCGCCTCGGCCGACTGGTCGCGCGAACGCTTCACCATGGACGAGGGCCTGTCCAAGGCGGTGCTGGAAGTCTTCGTCACGCTCTACAAGGAAGGCCTCATCTACAAGGACAAGCGCCTTGTGAACTGGGACCCGAAGCTGCTCACCGCCATTTCCGACCTCGAGGTCGAGCAGCACGAGGTGAACGGCAATCTCTGGCACTTCCGCTATCCGATCGAAGGCGAGGCGTTCGACCCCGAGAACCCGAAGACCTTCATCACGGTCGCGACGACGCGTCCCGAAACGATGCTCGGCGACACGGCCGTGGCCGTGCATCCCGATGACGAGCGCTTCACCGATCTGGTCGGCCGCAACGTCGTGCTGCCGATCGTCGGCCGCAAGATACCGATCGTCGCCGACGAGTATTCCGATCCGGAAAAAGGCTCCGGCGCGGTCAAGATCACGCCGGCGCATGATTTCAACGACTTCGAGGTCGGCAAGCGCCATAAATTGCCGGCGGTCAACATCCTGACGGTCGAAGCGGCCATCAAGCTCAAGGACAATGAGGACTTCCTCGCCGGTCTCGAGGTGACGCCCGAGCGCCAGGCGGTGTGGGACGAGTTGGACGGGCTCGACCGCTTCAATGCCCGCAAGAAGATCGTCGAACTGATGGAAGCCGGCGGCTTTCTGGAGAAGGTCGAGCCGCACCGGCACACCGTGCCGCATGGCGACCGCGGCGGCGTGCCGATCGAGCCGTTCCTGACCGACCAGTGGTACGTCAACGCTGCCGAGCTCGCCAAGCCGGCGATCGCCTCGGTGCGCGAGGGACGTACCAACTTCGTGCCGAAGAACTGGGAAAAGACCTATTTCGACTGGATGGAGAACATCCAGCCCTGGTGCATCTCGCGCCAGCTCTGGTGGGGCCACCAGATCCCGGCCTGGTATGGACCGGACGGGCATGTCTTCGTCGAGAAGACCGAGGAAGAGGCTTTAGCCGCCGCAATCGAATACTATCTGGCGCTCGAAGGGCCGTGGAAGGCCTGGGTCGAGGACAAGCTCGAAAACTTCCAGCCGGGCGAGATCCTGACCCGCGACGAGGACGTGCTCGACACCTGGTTCTCGTCGGCGCTGTGGCCGTTCTCGACGCTCGGCTGGCCCGACCAGACGCCGGAGCTCAAGACCTATTACCAGACCGACGTGCTGGTGACTGGCTTCGACATCATCTTCTTCTGGGTCGCCCGCATGATGATGATGGGCCTGCACTTCATGGGCGAGGAGCCGTTCCATACCGTCTATGTGCATGCGTTGGTGCGCGACAAGAACGGCGCCAAGATGTCGAAGTCGAAAGGCAACGTCATCGATCCGCTCGACCTGATCGACGAATATGGCGCCGATGCGCTGCGCTTCACGCTGACCGTTATGGCGGCTCAAGGGCGCGACGTGAAGCTCGATCCGGCGCGCATTGCCGGCTACCGCAATTTTGGCACCAAGTTGTGGAACGCGACACGCTTCGCCGAGATGAATGAAGTGGCGCGCGACGACGCTTTCTGGCTGAACGATGCCAAGCTGCCGGTCAACCGCTGGATCCTGACCGAGCTGACGCGGGCGGCGCGCGCCGTCACCGATGGCATCACCAGCTATCGTTTCAACGAGGCGGCGACTGCTGCCTACCGCTTCGTCTGGAACCTGTTCTGCGACTGGTATCTGGAACTGTTGAAGCCGGTATTCATGGGCGCCGGCGAAGCCGCCAAGGCCGAAAGCCGGGCCTGCGTCGCCTTCGTGCTGGACGAGATCTACAAGCTGCTCCATCCGATGATGCCGTTCCTGACCGAGGAGCTTTGGGCGCAGACCGCTGGCGAGGGCAAGGAACGCTCCTCGCTGCTTTGCCACGCCGCCTGGCCGTCGCCCGACTTCGAGGACGAGGAGGCAGCCGCCGACATCAACTGGCTGGTCGAGCTTGTCTCGGGCATCCGCTCGGTGCGTTCGGAAATGAATGTGCCGCCGGCGGCGATTGCGCCGCTGATGGTGATCGGCGCCAACACGCTGACCCAAGAGCGGCTGGAGCGTCACGCTCAGGCGATCAAGCGGCTGGCGCGCGTCGGTGATATCGCGCTCGCCGACGCGCCGCCGAAGGGCTCGGCCCAGATCGTGCTCAACGAGGCGACGGTGAGCCTGCCGCTCGGCAGCCTGATCGACCTCCAGGCCGAGGCCACGCGGCTGCAGAAGGAATTGGTCAAGGTGACCGAGGAGATCGCGCGCCTGCACAAGAAGCTCTCGAACGACAAATTCGTCGCCAACGCACCGGGAGAAGTGGTCGAGGCCGAGCGCGAGAAACTCGACGAATATCGCGACGCGCAGGAGAAGCTTTCGGTGGCTTTGGCGAGGGTCCGCGACGCCGGCTGAGGGGCAAGATTCGCTGCCGCTCCGGAGGTACTTTCCGGTGCCTTAGCTGCCTCGAAAACGGGCGTGCCGCTGCGTTAATTTTGACGTAAACGGAAAGTTTGCGCCCCATTGTTGCCATAATGTAACAATGGGGCCTGACAGCCCGGAAATCGGTCGTTTTTGCCCTGTTTGGGTGGTTTTAGCGGATTTTTTCGACCACTCGGCGTCGGTTGGCGTGATTTGGGGTGCCAATTGCGGCGGCGATGACCATGGCAAAATACGTGCTGTCAAGACGTACGTGTACAGCCCCCGAAATCGTTGTTGCGTCATTAACCCGAATTGGTTCTAGCTTGAGCCGCTTGTATTCGGGGAGGGATTTCCATGAACATTTTGCGGCTCAAAGCTCTGGCGGGGGCAGGCTGCTTTTCGATCGCTTTGATCGGGGCCGCGATGCATCCCGCGCATGCCGGCGGCCTGGAGCGAGGCGGCTACGACATCGATCTGCTTTTCGATCCGTCGCCGGTCGCGACGGAAGCCGAAGCGACCTATGTGATGCCGGATCGCAAGTACAAGAATGCGAGGGGGCCGGGCGGCTTCAATTTTCTCAGTTCTACTGCCGACGGAGCGGAGCCGTACTGGGTGCCGCGCATCGGCGTGAAGGCTCAGGTCGTTCAGGGCGTCGACTGCATGGTGGACTATTCGCAGCCTTGGGGTGCTCACACAGCCCCGGGCACGTCATGGAATGGCGCGTTTTCGAATGTAGAAACCGATATCAAGAGCAACAATTACGCCGCCACCTGCTCATACAAATTTGATGCCGGTAAGGGCCAACTCCGTTTTATTGGCGGCGTGTTCTATCAAGACATTTCAGGCTTCAAGGAAAGCTTGGTGGGTTTCAATCCATTTGGGCCGTCACCGATCGGCCGCGTCGACCTGGAGGCTAGCGGCTGGGGCTGGCGTGCAGGCCTCGCCTACGAAATCCCTGAGATCGCGCTTCGGGCCAGCTTGGTCTACAATTCTCAAGTCAAACTCGATAACATCTCTGGAACCCTGACTTTGCCGGACGGCTTGGGAGGGACCGCGTCCACGCCTATCTATGGCTCCACGCAGTATATGCCTGACTCGGTCGAATTGAAATTGCAGTCGGGTATCGCTCCCGGCTGGCTCGCCTTTGGTTCGATCAAGTGGGTTAACTGGAGCACTCTGCAAAGTGTTCCGATCTGTTCCGAGCAGACCAAAGGTCTGGCTGCGTGTACAACAGTTTCCCCCTTCCCGGTCCGGCTTACCTCTCTTGACCTGATGTATCGCGACGGCTGGACCGTTTCCGGCGGCATAGGTCACAAGTTCAATGATCAATGGAGTGCCGCTGGTCAGCTTTCCTGGGATCGCGGTACGTCGCACGGTTATGGTGTGCAGACCGACACGTGGACGCTCGGCGGCGGTGTCGCCTACACGCCTCGGCCAAACATCGAGCTTCGCTTGGCCGGTGCTATAGGCGTCATGACCAGCGGCCATTCTGGCACGCTTACCGACGAGAATGGTTATACTGCGGGCGAAGACGCTACCTACGACGTCGGCAACGATCTGATTACGGCGATTTCTGGCGGAATCAAAATTAAGTTCTAAGTTTCTGAAAACTCATCAAAAAGGGCCGGGCGTTCCCGGCCCTTTTTTGTTGCAAGGCTGATGCTTTGGCTTCGCCTTTCCGCCCGCTGTTGCAGATTCGCTGCAGCGCCGCCGTCCTGTGTAATTGTGACGTTTTGGCAACACTTTCTGAACAACCCCTGCTGTAGAAGTCAGGCAGAGGGAACCGCCCATTTCCCGCCATAAACCCGGAGCACCCGATATAGGTCCCGGGATGCGTGCCAGGTTGGCGCGGCGATGGGACCGGCCGCGGGGTGTGCGGCAAGGACGAATATGGACGCCAAGGTAATCTCCAAGGCCAAACTGCCCAGCCGCTACGTGACCGAAGGTCCGGCGCGCGCGCCGCATCGCTCGTATCTCTATGCCATGGGCCTGTCGCCGGCCGAGATCGCGCAGCCCTTGGTCGGCGTCGCCAGCTGCTGGAACGAGGCTGCCCCCTGCAACATCTCGCTGATGCGCCAGGCGCAAGTGGTGAAGAAGGGCGTGGCGGCCGCCAACGGCACGCCGCGCGAGTTCTGCACCATCACCGTCACCGACGGCATCGCCATGGGGCACCAGGGCATGAAGTCCTCGCTGGTGTCGCGCGAGGTCATCGCCGATTCGGTCGAGCTCACGATGCGCGGCCATTGCTACGATGCCCTGGTCGGCCTCGCCGGCTGCGACAAGTCGCTGCCCGGCATGATGATGGCGATGGTACGCCTCAACGTGCCGTCGATCTTCATCTATGGCGGCTCGATCCTGCCCGGCAGCTATCGCGGCCGGCAGATCACCGTGCAGGACGTGTTCGAGGCGGTCGGCCAGCATTCGGTAGGATCGATCAGCGACGCCGAGCTGCTCGAGATCGAGCAGGCGGCCTGTCCTTCGGCCGGCTCCTGCGGCGCCCAGTTCACGGCCAACACCATGGCCACCGTCGCCGAGGCGATTGGCCTGGCGCTGCCCTATTCCTGCGGCGCGCCGGCGCCCTACGAGATGCGCGACCGCTTCAATTTCGCCTCCGGCGAAAAGGTCATGGAACTGATCGCCAAAAACATCCGGCCGCGCGACATCGTCACGCGCAAGGCGCTGGAAAACGCCGCGACCGTGGTGTCGGCCACCGGCGGCTCGACCAATGCGGCACTGCACTTGCCGGCGATCGCACATGAGGCCGGCATCAAGTTCGATCTGTTCGACGTTGCGGCGATCTTCGAGAAGACACCCTATATCGCCGACCTCAAGCCCGGCGGCAAATATGTCGCCAAGGACATGTTCGAGGCCGGCGGCATTCCGCTGCTGATGAAGACGCTGCTCGACCACGGCTATCTGCATGGCGACTGCATGACGGTCACCGGCCGCACTTTGGCCGAAAATATGGAGCACGTTTCCTGGAATGAGAGCCAGGATGTTGTGCGTCCCGCCAATCGGCCAATCACTAAGACAGGCGGCGTTGTGGGCTTGAAGGGCAACCTTGCCCCCGAAGGCGCGATCGTGAAGGTCGCGGGCATGTCGGAACTGAAATTCTCAGGCCCGGCGCGCTGCTTCGATTCGGAAGAGGAGTGCTTCGAAGCGGTCACACAGCGCAACTATCGGGAAGGCGAGGTTCTCGTCATCCGCTACGAGGGGCCGCGCGGCGGTCCTGGCATGCGCGAGATGCTGTCGACGACGGCGGCGCTCTACGGTCAGGGCATGGGCGGCAAGGTGGCGCTGATCACCGACGGGCGCTTCTCCGGCGCCACGCGCGGCTTCTGCATCGGCCATGTCGGGCCGGAGGCGGCGGTCGGCGGGCCGATCGGCCTGATCAAGGATGGCGACGTGATCTCGATCGACGCCGTGAAGGGCACCATCGAAGTAGCCCTGTCGGACGTAGAACTGGCGGCCCGGGCAAAGAAATGGAAGCCGCGCAAGACCGATTATCAGTCCGGCGCGATCTGGAAATATGCGCAGACCGTAGGGTCGGCCCGCGATGGTGCGGTGACCCATCCGGGTGCGGCGGAAGAAACGCACTGCTATGCGGACATCTGAGGTGTTGAGGTCGTCTGTCTTTTCGGCACTGGTCGCGCTTGCGACCTTGGGCGCCGTCGGGCAGGCCATGGCCTTCGACGACAAGGTGTTCGACGACAAGACCGGCGTGAAGCCGCAGTCGAGCCCTTGGGCGGTGTTCCAGTTCGGCTTCTCCGCTTACAAGAGCGGCCACAAGGACCAGGCGGTCGAGGCCTATAAATACGCCGCCGAAAACGGCCAGATCGGCGCCACCTGGAAGCTTGCGCGCATGTATGCCGAAGGCGACGGGGTGACGCGCGACGACTATGCCGCCTTCAAGTTCTTCTCGGAGATCGTCGACCAGGATGTCGAGCCCGGCTCGCCGGAAGAAAGCTATGTGTCGGACGCGCTGGTGGCGCTCGGCGACTATCTGCGCAAGGGCATTCCCGGCACGCCGGTCGAGGAGAACGATGTCGCGGCGCAGGAGTATTACATGCGCGCCGCCGCCAACTACCGCAACCCGAATGCGCAGTTCGAGATCGGCCGCATGTTCCTGAAGGGCGAGGGCGGCGTGAAGGCCAGCGTCAAGCAGGCCGGCCGCTGGCTGCAATTGGCGGCCGAGAAGGGCCATGCCGGCGCGCAGGCGACGCTCGGCAATCTCCTGTTCCAGAGCGGCAAGATCGTGCGCGGCCTGGCGATGATGACGGCCGCGCTTGAGCGGGCTCCGGCCGCCGACCAGCCCTGGATCCGCAGCATGCAGGAGGAGGCTTTCGCCGCGGCCGGTGAGGCCGATCGCCGGACCGCGATCTCGCTCGCCGACGACATCCTGACAAAGGGTAACAACGGCGACCAGTAAGCGCCGACAATCCCCCCATCTATGGGCGAGATCGGCAGCGCCTCAGTTCTCGGTCGGTTCCGTCGGCGTCGGGCCGGGCGCCGGAGTCGAGATCGATGTCGGATGCGGTTTCGGCGCGTCTCCCGGACATTCATCCTTGATCTTCGTCCAGGACGTGTTGTTGAGGACCATGTCGCAGCGGGCGAGGTGACTTTCGCCGTTCAGCGTCAGGCACGCCGTCTCGCCGAGATTGAACGATTTGCCGTTTGCTAAACAGGTCGGCGCCGCCAGCGACAGCGTCGGCGCGGCAAGCGCAAAAGCAAGGCCGACCAGCCTGAAAAGAATTCGGATCGCCATTCAACCCCCACAGCAATTCGCATCAAAGATGGGATTTGTGGCGATATCTGGGTCCTAAAGCGGGTCGCGATCTTTCAGGTTCGCTCCCTGTGCTTTGGATTCCTGATTTTACCCATATCTTTGCCCCGAAACCGGTTCCCACTTTCGGGAGACATGCTGGAAGTTCTCAGGCGGGCTGCAGGCTGAGTTCGATCGCGACCGGCACGTGGTCGGACGGCTTTTCCCAGGCGCGGACGTGCTTTTCCACCGAAGCCGACGAGAAGCGGTTGGCGGCTTCCGGCGAGAGCAGCAGGTGGTCGATGCGGATGCCGTTGTTCTTCTGCCAGGCGCCGGCCTGATAATCCCAAAAAGTGTAGACGCCGGCCGAGTCGGTCACGGAGCGCACCGCTTCGGTGAAGCCGAGATTCTTCAGCCGGCGGAAGGCCTGCCTCGTTTGCGGCTGGAACAGCGCGTCGCGCAGCCAGTTTTCGGGAAACCGGGCATCGGCGGGCTCCGGAATGACGTTGTAGTCGCCGGCCAGCACCAGCGCTTCCTCGAGACGCAGCCGCTCTTCCGCCCAGCGCTCCAGCCGCGCCATCCAGGCGAGCTTATAGGAAAACTTCCGTTCATCGTCGATCGGATTGCCGTTGGGCAGATAAAGCGAAGCGACGCGCAGGGCGCCCTGGTCGGTGGAAAAGACGCCTTCGATGAAACGGGCATGGTCGTCCGCATCGTCGCCCGGCAAACTGCGGTTAACCTCGTCGAAAGGCAGCTTCGACAGGATCGCAACGCCGTTGAAGCTCTTCTGGCCGTTGGTCTCGACATTGTAGCCCAGCGCCTCGATCTCGGCGCGCGGGAACTGGTCGTCGACCGTCTTGATCTCCTGCAGGCACACGATGTCCGGCGCGCTCTCGGTCAGCCAGTGGGTGAGGTTGCCGATGCGGGCGCGAACGCCGTTGATGTTCCAGGTGACGATCTTCATGGGCGGCCCCAATGCGGTTCGGACGGAAGGCGTTCGACAAGCCCAATCGTATTGCCTGCCGGGTCTTTTAGAAAGGCCATCCATTCGCTTTCCCCCGCCGGACCGAACCGGCCCTCGGTGTCGCGATGGACCAGCGTGGGCGGCGCGGTGAAGGGAATGCCCGCGGCTTTCGCCTGCGCATGGAAGGCTTCGAGGCCAGCGATGTCGAGATAGACGGTGCCGGCGGGAACGCCGTCGGTGAAGAGGAGCCGCACGTCGCCGGCCAGGATGAAGGCCATGCCTGGCGGGTCATAGCGGGCGTGCACGCTCATCCCGAGCACGCTCTGCCAGAAGGCCAGCGTCGCGTCGAGATCGCGGCCGGCCGAGAGCGCGATCTGACGGACCGCGCCGACGTTGCTCATTCAACCGCTTCCGGAAGTTGAGTACTGCCATTATCTGAGAGGATCTGCTCGATGGCGTTCCTGAGATGCAACGCCTGGTCGCGGGTCGTGCGTTCATCCATCCAGTCACAAGCGTCGTAGAGGCCGCCGAGCCAGCTCGGATAGTCGTATTTTTCCTCTATGAGACGGACCATTCGGCAGTTCTGGAGCGGTTCGACGTCGCCATGAAGGTAGGTGCGGATGCGCTTCAGGAACACCTGCCGCGCTGTCTCGGCGGCTTTCGCAGAGTCGCAATTGAAATCAGGGAACCTCCGCACGACGAGCGACGCCAGATGGCTAGGCGCTTTTCCAAGGGCAACGGCATTTCCTGGGTTGCAGCGCACCATCTGGAGATAGTCGGCGTCGTCGGCATAGCTTAGTGGCGCGACGTGACGGCCAGCCCAATCGACGATGTCGGCATCGGAAATGGCTTCCATCTCGCGGGCAACAAGAACCGTGACCGGATCCTCGTTGGCCTCGAGAAACGGCTTCATGTCTTCAAATGGAGAAGCTCGTGCCGCAACCGCAGGAGGCGACCGCGTTCGGGTTCCGGATCTGGAAGGACTGGCCCATCAGGTCGTCGACGAAATCGATCACCGAGCCACCCATATAGACCAGCGACAGGTCGTCGATCAGGATGGTCGCGCCGTCTTTCTCGATAGCGACGTCGTCATCATTGCGGTCGCCGACAAGGTCGAATTTATAGGAAAAGCCGGAGCAACCGCCGCCTTCGACGGAAACGCGCAGGGCCGTCTTGCCCGGCTCGCCGGCGACGATCCTGGCAATCCGCTTGGCCGCGGCGTCGGTCATTTCGACCTTCATGGCAGTCTTGGCATCCGCGCCCATCGGCGTCACCTTGCTTTCGGTTTCCCATGATAGGTATGAAGCGGGCAGGCCTGAGTCAACTGGTGGGTCAATGGACGAGCGGCAGGGCAAGGATGCTCTCGGCGAGATCGGGTTCGGCTACCGGCCGCGCGCCGCCTATGCGAGCGATCCGGCGCGCTCGCGCGGCCGCCTATTCGACGAGCCGGAAAGCCCGACGCGCACGCCCTTCCAGCGCGACCGTGACCGCATCATCCATTCCACCGCCTTTCGCCGGCTGAAGCACAAGACCCAGGTCTTCGTCGCGCATGAGGGCGACCATTATCGCACCCGGCTGACGCACTCGATCGAGGTGGCGCAGATCGCCCGCGCCCTGGCGCGGGCGTTGCGCGGCGACGAGGACCTCGCCGAGGCCGTGGCGCTTGTTCACGATTTCGGCCACACGCCCTTCGGCCATACAGGCGAGGACGCGCTCAACGAGAAGATGGCGCCCTGGGGCGGCTTCGATCACAACGCGCAGTCGCTGCGCGTGGTGACGCGGCTCGAGCGGCGCTATGCCGAATTCGACGGGCTGAACCTCACCTGGGAAACGCTGGAGGGGCTGGTCAAGCATAACGGCCCGTTGACCGACGCGAGCGGGAAGGGACTTAAGGGTCCGGTGCCGCAGGCGATCCGCGATTATTCCGAGCTGCACGATCTCGAGCTCGACCGTTTCGCCGGCATCGAGGCGCAGTGCGCCGCGATCGCCGACGACATCGCCTACAATACCCATGACATAGACGACGGCCTGCGCGCCGGCCTGCTGACGCTGGACATGCTGCAAGGGGTCGGCCTGCCGGGCTCGATCCTGGACGGCGTGCGCGCCAGATACCCTCAGCTCGACGATGTCCGCACCGGCCATGAGCTGATGCGCCGGCAGATCACGCTGATGGTCGAGGATGTCATCGCTTCGACGACCGCCAATATCGAGCATCTGAAACCGGAAAGCGCCGATGCCGTGCGCGCGGCGGGCGAGACCCTGGTGACGTTTTCGGCAGGCATGGCCGCGGCCGAGAAGGAATTGAAGGCTTTCCTCTACAAACATCTCTACCGGCACCCGGAAGTGATGCGGGTGCGGGCGGACGCCGAGCGCATCGTGCGCGAGCTGTTCGACGTCTATTTCGCCGATCCGCGCGCCATGCCCGATGGTTGGCGCGAAGGGCTCGACAAGGCCGAGGATCGCATCAAGGCGCGCAGCGTCGCCGACTTCCTGGCCGGTATGACCGACACCTATGCCTTGAAGGAACACCGGCGTCTGTTTGACCATACGCCCGATTTGAGCTAGGGCGAGCCTCGATTTTGCCGGCCCTTAGGCCGGTCGTCTCTTAAAGCCCAGAGCACTTCCAATGAATATCTTCGCCGATTTCAACGCGCGGATCGTAAAGGCCGTCGAAACCCTTGACCTGAAGGACAAGGAAGGGGCCGCCCTCGACCTGTCGCGTATCGCGGTAGAGCCGCCGCGCGACGCCAGCCATGGCGACCTCGCTACCAACGCGGCGATGGTGCTGGCCAAGCCCACCGGCCAGAACCCGCGCGCGCTTGCCGAGAAACTCGCCGAAGCGCTGCGAGCCGACGCCGATATCGCCTCGGCCGAAATTGCCGGCCCTGGCTTCGTCAATCTCCGGCTCAAGGACGCTTTCTGGCACGCGCATCTGGCGGCGCTGCTCGGCGAGGGGCGCAATTATGGCCGCTCGACCATCGGCGGCGGTCGCAAGGCTAATGTCGAATATGTCTCGGCCAACCCGACGGGCCCGATGCATGTCGGCCATTGCCGCGGCGCCGTGGTCGGCGACACGCTCGCCAATCTGATGGCCTTCGCCGGTTACGACGTGACCAAGGAATATGTCATCAACGATGCCGGCTCGCAGATCGACGTGCTCGGCCGCTCTGCGTTTCTGCGCTACCGCGAGGCGCTCGGCGACGACATCGGCGAGATCCCGTCCGGTCTCTATCCCGGCGACTATCTGGTCCCTGTCGGCCAGGCGCTGGCCAAGGAATTCGGCCGTGACCTGCTGCAAATGCCGGAAGAGGAAGCGCTGGCGATCGTCAAGGACCGCACCGTAGATGCGATGATGGCGATGATCCGCGAGGATCTGGCGCTGCTCAACGTGCATCACGACGTGTTCTTCTCCGAGCGCACGCTGCATGCCGACAACGCTAAGAAGATCCGGGCGGCGATCGCCGACCTGACTCTCAAGGGGCACATCTACAAGGGCAAGCTGCCGCCGCCGAAGGGCGAGAAGCCGGACGACTGGGAAGACCGCGAGCAGACGCTGTTCCGCTCGACCGCGGTCGGCGACGACATGGACCGGGCGCTGGTCAAGTCCGACGGCTCGTTCACCTATTTCGCCGCCGACGTCGCCTATCTCAAGGACAAGGTCGAGCGCGGCTTCGTCGATCTGATCTATGTGCTCGGCGCCGACCATGGCGGCTACGTCAAGCGGCTCGAGGCGCTGGCGCGGGCGGTTGCCGGCGACACAGTCAAGCTCACCGTGCTGCTCTGCCAGCTCGTCAAATTGTTCCGCGACGGCGAGCCGGTCCGGATGTCGAAGCGGTCCGGCGATTTCGTCACGCTGCGCGACGTGGTGGAGGAGGTCGGCCGCGACCCGATCCGCTTCATGATGCTTTACCGCAAGAACGACGCGCCGCTCGATTTCGACTTCGCCAAGGTCACGGAGCAGTCGAAGGACAATCCGGTGTTCTATGTGCAGTACGCCTCGGCGCGTTGCCATTCCGTCTTCAGGCAGGCGAGCGAGCAGCTCGGCGAGGCGAATTTCGACCGCAACCGGCTCGCGGCCTCGGTGGCTGCGCTGGTCGACGAGGGCGAAATCGCGCTGATCCGGAAGCTGGCTGAATACCCGCGGCTGATCGAGTCAGCGGCGCTTTCGCTGGAGCCGCACCGGCTCGCATTCTACCTTTACGATCTGGCTTCCAGCTTCCATGCGCAATGGAATCGCGGCAACGATAATCAGGACTTACGTTTTGTTAAGGTTAACGACCGAGAATCAACCTATGCCAGACTAGGGCTGGTGCAGGCTGTTTCGGATGTTTTGACCTCCGGCCTGACGCTGATCGGGGCAGACGCGCCCACTGAAATGCGTTAGGTTTGACTAAAAAACCTGTCACCTTTTGCCCACATTGCGCTGGTAAGAGCCAACCCTGCGCGACGTCCATGGCGTCCGACTGTGTGCGAGTTCGGGAACAATAATGGCAGACAGAACCCCGCTGAAAGTAGCCGACCACAACGACATCGCCGACGATGATCCGTTCGCGGAACTGACCCGGATCATGGGTTTCGACCCGCGCCAGCCGGTGAGGCAGCCGGCCCCCGCGGTTGAGAAGGCCATGCCCGCCAGTCAGGCTGTGGAGGCTGACGATTTCGACATCGGCCTCGAGAAGGAGTTGATGGGCGAGTTCGATTCCGTCGAGGCAAGCGCGCCGGCCACCCAGCAGGCCGCACCGCATCAGATCCGAAATGAGCCGGCCTTCGAGGCTGCCAGCGCTGCCGCGAATGACGACGAGCTTACCGCTTCCTTCGAGCAGGATTTCGTGTTCGACGACGCGGCGGATCACGCCGACTTCGCCGTGGCCCGTGCGCCGGAGCCGGATTTCGCATCTGAGCCGCACGTCGCTCCGGAACTGGACGCCACGCCAGAGGCGCATTTCGCGTCTGGGCCGCATTTCGCGCCGGAGCCACAGGTAGCTCGCGAGCCGGAAGTGGCTTTCGACGATGATTTCGAAAGGGCGGTCGCCAGTTCGCTGGATATCTCGCCGCTCGAAGACGAGCTTCCGATCGATCAAGAAATGGCGGCTTCGCTGGACCAGGATTTCCAGCTCGACCGTCACGAGCCGGCCAACCTCGATTATCACCGGGCGGCCGACGCCCGTCAGGACGCCATCGAAGCCGTGCAGGCCGCGAGCGAGGAGGCGTTCGACGCCGATTTCGACAATGCGGTCCAGATGTCGCTCGAAGACGAGCTGTCGTTTGGGAGCCACGAGCCGGAGCAGCACGCGCAGGCCGCTGAGCCGGTCGAAGCTCATGCAGCCGCCCCGTTGATTTCCGAGGATGATCTCGACGGTCATTTCGAGCAGGCGATGGCCGATGCCGATATGGATTTCGGCCAGGCTCAAGATATTCAGAAGCCGGAAGATATTCAGGAGCCGGAGCTGTCGCTTGGCGACGAGCCGGCGCCGACGGTCGAGGCGCCGGTCGAGACGGCCCAGTTTGTCGCTGAGCCCGAATCTGTCGCGCCCGAACCTTCCGCCGCGCTGACCCTCGAGGACGATTTCGAGCTGAGCTTCCGCGATGCGCTGAACGAGGAGCCGCAAGCTCCGGCCGTCGAACCAGCTGCCGCGCTGCAACCGGCTGCGGTTGAGCCGGCTCCCGTCGTCGCTGCTCCGGTGGCGCCGGTCGCCGCCGTTGAGCCCGTGAAGCCGGCCGTCAGCGAGCGTAGCCTGGAGGACGAGCTCAATGCGCTGCTCGGCGCCATGACCGCGCGGCCGATGCCGGCGATCAAGGAGCCTGCTCCCGCCCCACGGCTGGTTGCAGAACCCGAGAGCCATGCGAGCGGGAAGGCGGTAGCCGACGATCTCGACTGGGATCTCGACGAGCATCAGCCGGCGCAGAGCGGGCAGGCCGCTCAGCCGGTCGAAAGCGACCTGGATGACTTGCTCGCCAGCGAGCTCGATCGCCAGGATTTTGCGGCCCCGGCCAAGACCGAGGCCGACGATTTTGATGACGATTTTGGCGCTGCCTTCGCCCGGAGTATTGAGGCCGAGCAGGAGGCAGCCGCTACGACGAGGTCTCCGGCAAAATCTTCCAATTGGGTGCATTCGACGCCCACGGAACCAGCCAGGTCGTGGAGCCGTTCGACCCCGACCTCAGCTCCGCCGGTGCAGGTTTCCTTTGCCGCTCAGCCGGCGCCAGCGCAGCCGGCGCCCTCGGCGCCGGTGCAGGCAGCGCCTTCGGTACCTGTTCAGATGGCAGCGCCTGCCTACCGCAACGAACCGGCGGTGGATTATTCCGCCTACGCCAAGCCCACGCCATCGTCGCAGGCTCCTCGGCATGAGGACGTGCCGGATGTGGAGACTGTCGATGTTCCGGAGCGCGTGGTCGCGCTTGCGGACGACCTCGACATTCCGGAGTTGAGCTTCGAAGAGGACCAGCCTGCGGCCCCCGCTTACGACGATCTCGACGCGGAATTCGCCAGCCTGCTCACCGATATGAACGCGACGGAGATCGCATCGGCACCCGTGCAGAACCGCGGCTATGACGATGAATCCTACAATGCCGGTTTCAACGGCTACGACCGTCGCGACCTGCGCGCCGAAACACCGGCGGCGCCGGTTGCCCCGGCTTCGTTCGCCGTCGCCAACGATTACGACGCCGACGACCTGCCCGGTAGCCGGCCGGTTTCGCAGCAGGACGACTTCGCCAGCGAAGAGCTCGATTACGACCCCGAGCTCGAGGAAGCGATGGCGATTCCCGGGCTTGCCGAGCGCGAGGCGGCGCAGCCGCGCCGGCGCGGCATGATGGTCGCGGCGCTCGTCGGTGCCGTCGTGGTTCTCGGCAGCCTTGGCGCTCTGGCCTTCTCCTTCGGCGGCAAAGGCGGCAGCGAGGCTCCGGTAATCGTCAAGGCCGACAATTCGCCGATCAAGGTGAAGCCTGAAAATCCGGGCGGCACGGTGGTGCCGAACCAGGACAACAAGGTTTACGACGCGGTGACCAAGGGCGCCGGCGCGACCAAACCCGCCGAGCCGGTACAGCAGAAGCTGGTGAACACCACCGAGCAACCCGTGGACCTGGCCTCGAAAGAACCGCCGCAGAGCCGCGTGGTCGATCTTTCGCCCAATGACAAGGACGCCGCGGCTGGCACCGATGCCGCCGACAATGCAGGCTCGGCGTTGCCCGGCGTCGCACAAGCCGCTGTGCCCGAAAGCGCGCAGCCTGCCGCACCGGCAAGCGCGCAGCCGGCAGCGCCGGCGCCGAAGTCGGAAGACCGCATCGCCCAGGTGTTGCAGCAGGATGCCGAAAACACTGCCAACAACGACGTGGTGGCCGTCGCACCGCGCAAGGTGAAGACCATGATGGTCAAGCCCGACGGCTCGCTGGTGCCGCGCGAGGATCCAGCCCCGGCCGCGCCGAAGGTCGCGGCGGCCGAGCCGACCGATCCGGCGCCGCAGCATGTCGCGCCGGCCTCCGACGGCCAGCAGACGGGAACCGTGGCTTCCGATGCGGACCAGGCCGATGCGCCTGCCGTCAAGCCGGCAAAGCCCGCGAAGAAGGCCGAAGCCAAGGCGCAGTCGACCAACACCCCGGCGACGGTGCCGGTGGCGCCGGCCCGCCCGTCCGACCAGCCGGTCGATATTGTCGGCGAGGTCAAGCCGGACCAGGTCGCCTCCATCGATCCGGCGGCAGCCGCCGGCGGCGGCTCGTGGTCGATGCAGATCGCTTCGCAGCCGACGGTCGAGAGCGCGCAGTCGACCTATCAGGATCTGCAGCGCCGCTATGGCAGCGTGCTCTCCGGGCGCACCGCCAACATCGTCAAGGCCGAGGTCGCGGGCAAGGGCACCTTCTACCGCGTTCGCGTGCCGGCCCAGTCGCGCAACGATGCGATCAACCTTTGCACCAGCTACAAGGCGGCCGGCGGCAACTGTTTCGTATCTCGCTGATAGATCTCTTGTTTTGACGCAATTCCGGACGGAAAACCGCTCCACACTTTTCCTGGAATTGCTTCAGCTTCCAAAGCCGGCGCCGCCGAAAGGCCGCGCCGGCTTTTCGTTGTGGACGGTTGTCGGCTTTGTCTGGTCCGAGGGCAGTGGTGATTCCCTTTGCCCGCTCAAAGCCTTAAGCTTCCGTGCATGAGCGAATCAAAATCCATGATCCTCGGCTGCGCCGGGAAATCCCTCACCGAAGACGAAGTCCGCTTCTATCGGGACGAACGTCCCTGGGGCTTCATCCTGTTTGCACGCAACATCGGCGAAGCCGCGCAGATCCGCGACCTTGTCGCCTCGATGCGCGACTGCGTCGGCCGCCCGGACGCTCCGGTCTTCATCGACCAGGAAGGCGGCAGGGTGCAGCGCCTGCGGCCGCCGCTGGCGCCGAACTATCCGGCGGGCGGGGCGCTTGGTGCGCTGTGGCGCGACGATCGCGAGGCCGGCCGCCGCGCTGCCTGGCTGCTGGCGCGGCTGCATGCCTTCGATCTCTCCCGCCTCGGTATAACGGCCGACTGCCTGCCGGTGCTCGACGTTCCGGTCGAAGGCGCCAGCGACGTCATCGGCGCGCGCGCCTATGGCAAGGAGCCCAACGCCGTGATCGAGCTCGGCCGCGCTTCGGCCGAGGGATTGATGTCGGGCGGCGTGCTGCCGGTGATGAAGCATATTCCCGGCCATGGCCGCGCCTTTGCCGACACGCATTTCGCGCTGCCGACCGTCGATACGCCGCTCGAGGAGCTCAGGCGGCATGATTTTGCCCCGTTCAAGGCGTTGAACGAGCTGCCGATGGCGATGACCGCGCATGTCGTCTACAGCGCCGTCGATCCCGACAACCCGGCGACGACGTCCGCCAAGGTCGTCGGTCAGGTGATCCGCGGCGAGATCGGCTTCGACGGGCTGTTGATGAGCGACGACACCTCGATGAAGGCACTTTCTGGGGATTTCCCGACAAAGGCGGCCTCGATCCTTGCGGCCGGCTGCGATCTCGTCCTTCACTGCAACGGCGTTTTCGAGGAAATGTCCGGGATCGCGTCGCGCACGACGGCGCTGTCGGGCAAGTCCTTGCAGCGCGCGGAGCGGGCGTTGTCCTATATAAAGGATCGCGACGTCGCCGACGAAACGGCGATACGCGCGGAATTTGCCACCTATTTCGAAGCGGTGGCCTGAACCGAAGGGACGAAAGGCACGTGGCGGAGACATTGGAAGGCAAGGCCGCGAAGGCCGCACCGATGGACCGTCTGTGGGCCGAGAACGACGATTCACGCCTGACGGGTGACCCGTCGCTGGTGGTCGATGTGGCCGGTTTCGAAGGCCCGCTCGACCTTCTCCTGCATCTTGCCCGCAACCAGAAGGTCGATCTGGCGCGCATTTCGATCCTGGCGCTTGCCGAGCAGTATCTGGCTTTCATCGAAAAGGTGCGGGCACTGAGGCTCGAGCTTGCCGCCGACTATCTGGTGATGGCGGCCTGGCTCGCCTTCCTGAAGTCGAAGCTCTTGATCCCGAAACAGCCGGGCGAGGAGGGCGAAAGCGGCGAGGAACTGGCGGCGGTGCTGCAATTCCGGCTGAAGCGGCTGGAAGCCATGCGCGACGCCGCGGCGCGGCTGGTCAACCGCAACCGGCTCGGCCGCGACGTCTTTGCGCGCGGCATGCCGGAAATGGTCATCGTCGAGAAGCGCAACAGCTTTTCGGCTTCGCTCTACGATCTGCTCACCGCCTACGCGCAGCAGCGCCAGCGGCAGGCGATCAACAATGTGACGATCGCCCGGCGCGCCGTGTGGTCGCTGAAGGATGCGCGCGAGGTGCTGGCAAGGCTGGTCGGCTCCGTCGGCGACTGGACTGCGCTCGACAGCTTCCTGATCGAATATCTTGCCGCGCCGGAAGAAAAACGCACGGCAATCGCCAGCTCCTTCGCGGCGACGCTCGAAATGGTGCGCGAGGGCAAATTGGAAGTGCGGCAGGAACAGGTGTTCGCGCCGATCTATCTGCGCGGCCGCGCGCAAGGGGTCAGGGCAGTCGAGGTGGTATCATGAGCGAACGCGCCAACGCTTCGGTCATCCCGTTCAAGGTCGAGGACGAGCCGGAAGACGAGATGGCCGAACAGGGTTCCCTCGAAAACCCCGCCGAGCGGCTGCAATTGTCGGAAGCCGTGCGCATGGCGGAGGCGATCGTTTTTGCCAGCGCCGAGCCGGTCAGCGAAAAGCAGCTTGCCGCGCGCCTGCCGGAAGGCGTTAACCTCGCCGCCGCGATGGCGGATTTGCAGGAAATCTATGCCAAGCGCGGCGTCAACCTCGTGCGGGTCGGCGACGCCTGGGCCTTCCGCACGGCGGGCGACCTGGCTTTCCTGATGAGCCGGGACTCCGTCCAGCAGAGGAAGCTGTCGCGCGCGGCGCTCGAAGTGCTGGCGATCATCGCCTACCACCAGCCGGTCACGCGCGCCGAAATCGAAGACATCAGAGGCGTGGAGACCTCCAAGGGCACGCTCGACACGCTGCTCGAAACGGAATGGGTCAGGATGCGCGGCCGCCGCCGCACGCCCGGACGGCCGGTGACCTACGGGACGACCGACGCTTTCCTGGACCATTTCGCGCTGGAGGAAATCCGCGATCTGCCCGGCATGGAAGAGTTGAAGGGTGCCGGCCTGCTTTCGACGCGCATGCCGGCCAATTTCTCGATGCCGGTGCCGCCTGCCGATCCGGACGCGCTCGCCGAAGACGAGGATGCGCTGACCGATATCGACCTCGAGGAACTTGGGCTGCTGACGCCGCGCGTCACCGACGAGTGACCATCAAATCGCCGCGAATGGTCTATTAGCAGAGGCTGCGCGGATTGGTAGCAAGCCGCTCACGCCGAAAGTGCGTGACATCCGCTAGCCATTTTATCAACTTCGTAGCGGTTGTGTTTGAATCCCCGAGCGAAAACGCATAGATCATCGCCAGGGAAAACATTCGAGAGAGAGTAGCAATGGGTTCATTTTCGATTTGGCACTGGATGATCGTGCTGGTCATCGTGCTTCTGGTGTTCGGCCGCGGCAAGATCCCGGAACTGATGGGCGACATGGCCAAGGGCATCAAGAGCTTCAAGAAGGGCATGGCTGACGACGACGTCGACGACAAGCGCACCGTCGAGCACCGCGCCGATGAGACCGTTTCGCCGGCCAAGGAAAAGGTCAGCAAGGGCTGATCTCGGGTTGTTGCTTTGAGCATGCCATTGTCCCAAAACCGCTTCGCATGTGCGGGCGGCATGCACGCGTCGGAATAGATCGTCATGTTCGAAGTCGGTTGGAGCGAACTGCTGGTGATCGCGGTCGTCATGATCGTGGTCGTCGGGCCTAAGGATTTGCCCAACATGCTTCGCACTTTCGGCCGCACCGCGGCGAAATTGCGCGCCATGGCCGGCGACTTCCAGAAGCAGTTCAACGAAGCGCTGAAGGAAGCCGAGCTCGACGATGTGAAGAGCTCGATCGACAGTCTTCGCAGCCTCAATCCGATGAACGAGGTGCGCAAGCAGCTCAATCCGTTCGAGCAGGCCGCAGCCGATGTGCGGGCCGGCGTCGATACGATGATGAAGCCGAAGCCTGCCGCCGATCCGGCGGCGCCGGCAGCAGCAACGCCGCAAGCCGCCGAGCCGCTCAAGAACGGCGCGACGGACATGCCCGGCGTCACCGGAACCGAACCTGCTCCGGCCACACCGACCCTTCCGGTCATGGCCGACACTTCCGTTACCGCACCAGCTTCGGAGACCGCCGCAGTTCCGGCCCAGCCGGCGAGAAAGGCGACCGCCGCCAAGGCAACGACGGCCGGCACCGCGGCGAAAACACCGGCTGCAAAGGCGCCGGCCAAAGCCGCGCCGGCTGCGGTTAAAGCCGCCGCGCCTGCCCGGAAGGCCGCGCCCAAGGCGGAGGTAAAGCCTGCCGCGGCGAAGAAGCCGGCCGCCAAGAAGACAACCGACCCCAAGAAGACGGCGGGAGCCGCCAAGTGAGCGTAACCGACAAGGAGAGGGAAGAAATCGAGAAATCGTCGGCGCCGCTGATCGAGCATCTCATCGAGCTGCGCCGCCGCCTGATCTGGTCTCTGGGCGGCTTCTTCGTCGCCTTTCTCGTCTGCTTCTTCTTCGCCAAGCGCCTGTTCAACCTGCTGGTCATCCCCTTCAAATGGGCGACGCAATGGGCGGGACTCGATCCGCATAAGGTCGAGCTGATCTATACCGCGCCGCAGGAGTTCTTCTTCACCCAGGTGAAGCTCGCCATGTTCGGCGGCATGGTGATCGCCTTCCCGCTGATCGCCACGCAGATCTACAAGTTCATCGCGCCCGGCCTCTACAAGAACGAGCGCAGCGCCTTCCTGCCGTTCCTGATCGCTTCGCCCATCCTGTTCCTGATGGGCGCCTCGCTGGTCTATTTCTTCTTCACGCCGATGGTGATGTGGTTCTTCCTGGCCATGCAGCAGGTCGGCACCAACGACCAGGTGCAGATTTCGCTGCTGCCGAAGGTTTCGGAATATCTCAGCCTGATCATGACGCTGATCTTCTCCTTCGGCCTGGTGTTCCAGCTGCCGGTGGTGACCAGCCTTTTGACGCGCGTCGGGCTGCTGTCGTCGCAGGCGCTGACTGAGAAGCGCAAATGGGCGATCGTGCTTTCCTTCGTGGTCGCGGCAGTGCTGACGCCGCCCGATCCGATGAGCCAGTGCGGCCTCGCCATCCCGACCATCATCCTCTACGAGGTCGCCATCTGGTCCTCGCGCATGATCGAGCGAGCCCAGGCGCGCGACCGCCTGGCGCGCGAGCCGGCGGAGGAGGGGAACTCCGTCGCCAGCAACACGCCGGACGCCTCGTCGACCTAAACGGGCTTCCCAGTCGGGAAATCGCGGCGGCGCGCTTATCCGCCGTCTTGCATCGATGGCGGATGCGGTTTACGCCCTCGATCCTTACTTTTGAGGATCGACTATGCTTGACATCAAATGGATTCGCGAAAACCCGAAGGCCCTTGTCGAGGCGCTGGTGAAGCGCTCGTGGTCGGCGGGCGAGGCGCAGTCCACGGTCGACGACCTGGTCGCCAAGGACGAGGCGCGGCGCTCGCATCTCAGCGAGCTGCAGGTCAAGCAGGAGCGCCGCAATGCCGCCTCGAAGGAGATCGGCAACGCCATGCGCTCGGGCGATGCGGCCCTTGCCGAAAAGCTCAAGGGCGAAGTCAGCGATATCAAGGCGTTCATCCAGAACGGCGAGGCGCGCGAGCGCGAGCTCGACAAGGCGCTGAACGACACGCTCGCGGTGCTGCCCAACGTGCCGCTGGAGGACGTGCCGGTCGGCAAGAACGAGCATGACAATGTCGTCAAGCGCATCGTCGGGGAGGTGCCGACGCGGCCGAACTGGGTAAAGGAGCATTTCGAGATCGGCGAAGCGCTCGGCATGATGGATTTCGAGCGTGCGGCAAAGCTGTCCGGCGCGCGCTTTACCGTGCTGAAGAGCCAGCTTGCCCGCCTGGAGCGGGCGCTTGGCCAGTTCATGCTCGACCTGCACACCACCGAGCACGGCTATGAGGAAATCCAGACGCCGCTGATGGTGCGCGACGAGGTGCTGTTCGGTACCGGACAGCTGCCGAAATTTGAGGAAGACCTTTTCTTCACGCCGCATGGCGATGGCCGCCTCGGCCTGATCCCGACGGCCGAAGTGTCGCTCACCAACCTCGTGCGCGAAGAGATCATCGCGCATGAAAAGCTGCCGCTGCGCTATACGGCGCTGACGCCGTGCTTCCGTTCGGAAGCGGGCTCGGCCGGCCGTGACACGCGCGGCATGCTGCGCCAGCACCAGTTCTACAAGGTCGAACTGGTCTCGATCACCGACCAGGAAAGCTCGATTGCCGAGCATGAACGCATGACGCAATGCGCCGAGGAAGTGCTGAAGCGGCTCGGCCTGCCGTTCCGCACGGTGACGCTCTGCACCGGCGACATGGGTTTCGGCGCGCGCAAGACCTACGATATCGAGGTCTGGCTGCCGGGGCAGAACGCCTATCGCGAAATCTCGTCCTGCTCGGTCTGCGGCGATTTCCAGGCCAGGCGCATGGATGCCCGCTACAAGGACAAGGACGGCAAGGGCAATCGCTTCGTCCACACGCTGAACGGCTCGGGCACCGCGGTCGGCCGCGCGCTGATAGCTGTCATCGAAAACTACCAGAATGAGGATGGCAGCGTAACCATTCCTGAAGTGCTGCGGCCTTACATGGGTGGTCTCGCCAAGATCGAAGCGAAGTGACTTGATGCGCATTCTCCTGACCAATGACGACGGCATCCACGCCGAGGGGCTGGCGTCGCTCGAACGCATCGCGCGCACGCTGTCGGACGATGTCTGGGTGGTGGCGCCCGAGCAGGACCAGTCCGGCTATGCGCATTCGCTGTCGATCTCGGAGCCGCTCAGGCTGCGCAAGATCGGCGAGAAGCATTATGCCGTGCGCGGCACGCCGACCGACTGTGTCATCATGGGCACGAAGAAAATACTGCCCGGACCGCCGGACCTGATCCTGTCCGGCGTCAATTCCGGCGCCAACATCGCCGACGACGTCACCTATTCCGGCACCGTGGCGGGCGCCATGGAAGGCGCGCTGCTCGGCGTGCGCTCGATCGCGGTCAGCCAGGCCTATTCCTATGTCGGCGAGGACCGCGTCGTCCCTTATGAGACAACCGAGGCGCTGGCGCCGGCGCTGCTCAAGCGCCTGGTGGAAACGCCGCTGCCGGAAGGCGTGCTGCTCAACGTCAATTTTCCGAACTGCGCGCCCGACGAGGTGGAGGGCACGGTCGTCACCTCGCAAGGCAAGCTGGTGCATAGTCTCTGGGTCGACGAGCGGCGCGACGGGCGCGGCCTGCCTTACTACTGGCTGCGCTTCGGCCGCGAGCCGGTCGAAGGCAAAAAGGGTACGGACCTTTACGCGCTTCGGAACCGGCTGGTCTCGGTGACGCCGCTGCAGCTCGACCTCACCGCCCATGAACTCCGCGACCAACTGACCAAGGCGTTGTCATGAACAGGGTTTCGGCATGAGCATGGCCATCGACGACCGCGAAGGGTTTGCCGCTTTCCTGCTCAGGTTGCGGGGCAGGGGCACGGCGCCGAAGGCGCTGGTCGCGGCCTTCGAGGCGACACCGCGGCGCGGTTTCCTGTCGGCCCAGTTCCACGCGCTCGCCTGGTCGGACGGCATGCTGCCGATCGAATGCGGCGAGGCGATCGAGGGCGCCGATCTGCAGGCGGCAGTGATCGCAGCGCTTCACATCGAGCCGGGCAACCGCGTGCTCGAGATCGGCACCGGCTCGGGCTACACGGCAGCTGTCATGTCGAGGCTCGCGGCGCGCGTCATCACCATCGACCGCTACAAGACGCTGACCGAGCAGGCAAAACAGCGTTTCGAGGCGCTCGCCATCAGCAACGTCATCGTCCGCCAGGCCGATGGCTCGAATGGCCTGCCCAATGAAGGGCCGTTCGACCGCATCGTCGCCTGGGCGGCCTTCGACAGCCTGCCGCGCTTCCTGCTCGACCAGCTGTCGAGCGGCGGCGTCGTCATCGCGCCGATCGGCCCGGAGGAGGGCGAGCAGGTGCTGGCCAAGCTCACCAAGGTCGGCAGCCGTTTCGAGCGCGAGGATATCGGCATGGTCAGGCTGCAGCCGATCCTGCGTAGCGTCGCAGCGGTGATCTAGCGGGCCTTGCCGGCTTCGCCAAAATTTCCGCCAATGTTTTAAGAAAATTTTCGCCGGATTCTAATGGGTTAACCGGCCGGTAACATTAACGCGCTTTAATCATGACCAGTTTGTACCGGGTCTGTGCGGGTTAGTGCGATGCAATTCAATCACTTGAAGGCAAACAGACGCAATCTGGCGCGCGGTTGCGCTGTCCTGATGATTGCCGGCGCGGCGGCCGGGTGCAGTTCCCAGTCAATGCGCTTCAACGGTGTCGATGATGTTTTCACATCCTCCACTAACAATCAGCGTGCCATCATCAACAAGCAGAATGTCGACCAGCCCTATCCGGGCGACACGGTCGCGCCTGCGCGGGTCGACGGCACCCACACCCAGTCCATAAGCCGTTCCAGCCTCGAGCCGGTCACGGCGCAGCAGTTGCCGCCTCCGTCGGCGCCGGCTCCGGCAAAGCCGATGCGAACCGCTTCGGCACCCGCCCTTGCGCCCGCTCCGGCGCTTGCTCCCGCGCCGCATCTCGACAGGACGGCCACCGGCACAGTTGCCCAGGCGAAGCCGTTCAAGACCGCCGAGCCCGATGCCGTGCGCAACGCGAGCGCTGCGCCGCACGCGACCGAGATCGTGGTGCGTGATGGCGAGACGCTTTCAGGCCTGGCGGCGCACTACCATGTGCCGGCCGATGCCATCGCCAAGGTCAACGGGATAGATCCGAAGAAGGGCCTCCGCAGCGGCCAGAAGATCGTCATCCCCGCCTATGCCTATTCGAGCAAGGCGGAGCCGAAGGTTGCGGAAGGCAAGCCGACGAACGCGCCGAAGCAGCCCGCTCCGGAGAAGGTCGCGGTGCTGCCGCAGCAGCCCAAGGTCAAGGACGGCAAATCCGCCGCGCAGGTCGATGCGTCGGCCGCGGCCGCGGGTTCCAAGAACCCGAAGCCCGCGCCGCAGATGGCCGAGGCCAAGCCGGCCGGCGCCGGCGGCTCCTACACCGTGCAGCAGGGCGACTCGCTGTCCTTGATCGCCAGGAAGACCGGCGTCAGCGTCGTGGCGCTGAAGCAGGCCAACGGCATGCAGGACGGCTTGCTCAAGATCGGCCAGACGCTCAAGGTCCCGGCCGGCGGCGCTGTCGTGGCGGCCGCCAAGCCTGCAGCAGCCAAGCCCGCCGTCGATCCTGTGACGACGGCGACGACGCAGCCGCCGGCCAAGACCACGCCGTCGCAGACGCTTGCCTCCTACACGCCGCCGAAGAAGGACGCCAAGGTCATCCAGCAGGCCGAGGACGACGACGCGGTGGCGCCCGACGCGACCGGCATCGGCAAGATGCGCTGGCCGGTGCGCGGCCGCGTGATCTCCAGCTTCGGCTCCGGCAAGGACGGCGTCGACATCGCGGTGCCCGAAGGAACGCCGATCAAGGCGGCCGAGAATGGCGTCGTCATCTATGCCGGCGACGGCCTCAAGGAATTCGGCAACACCGTGCTGGTGCGGCACGAGAACGGCCTGGTCACCGTCTATGGCCACGCAAGCTCGATCGAGGTGCAGCGCGGCCAGAAGGTCAAGCGAGGCCAGGAGATCGCGCTGTCCGGCATGAGCGGCACCACCGACTCGCCCAAGCTGCACTTCGAAGTGCGAAAGAACTCGGCCCCGGTCGATCCGTCGGGCTATCTCGAATAGAACAAGAACAATTGCGGGCCGCCTGACCTCCAGTCCGGCCCGCCGTCTTCAGCCCGCTCCGCGAGGAGCGGGCTTTTTCAGTTTTTGTTCTTGACCATGATCTTGTCCGAAAACCGGCCTCCACTTTTCGGGATCATGGTCAGGCTAATCCTTCAGCGGCTTGCCGAGCCGGCCGGCGAGGTCCTGCGTGAATTGCCAGGCGACGCGGCCGGAACGGCTGCCGCGCGTCGTGGCCCATTCGAGCGCCTCGGCGCGCAATTGCTCGGGATCGATCGTCAGGCCGTGATAGCGGACATAGCCGTCGATCATGTCGAGATATTCGTCCTGCGAGCATTTGTGGAAGCCGAGCCAGAGACCGAAACGGTCGGATAGCGAGACTTTTTCCTCGACTGCCTCCGACGGGTTGATCGCGGTCGAGCGCTCATTGTCGATCATGTCGCGCGGCAACAGATGGCGCCGGTTGGACGTGGCGTAGAAGATGACGTTGGCGGGCCGGCCCTCGACGCCGCCTTCGAGCGCCGCCTTGAGCGACTTGTAGGAGGTGTCGTCATGGTCGAAGGAGAGGTCGTCGCAAAACAGGATGAAGCGGTATGGAGCCGCCTTCAGGAGACCCATCAGCTTGGGCAGCGTGTCGATATCCTCGCGATGGATCTCGATCAGCTTCAGCGGCCGGTCGAGCTTGTCGGAGGCGTTGACGGTGGCATGCACGGCCTTGACCAGGGAGGATTTGCCCATCCCGCGCGCGCCCCACAACAGCACGTTGTTGGCCGCATAGCCGGACGCGAAGCGTTCGGTGTTGTCGAGCAGGATGTCGCGCACGCGGTCGACGCCGCGGATCAGGCCGATGTCGACGCGGTTGACCTTGCGAACCGGTTCCAGATAGCCGGGCTCCGCCTGCCAGACGAAGCAATCCGCCACGCCGAGATCGGTTTCCGGCACGGGCGGCGGGGCGAGGCGGGAAACCGCCTCGATCAGGCGGTCGAGTTTCTTGTTCAAGGCGTCCAGGCTGTCGGTCATTTTGCGTCTTTTTATCGGGGTCTTTCAGCGTGTGGGAGCAGCTTCCATGACATTGCTGCAAGAACCAGCTCCAAGCTTTTGTTGGAGCATGATCTTTTCGGTGGCCTTGAAGCGGCTTCCGCTGCGACGCTCTAGCACGCCGCAAACGGCTGGAAAAGCAACGGATTGGGCTCGCAGCGCAGTTGCATTGGCAAGTTTACCGACTATATTCCGGCCAAATTTTCGCGGGGCGGCCGCGGCGGAATTTCACCATCCAGGAGTTTCTTGATGTTCGTTACACCGGCATACGCCCAGGGCGTCGGCGCTTCGCCAGACATGTTCATCTCGATTTTGCCGTTTGTCCTGATTTTCGTGATCATGTATTTTCTGATTATCCGGCCGCAGCGCGCGCAACTGAAGAAGCGCCAGGAGATGCTCTCGGCGGTGCGCCGCGGCGATACGGTGGTGACCGGCGGCGGTTTCGTCGGCAAGGTGACCAAGGTGATCGACGACAATGAGCTGGAGATCGACCTTGGCGGGGGAACCAAGGTGACGGCGCTGCGCTCGACGATCTCGGATGTGCGCGTCAAGGGCGAGCCCGTGGCGAACCAGAACGCCAAGAAGTAATCCTCTCGATGGCGGAACGCTGCCGCTTGTACGCCTGAACGGATAAGAACGAATGCTTTATTTCTCGCGCCTGAAGATGATCCTGATCTGGCTCGCCGTGGCCATCACAGTGATCCTTGCCGCGCCCAACCTTTTCCCGGCAAGCATGCTGGCGCAATTGCCAAGCTGGGTGCCGAAGCGGCAGATGACGCTCGGCCTCGATCTTCAGGGCGGGTCGCACATCCTGCTCCAGATGGACCAGAACGATCTGATCAAGGATCAACTGGAGACGACACGCGACGAGATCAGGACGCTGCTGCGCGACGCCAAGATCCAATATACCGGACTTGGTGGAACGGGCCGCACCGTGCAGGTGCGCATCAACGATCCGAGCCAGGTCGAAGCCGCAAAGACGGCGTTGAAGCCGATAACCAATCCGGTCATGGCCGGCCTCTTTACCGGCGGCTCCGTCCAGTCGATGACCCTCGACGATTCCGAGCCCGGATTGCTGAAGTTCACCGTCACGGATGCAGGCATCAAATACCGCACGTCGACGGCGTTGTCGCAGGCGATCGAGGTGGTGGAGCGGCGCGTCAACGCGCTCGGCACGACGGAACCGATCGTGCAGCGGCAGGGTGACGATCGCATTCTGGTTCAGGTGCCCGGACTGCAGAATCCGCAAAGGCTCAAGGACATCATCGGCCAGACCGCCAAGCTGACGTTCCAGATGGTCGATACGTCGGTGCCGGTCCAGGACGCGATCAAGAACCGCCCGCCGCCTGGCGATTCCGTCCTCTATTCGCAGGACGATCCTCCTGTTCCTTATCTGGTCGAAAACCGCGTCATCGTGTCGGGCGAAGACCTGTCGCAGGCGACGCCGACCTATAATTCGCAGACAAACGAGCCGGTCGTTTCGTTCACCTTCAATTCCCGCGGCGCGACGCGGTTCGGCCAGGCGACCCAGCAGAATGTCGGCAAGCCTTTTGCCATCGTGCTCGACAACCAGGTGATCTCGGCGCCGGTTATCCGCGAACCTATCCTTGGCGGCAGCGGTCAGATCTCCGGCAATTTCACGGCCGAAAGCGCCAACGACCTTGCCGTGCTGTTGCGCGCGGGCGCACTGCCGGCAAAGCTGACCATCATCGAAGAGCGCACGGTCGGCCCGGGCCTTGGCCAGGACTCGATCCATGCAGGTAAAATCGCCGGCGTGATCGGCTCGATCCTCGTCGTCGCCTTCATGTTCGTCGCCTACGGCTTCCTCGGCTTCCTGGCCAACGTCGCTTTGGCCGTCCACGTGGCGATGATCGTGGCCGTGCTGTCGCTGCTCGGCGCGACGCTGACCTTGCCTGGCATCGCGGGCATCGTGCTCACCATCGGCATGGCGGTGGACTCCAACGTTCTGATCTATGAGCGCATCCGCGAGGAGCGACGACTTGGCCGCTCGGTGATCCAGTCGATCGATACCGGCTTCTCCAAGGCGCTGGCGACGATCGTCGATTCCAACGTCACCTCGCTGATCGCCACGGTGGTGCTGTTCTGGCTGGGCACCGGCCCGGTCAAGGGCTTCGCCATCACCTATGCGATCGGCATTCTGACCACGGTCTTCACCGCCTTCACCTTCACCCGCATGCTGGTGTCGATCTGGCTGCGCCGCGCCCGGCCGAAGGAACTGCCGCGCGCCCCGGTCACCTTTATTCCGCCGGGCACGAAGATCCCGTTCATGGGCATCCGCCGCTGGACCTTCGCTTTGTCCAGCCTGTTGTCGGTCCTGTCGGTGATCGGATTCCTGACCATCGACATCAATTACGGCATCGACTTCAAGGGCGGCTCGATGATCGAGGTGCAGGCGAAGCAGGGCAACGCCGATCTCGGCGACATCCGCAACAGGCTGTCCGAGCTCAACATCGGCGAGATCCAGGTGCAGCAGTTCGGCGCGCCGAACGACGTCTTGATCCGTGTCGGCACGCAGGACGCCGGCGAGAATGCCGAGCAGACCGTCATCGACAAGGTGCGAGGCGAGCTGCAGGATCAATATGATTTCCGCCGCGTCGAAGTGGTCGGCCCGACAGTGTCCGGCGAACTTGCCAAGCAGGGCACGATCGCCATGCTGATCGCGCTGGTCGGCATCCTGCTCTATGTCTGGTTCCGCTTCGAATGGCAGTTCGCAGTCGGCGCCATCATTGCCACGGTGCACGATGTGGTGATGACGATCGGCTTCTTCGTCCTGACCGGGCTGGAGTTCAACCAGTCTTCGCTGGCGGCGATCCTGACCATCATCGGCTATTCGCTGAATGACACGATCGTGGTCTATGACCGCGTCCGCGAGGATCTGCGAAAATACAAGAAGATGCCGTTGCCGCAGCTCTTGAACAACGCCATCAACGAGACGCTGTCTCGAACCACGCTGACGTCGGTCACCACCATCCTGGCGCTGTTGGCGCTGGTGCTGTTCGGCGGCGAGGTGATCCGCTCCTTCACGCTGGCGATGCTGTTCGGCGTGGTGTTCGGTACCTATTCGTCGATCTTCATCGCGGCACCACTGCTGATCCTGTTCCGGTTGCGGCCGCAGGCCGCCACTGAAGAGGAAAAGAAGCCGGTGAACGGAAAGCCCGTGGCGACCTGACGCGGTCAACGCCGGATGATTCAGTTCGATCGACCTGAAATCATCCGGCTCTAGGGCGGTTCAGCGTTTCACGGAATCGCCGAACCGCTCTAAGTATTTGTTCGCGCGCGATTGCGGGCGGAAAACCGCTATGTACTTTTCCGGGAATTGCGCCCAATCAAAGAGATAGAGCATGATGTCGTCCGGAAACCGCTCCACATTTTTCGGCATCATGCTCTAGACCATGGCCAAAGGCATTATCATCCGCGAGGCGCATTTCCCAGGCAAGGCGCCGATCGAAGCCTATGGCAATGGCGGCTTCCGCTTTGCCGACATGTCGCATCGCGGATCGCTGCTCGTCCTGCCGTCGGGCATCCATGGCTGGGAGCCCGCCGATCCGCTGGCGCTGAAGGCCGCCGATTTCGACAAGCTGTTCGCCGAGGCCGGCAAGGTGGAGATCCTGCTGGTCGGCATGGGCAAGGATTTGCGGCCGCTGCCGGCGGCGCTACGCGCCGCACTCAAGGAGGCCGGCATCGCCGCCGACCCGATGTCGACCGGAGCGGCGGTGCGGACCTACAATGTGCTGCTCGCCGAAGACCGCGCCGTGGCAGCGGCGCTGATCGCCGTCGACTGAATGGCCGGCGCTTCCAACATCGTGACGGGCGACATCGTCATGGATGCGGTCCGCGCCGCCGACCATGACCGCTACCTGTCGGCGCTCTATGCGCCCGCCGACAAGCGCAACGCGCTGCTCGCGCTTTACGCCTTCAACGCCGAGGTCGCGAGCGTGCGCGACCGCATCCACGAGCCGCTGCCGGGTGAGGTCAGGCTGCAATGGTGGCGCGACGTCATTTTGGCCGAAGGGGATGCCGAGACGGGCCATCCGATTGCCGATGCCCTACGCGCGACGATCGCCGCCAATCATCTGCCGAAGACTGCCTTCGAGAACATGCTCGAGGCGCGGATCTTCGATCTCTATGACGATCCGATGCCGTCGCGGACCGACCTTGAGGGCTATTGCGGCGAAACGGCCGCGGCGCTGATCCAGCTTGTGGCCATGGCGCTCGATCCGGTGGCGGCGCCGGGCTTCGCCGAGCTGGCGGGACGAGCCGGTTGTGCGCAGGCCATTACCGGCCTGCTGCTTCTGTTGCCGCTGCATCGTCGGCGCGGCCAGTGCTTTGTGCCCGGCGACATACTGGCGGCGGCCGGCACGACGCCGGAAGAGTTCGTCAAAGGAGAGGGCGAGGCTGCCGCGGAGCGCGCGGTGGCGGCGATGGTCGCGCTGGCGCGGGAGCATCTCAATGCCTTCGAGAAGGGTGCGCCGGCGCTTCCGGTTTCGCTGCGCCCTGCATTCCTGCCGCTGGCGCTGACGCGCGCCCATCTCGACAAGATGGAAAAGGCGGGCAATTCGGTGCTCAGCAGGACGGTAGCGCTCTCCACCCTGCGCCGGCACTGGCTGCTCCTGCGTCACGCGATGCGGGGCTGGACGCCCCTTTGACGTAAACGTCAATCGTGCTAGGGGTTCTCTTGAGTGGACTCGCGTCAAAGAAATGCGGGCCGCCGGAGGAACCGCCTTTCCATGAGCCTGCCAGTCCTGGTCGTTCTTGTCGTGGTCGGCATCGCGTTGTCGGTCGCGGCCGTACATTTCACCGGCGGCACGACAACCGCGACGCTTGCCGGCGCGGATCAGGCGCTCGCACGCTTTGCCGAGGACTTTCCCGACGAAAGGCCGGGAGCCGTGCGGCTGACAGCCGAGAACCATACCGCTTTTCTCGATCTCGGCGCGCAGCGTTGCGGCATCGTCCAGAGCATAGGCGATTGTTTTCTGACGCGTATCGTCACGCCGCAAGACCTTCTAGCGCTGGCCAGGGAAGGGGATGCGGTGTCGCTGCGGCTGAAGGACTTCACCTGGAAAGGTGGGCGGTTTGCTTTTGCCAACGAAGCCGATGCGCGAGCCGTAGCGGCGGCGCTGCAGAACGATGATCGGATCCGGGAGGCGGCGTGATGGATCAGTATGATTTCCCGCAGGTCACCCAGCTTGCGATCCCCTTCTTCGTCGCGGCGATTCTGATCGAGCTGTGGCTGGTGCGCACCGGCCGCGCCAAGGGATCGTTCGAGACGCGCGATACGCTGACCAGCCTGATGATGGGAACGGGCAATGTCGTTGCAGGCCTGCTGCTCGGAGTCGTGTCCTACTGGGCGCTGCTGCGGCTCTGGCAGTTCCGCTTCTTCAATCTCGGCCTGTCGATCTGGGTGTTCGTCGCCGCTTTTCTGCTCGATGACTTGCGCTACTACGTCTATCACCGCATCGCGCACCGGGTGCGCTGGGTGTGGGCCGAGCATGTCAACCATCACTCCAGCCAGCACTACAATCTCTCGACGGCGCTGAGGCAGAGCTGGACCGGCCTGTTCACCTTCACCTTCATCCTGCAGGCGCCGCTGGTGCTGCTCGGCTTCCATCCGGCGGTGATCGCCTTCGTCTTCGGCTTCAACCTGGTCTGGCAATTTTGGATCCATACCGAGACGATCGGCAAGATGTGGGGCTGGTTCGAATTCATCTTCAACACGCCCTCGCACCACCGCGTCCACCATGCCACCAATCCGCGCTATCTCGACGCCAACTACGCCGGCACACTGATCATCTGGGACCGCATGTTCGGCACCTTCGTCAAGGAACTGGAGGAAGACCGGCCGCGCTACGGCATCGTCAAGAATATCGGTACATTAACCCGCTGAAGGTGGCGTTCCACGAATGGATCGGCATGTTCAAGGATGCGCTGGCGCCCGAGCTCACGTTCCGTCAGCGGCTGAACTACCTCATCCAGCCGCCGGGCTGGAGCCATGACGGCTCAAGAGATACGTCGGAGACGCTGAAAGCGGCCTATGTGCGGAGGAATCCGGGAGAGGCGGGGAAGCCGGGGTTGCCGGCAGCGGGTGCCGAGCCGGCGGAGTGAGGATTGTCTCGGGTGGTCAGTCGCTGTCTCGCGCCAGCTCCGAAATCCGTCCCCTCACTCGAGGCCAGCCAAAGGTGCCCGGATTCGAATCTACCCTGCGGCTGGGCTGTCACCCAGGCACGGCAGCGCTGATGCGCCGTGTTGTACCGAAAATCCGGCTGAAGGTGCCGCCCAGTGCATCCGTGAAATTGGCTTGCAGTTCGACCAGCGCGTGCACGACGGCGGGCGCTTCCGAGCCGGGGTTCTCTCGCTGGAAGTGTGCGCTGCCGTATACCCCCTGAGGATGTGACGGATTGAGACGGGCCTGGATGGCCCAAAACGATGACAGCGAGTAGAGCGTCTTAATGAAGTTGAGGAATACCTGGTCGGTATAGGGGGCCTTTAAGGCCCTGCACAGCTATTATCCTCTTCAGGCTTCGGTCGCGGTTCTCGTTGTAGTTTTCATTTTCGTACAGCCAACCTTTGCCGCCATGGGGCTGGCCGATTAACGCTTCAAGCGCCGGTATGTGAACAGCACGCAGCTTTTGCAGGTTGGCTGGTCACGGTTCGGCAAATCCCGGCGGCAGAAGCTGCGGCATCCCGGAACGCTTGGCCACGAATTACTCCGCCGCCTCGGCCCGCCCAGGCAACCCCAGCCACGCTCTGCAATCGGCCAGCGCGCGCGAGGTGATCGCGTGCCTTTTCGCAACGGTCTTGTTCTTGCCGCGCAGGCGCCTGCCTTCGGCCTTCGGCGCCTCGACGGGCGGGAACAGGCCGAAATTGACGTTCATCGGCTGGAAGGAGCGTTTGCCGGGCTCGTCGTCCGAAACGATGTGGCCGCCGGTGATGTGGTTGAGCAGCGCGCCGAAGGCGGTGGTCACGGGCGGCAGTGACGACGCCTGGCCGAGCCGTTCTGCGGCGGCGAAGCGACCAGCAAGCAGGCCTATTGCCGCGCTTTCGACATAGCCTTCGCAGCCGGTGATCTGGCCGGCGAAGCGCAGGCCGGGGCGCGATTTGAGCTGCAGCGAAGGATCGAGCAGCGTCGGCGAGTTGATGTAGGTGTTGCGATGCAGGCCCCCGAGCCGTGCAAAGTCGGCGTTTTCCAGCCCCGGAATGGTGCGGAAGATGCGCACCTGCTCGGCATGCTTCAGCTTGGTCTGGAAGCCGACCATATTGTAGAGCGTGCCCAGCGCATTGTCCTGGCGAAGCTGCACCACCGCATAGGCCTTGACCGAGGGATTATGGACGTTGGTCAGCCCCATCGGCTTCATCGGCCCGTAGCGCAGCGTCTCGACGCCGCGCTCGGCCATCACTTCGATCGGCAGGCAGCCGTCGAAATAGGGCGTGCCTTCCCACTCCTTGAACTCGGTTTTTTGCCCTTCCAGCAGCGCCGCCACGAAGGCGAGATACTGGTCCTTGTCCATTGGGCAGTTGATATAGTCCTTGCCGGTGCCGCCGGGCCCGACCTTGTCGTAGCGCGACTGGAACCAGGCCGTATTCATGTCAATCGTGTCGAAATGCACGATCGGCGCGATCGCGTCGAAGAAGGCCAGCGCATCGGCGCCGGTGACCTCCGCGATCGACTGCGCCAGCGAAGGCGCCGTCAGCGGGCCGGTGGCGATGATCGCCTGATCCCAATCCTTGGGCGGCAGGCCCGGCACTTCCTCGCGCTGGATGGTGATCAGCGGATGCGCTTCGATCTTGGCTGTGACCGCGTCGGAAAAGCCGTCGCGGTCGACAGCAAGCGCGCCACCCGCCGGCACCTGGTTGGCATCGCCGGCGCTCATGATCAGCGAGCCGGCGAGCCGCATTTCGGCATGGAGCAGGCCGACGGCGTTGTTTTCGGCGTCGTCCGAGCGGAAGGAGTTCGAGCAGACGAGCTCGGCCAGGCCGTCGGTCTTATGCGCGTCGGTGCCGCGCACCGGGCGCATTTCATGCAGCACGACCGGGACGCCGGCTTGCGCGATCTGCCATGCGGCCTCGGAGCCGGCAAGGCCGCCGCCGATGACGTGTACGGGATTTTTGCTCATGAGCGCCGAAATAATCGCTTGAGGACGCGATTGCAATTGCCGGCGGAAAACGCACCAGGCCGGTGCCTGCGCCAAAAAACAACAACACCCGCCGGGGGAGGAGGTCCGGCGGGTGTCGTTTTGGGGGTCGATCCTCGGGAGGAGGAGAAGATCGACCATATTCGCCATCGCCGGGGAGGAGGTCGGCTTTGACGAAATCTCTTTCGCCTTTTTTAGAAGGGCGAAACCTTCGAAGACGAACTACTTCGCTTGGAAGACGAACTTCGTTCGCTTCTGAACAACGCCCGCCGGGGGAGGAGGTCCGGCGGGCGCCGTTTCGGTGGTCAACCCTTGGGAGGAGGTAAGGGTTGGCCGTATCCGTCAGGGTCGGGGAGGAGGTCGACCCTGGCGAAATTCCTTACTTAGATCGCCTTGCGGGCGACCATCTTGATCTCGTCGCGCACGATTCCGAGATCATGGAGCTGGCGGTTCGAAAGCCGACCCAGCTCAGCAACGGTGTCGCGGTAGACGCGCCAGTTGCGATAGCTGCGGATCAGGTTCATTGTCTTGCTCTCTTCAAAACTGGTTCGGACCATTTGCGGTCCGAAGCGGATTAGACCGCCTTGCGGGCGACGTAGTGGATGTCGCTGCGGCTGATGCCGAGGTCGGTCAGTTCACGGTTCGACAGGCGGCTCAGCTCGGAAACGGTTTCCCGGTAGCGGCGCCAGTTGCGGTAGTTGCGGATCAGGTTCATGGTAGTTCTCGTTTCGTCTTTAGTTCGGGTCATTCCGTTTGTGTACGAACGGAAAATAGGTGGGATCGTATCGGTTTAAAAGTGCCGTTGGCGCATGGCAGCAATGCAAATTGTGCAATGCAACATTAACGGCCATTCACGCCTGCGTCACAAAGAAAGCCGAATCGGAAATTGGCGCAGCGTCAACGGCTTGGCTGTTTCGGCTAAGGACATGACCGGGGCCGGGGGGAAAGCATGGCGGGCTATGCGACACGGGTGAGGGCGGATATCGCGCGCTGGCGGGAGGCCGGGCTGATCGATCCCGCCACGGCGGAGGCGTTGACGCGCGACGTCGCCGCCAACGAGCGCGCGTCGCTGAGTTTCGGCTCCATCCTGGCGATGATGGCGGCGCTTCTGTTCGGCGCCGCGATCCTGATCTTCGTCGCCGCGAATTGGGAGACCATCCCGCGTCTCGCTCGCGTGGCGGCGCTGTTTACGGTCATCCTCGCCGGCTATGTCGGCGGCGCGGTGCTGAAGGCACGCGATCATGCCGCGATCGGCGAGGCGCTGTGGATTATCGCGGCCGCCGCTTTCGGCGGATCGATCGCGCTGATCGGCCAGATGTATCACCTCTCGGGCGACGAGACCTCGGCGCTGGTGACATGGTGCGCGGGTACGGCGCTGGCGGCAGTGGCGCTGCGTTCCAACCCGCTGACGGTGGCTGCGGTCGGCATTGCGGATGCCTGGCTGATGCTCAAGGGGTTCGGCTTCTACTGGCGCGCGGAAATTCCGCATCTCTTCATCGTCATGGCGGTCGTCCTGTTCGCCATCTCGTTCTGGACGCGCAGCCGGCCCGCGCGCCACCTCATCATTTTGTCGGTCATCCTCTATCTGGTTTTGTTGGCGACCGATCACGACACGCTGCCGGTAGCGATTTCGCTGGCCATCGCCTCAGGACTACTCTTTGCCGCTTCGGTCTTTGCCGGCGACCCGATCGACAGGATCCTTCGGCTGGGTGGCCGGCTGCCCTTGCACGCCTTGCTCGGCTTCCTCACCGGCATGGCAATCATCCAGTTCGATCTGGCGGATGAAAGCACCTACAACAGCGGTTTCGCCGTCGCCTCCGTGGTGGCTCTCGCCGGCATCGTCGCGGCGATCATGCTGGCGGGCCGTGAGAGCAGGGGGCTGCGCTGGCTGGCCTATGCCGGCTTCGCCTTCGAACTCGCCATTATCTATGGCGTAACCTTGCGGTCGATGCTGGATACCGCCGGCTTCTTCCTGGCGGCGGCCGTGCTGCTCGGTATCCTGGCGCTCATCATCATCCGCATCGAGAAGCGCATGAAAGCGCCTGCCGAGACAGGAGCAGCGGCATGACCGGCAAGAAACTCATCATCTCGGCGCTGGTGCTGGCGCTTGTCCAGATCGGCTTCCTTAGCTGGATCATCACCGGCCGGGCCGCGATCCTGCGCAACGGCAGGGAAGTGCTCCTGAAAGTCGAACCAGTCGATCCGCGCGATCTTCTGCGCGGCGACCATATCTCGCTCAACAACAACATTTCGCGCATCCCTGTGAAGCTCATCGCCAACATCCCGCAAGGCAAGTTCACCAGCGATGACAGATCGATCGTGGTGCGGCTGAAGAAGGGCGCCGAGGGCTATTGGCAGCCGACCGCGGCGTGGTTCGGCAAGGCGCCGTCACCGGCAGGCGAGGGCGAAGCGGACATTGCCGGCCATGTCGCGGAGGGCTGGGGCCTTCGTGATCCGGAAGCGACGGTCGCGCCCGACTATGGGATCGACCGCTTCTATCTGCCGGAAGGCGAAGGCGTGGCGATCCAGGACGACATGCGCGTGCGGCCATTCGGCATCAAGCTCGCGCTCGCGCCCGACGGCACGGCGCAGATCAAGGCGCTGATGGACGGCGACAAGACGCTGTTCGAGGAGCCGCTTTATTAGAGCGTTCAAGGGCTGTGGTCGTCAGCGGCAGTCCGTATTGATGATGGTCCCGGTTAACGTTGAATGGTGCCGGTCTCCGCGATGATTTTGGGATAGGGACCGATCGATATCGTATAGCTGAAGTTGGCTGAGCCTTTTTCCTGCTTCGAAGGGCTGCGCACAACCCAGTCGTAGACGCCGGAGACCATGCAGCGATCGTTGGCGCAGGTCACCGCAATGCTTTCATCGCGGACGTTAGACACGCGGTCGGGCCACTGCTTGTAATAGTTCCTCTTGTTCTGAATGATCGACCTCAAGCTCGTCGGCTTGCCATAATAATCGACTTTGGGAGCATAGGACGCCTGGGCTTGGGCAATCGCGAAATCGTCGTTGTCGCCGTGATGCTCGATGAGATCCCTGACGAAGGCGACCGCAATGCTCTCCGGCTCCTGCCTGGCCTCGGGTGCAGGAGCAGATTCCGGGACCGGATTTGGCACGGTTGGCACTTGCGACGTATCTGTGGGTGGTTGGTTCGCCGCAACATTGGTCACACGCAATTCAGCCATTTCGCCGGCCGATAGATATCTTAGGTCGCGCTTGCCATACGTCGAAGCCAATTCGATCAGCTTGGGGTCCACTCCCATCTCGATGACATAGGATATGATTGCGGCCGTTCCGAACTGGACACGGGCCTCGGCTTCCTGGGTGGACATCCCGTCAGCCGGTTTGAGAAATGCCCGGTGAATGCCGATGGAACGTGGTTCGGCGAAACGGTGGATGCCACCCAGGAAAGCCAGTGAGCAGGCTGAAGCGCACTGCAGTTGGTGAACCTGAAGCGTATCCAATCCCGCTGCGCGGATCATACGCCCCAACCGAATGGCACTCCCGACGTTGCCGCCAGGGGAGTTAAATACAATCACCCTGGCTCCGCTGCTCACAACCGCGCGGTTAAATTCATTTAAGGATTGATTGGCGTCGAACTCACCGGAGACAACGAGCATTGGCCGCTGACCCGGAGGAGAAGCCGGAGTGTACTCCAAAGCCTTGACCTGAGACGTCGCTGCCGCGACGACGGATCCGACCCCCAGAAACAGAGAAACTATGCGCACAACCTGACAGAGCCCCAACCTGCCTGTCGCAACTAAGAACCTCTTAACGGGCTCTTTCAAGTGCATTTGATGCGCAAAAGGTCGTAGCTAGCCGAGCATGAAGGCCTTGCTCGCGCCGCCAAATGGCTCCGGTCCTTTTAGCCAAGGCTTCGGAAAGGTCCTTGCCTGTGACTGATCTCCAGGGTGGCCTGCCACCCGAAGCTCGTCAGAGCGAAAGGTGGTGCGGATGAAGGGACTCGAACCCCCACGCCTTTCGGCACTGGAACCTAAATCCAGGGCGTCTACCAATTCCGCCACATCCGCTTTCCCCGGCAATCCCATGTAGCCATCATTCTGTCAATGTCGGGTCTCAATCCATGCTTATGGGCTGGAAGCGAAGATAGTTGAAAATTAGCCTAGCCTGTGACAAAAGGCGTGTCGAATGTGACGGAACGTGAATTTCCGCTTCGGCAAAATGTGAAAAGTTCCAGGAAAAACAAGAGCTTATTCGCATTTTGCAAGCTTTATTCAGGGGAATTTGAACCGCATCGGCGGTCAAATCGCCGGGTTCCGTACCAAAAGCCATTTCCGGCAAGATCATACCGGCAGGCTGTAAACGGCTAAAACCGTTTGGCTGTCTCATTGGTGAAAACAAAGGTTCTAGGATGCAGGTCACCGAAACGCTCAACTCCGGTCTCAAGCGCGAGATCAAGATCACCGTGCCGGCCGGTGACATGGAAGCCAAGCTGATGGCGCGGCTGAACGATGCCCGCGGCAAGGTGCGCATCAACGGCTTCCGCCCGGGCAAGGTGCCGGTGCAGCATCTGCGTAAGATGTATGGCAAGTCGTTCATGGCCGAGGTCGTCAACGAGATCCTCAACGACTCGACCCGGTCGATTATCTCGGGGCGCGGCGAAAAGGCCGCCATGCAGCCCGAAGTGATCATGACCGAGGACGAGAAGGAGGCCGAGAAGATCCTGGCCGGCGGCGCCGACTTCGAATTCAGCCTCAACTACGAGGTCATCCCGGCGATCGAGGTCAAGGATTTCTCCGACATCAAGGTGACGCGTCAGGTCTATGACGTGCCGGAGCAGGAAGTCGACGATCAGGTCAAGCGCGTTGCCGAATCGGCGCGCAGCTACGAGCCGAAGACCGGCAAGGCCGCCGAGGGCGACCGCGTGAGCATCGACTATGTCGGCAAGATCGGCGGCGAAGCCTTCGCCGGCGGTGCTGGCACCGACCAGCCGCTGGTACTCGGCTCCAAGGAGTTCATCCCGGGCTTCGAGGATCAGCTGATCGGCACGAAGGCCGGCGACGAGAAGCAGATCACCGTCACGTTCCCCGAAAACTACCAGGCGGCGCATCTGGCCGGCAAGGAAGCCACGTTCGACGTGACCGTCAAGGAAGTGTCGGCACCCGGCGCGCTCGAAATCAATGACGAGACAGCCAAGAATCTCGGTCTGGAATCGCTCGAGCGCCTGCGCGAGATCGTGCGCGGCCAGCTCGAGAACCAGTTTGGCTCGATGACCCGCCAGAAGGTGAAGCGCCAGCTCCTTGACCAGCTCGACGCATCCTATTCCTTCGAGGCGCCGTCGAAGCTCGTCGAGGCTGAGTTCAACAACATCTGGGCTCAGGTCAACCGCGACCTCGAAGCTGCCGGCCGTACCTTCGCCGACGAAGAGACGACGGAAGAAGAGGCGCGCGCCGAATATATGCGCCTTGCCGAGCGCCGCGTGCGGCTTGGCCTGGTCCTGGCCGAGATCGGCGAGAAGGCCGGCGTCACAGTGTCGGACGAGGAACTGCAGCGCGGCCTGTTCGAGCAGGTGCGCCGTTTCCCGGCCAACCAGCAGCAGGAAGCCTTCGAGTTCTACCGCAGCAACCCGGAAGCCATCAACGCGCTGCGGGCGCCGATGTTCGAGGAGAAGGTCGTCGACTATCTGCTCGGCCAGATTTCGGTCACTGACGTCAAGGTCGGCAAGGACGAGCTGATGGCTGACGACGAAGAGGCCGAAACCGCGACCAAGGCGAAGCCGGCCAAGAAGGCCTCCCCGAAGAAGGCCGAACCCAAGGCAAGTGAGGCAAAGGCGGACGAAGCTGCCGGCGAGGCCGAGGAGCCGAAGAAGAAGGCCGCGCCGAAGAAGAAGGCTGCCAAGGAAGCCGAGTAACGGGGTTTCGATATTGCGATTTAGAGAGGCCGCCTTCGGGCGGCCTTTTCATTAGGATCTGCTTCATTGTGGCGGCGCGGCAACACAAGCAATCTGTCTTGATGGTCCGCTGCTGGCGATACCAGCCGTTGAACATTATCTGCGTTTCATCGCATTCGCGGGTGTTTGGAGGCATTGGTGAGGCTGGGGTTCATGATGAGAGACGTGGTCGCCGCCGCGGCGCTCTTGTTTGCCGCAGCAACCGGCACCGCGCTGGCCGAGCCGAATCTCGGCAATTGGAGCGTCGGCGCCGGCGACAATGGTCAGATCACGGCATCGCTGCACGCCAGCAACAAGCTCATCACCGGGGGCGGAGCCCTGGGCTACAGCCCGGTGCTCACCTTGGCTTGCCGGCCCGACGGCGAACCGCGGTGGAGCGAATGGCTCCAGCTCAACGACGCCGTCTCCGCCAGCCGAAAGATCACCATCTCCGTCATTGTCGATGGCGGCGAGAAAATCGATGAAAGCTGGTCGGTCGGCCCGCGGGGCAGAAGGCTGTTCAGGGATGGAGACGACGGCATCAGGCGTCTGGTTTCGGCGAACCGGCTGACGCTGTCATGGCGCTTCGGCCTGCTGTCAGGCCGCGGCGAAGCCGATTTCGAGCTCGCCGGTCTTCCCGAGGCGATCGGGCAGATCGCGGCGAGCTGCAAAACCGATCCGCCCTGATCGCTGCCGTTCAGAACAGGCTTGCACTGCTTTTGCCCTTTGGGCAGCTACTCCTCAGCGCATGGCCTAAACCTTCGCAAAAACTGGCTTTTTGTACCCATTGGGTCAATTCTGTGGTATGTAGGTGCCGCAATTCCACTGAAGAGACGCGGACGCCTGCCATGCAGGGTACGCCAGCGGCCTGGCGTGGCGCGGATCGTCCGACGTAAACGACGATCGGGAGGAAGTGCCATGCGCGCAACCGCGCTTTTCATCGTCTTGTCCGCTACGACCCTCTTTGTGAGCCCATCGCAGGCGCAGGACGCCGCCGCAGGCGAGAAGGTGTTCACCAAGTGCAAGGTTTGCCACATTGCCGACCAGGACCAGAATAAGGTCGGCCCGTCTCTGCACGGCGTCATCGGGCGCACCGCGGGCACGCATCCCGGTTTCACCTATTCCACGGCCATGATCGAGGCCGGAAAATCCGGCATCAAATGGGACGAGCCTACGCTGACAAAATATCTTCACGACCCCAAGGCGATGGTCAAAGGGACCAAGATGGTGTTTCCCGGCCTCAAGAACGATCAGGACATAGCCAATGTTATCGCTTACCTGAAACAGTTCTCGAAGTAAGCAGCCCCTTCCAGCCCGGTCGGCGGTCGCCGGCTCGCCGACCGAAGCCGCCAGCAGTTGCGCTGCCGAAATGTCGCGTCCGCGCCGTCACGCCGGCAGCGCAAAGAATCCCAACACCAGCAGAATGACTATGCCAAAGCCGAGTATGAGTAGCGTCCGCGTGTCCATGATGTTCGCCTTCGACCGGGCGCATGACCCCGAAAATCGGGAAAGGATCAAGCGCCAATCAAAGTGATCCAGCGTCCTTTGCGCGCTCCAGAGGGCGCGCAGCGCTGTACAAGAATACCGCAAAAAAATCTCTGGAACCAGCATCCAGCCCTGGCCGGCCGCCGCACCCTTTTCCATTGAAAAGACGACAAATCGGGCACGAGGGAGTATGTTGGATGCCGGTGCAGGTCGCGGTTTGCGTGGCCAGCCATGCAAAGCGGAAGCACCGCGAATCCGCGACCTTGCCGGACCTGGTCTGGAGGAATGGTCATGGCAAGCTTTCACGTGATTGCAGGCGCCAGCGAAACGCTGGAGCATACCAGAGTGAGAAAGATCGGCATTTCTGATCTTTTCGATGCGCTCAGGCGCGGTGTCGACGACTTCATGGTCAAACCCTCGCACATCGTGTTTTTATGCATGATCTATCCGCTGGTCGGCGTGGTGCTTGCCACCTGGACATCGGGAGCAAACGCGCTGCCGCTGCTGTTTCCGCTGGTGTCCGGCTTTGCACTGATCGGTCCATTCGCGGCGATCGGCCTGTACGAGATCAGCCGCAGACGGGAAGCCGGGCTCGATGCATCCTGGAGCCATGCTTTCGAGGTCAGGAACTCCCCGGCGCTGCCGGCCATCGCCGCGGTCGGGATCATGCTGTTTGCGATCTTCATCGCGTGGCTTTTGACCGCCAAGCTCTTCTACGAGTACCTGTTCGGTCCCGAGCCGCCGGCGTCGCTGTCCAGCTTCATAGCACAAATATTCGCCACCGGACGCGGCTGGACTTTGATCGTGCTGGGTCACGCAATAGGGTTCGTATTCGCCGTGGTCGTGTTGTGCACCACCGTGGTCGCGTTCCCGCTGCTGCTCGATCGCGATGTCGGCGCCTATGAGGCCATCCACACTTCGGTACGCGTGGTCCTGGCCAACCCCATTGTAATGGCCGTCTGGGGACTTGTCGTCGCCGTTGGGCTCATTATCGGCTCTTTGCCGATATTTGCAGGGCTGGCCGTCGTGCTACCGATCCTCGGCCACTCCACCTGGCATGTTTACCGCAAGGTCGTAGAGCCGGCAACCGCCCCCACAACGTCGACGTAAGCAGGCCCTGACGTGACGCACCGGCGAAAGTCTCGGTGCGTCAGAAGGCCGGATGGCTGAAGCGCGCCTGGCGGGCGTCCATCGTCAGGTTGCGGAAATCTTTGCCGCTGACATGCACAAGCGTCTTGTGATCGCCGCCCTCGAAATAGATATCGGCGGCATCGCGCAGGCTTTCGTCCAGAATGACCGGCACATCATAAGCCGCACCGATCGGCGGTATGGCGCCGATGTCGCAATCGTCGAAAAGCGATACAACTTCGTCTTCGGAAGCGAGGCCGAGGCGCTTGTCCATGACGTCCTGCAGCTTGCCGAGTTCGATCCTGTGGGTGCTTGGCACCACGGCCAGTGCATAACCGAGTTCGTGATGAACGACCACGGATTTCGCCATGATGCTGCCGGGCACGTGCGCGGCAATAGCGGCCTGCCTGCTGGTGGCAGTTCGATGATGCCCAACGGTATCGTAGGGGATGCCCTTGCCGTCGATAAACTCTCTCAGTTTGTTTGCTATCGTCATTGTCCGCGTCCTTTGCTTGAGTTCACGGCGAGTACGCCAAACCAAAAATGGGTCGGCGGCCTGTTATTCAAGGCATCGGAGCCGGCCGTCCCGGCTGCTCATACTGCGGCTGGCCCCGTATAGGGTGTCAGGGGCCAGGCCCGAAAAACGCGATACGGGTCAGCAGCGTATAGTCGGCCTCGAAGACCATCATCGCCACGAAAACCAGCACCAATATCGGCGGCAGGATGATTGCATACATCATCGCCAGCCGTTCCCAGGCCATGTGCATGAAGACGGCGACGATCAGTCCTGCCTTGAGCATCATGAAGATCAGGATCAGCGACCACCTGAGATAGCCGTGGAGACCGAAATAGTCGACCAGATAGGAGCAGGCGCTGAGAACGAACAGCCACGCCCAGACCACCAGATACAGCTTGATGGGGTGCTCCTGATGCGTCTCCGCCTTGGCGACGATCGCTCCGTCATGGGGATGCAGTGCGTGTTGTCCGAGACCGTTTGCGGTTGCTTCAGCCATGTCTGCCTCTCAACAAAGGCCACCTTCTCACCAAAGATAGAAGAAGGCGAAAATGAACACCCAGACCAGGTCGACGAAGTGCCAGTAGAGTCCCATGATCTCGACATTCTCGTAGCGGCCGCGGCGACTGGTGAAAAACCCGGGTCGTCCGATGTCGAAATCGCCGCGCCAGACTTTTCGCGCCACGATGATCAGGAAGATCACGCCGATGGTCACGTGAGTGCCGTGGAAGCCGGTGATCATGAAAAAGCACGAGCCGAATTGCGCGGCTCCCCAGGGATTGCCCCACGGCCGGACCCCTTCGGTGATCAGCTTGGTCCATTCGAAGGCCTGCATGCCGACGAAGGTCGCGCCGAGCGCGGCGGTCAAAAGCATCAGGATCGCGGTCTTGCGGCGATCGCGGCGGTAGCCGAAATTGACGGCCATGGCCATGGTTCCGCTGCTCGAGATCAGAACGAAAGTCATGATGGCGATCAAGATCAGCGGGATCTCCGAGCCGCCGATGCGAAGGGCAAAGACCTCGCTCGGGTTCGGCCAGGGCACGCGCGTGGACATCCGCGCGGTCATGTAGGAAAGCAGGAAACAACCGAAGATGAATGTGTCGCTGAGCAGGAAAATCCACATCATGGCCTTGCCCCAGGACACGTTCTTGAACGCGCGCTGATCCGAGGCCCAGTCAGCGGCGATCCCGCGCCAGCCGTCGGGGCGATTCAACTGGCCGGTATGCGTCGTCTCAGCCATCGCCTGCCTCCTAGGTCAGCAATTGCCGGCAAATGTCGATGAACGTCGCGGCCCAGCCGGCGAGCAGGGCAAAGATGGCCAGCCAGACGAAAAGCAGGAAATGCCAGTACATGGCGCAGAGCTCGACGCTGAGGCGCAGCCGCTCCGGCCGCGTTCCGTTCCAGGCGCCGGCGCTCGTCCTGCCAAGGCCGACCAGCCCGCCCAGTATGTGCAGGCCATGCATCGCCGTGATCAAATAGAAGAAGCTGTTGGCCGGGTTGGAGGCCAGCAGGTAGCCGTCTTCGGTCAGTTGCCGCCAAGCCATCAATTGGCCGGCGAGGAAGGCGAGGGCGGTCAGTCCCGCCGTCGCAAGTCCGAGCCTGACCATATCCACCTGGCCCCGCCGCGCGGCGACGACGGCGCATTGCAGCGCGACGCTGCTCAGCACCAGCACGCCGGTGTTGAGCCAGAGCAGGCGCGGCAGCGGCAGCGGCCGCCAGTCCGACAGGCCCATGCGCATAAAGTAGGCGCTGGTGAACAACGAGAACAGGCAGCCGACGACGGCGAGGAAGACGCCGAGACCGATCTTGGCGGTGGGCAGGGCCGACCGGTCGAAGCCGACAAAGTCCCCGGCCGCGCCTTGCTCCAGCCACGGCTTTGCTGTCAGCCGCTGGTGCGAAAGCCACCAAGCGGCAAAGCCGGCAATCACCGACAGGAAGACCAGGATGACGCTCATGCCGGCTCCCTGGAGGGCCCGAAAGTGCCCGGCACGTTCTGCGGGATGAAGTCTTCCTTGGCGCCCGGCACGCTGTAGTCATAAGCCCACCGATAGACGATCGGCAGTTCCTTGCCGAAATTGCCGTGTGCCGGCGGCGTCTCAGGCGTCTGCCATTCGAGCGTCGTCGCCCGCCACGGATTGCCGCCGGCCTCGCGGCCATGGCGGATGCTCCAAATAAGGTTGAACAGGAACACCATCTGGGCGAAGCCGACGATGAAGGCCATGATGGAGATGAAAGAGTTCAGATGGTGGGCCGATTCCGTCATGATGGTCATATCGGTCAGTTCGGCGTAACGGCGCGGAATGCCCATCAAGCCGAGATAGTGCATGGGGAAGAAGATCAGATAGGCGCCGAGGAAGGTCACCCAGAAATGGAAGCGGCCGAGCGTCTCGTCCAGCATCCGTCCGGTGACCTTCGGATACCAGTGATAGATTGCGCCGAAGATCACCAGGATCGGCGCGACGCCCATGACCATGTGGAAATGTGCGACGACGAACATCGTGTCCGATAGGGGCACGTCGACCACGACATTGCCGAGGAAGAGGCCCGTCAGGCCGCCATTGACGAAGGTGACGATGAAGGCCAGCGCGAACAGCATGGGGATGGTGAGGTGGATGTCGCCGCGCCACAGGGTCAGAACCCAGTTATAGACCTTGATCGCAGTCGGTATGGCGATGATCAGCGTGGTGGTGGCAAAGAAGAAGCCGAAATAGGGATGCATGCCGCTGACATACATGTGATGCGCCCAGACCACGAAGCTCAGCGCGCCGATGGCGATGATGGCCCAGACCATCATGCGGTAGCCGAAGATGTTCTTGCGCGCATGCGTGCTGATCAGGTCGGACACGATGCCGAAGGCCGGCAGCGCGACGATGTAGACTTCCGGGTGTCCGAAGAACCAGAACAGATGCTGGAAAAGGATCGGGCTGCCGCCATTGTGCTGCAGCTGCTGGCCCATCTCGACGATTGCAGGCATGAAGAAAGAGGTGCCGAGGGCACGGTCGAGCAGCATCATCACGCAAGCAACGAACAGCGCCGGGAAGGCAAGCAGCGCCATGACGGTGGCGGTGAAGATGCCCCAGACGGTGAGCGGCAGGCGCATCAAGGTCATGCCGCGCGTGCGGCCCTGCAGCACCGTCACCACATAATTCAGGCCACCCATGGTGAAGCCGATGATGAACAGAATGAGTGAGGAGAGCATCAGGATGATGCCCCAATCCTGGCCCCCCGGCGTGCCGGTCATTATCGCCTGCGGCGGGTAGAGCGTCCAGCCCGCGCCCGTCGGCCCGCCCGGCGCGAAGAAGCTCAAGACCAGGACCAGCACGGCGAGTAGATAGACCCAGTAGCTCAGCATGTTGACATAGGGGAAAACCATGTCGCGGGCGCCGACCATCAGCGGGATGAGGTAGTTGCCGAAGCCGCCGAGGAAGAGCGCGGTGAGCAGGTAGATCACCATGATCATGCCGTGCATGGTGATGAACTGGTAGTAAGCCTCCGGAGTGATGAAGTCGAACGTACCGGGAAAGCCAAGCTGCAGGCGCATCAGCCAGGACAGCACCAGGGCCACAAGCCCGATCGCGGTTGCCGTCGCCGAGTACTGGACCGCTATGACCTTGGCGTCCTGCGAGAAGACGTATTTCGTCCACCAGCTGTGCGGATGATAGAGTTCCATCTCCCCGACTTCGGCGGGCGGAACGGCATCTGCGGGTGTGACGTCGACCATGGGAGCACCTCCGTGCCCTGTTCAGCGGGCCTCGAGCGTTTCGAGTTTTGCCGCGACGTCCAAACCGGACGCCATCGTCTTTTCTGACGGTCGGTTCGCCGAGCCCGTTTGCTTGGGCGCGGACAATTGCGCAAAGGTCTGTTGCTGGCCGAGCCAGGCCAGATAGTCTTGCTCGGTGTCGACCATGACCACGCCATGCATGAGCGGATGTCCCTGGCCGCACAGCTCGGCGCACAGAACCTGGAAGCTTCCGGTTCTGGTCGGGGTGAACCAGAAATAGGTGACCGAACCCGGGATCATGTCCATCTTGGCGCGAAATTCCGGGATGTAGAAATCGTGCAGCACGTCGATGGAGCGCAACAGGACCTTGACCGGCTTGCCTACCGGCAAGTGCAGGTCTGCAGCCTCGACCACGATATCGTCCTGGCCGTTGGGGTCGCCGGGTGCAATGCCAAGCGGGTTTTCAGCCGATACGTCGCGAGTGTCGGATGTGCCGAGCTTGCCGTCCTTGCCGGGCAGGCGGAAGCTCCATTGCCATTGCTGGGCGACAACCTCAATATCGGCCGCCTCGCGCGGGACGTTGACGAAGTGGTTCCAGACGAACAGGCCAGGGACCAGCAAGGCGGTGACGCCGAGCGCGGTGCCCACCGTCAGCCACGATTCGAGCCGCTTGTTCTCGGGTTCGTAGGCGGCGCGGTTGCCTTCGCGGTGGCGGAAGCGGAACACGCAATAGGCCATGAACAGTACAACGGCGGCGAAGACGACGCCGGTGATCCAGAAGCTGATGATGATGGTGTTGTCGATATAGTCCCAGTTCGACGCAATCGGCGTCCACCACCATGGGCTCAGGAAGTGGAACAACACCGAGCCCACGACGATCAAAACGAGTACAAGCGCGATGGCCATGTCCCGTCCTCCGGTATTTCATGGAAGCGCGAAGCATCCTCGGGGAAATACCAAGCCCATCATGCTTGATTTCCTGCTGAAATTCCAGAGCCGACTATCTGATGAGGCGACGATGTCCCGGCAATTCCGAAATGTCGGGCAAACGCCTCAAATCAGCAGCAGTCCTTTCATCGAGGCATTGCCCTTGCGGCCGATGATGATGTGGTCGTGCACGGCAATGCCGAGCGGCTTGGCCGTGTCGATGATCTGCTTGGTCATCTCGATATCCGCGCGCGACGGCGTCGGATCGCCCGAAGGGTGGTTGTGCACCAGGATGACGGCGCTGGCGGAAAGTTCCAGCGCGCGCTTCACCACCTCGCGCGGATAGACAGGCGTGTGGTCGACGGTGCCCGTCTGCTGCACCTCGTCGGCGATCAGGCCGTTCTTCTTGTCGAGGAACAGGATGCGAAACTGCTCGCGGTTCTCGAAGGCCATGGCCGAGCGGCAATAGTCGAGCAGTTGCGTCCAGTTGGACAGGACCTCGCGGCCGCGCACCTCGCCGCGCGCCATGCGCTGGGCTGTCGCTGCGATGATCTTGAGATCGGTCGCGACCGTCGGCCCGATGCCTTTGACTTCCTCGAGCAAGGATGCCGGTGCGCCCAGCACCTCGGCCAGCGAGCCGAAGCGGGCGATCAGTGCCTTGGCGATGGGCTTGGTGTCGACGCGCGGGATCAGCCGGAACAGCAGCAGCTCGAGCAGTTCATAGTCGGGCAGGGCGTCCGGTCCGCCGGCGACGAAACGTTCGCGCAAGCGGTCGCGATGGCCGTGATAATGAGGCTTTTCCGCTGCTGCGGCTTTTTTCGGCGCCGTCTTGGGCGGTTCGATCCAGCCTTCGGAAAAGAACGCCCGCTCGTCCTCGACTTTGCCCATGTTCGCCCGCCCCCCTCAGGCTTAGTCGAAGTTCTAGGCTGGCAGGCCGGGGCGGTCGAGCTTTTTCGGCGACAGCGTGAATATCTCGCAGCCGCTGTCGGTGACGCCGATCGTGTGCTCGTACTGCGCCGACAGCGAGCGGTCGCGCGTGACCGCCGTCCAGCCGTCCGACAGAACCTTCACATGCGGGCGGCCGAGATTGATCATCGGCTCGACGGTGAAGATCATGCCGGGCCGCATCTCGACGCCTTCATTGACGGTGCCGTAATGCAGGATGTTCGGCGCGTCGTGGAAAAGCTGGCCGACACCGTGGCCGCAGAAATCGCGCACCACCGAGCAGCGCTCGGCCTCGGCATAGGTCTGGATCGCGGCGCCGATAGCGCCGGTGCGGGCGCCGGGCTTGATTGCGGCGATGCCCCGCATAAGGCACTCGTAAGTCACTTCGAGCAGGCGCTCGGCGGCCCGCTTGATCGTGCCCACCGGATACATGCGCGAGGAATCGCCGTGCCAGCCGTCGAGGATATAGGTGACGTCGATGTTGACGATGTCGCCTTCCTTCAGCGGCTTGTTGTCGGGAATGCCGTGGCAGACGACATGGTTGATAGAGGTGCAGGACGACTTGGTGTAGCCGCGATAGTTGAGCGTCGCCGGCAGAGCGCCGTGGTCCATGCCGAACTCGAAGACGAAGCGGTCGATCGCTTCCGTCGTCACGCCGGGCTTCACCATCGGCACGAGCTCGTCGAGGCAGCGCGCGGTGAGATCGCAGGCCCTGCGCATGCCGGCAAAGCCTTCCTCGCCATAAAGGCGGATCTGGCCCGTGTTTCGAAGGGGCGCGGTGGAGGCGTCGAGATAGGTAACCATTCTTGTCCGTTTGCCGGCGAGGGCTCCAACGGAGCCGAATGCGAAAATCTGCTCCAGATTTGGCACCGGAAGCCGCAAGGTTCAAGGACGAAGTGCGATTGCGGCCTCCATTACGGCTTTCCTTCGCCCATTCCATCGGTTAGGTCGGGTTGTGGTATCCGGAGATAGTCTTGACGGCGCCTGAACGCGAAAGATCGAAGCTGCTGCCCGTCAGGGCCCTTTTCGCGGGCCTGATGGCGCTGCTGATGCTCGCGCTGCTGAGCTTCGCCCAGGCGGAAATCTCAGCGCCGGCCGTCTCGCTTTCGGGCGGCTCCAGCATCAGCGCCGCCCGCCAGGGCGATACGATCGCGCTGCTCAGAGCGACCGGCAAGGCGCAGGCGCTTGAGGTCCGGGCCAACCGGTCGCTGCCGATAAAGCTGGTCAGCGGCAACCCCGGCGCGCTCGCGCCCGCATCCGATTTCCTGCTCGTCGCACAGGCGTTGCCAGTCGGGATGGGCGTCACGCCCGCGGCAGGAACCGCGACGCCATCGCGCACCAACCAGCCACGCGCGCCGCCCGCCACATAAGGCCTTAGCCGCAAGGCGCGGCATCCAAATCAAAATATTTCTTCGCGTCGTGACCCGGCGACGGCCGCTGGCCGTCCGCCGGTCGCGTGCGCTTCAGTTTGGATTTTCTTCAATGCAACGCATCAAGACGTTCAAGACACTCACCCGCGCGGCTGCCGCGGCCGCGTTTCTGGCGGTTCAGGCGGTAATCTGCATCGGCACCGTCTACTGGGCCGTCGCCGCTACCCTTCGCATGGAAGGAACGGCGGCGATCGTGCTCGGGGCTATCTTTGCGCTGCCGTCCGCCTATCTGCTGATGGTGGTTGTCCGCATGGCCTATGACGCCGAGACTGACCCGGCCAACCAGTAGCGCCGACGATATCGAACAAGAGCAGGGCAGGGCGGCGCGGGTTGTGTCGCCCTGTCACATAATGGTTATCCTGCGGCCTTAGTCAGGTTTTCCAACCCCGGCGCTCGCCGGACTTTCCTCAGCTTGATCAAGAACAGGTATTTCCATGCGCCAGATCGTCCTCGCCGCCCTATTGCTGGCATCCACCGTGGCGGGCGCCGCCGCCGACAGCACGCTGGTGCTCTATACCAGCCAGCCGAATACCGACGCCCAGCAGACTGTCGACGCCTTCATGGCCAAGAACCCGGGCATCAAGGTCGACTGGGTGCGCGACGGCACGCCGAAGATCCTGGCGAAGCTTCATGCCGAGATCGAGGCCGGCCAGCCTCAGGCCGACGTGCTTCTGATCGCCGATGTCGTGACCATGGAAGGCCTGAAGAAGGAAGGGCGGCTGCTTGCCTATCCGGAGGCCAAGGTCGACGGCCTCGACGCCGCGCTGTACGACAAGGACAAGACCTATTTCTCGACCAAGCTGATTACCACCGGCATCGTCTACAACACCAAGGCGCCTTTCGTGCCGACGAGCTGGGAAGACCTGAAGAAGCCCGAGGCCAAGGGCCTGATAGCGATGCCGAGCCCCCTGACCTCGGGCGCCGCGATGATCCACACGGTGACGCTGACGGGCAATTTGCCGGAGGGCTGGGACTATTACGGCGCGCTCGCCAAGAACGGCGCCCAGGCCAGCGGCGGCAACGGCGACGTGCTCAAGGCCGTCAGCGGCGGCGACAAGCTGTTCGGCATGATCGTCGACTATATGCCGATCCGTGAGAAGGCCAAGGGCGCGCCCGTCGAGTTCGTGTTCCCGAAGGAAGGTGTGTCCGCCGTCACCGAGCCCGTCGCGATCCTCTCCACCGCCAAGAACAAGGACGCCGCCAAAGCGTTTGTCGACTTCCTCTTGTCGAAGGACGGGCAGGAAGTGGCGGCCAAGATGGGCTACATCCCGGCCCGCGCCGACGTCGCGCTGCCGGCCGGCTATCCTGACCGAGCCTCGATCAAGGTGCTGGACTATGATGCGGCCGCCGCGCTCACCAACGATGCGCAGAACAAGGAAAAATTCAGCGCGGCGATGAGCCAGTAAGCGCGCGGAAGGCAAGTTTGGCCTCCGCGGAACATCGCGTCGCCGGGTCGAACCCGGCGTTGCCGCGGGCAGGCGGCTTGGCGCTGTCGTCCCTGGTGTCCGGCCAGCGTCTGTCGGCGCTAGCCGTGCTCTCCGTCATCGCGGTGCTCAGCCTGCTACCCATGGTGCGTCTCGTCCTTGCGGCGATCGCGCCCGGCGGAGAGGTCGATTTCGCCGCCTTCGCAGGGCGGCTTGCCAGCCCCGCCGCGCTCAAGGCGACCTGGCACACGCTGGATACCGCCTTCTTCGGCGCGCTGCTGGCGCTTTGCCTCGGCATTCCGTTCGCGATCGCGGTGACGATGACCGATCTGCCAGGGCGAAAGATCCTCGGCTTCCTGCTGCTTCTGCCGCTGATGATCGCGCCGCAGGTGACGGCGCTCGCCTGGCTGCATCTCTTCGGCCCGTCGAGCACGCTGCTCGGCATGCTTGGGCTGGCGCCTGCGCCTGGCAGCGGCAATCCGATGCTTGGCCGTGGCGGCATCATCCTCCTCTATGGCGTCCAGCACGCGCCGATCGTCTTCATCACCATGCGGGCAGGGCTGTCACGCGTGCCGCGCGATCTGGTCGAGGCGGCGCGGTCCTGCGGCGCACGGCCGCTCGGCGTGCTGCGGACCGTCGTGCTGCCGGTCGTGCGGCCCTATGCGGTGGCCGCCGCCGCCCTTGCCTTCGTCTCGGGTGTCGGCAATTTCGGCATACCGGCTCTGCTCGGCATGCCGGCCAATTATCTCACGCTGCCGACCATGATCTATCAGGACCTGTCGAGTTTTGGGCCGAGCGTCTTGCCGCAGATTGCGGCTCTATCGGTGCTGGTCGGCGCCCTGGCGCTTGTCGGCATGGTCTTCCAGTCGCTGGCCTTGCGGGGCGCCGGGCATCGCGTTGTCGCCGGCACGCCCGCGCGGTTCGAGCTCGGCCGCTTCCGACTGCCACTTGCTTGCGCTGGTTGGCTGGTCATCGGCCTGATCCTCATTCTTCCGGCCTGCGCGCTGCTGGCGACGTCGCTGGTGCCGTCCTTCGGTGTGCCGCTCGGCCTGCGGACGGCAACGGTCGCCAACTATACGGAAGTTCTGGTCCGGCAGGCATCCACGGTGCGGGCCTTCCGCAATTCGCTGCTCTTTGCCGGTGGCGCGGCTCTGATGCTTGCCCTCGGCGTCATCCCGATGGCCGCACGGCTCGAGCGTTTCGACAAGCGCTCGCGGCGCATGCTCGGCGGCATCGTCGACTTGCCTTACACGATCCCCGGCGTGGTGCTGGCGATCGCCTGCATCCTACTTTTCTTGCGGCCGCTGCCGCTGATCGGCAGCCTCTATGCGACCGCGTCGATCATCCTGGTCGCCTATGCGATGCGCTTTCTGACGCTGGCGATGAAACCGGTGACGACGGCGGTCGGGCAAATTCCCCGCGATCTCGATGAAGCGGCGGCGGTGTCCGGCGCGGGTCCGTTCCGGCGGCTCTGGACGATCACGGCGCCGCTTGCTGCGCCCGCGGCCGTCGCGGGCGGGCTCTTGGTGTTCATGAGCGCCTTCAACGAATTGACGGTCTCGGCGCTGCTGTGGTCGAGCGGCAAGGAGACGCTCGGCGTCGTGCTGTTCAGCCTGGAAGAGGCAGGGCTCGGCACACAGGCGGCGGCCATCGCGGTGTCCACGATCGTCGTCGTGGTCGTGCTGCTTTTGGCGTTAGACCGGTTCGGCCGCCGTCTGCCCGCCGGCGTATTGCCCTGGCGATAGGGCGTTCCACCGTTTCACGGAAACGGCGAACCGCCCGATCTCTTTGTTCGTACGCAATTCCGGACGGAAAACCGCTCACACTTTTCCTGGAATTGCTCTTAATCAACTGCCCGGCACCACCCAGGCATCGGACACCGCGACATGCACAAGCTGCCCCGCCGCCAGCGCCTCGGCGCTGTCGACCAGCAGATGCTGTCCGGGCTCGGCGAGCGCCAGCCGCACCTCATGCACCGGTCCGCGATAGACGCTGTCCAGCACTGTTGCCGGCAGGCCCTCGGCCGCGATGCGCAGGGCTTCCGGGCGCAGCAGGACCTTGACCGCGCCGGCCGGCTTGTCGTGGCTGCGCGCCGCGAGCCGGTGGCCGGCAATATCGATGATCGAGGCCTGATCCGAATGGCCGACGGTGTTGCCCGAAATCAGGCTGCCGCGGCCGACGAAACCGGCAACCGCGGCGTCGGCGGGAGAACGATAGATCTCCTGCGGGGGCGCTGCCTGCAGCAGCCTGCCTTTGCTCATCACGGCGACACGGTCGGCAAGCGCCAGCGCCTCCGCTTGGTCATGCGTGACATAGACGATCGTCGCGCCAGTGCGGCGATGGATGTCGCGGAAGGCGTCGACCATCGCGGCGCGTAGATGCATGTCGAGATTGGCGAGCGGCTCATCGAACAGGATGATGCCGGTTTCGGCGACGAGACAGCGGGCGAGAGCCACGCGCTGCCTCTGGCCACCCGACAATTCGTCGATGCGGCGCTTGGCGTAGCCGCCGAGCCCCACGATATCGAGCACCGCCGCGACGCGGGCAGGGATGCCGGCGGCGGGCACATGCCTGGCTTTCAGCGGGTAAGCGACGTTTTCGGCGACATCCATATGCGGCCAGAGGGCGTAGGACTGGAAAACGACGCCGACATTGCGCGCCTCCGGCGGCACCTGCCGCTTCGGATCGGCGACAAGCGCGTCGCCAAGGAACACGCTGCCTTCGCTCGGCGCCTCGAAGCCGGCGATCAGGCGCAGCATTGTGGTCTTGCCGCAGCCGGAGGGGCCGAGCAGCGCGGTGAAGGAACCCTTCGGAAAGGCCAGCGAGACACCGTCCAGCGCCGTTGTGCCGCCATACCGCTTGGTGAGAGACTCGACCCGGATTTCGCTCATGTTTTTCGCCCACGGCAGCTGTGATGGCCGGCAATAAGGTGGAAACCCGGCATTGGCAATGCAGCCGGTTATCGACGCGGTCTGAGACCGATCTGCCGCACCGGCGAACCGATTCCTCATCGCACTGAGGTCACATTTGCGAGTCAGAAGGCCGCAAAAGAAACTTTTCAGAACGAGCGGCGTTGCTCCGGCCACGCCAGTTCGGGAGACAGGGAATGGACAGACTGCAATTCGAGGTGCCGGTGCGCATCACGCCCGCGCCCGGCCTGCCGGTCGAGGAAATCTACAGCGTCGAGCAGGCGCTCGATTTCCTGCAGGACTGGCCGAAGCGCCAAGGCAAGGTCTACGAAGCCGCGTTCAACGCCTGTTTCGGCGCTACGGTCGACGTGGTCAGCGCAGAGGAAGCCTGCCGCGCCTTCGCCGCCTTCTGCCGTGTCAGCGGATTGCTGGCGAAGGATGCGATGTTCCCCGGCAAGCTCGGCAGCAGGGCAGGAGCATATCGCGACGCGCGAGCTTAGAGCGCGACCGCAGCCTCAGCCGCCGAACGACACGCCGCGATAGCGCATTCCCACCTGGACGCCGCGCACGATCACACGCGACAGGATTTCCATGTCCAGCGGCATTTGCGGACGCCAAACGTCGAGCAGGAGAGCGACGCGGGGCTGATCCGAGTTGTTCATGACTTCGTGCTCGAACGTGTCGTCCCAGAGCATGCACTCGCCGTCGGCGATGCGCCTTTCCTCGTGATTGATCATCATGATCGTCGCCGGACGGCCGTCCGGCTGCTTCGGGATGACCAGGCCGAGATGGAACCGCATGATGCCGCGAAAGGGTCCGCGGTGCGGCGGGATGTGCTTGCGCGGGGCGAGGAACGAGACGGCCGCCGATTTGACCTCGGGGCACTCCGTGAGCAGCCGGCTCAGCACCGGCATGCGCGCGAGATTCTCCGGCACCGTCATGTCATAGGCCTTGAGCACGAACATGCGCCAGTCGAGACCGTCATTGGCCGATATATCGGCCTGCTCCGGCATGATGTCGTGGAAGCGTGGCGCGCTGTTCAGCTTCGCCGCCAGCGCCTCGTCGCGGATATCTTGCCAAGCGGCGCTGAACTTCGCGGCATTGGGAAAATGCGTGCCGGCATCAAGAATGGCCGGTGCATCTATGCGCTTTTCATAGATACGGCGAACCAGATTGGTTCCGAGATCGTAGGCGCCTGACATCTCATTACCTCAACGAGGCTGTTATATAGTGGGATATTGTTTGCGGCCATGGCTCACGGAGATTTGTACGGGCCGTCAACAGGCGGATAAACATCGTGCACATTGTCTCGTCGGGCCTTCGATGCCAGTCGCGGCCCGGTGCCGACATCGATGATTTCGGGCCTGGCGGTGTCAATCGCGCCGTCCCAGCCGCCGCCAAGCGCCTTGTTGAGGGCAATGTAGTCGGCGGCGATCGAGACGCGGCTTTGCAGGACGGAATCGTCGGCGGAATAGGCTGACCGTTCGGCATCGAGCACGTCGAGAAGGCTGGTCTCGCCAGCCTTGTAGAGCGTTCTTTCTAGGCGCGCGGCATCGCCATAGGACTTGGCCGAGGAGGCGAGCTTGCCGTTTCTGATGCGCTCCTGCGACAGCGAAACCGTGGCGTTCTCCACGTCCTCCAGCGCCGTGAGCACGGCGGCCTTGTAGGCGACGAAATACTGGTCGCGCTGAGCCTTGGCGACGTCGACGGCCGCCTGCAACCGGCCGCCATTGAACAATGGCACGCTGAGCGTCGGACCAAAGGACCAGCCGATGGTGGAGTTCTTGCCGAGATCGCCGAGCTTGAGGGCGGTGGTGCTGATGTCGCCGGTCAGGCTGACGCTCGGATAGCGCGCCGCCTCGGCCTGGCCGATCTTGGCGGTGGACTGCGCATATTGACGCTCGGCCATGCGCACGTCCGGGCGGGTGAGCAGAATGTCGGCCGGGATACCGGTCGGGATCGGCAGGCGTGGCGCCGGGATCGGCTTCACGCGCCTCAGGCGTTCGTTGAGTGCCGCCGGCGGCCGCCCGGTCAGCACGGAAAGGCGATGCACGGCTTCGGCATAGCTTGCTTCCAGGCTCGGGAGGCCGGCTTCCGTACCGCTGGCCTGTCCTTCCGCCTTGGCGACATCCGCCGCGGTCGCCGAGCCGGCCAGAGCCATCGTGCGGGTGAGTTGAGCGGTCTGCCGCTGCGACGCGGCGGAGCGCCGGGCAAGCGCTATACGCGCTTGGTAGCCGCGCGCCTGGACATAGTTCGAGGTCACATCGCCAACCAGCGTGAGAAGGGTCGAACGCAGCTCCTCCTCGGAAGCGTCCAGCCCATAGCTCGCCGCCTCGACACCCCTGCGGTTGGCGCCGAAGAGGTCGAGTTCCCAGCTGGAATCGAAACCCGCCTGATACTGGCTATAGGTCTCGCTGGATGTGGTGCCGGCGGTGGTGGCCGAAACTTTGTTGCGGGTGGCCGAGGCAGATCCGTCGGCGGAGGGGAGCAACGCGCCCACCGATTGGCGATAGCTCGCCCGCGCCTCGCGGATCTTGGCCTTGGCGCTTGCCACATCGAGATTGCCGGCAACCGCTTCCTCGACGAGCGCGTTGAGCTCGGGATCGCGCAGGCGCTGCCACCATTTGGACAATTGCGCCGGTCTCGCCGGTTTCGCCGCCTTGTGCCCGCTCCAACTCGCCGGCATCGCCAGCAGAGGCTTCTGGTAATCCGGACCGACGACGCATCCCGAGAGCAGGACAGCGGCAAACGCGGGCAAAAAGAGCCCTTTCGCGGTCGCGAGACCGCGTTCAAAATCAAACATTTGAGGGAACCCTTTATTCCTGAGTGGCTGTGGCTTGTGTCCCGCCCGTATCCTGCTTGGCCGCCCTGCCTTTGAAGATCCGGCGCACCGTGACGAACAACAGCGGCACCAGAAAGACGCCGATCACGGTCGCCGCGATCATGCCGCCCATGACGCCGATGCCGACCGAGTTCTGCGCGCCGGAGCCCGCGCCGCTGGCGATCGCAAGCGGCGTGACGCCGAGGATGAAGGCCAGCGACGTCATCAGGATTGGCCGCAGGCGTTGCCGCGCCGCTTCCAGTGTCGCTTCGACCAGTCCCATGCCAGCCGACTGTCGCTCGATGGCGAACTCGACGATGAGGATGGCGTTCTTGGCCGCGAGACCGATCGTGGTAAGCAGACCGACCTTGAAATAGACGTCGTTAGTCTGGCCGAAGAGAGTGGCCGCCGCCAGCGCGCCGAATATGCCGATCGGCACCGACAGCATGACGGCGAACGGGATCGACCAGCTTTCATAGAGCGCCGCAAGGCAGAGGAACACGACCAGCGCCGAAATCGCGTAGAGCGACATCGCCTGGTTGCCGGAAAGCCGCTCCTGGTGCGAGAGCCCGGTCCATTCATGCGAATATCCGGCCGGCAGTTGGGCGACCAGCCTGTCGATCTCGTCCATGGCCGCGCCCGAGCTTTGGCCGGCGGCCGCGGCGCCCTGGATCTCGACCGCGGCCGAGCCGTTGTAGCGTTCGAGGCGGGGCGATCCGTAGGTCCAGTGGCTGGAGGCGAAGGCCGAGAACGGCACCATGGCGCCGCCGGAGTTGCGGACCTGCCACTTGTCGAGATCTTCCGGCTGCATGCGGAAATCCGGGTCCGACTGAAGATAGACCGGTTTCACCCGGCCGCGATCGATGAAGTCGTTGACGTAGTCGCTGCCCCAGGCGGTCGACAGCGTGTTGTTGATGTCGGCGAGGCTGATGCCGAGCGCGCTGGCCTTTTCCTGGTCGATATCGACCGAGAATTGCGGCTGGTCCTCCTGGCCGTTGGGGCGGGTGTTGGCGAGCAGCGGGCTCTTCGCGGCCAAGCCCAGAAGCTGGTTGCGCGTCTGGATCAGCGCCTCGTGGCCGGCGCCGTTGACGTCCTGCAGGTAGAAATCGAAGCCGTTGGTGTTGCCGAAACCCTGGATGGCGGGCGGGGCGAGCGCGAAGACCTGGGCGTCCCTGATCCTGGAGAAGGCGCCCACGGCGCGGCCGGCCACCGCCGACGCGGCGAGCGCCGGCGTCTTGCGCTGGTCGAAATCCTTCAGCCGCACGAAAGCGATGCCGACATTCTGTCCGGCGCCGCCGAAGCCGAAGCCGGAAGCGGTGAACACGCCTTCGACAGCATCCTTCTCTTCGTTGAGATAGTGGTCGGTCACCTTGGCGAGCACGCGCTCGGTGCGATCCTGCGTCGCGCCGACAGGCAGCGAGGCGCTGGTGATCAGGATGCCCTGATCCTCATCCGGGAGGAACGAGCTCGGCAGCCGGGCGAACATCCAGCCCATGGCGATGACGATGGCCAGAAACACGGCGAGGAAGCGCCACGACCGGTTGATGATACCATGCGAGCCGTCGCGATAGGCGATCGTGCCGCGGTCGAAGAGGCGATTGAACCAGCCGAACGGCCCCTTCTGCGTCGCATGGTTCTTTGGCGCGCGCAGAATGGTGGCGCAGAGCGCCGGGGTCAGGACCAGCGCCACCAGCACCGAGAGCACCATGGCCGAGACGATGGTGACCGAGAATTGCCGGTAGATGATGCCGGTAGAGCCGCCGAAGAAAGCCATCGGCACGAACACGGCCGACAGCACGGTGGCGATGCCGATCAGCGCGCCGGTGATCTCGTTCATCGATTTGCGCGTCGCCTCTTTCGGCGGCAGGCCTTCCTCATGCATGACGCGTTCGACATTCTCGACCACGACGATGGCGTCGTCGACGAGCAGGCCGATGGCCAAAACCATGGCGAACATGGTGAGCGTGTTGATCGAATAGCCGAAGAAGGAGAGCACGCCGAACGTGCCGAGCAGCACCACCGGCACCGCGATCGTCGGGATGATGGTGGCGCGCAGGTTCTGCAGGAAAAGCAGCATCACCAGGAACACCAGCACGATCGCTTCGGCCAGCGTCTTCACCACTTCCTCGATCGACAGGCGAACGAAGGGCGAGGTGTCGTACGGGTAGACGACCTCGACGCCTTGCGGGAAAGTCGAGCTCAGGCGGTTGATGGTCGCGCGCACCGCCTCGGCGGTGCTGATGGCGTTGGCGCCGGTGGCCAGGTTGACGGCGACGCCGGCGGCCGGCTTGCCGTTGTAATGGGCTTGGGTGGTGTAGCTTTCGGCGCCGATCTCGACCTTGGCGACATCGTTGAGGCGTACCAGCGAGCCGTCGGTGTTGCTCTTGAGGATGATGTTGCGGAACTGCTCGGCGGTCTGCAGCCGGCTCTTGGCCGTCACCGTGGCGTTGAGCTGCTGGCCCTTGCGCGCCGGCAGGCCGCCGAGCTGGCCGGCCGAAACCTGCGTGTTCTGCGCCTCGATCGCAGTGGCGACATCGCTCGGCATCAGCGCGTATTGCGCCAGTTTGTCGGGATCGAGCCAGATGCGCATGGCGTAGCCGGAGCCGAAGAGCTGCGTCGAGCCGACGCCTTCGACGCGCTTCAGCGTGTCGTTGATGGTGGAGTCGACATAGTCGGCGAGGTCGGTCGAGTTCATCTTGCCGTCGGTGGAGACGAAGCCGATGACCATCAGGAAGCCGGTCGAGGATTTGGAGACCGTGATGCCGTTGCTCTGGACGACCTGCGGCAGCTGCGACTGAACCAGTTGCAGCTTGTTCTGCGTCTGCACCTGCGCGGTATCGGGATTGGCGGCGCTGGTGAAGGTCAGCGTGATTGAGGCCTGGCCGGTCGAGGTCGAGGTCGCGGTCATGTAGTCTAGATTGTCGATGCCGGTCATGCCCTGCTCGATGACCTTGGTCACCGAGTTCTCCACCGTCTGGGCATCGGCGCCGGGATAGGTGGCGCTGATATTGACCGTGGTGGGAGCGATTTGGGGATATTGCGAGATCGGCAGCGTTTGCAGTGCCAGCAACCCGCCCAGCATGATCACGATCGCGATTACCCAGGCGAAGATCGGCCGGTTGATGAAGAAAGCCGACATTGCTCAGTTCCCGGTTGCGCCAGAGGCGGGCTGTTTTGCGGCGCCGGCGGCATTGCCGCCGGCTGGCGCCGCCGAGGCGGAGCTTTGCTCGCGATCCTTGATCTCGCCGGTCGTTTCGTCGATCGTCACTTCGACCGCTGTCGCGTCGCCGCCGGCGCGCACCAGCTGCAGGCCCTCGACGATGACGCGGTCGCCGTCGCCGACGCCGGAATCCACCAGCCAGTTGTTGCCGACACTGTTGCGCACGCTCAGCGTTCGCTGCTCGACCTTGCCCTGGGCATTGACCACCATGGCCGTCGCCTGGCCCTTGGGGTCGCGGGTGACGCCGCGCTGCGGCACGAGGAAGCTGTTTTGCGCAACGCCTTCCTCGACGATGGCGCGCACATACATGCCGGGCAGGAGCAGGCGGTCGGGATTGGGGAACTGGGCTCTAAGCGCGAAGGTGCCGGTCGACTGGTCGACATTGGCGCCGGCGAATTCCAGCTTGCCGTTCTGCGCGTAGATGGTGCCGTTGTCGAGCTTCAGCTTGACGCTGACATTGGTCCCGCTGAATTTCAGCCGGCCTTCGTTGATCGCCTGGCGCAGATTGAGCAGGTTGGTGCTGGACTGCGTGACGTCGACATTGATCGGGTCGAGCGAGCGAATGGTGGTCAGCACCGTTTCCTGGTTGGCCGTGACCAGCGCGCCCGGCGTCAATGTCGATTTGTCGATCCGGCCGGCGATCGGCGCGGTGATCGAGGTGCGGTCGAGGCTGATCTTCGCGGTCTCGACGCTGGCCTTGGCCGATGCGACATCGGCCTGGGCCTGCGCCAGCGTCGCGGCGGCATCGTCGTAATCCTGCTTCGAGACCACGTTCTGCTTCAGCAGCCCGGAATAACGGTCGAACTTCGCCTGCGCGGTGGGCACCGCGGCTTCCGCCTTCTGCTGCGCGGCGACGGCGCTGTCATAGGCGGCCTGATAGCTCGCCGGATCGATGAGGTAGAGCGGCTGTCCCGCCACCACCTCGGCGCCTTCCTGGAACAGGCGCTGCTGGATGATGCCATCGACCTGCGGGCGCACCTCTGCGACGAGCGAGGCGGCGGTGCGGCCGGGCAGCTCGGCGGTGATCGCAACCGACTGCGGGTGCAGCGTGACGACGCCGACCTCGGGCCGCCCAACGCCACCCATGCCGGGCGGCACCTGGCTCTTTTCCTGCGAGCAGGCCGCCAGGAGCAGGGCAGCGCACAACATTCCGGCCCAGGAGGAAAGCTGGCGCGGCCTTGAACGCAGAAAGGATTGATTAGATTGCATGGGCATTGTCTGAAACTTTCCCCGGAATTGCAGTTACGGCGCGGCTATCGGCGCGAGGTCCGTCGACCAATAGCTTGCCCAGATGTCGGGCAAGGAACCGCTGGATGTCGTCCATGAAAGTGTAAACGACCGGCACGTAGACGAGGCTGAGCACGGTCGAGGAGATGAGCCCGCCGATCACAGCGATCGCCATCGGCGCACGCGTCTCGGCGTCGGCGCCGATGCCAAGCGCGATCGGCAGCATGCCGGCGCCCATGGCGATCGACGTCATGACGATGGGCCTGGCCCGCTTGCGGGCAGCGTCGAGCAGTGCCTCGAAGCGGCTCATGCCATGCCCCTTCTCGGCGACCAGAGCATATTCGACAAGCAGGATCGAGTTCTTGGCCGCGATGCCCATCAGCATCAGTATGCCGATCAACGGCGAGATGCCAAGCGTCTTGCCGGTAATGAGCAGGAAACCAAGCGCGCCGCCGACCGAGAGCGGCAATGCGACCAGGATGGTCACCGGCTGCACGAAGCTGCGGAAGAGCAGCACCAGCGTCAGGTACATCAGGATGATGCCCGCGGCTATTGCGGTCGCGAAACCGGAAAACAGCTCCTGCATGCGCTGGGCATCGCCGCGTGCCAGCTCATGCACGCCGGCCGGAAGGTTGCGCATCGCGGGCAGGGCGCGGATGGCTTCGGTCGCCTGGCCGAGCGTCAGACCCGAAAGATCGGCTTCGACCGTGGCGCTGCGGCTTCTGTCGACACGCGTGATGCTGTTGGGGCCGGCGTTGAAGCCGATATCGGCGACGGCGCCAAGCGGAACCACGCCCTTGGTGCCCGTCAGCGGCAGCATGGCGAGCTTTGCCGGATCATCGATGGCACCGTCGGGCACGGTGACGATGATCGAGACCTGACGGTCACCGAGATTAAATTTCGCCAGGCTGGTGTCGGTGTCGCCGATGGTGGCGATCTTGACCGTTGCGGCGATCTCGGTCGGCGTGACGCCGAGCTCGGCCGCCTTGGCGCTGTCGGGCCGCACGATAAGCTCGGGCTTGGTGGTGGCCGCGGTCGACGTCGGATTGATCAGCCCGGGAACCGATTTCATCCCGCCAATCAGCGCATCGCTCGCCTTTTCGAGGGCTTCGCCGTCGTCGCCGACCAGCGTGATCGAGACCTTGGCGCCGGAGAAGCCGTCTGCGCCGAACTGGATGCGGGCGCCTGGGATGTCGTTGAGCTTCGGCGAAGCCTCGGCCTCGAATTGCTGCTGGCTCGTCGTCCGCTTGGCGCGCGGCTTCAGGTTGACCGTGACGGTCGCGGTCCGCACTTCAGCCGAGCTCGAACTTTGGTTCGGCCCTCCGCCCGACGAGGCGGCCGTGCCGATCGTGGCAAACACGCTGTCGACGGCCGGCTCCCTCTCCAGCCTTTTGGTGATGTCCTGCACCACCGCGGCGGTCTGCTCGATCGTCGAGCCGGGCTGCAGCTCGACCGAGATCATCGAGCGGCCGCGATCCGCCGCCGCCATGAACTCAGTCGGCAAGTGTGTCGCCAGCATCATCGAGCCGGCGAAGAAGGCGATGCCGGCAGCAAGCGTGATCCAGCGGTGGTCGAGCGCCTTGCGCAGCAGCCAGAGATAGGTCGGCACCCAAGCGGGCGTGTCATCCTCGTCCTGGCCGCCGGCGCGCACCAGATAGGCGCCCATCAGCGGGGTGAGCATGCGCGCCACCAGCAGCGAGAACAGCACCGACACGCAGACGGCCACGGCGAAGGAGAAGAAGAACTTGCCGGGAATGCCGGACATGAAAGCCACCGGAAGGAAAACGGCGACGATGGTGGCGGTCGTCGCCACCACCGCCAAGCCGATCTCATCCGCGGCTTCGATCGCCGCCCGGTAGGCGCTGACGCCGGTCTGGCGCATGTGGCGCACAATGTTCTCGATCTCGACGATGGCGTCGTCGACGAGGATGCCGACGACCAGCGACAGCGCCAGCAGGGTGATGTTGTTGAGCGAGATGTCGAAGGCCGCCATCACCGCGAAGGTCGGGATCAGCGACAGCGGCATCGCCACCGCCGACACCAGCGTTGCCCTGATGTCGCGCAGGAACAGCCAGACCACGCCGACGGCGAGCAGCGCGCCCAGCCATAGAGCTTCGAGGGCGGCGTCATAGCTTTCCTGGACGAAGCCGGATGAGGAGGTGACTTCGGTGAATTTCGCCCTCGTGGTCTTGGCGCCCATGTCGGCGATCGCGGCGCGAGCGGCCTTGACCACGTCGATCTCGCTCGAGCCTACCGATCTGCAGACATTGAAGGCGACGACCTGCCTGCCGTCGAGATAGGCGGCCTGGCGGGGCTTTTCCCAGCTGTCGACGACGGTGCCGAGGTCGGAGAGCTTGACATCGCCGGCACCGCTCAGCGCGATGCGGGTATCGGCCAGCGCCTCGACGGTCGTGGCGCTGGCGAGCGTGCGCACCGACTGCTCCTGGCCGCCGATATTGGCGCGGCCGCCGGGCTGGTTGACGTTGTTGGAGGCCAGCGTCTGGCTGACATCGCCAGCGCTGATGCCGAGAGCGGCGAGCCGATCGGTGTCGAGCTCGACGCGGACGACGCGGTCGACGCCGCCGGAACGGGTGATCTTGGAGACGCCGTCGACACCGAGCAGGACCTTGGCGACGTCATTGTCGATGTACCAGCTCAGCGCGTCGGGCGACATGGTCGGCGCCTCGACGACGAAGGTCAGCACCGAATTGCCGGTTGCGTTGACCTTCGCCACGACCGGCGTCTGGGCAGCGGCCGGCAGGCTGGACTGCACGCCGGACACCGCGTTGCGGACATCGTTGGTAGCGGTCTCCGGATCGGTGCCGAGGGTGAACTCGACAGTGGTGACGGACGAGCCTTCGCTGATCGAGGTCGAGACGTCGTCGACGCCTTCAAGGGTCGCGACGGCGTTCTCGATGACGCGCGCCACCTGGACTTCCATTTCGCTCGGCGCCGCGCCCGGCTGCGCCACCGTGACGGTGACGGTCGGCAGGTCGATGTCGGGCATGTTGTTGGTGCGCAACTGCATGAACCCATAGACGCCGGCGATCGCAAGCGACAGGAACAGCACGATGGTCGGAACCGGATTGCGGATCGACCAGGAGGAGATGGCGTTCATTGCGCCGGCTCCGCCGTGCTCGCAGCATCGGCAGCCTTCGTCTCGTCGGCGGCGACACGCACGAGGTTGCCGTCGTTGAGAAAGCCGGCGCCGGCGACGACGACGTGGTCGCCTTCCGACAAGCCGCTTTCGATGACCACCCGGCCGTTCTGGCGCGTGCCGGTCGCAACGGGATGCGCGGTGACCTTGCCTCGATCGTCGACGACGAACACGGCCGGCTTGCCGTCATGCCAGATCAGGGCCGTCTCGGCGACGGTGAGCTGCCGGGACGCCGCCGTCTCGATCGTGACGCGGGCGAACATGCCAGGCTTCAGGCCCGAGCCCTCGCCAACGGCGACATAGACGGTGGCGAGCCGGGTGGTCGAGTTGACCGTCTCGGCTACCTGGGAAACGCTGCCGGAGAAGGCGCGGCCGGACGCATCGACGATGTTGGCCGTCTGACCGGCCGAAATTGCCGCCAGGTCCTTTTCAGGGACAAGCACGGCGACCTCCAGCCTGCCGTCGCGGACGATCTTCATCAGCTCGGTGCCGGCCTGGACTATGGAACCCGTCACGGCCGGCTTGCTGGAGACGATGCCGTCGAATGGCGCCCGGATGGTCGTCCTGTCGAGTTGGGCCTGCAGCCGTTCGGCCGCGGCTTCGGCCTGATCGACCCCGGCCTTGCCGGTTTTCACCGCGGTCGCCTTTTCCTCGGCGGTCTCCGCGCTGACGGCATTGCTGGCCAGCAGCTTGTCGGCGCGCGCGGCGGCCGACAGCGCGGAGTCGAGCGTCGCCTGCGCCTGGGCGACGGCTGCCTTCTGCTCGGCGAGTTGGGCCTTGAGGGGCGAGTCGTCCAACCGCGCGACGACATCGCCGGCTTTCACATGATCGCCCTCGGCCACCAGGACCTCGGTCAGGCGCAGGCCGCTTTCTTCCGCGCCGAGCGTCGCTTCCTGCCAGGCGGCGACGGTACCGGTCGCGCTGATCGACGACGTGACCGTTTCGGAGGCGACCTTCTCTACGGAAACCGTAAGTGTCGCCGCCGACGCAGGGATGTGTGTGGCGGGTTCGGTCGAGGCACGGCCATAGGCCTTGAGCGCGGCGACGGCGGCCAACACGACAAGCAAAGCCAGCAGAAGAAAAAGTCGCTTACGCAATTTGGCGGTCATCGTTTTTGACATTGGGCGAGGCGATCGGGAGCGACAGCCGATAGGCTGCGAAGTTCAATCGGATCGCGGCTCCGGTTGGGATGGGCGCAATAGCCGGCTCAGGAGTGCGCCGGCCGACCGGCAAGCCCGGAGCCACAGACACGATGAGGCGCAGCATCATCAGCGCTTCCCACATGGTGCTCTCCATCTCGCGTCGAGCTGCCGGCGGCAGCACGACGCGTCTTTCGGTTGCAAGAAGAGCCGGCCGGCCCTTGAACGGGTGGGTCAGGGGGGCCGGCCGGCGCAGCCGGTCAGAGTTGCTCGCCACTCCGCGGTGGGGGTGGAGGGAGCTGTCCGCCGTGATCAGGCAAACTTCCGGGGCCGGCTGCATCCGGCGGATCACCCCATGGACCGGGGGGCGGGCCATGCGGCCGATCCGCCGAAGCGAGTATTTCGAGCTGTTCGGGCGTAAGCTTGGCCCGCAACACGGTGATGGCGTCCTTGAGCTTGGCGGCCGAGGCGGCGCGCTTGGTCACCTCGTCGGCCAGCTTTTCCTGGAAGGCGAAGGGATCGCGCTTTGCCTGATCCGGCTTGCCGCCGGCGGCATCGTCCGGCCCGCGGCCGGGCTGGCCGACATCGGGCCGCGGCGGCGGGGCCAGCACCGCCTGCAGCGCGCTGGTGTAGTCGCGCCAGGCGTCGAGCTGTTCGGAGCGGATGCCGATCCGGGTTTCGAGCGCGGCGAGCCGTGCGGCAAGAAATTCCGGCGGCGGCCCCATGCGGCGCGGACCGAAGCCCTCGGGGCCGTGCCGCATCGCCCAGCGCTGGCCAGGCCACGGCATCGGACCCGGGCCAGTGTCGGGGCCGGGGTCGTCCTGCCGGCCGATTGCCGGCGGCTCGTCCCCGGGTGCTGCGCCCGGTTCTGTTTGCGCGGCGAGCACGGGGTGGATGGCCGCGACCGAGAAGAGGCCAAGCGCCAGAAGTCTGCTTCGCATGACATGATCCTTTCCTGCATGCTTCGGATGCCGGGAGGATAGGAAGCGTCTTTTGCCGTATTGCTTCGGCGCGTTGCCGAAGGTTTCCGGAAAAAGGAGATTTGTTTCCGAATGTTTCCAGCGGCTTTGCGGAAACGTTCCGTTGCAATTTTCCGTGCCGCTCGGCTGCGCCGCTCCCTATAATCACGAACAAACAGGCAAGCGGGCTAAGAATGCAGGCACAATCCCACATCCTTGTCGTGGACGACGACCGCGAGATCAGGACGCTGCTCGGGCGCTATCTCGACGGGCAGGGATTTCGCGTGTCGGTGGCGGCCGACCGGCGCGAATGCGAGCAGAAGCTCGGCTCAGGCCAGTTCGACCTCATCGTGCTCGACGTCATGCTGCCCGACGGCTCCGGTCTCGACATCTGCCGGAGCCTGCGGGACCGCAAGCCGCATATTCCCGTCATCCTGCTGACCGCGCTGAAAGAGGATGTCGACCGCATCATCGGGCTGGAGCTCGGCGCCGACGACTATCTCGGCAAGCCGTTCAACCCGCGCGAGCTTTCGGCCCGCATCCGGGCGGTGCTCAGGCGCTCGGCGCCGGACGAAGCCGCGCCGCCCAAGGTTCGCGTTTATTATTTCGCCGGTTACCGCCTGGAGCCTGACACGCGCAAGGTGATGGACGCCGACGGCGCCCTGATCGACCTTACCGGCGCCGAGTTCGACCTGCTGCAGGTTTTTCTCGACCGTCCGGGGCGGCTTTTGTCGCGCGACCAGCTCCTCGATCTGACGCAAGGGCGCGAGCGCGAGCCGCTCGACCGCTCCGTCGACGTGCTGATGAGCCGGCTGCGGCGGAAATTCGCCGAAGCGGGCGAGGAGAACCTGTTCAAGACCGTGCGCAACGGCGGCTATCAACTCACCGCGCGCGTCGAGACGGCGGAGACCGGGGCATGACCTCGCTGCGCCGGCGGCTTATCATTCTCCTGGTCGTGTCGATCCTCGGGGTCGTCGGGCTCGCCACTTTCGTCGCTGTCAAGGTGCTCGGCGGTCCGTCGCCGGAACTCATCATGGGGCCGCTCGCCCATCAGATTCAGTACATGGTGCAACTGGCTCCCGGCCACGTGCCGAATTCAGGCGATGCGCCCGTCACTGTGAAGGATCGCCCGGCCGACGGCTTCGAGGACCGCAAGCACACAAAGGTGCTGAACGAGATCCTGCACCATGACGGGCTGAATGTTTCGGCCGTGGTCAGCCGCAATGCCGGCAGACCGGGAATGGTCGCTTCTGTCGAGCTGCCCGACCATCGCTGGATGATCGTCAACGTGCCCGATTTCGGCCCGCCGCGCGATGTCTGGTACGGGCTGGCGGGCTGGATGTTGCTGATCGTGCTCGGCGCCACCCCGGTGTCGATCTACTTCACCGGCGTGCTGGTGCGGCCGCTCGAAATGCTCGAGGCCGCCGCCAGCAAGATCGGATCGGACGGCGTGCTGGCGACCTTGCCGGAAAAAGGCTCGGCTGAGGTGAGGGCCACCGCCCATGCGCTCAACGAGCTGTCGGCAAGATTGAGGACGGCGATGGAAAGCCGCATGCGGCTGGTCGCCGCCGCCGGCCACGATCTCAGGACCCCGATGACCAGGATGCGGCTCAGGGCCGAGTTCCTCGAGGAGGATCGCGAGAAATGGCTGAGCGACCTCGACGAGCTCGACCGTATCGCCGACAGCGCCATCCGCCTAGTGCGCGAGGAGGTGAACCAGGACGCGGTCGAGCTGGTGGAACTGGACAGGCTGGTTCGCGATATCGAGGTCGAGATGGTCTCGCTCGGCCATGCGGTGACCATCGACCATCTCGATCATGTGTCGGTCAAAGCCGGCGCGCTTGGCTTGCGCCGGGCGCTGCGCAACCTGATTGTGAACGCCGCCACGCATGGCAAGAGCTGCACCGTCGCGCTTGCGGGGCGGGGCGGCCGGGCGGTCCTCACCATCGCCGACCGCGGCCCCGGCATCCCGCCGGACCTGCTCAACAAGGCCTTCGAGCCGTTCTTCCGGGTCGATCCGGCGCGCACGCAGTTCATTCCGGGCGCGGGGCTTGGGCTTGCGATCGCGAAGGAGATCATCGAACGCTACGGCGGGACGATCACGCTGGAAAACCGGCCTGGGGGAGGGCTGCTGCAGACGGTGGTGTTTGCAACGGCCTGAAGTCGCACGATGTTCGTCCTCGGGCAATTCCGAGCCCTTGGCGCAGGCTTCAACTGTTCTCTCAAGGCTTCGCTCGCTGCATCGTGACCGCTCCACCGTTGCGGAGCGGCGTCGCCAGATGCGAGTTTGGCGATAGATGTTTTGCGAGGATGCCACCATGCCCATAGGCAAGATTGCGTTTTGCGCGGCAGCGATGATCGTTGCCGCCACAAATTTCGCCGATGCACGGCCCGACACACGCAAGATGACCTGCGCGCAGACCCAGGCACTGATCCAGAGCCGGCATGCGGTGGTGCTGACCACGGGGGCGAACACATATGAGCGCTATGTCCGCCAGTTCGGCAATGAGTGCGACGCTCCCTACGTGCCGATGGTCGACTATGTCCCGGCCAGTGACGGCCGGTGCATGGTCTATCGGTGCGAAGAGCCGGCGCCGATGGTTCCGGATTGATCGGCGCTCGGCGTTCTGGGGGATGGCGTTGCCTTTCTGATCGTCAATCCGCGCTGGCTCGAGCAACGGTATGCCGTTCGCCGCGGAGGCGCGCTGCTTCTCACTTGACCTTTTTAATCTCCGGGCCCGTCGGCTGATCGGTCACTGGCGCCGGCGTGCAATCCTGCCCCTTGCACTCGAGGGCGGGGTCGTTCCTCGGCGGCAGGCAGTTCTGTCCCTCACAGTGGATGGACGGCAGCTGTTGCGCCGCGTTGCCGTTCGACTGGACGGGCTGATTCTCGGCGAGGACGGGCTGCGCCCCTGCCAGGCCGGTCATTACCGCGCATAAGAGAGCCGTCCGAAACAGGTCCATTCGTGTCTCCATGGCCGAGACAAAACTCTACACCCTCTGATCGCTGCTAACATCGTCACCCAACAACGCCGTTAATAACGGGTTTCGGCCCGGGAAGCGCGAGGCGCCGGATTGGCAACTGTTGTGGGGATAACTTTGCTACACGCAAAGGGAGTGAAGCGGCGATATCCTCTCCGACAAGAACTCCGAGCATCAACGATCGGCTCGATGGCCTGCTAAAACTGGTGAAGAGGCTGCTGGCAGAGCGCTCACACTCGCGCCGACTTTCCTGATTGTCGCGCCGTGTTTAACATATGTGGCATCGGCGCGCCGTGTCATATGCATATATGATCAAGCTCTCGGTCCCTGGCGGGTCCGAGATCAACCACCTCATAGCCCGCTGGCCCCGGCCAGCGGGCTTTTTGTCGGTAGCCGCGGTCAGCCTTTTCTTGCGGGACCCTTGACGATTTTCGCAGTCAGGGGACTTCGGTCGTAGGTATTATGGGACCGTGGGCCGGGAGCGGAACAAATACTCAAAAGTTCTCTTTTCTATCGAGTGAGAACTCGAGAAGGAGAGAAAGTCATGTCCGACGGACCTACAGTCGTAAACTCCGGCGGTGGCGGAACAGTCGTTGCCGTAATCCTTGGTATCATCGCAATTGTTGTTCTGTTGTTCTTGACGGGAGTGATAAACATAAATGGTAGCGGAGGGAAGGATGTGAACGTGAGCGTCAATACCCCCAAGGTTGAGACGCCGGCCACACCGTCCATCTCCAAACCCGCTGCTCCGGCCAAACCCGCCCCGGCGCCTGCTAACGGGGGCTAAATCTGACCGGCCATTACGGGCTCCGGCATTTTACGCCGGAGCCTGCGGCGTCTACCCTCTCAGCAATCACCGGATCAGGGACGACGCGGTCACTAGCGCTATCTAAACCACCGCTCGGGCGCTGTGGCGGATTAGACTAGACGTGCGGATTGCGCTGGAGCCCACAGAACCGGCTCAGGGTAAGAGACTTCCCGAAGCTGAGCGACGCCAACCCGCGCGCCGGTTTCAGCCACGCTGTACGCATTTTGGAAGAAACAAGGCTGGCCCTGGAGCCGCTTCGGTCAAGACTGGTACGCCCAAGGGGAATCGAACCCCTGTTACCGCCGTGAAAGGGCGGTGTCCTAACCGCTAGACGATGGGCGCGCTCAGACGAAGCGGCTTATAATTGCGTTGTTGGCAACCGGCAACCCATCCGCAGCCACATGCGACAACTTTTTTCACGGCGCCGTGAAACGCGTGGCTTCAGATGAAAAATGCATTGCGCGCGCGGATGTAGCCGAAGGGCAGGCGGGATCAGCCGTCCTCGCCGCCGCCGCGCCGGCGGCACCGCCAGTTCCAGTCGCGCTCGGGGCCGACGTCGACATGGACCGATTCGGTGTGGCAGTAGGTGCCGACGCCGCCGCGGCCGGGCATCGAGCGGACATAGTTCGCCAGTTCCCACTTCGACACGCCGGGCACCTGGATGTCGGCGGCGGCGCAGTACATATGCAGCGAGTTCTTGGCGCCGTTGGCGCGGCGGTTGCGCGAGGGATCGCGGTAGCCGGAGGTGACGATCATCTTGCGGCCGAAATGGCCCTCGATCGTCTTCAGCACCCGCACCAGCGACGGCTTCAGGCAGGCGACATCGACGCTTTCATTCTGCTTCAAAAGGCCGTTGGGCGCGAGCCTTGCCATGCCGGCGGCCGATGCCACCTGATAGCCGCCGCCCTCATCCTCGTTGAGGTCGACGTCGCTCTCGTCGTCGATGCCGGACTTGCGCTTGATCTCGAACAGCGCGGTCTGGCGCACGCCGGGAAGGGCATCGGGGCCGGTGATGTGATAGCTCGGGTCGTCCAGCGAGGCGAGCTGCACTGGCTTGTCGCCCGGTGTCGCCGAGGCCAGCGTCACAATCGGCTTGGCCGGCGGCGGCGTGGTCTTGGCCTGCGTGGCCTGCGCCGTGATCTGGTCGCCGGAGCGTCCGTTGTTGATCAGCGGCGCGGGCGCAGCCGAGGCCGGCGTGGTGCTGAACAGCGAGGCAAACAGGCTCTTCTTCGGCGCGGCGATCTGCGGCTGCGCCGGCTCGCTCGCGGTTACATAGACGCCGTTGCTCATGGCCTGCGTGGTCGCCTGCGCTTTTGAGACAATTGCTGCGGCATCGCCGGCGGCGACCTGCTCGGCGACCGTTTGCGTCTGTTCCGCCGTTTGCGCCTGTTGAACCAGCGGTTGCGGCGTGCTGCCGGCAATCGCAGTGGAACCGGCCGGCACGGCGACGGCCGGGAAGGCGGCGGCTTGCGGCCGTGTCTCCGGCACATAAGCGACCTTCTCGGGCAAAGGCTTATCGCCCTCGCTCATCACGCTCGATCCGGCTGCGGCGGGCGCCGCGGCCTGGAGCGACGAATCGGCCGCGGTCACGGTCTTGGCGCCGGATGTCGCGCTCATTTCGGTGGCGGTTGAATTGAAAGCGGGCGAAACGACCGACATCGTCGGGTCGCCGGTCGAGGTGCAGGAGGCCAGAAGCACGGAGAAAAGCGCTGCCGCGATGCTGCGGCTTTCCCCTCGTGCGAGACGCCAACCTGCTGATTTCAAAATAAATTCCCCCTCGGCATCCGGTCGGTTCGTCATCGCCGCGCCACTCCAGCACCGCGCCGCGATAACCCTCCTGTTCCCAACCGGAACGGGATCTGTGTCGAATCTGCAAGCCTCGGAATTAAACTTCGTCGGAAGGTGATTTGAGGCCGCCGAACGATTGACGCCACCATTTCGCCCTGTTTTGGCGGCCCGTCAACTCACCAGACATTACAGTCCGTTACACACGCACCTTAACATAGGTGCCCGGCGCATCTCCCAAGGTTTTCATACGCTTGCCGGGTTTGCGCGCGGGTACGCGGATGTTGTCCTGGTTCTCGATCCAGTGCTGCCAATGGGTCCACCAGGATCCTTGATGCTCGTGCGCGGCGGCAAGCCACGCGTTGAAGTCGCCCACCGGCTTGCCGCCGGTCCAGTACTGGTACTTCTTGGCGGCAGGCGGGTTGACGACGCCGGCGATGTGGCCCGAACCCGCCATCACATATTCGACGTCGCCGCCGAAAAAACGCGATCCCAGGAACACCGAAAGCGCCGGCGCGATGTGGTCCTCTTTCGTGGCCAGGTTGTAGACGGGGATGGTGATGTCGGCCAGCGAAACGGTGCGTCCGGCGAGCTCCATCGTGCCGCGCGAGAGATTGTTCTCGAGATAGCAGTTGCGCAGGTAGAAGGAGTGGTTGGCCGCCGCCATGCGCGTGGAATCGGAATTCCAGTAGAGCAGGTCGAAGGGCAGGGGCTCCTTGCCGCGCATGTAATTGTTGATGACATAGGGCCAGATCAGGTCGCCCGAGCGCAGCATGTTGAAGGCGGTCGCCATCTTGGTGCCTTCGAGATAGCCCTTTTCGCTCATCGAGCGCTCGACGGCGGCGACCTGGTCCTCGTCGACGAAGACCTTGAGGTCTCCGGCATAGGTGAAGTCGACCTGCGTCGCGAAGAACGTGGCCGATTTGATGCGGTGGTCGCCTTCCTGCGCCAACAGCGCAAGTGCTGCCGCCAGCAGCGTGCCGCCGACGCAATAGCCGATGGCGTTGACCTCTTTCTCGCCGGTCGCCTTCTCCACCATGTCGAGGCCGAATTGCAGGCCTTCGCGGATATAGGCTTCCCAGCCCTTGGCGCCGTGGCGCTCGTCCGGATTGATCCAGGAGATGACGAAGACGGTGTGGCCCTGCTCGATCGCCCAGCGGATGAAGGATTTCTGCGGGTTGAGGTCGAGGATATAGAATTTATTGATCCATGGCGGGCAGATCAGCAGCGGCCGCTTCAGCACCGTCTCCGTCACCGGATCATATTGGATGATCTCGGCGACGTCGCTACGGCCGATGACTTTGCCGGGCGTGGTGGCGATGTTCTTGCCGATTTCGAAGGGCGTGTAGTCGGCCTGGCGCAGCTTCAGGTCGCCGCGGCCGGCGGCGATGTCCTCGGCCAGCATCTTCATGCCGCGCACCAGGTTCTCGCCGTTCGAGGCGACCGTTTCGCGGAACAGCTCCGGATTGGTCAGGATGAAGTTCGACGGCGAGATCGCGTTCGACACCTGCTTGACATAGAAACTCGCCTTGTGGCGGGTGTGCTCGTCCAGGCCTTCGGCATGCTCGACGAGCTCGCTCGCCCAGCGCGAGGTGACCAGATAGGCCTGCTTGAGGAAGTCGAAGAAGGCGTTGCGGCCCCATTCCGGATCCTGGAAGCGCTTGTCGCCGCGCTCGGGCTGAACCGCGTCCTGCGGCGCCTCGGCATTGGGATTGACCTTCTGGATGGCGTTCGCCCAGACCGTCATATAGCCGGCGAAGAGCCGCGTCTGCGCTTCGAGCGCGCGCTGCGGATCGCCCAGCCAATATTCCGAGAGCTTGGAGAAGGTCTTGACCATGTCGACCACCGGTTCGGCGACATGATCACGCACCTCGCCCTTTTCGCGCGGCTCCGTCCAGGCGGAAGCCGCCTTGCCGGCCTGCTCGATCATGCGGGCCATGTTCAGGGCGAAACGCTCGGGATCCTTCACCAGATATTGCTCGATGGCCGAAGGTCCGCCATTTTCCGCTTTGTCCGAATCGGGAGCTTTGGACATGGTTCGCGGGGTTCCTCCCGGAGCGTTTTCTTGACATATTACCATGGGACATCTGACCGGGTCCAATTCGCTCTAACCCGGCTGCCAGGAAAACAATATGACGATTGGTGTTGGCGGGACTTTTTTTCTCAGGCCGGGTTCGCTTTGCCGCGTGACGGTTGTGGCGGGGGTGGTTGGCGTGTTGCTGCCCGCCGGCGGCTGCACGAGCACCAGCCACAACAATGCGGCGCCGGCGGCCCTGACCGAAGGCCCGAAGGACACCGGCTCCTATCCGAACCTCAACATCCCGCCGCCGGTGGCCGCCAAGCAGCTCACCAAGGAGGAGACCGCGGCGAAGCTCGCCCAGCTCAAGGCCGAGGAGCAGGCGCAGCGCGCCAAGGGCGGCAGCGTCAAGGCGCCGACGAATTCCGCGGCGCTCAAGGCGCTTGCCAAAACACACGGCGACGACACGCTGAAGCAGATCGAGGGCAAATGCGACCCGACCCTCGACCCTAACTGCAATTAGGTTTATATCGCACGCCGAAAGCGCCCCTTCGATCGTCTGGAACTGAAATGGAAGAATTTCACAAGGTCCGCCGGCTTCCGCCTTACGTGTTCGAGCAGGTCAACCGGCTGAAGGCCAGCGCCCGCTCGCGCGGCGCCGACATCATCGACCTTGGCATGGGCAATCCGGACCTGCCGACGCCGAAGGCCATCGTCGACAAATTATGCGAAGTGGTGCGCGACCCGCGCACGCATCGCTATTCCGCGTCGCGCGGCATTCCGGGCCTGCGCCGCGCCCAGGCGAATTACTACCAGCGCCGCTTCGGCGTGAAGCTCAATCCCGACACGCAAGTGGTCGCTACCCTCGGCTCGAAGGAAGGCTTCGCCAACATGGCGCAGGCGATCACCGCGCCCGGCGATGTGATCCTGTGCCCCAATCCGACGTATCCGATCCATGCCTTCGGCTTCATCATGTCGGGCGGCGTCATCCGGTCGCTGCAGGTCGAGCCCGATGACGGCTTCATCCCGGCGGTGGAGCGCGGCATCCGCCATTCGATCCCGAAGCCGCTGGCGCTGATCCTCAACTATCCGTCGAACCCGACAGCGCTGGTCGCCTCGCTCGATTTCTACAAGGACGTGGTCGCCTTCGCGAAGAAGAACGACATCATCATCCTGTCGGATCTCGCCTATTCGGAGATCTATTTCGACGGCAATCCGCCGCCTTCGGTGCTGCAGGTTCCAGGCGCGATCGATGTCTGCGTCGAGTTCACCTCGATGTCGAAGACCTTTTCCATGCCCGGATGGCGCATGGGCTTCGCGGTCGGCAACGAGCGGCTGATTTCGGCGCTGACGCGCGTGAAATCCTACCTCGATTACGGCGCCTTCACGCCGATCCAGGTGGCGGCGGCGCATGCGCTGAACGGCGACGGCGCCGACATCGAGGAGGTGCGCGAGGTCTACCACAAGCGGCGCGACGTGATGGTCGATTCCTTCAGCCGCGCCGGCTGGGTCATTCCGGCGCCCGCCGCCTCCATGTTCGCCTGGGCGCCGATCCCCGAGCAGTTCCGCCACCTCGGCTCGCTCGAATTCTCCAAGCTGCTCATCGAGCATGCCGATGTCGCGGTGGCGCCGGGCATCGGCTTCGGCGAGCATGGCGACGACTATGTGCGCGTCGCCTTGGTCGAGAACGAGCACCGGATTCGCCAGGCGGCGCGCAACATCAAGAAATTCCTCGCGACCACCGCCAAGCAGCCCAACAATGTGGTGCCGCTCGCCGCCCGTCGCTGAACAGCCGGACATTTATTGAATTTGAGGGGCGTCGTCGGACATGGCTGAAGCGTTGCGTGTTGGAATTGCCGGCCTCGGCACGGTCGGCGCCTCGGTGGCGCGCGTGCTGCGCGACAAGGCGGCCGAGCTCACCCGCCAGTGCGGCCGCGATGTCGTCGTGACGGCCGTTTCGGCGCGTGACCCGAAGCGCGACCGCGGCGTCGATCTCAGCGTCGCGAAATGGTTCGACGATCCGGTCAAGCTCGCCGAAAAAGCGGACATCGATGTGTTCGTCGAGCTGATCGGCGGCGACGAGGGGCCGGTGCGACAGTCGGTGAAGGCGGCGCTCGAGGCGGGCCGCCATGTCGTCACCGCCAACAAGGCGCTGCTTGCCAAGCATGGCCTGGCGCTCGCCGAGATCGCCGAGAAGAAGGGCGTGCTGCTCAATTACGAGGCGGCGGTGGCCGGCGGCATTCCGGTCATCAAGACGATGCGCGAGGCAATGGCCGGCAACGCGGTGACCCGTGTCTTCGGCATTCTCAACGGCACCTGCAACTACATCCTGACGCGCATGGAGGCCGAGGGTATTTCCTTCGACGCCTGCCTGAAGGACGCGCAGCGGCTGGGTTACGCCGAGGCCGATCCGACCTTCGACATCGAAGGCCACGACACGGCGCACAAACTGTCGATCCTGACCAGCCTTGCCTTCGGCACCAGGATCGCCGCCAACGACATTTATATGGAAGGCATCTCCAACATCACGCAGGCCGACATCCGCGCGGCGGCCGATCTCGGTTACCGCATCAAGCTGCTCGGCGTCGCCCAGCGCACCGAGAGCGGCATCGAGCAGCGCGTGCACCCGACCATGGTGCCGACGGCTTCGGTCATCGCGCAGGTGCATGGCGTCACCAACGCGGTGGCGATCGAGACCGATATTCTGGGCGAGCTTCTGCTTTCCGGCCCTGGCGCCGGCGGCAACGCCACCGCGTCGGCGGTGATCGGAGACATTGCCGATATCGCCAAAAGCCGGCCCGGCTTCCAGCACGCGCCGGTGTTCGGCTGGCCGGCGAAGGAACTGAAACCCTATAAGAAGGCGGGGATGCGCAGCCATGCCGGCGGCTATTTCATACGGCTTACCGTGCATGACCGCACCGGCGTGTTCGCGGCCATCGCCAAGCGCATGGCCGACAACGACATCTCGCTGGAATCGATCGTTCAGCAGGCGACCAGCGCGGAAACCCAGGAACAGAAGACAGTGATCCTCGTCACGCACGAGACGACGGAAGCGGCGGTGCGCAAGGCTGTGGAAGGTATCACCAAGGACGGTCATCTGACCGACAAGCCGCAGGTGATCCGCATCGAGCGGGCGGAATAAGTCCAGTCCAATTCCGCCTTCAATCGATTGATTTTGCTGTCATTTCGAAAAATGACGGGCCAAGTCTTGCCGTTGTCATGGAGCTTTGCCAGAAGAAGCCCGCCACTGGCGGGAGGCGGAGCAATTCCGGTGCTCAACCGTTCTGGGATTGCTCGACGCAAACAAACAACGAGGAACGCCCATCCATGAACATCGCCCAGAACATCGCCGCCGGTCTCGACCGGATCCTTACGATGGAAGTCGTGCGCGTGACCGAACGGGCTGCCGTCGCAGCCGCCAGGCTGCGCGGGCGCGGCGATGAGAAGGCCGCCGACCAGGTGGCGGTGGATGCCATGCGCCAGGAACTCAACCGGCTGGCCATCAAGGGCACGGTGGTGATCGGCGAGGGTGAGCGCGACGAGGCGCCGATGCTCTATATCGGCGAGGAGGTCGGCACGGGCAAAGGTCCGGCCGTCGACATCGCGCTCGATCCGCTCGAGGGCACGACGATCTGCGCCAAGAACCTGCCCAACGCGCTTGCCGTCATCGCGATCGCGGAAAAAGGCAGCCTGCTGTTCGCGCCCGACGTCTATATGGACAAGATAGCCATCGGTCCCGGCTACCCGGAAGGCCTGATCGATATCGACGCCTCGCCGGCGGAAAACCTCGCCAATCTAGCCAAGGCTAAGGGTGTGGCGGTTACCGACATCACAGCCTGCATCCTCGATCGGCCGCGTCATGCCAAGCTGATCGACGCCGTGCGCGCCACAGGCGCCGCGATCCGGCTGATCGGCGACGGCGATGTCGCCGGCGTCATCCACACCACCGATCCGGACGAGACCGGCATCGACATCTATCTCGGGACCGGCGGCGCGCCGGAGGGCGTGCTGGCGGCGGCTGCACTGCGCTGCACCGGCGGGCAGATGCAGGGCCGGCTGATCCTCGACACGCCGGAGAAGGTAGTGCGGGCGGAGAAGATGGGCATTTCCGATCCGAAGCGGATCTACCGCGCCCAGGACATGGCGCGCGGCGACGTGCTCTTCGCGGCGACCGGCGTCACCGACGGCAATTTGCTCGACGGCGTGAAGTTCGGCCGCACCTTCATCACCACCCACACGATCGTGCTGCGCTCGTCCTCGCGCACGGTGCGCGAGATCAAGGCGCGTCACCAGGATCTGGACAAGTTCTGATTTCGCCCCACTTGAGCGTCACGACGGCGTTCCCGGGGAAACCCATCCACACTTTTCCCCGGATTGCCCGCTCTCACCGAATTGCTCCGGCCGTCGCATGTTGATATCTGCGCAAGGATGATGTGCAGACGGCGCGTCGCATGACGGGCGAGAAACGGTTCTTCCTCGATGTCAGGCAGTCGGCGACGGGTGTTTCCTGGGAACACCGGCTGACCGAGCGGCAGGACATGGCCGCGCTCGCGATTGCGCAAGGCCACGGTGTGCCTGACATCGTGGCGCGGGTGCTTGCCGCGCGCGGCGTCAGCGTGGAGCAGACCGGGCGCTTCCTCGATCCGACCATCCGCGAGCTTCTGCCGAATCCGGCATCGCTGACCGATATGGAGAAAGCGGCGGCGAGGCTGGCCGATGCGATCGTCGCGCGTGAGAAAGTCGCGATCTTCGGCGATTATGACGTCGACGGCGCCGCCTCGTCGGCGCTCCTGAAACGCTTTCTCACGCATTTTTCCGTACCGTCCGAAATCTATATCCCGGACCGCATCTTCGAAGGCTACGGGCCCAATCCGGAAGCGATGCGGGAGCTGATCTCGCGCGGCGCGAAGCTGATCGTCACCGTCGACTGCGGCACCAACAGCGCGACCTCGATCGAGGCGGCCAGGGAAGCCGGCGCCGACGTCGTGGTGCTCGACCATCACCAGGTCGGCGGCCCGCTGCCGCCGGCGGAGGCCGTGGTCAATCCCAATCGAGAGGACGACCTGTCGGGGCAGGGACATTTGTGCGCCGCCGGCGTCGTCTTCCTGTGCCTGGTGCAGACGGCCAAGGTGCTGCGCGAGCGGCTGCCGAATGCGGCGCCGGTCGACCTGCTTTCGCTGCTCGATCTCGTTGCGCTGGCGACGGTCTGCGACGTGGTCCTGCTCACCGGTGTCAACCGCGCCTTCGTCGTCAAGGGACTGCAGGTGCTGCGCCAGCAGAAGAACGAGGGGCTGGCGGCGCTGGCACGTGTCTCGCGTATCGGCGAGCCGATCAACACCTTCCATCTTTCCTTCCTGATCGGGCCGCGCATCAATGCCGGCGGCCGCATAGGCGATGCAGCGCTGGGGAGCCGGCTTTTGGCCACCGACGATCCCGTCGAGGCGGCAAGCATCGCCGAGACGCTGGACCGGCTGAACCAGGAACGGCAGCAGATGGAACAGGAGATGCTGGCGCAGGCGCGCGCCGAGGCCGATGCCGAGCTTGCCGGCAGCAACGGTCCCGCCATCATCGTCACGGCCAGCAACAGCTGGCATCCGGGCATCGTCGGGTTGATCGCTTCGCGGCTCAAGGATTATGCGCGCCGGCCGGCCTTTGCCATCGCCTTCAATTCGACCGGCATCGGCACCGGCTCCGGCCGTTCGGTGAACGGCTTCGATCTCGGCCGGCTGGTGCGCGAGGCGGCGGCTGCGGGGCTGATCGTCAAGGGCGGCGGCCACGCGATGGCCGCCGGCATCACTGTCGAGCGCGCGAAGCTCGGCGAATTGCGCGCCTTCTTCGAGGAGCGCGCCGCGGCCGACGTGTTCCGGCTGCAGAACGAGGAGAGCCTGGCGATCGACGGCGCTCTAGCCGCCGAGGGTGCCACGATCGCGCTGCTCGACGCGCTGGAGAAAGCCGGGCCGTTCGGCGCCGGGCATATCGCACCCGTGTTCGTGTTGCCGCGGCACCGGCTGACCGATGCGCGCGCGATCGGCACCAATCACATTCGGGTGGACCTGCAGTCGCAAAGCGGCGGCAATATCCAAGCGATCGCCTTTCGTGCCGTCGATACCACGCTCGGCGAATTCCTTTTCAAAAACAGGGGCAGAACCGTACATGTCGCCGGTTCGCTGTCGGGCAATTACTGGAACGGCAACCGTACGGTGCAGTTTCGCATCAGCGATGCGGCGCTCGCTTAAGGTATGTTGATATTCAGGTGAGGCCGGCCTGCAAATGGCGGCTTCCTGCGCTTCCGGGGCTCACGTACGAAAAGTACGCTCCGCTCCGGTTCTCGGAACCTGCCATTTTCGACTCGGCCTGACCTGAATCTCAACACACCTTAAAGCGGTGCCGTACCGGGGTCACACGAGGACGGATTGCAGCCGGGTCAGTTCGCTGATCTGCGCCTTCGTCGCCTGGTAGCCGATGCTGATCGCCTCGTCGGCGCGGTGGAATTCCGTCAGGCCGATATGGCTAAGCTTCGGCTGCAGCGACATATCCGGCGGATCGCCGGCCAGCCTGGCGCGCGAGATCCGGTCTTGGATGATGTTGAAGGCCTCGACCATGACGCCGGTGATGCCCAGGCGTGTCTGATGTGACTGGGAATTGACCTGACCGGGGCGCGGCGCGTCGTTCTCGACGAGCAGCTCGCCGGCGCTGTGCTTGATGACGGCTGCACGCCCGAACAGATCGTAATGCAGGTTGACCGCCACCACGAGCGGCTGCTCATAGGCGCGGCAGACGGAGACCGGCACCGGATTGACCAGCGCGCCGTCGACCAGCACGCGGCCGTTGCAGGCCACCGGCTCGAAAACGCCCGGCAGCGCATAGGAGGCGCGCATGGCGGTGACGAGCAAGCCGCTCGACAGCCAGATTTCATGGCCGGTGCGGATTTCGGACGCGACGGCGACGAAGGGTTTCGACAGGTCCTCGAAGCGGGCGCCGTCGAGGTGCTCGCGCAGGCGCTGGTCGAGCTTCATGCCGCCGAACAGGCCGCTGCCGCGCAGATTGAAGTCGAGAAGGCCGAAGATGCGCCTTTTGGTCAGGCTTCTGGCAAACTCTTCCAGTTGGTCGAGCTTGCCGGCAAGGTAGCAGCCGCCGACCAGCGCGCCGATCGAGGTGCCGGCGATCATCGATACTTCTATGCCGGCTTCGTCAAGCGCGCGCAGCACGCCGATATGGGCCCAGCCGCGGGCGCATCCGCCGCCGAGCGCCAGCGAGATGCCGGTTTTCGTGCCAGGCTTCGGATCGGGCAGGCCGCCGGACGATGCGGGACCATTGGCCTCCTGAACGTCAGGTCTGCTGCGCAATGACGCCCATTCGAGCATCATGAACTCCCTTGTCCCATATCCCCTCTATCACAAGGATATTTGAGAATAGTGAATCTGAGTGGTTTGTGAATATTGAATGGTTCACACCGGCTTCCGATACGTCTTATCCGCATCGAACAGCGGCCTGCTGCCGTCGTCGGCAAGCGTCGCCTTGCCGTCGTTCAGCCCCACCGTCCGATAAAAGCAGGAACGCCGTCCGGTGTGACAGGTTGCGTCGTGGCCCAACACTTTGACGCGCAACCATATCGCGTCTTGGTCACAATCCGTGCGCATCTCGACGACGTGCTGGAAGTTGCCCGAGGTTTCGCCCTTCTTCCACAATGCGTTGCGCGAGCGCGACCAGTAATGGGCGATGCCGGTATCCAGCGTCAGCGCCAGCGCTTCGGCATTCATATGCGCGACCATCAGCAGCATGCCGTCGGCAGCGTCCGTCACGACGACGGTGACGAGACCCGCGGCGTCGAAGCGCGGAGAAAGGAGCGAGCCTTCCTCCAGCGCTTTCTTGTCTGACGGAGCTTTTGGAAATTCAACTGCCGACATCGCCGGTCCGTCTTTTTGTTTGACCATGATCTTATCCGAAACCGGTCTCCACCTTTCGCTGACGCGGTCCTTCGGTTTCGGGATCACGGCCCGATGGGCCGACGAGGGCCGGCAAATCAGCCGCCTGCGCGTACCATCGTAACGAAACGGACCTGTTCCTCGGGCGTATCCTTGAAGACGCCGGTGAAGGTCGAGGTCAGCGTGTTCGAGCCCTGCTTGCGAATGCCGCGCATGGCCATGCACATATGCTCGGCCTCGAGCATGACGGCGACGCCACGCGGGTTGAGCACGTCCTGGATGACGCCGGCGATCTGCGCGGTCATCGCTTCCTGCGTCTGCAAGCGATGCGCGAAGATATCGACGACACGGGCGATCTTCGACAGGCCAACGACCTTGCCGTCCGGCAGATAGCCGACATGCGCCTTGCCGATGATCGGCACCATATGGTGCTCGCAATGCGAATGGAACTTTATGTCCTTGACGATGACGAGGTCGTCATAGCCGGCCACTTCCTCGAAGGTGCGGCCAAGCTCGTCGGCCGGGCACATGTCATAGCCGTTGAACATTTCGCGGAAGGCCTTGGTGACACGCTTAGGCGTATCGACCAGGCCTTCGCGGTCCGGATTGTCGCCAGTCCAGCGCAACAGCGTGCGCACGGCGGCCTCGACCTCGGCTTCGCTCGGCCGGTCAGTGACGGGCTTCTCCAGATATTCGGAGGGAGGCATGATTTTCTTGATGACGGCATCCATAAAGGCGTCTCCCGTAGTCCCACTCAAAGGTGGGACGAGTTGAACGGACCACGACCTTTTGGGTGAAAATCGCCCATTTCCATCCCGAAAGCGGCGTGAACAGATGAGCAAGGACAACGGCTTCTCATTCGCCTTGTCGATGCCCGACTGCCACCATTATATATGGTTACGGCAAAGCGAAAGGAAGACGCGAGAGCGGCAAAGCCTGTTCGCTGGGCGGCGATGGATTGGAAAAATATGATCGACGACGTCTACAATGCGAAAATTCTCGGCTTCGCCGGAAACATCGGACGTATCGGCCGTCTCGATCACCCCGACGGGACCGCCAGGGCGCATTCCAAATTGTGCGGCTCGACCGTCACCGTCGACCTCAAGATGGATGGCGATGTGGTGACCGATTTCGCCCATGAGGTGAAGGCCTGCGCGCTCGGCCAAGCCTCATCCTCGATCATGGCCCGGAATGTGGTCGGCGCCAGCGCGGACGAATTGCGCGCCGTGCGCGAAACCATGCTGAAGATGCTGAAGGAGAACGGCGCGCCGCCTGAAGGCCGCTTCGCCGACCTCAAATATCTGGAACCGGTGCGCGACTATAAAGCTCGCCATGCCTCGACGATGCTGACCTTCGATGCGGTGGTCGACGCGATCGGTCAGATCGAGAAGAAGCGCGCCGATCAGGCGGCCTGAGATAGGGCTTAGGCCGCTCCCCTGGTCACGGCGAATTCGCTTCGGATCCAGTCGGCGAATGCTTTGGCCGGTTCCGGCAGATCCGACAAGCTCCTGGCCACCAGCCAGTAGGCGCCCGAAGCGACATCGATATCGAACGGCTTGATCAAAGTGCCCGACGCGAGCTCTTCGCCGACCTGCAGGAGGTCGCCGAGCGCCACGCCATGTCCGAGCAGCGCAGCCTGTTTCGAAAGCGAGACATCGGCCAGCATCGGGCCACGGGCGGGAACCGCATCAGCGGGCACGCCGGCTGCCTGGAACCAGCGTGCCCAACCCTGGCGGTTTTCTTCATGCAGCAGCGTGTAATGGCGAAGGTCGACCGGCTTTTCCAGGGGAGGGCCGGAGGCGAGCAGCGCCGGCGACAGAACCGGTGAATCGACGGTCGAGGCCAAGCGCTCGGCCTCGCTGCGCGGCCAGGAGGTGGCATGCGCGCTGAAACGCAAGGCGAGCTCGGGCTGATCGCTGCGGAACTCGATCGGCCGCGGATCGACTTCGAGTGACACATCGATGTCGGGCCGCAATTGGCGAAAACGATTGAGCCGCGGCACCAGCCATACGGCGGCAAGCGATGGCTCGACGCTGACGCGGACCACGGCTTGCGCCGGCGAGGCCGTGAGTTCCGAAAGCACGCGGTCGATGTCGTCGAAGCTCCTGACCAATCGGTCGAGCAGCCGGTGTCCCGCATCCGTCAGCTCGACGCGGCGATGGAGGCGCACAAACAGCGGCCTTCCCAAAAAGGTCTCGAGCTCACGTATCTGCCGGCTGATCGCGGCCTGCGAGACGTAAAGCTCCTCTGCCGCCCGGCTGAAGCTCAAATGCCGGCCGGCCGTCTCGAAACTCCTGAGCGCCGTCAGCGGCAGCCGGCCACGCTTCATATCGCATAACCTCAAGTTATTCGAAGCGGAAATTATACTCGTTTGAGAGGGAAGGCCAGCGGCGGTCTAATCCGTTTCAAAGGAGACCTGCCATGAACGAGTTCCTGGCCATTTTCAGCGACACGATACGGATAGCGACCTTCCAATGGCACGGCGAAGTCGCGCGCGGGCGACGTCACCATGACTGTCGCGATCTTTTCCATCACCATCGCCCATGGACCGGCAGCCATCCCGTCCGGCGCTCCGGGTCTTGAGGGCAAAAGCATTGCGTTTCAACGCCGAAGCCCACATCTATCGCGCAGTGAAACAGGCTGCGGAGCGATGGGCGACCATCACAGTCATATGCATGGCGTCCGGCCGGTGCAGCGCGGGCGCAACTGGCCGGGGCCTTGGCGCAAGACGCCCGGGCGCGTGCTCGGCACATCGCTCGTGCGCCTCTATCAGCTGACGCTCTCAGGCTTCGTCGGCAATAGCTGCCGACACCTGCCGACCTGCTCCGAATATGCGCATGAGGCGATCGCTCGCCATGGCCTCTGGGCCGGCGGCTGGATGGGGCTGTTCCGGGTGTTGCGCTGCGGACCGTTCGGAACGCATGGCATCGACCGCGTACCGGAGACGCTTGCGGCCCGCTATGTCTGGTTCATGCCCTGGCGCTATTGGGGGATCGGCAAAAGGCGCAACGAACCCGAAATCTGATTGCTTCGGCGTTGGCGCGACCCGGATTTTAACGATCCGGTAGGGTTAACGCGAAGCTGCACAAACACTGCGAATTTGAGACAAAATCGAGACAAGTCGCCCCGCTAAGCCGCTCCCGCAATCTCATACCGGAGTGACTTCGCCATGCGCCAGATGGACCGCTATCCTTTCATTTTCGCCATCGTCCTTTTCCTTCTGGCCTGGATGCTGGGCTTGCCGGTGCGGGCGCAATCGGCGCCGCTCAGCGACATCCACTGCACGCTGATCCAGGATGCGCAAAGCGGTGCCACGCTCCACCAGGACGGCGTCTGCGACCAGCGCGTCAGCCCGGCTTCGACGTTCAAGGTGCCGCTCGCGATGATCGGCTACGATGCAGGCATCCTGAGCGATCAGCACACGCCAAGGTGGGACTACAAGCCGGAATTCAAGGCGGCGAAGCGCGACCAGAAGACCGTCGATCCGACGATCTGGGAGCGCGATTCCATCGTCTGGTATTCGCGCGAGATCACGCGGCGCCTCGGCGCCGAGAAGTTCGCCGGCTACGTGTCGAAATTCGGCTATGGCAACAAGGACGTCTCGGGCGATGCCGGTAAGGACAATGGGCTCACGCAATCCTGGATCAATTCCTCGCTCGAAATATCGCCGGTTGAGCAGACGGCTTTCCTGCGCCAGCTGCTCGCGGGCAAGATGCCAGTGTCGGCGAAGGCGCATGAGATGACCCAGGCGATCCTGCCCACCTTCACGGCAGGAGACTGGACGGTGCAAGGCAAAACGGGCAGCACCAGGCTCGGCCAGGACGGCAAGCGTTCGCTCGGCTGGTTCATCGGCTGGGCGGACAAGGGTGGCCGCCGCATCGTCTTTGCCAGGTTGGTCGTCGATGCAAAGCGTACCGACAAGCCGAAGGGCCTCGCGACGCGGGCGGCTTTCCTGAACGACTTACCTGGCCTCATCAAATAGAAAGGCCTCACGACTTTACGGCGGCGGAATCTGCCTCTAAAACCGCGCCGCTGCCGGACGCCTCCGGCTAACCCTCCGCAGCCGCAACGTATCCTGCGGCTGCGTTTCACCACCCGCGCTCGTTTGCGGGACTGGATAGGAGAACCCTGATGCCGAATTCCGTTTCCCTGACATTTCCCGATGGTTCCGTCCGAGAGTACGACGCGGCGCTGACTGGTGCTGCCCTTGCCGAATCGATTTCCAAGTCGCTGGCGAAGAAGGCTGTGGCCTACAGCCTCGACGGCACCGTGCGCGATCTTTCCGATCCGCTCGGCGCGTCTGGCAAGGTCGAGATCATCACCCGCGAGGATCCGCGCGCGCTTGAGCTCATCCGCCACGATACGGCGCATGTGCTGGCCGAGGCCGTGCAGGAATTGTGGCCGGGAACGCAGGTGACCATCGGGCCGGTGATCGAGAATGGGTTCTATTACGACTTTGCGCGCAATGAGCCGTTCACGCCGGACGATTTCCCGGTGATCGAAAAGAAGATGCGCGAGATCATCCAGCGCAACAAGCCGTTCACCAAGGAAGTCTGGTCGCGCGAGAAGGCGAAGAAGGTGTTCGCCGAGAAGGGCGAGCGCTACAAGGTCGAGCTGATCGACGCCATCCCCGAGGATCAGGACATCAAGATCTACGCGCAGGGCGACTGGTTCGATCTCTGCCGAGGTCCGCACATGGCTTCGACCGGGCAGATCGGCAATGCCTTCAAGCTGATGAAGGTGGCCGGCGCCTATTGGCGCGGGAACTCGAACAATCCGATGCTGACGCGCATCTACGGCACCGCCTGGGCCGACCAAGCGCAGCTCGATGCCTACCAGACGCTGCTCGAGGAAGCCGAGAAGCGCGATCATCGCAAGCTCGGCCGCGAGATGGACCTGTTCCATTTCCAGGAAGAGGGGCCGGGCGTTGTCTTCTGGCACGCGAAGGGCTGGAAGATGGTGCAGAACCTGATCAACTACATGCGCCGCCGCCTCGACGAGCACGGGTATCAGGAAGTCAACGCGCCCCAGGTTCTGGACAAGAGCCTGTGGGAGACGTCGGGACACTGGGGCTGGTATCGCGACGCGATGTTCAAGGTGACAGTTGCCGGCGACGACACCGACGACGACCGCGTCTTCGCGCTGAAGCCGATGAACTGTCCCGGCCATGTGCAGATCTTCAAGCATGGGTTGAAGTCTTACCGCGAACTGCCCGTCAAGCTTGCGGAGTTCGGCAATGTGCATCGCTACGAGCCGTCTGGCGCGCTGCACGGGCTGATGCGCGTGCGCGGCTTCACGCAGGACGACGCGCATATCTTCTGCACCGAGGAGCAACTGGCAGCCGAGTGCCTGCGCATCAACGACCTGATCCTGTCGACCTATGCCGATTTCGGCTTCGACGAGGTCAGCGTGAAGCTGTCGACCCGGCCGGACAAGCGCGTCGGCACCGACGAGGCCTGGGACCATGCCGAAGCGATCATGAGCAATGTGCTGGAGACGATCCGCACGCGCTCCGGCAACCGCATCAAGACCTCGATCAATCCGGGCGAGGGCGCCTTCTACGGTCCGAAATTCGAATATGTCCTGAAGGACGCCATCGGCCGCGAATGGCAATGCGGCACCACGCAGGTCGACTTCAACCTGCCGGAGCGCTTCGGCGCCTTCTATATCGGCTCGGATTCGGAGAAGAAGCAGCCGGTGATGGTGCATCGCGCCGTTTGCGGTTCCATGGAGCGGTTCCTCGGCATCCTGATCGAGAACTATTCCGGCCATTTCCCGCTGTGGTTCGCGCCGCTGCAGGTGGTGGTGGCGACGATCACCTCGGATGCGGATGAATACGCCATCAAGGTGGTCGAGCGGCTGAAGGCGGCCGGGTTGCTTGCCGAAACGGACCTGCGCAACGAGAAGATCAATTACAAGGTGCGCGAACATTCGCTGGCCAAGGTGCCGGTCATCCTCGTCTGCGGCAAGCGCGAAGCGGAAGAGAAGACGGTCAATGTCCGCCGGCTGGGCTCCCGCGACCAGGAATCGCTGAAGCTCGAGGACGCGGTGAAGGCTCTCGCCGACGAGGCGGTCTCGCCCGACCGCAAACGCCGCGCCGCCTGAGCATACCAGCACTCCCTGAAATGGCGGTGGCCGGTCCACCGCCATTTTCATATGCCTGTCACGCGAGCCCTGTAACGAGCCGCCATGCTCAAATTGAAACTGCGGGAAAGACGTTTTCCCGAGCTCTCCTATGCAAATTCGCATCAACCGGTGCTGACGCGCTGGTTCATCCATTCCGTCGAGGGCCTGTCGGGCCGCGACCGTTTCGCCGTGCTTTATGATTTCTGGCGCCGCCAAGTGGTGCCGACCGGCGACCGCGTGTTCAGCCGCATGCTGGAATTGATCGACGTCAAGGTCCGCAACGCCGTGCAATGGCCGCCGGCGCTGCCGGACACGCCGCTGGTCATCGTCGCCAACCATCCCTTCGGCATCGGCGACGGCATCGCGGTGCTGTCGCTGGCCGAGCAGCTCGGCCGGCCGTTCCGGGTGATGATCCACAAGGACCTGCTCAGGATCCGCGAGATGGAGCGCTATTCGCTGCCGATCGATTTTTCCGAGACCAAGGAAGCGCTGAAGAACAACATGGCGGTGCGCCACGAAGCGGTGCGGCTGTTGAAGGAAGGCGTCACCATCGTCGTCTTTCCCGCCGGCGGCGTCGCCACGGCGCCCAAGGGTTTTGGCCGCGCCATCGACCTGCCGTGGAAGATGTTCCCGGCCAAGCTCATTCAGGACGCCAAGGCTTCGGTCATCCCGATGCATTTCTCCGGCCAGAACGGCCGTCTGTTCCATCTCGTCAGCGGTCCGATGAACATGGCCGAGCGTGACAATCGCGTGGCGAAGTTCATTGGCAAGGCATCGCTGACATTGCGCACCTCCTTGCTCATCCGCGAGTTCGCCCGCCTGTCGGGCAAGACGATCGAGGTGCGCATCGGCGATGTGCTGAGATGGAGCGACCTTGAGCCGCTGCGCGATCGCAAGGCGCTGCTCGATCGCCTCTATCGCGCTGTCTTCGACCTCGCGGCGCCTTCTGCGCAGCGTGGCCGCGTGCCGTTCCTGGCGAAGCGGATGCGTAAGGCTGCCTGAATAAAAGCGATTAGTCCGCGCCTTCCTCGGGGTCGATGGCGGACTGTTCATTGGCCACCACCTCGATTTCCTGGTTCTGGCCGGCAACCACCGTGAAATCCTTCTGATAGATGCGATCACGGTTCTTGGCGATGATGGTGTACTGGCCCTCGGCCAGCACCATCGAGGCGAAGGCGCCGACCGCCTCCTTGATCGGATCGCCGCTCTCGTTGAGCAGCGACCAGGACGTGTCGGCGATGGCCTCGCCGCCAGGCTCGCGCACCAGCTTCATCGTCATCTCGGCGGCGCGGTGCTCGACGGTCGCCTCCGTCAGCTTGCCGGCCTCGACGCGGATGTCGGAGCGGATCACCGCGTTGACCGCGCCATAGGTGGAGACGACATGGTAGGTGCCGGCGTTCAGCCGCACCACCGTGTTCGGCGCGACATCGGGGGCGATCAGCGGCCGATCGCCATTGGCCGCGGCCTGGCCTTCATAGATCGAGAAGCGCAGTTTCTTCGGCGGGATGGGCGCCCCGCCCGACGTCACCGCGTCGAGCTTCAGGCCGCCGGCGTCGAGCACGAGGCTTTCGCGCCTGGCCTCCTTGCCGACCGTGATGCGCTTGGTGGCGCCGGCGCGTCCGTAGGAGGCATGGACAAGGTAGCTGCCGGGGTCGAGCTGGAACACGGCCGTGCCGCCATGGGCGGATGCCACCATCGGCAACTTGCCGTCGCTGGCGGGCTGCGGCTTGAAGACTCGCCAGACAATACCGCGGGTGATGTCGGCGCCCTTGTCGGTCAACTGCGCCGACAGCGTGATGGCGCCGCCGCTGCCGAGCGCCGGTCCCTGCGTCTTCGGTGTCGCGTAGCTCGAAATGCCAGGAAGCTTGATGTCGCCGACATCGTTGGCGTTCTGGGCCAGGGCGAAGGAAACCGGCACCGCGAACAACGCAGCGACGAGTGCGATCACGAAAAGGCGCAGGCTCCCCTCAAACATGCCTTGCGTTGAAGCCCAAGGCGGTGGCAATTTCAAGGCCTAGGAGTACGCTGCCTTCCCTCAGCGGCTTCTTATCCGGCGCAAAACGCCACCGCCCAAGCCGCCCGACCTCCCAATGGCGTGCTTCAGCTCAAAATCGAATGTCTTCAGGAGACTTGCGCCCATGGCGTCGCCGATCATCGACTTCCTGCTCACCCGCAATTCCGCGCCGATCCCGGACCTCAAGGAACCGGCGCCAAGCGATGCCGAGATCGCGACGATGATTGCGGCGGCTTCGCGCGTTCCCGATCATGGGCGGCTCGAGCCCTGGCGCTTCATTCTTTATCGCGGCGAGGCGCGCATCGAGATCGGCAAGAAACTGGCGGCACTTGCCGAACAGCGAGAGGGGCCGCTGCCGGAAGGCCGGCGCAACCAGGAACTGGCGCGCTTCTCACGCGCGCCGCTGGTGATCGGCGTCGTCTCGGTACCTAAGGAGAACCCGAAGATCCCGCAATGGGAGATGTTCCTGTCGGGCGGCATGGCGGCGATGAACCTGATGATCGCGGCCAACGCGCTGGGCTATGGCACCAACATGATCAGCAACTGGTATTCCGATGTCGCCGAGGGCAGGGCGATCCTCGGCCTCTCGCCGCAGGAGCGCGTCATCGGCTTCGTCCATATCGGTTCCTATCAAGGGCCGGCGCCGGAGCGGCCACGGCCCGACCCGGCGAAGCTCTATGCCGACTACACCGGTCCCTGGGCCGGTTAGGACCTTTTGCGGATTTTCGGAGGAACGGCCGCGGAAGCGGCAGGACCGGCACGTCGTGCGGTCATGACGGCGCGCACATAGCCCGGCTCGCCGATGCGTATGCTGCCGTCGGGGAGCCCGAGAATACGATCGAGCGCGATCTCGTAGAGCCTCACGCGCTTCTCCAGCGCTTCTATGGCCACATCCATGTCCGCATCGCCGCCGACAATGGCTTTGGCGACAACGCCATGGGTGGCCATGCCGAACTGCATGACGATGTCGGCGACGCCTTCAGGATCGAAGGTGCGGAAGGTGCCGTCCGCCACGCCCTGCTTGATGATTTCGACCAGCAAGGGCGAAAAGGCCGCGCTGGCCGCCAGGTTGATGCGGTGGAACAGCACCAGGTTTTCCGGCCGGAACATTGTCTCGAACAGCGCCCAGGCCTCCGCCGCGGTTTCCACCTTGGCCTGCTGTGATTTCGCGAGCAGGGCGTTGAGGCGTCCAAGCGGATCGAGCGCCAGATCGCCGAGCACATCCTGAACGCCGGCCAGCGCCTGTCTGGCGAAACGTTCCGCCAATGCCTCCAGCAGGGCCTCCTTGGAGGCGAAGTAGTGATAGAAGGCGCCCTTCGAGATGCCGGCGACGGCGATGACGTCGTTGAGGCTCGCTTTGTCGTGGCCATGCATCAGGAACAGCGCCTGGGCATGGTCCAGCAGCTCTTCGCGCCTGAGTTCCGGGTGCTTGATGATGCGAGGCATGACGAAACCTTCTGCACGCGGCGGCCGTTCCCGTCCAGATGCCTGACGCCGATTGCGCTTGAGAATAGACCGACGGTCGGTATAATAGACCACCGGTCGGATTCGACAACCGTGGCGGGGGCGTCACGGAAGGTTGGTCATGGTCTCGAGATTGGTTGTCCAGACGTTCGTGTGGTTCGGCATCATGGGCGTGCTGCTGTTTCTGTCGGCAGGTACGCTGCACTGGACCGGAGCCTGGGTGTACATAGTCGTGATGATCGGACTGAGCCTTACCATGGGCGTGGCGCTCGCCCGGCGCGATCCAGGCCTGATGAATGAGCGCCTCCGCCCGCCGATCCAGAAAACCCAGACCGCGGCCGACAAGATAGTGCTCAGCATATTGCTGCTCGGCATTTTCGCCTGGCTGGTCCTGATGGGGCTCGATATCCGTTTCGGCTGGTCGGCAGCTCCCGTCTGGGTGCAAGTGGTCGGCGTGCTGGTCCTGCTCGCCGGCATCTGGATCTGTTATCTCACGATGCTGGAAAACAGTTTCGCGGCGCCTGTCGTGAAGATCCAGGACGAGCGTGGACAGAAGGTGATCACCACCGGTCCGTATAGCTATGTCCGCCACCCTATGTATGCGGGCGCCATACTCTATTTCGCGGGCACGGCGTTGCTGCTCGGCTCCTGGTGGGGACTGGCAGCGGTCCTCGCCTTCATCCTCCTGCTCGCCATCCGCACCTTCATCGAGGAAAAAACGTTGCGGGCCGGCCTGCAGGGCTATGACGATTATGCCGCGCGCGTCCGCTACAAGCTGATCCCGATGGTCTGGTAAACCTCAGGCAAGACTGCTCGCCGCTCTCGAGCGTTTCACCGTTCCACGGAACGGTGAAATGCTCCATCTCCTTGTTTGTACGCAATTCCGGACGGAAGACCGCTTCACACTTTTCCTGGAATTGCTCTGGCGCGAGCCAGCAAACGCTCGGCCAGGCGCAAATGCGGCCTGTCGTACATCTTGCCGTCGATGCCGACGACGCCGGGATTTCCCGCCGCCGCGAAGGCATCGACGATCACCCGCGATCGCGCGACCGCTTCGGCCGACGGCGTGAAGGCGGCGTTGATGGCCGGCACCTGCGCCGGATGGATCGCCATCTTGCCGGTGAAGCCGTCGCGCTCGGCCTCTCGGCATTCAGCCTCGAAGGCGGCCATGTCACGGAAGTCGGGAAAAACGGTGTCGATGGCGGCGACTTCGGCAGCGCCCGCCGCCAGAATGGTCATGGTGCGCGCCAGGCGAAACACGTCGGTGTAACGGCCGCTCTCGTCGCGGGCCGAGCGCGCGCCGATCGCCGCGGACAAGTCCTCCGCGCCCCAGGTCAGGCCGGCAAGCCGCGCGCTCGCGCCGGCATAGCTTGCCGCCGCCAGCACGCCTGCCGCCGTCTCGGTGATGATCGGCAGGATTCTTATGGCGCCGTCCGGCAGTCCGTTTTCGGCCTCCTGCACGCGCAGCTTCGCCGCCAGTTGCTGAACGTCCTGCCCGCTGTTCGACTTCGGCAGCATGATGCCGTCGGGCTTCGCCGGGACAAGAGCCGCAAGGTCCTCGTCCGTCAGGCCGGTAGAGAGGTCGTTGACCCGCACATAGATGGCCGAATCCATCCGGTGCTTTTGGCTGGAGATGAAACCGGCCGCGGTCGCGCGCGCCGCCGCCTTGTTGGCGGCGGCAACGGAGTCCTCAAGGTCGACGATGACCACGTCGGCGCCGGCCTCGAATCCCTTTTCCAGCTTGCGCTCGGAATCGCCGGGCACGAACAGCAGCGAGCGCATCAGGCTGCCTTCCTCAGCATCATCGCCTGCCTGGTGCATTTGGCGACAAGAACGTCGTTCTGATTGTAGGCGCGGTGCTCGAACTCGACGATGCCGCGATCGGGCTTCGACTTGGAGTCGCGTACGGAGACGACCGTCGTCTCGGCCCGGATGGTGTCGCCGTGAAAGACGGGGTGCGGAAACACCGTTTCCTTCATGCCGAGATTGGCGACCGTAGTGCCGACGGTGATGTCGTTCACCGAAATGCCGATCATCAGGCCGAGAGTGAACAGCGAATTCACCAGCGGCTTGCCCCATTCGGTTTTGGCGGCGAAGTCGAAATCGATGTGCAGAGGCTGCGGGTTGAGCGTCATCACCGAAAACAGCATGTTGTCGCTCTCGGTCACGGTCTTGCGCAGCGTGTGGCGGAAGACATGGCCGACGACAAACTCTTCCAGATAAAGCCCGGCCATGGTTCGATCTCCTCCAATGTCCTTGCTTGATAGGCGCTGGCTGGGCCTCCATCAAGCCGGTTAAGAAACATGGTGAACCGTTCGTAAACCATTTCCAGCCTACCGTTCGCGACGGGGCCGGGATCTTTCCGGCAGGGGCGCAGCTGGTCGGTATGGTTGTTTCGCACTTTCTAAAATGGATTGATACGGCAAGGGTTTCCGAGCGCGCGGCCGCCGCGAGCGCGCTGGCGCGCGCCTATATCAATTCCGATCTGCCATTCGAGGATCGCTGCGCCGCCGAGGCGGCGCTCACGCTGCTTCTGGACGACGCTTCCTCCAAGGTGCGCCTGGCGCTCGCCGAGGCGCTGTCGATGAGCCATCACGCGCCGCCGCAGGTGATCAGCGCTCTGGCCGCCGACCAGCCGGAAGTGGCGGCGCTGGTGCTGGCGCGTTCGCCGCTGCTTACCGATGCCGACCTGGTCGAGCGCGTCGCCAGCGGTCAGAAGGCGACGCAGAAGCTGATCGCCAACCGTCCGGTCGTCTCGATGTCGCTGGCGGCGGCAATCGCCGAGATCGGCGAACCGGACGCCTGCGCCGTGCTGATCGGCAACAGCGGCGCCGAGATTGCTTCGCTTAGCTTCCGCCGCATGGCCGAGCGGCATGGCCACCTGCCGCTGGTGCGCGAGGCGCTGATCGCCGATCGGCGCCTGCCGGCCGACTGCCGGCACATGCTGCTGGTCAAGCTCGGCGAGACCCTGAAAGGATCGCCGCTGGTGCTGGCGATGATGGGGGCGGCGCGTGCCGATCGCGTCATGCGCGATGCCTGCGTGAAGGCCTCGGTGACGCTGATCGAGCGAACGCGCATGGAAGAGCATGCGGCGCTGATCGAGCATCTGCGGCTGCGCGGCGACCTGACCGCCAGCTTCATCATCCGCACGGTCGCGCATGGCAAGGTGGATTTCTTCGGGTCGACGCTGGTGGCGCTTGCCCGACAATCCGAGCAGCGGGTGACCGCGCTTCTCGCCGGCGGCCATGACCTGGCGCTGCAGGCGCTGTTCCGCAGCGCCGGGCTTGCGCCGGCCACGCACGGCATCATCTTGCGCGCGCTCAAAATCTGGCGCGAGGTGGCCAATGGCCGGCGTGTCGCCGGCGTTCAGGAAGTGAGCTGGCTGATGCTGAAGGAGCTGGGCGGCCAATCGGCCGAGGGCGATCTTGCCGGGCTGGTGAAGTCGATCCATCTCGACGCACTGCGCGAAAACGCGCGGGGCCATGCACTGGCCATCGCCGCGGCTTAGGGACACATATCAGGTCTCAGCTGAGTTCCTGGGCGAGGCCGATCAGAAGCCCTTCAGGCCCGCGTATGTAACAGAGCCGATACGCGTCCTTATACCGGACCACTTCACCGACGAGCTCGGCGCCGCGCTTGCGGAGCCTCTCCAGTGTCTCGTCGATGTCGTCCACGGCGAACATGACGCGGAGATAGCCCAGGGCGTTCACCGGGGCATTGCGGTGATCCGCCACGACGCGTGGCCTGAAGAAGCGGGACAGCTCGAGCCGGCTGTGGCCGTCCGGCGTGCGCATCATGGCAATCTCGACATGCTGATCGCCCAGCCCGGTGACACGCCCGGCCCATTCTCCTTCGATCGTGGCACGACCTTCGAGCTCGAGGCCGAGCTCGCGAAAGAAATCGACCGTCGCGTCGAGGTCGTCGACGACGATTCCGACGTTGTCCATCCGTTTGAGCGCCATGCGTCCAACCTAGAAGGCAGCGACCGGTCCGGCAAGGAACTATTCCCGAAACTGTCGGACCGGGAAATGCGACAGGCCCCGAAATTATTCAAGTACGACCCTTCGCAAAGAAGTCCGGATAATCTTCCATTGCCGCGGCAATGATGCGCAGCGAGGCGGCGATCTGCAGCATTTCGAACCGATCGCTGCGTTGGGCGATGCTGGCCGCATATCGCCGTGCCACCGCGACGGTGGCGGTCGGCTCGCCCGGCCGCCGAAACAGCAATTCTCGCGCCAAGCCGCGCAGGAAATTGCCGATGGACTCGACTGTTTCGTGCGGGACGGCGGAGTTCATTTGGGCCTGACGCAGCCGCAGCACCTCCAGCCCGACAGTGACCGCTGCGATGCTTCCACTAAGAATAGGGTCACCCTTGCGGCCCGTCTGCTGCACCTGCGGCATCAACTGGTTGATCCGATCATAGGCGAGGCTTTCGAAAGCCGAGCGCCGGGGGATGCGCTCATGCAGGCAAAGCCGCGCCAGGTCCTCGCGCATCGCCTGCGAGATGCGCTCCACGGTCACCCAGGGGTCGGCCGGCAGCACGACGATGAAGACGCCGATGGCAATCAGGATGCCGACCAGGATCGAGGCCGAGCCGGCTAAGAACGGCCCGGGATCGTAGATCATCTGCTGATGCGGGCTGAGGAATGCCAGGAAGTTGATGGCGAAAGCGGTGGCGACGCCGACATGGCGGGGATTTGCCATGCCGAGCGCCGCGGGCAGCAGGATCGGCACGACGAAGAGCGTGAACCAGCCGAAGCCCGGCAAGGCCGGCAGCGCGACCTGGCCGACCAGAAAGGCAAAAGGCAACGCGATCAGCGTTCCGGTGAAGAAGCCCCAGGCGGACTGCACGGGATCGGGGCGCGATGCGAACAGGCTGGAGACGACGGCGACGAGGATGACGGTGCCGGCGGCTTCCGACCATTTGGTCGTCAGCCAGAAGATCGCCACGAGCAAGGTCGCCAGCGCGGCGCGCGCAGCGTTGCGCCACGCGGCCCGGTAATCGCGGTGGACGACCAGCGCCGGCTGGCCTCGCTCGTTCGACTTGCGGGAGACGGGCGAGCGAAGCGCCTCCAGCCCGCGCATCACCTGCTTCAGCGCCTCGGCGAAATCGCCGGCGATGGTCAGGCGGGTGATGGTGCCGACCTTGTCTTCGCGCTTATCGTTGGGGCCGTCATCTTTGGTGCCGGTATCTTTGGGAAGTTCGGGCATCTCCCTGGCCTTGCCCGCGATCGCCTCGAGCCGCGCCACCCAGGGGGCGGTGTCGTCAAGCGCGCCGGGCGTTGCCGCCAGTTCGCCGACGAAGGCCTTCAGTTCGCTGCGCATGGGAATGAGCGCCGCGTTCTTCGGCCTGCGGTGGCTGTGCAGCGCACGCGCAGCCGAAAGCGCCCATAGAAGCTGACCGATCGTGCGCCGCACCGGGTGGGCGCGGGTGGCGAAGCTTGGCGCCTCCAGCCGCGCATAGGTGCGCATTTCGGCGAGCGTCTGGGCATCGGCGATCAGCTTGCGCTGGAGCGCGGCAAGGCTTGCCGGATCGCCGTCGGAAAAGGCGCCGGACGCATATTCCGCGAGGTCGAGAATGCTGCGTTTCAGCCTGGAGATGATGGCGTCGGCCGCGAGCTTCGGCAGGACCAGGCGGCTGGTGACGCCGGCGCAGACGATGCCAAGCACGATCTCGGCGCATCGTGCGATGGCGAGGTCAACGACGACATGCGGCTGTCCAAGCGCCGGCAGGCCGATGATCACGGCCGTATAGCCGGCAAGGGCTGCGCCATAGGCTTCCGGGTTGCGCAGCAGCGACGAGACGAGCGTGCAGACGCCGATCCACAGCGCCAGCACGGTGACCAGGAGCCAGGGATTGGCGCCGAACAGCGATGTGATGCCGATGGCCGCCAGGCCGCCGGCCAGCGTGCCGAGCAGCCGGTAGAAGCCCTTCGCCAGCACCATGCCGGCGACCGGCTGCGCGACGATGAACACCGTCATCATCGCCCATTGCGGATGGTCGAGCTTCAGCGCATAGGCGGCAAGAAGCGCGATCAGCCCGGCCGAAACCGTGCGCAGGGCGAAAATCCAATCCGAACGGGTCGGCTGTGTCAGGCCGCTGAACGGCGTCTCGGCAAGCTCTTTCAGCCGCGTCCAGGTCACATGCCCGTCTCCATATCGGAGCCTGTTATGGACCGGACGGCGCTCAGATATCCAGCACGTCTGTCTCGGCGAATTCGGCGCGCTCCTGGATGAAGCGGAAACGCGCTTCGGGCTTGGTGCCCATCAGCGCGTCGACGGCATCCTTGGTTACCTGCTCGGCATCGATCACATCGACCCTCAGAAGCGTGCGCTTCTTCGGATCCATCGTCGTCTCCTTGAGCTGCGAGGCCATCATCTCGCCCAGGCCCTTGAAGCGGCCGATCTCGACCTTGCCGCGTCCGGTGAATTCGGTGCGCAGCAACTCGTCCTTGTGCGCGTCGTCGCGGGCATAGGCGACCTTGCCGCCCTGCCGGATCGAATAAAGCGGCGGCACGGCCATGTAGAGATGGCCGCCGCGGATCAGGTTCGGCATTTCCTGGTAGAAGAAGGTGATCAGCAGCGAAGCGATATGCGCGCCGTCGACGTCGGCGTCGGTCATGATGATCACTCGGTCGTAGCGCAGATCCTCGTCGCGGTATTTCGAGCGCGTGCCGCAGCCGAGCGCCTGGATTAGGTCGGAAATCTGCTGGTTGGCGGCAAGCTTGTCGTTGCCGGCGCTGGCGACATTGAGGATCTTGCCGCGCAGCGGCAGTACCGCCTGGCTGGCGCGGTCGCGCGCCTGCTTGGCCGAGCCGCCGGCCGAGTCGCCCTCGACGATGAAGATCTCGGCGCCGGCGGCGGCGTTCTGCGTGCAATCGGCGAGCTTGCCCGGAAGGCGCAGCTTGCGCACGGCGCTCTTGCGCGAGACTTCCTTCTCCTGGCGGCGCCGCACGCGCTCGTCGGCGCGCGCGATCACCCAATCGAGAAGCTTCGAAGCTTCCTGCGGATTGTCGGCCAGCCAATGGTCGAACGGGTCGCGGATAGCGTTTTCGACGATGCGCATCGCCTCGATCGTCGCCAGCCTGTCCTTGGTCTGGCCGACGAATTCCGGCTCGCGGATGAACACCGACAGCATGCCCGCGGCCGAGATCATCACGTCGTCGGTGGTGATGATCGAGGCGCGCTTGTTGCCGATCAGGTCGGCGTAGGCGCGCAGTCCGCGCGTCAGCACGTTGCGGAAGCCGGCCTCATGCGTGCCGCCCTCGGGGGTCGGAATGGTGTTGCAGTAGGAGTTCAGGAAACCGTCGCCGCCGAACCAGGTGACAGCCCATTCCAGCGAACCGTGGCCGCCCTGCTTGTCGCTCTTGCCGGCGAAAACCTCGCGCGTGACCTGGAATTCGTCACCGAGCGTCGCCTTGAGATAGTCTTTCAGGCCTCCGGGGAAATGGAACTCGGCCTTGGCCGGGGTCTGGTCCTTGTCCTTGATCAGCGACGGATCGCAGGTCCAGCGGATCTCGACGCCGCCGAACAGATAGGCCTTCGAGCGCGTCATGCGGTAAAGCCGCGCCGGTTCGAAGGCGGCGCCCTTGCCGAAAATCTGCTCGTCGGGATGGAAGCGGGTCCTGGTGCCGCGACGGTTGTGGACCTCGCCGAGATGCTCCAGACCGCTGACCGGAACGCCGCGGGAGAATCTTTGCCGGTAAAGTTGGCGACCGCGCGCGACTTCGACCTCGAGGTGGTCGGACAGCGCGTTGACGACCGAAACGCCGACACCGTGCAAGCCACCGGAGGTCTCGTAGACCTTGGAGTCGAACTTGCCGCCCGAATGCAGCGTCGTCATGATGACTTCGAGCGCCGGCTTCTTGAACTTCGGATGCGGGTCGACCGGAATGCCGCGGCCATTGTCGGTGACGGTCACGAAGCCGTCGGCGGAAAGCTCGACGTCGATGAAGGTGGCGTGGCCGGCCACCGCTTCGTCCATCGAATTGTCGATGACCTCGGCGAACAGGTGATGCATCGCCTTGTCGTCGGTGCCGCCGATATACATGCCCGGACGGCGGCGAACCGGCTCCAGCCCTTCCAGCACCTCGATGTCGGCGGCGCTGTAGCTTTCGCTGCCGTCGCGGGCGGCGGTCGAACGCTTCGCGGCCTGCACCAGCGGATCGGCGGGGCGCGAGGGCGCGCGCACTTGCTGCGGCTGCTTTTCCGGGTTGCCAAAAAGATCGCTGGTGTCGTCCATGCTAGCCATTAAGTCCGGTACTGCGAATCACTACTCGATACTGCCACGCTTTTGGCGGGCGAACGAGGTTCCTGTTCCGTTCAGGGATCAAACTGTCTCTTATTCCAAAACCATTCGATAACCAAGCCGGCCGAAATAGGGCGGCCAGGGGGTCGCGGGATTCCCGATTCTTTAACATTAACGCCTAGCGTGAGGCCCAACCAACAAAAGACCACGGGCGTCAGGGGTTTCGTTGTGAGGGGCAGGGCCATAACCATGATCGGCATCGCCGCCGTTTTCGGCGCGATCTCGATCTTTGCGGCGGACTTCTGGGTCAAGAGCCAGGCAAAGGCTCAGTCCGAGGTCAAGGTCGTCACGGTCGAAGCTCCGCAGCAGCCCAAGGTCGAGTTCAAGACCATCGTGGTGGCTCAAGCCCCACTGCGCTACGGCATGGAGCTCGCACGGCCGCAGCTCGCCGAGATCCCGTGGCCGCAGGATTCCCTGCCGCAAGGCGCTTTTCCAACGATCGACAAACTGCTCGCCGATGGCAGCCGGGTCGTACTGTCGCCGATCGAGGTCAACGAACCAGTGCTGCTCACCAAGCTGTCGGGACCGAACGGGCGCGCCACCCTTTCCAACATACTGTCGCCGGGGATGCGGGCCGTCACCATCCGCACCGACGAGATCGCCGGCGTCGGCGGTTTCATCACGCCCGGAGACCGCGTCGACGTCGTGCTGACGCGTGACGCGGGAGACATCCAGGAAGTATCCAAAAACGCGCAGGGCGCAGCCGGCTCGACGGTGACATCCGAAGTCGTCGTCGCGGACGCCAAGGTGCTTTCGGTCGGGCAGGGCGCGGACGAGCGCAAGACCGAGCCGCAGGTCGCCAATTCGGTGACCATCGAGGTGACCAACGAAGGGGCGCAGAAAGTGGCGCTGGCCCGCACCGTCGGCACCTTGTCGCTGTCGTTGCGGTCCGCGGCCGATGCCAGCGCCAGCAATGGCGGGCTTACCACCATCTCGTCCTTCGGCGGTTCGGTCGCCGCAAAGGCGCAGGCGAGCGCCGCCTCGCTCGTCAGCGCGGTGACGAAGGAATCCGACGAGCCGAAATTCAAGACGGTGATCGTGACGCGGGGCGAGAAGGTCGAGGAATACAAGGTTCCTTCACGGGAACCGCCGCAGGAACTGCAGCAATAGCCGGTGGGGACCGGCGGGGAACGGGGCAAGATGTTCGGGTTTGATGCATTTCGGACGACCGGGGGGTGGCGTCTTCTCGGCGCGATCGCGCTGGCGGCGGCAATGCTTGGCGCCGCCGCGCCGGCAAGGGCCGGCAATGACGTCGTCTATGTCTCGGCGAACAGGAACGCCTCGATCAAAGTCGCCAAGGGCAAGCCGAAGACGATCATGACGAGCGCCGCCTTCTACCAGATCGTCATCGGCGATCCGGAGATCGCGAACGTCAATCCGCTGACCGACAAGTCCTTCTATGTGCTGGGCAACAATCTGGGGACCACGGGCATCGCCCTGTTCGACCAGAACAAGCAGCTTGTCGGCACCATCGACATCGAGGTGACGCTGGATACCGACCAACTGGCCAGCACCATCCGCGCCAGCGTGCCCGACGCAAAGATCAAGGTCGGTTCGGCGAACGGCCGCGTCGTGCTGTCGGGCGAGGCCGACGATGCGGTCGCCGCCGAAAAGGCAAGTAAGATCGCGTCGCGCTTTTCCGGCAACGAGGAAGTCATCAACTCGGTCAACATCTCGTCCTCGCAGCAGGTGCAGCTCAATGTCCGCTTCGTCGAGATCAATCGCCAGGCCGGTCAGGACCTCGGCGCCAAATACGGGGCCAACTTTGCCTTCGGCGTCGGCGGTCGCGACGTCATCATCGACCCGGGCACCGTGCCGACCGCTGGCACCGGCGAGATCATCGGCCGGTTGCTCTCCAATGGGGTTTCGATCGACATCGCCATCAAGGCGCTGGAGGAGCGCGGATTGGCGCGGCGGCTGGCGGAGCCGAACCTGATTGCGCGTTCGGGCCAAACGGCGAGCTTCCTTGCCGGCGGCGAGTTCCCGATCCCGGTTTCCGAAGACAATGGCAAGATCAGCGTCACCTACAAGAAGTACGGCGTCGGCCTGGATTTCACGCCGACGGTGCTGAAAGACGGGCTGGTGAGCCTCGATATCGCGCCGGAAGTGTCCTCGATCGACCCATCCGCTTCCATCCAGGTGAGCAACGGCATTTCCATTCCGGCCTTCATCGTACGCCGCGCCAGGACATCCGTCGACCTCAAGAACGGCCAGAGCTTCATGATCGCCGGTCTCCTGCAGTCGCAGAACGACATTACGACGTCGCGGGTGCCGGGGATCGGCAAGCTGCCGGTGCTCGGTCCGCTGTTCTCGTCGAAGTCCTATCAGCGGCGCGAGACCGATCTCGTGATCATCGTGACGCCTTACCTGGTCAAGCCGGTCGATCCGTCGAGGAAGATGGTCGAGCCGACCGACGGCACCCAGCCGGCAAGTCCCGCCGATTATTTCCTCAACAACACCGAGGAAGTGGACGCCTCGGCGCCGAAGCGCCCGGTGGCGCTGGCGGACGGCAGCGCCGCCCGCCCGGTGGCTGCCACCACGTCCGGCCACTTCCTCGATCTGCCGAAGGACTAAGGCCATGCGCAGCGCCCTTTGGATTGCTCTGTTTCTGGCCGGGTTCGTGAGCGGCTGCACCAGCGACGACTATGTGCGCACCGAAGGCGTAACGCCGGGAGTCGGCAACGCGCAGGCGTCCAACACCGCCATGCAGATGGTCGACCCATGGAAATACGGCGTTCAGAACACCAGGCTTCTGGTGCCGGCCCAGCGTCCGGGTTCGGAGAGCGCCGCCGTCGGCGCGAAAGCCGGCTCCGGGTCGTCATCGACCACATCATCATCGACCACATCGAATTGATGGGCTGACGCCGATGGCATCTGGCACCAAGACAAAGAAGATCCTGCTCGTGTCGACGGACAGGACGTTTTTGCAGGACACGCGGACCGCTTTCGCGGCCTCCGAGATCATCGAGCTTCTGACGCTGGAAAGGAGCGTCAACGAGCTGCGCGGCGAAATCCTCGAAGCGGACTACGGCACGGTCATCGTCGATATGGACGCGGCCAAGCTCGAGGAGATCGAGTCGCTGCAGCGGGTCATGCGGCGGCTGGAAGGCAGGGTTCCGGTGGTCGTTGTCACCCAGGAATTCAACGCGGCGGCGGTGCGCATCCTGGTGCAGCTCAAGGTCGCCGATTTCCTGGTCAAGCCGATCACCACGGCCGACCTCGTGCGTTCCGTCATCCGCGCGCTGCAAGGACCGGGCCGGGAAGAGAACACCGAATCGCACGTCTATACGTTCATGCCTGCCGCCGGCGGCGTCGGCACCACGACGCTTGCCCTGCAGACGGCCTTCCAGCTGCATCATTCGGTGACGCGCGGCGCCTCGACATGCGTCGTCGACCTCAATTTCCAGCAAGGCGCCTGCGCCGAATATCTCGACCTCGAACCGCGCTTCGATATCACGGAAATCGAGAACCAGCCGGAGCGGCTCGACCGGCAGCTGCTTGACGTGATGCTGTCCAAGCATGCCAGCGGGCTGTGCGTGCTTGCCGCTCCCACGCGCCCGTCGGACATGCGCTCGTTCAAAACCGATGTCGTGGTGCGCATGCTCGACCTCGTGGCGGCTTATTTCGACAATGTCGTCATCGACATGCCGCGCACCTGGTTTCCCTGGACCGAGACGGTGCTGCTCGGGTCGAACAAGCTCTATATCGTCGCCGAAATGACGGTGCCGTGCCTTCGCCATACGCAGCGTCTCATCCAGGCCGTCTATGAGACGGCCGGCAAGGAAGTGAAGCCCAATGTCATCGTCAACCGCTTCGAGCAGAAGATGTTCGACAGCGGCATCAAGCAGGCCGACGTTCAGGAGATACTGGGCGAGCATTTCGTCGGCGGCATCTCCAACAATTACCGGCTGGTGCGCGAGGCGGTCGATCGCGGCGTGCCGCTGCACGCCATCGACCCCAACGCCAATGTCGTCAACGATCTGAAGAAGATCATCCTGCCGGAGGAGGCCGTCCAGACCACGGTCAAATCGAAGTCGCTGTTCGGCCTGGGCAAGGGCTTGCTGAAGAGGAAGGCAGGATGACCAGCCGCTTTTCCAACCTGCAGAGCCGCGACGTCCGTCCGCAGCGGGCGCCGGAACCCGCGCCCGTCACGCACAATGCGGTTATCATCCCGACGACCCGCAAGCCGGCGCCGCCGAGGCCTGAAGCCGCACCCGCAAAGAGCGCCAACAAGGTGCTGGACGCACGCGTGCGCATCCATCGCATGCTGCTCGAAGAGATCAACCTCGTGGCGCTGGAGCGGCTGCCCCGGGATGAAATGCGCCGGCAGGTGCATGAATTCGTCTCGGAAAAGACGCGCGAGGAGCGGATGGCGATCAACATCGCCGAGCTCGACTCGCTTGTCGACGACATCGTCGACGAAATGGTCGGCCTCGGCCCGCTGGAGCCGCTGCTCAAGGATCCCGAGATCAACGATATCTTGATCAACGGCCACCAGAACTGCTTCGTCGAAAGGCGCGGCAAGCTGCAGCAGGTCCATATCCCGTTCAAGGATGAGGCGCATCTGCTTCGAATCATTAACAAAATCGTCGCGGCGGTTGGCCGTCGCGTCGATGAATCACAGCCGATGGTCGATGCCCGCATGCTGGACGGTTCGCGCTTCAATGCGGCGATCCGCCCGGTCGGCGTCGACGGACCGCTCGTGTCGATCCGCAAGTTTTCCAAGAACAAGCTCGGTCTGCACAAGCTGGTCGAATTCGGCGCCATCACCCAGAACATGGCCGAGGTGCTGGCGGCGGCGGTGCATGCCCGCAAGACCACGATCATCTCCGGCGGCACCGGCACCGGCAAGACGACGATGCTCAACGCCTTGTCGGCCTTCATTCCGGAAGACGAGCGCCTGATCACCATCGAGGACGCGGCCGAGCTGCAATTGCAGCAGCCGCATGTCGCGCGCATGGAAACGCGCCCCGCCAATATCGAGGGCCACGGCGAATTGAAGCAGCGCGACCTCGTCAAGAACGCGCTGCGCATGCGCCCCGACCGCGTCATCCTCGGCGAATGCCGCGGCGAGGAAGCCTTCGACATGCTGCAGGCGATGAACACCGGCCATGAAGGTTCGATGGCCACCATCCATGCCAACACACCGCGCGACGCCATCTCGCGCCTGGAACAGATGCTCGGCATGACCGGCATGCCGATGACGGTGCAGTCGATCCGCAGCCAGATCGCCAGCGCCATCGACATCATCGTCCAGCTGACGCGCCTTTCCGACGGCAAGCGCAAGGTGACCAGCGTCGCCGAAGTGACTGGCATGGAAGGCGACGTCATCCAGATGCAGGAGATTTTCCGCTTCGTGCGCACCGGCATGGAAGCGGACGGAAAGATCCTCGGCCACTTCGAAGCCACCGGCATCCGCCCACGCTTCCTCGAGGACCTGCGCAACATGGGTATCGAATTCCCGGGCAAGTATTTCGAACCCGGCCGGCCGCAGGACTAGGCCGGTGTTCGAGGGATTCAGCCCGGTCTACGTCGTTTACGCCGCGGCGGCGCTCACCGGCATCATGATCGCCGAGGGCCTTTATCTGCTCTATGCTGGGCGCAGCGACAAACGCACGGCCATCAACCGCCGCATGAAGCTCGCGGAGAACAAGATCAGCCAGGAGCAGGTGCTGATCCAACTGCGCAAGGAGCGTGGGATCGATGGCGGCAGCTCCATATTTTCCCTCGACCGCTTCCATGCCCTGCGCACGCAGTCCGGCATGACCACGCCGCTGCCGAAGTTCCTGATGATCACGTCGGGGATCGCCTTGGCGCTGGCACTTTTAGGCATTTGGAAGGGCTTGCCGCCTTTGTTCGGCCTCATCCTGTTCGTCGTGCTGACGCCGGCGCTGCCGGTGATGGTCATGCGCTTCATGCGCAAGCGACGGCACAAGCGGTTCGGCATGCAATTGCCCGAGGCGCTGGAGCTCATCACGCGCGGCCTGAAAGCCGGCCATCCAGTGCCGGTGGCGATTGCCATGGTGGCGCGCGAAATGGCCGATCCGATAGGCACCGAGTTCGGCGTCGTCGCCGACGAGGTGACCTACGGATCCGACCTGGTCTCGGCGCTGAACAATCTTTTCGACCGGGTGGGCCATGAGGATCTGCCGCTGTTCGTCACGGCGGTGTCGATCCAGAGCAGTTCGGGCGGCAATCTGCGCGAGATCCTTGACGGACTGTCGGCGACGATCCGCGACCGCGGCAAGCTGCGCCGCAAGGTGCGCGCCATTTCGACGGAAGGGCGCATGTCGGCTTACATTCTGACCGCGGTGCCGGTGCTTCTGTTCACTGCCATCATGGTACTGATGCCGCAGTTCTACCAGGATGTCTGGGACGTGCCGAAGACCTGGTACATGCTGGGCGGCTCCATCATCTGGTTGCTGCTCGGCAACGCCATCATGTTCAAGATGTCGAATTTCAGGTTCTGAGATGGAAGACGTCATCCGCTTCCTCGCCTCGCTCGCGCCGACCTCGCTGATGCCGGTCGCCGTGCTTTTGCTTGTGCTGGGCGGTGGCGCCGTCGCCTGGCCGCTGGTGCTTGCCAAGGGCGATCGCGGCGAGGTCAAGCGTCGGCTGAAGGTAGAGGTAGCGCAGCCGGCCGAGCAGGCCGATCCCGCGCCCAAGAGAAACGCCAGTGCCGTACGCGAGAAGGCGGTGAAACGGGCGCAGGAGTTCTATGCCAAGAGCGATCCGGAAAATGTCGCGCGGCTGCGCATGAAACTCATCCAGGCCGGCTATATGGAGCCGCGCGCCGTCGGCATGTTCTTCCTCATCCGTTTCCTCACGTTGGTCGGGGCGGCGCTCGGCGCTTTCCTGATCAATCACTGGGCGGCCAGCGCCGAGTCGACCATGACCAGCCGCTGGACCTTCATCATCCTGTCGGCAGCAGGCGGCTATTTCCTGCCGGGCCTGGTGCTGACGCAGAAGGTTCGGGAGAAGATGCGCGAATACCGCAACGGCTTTCCCGATTTCATGGACCTGATGATCGTCTGCTCCGATGCCGGCATGAGCATGGAGGCCGGCATCGAGCGGGTCTCCAAGGAGCTTGCCAGGACCTATCCGTCGCTCAGCCAGAACCTGATCCTGGTGTCGCTGGAATTGCGGGCCGGGCGCAGCCTCGACGACGCGCTGAAGGCGCTTGCCGACCGCCTCAGCCTTGACGAGGTGCGCTCCTTCGCCACGCTCTTGCAGCAGTCCAAGGAACTCGGCACCAGCCTGTCGGGTTCGCTGCGCGTCTTTTCCGATGAAATGCGGCACAAGCGCATGTCCATGGCCGAGGAGAAGGCGCATGCCCTGCCGGCCAAGATGTCGGTTCCGGTGACGGTCTGCATCCTCCCGGTGGTTCTGATGATCGCCATTATTCCGATTATCGTGAAGCTGACCGCGCACCACTGAGGTACGTTGAGATTCAGGTGAGGCCGGCCTGCGAATGGCGGCTTCCTGCGCTTCCGGTGCTCACGTACTTCAAGTACGCTCCGCTCCGGTTCTCGGAACCCGCCATTCTCGGCTCGGCCTGACCTGAATCTCAATGCACCTCAGCCACCTCGCGGTCGCTGGGCGCTGGTTAACGCATCCTTTGCAAGCAACCGAAATTTAGCTGCATTTCGGCACCGAAGCTTAATCGCTGTCCTGTATGGTTTTTCCTGAAGAACGACCCGGCAAATCGGGCGATGGGGCAGGGGCATGCGTCAGAGACTTCCCAAGGCAGCGGCGGCGTTGGCAGCCGTCTTGATAATCACCGGCTGCACAACGAACAACAATGTCGACACGACCAAGACCACGGCGATCCAGCCGGTGGCGAAGGATGTCAGCGCCAACGACCTTGTCGAGGGCAAGGCGCAGTTCCGCGAGGCGAATTTCGGTCTTGCCGAACAGCATTTCCGCAAGGCGGTCGAACTCAAATCCGACAATGCCGAGGCCTGGATGGGGCTCGCCGCATCCTATGACGAGCTCGGCCGCTTCGACTTCGCCGACCGCGCTTACGCGCAGCTCTTGAAGGTCGCCGGGCGCAAGCCGCAGATCGTCAACAATATGGGCTATTCGCAGCTTCTGCGCGGCAACAAGAAAAAGGCGCGCGCGCTGCTGCTCGAAGCCAAGGCCGGCATGGCCGACCAGACCGTGGTCAATGCCAATCTTGCGCTGCTCGACAGGAGCTGATCCGCCTTCACGCCCGCCGCCTCCAAGGGACCGGCGCCGCCATTTCGCCCGGCATGTCGACGCTTTGTAAACCCTGTGCCGAGGTAGCGGCGGGCGCCGGCCGAAAACGGTTTGCGCAGGCCGCCGGCAATCTACATTGAGAAGCGACGAGACTCCCCGAGAGGCAGTTCTTCACCGATGTTGGATTTCAGCTCGCTCCTGCTCGCGGCGGCGCTGTCGGGCGCATGCCTCAGCATCACCCTGTTTGCGATCTGGTTCACCGCGCCCCAGGCCCGTTTCATGCCCACGGTTGCTTGCGGCATACTCGTGCTGGTTGCCCATGTCGTCCTGTTCTGGCGCTACACCAAGGACGCCAGCCCCTGGCTTTGCCAGATCGTGCTTGCGCTGCTCAGCTTCGGCTTCCTCCTCATCTGCCTGTCGGCCATGCAGTATCTCGGCTTTCGCGCCTACCGCCGCGCCGTCCTGCCGACACTTGCGGCCATGGCCGTCTGCGCCGCTTTCACATATCTCGGTTTCGACGGTGTCGGCTTCCAGATCACCTACGCGGTAGTGACGGCGCTGCTCGCCGCGATCGGTGCGATGTTCTGGGTGAAGGGCGATCACGACCGGCGGATCCTGCTTGTCGTCTCGTTCCTGAGCGGCGCCTGCGGCGTGTCCTTCGCGCTGTGCGGCCTGACGCTGCTCGCCCATGGGCAATGGGCACTTGGCGCGGCGCCCGACAACTGGGCCGAGCGGCTGAACTCCGTCGTCGCGGTCGCCTGCATGACCGGCCTCGGCGCGCTCACGCTTTCGCTGCACCATCTGCAGGCGCAGATCGAGCTCAAGGCCGAGACGATGACCGATCCCTTGACCGGCCTGATGAACCGCAGGGCGCTGGGCGCGCTTTACGGCGACCGCAGCTTCGGTCCGTTCATGGCGATCGCGATGTTCGATCTCGACCATTTCAAGACGACCAACGACGTCTTCGGCCATCCCGTGGGCGACCAGGTGCTGTGCCGTTTCGCGGCGGTGATCAGGAAATACGGCAGGACCGGCGTCGACGCCTTCCGGTTGGGCGGCGAGGAATTCGCGCTCGTCATGTCGCGCGTAACTCCGGAAAAGGCGCATGACATGGCAAGCCGGATCGGCGTCGCTTTCGGCACCGAAATCGTTGCGACCCATCGCGGCCCGCTGCGCAGCAGCGTCAGCGGAGGCATGGGTTTCGGCGCCGCCGAGGGCCGGACACTAGACGAGGTGCTGGCCGAGGCCGATGCCGCGCTCTACGCGGCCAAGCGCGCCGGGCGCAACCGCGTCATCGCCCAGAGCAGAGCGGGCCAGCCCGAAGCCGGGCCGGCCCTGAAAACCGCCTGAACAGAACCTCGGCGGCTACTCCGCGGCGCCGAGATATTCCGACAGCGGTGGGCAGGAGCAGACCAGGTTGCGGTCGCCGGCGACATTGTCGATGCGCGACACCGGCGGCCAGTATTTCGCCGCCAGATCGGCGTCGCCCGCCGGATAGGCCGCCTCCAACCGCGAATAGGGATGCTTCCACTCTCCGGCAAGCGCTTCCGCCGCGGTGTGGGGGGCGTTGACCAACGGGTTGTCGTTGGACGGCCACTCGCCCTTTGCCACTTTCGCCGCCTCGCCGGCGATAGCGATCATCGCCTCGCAGAAGCGGTCGAGCTCACGCTTGGGCTCGGACTCGGTGGGCTCGACCATCAGCGTGCCGGCAACCGGGAACGACATGGTCGGCGCATGGAAGCCGTAGTCGATCAGGCGCTTGGCGATATCGTCGACGCTGATGCCGGCGCTCTCCTTGAGCACACGGGTGTCGAGGATGCACTCATGCGCGATGCGGTCGCTCCGGCCCTTGTAAAGCAGCGGGTAATACGGTGCGAGCCGCGTCGCCACATAGTTGGCCGAAACGATCGCCGTCTCGGTCGCCTGCTTCAGGCCTGAGCCGCCCATCATGCGGATATACATCCAGGTGATCGGCAGGATGGAAGCGCTGCCGAAAGGCGCCGCCGCCACGGCATGCGCCGAAGCCTCGGTGACGTGGCCCGGCAGATAGGGTTTCAGATGCGCCCTGACGCCGATCGGGCCGACGCCCGGGCCGCCACCGCCATGCGGAATGCAGAAGGTCTTATGCAGGTTTATATGGCAGACGTCGGCGCCGATGTCGCCGGGGCGGGCGAGGCCGACCAGGGCGTTCAGGTTGGCGCCGTCGAAATAGACCTGGCCGCCATGCTCGTGGATCAGGGCGCAGAGATGCCTGGCGCCTTCCTCGTAGACGCCGTGCGTCGAAGGATAGGTGAACATCAGCGCCGCAAGGTTCTTGGAATGCTCATTGGCCTTGGCGCGCAGGTCGTCCATGTCAATGCTGCCGTCCTCGGCGCAGCTCACGACGACGACGTTCATTCCCGCCATCGCCGCGCTTGCCGGATTGGTGCCGTGCGCGGAAGACGGGATCAGGCAAACCGTGCGGTGGCCTTCGCCGCGCGCGCGGTGATAGGCGCGGATGGCGAGCAGGCCGGCATATTCGCCCTGGCTGCCGGCGTTGGGCTGCAGGCTGACCGCGTCGAAGCCGGTGATCTCCGACAGCCAGACCTCCAGATCGGCGGCCATCTTGCGATAGCCCGCCGAATGGCCGGCCGGCGCGAAGGGATGCAGGTTCGCGACGCTCGGCCAGCTCACCGGCATCATCTCGGCGGCGGCATTGAGCTTCATGGTGCAGGAGCCGAGCGGGATCATGGCGCGGTCGAGCGCCAGATCCTTGTCGGCCAGCCGGCGCAGGAAGCGCATCATCTCGGTTTCGGAATGGTTGTCGTGGAAGACTGGCTGGGTGAGGAATTCCTTGCCGCGCGGCTTGCCGGGCATCGAGCCGCCTTCCGCACCGGGCTTGGCGCCGAAGAGGCCGGCGATCGCCTCGAGATCGGCTTCCGTCGAGGTCTCGTCGAAAGCGATACTGACGCGGTCGGCATCTATGACGCGTAACAGCCTGCCGGTCTTCTCGGCGGCGGCGGCTATTGCCGCGGCCTTGCACTTGACTTCGGCCGTCACCGTGTCGAAGCGACTCGTGCCGAGCACCGATACGCCGGCGGCCTTCAGACCGGAGGCGAGGCGGTCGGCCAACCCATGGATCTGCCGGGCAATCGCCTGCAGACCGGTCGGACCGTGCCAGATCGCGTAAGCGGTCGCCATGTTGGCGAGCAGCGCCTGCGCCGTGCAGATGTTGGAGGTGGCCTTGTCGCGGCGGATGTGCTGCTCGCGCGTCTGCAGCGCCAGCCGGTAGCCGGGCCGGCCCTTGGTGTCGGTCGACTGGCCGACGAGACGGCCGGGCATGAGACGGGTCAGCCTGTCGGACACGGCGCAATAGGCGGCATGCGGGCCGCCAAAGCCCATCGGCACGCCGAAGCGCTGCATCGAACCGACGGCGATGTCGGCGCCGAGCTTCGCCGGGGCGTCCGTCAGCGTGAGCGCCAGCGGATCGGCGATGAAAACGACCAGCGCGCCGGCGGCGCGGGCCTTCTCGATCGCCGCCTTGTGATCGCCATAGACACCGAAGGTGTCCGGCCAGGAGACGAGCAGGGCGGCGGTGTTGTCGTCGATGGTCTCGCCGTCGACCTCGGTGCCAAGAGGCTCGGCGCGGGTGCGTACGACATCCAGCGTCTGCGGATGCGGCACACCCGCAAGCGCCAGCTTGGTGCGCTTGTCGCGATGGTGGCGCAGCGCAATGCCGACGGCTTCAGCGACGGCTGTGGCTTCATCGAGGAGCGAGGCGGACGCCACCGGCAGGCCGGTGAGCTCGGTGACCAGGGTCTGGAAGTTGAACAGCATTTCCAGCCGGCCCTGGCTGATCTCGGCCTGGTAGGGCGTGTAGGCCGTGTACCAGGCCGGGTTCTCGAACATGTTGCGTTGGATGACCGGGGGCACGAAGACGCCATGATAGCCGGCGCCGATGAAGCTCTTCAGCACCGTATTGTTCGCCATGATCGCAGACAGTTCGGCCAGCGCCTCCGCTTCGCTCGCCGGAGCGGGCAGGTTGAGCGGTTGGTCGAGGCGGATCGATCTCGGCACGGCCTGGCTGATCAGCGTTTCGACGGACGGAACGCCGAGCACGGCAAGCATGGCTCTGACATCGTTGACGCCCGGGCCGATATGGCGGGCCGAGAAGGGAGTAAGCGCTGCGGTCATGTCTTTATGTCCTGATATCAGCCGATATGGGCTTTGTAGGCGGCCTCATCCATGAGGCTGTCGAGCTGGCTTTCGTCGGAAAGCTTCATCTTCCAGAGCCAACCGTCACCGGTCGCGGCCGAATTGACCAGCGAGGGGTCTGCCGACAGCGAAGCGTTGGCCTCGGTGATCTCGCCGTCGACCGGCGCGTAGACGTCCGACGCCGCCTTGACGGATTCGACGACCACAGCCGTATCGCCCTTGGCGAGCTTGCGGCCGATCTCCGGCAGCTCGACGAAAACGAGGTCGCCGAGCTGTTCCTGCGCGTAGTCGGTGATACCGACTGTGGCGACGCCGCCGTCGACGCGGAGCCATTCATGGTCTTCAGTGAAATAGGTCTTTGCCATCTGAAATCATCCTTTGCGGTAGCGGTGTGGAGTGAAGGGCAGGGGCGTGACGTCGATCGGGATTTTTGTCCCGCGGACATCGGCGAAGAGTTTCGTGCCGGCCTTGGCCAGCACGGCGTTGACGTAACCCATGGCGACCGGGTGTCCTGTAGAAGGGCCGAAGCCGCCGGAGGTGACATGGCCGGCCGGATTGCCGTCGGCGTCGACCAGCGCCGCACCGGCGCGAACCGGCTGGCGGCCGTCGGGCTTCAGGCCGACGCGTTTCTGCGACGGGCCGCGCTCCAGGATCGAGCGCAGCGCATCGGCGCCGATGAAACCGCCCGCGGCGCGAACCTCCTTGGGAATCGCCCACATCAATCCGGCGCTTGCCGGGTCGATTTCCGGCGTCAGGTCCTGGCCATGCAGGCAAAGACCGGCCTCGAGCCGCAGGCTGTCGCGGGCGGCAAGGCCGATCCACTGCACGCGCTCGTCTTCCAGGAGTTTGGCAAAGAGATCACGCGCGTCCTTCTCCGGCAGGCCGAGCTCGAAACCGTCCTCGCCGGTGTAGCCGGAGCGGCTCATGAACCAATTTTGCCGCGGCTCGATCCCATGCATGAAGAGCAGCGAGCCGGTTTCGATGCCGGCCCGCGCCAAAGCTGCCCAGGCGTCCGGTCCCTGGATCGCCAGGAAGATGCGGTCGAGCGGCTCGACCCTGGTATCGAAATCGGCGGAAAGCGCGCGCAGATGCTTCTCGTCCTCCACCGCGTTGCCGGCATTGGCCACAACCATGAACCGGTCATCGCCGAGGCGTGTCACAATCAGGTCGTCGATGATGCCTGCCGCCTCGTTGAGGAAGAAGGTATATTTGGACTGCGAGATGTCCAGCGCGCCGGCATCGAGCGGGCAGGCGCGGTTCAACAATGTGGTGGCTCCCGGACCGGCGACCTCGAACAGCTTCATATGCGAGATGTCGAACAGGCCGGCGTGCTCGCGCGTGTGAAGATGCTCCTTCATCACGCCGGGCGGGTAGGTCAGCGGCATCGACCACCCGGCGAAGGCGCCGAAACGCGCGCCGGCGGCCTGGTGCAAATCCTCAAGGGGTAGATGCTTGGTGTCTTCGCCTGTCATGTCTTCTCCAGAGTCGCACGGCAATCGACCGCCACCGGCGGCCTAGTCGTGCCCCTCTGTCTGAAGCCTGAGAGACTCGCGCCCCGTAGCTCTGTCGGCAGCGCTTACACCTTCGGCGCGGGAAGATTCCCGACTTTCCAGAGTTGTCTTTCCCGTCCACGGTTCTTTTGCCTGAGAGATTTCGGGCGATTTCCCCTTCGGCGACAGCGTGCGCTGCTCTCTCCCGCAAACAGGTGGGACTCAGTCGCCTGAGCCCCCGACGCGCCATCCATAGCCCGTCGGCGACACCTTGTCACCTCCCAGCGACATCTAAAGCGCGCGGAGTTGATCGACGACAACGAGACCGAATGGCTGGCCGAGCGCGTGGGCGGCAGGCTGCGGTCGTTGCGCGATAACGAGCGCGCGCTGCTGACGCTGATCAGGCAGGCTTCGCCGGAAATCCATGCGGCGCTGAAACCTCTGCTGGAGAAGGTTGCTTAGGCGGCGACAGTCCTGCAGAGAATGATGTTGGAATGGCCTTCGGGCCATCCGGTCAATTCGGCCATACGTTCGAAGCCGGCCTTTTCGTACAAGCCCGGCGCCTGGAAGTCGTGGGTCGAAACCCATATCCGCAGCGAGCCGCGCGCGGTGGCCTCCGCGACGAAGGCGTCGAGCAGCTTCCTGCCGTGGCCAAAGCCGCGATAGGCCTCGTCGACCCACATCAGCGTGAGCTCAGGAATAACCGGAGGCAATCCCGACGGCGTGCCCTTGCTCATCCCGCAGGGAAAAGACGAGGGCACGGTCGTCGTCGCGGCCGGTCAGACGCCGGTTGTCGTTGTCGAGGCACTCCTCGATGGCATCAAGCTCGGCTGACGACAGATCGTGCTCCGCCTGCAGGCGAGGGGCCATCAAATCCCGCCATACCAGTCGTAGCCATTGTCTTCCCAATAGCCGCCGCGGCCGCCGCCGACATTGGCGAAACTGTCGACCAGCTCGATCTTGTAGAGGTATTTCGGCATCTTGTAGCCGAGCTGGCGCTCGACCCTGACGCGCAGCGGCGCGCCGTTCTCCACCGGCAGCGGCTTGCCGTTGAGGCCATAGGCCAGGATCGTCTGCGGGTGGCGTGCGTCGATCAGGTCGATGGAGCCGTAATATTTGATGTCGCCCGACAGGCTTTGCTCGATCGTGTCGAGGCAATGGAACATGACATAGCGCGCCTCAGGTTTCACCACCGCCTGGTCGAGCACCAGCGACAGCGGCGTGCCGGTCCATTTCGCAATGCAGCTCCAGCCTTCGACGCAATCGTGGCGGGTGATCTGGGTGCGGCTCGGCATGTTCTGGAGCTGCTCGCGGGTCAGCGACAGCGGCTTCTCGACAAGACCGGTGACCACCAGGCGCCAGTCGGCGAAATTGTTCGCCAGAAGACCCTTGTAGGTGTCGTCGTCGGGCGCGGTCACACCGTTTGGCCGCTGCGGCTGGCGGATGTCCGCCTCGGTGAACTCCGGCGCCAGCGCGTCCCGGCCGGCGAGCAGGCGCTGCGCGCGCCAGGTCAGGCCGTTGGCATTTTCGAGAAAGCTGCGCAGCCCATCGCCGACGCCCAGACCGCTGTCGAAGGCGTCGCAGCCCGACAACATGATGCCTGACAGGCCAAGGCTGGCGGAGGTGAGGAATTTTCGCCGACTGATCTGGAATTTTGCCATGTCAGACGCTCCTCTCGGTCGGCTGGTTGTGTCTTGCGGGCGGGTCGGTGCGGTACCAGCCGGTGATGATCGAGCGCAGCTCGTTGATCGGGCCGGCGGCGAGGATCATCAGGATGTGGACGATGAAGAAAAGAACGAGCAGCACCATGACGCTGAAGTGAATTGTACGCGCCGTCTGCCTGCCGCCGAGGATTTCGTTCAGCCAGGGCAGCACCGAATTCATGCTCGGCGACATTGCGAGGCCGGTGATGATCATCAGCGGCAGCAGCACGAAGAGCACGCCGCCATAAGCCATTTTCTGCAGCGTGTTGTATTCCCTCGTGTGATGGAATTTCAGCTTCGCGTGGTCGACGATGTCGCGCGGCAGCTTGCGCAGGTCCGACATGCGAGGCGCGAGGTCGCGGCGGATATGGCCGTTGACCAGGCCGGCAATCAGCCAGACGAGCAGCGTCGTGGTCAGGATCCAGGCGAAGAAGAAGTGCACGACGCGGGCCGTGCCGAGATCGTAATAGGACGGGATCGTCGCCCAGGATGGAAAGGCGCGGGCCGTTTCTCGTCCCGGCGGACCCGACCAGCCGAGCACGCCGGTGGTGTCGAAGCGATGACCGAAGATTTCAGTGAAGCCGCGCGGACCGTTGGCGGTGTTTTCGGCGCCGATCTGGAGGATCGTGTTGTTGAATTCGAAGCCGGATTGCTTGCCGATATAGAGCTGCGGCCGTGCGTTGAAGATCTGCAGGCCGGAAAGCAGCATGAAGAACAGCGAGAAAGCCCAGATCCAGTGCGTCAACCGCGTCCAGCGCGATTGCCGATAGATGAGGGTCGTGTCCTTGCCGTCCGCCTCGGCGGCGGATTCCTTGTTGGCAACAGTGTCCATCTTGCCTCCGGCCGCATCGGGAGCGGCTCCTCAGGTCATTGTCTCCCCCTCAATACGTCGCCGCACAAGCCAATGTTTCACGCGATCACGGATTTATTACGGAGAGCCCAGGCTGACCGCGAGATTGACCGCAGCCGCGAGGATCACCGTGTTGAAGAAAAAGGTCAGGATCGAATGAACGAGCACAACCATGCGCATGTGGGAGGTCGTGATCGCGGTGTCGGCGGTCTGGGCCGTCATGCCGACCACCGTCGCGAAATAGAGGAAGTCCCAGCCTTCCGGCCTTTTGCCGCCGGGAAAATCGAGCCCGCCGATCGGCATCTTCTTCTGGGTGTTCGTGTCGATCCCGTCGCCATCTTGCCAATAGACGTGCGCATAGTGAAGCGACGCCATGGCGTGGATGGTGAACCAGCCGAGTGGGATCGACAGCATCGCGAAGACAAGCTGCATCGGATGCGCGGCATCCTTCCGGTTGATGAGGAGAAACAGCGAGACGATGGCCGCGCCGACGACAAAGAGCGTGACGGCAAAGATCGCCAGCACAGGCAGGTCGGTCGTGCGCGCATTCTTGCTGAGATAGCGGCCGGTAAGGCTCGGCATCAGGGCCAGCACCAGGGCGATGTAGCTGGCGAAGAACACATTGGCGCCGATAGAATAGGGCAGAGGCCAGCGCAGCAGCAAGGCAGCGAGCAGCGCGACGATGCCGATGCCCGCGGCCAGGGCGAACTGCATGTGCCGATGCATCGGCGTCTTGAGATCGTCACCCATGGCCCGAGGCCCCTGAAGACTTTGGATCAGTCCGGTGTGACGGATTTGAGCGCACGCCGCAAGATGCGGTCGAGTTCGCCGAGAAACTGCGACCTGTCCTTCTGCGTGAAGGAGGCGTTGAAGCCTCGGCTTTCGCCGGTCTCGCGCAGATGCTGCTTCAAATCGCGCATCGCCACCGCCATGCCGATGGTCTCCGGCGTGAAGGGGCGGCCTGTGGGTCCCAGCACATGCGCACCAAGCGCCACCGTGCGCGCCGCCAGCGGGATGTCGGCCGTCACCACGATGTCGTTGGCCCTGGCGTTCTCGACGATCCAGTCGTCCGCTGCATCCGCGCCCTTGGAGACGACGACGTTGCGGATCATCGGATCGCGCGACGGACGCAGGCCGCCATTGGAGACAAAGGTGACCATAACGCCGTGGCGTTCCGCGACCTTCTCGACCTCGGCCTTGACCGGACAGGCATCGGCGTCGACGTAGATAACGGGTGCGGGCATCGTTGCTTCCAAATGAATATGGGGCCGGCGTGTCAGCCAGCCCCATGGCAGAAATCGCGGGATTTGTCAGGCCGGAAGCGCTCCCGACTTCTTGGCGGTCCAGGTGGCGATATAGTCCATCAGGCCGGGGCTGAGGCAGTCATAGGGTTCGAGTCCGATCGACTTCAGCTGGCCGCGTATGCCGTCCATGCGGCTCGGGTCGACGCCGGATTCGATGATCGAGGAGACGAAGGCGGCAAAGCCCGGCGGCGACCAGCCGTCCTCCTCGAAGCGCTCGGGATGGATGAAGGACAGGCCCTTGAAGGGATGGTCGCGCTCGACGGGGCCGTACATATGGACGCCGCAGCTCGTGCAGGCATGGCGCTGGATCAGCGCCGAGGGATCGACCACCTTCAGCTTGTCGCCATTCTCGGTGACGGTGACGTCGCCGGTGCCGGCGACGGCCACGACCGAGAAGATGGCGCCTTCCGGTTTCCAGCACTTGGTGCAGCCGCAGGCATGGTTGTGGGCGATCTGGCCCTTGACCTTCACCTTCACCGGATTGCTGGTGCACAGGCAAACCAGCGTGCCGCCGGCAAAGCTCGCGCTCTCCTTCGGCAAGCCGTTGTCGATCGAGTGATGCAGTTTTTCTGCCATTCCATTCCTCCCATGTTTTCCGGTCAGGTCGACCCAGTGTCGATGACCACCTCACTTTCCATGAAGTGCACCTTCAGCAGTTGGCGCACCTCGCTCAAGCTCCTCCTCAAGAACCTGCCATGCACGAGATAGGTGATTTCTTCTTTCGCGCGGTCGATCTCCTCCAGGTCGATTTCAACGTGCTTGTCGTCCCGAAAACACCGCCACAGATCCTCGCCGAAGTTCCGTATCCGATGGATCGTCGACTTCTCGTGGTCGATGAAGCGAATTCGAACTACCTTCACCTAGTAAACCACGACACTCCTGATCG
>CCNA01000061.1 GCA_000824805.1 Mesorhizobium sp. SOD10
TGAACACAGTTGCCATGCCGTGACGTCCGAGAGCCGCGACGGTGCGGAACGAGCAACGGCCACGCCGTCCCTTGTTTCGGACCGTGGCATTCCTTGTCTGATGGAACGGCATGGATTCCAGGGTCTCCGCTTCGCTTCGCCCTGGAATGACGAAATTACCGGGCGCCGGCACCCTCCCACGATCCCGTCTCGGCAAACCGCCTCAACGCCGGCGCCGGCTCGAAGATCGCCCGTCCCGTTTGCCGGTGCCAATGCTCCAGCCGCTCGACGATCCTGGGCCCGCCCTCAAGCGCTGCCCAGAACATCGGCCCGCCTTTGCCGATCGGGAAGCCGTAGCCGTTGACCCAGACGACATCGATGTCGGACGCGCGCGCGGCGATGCCTTCCTCGAGAATCTTCGCGCCTTCGTTGACCAGCGGATAGAGCGTGCGCTCGATGATCTCGTCGGCGCCGATCTCGCGCCGGGCGATCCCGAGTTCCTCCGCCTTCGCACGGATCAGCGCCTCGACCTCCGGATCGGCAACCGGCTCACGCGAGCCGCTCTCGTAACGATACCAGCCGCGCCCGGTCTTCTGGCCGAAATGGCCCTGCTGGCACAACGTATCGGCAATCACCGCCGTCTGGCCGCGCGCCTTGCGGTTGCGCCAGCCGATGTCGAGTCCGGCAAGGTCGCCCATTTGGAACGGTCCCATCGGCCAGCCGAAATCGGTGAATGCCTTGTCCACCTGGCTCGGCGTCGCGCCTTCCAGCAGGAGGAACTCGTTTTCTGAACCTCGCGCGGCCAGCATGCGGTTGCCGACGAAGCCGTGGCAGACGCCGACGACGACCGCCACCTTGCCGATGCGCCGGGCGAGATCGGTCACAGTTGCCAGCACCTCGGGCGCCGTCTTTTCGGCGCGAACGATCTCAAGGAGTTTCATGACATTTGCCGGCGAAAAGAAATGCATGCCGAGCACTTCACCTGGACGCGAGGTCGAGGCGGCTATTTCGTTCACATCGAGATAGGAGGTGTTGGTGGCGAGGATCGCGCCGGCTTTGGCGATTGCATCGAGCCTGCCGAACACCTCCTTCTTCGCCGCCATGTCCTCGAACACGGCCTCGACGATCAAATCGCAATCGGCGAGGTCGGCATAGTCGGTGCTGCCCTTGAACAGGCCGAGCCGCTGCTGCTTCGCCTCTTCCGTCAACGAGCCCCGGCTGACCGAGACGGCATAGTGCTTCTCGATGGTCGCCAGGCCGCGCCGCAGCGCCTCCTCGCTGGTCTCGAGCAAAGTCACCGGGAGGCTGCCATTGGCGAAGGCCATGGCGATGCCGCCGCCCATCGTGCCGGCGCCAATAATGCCGACGCGTTCGATCCGGCGCTTCTGCAGGTCCTTGGCGGGCACCTTCGCCGCCTCGCGCTCGGCGAAGAACAGATGCCGCTGCGCGCGCGACTGGTCGCCGGAAACGAGTTTCTGGAAGAGTCGCCGCTCGGCGGCAAGCGCCTCGTCGAAACGCAAGGTGATCGCGTTGCGCACGGCCTCCGCGCAAGCAAGCGGGGCTTCCAGCCCGCGGGCTTTTTTGGCCAGACCGGGGGCTTGGGCATCGAAAGCGGCAAGATCGGTCTCGGCCAGGCGGTCATCGCGGTCACGCACCGGCACGAACGGGCCACCCCGATCAGCCATTTCGCGGGCGAAACGAACGGCCTCCTCCAATAGACTACCGTCAACAACCGCATCGGCAAGACCGGCCGTCTTTGCGTCGCCGGCCGAAATCGGCGTTCCGGAAACGATCATGCCGAGCGCCTTCAGGGCGCCAACCAAGCGCGGCAAACGTACCGTGCCGCCGCCGCCCGGCAAAAGGCCTAGCTTCACTTCCGGCAGGCCGAGTTTTGCACCGGCATCCGCGACGCGAAAATGGCAGCCGAGCGCCAGCTCCAGCCCACCGCCCAGCGCCGTGCCGTGGATGGCGGCGACGGTCGGCTTGGCGATGGTTTCTAGTAAAGCGACGATGGCGCGCAGTTCCGGCTGCGCGATCGGCTTGCCGAATTCGGTGATGTCGGCGCCGGCGACAAAGGTGCGCCCGGCGCAGGCGATGACAATCGCTCTCGCGGCAGGGTCGTCGCGCAGCGCGGCGAGCGCGTCATAAAGCGGCTTGCGGACATGAAAGCTCAGCGCATTGACCGGCGGGTTGTCGATGGTGACCACCACCACGCCGTTCTCGTTCGCGACGCTGACAGAACTGGACAAGCGGAACCTCCCGAGACCGGCTGCAACCGCTGAAGGGTTTACTAGGCCCGCCGGCCAATGGGAAACCCGATCCGGCCCTGGCCCAATGGTTGACCGGGAGCGGTCAGTTGTCCACGCGACCGAAGGGCGGAACGTCGCCGACCACTTCGCGCTTGTCCTTGCCGCAGGCGAAGGTTTTCGCCTTCTCGTCGGCAAGCTTGCGCGCCAGGTCATTGGCCTGCGCGTTGCCGGTGGCTAGAACCAGGCCGATCGTGCAGCCTTGGTGCTCTTCCGGCTGCGCCACCTTGGCGACGACCAGCACCTCGATCGATTTCTTCTCGTCTTCCGGGTTGCTGACCGAGCGGCGATGGATGGCGGCGAACGGAATGGCGACATCGCCATTGGTCTCGATGCGCCATTCCACCTTCGGGCCGGAGCCGTTGAAGGCGGTGAAGCTCTCCCAGACCGCGGTCATGTCGTCGGACGGAAAGCCATAATAGACGGATTCGCGTGCGTCGTCGTAGCCGATCAGCACCGGGTAGCCGCGATAGCCGGAGCAGACGAGGCTCGCCCAGTCGCCGTCGCCTTCCGCGGCCTGCGCATAGGTCACGCAATCCTTCTTCCAGTCGAGATCGGTATAGGCGCTGGAGATGTCGCCGGCCTGGGCCGCCTGGCAGAAACCGGCGAGGGCAAACGGGATGACGAGAGCACGCATCGTTGGCAACTCCGTTCAGGTTGCCGGAAGCGTAGCTTCAATTGCTATTTCTTCAAGCTGGCTTCGATCAAGAGGTCGGCGTTGCGGGCAACCGCCGCCGCCGGGCCGCCCAGACCGAAAAGCTGGCCGCTGATATACGCGCCCTCGATCAGCAGCAGCAGGCCATCGCCCAGCGTGTCGGAATCGGCGGCGCCCATCGCCGCCGCCATGGCGCGCAGGCGCCGGCGCAATTCCTGCTTGTTGTTTTCGCTCACCACCCGTGCGGGATGGCCGCGCTCGGGATATTCCACCGCCGCGTTGGTCATGCCGCAGCCGCGATAGTCGGGCTTTTGCGTGCGTTTGCCGACGCGGGTCAGGAAAGCGATGATCTGCGCGCGCGGATCGCCGGGATGCGAATCGACGGCCTCGTCGAAGCGTTCCCAGAATTCGCGGTCGTATTTGCGCAGATAGGAGGCGGCAAGCTCGTCCTTGGACGGGAAGCTGCGGTAGAGACTCGGCTTGGTGACGCCGGCGCGCTTGACGATCTCGTCGACGCCGATCGCCCGGATGCCCTCGCGATAAAAAAGGTCGCGCGCCACGTCCAGGATCTTGTCCGCCGCCTTGGGGGCGGGCGCGGCGCTCAACGACGCTTCAATTTTATTGTCCGATGACATGCAAACAACTCGCTTGACAATGTTACTGACCGGTACGCATGTATGGTGCTATCGCATTGCAACGTACCGGTCAGTAACATGATAGCCCAGTCCCGTCCGTTTGGCCAGCGCTACGCCTTCGTGGTGGTTGCCGTCATCTTTCTTTGTCTTTTGATGGCGGCAGGGCTTCGCTCGGCCCCCTCGGTGATCATGGTTCCGCTGGAGGAAAGCTTCGGCTGGCGGCGCGACGTGACCTCCTGGGCGGCCAGCATCGGCATCCTGCTCTATGGCCTCACCGGTCCGTTCGCCGCGGCGCTGATGGAACGGATCGGGCTGCGCCGCACGCTGCTCGGCGCGCTGGCGGTGATGTCCGGATCGACGGCGCTCAGCCTGTCGATGACGCAACCCTGGCATCTCTTCATCACCTGGGGCGTGTTTTCCGGCATCGGTTCGGGCGCGGTGGCGAGCGTGCTCGGCGCAACAATCGTCAACCGCTGGTTTAAGACCAATCGCGGCCTGATGATGGGCCTGATGTCGGCCTCCAGCGCCACCGGCATGCTGGTGTTCCTGCCGGTCATCGCCTCGCTGGCCCAAAGCGGCGGCTGGAAGCCGGTGGCGATCGCCGTGGCGCTTGCCACTGCCGCGCTGATCCCGCTTGTTCTGCTGCTCGTGCCGGAACGCCCTTCCTCGATCGGCCAGGTGCGCTACGGCGCCGATGCCGACGACGTTCCGCCGGTGTCGCCGGCATCGCAGGGCAATTTCCTGGCGCATACGCTGACCACGCTGCGCCGCGCCGCTGGCACACGGGTGTTCTGGTATCTGTTCGCGACCTTCTTCGTCTGCGGCTTCACCACCAACGGCCTCGTCGGCACCCATCTCATCGCCTTTTGCGGCGACATGGGCATCGGCGAGGTGCAGGCTGCCGGACTGTTGTCGATGATGGGCATTTTCGACCTGATCGGCACGACGCTGTCCGGCTGGCTCACCGACCGTTTCGACCCGCGTAAGCTGCTCGGCGTCTATTACGCCGTGCGCGGCCTGTCGTTGATCTACCTGCCTTATTCCGGCTTCTCTGCGACCAGCCTGATCATCTTCGCCGTGCTCTACGGGCTCGACTGGATCGCCACCGTGCCGCCGACGCTCAGGCTCGCCAACGAGGCGTTCGGCGACCGCAGCGGGCCGATCGTGTTCGGCTGGATCGTCGCCGGCCACCAGGTGGGCGCGGCGGCGGCCGCCGCCTTCGGCGGCACGATGCGCGAGCTGCAGGGCAATTACGAACTGGCCTTCCTGATCGCCGGCATGACGGGCATCGCGGCGGCCTGTATCTCTCTGCTGATCAACACCGACAGGCCGGCATTCGAGCCGGAGCCGCAGGCGGCTTAAGGCGCCGCTTCCCCTTCTCCCGTTCCGTATGCGCCTGAAACATTGAGGCGAGAGCTTGGCGGTCCCGTTCAAAGCCATCCGGAGACCGCCATGAACAAGCTTTCCCTTACCCGCCGCGCTTTCGTCACCTCGGCAAGCGCCTTCGGCCTTGTCGGCGCCTCCGGACTGGCATTGCCTTACTATTCCCGTGCCAATCAGCGCCCGGCCTTCACGCACGGCGTGCAGTCCGGCGACGTCGACGCCACGTCGGGCATGGTCTGGACCCGCACCGATCGCCCGGCGCGCGTGATGTATGAAGTGTCGACCACCGAAAGCTTCGCCAACGCCACGCGGCTGGCTGCGATCGATACGTCGCCCGCCAGCGACTACACGGTGAAGCGGCTGCTCACCGACCTCGCCTCCGACCAGGACATCTTCTACCGCATGACTGCCGTCGATCTTTCCGACATCAATGCGGTCTCCGAGCCGATCGTCGGCCGCTTCCGCACCGCGCCTTCGTCGAAGCGCGACGTGCGCTTCGCATGGTCGGGCGACACCGCCGGCCAGGGCTGGGGCATCGACGAGACCGGCATGAAGACCTATTCGACCATCGCCAAACACACGCCGGACTTCTTCCTGCATTCGGGCGACACGATCTATGCCGACGGCGCGCTGAAGGACGAGGTCGACCTGCCCGGCGGCGGCAAGTGGAAGAACGTCGTCATGATCGACGGCAAGCGCAAGGTCGCCGAGACACTGGACGAGTATCGCGACCAGTGGAAGTACAACATGATGGACAAGCATGTGCTTGCCCTCTCCGCCATCTGCCCGACCTTCTACCAGTGGGACGACCACGAGGTGCTGAACAACTGGTCGGACTCGAAGGACCTGACCGCCGACAACCGCTACAAGGAGAAGTCGATCCATGTGCTGGCGGCCCGGGCGGCGCGCGCCTTCCATGAGATGACCACCATCCGCTACGAGCCGTCGGAGCCGGGCCGCGTCTACCGCAAGATCTCGCATGGGCCGCTGCTCGACGTGTTCTTCCTCGACATGCGCTCCTATCGCGGCCCCAACGGTCCTAATCTGGACGAAACACTGACGCCGAAGTCGCGCATGATCGGCGAGGAGCAGTCCAAATGGCTGAAGCGCGAGCTGGCCAATTCCAGGGCGACCTGGAAGATCATCGCCGCCGACATGCCGCTCAGCCTGGTCGTCTGGGACGACGCGGCGAAGAAGGTTGGCTTCGAGGCCGTCAGCAACAACGACAATGGCGCGCCGAAGGGCCGCGAGCTCGAATTCGCCGATGTGCTGCGCTTCATCAAGAATGCCGGCATCACCAATACGGTGTGGCTTACCGCCGACGTGCACTACACCGCAGCGCATTACTACAACCCCGACAAGGCGCAGTTCCAGGATTTCAACCCGTTCTGGGAATTCGTCTCCGGCCCGATCCATGCCGGCACGTTTGGCCCCAACGATCTCGACATGACCTTCGGGCCGGAGCTGAAATTCATCAAGGCGCCGACCGCCGAGCAGGGCCAGAACCTGCCGCCGTCGGCCGGGCTGCAGTTTTTCGGGCTGGTCGATATTTCCGGCGCCACGGAGCAGCTGACGGTGCGCTTGATGGATCGCGATGACAACGAGCTTTACAAGGTGACGCTCGACCCGGTGCGGTCGGCTTAGGCTGCGTTGTATTCAAGTGATGCTGGCCTGCGAACGATGGTTTCCTGCGCTTCCGGTGCTCACGTACTTAACGTACGCTCCGCTCCGGTTCTCGGAAGCCATCGTCCTCGGCTCGGCCTGACCTGAATCTCAACACACCCGAAGGCCCAGAGTTACAAGGTCTGCGCCGTGAGGCGAAAGCATCGCGGCGGCTCAGAAGTCAAAGGCGATGAAGGGCGTTAGTCCGGATAACAAGCCCGGGGAACGTTCGGCCAGACCGCGGTGTCGCAGTTGGCGTCCTTCTGCCGCTGCTTGAAGGCGGCGCTGACCGGGCCAGTGACGATCGGGTCGACGCCGTCAGGCGCGTCGGCGAACATCTGCTGCGCGGTCCTGGCGTCGGGCGGCTGGATGGAACTGCTTTCTCGCAGAGCCGTCGCCGACTGCGCAACGCCGGCCGCAAGCAGCACGCCAAGCGCTGCCCACGCGAAAACCGGACGCAATCTGGACATCTGATCGGTCATGAACATGAAATTGCCCGGCCCCTCAAAGGTTCCGCCTTGGTTAACAGAATCATTTCACACCAAGACGTTTAAGAATCAGTGACCATTTATTTGGGGACGGGCCTCCCCTTTCGCAATTGCGAAAAACCCTGTATGAGCCGCGCAACCGAAAAAGGCGGCGCTTTTTAAGCCTGCTGCCTGCAACGTTCCCGAGACCAAACACATGAACCTTCGCAATATCGCGATCATCGCGCATGTCGACCATGGCAAAACCACCCTGGTCGACCAGCTCCTGAAACAGTCCGGCGCCTTCCGCGACAACCAGCGCGTCGCAGAGCGCGCCATGGATTCCAACGACCTCGAAAAAGAGCGCGGCATCACCATCCTGGCCAAGGCGACCTCGGTCGACTGGAAGGGCACCCGCATCAACATTGTCGACACGCCCGGACACGCCGATTTCGGCGGCGAGGTCGAGCGCATCCTGTCGATGGTGGATTCGGCAATCGTGCTCGTCGACGCCGCCGAAGGCCCGATGCCGCAGACCAAGTTCGTCGTCGGCAAGGCGCTGAAAGTGGGCCTGCGTCCCATCGTCGTCATCAACAAGATCGACCGTCCGGACGCCCGCCATGTCGAAGTGGTCAACGAGGTGTTCGACCTCTTCGCCGCGCTCGACGCCACCGACGAGCAGCTCGACTTCCCGATCCTCTACGGTTCGGGTCGCGACGGCTGGGTCTCGGAAAATCCGGAAGGCCCGAAGGATCAGGGCCTCGCACCGCTGTTCGACCTCGTCGTCAAGCATGTGCCGGCGCCGACCGTCCATCCCGGCCCGTTCCGCATGATCGGTACCATCCTGGAGGCCAATCCCTTCCTTGGCCGCATCATCACCGGCCGCATCGAGTCCGGCACGCTGAAGCCCAATCAGGCAGTCAAGGTGCTGCATCACGACGGCACGCAGATCGAGGCCGGCCGCATCTCGAAAATCCTCGCCTTCCGCGGCCTTGAGCGCCAGCCGATCGAGGAAGCGCAAGCGGGCGACATCGTGGCCATCGCCGGTCTGTCGAAGGGCACCGTCGCCGACACATTCTGCGACCCAGCCGTCAGCGAGCCGCTGCATGCGCAGCCGATCGACCCGCCGACCGTGACCATGTCCTTCCTCGTCAATGACAGCCCGCTTGCCGGCACCGAGGGCGACAAGGTGACGAGCCGCGTCATCCGCGACCGCCTGCTGCGCGAGGCAGAAGGCAATGTCGCGCTCAAGATCGAGGAATCGGCCGAAAAGGATTCCTTCTTCGTCTCCGGCCGCGGCGAATTGCAGCTCGCGGTGCTGATCGAGACGATGCGCCGCGAGGGCTTCGAGCTCGCCGTGTCGCGTCCGCGCGTCGTCATGCAGAAGGGCGATGACGGCCAGCTGCTGGAGCCTGTCGAAGAGGTCGTCATCGACGTCGACGAGGAGCATGCCGGCGTCGTCGTGCAGAAGATGTCGGAGCGCAAGGCCGAGATGGTCGAGCTGCGCCCGTCCGGCGGCAACCGCCAGCGCCTCGTCTTCCACGCGCCGACGCGCGGCCTGATCGGCTACCAGTCGGAGCTTTTGACCGACACGCGCGGCACCGCGGTGATGAACCGGCTGTTCTTCGCCTATGAGCCTTATAAGGGCGAGCTGCCCGGCCGCACCAACGGCGTGTTGATCTCCAACGAGCAGGGCGAGTCCGTCGCCTACGCCATGTGGAACCTGGAAGACCGCGGCCCGATGATCATCGATCCGGGCGTCAAGGTCTATCAGGGCATGATCATCGGCATCCACTCCAGAGACAACGACCTCGAAGTGAACGTGCTCAAGGGCAAGAAGCTCACCAACATCCGCGCCGCCGGCAAGGACGAGGCGGTGAAGCTGACCCCGCCGATCCGGATGACTCTGGAGCGGGCGCTGGCCTGGATCCAGGACGACGAGCTGGTCGAGGTGACGCCGAAGACCATTCGTCTGCGCAAGCTCTATCTTGACCCGAACGAGCGCAAGCGTTTTGAAAAGGCCGCCAAGGTGATGGGCGCGGCGTAGGTTTTTCAGAGAAGGATTCAAAAAGAGGGAGCGTCCGCTCCCTCTTTTTTCTTTCAGCGGCACGCGGCCGACAGGATAGCGCAGCGATCCGCCTCCCCGGCCAGATCGATATGGATCGCCACGCCGTCGCGCACCGGCTTGCGCAAGGTCCTGGCGCCATCCGGTTCGACGGTCAGCCGCCTTCGGTCCTCTAGGGCTCGAAGCCTCGACCGCGAAAGGCCGAGCTCGCCGGCAAGCAAGCGGTCCAGCCGCAAAGCCGTCGCGCCCTCGAGCCGAAGCTCGAGCCGGAGCGCGCTCGCGTGTCCGGGTTCGCCGTCCAGCAGCGCCTTATCGACCGTGACGTCGGCAAATTCCTCGACCCGCCCGGCTCTGTTGCGCAGCGCGGCGGCATCGAAGGCAAAGCGGCGCGCGAGCGCCGGATCATTGCATTCGAGCGCCGTAAGCAGCGCCGGCTCGATGTCGCGGCGGGCTTGCCGTTCCAGGATGGCGAAATTCCAGGAATTGTCGCAGTCGACACAGCGGTAGATCAGCCACGCGTCAATGCGTTTGCCATTGGCGTTGATGCGGAATTTCTCGCTGCATCGGTATGATCCGACGCCGCCGCAGCGGTTGCAGTGGATGAGAGGTCGAGGCGCGATTGCGGGTGCGATCGTCCAGTGGACACGCAAAGTAAACATGCCGGCAGGCCCTTCCCGTCGGGAAGTCCGTCAGGCCGGCGATATCCGAGATGCCCCAAAGGCACGGCGTGGCGAAGACTGTGTTGGTGGTGCCAGGCGGTCGGCGCGGAACTGCGCACGACAGCGGCTCAGCAATGCCAAACCGGTCTCGAACCGCCGCCTGAAGAACACGTGAAATAGAGCAGACGCGCCATGGCTGCGCCTGCGGTGCATTCGGGGGAGTTGGCGAGACCGGCGGTTACTGTGGCAAAGCGATGCTCGAAAATGGGTAAGGGACGGGTCTTCTAGCGAAGGCTCAAGGGGACGGCAAGAGCAGGAATTGTCGGCGTCGGCGCTGCCCCTCATCCGCCTGCCGGCACCTTCTCCCCGCGAGCGGGGAGAAGAGAGCTGGCCGCGACGCCGGCGCTTTTCCCGCAACGCTGGCGATTGGCGAAAGCAGCCATGAAAGCGTCCCTTCGCCCCGCTTACGGGGAGAAGTTGCCCGAAGGGCGGATGAGGGGGCAGCGCCGGCGTTGGCAGTTACTGGCGCCTTGAACAACGATCGCGCCTGCTGGGCGTGTCAAATCTAATCCGATCGGCTATCTTCTCTTCTCTGTCTTGTAGGAAACGCCCATGCATCTCGCCTCGCTGCTCATCTTCGCCGCCGCCCTCTTCGTCGCCGCCGGCTCGCCCGGCCCGTCGATCGCAGCCCTCGTGGCGCGGGTGATCTCGAAGGGGTTCCGCGACGTCTTCCCGTTCTTGCTGGCCATGTGGATCGGCGAGGCCATCTGGCTGTCGCTGGCGGTGTTCGGGCTGGCCGTCGTGGCGCAGACCTTCCACTACGCTTTCGTCGCCGTGAAATGGCTGGGCGTCGCCTATCTCGCCTACCTGGCGTTCAAGATGTGGACGGCGCCGGTTGAGGCGAAAGAGGGCGAGATGCCGCGCGAGGATTCGGCCGTGAAACTGTTCTTCGCCGGCATGGCGGTGACGCTCGGCAACCCGAAGATCATGATGTTCTATCTGGCATTGCTGCCGACCATCATCGATCTTGCCTCGGTCAGCGTCATCGGCTGGGTCGAGCTGACGCTGACCATGGCTGTCGTGCTGGTCGTCATCGACCTCGCCTGGGTGCTGGCCGCTTCGCAGGCGCGCCGGCTGCTCAAGAGCAAGCGCGCCATGAAGATCGCCAACCGCGTCAGCGCCACGACGATGGCGGGCGCCGCCGCAGCAATCGCCGCGCGCTAGAGCAATTCCAGGAAAAGTGTGAGCGGTTTTCCGCCCGGAATTGCGTCAAAACAAAGAGAGAGAGCGTTTCGCCGTTTCCGTGAAACGGTGAAACGCTTTAAGCGGCCGGCCTCACATCATTTCGATGATCGGCGCGATCTCGACGCTGAAGGCGGGGTCCATCAGGATCGGGCAATCCTTTGCCTTGGCGACCGCGTCGTCGATGTCCCTGGCTTCGACGATGGTATAGCCGGCGGTCGGGTTGCTGCCGCCATTGTTCTCGATCCTGCCGCCCGGCAGCACCGTCTTCGACATGCCGACCGGATTGCCGCCGTCGACCACGGCCGAGCCGAGCTTGTCGTACCAGCCGGTCCAGGCATCCATTGCCGCTTTGCGTTCCGCGTCATCGGTCGGCATCTTGCCGGAGCCGTGATAGACATAGAGAAATTTCGCCATGTTCTCCTCCCTTGTCGGCGGCGTCGAACCGGCATGCGGCTACGCCGCTTGCAATGTGCAGCGATGCTGCGATCCGATATGCGGCTCCGCCGCAATCTTGGATATGCGGCGCCGAAATCCCGGATATGAGGCTCGTGCCGCAACCCTGATCATCGGACCAAATGGTGCGGCGGGCAATGAAAAATTCGCCACTGCTAATGTAAAGCCAGGAGCCTCTACCGCGCCATGGCGTGATATTCGGGGTTCGGCCGCATATCCACGGCGGCGGCAACCCGGTTCGACATGTTGAAGAAGGCGACGGTCGAGGCGATGTCCCAGATGTCGCGGTCGGAGAAACCGACCTGGCGCAAGGCGGCGCGGTCGGCTTCCACGATCCTGGCCGGCTCCTCGGTCAGCTTGACCGCGAATTCGAGCATGGCGCGCTGGCGGTCCGACAGGTCGGCCGCGCGGAAATTCATCACCATCATCTCGCCCAGCGCCGGCTCGCCCGACAGCTGGCGCACCGCAGCGCCATGCGCGGTCAGGCAATAGAAGCAGTGGTTGATCGAGGAGACGACCACCGCGATCATCTCGCGCTCCAGCTTCGACAGGCCGGACTCGCCCAGCATCAGGTCGTTGTACATATCCGTGAAGGCGCGTAGCTTCTTCTCGTCGAAAGCATAGGCCAGAAGCACATTGGGCACGAGGCCGAGCTTCTCCCGGCATTTGTCGAAATAGGCCTTGGTCGCATCGCTGAGCTCCGCCTGGACAAGGTCAAGAGCGGTTATTTTGCCGGTCATATGGTTTCTCCTCGCAGGCCGATGGCGTCGGTTCGAATTTTTTAAAGCGTCGTCAAACCTTTGTCGCCAAACAGCGCTCATCTGGCTACCATAGTCGCAAAAGCATACGACGGGAGGGACTAAGCGTCATGGCCAGCGTTAAATCCAAGCCGAAGAAAGCGGCCGCGAAAGCAGAGGAAAAACCCGCAAGGCTTGTCGACTATCTGCTGGCCCGGGCACCCGCCGAGGACATCGCGGCCTATGACGTGGCCGACCTCGAGCGCGCCGGCGAGCTCGCCGCCCAAGCGGTCGCCGAGCACAGGAAGGGCGAAAGCGTCGTGGCCGTCGAGGCGGATTCCGGCGTTGTCTGCGGCGGCCGGCCGGTCACGGTCATCACCGTCGTCAACGACAACATGCCGTTCCTGTTCGATTCCATCCTTGGCGAAATCACCGAAACCAGCGGCGAGCCGACGCTGGTCACCCATCCGATCGTTACCGTCCGCCATGGCAAAGCCGGCGTCGTCGAGATTCTCGGCGATGGCGGCAAGGAGGATGTCAGCCACGACCGGCTGAGCGTCGTCCATGTGCATATCCCGCGACTGACCGCCGAGCAGGCGAAGAGCCTCACCGAGCGGCTGCGCAAGACGCTTTCGCAGGTCCGCGCCGCCGTCGTCGATTGGAAGCGCATGCTCGCGCGCCTCGACCAGGCGATTTCCGAATTCCGCTATTCGGCCGTGCCGCTCGACAAGAAAAGCGTCGCCGAGGCGATCGCCTTCCTCGAATGGCTGCGTGACGACAATTTCACCTTCCTCGGCATGCGCGAGTTCAAATATATCGGCGGCGAGGAAAGCGGCAATCTGGAGCGCGCGGACAAACCCGGCATGGGCATCCTGTCGGATCCCGATGTGCTGGTGCTGAGGCGCGGCACCGAAGCGGTGACGACGACGCCGGAGATCCGCGCCTTCCTGCACGGGCCGGAGCCGCTGATCGTCACCAAAGCCAATGCCAAGTCGTCGGTGCATCGGCGCATCTATCTCGATTACATAGGCGTCAAGACCTACACGTCGAAAGGCGCGCTGGCGGGCGAGCTGCGCATCGTCGGCCTATTCACCTCGACCGCCTACACGCGCTCGGTGATGAAGATCCCCTATCTGCGCTCGAAGGCGGAGACGATCATCGCCAAGTCCGGCTTCAGTCCGAACGACCATTCGGGCAAGGCGCTGATCAACGTGCTGGAAAGCTATCCGCGCGACGAGCTGTTCCAGGTTTCCGTTCCCATCCTGCGCAAGCATGCCAGCGCCATTCTTGGGCTGATCGAGCGGCCGCGTGTCAGGGCCCTGGTGCGCGTCGATCAGTTCGACCGCTTCGTCTCGATCCTCGTCTTCGTGCCGCGCGACCGCTATGACAGCGTCGTGCGCGAGAAGGTCGGCACCTACCTCAAGACCGTGTTCGAGGGCCGGCTGTCGGCCTATTACCCGGCCTTCCCGGAAGGCGGGCTGGCGCGCGTGCACTTCATCATCGGCCGTTCCGGCGGCAAGACGCCGAAGGTCGAGCAGTCGACGATCGAAGCGGCGATCCGCGACATCGTGCGGACGTGGGAGGACGCGCTCTCCGAAGCCGCGGAGGCGGCCGGGAGCGATCCGGCCCTGAAGGCGATCGCGGCGCGCTTTCCCGAAAGCTATCGCGACACCTTCTCGGCCGCCGTGGCACTTGCCGACGCCGGACGCATCGCGAAGATAAGCGCCGACAATCCGATCGCCATCGATTATTACCGCCATGCCGACCAGAAGCCGCACCAGGCGGCTTTGAAGATCTACCATTTCGGCAGTCCGGTGGCCCTGTCGCGGCGCGTGCCGGTGCTGGAAAATATCGGCTTCCGCGTCATCAGCGAGCGCACTTTCGAGGTCGGCGACGACCCGGCCGATCGGGTGTTCATCCACGACATGGAATTGGAGAACAGCTACGGCGGGCGAATAGACCTCTCCGACGGCGGCGCGCTGTTCGAGGATGCATTCCTGTCGGTCTGGCGCGGCGATGTCGACAATGACGGCTATAACGGCCTGGCGCAGACGGCCGGCCTATGGTCCGGCGAGATCACGATCCTGCGCGCCTATGGCCGCTATCTGCAGCAGGCCGGCATCCCGCAGAGCCAGGATTTCATCGCGGCGGCGCTCAATCGTTATCCCGAGATCGCGCGCGGCCTCCATGAACTGTTCGTCGCCCGGCTCGGGCCGACGGCGGAAGGCGACGGCGTGGTCGCGGCCAAGCACCTCAAGGCCAAGATCAAGGATGCGTTGGAAGAGGTGCCCAATATCGATGACGACACCATCATCCGCCGCTACCTCAACCTGATCGAAGCCTCGTTACGAACCAATCATTTCGTAGCCGATACGAAGGAGAAGGGGCAGTCGCTGGCGATCAAGCTCGACTCGCAGGCGGTCGAAGGCCTGCCGGCGCCCAGGCCATGGCGCGAGATCTTCGTCTACGGCTCCGAGGTCGAGGGTGTGCATCTGCGCTTCGGTCCGGTGGCGCGCGGCGGCCTGCGCTGGTCGGACCGCGCCCAGGACTACCGGACCGAGGTGCTGGGGCTGGTCAAGGCGCAGCAGGTCAAGAATGCCGTCATCGTGCCGGTCGGCGCCAAGGGCGGCTTCTATCCCAAGAAGCTGCCGATGAGCGCCGGCCGCGACGCCATCTTCGAAGCCGGCACCTCGGCCTACAAGAATTTCGTCTCCAGCCTTTTGTCGATCACCGACAATATCGGCGTGGATGGCGTCATCCCGCCTGCAGGCGTGGTGCGGCGCGACAGGGACGATCCCTATTTCGTCGTCGCCGCCGACAAGGGCACGGCAACCTTCTCCGACACGGCCAACGCGATTTCCGAGAAGCATCACTTCTGGTTGGACGACGCCTTCGCCAGCGGCGGTTCGGCCGGCTACGACCACAAGAAGATGGGCATCACCGCCAAGGGCGCCTGGGAAGCGGTGAAGCGCCATTTCCGCGAGATGAACCGCGACATCCAGACCTCGCCCTTCACCGTGGTCGGCGTCGGCGACATGTCGGGCGACGTGTTCGGCAATGGAATGCTCTTGTCGCCGGCCACCAGGCTGATCGCCGCCTTCGACCATCGCGACATCTTCATCGATCCCGACCCGGATATGGCGGCCTCGATGGCCGAGCGCCAGCGCATGTTCGCGCTGCCGCGCTCGTCCTGGCAGGACTACGACAAGTCGAAGCTGTCGGAAGGCGGCGTTATCGTCTCGCGCAGCCAGAAATCGATCACCCTGCCGCAGGCGGCGGCGGCCGCGATCGGCCTGTCCAAGACCACGGCGACGCCGGTCGAGATCATGAATGCCATCCTCAAGGCGCCGGTGGACCTTCTGTGGTTCGGCGGCATCGGCACCTATGTGCGGGCTTCCGGGGAAAGCAATCAGGATGTCGGCGACCGCGCCAACGACGCCATCCGCGTCACCGCGCTGGACGTTCGCGCCAAGGTGATCGGCGAGGGTGCCAATCTCGGCGTCACCCAGCGGGCGCGCATCGAATTCGGCATGAATGGCGGGCGCTGCAACTCCGACGCCATCGACAATTCGGGCGGCGTCAACTGCTCCGACGTAGAAGTCAACATCAAGATCGCGCTGGCTTCCGCCATGCGCAAAGGCTCGCTGGCGCGGCCGGCGCGCAACAAGCTGCTCGCCGAAATGACCGATGAGGTGAGCGCGCTGGTGCTCTCCAACAATTACCAGCAGACGCTGGCGCTGTCGCTGGCGCGCAAGCGGGGGCTCGCCGACATCGCGCATCAGGCGCGCTTCATGACGGCGCTCGAAGCGCGCGGCCTGCTCGACCGCGCGGTCGAGACGCTGCCTTCGCCGGCGGCGCTCGCCGAACGCGAGGCGCGCGGCGAGCCGCTGACCAGGGCCGAGCTCGGCGTGCTGCTGGCCTATGCCAAGATCGTGCTGTTCTCCGACATCGTCGCCAGCGACGTGCCAGACGAGCAGCATTTCGACCGCGACCTGATGGGCTATTTCCCGGAGCGCATGGCCAAGAAATTCGCCGGCGAGATCCGCGACCACAGGCTGCGGCGCGAGATCATTGCGCGGGTCGTCGCCAACGACCTCGTCAATCGCGGTGGTCCGTCCTTCGTCAACCGCCTGCAGGAATCGACGGGACGCACGGCGGCCGATGTCGTACGCATCTTCACCGTGGTGCGCGACGGCTTTGCGCTGCCTGCGCTCTACAAGGAGATCGACGCGCTCGACAACCAGATCGACGGCCAGGTCCAGCTCGATCTCTATCAAGCGGTTAGCCGGCTCATTTTCGTGACCAGCGGCTGGTACCTGAAGAACGAAGCGGGCTCGGCGCCGCTCGGAAAGCGCATCGCCGAATTGCAGGAAGCCCGCAAGGCGCTCGAGCCGAAGCTTCTCTCGCTGCTGCCGGCCTTCTCGCGCGAGCGCATCGAGGATCGACAGCATGGCCTGTCCAAGGGCGGCGCGCCGGAAAAGCTCGCCGGGCAGCTCGCTTTGACCGAGGTGGCGGAACTGATCCCGGATATCGCGCTTACCGCGCGCACCGCCAATGCCGACATCGTCAGCGCGGCCAAGGCCTTCTTCGCCGTCAGCGACGCCTTCCGCATCCCGCGCGTCGAGGAAGCGGCGCGCTCGATCGTGCCGCCCGACTATTACGACCAGCTGGCGCTGTCGCGCGCGACCGACATGATCGGCGTGGCGCGCCGCGGCATCGCGGTGGCAGCGCTGACCGGTTACGGCGCGGCAGCGGATCCGGTCGCGGCCTGGCTGGAGGCCGGCGGCGAACGCGTCGCGCGCATCCGCGAAAGGCTGCAGGCGCTGACCGAAGGCGGCGACATCACCGTGTCGCGGCTGTCGGTGGCGTCCGGCCTGATGAGCGACCTGACGGGGATGTGAATAGGCTTAGGTTCCTCGCCCCCGCCAAAGGCGGCTGGTCTTTGGCGATAGCGCCTGGCAGCCTGGCGCATGCATTGTCTTATGTAGCGCTGGTCGACCCCCACTCCGTCTCGGCTTCGCCGAGCCACCTCTCTCCCCCGATCGACGGGGTAGAGGAACGGCGCCACGCTTTTGCCGTCAACGCTCGGCCAGCGACACTCCCTTCCTTTCCCTCCTGAGGGGGAAAGGTGGCGCTGCGAAGCAGCGACGGATTGGGGGAACCACGTGGCAACCAAGTCGAGGCCTGATCAGTCACGCCAGTCACAGAAGATGTGTGCATCCCCTAGCCCACTTCGTGGGGCGAGGAATTGGCGCCAAGCTTGTTCATTTGCATCGCTGCCTGAAAACATGCAGACATGGCGCCCGACGCGAGCGATGCCAAGGGAGAAAGCATGGCGGCAGTAGAGACAGTGCAGCGGGCATCGGGGCGCGGCATCTGGGGCTGGATGTTCTTCGACTGGGCGGCGCAGCCTTTCTTCACCGTCGTCACCACCTTCATCTTCGGGCCCTATTTCGTCTCGCGCATGGCGAGCGATCCGACCGCCGGACAGGCGGCCTGGGGTTACGGCATCGCCGCGGCGGGCCTGGTCATAGCGGTGCTGTCGCCGGTCCTCGGCTCGATCGCCGACCAGACCGGGCCGCGCAAGCCGTGGATCGCCTTCTTCGCCGCGATCAAGATCATCAGCCTTACGCTTTTGTGGTTCGCGGCGCCGGGCTCGAACCTGTTCCTGGTCGTGCTGTTGTTCTCGCTGGCTTCGGTTGCGGCCGAATTCTCGACGGTGTTCAACGATTCCATGATGCCACGCCTGGTGCCGAAGGAAGAGATCGGCCGGATCTCCAACGTCGCCTGGGGGCTCGGCTATCTCGGCGGCATGGTGGCGCTTATATTCGTGGTGCTGTTCCTGGCCGGCAATCTCGAAACCGGCAAGACGATCATCGGCCTCGATCCGTTGTTCGGGCTCGATCCGAAACTCGGCGAGGATGCGCGTTTCACCGGGCCGATGTCGGCCGGCTGGTATTTCCTGTTCATCCTGCCGATGTTCTTCTTCACGCCCGACGCCACCAAGGGGATCCCGATCGGGCCGGCGGTGCGCGAGGGCCTGTCCGAACTGAAGTCGACGCTTGCCGAAGTGCGCCAGCGCAGCGGCATCCTGCGCTTCCTCCTGGCCCGCATGATCTATCAGGACGGCGTCAATGCGCTGCTCGCGCTCGGCGGCACGTTCGCGGCCGGCATGTTCCATTGGTCGATCACCGAAATCGGTCTGTTCGGCATCATCCTCAACATCGTCGCCATCTTCGGCTGCTGGATCGCGGCGCGGCTCGATACGGCGCTTGGCTCCAAGGCGGTGGTGATGATCGCGCTGGTGATGCTGTCGGTCGCCACCATCGGCGTCGTTTCGACCGGCCCGGGCTTCACGCTGCTCGGCCTGATTCCGCTGTCGACCGCCGATTCCGGCGGCCTGTTCGGCACGGCGGCCGAAAAAGCCTACATCTTATACGGCTTGCTGATCGGCCTTGCCTTCGGCCCGGTGCAGGCCTCGTCGCGCTCCTATATGGCGCGCAGCGTCACCGCCGCCGAGTCGGGCCGCTATTTCGGCATCTACGCGCTGGCCGGCCGGGCGACCAGCTTCCTGGCGCCGTTTCTGGTGGCGACCATCACCACCATGAGCGATTCGCCGCGGCTCGGCATGGCGGCGATCATCCTGTTCCTCGGCCTCGGCATGGCGATCCTGGCGGGGACGCCCTATCCGGCGGACAAGCCGAAGGAGATGCTTCAATAATTCTACTCCGCTGGTCGCTTGCTGCGGTATCCGCCGGGCTGGATGACGGCCGTGGCGCCGGCCTCGATCGCTGACAATAACCCGTCGGCGAAGGGGAAGAAGGCGTCCGAGGCGACGACCGAACCCTTGGTCAGCGGTTCGGCGAGGCCGCCGGCTTCGGCTGCGTCGAGCGCCTTGCGGGCGGCGATGCGCGAAGAATCGACGCGGCTCATCTGGCCGGCGCCGATGCCGACCGTCGCCCCGTCCCTGGCATAGACGATGGCATTGGACTTCACGTGCTTGGCGACGCGAAAGGCGAATTTGAGGTCGGCCAGTTCGGCCGGCGTCGGCGCGCGCTTCGTCACCACCTTCAGCTCGAGATCGTCGACCACGGCGTTGTCGCGGCTTTGCACGAGCAGCCCGCCGGCGACGGATTTCACCATTGTGCCGGCGGCGCGCGGATCGGGCAGGCCGCCGGTCACCAGCAGGCGCAAATTCTTCTTCGCCGCGACGATCGCGGCTGCTTCGTCGGTCGCGTCGGGCGCGATGATGACCTCGGTGAAGGTCTTGACGATCTCTTCCGCCGCGTTTGCGTCCAGGATGCGGTTCATGGCGACGATGCCGCCGAAGGCCGAGACCGGATCGCAGGCCAGCGCCTTGGCGTAGGCCGCCTTCAGCGACGAGCCTTCGGCGACGCCGCAGGGGTTGGCGTGCTTGATGATGGCGATCGCCGCCGATCGGGCGGGGTCGAACTCGCCGACCAGTTCGAAAGCGGCGTCGGTGTCGTTGATGTTGTTGTAGGAGAGCTGCTTGCCTTGCAATTGCTTTGCCGTCGCTACGCCCGGCCGCCTGTCGCCCGAGAGGTAGAACGCTGCGTTCTGATGCGGGTTCTCGCCATAGCGCATCACCTGGTCGAGGGCGCCGCCGAAAGCGCGCCATGTCGGATGCTCGATCTCCAGCGCCTTGGCAAACCAGCCGGAGATCGCCGCGTCGTAAGTTGCGGTGCGGGCAAAGGCCTTGGCGGCCAGCATCTTGCGGAAGTCGAGCGACAGCGAGCCGAGATTCATCTCCAGCGCGTTGACGACGGAGGCATAGTCGGCCGGGTCGGTGACGATGGCGACATAGGCGTGGTTCTTGGCCGAGGCGCGGATCATCGCCGGGCCGCCGATATCGATGTTCTCGACGATCGAGGCATAGCCCGCGCCGGAGCGGCGGACCTCCTCGAACGGGTAGAGATTGCAGACGACGAGATCGATCGGTTCGATGTGATGGTCGTGCATGGCCTTGGCATGATCGGCATCGTCGCGGATGCCGAGCAGTGCGCCATGCACCGACGGATGCAAGGTCTTCACCCGCCCGTCCATGATCTCGGGAAAGCCGGTGAGGTCGGAAACGTCGCGCACCGCAAGGCCCGCCTCGGCGATGGCCTTTGCCGTGCCGCCTGTCGACACCAACTCGACGCCGGCAGCGGCGAGCGCTTTGGCGAAATCGATCAGGCCGGTCTTGTCGAAGACGGAGAGCAGCGCGCGGCGCACCGGAACGAGATCCGGCGCCGGAATGTTTTTTGTGGGCACGGCCATGCGGGCGGCCTTTCAGAGCTGTTGGAAGGGACGTTGGCCGGCCCTAGCATATGAGCCCCGGAAATCAAATGAGTCTTGGATCAGGCGCGCGGCCGGATTTGTCCGGAACTCAGTTGTTTTCGGGATGGCCGGCGATAACGGTGCGGGTCAGCTGCCAGTGGACCTCGGCAATTTCGGAGGCCTTGAAGGCGAGCACGATCTGCCGGCTGCGGCGCGGACCCCCCAGACCGGCGAAATAGATCGATTCCTCGACCTCCGGCACCACTTCGGCGCAAGTGAAAACCCAGCAGTCGCCTTGCGCGGCGGCGAGCGTCAGGCGGTCGTGGTCGTCCTGCAGCAGGCTGATATCGGGGTGGAGGTGGAAGCGCACCGTGACGAAGTCGCGGCCATTGTTGCGGATTGCTCCGCCGCCAGGGCGCAGGAAACGGTCGCGGCCGGCAAGCACGTTGCCGTTCGTGCCGAGCTTCAGCTCGCGCTCATGCAGGAGGCCGAATTGCTGGACATAGCCGTCGTGTCGGGCGACGAAGCCATGCATGCCCTTCTGGTCGAGTCGCTTGCAAGGCACGTGCTGCGGGCCGCCGATCAGCGGCGAACCCAAAAGGTCGCTGACGCGCAGCGAGTGGCTGAAACGCGCCGACGAGGTGTCGTTGACGGTGACGGTGGAATGCGCGGCGGTGGCGCGGGCCAGCGGCCGGAATTCCGGCGCGCCGAAAGTGTCGATGCCGGCATTGACGATGAAGTGCTGGCGTCCAGACGAAAGCTCGAAAGCGAGGCAACCGGCGTGTGCCGTGTTCGAGACATCGATGGGCGGCGGCAGGCCGGTGTCGGCGATCACCGTCACGCCGCCCATCGACAGGCGCTCATAGCCGGAATGCGGCGCGTGCAGCAGCGGCGCGCCGACCGTGTCGTCATGGCGCATGATGGTGGCGATGCGGTCGTGGATGGTGGCGCCCATGCCGTTGAAGCGGGCGAGGCTGCCGTCCTGGTGGCGGAAGAAACGCAGCGCCGGCAGCATGCGGTCGATGGCGCCGATCAGTGCCGGGGGCGGCGCCTCGGCCTGGTTGGCGTAGGTCTGGCGCAGCGGCAGGAGATCTGCCAGCAGCTCCAGCACCGCCATCGGGTTGCGCGAGATGTGGCCGCCGTCGGGCAGGATCTGGCGGTCGAGTTCCTCGGCCAGATTGCGCGTGGCAGTGCGCAGCGCCGAGGCCGGCGCCGGCAGCGACAGCGCTGCGAAGGCGAGCGCTATGCGGGCGCGCAGCCTGTCCTCGCCATCCGGCATCTCCCGCGCCATCGAGCGCAGGTAGCGGATCTGCACGGCGAGCGATTTGAGGAAGGCGCGATAGAAGGGAAATTCGGCGCCTTGCAGCACCACCGAGGAATGCTGCAGCCAGGCGATGACGCGCTTGGCGGTCGTTCCCGGCTCCCAGGCGATGCCCGAAATCTGGTTGCCGTGCATGGCGATCCAGTCGGTCACGAGAGCTCTGGCATTGGCGGCGGCAAGCTCGGTGCCGGTGGCGCGCATATGGCGCAGCCAGCGAAAACCGTGCAGCGATTTCCGCCAGCCGCGATTGGGCACATCGAGCTGGAAAGGCGACTTGCCGCCGGTCTCGACCAGGTGGCCGGACAGCGGGTAGCGGCCGTAATAGATCTCCAGCGCGATCTGCGGATCGGCGAGCCGGAGGTCAGGCGGGGCGATCAGGACACGTTCGGGCGTGCGGCCGGAATAGCGCCAGCGATAAACCGGCCCGGCGCGGAGGCGCCGGCGCGTTTTGCGCCAGAACTCCCTCGCGACAAGCGTCCAAAGACGCGTCGTGCTGCCGGCAACAAGTGCCAATAGCCCTCCTGGTGTCCCCATATCCCAAGCACAAGCTTATGTGATTCAAGAACTTATGCGAAGGCGGATTTCGCCGAAGTGAAACACTTCACGCCGTCTTGCCGGTGCCATCCCTAAAAAAGTCAGCAAATTTTATGAGATAACGCGTCAAGCCGTCCGCTTCATCCGCGCGGCGAAGAAGCCGTCCAGGCCTGAAATTCCAGGCGGTCCCAGTTCCAGGTCGGCCGGCGTGGTGCGCAGCGTCCCCTCCGGCGTCAGGAACGGATCGATGCCGGCAAACTCGCCGGGTCGAACGGGATCGTCGATCGCCGCCGATGTTTCGGCGAGGAAGGACCGGTAGAGTTCTTCGCCTTCCAGCGGATCGAGCGAGCAGTTGGAAAAGACGATCTGGCCGCCTGGCCTGACGAGCTTAACGGCGTGAGCGAGGAGCTTGCGCTGGAGATCGGCGAGCTTTTCGACATCCGCCACGGTCTTGGTCCAGGGCACGTCGGGGTGGCGGCGCACCGTGCCGGTCGAGGAGCAGGGCGCGTCGAGGAGCACGGCGTCGAACAATTGCTCCGGCCGGTAATCGAGCAGGTCGGTCTGGACGAGTTCGGCCGCCAGGCCGAGGCGGTCGAGATTCTGCTTGAGCCGCGCCAGCCGGTTCTTCGAGCTGTCGACGGCCGTCACGCTGGCGCCGGCCAGGATAAGCTGCGCCGTCTTGCCGCCGGGCGCGGCGCAGAGGTCCGCGACGCCCTGGCCACGGATGTCGCCGAACAGGCGCGCCGGCAAGCTTGCCGCGGTATCCTGCACCCACCAGGCGCCGTCGGCGAAACCGGGCAGATCGGTGACGTTTGCCGAAAGCTTCTCGACACGCACCGTGCCGGTCGGCAGCACGATGCCGCCCAGGCGCTCGGCCCAGAGCGCCGGATCGGCCTTGACCGTGAAATCGACCGGCGCTTCGTGCCGATGCGCCGCAAGGATAGCGCGCGCCTTGTTGGCTCCGTAAGCGGCGGTCAGCCGTTCGGCGAACCATTGCGGCGCCTCGCTGGTCGCGGCAAGCGCCGGGGCAAGCTCGACGTCCTTGGCGCGGGCCAGCGAACGCAGCACGCCGTTCACGAGGCCGGAGAAGCGCGTGGTGCGCGGATCGGATTTGGCGTGGGTGACGGCAAGGTCGACGGCGGCGCTGTCCGGAACATCGAGAAACAGGATCTGCGCGGCGGCGACGTTGAGGATATGCGAGAGCGCTGTAGCGTTGGCCGGCAGCGGCTTTTCCAGCCGCTTAGCCAGCAGCCCGGCAATGGTCATGCGGTGGCGCAGCGCGGTCACCAGGATGGCGCGCACCAGCGCGCGGTCGCGGCCGTCCAGCGCCTTGTATTGCGGGTGGCCGTGCTCGTTGTCGGTCAACCCATCGAGCGGCGTGCGGGCATCGATGACGGCGGCAAGCAGCCGCGCCGCCGCCTTGCGCGCGGCAAGGCCGGCTATCTCGTCACCGGCCTTGCGTTGCGGATTGGCTGAATGCCCGCGCCTCGGCGGCGTCACGACCAGGGGCCCCTGCGCCCGGCATTGCGCGGTCCGGTCGGGTTACGGCCCCAGGGGTTGGGTTTGGGCTGCGGAGGCGGCGCGGGCTCTGGCCGCTTGCCCCATGGACCGGCCGGAAGCTCCTCTGGCTCGACGGGTGGCGGAGAAGCCTGACGCCGATTGGCTGGCGCGGTGCCGCCCATCGCGCGCGCCATCTCCTGCAGCGCCGCGATGCGGTTCTCGGTGCTCGGATGCGTCGAGAACAGATTGTCCATGCGCTCGCCATGCAGGGGGTTGATGATGAAAAGATGCGCCATCGCCGGATTGCGCTCGGCATCCTCATTGGGAATCTGTTCGGCGCCGCGCGCGATCTTGTTAAGCGCCGAGGCCAGCCATAGCGGGTGGCCGCAGATCTCGGCGCCGCGCCGGTCGGCCTCATATTCGCGCGTGCGGCTCACCGCCATCTGCACGATCATGGCGGCGAAGGGCGCGACCAGCATAGCCACCAGCACGCCGACAAAACCGAACGGATTGTTGTTCTCCCGGCTGCCGCCGAGGAAGAAGGCGAAATTGCCGAGCATCGAGATGGCGCCGGCAAGCGTCGCCACGATCGTCATGGTCAGCGTGTCGCGATGCTGCACATGGGCAAGCTCATGCGCCATCACCGCCGCGACCTCTTCATGGGAGAGCCGCTCGAGCAGGCCGGTGGACGCGGCCACTGCGGCGTTCTCCGGATTGCGGCCGGTGGCGAAGGCGTTGGGCTGCGGGTTGTCGATCAGATAGGTCTTCGGCATTGGCAGGCCGGCCTGCTTGGCCAGTGCCTGGACGATCGCGTAATATTCGGGCGCGTTCTTCTCGTCGACCTCGATGGCGCGGTTCATCGACAGCACCATCTTGTCGGCGTTCCAGTAGCTGAACAGGTTCATGCCGGCGGCGATCAAAAGCGCGATGACCACGCCGCCCGAGCCGCCGATCAGATAGCCGACGCCCATGAACAGCGCCGTCATCGCGGCAAGAAGCATGGCGGTGCGAAGCGTATTCATCGTTTCATCCGTTGGGGGGTCGATCCTGATTGCGTCATGGCTATATGATGGGAAACACCGGCCCGTGTTTCAATCGGCAAGGACTTATCGCATGACCGAAGAACCAAGCAAAACCGAAGCGAGCAGCGAGGCCGAGAAGCAGCAGAAGGTACTCAGGCCGGAAGCGCAGCGCGCGCTGGCCGAAGCCGAAGCGCGGCGCCGGTCGTACCGCGAGGCCGAAGCCCGTCTGCCGAAGGAGATCGGCGGCCGCGGCGGCAAGGAACCCGGCCGCTACGGCGACTGGGAGGTCAAGGGCCTGACCAGCGACTTTTAAGCAACGGCACGCTCGGGCGCGAGCGCAATCCAGCCACTGTCGTCCAGCGCGATGCCGATTTCGTCATAGGAACGGATCATCGGATGCGGCGTGACGAGCGGATGGACATGCGTGGCGCTGATCACCATGACCGACGCGCCGGAAGCCTCGCCCGCGGCGATGCCCGCCGGCGCGTCCTCGAAGACCAGGCAGTCGCGCGCCTCGACGCCGAGACGCTTTGCCGCCAGCAGGAAGCAGTCCGGCGCCGGCTTGCCATGGGTGACATCTTCGGCCGTGACCATCATGGCGGGAACCGGAATGCCGGCCGCCTTGATGCGCAGCAGCGCTAGTTCGCGCGGCGCCGAGGTGACGATCGCCCAGCGCTCCGGCGGCAGCGATTCCAGGAAGGCGACGGCGCCGGGAATCGGTACGATGCCTTCGAGATCGTCGGCTTCGGCCTTGAGCAGCAGATCCGCCTCCGCCACCGGATCGACGCCGGGGAGTTTCAGCGCGGCGATCGTCTCTCGCGCGCGCCTGCCATGGATCGTCGGCAGGAAGGCTGCGACATCGAGGCCATGCCGGTTTGCCCACGCCGTCCACACGCGTTCCGCCGCGGCGATCGAGTTGAGCACCGTGCCGTCCATGTCGAACAGGAAGGCGGCGAACTTTGAGCCTGCAAACATCGGATGTCCTGGAGAATCGTTTTCGGGGAGGGCGAAACGCAAAACCCAGTTTAGACCGGGCAGCACCGCCTGAGAAGGCGAGACACTGCCATTTCGACTTGGGCGCCGGAACAAGCTCCGGTTCGCGGCGTTGAACAGGCAGTCTTCCAAAATCACCTAGGGGGAACGCGATGCTGATCCGGCTCGGCTATGAAATCGCCATTGAATGCGCGGCGGTGACGCCGATCATCTCGCTTCTCGACATCCATCCCGATCGCCATGCCGATATCAAGCGGCAGACGCGGGTTCTGACCTCGCCCTCGGTGCCGACCCGGACCTATCGCGACGGCCACGGCAATGTCTGCCGTCGTTTCACGGCGCCGGCAGGCAACTTCCGCATCCTCTACGACGCGGCAGTCGAGGACAGCGGCGAGACCGACGAAGTCAACACGCTGGCGCGCGAAACGCCGGTCGCGGAATTGCCGGACGATGTGCTGGTCTATCTGCTCGGCAGCCGCTATTGCGAGACCGACCACCTCAGCAACACCGCTTGGCAGCTTTTCGGCCAGCTGCCGCCCGGCTGGGCGCGCGTCCAGGCGATCGTCGATTACGTCAACAGCCGGCTCTCCTTCGGCTACGGCTATGCGCGCGCCACGCGCACGGCGGCGCAGGCGCATGAAGAGCGTGTCGGGGTGTGCCGCGATTTCGCGCATCTGGCCATCGCGCTTTGCCGATGCATGAACATCCCGGCGCGCTACGTGAACGGCTATCTCGGCGATATCGGCGTGCCGGCCGACCCGGCGCCGATGGACTTCTCGGCCTGGATGGAAGTCTTCCTCGACGGCAAGTGGTACACGTTCGATCCGCGCCATAACCGGCCCCGCATCGGCCGCGTCGTCATTGCGCGCGGCCGCGACGCCACCGACGTGCCGCTGCTGCACAGTTTCGGCCCGCACCGGCTTACGCTGTTCAAGGTCTGGACCTATGAGCAGGAGGGCAACCGCTTCAATCCTCCGCACCATGGCGTCAATCGGACGGCCAGCGCGCAGATGCTGGCTTAGGTTGGTTTGATATCAGGTAAGGCCGGCCTGCGAAGGACCGCCTCCTGCGCTTGCTGCGCTCAAAAGACCCTATGCTGCAGCTGTTTCATCGCAGCTTATGGCGGACGCTGACCCGCTTCGGCACAGGTCGATTGTGCCGAAGAGAGAACGGCCGCGACAGCTTTCGAGATCATGGTAAGCGCTTCGTGAAGGTCACCTCGCCAGCGCATTTTCGTTTACTTCCCCTTCACCCATAAATTTACCGAAAGCCAGCTAAAACAATGGATTAACTGCCTGTTAAGCGTCTTTCGGCGGCTGTCCGCCGGGTCTGGCCGAATTCCTGCAATGCCCTGGCCGAGCGGCGCAGCGCCGCAGACAGTGGAGGCGGGAGGGATGCGGCAGTTCAGAGGCGTCGTTCGTGGGGTGGACGGCTTTATCCGCAATCGCGGAGGCAATTTCGCGGTTCTGTTCGGAGCTGCCGCATCGGTCCTCGCGCTGGGGGTGGGATTCGCGGTCAATATCTCGCAGCTCTACAATGCGAGGTCGAGCTTGCAGGGCGTCGTCGACGCCGCTGTGACCTCGACGGCCCGCGATCTCACCCTTGGCGTCATCACCGAAGCCGACGCCAACAAGACGGTGCAGGCATTCCTCGACGCCAACAGCGCGGCCGGCATCCTGCGGACCAATCAGGTCGTGCTGGACAAGCTTACGGTCAACAGGACAGCCAACACCGTACAGGCGGACGCGCATGTCGATGTCGGTCTCTTCTTCCCGCTGTTCAGCACCGACAACATGCGCCGCGTGACCGCCTCGACCACCGCGCTTTATTCGGACAAGACGGTCGAGGTGGCGATGATGCTCGACGTCACCGGTTCGATGGCGCCCGACAGGCGCGCCAAGACCAACAAGATCGGCGACCTAAAGATCGCAGCGTCACAGACGGTAAAGGATCTCCTGGATCAGAATCGGGATCCAAGCAATCCGCGCATTCGCGTGTCGATCATCCCCTACGCCGAAGCCGTAAACACCGGCGGCCTCGCTGACACCGTTTTTGTCGAGACCGAGACGGGGCCGAAAGTGCCGCCGCCGATCGATGCCGCCGTGTCGATTTCCGCAACGGTGTCCGACAATTGCGCAACCGAGCGCAAGGACAAGGATGGCTACGCCGACTATTCGTTGGACGGGCCTTACACGCAACGCCGGGATAATCGGGGCAAAATATATCTGGCCAAGGTCAACCGCGACTACCGCATGAGGGTATGCCCTACGGCTGCCCTGGTTCCGCTGACTGCCGACGAGGACAAGCTGCTCACGGCGATCGATCATTTTCAGGCCGCAGGCGTGACCGCAGGCGGTATTGCCGTGCAATGGGGCTACTATATGCTCTCGTCAGCCTGGCGCTCGGCAATCTCGAGCGCCCGTTTGGGCGCCGGCCCCGCCAACTTCGATCGGAACAGGGTGGCCAAGATCGCCATTCTGATGACGGATGGCCAGTTCAACACAGCCTTTGCCGGCGGACGCGGCGCGTCACGGTCACAGGATCAAGGTCAGAAGTCGCGCGCCAATGCCCAAAACATCTGCGATAACATGAAGCGCGACGGCATCGAGATCTTCACCATCGGCTTCGATCTCAGCGATCCGGCGATGACCGCGACAGAACGCGATCAGGCCAAGTCCGTCTTGAAGGACTGCGCGACTGACGACACCTCGCCGCTCAAGCATTATTACGAGGCCGCCAACGGCGCCGAATTGTCACATGCCTTCGGTGAAATCAGCCGCAACATCGAGAAGCTCACAATCAGCCGCTGATCTGCAGTGCCGACCCAAAACGGAAAAGGCCGCCGCTTCTTGACGAAGCCGGCGGCCTTCCGTGTTTCCGTCCATGACGCGGCTCCTGGCGGCAGCCCCTCCGGGCTACCTGCCGCGCGTCTCGCGCCTTAACGGGAAGACTGCTTCCCGGAAGTGCAATCCGCAGAGCTCACGTTATGGAAAACGAAATCACTCGACATCGGATCACCTCCTTTCAGTTCGTTGAACACACCCAGATGATGGGGTGCGTCGCCGCAAAAGACAAGATGACGCAACGGAATGCTCATGCCTCGAGCCAGGAAACCTGCGCTTGCGGTGCTTTTGCGCAACAGATCGGGATTGCCGTCCACAGGCCGGTGGACGACAGTGCGGCTTCGGGGGCGGATGCGACATAGCGGGAGGTGGGAATGGATGCCGCCGACAGAGCTGCGCGGATCGTACGCAAGGTCGTCGAAACGCTGAAGCCGGGTTTCGCGGTCAGGCTGTGGACCGGCGAGCGGATCGGACCCGCCAGCGGTCCGGTGCTTGCCATCAACGACCAGGATATCGTCTGGCAACTGGTCCGACGGCCGACCTTCTCGACGCTGGTGGAGATGTGGATTTCCAAGACGGTCGATATCGAAGACGGCACGCTGTTCGATTTCTATGCCCTGCCTTCACAAGGCAAGCTCAAGACGAGGCTCAAATCCCTCCCCAAGGTGGCAATACTGCGCGACCTGCCAATGGTGCTGTTTTCGCGCAAGCAGATGACGGCGCGCAGCGATCTTTCCGGCCGCAAGCCTTTCGTCAGCGGATCGAACAGGGAGGCGATCCAGCACCATTACGACATTTCGAATGATTTTTACCGGCTCTTTCTCGACGAGCGCATGGTCTATAGCTGCGGCTATTTTCAGGATTTCGCCAATGGCATCGATCAGGCGCAGGTCGACAAGCTCGACCATATCTGCCGCAAGCTCAGGCTGAAGCCCGGCGAAAGGCTGCTCGACATCGGCTGCGGCTGGGGCGCGATGCTCATCCATGCGGCAAAGCATTACGGCGTCTTCGGTCACGGCGTCTCGCTGTCGCAAGCCCAAACCGACCTTGCCCGCGAGCGCATCCGCGCCGAGGGGCTGGAGGACCGCATCACCATCGAGCTGAAATCCTATGCCGAACTCTCCGGCGCTTTCGACAAGATCTCGTCGATCGGCATGTTCGAGCATCTGGGCCTTGCCAACCACGCGGCCTACTTCTCGGCCGTGCACCGTTTGCTGAAGCCCGGCGGGATCTATCTGCACCACGCCATCACCAGGCGCAGCAAGGGCGACATCAGGAAGACGCTGCGCAAGGGGCCCGAATACAAGGCGCTGATCAAATACATCTTCCCCGGTGGCGAGCTCGACACGATCGGCATGACGCTCGGCAATCTCGAGGCGCACGGCTTCCTCGCGTATGACGTGGAGAATCTGCGCGAGCATTATGCGCGAACCTGCCGGCTGTGGGCCGAGCGCCTGCATGCGCGCTTCGACGAGGCGGTCGCCGAGGTGGGCGAGCCCAAGGCGCGGCTGTGGCTGCTCTATCTCACGGGTTGCTCGATTACCTTCGAGCGCGGCTCGGCGCAGATCTTTCAGACAGTGGCCACCAAGCGCACGCGGGGGCCAAGCGGTCTGCCGCCGACACGGGCGGATTTGTACCGATAGACCCTGCCCGCTTCAGTCCATAAAGCGCATCGGCGCGCCGATCTCGATCCGCGCCGGCCGGTCGACGGTGCAATAGATGCCGAGATTGTGGGCGTTGTGGCGCACCAGGTTGCGCAGGATGCCGGGGTCGGTGTCGAAGCCGTCCTGGGCGATGATGGTGAAGCCGCAGCGGCGGCAGGGTTCGGACACGGTGAGCAGCAGATCGCCGACCGCGAGCTTCCTGCCGATCCATTCCGTCTCCGGAAAGGCGCCTTCGACCGGTTCCATGTCGACGACGATGTTGGGCCGGAAGCGGCGCGGATCGGGCGTGCCCTCCGGGTGAAGCGCCTTCAGCCTGGCCAGCGAGGCGGTGGTGAGCAGATGGATCGGCGCCTTGGCATAGCGGGCCTCGGTCCGCGGGCCGGCATAGTCAGGGGCGGCGTTCTCCGCGCCGAACGGCCGGATCGAGGCGTCGAAGCCGAGAAAGGCCGATACCGCGCGGTCGCTTTCCGGGCCGGGCGCCGGCAGCCAGCCGCCGCCGGGCAGGGCCACTTCCAGCCGCCGGTCCTCGCTCAGCCGGGTGCGGATCAGCGGCACCTTGTGCCATTTGGTTTCGCGGTCGGGCCTGGCGATCTCGCCGTCGGACGCATCGACCAGTCCGAACAGCCGGTCGCCGTCGACGGTCTTCAGCCCGACGGAGATGGCATCAAGCCGCTCGCCGGCGAGCGAGCTCGCCGGATAGCGCCAGAGCTGGCTGACGGTGCCGAGCTCGCCCGCCATCAGCTCTTCTTGTTCTGCCGGTTGGCGACGAGGTCGTCGACCACGGCCGGATCGGCCAGGGTCGAGGTGTCGCCGAGCGCGCCGAAATCGTCCTCGGCGATCTTGCGCAGGATGCGCCGCATGATCTTGCCCGAACGGGTCTTCGGCAGGCCCGGCGCGAACTGGATCTTGTCGGGCGTGGCGATGGCGCCAATCTCCTTGCGCACATGCGCGACCAGCTCCTTGCGCAAATCCTCGCTCGATTGGGTGCCGGCCATCAGCGTGACGTAGCAATAGATGCCCTGGCCCTTGATGTCATGCGGGTAGCCGACGACGGCGGCCTCCGACACCTTGTCATGGCTGACCAGCGCCGATTCCACCTCGGCCGTTCCCATGCGGTGTCCGGAAACGTTGATAACGTCGTCGACGCGGCCGGTGATCCAGTAATAGCCGTCGGCGTCGCGGCGGCAGCCGTCGCCGGTGAAGTACTTGCCCTTGTAGGTCGAGAAATAGGTCTGCACGAAACGGTCGTGGTCGCCATAGACGGTGCGCATCTGGCCGGGCCAGGAATCGCTGATGCAGAGATTGCCGTCGGTGGCGCCTTCCAGCACCTTGCCTTCGCCGTCGACCAGTTGCGGCTTGACGCCGAAGAAGGGCCGCGTGGCCGAACCCGCCTTTAGGTCGGTGGCGCCCGGCAGCGGCGTGATCATGATGCCGCCGGTCTCGGTCTGCCACCAGGTGTCGACGATCGGCACCTTGGCGTTGCCGACGACGTTGAAATACCACTCCCAGGCCTCCGGGTTGATCGGCTCGCCGACCGTGCCCAGCACGCGCAGCGACTTGCGCGAGGTTTTCTTCACATGGGCGTCACCGGCGCCCATCAGCGCGCGCAGCGCCGTCGGCGCGGTGTAGAAGATGTTGACCTTGTGCTTGTCGATCACTTCCCAGAAGCGCGACTGCGAGGGATAGTTCGGCACGCCTTCGAACATCAGCGTCGTGGCGCCGTTGGCCAGAGGCCCGTAGACGATGTAGCTGTGGCCCGTCACCCAGCCGACATCGGCGGTGCACCAGTAGATGTCGCCGTCATGGTAGTCGAAGACATATTGGTGCGTCATCGAGACATAGACGAGATAGCCACCGGTGGTGTGCAGCACGCCCTTCGGCTTGCCGGTCGAGCCGGAGGTGTAGAGGATGAACAGCGGGTCCTCCGCCTTCATGTTCTCCGGCTTGCAGTCGGCCTTAACGGTCGCAGCCTCCTCGTGATACCAGACGTCGCGCCCCGGCACCCAGCCGGTCTTGCCGCCGGTGCGGCGGACCACCACGACCTTCCCGACCTCGGTGCCGGCCCTGGCGGCGATCTCGATCGCCTTGTCGGTGTTGTCCTTGAGCGGGATCGGCTTGCCGCCGCGCAGGCCCTCGTCGGCGGTGATCACGATGGTCGATTTGCAGTCGTCGATGCGGCCGGCGAGCGCGTCCGGCGAGAAGCCGCCGAAGACCACCGAATGGATCGCGCCTAGCCGAGTGCAGGCAAGCATCGCATAGGCCGCTTCCGGGATCATCGGCATGTAGATGGTGACGCGGTCGCCCTTCTTGACGCCGTGCTTCTTCAGCACATTGGCGAAGCGGCACACATGCGCATAAAGCTCATTATAGGTGATCTTGCGATCGTCGTAAGGGTTGTCGCCCTCCCAGATGATCGCGGTCTGGTCGCCGCGCTTCTTCAGGTGCCGATCGATGCAATTGTAGGAGACGTTGGTCTGGCCGTCCTCGAACCACTTGATCGAGACCTTGCCGTCGAAGGAGGTGTTCTTGACCTTGGTGAAAGGCTTGAACCAGTCGATGCGCTTGCCATGCTTGCCCCAGAACTTGTCCGGGTTCTTCACGCTGTCGGCATACCATTTGAGATAGGTGTCGTTGTCGATCAACGCGTTCTTCTTCCACGCCGGTTGGACGCGGTGAACATGCACATCGGACATTTTTCAGCTTTCCTCCGGGACCATTCCGCCAGCTTGAAATGCCGACGGCATCGCGGCGAAGCGGCCGCGAATTCGCGGCCATTATTAACAGTTCCGCCGTGACGGCAATATTAGACGTTGGATTCGCGCGGCGGGATGACGCAGGGGCAATTCAACCAGCTATTAGCACTCTCGCGAATCGGCTGCTAACCTCCTGTTTTAACGACAAAAATTTTGAAGAACCTCGCAAAAATCCATAGACAATTAAGCAACCGTGCGCACAATTCAGCGTTGGGAGGAAGGAGAATCAACCAAGGCAACGCAATGCGCGACAATTCCGAAATGGATCTGATGCTCAGGGGATACGGGCTGACCACCGCCAAGATCCTTTATCACTACCCCGACCACCCGCATTTGCTGCAAAGCTATGTCTGGCAGGACTATGACATAGCGCCGGAATTCCCGGTGCTGATCCGCTTCATCGAATTCTGGAAGACCAAGCTCGACGGCCCGCTGCATTCGGTGACCTACACGCACCAGAAGCTGATCGCGCCGAACGAGTGGCGGAAGGTGGACGGGGAGTTTCGATTGCACTGAACGGCCTCGCCGCCATCCAGTGCAATCGCCAAGGGTCAGGCCGCCGGCGGGTTGAGCCGGGCAAAGCCCTCTTGGCGCCGATAGGGGAAATAGGGATACGGCGCGGTCACCGCGCTTGCCTCATCCAGCCTCTTCATCTGCTCCGGCGTCAGCGTCCAGCCAACGGCGCCGAGGTTCTGCCGCAACTGCTCCTCGTTGCGCGCGCCGATGATCACCGACGATACGGTCGGGCGCCGCAAGAGCCAGTTGATGGCGATCTGCGGCACGGTCTTGCCGGTCTCGGCGGCGACCGCTTCCAGCGCATCGACCACCTTGAAGAGATGCTCGTCCTCGACCGGCGGGCCGAAAGCGGCGGTGTCGTGCAGTCGGCTCTTTTCCGGCAAGGGCTGGCCGCGGCGGATCTTGCCGGTGAGCCGGCCCCAGCCGAGCGGGCTCCACACCAGCGCGCCGACGCCCTGGTCGAGACCGAGCGGCATCAGCTCCCATTCATAGTCGCGCCCGACCAGCGAGTAATAGACCTGATGCGCAACGTAGCGCGGGTAGCCGTGCCTGTCGGCAAGGCCGAGCGACTTCATCACCTGCCAGCCGGAGAAATTGGAGACGCCGACATAGCGTAGCTTGCCGGAGCGCACGAGGTCATCCAGCGCCGACAGCACCTCCTGGACCGGCGTCGAGGCGTCGAAAGCATGAAGCTGCAAAAGGTCGATGTAGTCCATGCCGAGGCGCTTCAGCGCCGCATCGACGGAGCGGATCAGGCGCGACCGCGACGAGCCCCAGTCGCCTGGGCCGTCGCCCATCGGCAGGGATGTCTTGGTCGAGATCAGCACCGCGTCGCGGCGGCCCTTGATCGCCTCGCCAAGCACCTCCTCCGACGCGCCATTGGAATAGACATCGGCCGTGTCGAAGAGGTTGACGCCTGCCTCCAGGCAGATGTCGACCAGCCGGCGCGCCTCCTTCGCGTCGCTGTTGCCCCAATGGCCGAAGAGCGGGCCGGAGCCACCAAAAGTTCCGGCGCCGAAGGAAAGGGCCGGCACTTTCAGGCCGGAGGCGCCGAGAGGTCGATAATCCATCTTTTTTCTCCTGATTGGATGTCGAAAGGATTAGCGCTCAGCACTGCGCGGTGACCGGCTTGCCGATCGCGCCGCCGCGTTCGAGGCGCAGCGCCATGAGCACGACGCCGAGCGCGGCGAGCGGCACGAGGCCGGCGACGAGGGGGACGGCGCCGAGACCGGGACCGTGGTCGATGACGAAACCGCCAAGCCAGGCGCCGATGGCGTTGCCGAGATTGAAGGCGGCGATGTTGAAGGAGGATGCCAGGCCCTGGCCGGCGCCCTTGGCCTTCTCCAGAACCCACATCTGCAGCGGCGCGACGGTGGCGAAGGCGGCGGCACCCAGCAAGCCGACGGCGGCGACCGCCGCGATCGGCTGGTGGATCGCGGCGGTCATGACGAACAGCACCGCCGACAGCGCGACCAGCGTGCCGACGACCGTCGGCACCAGATGCCGGTCGGCGAGGCGTCCGCCGAGCAGATTGCCCGCGACCAGCCCGCCGCCTAAGACAAGCAGGATCGGCGACACGGCTCCCTCGGAAAAGCCGGTGACGCGGGTAAGGATCGGCGCCAGATAGGTGAAGGCGGCGAAGACGCCGACCCAGCTCAGCACAGTCGTCAGAAGGCCAAGCAGCACCGGCCGGCGGCCGAGCACGGCCAGCGTGCCTTCGGAGCTCTCCTCAACGTCCGTCGCGGCGGGCTCGTCGCGCGGCACCAGCAGCGCGATCACGGCAATGGCGACGACGCCGACCAGGGTGACGGCGAGGAAGGTGGAGCGCCAGCCATAGGCCTGGCCGAGCCAGGTGCCGAAGGGCACGCCGAGGATGTTGGCGACGGTGAGGCCGGTGAACATCAGCGCGATGGCGGAGGCCTTCCTGTTGGGCGCGACCAGGCTCGTGGCGACGACCGAGCCGACGCCGAAGAAGGAAGCATGGGCGAAGGCGGTGAGCACACGTGCCGCCATCAGCGTCCAGTAGTTGGGCGCCAGCGCGCAGGCGAGGTTGCCGACGGTGAAGACCACCATCAGGGCAAGCAGCAGGGTCTTGCGCGGCAGACGGCCGGTCAGCGCGCCAAGCAGCGGCGCGCCGACGACGACGCCCAGCGCGTAGCCGGAAATGAGCAGGCCCGCCGCCGAGATCGAGACGCCGAGATCGGCGCTGACGTCGAGCAGCAGGCCCATGATGACGAATTCGGTGACGCCGATGCCGAAGGCGCCGGCGGTGAGGGCATAAAGAGCGAGAGGCATGGCTGCGGTCCGGTTGATCAGGAACGGGACGCCAATCCCGCGCCCCGGATCTTTGCTGGCGCATGATCTTTCCCGAAAACCGGTTTCCACTTTCCGGGATCATGCACGGAGAAGATCGTGATCTGCCAAGCTGTGAACCAGCCTTGCATCAGGCACATTTTCTGTGAAATAGATTCACGAATGGCAAGGGCCGACATCAACCGTTCCGGCGAAATCGAAGTGTTTGTTCGCGTCGTCGAGGCGGGCAGCTTCTCGGCCGCTGCGCGGGCATTACGGATGACGCCATCGGCGGTGAGCAAGCTGATCGCGCGGCTCGAGGCGCGGCTTGGCGCGCGGCTGATAAGCCGCTCGACACGGCGGCTGCAGCTGACGCCCGAGGGAAGCGCCTTTTACGATAGCGGCCTACGCATCCTTGCCGATCTCGACGCGGCCGAACGGGAAGCGGCGGCGGGCGCGGCGCCGCGCGGCAGACTGAGGGTCAACTCCTATGTGCCGTTCGGCCAGCACCGGTTGATGCCGCTGTTGCCGCGCTTTCTCGAACGCTACCCGGAAATCTCCGTCGAGGCGGTGCTGACCGACAGCGTCATCGACCTGATGGAGGAGCGCGCCGACGTCGCGATCCGCGCCGGTCCGCTCCGCGAGTCGCGGCTGGTGGCGCGCAAGCTCGGCCAGAGCCGGATGGTGGTTGTGGCCGCGCCCGCCTATCTCGAAGCGCGCGGCACGCCGCGGATGCCGGCCGACCTGGCCAGGCACAATCTGCTCGCCTTCGGCTTCGTGCGGCATATCGACGGCATGCCGTTCGTGAACGCCAAAGGCGTGCCCCTCATGGTTCCGATCGCCGGCAATTCGACGGTCAGCGACGGCGAAGCGATGCGGCTGACGACGCTCGCCGGCGCCGGCATTGCGCGGCTGGCGCGCTGGCATGTCGAGCCCGATATCGCCACTGGGCGGCTGGTGCCGCTGCTGGAGGAGTTCAACCCCGGCGACGTGGAGCTTACGCATGCCGTCTATGTCGGCCAGGGCAAGCATCTGCCGGCCCGGGTGCGCGCCTTTCTCGATTTTCTCGCAGAGACAGTGCGCATCTGAAATGGAAAAGCCGCGCATCCATCGGACACGCGGCTCCCGAAATCGACTTACCCGGAAGATGGACTATGCCTTCGGCACGAATGGCGCCGGACGCCGGCCGGCGCCTTGCCGCTCCAGCATCCAGCCGGGATATTCGGCAGGCAGCGCGCTCACCTCATCCAGCCTCGCGAGGTCGTCCGCGTCGAGCTTCAAGCCCGTCGCGGCGAGGTTCTGCTCGAGCTGGTCCATGCGGCTGGCGCCGATGATGACGCTCATCACGAAAGGTTTTGCCAGAACATAGCCCAGTGCCACCGTGGCGACGCTGACGTCGTGCTTCTTCGCGACCTCGCGCATGACGGCAACCGCCGCCCAGGCGCGGTCCTCATTGACCGGCGGGAAGTTGAAGGAAGCGCGGCGGCCCTCGCCATTGCCCGGCGCGCCGGGGCCGTATTTGCCAGAGAGCAGCCCGCCGGCCATTGGCGACCAGACCATCAGGCCGAGCTTCTCTTCATTGATCAGCGGCACGATCTCGCGCTCGAGATCGCGGCCGGCGATCGAGTAATAGGATTGGATGGTCTCGAAGCGGGCAAAGCCCTTGCGCTCGGCAAGACCCAGCGCCTTGGCGATGCGCCAAGCCTGCCAGTTGGAGACACCGACGTAACGCACCTTGCCGCTGGCCACGAGATCGTCGAACGCCCGCAGCGTCTCGTCGATCGGGGTCACCGTGTCGGTGCCGTGCAGCTGGTAGAGGTCGATATGGTCGAGCTGCAGCCGCTTCAGGCTGCCGTCGACAGAATCCATGATGTGGCCGCGCGAGGAGCCGCGTTCGTTCGGCCCGTTACCCATGGCGCCATGCACCTTGGTGGCGATGATGACGTCGGAACGTTTCACGCCGAGATCCTTGAGCGACTGTCCCAGCAATTGCTCGGACTGGCCGAAGGAATAGACATCGGCCGTGTCGAAGAAATTGACGCCGGCCGCGATCGAGCGGGCGACGATCTCGTTGACGCCCTTCTGGTCCAGGCTGGCGATCAGGCCCCATTGGGCATTCTCGCCCGCGGCGCCGAAGGTCATGGTGCCGAGACAGAGTTCGGAGACGAACAGGCCGGTGTTGCCAAGCTGGTTGTAGCGCATGGTGGGATTCCCCGAGAAGGATTGAATGACACTAAGCAAATAGGAACGGGCCGTTTCGTTTCAAGGCCCCCATATCGAGAGAATCAGAGATCGATGTCTCTGATCATCGTCTCAGGTCTGCGATTGACTTCCTCGGCGAACTCGTCGTCCCACTCAGGACCGGAGAGAAGATATTCCGCAAGTGACGGCTTGGCGCCGATGAGCTTTCGTAGTCAGCCACCGCTAATACCACGGCGACGGGCTTCCCATGTTGCGTGATGGTCTGCGGCCCTGTTTCACGCGCTTGCCTAATCAATTTCGGCAGGTTCTTCCCTGCTTTCTGAAGGTCCCAGTCCATGAGCGCTGCTCGGCAAAACAGTCCGACATTCTTATCAGCTGCTTTAGAAAAGGTCATGCAAGCAGATCGCAGCACCTACCGACTGCCGAAGATCGCCGATCCCACCCTGACGCTGGTCGCCCCGAAGGCGATGGCCGTCTCGTAGTCGCCGGACATGCCCATTGAGAGCTTTGCGACGCCGGCCTCGCGGGCGAGCTTGTCCAGCAGCGCGAAATGCGGGCCGGGATTCTCATCGGCCGGCGGGATGCACATCAGGCCTTCGATGGCGAGGCCATGCACGTCGCGGCAGCGTTTGACGAAGGCGACCGCCTCGCGCGGCTCGATGCCGGCCTTTTGCGGTTCGGAGCCGGTGTTGACCTGGACATAGAGTTTTGGCGCCCGGCCCTGCCGGGCCATTTCTTTTGAAAGCTCAGCGGCGATCTTCTCGCGGTCGACGGTCTCGATGACATCGAAGAGCGCGACGGCTTCCTTCGCTTTGTTGGACTGCAGCGGGCCGATCAGATGCAGCTCGATATCAGGAAATGCCTGCCTCAGCGCCGGCCATTTGCCCTGGGCTTCCTGCACGCGGTTCTCGCCGAAAACGCGCTGGCCGGCCTCGATGACCGGGCGGATATCCTCGGACGCGAAGGTCTTCGAGACCGCCACCAGCGTGACGGCGCCGGGCTCGCGCTTAGCCTCTCGCTCGGCGCCCGCGATCTTCGCCTTGACCGCGTGAAGCTGCTCTACGGCGCTCGTCATGCCACCATCCTGCCTATAGTTTTAACGCCGGCGCCGGCTCGCCACAGTTGACGGGTCCGGCAATCCATGGTGAACACCGCGACGACATTCCCCGGCCGCTCGCCGTGTCTGGCGCCCTGTGCCTGCTTTTAAGTGAAAAACATCCGATGGCAACCGAACGTTACAATCCGCGCACCTCAGAGCCCAAATGGCAGAAGGCCTGGGCCGAAAAGAAGCTGTTCGAGGCCCGCAACGACGACCCGAAGCCGAAATACTACGTGCTCGAGATGTTCCCCTATCCGTCGGGCAAGATCCATATCGGTCACACCCGCAACTACACGATGGGCGACGTGGTGGCGCGCTACAAGCGCGCCAAGGGCTTCAACGTGCTGCATCCGATGGGCTGGGACGCGTTCGGCATGCCGGCCGAAAACGCCGCCATGCAAAACAAGGTCCATCCCAAGGACTGGACCTACGAAAACATCGCGGTCATGCGAGAGCAGCTCAAGATGATGGGCCTGTCGCTCGATTGGGCGCGCGAGTTCGCGACCTGCGACGTCGACTACTATCATCGCCAGCAGATGCTGTTCCTCGACTTCGTCGAGAAGGGGCTGGTGACGCGCAAATCCTCCAAGGTCAACTGGGACCCGGAGGACATGACGGTGCTTGCCAACGAGCAGGTCATCGACGGCCGCGGCTGGCGTTCGGGCGCGCTGGTCGAGCAGCGCGAGCTGACGCAGTGGTTCTTCAAGATCACCGACTTCGCACAGGACCTCCTGGACTCGCTCAACCTGCTCGAGGAGTGGCCGGAAAAGGTCAAGCTGATGCAGCACAACTGGATCGGCCGCTCGGAAGGCCTGCTGATCCGCTGGCCGCTGGCAAAGCCGGTCGGCGACAGCCAGGAGCTGGAAGTCTACACGACCCGGCCCGACACCATCTTCGGTGCCTCCTTCATGGCGGTCGCCGCCGACCATCCGCTCGCGAAAAAGGCCGCCGAGACCAATGTCGAGCTGGCGAAATTCATCGAGGAGGTCCGTCACATGGGCACCTCGGTGGCGGCGCTCGAGACGGCCGAGAAGAAGGGCTTCGACACCGGCATCCGCGTCGTTCATCCCTTCGACGAGAGCTGGACGCTGCCGGTCTATGTCGCCAATTTCGTGCTGATGGAATACGGCACCGGCGCCATTTTCGGCTGCCCGTCGGGCGACCAGCGCGACCTCGATTTCGCCAATAAATACGGCCTGCCGGTGATCCCGGTGGTGATGCCGGAGGACGCCGACGCGAAGACCTTCCAGATCATCGAGGAGGCCTATGTCGACGACGGCGTAATGATCAATTCGCGCTTCCTCAACGGCATGAAACCCGAAAAGGCCTTCAATGAAGTGGCGAAGCTGCTCGAAGCAAAGACAATCGGCGGCCGACCGATGGCGGAGCGCAAGGTGAATTTCCGCCTGCGCGACTGGGGCATCTCGCGCCAGCGCTACTGGGGCTGCCCGATTCCGATGATCCATTGCGAGGCCTGCGGCGTCGTGCCGGTGCCGAAGGCCGACCTGCCGGTGAAGCTGCCCGACGACATCGAGTTCGACCGCCCGGGCAACCCGCTCGACCGTCATCCGACCTGGCGGCATGTGAAATGCCCGCAATGCGGCCGCGATGCGCGGCGCGAGACCGACACGATGGACACCTTCGTCGATTCGTCCTGGTATTTTGCGCGCTTCACCGCGCCCTGGGCCAACGAGCCGACCGAGCCGAAAGCGGCCAACGAATGGCTGGCGGTCGACCAGTATATCGGCGGCATCGAGCACGCGATCCTGCATCTGCTTTATTCGCGCTTCTTCACCCGCGCCATGCGCGAGACCGGTCACCTCAATCTGGCCGAGCCGTTCAAGGGCCTGTTCACGCAAGGCATGGTGGTGCACGAGACCTATCGTGTCGGCGGCCCGTCCAACAACGGGCGTTGGCTGTCGCCAAGCGAGGTCAGGATCGAGGACGCCGGCGGCAAGCGACGCGCCGTCGAGATCGCGACCGGCGAGGAGGCGACGATCGGCGCGCTTGAGAAGATGTCGAAGTCGAAGAAGAACACGGTGAGCCCGGAAGAGATCACCGACGGCTACGGCGCCGACACGGCACGCTGGTTCATGCTGTCGGATTCGCCGCCGGAGCGCGACGTCGAATGGACCGACGAGGGCGCGGCCGGGGCGCATCGTTTCGTGCAGCGCATCTGGCGCCTGGTGCAGATCGCGGCCGATGAGCTGCCCGGCGTGAAACCCGCCGCGGCGAAGGATGGCGAGGCGGGCGCGGTGTCTAAGGCCGCGCACAAGATCCTGAAGGCGGTCGGCGAGGACATCGAAAAGCTCGGCTTCAACCGCGCGATCGCCCGCATTTACGAGCTCGCCAATGCGCTGGCGGCGCCGCTCAACGATGTGTCCGAAGGCAAGGCCGACGCCGCGCTGAAGGGCGCCTGCCGCGAGGCGGTGGAGATCCTGGTGCACATCATCGCGCCGGTCATGCCGCATCTGGCGGAGGAATGCTGGGAGGCGCTGGGCGGCACGGAGATGATCGCCGAACGGCCGTGGCCGGTCTACGATCCGGTGCTGGTCGTCGACAACGAGATCGTGCTGCCGGTGCAGGTCAACGGCAAGAAGCGCGGGGATTTGACAATTGCCCGCGATGCGGATCAAGGTGCCGTCGAAAAAGCGGTGCTGGCTCTCGACTTCGTGCAAAAAGCACTGGAAGGTAAGGCTCCGCGCAAGGTGATCATCGTCCCGCAGAGGATCGTCAATGTCGTTGCCTGATCCGGTGAAGTCAGAAGCGTCCCGCCTGCGCGGCCGACTGGCGGTCTGCGGCATGGCCGCCGCGCTGGCGCTGGTTTCGGCCTGCACGGTCAGGCCGCTCTATTCCAGCCAGCCGCTGTCGCCCGGATCGCAGCTCAGCGCATCCGCCGAGCTCGCCTCGATCGCGATCAAGCCGGTCAACACCCGCTACGCGCAGCAGGTGCGCAACAATCTGATCTTCGCCTTCGGGCAAGGCTCGGGCGAGCCGGCCTCGCCGGCCTACACGCTCGATCTCGGCGTCACCGAGCTCGTCGAATCGGCGGCCATCGTGCAGGTGCAGACCCAGGAAGACGAGCCGACGGCCGGCACGGTCACGCTGACCGCCAACTATGTGCTCCGGGACACCGCGACCAACACGGTGATTGCCGTCGGCAAGCGCTCGATCCCCTCGTCCTTCGACCGGCCGCGCCAGGAGTTCGCGGCCTATCGGGCACAGATCGACGCCGAGAACCGCGCCGCGCGCGAACTGGCCGACCTTCTGCGGCTTTCCATCGCGCAGGATCTAGCCAAGCATGGCAAGAAGGCCTGAGGGGCGTGCCGATATTCAGGTGAGGCCGGCCTGCGAACGATGGTTTCCTCCGCTTCCGGTGCTCACGTACTTCAAGTACGCTCCGCTCCGGTTCTCGGAAACCACCGCTCTCGGCTCGGCCTGACCTGAATCTCGGCACGCCTCGCGCAGAGCTTCCATCCACAGAAAAAGGCCGGTCACCCGGCCTTTTTGTTCTCTGACGAGAGGCAGCCTCAGCCGATCTTCTGGCCAGTCTTGGCCCAGTCGGCGAGGAAGGCGGCGAGGCCCTTGTCGGTCAGCGGGTGGTTGACCAGCGCCTTCAACGTCGCCGGCGGCGCGGTGACGATATCGGCGCCGATCAGCGCGGCCTGCTTGACGTGGTTCACCGTGCGCACCGAAGCGGTCAGGATCTCGGTCTTGAAATCGTAATTGTCGTAGATGGTGCGGATTTCCGAGATCAGCTCCATGCCGTCCGAGCCGGTGTCATCGATGCGGCCGACGAAGGGCGAGATGAAGGAGGCGCCGGCCTTGGCGGCAAGCAGCGCCTGGTTGGCCGAGAAGCAAAGCGTGACGTTGACCATGCGGTTCATCTCGGTGCGGATCGTCTTGCAGGCCTTGAGGCCGTCCAGCGTCAGCGGCACCTTGATGGCCACATTCGGCGCGATCTTGGCCAGCACCTCGGCCTCGGCCATCATGTCCTTGTATTCGGTCGCGACGACCTCGGCCGAGACCGGGCCTTCGACGATGTCGCAGATCTGCTTGGTGACTTCGGAGATCTTGCCGCCAGATTTCAGGATCAGCGACGGGTTGGTGGTGACACCATCGAGCAGCCCCAGCTCGTGCAGCTCCTTAATTTCCTTGATGTCAGCGGTATCGACAAAAAACTTCATGGCTGTCTCCTTGGGGATCGCCCGGCGTCGGCCAGGCACATGCGAGGGTCCTCTTTGATCTAGAGCAAAGTCGGGGCAAGGTCACGCCCGATGATCGAAGATTCGCCCTTTGTCGCGGCCGCGCCCGTCCTGGTGCCGATGCCCGCCGAACGGCCCTACACCTATGCCGTGCCGCCCGGCATGCGCGTGGTGCCGGGTTCGATCGTGCGCGTGCCGCTCGGGCCGCGCCAGGTGGCCGGCATCGTCTGGGACGGCGCCGTCGAGGCGGTCGATGCGAAGAAATTGCGGCCGATCGAGGAGGTGTTCGACTGTCCGCCGATCGACAAGGCGATGCGCCGCTTCGTCGACTGGATCGCGCAATACACGCTGTCGGCGCCTGGCATGGTCGCGCGGATGCTGCTCCGAGCCCCCGAGGCGTTCGACCCCGAGCCGTGGATCGAAGGGCTTCAGCGTACGCTTGCCGAACCCGACCGGCTGACCGATGCGCGGCGGCGGGTGCTCGAAACCGCGGAGGGCGGCCTGGCCTGGACGCGCTCGGGCCTGGCGCATGCGGCGGGCGTCTCCTCGACCGTGATCGACGGATTGCGGGCACAGGGCGTGTTCGAGACGGTGATGATCCCGCCGCGGCCGGTGGTGGCGGCGCCAGACCCCTCTCACGCCGTGCCGGAATTGATGCCGGACCAGAAAGCGGCGGCGCAGAAGCTGCGCGCCGCTGTCGCCGCCGATGCCTTCAACGTCACGCTGCTCGACGGCGTCACCGGCTCCGGCAAGACGGAAGTCTATTTCGAGGCGGTGGCGGCAGCGCTCGACAAGGGCAGGCAGGTGCTGATCCTGTTGCCGGAAATCGCGCTGACCCATGCCTTCCTCGAACGTTTCCAGGACCGCTTCGGCGCCAAGCCGGCGGAGTGGCATTCCGACCTGCCGCCCCGGATGCGCGAGCGCGTCTGGCGGCAGGTGGCCGAGGGCGGCGTGCGCGTCGTCGCCGGCGCGCGCTCGGCGTTGTTCCTGCCGTTCAAGGAACTCGGCCTGATCGTCGTCGACGAGGAACACGACCCGGCCTACAAGCAGGAAGACCGCGTCTTCTACAATGCGCGCGACATGGCGGTGGTGCGCGGCCATATCGGCGGCTTCCCGGTCGTGCTCGCCTCGGCGACGCCCTCGGTGGAAAGCCGGGTCAACGCCGGCCAGGGCCGCTACCACAGGGCCGTGCTGTCGTCGCGTTTCGCGGAAGCCGCTCTGCCTGACCTGAAGTCGATCGACATGCGGCGTTCGCCGCCGGCGCGCGGCGGCTTCCTGTCGCCGGTGCTTCTGGAACAGATGCAGCGCACGCTGGAGAAAAAAGAGCAGTCGCTGCTCTTCCTCAACCGGCGCGGCTATGCGCCGCTGACGCTCTGCCGGGTCTGCGGCCACCGCTTCGGCTGTCCGGTCTGTTCGGCCTGGCTGGTCGAGCATCGCTTTCGCGGCCAGCTCGTCTGCCATCATTGCGGCCATAATGAGCGGCGGCCCGAGGCCTGCCCAGAATGCGGCACGCTCGACCATCTGGTGGCCTGCGGCCCAGGCGTCGAGCGCATCGCCGAGGAAGTGGTGGCGCATTTCCCCGATGCGCGCACCATCGTGCTGTCGTCCGACCTTCTGGGCGGCGTGCGCCGGCTCAGGCTCGAGCTGGAGGCCGTCGCCAATGGCGAGGCCGATATCGTCATCGGCACCCAGCTCGTCGCCAAGGGCCACAATTTCCCTGGCATGACGCTGGTCGGCGTGGTCGATGCGGACCTTGGGTTGGCCAATGGCGATCCGCGCGCCGCCGAGCGCACCTTCCAGCTGCTTAGCCAGGTGACGGGCCGCGCCGGCCGCACCGGCAAGAAGAGCCTCGGCCTTTTGCAGACCTACCAGCCGGACCATCCGGTAATGCGGGCGATCGTCTCGGGTGATTCGGAAGCCTTTTATGAACGCGAGATCGCCGAGCGCGGGCGGGCGGCGCTGCCACCGTTCGGCCGATTGGCCGGCATCATCGTCAGCGCTGCGACACGAGGCGAGGCCGAAGGCCATGCGCGAGGATTGAGACGGGCAGCACCGCAGGCTTCCGACCTCTTCGTGCTCGGGCCGGCCGAGGCGCCGCTGTCGCTGATCGGCGGGCGGCACCGTTTCCGCCTGCTGATCCAGGGTGAGCGGCGCGCCGACATGCAGGGCTTCATCCGTACCATGCTGGCGAATGGGCCGAAGCTGCGCGGCTCGGTTCGCGTGCAGGTCGACATCGACCCGCAGAGTTTTTTGTGAGTTCGCGGAATTACTCCCTCAGACCATTTTTGGTGAAGGGGTTCAGGTGAGTACATCGAGAATCGGAAAATGACGGACATTAGCCGTCAACACGCCTATCTCGACGAGATCGGGCGGATGTGTCGCACCGACCGGGTGGATGGCGTCATCATGGGCTGCACCGAGATCACCATGCTGATCGGCCAGGGCGATTTCGACATTCCGGTGTTCGACACGACGCGCATCCACGCCGAGGCCGCGGTCGATTTCGCGCTCGCCTGATTGCGCCACTTCTAATGTGGCCGCCATCCTCTGGCGCGGTTTCATTCCCTCGCTAGAATGCCGGTGTCTCAGAACAAAAATTATGAGGGGGATTTATGGACTTCGCGTTTCCGTGGCCGGCGAGCCAGGGCGAATGGCTGGCCTGGTCGAGCGCCGTCGTGACTCTGGCCCTCGGCCTGTTCCTGTTCCTGGCGCCGGGACTTGCGTTTCGCGTGCTGCGCCTGCAGCCAAAGCCGGAGAAGGCGGCGGCGATCGCCGAGGGACGCGGCCGCATGTCGGGCTTCTATCTCGGCGTCAGCCTGTGCTGCATCCTTCTGGCGCAGCCGCTGCTCTACATGGCGCTGGGCTTTTCCTGGCTGTTCACCGCCTTCGGCCGGCTTTTGTCGATGATGTCGGACCGTGCCAACACCCCTTTCAACTGGGTTTCGATCGTGGTTGAATTGGCGTTGGCGGCGCTGCCGCTGGCCTTTGCCTTCGGCTTTGTGCCGTGAATTCGGCGCTTGAGCTTGGCCTTCGCCGCCTGATGCGACAAAAGTGCCTGAAAACCATGCCGGACGATGCATTGCGGTCTTAAAAAGCCTGTGCTAGACGGCAATCGACTTTCGACCGGGGATAGCGGAAGCCGTACCTCCGAGCTTGGAAAAATCGCAGTAAGGTCAAAGATTTAGCCAGAGTTTTCGCTCGCGCCAACAATCTGCGGCCTGTCAGACAAGAGAAAAGACGGTCCGTGGCCCAATCGTCATCACCAATCTCAGCTGTCGCAGAACGTTATGCCGGCTCGCTGTTCGAGCTCGCGCTGCAAGACAATTCGGTCGCAAAGGTCGAGGCCGACCTCGCCGGCTTCGAGGCGTTGCTCAATAGCAGCGACGATCTTACGCGGCTGATCAACAGCCCGGTGTTTTCCAGCGAGGACCAGGCCAAGGCCATCGCCGCCATCGTCGACGAGGCCAAGATCACCGGCCTGGTCGGCAATTTCCTGCGCGTCGTCGCCAAGAACCGCCGCCTGTTCGCGGTGCCCGGCATGATCAAGGCGTTCCGCCAGATCGCCGCCGACCATCGCGGCGAGGCATCCGCCGAGGTCACTTCGGCGCATGCGCTGACGGATGCGCAGCAGACTGAACTCAAGGCGACGCTGAAGAGCATCGCCGGCAAGGATGTGGCCATCGCCATGACCGTCGATCCGTCGCTGCTCGGCGGCCTGATCGTCAAGATGGGCTCGCGCCAGATCGATACGTCGCTCAAAACCAAACTCAATTCGCTCAAGCTTGCACTGAAAGAGGTCGGCTGATGGACATCCGCGCCGCGGAAATTTCCGCAATTCTGAAAGACCAGATCAAGAATTTCGGCAAGGAGGCCGAGGTCTCCGAAGTCGGTCAGGTTCTGTCCGTCGGTGACGGCATCGCCCGCGTCTACGGCTTGGACAATGTCCAGGCCGGCGAGATGGTCGAATTCCCGGGCGGCATACGCGGCATGGCGCTGAATCTCGAAGCCGACAATGTCGGCGTCGTCATCTTCGGCAACGACCGCGACATCAAGGAAGGCGACACCGTCAAGCGCACCGGCGCCATCGTCGACGTTCCGGTCGGCCCCGGCCTGCTCGGCCGCGTCGTGGACGCGCTCGGCAACCCGATCGACGGCAAGGGCCCGATCAAGGCCACCGAACGCCGCCGCGTCGACGTCAAGGCGCCCGGCATCATTCCGCGCAAGTCCGTGCATGAGCCGATGTCGACGGGCCTCAAGGCCATCGACGCGCTGATCCCGGTCGGCCGCGGCCAGCGCGAGCTGGTCATCGGCGACCGTCAGACCGGCAAGACCGCCATCATCCTCGACACGATGCTGAACCAGAAGTCGGTGCACGACAACGGTCCGGAGAAGGAGAAGCTCTACTGCGTCTACGTCGCCGTCGGGCAGAAGCGCTCGACCGTCGCGCAGTTCGTGAAGGTGCTGGAAGAGCGCGGCGCGCTCGACTACTCCATCATCATCGCCGCCACCGCGTCCGATCCGGCGCCGATGCAGTTCCTGGCGCCGTTCGCCGGCTGCACCATGGGCGAGTATTTCCGCGACAACGGCATGCATGCCCTCATCAGCTATGACGACCTGTCAAAGCAGGCCGTCGCCTATCGCCAGATGTCGCTCCTGCTGCGCCGCCCGCCGGGTCGCGAAGCCTATCCGGGCGACGTCTTCTATTTGCATTCGCGCCTGCTCGAGCGCGCCGCCAAGCTCAATGACGACAACGGCGCCGGCTCGCTGACCGCGCTGCCAGTCATCGAGACGCAGGCCAACGACGTGTCGGCCTACATCCCGACCAACGTGATCTCGATCACCGACGGCCAGATCTTCCTCGAGACCAACCTGTTCTTCCAGGGCATCCGCCCGGCGGTGAATGTCGGCCTGTCGGTGTCGCGCGTCGGCTCGTCGGCGCAGATCAAGGCGATGAAGCAGGTTGCGGGCTCGATCAAGGGCGAGCTCGCGCAGTATCGCGAAATGGCGGCCTTCGCACAGTTCGGCTCGGATCTCGACGCCGCCACGCAGCGCCTCCTGAACCGCGGTTCGCGCCTGACGGAGCTCCTCAAGCAGCCGCAGTTCTCGCCGCTCAAGACCGAAGAGCAGGTCGCGGTGATCTTCGCCGGTGTCAACGGCTACCTCGACAAGCTGGCCCTCAACCAGGTCGGCAAGTTCGAGCAGGGCCTGCTCAGCCACATGCGCTCGGCCGGCAAGGACGTGCTCGACGGCATCCGCAAGGAGAAGGCGCTGTCGGACGATTTGCGCGCCAAGCTCAAGGCCGAGATCGACGCCTTCGCCAAGACCTTCGCTTGAACGAAGCTGGACGGGATCAGGTTTGAAGCATGGCTTCGTTAAAAGACCTTCGTAACCGTATCGCCTCGGTCAAGGCGACGCAGAAGATCACCAAGGCGATGCAGATGGTCGCCGCGGCGAAGCTGCGTCGCGCGCAGGAAGCGGCGGAAGCAGCCAGACCCTATTCCGAGCGCATGGGCGCGGTTCTGGCCAACATCACCCAGGCGATCGGCGGCGGCGGCGATGCCCCGGCGCTGATGACGGGCACCGGCCGCGACGATGTGCATCTGCTCATCGTCTGCACCGCCGAGCGCGGCCTGTGCGGCGGCTTCAACTCGCAGATCGCGCGTCTCGCCCGCGACCACATCCGCCGGCTGCTCGCCGACGGCAAGCAGGTGAAGATCATCTGCGTCGGCAAGAAGGGTTACGATATCCTGCGCCGCGACTACGGCTCGCTGATCCTCGAGCGCGTCGACCTGCGCGAAGTCAAGACGCTCGGCTTCGTCAACGCCGACGCGATCGCGCGCAAGGTCATCCACCTCTTCAATGAGGGCGGCTTCGATATCTGCACGCTGTTCTATTCGCAGTTCAAGTCGGTGATCAGCCAGATCCCGACGGCGCAGCAGATCATCCCGGCGGCGCAGGCTTCGGCCACGGCCGATGCCGGCAGCGGCGGGGCCGTCTACGAATACGAGCCCGAGCCGGGCGAGATCCTCTCCGACCTCATCCCGCGCAACATCGCCGTGCAGATCTTCCGCGCGCTGTTGGAAAACGCGGCGGGCGAGATGGGCGCCAAGATGAGCGCGATGGACAATGCCACGCGCAACGCCGGCGATATGATCAACAGGCTGTCGATCACCTACAACCGCCAGCGGCAGGCGCAGATCACCAAGGAACTGATCGAAATCATTTCGGGCGCCGAGGCGCTCTAGGCACGCGCGGGCGGGGTCCGGGACCTCGCCGGCGGCGTGAACAACGGAAAGACGAAAAGGGCAAAGACGATGGCGAAAGCAGCTACCCCGAAGACCGCGGCCAAGGAGGCATCGGCCCCGAAGGCGGCAAAGGCCCCGGCAGCAGCCGCGAAGGCCGCCGCTCCGGCGAAGAAGGCGGCCGCTCCGGCCCAGACCGCGGCTTCCGCGGCCAGCGTCGCGGCCAAGCGTGTCGGCGCCGCCGGCAAGGTCCGCCAGGTCATCGGCGCTGTCGTCGACGTGCAGTTTGAAGATCACCTGCCGGCCATTCTGAACGCGCTGGAAACCAACAATGTCGGCAACCGCCTGGTGCTTGAGGTCGCCCAGCATCTCGGCGAGAACACCGTGCGCTGCATCGCCATGGACTCGACCGAAGGCCTGGTCCGCGGCCAGGATGTCTATGACACCGGCGGACCGATTTCGGTTCCGGTTGGCCCGGGCATGCTCGGCCGTATCATCAACGTCATCGGCGAGCCGGTCGACGAGGCCGGCCCGGTCGACGCCGTCGAAATGCGCGCCATTCACCAGCCGGCCCCGGCCTATGTCGACCAGTCGACGGAAGCACAGATTCTGGTCACCGGCATCAAGGTTCTCGACCTGCTCGCCCCTTACGCCCGCGGCGGCAAGATCGGCCTGTTCGGCGGCGCCGGCGTCGGCAAGACCGTGCTGATCCAGGAACTGATCAACAATGTCGCCAAGGCCCATGGCGGCTTTTCGGTGTTCGCCGGCGTCGGCGAGCGCACCCGCGAAGGCAACGACCTCTATCACGAGTTCATCGAATCGGGCGTCAACAAGAAGGGCGGCGGCCAAGGCTCGAAGGCAGCACTCGTGTACGGCCAGATGAACGAGCCGCCGGGCGCGCGCGCCCGCGTCGGCCTGACCGGCCTCACCGTCGCCGAATATTTCCGCGACCAGGGCCAGGACGTGCTGTTCTTCGTCGACAACATCTTCCGCTTCACGCAGGCGGGCTCGGAAGTGTCGGCGCTGCTCGGCCGCATTCCTTCCGCCGTGGGTTACCAGCCGACGCTGGCCACCGACATGGGCGCGCTGCAGGAGCGCATCACGACGACGACCAAGGGCTCGATCACCTCGGTGCAGGCCATCTATGTTCCGGCCGACGACTTGACCGACCCGGCGCCGGCGACCTCCTTCGCCCACCTCGACGCCACGACCGTGCTCAACCGCGCGATCTCGGAAAAGGGCATTTATCCGGCCGTCGATCCGCTGGACTCCACCTCGCGCATGCTCGACCCGATGGTCGTCGGCGAGGAGCACTACCAGGTCGCCCGCCAGGTGCAATCGATCCTGCAGCGCTACAAGTCGCTGCAGGACATCATCGCCATCCTTGGCATGGACGAGCTGTCGGAAGAGGACAAGCAGACGGTGGCCCGCGCCCGCAAGATCGAGCGCTTCCTGTCGCAGCCGTTCTTCGTCGCCGAAGTGTTCACCGGCTCGCCGGGCAAGCTGGTCGACCTCGCCGACACGATCAAGGGCTTCAAAGGCCTCTGCGCCGGCGACTATGACCACCTGCCGGAAGCCGCCTTCTATATGGTCGGCGGCATCGAGGAAGCAGTCGAGAAGGCGCAGCGCCTCGCGGCTGAAGCAGCGTAACGAAGCGAATAGCGAATAGGGAGTAGCGAATAGGGATCAGTGGGCCGGCCGAGTTTCCTCTACTCGCTACTCGCTATTCGCTAGATTGGCATGGCTGAAGCTTTCAAGTTCGAACTGGTCTCGCCGGAACGGCTCCTCGTTTCCGAGCAGGTCGAGTCCGTCGTCATTCCGGGAGCGGAAGGCGAGATGACGGTGATGGCCGAGCACGCGCCTGTCATGACCACCATCAAGCCCGGCGTCGTCACGGTCAAGGCCGCAGGCGGCAAGGAAGACCGCTATGTCGTGTTCGGCGGTTTCGCCGACATCCTGCCGTCCGGCTGCACGCTGCTTGCCGAATCGGCCGTGCATGTGAACGACATCGACCGCGCGGACCTCGCGCGTCGTATCCAGGACGCCAAGGAAGATGCGGCCGACGCCAAGGACGACGTGGCGCGCAGCCGCGCCGAGCAGTTCCTCGCCCAGCTCACCACGCTGGAAGGCGCGCTGCTGCCGGCCTGAGCGCGGCTGCCGAGAAGCGATTTGGAAAGCGGGGCTTGCCCCGCTTTTTTGTTTGCCCCCATTTTCCGTTTGCGAGACAGTCCGCGCTGCTTGTGAGAAGGCCGCCGGATGTCCAACGAACAAGGCTCGCGATCCAGGTGGTCGACGGCGCTCGTGTCGATGTTCGGCGGGCCGTTCGGCGGCTTTCTGTGGATCGGCGCCGGCCGTGTTGCGGTGGTCTGGCTGATCGGCCGTCAGCCTTGCTGCGCTGACCATCTGCTATATAGGTTTTCCGGTTCCTTCCTGGCTTGAACCTCGCCTGGGTCGCGGATCTTTCAGGGCTCGGTCTGGCGGTCCTGTCGGCGGCGATCGTCGTTCCGTTCGCGCGGCGTTTCCGGCCCGACAAATGGTATGCGCACGGGTTCTGGGTGCTGATCATTGTCGCTGTCAGGTCCTATGGCGCAGCGCTCGCGATCCGCACATTCCTGTTCCAGCCATTGTCGATGCCGTCCGCCAGCATGGAGCCGACGCTCCAGCTGGGCAACTATTCTTCGCTTCCAAATATGCCTATGGGTATGGCCGCTACAGTGTCCCTTTCGGGCTGCTGCCGGGTCGAAGGGCGGGTCCTCGGCACCCCACCGAAACGCGGCGACGTGGTGGTGTTCAGGCCGCGCAGCGATCCCGAAACGGACTATGTGAAGCGTATCGTCGGCATGCCGGGCGACCGCATCCAGGTGATCGACGAGCGGCTCTACATCAACCGGGTTCCCGTCGAGATCCAAGACTTCGGAGACTATGTCACCCAGGACATACGCTCGGCACGGCTGCAACGGGAAACGCTGCCGGAGGGCATTTCCTACCTGGTGATCGACAATGATGTGAGCTCGGCCGGCGACGACACGCCGGAAATCATCGTGCCGCCCGGTGAATATTTCATGCTGGGCGACAACCGCGACAATTCGGCGGACAGCCGCTTCGCCATGGGCACGGTGCCGTATGGCAATATCGTCGGCAAGGCGGTGCGCCTGTTCTGGAATTCGAACGGGGTCGATTATTCGTCCCGCCAGGTCGTGAACACGGCGAGATAGCGCGGCGCCACAGAGGCTATTCGGCTTTTTCGCGCTCGCCGCCGATGCCAAGCGCAGCCAGCGCAAGTGCCGGACCACCCTGCCCGAGATGGACGAGGTGGGTGGCGACGAACTCGATCAAGGTTTGGCGCTCGGGATGGTCCTTGGCGAAGCCCGCCAGATCGAACGCGGCCGTCGTCATCTCCGCCGTCGGCAGGTTGCGGCCGAAGAGTTCGTCAAGGGCGGCGTCGAGCGGATCGGTGAAGTGACCTTCAGGCAAGCTGCCGCCGCGCGCGGCGCAGGCGGCGATCCAGGCGGCGACAACCAGCGACAGATGTTCCGGCAGCAGGCCCGCCTCCAGCCGGGCAAGCGCGGAAGCGACGATGCGCTGCGGCAGCTTCTGGCTGCCGTCATTGGCGATCTGCGCGGTGCGGTGGGCGAGCGCGGTGTTGGAAAAGCGTTGGGCGAGCTCGGCCGTGTAGGGAATCGGGTCGAGCCCGGCATCCTGCGGCAGGGTTGGAATGGCTTCGGCCCAAAGCCGGTCCACGAATTGCCGGATCGACGGATCGGCAAAGGCGCGGTCGACGGTGGCGTGGCCGCTGAGCTGGCCGAGATAGGCGATGCCGGAATGCGCGCCGTTGAGCAGCCTGAGCTTCATGTCCTCGAAGGGGCCGACATCCTCGACCATGGTGACGCCGAATTTCTCCCAGGCCGGCCGGCCCGCCGGAAAGCGATTCTCGATCACCCATTGGCGGAACGGCTCGGTCATCACCGGCCAGGCGTCCTCGATGCCGAGCTCGTCGGCGATGCGCGCCCGGTCGGCGTCCGTGGTCGCCGGCACGATGCGGTCGACCATGGAAGACGGGAAGGCGACTTCGTCGGCGACATGGCGCGCGAGATCGGCATCGCGCAGCTTCGCGAATTCGATGAGCAGCCGGTGCAGCGTGGCGCCGTTGGCCGGCAGGTTGTCGCAGCAGAGCACGGTGAAAGGGGGCGTGCCGGCAATGCTGCGGCGCGCCAGCGCTTCGGCGAGAAAGCCATGCGCCGTCTTCGGCGATCCGGGGTTGGCGAGGTCGTGGACAATATCGGGGTGCGCACCGTCGAGCGTGCCGTCGGCTGTCCTGAGATAGGCCTTTTCGGTGATGGTGAGCGTGACGATGCGGATGCGCGGGTCGGTCAGCGCGGCGAGCACCGCGCCGGGGTCCTCCGGAGCGACGAGCAAGGACTGGATCGAACCGATCACCTGCAGCTGTTCGCCGGCGCTGTCCCGGATTGCCAGCGTGTAGAGCCCGTCCTGCGGCTTGAGCGCATCGCGCGTGTCCGGGCTGCGCAGCGAGACCCCGACGATGCTCCAATCGCTTTCGCCGTCCGCCAGGCAGGCATCGACATAGGCGGCCTGGTGGGCGCGGTGAAAAGCGCCGACGCCAAGATGTACGATGCCGGGCGTGACGTCGCGGCGGTCATAGCGCGGGATGGCGGCCGGCACATTCGCAATCGTCAGGTTCGACAGGCGCGTCTTCATCGGATGTGAAGTCTCCAATCGCTGCGGCCAAGCCGCTCGGGGATGACGGCAAAGATGGGTGGCGGCGTAGCACCCGCCGCGTCCGCCGACAATGGCCGCCGCAGGCGTAAGGGTGCAGCTTTTCGTGTGTTGACAGCATTTCCCCCGGACCCTACCGGTGGATCGGTGGAGGAGGGATCGACGTGGCCGCATTGACCGATCCGAATCTGCTGTTCGCCGCCGAGGGGCGCCTGCTTTCGCTCGCCCGCGCCCTTTATGCCGGCGTGAAGGACCTGCCCATCGTCAGCCCGCACGGCCATACCGACCCGCGCTGGTATGCCCTCAACGATCCGTTTCCGGACCCTGCGCAGCTGCTCATCGTGCCGGACCATTACATTTTCCGGATGCTGTTCAGCCAGGGCGTGCGGCTGGAGGAACTCGGCGTGCCGACGCTCGACGGTTCGCCGGTCGAGGCCGACGGCCGCGCGATCTGGCGGCGCTTCGCCGAGCATTATCATCTCTTCCGCGGCACGCCGACGCGGCTCTGGCTCGACCATGTTTTCGAACATCTATTCGGCATCGCGGAGCCGCTCACCGTTGCCAGCGCCGAGCGCACCTACGATGCGATCGCGACGCTGCTGCAACGCGACGACTATCGCCCGCGCGCGCTGTTCGAGCGCTTCAACATCGAGGTGATCGCCACGACCGAAGGCGCGCTCGACGACCTCAAATGGCATCGGATGATCCGCGACAGCGGCTGGAGCGGCCGCGTCGTTACCGCCTACCGGCCGGACGCCGTCGTCGATCCCGATTTCGAGGGGTTTGCTTCCAATCTCGATCGGCTCGGCGAAATCACCGGATGCGACACCGCCAGCTGGGCCGGTTATCTCGAGGCGCACCGAAAGCGGCGCGCCTATTTCAAGGAATTCGGCGCCACTTCGTCCGATCACGGCCATCCAACCGCCGAGACCGCCAATCTCTCCGATGCGGCGGCTGAGGAGCTGTTCAACCGTATCCGCCGCGGCTCGGAAGACAGCCGCGAGCGAAAACTGTTCCGCGCCCAGATGCTGACCGAAATGGCCAAGATGAGCCGTGACGATGGCCTTGTGATGCAGATCCATCCTGGATCATGGCGCAATCATTCGCCTTCCGTTTTCCAGAAGTTCGGCCGCGACAAGGGCTTCGATATCCCGACCCGCACCGATTATGTGACGGCGCTGAAGCCGCTGCTCGACCGCGTCGGGCTGGAGCGCGACCTCACGATCATCCTGTTCACGCTGGATGAGACCAGCTACGCGCGCGAGCTGGCGCCGCTCGCCGGCGTCTATCCGGCGCTGAAGCTCGGACCGGCCTGGTGGTTCCACGACAGCCCGCAGGGCATGCGCCGCTTCCGTGAGATGACCACCGAGACGGCCGGCTTCTACAACACCGTCGGCTTCAACGACGACACGCGCGCCTTCCCGTCGATCCCGGCGCGCCACGACGTCGCGCGCCGCGTCGACTGCGCCTTCCTGGCGCGGCTGGTCGCCGAGCATCGACTGCGCGAGGACGAGGCGCATGAGCTGGCCGGGGAGCTGGCCTATACACTTGCCAAGAAGGCCTACCACCTGTGAAGACGCGCCGCCACGGATTGACCGGTCCCTCGATCGGCGGCAAGCGAAAGGCATGACCAGCTTGAGCGATCTTTCCGCCTTCAGCCTCACGGGCAAGCGCATCCTGGTCACCGGCGCCAACACGGGCATCGGGCAAGGCATAGCTGTCTCGATCGCACGCGCCGGCGGCCTGATCGTCGGCGTCGGCCGTTCGGCGATGGATGACACCGCCGGGAAAGTCGCGGCCGCGGGCGGCAGCTTCGAGGCGGTGAAGGCCGACCTCGGCGACCCGGCCGAGGCCGCCGCCATGCTCGACCGGGTCTGGGGCGAGAGCGGCCCGCTCGACGGCCTCGTCAACAATGCCGGCATCATCCGGCGCGCCGACGCGGTCGAGCTGAGCGAAGCCGATTGGGACGAGGTGATGGACGTCAATTTGAAGACGGTGTTTCGCCTTTGCCAGGGTTTCGCCCGGCGCGTGCTGGCGGAGCCCGGACGGCGCGGCAAGATCGTCAACATCGCCTCGGTGCTGAGTTTCCAGGGCGGCATCCGCGTCGCTTCCTATACGGCCTCGAAACACGGCGTGCTCGGCCTCACAAGGCTGCTCGCCTGCGAATGGGCGGCGAAAGGCATCAGCGTCAACGGCATCGCGCCGGGCTATATCGAGACCAACAACACCGAGGCGCTGCGCGCCGATCCGGACCGCAGCGCCGCGATCCTCGGGCGCATCCCCGCGGCGCGCTGGGGCCGGCCCGACGATATAGGCGACGCGGCCGTGTTCCTGCTGGCGCGGGCGTCGGACTATATGCACGGCGCGATGGTGCCGATCGATGGCGGCTGGCTGGCGCGGTGACGGTTTCCCGTCGGAAAACCGCGCCGCGCCTTTCCTGGAATTGTTTTACAAGCCGAACGGAAGCTGAGCGATGACCGAGATCTTTTCCCATGCGGGCGAAAAAGCCTGGGAGCCGACGCCGGACGGCAACAGGCGGCGCGTTCTGGTGCACACCGATGAATTGATGATGGTCGAGTTCGCCTTCGACAAGGGCGGCGTCGGCGGGCTGCATTCGCACCCGCATGTCCAGGCAAGCTATGTCGCCGAGGGACGCTTCGAGGTCACCATCGATGGCCGGTCGGAGATCCTCGAAGCGGGAAGCAGCTTCATCGTGCCGTCCAATCTCGTGCACGGCGTCAAGGCGCTGGAAGCCGGGCGGCTGATCGACAGCTTCGCGCCTCATCGGGCCGATTTCCTGGGCTGAGTATAGAAAGGAAAGCCCGCGCCGTCAGGCGCGGGCTTGTTGCCTGGGCGCTCACGGCGCCGCCGCGGTACTCAAACAATGCCGCAGGAGGGCAAAGGTGCCGGAGCACGGTGAAGATAGGTTTAACGGCCTCGAAGCGCGCGTTTCAGCGCTGCTGCAGCGCCAGGCGCATGCCGAGCGCGCAATAGATGCCGCCGACCACCTTGCCCTGCCATTTCAGCACCGCCGGATTGCGGCGCAGGAAGGAACCCAGGCCGACCGCGCTGACGGCGAAGACGATTGTGCTGAAGAGCCCGAGCAGGACGAAGATGATGCCGAGCAGCATCAGCTGCAGCACCACGAAACCGCCTTGCGGATGCACGAATTGGGGCAGGAAAGCCAGGAAGAACAAAGCGGTCTTCGGATTGAGCACCTCGGTCAGGATCGCCTGCCGGAAGGCTTTGCCCGCGGAGATGGGCAGCGTCCTGCCTGCCAGGCCGGCCGGCGCCTTTTCGAGAATGGCGCGGATGCCGAGATAGACGAGATAGGCCGCGCCGATATATTTGACGATGCTGAACAGCATCGCCGAGGCGGCGATGATGGCCGAGATGCCGACGATGGCCATGATGGTGTGGATCACATCGCCCGCGGCGATGCCGGCACCGGTGGCGATGCCGACCTTCGTGCCCGAGCTCGTCGCCCGCGCGACCGTGAGCAGGGTCGCCGGCCCCGGAATGAAGACGAAGCCGAACACCACCGCGACGTAAGTGATGAGCGTGGCGGGATCGATCATGCGAAGGTTCCTTTTGCACTCGCTGCCGGCAGCGGAAGGCTTGGCCTTATAGCACCGCACGATGCGCCGGTGGAACTCTCACCGGCGGCGATGTCGGCGTCGCGCGACTCGAAGCGGAATGACGCGGCGGCCTGCCAGGCTGCGACGATTTCACAAGCGTCATCACTTCGCCTGCGCGGTGTCTGTTCGGGATCGATCGGCATTGGCTTGGACCTTCCGTTTCGACGCATGTCGTTGTATCGAAACGACAAGACCGAACGATGCCAGAACCGGCAATCGGGCCAAGGCGCCTGCGCGCGCGGCGCAGGCCGGATCAATCCTTGAAGGGGGGCTGGCTTGGAAGAGCAAGCGACGCGGGAGAGCCGGCGAAACCGGGCTGGAACGTGCAGGCCCCATAACAGGCGGAGTTGTCGTCGGATGGGAGCTGCCGGCCGGAGGCAGCCCGACGCATGATCTCGCAGCCCATCCTCACCGCAACACGGCATGGACTTATCGTGACGCCGGACATGTTGCCGGGCAGCGACGAAATCAACATCAACGGGCCGTCGCTGATCCGCATGCCCGACTGGGCGTCGGGACGGCTGGGCGCTTACCATCTCTACTTCGCCGACCATGGCGGCTCCTATATTCGCCTCGCCTACGCGGATTCGATCGAAGGTCCGTGGCACATCCATCCCGGCGGCGCGCTGTCCCTCGGTCAATGTCGGTTCATCAAGGAGCACATCGCGTCTCCCGATGTTCATGTCGATCAGCGGAACCGTCGCCTCGTCATGTATTTTCATGGACCGGCGGAAAGCGGGGAAGGCCAGATGACCTTTGCCGCGACATCCGCTGACGGCCTTCATTTCAATCCGCTTCCCGAGCCGCTTGGGCCTTCTTATGCGCGCTTCTTCCACCACGACCAATGGTGGTACGGTTTTCTGGGGACGGGAAACGTCACCGTCTTCCGTTCCGGGACCGGCATCTCCGATTTCGAACAAGGCCCGGTTATCCTGCCTCCCATAAAGCGGCGCCCGACCCTACGGCATCTTGCACTGCAGAAATCCGGCCGCTGGCTGCGGGTCTATTACACACGCAGGGGCGACGCGCCGGAACGGATCCTTCACGGCGCGATCGATCTCGCCGAGGACTGGCGAAACTGGACGGTGCGGGGCGAAACGGAACTGCTGCGGCCGCAGACGGACTTCGAAGGAGCGGGTTTGCCGGTCCGTCCCAGCCGGGGCGGGGCGGCCGAAGGCAAGGAAAACGCGTTGCGCGATCCTGCGATTTTCGAGGAGAATGGCCGCACCTGGCTTCTCTACTCCGTCGCCGGAGAGAGCGGCATCGCTTTGGCCGAGATTACGTCGAAGGACGTCCCTGCCAGAGCAGCCCTAACGCCGGTCACCATTCTGCGCCGCGGCGCAAGGCGATTTTTTTGGCGCCTGCGCAAGGCCGCACGCCGGCTGCCCTCGGCGATGACCTTTCGCAAACGAATCTTCATCGCGGGCTGTGCTCGCAGCGGAACCACGCTCAGCCGTCGTTTGATGGCGTGTTTCGACGATACCTATGTCCATGCGGACGAAGCGCCCTATCAGGCGCTGCTCGAACTGGATCGCCCCCAATTCAATCTGGTCGTCAAACGCACTCATGAAAGCCACAAGGACATCGAGCATCTGCCTGCCTCGGTGGGGTTGATCTATTGCGTGAGGCATCCTTTCGATGTGCTCACCAGCTCGCATCCGGAGACGGTGAACGAGCGGCGTTTTCATGTAACGACCGAACGCTGGGAGGCGGAGTACGACGGATTGATGCGCCTTAGACAGGCTCAGCCCGAAAGAGCCGTTTTCTATTTGCGCTATGAAAGCTGATCGCCGAACCGGATATCGTCCAGGGCAGGATCGCTCGATCGTTCGATCTTTCACCGGTCACCCTGTACAGCCGGGATGCGGATAATCCGATACGGGCGACGTCGCTGAGAAAATGGGAGCGCAATGAAGAATTCCGGACCTATCTGCATGGCCTACCTGCGGCGTTCCTCGCCCGCGTGGAAAGCTTCTGCCGCGAATTCGGCTACGATATGCCGGGCCACCTGTTGACCACGGAAGCGCGGTGATGCCACAGGCGGCGAGCATCCGGGCCGAGGATCACAAGCGGCGCGTCCTGAAGGATGTGTTCGGCTTCGAGGATTTCCGCCCCGGACAAGCGACCGTGATCGAGGCATTGCTCGCCGGGCGGCATGTGCTGGCGGTCATGCCGACAGGCGCCGGCAAATCGCTCTGCTATCAGGTTCCGGCGCTGGTCAAAGGCGGGCTCACCATAGTGGTGTCGCCGCTGGTGGCGCTGATGCAGGATCAGGTCGCCGCCTTGCGCTTGGCCGGGGTCGCCGCCGACACGATCAACTCCTCGCTCGACCGCGATTCCAATGTGGCGGCCTGGCGCCGCGTGGCGTCCGGGCAGACGCGGCTGCTCTATATGGCGCCGGAGCGGCTGATGACGGAGCGGATGCTGGACGCGCTGTCGCGGCTCGATGTCGGCCTGATCGCCATCGACGAGGCGCATTGCATCTCGCAATGGGGTCCGGCCTTCCGGCGCGAATATGAGGACCTGTCGCGGTTGCGCGGGCTGTTTCCGCGAGTGCCGATCATCGCGCTGACGGCGACGGCGGACGAGGCCACCCGCGCCGACATCGAAGAGCGCCTGTTTGCCGGGCGGGCCGAAACCCTGGTGCTGGGTTTCGACCGGCCCAACATCAAGCTGGCGATAGAAGCCAAGCAGGACAGCAAGCGCCAGCTGCTGCGCTTCATCGAGCGCCACCAGGGCAAGAGCGGCATCATCTATTGCCTGTCGCGCCGCAAGACGGAGGAGATGGCGGCCTTCCTGGAGAAGAACGGCGTGCGGGCGCTCGCCTACCATGCCGGCATGAGCAAGGAGGCGCGGGAGGCCAACCAGAACACCTTCATGAGCCTGTCGGGCGTCGTCATGGTCGCGACCATCGCCTTCGGCATGGGCATCGACAAGCCCGACGTCGCCTATGTCTTCCACACCGACTTGCCGGGCAGCCTGGAGGCCTATTATCAGGAGATCGGCCGCGCCGGCCGCGACGGACGCGCGGCGGAAGCGCATATGCTCTACGGCGCCGGCGACATCCGCACGCGGCGGATGTTCATCGACGAGGAGGACACCTCGCCCGAGCACAAAAGGCGGGCGCATCGCCGGCTCGACACGCTGATTGGCTATTGCGAGACGGCACAGTGCCGGCGCCAGGTGCTGCTCGGCTATTTCGGCGAGGCGGCGCAAGCCTGCGGCAACTGCGACAATTGCCTCAACCAGGCGCCGCGCGCCGACGGCAGCGCCGAGGCGAGCATCATCCTCGCGGCCGTTGCGCAGAGCGGCGAGCGCTTCGGCGCCGCCCATGTCATCGACATCCTGCTCGGCCACGAGACTGAAAAGGTGCTGGCGAGAGGCCATCAGAAGCTCGAAAGCTTCAGGACCGGCATCATGCACAGGAAGCCGGTGTGGCTGTCGCTGATCCGGCAGATGGTCGCGGGCGGCTTTCTGGTGCCAGATCCCGACGGCCATGGCGGTCTCGCCATTTCGGAAAGCGGCCGCGCGCTCGGGCGTGGCGAGGTTGCGTTCGAGTACCGTGTCGAGGGCCGGGATCGTCTCGCGCGCGGCAGGAAGCGGGCCGCGCAAGGCTTCGCTGCGGATGGTGGGGGCGTCGATGCATCGCTTCTGGCGACGCTTAAAACGCTGAGGCTGCGGCTCGCCAAGGAACGCCAGGTGCCGGCCTATGTGGTGTTTTCCGACCGTACCCTGATCGACATGGCCGAGCGCCGCCCGCGCGGCCTCGATGATTTCGCCGAAGTGAACGGCGTGGGCGCAGCCAAGCTCAAGGAGTTCGGGGAGATCTTCCTGAACGCGATCGCGGCGCACCCGTCAGGAAGCTGACAATACGCATATCTCAGCTACTGCCGCCGGAGTCTGCCGCTCAACCCGCGCCCTGGACGGCCCGAACCATGGCATTTACGGCTTCAATGGGCTGCAGGCCGGTCTCGCGCACCAGCGTGCGCCAGGTGAAGAAGCTCAGCGCCACCCGCAGCATCGCTTGCCGGCTGCCGCCAAGGCCTTCGCCGAGCACCCCCTGGCAGGTCGCGAAATACGGGCCGATGCTCCTCTCGACAGTCTCCCGGGTTGGCGGGTGATGTTCGGCGTCGCGCAGCACGCTGGCCACCACGCCTTCATTGCGCCCGTACCATTCGTAGATCGCCAGCAGCGCGATCCGCATCCGTTCGCCTGAATCGGCCACCGCACGCCACGGGTCCGCGCCCGGCAGCGGATCGCTCTCCATGTGCGTGCTCGAGCAGGCCTGAAGCAGGCTCCGCTCATCGGGGAAGTGAGCGTAGAGCGTGTGACGCTGAACGCCCGCGCGTTCGGCAACCATACTGAAGGACGTCGCCGCCGGGCCGATGCTGCCGTGCAGGTCGATGGCAGCCTGGACGATGCGGCGCCGGGTTTCCGTCTGCTGCTCGGCGCGGCGCTTGAGGGTATATTTGCGGGTCATTTCATTTCAGTGCACATATCTGTGCACCCATTGTTGACAGGGATCTCATATTTCACTACACACATATGTACTTCGATTTAGGTCGAAGTCCAGCCCGGGATCGACCGGAGGAAGGAATGCAACCTCTATTTCTGCAGGAGAACCCATGGAAACGAAGATCGACGAAATCGCCGACGGCATCTACCGCCTCTCGACCTATGTGCCTGATATTGCGCCGCCCACCGGCTTCACTTTCAACCAGTTCCTCGTCCTCGGCGATGAGCCGCTGATGTTCCACACCGGTCTGCGGAAGATGTTCGCGCTCAACCGCGACGCGCTTGCCCGCATCATCGAGCCGGAACGCCTGCGCTGGATTGGATTTGGCCATTTCGAGGCCGACGAATGCGGCGCCATGAACGAGTGGCTCGCCGTTGCGCCGCAGGCGACGGCCGCGCACGGACAGACAGGCGTCTACGTGTCGCTCAACGATTTCGCGGATCGTGCGCCGCGGGTGCTGAAGGATGGCGAGGTGATAGACATCGGCGGCGGCAAGCGCGTGCGCTTCATCGATACACCGCACACGCCGCATGGCTGGGATGCCGGCGTCATGTACGAGGAATCGACCGGCACGCTGCTCTGCGGCGATCTGTTCACCCAACTCGGCAATGACCGCGCGCTGACCGACGGCGATGTTGTCGGCCCGGCGATCGCCGCGGAGGATCTGTTCAAATACGCGGCACTCAATCCCGGCATGGGCACGACGATCCGCGAGCTTGCCAAGCTCGCGCCACGCACTCTGGCGCTCATGCATGGTCCATCATTTTCCGGCGACGGGGCAGCGGCCCTGCGGGCGCTTGCCGAGGACTACGACCGCCGTGTCTCGGCTCAGATGGCCGAAGCCATGCAGAGGCTGGCAGCATGAGCGCGCCCGTGGAGGGCACGAAGACGGACTGCCGGGTCACCGGCGTCTGCGGCCGGCAGGGGCGCGCCTGCCCTAATGCCGGCTTCGCATGTCGCATCCTGCTTCGGGCTGAGAATGTCAGTCCGAAGCGGGATGGAGCCGCCCGATGGATCGGGCGGCGACCAGCTTGAACTCAACCCCGCAATCGGCTTGAGCCGGCTAACGCCAAAGGCAGACCTTGACGTTCTTCCCGACATAGCAGGCACCTTCACGGCGAAGCTCTCCCCAGTCGCCTGCCTCGCCGTAAGTGTCGCGAATATCCCGGTTCGCATAGCCTGCCCAAGAATCTCCGTCCTTGTAGACAACGGCCCAGTAATCCTTCGACATTTCACCGGCCCCGCTATGCGTGTCGGGATAGTCGATGCCGGCAAAGACCTGTTTGGGCCCCTGGATGTTGAAATCGCCGCCCTTCTCGATTTGATAGGAGCATTTTCCGGAGATGCGGGTCTCGCCGTGAACGACCAGCAGGCAGCGGCCCCATTTATAGCCGCTCGGCAAACGGTGCTGCGGCTGCGCGTGCGAAGGCGAAAAGGAGAACGCAAGTGCAAGGGCAACCGCCATGGCTCGCCCGGTCAACAGCCAGTTCAAAGAGCGGCCGGACGCCGTTGGATTTCGCCCAGAGCGCATGTCGAACGATCCTCCGCAGGATGATCCCGAGATCATTTTATTATTGACCGGATGTTTGTCACGGGAAGGCTCGGAAATTTTATTCGCGAGGCCGATGCGGTGCGCTGAGGGATGTAGAGAAGCTCCGAGCCGCCCTCCTTCGCTAAAGCTTCGGAGGGCATCCTGGTTCGTTCGCGCTGAAAGGAATTCGTCGGACTTGTCCTGCGAAGCGCGCAGCGCGAAGCAGGATGGCGGAGAGGGAGTCCCCCTAACTGCTGTCCGCCATCGTCCTTCATAGTTTCGCAACCTATTGAAAATAGGTGTTTTTCTTTACTTCGCAGCCTTCGTTGTCTACCGTTGTTGCCTGTTGTCCCCACTGGAAAATGGGGAAGGAATTGGGGAAGCGATGGTCCGCACTCTTCAAAAGCTCTCTGACGCGAGAGCGAAATCAGACGCTCTCAAGCCCGGACGTCACAGTGATGGCGGCGGGCTCTATCTCAACGTCTCGCCATCCGGCTCGAAGTCTTGGCTCTTCATGTGGGTGAGGAACGGCAAGCGGCGGGAAATGGGTTTTGGCGCATATCCTGGCATAACCCTGGCCAGCGCCCGAAGAAAGGCGATCGAGTACCGGGCCGCAGTCGCCGAAGGCCGCGACCCGATTGCCGAGAAGGCTAAGGACGCGGAGCCGACGTTCGGCGAATGCGCCGACAAGTTTCTCGCTTCAATGGAGGCGTCTTGGCGCAATGACAAGCATCGCGCTCAATGGCGTATGACGTTGACTGAGTACTGCGGGACCATTCGCACGAAACGGGTTTCGGAGGTCGGCACAGATGAGGTGCTAGAAATCCTTCTGCCGATCTGGAACAGCAAGCCAGAGACGGCCTCCCGGCTTCGGGGCCGGATTGAGCGGGTGCTTGATTTTGCTAAGGCGAAGGGATGGCGCACAGGTGAAAACCCTGCCCTTTGGCGGGGACATCTGAAGAACGTCCTTCCGGCCCGCCAAAGGCTTTCCAGGGGGCATCACGCGGCTATGCCCTATGTAGATGTGCCACCCTTCATCAAGCGTCTTCGCAATGCCGAAGCTATGGCGGCAAGGGCCCTTGAATTTCTGATTCTGACCGCTGCCCGCTCTGGTGAAGTCTATGGTGCCGAGTGGTCGGAATTTGATCTCGATAAAGCCTTATGGGTCATTCCTGCGGAACGCATGAAGGCTGCTGTGGAGCACCGGGTTCCGCTCTCGCCTCCAGCGTTGGACATCGTGAAATCACTATATGAAAGCCGGCTGTCAAACAGATATGTCTTTCCAGGTCAGCGGACAAATCGTCCGTTGTCGTCGGCGGCCATGGAGATGCTGATGAGGCGCATGAAGGTGGACGCCTACACGGTTCACGGGTTCCGATCTGCGTTTCGCGATTTTGCAGGCGACGAGACGGGCTTCCCTCGGGAAATAGCAGAGGCCGCTCTCTCCCACCGCGTTGGTGACGCGACTGAGAGGGCCTACCGTCGAGCTGATGCGGTGGAGAAGCGTCGGAAGCTGATGAGCGCTTGGGCGGCCTTTTGTACTGCCGAGAAGAAACATCGTGCGATCCAGTTGGTGGCTTGAAAGTGACAAGATCGCAGGTCGGGTCCGCTGAGAGGGCCGCAGAGGAAATTCTTGAAGCGGCTTCCGACCATTCTGGCAAGGCTGACGCCCACGTCATCTACGCAATGGACTGGCTGCGTAGCGGACGTGAAGTAGAAGCGCGAGCCTACGTTGCAGACATTCTGCGCTCCGGACGCGCCTCTCCGGCCATGCAGGCCCTGGCAGCAGATTTGATAAATTCGCCTATTCCGACGAGAAGGCGAGGAAGGAAAGTTATCGAAAGACCAAGGGAGTGGATGGCCATCGGCTCGGCGTTTGAAGCGTACCGAGACCAAGGAATGACGTACGAAGCCGCGCTCGAAGAAGTAATGAACCATTTCGGCACGAAGAAGACCTCGACCGAAAACGCAATAAATTTCTATCTGAGGACGTCACGTACCATCGAGGCCCATGGAAAGGATGAGGAAAGCGATGCCTCGCTTTAATCGCTCTTTTCGCGAGGTGCTTTCCTGAAAGTTATGTGAACAATGGGCGACCGTCTCCAACAACTGAGGACGGTCCCATGTTCGTCAGCACTGAAATCACTCGCCCTGAATACGCCTGCTACACCATCAAGGATTTTTGCCGCGCCTACGGTGTCAGTCGGTCCCTGGTCTACAAGGAAATGGCTGCCGGGAGGCTGACTGCGCGCAAAGCCGGGCGGCGCACATTGATCTTGAAGGAGGTGGCGGACGATTGGCTGCGCACACTTCCTATGGCCCGTTCTGGTCGGCCGTTGCAGGTCGGCGTGTCTAGCAAAAGGGGTCTGCAGACTTAGGACCGGCCCAGGTGCCGTTGCTCCTTACGCCGTCGCAAACGGCGCGGAAGCTCGAATGTTTCGGCCGACTCGCGGAGCGAGCCTGCGATAGCGGTTTCCATCCGATTCCGATGAACGGCAAGATGCCGATGATCAAAGGCTGGAACAGTCGCCCGTTTGGCAAGCGTGCAATTGCCAATCTTCTTGCGCGCAGCCCCGAAACGGCGGGCGCGAACGTCGGGTTCCGCACCGGGCATCTTGTGGCGATCGACATTGACCATGAGGTCTTCGCGATAAGCCAGCGCATTGCCTATGTCGTTCGCGGTGCGCTTGGCGACACACCGTTCGTTCGTGTTGGACGATGGCCAAGACAGATGCTCTTCTACCGGTCCCCGGAGCCGACTGCGTCGACGTCTTTGGGCAAAGTCGACATCCTTGGGGCTGGGAAAATAGCCACAGTTGCCGGCATCCATCCCGACACCGGCACGCCCTATTACTGGCTTGAGGACTCCCTCCTGGACGTGACTTTCTCACAGGTGCCGTTGATCAACGCACAGCAAGTCCAAAAACTTGTTCGCTGGCTCAAGGACGACGAGGAAACCTACAAGCAGGCGACAACACAGGAGCTTTTCCGCGTCGCCACAGCGACCGCATCGCTTCTCGTGTCAGCACGCGCCAGGCGTCGCATCCCGTCTGGTCCCGTGGTCGAAGGTGAGCGAAATAACACACTCTTCCTTCGGCTTCTGGAGCCCGCGAGAGCGACTCGGTCGTATGCCGCCCTCCTTGCGATCGCCGATCGGGAGAACGCAAGCTTCTTGCCTCCGATGCGGGACGAGGAAGTTGATCGAGTTGCCAAGAGTGTCTGGGATTACCGCCAAGCTGGCAGGCTGCTGGTCAAAGGTCGCCAAGCAACGGTGCTGCCGATCGACAAGGACGGAATCTTGAACCTGAAACCTGACGCCTTCTACCTCCTTGCTGTGCTGAAGACCACGCGCGCAAAGAAGACGTTCGAAATCCCTCAGAAAGCCACCGCGGCTCGCCTGGGCTGGGGTTCTGATCGCGTCAAGAAGGCAATCGACGGTCTGTTGGCGGCGGGCTACATTCGCATTGCCAGTCGGCAGATGCGTAATTCGACCAGCACCCTCGGGCGGCAGGTTCGTGCATTGATCGAATATGAATGGGGCCTGTTTTAGTTGTCTTGTTATATTCGTCCTTGATTCAGGGACACGGCGGAGCCCTGCTATGACCCATTTCGGCGTAAAGAAGTCCAACCCCATCACGCGTTAGGTCGACGGGTTTTCTTTGGGTGATATGGGGGTTCCCCCCCGTCCTTTTTGACAACTTCCGCTCGATCAAAAACCTCAACTTCTGCACACTCTTATCTGGCTCGAGCCTACGCGGAGCCGTCGAACTGTATCGCAGTGCACCTAGGAAATGCCACGATGCAGTTTCGCTCGGTTGGATGGCGCTTCAGTGTGAAGGTGCCAGTTGCCGAGGAGTAAAGTCGCTATCGTCTTCATGAGGGCGTTACAGGTGGGTGGTCTTGAAACAAAAGGCGCGGCCGATCGTTTGCGATCTGCAACGATGGGTGCGCGATGCCATCCACCTCGATCAAGAAAACAGAGTATGATCCAGTCAGCAGGGTTCTCTCCGTCTGGTTCGTGGCCAGCGGCAAGCGCTACGATTTCGAGGGGGTGCCTCCGGAGACTTACGCGGCGTTCCGGTCGGCGTTTGTCAAAGGCCGCTATTTCAACGAACACATTCGCAATCACTTCCGCTTTCGCCGCATTCCGAACTAAGCGTCCATCTCAAGCGGTTCATGATCCGGCTGTTCGTGCCAAAGCACCTGTCGCATGTCTCTGCAGTCCACGATTTGATCGCATATCTCGCAGCGATAGAAATCCGTATCGTTCTCGGCGCCGGGTGGAATATGTACGGTGACCGCGTGCTGCGGCCCGAGTTCAGAGAGCTTTGTCATTCGGTGAGCTTCTCCACCGTTGCAATGATGGCCTTGGCCAACGCCTCGGCCTCACGAATGGGCTCCGGGCCATAGAGGCCGTCCACCATCTCCCGGCTTGGCAGCACGCCGGCCGGACAGGTCATCTCGATGGCCATCCTGATGAGGCCGAGCGCTTCGTCCAAGTCCTCCGCGGAGGTCGTAACCCAGGGTAGTGCGAGAAGGTCTTCGAAGCTCTCCGATTCAGCGTCAGTCACCGCGGAGCTTGTGGGCTTCGCGTTCAAGGGTCTTTCGGTCATTGCCATGCTGCCTAATCAGCTCTCGTACCTGTTGCACCGTCAGGCCAAGCTTGTTGGCGAAATGCTCCACCTCGTAATCCTCGTCGGCTGAAACTCTGTCGCGGTCGCGAAAATCCCGTTTGCTCTTGTCGTCTGCCATGTTGCATCTCCTGGCCTGTCACTTGTGAACAGCAGCAGCGAAGGAATGTTCCCATTAGCCATAGCTAATGGAACTGAAGCAACCCTGCGCTATTGAATTAAATTCGAGTAATTGCGTGGAGTCCCGATGCGCAACCCTGCCGGCGGGGGCCGGTTATCCTTCATTCCACCGATGGTGCCCAAGCTGTTCCGATATCCGCCTAAGGGCGACGAGTGGATTCACGAGGTCAAGCAGGACGGCTATCGAACACAGATCATCAAGGACCGCGACGGCATCCGGCTTTTCACCAGAAGGGGCTATGACTGGACCGGCGTATTTGCGGAGCTTGCGGCGGAGGCTACTGCGATCAAGGCCGACAACTTTATCCTTGAAGGCGAGACCATCAAGCTAAATGCAGCCGGCCTTGCCGACTTCAAAGCGCTTCAGAAAGCCATCGGCACCGGCAGGGCCAGGGACATCTATCTGGTCGCGTTCGACCTCCTTCATCTAAACGGCAAGGACTTTCGCGATGAGCCCGTGGAGAGGCGTCGCGAGATCCTTGAGGGGCTTATCCCGCCCAGCAATCGCATCCAGTTCAGCGAGGCCATGCCTGGCACCGGCGACGCGGTTTTCCACCTGGTCGACCTGGCCGGCGTAGAGGGAATGGTTTCGAAGCGGAAGGGCAGCCGCTACCGCAGCGGCCCAAGCACCGACTGGCACAAGGTGAAGTGTTTCCAGACGAAGACGCTGGAGATCATCGGCGTCCAGCGCGACCCTGGCCAAGCCGTCCGCGTGTTGATGGCGGATAGGGGCCGATACGTTGGCGCCGCAGTCGTCAACTTCAAGCTCGACCAGCGGCAACGGCTCTGGGACCAGGTACAGGGATTGATCGGCGCGCCACCTCCCAAGGAGCTGAAGAAAGAAAAAGCCGAGTGGCTGAAGCCCGGCCTGATGGGCGAGGTCGAGACGCTCAAGGGCGAGGAGAAGCTGCGCCACGCCTCCCTGAAACGTGCATGGAAAGGATGAGTGGAACACCCGCTGCGTCGGCTCTTTTTGAATGGGAGCGAGGACGCTGATTTGCTGGACGACGAGCCGAAGAAATTCGACCCGAGGGCAGACTTCGTGCGCATGGTGGCGCGGCAGACCGGCATCACCGAGGAGCAGGTGCGCGAGATCATGGCAATGGTCGGGCTCGACTATTCCTCCGTCATGAGGGAAGCCCGCATCGTGAAACGCGACAATCCGAGTTGATGTGTCGGTCCGGCCAGGGTGACTGATGGAGTGTGGCCCGGCTGCTCAGGGAGCCGGGCCTTTTTTGTGTCCAGGATCGCGCCTTTGTTACTCAGCGCTGTCTTTGACAACAACCCGGTGGTGTCTGTGATGACGGGAGGTTTTGATGACCACCTTTGTAGTGGAGTGATGATGGCGCCTGCCGTGATCATAGAACGCCACCGTACCGTGGCGTCGGTGATGGAGACGATGTCCGTCTTTGATCACGACCGCGGTACCGTGATGATGATGCCTGTGGTGCGTTTTGACCACCACATCAGCTTCGGCGGCGGATGCGACAGCCGGAGCGGCCATGCAGAACGCCAGAGCGGCGAAAAGCACTGTTTTCATTGCGAGATCCCTGTAAATTGCATTGCCCCTTCGTCTCAATAATTGCCTGCTGCCACACTTGTTCCCTGGGCTCACAATTGGTCATTCTGACATGGTGAATTTTTTGACCAAAGTTGGTGCTATTGCGCCATCATCGTGCCCGTAAGGCTCCGCGCTTCGACACGCTGCAAGTAATGCGCGGGAATGTCCGGCCAAACAGCCTTGGCGCACTGGGCCGCGATCGGGTCTGGGCTGGGCTGAACGTCAGCTGCCCGGGTGGCGCCTGAAGACAAAAGCAGTGTTTGAGTGATCAGTGCCGAAAACCCGGCGACCTGTAAAAGCAGAGCGGCGATGGCGATCTTTTTGAGCACGGCGCGACAACGCCGATGCCTGCCTTGTGTTCCGCGGCTCGGCTGTTTCGTTCAGTCTTTTTAGCGAAAGCGTCCCGTATACGGCTCGTGCTTCTGCTCTCGTCGCAGCGGATCGGTGGGTCCTGGAAGGCCGGAACGGTCATTTGTCCGCCTGCTGCATTGAATCTGCCGGCGCATGGAAGGCGCAAGGAGCAATAGGGGGATGCCTCTTGCCCCTGTGGCCACGAAAAGTTTCATGGAACGTGGCCCTGACCAGTTCGTTGGAGAGCGCGGCGCTAGGTAGGACTGGAACAAATACTTGTCGTGCCGCCGTTGGGGATGACCTGACAGCCCGCCCGTGAATCCTATCTCGGGCGGGCCAGCTTCTTGTCACCAGGCTCGCGGCCGGCCGGCGCGGATCATCGCCCTGGCGAGTGCCAGCTCTGCTTCGACCTTGGCGTTTTCCTTCTGTGCCATGTTGTCGGCAGCGATCAGCCGGCGCAGCGAACCCTTGGCCTCATCACGCGTCCAGCCCGCCTCGATCATGCAGTCGATGATCGCCTGAAAACCTGGCTCCATCGCCTCCTGACAGTCTATCTCCCTGTCGGCATACCTGCCCTGCTGCCTTGGTGTGCTGATCATGCGTTGCCGTCCACGGCCGTTTCTTCATCAAGGGCGTAAGGCACCGGCAGGTAGGCGTTAGCCGTCAACCAATCGCCCACGATCGTGCGAACAAGTTCCGTTTTCGACAGACCCATCTCGGCCGCCAGACCCGCAAGCGGCTCCTCGACGTCCGGATCAAGGACGAGACCGGTGACATTCCTGAGCATCAGGGCGGCCCGCCTGAGCATGATCTGCAAATCCGCGCGGGAAATCTCGGCGATCTGAGCGGCGGCCGCGTCAAGTTCGCTGGCAATAGTCATGCGGGACATTAACACCTCCATTACAGATAGCGTTCACCTTCGGCTCGGTGCTCGTAGCAGAACCAGTGGGGTGCTTGCTTCGGCTTGGCGAAACCCCATCCGGCGTCCTTTCCACAGCCCTCGTGCTCGCAAAAGTGGTGGTGGACGCCCGGCTGAGTGGCGTATTCGTGCCTGGGCAGTCGAATTTCGTCGCTCATAGCGGATTGATTGGTCCAACGAGCCCGGAATGATCATTGGGCTGCTTGTTAATCGCGGCTGAATTCACCTCTCGGCCAACACGGTTGAATTGGAGCTGACCGTCTATATCATGTGAGAGCAGTTCCTTGAGATCGCCTACCAACGTTTCGGCATTCAGCCAGGCGTCATAGTAGGCTGGATCGAGTATCAGCGGCTGCCGATCGTGAAGCTGCCGCATCGGTCCGCCGGCAGGCTCGGTGATGATCGTGCAGCTCGTGACGTCCAGCACCTTGTTGTAGGCCCACAGGCCGGCGAACGAAAACGGGGCGTGGTCGGGCAGGAAGATGTGCCACGGGTCCTTGCCGCGATCCGCCGGACTGATAGTCCATTCGTAAAAGCCATCGGCCGGGATCAGGCAGTGCTTCGATTTGAAGGCGTCGCGAAATGCAGGGGTAGTATCGACAGTCTCGATACGCGCATTGAACATCGGCGCCTTGGGCATCTCTTTTGCCCAAAAAGGCACCAACCACCAACGGCCAATTCGAACCTTGTGATTGCCGTCGTCCGCTGCCGTGATAAACGGCACCTCGTCGGTCGGCGCGATGTTGTAGCGGGGCGCGTCGTTGCGGCCCACGTCGGCGGGTGCCGTCAGCCGGTAGAGGCGATGGATTTCCGACCACGGCAAGTATCTAGTGTAGCGTCCGCACATTGGCGCTGATCACTCCATGTCGGGCACGTCGCCGCTCACAAAGAGGGTATTTGGCGGCCCATAATCCCCGAGCGCCGGATCGGCATCCCGGCTCCAGGCTATAACGCCGGCGTGCTTGCCAGCTAGCGCTTTGGCAGTCCGGATCGCCCGCTCTTCGCTTTGCTGATCGGCCGGCCCGTACATCGGAAACAGCTCGCCATCTTCGCCGCGGTCAAAGGCGACCACGACAATGAGCTTCGGCTTCCTTTGCTCGGGAAGAACGTGGATCGACATTCGACAGCCTTTCTCAGTTGAGCGGTGCCGATCCCGCTTCAAGCGCCTCGATCGCGTCGAGCACTGCCTGGCGTTTTGGCTCGATAGGCTCATCCGGGTAGAAGCGCGCGAGCGACAGCGAGGTGTGAGCAACCGTTACCGCGCTGACCAGCTGCTGCGCTTTCGAAGTATCCGGAACCTCTGCAGTGGCCGCGAGCGCCAGGAAAAATACGCGATTGTCCCAGAACTCCCCTTGGCCATATTCAGCTTGGATGATCTCGCGCATTCGCGCCAGCGCGGTTGCTCGGTCCGCTAACTCCGTCTCGGGATCGTGGAGCAGCTGCAGGCCGCTGACCTGGCTACGTTTCTCTTCCGGCCAGCCCTCGCAACAGGCATCGATTGCGGCATTGCTAGCCGCCCACCAGACCTCGGCGGCAGCATACTCATCCTCCGATGGCTCTTGGTCCGGCGGAAAGCCCATGTCGTCCCAACGTTCGACAGCGAACGAGCCGCTGGCGGCATCGTCTGCTGTCATTCCGGCGCGGTCGAGCACTGCTGTTGCAGCGGCGATGCCGCGCTGTTTTTCTTCACGGGTGGCGCCGCTGGCGTCCATCATGATGTCCATGACCGGCCTCCCTGTGGCTGTCAGGAATCTAGTGAACAAAAAGAGAACGAAAGAGTCAAGAGACCCCTTGACCGGGCAGGAATATGTTCCTCATTTCAGCATATGCCGGAGCAACCCGAGAAGTGGCCGAGAGGCGCTGCGTGGACCCTGACGCATGCCCATGACGCGGGGCAAGTGGCGGGCATCCGCTGCGCCCGCTGCAACATCACGCGCTACTATAAGCCGCTTGAATTGCGGGAGGTCATAGGCAACGTCACGATCGACGATGTGCGGGAAAAGGTCCGATGCCAGCAGTGTAAAAGCCGGGAATGGATGAGCGCGCAGCTATTCCATCCGACCGGAGAGCAGGCCCACACGATCCGCTTTCGGCGGCTGGTGGAAATCCGATGGGAGAAGCGGGTGATCTGGAGGGACGAGTAAACTCGGCAGAGCGGTCACAATGCTCCCTTCTGGCGGAAGGACGACCAACTGTTCGTGAGTCCGCGTCAGGGTGCCTCTGCAGCGGCCTTTTCCAGTACGCGGATTTTTTCGTCGTACTCAGCCAGAGCTTTCCCCGAGCAGGTGCTCGCTAGGTTCTCAACACAAGTCTCGAACTTCGAGAGCAGGCCTGCATATTGGGCAACTCCATAATGGCCATATTTTCGCGAGATCTTGTACCGGGTCACCTCGGCATACGTGGTGTTGACGTACCCTAGGCCAAAATCCCTCAGCTGCCTGTAGCTGAGTTGCCTGATCTCCGTCGATGGGACCGCCTTCATTGCTTCGACAATCGATCTGTCCACGCCGTTTTTTTCCGCATACTCAGCTATCTTTTCGTACTCCGTGGAAAAATAACTGTTCACGTTTTCCTCGGTGATAGGCACGTCGCTTGGAAGTTGATCAACGGACATCCTATGGATTCCGACGTCCTCGTCGATGTAAACTCTCCTGTGCGCAGCCATCAAGATAAGCACGCATGCGCTATAGCAATGCCCCTGAACAATTGCGGTGTCCGTGACGCTATTGACAACGGTGCCAATCTGCAGTGCCGCCTCAACTTGTCCGCCTTCGCTATTCAGAAAAAGCCTTCTGAAGAAGCTATGGCCAGACTTTCGCGTAAACTCTGCATTCGTAGAGAAGAAGTAAGCATCGGCAAAGTTTATTGGTCCGATCACGTGCACGTCCAAAACAGCGGGTGGGGGGCAGTCATCGGCGGCGTAAACAGCGCTAAGCATGAATTTCTTCATGGCACTCTCGTCGACGCAAGTCATGCATTGATAGTCGGATTCGAACCTGCCGACTTCCTTGGCACCCTCACCGTTGTCCGCGCAGGAGATAAGCAAATCAGCCTTCGATGGCCAAGTGCTCGAAACCTGAACGAGGACAGCAATGGAAGTCACCAGGGTTAGGCGGATCAATAGCCGTTTGCCAAGCTGCTTCCACATCGGTTCCTTGCCTTTCGTCGGCCCGGAGAAGGATCCCGGCGCGATCCCGATGGACTCAAGAAAGAGGTGAGGCGGCCTACATACTATAGTTGATAAACTCGGAATCTGTAAACTGCCATCCCTCGGCGCATGGACATGCGCAAACTGGTAGGCCAGAACTTTGCCCGCTTACGGCGGGAGAAGGGCCTCACACAGGAGCAGGTCGAAGAGCGCTCAGGCTTCAGCCAGCAATACCTCAGCGGCCTTGAACGCGGTCATCGAAACCCTACGGTCGTGACGCTCTTCGAACTCGCGCAGGCGCTTGGTGTAAGCCATATCGATTTGGTCAGACCGCCCACCGAATAGCAAGCAGCAGGAGGACACCTGACTATGTCCGGCGGCTGGATCGTGGACAGCTGAATGGACGCGAAATCCCATGCTTGCAGTGATCCTCGACTAATCACGAATCTGCATGCACACCCGCAAATATAGGCTTGGTGCTCAGGGGCGGCGATATCAGTGCAAGAGTGCCGTAGTTGTCGATGAGATCTTTGAGCCTTTTCAGCTCAGATAAGCAGGCGGATAACGTGACGTTGCTGCTCAGGGCCGCGAGCAGGTAAAGACCGGCAACAATACGAACCAACTGGCAATAGACCGGTTGCCAGCGAAGCGCATCCGGCCCCCCTGACCGAGCAGCCAGCCAATTTGGTCAGGTAGCCATCGCTGCGATCATAGTGGCAATACGGTTGGCCTCTGCGGCGGTCAGGTCGCTGGGCAGACCATCAATCTTGACCAAACCGGCTCGTATTGGGATCGAAAGGGTGCCCATCGTGGCGGGGGTGCCGCTGATTTTGCCTTCGGCTGCGATAAACCCGGCGAAGCTCTTGATTGCGGCGCGAACCCGGCCTTCATACGATGCAGCCGTGCTATCGCCCAGATCGGTATTGGCCTGGCGAAACCTAGCAAACAGAGCGTGGAGGTCGATGTTGAAGACGTTCGCCTTTTCTGCATCGGTGGCACATTCGAACACGCGATTGAGAGAGCTATGATACGAGTTCGCGGTATTGGGGGTTAACTTGCCGCGAATAAGCTGCTGGCCCACGAAGTTGGTGAGCGTATCAAAATCCGTTTGCATGGCAGCTCCTTTTTTGATGCGTTGCAATGCAAATAATTGCTTAGCAATGTATGGAATGCAAGCCCCATCGCAGGATCATGCCTACGAGCACGCAGGCAGCGGACCTGCCGCTACCCAGAGCGAGGAGGCGTAATAGCTTCGAGGGCGAATGGTATCGACGGGAGCAGAGGGATGTCAGCTCACCGAAAGGCCCGCTCAACTCCTCATGAAGGCACGAACTACTAGTCTAATGATGACGGCACGAAGCGGCCGGCAAGCCGGCCCGGGAGGCGCCTCTCTGCAAGTACGCCGGTAAAATGGAATGGAGCCCAGTCGAATGCGTAAACAGAGCCCAGGCTACGCCCCGCGCCGACGGCCGATCTCCGACGCAACACGCCGCGCGGCCTCCTCAACATGTCGACGTGAACCCAGCTCGCATTCCCAGGCGACGATCACATTCCAGCCAAGCTTCTCCAGGGCCGCGATGTTTCGATGGTCCCGCTGGACGTTGCGCTCGAACTTCTCCTGCCAAAACGCAGTCCTGCTCTTAGGTATTGACGCGACCTTGCATCCAGCATGGCGATGCCAGAAGCAACCATGCACGAATACTGCGGTTTGGAATCTCGGGAGCACGATGTCCGGCGTCCCTGGCAGGCGGCGGTAATGCACTCGGAAACGCAAGCCAAGTGCATGGAGCGCCCGCCTCAGTGCCAGTTCCGGCGATGTATCCTTGGACCGGATGCGCGACATCCGTTCCGAACGTTTCTCAGGGGATAGGAAGTCGGCCACGGCTGCCGTCACTCCTGTAAAGACAGTCGGGCCCGAAGTAGCTCGAAGAATGGGAAACCGCGAATGATCTCCCCAGGGACGTCGAACGACTTGTACAGGCACTGGTGGTTCGGCAGCGTCTTCACTCGCTCTGCAACCTCGGCCGCACTTGCCGCCAGCCCGAGCGCGGATAGCTCTGCGGCAGTGACATTCGGCACCTTGTGGACGAACCAAGTTAGCAACGGCTCACGGTAGTCGGTGGCACCCGCCTTGAAGTGTCGCAGGTATTGCGAGGCCAGAATGATACCCGTGCCGAACTCGCGCCCCTGGAGAAGCAGTTTGCGAAGCACGTCGAACTCGTAACGCATGATGTTGTCGGCTTCGTCGACCAGCAAATACGAGTCGATAGCCCGGAGCTGTGGGCTGCTTCCAATGAATGGTCGCTTCGGCGTCCTCAGCATGTTCTCATAGAACATGTTCAGCATCACCGCCACGAGCATGTTCTTGCTGTGGTCGTCCTGCCCGAGCGCATCCAGCGCTATCACAACGACCCCGTCAAGGAACTGGTCGAAAGGCATCGTCCGCGACTGGTCAGGTTCGAAGATCTCCATATCCATGAGATCATCGATGATCGCCATGGGTGAGTCCGCCCTTCCGTCCAAGATCGCAGCATACGCTGCGTGGACATCTCGGAGCGTCGGAGGTGTGTTTTGCGGAGCTGCCTCATATGCCGCGCGTACCGCGCGCTTGAGCTTGTCCCTCTGGACCGGGCCGATGCCAGGATAGATCTTCCCGAGCACGTCGGCGAAGAAGCGAAACCGGTCGAGCCAAGGTGTGGGGACGTCACCGATCGTCCTAGTGTCAAACAGGTTCAATGGCAGGCGGTAAGGGCGTACGACGCGCGCCCCCGTGGCAGCGACGAAATCCTCGCTGCTATAGTCTCGTTTGTAGTCGAAAATGAGGAAACGCGGTCGTATCCCTCGGTTCGCTGGGCCTGCGGCAGAAATCTGCGTGATGAGCGACTTCAGCAACTGGGTCTTGCCTGTCCCGAGGTCCCCGACGACGCCCATGTTCAGCTGGTTAAGCCTCGTGTCCGAGATATTGAGCGAAAGCTCCCTTGGTCTGAAGCCATCGACGGCCTTTCCAACCTCAAGGAGGACCCCGATGCCTCGCTCCTCTGCATTGCCTTCCACCGCCGCCGAAGGCGCAGTAGTGACGATGGAGATGGCGGGGGGAAACGTCGGTGAATCCGGCTCGCTTTCCGATTCATTGCTTCCGTCTGGTGGCGCTCCTACCGGGGGCGGCGCCACTATCGTTGGCTCCCCAGGCTCGTCCGTGCCAGCCCTCACTACGTGGCCAGCCGGCACGGGCATGAGCGCCCAGTCGCCCACTCGGGCCTTGACCATGGCATAGAAGCTCGAAGGGTCGCCGGCCACGATCTGGCCCGCATCCTCGCGTCCTATGATAATCGTCTCATCGAACCCATCGCCGTCATGGTCGCGCGGCGCGCTCGACGGTGATTCATCGACGACGATAAGGCGGCCGCGGTGGTCAATCTCGACACAGTCATCGCCGTCGAGGATCGCTTTCGCGACTCGTTCATGCAGTTCCGACCAATCGGCGGAGTGCCCTTTGACATCGTCCTGCTGGCTGTAGACCCGCATGCCGAATCCGATGATCGAAAGCATCAGGTGCTGGAAAGCCAGTCCCCAAAGTCGGGGCTGATCGGGATGGGGTGCCATCGCCTCAAGCAGCGATGATAGTGCCTTGGCCTGCTCAAGCGCCTCGACGGCATCGCCTGCTGCGTAAGAAGCCGTAGGCCTGCACTTCACCTCTACCGGCGTTACCTTGATGCTCAGCCTGCCGCCGGCGAAGTCGATGCCTACTACCATCAAGTCGGGTCTTAGGAGCGCAAGGTCTTTCCGATCCCTTCCAAGACTACGGCAAAGGTCACCGATGTACCCCCGGAATGGATCGACCGGGACCACGATCGCGATCGCCGGCTCGTCCTCGCTTCCCTTAAGTACGGGGAGCACTCCACCGGAATAACTCGCCTCCGCTCGGAACTTGTCCTGAAGAAGCCGGACGGCCACGAGAACGCCAAGGTCACCCGTCGCGCCCGCGTCGTCGCCTGCTAGGCCCTTGATCGTCGGAATGCCCCGCCGTGCCACCTCGAGCAGCACATCCTTGACCTTAGCCGGTTCTATGCCTTTGCAGCCCGGCAGGCGGTCGAGGGCCTTGGCGAGCGCTTCCCGGTCGGCATCGGTTACCTGCGAAAGTAGATAGTAGCCATTTGTGTCGCCCGAGCGGTGGGAATAGGACGGCAGCTCATAATCCCAGAGGTAGGCTCCCTCGAGCCAGCCCCCCAGGAAGCATGCAGGATCGATCGCCGAGGATGATACTGCGACGAAGTCAGTCCGCCGTTCCTGCAGCATGTGCCTTACCTCGTGCACATTAGGAGCGAATTGCAAGCCGACGCGGGTTGCCGACAGGTTCTCCATCGCTGCGGCCAAGCCGCCGACCTTGTCGGCGAGAACATCGCCGGACTGTGCCGGTGGCGTGGACTGGCGGGATTCATTGAGGAATATGTGCGGCAGCTGCCGGCGCACCCGGTGCCTGGACAGGGCGCCGAAACCGAGTGGGGTCCGCTGGTCCACTGCCGCGATCCCAGGTTCGGTCATGTCGAGCTGTGCAATGATCCCGAGGTCAGGGATGCTGCGGGGTGGCTGGCGGCTATACCAACGCACGGCGTTCCGCGTATCCTCGGACAGGTTCGCTATCTTGGCGTCATCCGGGCGGGCATCATCCGTTCTGTCGTCGAATATCTCGATCAACCTTTGTCCTGTCGCGCGCGAGCGCGGCCGCTTCGCTTCCGGCTGGAAGCGTGTAGTACACCATTCAATGAGCCCGTCGTTGCACGCATCCGTGGCGCCGCCAGCGCTCGACACAGCAATCGAGACTATTGGCTTGGCGGCAAGCAGCTCGGAGACGTCATCCAGCGCCCTGACAACCTGCGCCGCGCTGAAGCCGACCGATATGCCGCCAACACTGATCCCGAACTCGTCGCCAAACGGGGCGTCCATCGACCGACGAGCAAGGTTTGCGAGGCTCGACCCGTTCCAGAGCACTGACCAATAGTCAGTGCCGTTCTCGACGGCGAGGTACTCGATCTGGTCCACTCCCGATGGCGACCGCACGAACATGGTCATGATGTCAGGGACGCAGTCAGGGTCGAGCACGCTGGCGGCAGGGCATGGCTTGCCCTGCTCGTCGGCGTCGGACAGGACACCCTGCGCCACGACATGCCAGCCGACCCGCAATGGGTGGAAGGGCGAGAGCAGCACGGCATCCGGCACCCGGGCCAGGCTGCGCCCGCTTCCATCAAGCGAGGCTATGGCGATGACATCGCACCAGGAAGCGACCTCGGGTGCTGCAGCCAGCCAGGCGTGGTATGCATCAACATACCGCTCGACCACCGCCCTGAATTCCACATCGCGCGCGGCCCACTCGCCAAGTCGGGCGATCTCGAACACCCCGGACTGGTCGCCGTCCCCGCGCACCCGGTTGGCGATCTCCTCGCGCAAGGCGAGGAATTCCTCCGGCGGGTCGAATTCGTCAGGCGCGGGGCGCGGGTCGCAAATGAACCTCCCTCCGGACATGATAGGCCCACTCCCGGCTCCCCACCTTGGCGGCGCCCAGTGTGCGCCATAGTCCTCCGCCAGCACGATGGGCTGGTAGGACTGCCGAACGGATTCCGGCGCCAGTAGCCAATCCTGGAGCATCGTCGATCGGACGGCGCGGTTGACCTGGATTACCGCCTTGGCGTCGAAAGGCTCCAGTGGACGCCTGTTGGCCCGTATGAGGCGCTCAAACTCGCTTCGGCACCCAACTTCAGGCGCGTCTTCGCAGGTCAGGTAGACGCGGCAAGTCTCATGGGAGAATGAGCCATCCCGGACCGGGCGGGCAAACCTGAAGTCGACCTGCAGATTCCCTTCCGCCTCGACCTCGAGCTGGAAGATCGAATCCCGGAGGCCGCGCACCACAATTTGGGTGGGCGCCTCGGCCCGCCCGTCCGCCTGCTCCGCGGTGCTCGTCGCCGATGGCTCAAGCTCAATTCCGGGCGAAACGAAGACGAGGAGCTCGTACCGACCTTGACCTGGCAATGTCAGGCTCGATTCCCAGTGGGCTCCACTTCCCGCGGCTCCCCTCGCGGGCTTGCGAGGGCCGGTGAACTTCCTTGCTAGGCGACAGCCTACGAGGATGCCGGGTTGCCACCTCGCCAGCGATACGACCTTTATCGAGCCCGGCTTGAATCCTTCGGCCGTTGCCTTGTAGCTAATCGGGTTCTTGTGCTGCGGCGGAGCCGCGTCCGACAGAACCTTATCGGAGTCGGCCTCGATCTCGCCTACCGCCTTTGATCCGCCGGCCGGCGTGCGCTGCACCTCAACTCTGGCACCCCTCTGATCGGTACCCTTCGTCGTGAACTTCAGGTCGACACGATCCACTACGATGGCGGGCATTGCCTTCCCAAGCGCAGCAATTGCGTTGACGCATTCCACGACCATGTCGCCAGAGACCACCGGCTCCTCGGCGAGTAACTCAGACCACTTCTCGACGTCTAGGAAGCTCCACCAGCCGGGCGGAGGGCCAAGCTCCAGGCCCTGCATCGGCGCGTAGAACGCCGCGGTCGCACGATCGAAGGCGCTCTGGACCTGCCAGCCAGCCCTTATGTGGGCGTGGAACTGCTCGAGCGCGTCCCGCTCGTCGTCCGTGGCACCATCTGCCAGACGATCGACGCCATTGCGAAAGCCGTCAGCCATTGCGTCGGCAATCTTGTCCACCGTCCCGAGTTGGTCGTGAGCCGACAGCGACCCATCGCGCCGTGGAGGCACTCCGCACGCTAGGCTCACGGCAAATCCAGGCAGGAGGCCGAGTCGCCGGTCGATCGCGAACAGGCGGGCGAGGACGTTCCACGCCCCCTTGCGGGTAGAGCGGTCGGTGTCCACTTCGTCGGCTGCGCGAGCGGCGGCTTCGACTAGCAGGCGCCCTTCTTCCACCATAGCCTCGGTCAGGCCAGCACGCGCGAGGCCATCGGAGACGATGCGCTGCACGAAGGCGTCATCCCACCAGCTCTCGAACGTTGCGTTCCCCCCGTTGCTGACCTCGGCGACCCCGAACCTGTCGGTCGTCGAGGACACGGATAGGATGCTGTGCTCGCCCGGCGGGACGAGGGCCACGAAGCTCGGCAGTTCGGGCAGGTTCCTGAGGTCCAGCAGATGCGTTTCGTCGCATCTGCCCGACTCCCCGATCCTAGGATTTCCCCCTGGCAGCTGTGCACGCGGCACCTGCAGAAGATAGGGCGGCCGCGATCCCGCCGCGGCCTCGGACTGGCGGACGAGATGGTCGAACACCTCCGAAAGGATCTCGAGTGGCGGCCCATGGAAGACAAGCCTAACCTCAGCCCGTCCGGCAGCCCCGCGGTCCGGTGACGCAATGCCTATCTGCGCAGATACATACTCGGCAAGCGCTTGCGCGATTACATTCATGGCTGCCCCCTTCCGCCAACCGGCGACAATCGGAACGGGGGCACGAGCAGCATACCGCTCTCAGCATCAGGGCTGTCGAGCACGAGGCCAAGCATCCTTAGCTGCTGTCCGAGTTCATTCTGCGGGATGTCCCTGTGGTCCATGCTGACCCCATATTGAGCCAGATGCTGGGCGAGCCGGCGAACCGATCGAGGGCCGCCAACGCCAGCAAGGGAACAATGCACCAGCGCCAGTACGGCCACCGGACCAAGGGACACGATCCACGGGCTATTGGCACTGGCGCCAGCCTTCCTCAGGACATAACCTTGGTCATAGCCCCTGAGGGTGGGATTGGCTGTTTGGCGCTGGCCAAGAACGTGCCGGACGAACTCGTTGATATTCGAGCCGATACCCTTCCGGCAGACGAGCGTGCGTGTTTCCCTGTCCTCGAGACTGGCCACGACGTCCCGCACGCCGGTTGCCTGGAGGTGAGTCCGGTTTGCGCGGACTTGGTCACAAAGCTCGGCCAGGCCATGCGAGGAGGACAGGCCATCCGCTGGCCTGATCCCTAACGAATCGAGAGCCCATAAGGTCGCGTTGATTCCGAGGCGAGCCGAAAGGAAGCGGGAGACACTGTCCCGGATAGAGGGCAAGGCCTTGTTCCCATAGGGCAGGCAAGCCAGGCGCTGGGGGAACAATGCTACGCGCGAGGCATCCGCCCCCTCGGGACCCTTTCCGTCCAGGGATGAGGACAGTGCAAGCCATGCGCGAGAGTGGACCTCGCAAAGCCACACGACATGGGCGACCGCACCTAGCCGAATGACAGCCTCCAGCAAGCTAGTCCACTGGCGGCGCGTCATGGTCGACTTTGCCGCGATCACAGCCTTGAGGTCGTGGACAAACTGGCGCGCCGGAAACACATCGATGCTGGCGTCGTCCCTCGCCATCACGGGGTCGGCACGCGGGGTTGCCAGCTGCCAGCTGGGGTCTTGCACCCATGCCTCGACCTCGGCTTGTAAGAACCGGGCAAATACGTCGTCCTCGACGCCGACCGACAGCGCCTCGAAGAAGGCTTGCCAGATGGCCTCTGCCGTTTCCTGATCGCTAGACCCAAGCCAAATCATTCGCTTGACAAGCTGGCCGGCGGTCCAGGGATTGCCTGCCAGTCGCGCCGATCCAGAGAAGATGCTCAGCTGCGGCACCAGCGGCGTCACCTGCAGGAAGCGCTTGGTCGATTGATTCGGGAGCTTTGGGCTTTCCAGGATAGAGCCGAGCAACGAGCTGAACGAGTCTGGGTCTAGAGTGGAGCGGTCCGGTCCCTTTCCGCGTTTCCTGGCACGCTTGATTGCTTGGTCGAGATCGCGGCCACGCTGAGGCACCGTTCGCTCGGTCGCACCCTCGAGGCCGATGACCCGGTAGACGGAGGAGAGCATCACCTCCGAGCTGGCGTATTCCGGCGCGGGCGTCATCGCTAGCCGTGCCCTTGAGTAGGCTTCGTGCGAGTTCGCCCATGGTGCATCGCGGAAATGCGCAAGCGTCATCGCCGCCCCGTCTCCCTGAGCAGGCCAAATCCCTCTCGCCGCTGCTGGACAGCGACACCACCGGTGCCGAGCCTGATCTCGGCGCGAGGCAGCACCACCGCGTCCCGGACGATCGGACCGCCGAGGCGAGCACCCGTTGTGTCCAGAAGCGCAAGGACGGACCGCGGAAGGGACGCGACCGACATGCCGCGATCGACCTCCTTCACAGCTTTGAACAGGTCGTAGGTCAGCGCGATCTTCTGGGCTGACGCGCCATCGCCGACTTCCAGGAAGCGGAGCGGCGAGCGTGGACGTCCCTCTTGCACGGCATCTGTCGGCTGAACGTGGCGCCGTTGGACGACAAGCGTCGCGCGTCTCGTCGGCGGGGGCAACGGCTGCCCGAACGTGGTCGTAAGCGACACCTCAAAGTCCTGGTTCTTATTAAGGAGCCGCTCGACGTCTCGCGCCACTTCGAAGACCCCATCCCCGCCAACGTCCACGATCTTCTGGAATTCGCGGAGCACCTCAGCATCCAACACAGTAGCGGTCCTTGCGCCAATGCTCCGCCGGACCAACCGGCATGCAAAATCACGGACTAGACGCTGTACGCGAGTGGCGACGGCCGGCTTTTTCCGGCGCACCTGCTGCTTCGAGAGAAAGGAATCCAGCTCGGCAAGCCTACCGAGCAGGTCGATTTCGATGCCGGAGAGTACCCGTGACTTCTTGACATGATCCAGCCCCTCAGCGACCGAGCGGCTGAACCGTGTGTCGAAGTCACGTAGCACGTAGGTCGTTCCGTGCGTTGCTGCTGCCTCGCTCTCCGGGCTTGCCAGCGCCGGGTCGAGCAGCTGGTCGAAACCGTCGAGGAGGCCGGAGATCATTGTTGGCAAATAGGAAGCTCTACGCGACGCAAGGAACCATTGTAGGCCCATGGCGGTGTTGTTGTCTTTGAGGCCAAGTTCCGTGAGGTCGCGCAGGAGGGCCTGGCCCGCTTCCTTGTCCCAGCCATGGAAGAGGGCGTGCTGGTATTGAGAGCCGACGAGCCGGAAGATGGCGGTGGAGCTGTCCTTGCGCGGGCGAGCGTTTGCCACGGCTTCCTGATCAAGTCGCAGGAGTGAGGCCGCCCACTCGCATGGAGAACTGTCGTCGAGGGAAGCATCCTCGCGATGTCCTGCAAGCAGGTATGAGACGAGCGAGAACAAGTCACGGAAACTCCACCGCTTCCCACTCCCGATCTCGAACCACCTCAGCATCTGCTGCAGCGCTGCTGCCGGTTGCTCCCGCGCAAGATGCGACCGGCTTCCGCAAAATGGGCACTGCGCCCCCGCGGCACACGTGCCCTGCTGCGGCCAGAGACTGGCGTCAAGGGCCTTGCGGAAGATCTCGACGGCCGGAGCCGGGTCGCCGTTCTCGGTACCAGCGAGCAAAGACTCCATGTCCATCGGCCACACGGCAACATCCGGATAATCGTCGAGAGGCCAGCAGGCAGGAGCGTCGGGCGACAGGCTGACCGCCTGGCTGGTGCATTCCAGAAGTCTGCGCGCCTCGTCCGCGTGTGCCTCCGTGGCAGCTATAAGCGCATCGTCGAGCACGCCACGGTTAACGCAGCAAAGGTAAAGCTTGCGCGAATCCGAGGCCGTTGCGGATGCCAGCTCGCTAAGGAGCATCATGGCGGGCGACTGGTCCGACGAGCCCGCGATGACCGAGGCGTCCTGGACAATAGAGAGTGGCAGGCTTCTTATCGGCGTTGCCAGGGCGCCTGCTTCGATCGTGATCGTCCGGGGTACCTTTTCTCCCTCGGGTCTGAAGGCGACCTCGAGCGCGCTGGACAGCTTGCCGTCGCAGCCGAGGGCAGAGTCGAGCCAGTTCATCGTCGCCTCGATTGCTTCGGTCTTGCCGTTGCCCGGCCCACCGACGAGGAGAATCACCCGCGGCGTCCCCTCCTTGCCGGCGCCAATGTCGGCGCACCATTGCTGGAGGCGAGATAGCAGGTTCGTCTTGAACACCGCAGCACTCGGCCGGCCACTTTTGTCATCGAACAAGCGACGGACACCGCCGGAGCGATTTCCTGCCCACCTGAGCAATTGCGTTGGGTAAGTCGCCGCGGTTTCGGTGGTCTCCATGCGCTAGCCTAACGCCGCCATGGTCGAGCGCTTTCGGGCTTGCCCGAAGACCTTCATGCTAACCTCTATCTCGTCGAGCGCCTTGCAGAGTGCACTTCCGATTGCCCGCGCGAGGTAGGGCGGCACCGCGTTACCGACCTGGGTATAGCGAGGGCATTCCTTGGTTCGGCGATCGCCGCCAGTGGTGAACTTGCCCTTGAACTGGAACCAATCGGGGAAGGATTGCAGGCGCGCGCTCTCACGGACCGTCAGGATGCGAGGCTCGGAATAGTGCAGCACGTCGTCTGGAAGTGTCGTGATCGTTGGTGCTGGTTCAGTCGGAGACAATGGGTAAATGCGGTGTTTTTTCAATCCGTAGCTACGCCGCGCGTCGTCGTCCATGCGTACACCACGCCGACATTCCGCAAGGATTCGCCCAAAGCGCTCGCGCACGTCGTCGCGGTGCCGGGCCAGGCGCATACTATCAGGCTGGCGCTCGTGATCGCCGCGCATAAGACGTTGATAGCGAGTTGCAGGCTCACCTCGGCGCGCCTCCTGAAAGCCGCGAGGGGACTCAGGGTCTTCGCAAGGGCGCAGTTGCGCTCCGGCGATCTCAAGATCCGATATTGCTTCCTTGGCGGAGATAGCGTCAGGCAGCCCGAGCTGCTCGAGCTGGGATACGCGAACGTCTTCGAGCACCTCGAAGAGGCGACGAACACCTCCTTCCAGCCAGCTTGCCAAATCCTGCCGGACTCCAATGGCAATTAGGCGAGACCGCTTCTGCGGTACCCCGAAACGAGAGGCGTCGACCAGCTGCGCCTCGACTCTGTAGCCAACACCATCCAGGCCTTCGACGAGCCTGTCGAAGAAGGAGCGCTTCTTGGAAGCGGGCCCGACCGGCAACTCGACGACGTTCGAGGGCCGATGGACGATCCGCATCCCGGGCACGTTCTCTAGGATGAGGGCCGCGGGGCGGATCGCGTCGACCGCTTCGACATACTTCTGGAAAAGCTGGTTTCTCGGGTCATCCTCGACCCGCCGCCCGGCGAAGCTGAAGCCCTGGCACGGCGGCCCACCCGCGAGCACATCGACCTTGCCGCGCAGCTTCAACAGGTCGGCCTTGTGCTCCTCCAACAGTTCGTCAATGCCCCACGCACGTTGGTCAAGCCAGGTTGGCCATTCAAAAGCATGGCCCCTATTGGAGGACTTGGAAACGAAGTTCGCATAAAAGGTCCGGAATGCCATAGGATCGTGCTCAACTGCGAACAGGCCTTGCATGCCAGCCATCGAGAGCCCGAGCGACAACCCACCGCATCCAGAGAACAAGTCCACGAACCTACGGGCTTTCATCGGCAGCGCTCATCAAATTCTTGCCGGGCACTTTGCGGGCAAGCTAAAACGAGGAACCGAACTTCGTTCTTCTTGGGCTCGATAGACGCGAATCTTTCCCCATGCGAGGCCAAGGCATAGCAAGGAATGCCAGCCACTTCTACCGAGATTGTACGTGAATTGACACGATGCACGGGCCCCGTGGAGGCGTAGTCGCAGAGCCTTGCTCGGACCCGCAGGTTTTGAACGAATGGCGAAAATGCATGCTCTGCCTGCGATATAAACAGCACACATTCGATGAGGGTTGACGTTATGCCGGGCGCTCACCGCCTACAAGCAGTCGGCCTGTCGTGCAATTTTTTGCAAAAAATTTCTGTTCGACCGAGCAGCTTACCATGCATGTCAGGATAGACGCGCCGGCTTAAGCGGCGCGGTGGCGGGCGGTACGGATGGTCGGATGCCCGGTGCAGGAACATGGGACCCGTCCGTTTTGCAGATGATTGCCATCTTCGGCGAATGCGAAAGCACGGGCAAATTTTCACGACGGACAATTCGATGTTATCCCGTCTTCTGATCCAAAAAGTGGGGGTGATAGTGGGGAAGCCGATGTTGCTGATAGGATAGCGCAGTGATATCAGCATGTTACCGATCTGATATGGCGGAGAGGGAGGGATTCGAACCCCCGATACCCTTGCGAGTATGCCGCATTTCGAGTGCGGTGCATTCGACCACTCTGCCACCTCTCCGCGAGGTCATGGTCGGCCGTTGCCGGCGCGGCGCACTAGATAACGGCTGACCGCTCCGGTTACAAGGCCCTATTCGAGCGATTTCCAGCTTCCGCGAAAGCGATCGCGACGCGACGGACCGATATTTGCCGGCAACGTCGCTCGCGGCCTCTCCAAGGACAAGACCGCTTGCCTTGACTCCGGCGCAACCTTCGGTTAGGGACAGCCCGCATTCGGCGTGGAGGCTCTTCCGCGCCGCTTGTTTTTTGAACCCGCAGACTGACAAAAAGACGGCCGAACCGCCCGAGGCGGTTCATCAAGGCCGACCGAACAGCGAAAGGCAAAAAATGTTCGCAGTCATCAAAACGGGCGGCAAGCAGTATCGCGTCGCCGCCAACGATCTCCTGAAGATCGAGAAACTCGAAGCCAAGGTCGGCGATATCGTCGAGATCGGCAATGTGCTCGCGCATGGCGAGGGCGAGAATGTCACCTTCGGCGCGCCGTTCGTCGATGGCGCCATGGTCACGGCGGAAGTCGTCGAGCAGGGCAAGAATCGCACCGTCATCGCTTTCAAGAAGCGCCGCCGCCAGAATTCGCGCCGCAAGATCGGCCATCGCCAGCTTCTGACCACCGTCCGGATCGCCGAAATCCTGCTGGGCGGCGCCAAGCCGTCGAAGAAGGCCGCCGCCAAGCCGGAAGCCAAGGCCGAGGCCAAGGCGCCCGAGGCCAAGGCTGAAGTCGCCGCCGAGGCAAAGGCGGAAGCCGCTCCGAAGGAGCCGAAGGCCAAGAAGGAAGCTGCTCCTAAGGCGGAAGCCGCTTCCGGCGGAGAGGCCAAGGCCGCGCCGCTGTTCAAGGCGCCGAAGGGCGAGCCGGACGACCTGACCGTGATCAAGGGCATCGGCCCGGTCGCGGCGAAGGACCTCGCAGAGCAGGGCATCGTCACCTTCGCGCAGCTCGCCAAGCTCACCGACAAGGACGTCGCCAAGATCGACGAGCACATGCCGTTCAGCGTCGACCAGATCAAGGACTGGCGCGAGCAGGCCAAGGAACTGGCGAAGAAGTAATTTCCGGCGACGATCGTCGCCGGTATGGGACTTGAAACGGAACGCGAACGCGTTCATAAGACCATTCAAGCGCCTCAGGGCGCATCGGAGTTAGTCAAATGGCACACAAGAAAGCTGGCGGTTCGTCGCGCAATGGTCGCGATTCGCACTCCAAGCGTCTGGGCGTGAAGAAGTTCGGCGGCGAAGCCGTCGTGGCCGGCAACATCATCATTCGTCAGCGCGGCACGCAATGGCATCCGGGCACCAATGTTGGCATGGGCACGGACCACACCCTTTTTGCGCTCGAGGCCGGCGCAGTCACCTTCAACAAGAAAGCCAACGGCCGAACCTACGTATCGGTGAACCCGATTACCAAAGCAGCGGATTAGCCGGTTCCGCACCATAACACCGGCGCCCATCTCGGGAACCGGTGTCTGGCCAGGCCAGGAAAAGGATCAGGAGAGATGGGTTTGCCCTCTCTCCTTTTTTCATTTTTTCTTGCCCTGGAGGACTAAAATGGTTGCCGAAGCGGAAGACACCGAAGACGAAAGTTACGCGATCGATTGCCCGGTGCTGGCCACCGAGCGGCTGGTCATGCGCGCCCCGCGCGAAAGCGATCTCGAGCAGCTCGTCACGCTTGCCGACAACCGACATGTCGCCGAAATGCTCGCCCGCATGCCGCATCCCTATGGCGAAGCCGAAGGCCGCGCCTTCCTTGCCATGGCGGCGTCGCGGCGCGCCGGCATCGTCTATGCGCTGACGCTCAAGGACACCGGGACCTTCGTCGGCTGCGCCGGCCTGAACACCACCGATCGCGGCCTGGAACTGGGTTACTGGATCGGCGAGCCCTATTGGAAGCGCGGCTATGCCACCGAGGCGGCGCACGCGCTCGTCGACCTCGCCTTCCAGCGCACCTCGATCCAGGTGCTGCATGCCTCGACCAGGGTGATCAATCCGGCCTCGCGGCGGGTCATCCACAAATGCGGCTTCCAGTATGCCGGCCAGGGCATGCTGAACTCGATCGTCGCCGGCCAGGTGCCGGTCGAGCGCTACCGGCTCGACAGGAAAACGTGGACCAGCCTCAGAAACTGGGTGCACTTTTGATGATTGCCTTCAGGATCTGATCAGTGCCCCCTCACCCGGATTGCCAGCCGAATTGCGAAGGGCAATTCGGGGCGATCCGACCTCTCCCCAAGGGGAGAGGAGCAGGTAGAGCTCAGCTGAGCTCGGCCCAGAGCGGCAGGTGGTCGGAGCCGGCGGCGTCCCGGTCGGACCACAGGCGCTGCAGCGATTTGGCGAGCGATGCGCTGGTGAAGATGTAGTCGATGCATTTGTGCCGGCTTTTGTCGCCGGGCCGATCGGGATCGACCCAGGTGATGAGGTCGGCGACGGCAAGACGCTGGGCGACATCGACGGCGAGATCGGCGGTCAGCGGCATGCCGAACTCATGGTCCGGGCGGCCGGCGAGCTCGACATATTCGGGGGAGCCCGGCAGCATGTTGAAGTCGCCCATGACGATGAAGGCTTCCGGATAGGGCAGGTCCGGCAAACCGATCTCGGGAACGCCCGACAGGCCGCCGCCTTCCAGCGCGTAGTTCAGGAGGCGCTGGCGCAGGAAGCGGATCTGGCCCTGGCGCTCGACCGGGCTGCGATGGTCGAGATGGGTGGAGTAGAAGCGGATGAAGCCGAGCGGCGTTTCGATCAGCGCCTCGAGCGCGCCGCGCTGGAAGTTCATGGTCTCGAGGCTGCGGCTGCGCGGCAGAAGGAGATTGCGCGACAGATGAATGGGCGTCTTCGACAGCACCATGTTGCCGAGTTGGAAGGAGGTCGAGATGGCGCGGCCGTTCTCCAGGCGCGAGCCGATATTGACCTCGAAATTGCTGCCATAGGCGGCAAAATAGTCGGGCAGCGCCTCGCCGATCTCGGCCACCATATCGCGGTCGCCGTTGCGCGGGTTGTTGCGGGTCACTTCCTGCAGCGCGATGACATCGGCGCCGCGCACCGCGTCGGCGATACGGCCGACATCATATTTGCCGTCGAGGCCGATGCCGTATTGGATGTTGTAGGTGACGATCTTCATTTCCGCGCCCCCCAGTCACGCCCCTGCCTACCGCGTCCCTGGCGAAAGGGCACCCGACGCTTTAGTCGCAAATCGGCCTCGCCCTCGGCCCTGCCTTGGTTTAGAGCAATTCCGCAAGTGCAATAGCAGAAATTCGAAAATCCGATGAAATTCCTCGATCAGGCCAAGGTATACATACGATCTGGCGACGGCGGCGCCGGATCGATGTCGTTCCGACGCGAGAAATTCATCGAGTTCGGCGGCCCGGATGGCGGCGACGGCGGACGCGGCGGCGATGTCTGGGTGGAAGCGGTCGACGGGCTGAACACGCTGATCGACTACCGGTACCAGCAGCATTTCAAGGCCAAGACCGGCATGCATGGCATGGGCCGCAACATGACGGGCGCCAAGGGCGCCGACGTAACACTGAAAGTCCCGGCCGGCACGCAGGTCTTTGCCGAGGACAATGAGACGCTGATCTGCGATCTCACCGTGGTCGGCCAGCGCTTCCTGCTGGCCAAGGGCGGCAATGGCGGCTTCGGCAACCAGCATTTCAAGACCTCGACCAACCAGGCGCCGCGGCGCGCCAACCCCGGCCAGCCCGGCGAGGAGCTGAGCATCTGGCTCCGGCTCAAGCTGATCGCCGATGCCGGCCTGGTCGGCATGCCCAACGCCGGCAAATCGACCTTCCTTGCGGCCGTCACCGCCGCCAAGCCGAAGATCGCCGACTATCCTTTCACCACGCTCCATCCTGGCCTTGGCGTCGCCCGCATCGACGGCCGCGAATTCGTGCTGGCCGACATTCCCGGCCTGATCGAGGGCGCGCATGAGGGGGTGGGCATCGGCGACCGTTTCCTCGGCCATGTCGAGCGCACGCGCGTGCTGCTTCACCTGATCTCGGCGCAGGAGGAAAATCCCGGCAAGGCCTACAAGACCGTGCGCGCCGAGCTCGAAGCTTATGGCCATGGGCTGACCGACAAGGTCGAGATCGTCGCGCTCAGCCAGGTCGACATCCTCGACGCCGAAGCCCGCAAGAAGAAGGCGGCCTCGCTGAAGCGCGCGGCCGGCCGCGCGCCGATGCTTCTGTCGGCCGTCACCGGAGAAGGCGTCGAGGCGGTGCTGCGCGCTCTGATGGCGGTGGTCGCCGAATCGCGCGATGCCGTTCCGGCCCCCGTCGAGACGCGCTGGCAGCAAAACCCATGAAATCGCTGAAATCATACCGGCGCATCACCGTGAAGATCGGTTCGGCGCTGCTCGTCGACCGCGCGACAGGCCTGAAGCGCGACTGGCTGAATTCGCTTGCCGACGACATCGCGGTGCTTGCCGATGCCGGCGCGGAAGTGCTCGTCGTCTCCTCCGGCGCGATCGCTCTCGGCCGCACCATTCTCGGCCTCGGCAAGCGCGCGCTGAAGCTCGAGGAAAGCCAGGCAGCGGCCGCCGTCGGCCAGATCGCGCTTGCCGGCGCCTGGTCGCACGCGCTCGGCAAGGACGGGCTGAAATCGGGTCAGATCCTTTTGACGCTCGGCGACACCGAGGAACGCCGCCGCTACCTCAACGCGCGCGCGACGATCTCGACGCTGCTCAAAATGAAGGCGGTGCCGGTGATCAACGAGAACGACACGGTGGCGACGTCTGAAATCCGCTACGGCGACAATGACCGGCTGGCGGCGCGGGTGGCGACGATGATGGGCGCCGATCTTCTGGTGCTGCTTTCCGACATCGACGGGCTCTATACGGCGCCGCCGGCCAAGGACCCGGGAGCAAAATTCATCCCCGTCGTCGATCGCATCACGCCGGACGTGGAGGCGATGGCCGGCGCTGCCGCGTCCGAATTGTCGCGCGGCGGCATGCGCACGAAGCTCGACGCCGGCAAGATCGCCAATGCCGCCGGCACCGCCATGATCATCACCTCGGGCACCAGGCTTTCGCCGCTGATGGCGATCGAGCGCGGCGAGCGCGCGACCTTCTTCAAACCGAGCGCCAGCCCGGTGAAGGGCTACAAGACCTGGATCGCCGGGCAGCTCGAGCCGGCCGGCCGGCTGACCGTCGATGCCGGCGCCGTCGGGGCGCTGAAATCCGGCAAGTCTTTGCTGCCGGCCGGGGTAAAGCTGGTCAGTGGCAATTTCGCACGCGGTGACACGGTGGCGATCCTGTCGCCGGAGGGGCGCGAGATCGCGCGCGGGCTGGTTGCCTATGATGCCGCCGATGCCGTAAGGATCGCGGGTCTGAAGACAGCCGAGATCGAAAACGTGCTCGGCTACGAGGCGCGTTCGGCGATGATCCATCGCGACGACCTTGTGGTAAGCCTTGCCGGCGACCAAGCGGAGGGATGATCCATGCTGAAGCTGCATGAAAAATCCGGCGAAGATACCGTGGCGCTGATGGCCGATATCGGCCGCCGCGCCCGTGCGGCCGCCCGACCGTTGGCCGTCGCTTCAACCAAAGCCAAGAACGATGCGCTTCTCGCAATGGCGGACGCCATCCTGCGCAACGAGCACGCGATCCTCGAGGCCAACGCCATCGACATGTCGAACGGCGAGGAGGCCGGTTTGTCCGGCTCCTTCATGGATCGCCTCAAACTCACCCCATCGCGCGTCAAGGCGATGGCCGACGGCATTCGCGAGATCGCCGCTCTCAAGGATCCGGTCGGCGACGTCATCGCCGAGTGGGACCGGCCGAACGGCCTCCACATCGAGCGCGTGCGCACGCCGCTCGGCGTGATCGGCGTCATCTATGAGAGCAGGCCGAATGTGACGGCGGATGCCGGCGCGCTTTGCCTGAAGGCCGGCAATCCGGTGATCCTGCGCGGCGGGTCCGACTCGCTCAATTCGTCGGCCGCCATCCATGCCTGCATGGTCGAAGGGCTGAAGGCGGCCGGCCTGCTTGAGGACGCCATCCAGCTGGTGCCAACCACCGACCGCGCCGCTGTCGGCGAGATGCTCAAGGGCCTGAGCGGCAATCTCGACGTCATCATCCCGCGCGGCGGCAGGAGCCTGGTCGGGCGCGTGCAGACCGAGGCGCGGGTGCCGGTCTTCGCGCATCTGGAAGGCATCTGCCATCTCTTTATCGACCGCTCGGCCGATCTCGACATGGCGGTCAAGATCGCGGTCAACGCCAAGATGCGGCGCCCCGGCGTTTGCGGCGCCGCCGAGACCTTGCTGGTCGACCGCGCGGTGGCCGCCACGCATCTGGTGCCGGTCCTGGAAGCGCTGCGCGCCGCCGGCTGCGAGATCCATGCCGATGCCGAGGTGATGAAAGCCTTCGCCGATGCCAGCCCGGCAACCGACGCGGACTGGGTGACGGAGTATCTCGACGCCATCATCGCGGTGAAGCTGGTCGACGGCGTCGCCGGCGCGATCGAGCATATCGAGACTTTCTCCTCGCACCACACCGAAGCGATCATCGCGGAGGACGCGCAGGCGGTCGAAAAATTCTTCAACGAGATCGACTCGGCGATCCTCTTGCACAACGCCTCGACGCAGTTCGCCGATGGCGGCGAGTTCGGCATGGGCGCCGAGATCGGCATCGCCACCGGCAAGATGCATGCGCGCGGGCCGGTCGGCGTCGAGCAGCTCACCTCGTTCAAATACCGCGTGCGCGGATCGGGGCAGGTGAGGCCTTGACCTTTTTCGCCCGGAAGGCCTGAGGGAGGCCAAGGCGAATGCTTTCCCAGCCCGAACAGCCCGTCCCGGCCCGCTACTTTCGTATGCCGCACGCCGCCAAGGGCCTGACCGTCGGCCTGTTCGGCGGTTCGTTCAACCCGCCGCATGCCGGCCATGCGCTGGTCGCCGAGATCGCGCTGAGACGGCTTGCGCTCGACCAGCTGTGGTGGGTGGTGACGCCCGGCAATCCGCTGAAAAACGCGGGCGAACTGGCGACGCTCGCCGAGCGTATCGAGCTTTCGGAAAAGATCGCCAGGAATCCGAAGATCAAGGTCACTGCCTTCGAGGCGGCACATCACGTTCGCTACACCGCCGACACGCTGGCGCTGGTCAAGGCGCGCAATCCGGGTGTCGATTTCGTCTGGATCATGGGCGCCGACAGCCTGCGCGACTTCCACCGCTGGCAGCGCTGGCGCGAGATCGTGCTGACCTTCCCGATCGCCGTCATCGACCGTCCGGGCGCCACGCTCTCCTTCCTGTCGTCGGTGGTCGCCAAGACCTTCGACTATGCCCGCATCGACGAGGGAGACGCGCCGCTGCTCGCCCGCATGCAGGCGCCGGCCTGGACCTTCGTCCACGGGCCGCGCTCGTCGCTGTCGTCCACCGCGATCCGTAAGGCGGCGAAGGGCTGAGCGCCCTCCTTCTCCCCTTGTGGGCGTGTTCTTGCTGAACAGGCCCACAAGGGGAGAAGGACAAGCCGGGCCATGTCGCTTTTACGGCTGCTTTTCGCCTGACGGCAGGAGATGCTAGAGCATGCTGCAGCAGGACCAAGCCACAACCGATCGGATACAGGACGCGCAATCGGCGCCGCTGATCGCCATTGCCAGCGTCATCGTGTCGATGGCGCTGACCGCGATCGGCAATGGGCTGATGTTCGCCTATATCCCGGTGCGTCTCGGCGCCGACGGCTTCGATCCCACCTGGGCCGGGCTGATCGTCACCGGCCTTTCGGCCGGCGGGCTGGCCGGCTGCATCCTGACGGGGCCGCTGGTGAGGCGCGTCGGGCACGCCCGCGCCTTCATGGTGCTGTCGGCGCTGATCGCGCTTTCCAACGCGGCTATCGGCGCCGGGCCAATCCCGTTGCTGTGGATCGCCGCGCGGGCGCTCTACGGCTTCGCCATCTGCGGGCTGTTCATCGTCGCGCAGAGCTGGCTGAACGACGCCTTGCCGAATTCGATCCGCGGCCGGGTGATGGCGGTGTTCTATGTCGCCTATATCGCCGGGCTGGGCGTGGGATATGCGACGCTGGCCGCAGTCGACATCCACACGGCCGCGGCAGCGCTGATCGGCATCACCTTCACGGCGCTTTCCATCCTGCCTGTCGGCATGACGCGGCTTGCCCAGCCGCCGGCGCCGCAGGCCGCATCGGTGGCGCTGCGCCGCGCCTGGCGCATCTCGCCGGTCGGCGTCGCCGGCATGCTCGCCGTCGGCGGCCTGTCGATGATCGTTTCCGGCTTTGCGCCGATCCATGCCACCGCCAAGGGCTACAGCCAGGCCGATGTGGCGCTGCTTTTGTCGGCAATGCCGGTCGGCACGCTGATCCTGCAGATCCCGCTCGGCTGGATTTCGGACCGCACCGACCGGCGCTATGTGCTGGCGGGCGCGGCGGCGCTGGCGGTCGTCGCCAGCGTGCTTGCCATTGCCTTCGACGGCGGCGCGCTGATGGCGCTGGTGGTGATCTATCTCATTTGGGACGGAGCCTCGGAATCGATCTATGCGCTCTCCAGCGCGCATGCCGCCGACCGCGCCGCCAAGGACGAGCTTTTGGCGCTGTCGAGCTCGATGCTGTTCGCCTGGTCGCTGGCCGGCTTCATCGTGCCGGGCCTGGTCACCGCGCTTTCCGCCGTTTTCGGCACGGCGACCTTCATCTATGTCGGCATCGTCATCGCATCGGCCTTCTGCCTGTTCGTGCTTTGGCGCGTGATGGCGGGCCGGCCGACGCCAGCGCCCACAAGCGGCAGTTTCGCGCCGATGTCGGCGCAGACGCCCTTGCCGGTGGAGCTTGCCTTCGCCCCGGACGAGACGGCGACCAAGCACTGATCGGGCTACTGCTTGCGCGCCTCCGGCGCCGGCACTTCCGGCGGCGGCAGCGGGATCGAGATGCCTTCGCTGTCGAAAGCCTGCTTGGCGCGCTTGGTCATGTCAATCTGGGTCGAGAAGTAGTCGGCGGCGGATGTCCAGTAGCGCAAGATGAGCGAAACGGTCGCGTCGCCGAGACTGGCCACGAAGGCGATCGGTGCCGGTTCGCGGCGGATGCGCTTTTCGGCCCCGGCGATGGCAAGCAGCGTCTTTTGCGCGCGGTCGATATCGTTCCAGGAGCCGATGCTCAAGGTGATGTCGGTGCGGCGCACGCCATTGCGGGTGAAATTGCGCACCGGCTGGTTCCACAGCGTGGAGTTGGGCGCCAGTATATAGACGCCTTCCACGGTGCGCAGCTTGGTGGCGAACAGGCCGATCTCCTCGACCTTGCCGGCAATCGAGCCGACCTCGACATTTTCGCCGATGCGGAAGGGTCTCAGCGCAAGCAGCATAATCCCGGCCGCAATGTTCTGCAGCGTGCCCTGCAATGCCAGCCCGATAGCCAGGCCGGCAGCGCCGATCGCAGCAATGATGGAGGCTGTCTGCACGCCGAACTGGCCGAGCACCATGATGACGACGAGGATCAGGATGGCGTAGCGCACGACCTGCGAGAAAAAGTGCCGCAAGGTCTCGTCGAAGCCGTGGATGTGGCCAAGGCCGGCATAAATCGACCGTTCGGCAAGACCGGCAACGAGATAGCCGACGACGAGGAGGATGACGGCGCCGACTGCCGAGAAAGAGTACGAAACGATCAGCGTGCTCAACTGCGCGAGCCCGGCCTGGATGGTGAGCAAGGCGTTTTGCGGATCAAGCGGCATGGCGGGCGTCCCCTTTTTGGTCGTTGAGCCGATAACCCCCGCGATGCAGCGATAGTTCCGATATTTCGGCTCCCGAAGCTCAGGCAAATCGCGGCGTGGAGAGCCCGTCGTCTTGAAACTGCAATGGAACTCTGCCTATCTAAGTGGTGTCGCCCGATTTGCCGGGTGATTTGGTTGTTCTTGTTGGGAAAGGAAACACACTGAGAACAGCACTGCGGAAGAAGGCTGACATCATGCCTTCGCCGGCCGGGATCAGCGGAAACGATGCTGCCTCCCTCGCCATCGACACAGTCCTTGCCAGTCTGGAAGACTCCAAGGCCGAAAACATCGTCTCAATCGACATCCAGGGGAAATCGAGCCTCGGCGACTATATGGTCATCGCCTCGGGTCGATCGCACCGTCATGTCTCGGCTGTCGCCGACCATCTTCTCAAGGCGCTGAAGGATGCCGGCCTCGGCACGGCGCGCGTCGAGGGGCTGGCCAGCGCCGACTGGGTCCTGATCGATTCGGGCGACATCATCGTCCATGTCTTCCGCCCCGAAGTCCGCGAATTCTACAATCTCGAAAAGATGTGGCAGGCGCCGGACCTCGAGGAAGAGACCTTGCACTGAGGCTTGATCCGCCTGCCGTGAGCCGTCACGGTATGCATTAGGACAAGCTCGCCGGGGCGAGGATGAAGATCACCGTTCATGCCGTGGGCCGGATGAAGACCGGCCCCGAGAGAGAACTCGCCGACCGCTATTTCGAGCGCTTCGCCAAAAGCGGGCCCGCGGTCGGGCTGGAATTTGCCGGCATCGTCGAGGTCCCCGAGAGCCGCGGACAGGGCGCCGACGAGCGCCGCCGCGAGGAAGCCCAGAAACTGCAGGCCCAGTTGCAGGCCGGTAGCGTTCTCATCCTGCTCGACGAGCGCGGCAAGTCGCTTTCCTCAGAGGATCTTGCCGCCCGCATCGGCCAATTGCGCGACGGTGGCCGCAAGGCGCTGGTCGTCGCCATCGGCGGCGCCGACGGCCATGACAGATCCTTACGCCAGCGGGCCGATCTGGTGCTGTCCTTCGGCGCGCTGACCTGGCCGCACCAGCTGGTGCGGGTGATGCTGGGCGAGCAGCTTTACCGGATCGCGACCATCCTAGCGGGGCACCCATATCATCGGTCGTGAACGGCGTTTGCGATCTACAAAAGCTTGTCGATGCCCGGATTTTCGCCTTAAACGCTGACCATCCCAAGCTTGAGCGGGCGCTTCCCACATGGTTGATGGTTCGTTAACGAAGCGGCGGATAGGTTAGAGGCCTTATGTCTGAAGGCTGGTACCCGATTACGCGCGCCTGGCGCAGCCGCTGCGGCTTGACCCTTGTCGCCGCCCTGGCGGCGATCGGCCCGGTCCGGGCGGCCGAGAACTCGCTCGACATGGCGCCCGATCCGGATCAGAGCCGGGCCGAATATGAGCAGGTTTCCAAGGAGATCACGCTTTCGTCGGAGCGGCTGGCCAAGCTCGCCGCCGACATTGCCTCGGTGCGGAAGGATTATGCCTCGATCACCGCGGCGCTGATCCAATCTGCGATGACGGAGCAGAAGCTTGGCCAGGACATCGAGGATATCGGCGCCAAGCTCGAGGGGCTAAAGGCCGAGGAAAAGAAGCTGCGCGCCTCGCTCATGGCGCGGCGCGACGTGCTGGCCGAAGTATTGGGGGCGCTGCAGCGCATGGGTCTCAACCCGCCGCCGGCGATCCTGGTCAAGCCCGAGGATGCGCTGTCGTCGGTGCGCAGCGCCATCCTGCTCGGCGCGGTGGTGCCGGAACTGCGCCAGCAGACCGACCGGCTGATGGCCGACCTCAAGGAGCAGACGCGCGTGACGGCCTCGATCGAGGCCGAGCGGGCGAGACTCACCACCGCGGTCACCGACCAGACGGCGGAGAAGAAGCGGCTCACCATGCTGCTCGAGGCCAAGAAGAAGCTGCAGGCCGATACGCAGGCGGCGATCGCGGCCGAGCAGCAGCATTCGCAGCAGCTGGCGGCGAAGGCGAGCAGCCTCAAGGACCTGATCGCCTCGCTCGAAGCCGACAAGGCGCGCAAGGCGCAGGATCAGGTCAAGGCGGGCGAGCGCAAATCGACCGACGCCGACACGACGGCCTCGACCGCCGAGCTCGCCGCGCTGCCGGTGCCGGAGGCCAACCGCCTCACCGGGTCGGCGCCGTTTTCGGCTTTGCAAGGCCAGATCGCGCTGCCGGTCATCGGCAAGATAAAGTTGCGTTTCGGCGCCGATGACGGCAATGGCGCGGCGATGCAGGGTGACATGGTTGCGACACAATCGGGGGCCATCGTCACCGCGCCGGCGGATGGAAACGTGCTTTATGCGGGGCCGTTTCGCTCCTATGGTCAACTCTTGATCCTCAATGCGGGCGACGGGTATCATGTCGTCCTGGCGGGGATGAGCAGAATCAGCGTCGCGACGGGACAGTCGGTGCTCGCGGGAGAGCCGATCGGCGCGATGGGAGAGGCTCGGGTGGCAAGCACCTCGGCCTCGCGGAATGGAAATGCGACGCCGGAACTCTATGTCGAGTTCCGCAAGGATGGAAAACCCGTCGATCCGGCCCCATGGTGGGCGGACCGATTCTCTGGAAGGACGTGAAATGATGCGGAAACTGTCGCTTCTTTTTGCCGGCGCGCTGATGGGCGCATCGGCAATGAGCCTGGTCTACGGCGCACCGGGTTCGGCGGCGAACGCTGCGGGCTCGGAAACCTACAAGCAGCTGGCGATCTTCGGCGATATCTTCGAGCGCGTGCGCGCGAATTACGTGACGCCGCCTGACGACAAGTCGCTGGTCGAGAACGCGATCAACGGCATGTTGTCCTCGCTCGACCCGCACTCTTCCTACATGAATGCCGAGCAGGCGCAGGATATGCGCGTGCAGACCAAGGGCGAGTTCGGCGGCCTCGGCATCGAGGTCACCATGGAAAACGATCTCGTCAAGGTGATCACGCCGATCGACGACACGCCGGCCGCCAAGGCAGGCGTGCTGGCCGGCGACTATATCGCCAAGATCGACGGCGAGGAGGTTCGCGGCCTCACCCTCAACGACGCGGTCGAGAAGATGCGCGGGCCGGTCAACACGCCGATCAAGCTCACCATCCTGCGCCAGGGCGCCGACAAGCCGATCGAGTTGACGGTGGTGCGCGACATCATCAAGGTCAAGGCGGTGAAGTACCGGGTCGAGAACGACATCGGCTACATGAAGATCACCTCCTTCACCGAAAAGACCTATGACGATCTCGAGAACGCCATCGAGAACATCAAGAAGCAGGTGCCGAACGACAAGCTGAAGGGCTATGTGCTCGATCTGCGCCTCAATCCGGGCGGCCTGCTCGACCAGGCGGTGAGCGTGTCGGACGCGTTCCTCAAGCGTGGCGAGATCGTCTCGACGCGCGGCCGCGACCCGAAGGATGTCACCCGCTTCGACGCCAAGCCGAAGCAGAACGACGACATCAACGGCAAGCCGCTGATCGTGCTGGTCAATGGCGGTTCGGCTAGTGCCTCGGAGATCGTCGCCGGCGCACTGCAGGATCTGCGCCGCGCCACCGTGGTCGGCACGCAGTCCTTCGGCAAGGGCTCGGTGCAGACCATCATCCCGCTCGGCGAGAATGGCGCGCTCAGGCTCACCACGGCGCTCTATTACACGCCGTCGGGCAAGTCGATCCAGGGCAAGGGCATCACGCCCGATATCAAGGTCGACCAGCCGCTGCCGCCGGATCTCCAGGGTCGCGACCTGACCCGCGGCGAATCCGACCTCAAGGGCCACATCAAGGGCGCCGACGAGAACGCCAGCGGCTCCGGCTCGGCCGCCTATGTGCCGCCGGAACCCAAGGACGATCTGCAGCTGATCTATGCCGAGCAGCTGCTGCGCGGCGAAAAGACCGACCCGTCCTTCCCGCCGAACCCGGACAAGGCTGTGTTGAACCAGTAACGCGGTTCGGCCGGAGCGGGGCTCTGGCCGATCAAGCCAAGCAATGCAATGCTGCCGGGACCGCGAGGTTCCGGCAGTTTGATTCGGGCACAGGGGCTGGGCGCCACGCGTCTGGGGTATAGCGCCGAAGATTGCGCAGGATTTCACGTTTAACGTGACGTTCACGGGGGCGGGTGCTGGGAACTTAACTTGGCAGACATCGGCAAAGATATCGAACGCCCGCTCGGACAGTCGCTGCCGGCCAAGCGCTCCGCGCGCCGCGGCATCGGCGGCGGCACCCTTGCCGCCGCGGTCGCCGTGCTTGCCGTGATCGGCGTCTCCGGCGCAATCGCGCTGCGTGAAAAGCCGTTCCGCAAGCCGGAAGAGGTCGCGGTCTCGACGCCGAAGGTCGTCGCCGCTCCCGCCACACCCGCGCCGCCTCCCGCACCGGCTCCGGTCGCGGCGACGACGCCACAGGCAAGCACGCCGATGAAGAGCGGCGGGCCGCAGATCATCCACGTCCAGACCGAGGAGGGCGACGGGCCACCGAAGGCGGCGATCGTCATCCGCGATCCCTCGACACTCGGGCAGAATCTCAAAATCGCCCACATTCCGGACAGGGCGCTGATCGAGGCCAGCGACACCGGTCCGCTGCCGATGCGGTCCGCTGACGGCAGGCGGCCCTTCGACGTCTATGCGCGGCCGTGGTCGGGGGCGCGCGGGGCGCGTGTTGCGATCGTCATCGGCGGACTCGCCGTGTCGCAGACCGGTACGCAAGCGGCGATCGCCAAGCTGCCGGCCGAAGTGACGCTGGCCTTCGCGCCGCAAGGCAATAGCATTGGCCGCTGGATGCAGGCGGCAAGGCAGAGCGGGCACGAGATCGTCATGCAGGTGCCGCTCGAGCCGTTCGACTATCCCAACGTCAATCCCGGTCGCAACACGCTGACGGTGTCGGCCAGCCCGGACGAGAACCTGAAGAGCCTGCGCTGGGCGCTGTCCAGGACCACGAATTATACCGGGGTCATGAACTATATGGGCGCGCGCTTTTCAGCTGACACGAAGGCGATGGAACCGTTCATGGCCGAGCTCGGCAAGCGGGGACTTGCCTATGTCGACGACGGGTCTTCCGCGCGCAGCGTCGCGCCTGGGCTTGCCTTGAAGGACGGCGTGCCGTTCGTCGCCGGCGACATGGCGATCGATGCCGTGCAGGATCGCGGCGAAATCCTGAAGAAGCTGGACAGCCTTGAGGCGACGGCTCGGGCCAAGGGCAGCGCGGTCGGCATCGGTTCGGCGTTCGACATCACCGTCGACACGGTGACGTCCTGGATCGCGGAAGCGAAGAAGCGCGGCATCGAGATCGTGCCGATCTCGGCGGTGGCGATCGATCCGCAAAAGGGGTAACAGCCGTCTTGATAATTCTACTCCGGCGGGCATCTGGCGGCGTTTTCTGCGCTTCCGGTGCTCGCGTACTTTAAGTACGCTCCGCTCCGGTTCTCGAAACCACTCGCCACCTGCCTCGCCGGAGCGAATTCTCAAAACGGCTGTATAATCCAATGACTAAGAAGATCGATCCCGAAACGCTGCCTTACCGTCCCTGCGTCGGGCTGATGATCCTCAACAAGGCCGGCCTGGTCTGGGTCGGGCACCGCATCGCCGAGGCGGACAGCGAATTCGCCGGCACGACGCAGCTTTGGCAGATGCCGCAAGGCGGCATCGACAAGGGCGAAGAGCCGATCGAGGCCGCCGGGCGCGAACTCTACGAGGAAACCGGCATGCGCAGCGTGTCGCTGCTTGCCGAAGCGCCGCATTGGATCAATTACGACCTGCCGCCGCATCTGGTCGGCGTCGCCTTCAAGGGCCGCTATCGCGGCCAGACGCAGAAATGGTTCGCCTATCGCTTCGAGGGCGACGAGAGCGAGATCGCGATCAACCCGCCGCCCGGCGGCCACACGGCCGAATTCGACGAATGGGCGTGGCGGCCGATGCGGGAGCTGCCCGAACTGATCGTGCCGTTCAAGCGCAAGGTCTATGAGCAGGTGGTGGCGGCGTTCGAGCACCTGGCTTCCTGACTGGCCTCATCCAGCCCGGTTGTCGCGGCGGCTCCATGGCCGTATTGATGGCCGATGCAATGAGCGGGGGTCGCCATGAGCGACGACACCGGACGCGGTTTTCCGGCACATGACGCAAACAGCGGTTCGACGGTCAGCGAGGCGGCCGCCGGCGGGATCCTGACGATCGACCTTGGCGCCATCCGGGAAAACTACCGCCGGCTGAAGGCGCGGCTGAGCGGCGCCCGCTGCGCCGGCGTGCTCAAGGCCGACGGCTATGGGCTCGGTGCCGCCCAAGTGGCTTCGGCGCTGGCGAAAGAGGGCTGCGACATCTTCTTCGTCGCGCTGCTCGGCGAGGGCATCGCGCTGCGCAAGGCGATCGGCCACGGGCCGGACATCTTCGTGCTGAACGGACTGCCTCCGGGTTCGGAAGCGGAAGCCCTGGCGGCCGGGCTTTGCCCGGTCATCAACAGCGCCGTTCAACTGAAGGCCTGGCGCGAGACGGCGCGGGGCGCAGGGCGGAGCCTGCCGGCCGCCATCCAGGTCGATAGCGGCATGGCCCGACTCGGCATGGCGCCGGCGGAGGTCGAGACGGTCGCGTGCGAGGCCGGCGCCTTCGACGGCATCGACATCCGTTTCGTGATGAGCCATCTCGCCCGCGCCGATGAGCCGCAGCAGGCGGCGAACGAGAAGCAGCGGCTGGAATTCGAGCGGCTGCGCAAGCTGCTGCCCCTGGCGCCCGCCTCCCTGGCCAATTCGTCCGGCATCTTTCTCGGGCCGGAATATCATTACGACCTCGCCCGCCCGGGGGCCGCGCTCTACGGCGTCAACCCGACGCCTCACGCGCCCAACCCGATGCTCCCGGTGATACGCCTGCAGGCCAAGGTGGCGCAAACGCGCGAGATCGGTGCCGGAACCGGCATCGGCTACGGCCACACCCACCAGGCGGACGGACCGCTCAGGCTGGCGACCATCTCGCTGGGCTATGGCGACGGCTGGCACCGGCGCGCCGCTTCGGCCGCCTGGTTCGAGGGCGTGCGGTTGCCCTTCGTCGGCCGCGTGTCGATGGACTCGATCATCCTCGATATTTCGGCGCTCCCGGCCGGCCGGCTCGGCGAGGGCGATCTCGTCGAGCTCATCGGCCCGTCGCAAAGCGTCGACGACGCGGCTGGCCACGCCGGCACGATCGGCTACGAGGTGCTGACCAGCCTGGGTGCGCGCTTTCACCGCCGTTACATCGGCGGTTGAGACAAGGCGCCTTGCTTGACAAGCCGAGGCTTCTCAGCAAGGTTCGGGGCATGAGCAACCTCGCTTACATCAAAACCTGCTTCAGGGTTTGCCCCATCGCGGGAGCGTAGCCCCGGCGTGGCCGCCAATGCCGGCAGCCGCGTGAACCGGGGCGTTTAATTCCAGACATTTTCATCGAGCCCGCGGCCCTTGCGGCCGGGCTTTGTTTGCCGCCTTCAACGTGGCGGCTTGCGCGCATTCGGGCAACCGATGCGCCAGCATATGAGGTATGCCATGCATGCAGCAACGCAATCGCGTTCGCGAAACACCATCCTTGTCAGCGCGGCGGACCACGGCCGGCTGAGCAGCCTCGCCAGGGCCTTTCTCGACCGCGTGCCCGATATGGCTGAGGACCTGCTTGCCGAGATGGATCGCGCCAGGGTCGCCACTGAGGCGGCAATGCCTGCCGACGTGGTGCGGATGGGCTCGACGGTGACGCTTCAGCATCCGGAGGGAGGCATTCAGACGGTGACGCTGGTCTATCCGGCGGAGGCCGACATCGCCGAAAGACGCATATCGGTGCTGACGCCGCTTGGAACGGCGCTGATCGGCGCGCGGGCCGGCGGCACGGTTTCCTGGCGCAGCCGCGACAGCCGGGTTCTCTCGGCAACGATCGACGCCGTCGAGCCATCGGGGAGGGTGCCATGACCAGGATCGTCTACCGCCTGACGGCCAAGGACTTCGCGGTGATCGAGGCGATGCTGATGCGCCGTCGCGCGTTTGCCGATCCGATCGCACCGATGCTCGAACGCAAGCTCGCCGAAAGCCGGGTCATTGCGACGGGGGCCGTCGAGCCCGACCTTGCGACGCTGAACAGCCGGGTGATCTTCCGTGTCGACGGCGGTTCATCGCAAACGCGCACGCTGGTGCAGGCCGAAGCATCCGCTCCCGTCGGCTCCGGCCTGCCGGTCGCCACATGGCACGGCCTCTGCCTGCTTGGCATGAAGGCGGGCCAATCGGTATTGGCCGAGCGGCCCGACGGCCCTGCCGAGGAGGTCCTTCTCGAGGACGTGGCCTATCAGCCGGAAGCGGCGCGGCGGGAAGCACAGGAGCGCGCAGCCGAACGCCCTCATCATGTCCTCAAGCTGGTCCACAGCGCACCCGCCAATGACTGGCCACTTGGCGGGCGCGGCAAAATCCGGCAGACAGATGGGGACGATCCGGGCCCTTCCGCGGCATGATCGGCCTTTGAGGGAACCTAGAATGAAAGTCATCGTGCTGGGCGGCGGCGTGATCGGGGTCACCACCGCCTATTTCCTCACCGAGGCCGGTCATGAAGTGACCGTCTACGATCGACAGCCGGGACCGGCGCTCGAAACCAGCTTCGCCAATGCCGGCGAAGTGTCGCCCGGCTATGCCTCGCCCTGGGCCGGGCCGGGCATCCCGGTGAAAGCCGTCAAATGGCTGTTGATGAAATACGGGCCGCTGGTGGTGCGACCGGCTTTCGACCCGAATATGTGGACGTGGCTGCTCAAGATGCTGCGCAACTGCACGGCCGAGCGCTACGCGCTCAACAAATCGCGCATGGTGCCGCTTGCCGAATACAGCCGCGACACACTGAAAGCGCTGCGCGAAGCGACCGGCATCACCTACGACGAACGGGCCAAAGGCACGCTACAGCTCTTCCGCAAGCAGAAGCAGCTCGACGGCACCGGCGGCGACGTCGAGGTGCTGAAGAAATACGGCGTGCCCTACGAGATCCTCGACCGCGATGGCTGTGTCGCCGCCGAGCCGGCGCTTGCGGCGGTGCGCGACAAATTCGTCGGCGGACTCAGGCTTCCGGGCGACGAGACCGGCGACTGCAAGATGTTCACCGACAAGCTTGCCGAGCTGTGCGTGGCGCGCGGCGTGACCTTCGAATTCGGCTCGACCATCCGGCGCATCGTCAGGAACCGCAATCGCCTCACCAATGTGCTTACCGACAACGGATGGAGAACCGCGGACGCGTTCGTGATGGCGATGGGCAGCTATTCGGCACAATTCATGCGCTCGCTGGGGCGGCCGATTCCGGTCTATCCGGTGAAGGGCTATTCGATCACCGTGCCGATCAGCAATGCCGAGGCCGCGCCGGTGTCGACCGTCATGGACGAGACCTACAAGGTGGCGATCACCAGGCTCGGCGACCGCATCCGCGTCGGCGGCACGGCGGAGATTTCGGGCTATGATCTTCGCCTGCATGAATCGCGCCGCCGCACGCTCGAACACTCGGTCGGCGATCTCTTCCCCGGCGGCGGCGACCTCAAGGCGGCGAGCTTCTGGTGCGGCTTGCGGCCGATGACACCCGACGGACCGCCCTTGGTCGGACTGAGCGAGGTTGCCAACCTCTACCTCAACACCGGCCACGGCACGCTCGGCTGGACCATGGCCTGCGGCTCGGCCAAGGTGCTGGCCGACATCATGTCGAACCGGGTGCCGGAGATCAACGCGCGCGATCTGAGCCCGGAGCGGTATCTGAAGCCTATCTAACCGCGTCGCGTCGGTGCGGACTGAAGGCGCGCTTCAATCCCTCAGAACGCCTCCTGGACCCATTTGTTGCTGAACAGCAGCCGGTAGGCCCAGCCGATCGTGACATCGGTGGCGACCGGGCGCGAATGGGCGAGGTAATCGTCATAGACCGGCTTCATGCGGCGATAGAATGCCGGATCGAGCACGACCATGCCGTTCTCCGAGTCATGGAAGAAGCTGCGGTTGTTGAGGTTGACCGAGGAGATGGCGACCAGCCTCTCATCGATCATCATGATCTTGGAATGCAGCACGACATCCGGCGCCTTGAACTCGCGGATGTTGATGCGGTCGCCATATTTCTCGACGAACAGCTTGTTGAGCGCGGTGAGGAACCGGCCGCCGATATCGCCCTTGAGATCGATGCGGCCGACGACGTCGATCTTCACGCCCCTGGCCAGCGCCCGGTCGAAGGCCCGGGCGATATCGGGTGTCAGGTTAAGGTAGGGATTGACGATCTCGATGCTATGCTCGGCGTTGTCGATCAATTCGACGAAATAGGCCTCCAGCGCGTGCCCGTCCTCATAGGGTACGGAAATGAAATGCCGCGCCACGCCGCGCGGGGCCGCGCCGGAACGAACCGGGACGGAGAACGGCCGCGACAGGTTGGTGTTGGCATCGCGCAGCCAGACGGTCGACAAATGCGCGGCCAGCGTCTCGACGGTCGCCGGGTCGGCGATCTCTATGTCGAAGTCGCTCCAGTTGGAATAGTAATTCAGCGAGAGGCCGTCGGTCTTGCCGTATTGTTCCAGCTCCGGGTAGCGGGTCAGGTCGACCGGTTTGTGGAACAGAAAACCGTCATGGATGTTGCGGCCGCCGATGATGACGCGGGACCGGCTGGGGTCTTCGGCCAAAGTCGCCAGCATCTTGACATGATGGACCCTGTGCAGTTGTGCGATCTGCTCGTCAAAGGGCGCGCCGTGATCGGCCTGCCAGCGATATTCCTGCAGCTCGACATTGGGGAATTCGGCTGCCAGCCGGTGCAGCATGGCGTCGTCCTTCTCCCGCTCCAGCACGTCGGTGACCAGGATGCGCACCTTGGTGCCCCGCGCCGCGTGATGGCGGATCAGCCGCTCCATCACGCGACCGGAGAAATCCGCTTTGAATTCCAGCGACGACAGATAGATCAGCCTGAGCTTCGGCGCGTTGGAGAAATCGAGCGGCAGCTCGGGATCGGCCTTCTCGAAGGCGCTGTCCGGCAGCGTCCTGCCGAGCAAGGCTTCGACCTTGGCGTTGAAGCCGTCGCGCGATTTGCGAAGCAAGGTCGGCGACCCCAATGGCAGCGCGCAGGTCTGCGACAGCCAGCGGCCGGCATAAAAGGCGCGGTCGAGCTCCTCCATCCCCGCCGGATCGGGCACCGGACAGCGGTCGTAGCGGCTGTCGAGCTTCGCGATCCATGGATCGGCGGTCTCCTCCCGCAGCAGGATCAGCGGCGCGCCGGCCGGTGCCCGCGCCGAGGTGACGCGAAGATCGCAGCGGGTCAGCGCTTCGTCGGGAAACAGGCTGACCGAGGTTTCTACGGCAGGTAGCCTCAGATGAAATGGCGAGGCCTTGCCGACCGTGGTGGACCGGCCCGATGCCCGGATCGCGAGCGGGCCGTTGCAGGTGCCGCCGATGTCGACAGGCTGTTGGCCTGCCTGGCGCAGCACGATCTCGACCGAACGCGCCTGCAGGCCGGAGAAGCTGAAGGTCTTGGGCGACAAAGGCCGCGCGGCGGCATCGAGATAGAGCGTCTGCCGCGACATGCGCCAGCGGCCGGTGAACCGGCCTTCGCCCGGCTTGCCTTGTGTCGGTGTGAGCTCGGGGTCGCCGAGCGGTCGGGCCAACCGTTGCAGCGCCGCATAGGTAGCATGGAAGCCGCTGTTCTGGACATCGCGCCAGTCGCGGCTGAAGCGGCCTGTGCCGTTGGCGCGGTCGAGCGCATCGAGGCGGCTTTGGGCGAGCAGCGCCTGAAACTGCTTCTCGTAGGCACTGTTGCCGTCGCTCGCGAAATAGTGCGGCGCGGCGATCTGGGCGCCGCTGCCGTCCGCGGAGACAGGCAGGCGGCCGCAGGCGTCGTCGCCCGGAAAGAAGGCGCAGGCCAAATGTCCAGGCATGCCGGCGCAACCGGCAAGTGCCGCCAGCGCCAGTCCAAGCAATGGCTTGGTGAGAGCCGATTTGAGGCTCATCCAGCCGCTCCGTTCATGGCCTTGAGCGCGGCAGGATCGCGCGGCGGCAGGAACCCTTGCGGAAAGATCCTGCAGACGGGAAAGGTGAAGGTGGCGATCAGCAGCTCGGCCTCGCTGCGCATTTTGCGCGGCGCCGTCCTGTCGTCGCGGATCTTCCTGGCGGAGGCGACGAGCGCGCCGTCGCAGTCGCAATGATTGTGCCGGGCGATGTAGCAGGCGTCGTGGGCCCGGCAGGCGGCATCGAGACGGTCGACCGGCTTTGCCGACAGATCGCCGGTGCGCGTGCCAGGGCCGCAATAATTGCCGATGACGAAAGGCGAGGGGCGCGACATGGCGTAGCGGATCGGCTTCGGCAGCTCGGCTTGCGGAACCTTCGCCCATGGGTTGGCGCAGCCCGACAGAAAAAGCAGCGGCAGAATGGCAAGAACGGCTCGCATTTCTCCGCCGGCGTTCCGAAGATGTCCCCAGAGCGTTTCACCGTTTCACGGAAACGGCGAACAGCTCTATCCCTTTGTTTGGCGCAATTCCTGGAATTGCTCCAGCGCTCCATCATGGCATGGCGAAGCGCGCCGGTGCCACAGTCGCCGAATTTGTGGCGCAGGCAAGGCGGCAACGACCAACTGCCTGTGATAGGATGGGCCGCAGCGAGGGGATTTTGGATGCGTCTTTTTCTTTCGGCGACGGCGGCCGCGTATCTGACCTGCGCCTCGGCGGCGTTTGCCGCGGACAAGACCGTTCACGACAAGACCGTTCACGATAGGGAGCACGGCTTTTCACTGACCTATCCCGAGGAATGGGCGAGCGAAACCGCCTTTGACAATACCATTCGGCTCAAGATCAAATCCGGCGAAGGAGGACTCACCTGCCGCGTGTCGGAAAATGCCTACGATCCGACCGCTCCCGACAATCCACCCGACGTCAGGGCGTTCATGGAGGAAGATTGGCAGGTGAGCAACTGGCAGACCATGGTCGGTGTCGCCTATCAGTCGGCAGCCTTCCGCCAGGACAGGTTGGCGCATTTCCCGGACGGCTATCCGGTGCGGATCGCCGACATGGATTTCCACTATGCCGACGAAAATGTCAGCTTCTACGGCCATTCCCGCATCGCGCTGACGCTGCGCAACTCGCATTACGGCTTCGTCGATTGCGGGGTCGCGGGCGACAATTCCGAAGAGGTAGAGCGGAAATGGGCGCCGCTTGCGGAGGAGGCCGAGAAGATCGTGAGCTCGTTCGTGCTCGACGCGGATTAAACAAACAGGCTGCGTTCCCGCTCCACCGCCTTGGTTATGAAGTTGGCGACCAGCTGGACGCGGCGCAGCGGCCTGACCGATTCATGATAGACCAGCCAGTAGGCGCGACGGATGGGCGCGACGATGTCGACCGGCACCAGCTCCGGCATCGAACGGGCGACGAAAGTGTGCAGGATGCCGATGCCGGCACCAGAGCGCACCGCTTCGGCCTGGCCGAGCGCCGAGGAGATCGCAAAGCTGGTGCGCCATTCGGGGCTGAACTCGGCGGCATAGTCGAGCGAGGGGCTGACGATGAGGTCCGGCACATAGCCGATCAGCGTGTGCCGGCCGAGCTCGGCCGGCACTTTCGGCAGGCCGTTGGCTTCTGCATAGCTGCGGGAGGCGAAGAGGCCGAGCGTGTAGTCGACAAGCTTGCCCGCCACGAGCCGGCCTTCAGTCGGCCGCTCGACGGTGATCGCGATATCGGCTTCGCGGCGCGACAGCGAGAAGGAGCGCGGCACCGGCACCAGCTGGATGGTGAGTTCGCGGTGCAAGGCGGTCAGTTCGCCCAGCCGCTTTGCCAGGAAAGCGACGCCAAAGCCGTCCGGCGCGCCGATGCGAACCGTGCCCGAAACGTCGTCGCCCTCGCCGGCAATGGTCGAGCGCGCGGCGATCATGTCGCCTTCCATGCGCTCGGCGATGTCGAGGAAGCGCTCGCCGGCCGGCGTCAGCTCGCTGCCGGTGGTGAGCCGCCGGAAAAGTTTTGTGCGCAGCGCCTCCTCGAGCGCGGCGATGCGGCGCGAGACGGTGGCGTGGTTGAGCTCCAGACGCTTGGCCGCGCCGAGGATCTGCCCGGCGCGCGCCACGGCGAGAAAGATGCGGACGTCATCCCAGTTCATGGGGGTGGCCCTGATTAGGAGCGGGTGTGAAGGAACTCAACCTTCGATCCTTTCGACATGTCGCCATTTGCGACAATTAATGCACACACCCCGGTCGATGTCTATTTTCCGCACAACGGTTGCGATCTTCCTCGCGTTGCCATCGCCGCCGCAAAGGCGGACAATGCGATCATCACCAAGACAGGGAGAGAAGGCATGATCGAATACGGTCATTTCATCGGCGGCAAGCGTGTCGCCGGCACCAGCGGCCGCAAGCAGGATGTGATGCAGCCGATGGACGGCTCCGTGCGCGGCACGGTGGCGCTCGCCTCGCAGGCGGAGCTGCGCGCCGCGGTCGAGAATGCCAAGGCGGCGCAGCCGAAATGGGCCGCCACCAACCCGCAGCGCCGCGTGCGCGTGCTGATGAAGTTCCTCGAGCTTGTCCAGCGCGACTATGACGAGCTGGCCGACATCCTGGCGCGCGAGCACGGCAAGACGATCGCCGATGCGCGCGGCGACATCCAGCGCGGCCTCGAAGTGGTCGAGGTCTGCATCGGCGCGCCGCATATGATGAAGGGCGAGTTCACCGACGGGGCAGGCCCTGGCATCGACACCTATTCGATGCGCCAGCCGCTCGGCGTCGTCGCCGGCATCACGCCGTTCAATTTCCCGGCCATGATCCCGCTGTGGAAGATCGCCCCGGCGATCGCCTGCGGCAACGCCTTCATCCTCAAGCCTTCGGAGCGCGATCCGGGCGTGCCGCTCCGCATCGCCGAGCTGTTCATCGAGGCCGGCCTGCCGGAAGGCGTGCTCAACGTCGTCAACGGCGACAAGGAAGTTGTCGACGCCATCCTCGATGATCCCGACATCAAGGCCGTCGGCTTTGTCGGCTCGACCCCGATCGCCCAGTACATCTATGCGCGCGGCTGCGCGGCCGGCAAGCGCGTGCAGTGCTTCGGCGGTGCCAAGAACCACATGATCATCATGCCCGACGCCGATATGGACCAGACCGTCGACGCCCTGGTCGGCGCCGGCTACGGGTCGGCCGGCGAGCGCTGCATGGCTATCTCGGTGGCAGTCCCGGTCGGCAACGACACCGCCAACCGGCTGATGGAGAAGCTGGTGCCGCGCGTCGAAAGCCTGAAGGTCGGCCCCTCGACGGATTCTTCCGCCGATTTCGGCCCGCTGGTGACGGCACAGGCGCTGGAGCGCGTGAAGGGCTATGTCGATATCGGCGTCAAGGAAGGCGCCAAGCTCGTCGTCGACGGCCGCGGCTTCAAGATGCAGGGCTACGAGAACGGCTACTATATGGGCGGCTGCCTGTTCGACAACGTGACCGCCGACATGCGCATCTACAAGGAAGAGATCTTCGGGCCGGTGCTCTCGGTGGTGCGCGCGCCGCGCTACGAGGACGCCATCAAGCTCGCCAACGACCACGAAATGGGCAACGGCGTCGCCATCTTCACCCGCGACGGCGACGCCGCGCGCGACTTCGCCTCCAGAGTTCAGGTCGGCATGGTGGGCATCAATGTGCCGATCCCGGTTCCGATCGCCTACTACACGTTCGGCGGCTGGAAGGCGTCGTCCTTCGGCGATCTCAACCAGCACGGCCCGGACGCGTTCCGCTTCTACACCAAGACCAAGACGGTCACCTCGCGCTGGCCGTCCGGCATTAAGGACGGCGCGGAATTCGTCATCCCGACGATGAACTAGCCGGACGATTTTCCAATCGACCTTAAGGAAGCGCGGTGCAAACCGCGCTTCCTTTTTGGAGTCATCCGCGTTCGGACGTGGGCTCCGACTGCCGCTTTGCTGGTTCGCAGCCCAGCCAGATAAATGATCTACGTCACGGCACGTCCACAGAACATCCGCACCTTCTAACAATTTCCATCGCCGTGTGATGGAACCAACAGACCACCATCCGCCTTAGGCTGTATTCCTGCCATACGTGCAGGCAACCAAGCAGCGCCGGTTCAAGCCGGGGTTCTCGTCTGGCGCGAGGAGGTGTCAGATGACACGATTTCTTATGGCGACGATATTGGCGGTGGCTGCGATGACCGCTGGAGCCGCGCCGGCGAGCGCGGCGGCGCAATGTGCGGCGCGCGCCGACATCATCAAGGCCCTTGGCGACAAGTTCCACGAAACCGAGGCCGGGCGCGGCCTGATCAATCCGAACGTCGTGCTCGAGATCTTCGTCTCGGAACAGGGCAGCTGGACGGTGCTTGCTTCCGACACCAAGGGCCAGAGCTGCGTGCTCTCCGTCGGCGAGGGCTGGGACAGCCCGACGATCACGGCGGCGATGCCGGGCGCCTGAGGGGCCAGGAACTGGGCTGAGCGCCGCAACGGCCCTGCTGTCGAGTGCCAAGCTGCACCAAGGAAGGCGCTTTGCGCGGCACCGCTTGTTTGCGGAGCGGGGCTTCACCATATCGAATCCAGGGAGTCATGATCTCCCGACGACAGACCGGAAACCCAGAAGGAGTGACGTGATGAAGACGTCCAATCCGGCCTGGAGCCTTCCGGCACACTGAGGCGGCCGAATGTGCCTCCCTTGCCGGAATGCGAAGGCGAAGGAGGTGCCCCATGGCACGCGAATTTTCGTTTCGATGGATCAAGGTGGCAGCCGCTGGCGCCATGATGGCGCTGCCGGCCGTTCCAGCGCGGGCGCAAGTCATCTGCGGCGGCCATGACTATCTGGTCGCGAGGCTGGCGGAGGCATTCGAGGAGAAGCGGCTGGGTTATGGCGTGGCCGGAGAAGCCGCCATCTTCGAGGTGTTCGTCTCGGCAAGCGGAAGCTGGACCATCCTGATGACCGACGTCAAAAACCAGAGCTGCATCCTGGCCGCCGGCGAGGGGTGGGAAGATACGCTGGCCACTCCGGTCTGGCAGCCGGGCGGCTGAGGACGCTTGCTCAGCGCGTCGCGGCGACCTCGGCATGGCCGCGCAGCAGCGCGATCAGTTTCTTGGCGTCCTTGGCGGCTGCCTCCTCGTCGCCGTCGAGGATGGAACGGATCAGCGCGACGTGGTGCTCGGCCGATTCGGCGAGGCCGGTGTCGGCCTTGTAGCGATACCAGAAGCGGCGGCTATGGGTCTGCAAGGGGGCGGCGACACGCGCCGCGAAGGGGTTGTCGGCGGCGATGGCCAGCGCCTCGTCGAGCGCCTTGTCGGCCTGGATGAAGGCAAGCACGTTGCCCGAGATCACCGCCTTCTGCATCGCCAGAGCCGCCTCATGGAACAGGTCGGCGGCCTCGCGGGTGACGAAGCGGGCGGCCGAGCGGGCGAGCACGACCTCAATGCCGCGCCGCGCATCCAGCACCCGCAGCCAGTCGCCGGCGTGAAGCGGCGCGACGGCGATGCCCGCCCGGGGCCTGATGTCGAGAAGCCCTTCCCAGGCCAGCCGCTGGATCGCTTCGCGCACCGGCGTGCGTCCGAGACCCAGCCGGTCGATCAGAGCGCCTTCGGTGACGAAGCTCGACGGCGCAAGCTCGAGCGTGACGATCATGTGCTCCAGCGCGCGATAGGCCCTGGTCGCCGTCGGCTCGAAGGTTGCGTTCGCGTCAGCGGATATCAGCGGGGAGATCAATGGCGCGCTCCTGATATATTTTTCATATATCATAACGGATTCAGCATTGACGAGCCAGCTCTTAATAGATATACGACTGATATATCAATTGGAGAGACAGCCATGTGGACCGGAGTCTTCCCTGCCGTCACGACCAAATTCACCGCCGACGATTGCCTCGACCATGCCGAGATGGAGCGCTGCTATTCCCTGCAGATGGAGGCCGGCTGCGACGGTATCATCGTCTGCGGCTCGCTCGGCGAGGGGCCGATGCTGTCGCCAGACGAGAAGATCGAGGTGCTGAAGACGGCACAGAAAGTCGCAGGCAAGAAGCCGGTGCTTTTGACCGTCAACGAGCCCGGCACGCGCGAGGCGGCTGCTATCGCCAGGCGCGCCGCCAAGGAAGGCGCCGACGGGCTGATGGTGGTGCCGAGCCCGATCTACCACACCGACCGCCAAGAGACGGTTGCGGCGCTCCGTGCCGTGGCGGAAGCCGGCGATCTGCCGGTGATGATCTATTCCAACCGGCTCGCCTATCGCGTCGACGTGACAGTCGACCTGATGGAGGAGCTGGCGTTCGACAAGCGCTTCGTCGCCATCAAGGAATCCTCCGACGACATCCGCCGCTCGACCGAGATCATCAACCGGTTTGGCGACCGCTACGACCTCTTCACCGGCGTCGACAATCTCGCTTTCGAGGCGCTGTCGGTCGGCGCCATCGGCTGGGTCGCCGGCCTGGTCACCGCCTTCCCGAGCGAGACGGTCGCAATCTACCAACTGATGCGGCAAGGCCGCCGTGAGGAGGCGCTGGCGATCTATCGCTGGTTCCGGCCCTTGCTCGACCTCGATGTCTCGACCTATCTGGTCCAAAATATCAAGCTTGCCGAAGTGCTGGCGATCGGTACGAATGACCGCGTGCGCATGCCGCGCCAGCCGCTGTCGGGCGAACGCCGCAAGGCGGTCGAAAAGATCGTCCGGGATGCGCTGGCGGTGCGGCCGAAGCTGCCGTCGCTGCAGACGTCTCCCCGATCGACGGACAAGTTGGTGGCGGCCGAATAAGAGGTAGCATTCTCGTGCAGGGAAATTCCGAGGAGAGGGGCGGCCCGTCATCCGCCCTTCGAGCACCTTCTCCCCGTTCGCAGGGAGAAGCGGAAGACATCGCCATCATCGGCGGCGGCATCATCGGCATCTGCGCCGCGACCCTGCTCTCGGAAGCGGGGTGCAGCGTCACAGTCTTCGACCGCACCGGCATTTGCGAGGAGACGAGTTCCGGCAATGCCGCCGCCTTCGCCTTCTCCGACGTGCTGCCGCTGGCACATAAGGGGATGATCAGGCAATTGCCGAAATGGCTCGCCGACCCGCTCGGGCCATTGGCCATTCCGCCGGCCTATCTGCCCAAACTCCTGCCCTGGCTGATCCGCTTCTGGCGGGCGGGCGCGGCGAAGCACTATGAGACCAGCCTTGCCACGCAGGCCGGCATGATGAAGCTCGCCGATGCCGAATGGATGGGGCTGCTCGACCGCTCCGGCACGCGGCCGATGCTGCGCGAGGATGGTTCACTGGAATTATATGAGAGCGAGGCCGAGTTTCGCGCCTCACTGCCCGGTTGGGCCGAGCGCCAGCGTTTCGGCATCGGCTTCCGCCATGTCGAGGGCGATGAGATGGCCGCGCTCCAGCCGGGTCTTTCGCCGCGCTTCGTCAAGGGCACGTTCGTGCCGGGTTGGAAGACGGTCGCCGATCCGAAGCTGCTCGGCAAGGCGGTCTGGGCCTATGCGGAAAAACTCGGCGCCCGGTTCGGGCATGCGCGGGTCGAGCGCGTCGAGCCTGGCGCAAACGGCGCCACGATCGTGCTCGCCGACGGCACAAGGCGCAAGGCAAGGAAGCTCCTGATCGCCGCGGGAGCCTGGTCGCATCTTCTGGCAAAACGTCTCGGCGACCGCATCCCGCTCGAAACCGAGCGCGGCTACAACACGACGCTGCCGGCATCGGCCTTCGACGTGAAGCGGCAGCTGATCTTTTCCGGACATGGCTTCGTCATCACGCCGCTGCAAACGGGCCTGCGCGTCGGTGGCGCCGTCGAGCTCGGCGGCATCGAGCGGCCGCCGAACTTCGCCCGTTCGAAGGCGATGCTTGAGAAGGCGATGCGTTTCCTGCCGGGGCTCGACCCGTCGGGCGGCCGCGAGTGGATGGGTTTTCGTCCGTCGCTGCCGGATTCCCTGCCGGTGATCGGCTCGGCGCGGGCGCCGAACGTCTACTATGCTTTCGGCCACGGCCATCTCGGCTTGACCCAGTCGGCGGCAACCGGCCGCTTGATCCGCGATCTCGTTCTCGGGCAGACTCCGCCGCTCGATCTCACCCCTTTCCGTCCGCAACGGTTCTGATAGTCAGGAAGCATCATGGCCAAAAAATCCTTCTTCTGCATCGACGGCCACACATGCGGCAATCCGGTGCGTCTTGTCGCCGGCGGCGGGCCGCCGCTCGAGGGCGCGACGATGATGGAGCGGCGGGCGCATTTCCTCGCCGAATATGACTGGGTCCGCACCGGGCTAATGTTCGAGCCGCGCGGACATGACGTGATGTCGGGCTCGATCCTCTATCCGCCCACGCGCGACGACTGCGATATCGCCATCCTGTTCATCGAGACGTCGGGTTGCCTGCCGATGTGCGGCCACGGCACGATCGGCACCGTCACGATGGCCATCGAGCACGGGCTGGTGAAGCCGAAGACGCCGGGCGTCTTGAGGCTGGACACGCCGGCCGGCCTGGTCGTCGCCGAATACAGCCAGGTCGGCGAATATGTCGAGGAGGTGCGCATCACCAACGTGCCGTCCTTCCTCTATGCCGAAGGCCTGACCGTAGAATGCCCGGTGCTTGGCGAGATCAGCGTCGACGTCGCCTATGGCGGCAATTTCTACGCCATCGTCGAGCCGCAGAAGAATTACCGGGACATGGCAGACCATTCAGCCGGCGACCTCATCGCCTGGAGCCCGGTGGTACGGCAGCGCCTCAATGAGAAATACTCCTTCGTGCATCCGGAGAACCCCGGCATCAACCGGCTGTCGCACATGCTGTGGACCGGCAAGCCGAAACATGCCGAAGCCGACGCCCGCAATGCCGTGTTCTATGGCGACAAGGCGATCGACCGCTCGCCTTGCGGCACCGGCACCTCGGCGCGCATGGCGCAACTTCATGCCAAGGGCAAGCTCAAGCCCGGCGACAATTTCGTGCATGAATCGATCATCGGCTCGCTGTTCAAGGGCAGGGTCGAAAAAGAGGTCAGCGTGGCGGGCAAGCCGGCGATCATTCCCTCGATCGGCGGCTGGGCACGGATGACGGGGCTCAACACCATCCTCATCGACGACCGAGATCCGTTCGCGCATGGGTTCATCGTGACGTGATCGTCAGCCGGAATATCCAACCGGCTGCGGTCAGGCCTCGGTTTTGACCGAGACCTGATCGCGGAACCATTCGGCGAACTTGGCCTCGGCAGACGAGGGTTGCGCCGACATCGTCAGGAAATAACCCTTGTCGTCGTCGGTCGAAATATCGGAGAGGACAACGAGGTCGCCGCGCCTGAGCTCTTCGCGAAAAACCTCGACCGGGCACAACGCTATACCGTGCCCGGCAATGACCGCCGTCGCCAATATGTTGAAATCGGCAAAAACCGGGCCGCTCCCAACATCGCGCCCTCTGACCCCGGCCTTGGAAAACCATTCCTGCCAGCCCTGGCGCGTCTCGTCATGCAACAGGTCGGCCGCCGCGATCGCCGCCGCCGTTTCCAGCCGCCCCTTCCGCGCAAGATAGTGCGGGCTGCAGGCAGGCCGGCTTATGCGGGAAAACAGCTTGAGGCTCATGACATGCGGCGAGGGATCTGCGCCGAGGGTGATCAGGACGTCGTTGTCGTCATCGAGCCGATCTTCGGCCTTGGCGTAAGCCACCCGGATCGCGATCTCGGGATGGCGCGCCGTGAAGTCCGACAGGCGCGGCACCAGCCAGCGGCTGGCGATCGAGGGAATGCAGCCCACCGACAGCGATGCCTGGGCGGCGTTTCTGCGAATGCGGCGGCAGGTCGCGCCCAATTCCGTCAGCGCCGCGCTCGCGGACGCCTGCAGGATAAGCCCGGCCTCCGTCAGACGCACCTTGCGGGCGTCGCGTTGAAACAATGCGACGCCGAGCCATTCCTCCAGCCGCCTTATCTGGTGGCTAATGGCAGGGTGGGTGACGTGGAGCTCTTCGCCGGCAGCCGAGAAACTAAGATGGCGAGCGGTCGCCTCAAAGGCTCGGATCGCGTTCAGCGGCAGATAGTCCATCTGTAAAATTCTCTAACAGGAAAAGCCAAAATCCGTCATTTGAAGCACGACCTGACCTGAGTCATTGGCAGCATAAAATCTAGGCGGGCTGGACCAAGAAGTCGATGCCTGTCGGCGAATTCGAGGCGCGCCGCTGCTTCTCAAACCTGATTCATGGAAGACCACAATGTTCACCAGACAATTGGCTGATGTAGAAAAAACTGACTTCTTCGTCGATTGGGGCAATGGCACCAGCCATCGGCTGCTGACACAGCAGGACGGCATGGGCTTCACCATATGTCACACGGTGGTGCGAGCCGGCAGCGAATCGCGGCTGCAGTATCGGCGGCACCTGGAGGCCTGCTACTGTATCGCCGGCAGCGGCGAAGTCGAGGACATGACCGGCACCGTCCATCGCGTCGAGCCGGGCACGGTCTACGTGCTCAATGCCCATGACGATCATTTCCTGCGGGCCGACAGCACCGGCGACATGGTGCTGGTGAGTGTCTTCAATCCGCCGCTCAAAGGCACTGAGAGGCACACTCTCAATGGAGAGGGAGGCTCTGCTTACTGAGGCTTCGCTTCAAGGTTTTCTATTGTGGCGCGGCGCCCTCGACCGAAGGCGCGGCGCCGTCACATGCCCGTCATAGACGAGGGAATCCTGACCTTGCGGAAGGCGCGGTGGCGCGAAACCGAGCGCTTCGGTTCATGCAAGGATTCACCTCATCAACTTATTTTGACGCTGGTTTCTTCGACAGGAGGCCCATCATAAGGTTGAATCGTCAAAGACATTGCGTTGTGCCAATGATAGGGTCCGCGATAGTCCAGGGGTCGGGCGCGATAAAACGGGCAATCGGGCGGCGTGCTTCCAAACCGCGCGGGGCGATTGAAAAATCACGTTGCAATCCGGGCTCGAAACTTTACGACTAGGGGAAATACGAAAAGGAATGCGTCCTGAAGGGCGACATTCCAGGGGAGCCGCATAAATATGCAATATTTCGTCCAGCAGCTTATCAACGGGCTGACGCTGGGATCGATCTATGGGCTGATCGCGATCGGCTATACGATGGTCTACGGCATCATCGGCATGATCAATTTCGCCCATGGCGACATCTTCATGGTCGGCGCCTTCACGGCGCTCATCGTCTTCCTGATCCTTGGCGCGATGTTCTACTCGGTGCCGGTCGTGGTGGCGCTTCTGATCATGATGATCGTGGCGATGCTTCTCACCAGCCTTTACAACTGGACGATCGAGAAGGTTGCCTACCGTCCGCTGCGCGGCTCGTTCCGCCTGGCGCCGCTGATCACCGCCATCGGCATGTCGATCGCGCTGTCCAACTTCGTGCAGGTCACGCAAGGTCCGCGCAACAAGCCGATCCCGCCGCTGGTCAGCCAGGTCTATACGATCGACGGCATCAGCGTCTCGTTGAAGCAGATCCTCATCGTGATTGTCACCATCGTGCTGCTGGCGATCTTCTGGTACCTCGTCAACCGGACCGCGCTGGGGCGGGCGCAACGCGCCTGCGAGCAGGACCGCAAGATGGCCGCGCTGCTCGGCATCGACGTCGACCGCACCATTTCCATCACCTTCATCATGGGCGCGGCCCTTGCCGCCGTCGCCGGCACGCTGTTCCTGATGTATTATGGCGTCGTGGTGTTCTCAGACGGCTTCGTGCCGGGCGTGAAGGCCTTCACGGCGGCCGTGCTCGGCGGCATTGGCTCGCTGCCTGGCGCCGTGCTCGGAGGACTGCTGATCGGCTTCATCGAGAGCATGTGGTCGGCCTATTTCTCGATCGACTACAAGGACGTCGCCGCCTTCTCGATCCTGGCGATCGTGCTGATCTTCCTGCCCTCCGGCATCCTCGGCCGGCCTGAAGTCGAAAAGGTCTGATCCTCATGGCCGCTACCGTGTCTTCGGAGCGCGACGCCGTCGCTACTCCTGTCCAACGTGCTTTCCGCGAGGCGCTTTACGCCGGCGCCATTTCGCTTGGCCTGTTCGTGCTGTTCATCGGTCTGAGGACCGACCAGAACATCAGCAACGAGCTGATCCTGGTGCAGCGCTGGGGCCTGCTGGCCATTGTGGTCGCTGCCGTGACCGTCGGCCGTTTCCTCTATGTGGCTTACGCCGTCCCGGCCATGGAGCGGTCGAGGGCCGAGAAGGCCGCGGTGCCCGCCGTCGTCGCCGAGCCTGGCTTCGTCAGGCGGAACTTCAACAAGATCGGCGCCACCTTGCTGATCCTCTACCCGATCGCCATGGTGCTTTTCTTCGGCTTCCAGGGCTCGCTGAAATGGGTCGACAATTTCGGCATCCAGATCCTCATCTATGTGATGCTGGCCTGGGGCCTGAACATCGTCATCGGGCTGGCCGGCCTGCTCGATCTCGGCTATGTCGCCTTTTATGCCGTCGGCGCCTACGCCTACGCGCTGCTCGGCACGCATTACGGGCTGTCTTTCTGGATTCTGCTGCCGGCGGCCGGCGCCATGGCCGCTTTTTGGGGCGTCATGCTCGGCTTCCCGGTGCTGAGGCTGCGCGGCGACTATCTGGCGATCGTTACGCTCGCCTTCGGTGAGATCATCCGCCTGGTGCTGATCAACTGGCGCGAAGTGACCAACGGTTCGGCCGGCATCTCCGGCATCCCGAAAGTGTCTTTCTTCGGCCTGATGTCGTTCAATGTCTCCGACCCGAACTACATCGCCAAGGTGCTGCACATCACCCAGTCGGGCGCTTACTACAAGATCTTCCTCTATTACCTGATCCTGGCGCTCTGCTTCCTGACCGCCTTCGTTACCATCAGGCTTCGCCGGCTGCCTGTCGGCCGCGCCTGGGAAGCCCTGCGCGAGGACGAGATCGCCTGCCGCTCGCTCGGCATCAACACCACCACCACCAAGCTGACGGCCTTTGCCACCGGCGCCATGTTCGGCGGCTTCGCCGGCTCGTTCTTCGCCGCCCGGCAAGGTTTCGTCAGCCCCGAATCCTTCGTCTTCCTGGAATCGGCGATCATCCTCGCCATCGTCGTGCTCGGCGGCATGGGATCGCTGGGCGGCATCGCGGTGGCGGCGCTGGTGATGATCGGCGGCACGGAAATCCTGCGCGAACTCGATTTCCTCAAGGCGGTGTTCGGGCCGGATTTCACGCCCGAACTTTACCGCATGCTTCTGTTCGGCATGGCCATGGTCATCGTCATGCTGTGGAAGCCGCGCGGCTTCGTCGGCAGCCGCGAGCCCACGGCCTTCCTCAAGGAGCGAAGAGCGGTCTCAGCCTCCTTCACCAAGGAGGGCCACGGCTGATGAACGCGACTCCTTCCTCGAACGACTTCATCCTGCAGGTCGAGCATCTGTCGATGAAGTTCGGCGGCCTGGTCGCCATCGGCGACCTGACGTTCCAGGCCAGGCGCGGCGAGATCACCGCGCTGATCGGCCCGAACGGCGCAGGCAAGACCACGGTGTTCAACTGCATCACCGGCTTCTACAAGCCCACCGAGGGCATGATCACGCTCAACAAGCGTGACGGCTCGACTTATCTGCTCGAACGCCTGCCCAATCACGAGATCCCCGCGCGCGCCAAGGTGGCGCGCACGTTCCAGAACATTCGCCTGTTCTCCGGCATGACGCTGCTCGAGAACCTTCTGGTCGCCCAGCACAATAAGCTGATGAAGGCTTCGGGCTACACCTTTCTCGGCCTGTTCGGCTTCCCGAGCTATCGCCAGGCTTCGGCCGAATCGATCGAGCTCGCCAGGCACTGGCTGGAGAAGGCCAACCTCGTCGACCGCGCCGACGATCCGGCCGGCGACCTGCCCTATGGTGCGCAGCGGCGCCTTGAGATCGCGCGCGCCATGTGCACGGGACCGGAGCTTCTGTGCCTGGACGAGCCGGCCGCCGGCCTCAATCCGAAGGAATCGGCCGCGCTCAACGAACTCCTGATGGACATCAAGAACAACACCGGCACGTCGATCCTGCTCATCGAGCACGACATGTCGGTGGTGATGCAGATCTCCGACCATGTCGTGGTGCTCGAATACGGCCGCAAGATCTCCGACGGCAATCCGGAATCGGTGCGCACCGATCCGCGCGTCATCGCCGCCTATCTCGGCGTCGACGACGAGGAAGTGCAGGAAGTGCTCACCGAAGTCGGCGACGAGGATGTCATCGAGCAGCTCGATACCGGCCCCGATGCGGCGCACGGGCCGGGAAATTCCGCTTCGATGATGGCCGGGCCGGTTTCCGACAGCGTCGAGCATGCCGACGAGGGCGAGCGGGTCACCGTATCGAAGGGCGCCTCAAAAGCGGCCCAGATCGACGCGCGCGCCACGTCAGTCGCCAGCAAACCCACTCCGGCCGCCAAGCCGGCCGCAAAGTCCAGCGCCGCGAAGGCGGAGCCGAAAAAGGCTGCCGCCAAGACTCCAGCCGCGAAAGCGAGCGGCCCTTCGAAGGGCAAGGAAGCTGCGCCCAAACCCGCAGCGGGCAAGCGTGGAGGGCGTAAGTAATGACCGGCACAACGCTGCTCGACATCAAGGGCGTCGAGACCTACTACGGCAACATCCGCGCGCTGAACGGCGTCAACGTGCAGGTCAACCAGGGTGAGATCGTGGCGCTTATCGGTGCCAACGGCGCCGGCAAGTCGACCTTGATGATGACCATCTTCGGCTCTCCGCGGGCACGCGCCGGCACCATCACCTTCGCCGGCACCGACATCACCCAGTTGCCGACGCACGAGATCGCCCGGCTGCGCATCGCCCAGTCGCCGGAAGGACGCCGCATCTTCCCGCGCATGACGGTGATGGAAAACCTGCAGATGGGCGCCAGCCTCGACAACCTCAAACATTATGACGAGGACGTCGAGAAGGTGTTCACGCTGTTCCCGCGGCTGAAAGAGCGCATCGCCCAGCGCGGCGGCACGCTGTCGGGCGGCGAGCAGCAGATGCTGTCGATCGGGCGCGCGCTGATGGCGCGGCCGAAGCTTTTGCTGCTCGACGAGCCGTCGCTGGGCTTGGCGCCCTTGATCGTCAAGCAGATCTTCGACGCCATCCGCGAGCTGAACAAGACGCAGGGGCTGACCGTCTTTCTGGTCGAGCAGAACGCCTTCGGCGCGCTCAAGCTCGCCACGCGCGGCTATGTCATGGTCAACGGCAATGTGACGATGAGCGGCACCGGCAAGGAGCTGCTCGCGAATCCGGAAGTGCGCGCCGCCTATCTCGAAGGCGGACATCACTGAGATCGGGGGAGATCAATCATGGGTATTCTCTACGAAGAAGCCTCGATCTGGCAGTTCCTGTTCGTCACCTGCCTGCTCGGCGGCTGGGCGGCGTGGATGACCGGCAAGGCGGCGGCGCAGACCTGGAGCAGCCACTTGCAGCTGTTCTTCTACATGCTCGGCCTCGGCATCGGCGTCAGGTTCATCCATCACGCGCTGTTCGAGGGCACGATGTTCTCGCTGCATTACTATATCGTCGATACCATCGTGCTGATGATCTTGGGCTTCCTCGGCTATCAATACACGCGCACCAACCAAATGGTCACGCAGTATAACTGGCTCTATGAAAGAGCTTCCTTGTTAAGCTGGAAACCTAAGGGTTGACGTTCACCATTACGCCGTTTCGGGGCATGAATCGGCGTGACAAGTGCCTGAAAATCGGCATTCTATGCTTTCTGCGATAAGGGTGGGCATCGCATGAAAGTATCATCCACGCCCACTCCGTAAATGGGAGCGTTTCAATGAAAAAATCACTTTTGTCCGCCGTGGCGCTGACCGCGTTCGTCGCGTTCAGCGGCAGCGCGTGGGCCGACATCCTGATCGGCGTCGCCGGTCCGATCACCGGTCCGAACGCCGCCTTCGGCGCGCAGTTGCAGAAGGGCGCGGAACAGGCGGTCGCCGACATCAACGCGGCGGGCGGCATCCTCGGCCAGCAGCTCAAGCTCGAGATCGGCGACGACGTCTCCGACCCCAAGCAGGGCATCTCGGTCGCCAACAAGTTCGTCGCTGACGGCGTCAAGTTTGTCGACGGCCACTTCAATTCGGGCGTCTCGATCCCGGCATCGGAAGTCTATCAGGAGAATGGTATCCTCGAGATCACGCCCGCGGCGACCAATCCCAAGTTCACCGAGCGCGGCATGTGGAACACCTTCCGCACCTGCGGCCGTGACGACCAGCAGGGCAAGGTGGCCGGCGACTATATCGCCAAGAACTTCAAGGATGCCAAGATCGCCATCATCCACGACAAGACGCCTTATGGTCAGGGCCTTGCCGACGAGACCAAGAAGAACCTGAACGCCAACGGCATCAAGGAAGTGTTGTATGAAGGCGTGAATGTCGGCGATAAGGACTTCTCGGCCCTCATCGCCAAGATGAAGGAAAACGGCGTCACGCTCATCTACTGGGGCGGCCTGCACACCGAAGCCGGCCTGATCATCCGTCAGTCGGCCGACCAGGGCCTGAAGGCGCCGCTGTTCTCGGGCGACGGCATCGTCTCCAACGAACTGGCCTCGATCGCGGGTGATGCCGTTGCCGGCACGCTCAACACCTTCGCTCCGGATCCGCGCAAGAATCCGGCCGCCAAGGAAGTGGTCGAGAAGTTCCGCGCCGCCGGCTTCGAGCCGGAAGCCTACACGCTCTACTCCTATGCCGCCGTGCAGATCATCGCCCAGGCCATTGCCAAGACCGGCTCGGCCGACGATGCGCAGAAGGTTGCCGAGACGATCCGGGCCAACACCTGGAAGACGGCCATCGGCGACATCGGCTACGACGCCAAGGGCGATATCACCCGCCCAGACTATGTCGTCTACGAGTGGAAGAAGGGCGACGACGGCAAGTACAGCTACTTCGAGAAATAAGCCGGCAGGTTCAAGCCGACTTTTCGGGGATGCCCGGCGCACGCGCCGGGCATTTTCGTTTTGCGGGTTTGCGACACTGCCGAAAGCTCCGCGCCGCGCGCGGAATACCCGTCCACCTCCGGTCGCCGATGTTCAGAGAACGGCAATGACGGTTTGGCGCAAACAAGCGAGTTAAATCGTTTTAGCTGTCGCGCAAATTTGTTTGCGCTGCAGCATTTTCACGCTAATCATTGCGCCGGTTTATCTCCCTTACGCTGCTGGAGCCCAGTCCTTGGCCATCACGAAGATTCTCGTCGCCAACCGGTCCGAAATCGCCATCCGCGTGTTCCGCGCGGCTAACGAGCTCGGTCTCAAAACCGTGGCGATCTGGGCGGAGGAGGACAAATATTCGCTGCACCGCTTCAAGGCCGACGAGAGCTATCAGGTCGGCCGCGGACCGCATCTCACCAAGGATATGGGCCCGATCGAGAGCTATCTGTCGATCGAGGAGGTGATCCGGGTCGCCAGGCTGTCGGGCGCCGACGCCATCCATCCCGGTTACGGCCTGCTCTCGGAAAGCCCGGAATTCGCCGAGGCCTGTGCGGCCGCCGGGATCACCTTCATCGGCCCGAAGCCGGAAACGATGCGAAGGCTAGGCAACAAGGTCGCAGCGCGCAATTTGGCGATCGAGGTCGGCGTGCCGGTGGTGCCGGCGACCGATCCACTGCCCGACGACATGGACGAGGTGAAGAAGCTCGCCGCGCAAATCGGCTATCCAGTGATGCTGAAGGCATCCTGGGGCGGCGGCGGCCGCGGCATGCGCGCCATCCGTTCCGAAGCCGACCTCGCACGCGAGGTGATGGAAGGCAAGCGCGAAGCCAAGGCCGCCTTCGGCAAGGACGAGGTCTATCTCGAAAAGCTGATCGAGCGCGCCCGCCATGTCGAGGTGCAAGTGCTGGGCGACACCCACGGCAATGCGGTGCATCTGTTCGAACGCGACTGCTCGATCCAGCGCCGCAATCAGAAGGTCGTGGAGCGCGCCCCGGCGCCCTATCTCAGCGAGGCGCTGCGCCAGGAGCTCTGCGGCTATGCGCTCAAGATCGCGCGTGAGACCAGCTATGTCGGCGCCGGCACGGTCGAGTTCCTGCAGGATGCCGACACCGGCAAGTTCTACTTCATCGAGGTCAATCCGCGCATTCAGGTCGAGCACACGGTCACCGAGCAGGTGACCGGCATCGACATCGTCAAGGCGCAGATCCATATCCTGGACGGCTTCGCCATCGGCACCAAGCAATCGGGCGTGCCGGCGCAGAAGGACATCAGGCTCAACGGCCACGCGCTCCAGTGCCGCATCACCACCGAGGATCCGGAGCACAATTTCATCCCGGACTATGGCCGCATCACCGCCTATCGCGAGGCGGCCGGCTTCGGCATCCGGCTCGACGGCGGCACCGCCTATTCGGGCGCGGTCATCACCCGCTTCTACGATCCGCTCTTGGAAAAGGTGACGGCCTGGGCGCCGACGCCCGGCGAGGCGATCTCGCGCATGAACCGGGCGCTGCGCGAGTTCCGCATCCGTGGCGTCGCCACCAACCTCACCTTCCTCGAAGCGATCATCAACCACCCGCGCTTCGCCGACAATTCCTACACGACCAAGTTCATCGACACGACGCCGGAACTGTTCGAGCAGGTGAAGCGGCAGGACCGTGCCACCAAGCTGCTCACCTATCTGGCCGATGTCAGCGTCAACGGCCATCCCGAGACCCGTGGCCGGCCGATGCCGAAGGCGAATGCGGCCGCCCCCGTGGTGCCCTATCTCAACGGCCATATCCCGGACGGCAGCAAGCAGAGGCTCGATGCGCTCGGTCCCGAGAAATTCGCGGCCTGGATGCGCGGAGAACGCCAGGTGCTGGTCACCGACACGACGATGCGCGACGGCCACCAGTCGCTGCTCGCCACGCGCATGCGCACCTATGACATCGTCGGCATCGCCGGCACCTATGCACGCGCGCTGCCGCAACTGTTGTCACTGGAATGCTGGGGCGGCGCCACCTTCGACGTCGCCATGCGCTTTCTCACAGAGGACCCTTGGGAGCGGCTGAGCAAGGTGCGCGAGGCGGCGCCCAATCTTCTGCTGCAAATGCTTTTGCGCGGCGCCAACGGCGTCGGCTACACCAATTATCCCGACAATGTCGTCCAGCATTTCGTCAAGCAGGCGGCGAGCGGCGGCGTCGACCTGTTCCGCGTCTTCGACTGCCTGAACTGGGTCGAGAACATGCGGGTCGCCATGGATGCCGTCGGCGCCGAGGGCAAGCTGGTCGAAGCGGCGATGTGCTACACCGGCGACATCCTCGATCCGGCGCGTGCCAAATACGACCTCAAATATTATGTCGGGCTGGCCAAGGAGCTGGAGGCCGCCGGCGCGCATATCATCGCCGTCAAGGACATGGCGGGCCTGTTGAAGCCGGCCGCGGCGCGCGCGCTGTTCAAGGCGCTGCGCGAGGCGACCGACCTGCCGATCCATTTCCACACGCATGACACGTCGGGCCTGTCGGCGGCGACAGTGCTGGCGGCGGTGGAGAGCGGCGTGGATGCCATCGACGCGGCGATGGATTCCTTTTCGGGCAACACCTCGCAGCCATGCCTCGGCTCGATCGTCGAGGCGCTGAAGGGCACCGAACGCGATCCCGGCCTCGACCCGCAATGGATCCGCCGCATCTCCTTCTATTGGGAAGCGGTGCGCAACCAGTACGCGGCCTTCGAGAGCGACCTGAAGGGACCCGCCTCGGAGGTCTATCTGCACGAAATGCCGGGCGGCCAGTTCACCAACCTCAAGGAACAGGCGCGCTCGCTCGGGCTGGAGACGCGCTGGCATGAGGTCGCGCAAGCCTATCACGACGTCAATCTGATGTTCGGCGACATCGTCAAGGTGACGCCGTCGTCCAAGGTAGTGGGCGACATGGCGCTGATGATGATCAGCCAGGACCTCACCGTCGCCGACGTCGAGAATCCGGCCAAGGACATCGCCTTCCCGGACTCCGTCGTGTCGATGCTGCGCGGCGATCTCGGCCAGTCGCCCGGCGGCTGGCCGGCGGCGCTGCAGAAGAAGGCGCTGAAGGGCGAGAAGCCGATCACCGTGCGGCCGGGCTCGCTGCTGAAGCCGGCCGATCTCAAGGCCAGCCGCAAGGATATCGAGGGCAAGCTCGACCGCAAGCTCTCGGAATACGAGTTCGCCTCCTGGCTGATGTATCCGAAAGTGTTCACCGACTTCGCCGCGGCGCAGGAGACCTACGGGCCGGTGAGCGTGCTGCCGACGCCGGCCTATTTCTACGGCATGAAACCGGAAGACGAGATCTTCGTCGACATCGAGAAGGGCAAGACCCTGGTGGTTCGCTGCCAGGCGTTCGGCGAAGTCGACGACAAGGGCATGGTCACCGTCTTCTTCGAGCTCAACGGCCAGCCGCGCCGCGTCAAGGTGCCGGACAGGGCGCATGGCGCTTCCGCCGCCAAGGCGCGCCGCAAGGCCGAGCCCGGCAATGAGGGGCATGTCGGCGCGCCGATGCCCGGCGTCGTGTCGGCGCTTGCCGTGGCCGCCGGACAGGCGGTCAAGGCGGGCGACGTGCTCTTGTCGATCGAGGCGATGAAGATGGAGACCGCGCTGCATGCCGAGCGCGACGGCGAGATCGCAGAAGTGCTGGTCAAGGCTGGCGACCAGATCGATGCGAAGGATCTGCTGATCGCTTTCAAATGACGGTCGGAGCGCGATGCCTCACGGGCGGCTGACAGCAGCCGTCCACAGTCGCTCGACAAGTGTCTTGACCCGCCGCGCCTGCTCGGGCAGGGAACCCGCTCCAATTCGCCGTGGCGGGAATCGCCACGGCTTCAAGAAGACGCGGAGAAAAAAATGGCCGACGAAATCACCGAGACCAGCCAGACTGTAGCCGCCGGCCAGCTGCGCACCATCATCGAGCGTATCGAGCGCCTCGAGGAAGAGAAGAAGACCATCTCCGACGACATCAAGGACGTCTATGCCGAGGCCAAGGGCACCGGCTTCGACACCAAGGCGATCCGCACCATCGTGCGGCTGCGCAAGAAGGACCAGGCCGAGCGCCAGGAGGAGGAGTCCATTCTGGATCTCTACAAGGCCGCTCTCGGCATGGTGTAAGCCTCATGGCCGGAGGACGGCCATGAACGAATTCGACTTCGGCGGCCGCCGGGCCTCGGAGTTCCGCCATCGCGGCTTCTGGGCGCTGTTCGCCGAGCGGCACCCGGAGGAAAGGGCAAGGATGGCGCGACGCGGACCGTGGTTCTGGCAGCGCGGATTGCCGGATTTCGCCCTGGTGCTTTCGATGTATGTCGCGCCGGCGCAGAACCATGTCGGCGTCTTCTTCGGGCGCAACGAGAAGTTTGGGGCCACGCAATCCTGGTCGAGGCTGAAGCCGTTCCAGCCGGCGATCGAATCCAGGCTGAAGCTCAGGCCCGAGCAGAGCGTGCAAGACCTCGGCATCAATTCACTGTGGCACGTGAACTGCTACGCCGAAGACAATTGGCCGGCCATGACCGATTGGCTGGTGACGGAATGCTCACGCTTCGAAGAAGCTGTGACCGACATTCTTGGGCAAAGATAGGTCGCCGGCGATGACGGGCTTTTTCTCCAAGCGCTGGAGGGGCGAAGCGCCGCTCGACCGGCTGTTCTGGCGCGACATGCTGCTGGTGGGCACGATCTTGAACGTCGCCTCTTCGGCGCTGGCGCTGATCCTGCTCGGGTTGAAGCTGCCGCTCTGGCTGGTGCTGGCGGTGCATTTCCTCCCCGTTCCCTACAACATCTTCCTGACGATCGCCGTCTGGCGGACGGCTGAGAAAACCGGTGGGCTCAAGGGACAGCTGACGATGCTGGGCTCGGCGCTCTGGCTCATCGCGACGGTCGTCGTTTGAGAATCTTCTCTATTGAGCAATTCCCAACGGAAAACCGCGTCACACTTTCCTGGAATTGCTCTACGCGAAAAAGGGCGGCGAAGCCGCCCTTTGCGAAGTCATTTCCGAGGCATCAAGCGGCCGGCTCGAAGCGCAGCGCCACGCCGTTGATGCAGTAGCGCAGGCCGGTCGGCGGCGGGCCGTCCTCGAAGACATGGCCGAGATGGCTGCCGCAGCGCGAGCAATGGCATTCGGTGCGGACCATGCCGTAGCTGCGGTCGACGGTGGTTTCGATCGAGCCCGGGACCGGATCGTTGAAGCTCGGCCAGCCGGTGCCGCTCTCGAATTTCAGCTTGGATTCGAACAGCGGCTGGTCGCAGCCGACGCAATAGAAGGTGCCGGCGCGCTTCTCGTAGAGCAGGGCACAACTGCCGGGGCGCTCGGTGCCGTGATTGCGCATGACGGCATACTGCTCCGGCGTCAGCCGGGCGCGCCACTCGGCATCAGTGCGGGTGACGGGATAGGCGTGGGTGTCCATGGAATCTCCTCGGCCTTGGCGGCTCGTTGTTGCTTGCAACGGGTATTCGCCGAAACATAGGCGTTTGTTACAGGTGCTGCCAGCGAAAGCGTTCAGTGCTTGCGTGACAACTGCCTTGTCGCAGCTTCGAGACCGGCCAATGTCAGCGGGAACATGCGGCCGCCGAAGATCTCGCCGATCATGGCGATCGAATGCGTGTAGCGCCAGTTCTTCTCGGCTTCGGGATTGAGCCATATCGCGTTCGGCCATTGCTGCAACAGGCGCGCCAGCCACACATTGCCAGCCTCGGGATTCCAGTGCTCGACCGAGCCACCGGGATGCATGATCTCGTAAGGGCTCATCGAGGCGTCGCCGACGACGATCACCTTGTAGTCCGGCCCGTATTTGTGGATCAGGTCGAAGGTCGGGATGGTCTCGGCAAGGCGGCGGCGATTGTCCTTCCAGACGCGCTCGTAAAGGCAATTGTGAAAATAGAAATATTCGAGCTGGCGGAACTCGGCGCGCGCGGCGGAAAACAGCTCTTCGACCCCGCGTATATGGTCATCCATCGAGCCGCCGACATCGAAGAACATCAGGAGCTTCACGGCATTGCGCCGCTCTGGCCTGGTCTTGACGTCGAGATAGCCGTGCTCGGCGGTGGCGTGGATGGTGCCGGGCAGGTCGAACTCCTCCTCGGCACCCTCGCGCACCCAGCGGCGCAGCCGCTTAAGCGCCACCTTGATGTTGCGGGTGCCGAGCTCGACCGTGTCGTCGAAATTCCTGAATTCGCGCTTGTCCCAGACCTTCACCGCGCGGCGATGCCGGGTTTCATGCTGGCCGATGCGAACTCCTTCGGGGTTGTAGCCATAGGCGCCGAAGGGCGAGGTGCCTCCGGTGCCGATCCATTTCGAGCCGCCCTGATGCCGGCCCTTCTGTTCCTCCAGCCGCTTCTTCAAGGTCTCCATCAGCTTGTCGAAGCCGCCCAAAGCCTCGACCAGCCTCTTTTCCTCCTCGGTCAGGTGCTTTTCGGCGAGCCGGCGCAGCCATTCCTCCGGGATGTTGGCGACCTCCACGGCATCCGGGCCGCCAAGCGCCTCGACGCCCTTAAAGACATGCGCGAAGACCTGATCGAAACGGTCGATATGGCGCTCGTCCTTCACCAGGGACGAGCGCGCGAGGTAATAGAAGGCCTCGACGTCATAGTCGACCAGCCCGGCCTCCAGTCCTTCCAGCAGCGACAGATATTCCCTGAGCGAAACAGGGACCCGCGCGGCCTTCAGTTCGAGGAAGAAGGGGATGAACATCGCCGGACGCTATCGGTGCCCCTCGATCTTCTCGCGAGCGGCACTTGCAATGAAGGCCGAGCGCGTCAGGCCTCGGCGGCTGGCTTCGGCATCGATCGCCGCAAGCAGACCTGAGTCCAACGACAGATTGGCTCGGACTGGCCGACCGGAGTCGATCAGCAGCGGGATCATGACGGCAGACTCGCCTGCGGCGCTATCGATCTCACCCGACCTTAGCAGGTTCGCCACCGTTCGTGCTTCGGGCAGCGAGACGTGCTTTGCCAACCGGGTTTCAGCCCACTCGCGAACCGCCGATGTTGCATCGGCGATCGCCTCCTCGGGGCTGGCGCCGCCGCCATGGCAGCCCGGGAGGTCAGGAATCCGAACCCCCCAGATATCGTCAACGCCATCCAGAATTCCGACATAGTGCGTCATGTGATCAGACCTCAAATCCATCCGGCGAGCTTGGCGATCGAGCGTGCAACGCCTGGAGACTGCTCGCGGTGCCGCGGCACGACAATCGTGACATCCGGCTTTTCAGGATGCTCGTATTTATCGTGCTTGCCGCCACCATGTTCGTCCAGCCGTCGCGTAACAGCCTCGCTATGATCTTGCGCGTATTGGTTTCGATCAGCGGCATGGTCACCGCCGTTTAATGCGCAATATTTGCGCAACGAGAGCGGTTTCAACCGATGCCGCCTTATAGCAGGTCGTACTCGATAAAGCCTGTCCGCCTTGCTACGTGATCGTAGAGCCGGCGCGCGGTGGCGTTGGTTTCGTGCGTCATCCAGTAGACGTTCTTCACGCCGATCTTGCCGGCCTCGTCCTGCACCGCCTTGATCAGCGCGGCGCCCACGCCTTTGCCGCGCACCTCGGGGTCGGCGAACAGGTCCTGCAGATAGCAGTTATTTTGCCCGGACCAGCAGGAGCGGTGATAGAGATAGTGAGTGAGGCCGACGGCCTTGCCGTCGAGCGTGGCGATGAAACCCTTCGGCTCGAACTCGCCATCCGTGAAGAGCCGCTTCCAGGTGATCGCATAGACCTCTTCCGGCAGCTTCGTCTCGTAGAAGGTCAGATAGGCGGTCCACAGCCGGCGCCAGTCGGCGTGGTCGGACTGAGCGAGCGGGCGGATGGTGATTTCGGACATTTTTTCCTCCAATATTTTGGCCCGAAGCTGCGGCAGCGGCAGCTTGCCGGCAACGGTCCACGGAAGGGGAAAGCGCTATTGCTGCCGTCTCGCCATAAAGGCCAGGCGCTCGAACAGGTGCACGTCCTGCTCGTTCTTCAGCAGCGCGCCATGCAGTTTGGGCAGCATGTTCTTCGGGTCGGCGCGCAAATCCTCGGGCGCTATGTCGTCGGCGACCAAAAGGCGGATCCAGTCGAGCGCTTCGGAGGTCGAAGGCTTCTTCTTCAGGCCCGGCACCTCACGGATTTCGTAGAACTGGGTGAGAGCCGCCCGCACCAGGTTCTGCTTGATGCCCGGATAATGCACCTCGACGATGCGGTGCAGCGTCTCGATGTCGGGGAAGCGGATATAATGGAAGAAGCAGCGGCGCAGGAAGGCGTCCGGCAGCTCCTTCTCATTGTTTGAGGTGATGATGACGATCGGCCGGAACGCGGCGCGGATCGTCTCGCCGGTCTCGTAGACAAAGAACTCCATCCGGTCGAGCTCCTGCAGGAGGTCGTTGGGGAACTCGATGTCGGCCTTATCGATCTCGTCGATCAACAGCACGACCTTCTTTTGTGCCGCGAAGGCGTCCCACAGCTTGCCGCGCTTGATGTAGTTGGCGATGTCGTTGAAGCGCTCGTCGCCGAGCTGGCTGTCCCGGAGCCGCGAGACGGCATCATATTCGTAAAGGCCCTGCTGCGCCTTGGTGGTCGACTTGACGTTCCACTCGATGAAATCGAGCCCAAGTGCGGCCGCCACCTGGCGGGCAAGCTCGGTCTTGCCGGTGCCGGGCTCGCCCTTGACCAGCAAGGGCCGCTCCAGCGCGATCGCCGCGTTGACCGCGACCATCAGATCCTTGTCGGCGACATAGGCCGCTGTGCCTTCGAAACGCATCTTTTCTCCTGGCCGTTTTGCGGCGACCGTAAGGACGCCGGACGGGCCGCGCAAGGGCGGTTGCCGAAGAGCGTCTGATCGGGATGGCCTGCAAGACGAATTACGCGCAAATGGTCGCTCGTTTCTCTGGCGCACGGCTAACCATCCGCCTATATTTGCTCTCGGCGGTCTGCGCTTCCCGGCAGGAGAAACTTATCCCCGGGGCCTTATCGATCCTTAGGGAGCTGTCCCTGGGAAGACCCGTGGGTTTTCTCACACGGCGCCCACCTACTTTGTAGGCACCCGGGATCGACCTCTCCACCGGTTGTGTGGATCGCCACTCTCCCGTTCCTGGGAGACATGCGCTAGAAAAACGTCGCTCCTAAACCTCCATCCAAATCTGACCTTTTCTAACGTCTCGCGCATGTCACCTTCCAAAGACCTGAAAAAACAGCTTCGCAAGGAAGCGCTGGCGCGGCGCGATGCGCTCGACGAGTTCTGGCGCGTGGAAATCGCGCTCGAAATGGCTGAGACCGCGAAGGAGAAGATCGACTTCGAGCCGGGCCGGATCGTCTCCGGCTTCTGGCCGATGCGCTCGGAGGTCGATGTGCGCCCGCTGATGTTCGCGCTGCGCGAAAAGGGTGCCAGGCTCTGCCTGCCGGCGATCCTCGACAAGACAACGATCGTGTTCCGCGAGCTGGTGCGCGGCGCGCCGATGGTCGAGATGGGCTTCGGCACGGTCGGGCCGCATGCGGAGGCGGAGGAGCTCGACCCGACGCTGATGCTGGTGCCGCTCGCCGCCTTCGACGCTCGTGGCCACCGCATAGGCTACGGCGCCGGTTATTATGATCGCGCCATAGCCAGGCTCGCCGACAAGGGCATCACCCCCAGGCTGATCGGCATCGCCTTCGACTGCCAGGAAGTCGAGCGGGTGCCGGAAGAGAACCATGACGTCGTCATTCCGGAAATACTGACCGAGAGCGGGTTGCGCCGGTTCACGCCCCAATTGTAGATAGTCCTTTGGGCTCATGGTCTTTTGCGGAAGTCATGCAGCTTTGGCAGGCTTCAGCTCGGGATCGCATGAGACTTCTCTTCCTCGGCGACATGGTTGGCAAAACAGGACGCACGGCAGTCTGGGAACAGCTGCCGGGGCTGATTTCCGACTTCAAGCTCGATTTCGTCATCGTCAACGGCGAGAACGCGGCCGGCGGTTTCGGCATCACCGAGGAAATCTTCCGCGAGACGCTCGCGGCGGGCGCGGATGTCGTCACCACCGGCAACCATGTCTGGGACCAGCGCGACGCGTTGATCTTCGCGCCGCGCGAGGAGCGCTTCCTGCGCCCTTCGAATTTTCCCAAGGGCACGCCGGGGCGCGGCTCGGGCGTCTACATCGCCCGCAATGGCGCGCGCGTGCTGGTCGCCAACATCATGGGGCGCGTCTTCATGCACCCGGAGCTCGACGATCCCTTCCAGGCCGGCGAGCGGGAGCTTGCCGCCTGTCCGCTCGGCGAGCAGGCGGATGCAGCGGTGATCGATTTCCACGCCGAGGCGACCTCTGAGAAAATGTGTTTCGCGCATTTCGTCGACGGCCGCGCCAGCCTGGTGGTCGGCACGCACACGCATCAGCCGACCGCCGACCATCAGATACTCAATGGCGGCACCGCCTATATTTCCGATGCCGGCATGTGCGGCGATTATGATTCCTCGCTCGGCATGGACAAGGAAGAGCCGCTCAACCGGTTCCTTTCCAAGGTGCCGAAGGGACGTTTCGAGGCGGCGTCCGGACCCGCGACGCTCTGCGGCGTCGGCGTCGATATTTCAGACCGCACCGGCCTCGCCGAAAAAATCGCGCCGTTTCGTCGCGGGCCGCGGCTGGAAGAAACGGCGCCGTCCTTCTGGTCGTGACATTGATATAAGCGTGCAAAGTACCTAATTGCCGGCAACACTGCTCTAGATCGTAGAGGGGACGACCTCCATGCAGCTTGTCGAATTCCTGGCGCCGCACTTTCACTTTGTTTCCGATCCGACCGCGTGGGTCGCGCTTTTGACCCTGGTGGTGCTCGAGGTCGTGCTCGGCATCGACAATTTGATCTTCATCTCGATCCTGACCAACAAGCTGCCGGAGGCGCAGCGCGCCCGGGCCCGCCGGCTGGGCATCTCGGCGGCGCTGATCATGCGGCTCATCCTGCTCGCCACCATCTCGATCATCGTGCAATTGACGACGCCGGTGTTCACCGCCTTCGGCCACGGCTTTTCCTGGCGCGACCTGATCCTGATCGCCGGCGGCCTGTTCCTGGTCTGGAAAGCGACTAAGGAAATCCACCACACGGTCGACCCGCAGGACCATCAGGACACGATCGTCGGCGGCACGCTGCAGATGAGCCTCGCCGGGGCGATCTTTCAGATCTTGTTGCTCGACCTCGTCTTCTCGATCGATTCCATCATCACCGCCGTCGGTATGACCGATGAGATCGCCATCATGTATATCGCGGTGATCGTGGCGGTAAGCGTGATGATGTTGGCGGCGACGCCGCTCGCCAACTTCATCGCCAGGAACCCTTCTATCGTCATGCTGGCGCTGGGCTTCCTCTTGATGATCGGCATGACGCTGATCGCCGACGGCATGGGCTACCATGTGCCCAAGGGCTACATCTACGCCGCCATGGGCTTTTCGGCGCTGGTCGAAGGCCTCAACATGCTGGCAAGGCATCGCAAGAAGCAGCGGTCGGGCGGCGGGCACTGAGGCTGGCATAGCTTCGTCATTCTAGGGTCTGCGCGTCGCTTCGCTCCTTGCTCCGCGCTAGCATGACGAATTCATTTTATGCCCTTCGGGTGACGGCCGCCGATCAGGCCGAGCGTCAGGCCCTGTTCCAGCCAGGCCTTGGCGCCGGCGAGCACCAGCGAGAAGCCGCCGGTCGAATCCACCGCCTGTTTGACCTGCTCGTCGCCGGAACCGGCGAAGCCGAAATTGCGGACTTCGAGGAAGGTCGCCTCATCCGGCATGTTGGTGAAGGTCCAGACGACGGTGGTCGGCGGATCGCTCCAGCGCATGGCGATCTTCTCGTTGGGGACGATCTCGCTCACCTCGACCCTGGTCGAGACGCCGTACATGCGCCACTCCCACTGAACCAACTTGCCTTCGTCCAGCCGGCCGCTCGAATGCGTGAAGCAGAATTTCGTGGTGACCGCCGGATCGACGATCGCCTCGAAGACCTCGGCGACGGGCCGGCGGATCAGCATCGCGGCTTCAGCGGTGGGAGATTGCTTGAGTTCCATGCGGTCTCCTTTCCCTGGCAGGTTTCACCAAGCATCTGGTTCCCGCACGAGGTGAATGATGTTGGCCGGGTTAGTGATCCAGCCGCCACGAAAACCTTCACCCAAAGGCTCTATCGTGTCGCAGCGCACGACACCGGCCCTGGCAAGATGGGAGGCTGTGCTCTTGAAGTCCGGCGTGAAAAGCTCCAGCCAAATTTCAGCCTGACTCATCATCGGCGCCTCGTCGATCCAGAGGCGATTGGGGCCGAGTTCGAAACCGATCGCCGGCGCCTTGGCCGTAAACGGCTTCAACCCCACAACATCGCGATAGAAGGCGATCGTTGCCTCGTATTGGTGCGAGGGCACCTTCATGGCGATGTTGATGCCGCCGGTGATCTCAGTGTCCATTGCTGATCCCCTGGATTGCGTTTGCTGTCGTTACGGCAGGTTGATCTGCCAGGAGACGCCGAAGCGGTCGTTGAGCCAGGCGAAGCGACGGCTGAAGCCGTAGTCGCCGGTCGGCATCAGGAAGCCACCGTCCTTGGAAAGAACGCCGACGATATGCTCAAGCTCCTCTTGCGAAGAACAGTCGACGAAGAAGGAGAAGGATGGCGTGAAGGTGAAGGCGTGGTGCACGGGGCTGTTGTAGATCCTGACCTCGACGCCGCCGATCAAAGCGCGCGCCAGCTTGAGCGTTCCTTCCGTCCCATCCTCGCCCGCGCTGTAGCGCGTGATGTCGAGAACCTGGCTACCCGGGATGGTGTCGCAATAGAGGGTCATGGCCTCCTCGGCCTTTCCCTCGAACATCAGGAATGGCGTTGCTTTCGTCATCGGGCGACCTCCTCCTGCCGGTTATCGAGACTTGAATGTCAGGCTCAGATGTTGGTCTCGTTGGCGGGCTCGCCTCGCAGCTCGCTGCGGTAGTAGCCGTCGCGCAGGTTGATGCCGTATTCGAGATAGGCCTTCATGCAGGCGAGCATCTGCGACCAGCCCTCGCAGTTGAGGTATGATTTCTTCAAGCCGACCTCGCCTTCGCGCCAGCCTTGCTCGGCGATGGTGACGAACGTGCCGCCATCCTGCAGCGGCTCGAAATTCATCTCGATGCGGGTCTTGTAGGCGGGCTTGCCGTCGGCGTCTGTCGCGTCCCAGCGCAGCACGATGCGCTTGTCCTTCGTCACTTCGTCGACATCGACCGGTACGGACTTCCACCAGGTGACGGTGGTGCCCGCGACAAGCGGAGCCGAGGCACCGCCGATGGTGGTGAAATAACCGCTGAGCTTCGTCGGGTTGACGACGGCGTCGAAGACGTCGCCGACCGGCTTCCCGATGCGCCCGGAAATCCTGAATCCAAGGGACATATCCACAGCTCCTTCCTTGCTGCGCGAAACGATATGTTATAGAAACATAACATGTCAAGCCAAACCGCAGACGACCATGTTTTCAAGGCCTTGGCGCATCCGCGCCGGCGCGAATTGCTGGACCGCTTGAAGGATCAGCCGCAGACCACCGGCGCGCTTTGCGAGGCTTTCCCGGACATGGATCGCTGCACGGTGATGATGCACCTGAAAGTGCTGGAGGAGGCCGATCTGGTGGTGGCGAAGCGCGAGGGGCGCGAGCGCTGGAACCATCTCAATGCCTTGCCGATCAAGCAGATCCACGACCGCTGGATCAGCCAGTATGCCGGCCATGCGATCAGCATTCTCGACCGGCTGAAGTCCGATCTCGAGGGGTGAGAGGCCCAGCTTGACGCCGGAGTGACGGCGCGTCTGGACGAATTGAGCCGATTTATCTATAAGCCAGCCATTCCGACAAAGAGCGCCGCGTGCCTTCCCAGGCGTGCTTGGGGCGTTCTAAAAAGATTGAATTCGAGCATTTTGCCGAAGACGCGGTGACGACACCTCGCTTCGAGATGCTCTAGCCGAACACGACAGGGGTGCCATGGCTGGCCATTCGCAGTTCAAGAACATCATGCACCGCAAGGGCCGTCAGGACGCGGTGCGGTCGAAAATGTTTTCCAAGCTGGCACGCGAAATCACCGTCGCGGCCAAGACCGGCACGCCGGACCCGGCGATGAACCCGCGCCTGCGCCTTGCGGTGCAGAACGCCAAGGCGGTGTCGATGCCGAAGGACAACATCCAGCGCGCCATCAACAAGGCGTCCGCGGGCGATGCCGAAAACTACGAGGCCGTGCGCTACGAAGGCTATGGTCCTGGCGGCGTGGCGCTGATCGTGGAAGTGCTGACCGACAACCGCAACCGCTCGGCCTCCAATGTGCGCGCCGCCTTCACCAAGGCCGGCGGAGCGCTCGGCGAAACCGGCTCGGTGTCGTTCATGTGGAACCGTGTCGGCGAAATCTATTACCCGGCCTCGGTCGGCAGCGCCGACAAGGTGATGGAAGCCGCGATCGAAGCCGGCGCCGACGATGTGGAGTCGGACGAGGAAGGCCACACCATCTATTGCGCCTTCGAAAATCTCGGCGAGGTATCGAAGTCGCTGGAAGCGGCGCTCGGCGAGGCGGAATCGGTCAAGCCGATCTGGCAGCCGCAGAACAATGTCCCGGTCGACGAAGAGCGGGCGCAGTCGCTGATGAAGCTGGTCGCCACCCTCGAGGACGATGACGACGTGCAGAGCGTCTACGCTAATTTCGAGGTCGACGACGAGACGATGGCCAAGCTCAGCGCGGCCTGACCGGCCACGCGATCCGCTATGAGCGAGAAGCCGCTGCCCGTCATCCGCATCACCTACTGCACGCAATGCCAATGGTTGCTGCGGGCCGGCTGGATGGCGCAGGAACTGCTCTCGACCTTCGGCACCGATCTCGGCGAGGTGGTACTGGTGCCGGGCACCGGCGGCATCTTCACCATTGCCTGCAACGATCAGCTCATCTGGGAGCGCAAGCGCGACGGCGGCTTCCCCGATGCGGCGAAGCTGAAGCAGTTGGTCCGCGACGTCATCGATCCGGACCGGGATCTGGGGCATGCCGATCGCAAGGGACACAAGACGAAAGACCCGGCTTGAAGCCGGGTCTTTTTGCGTTGAGCCAGGGGCTTTTCAAATCAGCGCCATGATGAAGCAGGCCATCGCCACGATGGCGGTGATGGTGCGGACGTGGTTCCACATCACCCATTGGTTCAGATGGTTCGCCCACACGGCGGCGCCGTTGGCACTCTGCGGATCGACGGCGGCCAAAGCATCGTTGAGCGGCACGTTGAAGACCATGGTCACGACCGGATTGCCGACGAAATAGATCACGGCGCCGGCGAGCAGCCAGTATGAGCCGGACTGGCTCCAGCCGAAGAAGATGGCCGCAATCAACACCAGGCAGATGAGGCCGGTGCCGAACAGCGCCGTCATGAAGATCGGCGTGATCACCGTGACGTTGATCGAATTCATCGCCGCGATGCCGCTTGGGACGGGCAGCCGGGCAAGCGCTGCCATGACGAAGTTGGAAAAGGCGAAGAACACGCCGCCGACGACGCCGGAGCCGATCGCGGCGAGGAAGGTGAGAGTGGGAAGAAGTTTCATCATCTTGGTGCTCCAGGTGCCGGTTTGCCGCTAAATGTGATAAATCCTCACGTTTGCAAAACGTGATAAACCCTCGTATTTTGCAAGTCAAGCCCGGTCTCGGAAATCGCCTGGAGAGCGCCATGGATGGGAAAGCCACCGCCAAGCCGGATCAGGCGGCCATCGCTTCGCCGCGCCGATCGCCGACCCAGCAACGCAGCCGCGAGCGGGTCGAGCGCATGCTTGCTGCCGCCTCGGCCTTGATTGCCGAGCAGGGCAGCGATGCGATGCGAATGGGCGAGGTGGCGGACAGGGCAGGCGTTTCGATCGGCTCGCTCTACCAGTTCTTTCCGGACAAGCGGGCAATCGTCTGGGCGCTGGCCGAGCGTTACACGGCCGAAAGCCAGGCCTGCATTTCGGCGGCGCTGAAGGATGTCAGCGATGCCGAAGGCCTGAAGCAGGCATTTTCGGAGCTGGTCGATATCTATTACCGGCTGTTCCTGGCCGAGCCGGTGATGCGCGACATCTGGTCGGGCACGCAGGCGGATAAAGCGCTGCGCGAACTGGAATTGGCCGACAGCCGAGCCAATGCCGAATTTTTGGTCGCGGTGCTGAAGCGGCTCAGGCCGGATGCCGATCCGGTCGAGCTGGAGACGACGGCATTCCTGGTCTGGCAGATGGGCGAGGCGGCCGTGCGGCTGGCGATCTCGGTCGATCGCGACGAGGGCGACAGGCTGGTCGCGGCTTACAAGCGCATGGCGCTGAGGGAGTTGGTGGGCGCATAGAGGCGCCGACCCTCCCCACGTGGGGAGGGTCGCTGCGCAACAGCGGGGAGGGTAGCGCCAGTCCCCCACCCGGACCTTCGGTTCCGACCTCCCCACAAGGGGGAGATAGGGGCAGGCGCAGCCAAGAAAAAACCCGCCTCGAAGGCGGGTTTTTCAAAATCTGCCGATGTATCCGGCTTAGAGGCCGAAACCCTCGAAACGCTTCTTGAACTTCGACAGGCGGCCGCCGCGGTCGAGCAGGGTCTGCTGGCCGCCGGTCCAGGCCGGGTGCGTGGTTGGGTCGATGTCGAGGTTCATCGTGTCGCCTTCCTTGCCCCAGGTCGAACGGGTCAGATATTCGGTGCCGTCGGTCATGACGATCTTGATGGTGTGGTAGTCGGGATGGATATCGGCCTTCATTGTCTTATTTCCTGGCTTGCCGGCGCTGGTGACGGACCTATGGCCTGCGTCGATGCGCCCCTTTTTAAAACTCGAAGCCGCAGCTAATGAAAAGCCACGGCTTCTAAAACGGTCGGCGAGCCTATACATCAGCCGGAATTGAATCACAAGGCCGCGGCGGGCGCATATTGAAGCGCGGTCCAGCCAAACGGCCAGAGGAAACGCTCATGGCGGAAATCGGTGCCAGTGCAGGCGAGCGCAGACGCTCGGTCCGGCCGCTCCGCAGCCTTTTTCCTTACATCACCCGCTACCGGAAACTGGCGGTTGGCGCCATCATCTCGCTGATCGTAGCGGCGGTGACGACGCTTGCCTTGCCGATGGCCGTGCGGCGCATGATCGACCACGGTTTCCAGGCCTCGGGCTCCACCTTCATCGCCGAATATTTCGCCGCTCTGGTGGCGATGGCGGCGCTGCTCGCAGCCGCCTCGGCCAGCCGCTACTATTTCGTCATCACGCTCGGCGAACGGGTGGTGGCCGACATCCGCCGCGACGTTTTTTCCCATGTCACGACGCTGTCGCCCGCCTTTTTCGATCGCGCGCATTCGGGCGAGATCGTCTCGCGTCTTGCCGCCGACACCACGCAGGTGAAGTCGGCGGTCGGCGCAACCGCCTCGGTCGCGCTGCGCAATCTCATCCTCGGCCTCGGCGCGGTAGCGATGATGGTCGTCACCAGTCCGAAACTCTCCGGCCTCGTGCTCGTGGCGATCCCGGTGATCGTGCTGCCGTTGGTCGCTTTCGGCCGTTCGGTGCGGCGCAAGTCGCGGCAAGCACAGGATACGCTTGCCGACGCCACCGCCTATGCCAGCGAGCAGATCGGCGCGGTGCGCACGCTGCAGGCCTTCACCAACGAGAAACTGGTCACCGGACGTTTTGCGGACGCCGTCGACGCTGCCTTCGAGGCGGCGCGGGCCTCGGTGTTCGCGCGATCGTTCCTCACCTTCTTCGCCATCTTCATGATCTTCTCCTCCGTGGTGGCGGTGCTGTGGTTCGGCTCGCGCGACGTGCTTGCCGGCACGCTGTCGCCGGGCACGCTCAGCCAGTTCCTGCTCTATTCGGTCTTCGCCGCCGGCGCGCTCGGCGCGCTGTCGGAGGTCTGGAGCGAGCTGTCGCAGGCGGCGGGCGCCGCCGAGCGGCTGACCGAGATCCTGGCCGAGACACCGACGATCCGGCGGCCGACCAACCCCGTTCCTTTGCCGGCCGCGGCCAAGGGCACGATCAGCTTCGACGACGTCTCCTTCTCCTATCCGGCGCGGCCGGACCGCGCCGCCGTGCATGGCCTGAGCTTCCAGGTGAAGCCCGGCGAGACGGTGGCGATCGTCGGGCCTTCGGGCGCCGGCAAAAGCACCGTCTTCTCGCTGATCCTGCGCTTCTACGATCCCGAGAGCGGTCGCGTCGTCATCGACGGCGTCGATCTGCGCGAGGCCGATCCGGCCGCCATCCGCCAGCGCATCGCGATCGTGCCGCAGGACGTCACCATCTTCGCGGCGAGCGCTGCCGACAATATCGGCTTCGGCCGGCAAGGCGCCAGCGACGCCGAGATCGAGGCCGCGGCCAAGGCGGCCCTTGCCGACGAATTCATCGCAAAGCTCGACAAGGGCTATGACAGCCAGGTCGGCGAACGCGGCGTGACGCTGTCGGGCGGACAGCGCCAGCGCATCGCGATCGCCCGCGCCATCCTGCGCGACGCGCCGATCCTTCTTCTCGACGAAGCGACCTCGGCGCTCGACGCCGAGAGCGAAACGCTGGTGCAAAGGGCGCTGGAGCGGCTGATGCGCGGCCGCACCACCATCGTCATCGCGCACCGGCTGGCGACGGTGCTCAAGGCCGACCGGATCCTCGTCATGGAAGGCGGGCGCATCGTCGAGGAAGGCACGCATCAGAGCCTTGTCGCGAAAGGCGGCACCTATGCGCGGCTCGCCAAGCTGCAGTTCGAGACGGGTGCCGACGCCTTCAAGGGCGCGGCGGAGTAGCCACGCCGCACCCGGCTGGTTTCGAACCGCCTTGCATCAGTTGCCGTAGCGCTTGCGCAGGTGCTCCGTGAAGTAAACGGCGTTGAGCTTCTCGCCGGTGGCGCGCTCGAGCAGGTCCGGCGTCGACCAGCGCGAGCCCTGCGACCAGATCTTTGCGCGGCGCCACTCGTTGACGGCGCTGAAATCGCCTTTGGCAAGATCGTCATCGGCGGAAGGATGTTCCCTGGTCAGTGCCGCCCATTGCTGCGCCGCCATCATTGCGCCCAGTGTGTAGGAGGGGAAATAGCCGAAGGCGGCGCCCGGCCAGTGCACGTCCTGCATCGGCCCGTCGGCCGGGTTGTCGATGGTGGTGAGCCCGAGATAGTCGCGCATCTTGGCGTCCCATGCCTCGGGCAGGTCGGCGACCTCCAGCCGGCCGGCGACGAGCTCCTGCTCAAGCTCGTAACGCAGGATGACATGCAGCGGATAGGTGACCTCGTCGGCGTCGACGCGGATCAGGCCGCGCTCCACATGATGGACATGCGGCAGGATGTCGGCGAGCGACCAGGCTTCGCCGAGATGTTTTTCGATTACCGGCAGCGCCCAGTGCCAGAAGGCGGGGTTGCGGCCGATCTGCTTTTCGACGAACAGGCTCTGGCTCTCATGCACGGCCATGCCGCGCGCCTTGCCGAGCGGCCAATGCGACCAGGCTTTCGGCAGGTTCTGCTCGTAGAGCGCGTGGCCGGTCTCGTGCAGCACGCCCATTAGCGCCGACAAAAAGTCGGAGGTCTTGTAGCGGGTGGTGATGCGCACATCGGTCGGCACGCCGCCGCAGAAGGGATGGTGCGACACCGACAGCGAGCCATGGGTGAGGTCGAAGCCGACGGCCGCCATCATGGCAAGGCCGAGCTCGCGCTGCTTCTCGACGGCATAGCTGCCCGACAGCGGCTTCAATGGGTGTTTTGCCAGCCGCGCATCCTGCACGGCCAGCGCATGCGGCAGGAAGTCCCTGAGGAAAGCCTTCAGCTCGGCAAACACCGGCGTGATATCGGCGGCGCGGTTGCCGGGATCATACTGCTCCATCAGCGCGTCATAGGGAGCGAGGCTGAGCACATCGGCGCGCATGCCGGCTTCCTCGCGCACCAGGGCCACGACGCCTTCCAGCGCCGGCAGGAAGCCCGCCCAGTCATTCTTGGCGCGCAGGTCCCGCCAGAGCTGCTCGGAGCGCATGCGCGCCACCGTCTGGCGCTCGACGAACTCGGCCGGCAGGCAGGTGAGGTTGGTGTATTGGCGGCGGAGTTCCCTGACGGCCGCCTGCTGCTCGTCGCTCAGCGGCTCGGCTTCGGCGGCGGCGATCCAGTCGCCGATCTCCGGCGCGGTTGCCTGGCGATGCAGCATGCCGGCAAGCGAGGACATCGCCTCGGCGCGCTTTTCGCCGCCGCCGACCGCCATATGCGTCGCCTCGTCGGCGCCGAGGATGGCCAAAGCGTGCTCCAGCGCTTCGAGCTTGTGGCCGAGGGCGTCGAGTTTCTGGAAGGACATGATGGATTCCGAGCTTCAATTTGGCTGGCGCGAAAAGATACCAAGGCGTCGAGCTTGGCAACCCTGACCAGCCGACAATGGATCAGCCGTCGAGGGATCGGGCCGTCTTGCCTTGTGCGGCGACTGCGTGATCAATGCCTGAAACGAACTGCCGGAGGGGACGATGATCGGCAATATCCTGGTCGGGCTGGTGGCGCTGATCCATTGCTATATCGTCTATCTGGAGATGGTGCTTTGGGACAGGCCGCGCGGCCGCAAGGCGTTCGGCCTGACGCCAGAATTCGCCAGCGCCTCGAAAGTGCTTGCCGCCAATTAGGGGCTCTACAACGGCTTCCTCGCCGCCGGGCTGCTCTGGGGTCTCTATCTCGGCGCCGGCGGATTCCAGATCAAGATGTTCTTCCTGCTCTGCGTCGCGATAGCCGGCCTCTACGGCGCGGCGACCGTCGGCCGCAAGATCCTCTTCATCCAGACGGTGCCGGCAGCGCTCGCCATCGTCGCGCTTTGGCTTGGCCTTTGAGACAAAAAGGACGCCCTCGGGGCCAGGTCCCGCGGGCGCCAATTGGTCCCTTCCTCTGTGATCAGAGCAAATGCTCTAGCCGTTCGGATAATTTCCGCCGTCGGAGCCGTCGCCCATCATGAAGCCGCTGCCGGTGTCGTTCATCAGCTTTTGGTCGACATTGTCGAGGCGGCGCAGCAGCTCATGGTATTGCGCGGACGGGATCCTGCCGTGATCCGAAGCGGCGACACGCTCCGCGGCCTGGCTGATACGCGCGGCGCGCATGTGCAGATGCTGCGCTTCGGAGGCCGAAATGTTGTTTGCCTGCCGGGCGTCGGTGATGCCCTGATCCACGCCCTTGACCTGATCGAGCAGGCCGATCACACGCGGTCCGGTCATGTCGGTCGGATCGGGCGTGTCGAGAGCACCGCCCCTGTGATGTCCGGCCGCATAGGCGCCGGCGAGGGGGGCCGCAATCAGTGCGGCAGCCAGGGTTACAGTCTTGAGAGATGTTGAAGCGCGCATGACGGCGCATCCTCCTGCCAAGGAAGGAAGCGGTCGCGCCGCTACCTTCCGACGTTCAGGGGCCGTCCAGTTCCGTCGCGTCGCGATGGGAGGCATCGCCGGCGGTTCCCGGCCCTGCGCAGCAAATTAGGTGCTTCGATTTGCGATGTGTAATTAAAAAAAGATAATGTTTTCAGGCCTTGTCGATGGCACTTGGCCTTCTAAGTATTCAGCCGACGAACAACTTCCCGTGACCTGCCGTGATCCTAAAGCGCGTCGCGCTCTTTCAGATTCGCTCCCTGCGCTTTAGGACTTTGATTCTACGCATGTCTTTGTCCCGAAACCGGTTCCCACTTTCGAGAGACATGCTTCAATCACCGTTCGGTGAGCTTCAGTTCGATGCGGCGGTTCTTGCTGCGCGCCTCGTCTGTGTCGGCCGGATCGAGCGGCTGGAACTCGCCGAAGCCGGCGGCCACCAGCCGGTTGGCCGGCACGCCGTTCTCGATCAGGAATTTCACCACCGAGGTGGCGCGCGCGGTCGACAGTTCCCAGTTGTCGCGATAGCGGCCGGTGCCGGACAGCGGTTTGTTGTCGGTGTGGCCGTCGACGCGCAGCACCCAGTTGATCTCGGGCGGGATTTCCTTCTGCAATTCGATGATGGCGTCGGCGAGCTTCTTCATCTCGACCTTGCCGGCGTCGTTGATCACGTCGGAGCCGGTCGGGAACAGCACTTCCGACTGGAAGACGAAACGGTCGCCGACGATACGGATGTTCTCGCGGTCGGCGAGGATCTCGCGCAGCCGGCCGAAGAAGTCGGAGCGGTAGCGGTTGAGCTCCTGGACGCGCTGCGCCAGCGCGACATTCAGGCGGCGGCCGAGGTCGGCGATCTTGGTGTTGGATTCCTGGTCACGCTGCTCGGAGACGTTGAGCGCGTCCTCAAGCGCCGCGATCTGCTTGCGCAGCGCCGCGATCTGCTGGTTGAGGATCTCGACCTGGCTCAGCGCCTGCTGGCTGATCTGGCGCTGGTTGCTGAGCTCGCCGGAAAGCTGGTCCGCCCGCTTGTTGGCCGCGTCGCCCGCGCCGGCGCCCTGCGCCAGCAATTGTTCGAGGCGGCTCTTTTCGGCTTGCGCGGCCGACAGCGACGCCTGCAGGTTGGCGAGCGAATCTTCCTTGTCCTGGCTGTTCGTACGTTCCAGCGCGAGCAGCTGGGTCAGCTCGTTGATCTGCGAGTTGAGGCGGTTCAGCACCGCGTCCTTGCCGGAGATCTCGCGGCTGAGCAGGAACTGCGCCAGCACGAAGACGGTGAGCAGGAACATGATGGCAAGCAGCAGTGTCGATAAGGCGTCGACAAAGCCCGGCCAGTAGTCGATGCGGCGGTCGGCGCGTCGTCTTGCCAGCGCCACGTCAGTGGACTCCTTGTTTCTTCAGCGCGTCGGCGATTTTTTCCAGCGTGTTGCGCATGGCCTTCTGCTCGTCGGACTGGGCTTCGACCCAGTCGCGCATGATCTGCTGCTCGGAGCGCATGTTCTTCACCAGCCCGGAGATGCCGTCGGCGAGATTGGCCATGGCGGTGGCGACGCGCGGATTGGAGCCGCCATTCTCCTGCAGGCTGCGCAGCCGCTCCGATAGGAGACGGATGTCCTCGGAGGATTCGGCGGCTTTCGAGGTCTCGGACACGACGATGTCCGACGACAGGTCGGTGACCGAGGACAGCCAGTTCTCGAGCTCCGTGTAGAAGCGGGTCTGGGCGCGGCCGGCCTGCAGGTCGAGGAAGCCGAGCACGAGCGAGCCGGAAAGGCCGAACAGCGAGGACGAAAACGCGGTGCCCATGCCGGCGAGCGGCGCCGACAGGCCCTGCTTCAGCGCATCGAGCACGGCGGCGGCGTCGCCGGTGCCAGGGTCCAGCGCCTCGATCGTCTCGCGGATCGAGGCTATGGTGTTGAGCAGACCCCAAAAGGTGCCGAGCAGGCCGAGGAACACAAGCAGGCCGACCAGATAGCGCGAGGTGTCGCGGCTCTCGTCGAGGCGGGTGGCGATGGAATCGAGCATCGTGCGCATCGACGAGGTCGAGAAGGCTATCGTCGACGAGCGGCCGATCATCGCCTTCATCGGCGCCAAGAGCACCGGCTCGGTGGTTTCGGAGCCGGCGCGGAAGGAGTTGACCCAGCGCACTTCCCGGAAAAGCCGGCCGACCTGGGCAAAGGCGAGCAGGATGCCCACCGCGAGCACGCCGATGATCAGGCCGTTGAGGCCCGGATTGCTGGAGAAGGCGGTCGAGATCTGGCGGGTGAGGATAGCGGCAATAAAGGCGACGATGATCAGGAAGATCACCATGCTGAGCAGGAAGACCTGCGGGCTGGACAGCTTGTGCGGATCGTAGACCAGGACGTCCGATCGCCTGCCGAAGGATCTGAGAAAAGCCATCCGTGCCCCGTTTCCGATGCCACCGCCGCAGAATTGCCGCGACTCTAAACGGAATTGTGACCAAATTGAATGGCGCTTGGCAATATTGCCCGCGCCCCTGCTTTGGTGCACTTCCGGACGGAAGGCGCCGGACCTAAAGCGCGTCGCGAACTTTCAGATTCGCTCCATGCGCTTTAGGTTTTTGATTTTACGCATGTCTTTATCCCGAAACCGGTTCCCACTTTCGGGAGACATGCATTAGCCGCTCTAGAAGCGGTTGACGACCAGGCAATCGACCATGGCGGCCAGATGCAGGCCGGCGCCGGTGACGACGAAGCCGTGCCAGACGGCGTTGTGGAAGCGAAGTCCCTTCCAGGCGAAGAAGATGACGCCCAAGGAATAGACGATGCCGCCGGCGACGAGCAGCGCCACCGAGGTCGTCGGCAGCGTCCGGACCAGCGGTCCGGCGAGCACCACGCCGCTCCAGCCGATTGCGAGATAAAAGACGATGGCCAGCCGGTCGTAGCGGCCGGGCAGGAACATCTTGATGGCGATGCCCGCCGCCGCCGCGCTCCACACGGTGACGATCATGGACAACGCCAGGGGCGAGTTGTCGAGCTGAGCAAGAAAGGGTGTGTAGGTGGCGGCGATCAGCAGATAGATCGCGGCATGGTCGAAACGGCGCAGGATCCATTTCGCCGGCCAGGATACCGGCCACAGATTATAGGCCAGCGACACCGAGAGCACGGTGAGCAGCGACACCACGTAGAACACCGCGGCGACATATTCGCCGGGGCCGGAATGGAAGGCGGCCAAGGCCAGGAAAGCCGAGCCGGCCGCGATCGCCAGCACGATGCCCACCGCGTGAACGATGCCGTCGGCGATCATTTCGGCGCGCGAATAGTGCCAGCGCCCCACAAAGGGGATCTCAAGCTGGGTATCCGGCCGCGCGTCGTTCATGAATGATCCTGCAACGCCTAATCTGGGCGCTCGCTGACCATTATTTCAAGCTTCGGTTGCGGTTTTGCGACCAAAGCCGCGCGTCCTTTCGACGCGCAAAGGGCGCCTGAAAGCGCGTCGCGCTGAGCCGGATTCAGGCGGCGCGTTTCATGTCTTTGTTTTGATGCATGTCGTTGTCCCAGAACCGCTGCACACTTCCGGGCGACATGGATTGGTCAGCGAGCGGCCAACGGCTTCTTCACGGTTTTAAGCAGCGCGCGCTGGATGATCTCGTTGCCGGCGACGACCTCGCCGCTGTCCAGCATGCCCTGTGCGCCGTCCATGTCCGAAACGAATCCGCCGGCCTCGCGCACCAGAAGGATGCCGGCGGCGATGTCCCAGGACGACAGGCCGGTTTCCCAGAAACCGTCCATGCGCCCGGCCGCGACATAGGCGAGATCGAGCGCGGCGGAGCCCAGGCGGCGAACGCCGGAGACTTCAGCCATGACGTTGCGCAGCTCGATCAGGAAATTGCCATGCAGGCTGCGGCCGAGATGCGGCACGCCGCAGCCGATCACCGCGTCGGTCAGCTTGGAGCGTCCGGCAACGCGCAGCCGGCGGTCGTTCATGAAGGCGCCGCCGCCGCGCTCGGCCGTGTAGAGCTCGTCCATCGCCGGATTGTAGACGACGCCGGCGACGATCTGGCCTTGGCGCTCAAGCGCGATCGACACGGAAAAGAGCGGGATACCGTGCAGGAAGTTGGTGGTGCCGTCGAGCGGATCGACGATCCAGCGGTGCTGGGCGTCCTCGCCTTCGACGGCGCCGCGCTCTTCCATCAGGAAGGCGTAGCCCGGCCGCGCCTTCGAAAGCTCGGCGAAGACGATCTCTTCGGCCTTGCGGTCGGCCTGGCTGACATAGTCGCCCGGTCCCTTCATCGAGACCTGCAGGTTCTGCACCTCGCCGAAGTCGCGCGACAGCGAGCGGCCGGCCTTCATCGCGGCCTGGACCATGACGTTGAGGAGAGCTGAACGCGCCATTTTTTCTTCCTGGCTTTGTCTTCCTACCGGCCGGCTATCTTTCTTGAAGCATGATCTTTTCCGAAAAGTCGGCAACTTTTCGGGATCATGCTCAGTCCGCGCGGCGCATATAGGTGATTTCGTTGGTGTCGACGACGATGCGCTCGCCGGCCGAGATGAAGGGCGGCACCAGCACGCGGATGCCGTTCTCCAACACCGCCGGCTTGTAGGACGAGGCTGCCGTCTGGCCCCGCACCACCGGGTCGGCCTCGGTGACGGTCAGCGTCACCTGGTCGGGCAGCGAAATGCCGATCGGCCGCTCTTCATAGAGTTGCACCGTCACCATCATGCCGTCCTGCAGGAAGGCGGCGCGCTCGCCGACGAAGTCCTTCGCCAATTCGAGCTGCTCGTAGGTTTCGGTGTCCATGAAGACCAGCGCGTCGCCCTGTTCGTAGAGGAACGAGAAATCCTTCAGGTCGAGCCGGATCTGCTCGACGGTCTCGGCCGAGCGGAAGCGCTCGTTGAGCTTGGTGCCGTTGATCAGGTTTTTCAGCTCGACCTGGTTGTAGGCGCCGCCCTTGCCGGGTTTGACGGTGTTGGTCTTGACCGCCACCCAGAGGCCGCCATCGTGCTCGATGACATAGCCGGGACGGATTTCGCTGCCACTGATCTTGGCCATGATGAACTGATCCGAGTGAGATTTTTCGCGCGCGGGTCGCGCTTTGGCGCCTCCAAGACCACAAATCGCGCATAGTGGCAAGGGAGGGAACCAAGGCGGCCCGGACATGCCGTCCGCGGCGCCACGCGTCAAGGCAGGCGATTTGCCTTCTGCAGCGCCTGCTTGGTCTGATCGTCGTCGAGGCCCTGCAGGAAATCGTCCATCTGGGGGTCGATCAGTCCGGCGCGGCGGGCGACGATGTACCAGGCGCCGGCGAGGACCAGGTCCGGGTCGGTGCCGATGCCGCCCATATAGAGCTTGGCGAGGCGGTTCTGGGCGGCGACATTGCCGCCTTGCGCCGCCCGCTTCATCCAGGCGAAGCCCGATTTCAGGTCGCGCCCGCCGCCACGTCCCTCGATCATCCAGGTGGCGAGGTCGATCTGCGCGGTGTCGTAGTTCTGTCTCGCTGCCTGCGCCAGCAGGGCGCGCGCCTGGGCGTCGTCATGCGGCTTGCCGCCGGCGCCGTTGGCGTAGAGCTGCGCCATCGCATATTGGGCGTCGGCAAGGCCGGTGGCCGCCGCGCGCTCATAGTAGACGGCGGCCTTGGCAAGGCCGGCATCGCCGGGATCCTGCTGGACGAGCAACTGGGCGAAGTTGAACTGCGCAAGCCGGTTGCCGGCCTCGGCCGAGGCCTGCATCAGTGCGAAGGCGCCCTTTTCGTCCTTCTTCACATAACGGCCGTCCAATAGCATCAGCGCATATTGGAACTGCGCTTCCGGCACGCCCTGTTCGGCCGCCAGCGCATACCATTTCGCGGCCTCGGCGGGATTGAGCGGCACACCCAGTCCGCGCGACAGGATTTCGGCCACCAGCGTCTCGGCCGCCGGGTCGCCGTTCTTGGCGCGCTCCATGGCAAGGTTGTAGGCGGTCTTGTAAAGGCCGCGCTGGAAGGCGCCGTAGGCGGCGTCCGGCTGCTTGGCGCCGAAGCGGTCGGGATTGATGGTGTCGGCCGATGGCGGCGTCAAGGTGGCCGGCTGCGGCAAGGTGTTCTGGATCGGCTTGTCGATATGCGGACCGCCGCCGAACCTGCTCGGATCCGGGGCGCCGGTGGCCGGCGCGGCTGTGTTCGGTTTGCCCGTATCCGGCGTGCCAGGACCCGGCGTGCCTGTATCCGGTTTGGCTGCGTCGGGCGCGCTCTTGTCGGGCGCACTCGTCTCCGGCCGCGGCTGCGGCAGCGGGGCGGTCTCGGCCGCCATCGCGGCCTGCGCAAACAAGCCGGCCAGGACCACCAGGCAAGGGCCACGCAGGCGCATGTCAGTCCTCGAAACGCGGCGCGGTTTCATCGAGCAGCGCGTTGGCGGCGGCGATCGCCGCGCGCGGGTCGCGACCGTCGGCAAAGACGGCGCTGGACAGCGCCACGAACTCGGCGCCGGTCGCGGCCACCGTCTCGACGGAAGCAAGCTCGGAGCCACCCATCACGATGCAGGGGATCGAGATCATCTCCGCCCACCATTCGCCGAGGGCGAGGTTGCGATGGTGCGGCTCCGGCTTGTTGTCATAGCCGAAGCGGCCGAAGAACATGTAGTCGGGCCGCTCCTCGCCGAGCTCAAGCGCCTCGTCGCGGGTCTTGGCGCCGCCGGCGCCGACCATCATCTTGCCGGCCAGGCGCTCGATCGTCTCGGCGAGCTCCTTGGGCTTTGCTTCGATATGGATGCCGTCGGCCTGGACGCGCCCGGCGATGCGGCTGTCGCCGGCGATGATGACGGCGACGCCGGCACCTTGAGCGATCGGCACGATTCTCTCCGCAAAGGCCTGGAAGGACGCGTCGTCCATGCCATTGTCGGGCAGGATCAGCGAGGCGATGTCGCCACCCTCGAATGCCGCGCAGATCTGCTCGGCCGGCACGAGCGGCGGCGCGATCAGCACGATGCGGCAGCGATTGGGTGGGTTTAAATCGTTCATTGGCCTTCGATCCCGGTTTCGCCTATGCCGGGCGAAGATGGTTGCATTGCGGCATAGAGCAAAGCGAGCGGCTTGAACAGTCGGCTATGCAGCGGACGGGGATCGGCCCGCGCGAGCATCGTCACGCCGGGTCTTCATGATGAGGTCGAACACGCGCCGCGGCTGCTCTATACCGAGAAATTGCGGCACCGGATCGAAAGCCGGAAACCATCCGTTCATCCGCGAGAACGGATATGGCGACGCGGAGGCTCCGAAGCGCAAAGTCCCCCTCGTCGCGGTCTCGCCGGTCAACTGAACATCGGGAACGCGTTCGAGATCGATCGAGGTGAAATTGGCCGATGGGGCGCGGCGCAGGATCAGGATGCGCCTGTTCGTGACCGCGTAGTATATCCGCTGCCTCAACCAGGCGTCGGCCTTGCCGTCGAACTGCAGCGGGTGCATGCACAGGGCAGGACCAGGCACATGGCGCAAACATCTACGACCGTCCCGAATTCTTCGCCGAATGTCGGGATCAGGCGCCAGTTCGGCGCATTCCCTGGCGACTCCCGCGGGCTCCTTGAACTAAGCTGTTCTTGCTGCCTCAAGGAGGTTTCGCATGCGTGGTCGTTGTCTATGCGGCGCTATTGCCTTTGAAGTCGACGGTCCGGCGCAGGCCTGCGTGGTCTGTCATTGTGAGAGCTGCCGGCGGCAATGTTCTGCGCCGATGACCGCCTACATTGGCGTCCTGGACGGTCAGTGGCGATGGCTGGGCAAGCCACCGAAGGTGTTCAACTCTTCTCCCGGTGTAGAAAGAACATTTTGCGATCACTGCGGCTCGCCGCTTTCCTTCCGCTCGAAGAACATGTCCGGTGTCATGCACTTTTTTGCCGCGGCGATGGCGGAGCCGGAAAGATTTGCGCCGACGCTGCATGTCGCTTTCGAGGAGAAGCTCCCTTGGTTGAAACTCGCCGACGGCCTGCCGACACGTATCGGGCCTGACTATACGAAAGGCTAGTGTGCATTCCCTAAGTGTGATGGGGCATCATCAGAGCTGAAATCGTCAGGATGCCCAAGGTCGGGCCGGCATAGCGGATGCCCGCATTAATGACTATCCCGGCGGCGCTGTTCTGCGCTATGGCTGGGTTCCCCGCCTTCTCAACCTTCCTTTGCCGATGTCAGGCCTGCTCAGCGATCCGTGGTTCTATGCCGCCGCCATTCCGGCGGTGATCCTTGTCGGCCTGTCGAAAGGCGGCTTCGGCGGCGCCGTCGGCTTCGTCGGTGTGCCGTTGATGGCGCTGGCCATCCCGCCGGTTCAGGCGGCCGCCATCCTGCTGCCGATCCTGTGCCTGATGGACATCGTTTCCGTGTGGACCTGGTGGGGCGTCTACGACCGCAAGATGCTGGTCGACATGATGCCGGGCGCCGTCATCGGCATCGGGCTCGGCTGGCTGACCGCGGCTCTGGTCACCGAGGAGATGGTGCGGCTGATCGTCGGCGCCGTCGCGCTCGTCTTCGTGCTGCGCTGGATCTACCTGCAGTTCCGCCACGGCGCCGATCATGCGGCGGAGCCAAACCGCGTTGCCGCCGCTTTCTGGGGCATGGTCGCCGGCTTCACCAGCTTCGTCGCCCATGTCGGCGGCCCGCCCTTCCAGGTCTATGCGCTGCCGATCCGGCTCGACCCGAAGGTGCTGTCGGGAACCGCGGCGATCTTCTTTGCCGCCACCAATGCGCTGAAACTCGTCCCGTATTTCGCGCTCGGCCAGTTCGACACCACAAACCTTACGGCCTCGGCGGTGCTGATGCCGCTGGCGCCGCTGTCGACCATCGCCGGCGCCTGGCTGGTGCGCCGCATGCGGCCGGAGATCTTCTATCCGTTCACCTACGCCACCGTCGCGGTGGTCGCCGTCAAGCTGCTGTGGGACGGCGTGGCTGGCCTGTGGTGAGGGCGGCCGTCGGGCCGACCTCACCACGAAGGTTCAGGCGGCGCTCGGCACCATCTGGCGGCTGCCGCCGAAGGCAAGCGCGGCGCCCAGGGCTACCACCATCGCCATGCCGGCAAGAATGCCGATGTCGTGCAGAGTGGGCTTCAGCACCATGTCGGCGATGATCACCAGCATCACCGCATAATCGAGGCGCGCCCATCTCATCATGCGCTGGCCGATGGAGAGAACGGCGGGCGTTACGCCGTCCTTGGCGATCATCGCGCCTATGCGCTCGCCGGTCGGCTTGAAGACCAGCATGCCGATCGAGAAGGTCGTGGCATAGCCGACGAGGCCGATGACGATCCACAGCTCGGTAAAGCCCACCCAGAAGCCGCACATGACGAGGCCGAAGACCAGCGTCAGCATCGACATCGGCGCGAAGAACCTGCCGCCGAGCTCTCCGCTGGCGCGCATTGCCTGCAGCTTGTCCTCGATGCTGCCGGCGCGCTCGGCCAGCACGCCGAGCAGGAACAGCACGAAGCCGCCGCCGACCCACAAAATAGCCGAAAGGACGTGAAGGAATTTGACGATCGAATACCAATCCATGGGTTGCTCCCGGATATCCTGCCTGATTTCGAGCGGCGCGGATCTGCGCGCCGCTTCAGAGGAGCCGGCTTTTGCGCGGCGCGTGTTTCGGGCCGATGTCGCGGCAGCAGCCAATATGTTACGGCCGCCACGATCGGCGTCGAAAATCCGGGTTTCAGACGATCCCCGGCGATGAGGCCGCTGTCCTGTTCCGGCACAGGAAAGCGCATTCGCTTAAAAAATCGCCGCCGCGTTAAGGGTTCATTAAGCTTTACGGGCGTTTACTATGCGCATCCAGTTTTGCTGGATTCTTACCGAGTGGTTGGAGCCACTTTGTTTGACGCCTCCCTGTTAAACTCCTGAGAGCCGCCTTATCCGCGGCTCTTTTTTTGTCCGCTCGCGGCCGGCTGGCGCCATCCGCTTGCGGATGGCTTGAACGAAGTTGGCGTTAACCGTTTGTTAAACATGCGCTTGCCTTCATGGGCATCGAAGCGCATTTTCAAGCCTCAGTCATTTAGGGTGCGGGCCACCTCGGCAAGGATTGCCGGATCGGCTTGCGGCAGTGCAGGGGCGTATCGATGAACGAGCCTTCGAAGGGCAGCGCGAAGACCATCAAATTGGCGGAGCGCCGGGTTTTTTCCCAATCCTTCAAGCCGCTCTACCAGGAAGGCATGGGGCTGGTCGAGCAGGCCGCCGAATATCTCGATGGCAAGGGCAGGCTCGAAGCCAAGAAATTGTCGCGTACGGCGGCGACGCTCTATGCGGCCGAATCGATGCGGCTGACCACGAGGCTGATGCAGGTTGCCTCCTGGCTGCTTTTGCAGCGGGCGGCGAATTCCGGCGAGATGACGCGCGACCAGGTGGCCTCGGAGAAATCCAAGGTGCGGCTCGACACCGCGTCCGCGCATGACGAAGCGCTTGGCTGGAACGAGTTGCCCAAGGATTTTCTGGACCTCGTCACGCGTTCGCTGCGCCTGCAGTCGCTGGTGCGGCGCATGGACGAGGAAATCTATGGCGGCGTCGTCAGCGACACGCATGCCCCCAGCCGGCGGGCCAACCCGGTTTCCGACCAGATCAGCCTTTTGAACACGGCATTCGCGCGCGGCTGACACCGCGTTCGCAACAAAGGCCGCGATGGCGGCGCAGGACGAAGAACCGGCATTTCCTTGATCGGGCCCCAATTGGCGAGCTTTGGTTTCGGCCGCAAGTCGAACGCCTGCGACGCCGGCCGCTCTTCGATATTGTCATCGTATTTGAAGGCCAAGCCGGCCTTCGCGAGGAACATTACCCTTGCCCGCAAGCGATGGGACCCTAGTTGGGGCCGTTCGCCGCAGCCGGGTCGACCGAGCCGGTTCTGCAAGAAATCACCGTCACTGTGACCAAAGCAGATTGCGAGGCTTGATCCCGTGCATTCGCCATTGGACCGCATTCCGGTATCGATCATCATCCCCAACTACAATTACGAACAGTTCCTGGGACGCGCCATCGACAGCGCGTTGGAGCAGGACCACCGAAATGTCGAGGTCGTGGTCGTCGACGACGCCTCGACGGATGCGTCGGTGGCCGTCATCGAATCCTATGGCGACAAGATCCGTCCATGCCTCAGGCGCAGGAATGGCGGGCATGGTGCGGCCTTCAATACCGGGTTCGAGGCGAGCACGGGGGAGATCATCCTTTTCCTCGACGCCGACGATTATCTCTATCCGAACGCCGTCTCCGAGGTGCTGGACGAGTGGGACGCGGATGTCGCCCAGGCGCAATTCAGGCTGCATCTCGTTGATGAGGACCAGCAGATCAAGGATGTCTTTCCGCCACCGGAACAGCCGTTCGATTCGGGCGACGTCATTCCGGAATTGCTGCGCAAGGGGCGGTACCGGACGACGGTGACTAGCGGGCTTGCATTCGACCGCGAGGCGCTGGAGCCGATAATGCCCATGCCTGAAAGCGATTTCCGGCAAGGCGCCGATGGCTATCTGGCGACACTCGCGCCGTTGCACGGAGAGGTGAAATCCATCGACACCTGCCTTGGTGCCTACCGCATCCATGGCTCCAACCATTCGGTCTTTGCCCAAAAGCTTGCCGAGCGGGCGCGCTGGCGCGTAGAGCATGACTTCCGGCGCCTCGAGGCCTTGTCCGACCGGGCGGCCGAGATCGGCTTGACCGTGCCGCCGGATGCCGGCCTTCACGATCCGGTGCATCTGGAAGAGCGACTGGCTTCGCTCTGCGTCGACGAGTCCCGGCATCCGGTTGAAACCGACTCCCGGCTGGGGCTAGCAAGAGCGGGCGCCACCGCCAGCCTGGAAATGAACGCATCCTGGCGGCGGCGGGCTGCCCTGGCGGCCTGGTTCCTCAGCATCGGCATCCTGCCGCGGCGCATGGGCAATGCCCTCCTGGCGTGGAAGCTGGTCGCATCGTCGAGGCCGGCATTTCTCACGCGGCTGTCGAAAACCATCCGTCGCGTGACGAATTAGGTCCGAGATTGGACATGCCGGCCGGTGACGTCGGCTCGATTGGATTTCGAGCGCGCTCTTAGGATGGTAACCGTTTCCGGTTTGTTCACATTTCCCTGGCATCGCTTGCCGCTGAGGCTAAACTTGGCGCATGGGGGAAGCGATTCGCATCATCGGCATCGATCCGGGCCTGAGGCGCACCGGCTGGGGCATTATCGACAGCGTCGGCAATTCGCTGCGCTTCGTCGCGTCCGGCACGGTGCGGTCCGACGAAAAGGAGTCGCTGGCGATAAGGCTCTGCCAGCTGCATGACGGCTTGGCCGAGGTGCTGCACCAGGCCATGCCGCATGAGGCAGCGGTCGAGCAGACTTTCGTCAACAAGGATGCGACCGCGACGCTGAAGCTCGGCCAGGCACGCGGCATTGCCATGCTGGTGCCGGCGCGCGCCGGCCTGGTGGTCGCCGAATATGCTCCCAATGCCGTCAAGAAGGCGGTGATCGGTGTCGGCCACGGCGAGAAGAAGCAGATCCACATGATGGTCAAGGTGCTGATGCCGAAGGCCATCTTCGATACCGACGACGCCGCCGACGCTCTGGCCATCGCCATCTGCCATGCGCATCACCGACCGAGCGCCGCCTACCGCATGGCGGCACTGGCCGGGTAGTAGTGTCGTTCTTGACTTGTTCTCACTTGCACAGTAAGTAATACTTTCGAGGTATTACCATGCGTGTGACCACCAAAGGGCAAGTCACGATCCCCAAACAAATAAGGGACCATCTCGGTATAGGGCCGGGTTCTGAGGTCCAGTTCGTGGCTACGGACGAGGGTGCCCGGCTTGTCGCCGTCAACGAAAACATTTCGGAGGAGGAAGCTGCCCGCAAATTCAGGGAGGTCCTCGACAAGATGGAGGGAACGCTGGATTTGGGCGGCATGACGACAGACGAGTATATGGAGTGGTTGAGGGGACCGCGTGAAAATCTCGACGTTGATTGACACAAACGTGCTCATTGACGTCTGGGGTCCGGCTGGGCCACTGACGGGATGGTCTTCGTCCGCGATTATCTCCTGCCGACGCGATGGCGCGTTGGTCATCAACAGCATCGTCTGGTCCGAGCTTGCTCCTCTGGTCGCTTCCGAAGCGATTCTGAGGAAAGCAGCCGAAAGACTCGAAATGGATCGCGAGTTCTTGCCGTGGGAAGCCGCATTCCTGGCTGGGGTGACACATTCCCGCTATCGGCGGGCCGGCGGTGTTCGGGAGCGGACTTTGCCCGACTTCTTCATCGGCGCGCATGCAGCCGTTGCCGGGCATCGGCTGTTGACGCGCGACGCGCCTCGCTACCGCAGCTATTTCCCCGATGTCGAAATCATCTCTCCGGAAACGCATCCATGAAGGCCAAGCCATGATCGGCAAGCTGAAAGGCACGCTGGACGAGATCGACGAGGATAGCTGCGTCATCGATGTGCACGGCGTCGGCTATGTCGCGCATTGCTCGGCGCGCACGCTTGCCGCGCTGCCATCGCCGGGCGAGGCGGTGGTGCTGTTCATCGAGACCTATGTCCGCGAGGACATGATCCGGCTCTACGGCTTCCAGAGCGCGTTGGAGCGCGAGTGGTTCCGCCTTCTGATGAACAATGTGCAGGGCGTCGGCGCCAAGGTGGCGCTGGCGGTGCTGTCGACGCTGGCGCCGGCCGATCTCGCCAACGCGATCGCGCTGCGCGACATCGCCATGGTTTCTCGCGCGCCCGGCGTCGGCAAGAAAGTGGCTGAGCGCATCGTCACCGAATTGCGCAGCAAGGCGCCGGCCTATGCGGGCGCGGCCAGCGGCACGATCGGCCTCAAGCAGGAGCTCGGCGAAGGCGTCGCGGCCGCGCCGATCACCGATGCGGTATCGGCGCTCGTCAATCTCGGCTATTCGCGCGATATCGCCGCGAACGCGGTTGCGGCGGCGCTGAAATCGGCCGGCGAGGGCGCGGATGCGTCCAAGCTGATCCGCTTCGGCCTGAAGGAACTGGCGCGGTGAGGCAACGCTTGTCCCGCCACCGGTCCTATGCAAGGAAGGCGGCATGACCCTTTCGCCCCGCCTCATTGCCCCCGACAAGCGCGGCGAGGACGCCGACCAGACGCTGCGGCCGCAGTCGCTCGACGAGTTCGTCGGCCAGGCGGCGGTGCGCGCCAATCTCAAGGTCTTCGTTGACGCCGCCAAGAGCCGCGGCGAGGCGCTCGACCATGTGCTGTTCGTCGGCCCGCCCGGGCTCGGCAAGACGACGCTGGCACAGATCATGGCGCGCGAGCTCGGCGTCAATTTCCGCTCCACTTCCGGCCCGGTCATCGCCAAGGCCGGCGATCTCGCCGCGCTGCTCACCAATCTCGAGGAGCGCGACGTCCTCTTCATCGACGAGATCCATCGCCTCAATCCGGCGGTCGAGGAAATCCTCTATCCGGCGATGGAGGATTTCCAGCTCGACCTCATCATCGGCGAGGGGCCGGCGGCGCGCTCGGTCAAGATCGACCTTGCCCGTTTCACGCTGGTCGCGGCGACGACGAGGCTCGGACTCCTGACCAATCCGCTGCGCGACCGTTTCGGCATCCCGGTGCGGCTCAATTTCTACACGGTCGAGGAGCTGGAGCAGATCGTGCGCCGCGGCGCCCGGATCCTGTCGATGCCGCTCGGCGACGACGGCGCGGTAGAGATCGCGCGCCGCGCGCGCGGCACGCCGCGCATCGCCGGCCGGCTGCTGCGCCGGGTGCGCGACTTCGCCAGCGTCGCCGGTGCCGCGCATGTCGACAGGAAGATCGCCGACGAGGCGTTGACCAGGCTGGAGGTCGACGCGCTCGGCCTCGACGCGCTCGACCGCCGCTATCTGTCGATGATCGCGCGCAATTTCGGCGGCGGCCCGGTCGGCATCGAGACGATCGCGGCCGGGCTCTCCGAGCCGCGCGACGCGATCGAGGACATCATCGAGCCCTATCTCATCCAGCAGGGCTTCATCCAGCGCACGCCGCGCGGCCGCGTGCTGACCGCCAATGCCTGGCGCCATCTCGGCCTCGACCCGCCGAAGGATATCGCCCAGCAGCAGATCAGCCTGTTCCAGGAAGAGTAACGCAGATTTGTTCGCCGTTTCGGCGGCGCAATGCCCCATCTGCGCAGAATCTGCGCGCCTCGGCCTAGCTCAGGGCGCAATTGCAGCCTTTAAGCCAGCTTACCTGATGCAATCCCGAGGGCTTGGGGCGATCCATGATCACCAGACGCGCTTTCCTGCGCCTTGTCGGCGGCTCGGCCTTTTCCCTGGTGTCGCTCGGCGCCTATGCGGTCGGCATCGAGCCGATGCTGCTGACCCATGTGAAGCGCTATGCGCTGACGCCGCCGCATTGGCCGGAAGGACTCAAGCTGCGCGTCGTGGCGCTGGCCGACATCCATGCCTGCCGGCCGTGGATGACGCCGGAGCGGATCGCAGCACTTGCCGAAGAGGCCAATGCGCTGCAGCCGGACCTTATCGTTCTGCTTGGCGATTACACCGCAGGCACCAAGATCGTGACAGGCTCGGTGCGCGTGGCGGAATGGGCCGAGGCTTTGTCCGGGCTGAAGGCGCCGCTCGGCGTGCTGTCGATCCTTGGCAATCACGACTGGTGGACCGATTTCTTTGCGCAGCGCGCGGAAGCCGGCCCGACCCAGTCGCGCAAGGCGCTCGAGCATGTCGGAATCCCGGTGCTCGAAAATGATGTCGTGCGGCTGGCAAAGGACGGGCATGGTTTCTGGATCGCCGGGCTTGCCGATCAGCTCGCGCTGCTGCCGAACAAGGCCAAGGGACGCGATGGTTTCCAGGGCTTCGACGATCTCCCAGGCACTTTGGCCAAGATCCAGGGGAGCGAGCCGATCATCCTGCTCGCGCATGAGCCGGACATTTTTCCGAAAGTGCCATGGCGAGTTTCGTTGACCTTGTCCGGGCACACGCATGGCGGGCAGGTACGGCTGTTCGGCTATTCACCGGTGGTGCCTTCGGACTATGGCAACCGCTTCGCCTATGGCCATGTCGTGGAGAACGACCGCAACCTGCCCGCCATTCTCGACGCGGCCTGACCTGAATCTCGATACGCCTTGGTTTGCTGCCTTACCGAAGCGATCTGATCATATCCATCACGTCGGGTTCCGCCTTCCCGCCGTCGAAGGCATCGATGATGCCGAAGGCGCCGCCATAGCTCCACACCGACCATGAAAAGCCATGCGCCTCGGCGCGGGCGATCATGTCGCGCACATAGGCGGCGCGGTATGCGGCCGGCATGACGAAGCCGATGCCGTATTCCTTGCGGATCATGCCGAATTCGCCGAGGGTGATATCCTGCGGCTTGATGCCGTTGGCCTTCGCCCAGGCGTCGACCGTCGCGAACGGCGCATCCATCACGCCAAGCAGCTTTTCGGGACTGTCCATTGTCGCCACCTGCTCGTCGAGATAGGCGAGCAGACCGCTCCGTCGCGCCCAGGGCGCCTCGGCCCTGATCCGGTCGCGAATCGTGTCCAGCGTCATATCCAGCTGTGCCTTCGGAACGGCCGTCAGCGGATAGGGCAGGCCGGTGACATAGGGGATGAAGTCGCCGGCCCAGCTTGCGCCCTGATGCGTCAGAAGGAACGGATCGTAGGAGTGGAAGGTCCAGATGATATTGTCATCGGCAATCGTCCTGGGATCGATCCTGGCAAGCGACTCCGCGTTCGAATAGCAGCCGCCGGTCAGGATCAGCGTCAGCCTGGTGGCGGAGGCGCGCGCGGCGGCGAACAATTGCTTCTGACGGTCGGGCCAAAGATTGGCGCCGTTCGCCTCGCAATCGACCAGCGGCTCGTTCATCAGTTCCAGCGCGACAAGCTTCGGATCTTCCCTGGCCAAGGTCCGCGCCATCTTGCGCACCAATTCGGCATAGGCGTCGAATAGGGCCTGGTCGTGCATGACCTCGCTCATGCCGATCTTGCGATTGCCGCCGGCGGGGATCAGATGCAGGTCGACGATCACCTTCAGGCCGGCGCGGTTGATCATGCGCGCCGAGTCGAGGACGCTGGCATAGAGGTCGTCGCGGAGGGCCGTGGTCCGGTCCGAAAGAAAGGGCGAGGGATCGACCGGCATGCGCAGGAAATCGAGACCGGCATCCTTGAGCGCCTTGAGGTCGCCCTCCTTGATGAATTTGCGCCACTCGGGATAGGGCAGGATCGCCTGGCGCTCGCCCCATTTGTCCTCGGCCGGCCAGGTCACCCACTGGTCGAGATTGAGGCCGCGTTTCATCGAGAACGTCGCTCCCCCAGCCGGCAATGCCAACGCGCCGAGCGCAAGCAGCGCCGCCATCAAGGTCTTGATCATAGTGCCCAACAGTGCGATCCCGTTCCCGCGCGAGAAACAGTGCGTGTCGCCGAAAAATGTCCAGCGGTTTTTGGGACGACGACACGTACAGAAAAAATGCCTAAAGCCCGCAGGCTTTAGGTGCCTGTTCAGGCCAGAAAAGGAAAGCGCGATGGATGATCGTGGTGAATCGGCGGCGCTCAGCGCCGGGCTTTCCGGAGCGCTGACGGATTTCGGGCACCGGCTGATGGCCAGGGTGTACTATGCCGACACCGATTTCTCCGGCGTCGTCTATCATGCGCGCTATCTCGAATTCCTCGAACGCGGCCGCTCCGACTATCTGAGGCTGACCGGCGTCCACCATACCGAGCTGCTGGACGGCAAGCATGGCGAGCGCATCGTGTGGGTGGTCCGGCGCATGGAGATCGACTTCCGCTCGCCGGCGCGCATGGACGACATCCTCACCATCGACACGCGCACCGACGATATTTCCGGCGCCCGCATCTTCATGGGCCAGCAATTGAAACGCGCTCCGCTCCGGTTCTCGGAAACCACCATTTTCGACTCGGCCTGACCTGAATCTCAACGCCCCTCGACGCCAGCGCCTCGGCACGATACGCGGCAATGCGCCGCGCCTTACGTCCTAACCCATCCTTAACCATAACGGTTCATGAAGGAATTGGTGAAGATTGGCGCAATTCCTGCGCCTTCCTTTCACCAATATTTGCCTCGAAAAGGCCGCGAAACGGTGCATTCGGGGCTTATCCCGCAAGCTTCAAGCTTCGCGCGATCGGACCAAAGGGATGCCATGGGCCAGCCGCCAGCGATGCCCGGAAAATCTTAAGGACTTAAGTCATGGAAAACATCGCACTCGCCGATCCGGCAGCGCATCTGTCGATCTGGGCCTTGTTCATGCAGGCCGGCTGGGTGGTCAAGCTGGTGATGATCGGCCTGCTTTGCGCCTCCATCTGGACCTGGGCGATCATCATCGACAAGCTCGTCGCCTATAGCCGGATGAAGTTGGCACTGAACCGCTTCGAACAGGTCTTCTGGTCCGGGCAATCGCTTGAGGAACTCTACCGCACGCTGGCCGACCGCAAGACGACCGGCATGGGCGCGATCTTCGTCGCCGCCATGCGCGAATGGAAGAAGAGCTTTGAAAAGGGCGCGAAATCGCCGCTGGCGCTGCAGACGCGCATCGACAAGGCCATGGACCTGGCATTGACGCGCGAGATGGAACGGCTGGAGGGACGGCTTGGCTTCCTCGCCACCACCGGCTCGGCCGCGCCCTTCATCGGCCTGTTCGGCACCGTCATCGGCATCATGACGTCGTTCCAGGCGATCGCCGCCTCGAAAAACACCAGTCTCTCGGTGGTGGCGCCCGGTATCGCGGAAGCGCTGCTCGCGACCGCGATCGGCCTTCTCGCGGCTATTCCGGCGGTCATCGCCTACAACAAGCTGTCATCGGATGCGAACAAGCTCGGCGTGCGCATGGAAGGGTTCTCGGACGAGTTCTCCGCCATACTCTCGCGCCAAATCGATGAAAAAGTAGCCCAGAAGGCCTGAGGAACGATCATGGGGATGTCTGCTGCTGGCGCAGGTGGCACGGGGCGAGGCGGGCGTGGCCATAGGCGCCGCGGCCGTCACCATGCCTTGATGTCCGAAATCAACGTCACGCCGATGGTCGACGTGATGCTGGTGCTTTTGATCATCTTCATGGTCGCGGCGCCTCTGCTCACCGTCGGGGTTCCGATCGACCTGCCGGACACGCAGGCCAAGGCGATGAATGTCGACACGCAGCCGGTCACCGTGTCGATCAACGCCGCCGGCCAGATTTATCTGCAGGAAACCGAGATCCCGATCGAGGAGCTGGTGGCGAAACTGCAGGCGATTTCCAAGACCGGCTATGACGAGCGCATCTTCATCCGCGGCGACAAGTCGACGGATTACGGCACCGCGATGAAGGTCATGGCCCGCATTTCGGCGGCGGGCTACAAGAATATCGGCCTGGTCTCGCTGCAGGAACAGGATCAGTAGGCGCGCCAGATGCGGACCGGTCTCACCTCTTCGGTGATCTTGCATGCGGTGGCGCTGGCCTTCGGGCTGTTCACGCTGTCCTCGCCGCCGGCCATGCCGGCCTCCGACGTGGAGTCGGTGGCGGTCGACATCGTGCCGATGGAAGCCATCGCGCAGACGCTGCAGGGCGACAAGAAGGCGGTCATGCATGACAAGCCGGCGCCTGTTCCGACGAAGCGCCCGGATGTGGTTCCCAACGCCCAGAAAGTCGGCGAGAACACCGTCGATACCGACAAGCCGGTGACGGACGAAGCCAAGCCGAAGCCAGTCGAGAAGACGGCGGCGCCGCCGCCGGCGCCGACGCCGACCGAGAAGCCGGCGGTCGAGGACGTGCCGAAGCCGCAGGAGAAGCCGAAGCCGACGCCTGCGACGGAGGTCGCGCCGACGCCGACGCCGAAGGAAGAGGTCAAGCCCGAGCCGGTCAAGCAGACGGAGCCGAAGCCGACGCCGGCCAAGGAACCGAAGCCCGCGCCGCAGCCGGACAAGACCGCGGCCATCCAGAAAGAAGAAATCAAACCCGACGCGGTGGCCGAGGCGATCTCGCAGGATCAGCCGACGGAGGAAGCACAGCTTCCGGATTCCGCGCCGGCGCCGGAAGCGCGGCCGAAGCCGCAGCCGGCGCAGGCCGAGAGCGCCAAGGCGCCGGATCGCAAGGACGCGGAAAAGCCGGTGAAGGAAGCCTCTTCCAAGAAGAAATCGGACGAGAAGCAGTTCAACGCCGACGAAATAACGGCTCTGCTCGACAAGCAGAAGCCATCCGGCGGCGGCGCCAAGCGCTCGACCCAGCAGGCCTCGCTCGGCGGCGAAAAGGATCAAGGCCAGAAGCTCTCCAGGTCGGAGCAGGGGGCGCTGGAGGACCAGCTCGGTGGGTGCTGGACCCTTCCCGTCGGCCTCGAAGGCTCCGAGAACTTCACCGTGGTCGTCCGCTTCAACCTGAATGCCTCCGGCAAGCTGGAGGGCCGCCCGATCGTCGAGAAGTCCAGCGGCAACCCCCAGTTCGACGCCAGCGCGGTTCGCGCCGTGCAGAAATGCGATGTCGCCGGGCTGCAGGTTCCCGCCGGAAAGCAAGACATCTGGTCTGACATTCGCGTCAACTTCGATCCGAGAGCGATGCTTGGCCTGTAGCCTGAGCGTCCAAAAATCAGCAAGAGAAGCGAGAAGACATGAAATCCATCCTCAAGCCGCTCCTGATGGTCGCCGCGATGGCGATGGGCATAAGTTCCGTCGCGATCTTGCCTGCCCAGGCAACTCTCGAGCTGAACGTCAACAAAGGCAATGTCGAGCCGATGCCGATCGCCATCCCTGACTTCCAGGGGGGACTTGGGCCGCAGATATCGGAGATCGTCACAGCCGATCTGAAACGGTCGGGACTGTTCGCGCCGATCGACAAGGCCGCCTTTGTCGAAAAGATCACCAATCCGGATGCCACGCCCCGTTTTGACGACTGGAAGGTGATCAACGCGCAGGCGCTGGTCACCGGCAGCGTGAGCAAGGAGGCGGACGGCCGCATCCGGGCCCAGTACCGCCTGTGGGATATTTTCGGCAACCAGCAGCTGGCCGGCGAGCAGTTTTTCGCCAACGACGCCAATCAGCGCCGTGTCGCGCACATCATCGCCGATGCGATCTATGAGAAGATCACCGGCGAAAAAGGCTATTTCGACACACGCGTCGTCTTCGTCGACGAATCCGGCGCCAAGAACGCGCGCAAGAAGCGCCTCGCCATCATGGACCAGGACGGCGCCAATGTGCGCTACCTGTCGGACGGCCGCTCGATCGTGCTGACGCCGCGCTTCTCGCCGAATCGGCAGGAAATCACCTACATGTCCTATGAGAGCGGACAGCCGAAGGTCTACCTGCTGCAGATCGAGACCGGCCAGCGCGAGCTGGTCGGCAATTTCCCGGGCATGACGTTCGCGCCGCGCTTTTCGCCCGACGGCCAGAAGGTGATCATGAGCCTGCTGCGCGACGACGGCAATTCCAACATCTTCGCCATGGACCTGAGGAGCCGCTCGACGACGCGGCTGACCGACTCGACCGCGATCGACACCTCGCCCTCCTATTCGCCGGACGGCTCGCAGATCGTCTTCACCTCCGACCGTGGCGGTGGCAGCGGTCGCTCGCAGATCTATGTCATGGGCGCGGACGGCTCCAACCCGCACCGCATCTCCTTCGGCGATGGCGTCTATTCGACGCCGGTTTGGTCGCCGCGCGGCGACCTCATCGCCTTCACCAAGCAGAGCGGCGGCGAATTCCAGATCGGCGTCATGAAGACCGACGGCTCGGGCGAGCGCATCCTGTCCTCCGGCTTCCAGCAGGAAGGCCCGACCTGGGCGCCGAACGGTCGCGTCTTGATGTTCTTCCGCGACTCCGCCGGCGGCCCGAAGCTGGTCTCGGTCGATCTCACCGGCCGCAACGAGCAGCAGATCCCGACGGCAAATTACGCTTCCGACCCGGCTTGGTCGCCGCTTCTCGAGTAGGGGATCGAAAAAGGGGAATTGAAGAACTGATGAAGGCGGGGCCCCAAAATCCCGCTTTCCCCACCTTGGTCGCGTTTTGGCCGCATTTCTGCCTACGGTCCGCACGCAATCCCGCCCTTGGTAAATGCGTGGGCAAAACGGCCGCGGACGGCGGCTCGAAACCAAAAATTAACCCTGTTTCTTGAACGGTGGTTAACCCAAACGTGGTTACTGGGTGATCAACAAAATCACTCATATGCGAAGGAGAGAGGCGGCATGGGCCGTATCGCAGCACTTACCAGAAATCCGGCGATGATCGCGCTGGTGGCGGCTCTCGCCATCACCGGTTGCGCCTCGAAGAAGACCCCGAACAGCGCGGCCGAGCTCGGCCTGAACGGTGCAGGCGCAGCCACCCCCGGTTCGGCGCAGGACTTCACCGTCAATATCGGCGACCGCATCTTCTTCGACACCGATTCCTCGTCGATCCGCGCCGATGCCCAGACCACGCTGTCGCGTCAGGCGCAGTGGCTCAACCAGTATCGTCAGTACGCGATCGTCATCGAAGGCCACGCCGACGAGCGCGGCACGCGCGAGTACAATCTGGCGCTGGGCGCACGCCGCGCCGCCGCCACGCGCGACTTCCTGATCTCCAAGGGCGTCTCTGCCAGCCGCCTGAAGACCATCTCTTACGGCAAGGAGCGTCCGGTCGCGGTCTGCGACGACATCTCCTGCTGGTCGCAGAACCGTCGCGCCGTCACCACGCTGTCCGGCGCCGGCTCCTAAGGGCCGGGTCCCGCGGCCGCCGCCTTGGCACGACGCCAGGCGACAAAAATACAACATCGCAAAAATCAAAGGCGGCCTCAGGGCCGCCTTTTTCATTTGCAACATCCGGAAACAAAATTTGGCCGAAGTCTCGCGTCCTGCTATGAGCGCGAGGGCGCTTGCTCCCCCTGTTTGATTTGGAAAGGCGCATCAGGCCAACACACCCACCGCGAGAGACAGAATGCATTTCAGAACGGTCCTGAGCGGCACGCTTGCGCTGCTGCTCGTATCAAGCCTTCCAAGCCTTGCCGCGTCGGCCGACAGCGCCGGGCGGGCTTCCGACAGCGGCTTCACCTTCCATCTGCCGACACTCGGCATCTTCGGCGACAAGAAGAAGCCGGAGCAGGCGCAGATCGCGCAGGATAACAGCGGTGGCATGACCGGTCTGGAAGACCAGCTGCGCCAGTTGAACGGCAAGGTCGAAGAGCTCAATTTCCAGATCCTGCAGATGCAGGAACAGATCCGCAAGCAGCAGGAAGACAACGAATTCCGCTTTCAGCAGCTCGAGGGCGGCGCGCAAGGCGGCGCCAAGCCGGCCGGACAGAAGAAATCGGAGGCCGCGCCCCAGGACGGAAACAGCAACGGTGGCAACACCAATATTGGCGACGCCGGCACCGGAGACACCGGCGCCGGGGACGCTGCAACCGACAACAGCGTCGCCCAGGCCCCGGCGACGCAGGCGCCGGCCGACGCAGGCGGGCAAAATAGCGGCGGCAAGACAGTCGGCGACGTCATCGTGGAATCGCAGACCGGCGACCCCGGCAAGCTGATCACCGGCGCGCCGCCGAAGAATTTCGGCACCATCACCGTCGACAAGAACGGCAATGTGGTCAATGCCGAGTCCAACCCGCAGGCCAGCGCGCCGGCGCAGGCTCCGATGGCAAACGCACCTTCCGCCGAGACGCCGGCTAGGAAGAACAAGGCCGGCGGCACCGAAGTCGCGGCCCTGCCGTCGACCAACAATCCCGACGAGCTCTACCGCAATTCCTACCAGTTCATCCTGTCGGGCGATTACCCGACCGCCGAGCAGGGCTTTCGCGACCACATTTCGCGCTTCCCCAAGGACGCCAAGGCGGCGGACGCGCATTATTGGCTGGGCGAGTCGCTGCTCGGTCAGCAAAAATACCGCGATGCGGCCGAAGTCTTCCTCGCCGCCAGCAAGGACTATCCGAAGGCCAAGAAGGCGCCCGACATGCTGCTCAAGCTCGGCGTTTCGCTGGTCGGCCTGAAGCAGAACGACGTCGCCTGCGCCACCTTCAACGAGATCGGCAAGCGCTATCCCGACGTTTCCGGCGCGCTCAAGGAGCGCATCAAGCAGGAAAAGGCGCTGGCGTCGTGCTGACGCCCGATACCGAAGCTCACCTCTCGGACCGCCTTTTCTCAGACCTGGACTTTTCGAGCGGCGCCGTTGCAGCCGTGTCCGGCGGCAGCGACTCGACCGCCCTTCTTCTCCTCCTCAAGGATCACCTCGACCGGACCGCATCGGGCGCCAGGCTGCTCGCGGTGACGGTCGATCACGGCTTGAGGCCGGACTCGGCCGTCGAGGCGCGGCAGGTCGCCAAGTTCTGCGCCGAGCGCGGCATCGCGCATCGCATTCTCGCCTGGCGCGGCGACAAGCCTGCCACCGGCCTGCCGGCCGCCGCGCGCGAAGCGCGCTACAGGCTGCTTGCGCAGGCAGCCGATGCCGAACATATCAAGCTGATCCTGACCGGCCACACTGCCGACGATCAGGCCGAGACGGTGCTGATGCGGCAGGCGCGCGACGATGACGGCCGCGGCCTCGCCGGCATGGCGCCCGCCACGCTGCACGACTGGCGGACATGGATCGTCCGGCCGCTGCTCGGCACAAGGCGCGCGGCGCTGCGCGACATGCTGCGCCATCGCGATATTGGCTGGATCGAGGACCCGACCAATGTCGATGCCCGGTTCGAGCGGCCGCGCGTGCGGGCGAAGCTTGCGCAGGGCGAAGGCGAACGGCGCATCGCGGAAGCGTTGGCTCGGTCGCGCCAGGCGGCTCGCGAACGCCAGGACATCGGTCGCCGCGCCGCCATGCTCATCGACGCCTTTGCCGACCGGCCAGGTCCGGGTCTCATCCGTCTCGATCGCGATTTCGCCAGGCATGAGGACAGCGAGGCGGCTGTCTATGCGTTGCGCATCCTTTTGGCTGCTGTCGGCGGCCTGTCCTTTCTCGCCGACGAGGCGCGCTGTGCCGAGCTGTTTTCCCGTCTGCGCCTGGGACCGCTTTGCGCTACATTGTCGCGGACGGTGGTCGATGTGCGCCGCACCGGCATTTTCCTGCACCGCGAAAACCGCAACCTGCCCGCCCCCGTGCCGCCGGACAACCAGCTTTGGGACAACCGCCGCCGCATCACTTTGAAAGACGGACCGGGCGATTTGGTGATCGCGCCGCTGGGGTCCTCCGCCGCCAGGCAAGCATCCTTGAGCGAGGATGTTCCGCAAAGCCTCTCGCGCGCGGCGCTGGCCGCGGAGCCCGCATTATGGCGCGGCGCCGAACACCTTGATTTTACAGGCGATGATGCCAGCTCGCCGGCGATCTCGATGGTTCCGGTGGTGGCTCCTTTCGCGCGCTTCCTGCCGTCCTTCGATCTCGCGCCCGCCATCGCCATGGCGGCGCTTGTCGGCGCACCGCCGCCGCCGGCGTCGCCATTCCTCGGCCATGATGGCGGCCGAGGGTGGGCGAAAGCTTAACCGATACATGCTGTTCTGCTTGGCAAGGGGAGGCGCTCTCCCTATGTTAGGCCCAAGCTCCTCCATCATCGCGGGTCCGCGCGCGGACCCCAACGGGACAATAGATGAATCCGAATTATCGTAACCTCGCGCTCTGGGCGATCATAGCCGTCCTGCTCATCGCCCTGTTCAATCTGTTTCAGACGCCCCAGACGCGCGGTGCCACGACGGATATCGCCTATTCGCAGTTCCTGCAGGATGTCGCCTCCGGACGGGTCAAGAGCGTGACCATCGCCGGCGCCCGCATCTACGGCAACTACACGGACAACGCCAACGGCTTCCAGACCTATTCGCCTGGCGACCCGTCGCTGGTTTCGAGGCTGCAGGACAAGAACGTCACCATCACCGCCAAGCCCGAGACCGACGGCTCCAATTCGCTGTTCGGCTACCTGATCTCGTGGCTGCCGATGATCCTGATCCTCGGCGTGTGGATATTCTTCATGCGCCAGATGCAATCCGGTTCCGGCCGCGCCATGGGTTTCGGCAAGTCGAAAGCCAAGCTACTGACGGAAGCGCATGGCCGCGTCACCTTCCAGGATGTCGCCGGCGTCGACGAGGCCAAGGAGGATCTGGAGGAGATCGTAGAGTTCCTGCGCGATCCCCAGAAGTTTCAGCGCCTCGGCGGCAAGATCCCGCGCGGCGTGCTCTTGGTCGGTCCGCCCGGCACCGGCAAGACGCTGCTCGCCCGCTCGGTGGCCGGCGAGGCCAACGTGCCGTTCTTCACCATTTCCGGCTCGGACTTCGTCGAGATGTTCGTCGGCGTCGGCGCATCCCGCGTGCGCGACATGTTCGATCAGGCGAAGAAGAACGCGCCCTGCATCATCTTCATCGACGAAATCGACGCGGTCGGCCGCCATCGCGGCGCCGGCCTCGGCGGCGGCAATGACGAGCGCGAGCAGACGCTGAACCAGCTGTTGGTCGAGATGGACGGCTTCGAATCCAACGAGTCGATCATCCTGATCGCCGCCACCAACCGGCCCGACGTGCTCGACCCGGCGCTGCTGAGGCCCGGCCGTTTCGACCGCCAGGTCGTGGTGCCGAACCCCGACATCGTCGGCCGCGAGAAGATCCTCAAGGTGCATGTGCGCAACGTGCCGCTGGCGCCCAATGTCGACCTCAAGGTGATCGCGCGCGGCACGCCAGGCTTCTCCGGCGCCGATCTGATGAACCTCGTCAACGAATCCGCGCTGATGGCGGCGCGCCGCAACAAGCGGCTCGTCACCATGGCCGAGTTCGAGGACGCCAAGGACAAGATCATGATGGGCGCCGAGCGCCGCTCGTCGGCGATGACGCAGGCCGAGAAGGAGCTGACCGCCTATCACGAAGCCGGCCACGCCATCCTGGCGCTCAACGTGCCGACAGCCGATCCGCTGCACAAGGCGACCATCATCCCGCGCGGCCGCGCGCTCGGCATGGTCATGCAGCTGCCCGAAGGCGACCGCTATTCGATGAGCTACAAATACATGATCTCGAGGCTCGCGATCATGATGGGTGGCCGCGTCGCCGAGGAGTTCAAGTTCGGCAAGGAAAACATCACCTCGGGCGCCTCCTCCGACATCGAGCAGGCGACGAAGCTTGCGCGCGCCATGGTCACGCGCTGGGGCTTCTCCGACAAGCTCGGCCATGTCGCCTATGGCGACAACCAGGAAGAAGTCTTCCTCGGCCATTCGGTAGCGCGCCAGCAGAACATCTCGGAAGAGACGGCACAGATTATCGACGCCGAGGTGCGGCGGCTGATCGACGACGCCTATTCGACCGCGAAGTCGGTGCTGACCAAGAAGAAGAAGGATTGGATCGCGTTGGCCGAAGGGCTGCTCGAATACGAGACGCTGTCTGGCGACGAGATCAAGCAACTGATAGCCGGGCACAAGCCCGCCCGCGATCTCGGCGACGACACCCCGCCCAGCCGCGGCTCGGCCGTGCCGAAGGCCGGCACGGGCGGCCGCCGCAAGAAAGGCCCCGAGCCCGAAGGCGGCATGGAGCCGCAGCCGCAGAGCTGAGGGTTGGCAATCGTTACATACAAACGCCGCGGATCAAACCGCGGCGTTTTCGTTTGGAGGATCCAGGCCGGCTGCCGACCTTACCAACGTGGTGATCGGCGAAAGTCGGCGTGAGGGCCGATGTCCCCACGAGGGCGGAGATTGGCAGCTTCGCCGACCGCGCTTCCTTGCAGCGCGGATGTCCCCTTGAAGCACCCCAAATAAAACCCGCGCACCTTGCGATGCGCGGGGCCTTTTCGGGAAGATGTGATTAAAAGGTCAGCTCTTCAGCTTGGCATTGCAGAGGCTGTAGTAACCGCCGCCCTTCTGGATCCAGCGAAGGCCGTTCAACGTACCCGCCTCCTTGTTTTCGTGGTAACCCTGCAGGCAGGTCTTCATCCGGGCCTTCGCGGGCGTTTCGGTCTTGAACTCTGCGGCGAGGGTAGTCGGGAATGTCACGCCCGCCGGCGCTACAGTGGGAACGACCGCCGCGCTGGTTTCCTTTTTCTGCTGCTCCGCGGTTTTGACAGTATCCGCGCTGTCACTCTCCGCGGCGGACGTCGCGCATTTCTCCTTGCGGAAAGCGGCCCAGTCCATGCCGTCCAGAGTGCCGCCTTCCTTGGCTGCCCGATAGGTCTCGCCGCATTCCTTCATCGTCAGTGCGCTCGCAGGCGCGGCGTTCCAAGCGACCAATACTGTCGCAGCCAATGCCGCCAACTTCAAACTGAACATAAGACCCTCCTGATTGATGGTAAGTTCAACAGCTTTTTGTATACTGTTTGTTCCCTATATGTTCAAATGGAATCTTTGCGGACTACCGATAAGGCTGGCGATGGCGGTGTGGGCGAATCGATGACGCCGACAGTTCCCCCGATATGCAGATGCCAGCAAGGCCGCGGGCTCTTCGCCTGCAACAAAAAGCCCGCGCATCTTGCGATGCGCGAGCTTTTTTCTTCGAATAACTAGGCGATCAGCCCTTCAGCTTGGCATTGCAGAGGCTGTAGAAGCCGCCACCCTTCTGGATCCACTTCAGGCCGTTCAGCGTGTTGGCGTCCTTGTTGGCATAGTACTGCTCGAGGCAGGTGTGCATGCGACCCTTGGCCGGCGTCTCGTTGGCGAATTTAGGCGAGATGGCGGTCGGGAAGGTGACGCCCTTCGGAGCGGCCACAGTCGGCTTGGCCGGTTCCTTCGTGAAAGTCGCCTCGGTCGGAGCAGGCACGGTTTCGTCATCGGCGGCGCTGGCGCCGCACTCGGCCTTGCGGAAGTCGTTCCACTTCATGCCGTTTAGCTTGTTGGCGGTCTTCGCGGCCTGATACTTGGTGCTGCACTCGGCCATGGTCAGGCCCTTGCCGCCGTCGGCAGGGGCGGTCGAGGTCTGGGTCGTGGTGGCCGGGGCGGCGGCAGCCGCGGCGGTTGCGCCAGGACCGCACTCGGCCTTGCGGAAGTCGTTCCACTTCATGCCGTTGAGCGTGCCGGCGGATTTTGCAGCCTGATATTTGGCGCTGCATTCCTTGGAGCTCAGGCCCTTGGCTGCATCGTCGGCAGCGGCGGCCGTCTTTGCCTTCTTGGTCGTCGTGGTGTCGGCGGCCTTCGTATCGGTCGCCGCCTTGGTGTCGGTGGCCGCTTTGGTGTCGGTCGCGGCGGAAGCATCGCTGCCGCACTGCGCCTTGCGGAACTGGTTCCAGGTCTGGCCACCGAGCGTTCCCGCATCCTTGGCCGCGTTATACTTGGTGCTGCACTCGGCCATGGTCAGCGCGTTGGCCGGCGCCGCCATGAACAAGGTTACGACGGCGAGACCCGTCAAAGCTGCAAGTCTATGAATAAGCATGGCGTTTTCTCCCTTGCTGCCGCCATTAAGTGTCCCTATGCCAAATCAATAGCTCTCAATGTCCGGTTGCGCCAGATGCTTCGAACGCGGGACCCGTCACAAAGTATGTTGCTCCCGATAGGATGATGAATTGCTTGCCGGATCGCCGGGAGGCAGGCCGGTGGATGAGGCGCCGAAAAGCCTTGCGCGGGCAGGTCTAGAGCCGGCAGGCCGAAGGTGGTGATAGGCGACAATGTTTTTCTAAGGATTGGTAATATATAATCACGAAATTTGATGATCGGACGCAGCTCAATTGTGGCAATACGGGCGGCTGAAAAACCGACGGGGACTGTAGGCACATGGCAGGTCAGTATTTCGGCACGGACGGTATCCGCGGACGCGCCAACAAATTTCCGATGACGGCCGAGGTCGCCATGCGCGTCGGCATGGCCGCCGGGCTCTCGTTCCAGCGCGGCAATCATCGTCACCGCGTCGTACTTGGCAAGGACACGCGGCTTTCCGGCTACATGATCGAGAACGCTATGGTCGCGGGCCTGTGCGCCGCCGGCATGGACGTGTTCCTGCTCGGCCCGATCCCGACGCCCGCCGTCGCCATGCTGGTGCGCTCGCTGCGCGCCGATATCGGGGTGATGATCTCAGCCTCGCACAATCCCTATTACGACAACGGCATCAAGCTGTTCGGTCCCGACGGGTACAAGCTCTCCGACGAGATCGAGGAGCGCATCGAGGGCATGCTCGAGAAGGATATCGAGCTGGCGCTCGCCGATTCCGACGGGCTCGGCCGGGCAAAACGCGTCGACGGCGTGCATGACCGCTATATCGAATTCGCCAAGCGCACGCTGCCGCGCTCAATGTCGCTTTCGGGCCTGAGGATCGTCGTCGACTGCGCGAACGGCGCGTCCTACAAGGTGGCGCCCGAGGCGCTGTGGGAACTCGGCGCCGAGGTGGTGGCGATCAATGTCGAGCCGAACGGCTTCAACATCAACAAGGAGGGCGGCTCGACCCATCCGGCCGGCCTGCAGAAGAAGGTGCACGAGGTGCGCGCCGACATCGGCATCGCGCTCGACGGCGACGCCGACCGCGTCGTCATCGTCGACGAGAACGGAGCGATCGTCGACGGCGACCAGATCATGGCGCTGATCGCCGAATCCTGGCACCAGAGCGGACGACTGGCCGGCGGCGGCGTCGTTTCCACCGTGATGTCCAATCTTGGCCTGGAACGTTTCCTCGGCGGCATGAAGCTGCAGCTCCATCGCACCAAGGTCGGCGACCGCTATGTGGTCGAACATATGCGCGCGCATGGCCTGAATGTCGGCGGCGAGCAGTCCGGCCACATCGTGCTTTCCGATTTCTCGACGACCGGCGATGGCCTGGTCTCCGCCCTGCAGGTGCTGGCCTGCATCAAGCGGCAGAACCGCCCGGTCAGCGAGCTGTCGAAGAAGTTCGAGCCGGTGCCGCAGCTTTTGAAGAATGTCCGCATCTCGGGCGGCAAGCCGCTGGAGGAAGCATCGGTCAAGGCGGCGATCGAGGAAGGACGCAACCGGCTCGGCACGTCCGGCCGTCTCGTCATCCGGCCTTCCGGCACCGAACCGCTCATCCGCGTCATGGCCGAGGGCGACGATCCGCAACTGGTCGAAGCGGTTGTCAACGATATCGTCGGCATCCTCCAGGAAACCCGCAGCGCCGCCTGACCCCGGTCGCGCGCAGGCTCCTCTAAATCCGCAAGCCCGCCGCCAGGCGGGCTTTTTCGTGCCGGGCGGGCCGTTCGGGACAACGGCGCTCTCCCTAAAATTGTATAGATTCGTGGTTAATCGGTACGGTTAAACGGCTTTTAACCTTTGCAATTCATTATCCACACCCGAGGCAACCATCTTCGGGCGTCGTCGTCCCGAGGCTTCCTAGGGGTGACAGCATGTTCAATATAAAGAGAATGGCAGTGCTTGCCGCGCTGTTCGCGGGGCTAGCCGGCCCGGCGCTGGCGGCCGATCTTCCGCAGCCGATCGAAGACGCTCCGCCGCCGGTCGTCGAAGCGCAGCCTGTCGATGTCGGCGGATGGTACATCCGCGGCGACATCGATTATCACTGGTCGCGCTTCGGTGGCGCGGATTACATTACCTATGGTGCTGCGCCTCAGACCCAAGGCAGCTTCGCCACCGGCTCCCTGAAGGGCGCCTTGTCAGCGGGCGCCGGCATCGGCTACCAAGTGAACCAATATTTCCGCACCGATCTCACCGCGGACTGGATGAGCAAGTCGAACTTCCGCGGCTCGACCGTCGGCTTCTGCGGCGGCGGCGTGCCCTGTACTTCCGTCGACACCTCCTCCTATTCGGCGCTGCTGCTTCTGGCCAACGCCTATGTCGATATCGGCACCTGGCATGGTATCACGCCCTATGTTGGCGCCGGCATCGGCGGTGCCTGGGTCAAGTGGGATACGCTTCATAACAGCGATCTCGACGGCGACTTCTTCCATCGCGGCGGCAAGGGCTGGCGCTTTGCCTATGCTCTCATGGCCGGTGCCTCCTACTGCCTGACCGACCGCGTCAAGCTGGACGTCGGCTACCGCTACAGCCACATCAATGGCGGCAAGATGTTCGAATACGCCTCGGACAGCAATGTCGGCCCCGGCTACGACCGTGGCATCAACGTGCATGAAGTTCGCGGCGGTCTCCGCTACCAGTTCGGCGGTCAGTCGGACTGCGCTCCGCCGCCGGAGCCTTATGTGCCGGAACCGGAACCGATCTACACCAAGTAATCGCTTCCTAGATCCTCGAATTCAAAGCCGCCCGGCGCCAGCCGGGCGGCTTGATTTTTGCGACGCCGGTAAATTTCAATTCGGTAACCAGCTGTTATCCTTAACCGGCACTTAACCACTATGGTTAACAATAGGATCTTGAAACGGCGCCCGCGTTTTGCGGCTGGCGCCAATTTCAGGAGCCGGGGACCATGATATCCAGATCGCGTATCGCGTCAGCGCTTGCCGCAATAATCCTGCTGCCGATGACGCCGGCGCTGGCGGCGGACTACGATCCGCCGATCTATGTCGACCAGGCGCCGGACTACCAGCCGGTCGAGGTCGGTTCGGGCTGGTACCTGCGCGGCGATGTCTCCTATCTGGCGCAGAAGAGCTTCAAAAATGGGGATTTCACCTTCCCGTCGACGATTGCCAGCGAAAGCTTTGGCGAGAGCGAGGACGCGTATTTCGCGAGCATCGGCTTCGGATATCATTTCAACGATTACCTCCGCGCCGATCTCAACCTCGGCTACCTGCCCGGCAACAAAGCCAGCTTCAGCTATGATGACACAGCGACCGCGACGCCGTCGGCCGTGGGGTTCGGAAACCTGAAGAACTATGCGATCTCGGGCATACTCAACGGATATGTCGATCTTGGCACGTATGTAGGCATCACGCCTTATGTTGGCGCCGGCATCGGTGTTGTTCGCAGCACGCGCAAGCTTTCGGCCAGTTACACCGATATCAATGACTCCGCCAATAGCTTCGCCGTCGAGGATAATAAATCTCGGTACTCTCTCGCCTATACGTTGAATGCTGGCCTTGCCTACCAGGTATCCAAGAACGTGCTGATTGACCTCGGATACCAATATTTCTCTGCTCCCAATGCGGAATACGTTACCGCCGAAAGTCTAACCTCCTTCCCTGTCCACAAAGGCATCAGCAATCATCAGGTCAAGCTCGGGCTGCGCTACGATCTCTGGTAGCCCCGCCCCGCGAAGAGGTTCCGACTGCGGGTGCTGAACGTTCCGCCGCTTTCCTTTCGGATCGAGCACCGGTTGGAGCGAATATCCCGTCAGCGACAAAAACTTTGCTCTTGACGCCGAAGCTCTGAGCGCATATCGCCGTCCGTGGGCCACCCCTCCCCAACGAGGGGCTACTATCTGGAAGGATAGACCACGATGACGACACCTACCAAGCCCGGACTCCGTCCGGCAAATCCCAATTTCTCTTCAGGTCCCTGCGCTAAACGTCCCGGCTGGTCGGCCGAGGCGCTGAAAGCCGCCGCGCTCGGGCGCTCGCACCGCGCCAAGATCGGCAAGGCCAAGCTCGAACAGGCAATCGAGCTGACGCGCGAAATCCTCAAGGTTCCCGCGAATTATCGCATCGGTATCGTGCCGGCGTCCGATACCGGCGCGGTCGAGATGGCGCTGTGGTCGCTGCTCGGCGAGCGCGGCGTCGACATGGTCGCCTGGGAAAGCTTCGGTTCCGGCTGGGTGACCGATGTGGTCAAACAGCTCAAGCTCGCCGACGTGCGCAAGTTCGAGGCCGGCTACGGCAAGCTGCCCGACCTCAAGCAGACCGATTTTAACCGCGACGTGGTCTTCACCTGGAACGGCACGACCTCGGGCGTACGCGTGCCGAACGGCGATTTCATTCCCACGCACCGTAAAGGTTTGACCATCTGCGACGCAACCTCGGCGGCGTTCGCGCAAAGGCTCGACTTCGACAAGCTCGATGTCGTCACCTTCTCCTGGCAGAAGGTGCTGGGCGGCGAGGGCGCGCATGGCATGCTTATCCTGTCGCCCCGCGCCGTCGAGCGGCTGGAGACCTACAAGCCGGCCTGGCCGCTGCCGAAGATCTTCCGCCTCACTTCGGGGGGCAAACTGATCGAGGGCATCTTCAAGGGCGAGACCATCAACACGCCGTCGATGCTGTGCGTGGAGGATTATCTCGATGCGCTCCACTGGGCGGCGTCGATCGGCGGTCTGGAAGCACTGATCGCCCGCGCCGACGCCAATGCGGCGGTGCTCGACAGGTTCGTGGAAAAGTCGCCCTGGCTCGGCCATCTCGCCGTCGATCCGGCGACGCGGTCCAACACGTCCGTGTGTCTCTCCTTCACCGACGGCCAAATCGCGGCGCTCGACGCCGACGGCCAGGCGGCTTTCGCCAAGGGGATCGTGTCTTTGCTCGACAAGGAAGGCGTCGCTTACGACATCGGCTCCTATCGCGATGCCCCGCCCGGCCTGCGCATCTGGTGCGGCGCAACCGTCGAGACCTCCGATCTCGAAGCGCTGCTGCCTTGGCTCGACTGGGCCTTCGCCACGCAGAAGGCGTCGCTGAAAGCAGCGGCCTGAGTTCCATGGCGGCCCGCGGGCCGCCATTTCCCGACACAGTTCATTTCCACGTCAAGGAGGCCGCAATGGCGCCCCGCGTTCTCGTTTCGGATAAACTTTCAACCACCGCCGTGCAGATCTTCAAGGATCGCGGCATCGAGGTCGACTATCTGCCCGATCTCGGCAAAGACAAGGAAAAGCTGCTCGAAGTGATCGGCCAGTATGACGGCCTCGCCATCCGCTCGGCGACCAAGGTCACTGAGAAGCTTATCAACGCCGCGGGCAGGCTCAAGGTCGTCGGACGCGCCGGCATCGGCGTCGACAACGTCGATATCCCGGCGGCAAGCCGCAGGGGTATCATCGTGATGAACACGCCCTTCGGCAATTCTATCACCACGGCCGAGCATGCCGTCGCCATGATCTTCGCCCTGGCGCGCCAGATCCCAGAAGCCAATGCCTCGACGCACGCGGGAAAATGGGAAAAGAACCGCTTCATGGGCATCGAGATCACCGGCAAGACGCTGGGCGTGATCGGCTGCGGCAATATCGGCTCGATCGTCGCCACGCGCGGCGTCGGCCTGAAGATGCATGTGATCGCCTTCGACCCGTTCCTGTCGGACAGCCGCGCCGAGGAGCTCGGCGTCGAGAAGGTCGAGCTGGACGAGCTCTTCGCTCGCGCCGACTTCATCACCTTGCACACGCCGCTGACCGACAAGACGCGCAACATCATCGATGCGGCCGCGATCGCCAAGATGAAGGACGGCGTGCGCATCATCAATTGCGCCCGCGGCGGATTGGTCGTCGAGGCCGACCTGGTTGCCGCGCTGAAGAGCGGCAAGGTGGCCGGCGCGGGCATTGACGTCTTCGAGGTCGAACCGGCGGAGAACAACCCGCTGTTCGGCATGGAGAATGTCGTGGCGACCCCGCATCTCGGCGCCTCGACAACGGAAGCGCAGGAGAATGTCGCGCTGCAAGTCGCCGAGCAGATGAGCGACTACCTGATCAAGGGCGCGGTCTCCAATGCCATCAACATGCCCTCGATCACCGCCGAGGAGGCGCCACGGCTGAAACCCTTCGTCAAGCTCGCCGAGGTGCTCGGCGCCTTTGTCGGCCAGGTCACCGAGGATCCGATCAAGGAGGTCGAGATCCTGTTCGACGGCTCGACCGCGACGATGAACACGCGCGCGCTGGTGAGCGCTGCCCTTGCCGGCCTGATCCGGCCGCAGGTCTCCGACGTCAACATGGTGTCGGCGCCCATCATGGTGAAGGAGCGCGGCATCATCGTCGCCGAGGTCAAGCGCGACAAGTCGGGCGTGTTCGACGGCTATATCAAGCTCACCGTCAAGACCGAGCACATGACGCGCTCGATTGCCGGCACCTGCTTCTCCGACGGCAAGCCGCGCTTCATCCAGATCAAGGGCATCAATCTCGACGCAGAGGTCGGCCAGCACATGCTCTACACGACCAATGCCGACGCGCCCGGCATCATCGGGCTGCTCGGCACGGTGTGCGGCGAGAACAGCGTCAACATCGCCAACTTCCAGCTCGGCCGCAACCGGCCTGGCGGCGATGCGATCGCGCTGCTTTATCTCGATGCGCCGTTCCCGGAAAAAGTGTTGGAGCAGGTGCGGGCGCACAAGTCGATCGATTCGGCAAAGCGACTTCGCTTCGATGTCGGCGCCGAGTGAAGCCTGACATGAGGAAAGGCCCGCCGGCACCAGTCGGCGGGGCGTTGATGAGATAGCCGTCACTGATGGTTGTTTGGCGCGTGATCGAGAACCATCATCCCGTTTGCAGCGCTGCTCGGCTGCCGCTGTATTCGGCGAGCGCAATGCCGCCAAGGACAAGCGTCAGCGCGAGGGCCTGATAGAGCTGAAACCACTCGCCGACGATCAGCACCGAAAGTAGCGTGCCGAAGATCGGCACAAGATTGATGAACAGCCCGGCGCGGTTGGCGCCGATCAATTCGTTACCCTTGATGTAGAGAACCTGGGAGACGACCGAAGCGCCGAGCGCCGTGTAGAGCGTCAGCGCCCATCCATACGCGTCCGGCATGACGGCGCGGCCGGCCACGATCTCCCAGACGAAGAAGGGCACCGATGTCAGCAGCGCGGCGATCGACAGCGCCAGCATGAAACTTTGCCAGCGGATTGCCGGCTTGAGGCGCAGCCCCACCGAATAGAGGCTATAGCAAAGCACCGCGACAAGCATAATGGCGTCGCCGAAGTTGAGATCGAGCTTCAGCAACTGGCCGAGGTCGCCATGGCTGGCGGTCAGCGCGACGCCGAGGATGGTGAGCACGACGCCGACGATCTGCAGGGGCCGCACCCGCAACCTGAACAGCAGGAAATTGGCAAGTATGATGACGATCGGGATGGCTGCCTGCTCGATCGAGACGTTGATGGCGGTCGTGTAGTTGAGCGCGGTGTAGAAGATGACGTTGAAGATGGTGAAGCCGCAAGCGCCGAGGCCGGCAAGCAGCTTCCAGTGTCTCCGCGCTTCGGGCCAATCCTCGCGCAGTGTCCGCCATCCGACGGGAAGCAGGATCAGCACGGCCATGACCCAGCGCAGGAACACCAGCGTCATCGGCGAGACATGGCCGACGGCAAGCTTGCCCGCCACTGAATTGCCGCCCCACAAGAGCATGGTCGACAGAAGGAACAGATAGGCGGCTCGGTGCATGGAGAATCCGGCCCAGCAGGATATTCGGGCGTTCAGACCGACCTAGAGTGCCGGCGGCGGCAAGTAAATGATGCGAAAGGCGGAATTTGTTGTGCCTGGGCCCAGGCAGACGTCACGCCGGTGGCGTCATTTTGGTCCAGCTCCTGGCTGGAGCATGGTCGCTTCCGAAAGCCGCCCCCGCTTTTGCGTTCGCCGACCTTCGGTTCGGGGCTCATCCTCCAAGGATGGTTTCGGCGGCAAAGAAAGGGTCGCGCCGGCCGGCGCTTGACGCTATAGAGGCCTGTCGTTTCAGGCCGCTCGCGCGGCATTTCAAGGGAAAAGAACATGGCCAATGTGGTGGTCGTCGGCTCGCAGTGGGGCGACGAAGGCAAGGGCAAGATCGTCGACTGGCTGTCGGAACGGGCCGATGTGGTCGTGCGCTTCCAGGGAGGCCACAATGCCGGCCATACGCTGGTCGTCGACGGCAAGGTCTACAAGCTGTCGCTGCTGCCCTCAGGCGTGGTCAGGCAGGGCAAGCTTTCGATCATCGGCAATGGCGTGGTGTTCGATCCGCATGCCTTCGTCGCCGAAGTCAAGAAGCTCAAGGAGCAGGGCGTGGAGGTCACGCCGGAGCGCCTGAAAATAGCCGAAAACACCGCGCTTATCCTGTCGCTGCACCGGGAGCTGGACGGATTCCGCGAAGACGCCGCCTCGAATTCCGGAACCAAGATTGGCACGACCCGCCGCGGCATCGGCCCCGCCTACGAGGACAAGGTGGGCCGGCGTGCGGTGCGGGTGATGGATTTGGCGGATTTGGAAACGCTTCCCTTGAAGGTCGACAGGCTGTTGACGCACCACAACGCGCTTCGCCGCGGGCTCGGCCATCCGGAGGCGACGCATGAGGCGATCATGCAGGAGCTGACTTCCGTGGCCGCCGAGATCCTGCCTTACATGGACCGAGTCTGGAAAGTGCTCGACGACAAGCGCCGCGCCGGCGAGCGCATCCTGTTCGAAGGCGCGCAGGGCACGCTGCTCGACATCGACCACGGCACCTATCCCTTCGTCACCTCGTCCAATACGGTCGCGGGGCAAGCTGCCGCCGGTTCCGGCGTCGGCCCCGGCGTCATCGGCTACGTGCTCGGGATCACCAAGGCCTATACGACGCGCGTCGGCGAGGGACCGTTCCCGACCGAGCAGAAGAACGAGATCGGCGAGTTCCTCGGCACCCGCGGCCACGAGTTCGGCGTCGTCACGGGACGCAAGCGCCGCTGCGGCTGGTTCGATGCCGTGCTGGTACGCCAGACCGTCGCCGTCAACGGCATTAAGGGTATCGCGCTCACCAAGCTCGACGTGCTCGACGGGCTGGACGAGATCAAGGTCTGCACCGGCTACAGGCTTGACGGCGAGACGATCGATTACCTGCCGGCCAGCCAGGGCGCGCAAGCGCGGGTCGAGCCCATCTACGAGACGCTGGAAGGCTGGAAGGGAACGACGGCCGGCGCCAGGAGCTGGAACGATCTGCCGGCGCAAGCCGTCAAATATGTCCGCCATATCGAGGAACTGATCGGCGCGCCGGTGGCGCTGCTCTCCACCAGCCCCGAGCGGGACGACACAATACTTGTGACAGACCCGTTTCAAGACTAGTTTCACAGCCCTTCCCGGCGCTATGGCTGATTTGCGGCCGGCGGGAAAAGAATGCAGGTCACCTGACGCATGGCAGATTTCGTTAGTATTCTGAAAAAGCAGCTCGATAAGAAGGTGGATCCTTCGTTCGAGGTGCGCCAGCAGATATACGACGGTGCCCGCACGGTGCTGGCGAAGAAGCTGGCGGAGTATTCCCCGCCGCTTGCGCCCGATGTCGTCAGCAAGCAGACGCGCTCCCTGGAAGATGCCATCTCCAGCGTCGAGCGCGACTATGTCAAACGCGTTCCGGCCGAGGATCCGCTGGCGGAGCTGGAGCATATCTTCTCCTCCATCGACCGCAACAGGAACCAGCCGAACCATGCCCGCCAGCCGGCGCCGGCGTCTGCATCCGGGCCTGCGCCTGCCAAGCCGGATCTGTTCAAATCCGAACCATTGAAGCCGGCGGCTCCGCCCGCCAGGACGGAACCGAGCTGGCAAAGCGCGCCGAAGGCGGAGCCCGCGCCGCAAAGCCCTGCGAAGGCCGAACCTGCCTGGCAGAACACGGCAAAGACCGAGCCAAGCTGGCAGGCCGCGCCGAAGGCGGAGCCTGCCTGGCAGAATGCGGCGCCACCGATGCCGTCGCCGCGCGAAGACGATGTGGGCCTGGCGGACGATGCCGACGATGGCGACGTCTTTGCCAATGACGAGCAGCCGGCGGCCGATACCTTCCAGCGGCTGCGGCCACAGCCGCAGGAGCGCAAGCGCGGCTATGGCGGCTTGATCGCCGCCGTCATCGCGCTGCTGGTGCTGGCGGGCGGCGGTTACGGCATATGGCTGAACAAGAATGCGTTCGGCTCGCTCTTCGGCCTTGGCGGCGGCAGCAAGACGGTCTCGACCGAGCCGCTGGCGAAGCCGGCTCCGGCCAAACCGGCCGCCGAGACGGCCGCGGCGCCGGCCCCCTCCGGCGCCAGCGAGCCTGCCGAGACGACCAAGTTCACGCAGCGCCTGACGCCCGATGGCAAGGAAACCGATCCCGGTCCCGCCGGCGGACAGGCCACGATCGGAGAAGGCGAATCCGTCGCGGCGCTGACGTCGCGGCCGCCGGCCGCGCCGGCAACGGCGCCGGCGACGACCCCGCCTGCCGCGGCCACGCAAACGCCTGGGGCGCCCGCCGGGGGAACCACGCCGGCTGCGCCGGCGACCGGCGCAGCCAATCAGACGCCGCCCGCGGCAGGAACCACACCGCCCGCGGCTGGAGCAACGCCGCCGGCCGCAGGCACGACGCCGCCCACGCCCGCGACGGCCGAAGCGACCGTGCCAGTCGGGCAGAAGGCGATCTTCTATGAGGAGCGCACCAGCACCCAGCAGGGCACTGCCGAGCCCGGCAGCATCGTCTGGTCGCTGGTGCAGGAATCACCCGGCGGCGACCTGCCGCCGGAACCGGCGATCCGCGCCGAGGCGACGATTCCCGGCAAGAATATCCAGCTGCGCATGACGATCCGGCGCAACACCGACCAGACGCTGCCGGCCAGCCACATCATCGAGATGATCTTCCTGACGCCGGAAGGGTTTGACGGCGGCGGCGTCGACAACATCCTGCGCATTGCCATGAAGAGTTCGGAGCAGGACGCCGGCAGCCCGCTGATCGGCATCCCGGCCAAGATCGCCGACGGCTTCTTCCTCGTCGCGCTCAACGATACCAAGGCCGACGAGGACGCCAATCTGACCCTGCTCAGGGGCCAGGACTGGATCGACGTGCCGGTGGTCTACAAGACCGGACGCCGGGCGCTGCTCACCATGGAAAAGGGCATACCGGGCGAGAAGGTCTTCGACGAGGCGCTGAAGGCCTGGGCGGCGAAGACGTCGGGGTGAGGTGAGGCAGTTTAAGCCGCCGCCGCTCAGAAGCCCTGAAACAGCATGTCGAGCGCAGCGACGAGCTCGTCGTGGTGGCTTATGAGATTGGTTCGATTTTCACCGAGTTCGGTCGCAGCCACTGTCGCGATCAGGTGAGTGGCCATCACCATCTTCCGCCCGTTGATCTCGAAGACCGGATGCAGCTTGCGCATCGGCGAAGGCGTCTAGGTCAGCGGCAGAGCGGAACGACGACCCTAGTCTTGAATTGGTGGAGCAGGTCGGATTGAACGTCGAGCAAATAGCCGCCTTCGATGCCGCTGGCGAAGACATCATAGCGCGCCATCAGAATTGCCGATGCTCGGCGAGCGGGATGCCATGCTTGTCGATATAGTCGTTCCAAGCGTCCATCGTCGCGCGGTTTTCAAGCTTCCATAGCCGCGTCTTCTCGGCAGCGACCGCTTCCGCTATCCCCGCCTCCGCCGCGCTCGATACATTCACGTTGAGTCGCTTGGCTTCCGCCATGAGCTGAGAATCGATCGACAGATTAGCCGGTTGGCGGACCGCGTTCGCTGCTATCTTGCGCATGACGGCGTCCTCATTATGCGCATATCTTATGCGCACGTGCCGCCTTTGCAACGAAGACGGTACTACCCCTCCATCTCCTCCCGCAGCATCTCCAGTTCCAGCCACTCTTCCTCGAGCGCGGCGAGCGTCGTGCGCTCCTTGTCGAGCGCGGCGATGGTCTTCTGGAAGGAGACCGGGTCTCGCTCGTAGAAGAACGGGTCGGCGATGTTGTTCTCCAGCCGCGAAATCGAGGCTGTCACCGCCTCGATCTTCTTGGGCAGGGAATCCAGCGCGAATTTCTGCTTGAACGAGAGCTTTTTCGCGGGAGCCTTCGGCGCTGCCTGTTCGGCCTTCGGCGCGGCCTCGGCGGCCTCGGCCTTCGGCCTCGCCTTGCGATCTTCCAGTCTGGAACCGCCGCGCTGCGCCAGCATGTCGGAATAGCCGCCGGCATATTCGATCCAGCGGCCGTTGCCCTCCGGCGCGATCACGCTGGTGACGGTACGGTCGAGAAAGTCGCGGTCGTGGCTGACCAGGATCACGGTTCCGGCAAAGCCCGCGACCAGCTCCTGCAGCAGCTCCAGCGTCTCCATGTCGAGATCGTTGGTCGGCTCGTCGAGCACCAGCAAATTCGCCGGCCGCGCCAGCACGCGGGCCAGCAGCAGCCGCGCGCGCTCGCCGCCGGACAGCTCGCGCACCGGCGTGCGCGCCTGCTCAGGCTTGAACAGGAAATCCTTCATGTAGGAGACGACGTGGCGCTGCTCGCCATTGACGAGCAGGTTCTCGCCGCGGCCGTCGGTGAGGTAATGCGCCAGCGTCTCCTGCGGGTGGACGGCCTCGCGCTTCTGGTCGAGCGTGGCGATCTCAAGATTGACGCCGAGCCGCACGGCGCCTGCATCCGGCGCCAACTCGCCGGTCAGCATCTTCAACAATGTCGTCTTGCCGGCGCCGTTGGGCCCGACCAGGCCGACACGGTCGCCGCGCTGGATGCGGGTCGAGAAGCCCTTGACCACGGTGAGATCGCCAAAACTCTTGTCGATGCCCTTGGCCTCGATCACCAGCTTGCCGGATTCGACGGCGTCGCTTGCCACCATGGTGGCGGTGCCCTCGGCACCGCGGTGGCTGCGGAAACGCTGGCGCATGGCCTGCAATTCGCCGAGGCGGCGCATGTTGCGCTTGCGCCTGGCGGTCACGCCATAGCGCAGCCAATGCTCCTCGCGCACGATCTGGCGGCCGAGCTTGTGCTGTTCACGCTCTTCTTCTTCCAGCACCTGGTCGCGCCATTCCTCGAAATGGGCAAACCCCTTGTCCAGCCGCCGCGTCTGGCCGCGATCGAGCCAGACCGTGGCGCGCGAGACGCGCTCGAGAAAGCGGCGGTCGTGCGAGATCAGGATCACCGCCGACGAGGTGCGGGCAAGCTCTTCTTCCAGCCACTCAATCACCGAAAGATCGAGATGATTGGTCGGCTCGTCGAGCAAAAGGATGTCGGGCTCGGGCGCCATGACGCGGGCAAGAGCGGCGCGCCGTGCCTCGCCGCCGGAAAGGTCGTTCGGTCGTTCCTCACCGGTGAGGCCGAGATGTTCCATCAGATAGGTGGCGCGATGCGGATCGTCGGCCGGGCCGAGACCTGCCTCGACATAGGCGCGCACGCTGGCGAAGCCGTCCATGTCCGGCATCTGCGGCAGATAGCGGACCGTGGCCGAGGGCTGACGGAAGACCTCGCCGTCCTGCGGCTCGATCATCCCGGCGGCGATCTTGAGCAGCGTCGACTTGCCCGAGCCGTTGCGGCCGACCAGCGCGATCTTCTCGCCGGCTGATGCGCTGAGCGCCGCGCCGTCGAGCAGCGGCGTGCCGCCGAAGGTCAATTTAATGCCGTCGAGATTGAGGAGTGGCGGCGCCATATCAGCTTTCTGGAAGAGGATAGGGGTGGGCCAGCAGCAGCGCCCGGCCGCGCTCCAGCGCGATGCCAAGCTGCCCTTTGACCTCGTTTGATATAGTGAGCGAGGAGCCGAACGCCACCTCGACGCGGTCGAGCGGCCATTTGGCGCCGGTGACCGTCAGCCCGGCGAGCTCGGAGAAGCCGAGCACCGAAAACAAGGTGCCGTCAGCATAGTCGAAGGCCGCGCTGCCCGGCAAAACGGGTATGCCTTCCTGCGCGCCGCTCGTCAGGAGCACGGTGGTGCCCGCCTCGGCCAGCCGCATGGCGAGCGCCAGATGCAGGAAGGCGTGGTCGGCGCGCTTGCCGCCAAAGGCTCCGGCCAACAGGAGGCTGGTCGCGCCGCGCTGAAGCGCTTCCGCTATGGCGAGCTCTCCGTCGGTCATGTCCTTTTCGGTCGGGAAGATCTTTCGCGGAACGGCGGCCAGATCTACGGGCAGGTTCGCCGGCACCGAGTCGAAATCGCCGACCCAGAGTTCCGGCACCAGGCCGAGCATGCGGGCATGGCCGATGCCGGCATCGGCGGCGATGACACGCGAATCCTCGATCTGGCGTTCGAGCCGGGGCGTGCGAATGAGCTCGCCGCCAAGCAGAATGGTGAATGTGCCCATGGGCGTCGCCCTTACCAGCCCACCGGGCGAAACGGAAGTCGGATGCAGTGCGCTTCGGGCCCGCGTCCTGCCTCAGAACATTAGCTGCCCGGCAAACTTCCGCTTGCGCGGCGCTTCGGCCGCGCTTATCTCTCGAAGCGCTCTAACGGGGTGCCGGACGTGATCCGGCTGAGAGGCAATCGAGCCAACCCGCTGAACCTGATCCGGTTTGTACCGGCGGAGGGATTAGACGTTTCGGACCATCCGGCGCCTCAATTCCTTGTCACTCGAACGAAGGAGGCGCCGATGCGCGCAATGCTGTCCAATCTCATTCTTGCAACCGGTCTTTTATCGCTCCTGGCCGGCGTCGCGCCTGCCGAGGCAAAGGACAAGCTCACCATCTACACCTATGAGAGCTTCACCGCCGATTGGGGTCCGGGACCGGCGGTGAAGAAGGAATTCGAGGCCGAATGCGGCTGCGATCTCGAATTCGTCTCGGTGGCCGACGGCGTGGCGCTGCTCAACCGCGTCAAGCTGGAGGGCGCCGGCACCAAGGCCGATATCGTGCTTGGCCTCGACACCAATCTCACCGCCGATGCCAAGGCGAGCGGCCTGTTCGCGCCGCATGGCGAAGTCTCGGGCATCAACGTGCCGGGCGGCTGGAGCGACGACACTTTCGTGCCTTTCGACTATGGCTATTTCGCCGTGGTCTATGACACGCAGAAGCTGAAGACGCCGCCGAAGAGCCTGAAGGATCTGGTCGAGGGTGCCGGAACCGACAAGATCGTCATCCAGGATCCGCGCACCTCGACGCCCGGCCTCGGCCTGCTCCTGTGGGTGAAGTCTATCTATGGCGACAACGCGTCGGAAGCCTGGGCCAAGCTCAAGTCGAAAGTCCTGACGGTGACGCCGGGCTGGAGCGAGGCCTATGGCCTGTTCACCAAGGGCGAGGCGCCGATGGTGCTCTCCTACACCACCTCGCCGGCCTACCACATGGTGGCCGAGAACACCGAGCGCTATCAGGCGGCCTCTTTCGAGGAGGGCGAATACCTGCAGATCGAGGTTGCCGGCATCACAACGACCGGCGCGAAGAACCCGCTGGCACAGAAGTTCATCGCCTTCATGACCGGGCCGAAGTTCCAGGACGTCATTCCAGAGACCAACTGGATGTTCCCGGCCGGAAAAACCGACAAGCCGCTCAACCCGGCCTTCGACAAACTGGTGAAGCCGACCAAGACCTTGCTGTTCAGCCCACAGGAAGTCGCGGCCAACCGCAAGGCCTGGGTGGATGAGTGGCTGGCGGTGATGAGCAAGTAGCTGGTCTTGGTTATTATCCTTCCAAGATGATTGCTCTACGGCGCCCCCCTTTGTCCTGCCGGACATCTCCCCCTCAAGGGGGGAGATCGGCTGTCATCTCGACTTTCGCCATTCTCCAACGCCGCAGGACTGAGCGGGGCGCCAAAGCTGCCAATCTCCCCCCTAGAGTGGGAAATGTCCGGCAGGACAGAGAGGGGCGCGAAGGAACGCGGCGTTCGCTAGGTCGAACCCAAATGGTGCTGCGTGCAGCCGCGCGCTGACTCCCGCGTCACCGCCGGCGTCTTCGCCCTTGCGGCCATCGCGCTGCTCATCGGCGGTGCCTTCGCCGGCCTTGCCGTCGAAGGCGCGCATGATCTTTCCGGTGCTGCCGCCGCTTTCGACGGCTACCTCCTGCGCGTCGCCCGCTTCACGCTGTGGCAGGCGGCTCTCTCGACGCTGCTGTCGGTCGCCCCCGCCCTGCTCGTCGCGCGCGCTTTGTCGAGGCACCCTGCCTTTCCGGGCCGCGCCCTGATCCTGCAATTGTTCACCTTGCCCCTGGCGTTGCCGGCGATCGTCGCCGCGCTCGGCGTCTTGGCGCTCTACGGTCGCGCCGGATATTTTGCCGGCGTTTTCGCCGGGCTTGGCGGCGGCGAATGGCCGGGGATCTACGGCCTCTCCGGCATCCTGGTCGCGCATGTTTTCTTCAACCTGCCTTTGGCGGCGCGCCTCTTCCTCGAGGCGCTGGGCACCGTTCCCGCCGACCAGTGGCGACTGGCGAGCCAGCTCGGCATGGGCGCCCGGCCAGCCTTCCGGCTGATCGAATGGCCGGTGCTGCGCGCCGCCTTGCCGGGAATTGCCGGGCTGGTCTTCATGCTCTGCATCACTTCCTTCACCATCGTGCTGACGCTGGGCGGCGGTCCGGCCGCGACGACGCTGGAGGTCGCCATCTACCAGGCGCTGCGCTTCGATTTCGATCCCGCGCGCGCCGTGGTGCTGACGCTGCTGCAGATCGCGCTGACCTTCATCGTGGTCGTCGCCCTCATGCGGCTCGGGGCCAACACGGTCGGCGACGCCAATCTGCCGGTCACGCCGCGCCGCTACCTTTCGGCGGGTCGGCTCGAAAGCGTGCTCAACGCTGGCCTTATTGCGCTTGCCCTGCTGTTCGTCGCCGGACCGATGGCGGCGACGGTGTTCTCTGGCCTGGAGGCCAATCTCGGCCGGCTGGCGGGTGAAGAGGCGGTCCGCCGCGCGACGCTCACCAGCGCCAGCCTTGCTTTCCTCGCGGCGCTGCTCAGCGTGACGCTGTCGCTGGCGTTGATTGCGGCGCGGCGCGCGCTCGCCCTGCGGCGCCGCTCGGGGAGCACCATGTCGGTGCTCGAACATGCTGCGGACACGGGCGCCGGCTTCGTGCTTGTCGTGCCGCCGATCGTGCTTGGCGCCGGCTGGTTCCTGGCGCTCCGTAACCTCACCGATGTCTTCGCCGTCGCGCCGGTCATGGTCGTCGCCGTCAACGCGGTGATGGCGATGCCCTTCGCCATCCGTGCCATCCGCCCGGCCTATGACGCGGCGAGCGAGCGCCATGAGCGGCTTTGCCTTGCGCTCGGCATTTCCGGCTGGAGCCGCCTCAGCCTGATCGACTGGCCATCATTGAGGCGGCCCCTGGCCACCGGTTTCGCCTTCGCCATGGCGCTGTCGCTCGGCGATCTCGGCGTGATCGCGCTGTTCGGCAGCGATTCCGTGCAGACCTTGCCCTATCTGCTTTTGGCGCGCATGGGCAGCTATCGGACCGCCGACGCCGCGGGACTTGCCTTGCTGCTCGGCCTGGTCTGCTTGATGCTGGTGGTCGTTGCCGACTGGCTGGGGCGGGAAGGAAAGTGATGACGAGGACCATCGACGGCACCGCGGCGCAAAAGGGCCTCACGGTCGCGCTGGATGGCGTCTCGTTCAGCTATGGCGAGTCTTCCTTCCGCTTCGATGCCGAATTCGCGGCCGGCAGGATCGCCGCCATTATGGGGCCGAGCGGTTCCGGCAAGTCGACGCTGCTCAATCTGATAGCCGGCTTCGAAACGCCCGATACAGGCAAGGTGCTGATCGGCGGCACCGATGTCGGCAACGTGAGCCCTTCGGCGCGACCGGTGTCGATGGTGTTCCAGGAAAACAATTTGTTCGCGCATCTTTCCGTCGAAGCCAATGTCGGGCTCGGCCGCTCGCCGTCGCTGAGGCTCGGCGACGCCGACCGCATTGCCGTCGCCGAGGCGCTTGCGCGTGTCGGCCTGACCGGTAAGGAAAAGCGGCTGCCGCGCGAGCTCTCCGGGGGCGAGCGGCAGCGCGTGGCACTGGCGAGGGTGCTGCTGCGCGACCGGCCGGTGCTGCTGCTCGATGAGCCCTTTGCATCGCTCGGCCCGGCGCTGCGCGAGGACATGCTCGACCTCGTCGCCGGCATCCATGCCGAGCGCGAAATGACGGTGCTGTTCGTCACGCATCAGCCGGAAGATGCGCGCCGCATCGGCCAGGACGTGGCCTTTCTCGACGAAGGCACGATCGCGGCGACCGGGCCGGCCGACGATTTCTTCGACCGGTCTGGACCGGATGCCTTCAGGCGCTATATCGGCGATCGAGGCGGCACCGTTGCCGGATCACAACATATTGCCCGGAAGCCGACATAATTTACGGCCAAACCGGCAACGGGTGATCCGGCGTTTGCTTGCCTTGTCCGGGGGAGTGTGGCTAGGTCCGGCCATGCTGGTCCGGTTGGTGATTTGCCGAAAGATTTCGAAAGGAAGCCGATCTGTCGACCGGCACTGAGAAAGTGTGGATGAGGCCACTGGCACGATTTTTCGCGCTGGCGGGCGTTGCCGTGGCGCTGGCCAGCTGCCAGATGTTCACGCCGCCGGACGTGCAGGAGAGCGGCTTCCAGCCCTCCGACAAGCCGATCACCGTCGACAATGTCGTCGCCAACGCCAAGCTCGCCGAAATGGCGAAGGCGCAGCATCCCCGGATTCTCGCCACCTATGGCGGCGAATATTCCGATCCGAAGCTGGAACGCATGGTGGCCAAGGTCGTCGGCAACCTGACGGTGGTGTCGGCCAACCCGACCCAAACCTATCGCATCACCATCCTCAACTCGCCCAACGTCAACGCCTTCGCGCTGCCGGGCGGCTATCTCTATGTGACGCGCGGGTTGCTGGCGCTGGCCAACGATTCCTCCGAGCTTGCCGCCGTCATCGCGCATGAGATGGGCCACGTCACCGCCAATCATGGACTGCAGCGGCAGCAGCTCGAGGCCGAGGAAGGCCTGGCCACCAAGGTGGTTTCCGACGTGCTGGGCGACAGCCCGACCGCCAAGGCGGCGCTGATCCGCGGCAAGCTGAGGCTCGCGCAATTCTCGCGCAATCAGGAACTGCAGGCCGACGCCATCGGCATTAAGTCGATCGGCGAGGCGGGGTACGATCCTTACGCCGCCGGCCGCTTCCTGCAGTCGATGTCGGCCTATACGGATTTCCGCTCGGTCAGCGGCGCCACCGACGCCAGCCTCGACTTCCTCGCGACACACCCCAACACGCCGCAGCGTATCGAGCTGGCGCAGCGGCTTGCGCGCAATTTCGGCCCGCCCGGCGTCGGCACGCGTGATCGCGACGCATTCCTGGCCGGCATAGACGGCCTGCTTTACGGCGACACGCCGGAAGAAGGCTATGTGCGCGGCCAGACCTTCATGCACCCCAATCTCGGTGTATCCTTCACGGTGCCGGACGGTTTCGTCATCGACAATTCGGCGGCCGCGGTCACCGCGACCGGGCCTGGCGACATCGCCATCCGCTTCGACGGGGTGGCGATCGACAAGTCGGTCTCGCTCACCGATTACATCCGCAGCGGCTGGGTGGCGGGGCTCGAAGACGCCAGCGTGCGCCAGGAGACGATCAACGGCAACGACGCGGCGATAGCGCATGCCAGCGCGCAAGGCTGGCAGTTCGACATCGCGGTGATCCGCGCCGGCGGGCAGGTCTACAGGCTGCTGACGGCGGCGCCCTCGGCCAGCACCTCGCTGGATCCGGTCGCGCGCTCGGTCAGCGGCTCCTTCCGCGTGCTGAGCCCGGCCGAGAAGGCGGCGCTGAAGCCGCTGCATATCCGGGTCGTCACCGTCCAGCCCGGCCAGACAATGGGCTCGCTCGCGGCCCAGATGGTCGGCGTCGACCGCAAGCTCGACCTGTTCCGCGTGCTCAACGCCATGTCGCCAGGCGCCAGCGTATCGGCGGGCGACAAGGTCAAGATCGTCACCGACAAGTAGGGACTCGCGAGTTCAGCCCGACCGGGCGCCGCCGGCTATTGACCAATCGCCCGGTTCGAGAGCCATTGTCGTCACAAGCCGTCGCTACCGGTGTTGCCACCCTCATTTTGGCCGCCGCCGGTAGTGCCACCACTGGTAGTGCCGCCACCGGTGCTGCCACCCTCACTTTGGCCACCACCGGTACTGCCGCCGCCGGTACTGCCGCCGCCGCCACTGCCACTCCAGGGTGGCCTCCCGGTCTCCGTTGGCACTGGCTTGATCCCAGGTTTTTCCGGAACTGTCGGTGTGACGGTCTTCGGTTTCGACACGGGCACGCGGATCACCTTTATCTTCGTGATGACCTTCGGGGGCCTGCATGCCATGACCACGGGGGTGCTTCGCGCGGGAAGGCCCAGGATGCCCATCGAGTATACGTCTTGCCGCTCCATGCCCGCCTTCAGGAAAGCCAGGGCACGGGCCGGGTCGGCGGGCACGCCGTTGCGGCCTTCGTTGAAGATCACCGCAAGCTCCTTCATGGCATCGATGTGCCCCATCGCCGCTGCCTGGAGCAGCAGGTCCAGTCCCTTGCCGATGTCGCGCTCGACGCCGAGGCCGTTGAACAAAGCGCGGCCCCAGGCAGCCAAAGCGTAGGGGTCTCCCTTGTCGGCCGCTTTCGAATAGAGGTCGCCTGCCTTCGATGTGTCGGCGGCCGTCCCCATTCCGGACGAGGCGATGGAGCCGAGCGCGAACAGGGCGCGGATATGTCCCTTGTCGGCGGCCTCCTGGATCGCCTGCCTGGCTTCGTCGATCCTGCCCGCCGCCAGCAGCGCCCGCCCCAACTCGTAACGGAAGCGCGGAATGTCGGGATAGGATTTCGCCGCCGCCTCGCAGGCGTCCACCGCTCCGCCGCCGATCTCGTTCGGCAGTCTGCCCGGGACGACGCCCTGCAGGTCGAGCGGCTCGCCGGCGGCCTGGTCGCAAGGATCGACATTCGGCGACAGTTTCACCGTCGCCTGTTTCGCGGCGTTGCCCACGCGGATCTGGAAGCCGATGTCGACGGGAGCGGCCGAGCCGATCTGCGGCTCGTAGCGCAGATTGCCAACCTCGCCTGCCATCAGGCTCGATTGCGGCGACAGCATGCGATCCGGCAGGGACAGCGTTCCGGTCGCCGGGTAACTCGCAAGCTTGAGGCTGACCCCGGCATCATTGGCCGGGAAATCCAGCTTCAACGGAACCGGGCCGACGCCGAGCGGGACGCGGATGTCGCGATTGTCTATCGCTTCGGCGGCGGCGACTTCGATCCCGCGCTCCGTCACTTGCTGGTCTTGCCCGGCGTCAGGCGGCGGCGCGGGTTGCTCCGTCCCACGCATCAGCACGACATCATCGATCAGCGAGGAATTCTCCCACGGAACCTGCTTGCCGTTGGTCGCCTTGACCACATCGCGGCGCACGGCTGCCATCACCGAGCGTATCTCCTGGTTCGGCGCCAGCGCGCGGCGGGAAAAGGACGACGAGAACGGGCTGAGGTCGCCGGAGCCGTCATAGGCGACCGCCCCTGGCTCGGTGGCAAAGGCAATCAGCGTGTTCTGCGAGCCTGTCACCTGCGCAAGTCCGCTGTCGCCGGCGACGATCAACTGGTCGCGCAGCCAATAGTCCTTGCGCGGGAAAGGATTGTTGCGGCAGGCATCGAGGATGATCATCTGGATCTTGGATCTCGAGCGCAGCTGCCGCAATATGTCATCGACCTTGATGGCCTGGACTTCCATGTCGGCCGCGTCTTTCAGCGACGCGTCGACCGGGATCAGGAAATTCTCGCCGCCGATCTGAAAGCCGTGGCCGGAATAGTAGACGACCGCAAGATCGGCGCCGTCGGCCGCCGCGAGATAGTTGCGGAACTTCTCTTCGAATTGAAGCCTGGTGAGATCCTTGGCGGCGAAGACCTCGAAGCCGGCCAGCCGGAATGTCTTCGATACGTCCTCGGCATCCTTGTCCGGGTTCTTGAGGGCCGGGATTTCGCGGTATTGCGAATTGCCGATCACGAGGGCCACCCTTCGATCGGCATGCGCCTCGAACGTGGTGAGGCCCACGAGGATCAAGGCAGCAAGGAGCGCGCAGCATCGCAGCATGGCAAATCCTCCATATCTGTCTGGAGGCTTCAAAGAGGCCAATTGCGACGCAATGGTCTGTTAAAGACCTCACAATCCAGAAGTACGGATGAGGGAAAATTGCCCCGATGGCGATATTTTTCTTATTTACTCAATGTCTTATCGTCGAATTCGAGCGCTGATTGGCTTCAGGCTGCTTCCGCCAAAAATCCCGGGTTCTGTTTCACCAGGGCCAGCTTCAGCTTTTCCATGGCGCGGGCCTCAATCTGGCGGACGCGCTCCTTCGAGATGCCGAGCTGTTCGCCAAGCGATTCCAGCGTGGCGCCGTCATCGCTCAGCCTGCGCTCCTCGATGATGCGAAGCTCGCGGGCGTTGAGCGCGCCGAGCGCGCTCTTCAGCCAGACGGCGCGGCGCTGGACATCGATCCTTTCGCCGACGATTTCGTCGGGAAGCGGATCTTCGGAGACCAGGAAATCCATCCGCTCGGCGGCGCCGTTCTCGTCGGCCAAAGGCGCGTTGAGCGAGCTGTCGGGCGAGGAGAGGCGTGAATCCATCATCGCCACGTCGGCTTCCGGCACGCCGAGCGCGGCCGAGACCTCGCGGTAGAGCGAGGTGTTGGAGAGCGGTTCGGCGCCGTTGGCCAGCCGTGCGCGCAAGCGCCGGAGGTTGAAGAACAGCGCCTTCTGCGCCGAGCTGGTGCCGCCGCGCACGATCGACCAGTTGCGCAGGATATAATCCTGCATCGAGGCGCGGATCCACCAGGTGGCATAGGTCGAGAAGCGTACTTCGCGCGCGGGCTCGAAGCGGGCCGCCGCCTCGAGCAAGCCGACATGGCCTTCCTGGATCAAATCACCGAGCGGCAGGCCGTAATGGCGGAATTTCGAGGCCATGGAGATGACCAGGCGCATATGGGCGACGGTGATCCGATTCAGCGCGTGCTGGTCGTTTTCTTCCTTCCAGCGGAGCGCCAGCACATGCTCTTCGTCGCGCTCGAGATAGGGAGCCTTCATTGCCGCCCGGACCAGCGTCCGTCCTGCCGCGTCCTCGATCATGCCGGCTCCTTTTGCGACGATTGCGCGTATGGCGGTTGAAAAGACGCCGCCGCGCCCTACAACAGCCATGCAACGTGTCAGGCGCATGGATGGTTCCGCCGCCTGAGGGCCCAGATGTTGCCAGCGGGAGCATTTTGTTAACTGCCGGGAAAAGCCGCTTGGTGGATTTTTGGCGGGTTTTGAGAACCAGATTTCTGGCAGAGCGGATATTTGAAATCTGGTTCCTTATTTTGCAGCCTTCTATCTGTCAGTTTCCGGCTCTCACAATCGCGCCGGGGCACCGGTCAAAACGGGATCACAGAAAAATGAAATGGCTCAAACCGCTCCTTATCGCCGGAACGCTGCAGGTTCTGGCGATCACCGCCGGCCATGCCGGCGCCAATCTCGACCAGATCAAGCAGGCCGGCGTGCTCAAGGTCGGCACTGAAGGCACCTATGCGCCCTTCACCTATCACGACGAGTCCAACGCGCTGGTCGGCTTCGACGTCGAGATCGCCAAGGCCATCGGCGACAAGCTCGGCGTCAAGGTCCAATTCCTCGAAGGCAAGTGGGACGGGCTGATCGCCGGCCTCGACGCCAACCGCTACGACGCCGTCATCAACGAGGTCGGCATCACCGATGCCCGCAAGGCCAAATATGATTTCTCCGATCCTTACATCGCCTCGAAGGCGGTGTTGATCGTGCGCGGCGACAACACCGACATCAAGACCTTCACCGACCTCAAGGGCAAGAAGGCCGCGCAGTCGCTGACCTCGAATTTCGGCAAGCTCGCCGAGAAGAACGGCGCCGAGCTCGTCGGCACCGACGGCTTCGACCAGTCGATCCAGCTTCTGCTCACCGGCCGCGCCGACGCCACCATCAACGACAGCCTGTCCTTCCTCGACTTCAAGAAGCACAAGCCGGACGCCAATGTGAAGATCGCCGCGCAGGAAGAGAATGCCGATTATTCCGGCGTCATCGTGCGTAAGGGCGATCCGGAGCTTGTCGCTGCCATCAACAAGGCGCTAGCCGATATCAAGGCCGACGGCACCTATCAGAAGATCGCCGACAAGTATTTCGGCCAGGACGTTTCGAAGTAAGGCAATCGTCCTTTTGCTTGAAAACCGGCGGGCCGTCCAAGGCGGCCCGCCTTTTGCACGACATTCGTCGGGGGCGTCTTTGACGGCCCCACGGCTCTTGCATGATAGTCGGCCCATACGGGGGAACGCGCCGCCGTATCTGGAAGGGAGAAGCGCTCGGTGCCGCACTGGCTGCAATTGATGCTGGAATCGTTGCCGACGCTTTTATGGGCGGCGCTGATCTTCACCGTGCCGCTGACGCTTTTGTCCTTCGCGCTCGGGCTGATCGCCGGGCTGGTGACGGCGCTGATCCGACTGTTTGGCCCGAAGCCGCTCGTCGCGCTGGTGCGCTTCTATGTCTGGATCTTTCGCGGCACGCCGCTTCTGGTGCAGCTCTTCCTAATCTTCTACGGCCTGCCCTCGGTCGGCATCCTGCTCGATGCCTTCCCCGCGGCGCTGATCGGCTTCACGCTCAACATCGGCGCTTATACGTCGGAGATCATCCGCGCCGTCATCGGCTCGGTGCCGAAGGGCCAGTGGGAGGCGTCCTATTCGATCGGGATGACCTGGAGCCAGGCGATGCGGCGCACCATCCTTCCGCAGGCGGGCCGCGTCGCGGTGCCGCCGCTTTCGAACACCTTCATCTCGCTGGTCAAGGACACCTCGCTCGCGGCAGCGATAACGGTGCCCGAGATGTTCCAGGCCGCGCAGCGCATCGTCGCCACCACCTATGAGCCGCTGATCCTCTATGTCGAGGCGGCGGCGCTCTATCTCGTGATGAGCTCGGTGCTGTCGGCGCTGCAGGCGCGGCTCGAGGTGCGGCTCAACCGCTATGGCGGCTTTCTGGAGGCCAACGCATGATCGGCCTCACCGACATCGAAAAGCGCTTCGGCGACAATCTGGTGCTGAAGGGCGTCACCGTCAGCCTGGACGAGGGCAGCGTGACGGCGCTGGTCGGCCCTTCGGGCGGCGGCAAAAGCACGCTCTTGCGCTGCATCAACCTGCTGGAGATTCCGACCTCCGGTTCCTTGCGCATCGGCGACGAGACGCTTGCCTTCCATCCCGGCGTCAAGGTGCCGGCCAAGGACATCCAGCGCATCCGCCTGCAGACCGGCATGGTGTTCCAGAATTTCCAGCTCTTCCCGCATCGCACGGCGATCGAGAATGTCATGGAAGGGCTGGTGACGGTGCTGAAATGGCCCGAGCCGCGGGCGCGCGAGCGGGCGATGGCGCTGCTCGAAAAGGTCGGCATGGCGCATAAGGCCGACGCCTGGCCGGCGACGCTGTCTGGCGGCCAGCAGCAGCGCGTGGCGATTGCCCGGGCGCTGGCGCCGTCGCCGCGTGTGCTGCTCTGCGACGAGCCGACCTCGGCGCTCGATCCGGAACTGGCGCAGGAAGTGGTCGACGTGCTCGGGCAGTTGGCCCGCGAAGGCACGACGATGGTGATGGCCACGCATGATCTGAGGCTCGCCTCCAAGATCGCGCAGGAGGTCGTCTTCCTCGATGCCGGCTCGATCGTCGAGAAGGGACGGGCCTCGGTCGTCTTCGACAATCCGGAGCGCGAGCGGACCAAGCGCTTCATCGCCTCGCTCAGGCAGGAAGAGGCGCAGAAGGAAGGGGGCGGCTGAGCCTCCGACTTTCCGCTTTGTTGGGCAAGGCAATCGCATAGGGCGGCGCCAGCCCCCCACTCCGGCCGCTGCACGGCCACCTCTCTCCCCATGTTTATGGGGGAGAGGAAACCCAAGCTTTTTCAGGGCTGCGACCCTTCACGATTGGCATTTCCTCTCCCTCCACGAATGGGGGGAGAGAGGTGGCTCGGCGAAGCCGGGACGGAGTGGGAGCGCCCTATGCCGAGGGGTGCGGTAAAGCCTCAAAAGCAAAAAACCCGGCGCGAGGCCGGGTTTTTCGTAACTCCAAAACCGGAAAAGCTCAGGCGGCTTCTTCCTGTTCGGCTTCCTCGTTGTCGGCCTTGGCACCGCGCTTCGGACCCTTGTTGAGGTTGACCTCGATCAGGCGCACCGCCTCGGTCTCCGACATGCGGTTCACCGCGGCGATCTCGCGGGCCATGCGGTCGAGCGCGGCTTCATAAAGCTGACGCTCGGAATAGGACTGCTCCGGCTGGTTATCGGCGCGGTAGAGGTCGCGCACGACTTCCGAGATCGAGATCAGGTCGCCGGAATTGATCTTGGCGTCATATTCCTGGGCGCGGCGCGACCACATGGTGCGCTTGATGCGGGCGCGACCCTGCACGACCTTGAGCGCGCGGTCGACATAATCCTCTTCCGACAGCTTGCGCATGCCGATCGAGGTCGCCTTGGCGACCGGAACCTTGAGCCGCATCTTGTCCTTCTGGAAGTCGATGACGAACAGTTCCAGCTTGTGACCCGCAACTTCTTGCTCTTCGATCGCCACGATCTGGCCGACGCCATGCGCCGGGTAGACAATGAACTCACCGGTCTTGAACCCCTGGCGGGCCGCGGTGGACTTCTTCTGCGGGGTGATTGTTGCCATTACGCCCTGAACTCCTTAGTTGTGCCGCCGGCATCATGCCGGCCCAAACCGATACGATCGGCAATAGCCGACCGTTTAGCCGCGCAACAGAATGAACCCACCGGAAAAGCAGGGACCGGCAAACCGCACAAATGCGACTGCCTGCCCCAGATCGCTCTGGTCCGGATCTAAAAGCTCACCTTTCAGTGATTTGGGGCGTTAGCGCCATAAATCGACGTTGTGTCACCGGCATGTTTCGTTGATGTAACACAAAAAGTCGGAAGAATCAAGGTTTTGCTGCATTCGCTAACGCCAAGCGGCAGCGCTGCCTGTCAAGGCAGTAACTGCATCGGCTAGGTTACGCCGCGTCATGCCGACATTGCCAGTCTTATGTCAATCGCCTTCGCCGGGCTCCGCCGAAAAATATTTCTCGAACTTTCCGGTCTCGCCGTCAAAGGTCTTGGCGTCCGCCGGCGGCTCTTTCTTGGCGGTGATGTTGGGCCATTTCTCGGCATATTCGGCATTGACCTGCAACCATTTGTCGAGACCGCCCTCGGTGTCCGGCTTGATCGCGTCGGCGGGGCATTCGGGCTCGCACACGCCGCAGTCGATGCACTCGTCGGGATGGATGACGAGCATGTTCTCGCCCTCGTAGAAACAGTCGACCGGACAGACCTCGATGCAGTCCATATATTTGCATTTGATGCAATTATCGGTCACGACATAGGTCATTGCAGGCTCCGGAACGTCCCATTTTGTTGGGCTTTTTGGCTGAGGTAACGCCTTTGCCCGCCGCATGCAAGGGCAGGGATTGCCGGCGGAGTCGGAGGGCTGGAATGGAATTCCGGCTGGAAGGGCAGATCGAGGTCACTGAGCCTGACCGCTGCGCGTCTCTGGAATTTCTCCGGCCGCGCGCCCTGGGCCGGTTCTGTCTTAATCGTCGCCGAGCAGACTGTCCGTCTGCCGCCGCTCGCGTTTGGTCGGGCGGCCGCTGCCGGCCTCGCGCAGCGCCGGAATGGCGTCCGGAACCGCCCCGCCTTTGGGCGTCGGCGCCGGCGACATGTCCTCGTAGAGCAGCCGCGCCTCGTCGGCCGGGCCGCGTCGCGTGCCGCAACTCACCACCTTCCAGACCAGAATACGGCCCTCGAGCGTGATGGTGAGCACGTCGCCGGGCTTGACCAGATCCGAGGCCTGCGCTGCTTTGTCGCGATTGATGCGCACGCGCCCGGCGACGACCACCTTCGCCGCCAGCGAGCGCGATTTCACCGCGCGCGAGAAGAACAGCCATTTGTCGATGCGCTGGCGGCCTTCTCCAACCATCGCGCTAGCTTTGTTGGAGCATGATCTTATCCGAAAACCGGGTCCCACTTTTCGCTGATGCGGTCCTTCGGCTCGGGATCATGCTGGCTCTTTGATGGAGCATGATCTCGCCCGAAAACCGGTTCCCACTTTTCGGGATCATGCTCTAGCCTATTTCTTCAGCTGGTCGCGCAAGGCGGCGAGCTTGGCGAAAGGCGAGTCCGGGTCGAAGCGCTGCGGGCGTTCTTCGCGCGGCTTGCCCTGGAAAGCCGGCTTGCCGCCAGGAGCGTTGCCCTTGCCCTCCTGCCTGTTGCCCTTCCAGTCGGGCCGGCCCTCGCGGCGGCCCCCTTCGGGGCGCTCGCCCTGCGGCCTGCCTTCGCGCCGGTCGCCTGCATCCGGCCTCAGCTTGAACTTCGAGTGGTCGAAGCGCGGCTTGCCGGCGCCATTGCGGCGGCCTTCATGCGCCGGCTTGTCCCCGGGCTGGCCGCCGGCGCCTGCCTCGCGTGCGGGCTGGCCACCGCGCTGACGATTGTCGCGGCGGTTGTCCTGGCGATGGCGCGGGCGCTGGTGATCGAAACGCGCCTGGCGCCACAGAAGGACAGGCTTCGGTTCTGCAGCCTCGGCCGGGGCTTCGCCGGCCCTACCCTCCCCCTCGCGGGGAGCGTCGGCGGTATTGGTGCCGTCTGCGTCGCCGGCGCCATCACCCCCACCCGCGTCGCTTCGCGCCGCTACCTCCCCCATCGAGGAGGAGGTAAGGGCGTCGGCGCCTTCGGCCGACTCAAGCACTGCAGCCGCTGCAGCAGAGGCCTCCACAGTGGGAACCTCTTCCGCGACCTCGGCCGCAACTTCTGCCGGCTCTTCAACGGCAGGTTCCGCTGCTACTTCCGCGCTCGCTTCGGCCGGAACTTCCGCGACGGCTTCAGCCGCAGCTTGGGCGGTTGCCGGCTCCGAGCTTTCCGCCGTTGCCTCCGCGACCGCGTCCGTTGCCGCAGCCTGCGCCTCTATCGCCTGCGCGGCGCGCGCCGCTTCTTCGGCAGCGAGCTTGGCCGCGGCCGCTTCGCGTGCGGCGGCGTCGAGCGCGTCGAGCTTCGCTTTCACCTCGGCGGCCGGCTTGGCCTCCGAGCGATAGCCGAGGCCTTTCAGGATCTCCTCCATGTCGTCGGCCGTGGCGCCGAGGATCGACATCATCGGCGGCGTCACCATGAAGGCGTGGCCATCATAGGCGCCGTCCGGACGCTGGCCGAGGCCGGGCTTCCAGTTGGTCGCCGGGCGGATGAAGTCGGCAAGCCGCTCGAGTATGTCGACGCGCACGGCGCGACGGCCGAGATTGCGGTAGCCGGCGAGCTTGTAGAAGGTCTTGTCAAAGGCTGGGTCGATGACCACCGAGGTGCGGCCCGAGGCCAGCGCATGCACAACGTCGCCGAAGCCCGGCTTGTCCTTGCCGTCGTTCTTCAACGCCCAAAGCAGCGTCACCAGTCCCGCCGGAGCCGGCTTGATCAGCGCCGGCACGAAGACGTGGTAGGCACCGAAGCGCACGCCCAGGCGGCGGAGCGCCGCGCGGCCTTCCTGGTCGAGCGACTTCATCTCTTCCGCGATGTCGCGGCGGTTGATCAGGCCGAAATGCTCGACCAGCTGGAAGGCGATGCCGCGCGCTATGCCGGTGATCTGGTCGGCATTCTTCAGGTCCACCAGCGGCTTCAAAAGCGACTCGATCTGGAAATTGACGAAACGCTCGGCGCGCGCCGCGACCTTGTCGCGGGCAGGGCCGGTCAGCTGCTCGTCGGCAAGTAGCACCAGGCGCGGTTTCAGCGCCTCGTCGCCGGCGACCAGCGTGCCGATCGGCGCGCCGATCCAGCGCAGCACGCCGTCCGAGCCCAGCGCCAGGTCGCCATTGGCGCAAGCGGCAAAGCGTTCGGCGCGCGCGTCGAACTCGGCCGCGAGCGCCTTCTGGGCGGCGGTGCGCACCGCCTTGGCGTCCTCGCCGCCGGCGCTCTGGTCGGCGGTGAAGCGGAACCCTTGCAACTCGCCGACATGATGGCCTTCGACGAGGACGGTTCCGGTAGGGCTGATTTCGGCTTCAGGCATGGTATTTTCTCTAAGGCGCCGCATGAGGACGGAAGTCCTGCGGTCTACGAAGCGTTTCGTCAACCGCTCATGCAGCGCATCCGACAATCTGTCTTCGATTTCGCGCGTCTTTTCCTGCCAGTGTAGCTGATCGGCCAGCCAGCCCGGGCGGTTGGAGACGAAAGTCCAGGTGCGGATCTGCGCGATCCGGTGCGAGAGCGTGTCGATGTCGCCGTCCGTCGTGTCGGCGCGCCGCACCTGCTCGGCCATGTAATTCTCATCAACATGGCCATGGCGCGCAAGGTCCATATAGATGGAGGCGATGAGGTCGGCATGCTGCGCGGGCGCGATCTTACGATAGTCGGGCAGCGCGCAGGCTTCCCAAAGCAGCGCCACCCGCTCCTTGCCGGTGGCCAAAGCGCGGATGTCGCTATCGCGCGACAGATGCTCCAGGGCCTGCGCGTCCACCGCCGGAAGCGCGCGGGTCAGGCCTTCGACCGGCGCGCTGGCCTCGATCGAGCGCTTCAGCGCATCGAGGCTGGAAAAGTCGAAATCGGCGGTGCGCCATTGCAGCACCTTCACCGGATCGAAATCATGCGCCTCGATCTTCTGCACCAGATCCTCGTCGAACGGGTCGACCTGGCCGGTGACGCCGAACGTGCCGTCGCGCAGATGCCGGCCGGCGCGGCCGGCGATCTGGCCGAGCTCGGCGGCGGTCAGGTTGCGGTATTGATAACCGTCGAACTTGCGGTTCTGGGCGAAAGCGACGTGATCGAGGTCGAGGTTCAGACCCATGCCGATGGCGTCGGTAGCAATCAGATAGTCGACATCGCCGGACTGGAATATCTCGACCTGCGCGTTGCGGGTGCGCGGCGAAAGCGCGCCGAGCACGACGGCGGCACCCCCCTGCTGGCGGCGGATCAGTTCGGCGATGGCGTAGACCTCGTCGGCCGAGAAGGCGACGATCGCCGTGCGCCGCGGCAGCCGGGTCAGCTTCTTCGAGCCGGCATAGGCAAGGTGCGACAGGCGCGGCCGCGTGACCACGGATACGCCCTTCAGCAGTTTCTGCAGGATGCCGTGCATGGTGGCCGCGCCCAGAAGCAGCGTCTCCTGGCGGCCGCGCAGATGCAGAATGCGGTCGGTGAAGATATGGCCGCGCTCGAGATCGCCGGCGAGCTGCACTTCGTCGATGGCAACGAAGGCGGCGTCGGTCTCGCGCGGCATCGCCTCGACCGTGCAGACCGAATATTTCGCGCCGGCAGGCACGATCTTCTCCTCGCCGGTGATCAGCGCCACCTTGTGGGCGCCGACCTTCTCGCAGACGCGCGCATAGACCTCGCGGGCAAGCAGCCTCAGTGGCAGGCCGATGATACCGGTTTCGTGCGCGACCATGCGCTCTATGGCGAGATGGGTCTTGCCGGTGTTGGTGGGGCCTAGCACGGCCGTCACGTCGCGGCCCGAAAGGATCAGCGGCTGGGAGTGTTTCGGCTGGATGTTCATCGGCTCGGAAATAAGACTTTCTGCCGCTTCTGGTCGGAGGCGCGGCGGCGCCGCCGCGTGTGACAGCCGACACATAGGGATTTAGGGCGCCGAGCGAAAGCGGAATGTTCTTCTGGGGGCAGGCTGGAAGCGGCAGCCCCGTCAAAATCGGCTGCCGTTAACGGCTGGAACGAGTCTGGAACGAATCGGCGACGAATCGCTGACTCGTTCTGATTCAGGTTTTGTTCACGGCTATATGTGGATTTTTTGACGATGAGTCTCACCACATGCTGAATCGGAGAGATTGGCCCATTTCATGCTTCGCCTCCGCTGGAACCAGGCCGTCGTTAACCTTTGCCGGTGACCGGTCGCGGCCGGCTTGGGGTCCTTGGTCAAGCTTATGAAATTGTTGAACTTTCCTAATCGCTTTTTACGATTTCAGCGGTGCTTGGGCCGCTCGCCGTTAACTTTTCGGCCAAAGCCGGAACGAATCGGCGACGAATCAGCGATCCGACGGTTTTCCCGGTTTGTTCACCCCTAGATATGGTGTTATCCACAGCTCGCCCACCGACAATTCACAGCTTGTGTGGACACTTGCGCACAAGAAGTGCAGCGGCTGTTAACTTTTGCGTCCCGAATTGAGGCAAGGTGTCACGCCGGCCCGGCCGGCGGACAAAAAAAGGCGGCTCCGGTGCCGGGGCCGCCCTGGCGACAAATGATGCCGAGCGAAGTACCGGGGTGTCAGGCGAAATACTGGCCGCCGTTGGCGGTGATGGTCGAGCCGGTGATGAAGCCGGCCTCGTCGGAAGCCAGGAAGACGACGCAGCGCGCGATCTCTTCCGGCTCGCCGAGGCGGCCGACCGGGATCTGCGGGATGATGCGCTCGCTGAGCACTTTCTCGTCGATCGCCTTGACCATGTCGGTGGCGATATAGCCCGGACAGATGACGTTGACGGTGATGCCGGCGCGGGCGCCTTCCTGGGCGAGGGCCTTGGAGAAGCCGATGTCGCCGGCCTTGGCGGCGGAGTAGTTGGCCTGGCCGGCCTGGCCCTTCTGGCCGTTGATCGAGGAGATGGTGATGACGCGGCCGAACTTGCGGTCGCGCATGCCGCTCCACAAAGGATGCGTCATGTTGAAGACGCCGGAGAGATTGGTGTCGATCACGTCCTTCCACTGCGCGGGCGTCATCTTGTGGAACATGGCGTCGCGGGTGATGCCGGCATTGTTGACCAGCACTCCGACCGGACCGAGATCGGCTTCGACCTGCTTGATGCCGGCGGCGCAGGCCTCGTAGTCGGCGACGGACCATTTATAAACCGGGATGCCGGTCTCGGCCTTGAATTTCTGGGCCGCCTCGTCATTGCCGGCATAGTTGGCCGCGACCGAATAGCCGGCGTTCTTCAAGGCGACCGATATCGCGCCACCAATGCCGCGCGATCCGCCCGTGACAATTGCTACCTTGCTCATGTGGTCCTCCCTTTAAAATCGGCTGAGCGAATAGGGAGTAGCGAATAGCGAGTAGGGATCTGATGTCCCGCGGCGCGACGCTTTTCTTCCCCTATTCGCTATTCCCTATTCGCTGAACTCACAGCGCTTCGACGCACATCGCGACGCCCATGCCGCCGCCGATGCACAGCGTAGCGAGGCCCTTCCTGGCGCCGCGGCGGCGCATCTCGTAGACCAGCGTGTTGAAGATGCGGGCGCCCGAAGCGCCGATCGGGTGGCCGATGGCGATGGCGCCGCCATTGACGTTGACGATCGAGGGGTCCCAGCCCATGCCCTGATTGACGGCGCAGGCCTGCGCGGCGAAGGCCTCGTTGGCCTCGACGAGATCGAGATCCTTGACCGACCAGCCGGCCTTTTCCAGCGCCCGCTTCGAAGCGGGGATGGGCCCCGTGCCCATGATCGAGGGATCGACGCCGGCGGTCGCCCAGGAGGCGATGCGCACCAGCGGGGTGATGCCGCGCCTTGCAGCCTCGACCTCGGTCATCAGCAGCGCGCCGGCGGCGCCGTCATTGATGCCGGACGCATTGGCGGCGGTGACCGTGCCGTCCTTGTCGAAGGCGGGCTTCAGCTTGGTCATCGCGTCGAGCGTCGCGCCGTGACGGATATACTCGTCCTGGTCGACGATGGTGTCGCCCTTCTTGCCGTTGATGGTGACGGCGACGATCTCGTCCTTGAACCTGCCGGCCTTCTGCGCGGCCTCCGCCTTGTTCTGCGATGCCAGCGCGAACTCGTCCTGGGTTTCGCGGGTGATCTGGAACTGGCGGGCGACGTTCTCGGCGGTGTTGCCCATATGGTAGCCGTTGAAGGCGTCCCACAGGCCATCCTTGATCATGGTGTCGATCATCTTGTAGTCGCCCATCTTGACGCCGGCGCGCAGATGCTCGGCGTGCGGCGACAGCGACATCGATTCCTGGCCGCCGGCGACGATCACCTTGGCGTCGCCGGTGGCGATCTGCTGCATGCCGAGCGCGATCGCGCGCAGGCCCGAGCCGCAAACCTGGTTGAGGCCCCATGCGGTGGTCTCCTTCGGCAGGCCGGCATTGATCGAGGCCTGGCGGGCGGGGTTCTGCCCTTGAGCGGCGGTCAACACCTGACCGAGGATGACCTCGTCTACTTCCGCCGCCTCGACATTCGCCCGCGCAAGCAGTTCCCTTATGACGACGGCGCCGAGCTCATGCGCCGGCGTGGCGGCGAAACTGCCGTTGAAGGAGCCGACCGCGGTGCGGGCGGCGCTGGCGACGACGATTGAATTGGAAGCGGACATTTTCTTCTCCAGGCTTCGAGGTGTCGTATTTTCGGGATCGCTTCAGGACTTTCTTGCCCGTTCGAACCCTTGAGTCAAACCGGAAATGGGCATGGCCGTCATGCGCGGCAAGCCGAGCGCGCGTCAGTCGCGGTAACGTGACGTCGGCCATGCGGCGGATTTTGCAATGGCTGCGCAGCATTAAATGATGCCGCAGTGCACAAACCGCTTGGAATTGTGACGCTTTTGCGCTTATCCTCGTTAAGGGCGCAATCGTTACCGGCCGCTTACTCCTGAAGGTGCCGGTGTCCTGGGGAGGATACGGATGGCCGCAAAAGACGACCCGATCGTCATCAAGAAGTATGCCAATCGCCGGCTCTACAACACCGGCACCAGCACCTATGTGACGCTCGAGGACCTGGCCGAGATGGTCAAGAAGGGCGAGGAGTTCACGGTCCAGGACGCAAAGACGGGCGACGACATCACCCATCCGGTGCTGACGCAGATCATCTTCGAGCTGGAAAACAAGGATGGGCAGAACATGCTGCCGATCCCGTTCCTGCGCCAGCTCATCTCCTTCTACGGCGATCAGATGCAGATGATCGTGCCGAGCTTCCTCGAACAGTCGATGATCGCCTTCTCCAAGGAACAGGAGCGGTTCCGCGAGCAGCTCAAAGGCGCCTTCGGCAAGACGCCGATGGACATGATGAAGACGCCGATGAAGGCGCTCGAGGAACAGACGCGCCGCAATGTCGAGATGTTCCAGAACGCCATGCGCATGTTCACGCCGTTCCCGTCCGCCGGCGGCAATGCCGCGGCGCCGGCCGAGCCGCCGAAGAAGGAAGAGAAATCCGACGACCTGCAGGAATTGAAGGCGCAGATCGCGGCTATGCAGCGCAAGCTCGACACGATGTCCTGACGGTGCGCCGTCGTTTGGCGGCGGTCGCGAACGCTGGAGATTGGCGCAGAGGCCTATCCCTTCGCCATCCTCGGGCTTGTCCCGAGGATCCTGTGTGTTGGTTT